>CAWEVT010000013.1:172500-788929 GCA_963812585.1 uncultured Alphaproteobacteria bacterium | reverse complement strand
GGCCGAAATCGGGCTGGGACGCTACGACGCCGTCTTCGCCTCCAACGGGATCGACTTCGATGTCATTCGCTCATTGAGCGACGCGGACCTTCGCGAGCTCGGCCTGACGCTGGGTGATCGCAAGCGTCTGCTCCAGGCCGTCGCCAGGCTGGACGAGCAACGGCACCGACAATGTCACCCCGGTGGTCGCACCGGCGACCGCCGCTTCGGGACCGCTCCGCGAAGATGCGGTTTCGCACGGTGGCGAACGCCGCCAGCTCACCGTGATGTTCTGCGACCTGGTGGGTTCGACGGCGCTGAGTGAAAAGCTCGACCCCGAAGAGCTGCGCAGCCTGTTGCACGCGTATCGAACCCTCTGCGGCGATGTGATCGCGCGCTACGACGGGTTTGTCGCCCGCTACGTGGGTGATGGCATCCTGACCTATTTCGGCTGGCCCACGGCGCACGAAGAAGACGCCGAGCGCGCCGTGCGGGCGGCCCTGGAGATCGTTCATACCGTCAAGCGGGCCTCGTCCACCGAGGACTTGTCGGTCCGCATCGGCATCGCCACCGGTCCTGTCGTCGTCGGTGAAACGGCCGGTGCGGGGGACCAGTCAAAGCTGGCGGTGGGCAGCACGCCCAATCTGGCCGCGCGTCTGCAAGGACTGGCCGCCGCCGACCAGATTGTCATCGCCGCCTCGACCCGTCGATTGGTCGGCAATGCGTTTGAACTGACCGATCTGGGCGAACATGACCTGAAAGGGATCGCCGAACCGGTTCACGCCTGGCGGGTGGAGCGTGCCTTGGTGACGGAGAGCCGCTTCGATGCCAATCGCGGCGGTAGCGCGCTGACGCCGCTGGTGGGCCGCGACGAGGAACTGGATCTGCTGCTTCGCCGGTGGTCGCAGGCGAAGGACGGCGAAGGCCAGGTGGTGCTGCTGTCGGGTGAACCCGGGATCGGCAAGAGCCGCATCCTGAGCGCGCTGCGCGAGCGGCTCGAAGCGCAAGGCGTGCAGGCCCTGCGCTTCCAGTGCTCGCCCTACTACGTGAACAGCGCCTTCTGGCCCATCATCGACAACTTCGAACGGACGCTGAAGTTCGCCCGCGACGAAACAACGGACGCGAAACTCGACAAGCTGGAAGCGCTGATCGTCACGCAGTACGGCCGGCCGCTGGCCGACGTCCGGTTCGTCGCTGTCGATCCTGTCCATCCCCTGCGAGCAGCGCTACGGCGCCGCTGCCGATGACGCCGCAGAAGCACAAGGACGAGACGCTGCGGACCTTGGTCGATCTCACCGAAGCGGCCGCCCGCCAGCAACCCAGCGTGATGCTGTTCGAGGATGCGCACTGGGCCGACCCCACCACGCTGGAGGTGTTGGATCTGCTGATCGACCGGGTGAGAACCGTTCCGCTGCTGGTCGTGCTCACCCACCGGCCGGAGTTTCAGTCGCGCTGGTCCGAGCAGGGACATGTCGGCGCACTGAACCTGTCCAAGCTGACCCGGACGCAGAGTGCGGCGATGGTCTCCGCGCTCGCGGGCGGCAAGGCGCTGCCGGCGGCGCTGCTCGAGCAGATCCTGACCCGGACCGACGGCGTGCCGCTGTTTGTCGAGGAGCTGACCAAGTCCATTCTCGAATCGGGCGAGCTGAAGGAGGCCGGCGATCACTACGAGTATGCTGGCTCCGCTCGCGCCGTCACCATTCCGGCCACGCTGCGGGACTCGCTGATGGCGCGGCTGGATCGGTTCATGCCGGTGAAGGAGATCGCCCAGATCGGGGCAGCGATTGGCCGCGAGTTCAGCTACGAGCTGATCGCCGCGGTCGCGCCGATGCCGCAGGCCCAACTCGACGACGCCCTCGCGCAGCTGAGCGAGTCGGGACTGGCCTTCCGTCGCGGCACGCCGCCTGATGCCGTCTACACCTTCAAGCACGCGCTGGTGCAGGACGCGGCTTACGACTCGTTGCTCAAGAGCCGCAGACAGGAGTTGCACGGCAAGATCGCCCGCGTGATCGAGGCAGCGCTTCCCGAACATCAAGACCACCGAACCCGAGGTGCTGGCCCATCACCTCACGGCAGCGGGCCTTGCCGAAGCCGCCATTCCGCTTTGGCAGGCCGCCGGCGAGCTGGCGTTGAAGCGCATGGCCCTGACCGAGGCCATCGCCCATCTCAACCAGGGGCTCGAACTGGTCTCCACCCTGCCTCGGTCATCGCAACGAGACGCCAGCGAACTGGGGCTGCGCAGCCTGCCTTGGCACCGCGTGGCTGGCGCTCAAAGGCTGGGCCGCCCCGGAAGTCTGGACCAGCCTGCATCCGGCACTTGCCTTGGCGAAGTCGCTCGAGCGCCACGACGCGCTGCTGCCCATCTTCTGGGGACTGACGCTCAACGTCCTGACGCAAGGGCGCGTAGCGGAGTCCCTGCCGTGGGCGGAGGAGATGCTGGACCTCGCGAAGGCGACCGGCGATGCCGACCTGCTGATCGCGGGACACGCGACTTGCCTGCACCTGCTACTGTTGGGCGGGCGAGTTCACCAAGGCCGTGGAGCACGCCGACAAGGTGCTGGACCTCTACGACGACGAGAAGCATCGCCACCTTGCAGACATCCTCAACCAACGATCCCAAAACTGTGGCCGGTATCTTCGGCTCGATTTGCACCTGGATACTGGGCTACCCGGACCGGGCATTGCGGCTGAACGATGAAAAAGACGCGCACGCCCGCCGGCGCGGTCACCCCTTCGACCTCGGATGTGCGCTGACTATTGGGGCGCATGAGTTCGATCACCGCTGCGAGCATCGAGGACCTGCGCAAGCGCGCCGAAGAATGTGAGCGGCTGGGTCGGGAGAACAGCCTGCCCGTGCTGTGGGCGATGATGGCACCCATTGGATATGGCCAGGCACTGATCCGGGAAGGCAAACCCGCCGAAGGCAATTGCCCCGCTCAAGGCCGGCATCGCGTCTTGGGAAGCGAGCGGCGGCAAGGTCCGCAGCCCGACCATGAAAGCGTTCCTGGCCGAAGCCATGGCGCTGACCGGCGACCTCGACAATGCCCTGCGGCTGATCGACGAGGCGATCGCCCAAATCGAACGCCCCGGGTGGGAGGAACGCCTGTCCTACGCCGAGATCCTGCGCCTCAAGGGCTGGATGCTCTCGCTCAAGGGCGACCTTGAAGGCGCCGAACGGAACTTTCTCGCCTCGCTCGACTGGGCACGCCGCCAGCAGGCGAAAATGTGGGAGCTGCGCACGTCGACCAGCCTCGCACGGCTGTGGCAGAGCCAAGGCAAACGCCAGGACGCGTATGACTTGCTCGCCCCGGTCTACGACTGGTTCACCGAAGGCTTCGACACCAAGGATTTGCAGGACGCGAAGGCGCTGCTGGATGAGCTGGCCTGACCATGACCATCATCTCGGTGAGACACGCCTAGCCGACAGTTCGCAGAGCTGTTTGCTGGGGAAACCGAATACCAACCTTACAACATCTGTAAATCGTGAAGGCATTGATCGAAAAGCGGAAAAAGCTTGTAGAGTAAATCCGACGTCTCCCAAGCTTCGGAGAAGAACGCCGCTTGGAGAGATAATTGGTGTATCGTTCCGGTCCACGAACCCCAAGCCCAACGCGCAAAACCGCCGCCCGGAACCTGGCCTTTTCACGGCTGAAAAATCGAAGGAGAATGTTCGGCTGATGACTGTCCGGAGCTCTGCTCCACCAGATCGCCGATCCCATCCCTTCCTTCACCGCAGACGGCGGTCAGGCGGTCACCGAACTCATGCAGATGCTGTCGTCGTCGTGCCGCCGCGGGCAACCGCGGTCCTGACGGCTTCGGCCTAGGCCGTCCCGACGCAGCGCGACCACCACTCGCGGATGACCGCAACATCGCAGCAGCCGCGCTGAACCGAATGCCCGAATGCTGGCGCTCGGACGCTCGAACTATGTCCGTATGGATTAAATAACAGACTGCGTTGGGCGATTGTGCCCACGCCATGCCCACCTCCATGCAACACAGTCGTGGGCGCCCCCCGGCACTTCCGCATTTGCAAAGGCCGTCAGATGGCTGTTAGCCTTCCTCCCAGATGACCGAATTGGCTGTTCATACTTTGCGCTCCCGGGCCCCTCAGGTCGAGCAAGAATAACGATGCGGAGGAGTCCTAAGGGCATGACCAAGCAGGAGGTGTCTTCCCGGCCGGAACTGCGGGCAGCGGACGACGCGGTCATCGAGGACGCGATCGCCCATGCCGATCCCATGGTCCTGCGTGGCTTGCTCTACCAGCTCACCGGCGATCCGGAAGTGGCGGCGACGGGCGTGAAGACCGTGCTGGCCGGCTACTTCGACGTCGCCGCGCCGGCGACGGAAGCGGACGTGGCGCTGCTCCGGCGCAAGGGCGCCGCGTTCCTGAAAGCCTACCGCGACAGCGGCGCGGGCGATATCGCCATCGGCCCGCGCGAGCGGCTCGCGGTCAGCCTGGGTCTGATGCTGGGGCAGACCCTGGAGGGCGAGAACCTGCAGCATCACGTGGAGGAGTTGGCGCTCGACCCGGCGGTGCGGTCGCTGCACTGGCAGGAGAAACCCGATCCGGCGCGGCTGAAGGACTTCACCGTGACGGTCATCGGCGCCGGCATGGGCGGGCTGAACGCCGCACTCCAGCTGCGCAAGGCCGGGTTCCCGTTCACCGTCATCGAGAAGAACACCGGCGTCGGCGGGACCTGGTGGGAGAACCGCTATCCGGGCGCCCGGGTCGATACGCCAAGCCGCTCCTACACCCACCTCTTCGGCGTGGACTTCCCCTATCCCAATCCGTTCTGCGAGTGGCGGGAGAACGTGAAGTATTTCGACTGGGTCGCCGACAACTTCGACCTGCGCCGGCACATCCAGTTCGAGACCGAGGTCAAGGCGCTGACCTGGGACGAGGCCGCCGGCGAGTGGCAGATCGACATCGAGGGGCCGGACGGGGCCCGTACGATCCGCTCGCGCGCGGTGATCACGTCCGTCGGTTTTCTCAGCCGGCCGAACATCCCCAATATCGCCGGCGCCGAAACGTTCGCCGGCGCCTCGTGGCACACGGCGCGGTGGCCCCAGGACGTCGACCTGAAGGGCAAGCGGGTGGCGGTGATCGGCACCGGCTGCACCGGCTACCAGATGGTCCCCGAGATCGCGCTGGAGGCCGCCCACGTCACCGTGTTCCAGCGGACGGCGCAGTGGCTGTTTCCGGTGCCCGGCTACCGGTCGCCGTTCCCGCCGCAGGTCAACTGGCTCGACCGCAACCTGCCGTTCCACACCAACTTCATGCGCGCCCGCACCTGCTCGCTCGATCGCATCGCCAACGTCGCGCAGATCGATCCGGACTTCAAAGATCCTTACGCCGTCAACCCGCTCAGCAAGCGGGCCCGCGAGGGCTGCGTCGCCTTCCTGGAGCGCAAGCTCGGCGATCCGGCGCTGGTGGCGGCCATGACGCCACCGCACCCGATCTGGTCGGCCCGCGCGGTTGTTGTTGATCCGGATTATTGCGTCCTCGACGCTCTGCTGCGCGACAACGTCACGCTGGTCACCGCCGGGATCGAGCGCATCGAGCCGCGCGGCATCGTGGCCATGGACGGGACGCTGCACGAGGCCGACGTGATCGTCTACGCCACCGGCTTCCATGCCACGGAGTACCTGTATCCGATGACCATCACCGGCCGCGGGGGGCAGACGCTCGAGGACCTGTGGGCGAAGGATGGGGCTCGCGCCTATCTTGGCTGCATGATGCCGGGCTTTCCCAATCTCTGGACGATCTACGGCCCGAACACCAACGGCGCCCTTCCGGTGGCTTCGTTCCACGAGAAGACCGCCCAATACGCGCTGCAGTGCATGGAGACGCTGGTCCTGGGCAACGGCGGCGCGATGGAGGTCCGGCCGGACGCCTTCTGGCGCTACAACCGCCTGGTGGACGAACGCAACCTTCACCAAGGCGTGGAGCGACCCGCGCGCCCACAACTACTATTGGACCGAACACGGCCGCTCGGCCACGATGAACCCGTTCTACACCGCCGAGATGTCGGGTTTCCTGCGCAAACCCGACCTCGCCGCGGCCCGCGCGAACGGCTTGCGGTCAGCCTGGGTTTGATGCTGGAGCAAACCCTGGAGGGCGAGAACCTGCAGCACCACGTGGAGGAGTTGGCGCTCGACCCGGCGGTGCGGTCGCTGCACTGGCAGGAGAAACCCGATCCGGCGCGGCTGAAGGACTTTACCGTGACGGTCATCGGCGCCGGCATGGGCGGCCTGAACGCGGCACTCCAGCTCCGTGAGGCCGGGTTCTCGTTTACCGTTGTCGAGAAAAACACCGGCGTCGGCGGGACCTGGTGGGAGAACCGGTATCCGGGCGCCCGGGTGGATACGCCAAGCCGCTCTTACACCCACCTCTTCGGCGTGGACTTCCCATATCCCAATCCGTTCTGCGAGTGGCGGGAGAACGTGAAGTATTTTGACTGGGTCGCCGACCACTTCGACCTGCGCCGGCACATCCAGTTCGAGACCGAGGTCAAGGCGCTGACCTGGGACGAGGCCGCTGGGGAGTGGCAGATCGACATCGAGGGGCCGGACGGGGCCCGAACGATCCGCTCGCGCGCGGTAATCACGTCCGTCGGTTTTCTGAGCCGGCCGAACATCCCCAATATCGCGGGGGCCGAAACGTTCGCCGGCGCCTCGTGGCACACGGCGCGGTGGCCCCAGGACGTCGACCTGAAAGGCAAGCGGGTGGCGGTGATCGGCACCGGCTGCACCGGCTACCAGATGGTCCCCGAGATCGCGCTGGAGGCCGCCCACGTCACCGTGTTCCAGCGGACGGCGCAGTGGCTGTTTCCGGTGCCCGGCTACCGGTCGCCGTTCGCACCGCAGGTCAACTGGCTCGACCGCAACTTGCCGTTCCACACCAACTTCATGCGCGCCCGCACCTGCTCGCTCGATCGCATCGCCACCGTCGCGGAGATCGATCCGGACTTCAAAGATCCCTACGCCGTCAACCCGCTCAGCAAGCGGGCCCGCGAGGGGTGCGTCGCCTTCCTGGAGCGCAAGCTCGGCGATCCGGCGCTGGTGGCGGCCATGACGCCACCGCACCCGATCTGGTCGGCCCGAGCGGTTGTTGTTGATCCAGATTATTGCGTCCTCGACGCTCTGTTGCGCGACAACGTCACAATGGTCACCGCCGGGATCGAGCGCCTCGAGCCGCGCGGCATCGTGGCGATGGACGGGACGCTGCACGAGGCAGACGTGATCGTCTACGCCACCGGCTTCCATGCCACGGAGTATCTGTATCCAATGACCATCACCGGCCGCGGGGGGCAGACGCTCGAGGACCTGTGGGCAAAGGATGGGGCTCGCGCATACCTTGGCTGCATGATGCCGGGCTTTCCCAATCTCTGGACGATCTACGGCCCGAATACCAACGGTGCCCTTCCGGTGGCTTCGTTCCACGAGAAGACCGCCCATTACGCGCTGCAGTGCCTGGAGACGCTGGTCCTGGGCAACGGCGGCGCGGTGGAAGTCCGGCCGGAGGCGTTCTGGCGCTACAACCGCCTGGTGGACGAACGCAACCTCCAGAAGGTGTGGAGTGACCCGCGCGCCCACAACTACTATTGGACCGAACACGGCCGCTCGGCCACGATGAACCCGTTCTACACCGCCGAGATGTCGGGTTTTCTGCGCAAACCCGACCTCGCCGACCTGGCGATCGCCTAGCAGGCTGCGGCGGCGCCAACGTCGACGAGCAGCAGATCTCACACTAGCGCGACGACCCCCTGGCCAACGGCCATTTTTCTACGGAGCAGGTGCCGATGAGATTGGGTTAGGCTCTGGGTGCAGTTCCGGTGGACGACAAATGATCGGCCAACTCGATCAGGTTCAAGCCAGATAGGCGCAGGGTTGGCCGCTGATCGTCGGCCTGATACCGTCGGAAGGGTTTCAGCAATGCGAGGGCGCCGCACCGATGAGCTGGGTCGATTGGTTTCTAGCGGGCGTGGCAGCCGCATGCGGTTCTATTGTAACGAGGCTCGTCGGCGAAGATCTCGAGGGATGGGTGCCTGCTCTCACGCTGCGGTGCATGGTGCGAGCAGAAAACCGCTTATCAGAGCGCGGCAGCATCCGGGCCTGTCGTTGGCTGGCGAAGTTGGAGTCAGTTCGAGGAACGTTAAGTCCCCTCGTGTATGCGCCGGTGTGCCGCATGAAGGCTGAGTTCCGGCAGAGTAACGCTGCAACCAAGGACAACTGTGGTTCGGTCCTCCAGGAAAATCGACGGCGGCTAGTATCAAAGAGCGCCTCGATCAGATCGAGGGGCGCCCTCTGCCCCTCATTTTAGTTTGCTGCTATTCGGACCCGATGCCTGAGGCCCAGAGCTAAGTCGGTGATCGATCCCACGAGCGGAGCGTAGAGCGTGCCTATCCCCCTGCTTGGGATAGCCGTCGCTGCCGTCACCGCCGTCACCGTCGCCATCAAGACAATAACGCAGAAACGAAAAACGAAAAAAAAACGAGAGATACAAGAGCAAGTGGAAGCCTTGCAAAGCAGACTAGAAACGAGTTTGGTATTACGGGGCTTGATCGAAGCAATTTCTGTCAACAATTTTGGCAAATCGCCAAGCCTGAGACCACAAGATCTGGATGACGCTATTGAAGCACTGCGACGGTTATCGCGCGAGATAGCTCTCCAAAAACCAGATCCAAATGTCCTAAAGTCCGGACATAAAATACTGCACCGGTTGTATTCTAACCTCTCTGGCGTTGGGCGTTGGATCGGACAAAAAGCCGACCAATTCGTTGACGGAACCGTAGATAGTGTCTCAAAACTCGCAATTCCCGTAGCAGTTATAGCCTACCTGGTTGCTCATCCCGAAGTTGAGAAGGAAATCGCTGAAATCATTCATGCTCTCGACACCGTATTGAAAGTTCTTCCGCACTAGCTAATTCGAGGTCAGTCCGGCCTACCCTGGCGTACGCCGAAGCCCCTGAAACACAATCGTTCCCACAACTCTCGAGCTGTGGCAAGGCCATGGCGCACTGGACGAGGGTTCCGAACTTATTTGCTTTCCGATGAGATCTTGCGTTTTGGCTGATTCGATGCGGTTCCCTCTGTTCGGGGCCGGGCGCATCTAATAAGTTCATCCGACGATACGCATGTCGCGAAGGCGGCGAGGCACCCCTGCTCGTGCGGTACCGGCCTGAATGGAAGAAGCCCGCGGAAGACTTCAGCGTTACACAGTCACAGCCCCAACCCCTTTCGTTACTTTTACTCAATGGTCGGCAATTCCGGTCCTGCGGTGCCGCCACCAGCGGGTGCTCTGCCGCCGACCGAGTGGCAGGGTTAGGATCCCTTCGTCCAGGCGCCGGTTGGGTTCCTCGAACGACGACGCCCAAACAGGGTACTACCGTAAGTCGCCCGGAAAGGCCGTTGAGGCGACATTTACGCTGCAATCGCCTCCGGCATCGTCCCGCCGACCCGTGATTGATACATCAAGATTGGTCGACAGATCACCCAATTCAGTTCAAATCACTGAGACCGCCTGGGCTTCCTGCCGAGGCGCGAGCACAGGGCGTTTCCGATCACCGGCTGCTGATACGGGCGGTCGATCCAGCTATCAGGCTGATATATCCGACCGGTCTCGGGCACGTCCCCGATAACGCCGCCCGTCGATACGGGCATATCGGATCGCCAGCATCGGCAGAACGAGCAGTGTCAGCGCCGTCGAACTGAACAAACCGCCGAGGATGACAATGGCCATCGGCCCTTGGATCTCCTGGCCAGGCAAATTGCTGCCCAGAGCGATCGGCAACAGACCCAGACCGGTCACCAAGGCGGTGATGAGGATTGGCGACAACCGATCCATCGCCCCCGCTTGTGCTGTGGCCGCGGACCAGGGCAGCCGTTCGACCTCAACCATTGAGCGATAGTGGGACAACAGCATGATGGCATTACGTAAGGTGATGCCGAACACGGTCACGAACCCGACCGCTGCCCCAAGCGAAACTGTCAGCCCGGCGATCCAGACCGCGCCGATGCCCCCGATCAGAGCAAGTGGAGCATTCACCAGCAGTAGGGCGACGAGTCGTGGCTGCGGCAATGCAATGATCAGAAGGCCAACGATAGCTGCCATCGCCAAGCCGGAATGCAACAGCAGCTCTAGCTGGGCGCGGCCGGATGCCACGGCGATACCACCAATGCTGAAGTAGTCGCCGGCCGATAACGGTATCTCGGACAGAATCTTTTGCGCACGCACGACGAAAGCGGATGCCTCGCTGTCCGACACATTCACGGTGACAATCTGAACGCGTCGGCCACCTGTGTGCAGGATCTGATCTCGTCCAGCCTCGGCCTGAATGTGCGCCAAAGCGCCAAGTCGAACGATCCCACCTGAGGCTGTCGAAAGCGGAATGGTACCCACCGCGGCGGGATCGGCTCGCAGCTCAGGCGGCAGAACAACAACAATAGGAAACGACCGGCCGCCGGTGTAAACCCGGCCTACTGTGTCGCCGGCATACGTGGTGCGGATCGCACTGAGGACCTGATCGGCCGTCAGCCCGAACTGCAGCAGGGCAGCGCGATCCAGAACAACCGACACCTCCGGGCGGCCGGGCGGCGCCGTAATGCGCACGCCCCTGGCGCCGGGAATCTCCTTCAGGGCCTTGGCGATGGTCTGCGCGTCGTCGTCAAGCTCGGACAGCGAGGAACCGTAAACGGTAATGACAACCGGAGCGGTCTGGCCCGACAGAGTTTCATGGATCCGCTCCACCAGGAAGGTGTTGGCACTCCAATGCACCCCGGGAGCACCCCGAACGGCAGCGAGGATCCGCTCCTGCACCGACGCGTCCTGGCCTCCCTCCGGGGTCAGCGTCACATCCATCTCTGCTTTGTTGATGCCGGCATGCTCGTTCGACAACTCGGCATGACCGGCGTGTAGCGCCACGCTGACCACCTGAGGCATCTGCTGCAGAATACGCGTCGCCCGCGCGCCAACGCTCAGCACGGCGTCCAGCGAGGTGCCGGGCGCGGTTTCGAGATGCAGGACGAACTGCCGCTCGTGGAACGCCGGCAGGAATTCTGTGCGCAGGAACGGCACGCTCGCAAACGTTACGACGACCAGCACAGCGACGCCGCCAAGCGTGAGTCCGGGATGACGCTCGACAGCCGACAGCAGACGCCCGTATCCACGCTTCGCGCGCGCCACCAGCGGCGGGTCCGCGGGCGTAAGCGGAGCGTGCCCGAGCAGCAGCCAGGATAGTGCTGGCGTAATCGTCAGCGCCACCACCAGCGAGGCCAGGATGGCCACGATGTAAGCGATAGCCAGCGGAAGGAACAGGCGCCCCGCCACGCCGGACAAGCCCAGCACCGGCAGAAAGATAATGACCACAGCCAGCGTGGCGAAGATGATTGCACCGCGGACTTCCAGTGACGCCTCTAAAACGACCTGGGACGTCCGGCGCGGTCGAGCCGCCCCCCGGTTCTCGCGCAACCGGCGGTAAATGTTCTCGACATCCACCACGGCATCATCGACCACTTCGCCGATAGCAATGATGAGGCCGCCGAGGGACATCGTGTTCAGACTGAAGCCCAGCCAATCCAATGCCACGATCGCCATCAAAAGGGACGACGGGATGGCAACGAACGAGATGACGACGGTGCGCCAGTTCCGTAGCGCCAGGAACAGCACCGCCAGAATAAGCGCGGCGCCGAGGATCAGCGAATCACGCAGATGATGGAGCGCCGTCAGCACGAACGAGGCGGGGCGCAAAGCATCCGGCAACAGGACCACGCCGTCCCGTTTCAGCGCCGGCGCAAGGACTGCAAGCTCGCGGTCGAGTGCATCGGTGAGGCTCAACAAATCAGCGCCTGATTGGGCACTGATCGCCAGCAGCACACCGGGCTGTGGCCCCACGAGCGCACCGCTGGTCGGCGGCGATGGCGCGTTGACGACATGTGCGACGTCGCCCAGCGCAATGCTGGACCCATCCCGCTGGACCAGTAGACTATCGGCCAGGTCGCGTGGCGTCAGGGTCTGGCCGAAGGTCTGAACGACCACCTGCTGATTGGGTGTCTCGACCGTCCCGCCGCCTAGAGTGGCGCTTGCCCTGCGCGCCGCGTTCGTGAGCTGATCAAGGCTGATCCCTGCCTGGATCATTCGGTCCGGGTCGAATTGCACTTGCAACTGTTCCGATCTCGCGCCGAAAATCGTGACATCGGCCACCCCAGGCACCGACAGCAGCGCCGGCCGCATCGTCCAGCGTGCGATCTCGGTCAGTTCCATCAAGGACAGAGTTGGCGAGGATAGACCAACAGACAACACGTCGCCGGTTGACGACCGTAAGGGCGCGATCGTTGGTGTTGCGCCATCGGGCAGCGAGCCGACCAACGGCGCCAGCCGCTCGGCCACAAGCTGGCGGTCTCGGTAGATGTCGGTGCCCGTATCAAACACCGCATTCACGACGGAGAGCCCGGTCGAGGTTTGCGACCGCAGCGTAACCAGTCCAGGGATGCCGTTTACCGCATCCTCCACCGGCGTTGTCACCAAGCCCTCAGTCTGCTCAGCGGCGAGGCCGGGGACCGATGTATCGATGGTGACCGTCGGCAGGCCGAATTCCGGGAAGACGTCATACCGAGCGGTTATTGTGGCAAACACACCCACAGCCGCAATCGCCAGTGCCGCAAGAAGCGTCAGGCCGGGAAACCGCAGACAGGATGTGATGAGGTAACGCAAGCCCTGATCAGTCGTCGTCGTCAGATCCGGCGGTCCCGCCGCTGGCCTGCGCCTCTGACAGCAGCAGCGCCGCTCCGGCCACCACGATCGATACGCTTGGCTTCAGCTCCACGCCGGGCTCGTCTTTCACAAAATAGCCGTCCGCGGTGCGATCCATCGTAGGAAGGGCAACCGGCGTGAACTCCGTCTTGCCGCTCTTGCGGTAGACCATCGGTGTGGCCGACCGCCAGACCACGGCGGCAGGCGGTATCATGACGCCAGACACCTCCGATCCTGTCGCCATGTCCACGCGCAGCGGAAGGCCGGCGGGCGGACAGGCCGTTCCACTGCCCAGATAGTAGTAACCAAGACCATTTCCGTTCGGTGACTGCGGCGACGCACCCACCAGCCGAAGCGTGAGGACGGGACCACTCGCCGGGCGGCCCATCGCCTCGGGCGGCGCGACCGCGAGATCCAAACCGAACGGCAATGTCGCCTGTACCAGGCACGCTGAACCGGTCCAGATTTCGGCCAGCGGACCGTCCCCGGTTTCGATCGCCGAAGCCAATGCCGGGCCCCAGGTGGCGCGAATGCCGGCTTCGAGGGCCCGCAGCCTGGCCTTCGCCGCAACCTGGGTCGCGATTGCCACCTGTTCTCCGGACTGAGCGGACTGATAGTCGGCCATCGAGACATTGCCCTGAGCGCGGTACAAACTCGCGGTGCGCTTCGCCTCATCCTGAGCCAGCTTCGATTTGGCCTCTGCCGCGGTGATATCCGCCTTCGCCTCGGCGGATTGGGCCGCCAGCGTGGCAAGACGCGCGGGATCAACCACCTGGCCGAACGCGCCAACCGTCGGCGCATGGTGCACCACCTGAAGCTTCTCCAGCCGGATGCCAGCGGCGACGATACCCTCCTCCGTCAGCGTCACCGGGGCCAGCACGGTCTGTCCCCACGCGGACGACAGCAGACTGAACAGCAGCAAGCCGACGACGCAGGGTAGACTCCGCATGATCATTTCTCCTTCATACCGATGAACGGGTGGTGGAACGCGTCCTCGAGGTGGCCTAGCGCGGTGCGTTCGTCGGCACTGGCCGCCAGGGCCCCGAGTTGAACTCTGAGCGAGCACGAGTTCCGCCCCGGCAAGCTGGAGCCTGCCGATCTGGCCGGCCTGAAATGCGATCCTCTCGGAGCGCACGGTCTCGTCAGCCAGCCGAAGAAATCTCTGGGTCCGCTGGGCTTCCTCATGACTGGCGTGCCAGTCCGTCACGGCCGTCTCGACTTCGCCGAGCACGGTGGTCTGGACCTTGTCGAAATCGGCCGCGGCGACCTGGCGAGCGGCACGCGCGGTCGCAATAGGCCCCTGGTTCTGGTTCAGGATCGGTAGCGGCAGGGAGATGCCCAGGCTGAACTGGTGCTGGCCTTGGTTGTATTGATAGCCTGGCCCGATGCTCAGGTCCGGATATTGCCGCGCCACTTCAAGCCGCAGCGAGGCCTCGGCGGCCTCGTAGCGGGCCAGCGCATCCAATACTTCCGGCCGTTGAGTCAGCGCCGACAGACGCAACCCATCCAGGTCAGTGACGGGTGCAAGCCGATCCATCTCGGACAGGTCGATCCGCGCGCTCTCGATCGCTGCGACCGGTACGCCAACGGCGGTGGCCAAACCCGCTGCCGCGAGATTCTCCTGCCGCTCGGCCGCGGTGAGGCTGAGCGCCGCTTGCGTGTCGGTCATCCGCTGCACGTTCAGTGCGGCGGCAGAAACCGCACCGACATCATACCGTTCCGAGGTCAGCATCGTGACCCGATGAGCGGCCGCGTTGTAGGCGCGCGCCAGTGCCAGCCGCTTCCGGGCAACCCACAGGTCGATCAATGCCGAACGCACCTGACTGCGAAACTGCCAGCCGGCCAGAGCAAGTTGCTGACGCGCCGAGTGGGTCCGTTCCCGCGCCTCGGCGATCGCGGCCGAACGCTTTCCGGCGGTCTCGATCAGTTGGCTGATCGAAGGTCCGACTGCCCATGGTGAGGGCTCGAACAACGCCGTGTAGTAGCTCGTGCTCAGCGAAAGCACCGGATTGGCCCATTCGGCCGCCGTCCGCTCCCCGGCCTCGGCCGCTTGAATCCGCCCGATCGCAATTCTCGCATCGGGCCGCTCGTATGCCGCCGCCGCCGTCAGGGCGGCCAAATCCCAGCGGATCGGCGGGACTGTCCGGTGCAGGCTGACCGACACGAAATGCAGCAGGCCCGGATCGTTGAGGCTGCGTGTCTGCAAGTCGCGCGCGGATGCCGCCGGATCGAGCGGCTGAGCCTGATAGTGCGCGCACCCCGGCAGCACGCCGACCCAACAGAGAGAAGCTGCTACGACGGCGTTCGTGACTCGATCGGCGCGGCTTGTCATCGGGTGTATATCTCCCCCCGTGCTGACGCGAGGCTGACGCGCGGGGGAACTGGACGTGAGAATTCTGCTGGTTGAGGATCATCTCGCGATGAGCGAGATCGTCGCTGACTATCTTTGCCATCGGGGTTTCGCGATCGACGTCGTGCGGCGTGCCGACGAGGCTTTGGCAGCCTGCGGCATGACCCGGTACGACGCCGTCATCCTGGATCTTGGCCTGCCGGACGCCGATGGGATGCATGTGCTCGACGAACTGCGCCGCAGGTCCGCAGCCAAGATCCCGGCGATCATCGTCTCGGCGCGCGACGGGCTGGAGGATCGCGTCGACGGCCTCAACGGCGGGGCAGACGACTATATCGTCAAGCCGTTCGAGCTCACCGAACTAGAGGCCCGTCTGCGTGCTGTCCTGCGGCGACCCGGCCCGCGTCCGCATGCGATCCACCGTTATGGCGACCTGGACTTCGACCCGTCACGGCAATCAGCCACGGCGGGTGATCGTCCGCTCGATCTGACCCGTCTCGAGGCATTGGCGCTGCAGGAACTGGTCCGGGCGGCCGGACGGGCGGTGGTCAAGGACACGCTGGAGGAGCGGCTCTACGGCCTTGACGATGTCAGCATGAACGCCCTGGAAGCGGTGATCTCGCGGTTGCGGCGACGCCTCGCGGTGGCAGGTTCGGCGGTAGCCATCGAGTCATTGCGTGGCATTGGCTATCGGCTTCGCTTGGGTGGACCGGCATGAGGCTGCTCGACAGCCTGCGGCGTCGTCTGGTTGTCGGCATGCTCCTGGTATTCGCGCTTGGGGTCGGCGGCGCGATCTTCGCGTGGCCGTTTGAGGGTAAGGGCGCATTACTCAGTCATTTCGACGTCAACTGGGTCGAGGATCCCTATCAGGATGTCCTGGTCCTGCTGATCTTCACCGCGGCGGCGATCGGCATCATTGTCCTGGTCAGCGGCTGGACCTTGCGGCACCTGCAGGACGCAGCGCGGGATGCGGCTCGTGTTGGCCCGCGGAATCCGGAGGCGCGGATTGCCATCGACCGGCTGCCGCGCGAGATCCGCCCTTTGGTCTCCGCCGTCAACGCAGCGCTTGACCGCATGGCCCGGGCCTATGACGCCGAGCGCCGCTTCGTCGCCAATGCCGCCCATGAACTGCGTACGCCGCTGACTGTGCTCAGTCTGCGTCTGCAACAGGCGCATCTCAGCGGCACGCCGAACTGGGAACAGATTGAGCAAGACGTCGCCCGGATGACCCGCGTCGTGAGCCAACTGCTCGATCTCGCCCGTAAGGAGGTCGCGGAAGCGGACGATCAGGCCGGCTTCGACGTGGTCGATGTTGGCCGGGCGGCGCGCGAGGCTGCCGCATTCATTCTGCCCCTTGCCGACGCGGCGCGGCGTTCGGTCGAACTGGATTTGCCGGAACGTCTGCCGGTTCGCGGCCGATCGGGCGATTTGCAGGACATGCTTCGGAACCTGCTGGAGAATGCCGTTATACACGGCGAAGGAACGATCAGGGTCGCAGGGTTATTATCTCACAGCAACGACTGGCCGCCTCGAGTGGCGATCACCGTATCGGATCAAGGCACCAAACTTGCGTTGGCAGACCGGGACCGATTATTCGACCGCTTTCGCAAGGCCGATGCGACATCAAATCGCAGCGGCCTGGGCCTGGCGATCGTCCGAGAGGTTGTCCAGGCCCATGGCGGGAGTGCCCAGTTCGCGTCGGGACCGGATACCGTCGTCCAGGTTCTGTTGCCCGCTTACGACGTTAAGTCGCTGCATATCAAGCCGCAGGCAAATTGAGGCTTTTGCCGCGGCGGTTCTGTCGCCTGCTTGGTCTTTGAACATTTGCGATTGTGCGCGAGACGCGGCGGCGGAGTGGGTGCAAACGGCGATGATGTACGGAAACCTGCTGGCGACGGGCTCCGGTGCCGAATTTGGCTGGGGTATCTCAACAACTGGGACGCTACTACTCTGCGCCGATGTCGCCGCCCGGCCGGTGAGAACGCTCCGACAACCGGTCAAAAGACGGCCAATAGGCCGGTCGTGCCTGCGGCAATCAGTTCACTTCCTGTCGGATCGGCAAAAGCGAAGCGTCGGTCCGCGCAGCGAAGCCACGCGTCCAGGCTGTCGGTGGGCGGTTTGCTTGCTTGTGCCCGGACGCGCCCGGCGCCATCCTCCTGAAATGAATGTCGTCACCGAATCCGACGCCTTGGGATATGGACAGTCTGTCCGGCCGAGGGCGACTGCCGGCTGCGGTAAAGCCGCGCGGACGCTTCCGCCGCTTCACGGACAATGCCGCAGCCCACGCTGGAGGAACCAGAAGTCATGAGGACGTCGCTGACCGGTGTCGCGATCATTGCAGGTTGCGTCGGGATTGGACTGGTAATTCTGGCGATCTTGCTTTGGGTCGTCACCTGCCCAACGCACCCCGACGCCCCTGTATCCGAGACTGGGTATTGCTTGGCGTTTGGCTACAACTGGCTCGGGCGACCGGCTTTCTCAATTGGCGCAATATTACTGGTGATCGCTGGTATTACCTACAAATTCTCTAACCGGTGAGCAGGAAAAAATGCGCCGCAAGGGAATCGCCACCTTCGTTGCATATATGTCGTCGCCGAAGCCAACGCAGCCGCGATCCGGGAGGCCGATGAGACCGGCGGCGAGCTGTCGGCCGCCACGGAGCTGCGCCGGCGCATCGCTGGCCGGGCACCAACCGAAGCTCCCAAGGCGCGGCCGTAGGGTGCATTCGGTGATGTCGCGGCCCGTAGCGAGGTCCTGGGGCTGGCGTGCAGCCGGTGCGAGCGGAATCCGTTCGCAAGCCTGATCGGGCGGCATAGCCGGTCATTTCCTATTTCAGAGTTGCTGCACCAGCTGTCCATCGATTGCGCCACTCGGCGGTCAGTCAAGCGATATGGTTGCTGCGGTATGCATTGCCCGGCGCTGCCGGGGATGTTCAAGCGACCGGTTCAGCCGAGCTAAACGGGTCGGAGAAGTGGCGGTGGCGCGACATGTTGGGGGCGCCGCAGGATGGATCGCTTGCATATACCCTCGTGGCAGTCCACTCCCGTAATTGTGCATTGCAGCAATTCTCCATCGGAAGCCGCACACAACATGCCGTCAAGCGAGCGACCGATCCGAAAACTCCGCGCTTGGGAACGTGAAAAGGTGCGCGATCACCTGCTGCGCCTCAGTCCGGACGACCGCCAACGCCGCTTCCTGGGTTCCGTGAGCGACGACTTTATCATAGCCCACAGCGACGCCCTGTTCGCGCCGGGTGTGACCGTACTGGGCTGCTTCATGGGTGGTGCGCTGCGTGCCGTTGGCGAACTGCATCAACAGGTCGCGGTCCAGATCGCTGAGATCGCGATTACCGTCGAACCGTCCTTTCAGAACCGCGGCCTCGGAACGGAAATGCTGCGGCGGTTGGTTTTGATCGCCCGAAACCGCGGGATAAGGACGCTTCACTGCTTCTGCCTGCTTGACAACACGCGGGCCCAGAAGATTGCGCACAAGCTCGACGGCGCGCTCCAATTCGTTGACGGAGCGATCGAGGCAGAGATCATCCAGCCCTGGCCGAACTTTTGGTCATTGCTCAACGAGGCGTTTGCTGATGGTCATGCCGTGTTGCACGGGTGGTGGGCCGATCCCGTCTGGGTGTGAGATCGAGGACAGAGCGTCGGTTGTCAGGGCGGAGCCGGTGCCAGCGCCAAGGATCGGTTCTCACTAAGGAAGTCCCGCAGCAGGGCAGCGCAAGTTCTCGCATGGGAGAGAGGCATGCCGTGGCGCGCTCGGCCGATTACGTGCAGCCGCGCCGCGGGAACCCGCGCCATGAAATCGCAAATCACCGGCAATGGAATGAAGGGTGAGCTGTCCGGGTGCAGCAACATCAGAGGCGGCCGCAGGCCGGGCAATTGGTCGGTTGTGTCCGCACCGACCAGGGCGGCGAGCATCTGTAACACCGCCTCGGGATGGGCGGAGGCCTGGAGTGTCTCGAACCAGTGCGCGACCGCTGACGGAACGCCATCCTCGAAGAAGCGGCGCGGCATCAAATGCGCCGACCAGCCTGCCATCCCGCGGGTCTCGATGATCGCGCGCCAATCTTGCACCGCCTGGATCGACGCGCCGAGATGCGCGCCGTTGCTTACGGTGAGCGTATGAACCCGCTCCGGAACGCGCAGGGCGGCGTTCAGTGCGATCGTGCCGCCAATCGATTCGCCCACGAGGTGCGCCTGTCCAACTCCGGCCGCATCCATCATCGCGAACAGATCGTCTGTCAGCGTGTCGAGGGTGAGCGATGGCGCGCCTTCGGCCCAGGTCGAGGCACCGTGCCCGCGCATGTCGAAGCGGAGCACGCGGTAACGATCCACCAGCGCCGGCAGCCATGCGGCCCACAGCTCGCGGCTCGCTCCGACGCCATGATGCAACACCACCGTCTCGCCGGGCGTCATCCAGGGGGCCGCAATGTCGATGAGCTCATAATCCAGGGAGCAACCCTCGCGCGCTAGTCTGGCCATCGCCGGTTCCCTTCCGACGAGCAATTTCGTCGCCGGAAAAGCTTCGAATCTTCGACTGGAGGATGCAAGTGACCCCACCGGCAACGCGGTCCGCCTGGGTTGCCGGTGGTGCCGGAATGCCGCCAAGTCGACCCGGCCAGCTGTTGTGAAATGCCCGACACCGCAGATGCCGGAGCCGGCCCGGATCTTGCCCGCGATGCCCGATGTGCCTAGCCTCGGGAGCAGTGCTGGGTATCTATGGGAGGACACCAACCCGATGACGGACGTCCTGACGCTGGTCATTCGCGGTGGCGTGGTGGTGGACGGCACGGGCCGCCCGCCGTTTGAGGCCGATGTCGGCATATCTGGCGAGCGCATCGTGGCGGTTGGCCGCATCGCCGACCGCGGTGTCGACGAGATCGACGCCCGCGGGCTTCTGGTCACGCCTGGCTTTGTCGATCCGCACACGCATTACGATGCGCAGGTGATGTGGGCGAATCATGTCACGCCCAGTTCCTGCAACGGTGTTACCACCGCATTGATGGGCAATTGCGGCGTCGGCTTCGCGCCTTGCAAGCCCGAGCAGCGCGAGATGCTGGTGCGCCTGATGGAGGGCGTCGAGGATATCCCGGAACCGGTCCTGACTGAGGGTCTGCCGTGGGATTGGCAGAGCTTTCCCGAATATCTCGACCGCCTGGATACGCGCCGCTTCGACTTGGACGTGGCGACGCAGGTGCCACACGCGGCGTTGCGCGTGTTCGTGATGGGCGAGCGGGGTGCGGCGCGTGAACCCGCTACCGCCGCCGACCGTGCCCAGATGGCGCGGCTCGCAGCCGAAGGCATCCGAGCGGGTGCGCTCGGTTTCTCTACCTCGCGCACGCTTAACCATAAAACCGTGGACGGCGAGCCGACCCCGACTTTGGATGCCGCCGAAGGGGAATTGACCGCTATCGCCGAGGCGATCGGGCAGGCCGGCGCCGGTTGGTTGCAGGTCATCTCCGACTTCGGTGACACGATCGAGGCGGAGTTCGCGATGCTCCGCCGTCTCGTCGCGGTCTCTGGCCGACCGATGACGATGACCGTGCTGGAGCGTGACTCCAAGCCTCGCGAGTGGCGCGATTTGCTCGGGATGATCGCGGAGGCCAATGCGAGCGGGCTGCCCATGAGCGGCATGGTGCTAACCCGGCCGACCGGTATCATGCTGGGTTTCGAGATCTCGCAGAACCCGTTTGTTGATTGTCCAAGCTGGGGCGAGGTTGCGCATCTGCCGTTCGCCGCCCGGCTCACCGCGCTCCGGGACGCCTCCTTGCGTGCTCGGCTGCTCGATGAAGCGCCGAGCAATTCGGATCTGACGAAACGGCTGCGCCGGTGGGATCGAATCTTCCCCCTCGGCGATCCGCCTGACTACGAACCCTCGCCGGAGCGCAGCATCGGCGCTGAAGCACGTCGGCTCGCCGTCGATCCTGCGTCACTGGCCTACGATCGGATGCTGGAGAATGATGGGCGCACAATCCTATATCGTCCGCTCAGCAATTTTGCCCAAGGCACGCTGGAGACTGTGCGCGAGATGATGGCGCATCCGAATACCCTGATCGGGCTCGGTGACGGCGGTGCACATGTCTCCATCCTCTGCGATGCCTCGGCGATGACCTACGGGTTGACGCATTGGACACGCGACCGTGCAACGGGGCGGTTCCCGCTGGAGTGGATGGTACGCCGCCTGACCTGGGACAACGCACGCGCGTTGGGTTTGCCGGATCGCGGACGGGTCGCGCCGGGAAAGAAGGCAGACCTCAATATAATCGACCACGCCCGCCTTCGCTTGCGGGTACCGCAGGTGGTCTATGATCTGCCGGCGGCCGGACGTCGGCTGATGCAGGGCGCCGAAGGCTATGTGGCGACGATCCTTTCAGGCGAGATTGTGTCCCGCGAAGGTGTCCCCACCGGGCTCTTGCCTGGAAAGCTGATACGCGGGGCACGAGACGGCTGAGCTGCTAACCATGGTGCGGCTTGCCGCGAAAATTGAAGGAGATCGAAAGCATTCCGCTGTTGGGCGGCGGCTTAGCCGAGAGCGCGGCGGTCGGGTGTTGCGGCGACGTATACGATCCGCGAGACAAACCCTGGTCTCCGGCCAAAGACATCGCGATCAGGTCGTGCATGACGGAAAGCTTCACATTGTCGGAAGCTCGGCAGAGATCGGCATCGAGGCGTATCTCAGCGATATCCCGGATGTGCTACGAGCTTACATTGCGCGAACTGGACAAGAGGGCGAAAGGTTCGCTCGCATGCAGATCGGCCGCCAGTGATTTGTTGCTTGACTATATAGAAGTCTTAAGCTGGAGCGCGCCGCGGCAGGCGATTGACATGTTTCGACTACCCCAGTTCGCCGAGCAGAGACTTCGCCTCCAATAAATCCTTGGTGTCGAAGCCTTCGGTGAACCAGCCGTAAACCGGGGCGAGCAACTCATACGCGTCCTGGCGTTTACCTTGGCTCTGCCACAGTTGTGCCAGGCTGATCGACGTGCGCAGCTCCCACATTTTCGCCTGCTGGCGGCGCGCCCAGTCGAGCGAGGCGAGAAAGTTCCGTTCGGCGCCTTCAGGGTCGCCCTTGAGCGAGAGCATCCAGCCCTTTAGGCGCAGGATCTCGGCATACTGACATGCGCTCTTCCCAACCCGGGCGTTCGATTTGGATCAATCTGCGTCGTCCAGCAGATGCAGGGCATTGTCAAGGTCGCCGGTCAGCGCCATAGCTTCGGCCAGGAATGCGCTCATGGTCGGGCTTCGGACCTTGCCGCCGTTCGCCTCCCAGAACGCGATGCCGGCCTTGAGTGGGGCAATTCGCTTCGGCAGTCTTGCCTTCTCGGATCAGTGCCAGCCCGTATGAAACGGGCGCCAGCATCGCCCATAGCACGGGCAGGCTGTTCTCCCGTCCCAGCCGCTCACATTCTTCGGCGCGCTTGTGCAGATCGTCGGGCGTACAGCGTTGATCGAATTCATGTGCCCCAGTCGTTAACCCATACCCGAGATCAAAGGGGTGACCACGCCGGCGGGCATGTGCGTCTTTTTTCTCGTTTATCCGCAATGCTCGGTCCGGATAGCCTAGCATCCAGGTGCTCATCGAGGCGAAGATACCTGCGAGTTTTGGGATCGTGGTTGAGGATGTCTGCAAGATGGTGATGTTTCTCGGCGTCGTACAGGTTCCGCAACTTGTCGAAGTGCTCCAGAACCTTGGAGTACTCGCCCGCCCACCCGTAGCAGCCGCAGGCTGCTCCATGCGCCCGCGATCAGCAGGTCGGCATCTCCGGTCACCCGCGCGAGGTCCAGCATCTCCTGGACCCACGGCAGAGACGCCGCTACGCGCCCCTGAGTTTGGACATTGCCCGTCAATCCGCAGAGGATAGGCGCAGCGCGTCGTGGCGCCCCAGCGACTTTGCCAGGGCCAGTGCCGGATGCAGGCTGGTCCAAACTTCCGGAGCCGCCCAGGCCTTAGCGCCATCCATGCTGTGCCAAGCAGGCTGCGTAGTCCCAGTTCGCTAGCGTCTCGTTGCCGGTGACCAAGGCATGGCCGAGACCAATTCGAGCCCTTGATTGAGATGGGCGATTGCCTCTGTCAGGGCCATACGCTTCAACGCCAGCTCGCCAGCGGCCTGCCAGAACGGAATAGCGGCTTCGGCAAGGCCCGCGGCAGTGAGGTGATGCGCCAGCACCTCGGGTTCGGTCGGCTTTGATGTTCGGGAAGCGCTGCTCGATCACGCGGGCGATCTTGCCGTGCAACTCCTGTCGTGCGGCTCTTCAGCAACGAATCATAAGCCGCGTCCTGCACCAGCGCATGCTTAAAAGTGTAGATCGGCATCAGGCGGTGTGCCGCGACGGAAGGCCAGTCCCGACTGCGCCAAACCGCACCAGGGCGTCTTCCAGTTGGGCCTGCGGCATTGGTGCGACTGCAGCGATCAGCTCGTAGCTGAATTCCCGTCCGATGACTGCCCCGATCTGGGCAATCTCCTTTACCGGCATGAACCGATCCAGCCGCGCCATTAGCGAGTCCCGCAGCGTCGCTGGAATAGTGACGGCGCGAGCGGAGCCGCCATACTCGTAGTGATCGCCGGCCTCCTTCAGTTCGCCAGATTCGAGAACGGACTTGGTCAGCTCCTCGACAAACAGCGGCACGCCATCGGTCCGGGTAAGGATCTGCTCAAGCAGCGACGCGGGTAACGTCTTGCCGCCAGCCAGCGCGGAAACCATCGCACGCACTCTGCGCCCGGGTCAGCTTGGATAGGTTTAAGTGCGCCGACATGTCCCTGTTCGCGACCAGCGCGACTGAAACTCCGGCCGGTGGGTGAGCACGACCAGAAACGGAACGGCTTTCACCCGGTCGATCAGCAGATCCAGCACCTCCAGTGTCGTCGGGTCGGCCCAGTGGGCATCCTCGAACAGCATCACGCTGGGTCGCTGGCGGGCGGCTGCTTCGGTGATGTCGACCAAGGTCCGCAGCGTCTCGTCCTTGTGCCTCTGCGGCGTCATTGGTCGCTCGCCGTAACGCTGCCTGGCAGGGGATCGACAGGATCGACGGCGACGAACCGCACGTCGGCCAGCGGCCGGCCGTATTGCGTGACGACCAGCGCTTCCAACTTGTCGAGTTTGGCGTCCGCGGTTTCGTCCCGAGTGAACTTCAACGCCCGTTCGAAATTATCGATGATCGGCCAGAAGGCGCTGTTCACGTAGTAGGGCGAGCACTGGAAGCGCAGGGCTTGCACGCCTTGGGCCTCAAGCCGCTCGTGTAGCGTGCTCAGGATGCGGCTCTTGCCGATCCCGGGTTCACCCGACAGCAGCACGATCTGGCCTTCGCCGTCCCTTGCCTGCGACCACCGGCGTAGCAGCAGATCCAGTTCCTCGTCGCGGCCCACCAATGGTGTCAGCGCGCTGGTGCCGCGCCTGGCGTCGAAGCGGCTCGCCGCCGCAAGAGCCCGCTCCACCCGCCAAGCATGAACCGGCTCCGCGATCCCTTTCAGGTCTTGCTCGCCGAGATCGGTCAGTTCGAACGCGTTGCCCGCCAAGCGACGGGTCGAGGCAGCAATGACAATCTGATCGGCGGTGGCCATTCCCTGCAGACGCGCGGCGAGATTGGGCGTGCTGCCCACCGCCAGCTTTGACTGGTCCCCTGCACCGGCCGTTTCGCCGACGACGACAGGACCTGTGGCGATGCCGATACGGACCGACAAGATCCTCGGTGGTGGATGCCCGCTTGACGGTATGAACGATTTCCAGGGCCGCCCGCACGGCGCGTTCGGCGTCGTCTTCGTGCGCGGTGGGCCAGCCGAAATACGTCAGGATGCCGTCGCCGACGTAACGGGCGACAAACCCTTCGTAGCGCGCGATCACATCGCCACAATGGATGCGGTACGCATGCAGCAGGCTGCGCAGCTCTTCTGGGTCGAGCTTTTCACTCAGCGCCGTCGAACCGACAAGGTCGCAGAACATAACGGTAAGCTGGCGGCGCTCGCCCGCTGATGTTGACGCCAGGTGACCGCCGGTCGAACCGACCGGCGGCTGTAACGCAGCGTCATCATCTTGCAGCCTGGCGATCGCTACCAGCAGCCGCCGCCGATGGCCAATGGCGGTAACTCCAAGGCCCTCGAGATCTTCGGCGGTGAGATGGCACAGATCTTCCGCGCTGACGCCATTCTCGCGGAATGCCGCCTCGTAGCGTCCCAGATCGAGTGCTCGTAGCCAGTCCGCGACGTCCATTGCCGCTCCTGGGCCCAAGTCAAAAGACTGACAGAGAATGATGCTGCCAGCCCAGATCTGTCTATGCCAAACGTCAACAGGATTCGTCGAAGCCAAGAGAACGCTTGCAGCCAGCGGATGCGTCACGGCGCATCCGCCTACTCCCGTGAGGCTGCGTCGCAGCAATCAGTGCAGGTTGTAAAACCCCTTGGCGCCCCCGGCCATCACTTGCTGGCGCGTGTTCTCGGACAAGCCGGTTAGTTTTTGCCGCACCATCTCGGGCGCGCCGGGGAAGAAGCCGTCCGGATGCGGATAGTCGGTGGCCCAAAGTATTTTGTGCGGGCCTATGTAATCGGCGAGCACGCGCAGGCTGCCTTCCACCGGTTCAAACGAAATCCAGCAATTGCGCTGGAAAATCTCGCTTGGGCGCATCGACAGCCCGGAGTCATTGAAACCCTGGTCATCGAAATGACGGTCCATCCGTTCCAGCCAGGGCACGATCCAGCCACCGCCTGACTCCAGGAACGCGACGCGTAGTTTCGGGTGCTTGTCGATCACGCCGCCCCAGATCATGCCGAGACATGCCATCATCATTTCCATCGTGTGGGTGACGATATGGCGCGCCCCGCGCGTCTCGAACCGGTCCATGCCAACCTGCGCCATGCCGGAATTGCCGCCCTCGTGGAAGCCAACGGCCATGTCGAGATCTTCGACCGCTGTCCAGAACGGGGCGTAGTCCGGGTGGTGGATCATCTTGTTGTTATACGGGTTGGGACGGACGAAGATGCCGGTCATGCCGAGTTCCTTGCGGGCGAACTTCATCTCCTCGATGGCGTGTGGGACGGACTGCAACGGGATCATGGCGATGCCGAACAGACGGTCCGGATAGGGCTTGCAGTAGTCGGCGAGCCAGCGGTTGTAGGCGCGGCAGATATTGGCGGAAATGTTCGGATCCTCCACCGCGCCGGCAAACAGGCCGATCGAAGGATACAGGTATGCGGCGTCGATGCCGTCCAAATCCATGTCGGGGATACGGGCGTGCGGATCGAACCCACCGGGGCGACCGTCCTTGTATTCCGAGGCATCGTCCACCACCACGGCACCGTCGCGCGAGCCGACCGCGCCCAGTGCGGCCATGCCGCGTTCGCTGCCTAACATCTTCTGGCCGATCAAAAGGCGTTCCTTGCCTTTGTCGTCGCGCACCAGGCGCGGTGCATCATCGCGGTACTGCGGGTCCATATACTGCGCCCACAGCTCGAGCGGCTCCAGAATGTGCCCGTCTGAATCGATGCAGTTGTAAACGCGGGTCATGGTCGGTTTCCTTCCCCAAAGTAAAATGGTGGAAGCGCCCGTGCGGCCGGCCGATACGCGTCGAACCGAACCCGGAGACTTCCTTAGCGCAGTTCTTGGCTCGTGGCAGGTGAGGCTGGCACGTCCTCGACTGATTAGGCAAGCGGGACACCGCAGCGTGTGCCGCGATCGACGGCTGTCCGGCCACCGCTTCATCCACGGCCGCCGGCATTGCCTGGTCGCATGGATGTGGTCCGTCACTGTTGGGGTTCGGGCGACCACGCGAACAGGGTGGGTCAGGACAGCGGTTGCCGAAGAACAGCCACAAAATTTTCGTAACGTAGAAATAATGGAAAGCAGCAACAATCGCGGCGGTTCCGCGCCAAGGCGTCCCTGTCGTCAACCTGACATTAATACCGCCGGCCCGTGACGTTGACCCACCGTTCGCGTCTCCAGTGCCATTTCCAGCCTTCGCCGAGGATGACACCTTAAGCACGGGCGGTGACCGCTAATGGGCTATCGGTATAAAGGCATTCTCCGATGCAAATTCCCAATGAACATCGTTCGCCCGCACCGGTTGCCATATCAGCGGTCGTCCCAACAGCCCGGTCACCGACCGCCAAATCGGTCTCTACATCACTCGCGATTTGGCTGCGTCTGGTAGATCGTCGCGCCCTCCGGCAAAATCACCCACGGCTGCTTGTTCCGCGTATAGAAGTGTGTCGTCGGCTTAAGCCATGATGTATCGTCAAGCGTACCGCCCCGAACGATGCGCGTGTATCCTGCCGGCTCTGTTCCGATCTTTACTCCACCGCAAAGGCTTATCCCACAGTCAGGGCACACCCAGCGCGTCTTGACACGCCCGCCATCGGTCATGCCGCCCGGAGCCGGCTGCAACTCCCTTCCCGTCAGTCGGAACGCCTCACCGGGAACCGCTACGCCAATCGAGAACGCGCTGACTGTCGCACGCTGGCAGTCGGTGCAATGGCACGCATAAACGCCGAGGGGCCCCTGCGTAATCTCATAGCGAGCAGCGCCGCAGATGCAGCCGCCTGTCAGGGGTAATCTCACCGGTCTGCCTCCTTCGTTCACTTCGTGACGGCCCTCTTTCTCCCCAGGTTCGCCGGTGTGACATCCTGCCACCATAGGAAGGCACGGGGTATAACGTCGACCTCGATATCAGGCGGAAACCGCCAAGCAAGAGGTCGGCTGCAAGGACGTATCGCGCAGCACGCTCCAACATCCAGAGCATACCGATGGCCGTGCCAACGAGCGCGCCGGCGGGCGCGCCGCCGGCGAGCAACAACTTGTAAACTCCGCCCAATTCCAGGCGATCTCAGCTATAAGTCGAAATCACGTGTGGGTGGCCGGCGTTCCCTCCAGGCCACTCACACAACCAGGTGTATTTGCCTTGGCTGAACTCAGGCCTCCAAAATAAAGGTCACCTCCATTGTGACCCTATACTCGTCGATCTTGCCGTTTTTCACGCTCGCCTTTTCTTCGATGACGTGAAGACCGGTGATGCCTCGCAACGTCTTGTTGGCGCGGGCGAGCCCCTCCTGGACAGCGGCATCGAAGCTGGTCGGTGAAGCTGCGGTGATCTTGGACACGCTTGCTACTGCCATCTCTGCCTCCCTGATAAATTGGCTGCCAGACGGGCCGCCAACAGGCCATTATGGAACCTGCCAATCCGGTTGCCAATCGGTCACAGCGGCTCTAGCTCGAACCAGCGTTTGGCCGGCTGCGCGAGTGCGTGTTCGCAGAGGTAGCAGGCCGACGACCTGTCCAGCCTGATTCCACCAGGCAATCTGCCGGATCATCGAACGCCCTTTGTGCCTTGGGGTCCGCGAACTGATGGGCAGCGGCATCTCGTTTTCGACGAAGCCACGGCCCACGGTACCGTTTCGGACGCCCTGTCCGTCACGCAACCGGCGGGCGTCGGAGATGCCAGTCGGTGATGCGCTGCCACGCCCGTCCTGCTCGCAGCAACACGGCCTCGTTATTCCAGGCTGCCTCCAGCACGGCCCCGATGGGTAGCCCTGCGCTGGTGAGCCCACAGGGCAGCGACAGCCCCGGCAGGCCCGCGAGGCCACCGCCATAGGCGAAACGCGTGGCATGGCGCGTGGAGTCGGCCAGATGTGCGCCGTCTTCGATTAACGGCGCCGCGTAAGGGGTGGTCGGAAACAGCAACACGTCCACCTGGGTGAACAGCTTGCGCATATTGCTCCGCCACGCCGCGCGGAACCGTTCCGCCCGGGCGTAGTCGACCGCGGAAAATCCGCGCCCACGCGACATCCGCTCATAGACCTGCGCCGAGAACGCGTTGTGCCGCGTGTCGAGCGCTTCTGCGTGGACCTCACACGCGTCGGCCAGCACGATGGTGCTGGCGTGGCTGTGAGCAAGTTCCGCGTCAGGGACCGGCACCTCGATCACATGGGCGCCGGCCTTGCCGAGTGCGTCCGCGACACGCCGCACCGCCGCTGCGATCTCGGGGTCGACATCATCAAAGTAGAAATTCATCGGCAGCCCGATGCGCAGTCCCGTGACGTCACCGTCATCGGTCAGGATGGACGTGTCGAGCGGCTGGTTCGCCGAGGTCGGGTCCTCGGCATCGAACCCAGCGATCGCGGCGAACACACGGGCAACGTCATCGACGCCCCGCGCGATCGGTCCGATCGTGTCGAACGACGCGCTGACCGCGAGCGCCCCGCGATTGGGCACGCGTCCATGCGTGGGCCGCAGTCCGGTGACGCCACAATACGCCGCCGGCACGCGTACCGATCCACCGGTGTCGGTGCCAAGCGCCGCCTGGCACAGATCGAGTGCCACGGCCGCCGCCGACCCGCCGCTGGAACCGCCTGGCACGTGCAGCCGGTTCCAGGGGTTGCGCACCTGACCGGCAATCATGTCGGTGGAGCGCACGCCGAAGCACAGTTCCATCAGGGCCGCCTTGCCGACCACGATGGCACCGGCACGCCGCAGCCGCTCCACCACCGGCGCGTCGGCCAGCGGCACCCGGTCCGCAAACAACGCCGATCCGCAGGCGGTGCGCACGCCGGCAGTGTCGATGTTGTCCTTGACCGCGACCAGCATGCCGTGCAGCAGCCCGAGCCAGCGTCCCTCCCGACGCGCTGTATCCGCGGCCGTCGCCGCACGCAGCGCGCCGTCACGGTCGAGCGTGGCGTAGGCGCGATAGTCATCGTTGAGCGCGGCGATACGATCCAGCACCGCCTGCAACGCGGCCACGGCCGTCATCGGGAAAACTCAGTGTGATGCGCGTGCCACCACTCGGCGATGTCGAGCCGGCGCGTGAACAGCACCTGCCCCTTACGCTGGGCGTGCTCGATGAATTCTCGCAACGCGTTGATGCGGCTGGCCTGGCCGATGAGCCGTGGATGCAGGCCGATGGACATCATCTTCGGATGCGTCTCGCCCTCTCGCCACAATTCATCGAAGCCGCGCTTGAGATTGTCGAGAAAATCCCACGGCCCGCCATACCCCGGCAGCAAGCCGAATTTGCCGTCGTTGTAGGTAAACGAATAGGGGACAATGAGATGCGATTTGCCCTGCACTTGGGTGTAGTAGGGAAGATCGTCGTTATAGACGTCGGAGTCGTAGACGAAACCGCCTTCCTGCACCAGCAACTCACGCGTCCGAACGGAGGCGCCGTAACGGCAGTACCAGCCCCGCGGCCGTTCACCACAGGTCGCTTCGATCGAGGCTATCGCTCGGCGGATATGATCGGCCTCCTCCTCCGCCGAGAGCTTCCACACTTCCTCCCAGCGCCACCCGTGCGAGCACGGCTCGTGACCGGCCTGCTTGATCCAGGCGCCAACCTCTGGGTTCTGCTCGAGGGCGACCGCGGCGGCAAAGAACGTGACCGGCAGCTTATATTCGCTCAGCAGTCTTTCCAGCCGCCAGATCCCGGCGCGCGAGCCGTATTCGAACACCGATTCGGCGGCGAGGTCGCGATAGACCGGGTCCATGCTGTAGATGACTTCGGTGAGGCCGTCATTGCGGCCATCTCCGGCGGGATGGGATAATTCCGAACCTTCCTCGTAGTTGATGACGATATTGATCGCCACTCTGGCGTTGTTGGGCCAGCGCGCGCGGGGAGCATGCCGGCCATAGCCAACCATGTCGCGGCGCGGGCCAGGGACGTCCTGAAAGGCGAAGCTCTGGTGGGTCATGATGGCTCTCCTGGGGCAAAGATGGGCAAATATCGCAACACCGCGTCGATCGGCTCACCACACGAGGGGAGGCGCATCGCACGAGCAAGCCCCGTCGATCGAACCGCGCGGGCTGCGGCATCACGGCGAAGAAACGACAGACTCCACGCTGTCGGGCGCGCGTTCAATTGGCCCATGGGTCCATGATCATGCGGCCGAAAAAGGCGCGGCTTTCCATCAGGCGGTGCGCCGCGGCCGCCTCTGCCAGCCCGAAGCGGGCATGCACCACCGGGCGGAGCTTGCCTGCCGCCATCAGGTGCTGCACCTGGCTGAACATTGCCCGGGTGGAGCGGCCGCATCCATGCAGGCTGACATGCTTTCTGAACAGCTCGATCATGTCGATGTCAACATGCTCGCCGCCATGCGCGCCGACACTGACAATGCGGCCGCCGAGCGCGACCGCCGCGATCGCGTCCTGCAGCCGGGAGCCGCCGACCATGTCGAGCGCGATATCCACCCCCGTGCCCTGCGTCAGCCGCTGCACCGCATCCGGCACGTTCGTTGTTGCGTAATTCACCACTTCGTCGGCGCCGAGCGCCCTGGCCGCGGCGAATTTGGCATCCGAACCGGTGGTGGCGATGACGCGTGCCCCGGCCAGGCTGGCGATTTGCACGCCGGCCGAACCGATGCCGCTGCCGGCGGCATTGACCAGGACCGTCTCCCCGGCGCGCAGTCCGCCGACCTCGATCAGTGCTTCCCACGCGGTGGCGAATGGTATCGTGCCCGCCACCGCATCCTCGAACGACAGCGCATCGGGCAGCCGGACGAGGTGGTTCTGCCGCACCCTGGTGAACTGGGCGTAGCCGCCCCAGGTCGTGATGCCAAGCAGGTCGGCACGCAGACAGATGTTCTCCTGCCCACGTTGGCAATTGCGGCAGTTGCCGCAGGCCAAAACGAAATGCGGCATCACCCGGTCACCAATGGTGAACTCGGTGACGCCAGGTCCGACTTTTGCCACGGTGCCGGCGCAGTCCACACCCATCACGTGCGGCAACGCCAAGGTCACGCCGAACAGGCCACGCCGCAGATCGATGTCGCAGTGGTTAAGCCCGACCGTGTGGTTGCGAATCACAACCTCGTCGGCACCTGGGTCCGGCGGTGCGACATCTTCCCACTTCAGGCGGTCAGCATCGCCATACTCGCGCAGCACGATGGCTTTCACACCCACCCCTCAGACCCGCCGTGCCATTCACGGGATACGCTTCGTTGGCCCAATGGTACGACAGTGTCCGGACACCGGCAACCGACCGATCGCACATTGATCACCACGCCCCCGCTGGCCCACCTCGTGCAGCGTCATGCGGGGATATCGGGTCGTTTCGGTTCCCTGCCAGGGTGGAGGCTCACCGGGGGTGTTCGGCGCGCCTTCGGTCAGTTGCGAGAAGCCGCCTTGAAGGACCGCACGGCATCCTCTACCGAGCGAAACACCCACTCCGTCCCGAACAACTGCACCAAACCAGTCCGCACGGCGTGTTCTTGGGCTCGTTCGGCGGATAGCCGCGCCAAGGCGACCTGCATCGTCCCCGCGCGTAGTGCTTCCACCGCCTGCTGCAGCACACGCGCGCCGGTGTAGTCGATGTCGGTCACACCGCTGGCCTCGATCACCACAAGCCGAACCGGCGTCCGCGCCTGTTCGATCGCGGTCATGAGCCGGCCGCGGATAAACGCCGCATTGGTGAAGTTCAGCGGCCCGCCGGGGGCGAACACGAGGACACCAGGCTCGTGCTCCCCGGCTTCGCCCTGCGGCGGCCACCAGACCGTCGTGCCGGGCGCGCGGGCCAGTTCCTGGCAGAGCGGACGCGCCACGGTATAAAAACTGTGCAGCAGCGACAGGACGATGCTGGCCAGCATTCCGGTCTCGATCGGCAGCCCGACCACCAGCAGGATGCTGGCCGCCACCAGCCAGATCTCCGAGCCGCCGCGGCGGGCGATGTCGACGATTTCGGTCAGCCGGAAAATGCGCAGCGCGACCGCGATCAGAATACCTCCCAAAGCAGCGTGCGGCACGGACGCGATCAGCCCGCCGCCGCCGAACCACAACGCTGCGGCCAGTGCCACCGCAACCAATGACACCGCCTGCGAGCCGCCTCCAGCCGAGACCACGACGGCGGTGCGCGGCGGGCTGGCATTGACCGCGAAGCCACCGATCAGCCCGGCCAGGACACAGCCGGCGCCGATGCCGCCGAAGTCCCGCGCCACATGACGCGGGCCCTCTGGATGCGACGGGTAGGCCCGGAGCACGGCAGCCGTCTGCATCATGCAAACCAGCGCCACGATCAGCGCCAGTGGCGCAATCTGCAGGATGTCGCCAGGCTTTGTCGTCGGCAACGCGATATGTGGCCGTGTCGCCGACAGGGCCCCGAGGACAGTCACGCCCTGCTGCTCCAGGTGCAATGCGGCCGTAATGATCGTTACCGCGATCAGAGCCAGCAATGCGCCTGGCAGGTGCTTCGCGATACGCTCGCCTGCCTGGGTGGCGACCAGGACGAACAGTCCAATCCCCAACGCATATGGATTGGCACCGCGCAGCCGGTGCAGAAGCTCGTAGGTTTGCAGTGGCAATGTCCCATGCGTATCGGGCACACCCAATACGGATGGCAACTGACCGACGATGATGTGGACCGCGACGCCGGCCATGAAACCGGCGGTGACAGGAATCGACAGCAGATCGGCGATCCAACCGGCACGCAGCAGAGCCGTACCGATCAGAACGATCCCGACCATGACCGAGAGCAACCCTGCGAGGGCCGCGTAGTCGGGGGAGCCGATGGCTGCCAGCAATGCGAGCCCCCCGGCGAAGATTGGCGCGATGGTGGAATTGGCGCCCGCCGAGAGAAATCGGTTGGTGCCGAACACCGCAAAGCCGATCGCGCCAGCAACGAACGTCAGCAGCCCGGCCTCCGATGGCATCCCGGCCAACCGCGCGGTGGCAAGCTGTTCCGGAATCGCAATCGCGGCGAGAAGCAACCCAGCCAGCGCGTCCCGAGGTAGTCCACCAAACTGGATTCGCCGCTGTTTCGGCACTGCCGCCTCCCGCGAGTGTGTTGTCCGCGCGAACGCGGGCCGATGCCGCAGGATGTCACGATGTCAGCCGTAAGACACCCGAAACGTCGCGTCGTCCCAGCCAATCAGCCCATCGGGCAATGCCGGCGGGTGACCGCGATACCCGCTCCCACCGCGTAAACAATCCATTCCGTCATGCCGATGCCGGGTGGTTCCGTCGCGTAAGGACAGCAGGCGGCCGCAGCTCCGTCCGGCCTGTATCTATCGCCACCGTAACCTGATCGAGCGTCGCCGGGCGCGGCTCAAGCAGCTACCGGCGATCGCCACACGTTACGATAAAATCACCACACCCCAGGCCGCAGGGTCCGCCGTCGCCGCGCCCTCGACTGGTTCAAGTCTTCGCCGTGACCAATACGCCAGCACAATGACTATGACCGCTTGAATGAACGGAGTCCGCCGACGCCGAGGCAGCACAGGCGCTGATGCGGGCCAAACCCCGCTTGCTCGTTCCGGCACGAGGATGGCACAAAAATGGAGCCCTCTGGCGCGTCGTGCGTATCGGTTAAACACGACCGGTGTGAAGGCACAGAGCACCGTTCTCCCAAGTTCGCGGGAGTTCTTCAATATCGCGATGAGCGCGGATTGCCCTCATCGGCCTTCACGGCCGATGACTTGAAGGGCTGATACAACAACGGGCGATTACGCCTTCGGACGTCGGGCAACTACCGGCTGTCAGACTACGACATGGGGGGAAGTGTAATAATTATCTGGCCTTCGCCCGCGGTGTCATGGTAGGTTGGCGTCGCCTCGGGGGCAGCCGTCTTGCTAGGTACGCGCACTGGGCTGGCCCAGACCCAACCCGGCATGAAAACCCGAACAACTGGCTACCGTCGAAGCAACGAAAGAATGTCTGTCCGAAGGGCAACGATCCTTTCATATACCGCAGCGATACGCCCTCTCCGGCGATCCAAGAACGCCGGCCGTTCCGTAAAAACCCAACGATCACAAGGAGCGAGTCCAATGCAATCGCACGCAAGTCTGTTGTCAGCCACTACACTGAGCACCGCCGTGTTCCTGAGCACCGCAGCCTTGGCCGGTGATCTGCCGAAAGATGGGACATTTGATGGCATCTATGCTTCGCATGGCACGTACAAGGCCGCCCCGATCGGGAAAGAGATAGTCATCGGGTCCTTCGACGAAAATGGCCTGAATGTCGGTACAGGGTTTCTTGATCACGTCACATGGCACAGTTGGGGCACGTTTGTCGTAACGAAGGGCATGGGCGAGTATCATGGCGATGGCGTGGGAACCGATCCCGACGGCGATCAAATCGTCATCAGTTTTATGAGTGACGGGAAGTACTCTCAAGACGCCAAGAGCATCAAAGGATTGACCACTATTACAGCCGGCACAGGGAAATATGCCGGCATTAGCGGCACGGCCAGGTATGTGGGTCACGGCAATGAGTTCAGGGCACCTGAGGGAGGCTATCTCCAGTACGACCCCGATGTTCAGGCCAGTTACAAACTCCCATGACCTGAAATCGCGCCGTGACACAGACAGAAACCGCGCGGCATCGCAGCCGACCGCGCGGGGACGCAGCGCAATGAGGTGGCGGAGACGGACAGTAAAGGATTAGGGCAGGTGAGCTTGGCGCGCACAAGCCCTACTCCGTCGATCAGACCACGACATCCAACAAATCGATAAATCCCACGGTTCTCAGCTCAAGTAGCCTGACCCCGTCTTTTCGAATGTCAGGCCCTTCGGGTTTTCCGCAGGATATGATCGTAACGGAGCCGCAGCGAACGGCGGCGTGTGGCGAAGCGGACGTGAGTTCTTGCGGAAAGGGCGGAGCAGCCAGCGACGTCAGGGAGGGTGCTATAGAGCGCTGAAATGGTCTTTCGAGACGGATTGGCGGTTTCGCCGACGCCTCGCGTCGGACTAAGCTGGGCGGTCAGTTTCACAGGCAAGGCGATGGACCCGCTGTAACACTTGATCGGCTCTGCCCACCTGAATGCCATCCTGGAACGGGCTGGCGGGTAAACCTGCCTTAGCGATAAGAATGCGGCGAAGTCGACTGATTGGGAGGCCCGTGATCGGTAGGCCCGCAATGGGGAAAGGGCAAGGGGAAAGAATAGGGTGGTGGAGCCGAGGGGAATCGAACCCCTGACCTCCTGAATGCCATTCAGGCGCTCTCCCAACTGAGCTACGGCCCCGATCGATGAGGCGCGGGGTTATAGCTGCCATGCCCCTTGGGATCAAGGCCAGAAGGCTTGCACGTGCTTGTCGCATCCGCCGCGGCCGTCGGCGGCTCCAGGCGACCCTAGCAGCGGGATCGACAATCCATTAGGTTGCCCGAAAATTCAGTATGACCCATCTGGGAACGCCGGAGGACGGGGAAATGAGTGACGCCGATCATGCTGCGGATCCAAGCCGCCGCAAACTGTTTCTCGCCGGCGCCGGACTGTCGCTTGCGGCAGCGTTCTACGGGTCGGCGCGAGCCCAGCCGGTTGCCGCGGCCTCAACGCCCGAAGCGGCACTGAATTTGTTGGTCGAAGGCAATGCACGCTATGTCGCGAATCAGCCGCGCGAGCGCGATTTCTCGGCCGGCCGTGCCAGCCGCGCCCTGGGGCAGGCGCCCTTCGCGGCGATCCTGGGGTGCGCGGATTCCCGGACCTCTCCCGAGCTGGTGTTCGATCAAAGTACAGGCGACCTTTTCGTGGTCCGCGTTGCGGGAAACTTTGTCACGACTGACGGCCTGGGGAGCCTGGAATTCGGCGCCGCTGTCCTCGGCACCAAGCTGATCATGGTGGTCGGCCACACCAACTGCGGAGCCATCAAAGCGACCGTCGAGGCGCTGCAGAAAGGCAACACCCTGCCCGGTCACATTGCTGATCTCGTGCGTGCGATGAAGCCGGGGATCGAACCCGAGTTGAAGCAGTCGGGCGACGACCTTGTGCAGCGCGCGGTCATTGCCAACGTGCGCCACAATGTCCGGCGCCTGCAGCAGGCAACTCCGATCCTTGCCGACATGGTCGATAAGAATCAGATCCGGGTGGTAGGCGCGGTGCATGATCTGGGCACCGGAAAGGTGACCCTGGTCTAAGTTCAGGAACCATGCGCTGGGGGAACACCGATGCTGTTGTGGCAGAAATACCTCGGGAAGATTGCCAGGGTCGTTCCCCTGGGGGCGGTCGGAGCGACCCTGCTGCTGGGCTCGCTGCTCCCCAGCGAGGCCAGCGACCACGCACCGAATAGGTCACCGGAGCCCGGCGTTCCGGTATCAGAACAACTTGCCGCCATTCGTCAGGCTGTCGTTGCAGCGAACGAAGCCCAGAACGGCGGCAAGCCCGCTGACCCGAGCATCCAGCTTGCCTGGTGGGGCAATCGATGGAACAACGGCGGCTTCCGGAATCGCCCCATGTGGCAGCAACCACGCTGGAACAACTGGCGGAATAACTGGAACAACTGGAATAACTGGAATAATTGGTGGCGCAACTGGTGAGCCGGCGACCAGGATCGCCGTCTCGCCGGGAGGATCGTCCGGTGCCGCGTATCGAGCTGCTCGTGGTTCAACCGACGCCGTTCTGCAATATTGATTGCAAGTATTGTTATCTTCCGGACCGGGCTTCGAAGTCGGTCGTATCGAATGAAACCCTGGCCAATCTTTTCACTCAGGTATTCGCATCCGGCTGGGCCCGTGACGGCCTTTCGGTGGTGTGGCACGCCGGCGAACCAATGGTACTGCCGATCGAGTTCTATCGCGACGCGTTCGCCATGGTCGCGCGGCTTAAACCTCGAGGGTTGCCGGTAACGCATTCGTTTCAGACCAATGGAACATTGATCAATGAGGCGTGGTGCGCGTTCTTCCTCGCGGAACAGGTCAATCTCGGCGTCAGCGTCGATGGCCCCAGGCATCTGCACGACCGAAATCGCGTGACTCGCTCCGGCCAGGGCACGTTCGACAGGACAATTCGCGGTATCCGTCTGCTGCGCCGGACCGGCGTCCCATTCCACGTGATCTCGGTCCTGTCGACGGCGAGCCTGGCATCGGCGGCCGAGTTGTTCGATTTTTACCTGGCCGAGGGAATTGAGGAGGTCTGCTTCAACGTGGAGGAATCCGAAGGCAGCCATGTCTCCGAGCCGTTTGCCGTCGCGGGTGTCGAAGCGGCCTATTATCGCTTCCTGAGCAACTTCTGGCGGCTCTCCACGGCTGCTGCCGGCAAGCTTAGTTTCATCCGAGAGATCGAGCACGCGATCCACCATGTGGTCCGACCGGAAAATGTGCCGTTCCACAATCAGCTGATCGAACCCTTTGCTGTCACCAGCATGGATTGGGCGGGCAACATCGCGACGTTCTCGCCGGAGCTGCTTGGATTGAAGAATGCGGAGTACGGCGACTTCGTGCTGGGAAACATCAATCGGGACTCTTTCGCCGAGCTGCTGCTGCGGCCGAATCTGGCACGGATGACGCGGGACATTCAGGCGGGCGTCGAAATGTGCCGGGCACGCTGCGAATATTTCAGCGTGTGTGGCGGCGGCGAACCCGCCAACAAGCTTGCCGAAAACGGGACCTTCGTCAGCGCCGAGACCACCTATTGCCGCCTCACCAGGATGCGGGCGACCGATCTGGTGTTGAATGCGCTCGATCGGCTGCAGCCGGACCTTGCCGGCGATCGGGCAAACGTCGGTCTTCGACCATCGTTGACGTAGGGGGACATGATGAGCAGGACAGGATTGCTACTCGCGGCATCCGGCATCGCAGCGTTGCTTCGGGCGAGCCCAGTCGATATCGCCCTCGCACAGGGCGCATCGCCGTCACCGGACGCGACTGCACCGACTCAGCAGGTTGATAGTTACGCCAGCGACGAACCGACCGTCGAGACCGCACCGACGACTGAGCTCCCGATTCTCTATGTCACCGCGGTGGAAGTCATCCGAACCGCGACCGAACCACGGATCGACATTGTGCGCGTGACGGGTCTGGCAGCGTCCAAGGGCTGGAGCTTTCCGCAACTGGTTCCGACCTCGGCGCGGAGCCCGTCGGACGGCATTCTGGACCTCGAACTTATTGCTACGACACCGGACCAGACGCAGGAAGCCGAGGGTTTCGTGCCGGTCAGCGCGTTCCTGGTGCTGGCACCGGGCGATCCTTACAAGGGTGTGCGCGTCCACGGCTCCGCGAACGCCGTCCAGCTCAAGTCAATTCCGGGCAGCAGCGTGGCAACGATCAACGTCAACGACTGCCACGATTGCACCGGCAAACAGTTTGTCGCGGAAGGTCATGCGCCGGTCGGTCAGGCGGATGTTGTCCGGCAGGAGGATCTGCCGAAGCATTTGCGGGTGATCACCCCGTCAAGCGGCATCGTGGGTGAGCAAATCAGCCCCAATCGCCTCAGCCTTTTGCTCGGCGAGAATAACACGATCGTCGAGGCGTTCTGGGAGTAGCCGCCAGCGTCAGGGCGTCGAAACCCGCTGCCGAGGCTTGGCAGTCGGCCTGAGCTGACGACTTTGATGGTTCGGCGTCCAGGTTCGCGATCAGTCCCAGCAAAGTTGGATCGTTCTGAACCATGGTCTTGCCCTCCGCCACCAGCAGATCCACATCGGCGTCCGAGATGGTCAGGCTGGTTGGAATCGCCTGCAGCCGCCGGCGGTATGCGACATCCTTGATGCCGGCGAGCGAGATTTGGATCAGCGCCCCTTTCACATCGGCGCAGTCGTGGCCATTCAGAATCGCGCCGTGCTCGCATCGGATACGGCGGAGTTTCTCGGTCAATTGCTCGATCTGCTGATCCGCGAGCAGCAGCGTCTCGAAGCTGTAGGCATCGATCTGGCTGCCCGAAACCGCCGAGATGATCCGCCCGAAACCGGAGACGACACGCCTCTGGCCCAGTGCCGGATCGATCGCGGCCTGGCCGTCGACACTGATCACGATAACCCGCCTGGTGGCAGTCGCGAGGCGGCGAAGTGTCTCGTCGTTGTCGTCGAGCAGGACCAGCGCATTTGACAGCGACCGCAGCGCCAGATTGTCCGAGATGCCGCCATCCAGCAGGTGCACGAACTTGGTTCGCTCAGGATCCATCTGCCGGTCGGCATTGCGGGCCAGCACCGTCTGTCGGGACAGCGTGGCGGCATGCTCACGCCAATTGGGCGGCGGAGCGCCCGGCGGGGGGTAGGCGGTGCAATTGCTGCGATAGCTGGTCAGCGTGATCGGCGTGAACAGAATGGGCAAACCGGCCGAGGCGGCCACGGCCCGCGAGACCGGGAAGCTCGACAGGTCGGAGCAGAGCAGGTCGAAACTGGCCTGGTTGAACGGGAACGGGACGCCACCGGCGATGTCGGTCGCGTTCACCGAAATCATCGGCAATCCGCGCTTTATCAGGTCAGCATAGGTTGCGCCGTGAAACAGCAGCCGATCGTATACCGCCGCCATTGCGTCGTTGGTGCCGAACAGCGGATTGATCAGCCACTCCCAGTTCCATGGGAGCAGGTAGATGCCGAAAATGTAGGCGTTGACATCGCGTCGAAGAAAGTCGTGTTCAAAGGTCTCGAAGCTTTTTTCACGGAACAGGCCGTAGTGCATTGCCGGGAAGCTGCCGCCGGACACCGCGGCGATGTAGTCGACATCGTCCAGCAGCGGGTGCGAGCGAGAGTCCTCGACCACGGTCATCGACCGCAGCCCAAGCAACGTGCCATAGGCGAAGGCGGCTGAGCGCTTGCCACCGCCCGAGAAGGCAAGGGCGAGCAGCACCTGGTCGTCCCTGGGGCCATCCAGCATTCCCATCAGCGTATAGCCCGGCGTGTAGATCGGCGCGTGAGCGGCATCCTTCGGCAGTGACTGGTTCATCACCACCTGCGAGGTCTGGCAGCCGGCGAGAACGAGTACCGCCAGCGCCAAGACCATGCGCGAAATTGTCATCATCTCTCCTCGAGTTCATGCGTCTTGCCGCATGATAAGACCGCGCTCCGTCTCGGGCCTATCGCTTTGTTCGCGCAACGCAGCGGACTGGCCGTGGTTGTAAGCACCCGCCTCGAGCACTCCCTGAGGTGGGATCGCCGGATTTGGTCGGAGATGTAGTCCGGGTCTGCGCCGAGGATGAAACCAGAGGCGGGGATAACGTCGAGGCGATCTGCGTGTCGGGATTGCGGGCCGCTGGTATCACACGCCGGTCGCCGCATGGTCCGAATACTGACGGCCGGACAACAGCTCCGCGATCCATCGGCTTGCGGGATATTGCTCGCAGAAACACAAGGCCGCAATGACCATCGGGACACCGATGAAAGCGCCGGCGATGCCCCAGAGTGCAGTCCACGAGAAAACGGCGACGAGAACTATGAAAGGCGAAATGGCCAGAGTTACGCCAGCGACACGTGGTTCCAGATAACTGCCGACCACGAATTGGACAAGGTTCAATACCAGAAAAACCGCGACGGCGACCTCCCACGATTCGAATTGCAGAACCGCGAAAAGGGTCGGCAGAATCGTTGCCAGAAACGGACCGATGACCGGAATGTAGTTCAGCACAAACGCCATGACGCCCCATTCGGGAGCAAGCTCCAGCCCGACGAAATAGGCGAAGGCCCAAATGACGATGCCAGTCAACAAGCTCATTGCTGTGCGGACAACCGCGAACCGGCGGAGTTTGGCCGACAGCACGTCACATGCCGAGAGCATCGACGCTGCCCCTTGTGACGTGCGCGCCATCGCTGCCAGGCGGTCCCGTGTCGTCGCCACCTCAAGCAGGCCGAGCAGCGTGAGAATGAGCGCGATTGTCGCGAAAGTCAGGAAGCTGCCCAGCGTACCGGTCAGTGTCTGGAACAGGCTCACCAGCCACCGGACATTGAAGTGCTCGCTGAGCAATCCGGCGAGTTCGACTCCGTGCGCCTCGAGCCACTCGGTCCGCGCCACGTAAAGCTCCTGCAGGCGTCCCGAATTCGACACCAGCCATTGGCCGACGCGGCCGAAACCCCAGGTGATCAGAACCACCAGAACGCCCGCCACCGCGAAGGTGCCGAGCAGGGTGAGAACCAGGGCGAGGCCCCGTGGGATCCGCCGCTCCAGCCAACTCTGAATTGGCCACACCAAAGCGATGATGAACAATGCGAAGGCGATGGGGGCGAGCACGGTCTTGCCTGCATACAGGGCTGCGGCAACCAGGACCGCGGTGCACAGTCCCAGCATCACGCGTTTTCCGCGGTCTGCTGACATCAGCCCAGCAATCCATCGATCATCGCCAAGCAGGTGCCGCAGCCGGTGAGAGAAGTCAACGCCGGCGCGTCGCGGTCGCGTCTAGGTCGAGACCTGCTTTCCACGCTAGTGTCCCTGAGTTTCTGCTAGTAAGGAAGCGGCGATCAGGGCGACGGCACGAACCGCGTGTTGCCGAAACGATGGCCGCCGCCGCTGTCAGCTTCCAGCGGCGTCAAGGACGGGGTAAGCAGCGAATGCGGCGAGGACTGTACCGGTGGACGCGACGCGCGGTGCTGTTGACCCTCGCGATCGTTGCCACTTTGATCGTGTACCGTGCGGTCGACTCGCAACGGGGTCCACCGCTGGAACCTTGGCATACTTTTGTGCCCGATGATCCCCACGCAGCGGCGATCGAGCGCATGGACTGGCCCGAATGGATGGCCGCCGAAGGTCACGTTTTCGACCAGGTGAAGTCAGAGGTATCGGATCGACTGGAGGAGGGCGATCGCACCCCCGACAACCGCTATTTCACGGCAAGTCCTGTCTATCCAGGCCATTTCGCACAAGACTGGAACCGCTCGTACATCCTCATGCCGGACGGACCGCCGCGCGGCGCTGTCGTGCTGCTGCACGGTCTGACGGACTCGCCCTACAGTCTGCGTCACGTCGCGCGCCGCTACCGCGCGCTCGGGTTCGTCGCGATCGGGATACGGTTGCCAGCGCATGGGACGGTGCCGGCCGCGCTGACCGACGTGGTGTGGGAGGACTGGGCCGCCGCCACGCGTCTGGCTGTTCGAGAAGCGCGGCGCCTGTCGGGCGGCAACACGCCGCTGCACATGGTTGGGTTCTCCAATGGAGGCGCGTTGGCCATGCAATATGCGCTCGATGCCATCGAGGATCCGCGTCTGCCGAGGCCGGATCGGCTGGTGCTGATATCGCCGATGATTGGCATTACCGCCTTCGCACGTTTCGTCGGGTTAGCCGCTCTGCCGGCGATTTTACCGGCCTTCGCCAAAGCTGCGTGGCTTGGCATTGTTCCGGAATTCAATCCTTTCAAATACAATTCATTTCCGGTGAATGGGGCGCGGCAGTCGCACCGGCTGACGCAAATTCTGCAACAGCACATTCAGCAACTTGCGCGTGACGGCCGGCTGTCTGGCCTCGCCCCCGTGCTGACGTTCCAGTCGGTCATGGATTTCACGGTCAGTACGCGCGCCATCATCACCGCGCTTTATATGCAACTCCCGCCGAATGGGAGCGAACTCGTGCTGTTCGACCGGAACAGCAACTCGAAAGTCGGGGCACTTTTACGTCCGGCCGTCGACCTGGCGCTTGGGCGAATGTTGCCGTCGCCGCCGCTGTCATTCCGGCTGACCGTGATCGCCAATGCCAACGCTGGAAGTGACGACGTGGTCGAGCGGATCATCGAACCGGGCTCCTCGACCGAGCGCACGAAGCCGCTCGATCTATCTTATCCGGGCAACGTATTCTCGCTTTCGCATGTCGCTCTGCCATTTCCGGTTACCGACAATCTATATGGCGCGAGCCCTGATCTCACGGAAGATTTTGGTGTTCACCTCGGCGCATTGGCGGCGCGAGGCGAGGTCGGCGTGCTGCTCATCAGCCCGGCTACTCTGATGCGTATCTCCTGGAATCCGTTTTTTCCTTACGTGATGCGACGAATCGAGGAGGACATCGCGTCGAGTACGACGCAATAGGCCATAGGATCAGCGGGGAGATTGGTGATCCGTTGGAGGTCTCCAACGTCCTTGGGCCCGGGAAACGCCCGACGGCGGCAGGAGGCGGTTGCAGGCCCCGCTAAACCCTCGCTTCCACTGCGTGATCCTGTCGATCGTCGAATGAGTTCCGCTGTTCCGGGTGATCGCTGTGTGCGTATCATGTGCGTATCATTCGCGTCATCGGCACTGGCGGCAATGCCGAACCGGCAACGGCTTGCCTGTGGCATTCGTGCCCCGCATGGGAGCAGCTCGGACATACAAGATTGTGTCCGCCGCAGCGCCACGCGGCACGGCTGGTGAGATCAGCTGCTCGGCGGAAGGATGGGGCAGGTCAGACGCAAGGCGCTTCCACCTCGAGTGGAAGCGCCTCTAGTCGTTGTTCGCGAGCAATTTCATCAGCATGATGTCGCTCGGCGAAGGCACCTCACGTCGGTGAGTCGAGATCCCGCCCCGCCCAAGCAGCTTTCGGTCAGTTGCTGGAGCCTTCCGAGGTGGGCTCCGTCACCGGCGTTAATATGACCGGGTTAAATTTGCAGGTTCCCCCGCCGTTTATCGAAGCGGTCAGCGTACCCGCATCGAACATGCCCTCGACTTTAAGCGGCGAACCGCTGCCGACTGACTTCAGCTCCATTGCGACCTTTCCGTTATCGGCGATGCTCCCGCTGATGCTGAAGATCTGCGGGGGACTGGCTGTCGGCTCGAAAGCGACCCCCTCCAGGCGATCATTGCCTGTGGGAACCACGTGGAATTCCAGGGGCGGGCAGTTTGGCCCGGTCCGACCTGTCGCTCCGACGAACGCAGTGCCCCGATTGAAGCGTTGTTTAGACCGCGGCACGCCTTGTGCGTGAACCGTGCTCGCGAATCCGAGCATAAGGCCAAGACATGCCAGGCTCCAGATCGGCGGCCTTGACATCGTGAGGATAGGCATCTGGATCGTCCTCCTTCTCAGAGCGCTGCACGCGCGAATTGTGTTTCGAATCCGACCGAAGGCATTGATGGCACGAATGGACCTACCGGTATAGCCGGTTCCCCAACTATTTCACTTTACGCGACGCGGCAAGCGTTCGCGGACCGGGTTGTGGCCCGCGCCTACCGAATCTCATTTTTGAACCCCCAGTCCTTCAGCATGTTGAATGTAAGCGGATTTCGGGGTGTTGTGGAAGCTGAAGATTTGGTGGCGAGGATGGCAGGTTGGCTTGTCGGACTTCCATGACATGACACCCCCATGCCAAGCAGGCCGAGTCGGAGGCCGGGGCGTGGTTCGGCGTGATGACCGTTCGAAGACGCGCAGCGTCGCCATTGCCCCGCGCCACCGCGCCTTCCTCGACCAGGTGTACCTCAGCGTCGAAGCCGCGGTCCGTGACAAGCAGCTTGGCCGCCGGCCTTCGCCGTCCCGGCGCCATCCTTGGGGTGTCGCTGGTAAACCTGCATCGCCAGAGTTGGTTGGCCTGTTCGCCACTGCGATACTGGACGAAATCGGTGGCAAGACCGAAGTCCACACCGTGCCAGGGCCCCCCGGCGTACAATCGGCGTTGGCTTCGACCGGAATGATTGGTTCGATTTGAGGCTTTCGATTTGGGGCTATGGGGCACCGCCGCCTTGGCGGCTGACCTCGCCGCGACGGCGACGATCGAGCGTCATCGCCCGCTACTACGCCGATCTGGTTGATCCGGGCGCTCTGCTGCATGGCGGACAGCACGACAGCGGCCTTGAGCAATATCGGCCCGAGGTGGCTCACGGCGACCGCACCAACCTGAGGCGCCGGCTCAATTGCCGCCGAAAGGCTTGCCGCTCGGCATCACCGGCGCTGCACGCTGGACAGCAGCAGACGCTGCCGACGAGGAGGACCCGGAGAACAGACCAGACATGCTTCAACGGCCGCGGCGACATGTCGAGAAACCGCACCTGTAAACCGACCGGGAATTGGTCAACAGCAAGTAATTCGCATTTTTTGCGTCGAAGTTGACCATGGCCGGTCGCTTTGTTCTACCGATCATTGCGCGGCCGACATCGGCCATTCCGACCGCGGCACAGAAGCGCCTACCCCGGGCATCGAAGGCGACGATTGGCCTCGCCTGGCCGTTGCCGTTCATCTGGCCGCCACTCCTGACGATCCATGTTTGCGAAGCGGAATGACATTACTGGACCATCAGGCGCAGGATCGGGATATGACAAGTCGGCCGCATCCCCAGTCACGTCAGGCATCGATACAAATCCGCTCGTCCTGTTGGCACAACGGCCTGTGGATCCTGTGGAGTATCTGGACAGACCGCGGGTAATTACTCGCAATGTCCGCCCGAGCGTAATCCGGCTTTCTTATTGCCCGACCAGTCGTGCGTTCTGTCTGTTGCTGAACCTGTTGGCGGTGTGGCGCGACCGGGTCGTTGAAGCGCTGTCCGCATATCCACGCGAGCCTTCAGCGCCACGTGGCCAGCCGGGCAACAACGGGTCTGAGCTCAGGTGTGCGATGCCCTGCTCGGCAATCTACAGCCGAAGCCATCGGCGGGGCCATTGCGCTCGCGGCGGGAAAGCGGAACAGACCGGCTGTCGCCAACATCGAGCACCCGTGTCCATACGGGCGCGCCTGCACGCGTCAGGCATTCCGGCGACGACCAGCCGGTCGCAAATCAGACCTCCCGAGGGAGATCGGGGATCAAAATCGGCGCTCCGCACGTCACTTCATCGGCACACGCATAATTCCTATGCGGCAGCGAGAGATACTCTTTCGGCGGGCATAGTCTCAATGTGGGCCTCTAACCGACGAAGCTACGCATATTTCAATTGACCGGAGATAGAGACTCCCGATGAAGACCATCGTCCTCACCACCTTAGCCGTCCTGAGCCTTGCCAGCGGCACTGCTTTCGCCCAAGGCAAACCGCCTGGCACTGATCCAGGGACTGCGCCACAAGCATTCCCGAACGCACCCTACCACAACGGAACAGTTTTTTCGGAGCTCTACCGCGGTGTGTTTGGCCATTCCACGAGTGACGTCGGAGCGGCCGATAGGACGGCTGGACGAGACGCTGCTCAGGCCAGCGGGGGTTAATCAATTCATACCAGGACTGCGTCGGGGGCGGGTCTATCGCGAAGGGCCTCGCCCCGTGAGGGGCAGGGACCAACCCGACCAGCAGCGGCCACCAGATCTTACCAGTCCGTGTCTGCGGCATCGACAGCGATAGTGGTGCCGACAATCATCGCGGATGCTGGCGACCACGCCACCCACCGGTTCCTGGAATTCTTCGCCGCCACCATCGGCAATGAGAACACGCGGGTGGCGTATCTACGCGCGGTCACCCGCTTTTTCGCTTGGTGCGACCAGCAAAAGCTTCACCAACTCGCTGGCGTCGAGGCAAAGCACGTGGCTGCATACGTCAAGGCGCTGGGGAAGCATGTCCAGAATCCGACGGTAAGGCTGCATCTGGCGGCTATACGCACGTTGTACGACTGGTTGGTCACCGGCCAGGTCGTCACGACGAACCCGGCCCGCTCAGTGCCCGGCCCAAAATATGTAGTCAAAGACGGAAAGACCACCATTCTCGACGCCAGGCAGGCGCGCGAGTTCTTAGACAGTATCGAGACAACCAACGTCGTGGGGCTGCGTGATCGCGCCCTGATCTGCGTAATGACTTTTGCCTTCGCCCGGATCGGAGCGGTCGTCGGCATGCGCGTCGAGGACTATTATCCGACTGGCAAGCGGTGGTGGGTCCGCCTACCTGAGAAGGGCGGAAAACAGCATGAGTTGCCGGCACCTCAGGCGCTGCAGGCCTGTCTCGACTCCTATATAGATGCGGCAGGTCTCCGCGATGATGTTGGGGCGCCCCTGTTCCGAACGGCAGCCGGCAGCACCGGCACATTGACCGACAAGGCAATGAACCCGGTCGATGTCTGGCGCATGATACAGCGGCGGGCTGCGAAATTTGGCATAAAGGTTCGGATCGGCTGTCACACCTTCCGCGCCACGGGCATCACTACGTACCTCGAAGCTGGCGGGTCGCTCGAACATGCCAGAGCAATGGCCGCTCACGTAAGCCCGCGAACGACCAGGCTCTATGCGCCGGTCAGGTCCAGACAAACGCCAGGATAAATCGTCGAGCTCAATCTGGTGCGGTAGCCGGGTTTGGTGTCACGATCGCCGTCTGGGCATCTTGCTGACAGGCATGTAGATCCGATCATCAAGATTGCGAGATCAACCGCCTTACACGCAATCGTCATCCTTCGATGCTAATCTCTAAACATTGTCAGATGAATATCGTACGGCGCTGACCGTGACCGTAGTGGTCAGCAATTTTTCGTGATGCGATTTGATCGTTTCATCATTCATCAAATCGACCCGCGGTGTCGGTCGGCGCGGCTGGCAATGCTGCCACACATCAAAAGCATTCAGAAATTTTGCCCTTTTCTCCACTTGACGTTCATGTGCGTCTTTAGCGAAATGTCTCCAAGCTATTACGACATACGGATACGGTGTCGGAACAGACTATTAAGCTGCTGCTTGGGAGGCTTCGAATGAGGAAAATACACAGGCTGTCTGTCCGACCTGATATCGTCCAGAGTGCGGGCGCATTTTCAGGCACCGGGCACCAGGTCGAGCGCGAGCAGTAATTGGCGCCCGCGGATGGGGGCAGGTACCATACATCCGGACAAGGTCAGGAAGAACAGCGCTTCGAAATAAGTCCATTGCATAATCGGACTAATTCCGCCTGTTCGAATTGAGAAGGCTGGCCCGGAAAGGCCCGCTCAACACCATGGAGTAATGTCGACGATGGTCGGGAACAGGGGAAATCTATGAATAAGCTGCTCTACCGCATCGGCCTGAGTATCATTGCTCTGGGCTGTGTGCTTGCGGGCGTCTCCGCGCCCAGCCGCGCGCAAACCGCCGCGGCGCCTGCGGATCCAGGTATGTTCGCCGGCATGACCGCGCTCGGACAGACGCTGAAGAACGATGGTATCTATCTACAGTTGGGCTATGGTGAAATCGTTGCGGGGCTGGTTTCCGGCGGCCTGCAGACCGGCACCTTCCCAACCGGGGAACTTTATTTCGGCACCATACTCGATCTGCAGACCATCCTGGGGATCCCCGGGGCATCGTTCCATGTCACCTTCGACCAGCGCAGTGGCTTCGCTCCCAACGCCAATGCCGGCACGCAAGGTCCGCTCAATAACAACAGCGGCCCGACGCGGGCCACCCGTCTTTCGGAGTTCTTCTGGGAGCAGGCCTTTTTCGACGATAAAATCGAGATAAGGGCGGGGCGCACCAATCCGACGCTCGATTTCTTCACCTCTGACTTCGCCTGTCAGTTCGTCTCCAGCATCCTCTGCTCCCAGCCGGGCAGCTTTTACTTTGCCAACAACAGTATTGGCTACCCGGCCTCGTCGTGGGGTGGCTTCCTGAACGTTGTTCCCGCGCCGAACGTGTATGTCCGGACCGGCGTCTATGACGACGACATCAGCCAGACCGGACCCAACCAGAACGGCTTCACCTGGAACGTCTCGGGCTCCGTCGGCGTGTTCATTCCCTTCGAAGCCGGCTACCAGACCAACTTCACCAATTCGTTGCTGCCATCTCACTATTCCGCCGGCTTCTACTGGGACGACGCCACCTACACGCCGCCTGGCGGCCACGAAATGAACGGCCGCGTCGCTACGAACTTTCTGGCCGAGCAGACGGTGTGGCGGCCTGATGCGAACACCAATCAGAGTCTGACTGTATTCGGCGGCGGCCTGGTCTATCAGGGCGGCTCGCCGTACTGGGCGCAATACTATGCCGGTTTTCTCAGCCGGGCTCCGTTCGGGCCGGTGCGACCGCGCGACACGCTTGCCTTCATCGGTTCATACTATTCGAATAATCAGAACGAGCGCCCGAACAAGGCCACTCAGTGGATCTACGAATTGAACTATGGGGTCAGCATCATTCCCGGAATAACATTCCAGCCGTATACACAATACGTCGTCAGTCCGAACAACTTCCTCGCTCCGGTGGGGTCAAAGCAGCCAAACTACGCGTGGGTTGTTGGCTTCCAGGTATCGATCGACGTCGCCGCGATGTTCAACTTCCCGGTATTCGCGGCACACGACTGAACCAGAACAATATCAGTCTGAGCTCGAATTGCGGAGCGAGCCAGGCTGCTGAAATTGCGCGTGAACACTGGCTGGAGCGTTTCCACCCAAGGCGGAAGCGCTCCGGCCACCAATGGCGTCATTTCTGGGGGTAGCGGGCATTGACCGTTGCCCCCAGACGCTGTTTTTACTCGGGTCGGCTGGATGTCCGCAGGGCGCGCTGCGCCTATAAGTTGGTGGCGGCTAACGGATCTGCTAGTCTGCGCAAACTGATCGGGTGACGCTGGAGTTTTATACTGTAGTTGGGAGATTGCTGAAGACCGGCTAACGTTTATGGGCCCGAGCAATGACGTGACGATGTCGCCGGGGACTGACCGGTGTGGTGAACTGATTGTTCAAATGGTGAGTTTCGTACAAAGAAGATCGTCTGCTGGATACCGTTGCGGACATGCCGCTTGCAGCACTCGCTGGCATCGACCTCCGTCGTTTGGTGCTGAATGCCAATCTCGCAGCTGTGCGCCATGACGGAGGCCGCTGATCAGCACGGCGGCCTCCGTGGGCAAAACCACAGATCGCGAACGTGAAGACGACCGCCGGCAAAGGCGCCGTGAAGCACGTCTCGGCAGCTTTTCTGCGCGGTCTCTTGATCAAGAGTAGGTTGCGGAACCTGCGCGGGCCTGGCGTTGGTGTCCGATGGACCCCTCTCCGCGGCGAGCGTCCTCCGCCCCGGGCTGCCCCGATCAGCTATGCCGCTGCGGCCCAGCCGGCAGGCGCGATGGCACAGCGAGAAATTGCAATGGATTGGTCTGTGTCGGGGGAGACTGAATTGACCAGTAGAGCCCGATCGTTCCGGGCCCCAAGCGTGTTTGTGAAAGCAAGTTGCGCGCTCACCCCCCGATGGGCGAAAGCTGGTCTGGGCCGACCGAACGCCCGCCGCCGTCACGAAAGCTCCCGGGGTGCTCTGCGCGGAACCGTGGATGGGTCTTCCCGGACACGGTTGCTGCCGCGAGCGGTGAAATCGTGGACCTGATTGATGCGCTTCGGTGTTTCATCCGCGTAGCGGAGACGGGGTCTTTCTCCGCCGTCTCGCGGGAGAGCCGGATCAGCCAATCCGCCGTGACCCGGCAGGTCGCCTGGTTGGAACAGCACTTCAACGCCCGCCTGTTCCACCGGACCACCCGCCACCTCAGCCTGACCAACGACGGTGAGAGCTTGCTGACCCACGCGCGGCACCTGACGGAGGTTGCCGATGAGATGGAGTCGACACTCGGCGGCCAGAGCAGCTCGCCAACCGGTCTCGTTCGACTCGGCACGACGATCGCCGGCGGGCTCGTCCTGGCGCCTCGGCTTCCGGTCTTGCTGGCACGCCATCCGGGGTTGAGGGTGGAGCTGGTGACGCGCGACCAGTTCAGCGGCGATATGGTGGAGGACCGGCTGGATCTGGAATGGCGTTCCGGTGATATTGCCGATGCCTCACTGGTGGCACGCCGGGTCGGGGAAACAGGGCGCGCCGTGGTCGCCGCCCCGGTCTATATCGCGCAGCACAGTGCACCTTTGGTACCCGACGACCTTATGTCGCACACCTGCTTGATCCACAGTTCAGTGCCGGATCCGGATATTTGGCGCTTCACTGGACCGGATGGCCCGCTGAGCGTGCGCGTCAGCGGCGCGCTTATCGCCAATGACAGCGTGGCGGTGCTGCGGGCCGTTCGCGCCGGTCACGGCATCGCGCTGCTGCCTGAGGTAGCGGTTGTGGACGATCTGCGGGCTGGCCGCCTTTGCCGGCTGTTGATCGACTACCCATCGCAGATAGTGCCGGTTTATATAATCTACCCGTCGCGTCGCAACCTGGCCCCTCGCACGCGTGTCGTGTTGGATTTCGTGGTCGAGCAGGCGCGCGAGATCCAGGTGTTGCTCGCGGCCGGCGCCGACGTGCTCACCTGACCATGCGCTGCGGCCACGGCTGCGTCGTCTGCCATTGTGGCGGCCACCTTTTGTGGCCGGTCATGCTTGGTTCAGTCGAGTTGCATAATCTTTGGATCCCGTTGCATGCAATATGCCATTTTGAATAATCAATAGGCAATCCTTGTGAGTGCGTCGGTTCGGAGTTGCGATGGATCAGCCCTCGGGTGGGCGCGGGCACGACGATGGTAGCCGATCACCGATGCCGGCACCGCCGGGCCCCGGATCATTGCCGGGCATTGGCGGCATGAACCGATCGCAAGCCCCGATCAGTCGGCCTCCGCCGCGGCTTCGTGCATGTCCATCGCCACCGGATGGAACTCGGCGTACTTCGCGAGGTAGAACAGGATGGCGGCGACGCCGAGATAGGACACGGCAACCGTCGGCGAACTGTTGATGCCGATCCCCTCCGCCCCGTGAATGAAGCCGAAGAACGTCAGGATCGTCCCGGCCAGGGCGAAAGCGGCAGCTTTCTCGAACGCCCGGTCTATGATGTAGACCGTGATGGCACCCAGGATGATGCCAGCCAGCGTCGCGCCACCGCCCAAGGTCGCAAGTCCGTCGTACAGCACACCCGCTTGCGCGAGTTTGCCGGTTCCTACAGTGGCCGCGTTGGTGCCCGCGAGGTTCAGGGCGGTGTCGATCTGTAACTTGCCCCACGCCGCAAGCTGCGGCAGCAGCGCAAGCACGATTGCGGGCGCATGCCGGTGCGGCAACTCCTGGAACGCCTGCGAACCGATGAGCATACCGATGTACAGCAGGATCGGCAGGATCGCGACCACCGGGATCACAGCGCTGACGACCGCGATGATACCGAACCAGGTTAGCACGAGCACGACGATGCCGGTCACGGCGGAGTAGCCGATCCGCCCACCCATCGCCTTCCAGCCGGGATGGCCGATATAGACCGCGTTGATGAACGGGTTGCCCATCAAGCAGCCGATCAGGCTGATCACGCCGTCCGCCGTGAGCACGCGGACGGTCGGAAAGCTGTCGCCAGCAGCCGCCGCGCTCTCGACGTTATCGAGCGCCTCGATCAGGTCGTAGATGCCGAATGGGATGGCGGTGATCAGGATCACGCCGAGATACTTGAACCCGCCGAAGGTGAAGGCGAAGGCTGGCCACGGCAGGGAGAAGCCGAAGTTGGCCACCGACGACCCCAGATTCCCCAGGCTCATGTCGCCGTAGCCGAGCCCGAGGGCGGTCGATACCCAGGCGATGAGGGTCCCAACCGCGATCGCGACCAGACCCCCGGGCACGCCGCCGAAGTAGCGTACACGGCCAAACCAGTTGGCCAGGATCACGGCGAAGCAAACCACGCCGATCACCGGGGTGGTAAAGACGAGCGCCGCGGGCCGCATGGAGATGAAGGTGATCGAGATGCCTGCCAATGACCCAAGCAGGGCGGCACGCGGGGTGATTTTCCGAATGTACGGCCCAATGAAGCCGCCGGCCATCAGCACAAAACTCTGGATGAACACCCAGGTCAGGCCAGCCTCCCAGGCCTGAATCGGATCGCCCGTCGCAAGCTTGATCGGCAGCATGACCACGAAGGTGACCACGAACATGTGCGGCACGCTGATGCCCGAGGGCAGCGCGCAGACATCCGTGCGGCCGGTCTTGCGGGCCAGGTTCCAGGCCAGAAACGCGTAGTAACCGGTGCTGAGGAACAGCATCAACCCGAGCGCGGGAAGAATGCGCCCGAACACCAAGGCGTCCGGCATTTGCAGCACGAACCGCAGCAACCCGGTCAGCACCAGCACGTTGACCAGAATGTTGGTACCGAAGCCAAACAATGCATTCCAGTCGCCCGGAACCCAGAATTTTGGCCGGGCTCCGATTGTCATGCTCGTGCTCATCACACACAGCTCCTTGCTAGAATGTTTCGCCTGACGGCCGAAGATCACCCGGCTGATGCGTTACCCCAGCAGACGGCGCCTCGGAAGATTTTCGTTACCGCAACGCCTCGATCACCGCTCGGGACGGCGCGACCCAACCGAAGATGCCCCCCTGGGCCTTGATCATCCGCAGTCCCATCTGGTGGAATTCGGGGAAGTACGAGCCGCAACAATCGGCGACGACCAGGCAGTCGTAGCCCCGGTCATTGGCTTCCCTGACGGTCGTGTTGACACAGACCTCGGTGGTGACGCCGGTCACCACGAGTTCGGTGATGCCCCGGTTCTGCAGAATTGCGTGCAGGTCGGTGGCGAAGAACGCGCCCTTGCCCGGTTTGTCGATCACCGGCTCACCGGGGGCGGGATACAGCTCCGGAATGATATCGTGGCCGGCCTCGCCACGGACCAGGATACGACCCATCGGCCCGGCGTCGCCAATGCAGGTGGCACTGCGTCCACGGATTTTCTTGGCGGGCGGCAGGTCAGCCAGATCGGGCCGATGGCCCTCGCGGGTATGAATGACCAAGCCCCCGGCTGCACGCCAGGCGGCCAGCAGGGCGCGATTCGGCTCGATAGTGCGGCGCAGCTGCGAGACGTCGTTGCCCAGCATTTCGCCAAAGCCGCCGGGCTCCAGGAAGTCTCGCTGCATGTCGATGATCAGCAAGGCTGCTGTGCTCAGCTTGAGGTCGTATTCGTACGGTTCCGCATCGACCAGCATGGGGACCTCGCCTGACGTTTCTTCGAGTGATCTGAATGCAATCGTGATGCCATGATCATCGTGACCATCCGGGACGGTGGCTGGGACCCCTGCGCCATGTCACCCCCCGCCGCCCATCGACGCCCGCCGATGGCTGAGGCACGATCACGCATGCATTTCGACCTGAAGCTGTGGCAGATGACCGCGGGCCTGCGAGGCCGCATCGCCCTTTCCGCTGCGCTCGGCTTGCTCGCCCTAGGCGTCGGGATTGCCCGTTTCGCTTTTCTTGGCCGCTTTCTGGCAGGCGTTTTTCGCGGCGAAGATGCGCGACACCTGCTCGCGCCGCTGGCGTGCGCCGCCGCGGCCATCCTGTTGCGCGGATGGCTCGATCACCATCGCACCATGATTGCCCAGCGCACCGCCGCCCGCGTGCAGCAAACGCTCCGGAGCGTGTTGTTCGATAAGATCGTCGCCCTCGGCCCCGCCTGGTTCGGATCGGAACGCACCGGCGGTGTCATGCTGTCGATGGTCGATGGTGTGGAGCAGCTGCAATCGTTCTTCGGTCAGTACCTCCCGCAGGTCACTATCGCCGTCTGTGCCCCCGTGGCGATCTTCGCCTTCATCGCCTGGTGGGACATGCCAGTCGCGACGGTGATGCTGGCGGCAGCCCTCTTCACCCTGGTCCTGCCGGCAACCGTGCATCGCAGGACCGCCCTGGCTTCCCGCGCTCGGCAGGCGGCATTCAAGTCGTTCGGTGAAGAATTCCTCGACGCCGTGCAAGGATTGCCGACGCTGAAAGCGTTCGGTCAGAGCGCCGCATATGGCCGCAACCTCGCCGCCCGCGCACGCGCATTATCGGACAGCACGTTCTGGGTGCTGTCGCTCAACGTGGCCACACGGGGCCTGACCGATCTGGGCACCGCCCTGGGCTCCGCCGCCGCGCTGGCGTTGGGCACCTATCGCGTCGAACACGGCGCCATGAGCGTTGAAGCTTTGCTGATCGTGCTGATGGCAGGGACGGAGATCTTTCGCCCGCTGCGTGACCTGCGCACCGTGCTGCATCAAGGGCTGAACGGCCAGGCGGCGGCTACCGGGATCATCGCGCTGCTCGACACCGAGGTCACCGCGCCCGCGACCGCGGCCGGGGGACCGCCGCCGGTGCTGGCGCCCGATGTCTGCTTCGAGGATGTCGCCTTCGCCTATCCGGGCGGCCGCCGCGCCGCGCATGGCGGCCTGAGCTTTCGCGTCGGCGCCGGGGAAAAGGTCGGAATTGTCGGGCCAAGCGGCGCGGGAAAATCCACCATCGTGCGACTGCTGCTGCGGCTGCACGATCCGGACAGCGGCTTCGTCCGGATCGGCGGGCACGACCTGCGCACACTGGATGCTGGGCAGTTGCGTGGCATGATCGCCGTCGTGGCGCAGGATACCTACCTGTTCCATGGTTCGGTCGAAGAGAACCTGCGCCTGGGCCGGCCCGATGCAACGTTGGATGAAATGGTCGCTGCCGCCACCGCGGCCAACGCGCACAGCTTCATCAGTGCGCTGCCTGACGGCTATCAGACCATCATCGGTGAGCGCGGCACCAGGTTATCCGGCGGTCAGCGACAGCGGCTGGCGATCGCCCGGGCGTTGCTGCGGGACGCGCCGATCCTGGTCCTGGACGAAGCGCTATCGTCCGTCGACACCGAGAATGAGAGCATCATCCAGCAGGCGCTGGACCGGCTCATGGCGGGCCGCACGACGTTGATCCTGGCGCACCGGCTGTCCAGTGTCATCGGAGCCGACCGCATCCTGGTGCTGCGCGACGGCGCGGTGGTGCAGTCGGGTCGTCACCAGGAGTTGATCCGGCAGGACGGCCCATATCGCCAGCTGATGGGACCGCAATTAACGGAACGGGATGTCGTTCTGCCGGAACGACCGACCGACGGCGGCGCCGCGGTGGAGGCGGCGGCCGGGGCCGCGGATTCAGCGACCGTCGGCGCAGTGGTCGGCAGCCTGACGGAGGATGCCGCTCAGGTCGGCTGGCCCGCCACGATCCGGACCCTGCTGCGCGTGGTGAGGCCGTACAAGGGGCAGTTGGCAATCACCGTGCTGTGCGGCATCGGCCGTGTCATCGCCTTTATCGGGGTCAGCGTTCTGGGCGCAATGATACTGGGCGCAGTGCGCAATCACGCACCCACCGCCACTCTGGTTGCCGCGCTCCTCATCATCGCGCCACTCGCCGGCGTGCTGCACTGGCTGGAATCCTGGATCGCTCACGCCATGGCCTACGGGCTGTTGGCTGAGATGCGGATCGACCTGTTCCGCAAGCTGGATGCACTGGCCCCGGCGTATCTGTTGCGACGCCGGTCCGGTGACCTCGTCGGTCTCGCCACGCAAGACGTCGAAACCGTCGAGTATTTCTTCGCTCATACGATTGCCCCGGCGATCGTCGCGGTGCTGGTGCCGAGCGTGGTGATAGCTGTCCTGGCGTGGATCGCCTGGCCGCTGGCGTTGGTGCTGGCTCCGTTCCTGTTGTACGCCGCGGCCTCGCCCGTCCTGGGGAGACAACGGATCGACCGGCTCGGATCGGCCGCGCGTGGCGCGCTGGGGATGATCAGCGCGTATACGACCGAGACGATCCAGGGGTTGGCTGAACTTGTCGTATTCGGCGCCACCGGACGGCGGCGGGATGGCTTCATGCGTGCTGTCCGGGACTACCAGGGCCTCCGTCTGGCACTGCTGGCGGATCTGTCATTCCAGGCGAGCGCGCTGGATGTTGCCACCGGTCTCGGCAGCCTGGGCGTCGCCGCACTTGGCGCGGTGCTGGTAACGCATGGCGTGCTCGCTGCTACGGCTGTGCCGCTGGTCACCCTGATCTCGGTCGCGGCGTTCCTGCCGGTATCGGAGATCGCCCAGGTCGGGCGCCAGCTTGCCGACACGATCGCCTCGACCCGGCGGCTGCATGTGGTGCACGCTGAACCGGTGGCCGTAACCGATGGCATCCAGGACCCAGCGCCGAGGGTCGGAGGTTCGGCCATCCGTTTCACACGCGTCGGCTTCACCTATTCCGGACGGACGGCACCGGCGCTGAACGACATATCGTTCGATGTACCGGCGGGGTCGACGGTCGCGCTGGTGGGACCATCGGGCGCCGGAAAAACCACGGTTGCGAACCTGATCCTGCGTTTCTGGGACCCAAATCGCGGCACGATCCGTCTTGACGGCACGGACCTGCGCGAACTGACCCTGGACGGGCTGCGTGCGCGCATCGCGTTGGTCGCGCAGGACACTTATCTGTTCAACGACACGCTGGGCGCGAATGTACGGCTGGCGCGCCCGGACGCGACCGCCGAGCAGGTCCAGTTGGCGCTGTCCCGGGCGGCCCTGGCGGAGTTCGTGGCCGGGCTGCCGGAGGGGTTGTCGACACGCGTTGGTGAGCGTGGGGTTCAGTTGTCGGGCGGTCAGCGGCAGCGCATTGCCATCGCCCGGGCTTTCTTGAAGGACGCGCCGCTGTTGATCCTGGACGAGGCGACCTCGCACCTCGACACGATCAGCGAACAGGCGGTGCGGACGGCGCTGGATGCCCTGATGACGGACCGAACTACCATCGTCGTCGCGCACCGACTGTCGACCATACGGGCCGCCGACCTGATTCTGGTCCTGCAGGCCGGCACCGTCATAGAGTCCGGCACCCATTCGGCGCTTCTCGCCCGCGGCGGCGTCTATGCCCGGCTTGTCGAACACCAGATGGCGGGAGTCGCGGCCTAACCCTGTCTATAATTGCGTTCTGTTCAATGGTGAGTTCGATATTGTCAGCCTTCGAACTGGAAGACGTAGTTCCACAGACCCTGCCCCAACAGTTCGGACGGCTGCGCGGGGACCAATCTACCATCCCGGAGGTAAGCACCGCGGTATCCCAGGTCGCCGAGAAAGTCGAAAGTCGCGGCGACGCAGCCAGGCACGTGCCGTTCCTCTATCTCCAGCACCAGGTTGGGCCTATCCTGCTTCAGGATCCGTCTGGCGCCTTGCAGCACAGCCATTTCGTGACCTTCAACATCGACTTTGATCAGCCCCACCGCGCGATCGATTACATCGTCGAGCCTGACGGTGCGCACTATCACCGAATTGATACGGGAAAACTCGCTCAGTGCGTTGCGTGGCTCGATCGTCGCGCGCCCCAGGCCGATTTCGGACTGCGGGATCCGGAACTCAGCCGTCCCATCGTGGTCGGACACTGCATCCGGCCTGATCTCGACGGTCGGCCCGAAGCGACGCCCAAGGTGGCTGACCAACGCCGGATTGCATTCAAAGGCAACGCAGCCCGCGGAGTAACGCCGCATGAAGAACGTGTAGTCGCCGAGGTGAGCGCCGACATCAACAGCCAAACGCGAGGGATCCGACAGGGTCTTGATCAGGCGGAGGTACGGATCGCCCCAGCGATAGGCCTTATAGGCATTGTAACAGGCGCCCAACGAGCCGGGCACGGCCGATAATATGCGGTCAATGCGGCGTGGAAGCATTTTGGTCTAACGCCAATGGCCCTTGACGTCGACCCACCGTTCGCGTCTCTGGTGTGATGCCCTGCGGACCATGCCCTTGGCGGAGGCCGAGCGGCGAGGGGACCACGACTTGCAGTGACGGTGCAGTCAAAAATCGTTGATCTCCGGTCTTCGCCGAGGATGACGCGTTAAGCACGGACGGTCATTGCTAAATGCCATGGGCACAACCTCTCGTTGCCTGTTCGTTACGCGATTCCAACCCATCGAACAGCCGCGCCAAATCAGTCCATGCAAGCAATCATCACAGATCACATCTCCGGCTCCATTGCACGACCGCATGCCGATCGCGGCCGGCGGTCAGAACATCCTCGTCCGCTTTGTTGATGCGGCCGAAGCGGCGCAGCAGATAGTCGCGAACACCCATTCGGACCGCCCGGGCAAACAAGTCGCTCGACAAACTCCATCGGAGGAGACCCCACGCGGTCCGGGGATCTGCCCCGCCCGCCTCAGCCGCACCCCAGGCGGTCCAGACGACAGTGCGTCCCGCCCGCAGTATGTTTCGCCAAATTCCATCTTGCTTTTCGCAGAACAACAAAACGTTGCGAAGGCCGTAGTATGTCTTGATGGGCTTGCGGCGGCCGCCAAATGACCGGGACTGCTTGTGCTGTATGCGGACTGAAGTATCGCAGAATATGCGATAGCCGGCCGCCACCGCTCGCGCGCCCAGATCGGCGTCCTCACACAGCAGAAAGAACCGCTCGTCGATCAGACCGATGCGAAGGAAAACGCCGACGTGAGCCATCAGAAAGGCTCCGTTTATCGAGCTGATCTCGAACAGGCCGGCGCGTCCCGTGATCGGTGTCACGCGTAGTTCGGGCGGCTGCGGGATGGTCGGATCAAGCTGCACGCCATCATCTTGGTCATACGAATTGATCGCCGGGTGCAGGATGCAGGGTCCCAGAAACGTCGCTGTCGCCAGCAGTGTCTCCACCGCCCCGACCGGCAGCACCGTGTCGTTGTTGAGCAGGCAGACGACGTCCATACGCCTGGCGAGGGCAACACCGATCCCTGCGTTGTTGCCACCGGACCAGCCGCGGTTCTCCGTCAGTTCGAGGACCTCGACCCAAGGGTAGTCGGCCGCGAGGCGATCACGAAGACCATCGGCCGACGCATTGTCGACCACCACCGTTTGAATGTCGCCAGCCGACTGGTCGGCATTGTGTTGGTTTCGATATGACTGGTGGTCCAGGCTGGCGATGCATTCCAGCGTGTCGTCAAGACCGCGATAGTGCAATACGACGATGAGCAGCGACAGGCCCATCGCGGTTACCGGGCGCGCCTCAGGCGGCCGATCGCCGATACCGCATCAGCCTCCGCGCCGGCCGGACGGCCCATCGCGAACCACAAGGCGGCCAACGATCCCAGGTAGACCATTGCCCCCAGCCCGATGGCGCTTGCGAGACCGGCCCCCAGCGTCGAATTGTCTCCATCCCAGCCGGTCCAGCCAAGCCCGACGGTGGTCAATGTCGCAGCCATGATCCCGACCGCGGCCGCTGGGCGGATGACGCTACTGACCACCAGCCCAAATCGTACCTTCAGGCGCCGCATGATCGTTGCCATAAAAATCGCCTCCTGCACGACGCCGACGATCGCCGCCGCCAATGCTCCACCAAGTAATCCATAGTGTGGAACGAGCAGCAGCAGCAGCAGCAGGCGCAACGCCGTGGCCACCGCCACCATCGACAAGATGCTGCGCAGCCACGCATGGGCTGAGAAAAGCGCCTCACCCACTGCGCTGAACAAGCCGATTGTCGCGGCGACCCCCAGTACCTGCACCAGGGGCACCGCGCCGAGCCACTCCGCACCGAAACCGATCTTTACCACCGGATAGGCAACGAGCGAGAGGCCCACACTTAATGGGAACGTCGGCAACGCGAGCAATGCCAGGACGCGGAGCATGGTAGCCGATCCATCGTTGCCCCCCCGACGCTCCGCCACAAATCCGGAGAACAGAGCGCGGCAAAGCGGCGCGACAATTTCGCTGCTTGGCAACGAGGCGATCTCTCCGCCGACGCCGTAGATGCCGACCGCACCGGCGCCCAGCAGGCGGCCAATGATCACCGTATCCGCCCGGCCGCCGACCAGATTGAGCAAACCGATGATCCACTCCCAGAACGAGAAGCCGAAGATCCGCCGCATCCCCGCAAAACCCGCGCGAGGCCGAAAGGGATGCATCACGTAGCTGAGCAACACGGTTATGACCCGTGTCGTCACCATCCCCGCGACCAGCGCCCAGTAGCTATGCCAGATGATGGCCGCCGGAATGGTGATGCCGAGCGCGAGCAACCGCGGTATGATCTGGATCTTGAACTCCATGTCGAAACTTAAATGCCGACGGAACTCGATGACGCCGGTGTTCTCCAGCGCCGAGACCGCCCAGCCTGCCGCCAGCACGTAAATCACCTCCACGAGGTGCGTATTGTCGAAAAAGCGACCGAGCGGGCTGGCGCAAAGGATCATCACCGCACTGGTGAACGCGCCACGCACGACGTTGATGGTGAACCCGGCGTCGTAGATCGCACGATCCGCCCGGTCGGCACGAATGATTGCGCCTTCGACGCCAAAGCCGGCTACCGAGTCCAAAGCCCGAAAGAAGCCGGCCGCAAGCGAGACGATGCCGAAATCCTCGGGCGTCAGCAATCGAACCAGGACGAGGGTGCTGCAGAAGCCGATCAGCCGCGTCGTGAGCCGCCAGCCGATTGTCCAACCGGCGCCGCGCGCGGTTCGTGACATGATCGAACCGGTGTCGGAGTCTGACTTCAGGCCTGGATCACCATCATCCACCCTGCCGGCTCCTGCCGCGGCCAACGGATGCCATCGCGCGGTCAGCGGCGACCGCGGCAGCACTTGTATCCAAGCCACGACCCCATGGACTTGAATTCCGCTGCCAGTGACTAATGCTTCCGTGGAGCGGCCCGAAAGCCGATTTGCAGGTATTTTACATCCGCCGCCGACAGCAGGATCAGGCTTCTCCGGAACAATCGTTCGATCGACGTCCTTGCATCCCAACCGGATCTCATTCCTTCGTTAAGTCCTTCCAGTCGTTCCACTTCGAAACCCGCGTGTTCCAGGCTGCGACGTACGCTTCGCAGGGTGAAGAAACGGTGGTGTGTGCGGTCAAGGACGCCCGAGTCCTGATAATGCCAGTCACCGGCTACGATCAGGTTGAACAGATTGCCATAGAACCGCACGTTGGGGACCGATCCGACGAGCTCAGAACCCGGCGCCATATGCCGCTGGATCGAGCACAGGAACGCGTCGTGATCGGTCATATGCTCGATGACGTCGTTGCAAACGACAAGATCAAAGTAATGGACAGGCAGTTCGGCCGCAATTTCATCAAACGTGGTGTCAAAGATTTTGGACAAGCGATCTCTGGCGACGCGTGCCGCGAGAGGCTCGGGTTCGATGCCCCAGGTCTCCGCCGTGTCGGGTATTGCCATGGAGAATGCGCCTTCACCACAGCCAATCTCGAGAACTTTGAGGCCCTTTCGCAGTGGCGGAAGCAAATTCATCACTTCAGGCCGGCTCGAACCCCGATAACTCGTGTTCGTTGTTACCGCGGCGACGCCTGCACGCGCGCTCATACAAATATTCCATCACACAATTCGCATACGTTTCAAAGCCGATCGTGTTGCCGTCCGATGGACCGTGTCTGACAGCAAAGACTTACAGCCGGCCACGCAAGTCGTCGGGCCGCCGGCTCTTCTTAGGATCGCGGGCTCTTGTGCAGCGGCAAAAGAGAACGTGTCAACGACTTTGATGGAATTCGGGCGGCGGTCACGCGCGGCGTGTGGCCAGCCTGCCGGTCCGAACCGATGTCGTGACACAGCAGCCCCGGCTTTCGCGGAGAAAACGCTGCTTGTGCTGGACCGGATTCTCAAGCGACGATAGGCGCGGCGGTCACCGCCGGCGATTTCAAACCCGAGGTTCGCGATGTCCCTTACCCGCAAACGTATCCTGGTAACCGGCGGCGCCGGCTTCCTCGGCTCGCATCTTTGCGAGCGACTCCTGGCCAGGGGTCACGACATTTTGTGCGCCGACAACTACTTTACCGGCCGGAAAGACAACATCGCCCATCTTTTGGGTAACAACAATTTCGAGGCATACCGCCACGACATAACGTTCCCGCTCTACGTTGAAGTCGACGAGATCTACAATCTGGCGTGTCCGGCCTCACCGATTCACTACCAATTCGATCCGGTGCAAACAACGAAAACCAGCGTGATCGGCGCCATCAACATGCTGGGTCTGGCCAAGCGCATCGGTGCCAAGATCCTGCAAGCCTCCACCAGCGAGGTCTACGGCGACCCGACCGTTCACCCGCAGACCGAGGATTATCGCGGCAACGTCAATCCGCTGGGCCCGCGAGCGTGCTACGACGAGGGCAAGCGCTGCGCCGAGACGCTGTTCTTCGACTATCACCGCCAGCACAAGGTGCGTATCAAAGTGGCGCGCATCTTCAATACCTACGGCCCGCGTATGCATCCCAACGACGGGCGCGTGGTTTCCAATTTTATCGTCCAGGCGCTGCGCGGGGAGGACGTCACTCTGTACGGCGATGGTGGCCAGACCCGTGCCTTTTGCTACGTCGACGACATGGTGGACGGGCTGGTCCGACTGATGGAATCCGCGCCGGGGGTCACCGGACCGATCAATATCGGCAACCCGCACGAAATTACGGTGCGCGAACTGGCTGACCGTATCGTCAGCCTCAGCAACTCAAGATCCAAGATCGTCCACCGGCCGCTGCCCATGGATGACCCGCTGCAGCGTTGCCCCGACATCAGCTTCGCCAGGCAGGAGCTTGAATGGGAACCCAAAATGTCGTTGGACGACGGTCTGCGGCGCACCATCGCCTATTTCGACACATTGCTGCGTCAGGTCAGCGGTTCGGCGTCAGCCAGCGAATGGGCGGGAAGCTCGGCGTGATACTCACCCGATAGCGACCCGCCCGGTCTACCCGAACCGGCTCACCCGCCGCGCCGCCAGACCGTCACAGAACCGCAGGAACCGTCCGACCCGAAGGTCCCAGCCTGCCTCACGGGCAACATCGATACCGCCGCTCCGCAGCCGCTGCCGCAGTGCGTGATCCTGGAACAAGGTAACAATGGCCTGAGCGATCGCCGCTGTATCGTGCCCGTCAACCACCAGCCCGTTCACCTGATCGGTCACCGCGTCCACACTGCCACCGGCCTTGCCCGCGATCACCGGCAGGCCGCAGGCATTTGCCTCCAGGAAGACCAGACCAAAACCCTCTGTCTCACCGTCCGGCATCTGCCGGTTGGCCATGATGAAAACGTCACCGAGGGCGTAATGCGCAACCAGTTCATGATCCGGCACGCTGCCGGCGAAGATCACCCGCGGGCCAAGCCCGTGATGCAGGGCCAGCGCCTCCAGTGTCGGACGATACGGACCCTCGCCGACGATCAGATAGTGGATGTCGGCGATCTGCTCGCGTACCCGTGACAGGCTCTCGATCACGCGGTCCATCCCCTTGCGCGCGCTCAGGCGACCGACCGTCAGCAGCACCGGCTTGTCCCGCAGCCCATAGCGCCCCGCCAGATCGCTCGGCCGAGCCGTTGGATGGAACCGCGCCATGTCCACACCATTGGAAATCAATTCGATTTTCGAGGGCGGCACGCCAAATGTCCCGATCAGGCTGTCTCGCGTAAAGCGACTCACCGCGACAATCCCATCAGCCGCCGCCAGTGCTCGGCGTCGTCGTCCACCGTCCGGGTCGTAATCGGTCCGGGTAGTGATTTCCTCGCCATGGACATAGATCAGCGTCGCCACATCCAAACAGCCGGCGACAGGCGCCGGCCAGCCAGCCACCGGCCACGAGTTCGCCGATGCAGAGAACAGCGATATCCTCGGTCCGCAGAATGCGCCAAATGGCGAACAGCGTCGCAACCCGGATCACCAGATCCGTTGCCAGTCCGCCGGCACGCCGCAGAACTCCGGCGTCTTCAGGCAGGAACCGGGTCCGCAACAAACGGACGCGATGCACCTTGAACGGCGCGTGACGGTCGAACTCGCGCCAGCCCGGAATCGGCCATCCGTCGCGATAGTCCTGCCGCGGCGCCAGGACGGAAACACGTCCGCCACCAAACCGGGCCACGCTGTCGTAGACGATGGCAGAGCCGCCATGCACCGGCGGGAACATGTTCGCGACGACCAGACAGCGCCGCGTCCCTTGCACCCCGTCGGCCAGCTCCGGTGGAATCGCGCTGGCCGAGGGCGCGCCCGCCGTCGTGACGGCCCCAGCGATCGATGGCGGTGCCAGATGCGATGCGCGGACGAATGAGACGGGTGGCGCACCAGCCGATGCATCCGATGCAGTCGGTGGAGCGATCGGCGGCACAAGTTCCGCCAGCAGCCGATCGTGCAACGCCCGCAGGGTCAGGATCTCGCCGCCCAGTACCCCCTGAAAGAAACTCAGGAAGCCGGACAGTCGGTCCAGGAACAGCGCCAGATCGCGCTGATCGCGAACGTAGGGCGTGTTGCCGGGCTGCAGGGAAGGGCTGTGATAGCTTAGCGTCACGATCCGGTGGCCCCGCTCCAGCAACGTCCGGCACAGCCGGCACATTGCCGGCAGGTCAGACCCTTCCGGCGACAGGGTGATCCGTTCCAGCAGCCGCCCGCGCGCCAGCAAGCCCCCCGCCCGGGCAAAGCGAATCGGCAGACGCTCGGTCATGGCGTAAAGCGACGGCAGGCGCTGGGACAGCAGTCCCGTCAGCGCCCGGGTGACCGGCAGTTCCAGCAGGCGCCGGCGAGCGCCGAACCAGAACGGTCCGTAGTCGAAATCGGAGAAATCCGGTCCCCCCACATCGGCGTAAGACGTGCGAGGGATCAGGCTGGTATCCACCAGGAACCCCTCGTCTTCCAGCAGCGCGGCGGTGCCAGGACCCAGGCCATACCGCCCCGCCTTGTACGCCGTCGGTTGCAGGCCGAAACCGTCGCGGATCGCGCCGCTCAGCCGGCGGATCTTCTCCCTCTCCCTTTGGGCCGGAAGATTGCCAGGAAACGACAGCCGTCCATCGGCCTCCCCGTCGAACGGCGGCGTCACCCAGGGATGCAGCTGCGCCCCGATGTCGCATCGCCCAGCCGCCAAGTACTCGCCCAGGATCGCGGACGCCGAGGGATCGGAGGCAATCGGATATGTCACCAGATAGGTCGGCTTGACCCCGTAACAGGAGAAGATGTCGTGCGCCCGCTTCTGATGACGGATCGAGCCGGTCGCATTGTTGCGCGCGGAAACCGGGCGGTCCCAGTCAAACTCCTCCTCGGCGTCAACCACGACGCACAAGATGGGCCGCGTCGACGCCAGACGGATGGGCTCGACGCGGGGAAACAGCGCGGGGGACGTTGCCCGCGCCGCATCCGGCGCGTCACCTCCATCTGATAGCCCGGCCCTGTCGGGACTCGTCACCTGCCGCATGAGGGTGTCGATCCCCGCAGTCTGCCCGAACTATGCTGCGCTCGGCAGCACCTGACCACCAGGCACTTCATCCAGATGGCAAGCGGACAGATGCCCTTGCCCGATGTCGCGCAGGACCGGTTCCTCGGCGCGGCAGCGGTCGAACACAAACGGGCACCGTGTATGAAACCGGCACCCGGCCGGCGGATGAATGGGGCTGGGTACGTCGCCGGTCAGGATGATCCGCTGCCGCGTCGCGGTCGGGTCTGGCACCGGAACCGCCGACAGCAGCGCGCTGGTGTAAGGATGATGCGGCTGAGCGAACAGGTTTCGCCGGTCGGCGAGCTCGACGATCTTGCCCAGATACATCACCGCGACCCGATGCGTCAGATGCTCGACCGTCGCGAGGTCATGACTGATGAACAGCAGCGCCAAGCCAAGCTCATCCTGCAGATCGGCGAGCAGATTGATGATCTGCGCCTTGACCGACACATCCAGCGCCGAGACGGCTTCATCGCAGATGATCAGGTCGGCGCCGGGAGCCAGCGCCCTGGCGATGCCGATGCGCTGGCGCTGGCCGCCGGAGAACTCGTGCGGAAAGCGGTTGACGGCGTCGCGCGGCAGCCGGACCTTGTCCATGAGGTCCGCGACCTTCGCGTTCAGATCGCGCCGTCCATGCACCATCCCAAAGTTCAGAAGCGGTTCGGCGAGAATATCGCGCACCTTCATGCGCGGATTGAGGCTGCTGAACGGGTCCTGAAAGACCACCTGCACCCGCTTGCGCATAGACCGCAACGTGCGGGCCGGAAGGTTGTCGATCCGCTCGCCGGCCAGATAGACCTCCCCATCGGTCAATTTGAACAGTCGCAGGATGGCCTTTCCGACGGTCGATTTGCCGCAACCGGATTCACCGACCAGCGACAGCGTTTCGCCCCGGCTGATGTCGAAAGTAACGCCGTCGACCGCGTGGACCTTGGCGGTCACCTGACCCAGAAATCCGCCATGGATGGGGAAATGCTTCTTGAGCCCGTTGACCTCCAGCAGTGCGCGTTCCTTGTTCATGCGGTAAGCTTGCTCATATCGCGGCGCTGATGCGGTTGCCCGCTTCGCTCCACTCCGCGATCGTTTGCCCGGCGTAGTGACAGGCCACGCTGTGACCGACCGCCTTGGGTTCGATCGCCGGCGCAACGGTCCGGCATAGATCGGTCACCATCGGACAGCGCCCGGCGAAGGCGCAGCCGACGATCGGCTTACGCAAACTGGGCACCAGACCAGCGATCTCCGCCAGCTTGCCGCGGCCACCCTCGGCAAGCGACGATCCAAGTTTCGGCACCGCTCCGAGCAGGCCCCTGGTGTAGGGGTGCATCGGATGCGCGAAGATTTCATTGACCGAGGCTTCCTCGACTTTACGGCCCGCATACATCACCACAACTCGCTGCGCCATTTCGGCGACGACGCCGAGGTCGTGGGTGATCAGCATGATAGCCGAACCCAGGCGGGTCTTAAGATCCCGCATCAGGTCGAGTATCTGCGCCTGGATGGTGACGTCGAGCGCTGTCGTCGGCTCGTCCGCGATCAGCAGACGCGGATTGCAGGCAAGCGCCATGGCGATCATGACCCGCTGTCGCATCCCACCGGACAGTTGGTGCGGATAGTCGCGCACCCGCCGCGCCGGCGCAGGCATGCCGACCAGAGTCAGCATCTCGATTGCCTTGGCCTCGGCATCTCTGGCGTTCATGCCCTGATGCAGCCTCACCGTCTCGCCGATCTGCTTCCCCACCGTCAGCACCGGGTTCAGACTTGTCATCGGCTCCTGAAAAATCATCGAGATCGCATTGCCGCGCAGCTCACGCATGTCCTGCTCGCTGGCCTGCAGCAGTTCGCGGCCTTCGAAGCGGATACTGCCGGCGATCTTGCCGGGCGGTTCGGCGATCAGCCGGAGGATCGACATCGAGGTGACCGACTTGCCGCAGCCGGACTCGCCGACGATGCCGACAGTCTCTCCGGCATCGATGTGGAACGACAGGCCCTCGACCGCCCGCACGACGCCATCCGGCGTGCCGAAATGGGTCTGCAGGTTTTTGACCTCGAGCAGGGCCTGATCGCTGCGCGGTGCGGGCAGTTGCACCATCGGCTACAGCCGCTTCGCCAATCGGGGATCGAGCGCATCGCGCAGCCCGTCACCCAGCAGGTTGACCGCGAGCACCGTGATCGACAGGAAAATCGCCGGGAAGAAGACGATGTATGGCTTCACCTGCCATAGCGCCCGTCCCTCGGCCATGATGTTGCCCCAGCTCGGGATGATCGGCGGTGTGCCGGCGCCGATGAACGACAGAATCGAACTCGGTGATCATGGCGGAGGCGCAGATGAACGTCGCCTGCACCATCAACGGCGCAAAGGTGTTCGGCAGGATGTGTTTCCAGATGATGACCGGGACACGGGTGCCGGAGGCGATGGCCGCTTCGACATACGGTTGTTCTCGCAGCGATAGCACGAGACTGCGTACCAGGCGCGAGACACGAGGGAACTCGGCGATACCGATGGCGATGATGACGTTCTGCACCGAGGCGCGGGTCAGCGCCATCAGCGCGATGGCCAGAAGCAATGACGGGATCGACATCAGGCCGTCCATCACCCGCATCAGCACCGCGTCGAGGACCCGGACGAAGCCGGCGAGCAAACCGATGAAGGTGCCGACAACCGAGGCGAACACCGCAACCGCGAAGCCTACCAGCAGCGACACGCGTGAACCGTACAGCACACGGGAGTAGACATCGCGGCCCAGCATATCGGTGCCGAACCAATACAGCGCGGACGGTTCACGCGTACGACGCGCCGGGGCGAGCGCGGTAGGGTCCTTGGTGCCCAGGTATGGCGCGAAGATCGCGATGAAGATCATGAGCCCGACGAGCAGGCCGCCGACGAAGATGGTCGGGTGGCGATAGATAAAGCCGGCAACCCGTCCGCGTTCCTTCGGCACCGGCAGGATCGCGGGCAACTCGGGCGCGGCGGCATGGCTGCGTGCGGTGACGCTCAATAGCGGATCCTTGGGTCGAACAGAGTGTAGAGAAGGTCAACGCCCAGGTTGACAAGCACGTAGACGAAGCTGAACAGCAGCACGACACCCTGGATCACCGGATAATCGCGCCGCAGGATGGCGTCGACGGTCAGTCGCCCGAGGCCCGGGATAGCGAAGACGCTCTCGGTGACGACGGCGCCGCCGATCAGGCTGGCGAAGCCGATACCGACGATGGTGACGATCGGCACCGCCGCATTCTTCAAGGCGTGGATGAACAGGACGTCGCGCTGACCCACGCCCTTGGCCTTGGCGGTGCGAACGTAATCCTGGCTCAGCACGTCCAGCATGGTCGCGCGCGTGATGCGGGCGATCAGTGCCATGTAGACCAGCCCAAGCGCCACCGACGGCAAAATGAGATTGCGCAGGAACGGTAGCAGTCCCTGACTGATCGGCGTGAAACCCTGCACCGGCAGCCACTCCAGCTGCAGCGCGAACACGTAGGCCAGGACATAGCCGACGACGAAGACCGGCGTGGAGAACCCCAGTACCGCCGTCATCATCACCGTCCGGTCGATCCAGGTGCCGTGCTTCCAGGCGGCCAGCACCCCCATCGGTATTGCCAGGGCGAGCGAGAGGATCAGGGTCAGCGTCATGAGCGAGAGAGTCGGTTCGATCCGCTGCGCGATCATGTGGGTCACCGGCAGGTTGGTGAAGATCGAGGTGCCCAGGTCACCTTGCAGCACATGCCAGAACCAGTCGCCGAAGCGGACCAGGAACGGACGGTCCAGGCCGAGGGAGGCGCGGATCCGTTCCACGTCCGCGGGTGTCGCCTGATCGCCGGCGATGATGGCGGCGGGATCGCCCGGCGCGATATAGAGCAGGCTGAACACGAACAGCGCCACCATCAGCACGACCGGAATGGTCGCCGCGATCCGCCGCGTCGCGTAGGCCAGCATCAGGGGGTGACCGAAGCCGGCATCGGTCGCCACCAGTAACGGTTCCAAAGGGCACGCCCCTTGGTGGGGTCGAGGGGCGAAGCTCCGGTCTTGCTCACTTCGTTCACGCCTTGGTGACATCCCAGAAAACCGGGAACGGCGCCTTCACGACGCCGGAGACGTTAGTTCGCCAAGCCTGATATCCCTTGAAGAATCCGGTCGGTATGTAGACCACGAAATCCATCGCCGCTTTGTTGAGTTCATCGATCGCCTTTTTCTCGGCTGCCAGGTCGCCCGCGGCGTACCAGGCAGCGATCTTCTCCTGCACCAGCTCGGACTTTGGCCAGCCGAACCAGGCGGTGTCCCCGCTGCAATCGAGCGCCGTGTAAGGTGCCGGACTCACGCAGTCGGCCCCGGCGTGCCAGGTGTGAAAGATGTTCCAGCCGCCCGCGGACGGCGGGCTCTTGCTGGCGCGCCGCTGACCGACGGTGCCCCAGTCCAGCGCCTGATATTGCACGTTGATGCCGATCTGCTTCAGCAGATCAGCGGTGACATCACCTTGCGCCTTGGTGATGGGGACGTCGGTGGCGACCAGCAAAATGATGGGCTCGTTCTTGTAGCCGGCCTCAGCCAGGAGCTTCTTTGCCAGGTCATAGTCACGCTTGCCCTTTAATGGCTCGCCGCCGACCTCGGTGTACAGCGGCGTGTCCGGCGTGAAGAAACCAGGAAGCTTCTTCCACAATGTCTCGTCGTCGCCGACCACCGCGCCCATGTAATCTTCCTGGCTCAAGGCGATCTGCACTGCCCGGCGGGCGCGCACGTCATTGAACGGCGGATACAGGTGGTTCATCCGGAACGAGCCGATATTGCCCAGCGGATCGGCGATATCCACCGCCACGTTCTGGTTCTTCTTCAGCAGGGGTATCAGGTCGGAGATCGGCGTCTCCCACCAGTCGACCTCACCGTTCTGCAGCGCGGCCGAGGCGGTAGCCGCATCGGGAACGATGTGCCACTCGATCCGGTCAAAATGCACGCGTTTGCCGCCGGCCAGCCAGTTCGCCTTCTCGTCGCGCGGCAAATAGCCATCGAACCGCTCGAAGATGGCCTTGGCACCGGGCACCCACTCGTCTTTCTTGAAGCGCATCGGACCGGAGCCGACATATTCGCTGATCTGCTTGTATGGATCGGTGGAGGCGATGTGTTCCGGCATGATGAACAGTGCCGGCGTGCTGCTCTTGCCCAGGGCAAAAAGCATTTTCGAGTACGGCTGGTTGAGCCGGAAGCGGAAGGTGCGATCGTCCACCACCTCCAGCGCGTCAAGCCGTCGCTTGATCGGACCGCCCATCGGCGAATCGCGCACCATCCAACGGTTGATGCTGGCGACGGCATCCTTGGCCAGCACCGGCTCGCCGTCGTGGAACTTCAGGCCAGGACGCAGCTTGAAGGTCCAGGTCTTGAAGTCGCTGCTTGCCTCATGCCCTTCCGCCATCTGCGGCCGGGGCTGCAGGTGGTCATCCACGCCATACAGCATGTCCCAGATCAACAGCGATCCGTTGCGCACGACGTATTGCGTGGTCCAGATCGGATCGAGGTTAGCCAGGTTCGCCTGCGGAATGAACCGCAGCGTCCTGCTGTCAGCGCCGAGCGACAGGCGCGGCGTGGTGAGCGCACCGGCGGCCGCGATCGCGGCGGTTTTCAGCAAACCCCGCCTATGCATCGAATAACCGGTCATGGTGGGTGATGCCTCAATCGATCAGGTTACCGCGGGTAAAGGGCCCGGCAATGCGGTGGCGCGAGGCCCGGGATCTGGAGGCACCATACAGGAAACCGGTATCGCGCTCCGGATGTTGAGCGGGGTCGCTTGTACCGCGGAACTCGCCGCCAGGAAGTGCCGATGAAGCATTCCGTCTCCTGCCAGGATACGGACGCAGGCTCCCATGCTCCCCGCCGGACACAAGCTATCGCGACAGCGGGGTTCTCATCCCAGTGGAACACGAGATGAGGGTTGCGGCCAAGAGGGGTCCGATGATCTCCGTTCAGATGCCGCGTGTGGCGGCGGCCGGGCGCGCCGATCTGGCCCCGCCGGCGGCCTCACTCCACCGTCTGGATAACGTCGAACCCCTCGAACTCGGGATGGCCCAGGTACAGCGGCCGATTGCCGCCGGCACTGCGATGCGCCAGGCGGAATGCCTCCGACGTCGTCCAGTCCTCGAACGCCGTCTTGTCGCGCCAGATCGTGTGCGACGAATACAGCACGTGATCCTCCCGTGCCGGCCCGCGCAACAGGTGGAACGACACAAAACCGGGAACGCCGCGCAAATGAGTATCGCGGGAGGTCCAAACTTCCTCGAACGCTGCCCCCGCGTCCGGCAGGACCTTGAAGCGATTCATCGCGATGAACATCGGCCGTCTCCTCCTTCGGGTGCAATAACGCGGGCACGTCGTCGCCCGGAGCCAATCCCCCGGACCGTCGAACCCATGATAACAGAGAATATGACCTGAGTGGATCCGGAGAGAGGATGCCGACATGGCTGCGTCGCTGAGCGGACTGATCCGCACACCAAGGCTTTGGCCGATTACATTGGCCCAATCCTGCGGCGCCGTGAACGACAACCTGGTCAAGAACGCCATGGTCGTGCTCGCGATCTTTCGACTGGGCATTGGTGGCACTGGCCTGTCGGCGTTGGCGGGGGCCCTGTTCATTGCGCCCTACATTCTGTTCTCCGCCACCGCCGGGACGCTCGCCGACCGTTTCGCCAAGCCTCGGCTCGTGGTGATCTACAAACTCGCCGAGCTGGTGCTCACGCTTGCGGCAGCCGCGGCCTTTCTGACCGCCAGCGTGCCGGCGTTGCTTGCGGTCCTTTTCGGCCTCGGCATTCAGGCGGCACTGTTTGGACCGGTGAAATATGGCGTTTTGCCGGAATACCTCGCGGCAGAGGAGCTGATTGCCGGCAATGGCATCATCGAGGCGACCACCTTTCTGTCTATCGTTTGCGGCACCGTCGCGGGCGGCCTGCTGATCCTGCTGCCTGCCGGAACCGCTGCTGTAGGCGCAGCGGGCATCGCACTTTCGCTACTCGGACTGTTCGCTGCACTCCGTATGCCGTGGGTGCCCCCGGCCGACCCCGCCCTGAAGCTGAGACTCAATATCGTTGCTGAATCCTGGCAGATCGTTCGTTCCGCGGCTTCGGTGCGGCCGATCTGGCTGTCGATTCTCGGGTTGTCGTGGTTCTGGACCATGGGAGCGACCCTGATGACCGAATTTCCGATCATCGCCCGCGACACCATGCAGGCGAACGGCACCGTGCTGACCCTTCTGCTGTCGGTCTTCGCCATCGGCGTCGGCATCGGCTCGATCGGCTGCGCCAGCTTGCTGAAAGGGAACGTTTCGGCTCGCTTCGTACCGATCGCCGCGGTCGGCATCTCGGTCTTCTGCTGGGATTTCGCCTCGGCGGCGATCGCGGCTCGAGGCATCAGGTCGGCCGCCGAGGCCGTTACGACATTCGCCGGCAATCGGATGCTGGCGGATCTCCTGCTGCTGGCAGTGTGCGGCGGGCTGTTCTCCGTGCCGCTCTACGCAATCACTCAGAGAGTAGCTGTCCCGAAGCAGCGCTCGCGGATGGTCGCCGCCAATAATATCCTGAATGCGCTGTTCATGGTGCTGGGTGCGGCGGCCGCGGCTGCGTTGGCGGCATGTGGGCTGGACGCACCTGCGACCCTGCGGGTCGCGGCGGTGGCGAATTTGCTGGCGGCGGCGTGGATTTTCACCGCATTGCGACGCGGCATGATGCGACAGCTTGCGGCCTTACAGCTGGAAGCCGTCGCGCCCAAACCCCAGTAAGTCGCCGATCGCATCGATGGAGATATCCGCCGGCCGGCGCTTCCTGAGCTCCTCCGGGTCGTGCGCGTAGTGCCCCTGACGCGGAAACACGGTTGTAACCCGGTCCCCCCATTGCTGCTTCAGCGCTTCCAGAATGCGGAGCTTGTCGTCGATCATGACGTAGCGCCGGGCAGGGTAGAGGCGTTCGACATCGTCCAGCGCCTGTTCCTTGTGCACATAGATCAGCACGTTGTCGGCGAACGTGTGCCATAGGCCGGAGCGTTCGACCTTCCTCGGCTGGAACGCCGCGTCGCCGTCCGACAGAATCACGACCGGTCCCCAGGCCGCGACATGCCTCACCGCCTCGAGAGCCCGCGGATACAGCCGGTCGGCGAAGGGATAGTCCGCCAGCCAGTTGGCAATGCGGAGAACCTTCGGATTATGCAGATCCTCCAGCCGATAGCGTTGCAGAGCCCCCAGATAGTCAGCATAGCCCAGCGTGCTTCTGAGGTCCTCGAACAGCGCCCAGTACCGATCACGTGCTTCGGTTCCGTATTCCGCACCGAGGTGATCGCCCAGGTCGTGCTGAACCTGGTCATTGTCCAGCAGCGTGTTGTCAACGTCGAACAGGAAGACCCGATCATGTATGCCGGGGTCGGGCGTGTCGGAGTTCGGCATGGTCACCTCTTGCTTGAGATCAACGCATTGCGGCCAGTCTAGCATCATCGGTTACCTTATCGAGCATTTGCTCGATCTGGCTTGGATCATCCCATCGCAACCCGACGCCGATGACTGTCACCCGCGAACGAATCTCCGATGGCAGGCGAACCGCGTCCTTTGGCGTTGTCACCAGGACTGCCTGCAGCGCCGCCGCGTCACGCAGCAGCCGGTCCAATTCTCGCACTGTATAACGATGATGATCCGCGAACCGTCGGGTGGCCGTCAGAATCGCACCAGCCTGACGCAGCGGCGAGAAGAATTTTTCCGCGAAGGCGATGCCGGCGAACGCCAGCACCCGATGCCCCGCCAGCGATTCCACGGCGGAATCCTGAACCAGATTCGCCCGCAGCACCGGTAGTCCCGGCGGCAATTGGTCCAGAGCGCGGGATGCGTCCGCACCGATCAATACGGCCGCATTGGTACGAGCGGCGGCCGTTGCCACGCTTTCCCGCAGCGGACCGGCAGGCAGCACGCGGCCATTGCCGAAACCTGTCCTTCCATCGATGACCAGCAGGGAAAGGGATTTCACCAACGTCGGGTTCTGCATCCCGTCGTCCATCAACAGGACCTCGGCTCCGGTGGCGATTGCGGCTCGGGCGCTGGCCGCACGGTCGGCTCCGGTCCAGGTCGGCGCCACCTCCGTCAGAAGCAGCGCCTCGTCGCCGACCGCGCCGACCGGATCATCCGGCGTCACTCGATGCACGCCTCGTGCCGACCCGCCATAGCCACGCAGCAGGATATGCACCTGGACCCCCCGGGTCGTCAGGCGGTGCGCCAGATCAATCACCAAAGTGGTCTTACCGGCGCCACCGAGAGTTGCGTTGCCACAGCAGACCACCGGCACAGGTGCTTCCCAGCCCGGACGCCCGACGCGGCCTGCCGTTACCGCGGCGCCCAGCGAGGACAGCGGGGACAAAGCTCGGGCGAGAATACCGTCATGTGACCAGAAAGCAGGGGTGCGCATCATCCGGACGACCTCCGGGCAGGTCGCCCGATCATTCCGACGAGCGTAGTAGCGTCAACAGCGCCTCGGCGGTGCGGGCCGGCAAATCCTCATGCCGGCGGACCGCCGCGGCAGCGTGCTCACCGAGCCGGCGGCGCTGGTCGGGATTGTCGAGCATGCCGGCCACGAACTTCGCCAGGCTGGCCGCATCATGGACGTCAACCAGCGCACCGGCCTCCCGCAGCAGGGCAACATGGTCGGCGAAATTGCCGCAATGCGGACCGACGGCGACGGCGCAGCCAAGGCGGGCAGGCTCCAGCGGGTTCTGGCCGCCACCGGGAGCGAGCAGGCTGCGGCCGACGAACGCTATAGGGGCCAGCCGGTACCAAAGGCCGAGTTCGCCCATGGTGTCGGCGATCCACATTCCTTCCGCAGGCGGTGTCTGTCCCGTCGAACGCCGAGGCGCACTCAGTTCGGCAGCCAGAGCCGGGCCGCGGTCCGGGTGACGCGGCGCAATGATGGTCAGCAGGCCCGGATGCGTCGCGGCGATCAGGCGGTGCACGGTTGCCACAACCTGTTCCTCACCGGGATGGGTGCTGGCCGCGAGCCACATCGGCCGGCCGGCCAGGGCAATCACCAAAGCGTCCAATTCGGCCTGGTCGACCGGCAACGGTGGAGCGGCAAATTTCAAGTCGCCCGGACTCTCGACACGAGCAGCGCCCAAGGCTCGCAGGTGTTCGGCGTCCAGCTCCCCGCGCGCCCGGATACAGGAAAAGCTGCCGAGGATGTGGCGGGCCACTCCGGGCACCCATCGCCAACGGGCAAAACTGCGATCCGACATCCGCGCGTTGAGCAGCATCATGGGAATGCCTCGCGCTCGGCAGGCAAGAAGTTGATTCGGCCACAGCTCGCTTTCGACGAAACATGCGGCGTCGGGACGCCAGTGCGAGAGAAATCGGTCTACCCAACTCGGCACATCGAGCGGGGCGAACCGGTGCAGGACGTCGCCACCCAACCCAAGCTCCTCCAACTGCCGGTCGAGCAATGTCTGGGAGGTCACGGTGCCCGTGGTCAGCAGCACCCTGGCGCGCGACCGCAGGGCAGTCAGCACCGGCAGGATTGAGGTGGTCTCACCCACGCTGGCGGCGTGCATCCACAGCAGCGGGCCCGCTGGCCGCTCGGTCCCGTCAATTCCGCGTCGTTCCGGCAGGCGTTCGGCGATTTCCCGCCCGCGCGTTACCCGCCGCCGCAGATTTACCCGCAGAGCAGGGGCCAGCAGCGTGGTCGCAACGGCCCAGCCCGCGGTCAGAAGCGGGGCGGTCACGCCGGACAAAGCTGCTCCGCCCGTTCCGCTGCCTGGTTCAACGCTTCAGTAATGACCGGGACAGCGCCCTCCCACCCGTGCCGGGCGACCCGAACGGCAGGACCGCATACCATGATGCCACGACCGAATGGCAGCGGCACCTTCATCCGATCCCAGGTGTTGAGCTCGATGCGCCGGCTGGTGCGGGCAGCGCACGGCAGCACCGGCGCGCCGGAAAGGGCCGCGAGTTGGGTGACCCCGGCCGCGGCCTGACGCCGAGGGCCTCGAGGGCCATCTGGCGTGATGCTGATCAGGTCGCCCGCCGACAATGCAGCCAGCATCCTGCGCAGACTTGCGGTCCCCCCGCGTGTCGATGAGCCCAGGATCGGCAGGATGCCGAACCGCCGCACGACGGCGGCGATGAAGCGACCGTCCCGATGCTGGCTCACCAAGGTATGCACCCCCGTCGGATGATAGCCGGGTAGCAGCCGCGTCAGCACCAACAACTCCGGCATCATAGGTAGAAACTCGTGCCAAAAGGCGATAACCGCCGGAGCGCCGGCGCCGTGCGGAGCAAGATGCTCCAGCCCATCCAGCGTCCAGCGCGTGGTACGCAGGGCGAGCGCGAGATAGCCGCCAATGATATGCGCCAGCAGGGTCTGGAATAGGCGCGAGCGCAGCACGGATTTCATCGCCTGTCGGGTAGCACGCTCGGCCCGACTTGCGGAAGTATGAGCGCGGGTGACGGCAATGCCGTTCCCGCGGACGGTCGCGGATCGACCCTTCCGGGCCGCTCGCCCAGAGCAACATCAGCCTGGCTCGAATCGCCGAGCGATATCAGGCTGATGAAATTGCTCGTGAAACAATGGCCGGAGCGTTTCGACTCGCGGTGGAAGCGTTCTAGCGTAACGGAAAGCCCATGGCGTGCAGCGCGGCGACCATCCGGTCGCGCCCACCCATTGCGGCGATCTTGCCCATCCGACCGATCACTCGCCTCGTCCAGGTGTCGGCGGCCATTTCGTTGCGGGTCGAAAATGCCGTCATCAAGGCGTCGTATGCGGCCCGTCGCGGCGGCTCGCCGGATGCATCGTATACCTCGTGGTGCAGCACCACCTGCTGCGGCAGCCGCGGCTTTACTTCGCCCGTCTCGGTCGGCGACGCGTAGCCGACGCACATACCGAACACGCCAAAGGTGCCCGGCGGCAGGCCGACGAGCTTCGCCACCTGGATCGGATCGTTGCGCAACGCGCCGATATACACCGTGGACAGTCCCAGCGACTCCGCCGCGATGACAGCATTTTGCGCCGCGAGAGCCGCATCAATCGCGGCGACCAGGAACGTTTCCTGATAGGGCATCGTTTCGAGTGCGACACCCTCCTGTTCGCCCAGTCGCTGATTGCGGGAAATGTCGATCAGCCACACCAGGAACAGCGGACATTCCCGGATATGTTTCTGGCCCGCCGCCACTTTCGAAAGCGCGGTCTTTTTATCCGGATCGGTCACCGCGATCACGGACCAGGTCTGCAGATTGGAACTCGTGGCGGCCGATTGCGCCGCGGCTACCAAGCTCTCCAGCGTGCCGGCGGGCAGCGTGTCCGGCCGGTAGCCTCGCACCGATCTGTGCGACAACAGCAAAGCGAGGTGCTCGTTCCACGGGCCAGCGGCGGGAACTGCATCCGGCCCATAACGCAGGGCGAGCGAGTCGGCAGCGGATCGAACAGCGGGCTGGGAGGCGTCCATGGTCAAACCTGTTTCCGGCGGTGGCACGGCACGCGCTTGTTTCCCGGCCCAGCACGCTGGATCAGGTCGAAGTCACACGCTCGCGAGTGAGGCAAAGCTGCCGGACCATTCATGCCGCGGCAAGAGGGTCGCTCAGTAAGTCCCCGGGCTCCCCGCCGGCGCCGGCGCCCCGCCGGCACTGCCGCCGCCACCGCCCGAAGGAACCAGGCCGCCCGGATTGAAGCGGCCAATGTTGCCTAACAGTTGCTGCATGAAGGAGGCCTCGGTTCCCGGGGATGGCGTGGTGCGCGCCACCACATTGACCGGCAACGAATCGGCCTTGTCCCTCGTTCCGACCTTTTGCAGCACGCCCTTGTCATCGAATGACACCACCACGACGTTCTGGTCGATCTCACCCAGCACTTGCCCGGGGCGCTGCTGCGTCACCTCGCTGATATACAACCAGGTACTATCGTCGAACGTCGCGCGCGCGGTCGGCGAGCCGATCAGCGCGGTCACATCAGCCTTGGTGGAAGTGCCGGGCACCAGTTCCTTCAAATGCTCCGCATCGACCTTGTTGCCGCGCAGCACCGGCGGCGGCAACAGCCAGCTGCAGGAGGTCAGCGGCACCGCGGAGAGCAGCAGGCAGCACAGGAGCAACAGCCGGCGGACGATTGGCATGGGCAGCGCATCCTGTGAAACTCTGGTTGACCGCCGGTTGGATCGGCGGCCGGTACTAGCTATCTTGTGCGTGTCACGGGCGGCCATGTTGTGTCAATCGGCCGGCGCAGGCGGCCGGATCGGGTGGGCGCGCTGCCTGCCCGGATGAGACTGGCTATTGATGTAATGAGGCGATTTTGGCGGGTTTTCTGACCCTCGGCCGAAAGGCCCGATATGAGCGTGCGGGCTTTCAGCTCTATGGTGCCGCGGTTACCGCGGCCCGCGGTCCTTATCTTTATGTCGACCTCGGAACGCCGGACACGCTGGACGGGCGATTCGACGTCATCGTGCTGCATGTATTCCTGCTGATCCGGCGCTTGAAGCGCGAGCCCCAGCCCGGTCCGATCCTCGCCCAGGCGGTGTTCGATGCGATGTTCCTCGATATGGACATCAATCTGCGGGAGATGGGCGTCGGCGATCTGTCGGTCGGCAAGCGCAACCGCGCAATGTGGGAGGCGCTTCACGGCAGAGCGGCGGCCTATACAGAGAACTGGGAGAACGCCGAGGGGCTGGAGAACGCGATCGCCCGCAATGTCTGGCGCGGCTCGGCTCCGCCCGAGGGTTCCGCTGCGGCGCTCAAGCGTCTCATGTGGGCGCAGGATCAAGCCCTGGCGGCCCAAAGCCTGGACACCCTGAAACGTGGAATTGTTCAATTCCTGCCCGCCGAGGAGGCCGCGCGATGACCGAAACCATGCCGGAATTCCATCGCCCCATCTCGCTGGACCGCGTAGGCGCGCACGGCCTCGACCTGACGCTGGAGGCAAGTGCCCCGGAATGCGCTGCCCTCGCCGCGCGGATGAGGCTGCCGGCGGTGCACACGTTGTCCTGCCAGTTCCACCTGATGCGCCAGGGCCGAGATGTGGTTCTCGCACGCGGATATCTCCGCGCACGCATCACGCAGACCTGTGTCGTCTCTCTCGAGGATTTCGAGGCCACCGTCGAGGAGAACTTTCAGGTCCGCTTCGTCCCGTCCGGCGACGAATCCGACGAGATCGATCCCGAGACCGACGATGAAGTACCATTCGAGGGAAATCAGATCGACCTGGGCGAGGCGGCCGCGGAACAGCTTGGCCTGGCGCTCGACCCCTACCCTCGGATGCCCGGCGCCGAACTTCCGGAGGCAGAGGCTGACGTCGAGCCCCACCCATTTGCCGCCTTAGCTGGACTGCGCCGCCTCAACTGATTTGGCTCCGGCGTTCTCGCCCGGCTTGGTAGACTGCACCGTGGTGCCCTTGTTGGACCGACGCGCATTGTGCACGTCGGCATAGGCACGGGTAAATTCCGCGCCGAACAGGAAAATCTGCGCCGAATAATAAATCCACAGCAACGCCGCCAGGACTGACCCGGCCGCACCGTAGCTGGAGGCTATCCCGCTGGTGCCGATATAGATCCCGATCGCCATCTTGCCGATGGTGATCAGCAGTGCGGTAACCAGGGCGCCGACCACCACGTCCCGCCAACGCAGACGCGTATCCGGCAGGATCTTGTATATTGCGGCGAAAATCGCGCCGAGCAGCAGCAGTGACACGACGAAATTCAGCAGGTGCAGCAACACCTGGGTGAACGGCATGATGGTGTTCAACACTTGGCCCACGGCGGCGATCGCGGCCCCGATGACGAGCGACACCAGCAGCAGAAAGCCTAGCGTCACGACAAGCGTAAGACTGGTCAAGCGGGCGCGGATCAGTCGGGTGACGGTGGTGCCCTCCGGATTGGCCCGCCAGATGGCATTCAGCGCCGTCTGCATCTCCCCGAACACGCCGCTGGCAGTGACGATCAGCGACACGACGCCAATCGCCGTGGCGAGGATCCCGGACTTGGGATTGGCGGCGTTGCCAATCGCGCTCTGCAGGAACGCCGCGCTCTGCGGCCCCATTGCGTCGCCGAGCTTGCTCATCAGGGCGCCTCGTGCGGCGTCCTCGCCGAAAAACAGTCCGGCGACGGCGACGACGATCAGCAGCACCGGTCCGATCGAGGTCAGCGCATAGAATGCGATCGCTGCGCCACGACTAAGTGCCCCGTCGTCGATGAAGGCCTCGGCACTGCGCCGGCTCACGATCCATAGCGTCTTCATCACCTATGTCCCCGCTGCGGCGCTGTAACGTGGCAGCAGGGCGATGGTTTTATGCCGGGTCGGCGCAAGGAACGACCCCGCGCTCAACTCTCCAGTTGTGCCGATCCAAGAAAGAGTCGACGGCGCCGCAAGAAGCGACGCAGGGCTACGCGGCCGCGGTTGATTTGAAGCGCTGGCCGGTGAAGGCGGACAACTCGTCCGGCAGCTTGCCCTGGAGGATCGCGGGCGCCAGTGCCAGTGCATGCGCACCCGCCAATGTCACCCCGCTGTGGCAGGTTGCAGCGAACGCGCCGGGATACCGCGCCGACTGCTCGTAGATCGGGAAGCCGTCCGGTGACATCACGCGCAACGCCGCCCACATCCGAATGACCGACGCTTCCCTGAGTGCAGGAAAAATCCTCAGGTTTCGCTCGGCGATCTGCTTGAGCACGGCGACCCGGGTGGTGACGTCGTATCCGACGTCTTCGTGGCTGTCGCCGAGCATCACCGTGCCCTCGTCGGTCTGACGCAGCAGGTGGGAGGGGTAGTCGAGTAGCTTGCCGACGCGTTCGGTGACAATGATCTGCCCCTGCAACGGCGACACCGGCATGTCCAGCCCCGCCATCGGCGCCAGCGTTCGGCTGCCCAGCCCGGCGGCGATCAGCAGCCTGGGAGCGTGATAATTCTCCGCCCCGCTATGAACGGTGAAGCTGTGCGGCGCGGCGTCGATGCCGTCCACTTTGCGGTTTGGCCGGTAGGCGCCGGCGAGCGAACGATGCAGCGCGCGCAGCAGATGCAGCGGATTGGCGTGGCCATCGATCGGACAGTAGGAGGCTCCTGTAACCTCGTCCCCCAAGCCGCGCACCATGGCGCGGACCTCGGTCCGACTGAGCATGCGGGTGCCGATGTCGCCGCTTTCGTTGTGCATGCGGTGAAGCATGGCCTCCCGCTGTTCGTATTCTTCGTCCGAGAGGCAGAAAGCCAGACCTCCGGGTTGGCGCAACGCGGTGTCTATGCCCGTCGTGGCATGGAGGCGAGCGGTCAGGTCGGTCCACAGCGCCGCGGAGCGTCGGGTCCAGTGCGCATAGGGAGGCATGCCGGCTCCCTTGCTCTGCACCCAGACAAGGCCGAAATTCCCACGCGCGGCGCGGTAGGCGACGTCGCCCTCATCGAGCAGCAGGACCGAGGCTCCGTTTGCCTGCGCGCCCCATGCGATGGCGGCGCCCACCAAGCCGCCGCCGATGACAATCAGGTCGCAAATATTTGGCAGGGGTGGCCTCGGGTCAGCGGCTATGATCACGCATTTGTTTCGGTCGCGGCCAGGGCAGGGGCGTGGGGTGGGCGGCGCCGTCAGCGACCTGCGGGTCGATGGCCATCCACTATTATTCGCTGTACGAAACCAGCGCCTCACACGGCACATCCAGTCGCGCGCGTCCATTGAGGAAACTGAGCTCGATCAACGCCGCGGCGGCGGGGACCACCGCACCCACCTGACGCAGCAGCGCGATGCCGGCGGCCATTGTCCCGCCGGTTGCCAGCAGATCGTCCACCACCACCACGCGTTGGCCCGAGTGCACCGCGTCGGCCTGGATCTCGACACGGTCCTCGCCGTATTCCAGCGCATAGTTCAATCCGACTGTCGCCCCGGGCAACTTGCCGCGCTTGCGGATCATGACGAAGCCGCACCCCAGCTTCAGGGCCAGTGGCGCGGCGATGAGGAAGCCGCGACTCTCGACCCCGGCGACCAGATCAGGCATGTACGCTCTCACCGCGCGGGCCATCCGGCCCATTGCCACCTGCCAGGCGTCCGCATCCCGCAGCAACGTGGAGATGTCGTAGAAGAGAATTCCCGGCTTTGGAAAATCCGGAATGCCGCGAATATGGTCTTTCAAGTCCATCAGCACGGGCCCTTACGTTGACGCACCGCACAATAGAGTGGGCATCCCCGCCTCGCCAGCCCAAATTCCCAGGTCATCCGCCCGCCAACCGCTCGGCGTACTCGATCGCCTCGATCAGGCTGCGGGCGTTGGCGATCCCCTGACCGGCGATGTCGAACGCCGTGCCGTGGTCGACCGACGTGCGGATGATCGGCAGCCCCAAGGTGATATTGACCCCGGACAGCGCGTCCCACCGCCCGGTCTTCGGGTCGATCTCAAAGCCCAGCAGCTTGACCGGGATGTGTCCCTGGTCGTGGTAGTTGGCGATCACCGCATCGTATTGCCCGGCCCGCAGCTTCACGAACACCGTGTCGCCGGGCACTGGGCCGACCACGTCAAGACCCTCGGCCACTGCCCGGGCGATCACCGGCGACGCCACATCGATATCGTGACGGCCGAACAGTCCCCCCTCACCGGCATGCGGGTTCAGCGCCGCCACCGCGATGCGTGTTCGCCCCAATCCCAGGCGGCCCAGCGCGTCATGCGTCAGCTCGATCACCCGCCGCAGCCGTTCGGCCGTAGCGCGCTTCGGCACGTCCTCCAGCGCGATATGGGTGGTCACGTGGCTGACCCGCATGTTGCCGTGCGCCAGCATCATGCAGGAGCCTTTCGCACCAGTCAGCTCCGCCAGCATCTCGGTATGGCCGGGATAGTGGTAGCCCGCTTTGTTCAGCGCCTCCTTGTTCAGCGGCGCGGTGACGATGCCGCCGATCCGGCCGTCCATCGCCAGGCGGACGCCGCGCTCGACCGCCTGGAAGGCGAAGCGGCCACCATCGGCCGACAACACGCCCGGCCGGATAGGTTCGCCCTCGGGTCCAGCCTGCAAGGCGCCAAAGGCTGGCCAGGCCGTATCGTCTTCGGCCACCGCGGCGAGAGTGAGCTTCGGGGCGAACCGGGCGCGGGCCTGATCCAGCGCCGCATTGCTGCCGATCACCAGCAGACGCAGATCGCCTCGCTCGAGCCGAGGCTGCAACTCGGCCGCCGCCTTGACGATGATCTCGGGGCCGATGCCGGCCGGGTCACCCATGGTGATGGCGAGGGGTCGCGCGGTCATGACGCTCTCCTTACGATGCCGTTTGCCGGCGCATTGCCGTCGGTCAGGGTGTTCGTTTCGGGGATCGGCAACAAGTCACGCAGCAAGGTCGGATGGCCGAACGCACCCGACTTGGAGACGACGGTGACCCCATCCCACCGCCCGCCCCGCATCACCGAGCGCGGCACACCGGGCACCATCCGGCCTTGCACCTCCAGGCTCGTCGCGCCCAGAGACAGACACAGGCTGCGCAAGGTCTCGCCCCCAGCGACGACCAGGCTGCCGGGCGGGTCGAGTTGCTGGATCAGACGTTGCATCTCGCGCGCGATCCGTCCGCTGGCGGCGGGGCGCGAAGTCCCGTCGGGATGGATGAAACTCGCCAGCGCGATGCCCGCTGTGCTCATCCCGCGGGCGAGTACGTCGGCGCCAGCCGGCCCGCCATCCTGCAACTCGGTCCAATGCCGCGCGCAGGCGGCGAGTTGTCCCGCGGTGGCGGCCTGGTCGGAGCCGAACAAGCCGAGGATCGGGAGCGGCAGTGTGGCGGGAACGGCGCGGTGGGAGTCCGCGGCGATCGCTTGCGCGAGGCCGCCGGTGCCGCTCCACAGCACTTTATCGCCGCAGCGTTGCGCTGTATCGACCACCCGACGCAGATCGTCGTGCGTCTCCGCCTCGAACACACTGACCCCCGGGGGCAACACCGCATCCAGCCGACCGGCCTGCGCCACCAAACCCAGCGCCCGCAGCTCGGCGATCAGATCGCCGCCAACCTGGATCCAGTTTCCTCCCGGCGCCGAGGCGTACTGCCGACCGCCCCGGGTGATCCTGCCCTGGTACGGGAATGCCGGCGCCAGGACGCAGTGATCCCAGCCACCGGCCCGCAGGCAGCTTGCGAGTTCCACGATCGTCGCCCCGCGCATCAGGCTGTCGACCTTCTTGAACGCGATGGTGGCATCGGCGAGATGGGGCGTCATCTCGGCGACGATCGCGCCGGCCTGCTCCGGGTCGAGTTCCCGAGTGGTGCTGTCCAGTGCGGCATTGGCCGGAAGCTCGTCCGGGATAGCCCCGTTCCAGAACACCGGCACCGGTCCAACCAGACCGGCGAATTCCGCCGCTGTATCGAGCGCACCGGTCAGGTCGTCAGCCAAGAGTTGGAGGGACGTCACAAGCTGCCTCTAAGTGCCGACCTCGGCCCGTATACGCGGCGGCCGCGTACGTCAAACCGGGTTCGGGCGTGGCGGTGGTGTGCCGGGTCGCGGACGTGCCTGGTTGCGCCTCCGGGGCGCCGCGCGGCAGACTGTCGCGGCTTCCATTCCTGGGAACCCGGCCCATGAGCGACACCGCCTTGCGCAACACCGACATCGACGCGGCGTTGAACGACGCGAAGGAAGCTTACGTCACCCGCAACCCCAACAGCCTGGCACGCTATGTCGAGGCCACCGCCGTGATGCCCGGTGGCAACACCCGTACCGTGCTGCACTACGCGCCGTTTCCGCTGGCGATGGCCCGCGCCGAGGGCTGCCGCATGTGGGACGTGGATGGCGCCGAATATGTCGACTTCCTCGGTGAGTATACCGCCGGCCTGTACGGACACTCCCACCCGGTGATCCGCGCCGCGGTGGATCGGGCGCTCGACAACGGAATCAGCTTCGGCGCCAGCAACATGACCGAGGCGGTGTTCGCCCGGGTTGTCTGTGAGCGCTTCGGGCTGCAACGGGTGCGCTTTACCAACTCCGGCACCGAGGCGAACCTGCTGGCGATTTCCGTCGGCCGTATCTTCACCCGGCGCAAACGGGTGCTGGTGTTCAACGGGGCCTATCATGGTGCCGTGTTCGGCTTTGCCGCCGGCGGCTCGCCGATCAACGCGCCGTTCGAGTTCGTCATCGCGCCGTACAACGACATCCCCCGCACCCGGGCGCTGATCGCCGAGCATGCCGCGGACCTGGCGGTGGTGATGCTGGAGCCGATGATCGGCAGTGGCGGCTGTATTCCGGCCACCGCTGCGTTCCTGGCCATGCTGCGGGCGGAGACTACCCGCATCGGCGCGCTGCTGATCCTGGACGAGGTCATGACATCGCGCCTTGCTCCCGGCGGGTTGCAATCCGTGTTCGGCGTGCAGCCTGACCTGACAACGTTTGGCAAGTATATCGGCGGCGGCATGTCGTTCGGGGCATTCGGCGGCCGGTCCGAGATCATGGACCTGTTCGACCCGAGGCGTGCTGATGCGCTGCCGCATGCCGGCACATTCAACAATAACGTTCTGACCATGTCGGCCGGTCTGGCTGGACTTACGGAGGTCTATACACCGGCCGCCGCCGTGACCCTGAACGCTCGCGGCGAGGCGCTGCGGGAGCGTCTGAATGCGCTATGCCGAGCGGCGGATGCGCCGGTGCAGTTTACCGGCATCGGGTCGATGCTGGCGGTGCACACTGTGCGCGGGCCGATCACCTGTCCTGAGGACGCGGCAAGATCCGATGCCAAATTGAAAGAACTCTTCTTTTTCGACATGCTCGCCCACGGCATCTGGCTCGCTCGGCGTGGCATGATGACCGTATCGCTGCCGATCGGTGATGCCGAGTGCGACCACCTGGTAGCGGCGGTGGAAGAATTTCTGTCGGCGCGGCGATCGTTGCTTACGTAGTATATGAGCCTGCGTCACCGGTCGAGGGAGCGGTCCCGAAAGCCGGGCTTGACGCTGAGGCCGCCAGCCCGTGCATCTAGGAATTTAAGAAAGAGGGAGGCTGCGGATAACGGCGCGTCCCGCACAGCCTTCGCGGGACCTGACATGACGGGACCACCTCTAGCTCTAGCTACGACTTGCAGTGCTGCGCAGGCACAACCGGCCGGACGCGCCCGGATGAAGGACTGTTGTTTGTGGTGTCGATCCAGTCGCCAACAGGCAACCGCCGTCTGACTAATTCAGCTCGGCGAGAAGCGTCTTCGCCTCCTGCAAATCCTTGGTGTCGAAGCCTTCGGTGAACCAGCCGTAAACCGGGGCGAGCAACTCATACGCGTCCTGGCGTTTGCCCTGGCTCTGCCACAGTCGTGCGAGGCTGGTCGACGTGCGCAGCTCCCACATTTTCGCCTGCTGGCGGCGCGCCCAGTCGAGTGAGGCGAGAAAGTTCCGCTCGGCGCCTTCAAGGTCGCCCTTGAGCGAGAGCATCCAGCCCTTGAGGCGCAGGATCTCGGCGTAGTGAAGGCGTTCCTCCCATCCGGGGCGTTCGATTTGGGCGATCTGCTCGTCGATCAGCTGCAGGGCATTGTCGAGGTCGCCGGTCAGCGCCATGGCTTCGGCCAAGAACGCTTTCATGGTCGGGCTGCGGACCTTGCCGCCGCTCGCTTCCCAAAACGCGATGCCGGCCTTGAGCGGGGCAATTCCTTCGGCGGGTTTGCCTTCCCGGATAAGTGCCAGGCCATATGAAATGGGTGCCATCAGCGCCCACAGCACGGGCAGGCTGTTCTCCCGGCCCAGCCGCTCACATTCTTCGGCGCGCTTGCGCAGGTCCTCGTGCGTCACAGCGGTGATCGAACTCATGCGCCCCAGTACGTCAGCGCAAATCCGAGGTCGAAGGGGTGACCGCGCCGGCGGGCGTGCGCGTCTTTTTCATCGTTCAGCCGCAATGCCCGGTCCGGGTAGCCCAGTATCCAGGTGCTAATCGAGCCGCAGATACCGGCTACAGTTTTGGGATCGTGGTTGAGGATGTCTGCAAGATGGCGATGCTTCTCGTCGTCGTAGAGGTCCAGCACCTTGTCGGCGTGCTCCACAGCCTTGGTGAACTCGCCCGCCAAACAGTAGCAGGCGCAGGCAAGTGCGTGTCCCGCGATCAGCAGGTCGGCATCGCCGGTCGCCTTCGCGAGGTCCAGCATCTCCTCCGCCCACGGCAGGGACTCCGCTACGCGCCCTTGCGTCAGGACGTTGCTCGTCAGTCCCCAGAAGATGGGCGCCAGCGCGTCGTGGCGCTCGAGCGACTTCGCCAAGGCAAGTGCCGGATGCAGGCTGGTCCAGACTTCCGGGGCGGCCCAGCCTTTGAGCGCCAGCCACGCGGTGCCAAGGCGGGTGCGCAGCCCCAGTTCGCTGGCGTCTCGTTGCGATGACCGAGGCAGGGTGGAGACCAGTTCGAGCCCCTGGTTGAGATGGGCGATGGCCTCGGTCAGGGCCATGCGCTTCAACGCCAGCTCGCCGGCGGCCTGCCAGAGCGGAATGGCGGCTTCGGCAAGGCCCGCGGCCGTGAGGTGATGCGCCAGCACCTCGGGTTCGGTGGTCTTGATGTTCGGGAAGCGCTGCCTCGATCACGCGGGCGATCTTGGCGTGCAACTCCTGTCTGCGGCTCTTGAGCAACGAGTCGTAAGCCGCGTCCTGCACCAGCGCGTGCTTGAAGGTGTAGATCGGCATCAGGCGGCGTGCCGCGACGGAAGGCCAGTCCCGACGCGCTCAGCTGCGCCAGGGCGTCGTCGAGTTGGGCCTGCGGCATCGGCGCGACCGCGGCGATCAGCTCGTAGCTGAACTCGCGGCCAATCGCCGCCCCGATCTGGGCGATCTCCTTCACCGGCATGAAGCGATCCAGCCGCGCCATCAGCGAGTCCCGCAGCGTGGCCGGAATGGTGACGGCGCGAGCGGAGCCACCATATTCGTAATGATCGCCCGCCTCCTTCAGCTCGCCCGATTCGAGAATGGACTTGGTCAGCTCCTCGACGAACAGCGGCACGCCGTCGGTCCTGGTCAGGATCTGCTCGAGCAGCGCCGCGGGCAGCGCCTTGCCGCCCGCGAGCGCGGAGACCATCGCCGCACTCTGCGCCCGGGTCAGCTTGGACAGGTTCAGTGCGCCGACATGTCCCTGCTCGGACCAGCGCGACTGAAACTCCGGCCGGTGGGTGAGCACGACCAGCAGCGGAACGGTTCTCACCCGGTCGATCAGCAGATCCAGCACCTCCAGCGTGGTGGGGTCGGCCCAGTGCGCATCCTCGAACAGCATCACGCTGGGTTGCCGGCGGGCGGCCGCTTCGGTGATGTCGACCAAGGTCCGCAGCGTCTCGTCCTTGTGCTTCTGCGGCGTCATCGGCAGGGCGCCGTAGCGCTGCTCGCAGGGGATGGACAGGATCGAAGCGACGAACCGGACGTCGGCCAGCGGCCGGCCGTACTGCGTGACGATCAGCGCTTCCAGCTTGTCGAGTTTCGCGTCGGTCGTTTCGTCGCGGGCGAACTTCAGCGTCCGTTCGAAGTTGTCGATGATGGGCCAGAAGGCGCTGTTCACGTAGTAGGGCGAGCACTGGAAGCGCAGCGCCTGCACGCCTTGCGCTTCGAGCCGCTCGCGCAACGCGTTCAGGATGCGGCTCTTGCCGATCCCGGGTTCACCCGACAGCAGCACCACCTGGCCTTCGCCGTCCTTCGCCTGCGACCACCGGCGCAGCAGCAGATCCAGTTCCTCTTCGCGGCCCACCAGCGGCGTCAGCGCGCTACCGCCGCGATTGGCATCGAAGCGGCTTTCCGTCACCAAGGCACGCTCCACCCGCCAGGCGTGAACCGGTTCGGCGATCCCTTTCAGGTCATGTTCGCCAAGATCGGTCAGTTCAAACGCATTGCCGACCAATCGACGGGTCGAGGCGGCGATGACGATCTGGTCGGCGGCGGCCAGTCCTTGCAGACGCGCGGCGAGATTGGGCGTGCTGCCCACCGCCAGCTTTGACTGGTCCCCCGCACCGGCCTGTTTCACCGACGACGACAGGACCGGTGGCGATGCCGATGCGGACCGACAAGTTCTCGGTGGACGAGGCCCGCTTGACGGTATGAACGATCTCCAAGGCCGCCCGCACGGCGCGCTCGGCGTCGTCTTCGTGCGCGGTGGGCCAGCCGAAATAGGTCAGGATGCCGTCGCCCACGTAGCGGGCGACAAACCCGTCGTAGCGCGCGATCACCTCGCCGCAGAGGGTGCGATACGCGTGCAACAGGCTGCGCAGTTCTTCGGGGTCGAGCTTTTCACTCAGCGCCGTCGAACCCACCAGGTCGCAGAACATCACGGTGAGCTGGCGGCGTTCGCCACCGTGCGACACCGCATCTTCGCGGAGCGGTCCCAGACCAGCCGCCGGAGCGACGGGATCGGCGGTCAGCCGCTCGTCCAGCCTGGCAACAGCCTGGAGCAGCCGCTTGCGGTCACCCAACGCGAGGCCGAGCTCGCGAAGATCCGTGTCGCTCAAGGAGCGAATGACGTCGAAGTCGATCTTATTAGAGGCGAAGACTGAGTCGTAGCTTTGCAGTCCGATTTCGGCCAGCCAATTCCGGAACGATGTCATCGATCCCCCTCGGACCGAGGGCCCAGGTCGGGATCAACTTACGCGTGACGCCGCTACTCTCGCAATAACCAGCCGCTGATAACCGTCCCCGTTGCGCCCGTCGGCGAGCGGGCTGGGGCGCGCCCCTCAGGCCGCCGCGGTATCGACCGGACGCCGCAACCCTCCGCACTGCTCCGTGTTCGCGGCGACCGATCCGGGGACAAGCCCAAAGATTGGCGTGCGCGTCCGCGTCGTGCGAAGAAGCGGTAACGATAGCCGCCGGCCCGCCGGGATATCCCCGGGCTGGTTGCGACGAAGGCAGGAAGGGTCAGGCGAGCATGGCGAAGGTGTCCATCCGAGACGTCCGCAAGCGCTACGGGTCAACCGAGGTGCTGCACGGCGTCAGCGTCGAGATCAGCGATGGCGAGTTCGTCATCCTGGTCGGACCGTCCGGCTGCGGTAAATCGACTTTGCTCCGGATGATCGCCGGGCTGGAGAACATCACCGGCGGGGAAATCGCCATCGGCGGCCGCGTGGTCAACAACGTCGCCCCCAAGGAACGCGACATCGCCATGGTATTCCAGAACTACGCCCTGTATCCGCACATGACGGTGCGCGACAACATGGCCTTTGCACTCAGCCTGGCGAGCGCACCGAAGGCCGTGATCGACCAGAAGGTCGGCCGAGCGGCGGAAATCCTGAATCTGGCGCCGTATTTGAATCGCTATCCGCGGCAGTTGTCAGGCGGCCAGAGGCAGCGCGTGGCAATGGGGCGGGCGATCGTCCGCGACCCACAGGTGTTCCTGTTCGATGAGCCGCTGTCCAATCTGGACGCCAAGCTGCGGGTGGCGATGCGGGCGGAGATCAAGGAACTGCACCAACGGCTGACGACAACGACGGTTTACGTTACGCATGACCAGATCGAGGCCATGACGATGGCCGACAAGATCGTGGTGATGAATGGTGGCAACGTCGAGCAGATCGGCGCCCCGCTGGACCTTTACGACAACCCCGCCAATCTGTTTGTGGCCGGTTTTATCGGCTCTCCGGCGATGAACTTCCTCAAGGGCCGCGTGGATGGCGGGGCCTTCAAGTCCGACCAGGGCACCGCATTGCCGTTGCCCAGCACCAGGGGCGTGACGGACGGTTCACCGATCGTCTACGGCATCAGGCCCGAGCACTTCCAACTCAACGGTGACGGCGTGCCGGCCAAGGTCCACGTGATCGAACCGACCGGGTCGGAGACACAGGTGATGGCCGAATTCGCCGGCGCGTCGATCATCGCCGCCTTCCGCGAGCGCGTGTCGGCCAAGCCCGGCGAGACGATCCACATCACCCCCGATCCGGCGATGGTGCATCTGTTCGATGCCACATCGGGCCATCGCATGAGCGCCTGAACCGCCTCGCGGACAGCCCACGCCTCGCCGCTTCCCCTTTACCTTTCGGCCATCGGCGCGGAATACTCCGCGGCAAGGGAGTTCCAGGTCTCCGGTCGCCGAGGGCTCTACCGCAGATGACCGGGCACGGGAGCTTTGGACATGTCCATCAGCCGGCGCGATTCGATTGCACTCGCCTCCGCGTCCGTCGCGGCGGCCGCGATACCTGCCATCGGCGCCCGCGCCGCGGTTGCCGACGTGCCCATCAACGATGTCAAGCCATTGAAATTCGAGCCGGAGAAGGGCGCCGAGTTGCGGGTGCTGCGGCCGGCGAAGTTCATCGACCCCGACGAGGTCTACTGGCGGGAAAACAGCCGCAAGTTCACCGAGGCAACCGGCGTTCCGGTGCGGGTCGATTTCATAAGCTTTGAGGATATCCGTCCGCAGACCGCCGTCGTGGCGAATACCGGCGCCGGTCCGGACATCGTTTGCGGCTTCAGTTCGGATCCGCAGATCTACGCCTCCAAGATCGCCGACATGACCGACCTTGCCGAGTATCTGGGCACGAAATACGGCGGCTGGCAGGAATTGGCGGTGCTCTACGGCACCAAATGGAAGACCAACCAGTGGATCTCCATTCCGATCGGGGGCGGCACCGGACCGGTCGTCTATCGCCAGTCCTGGGTGAAGGAGGCCGGCTTTGACGAGCATCCCCGACGATCACGCCGGCTTCCTGGCACTCTGCCAGAAGCTGCAGCAGATCGGCCATCCCTGTGGCTTTTCCCTTGGTCATGCGCTGGGTGACGCCAACGGCTTCGCGTCCTGGCTGCTATGGTCGCACAACGCCATGCTGGTCGACGAAGCGGGCCATATCGCTCTCGACTCGAAAGAAACGATCGCGGCGCTGAAATATGCGACCGAGCTGCAGAAGACCATGGTTTCCGGCACGCTTTCCTGGAACAACTCGGGCAACAACAAGGCGTTCGCCGCCAGCGACATCGCGCTGACCTTCAATGGCGTTTCGATCTATTATGTCCTGAAGCACTCGCCCGATCCGAAGCTGAACGAGATCGCTGTCGATACCCAGCATCAGGTCCTGCCGAAGGGCCTGGCAAGCCGCACGCCGATGTCGGCCACGCCAATGAATGCGATGGTCTTCAAGCACACGAAATATCCCAATGCCGCGAAAGAATACATCCGCTTCATGATGGAGGCGGAGCAGTACGGACCCTGGCTTTCGAACTGTATCGGCTATTGGTCGAATTCCCTCAAAGCCTATTCAAAGATGAAGTTCTGGGCCGAGGATCCGAAGCTCCAGCCATATACCCTGGGTATGGATACGCCCTATTACGACGGCTACAAGGGACCGGTGTCCCCGGCCTCGTCGGCGGTCGCCGCGAATTATACCGTCGTGGATATGTTCGCCGCTGTCGTCACCGGCAATGCGGAGCCTGAAGCAGCCGCCAAGCGCGCGGCGCAACAGGCGGCGCGATACTACAAGACCAGTTGACGACACCGCCGTGGCCAGCATTCGGCAGTCCCGCCCTCGGCGTTGCACCCGAGTATCGCAGAACTCTCTTCGCCCAATTGGCAGCTTGGTCGCTTGTCGCACGACCGATCAGCCCAGGTGGCGCTTGTGACGCCGCAAAACAGGGTCTACGGATAGGTCTGCCGAGCTTGGCGGACAAGGGTGCCTGGTGCGACGATGAAAAGGCTCGCCGGGCTATCCGCGAGGCTGAGTGACAGAGACGGAGCGCGAAAATGGACGCGACAGCTGCTGACGCCACAATGCGGTTTGTGCCGCGGCGGCAGCATTCATGGATCGGCCGGCTGTTCGACAAGAAGCCGTTCCTCGTGGCCCTCTGTCTGCTGCCGACCGTCGGGCTGCTGTTGATATTTCTGACCTATCCGCTGGGACTGGGCCTGTGGCTGTCGCTGACCGACACGACGATCGGCCAGCCAGGCGAGTTCATCGGGCTGGATAACTTCTATTCTTTGTTCGATGACCCGGTGTTCTGGGGCGCCGTCTGGTATACGATCTTCTACACCGCTGTGGCGACCGTGGGTAAATTCCTGCTGGGACTGTGGCTCGCCATGCTGCTGAACCATCATCTGCCGTTCAAGGCATTCATTCGCGCCATTGTCCTGCTGCCTTGGATCGTGCCAACCGTGCTGTCCTCGATCGCCTGGTGGTGGATCTATGACCCGCAGTTTTCGATCATTTCATATGTCGTGGTCGACGTGCTGCGTCTGCGCGAACACTACTTCGACTTCCTCGGAGCACCCTGGCCGGCTCGCTGGTCGTTGATCGTCGCCAACATCTGGCGCGGTATCCCATTTGTTGCGATTACCTTGCTGGCCGGACTGCAGACCATTTCTCCATCGCTTTATGAGGCGGCACTGCTGGACGGCGCCACCGCCTTCCAGAAGTTCCGTCGCATCACCGTGCCGCTGCTGATGCCGATCCTGTCGGTCGCGCTGACGCTGTCCGTGCTGTTCACCTTCTCCGACTTCCAGCTCGTCTACGCAATCACCCGTGGCGGCCCCTTCAACTCCACTCATCTGATGGCGACACTGGCGTTCCAACGAGCCATCCCAGGCTCTCAGCTCGGCGAGGGCGCCGCGATCGCGGTGTCGATGATCCCGTTCCTGCTTGGCGCGACGCTGCTGTGTTTCTTCGGCGTCGGGCGGCGCAAATGGCAGCAGGGAGCGGACAATGACTGATACAATCGGCGTCGTCGCCGAGGAACTTGAAGAGGGCCTCGCCGCCTCGACCAAGGACGCGCCGGAATACCTAAGCTGGGACTCGCGCGCGCGCCGCACCATCACGGTCTATATCCCGCTGGCCATCTTCGTGATTGTCCTGCTGTTCCCGTTCTACTGGATGGCGATCACCTCGATAAAGCCCGACTACGAGATGTACGACTACAAGCTGTACAACCCGTTCTGGGTCCACTCGCCGACACTGGAGAACATTCGCAAGCTGCTGTTCGACACCGAGTATCCGCGCTGGCTGATGACGACCATGGGCATCGCGACGGCGGCTACGATCCTGTCGGTCGGCGCGAGCGTACTCGCCGCCTACGCGATCGAACGGCTGCGGTTCAAGGGCGCGCAACATTTCGGCCTGGCGGTGTATCTGGCATATCTGGTCCCGCCGACCATCCTTTTCATTCCGCTGGCGACGCTGATTTTCCAGTTTGGCCTGTTCGACAGCCCGATCTCGCTGATCCTGACCTATCCGACATTCCTGATCCCGTTCTGCACCTGGCTGCTGATCGGCTACTTCAAATCGATTCCATACGAACTGGAGGAGTGCGCGCTGATCGACGGGGCTTCCCGTTTGCAGATACTGCGCCGCATCACGCTACCGCTCGCGGTGCCGGGCCTGATCTCCGCCGGAATCTTCGCGTTCACGCTGTCGTGGAACGAATTCATCTATGCGCTGGCCTTCATTCAGAGCACCGAGAAGAAGACGGTGCCGGTGGCTATCCTGACGGAACTGGTGACTGGTGACGTTTATCAGTGGGGGTCGCTGATGGCGGGATCGTTGCTGGGGTCCGTTCCGGTGGCGATCATCTATTCATTCTTCGTCGAGTACTACGTATCGTCGATGACGGGGGCGGTAAAGGAGTAGCGGCTCGAGTTCGTCGCCCAGTTTGCTCGTGCCTGAGGGTGACGGAATTCAGCCGGGACGATATCTGTGGTGTCGTGGTTGCGGTTTATAGTTAGCTAAATAAAAGTCTGATGGGCTGATGGGAAACGGATTTTAACAAGAAAACGGGCGCGATGCAGATGGCTGGCCGATCCTTCCTGGTATTCGTCCTGGCGCTCATATTGGCCGGCCTGCTGGGGGCCGAGCGCGCTTGGGCATTCGGTGAAGAGCCCGGAAAGGGCGAGACCGTCACTCAGTACCTGACCCCGGGCATCCTCAAGTCGCTTTTTCCAGATGCCGACCGTGTTGGCGACGTAGGCGGCACGCCACTGGCCGCCACCGTTTACCAAGCTGATCGGCCGATCGGATACATCTTCTCGACCTGGGATGTCACGCGATCCCGAGGGTTTGCCGACCGCCCGCTGGTGTTACTGGTCGGCGTCGACCTTACCGGCCGCATCACCGGAGCGAAACTCGTCCGCCACAGCGAGGCGATCGGCATTCTTGGCCTCCGTGACGAGGATTTTCTCCACTTCCCCGACCAGTTCACCGGGTATGACATCAAGAACCACGTGGATGTCGTGCGAGACCCGACGCCTTCGCAGCCGGCACCAGGACAGGCCCCGACGAAAGTGGATGCGATCGCGCACGCCACCGTGAGTTCGGTTTTCATGAGCGACGCGATCATCCGCGGTGCGCGCATTGTCGCGCGCAGCCGGGGCGTTCTGGCGTCCGCGAACACGCGCTCAGGGCGGATCGACGTTGATCGTTTCGAACCCGCCGATTGGAACGCGCTGGAGGCCGCCGGCTCTGTCGCTCATCTGCATCTGGCCTATAAAGACGTGATTGCAAAATTGCGCGAGCAGGGCGCCGAGCGGATCGTTGGCGGTGATCGCACGGCTGGCGCCGACGATCCGTTTTCTGGATCTCTACGTCGGCGTTGCTCACGCCTGCTGGCATCGGCATCAATATCCTGGGCAGGGCATGGTACGACCAGTACATGTTCACGGCCGGACGCCGCCCCGATGATCAGGTTCTGCTCATTGCCGCGAACGGGCGCTTTTCCGTTCTCGGCGCGAACTGGGAGAGTGCCGAAACGATCGCTCCGATCGAGATTGTGCAAGGCGACAAGACCATCCGCTTGTCGACCAAGAACATCAGGACCTTGCCGTTCCTGCATTCCGACGCTACTCCCAAGCTGACCGAGCGGGCGCTGATCCGGGTGCCCGGAGAAACCGGGTTCGATCCCAGCCTCCCGTGGCAGATCCGGCTTCTCGTGCCGGGCGAAACCGCCGACGGCAAGCCAGTCTTTGCCGATTTTGCGCTGCCGTATCGATTGCCCGAAAGCTACCTATTGAAGCCCGTAATGGATGCCGCCTTCTCCGACGACAGCGGGAGTTTGGCGTGGATGGCGATTTGGCGCGGGCGTTACGTCAAGATTGCGATCCTGGGCGTCGCCCTGACCGCGCTTACGGCGATCTTGTTGCTGCAGGCTCCGATCAGCCGCAGGCCACGGCTGCACCGGTGGATCAGGATCGGTTTCCTGACCTGGACCCTGGTCTGGCTCGGATGGTACGCGGGCGCTCAGTTGACCGTTGTCCTGGTGATAACCGCGATCCATTCGCTGGCGACGGACCTCCATTTTGACTATCTGCTGGCGGATCCGTTGATTGCGATCCTCCTCGGTTTCACCATCGTCAGCATGTTCTTGTGGGGGCGCGCCGCCTTCTGTGGCTGGCTCTGCCCGTTCGGGGCACTGCAGGAATTGACGAACAAGGCGGCCCGCCGCCTGCGCATTCCGCAGCTCAAGATTCCCGTCGCATTGCACGGCCGTCTGGTCGTTGCGAAATACGTGCTGTTCGTCGCGCTGGTGGTCGTTTCGTTCTTCGCGTGGGATCTGGCGATGGCAGGCACCGAGATCGAGCCATTCAAGGCTGCGATCATGCTGCGCTTCATGACCGAATGGCCGATGGTCGCCTACGCATTGGCGCTCATCGCGGCAAGCCTGTTCGTCGAGCGCTTCTACTGTCGGTTTGCCTGCCCCCTCGGCGGCGGGCTCGCGATCCTCGGCAAGGTCCGGGTCTTCAACTCGCTGAAACGCCATTCCGAGTGCGGCACCCGCTGCCGCGTCTGCGAGACCGTCTGCCCGGTGGGAGCGATCAAGCGCAACGGCCAAATCAACATGAATGAATGTTTCTTTTGCCTGGACTGCCAGGTCACCTACTACGACGACCACACTTGCCCGCCGATGGTGTGGCGCCGCAAGCTGTTGGAACAGCAGTCGGGCTTGCCAACCAGGCCGGCGGGAACCCGCGTCCGGGCGGCAAGCCGATGAGTTTCGCCAGTCTGGGGCGGCGGCGCGCCATCACCGTCCTCGGGGCGTTCGCAGGCATGCCGTTGCTGGCCAGCGACCGCCGAACGTCAGATCCCACCGCTTTGTACCAGTGGCAGGGCACGTCGTTGGGGTCGCCTTCGCGCCTGCTGCTCTACCATCCGAGCCAGGCGGCGACCGAGCGTATTGTGGCGCTCTGCGCGGCCGAGATCGAGCGACTGGAGCGGATCTTCGCGTTGTATCGCGATGACAGCGAGATCGCGTGCCTGAATCGGGATGGCCTGATTACGGCTCCCTCGCATGATCTCCTGCTGGTCCTGTCGGAGTGCGCCCGATTGTCCGCGCTGAGCGGCGGCGCGTTCGATGTGACCGTGCAACCGCTGTGGGATGTGTACGCCAAACATTTCTTCGGCACGCAGGCTCCGGCGCCGGAGGGACCGGACCCGCGTGCCGTCGCGGCCGCGCTCGCACTGGTAAACTGGAAAGAGATCGAGTTCAGCGGCCGGCAGGTCGCGCTGCGGCGGCCCGGCATGGGGCTTACGCTCAACGGCATCGCCCAGGGCTACGTCACGGACCGGATCATCGGCATCCTGCGAGACAACGGCTTCGACCGGGTGCTTTCCGACCTAGGCCGAAGCGAGATCGCCGTGCTCGGCCGACATCCTGATGACCGGCCCTGGCAAGTCGGCCTCACCGATCCGCGGCGACCCGAGAAGTTCGCCCGCGTTCTCGATCTTCTGCAAGGGTCCGTTTGCACATCGGGCGGCTATGGAACGAAGTTCGAAGCGAGTGGCAAATACCACCACCTTTTCAATACCGCGACAGGCGCCAGCGCCGGTCATTACATAGGCGTATCTGTATTCGCCCCGAGTGCGATGGTGGCCGACGCTTTATCGACCGCGCTTTATGTCACGCCGCCGGGGCGCGGTGTCGAACTGCTCGCCGACTACCCGGGTGCAACGGCTCTGGTGACGCTCCCCGACGGCGTGATCCAGCGTATTTCCTGAGCCAGACGACGGACTTGGTTCGACCAGCGTTGGTCGGGCGTTACCCGATGACGGGATCGGCGACGCTCAACGCACCCCCGCCCGGCGCGCGCCGAACAGGGCGATCAGGCTCAGTGCGGCGGCGGCGGCCATGTAAAAGCTTGGTGCCATGTCGCTGCCGGTTGCACCGACCAGCCACGAAACGATGAAGGGCGCGAAGCCGCCGAAGATCGCGACACCGAAGCTGTAGCTGATTGACATCCCGGTACTGCGCGTCCCTGGCGGAAACAATTCCGCCATCGCAGCCGAGAACGGGCCCAGATAGACTGAGATCAGTATTGCCAATGTCGCTTCGACAAAGTAAAGCGCACCAGCGGATCGGTGGTTCAAGAGAAACCCGTACAGCGGCACGACGCACAACAGTATCAGGACGCCGGCGGTCGTCATCACCCGCACACGGCCCAGCCGGTCGGACAGGTGGCCGAATACGGGACATAGGGCGAATTGCAGGGCGCCGAAGACGAGCGTCGCGGTGAACCCGGCAAAGGCGGTGATACCAAGCCGGCGCATCGCGAAGGTAGGCATCAGCAGCATGGTGTACGAGCTCGCGGTGCCCAATATGACCAGCCCGGTCCCGATCACAATCCGCATCTTCTGCGAACCAAGTGCTGTCTGCAGCGGCGAAGCGAAATGGCGGGAAGCGACGTATTCGTGGCCCTCATGCAGGGTGAGGCGAATGTAGAGAGCCACCGGTCCAACCAGCAGGCCGAAGATAAACGGCATGCGCCATCCCCAGGCTGCCACCTGGTCCGGCTCAAGAAGAGAACTGAGTGCGACACCGAAAGCCGACGCAAGTAAAGTCGTCAGGCCCTGACTCGCCATCTGCCACGATGAAAGGAAGCCTCGCCGTGCCGGATTCTGTTCCGCCAGGTAGGCTGTGGCACTGCCGAATTCGCCGCCTGCCGAGAACCCTTGCAGCAGGCGGGCGACTATGACGACGACCGGTGCCAGGATGCCGATGCTGGCATAGGTCGGCGTGGTGGCGATGAGGAGCGTCCCCAGCATCATCATTGTGATGGATAGCGTCAGCGCGCGCTTGCGTCCGGCGGTGTCCGCATATGAGCCGAGCACGATGGATCCGAGCGGGCGTATGACGAACGAAAGACCGAAGGTGCCCAAGGCCAGCAACAGAGACACCTTATCGTCTCCGGTCGGGAAGAATAATTTCGACATGGTGATGGCAAGAAAGCCATATATCGCGATGTCGAACCATTCGAATGCATTGCCAATCGCTATCGAAACAATCGCGCGAACCGGGTAGTCTGTAGGGTTGAGCGCGGGTACGGCGTCTCCGTCGCTTTGGATCAACGCAGACCGACTGTTCGACATGGCGATATTGGCTCCCTGGTCACAATGGTCGATCCGCAAGGCGAAAGGCCCATGGGAGCCCGTCGGCCAGCTTGGTCGCACTGATGCGATCAGATAATTCCGATGAAATCAAACTGCGGGATTCTCTTATACGTCTTGTTTCGTACGTAGAGCAGCATCGCCATGGCGTTGGCCAGGATGCCACGGATTGCTTGTGGAACAGGTCATGAAGGTCGCCGCCCGATACTCAGGGCGCGCGGATATCGAAGCGCCTGATCAGTCCGTCCTCGATCTGAAAGATATGGCCGACAGCTTTGTCCGACAGCACCTTCCCCTCGAGATCGCGCACGATCTGATACACCTCGACCGTAATTTCGTCGTCTGAGCCTGCCGCGAAGCTGATCGGTTCGACATGCGGGTCGATCATCGCCCACTGGCGCGACCAGTAGTCGCGGACGCCTTGGTGGCCATGGACGTGACCACCTTCCATACCATTCGCCCAGAGCACGCTCGGGTGCATGGCGGCCAGCACCGCTTCCATGTCACGGGCATTGAACCGATCATAGAGACGCTCAAGTAGTTCGTTAGACATACGCAATTCAACTCCAATCTCTGCTCTCGCATATCATGTTTCGCCGTTGCGGTGTATGCGCCGGGTCCCCGGGCGGTACACCCGAACCCTAAAGACTATCCTGATCGCTCGAATTTTGATCGGGTGGTGGATCGTAAATCGTTGATCGGTTGGCCAAGCTGGCTCGACGGGAGGCGGCCCCAGCAAGTGACGATTTCCCGCGACGCCTCTCGTTCCGTTGGACCGGCCTACCCCATTTGGTCAATTTCGGCGCGAGGTATCAGTCGATTTGATCATCGCAGGATGCGTGACGGCCCGCAATCAATCTGGCAGGATAAGAAAGGTAATATTTCAGGAAAGCGATGAAGGCGAAACCGGCCGCGGTGCCTTTGATCGGCTTGGCGTTTGGGGTGGCGCTGGCGCTGGCGGCTGCTGTTCTCGCCCTTGTGGGGTCCGATTCCAGGGGCATCGGGACGGCACTGCGTTTGACAGCGCGCTGGTCATTCCTGTGGTTCTGGATGGCCTATGCCGGAGGGGCAACGGCCGCGCTGTTCGGCCCGGCGCTCGCCCCGCTGGCAGGCCGCGGCCGAGAGTTCGGCCTGGCCTTTGCAGCGGCACAACTGGTTCATGTGGGCCTTGTCGTGTGGCTCTATCGGGTTTCGGGCCACGTTCCGCTGTCCGGGTCGCTGTTCGTGTTCCTGTTCTTCACCATCGGCATTGTCTGGACCTATCTACTTGCGGCCTTGTCCTTCGGCGGACTGTCGCGGGCTCTTGGGCCACAACTCTGGCGCCTTCTGCGGCGTCTGGGGATGAATTATATCCTGCTCGCCTTTGCTCGCGACTTTGTGCCGCCGGTGATTCACTCGGGGTTTGCCTATCAGGACTTTTCGCAGTCAGTGTCATATGTGCCGTTCGCGGCGATGAGCGTCGCCGCGCCACTTCTGTGCCTCGCCGCGGCGGCACACCGGCGCTGGGGGATGCGGCACGCAACTGCCTGACCGGGCTACTGAGCCGCATCAAACAAAATGTCGAGCTCCGGTGGCGGGTCCACCGCGAAGGCGCGCCGTCCATCCCACAACCCCTATTGGATCGGCCCCTACCGGATCGGCCCTACCGGATCGGCTGGTGAACGGTAACCAGCTTTGTTCCGTCCGGAAATGTCGCCTCTACCTGCACGTCGTGGATCATCTCGGCAATGCCGCTCATCACCTGTTCGCGAGTCAGGACCTTGGCCCCGGCCTCCATCAGGTCAGCGACGCTGCGGCCATCACGTGCGCCTTCCACCACGAAATCGGTGATCAGCGCGATCGCTTCCGGATGGTTCAACTTCACGCCGCGATCCAGGCGCCGCCTGGCCACCATCGCTGCCATCGACACAAGCAGTTTGTCTTTCTCTCGCGGGGTGAGGTTCATTCCGGCTTTCCCATCTTTGCATCAGCATAACCATGCTCGCGGCAAGGGACGAGGGCCCCGCAGCACGGCAAGTGCATCGATCACCGTCTGCCGGACCGACGCGCTATCAGGTCCGAGGATACGCGCGATCAGCATTCCGTTCCATGCGCTCGCCGCGGCCTCGATCAACGGTTCAGCGTATTCCAGCGCCTGCCGCACCGCGTTGAGCCGCTCGTCCACATCGGACGCCACGCAGACAATGGTGGCAAGCACACGGGCGCCCTTGCCGATAGCGGACCGCTGCATCAGCGCATCGAAATCGCCATCCAGACGGATCGCATCATGCAGCAGCAATTCGCCGCTTCGCCGCACGCGGATGAGGTCCCGCAACCGCCCGCTTTGGAGCCGTTCACCCATTGCCACTCGGCCGAACACCAGCGTTTCAACCCCAAGAAACCGTGCATCCGCCTCGATGTCGATCTCTAACCGCCGATCGATAGAGCAACGGTCGTACAGGATCGTCTCCTGTGGCAACCATTCCAGCGCCGCCCCCGTTGCCACCGCCAGCCGGGTCCGCACGTATGACGGAGAATCTCCGGGCCGCGCGCGATAGAAGCGCTCCGCCGCCTGGGCTGCAATCGTCGCCTGCGCGCCTGCCCGGGCCTCCATCGCCAGATCCAGCCGATCGCCCCCAGCGATCCCGCCGGAGGTATTCAGCGTCACGATGTCCATCCAGCCGGAAACGATACGGCGCGGAAACCGCGCCTTCAGGCAACCCACCTGCCGCAGCTCGTCCAACACGGTCTCTGATCCGAGCGACTTGACGACAACACGTAGTTCCCCGCTCGCACGCTGCAGCAGAATCGGATCAGACAGAGAGGCGCCGTCGTACATCAGCCTCGTCGAGGTCCTCCCGGCGGCCGGACAACACCACGTCGCCCCGATCCATCACCACCATCGTCTGCGCCAGCTCCCGGGCGAAATCAAAATACTGTTCGACCAGCACGATGGCCATTGTCCCCCTCGACCGCAAAAGCGCAATCACCCTGCCGATATCCTTAATGATGCTCGGCTGAATGCCCTCGGTCGGCTCGTCCAGCGCGATCAGGCGAGGCTTGGTCACCAACGCCCGAGCGATCGATAATTGCTGCTGCTGGCCGCCTGACAGATCTCCGCCCCGCCGGCTCAGCATTGTCTTCAACACCGGGAACAGATCGAAAATCTCGTCCGGAACGCGCCGTTCGCCACGCGGCAGAACGGCAAAGCCAGTCTCAAGATTTTCCCGCACCGTCAGCAATGGAAATATGTCGCGCCCCTGCGGCACCCAGGCAATGCCTCGCCTCGCCCGTTCATACAGCGGCAGCCGGCTGATATCGCTGCCTTCCCAACGGATCGCGCCACGGGCAATCGGATGCGCGCCAACAATCGCCCGCAGCAACGATGTCTTTCCGACCCCGTTCCGTCCCATCACGCAGGTGACGGCACCCGTCTCGGCGGTGACCGAGACCTGTCGCAGCGCGATCGCCGCGCCATAATACAGATCGACCTTCTCGACTTCCAGCATCAGCGCCCCAGATACACTTCGACGACCTTCGGATCATCGCTGACAAAGTCGATCGAGCCCTCTGATAAGACAGATCCCTCGTGCAGGACGGTGACCTTGACATCCAGCGCCCGGACGAAGGCCATGTCGTGCTCAACGACGACCACGCTGCGCGTGCGGTTGATCTCACGCAGCAGCACCGCCGTCTGTTCTGTTTCCGAATCAGTCATGCCAGCGACCGGCTCGTCCACGAGCAGAAGCTGTGGCTCCTGCGCCAGCAGCATGCCGATCTCAAGCCATTGCTTCTGCCCGTGCGACAGGTCGGCGGCGCGACGGTTCCGTTGATCGGTCAGCCGCGTGGTTTCCAGGATGCCTTCGATGCGCCTTTTCTCGTCGGACGTCTGGCGGGCGAACATCGTGAACCGGGGGCCGCGGTCCCCAGCGAGCGCGAGCAGCAGATTGTCCCAAACCGAGTGGGGCTCAAACACCGTCGGTTTCTGAAACTTTCGACCGATACCCAGGGCCGCGATTGCCGGCTCATCGAGCTTGGTCAGGTCGGTGCTGGCGGAAAACACCACCTTGCCGGTGTCAGGCCGCGTCTTGCCGGTGATGACATCCATCATCGTGGTCTTGCCGGCACCGTTCGGGCCGATCACCGCACGCATCTCACCCTGGGTGAGAACCAGTGACAAGGCATTCAGTGCACGGAAGCCATCGAAGGTGACGGTCACGCCATCCAGATACAGCAGCGTATCGTTGTGATCACTCACCCGGTAACCTCCCGCGCGACGGCGGCTGCCGGGCTCTCGGTTTCCGCCACCTCCTTGCGGGCGCGTCTGTCGAACAGGCCCATGACGCCGCGCGGCAGGAACAGGGTGACGAAGATGAACATGGCGCCCAGCGCATAAAGCCACACCTCGGGAAATGCTCCGGTGAACCAGGTCTTGCCGAAGTTCACCAGGATCGCGCCGAGGATCGCGCCCACCAATGTGCCACGACCGCCCACCGCGACCCAGATCACCGCCTCGATCGAGTTGCCGGGCGCGAATTCGCTGGGATTGATGATGCCGACCTGGGGCACGTACAGCGCCCCGCCAATGCCTGCCATGACCGCGGACAGCACCCAGACGACCAACTTGTACGACTCCGGCCGGTAGCCCAAGAACCTAGTACGGCTCTCGGTATCGCGCACAGCGATCAGAATTTTTCCGAAGCGCGAGTCGACCACGAACCGGGCCACCAGGAATTGTGCGCACAGGAGCGCGGCGGTGATCACCAGCAACGCCGAGCGGGTCGCGTCCGCCTGGACGTTGAACCCGAGGATGTCCTTGAAATCGGTCATTCCGTTGTTGCCGCCGAAGCCCATGTCGTTGCGGAAGAACGCCAGCAGCAGCGCATAGGTCAGGGCCTGGGTAATGATCGAGAGATAGACGCCGGTCACCCGCGAGCGGAAGGCGAGCCAGCCAAAAATGCCGGACAACACGGCGGGCACCAGCACCGCCATCAGCATGGCGAAGCCGAACCATTCGAAGCCGTACCAGTACCACGGCAGTTCCTTCCAGCCCAGGAACACCATGAAGTCGGGCAGCATCGGATTGCCGTAGACCCCGCGGGTGCCGATCTGGCGCATCAGATACATGCCCATCGCGTAACCGCCCAGGGCGAAGAACGCCGCATGGCCCAGCGACAAGATGCCGGCGAATCCCCACACCAGATCAACCGAAAGCGCCAGCATGGCGAAGCATAGATATTTGCCGGCGAGGGCCAGGACGTACGTCGGCACGTGCAACGCCGAGTCCGCGGCCGTCGCCTGGTTCAAAATCGCCAGAAGTACGGCTACACCCAGTATGAGCAGGATGGCGATATAGCCGCCCGGGCCGAGTTCATGCCTCCACCGCCCGTCCCTTGAGCGGGAACATGCCGCGCGGGTTACGTTGCACGAACAGGATCAACAGGACCAGGACGACGATTTTCCCGAGCACCGCGCCGGCGATCGGCTCGAGGAATTTGTTGACGATGCCCAACGTCAGGGCCCCCAGCGTGGTGCCCCAGAGGTTGCCGACGCCGCCGAACACCACGACCATGAAGCTGTCGATGATATAGCCTTGTCCCAGGTTCGGTGAGACATTGTCGATCTGTGACAGGGCGACGCCGGCGATTCCTGCGACCCCGGAGCCAAGGCCGAACGTGAGGGCATCGATCCATGGGGTGCGGATCCCCATGGCGGCCGCCATGCGCCGGTTCTGTGTCACCGCCCGCATCCGCAATCCAAGTGGGGTGAAACGCAGTGCCGCCATCAGTGCCGCAATCACGATGATCGCGAACAGAATGATGTACATTCGGTTCCAGGTCAGTGTCAGGCCACCCAATTGAGTGGCTCCGCTCATCCATCCCGGAGTATCCACATCCCGATTGTTGGCACCAAATACCGATCGCACGAGTTGCTGCAGCACCAATGACAGCCCCCAGGTCGCCAGCAGGGTCTCCAGCGGCCGGCCGTAGAGCCAGCGGATCAGGCTGCGCTCGATCGCTATGCCGATGACCCCGGTGACCAGGAAAGCCACCGGTACTGCAACGGGCAGACTGAGCGGATACAGCGCTGGAGTATAGGCCCGCATCACCTGCTGTACCACGAACGTTGCATAGGCGCCGATCATCACCATCTCGCCGTGCGCCATGTTGATGACGCCCATCACGCCGAAGGTGATTGCGAGGCCGGCTGCCGCCAACAGCAGCACCGATCCCAGACTGATACCGTAATAGACGCTTTGTGCGATGCTCCAAATCTGCAGTACGCGATCGATCGAGACCACGGCTGCGCTGGCGGCGTCAGCGACGGGCCCGGTCTGCCCTGACAGCGTGGACAACAGGCTGCGTGCGTCCTGGTCACCCCGCGCGCGCAGCACCGCAACAGCGGCAAGTCGCGCATCCTGGCTCGCCTTGTCGGATGACAGGGTGGCTGCCGCCTGTGCCTGCTCCATCCGGCGCTTCACCGATGGATCCGTTTCCTTGGCCAGAGCTCGATCGAGGGCAGGCAGCGCCGCCGGATCATGGGAATTGAAGACCGCCTCGGCAGCCTGCAGGCGGGTCGACGGGTTGGCATCGAACAATTGCAGGCTGCCCATCGCCGCATCGATGGCGCCCCGCACGGCGTTGTTCAGACGCACCGGCTTGACCCCGAGGGCTTCGGCGACCGCGGCCCCCGACGAGGCGTCGCTGAATGAGCCGTCGTCCGCTTTGATCAGAACGGTGTGGTCAGGGGTGAAATACAGCCGCCCGTTCTGCAGCGCGGAGATAATGGTTGCGGCGCGCGGATTGCCCGACAGCGCCAGGTCTTCGACGGTCTGTCGAGTGCTATCGAAGCCGCCAGACGTGAAGCCGGCAAGTGGATCGTCCGCGAGCGCGCCGACCGGCCGGCACAGCAACGACAACAGCAGCAGGAGAATGACGCGCCGCATCGCTGGCCGGAACACAGACTGCGGGACCCGAAGCGGCGAGGTCATGCCCCGAGTAACCTCCGGCATTGCCTGGGATTTCGCTGTCATGTCTCCGAGCAGCATGGGCCTGGTCCCCGACAACGCTGGCAAAGTCCGAAAAGTAAGGGGCGGCCGGGAGGAAAGCGGCCGCCCCTTTGGAGCAAGAAGGGGGTCAGGCCTTCTTGCCGGCGGTGCACGTGCCGGTCTTCACGTTGAACGCACCGCATTTCAGAGGCGACCGCCAATCACCGATCAAATCCTTCGTATCGGCCACGTACGGCGACCATTCCTGGGCGACCACGAGGCCGGGTGTCTGTGAGACAATATTGAACTGGCCGTCCGGCTGGATCTCACCGATTAGTACCGGCTTCGTAATGTGATGGTTGGGCATCATGGCGGAGAAACCACCGGACAAGTTCGGCACGGCGACCCCGATCAGCGCGTCGATCACCTCATCCGGAGCCGTGGTGCCGGCCTTCTCAACGCCCTTCACCCACATGTTGAAGCCGATATAATGCGCTTCCATCGGGTCGTTCGTGGTGCGCTTCGGGTTTTTGGTGAACTTCTTCCACGTGGCGATGAACGCGGAGTTCTCCGGCGTATCGACGCTCTCGAAATAGTTCCAGGCCGCGAGATGACCAAGCAACGGTTTGGTATCGATGCCGGCCAGTTCTTCCTCGCCGACGCTGAACGCGACCACCGGAATGTCGGTCGCCTTGATGCCCTGGTTGCCGAGCTCCTTGTAGAATGGCACGTTGGCGTCGCCATTGATGGTGGACACGACGGCGGTTTTCTTTCCGGAGGAGCCAAATTTCTTGATCGACGCGACGATGTTCTGCCAGTCTGAATGGCCGAAAGGGGTATAATTGATCAGTATGTCGTCCGCGGCCACGCCCTTGGACTTCAGATAAGCCTCCAGAATCTGGTTCGTGGTGCGTGGATAGACGTAATCGGTACCCGCCAGGACCCAGCGCTTCACCTTGTTTTCGTTCCACAGGTAGTCAACGGCTGGGATGGCCTGCTGATTGGGCGCCGCGCCGGTATAGAAAACGTTGCGGCTGCATTCCTGACCTTCGTATTGCACGGGATAAAACAGGACGCCGTTCAATTCCTCGAACACCGGCAGGACCGACTTGCGGGAGACCGAGGTCCAGCAACCAAAAGTAGCCGCGACCTTATCGACGGAAATCAACTGACGCGCCTTTTCGGCGAACAGCGGCCAGTTCGATGCCGGATCAACGACCACAGCCTCGAGCTTCTTCCCGAGCAGGCCGCCCTTCGCGTTCTGCTGCTCGATCAGCATCAGCATGACGTCCTTCAGCGTGGTCTCGCTGATTGCCATGGTGCCTGACAATGAATGAAGAACGCCTATTTTGATCGTCCCACCGGTTGCCTGCGCGGCGGCGGGTGTAGTTGCAGCCTTAACCGCGCCCAGTGCCGCGACGGTTGCCGCGGCGGCGCCCAGTCGGCCGAGACCGCGTCGGGAGATGATTGGTTCAACCGGTGACATCCGTGCCTGTTCCCGTGCCTGTTGTTGCTTCAGTTTCCCCGTCTGACGGAGGCAACGACATGTGATGCAACCGATGTGCCAGGGAGGCCGATGCCAAAGCAGGCGAGGTTCAGCATACAACTCGAGGTCTGGCCCTCCCGGAATTGCCCATTTGCCTACAAATTGGTCACATATTGCGCTAAAGTTACCGGCCTCCGCTGCCTGTTCCTTGGGCCGCCATGGTTCCGGCGGTGGATTTGGGCGGTTCAGCCAAACGCGCTAGGCTTTTGGCCCGAACGACCAAAGGGGAGACCGATGCCCAAGATCATCATCGCCGACAACCCATTGAACGAGATCAGCGTTGCGAGAGAATTGCTGCCGCCGAACCTGGAGACGGTCGTCGCACGTCACGGCAGCCCGGAATTCAAAGCCGCCCTTGCCGACGCGGTCTGCCTGGTCGGATTCGGTGATGGGACCATGGATGACGCGTTCTACGCGGGGGCGCCAAAGCTCAAGCTGGTGCAGCTGCTATCCGCCGGGTACGACCGCTGCGACATCGAAGCCGCCCGTCGCGCGGGCGTGCCGATCTGCAACAACGGCGGAGCCAACTCCACCGCCGTCTCGGAGCATGCGATCCTGCTGATGCTGGCGGTGTGCCGGCGCATCGTCTGGCAGCACGCCAATGTCGCATCGGGCCGCTGGCGTGGCAACAACACGAACGACGTCAAGCTGTACGAGCTGAAAGGCCGCGTCCTGGGCATCGTCGGGCTCGGCACCATCGGAAAGAAGACCGCGCGGCTCGCGCAGGCGTTCGGCATGGAGGTTCAGGACTACGACGTCGCCCGCCTGACCGAGGAACGAGCCGATGGCCTCGGGGTTCGGTTTGCGTTGTTCGATGAACTGCTTCGGACCTCCGACATCGTTTCATTGCATGTGCCGCTCAGTCCGGCGACCAGACACATGATCGGCGCCGCGCAGTTCGCGATGATGAAGCCAACGGCATACCTCATCAACACCTGTCGTGGCCCAGTGGTGGATGAGCCGGCGATGATCGAAGCGCTGACCAGCGGCGGCATCGCCGGCGCCGGCCTGGACGTCTTCGATCAGGAGCCACCGTCGCCTGACAACTCTTTGTTCGCCTTACAAAACGTTGTGCTGACCGCGCATTTTGCCGGCCCGACCTGGGAGAATCAGTACACGCGCTTCCGCAATGCATTCGACAATTGCCAAAGGGTGATACGGGGTGAGGAACCGCTTTGGGTCATTCCGGAACTGCGAGGCTGAGTTCCACCCTGAGCGGGCAATGCAGACGACCCCGAGGATCTATCGTGACGGTGCCGCTCAAGGTCGTCCCCGTCAACGCCGTGGCAGGCGGTTCACTGCGGCCGTAGACGATCAACCGGGGCTGGCGTAGGGCCGGCGTCCGGGACGGCGTCGGCGGCGAAAAATCCGGCGAAGAAACGGTCACGAGACAAGACCCATAGCCGTGGCCACGACGGCGGCAAGAACCTGACCAACATTGCTCCCGCCGAACATACGAACTGTTTGGCGACGAGACTCCGTTCCGTGCCGCGACCCTCGCGCCGGAACTGCAGCCCTCGTAGATAGTAACGCTGCAGGATCCAGGCCTCCGTCAGTTGGTTGGGGCGGATCATGTGCTGAACTCGCGCGTCGGCGACGAACCAGGCCCGATGACCGGCTGCCATGACGCGCATCACGAAATCGGACTCACCACCCATGACGTAGGCGCGGCGCGAATTGTCTGGGCCGACATCCTCGGCGAAGGTGAACCCGTCCCTGAACACGCTGGTCCGGACGGCCATGTTCGGGCCAAATATGACGCCCGCCTCGCACCAGCCCGTCGGCTGCTCATTCAAAGCGTACAGGATGCTGAAGTTGACCGCCTTCTGCGATATGAAGGGCGGGCGGGGGACGGGCCATAACGGGACAACGGTGCCACCAAACACGGTCGCCTCAGGGTGTGAGAGCGCGGCTCGCTGAATTTGGACCAACCAATCCTGATCGGGTATGACGTCGTCGTCTGTCAGCACGGTGAGATCGCCCTCGATCTCCGCGATGGCGCGGTTCAACGCGCGGTTTTTCCCGGCAACAGGCTCATGCACGACGGTTAACGGCAGCCGGTCCGCATAGCGCTCCAGCACCGACGCCGTGGCATCGCGGCTACCGTTATCGGCAACCAGCAGCTTCCACCCGCCCTCCGGGCTTTGCACGGCAAGCAGCGCCTCGAGCATCCGCTGCAGGCCCTCGGCGCGGTTCTGCGTCGCGAACAGAACGGTGATCATCGGCCGATTGCCCGGGTTGGGACCGATTGGCGTGCGGGAGCCCTGATCACCGTCAGCACGATACGTCCGACCGCTGGAACAGATTATGTCCGACCATGACAATTGGTCCCTGCCGCAGATGATTTATTCCGATTTCCACATGCGCCCAAAGTTCCACGGACTTCGAGCACCAAGCCGTGCCTGCCGGTTACAACGCAATCCAGCCCAACCTGCGATGAGATGCGCCCGATCACGTTCGAAGCCCGAAACTTGCGGTGCGCATGTTACTCGGCCGCGCCTGGACCGGTTTGCAGCAGGCGGACGCCGGGAGGAAGTGTGGGTGCGAAACGCTCCAGCGCGGTTGCGGCGTTGGCGATGTCGTCGGGCCGCCGCGCGTAGAATATATAGCGACGCGAGGTATCGCTCGAGATCGCCCCACCTAGCCGCAGTTCGCCGATCATCGTCCATGCGGCGGGTACGCTCGGGTCGACCGCGGAGTTGACGATTGCAAGTCCGACATCCCGGCTTGCCAGCAGACCGTCCATCCATTCGGTCGTCCGCGCCCGGGCACGTTGCTCGCGCGCAGCCTCGGAGCCGAGCCCCGACAGATCCAGGACATAATGCCGGTTCTCATAGTTGAGAAAGCCGATCTGATCGACGGCGACCGGTGCTTTGTAAAATCGTGTCACAAAGCGGTGCAACTGGTAGGGGCCCTGATATTCCTTCCCGGCCATCGTTGGGATAAGAATGAACTGCGTCGCGTAGCCGGCGAAGATCAGAAGCAAGGCGGTGCTGACGACGACGACGCCTCGCCAGTTCGCCTGCTCGCACCAGACGCTGACCTGCTCCCGGTATAATATCGCGATGCTGCACAGGTTCAGGACCAGCACGTAAGCTTCGTAGCGGGACGGGGTCCAGCCCAACTTGCCACCGGCGAGTTGCGCAAACGTCACGAAGGTCATGAAGGCGAATGTCACCAGTTTGATCTGGACAGATTTCTCCAGGGGACGCTGCCACAGAGTGGTCCAGACCGATGACAGCCAGACCAGACCCAGCACGATGGCACCGAGCATCTGGGCGGCGCCAAAACTGTTCAGGTTGGAGTTCAGGTTCTTCAGCAGCGCCACGATCACCGAAAACAGGCCGCTGTGAGAAACAGCGGCGGCATTCGACCAGTCGGACCGGGCCAGCACCGAACTCGGCAACAGCGGAAGGCCAAGAGAGTGGAGGAACAGGGAGTATCCGCCGACCAGGAGTGCGCCGATCGCCACCATGGCGAGCGCATAGGCATATCTCCGGAATGCCACGAAGATCAGCGCGTCAGCGACCAGCATCCCGGCCGCCTCGAATCTGACGATGGGCTGAATGATGATGCAGGCGATCCACCACCAGTCGCACCGGCCACGTACCACGAATTTGACAAGGCCGAGCAGGTAGGCCACCGTCATGGCGACATGGAAGGAATGCTCGAGGCCGGTCATCGCGAGTCCCGGCAGGTCGAGGGCGAGCGTCACCACCGCGGCCAGGACGAATAGACACAGCCGCGGGACACGGTGCAGCGGTATCCGGCATTCCCGCGCCAGCAGAACGGCGAATACACCGGCGGCAAGAGTGGACGCCAAATTGATCGCCAGCGGCAGCATCACGCCGAGGCCGAACGGACGCAACGCCGCCAGCAGGAATGGATACAGGATCGACGAACTGGGCGCCGCGGCTTCGCCGGCCACCAATCCGTAATGGCCAACGGAAATCTGTTCCGCTAGTGCAAGATGTGTGTACGCGGCCTCCAGCGGATAGACAAGATGGCCGTGCGTAGCGATCAGCACGATGACAATCTCGGCGGCCAGCAGCGACGCGATGCCACCCAGAACAGCCAGGAGGGGCCAAACGAATTCCGTTGTTACGCCGTGGATGGATATGTCGACCTGGCCGCGGGATGGCACGGAAGTTGGGTTTGACGATGGAGAAGCGCTCACGGCCACCTTGCGTATCACTTTTTGAAAGGAGGTGTTTATGCTTAAGGCAACGACTCCCCTCACGTCACCGTTGTTGAGTCCCGGCGTGTTCGGTTTGCATGTAGCCTCCCGCCGTATCTAGGCGCAATGCCCTTAGCTGCCTACCGTGCGATTTGGAAGCAACCTCCGGGATAGATGGCCGCTATGCATACCACCGCAGGAAGCTGACACGATACTGATTTCTGCATAACGGAAGGCGAGCCGGGTCTCCCCGGCGCGCGGCGCTTCGGAGGGGATCGAGCCGTCGCGCATGGCGCCGCGGTCAACCCTGTCTGCGATGTGTAGTTCAGCACACGCAAGTGTACGTAACCATTTTTTTGTTCCGTTGGCGCCGAATTCGGTCCACAATCGGGCTGTCAAAGGTCCACATCGAAAAGGACGGGGTGCGGTTGGGTATATCTGATGTGGCGCCGGACGATGGAGCGGCATCGAACCGCGGCCATCGCGAGGATGCGACCGTGAATTGTGTAGTTGGCCGATATGCCGACCATGGTGTTGCCTTGCATTGGCACACGGCCCCTGCCGTCCGAAACGGACACGCCGCCGCCACGTTCCGGAAGACGCCGTGATCAAGCGTCCGGTTGGACGCCCTGATTATGTCGCGGCGGTTGTCGCTCCGTCGGACCCCGGACAAATGGCGGCGGTGATGGATCGCCGCGCTGATCTATTGCAAACTGTTGCGCGAACGCCACGGCCTCGCGGCGTATCAAGCGCCTCCGGTCGTGAACCGAGTGCCCGCCAAGGCCGCAATCTCTATCCGGGTCGCCGACGCATGCGGCCGAGCGACCTTGTAGATCACCTTCCGATCGTTATCGGAACCTGGTCGCGGCATCCAGTCCGCGCGATCGCCGTTAGCGTCCTGGTTCGCAAGGCCGCAACACCGGGTTTTTCATGACGTCCACTACATTTCGACCGACCGCCGCCGGGGTCGATACGCGAAGCCTGAGGGACCCGCTGCTGGTCCTGCTGATTTCAACCCTCGGATTTGCGGTGTCCCGGCGGGCGATGACACATCCGGGGCAGTGGTCAGAACTGTTCTCGAGCATCGTTGTGGTCGTGGTCTTTGCCGCGGCCGTTGCCTTCCGCCGGGTTCGCTATCAGGACATGTCCGCTCCGCTGCGGATCACCATACGCGCCATTGGGATCATCGGCCTTATTCAAGTGGCCTTCGACGCATTTGGCCCGTTTCCGGGCCCACCGAACGTCCTGTTCGGCGGCCATGGTTCCGCGCTGTATTCCAGCTATGTGGCGATCCCCGGCGTCGTGGCGGGCGTTGCGGCGTTGTGGCGACCGTCGTTTCTCGCTCCCTTGTTCCTCTACTACGTCGGTTGGCGGGAACTCATCGGGACGATCTCGGGAATCCATGTTGTCGACACTGATTACCTCGGCATGATCGACGTTGGGTATTTTGCAACTCTCGGTGACGTTCGTTGTCATTTATGCGACGTCGCCCTGGGCGCTCGACCGATTTCCCTTCCTGCGTTCCCTTTTGCTCGGCCCGGAAGAGAGAAAGGCTGTTCAGACCAGGGCGTTCAACCTGATCTGGGCCTGCGCGGTCGGCGCGCATCTGGGAAGCTACTTCTGGTCAGGGATAGCCAAGATCCAGGTCGGCGGCGACAATGCGCTGACATGGGTGCTGGCGCCGCTCGCCGCACTCTCGGTATCGGTTCTATCGGCCTTCGGCCTTCTCTATGATTTCTTCCACATCGGCGTCTATTTCACCCTGGGAGCGCTGTTGTTTTTCTGGATCGCGCTGAACCTCGTGATCGTGGCGGCGGCGGCGGCGTCCCTGCCGCGAAATGGCATTATCCCGGCCATGAAGACCGTGATGGCCTTGACCATCCTGTTTGGTCACTATTTCTACTATACCAATCATCTGGGATGGCTCGACACAGCGAAACTTAGCAGCCCGCAATTCTATGCCGTCACTCGGGATAGTCGCCAGGTCGAAGTGCCATTCAATTACTTCGGCATCTACTCGTATACGATCGCGCAGACGGCGATGTACGTTGCCGATGGCCACTTCCCGTTCCGCCCCGCCGGCAACGCCCTGGACCCCGAAACCTGGGAGGACGGCGTGACGTGTGGTCCTCAGGTGCTGGAACACCAGACTACCGGAGCGACGCTTGACGCGGGCAAGACAATGATCCTCGATACCGACCGGTTGATGCGGGACCACCCGGCGGTGAAAAGCAACATTCTGTATTATTTCTATCCGCACCACATGCTGCCGAACCCATGGATCTTTACCGGGTTCAATAATCTCGGAATTGACGACGTAGTGGCCTATGAATATGTGCTGGACTCGGTCTGCCTGACCCTCAAAGATGGACGACTTGCCCGTGACGTACACAAGCACTCAACTTTCCGGATCGATCTCCGATGACCCTGAGGATATCTGGGTCGTTTATGACCAGGAATGTCCGTTCTGCAGTCGATACGTGCTGCTGTATCAATTGCGCGAGCAGGGTCGGCGCGTTCATCTGATCGACGCTCGCTCCGACCATCCGTTGGTGGCCGCGGTCCGCACGCAGAATCTCGACCTCAACGAGGGAATGGTGGTTCGATGGCGCGGACAGTTCCATTACGGCGCCGAGGCCATGCACCTGCTGGCGCTTCTGGGGAGTAACCGGACGATCTTCAACCGGCTCAACCAGGCGATATTTTCAAACCCGGCGCTTGCCCGGGTGCTTTACCCTTGGCTGGTGCGCGGCCGCAAACTCACGCTTCGGCTGCTGGGCCGCAAACTGATCAACGATTCCTAAGCGACCGCGCCCAAGGGCTGCCCGGTTGCGGGCATCGGACGCGGCTGTGTGATGAGCGTAATTGTTTCGATATGCGCTATAAATCGATCGGGTCGCGCAGAATTGCCTGCTATCTTGGCGATTCTGTTACAGGTTGGGGGTTGACGTTGGTCATGCGCCAAATCGGATTGGTGATTGCGATAGCCGTGCTCGCGCTCCCGTGGCGAAGCGCCAGTGCCGAACAGGCGCAGTATGCAGGCTCGCCGCCGGGGATGCAGTGCCGACGAGCGATCGATCAAGCGGAGCGGGCCGTGAAGGTGCCCGGGCAATTGCTGGCGGCAATCGGAAGGGTCGAGACCGGACGCTGGGACCCGCAAAGCAGTAACTGGTATCCGTGGCCCTGGACGATCAACACCGGAGGCGACGGCCGCTTCTTCGAGACGAAGGCGCAAGCGATCGCGGCGGTCCGCGCCTTGCAAGCGCACGGGGTGACCTCGATCGATGTGGGATGCATGCAGGTCAATCTCATGCATCATCCAAGCGCGTTCAGCTCACTCGAACAGGCATTCGATCCGCAATCGAACGCGCTCTACGCGGCGCACTTCCTGGACCAGTTGTTCACCCAAACCAATGACTGGAAAAAGGCGGCCGCGCTGTATCATTCCGCAACACCGGAACTCGGCGCCGATTATCGACGCCGGGTCCTGGCCGCATGGCCGGAAGAGACGCGTCTGCAGCCTTCGCTCGTTCGGGACAAGCTGGCCGAAGCCTGGGCGGCGACGCTCCGAGGCAGGCCGCAGCCACAGCCTATTACCGTTGTATTGATCTCTCCGGGCAACCACGGTGGCAGCTTTGCGAGCAGTCATCCGAACCGACCTGAGGTTCACCTCGCGACTTATCGCCACCCCAGGGGGGAGCCGGTTCCCGCCAATTGACAATAGAGCGATATCAGGCTGACGCAAATCGCGGAGCGACCTCAGGCTGTTGAAATTGCGGGTGAAAAGCGGCTGGAGCGTTTCCACTCAACGTGGAAGCGCTCTCATTTCGTTGTGTCGCCACCTCCTGCGTCCTCACCGCTGCCACCGTTGCTGCCCTTTCCAAGGGTCCTCCGGCACTCCTGCGACAGGCTTACCCAGTATTGGCGGAGACAGCTCGACCGGTCGGTGGTACTAGCGTGCTGCTGGCTGCAGAACTTAAGGAAATCCGCCGAACAGCCCTTCCCGCCGGCCGCAACCAGGAGAGGGCCGCTTCGCAGGTCATGTGCAGTCAACGTCACGACGAGCCCCAAAGCGGCGATAACCGTCAAGCTTCGCCGCACCCGCCCGGTGTGTTCGTCCATATGAGACAGCCCCCCGTTATTTCACTCCGTGTCCGGACCATAGAGGTTCAAACGCGCCTGGCGCAGTCACGCAATCGCCAGCCTCGTTCAATTCGGCTTGGCGCGCCAGTAGCCAACGCGTCTGAGAGGGCACAGAAGGTGCATGATCAAAGATAGGGACCACACCTCACTGCGAGGGGGCGGCGTCACCCACCTACGCGGCGATCACAAGGGTTCGCCGCATGGCCTGGTCGCGTTCTTCGGAGCTTACCCAAAAATCGCCACCCAGGCCCGTCGCAACCCGGGGCCCGCGGACGAGACCAATTTCGGCGCAATGTAGTCGAGCTGTAATCAGGCGTGGAACGCCGGATCTTCTGATCCTCGTGACCCAAGGCTGCTGCTCGAGGCCTCTTCGTTCACCATGGCCAACCCGTGGGCCAGCGCCCCTACCGACCGTTCGCAGCGTCCCGATGCCGACCGCCCGCCCGTCGTGACGCCCTAATCGCTCGTCCCCAGCCCGGGAACCAACTGAGCACCGGGCTTCCAGGCCGCCATCGAGCCCACCCGCGAGGTCGGCGCCGTGCCACCCTGAGTTGTCGCAGCCACTCTGTGCTGGTCCGAAAATACATCGTGCAGCAGGACGTAGTGCTGAAACATGGCATCGGCGAACGCGAACACACCGAACCCCGCGCTGGGGCATTCACGTACCGCGCCCATCTCGACCATGAGCGACCATTGATCCGTCGTCAGGTGCCGTCCCGCCACCTGCCACCCACCGTGGGTCGCCAACGCGGTGAACCGCCCGAAACGGTCCTGCTCCCCGGAGGCGACGGCCAGCAGGGCAGATCGCATGTTCGTATTGGCGTGGCGACCCACGAGGCGGCTGAACAGCGCCGCGACACGCGGGTCCATCTCATCCAGGGCCCGCACGCAGGCGGCCTCGAAATCGGCCATATCGACGTCGGCGCTACGGCGTGCCAACGCCTCGATCCCCGCATGCAGCCCAAGCAGTTGGGCGATGTAGGGCACTCCGCGCGAGACCGACACGATCGATTGTTTGATCTCGTGGGGGAAATTGATCCCGGCTTCCCGGCCGCCACGCTGCAGCACTTCCTCGATCTGCTCGTCGGTCAACAGCGGCAGCGGCAGACCGAGGATGTTTCGCTGGATCGAGGGGTGGCGGCCCAGCAGCTCCTCCAGGCTGTCCGACACGCCAACGATCACGAAGCTCAGCGCGGCGCCGCGATCGGACACCTGCTTGATGGTGTCCGCGAACCGCGTCCGGGTGTCGGTGTCCTCCACCCGGTCGAATTCGTCGATGACCAGGACGAGGTGCCGCCCGGTGAGCCGTCCCGGCAAACCGACGATATCACGCGGCTGGATGCGCTCCGGCGGAAGTGCGGCCTCACAGCCCTGAAGTTGTCCGCCATGCTGCAGCGGGACGGCCAGCAGCGGCGGCGGCAGGTCACGTGCCAGGCCGCGGACGATTTCGTCGAAGTCGCTTTCGGTCGAACAGGCGTAGCGGGCGACCATGTACCCCGCCGCACGTGCGGAGCTGGCGACAAGGTTGACGATCGACGTCTTGCCGCGTCCCCGCTCGCCGTAGAGCACGACATGGGCCCGCTCAAATGCCAAAGCCCGAAAGATCCGGGACAGCTCACTGTGCCGCCCTGTCACCCGGCGGGCGCTGCGCTGCGGGCGTGTCGGCGTGAAAACGTCGCTCAGGGTCGGATGCGGACTATCACCCGGTCCCGGCATGGCCGCCGAACTCGGCCGCGGCGTGACGGCTTGCGGCCTCGCCTCCTGGTGCCTCATGACGCCACGGGCCTGCTGGGCTGCTCTGCGTGCAGTTAGCCGACGGAAAAATCCCATGCCTTCATCTGCCCTCCGGGGCGGCGCAATACAATGAAAAGATCGCTCACCTGGCACTTCGTGCGGGACCCCCGGGACTTCGTGACCACCTTTATGCTCGCCCCTGAGTATATCACGTCGCTGCGCCGAGGGCATCTACATTCAAGCTGAAATGTACATTTGGAATTACGCTTTGACATACATTTGCAATCACAACGCAACATACACGAGCGCTCACGTTGCAGTTTCAAGTCGCAAAGGTACCGTGTATCGCAAACATCCCCCAAATCACCCAACTCGCAGGCTAGATCGAGTGGTTATTTACATACAATAGCGCACTTAGTTCGCATTGAAATCATCTCGGCCGGGCGATCCGATCATCGGCGCCCGACGCCACGGACGCGACACCGGTGGCGGTGTTAAACATCGAGGCGGTGCCCGAAGGCACCCCGCGCCCACGACAGCGATCGGACAAAACCACGGGATCCAGCCTCGTTCAGATCGCGCCTTTTCGTTGTAGGACCGTGGATACGGTCTTAATCAGAATTGCGCAATCATGCCAGAACGTCCAGTTTTGGACGTACCACACGTCGCATCTGACGCGTTCCTCGTAGGTCGTGCCGCTGCGACCGCTGACCTGCCACAACCCCGTGATCCCCGGCTTGGTATCGCAATAATACATGAAGTCGTGGCCATAGAACTGGACTTCGTCCTGCACGATGGGGCGAGGCCCGACGAGGCTCATCTCACCCTTGATGACGTTTACCAGTTGCGGCAGCTCATCCAGACTGCTGGTTCGCAGGAAGCGCCCGAGCCGCGTGATGCGGGGGTCGTTGGTCAGTTTTCGTTTGGTGGACCATTCAGTCCGGGCCTCAGGGTCGTGCAGAAGGAGATTCCGCAGTACCTCGTCCGAATTCGGCACCATCGTTCTGAATTTAAGACAACGAAACTGAATCCCGTTCGCACCGATGCGCTTATGACCGAACAAAGCGGGACCACCATCCGCTCGTATTCTCCAAAAGAGGAAGAGAAAGACCGGAGAAAACACCAGGATGAGCAGCAGGGCCGCGGTGCGGTCGAGCGCGGACTTCGCCATGCGCCGTAGCAGCCGCACGACCCGGTGGTCGCGGACGAGCATCACTGCCCCCGGCTTGAGGTCGTGCCGGCTGTTGTAGCCGGTTATCGGGACTGAGTAGCCGCCAAGCGCGGGCGCAAGAGCATACCGTAGAGAGGTGCGATCGAGCGAGGACATGACGATCCGTTCCCGCTTCGACGCGTCCGCGGCACCGGCGCCGACGACAAGGACGACAAACTCGCACGCCGCATTCTTGACCGTGGCTTCAAGATCGCGCCCTTCCAGATCGGCGGCCTCGCCCAAGCCTACGGTCATGACGACGTCATAATCGATGCCCAACTCGGCGTTGAGTGCAGCCCTCGCATCCGCTTGGCCGGCACGTTCATCGATCACGAGCGTGCGCAAGGCCCATAGGCCGTATTGCTGCAGGATCACCTGCACCGCCTGCCGGGTGAGTAGCACCGCCGGTGGCATCAGCAGCCAGCGCACGATGGTCTCGAAGCCGCATGGGGCCCCGAATACTGTCGCACGGATAACGAGATCCAGCGACAGGGCGACGAGCGTTCCGACGACCAGCCCCTTCAATTCGAGCCATAATGGCAATCGGCCGGTGTAATGACCGGTCATCTCGAAGTAGCCCGCCATCAGAACGAGGACGAGAAGGGTACTCCAGCCGCTCCAGTGCAGGCCGTAGCGGTCGACCTGCTCAACGGCGCGCAGCATTGGCGGCGATTGCACAGCCGCGTGAAGAAACACCGCGACCGTTACCGCCATGAGGATCGCACTCAGATCGCCAGCGAACAAGGCACAGGCGCGAATGATGGCAATGGGTGGGTACCGGCGGGATGCCGCAGGTCTCAATACGCTGCCCAGCGGGTCGGCGCCAATGGGGAAGGAAAAGCCTCCAGGCGCCGGGAATAGCCCGCCGACGCTTCGGGAAGTGGGGTCGTCTCCGTTCACAGGGCAAAATCCTTCCGGACCCGATCGCTGCGAACGACCAGGCGACACATAGAGACAAAACATCATCGACGACGCCGGTCACATGGTGGCTCCCCAGGCCTCCAATCCAACCAGCGTTAACAGTCACTATACGGTTGTAGTCTGTTTTCTCAACGAAAATTATCACCTCTCGCACTGAAACAGCGAGTGTTGGCGCGAACCGCCCGATGCTGTTGCATGAACGCCACGGCCGCGAAAACTTTTGAGCTACGTGGCTCGTTCATCCGGTCATGCGGGACGTTATTTTCGATCCTGATCTCGCTCTTTGTTGGTATGATGCAAAGTCCGGTAATCCCAAAGATCAACACGCCGGATTTGGCACACTGTCCCGGTGCATCCGGTGCCGGGTGCCGACCAAGACAGTTGGGTAGGTCTTTGTGGCGACATGATGAACACGACGCGCCGATTCCCTGCAACGGCCGCACCGGCGCTGACATTGTTGACGTTGCAATTGGGCGCGGTGGACGTTGACTTGCCGAGGGCGCGAGGAAGCGACCGGTGGAATGCGTGTGGTGATGCCGCCCTGCGCGTGAACGCAACAAATCGCAATGCCTCCGTTGCGACAGAATTCGTTGGCAGTCGTGACGGTGCTTCCTGGCGTCGCGATGATTGCGGCGGCACCGCATCCCGGCGGCGCGCATCCCGGTGGCGCTATACCGGTGGCGCTATGATCACCGAGATCTACTTGGCGGAAAGAGTGCGCTTTGCCGATTTCCGCCTTCCTTACGTGCGGCGCGCGGCGCCCCGAATTGGTCGCCCCTGAGCGACACCTGAGCGGATGACTGATCGCTCTCGACAATCCCGAACAACGCCTTTGGCTCATCGCCGGCCAGCGAGGCCAGAAACCTGTGTCTCCAGCGAAACGCCGTGGTGTAGGCCACGCCGCATCGTTTCGCCGCCTTCGTGATGGTGGTGCCATCGCTCATGGCCCCGGCCAGGGCCGCCCATTTGTCCTTCATGCGCAGATGCGACAGCGGTGTGTTCGTCAGCGCGTTGAAGCTGCGCCGACAGGCTTTGCAGCGGTAGCGCGGCAAGGCGCTGGCCCGGCCCTAAGGCACGACATTAAAGCTGTCGCAGTGGGGGCAACGGACATTGTCCGGCCGACGTCGCCGGAATACCGCTATATCCTCTGACGCAGAGCGGACCGACGGGCTGATCACTGGCACAGGCTTCACAACCGAAACCTCGCCGGAGACCGGCGCCGGAGCGACGGTGAACGCCATCGTATGCGCGCCAGTCTCATGATCATAGCCGGCCCTGGCTTCCGACAACGCATGGGCCAGCCATACCTGCCGTCGTTGCGTGACGGTCAATCCCTCGATCTGACCAAGCCACCGCTTGGACGTCGTCGCGTCCGTGGCGGTCGCCTCACCTCGCGGGCCCGCCCAACGTGCCGGGTAGCAACAGGTAATGCTACTTTTTGCTATCGGAACACCCTTGAACAGCGGCAACGCGGCGATCTCGTTCCGGTCAGGACGGGAAGCGGGGCGAATACCGATTACATGTCTGTATCGACCTTGGCGGATCGCAATCTTGGCACGAAGATTGCGTGCCGCATCGGCGCCTTGCACCGTCTCCCGAGGCTCAAACTGGAGCGAAGCGGCCACCCGAGAAAAATCCAACAAATTCGATGATCGAGCCGAGGGCCGTTCGCTCCCGCCGCCGACGCCATGCCCAAAGCGGGCAAGCCGTCGTGTCCGGGACAGCAGCATTTCCTCTCTCGGGGTCAGCCAGCGTCTGACGAAAGACCCTATCGACCATGCCGCACATTCTCAGAACGATCACCGTGCCGGGACGTCCCCCGGGCAGACCGGCGGCGACCAGGATGGCGCCGTACCTGCGCCGCGCGTGGCTATGCGACTGTCGTGGGCGGGGTATGCAATCCGTTGCATTCGGGTCCCACTTGTGCATTCTCCCCACACCGGCGACGCGCCAGATTTAAGCAGGGGTTTCTTCAGGGATGGCAGTGCCGATCGAGCCCCGGCGTGAGGTGTTCAACCGCACCGTCCATGGGGCCCGGGGATTGTTCGCCGGCATCGTGCTGATCTACCACGTGGTGAATTCCGGCCTGCCGACATGGCCGCTGCTCCAGTTTGCCCCGATTGAGTTCGCCTTTCGAACGACCGAATACGGTGTGGAGCTGTTCTTTTGTATTAGTGGATTTGTGATCGTCGGCACTCTGCGACGCGCCAAGAACCCGCTCGCCTTCATGACAGATCGCCTGATCCGCATCTATCCGGTGCTGTGGGTCACCATCTTCGTCATTGTCGGGGCCGCGCTGGTGTTCCACGTTCGGGGCTTTGATCTGACCCCCGCCCCAACCATGGCTTGGCGACTGGTCGTCAACCTGCTCGCGTTGCCGGGCGTACTGCCTCTGCCGCTGTTCCATCCGGCAGCCTGGACGCTGAGCTACGAACTCGCCTTCTACGGCATCTGCGCTGTTGCCTGGGCGCTCCGGCGGCGCGTTGGCCTGTGGCCGTCCATGATGCTGGCGGTTCCGCTTGGCGGACTGATGATCGTGCTCTATCCGAGGGCATTCTTCTTCCTGTCCGGCGTCAATGTCGCACTTGGCGTCGCCAGGCTGCGTCCTGTCGCCGCGCTCGCGCGCTATCCGATGCCGTTCCTGTTGGCATTCCTGCTCCTGTGGCGGGCAGTCGAAGACATCTCCCCGCAACCCCTCATCGAGACCACCCTGATCGAGTTGGCGCAAGATTGGCGAGGTCCGCTGGTAGCACTTGCTTTCCTTGCGGTGACCATCGGCTTCGCGGGGATCGCGGCCGAAAATGGCGTATCAGGCAGGATGCTGCGAACGCCAGCCATGCAGTTCATGGGCACCATCAGCTACAGCTTCTATCTGTGGCATCCGATCATCATGTCGATCATCAAGCAGGAAATGCAGCGCTCAGGATTGGTCGGGGTGGTTGGTCCGGCGTCGCAGATAGTGTTCCTCGTGCTGTCGTTGCCGCCATCCCTGGTGATCGGTTGGCTCAGTCAACGCATCCTGGAGCGTACGGTCGGAAACTGGCTGCGGCGCCGGGTGCACCATCGCGCCAGCCTGGTAACTCAGGGCTCGTCATACCCGCAGCCGCAGGCGGTTCCTGAGGGGATCATGAGCGTCGCCCCCAGGCCCATGCGGGCGACGACGATAGCGCGAGACATGCGACACGATGCTGGCCCGGTCGGCCGCTGATATATACCAGCCAGAGGGCTGATTGGTATCCGTCCAGTTGGTGCGGCAAGGGCGTGGACCGCTATGCGGCCCGGGAGCCCACCCGCCTTCGTCGCGGCGCCCAGGGTCACGCGGGTGGTCTAGATCGGGTTCTCCGGCACCGACACGACAACCGCCGTAACGTTATCCGTGGCACTCTGCTCCAGCGCCGCGGCGACCAGTGCGTCGGCTGCGGCGCCGTCCGACAGCAAGCCCCGCAGATCCGGCGCCGACAACGATTTGACCAGGCCATCGCTGCATAACATGAAGCGGTCGCCCGCGAGGACCTCGCCCATCCGCTTGTCGAGCACCAACTCGACGCCGGTCGCACCGATCGCCCTCGTGATGACGTTGGCGTCGGGATGAGCCTCGGCATCGGCGGGGTCGATCGAGCCGCGATCGACCAGGTCCTGCACCAGGCTATGATCAACCGTGAGTTGCTCGACCATCCCGCCACGAACCAGGTAGGCCCGGGAGTCTCCGGCCCACAAACAGGCGAAATGACCATCGCGCGCGATCAACGCCACGACCGTCGCGGCCATCATGGCCCCCTCGCCCAGACGAGACGCCGCTTCATGCAGTGTTTCGTGCACCGCGCTGAGTTGGAGGCGGACCTGGATCAGCATCTCCGCCGCTGTCAGCGCGGCCGGGATCGTACCGAGCGCCTCGACCACGGCACGCGCGGCTGTCTCCCCGTTGCTATGTCCGCCGGCCCCGTCGGCGACCGCCCACAATCCGAGGTCGGGGCGACTGAGCAACGCGTCTTCATTGTGTGCTCGTCTGGCCCCCGGATGCGACGCCGCGCTGGACCTCAGCTTCCCGACCTGCAACTCGACAGCCTGGATTGCCTGCTCAGCCGTCATGGCGCTGCCCTATGATTCGGGTGCAACATCATAGCAAATTCAGCGGAGTGTGGCAGTGCCGGCAGCTCGAGGGACGTTTGCTCACCGTCACGATCATCCCCGGTCCACCACCTCGTCGCATCCCGTGGCACCCGGACGGCGCTGCTACAGCGCTCCATCCGGATGTCCGACAAAAGCCGGGCGAGCATCTCCGGCGCAAGCCCCCGGTTGATCGCCGCATGTCCCGTTGCCTCGGCTGCTGCCAGCGATTTAGTCTCAGCCTCGGCGTTCAGGCAGGCAATGGTCAGCGGGAAACACCGCCCGACACGGTCCCTGCTTGGCAGCAACACGCCGAGCACCGGGTCGGCGCCGCATAGGCCGGGGCGCAGGTGAAATCGCCAAACGGGCGCATCGTTCCAGCCATCGGCGAGGGACCGGAGAACCGTCGGAAGGACCCCCTGCAGCCATGCGTCCCAAGGTCCGACAAAGCTGCGGGGGAGACCGGCGCTGACAAAATCGCCTCGCGCCGGCAATTTTCCGAAGAAGCCATAAGAAGCCATCGCATCACCGCTCAATGCAGCGCCGGACAGTGGAAGTCCTGCAGCGATCCAGGCTCGAGCGGATTCACCACCGACGCCGCCCGGACCGAGAATGTTGCGCGGCGCTCGCCTTGCTGGAAGACCAGCATGTAACGATCCGGCGTTCCGTCCTGTCGCAGGTTGCCCTGTGCGATCAGTCGGAACAGTGCCCACGGCCCGCTCGCCTGGATGCTGCCACCGGTCGCGGGTGGATCGAACACCAGTCTTGCGCTGCTGGCGCCCTGCGCGGGCCATGTCACCTGTGTCGCCCTGACTGGCCCATGCGCGTAGATCAGGCTGCTACCGCCCAGGTCCAGCGTCACCTGCTTCGCGCCGGCGTCCAGATCAGTCGGTGTGATCTCGAGCCGCACGCCAAGTGTGGAGCCGCCGGCGGGAAAGAACATCTGCCGGACCAAGGCGGATCGCTGGAACTGCGCCAGTTCACCGGCGGACACCGGCGCACTCACGCCATCCGCGTCCTGGGTGCGCCAGACCGCGGCGGTGGTGTCGACAAATGGTCGCAACTGGGTGTTGAAGTAGCTGTCGATAAGGCCGTTCGGCGCAAACAGCCGGGTGAAGTCGTCAAGCGGGATATCAGCGCCCGACGCGCCGGCGAATGGATAGTGTCCCTTCACCGCCTGGGCGCAGAGCGATGCGGGGCCGCCCTCGCCGTTGAACGCGGCGGCTGCCTGCTGCCGTGCGCCGCCGGTCCGCAGCGTCGTGGTGTTGGCGACCAGCGACAGCAGCCAGCGTTGCACGGGTTGCGGCGCCTGGCTTGCCGCCGCCCGCACCGTCAGCGTCGGATCGGTGCCCAGTGGCGCCGGCGGCGTCCCGGCCGGGGCGGCGGCCAGTTGCGCCAGGCGCTGCTGCACACCATTGATCGCCGCCAAAGCGGCATCGATCGGAGCGGCGCCAGGCGCTGACCCAACGTATTCCCGCAACGGCTTGAAGTGATCATCAACCGCCTGCCCGGGTGGTACAACGGCCGCCACGGCCGCCGGCATCAGTATCTTCTGCAAGTCTGCCGCTACTCCGGGCTGAGCCGGCGCCGGCAGCGGGGCGGCCATGCTAAGCTCGTGCGCGACCTCGCCGAGCAAGGTACGCATCGGCGATTGTGGTGAGCCCAGCACATACAGTGCCTCGGCCGCCTGCTGCACCGACCGCCTGGGCGCCAGATTCAGGTCCGCGAGCACGCTGTCCCAGCGCCGGATCGTATCGGCCTCATAGAGTTGAACCACCGCCCGCTGCAACGTGGCGAGGCCGGTGCCGGAGACGTCGATCTCGCTCTGTTTGCCCAGCACCCAGCTTTCCGCCGCGACCTGCTTGGCGACAACGGGCACCGACGGCAACAGCACGCCCTTGAAGCCTGAAGCAGTGAACAGACCCGGGATACCATCCTCGAGGGACTTACCCGAACCGCGGACAAAGAGCCCTGTTCCCGCCGCACCCAGCGCATCCGCCGGCCGCCACTGGGGGAGGCCCTGGGCCGGGGCGGACAGCACGATACGCGAGTAGACTCGTTGCGCGGCAGCGACGCGGCTGAAGGTTACCCGCGCCGCGTCAACCAGTCCGCCATCCAGCGTGATGCTCGGCAGCGGCAGCGCCAGCAAGGTGGTCAGGTGCTGCAGCAGATCGGCGCGCACCGTGGCCATATCGGGACCGGGAAAAGCCTGCTCCCAGTCCAACCGCATCCATCCGGCGACCAGATCGCGATCGAGCGGACCCTGGCTACCCAGCATCAGATAGACTCGTGTCGCCTGATACAGGAAGTCCGGCTGATCCAGTGCGCCGCGCATCTGGTCCTCCAATCGCACGATCAGGCGCGGCAGCAGGATCCGCTCCAGCGCGTTGCGGTAGACGCCACGGCCGGCCGCAGCGAGTTTTCCAGTCTGCGACAGCCCTAGCTCGGATCCGTCGGCGGCGGAAAACGGCAGGTCGCGGGCCTGATCCAGTACCGGCAGCACGTCGGCCAGATTACCGTCGGCGACCGGATCAGCCGCGAGCCGCGACGTCGCGGTCTGATATTGATCGAGTGCTGTCGAGAAATGATTTATCTCTCCTTCATTCACCGAGCTGGACCGCCACAACAGTCCGCAGGCGGCCACAACGACCAGGGCCAGGGCGGCGTAGCCGGCGCTCAGCACGGTGCGACGCCGCCGCGCGGTACCCGCCGGTTCGGATACCAGCATGGCTTCGCCGAGCACCACGTGGCACAGCAGGCGGGTCAGGAAGTAGCTGCGTCCGTGCTCGGGGCGCAGGCTTGGCGTACGCCGCTGGTCGATGCCGAAGCCACGCGACAGCACGCCGGTCAGCCGGTCGATCGGCGTACCCTGCTGCGTTCCGGAGGTCAGATACACGCCGCGCAGCATCGGCGCCGGGTCGAGGCGGGAGCCGGCAAAAGCGGCCTCCAGGAACTCCCTCAACGGCGCGGCCAGGCTGGCCATCTGGGCCGGGAAGCCGGCGATCAGAGCGCGCCGGTCGGGGCTGCGCTCGGCCTGCATACGATCGAGTGTCCTCGCATCCAGGCGTTCCACCAGGCTATCGAAGGCGGCGGGGAAGCGACCGACGGGACCGGCTTCAGACTTCTCCACCGGGAAAGTCGTGCCCCACACCTGGGCACGCTTCTCGCGGTCCAGATCGTCAAAGTATTCGGAGAAGCCGGCGACCAGGTCGGCCTTGGTGAACAGAGCGTAGACCGGCAGACGAACGCCGAGGCGGTCACGCAGTTCCTTGAGCCGTCGGCGAATGGCCGCGGCGTGCGCCAGCCGCTCGTCGCGCGAACCTTGGGCGATGTCGGACAGCGCGATGGCCACGATCACGCCATTCAGCGGCTGACGCGGCCGGGTCCGCTTCAGCAGGGCAAGAAACGAGTTCCCAGCCTGCGCGATCCACCACGGCGTCCGAATCCTGCGTGGTGTAGCGGCCGGCGGTGTCGATCAGCACGGCGTCGTCAGTGAACCACCAGTCGCACAAGCGGGTGCCCCCGACGCCCGGGATGGCGTCGTCGCCCATCTCTTCGGCCAGCGGAAAATGCAGTCCGGCGTTCAGCAACGCAGTGGTCTTGCCGGCTCCGGGCGGCCCGATGATGACGTACCACGGTTGTTGATACAGATAGCCCCGAGCACCACGCGCGTGCTTCAGCAGTGACATCGCACGGCTGAGACCTTCGCCCAGCGCGGCAGCTTCGTCAGCCGATGCGGCCGCGGCGGGGTCGGCTGCGACGACACCCTCGGTCAGCGCCTTGTCGCGGGCTCGGCCTCGCCAGTCGATAACCGCGTTCGCCGCCGCCCACACCAGGAACAGAACGCCGATGATCGCGGCGCGCGGCAGCCAGGTTTCCAATGCCGGAATGAATGGCCCGAATACCCACACGAGGGCGGCCAGGATCGCGGTGCCGATGAAGCTCAGCAACCAGCGGGAGAACAGGATTTTGCGCATAGTGGATCTCCTTAGCCCTGGCGGTGCAGGATGATTTCGATGCGACGATTGGCGTCGCGCCCTTCAGGTGTCGTATTGGATGCGATCGGCTCGGCGTCCGCGCGGCCTTCGGTGGAAAGTCTCGACCGGTCGCCAATGCTGGTCGCGATCACCGCGCTCGCCGCTTCGGCACGCGCGGTGGATAGCTGAAAGTTGGAGGGGAAGCGCACCGTGCGGATCGGTTGATCGTCAGTATAGCCGACTACCTGCACCGGCCCCTGTTCGGCTTTCAATGCTGTACCGATCCGTTCCAGTACGGGCACGGACTTCTGGATCACCGTGGCGCTGCCCGAGTTGAACAGGCCCAGTTGTCGCACCCGCACGATCGGCATGGTCTCGGTGCCAAGGACCTCGACCTGACCGGCATCGATTTCGGCGTGGAGAAAGGCTTTCAGCCGATCCAGCGCGCCGGCTTCGGCGGTAGCGGGTGCGGCCTTCGGCGGCTGTGCCGGGGTGGTCCGGACGACCGCCGGCATGGTCGTGGGCGGAGTGTGCAGTGCCCGGTCATAGACCGCGTCGGAGGCCGCATTCAGATCGAGGCTGAACCAGACGAACAAGCCGCCGATCAGTGCCAGGCCGGCGCTACCGGCAACCCACAATGGCAGACGGCGGCCGGGCTGCCGGTATGGCGCATCAACGCCGCGCCAGCCCGGAGACAGATCCGCCTCGCCCCGCGGACGCAGACTGCTGATCGCTGCGTAGACATCCTCCCGCAGGCGATCGACCTCGGCCGGACCGCGTGGCGACAGCCGATAGCGCCCCATGAAACCCAACGACAGGCACATATACATCAGCTCGAGGACCGGCAGGAACCTGGTTGGATTCTCCAGCATCTTGGACAGCAGATCGAAGAAGCGTTCGCCGCTGCGGACTTCGTTGTGAAAGCCTGAGACCAACGACTGCGACATCCAGTCGCCCTGACTGCCCCAGGGCGTGTTCAGCACCGCGTCGTCGAGGCTGGCGCAGAGTGCGTAGTGCGCCGGCTGCAGCAGGTCCCGCTGTACGCCGGCGGCCTTGGCGGTCTGCTCGAACACCCGCATCGCTGCCGCCGCACGTTCCCGCAGGTCGCCGGCATCCGGCGGCGTCAGCGTGTTGCGCAGCCTGGCGAGCAATTGCAGCAGCGGAGCCGCGGCGGATGCAAGAGGCGATTCCACATGGGCCGCCAGTCCGAAATTCACGTCGAGCAGAGACCTTTCCGGACGCGGCGCGCGGCGTGCCGGCTCGGCAACGACGGTGGCGTCCGCTGTCGTCGCATCCGGCGATGCCTTCCGCGGGTCCGGCTTGCGGGTAATGGTGCGGATGACCGTACGATCGTTGTCGTCCGGTTCGGCGAAGGGATTGTCGCTCATGGGCGCCTGGTCTCCTTGGCGCCCGCCTTGGCTATCCTCGGATAGCCCAAAGCTCCAGGCGCAGGTTGGGAAATTCTCCGGAGACGTGGATCGCGAAGCCGCCCGAGGCCTGCATCTGCTGCCAATGGGGGCTGTTGCGGTCGAGCTCGAAATACGAGGCTCCGGCATGGAACGGTATCTGTCGTGGTGCGACCGGCAGCGGACGAATGCCGATGCCAGGCAGCGCCACGTTCACCAGCTCGCGGATATGCTCCACGGCACCGATTTTGATCTGCGCCGGGAACAGTCTCCGCAGCGTCTCGGTCGGCATGTCCGCTTGCGCCGACAGAACGAAGTTGGAGCCGCGCAGAATGGAACGATCCGTCAACGGTCCGACCCGGACGCCTTGCCGCCGTTCCTGCAACGGAATGGCAACCGCGTTCTGCTCGATCACCGCCGACAACGATCGCCGCAAATCGGCGACCACCGGCGCAAAGCTGCGCTGCAGGTCCTCGTGCCGGTATGACGGGTAGCTGTTCGGCCGCCGCGTCGTTTCGGTGAACGTGGCAAACTCGCCCACCATCTGCACCAGCGTGGCATACAGGTCGGCCGGATGGATTCGCCCGGAGTCCGCCCAATGCGCCAGCAGCTTCTGCCACCGATTGATCGATTGCAGCAGCAGGAAGTCGGCGACGTCCGACACACCGCGTCCGGCCGGCGCCGTCAACCTGGCTGCGAGCGCCTCGCCGCGCTGGTTCAACATGCCGGTGAGTTCGGCAATCAGTCCAACGAGGGGCGGTGATGCGGATGATGTGATGCATGGCGTTACCCAGCGATCATCCAGCGTCACGCGGCGGTCTGATGTGACCTCCGTCACCCGGGCCAGGCCAATACAGAAAAAGCCCGAGCGATCGTCGGTTTCCAGCATGTAGCGCAGCCGCAGCCGGCCGATCAGCAGGTTGCTCGGCTGCGGCGAGGCGGAGTGCGTGTCGTAAGCCTCAAAGTCACGGACGGCGTAGCGACCCGCCGCGGCGTCTCCGGTTCCGTTGGACTGCGTCATTTCGATCGCGCCGGGCTGAGAAATCGGCACGGCCAGGTAGACGATCACATTGCGGGCGCTGTCAGGCAGATCGAGCGGGGTTGGATGGTCGGTCTCTCCGGGCATCGAAAACGCCGTTCCGTCCTCGAACAGGCCGCTCGCACTGGCCAGGGCAAACCGGCCGGCGGCCAGCAGGTCCCGATCGACGGCCATACTGGTCACACCCCAAGGATACGGATGCAAAGCGGCCAAACCGGCGTGAACCAGATGCTCGAGATGGCGATCCTGCTGCTGGAAGTGCTGCGCACGCAGGAACATCCCCTCCTGCCAGACCACGCGGTTGGTCCATGTCATGCCGTGATGGCCTTTCCCGGTCAGCTTTGAGAAACGGTAAGTTTCAGACCCGCCGTGGATAGCACCAATCGCGTCGGCCCGCTGGCTTCCGCCGGTGCGCTGACCCGCCAGGTGGCCTGGTCAATCTGGCGGAACAGTGCGATTGCGCCGACGACTCGCGTGCCGGGTTTCAGATCGCGCGTGATCTGCCGGCGCTCCCCTGGTGCCAGCAGAAATTCATCCGATCCAAGGCCGTCGGCTCCCAGCGTCTCCGCCGGCCGGTCGATCAGCGCGAAGACGTCGGCCCGGTTGAAGCTGTCAGCCGACGCAAGCTGATAGATGCGGATTGCCACCGCCGTCGATTGACCCGAGGGATCGGGGTTTTGATCGCGTCCTGCCTGGATCGTCAAATCCAGCACGGGTGGCGGGGGCGGCGCCGAGCCGCAACGGGTCAACAGGAGTAAGGGACTCAAAAGGGCCGTGCGCCGGGTCAGAAGCAGCTTGGATCGACCGCCGACCACCGGTCGCGGGTCGGAGGTCGCCGGGCCATGCCGGTGGAGCCACCGCCGACCGGCCCGCAAATGGTCTGGCGGCGACAACATCAGCTGGCGGCCCCGTCGTGCCCGACTTCACGCGATGCCTGCTCATAGGCGCGGGCGAAGGCACGCCCGAACACGCTGTCGAAATTGTCCGACAAGGCCTGGGTGAGGCGTCCATGCGCAAGTTCGAACGCCTCCCACGCCCGCACCTTGCGCTGCGACGGCACGAGGTTCAGGCCGCCGCTCTGTTCGGCCTGCTCCCGCAGCTTGGCGGGCGCCAGCGAATGCAGCATGCCACGCACCGCGCTCTGCATCGCCGCCATCGTGGCCAGTTCGTGCAGGCGAATATCGTGGAACGCCTCCGTAACCGCCTCGGCTGGCCCGATATCGGTGCGTCGTCCGGCGCCCACCAAAGCCAGCAGCGCATCATCGTCGTTGGCGGAGAATTTCAGCGGATTGTTGCCGCGGGCGCGGATCATGGTCTGCCCGATGCGGAACTCGCTCTTGACCGCCGCCCGCGTCGCCAAGGTTTCCCGCAGGCCACCGACCATGGCTCGAAACGAGGCCCCCAAGGCTTCCATCGCAGCGGCCGGGTCGGCGGGGCGCGCATCGGTCATACCAGCGCCCCGCAGAAAAGCGGCCATGAGATCCGAGGCATCCGCCTCGACCACCGCTGAGGCAGCTGGAACCGGCACTGGCGACAGATCGGGCTTCAAATTGCGCTCGGGCAGGGGCTCGGGGGCTTGAGAGTTCCCGAGGTCCCAGTCCTCGCCGAGCAGCACGACAGGTTTTGGCGGTGAAAATGCATCCTCGACGCCGGGCGTGTGGTCGGACTGCACGGGCAGGTCGAACGGATCGGAATTTGTCGGCGGCGACGAAAAAGCCGGCCCATGCAGCGATAGCGGATCGAGGACGGGTTGCGGCAAGATCGACAGTTGCAGCGGGGCGGCGCGGCGGTTCGACAGCGATGACGGCGAGGGCAATGATACGGAAACCGGATCCAGCGCCGACGATGACGGCCCCGGCAACGACAGCGACAACGGGTCCAGCGCCGACGACGGGGCGGTCCGACGGGCGTCCGGCAGGTCGTCCACGATAGCGACCGCGATTTCGTAACTTCCGACGCGAAGCCGGTCGCCATCGCGCAGATCACGCACCGCCATGTGACCTATCGGCGCCGGATCTCGATTGAGGAAGGTGCCGTTGGTGCTGAGGTCTGTCACCTCCCAGAAACTGTCGCGAAAACTGATGACGCAATGCCGCTTCGACAGATGCCGCTCAGGATCCGGCAGCATCCAATCATTCCCCGCCGCGCGGCCGATGCCGAACGTGCCATGCGTGATCTGCCGCCTCGCGGTGCCGGGGCCGGCGGTTCCGCCAGGTCTGGTTCCGCTCAGAATGGTCAGTGTCAGGCTCATGACATCACCCGATCAGTACGCGCGGACAGCCGCTGACGATAGGGCCGCCATGGCCGGTGATATCACCCATGCGGGCCGCCGGCAGCTTATTGACGAAGACCGTGAACGAGCCCAGGGCGACCATGTTGGGCGGTCCGACACACACCAACTGGTCGGTCGACCGGGCCGATGGCAACCCACCCATCAACACGGTGATCTGGCCGGGAACGATGGGTCCACCGACATGCGGGACCGGCCCGTTGCACATCGGGCAGGTGTGCATGTCGGTGGCGCGTGCTGCCGGCTGGCCCATCAGGCTGGTTCCTGTTCGAGATGTCCGCCACCACCACCGGCGATATCGATCGCGCTGCGCAGGAACCGGCGCAATCGCTCGATTTGCCGTTCCGGGCGGGCCCGTACCGAGGCCAGGATCACCGCGCCGGCCACCGCGGTGCCGGTCAAATGTGGCGCCGGCGGCACTTTTGGCTGGTCTGGCGGCGACATCGAGTCGCCGCTCCAGAAAGCCGCGACCGCAGCCCAGGCTTCCGGTGTCGTGAAGCCCGCCGCCTGTGCCTTTTCCATCGCCGACCGGCGGGTTTCATCGGCACGGTTTCGCACCCACTGCTCGGCGAGATCGCAGGCCTGCCGGTCCTGGTCCTTCAGTTCCGCCGACGCGGTCGCCCGCGCACAGCGCGCTGCCCACCACACCGCTTCGCGTGACGGCAGAGCATGGGCGCACAAACGGGCCGCCTCGATCAGATGGTCTGCCTGCATCAGGCGGGTCAGTGCCTCGGAGGCTAGTTTGCTGCCGTTGATATGCGCGGCTGCCGCGTCGGAGAGTTCCAGTCGCGGCAGGATGGCTGGAAAATCCGCCAGATCCAGTTTGTTGCTTTGCATGGTATCCTCAGTTCAACATCATGATGCCGCCGGACGCCTTCAACATCGCGTCGGCGTCGATTTGGGTCATCGGCCCCTTCAGGCTGGTCATGATCTGACCCTCGACCTTCACCATCATCCCCTTGATGCTCACACCGCTCTGATCCACCGTGACCGAGGACTGGCCGACCTTCAAAGTCAGTGACTGCATCGCCTCGATAGTGACGGAGCCGAGCGCAGTCTTGAGTGTGATATTGCCCATGCTGGTGTTGGCCGAAATATCGCCCTGGGTGTTCTTCAGGGCGATATTGCCAAGTTCCGTCTCGACGGAAATATTGCCTTGCTGCGACTTGATGGTGTGGTCGCCCATCGGCACGTCCACTGTCCGGCTGCCCTGCTCGACCTTGATGCTGTCATTGCCCATCGAGATCGTGGTGCTGCGATTGCCCTGCTTGACGGTAAGACTGTCGTTGCCCTGTTTGATGGTCGCGGTGCGATTGTTGTCGATCTGGTAGGTCGCATCGTTCTCGACCTCGACCGCCAGGTCACGTTCGGAATGCAGATGGACCAGCTCCGAGCCCTTCTTGTCGTCGAACCAAAACTCCGAGCAGTTCTCCTCCCCACCGTCGGGCGTAGAGCGCGAACGCAAGCCGCCGCGGGTCTTCTGGTCGGGCAGCGACCAGGGTGGGTGCTGATCGCCGTTGTGGATCTGGCCGACGACGATGGGTCGGTCCGGATCGCCGTCAACGAAGGAAACCCCGACCTCGGTGCCGACCCGCGGGATGAAGGTCCAGCCGAAATTCGCGCCGCTCCAGGCCTGCATGACACGCACCCAGACCGCGCCGCCCGGCGTGGCGTCGCTGCGCCGGTCCCAGCGGAAGCGCAGCTTCACCCTGCCGAGTTCGTCGGTGTGGATCTCCTGCCCGTCGGGACCGATGACGGTGGCGGAGTGCAGGCCCTCCATGCGTGGCTTCTGCACGGTCTGCGCCGGCCGCCAGGGCAGGTCGGTGGGAAACGCGGTGAAGCTGTTGGTGTAGCTGGGAGGCGTCGACCCATTGCACCAGGTCTCGTCGCTGGCGTGATGGGTCACGCCATGCAGCAGGAATTCCTTGGGTGTGCCGTTGACCCGCACCGCCACCTGGATGCGGCCGCCGGCAAAGAAGTTCGGGTTGAAACCTTCTCCCTCGGCCAATGACGCAGCGGCTTCGGCGGCCTCGATGCGGTAGCGGGTACGCTGGGCGATGAGATCATTCTTCACCGCGCGCGCCGGCCAGTGGAACGGGTCGCGCGCCGACTTGCCGGCGGCTTTGAAAGTCGTGTCCGTCTGCCCGCTCAGTTTGGTCGAGGGCTGCTCGGGGTCGTAATCCCCCATTATGACCTGGCCATGTGCCGTGGCGCGTCCGGGGCGCCATTGCGCCAGCGTCGTGACATCGTCGCCCGGACGCAGCGTCATGCTGCCGTCGGGCACCTTTTTGAAGGATGTGTTCGACTCGGTGATGACCAGGGTGTGGCCCGTGGCTTCATGATTGAACAGGTAGAACCAGCCTTCCTCGGCCATCAGCCGGGTCACGAAGTCAAGGTCGGTTTCGTTGTACTGCACGGTCAGCGGGCGCGGCGGTGTGTCGCCGACGCGGAACTGGAAGCGGACGCTGTGCTCGCCCAGGATGGTCTGCACGACCTGTTTGGTGGATTTGTTCTCGAAGATGCGGCAGTCCTCGGTCTGCGACAGGAACCAGAGGGCGGGGACGATTTCCAAGCGATAGCCGAACATGTCTCGGGGCAGCGGCCCGGTCGCCGCGAAGTGGCGGACCAGCCCGTGGATGTACCGTGGAGTAACATCCATCAGTCGCACCGTCAGGCAGACCGGCTGGTACAACAGGTCGTCCGGATCGATCGTCTCGCGGGCCGACACGAGGTCGATCGAACACAGGAATGGCTGGCTGAGCGCTTCCTCGGCGACGACAGCGGTCGGGATCAGCACGTCTTTGCCGAACGGACTGGTCATCGAGAGCAGCGCGTTGTCACGAGAGATGCCGGTCGCGGCCATGTCGTCTTTCCCCAATCAAGGTCGGTGCACCCTAGGCGGGTGCGGTGGGGACAAATGCGACCGACGTCACAATTCGGCGCGGTATCGCGCGGATCGTCCGGCCATCCGACAGCCGGCGTAATCACGGGTCGGGAGTGGCGTGGAGGCAAGACCAAGCGTCGCGGGGCGAACGTTTGCGTGGCGATGATGGCGATTGCTGGGCGACGGGAGTGGGGCTAAGAACTGGCGCCTCGTTGGCAGTTTAATCGAGGCGAACTATTGCAATGCGTACGTTTCCGCTTTTCGCGCTGTGTCGTTCTGGTGCAATGGCCGCTGTGCTGGCAATCACGGCCTGTTCGTCAGACGTTGCGAAACCAAACCCGGTTCCGCCAAATTACGGCGGATTGGGCGCGGGAATTCCGGGCGACCCATCGCTGACCAGCCGGCCCAGCGGTGACACCAGCGGCGTCCTGTTCAGCCCGGGCAATCGCACCGAAGATCAGGCCTCGGGCAATGACGGCAACGGTGTCGGCGTCAACGCGTATTTGTGGCGGGGCGCGCTCGACACCATCGGGTTCATGCCGTTGGTCTCCGCCGACCCCTTTGGGGGTGTCATCATCACCGATTGGTACGTCCCGCCCGGGATCAGCGGCGAACGCTTCAAGGCCGCAGTCTATGTTCTTGGCCGCGACCTGCGTAGCGACGGCGTTCGGGTCAACATCAACCGACAAGTGCAGCAGGATGGTCAGTGGGTCGACGCGTCAATATCCCCCACGACGGTCGCCGATATCGAGAACAAGATCCTGGCCCGTGCCCGCCGGATGCGAGAGCGAGCCCAGGCCGGCGGTTAAGGTCTGCCAGGAGATCGAATCGCTCGGCAACACCAGCTTTGGCGGTGGCGAATGAAGCCACTGTTGCCATCGCCGCCCGCCGTGCTCGTTGGACATCCAGCAACTGGATAGCGGAGGCGGACGCTCCGATTCGCGGGTTACTTTCGTCGCGCCTGTACGATTGGCGGATACGATTGGCGGACCATCGGAACCCACCCGGGCCGATCAACATCCGTCGTCGGCTCAGCCCAGCTGTCCGCGACCGTTATTGCGGCACAACAAGGGTTTACCGGGTCCCCGCTCATGTCATAAGAGGCAGTCATGGCGCGAGCGTGGCGGGCATCCTGTCGCGAATCGGGTCGGAGCAAGATGGACGGTCAGCTAGGGTAAACATTGAACTTGCCGCACGAGAGGTTGGCTGGATGAAGATGTTCTTTTATCGCGCCGCAATTCCGAACTTTGGGGATGAACTAAATCCCTGGCTCTGGCCGAAGGTGTTGGGCGATTGCCTGGACGATGACGATTCACAGATCTTTCTCGGCATAGGGTCGATCCTTTGGAACAGCTTTCCCGTCTCGACGCGGAAAGTTGTGTTCGGCGCCGGCTACGCCGGCTACACCGGTAAGCCAGACCTGCATGACGGTACCTGGGACGTGCACTTTGTGCGCGGACCGCAGACCGCGGAGGCGCTCAACCTCGATTCTGCCACCGCCCTGACCGACGCTGCCTTGCTCGTTCGTACCCAACCCTTGCCGGTACCGGCGCCATCGCAACCGATTTCCTTCATGCCGCATTGGGAGAGCGTGGCGCGCGGCCGTTGGCGCGACGTGTGTGCCGCCGCGGGCATTCACCTGATCGATCCTACTCTGCCGGTAGAGGCCGTCCTTGCCCAAATCCGTGGGACCGGCCTGCTTATCACCGAGGCCATGCATGGCGCCATCGTTGCCGATGCGTTGCGAGTTCCGTGGATTCCGTTGCGTCCTATCGCGGCCGAGCACCGCTTCAAGTGGCTGGACTGGACCCGTTCCGTGGACGTGCCGTACAAGCCCGTTGCGCTGACTCCTTCGAGTATACGGGAACTCTGGGTCTACGGCACCGGCGGTCGCGGTCAGGGAAAGTTTACCGCGAACCTGGCGGCCAGCCCGGTGGGACATGCGGTAGATGCAGTGTTGATTCCTATGACCGCTGCGCGATTGAGACATATCGCCAGAGGCGAGTCCTACCTCAGCCGCGATAGTGTGATCGAGCGACTGACGAGCCGCGCGTTGGAAATGGTCGCCAGCTTTCGACAGAGATATGCGCGAGCCCCCGAAATGACATCGCCGCTCTCGCCGGCCTGCTCAAGCTTGTCGGTTAACTACGGCGCGGAACAGCCCTGACCGTTCCCGCAGGCTGACCCGCCATCGAACGGATCGGAGAATCGCGGAACCAGCCGATTTACACGTGACGATCGGCAAGTAAAATACCTGAACGCTGTAGCATTACCGGCGGGACTTGCTAAGTATATACTTGCTGCAAGATTGCATTCGCTCGGTACGAAGGCTAGCCTGTTGTGCCGAGTGGACGGCGCTCCCGTCCGCCCGGTCAAGTACGGAGTGTAGCTCCGTCATAAAAAACGGGAGGATATAGCATGATAATGCGCTGCGACAGCACAGCGTTAAAATGTCTCACGCCGGCGTTTGGCGGCAGGTTGCGCCGCGCCTGGGCGGTCGGCACGATGCTCGGATTGTTGCTAATCGCGGCAGGAAGCCGGGCCGAAGATCCTGGATTTCCGGCAGCGACCGGCGAGGCCAGCGTATTGCCTCCTGGGGCGAAGCTCGATCGAGTGTTCGACGGTGCTTGTGCGCTCACTGAAGGTGTCGCAACGAGCCCTGGCGGCATGGTGTATTTCAGCGACATCACTTTCACCAACATCTGCAAGGATTCCTCAGGTAAATATGCTCAGGCCGGCAATATCTGGAAGTATGATCCCAAGACCAAGCAGGCCACGATCTTCCGCTCGCCGAGTGGCATGTCGAACGGCATGAAGTTCGATGGCGAGGGCAATCTTGTCATTACCGAGGGAGCGGACTTCGGTGGTCGTCGGCTAACCAAGACCGACATGAAGACCGGCAAGAGCTATATTCTAAGCGGCCTCTACAACGGGCAACCCTACAACTCGCTGAACGATCTCACCATCGACGAGAAAGGTCGCATCTACTTCACCGATCCTCGCTATCTTGGTTGGGAGCCGATGAACCAGCCAGTGCAGGCGGTATATCGGCTGGACCCGGACGGCAAGGTCACGCGGCTGATCACCGATGCCGGCAAGCCGAACGGCGTGCAGGTTTCGCCTGATCAGAAGACGCTCTATGTGCTCGCGCACGACAACGGAGCGCACGACTTCCTGCAGAAGGGCGAGGTGGCACAGAAGGGGCTGATGGCTTGCCTTGCGTATGATCTTTCGCCAGAGGGCGCGGTCAGCAATCGCCGGACACTCGTCGATTGGCTGCCCAATGACGGTGGCGACGGCATGACCGTCGATGTCGCGGGCAACCTCTATGTCGGGGTGCGCAGCGAAGCGGCACCGGGGCTGTACATCTATTCGCCCCAAGGCAAACAGCTCGCCTATGTTTCGACCGGCAAGGAATTACCGACCAACGTCGCTTTCGGCTACGGTGACGACGCGAATCTCCTCTATCTCGCATCGGGCAAAAGTCTCTACACGATTCGACTGGCGAACAAGGGCTGGCACCTGCCTGCTCCGCATTAGATCGGCTACGGCCGGCGCGAGGGATCGTACGCATCGCGTATCGTTGCCCTCGCGCACGGTGTAGCCCGGCATTTCCCCCCGAATTGAGTTCTCAGGGTCTGGTGCTTCTGCCGGCCAGACGACGCAGCAAGTTGCGCAAAGGCAGTTTTGTTTCGGCCAGCGTCATGCCAAGTGCAATGGCGGTGCCATAGATGACAAACTGAAATGCCGTGGACAAACCCAGCATCTTGAGCGACTGACCAAGCTGGGTCAGGAACAATGCCGCGCCGGCGACTGCCACCATGCTGCCGACGCCACCACTTATCGCTGTCCCGCCCAGCACCGCCGCTGCGAGTGGCGCGAGCAGATAGGAATCACCGACCTTGAGCGTGGGGTTGCGAATGAATGCCGACAGCAGGATGCCGGTAACGCCGTAGAGCAGAGCCGCGACCGTGAATGCGGCAGTCTGGTACAGGCTGACGTTGATGCCAGCGATCCAGGCCGCGCGGGGATTGGCCCCGACGGCGACGAAGCGGCGGCCGATGGCGGTCTTACGCAGCAGGATCGTCAGCGCGATCACGAGAATCGTCGCCACCCACACTGAAACGTTCAGGCCAAGGAGGCGCGAACCGCCCCAGGCCGCCATTGCCGGCGGAACGCGTGATTCCGCCGGCAGAGACTCGCGGTACCACAGCGTTACGCCGCTGGTGATGGCGCCAATCGCCAGTGTCACGATCAATGCGTTGAGTTCCAGCACTGCCACCAAAACGCCATTCAGCAGCCCGATCACCGCCGCGCTCGACAACGCTGCCAGCACGGCCAGCCACACGTCCCCGTCGTGCCCACGCGAGATGCCCAGGATCAGCGTGCTTGAGAGTGTTATGATCGCGGGTGTTGAGAGGTCGATCCCACGCGACATCAGCACAAGCGTCTCGCCAACCGCAGCGATGGCGAGAAAGGCCGCCAGGGGTGCTGTGGCAAGGAATGTCGATGGCAACAGGCTGCGCGGCACGACAACCGCGCAGACGCCGATCAGAACCAGAATGGCAAGCCAAATAGCAACGAAGCGCAAATGCACGCGCTGTCCGACTGGGCCGCCTGGCCCGCGACGCAGCGGGATCGCGGTCTTCGCCGCCCTCAGGACACGCTCGCCATGGCTCCCGGTCTGGCGAAGCGCGCGCGTGCGCGCACCACCAAGCGCGCGAGCGGCTGCCAGCCGGAATACAGAAACACCGCAAACAACGTCAGTGCACCGCTGGTGATAATGCCGGCGCCGGTGTTGAGGCCAAGCAGCGTGATCACGTTGACCGAGGTGGTGAAGAACAGCGCGCCGAACAGCGCCCCCAGGAATGAACCTCGCCCACCATTCAGAGCCGCGCCGCCGAGCACCGCGGCCGCAATGCTGGTCAGCGTGTAGCCCTGTCCGATCACCGGATGGCCGACACCCACTTCCGAGGACAGAAAGAATCCGGCGCCGACTGCCAGCAGGGCGGAGATCACATAGGCTCGCATTTGCACGAAGCCTATATGCACGCCGTTGCGCCTGGCGGCCTGCTCACGGAAGCCTACGGCGCGCAGCTGCAAACCACCGCGGGTACGGTACAGCCACAGGTCGCCGCCGATTGCTGCCGCCAGGATAACGTAGAACGATAGTGGGATACCGGCCACTTGAAAGGCCAGCAGGTCCATGAAGTCCGTGTTGATAGCGCCGCCCGGAGACGGGCGCAGGTATAGCGCGAAGCCCTGAATCACGCTCAGTGTGGCGATAGTGGTGATCACCGGATTGATGCCGACACCTCGAACCAACGCGCCGTTGGCGCCGCCGACAACGACGCCCGTCAACAGGCACAGCGCCACGCCAGTAACGATTTCCCCCGGCCCCGCCTCGGCACCAATCAGAAACGATGCCAGCACGACCGTGAGGCTCATCAGCGAGCCAACCGAAATATCGAAACCGCGCACCATCAACACGTTGAACTGCGCCATTGTCACCAGGCCAGCGGCGCCGTCGCCAGCAGGATGTGGCGGATGTTGAGTTCTGTCAGAAACACCTCGGTGTGGGCGGTGGCATAGGTGACCATGACCAGCATCAGCAATGCCAGGAACAGCAACGGGACCCACCATTGGCCGCTGCCGCCGGCAGACCAGCCGGTGCAGCAGCGCGCGCAGCCTCCCGTTGCTCTGAAGTGACGCCGCCTGCGAACCGGCCACGTCGGTCGAGCGAAGAAACGTCGAGACGATGCGTTCCTCACTGATGTCCGCGCGCCGCAACTCGCGAATTACACGCCCACGTGAGAACACCAGGACGCGGTCGCAGATGCCGGCGAGTTCCATCGCGTCCGAGGAATTGACGATGCACCCGGCTCCGCCGTCGACCATCGCGCGAACAGCACGGTAGATGTCGAAACGTGCATTGGCGTCCACACCTTGAGTGGGCTCGTCGATGAGAACCACCTTGGGCTTGCGCAGGAAGGCACGCGCCAGCACCGCTTTCTGTTGATTACCGCCGGACAGATGGCTGATCGGCTGCTCCAGCGTGGGCGTGACAATATTCAGTTCGGCCGCCAGCGCCTGCGTGCCGGCGCGCTCCCGGACGGGCGAGACGAGCCCGTAGGTAACGAAGTCGTCGAGTACCTGCACCGTCATGTTCTCGCGCACGCCGAGCACTGGGAAGACAAACTCCTGCGAGCGGTCCGCACTGACCGACAAGATACCGGCGGCGAGCGCGTTGGCCGGGCTGAAATTTGTCGCGTGGACGCTGTCACAGGTGATCACGCCGCTGCTCGACTCCAGACCGCCCAGGGCGCGGATCGCGTCGCGCTGGCCGTTACCTTCCGCACCGGCGAAGCCAAGGATTTCACCGCGGCTCAGTTCGAAGGACAGGCCTCGGAAGGCGCGCCCTCCGAGGTTGGCGACCTTCAGCACGGGTGCGCCGCGCGCCGCGCCTTGGTGTTCCGGATACTCCGCTTCGATCGGGCGGCCGACCATAAGCGCGATCAGGTCGGTTTCCGACAGGTTGCCGTCCACATCGTAGGTGCCCTGGCCGACGCCATCGCGAAGTATGGTGACGCGGTTGGCGAGAGCCAGGGTTTCCGGCAGCCGGTGACTGACATATACCACCGCCGTGCCCTCGGCTGTGATGCGGCGAATAATGCCGCTCAGCCGGTCGACGCCGGAGGCGTCCAGGCTCGCCGTAGGCTCATCGAGCAGCAGCACCCTCGGATGGGCGATCAGCGCCTTGACGATTTCCAGAAACTGCCGCTGGGCTGGGGTGAGTTGCCCGACCTGAATGTCGGGTGCGATGTCCAATTGATACGGCGCGAGCATGCGCGCTGCCCATGCTTTCTTGCCCGTCATCCGCGCCATCCCGTCGCCGGCGCCCAGCACCAGATTCTCCGCGACGCTGAGTTCGCGAATCAGTAAATCGTCCTGATAGACGATCGCCAACCCCAGGCGGCGCGCAAGCAACGGATCAGCCGCGGACAGCACCTTACCCATGATGGTGACGCGGCCTTCGTTTGGTTCGGTGGCGCCGCTGGCAATGCCGAGCAGCGTGCTTTTGCCTGAGCCGTTCTCACCCAGTACGGCGTGAACTTCGCCGGGGTCGCATTCGAAATCGACATGATCGAGCGCCAGCACACCCGGATAGCGTTTGGTGACGCCAGCGAGCCTGAGGGAGGCCGAAGCCATCGGTTATGGTTTCCGATGCAAGGAGATCGCGCGCGCGGCCCCGACTTCGCGCGCGCTGGACCTACGCGGCAACGCGCTACTTCGCAAACATTGCCTTCAGCATGTCGTTATCCAGCAGCGTCGACACCGAAGCATCTTCGGGCAGGGCTCGGTTGCACATGCCGGCGACCACCCGTTTCATGCGAAACGGAACGTCGATATTGGCGGGCACGATGCCGCCCGCTTTTTTCATCATCGCCGCCGTCAGCGCGAAGCGCGACTGGTAGTTCTGGCCTGACGAATAGAAGATTATGAAGTCCGGATCGTTGATCTTCTCCCAGTCGCAGAACAAGCCCTGCTCGTCGGTGCGAAGCGCGACGATCAGCTTCGGCGTCTTGTTGGCGGCCTCATAAGCGCGCAGCCCGCCACGGAAGCCGTCGGCGTATTCATAAACCACGGCGTCGACGTTAACGCCCTGCGACAGGAAACCTGACATCGCCTCGAAGGTGCCTTCCTGCGTCCAGTTGGTGTCGGCCTTGCCGAGCAGCTTCAGGTTCGCGTGCTTGCTGATCTCCGCGTCGGCGCATTTCTGCCAACTGGCGCTAAGCGGATTGCCCGGCGTGCCGCCCAACTCCACGATGCCGGTCGGGTTCTTCTTGGAATTGTCGGCCACGACCTTCACGAAGTCGGCACCAAGGTTGCAGATATTCTCGGCGACGTTGGCCACGTAGTCCTGTCCGGGCTTGCCGCCGACATCGGTGCCGTTATGAGCGACGACCAGGATGCCGGCCGCGCTGGCTTCCTTCACCGTCGGCAGGAGTGCGGCTCCCGCATCGGCGAAGATGACGATCACGTCGACTTTCTGTGCGATGTAGGCCCGCATGTCGGAAACCGCCTTGGCGGCGTCGCCACCGGCCGAGGTGTAGATGATCTTTTTGATCTGGGGATAGGTCAGCGCCTGGGCGATGAACTCCATCTTGGTGACCTGCCGCCAAACGTTCTCGCCGAAGCCGTCGGCGTAGGCTACCGTCAGCGTGCCGTGGCCGGTCTCGCACACCGAGGCCTTCCAGCATTTCAGTGCGAGCGCGCGCTGCTCCGGTGTCAGATCGATCGCCGCGCGCCTGAAGGACTCGGTGATCACCGGCCCGGTCTCGTCGGTGGAGCCAAGCGCCTTGGTCATCAGACTATTGACATCTCCGGCCTGCGACGCCGCCGGCGCCAGCACCAGACAGGCCGCGACCAATGCGGTTTCCGCGAGCCACAGGCAGAGCGTTCGGATCAAGCTCATCAATCCCACCCTTTATATTTTGTTGCGTCAGCTCGGTTTGCGACGGTTGCCAGTCCGTTACGATATCGCGACATCGAAAATGGTGTTGACCGCAACGACCTGACCAGCCGGGTTGGCGCGATTTCTCCTCGCAGTCCGCCAGCGCGCCCATTGGGCCGGCAAACCGGCCGTCGGGCTCGGGTCGCGTGCGGTGACCGAGGCAACACTGCTGTTGCCTTGTGGCCAGGGTCGAACCGGCTTGACCGTGGGTGGCGGACCATCACCGACGCCGACAAAGACCCTGGCGACACTGGACCACCGGGCACGATACGGCTGTATCCGCTTAGCGGATGAAGCCGGAGAACGGAGTTTCATATTCGGGGTTCAAGCCTTCTATGGCCTTTTTCGCCTCGGCATCCGGATTGCCGTAGATGACGAATTTCACCGTCTTCTGAGTCTTCCCGAAATCGCCGCCAAATTTCCCCACAACGTCCTTTACATGCGCCACTATGGCATTGGAGTCCTGGTAGATCTCCACGACGTCGAACGTCTTCCCGTCCGCGCGCATACTCCATTCATAGGCCATTGTTCCGGGTTCTTGCTCGACCGCCGCGACGATCTTCGGCACCAGCTGCTTGAAAGCCTCTTCCTGTCCCGGCAGCACTTCACCCGTGTACGTGGTCACGATGTTACCGGTGTGAATACCGTGCTTAGCCATTTGCGCCTGTGCCGCGACCGGAAGGCCGATGGCGCCGAGGGCGATTAAAGTCAGGATCCGATTTCGCATGACGAGACCTCCCCGGCAGTATTTTTATTTGGTTCAGCTGCCGTGATGGAGTTTATCACACGCACCCTGACAACGAAAGCTGCCATCCACCGCAACGAGGCGTCCCGGCAAAGGGAGGTGCGTTTGCGACGACTCGTTTTGCTGCAAGTGCGTAATGCTCGTCGTGCTGCATCCGCGAGCGGCTTCGCTTGCTTGGCTGCAGGCGCTGGCTGCCTCAAACGCCGAGTGCCGTTCCGTTTGCGCGTCCCGGCGTCGCTGACAACTTGCCCAACCAGCCACACGACGATGCGGGCGACCAGCGAAGCGGTCGTTCCATGGTCAAACGGACCGCTCTCGCGAGCGGGGGAGCGTGTTGCCGCCGCAAGCGTAAGGTGGTACAGCTCGGGCGATTGGGACGTCCTGGGCGGCCGGCGCCGGTGCAAACCCTGTCTCGATCGCGTCACGTAGACGTCAGGCTCCGGGCACAGCAGATCGTGACCAATCAAGATTGAATGACAACCAATAAGGGGGGGTAATGTGGCCGAAGCAATCAAGATCCATCCGTCAGTGGATGGCGGCATAAAGCCGGCGGCAGCTGATTTCGCGGGTGGCACCCTGGTGTGTCTTTGCACCGACAAGCCGGTGAGGGTGGCGATTACCGGCCAAGTCGCGCACAACCACGTTTGCGGCTGCAGCAAATGCTGGAAGCCGGACGGCGCAACTTTTTCGATGGTCGCCGTGGTCTCGCACGATAAGGTCCGGGTGCTGGAGAACGGCGATAAGCTCGCCGTCGTTGACCCTAGCGCGCTGATCCAGCGCCATGCCTGCAAAGCGTGCGGGGTTCACATGTATGGTCCGGTCGAGAAATCCGGGCATCCGTTCGAGGGGCTCGACTTTGTCCATCCCGAGCGGCTGCGCGAAGCCGGTTCGGCGCCCCCGACCTTCGCCGCCTTCGTCTCCTCGATCATTGAGGCAGGCTTCCCCCCCGATCGCATGCCGACGGTGCGAGCGAGGCTGCGCGAACTCGGGCTGGAGCCGTACGATTGCCTGTCCCCGGCATTGATGGACTACATCGCCACGCATCTGGCGAAAGCCTCGGGGAAGCTCGCGGCCTGACCCCGCGACTTCGGCCGGAGCAACGCTGGCTGACCAGCGCCACCCGACCGGCGCCCACTCGACCAGCGCCGGCGTCGCGGGGGCGACGGCCGGGGCACGATGTTTGGAAGGCGGCGTGCAACCGACCGGGTAGCCTTGGCTGCGAGCAGTGCCATATAGCAGCGGTGCATCCGTTGCGGAGTCAAAAGAGAGCAGGAGGCCGCCGGCAGCGGTCGATCCTGATGCCTTGGGTCTGGCGCGCGACAGCATGGTTCGCCCGGCTCCAATACTGACAGCGAGGAAAGCCGAAGCCATCATGCCTTTGAGGGTTGCGACCATAATTGTCCTGCTCACGCACGCCGCACTGACTGTCGGCGTGGCCAAAGCCGATGAAGCTGTCAACGACTATCCGACCGCTGCCCGCGCCGACTATGTTTTCGCCTGCATGGCAGTGAACGGTGGCACCCAGAAGGCACTTCAGCAATGTGCTTGCTCGATCGACGTAATCGCCTCCAATTTGCCATATGCGGACTATGAGCGAGCCGATACGGTCCTCCGCATGCGGCGGCTGGGTGGCGGTTATTTGGCGCAGACCTTTCGCACGCGCGAAACAGATGCCTTCGTGCATCAGTTGCAGGAAGCCCAAGCGGAGGGCGACGTCCGCTGTTTCTAGCACTCGCCACGGCCAACTGCCGAAACTGAACTGATTGCTGTCAGTTACCAATCACTTGGCGTGGCATAGCCCAAGGGTGTGGCCAGACAAAACTGAGCCATCACATTTTCTTGTGCAGGGGCGGCGCCGCACCGCGGGCGCGGTTGCCAGGTTCCGGTCGAGAAGTTGCTGCGGTGCAGCGAATTCGTGAGCGGCTGGGTGAATTGCGTCTCGACGGTGTTGATGGCCGGGCCTCCCTGCGGCATCGTCGTTGGAGTTACCAAGAATTTAAATACGTATTAGAAACGAGAGGTTGCAACCCGGCGTCTTTCAAGCGATTCTGCTGCAATGAACCGAACGAGGGTGACCGCTTGCGCAACTTCGCGCGCCGACGCCACGACTGCTCGGTGGCCCTCCCGGCGATATCGGGGCAATCTTTCCCGAGATTGCGGTGCTACCATTCCTATGTTAATTATCTTGCGAGCGTTGCGAGACGCCCGACCCAACAGGCGCAACGATGATTGGGTGACGAAGTCGCTGAACTCCGACGCGTGCGCCGAAACTGCCGAGCCAGCGCAATTGGTTATTGACCTGAACGGGTTTACCAGCATCCGTGAAGGCGTTGGCCGATGGAGCCTGGATAGCGTTAACAAAAACTAGGAGGAAAAATGACCGAGAATTGGTTTCGCGCTCACCTCATGGCCGGAGCGTTGATCTCAATTGGTCTGATCGCAAGCGCAGCAAACGCACAAGACGGCGGAAACGACCTGCTCAAGATGCAGCAGAATCCGGCAAACGTCGTGATGCCAACGGGGAATTACGCAAACCATCGCTACTCCCCACTTAACCAGATCACCACCGGCAATGTCGGCAAACTCCAGGTGGCATGGACCTTCTCCACCGGTGTGTTGCGTGGGCACGAAGGACAGCCGCTGGTGATCGGCGACGTGATGTATGTGCATGCACCGTTCCCGAACACCGTGTTCGCCTTGGATCTGAACAATGACGGCAAGATACTGTGGAAGTACGAGCCGAAGCAGGATCCGAACGTCATTCCGGTGATGTGCTGCGATACCGTCAATCGCGGTGTCGCATATGGCGACGGCAAGATCCTGCTGCATCAGGCCGACACCACTCTTGTTGCGCTCGACGCCAAGACCGGCAAAGTCGTCTGGTCGGTGAAGACCGGCGATCCCGGCAAGGGCGAGACCGGCACCGACGCGCCGATGGTCGTGAGGGATAAAGTGTACGTCGGTGTCTCCGGCGGCGAGTTCGGCGTACAGGGCTGGCTCGCGGCCTATTCGCTGGCCGACGGCAAGCAGGTATGGCGCGCGTATTCCGTCGGCCCCGACGCGCAGACGCTGATCGATCCGCAGAAGACGACCAGTCTTGGCAAGCCGGTCGGCCCCGAGTCCAGCCTGGCGACCTGGGAGGGCGATCAGTGGAAGATCGGTGGCGGCGCGACCTGGGGCTGGTACTGGTACGATCCGCAGACCAACCTGATCTATTACGGGAGTGGCAACCCATCGACGTGGAACCCGAAGCAGCGACCAGGGGATAATCGCTGGTCGATGACCATCTTCGCGCGCGACGCCGACACCGGCATGGCGAAATGGGTCTATCAAATGACCCCGCACGATGAGTGGGACTACGACGGCATCAACGAAATGATCCTGGCCGATCAGGAAATAGCCGGCAAGCCGCGCAAGACGCTGGTGCATTTCGATCGCAACGGCTTTGGCTACACGCTTGACCGGGTCACCGGCGAACTGCTCGTCGCGGCGAAATACGATCCGGCGGTGAACTGGGCATCCGAGGTCGACATGAATCCGTCAAGCGCGACCTACGGCAGGCCGAAGGTCGTGCCGCAATACTCGACCGAGCACAATGGCGAAGACGTCAACAGCACCAACATCTGCCCGGCGGCGCTTGGCAGCAAGGACGAGCAACCGGCCGCGTTCTCGCCGGATACCGGCCTGTTCTATGTGCCGACCAACCATGTCTGCATGGACTACGAGCCATCCCGGGTGTCGTACACCGCGGGGCAACCCTATGTCGGCGCGACGCTGGCCATGTATCCGCCCAAGGGGCAGACCAACATGGGCAACTTCATCGCCTGGGACGCGCGGAACGGCAAGATTATCTGGTCCGATCCCGAGCAGTTCTCGGTATGGTCCGGGGCGCTGGTGACCAAGGGGGGCGTCGCGTTCTACGGCACCCTGGAAGGCTACCTGAAGGCTGTGGATGCCAAGACGGGCAAGGAACTTTACAAGTTCAAAACGCCTTCCGGAATCATCGGCAACGTTATGACCTATGAGCATGGCGGACGGCAATACGTCGCCGTGCTGTCCGGTGTCGGCGGCTGGGCCGGCATTGGCCTCGCTGCGGGCCTCACCGATCCCCACGCCGGGCTGGGCGCCGTCGGTGGCTACGCAGCTTTGAACGACTACACCAACCTGGGCGGACAACTGACGGTGTTCGCGGTACCGCAGTAGTCCTCGGCGCGTTTGGTCTCAGGCCGGTGCTGGGTTGGCATCGGCCTGAAACGCTCTCCTGATCAGGGAACAGGTCGGTAATGCAGGATGCTCGTTGCGCCAGACTGCTGGCTGTGGCGCTGGTGATGACGTTTGCCGTCGGCGTGCGCGCGGCAGAGACCCCGCCGAACAAGCCGGACGATCCGGCCGCCGTGACGAACAATGACGGCAAGTATGCCGACAAGAACGGCAATCCGACCTACAAGGTGACGCCCGACGGAACCGTGGATTTCTACACATACGCGGGCTTCATCCGCTATTCAGCCAATTGCCTGCAGTGCCACGGACCGGACGGCATGGGGTCGACTTACGCACCCTCGCTGCTCCATTCACTGCAGACGCTGTCTTATACCGACTTCCTGGCAACTGTCGCCGGCGGCAAGAAGGACGTGAGCGCCGCGCAGACGCTGGTGATGCCGGAACTTGGCACTAACAAGAATGTGATGTGCTATATCGACGCGATCTACGTGTACCTGCGTGCCCGTTCCAACGATGCGGTTGGTCGAGGCCGGCCGGCAAATCACGAGCCGAAACCCAAGAGCTTTATCGCCGCTGAAAACGATTGCATGGGCTGAGGAGCGCAAGGTCATGCGACGAGCGATCCAGGCGGGTGGGCGAAAGGCGCAAGCCCTGACCATTGCGACATGCGCCCTGCTGACACTGGCGACCACCGGAGTGCGGGCGCAGCAGCAAGGCCTGGGTGCTTCAATCGAACTGGTGGACCCAAAGGTTCTGCGTGTCTGCGCCGATCCGCACAACCTTCCCTTCTCAAACGAGGCCGGCGAAGGCTTCGAAAACAAAATCGCCGAGTTGCTCGGCCGCAAGCTCGGCCGGCCGGTCGCCTACACCTACTATCCGCAGGTCATCGGCTTCTATCGCAGCACGCTGAATGCCTACCGCTGCGACGTGGTGATCGGCGTCGCGTTGGGTGACGACCTGATCAAGACCACCAGCCCGTACTACCACACAACCTATGCGATGATCTTCAAGCCGGGGCACGACCTTGACGACCTGCGCTCGCTGGAAGACCCGCGGCTGCGAGACAAGCGGATCGGCGTAATCGCCGGCACGCCGCCCTCGACGGTCATGGTCGAGAATGGGTTGATGGCGCGCGCCAAGCCCTACCCGCTGACCGTTGACACACGGGTCGAGTTCCCTGCCCAGAACATGGTGCAGGATATCGCCTCCGACCGCATCGACGCCGGTGTGCTCTGGGGGCCGATCGCAGGCTATTATGCGAAGCACTATGCCGAGCAGACGGGGCAGCAACTGACGACCGTGGCCCTGACCGATGAGAAGGGCCATATGGATTTCCGCATCGCCATGGGGGTGCGACGCAGCGACGAGGCCTGGAAACAGTCGCTCAACCAACTGATCCAGGATAACCGCCCCGAGATCGACCGCATCCTCAGCGACTACGGGGTGCCGTTGCTCGATGAGGGGAGCAAGGCGCCACCGCGCTGACGGTAAACGACGCGCGCGGCGGTTATTCGACCAGTGGTTGGACGAATTCGGTCAATACCGACAAACGCTGCTCGATGCGGGTCGGTACATCGCAGGCAGCGCTGATCGACTGACGGCGCTGCTCGAGCAGACGCGTTTCCCACTCCACTTTCTGTTGCAACAGGCGGAGTTGGTTCGGGTCCGAGCTTGCTGCCGCACGCAGCGTTTCGAGATCGGCACGGATGTCCGCGGCAAGTTCTTTCTGGCGCCGCCCATACCGGTCGAGGCCATCCATGACCGCGCTGCGTTCCGCGGCAAGGGTGCTGAACACACCGGCTTCCAGTGCCAGCAGCCGCTCGCGACGCTCCGCCCCAGCCGCGCCGGCGAAGGCGCGGATCTCGCGCTCGGCCTGCTCAGGCGAGAGGCGGCGCTGCGACAGGCGGTGCGCCAAACCTGCAACGTCCGGATCGCCGGACCAGGTCGCCAGGTATGGCTCGATGGAAGGGCCTGTCCACGCCGCCGCCAGGGACATGGTCGGCTGCCTCGCCTGTGTGCACGGCCAATCCTGGTCGGCGGCTGGGGCTGCGAGCGCAGCGTGCGGCAGGACCGCCATGGTCACAACCGCCAGACGGCGCACCTGAACCCGGACGGGAACAGACCATGCGAGGCCGCATAGAGCGGTGCTGAAACGGCTGCGGCGCACAAAGTGTCGCATCGACGGGAGCTGGCCGATCATGCCTTGAGAATGGCCGTCGCTCCGGCGTGGCGCAAGCGCCCACGGGTGGCGTGCCTTCCAGGTGGCGGTGGCCTTGGCGTATTTCTTGCGTTCTTCCGGCCCTGGCAAAAATCTGTGGTGGCCAACTTGGAAATGTTGAAATCGGCGTCACGCCCGGGCCGGATGTCAGCTAGTTTGGTTGCCGGCGATGTGGCCAATCGGGCCTGGAGGCGGTATGAATTTCGTCGATTTAATAGTTGTTGTTTGTTCTCTCACAGATCCTGCTTCATGCCGGGAGCAACATATGCTCCTACAAACAGAAGGGTCGCTGAACTCCTGCATCATGCAGGCCCAGCCCTATCTCGCAAAGTGGATCGGCGATCATCCTAGCTACCAGATTGTTCGCTGGCACTGTGAGTGGCCTGATGCGGAAGACAGGAAGACCTAGTCGGGTTCCAGGATGATGCAGGGTGAGCGCTAATTTCCCTCGATCCCGGCGCGTAGCGAAGTTGCGGTGAACGAGGCGGCATGCCGCCAGGAATCGTCCGTGTCGCCGCGAAAGCTGATACGACGATCAAGAACAAGACGGTTTTGCCGGATATCGACCATCTGCACGACCGCCTGCTGGATCAAGGTGCTCACTTTGTGGATGCCGCCGTAGACCAGCAGGGTCGCCCCGGCCTGCCGCGAACGCTCCACCAACGCGTCGGGCGACGTGACGCCCGCTGTGCAGGTCGGGGCGCAGTCGAGGATCACCGCGGACCCCAGGCCGGCCTGCAAGGTGCGCAGGAAATCGGCAAGCCTGGCCGCATGCTCGCTACTTTGATCCCTTACCTCGCCGGACGTGTCGGTGTAGTCGAAGCCAGCTATGGCGATCGTTTGCGTTTGCGCCACGGCATGCGCTGCCAGCAGCAGCCCTGCCAGCGCGGTCACCAACGTCCGTCGAACGTGCATCAAACGATGCTCCTGTCTTGCCGCGAAGCCTTGCTTCGGCCGTGCGGATCTGAGCTGGGAACGAAGGATCGATGTTAGACGAAACACCGAAGCTCCAACCGGCCGGCGTGGCCTGGACCGATACGACCCCGGGATCGCAGGCGTTCGGTCGCCGCCAGGGCCTCGCCGGTGCGTTCTGCCTCTGCTGCCTTCCCCGCAAACATCCCGCGTGCGCCCGCCCATTTCAAGAGGTCGCCTCCGGCATTCACATCCGTCGCGGCCTGGATGAGGATGCCACGGCCACAAACCAGGACGCGATCGCCAATATCGGCTTCATCGTGGGCAACACCTCGGTCCTGGTCACCGATCCCGGCGGCAGCCTCGCCGACGGCTCGTTGCTGCGCTCCGCAATCCGCGCCGCAACTGCAAAACCGGTGCGCTATGTGTTGCTGAGCCATATCCATCCAGATCACATCTTTGGCGCCGGCGCCTTCGCCGCGGACAATCCGCAGTTCATCGGCCACGGCAACCTGCGGCAGGCACTGGCCGCTCGCGGTCCGTTCTACAAGTCGCAGTTGGACCGGATCCTGGGTCCTGGCCAAACCGGCCCGCTGATCGAACCGACCCTTGCGGTCGACGGACAACTCCAGATCGACCTCGGCGACCGGCCCCTTACGCTGGTTGCGCATCCCCCGGCGCACACCAGCTCGGACGTCTCTTTGTTTGACCACGCCACCGGCACGCTGCTTCCGGCGGACCTGCTTTTTGTCGGCCGCGTCCCATCACTGGACGGAAGCCTGAACGGTTGGCTGCAGCAGCTGGCATTCCTGGCCGCCTCGAAGCCCGCGGGTGCCGTTCCCGGACACGGCCCGGTTAAGGTCGATTTCGGCCATGGCGCGGCCGACCTCGTTCGCTATCTCACTGCGCTTCGGATGGAGACCCGCGCCGCTATCGCCGCCAACCAGGACATCACCACCGCGGTTGCCACCGTCGCGCGATCCGAACGCGGCAACTGGGTGCTGTTCGACGACTATAACCCGCGTAACGTCACCGAGGCTTACAAGGAACTGGAGTGGGAGTAGTCTCGTCCGCAGCTACCCTTGAAGGAGCCGCGTCATGCGCATTTTGACCTTGGCGGCCGCACTGCTCGCCCTGGCTGTGTTACCGGCGCGCGCCGCTGAGGACGACGTCGCTCGCGCGCAGCGCTGGCACGATCTCGCCGCGGCAATCTTTCAGGGGCGTCAGCCCGAGGCCTTGCCCGGCTGGATCGAGATCGACGCACCCGCCCGCGCGCAGGACGCTGCCCTGGTGCCGGTCACTCTGACGTTGGCGCCAGACAAACAGATCCAATCGCTTTACCTCTTGGTCGACGAAAATCCCTCGCCTGTTGCCGCCCACATCGTGTTCGGCCCCGCCGCGGCTCCCCACACGCTCACGCTGCGCGTCCGCGTGGATCAATATACCAACCTGCATGCTGTTGCCGAAGCCATGGATGGGCGGCTGATCGCAACAGCCCGCTTCATCAAGGCCACCGGCGGATGTTCCGCTCCCGGTTCGGAAACACCTGAAATCGCCTTGCAGACCGCCGGCCGCATGAAGCTGCGCCTGGACCAGCGGGACGGCGCGACACAGGCTGAATTGCTGATCCGTCACCCCAACTTTAACGGCATGCAGATGGATCAGCTCACGCGCTTCTACACGCCGGCTCGCTACATCAACAGCATCGACGTCAGCTATAACGGTCAGCGCGTCTTCCACCTGGATGCCGACATATCCATGGCCAGCGACCCCGCGATCGGCTTTGGCTTCAAATCAGACGGCGAAGGCACGCTGTCGGTGACGGCTGTCGATACTGCCAACACCACGTGGCACCGCGATTTTCCCGTTGCGCCGCACGGCACGTAACATCACGGCAGGCAGCCTTGCACTCGTTGCCTGCCTGATGCTGGCGGCCGCTGGGCCTGAGGTTCCGCCGCCGGAACCTGCCGATCTCTGGGCCGGCCCGATGCAAGGCGCGGTGCCGGCAACCCTTGCCGGCGCTACGGTGCTGCCGACGGCGCCAGCAGCCGCACAATTCCTGAACGACCACACCGCCCTGCCACTCGATGTCAGTGCCGCGCCCATCCGACCGCCTGGGATGACAGCCGACATGCCGTGGCTGCCGGCGGCTCATCAGGACATCGGCGGAAGCTTATGGCTGCCCGGCGCCGGCCTGATGGTGCTGCAGCCCGACCGTGCCGAGGGCTATCTCGAGGCGGTCGCGAAACGGGTCGGCTACGACAAGCAACGCTTCGTGATGGTGTATTGCCACCCGAACTGCTGGGGCAGCTGGAATGCCGCCAAACGGCTGTTGCAAGCCGGCTACGCCAATGTGGCCTGGTTTCCCGGCGGCATCGAGGCCTGGGCAGGGGCGGATCTACCGCTGCAGCGCACCGAACCCACGCCCTTCTGACGCAAGCGGCGTGGCGAAGATGGGCTTATCCTTGTGCGCTGAGCCAATATCTGGGATCGACATAGCTGCCTGATGCATGGCAACGGCGAGGAATGACCCCGGCGCCCTGGCAACCGGTTCGCCAGGCAATTCGTGAGAATGAGCAATTGGACCTGATGGCGTGAGCTACGCGGTAAAAGAAATCTTCTACACGCTTCAGGGCGAGGGGGCGAACATGGGGCGCGCTGCCGTGTTCTTGCGCTTCGCCGGCTGCAATCTGTGGTCCGGCCGCGAACAGGATCGAGCGACGGCGACGTGCCGGTTTTGCGACACCGACTTTGTGGGCGGCCGTCGCTATGAGTTGGACGCCCTGACCGAAGCTGCCGCGGCGCTCTGGCCCGATGGCGTCAACCACCCGTTTATCGTGCTGACCGGGGGGGAGCCAGCCCTTCAGATTGATGCGGAGCTGGTTCACGCTCTGAAGCGCCGAAAGTTCGAGATAGCGATCGAAACCAATGGGACGATTGAAATTGCATCGTTGGGACTCGATTGGACGTGTGTGTCACCCAAGGCGGGTACCGAACTACGCGTCAGGACGGCCGACGAAATAAAACTGGTGTTCCCGCAACCCGATCTGATGCCTGGCGACCTTCCGCCAACCCAGGCCCTGCATCACTGGCTATCTCCCGATGGACGGGCCAGCTCTAGGCGAAAATACTCAGGCAGCGATCGCATATTGCATGGCGCACCCGAAATGGCGCTTGGCAATCCAGGCGCACAAGTCATGGAGGATCAGATGACGGAGCGAGATCATCACCGCCTAAGAGACTGCACAAAAGATGTACCCGCGGCTCACGGGGAAGGATGCTGCCCGGCGGTAACCATCCGCGAAACGGTTCGTCCGTCGAGCGCTTGATCGGCGGCGTCCGTCTCGGCCCTCGGCAAACTGAATGGTAGATCCATCGTCGCCGCAGCCCGGATGTCGCCTGACGTTGCTTGCCGATGACGGTCTGGCTCGCGCCGGCGTGCTGCATACGGCACACGGACCCATAGAAACCCCCGCCTTCATGGCTGTCGGGACGGCTGGCACCGTCAAGGCGATGACGGCCGAAGCGGTGCGCAAAACCGGAACCCAGTGCATCCTTGGCAACACGTACCACCTGATGCTGCAGCCCGGCGCCGGACGTATCGCTTCTCAGGGAGGCTTGCATGCGTTCATGGATTGGCCGGGGCCGATACTGACGGATTCCGGCGGTTTTCAGGTGATGTCCCTGGCTGGTCTTCGCAAAATTGACCGAGATGGCGTGGATTTCCGGTCTCACATCGACGGCAGCCGACATCGGCTCACGCCCGCCATCTCTGTCGAGCTTCAGTTCATGTTCGACGCGACGATCAGCATGGTGCTGGATGAGTGCATAGCTTTTCCCACGCAACACGAGACAGCCGAGGCGTCGATGGAATTGTCGATGCGCTGGGCTTGCCTGTCGAAACAGGCCTATCGTGAGCGCCAAGGCTACGGTTTGTTTGGGATTGTTCAAGGCAGCATTTTCGCCGATCTGCGGCTGCGGTCTGCCGCCTCGCTCAAGGCTATCGGCTTTGACGGGTACGCCATAGGCGGACTTGCCGTCGGAGAGGGACAAGAGGCGATGTTGTCAGTGCTGGACGCAACCCTGCCTCATCTGCCGATTGACGCACCGCGTTATCTCATGGGTGTCGGGACCCCGGATGATATCATCGGCGCAGTAGAGCGCGGTATCGACCTGTTCGATTGCGTAATCCCAACCCGAGCCGGGCGCACCGCCCGTGCATATACCTCCTCAGGAGTGCGAAACTTGCGTAATGCGAAGTATGCGGACGACCCACGTCCACTCGACGCGGATTGCGTTTGCCCCGCCTGCACGCGGCACTCGAGAGCGTATCTCCATCATTTGTTTCGGGCAAAGGAAATGCTGGGTCCGATGCTGCTGACATGGCACAATATCACCTATTATCAATCGCTCATGCAGGGTCTTCGCAGATCAATTCAAGCCGGCCAGTTCTCGGGCTACGCGACGCGGGTTCGGACCGGATGGGCCATGTCGGAGCAACCGCGATGACGCAAGCAGGATACGCACACCTCACGCAGCTGGGGCAGCCGGCTCCTCGGCCGTCGACGCCGGACGAAGCCAACCTCGAGTGGGTCTCGAACCCCGCAATTGGAAAACACTACGTAATACGTCTGACCTGTCCGGAGTTCACTTCGCTTTGTCCGCTGACCGGCCAGCCCGACTTCGCCCACCTCGTCATCGATTACATTCCCAATGAACGGATTGTCGAGAGCAAGTCATTCAAGCTGTATTTGGGTTCGTATCGGAATCACGGAGCCTTTCATGAGGCGTGCACTATGGAAATCGCGAGTCGCCTGATATCGGCGCTGGCTCCGGTATGGCTGCGTATCGGCGCATATTGGTACCCCAGAGGCGGCATCCCGCTAGATATCTTTTGGCAGACAGGCTCGGCTCCGGCCGGGGCGTGGCTGCCGTCGCAGGACGTGCCTCACTATCGTGGCCGAGGATAAGGCCCGCTTACGAAACAAGGACAGAGCGTTTCCGGCCAATATGGAAGTGCTCTGGTTTCGGCTTTTGCCAGCTAGGAATTGAGCAATCTTGAACCAGGCCGATCAATCTCCGGGGCAGCAGCAGCTTGATCCACGGCCAGCAATTAGGGACCGTGCGCTGACAATTGGCTTCGACGCGGTGGGATTCAGCCCGGCCAAACTTGCACCTCAGACGAGGGAACGCCTCGAAGCATTCCTACAGGCAGGTTACCATGGTGAAATGAACTGGCTTGCGTCCAGGGTAGACGAGCGGAGTGATCCGCAAACGCTGTGGACAGCTGCTCGAAGTGTGATCGTTGTCGGTTTTTCGGTACGCCCCCGCGGACGATCCGCTGGAAGTTTTGTCCAAGCGCAGCCATGGCGCCATTTCGGTGTATGCCAGAAATCGCGACTACCATGACGTGATCAAGGGGAAGTTGAAGCACCTCGCACAATTCGTTGCCGCCCGCTTTGACTGCGAGGTCAAGGTATTTGTCGACACCGCGCCTGTTATGGAAAAGCCTTTGTCGCAGAGCGCCGGTCTTGGCTGGCAAGGCAAGCACACCAACGTTGTTTCCAGGTCGCATGGATCCTGGCTCTTTCTTGGCGAGGTTTATACCAGCCTGGAGTTGAGATCTGATGCCGCGGCCTCGGACCATTGCGGCACTTGCTCGCGATGTCTCGACATTTGTCCTACCAAAGCCTTTCCGGCCCCCTATCAGCTCGATGCCACGCGCTGCATCTCATACCTGACAATCGAGCATCCCGGCCCGATACCGCACGAGCTCCGACCGCTGATGGGCAACCGAATATATGGTTGCGATGACTGCCTCGCCGTTTGTCCCTGGAACCGGTTTGCTCATGCCACCCCGCATGCGCAGGTCATATCGCGAGCGGACCTCTCGGCCCCCCATCTGAGTCACCTCGTTGCGCTGGATGATCGTTCCTTCCGAGCCACCTTCGCCGGCTCGCCGATCAAGCGAATTGGCCGCAACCGCTTCGTCCGAAACGTTCTTATCGCGATCGGCAACTCGCGGGATCAAACACTGCGGCCACATGCCGAGCGGCTTCGGTGCGATATTGATCCGGTCGTAGCCGACGCTGCGCAATGGGCATGCGACCAACTGGACCGACGTCAGCCAGACGCGGATCGCGGAGCGACCTCGGGCTAATGAAATTATACCCGTTGGCTTTAGCGATGATCATCCGTGCTGTAGGTGTCATCCCCGGCGAAGTCCGGACATCTACGATTTTGACTGCACGCACTGCAAGTCGTGGGTCCCCTCGCCCCTCGGCCTCCGCCAAGGGCATGCTCCGCCGGGGATGACTTTGGAGACGCGAACGGTGGGTCAACGTCATGGGCCGCTGGAATTACCCGTGAAACAACAGGTAAGGCGTTTCCGCTCACGGTGAAAGCGCTGTGGATGTAGCCCTCAGCTTTCCGCCAGTTCCAAAGCCCGGGCGTAGACCAGCTTTCTGGGCAAACCGGTGGCGACGCTTACCAAGGCGGCCGCGTCCTTGACGCTGTGGCTCGCCAGCGCGTTGCGCAATGTCTGGTCCAGATCCTCGGGGTCTTCATCCTCCGGCGGCCCGATGAGCAACGTGATTTCGCCTCGAGGGGTTTGGCGTTCAAAGGCAGCAAGAAGCGCACCCAGGCGGCCCCGCTCGACTGATTTCGAACCGTTTCGTCAGTTCTCGAGCAACCGCGCCGGTTCGGTCTCCAAAGATCTCGTGCAGATCTGTCAACGTCTCAAGCAGGCGATGCGGCGCCTCATGCCAAATCAGCGTTGCTCTCAACCCGGCGCGCTCGGCGGCCCGCAGTCCGCTGAACGAGGCTCGGCGCGCAGCCTTCCTGGGGGGAGGAAACCCAAGAAACAGGAAGGGAAGTGGCGGAAGTCCGGACAATGTCAAAGCCATCACCGCCGCGGTCGGGCCCGGCGCGGCAGTTACCGAAACCCCACTTTCGACCGCCGCTCGAACCAGGCGGTAGCCCGGATCCGATACAAGAGGTGTTCCGGCGTCCGACACCAAAGCGATCGTCTGACCAGCCCGCAGCTTGTCCATGATCGCCGGGATCCGAGCATCCTCATTGTGATCGTGAAGCGTCTCGGTCCGGGCACGAATTCCCAGTGCCGACAGAAGTCTGCTCGTCCGACGTGTATCCTCGCAGAGGACAATGTCACACTTTTCCAGGACGGTCCGTGCCCTGGCGGTCAGATCGCCAAGGTTGCCGATCGGGGTGGAAACAAGCACAAGGCCGGAAAGCGGGGCGGGCTGGCCGTCTCGGAGATCAGCGGGAGACGTGGGCGATGCAGCACCGGGCATTCTTACTCCTTGTCATCGCACTCTCAGCGTCAGGTTGTGCCGGGGGCTTTGCCGGTATCTATGGTCAATCTGGCGGCAACGCGACCCAACCGCTAGGCCTTGGTGGTGCCGGCCAGGCCGCGTCTGGGCAGAAGGTGGCGATCCTGCTTCCGGTGACCGGGCCGCGAGCGGATATCGGCCAGGTTCTGGCACAGGCTGCCGAGCTGGCGTTGCCGAAAGAGGGGGCGCCGGGTCTGGACGTCATCGATACCGGAGGGACAGCGGCGGGGGCTGCTGTCGCAGCCAAGACCGCGATCAGCAACGGTGACAGCATGATATTGGGCCCGCTCACGTCGGCGGAAACCGCCGCCGTTGCACCGATAGCGCGATCAGCGGGCACCGTGGTCCTCGCGTTCACCAACGACTTAGCTCAATCGCAGCCTGGGGTCTGGGCGATCGGCATAACCTCAGACCAGCAGATTCGTCGATTGGTCGCGGCGGCTCAGGGACAGGGCAAGACTCAGTTTGCCGCTTTGCTGCCCGATTCCGATTTCGGACGGGCGCTGGAGAGCGCATTGACAGGCGCGACTGCCGCCGCCGGCCTGTCCGCACCAGAGGTGCGCATGCATGGGGGGGGCATGGGAGCAATTACCGCCGCCACGCGGGAACTGTCCGACTATGCCAATCGACGCGGGCCGATCGACGCAAAGATCAAGGAAGCGCGCGCATTGGGGACTTCCGAAGGGCGACACGAAGCTCAGGATCTCACCAAGAGCTCCATCCCGCCACCAAACTTCAACGTTCTTCTTCTCGCCGACACCCGTGAGGAGCTTCAGGAGATCGCGGCGATGTTGCCGTATTACGACGTCAATCGTTCGTCGGTTCAGATCATCGGGCCAGCCCTGTGGTCTTCTCCATCGAGCGGATCGGGGTCGGTTTCAGGCGCGTGGTACGCTGCCCCGGACAGCAGCACGCGGCAGAATCTTGATCAGGACTACTTGGCAAAATATGCCACAAGGGCACCGCCCCTCGCTGATTTGGCCTTCGATGCGGCCTCAATCGCTCGGGTTATTGTCGGACCGCGCGGTGCGGACGTTGCCGCCCTAACCCAGCCCGCAGGATTTGTTGGGGCAGATGGCTGGATTGGCTTCTCACCTGACGGCCAGGTGCGGCGCGGATTGGCCGTATTCCGCATCGAGCGGGGCGGCCCGGCACTGGTTGAGCCAGCGCCGCAATCATCTGGAGTTCCCCGGCACCTGATCGCCCGGGATAGACAGGCCACAGCGCTTCCATTTTGAGAGGAAACGCTCCAGGGGTTGTTTCACAAGCAATTGCATCAGCCTGAGGTCGCCCCGCGACTTGAGTCAGGCTGATATTGCTCTGGTGGGGGTCTCCTCTACCCCGCCGTCCGCACAAGTCCCACCAACCGCTCGGCTTCGGCGACGATAGGTTCGGCAATCGCGGCGGCGCGCTCGGCGCCAGCATGCAGGACGCTCACGACTGAGCCCTCGTCAGCCAGTCGTCGGCGTGTCTCGGAAGCGATCGGCGTAAGTTGCTCCACGACCAGATCTATCAGCGCGGACTTGAAGGGACCAAAGCCCTTCCCACCGTGCTGCTCGAGAACGGTGGCATGATCGGTGTTTGCCAGCGCGGCGAATATTCCGACCAGATTGCGAGCCTCGGGTCGGTCAGCCAGTCCCGCAACTTCGCTCGGCAGTGGCAACGGATCAGTCTTCGCACGTCGAATTTTGAGCGCGATCGTATCCGGGTCGTCGTCGAGATTGATGCGGCTTTGATCCGAAGGATCGGATTTCGACATCTTCTTCAGACCGTCTCGTAAGCTCATCACGCGTGCGGCGGGACCAAGCACCAGCGGTTCGATGTTCGGAAAGAAATCCACTCCGTAGTCGTAATTGAATTTCTTCGCGATGTCGTTCGCCAGTTCAAGATGTTGCCGCTGGTCGTCACCCACGGGGACCCGGGTTGCGTGGTAGGCGTGGATATCGGCCGCCATCAGATTTGGGTATACATACAGCCCGGATGACGCGTTTTCTCGGTCTTTGCCGGCCTTATCCTTGAACTGTGTCATTCGATTGAGCCAGCCGATCCGCGCGATGCAGTTGAAGATCCAGGCAAGCTGGACGTGGGCGCGAACCGCGGACTGGGCAAAGAGGATGTGCCGCGATGGGTCGACACCGCACGCCAAAAGGACGGCGGTCATCTCGAGCGTTTGCTGACGCAGCGTGCTCGGATCCTGCCACGTGGTGATTGCGTGCAGGTCGACCACGCAATAGACGCACTCGTGATCCTCTTGCAACTGCACCCAGTTGCGGATCGCGCCAAGATAATTGCCCAGGGTTGGAATGCCGGTCGGCTGGATTCCGGAAAAGACGCGCTGCATCGCCTAAGTCTCTGTCGTTGGGGCCGCACTGATGACTGATCCGCCAGGCCCGCGCAAGCGACGCCGAGACATCGTGCGAAGGATATCACGGAGGTCGTACGCGCCGAAGGCTTGTGCCGCGGCGGCGTATGTCAGCATTCCTCCGATGATCAGTCCGGACAGCGAGAGCAGCCTGGCCACGCCATGGGGCGGCGTCCCGAACAGTATTGCCCGAAGCGCCAGAAGGACCAGTCCCATGGCCACCGAAGCCGCGATCATGCCGAGGATCTTTCGGCGGAGTTGCTGATCCGGCCGGAGATGTCCACGTCGAGCCAAGGTGTAGGCTAGACCGCCGACATTGCAGATCGCCGCCAGGCTGGTCGCCAGGGCAGGGCCGATATGTGCGAGCGGCACCATGAATGCCACATTGAGGCAGAGATTCAGCAACACACAGGCGACACCGATCTTGACCGGACTACTTGTGTCGCCACGGGCAAAAAAGCCCGGCGCCAATACCTTCACCAGTACCGAAGGCGGGTAATCCGAGTGCATAGGCGGCGAGAGATTGCGATGAAAACAGCACACTCGTCGCTTCGAATTCACCACGGCCGAACAGCACGAGAATGATCGGGTAGGCGCAGAGGATCAACGCCAGTGCGGCCGGCATGGTCAGAAAGAGCGAGTATTCAATGGCCCGGTTCAGCGTACCGATCGCCGCCACCGCCTCGCCCGCCCGGACCTGGCGAGACAGCAGTGGCAACAGCGCCGTCCCTACAGCGGTCCCGATGACCCCCAGCGGCAGTTGCTGGACCCGGTCGGCATAGTAGAGCACCGAAACCGTGCCGGGAGGCAGCAGGCTGGCAATGATCACATCGACCGCCAGGTTGAGTTGGGTGACGCCGGCGCCTACCAGGCCTGGCGCCATTCGCCGCATCAGCAGGCGCATTTGTGGCGTGAGCCGCGGCCGCGGGACCGACAACCCCATGCCACCCAGTCGAACGGCAAACAGCAACAACCCAAGCTGCGCGACACCCGATAATGTGACTCCCCAGGACAACGCATGGCCAACCGTCGGGACGTAGGGCGTCATCCACAGCATGCAGGCGATCGAAATGATGTTGAACAGAACGTATGATGCCGAGGCGGCGGTGAACCGCTCCAGACCGTTCAAGACGCCGGATACCAGCGCGGCAAGGCAGATCAGAATAAGATATGGGAAGGTGATCCGGGACAGGTCGACGGCAAGTGCGAATTTTGCCGGATCGGCAGCGAAGCCAGGTGCCAGCACAATCATCAATTGAGGCATGAAGATTTCGCCGGCGATAGTCATTATCCCAAGCCAAAAGGTCATGACGGCGAAGGTTTCCTCGGCGAACTGCTTCGCCGAGGCGGCGCCCTCGGTCTGCAGCAGTCCCGAGAAGGCAGGGATAAAGGCCGCATTGAAGGCGCCCTCGCCGAACAGGCGGCGAAACAGATTGGGCAGCTTCAACGCAACGAAGAAGGCATCGGCAATCGGACCCGTGCCGATCAACGCGGCAATCAGCATATCGCGCCCAAAGCCTAAAATTCGGCTAACGAGCGTCCATCCACCGACGGTCAGAATACCTTTCAGCATAATGCCTGCTTAAACCATATTCCCGATGCCAACGGTCCGACCATTCAAAGCGGCCGACCATCTGCCGAATTGCCGACCGGAGACGGCGGCCCTACTCATCTCGTTGAGGCCGCGAAAGCAGCCGCGTTATCGCCTGATCAAGAGTGATTTCTCCAGCCAGCAAGGATGCCACCGATCGGCAGATCGGCATCTCGATCGCACCGGCTCGCGCAACGAGCGCAGGCGCCGTCGCAACGCCCTCGGTGACACCGCGCTGATGAGCCAGTATTTCGACGAGACTGCGACCCTCACCGAGCGCGCGGCCGAACCTGAAGTTGCGACTTGAAGAACCGGTGCAGGTCAGCAGCAGATCGCCGAGTCCGGACAGGCCCCTCACCGTCTCGGCGCGACCACCCAGCGCGACCGTAAGCCGCGAAAGCTCACTCAGGCCGCGGGTCATAAGGGCCGCCCGGGCATTCTCTCCCAGGCCGGCACCGATCACGGCACCGGCTGCGATCGCGATGACATTCTTCGCCGCGCCGCCGAGTTGGGCGCCGATCGGATCGTCATTGCCGTACAGGCGGAACGTCGGCGTGGCGAGCAGGGACTGAACCGTATCCTTCAGCTTCGCGTCGGTACTGGCGACAACGGTCGCCGCAGGCAGTCCGCGGGCGACCTCGTGGGCAAAATTCGGCCCGGTCAGGACTGCCAGCCGCCGGCCGGGACAGGCCTGCGCCGCGATCTCCAATGGCAACAGGTGGGTGCCTGCCTCAACCCCCTTCGAGCAGACGACGACAGGGGCGTCGGAAGGGATCGGCCGGATGATCGAGCCACGAAGATATTGCGTGGGAACAGCCCAGAACAGGAGTTCGCAACCGAACGGGATGGCGTCGGTTAGCTCGAGCGAGGCGGGAAGTTGGATATCCGGAAGGCGTGGATTCTCTCTCGCGGCGCGAATCGCACGGCAGGCAGCAGTGTCGCGAGCCACCAGCGAGACCGGATTGCCTGCCCGGATCGCCTGAATCGCCAGAGCCGTTCCCCACGCACCGGCGCCCACCACAGCGATCTTACTCATCGGCGACCCGGACGACATGAGTGCCAGCCCCGGGTTCACCGTCTCCGAGGCTGTCAAGCACCGCATTGGCCATCAAGCGAGCCTGATCTTCGAACCCGAACGGCGGGTTTATCACCAGCAACCCACATCCATTGAGTCGGGTCGGGTCGGTGACCTCACGCAACCAGAGTTCAACTGCGATGATATCCCGGATCGAGGTAGACTGGACGTCAGCGATGAAACTTCGCACCGCGGCAAGGCGCTTGATTGGATACCATGCGGCGAAGATTCCCTGCGTGAAACGCCGATGTCCCCGCGCCAGTCCGTCGGCAAGGACGGAGAATTCGTCGCCATTTTCGAACGGAGGATCGACCAGGATGAGCCCGCGTTTCTCGTGGGGCGGAAGCAGCGCGCCCAGCGCCTCCCAACCGGAGCGTTGGTGAACGGTAACCTGCGGGTCGCGACAAAATTGAGTGCGGAGGCTTCGAATTTCCTCCGGATGGAGTTCGCAACAGGCGAGGCGGTCGTGGGCGCGTAGCAGCGCCCGTATCAGCAATGGCGATCCCGGGTACAGCCCAAGCAACTCGACCAGCCCGAGATACCTTCCCAGGATGGTGGAGCGGCCCTGCAGCAAGCGGCCGATCCCTCTGTCGAACTCGCCGGTGCGCCGTGCCGGCCCGGAGTTCAAGATCATACCGCCCAGCCCCTGCGTGGGTATCCAGTACAAAGAACGCGGCGGGCTTTCGGGCGAGCGCGTCGAGCAGTGCCACCAGCAGGGCGTGCTTGAAGCAATCGGCAAAATTGCCCGCGTGAAAGGCGTGGTGATAATTCATGGCGACGAGGACGCTTCGCGCAGATCCTCCAGCTTCCACCTGGGACGCGCGTCCGCGTACAAGCTGTCAGCCCAGCCAAGCCGCAGTCGCTCTATCCCAGCCCACGCCACCATGACCGCGTTGTCGGAACAGAGTGGGACAGGAGGGGCGACCATCTCGAAGCCCGCGGTCTCGGCGGCTTGTGACAGGGCTGATCGTATAGCCGCGTTCGATGCGACTCCACCTGCCACGACCAACAGATGTGCGTCGGGGTAAGCCGCACGCATCATGGCTATTGCGTGCGACGTCCGATCCGCCAGAACATCGACGACCGCTTGTTGAAAACCGGCAGCGATGTCGGCCGCGTCGCGCACGGTGAGAGATTCCGAACCGAAGCGGGCAACCACCTGTGCGACCGAGGTCTTCAACCCTGAGAAGCTCAGATCGCATCCGGGTCGCTTCAGCATCGGGCGGGGAAAGGCGTAGCGGTTCGGGTCGCCCTGTTGTGCCAGTCTCTCCAGGGCCGGGCCACCCGGCCAGCCCAGGCCGAGCAGCTTCGCCACCTTGTCGAACGCTTCCCCGGCGGCATCGTCAACCGTCGCCCCCAACCGCACGTGCTTGCCGACCCCGGCCACCGCGATGCACTGAGAATGGCCACCTGACAGCAAAAACAGCAGATATGGAAAATCCGCTCCATTTTTGACCAGGCCGGGAAGCCGGGCGGTCAGGGCATGAGCCTCGAGGTGGTTGATGGCAACAAACGGAAGCTGATGCGCCAGTGCGATGCCCTTGCCGAACTGGGTGCCCACTATCAGGCCGCCGATCAGTCCGGGGCCGGCGGTGGCGGCGATCCCGCCCAGGTCTCGGAACTGGAGGCCGGCGCGGACCAGAAGCTGGCGCACCTGCCCGGGAAGATAGTGCAAATGGGCCCGTGCCGCGATTTCGGGCACAATTCCGCCGAACGGAGCGTGCTCCGGGATTTGGCTGAGGACTGCGTCGGCGAGCACCCGGCCGTGCAGGTCCAGGATCGCGGTGGCGGTCTCGTCGCAGGACGTTTCAATGCCCAGAACCGGCCGCATCAAACCCCTTCACATCCGTTATGAACGTTGCCCCCAGCGCTTTCCGACCACCTCGGTGTGATCAGTCGCCCGGTCGCTTTCGCTCTGGCGCACTCTGGCGGGTCACGGTATCGATGCTGCCGAACGTCGCACCACATCAACCGTCCGGGGTTGTTTGACAAGAGTGTTGCCTTGAGCGTTGTACTGATCACAAGACCGGAGCCGGGCGCAACCCAAACCGCGAGTCGCGTCACAGCGCTTGGCTTCGCCCCTTTGATTGCGCCCCTGCTGTCGATCCATCGGACCGGCCGGATGCGGCAGCTGCCAGCACGGGTCGGAGCGACACTTCTCACGAGTCGGAACGCGGTGGCGGGGTGCCCTGCCTCGTGTCACGATTTGCCCGCGTTCGCGGTTGGCGATGCCACCGCCAAATGCGCTGCCGACGCTGGCTTCACCCGCATCAAGATCGCTGACGGGGATGCGGTTGCGCTTGCCGCGCTGGTGGCACGAACTCTCAACCCACAAGCTGGCAGCCTGTTTCTCCCCGCCGGTCGGGGACAGGGCGGTGAGCTCGCGATGTCTCTGCGCCAGAGCGGTTTCCGAGTGTTCCGGCGCACCGTCTATGAGGCGTTGCCAGTTTCCGTCTTACCGGTTGCCGCCGAAAAACATCTTCGCCAAGGAGAGGTGCGGGCAGCCATGTTTTTTTCCGCGGAGACCGCGCGCCATTTCGTGCGCCTCGTGCATGCCGCCAAGCTTGACGAGACCGTAAGCGACGTCGAAGCGGTGTCGATCAGTGACCGATCGACCGTGGCTTTAAAACAGCTTCCCTGGCGCCGCATCAGCGTCGCTGTGGAGCCCAACCAGAACGCGATGCTGGCGCTGCTGAAATGAGCGATCAACCGGCCCTCCCGGCACCCGAGCAGTCAGCCGCCGACGTGCCGCCGACCGCTCAAAGACGTCCCCGCACGAATCTGGTTCCTTGGCTTTATGGACTTGGCTTCGTGGCGCTGGCTGCCGCGATCTTCTACCTGTGGCAATATCCGAGCGCGCCTCAGGTCGACGCTTCGGCCGGCGTGTCGGAAGTTCGTGCGGCCGAGCAGAAGGAAGTTCGTGCGGCCGAGCAGAAGTTTGAGGCGCTGGACGGTCGCGTGGCGCGTCTGGAGCGAGAGCCGAAGCCGCCTTCGGCGGCGGATCTTGGAAGGATCACGGCGCAGTTGGACGCGTTGCAGGCGCGGGTTTCCGACCAAACCCGGCTGGCCAGCCGCCTCGACGCTCTTTCGGGCAGAGTCGAATCCCTGTCTGGGGTCAATCAGTCCGGTATCGACGTCGTCAAACAGCAAACTCAGTCGGGCATCGACGTCGTCAGGCAGCAAACCCAGTCTGATATCGCGGTCGTCAAGCAGCAAACTCAGTCGGGCATCGAAGCCATCAAGCAGCAGCTCGACAGCGCGACGGACCGACTGACCGCGCTGGAGAAGACGGCCAGCAGTGCTGACACCGTTTCAGCCAGGCTTGATCGTATCGCCCGCATTCAGGCGGCTTCCTTTGCTTTGGCGAACGGGCAACCGTTGGGCGATCTGCCGGGTGCACCGCCCGCGCTGTCGCGGTACGCGAATGCGGCGCCGCCAACCCTGGCGCATCTTCGTCTGCTGTTCCCCCAGATGCAGCGGGCGGCTATTGCGGCCGGCCAGTCAGACACCGGCAACGGTCCTTTCATCGACCGGGTCTGGGAGCGTGCGCAAGGCCTGTTGACCGTCCGGCAGGGTGATGAGGTGGTTGTCGGAAATGCATCCGCTGTAGCGCTTACCCACGCCAGCGCCGCGCTCGAGGCGGGAGACCTGGCCGCGGCCGTGCGTGCAACTTCCCTGCTCAATCCGAACGCGCTTCGAGCCGCGGCCGATTGGTTGGCGGAAGCCAAGGCGCTGGTCGATGCCCGCTCCGCGCTCGCCGACATGGCGGCACATATCTGATGCGCCGGGTCTTTCTTTTCCTGATCATTGGAATCGCAATGATCGCGGCGGCGTGGGCATTGACGAACCTTCCCGGCCATGTCACCGCGGCGATTGGTTCGATCACGATCGAGACTTCGGCAGGGTTCGCAATCCTGGCGCTGGTTCTGTTATTCGGCGTGGTGTTGCTTTTGCTGCGAGTCTTCGGTGTTGTCGTTGGCCTGCCCGAGGCCGGAGCCGGGTGGCGAAGGCGACGTCGCCTCCAATTGGGCGAGAAGGCCGTGACCCGGGTGCTGGTCGCTCTCGCCGCCGGCGAGCAACGCGAGGCCCGCACGGAAGCCCATAAAGCTCGGCAGTTGTTGGGCGCGTCGCCGCAGACGCTGTTGCTGATCGCGGAAGCCGGTCGACTTTCGGGACGTGAGGACGAGGCCGAGGAAGCTTTCAGGGCACTGACGAAACACCAGGACGCCAGGTTCCTGGGATTACGGGGTTTGTTGCGACAGGCGATCGATCGCCATGATTGGGACGCAGCGGAAGCCATCGCCCGCGAAGCCGAGGTGGCGCACCCCGGAACGGCCTGGCTGCGACAGCAACGCGCTGAGCTTGCTCTGCACACGGACAACTGGGCGGAAGCCGCGGAGCTCAGCCGCCTGGATGGGCCGCGTGCCACCTACTACATTGCCGCGGCTGACGCCGAGACCGACCCGGTCCGAGCCACAAGGCTGGCGAAGCAAGCCTGGAAGGAGGATGGGTCCTTTACCCCGGCTGTGCTGTCTTACGCGCGCCGCCTGCGATCCTCCGGGCATGAGAATCGCGCCCAGGCTTCGGTCGCCGAGGCCTGGAGACGTGCGCCGCATCCTGAACTGGCTGACTTCGCCCTGGCGGCTGGCAAGGACCCTCTGGCGCGATATCAGTTGGCCAAACGTCTGGTTGGCAAAAATCCTAACCATCCCGAGAGCCGACTTCTTCTATGCAGAGAAGCGATGGAGGCTGGCCTGACTGGTGAAGCCCGGCATCAGGCCGACGCTGCACGTGCGGAAGGGGTCAATCAGCGCCGCCTCTGGCTGCTGATTGCCGAGCTTGATGAGAAGGAACGCGGTGATACTGAAGAAGGTCGGGCGTCGCAACGAGATGCCCTACGGCGTGCTGCGGTCGCCGATCCGGATCCGGCGTGGCAATGTGCACACTGCCACACGGAGTTTCCAATGTGGTCGGCCAAATGCGCCGCCTGCGCGGGCGTTGGGACGCTGCGGTGGCACACTGGCCCGCAGACCCAGATCGTCTCGCTCCCGGTCGTGGCGTGAGCTGGAAAGTTTCGTTACGGATGATCCGGTCGTCCGGTGCTGGACGAATACAGCTTGGGCGGGATTGGTCCGTCGACGGCGGGCGCCGTGGCGGCGTCGCATTGCTTGATGTCCAGGTAGGGGGCTGGATCCACCGGCCGCCCGTCGACAATCATACCGAAGTAAAGATGCGGGCCAAACGATAACCCTGAGCGTGCGACTGTCGCCAGACGCTGTCCGCCGTGAACGGCCCTGCCGCCTTCCGCGATGATCGGCGCGATCAATCCCAAGTGGCTGTAAACGCCGACGAAGCCGGCATGCTGCACTAGGATTTCCAAACCTCCAACACCTCGCTTCTGAACCCGGATAACGGTGCCGGGCGCGACCGCCAAGACCGGAGCACCGACGCGAGCGGGAAGATCAATGCCGTTGTGGAACGTCCCCGCGAGTGGCCGACCTCGCAGAACTCGCGGCCCAAACGGTGAAGAGATGCAGGCAGCAGCGACCGGCGCTGTTAAAGTCGGTGCTTCGGTCGAGTGAGCGATGGTGCCATGGAATGTCAGTGGAACCAAGGCGGTGCAGATCGAAGCGATTCTTCTGACCCGTTGTCGATGCCGAACACCATCTATCCCCATGGCACAGGCTCGGTCATCATGATCCGATCACTCCACTTCAAGCGCACCGTTAAACTCTGACCATGCCACGTCAGCAGGTGGTTCCCGGTCAAGCCGGACTGCGAAAGACAATCCGTCCGATCGTTGCACCATCGGTCAGCCTGCTGCGACCTGCTTCTTCCGCCGCTTCGGGAGTACAGTCACTTTGGTTGCGGCCTCGTCATTGTTGGTGAGGGCATGCAACAATGCTTCCCTTAGTTGCGTCAACTTCCGTTCGTTCTCGATCTTCAGTCCGAAGACGTCTTTCACGTAGAACACGTCGACGGCACGTACGCCATAGGTCGTGACGTGAGCAGAGGCGATCTGAAGTCCCTGTTCACTGATCGCCGCGGTGACGTCATGCAGCAGACCCGGGCGGTCCCGGCCGTTGACCTCGAGAACCGTATGTGTGTTCGAAGCCCGGTTATCGATGACGACCCGGGGCGGCGCATGGATGGCCTGCATGCGGCGGCCGAGCAGTATCTTTGATATTCGTCGAATTTCGGTGTCCAGCCGCAACCGACCCGACAACGCCTGCTCGATCAGCACTGACAGCCGAGCCAGTCGATGCGGCGCGTCGAATGTGCCGCCCGCGGTGTCTTGCACCCAGAACGTGTCCAGCGCCATGCCATTCGTCATTGTATGAATGCGAGCGTCGACAATCGAAGCGCCCGCGACGGCCAGGGCGCCGGAAATCTTGCTGAACAGCCCGGCGTAATCCGCGCAATAGATCGTCACCTCGGTGACCGCACGGGCCGGTAGTGGCTGCGTATCGACCGTCAGCGGTGATTTTCGATGCTCCGCGTCACGAATCAGGCGAGCGTGCCGAGCATGAGTCTCCGGATCGAACGAGAGCCAGTATCCGGCATAGCCCACGGACGTGAAGTGTTCCTTCTCCTCGTCGGTCCAATCGGTCAGCAGGGCGGCGACATCTTGTTTCGCTCGCGCAACTCGAACGTCTCGCTCGGTCGTGGCCAGACCACCCGCCAGAACTTCCGCGACGCGGGCGTAAAGCTCGCGCAGGAGCGTCGCCTTCCACCCGTTCCATACTTTGGTCGACACGGCCCGCATGTCGGCCACGGTCAAAATCAGCAAAAGGCGCAGTCGTTCGGGTGACTGGATGGTGTCGGCCAGGTCGAGGATCGTTTTGGGATCGTCGATATCTCGCTTGAACGCTGTGGCGCTGAGCAGCAGATGGTGGAGAACCAGCCAGGAAACCGTTTCCGTCTCCTCATCCGTCAGGCCCAGCGCCGGCCCAACCTGCAGCGCGACTTCCGCACCGAGCTCGGAATGATCGCCCCCGCGTCCCTTGGCGATATCGTGCAACAGCATTGCCACATACAACGAGCGGCGTGATTGGACATTTTCAACGAGTTCCGAGGCGACGGGCGCTACCTCCCTCAACTCCCCGCGTTCGAGGGTGTTCAATACCCGGACGGCTTCAATGGTGTGCTCATCCACAGTGAAAATGTGGTAAGTATCGAACTGCATCTGTCCGACGATGCGCGCCCAGTCCGGCATATACCGGCCAAAAAAGCCAGTCTCGTTCAATATGCCGAGCCAATGGGCCCCGTCTGGATTGCGACCCCCGGGCCGATGGTGATCGGGCTCCTTGCCGCAAAGCAAATCGAGAAAAATAGCTGCCGCTTTCGGATCCCCGCGCAACGACATGGCTCGACGTTCGTTCTGGATGAACGATCTCAGGGCGAGCGGATGCAGTTCAAGGTCACGGTCCCGGGCAACCTGAAGAATGCGGAGCATCTGGATCGGCTCCGCATCGAAGTCCCTGCCGCTGATCGGCAACAGCTTGCCTTCGGCGAGTACGAAGCCGCTCGAGATGAGTGCGTTGTCGGTCTCCGCCTCGATGGCGGGCGGCCCAAGGGCGGAGCGCAAGATCGCCGGTTCCAGAATGCGCGTCAGCCGGGCGATTTCACGCGCGGTGAGGAAGTAGTGGCGCATGAACCGCTCGACGCCGTCCTGCCTGCCGCGCCTGGTGTAACCCATGCGCGCGCCGACAACGGGCTGGAGGTCGAAGGTCAGCCGCTCCTCGGCGCGCCCCGCCACGTAGTGCAGGTGGAAGCGAACGGTCCAAAGAAACTCCCACGCCCGTCTGCCATGCCTGGCCTCCATCTGCGTGAGGATCCCGCCGAGATCGGCGAGTTCACCCATGGTTTGGGTGTCGAACACGTAGCGGGCGATCCAATAGAGGGTTTGGATATCCCGCAGGCCGCCGCGGCCTTCCTTGACATTCGGCTCGACGACAAACGGGGTATCGCCGTAGCGCCGATGGCGCACCGCTCGCTCAGCCTGTTTCGCGGCGATATACTCGGCGGCGCCGGCCTCCTTGCAGGCGGTCCTGAACCGACGGTGGAATTCCGCGAACAAGGTCGTGTCCCCGGTCAGGAATCTGGCATCGAGCAACGCCGTCCGGATCGTCGTGTCCTTGGCGCCTTCGTTGAGGCAATCGGCGATGGACCGGGTGGCGTGCCCGACTTTGAGCCCCAAGTCCCACAGGAAATACAGCATGTATTCAACCATGCGGAGCGTCTCGGGCGACGGATCGCTTGCGGTCAGGAACAGCAGATCGATATCGCTGAAGGGAGCCAGGACACCCCGGCCATATCCGCCCGTCGCCGCCACACTCAAACGGTCGATGGGGCCAAGATCGGCATGGTTGCGCGCGTGGTCAAACAGCGCCGAGACGACACCATCGATCAGGGCACCGAGCAGGCGAGCGGCCTGCAGGCCGGTGATTTGTTCGTGTTCGAATGCGTGCTGGACGTAGGATTGGATGCGAGCGAGGTGACGACGAAATGCTCCGACCGCGGCATCCCTCGGAATCCGTCCGCTTTCCCGCGCCAGACCGGCCAGGGCGTCGGATAACAGGGTCGCCGCCGCCGCGGGCGCGCGCGGTAAAGGGATCGGGGTTAACATCAGGTCAATCGTACTAGGTGGGCGCGGGTGCGCAAGCAGGTGCAAGGCTCTTTAAATGATATAGTGCGTCCAAAGCTTGTTTCGGCGACATTGTATCTGGATTGATATTTCTCAACGCGAGGTGCAAAGCATCCTCGACGAGCATTTCGGGCGACGAATCTGCCCGGGACGGATCATCCACCGCGGACTGATCTTGTTCGGCCGCCGCCGCGAATAGTGGCAATCCCTGAATTGACGTCGATGCGCCAAGCGGGCCGCCACGCTTTTCCATCGCGGCCATCAACGATGCCGCGCGGCGCACCACGGACGACGGCACCCCGGCCAACTCGGCGACGTGCACCCCCCAGGAACGCCGCGCCGCGCCTTCCGCGACCTCATGCAGGAACACCACGCTGCCCTTCCATTCTTTCACACGCATGGTGTGTGGCCGGAGCCGTGGCAGCCGATCCGCAAGTTCGGCAAGCTCGTGGAAATGCGTCGCGAAGATGGTACGGCATCGGGTCGCCGAATGCAGCGCCTCAAGTACCGCCCAGGCGATGGCGAGGCCATCCAGCGTCGAGGTGCCGCGGCCAATTTCGTCGACAACCACCAGGGACTTCGGGCCCGCTTGGTGCAGAATAGCGGCCGTTTCCGTCATTTCGACCATGAAAGTCGACCGACCGCGGGCAAGATCGTCCGCGGCGCCAACCCGGCTAAAAAGGCGGTCCACGACGCCCAGCACCGCAGATTCCGCCGGCACCGGCAGTCCGGACTGCGCCAGGACGACGAAAAGCGCATTCTGCCTCAGGAAGGTCGATTTCCCCGCCATGTTCGGGCCAGTCAACAGCATGACCCTGCAGTCAGCGGACAGGTCGCAGTGATTGGGGACAAAGACCCCATGGCCGGCGAGCGCACCTTCCACCACCGGGTGGCGGCCGGATTTGATCGAAAACTCGTCCGTCTCGGTTACCGACGGCCGGACCCACGTGCCGCCCTCCGCCAGCTTCGCGGCTGATTGCGTCACATCCAGAAACGACAGCGCGTCGGCACACGCGGCCAGAACTTCGGAATGCTCCAGGACCCGGTGCATGAGGTGGTCGAATACCGCGCGCTCGCGTGCGGCTGCCTTTTCCCCGGCTTCCCGGATGCGCTGGTCGAGATCGGAAAGATCGGGGGTGGTGAAACGTGCGCCGTTCGCCATGCCTTGGCGCAATGTCAGTTCCGGGAAGCCACGCAGCTTTTCGACCGACGCCGCGGGTGCTTCGATGACGTAGCCAAGCTGCGCGTGATGTCGGATCTTGAGGCTAGCGACCCCGTAGCGCTGTGCGAAGTCGAGTTGCAGAGCGATCAGGACGCGCCGGCTCTCATCGCGCAACGCCCGATGCGCATCCAACTCGCCGTCGAAACCGGGCCGGACCACCCCGCCGTCCTCAAGGCGAGCGGGCGTCTGCTCGGCGAGCGCCCGCGTCAGGTCAGTGGCGATCCCCAGCCCTGATGGGATCGCTGAGCGCACGTCGGACAAAGCGGCGGGGAGTGGGTCCTGAAGGATGTCGGCGACAGCGGCGGCGGCGCTCAAGCCGTCCCGGATCGCGGCGAGGTCTCTCGGCCCGCCGCGGTTGAGGGACAGGCGTCCCAAAGCACGCGCCATGTCCGGGGCGGCTTTCAAGGTGGCGCGCAGCCGATTCGTCGCGTCAGGGTTCGCAACGCACCAAGACCATGCGTCCTGGCGTGCGCCGATCGACTTCCCGTCCGTCAGAGGCGCCGACAGCCAGCGTCCCAGCATACGCGACCCCGCCGCTGTCATGGTCCGTTGAACCGCGGTCAGCAAGGTATACCGGGTGCCGCCGTCGCGGGATCGCTGTATCTCCAGGTTGGCCCTGGTCGCGGCGTCCATCGAAAGAAGGCCGGCTTGTCCCTGAGGTTCGGGCCGCGCGAGTCTTGGCAGAGCTCCGGACTGCGTCGCACGGACGTAGTCCAGTGCCATCGCGGCTGCCACTGCCTCTCCGTCCGCGAAAGTCCCGAAGGCATCCAGGCTGACGGTGCCGAATGCCTCAGCCAGACGACGCCGAGCGATCAGCGGCGGGGAGGGCACTGGCGGCGGTGACCGGACCGCGGCCCAGTCACCGAGGTCGAGCCCGTCCGGGGCGAGGATCTCCACCGGTTCCAGCCGCCCCAGCAAGGACGGCAGTTCCGCGGCCACGAAAGCGCCGGTCTCGAACAGCCCGGTCGAAACATCGATCCATGCGGCGCCCAGCCCACCTGCATCCCACGCCAGTGCCACCAGCAGATTCGGCCGTCCGGCCTCCAGCAGGGTATCTTCGGTGACGGTGCCCGGCGTGATCACCCTGACCACGGCCCGCTTGATCGGCAGCTTGCCGGAGCGGCTCTTGGGGTCCTCCATCTGCTCGACGATGGCGATGCGGAAGCCGCGGCGGATCAGGCGCGCGAGATAGACATCCGAGGCATGGTGGGGGACGCCGCACATCGGGATCGGCACGCCTGCATGCTCGCCGCGATGGCTGAGGACGATGTCGAGTGCCGCGGCTGCCGCCTCGGCATCGGCAAAGAACAATTCGTAAAAGTCGCCCATGCGGAAGAACAGCAACGCGTCCGGGTGATCGGCCTTCGCCGCGAACCATTGCGCCATCGCGGGCGTCGCGCCGGAGGCTGACGGGACTGGCGCCGGCTTGCTGGGATCAGCATTCACCGGTCTGTCACGCCTCCGCCAAGGACGGGCGCAGCCCCTGATGCTTGCGCACATGCGTCGCGATCGATGCCAACGCCGCCGGCGTCATACCCTGAATGCGTGAGGCGGCGCCGAGCGAGTCCGGACGTGTGGCGTTGAGCTTGTCGCGCAATTCGTTGGACAGGCCGCCGATATGCTCGAACATGACGCCATCCAGCGCCACGGCGTCCTCCCGCCGGCTTACGCGCAGTTCGGCTTGTTGCCGGTGGAGATATCCGGCGTACCGAGCGTCGGTCCGGAGCTGTTCGGCGATCCGCGGCGAAAGGCGCGCAAGCCAAGGGAATGCGCCGCACAGCGCCGGCCAGGCGATCGCCTCGTTGCCGGCCAACTCCATGACCGATTGCCTGCGCCCGTCCGCGGCTGGGCGAATTCCCAGCTGGCGGATCCCCGCGGCTGGCAGTCCCTCATGGCGAGCGCGTTCGACGGCCTGGTTCAAAGCGGCTTGATACGACTCGAACGTATCGCCGCGGTGCGGATCGACGCAGCCCCACGCAAGCCCTTTGCCGGTCAAGCGCAGATCGGCGTTGTCGGCCCGCAGGCTGAGCCGAAATTCGGCGCGCGAGGTGAACATCCGATACGGCTCGGTCACACCCTGGGTTACGAGATCGTCAACCAGGACGCCAATGTAAGCCTCGGTGCGGCCGATCCGAATGGCCTCTCCGCCACGGGCTCGGCGAGCCGCATTGAGGCCCGCGAACAGGCCCTGAGCGGCGGCTTCTTCGTAGCCCGTCGTCCCATTGATCTGGCCGGCAAGAAACAGACCGGGGACGGCCCGCAGTTCGAACGAATGTGTGAGGGCTCGGGGATCGACGTAGTCGTATTCAACGGCGTAGCCGGGCCGGATGATACGGGCATGCTCGAGGCCGGGAATCGTTTTGAGGAGATCACATTGGACGTCCGCGGGCAGACTCGTGGAGATGCCGTTTGGATAGACGGTGGCATCATCCAGCCCCTCGGGTTCCAGGAAGACATTATGTTTGTCCCGAGACGGGAAGCGGACGACCTTATCCTCGATCGAGGGACAATAGCGTGGTCCGATGGCGCCGATCTGTCCTGAATAAACCGCGGAGCGGTGGATATTGGCCCGGATGACGTTGTGAGTCGCCAACGTGGTATGCGTCATACGGCAGTCAATCTGCCGGTTCAGCAGGCGGGACGTCAGGGTACTGAACGGCTGTGGATGCTCGTCCCCGGGATCACGGCGCAGGCTGTCCCAGTCGATCGTCCGACGGTCCAGCCGTGGCGGCGTCCCGGTCTTCAGGCGTCCAAGCGGCAGACCGAGGCGGGCGAGTGTGAGAGCAAGCCCGACGGAGGGTGCCTCACCGACCCGGCCGGCCGCTGTCTGCTGGCTACCGATATGGATCACCCCGCGCAAGAAGGTGCCGGCGGTCAGTACCGCGGCGGCACAACCGATCCGCTCACCACTGGCACAAATAACAGCCTTGAGCCGGCCATCCTTCCCGATCTCCACGTCCTCGACCGCCGCCGCCCGAATGGTGAGACCCGCGGTCGCATCGAGCAGCGCCCGTATCGCTCGGCGATAGAGCAAACGGTCCGCCTGAGCCCGCGGGCCACGCACGGCTGGTCCCTTGCTCCGGTTGAGCAGCTTGAAATGGATCCCGGCGGCGTCCGCGGCTCGGCCCATGATGCCGTCCAGTGCGTCGATCTCGCGCACCAGATGACCCTTGCCGATCCCGCCAATCGAGGGATTGCACGACATTTCCCCGATGGTGTGCAAAGCGTGCGTCAGCAGCAGGGTGCGCGCACCCATACGGGCGGCGGCGGCGGCGGCTTCACACCCCGCGTGTCCGCCGCCAACCACGATCACATCATAGCGATTGTCCATCGCGATCTTGTGCCACAGAACCGCCGCCTCTCGCCATGCTTGAACCCGCCTCTTCCGTCCGGCGCCAAGCACGCCCATGATCGGGCCATCAGCACCGTGCAGGAAGGCTGACAGAGGGGGAGGAATTCGCTATGGCTGACGTCGCCGGCGATACCAGGACTGCGCGTATTTCGGCTGAGGAAGCGCTGGCCATGCATGCCAGCGGTCGCCCCGGAAAGCTGGAAACCCGGATCAGCAAGCCGATCACGACCGCCCGCGACCTGTCGCTGGCTTATTCGCCCGGCGTCGCCGAACCGTGCCTGCATATCGCCCGCGACCCGTCGCTGGCTTACGACTACACGACCAAAGGCAACATGGTCGCCGTAATATCCAACGGCACCGCCGTGTTGGGTCTCGGCAACCTGGGCGCGGTCGCGTCGAAACCCGTGATGGAGGGCAAGGTCGCCCTGTTCAAGCGCTTTGCCGACGTCGATGGTATCGATCTCGAGATCGGCACCGAGGACGTCGACGAGTTTGTCAACGCGGTGCGTTTCCTCGGTCCCGGCTTCGGCGGCATCAACCTGGAGGACATCAAGGCTCCCGAGTGCTTCGTGATCGAGCAGCGTCTGCGTGAGCTCATGGATATCCCGGTGTTTCACGACGACCAGCATGGCACCGCGATCGTTGCCGCCGCCGGTTTGATCAATGCGTGCCATCTCACCGGCCGGCACTTGCGCGAGACCAGGCTGGTCGTGAACGGCGCCGGCGCGGCGGCGATCGCCTGTGTGGAACTGCTCAAGGCCATGGGCGTGCGACCCGACCACGTGATCCTCTGCGACACCAAAGGGGTTGTCTACCAGGGCCGTACCGAGGGCATGAACCAATGGAAATCGGCTCATGCAGCCAACACCCGGGCTCGCACGCTGACTGAGGCAATGGACGGCACCGATGTGTTCTTCGGCCTGTCGGTCAAGGGCGCGCTGACCCAGGCGATGGTCGCCGCCATGGCCGACAAGCCGATCATATTCGCCATGGCGAACCCTGATCCGGAGATCACCCCTGAGGAAGCGCGCGCGGTCAGCCCGCATGCCATCATTGCCACCGGGCGCAGCGACTATCCCAACCAGGTCAACAATGTCCTGGGTTTTCCCTATATTTTCCGCGGTGCCCTCGACGTGCGGGCCAGCACGATCAACGACGCGATGAAGATTGCCGCGGCGGAAGCGTTAGCCACGCTGGCGCGCGAGGACGTTCCGGATGAGGTCCATTCCGCATCCGCCGGCCGCCGCCTGCACTTCGGCCCGGACTATATCATTCCCAATGCTTTCGATCCGAGACTGATCGCGCGCATTCCGCCGGCGGTGGCGAAGGCGGCGATCGAACTCGGGCGTTGCCCGCAAACCGATTGTGGATCTTCGTCGATATGGCCGTAGTCTGTCGGGACGGCTCGACCCGACAGCCGATGCGCTCGACGCCACGATGGACATGGTGCGAGACAACCCGCGGCGCGTCGTCTTTGCTGAAGGCGAGGAAGAAAAAGTCGTTCGGGCCGCCGTCGCCTTCCGCAATGCCGGGTATGGTCAGCCGGTCCTGATCGGTCGCGAGGACCGGGTGAGAGCCACCCTCGCCGGGCTCGGTCAGGGCGAAATCGAGGGAATAGAAATTCACAATGCCCGGCTGTCGGGCAACAACCGTAAATACGTTGATTTTCTCTATACTCGTTTGCAACGAAGCGGGCATTTGCAGCGCGACGTGCAGCGCATGGTCAACCAGGACAGAAATGTGTTCGCCGCCTGCATGGTCGCGACAGGCGACGCGGACGCCATGGTCACCGGCCTGACCCGGTCGGCGTCGGTCTGTCTCAGCGACGTCCGGCATGCCATCGGTCCTGCCGCTCGGTCGATACCATTCGGCCTGACCTTGCTGGTCGGAATGCGCGGCAAAACGATCTTTCTGGCCGATACGCTGGTACATTTCAGGCCCGATGCGGTTGAGCTGGCGGACATCGTGATGGGCGCGGCAGCCGCCGCCAGGCATCTGGGACATGAACCGCGAGTTGCCCTGCTGTCACATTCGACCTTCGGTGATCCACCGCATGAACGGGCGGTGCCGATCCGCGACGCGGTCAACATCCTGGATCAGCGGAAGGTGGATTTCGAGTACGATGGCGAAATGAGTCCCGATGTCGCACTCGAGCCCTCGATTCGAGCGCTGTACCCCTTCTGCCGGCTGACGGCGGACGCGAATGTGCTCGTCGTGCCGGGCCTGCATTCTGCCATTATCACCGCCCGACTGGCGCATCATCTCGGGGGCGGAACCACCATCGGACCGCTGCTGATCGGAATGGAGAAGCCGGTGCAAATAGTGGCCATGGATGCTTCGTCGAGTCAGATCGTCGATATGGCCTGTTTGGCGGCCTATCAGGCCGTCATGCGATAGGAAGCCAGCGCGCCAGGATCAGGTGCAGGGGTTTCGTCCCCGGCTGACTGGTGTCATTACCGTGCCTGGCACGGTGACCCACGACTTGCGGTGCTGTGCAGGGGCTGGGTCCTGCGCCCGGTGCCCGTCGTGCCGTCAGAGCCAAGAACCGGCGCGCTGCTAGACAACCGGTTCGACGTTCTGCCGTGGCGGGGTGTCCGACTGCGGCGGGTCGGAGATCATCTCGATCCGACCAGTGATTTGCCCGCCGTCTTCCACTTGGAGGCGCCGGCAACGTGCCGTTCCCAGCACTCGACCACTGCTGCGAACCGTAAGGCTGCCGCGGGCCGTCAATGTTCCGTCGATCGTTCCGGCGATTTCCACATCCTCGACTTCGATCTCGCCTTTAAAAATCCCGCCCGGCGCAATCGCGAGTTCCGTTGCGTGGATCATTGTCGACTCGACCGTGCCCTCGACCACCAGACGCTCGGCGTCTTGAACCGTCCCCTGCACACTGATGCCCCGCCCGACCACAAGTGTCCGCCGGTCCGCCGGGTCGCGCGCCGCCGGGCGACTCGCTGTTGTGCCAGGGCGTGCGGGAGCAACCGGAGTCGGGGGAACGTTCGTCCCTGGAGAGAACGGCGGTCTGGACATATTTGGCACTTCCTTGGACGGAGCAGGACGGAACGGCGGAACCCCCAGCCCGCTGTCCGAAGAAAGCGGAGTGGCGCCCTGATCGGGCTGATAAAAATCCGAACCAGTTTCAACCTCGGCTTCCTGCGACCCGGGTGGGAGGCCAGCCGGAAGCGATATATCCAACGCGGAGGGAGCAGCTTCGTCGGGCTTGCGGCGCTTGAACAAAGTATTCCCACCTCGTCGGAAAAATTTGGCTTCGCCTACCATAGCATAGGTGCGGCAACAACGCTCAGCGCTGGTTAGCCACGCCGATGTGTGTTGGTGGACTGGCGGAACATCCCGCGCGGCTGTCCGCCCGGTTCTTCTCCCGTGGCTCAGCCCGAGGAAATGGCATCGTCAAGAATGTGGACCATTGCGGCGGTGCCAATCACCGGAATCAGCAGGTTGAGGATCGGAATATACGTTGCCATTGCGAGCACCGCACCTTGTGCCAGGACAATGCCTCGCCTGGACCGGTAGAGCGCTTCGGCTACACCGCGGGGCATCCGCCGCATCGCGACGGCGACGAAGAGGCCGCGCCCAATCGCGAATCCGGCGATCATCCATCCCAGCACGAGGCCAATGCCCGGCACCAGCAACATAAGCACCAGGGCGAGTGCATTGAGCGCCAGGACCCGCAGACCAACGGCGACTCCATCCCAGAGCTGCTCGATGACGGGCGCCCCGCGAGGTGCCGGCAAACCGGGATAGAAGCGCCGCTCGACGGCGCCGGCAATTCTGTCGAAATAGAACGTTCCGATGACCGCGGCCACCGGCAGGAACAGCCATAGCGCGAGAAACGAGGCACCGATCGTGCTCAGGATGTCGACCGCCCACGCAAGCAGGCCGTGCAGGTCCAGCAGGCGGTGAACGATCCAGATGGCCAGGACATGAAGCACTGCGAAGCACACGATTGACCAGCCGACGCTTCGCGCGACGACGCCGAGAAAGACGGGATCGTCGAGCTGCGCAAGACCCCGCCCGAGCGGTGTGAGGAGCGATAAGCGGCCAGCTGACGACATCGCGTGAAGAACCTAAACGCTCAGCTCCGGCGGCCGAACCGCTGGGCAGGCAATGGCAAAGAGATGCTGTTAGCAGGGACGCCACGGCCAACCAAGGCTGTCGACGCCCCGCGCATCACGCTTCGGCCGGGACATTCGGCTTTCGAACGGTGACGGCGCCTGCCAGACGATGAAAGCACCCAGCTGGTTCGCTGGAGCCGCCAGATTGGCCGGTTCGAGGGAACGGTGGTTACGGGGTCGCTGTTGGGCACGGCTATCCGGTTGCACCCGTGGCGCGGCGATCGCGACAATCGTTCCCGATTGGCATCTTCCGGCCGGTGGCCGCGGCTGTCTTTGCCCGATCGCCGCACGCGTCGGTTTTTGCGCAGCACGTTAACCCGCGAATTGGTCCTTACCGGCACAGGCCGACACGGTCTGCGAGGGTTTGTAACAAAACAGTCAGCACAATGTCATCGAACCGCCGCCGACCCTTTAGCGACCGGGTCTTAGGGTCGCACCCGTCCTGGCGACGCCCGCGACGGAATGCCTGACGTCACCCCGGTCTGAGGAATCTATGAGCAAAACCAAGCCTTTGAACTACACTCTCTTGTGTGCCACCGCCCTTGGCAGCCTGATACTCACTCAGCCGGCGGCGGCTCAGTCCGACGCCCAGATCCAGGCAATTGAAAAGCAGATCAAGGAACTGCAGAGCCAGCTAGGTCAGGTGAAGGCCGATCTGGCGACACGTGACCGCGCCTTGAAGGCAGCGCAGCAGCAAGCCAAGGCGGCGCACGACCAGGCCGAGGCGGCGGCGACCGAGGCCGCAGCAGCATCGACCCGGGCAGCACAAGCCGCCGCAGCGCCGCGTGCCCAGGTGGTCGAGGCCCCCGCGCCTCCTCCGGGGCCGCCGTTGCCCAAGGGGGCGTTCAAAGTCGGCGAACTGACTGTCACTTTGGGCGGGTTCGCGGCGCTCGAAGGAGTCTATCGCTCACGCAATATGGCATCGAGTATCGACACCGCCTTCAACGCCATCCCGCTGCCGAACAGCCCGAACTACCACATGCCCGAGTACCGCGAGACGGCGCAGCAAAGCCGTTTCTCGTTGATGACCGAAGGGCGTCTGGACGACGTGCAGAAACTGACAGGGTATTTGGAGACGGATTTCCTCAGCGCCGGCTCATCGTCGAACTCGAACCAGAGTAACAGCTATACTCTGCGACTGCGTCAGTTCTGGGGGAATTACGATAACAATTACCTCGGGCTGCATGTCCTCGCCGGACAGACCTGGAGCCTGGCGACGATGTATCGTATCGGCCTTGTGCCGCGACAGGAGAACGTGCCGCTGACGATCGACGCACAATACGTCGTCGGCTTCAACTGGGAGCGTCAGGCTACGCTCCGTGTCGTCAAGGACTTCGACGACCGAAAAATCTGGGCCGGTTTTTCGATCGAGGAGCCGCAGACACTATTTGGAAGTTCGGCGGGAAACAACTGTCTCACGGGTGTCACGGCTCCGACCGCGACCGGTGGCGGCACTCTCGAAGACACCCAGTGCGGGGGTGCGAATGTCAATTCCATTCAGGCGTACAGCGACAACTATGCCCCGGATCTGATCGCCAAAGTAGCGGCGGACCCCGGCTGGGGCCACTACGAGCTCTACGGGTTGCTGCGCTTTCTGGACGGTCGTGTATCCTTTGCTGCGACCGGAACCGGCAAGAGCTACGAGACCACGGGCGAGGGCATCGGCGGCGGCATGATCCTGCCGCTGGTGCCGAAGCTGCTGGACTTTCAGGTCAGCGGACTTATTGGCCAGGGCGTCGGTCGTTATGGAACATCGCAGCTGCCCGACGCGACATTCTCTCCGACTGGGAAGATCGAACCGCTGTCCAACTATTCCATCATGGGCGGGTTCGTAGGCCACCCGATTCCGACCGTCGACGTCTACGCCTATGGCGGTGCCGAAGGAGTTGGGAACAAGTCATTCGGCGGTACGTTTGGCTACGGCAATCCAAACACAAGTCTCTCCGGCTGCACGGCCGAACTAGGTTCGTGCGCCGCTGTCACCTCCGCTATCATCGAGGGCACGATCGGCGCGTGGTGGCGGGTGATCCAATCCAACGTCGGCACGGTGCAGGTCGGGGCCCAGTATGCCTATGCGGACCGCAGCACGTATCAGGGCCTCGGACCGAAAGGAACGACGCTCTCTCCTTCCACAAATCAGAATATGTTCCTGTTCAGTCTGCGGTATCTGCCGTTCCAGTGACGGTGCGGCCGAGCCTGCTGATCGCGCGACCTCGGGCAATGGCGATGGCGCCCGGGGTCCCGTGGTGATCGCGGGCCGGGATGGAGCCGGCAGGGCTGTCGGCGCCATGCGGCGTTTTCGCCAGGTCCGGCCGCTCGGGTGGGGGTGATTTCTGGCATTGGTGGTGATCGGGTATGGTTGTCGCCCGGCTCGCCACGAACGCCCGAGAGAGATCGATGCATTTCACCCCGTCACCGCATTTCACACAGAACTGGGTTACCTCCAAACCGTCCGCCAGCGGGCGCCGCGGGATCGTCGTTTCGCAGGCCAGGAGCGCGGCGGAAGCCGGTGTGGCGGTCCTGGACGCAGGGGGCAATGCGGTGGACGCCGCGGTGGCAACAGCACTTGCCCTAGCCGCCGTCGAACCGTGGAACTCGGGGCTGGGTGGGATCGGCTTTGCCCTGGTGCATCGGGCCGGCAGACCCAACGCCGAGGTGGTTGATTTTGGCCCAGTCGCGCCGCGCGGCCTGAACCCTGCGCTGTTCAAACTGACGGGGCGGATGAAGCAGGACCTGTTTGCCTGGCCCGAGGTGGAGAATGACGCCAACATTCATGGCCCTTTGTCATTCGCCGTTCCGTCGTCCTCTGCCGGCTACGCCCATATGCACGCCACCTGGGGACGGCTGCCGCTGGCCGAGGTCGTTGCACCGGCGATCGCGCTCGCCAGGCGAGGTCTGCCGCAGGACTGGTACACCACCTTGAAGATCGGCACTTCTGCCTCGGTGCTGCGGCGCTACGCCGAGAGCGCGCGCATCTATCTTCCGGACGGCCTGCCGCCCGTGGCGCCCTATCAGGGGACACCCGGCTTCTTCCGGCTCGGTGCACTGGCGGACACGTTGGAGCGGCTGGCGCGCGCCGGATTGCGCGATCAATACGAGGGCGAAATAGCAACGGCGATCCTCGCCGATGTCAGGGATCTCGGCGGGGTGCTCTCGGCGGAGGACCTTCAGCAGTGCCGAGCGCGCATTTTCCCGGCGCAGGAGGTTGCCTGGCGCGGTCGCACGCTGCAAATGGCTGGCGGGCTGACCGCGGCGCCGACCATGGCCAGGGTACTCGAGCAGATCCAGTCGTTCCGCTATGGCGCCGAACCGGATGCGGCCTGGTATGTTGCGTTCGCCCGCGCAATGAAGACCGCCTACGCCGAAAGACTCGCCGGGCTCGGCGACGCCGATGCGCTGGCGGCCGAGACCTGCACCACTCACCTGACGGTTTGCGATCAGGAAGGCACCATGGTTGCAATGACGACGACGCTGCTGTCCTCGATGGGAAGCCGCGTCGTGCTGCCTCGATCCGGGATCCTGATGAACAACGGCGTCATGTGGTTCGATCCGAGGCCGAATCAGCCAAACTCGATTGCCGGCGGCAAGCGGCCGCTGACCAACATGTCGCCGATCATTTTGAAAGACGACGGTCGCCCGTGGTTGGCGGCCGGCGCATCGGGAGGACGGCGCATCCTGGCAGCCGTCGCTCAAGTAATGACTTTCATTGCAGATTTCGGCATGGACCTTGAGACGGCGGCGCATTATCCGCGCATCGACGTGTCGGGGCCGGATCAGGTTTCCGCCGATCGCCGTCTGCCGGCGGACGTAATTGATGCGTTGGCCGCCGACGGTGCGACCGACGTTGTGGAGCATGGCGTGATGCCGATCAATTTCGCTTGCCCCAACGTAATCGTTCAACGCTCGGACGGATCTCGCCAAGGCATCAGCGATGCCGCCTCACCATGGTCGGCCGCCTTGGCTCAGTCCTGACCGGCTTCCATCAGGCTCGGCGGAACACGTTCGGCGCCGCCGTCCCGGATCGATATCAGCCTGACTCTGATCGTGGGGCGACCTCGGGTTGATCCCTTGAAAGTGGAAGTGCGCCAGGCAGATTTCCCGGATGCCCCAAGCCACGTTATATCAGAGGCCGAGCGGGGAATCAGCCTGGGAGAGGGCGGTGCCATGGATTTCGCATTGACCGACGTGCAGCGTCAGATCCGTGACGAGGTGCTGCGCCTGTGCGCGCAATTTGACGACAGCTACTGGCTGGAGCGAGACAGCACCGCGACCTTTCCGAATGCCTTTTTCGACGCGATGGCGGCCGGAAACTGGCTCGGGATTGCCATGCCGGAGGCCTATGGTGGCGCCGGCCTGGGGATCACCGAAGCGGCTGTGATGCTGCAGGCTGTCGCGGAATCCGGCGCGGCCATGAGTGGCGCAAGCGCCATCCACATCAACATATTCGGCTTGAATCCAGTCGTCGTCCACGGAACCGAAGCGCAAAAGGCGCGGATGCTGCCGCCCTTGATCGCCGGCAAGGACAAATCCTGCTTTGGTGTGACCGAGCCGAACGCCGGCCTCAACACGACCGAGATCACCACGCGGGCTGATTTGCAGGGCGATCACTACCGGATCAACGGCGCCAAGATCTGGACCTCGACGGCCCAGGTGGCCAACAAGATACTGCTGCTGGCCCGCACCACGCCGCTCGACAAGATCAAGCGCAAATCTCAGGGTCTGACCCTGTTCTACACCGACCTCGACCGCCGGCACGCCGAAGTTCGCCTGATTCACAAGATGGGGCGTCATGCGGTCGATTCGAACATGGTCTTCTTTGAGAATATGCCGGTGCCCGTCGAGGACCGTATCGGCGAGGAAGGTGAAGGCTTTCGCGCTCTGCTGCACGGACTGAACCCGGAGCGGGTTCTGGTCGCGGCGGAGGCAATCGGCATCGGGCGAGCGGCACTTGCCAAGGCGGCGAAATACGCGCGCGATCGGGTGGTTTTCGGTCGCCCGATCGGGCAGAACCAGGGCATTCAGCATCCCCTCGCAAAGAATTGGGCGGAACTCGAAGCAGCCAACTTGCTGACGCTCAAGGCAGCGTGGCTTTACGACAGCGGTCAGGAGTGCGGCGCCGAGGCCAACGCGGCGAAATACCTCGCGGCGGAGGCTGGCTATCGCGCGGCGGAACAAGCGGTCATGACGCATGGCGGCATGGGATATGCCCAGGAATACCACGTCGAGCGGTTATTCCGCGAAAGCATGGTGCCGCGGATCGCTCCGGTCAGCCGAGAACTGATCCTCAGCTACCTGGCAGAACGGGTGCTGGGACAGCCAAAGTCGTATTGACCCGGACCCAATCGCGGAGCGACCTCAACCTTGAAGTGCTGAAGCGGAGCACCGTCCGATGTTCATCACGAGAATCTTCATCAGGCTGAAGCGTCGCTCCGCGACGGAAGTCGAGGGGATTCATGATTCTACGCATACGAACGGAGCAGACGCGGATCACCGGTGCGGTGCCCAGATGGCGCATCAAATCACTTCCAGCACGGTGCCCAGGGTTTCTCCGATTGGCCGGTTCAGCACGAGATCGGCGATTTCGTCGAGCCCGGTCGGCTGCATATTGAGGATGACCAATTTCGCGCCATTGCGCTTGGCCAAATCCGGGAATCCGGCGGCCGGGTACACCACCAGGGACGACCCGATCGCCACAAACAAATCGGCCAACAACGTCTCTCGCTCGGCGCGATGCATCTCGTTCACCGGCATCGACTGGCCGAAGGAAATGGTCGCCGTTTTCACCCAACCGCCGCATGCGCAGTGCGGCACAATCCGGTCCTGCTCGAAATCAACACGCAAGGCCTCGATCTCATAGCGAGTCCCGCAGTCGAGGCAGTGCGCGTAGGTGGTGTTGCCGTGCAATTCAATGACCTTGTCGTCGGGGATACCGGAATCCTGGTGCAGGCCGTCGATATTCTGCGTGATCACCGAGGTGGCGCGGCCTGACCTGATAAGTTCCGCCACCGCACGGTGGCCTCGGTTCGGCGCCGCCTGACGAAATACCGGCTCCATCTCGAAGCGCCGCCGCCAGGTTTCCCGTCGAGCTTCGTCGGAGCGCATGAAGTCGGAGAAGTCGATGGGCTTCTGCTTGGTCCAGATCCCGCCAGGGCTGCGAAAGTCCGGGATCCCCGATTCTGTGCTGATGCCGGCGCCGGTGAACAGAACGATCCGGCTGGCGGTGTCGATCAGTTTTGCGAGCGCGGTGAGATCATGCTCCATCGGTAGGTCCCCATTGTCGAGTTGGCGGCAAGCCAGCCGCCGCGGCGATTGCGACGACATCAGTACTCGCCGAGGATGTTTTCGGCCAGATGGGTTGCTCGACGTGTTGGGTCAGCCGTTGTTGCACGAGCAATCGCATCAGCCTGAGGTCGCGCCGCGACTTGAGTCAGGCTGATAGGCATATATTGCACTGGAGCGCTTCCACCTTGAGTGGAAACGCTCCGTCGTTGCACGAGCAATCGCATCAGCCTGAGGTCGCGCCGCGACTTGAGTCAGGCTGATATTGCTCTAGTTTGTCGAACCTTGGACCCGCCGACCGGTGACCCCGGTCTGCGTCAACCACCGGACCAGGCAGCATGACGCAAATTCGTTTCGGCATCTGGGCGCTCGTGCATGGCAGCCGGGCAGCCATGCAGGATCCGGACGAGCCGTATGACGCCTCGTGGGAGCGCAACCAGGCGCTGATCCTGGAAGCCGAGCGCTCGGCTTCGACAGCACGCTGGTCGCGCAGCACACGATCAATCCGCACCATGCGCCGCAGGACCAACTCGAGGCATGGACCTCGTCGGCCGCGCTGGCGGCGCTGACCAGCCGCATCGAAATCATCGCGGCGATCAAACCCTACCTCTATCATCCCGTCGTGCTCGCCAAGATGGCGTTGGAGATCGAGCACATCAGCCGCGGCCGTTTCGCCATCAACCTGGTGAACGCCTGGAACATGCCGGAGTTGGAAAAAGCCGGCATCGGCTTTGCCCCGACATGATGAACGTTATGCGTATGGCCGCGAATGGATGTCGGTGGTGGAGCCGCTGATGCGCGGCGAGACCGTCCGGTTCCGTGGCGACCATTTCAAGGTCGATGACTACACGCTGCGTCCCGCCGATCCGTTCCGGCCGAGGCCGCGCATCTATGTCGGGGGCGAATCGGAGCCGGCGCGTGCCGCTGGTCGCCGACATGGGCGATGTGTGGTTCATCAACGGCCAACCGCTGGACGATGTTCAGCGCTCTGATCGCCGACGTCGTCCGCTCGTCCGCGTGCGGGACGGCCACTGCGCTTCGGGCTGTCCGCGTTCGTGATCGCCCGGGAGACCGAAGCCGAGGCCCAGGCCGCACTGGCACACCTGTTCGAGCTTGCGCCGAAGGACATGCCGATCCGGATGACGCAGCGCGCCAACACCGACCCGAACTCGGTCATGGCGGCAGACCATGCCGCAGACGCCGGCGTCGGCAGCAATGGCGGCACGGCGGCGGGTCTGGTCGGCAGTTACGATCAGGTCGCGGAACGGATTGCCGACAGTTCAACGCGCCGGGTATCGAAATGTTCATGCTGCAGTTCCAGCCGTTCGAGGCCGAGATGCGGCGCTTCGCAGCCGAGGTGATGCCGCGGGTGAAGCGGACGTAGCAGCCACCACTATGGGCAGAAGCCGTAGCGTGGTCTAATTTACCCTCAAACGCCGACGACGCTGACACATTGCCGATAACGTGTCATCCCCGCGCCGGGCACGGGGACCCGCGACTTTGCCAGCACAGGACTGCAAGTCGTGGGTTCCCTAGGCTTCGCGAAGCGCGGCCCCTCGGCCTCCGCCAAGGGCGTGCTTCGCCGGGGATGACACCTGAGGGTGAAGCAGTGCCAGGGGCTATTGATACCGATGGAGCGGGCACAGATGGGCGAAAAGCGACAGCTGCGATTGGGAGCGTTCATGCGGCCGGTGGGCATTCACACCGCATGGTGGCGCTACCCCGGTGCCTATCCGGATGCCAATTTCAATTTCCGCCACCTCGCGGACTTAGCCCGCACCCTCGAACGCGGCAAGTTCGACGCCTTCTTCATGGCTGACCACCTGGCACTCCTGAACATGCCGATGGCGGCGTTGAAGCGCAGCGCGACCAATACGTCATTCGATCCGATGACGCTGCTGCCGGCCCTGGCGGTCGTGACGGAACGACTGGGACTGATTGCGACCGCTTCCACGACGTTCAACGATCCCTATCACATCGCCCGCAAATTCGCCTCGCTGGACCACATCAGCAATGGCCGGGCAGGATGGAATCTGGTGACGACGTCCAACCCGGACGCGGCACGGAACTTCGGTCTCGAAGAGCATGTCGAACACGCGGAACGCTATCGGCGAGCACGCGAGTTCTACGATGTCGTGACCGGACTTTGGGACAGTTGGGCGGACGACGCTTTCATCCGTGATGTCGAGAATGGCATCTTTTTCGATCCGGCGAAGCTGCATGTGTTGGATCACAAAGGGCCCCACTACTCTGTTCGCGGTCCGCTGAACATCGCCCGTCCGGTCCAGGGGTGGCCGGTGATCGTTCAGGCCGGGGCGTCGGAAGATGGCCGCCAGATTGCCGCTGAAACCGCGGAGATGGTGTTCGCTGCCGGCGGTCCGCTCGCCGAGGCGAGGTCATTCTACGCCGACTTGAAAGACCGCATGCAGCGGCTCGGCCGGAACCAGGATCATCTGAAGATCCTGCCCGGGGCGCTGGTCGTGGTTGGCGACACGGCGGCGGAAGCGAAACGGAAGCGCGAACTCCTGGATAGCCTGGTCCACCCGGACAGCGGCATGGGGTCGCTCTCGATTGCGCTGGGAGTTCGACGCGTCGGAGTTCGACCTCGATGCGCCGCTGCCGGATATTCCAGAGACCAACCAAAGCAAGAGCGGCCGCCAGCGGGTGATCGACCGCGCTCGCCGGGATAACCTGACGGTGCGGCAATTGGCGCAGATCGCCGGCGGCTACGGCGGCCTTTCGATGGTCGGCACAGCATCGACGATTGCTGATCAGATGGAGGAATGGCTGTTCACCGACGCCTGCGATGGCTTCAACGTGATGTTTCCCTACGTCCCGGGCGGATTGGACGATTTCGTCAATCTGGTCGTTCCGGAGCTGCAGCGGCGTGGCTTGTTCCGCACCGAATACGAGGGTCGCACCCTGCGGGAGAATCTGGGACTGCCCCGGCCGAAGAACCAGTTCTTTCCGGATTGCTGAGACGGACCGCACCGCCTGGGCCGACGGAGCCAAGCAAACTGTCGAACGACCTTGAATACCTTGCGGGCGGCCTGAGTTGCGGCCAGAGGGGGACTGCCTGATGGCTGCTGTGCCGTTGCGTGGGCTGCGCGTGCTGGAGTTCAGCCACACTGTGATGGGACCAACCGCCGGACTGTTGTTTGCCGAATTGGGTGCCGATGTGATCAAGATCGAACCGGCACCGAAGGGCGATCACACCCGGGGTCTCGGAGGTTTCGGTGCCGGATTTTTCGCCGCGTTCAGCCGGAACAAGCGCAGCCTCGCGGTCGATCTCAAGCAGCCAGAAGGGCAGCGGGTCGTTCATGCGCTGGTGCCGACCGCCGATGTGGTGCTGGAGAACTACGGCCCGGGCACCATGGAACGACTGGGCTGTGGCTACGATCAACTGGCGCGGCTGAATCCGCGACTGATCTACCTTGCTCTCAAGGGCTACCTGGCTGGTCCCTACGAGCATCGGCCGGCGTTGGATGAGGTGGTGCAATTCCAGACCGGCCTGGCATTCATGACCGGGCCGCCGGGGCGGCCGCTACGTGCCGGAGCCTCGGTCATCGACATATTGGGAGCGGCATTCGGCGTGATCGCCGCGCAGGCCGCCCTGCGTGAGCGGGAAATCACCGGTAAGGGGCAGCGGGTCGGCAGCGGTCTGTTCGAGAGCGCCGCCTTCCTCATGAGCACCCATATGGCGGGAATGATCGCCACCGGCCTGGACGCTCGACCGATGCCGGCGCGCCGCGGCGCCTGGGCGATCTATGAAGTGTTCCAGACGGCGGACGATGGGCAGCTCTTCATCGGCGTCACCTCGGACCAGCAGTGGACCCGCTTCGTCGAGGTGTTCGGTCTACAGGAACTCGCCGCGGATCCTCGCCTGGGCACCAACCTGATGCGACTGCAGGAGCGGGCGTGGCTGATCCCGGCGCTGCAGGAGGTTCTGGTCAAGCTGCCGCAACGCGAGGTCGAGGCCCGATGCGAACAGGCGAATGTGTCGTGGGCTCCGGTTGGTCAGCCGGGCGACCTGTTCAGCGACCCGCATCTGCTGGCGACCGGCGGTTTGCTGGACGTGATTATTTCCCGCATCGGCGGCACGGAAGGCAAGCCGGCGAAACTGCCTGCGTTGCCGATCGAGTTTGGGGCCGATCGCGACCGGCCCGGGATCAGAATGCAGTCCCCGCGCATGGGCGAGCATACGATTGAGGTGCTGTCCGAGATCGGATTCTCGGCGCCGGACATCAAACGGCTGATCGAACGCGGGGTCATTGTCGGCGCCGCTATCTGATTTGGGTCAATTGTTGGGCCGGCGATGAAAGATGCAGCGAGCCCCGTTCCGAATCTTCGCCGAAGACGCTATTAGACTCGTTTTGCGAGGCCCGCTCTCTGGCGACTCGTGTGTTTGATCCGGGGGCCATCATCACCAGACCACTCGTCCTGGCTATCGCTAATCAGAAGGGAGGCGTTGGAAAGACCACGACAGCAGTCAATCTTGCCACGTCTCTGGCGGTGGCAGGTGTGCCGGTGCTGTTGATCGATATGGATCCCCAGGGCAATGCCTCGACCGGTGTGGGAATCGAACGCAGCCAACGATTCGGCGGCACCTATCAGTTGCTGATGAATGGCTGCTCCGACGCCGACACGATCAGACCGACCCCGGTGCCCAATCTTTCGGTGATCGCATCCGATATCGATCTGGCGGGATCGGAGGTCGAACTTGTCACAATGGAGCGCCGGGAATTTCGGCTAAAAGCGGCGTTAGCGGAAGCGCCAATCTTCGGCAGGTTCCGGGTGATCCTGCTGGATTGCCCCCCTGGCCTCGGGCTTCTGACACTGAACGCCCTGGTGGCCGCGACCGGCGTGATTGTGCCGCTGCAGTGCGAGTTCTACGCGCTGGAGGGGATCAGCAGCCTGATGCATACGATCGATGCGGTGCGGCGCCGGTTCAATCCGCTGCTGCGCCTGTCGGGTATCCTGCTGACCATGTTCGACCGGCGGAACAGCCTGTCGGGCCTGGTCGAAAAGGACGCCCGCAATCACTTCGGAGACTGGGTTTTCGACGTGACGATCCCGCGCAACATCCGGCTGTCGGAAGCGCCAAGCCACGGCAAGCCAGTCCTGTTGTATGATGCAAAGTCCCCCGGCGCGATTGCCTATGCCGCGCTGGCGACGGAGGTCCTGAAAAAGGAGAAGGTCGTGGTGACGGAACCGGCGCATGGCTAGCAACAAGGCACCGCCCCGGCTGGGACGCGGCTTGGCTGTTCTGTTGGGCGACACTGCGCTGCGGCCGAACATCGAGCGAGGCATTGCCGTCAACGCGATTCCGATCGACCAGATCGACCCCAATCCGTTTCAGCCGCGGACCGACTTCGACAGCGTCGAGTTGGAGAGTCTCGCTGAATCGATTCGCGCCCAAGGTCTCTTGCAGCCGAATTCTGATCCGTCCTCATCCAACAGCACCGGATCGTTTCCAGATCGTCGCCGGGGAGCGTCGCTTCAGGGCGGCGGTATTGGCCGGACTGACCGAAATCCCCTCGATCCTGCGCGAGGCAGATGACAGCGACTCCGCCGTGGTGGCGCTGGTCGAAAACCTTCAGCGGCAGGATCTCAACGCAATCGAGGAAGCGGAGGGATTTCAGCGGTTGCTCCAGGATTTCGGCTTGACCCATGAAGCCCTGGGCTACGCCGTCAGCAAATCCAGAAGCCATGTCGCCAACACGATCCGGCTGCTGCGCCTGCCTGATCCAATCAAATCGGTCGTGCGGTCGGGAAGTTTGTCGTCTGGACATGCCAGGGCGCTGCTGAACTATCCCAATCCAGAGGCCCTGGTCGATCAGATCCTGAAACAGGGCATGTCGGTTCGCCAGACCGAGATGTTGGTCGCCAAGAAGATCGCAGCCAGGGGCGTCGTGCGACGACCTCGGGCGGAAAAGCTGGATGTCGCCGATATGGAGCGCCGGGTGAGTGATGTCCTCGGCTGCCGGGTGAGCATCACCACCAACCGGAAGGGCGGCGGCGAACTCAGCATTCGGTTCGGCGATCTCTTTCAACTCGAGGAACTGGTCGATCGCCTGGTCGGCGACCATGCGACGACTTCGCTCTCAGATGCGAGGCGTCTCGCGTAAGGCGACGCGGTTCACATCAGTTGGCCGTGCAGGAACCCTAGCGCGGGAAGCGGTCGCCACGATCGCGGCAGATCGGCTCGCTTGATGGGTTTGACGGTGTAAAGCGGCGCCGGCCGCCGAGCGCTTCTGAGAAAATGGGCGTATGCGCTAACCTGCTGCTCCCGCCACGCGCGATCCGCGAGTGCGGCGAGGCGGCTGGAAAACACCTCCGCCACCCGTGACGTGCGGCCAATCGAGGCGACGACAGCCCAGAGCTGGTCGTCGCGATAGAGGCTGAGACTGACCGGTTCCACCATGGGCCGAGGCTGGCCGGGCTCGCGCAATATGGCAAGAGTTTTTGCGTCTCCGACGTGCTGTTGTCCGCGGTTGGCGCATGACGGATGATGTCGGCGGCCGGCAATCGCCTCGGGCTCCTGCCCGGGGTATCGACGGCGATGATCGGATTGGCGTAGCGTTTTGGCACCGAAGAAAACGAGGGAATGCCAAGCCATGAGCGGAGAGAATTGTCTGGCGGGACTAAAGATCCTGGACCTCACGCAATTCGAGGCCGGTCCGTCCTGCACCGAAGCTCTGGCGTGGATGGGTGCCGACGTCGTCAAGGTCGAGAACCCCAGAGACGGCGATCCCGGCCGATCGGTTGCCGGCAAGACCGCCAAGGACGCGCTGTACTTTCTGCGATACAACGCCAACAAACGCTCCATCGCGATCAATCTGAAGGATGCCCGCGGCCTTGAACTGGTGAAGGACCTGGCACGCAGCGCCGACGTGATGATCGAGAATTTTGCCCCGGGCGCGATTGAGCGGCTTGGTCTGGGCTATGACGTGATCAAGGCGATCAATCCCGCGATCATCTATTGCCAGGTCAAAGGTTTCGGCACCGGGAGCCCATATGAAAAGAATCTCGCCTTTGACATGATTGCCCAGGCGTGCGGTGGGTTGATGTCGATAACCGGAGAGGAAGGTGGTCCACCCTGTAAGCCCGGCTCGACGATCGGGGACACCGGAACCGGAATGTTGATGGCGGCCTCGATCCTCGGCGCCTATGTCCGCCGCCTGCGCACCGGCCAGGGCGAACTTCTGCAACTCGCCATGCAGGACGCGATCCTGCACTACATCCGCAATGCCTTCACATACATGGAGCGGACGGGCAAACCGGCGCCACGCGCGGGGTCCAAGACGGTCGGCGGCGGCAATCCCCCGATTGGCGTCTACCCGTGCCGCGGCGGTGGCCCGAACGACTTCGTCTACATCTATACCAGCGCAGCCAATCCCGAGCATTGGACGCGCCTGCTGAAGGTCATGGGCCGTGAGGAACTGATCGGCGACGAGCGCTATGCCACCCCAGCGGCACGCACCGAACGTCGATCCGAGGTCGATGCGATCGTCTCGGCCTGGACCATTCAGCACGACAAAGTCACCGCGATGGAACTGGTCGGGAGTGCGACCATCCCAGCCGGGGCGGTCCTGGACACCATGGAACTGGCGAACGATCACACCTTCGTGCAGCGTGGCATTCGGCAGACCATGGCTCATCCGGAAGTCGGCGACTATGTCATGAGCGGCTGGCCGGTTCGCTTCGGCGGACAAACTCCCGCCGTAAAGCCTGCGCCGCTGCTCGGCCAGCACGGCGAACAGGTGCTGTCGGAATGGCTGCATTTGGACACCGCCCGCATCGCCGACCTGAAGCGGGGTGAGGTAATCACCTGATGACATATCAGTATTGCGTCGTCGAAGACGAAGGTCCGGTGCGTGTCGTGACGCTCAACCGGCCGGAAGTGCTCAACGCCCTGCATGCCGATGCCAACGATGAGCTTGCCGGCGTATGGGATGAGTTCGCTGCGCGCGACGATCTTTGGGTGGGAATCGTAACGGGCGCCGGCCCTCGGGCCTTCTCGGCCGGCAATGACCTCAAGGTCCAGGCGGCCGGTAAGCGCCGACCCACCGGTCCGCTGGGCTTCGCCGGCCTGAGCCACCGCTTCGATCTGTTCAAGCCGGTGATCGCCGCCGTGAACGGCGTGGCAATGGGCGGCGGTTTCGAAATCGCTCTGGCTTGCGATATCATTATCGCTGCCGAGGGCGCGGTGTTCGCCTTGCCCGAGCCGAGGGTCGGACTGATCGCCGGCGCCGGTGGGGTGCATCGACTGCCCCGCTCGATCCCGATGAAACAGGCGATGGGGATGATCCTGACAGGTCGTCGCGTCCCGGCACGGGAGGGTTTCGAACTCGGCTTTGTCACCGAGGTGGTCCCGGACGGGCAGGCGCTACAGGCAGCGAAGCGGTGGGCGGCGATGATCCTGGAATGCTCGCCGAAGGCGGTGCGGGCGTCAAAACAGGCGGCCTACCGGGGCCTCGACGAGCCGACCCTGGAGCAGGCGATGCGGACGGTCTATCCCGCACAGAAGGAAAATGCCGACAGCCAGGATTATGTCGAGGGGCCGAGGGCATTTGCCGAAAAGCGCAAACCCGCATGGCAAAACAAATAGCTGATTTGCCGCGGTCGATCATCCGGGCTAGAGGAATATCAGTCTGAGGCGAGTCGCGGGATGACCTCAGGCTGATGAAATCGCTCGCGAAACAACGGCTGAGCGTCCCCGCTCAAGGTGGAAACGCTCTGGTTTCGCGGGCCGGTTGCTGTCCGACGCTGTAATGAACCAGGATTGAACGGAGCCGCAGATGGAGATTACTGACCTCAGTCAGCGCCAGGCCGAACGGCGAGCCATCTGGATTACGCTGATCGTCGTGAGTGGTATCGGGTTCAGCTTTTTCTTTGCCTGCGCCGCGCCTTTTGCCGCTGTTGCGACACTTGCGGGCCTGAAGATCGACCGACGTGAGGCCGTTGCCGCCGTGGGTCTGGTCTGGCTGGCGAATCAGGCGATCGGTTACGGCATTCTGGGCTATCCCTGGACATTGGACAGCGCGGCATGGGGCGTCGCGATCGGCTTGTCTGCCTTCCTGGCACTGTTGGCCGCAACTGCCCTGACCCCGATCCGCGCGGCTCCTCGGATGGGGATCAGCCTGCCCTTCGTCGGCGCCTTCGCAACCTATGAGATGGGTCTCTACCTCGCGGGGTTCGTATTGCCGGGCGGGGAAGGCGGATTTACGGCGGCTGTTGTCGGCCAGGTCTTCGCCATCAACCTCATCGCGCTGATCGGCGTTCTGGCGGTATACCAGCTGGCGTTGGCGTTCGGGCTGCTGCGGCGTGAAGATGCTCAGCAGCCGATCGCCAGCGTGTCACGCTAGAGCAATATCAGCCTGGCTCAAGTCGCGGGGCGACCTCAGGCTGATGCAATTGCTCGTGAAACGACAGAGCAATATCAGCCTGACTCAAGTCGCGGGGCGACCTCAGGCTGATGAGATTGCTCGTGAAACAACAGAGCGATATCAGCCTGACTCAAGTCGCGGGGCGACCTCAGGCTGATGCAATTGCTCGTGAAACAACGACAGGAGCGTTTCCACTCAACGTGGTAGCGCTCTAGGCGACCGTTTCAGGTTGGCGCGCGCGGCGGCGAAAGCGCTGCTTCACCTTTTCGCGTATCGTCTGGAATACGACATAGAGCATCGGGATCAGGAAGACGCCGATCGAGCTGGCGAAGATCATGCCAGCAAATACCGCCGTGCCGACCGCTCGGCGGCTGAGCATCGCGGCTCCCTGCGCCCAAACCAGCGGTATCAGGCCGGCGATGAACGCGATCGAGGTCATCATCACGGCCCTGATCCGGATCCGCGCGCCCATCGCGCCAGCCTCCGCGATGGACAGCCCGGCCTCTCGCTGCTCCTTGGCGAATTCGACGATCAGGATGCCATTCTTGGCGGCAAGGGCGATCAGCACGACCATGCCGATCTGCGCGTAAAGGTCGAGCGACAGGCCGGTCAGCCACAGCCCGACAAAGGCTCCAAACACCCCGACGGTGACGGAAACCAGAACCGGGATGGGGATCATCCAGCTTTCGTACAGGGCGACCAGGAACAGGTAGGCGAACAAAACCGCCAGTGCCAGGATGTAGCCGGTCTGCCCAGCGGCCGCCCGTTCCTGATAAGCGGTTCCCGACCATTCATAGGTAAAGCCAGGGGGCAGTGTCTGCCGCGAGAGTTGGTCCATCGCGATCAGCGCGTCGCCGGATGAAACGCCCGGCTTTGGCCCGCCGTTGACCGTCACTGCGCGGTAGTTGTTGTAGCGGCTGATCACCTGCGGGCCGAGTTGGACGTGGACGTTGGCGATCGAACGGAACGGCACCATCTCGCCCGTCCGGTTGCGCACATACAGGTTATAGATCGCCGCCGGATCGCTGCGGTCGAGCGCTTCGGCCTGAATGTTCACCTGCCAGGTGCGGCCGAACAAATTGAAGTCGTTGACGTAGTATCCCCCAAGCGCGCTTTGCAGCACGTTGAAGACGTCAGCGATGGACAATCCCAGGGCCTGGGCTTTCTCGCGATCGATATCGAGCCAGAGCGAGGGGTTGGAGGCGGTGAAGGTCGAGAACACGCGCGTCAGCCGCGGGTCCCGATTGGCGACGGCCACCAGACCCTGCATCGCGCTGCCGGTTTCTTCCGGTGGTCGGCCTTCCAGGTTCTCGAGCTGGTACTCGAAGCCGCCGCTGGTCGACAGTCCGATGATCGGCGGCAGGTTGAACGGAAAGACGACCGCCGAGCGGATTTGCTGTGCGGCGCCGAAGATATGGCCGAGCACGGTCTGGATACCGTTGGCGGCCCCGATGCGATCTTCGAACGGTTTCAATTTGACCACGATGAAGGCCGCGTTGGGCTGGTTGCCGCCATCGAGCAAGGAGAAGCCGACGATGGACAGCACCGCTTGCACCTGCGGCATCGGCCGGATCAGGTTCTCCACCTGCTCGACCACGGCGCGGGTGCGGGCGACTGACGCTCCGTCGGGTAGCTGGACCGCGGTGAATAGGGCGCCCTGGTCTTCCTCGGGCAAGAAGCCGGTCGGCGTGACCTTGCCGAGCATGAAAATGCCAACCGCGCATCCCGCGACGACGACCAGGGATACGACGGCGAGCCGCAACAGACGCACGACGAGGCTGGAGTAGCCATCCCGGGCGTAATCAATTCCGATCAGTATCCACCCGATCGGGCCACGGGGGCGGCGACCGGTGTGTCGCAGAAACACCGCGCACAAAGCCGGCGACAGGGTCAGCGCGATGATCGCCGACAGGATCATCGACACGCTGATCGTCACCGCGAACTGGCGGAACAAAGTGCCGGACAGACCGGGAATGAAGGCGACCGGCACGAACACCGAGAGCAACACGAGTGAGATGGCGACCACCGGCCCGGTGATCTGCGACATGGCTTTTTTGGTCGCCTCGGCTGGGGACAGGTCGGGTTCTTCCCCCATGACCCGCTCGACATTCTCCACCACGACGATGGCGTCGTCGACAACCACGCCGATGCCAAGGACCAGGGCGAGCAGTGAGATCGTATTGGCGGAATAGCCAAAGGCCAGCAGCGCGGCGAAGGTGCCGATCAGGCTGACCGGTATGGCGACCATCGGGATGATCGTCGCCCGCACGCTGCCGAGGAAGACGAAGACCACCGCGACCACCAGCACGAAGGCGATGAGCAAGGTCTTCACCACCTCGGTGATGGTCGAGGAGACGAAGGAACTGCTGTCGTAGAATACCCGCGCCTTCAGACCTGCCGGGAACCGCACCGACAGGTCGTCCAACGCCGCCTGGACACGGGCCGAGGTCGCCACCGCGTTCGAGCCCGGGGCCAGATAAAGGCCGATCGACACCGCCGGATTGCCGTTCAACCGGCTTTCGGTGTCGGCGTTCGCCGCGCCCATTTCGGTTCGGGCAACGTCGTGGATGCGCAATACCGAGCCGTCGGGATTGGCGCGGATGACGATTTCGCCGAACTCCTCGGGCGTGGTCAGACGCCCCTGGGTCTGCACGCTCAACTGGAACTGCGTGACGTCAGCGGTCGGCCGGGCGCCGATGCGGCCAACGGCCGCCTGCACGTTCTGCGACTTGATGACGGCGATGATGTCGGCGGGCACCAGGTTCAGCGACGTCAAACGGTTGATGTCGAACCAGATGCGCATCGAATAGTCGAGCCGGCCGAACAGCAGCGCGTCGCCGACGCCAGGCGTTCGGGCCAGCCGGTCCAGCACGTTGATGGTGACGTAGTTGCTGATGAACAGCGGGTTCTGCTTGCCGCCCTCGCTGTAGAACTGGAGGAATTCCAGGATTGCGGCCGAACGCTTGCGCACCGTGAGGCCATACTGCTGGACCTCCGGCGGCAGGCGCGCGACTGCCTGCTGCACCCGGTTGTTGACATTGACGACGTCGATGTCGGGATTGGTGCCAAGCTCGAAGCTGACCGTCAGCGTGTAGCTGCCGTCGTTCGCGCTGTTGGACTTCATGTAGATCATCTTGTCGACGCCGACGACAGCGGCTTCCAGGGGCTGCGCGACGGTCTGCTCCACCACCGCCGCCGAGGCCCCGGTGAAGGTTGTCGCCACGGTCACCTGCGGCGGCACGATGTCAGGGAACTGCGAGACCGGAATACTGCGCAGCGCGAGGGCGCCGGCCAGGGTCAGCAGAATGGCGATAACGATCGCAAGCCGCGGGCGGTCAATGAAGACACCGGAGATCATCTGACTATTTGCCCGCGGCCGTGGAGGCTTGTCCACTGGATGCGGGCCCGCCGGTCGACGTGGCGGCGGCTGGTGAGGCGCCGGATGATGCGGACGCATCGGTTTGTGGCTTGCCGGATGCCGGTGTGCTGGCTGGCGTGCCGGCCGTCGCCGCGCTGGATGACGGCCCGGAGGTTGGCGGAGCGGCGGGCGGTAGGCTGGCCGGTCCCGGATTGACCTCGATCCCGGGTCGGGCACGCTGGATGCCTTCCACGATGACCAGTTCACCCTCCTTCAGCCCGCTCGCGATCACCGCGACGGTTGGAGTGGATTGACCCAACTGGATCCGGCGCAGTTCGACCTTCTTGTCTTCGCCAACGACGTAGACATAATCCCCTTGCTGATCCGACAGGACCGACTTGCGGGGAATCCCCATCGCCATCACTGGCTGAATCCCCTCCACCGACACTGTCACGAAGGCGCCGTCCAACAGGGTCCGCTCGATCGGCTGTCCGGCCTGGGCCATATGGAGCGGCGGGTTGGCGATGCGCGCCCGTAGCATGACCGTGTCGGTCGTGTTGGAGACCGTTGGCTCGGTATAATCGATCTTGCCGTCCTGGTTGTACACGGCGTTGTTCGGCAGGCGCAGCTTGACCACGACCGCGTTCATGCCGCCCTTGTCGGCGTATCGTCTCTGCAGGTCTGTCAGGACGCGGGACGCGACCGGGAACAGGACGTACATCGGATCCTGGCTGACGATGGACGCAAGCGGCCCCGCACTCGGAGCTACGACGTTGCCTGTTGTGATGTTGGTCCGGCTGATCTTGCCGGCGACCGGAGCCTTGATCTCGGTATATGCCAGGTTGATCTGTGCCACTTGAAGTTGCGCCTGCGCCGACAGCAGCTGCGCCGCCTGGGATCGCTGGTTGGCGGTGGCATCATCGACGACGGACCGCTGCCCAGCCGGCGTATGCAGCAAGGATTCCGCCCGCGCCAACTGTATATTGGCGTTCGCCAGACGGGCGCTGGCATCGGCAACCGCTGCTTCCTGCTGCTGCACCGCGGCTTCAAACGGCGGCCGCTCCAGACGATAAAGCACATCGCCCTGCTTTACCTCGCTGCCTTCCGTGAACAGCCGCTCGTCGAGAAAAGCCGTGACGCGCGCGGTCAGCGCGACGCGATCGATCGATTGCACGCGGCCGACAAACTCCGAACTTTCGGTCATTGCCGTCTGCTGCACCCGAACCACGCCCACGGACGGAGGTCCGCCGGGCGCTTGAGCATGCGCCACGACTGTGGCAGATAACCCGTCCGCAACAATCGCGGCAGACAGTAGTAAAGTGAGCGCTCTGGCGACGTTACCCAGACAAGCCGGCGGACGCATCAGAAGAAGTCCTTTTTCAGGCGCCCGCTGTGGCGCCGGTTCAATTTAGACACATGCGCCAATCCGGCAATGGGACCGCCATAGCAATTATAGCTATATCAGCGCGGTCACGGTTGCTTTGGCGGACAGACACATACGCCAGAACAGTGATCCAGACCCGCTTCGATCTGCCGGGAGGCACGCGGCGCTAATTTACCCAGAGCTACAGTCTGAGCAAGTGCCGCGCGATCCGTCGTGGCGCAGAGCGGGCGACGCTGGTCGTTTTGGGTGTTCAGGAGCGGCGAGGGCGTGCCCAGCCTGACGTCTGTATAGGACACGATCATAGACACCAGTCGGGGCATCCGGTCAGGTCGCTAAGGCCAGTAAGGTTCAGTCAAGGGGGGCGCGCGGACATCCGGCTGTCAGTTCCAGCTCAATTTTTGTCGCTGTTGCGCTATCACAATTCGCGATCGTAGCGAAATTATAATTAGTTCACGACCACCCCTCGGGCCGACAGCGCAAACGACGGTAGATCAGGGTTGCTTTGTCGCTGCGGAAGTTGCCGACAATGAGACAGGATCAAGCGTTCGGCACCGCAACGGCGGGTGGGTCGAGGCCGAGCGAGCGGGCCGTGTCGCAGATTGCCGCCCAGGTCTCGAGTTGCAGCGGAACGCCGTCGCGTAGCCTTTCGCGACGCGTTCGCGCCTCCGGTTCGCCCGGGATCAATACTTCGCCGCCCGCATTCGCGGGACGTGACGCCTTGACGTAGTTCGCGTATTCCCTCGCGGCCTCGGCAAAGCCATCTGCACTGAAGCTGCCCGGTGAGAGATAGATGGACAGCATGCCGTTGGCGATGCGGCCGCGCTTGCCGCCCGGGATCGGCCCGGACGTGCCGCCGCCGGTGAGACAGCCAGCCAGGATTTCGCACATGAAGGCCAGGCCGGAGCCTTTGTGCTCGCCGAACGCCCGCAATGCACCCTCTCCCTTGGCGGAATCCCGCGTATGGGTGCCTTCGATAGGGCCATATAACGTCCGCGGATCGGAGGACAACTCGCCAGTGGGCTCGATCAGCGACCCGGGCGGGACCGGTTTGCCGCCATTGGATGCCACCAGCACCTTGCCCTCGGCGACCAGCGAGGTTGCGAAATCCAGCACAATCGGACCCTCGCCGGTCGGCACGCCGAGGCAGATAGGATTGGTGGAAAACCGGCGGTCGACGCCGCCGTAAGGGGCGACCAGCTCACCCGCCTGAACGTTGATGAAGTGGATGGAGATCAGGCCTGCCTCGGCCGCCCGTTCGCCCCAATCGCCGATGCGCCCGAGATGGCCGGTATTGCGCAGGCCAATCGCCGACATGCCGGCGGCGCGCGCCTTGGCGATGCCGAAGTCCACCGCAAGCGGGCCGATGGTCTGGCCAAACCCATAGTTGCCGTCGAGGACCGCCTGGGTGGCCGTTTCATGCACCACGGTCATGGTCTGGCCGGCCCGCACTTTTCCTTCGCGCAGCCACAGTATGTAGCGCGGCGTCCTGATCACGCCGTGACTATCGTGGCCGGTCAGGTTGGCTGACAGCAGATGATGCGCGATGCGTTCTCCCTCGGGACTTTCGCATCCCGCGGCGATGAAAACCTCGGCCACGAACCTCCGCAGAAGATCAACCGGCACGGTTGTGGTCTGATACGCCATGAGGCGCGCTCCCTATGTCGACAGCCCGAGCTTGTCAGACCACGGCGCCGGTGCCGGGTTCCATCAAATGCATCTGGTTCAGATCCGCGGTCAGCGGCATCATCTCACCCGGCTCGGCATGAGTGGCGGGATCCACCCTCGCACAGACCGGCTCGCTGCCCACGAAGAAGTGGACCATCGTCTCCATGCCCATGGGCTCGACCACGTCAACCGGAAGCTCCACCCTGGCCCAGCCGATCTTCCCCTGTTCATGATACTCGAACAGATGCTCGGGACGCAGGCCCAGCACCATCTCGCGTCCCTTGAACTTGCCGTAGCGGTCGACTCGCGCCGTCGGCACCGGCAGCTCGATGCTATCGGAGACCTTGACGCAAAGGCCTCCGTTCGGCCCGTCCTGAACGCGGCACGGCAGAAAATTCATTGCTGGCGAGCCGATGAAGCCGGCAACGAAGCGCGTCGCCGGATGATGGTAGAGCTCATGCGGAGTGCCGACCTGCTCGATAATGCCGCCGTTCATCACGACCACGCGGTCGGCCAGAGTCATCGCCTCGATCTGATCATGGGTCACGTAGACCGTCGTCGTGCGGACGGTCTGGTGGACCTTCTTGATCTCCGTCCGCATCTGCACCCGCAGCTTCGCGTCCAGGTTTGACAACGGCTCATCGAACAGAAAGACCTTCGGATTGCGCACGATGGCGCGGCCCATGGCGACCCGCTGGCGCTGGCCGCCGGACAGGGCTCGGGGCTTGCGTTCCAGCAACGGTGCGATGTCCAGGATGCGTGCGGCCTCGTCCACTCGCCGCTTGATCTCATCCTTGGGAAATTTTCGCAGCTTAAGTCCGAACGCCATGTTGTCGAAGACGCTCATGTGCGGGTAGAGCGCGTAGTTCTGAAACACCATCGCGATGTCGCGATCGCGCGGCGGGACATCGTTGACCACGTCCCCACCGATCCAGATTTCTCCGTCGGTTATCTCCTCAAGTCCCGCGATCATGCGCAGTGTGGTCGATTTCCCGCACCCCGAGGGTCCGACCAGCACGACGAACTCGTGGTCGGCGATGTCCAGGTCAATGCCTTTCACCGCTTGTACGCCACCATCATATTCCTTGACGACCTTGCGGCAGGACACTTCAGCCATGGTTACTTCGTTTCCTCCATTTTGAATTCATCGTAGCGCGAGCACGCGAATGAGGACCGACCAAGCCATTACCGACCACGCCATTGCAGGCTCAACCCTTGGTGGCGCCGGCGGTCAGACCGGCCACGTAATAGTCCATCAAAAACGCGTAGATCACAATGGGCGGCAGGGACGCCAGCAGGCAGGCGGCCATGATCTTGCCCCACTGGAACACGTCGCCGCGGATCAGATCGGAGATGATCCCAACCGTGAGCACCATCTGATTCGACGTGTATAGATACGCCAGCGGATACAGGAAGGCGCCCCAGGAGACGGTGAAGGCAAAGATGGTCGCCGCGATTATGCCGGGCATCGCGACCGGGATGAAGATCTTCCACAGAATTTGCAGGTAGCTGGCGCCGTCGATCAGCGCGGCTTCGTCCAGTTCCTTCGGGATGGAGCTGAAGTAGCCGATCATGATCCAGGTGCAGAACGGCACCGCCAGGGTCGGGTACAGCAGCACGAGGCACCAGAAGTTGTTGATCAGACCAATCATGCCGACGATCTGGAACAACGGGATGAACAGCAACGACGGCGGAACGAGGTAGGTCAGAAACACGCTGGTGGACAACGTCTGGCTACCCCAGAAACCCATCCGCGCCAGACTGAACGCCGCCATGATCGAGATCACCATCGAGACGACGACGGTCAGGACGGTGACGATGACGGAGTTCAGGTAGTATGTCTGAAAGTTGGGGTAAGTAATCAGGTACCAGAAATTCTCCAGCGTCGGGTGGTGAACGAGCCACGGACTGCCGGTCTGGGCGGATATCTCCGCCGATGACTTCAGGCTGGTCATCAACGTGTAGAACGGCGGCACCAGGAACATCACCACGAAAATGGCCAGAGCCGTGTAACTGCCCCACAGGGCCCAAAGCCGCTGCCGGTGCAGGCTTGTCTTGCGCTTGACGGCGGATGGCCGTGTCGCGCTCATGGTCGCGGCGCTCATGTCGCGATGTCCTTCGTCCGCTGGGTGACGCCGCGCAGCACGAAAAACGCTGCGAAGGCGAGGATCGGGAACATAAACAGGCTGTCGGCGGCGCCGAGTGGTATGTCGCCCGACTGGATGCCGACCTGGAAGGCATAGGTCGCGAAGACATGCGTCATGTCCTGCGGGCCGCCGCCGGTCAGGATGCGGACGATGTCGAAATCAGCGAACGTGACGATCAGGCTGAACAGCACGGTAATCGCGATGATGTTGCGCATCATCGGCAGCGTCACGAAGAACAGCTTTTGCGTCGCGCCGGCGCCGTCAATCGCGGCTGCCTCGTAAAGCTGTTCCGGTACCGATTTCAGGGCCGCCAGATACATGATCATGAAGAACGGCGTGCCGAACCAGACATTGACGGTGATGGTGCAGAAGCGCGCGATCCAGCCGACCCCGAGCCACGGCACATTGGCGAAGCCGAACTGGTTCAGGATCCAGTTGAACGCCGAGTAGGACGGGTCGAACATCCACCACCAGGTCAGCGTGGAAAGCGCCAGCGGTATCACCCAGGGCACCAGCAGCAGGCCGCGCCAGATCTTCTGATTCTTGCCGGGAATATTGTGCATCAGATGAGCCAGGACGAAACCGATCAGCGCTTTCAACACCACGGCCGTAATGGCAAACAGGCAACTCTGGAATATCACCAGCTGAAACGTGTGCCGTTTCAGCAGAAAGGAGAAATTGCCCAGGCCGACGAACGTCGTCATCTTTTTGTTCAGCATGCTGAGGTAGATCGCGTAGATCGCCGGGTAGACCACCAGTCCGGCCACAAGCAGAATGAGAGGCAGGCATAGCAGGAAGGCTGTGGTCGAGCGCCGCTGGGCAAACCGCTTCATCGCCGACTTGCCGCCAGTACGGCGGTTCGGCGTGACAACGCCGATGGGGATGCTGGTTCCGTCTGCCACTCTATATACCTCCCTATTACCGTTTCTATCGGCCAGTGCCGGTCGTTGCCGGACGTCCGATCAGCGGGTGAGTTCCTGTAGTTCGTCCGCCCCGCGCACGGTCACCCGGTCTCACCCCGCGGTCGCGGCGGATCGCCACAGCCACCCAGCCAGCGTCTCGGCCGGCTTGGACATGGCATGGGGGTTGAGTGGCCGTCGTCGCCGCAGCCAACGTCGGTGCTTTGCGGCGGGTTGTCGCTCTCCTGGTATTTCAGCCTCGGCACGTCCGCTCCTTCCAGGAGTTTGTCGGATTTGTTGATCTTGAGATAGGCGACCGGCACTGACCTCGTCAGGACGGGCTCATCGGTCGCAATATAACGGCGGCGACGGCTGCGGCGATCGTCGCTCGGGCAAGGGCAGCGGAGAGCGCTTGAGGCTATTGTCTGGTGGCGTGACACAACGCCCATGCGCATTCGTCCCCTCGTGCCCCGATGATCCGAGGCTTCGCCCTCCGGCCGTCAGTGGTTGTTCTTGCCGCCCCATCTCAACGCAAAGCAGTCGGGCGACAAACTATTTTAACATCAACCGCAGGCTAACCCCAGTGGCGTCACAACGCAACGCCACCGGGTTAGCCACTTCGACGATACCTGCTCGACTCGGATGCGGCCGAAGCCTACCGCCCTGATCGCCTCAAGGACCCAGCGGATCGGAAGGATCACGCCGGGATAGGAACGGTGGCCCGCGATCGCCGGACTGACGAGTTGAGCAACGCTTTTGGCGCCGCCGTCTCAATCGCCGGAGATACCAAGGTAACCGACGGTGCGGAATGTTTCGAGCCGCTGGTATCAGGCAATCAGGTGTCGCAAGGCTGGCGCCCGCATCAGCGCACGAAGCCCTCCAATTCGCCCTGGGTCCAGTCGATGACCTGCGGGATCGTCTGGCCGTCCCTCAGCCGCGCCAACATCTGGTTGTGGATCGCCCGATTGTAGATCTGAACGGCCACATCCGGCGACGCTTCCGACGCGGTCAGGCTTGGCTTCTGGTTGTGCCAGGGTCGGATCGGATAATTGTAAACAGTACCCGACCGGCGGCTCCACCTGCTCCCAGATCTTGAAGTCGATCATATTGGCATACGGCGGGATATCGTAGCCGGACGTGACGTTGCAGCGTTCTTCCACCTGGGGCCGCTGCATCAGGTACTCGATCAACTCCTTCGCCGCGGTCTTGTTGGTGCTGAAGTTGTGAACGCCCCAGAAGAAACTGAGGGTCGGCAGGAAGCGCCCTTTCGGACCGCTTGGCGCCGGGAAGGTCCAGCAATCCGCCGCGACCTGGGGGGCGTCGCGCTTGGCCACAGCCCACGCGGATGGCGGATTGAAGATCAGCGCCGATTTTCCCGAAATCAGGGCCCGGTTGTTCGACGCGTCATCGTAGCTGACCGCTTCATCGGGATAGGACTTGACCAGCCGCTGGGCGAACTCCAGCACCTGTCGAATGGCGTCGGATTTGAGTTGGATGGTGCCTTCGGCGTCGATCAGCGTGGCGCCAAACGCCTTGAACAACGCGCCATGCGTGTCGGTGGCGTCGGTGTTGGTGCTGCCGCCCATTCCCAGACCGAACGTAAGGCCGTCCTTCTTGGCCGCTTCGGCATATTTGGCAAAGGCGTCCCAGGTCCATTCGTCCTGCAGCGGCGTCTTGCCGGGGTGCGCCGGATACATCGCCTGCAAGTCCAGGCCGTGTTGCTTGAACCAGCTGATCCGCGCGCAGGGCGGTTTCGTCTGGGTTCCGCTGCTGGTCGGCACTGCCACCCAGCTATCGCTGATTTTCGCCAGATAGGAGCAGGTCGCGGTGGTTTCGCCATTGACGGCGATCAGCCGTCCCATAACGTCGTCGATCGGCTCAAACGAGTTGGCGAAGTTGTGCACGTCCCAGTTGAAGCACGTGAGCACGTCGTGACCGGTCTTTGCCTGCGCCTCAGCCGCCCCGGTGAGGGTCAATTTGTTGCCATTGCCGGTGATGAAGTCAGCCTGCACCTCGACCTTGCTCCGCGCGGCCCAGGCGTCGACCTGCTTTTGCATGATGGCGTTGCCGCCTGGAACCCAGTGATCCCAGAAGCCGATGCTGAGTTTGCCCGCGGCTCCCGCGGAGCGGATGTGTACCAGTGGCAGCGCGGTCGCCGCGGCGGCGAGTTGCAGTGTGCCGCGGCGTGATATCCCGTTCGAGCGGATCATTGATTTTCGTCTCCCTGTATGGCCTGAGGCCGGACGGTACTCTCCCTGTGGGTCAGCAGGCGGCTATCATGCGTTTTTGCGACGAAGCCGGCTCCCAGGAACATTCATCCCCGAACCGGAGAGGCAAGTGGTCAGTCGGTCGTCGACCGGGCGCTTGGCGACCAGGCCAGGCGGTGGCCGCCGGCGGCGTCCGGCCAGATCGCGGATCGGCACTCCTCGGCTATCGCGTAAAACCCTCCAGTTCGTCCTGTGCCCAGTCCAGCACCTGCTTGATCGACTGGCCGCTCTGCAGTTTCGCCAGCATCGTCGGCAGCGTGCCGCGGTTGTAGACCTGAACCGCGATCTCCGGCGGAGCCGGCGCAACAGCGATGCAACTCTTTTGCTGGTGCGAGGCGCGGATCGGGTAGTTGTAGACCGTGCCTTTGGGCGGTTCCACCTCGTCCCAGATCTTGAAGTCGGTCATGCTGGCGAAAGGCGGCACATCGAAGCCCATGACCACGTCGCAGCGGGCTTCCACGTTTTCACGCTGCGACAGGAACTCGATCAGTTCCTTTGCCGCGGTTTTGTTCGGGCTGAAATTCCATACTCCCCAGGAGAACGTGCCGGCCGGCAGGAAACGTCCCTTTGGGCCTTTAGGGGCGGGAAATGTCCAGCAGTCCGCGGCGACCTTCGGTGCGTCACGCCGAGCGACCGCCCAGGCCGAGGGGGGGTTCCAGATCAGTGCGCTCTGGCCGGAGATCAGCGCACGGTTGTTGGAGGCGTCGTCGTAGCTGACGGCATCCTCGGGCAGGAACTTCACCAACTGCTGCGCGTACTCCAGTGCCTGCCGCACCGCGTCGGAACGCACCGTGATCGTGCCCTCCGAGGAGATCAATTCGGCACCGTAAGCAGCAAACAAGGCGCCTGCCGTGTCCACCGAGTTGGCTGTCGTCCCGAGCCCGATGCCGAATGTCATTTTTGCCTTTTTGCAGGCCTCGGCCGCCTTGAGCATGGCGTCGAAGGTCCAGTGCTCGGCCTCCGGCGTCGCTTCGCCCGATGCCGGATACATCTTCACGATGTCCAGCCCGGCAACCTCTTTCAGGACCGAAATGCGACCGCACGGCCCCTTGTTCTGGTTGCCTGAGCTGGCCGGCACGGCGAGCCAATGGCCTTTCACGGTGAACAAATACTTGCTGGCGTCCGCGACGGGACCGTATTTGTCGGTCAGTCGTTTCATGACGTCATCGATCGGCTCAATCATGTCGGCGTGGTTCTGCACTTCCCAGCCGGGGAATTGCTGAATGTCGTGTCCGGTCCTGGCCTGAGCCTCGGCGGCGATTGTCAGCAGATTCTTGGCGCCTACGGAGGTGATGAAGTCGGCTTGCACCTCGACCTGGTGCGCCGCCCCGAAGGCAGCACACTGCTTCGCCATGACGGCGTTGCCCTCTGGCACCCAATGGTCCCAGAAGCCCACCGAGACTTTGCCCGCCGCGCGTCCGGTTCGGATATGAACCAAAGGGAGTGCGGTCGAAGCCGCCGCCAGTTTCAGGGCACGCCGTCGGGATACTCGCGCCGATTTCGCGATCACGTGACCTCCTGCAATATCCAGCTCCGGTTGCGAGCCTTTTCGGCACCTCGGAACCGGACCAACCGATCTGAACGTAGTGCACAAAATCCGCGGGTGGCAAGTTGCCTTGCGGCGAGCGGACGAACGCCTCGCTCGGGTCCCGATGGTGTTTCGGACCAGGTTGCAGCCGATCGCATCGACCGGCCGCGGGCGCTCCGGCTGGCAGCCGTAGCTACGCTACCAAATATGATGAGCGAGAAAGACAATTATCCCGACAACATACAGCACCAGGGTCGCCAGACGCACCTGTTGCGCCCGCTGCCGAAACAGCGGCGCCGCCAGCAACCCGACCATGGCCGCGCCGGTCAACAGACGCGCTGCCTGCATTTCGGTGCCGCTGACCGTGTCGAGGATCATCAGGTCGCGAGTGCTGCGTGAGGCGGACTATTCCTGGGGATAGCGCCAGGGCTTCTGGGGCTGCGAAGCTGTCTCGTCGAGCGTCCATTGCGGCAGCGATAAACCGTCGGCCACGTCAGTGAACACCATCCGCACCCGCGTCCCGATGCCGACGGAGCGAACCGTATCAGCCACCGCCAACTCGCCACCGTTTGTCACCAGATTGCCCACGACTCGCAACGCCTCGAACTCGGACGGCTTGCCGTTTTGCGTGTCGAGGTCGACGAGCAGGAACATGTAGGGCGTCTTGGCCTTGAACGCCGGCTGAATGGCGTGGTGTACCTCCCCGTAGGAATGGACCGCGCCCTTCCCCTCCACCGCGGTCCATGTGGATCGCGGACTCGAGCACCAGGGGCACCCCGTGGTCGGCGGGTAGCGCAGCAGCCCGCAATCGTCGCATTTCTGCAGATGGAAGTCGTGCTGCGCGCAATACTTGAAATAGGTCAGATTCTCGTGGTCAAGGTCCTCGACGCTCAAGGACATGCCCAGGTAGTCCCCGTGGATCGACATGGTAGCTCCTCCCTTCAATCCTGGCTTCCTGCTCAGCCCCGTCGCATCACCATGGCCGACCCGGTCATCGGATTGGCCCAGCCGAGGTTGGCGGTGACCTCGATGTCCCGTACCTGGCGACAGCCGCCTTCGCGATAGTCGTAGCTGTGCTGGCGCTTGCCGTCCGGTCCGACCGGGCACGAGTCATCGACGTCATGTCGAAGCTGTCGGACATTTTCGATGACCATATTCATGCCGTGCGTATAGCCTTCGCACAGATGCCCTCCCGAGGTGTTGTTGGGGCGCTTTCCCCCGAGCCGTGTCACCCCGGATGAGACATACTCGCCGCCTTCACCCTTCTTGCAAAAGCCATAATCTTCCAGTTGCAGCATAGAGGTGAACGTAAAGGCGTCGTACGCGCCGGTGGCATCGATGTCCTCGGGCCCGACGCCTGCATTTGGCCACAGGATATCCTTGGCATAATAGCCGGCGACGCGTGAGATCGGGCCGGCCTGATAGTGCATGTCCATGCGGGGCTTGCTGCAGCGACCGACGATGCCGCGGATCAGCGCCGGGGTGTGGCGCAGGTCACGCGCCCGCTCCGCGCTGGTGACGATGATGGCGGTGGCGTTGTCGGTTTCAACGCAGCAGTCGAGCAGATGCAATGGTTTGCAGATGATGCGGCTGTTCAGGACGTCATCCACCGTGTAGCGCTTTTTGTAGTATGCCTTCGGATTGTTCGAGGCGTGTTCCGAATGCACCACCTTCACCATGGCAACTTGTTCCGGCTTGGTGCCGTAGTCGTACATGTGCCGCATGAAGGTGGGGCTGAACATCTGGCCGGCGCTCTGCCAGCCATAGGCCCGGTTGTGCAGCATGTCGCCGCTGACCGGCGCGACAGACCGGGCGCCGGTGCCGCCGATCCGCACCTGGGAGTAGCCGTTCATCGCCCGGAATACGGCGACGCAGCGACACAGCCCGGCCTCGATGACGCCGATCGCGATGCCAAGCAGCGCCTCGGTCGAGGACCCGCCGCCGATGCAGTCCATGTAGAAATTCAATCGCGCGCCGATATCGCCGGCGATGAACGTGGCCGAGGTGCTGTCGTTTCCGGAATAGGACAGCATCCCGTCCACGTCCGATGGCCGTATGCCCGCATCAGCGATCGCGTTGCGCAGCGCCCATGACCCGAGGGCCCGCGTGGTCTTGTCGGAACCGCGGGTGTAGGTGGTCTCACCGACCCCGACGATTGCATACTTGTCCCGGAGATATTTTGGCGTACTGACATCCGTATCTGCTGGCAGCGGCATGGCGCGTCCCCCTTCTTCCTCGTTGACCGAAGCTTCCGGAAGGCTGATCCTCGATCCGGTTGTCGTCAATCCGCCCGATTTCGGCTCCCCATCGGCCATGGAAAGGGTTAGCTTTGCGCAGAATGTTCGCGGACCGAACTCAATAATGGTGCAATACGACTTTATCGTCATAGGCAGCGGCCCCGCCGGCCGCCGCGCCGCCATCCAGGCCGCCAAGCTCGGCCGTTCGGTCCTGGTGGTCGAAAAGGGCCGCAGGGTCGGCGGCGTCTCCGTCCACACCGGAACAATTCCGTCGAAGACACTGCGCGAAACAGTGCTCAATCTGACCGGGTGGCGCGAGCGCGGCTTCTACGGCAGGGCGTACCGGGTCAAGAAGGACATCGAGGCCAGCGACCTCATGGCCCGGCTGCATATGACGCTGGATCATGAGGTCGATGTCCTGGAGCATCAATTCGCCCGCAACGGCGTGCAAACGATGGTCGGTACGGGCCGCTTCACCGACTCCCACATGATCGAGGTGACGCTGGGCAATGGCGACGTCCGGCTCGTCGAGGGTGACAAGGTGATGATCGCGGTTGGCACGCGACCCTATCGCCCCGCCGATGTGCCGTTCAACGGCACCAGCATCCTGGACAGTGATGAGATCCTCGAGGTGCCGCGTCTGCCGCGCAGCCTGACCGTGGTCGGCGGCGGCGTGATCGGTGTGGAATACGCCACGATCTTCAGCGCTTTGGACGTCAATGTCGCCTTGGTCGAATCCCGGCCCAGCTTCCTGGAGTTCATTGATCATGAGCTGATCGAGGACTTCACCCATCAGCTCCGCGACCGGGGAATGGCCATACGCTTCGGTTCGAAGGTGGCGCGCATCGAGTTCGAAAATGACTGGCCGGTGACGATCCTGGACAACGGGCGTCGGATCCGCTCGGAGATGCTGTTGTACGCCGCCGGCCGGGTCGGAGCCACCGACAGCCTCAATCTGTCGTCATGTGGCCTGTCGCCGGATGACCGCGGGAGGCTGAAGGTCGATCCGGCGACCTTCCAGACCGAGGTGGCGCATATCTACGCCGCTGGCGACGCGATCGGCTTCCCGAGCCTGGCTTCGACGTCAATGGAACAGGGGCGCATCGCCGCATGCCATGCCTTCAACGTCGCCATGCCGCCGGCGCCGGATTATTTCCCGTACGGCATCTACTCGGTGCCGGAAATCTCCACCGTTGGTATGAGTGAGGAAGAGGTCCGCCGCCGCGGCATTCCTTACGAATGCGGCATTGCTCGGTTCAGGGAGACCTCTCGGGGTCACATCATGGGTCTGAGCAACGGCATGATGAAGATGATCTTCTCGATCAAGACGCGTCGGCTTCTTGGCGTCCACATCGTCGGTGAGGGTGCGACAGAATTGGTCCATATCGGTCAAGCGGTGCTGAACCTGCACGGCACGCTGGATTATTTCATCGAGAACACCTTCAACTATCCGACGTTGGCCGAAGCCTACAAGATCGCGGCGCTCGACGCCTGGAACCGCATGACACACGTGTGATACCCACAGGCCTTAGCGATGACCGTCCGTGCTTAAGGTGTCAGCCTCGGCGAAAGCCGCAGATCTACGATTTTGACTGCACCGCACTGCAAGTCGTGGGTCCCCGACCTGCGCCGGGGATGACACTGGAGACGCTACGGTGGGTCAACGTCACGGGCCGCCGGTATAGGCGGAGATTCTTACCATACAGCACTGAATATGCTCGGAAGGACGCGACAGTAAACCGGAATACGTTACGCTAACCGTGATGATGAGACCGGATCGATCCTCGATGGCGGCGGGCACTTGAGCGGATCGGGCGAGCTGCCCCATTCCGATCGAATTTCAGCGGCTTCGGCGGCTCTTCGGGCTGAAAGCATCCTCGTCCGGCATCGGCAGCATCGCGTTCCCTTCTAATGAGGGTAGCGCCGCGGCCGAGTAGAGACCCTCCGCCTCCACCGCGGACGCAAGCAGGTCGGGGCGATATACCGCCGCCGCCAGTGCCGCCAGGTCGGTCTGGTCATCCAGCCAACCCCATCGACGCATCTGGCCCAGGAACCACATCGCGTGAGCGCGCGCCGGAAACCATGCCTCCCCGGTATGGAAGCGTATCTGCTCAGGTCCGGCGCCGCCGGGCAAGGCTGCCCGGCATGCCTGCTCGGGTAGGTGCAAACCATGAGGATCGGCCAACAGAGCCGCGATGGCGGGGGCATTGCTCGGCTGGTCGCAGTTGATCTGCGCTCGTAATACGGCGCCGAGCAGGTGATGCAACTGGTTGGGATTTGCTTCGGCCCAGGCTTCCGAGATGCACAGACATTTCTCGGGATGGAACGGCCATATGACTGACGTGCCGATCAGGATGCGGCCGGCGCCCTGACGGTCCGCCACGTCGCCCCAGGGTGCGCCGGCGCAGAAGCCTGCGATGCGGCCGGCGGCGAGTTCCTCCACGACGTCTGCGGGCGGGATCACGACAGTTTCGATGTCCTTGTCCGGATCGGCGCCGCCTGAGGCCAGCCAGTATCGCAGCAGGAGATTATGCGCCGAGAACGCATGCACCACGGCGAACCGCGGCCGGGTCGGCTGCGCCCGAAGCCACTCCAGCAGTCGCAGCCGAACCGGCTGGTCCGAGGTGGTGAGGTCGTCCGCGGCGGTGTGACCAAGCACGATGGCATTGCCACCCTGGCTGAGAGACAACGGCACGACCAGGCGTGCCTTTGGACCACGCAAACCGGCACACGCGGCCAGCGCGAGCGGCGCCAGCATCACGGCGGCGTCGAGCATGCCATAGGTCAGCTTGTCCGCGATATTGGACCAGGAAGGCTCGATGGTCACCTCGACCTCGATCCCCTGGTCCGCGAACATGCCCTCCGCCTGCGCGACGATGATCGGTGCGCTGTCCACGAGGCGTAACAGCCCGATGCGGATCGGCTTCGTCATCCGGCGCCTCCTTTCGTTGCTCGTGCCATGTCGCCGGCGACGTCAGCGCTGCGAGGATTGTGACTGAGGAGCAGGCCCCGCAAGCGGCTGCCCGCATCCGGTTCGTCCCGTCCGCGCCGGTTGATCGGAATTGCATTCACCTGATCGATGATCGAGTGCACCGGCACGTTATAGCGGCCGGCGCAAGCGCCGACCGATACACGCGCAGGGTTGATATTGGGCGCCGTCAGTCCGGGTAAGGTCAGGACCTCGGCCGAGGAACCCGACCGCCTGTCTACCGACGACGCGCCGACCCGCCTCTGTCCTCCCCACCTCGTCATGGGCCAGCAGGATTTTCAAGCATCGGTGACACACATGTTCGGGACGGAGGCAAGGGCCGTGCCGAACCACCCCAAGTACTCTCACCATCAGCGACATCTTCGTAAATTCAGCAATTTGGGGACGTCGGCGAAGCGCTCATCCACTGCCGAAAAGCGCGCCAGGCTGGGGATCCCCGGCCTGACCCGCCGCGGCACACCGGATTGCGCTGTAACTAATCAGACATACGCCAAAAAAACGCGCAGATTGCCGAGGGTGGTGGTCGCGGATTGCCGCCGGTCCCCCACGGCGGTAGCTTGCCGCCGGCATCAAGGAGGCAGGTCGATGATCCTGAAACTCGGCTACAAGGCATCCGCGGAACAGTTTGCGCCAAAGCAGCTTCTCGAGTTCTCGGTGGCCGCGGAGCAGGCCGGCTTTGATTCGGTCTTCGTGAGCGACCACTTCCAGCCGTGGAAGCACACCGACGGCCACGCCCCCTCGGCCTTGACCTGGCTTGGTGCCCTGGGCGCCAGCACGCAACGCATCATCATGGGTACCAGCGTGCTGACGCCAACGTTTCGATATCATCCCTCAGTGGTGGCGCAAGTGTTCGGCACACTTGGCTCGATGTTCCCTGGCCGGGTGATCCTGGGTGTCGGAACCGGGGAAGGGTTGAACGAAGTGCCTTCCACCGGCATGAAATGGCCGGAAATGAAGGAGCGCTTCGCCCGCCTGCGGGAGGCCGTCACACTTATCCGCAAGTTGTGGTCGCAGGATCACGTCACCTTCGAGGGCGAATACTACCAGACGCTGAACGCCACCATCTACGACAAACCCGGTTTGCCGTTGCCGATCTACGTCGCCGGTGCCGGCCCGATGATCGCCAAGTACGCGGGCCGCTCCGCCGATGGCTTCATTTGCACCAGCGGCAAGAAGTGGGACCTGTATACCGATATCCTGTTGCCGAACGTGACTGAGGGCATTGCGCTGTCCGGCAAGCCGAAGCCGGACTACGACAGGATGATCGAAATGAAGGTCTCGTTCGACACCGACAAGCAAAAGGCGCTCGAAGACACGCGGCACTGGGCGGCCTTGGCCTTGACGCCGGAAGAGAAGATGCGCGTTCACGATCCGAAGGAAATGGAGCGTCTGGCCGATGCCCTGCCGATCGATCGCGCGGCGAGCCGATGGATCGTCTCATCCGATCCAGACGAACACATCGAACGTTTGAAGCCCTATATCGACCTTGGCTTCGATCATCTGGTGTTTCATGCGCCCGGCCCGGATCAGACCCGCTTCCTGAAACTCTATGGCGAGTTGGTGCTGCCGAAACTGCGCAAACGCTTCGGGTAGAATGACCGAACGCCTGGAATTGTTCGCCGTCGCCGGTCTGCCTCTGGTGCGGGCCGGGGACGATCTGCCCGCGCTGATAGCGGCCGGCCTCGATCGCGCCGGACAGAGCTTGCGGGACCGCGACGTCGTGGTGATCGCGCAGAAGATTGTTTCAAAAGCCGAAGGCCGCACGATTGACCTCGGATCTGTCACGCCATCTGACAAAGCCCTGGCGCTGGCCCGGGAGGTCGGCAAAGACCCCAGGATAGTCGAGGTCGTCCTGTCCGAACTCGGTAAAGGTGGTCCGTAGCCGGCCAAACCTGATGATCATGCAGCACAGGCTGGGTTTCGTGATGGCAAATGCCGGTGTCGATCAGTCCAATGTTGCGGCGGCCGACGGGCATCAGCACGCCCTATTGCTGCCCCTGGACGCAGACCGGTCGGCTGAGCTGATCCGGGAACGGCTGGCGGATCGCTACGGGGCCGAGGTTGCCGTGGTGATCAGTGACAGTTTTGGGCGCCCCTGGCGTCGCGGCACGGTCGGGGTAGCGATCGGTGCGGCCGGTCTGCCGGCGCTGATCGATCTGCGTGGTCAACCCGACCTGTTCGGCCGCACCCTCGAGGTGAGCATTATCGGTTTCGCCGACGAGATTGCCGCCGCCGCTTCGTTGCTGCAGGGTCAGGCGGCGGAAGCTCAGCCAGTCGTGGTTTTGCGTGGCCTGACATGGCAGGCTCCACATGCGCCGGTGGCGGACATGGTGCGCCCGCCGGAGGAGGATCTTTTCCAGTGATCATCGCCCCGTGAACATCGCCCAATGATTATCGCGCCATGATTATCGCACTATCCGGCGGCGTAGGCGGCGCCAAGCTCGCGCTCGGCCTTTCGCGCATCATGCCAGCCGAAGACCTCCTGGTCGTGGTCAATACCGGCGACGATTTCGAGCACCTGGGGATGTCGATCTCGCCCGACATCGACACCGTGGCGTACACTCTGGCAGGGCTTGCCAACCGCGAACTCGGTTGGGGACGTCATGACGAAACCTGGTCGTTCATGGAAACCATGGAGGCGCTGGGCGGCGAGACGTGGTTTCGCCTGGGTGACCGCGACATGGCCCTGCACGTCGAGCGCACGCGGCGGCTGAAACGCGGCGAAAGCCTGTCCTCGGTGACTGCTGATCTCTGCCGACGGATGGGGGTGGGTCCTCGGGTGGTGCCAATGACCGATGACCCGGTGCGTACCCGGCTCCTGACCGATCAGGGATGGCTGGATTTTCAGGAGTATTTCGTGCATCGCCGTTGTGAGCCGGTGGTGAGCGAACTGCAGTTCCAGGGTGCCGGGGCGGCCAGGGCGCACCCGGATTTCCTGGCGGCGCTCGGCCACGCATCGCTGGAAGCGGTGGTTATCTGTCCTTCGAACCCGTTCATCAGCGTCGAGCCGATCCTGGCCATTCCCGGCGTGCGGGAGGCGATGATCGCCTGCAAGGCACCGATCATTGCTGTGTCGCCGATCATCGCGGGGCGTGCGGTCAAGGGCCCGACGGCGAAAATGATGACCGAACTCGGGCTGGACCCGACCGCCGGGACGGTCGCTCAACGCTACAACGAGCTGCTGGACGGCTACGTCATCGACCACGCCGATATGTCAGAGGTGGTGTCGATCGACGCGCGGGTGACTCTGGCGCAGACGTTGATGACGACGCTCGAGGACCGCGAAGCGCTGGCGCGAATTGTGATGGATGCGGCCGCCGTCTTGCGAAGGCGCGAACTCCGCGGCCTGAGGCATCGCGCACCGCGATGATCGATGTGTGGGCGGCCGTTCCGGTGAAATCCTTCACCGGGGCAAAGCAGCGCACGGCGTCGATCCTGTCCGCGGCTCAAAGGGAAATCCTGGCTGCGACAATGCTGGAGGACGTGCTGGCCGCTCTGGCCGGTTCAGCGCGGCTGGCAGGTATTCTGGTCAACACCGTCGATCCTGTCGCAGCCGACCTCGCTCGGCGTTACGGCGCGCGCGTGGTGAGTGAAGGTGCGCTCGACGGCCACACCGGTGCGGTGATGGGGATGGGTCGGGTCCTGGCGGCGGAAGGCAAGGGGGGGCTGCTGACCGTGCCGGGCGATATCCCCCGCGTGACGGCAGCAGAGATCGATGCCGTGGTTGCTGCCTGCAGGCCGCCGCCGTCATTCACGATCGTGCCGGCGCATGATGAGCTTGGCTCGAATGCCGTGCTGTGCGCGCCGCCCCTTGCGGTACCGTTACGTTTCGGCGACGACAGCTATTTTCCGCATCTGAGCGCGGCGCGTCGGCAGGGCATCGAGCCGGTGATCGTGCGATTGCCGGGGATCGGGCTGGACATGGATCACCCAGTCGATCTTCGAGCGTTCCTGACGGCGCGACCCCGCATGCCGACGCGAACGCTGGCGTTACTAGAGGGTTTCGGGCTGTAGCCAGGTGAAATGCCGACCGAGCCTGCTATTCTCGCTCGGGTGCCTGGCCGTAGCGGGTTAGCGCTGCCGTTAACTCTTCCTTTATCGGGACGCCGTAAAGCTCCTGCCTTGGCTGGCAGCTTTCGTGTGTCGATCATGCTCGACCACTCCGATCTGGTGCGCGGCGGATCGAGTGCAGCGACGCGCAGACGAAGGTTCGGCGGTGCGTGCTTCATTCTATCGATCAAACCGCCAGTCGCTCCGTCCACGGGAGGTCCGTCCAAATGGCTTCGTTGTATCTTGGTCGCCTCGATGCCACGGGCCTGAAGGACTTACGCGCCAAGCTCCATAGCATTCAGCACGGTAAGTGCTTCATCTGCGAAAAACCGATCGACCTCACCTTGCACGCCGACACTCTCGATGTTGATCACATAGAGCCCGTGGCCAATGGCGGAAAGGACGACCAGAGCAACTTTGCTCTGACACATTCGGCCTGCAATCGCTCGAAGCAGGCGTCCGATCTCCGTGTTGCGAGGGTGCTAAGCCGCTTTGACACTATTTGCGACGAAGCGTCGCCCGACGGATCGTCTGCGAATCTCGGGCATATCCTGTCGAGCTACGGGGGAGCTAAGTTCGATCTGCCACTCAGCCGCGTTAATGGGGAGATCAGCGTGTCGTTTCCCGACATCGGAAACAATTCAATCCAAAAACTCCCGATATATCATGACGATCTCAGTGACATGGACTATTTCTTCGCGGTGCTGCCAATCGCGTATCTTCACCACGACGCCGCTATAAATCCTCGACCCATTGGCAAGGCGCTGCGTGGACTGGTCGAGGAATTCTACAAGAGAAACCCGCAACTCCATGTGGGTCTGGCCCTGGTGGAAGTCAGCCACGATGGGGACAGCCCGCGCGCAAGGGTTCGTATATTCGACGGGCAGCACAAGCTTGCTGCCCAGGTGCTGCTTGGCGTGACGACATTGCCGGTACGCATCTTCGTGGATCCCGATCCAAATCGCCTCCTCACCGCGAACACCAATGCGGGCACGACACTTCGTCAAGTGGCTTTTGACATGTCGGTGCAACGTCGCCTTGGCGGAACCATCCTGCTCAGTCGTATCGAGAGGTACCGGGTCGAGACCAATCGTGATCAGGATGATTTTTCGTTCTCTGAGACCGATTTAGTCAAGCATTTCAGAGGCGAGTCGAGGTCCGTCAAGCGCTATATATTAGATAATGTTCGGAACTCGATTACGCACCATGCTGACAACAAACTGCGTGACTTTATCGAATTCGGGGGTAAGGGTGGTGACAAACCGTTATCCTATAGCAATATTGAAAAGACGTTTTACTCATTTTTCATTCATCAGGAAATGCTTGATACACCTTGGGACTTCAAAATGGACGTAGGACAAAATCCGAGAGAAATAGAAAAGTCACAAATCATAAAACTCATGAACATCATTGCAGAAACTATATTCATTGATCATATCGATACCGCGCAAGGCTTCGACCGGGTCGAGAGCAAGCTTCAGAAGGGTGTCGATATTCCGGACGATCACCTTCGTGCGTTTCGAATGGCGAAGGAGGAAATCCTCTATTGCTGGCTTCGTTACGTGGGGCGCGTAGTGAAGAATTTTTTCATTACGCAGGGTACCCTTATCAACGAGAACAGGATATTTCAATATCCGTTCCCGGTTCCACTCTGGAACAACATCCAGAATTTCGTCAGAAACATCGCAAAACTCCCGCTCTGGGTCAATCACGACATGTCGTTGACGGTCTTCGGTGCAAAACTCAACTACGCGGCATGGGAGTCGATCTTTGAAAAAGGCGTATCGCCCAGCAATCAAAGAGTGCTAGCCGAGCCACTCCATTTGATCAAACTCATCCAAGCCTAGCGTCCCTACGCACCAACGTCACCCGTGCCAGCACTATAGGCGCTATCGTTCTCCCACCATCTCGATCAGATGCCGGTGGTTTTTGACGCGTCCGTTACAGGGCCAGGACCCTCACGCGGAAGATAACGCAGACAGCCGGTGATGCCCGACGACGCCATGAGAAGCTATGCGGACTCTGCGGTTTCGATCATCCAGAACCTGCGTGAATAACCGCTACTCCGCCGCAACCACCTTGCGTGGCGGCGTCTGCACGACCGGCGCCAGTACCGGCGCGTTGAATGCCAAGACCCGACGTTCGTTGGACACCGGTCGATACAGCGTGTCGCGCTGCACCGGAAGCCGAGCGAGCGAGCCGATGAGCTGCTCCATCGCCTCGGGGGCGAATTCCTGCCCGTGCTGTGTACCGGCAGCGCGCGATATGCTCTCGTTCATCAGCGTGCCGCCCAGATCGTTGGCGCCGGCGTTCAGGCACATTGCCGCGCCCTCCGGCCCCATCTTCACCCAAGAGGTCTGGATGTTGGTGATCAGCGGATGCAGCGCCAGCCGCGACACCGCATGCATCAGGATCGCCTCGCGCAATGTCGGCCCCTTGCGGGCCAGGCCGCGCAGATACATCGGCGCTTCCATGTGCACGAACGGCAGCGGAACGAATTCGGTGAAGCCGCCGGTTTCGGCCTGCAGATCGCGCAGCACCAGCAGATGCCGCGCCCAGTTCAACGGCCCCTCGACGTGTCCGTACATGATCGTTGACGTGGTGCGAAGTCCCAGGGCGTGCGCAGCGCGCGCGACATCGATCCATTGGCCGGTGTTGATCTTGTCGGGACAGATGATAGCGCGGATTTCGTCATCGAGGATTTCGGCCGCGGTGCCCGGGAGCGTTCCAAGGCCGGCGTCCTTCAGTCGCGCCAGAAACTGTGTCAGCGACAGTCCCAGCGTCGCCGCGCCCTGGGTAACCTCGAGCGGTGAGAACGCGTGAATGTGCATCCCCGGAATCGCCGCCTTGATCGCCTTGCAGATCCCGACATAGGTTTCCCCGGTGTAGTCGGGATGAATGCCACCTTGCAGACAGACCTCGGTGGCGCCGCGATCCCACGCCTCCTGCGCGCGGCGGACGATTTCCGACATTTCGAGATCGTACGGAGTGCCACGCAGCGCTTCGTGCGTCTTGCCTTTGGAGAAGGCGCAGAACTTGCAACGATAATAACAGATGTTGGTGTAGTTGATGTTTCTGTTGACAACGTAACGAATGACCTCGCCACTGACGCCGCGGCGCAGCTCGTCGGCAACGGTAATCACCCGTTCGTAGTCGGCGTCCCGTGCCCCGAACAGCCGGATGATCTCGGCTTCTTCGAGGCGCTGGCCGGCCGTGGCCCGCCCGAGGATACGTTCCAGATCGGGATCGACCCTGTTGAGCAGCACCGAGCGGGGCTTTGGCGCGAATGTCAGCCCCGGTGCCCAGTCATCGTCGCGCGCCCAGCCCTCTGCGTCGGCGTTCTGGCGAACGCGGGGTGCGACCTTGCTGTCCAGCCAGCGGCCCGGATCGGAAACCCAGGCCGGATACAGCGGCAGCCGAGGCAGCAGGATTTTATCCATCTCCGCCGTCCGCCGAGCAAGGGCGTCGAGTTCGGGCCAGGGGGCTTCGGGATTGACGTGGTCAGGCGTGACGGGCGACACGCCGCCCCAGTCATCGAGCCCGGCGCCAATCAGTTTCTGGTAGACCCCGGGTGAGAGATTGGGCGGTGCCTGGACATGCACGTCATCAGGAAGGATCAGCCGAGCGGCGGCGATCGTCCACAGCAGATCGTCGAGGTCGGGCTCGTCGGCGTTTGCCAGCTTGGTGTCCGGTTTGGCCCGGAAGTTCTGCACGATCACTTCCTGGATGTGGCCATACCGGACGTGCAGGTCGCGGATCTCGGCAAGGGCATCGAGCCGTTCCGCCCTGGTTTCGCCGATCCCGATCAGGATGCCGGTGGTGAACGGCACCGCCAGTTCGCCGGCCAGGCGCAGTGTCTCCAGCCGGACAGCGGGCAGTTTATCGGGGGATCCGTAATGGACACCGCCCGGCGCGCACAGCCGCTCGCTGGTCGATTCCAGCATGATCCCCTGGCTGGCCGATACCTCGCGCAGGGCGGCGATCTCCTCCCGCGTCATCACGCCGGGGTTCACGTGCGGCAGCAGAGTGGTTTCCTTCAGCACCAGCGCGCACATCGCACGCAGATAGCTGATGGTAGTTTCGTGGCCCAGTGCGGCGAGCGCTTCGCGTGCCGCGCGGTAGCGCAACTCCGGCTTGTCGCCCAGGGTGAACAGGGCTTCGGTGCAACCCGCGGCCTCGCCGGCGCGTGCGATGGCCAGGACCTCATCGGCCGACAGATACGCCGCGTGGCCGGCCCGCGGCCGCTCCGCGAACGTGCAATAGTGGCACACGTCACGGCACAGCTTCGTCAGCGGAATGAACACCTTGCGCGAATACGAGATCGTTCGCCCGAAGGCGGCGTCGCGCTGCTGTGCCGCTTTCGCCATCAGCTCCGGCAAAGGGGCGGATGCCAGCCAGGTCATATCGATCATCATGATTTGCTTACCAGGTCCCCGGCAAATTGCTGCTACTCGTCCAAGGTCTGCTCGGTCGTCGGTTGGGGCAAGCAGACCATCAGACACCTGACAGCGACATCGCGAAACGCCACCGCGTCCTGCAGCATAGCATGAGCACCGCCGGTGAACATCCGCCGTGTGCCTGCTGGTCTGGAGCCGAGCGAGACGCCATGCACGACCATATACGATATCCATGGAGGCGGATCATAGCCGGCCCCGTCCGCAACCAGATGTAGCGTCGCAGCCAGCTTTCAACGTCTGCGGCGCCTCCTTTTCTTGTTGGCCCGCTACCAGATGCGCCGTCCGGATGCCGAAGTGCATCCCGCCTGCCCGCTCAGGGCCGGCGCCCCGTTGCCTCTTTGCCCGGCATCGTGTGCTATCGGCTTTCATCAGGCAATCCAAGCAGGAGGAACCCATGCAGATCGGTTGCAGCGCCCCCACCAGCGGTCCGCTCATCGGCCCCGACAGCCTGCTCCGCATCGCCACCGAGGCGGAAAAGCTGGGCTACGACTATGTCACGGTCAGCGACCACGTGATGATCCCGACCAGTATCGCCTCGCGTTATCCATACTCCGACTCGGGTGAATTCCCCTCCGGCGCCGCGGCGCCCAGGCTGGAGCAATTGACCGCCGCCACCTTCATCGCCGCCGCGACGTCGAAGCTGCGGATCGTCACCTCGGTGATGGTGGTGCCGCACCGGCCCGCCGTGTTGACTGCCAAGATACTGGCGACGTTGGATTATCTGTCGAAGGGCCGGCTGACCCTGGGGATTGGCGCCGGCTGGTGCGAGGAGGAATTTGTCGCGATCGGCGCACCGCCGTTTGCCGAACGTGGCGCGGTAACCGACGAGTGGATGATGGTCTGCAAGGAACTTTGGACCGCCGATCAACCAAAGTTTGCGGGGAAATATGTCCAGTTCAAGGACGTGCTGTTTCCGCCCAAGCCGGTGCAGGCCCCAATCCCGATCTGGGTAGGCGGCGAGAGCGGACCTGCCATGCGTCGCACCGCCAAATATGGCGATGCCTGGTATCCGATCGGCACCAACCCGCAATTCCCGATGGATACGCTGACCCGCTTCAAGGCCGGGGCAGCGAAGCTGCGCGGGCTGACGGAGAAGGCTGGACGTGACCCGTCCGCGGTGGGCCTCGCCTATCGGGTCTCCTCCAATCCCGAGGCGCAGCCGAAGGGTTCCGTCGATGGCGAGCGGAAGCTGTTCACCGGCGGTGCCGCCGATTACGTCGGCGACATCAAGGCGCTGCGGGACGCGGGCGTGACCGCGTTCGACTTTGGCCTCTTTGGCCCGGACCTGCCGGCGACGCTGGCCAACCTGCAACGCTTCCGGGACGACGTCGTGGCGAAGGTCCGCTAGGAGCACACACCATGCAGCTTGGCATAACGGTTGACATGTCGGGGCCTCACCCGAAGCTGGATCTCGAGCGCATCCTCGAGGCGGAGCGGCTGGGCTTCACCCAGGCCTGGGTCGGCGAAGCCTACAGCACGGATGCGGTTTCGCCGGTGGCCTGGATTCTCGCCCGAACCTCGCGGCTCAAGGCCGGAACCGGCATCATGCAGATGTCGGCCCGCACTCCGGCATGCGCCGCAATGACGGTGCTTGCCCTGCAGGCGCTGTCCGGCAACCGGTTCCTGTGCGGCGTCGGCCCGTCCGGTCCTCAGGTGGTGGAAGGATGGCACGGCTTGCCGTTCGGCAAACCGATGCAGCGCACGAAAGAATACATCGCGATCATCAAGCAGATCCTGGCGCGGGAAAAGCCGCTGGAGTTTCACGGCGAATTTTACGACATCCCGTACTCCGGGCCTGACGCCTCGGGGCTAGGCAAGCCGCTGCGCAGCATCGCCCATGGCAATCCGGACGTGCCTTTCTACACCGCCTCGATCACTCCGGCCGGCCTGCGAATGGCCGGGGAGGTCGCCGACGGAACTCTGCCGATCTTTTATTCGCCGGAGCAGCCCGACATCGTCACCGCGCCGATTCTGGCCGGACGCAAGAAGGCCGGTCGCGGGACCAGCATGGCCGGCTTTGACGTCGCCCCCTATGTCCGCGCCAAGATGGGTCCCGACGTTCAGGCGTGCCGCGATGCGATCCGGCCGGGGCTGGCGCTGTATATCGGCGGGATGGGCGCTCGATCGAAGAACTACTACAACGATGTCGCCGTGAAGCTCGGCTTCGAAGGCGAGGCAAAGACCATCCAGGACCTGTTCCTCGACGGCAAGAAAACCGAGGCCGCCGCCGCGGTTCCTGACAAGCTGGTGGATGAGATTTCACTTTGTGGGCCGGCCGAACGGATCAAGGATCGGCTCGCCGTCTGGAAGGATGCCGCCAAGGCCGGGCATATCGGCACCATGGTACTGACCGGCGCCTCGGCGGAGGTCATGCGTATCGTCGCCGAAACGGTGCTCTGACCGATGCCGGCGGGGGTGTCCCGCGGCATCTTCGATCGTACAGCATAGGAGCATGTCCATGACTGAAGCATTGCCGGTGCGGCTGGAAAAAGACGGCGATATCGGGGTGATCATCGTCAACTACCCGCCGGTGAATGCATTGGGTCCGGGCGTCTCGGAGGGCATTATCGAATGCCTGCGTCAGGCGAACGCGGACCCGGCAATCAAGGCGATGGTGCTGATGGGAGATGGCCGCAGCTTCATCGCCGGTGCCGACATCCGAGGCTTCGGTACGTCGCGCAAGCGCCCCCCGGTCGGTAGCCGGACTTACGATGTGCTGGATGCCAGCCCCAAACCGGTGGTCGCCGCGATCCATGGCTATGCACTGGGCGGCGGCCTGGAAAATGCGATGGCCTGCCATTATCGCATCGCCGTCCCCACGGCCAAGGTCGGTCTGCCTGAGGTGTTGATCGGCATCCTGCCAGGCGGCGGCGGCACACAGCGCTTGCCGCGGCTGGCCGGGCCGCAGACGGCGCTCGAAATGATCACTTCGGGCCGTCATGTCCCGGCGGCGGAGGCTGCCAGGCTGGGTATTCTGGATGAGGTGCTGCCGGAAGGCGCGGGGTTGCGTGAAACCGCCGTCGCCTATGCTCGCAAGATCTCTGATCAGCGGCCATTGCCGCGAGTGCGTGACCGCGACGCGAAGGCCGACCCGGGGATTTTCGACGCAATGCGGACGTCGATCGCGCGGCGGGCGCGCAACCAGACGGCGCCCTACCACTGTATCGCCGCGGTCGAAGCGGCCTGCACGCTGCCTTTCGACGAGGGCATCAGGCGCGAAGCCGAATTGTTCGCTGAACTGGAAAACGCCGACGAGGCGAAAGCACTGCGGTATGTGTTCTTCGCCGAACGCGAGGCCGCGAAACTGCCCGACCTGCCGGTGGGTGTCGGTGCGCAAGACTTTTCCGCTCCGGCGGTCATCGGTGCCGGAACGATGGGCGGTGGCATCGCCATGGCGTTTGCCGATTTCGGCTACGAGGTGAAAATCATCGATGCGACGCAGGAGGCACTGGATCGCGGCATGGATCGCATCCGGAACAACTACGCCACGTCGGTCAAGCGCGGCAGTCTGGCGGAAGATGAAATGAATCGGCGCCTGGCCCGGATCATACCGGTGGCCGGTTATGACGACCTTCGTGACCGCGACGTGATCGTCGAAGCCGTGTTCGAGGAAATGGCGGTAAAGAAGCCGATTTTTGCCCGGCTCAATGAGGTAGTGCATCGGGATGCGCTGCTGTTCTCCAATACCTCTGCCTTGGACATCGACCAGCTGGCCGACATGACGACGCGGCCGGAAAACGTCGCCGGAACGCATTTCTTCTCGCCGGCAAACGTGATGAAGCTGCTGGAGGTCGTTCGTGGCTCCAGGTCCTCCCCCGAAACACTTTTCACCGCAATGGCGCTTGGCCGGCGTATCGGCAAGATCTCGGTCATGGCGGGCAACACGGATGGTTTCGTCGCCAATCGTTCCCGCGCGCCGTTCAACAGCGAAATGGTCATCCTGCTGGAGGAAGGCTGCCTGCCGGAGCAGGTCGACAAGGTCATGGTCGATTTCGGCTACCCGATGGGTCCGTTCGCGGTGGCCGATCTTGCCGGGCTGGACATCGGGGCGGCCGGTCGGCGCCGACGGGCTCTGGCAAATCCGAACTACCGGAAGTTGCCGATCGCCGACAAGCTGGTGGAGCTGGGCCGCTATGGCCAGAAGACCGGCGCCGGCTGGTATCGTTACGAAAAGGGCGATCGCACCCCGCATCCCGATCCCGAGGTCGCGGCCATCATTACCTCGGTAGCGGCGGAGATGGGGGTGCCGCGAAAGACATTCACGGATACCGAGATCCTGCATCGGCTGCTGTTTTCCTCGGTCAACGAAGCATGCCGTATCCTCGAGGAGGGAAAAGCCTACCGCGCCAGCGACATAGACGTAATGTGGCTGCACGGCTTCGGCTTTCCGCGCTATCGCGGCGGTCTGATGTTCTGGGCCGATGGGATCGGCGTGGGGAACGTCTACGGCCAAATCGAGTCGTGGCATCAGCGATACGGCGAGCGTTGGGCGCCGTCACGCCTGCTGCGCGAGCTGGCCGAGACAAATACTCCCTTCCGTGAGGCCAGGCCCGCACCGTTTGTCTGAAATTCGAGTCATTCGGACGTGTTATCGTAAGTACAGGGTGCGCCGGGGGAACCAACGGCTTGACGACCTACGTCATCGCCGTCACGTATGTCGGAAAGCAGCGCCAGCCTGCGAACGGGGCAACGTGTACCAGTCTTAGGGAGACCGCTATATGCGACGCGGAGTTGTTGCCCCGGTCGGTATGGCCGTCGGCTTGACATTCTGCACCCCGTCCTCACACGCCGAAGCCTTCAAATGCCCGCATGTCGGGGGGGATATCGTGTTCGCGCAGGAAGCGAACATCAACACCCTCGACCAGATGACATCGTCGACCATCTCAACCCGCAACATCGCGATGAATATCTACGAGTCGCTGATGACCCGGGACGAGAACAATCACCCGATCCTGGAACTGGCCGAGGCGATGATCGAAGCGCCCGATCATATGACGTATACGTTCAAGTTGCGGCGGGGCGTCCATTTCCACAATTCCAAGCTGATGACATCGGCGGATGTCGTCGCATCGTTCGACCGTTATGCCAGGATTGGCAATCAGCGCAGCACACTGAGCAATGTTGGCTACTGGGATGCGCCAGACGCGGACACGTTCGTTCTGCATATGAAGCTGAGACAGCCTACATTCATCGAGGCGCTCTCATCATTCAGCAGTCCTATTGTCATTATCCCAGCGGAGCAGCGCGATATTCCCGCGCAGCAGCTGAGCCAGCCGATTGGTACCGGGCCGTTCCAGATCGCCGCGCCTGTTCCGGGCGGTGCGGTGAAGCTGAAACGTTTCGACGGCTACAAGCCGAACACCAGCTTCCAGGACCGGACGGGGCTCGGTGGCTTCAAGCTGGCCTGTATCGACTCGGTGACCTTTCGCATCGTCACCGAGCCCGGAGCCAGGGTCGCCGGATTGCGGACCGGTGAGTTTCATGCCGTCGAGGATTTGCCAGCGAGTTCGATACCAGACCTCAAACAGGACACCGAACATCATTGTCCTGCCGTTGAAAAACTGGTGGATACAGATGGCTATCCCTAACGTCTCTAACCCGCCAACGGACAAGCTGCTGGTTCGCCAGGCGATCCAGGCGGCGCTGGACATGGACGAGATCATGGCTGCCGCCTCCGACGGCAAGTATGAGCTCAACGCCGGTTTTCAGTATCCTGGTCAGCCCGACTACACCGATGCCGGCGCGGATACTTACAATCTGCACAATTCGGATCTGGCAAAGAAATATCTTTCCGATGCCGGTTATCAGGGTGAGCCGGTTGTGCTGGTCACCGACAGGGATTATCCGCCGATGTACAACTCGGCGCTGGTGGTGCAGCAGGAACTTCAGGCCGTGGGCGTCAATGCGCAGATGAAGGTAGTGGACTGGCCAACCTCGGTTCAGATGACCCAGAACTCGACGGAGGGTTGGAACCTATATTTCACCGGGTGGGGAACACAGCCGGCCCTTGGTGCCTTAGCCACCATGCAATTCCTGGTGGAGCCGAACGCCAGCTATAGGCCGAAGGACGGGATGGACGATCCGGACGTCCTGGCGGACTGGAGCAATATGAATACGTTGCCGACACCGGAGCGGCGTCAGGAAGCCTTTGCCCGGATGCAGAAGCTGGTGCTGGAGCGCGTCTACGCCCTGCCGTTCGGCTCATTCACCAAGCTGCAAGCGATCCGCTCGGACGTCAACGGTTTCGTGCCGTTCCGCATCCCGCGCTTCGCGAACGTCTGGCTCAGCCATTAGTCGTCCGATCGAAGGCCGCGTTCCGGAACAGGGGATTGCTTCTGCGATCGCCGGCCGATGGTAGCCCGGAACCAAAAGACGCAAGCGCCGGCCGCCAGGTGAACCATCCGGCGGCTGGCTCGTTCAGGCTGCTTTAACCCAGGAGCGTGACGATGAAGCAGCCGCATACTGAACAAACCGTCGAACACAGCGACACGCAGCAAAACACCGGCAATCACAAGAAGTCCGATGCGCCCGACGCGCACGGCGCCGACCGGTTCGGCGGGACGCGTGCCGGTAAGGAGAACATCGAAAAGAAGTCGGAAAAGCCGGGCGGGTCAAGCAGGTGAAGTCCGAGGCGCCGATCAGCGAATAGAGGTCGGTCATAACTCGTCGGTGGGCGCGCGGTGTGACAAGGTATCACTGTCGTTGTATCATGGGCGTCTACGGAGGGACGCCAAATGATCATCGAAGTACGCACTTACCAGTTAAAGCCGGGAAGTGTCGCCGAAGTGGAGAAAAGGTTCGGTGAGAGCCTGCCCGCTCGGGAAAAATTCTCCAAACTGGCAGCGTTCTGGCACACCGAAGTCGGTCCGCTGAACGAAATCATCCATGTCTGGGCTTACGAAAATTTCGAGCAGCGCGCGGCGGCTCGCAAGGCCTCCCAGGAGAGCGGCGCCTGGCCGCCGCCGATCCGCGAGTTTATCGTGACCATGAACAGCGAGATTTTTGTTCCTGCACCGTTCTCGCCGGAGTTGGAACCACGTCAGGTCGGACCCTTGTTCGAGATCCGGTCCTACACCCTCGCCGCGGGAGGGATACCCGGCATGATTGAGCGCTGGTCCCCAAAGATTGCCGAGCGGGTCAAGCTGTCGCCGCTGGTCGGCGCCTGGCATTCGGAGTTCGGGACGCTGAACAAATGGGTTCATATCTGGGCCTACAAGGATGCCAATGAGCGGCAGAGAGTGCGCGCCGACGCGATAGCTCGCGGCATTTGGCCGCCGGGTGGCGGCCCCGCCGGTGCGACGCTGAAGCAAGAAAACAAGTTTGTCTTGCCGGCATCCTTCTCGCCCCTGCGTTAAAGACGGGAGGCTCGCATGAAGGTTGGGACCGCGCTGAGTATCCTTGCGCAACCGGGACGGCCCGATGTTGCTCTGTTCAACGAGCACATGGCGCTCGGCGACCTTGCAGAGCCGCTCGGCTTTGATTCGCTGTTCGCGCTGGAGCATCACTTCACCGGTTACTCGATGTCGCCGTCGCCGCTGCAACTGCTGAGCTATTATGCTGGCCGCACGCGGCGAATCACCTTGGGGACCTGCGTCATCGTGCTGCCCTGGCACGACCCGATCCGGGTTGCCGAGCAGATCGCATTGCTCGACGTCATCAGCGGTGGGCGCACCCTGATGGGCTTCGGGCGCGGCGCCGCCAGCGTTGAATATGAGGGATTTCGCATCCCGATGGAGGAGGCCCGCCCGCGCTTCGTTGAGGCGGCGCAACTTATCATCAAGGCGCTGGCCAACGAAGTGTTCGACTGGGAGGGCGAGTTCTACAAGATCCCCAGAATGTCGATCAGGCCGCGACCGATTTCCAGCCCGGAGCGGCGGTTCTATGCCTCCTCGGTCAGCCCGGAGTCCGCCGAGGTCATGGCGAGGCTGGGGTTCGGTCTATTGATCGTGATGCAGAATGAATGGGCCAAGGCCGCCGAGGATGTTCATCGTTACCGGGAGATGGTCAGCGGGATCGGGCATACCCCCCGACCGCCGATCATCCTGACCAACGTCGCCTGCGCGCCAACGCGCGAGGAAGCTCGGGAGTGGGCCTTGCGGTATCTCAGCGAGAAATGGGATTCCATCGATGCACACTACCATTTCTCTGACGGGCATCTGGCTGAGGTGAAGGGCTACGAATCTTACGGCAAACTGGCGAAGACCTACACCAAGATGAAGGATGCCAGCTACCGTGCGAAGGCTACCGACTTCTACCTCAGTATTCAGATCATCGGCACGCCGGATGACTGCATTCAGCAGATCGCGGAACTTCGTCGACTGACCGGAATGGACCACCTGGTCACCGAATTCTCCTTCGGCAGCATGCCGCATCACCTCGCGGAACTGAACATGCGGCTGTTTGCCGATCAGGTCGTGCCGGTACTACAGCGGGATGCGGCCTTCCAGGGCGGTGCCGATCCGGATCAGGAACAAAGCGCCTCGGACGGGGAGCGCCTGTTCGCACCGGCCTGAGCATCCGACCAACGCTCAACACCTGCTGCCGTGCCGGCGATCGTGCCGGCGGGCTGGCTATTGATGCGAACCGGCAGCAACGGCCGGTGCTCCGATGCCCGGTCGGAGCTTGCGACGCCTCTGCATTTCGGCGACGCGATAGCTGAAGCAGGCCCGCACCGCGGATGGGTCCGGAGTTCGACGCTCAATACTGCGGATGGTAAAATGAATACGTGCCATCTGCTGGTAGTAGTCCATGAAGGCATAGTTGAGCCCAGCGCCTGCCACTGAACCACCGATCGGCACGATCTGCGCGAGCGTCTTTTCAGTCAGGACTGTCCCGAACCGCGAGGCGACGGTCTTGATCAACGTCTCAATTGCCAGGTGGCTCAGGCCGACACGTGTGGACCAGTAAGCCAAGTCTATATCAGCGTTCTCCGCCTCCGGACCGCCGAACGCGAACACCTCGATACACGCCCGCTTGGTATCCTCAGTGTCAAGGCTCTCGCCCGGAAAGGAGCGGGCGATATCCGCGATGGAGCGCATTATCATGCTGGTGGTGAACGGAAGATCCCAAATCAGCCCCGGGGCGCCGACAAAACCGCAAGCGGCCCCGCTGGCACCCACGGCAATTTTGTGGAACCAGTCCCATGGATCGGCCGCCGAATTCGGCCTTTAGCCCCGTCGTTGCAATCGACTGAGTACGCCAGAGAACGGCCTCGACGATCTCATCAGCTTTTGTCTTTACGTCTAAACCCAACTTGTCTTGCAGGTATTTGATCGCTGATCCGCCGACATTGCTTATGACATGACCGACCGCGTCGCTAATCGTCATTATCAGGCCACGAGCATCCAGTAGCTTTGTCGCCGCGTCATCCAGTTTCTTGCAATCGTCGAGGTCGATGCCAGCGCATGCATTGCCGCCCATGCCGTCAAGCAGCTCCATCAGATTGTCCTTTGTAAAACCAAAATATTTGCTGGTCTCCCGGCTGATTCAAGGCCCGATCATCCTTCGTGAAATGCTATGCGCAGCGCGCCGGCCGCGCTTTCAGGGCGGTAATGATTCCGATATGAAACAAAGTGCCGGGGCGAAGTGTTCCCACCGGCGTGAACACCCGGTGGCCGCGCCGTCGCCTTAAGGTCGGCGCTGTCACCACGGCAGGCCTCCACCGGACCTGGTTCGGTGACAAAACTCGATCGATGAGTAGCGTTCCGGTCGATGAGCAGCGTCGGGGGCAGTTGCGACTACCCCCGCGCGCGTATCACTCAGCGGCTCGGGCCGTTGTTGCTAACTGACTTCCGCCAGCTTCTTCGACTCGATCGTCCGGCGGGCGGCCTCCCGCCGAGCGTCGAATTTCGCCAGGCGGCGGTGCGGGTTGGGATGCACCTCGTTCTCGGCTTCCCCGGGCCGTTTTTGCGACCCGGCCCAGCCATGGGCGGCGACGTCGAAAATAATGCCGGACAGGTCGGTGTGCTTTACCTCGTAGCCATCGGGATTGTTGGGATCGCCCATGATCCAGGTCGCCCCCGCGGCCCGCGCCTGCTGTCCGGATGCAATGACGTCATCGACCCAAAAGCCGATGTGGTGGAGGCCGACGAAATCTTTTCCGGTGCCTTGCGAAGCCTCGTCCGACTTGAAGTGAAGGATCGCGAGATTAACAACGCCATCGGTGAGGAAGACGCCTTCGGCGAGATCGCCGTCCAGTTCCGTCACCTCCTCCAAACCGATTAATTCCTTGTAGAACTCGGCTGTTTCCCACGGGTCGGCCACACTAAGGGCGACGTGGCGCAAGCGACCCTTGCTTTTCGCGGTCATGGTTTGGCTCCCTGGTTTGCCTGTGTGCAGATCAAGCTGCCCCGAGTGTGGTCCCGGATCGCGGCCAAACGCAAGTTCTGCCGGCCTGTCGGTCGCAGCGGAGCCGCCCGCGCGCTACGCCTGCTTGCGTTCGATCAGGCTGCGACGGATGGCACGACCTCGCTCCACTTTGTCTTCGATATAGGCGGCGTCGCCCCAGCGAACGGCGCGCGCCATGGCCTGGGCGTCCTCCATGAAGCGCTGCAGCATTTCCAGCAGCGCCTCCCGGTTGTTGAGAAAAATATCGCGCCACATCACCGGGTCCGACGCGGCGATCCGGGTAAAGTCGCGAAAGCCAGAGGCGGCGAAGTTCACGACCTCCTGGCGGCTCTCGTCCGCCAGGTCGTCCGCGGTGCCGCAAATCGTGAAGGCGATCAAATGCGGTAAATGCGAGACGATCGCCAGTACGCGATCGTGATGGCTTGGCTCCATGCGCGCGATCAATGAGCCGCACCGGCGCCAAAGTTCCGATACCCGCTCGATCGCTGCCTCGTCGGTACCCGGCACCGGCGTCAATAATGTCCAGCGTCCCTGGAAAAGTTCAGTAAAGCCAGAATCGGGACCCGAGTATTCGGTGCCGGCAATCGGATGCGCGGGAACAAAATGGACCCCTGCCGGCACCAGTGGCCCGACATCCCAAATCACCGATTGCTTGGTCGATCCCACGTCGGTCAGCACTGTTCCGGGGGCGAGGCAGGGGGCAATTCGGACCGCCAGATCGGCGAATGCGCCGACCGGAGCGCACAGCATCACGCAATCGGCGCCGACGACCGCCTCGGCGGGATCCAGTTCCACCCGGTCGGCGATGCCGAGTTCCACCACCCGATCGAGCGTTTTCTGGGTGCGGGCGTTCACCACGACCTCAGCCGCGAGGTCACCACGCTGGCGGGCGATGCGCGCGATCGACGATCCGATCAGGCCGACGCCCAGCAGCGCCATGCGCCGAAATAGCGGGTCAGCCATGCGGTTGACGTGCGAGGTCCGCGAAGGCGTCGATGACCATGGCTACCTCCTCCGCCGAACCCACGGTGATCCGCAGGCAATGCGGCAGACCGTAACCGGCCACCTTGCGCACGATGATGCCGCGTGCGCGCAGAAACGCGTCCGCGGCATCTGCCTTGGCGGCTTCACCGAAGTCGGCCAGCACGAAATTCCCTTCGCTCGGCCACACCTTGATTCCCGCGACTTCGATCGCCGCAGCCAATTTCTGCCGGTACAGCGAATTGTGTTCGCGCCCTTGCTCGACCCATCCTGGTTCGGTCAAAGCGGCTATGGCGGCGGCCTGGGCAGCGACCGACACGTTGAACGGTTCGCGCACACGGTTGAGCACATCCACCACCGCGGGCGGTGCATAGCACCATCCGACCCGCATACCGCCGAGACCATAAATCTTGGAGAATGTCCGGGTCATCACGGTGTTGCCGGAGGTGTCCACCAGCGTCGCGCCGGCGTCATAATCGGGTCGGGTGACATATTCGGCGTAGGCGGAATCGATGACCAGAAGCACCTCCGGTGGCAGGGCTCCGCGCAGTCGCGTGACGGCTTCGGCCGCGAGCATCGAGCCTGTCGGGTTATTCGGATTGGCCAGGAACATCAGCCGGGTGGACGGCGAAACGGCGGCCAGCATCGCATCGATATCTGCCGTCAGGTTTCGCTCCGGCACCTTTATGACGCGACTGCCCGCATAGATGCCGGCGATTTGGTACATCGAAAAGCCGTGGGCGGACATGATGATGTCGCGCCCGGGGCCGCCATAGGACAAGCAGAGTTGGTAGATAATGTCGTCTGAGCCGGCGCCACAGACAATGCGGTCAGGATCGAGGTTCCAGCGCTTGCCGAGGGCCGCTCGCAGCCGGACGGCGCTCCCGTCGGGGTAGCGGTGCAGTTCGTCGCCTACCGCCGCGATCGCCGCCCGGACAGACGGCGGTACTCCGAATGCACCCTCGTTCGACGACAGTTTGATGATGCGATTGGCACCCGGCGCTGCGGATTCGCCGGCAACATAGGGATGGATGGTGAGAATTTCGGGGCGCGGCGAGGGCATCGTCATGACGTCGGTTCCGCGAACGGCACTGCATAGCTGCCGACAACGATGGGGCGGCGGATGTCGGTTCCCAGTCTGCCCAACCGAGCGTCACTATCCGCAAGAAAACCATCGACCTCGGCGAGTGCCAGTGTTGTCGTCGACCCCGGATCGCGCGGCAGCAGCAGCATGCTACAGGCAAGACCCGCGGCGGCCAGTGCTTCGGCGAGGCGTTCGCGGCCGATATCTCTATCGCATGCGAAACCGAGGAAGGAGCGATCGTCGGCGCTTGCATCCGCCTGTGCATTGGCCACGACCACGGCCTGCAGCGACGGAGCGCCGAGCGGCCGGTTTTGCCAGAACGGCAGGCGGCTGATGATGTGCAGCCGCGGCTGGCGATACAACAGGCCAACCCACCAGGTGTCGGTGTCCGAGGGAAACGGCAGCACCGCGACCGACGCGACACCGGTGTCGAGATCGTCCAACGCCTGACTGGCGCTGGTGCGCTGACGCACCGGCGTGAGCGCGCCGAAGTGCTCCCGCGCAAGCTGAATGAGCATCGCGCCGGGATCGGCGTCGCAGACGGTCATCGAGAAACCGCCCTGCATCGCCGTAGTGCCCGCCAGCAGTTCGCGCCAGATACGGAAAAGGGATGCCGGTGGCAGGGAACCGTGATGGCGTGCCACCAGGCGGCGCACGATCGATGCTTCTCGGCCAGGGCGAAACGCCGCGGGCTTGCCGGTGCGCGCCACCTGCTCGACGACTTTCGCGCGCTCGATCAGCAGATCCTGAAGTGTGTTGTCAATGCGATCCAGTTCGGCCCGCAAGCTGGCCAAATTCCGGTCCGCCGGCGGGTCGACGCCACGCCAGCCATCGTTCGGCGATGCTTCCTCCGTTGCGGAGGCCAGCTTGGAGCCGTCAACTGTTGGAGCGGGATTGGGCATTGTTTTTCCGTCTGGCGACGCAGACTTAGCGGATGCGCATCACTCTGCAAACCCATTCCCGGTGACTGGTCGCGGGGGTGAACCTTGATACCGTGCGCCCGGTTGCCGACGGCGGCGGCAAGCACTATGGAGGCGCCGCGATGGACCAGCCAGTCACGAGCGCGGAGTTCGCCCACACCCATGTCACCTTCGATGATGGGCTCGTTCTGGAATGTGGCACCACCCTGCGTAGCCACACCGTCGCATTCCGGACCTATGGCAGACTGAATGCTGCCCGCAGCAACGCAATCCTCATCTGCCACGCGTTGACACTGGATCAATATGTGGCGGAGGCACATCCCATCACCGGCAAGCCCGGATGGTGGGACGCGGTTGTTGGTCCCGGCCTCCCGGTCGACACAGATCGCTTCTTTGTCATCTGTCCGAACGTATTGGGCGGCTGTATGGGAAGCACCGGCCCGCTGAGCAAGCGTGAGCTTGCGGACGGAAAGGTTTCAGCGGAGGAGCCGTGGGGAACCGATTTCCCCCCGTGACCATTCGCGACATGGTGTTGGCGCAGAAGCGGCTGGTCGAACACCTGGGAATTGTTCGGCTGTTCGCGGTAATCGGCGGATCGATGGGCGGCATGCAGGTGCTGCAATGGGCGGCTCAATATCCGGAGGCGGTGTTCGCCGCTCTGCCGATCGCCACGGCATCCTATCACTCGGCACAGAATATCGCTTTCCACGAGGTCGGACGGCAGGCGATTTTCGCCGATCCTGACTGGCAGAACGGTCGCTACTGGCAGAGTGGCCGGATACCTGCCCGTGGCCTGGCGGTGGCCCGGATGTGCGCGCATATAACCTATCTCTCAGAAGAGGCGCTGACCCGCAAATTCGGCCGCCGTTTGCAGAACGCGCCGAAGGACAGCACGGAGGCGATCAACCTGTTCGGCGAGATGTTCGAGGTAGAGAGCTATCTGCGCCACCAGGGCAGTACCTTCGTCCAGCGCTTCGATGCCAACAGCTATCTGACGATCACCCGGGCGATGGATTATTTCGACGTCGCGGCCGACTGCGGCGGTGATCTGGCCGAGGCGTTCAAGGGCACCAGGACGCGTTTTCTGCTGGCCTCATTCTCCTCGGATTGGCTTTTCCCCACTACCGCCAGCCGGTCGATCGCCCGTGCGCTCAACCGCGCCGGCGCCAACGTCTCCTTCGTCGAGTTCCCAACCGACAAGGGTCACGACGCATTTCTGCTGGACGAACCTGATTTCCATCGCACGCTGGCTGGATTTCTGCGCGGCTGCGCGGTGCACGCCGGGTTGCTGTTGCCGGCATGAGCACGCTGGACCCAGTCCGCTTCATCAACAAGAACATGCGTGTCGATCTGGCCTTGATCGCGGGGATGATCGCGCCGGGGTCACGTGTTCTGGACATCGGCTGCGGCGACGGGACGCTCATCGATCATCTCTTCCAGACCAAGGGCTGCGATGCCCGGGGCATCGAGATAGACATGGCTGAAGTGACACGCGCGGTCGCGCACGGCCTGCCGGTGATGCACGGTGATGCCGATATCGACCTGGCGCATTATCCCGATGGCGCATTCGATTACGTTGTGCTGTCCCGCGCGCTGCAGGCCGTCGAGCGGCCGCGTGAGGTGCTCGCACAAATGCTGCGGATCGGCACGCGTGCTGTGGTGACCTTTCCGAATTTCGGATATTGGCTGGTGCGCTGGCAACTGCTGGCGAGTGGCCGGATGCCGATGACCTCGACCTGGGACCGAGCCTGGTATGAGACGCCCAACATCCACCCTTGCACGATCCGAGACTTCTTTGTTCTGAGCGAGCAGGAAGGCTACATCGTCGAGCAGTGGCTGGCGGCCGACTATGGCGGTCGGCGCGCGCCCTGGCGTCGCTTTTTGCGGATGGCGAACCTGTTCGGGGAGCAGGGCCTGTTCCTGCTGCGCCGGAGATAGAGGCGCACGCATGGCGCGACCGGGACCGCCGTCGTTGAGGGCGTTTTCTGGTCGGCTGCGTCGCTCGAGCGCCGGGAGCCGGTCCGCCGACGATCCTCGATCGAGAAGAACCGACCCCAGAAGCGTGCAACCCTGGGGCAGCGGCCCTAGCGGCGTCAGGTGGCGACGCCCACGACACGGGAAACGTCCGTCCTGGCGCCGCCGGTCTCGTCTCGGTCAATTCCGACGGCTTCGCATCGCCGCCATCGTCTCGCTGCTGATCCATGTCGTAATCGGCGTGTTGCTCCTGGTGACGATCCGCCACGAAAAGGCGCCGGAGCTGTTACCGCCGCCGGCGCCGGTGTCGATGGTGTTCGAAAGCGGCAGACGAGAGGGTCCGACCTTACCGGAGCCGCAGCCGAATGCCTCGGTCGCTGCGACGCCACCGGCGGAGCCGGCCCCGCCCGCAACAGAAGCGCCGCTCCCGGTGCCGCCGCTGCCGGCTGCCGAGCCGCCCCCGCCGCCTGCGGAGCAGCCCTTGCCGGTGCCCCCAACGGCCCCGGCTGTCGAGCCGCCGCCGCCTGAAGAACAGCCCTTGCCGACGCCGCCACCGCCTGTGGTGGAGCCGCCCCCGCCAACTGTCGAGCCGCCCCCGCCGGCGCCGCCTGTGGTCGAACCTCCCCCGCCCGCTGTCGAGCCGCCCCCGCCGGAGCCGCCTGTGGTGGAACCGCCCCCGCCTACTCCGGCACCCGCGCAGACACAGCCAGAGGAGGCCGTCCCACCGCGGGCGGTCGAAATACCACGGCCGGCTGCGCCCGCGCCGGTTCCGCCTCCCCATCCGGCGGAGCGCCGTGAGCCGGTCGTCAGGTCGGCTCCGCCGCCGCCCAAGCCCACGCTCCCGCAGCCGGTGGCTCCAAGCCCGCCAAAGAACGCCCCGACGCCGAAGCTTCCGGAGTTTCCGGCGCCGACGAACTACAGTTTCGGTGCCCCCGCCCCGCGTCCTCGTGCGCAACCCGCGCCGCACGTGCCGGGGACGGTCGACCTGTCCCTTGGGCCGGCAAAGCCGGGTCCGGTCAACGTTACCCCGCAGGCTGACATCGATGGCGACAACGCCGGACCTGACTGGCGAAACGCCCTGGCCCGATGGGTCGCGCAGCATGCCTACTATCCCGAACAGGCCCGAAATAACCGCGAGGATGGCGACGCCAAGGTCCACGTCGTAGCCAGACCGGACGGCCGGGTGACCAGCGTCGAGTTGATCGGCAGATCGGGCTCGATCTGGCTGGACCTCGCTCTGCAGGCGTTATTTCGCGACGCCCATATTCCTCCGCTGCCGTCAGGCACCACCGAACCGATCGAGTTCAACTTCACGATGCACTACATCATACGCTACCAATGACCGCGCCGGGGTCGATCGAGGTCGCCTATGCCGCGCGCGTCTTCAGGCGGCTTCCGCCAGGACCAGGCGGCGTCGGGGCACCGCGCTGATCGGCATGGCCGCGTAAACATCCTTCACCGCCTCGGTCAGCGTGACGCCTGCCAGCCCGGGCACGAGTCTACGACCGGCCCGCTCGAACAACGGAGCGCTGCGCAGCAGGATGCGAAGTTGCGAAGGGGGCATCCATAGGGCTGCGTCCCGCCGCTCGACGCGGAAAAGACCGGCGGCGAGAAGCCGGCCAAGCTGCCCCGCTGAATACGGCAGTCCGTGACCGAACGGCGTGCTGTCCCAGTAAGCCCACATGCCACTTCGGTTCGGCGCGACGATCAGCAGGCGCCCGTCGTCCTTGAGCACGCGCCAGACCTCACGCAGTTGTCGCCGGGCGTTTTCAGCGGTTTCGAGTCCGTGCACCAGCAGGATGCGGTCGAACGTCAGATCGGTGAACGGCAACGACTCCTCTTCGGCGGTGCATGACAGGTTCGAGGTACCCATCGGCCAGCGCGCGGCGCCAAGCTGTGCGGGTGTCAACGCGATACAGCGGCCCGCGTGATCGCGCCACAGACGGAGGTAGGGGACCGAGTAGCCGATCCCAAGCACCGACAACCCGCGCAGGTCGGGCCAAATCATCGACAGGCGTTCGCGCAGAATGCGGGCGGTTACAGCCCCCCTGGCGGAGCCGTAGAAGTCTGCGGCCAGATGTGCATCCGCTGTCATGACGGGACCTATAACACCGAGGGCTGTTTTCGACCGAATGAACGAGTGCTACAATTGGCGCTATGACAGTCACAGCATCTCCCGTCCCGATCCTGAAGGACAATTACGCCTGGTTGTTGCGCGACAGCGACACCGGCGCGACCGCAATCGTCGACCCGGCCGATGCCCAGCCGATCATCGAAGCTGTTGAAATGGCGGGCGGTCGACTCGACTTGATTTTGTTGACCCACCACCATGCCGACCACATCGCCGGTGTCGACGAGGTCAAGGCCCGATTCGACTGTCCGGTCGTCGGTGCATCCGCTGACAGGCACCGACTTCCCAAGCTCGATCAGGCGGTGGTCGAGGGCGATACCGTACGGCTGGGCAAGGCTATGGCTCGGGTGATCGACACTCCGGGCCATACCCGGGGTCAGATCAATTTCTACTTCCCGGACGGAGGTATCCTGCTGTCCGGCGACACATTATTCAGCCTGGGCTGCGGGCGCCTGATCGAGGGCACCGCCGAGGAGATGTACAACAGTCTGCGGAAGCTGGCCGATTTGCCTGGCGACACCAAAGTATGCTGCGGACATGAGTACACCGAAAGCAACGCGCGTTTTGCCCTTTCGGTCGATCCTGACAATGCCGCCCTGCATACGTTTGTCGCAAAGGTCGAGCAGCTTCGCTCGGCTGGGCAGCCGAGCGTCCCGTCGGCATTGTCCGACGAGCTGAAGGTCAATCCTTTCTTGCTGGCGCCCGACGCGGCAAGCTTTGCCGATTTGCGCGCCAAAAAGGATCGGTTCTGAAGCGAACGTCGCTGCGAGGCCCGGGGCAAACACCGAACGCGGGGGCGATGGTCCGCGGGGACGCTCGGTAGGGGCGTTCCTGCCGCAATTCAATACTCGAATTGATAGACCAGGCCTATGCTGGCGGCATCCTCGCCGCTGGTGCTGCCGGTCGCGGACGCCGTGCCCGACCCCGCCGTCGTCTCGAGCTTCAGCCCTTTTGCGATATCGATCTGGACGGTGACCTGAGTCCCGGTGCCGGAGGCGGCCTGTCTCGCGCCGAGGTAAACACCACGGGTGAGATACCGACCAGCTTCAAGCGTCGGACTGCCGGTGCTGCTGCTGCCGATGGACAGGCGGTCAAGCCCGAACGTGGTACGAAGCTTCTCCAGCGGGTCACCGACGCCTGAGGTCGCGCCGGACAGCGACGCGAGCGCTGCCGCGATTTGCAGCAGCTGCACCGGATTTAACTTCGCGGTGCTCGTATTGAACAGAAGTTGGGACAGGATTTCGTCCTGCGGCAGGTCCGGCACGCTGCTGAGCGTGATTTTCGGGTCCCGTGCGCTGCCGTCGACGATGAGCTTTGCGGTGATCGACGCAGTAGCGGAGGTCGCGACGAAATGCAGTGACGGATTGGAGATACCCGCGCCGCTGAAGCTAATCGTCCCCTCGGTGAAGTTGAGGGTGGTGCCGATCACGCTCAGAGTGCCGCGGATGAGACGCAGCTCGCCATTCGGGACAGGATTGGCGACGGTGCCGCGGATGTGAATCGTGCCGCCCAATTCAGCATCCAGACCGCGACCGCGAATGAAGACCTGTCCCGGAGCATCCAGGGTCAGGTTCAGTTCGATTGTCGAGTTCGAGGTCTCGGGCGGAGGCGGCGGCGGCGAGTTCGGGTCGCGCACCGGCAGCACGGCGACGGTTGCGGGCATCTTGTCGGGTACTCGGACGTCGGCCCGCCGCACATGGACAGTGCCCCCGGCCCGCAGAACGCCCTTCATCTCGCCCTGCAGCGTCAGGTTGGCGTCGATCAGGGTGGTGATCAGATCGCTCGAGACAGGCCGGGCGTTATCGGCAGTAAGGTGCAGATCGACCGGCATGGCACCCGCGAGGCCGATTGTGCCGCTCCCGCCAAGCTTCCCCGGCCCGGCCCTCCCGCTGAACCGCGACAGCCGGATGGTGTCTCCCGATGCCTCCAGGGTTGCAGACAGGTCCGAGACATGGGCGCCGATCGTGTAGTCCGTTACGCTCCCGTTGGTAAGCACAGCCGTTCCGGTGGCCCGAGGTGCCGTCGTTGTCCCGGTGACGGCGGCATTCAGGCTCACCTGGCCGTGCACCCTTCGCCCTTGCGCGGCGAAGAGTGGATCGAACATCGCAAGGTTCACTTGTCCGTCGGCCCGCAGATTGAGTGCGCCGTTCTCCGACAACGGCGAGGTGCCGGTCACCGCGAGGTGGGATTGGCCCGCGGTCAGTCTGCCATCCAGTCGAGCCTGGGTGCCGAGCAGGCGGGCGCTCATTGTCAGATCGGCGGCCGGCAGGCCCTGGGCCGGGCCTTGTCGCAGGTGCACGCCGGTTGCTGACAACTTGACCGTGCCTTCCGGACGCGAGCTGGTGCCAGTCAGACGCGCCTCGGCCGCGATCACGCCGTCCGCGGCCAGGGAGGGGTCGGCGATCGAGGCGATATCGGCGGTAAGGTTGCGCAGTGTGGCGGTCAAATCCAGCGTGTCTCCTGCCTTGCCAGACACCGATAACTCGGCCTGCTGGAGCCCGAGGCGCAGCCGATCCACCGAAACGCCGTCGGCAAACGCGAACTTCGCCGGGGCCAACAGCCTTACCGATTGTTGCCGCCAACCAGCCTCAAGACTTGCCAACGCCAAAGTGCGATCGGCGACGTTGAAGCGACCGGCCGCCGTCAGTCTGCCGGGGTCACCGAACAGCGCCGGAGCATCGGCGGCGACCGAAAGCGCGAGTGCGTCGCGTGTGCCTTTGGCTGTAAGCCGCGCCGAAACGGCCTTGACCTGCCCGGCTGAGATCCCATCCATGGTGAGGTTGCCGTCGACGGCGGCTTCGGCGGCAGGGTCGGTGACGGTCACGTTCAGGGCGGCCCGTGCGACCGAGGCTGTGCCACCGACCGTCGCGTCCCGCATGGTTACCGAAAGGCGCGCTGCCTGGTCGTCCGAATCCAGCGTGGCGGCGGCCTGTCCCGCAATCGGCTGGCCGAGCAGCGGCTCCAGGTCCGCAAGACGATCAAGATTGATACGAAGCGTGCCCTGCGGCACGACAGATCCCGCGGCCAGGTTGACCGCCCCGTCGGCCTGAAGTGACTTCCAGGTGGCGTGATTGATTGTGGCGTGAATGGTCCCGTCAGTGCGATCCGCCGCCAGATCCACGGAGACGGGCGCCTCCAGCAGAGTGCCGGCCACGGTCATCGTGGCATGCGGTGCGTCCGGCAGGCCACTTGCCTCGACATGCGCCTGAACCTGACCCGAGGAGAATCCTTTGGCCGCCAGGTCCGCATCGACCTCGGCATCCGCTGCCAGGTCGTTGGTCTTGCCTGTCAGGTGGCCGGTCGCCGAGACGCTGCCGGAGAAATCCGGTTGCACCGCGGCAAGGTCCATCAGTTTGACCGTCCAATCCAGCTTGACGACCTGGTCGACGAGGCCGCCCTGGGCCGATACGTCCAGCGCCTTGCCATTCACCTGGAGCCGCGACAGCGTCACGTCCTGGCCATGCATCGAGGCGGCAGCATCGATGTGCATGTCCTGTCCGATCAATCCCGGCAGCGGTGCCATGCCGCCGGTGATCGCCACCACGCCGGTCACCGCGCCGGTGATTGTCTCGCCAGCCATCGCAGCCTGAAGGTCGAGAACGGAATGGCCCTGAAGGTCCACCCCACCGGCAGCCGCCAGCGGCCCCAGGTCGGAAAACACAATGTGCGCGTGGGCCTCTCGGTCGCCCGCGGTCTTTGCTGACCCGTCGATCGCGACGAGAGGGTGATGAAGAGTGAAGCTGACCGGTCGGGCCGGCGCGTCAAGTTGCGTCGACGCATCCAGGACTACCGGCGCGTTGGCCAGCAAATCCGGCTTGGGCCCGGGGAGGTGAATCTCTTCCCCGGTTGCATGCAGCCGGATCTGACCGGCGTTGCCACTCACATCGGCGGTCAGCTTGCCGACCCGCGCGTCACTGGCATCGAGCCCTTGAACGAGTACCGTGCCGATTGCATCGGGTTTCTCAAACGGTCCGTGCACAGTGGCATCGACGCGAAATCAGAACTCCATGACAGCCCCGGCGTTGGTTTCATCGCCGGAGCATCGGCCTTGACCGCCATATCGGCCGTTTCATGCACCAGATCGACCGTACCGGAAGCCGAAGCTTTCAGCGGACCGGCGGTCAGGCTGGCGCTTGTAACGAGTGCGTCCCGAGGGCCGTTGACCGAAGCATGGATACCGATTTCTCCGAGGTCAGGAAGCGCGGCCACGGTTGCGATCAGACCATTCGCCGGTTCATCCACTTTTACCGTCGCCTGTATGTGGTCGGCCGCGATGGTGCCGTCGACGGCATAGTGACCCTGGGTTCCCAGCCGCTGAGCGTCCAGATGAAGCGCTCCCGCGGTCAGGTTCTGCAATTCGCCCGAACCGTCCAATGTCAATGTGGCGGCGGCGCCCATCACGGGTGCGTCGATCGCCATCCGGTCGACGCGGAGATGCCGCAAATCGACCCGCACCGGCAGGATGAATGTGCCGCTGCTGCTGGTTGTGTGGCTCGAACTCCGGCAGGCGGCTGAGTTCGATGCGCATTGCGCTGAGTTGATCGATCCGCGCGGTGCGCCGCAGAAGCTGCAGCGGCGACCAGTCCAGCACCAGCCCGTTGATCGTGACATAGCGCCCCTTGGCATCTGAGACCTGGATTTCGCCGATCCGCAGAGCGTCGGGAAAGCGGCCGGTAAGGTCTCGAATGACGACCATGCCGCCGGTCAATTTAGCCGTCTCGGTCTCGATAAGGCGGCGGCCCGGATCTGTGTTCGCCACCACAAGGCAGATGGCGATCGCCAATACAGGCAGCGCGATCAACGCAGCTACAATGCCGGTGGCCCATAGGACGATCCGGCGCGTCAAAACGCTTGTCCTATCCCGATATACAACGCGAGTGAATCGCCCCCGGGCAACCTGTTCAGCGGCACCGCGACATCAAGCCGGATCGGCCCGATTGGCGTGTAATAGCGAAAGCCGACCCCGGCTCCGGCATGCCAGCCGCCGGTGAACGGGACGCCGTCCGAACTGACCTGTCCCATGTCCAGAAAGGTGGCGAAGCCATAGTTGCCAAGGATGCGCTGCCGGAGCTCGATGGTTCCGGCCGAGACCGCCGTGCCACCCTGTGGCGTCCGATCGGGAAATTGCGGGCCCAGTGTTTGGTAGCGGTAGCCACGCACGGTGGCACTACCGCCGGCATAGAACCGCTGGTCAGGGGGCAGACCGAACACATCCACGCCGGAGGCCTGGCCGACCAAACCGCGCAGCGCGACGACGGTGCGGCCGTCGTTGAGCAGATCGAGATAGGTCGATCCGGCGAGCTGCATAATCAGAAACGTCGAGTTGGTTGCGCCAAGGGATTCGGTCGGTGTCACTGAAAGGGCGGCGCGGACCCCGGACGTGGGATTGAGCAGGCTGGTCGTGTTGTCGAACCTCAGACTTGCCGGAATGGCGATCAGATTGTAGTGCCGGGTCTCGCCTTCCTGAACGATTAGACTCCTGTTCCGCGGACAGGCCCAGGCTTGCGGTCCAGTGCGGCGCCAGTTTGCGGTTGAGGGCGATTTTTTCCTGTAACGCCGTCTGGTCATAGGCCTGAAGGCTCTGCTTGACCGCATTCAAATCGGCTTCCAGCGATTGATCCCGTGCCAGGAAATCCGGTTTGATAAATTGGGCGCCGACCTGATAGCCCGGCTTGGTGATCGCGTCGCCACCCAGTTGCACGGCGGCTGTCAGATTGAGCTGCTCGGCATTCCCGAACAGATTTCGGTTGTGCCAGGCGGTAGAGAAATTGACCCCCAGGTCGGTGGAATAGGCGACGTTCAGATCCACTGCATGCAGCGGCCGTTCGGTCAGATCGAATCTGATCGGCAACTGCCCCTCGGGGTCCAACGCGTCCGCCGGTTCGGCTCGGACGACCGAGAAGACGCCGATCGAGGCCAGGTCCTGACGAGCGGCCTCGATGACCTTGGGGCTGAATTGTTCGCCTTGGTGCAGCAGCAGTCGCTGGCGCACGAAGGACTCATTCATATTCTTCAATCCGCTAAAGCTGATTGGACCAATGTCGGCTTTTGGACCTACTTCGGGCTGGAACTCGACATCCAGCTTGTTCTCATCCGTCCGCAGCGTGGCGATCGGCATGGGAACTTTAGCCAGCGGATATCCGTCGGCGCGCAGCGCATCCCGCAGTCGCCCCTGCGCGGCAAGCACCTGCGCAGCCAAAGCCGGCTGACCTGGCTCGAGTCCGAGTTGCGCGGAAACATTCGCCGGGACCGGGGTCGAAATCGTGACCTGACCGAGTTGGAAGCGAGGGCCTAAGTCGAAGGTGGCAACGATCGGGACACGTGGACTGGCCGGCGCCTGATCGAGCAGTGTTGGAAGCGTGGGATCATTCAGGTCGTGTCCGTCGATGGTGATGAGCACCTTCGCCTTGTAGTAACCGAAACTGCGCAGGGCGGTTTCAAATCGCTGCCGGTCCTGCCGCGCTCGTTCCGCCAGCGCGAATCCTCCGACAGGCGCTGAGTCCCGCAATGAGATCAAACTGGAGCTGTCATGCAGCGCGACATCCAGTGCGGCGTCACCGGTGGGCTTCAAGGTCACGTCATAGGGCTGAGGATCTGCCGCCCGCAGGCTCCGGGCGCCGGAAGCGGCAAGGAAGCCGAGCAGTGAAAGGGCAATCCACCTCGCAATGACCCGAGGCGGTATTCGAAGGCGATGCATACTGGTGACCTAGTGCGAGAAGTGTCCAAGCGAACTTCGCTGAACGGTTACGGTTGCGCCATTGTCCAGTCGGACCGGTCGATGTATCCAACTCACATGATGTCGTCATCCGACTCCGGGGCGGGGACACTAGTATGAGCCGGGACAGCGGCACTGGCTCGATTGACAGCGCAAGTCATCTTGAGCGGCGCCCCAGACTGTTTCCAGATTTGGCACGCAGCCCCGGTTTTCTGCTGGCGCTGCCGAAGGGGCGTGATGGCTGGCTGGTCGCCCGTCGGATCCGCGTCGCACGCCGGGCATTCGCGGTGCTGATCTGGACGTTGCCCGCCATGCTGCTCCAGGCCGTCTTTCTGCTGCTGCCAGGTCGCCTGAAGGTTACCTTCGCTCGGCTCTATTGGGCGGTTTTCGCCCGGCTGATCGGCATCGAGGTCCGCGTCATCGGCGAACTGGCGTCGCAACCGGTGGGACGGAGGCTGGTCTTCGTGTCCAACCATTCCTCCTGGGTCGACATCCCTGTTCTCGGTAGCGTGCTCGACGGCTGCTTTGTCTCGAAGGACGATGTCGCTCGCTGGCCGGTAATTAGCACAATTGCGCGTCTGGGCCGTACCGTCTTCGTATCCCGGAGCAGGACTTCCACCGGGCGCGAACGCGCCGTTATGCGTGCCAGGCTCAGTCAGGGCGACAATCTCATTCTGTTTCCGGAAGGAACCAGTTCAGATGGTTCCCGGGTGTTGCCGTTCCGGACGTCTTTTTTTGCCCTCGCGGAAACCAGGACCGGAGAAAGTCCTGCTGATCTCCCGCTTATTCAACCGGTATCGGTGGTTTACGATCGACTGGGCGGCCTGCCTGCAGGCCGAGCGAGCCGGCCAATTTTTGCCTGGTATGGCGACATGGACATTGCCTCGCATTTCTGGCGGCTGACGCAGCATATTGGCCTGCGTGCGACAGTGTTGCTGCACACGCCGATGGATCCGGCCCGGTTTGCCGACCGGAAGGCGTTGTCGCTGGCGGTCTGGCAGGTCGTGGCCGACGGTGCCTCGACCTTGCGGCAGAACCGTCCCGCCCGCCCGCTGGCTGCCCCGGCAGGTGCCGAACCGGCGAAGGCGGCGGGCGATCCGGTCTTCGCCTAGATCCGCAGATCGCGACTAAACAGGTCTGACCAAACGGTGCTGCTTGCGCCCGGCGGATAGCTTGATGGCGCCATCGCGCAGCAGTGCCGTGGTGATCAGGGCGACCTCGTCGATTAGTGCCGCATCGTTCACCTTGGCTCCACCAGCGCGAATCAGCCGGCGCGCATCACTGTTGCTGGCGGCAAGACCGGCCAGGGCGAAGAGCCGAAAAGCCGGAACGCCGGCCTCGAGATCGGCGGCGGGCAAGTCCACACCCGGCAGCGCTGCCGCGGCCTCGCCTTCCTCGAACGCCAGGCGAGCGGTTTCTCCGGCCTTCCCGGCCTGCTCCGCACCATGCGCGAGTGTAGTCGCTTCGGTGGCGAGGATCTTCTTCGCCGCATTGATTTCCGCGCCGCCGAGAGCCTCCAGCCGGCGGATCTCGTCCAGCGGCAGGTCGGTGAACAGCCGGAGAAACCGACCGACATCGGCGTCTTCCGTATTCCGCCAAAACTGCCAGTATTCGTACGGCGACACGCGATCCGGGGTCAACCAGACCGCGCCCTGTGCCGTTTTGCCCATCTTGGCGCCGGAAGCGGTGGCGATCAGCGGTGTCGTCAGTCCGAACACGGCTTTCGCGTCAGTGCGCCTGGTCAGTTCCATGCCCGCGACGATATTGCCCCACTGGTCGGAACCACCGATTTGCAAAATGACCCCCAGCCGGCGGGCAAGCTCCCGGAAGTCGTAGCTCTGCAGGATCATATAATTGAATTCCAGGAAGGTGAGCGGCTGCTCCCGCTCAAGGCGCAGCCTCACCGCGTCGAAACCCAGCATGCGATTGACGGTGAAGTGCGTGCCGACGTCGCGGAGCAACGAAATGTAACCCAGGGCATCCAGCCAATCGGCATTGTTGGCGAACATCGCATCGGTTGGTGCCTGACCGAAGCGGAGGAATGGCGAGAAACAACGGCGGATGCCAGCCATGTTGGCCGCTATCATGTCGTCCGACAGCATTTGCCGCGATTCATCCTTACCGGATGGATCGCCAATCCGGGTCGTTCCGCCTCCCAGCAGGACGATCGGCCTGTGCCCATGCTTCTGCAGCAACCTCAGGACCATGATCTGCACCAGGCTGCCGACGTGCAGACTGTCCGCGGTGCAGTCGAAGCCGATATAGGCCGCGATCGATGTCGTATCCATCGCCGTGCGCAGCGCAGCGGTGTCTGTGCACTGGAAGACAAAGCCTCGCGCGATGGCTTCATCGACGAAATTATTGGTGGACATGATGGCTGACCCGTAGTTTGCGGACGGGGCGGGTTATCACACGGCGCAGCGGGGGAAAATGCCGCGTACGATAGGCTTGATGAGCGGTACGTCGCTGGACGGTGTGGATGCCGCCTGGCTGGACACGGATGGACAGACGATCAGCGCTTTTGGGCCGTCGGTCACATTGCCCTATGACGACGATCTGCGAAGCGACCTGCGCGGACTGTTGGACCTTGCTCCTGCTTTGAGTCCTGACGATGAACGCCTCATCGATATCACCAAGCGCCTGACGATGTACCACGTGCGAGCGGTCGAAGCCATTGGGCGTCCCGCCGACCTTCTGGGATTCCACGGTCAGACCATCCTGCACCAGCCACAGCTGCGCCGTACCTGGCAAATCGGCGATGCAACGCTACTGGCCTGCCGAACCGGGTTGCCGGTCGCGTTCGATTTCCGTTCGGCCGATGTTGCGATCGGCGGGCAGGGAGCGCCGCTGGCGCCGATCTACCACGCCGCCTTGGCGCGAGACCTGCCCAAACCGCTGGTTGTCCTGAATATCGGTGGGGTCGCGAACGTCACCTGGATCGGGGTCGATGGATCGCTCATGGCGTTTGATACTGGTCCCGGAAACGGACCACTGGACGATTGGACGTCTCGGCACAGCGCCAACCCGTTCGACCGCGATGGCTTGCTGGCTCGGTCAGGCCAGCCTGACCCGGTGGTGCTGGACCGCCTGCTGTCGCACCCCTATTTCGATCGACCGCCGCCAAAGTCGCTCGATCGGCTCGATTTTGGCGCGGCTCTCGCCATGAGCGGGCTCGAAGGGCTCTCGCCGGCGGACGGTGCGGCGACGCTTGCGGCTTTCACCGTCGCCTCGATCGTTCGGGCCCGTCTGCCCGGGTCACCGACGCGCTGGCTTATCTGCGGCGGAGGTCGTCGCAATCCGGTGCTAATGGAAGGCCTGAGACGCCGGCTCGATGTGCCGGCCGATCCGGTCGAGGTAATGGGATGGGATGGTGACGGGCTTGAAGCGCAATGTTTCGGCTTCCTGGCGGCCCGCGTCGCGGCTGGATTGCCCCTGAGTTTTCCCGGAACCACGGGCGCTCCGCATCCGCTCAGGGGCGGCCAGCTCGTTGAACCAGGGGATCGGGGAAAGAAGGGGGCGCGGGCGGGGACGAACTAACCTCACCGCCACCCGCCGCATCAATGAGTGCTCAGTCAGCGGCCAGCGCCAGTTGCTTCCTGGCAATGGCCTTGCCGCAATAATCGTCGATTGAGTCTGCGACTGTTTCGGCATGGCTCGCGAAGACATGGTCGGCGCCGGCGAACACGCGATAATCCACGTGCACGCCCTTCTGCGTGTTCAGCTTGTCCACCAGCTTTCGGACCGCGGGTTCCGGAACCAACTCATCGGAATCGCCGTGCAACATCAAGCCGCCGCAAGGGCAAGGTGCCAGGAAACCGAAGTCATAATGGTTCGCCGGTGGTGCGACACTGACCCATCCGGAGATTTCCGGCCGCCGCATCAGCAACTGCATGCCGATGAAAGCACCGAACGAATAGCCGGCAATCCAAAGCCCGCCATGCCCGGGATTGACTGCCTGCATCCAGTCGAGGGCTGCGGCGGCGTCGCCGATTTCGCCAATGCCGCCGTCATACCGCCCTTGGCTACGACCGATGCCGCGGAAGTTGAAACGCATCACCGAGCAGCCAAGCTTTTGAAAAGCCTGATACATCGAATAGGTGATGCGATTATTCATGGTCCCGCCGTGCAGCGGGTGCGGATGAAGGATCAAGGCGACGGGCGCCCCGGTGTCTTTTGAGTGGTGGTAGCGACCTTCGAGCCGACCATCCGGACCGGCAAACATTACCTCGGGCATCTAACCTGTTTCCTGTCCCACCGACAGCACCTGCCTAGAAGCCACCACGACCTCTGGCACCCTTGCTGTGCCTGCCTTATCTAACGGGCCAAGGCGCCCCTGACCCACGTGACGTAAGATAGTAGGAACGCAATCCCCTGATTACAGTTCCATTTCACCGGATTCAAGCATCAATTCTTGACCCCTGCAGTCGGGAATTAAGGCGGGTCATAGACTGAGCCGTGGCTTTTCCGGATCGCTTCTCCCTTGGTTGTCCGACCAATCTCCCGGGCCCATTCCCACAGCCCGATCAGCCGGGAACAATCCTTTATAGGACAAGTGAAGCGAACATTCATAATGGAAATGTCGCATGGCTTTCATCTTCCTACATGAGACAATCAAAACATACAAAGACCGAGGTTTGGCGGAGTTCTCGACTTTGAAAGTTGTTCTATGCTACCTTGGCGTGCATAAAATTTTCTTTATTAAACTATCACATGCATTCCGGATGAATGATCTATTCCTCCGAGATCACTCTGCGTCTCACATCTCTCGATGGTTGACCGAGGCCAAGCTCAAACCGCGTGATAAAATCGAGCGGACGCCATTGTGGAATGGGGCCGCGATCGCGGAAACCTCTGAGATGGGATAACGCTTGTCGCATCAGGGCACACGCGGTGTCCGCTCGGAGAGTGGGAAGAAAGCGAGAAGCGAAACTGCAACGGTTGGCATTCCATCTCGTCCGGTCGACGGTAAGACCTTTGCTGATCGGCCCCTGTTTGACCGTTACGACGCCACAAAGTGCGGACCAAATCTTCGCAGCGACCGATTGCGCCCGTGCATCATTTGCCGCCGCGAATTGAGGCGGCAGTTGCAACAGGCAATACATGGCACAGCAATTCGGCGAATTTATGACGTGCAGTGCTGGTATGCTCCGAACGCGGGCCGACTGTGTCACGGCTCGACCCGGCGTCGGACGCAGCCGGGATTGTCGATATCAGTTGTCCCCCGGTCGATGACCCGATGAGGTGACATGCTGTATGACCGGCTGCGGCGGTTGCCTGGCTGGCCGCCCTCGGGCAGCGAACCGCTCGCCGGAATTGGAAGACGACGATCAAGGTGAGGACCGATGCATTACCTCGATGCCAACGCCGCCCAGCCCCTGCGCACGGAAGCGAAAGCCGCGATGATCGGTGCGCTTCAGGTGACCGGCAACCCAGCCTCGGTGCATCGGGCGGGAAGGGGCGCGCGGCGGCTGCTCGAGGATGCCCGGGAAACGCTGGCGAAACAGTTTGGCGGTCGTCCAGAAGGCCTTGTCTTTACGTCCGGCGGCACCGAGGCAGACGCCCTCGCGATCCATGCGATGTCGCGGGACCGGTGCATCGTCGTCAGCGCGATCGAGCACGACGCCGTCCGCGCGGCGGCGCATGATCCGATCACAGTGCCGGTTGGAGCCAACGGGGTCGCCGACCTTGACGCGCTGGCGTTAGTGCTCGCCGATTGCGGGCCGGCGCTGGTGTGCCTCATGCTCGCGAACAATGAAACCGGAGTGATCCAGCCGGTCGAGAGGGCGGCCGAGCTCTGCAGACGCCACGGAGCGCTGCTGCACGTGGATGCGGTCCAGGCAGCGGGCCGGATGACGGTCAACCTGCAGGCATCAGGGGCCCATAGCCTGGCGGTTTCGTCGCACAAGCTTGGTGGGCCAGCTGGCGTTGGTGCCCTTCTCCTGGCCGAGGATGCGCCCTTTGCCGCGCCGCTGATCGCAGGCGGCGGCCAGGAGCGCGGACGCCGCGGCGGTACCCCGGCGGTTGCCTTGGCGGTGGGTTTCGCGTCGGCAGTCACGGCGGCGGCCAGCGACGATCTGGATCGGCTCGCGCAACTGCGGGACGTCGCCGAACAGGCGGCGGTCGCGGTCGGAGCCATCGTGTGCGGAGATCGGAACCGCCGTCTGCCGAACACCACTTGCCTCGCACTTCCGGGCGTACCGGCCGACGCGCAGGTGATCGCCCTCGATCTGGAGCAGGTGGCGGTCAGCGCAGGAGCTGCGTGCAGCTCCGGCAAGATCGCCGCCAGCCATGTCCTGCTGGCGATGGGTCTCGGACCTCTGGCCGGCAATGCCATCCGCGTCTCGTTGCCGTGGGACGCAACCCGGGCGGACGTTGATGCCTTTGCGGCAGCCTACGCACGCACGGCTGATCGGCTGCGCCAGGCCCTGGTCCCGCAGGCGGCCTGATCCTACCTGAGCGCCATGACCGACGCACCATCCACGCCAAATCGGCCGATATACCTGGACAACCAGGCAACCACACGCTGTGATCCCCGGGTTCTGCAGGTGATGCTGCCCTACTTCGCTGACGAGTATGGCAATCCGCATAGCGTCGAACATGTCATGGGCCAGCGAGCCGAGCGGGCGGTGGAGCGGGCACGGGAGGAGGTGGCGGCGCTGGTCGGGGCTGACGCGAAGGAAATCGTGTTCACCTCCGGCGCGACTGAATCGAACAACATCGCCATCAAGGGGGCGGCCCGCTTCGCCGCCGGAATGGGCAACGGGCGACGGCGTATCGTCACCGTCGCGACTGAACACAAATGCGTCCTGGAAGCGGTCGGGGACCTCGAAGCTGACGGTTTCGAGCCGCTGTTTCTGCCGGTGCGCCCGGACGGCGTGCTCGACCCTGACGTGCTGCGTCGGGCGCTGGAGACGCCGACGCTGCTGGTCAGCGTCATGGCGGTAAACAATGAGACGGGCGTGATCCAGGATATTGCCGGCCTTGCGGCAATCGCCAAACAGGCAGGCGCTCTGTTCCATAGCGACCTTGCCCAGGCCGTCGGCAAGATGCCGGTGGACCTGACCGGTTGGCAGGTCGATCTCGCCTCCATCAGCGGGCACAAGCTGTACGGGCCCAAGGGGGTCGGAGCACTGTTCGTCCGTCGTCGCCCCCGGGTACGCCTGGCGCCGTTGTTTTCCGGTGGCGGACAGGAGAGAGGACTGAGATCCGGAACGTTGCCCACGCCGTTGATCGTTGGCCTGGGCGAAGCATGTCGTCTCGCCGGTATCGAGATGGTCGGCGAAGCCGAGCGCCTCGCGGGCCTGCGTGCCCGACTGCTGAACGGGCTGCGTGCCGCGATCCCGGGCTTACAGGTCAACGGCAGCATGGAATCGCGGATCGCCGGCAACCTCAACCTGACGTTTCCCGTTGTCGCCGCGGCCACCCTGATGCGCGCCACGCCTGATATCTGCGTCTCGACCGGCTCCGCCTGTTCCTCGGCGACGATTGAGCCATCCTACGTCCTGCGCGCGCTGGGGCTGTCCGACGAGGCTGCGTCTCGCACCTTGCGTATCGGGATCGGACGCTTTACCTCGGCCGCCGATATTGATTATGCCGCTGCCTCGCTCGCAGCGGCCCATGCCGGCGAAATTGGCGGCGCGCCTTGATCTGTAAAAATGTGGCCGAGGCCTGACCCGGATGCCGAAGATGACTTTTATCGAACGCGACGGAACCCGTCGCGAGGTTGATGCGCCGGTCGGCTTCTCGGTGCTTGAGATCGCCCATAAACACGGTGTCGATATCGAGGGCGCGTGCGAGGGTTCGCTGGCCTGTTCGACCTGCCACGTCATCGTCGATGCCAATTGGTTCAAGAAGCTTGCCCAGCCGACCGAGGACGAGGAGGACATGCTCGACCTGGCGTTCGGCCTGACGCAAACCTCCCGCCTGGGATGCCAGATCGTGATGACGGATGCGCTGGACGGTCTGGTGGTCAAGCTGCCGGCCGCGACCCGTAACGCGATGAGCTGACCCATGCGGATCGTCGTGGCGATGTCCGGCGGCGTGGACAGCAGCGTGGTCGCCGGTCTGCTGCACGAGGCCGGGCACGAGGTCATCGGCGTTACCCTGCAGCTCTACGATCATGCTGCCGGCGCACAAGCACCAAGCGCTGGCCGCAAAGGCACGTGCTGCGCCGGCCAGGACGTCTATGACGCACGCCGCGTCGCCGACCGGCTGGGCATCTCTCACTATGTGATGGATGCGCAGGATCGTTTCGCGAAGGCGGTGATCGCGCCGTTTGCCGACAGCTTCGCCAACGGGGAAACGCCGGTGCCCTGTATCAGCTGCAACCAGACGGTGAAGTTTGCCGATCTTTCGGTATTGGCGAAGGGTCTCGGAGCGGAACGGCTGGCCACCGGTCACTACGTGCGTCGGCTCGACGGTCCGGACGGCGCGGAGCTGCACCGTGCCGCGGATGTCTCGCGCGATCAGAGCTGGTTTCTGTTTGCGACCACGCGGCGACAACTCGACATGTGCCTGTTTCCACTCGGCGGCATGGCGGACAAGCGGGCGGTGCGCGATGTCGCGCGGCGGCTGGGGCTTGCGGTTGCGGAAAAGCCGGATAGCCAGGACATCTGCTTCGTTCCCTCGGGTAGCTATGCTGACGTGGTCGGCAGGCTGCGTCCCGATGCGTTGGAGCCGGGTGACATCGTCACCGCGGATGGCCGTCGCGTCGGGCGCCACGACGGCATCGCCAGATACACCGTCGGCCAAGGCAAACGGCTCGGCAACGCATCGGTCATCGACGGCCATCGTCAGGTCGTCACTCGCCACCGAACCCGGACTGCGGCGCATCGTGGTGGGTAGGCGCGGCGAGGGAACCCGCTCGGTGCCGCTCCGCGACCTCAACTGGCTCATTGATCCGCCGTCGGACGCACTACGGTGCGTGGTCAAGCTCCGCGCCCGCGACGAGCCGCGGGACGCTGTGGTCCGCCCCGCGGCCGAGGGCGCAATCGTGGAGCTGGACGAAGCGACGCTGCCCGCGCCTGGCCAAGCCTGCGTTTTCTACCATGGGGATCGCGTCCTTGGCGGCGGCATCATCCGCCGTCCCTGACGACGGTGACCGCGGTCGGGCGAGCGCCTGACGGCGGGTGGAGCGCTTGACTGGGCCGGTCGCGCCGGGCACACCTGACGCTGCCAGACAGCCGGACGGCCGCTGCGGGCGGAGCGATCCGCGGGCAGAGGAAAGTCCGGGCTCCACGGGAACACGGTGCCGGCTAACGGCCGGCGGGGGCGACCCCAGGGAAAGTGCCACAGAAAACAAACCGCCCGTGCAAGGCCAGTCCGCGCAAGCGAGATGATCCCGCGGGCAAGGGCGAAACGGTGCGGCAAGAGCGCACCGCGCCCCTGGCAACAGGGGCGGCACGGTAAACCCCACCGGGAGCAAGACCGAATAGGGGCGGCTGTGATCGTTCAGGGCGTCTCTGCCCGTGATAATCGCAGGGATGTTCCCGTCCCGCCGCCCGGGTTGGTCGCGTGAGGCGCATCGCGAGATGCGTCCCAGAGGAATGGTCGTCCAGCCCCGCGAGGGGCGGACAGAACCCGGCTTACAGGCTGTCTGGCAATTTTTCAGTCGGGCGATTTCGTCATTGGCGGACAGTGCGGCCCAGTCGCGCGAAATTCAGCCCACAAACTTGTCCACAAGAACGAAACACGAATTATTGCACCCGCAAGAATTGGCTTGGGGTGAATCGGGACGGCGCGGTAAGTGTCTTGACGAAACCGGGAATTTCGCAAGGTGTCCATGGTGCAATATCCTTTGACGCCCAGCCATTCCCATGCTATCCCATGTCTGCCCACGGTGGACCAATCATCCACCGGTGCGGCGACCAGATACCGGTGAACGCGCATTTGGCGGGGCTTCATCGTCGATGCGGCTGCGCCTTTTGATGCACCACGGAAACACCAGGCAGGAAAGGCAGGCGGGTCCGGATGGCCCTTTTTATCGGCACCCACCAGAACAAGCTGGACGCCAAGGGGCGTGTGTCGATACCTGCGCAATTTCGTTCCGTGCTTAAGAAGATGAGCCATGCCGGCGAGGCCGCCCTGTCGCACCGTTGGTGTCTGCGTCCGTCGCATCAGAACCCCTGCATCGAAGGCTGGACGCGAATTGGGGTTTGAGGCGCTCAGCGCACCGCTGGACAGGCTACGATCAGTTCAGCCCGGAACACGAGGATTTTGTCATGGCCCTGTTCGGCGACGCTTGCCGGACGGAAACCGACAAGGAAGGGCGGATCGTGCTGCCCGGTCCGCTCGCGATGCCACGCCGGACTCACGGAGAATGTCGATTTTCATCGGCACCGAACAAGACGTTTCAGATCTGGGAGCCCGCCGCCGGCGCCAAGCGCCTGGCCGACGCGCGGGAAAAGGTTCGTGCCGCGCAACTGACCTTGCGGACGGTTCCGGCATGAGCGGTCATGTCCCCGTCATGCTTGATGAAGTGATCGCGAACCTCGCGCCGCGCGATGGCGGCTGCTACCTCGATGGCACGTTCGGCGGCGGCGGATACGCCCAGGCGATCCTTGAGTATGCGCGATGCACGTTATGGGCGATCGACCGCGACCCGGAGGCGATCGCAACGGGGCGCCGGCCTCGTCGCGCGCTTTCCCGGGCGGCTGCATCTGCTGCAAGGCCAGTTCGGCGACATGCTGGCACTGCTGGACGCGGTCGGTATCACCGCGCTGGACGGAGTCGTGCTCGACCTCGGGGTCTCCTCATTCCAGATCGACGACCCGGCCCGCGGCTTTTCCTTTCGCGCCGATGGCCCGCTCGATATGCGCATGGGAAAGCATGGGACGAGCGCCGCCGATCTGGTGAACACGCTGCCCGAACGGGCTTTGGCGGACGTGCTGTTCGAACTGGGAGAGGAGCGTGCCTCCCGCCGCATCGCCCAGGCGATCGTGGCGGCCCGCGTGGAGGCGCCGATCGAGACCACCCATCGGCTGGCCGACATCATCCGTTCGGTGTTGCCGCCTGACCGAAGCGGTATCGATCCGGCAACCCGAAGCTTTCAGGCGCTGCGCATCAAGGTCAACGACGAACTGCAGCAGATCGAGGGGGCGCTGGATCAGGCGGCACGGCTGTTGTCGCCGGGTGGCCGCCTCGTGGTCGTTGCGTTTCATAGCCTGGAGGACCGTATCGTGAAGCGCTTCATGACGGACATCTCGGGTCGGGCGCCGGCACCATCGCGCCACGATCCACGCGGGACTCCTGACGCGTGAGCGGCCGGATTTCCGCCTGCTGACCGGCCGGGCACTGCGCCCCTCGGCCGTGGAAACGCAGCGAAACCCGCGCTCCCGCAGTGCGCGGCTGCGAGCGTTGGAGCGCATCGCGGGCCGGGCCGGGCAAGGCAGCAATCAATGATCAGACCACTGACGATCGCCACCTTCCTGATGGCCTGCGGCTCGGGCCTGTATCTCTATCAGTCGAAGCACGAGGCGCAGGTGCTCGACCGAACGATCGAGAAGACAGTGCGCGATACCGCTACCTATCGGGAGCAAAGCCGTTTGTTGGCTGCCGAGTGGACGATGCTGAACGATCCTGAAAGGCTGCGCCAGTTCTCCGACACATATCTCGCGCTGAAGACGATTACGCCGTCGCAGTTCACCAGCCTCGCCGATCTTGACGCCCGCCTGCCGCCGGTGCCGCCGCCGCCGACTTCGAGCGACAGCGATGAGGAGACCGGTGAACCGGTTGCGGCTGTCCCCGAGCCAGCACCAGTACCCGCCGCGACCGAAGCTCCGCCCGCTGTCGTCGCCGACCATCCGGTTCAGGCTCCCCCGCGGCCCGCCGCTGCGTCGCCGGTTGCCGCTGTCGCCTCCGCGCGCCCGCCGGAGCGGAAGGTTGCAGCCTCGCGGCTTCCGGCCACGGATGCGGCCTCGAAACCATCAGCAACCGACCCGGCGCCGCGGGTCGTGGCGACAGCGGAGCCGCGGCCATCTGGGCAGCATCCGACTGACTCGCACGCGACCGAGCGGCGCAGTCCGCAAGCCGCCGAGACGCGCGCGGCTGAAACCAAGGTTGCGGAATCCCACGCTGCGATGCCGCTGCCGCAGGGCCGGCCGATAATCGTTGCGGCGGCCTCACATCCGTCGGTTTCCAGCGCAGCGACGACGAACCCCCCTGCCGCCCCGATGACGCCCCAGGCTCCGATGCCCGCCGCGACCGGTGGTTCGCTGCTTGGCATGGCCCGTGGTTCCAGTTCGTCGCCGCTGCCGCGTCCGACCCCGGTCAACGCCACCCAATCGTATAACGCCAATTGAGTCCGTCTCGATGACCGACCCGACCGATCGTGTCCCACCGCCTGACCCTGCGCCGGCGCACGGCGGCCGGTTTGGCCGTCCGATGCCACGCGTCGGCGCCAGCCGCTCAGACGCGGTGCCGCGTATGGAGAACGTCCGCGTCACCGCCCCCGACCTCGCCAGGCGTGCAGCCTTGGAACAGACCCGCTCGCGCCTGGTCATCGCGACGGGCGGCTTCTGCGCGTTGTTCGCGGCGGTGCTGGCAAAGCTCGCTCTGGCGACGATCGTCACGCCGCTGGCGCCGCACCGGGTGGAAAGGCCGGTGGCCGAGATCGTCGCCAGTGTCCCGCGGGGGCCGATCGAAGCGACACTACCCGGCCAGCGCGCCATGATCACTGACCGCAACGGCCAGCCGATGGCGATCTCGCTGAACACCGTGTCGCTGTTCGCCGATCCCCGGCAGATCGCTGATCCGGACGATGTGGCACAGAAACTGAAGCAAGTGCTGCCGCGGCTTGACCTCGTCGAGACGGTCGATCGCCTGAAGCGCGACAAGAAGTTCATCTACCTGGCCCGGGAGATCACGCCGCGGGAAGAGCAGATGGTCAACAACCTGGGCATTCCGGGTGTCGATTTCAGGCCGACGCAACATCGGCAATACCCGCTCGGCCGCACCGCCGCACAGGTGCTGGGCGGTGTTGATGCGGACCAGAGCGGTTTCGCCGGCGTCGAGAAATACTTCGATGATCGGCTCCGTACCGATCCCGAACCGCTCCGACTGTCGATCGACCTGCAAGTCCAGGCGGCGGTTCGCGAGGAGCTGCTGGCCGCGATGCAGACGTTCGAAGCGATCGGCGGCTGTGGCATCGTCATGGACGTGCAGACCGGCGAGGTTCTGGCGATGGTCAGCCTGCCGGACTACGACGCCAACTCGGTCCGCACCGCGCCGGCTGACGACCGCTTCAACCGCGCGGTGGAAGGACGCTACGAGCCGGGCAGCACGTTCAAGCTGCAAACCGCGTCGATGGCGCTCGACGGCGGTATCGTCCATATCTGGGACGAGTTCGATGCGTCCCGCAACATTTCGATCGGCCGTTTCACGATCACGGATTTCGAGGGCAAGCACCGCTGGCTATACCTGCCCGAGGTTCTGGCCTATTCCTCCAACCTCGGCGCGGCGCATATCGCCCAGGCCGTCGGTGCGGAGCGCCAGCGGGCCTGGCTCAAAAACATGGGCATGTTCGACCGGATTCCGATCGAGCTGCCCGAGGCGAATCGCCCGATCATCCAGTCGGCGGCCCACTGGAAGGAAATCGTCACCATGACCGTGGGTTTCGGCCACGGCATCTCGGTCACACCGTTGCATATCGTGCGCGGCACCGCCGCCATCGCCAATGGCGGACTTCTGGTGCGGCCGACGATCCTGGCTCTGGATCCCGGCCAGGAGCCGGAGACGGCGCGTGTCATGCAGACGTCCACGTCCGATATCATGCGCCGGCTGATGCGGCTGGTGGTTACCGACGGGTTTGGCAAGTCGGCCGAGGTGCCGGGCTACTATCCGGGCGGCAAGACCGGCACGGCGGAGAAGGTGGCCGCTCATGGCGGCTATCAGCAAGCACGCCAACGTTGCCGCGTTCATGAGCGTGTTTCCGATGAACGCGCCTCGCTACGCGGTGTACATGATGCTGGATGAGCCGCACGGGAACAAGAAGACCTATGGCTATGCGACCGCGGGCTGGGTGGTCGCACCGGCCGCCGGCAAGGTGATCGCCCGGATCGGCCCGATGCTGGGGATGCTGCCGGACCTGCAGGACATGCCGGCGATCAATCAGGCGCTGGCGATCCCGCTGCAGCCCGCCCGTCCGCCGGGGATAACGGCCCGCGGCCCGGTGGTCGCGAGCACCACCCCGGGCGCCCCGGGCGGTCGGCCAGCGGCAGACTCCGCCTGCGCACAACTACACTGCCCAGGACAGGGCGCCACAAGATCGATCGATCCCCGTCCAGCCGGCCCGGACCGAACCCCACTTGACGGTCACCCCGACAATCCTGCCGCCGGTGATCACGCGGCCGGCGCCGAACATCAGACGGGACACTCGCTTGCAGCCATATCGGCCGATCGCGCCTGTGATGGCGGTCTCGGCGGCGGCCGCCGTTGCTGATCGCTGACATCATGCGAGCGCTGGCGCGGCCTTGCGGCGACGCAGGTGCGCAGACCCTGAACATTGGCGAGCGAGCGGTAGCGCAACTCAACATTGTGCGCGTCACCGCCGACAGTCGCCGTGTCGTTCCCGGGGATCTGTTTGCGGCCCTGCCTGGCGCGCACCTCGACGGACGTAACTTTATTGCCGACGCCGTGGCGCGGGGTGCGGTGGCTATCATGACCTCGCCGGGTACCGTCTGGCCGGCCGGAATTCCGACGCGGCCGATAATCTCCGCTGCGGAGCCCCGGCGATGCCTTGCCCGGATCGCGGCATTGCTGGCTGGCCCACCGCCGGAGACGGTGGTCGCGGTCACCGGCACCAACGGCAAGACGAGCACGGTCGAATTCATTCGCCAGCTTTGGGTTTCGGTGCCGCCCAATCTGCCGACCAACCTGCCGCCACCCGAACAAGGTGAAGCGGCGGCGAGCCTGGGCACGTTGGGGCTGATTGCCCCGGGGTTCGACCCGGGCCCCGGCCTCACCACACCTGACCCGGTCAGCCTGGCGGAGACGCTGGCTGCACTGGCGCGCCGTGGTATCCGGCGGGTCGCGCTCGAGGCGTCATCGCATGGGCTGGATCAGTTCCGGCTGGACGGGGTGCGGCTTGCCGCCGGCGGGTTCACCAACCTCACGCGCGACCACCTTGATTACCATGGTACGCTCGACGCGTATCGCCGAGCGAAGCTGCGGTTATTCGAGGTGTTGCTGCCGCCGGGTGCTCCGGTTGTTGCTCATTCGGAGATGGAAGCCGGCACCCTCGACGCACTGCGGGAGATTGCGGCGCGGCGACGTCTCGATCTGTCGACGGTCGGCGAGACGTGGCAGCCGGCTCCGCCTGGTGCGGTCCGATCCGCTCCCCGATGGGCAGGAGCTGACCGTGACCACGGGTGGGCGTCAGCGTCAGGTGGTGCTCAACCTGCCCGGGCGCTTCCAGGCGGACAACGTGCTGGTGGCCGCGGGGCTCACCGAGGCGCTGGGCCTGTCCGATGTGATCGATCGGCTGCCATTGCTGCGGGGCGTGCGCGGACGGATGGAACTTGCCGCCCGCTTGCCGAATGGTGCCGTCGCCTATGTTGACTACGCGCATACGCCGGACGCGCTGGAGCGGCTGCTCATCGCGCTGCGTCCCCACACCGACGGGCGCCTGCATTTGGTGTTCGGCGCGGGGGGCGACCGCGATCGCGGCAAGCGTCCGCTGATGGGTCGTGCCGCCGCGCGTCTTGCCGACAACGTGATCGTTACCGATGACAATCCCCGCGGGGAGGCTCCGGCCGTGATCCGCGCCGCTATCCTGGCTGCCTGCCCAGGGGCGATGGAGGTGGGTGATCGGGCCCGGGCGATCGAGATCGCGCTGAACAGTCTTTCGCGCGGTGATGTTCTGGTGGTGGCCGGCAAGGGTCATGAGCAGGGCCAGATCATCGGCGGCGCGGTGCTGCCATTCGACGACGCCGCCATCGTTCGGGGCCTGACCGCCGGATGCGGAGCAATCGCTTGACCGCGCCGTTGTGGACATCGCGAGAGCTGGGCGAGGCGACGGGCGGCACGTTCTCCGTCCGCTTCGACGCCGCGGGCGTATCGATCGATACGCGCACCCTGACCGGCGGCGACCTCTTCATCGCGCTGGTCGGCGAAGGCCGTGATGGCCACGCCTTTGTCGCCGACGCGCTGGCAAAGGGTGCCGCGGGAGCGATGGTGCACACTCCGGTCTCGCCCGGCCAACCCGCGATCCAGGTCGACGATACGCTGACCGCGCTCGCTCGTCTGGGCGGTTTCGCCCGCGCCAGGTTCGGCGAGTCCGATCCGGCGGCGAAACTTGTCGCCGTCACCGGCAGCGTCGGCAAGACCACGACCAAGGAAATGCTGCGCGCGGCGCTCGCGGCGTTCGGCACGGTTCACGCATCGGTTGCGTCGTACAACAACCACTGGGGACTTCCGCTCACCCTTGCCCGCATTCCGCGCGACGCCAAATTCTGTGTGGCCGAGATCGGAATGAACCATGCGGGTGAGATTGCGCCGCTTGCCCGACTGGCCCGTCCGCATGTCGCCATCATCACGACGATCGCGAAGGCGCATGTCGGTCATCTCGGCGACATTGATGCGATAGCCGATGAAAAGGCCAGCATCATGTGTGGCCTCGCGGGTGATGGTGTCGCGGTGCTGCCGGTGAACTCGCCGCAGTTTCCGCGTCTGCGCGCGGCAGCCGGAAATGTCAGGGTCATGACGTTCGGCGCCGACCCGTCCGCCGATGTCCGGCTGCTCCACACCGACGCGGATGCCGACGGTTCACTGATGCATGTCAGCGTCGTGGGCCACATGGTGTCGCTGCGGCTAAGCGCGGCCGGCCGGCACATGGTGATGAATGCGGTCGCCTGCCTCGCCGCTATTGCCGCCCTTGGCCTGGACCCGACCGAGGCCATCAGTCCCCTGGAATCCTTTGAACCACTCGTTGGCCGGGGTGCTCGCCGCTGTCTGGCCATTGGCCGCGGCACTGCGTTGCTGCTCGACGAGAGCTACAATGGCAACAGCGCCTCGATGCGAGCAGCACTCGATGTGCTCCGGCTGCAGCCCGCCAAACGCCGGATCGCGGTGCTGGGCGATATGCTGGAGCTTGGTGGCGAGGGGCCGGCGGAGCATGCGGGCCTGGCTGAGGCGGTGACCGCTTCGGCAGACTGCTTGTTCACCTGTGGTCCGTTGATGCGAAAGCTGTTCGACGAGGTCCCGCTCGCGTTTGCGCGGGGCACATGCCGCTGAATTCGCGCGGTCTGGCGCTGGTCGTCGCTGCCAGCATTGCCGAGGGCGACGCCATCCTCGTCAAGGGGAGCCTGGGCAGCGGGATGAAGCGTGTGGTCGAGGCAATCGACGCCACCGCCTCTCGGTCTTCCACGACAGCAGCGGGGGCCGGCTGATGCTCTACAATATTTTCCGGCCGCTCGCGGACCAGTTCATCCTGTTCAACCTGTTCCGCTACATTACGTTCCGTGCCGGCGCCGCCTGCCTGACGGCCTTGATCGTCAGCTTCCTGCTGGGACCGTCGGTTATCCGGTGGCTGAAGTCGCTGCAGCGAAACGGCCAGCCGATCCGGCTGGATGGGCCGGAGCGGCACTTGATCGAGAAGAAGGGGACGCCAACGATGGGCGGCCTGCTGATCCTCGGCGCGCTGACGATCTCCACCTTGCTCTGGGTTGACTTGCGCAACGGCTACGTCTGGGCCGTGCTGTTCGTTACCCTGGGCTACGGCGCGCTGGGGTTCTGTGACGACTATCTGAAGGTCACCAAGCGCAACACACGTGGCGTGCCGGGGCGGACGAAGCTGCTCGTCCAGGCGGTGGTCGGCCTCGTCGCCGCGGTCTGGATCACCTCCCTCGCGCGCGGGCCGCTCGGGACGGCGCTGACCGTTCCGGTATTCAAGGAAGTCGCGATCCAGCTGGGCTTCTCTTTCCCGGTGTTCGGGATGCTGGTGATGATGGGCGCGTCCAATGCGGTCAACCTGACCGATGGCCTGGACGGTCTGGCGATCGTGCCGACCATGATCGCGGCCGCGGTATTCACGCTGATCGCCTATCTGGTCGGCAATCGCATCTTCGCCGACTACCTGCAACTCAACCCGGTGGTGGGCGCGGGCGAACTGGCGGTGTTCTGCTCCGCCCTGGTCGGCGCCGGCATGGGGTTCCTTTGGTTCAACGCGCCGCCCGCCGCAGTCTTCATGGGCGATATCGGCAGCCTCGCGATGGGCGGCGCGCTGGGCGCGGTCGCAATGGCAACCAAGCATGAGATCGTGCTGATGATCGTCGGCGGCCTGTTCGTGGTCGAGACGCTCTCGGTCATCATCCAGGTGTTCTGGTACAAGCGCACCGGCCAGACGGGTCTTCCTGATGGCCCCGCTGCACCATCATTTCGAGAAGAAGGGCTGGGCCGAGCCGACGATCGTCATTCGGTTCTGGATCATTTCGATGATCCTGGCGCTGGTCGGTCTGGCGACCTTGAAGATCCGATGAGCGGATTTTCGTCCTCGATGTTCAGCGGCAAGCGCTTCGCCGTGGTCGGCCTGGGCAAGAACGGCCTGCCCGCGGCCCGTGCTCTGGCCGCGATGGGGGCCGATGTCGTTGCCTGGGACGACAATTCAGCCGCGCGCGCCGCGGTCGCCGGCGATTTCACACGCCTCGAAGTCCGTGACCTCGCGAGCGGGCCGTTCGATTTTGACGCTCTGGTGCTGTCGCCCGGCATCCCGCATCGGCTGCCGAAGCCGCATCCGATCGCACAGCGCGCGATCGAGGCGGCGATCCCGATCCTGTCCGACGCCGAACTGCTGTTCCAGGCGGTGCGTGCTTCCGGCTCTCGGGCGCGGTTCGCCGGCATCACCGGCACCAACGGCAAGTCCACCACCACGGCATTGCTGGCGCACATCCTGGAAACCGCCGGAATCCCCGCCGCCGCCGGCGCCAACCTTGGTCCGGCGGCGCTGTCATTGCCGCTGCTGCCACATGATGGAGTGTACGTGCTGGAAATGTCCTCCTATATGTTGGAGCAACTCGCGACACTGCGGTTTGATGCGGCGGCCATGCTCAACCTCAGCGCGGATCATATCGATCGTCACGGCGACATGGCTGGTTATGCCCTGGCCAAGCGCGCGATCTTCGATCGGCAGACGACGAAGACCTGGCGGTGATCGGGATCGACGATGCCGGATCGCGCGACATGGCGGCCTGGCTGGAGGCGCCGGCCTGCCCGGGTCGTTCGCGTGTCCGGCATGCAACGCCGTTTCCACTGGGCGCCGGCTCTGCCCGGGATGCACAACGCGCAGAATGCGGCGGCGGCGACGGCTATGGCCCGGTTCCTCGGCGTTTCGGATGACGCGATCTCGTCGGGACTGCTCAGCTATCCCGGGCTGCCGCATCGACAGCAGCGGATCGTCACCATCGATGGGGTGACGTTTATCAACGACAGCAAGGCCACGAACGCCGACGCCGCGGAACGGGCGCTGGTCTGCTACGACCGGCTGATCTGGATTGCCGGCGGCATGGCGAAAGAAGGCGGGATCGAGCCGCTGGTGCCGCTGTTTCCGCGCATCGCCCGCGCTCTGCTGATCGGCCGTGACGCGCCCGACTTCGCCGCAACCCTGACCCGCCACGGCGTTCCGTTCGACATGGCGGGGACGCTGGAGGCGGCAGTGCCCGCCGCTTTCGCCGCGGCGCGAGCCGCCGAGGCGCCGGTCGTGCTGCTGTCGCCGGCCTGCGCGAGCTGGGACCAGTTCACCGGCTACGACCAGCGTGGCGACCGCTTCGCCGCGCTAGCCCGCGATCTGGCGCCCGCCGCGCTGCCATCTCCGGGCCCGGGTGCGGGAAACCGGCCAGGGGGACGCGTCTGATGCTCACTTTGTCACGCGCCGACAATTCGCTGCTGGGCCGCTGGTGGTGGAGCGTCGACCGCTGGACGCTGGGGGCGATCGGCATGCTGATCGGCTTTGGCTACATCATGATGCTGGCCGCCAGCCCGGCCGTGGCGGAACGCATCGGCACATCGCGCGACATCTTCATCCTGAAGCAGGTCGTATTCCTGGCGCTGGCCGGGGGCGATCGTCGTGCTGGTGTCATTGCTGTCGCCGCGTGACATTAGGCGATTGGCCATCGTGGGTTGCCTGATCGCGCTGGCGATGACCGCCGCGACGATGGTCATCGGGGTTGAGATCAAAGGCGCCCGGCGCTGGATTTCCCTGCCGGGCATGACCGTCCAACCAAGTGAATTTCTCAAGCCGTGTTTCGCCGTGGTCGCGGCCTGGCTGATGAGCGAGGCCAGAAAGTCGCCGCGTTTCCCCGGCCGGCTCCTGGCATTCGGCATTTTCGCCGTTGTCCTGCTGCTGCTGAAGTCGCAGCCCGATATCGGCATGCTGGCAGTTGTCACGGTCGTGTTCCTGGCGCAACTTTACGTCGACGGATTGCCGCTGGTCCTGGTCGGAGTGGCCCTGGGCATGATCGGCGGCGGCTCGGTCGTCGCCTTTACCATGTTCCCGCATGTGCGCAGCCGCGTGGTCCGGTTCTGGGATGGGACGGGCGATAACTACCAGGTCACGACCGCACTTGAGGCGTTCGGCAATGGCGGGCTCCTCGGCCGCGGTCCGGGCGAGGGGCACGTCAAGGACATACTGCCGGACGCCCATGCCGACTTCGTCTTCGCCGTCGCCGGCGAGGAGTTCGGAATGTTGATCTGCGTCGTCATCCTTGCGGTATTTGCCTTCATCGTGATGCGCGGCCTGCTGCGGCTGCTGCGCGAGCAGGACCTGTTCGTCGTGCTTGCCTGCACCGGCCTGGTGACTGGCTTTGGCTTGCAAGCCTTCGTCAACATGGCCTCGACGCTCAAGTTGATCCCGACCAAGGGGATGACCTTACCCTTCATCTCCTATGGCGGGTCCTCGGTGCTCGCGGTGGCTTTGGGCATGGGGATGCTGCTGGCCCTGACACGCCGTCGCGGCCGAGAGGAATTGCAATGAGAGGGCCGGCGGTACAATCGATCGTCATTGCGACTGGCGGGACCGGCGGCCACTTCTTTCCCGCCGAGGCGCTCGCCGCCGAACTGGTGACGCGCGGGCATCGGGTCGCACTGATGACCGATGCCCGATCCGGCGGCCTGAGCAGCGGAATCTTTGCTGGGCGAGAACAATACGTGCTGAGCGGGGCCGGGATTGCCGGGCGTGGCATGGTCCGGGGCACCAAGGCGGTCATGTCGCTTGCAGTTGGGATAGCTCAGGCTCGCGGCATTCTGGCCCGCATCGGAGCAGCGAGCATCGTCGGTTTCGGCGGTTATCCCTCTGTCGCGCCGGTCCTTGCGTCACGCCTTATCCTGCGTCGGCCCAGCGTGATCCTGCACGAGCAAAATGCTGTCCTGGGACGGGCGAACCGCTTCCTCGCGGCGCGGGCCGACGTGCTGGCCCTGAGTTTCGCCTCGACCGAACTTGTGCCCGGCAAGGTGCCCACGGCGGTGATCGGAAATCCGGTTCGGCCGGCGATCGGTGAGCTGGCCCAGGCCAGCTACACAGCGCCGAGCGACCGGATCAGGTTGTTGGTGTTGGGCGGATCACTGGGCGCGCGGGTGTTCAGCGACGTCGTGCCGGCGGCCCTGAAGTCTCTGCCGGAGGGGTTGCGCAGTCGTGTCACGGTCATTCAGCAATGCCGCGCGGAGGATTGGGTAAGGGTGCGCGATGCGTACGCTGAATTCGGGATGGAGGCGGAACTTTCACCCTTCTTTCCCAACGTCGCGGGACGCCTGGCGGCCGCGCATCTGGTGATTGCGCGTGCCGGGGCCTCGACCCTTGCGGAGTTGGCGGTCGCGGGCCGTCCGGCGATCCTCGTGCCGCTACCCGGCGCCATTGACGATCATCAGTCGGCTAACGCGCGCGCCCTGGCGGCGGCGGGCGGCGCATGGGTCATGCCGCAGCCACAGTTTGATCCGGTATCGCTCGCGCAACGGCTAAGCGGGCTGCTGACTGATCCGGCCGCACTGACCGCCGCGGCGGTTGCTGCGCACACCCAAGGCCGCGCCGACGCGGCTGCCCGGTTGGCCGAACTGGTGGAAAGCCATCTGCGCCAGGACACCGTTCGCCTGGGAGAGAGCGCATGAGGGCGCTGCCGCTCTCCATTGGGACGATCCACTTCGTCGGCATCGGCGGGATCGGCATGTCGGGGATCGCCGAGGTGCTGCATACGCTGGGATATCTCGTGCAGGGCAGCGATATCGCTGAGTCCGCCAACGTCCAGCGTCTGCGCGACGCCGGGATCTCGGTCGCAATCGGCCATGACGCAGCCAACCTCGGTGCGGCGCAGGTCGTCGTCGTCTCGACGGCGGTGAAGCGCGACAACCCCGAGGTCGCCGCGGCCCGTGCGCGCCTCATTCCGGTGGTTCGCCGAGCTGAGATGCTGGCTGAATTGATGCGATTGAAATGGGCTGTCGCGGTCGGCGGCACCCACGGCAAGACGACGACCACCAGCCTGATCGCCTGCGTCCTTGAGGCCGCCCATCTCGACCCCACCGTGATCAATGGCGGCATCATCAACGCCTATGGAACGAATACGCGGCTCGGCAGCGGCGACTGGATGGTGGTGGAGGCCGACGAGAGCGACGGATCGTTTCTACGGCTGCCGGCGATCATCGCTGTGGTAACCAATATGGACGCGGAACATCTCGATCACTGGGGCACCGCCGAGGCGATGATCGCCGGGTATGATCAATTCGTTGCGAACATTCCGTTCTATGGCTTCGCGGTGCTTTGCATCGATCATCCCGAAGTGCAGCAGATGATCCCGCGCCTGTCCGATCATCGCATCATCACCTATGGCTTCTCGCCACAGGCCGACATCCGCGCGGAACGCCTGATCCCCGACAAGCTGGGCTCCTCGTTCGAGGTTGTCGTCACCGACCGGGCCCGCAATCGTTCCCGCCGCACAGCCCCGTTCCGCCTGCCGATGCTCGGCGCCCACAATGTGCAAAATGCCCTGGCGGCGATCGCCGTCGGCATCGAAATGGAAATCGACGACAACACATTGCGCACCGCCTTTCTTGGTTTCAAAGGTGTCAAACGGCGTTTCACCAAGACCGGCGAGAGCGGTGGCATTACCGTGATCGACGACTATGGCCACCATCCGGTGGAGATCGCGGCGGTGCTGAAGGCCGCGCGTCAGGCCGGTGCGCGGGATGTCGTCGCGGTGGTGCAGCCGCATCGTTACTCCCGCCTGGACTCGCTGTTCGGTGAATTCTGCACTTGCATGAACGATGCCGGCACGGTGATCGTGGCTGATGTCTATGCGGCCGGGGAGCAGCCGATCGCCGGTGTCACACGCGACGCGCTGGTCGAAGGTCTGCGTGCCCGTGGCCATCGCAGCGTTGTCGCGTTGCCGAACCCTGGACGCCTGGCGGAAATGGTGCATGCGATCGCTCGTCCGGGCGATTATGTCGTGTGCCTCGGCGCGGGATCGATCACCCAATGGGCAGCCGCCCTGCCCGCCGACCTCGCAGCCTTGCAAAACGGCGGCCTGAAGCGGGCTGCGGGAGGCGCGGTATGATGACCGCCGCGCGCGCTCCCGGGTTCATCGACTCACTGCCGAAATTCCGTGGTCGGCTGCAGGCGAACGCCCCGCTGGCGCCGTTTACCTGGTTCCGCGCAGGCGGCGCGGCTGAAGCGCTCGTCCGCCCGGCCGACGTGGACGATCTGGCGCAATTCCTGCGCCAACTTCAGCATGATGTGCCGGTGCACGTGATCGGCGCGTGTTCCAACCTGATCGTGCGCGATGGCGGATTGCCCGGTGTGACCATCAGGTTGGCGCGTGGGTTCTCGACGATCAGCCCGGATGCTGATGGCATTGTGGCAGGCGCGGCGGCGTTGGACGTGACGGTGGCGGAACAGGCCGCGGCGTCCGGTTTGACCGGACTGGAGTTTCTATCGGGCATTCCCGGTTCGATCGGCGGAGCGGTGGCGATGAATGCCGGTGCCTATGGCGGAGATCTGTCGACGGTCCTGGACTGGGTCGAGATCGTAACGCGCTCCGGCGAGCCGCGTCGGCTTGCGCGGGCGCAGTTGGTGTTCGCCTATCGGCACGCCGCACTTCCGGTCGGTGCCGTGATCACCAGGGTCCGGCTGCACGCGATGCCCGGTGCGGCGCGGCTGATCGCCGCCCGCATGACCGAGATCAGGACTGCGCGCGAGGCATCGCAACCGGTGCGGGCACGAACCGGCGGGTCAACGTTCCGCAATCCGGAGGGGATGAAGGCGTGGGAGTTGATCGACGCGGCCGGCTGCCGTGGCCTGACCAGGGGCGGCGCGATAGTTTCCGAAAAGCACTGCAACTTCCTGATTAACACCGGAAATGCAACGGCTGCCGACATCGAGGGTTTGGCCGAGGAAGTCCGCCGCCGCGTGCTGGTCGCGACCGGCGTGACCCTGGACTGGGAAATCCGTCGCATCGGCATACCTGCCGGCAAGCCGGAGATCGTGAAGTGACCCGGGTCGCGGTGCTGTATGGCGGCATCTCCGCCGAACGTGAGGTAAGCCTGTCGAGTGGCCTGCAGGTTATCGCGGCCCTTCGTCAGTCCGGTTTCGAGGTCGATCCGATTGAGGTCGGTGCGGATCTGTCTTCCGTGCTTGCCGCGCTGACGCCGAAGCCGGATGTCGTGTTCAACGCCCTGCACGGACGTTTTGGCGAGGACGGTGCGATTCAGGGCGTGCTCGACTGGCTCGCTATTCCCTACACGCATTCGGGTGTTCGGGCCTCGGCGTTGGCGATGGACAAGGAGGCCGCGAAGGCGCTTTTCACCTCCGCTGGTCTGCCGGTCGCGCATGGCCGCACCGTGTCGATCGCCGAGCTGGAAGCAGTTGATCCGCTGCCGTTGCCGTACGTGGTCAAGCCGGTCAATGAGGGATCGTCGGTCGGGGTCGAAATCGTCCGAAGCGGTGACAACCGGCGCGCCGAGATTGCCCGCGCCTGGCGCTTTGGCCCGTTCGCGCTGGTTGAGGAATATGTTCCGGGTCGCGAACTGACTGTGGGCGTGATGGGCGACCGCGCGCTGGCCGTTACGGAAATCCTTGCGGTCGCCAACGATTTCTACGATTACGAGTCGAAGTACGCCGACCACGGGTCACGCCATGTCATTCCGGCCTCCGTTCACCCCGATGCCTATGCACGCGCCATGCAGGTTGCGGTCGCGGCGCATCAGGCCCTGGGCTGCCGGGGTGCTTCACGGTGCGATTTTCGTTACGATGACACCATCGGCGAACCCGGCCGTCTGGTGCTGCTGGAAATCAACACCCAGCCGGGACTGACCCCGACGTCCTTGCTGCCGGAGCAGGCGGCGCACCTGGGCATGAGTTTCCCGCAGTTGTGCACCTGGATGGTGGAGAACGCCGCATGCCGCGCGTGAGACACGGTCCGCGCAATTCGGTGACCGACCGGCCGCCTGGCTGGCGCCTGCTGCTGCGCCGGCAGCGCTCCATGGTCGGACCCCTGGCTCGCATCGTCCTGGCGTCGATCGCCGTGGTGCTGCTCGTGATCCTCGGACGTTCCGCGATGTCTGGTGGCACCTCGGGCAGCACGCTCGCCACTATGCGCGAGCGCATCGGAAGCGCAACGGCCGCCTCGGGTCTGCGGGTGACGCAGGTGCTCATCAACGGTCGAGCGAATACGCCGGAGCCATTGTTGCGCGCGGCCATCGGCGTCAGCCGGGGAGACCCTATTCTGGGCTTCTCGCTGGAGCAGGCCCGCGCAAGGATCGAGACGTTGTCATGGGTGGAACATGCGACGGTGGAGCGTCGCCTGCCCGATACCGTTATGGTTTCGCTGCAGGAGCGGCGGCCGTTCGCGATCTGGCAGAATCAAGGGAAATATTTGCTGGTCGATCGTGCCGGCCAGGTTGTCGCCGATCAGGACGTCGCGCAATTCCGTCGTCTGCCGCTGATCGTGGGCCGCGGCGCACCGTTAGCAGCGGCGGAGCTTCTCGATGCGTTGAGCGATCGACCCGCGTTGGCCGAGAAAGTATCTGGCGAGCGTTCGGGTCGGCGAGCGCCGCTGGAACCTTCGCATGGCCAGCGGCAGCGACGTCATGTTGCCGGAGGGTCACGAGGTCGCGGCGATAGATCGGTTGATGCAGCTCCAGCAGGACCACGCCGTGCTCGACCGGCCCCTGGCGGCAATCGATCTACGCCTGCCGGATCGCCTGGTGCTTCGCCCGGCGCCTGGTTCAAGTGACATCGACGTCACGCCGCCTCTGCCGCCCGGCGGACCGCACCCCGTCGCCTTGCCGCCGCCCACGGTCCCCGTGGTCGCGAAAAAACCCACGTAGGAGCACGAGCGATGGCCGACAATCCTCGTCGTGTTCTGTCCCCGGCGGATGGCCCGCCGGATTTTGAAACGCATCGGCATCATCGTGCCGGGCCGTTCGGGGTGGTCGATATCGGCTCCACCAAGATCGCCTGCCTGATCGGACGGACGGAGCCCGACGGCACACTGCGGGTGCTCGGCTTTGGCTGGCAAAAGGGCCGGGGTCTGAACAGCGGTGACATCACTGATCTGGAGGCTGCGGAGAGGGCGATCCGCGCTTGCGTCGGACAGGCCGAGGACATGGCGGATACCCGTTTGCGCGCGGTCACCGTCAACTTGACCTGCGGTCAACCGGAATCGCGGCTGTTCAACGTCCAATGGCCGGTCGGCGGCCGAGCCGTGGGTGAGCACGATATCCGTGGTGTAGTGACTGAGGGCAGCGGGCGCGCGGCGGTCGATGGGCGGGAGGCGATCCACGTCCTGCCGCTGAATTTCGCAGTCGACGCCACCGACCATGTCGTCGACCCGCGCGGCTTGTTTTGCACCACATTGAACGCTCGTCTGCATGTGATCGACGCAGTCTCCACCGCGTTGCGCACCCTCGAAGCCTGTATCGGACGTTGCGATCTGGATATCGAGAACCTCGTGTCCGCGCCACTGGTCGCGGGATTGTCGACGTTGGTTCCAGAGGAGCGGGACCTGGGTGCCACGATCATCGATATGGGGGGCGGAACGACCAGCATGGCGGTGTTCGCCGATAATCAGATCATGCACACCGCTCAACTTGCGATCGGCGGGCTGCACGTCACCCGGGATTTGGCCATAGGGCTTTCGACCACCCTCATTCATGCCGAGCGATTGAAGACGCTGTATGGCAACGTCGAGTCCAGCCCGGACGATGACCGGGAACTGCTTCCGGTTCCATTGGTGGGCGAAGAGGACCATCAGCTTGCAAAGGTTCCGCGCAGCATGGTGGTGAACATCATTCGTCCGAGGCTTGAAGAAACGTTCGAGTATATCAAGGACCGGCTTGACAGTTCGGGCCTGTCGAGGGCCGCGGGCAATCGCGTGGTGCTGACGGGTGGTGCCTGCCAGCTGCCAGGCGTGCGTGAAATGGCCGCACGTATGCTCAGTCGGCAGGTGCGCCTTGGGCGTCCCGCGACGATGCGTGGCCTGCCGGAACTTGCCTCCGGCCCCGCCTTTGCGACCGCCGCCGGGCTGCTGTGCTGGGCAGCCGGCGATGGTCGAGCGTTCCAGGACATCAACCTGGAAGGTGAGTCGCCAGTCGGATTGTTCCGACGCCTGGTGAATTTTTTGAAGGAACGTGTCTGATTCGTCGCGAATCGATGTCGACGTTGTAATACCTGTACTCATAGTCATCCCGCAAATTGGGGGGAGATCGAAATGACCCTGAACCTTATGATCCCGCAGATGACCACCACAGACTTTTCACCCCGCATCACAGTGATCGGGGTTGGCGGCGGCGGAACGAATGCCGTCGACAACATGATCTCAGCGAACCTGCAGGGTGTTGAGTTTGTGGTGGCCAACACCGACGCGCAGCAGCTCATGCACAGCCGCGCGGATCGCCGTATCCAGCTTGGTCCGCACATCACTCAGGGGCTGGGAGCTGGCGCCAAGCCGGAAATCGGCAAAGCAGCCGCGGAGGAGGCGGCTGACGAGCTGTATCGCCATCTGGATGGCGCGCATATGGTCTTTATCACCGCCGGAATGGGCGGCGGCACTGGTACCGGCGCGGCGCCGGTGATCGCCCGCATGGCGCGGGAGCGTAACATACTGACAGTCGGCGTGGTCACCAAGCCATTCGGTTTCGAAGGCGTCCGGCGCGCCCGCTCGGCCGATCAAGGTATCGACGAACTGCAACAATACGTAGATACGCTGATCGTTATTCCCAATCAGAACCTGTTCCGTATGGCTAATGAACGCACGACCTGGCGCGATGCGTTCAAGATGGCCGACCAGGTGCTTTACATGGGCGTCCGCGGCGTGACCGACCTGATGATGGTGCACGGGCTCGTCAACCTCGATTTCGCTGATATCCGGACGGTCATGGCCGAAATGGGCAAGGCCATGATGGGCACGGGGGAAGCCGAGGGCGAGAATCGCGCCATTGTCGCGGCCGAGGCGGCGATCAACAATCCACTGCTGGAAGATACCAGCATGTCCGGCGCCCGAGGCCTGCTGATCAACATCACCGGTGGAGAGGACCTTACTCTGTTCGAGGTTGATCAGGCCGCCAACCGCATACGCGCCGAGGTCGACGAAGACGCCAACGTGATTTTTGGTTCGGCGGTGGACGAAACGCTCACCGGACGGATTCGCGTATCGGTGGTTGCGACCGGCATCGACTCACATAAACCCGCCGAACAATCGCGCCCGAAGCTCGTCGCGGTCGGCGGCGGTCCCGCGCCGCAGCCGATCCATATGCGCAACGTCGCCCCAGGCTCGGCCGCGCCGGCCGGGCCAGCCGGTCCGCACCCCACGGCCTCGTTGCGGCAGGTGTCACAGCATCTGGGTGCGGCGGAAGCAATAGACATGATGGGCAGTGAGCAGCCGATGGCCGCCGTCGCGTCGGGGCGTCAATCGCGCCAGCCCATGAGTTATCCGCAAATGCAGGCACCTCCGGGTGCGCGTGCCGGGCGCCCGGGACTGTTCGCGAATCAGCAACGGTCGGTCGCAATCGACACGCCCTCGAGCTTCACTCAGTCTGAGTCTGAACCGGCCAGACAAAGCCTTTTCAATACCGTGACGGGGGTGTTGCGCAGAAGGGTAGCGCCGCCGCAATACGCGTCCGACCTGCCGCCGCAGCAAGTTCGCCGGGAGCCTCCGCTGGAGCATGCTCACTCCGACGGGCCTCGGATCGCGGTTCGCCCGGCCTCCGCGGCCGAGGAAGCGGGTCTTGAGATTCCAGCGTTCCTGCGCCGACAGCAGTCGTCGTGAAAGCAGGCTTTGACAACTGGCGGATAGAACCGGTCCCGCACCGGTTCTAGCTCGCTTCCGCTTTGCGTGGAGCCGCTCCAGCCGCTGTTTCGCGAGTAATTTTATCGGCCTGGGGGGCTCTGCGATCTTCCGCACCAGGTTGGTATCACTCTGTCCGTGTCATCCCCATCGAGCCGTATCATCCCTATCGGGCAGGCACGTCCGACGCCGCATTCATGTCAGGCAACGATGCCGCGTCCAGGTGCGGGATGAACCCAGACGTCGGCCACTGATCCTCGAAGCATGATCGAGCCGTCGGTTACGGCCCCAAGTCTTTCGGCTACGCGGCGAGACCGGTGGTTTTCAGCTGCTATGAAACTGACCAGACGACCCCAGCCAAATTGGCTGAATGCCCAGTCTCGAGCACATCGGGCCGCCTCGGTGGCGAGGCCCCGCCCCCAGAACGGTGTGGCCAGGGTCCACGCCAGTTCAGGTTCCGGCCAGTCCGCCGGGTGAAGGATACCGACGCGCCCGGCAAAGCAGCCATCGACCTCGGCGGCGAACAGGCCATAGCCGCGCAGTGCCCATTGCCCAAGGATAGCCTCCATCTGTGTCCAGGTTTGCGACCGGTTCAAGATCGTCCCGCCCAGCCATTGGCGCACCCGCGGGTCGGAGTTCATTACGGCGAGGTCGTCCCAGTCACTGGCACGAAAGCCACGCAGGGTCAGGGGTCCGGCGGTCAGAGTGGGGATCGGCATGGTGGCGTGGGTCTCCTTGGGGGGACAGATGCGAGGAACGCGCCACTGTGCAACAAATTCCATCTGGTACGGTGACGCGGCCGAGGCTGGTCGTGGCATCGATCACAAAAATGTGATCAAGGTCCTGCGGCGGATGCATCTCGACCAACGAGATGGATCGCGTGCCCTACTGGTCCCTGTGGCAGGTATCCATGCAACGTCGGAACGGATGCTCCACCTCGCCGGCGGGTCGTGCCGGAGTCAGATCGGATTGGTCCGTTGCAATCCGCTCTGGCACCATTCGCGGGCCGCGATTGACGGCAAGATGCTGGAAAAATTCGCAACACTCCGCATAACCGGCCAGATCCCGCAATCCGCCGGATCGCTTGGTGGTGGACTGCTGCATTTTTGCGGCGGCCGACGCCCCAGCACGAGCGCTGAGCTTTTGATAACCTTGCCGAGAGGGACGGGCTGCGGAGCAGATTCCGCAGGCGGTGGGCGCCTGCTCGGATTCGGCGAAGCGCCGGCAAATGGCCGTGGAGCTTGGTGTGACATCAGCGCAACGGTGTGGCTCGATCAAACGGCTGCCTCTCGCCAACGATTGTTTGGCTCGCTATGGTTCTTGAAGCGGAAAGGCGGGTTCGGCTTATTGACCTTCCGTCCCATTCGCCCGGTAGTTGAGATCCAAGGAGAGAATGAATGAAATTCCGCAGTGCACTGGCCGCTGCCACGATGTTGGCGCTGCCGATCGCGGCGTCGGCCCAACCGGTCACCGGCATTTATTTGGGCGGCGAAGCGGGCATAAACCTGATGCAGGACGAAGGCGCGCAGATCACGTCTGGGCGTGCGTCGGGCGGCGGTTGGCTCAGTGGCCGGGCCGGACCGGCATTTTTAATGAACCTTGGCTACGGCCTAGGTAACGGCCTCCGGGCGGAAGTCGAGGGCAATTTTCGCTACAATAATTTCTACAGCAGCAACTCCAACACCGCTATCGGTGGGGCCGAACAAAAGTATGGCGGCATGTTCAACGTGCTGTATGACTTTGTGGGAATGGTTCCCGTCGTGCAGCCATATATCGGTGTCGGCGTCGGGTATCAGTGGGCGCAGGCGCGTAGCATCAGTTTCTCTCCTGTCTTTGCTCGCACTGGCATCTCTGCTCTTTCTGACACCTCCACCGAGGGCAGCTTTGCCTATCAGGGGATCCTCGGCGGGTCAATTCCGATCCCTGGCGTGCCTGGTCTGGCGGTGACCGCGGATTACCGTTTCATGGGTCTGGAAGGCAACCGGGATTACGGTGGCACGGTTACCAGCCTCAGGGGTGCCACGGCTCCAGCAAATTTCAAGCTGGGTAACAACTTCAACCACACCTTCATGATCGGTGTTCGCTACAACTTCGGCCAGGAAGGTCCGCCACCGGCTCCGGTTCCCGCCGCCGTTCCGGCGTCCCCCATCTCCCGGTCCTATCTGGTGTTTTTTGACTGGGACAAGGCGGTCCTGACTGACCGTGCTCGCCAGATCGTCTCGGAAGCTGCGGCGAACTCCACCAAGGTGCAGTACACCCGGATCGAGGTGAACGGATACACCGATACGTCCGGCACACCAAAATACAACTTGGGCCTGTCGGTGAGGCGGGCGAAGGCGGTTGCCGCGGAACTCGTGAAGGATGGCGTGCCCAAGGATGCCATTTCGATCCAAGGTTTCGGTGACACGCATCTTCTCGTCCCGACGGGACCCGGGGTGCGTGAGCCACAGAACCGGCGCGTCGAAATCATCATTCGATAAGCTTGGCTTTTGTCGGACGGAATTGGGGCGCCGCGGGCGCCCCTTTTCATTTGTAGACTTCGCAGCGGACGAGGCCCGTTTGGGGGGCGTCGCCGATGAGGTGATGTATCAAATACCCAGCTCTCTCCCCGCCGCTCTTTTACTTTGTCGAAGCCAGTCTTTATTCTCGCTGAATGTAACGAACGCGGCGTAATCTCCGGGCCTCGGCACGATCTATCCGAGACTACGGGGCGACGTATTTAGCCGAATACCCGTCGGCCACGCTTCCAGGTTCCCAGAACCACACCCTCTAGAGGCCGTCCGTCGAAGGGGCTGTTCTGTGCCTTGCCCGGAAGTTTACCAGCTTCAACCTTCCATATGCGATCCGGTTCGAACAGGCACAGATCCGCAACCATTCGTCTAGCGATCCGACCTGCGTCGACGCCGAGCAGCGCGGCAGGTCGGGAGGTCAGCAGTTCGATTGCCGCCGACAGCGGCAAGGCGCCGTTATGAACCTGCACCAACGTTACTGCGAGCAACGTCGCAAGGCCGGAGCCCCCGGCCGATGCCAGCGCGAACGGCAGCCGCTTATCATCGACGTCACGAGGCTGGTGGTCCGACGCGACCGCATCGATCGTACCATCCGCCAGTGCCGCCGCCACCGCTCGGCGGTCGTGATCCTTCCGCAACGGTGGCGACAACTTCGAATAGGTCCGAAAATCCCCAACCGACGTCTCGTTCAGATCGAAGTATGGCGGAGCGGTATCGCACGTTACGGCCAGACCCATTTCTTTGGCGCGCCGAATAAGCGTCAGCGCCTCGGCTGTTGATACGTGAGCGAAATGTACCCCTCCACCGGTCAACTCAGCGAGTTCTGATGTCGCGCGCAACCATGATCGCCTCGGCCGCGGCTGGAATTCCGGGTAGGCCCAACCGGGTCGCCTGCTCACTCTCCGTCGCGGAGCCACCTGCGGCCAAGGATGGCTCCTCCGGATGCTGAATGATGCGCGCGCCAAAACCGCGTGCATAGGCCAGGGCGAGGCGCATGAGCCGCGCGGGACCGATGGCGCGCGATCCATCCGTGAAGGCGACCGCGCCGGCCTCGCTCAGCAATCCAAGCTCGGCCAGCTCCTCGCCACGGCAACCGCGGGTCACGGCACCATAGGGCAGTATCGTCAGGCTGCCAGTTGCATCTCCCTTGGCTCGCAGCAGTTGCACCAGCGCAGGGTCGTCGATCGCAGGATCGGTGTCGGGCAGGGCGGCCAGCGTGGTGATCCCGCCTGCCGACGCCGCCGCGGAGGCCGAGGCGATCGTTTCGCGATACTCAAACCCGGGCTCGCCCAGGGCGACCCGCATATCGACGAGGCCGGGGCAGAGGATCGCGTTTTCTGCCGGAACGACCACGGCACCGTCGGGTCGGCCCAGGGACTGTCCGAAATCCGCGATCAGACCGTCACGAACCAACAGATCGCCAACGATATCAACGCCGGCGCTCAGAATACGGGCGCCGACAAAGATCGTATCAGGAATCATCGAGCCTCAGGGCTCATTCCGGCCATGTCCTCGCGATAGCGTATCGAGGACCGCCATGCGGACGGCGACCCCCATCTCAACCTGTTCACGAATCACGCTGCGAAGCGGATCGTCAGCCACCGCGCTGTCGATTTCGACACCGCGATTCATCGGGCCTGGATGCATCACCAGCGCGTCTGCTTTGGCGTACGCCAGCTTCTCGCGGTCCAGGCCGAAAAATCGGAAATACTCTCGGGCGCTTGGAACTTGCCCGCGCGACATACGCTCCCGCTGCAGGCGCAGCATCATCACAATATCCACGCCCGCCAGACCGGTCGCCATATCGTGGAAAACGGTCACGCCCAGATTGGCAACTTCAGCCGGAATCAACGTGGGTGGCCCGACCACGTGAACCTGGCACCCCATCGTCGTCAGCAAGTGGATGTTCGAGCGCGCGACGCGAGAGTGGGCGATGTCGCCACAGATGGCGACGGTCAGTCCGGCGATCCGCCCCTTGTGTCGCTTGATTGTCAGTGCGTCGAGCAGTGCCTGGGTCGGGTGCTCGTGAGTCCCGTCCCCGGCGTTGATCACCGCGGCGTCGACGATCTGCGCCAACAGGTTTGGTGCGCCGGACTGATCGTGGCGCACCACCAGCAGATCACAATGCATCGCGTTCAGCGTCGTTGCGGTGTCGATCAGCGTTTCGCCCTTGTTTACCGAGGACGTCGAGACCGACATATTGATGACGTCCGCACCCAGCCGCTTGCCGGCAAGTTCGAAGCTGGTGCGCGTACGGGTGCTGTCTTCGAAGAACAGGTTGATCAAGGTGCGCCCACGCAGCAGATCGCGTTGGGTCTTGCCTGACCGATTCAGAAGCACATAGCTTTCGGCGAGATCGATCAGGTGGCTGATCGCGGGCGGATGCAGACCCTCGATCGCCAGCAGGTGTTTCTGCCGATAATTCACTCGGTCTGGTTGGAGCAACTTGCCCGGCGCGTCAACGGCGCACGTGAGCAGCCCGGATCTGATGGCACACTACGATCGGTCAGCGGCCACAAACCCCCACCCAACCTCGCTAATTTGCTCTTTAACCCGGCTGTGGGGCCGGTGCCGCGCCACCGGTCGGCTGCGTTGGGGCTGCCGGTCGTCCTGTTGTCGGCACTGAAGCCCGGCGGGCCTCGGGCGCCGGCTCATCCACGACCTTGCGGATGACGGGCTCGCCACGCAACACGGTACGTATCTCATCGCCGGATAGCGTCTCGTGCTCCAGTAGCCCGCGTGCCAGACGATGTAGTTCCTCAACATTTTCGGTCAACAGCCGCCGAGCCTTGTTGTAGGCACGGTCGATGATGTCTTTTATCTCGGCGTCGATTTCCCGCGCCGTTGCTTCTGATACGTTCTTGTTTTGCGTAACGGAGTGACCGAGAAATACCTCTTGGCTGTTATCGCCGTACGCGATCATCCCGAGTTTATCGGACATGCCCCATTCGGTGATCATGCGCCGAGCTTGATCGGTGGCCATCTTGATGTCGCCGGCGGCGCCGTTGGAGACCTTGTCCGGCCCGAAGATGATTTCCTCAGCCGCTCGGCCTCCCATCGCCATGGTCAGCTCCGACAGCAGCTTTGACTTGGACTTTGAGTAGCGGTCACCCTCGGGCAGGCTCATGACCAGCCCCAGCGCCCGACCACGCGGGATGATCGTGGCCTTGTGAACCGGATCGCACTCAGGCTCGTGCATTGCGCACAACGCATGCCCGGACTCGTGATAGGCCGTCATCCGCTTCTCGGCCTCGGACATCACCAACGACCGACGCTCGGCGCCCATCATGACCTTGTCCTTGGCGGCCTCAAACTCCGACATTGCGACGACCCGTTTGCCGAGGCGTGCGGCGAGAAGAGCACCCTCATTCACGAGGTTCGCCAGGTCGGCGCCCGAGAACCCGGGCGTGCCGCGCGCTATCACCTTCGGATCGACGTCCGACGCCAGCGGCACTTTTCGCATGTGTACGCGCAAGATCTTCTCGCGCCCGTTGACGTCCGGGTTTGGCACCACGACCTGCCGATCGAAGCGACCGGGGCGCAGCAATGCCGGGTCCAGCACATCCGGCCGGTTGGTGGCGGCGATCAGTATGACGCCCTCGTTCGACTCAAATCCGTCCATCTCGACAAGCATCTGGTTCAGTGTCTGCTCGCGCTCGTCGTTGCCGCCGCCCAGACCTGCCCCGCGATGGCGACCGACCGCATCAATTTCGTCGATGAAGATGATGCACGGCGCGTTCTTTTTCCCTTGCTCGAACATGTCGCGCACGCGGGAAGCCCCGACACCGACGAACATCTCCACGAAGTCGGAGCCGGAGATGGTGAAGAACGGAACGTTTGCCTCGCCAGCGATGGCGCGGGCCAGCAAGGTCTTTCCGGTGCCCGGAGGACCGACGAGCAGAACCCCCTTGGGGATCTTGCCACCCAGGCGTTGGAATTTCTGCGGGTCCTTGAGGAATTCAACGATTTCCTGCAGCTCGCCCTTGGCTTCGTCGATCCCGGCCACGTCCTCAAACGTGACCCGCCCCTGCTTTTCGGTCAGCATGCGCGCGCGGCTTTTGCCGAAGCCCATCGCCCGGCCGCCGCCCGACTGCATTTGGCGCATGAAGAAGACCCAGACGCCGATCAGCAACAGCATCGGGAACCACGACAGCAGGTAGTGCAGCAGCGGATTGACGTCACTGTCTTCGGGCTTGGCGATCACCCGCACGTTCTTGTCGGTCAGCGTCTTCACCAGCGCCGGGTCTTCAGGCGTATAGGTCTGGAACGTCCGCCCGTCGTTGAGCTGCCCGGAAACGGTGCGCCCCTGGATCACCACGTCGCGGACCCGTCCGGAATTGACCTCCGAGATGAAGTCCGAATAGGCGATCTGGGTCGAATTGGTGTGGCTGACGCCCGGCTGGAACAGATTGAATAACACCACGAGCAGCAGGGCTATGATCACCCACAGCGCGAGGTTCCGGCCGAAATTGCTCATATGATGTTGCTCACGTTCTCAGTCCGTATAGGGGCGCGTCATGCTCTCGTCCACTGCACCGTTGGCACACCATGACGCCACTAACATAGTGTGTAAATTCTCAACCTTCATCCCCACGGTTTCGGGATGTCGGCTAAACACAGAAAAATCATGACCCTGCCGGCAAAATGCCGCTCATGAGCCCATAGGCAAAAAGCAGGCCCCGGCTGACGGCTTGCGTGGAATGAACAAAATCATCATTTGTGCCCATGTATTATCAATAACATAGCCCAAATGGGGCACCGCCATAAGAGTTTTATCAAATCGAATAGCAGGCAAGGTGCGGAGTACAGCCGAAGGCAGGCTGGATCGCCGTCTAAAGCGAGCTGCGTCCGGGCCCAACTTCCCAATGAATGCGCCTGGCGGCAGGCTGCAATCGGTGACGAGCCGGAAGCGTCCATCCCAGACCGCATCCCGACCGGCCTCCACGGATTCCGCCATCGCCGCCTCCTCGCGCACCAGCAGAAGACCGTCACCGGTCCGGCCGGCGGTCAAGAGACGCACCCCGGCGATCGTCGCTGGACGTGGCCGGGCAGCCAGGTCGGCTATCTGCTGCAGCCCGGGGGCATATGGCGAGCCGGCAATCGTCCGTATGAGAGCGGCGAGTGCAGCAACACTGATCCGACCGGGCGATAACAGCGCGAAACCTTCTGGCCGAAGGACCGTGCGGTTTGCCAGTTCAGCGGCGGTCGAGGTCTCCTCCCGGGCACGCAATGCACCGACAGTCCTCGCTGCCTCGATCAATCTGGCCACGCCGCCGTCCGACGGACGCCCCGAGCCGTGGCGAAGCCGGGGCCGTAGGGCCTTGTGATCGTGGTTCGACGGATCTTCCGCCCATTGGATACCGCGGTCGAGCAACAGCCGTCGCAGTGCGGCCGGGTCGAAGGTCAGCAGGGGCCGGAGCAGGCGAACCCCCGTAATTTCGGCCAATGCCGGCATCGCGGCCAAGCCATGCGTCAGGCTGTTCCCCAGCGCCCGCATCATCATGGTTTCGCTTTGATCCGCCGCATGGTGGCCAACCAACAGGTGCAACGATCCGGCTGACCGGCAGGCGGCCGAAAGCGCCTCGTAGCGCATGATCCGGGCCCGTTCCGCCAGCGCTGTTCCCGGCCGGAGGGTGGTCAATGTCAATCGGGTCGCGCTGACTTCGAGGCGGCGAAGCCGTCCCATCGTGACCTCGGCCTCTTCCGCCGATTCCGGCCTTAGCCCATGATCGACGATCAGCGCGCGCAAGGTTCCCTGGCGTTGACGGACCCAGTTACGCGCCAGCAGCGCCAGAGCCATGCTGTCGGCGCCCCCCGAGACTGCGACGGTCAGAGCAGGGCGCGGCTCGAAAGGCCCCAGCCTGGCCATCGCCCGCGCGAACGCAGCGTCAAGGACAGTGAGCTCCCTTGCCGTCACAGCCAGCTATCGACAGGCCGCTTTCTCTGCCGTCGCCGCCGCGCTGTCCCTGATGTCCGGACGGGGCTGCGGGAATTCAGTCCGCAAACGCGACAGCGTGTCGCAGGCAGCCTTTTTCTCATTGATCGCGGCAAGCGAACTGGCGAGCCCGACCAAGGCATCCTGGGCGTGTGACCCTTTGTGCGACCGGTTATAGGCGTCGTCGAACGCGATGGCGGCCTGCGCGTATTGCCGCTCACCCGATAGTGCCTGGGCGAGCAACAATTGGGCGTCATAGGCTCGTGGTGACGTGCGGTTCGCCAGCACTTCCCGCGCTGCAGCCTCGGCCGATTGGTAATCGCGACGGGCTAATGCTGCATTGCCTTCCTGTAAGGCAACCTCGGGGGTCCGAGGGCCCAACGGGCGAGAGGGCGCCGGCGGGGTGACCAGGGGCGGAGTTGGAGCCTGGCCGGGTATCGCGTTCGCTGGGGGTTTGCCGGCGGCGGCCAACGCGCCGCTCGGCGGGTAGTTAGTGGACGGGAAGCCGGCCGAGGGTGGGCTCGCCTGTGAAGCAGCGGCTTGTGGGTTGACCTGAAACGCCAGGTCATCCACGCGCTTGGTCAAATCCGCGCCCAGACGCCGAAGCTGGTTCTGCGTTTCGTCGCCTTGCCCACGAAGCTGGCGTACCTGGTCCTCCAGCGCTTCGACACGAGTCAGAAGCTGCGTCACAATGTCGCCGCTGCCATATTGCGGCGGAGGCGGACTGTAGGACGGCGGTCGCGAGGTGCCGGCACGAGAAGTCTGATCTTCCAACGTCTTGAGTTCCTGGCGGAGTTGGTAGATCTGGTTCTGCAATGCGATGCCCTCGCGGCTGTCGATCTGGGCACGCGCTGGCAGCAGGGTGCCCATCAGCAGGAGCGTTGCCAGCAGGGCGGGTCGAACCAAGGGCCGCATAAGGACTTCCTCGAGTATTGTGCGACCGTTGTCCTAGCTCAGTTTGCCGACCCCGCGATATGCGTTCGTGGCAACCGGCCGGCGGATCGGGTTATGGCGCTTCTGTTTCGACCAACAGGAGAGAGTTTCTCATATCGGCGGAAGATGCCGTGCAATAAAGGGCGGCAGGTGGAATGCCGCAGCGTGGATCTCCGGCGTCCAGTAATCCGTATTGCCGAGAATGCCGACCTGATGCGCGCGCGAGCGGATCAGGTCGACCGGGACCTTCGTCAGCGCGGCGTCTTTGGCGGCCCAGCCGAGGGTCATGAAGCCGCCGACATAGGTCGGAACCGCGGCGACATAGGCCGTCACGTATGGAAAGAAGTCGCGCCGCCGCGCACTTGTATCGCGCAGTTCGCCAGCTTGCATGAACGGCACCCCGCACTGGTTAACCACCACACCCCTGGCGGTTAGGATGCGCGCGCAGTTCTGGTAGAATTGATCCGTAAAGAGAACCTCCCCTACCCCGATGGGATCGGTCGAGTTGACGATGATCACGTCGAACGCAGTATCCGCGGCTCTGCTTACGTAATCGATCCCGTCACCCGTGATCACCTCTGCCCGCTTGTCGGTCCAGGCATCCCCCGCGATCGCCGGCAAGAATTCCTTCGACAGCCGGATCACCTCGCTGTCGATCTCCACCATCACGGCACGTTTTACGTTGCCGTGGAGCAGCACCCGTCGCAGCACGCCGCCGTCTCCGGCGCCTATGATCAGTACATTCTCCGCCGCACCGTGCGCGAGCAGTGGCACGTGGACGAGCATCTCCTGATAGACGAACTCATCGCCCTCGGTGATCTGGATGACACCATCAAGCACCATCACCCGGCCGTGCGTCTCGCTTTCGAAGATCACGATATCCTGGAACTCGCTTTGAACGCGTGCCAATTCCCGCTTTACCCGAAAGCGTTGCCCCCAGCCCGGGTACAGCGTTTCGTTCAACCAGCAATCGGTTGTCATCGTAGTCTCTCCCGCTCCGGCGCAAAGGAGGGGCGGCCTTGCCGCCGCCCCTGGAGATCGTCGATCAGGTGATCAGACCGCGGCGCTGCTCACCGAGATCGACCGAGACAGGCTCAAATGCTGCCCTCAAGGCAGGAAGGCTATGGTGAGGGTCGCACGCGCCGCACATGAAAATATCAATCGCGGCGAAATCCCGCTCGGGCCATGTGTGAATGGAGATATGACTTCTCCGCCAGCACCAGCACGCCGCTGACACCGCCGTTCGGCGAAAAGTGGTGGAAATGACCGTGCAAGATTGTCGCGCCAGCCGCTTCCGCTGCTTCCCGCAGCGCCCGATCTATGAACTCAGGATCGCAAAGATTCGATGCGCCCCACAGGTCCACCAGCAGATGCATGCCGGCGAACTTCACGCCGTCCCGCTCGACGAAATAATCCTTCGGGGCTTCCGGGCCTTCGACTTCCACGAGCGTCCGCTCAGCGTCGGACTTTATCTGGTTGCTGCTCGGAAGTTCCGAGACCATCCCCAGCGGGCTGAGTGCGTTCATCGCGTACCCCTTCCTACCAGTAGACGGCCTGTTGGATCGTACGCGCGTAAACACCCACGATCCCCTGGGGCCAAGGCCGCGAAACATGATCACTGGGCGGGGATTGTGCAAGCCCCTCTGTCAGGCAAACCTGGAAGAAATCCCCGAGCGGTTAGGGCGGCCTCAGCGCCCCGGCGACGCGACCTCCAGCGCCTTCAGGTTCGCCGGTAGCGACTGCGCCAAGGTCGCCTCCTGCTGGGCCCGCTCGAGGTCGCTGGTTCCGCGTACAGGTTCGGCGGTGAGCAGGCGGAACATATCCGCCAACGCACCGGGACCGATCCGGCTGGCGTATTTCGTGCGCAGAGTCTCGAGCGTCGTGTTGTCGGCTGCCCGCGCGGCCGCTGTTACCAGACGCAGCAATGTGCGTGACTGGCCGTCGTTCAGATCGCCGTTTTCCGGCAGCTCGGTAGAGGCATAATCCGACCACGCCCGCTCCGCTCCCGGCCAGTCCTGGGCCTGTTCCAAGATCGTGGCGCGAGCTTCGTTGGCTGCTGGCGTGCTGATGGCGCTCAATATCGCCGCCGCGCCGGCCTGATCCCCACGATTGGCCATGGCGTGGGCGCGAAGCAGCACTCGCTTCGCAGTCAGCTCGGGCGGCAGATCATGCCCCTCGGATGCGTCCAGCGCCGCGATGGCGCCGGTGTCATCCTTTTCCCGTGCTTCCAGCGTTGCCAACGTGGTCCCGAACCGGGCCTTACCGGCAACCGTGACGGCGGACTTCATGAGCTTTTGCAGCACCGATCTGGCGCGATCGGGCAGGTCCAAAGCCAGCAACTGGTCGGCCAACTGCTCTTCCAACGCGGGATCGCCACCCTCGGCGGGCATCAGATCGGCATTTTCATCGATGGTTGAAACGACGTCGATGGGGGTCATCTGCCCCAGGCCATGTCCTGCAATCATGCTGGCAAAAGCATCTTTCAGACGCCCGTGCACGGCGGCGGCTTGCTCAGGGAAATCGCTTTCGGCCTGTCGAAACGTCGATAACGCCACCCGCCATGCCCCCGCCTGCGCGCGCAATTCGGCGATGCGCTCTCGGAGTGCCAGCTCCCGCTGATCGCCACGCCAGGCATAGATGAGCTTGTCCAGAGCATCAGCGGCCTGGCCCGGATCGATCCTGTGGGTCGACAGCCGCAGTTCCACAGCTCGTGCTGACGCTCGGGCTCGGTTGAAACGATCGTGCCCCGCGGCCAACGCGTCCAACAACTCGAGCGCCTTGTCGGTATCGCCCTCCGCCTGTTTCTGCAATGCACGAGCATAGTCCAGACTGGTGTCGTTCTTGCGATCTGCCAGTAGCCGAGCCGCTGGCGCGATCTCGCCGCCCTGGATCATCGTCTCGAGCATCAAGGGAAGGATACGGTCCTGGATCGGACCTGGATAAAGCAGCGCCAGCGGCGCGGTACCTGCGAACACCGCGGCGGCGCTGGGTGATCCCTCGTCCTGCATGGCCTGTCGCACTGCCCGCCACAAGGCAATGTCGTCCGTCCCGTTCAGTGCTGGATCGGCAATGCCATCCGCATCCGCGAGGCGGCCGGCGAGCATTGCCGCGATGGCCGTCAAACCCTTAACATCTGCTGACGCAGCCTGACGAGGATCCTGCTCGGCGGCAACACGCAACAGCCCTTCCGCTTCTGCCGCGAGCCCGAGAGCGATCATGCTCTGAGCAACCGTCCGTCGCTTCGGACCTTTGGCCTGAGGCGGCGCCAGTGCCGCGTCCATCATCTGCTTGGACATCACTTGCATCAGCGACGCTGCTGGCATCGTGGAGAAATCGAGGCGCCGCGTCAGATGCGCGGCTTCGATCAAGGCATCCGTTGCGTCGGTTCGGGGCGAGGCGGCAAGGCCTCCGAGGCCGCCCGTCAGATTGAAGCCGGCCGGCACAACCTTGAGACCGATCGCGTCGGACAGCGGTTCGACGACGACGCCAAGACCTGTCGTTCGCAATACGAATTCAGTGGTGTAGCGGTTGGCAGACACGCCTTGTCCGGGACGGCGCTGCGTCCCGACGAGAAGTGTCGCCCCGGTGTCCGGGTCAGCCATAGTTACGACATCGCTCGCCTGTTCGGCTTCGAGGGTGAGGCTGCCGTCCGCGAGCGTCGCGACGATGGGCTGCGATTTCGGGACCCCGTTCAGTCCGGCGATCCGCCATCCCTGTGGCGCCCGGGACAGGGCAATCGATACGCCGTTCGGCACCGGAAGTCGCAGCAGCGTGCCGCCCGGAAGGAGTTGCACGCTCGCCTGGCCAAATATCGGGTCAAGATGCAGTGCGGCCATGTCGACCGGCCGTCGTTCATCGAAGACGACGAATGTTCCACCGCGGCACTGGAAAACCGCGGCCCCGGTGGTATCGCCGAACGGTACGATGAAGGCAGAACCGTCGAGGCCTTTCGCCAGCCTTGTGTGCCGCGCGAGCAGGCCGACCGGCCCCACGCTCTCGGGCAAGAGATCCCGCCCAGGCGAGGTTGGCGCCGTCGTCGCTGGCGCACGATCATGGGGAACATCGGGGGCCGGACCGGGGGAAGTGGGCAACAGCTGTGCCGTCTCCGCCCCCTGAACCGTTGTATCGGCAGAGGGTGACGCAACAGGAGGCGCGGCTGGCGGCGCTGGTCCCGAGGTCACCTGCGGCGCGGGAGGATGCGGTGCCAGCGAAGCCTGCCCCGCGGGCTCCTGCGGTTTGGTCATTGTCGAGTGCGTGACGGGAGCGGGCGATGGGCGGGCGGTCCGCTTTGGCGGCGTGCGAAGCGGCGGTGCGGCACCCGGCGGAGACGGTGTCGCAACGGGCGGGTCCAGTATGTCGAAAACGATCTGATTTGAGATAGTGGTGGGGTGAACCGAGGCGCCGGGAACGACGGTGAAATCGGCGGTCGCACCATTGGTGTCGAGCGTCAGCACGTTTCGTGGAGGCGACGGTGCTCGGTCCAGGCTGACCGGCTCTGCGAAGCGCACTACGATGTGGTCGCCGATCTGATCCAGTTTGAAGGTACTTTTTCCTTTCACATCGACGACGATCCGTCCGAAGCCGGGATGATCTCCGGAACGGACGGCAGCGGCGTCCGGGTCCGCCGCCAATGCAACATGCGCCGACCCGATAAGGACGACCAGGGCCATGCCGAACACCAAGCTCGGAATCGGCCCAAAGTAAATCATTCAAAACTGGCCATCAGCTTGTCGATGTCCGACTGATCCATTGCGTGCGCCGGGAGTTGCGGACCGTTAAGAAGGTCGGTGTCCGCCGTTGTCCCTTCTGCTGAGCGCTCGGGGGCGGAAGTAATTCCCGGGCCGAAGGTCCTGATGATATGTGCAACCTTCCCCTCGATCGTCTTCAACGTCGCAACAATCTTGGTAATGCGCTGTCCGGTGATATCTTGGAAGCTGCATGCTTCGTAGATCCGGGTCGTTGCGTCCTGCAGCTTGGCGGCGGCATCACCAACAACCGTAGCGGTGACCTCGTCCAGCGTTTCGCAGCTCTCCAGGATCGCGTTGGTGGCCTGTGCCGTGTGACCAACGATTGCATCCAGTTCATCCGTGGCGAACGGGATGTCATGGCCGGTAATGTCGTCCACGCGTAAAGCCGCGATTTCAGTTTTGGCACTCGCGATGGTCCGGGCGAGCTCCTCTACCTCTTGCAGCAAGGACGCCTCCTTCGCCGTGAGTTCGTCGCTCATGGTTGTCAACACAGCACGTACCACCTCCGAGATCATTCCGGGTTCCAGATCAGGCTGACGCGCCCTGATCACTCCAAGCCATTTCTTCAAGGCTTCGGCGCCGTGCCCCCTCGCGATGTCAGACGCGTTAAGCATGACCCAGAACTTTCTCAATCTTTCCCTTGAGGGTTTCGGCATTGAACGGCTTGACGATGTAGTTGGACACACCCGCTGCCTTGGCGGCAACGACGTTTTCCGTCTTGCTTTCAGCTGTTATCATGATGAACGGTACTGACTTCAGGCGATTGTCGGCACGGACTTCCTGGAGTAACTGCAGACCGGTCATCGGAGCCATATTCCAGTCGCTGATCACCAGACCGAAATTGCCGCCCCGAAGTTTTGCCAGGGCTTCCGCGCCATCGGACGCCTCCTCAACGTTGTTGAACTCTATCTGCTTCAACAGATTGCGGATAATCCGCAGCATCGTCTTGTAGTCGTCCACGATGAGGACGTTCATGGATTTGTCGATCGACATCCTGATACTCCTTTCTCAATAACAATCATCCGCCGATCGGACCGGGTTTCGGACTCGGATCCGGCATCGAGGACGAAGCGTCCTGGCCGGTTCGCATTTGGGCCAACTCAGACGTGACGTCGCGTGCCTTTTCGGGCGTCATTACCTCCATGACCGCCGCGGCCTTGGCGGCCTTCATGCGATCCAGCAGCGGCAGCAGGACGGGCATTGGCAACTCGTTCATGATCGCCGCCGCTTCTTTCGGTTTCATCGCTTCATACAGTTTCACCATGGCCTGCCATCCGACGTCCTCCTTCTGCTTCTGGGCCGCAAACTGACCCCCGAGCTTCTGTTGCAACGCCTGCAACTCGGACACCCGCACCGTCAGTTTCTGCTCCGCGGCGGTCAGTACCGGATTCGCGGGCAACGACCGAACTTTCCCGCGCGTCGATTTCGTTCCGGCGCTGTCGCAGCTCTTGAAGGATGGCCCGCTCGCTATCGCTCACCGGTGGCGGCCCCTCGCTTGCCGCGGGCTGTGCCGGCTGGGCGGGGGCGCCGACGGTCGATGGACCTGGCGTGGACGTGGCATGTGCCGGATCGCTCCGGGGCGGGGCGGCCGGTGGTGGAGAGAGGGGCGGGGAGCGCCCCTGTGATGGCTGCGCGTGTTCCTTGTCGGCACCCGCGGCGCTGGCCGAGGCGACCATGGCGCTCTCCGCCGCGGGTCGTCCGTCGGTCACCGCCGCCTGAACCAGCGCGCCACATTTTACTGCCAGGAGCACCGCCATCACGGTGATGGTGACCGGCAACAGACGTGGGGAGGGAAATTTCATCATCATCGCACCATTCGAAGTGCTTGCAGCAGACCGCTCTCGGCCTGGCTGCGACTTGCGGAAATTCGGCTGACGGGCAGGTGGGAGATAGTCGCCGCAGGCGGCGCGGGGGCCGCGGTGGGTTCGGCTGACAGCGGGCGTGCGGTCCGCACCAGCGTATCCAACCGATCGGCCAGGCGGTCGCCTCGCTCCGTCAGGTATGACAGATCGTCCTTAAGTGAGACGGAGGCGGCAATCTGTCGCTCGAGCTGACGGCCCGCCCCGTCCGCGGTCGAACGCAGCCTCTCGATTCCATTCTCAGCCTGGCGCGTGCTGGCATTGAAGCCAGCCACCAGGGACTCCAATTCCCCGCGGTCACGTTTGAGAACGCCTAGCGCGCGTTCCAGTCGGAGTGCCTGGAACAACGTCGCCAGCAGCAGTACCGCCAGCACGAGTTCAAGTATCCATTCCATGCCGGGCATAATGCCGACCAAAGAGTTAAGAAATCGTGAGGACGTCAGGGGCGATCAGTTTGCGGGCCGCGCGCGATCGTGTTCTCGATCTTCACCGCAACATTGTTGTTCTTTTGTCCGATACGGCCCTCGAACATCACGACGGAGCCGCAACGGACCTGTACCGGCGCGCCTTGGGTCGTATTCAAGATCATGCGCTGGCCTGGCCGCAAGGCGATTATCTCCGACAACAGCATTGTGTGTTCATCGAGCACAACCGAGAGTTCCACCTCGGTCGTCCAAAGCTGTTCGGCCAAGTGGGTTTCCCAGATTGAGTCGCGACCAAACTTCTCGCCCATGAATTGCTGCAGCAACAACTCGCGGACCGGCTCCAGGGTGGCGTAGGGCAGCAGCAGTTCGAGCCGGCCGCCACGATCCTCCATATCGATCCGGAGCCGAGCGAGGATCGCCGCGTTGGAGAGGCGGCTGATGGTGGCGAAGCGGGGGTTGACTTCCAGTCGCTCGAAACGAAACGTCACCGGACACAGCGGATCGAAGCTGGTGGAAAGATCCGCGAGCACGACCTGGATCAATCGTTCCACGAGTGTCCGTTCAATGGTGGTGTAAGGGCGTCCCTCGATCCGCATTGCCGCGGTGCCACGCCGGCCGCCGAGTAGCACATCGACGATCGAGTAGATCATCGCCGAGTCGATAACCATCAGTCCCTGGTTGTCCCATTCCTCCGCTTTGAAGACAGCCAGCATGGCGGGCAGGGGGATCGAGTTGAGATAGTCGCCGAACCGCAAGGAGATGATGTTGTCGATGCCGACCTCCACGTTGTCGGAGGTGAAGTTGCGGAGGCTGGTTGACATGATGCGGACCAATCGATCGAACACGATCTCGAGCATCGGCAGCCGCTCATAGGAGATCAGTCCGGAGCTGATGATCTTCTGCATGCCGCTGCGGGCCTCGCCCGAGGCGGGGCCTGCGTCGAAACCAAGAAGGCTGTCGATTTCGGCCTGGTTCAGTTCACGGGCCGGCTGTCCGCCTTCCGTCGCGGCTGCAATTTCGGTGTCAGCACCCCAGGCGGCGGCCAGTTCCTCATCGGTCTGTTCGGGCGTGTCGCTCATTGCACGAGCATTTGGGTGAAGAGAATATCGTTGATTTTTGCCGGCGCCACGGCGATGTTTGCGCGCGTCAGCAACTCCTCCCGCAGCCGATAGGTTCCGGCTGAACCACGCAGTTCCTCAGGCCGCATTTCGCGCAGGTAGGTCTGGAAGATGTCTTGCAGCCGTGGCATCGCCGCTTTCACTTTTTCCCCATCTTCGGGCGTCGGTACTTCAACGCGGACCGCCAACTTGATATAACTGGGCTTGCGCGGACCGTTGAGGTTCGCAATCATTTCCGGGATGTCGACGAAACTTGGCAGGACCGGTTTCGCGGCTTCAGCGGTCTGGTCCTCGTGCTTGTCCATGCCTAATAGATGCGGCAGGATGCCGCTGAACCAAAGCCCGGCACCAAGTACGATCAGCAGCACCGGGACGGCAATCAGCATCAGCTTGCCCTTGCCGAGCTTTTTTTTCGGCTCTTCGGTCGCCTTATCGTCTTTGGCCTTGGGCGGGGCGGAGCTCATATTCGTTAAGCTGGCAGATAACTGTTAAGGAAGAGTTATTGGAACCGCGCCGCCTACCGCGCGGCCAAATGTGCCGACCGGCAATTCCTGCCGTGCCATTTGCGTTGTCTGGATCGCGATTTTCGCTGAAGACCCTTGGTTTTGCTCCCGCCATTTTTGCGTCTGGGCTGGGGCACGAAACTTGCGTCCAAGGGTTCAGATTGCTCGAGATCGCTCGGACACCCAATGGACATCACGACATCCCTCGCTGCATCCCGCCTGATCGCGCAACAACGCGCGATGGACGTGACGGCAAACAATATCGCCAACGCTGACACGCCCGGGTACCGCACTGAGCGTGTGCAGTTCAGTGACTGGATCGATAAGCAGCCCGCCTCGGGGGCTCCGCCCGGCGGATCGTCGGTCACCTACACGCAGGATCGTGCGACATGGCGAGAGCAACAGCCCGGCACCCTGACCCATACCGCCAACACATTCGATCTGGCGTTGACGGGCGCTGGCTACTTCACCGTCAGCACCAAGGCTGGCCCACGATTGACCCGGGACGGCCGGTTTGGCCCGATGACCGACGGCACCCTGGCGGACAGCAGCGGCAATGCCGTGCTGGACACCACCGGCAAGCCGATTCAACTCGCTGCCGGCGACACTCAGTTCACGATCGCCAGCGATGGTGCAATTTCTTCGGAAAGTGGACAGATCGGCAAAATCGGCGTGGTTCAGCCGACAGATCCAATGAAGCTCAGGGCCGAAGGCGCGACGAAGTTCGTGTCCGACGCGCCGACACAAGCGGTCGCGGCGCCAGGGATCGTGCAGGGTGCAATAGAGCAATCGAGCGTTCAGCCGGTGATCGAGGTGACGCGCATGATGAACGATCTGCGGCAATTTCAATTCGTCACCCAACTGGTACAGGCGGAGAGTGACCGACAGCAGAACGCCATCGAGAAGATATTGCCTCAGGGTGGTTCGTAAGCAGCGGCCAGGCCGGGATCGCGACGGATCGGGACAGGGTCTGGCATCAGCAAACAGGCCACAGGAGACTTAGCAAATGCGCTCGCTTGATATTGCCGGCACCGGGATGCAGGCCCAACAGACAAACGTCGAAGTCATCTCGAACAACATAGCCAATATGACCACTACGGGCTTCAAGCGTCGCAGGGCCGAGTTTCAGGATCTGATATATCAGGACTTCAACGATCGGATGAGCCTATGGGAATCGCGTTAACACACTGATATCACATCTGATATACGCCAGTTTTCGACAGGTGACTGCAGTTATGGCTTATAGCCGACAGGACATTGACAGGACCGAGAGGCCAGAAAGGGTGACAGCGGTGTTGGCAGCGTTCGCGGAACTGAGCGGTGCCGCCACCCACCGCCCTGGACTGGGGCAGTCCCGCCCGGTTGGCCGCGTGCCCATCTGTAGCCGCACCCCAAGGCGGTGCCAAAGCCTCGCCAGCCCTATTGACCGACATCAATGCAGCGTGCGGCCCATTGCTGTGAGATAGATCCTCAGGACGTGGGGCATGGAACGACAGAGCGGTCAGAGCACGATCCAGGAGATCCGGCCCCAGCGGAAGGGGAATACGAGATGCTCAACATCTTTGGCTCACCAACCGGCATCCGGGTCAACCTGATGCATGGGCACCCATTCCCGGCAGCGCCGCGCGGGCATAGGTGGGTGCTGGCCGAACAGGATACTCACACGCTAAGGCGATAGATCCCATGCAGGTTTACATCTTTTCGTCCGCCAAAGAGCCGAGCATCAAATGCTTCACGCGAGATTCAGGAGGCGGGAACCTGCCCGTGCATTATGCGCCATGGCGCCCTTTAGCAAGGGGCGCCGTACGCGAGGGCGACCCGATAACAAAAGCCATTCGATGGGCCGGCTACTTTTGCATCTCCGGCCCCGATCGTTGGCCGCGCGGACGAAAATTATCTTCAAAGCATCCTCGGGCGTGAACAAGTGGATCGCCGCCCCTTTAGCCCCGGATGCGGGAAACGGGCTGGCTATCCGAAGTAATGTCTTGATTAGTTACCTGGACAGCCGCAGATCGGACATGATTTGCAATGGCAGCGGGATGCTTGGTCCTGGTGCCGGCGGGAGCTTTTCTCATGGCCGATACATCATACCAAATCTTCCAAGACGGTGATGCTTACAAGGTTAGGATCACGCGCCTCGGCACCTTCATCCAAGAAGCGGAGGGTTTCTCGTCTCGCGCTGATGCGGAATCATGGATTGCGCAGGATCAGCGTATTGCCGCAATAGACGAGCAGAAAGGGCCGGCTGCATCAGCGCATTTACGGGTTGTCTGAGCCGCGGGCCGCCCAAATACTCCTACCCGAGCGTGACCCGATTGCCGCCTCTGTGTCCGGAGTGATGGTGAAGCATGGCGACGTGGCGGGTATGTCCTAGACCGATATCAGCGGCCAAGTGGGTCCGGACGGCACAAATCTCAATCAAGATGTCCCCCAGCTCTGGGATTAGTGAACGTGCCAACAAGATCTCCACCGCGCCAGATCTCAATAAGAGCAGAGATGCCACTCTCTCGTTTCGCCAAAGCGATAGCCTCGGCGTCAGTCATACATTCGATCGATCTGCTACCCAGCAGACGCCCCTTGGAATCCAGCAACAGAAGCCGATAGCTCTTCATCACTGGCGCCTCCCGCCTGTGAACGCTAACGCGGATGCCGAAGTTGCCGCAGCGCGGACGTCGTTAATGAACGCAGCAGCCACGCCGGCTGCGGGCAAAGCCTGAATTCTCCCGCCGCAATGATGCGTGCACCTTGCTGACGATCAGAGCCGGAGCGCCGCGGCGATGTCGCATATTGCTCCGACCTCGGCCGAGCCAACTTTCCTGTCCGCATTTACAATTCGAGCACAGGCGTCCACGACCATTCGTGCCTTATGCGGCTCATCCGCCAGGCGCGCCACCTGCAGCAGCGCGGCCCTGCGGGCGGCCTGGGGATCGGTTGCGAATGCCCGACGATGCACTGCCCATTCCTCGGCAATGACGGCCTTCGGTAAAGCTGCCAGCAGAGGATCACCTGAGATCTCGTCCAGGAGTCGCCAGCGTTCAATCAAACTGCTCGTCCGATCGGCGAAAGAGATGATGGCGAAGGCAGCAACCATCGCCTCCAGCATCACGGTACCTCGCAGTTCCGCAGCAAACGGCGTCAGATCGGTTGGGTTACCAGGAGGCTCGCTGTCGCTGGTCATACTAGGCATCAAATACATTACAGATGGCGGGAGCGAGACATCGCCTGGCTGAGCGGATTTCTACCGGATTGCCCGCCGCCCTCCGCCGTTACCGTCTGGCCGAGAGCCCTTCGAGCCACTTGGTGGTGTAGGCAGATTTCAATCCCGCTCGGTTCTGTCTGGGCCGCACAGCCGCCCCGTGCATCGCTCCGGCAAGCAGCATGCGCCCACAATGCAGTGGCAAAGATGCCGCACCGACGTGATATATGGGCGACGTGCGAGACCCAGCGGAGCGCCAGGCGCGAGGTGACGTCATGGCACATATTTGATCTGAGGACAGAGCGAGGCGGCGACGGATGCTTGGACCCGCCGCCAGTGGCCCCGCTAGACATTGGAGACGACATGGACGGGACCGATTCGGAGGGTAGCATACCATCAGACCAGCTGCACACGTCTTCCGGAGTGCAAGATCACCGCACAATGGGCGAAGCCGGGACCGAACCAGAAGTCAGCACGCCATTGGACGAGGTGCACGGTGAGCGAGACAGGCCGCCGGAGGATGGCATGCCACTGGACGTGCTACAGGCGGACCAATACCGGCCGGTCTTAACTATCATTGCGGGTAAGCGGGCGGCCACCCCAGCCGAGCGGGCACAATGGTTGGCGGAGGAGGAAGAGCTTCGGCGCCGGTGGTCCGATCCAAGTCCCGGTGTGCCTGCCGATGGGTATAGTCCAACAGCCGGAGCGGAAAATCATTGCACGATAAGGGAAGCGATCGCCTGGTGCGCCTATCGGGACGAGCGACTTGCCAGCCGATATGGCGCCCCCATTGACGGCGGCGATGCGATGGCACTGGCTGCCCGGGATCGCCGCCTCTGGGACACCACGTACGTTGAGAGCACAATTAAGTCCGGCTTACCGGGGACTGAGGCTCTTGCAGGACTGAGCGGTGAAGAGCGCGTCAAGGCAGCGAGTGATTGGAGGAAGGAGGACGAGCTCCGGTGGGAACTGGGACACGACAAGCTCCTTCAGATGTTGCGCCGAGGTGAGGTGCGAAGCTACCGGGATGGTGAGATCCAGCGTGGCTGGTGGGCGGACCGCACTCTTGCACGATGTATGATTGCAGGCCCCCGGATAGACCGAGACGATCTGCGGCGCGCGCTTCAGAACGGGCCGCTCCCGGACGAGAAACCGCACCCGGTTTGTGATCTGGTGGAGGACAAAACCAATCAGCCGCCGGCTGTCGAAATCATCCCGCTATTGTCCCCGCCCAGTTCGCAGATAATAGCTGATGAGCCCGCGCCCATCTCTTCCCCCGCCGTTCAGCCGAAGCCTGCTGAAGTGTGGCCCCTCCCAACAACTACGGGAACAAGCCGTGGCCGAGGCCGGCCGGCAGTTCAATGCACCGCCGCCATCGAGGCCATGCGGCACAAGCTCTCCTCGGGCGAGATGACACTGAACGAGCTGGAGAACTTGAAGCACAAGGAGCTTCCCGGGAAGTTCCCAGACCTCGGGGGGGTGACGTTATTGAATAGGGCACGCAAGAAGGTGCTCGCTATTAGCGAGAATTAGCAAGAAATAGGCAAAAAGAAAGAATTAGGAAGCAAGCGACACTGCGACTACTTCCGAAGCACAGAAGACAGTCTCGTTTCGGAGGTCAAATGCCGCGCCCCAGTATTCATCTAGAACCACTCTCCCTGCCGCCTGAGCCGGACCTGGATAGAATGCCAATACGCTATGGTGATCGGCAGCAGCTTTCCCAGATCCACACCAAGTATTGGGGGAAATCTGAGCCACCGAACGCTGGAAAAGTGGCCACTAGACTGGCGGATTGTCAGCGGCCGTGCCGTTTGTTCGGTTTCTGAGTTCATCGCCGAGGCACAACGCCGCTTCGATGCGGCGCCGGTGATCCGTGGCGGACGCGGACACTCCGCCAGAGCAATCCGCGGCAGCATAAGGAAACCCCGCTCGGCACGGGGTTCCCTTAGCTTAAGCGGATATGTTGCGAGTAACTCGGGTGCTCGTCTTGCCAGGACAGCGGTCTTATACTCGGGTGAAACTTCCGCCGCAAGCTCCTCGTGCTGGCCAAATTAAGGCAGCATTAAATATGAGCTCTACTACAATTTCCGCTACCACCAACAGCGGCATCATCATCGAAGAATTCAAAGCAGTGACGCGCAACAGCCTCCGAGGTTTCGCGCGCGTCCGGATGCCAAGTGGAATGATTTTCCACGAGGTTGTCGTCCACCATAGCGGCGAAACATGGTGGGCATCCCCAGCAGCCAGGCCGGTGCCCGACAAAGCGGGGAAATCAACCTGGCAACCAATAGTGACGTTTGCGTCGAAGGAGATCCGAGATCGCTTCTCCGCCAGCGTCATTACGGCGTTGCGCATTTCGCATCCCGAGGTGTTCAACGATGAATGCCTATGAGATTCCGGCGCCTGGTGAGAGTTTGATGGATATTGGGCATGGCATGAACAACTCCTGCCTCGGTGAAGATCCGGATCTGATCCTCGATGATGCCGCGTCCGGTCCAGTATTCGGCTGCACCGTCCTCAGCAAGACCGGCGGCCCGCTCACCAAAGTCATCACCCTGACACCGGACGGCAAGATCCACTCGGATGGCAGCGCCTGCATCATGAGCACGGGGATGGCCCACCGCCGGCAAATGACCTTGGAGGCGTTCGGCCAGCTGATCGCCCGCCTGGAGCATAACCAGGCGATCGCCCTCGGCCAACTGCGGCACGATCTTCCTGACGCTGTGCGCATCGTCACCAAGGCCCAGCTCCGCCCAGACCATCCGCCGGATGTTGTCGCTCAGAGCGCAGGAGTTCATCTGCTACGAAACCAACGCTCCTGCGCTGATCTTGATCGACATCGACAGCAAGACGATGCCACCAGCGGTCAGGCAACGGGTGGATGAACTCGGCGGCTTATACGAAGCGATCGTGTCGGTGCTGCCGGAACTGGCGCAAACCGGCCGCGTCATTCGATCATCAACCTCGTCATGCTTGTATCGGGCTGACACCGATGCGGCTGTGCCGGGTTCAGAAGGCGCCCACGTGTTCGTTCTGGCTACCGATGGCGGTGATGCGGAGCGCTTCCTGAGAGGTTCTACACGACAGGCTTACTCTCGCCGGCTTTGGTTGGATGACGGTTGGCCGCGGTGGGCAAGTTCTCCGTCGCTCACTGGTTGACAGGAGCGTCTACGACGGCGCCCGACTGGTCTTTGAGGCGGACCCCGCACTAGAGCCGCCGCTGAACCAGGACAGAACCGCACGGGCGCCCATGGTCTATCCAGGCCCCGCGATGGATACCCGCGAAGTTCTCCGGGATCTGACCCTTGTAGAACAGGCGAAGCTGGCCGAGATCGAGCGCGATGAGTGCGCCCGCGTCGCACCAGAGGCCCACAAGGCCCAGCGGAAGTTCATCGAAGACCAGGCCGAGAAGATCGTTGCCCGCTCGGAAGGCAAGATTACGCTCGACGCAGCACAGAAGACGGTCAAGCTGCAGATCGCAGGCACGCTGCTGCCCGACGTCGTGCTGGAGTTCGATGACGAGGACCTACGCTCATCCACGGTCGGGGATGTCCTCGCCGCTCCCGACAAGTTCGTTGGCCTGACACTTTCCGACCCGCAGGAAGGACGCGGAATACGGCCGCTGTAAGGCGAAGATCATGCGCCGCGACGACGACAGCTTGTGGATCCACAGCTTCGCGCACGGCCGCAGCATCTATGAGCTGAAGCACGACGCCGCGTCGATTGAAGCGGCGATCATGGGCAACAAAGAGGCGGACGCGGCCGATATTCTGGTGCGCATGCTCCCACGCGCTGAAGTGGATAAAACCGCCGAGGACAAGCTGAAGACCCTCGCGGTCGCACGTGCCAAGGTGAAGCTGCGGTCACTCGCCTCCCGGATCAAAGATGCCAGAGAGGAAACCAAGGAAGAGCACGCCAGAGAGAGGCGAGAACATCGAGCAAGATCCCGCACCAACGACAAGCGGATCAAACTGGAGGTGCCGAGGTCCGATGCGCCGTTTATCCCCATCATGGCGGCCCTGAACGAGGTGCTAGGCGCCGCGCCGGACCCGGAACCACCAATGCGCGATGTCGGCGGCAAGATGGCCTGCGTGCGCGTCCGCAAGGTGCCCCACATGCATGCCCTAACGGCCGACGGCGCCAACGGTGAAGAGACAGAAGACACCCGGCTTCCGCCTACAGACCTACCGCTGCTGACCTGCCTGCAGGACGTGGCCTTGGCCGAGCTGATCGAGCGCTATATCGACTTCCAGGACCCAGCTACTGGACGCTCAGTCCATCTCCCGGGAAACTTCATCCCGCATTTCATCGAGCGCGACGACAACATCTTGCCCACGGTAACCAATATCGCCGTGCTGCCGATTGTGCTGCCAAACGGCAAATTACTGGCCGAGCACGGACTGGACCGGCAAAGCGGGATCTGCTTCCGCATCCCGACCCAGCTTCTGGAGAACCTTCCGAAGCGAGAGGACTGCGACGATGCCGCGGTGAGGGTGGCGATGAAGTTCGTGCTGGACGAATGGCTCGTTGATGTCGACACCTCTCACGAAGGCAAGTGCAAGGCGATCGCTGCAGCACTGACTCTGATCGAGCGATCCATCCTGGATGAGCGCCCCGCATTCTTCGTCACAGCACCTCGGCGTGGTGGCGGCAAAACCACCCTCTTGTCGCTGCTGCTGTTGGCCGTCACCGGCGTGCTAGGCCCTTCGGCAGCTGCCTGGTCCGAGCATCCGGAGGAGCGCAGGAAGGCCCTGATGTCATACTTGCTGGAAGGCGTCCCGGCGATCGTCTGGGACAACATCGTCCGCGGCAGTCAGCTCAGTTGCCCACACATCGAGCGCTCTTGCACTGCGGCGACCATTGAGGACCGCCGGCTCGGCTTCACCGAACGCGTAGTCGCCTCCGCCTGCGCCGTTCACTTCTTCACCGGCAACAACATCGCCCCCAAAGGCGACCTGGCCTCGCGCACACTAGATATCGTCCTGAAAGTAGATCGGCCCGATCCTGAGAACCGCCACTTCCAGCATGATGCGCCGTTTGAATGGACTATGCGGAACCGCGGCAAGATCCTCTGTGCGCTCTATACCATCCTGCTCGGCAATCCTGCTCTTCGATCCGGCGCGAATACCCCGCCACCAAAGACCCGCTTCAAGACATGGTGGCGGCTAATTGGATCGTCGATCGAGCACGCCTCTTCGCTAATAGACAAGCCGATCGACTTCCAAGACCTGTTCCTGCAGCAAGAGGATCATGACGTCGAAAGCACGTCGCTTGCCGATGCCCTGGAGGCCCTGACCGTGTGGATGCCAAACCGTAAACGCGCGCCGAAGCCTATTGGCCTGCCACCTGACGCGGGTGATGTCTTCCTTGCTGTGGAGCTGGCTACGTGCATCAACGACGTCTCCGAGGCCAACCTCTACGCAGATCAAAGCGCTGTTCTACGGGAGTTCCTGTTCCCCGAGCTGCTACATCGGAGGAATGATACTGTCGGCGCGAAGTCAGTCGGCAACCAGCTCCGCAAGCGCCTCGACGAACCTGTCCGCGCCGGCAACCGGACCCTTACGCTGAAATCGATGCCTGGGAGAGTGGCGAAAGATGCCCTGAAGTATTTCGTCCTGACAGCTGGAGGGGTTTGAGGGGATTGAGGGGTTTCATCCCACGGCTACGCGGGCCTGAGAGGGCATATTTTTGAGGTAAGACGATAGTAAGACTGAGAAATATGGTGTGTGAGCGTGAGATGACGGCTGAATGGAACCCCTACTACCCCTCAGACCCCTGCGGCGCGGTGGTGATCTCGGTGGCTCTATCCACGTTAATTATATCAGAGTGAGATATACTCACATCGCAACGAATTTTCTCTACCTGGGCGGCGGACGCTTTCATCCCACCATCCAATGTCAGCAAACCATGGGTAGCAGAATGGAAATCACCATCCCATCCCGCAAACACGGTCCTCGTGTCCTCCGCCCGGTTGGCACAGTTCTGCACCAACAGGTCAGTGGCGAGATGATCACGCTGTCTGTGTTCCGCGCAGAATGCGTGAAGTGCCAAACCCGGTTCTACATTACCGCTCAAGGTGACGTATGTGATGACATCGTTCCAAAGAGCTTCGGCTATGTACATTGCACAGCGCATCGACAATGGACAACTGACAATGCAATCAGGCGCCATGCCGAGCTGGCGGAATGCTTCGACACCGAGGACGAGCGGACGGGTCGGCAATTGGTATGGGATGGATCTCTGTCCATTGCATCGTGGTCTGCAGACGCTGGTTTCCCGCCGGGGCTGGAGGGATGGTTGTTGCAAAGCTGCTGGCTGGGAAGCCGCGCGAGCATAGTATGCACTGAAATCTTCGCGTTACCCAGCCCCGCTATCCTGGCCCAACCAAAAGCCGGGAGCGCAAGTCATGAGCAATGCCTCAGGGTTTGAGAGTTCCGTAATTGTGTGTGAGAACTGCGGCAAGATGTTCGCTCTGGCACCTTTTCTTCTAGCAAAGATAGGCAATCTGCCTGATCCATTTTGGGTCAGGTGCCGCTGGTGTCATCATACGGCGAGCTACCCCCAATCAGCCATCAAACGTGTGGATGACACAGGTCCTTCGTAAATCTATTCGTGCCCCGGCGGCGGCCACCTTCGGCGCCTCCGGCTTGGAGCAAGGCCACCGCGGGCGATAAAACCCCGGATCAGATCCCCAGTGTTGGTGCGGCCTTCTCCCCGGGCATGAACGCATCCAGCGCATCGCTGCGCCACCGCATGGATCGCGGCCCTGGCGCCTCTGATCCTGACGGAATGCTGCCATTCCGGACTATCGTCCGGAAGGTGGAGATCTTTATGCTCAGATAGACTGCGGCCTCAGTAGCACTCAGCTAGCGGCGTTCATCCATGGCGCACCTCTGCTGACATAGAACCTCTTTGAACGTGTCAGCGATTGCCCGCCGTGCGATTCCTGGTCCTCGGTGAACTTGCCGTCTATGGTTCTATGGTTTGGGTTGTGGATCGGAGAAAATGCAATGAAATATGCTCTGGGAAGCCTCTTCTTGGCGGGTGGGCTGGCCTTATCGATAGGCGCCGCCAAAGCGGAGCCGCTGACGCTGACCTCGCCACAGATTCAGGACAACGGCACGCTCGCGGTCAAAAATGCCTGCAGCGATAAGCAGCGATCCCCGAATTGCGTTGGCGAGAATGTCTCGCCGCCGCTTGCCTGGTCGGGAGTACCGGAGGGTACCAAGAGCTTCGCGCTCCTGCTGTTCGATCCCGAAGGTCGTGCCCCGGCCGGCGTGTCGCACATGGTGGTTTACGGCATCCCCGCAGACGTAAAGGGGTTCGCTGAAGGCGAACTGAGCCAGCCCTCCGACAAATTTGTCGGCGGGAAAGAGTACCGATGGAGAAGGCGGTTTACTTCGGCCCAGGCACCCCGCCGAATACCGACTGGCATCATTATACCTGGACGTTGGTTGCCACCGACCTCGACCCGAAAGCGCTGCAGCCCGGCCTGACACGCGAGGAGCTGGCCGCCGCGCTCAAGGACCATGTGAAGGGATCGGCCGGGCTGGTTACTCGCTTCAAGCACGCGTAGCCAGAAGGAGGCGGGGCTGTTGCGTTGGCTGTCCGCCCAGGAAATGCCAGCGCCTGCGGAGCAAGTATCCTCGGACCGGCTGATCAGGCGTTTCCCGGGCAACTTCCCAGCGGTGGGAAATTGAATCCATGAGGAAGTTTAACACACCTCCATTTCGCCAATCTGGCTAAACACTGTGTCCTCCAGATTGGACACTGCAGCAAATTCACCAGATCGGAGACATTACTAAAGAAATAGCTTCGATGGGTAAGAAGTGATAGGAAAATTCTGTCAAAAGTGCCGATGAGGCGGAGAGGCCCAATGTCTATGCCACATGTAGCCCAGGACAGGATCAACGCCTATGGGTTGGATGCCGTATGCGATGACATCCTGAACGGCCTCTCGCTCCGAGAAATCGCGCGCAATCTTGGCGTTGACATCGCGCAGCTCTGTCGCTGGAAGGCGCAGCCGCAGCATTCCGCGCGCGTTAGTGATGCCATGGCTGCAACTGCTGAGTATTGGGATCAGGTTGCTGTAGACGGCATTGCGAAAGCCAGCGATGCCTTCGAACTAGCCAAAGCAAAAGAGCTGGCGCACCATTATCGCTGGAGGGCCAGTAAGATAGCGCCGAAGCTATACGGTGATAAGCAGACTGTGGAGGGCAAGTTTACGGTTGATTGGGCAAAAGTTTGCTTGGAGGCTGCCGAGAAATATGCGAAGGAAGAGGCGGACATGGCAGCAACCATTGATGGACAGTAGCAGGTCGGCGATGGGATTCAGCAACCATAGCTCCCGCAGAGCACCAACGTGGGAGTAGGGCGCCATGCGATGGCAATGTGTTGCGATTATTTGCGTTTTAGCTGCGGCGACATTGGTCTTCGCTCTGGAGAACATGGAAATCGTGAGCTTGGACTTTATCTGGTTTAGCGTCCGCACGCCGCTCGCATTTCTGGCCGGCGCCAACTCGGAGCGTAGGCGCCCTCGCGGCGGGCGGGACGTTTGCGCACCGGCTAGCTGCTAGCCGCGGACAGGCCCAGCCGCTGCCGTCTGACCTGCAGAGCGAATTCGAAGCGAAGTTCGGTGTCGATTTCAGTGATGTGATGGTGCACACAGATGCCCAGGCGGACGCACTGAGTTGTACTATCCAGGCGAGGGCATTCACGCGCAGACACGATATTTATGTTGCCGCCGGCCAGCCTGGTCCGACCAACACGCAGGGAAGCGTTTGCTGACGCATGTCATGCAGCAAGATGCCGGGCTGTCGCTAGCTAGTCAATCTGTCCGGTTTTGGTAGCTCGTGATCTGTCCGCTTCGTTCTTGCTCTGTGACCATTGAACGAAGTGTTGAAGTGTTTACGGCACTATCCTTACAGAGCTCTCTCTGCAGAATTCTGTTGGCCGTCGTGGGGGGCACTATCGTGCTAGTTTGCGGGGTGGACCGGGCTTTTGACGCGAGCGGCATTCGCCTGATGGCGAGCTGACCCCAGGGATATGTTAAATTCGGCAGTCTACTGCTGGCGCTAGGGGCGGTCGGAATGACGCCGTGGTCGATGGAGCGTAACTCGCTGGTGAGCATGATGATCTGGGGTGCTCCGCCTGCGCGATCCACGACGCTCAGGTTGACGCTGCTGGGGTAGACATCGTGGACCTCGGTTCAAGTGCAAGGCGAACCGCTCTGCGAGCCCGGACCTCGATCGTGACATAGCAGATCCAAGCCAGCCCGATAACCAGGCCGCTGGTCACCGTGGTGGCGATCAAGTGGTGGACGATTTCGCCCAGGCGCGGTCCGATGTGGACGAGGTGGTTCCAGATGCCCTGGGCGCAGGAATGCAAAAGGTAAATCCCATACGAGAGCACGCCAAGGAAGTGGATCGGCCGGCACCCCAGGAGGTTCACGACCCTACCTTCTCCCACGCCCAGTGCAAGCACCAGCGGCGGAAGCAACAGATAGAGCGCGGCGTCGCCCTGCGGGACAAATAGCAGTCCCAACGCGGACGCTGCCACACCAGTGGCAATCCAGCGTCCGCCCATTAGGTTCCTGACCCTTGGATATTTTGAGGCACGCCACATGAGGAGCCCAAGAGTAAAGCCCGCGAAGCAGCGGAACAGCGCCGGTGGAGATCCGGCGACGTCGAGCGTTCCCCTGTGCCTGGTGCCGAAGCTGCCGCTCCACGAGAGAGCGAGGATGCCGCCAATGATCGCGAAGCAGAGGAGAGCCAGACCCAGCGCCCGTACCGGACGGCCGCGATTTGTCACCGCCAGAAGGGCAGGGAAAATGATGTACACCACCCATTCCGTGCTGATCGACCAGGTCGGATCATTGATGCTCTGGTCGCGAGTCAAGCTCTGTATCAATAGCAGATTTGTAAGCAGCAGCCTCGGCGTGGGCGCTGGTGGATAACGCATTAGGCCCGCCGCAAATCCGATTACAATGCCGCCGAGAAGGAATACATACAGTGGATAAATCCGCGCAATCCTATGCGCCAGGAAGGTGTGATACTTCGCCCAGGTCCAGCCCGGCTCGGACCAGTGGCCGTACACGGTCGCCATCACGAACCCGCTCAGAATAAAGAACAAGTCCACACACAGATAACCGTGATTGAGAAAAGCCGTAAGCGGGCCAGTGACAGGGACACTCCACTCGAAGTGATACACCATCACCTGGATCGCGGCGATTCCGCGAAGCCCGGTCAGGGCCCGGATTTCGCCCTGCCTCAATCGCCGCTCCTCATTGGTATCTGTTCAACATTGGTCTGAGCCACGCCTATTTAGGTAGATTTCGGGATGGCCCCGCCATCCCATTGCTGCCTTGAAAATCGGTGCACGGGGCCCGACCGGAAGAGGCATCACGCCATAGGGCTGGAAGTCAAAGCTCGTTCCGGCTTTCGGCCCGCGGTTGATTTGGCAGATCGTGGCCAGTTCCGAGCCGCCATGGGTTTGTTGTCGCGCCGATACCGAATGACAAACTGTCACGGTAACGAAAGGTCCAATTCCCACCCAGTGTAAGAATTCTCATGATCAGATCCTCGAGTAAGAATGAAGCTTAGTAGCTCCAGAACCAACTGCGCTAGCAGCCGCGCCTCAGCACTCAACTCTCGATAGCAAAACCGGAAGGCCAAAGTCACCCTCCCATTTGTTGCGTAATGCGTCAGAAGGCACTTGCGCCTTTGCTGGCCACCAGCGTGCCTCCAGCGGCTGCCGGTACAGATGCGAGATGATTTATGGAGAAGTTGGGCATGAGAGACGGCTATTGGCTAGTCACAGCAATCGGTAAACTGCTTGATCGAAGTACACGCGATGACCCTGGCGTAGATATCGAGGCAGCCCAGACTAAAGGGACACAATTGCATTGCAACATATGAAGCTTATTACATGACATGCCATATGCCGGTAGCATGACCTTGGGCGACATCTTCGAAAAGACCGACACTCTGGTCACCGCGTGCAGCCGGTATAGCGTATCGCGGCTTGGCCGGTACGGCGGCCGAGATCGCCCCCATTACGTGCCAACGGGAAAGGAGCGGCCGGTGCTGAAGAAACTGAAGATGCCGGGGCTCGTGAAGATAGCCGAGAAACGCGAACATGCGGGAATTGCCAGGGTCAAAGCCAGCGTGCCGTCAAAGCTCGTGAAAGACGTGGTTTTCCCTTAAGTGAAGGATGGAGACCGCTCGAATGCCCTCTATTTTGCCCAGATGATGCTGCCGAAGGACCGCGCTACCATTTATGACCTGCTGGTGCAGCTTCGTCGGCCCGGCCGTCCCCCTGGCTCGTGAAGCCTTGGGCGGATCACTTAACAGATGTGCCGCATCGGCCTAATCCCTGCCCGCGGCGCTGCGCCCGTGATTACGCTCGGCCTGCCGGGTGGGGTCTTTCCGCCCCGGCTACCACTGGCGAGCAACCGGCTCAGATATGCGATGGTAGAGAAAAAGACACTAAACCGCTAGGTTTGCAAAGACGCACATGGTTGCCAACCTAATCATCGCCCAGACTCCAGCTGTGAAAACCGCATAAGTGCCAAGGACATCAAGGAGGCCGACTTCGACCTGGCGGCTGCCCGCGGCTGCGCAGGCCATCAAGCACGTCGCTTGCCCCATCCCCTCCTCCAGCTCCGCCACGGTGTCAGCCAGGATCATCAGGCGATAGCTCTATCCCCATGCCCTCAGGTCGGCTGACGGCAGCCCGCTAAATCCGACGGATGACCTGATCGACGGCCGGATATGGTCGGTTTGTCATGGCTTCAGGATGACTGTCCTGAAGCCATAGGGCAGGGGCGAAAGGTTCTGGCTCGGCCCGGGCACAGTTGCCAAGCTGGGGTGAAAGAAACCACGTGCGCCAGCTTTTTTGTGTTTTAGTAACGAGACAATATTGTGTCTTGCGGGCGCCCGCTTCGTCACCTCGGTGGCTACCGCGAGCGATATTTCGCTGTCCAAGACACAGCTTTTCATGTATACACAGCCTATGCGATCCCCACGACCATCACCCTTGAGCCGGATGTCCGAGCGGCGGTTGACCGGCCCCGGCCCCGGCCCCGGGCCGCGGATGGCGATGGCGCTACGTCAGCACGGACACGCGAAGTAAGGGCCGTGGATGCTCCCGTGACCGCCCGCCCGACTGCCTCTGATCGGATGCGTGCCAGCCGTGAACGTCGCCGCCGCGGTTCGGTGCTGGTGGAGATCGAGGTTGATGCGGGGCTTCTCGACCGTCTCATTAGCCTGCAGATGCTGAACGCGGACCAGCGGACTGACAGGGCGGCAGTGGGTGCGGCCGTGCTGAGGTTCATCTGCGCTGAAAGTAGTCCGGTAGGCGCGGGCGCGTTTATGGCCATGCTGGCGGAGGCCTTGAAGGAGCGGGCGGCGGGGATTTGGCGATGAATAGCCGGACTATTCCGGTTTTTGGTCCAGCCTACGTTCCAGGCTGATCCGCCGGATGGTGCAGCGTGCAAATGCGATGGTAAATAATTCTGGACCATCGCTCCGGGCGTACGTTTGGCGATCCTGCACGTGCATTCCCGCACCGGCGAGAAAGGTTCGGCTTGTCTGCACCCGCGACTGATGGAATTCCTATGGGCAGTCGCAGGTCGAGTTACCCGTCATGCACTGCCGAAACGCGGTGCGACAATGCCCGGTTCCGCCCGAGGCCATGCTTAACGGCCAAGGCAGACCGCAACGCGACATAGTCTGGCGCAACCATTGGATAATCTGCCGGCAGACCCCACTTCTGTCGGTATTGCTCAGGTGTAAGATTGTAGCTCACGAAGAGATGGCGCCTGAGCATCTTTAGTTTCTTGCCATCCTCCAGGCAGACGATGTATCCGGGAAATACCAAGTGTGGCAGCGGGAGCACCGGTCGGCGCTTCGGATTGGCTTTTTCTGCCTCGAACTGCGTGATACTGGCCAACGTGTTGTAAACAATCCCGATCAACTGGCGCAGCCTATCAGATCTCAATTCGTTCCGCGACGAATACGCCACCACGATTTGTGCCGTCGCGTGCAGCAGCACGGACGCAGAAGAATTCTCGCTCATCACATCCTCTCGTGCGGATGAGGATCCATGGATCAGGTGTTGCTTATGACATTTCATGGGACGAAGGCAAACCTGACCAGACAGACTAACCGGCTGACCTATCTAAAATCAACGGTCAAGCGGCTCGCTGGATCGTATAATTTTCTTCAGAATCAGATAATTACGGAGAACAATCACGATAAAGTGATCGATGATTTAGGGTTCTATCTTTGTTCGAAAGAAATATCACTTGTAACTTTAAAGCAAATTCAGCGCATGGCAGCGATTCGATGGCATATGTGGACGGGGCACCATGCCTTTTCACGGGCTCGATCGCCCCGGGGGCTGCGGGCTCCCGTCCACCGATAGACTCTCCGGCTTCGTCTCGGCCGGCAATGGCAAGATACAAGGGGGGCCTCGATCGACCCCCCGGCGGGTTATGACGCGGGAAAGAATTGCCGCCAGAGGCTTTTTGGTGCTCCCCAAGCGATTTGTTGTTGAGCGGGCGGTCGCGTGGCTGAACCGCTGCCGACGCCAGGGACTGGGAATGACTCAACCGACGAGCGCGCGGTTTCTTACTCCTCCCCTCCGTCTGGCTCATGGTGCGCAGGATATGCCGCAGCACGATGTGATTCCAAACAGGCTCTCACAACACCTGGACGAAGCTGCGGAACGGCAAATAGAAACCCAGCATCAGGCCCAATTAAAGGGTTTGCCTACCGATTCCGGATTGGTGCCGATGTTGGCTACAGGGGATGGCGATCATGCAGTGATCCCTCCCGCCGGACTTCAGGTCACCCGGCGCCACCACAGGAAGAGCACATTGATGGCGAGACCGACGGTCTCATAGCTCAGAATGATGGCCGTCCAAATCGGCATGCGGGTCACGCGTGCTAGTCCCCAAGTTCGCCATTTAATCAAGCCGGAGTGCCTCCGGAATACCGCGGTCGGCCGATCGGTGTCCGCCAGATCGTTCCGCAGTTACCGTCGACGAAACCGCCGTAGTTCCCCTGCATTTAAAGCTATCACGCTGTTATGACGGCATCGGCTACAGTCAGATGACGATCGGCGTCGGAGCATTTCAGTATGCTTCCAGAAAGGCGCCCTGGCGCCTTCGCACTGCGGCGCGTGTCTGTTCTTTTGGGACAGGAAACTGATGTCAGGATCAGATGAACAGCCGTCGGTCCAACCATCCGGATCGCCCTTGCGTCGAACGAGACGCCTACGCGACTTTGTGCAAACCGTGTTCCACCATGCCTGCGATCAGGGTGATACCGAGGTGGCTCGGTCCTTGCTGGAGGTGCTGGAGTTCATGGTGCAGCGCCCGGGGCGTTCTGCAGGTGGCATAGAACGCCGCACACAGGACAGCCTGGTGGCAGCGCATGAACGCCTGTGGCACATCCAGCACCCGTCGGGGGGCCGCGATGGCGTTCCGTCCAGACTCCCAGATTGACGACTAACCTGCCCGGCTGCGGTCCCTGACCGGCACCGGTTGTTGAAATGGACGGCCTCCAGCGATGGGTTCGGAAAATCAACTCCGGTCAACACAGCCGCCGGCGTTAAGCGGGCTTGTGCCTTTGACGCCGCCACCAGGTGATTCCTGCTGTTGGATGGACCACAGCCGTTCGTACGCTGCGACTAGGCTTGCCTTGACGCGACGCTCTCTTCCACCTGGCCACCTCGGTGGCCGCCGGACCATGAACTCCAGCAGATCTAATAGGCGCCGCGCCACCTCGACTTCATCCTGATCGCAGGCGTGGTGGAATGCGATCAGCACATGGTCGGATAGGCGTCTCGTGTACCGGGTGGGCCACGCATTGCTGGACAAACTGTCGTTCATCCGATCCTGGAATCCTTACTTCACGTCCCGGACAGACGCCTCCTTGGAGGGTGCTCCGTTTGCCTAGCCGTCGTATCTCCCGTATGCCCAGCGGTCAATACCGCCGCCCGGCGATGGGAAGCAGTAAGTCAGTCAGCTCTGTCGCAGCGGCCACAGAAGCGCGTCACGGCAGGGACAGTGGCTTGCCGGCTCCAACGACCGCTGGCCGAAAGCTATTGGACCAATCCTACTGCCGAGGGGGGAGCCAACTGCATTGCGAAATGCATGCCCTTCTACGACCAACGCCATGATGCATCAGATGAGAGGCGGGCCCGGGCCATCATAAAGACGGAAGTTGCCGCTCACTTTAACGGTCCCAGCAACGAGCATGGCCGCATGGACTTTTCCCGCGACCTGGCAAAGATAGAGTGCCCTGTGCTGATGATGGCTGGAGAGGAAGATCCGATCTCCCAGGGCTGCTGTTCTGATGTCCTGTCAGCAAGGTCGGTTTCGGCGCTGGCACTGCGGCCGAGCCTCAGTTCAGCTGCCATCCCCGGGGCGGCCCGCTACTGGGTGCATCCAAGTGCCTCACCACGAGAAAAAGATGAGCGCCAAACCCAGTGACCATGGTGGTGCACATAACGGCAGCCCGGATCGCGGAAATCCACTCTCCTGGCCGCGGGAACCAACTGGCCAACACGCGCCGCGCGTCCAGCTCATAGCCTTCTTCAGCGTGCCACGTGGCGGGAGAGGACCGAGGCGAGCCGAGATCTGGCCAGATCAGGTTCCCAAGACGACCGTTACCCCGTCTAGTGAGATGAAGAGCCTGCCTGTCGTTAGGCGGGCGGTGCAACCGATCATGGGCTATTTGAGATCATCCACTCAGCGTCGTAGTTCACCCGGTCAGATCTTGAGAACCGGATGTGCCCTGTGACGTGGCCTTTCTTGTCCCAATGCGTCTGAATCAACACTCGGCAGGGGACGTAATCGCCGAGGCTTTGAGGGACCGGCGGGGGCGGATGATGATACTTCACAAACACCCCGCGGGCTGTATCCATCAGCGACCTTAGTTCCAGTTCGTTCTCGACGATGGTGTCAATGATCATCGCGGTCTGAGGGGAAGTATGCATTATCGCAATCGTCATCGGCTTATTCTTGGGCCAAGGGGCCACTACGGGGAATCCCATATTGGTGACAAACCTGTCATATATTTGGGACAAAGAAAAGGCCGCTTCCCGCTCAGCCCATGATGTGCTCACGGTGCCTCGCGCGGATAGGTATCTGTACCCATAGACGTTCGGATTAGCACCTTCCATCGTGGAGACCATACTCAGGGGTGGCGAACTTTCTATTCGGCGAACACAGGTCCACGTTCGCCGTCGAGGCCTACCGCCCGCTTGGGCAACTATGCGGCCCTACAAAAAAGAAGGAAGGGCTGTCGCCCGGTGCTGCCTCTAGCTAGGAACGGCACTGCAGCCATCCGAAAGACTTACGAGACCCGCGGCGGTGGAGCTGCGACGGCGGTTCCCGGCATCATCGACGACCCCGCGGCTTAGGGAGCAGGCACGTCGGATCGCCGCCTGGACGCCGATACCAGATCCCAGCCAATCCGCAAAGACATCATCGGAATGACCAAAGGAGCGACGATGATTGACGATCCTATCGACTGGTTACGGCAAGCGGTAGACTACCTGGTCGAGGTACACGCCGACAACCCCGGCGCGGACATCGAGGCGGTCCAGACCAAGGTACAAGATTGCGTGGTGAAATATGAAGCTCATTACGTCCCATTTGGGGAGCGCGCCATAGAAGAAGCAAGAATACGACTTGCCGAGGCGTTCCTGGATAAAGTGCAGGACGCGCACCTTAGCCGCGACATTTATGAAGAGATCAGAACTCTAGCTCATAGCCACACCGCGACGTTGCTGGATATGGACCGCAACAACACCGCCACCGATGCCGTTGGGAGTGCCAGAGCTGCTGCACATCGCTATGCGCCAACAGCAGGCAGCATGGTGGCTCCGATACGCCCCTGGAAGACAAACCGGCGACCTGCTGGCGGAGCTGGCCGGCGATGGTCGCATGGATGCCGAGATGCTGAGGACGGTGGTCCAGGAGGTACATCGGTGGCGGTATCGAGAGTGACCAGCGGGCGCGCGGACCTGACGTTGGGGTTGTAGGCGGCACGGTGGCGATCTTATCGAAGGCCAGCGGGGCCCGGCTCCCGACACTAACTAGTCCCGAATGAGAAATGAGAGGCAAACGTTCCATTCCCCGCCGCCCGTAGCCACGAATTCATCGGATCGCTGCCGGCAAAGAAGCGATGCTGCGCCTCAAGTGAATACATGAAGTCCAGCGTCTCATACTGCGCCGGCAACCCATCCTGTAGTTGGGTTACCCACCATGACAGGCCACCAGCGTCAGGGGCGCGGCCCAAGACTTCCTTGTATAGATCAGTGGTAAACGCTGTATCCACTGGTGCCGAACTGGCGGCTGAGGGGACAGCGCCATAAATCCCCTGGCCTTCGGGCGATGAGATGAAGGCCAGAGCAATGCCAGGGAGTGATGCACCGCCTTCAAGTGCGTGCACCCAGCCATTCAGGCCCCCCTGGTCCGGAGCGCGGCCAAGGATCGCGTACATTTCCACGATCGGGACCACGTAATCCTGTGCCTCTGAGCTATTGATAACGTTCTGTTCTACGGCGGCGGCGCTCAACGCACCGCTGTTGATTTGTCCCGTCCAGTAAGCCAAGCCGCCGGGGTCAGGGGAGCGCTGGAGGATGTCCTGGTAGAACTGCGTAACCTCGGTGACAGAGGGTGGCGAAAGCGGTGGGACCGGCGGTGATGGTGGCTCGTTGGGCACATTAAACGCGTAGCTGGAGCCCGCACCAAAACTATCTTCTTCACTTACCTGAAACTGAGTTGTCGAGCCGGTTTCTGGGTTTGGCGCAGTGTAGGTGAACCTCTGCAATGCGGCGGTAAGCGCGCCAGGACTAGTTGCGGAGAGAGAAAGAGCCGGCCCGGCAATGTCTTGGCTCAGCTCTGCGGACCCATAGAAGATCCGAATATTGGCCGTCTCGGTTATGGCCACTCCCGACGTGGCGTTGCTATCGGAAACCGAGAAGCCGCTGAGAGGATGCGATGTGGATCCATCAACGATGGTGCCACCGGTATATGGGTTTGAAAGTGTGACACCGTTCGGATCGAAAGGTATTTCGTTGATCGGTAAGGGAAGATTGGCTGACGGGACATTAGACGGAGCGACGAAACTCTCTACGACAGGCCCTGGTTGTGGCTGGCCCTCGAAGATGGTCCCGTAGGTAAAAACAGAATTTAACTCTCTGTTCTCATGTCCACCAGGGGTGAAAGTCGCACTTCGGAACATGGCGGTAAGCTGTGCGGGCGTGACGGACTGCGTTGTGATCCAGTAGTCGCCTGCATCTGGACTGAACTGGGCTTTGACGAAGCCGCTCCCGAAATTAAAATCACCATCCCCGTCGACGTAGATCACTACCCCTAGTAGGGCATGCGGGTTGCTGTCAGTGATGACTAAGTTATTGAAGATGTTGACAGCCTCATAAGCCCCATTAGGATCGCCTTGAATTGGAACCTGCGGGACATCAATCGATGTGGGTATGCCCGTGACTGTGACAACGTCACCTTGATTAGACATTACGTTTCTTCCCTCCTCGGCACAGGCGCGAACCAGCGATCGCACTCCGGCCCGGTGGACAAAGCTTGCCAAAGTGAATCCACTTCTAGCAGCGATGGTAGGGTTGGGTAGGACGGATTTGTAACAACTGAAAATATATGCCTTGGGGGACGGCCCTTCTCCATCCTGAGGATGCCCGAGGCTGTGCTAAGGGCGTAGAAGCTAAGCATTCACCAACCCGGTGGACGATCCGGTGGAGAACTCTGTGCACCAATGGTCTTTCGAATGCCGGATCAGACGTCTGAACGCAATGCCTAGGATTTAGGCATATCTCCCAGAAGTCTGAATTTGCGCCATTCTTTTCTATGCAATCCGCGATACAGAGGTCTGGCGCCTACCGGGCTAGCAGGCACACGAAGATTGTGGAGGGCCGCTGCTGTCGTACGTTATGATACGATCACTGGAACGGAGATTCCCTCCCCCAGGGGTGTCGTCGGCCCATCCGGATCGCGGTCCCCAGCTAACGCGATCCGGACTACCCCGGCGTCCACATCAGAGGCGAGGTCGACACCTCACCCGCGCTGGCGCCTCGTCAGCTATCTCTGGGGCAGTGACACCACTCCCCGGCTCCTATAGCCTTTCGTCGAATTGTGGCCGGGAGGCACATCATGGCCGTTGGCGCCGTCAAATGGTTCAATCCTCAGAAGGGGTTCGGCTTCATTCTGCCTGAGAACGGAGGGGCCGATGTCTTCGTCCACATTTCGGCCGTGGAGCAGGCTGGTCTAACCACCCTCAACGATGGCCAGAAGGTTAGTTTCGATGTCGGGCAGGACCGTCGGGGCAAGACGTCGGCCATCAATCTCAAGGTTGGCTGACTATTCTGGCCGGCGGCGATGAGCCACAAATTTACTGTTGGCCAGACCGTCGTGTCTACGCCCGGCGCAGGTGAAGTTGGCATCAGCACTCTCCCCACGTTGCCAACAGTCACGCGCCTTCTACCTATGCAAGGCGCCGAATACCAGTATCACATCCAGGTAGAAGCGGACGGCCTCCAGCGGCGGGTCTTGGAACATCAACTCCGGCCCGCGTGACCGACGTCGTGAGGCGGGTTCGTGCCTTTGACGCTGTCAGCGGATGCTTCTTGGTGTTGTATGAGCCATAGCCGCTCATGCGCAGCCACCAGGCTTTCCTTGGCGCGGCGCTCCCTACCATCCGGAGACGGCCGTGGGCGCCGCACCATGAACTCCAGCACATCTAGCAGGCGCCGCGCCGCCTCGATATTACCCTGATCGCAGGCGTGGTGAAACGCGATCAGCACATGATCGGATAGGCGTCTCGTGTGGCGGGTGGGCGACGCATTGCTGGACAAACCGTTGTTCATCCGACGCCTCTCTTCGAGGATATCTGCCTGTCTGGCCGTCGTATCTACAGTATGCCCGGCGGTCAATATCGCCACGCTCGTCAAAAGGAGCGCCATGGTGTCAGTGTGTGATATATATCACACCCCTGGGAACCTGGCTTCCCCATGCTTCCAAGATTAGGCCGGCCAGATGGAGTTGCGCGCCGCGGCCGGCCGCATCAAACGTCCGTCTCGCAGAGCGCGCATCTGGCTCAATCACTTGGCGTGATCGTCAACCATGGCCGGCTCCATCTGGGCGATCGTCATCCCCCGAAATGCCAAACAAGCGCCCCACACGGAAGAGCGCCTGCCTGAAGGAAATGACGAGCCCGCGGGCGAAACCGCAGCCGGCGGTAGAAGGCTGTATTGGATATCGGCTCCCGTCAACCCGCCAGTATGGACGATGCTCACTATCGGACGCGAAAGAAGGGCGCACTGTTGGATAAGCGCGCCAGGTTATTGGGGTTGGTAACGTGAGCCGGCAAAGGACTAACTAGCCCGAGCAGCTCAGTGACGCTGCTCCCAGATGGTGTGGCCGTCAATCTGCTCGGATGATATCTGCTCGGATGACAGCCATGGCGCACCCGGCGTTCCAGGTCCTCCGGGGGAGGCCAGGACGGAGGCGAAGCGGTCGCTTCCGTGGCGGTTGCCCGTTGGAACGAGGGCTAGATGACCACCGGCGACCGCATCCGCGAATTCCTGAAGCGCCATGGCGGTCAGGGATTCTGCGACGAATGCTTAAGAAAGGCCCTGAGGCTTAGAAATCTACCCGGGGTTCAGCAGGCGACCGAGGCCTTGAGTAAAGACCCTGCATATCGCAGAGAGACGCTATTCTGCGCGAAGTGCACCGACGAACGGCCGACGCTCCGGGCGTTTCGGCCAGGGTTCTAGAACCAAAAGGCGCCTCGCCGACCCAAGGCGGCTGCCACCCGCCGCGGGGGAAGTCATCAGTGGTCTGGCCACGACGGCAACAGTCAGGCGCCTTCTGCCCATGGACGATGTTGGTGAGTATCAGTACCACGTCAAAGTCGGTGCCGACGGCCTTCTGCGGCGGCCTCGGGAAAATCAGCTTCAGGCTGTGTGAGTGCCATCGTCAGATCTAGCTGGCTCTTCGGCCGTCAACGGACCCACGGTTCCGGGTGCCGCAAGAGCCATAGCCGTTCATGCGCGGCGACGAGGCTCTCGTCGGCCCGTCGTTCGCTACCACCAGGACCAGCCGGCCGCCGCCGCGTCATGAACTCTAAGACTTTGAGCAGGCGCCGTGCCACCTCGATGTCGTCTTGATCGCAGGCTTGGTGGAATGCGACGAGGATGTCATCGGAGAGGCGGCGTTTTGTCGTGCGCCAAGCGTACGTCATCCGTGCTCCGTTTCATGATGCCCTAGACAGGGGCGCTTTGGCGGAGCACGCCTGTCCCAGTTCCATACCATCCGCCCGGGGGCGAAACCCCAGCCAGCAGGTTGCAGTGTAACGGTGGAACGTTTCTGCGTGATTGCAGATGTCGCGACCGTCATAGCGTCCGGCGACGCCGCCACGACGAGTTTGGCTGGCCACCCTCGTCGGCCAACTTTCTTGGGAATACGCGCTGTTGTTGAACCGCCCGAGCGTAGTTTCCGGTTCCGACAAGAGGTGTCTCGGTTTGACGGTCCTGATGCATCAGTTGGCGTTGCTTGCTTTAGGCTGCCTCTGGATATGGGCGGTAACCGCCATGATGGCCGCCCCGCAGAGAGCGGCGATCTCGCTTGGGCTCGTCCTGGCTTTAGTTCTGTTTTTGATGACGCTCTGCCTCACATCGATGCCGCTTTCGAGGGGCCGTGTACCGTAGGCTCTTGATATACACGATCCTCCTCCGCCCTTCTGGTCCTGGATGACCAGCATCAGTCTCATCAGGGGTCATCGGGGCTATAGCTGGCACTCCTTGAGCTGGTCGGCGAGCATGCCTCTGATTTGGCCGTCGAGCTGAAAGGTCCGTCCCTATCTGATCGACACCCGGCGATGGGAATGCGGCTATCGTCCGGCCAGGCATTACCCTGGTCAAGCGGCGGCCTTCAGCCGGTATCTTCACTTTCTTCCATCACGCCGCATGCAATGATCGCGATAGGTTGTTCCTGCCCAACACAACGAGAAGTGTCCCAAGCGGGCCGTCCGGGCTCCTCGTCAGCTAGACGCCCGTTTTGGATGGGAGGCAGCCGAGCGAACTCTCTCCGCAGAATACGGTCTCCGGCACAACGACGCCGCGTGCGACAACCACCGCGACCTGTGATCAAGATCACAGACAACCTCACGGACCGATGATTGAATTTGCGGGACATAGGGAGTTCCCGCCATGGGAGAGGTCATAGAGCTGGCGTCGTTCACAAAGGCCCCCGTCCCCGCTGCGTGCTCGGGACTGGCAGACCATACCCAGGACAGGGACGCCATAACCGTCGACTTGACTGATCAGTTTGTTTGTCTCGTGAGACGGATGATGGATTCCGGCTTCTCCTTGAACGACGTCGTGGTATTCTTGCAAGAGCAAGCAGGGCTTCTACATCAAATCTCAGTGCAGTTGGCAGAACACGGATCCGGTGGCTAGGTGCGGATGTCCTGACCTGCGGTCGCTGCCCCAGGGGGAGTCGCCATTTCGGCAATCGGTTCCTGGACCAGGACGAGACAGCTTCCGTTGATTAGGCAAACCCGACCAGGGTGAAGCTCCGCAACGACGGCGAAGTTTATGCTGCCGCAGCCTGCGGCAGGTGGCCATTCCAAAGCCGCCACTCCCGAGTTCCGGCCTCGTCAGGCCGCCCGTATGGGCGACGCTCAGTACCGAAAATCAACGGCAGGTCCTGAAGTTGTTGATCGCCGGTGATAGATTCGGTTGATCACGAATCGACATCAAGCTGCCATAGTAGATTACCGAACATACTCAGTAGTGGCTCATGGACAACTTTCGAAGCGTTCTCGTCTATGGTGTCCTCGGCTGGTTATTCGCGCTCGGGATGGCCGGGGTGGTGTATTCGGTCTTTCCAGAGGCGCCCGACATTCACCGAAGTGCCGAGGTACAACCTCAACTGAAGGTTGCCGATGCCAGATGACGCCCAAACCGCTTTCCGTATTGCCGCACGCGGGGCTCCACCATGGGGATCACTCCCCATTCTCACGACCTCCTCCGACATTGGGCCGATGCACCCGAATAACAAATAGGCGTACTGCGCAGAGCACGCCTGTCTGATTACCAGTCTTCACTCAGTGCCTGGGGCGACACCGCGGCTGGCGATTAGAGGCTGGATCGGACACCTGGTCAACCTGACCATCTGGATGATGGCCGCCCGACAGGGCCTCAAAAAGGGCGCGTACGGCAACCTATTCCTGAGCGAGAGTTCAGCCGGCGCGTGTTGCCATCGGCACCACCTTGTTGTCGGCTTCACCTGGATTGAGGGCAGAGGCGAGGAGCTGCCCCCATAACTGCATCGCCCTGACCTGCTCGGGCCAGCGGGTGGCGCGCTGGTAGACACCCAGCACGCCGCCACGTGTCGCGGATTGGCGGTGGTTTAGAATGGCATCGGCGACAGCCTCGGAAATGCCGGCCTCGCCCAAAGCGGTGGCAAAGGAACGGCGGAAGTCGTGCCAGGTCCAGCCATGGAGTTTGGCGGCATCGTCCAGCATTGTCTTGACTTGGCTGAAAGCCCCGATCGGCCGACCGGCGCCGGGCGAAGGGAACACCAGCCCCTGACCGTTGGTTGCCTTGTGTCGTCCACGCAACACCTCCAGGGCAAGCTCATGCAGGTATAAACGGTGCGGGTCTCGATTCTTCGTCAGATGGCTGGGCTGGCTCCATGTCGCGGCGGCCATGTCAACGTGCGACCAATCGAGCCGCGCCGCCTCTCCACGTCGACAAGGGATCGCGATCATGAACCGGACGAGGTCCCGCCAGACGGGCTCACGCAGCGCCGTGGAGCCGTCCCACAGGCGCGCTAGGTCCTCCGGCGCCAGATAGTGGGAGCGGGGTTGTGACGCCTTAGGCCGCCGGGCGCGGCTGATCAGAGCACAGGGATTGGTCGGGATGTATCCAGCCTCCTGGCACCAATCGAGAAAGCGGGACAGTGCGCCGAAGCGAGATCGCACATTTGTACCCTTAGCGCCGTGGTCAACAAGCTTGCGCACGTCCGCGGGACTGAGGTTGGCGGCCGGCATATCTCTTGCTGCTATCGCGTCGACCGCAAACCTAACCTGGGCAATCTGGATCGCCACGTATGATGCCGACGGCAGCCCAGCGCCGCGCATCTTGGATCGCTGAGGTAGGGCTATGGCGTACTCGCCGATCAGACGTCCTAGGTTCGCAGCTCGCTTTTGCTGTTCACTTGCCGCCTTGATCTTTTTGTCCGCCACCGGATCAGCACCTGCCGCCGCTTGTCCCTTTATCTGATTTGCTGCGGAGCGAGCATCATCCGGGGAGTGCGTCTCGGGGTTGCCCAGTGTCGCCGCCCTGTTGGGCCACCGCCGGCCCGTCACGGGATCGGTCCCGCGTGGCCGGTAGGCATAGGTCCATGTCATCACAGTGGCATTTACGATTAACGCTAGTCCGCGGCAGTCCTTGTCACGCACGATCAGCCGTTCTCCTGCTTTTCGTCGCCGCCAGACCGCATCAATCGTCGCCTTCGTGATCTTAACTGGGCCTTCACTGGTTACGCGCATTGAGTATGCCCTTGCCTCATACGACAGGACATTGACAGGACAGCGAGTGCGTAGTCAAGCGGGATATTGCGGCAGTCCACGGGACTTAGATTGGATAAGATCGTTGATTCTAGCAGATATAATCTGAATACCTTGGAGGATGACGGAAACCCGCGGAAGATAGCGGAACATATCATCCTGACATCTGATATATCAGGATCTGCGACGGGTCGGCTCGAATAGCTCGGACAGCGGAACCATTGTACCGTCGGGAGCGCAGGTCGGCCTTGGTGTGAGGACAGCGGCGATCTACCCGATCAATGAACAGGGAAACTTGCAGCAGACCTCGAACACACTGGACCTGGCGATCCAGGGAAATGGATATTTCCAGGTGACTCTGCCGAGTGGTGACACGGCCTATACGCGAGACGGCACATTCGGCCTGGGGGCAGACGGCACGATCGTTACGGCAGACGGCTATACGGTCCAGCCAGGACTGCAAATTCCTCCGGCGGCGACCGCTGTGACGGTCAACACGTCCGGCCAAGTACAAGTGACACTTGCGGGAACAACCGCGCCACAAACGATCGGTCAACTTCAACTCGCCGTTTTCCCGAACGCCGCCGGGCTCGATTCCCAGGGCAGCAACCTGGCCCTGCAGACGGCGGCATCCGGCGCCCCAGTGACCGGCAACCCGAACAGTCCCGGGTTCGGATCGACAATGCAGGGATTCATTGAAACCTCGAACGTCAACGTCGTGACTGAGATCACCAATCTGATCACCGCACAGCGTGCCTATGAGATGAACAGCAAAGTGATCTCCTCCAGCGACGAGATGATGTCCACGCTGACCAACTTGCGGTGATGAAGTGCGCATTCTGATTTTTCTGGTTCTATCGCTGGCCGCGGGCCAAGCCGATGCGGCGGCGCTGCGGACCATGACAACGTTGCACGGGCCCGATGTTTATCTGTCGGATCTATTTGATGACGCCGGTCGGAACGCGTCGGCCTTCCTGGGTCGTGGGCCCGAACCCGGCGGCCGCATAATCGTCGAGGCCACGCAACTTAACGCCATCGCAGCTCAGTTCGGGGTTGCGTGGCGCTCGATCTCTAGCGCCGACCGTGCTGTTCTGGAATGGCCCGGCCGCCCGTTGCGCCACGAGGATGCCGTCGAGGCGGTCCGGACAGCCATCAGCGCTGCTGGCACCCCGGGTGACTTTGATATCGACATCCCGGATTTCTCACCGCCGCTCGTGCCGTTCGAAGCGGTCACGGTGCCGACCGTTTCTCAACTCGACCATGATGGCAGCACAGGCCGCTTCACGGCGATGCTTTCGATTACGGGTGAGGGCATGAATCCGATCAACACCCGGATCAGCGGTCGAGCCGAGGAGGTGGTGGAGGCACCCGTGGCGGTGACCCGGCTGCTCCCGGAGACCGTTTTGCGTGCCGATGACGTTCATGTGGCGCGTGTCCGGTCGGGGCAAATCCGCACCGAGGTCGCCAGATCGATCGACCAGATCATTGGGATGGAACTACGGCGGCCGGTGCCCGCGGGACAGCCAATCCGGCTTGCAGACCTCACTCGACCGGCATTGGTGCAGCGAGGTTCCACCGTTCAAATGCAACTCAGCTCAGCCGGCCTATCAGTTTCCGGCCAGGCGGTGGCAATCGACGGTGGCGCTGAAGGTGATCGTATCCGCGTGCAGAATGTGAACTCGCACGCATTGCTGATGGCGGAGGTGACCGGCCCGGGGCAAGTGAGGGTGATGCCGGGCGCTCCGCCGGCACTTCCGAGCGCGAGCGTGCGGTATAACCGCAACGGGGGCCCACAATGATCGCGCGCTTCATTGTTGCCTTGTTGGTCGGGTCCGTTGTGCTGGGTGGTTGCGGTACCTTGGACCGTCTATCTGAGGTCGGGCGCGATCCAAAAATGTCACCTACCGCCGATCCGACGAAGGATCCGACCTGGCGACCGGTCTCGATGCCGATGCCAGCCGGTCAGCCTTCGCCGAATGAAGCGAATGCGTTGTGGCGATCCGGGTCGCGCGCATTCTTTAAGGATCAGCGCGCCGCACAGGTCGGAGACATCGTGACCGTGCTGGTCAATATGAACGACGCTGCGAACCTGAAGAATGTTACCTCGTCCACCCGCGCCAGCACCGAATTGGCGGGAATGCCGAATTTCTTCGGTCTCGAAGCGCTGCTGCCCAAAGTCATGAATCCGGCGACGCTGGTGTCGCTCAGCAGTGGCAACAACAACACGGGCACCGGGCAAATCCAGCGCACCGAGGCGGTGACATTGCGGCTTGCCGGCATCGTCACGCAGGTGCTGCCAAACGGCAACCTTGTCATCGCCGCTCGCCAGGAATTCCTGGTCAATAGCGAATTGCGCGAATTGAAGGTGACCGGGGTCATCCGTCCACAGGATATCGCATCCGACAATACTGTCCTGCACGACCGCATGGCGGAGGCTCGAATCGCCTATGGCAGCAAAGGACAACTGACCGATTTGCAGCGCGCTCGCTGGGGCCAGCAGATGATGGATATCGTGATGCCGTTCTAATCCTTCCGACTGCAAAAGGAGCGACCGTGCTCGGGAACCCTCGATGCGGCCTGCAGTATCGGAGCTGGTGCTACGCTGATCCGATGATTCTGGCCAAGTTGTGATTGAAAAAGGATCGATGTTGGTAGATTGCGGTTGGGCCCGGGGGCGAAACGGCCGCCGCCCCTGGCTGACCTCGTGCGGCTGGGGCGGCGTAATCTCAGTTGCTCACTGGGCCTTCGTCGCCGCAAAAGCCGCGGCGCCCGATGGTAACGTGATGGCCCGCGCGGATTTCATTGCTACGATCTTTTCTTTTTGCCGGACACGTGGGCCACCTGGCCACGAATCTCGCCGCCCGGATTGGCGGCGGTGTGGACATTCACATAAACTTTACCCGCGTGCAGCTCTTTTGCCTGATCCTCACTCAATGTGACCGTGCCTGTCACCGGGCTGACGGGATTCTTTTCGCCGATCGGGGCGAGAACTCCGGCGTTCTGTCCCCTCGGGGCGGGACCGTGAAAATGCGCCGCCGTGGCCGGGCCGGTCAAACCTTCGAACGTCAGCGAATAGCTCAGCACCTTGGTTGCCGTGTCGTAAGTGGCCTCCAGCTTGCCGGTGCCTTTGCTGTCATTCTTTGGAACTTCCTTGGCACCACTGAGGTGCGCGGTGTAGCTCACGGTCGCCGCGGACGCCGTCGACACCAGGGCGACCGCGAATGCGGTTGCCAGAAGCGCTCTACGAAACATGATAGTCCCCCGTGTGGATGTGGCACCCTGGCGACCGGCCAGGGCGGCAACGGCTTGTGAATGACCGCCACTGCGGCCACGATATCCCACGAAATGGAGGATGAAACCATGCCCCCGCCGCTTGGGCCGGAGGTCGATGCAACGCCGCGCGCCCTGCCTGCCCGCATCCCGCATGCGCGGCCGGTATGTCTCACTGGAGCCACTTCACCGACGCCACGCCGAGGAACTTTGGCGGGCTGCCCAAGGCGCGGACGAAAGCTGGGCTTATCTCGGCAACGGTCCGTTCGCCTCGCGTGAAGCCATGGCGCGCGTCGTGGCAGACCTCGCCGCGGTTCATGAACCGATGTTCTGGGCGGTTCGGCCAGTCGTCACTGGCGTCGCCTCAGGTTGGCTCGCACTGGCTGATATCCAGCCGCGAAACGCATCGATTGAGTTGGGCAATATCTGGTTCAGCCCGAGCATGCAGCGTACCCGTGCCGCAACCGAGGCTATCTTCCTGATGCTGAAACTGGCGGCGGACGATCTGGGCTATCGCCGATTGGTCTGGAAGTGCAACGCCTTGAATGCCCCATCGAAGCGCGCGGCGGGGCGGTTGGGCTTTACTTATGAAGGACGCCACCGAATGCACATGATCGTTAAAGGCCGGCAACGGGACACCGACTGGTACAGTATCGTCGGGGATGAATGGCCGCGCTGCCGCGACGCGCTTTTGGCCTGGCTGGACGCCGCAAACTTTTCTTCCGACGGCACCGCGCTGCATGGGCTGGCCGAGCTGCGAAACCGTCTCGCATGATCGGGTCCAGCCTGTTGCCCTGGCGCCGGCCACGGTTGAGCGTGATTGTACCTGCATGGCGTGATAGCGGCTCGCGTTGGGATGCTGAACGCCGACACCGCGCGCCCGCTGATCGAGAAGGCCTTTGCCGCCACCGGCCGGCATCCGGTCATACTGGATATCGAAAGTCCGGGCGGCTCTCCGGTGCAATCGGATCTGATCGCCAACATGATCCGTACGCATGCCGACCGGGCCGGCGTGCGTGTCCACGCGGTGATCCGTGAGGTGGGTGCGTCCGGCGGGTATTGGCTGGCCTGTGCGGCTGACGAGATCCACGCCAACCGCATGAGTATCGTCGGTTCGATCGGCGTCGTCGGCGGTGGTTTCGGCTTCGTCGACCTGCTGAACCGCGTCGGGGTCCAACGTCGGCTGTATACCGCGGGCCGCAACAAGGCCCGCCTTGACCCATTTAGTCCCGAGAAACCCGAGGACGTCGCCTTCGTGAAGGACCTAATGGGCGCGTTGCACGTGCGCTTCAAGGATTGGGTACGCGCCCGGCGAGGCGAGCGTTTGCGGGCGAGCGACGATGCCTTGTTCGATGGCGGTGTCGTCCTCGGCGAGCAAGCCCTGTCGCTCGGCCTGATCGATGGGTTCGAAACGGTCGAAGACCTGATCCGCCAGCTTGGCGGAGATCGGGCGCGTCCGCGCCGATTTGCGCCGAAGCGACAGGGGATGTTGGCTCGCATTCCGCGATTTAGTATCGATGTCCTGCTTGATGCGTTGGAAGACCGAGCCTGGCGGATCAATCTGAGATAGCGCCTGGACGACAACAAACACTGGGAGAAGACAGCATGCGCGCCGCAGTATTTCGCCAAGGCAAGATCCTCGTCGACACAGTGTCCGATCCCAAGCCCAGCGAAGGCCAGGTGCTGGTTCGAACCTGCGCCTGCGGCATTTGCGGCTCGGATCTGCATGCCGCGAAGCACACGAATCAATTCGTCAACCTGGCGAAGCGGGCCGGTAACCGCTGGGCGATGGATGCTGATCGCGATGTGGTGTTCGGACACGAATTCTGCTGCGAGATCCTTGAGTATGGTCCGCGCACCCCGGCCCGTCTGGCGCCCGGGACGCTGGTCTGTTCAATGCCGATGACGCTTGCGGATAAGACGGTGCAGGGTATCGGTTACTCCAACGAAATCGCTGGTGGGTTCGCAGCAATTCATGCCGCTGGCCGACAAGTTGCTTCTGCCGGTGCCGAACGGCCTGCCGGCCGAACAGGCCGCCCTGACCGAGCCGATTGCCGTCGGCTGGCATGCCGTCCAGAACGCTCGGCTTGCGTCGGACGATCTGCCTATGGTCGTTGGCTGCGGCCCGGTTGGGCTGGCGGTGATCGCCGGGCTCGCCATTCGCGATGTGCATCCTATCATTGCCGTTGACTTCTCGCCCGCTCGTCGCGAGCTGGCGCTGAAAATGGGTGCCGACATTGTTATCGATCCGGCCGTGGCCTCGCCTTACGACGCCTGGCGCCGGACCGCGACACCCGAGGGCTACGACGGCAGCCGCTATGCGCAACTCTTTGGATTGGGACCGAAGCTGCGCCCGGCGGTGATCTTCGAATGCGTCGGCGTGCCCGGCGTCATCCAGCAGATCATGGAGGGGGCACCGCCGTCAGCCCGCAGTGGTCGTCGTTGGCGTCTGTATGGAGACCGACCAGTTCGAGCCGTTCTTCGGCATCGTCAAGCAGCTCAACGTGCAGTTCGTGCTGGCCTATACCGCGCAGGAATTCAGCGAAAGCCTGCACTACATCGCCGAGGGAAAGATCGACGTCACACCGCTGATCACCGGCACGGTCGGTCTCGCGGGGGTAAGCGACGCCTTCGCCGAACTCGCGAACCCGGAACGCCATGCCAAGATAATCGTCGATCCCCGACACCTGAAGCACCGTTTGCGCAGCGGTGCTCCGGCACAATGGCTGAAGTTCCCGGGCTGATCTCGGCGATGATACAGGATGTCGCCGGTCGCGATCTCGGGGTCACCCGGACCGTCCATGGCGACGATGTGCCCGTTTCCCTGGCGAGCGATCCAGCAAGCCTGCGAACTCGCCGCCTTGCGGGCCTCGGCGATGACGTCCTGCGGGACTTCTCGCCATAACGCCTCATCCAGGATTTTGATCCGGTCCATGATGTTCTCCCGACTGTCTGCGCTGGCTTAGCGAACGCGGCCGTTCCCCATTGGTTGCATGGGTCGCGGGCCGCGCGCCAGACTGGCAGCGATATCCGTCGCCGAAAATGAGAACTGAGGGCCGGGCTGGCGGCGAGCCTCGCCGAAAATCACCCCGGCCGCTCGCGGCGAATGGATTCAGCCGCGGCCGACCCAGGGCATCTTGGTGGCCATGATGGTGACGAACTGCACGTTGGATTCCAGCGGCAGACTGGCCATGAAGGCGACCTGCTGACCGACATGGTTCACATCCATCCTCGGCTCAACCGCCATCTGGCCGTGCGGCTGCATCTGACCGTTGGTCGAGCGCGCGGTCATGGGGGTCTCCGCGTTGCCGATGTCAATCTGGCTGGAGCAGATATTGAACTGCCGCCCGTCGAGAGCGATCGACTTTGTCAGCCCGGTGACGGCATGTTTTGTCGACGTATAGGCGACGGAACCCGGGCGCGGATTGTGTGCCGAGATCGAGCCGTTGTTGATAATACGACCGCCCTGCGGCTGCTGGTCACGCATCATCCGGAACGCGGCATTGGCGCACAGGAACATCGCGTCCAGGTTTATAGCGCACACGTGACGCCACATTTCGAAGGTGAAGTCACCGAAATTGGTCGAGGGGGCGTTGCCGCCGGCGTTGTTGAACAGCGCGTCCAGCCGGCCGAAGGTGGATTTTATCTTTGCGAACAGGGCCGCCACCTGTTCCGGATCGGTGACGTCCGTGGGGACCACAAGCGCCTTGCCGCCCCGCGCGAGGCCAGCGGTCTCTTCCAATGCCTCCTTCCGACGCCCGGCCAGCGCGACCGACCAACCGCCGGCCATCAGGGCCAGAGCCGATGCTCGCCCGATCCCGCTGCCGGCCCCGGTGATAACGGCGACTCGATCTGTCATTGGGTGTTCCTCCCCCAGGGTGAAAACGAGGGTCCATTCTGGACCGTGGTTGTCCGCTCGGGAAGATGGTGAGAGGCTCCGCCGCGGAGGAAACGCCAATGTCACGTTTTGCCGCGATTGGTCTGGATCATCGGCATGTGTATGACCTGACCGCGGGACTGCTCGCCGCGGGCGCGACCTGTGTCGGTCATGATCCAGCAACGACGGACGCGCGTGTTCTGGCGGGATTTCGCAAACGCTTTCCGGACATACCGGCGGTTTCGCGAGAGCGGCTGCTCGACGACCCATCGATCGATTTCATTGTGTTGTCCGCGGTGCCTCGCGACCGGGCGGCCCTGGCGATCGAGGCGATGCGGCGCGGCAAGGACGTCATGGTGGATAAGCCGGGTGTGACGACCCCCGGCCAGTTGATGGCGGTCGAGAAGGCGGTGCGGGAAACCGGCCGCATCTGGTCGGTCTGTCTCGGCCGTCTGGCTTCACCCGCGGTGCAGGCGGCCCTGGCTGTCGCCCGGTCAGGTGAGCTGGGTCGGCTCGTGCACCTGAGCAGCTTGGCCCCGCACCGGCTGAACCGGGCGCTGCGTCCGTCCTGGTTCTTCGATCGCGATGCCTACGGAGGAATTATCAATGATATCGGCGTGCATTCCATCGATCAGTTTCTCGCCTTCGCTGGTGCCGCGGACGCTACGATCACCGCCTGCACGATCGGCAGCTTCGGTACGCCGCCCGCCGGTTTCGAGGACTTTGCCGAGATCAGCCTGTCCACCGACTGCCTGTCAGGGACGATGCGCCTGGATTGGTTCACGCCGGACGGCCTGCCTGACTGGGGCGACGGGCGGCTGTTCCTCGTCGGGACCGAGGGGACACTGGAGCTGCGCAAGAACCTGGACATGGAGGGGCGGCCTGGCGGCGACCACATGTTCGTCTCCAACAAGACACGCACCAGGTACCAGGATTGCGGTGGGCTGCCGGTGACCTACTATCGGGACTTTCTTGATGACGTGCGGGATCGGTCCGACCGGGTGATGGAGAATGGGCGGGTCTTCGACGTATGTCGGCTGGCTTTGCGGTGTCAGGCGACAGGCAGTGCATTTCACTCCCATGCAGCGACACGCCCCAGTCTAAGCTTCGACACTGATTTCGGTCAGCCCGACCAGCAGCACTCGCAGCAGATCGTCTCGTGCCAGCGCCACACAGCCGTCCGTAGGTGCGAAATCCGGCCGGGCGATGTGTAGAAAAATGGCCGATCCGAGCCCGGGACGGACAGGACGATCATTCCAACCCAGCACGCCAATGATGTCGTAGACCGCATCGTCGCGCCACAACGCCTCGGCGCTCCCATCCAGCGGCAAACGCACCTGCAGATTGTACTCGGGGTGAGCCGGGTCGTCACACCATCCATCCGTCAGCGTGAGTGGCTTGACGGGAGCGGCGCTGGTGGGCGGCTCGAGCCGGTCGGGCCGGTACATGACCCGCCGCAGAGGCAGCACGCCCAATGGGGTAGCGCCATCCCCCTCGCGTTTGTCCGAGCGCACGCCGCCACGTCCGGAGGCCGCCCGGAATGTTTCCCCGCCAACTGTCAAGACGCCCGGAACCAGGATGGCACGCATCTTCTTTCCCACTGAATGCCTTCGCGGGGCCCGCATCGCGATCAAGTGCTGCCATTTTCATTGCCGTCAACCGGCTTTACGGTGACCTCGTTCACTGGAGGCAAGTTATGGCCCGCGTTCCCTATCTCGAACCGTCTGACCTGGCGCCCGAGGACCAGGACCTGCTCAAGCGCCCTATTTCTCTGTTCAAGGCGCTGGTCAATTCGCCCAAGGCGGCGCGCGCATTCTCCGGTCTGGGCAGCTACATCCGCTACGGCAGCAAGCTCGACCCGCGGTTGCGTGAACTGGCAATCCTGCAGGTCGGCTGGCTCGCTCGTTCTCCGTACGAATGGTCCCACCACGTCAAGCTCGGTTATGACTTTGGCGTCTCCGAAGGGGACATCCAGGCACTGATCGACGATACAGCCGGGAGGCCGACCGATCTCGACCCACTGTCGAGGACCGTGTTGCGGGCCGCGCGGGAGATGACAGTTGACGGCGCCATGGCGGAGGCAACGTTCGCCGAGCTTCAGAATGCGCTCGGTAACGAGAAGGTTGTGGATCTGACTTTGACGATAGGGTTCTACAACGCTGTCGTGCGGGTGCTGGCCACGCTGCAGATCGACGTCGAGCCCGATTATATGCCGTATCTGCGGAAGTTCCCGCTGCCGGCGTAGCTGCAGCAGGGCGGTATGCCGCGGATCAACACGAAGGTGCTCATTGCCGGCGCCGGCCCGGTCGGATTGTCTCTGGCTATGGACCTGGCCTGGCGGGGTATTTCGGTCCTCGTCCTGGAAAGTCGGGCGCCGGGAGAGCCGCCGAGTGTGAAATGCAATCACGTCGGGGCGCGGACCATGGAAATCTTCCGCCGGCTCGGCGTTGTCCAGGCGGTGCGTAATGCCGGTCTGCCGGACGATTATCCCAACGACGTTGCGTTCCGCACCACAACAATCGGAACGGAGCTTTCCCGCATTCCAATCCCTTGCCGCGCCGAGCGATACACTGCGAGGGGCGGGCCCGATACGTGGTGGCCGACGCCCGAACCGCCGCACCGGATCAACCAGATCTTTCTGGAGCCTGTATTGTTCGCGCATGCCGCCTCGATGCCCGGGGTGCGCATCTTGAACCGGACCCGGCTCAGAGGTTTCGTTCAGCAAGCCGCCGGCGTCATCGCGACAGCGGAAGCGATGGATAACGACGAAACCCTGACCATCGCCGCGCAATATCTGGTCGGTTGCGATGGCGCCCACTCGACGGTACGAAGGCAGATGGGTGCCAGCCTGACGGGCGATCCACAGCTGGAACAACGCCAGTCAACCTATATCCGCGCTCCAGCGCTGCTGCGTTGCATTCCGACCAAACCGGCCTGGGCGAACACCTCCCTCAATCCACGCCGAAGCGCCAACATGTTCGCGATCGATGGCCGCGAGACGTGGCTCGTCCACAACTATATGCGGCCGCACGAGACGTTCGACACGGTTGACCGAGAGCATTGTATCCGCACGATCCTCGGCGTTGGCCCGTCTTTTCCGTTCGAAATCCTTGCCAAGGAAGATTGGACGGCGCGGCGGATGATTGCCGACCGATTCCGCGACCGGCGCGTGTTCCTTTGTGGCGATGCGGCGCATATCTGGGTGCCGAACGCCGGCTATGGCATGAACGCCGGCATTGCCGATGCGATGAACCTGTCCTGGATGCTTGCCGGCGTGCTGAAGGGCTGGGCCTCGCCGGAGATCCTCGGATCCTACGAGGCGGAGAGGATGCCGATTACCGAACAGGTGTCATACCACGCGATGGACACGTCGCTGGCGCTCGCCCGCCAGCGCAGCGTGGTTCCCGACCACATCGAGGCACCGGGACCCGAGGGGGATGCCGCGCGAGCCCGGATAGGTAAGGAAGCATATGACATCAACCTGGGGCAGTTTTGCTGCGGCGGATTGAACTTCGGCTATTTCTATCAGAATTCGCCGATCATTGAATACGACAACGATGCCGCGCCAGGGTACACCTTGTTCGACTTCACGCCATCGACGGTTCCCGGATGCCGCACCCCGCACCTTTGGCTGCGTAACAATCTTTCCCTGTACGACGCGCTCGGCCCGGAGTTCACGCTGCTTCGCTTTGACCGGGACGAAGACGTCGGCGGATTGCTTTCGGCGGCGGCACTTCGCCACGTCCCGCTGACCGTGGTGGATGTCGACACTCAGGCTCCGGTCTACCAAGAGAAGCTGGTCCTCTCCAGACCCGATCAACATGTCGCCTGGCGGGGCAACAAGGCGCCAGTGGATCCGCTCGGACTGATCGATCGTGTCCGCGGCGCTGCTCCGCACCCGGAGAAAACGAGGATGCGGTGAGTTGCCAGCCGGACAGTCCCGCGTCCGGGGATCTGACGTGTCAGGCTGATCGACCTTGCCGTTTCCGCGGTGTTGGCCGGGTGCTCGCTCTGCCGGAAGGGGCTTTCGAGGTCGCTGACTTGCGTGCCGGCGGCGTCGCACGAGAAGGCTTCTTCGAGGCCGTGTCGTTGGCCTGGCCCAAACTGGCCTTGAGCGCGGCCATCAGGTCCACAACGTTGCTGCGGTCCGGGGTGGCGGGTTCTTCCGGGGCGATGCCTTCACCCTTCAACTTGGCCTCGATGACATCGCGCAGCCTGGCTTCGTAGCGATCTTCCGCGTCGGACGGCTCGAATTTGCCCTGCTGCCGATCGATCAGCTGCGTCGCCAGCTCCAGCATCGAGGGCTCCGATCGGATGTCCGTTAAGCCGTCGTAGAGGGCTTTGGGGCTCCACATTTCGGACGGCTGCAGCAATGTATGGCAGGCCATGCCGTCACCGGACGGAATGATCGCGACTGCGTGTTCCCGCCTGGCGATGACGACACGCGACAGCGCGGCGGCGCGCGACTGTCGGATGGCGTCACGCAGCACGACGAATACATCGCGGCCCGCGTCGCCGTCCGGCGCGAGGTAGTAGGAGGTATCGAAAAAGATCGGCTCGATCGAGTTGGCATCGACGAATTTCGTGACCGTCAGAACCGAGGAACTCTCGATCCGCGCCCGCTCGAAATCCGCGTCGTCGAGTAGGACATAACGGTCTTTCTCAAATTCATATCCCTTGACCAGATCGTCGCGGGAGAGTTCGTCGTCGTCCTCCGCATCCAGCGCGGCCATTCGTATCCGATGACCGGTCTTCGGATTGATCAGATGAAAATGCAGCCCACCGCCGCCGCGGATCACACTGTGTAGCGCAACGGGGCACGACACCAACGCCAGGCGAAGGTGTCCGCGCCAAATGGGCCTGGATGACATATTGCGACCTCAGACGGTGACAGAGTGCAACGCCCCACCCAGTTATGGGTTTCGCGACGCCCGACATTTCCGACCAGGCGAATTCCCTGAGGCATTTTGACGTTCTCGAATCTCTTCCTAAAGTGCCACCCCTTGGAGCCGATGACGGAAAGATGTTTGCTTCGACACGAGCCCACCGCGCTCCCGAGCGTTGATGTCTGCCCGGAGGATACGAATGGACAACGTCGGACCGTCCCAGGACCCTGCATGTCTGGTTGACCTGGAGAGCCGATACCGCACCGTGCGGCATCACACTGAAAGCTTAGTGAGTTCACTTACCGAGGAGGACCAGTGCGTCCAGTCGATGCCGGACGCCAGCCCCGCCAAATGGCACCGCGCGCATACAACCTGGTTCTTCGAGCAATTCGTCCTGGTACCGTTCGTCAGTCGCTACCGGCTGTTCGACCCGGCCTTCAGCTTCCTCTTCAACTCGTACTATGAGGCGATGGGCGCGCGGCACCCGAGGCCCTCCCGGGGGTTACTGACGCGGCCATCCACCGCGCGGATCGCCGAGTATCGTCGCCATGTCGATACGGCGCTGGAGTATGCAATTGGCACCCTGTCCGACCGGGCGCTGGCCATCGTCGAGCTTGGTCTGCAGCATGAGCAGCAGCACCAGGAGTTGTTGATCACAGATATGGTGCACGCGTTTTCTGCCAATCCGTTGTACCCCGCCGTAGCTCCCGGTTGGAGCGAACCGCTGGGGTCGCGGCTGGAAACCCGGTTCGTTGCCTGTCCCGGCGGCATGTGTCGGATCGGTCAGGCGACGGATGGCTTCTGCTTCGATAACGAAACTCCCGCCCACGCGGTGCACCTCACCGACTACGCCCTTGCTTCCCGGCTGGTACGCAACAGGGACTGGCAGGACTTCATTCAGGACGGGGGATACCGGACTGTGTCGCTGTGGATGTCTGACGGGTGGGCAACCGTCCGGGCCAATGAGTGGACGGCACCACTTTACTGGCTTGAACGAGACGGCGATTGGTACCAGTTCGGCCCCGGCGGGTTGCTGGCAATCGATCCCGACGCACCGGTGCGTCACATCAGCTGGTATGAGGCCGACGCGTTTGCACGATGGGCCGAAGCGCGTCTGCCGACCGAGGCAGAGTGGGAGGCGGCTGGTTCAATGCCGGGGATCGAGGAAACTACCGGTCACGTCTGGCAGTGGACCGATAGTGCTTACCGGCCCTATCCCGGCTATCGTCCCGCACCCGGTGCGATCGGCGAATATAACGGAAAATTCATGATCAATCAGATGGTGTTGCGAGGCGGTTCCTTGGCGACGCCGCCGGGGCATGCTCGAGCAACCTATCGGAACTTCTTCCATCCCGACAAGCGCTGGCAGTTTGCCGGCCTTCGTCTGGCACGGGACTTCTAGACAACCGGAATTAGCGAGTGCTGAGCCGGCCGGACCGCTTTCGGTCAGGCTGCGGTGCTCTGGCGGGAGGATAAACGTGCCAAGCGACCCAGGATCCGTCCCACCGGCGGGGCTAGACGATGTTGCTGACATAGCCCTGGCAGGGTTGTTGGCGTCGCCCAAGACGCTCCCGCCCAAGCTGTTTTATGACGACGAAGGATGCCGGCTGTTCTATGAGATCACTCGGTTACCGGAATATTATCTGACACGGACAGAAAAGTATCTGCTGGCCGACCTGGCGCGCAGCCTGGTGCCCGGGGAAATTTCCGCGGCCGCACTGGTCGAATTCGGCGGCAGCGACGAAGACAAGGCGCGCCATCTGCTGGATCTGCGGACTTCCGCTGGTGAGCCAATATTCCAGACCTATGTATCAATCGACGTCGCGGCCTCGGCTCTGGCGCTGATGCAGTCCCGCCTTCGTGTCTCCTATCCGTATCTACGGGTTGTGCCTATCGTCGCCGACTTCATGCAGCCGCTTCGGTTACCGAACGTTGGCCGCCGCCGGTTCGGCTTCTTCCCGGGCTCGACCATCGGCAACCTCGATCCTGATGCGGCGGCTCGCTTTCTTCGTTCTGCCCACGGCTCATTGGGCACCGGCTCCTGGTTCCTTCTGGGTGCGGACTTGCGCAAGGATGCCGCGATCCTGCTGCCGGCTTACAATGATGCCGCCGGCGTAACGGCCGCCTTTAATCTCAATCTATTGCGGCGGTTGAACCGTGAGGCAGGCGCAGATTTCGACCTGGATGCGTTTCAGCATGAGGCGATCTGGAACGATGCCGAAAGTCGCATTGAGATGTACCTGCTGTCCCGCCACGATCAAACGGTCACCGTGGCGGGGCAGCGAATTCCGTTTCGTCGGGACGAACCGATCCATACCGAGAACAGTTATAAGCATGAACCGGAGACGCTGATCGGGCTCGCTCGGACCGCTGGATGGATCAGCGAACGAATTTGGACCGATCCAGCGGAACTCTTCGGAATTTTCTTATTCCGGCACGACTAGCGGAATATCAGCCTGGCTTGAATTGCGGCGAGATCTCGGGCTGATGACAGTGCTTGTGGAACGATGGCTGGACCGTTCCACTCAAGGCGCTACAGAGGCGAACGGCAAGCGTGCACCGGCAGGCCCGGATTGCTTTGATCCGGTGCCGCGGGATCTGCCTCGTCCGGCGGTCACGCGGCCATGCGCTGTTCCGGAGCGGGCTGCTTCGGCTGGCCGCTCAGTTTCATGGTATCGCCCATCAGGAATGCCCTCAGCTGCAGCCTGGCGCGGTGCACGCGGCTCTTCAACGTGCCGATCGCGCATCCGGTCACCTCGGCGGCGTCTTCGTAGGATTTTTCCTGCAGCACTATCATGTACAACGCCTCGCGCTGGTCTTGTGGCAGGCGGTTGAGCGCCCACCCAAGTTCACGCAATGCGGCGCGGTCCTCATGTGTCGCGGGGACCTGTATCTCCGGCATATTTTCCATGTCGGTGAATTCGCGCCGACTGCGCACGCTGCTGATAAAATGGTTGATCATGATACGATGCACCCAGGCGGAGAAGTTCGTGCCAGGGATAAAGCAATCCTTTGCAACAAGTGCCTTGGTGGCGACGTCCTGGGTCAGATCGTCGGCGGCAGCACGGTTTCTTGTTAATGCCAGTGCCCAGACGCGCATCTTCGGCATGAAGGAAATGAGTTGGTCGTGAAATTCCTGCGGCATCGGCAAAGCCTCCTGGATCATTTAGTCGCGGCTAGCTCGAGATACCTGTGTTGCAGTTCGCAACCATGCAAGCCATCTGACAGGACGGTGATCAGGAGGTCGCGACACGTATCCGTTGATCTGTGCAGTCGTTTGCGCAAAACTGCCCGTCTCGATGACATCACATCGACATGAACACGATACTATGACTCTGTTCGTCCGACTTTTGCCGCATCAGCGGTTGAAAGTTTCTAATAGCCAGGCCCCGAGGTAAAAATCTTGCGTCTTGCCACATCCGCCGTTGCCGTCGTCCTGGGGCTTGTGACTTGCTTGCGTAATTTTTGGGCAACCTGCGCTCTACATTGCCCACGCTCGGCAACAGTGGAACGCACTGTTTGAAAGCCGGCCTGCGGAACTTCCCAGTGAAGCGCGTGCGCAGGGTGAACGCTGCGCAGGGTGAAACGCGGGCGCAGGGTGAACCGCCTGCGCAGGGTAAATCGTCCGCGCAGCAAGTCGCCCAGCTTCAACAACAGGTGATGCAGCTCAGGGATCAGCTGCAGGCAAGTCAATCGGCGGCTGATCAGGGACAACAGCAACTTGCGGCGCTGCAACAACAACTTTCCGCCAGCCAGGCCGCAACCGAGCAGGCGCGTCAACAACTTGCCGCGGTGCAACAGCAACAGCAACAGCACGCTGTCGCACCGCCCGATCGTCCAGCGAGTCCGGCGCCGGTGGTGAGCGCGCCGGACCGGCGCGAAGCGCCCAAAGCGCCGACGCAGACATTGCCAAAGCCAAAAATGGAGACTGCGACGGCACGGGTCGAACCGGACGACATGCAATCGGTACTCTCACGACTGCGCCAGCGGCCGTATACCGCGTCACCGACGGAAACTGCACCGCAGCAGGGCGAAAACCGCCCTTCGGCGGATGCGGCTCGGGCACCCTCGCTGGCGCGCAAGCGTCTGGAGATGGCGCGAGCCGCCCTCTTGAACGGCCGCATTGACGACGCGCGGCGGCTGCTGCAGGAGGTCCAGGTTCAGCTCGTGTTCCGCCCGGTCAGTCCGGGGGAAGAGGATGCGCCGGCGGCCGGCCAGGGCGCGTCCAACGTTGCGCGAGCCCTCGGGTCGCTCAGCAGCAATGATACGTCGCAGAGCCAGCATTATATCGAGCGGGCGATGGATGACGTGGCCGGAGCGAATCCACAGGGCATCGAAAGCGCGTCGGGTCCGCTGACCGGGGGCTACGCTCCTGCCTACCCGTCGCGCTAGCCACGGCGCATTGCCATTCCGTAGCGTGCGGCTGGACCATGCCCAGCGCGCCGACGGCGCCAGCACCACCGGAGCATAACGTGACGGCCGGGTTGATGAAAAAGCGGAAAGCCGAGCTCAGTACCCGCGCAAAAACGCCAGCACCTGCGCGGCCCATTCGGCCGGTTTCTCGAACGGGGGCCAGTGCCCGCAGTTGTTGAGCAGCACCACGCGTGAGTCGGCGATGTGATTCATGATGGCGATGCTAACCTCAAATGCCACCATCCGATCGTATCGCCCATGGATCAACAGTACGGGCGCCTGGATGCCGGCAAGGTCGGGCGTGTAATCGTGCGGCAGGCTCACGGATTGCCGGCGCGCCGCCGTGAACTCCGGGGATCCCGTGTGCGCCTGGTGAATGTAGTCCACCAGTTCGTCGGTCACCAGAACTCTCATCGTCGATGTGCACGCGCAGATAGCGCTGAATGTTCTCCCGGCTCGGCTCGTCCAGGGCTTGGCGCGTAGCCCGGCTGCCCTCCGATGGTCGGTTGGCCATCAGGTAGCGGTCGCCACCAGTGCCGATGTGCGAGCCGCCCATGACGAATTTCTGGACGCGTTCAGGGTAGGAGATGGCGGCCACCATTGCAGACTGGCCGCCCTGTGAGTTGCCGACCCAGTGCGCCCGCTCGATTCCGAGTGCGTCAAGCAACGCGACCGCGGTCCGAGCCTGAACGGCGTGCACCCCCTCGCGGTAGATGACGGGTCCCGTCCTGCTGAAATTCGGTAGATCCATGAGGATGCAGCGGAAGTGCTGTGAAAGCGCCGCCGACCGCCTTGTGAAACGTGATCCACGCTGTGGTGCCGGGACCGTACGAGTGAAGGAACAGCACCGGCTGCCCGGAGCCGACATCGTGATAATGCACCGTCATGCCGCCGGCCTGTATGGTCTTGCTGGTGCCCGCCTCGGTGAGCCCGTTCGACGCGATGAATGGCATTGCTTCCTCCCTATGGCTTTCTACCGGACAGCACGAGTTTCGTGGAGCGCCGAGGCGGGGAGAAACCTAGCCGCTTTCCGCTCGAGAGGATTTCGAATTCGTCGATGCGAATGTCCTCGGCGTGGCGTCGGGGGATCACCGCAAGAGTGCTGGCCTGGCGCCCAGCCGCAGCGCGCCCCGCGCCGAAACCCTTATGATCCGCCCCGGCTCCTGTTATCCTGTCGGCGACAGCGAGGATTCGGGCATGACCACCACCCAGAAGTACTGCGTCATCGACCCCGCCACCGGCAAAATCGACCGCCGCATCTTCAGCGATCAGGCGATTTACGATGAGGAGATGGAGAAAATCTTCGGGCGCGCCTGGTTGATGATCGGGCACGAGAGCCTGGTGCCCGCGGCCGACGATTACTTCCACACCTACATGGGCGAGGACCCGGTCATCCTGACCCGCGACGGGCACGGCCGGCTGCACGCGCTGCTGAACATGTGCCGCCACCGCGGCAATCGCGTGGTGCGCTGCGACGACGGCAACGCCAAACGTTTCATGTGCGCCTATCACGGCTGGACTTACCGCAACGACGGCAGCCTCGAGCATGTCCCCGGCGAGTCCGAGGCCTACTACGACGCGCTCGACAGGGCGTCGCTTGGTCTCATCGAGGCTCGCGTTGAGACCTACGCCGGGATCGTCTTCGCCACCTGGGCCAAGGACGCCCCGAGCCTCGAGGCCTATCTGGGCGACGCGCGCTGGTATCTCGACACCGTGTTCAATCGGCGCGACGGCGGCATGCAGGCGCTGGGCCCGATGAAATGGCTCGAGCCCGCCAACTGGAAGACCATGGTCGACAACTGCTCGGACAACTACCACGTCCCGACCAGCCATCTCTCCAGCGCCGCGGTCCAGGCCCGCTTCCTCGGCCGGCCGCGGCTGTCGCATGAGGACCAGTTCGTGAGCCCCAACAAGCACGTCTTCGTCAACGGGCACGCGCTCACCTTCCGCGACGCGGACGACAACGCTGCCGCGCTACGTGCACGGCGTGTCGGACGAGACGTTCAAGCTGTTCCAGGAGTACCACGACGCCACGATGCCCGAGGTCGAGCGGCGGCTTGGCACGTTCCGCGCGCGGCGGGTGCAGCTCGGCAACCATTCGATATTCCCGAACGGGATCCTCGGATTCCGGCTGGCCCTGCCCCGCGGCCCGCTCAAGACCGAATTCTGGCACTTCGTGCTGCTGGACCGGGATGCGCCCGAGGAACTCAGGCGTGCGATCCGGATCGGCAGCCAGGCCAACAACGGCGCCGCGGGCATGTTCGAGCAGGACGACGTCGACAACTGGCGTCAGGTGACCGAATCGAGCACCAGCCGCTTCGCCCGCCAGCTGCCCCAGGATCTGTCGATGGGCGTGGGGCACGCCGGGCCGCATCCGGATTATCCGGGGCTGGTCTCCGAACGGTACATCTCGGAGAACAATCAGCGGCTGTTCTATATGCGCTGGGAGCAGTTCATGAACGCGGAAAGCTGGGCCGACATCCCGCTCGATCCGATGCGGGCCCGTTTCGACGGCACCGCGACCATGCAGGGCTAATCGGAGGCGAGGCGATGACGACGAAGCTCGATCCGGCGTGGCCCAGCCGGTGATGCTGACACAGCAGCAGGCGCTGTGGCTTGAGTTGATGCCGTTCTATATCCGGGAGGCGTGGCTGCTCGACGAACGCAGGTTCAAGCAGTGGCTCGATCTCTTCACCGACGATGTGTTGTATTTCATGCCGAGACGCAAGAACGTCCCGCGCCGGGAGTCGCACCGCGAACTAACTGCACTCGGCGATCTGGCAATCTTTGAGGAGGACAAACGCTATCTTGAGATGCGGGTCGCTCGGCTTGATAGCGGAATGGCCTGGGCCGAGGAGCCCGCGTCGCGGACGCGTCACCTGGTCGGCAATCTCGAGGCGGAGCTGTCGGAGAACGGCGAGGCTCGGACGAGGACGGCGTTTCTGGTGTACCGCTCGCATTTGGAGACGGATCATCAGTTGCTGTCCGGGTGCCGGGAGGACATTCTGCGGAAGGTGGACGGTGGGTGGAAGGTGGCGAAGCGCACGATCGTGCTTGATGCCAATGTGCTGCTGGATAAAAACCTGAGTGTGTTTCTGTAGCAAACGGACGATGGCGTCAGGAATGGGTGAGGACGCAGGGTCTCGAAGACCTGATCCTGCTCCGACGATGCTGGAACCCACGGCCGGTGGTCGATCGCGATCGGGAACAACCACGCGCCCACCACGGACGTGAATGCGGTTGTCATGGCGGTGCTGTCGCCGGCGTTCAAGCGGCCGCATCCCGACGATGATGCAGACGACAGCCCCTTCGCTTGGCGACCACATTTGCAACTACCGGCCACGGTCATCCGTCGCGGCCTCTTGCCAACGGTTTCCGAACCGGACGATCCTTTGCCGAGGCCATGAGCAAGGGGAATGCGATGCCGGATGCAGCGAAGGCAAGATGCGATAATGTCGATGCGACCGGTCGCGAGCTCGGTCGTCCATGATCTTCGACACCATCATTGTCGGTGGAGGCTCCGCCGGGTCGGTGTTGGCAAATCGGCTTTCGGCACGCAGCCAAAACAAAGTCCTGCTGCTGGAGGCCGGACAGGACACGCCACACGGAAAGGTACCTGAGGCCGTTTTGGATTCCTACCCGGGCACGGCATATCTGGACCCGGACTACACGTGGAACAAGCTCAAGGTCACGCTCGAGGCGATCCCGCATAACAATCCGAATGCGAAGCCGCCGCTACATACCTACGAACAGGCACGTATCCTGGGTGGCGGATCCTCGATCAACGGACAGTTGGCCAACCGAGGCGCGCCGACCGACTACGACGAATGGGCGGCGCGGGGTGCGACGGGTTGGGACTGGAACAGCGTGCTGCCTTACTTCAGGAAAGTTGAACGTGACATGGACTTCGATGGCCCGTGGCACGGCAACGATGGCCGGATCCCGGTCCGCCGCATCTTCCCCGAGCTGTGGCCGGAGCACGCAAAGGCGGCGGGTAAGGCATTCGAGGCTGCCGGCTACCGATTCTTGCGTGACCAGAACGCGAAGTGGGAGGACGGTTATTTCCCGATCACCTTGTCGAACGCTTATGAACGACGCGTGTCGGCCGCGATTGGTTACCTGGATCCCGGCACCCGGATGCGGGACAATCTGTCCATTTCGACCGACACTCAAGCTTCAGAGCTGATCTTTGATGGCCAACATTGCGTCGGCGTGAAGGCGGTCGTTGCTGGCCGGCCGCAGGAGTTCCGGGGCCGCGAAATCATCCTGTGCTGCGGCGCCATTCACTCCCCGGCACATCTGATGCGCGCCGGGATCGGGCCGGTGGCGCATCTGCGGGACCTGGGGATTGAGGTGAGGGCCGCGTTACCGGGCGTGGGGCAGCGCTTGCAGGATCATCCCGGGGTGGCGATAGCGGCTTTTCTGAAGCCGCACGCCCGGATGATCCAGAGCTATACCCGCATGCATATGTTCACGGCGCTGCGATACTCCTCAAATCTGCCCGGCATTCCCCCCGGCGACATGTGCGCGCTGGTGGCCAACAAGACCGCATGGCACAAAGTCGGTCAGCAGCTCGGCTCGTTCGTTGTCATGGTGTACAAGACCTACTCGGAAGCCGGTCAAGTACGGCTCCGCTCGGCGAACTGGCAGGACGAACCGCTGGTGGATTTCAACCTGTTGTCGGACCGCCGGGACCTGGAGCGGCTGATGGACGGCGTGCGGCGTTTTGGCGCGATGCACCTGACACCAATCATGCAGAGCGTGACCAGCGAACCATTCCCCGCCAACAACACCGACAGGGTGCACCGGGTGGGACTGATTAACCGCAAGAACAAGATCATCACCGCCGGCCTGGCAAAGATGCTGGACGGACCGCCGGCGCTGCGCCGCTACCTGATCGAGAACGTGGTGATGCAGGGCGTCACCTTGAAGGATGTACTGACCGACGACGACAAGCTGGAGGCATACGTGCGCAACGCGGAAGTTGGGGTCCGGCACGCCTCCTGTTCATGCCGGATGGGGTCGGATGACGATCCGATGGCGGTCACCGACCCCGCCGGGCGCGTCCGCGGGGTCGAGGGATTGCGTGTGGTTGATACCTCGGTGTTTCCGGTGGTGCCATGCGCCAACACGAATTTCCCCGTGCTTATGACGGCGGAGAAGATGGCGGACGCGATTTTGGCCGGTGCGTGACGCCACCGACGCGGTGCGCTATCAGTGGGCGAATGCCTGCAGCCGCGGATAGACCTCCCGCGCGAACAGCTTGATCCCGCGTATGGTCTCCTCGTGCTCCAGGAAGCCTGCCTGGCCCATGTTCAGCAGGTGCCCGAAGCCGCCGACATGGTCGTAGACGGCGCGTACCTGCGCCACGACCTGGTCCGGGGTGCCGGCCATCATGATGCCGGCCTTGATCGCGCCCTCGACGGTCGCGACCTTGGCGAATGCGCTCAGTGGGTGTTCCGCGCCACGCAGCATGCGCACGCCGGCCTCGACCGGCACATAACCCGGCGGACTGGCCAGGTGTGGCGGCACCTTGTTCGACGTGACGTACCACAGCAGCTTCTCGGCGCCGGCATGCGCCTCGGCCTCGGTTTCGCCAACATAAACCATGGCCGCGTAGGCCAGACGGTCCGGCGGCACGGTATCGCCCCGGCCGGCGGCACGCCATGCCGAACGGTACGAATCGAAGATTGCCTTGGTGCCATCAAAGCCGGTGAGGAAGGTCGCCTGCACGTAGCCCTTCGATCCAACGCGCGCGGCGCCACCGGGGCTGGTGGTGCTGATCCACACCGGAGGGTGCGGCTGTTGCCAGGGACGCGGCCAGATATTGATCGCGCGGCTGTGGAAGAAGCGGCCCTCAAAGCTGACCGGACCGTCGTGGTGGGTCCACGCCTTGATGATCAACTCCAAGGCCTCCCACTCCCGCTCGTTCATGCGCACGGGATTGCTGTTGGCGGGGAGGATTTCATAGGGCACACCACGCACGAAGCCGGCCTCCAGGCGGCCGCGGGATATGACGTCGATCATCGCCATCTCCTCGGCGACGCGCACCGGCTGGCGGCGGTTGGCGATCGGGTTGCCGAGGATCAGCAAACGAGCCTTGGTGCTCTGACGGGCCAGGATCGACAGCATAAGCGGCGCGGCGGGATCGACACAGGTGGCGGTCTGGTGATGCTCGTTGAGCATGATGTCCAGGCCCTCATCTTCCGCAAGCAGCCACTCGTCCAAGAAGCGGTGGTACAGGTCCGCGCCAATCGCCGGGTCGTAGTGCTTGTTGGGCAGGCTGACGCGGATCGAGTCGTAGGTCTCGGCCGCGGGCAACAGGTGATAGGCGGTCTCGCTGAAGTGCCAGGCGCGCATGGAATCAGGCCTCCCCTTGCAGGAACGAAAGCGTGGCGGCGGCGAAGGCCTCGGGCTGCTCCATTTGCGGCACATGGGCGGCTCCGGGCAGGGTGACGATTCGCGCGTCAGGCAGCAGCGCCGCATAGCGGGTGATGTAATCAGCCGAGATCAGACCATCGTGTGCGCCGCGCAGGAACAGCGTGGGACAGGTCACGCGGTGCAGGCGATGTGGCAGCTTGGGATTGTGAAAATACGGCTCCCACGCGAACAGGGCGAGGGATTCGCGATTGCGCAGCATGATGCGCAGTTCCTCGTCCGTCATGGCGGCCGGGTCAGCGCGGAACTTGTCGGGCTGGACGTACAGCATGCGCTGCACTGCGTCCGCCGGCTGGGCGAAGATATCGGGAATATCGAGTTCGTCCCGACTGCCGGTCTTCACCCCGGCGGGGGCGACCAGCACCAGGCGGCGCAGACGTCCCGGCTGCATGGTCGCCAGCTCGGCCGCAATCCAGCCGCCGAACGACGCACCCATGATGTCGAGCTCGCCAATGTTCAGCCGGTCGAGCAGTTCCAGATAGAGATGCGCGATGTCGTCGGGCCGGTCCATCCAGTCGCCCAGCCCGGAGACACCAAACCCGGGATGTGATGGCGCGATGACCCTGCGATGACGGCCGAGCAGGTCGAGGTAGGCGGGGCCGGGGCGGAAGCCGCCGGCACCATGCAGGAACAGGAGCGGCGGGCCATCCCCACCCTCCCACACATCGATGTCAATCCCGGCCAGGGTAATGATGCCCATATTCGTTTCCTTCCCTTGGCGACGACGCTAGCGGATCGAGTTCTAACACGTCGTGCCCGCTTTTCACTGCTGCGATGACCTTATGGGTGGGTTCTTGGTCCATCGGAACGGGCGTGGCCGAGATTGGCCGCCGGCATCCGTCACGATCGCCACAAGACGCTGGCGGTCGATGTCCGAGAGGTCGACGGTGATAGGTTCGCGCATCCGTTTGAGTCGAATAGGCAACAATCAAGGAAAATCCATGATCGGGTGCAAACGTCAGATCATATTCACCAGGTTGGCCAAGATACCGTCGGCCGTGGCCCTCAAGACCACGGTCCGAGGCGGAGACTGACGCCGCCTTGCGAGGTCGAGGTGACCAATTACTGTGATCCCCGAGGTTCCGTGCCTACGACAAGTTGAATAGCGTGACGTTGAAGCCGCTTGCAACGAGCTTATGGTGACTGTACTGGACCACAAACAAGGAACTTCCCGCGGATAGATTGGAGGCCTCCGATTCATTCATAGCTATATCGCAGCGTTTAAATCCGTTAGTGACGATGAAAGGAAATGCCTCCATTGGCACCACGAGCTTGGCTGCCGAAAAATACCCGACGGGCGAAAGGTGCCGCATCGCCAAAAGCTGCTCGAGCAGCGAACGGTGCTATGTCATCAAGGGCGCGGCCGGCGAAAGGCGATGCGTTGCCAAAAAAACGCCCATTGACCGAAGGCAAGCAGAAAAGGCTGCTAGTTTCAATCCTAAGTCTCGGCCAACCGCAAAACGTTTCAAATCTTATTGCAGATATGCCTTCTTGGCTCGCCGCGATCGCTGCGACGCATCACCTCATGGTTCATCTTGTGGTGCGCAACAACGATCCCAACGTCTCCTTCGACGAGGTATCCAAACATCTAGCGGACAGCAAATACCCCGCATTAAGTGCCACGGTTGTAGCCGGCGAGCCGAATTTAGGCTTCGGTCGCGGACACAACGAAAATTTCCGACTATTTCCGTCTGATTACTTTCTGATTCTTAACGATGATCTCGGCTTTCCCCATATGAAGTGGTTACCTGAAGCGATTGACCTGTTGGAGAAGGAACCTTGTACCGCCTGTGTTGGAGCGAGCGAGAGCCCGCAATTCCTGAGCCCGATGTTCGGGAACGGATTGGTCGAGGCGCCACTTGGGCTGGAAACGCTGAAATACGCCGAAGCGTCAGTTCTGTTGTTCAACAGTGATATCTTCAGGCGAATCGGAATGTTCGACGAACTATTGCAATGGGCAATGTGTGAAGATGCAGACCTTTCGCTTCGGAGTCAGCAGTTGGGCTACCAGCTGCGCTGGATCTGCATACCACACCAGCATTGGCGAAGCTCAACCTTCGATGAGCTGCCGGTTGTAGTGAAGAGTTCGATCCTCGAGCACAATCGTGCAATCCTTTTTGCTTCTTGGGGTCGCTCCTTCGCCACCGGACGGATCGGCCGCAATGAGGTGTTTGATATCTGGAGCGATGGCATGGGAGACGTGTTCTGTGCTCTTCCGCATCTGCTCGACCGGCTGTCCTCGTACACAGCGGAAAGGCGTTCCTGTGTCATCGTGAACACGAGCCACCCGGATTTAGTGGAACTTCTCGGACTTACAGATATTCGTATCTTGAAGATTGCCGATGAACGGCAACTTCTCGCAGCTCTCGACGCAGACGGCGTCACAACTGTGCATACAATCAGAGACCTCAATTACGCATTGCCGCTAAACATTCATACCTTGTTATCTGGCGCGCTCAATCTACCGGCATGCGACGCTGATGGCTTTGGGCGGTTCGCGACCACTTTGTTGGACGGTGCGCGCACAAAGTTGGAGAGCAAATTATCAGCCAAGGCACCTTATTGCGTTGTTCATCTCGAGTTTGATCGCGATCACGACGGGCGGGCGCCGTCACCGGCTGGTGTTGACGCGCTCCTCAATGCTTGTTGTGGCGAGTTTGATACGTTGGTCCTTGTTGGCAAGCAGAAAACCCTGGTGCCCAGTCGATGCCAAGCCAAAAAAGCCCGTGTCGTGGATATGCAAGGGAAACTATCGACCCCTAACCTCATTTCGGTCATTGCCGGAGCGGACTATTTTGTCGGGATAGATTCCTTCCCGGCCCACGTCGCCCAGGCGATGGGCGTCCGATCCGGAGTAGTATTCGGTGCAATTCACCCTTTGGCTCGCGTCTGGAGTCAGAAGTTGACGTGGCCGATCGTGGCTGACGTCTCATGCCTCGGCTGCTACCATACCCAAATTGAATTAAGCGTTCCGTTCTGCATGCGCCGAGACGACGCGTGCATGACAACCCTCGAAAGGACCAGGATCGAAAACAGCCTGGTATCCCTTAAAGGCGATGTTCCCTACTCGTGGGATGCACAAAAGCATCAATTCGAGCGTTTGCAGGGAAAATGGATTGGCTTCATGAGGCATCATCCTGCTCCTCCAGAAAGGATGCTGCGTAAGCAGATAAGCGGGAACCAACAGATCAGCAATTTAATTTACGACATTCTCGATAAAACAGCTGAGGTCGCGGCGACCCATTCCATTGCGTCAAACGACGTCAGCAAAACATCGCAGGAGCCAGGTTCAGATTCGAACGGAACGGAACAGGCCATTCAAATAATAGATCTACCATTGATGTGCTACAACTGCGATGCGTCGGTCTCTGGCAGATTTCTCGATGTGGTCGCGAACGGAAAAGATCCACAAATCATCCTTCCGCCGATGAGATTCGCAGCACGGGGATTCTTATTCGGCTTGATGTATCCGCCGACCGCAATGACCGGCTACAGGTCTACTGGTCGGTAGGACGGGACGAATTTTGCGAAGAGCAGCAACGCACACTGTACATCACGCCGAAGGCGACAACGTTCGAAATCAATTTGCGCATACTTGACGACAAGCCGGTCTGGCTACGTATCGATCCTTTGCGCGGAACAGGGAGAGCCCACTTGTGCTGAACTTTTACGGCGTGTTTCCTCTTCGCGGAGAGGCAGACGGAGAGGAGAAAACACCGACTATGAATGCTAGATCTGCGAGGCACGGATCAACGGAGCGCGCGGGTGCCTGAGTCAGCTGCCTCCTCCGCTGGGAGTCATCGGACGGAGCAGGGCAGTTTGCCCCGGATTTGCTTCGTCCACATTCCCAAGACGGCTGGGCTATCAATACGAAAATTCTTCCTATCGCTATATGGTGATCAGGCATTCGAAGGTCTTACAACCGAAGACTATAAGTTGGTGTCCGACTCAACCCTGGCCAGGTTCAACTTCTTCGCCGGACACACCTATCATCGGGACTGGAACCGCTTCCTGCGGGCACGATTTTTTTCACTGTCCTCCGGCATCCGGTAGCACGTGCCGTTTCGCTTTACCGATATTGGAACACCATCGACTTCGCTCATTTGGAAAGCAGCCCCGTCGAAAATGCCTCCATGCTGGAGGCAATTCGGATAGCAAGAACACGAACGATCTATGAGTTCATCAGGTCTGACAATGGCTCGATAGTCGAGCATCTTCGTGGTGCCTACATCGGCCAGTTCGTCCCAGAAGAAATGATTAAAAATGGAAGACTGGCCGGTCCAGCGGCAGTTGTAGCTGTCCATGAGACTATTGATAGGTTATCAAAGTTCACTGCGGTTCTCACAACCGAGCGGTTGAAAGAAACGTTTCCGCAGGCACTTTCGCGTTTCGGCCTTTCTGGCCGCAACGCGACATTGCCCCGAGAGAACGTATCTACAATGGAGGTCAAGTACGACCAGGACCAGCTGCATGAGAGTATGATGCAGATCACGCCGAGTGACTTCCAGTGCTATTCCGTTGCACAGAAGCTCGAAGCCAGCCTCCTTTGATTGAGCCCTTTTTGAGGTCATCCGCACAACCTGGAGGGATTAAGACGATGGGTTATCGAGGGAAATGTCCCATGTGCGGCACCAACCTGAGCGTAGATAACCGCGAATGGCACAGAGAACTTGGGCGGTGTGTCGGCTGCGGATTGAACGCGAGTTTGCGTGGGGCGATCGTCGCCCTGTCGCTAGAAATCTATGGGGACTTGGCCCGTCCGCTCATCGAGCGGGATATGCGCAAAGACGTCCGTGTCCTCGGTATATCGGACAATGAAGATTAGGCTACATTGCTGACGAGTAAATTTGAGTATCTCAACACATTTTTTCATCGGCGGCCAACCAAGGGTATATCTTAGGACCTACCGGAACGATCGACGGAGTGGTGTTGCCATGAGCGCGGAAACATTTTTGCTGAAGCTTGATCCTGATCGTCCGGTGGGGGCCGAAGTTCGAAAAACCTACGCGTTGAAGATTCGAAACGGCTTCTGGCAGCGCTTCATACGTGGTCCGGCGGTCCTAGACATAGGCTTTAGAGGGAATGTCAAAGGAACCGTCCCGATTATCGAAGGCGCGATTGGCGTGGACCTTGACTATCCACATTACGATGGACGGATCTTGCCCTTTGAGGCAGGCAGCCAAGATGCGGTCTTTTCGAGTCATTGCCTTGAGCATATTCACGAGGTTGCTATATCTCTTCAGGAGTGGCACCGTGTTGTTCGAATTGGTGGCCACATTATAACGATCGTCCCAAGCGCCATGCTCTATGAGCGGCGGCGCCGACCGCCTTCCCGGTGGAATCCAAGTCATACAAGAGTCTACAACCCGGCGTCACTGCTCACAGAATTCGAGGCTGCTCTGGCCCCTAACACATATCGCGTCCGACACCTCGTTGAGAACGATCTTGGGTATCGCTACGAGGATCCTGCAGAGTTGCACCCCTTTGGATGCTATGAAATCGAGCTTGTGGTGGAGAAAATTTCACCGCCAGCATGGCGGCTGGAGGACTGATATGACTCTCAACACATCGGGCACTCCCGCTTGATATCAGTCTATCGCTATAGCCAACTCACAAGGCGCATCTCTGGTGTGCGGGCGGTCGATGTCAGACCGGACGACGGCATGCTCCGGCGGATTGGCGTCAAGCCCAACAATATCGAGTAATTTGGCGGCAAACCGCGGATCGTCGGACAGCTTGAACTGACGGATCCTAGGCGGCTGAAGACCGCGCTTGCGCCAGATACGCTGCAGCGAACGCCACAGACGCTGGCGGTCGATGTCCAAGAGGTCGACGATGATAGCTTCGTGTATCCGCCAGACTGGCATGCGCAACTATCCCGGGAAATCCCTAGTCGGACGCAAACATCAGATCATTAGATTGGCCACCCCGCAAGCGGACTTTACCTTCTCGCAATACAATCTTACCGTTTCCGACAATCCGCGCTGAGGGCAGTTGCCCAGGTGCGAGAACCGCCGCACTGAAGCGGCCAGGGAGGAAAGGCATGTCCATCATCGTTGGCGGCGGCGACTATCGTTACGAGCAGATCGATGACTGGGCGAAGGTTCCTCCGGGATGGTCGCTGCGCGAAGTTGGCGCTGTGGGCGTTGACAGACAGGACAACGTGTATGTGTTCAATCGCGGCGAGCACCCGATGATGGTGTTCGACCGCGACGGCAATTTCCTGCGTGCCTGGGGCGAAGGACTGTTTCCACGGGCGCACGGTTTGCACATGGCGCCAGACGACACGGTGTTTCTCACCGACGACGGCGATCACACCGTACGGCAATGCACGCTGGACGGAAAGATCCTGTTGACGCTTGGCATTCCTGGCAAGGCGGCAGCCTTCATGAGCGGCGAGCCATTCCATCGCTGCACTCACACCGCATTGTCGCCGAACGGCGAGATTTACGTTTCTGATGGATATGGCAACGCGCGCGTGCACAAATACGCGCCTGATGGCAGGAAACTGATGTCGTGGGGCGAGTCCGGCACCGCGCCGGGCCAGTTCAATCTGGTACACAACATTTCGTGCGACCCGGATGGCTGGGTGTATGTCGCCGACCGGGAGAACCATCGCATCCAGGTTTTTGATGGCAATGGCCGCTACGAGACGCAGTTCAACAACCTGCATCGCCCGTGCGGCATCTTCATGCCGTATTGCTCGTGCCCGATCTGCTACGTGGGCGAACTGGGACCGGCCACGCGCACCAACCGCAATTATCCCAACCTCGGACCGCGGCTGTCGATCATCGACAACAAGGGCAACCTGTTGGCCCGCATCGGCGGGCTGCACCCGGGTATCGGACCGCAGGACTATATCGGTCCGCACGGACTGACGGTGGACTCGCACGGCGACGTCTACATCGGCGAGGTGTCGCGCACCTTATGGCCGCAATACTTCGGCGACCAGCCGGTTCCCGAGGATGTCCGCGTCCTGCGCAAGCTACGAAAAATCCATTGAAAATTGCCAGTGTCGCTGTGTCGTATCAAGCGCGGCAGGCCGATGCTGCGACAGCAGGTCATCCGCTAGTCCGAAGCGGCGATTTTCGCGCGTTCAACTGCAAGAGGAAGCCATGTCGCTCACCAACAGCCCAGACCCCTCGATCCGCGACGCCGTTGTGGGGCAGGACCTGAACAGCGTCCTGCACTTCAAGCCCTCGACGCAATGGCCAGGCTGTGGTGCGTGAACATCGGCTACGGCCGAGCTGAACTCGCCGACGTGGCAGCCGAGCAGATGCGGCAATTATCGTATTTTATAAGCGGCGTGGGCGTCGCCATGCCGCCCGATGAGTATTTGCCCGAAGTCGAAAGCCTGTGCCGGAAATACGGCATCCTGTTGCACCACCAAGGAGCCAGTGGACGCCGCGAAGATCACTGCCGCCGTCGAGTTCTGTCGCGCCAACGGCGTGCTCGTTGGTCGCGGCGGCGGGCGTCGATACGGCAATACAATCACTCTGTCGCCGCCTTTGGTCATAACCCAAGGCGAAGGTGACCGCATCGTCGAAATCCTGGATCGTGCGCTGACGACGCTTTTCGGATGACGCCGGCAACGGCGCGAGCGGCGCGCGTCACCACATGACGTCACCACCGTTCGGTGAGACGCTCTGGCCGATCATGTTCGACGCCGCATCGGAAGCCAGGAACAAATAGGCCGCTGCGATCTCCTCCGGACGGCCAACTCGCTTGATCGGCAGCTGAGCCTCCTTCCAGGCATTCCATGACGGGTCACTGGAGCGCCACATCGCCGTGTCGGTCGGCCCCGGGCAGACGCAGTTGACCGTGATTCCCTTGTCGGCGACCTCCTGCGCCACCGACACCGTCAGCCCCACCACTGCCGCTTTTGATGCGCAGTACACACCGTAATAGGGCGCTGGCTTGTGGGAGAGCTGCGAGGCGGTGTTGATGATCCGCCCATAGCCGCGTGCCAGCATGGGAGGCAGGCTGTGCTTGATGCCATACGCGACACCCTTCAGGTTCACCGCTATCACGCGGTCCCAATCGGCCCAGTCCTGGGTCTCGAACGGGATCTTCCTGGTGCCGACACCGGCGTTGTTGACCACGATGTCCAGCACACCAAAGCGCTGCAACGCCGCTTCGATCGAACCGGCCACCTGTGCCTCCTCGCGCACATCGCAGGCAAGGTCGAATGCGTCGACGCCGCGGCCACGCAAACTTGCGACCAACTCCGCACGCTCCGCCTCATGACCGTGGTCGGCGACCGCCACGGCCGCACCCTCGGCGGCGAAGACTTCGCAAACCGCCCGGCCGATCCCGGTGGAGGCGCCAATGACGAGTGCGGTTCGGCCTGCAAGCATGGGCATCGGATCTGGCTCCTTGGTTCAGGAAATCGGGCGGGCTCGGCCAGGAGTTCCTGGCATCCAGGCGAGCAATCGGGCGGCGATCCAGCGCACGAGGGCAAAGCTAAGGGTCGCATAGAGCACGATGAAGATGGTGACGAGCACCATCCGGCCGGTATGGCTGAAGAATTCAGCCCAGATGATCATTCGACCAATGCCACTCTCGACGCCGACATACTCGGCGCCGATCACCGCGGACCACGCGAGGCCGAGCGTGAGGAAGACGCTTGAGAACAGCTCCGGCAGGATTGCCGGCAGGATTACGCGCCAGTACATCAGCCATCGCGACGCGCCTAAGGTTTGCGCCGCCTCGATGTAGCGCCGCGGCAGATTGGCGACGGCGTTCAGTGTGCCAACGAAATAGACGACGCCGACGCCGTACGCGACATAGCAGATTGCACTGCCGTTGCTTGCACCAAGCCAGAACTGGAACAGTGGGATCATCGCCAGCAGTGGACACATGCGCAGGATATGCAGCGGTGTCGCCACGAGCCTGCGTGCAATCGTCGATGTCGAAACCAACAGCCCGAGACCGACACCGACGCCGCCGCCCAGTACAAGCCCGGCGGCGACGCGGTACAACGTCAGCCCGGAATGATAACCCATCGCCAACAGCGCGCCGAGATAGGTTCGCGCGCCACCCAACTCCGGCACCGGCGCCCACATCTGAATCTTCCAGTAGTCAGACATACCGATCAGGGCCGAGCCGAAGACGTATTCAAACGGCGGCAACATCGGCGATTCACGCAGCGGGCTCTTGCGAGCCAGATGGCCGGCGATCTCCCAGGCGACCGCCAGCACCAGCACCGTCGCCAGGCTGATCCACCGTCCACGCAGCCAGACCAGCATACGCACGACTACGCGGCCACCCGCGGCTGGACCGTCCGCGCCAGGCCAAGGTCGCGCAACACGATCCGAGTGATCTCCAAAGCCGCAGGCTGCGCCCGCACCTCCTCGTCGCGCGGCCGCGGCAGCGGAACCGACAGGTCATCCACCACGCGCCCACTGTCCATGACGACAATCCGCTCGGCGAGCACCAGTGCCTCCTCGACGTCGTGAGTGACAAACACAATGGTGCGGTGTGTCTGTTGCCACAAATCGATGAGCAGCCTCTGGAGATCGATGCGGGTGACGTAGTCGAGTGCGCCGAACGGCTCGTCCATCAGCAGGACCGGTGCGCCGCTGGCAAATACCGTGGCGATGGCCACACGCTTGCGCATCCCGCCGGACAACTCACGGGGCCAGGAATGCGTGAAGCCTTTCAGGCCGACCGCCTCCAGCCAACGCCGCGCCGTTTCCGCGCGGGGTGCCGGCATCTTTCCTTGGGCGCGCAGCCCGAACTCGACATTCTCCTGCACCCGCATCCAGGGGAAAACGGTGTCTTCCTGAAAGACCATGCCGCGCTCCGCCGAGGGCCCCTCGACCGGATCGCCACCGACGGTGATGCGTCCCCCGGTGAGAGCGTTCAGTCCGGCGATCGACCGCAAGAGGGTCGATTTACCGTGGCCCGAGCGGCCGAGCAGGCAGACAAACTCACCCGGCGCCATCGCCAGCGACACGTCATCGAGTGCCTGCACGACGGCGCCGGACGCATGGTTGAAGAGGCAGGATGCATGTTCGACGCTGACAGGCAGACCGTTCATTGCGCATCCCCACGGCTGTCGGCCCATCGGGTGACCCACCGGCGCAGCGCCATGACGGTCGAGTCCAGGACTGTCGCGATCAACGCCAGCATCAGAATAGCGGCCATCATGGCGGCGATGTCGTAGACCGCCCAGGTCGCGATGATAACCCGGCCGACGCCATGCAGCGCGCCAAGCAGTTCGGCGATGGTGGCCAGACCCCAGGCAGCACCGAGCGCGGTGCGAAAGCCACCGAACAGCTCGGGCAGTACACCGGGCAGCACCACGGCCCAGAGCGTCAGGCGACGACCCGCTCCCAAAGTTTCGGCGTATTCGCGAAAGCGCGGATTGAGGTTGTCGAGCGACCGCTCGGCATAGATGTGCAGAACCACGCCGGAATAGAACCCGACAAGAATAACCTTCGAGGACTCGGCCAGTCCGAACCAGATCAGAAAGAACGGTGCGGCAACCAGGATCGGGACAGTGCCGAGGATCGCCACCAGGGGCGCGAAGATCTGTCGCGCGGTGCCATTGGTGGCGCTGGCGAGTCCGGTCGCGGTGCCGACCACCCCGCCCACGGCGATGCCGGCCAGCACTGTGAGCGTCGTTGAGAGCAGGTGTGGCAGATACCCGCCCTCTGGAAGGCCGAGTCCGGTGAAGTAATGACTGGCGGAGAAATTGATCACGGCGGCCTTGGCGACCGCTAAAGGCGACGGAAAATAATTGCCGACGCCATAGTGCGCCAATTGCCACAGCCCGAGCAGGAGCACAAAACCCAGCAATGAGAGCGGGTCCGGCAGCAGCCGGCGCCAGGAAGCTGCTCCGCGCATGCGTGCGACGCGGGTTGGGGTCCGGGATGCAAGGATCGGCTGTGAGGCTGACACGCGCACGCTGGCTCAGGCCGTTGCGGCTTCCAGGAAACGCACCGCATCGAGGTAATTGAACGCGTCGTATTGCGCTTTGCCGAGTTTTGCCAGCTCCGCACGCTCCGGGGCGACGCTGCCGGAGTTTTGCAGTTTCTGCGTCAGCGTTTCGGCCTTGCCTTTCAGCTCCCGCATTTCCAGAAAGATCGGCTTGGCCTGAAACAGCGCCTCGAGGTCGTACTGCTGATTCGGCAGCGTGCCGTTGGCGATATACTTCTTGATCTGGAAGTCGTAAATGTTCTTGTAGTATAATGGATAGCTCGGGTCCTCCCAGACCGCAGCCTGATCCTTCCACTGAAAGAACGGATCGAGTATCTCGAAGATAAACTTGATTGACTTGGGATCCATCTCGGCGCCGGTGTTGGCGTTGATGAACGGCGCATATTCCGTGAAAGCCTGCACCTGCTGCGGTCCGAATACATAGTCCAGCGTCCGGTACATTGCGGCGCACCACCGTAGGACGGTGCTGCGGTTTTTGTCGAGATAGGCCGAGGTCGTCTGCATCACGTCGTAGTTCAGCAGGTTATTCAGCGCTGAGCCGGGACCTCCGGTCATGTACTTGACCATCTGCCTGGTACTGATTACCGACTTCCAGTTCGCCTGATATTGCAACTGATAGATCTGCACTGCTCCGCCTGGCGCCGCGAAGGGCACCTGATCGTTGATGGCGAGCTGCACCGCCTTGGGGTCCTCGATCGGGACTGCCTGGGTGTCCTTCATGCTAAGACCGCCGAGGCCGAGGGCAAAGTCGATCCAGGGATAGGTACTCGGGTTCGCCGTCACGGTGAACTTCTGGCCCTTGAGCTGAGCTGTCGCCGCCGCTGCTGCCTGCTCCCAGGGCATGCCTTGAGCCAGGAACTCATCGACAGTTTTGAAGCCCAGATTGGGCGAGGTGAGGATCGTGTTGCCCTGCCAGAAACTATAGACCAGGATCGGCTTGACGTTCGTGACCTTGTCCAGGGCTTGGGTGATCAGCCCCAGATACATCGTCGTGATGTCGACTTCGCCGTTTTGCAGGCTGGGGACCAATTGCTGATCTCGCAGCACCTTTGGCGCGCCGCCGTTCAAGGTGATGCCGACGTCTTTCAGAAAGCCCTTCTTCGCCGCGAGCACGGTCCAGCAGTGGTTCGTGTAGGCAGCGACGCCGTGACTGACGGTGACCTCGGGAATACTCGGCAGAGTCGAGGCGCTGGCCGGTCGGGTCCAATGTGACCCCGTGGAGAGTGTTGCCGCGGCGGCGGAGGTAGCCAGCAGCTGGCGGCGGCTGACCTGAGGCGTTGATGCGGTATCCTTGCTCATGGTTTTCCCCGAAACTATGGGCCGGCATAGTCAGCGGGAGGCAGCAATAAACGTGCCAATGGTCGGATGCCGGATTATCGGGGATCTTGTGAGCAAGACTTACGGGTCGATTAACGGCGAGCCGCAGATGAGCCGTAGGAAGGGGCTCGGCGCGGCTGCGCGCAAGGCTGGCGCGGTTTGGCGCGATCCGCGGCAACAGCAGAATGATTGGGCAGGACCAGGGCGACGCACGGGCCAGGGCGATAAGCGCGGACCCGCGGCGGTGGATCGATCGCCGCGATCCCGATCGCTTGACGCCAGCACCCTTCGCTTCCAGGCTGTGCGCAAGTCAAAGGGAGGACAACGTCAAATGGCGATCGACCGGATGCTCACCGAAGCCGAACCGGTTGCCGATCTTATCGGCCGTGTGTTGCACGAGGCCGGCATCGAGTATGTGTTCGGCATCTCCGGCGGCCATACCGGCCGGATCGTCTCGGGCCTGCGCAAATATCAGAACTCGGTGCGCATGGTGACCGTGCGCGAGGAGTCACTGGCCGGGGTGATGGCCGAGATCTACGGGCGACTTACGCGCCGTCCCGGCGTTCTGATCGGCCAGGGTCCTTGGGTATTGGGCAATGGGTTGATCGGCACGATGGAAGCGTATCTATCGTCTTCGCCCATGCTGCTGCTCACCGACTTCTCCGATTCGACACCGTTTCATCTGCACGCACCATATCAACAGGCGACCGGCGACTACGGCAGCTGGGACGCGCGGCGTGCATTCGGTGGCGTAACGAAACAGGTGATGCAGGCGCACACGCCGGTCGCCGCGGTGCAGGCGACGCAGCTTGCGATCAAGCACGCCACCGCCGGCCAGCCCGGCCCGGTAACCGTTCTGTTCTCGATGGACAGTCTCGCGGGCAAGGTGGAGCCCGACAGCCAACCGGCCCTCTATCCCACCCAATACTATCTCCCGCCGGCGCCACCAGCGGCCGATAGCGTGCGCGTGGCCGCGGCGGCCAAGGCATTGCTGGCGGCGAGGCAGCCTGTCGTCATTGCCGGTAACGGCGTGCGCATCGCGCAGGCCTATGACGCGCTTGCCGCGCTTGCCGAGGCGGCCGGTTTACCCGTTGTGACCACCGCCGCCGGCAAGGGTGTCTTCGCTGAAACGCACCCGCTCGCGCTGGGGGTTTTCGGCACCTTCGGCACAGCGGCGGCGAACGCCGCGGTCACCTCCGCCGACCTGGTTCTGGCGATCGGTACCAAGCTGGGCCCGTCCGACACCGCCTGGGAGAATCGTGACCTGCTCGATCCCACGAGGCAGACGTTTATTCAGATCGATATCGAGCCGAAGAATGCCTCCTGGAATTTTCCCGCGGAGCATGTTCTGGTGGGGGACGCCGCGGGTGCGCTGCGGCAGATGCTCGAGGCCCTCGACCGCGACTCTGGCGGCCGCCGAGCCGAGGCGGAGGCTCGGGTCGCCGGTCTGCGACGCGCGCATGGGTATTTCGATACCCCCGCCTATTACGCCGAGGACGCACCCCTGCTGCCGCAGCGCGTGATCGGCGAGTTGATGCGCACCCTGCCGCCCGAGGCGATCGTGACCTGTGATGCCGGCGAAAACCGCATCCTGATGACGCATTTCTATCAGACGAGACAGGCGGGAGGCTTCCTTCAGGCGGCAGGCTCCGGACCGATGGGATTCGCGATCCCGGCGGCGCTGGGCGCGAAGCTGGTGCATCCCGATCGTCCGGCGGTGGCGGTGTGCGGCGACGGCGGCTTCGCGATGACAATGAACGGGCTGATGACCGCGCTCGAGCACGACATCCCGATCATCGTCGTTGTCTTCAATAACAATGCGCTGGGCTGGGTGTATCACGGCGCGGGCCCGTTCGCCGCGGAGTTCAAGGATTTCGATCACGGCGCCATTGCCCGCGCGATGGGTTGCGAAGGGGTGCGCGTCACCGAACCACATGCCCTCGCTCCCGCCCTTGCAGCCGCGCTGAAGACGCGCGTGCCGACGGTAATCGATGTTCGGACGTCGATGGACGTATCGTTCGCGGACATCACGTCGCCTCTTGCCGTCGCGGCGAGCCCGCGGGCCAGGTAGCCGCGACCTTCCGACGGGCGAGGCAGCCGACGACCGCCGTAATGCAAGCATCGCCATGGTGTTTCGTTGTTGGCGTGAACAGCCCGTCAATGTCGAGGATATCGTTGCGCGCCGTCATAAGTCGCGTCACGCAGTTTAGCGCATCAGCCCTCCGTCGATGGGAATAACTGTCCCGGTCACATAATCCGACAGATCGGTCGTCAGAAACTCCACGACCCGCGCGCAATCCTCGACCGTGCCGATACGACGCAGGGCGACTCGTGCCGCCGGATCGCTGTTGGCGCCGGAGCTTCCGGGCATGACGATCTGCATGATACGCCCGGTAGCGATAGTGCCCGGCGCGATGCAATTTGCCGTGATGCCATGCGGCCCGAGATCTTGTGCAAGATAACGTGTGTAGTGCGCGATCGCCGCCTTGGCCGCGCCGTAGTGCGCATAGCCGCCGTCCGGCGACGGGCTGATCCCGGCGACCGAGGAAACCGTCACGATCTTGCCGTAACGTTGTTGTTTCATAATCGGAGCCACGGCGTTGCAGCAGTAGATCGTTCCATGCAGATTCATCTGCAGGACAAGGTCGAGCAGTCCGGAGTTCGAGCGTGCTGGCCTTGGTATCGAGAGGCCGACCTCGGCCGCCCCCGGCGTTGGCAACGAGGATGTCCACTCGTCCCCACCTCTGGACAACCTGGGAGACCATCCCGTCCACCGCGGTTCGATCGGCCACGTCCAGCTCAACTCCAAACGCCGCGCCACCGAGCGCTTCAATCTCCGCAACCGTACTCTCGCCGGTCATATCCCGACGCTCGGCCTCAAATTCCTCGAAGGACTTCAGATTGAGATCGCACACTGCGATCTTCGCTCCCAAGGCAGCCAGCCGGTGCGCATAAGCACGGCCCAGTCCACGGCCGCCGCCCGTAACGATCGCAACTTTGCCATCCAGTTTTCCCATGCCGTCGACCCTCCGTCATTTACCCGTATTGGACGAGGAGGTTACTCTTACCGGGACATATGTCCACGCGTCTCCGGTATCCGCCGGCGCGCCGGAGACACTGACCCGCGCTACGTCGCCAGTGTTCCAGGTCGAGAGTTTGGGTTAATCTCCTCGACACGCGAAGCTGAAGGGAAGCGCTGCGATGCAGATAATCGACGCTCAAATTCACCTCTGGGGAACCGGCTTGCCGAGCAACCTCTCGCATCGGCAGGTGACGCACTTTACCACCGAGGAAGCCATCGTCCTGATGGACGAAGCCGGTGTCGACGCCGCCGTCATTCATCCGCCGGGCTGGGACCCGGGTTCGACCGACATGGCATTCAATGCGGTGCAGAAATACCCTGGCCGGTTCGCGATCATGGGTTCGCTGCCGCTGGATCGACCAGACTCGCGCTTACGTATCGCAAGTTGGAGAGACCAGCCAGGGATGCTCGGTCTTCGGTTTACGTTCCTGCACGAGCCGGCACGACAATGGCTGCGGGACGGCGTAATAGACTGGCTTTGGGCGGAAGCCGAAACAGCAGGGGTCCCGATCGCCATGCTGGCAACGGATTCACTGACTGACCTTGGCCGGATTGCCGAGCGCCACCCGGGACTTCGATTGACGATCGATCACCTGGGCGGCAGAGGAGGTTTGACCACACTGAAAGACTCTGAAGCCATGACTCATATGCCGGAGCTTTTGTCATTGGCGAAACTCCCCAACGTTGCGGTCAAAGCGACCGGCGCACCGGGTTATTCCAGCGAGTCCTATCCATTTCCGGCGATGCTCACGTATCTGCGTCAGATATACGATGCATTTGGTCCACACCGCATGTTCTGGGGCACGGACATCACGAAGATGCCGTGCTCCTGGCGCCAATGCGTCACCATGTTCACAGAAGAATTGCATTGGCTCAGCGACCAGGACAAGAAACTCATCATGGGAGAGGCGTTGTGCGCCTGGTGGGGCTGGCATCGGCCAGCCTGACACGGGCATCGCCCGCCCGACGACCATCAGCAACAGAGGAAATGTTCCCGCATGAGCGATAATCACAAAAAGAACAACAAGGGCAAGCAGGTCGCGGTAGTGGTTGGCGCCACGTCCAAGTGGCAGTCGGATGGCCGCAACACCTTGCTGGCACACGGCAAGGCGCTGGACGATAGCGACCTACCGCTCGGCGTGCGCTGGGGGGTCGGAGGCGCCATTGCTCAGAAGTTCGCGCAAGAAGATTTTTTCGTCGTACTGACAACCCGAAAGCCGGCCAATGCGTCAGCGCTGGCGGAGGCGATCCGGCAGCAGGGTGGAGACTGTATGATCGTTGAGCTGGATCTCGTCGCCCAAGACTCCATCTCCGCCGCGTTCGCCACAATTCGTCGCGAAGCGGGCGATCCAAGCGTTCTGGTCTATAACGCCGGCTACCTGGAAGGCCGCGATCTTCCCGCGGAGATGGAACTCCTCGAGCACATCCCTGTGGAGATGTTCGATACCGCGCAACACATCGCCAGCCGCGGACCCTTCCTGGTTGCCAAGGAAGTGCTGCCTGCCATGCGACGGAAAGGCGCCGGGTCGTTTTTGTTCTCTAACAACTCCAAGTCGCTGCGTGGCAGGAAGCGAATGACCGGAGAGTCGCTTTACTACCCTAGAGTCATGATGCGCGCGCTGGCGCAGGTGCTTACCGAGGAATACTCTGAGCACGGCGTGCATGTGGCCAACGTGGTTATCGATGGCATCATCGATTTACCCGGCACTCGTGCCCTGCCGAAGGCTCGACAGCAACCGGACACCGTAATGAACCCGGTGAGAATCGCAGAGGCGTTCTACTACCTGCACACCCAAGACCGATCATGCTGGACACACGAGCTCCAGCTCACACCTTTTTCCACCAAACCAAGTTTCTGACATCGCACTGCGGCTCTTCCCTTCTGGGCACCGTGATCATAGCAGCGGTAAGAAGCCTGCTTTTTGCTGCGCTGCCGTCGTTACTGACGACGAATGCCGCCGTCGCCGCCGCCGACTTCGCGATCATCTCAGACCACGAACTGAACCAGCGTCGCCCATACGGCCAACAGACCGAATGCCATCCCGGTAGCGGTAATATATGGACGCATCGCCTCTGCTCCTGTCTCGATGGCGCCAGGATGAGGGTTGCGATGCCGTCATGCTGTGACCGGGGCAACAATCCCCACATTATTCGCTGGTGGCTGCCGGGAGGACATCGCATCGGTTCGGGCCGCTATCGGACGTGGAGGTCCGCATCGGTTACGATCCGTTTGCGCGCAACTCACAGCCAGCGCAGCGGAGGTCCGCGGCTGCCATCTGCACTCCCCGGCATTATACCCGTGGGGCTTTAGCGATGACCGTGCGTGCTTAAGATGTCATCCTCGGCGAAGACCGGAAATCTACGCTGCAAACCGTGGGTCCCCGGCCTCCGCCGGGGATGACACTGGAGACGCGAACGGTGGGTGAGCGCCAAGGGCCGCTGGTAATTGCCTGATGGCGTGGTCCGCCGCACCGCAGCGTGGGCCTGCCGCACGAAACCGGTCGCGCGCCTGAGCGGTTCGCTGACGATGGCGCCGTTTGCATCTTTGACCATTGGCGGCCGTAACCTTGACAAGTCCGGTGGAGTACAGTGATCCTTGTGAAGTAAAACTGAATGGCTGGTTTCGGCCGCGAGCTTGTCTGATGAGCTCGGGCCATGGCTACCAAGCGTTCCAAGAAAAATAGGAGAAAACGATGGGTAGTTTCCTGAGTGAACGAGAGCTTAGCGAACTCACCACCCTCGACAATACGGCATTTCCGTCGCCGGTGCCGATGCAAATGGTATCGAACGGGGAGTTCAACCCACTGCCGCAATCCGCGGAGCAGCGCAAAGTTGAAGGCCGCCTTAAAGACCTCGCCGACCAGAACGGACGCAGGCTTGGCCTGGACCGGCGACGCTTCCTGCGCTCCGCCTGTGGCATGGCCGCTGCCTTCGTCGCCATGAATGACGTCTTCGGGCCCATTTTCAAGGTCGATCCGGCCGAAGCGAAAGAACCTGACGCCGGCGCCGCGCGCGCTGCGTCTTTGTCCAAACAGTTCATCTTCGACGACCAGTTGCACTTTATCCGCGACGACTACCCGTTCGAGGGTCTCACGGGGATGGCGACCTATGCCGCGGAGAACCTGAACCCGGCGATGAAGAACGAGCCGGTCGGCATGGGGCTTGAACGTTACAAGTTCAACAATTTCCTCAAGGAAATCTACTTCGACAGCGATACGACAATCGGTTTGTTGAGCGGCGCGCCGTTTGATGATCCGACAAAGTGGTTGCTGACGAATGATCAGATCAAACAGGCGGCCGATACGGTCAACGCCCTTGCCGGGTCACACCGGCTGTTGTTCCACTCCTTGATCACACCCAAACAGCCCGGCTGGATGGACGAGGTTGATCGGATTACCGAGGTGGTGCGTCCGACCAGTTGGAAGAGCTACACAATCGGCGATCCGCTAAGCCCGGCAACCACGAAGTATCCATGGCGCCTCGACGATGAAGCGCTCATGTATCCGTTTTATGAGAAGGCGGTGAAGGCAGGCATAACCAACATCTGTATCCACAAAGGGTTGCTGCCGAAGGACTACGAGTCCAAGATGCCTAACACCTGGCGCTACGCGACGGTTGATGACGTTGGCAAGGCGGCAAAGGACTGGCCGCAGATGAACTTCATCATCTACCACGCGGCTCTTCGGGCGTTTTTGGAAAACACCGACGACGATCTGGCCGAATTCGAACGGAGCGGCTACATCCGCTGGACCTCCGACCTGGCGGCCATCCCGGAGAAGTTCGGGGTCAACAACGTTTTCGCTGAAATCGGCTCCAGCTTTGCGACCTCGGCGGTCACCAATCCACGCTTCTGCGCCGCCTTTTTGGGTACATTGGTCAAGAGGATGGGTCACGACCGTATCCTGTGGGGCACCGACTCTGTTTGGTACGGCTCTCCGCAGTGGCAGATCGAGGCGATGCGCCGCCTGGAAATTCCCGATGATATGCAGAAGAAATTCGGGTTTGCGCCGCTGGGACCCGCCAACGGTGCGGTCAAGAATGCGATCCTTGGGTTTAACGGGGCGCGTCAGTATCATTTGGATCTGCGCGCCGCGATGAATGATATGCCGCTGGACGGCATCGCGAAACAAAAGGCCGCCTATCTTGAAAATGGCGGCGGCCCGAGCAATGCCGCCTACGGTTACATCACGAAGACAGGCTGACCGAAGCCAGGACGGGATCATCGCGTCGTTTCGGCGCGTTGGTCCCGACCGGCGACACGCCGACGATGCCCGGCAGGACAGGGCATCTGATTTGACGTGGTGGCCTGTGCCCCACGTCGGCGAGCCTGGTTGCAAGGGACGCGGCATCGTTCCGACCAATACTGATCTGAAGAACCTCGCAGCGGGCTGCGCCACTGTGTGACTTGGTGCATCGGGTTATCGCCCGACCAGGCCAGATCACCGCCGAGCGAAAACTCTGTCTTCGATCCGCTCGATCGTCGAGGCGCCACCGGACAGTCGTAGGGACACTGTAAACGTGCAGGCTGCGGCGCGGGCAAGCGGTGGCTTCCTGATCCGCATAGCCGACGTCATGCGCCTAATCTTTGATCAACCGGATGGCAAGCAATGAGGCAGATCGCGCCAGCGCGTCGATCCGGCCCAACGGACTTGCGAGCGTGCGACGTCGTCGTTGTTTGTCACAGGTTGATTCGGGACGGGTACAGCGCGCGGCAGGATCCAACAAACATCGGCATCAAGTCTTGGGGATTCCGCCCGCTGTATCGCCTGCCTCGGACCTGAGACCCTTCGACCTGCCGGGAACGTGTCGCATTCTGGAAACTCGTGGCACGCGGTTTGCGAAACCGCGATCGGACAACCTACCGCTGCCTCTGGCTTCGGCACCTGATCGCGAGACACAACCTTAGAGAATGCGAATGGCTAGCGACGCGTATCATCCGAGCTCGGCCGCGCAAACATCGCGCGCGTTGTGGGAACGAGCGCGAGCCGTGTCGCCCATGGGTGCCCAAGGCGACGGTAAATACTATGCGCCCTATCCGCACTTCATCAGCCGAGCCGACGGTGCGCGACTATGGGACGCGGACGGGCAGACCTTCGTCGACTACTGGAACGGTGCGGGACCTTGCGTGCTCGGCCATGGTGATATCGCCGTAAGGCAGGCCGTCGCTCGCGCCGAGGCGGAACGAGGCGTGCTTTACAGTGCTCCGCACGAGCTCGAGGTCGCGCTGTGCGAGACACTGGCCCGGATCATCCCGTGCGCCGAAATGAGTGCACTGCTCAACGCCGGTTCCGACATCCTCTGCATGGCACTGCGAGTGGCGCGGACGGCGACCGGACGAACCCTGCTGGTGAAGTTTGCCGGTTCCTATCATGGCTGGCACGACGACTTTCTGTTCAATGTGTCGTCCTACGACGGTCCGCCAGCCAACGCCGGCCTGTACCGTCCGCTTGCCGAGTCCGCCGGGCTTCCGGCCAGCGCCGCGCAGAATATCCGGGTGCTGGACTATAACGACAGCGAGGCGGTGAAAACCCTGTTCGCGACCGAAGGTGACAGGATCGCGGCCGTCGTGGTGGAGCCGGTGATGCATGGCCCCACGACGGGCAGCATCGATCCACTGCCCGGCTTTCTGGAGACGCTGCGCTCGCTCTGCGACACCCATGGCGCGGTGCTCATTTTCGACGAGATACTCACCGGCTTTCGCCACGCTCTTGGCGGCGGTCAGGAAATGCTGGGTGTCGTGCCTGACCTCGCAGCCTTCGGCAAAGCCCTCTCTAACGGCTATCCGATTGCGGCGCTGTGCGGACGCGCGGATCTGCTGCGCCATCTCAGTCCGTCAGGACGGGCGTTCTTCTCCGGCACTTATAACGGCAACGTTGTCTCGGTCGCGGCCGCGCTTGCAACCATCGAGCGACTACGGGACGGCACGGTGTTCCGGCACATTCGAGCCCTGGGCGAACGTCTTCGTGCAGGCTTGGATGAGGTATTTCGAACCAGGAACGTTACCGCTCACGCCCGCTGCCGCGGCTCGATGGTCGCGATCCATTGCAGCGAGCGGCGGCTGAACAGCTTTGGCGACGTGATGCGGCACCACGACATGTCGTTCTCGCCGCCGCTGATGGCGCATTTGTTCGAGCACGGCGTTTACCTGAAACCGCGAAAAGTCCTCCGGTTTGCCATCTCCGCCGCTCATAGCGAAGCCGACATCGATCGCACAGTCGAACTCGTGGACGACCATTGCGCCGGTCGAGGTTCGGAGGCGCGGCTTTGATGCAGATCGGCATCGACATCGGCGGCACCTTCACGGATGTCGTCATGTTCGACGAGCGCTCCGGGCAGCTCACCCACGCGAAGACCCTGTCGACGCCGTCTGAGCCCGAGGCGGGCTTTATGCAAGCTCTGGCCGCGATCGGCGCACCGACCGAAGCGGTGACCAGTCTGGTGCATGGCACGACCATCGTTACGAACCTGATCCTGGAACGCAAGGGCGCGCGCGTCGCGCTGATCACGACAAAAGGATTCCGAGACATACTGGAGATTATGCGCGCGACGCGGCCGTTGCCATACGACCTGGCCTGGCGCAAGCCGACACCGCTCGTGCCGCGGACGCTCTGTTTCGAGGTGGACGAACGGATCGACGCGGCGGGCAACGTGGTGCGGGCGATCGATCCGGACGACGTGCTGCGCGTGGTGGACAGCGTGCTCGAGACCGGGGTCGAAAGCGTCGCCGTTTGTCTGCTGCATGCCTACCTCAACGACCGACATGAGCGGATCATCGAGCAGATCCTGCGGGAACGGCGGCCGGACCTGTCGCTGTCCATCTCCTCCGAGGTCTGCCGTGAGATCCGCGAATATGAGCGCGCCAACACCACCGTGGTGAACGCCTACGCGATGCCGCGGGTCGGACGTTACGTTGCAGCACTGGACCGCCGGATCGAGCGGCCGGGGCTGGTACGCTACATCAGTTCGGAAGGTGGGTTGCAGCCAAGTGAGGAGGCGGCGGCGCGCCCTGTCTCGCTCTGCGTGTCCGGGCCCGCCGGTGGCGTGCTGGGCGGACAATTCGTCGGCCGGCTGATCGGCCGCCGGAATCTGATCACCATCGACATGGGCGGGACCAGTTTCGACGTCGCGGTCATCAGGGACGACCGGCTGGAACTGCGGACAACATTCGAGGTGGACTGGGGCCTGCCGGTCAAGGCTCCAACCATCGACATCAAGACGATCGGCGCCGGCGGTGGCAGCATTGTCTGGATCGATGACGGTGGCGCGCTGCGAGTCGGCCCGCACAGCGCCGGTGCGGCGCCAGGTCCGGCCTGTTACGGGCACGGCGGTACCGAATGCACTGTCACTGACGCCAACCTGGTGCTCGGGCTGATCAATCCGGACGGACTGCTGCCGATGGACGTAGCGAAGGCGGAACAGTCGGTGGAGCCCATCGCGCGGCATTTTGGCCTGCCGGTCGCGGAGACGGCGGCGGGCATCTATCGCGTGGTCAATGCCAACATGGCCGCTGCGATCCGGCAGATGACCGTGGAGAAGGGAATCGACCCACGGGACTTCACGTTACTCGCCTTCGGTGGGGCTGGTGGACAACATGCGGCGGTTCTCGCCGAGGAAGTTGGCATCCCGGAGGTGGTCGCCCCGGACATGGCCAGCGTGTTCTCGGCTTTCGGCATGGTCAACGCACCGCTGAAGATTTCGCGTGCAACCAGCCTGATGCGGCCTCTCGACGACCTCGATGGCGCGATGCTGCGCCAGGTCTTCGGGCGACTGGAGGCCGAGGTGCGTGGCAGGATTGACGAACGCGACTGCCGTCTGGAATACGGCCTCGATCTGAAATACCTCAAGCAGGCGCACGAGATTGCGATCACGGTGCAGTCGGACTGGAACGCCGCCCAAATCGCCGCCGCCTTCGAGCAACGGCACCACACCTTGTACGGCACCGCGCTCGGCCATCCCCTGATGGTGGTCACCGCGCGGCTGACGGCGATCTCCGACCCGCGGCCGCTGCAGCCGGCAAGGCGGGACCTGGATGGCTGGTCTGTTCCGGCGCCGATTCGACTGGCTGCGCTGTCCGGAGTCGGGACACAGGTTCCGGTCTACGACCGCGCGACGCTGCCGCCCGAAGTGGTGGTGTCCGGCCCTTGCCTGATCGAGGAGCGTGACACCTCGTTCTACATGCCGCCGGGAGCCACCGGCCGAGCCGATGCGTTTGGTAATCTGATCGTGAGACCGAAGAGCGGAGAGGCAACGGCATGAGCCAGCCGGATCCGTTCACATTGCAGATCATTCGCAATCATCTTTACTCAACGACCGAGGAGATGATCCAGACCACGGTCCGCACGGCGTATTCGCCGACATTCGCCGAAGGCTACGACTTTTCCTGCGCCCTGTTTGACCGTACCGGCCGCATGGTGATCCAGTCCCGCGGCATCGGCGTGCACCTGGGGTCTCTGGTCAAAACGATGGAGGCGGTGGTGCGGAAGTATCCGTCTCCTGCGCCGGGCGACGTTTACATCACCAATCATCCGTATCTCGCCACCCATCAGTCTGACGTCGTCGTCTGCCGGCCGATGTTCTGCGACGGCGCGCATGTCGGGTTCGCGGTGAACATTGGTCACTGGACCGACATCGGCGGCATGAGCGCCGGCGGCTGTTCCGGAACCTCGACCCATGTGGTGCAGGACGGCCTGATCATTCCGCTCTGCAAGCTTTATGACCGTGGTACGCTGATCGAGCAAACCTGCGACTTCATTCTGCAGAACGTGCGTTTGCCGGATGACGACTGGGGCGACCTGATGAGCCAGATCGCCGCCACGGGTTTGGCGGAAGCGCGCATGGGAGAACTGGTGTCCCGCTACGGGCTGGACGGCGTGTTGGCCGGGATGGCGGCGGCGATCGACTATTCGGGCACCCGTTTCAGGACGCGGATGCGCGACATCCCGGACGGCACCTACCATGCTACCGACTATATCGAGGATGACGGCGTATCCGAGCGGCGATACCAGATCAGCGTCACCGTCACCAAAACGGCGGAACGCTTTCTGGTCGACTTCGCCGGCACCGCGGCGCAGGCACCGACGCCGATCAACGCGGCGCTCAGCTCGGCCCGTGCCGGCGTTTTCACCGCCATCATTGCGTTGGTCGACCCGGCGATCCCGGTCAACGCCGGCGTCTTCGACCTGATCGATCTGGATGCTCCGGAAGCCTGCATCGTCAACGCGCGCTGGCCCGCACCGGTCTATGGTTGCACATTCGAACTGGCCAAGCGCATCCCCGAGACGATCCTCAAAGCGTTCGCCAAGCGGATTCCCGAACGGGTCGCGGCCGGCAGCCACGGCTCCGGCAACAACATCGCCGGACGCTTCATCGATCCCCGAACCGGCGAAGAATCGGCCTGGTACAACTACTATGAGGGCGGCCAAGGTGCGACGGCCGCCGCGGCCGGCAACGACGCCGTCTATTTCTGGGGCGAAACATCGCACAATCAGCCGATCGAGGTATGGGAACACAAGTATCCCGTGCTGGTCGAACGTTATGCACTGCGTGACGGCTCCGGCGGCGCCGGCCGCTGCCGCGGCGGCATGGGAAGCGTGCACGAATATCGGCTACTCGTGGACCATCACCTGTCCGGTCTCGGCGATCGCCATCGAGTGGCGCCGTGGGGGATCGAGGGCGGTGCCGACGGGGCGCCGAATCGCTGGTCGCTTCGCCGGGACGGTGTCACGCGCGAACTGGTCGAGGTTTTTGCGCTGAAGAGTCCGTCGAAGTTCTACAACATCCCGCTGCGCGCCGGCGACGTGCTGATTATCGAGACCGGGGGCGGCGGCGGTTATGGGGCGCCTGAGGCAACCAAGATCAATGCCTGAGCGGACCCGCACTCTTAAGTATCCACCTGCAAGCTGCTCTCGGGCGGCGGTTCCGTTCTGCCCCCGGACGATCGTGGCGGGCGTGGCATGACCGGCAGGATTTGTTTCAACCCTCGGAGGACAGCGTGACCAACCGACATCTGATTGCCGCTTGCGTGGCGCTGCTCACCGTTCCCACCTGGGCATGGGCCCAGAATGCAAAAGAAACCTTGATCGTTGCGGGACCGCGCACCCCGGAATCGGCCGAGTTGGAATACCCCGCCACCGAGGCGGTGCATGAGATGCGGCGCAACATCTACGAACGCCTGCTGGCGTACGAAATGATCACCAACAAGGATGGCGTGCGGGTCGAAAACTTCGACAAGCTGACCGGGGCCCTGGCCGAAAGCTGGGATGTCGCCCCCGACAGCAAGTCCATCACATTCCACCTGCGGCCAGCCAAGGCAGGCAACGGCGACGTGCTGACCGCTGACGACGTGATGTGGACGTTTGATCGTGGCTGGCACCTGAAGGCGACCTTTTACTGGTACATGACCCAGGTGCTGAAGATCTCCGACTACGGGCAGGCCTTCCACAAGCTGGACGACCACACCGTACAGGTCACGGTGCCATATCCGTCACCGCTGCTCGCCCGGCTCTGGGTCAACAACGATCTGGGCATCATCGACAGCACCGAGGCGAAAAAGCACCTGACGGAGGATGACCCCTGGGGCGCCCGCTGGATGTCGATGCACTCCTGCTCGTTCGCGCCGTATGATATTCTGACCTACACCAACGGACAGCAGGTGGTCTACGCGGCGAACGAGAACTACTTTCGCGGGCCGCCACCGCTGAAGCGAATTGTCTTCCGTGAGATGCCGACATCGTCCAACCGGGTTGCGTCACTACAGGCCGGCGCCGTCGATGTCGCCGAATGGCTGCTGCCGCGCGAGCTGTCGTTGCTGCAGAACGCGCCCGGCGTGAAGGTGTGGAAAGTCTTCGGCAACTACATCCATCGTATCGATATCTACAACGTCAATCCGCCGTTCAGCGACGTGCGGGTTCGGCAGGCGATGAACTATCTCGTGCCACGCGACGCGATCGCCAAAAGCGTTTACTACGGCACCGCGCGCCCGACCCAAAGCCCGGTGTCGGAAATCTACCCGGCTTTCACCGATACCGATTTCCCCTACAGCTACGACCCGGAGAAGGCGAAGAAGCTGCTGGCGGAAGCGGGGCTGGCCAACGGCTTCAAAACCGAGCTCGGCTACCGCACCGGCGACGAGATCGAAGAGCAGATCGCCGTCATCCTGAAGACCAGCTTCGCCCAGGCTGGCATCGACCTGCAGCTGGAAAAGATGCCCGGTTCCTCGCTGGTGTCCAAATATACCAAGGGCGAATTGCCGATGTATTTCCTGCGTGACATGGCGATCGTTCCGGACGCGGCGTATGTCGCCAACCTGTATGTGAACAGCGCCTCAATGGCCGACTATGTTCATTACAAAAATACCACGGTGGACGATCTCATCAACAAGGCGCTGACCTCCACCGACGAGGCGAAGCGGGAGTCGGACATGCAGCGTGTCCAGCACATCGTGGTTGAAGAGGCGCCGTGGATCTTCCTGTTCAATCCCGGGTACCAGCTTGCCACGCGCACCGACGTGAAGGGCTACTCCTGGTACACGCCCAACGGCAACGCCTGGTACGACTTTTCGAAGCAATGATCGACGGAAGTTCCGCATTGCGCGCACTGCAGCTTTGGCGCCGGCTGCCGCGCGTGGTTCGGATTGTCGTCGGACGACTCGCGCTGCTGGTGCCACAGATGTTCGGCGTCACGATGGTGACCTTCCTGTTGGTGAGATTGCTGCCAGGTGACCCGGCGCTGCTGTTGCTCGGTCACCTGGCGACGCCGGAGGCCTTGCGCACGCTGCGCCATAAGCTCGGCCTGGATGCGACGCTCTACGAGCAGTTCATCCGCTACGTCGGCACCACGCTGCACGGGGATCTCGGCGTGTCGCCCTTCACCTCCAACCCGGTGGCGGTCGATTTGCTGCAGCGCGCGCCGGCCACCCTGGAATTGATCACCTACGCCATGGTTTTCACCTTGGTGGTTGGCGTCACAATCGCGGTGATCGCGGTGGTGCGGCCCGGTGGCCCGGTCGATGTCGGCAGCACGGCCTATGGCATGGCGGCGGGGGCATTGCCGGATTTCTGGGTGGGTCTGCTGCTGATCTTCTTTCTGTTTCACGTGCTGGGCTGGGCCCCCGCGCCGTTCGGGCGCATCGACGCGATGCTGACACCGCCGCCGACCCGAACCGGTTTCTACAGCCTGGACAGCCTGCTGGCTGGCGACTGGGCGGCGTTCGGCTCCGCGCTCTCCCACCTGGCGTTGCCGGTGCTGACGATCACTGTCGTCAATGCGGGCGCGGTGATGAAGCTGACCCGAGCGGTGTTTTCCGAGGCGTACTGGTCGGACTTTGTCGTGCATGCGCGGGCTTGTGGGTTGTCCGAGCCGCGTCTGACCATGATCGCTCTGCGTAACAGCCTTGGACCCATCATCAGCCTCGCCGGATTCCTCACTGGCTTCCTGCTGGGCGCCGCCGTGCTGGTGGAGACATTGTTCGCCTGGGGCGGCCTTGGCCAATACGCGGTGCAGGCGGTGGTCAACAGCGACTACGCCGCTCTGCAGGGTTTTGTTCTAGTCGCCTCGGCCTTCATACTGCTGGTCTACCTCGTCGTGGACATCCTCTACGAGTTGGCCGACCCGCGGATCCGCGTCTGACCATGCCCGCCACCGTCAGAACATCGGAATGGCGACGCGCGTGGCTACGGCCGGGAGCTGTGATCGGTGGGGTATTGCTGTTGCTGCAGGTGGCCGGAATGCTGTTCGCGCCATGGATCACTCACTATTCGCCGACCGCGGCGGATCCCGTGGCCTCGCTGGAGCCGCCAAGTTGGGACCACCTGCTCGGTACCGATGAATCCGGCATGGACGTGTTCGCGCGCATCATCTACGCGACTCGTATCAACCTGCTGATTGCGGTGACCGCGGTCGTTGCCTCCCTGCTGGTCGCAGTGCCGATCGGCCTCCTGATCGGTTTCTACCGCGGGCTGCTTCCGATCCTGACGATGCGGCTGTTCGACTTCCTGCAATCATTCCCGGTGTTCGTGCTCGGCATGGCGCTGGTCTCGGTGCTTGGCCAGGAGATCTGGAACGTCGCGATCGTTCTGGCAGTGCTATTCATCCCGATGTTCGCCCGTGTGCTTCGCGCCGAGGTGCTGTCCCTGCGCGAACGCCCCTTCATCGGCGCTGCCCGCTGCAGTGGGGCGACCGATTTCCGCATCATGTTCCGCCATATCCTGCCGAACGCGATGACGCCGGCAATCGTGCAGATTTCGATCTCGATCGGAATGGCGATCCTGCTGACCGCCGGGCTGTCCTTCATCGGCGCCGGCGTTCGCATGCCGACGCCGGAATGGGGACTGATGGTCGCGACTGGAGCACAACAGATGATCCTCGGCGTCTGGTGGGTTGCGCTGTTCCCGGGCGTCGCCATCGTGCTCTCGGTGCTCAGCTTTGGACTTCTCGGCGATGCGATCCAGACCCATGCCGATCCCGACTCCGGTCGGCGCCGCCGGTGAACACGACGCTGCCCCCGGCCGATGTGCCGCCGCAGGATGCTCCGCTGCTGGATGTGCGCCAACTCAGCGTCAGCTTCGCCGGCGTCGGCGGTAACGAGACCGCCCTGCACGACATTACCTTCACGCTGGCGCGAAGCGAGGTTCTGGGCATCGTCGGCGAGACCGGGGCCGGTAAATCGGTCCTCGCCCGCTCGATCATTGGCCTGCTGCCCGGCCGCGGTCGGATCACTGGTGGTGACGTCGTGTTCGCGGGCCGCTCGCTGTCCACCATGCCAGAGCGACAATATCGCCGGCTGCGCGGCGGCAGGATTTCGCTGATCGGCACCAATCCAAAGGCGCTGCTCGATCCGGTGACGCCGATCGGGCGTCAGATTGCGCGCGTGATCCGGGCGCATCTCGGCGGTTCGCGGCGGGCGGCGCGGCAAGGGGCAGTGGCACTGTTGCGCAGCGTCGGCATTGACCGGCCCGAGCAGAGGGCGAAGGCCTATCCGCACGAACTGTCCGGTGGGATGGCTCAGCGCGTGGTCATCGCGATGGCTCTGGCGGGCGAGCCGGAACTGATTCTGGCCGACGATGCGACCCTCGGTCTCGACGCCACCGTTCAGGTGCAGGTGCTGGATCTGCTGCTGCAACAATGTCGCGCTCGCGCATGCGCCGTGATCCTCATCACGCACGATCTCGGCATCGTTGCACAATACTGCCACCAGGTAGGCGTGATGCAGGGAGGACGACTGATCGAGCTCGGCGCGGTCGGCGCTTTCCTCCGACGGGCGGTGCAACCGTACAGTAACGATCTGCTGGCGGCGGCCAGAGCACGCCCGACGCCGGCCGACCGGATCTCGGAGGAGCGGAAGGCGGGCCGTCCGTTGCTGCAGGTGATCCAACTGCGCAAGATCTTCCCGGCTACCGGCGAGCGTGGCGAAGTGCGGGCGGTTGACGGCATCGACCTAACGATCGGTCGCGGTCAGACGCTGGCGGTGGTCGGGGAGAGCGGATCCGGCAAGACCACCGCCGGCCAGTGCCTGCTGCATCTGTTGCCCGCCACCGAAGGGCAGTTGGTGTTTGACGGCACGGATATCACCCGGCTCACCCCGCGGCAGTTCCGGCCGTTTCGCCGGCAGATGCAGATGGTCTTTCAAGAGCCCTACGTCGCTCTGAACCCGCGCTGGCGGGTCGCGGACCTTATCGGCGAGCCGTTCGCCCTGCTGGCGCCGATGACCCGCGTCGAACGGGCCCGTCGCGTCGCCCAGCTGCTGGAGGCGGTGCAACTTCCGACGTCCCTCGCCGGCGCCAGACCACAGGAGCTGACCGCCGGGGAACAAAAGCGCATTGGCATCGCCCGCGCGCTCGCAACCGACCCGGCGTTCATCGTGTTCGACGAGCCGACGACAGCCCTCGACGTTACGGTTCGGGCGCAGATCATCGATCTGATCCGAGGTCTGCAGGTGCGGTCCGGGCTGACCGCCCTGTTTATTACTCATGATCTGAACTCGGTGCGCTCGCTCGCCCACCACGTGGCGGTCATGAACCGTGGCGTTGTGGTCGAGAGTGGTGAGACAGAGGTGATTTTTTCCCGCCCGGCCGAGCCCTACACCCGGGCGCTGCTGGCGGCCGAGCTGCAGATCCCGGAGCCGGACGACGAACGCGTAGCGATGGTTGCGGGATGACCAAGCGTTCGACTTTGGCGGCTCGAACCCCGAAAGCTGACTGCTGAAACAATCGCCGCGGCAAAGTATTGCAAGTCCAGGCGGTATACCGCCACCGGTAACGAAACCGGATAGGGCACCACGGTTCGGGGGCATCAAGCGATGCGAGACTGGCGGCCAGGGTCCGTGCGCGTCTGGCCGGTCGCCAGTGCCGCGAGGGCGTCCGGGTCGGCCGGTGGCCCATCGCCCCGCCACACGATATGAAGGTCCGGCCGCAACAGGAAGGTGGACGCGCCATAGATGCAGCGCACTCGTTTCTCGTCCAGATGGAGAACCTCGATCGGTGCACCGAGGGCACGAAATGCTTGCACCAGTGGAGCCGAATCGCAGTCGCCGCGGAGGTCGAGCAGGGTGTAATCGTTTGCAAGCACATCCTGCATCGCACGCCCGTCCTGCAGCCACATCTGGGGGATGCGGACGCCGGGTCGCGCATGCGGAAGGTAACTGCTGGTTTCCCATTCCGCGACGTTGCCCGGTTCGTCTGCGATTAACGGCGACCCAGCGTAGGAATAGGCTGCCTCTACGCCGACCATCCCATGCATCCTGCGGTGGTTGACGTCGAAAGAAGCGGCAAGTTCCCGCCGCTTCGCATCCCCTTCGGGCGTATCGTCGTACACCTCCTGCGTCACCAGCGCGCGCCAGATCGGCACACCCGCCGCGGCCCATCCCGCCGCGGCGACGTTGCGGATACCGATCGGCCGACGCTCCGCCTCATAGCCGTCGAGCAGACCGGGACCACCCCAACCCTTGATCGTTCCCGCCAGCTTCCACGACAGGTCGAAGGCATCGCCAACGCCGGTGTTCATACCCAGGCCGCCGGTCGGGATGACCAGATGCACGGCATCGCCGGCAAGAAAAATGCGACCGTCGCGATAACGTTCGGCCACCAGCAGGTGATGACGCCATGGAACGATGTGGCGGATCTCGAAGTCGCAGGGAAAGCCGATCAGATCCTGGATGACCGGTCTGAAATCCGTGGCCGGCGGTAGCGAGGAATGGAGCGTAAACTCCTTGCGGGTCCCCTGCGCGACCATACTGGAGCCGGCGGCGTCGGCAAACTGGTAGTGGCGTCCCTTGCCGGTCACGATCCGCTCGTAGAGGTCCTCCGACCGGAAGATCACCTGAACCAACTCGCGAAGGCCGCCGCTGCCTTCCAGTTTAATGCCCAGTTTCTTGCGAACGGTGCTGGTCCCGCCATCGCAACCGGCGAGGTAGCCGCAGCGCAGCATCTGTTGATGCCCGTCAATGCCGCGCATGGCGATTGTCACCCCATCATTGTCCTGGGTGACGTCGACCAGTTCGCAGCCGTATCGCACGGTGACGTTCGGCGTTCCTTCCGCCACCTCCTTCAGCAAAGGCTCAAGCTGGTTCTGCGAGACAAGTTGATAGGGCTCCAGCAAATAGGAGCCATTCGGCGATTCGGCGATCTGCTTCCGCCGCTCCGCCACCGACGGATACTTCAACACCGCGATCGGCGGATCGCTGAGGCGAGTTGTCAGAAAGACGTCCATCGGATTGTCGGCCGGATAACCCAGCGCTCGCACCCGATCGACGATGCCGATGCGGCGGTAGAATTCCATGGTGCGGGCGTTGGAGCGGTCCATCTTCGGCCAGGGTGCCGGCGTCGGATTGCGCTCGATGATCAGGCAGCGGACACCGCGACGTCCAAGATCGATCGCGAGCGTCAGGCCGACTGGACCGGCGCCCGCAACGATCACATCATAAGCGTTGGTCTGAGCAATCATTGGTCTGCTTCCGAACCGATCGACGCGCTCAGCCCGGCGGCGCAATCAGGAAGGTCTTCGACGAGTTAAAGATCCATGTATCGACGAAGGCGGTCTCTCGCGGCTTGCGGTCGAGCGCGCTCAGCGCGCCGACCAGGCACATCCAGTTCAGGATTTCCTGTTGCCCGCTGTCCTCGACGGCGGTCGCCGGATAGTTGCGCCAGGCGTCATAGTCGCCGTCACGCAGATGCTCGTACAGCTGTCGATCCGCTGGGGTATCGGGATAAAGATAGTAGTTCTTCGCTGTCAGAAACGCGTGCGACCAGCCGGAGGATGCCAACAGCGCCACGCGGTAAGGTGACTCGGCAAGAATCCGGGCCGTTGCGGCTCCGAGGTCGAACAGTCGCCACGGTGCCGGCGCCGGCGGATCGGCGTCGACATCCGTGGTCACCTTGTCGAACGTGGGCATCCCCCCGCGCTGAGATACGACTTTGCGTCCGTAGCAGTTCACCGCGAACGGCACGATCGGATGGCGGAAGCCTTTGCGGTCGTAGTCGAGGTAGAAGATCGCGTTGGTAAAGGCGTGCCCCAGCGGATGATGCAGTGGCTTGTAGGCGTAAGCAGTGTCGAAGCCCTGCTCGATCAAGTGGGTCGCCAGCATCTTGGCAGCCTTGCGGTTGCCGGCTACTTCGAAGGTCTTGTCGGTCTCACCCCAGACGTTGTTCGGCGGCGGCGAAAAGCGAAATCTCTCGTGGGCGGCGATGCAATAGGCCGGGATGATGTCCTCGCGGAAGTTCTCGTACTGATCGTCACCCCACATCAGAACGAAATCCGGGTTGAAATCATCCAGCGCGGCCCGGGTCCGCTCCATCCAGCCGATCAGGGCGGCACGGTGCCGGGCCGCCGAAGCGGTGCCTTGGTCGTTGCCCCATTCAGCTTGCATCGGTTCCGGCCAGCCCTCGGGCGTTCGCAAGTGCGGCGGCAAATCCGGATTCTGCAACATGCGCTGTAGGATCGCGGACATACGGTCGTCGTGCCCGCTCAGTGGCGGGTAGTGCGATATGCCAAGCAGCAGAATTTCGGCCATTGTTTCCTCGCTGACTCCGGTGGCTTGGTCCCGGTCGAGTAGCCTAGCCGTGTCGCGACCCGTTGTCTGCCCATACGGCGCGGTCTGGTCAGACCTGGTCCGGCGATCCACGAATTTCCCTGCGCAGCACCGCAAGGTGGATCCCCTCGCCGGCGCGAAAGCAGGCCCGTGCCAGGCACGGTGGTGCCACTGAGTCCGGGACGGCGCCGAGCCGTGATCGGTCTCCGGCGTCGCCAGCCGCTGATATCATAGCCTTGGGCTTTACCGATGACCGTCCGTGCTTAAGGTGTCATCCTCGGCGAAGGCCGGAGATCTACGATTTTGACTGCGCCGCCCTGCAAGTCGTGGGTCCCCGGCCTCCGCCGGGGATGACGCTGGAGACGCGAACGGTGGGTCAACGTCGCGGGCCGCCGCGGTTCCGTGCAGCCAAAGCCTGAGAATCATCAGGACAAGTTGCGATCGGCAGGTGGTGGCCGGGCGGTCCTACATCCGAGGGATCGCCCCGGCGCTGTCGACCCGATCAATCTATTGGCCCCGGCACGATCGCATCGGGCGAGGGAGTGCCTTGCCGAGCGTAGCCGGCGCTGTGTTGGAAGACGTTGGGTTTGCGATATATCGCCAGGATCACCGCACCCTCGTCGGAATGGGTCTCGTGGAACGACCCAACCCGGCGCCAGACAAATTCCCCGGCGCGGCATATTCCATCATGGTCGTAGAATGAACCCTCGAGGACGAATGTTTGTTCAATTTCGGGATGCCTGTGCATCGGCAGGGTCGCCCCTGGCTGCCACTTGAGGAAGCAGGTCATCTCCCCCTTTGCTTTGTCCTCGTAAAGGACCTTGATGGAGATGCCATCAAATTGGGTCGGCTCCCAGGCCATGTCTTGCGGCCTAAGGTAAGTTGAGCCGCCGATCGTTGGTTCCACCCGGCCAGGGCGTTTCGTTGCGGCGGTCGTTGTGGCTTCCTGCGGCAAATGCCCCTCCCGGGTCCTGTCGAGGGGCAGGCTAGCCTCCGATCCCGGCACTCCGCAAGCGCGGGAACGCGCCGCAATCGCCCGGATCGATCCCTCCAGGCGATTGCGCCAGGTCCGGCGTCGCGAGGCTTTGCTTCAGTCGGTTGCCCGAAGCGCGTTCAGCGCTCAACCGACTTCGACTTCATTCCAAAAACCGAACCGCCCGGCGACGTGCTGCAGCACGGGTCGTGGTGACTTATATGACCATGCGGCCCGCCCGTGTCGCACGCCGTCCACCACAACATCGTAGAACTGGACGCCATGCGGGCAGGCCTTATCGGACTCCGTCTTCGTCGATTTTTCAAGCCATTCAAGACGTGTAGCGGCGGCTGGGAAATACTTGTAGCCGGCGCCCTCGGTGATATCGTCGCTGTCAGCAATCACGTGGCCTTGCAGAGTTGCTCGCATTCGACTGGTCCTTCATTGGAGTAGGTGGAACCGGCGCCGCAGCGCCGGCATTTACAGACAACAACCGGTGCGCTGGATTATGCGGAATGAAACACCAGGGTCCTAAGCTCGATACTTTCGCGCGGCAGCACGTCGGCCGTTGCGGTCGGATCCTCGAAGGCTGTGTGCGGGGCAAACCGCGCCCGTCCGTCCGTCGCGGAGTTCAAAGCATTTCAGCAACAGCGCTTCTTCCGGCTGCATCTCCGGAACATAGAACCAGCGATGCTCGGGATTGTAGGTGACCGCGTAGGTTTCACCCACTCGGTCCTGGTATATGAGATCCGATGGAACGAGATCACCAGGAGCAACGGACCGGGCGTCGCACACCGCGAGGGGAGCGTCCCGCAACGGGCCGCGGATCGGACGCCAGAGATTGATCACCTGGACGCGGCCTTTGAGCAGCGCCTCGGCTTCGTCACCCAGGAAGTCGCGTACACGCTGAGGACCAGACTTCGCCGTGTGATCGACGTGCACGCGTGTCGCTGGCTGTCTCGGCAGGCCCACAGCACGGTCGTCAGCACCTCGAACCCGTCGGCGCACCGTGTGATCGAAGATAAAGACGCGGTCTGCGCCCGTCGCCTCGGCGATCAATCGTTCGGCCTCAGGATAGTATGTCTGCCGCACCTCGTCCTCGTCGTAAAAATCCCGCACCGCACTGGCGTGCCGCAGCAACTCAAATCCCTCCCGATCGAGCGAGGCGTGCTCAGGGGCGAGACGGGCGTCGTATATCGGCACCTGGTGCGTCTCGTGGACTGTGTTCGAGCGCGGCACACCGGGCGGCGGATCGAAGGTGTAGTTGTGCGGCCGTTCCGTCATCCGGGCTAAATAGTGCAGGTCTGCCTCCACGTGGGGCAGATCAAAGGTGCGACTCTCAAGCACTGCTGCATATTGGCTCATGTCTTGTCTCTCTCCTGAGTAAGAATTATTTGAAGTTCAGGCGTGATCACCAAGGCTGAAATCAGCCTCGCCAGAACGGTTTCATGAGTTCGCGCTCCAGCTCCCACCGGGACACGCCGAGATCGTGCAGGTCGCGGGTGTCGAATGATGCCAAGGAGCGCCGCTCCCTGATCCGCGAACCCCAAAGCGCGATCTTGCGGCCGACACGCTCGGCCCATCCGGCACGGTGCGCCACGCTGGGATGATAGGCGCCCTGACAATCTGTCAGCGAATGATTTGCAGCGAATGCCATGAGAGGCCTCCGGGAGTTATGATGCTGGGCGGCAATTGGGCCTGTTCGGGGAGCGGGACAAAGGATACTTTGTCAGGGCTGTATGACTGAAACTCATGCGAGACGTATCCGCCGATGCTCCCTTCGCTAACCGGCCTACGCACTTTCGAGGCTGCGGCACGGCATATGAGCTTTACGCTGGCCGCCGCCGAGCTGAACGTCACCCAGACGGCAGTCAGTCACCAGATTCGTCGGCTGGAAGAACAGCTCGGTATGCCTCTGTTCATCCGGCGCAATCGCGGCCTCGAGCTGACGAGCGAGGCACAGGACTATCTGCCTTCCATCCGCTCGGCTTTCGAGGACCTGCGCCGGGCGACGGAAAGGCTGCGTCGTTCCAACCGTGACGGACTGCTGACCGTGAGCACCACGGCTTCGCTGGCAACGAAATGGCTGGTCTCGAGGGTGGCGGCGTTTCAGGAGACCCATCCTGGTATCGAGGTCCGGATCACGACCTCGGCCCACCTGGTCGACTTCCATCGCGACGAGGTCGACATAGCGGTCCGCTATGGCCTGGGAAGCTGGCCTGGGCTGCGCGCCGATTGGCTGATGGCGGAGCAAATTTTTCCGGTTTGCAGCCCGGCGCTACTGAACGGCCGCAGACCGCTGCGACGACCGGAGGATCTTGCGCATCACACCCTGTTGCACACCATGGTCTCACGCGAGGACTGGCAGCTTTGGCTGACAGCCTCGGGTCTGCCGCTATCGATCGCAACCCGCCGTGGCTTGATGTTCGATCAGGGCTTCATGGCAGTGCAGGCGGCCGTGGAAGGGCTTGGGGTCGCCCTGGGACGAACGCATCTGGTGGAGGTCGACATCGTCGCCGGCCGATTGCTCGCGCCATTCGACATTGTACTGCCACAGGATGCCGGTTACTACGTCGTCACGCCGGAAGCGACCGCCGATGCCCCGAAGATCGCCCTGTTCCGCGATTGGCTGGTCCAGTCGGCTACACCGAGTGCGCTTGCGACTTTGCCACAATGATCCGCTGACCACTGGGAGACGCTGACCACGGGGAGTTGCTGACCATTGGCGCCGTGACCCGCCGATCGATCCCAAGCATCCTGTCCACGGTGCGCGGCTGTTCCGGCGGGGCAGGCAGTTGGGCCAGCCACCGAGCCATTGTTTCGGGCGCTTCGGCTGCGGTGTCGGACGACGGCGGAAGCGCCGTGAGGTCGATGTCTGACAACGTGTAGTGGCGCACCAGGCAGGTTGATCCGGATCCGGTTAATTCGTCCATTTCACTGGCTGCGCGGGCGGGTGGGCGCGGATCACGTCCTCATTGATCTCGACGCCCCAGCCGGGGCCGGTCGGCATCAGCAATTCGCCGTCCTCGATGACCGGCGGCTTGCTGACCAGGTCGTCCTTCCAGGGCACGTCCTCGATATCGATCTCCATGACGCGGAAATTCGGGATCGCCGCGCACAGATGCGCGCTCATCAGCGAGCCGAGATGGCCGTTGAAGTTGTGCGGCGCGACGTTGACCTCATAGGCATCGGCCATGGCGGCGATCTTGGCCGACTCGAGGATGCCGTTCCACGCCACGTCGATGATCGCGACGTCGACCGCCTGCTGCTCCAGGTAACGGCCGGAACTGCCGCCGGCCATACAGCGACTCGCAGGAGGCAATGCGGGTGCGCGCGCTGCGCCGGATGGTCGCCAGCGCGGCCGGGTCGTAGCTGTCGATCTCCAGCCACACCAGGTCGAACGGCTCCAGCGCCTGCGCCAGGCGGATATAGCCCTCGGTCTTGAAGTTGAAGTTCAGGTCGAGATGCAGGCCCACGCCGGGCCCGGCGCCATTGCGGAACGCCTCCAGTTCGGCGGTGATGGCGTCCACCAGCGATCGGTCGATGTTCAGCTCCGGCCAGCCCGGCGCCGTTGAAGCCCGGCATGTGGATGCGCGGGGTCGGGCCGTCGAACCGCATGATGTTGGTCTTCAGGCCCTTGAAGCCGCGCGCCGCGACCTCGGCGCCGGCCCGCTCGACGTCGGCCAGCGAGCGGATCGGGTCGAAGCCGGTCCAGTCCTTGATCCGGTCGGCGAAACTGACCCGCCAGGTGCCGCAATGCGACCAGTAGAGCCGCAGCCGGTCGCGCACCGGGCCGCCGAGCAGCTCGTACACCGGAATGCCGAGCGCCTTTGCCTTGATGTCGACGAGGGCGTTCTCGATCGCGGCGATCGCCTGCTGGTTGATGCCGTAGGGGGTCTGCCGGGTCAGGCCGTGCAGGAAGGCGGTGATCTTCTCGACTGGCCGCGGATCCATGCCGATCAGCCGCTCGCCCAGTCGCCCGATGACGCCGCTCAGGCCCTCGGCGCCGAAATTCTCCATGAACTCCGACCAGCCGACCAGGCCGTCGTCGGTGGTGATCTTCAGGAACGAGAAATCCCGCCAGCCGGCGTTGCAGTGCAGGTCCTCGATTTTGGCGATCCGCATGACGTGCTCCTTCGGCGTTGCGGCGATGTTAGAGCCGACCGCATGCGCTTCCAAGAGCCACGCAGGCGTGCTGCTCGGTGGCTGTTTACCCGCGGCCGGATGCACGCGCCGCGAGCGGTTCGAACCCGGACCGCGTTGATGACGAACTGGAAAGATTCGAAATGCACCTCGTGCGGGTCGGAAGCCGCCGCCTCTGCGGCGCGTGCTTGACCTGCCCGAATACGCTGGCAATATCCGCCGCAGCGGGCCGCATGACCCGAGCCGCCTCCGTAACCTCTTCTTGTGTCCCGCCTGGTGGTGTCAGCGCAGCGCACCTTCGGGGATCCGCAAGTCGAACTTTATTGTCACCGTGCCGTCGCCGACGGCACACAACAAAAGGGGGCCGCCAATGACCGTGTCCTTTCTCCGGCAGCGACGACGCCGGTTTTTGCGTAACGTTCTCGGCGCCGGCGCCGGGCTTACATCGGCGGGTCTGATGGCAATCCGGCCGCGGGCCGCGCTTGCCGCCGAACCGGGCAAGATGGCCGACACGAAGGGGATGAAGGTCGGCGTCGTGGTCGAAACCCTGTCGCATCCGCTCATCAAATACTGGGGCGACGAATGTGCGCGGCAAGGGGCTGGCTTCGGCATGGACGTCAGCGTTCAGGATGGCGAACGCAACGTGCAAAAGCAGACCAGCGAGATCGAGGCGTTCATCAGTCAGAACGTTAATCTCATCGTGCTGCAGGCGACCGATGCCGCCGGCCTGACCCCCGTTGTGCGCAAGGCTGAGAAGGCCGGCATTCCCGTCATTACGCTGAACCAGGACGTGGCCGGCGTTCATACCGGCTTTGTCGGGATGGGCCACTACACGATGGGCATCCAGGTCGCCGACGGAATGGCGGCGCAATTGAACAAGCAAGGCAACATCGTCGTCATCGAGGGCGTGCAGGGCACCGGCGCCAATATCCAGCGGATGGCCGGCTTCAAGGAAGCACTGAAAAAATATCCCGACATGAAGATCGTTGCGGATCAAAGTGCGGCGTTCGATCGCAAGAAGGGTCACGATGTCTTTCAGACCATTCTGCAGGGTCAGCCGAAGATCGATGCGGTCTTCGGGGTGAACGACGAGATGGCGATCGGTGCGGCCCAGGCATCGGTCGAGGCGGGACGACGCGGCACCATCAAGTTCTGGGGTGCCGACGGCGAACTCGATTTTTTCAAGGGCATCAAAAGCGGACTGGTCGACGGCGTTTCCGCGATCGCCGCCAACGCGGTGCCGGACACGGTGATGAACCTGGGGGCGTGGTTGCTGACGGCCGGCGTCAAGGGTGGTCAGTTCGCTGGCCGCATCGAACTTCCACCTTATATCGTTACGAAGGAGAATATCGACCAGGTGCCGTGGCCCGCCGCATAGACCGGATCTTCGCGCCGACGCCATGCCAATGCCATGACAGACAGCAAGACGGCCGACCATACCGGGCCGCAGGATGCCGCAGGGCCGCTGTCACTTGCCGACCGCCTTGAGTCCGCGATTGCCCGGGCGCGAACTCAAGGTCTCGGGATTGCGCTGGTCGCGCTCATTATCCTGTTTGCCGTGCGTGCGCCGGGCTTCGCCACGATCGACAACTTTGGCGACGCGCTGCGCGACCTTTCGATCCTGGGCATTCTGGCTATTGGAGAAACGTTCGTCATCATTGGCGGCGGCATCGATCTTTCGGTCGGTTCGATCCTGCTGCTCGCCGGTATCGTCTCGGATGATCTGATCCGGCTGGAGGAGGTGCACACCGCGATCGCCGTTCCCATCGCTCTGGGCATCGGCTGCATCGCCGGCGCGATCAATGGGTTGCTGATAACCCGGCTCCGCATCTCGGCGTTTATCGTGACCCTTGCCTCGCTGTACATGTTCCGTGGCGCCGGTCTGTCGCTGTACCGGACGGATGTGCAAAACCTGCAGGCTGCCATCATCTCCGACGAAAATTTTCTGGTGCTTGGTCAGGACGATGTCTTTGGCATCCCGGTGTCCTTTGTCATCTTCGCCATCCTGCTGGGCCTCGGCGCGTTTGTGCTGCGACGTACGCGGTTCGGCCTGCATCTTTATGCCCTGGGCGGCAGCGAACTGGCGGCGCGGCTGACGCGTATCCGGGTCGCGCCGATTCAGCTGAGCACCTACATCATCAGCGGATTCTGCTCCGCGCTGGCCGGGATTATTCTGGCGTCCCGGCTGCAGACCGGGGCACCCGAAGCCGGTTCGGGCGAGGAGTTCGACGTCATCGCGGCCGTCATCATTGGTGGAGCAAGTCTGTTCGGCGGCCGCGGGACGTTGTTCGGAACGCTGCTCGGGGCTGCGTTCATCACCGTGCTGGCCAAAGGTCAGACGCTGATCGGGATCCCTGCCAATTATCAGTCCTTTACCCGCGGGGTGGTGATCCTGATCGCGGTCACGCTGGATGTACTCAGTCAGCGCAGCATCGTTGCGCCACGCCGCCTGCGCTGGGCCACCATGGTCAATCCGGCGCCGCTCGACGCGTTGTCCACGGCCGCGGCGCCGCATGGTGCACCGGAGCGAAAGGCCGGCGTCCCGCCGGTGCTTCAGGCCGCCGAACTGCACAAATCGTTCGTTGAAATTCGTGCCGTCGATGGGGTCGATTTCTCGGTCGGTGACGGCGAGGTGCATGCTATCGTTGGTGAGAACGGCGCCGGCAAAAGCACCCTCATCAAGATGCTGGCCGGTGCGCTGACACCCGACAGTGGTGAGATCCGCATCGACGGCGCGGCGGTGTCGCTGCCCAGCGTGGCGGCCGCCCAGGATCACGGTATCGCGGTGATTTACCAGGAACGCGCCGTTGTCCCCGAACTGACGGTGGCGCAAAACATCATGCTCGGCCACGAGCCCACATATCGGCTGCCGGGCCTGATCGATCGCGGCGCGCAACGCCTCCGGGCCGAACAGATCTGGGCGCTGCTCGGCCGTCCGGCATCGGTCGATACGATCGTTCGCGAACTCGCCCCTTCGATCCAGCAACTCGTGGATATCGCACGCGCACTGGCATTCGAGGCGCGCGTGGTCATTATGGATGAGCCGACCGCGGCGTTGACGCATCAGGAAACACTCCGCCTGTTCGAGATCATTCGCGACCTCAAACGCCGGGGCACGGCGGTCGTCTACATCTCGCACGATCTGGAGGAGATTTTTGAGGTCGCGGACCGCGTGACGGTGCTTCGCGACGGCAAGCTTGTCCGCACGCTTTCCGTTGCTGATGTGACACGACCGGACCTCATTCGGATGATGATCGGCCGCGACATCGACGAAAGCGCGCGGCGCGAAAGCGGCCGCGGCGAGCAGGATGTGCTCTCCGTCAGCGGGCTTCGGCGCGGAACCGAGCTCGACGGCGTCAGCTTGACGGTGCGCGCCGGGGAGTTGCTCGGTATCGCCGGACTGGTCGGCTCCGGCCGGACGGAGCTGCTGCGCGCAATCTTCGGTGCGGACCGCATCGACGACGGCGAAATGAAACTGCTCGGCCGCGCATATTCGCCACGTTCGCCAATCGACGCGGTCAGGTCGGGCGTCGGGTTCGTGCCGGAGGACCGAAAGAGCGAGGGGCTGGTTTCCGGGTTCACCATCAGCGAGAATCTATCGCTGCCGAATTACGATCTGGTCTCGACTGCCCGCATGTGGCTGAACGCCGCGCGCGAAAGGCGCCTGGCGACGCGGATGGTAACGGAGTTGAAGATCGATCCGCCGATCCCGCGCTGGCGGAGCAATCACCTCAGCGGCGGCAATCAGCAGAAAGTCGTGCTGGCAAAATGGCTGGCGAAAAAACCCAAACTGCTGCTGGTGGACGAGCCGACGCACGGTGTGGACGTTGGCGCACGGGAAGAGATTTACCGGGTGCTCGATGATCTGGTCAAAGACGGCATGGGCGTGATCGTTGTGTCTTCCTATCTGCCGGAGGTGCTCCGGATCAGCGATCGGATTCTCGTCATGCGTGACGGACGGATCGCACTTGAAGTCAATCGCGCGGACGCCAGCGAGGAAGTGCTGCTCAATGCCGCCACCGGAGGGTCGGGATGAGTCAGTCCATCCAATCCAGCGCCCGTCTGCGTCAGGCGCGAATGACGCCCGCGGCCGCGTTCGAGCGCTTTGGATTTTACGCCGCGCTGTTGATCCTTATCGCCGTGTTCTCGGCCTTGTCGCCCGCGTTCCTCACGCTGCAGAACGGGATCAACATCCTGCAGCAGACTTCGACGATCGGCATCATGGCGATCGGCGAAACGCTCGTCATCCTGGCGGGCGGGATCGATGTCTCGGTCGGATCGATCCTCGGCCTGGGCGGGATGATCTCGGCGATCGTGTTGCGTGACGCCGGGGTGGATCCGGTCACCGCGATCGTTCTTGGAACGCTCAGCGGGCTTGTCGTTGGCCTTTGCAATGGTCTGCTGATTACCTGGCTTGGGATTGACCCGTTCATCACCACGCTGGCGATGCTCAGCGTGGTCCGCGGCGTGGTCTACATCGTTTCGAATCAGTATAACGTCAATATTGCGGATAGTTCGAATTTTCTTACGCTGGGGCGAGGACATATCGGTGTCATTCCGATCTCGGTACTGATCTTCGCCGGTCTGTTCGCCGTGGCATGGCTGCTGGAGCGGCGCACGACGATCGGACGATCGATCCATGCCCTGGGCGGCAATCAGGCGGCGGCGCGCCTGTGCGGCGTCCCGCTCGCCGGTATTCGAACGGTGACCTACGCGATTTCCGGGGCCTGCGCGGCACTTTCGGGGGTGATACTGACGTCGCAGGTTGCCCTGGCGGTGCCGTATCAGGGCACCGGCTACGAACTCGACGTGATCGCCGCCGTGGTCGTCGGAGGTGTCAGCCTGACCGGCGGGACCGGCAGCGTGCTTGTTGGCGCGCTAGGGTCGATTTTCATCGGGGTATTGCTGACCGGAATGGCATTGGTTGATATATCGGCGATTTGGCAGATGGTCATCCGCGGCGTGGTGATAGTTGCGGCTGTCGCGTTGTACGGCATGGCTCGCAGCCGCAATGCATGAACAAGGTGCATGCCAAAACGCCACGATGAACGAACGAAACCTACGCAGCCGCGACAACCCCGTGCCTGTCTGAATGGCAAGCCGTTGTCGAACGCAATCGAACTCGGAGCGAGGCGGTTAACCGGCCGCCGGCGCCGGGTGCCGAAGGCGAAGATCTACGATGTTGACTGCACCGCACCGCAAGTCGTGGGTCCCCGGCCCCTCGGCCTCCGCCAAGGGCATGCTCCGCCGGGGATGACACTGGAGACACGAACGGTAGGTCAACGCCAGGGGCCGTTGGTATAAGGCATCAGGCGAGGCAGGCTTCGAGGCGCATCTCCACGGATGGCACGGTGGTACCGGCCGCCAGGCATGGCCGCTCGCCACGTCCGACTTCGACAAAGCCGAGCTTGGTCAGGACGCGGCCTGATAAAGGATTGTCCAGGAAGTAGCCCGACGTGAGGCACCGGAGACCGAGCACACGGACACCGTAGTCGACTACCGACCTTGCGGCCTCCGTTGCGATGCCAACACCCCAATGCCTGCGATCCACATAGTAACCCAACTCCGCTGCGTCGTGACCGGCCTCCGGGGTCAAGCCGACCATACCGACCAGTTCACCCGCCCCCCGGCATGTGATGGCCCATACCCACTCGGCGGGCACGATTATGTCGAGGAAGAAGAGAGCGTCCTGATCGCCATAGGGATGCGGTATCCGCGAGAGGCGACGAGCCACTTCCCAATCCCCCGCGATCGCCATGATAGCGCTGATGTCTCCGGCATCAGGCCGACGGAGCAAAAGCCTCTCGGTTTCCAGCACAGGGCGGTCTTTTGTCCGTTCCTCGCTGTTTTGCACAGTCACACCTCACAATTTGAGCAGGATGGCGAGCGCCCACGGGGCGAAGCGCCGCCGATTTGGCGAGGTCCACACATGCGACACGACCGGGTCGCGACCTCCTTGGCTAAGGCCTGAATTGCAGATTATTCCGGGATGCCCCGAACAGGCAATGACGTGGCGGGTGATCTCGCGCCACCAGAGCTTGAGGCAGCGAAGCGACTTTCTGCGCTATGCGAATAGTGGCGGCGGAGCAATTTGACCGTCCGGAACGCGATCGACCGGCCACCGATGACGATCTGACTATCGGCATGCCGTCGGCATCTGGTCTGAATCGGGGAAGCATGTAGAACGACGGTTCGGGGGCCTGCCGGCGGCGGACGTCCGCAAGGTGGCCCGAGAGAACGGGTATAGGTTCCATAGCTTTACACGCTGACAACGCGAGCGCGACATGACCAGATCTCGGTTCCAGACGACACTAGCCGGAAGCCTGCCGAAACCGTCCTGGCTGGCCGATACGCACACTCTGTGGCCCGCTTGGCGGCAGCAAGGGGCCGAACTGGACGAGGCCAAGTCTGACGCCACCCTGCTGTGGCTGAAAGAACAGGAGGACGCCGGCATCGACATCGTCACCGATGGCGAACAATCCCGGCAACATTTCGTCCACGGCTTCCTGCAGCAAATCGAGGGGGTCGATTTCGACAACAAGGTGAAGATGGGCATCCGCAACAATCGCTATGATGCAATGGTGCCGACGGTAACCGGGGCACTGCAGCTGCGAGGGCGCGTGCACCAGACCGAGGCGCAACTGATGCGAGCGCACACCAATCGCAAGATCAAGTTCACCTTGCCTGGGCCGATGACCATCGTCGACACCCTGGCAGACCGCTATTACGGCGACCGAACAACCCTTGCCTATGCCTTCGCTCGGCTGCTGAACCAGGAAGCACGCGGACTCGAAGCGGACGGCGTGGACGTAATCCAGTTCGATGAGCCGGCCTTCAATGTCTACATGGAAGAAGCAGTGCAATGGGGCATTGACGCACTGCATCAGGCGATCGACGGCCTTCGGTGCACCACTGCTGTTCATATCTGTTACGGCTACGGCATCGAGGCAAACATCCGCTGGAAAGAAAGCCTCGGAGAGGAGTGGCGCCAGTATGAACGGGTGTTCCCTGCCCTGGCGGCCAGCCGGATCGATCAGGTCTCGCTGGAATGCGCCAACGCCCGCGTGCCGATGCAACTGATGCAGTTGCTGGCCGGCAAGGACGTGCTGGTCGGCGTGATCGACGTGGCAAACGACGGCGTCGAAACGCCCGACGCAGTGGCTGCCATCATCGCCGAGGCGCTGCGCTACGTACCGCCGGAGCGGCTGTTTCCCTGCACCAACTGCGGAATGGCGCCGATGGATCGCGGCATCGCGGTCGCCAAACTGCGGGCGCTGACTGCCGGTGCCAGGCTGGCCAGCGAAACCCTGTGAGGCGGCGGTGTCTCCGCCGCCCGCCAAAACCGCCGGAGAGTGCGCCGGCGGGCCGGCCAGAGCCGTATCGTGAGGGCGTCTGCAAGCAGCCCCGACCGATTTGATCACAACCCGGAAAGAAAATTTGCCAACGCCGCGAGATCCTCGGGGGCGGCGACCTTCATCAAGTCGGTCATTCCTGGATTGTTGCCGCGTGTGCCGTCGCGAAAGTCCGCCATCGTTTTCGCCAGATAGGCGCGCTGCTGCCCAGCGAGCCGTGGCACGGTACCGGCCGCCAGATACCCGGCAAGATGGCACCCGGTGCAGCCGATCGAGGTGTTCGCCTGCAACGCGCGCCGCGTGTCGGCATCGGACGCACCGGGTTGCGCCAGGTTGGGCCAGGGCTTCGCCGCGAAATAGGCCGCCAGCGCGAGCATCTGCGATCGTTCCAATGTACCAACGATAGGCGCCATCGCGTCGACCTTGCGTGCGCCCCGCTTCATGTCACGCAACTGCAAGTAGAGATAACCCTCGTTTTGTCCCCAGATCACGGGAATGGCCGGATCGATTGGCACTCCCGCCTGGCCGTGGCAGGTGACGCAGACCTGTGCCAGCGTCTCGACGCTGTCCGCTCGCGCCTGGGTCATCGCCGGCAGGATGGACGCCATGACGAGCGTGCCAAGCGAAAAGGCGGCTGAGACCCGCATCCAGGTCCCGGCACTCGTCATGGAGCGATCGTCTGTTGCTGGTCCTGCCGGCGTGCGGTCAAGAATCGATCATTCAGTCGATAGTGAAGGCGATAATGTTGTTGCCGCGTTTGTAATCGAGCTGCGCATTTCCGCCGGCGCCGACCACGATGTACTGCTTGCCACCCACCGCGTAGGACGACGGCGGGGCGTTGACCCCGGCGCCCGCCTGGAATGTCCACAGCGTGGCGCCGGACTCGGCATCATAGGCATTGAACTGCCCATTGCCCTCGCCGGCGAACAAAAGCCCACTCGCGGTCGCCAACACGCCGCCGATCATTGGCTGCGGCGTCTTTACCTGCCAGCGCACCTTGCCGGTGTTGTAGTCGACAGCACTGATGTTGCCCCACTGCTCCTCGGTCGGGATCACCTTGAATGCGCCGCCCAGCCAAAGCTTGCCGTCCGGATAAGGTGAGTTCGCGACGTGGTAGGTCATCGGCTGATGCAGGTTGAGGGCGTAGGCCAACCCGAGCCTTGGATTGACCGCCATTGGCGACCATTCGACCCCGCCGTTGGCCCCGGGAAGCATCCGCGCGCCGTCTTTCGTCGGCAGCTGCCACATGTCCTCCTGCGGCACCATCGCCTCGGAATAGCGGATCAGGCTGCAATCGTTGCGGTTATTGACATAGACGTGGCCGGTCTTGCCGGCATGCAGGACTCCCGGCACCACCTTGCCGTCCTTGTCCCTGACGTTGACGAGCACGGTCGGGCTCACGGCGTCGAGGTCCCAGATGTCATGGGCGATGAATTGGAAGTGGCAGGCGTAGCGGCCGGTATCCAGGTCCAGCGACACCAGCGAGTCGGTGTAAAGATTGTCGCCGGGGCGCACCGAGCCGTCGAGGTCGGGCGAGGGATTGCCGACGACAAAGAAAATCCGGTTCGACGCCAGATCGACCGAGGGGTTCTGCCACACGCCGCCGCCGAGGCGCTTTGCCGGATCGCCGCTCTTGGCGAGTTCGGCCTTCTCGGCGGCGATGTCGCGATGCATATCCCTCCCGGTGGCGTCCGTCAGAGCCCACACGCCGACTGAATTGTCCGGGATGGTCGAGAAGTTCCACAGCAGCTTACCGTCCTCGGCGTCGTAGGCGCGGACGAAGCCGCGAATCCCATACTCGCCGCCGTTGGTGCCTATCAGCACCTTCCCCTTGACCACGGTGGGCGCCATCGTCTCGCTGTAGCCTTCCTCGGGATTGGCGATCTCGGTGTCCCAGATCACCTTGCCGCTCTTCGCGTCGAGTGCCAGCAGATGGCTGTCGAGTGTCGCGACATAGACCTTGTTTCCACCGACCGCGACGCCGCGATTGTTGGGACCGCAACAGAATGTCGTTATAGGGCCGAGCTTGCGTGCGTAGTGCCAGATTTCCTCACCGGTGCGTGCATCGAGCGCGTAGACGTGGCTGAACGAGGTGGTGACGAACATCACGCCGTTTACGATGATCGGGGTGGTTTCCATCAATTCCTTCACGTCCGTCTGGAAGATCCAGGCGGGATGCAACCGTTCGACGTTCGACGGATTGATCTGTTTGTTCGGGTAAAAGCGCAACTGGGAATAGTCGCCGTTGGTGTGCAGGAAGTTCGTCCCGTCACTGCCGGCGCGGGTCAGCATATCCTGCGTCACCGTCGACATATCGCCATACTTTGTCGCTGCCTTCACTTCCTGAGCCACCGCCGCGTGCGGCAGGCTCCAGGCGCCTATCGCCACCGCTCCGGCGGCCAGCGTCAGCCCGAAAACTTTCGCCATTTTTTGCTGCATGTTCCCACTCCCTGAGATGTCGCCGTCTACTTGGGCGATCTGCCCCAACACTCGGTCGGGAGGAGTCATTTTGCAAGCCATTCCATGCCGACCGGAAACAGCAGTCTGGCCACCTTCCCATCCGTGCCTTCGTAGCAGGCGGTACACGCAGGCAATCTCGAACTCGCATCGAAGCCAAACGAATCGCCTGTCGGACGCGGGCGAGGGCGTTGCCGTATATCCCGGCAACAAACGGGAGCCGGGACGGGATGGTCGCCTGGATCATTCGGCACTCTGCTGCCCGCCAAAGGGGCCGCGGTCCCCGAACGGATGGTCGCGCGCAAGACGGTGCGCCGCAGCCTGTCTTCGGGCTCGACCTGTGGGCCGAGCTGGCGGGGAGCGGTGCGGTGAATTGCGGGTTGGCCCCCCGACGGGTTTGCCGATTAGTCCCTCGTAATATATGATTGAATATAGCGATCCCGTTTCGGGATCGACGCAGGAGGAATTGCGATGAGCAATTTCAATCTTCTTATCGACGGGAAGATGGTACCCGGCGATCTGATGATGTCCGTCATCAATCCGGCAACCGAGGAAGTCCTGGCCGAGTGCCCGCGCGCCTCGGAGGCCCAGCTCAACGCCGCGGTGGCCGCCGCGAAGGCCGCGTTCCCTGCCTGGGCGGCCACGCCAATCGACGAACGGCGCAAGATCATCGTTCAGATGGCCGACGTGATCGAGGCGAACATCACCGAACTGGCGCGCCTGTTGACCACGGAGCAGGGCAAGCCGCTGGCTGACGCGACCGCCGAAGTCATGGGGATGGCCGGCTTCTTCCGCTACCTTGGCTCGCTTGATCTGCCGATGAAGGTGATCGAGGACAGTGACGGGCGCCGCGTCGAGGCGTTCCGCCGTCCACTGGGCGTCATCGGCGCGATCATTCCGTGGAACTACCCGCTGATGATCATCGGCTTCAAGGTTCCCCCCGCATTGCTGGCGGGCAACACCGTGGTGCTGAAGCCGGCGCCGACGACACCGCTTTCGACGCTGCGGTTCGCCGAACTCGTCGCCGGTCTGCTGCCGAAAGGGGTGCTCAACGTCGTGACCGATGCGAACGATCTGGGCGACGCGATGACGCGCCATCCGGATATTCGCAAGATCTCCTTCACCGGATCGACCGCGACCGGGCAGAAGGTGATGGCGAGCGCGGCGGCGACACTGAAGCGCATCACGCTTGAACTGGGCGGCAACGACGCCAGCATTGTGCTCGACGATGTCGATCCGAAGAAGGTCGCCCCCGGAATTTTCAGCGGCGCGTTCCAGAACAGCGGACAGGTCTGTCTGGCGATCAAGCGGCTGTATGTTCATGAGTCTGTTTATGACGAGATCTGCGGTGAACTCGTCCGGATCGCCAACGAGACTGTCGTTGATGACGGCCTCAAACAGGGCACCAAGCTCGGACCGCTGCAGAACAAGATGCAGTACGAGAAGGTGAAGGGTTTCCTCGAGGATGCCCGCGCGAACGGCAACATCGTCGCCGGCGGCGAAGTGATCGACCGGCCGGGCTACTTCATCAAGCCGACGATCGTGCGTGACATCAAGGAAGGATCGCGCCTGGTCGACGAGGAGCAGTTCGGCCCGGTGCTTCCGGTGATCAAATACTCGGACGCTGATGATGTGATCCGCCGAGCGAACGCGACCACCTACGGCTTGGGCGGCTCGGTGTGGTCGTCTGACGTGCAGCGGGCGCATGATGTTGCCAGTCGCATGGAAGCCGGCACGGTGTGGATCAATCAGCACCTCGACATGGCTCCGCACATCCCGTTCGGTGGTGCGAAGCATTCCGGGATGGGTGTCGAGTTCGCCGAGGAGGGGCTGGCGGAGTTCACTCAGCTCCAGATCATCAACGCGGCGCGCTGACCGTCATCAGCCGCAGCGACTCGGTAACCGGCATGCGCGGGAGAGACCGTCTTTCCCGCGCATGTCGGGGGCGGCGATGAGCAGAGTCTCCGGACGACGCCTCAGGCGCTGGTTCGCCGAAGCGAGTTTGCAGAACCGGACGGCCAGCGCCGGAGCACGAATGCCTTCGGCGATGGGACCGACTATACATCCAGGGCATTGCCTATCATGCTGCGCTTAGTCCTGACCGCTACATCGGGTCCAAAGGAGGCATTGCCATGACAGTGAGCACCGGTGTCGGAACAGCGGGGCGCCGTAGTCTGATGAAAGCCGCAGCCGGAGGCGTTCTTGGGGGCGCTGGCAGGTTCAGCATGGCACCAATCACGCCGGCGGCGGCGCAGTCATCAACGCCGGTCGATTACCAGGTGTTCGATCTGGGTGCGGTGACGCTTCAGTCCGGCACGGTCTTTCCCAATGCCCGGCTGGCCTACAAGACCTACGGCAATCTTGCACCTGACAAGTCGAATGTCATTGTCTATCCAAGTTACTACAGCGGCACCCACAAGGACATGGAGTGGCTGATCGCGGCGGACAAAATACTTGATCCGACCCGCTATTTTGTTGTCATCGTGAACATGTTCGGCAGCGGGGTGTCTTCCTCGCCGAGCAACAGCGCTGCACCGATCGACCGCGGGCGCTATCCGAACGTTACGCTCACGGACAACGTGCGCATGCAACATCGGCTGATAACGGAGATGTTCGGCGTCAGCAAAATCGCCCTCGCCTTCGGCTACTCGATGGGGGCGCAGCAGGCCTACCACTGGGGCGCACTATTTCCCGACATGGTCGAGCGGATCTGCGTCGTATGCGGCTCCGCGCGCACATCGCCGAATAATTTCGTTTTCCTCGAGGGGATCAAGGCCGCGCTCACGACCGATTGCTTATGGCAGGACAACTGGTTCGCCACGCCACCGGTACGTGGCCTGAAGGCGTTTGGCCGGGGCTATGCGGGGTGGGGGCTGAGCCCGGCGTTCTACAGCGAGGGGACCTACAAGAAGCTGGGCTTTCCCACGATTGAAGATTTTCTGGTGGGCTTCTGGGAGACCTATTTCCTGCAACACGATGCCAACAATCTGCTGGCGCAGCTCTGGAGCTGGCAGAATGCCGACATCAGCGCCAACGAGATGTATGGAGGCGACCTGGTGAAGGCCCTCGGCGCGATCAAGGCCAAGGCGCTCGTTATGCCAAGCGAAACCGATCGCTACTTCGGCGTTGCCGAAAACGCCGCCGAGGTGGTGCATCTATCGAAGGGCGAACTCCGGCCAATTCCAACGATCTGGGGCCATCTCGCCGGCAATCCGAATGGCAATGCTCCTGATACGGAATTCCTTGCCAAGGGAGTGCACGAACTCCTTGCGTCCTGAGCCCGTGCTGCCGGCGGGTTGTTACACCGCCGGTATGTGACGCCGGCGCACGGTTCTCCGGGTGTTTGATCCGGACTCGGTCTGGGGAGTCACGATTGCCTGTATAGGCAAAGACGTGGGTCCCCGGCCTTCGCCGGGGATGACACTGGAGAGCCGGGGATGACACTGGAGAACCGGGGATGACACTGGAGAGCCGGGGATGACACTGGAGAGCGGGGATGACACTGGAGAGCCGGGGATGACGCTGGAGAGCCGGGGATGACACTGGTGACCCACGATTGCCTGTATAGGCAAAGACGTGGGTCCCCGGCCTTCGCCGGGGATGACACTGGAGAGCGGGGGATGACACTGGAGAGCGGGGGATGACGCTGGAGAGCGGGGATGACACCGGAGAGCGGGGGATGACGCTGGAGAGCCGGGGATGACACTGGAGAGCGGGGGATGACACGGGAGAGCGGGGATGACGCTGGAGAGCGGGGGATGACGGGAAGCCAAATGAAGCTTTCAGGCGCTGGAAACGCCGATCGGGCCCTCGGGTACCAGAGCTTGCTCCAACAGCCGTACGGAATGGATCGCCCGCCGGTCGGACAGGTCATCGATCTGATGCCGGCACGAGGTGCCGTCCGCCACGATGAAATCATCCGCCGCCGCCGCGCGCACCGCTGGCAGCAGGCCAGCCTCCGCCATCTGCCGGGAGATCGCCTCGGTCTCCTGCTGGTAGCCGAAACTGCCGGCCATACCGCAACAAGATGAGGCAATCGGCTGAACCGACATGCCGGGTATGGAACGCAGCATCGCCAGCATTGCGGGGAACGCGCCGAACGCCTTCTGGTGGCAATGGCCGTGCACATGAACCGTTCCGGGCAGCGACCGCAGCGCCAGATCCGGCTTTTCCTGCGCCAGGAACTCGCTGAGCAGCATTGCTCGGGCGGCGAAACGATCAGTGGCTGGACCCGGCAGCAGTGACTTGTACTCATCACGCAACGTCATCAAGCAGGAGGGCTCCAGCCCGACGATGGGGATATCATCCGGCATGCCCCGCATGGTCCGGCTTGCCGCCTCGCGCGCCTTGTCGATCATCCCCGAGGACAGCCATGTCCGCCCACAGCACAACGGCCGTCGATCGGGTGACGGAACGACAGCGCGATACCCCGCGGCCGCCAAAACCTTCAGTGCAGAGCGTAGGTTTTCCGGCTCGAAGTAACGGTTGAAGGTATCCGCAAGCAAATAGACCTCGCCGCGTGGCGAGGCCGGCGCAGCCGCGGCGGCTTCACGGTCGAGAAACCGGTCGGAGCTCCATGTCGGCAACCGGCGCGCCGCCGAAAAACCCAGGCTGCGCTCGGTCAGCCAGCGAACAGGCGGGAGGTGGTTACGCATATTCGCCAGTGACGGTATCCGCGACAGCAACGGTCCATACCTCGGAAGCTCGGCGATCAGCGTATCCCGCCACCGCAGACCGTGGCGTTCGGCCCGGGCGGCGGTCACCTCGATCTTCATTTTGGCCATATCGACGCCGGTTGGACACTCTCTCCTGCAGGCCTTGCAGGACACGCACAGCGCCATCGCCTCGGCCATGGTGTCGGATGTCATGGCGTCGGCACCCAATTGACCGGTCAGCGCCAGGCGCAACGTGTTTGCCCGCCCGCGCGTCAGGTGCGTCTCGTCGCGGGTCACGCGGTAGCTCGGACACATGACGCCGGTATCAAAGCCGCGGCAGGTGCCGTTGTTGTTGCACATCTCGACTGCGCCGAGCATGCCGCCGAGTGGGCCGGGATAGTCCGACCAGTCGAGCCTGGGTTTGAAATCGGCAACCGGCGCATAACCGGGGCCGTAACGAAACAGCGTGCGGTCATCCATCCGCGGCGCCCGGGTGATCCGGTTTGGGTTCAGCAGGCTTATCGGGTCGAAGGCGTCCTTCACTGCCTCGAAGGCGCGAACGATGCGGGGGCCGAACATCTGCGCGTGAAACTCGCTGCGCACCAGCCCGTCGCCGTGCTCACCGCTGTGGGAGCCTTGGTATTCGCGGACGAGAGAAAAGGCTTCCTCGGCGATCGAGCGCATGGTCGTCACGTCGGCCGGGTCCTTCATGTTCAGCACCGGACGGACATGCAGGCAACCGACCGAGGCGTGAGCATACCAGGTGCCCTTGGTGCCGTGACGCTCGAAGACGCCGTTCAGCCGCTCGGTGTAATCCGCCAGATCATCGAGATCGACGGCGCAGTCCTCGATGAAGGAGACCGGTTTGCCGTCGCCCTTCATCGACATCATGATGTTCAGTCCGGCTTCCCGCACACTGGCGATATCCGCCTGGAAGGCAGGATCGACGGCACGAACGACACCAGGATGCCCGAGGTCGCCCACCAGGGTTTCCAACTCATCCAGCCTGGCCAGCAGCGGTGCGTCCTGGTGACCGTGGAACTCCACGATCAACAGGCTGTCCGGTTCGCCGATCAGCATCTGATCGATGGTCGTCCGATAGATCGGGATGCCGCGGCCGAGATCGATCATGGTGCGATCGACCAGTTCGACAGCCTCAGGGTCCAGGCCGACGATGTGCCGGGATGCCTCCATCGCGGCGCGGAATGTCGAGAACTGGCAGATGCCGAGCACCTTGCGTGGCTTGATGGGGTGCAGGGACAGTTCGATCGCGGCGGAGAACGCCAGCGTTCCCTCGGAACCGACCAGCAGGCGCGCCAGATTGTCGCGGCCGGACGCGCGCGCCGCTGGCGTCAGCGCATCGATGTTGTAGCCGCCGACCCGGCGGAGCTGGCGCGGAAAGCGGGCTGCGATCTCGTTCGCCTCGGCCGCGCCCAGCGCGCGCAGGCGTTGGATCAGTTCGGCCACGGTGGCCGGAACCCGCTCGCCGAAATTGTCCGGCATGGCGCCGAACCGGTATTGCGAGCCGTCCGACAGTATGGCGTCGATGGCGCGTACATTGTCAGCCATCAGGCCGTAGCGGATCGACTTCGAGCCACAGGAATTGTTGCCTGCCATGCCGCCCAGGGTGCAGCGGGCATGGGTGGACGGGTCCACCGGGAAGAACAATTTCTCGGAGCGCAAGGCCGCATTCAGGTGGCCGAGGACGAGGCCCGGTTCGACCAGGGCGGTCCTCGCCTGCGGATCGACGTGCAAAATGCGGCGGAGGTGCTTCGAGCAGTCGATCACCAGAGCGCGGTTCACCGTCTGGCCGCATTGGCTGGTCCCGGCGCCGCGCGCCAGCACCGGCAGGCCCTCGTCCCGCGCAATCGACATTGCCGCGACAACGTCATCGATCGATTCCGGCAGGATCACACCGATCGGCTCGACCTGATAGATCGATGCGTCGGTGGAATACCGCCCCCGGCTGGCACGGTCGAACAGCACCTCGCCCTTGATGTTGCGTGCCAGCCGCATCGCGAAGGCCGCGTTTGCGGGCATGCTCTGTTCGGTGAGGGAGGCATCCATGGGGACAAACCACCGGGGTGGGCGTTGCGGCGTGGTAAAGTTCATCTGTGGCACGGCAGCGTGCGACGCACCATTGGCAAATCGCGCGGAGCGCCGCAAGCTGGCGCCGGTTGAGCAGGAGAGGGATCATGGCCGGATCGCATCCCGGATCGCGCGTACCAGGACGACACTTCCTGCAAATTCCGGGCCCGACCAACGTGCCGGACCAGGTGCTGCGGGCGATAGACAATCCGACGATGGATCATCGTGGCCCGGAGTTCGGTGAGCTGGGTCTTGAGATCCTGGCCAATCTCCGCACCATCTTTCAGACCGAGGGGCCGGTCGTCATTTATCCGGCCTCGGGGACCGGTGCCTGGGAAGCCGCCCTGACCAACACGCTGTCGCCTGGCGATACCGTGCTGATGTGCCGCACCGGCTGGTTCGCCAGCCTGTGGAAGGACATGGCGGAGCGGCTGCAACTGAACCCCGTCTTCCTGGAGACCGACTGGCGGCGCGGTGCCGATGTGGCGGCCCTCGGGCAGGCGCTGACCGCGGACGGCGCGCACCGGATCAAGGCGGTTTGCGTCGTCCACAACGAAACTTCCACCGGCTGCGCGAGCCGCATCGATGAAGTTCGCTCCGCCATGGACGCGGCGCGACACCCCGCCCTGCTGCTGGTGGACACGATCTCGTCCCTGGCGTCGATCGACTACCGGCACGACGCCTGGGGCGTGGACGTGACGGTGGCCGGTTCGCAGAAGGGGCTGATGCTGCCGCCTGGCCTGTCCTTCAACGCCATCAGCCCGAAAGCCCTTGCCGCCGCGGAGACCGCGCGGCTGCCGCGCAGCTATTGGGACTGGCGCCCGATGCTGGAGGCGAACAAGACTGGATATTTCCCTTACACGCCCGGCACGAACCTGCTGTATGGCCTGAACGCGGCGCTGCGGATGTTGCGAGACGAAGGGCTGTCGAACGTGTTCGCCCGCCACGATCGCCATGCCGAGGCGACGCGGCGTGCCGTCCGTGCCTGGGGGCTGGAGGTGCAGTGCGCCGAACCGCGACACTACTCTTCTTCGCTGACGGCGGTGCGCGTGCCCGAGGGTCACAGCGCCGACGCGCTACGCGCGATCATCCTGTCGCGCTTCAACATGAGCCTGGGAAATGGCCTCGGCATCCTGAAGGACCGCGTGTTCCGTATTGGCCACCTCGGCGACTTCGGCGACCTGCAACTGATCGGCACCCTGGGTGGGGTGGAGATGGGACTCCGCGCCGCCGGGGTGCCTCACAGGCCCGGCGGCGTCCAGGTGGCGATCGATTATCTGTCGGGGAACGCGTGACCGGGGGCCGCGGTGCGGTGGCGGCGGGACGGGGATGCGTGGCCAATTCAGCGACACGGGCGTGATCGGTCAGTCGCCGGGCCTCGCGCCGGCCGCGCCAAGATAGCGATAGAGCGTTTGCTTCCACCATTCGCCGCTCGCGTTCTCCAGCAACGCGATATCGAGCGGGATGCGCAGGACGCTGTCTGACGGCAACGCGATGGCGTAATTCTGCTGGCCAAAGGTCACACCCAGGACCTGCACCCCGGAGAAATTCTGTTGAACGATCCAGGTCAACAGCGGTCGATCATAGACGAAGGCATCGATGCGGCCGGCCTGCAATGCCTTCAGGCCGGCCGGCGGATCGGGGAACAGGTCATGAGCGACGCGGTGGGCTCAAGGAACTCGACCGACGAAGAACCTGCGACCACGCCAACGCGAAGCGAATGCAGATCGGCAACGTTACGCACCAGGCCCTGTAGCTGGTGGGTCGTTATCGCCGAGGTGATACCCGCGGTGAAGACCGCAAGAGCGATGATCGAAGCAACCATCCAAACGACCGCCAGCAGGCGCCCCGGGAGCGACGATGGGCCACCCTGCGCCGCGCCGGCCTGGGTCATCGCGACCGCCGACCACCAGATCCCGGACGTCAGGCCCTTGGCGGGATGTCCAGCGAAATTGTCGTTCTGCCGGCGTTCAAACAGCCAGATCAGAATTCCGACAATCAAGGCAATCCCCAGCAGCGCCAATATGGCTTGCAGAAAGTTGAAGGACAGGAACGTGCGCACGACCGGCAACCAGTTCGCGACACCCGACTGAACCGCGACGCCCAGTCCGGTCTCGTAGAAGGGCTGAGTAAAATCGACGGCGCGTGCCCGGGCCGCGGTCACGGTGATGGCGGCGACAGCCGCATCGGCGGTCCCATTGGCCGTGGCGTCCAACAGATCCTGCACCGTCACAACCTCGGTGAAACGGTAACGAAGATGCATCTGCTCGGCGATCCGACGCCACAGATCGATGCTGATGCCTTGCCAGTTGCCGTCCCCGCCCTTCATCGCGAACGGCGGAGCCTGTTTCGTCGCGACGATTATTTCCCGGTCAGGCGGCACAAAGGTCGCGGATGGAGCCGACGCTAATGGGTTGTCCGGCATGGTCGCGGCGCACAGCAATAAGGCGCAGCCTATGACGAAGATTTGCAGCAACCTCGTTGGTCCTTTTGGATGACCCACCCGTGTCGTGGGAGCAAGGCGTAAACCCGTCCGCGGGCCGGGGCTGCTGCAGCCCGGCGCATGCACTTTGGCACTGCAGCAGCTATAATGCGCGAAGGAAGCCGGGCCTTTATCACACGGAATTCCCGATGACATCCGAATTGCTGCAATGCCACTCGCGGCGCACTGTCGACGGCGGCTGTCGGGTCCAATCCCGCGGGCCGCCCGCGGGGCGAGAAGCGCGGGACCTGAGGCCACGAACCCCCAGCCACAAAGCCGGCCGGCCGAACCGCTGACGTCATCCGGCTGTGCGCATTCCATGAAACCATTGCATGTCCGACCATTCTCCGCAACGGTATGAGTGAGAATGGTCTCAGGTGGTGAGCTAGGGTCACAAACAAGGAGCCGAATGGCACAACCCGGGGGTTTCGCTGAGATGAATGATCCTTCCCGGCCAATTCGCGTGGCGGTGATCGGCGGCGGGGTCGCGGCCATGACGGCGGCATTCGAGCTGACGCGCCCGGAGCACAACAATCGATATCAGGTGACAGTCTATCAGTCAGGCTGGCGCCTTGGAGGGAAGGGGGCCTCAGGACGTGGTCCGGCCGGTCGAATTGAGGAGCATGGCGTCCATATCTGGTTTGGCTGCTATGAAAATGCCTTCCAGATTATGCGGCAATGCTACGCGGAACTCGGCGATGACGCCCTGGGATGCCCGTTCCGTGACTGGAAGGATGCATTCGTGGCGGCGTCACGGGTCGGCCACGTAGACCTTCTCCCCGGCGGCAAATGGCTAACCCATACCGCCGACTTCTCACCGGCGGAGGGCCTGCCGGGAGACCCGCTGGAGTTGAACAATCCATTCAGCGTCTCCAGCTATCTGGCGAGGACCATAGCATTGATCCGGACGATGCTGCGGGACATCGACACTCGAACGGCGGATCAGAAACAGACACGGATCTATCGGACGACGTTGCATGAGGGCCAGGGGGCGGGGTCGCTGGACGATCTGGTTGGCACCATTGCCGATCTTCTGAGAGGCGGCATGATGATGACGACCGCCGCGCTGGTGCAGTCGCTCGCGCTGCTAGAAGCCGGTCTGCGCCAGTTTGCCGACGGAGGTCCTGGTGCCCTGCTGCAACCCCTGCTGCAGCTTCTGCACGGGCTCCGCGATCCGCTGACCGATCTTGCCTTCGCCGACGCGGATCGCTTCATAGCTGAATTCATCGACATCATGGTCGCTATCCTGGTTGGCTGCCTGCGCTTCGGTCTCGTTACCAGTCCGAGTGGGTTCGATGCGATCGACAACTATGAACTGCGTGCCTGGCTCCGCCTGAACGGCGCCGAGGAGCGTTCTCTGCACGGCGGTTTCATGGGGGCGCTTTATGATCTGTCTTTCGCCTATGAGGACGGCGATCCGAACCGACCCTCGATCGCGGCCGGCCAGGGGCTGCGTGGTTTCTTTCGGATCTTCTTCGGACATCGGGGACCATTTGCCTGGAAGATGCGCGCCGGCATGGGAGACGTCATGTTCGCGCCGCTGTATCGCCTTCTTGCCCGGCGTGGCGTCAGCTTCGAGTTCTTTCACCGCCTCGAGAATGTCGGGATTGCTGCCTCCCGAGGGGACAGTCCGCACGTTGCGAGCCTGGAGTTTCTGGTTCAGGCCGAGACCGTCGATGGCAACGAATATCAACCACTGATTGAGATTGAGGGACTCGGTTGCTGGCCGAGCGAGCCCGACTTCCGGCAGCTGAGGGATGGATCCGCCTTGGCTGCCGAGAAGCGCGAGTTCGAGAGTCATAACGACAACCGGGGTGTGCGCCGCAAGACCATTCGAGTAGTGGACGATTTCGACTTCGTGGTTTTGGGTGTCAGCATCGGAGAAATCCCGCGGGTGTGCCGCGAGATCCTGGCCATGGACGAGCGCTGGCGTGCGATGGTCGAGAAGGTCAAGACGGTAGCCACTCAATCGTTTCAAATCTGGCTGCAGCCCGACCTGCAGGAGACTGGATGGCTCGGACGTTCGGTAACTCTGTCCGGGATCTCGCACCCGTTCAAAACCTGGGCCGACATGAGCCAGGTAATTCCCTACGAGCAATGGCAACGCCGGCCGAGATCGCTAGCCTATTTCTGTGGCGTCATCAGTGACCCGGACGCCGGCGCTGACGACATAGCAGCGTCGCGCGACGCAGTGCGCCGGGAGGCGATACGCTTCCTTCGCATGCAGAGCAACAGCCTATGGCCTCTGGCTACATCGTCGTCAGGTGAGTTCCGCTGGGACTGGCTTGTCGATCCCGCCACGGACGCGGATCCAAAAGCTGGGAAGCGGAGCGGCGAGGCCAGATTCGAAACGCAGTTCTGGACCGCCAACGTCTATCCCAGCGATCGCTACGTCCTTTCCTTGCCCGGGAGCGGCAAATTTCGCATATCCCCACTCGATCGCAGCTATGACAATCTGACGATTACCGGGGACTGGACCGAGTGCGGCTTTAATGTTGGATGCGTGGAGGCCGCGGTGATGTCCGGTCGTCTGGCGGCGCACGCTATTTCACTTTCGCCACGCCTGGAGGATATCATCGGCTATGATCATCCTTGACACGTTGTTATACCGCAACCGACGTCAACGCTGTTGCCATAGGAGGCGATGAATGTCTGGTCAACGCCGACAGAGCCGTCCCATTCCGGCGCGGTCGATTCCTGATCGAAGTCAGTCGATCCGCTTCGTGGGTTCCGGGGCCGCGGGACGGGCGAGCGGTTATCCTCTACAGGGTGCAGTGTCGACCACAGCAGGCCAGACCGTCACCCCGCAAAGCCGGGAATCCGCGATGCAGGAGGTGGTCGGGAAGATCGTCGAAAGCCATTTGAATATCGGCTTGGCGCTGGGCGAGCTTTTCCACCTCGTTGTTTCGTCGCTGCCTCCGGTTTCGTTGTTCCAGACGTCCAACAATGCCGTTGGCGGCGTACTGCCGACAGTTCAGATATCGGCTGGAACACCTGCCTACAGCGCGGCTGTCGCCTATAGCGTCCGAACGACGGCGCGTTACGACCCGCCAATACTTCAACTGAAGCAGCCGAGCGGACCGACGAAACTATATCTGGGTGCGCTCTACGGGCCAGGAGCCGCCCCCATCACCGACGTGACATTTCGCCCGAAAGCTGATGGCAGTGGACCGGAGATATCCATCGTGGTTCCGCCGGACCAGCCGGCCGGGTTGTACACCGGGATCGTCCTCGACAGCGACACAGGCGAGTCGCAAGGTACGCTGCAAATCCGCGTCTACTGAGCGGGACGGTGAAGTGCCCAAATCGTCGGTCCTGATATATGGCGCAACAGGCCATAGCGGCCGGTTGATCGCCGCGAGAGCCCGGGATCTCGGCATCGAGGCAATCCTGGCAGGACGCAGTGCTGAGCGCCTCGAGCCGCTCGGGAGGCAATTGGGTTATCGATGGCTTGCGTTCGGGCTCGATCAGCCGCTCCGAATCGACGCGGCGCTGAGCGCGGCCACAGTTGTCGTGAATGCAGCAGGTCCCTTTGCGCAGACCGCACTTCCCTTGATCCAGGCATGTTTGCGGACTGGCACGCATTATCTCGACATCGCCGGGGAGCTGCCGGTTTTCCAGCGAGCGGAGCGTCATCATCAGCAAGCGGAACGATTAGGTGTGATGCTCATGCCGGGGGCGTCGTTTTTCATAACGGCAACGGATTGCCTGGCGGCGCATGTCAGCCGCCGATGCCCCGAGGCACTGTATCTGCGCATTGCAACGATAACTATCGACGTGCCTTCGCGTGGCACTGTGCGCTCGATGATCGAAAACATTCATGGCAGTGTCAGTATTCGCGAGGCTGGCGCGCTCGCGACTATGCGGGTGGGCCGAGCCAGGCGACAATTTGATTTCGGCGAGGGACCGCGCTGGTGTTCGGCGGTCAGCGCGGCCGACGTGTTCACGGCGTGGTACACCACCGGCATCCGCAATATCGAGGCATATGCCAGCCTCACGCCGCTGCAGGCCAGCAGCTATGAGTTGACCGCGATGTTTGCCGCGCCATTACGGCTGCCACCGGTGGGGCACGCGCTCAAGGCAATCACCGGGTTGCTGCCCGAAGGGCCGACGGCTAGCCCTCAGGCCGCGGCGCGCCATATTCTGGTGGCGGAAGTTGAAGATCCCTGGCAACAAGTTCGAAGCGCGCGACTAACCACCCCTGACGGCTACGAGTTTGGCTGTGAGATCACGGCAGCCATCGCGCAGCGCGTGCTCGCCGGTGACTTCCGACCGGGATTCCGGACGCCGGCCGCCGTCTATGGCGCCGACTTCGTTCTGGAGATGGGCCGGGCCGTCCGCTCGGATTTCGATCGTGCCGAGACTCGGCTCGCGGCCGCCGGGCCGAACCCCAACAATGATCCGCTCAGTAAATCCGGAGCGCAACGATGACCCCATATGTCCGGCTCGACGGCGATCCTTCGGCCCCACCGCCTTATTCGTTTCCGAATGTTGTTGTTCGCAGCTTCATGCTGGATGCTGACTGGCAGAAGCTACAGGATCTTTGCGACCAGGCGCTCAATCTCGTCGCATTCGAACAATGCGGATTCGAATATACCGCGATGTGCCCGTTCGTGTTTGCGGCGGTGCTCAGCTATCCGCGTATGCTCGACCAATCAACGCAGTTCATAGGTCACGGCTTCGACAGCCAAAATGAAACGCTGCTCGGCTTTCCGGTCGCAAAATGGATACAGATGTTTCCCGGCATCCCGGGATTCGAATCGATCCGAATGCTGGAGGAAATCTCGATCTACATGCCGTACATCTTCGTCGACAGCGTCTGGTCGTTGATCGCGGGACGCGACGTTATCGGTCTGCCGAAACTTATCGGAAGTTATGTTCCACCACCTGCGACCGTCCCGAACGGCAATTTCCAGGTGACGGTTTCGACCAGCGTCCTGAGCACATTTTTGCCTGCGACCCAACTTTCCGTAAAGCCGTTCGTATCCATCCAGCCGGCTTCGAGTGCGCCGGGAGCCACCCCGCCGGGCAACGTTCCCTGGCCATGGTCGTTTTTCAGTCTCAGCAATATGGGTGGCAACATCCTGGACCCCGAAGTGCAGGCACTCCTGCGGAACAACAACCCGCTATCATTCGGTGGTTTTTCGACCGTACAGCTCAGACAGTTGCTTGATCCGGAGACCGGAACCGATGCGTCCTACCAGGCGATTCTACGTGCCGAATTTCAGGTCTCAAACGTGAGGCCGGCGTCTCCACTGCCGCAAATGGCAATCTCCTTTCCGGCTTACGCGAGCCTGTCGATCGCCGAGCAACTCGGTCTTCCGGTCGACAGTACGAACACGCTGCAACCTGTCCTGCAGACGCAGACGCAAATCGACATGGGCTACGGCAATCTGAGCACGCTCCTGCTCACGACCTGAAGCCGGTCCGAGGGCCGTGGCGAGCGCAGCCCTCGGACGCGATGCCTGAACATTGCGGGCCGCTAACCCAGGGCTGACTGGGCACTCATCGCCGCAGGCGCCATCAGGCCAGCGGAGGCCAGATCCTCGATAGCATTCGTCTGCATCAGGTAAGATTGTATCGCGCCCAGCTGTGCGTCGTGTTGAGGGGTCGGGCCATTCAGCTGGCGCAGGCTCAGAAGCGCACGCAGTTCGAGCATCCGCGCCTCTTGCCGGCGCGAAAGTTCCAGTGCACGCAGGAAGTGGCGGTTCGCGGCGGAAGCGTCGCCACGCGCTGCATGAAGTTCCCCACTCAGAAGATGCAAAAGCGGGAGAGGCCCCAACTGCAACGACTTTTCAGCATGATTGATAGCGACATCAAGGGATGTCATGGCCTGCTCAGGCAAACCAGCGGTACCGTACGCCTGCGCGAGGCCTCCCAGATAGTAGCCGCGATTGAGCTCCATGCCTGCCGCCTCCGATGCATCCAGCATCGTCGTGAACAAATTGACTGCCTCACTGGCTTCTCCGAGTGCGGTCTTGGCAAAGGCCAGTTGGACCGTTGCCTGGAGCAGCCAGATGTCAAAGCCGTGCTCATCGGCAATCCCCCGGGCCCTCATCGCGTGGCGCGCTCCCAACTGTGGGTTGCCCCGCAGGGTTTCAAAGCTGGCCGCAAAAGACAAGGCGTAGGTGAGATCAAAGGGCCGATCGAGCGCGGTGGCGGCGTCGAGCGCGCGCTGGTTGTAAGCATGGCCGATCGAGAGGTCGCCCATCATCCAGGCGATGGACGACAGCAGGCTGAGGCAGGCGATGACAGGATCCTGAGGCGTCGGATACCGGAGGTCGTCACCCTCGTGGGCGGAATACACCTTCAGGGCGTGTTCCATGCTGGCTCTGCCCTTTTGGAATTCCCCGTGATAGATCATTACGTAACCGTAGATCGTGTGCGCTTCGATGATAAAAGCCAGGTCGGCGCTGGCCTCGGCGACACGGAGACCCTCGATGGCCAGTTCGATCGCCTCCCGCATCCGGCCACGTGTCAAATAGAACGCGGAGAGTCCTCGGAGCACCCCGTACAGATCGGCGGTGTTGCCAAGAACTTTGCAGAGTTCCCAGGCGCGATCATAGGCCGTCTGCACCTCCGGCGCCGAGTAGCCGCGTGATACAACAACACTCAGGCCAAGATGCATCTGAAGATCGAGCTCAAGCTGTGTCTGCTGCAAGAGGTCTGGCATTGACGGCAGCAGTTGAATTGCCTTGCGGAAGTGATCGGCGGCTTCGAGATGCGCCGCTCGACCAGCCGCGCGAAGCCCGGCCCGCCGCCAATACGGAATTGCCAACACTGGGGCACCCGCTTCGGTGTGATGGCGGCCGAGCGCCTCTGGCTCCGCCTCGGCGAGGGTGGGAAACCGCTCCTCGATGGCAGCAGCGATGCGGGCGTGCAGTGTTCGGCGATGATCCTTCAAAAGCGAGTCATAGGCAGCATCGCGAACCAATGCGTGTTTAAAGCGGTAAGCGGTATTCACGCCGGTGCCGTGGCGAAAGACGAGTTCGGATTGAATGAGTTTCCCCAGCGCACACTGAAGCTGCTCCTCCGGCGCGCGCAAGACGGCAGCCAGCAGCTCGTGCGTGAATATTCGCCCGATGGCAGCTCCAACATACGCGACCTCTCGCACCGGCCCCAGACGATCCAAGCGAGCGACGAGGGAATCGCGAAGCGTCACCGGAACGGGAAGATATGCATGTGCACGCGACAAAACATAGCGATCGCCGCTTTCCTCGAGCGCGTCCGACTCCAGGACGTTTTTGGTTAATTCCTCGATGAACAGAGGAATGCCGTCGCTTTTTTCAACGATTTGCCTGACGATTTCACTTGCCACGGATTTGCCGACAACGTTGACGGCCAGCCTGCTGCTGTCCTCGCGACTGAGCCGCTCGATTGGCAGGGTCGTGACGTGCGGCTCGCCGGCCCACGCTGCCCCGACGTCCTGCCGCAGGGTGATGACCAGCAGGATCCGGTTGGTGCGGACTTTCTCCACAACCGCGGCCAGAAGCTCGAGGAAGGTGGGATCGGCCCAGTGCAGGTCCTCGCAGATCGCAAGCACCGGCTGGTGTGCCGCAAACTCGGCCACATAGTTGAGCAGTGCGACGTGCGTCTTTTCCTTGCGACGCCTCGGCGTGAGCTCGGTCCCGGCAAAATGATCCGATACCGGAACAGACAGCAGCTCGGCCAGCAGGGGAACGTCCGCCTCCAGCTTTGGGCTAACCTGGATCAGAGTTTGTCGGAGCTTGCGCAGCTTGTGATCCGGCGAATCCTCGCTTTCGAAGCCTGCCGCCCTGGCAAGGTGAGCGATGCAAGGGTAGAGAGCTGTCTCCCGATGGTGTGGCGAGCAAAACCAGCGCAGCCGTGCATGGGGCCCATCGGCCACTCGATCGGCGAGACTTTCCGCGATCCGAGATTTGCCGATGCCTGGCTCGCCGGTGACGAGCACAACCTGTCCCTCGCCCGAGCGCGCCCGCTCCCACAAGGACAGCAGGAGGTCAAGCTCGTCATGGCGTCCGACGAGTGAGGTGAGCGGCCGCTCCGACATTGCTTCCAAGCGACTGTGGACCACGCTTTCTCCAAGCACGGTCCACGCTGACACCGGCTCGGAGAAACCTTTGAGGGCGAGCGGGCCGAGGCCACGAAAGTTGAAGCGTCTTCCGACAAGCCGTTTCGTATCAGAACTAATAACCACCGAGTTCGGCTCGGCCACTGCCTGGAGGCGGGCGGCCAGGTTAGGTGAAATGCCGGCCGCGCCTCGCTGCAATGACGCGTCCCGGCCAATGAGATATCCGACGATGACAAGCCCGGTGGCGATTCCAACTCGGGTCTGCAACCGTACGTCTTGCACGCCGAGGCGACGAACTTCCTCGACCAGGGACAATCCGGCTCTGATCGCCCGATCTGCGTCTGCCTCATCCGCGACGGGATAGCCGAAGTAGGCCAGGATGCCGTCGCCCATATAGCGGGCGACGAAGCCGCCGTTGCGCTCGATGACCTGGGCGCAACAACGCTGATATTCCACCATGACCTGGCGCAAGTCCTCTGGGTCGAGTTGGGTGGACAGCACGACGGAATCGACCAGATCACTGAACAGCACTGTGAGTTGGCGCCGGTCGCCGAGCTCGTCGCCCTGCGCCAGGAACGGATTGAACTGCGCGGACGCGTGGTCAAACGATTGGCCGCACGCCGCACAGAAGCGTGCGCCTGGCAGGCTTCGCGTCCGACAGGCCGCGCAGGCAAGTCTTGCTTCCTCGCCGCAGCTCGCACACTGCGAAACATTGCCATGGAGCGGAGCGTTACACCGCAAGCACCACATCTCGACCTCCTTTGCGCACCAGGGCACGTGCTATTGGAGCCGCCCAATACGAAATGAACATGAATCTGCAGCGATGGCCGGTTCACGACCCGTCAGTTTCATTGCCAGTTCAACAGCGTGGTCGTCGCGCTGTTCGTCTAGCGGGTTCGCGCCCACTGACCAGCCAGAGTTAGCTGGTTGCTGGCCGAGCGATATATGAAATGTTTCACAGCGTGGTCAGGGGCGGCGCGGCGGCGGCCGCCGGGCCGACATTCGACCAGGCCGGCTGGCGTCCGGCCCAGGATCGCGTAGAGTCGCCGCCCGATGCATTGCTGGAGGTGGCAGATGCCTTATGCAACGACTGATGACGCCGTCCGCCTGTATTACGAGGAATGCGGCTCCGGCACCGCGGTGATCTTCGTGCATGAGTTCGCCGGCGACCACCGGGCCTGGGAACCCCAAATGCGGCATTTCGGTCAGCGTTACCGGGCCATCACCTATGCGGCACGGGGCTACCAGCCATCGGACGTGCCGGAGGACGTGGCGAAATATTCTCAGGCCAGGGCCGCGGACGACATCGCGGCGGTGCTCGATCACCTGGGCGATCAAAAAGGCCCATGTCGTTGGCCTGTCGATGGGCGGCTTCGCAACCCTGCATTTCGGTTTCCGACATCCGCAACGAGCGCTGTCGGTCTGTGTCGCCGGCTGCGGCTATGGCGCCGAAAAGGGCCAGCGGGAGAAGTTTCACGCTGAGGTCGATACCGTTGCCGCCTTCCTGGATGAGCGGGGGATCGAGGCCTTCGCCGCGAAATATGCGTATGGACCGACGCGGGTGCAGTTTGAGAACAAGGATCCGCGCGGCTTCGACGAATTCAGACGTCAGTTGGCCGAGCACTCGGCGGTTGGCGCGCGCAACACCCAGCTCGGGGTGCAGCGTGAGCGGCCGTCGTTGTACGACCTGGTGGAGCAGATGAAGGGGTTGACCGTGCCGACGCTTATTCTGACCGGAGACGAGGATTGGCCCTGCCTGCAACCCGCATTGCTGATGAAGCAGGCGATCCCCACCGCGGCGCTGTCGGTGATGCCGAACTGCGGCCACACCATCAACCTCGAGGATCCTGACCAGTTCAACCGGCTGGTTGGTGACTTCATCGTGCAGGTTGACGCGGGTCGATGGCCGGTTCGCGACCCTCGGGCGCTGGTTGCCTCTATCACCGGAATGAAATGATCGTGAGGCTATAGCGAGATCGCGCTGATCTCGGCGTTACTGCAACGATGCTGTGATTAGACCGGCGCCAAAGCCGTCGATAGGGTCAAGGCGATGCTGCCGCGTCCTGTGCCGTTTGCTTTTCTGATCGCCTGCCTCAGTCTCGTGACCGGCTGCGACTCGCTTCTGACGGCGTCCACCGCGGACGTGTCGGGCATTGCCGGCGCCGGAATCGCGGGAGCCGTTACCAAGAGCCCGGCCGCGGCGGCCGGAATTGGTCTGGGCGTCGCGGCGGCGGCGAATGCCGGCCTGCAGTTTGTCGAGCGCGACGTGCACGGCGCCGAACAGGACCGCATTGCCGCGGTCGCCGGCCTTTTAGAGCCCGGCATCGTTGGCCACTGGAGCGTGTCTCACACCATACCGATCGAGGGCGACGAGCACGGCGAGCTGGTGGTGACACGCGTCGTCGGATCGGATGACTTTTCCTGCAAGGAGTTCATCTTCTCGGTCGACACCGTGAAAGACCGGGTGCCGCGGCGTGCCTTCTATACTGCCGCGGCCTGTCGGGACGGCACGATCTGGAAGTGGGCATCAGCGGAGCCGGCAACCGCACGGTGGGGTTCGTTGCAGTGAACAGTGTGCGGGCGGCGTCGCTGCTGGCGGTTCTTCTGCTGGCGGGATGCAAGGCGACGCCGGAGATCGCCGGCGTGGTGGCGGGTGGCGTGGCCGGCGCCGCCTCGGCCAACCCCGCCGTTGGGTTCGCCGTGGGCGTGGCAACCGATGCGGCTGCCACGGCCGGCCTCGACTACATTGGCCGCAGCCGGCAGGGCGCCGAACAAGATGCCATCGCCCATGTTGCCGGGGAGCTTGAAATTGGCGCCCAGGCTGACTGGAAGATCGAGCACACCATCCCGATCGGCAATGAGCATGGCCGGTTGCGGATTACCCGGACGATCAATTCGCCGCTGGCCACCTGCAAGGAAGTCGTCTTCTCGGTCGATGACGGCACCAGCCGTCAGCCAGACGCGATTGGTATATCACCGATATTTGCAAGACGGCGGGCGACTGGAAATGGGCCGCGGCGGAACCGGCGGTGCAGCGCTGGGGAGTGCTGCAGTGAGCGACGACGCGAGCGCATCACGCGACGTGGCTTCGGCGTCAGCGCTGCCGCATCGTCATCAGGGGTCGCGTTGCTTGCGCGTTGCGTATCGTCCGGTCTGCCGTTAGGTTGCCGCGCGGCGCGGGTGTAGCTCAATGGTAAAGTCCCAGCCTTCCAAGCTGGCTGTGCGGGTTCGATTCCCGTCACCCGCTCCAGGCGTGGACCGTCGGCCGCGGCGGATTTGACACCCAGCCCCTAGCCGCCGCATCCTGCTGCAGTACCCAGGGGTGTCCCGCCAGAGGGGCTGAGATATCGTTCAGACCGGGATCAGCCGGCGGTGCGATGACCCTTGAACCTGACCCGGGTCATGCCGGCGGAGGAACGGGCAGCGCCATGTGACCCTGTTTCCATCGTCGTTGACCCGCCGATGATGATGAAGGAGAGGTCCATGACCGTCCAGTCGAAGCCCGCCGCCCGCCCGAGCTCGGTGACCACCGGTCCAATTGCCGGCTCGCATAAGATCTACAGCAGCCCGGAGGGCCGGCCGGACATCCTGGTACCGTTCCGGGAGATCGCGCTGGACCCGAGCGCCCGGGAAGACGCCTACCGCGCCTACGATTGCTCCGGCGTCTACACCGATCCGTCGGTGACAGTTGATCTCGAAGCTGGCCTGCCGCCGGTGCGCCGCGAATGGATCGCCAGGCGCGGCTTCGATCGCGTCGCTGCCCGCGCGGTGAAGCCGGAAGACAACGGCAACATCGGCATCGACAAGCTGGTGCCGGAATGCCCCGCCGACCACCCGGTCTATGGCGGCAAGCCGGGCCAGCTGGTGACGCAATACGAATATGCCCGCGCAGGCATCGTCACCGAGGAGATGATATACGTCGCCCATCGCGAAAACATGGGCCGCCACGCGATGATCGCGGGCGCCGAGGAACGCATCGCCGACGGCGAGAGCTTTGGCGCGGACATACCGGCCTTCATCACTCCTGAGTTTGTCCGCGACGAGATCGCCCGTGGCCGCGCGATCATTCCGGCGAATATCAATCATCCGGAACTGGAGCCGGTGATCATCGGCCGCAACTTCCTGGTCAAGATCAATGCCAATATCGGCAACTCGGCGGTGACCTCCGGTGCGGCCGAAGAGGTCGAGAAACTGGTCTGGGCGATTCGTTGGGGATCCGACACGGTGATGGATCTGTCGACCGGCCGCAACATTCACAACATCCGTGGCTGGATCCTGCGCAATTCGCCGGTGCCGATCGGCACGGTGCCGATCTACCAGGCGCTGGAGAAGGTTGACGGCGATCCGACCAAGCTGGACTGGGAAGTGTTCAAGGACACGCTGATCGAGCAGGCGGAACAGGGTGTCGATTACTTCACCATCCATGCCGGCGTGCGGCTGAAATACGTGCCGCTGACGGCGAAGCGGGTCACCGGCATCGTTTCGCGCGGCGGCTCGATCATGGCGAAGTGGTGTCTGTCGAAGCACAAGGAATCGTTCCTCTATGAGCGCTTCGATGAGATCTGTGACATCATGCGCAAGTACGACGTATCGTTCTCGCTGGGTGACGGGTTGCGTCCCGGCTCGAACGCCGATGCCAATGACGCGGCGCAGTTTGGTGAACTGGAGACTCTGGGCGAACTGACGAAGGTCGCCTGGGACAAGGGTTGCCAGGTGATGATCGAGGGGCCCGGCCACGTGCCGATGCACAAGATCAAGGTCAACATGGACAAGCAGTTGCGCGAATGCGGCGAGGCTCCGTTCTACACGCTCGGGCCGCTGACGACCGATATTGCGCCGGGCTACGATCACATCACGTCGGCGATCGGCGCGGCCATGATAGGCTGGTTCGGAACTGCGATGCTGTGCTACGTCACCCCGAAGGAGCATCTGGGGCTGCCCAACCGAGACGACGTAAAGACCGGGGTGATCACCTATCGTATTGCCGCGCATGCGGCGGACCTTGCGAAGGGGCATCCGGCGGCCAAGTTGCGGGATGACGCCGTCAGCCGAGCCCGGTTCGAGTTCAGGTGGGAGGATCAGTTCAACCTTTCACTGGACCCTGACACCGCGCGGTCATTCCATGACGAGACCTTGCCGAAGGAGGCGCACAAGGTGGCACACTTCTGCTCCATGTGCGGGCCGAAGTTCTGCTCCATGAAGATTACGCAGGACCTGCGTGAGGAGGCCGAGCGGATGGCTGGGATGGAATTGAAGAGCCAGGAGTTTGCGGCGGCTGGAAAGGAAATTTATTTGCCCCAGCAGGCGGCGGAATAGCGCAACCGGCGCGTCGCCCGAGTGGCCGAACCATATCGTTTCGGCCGCGAAGGCACGGTGAGGAGACGTTCGGTCAGGAGATATTCGGAGGTGATGACAGATCCACGCGTCGCGCTTGAGGCTATCGGGCAACTTCCGGACGCCGAGATCGATATCGGTGAGGCCGCGATCCAGCTTGCTCGGGTGGATATGCCTGACGGGGATGCAAACGCCGCCTATCGCCATCTTTCGGACCTGGCGAAGGGCGCGGTCCGGTTGGCGGGCCAGATGACGGGAGATGGCCTGAGTGCGCGGGCGCAGGCGCTTGCGGAGCTGCTGGCCGGCGAGCACGGCTATGCGGGCGATGTCGACAGTTACGACGATCCGGCGAACGCGAACCTGATCCGGGTGATTGAACGGCGGCGCGGCTTGCCGGTCGCGTTGGGCGTGATCTGGATGCATACCGCCCGGGCGGCGGGATGGGGCACCCATGGCGTCGACTTCCCGGCGCATTTTTTGATTTCACTGGAGGGTCACAAGTCTCAGGTGATTGTCGACGTGTTCAATCGTGGTGTGGTGCTGACGGCCCGGGACCTACGCGATCTATTGAAGCGGGTGGAAGGGGACGACGCGGAACTGCGACCGGGTCTGCTGCAGCCGATGAGCACGCGGCGGGTTCTGTTGCGGTTACAGAATAACATCGTAACGCGGCGGCTTGATGCCGGAGACATCGAGGGTGGCTTGCAGTGCACTGAGGATATGCTGCGTATAGCGCCGGACCAGGCGGAGCTGTGGCGGCAATTCGGCGGGCTGAACCAAAAGCTGGATCGGATTGTCGCGGCCCGGACGGCGTATCAGCGATTTCTTGCGCTGGTGCCGGAGGGAGCCAGCGCGAACGCAGTGCGGGCGCAGTTGGAAATACTCAAAACGATGCTCAGCTAGCGGGTGAAACGCCGGCACGTGCGTCAAAGTCCCCCGGGGTGGCGATATGGAAAGGCTCCGTCTGTTCGCCGAACTCCAGTCCGTTAGCACAACAAATATGCAGATGCCTTGTAGTATCCGTGGGCTTTTGCGATGACCGTCCGTGCTTACGATGTCATCCTCGGCGAAGGCCAAGGGCCAGGGATCAACTATTTTGACCGCGCAACACCGCAAGTCGTGGGTCCCCGGCCTGCGCCGGGGATGACACTGGATCCTGCGCCTGGGATGACACTGGATCCTGCGCCTGGGATGATACTGGAGCCTGCGCCGGGGATGACACTGGATCCTGCGCCGGGGATGACACTGGAGCCTGCGCCGGGGATGACACTGGATCCTGCGCCGGGGATGACACTGGATCCTGCGCCGGGGATGACACTGGAGCCTGCGCCGGGGATGACACTGGAGCCTGCGCCGGGGATGACACTGGATCCTGCGCCGGGGATGACACTGGATCCTGCGCCGGGGATGACACTGGAGCCTGCGCCGGGGATGACACTGGATCCTGCGCCGGGGATGACACTGGATCCTGCGCCGAGGACGACACTGGATCCTGCGCCGGGGATGACACTGGATCCTGCGCCGGGGATGACACTGGATCCTGCGCCGGGGATGACACTGGATCCTGCGCCGGGGATGACACTGGATCCTGCGCCGGGGATGACACTGGATCCTGCGCCGGGGATGACACTGGAGCCTGCGCCGGGGATGACACTGGATCCTGCGCCGGGGATGACACTGGATCCTGCGCCGGGGATGACACTGGAGCCTGCGCCGGGGATGACACTGGATCCTGCGCCTGGGATGACACTGGAGCCTGCGCCGGGGATGACACTGGATCCTGCGCCGGAGATGACACTGGATCCTGCGCCGGGGATGACACTGGATCCTGCGCCGGGGATGACACTGGATCCTGCGCCGGGGATGACACTGGAGCCTGCGCCGGGGATGACACTGGAGCCTGCGCCGGGCAGCTTCACCCTCTTCGTTGCAGCGTCCGGAGACAGATCGCCTCGAACTGACGCGCGACGGCGGACCAGGAAAAACGACCCTCCACCAACCGGCGCGCCGCCGCCGCGATCCGGCTGCGCAGCGCGGCATCATCCAGCAAGGCCAGCACGCAGCGGGCAAATGCCGGACCGTCGTCCGCGCACAAGACGTTCTCTCCATCCGCGACGTCCAGGCCTTCAACTCCAATCGTTGTCGAAACTACCGGCCGGCCCATCGCCATCGCCTCGAACGCCTTGATGCGGGTGCCGCTGCCGACGAACAGCGGGATCACATAGACATGCGCGGCGGCAACACGCGGGCGGATGTCATCGACCAAGCCGGTCAAAGTGACGTCGAGTCCACGAGCCTTGATCTTCCCGGCCAGCGACGCCGGCGAGCCACGGCCGACAATGACCGCCCGGATGCGCGGCCGAGCGCGCAGCAACAGGGGAAACACGTGGTCGAGCAGGAAGTGGATGCCGTCGACATTGGCAGCCGAACTCATCGTGGCAACGAACACCAGGGTGCCGCCGTCCGGGCCGGGATCGCCGGCAAGCTCCGGCGGGCTCATGGTGAAGAAATCGCAGTCCACTGCGGCGTCGATGACCTCCACGGTCGGCAGATGGTAGCGTCTGCCCAGGGCATCCGCGTCGCGGCGGGAGACGGCAATCACCGTGTCGTAGCGCGCCAGGGCCCGCTGCTCAAATCGCTGCATCTTGCGGCTTTGCTGCGCCCAGACCAGCTTCCTCGGGAAGCCGGAACGTTCCACCTGACGCTCGAAGATCTCTGCCTCTACGTTGTGGCTGAACAGCAAGGAGGGCGATTCGATATGCGCCGGCATCAGCACGTCGGTGTGCGGAAAATCGACCACCACGACACCGGGTTTGCCCGCCAGCGCATTGCCGACCACGCTACGGCCGGCAAACGATCGGTCGGTGGCGACGGCTACCGGAAAACGACTGCCAAGGGCTCCCAGTCGGCTGACCCGGGATGCGGGTTGCTCCGGCCAGGATGCGAAACGGTCGCTGACAGCGGCGATGTCCCGACCAAACGGCACGAGATCACGTGGTGCCGGAGAGGCCAGGGTAATATGGAACGCCCCGCCCTTCAGGCCGAGGAGAATGTTGCCGGTCCTGATCTTGCCGCCCTGGTCCATCGGAAACAGAAATCGAGGGCTGACGAACAGCAAACGAGGCCGCCTGGCAGTGGCAGTCACCAGCACAGACCCTGGTAGGTGATGCCGGCGCAGCGGCGCAAGTCGGGCAGGCCGGCGAGGTCTATCACCAGGTGACCGCAGAGTGCGTCGAGCAAGTCCTGGCGATCCTCGGGGCCCACATGGCCGACGATCGCTACGTTCGCGCCGGACAGGGCGGCTGCCGGACTTGCAACGATCAAGCGCTCGAGATGCGGAATCTCCCGGTCGATGTAGGCGCGGTTGGAGCCGATCAGCCGAGCGGAATGAACGGACCGGTCGTAGATCCGAAGGTCGTAGCCCCGTCCCAGCAGTCTCTCGGCCAGCAGCACGAACGGGGACTCGCGAAGGTCGTCGGTACCCTGCTTGAACGCCAGGCCGAACAGGGCGACCGGTTGTCGTCCATGCCGCGCGACGGCGTCGAAAGCGCGGTCGATGATTGCCTGGTTGGCGGGGAGCAACTGCTGCAACAGGGGCGTGACCAGTGCGTGCCGGTCGGCCAGCGCCAAAAAGCTGCGAACGTCCTTTGGCAGGCACGATCCGCCGAAGGCGAAGCCGGGCCGCAGATAGGCGGATGAAATGTTCAGCAGCCGGTCCTCGCACAGCAAGCGAAAAGCCTCCCGCGGATCGACCCCGTTGGCGGCGAGAATGGCCCCCGCCTCGTTGGCGAACGCGAGCTTCAGGGCGTGGAACACGTTCGAGATGTGCTTGACACTTTCGGCCACGCGGATCGGCGCTAGATGCACCGGGGCGTCGATGGCGGTATAGATGTCGCGCAGGATAGCCGCATCGTCACCGGAAGGGGCACCGATCAGTGTGAATGGAGGGGAGCGGAAATCTTGGACCGAGCAGCCCTCGCGCATGAATTCCGGGTTGCTGTAGTACGATAAACGGTTGCCCAGGCGGCGTCCGCTGGTTTGCTCCAGGAGCGGAATGACGCGGTCCTCGGCGGTGCCAGGGGGCACGGTGGAGCGCATGACAACGGCGTGTGGGCCGGACTTGTGGCGCAGCGCGCGGCCGATTTGCCCGATCACCGTCTCGACGGCACCCAGAGCGACGCTGCCGTCGGGCGCGCTGGGCGTGCCGACCGAGATCAAGGACAGCTCGGTGACGGCGACCGCGGCGACGACGTCGTCGGTCGCGGTCAGCCGGCCTGCTCGCACCGCGCCGGCTATCAGCGCATCGATAAGTTCCTCGACGATGGTGGAGCGTCCGGCGGCGAGCATCGCCAGTTTGTCGCGGGACACGTCAACGGCGATGACCTCATGTCCCAGTTCCGCCAGGCAGCCACAGGATACGACGCCGACATAGCCGATACCGAAGACTGAAATTCGCATCAGTGGGTGACTTCTCACCGGTTTGCATGATGCGTGGTATCGCACAAATCATATTTTTCTAGTATTTGTTGTGTTATCTGAAGCGATCACAATCCGTGATAGCGATCTGGGATAGAATATCCCCGTGCTGCCTCCGCAGGGGACGGCAGTTGTGTCCGGCGAAATTATTCCGGGTCGGATGGTTTGCCGAGGTTCGAAACGATATCGTTTCGATCACTCTGCGGCGGCGCGCGCGGCGACCCGTTCGGCGATCAGCTGTTTTGTCAACGGCAGCAGGCTGTGTCCGTATTCGATGTTGTCGACCAACGGATCAAAACCGCGGATCAGGAAGGTGGTGACACCCAGGTCGTAATAGTCGCACAACGCCTCCGCGACCTGGCGCGGCGTGCCGACCAGGCTGGTGGTATTGCCGCTGGCACCGGTCAGAAGGGCGGCGCCAGTCCATAGACGAGTGTCCAGACGTTCGCCCTTCGCGGCAGCGGCGAGCAGGCGTCTGGAGCCCTCGCTGGTGCGGTTTTTCGTCGGCAGACCGGCTTTCGAACGTAACTCGATGATGCGCTGCTTGATCGCCTCGGCGCGTGCCCAGGCGGCGTCCTCGGTGGCGGCGAGGATCGGGCGCAGCGACAAACTGACGCGGACAGTGCGGCCGTGCGTCGCGGCCTCGGCCCGGAGGCGGTCGGTGATTTCGCGCACCTGGTCATGCGTCTCGCCCCACAGCGCGTAAACGTCGGCATGCCTGGCACTGACCGCGATCGCGGCATCGGAGGCGCCGCCGAAATAGATCGGAATGCGGGGCTGCTGCACGCAGCGAATTGCGGTGGAGGCGCCGGCGAAGCGGTAGAAGCGACCTGCATGATCGACCGTCGGGCCCGGCTCGGTCCAGATACGCTTCAGGATGTGGACGTATTCGTCGGTGCGGGCGTAGCGGTCTTCCTTCGCCATCGCGTCACCGTCGCGGAACTGATCCGTATCGTCCCCGCCGCTGATCACGTGCATCGCCGCCCGCCCGCCGGTGATCTGATCGAGGGTGGCGAATTTGCGTGCCGCCAGCGTGGGGGCGACGAAGCCGGGGCGGTGGGCGACGAGGAAACCCAGCCGCTCGGTGTGCGCGGCGGCGGCGGCGGCGAGCAGGAAGCCGTCCGGCCCGTCCGAATAGTAGCCGACAAGGACCTTGTCGAAACCGCCCGCCTCGGCCGCGCGGGCGAAGTCCCGGATGTAGCCGCGGTCGAGGATCGCCGATGGGGGCGGCTTGATCTCCGAGGCTTCACGATGGTGGATCATGCCGATGAACTCGACCGTCACGCAGTGTCTCCCTGCAGGATGGAGGCCGTGATTTCGGCCAACCGTGCGTAGTCTTCAAGCTCATTGTAGGCAAAGGCGGAGAACCGAAGCCAGAGCGCGCCATCCAGGGCATGAACGGGGGCGTCGGTGCCGGCCTGCAACAGCCGCCGGCGGATGTCGCGTGCTTGCGCCGCGGACGGATCGGCCACCGGCAGTCGGACGACGCCCATCGCGGCGGTCAGGTCGGCGGTGGCTCCGGGTCGGGTGTTGAGGCGGTGGGCCAGGAGATCGGCGGCCTGGCTGGCCAGCTGGCGGTTTCGCGCTCGCAGCGCCGCGCCACCAAGTCGATGGTGGAATTTGATCGCCTCGGTGACCGCAAGGAAGCGGCTGTGGTCGGTGGTGCCGGTCCAGTCGAATTCGGCGAGGTAGCCTTGCTCGAAGCCGTGCGAGATAGTGACCGGATGGAGACCGGCCTGTTGCGCCGGCGCGGCATGGAGGAACGCGCAGCCCTTCGGTGCGCACAGCCATTTGTGACAGTTGCCGACATACCAGTCAGCGCCGATCGCCGTGAGGTCCAGATCGAGCTGGCCCGGTGCGTGCGCGCCGTCGATCAGCACCGGCACGCCCAACTGCCGGCAGGCGGCGACGATCCTGCCGACGGGCAGCACCAGGGCACTGCCAGATGTGATGTGGTCGATCAGCGCGAGACGGGTCCTCGGCGTGATGGCCTTGATGACCGTGGCAACGAGGGCGTCCTCGGTGGGGTCGGGGTAAATGACGCGAGCCTCGGTGATGCGGGCGCCGGCCTGCCGGGTGACGTGGCGAACGGCGTTGCGGATGGCTCCATAGGCGTGGCTGAGGACCAGGACTTCGTCGCCGGCGTTCAGGGCGATGGCGCGGAGGACGGCGTTGCAGCCGGTGGTGACGTTGTCCAGGAAGACGATGTCGCGGCCCTCGGCGCCGACGAACCGGCCGAGATCATCGGCGGCGGCGCGCAGAGCGGTGGGAAGGACGGTGGCCATGAAACGGGTGGGCTGGCGTTCCATCTGGTCCTGCCAGTGGCGCTGTGCGGCTGTTACCGCACGCGGGGTGGCGCCGAAGGAGCCGTGGTTGACGGTCAGGAAGTCGGGGTCGAGGCGCCATTCGGCGCGGATCGCCCGGCCAAGCGTTGGGGTTGCGAGGGGGAGGTTCTGGTTGGGGGGTGGTGGGTCCAGTGGGGGGTGGTCGCGGGCGACCTCGCCAGGGACCCCGAGGCTGGCAAGGAGCGGAGGTTCCTGATCGGCCCCCTCAGGCTGGGTCATTGGCGCCGAACCGGCGGAGGCGGGGTTCGCGGCTGACCCTGGCAAACTTGGTGGCCTGCAGCACGCCGGTGGTGGCGGCATTTCGGAACAGCTCCAGCCAGGTCGGCGGGATGTTGGCCGGTGTTGCACTTGCGATCCGCAGCACTGACTGGCGTGGTATTTCGTCCGACGCGGCGATGGGGCCTCGTAGCGCTGCTAATTGTGCTTCGGTCATCGGAGATTATCCTCCTTGGTCCGGTGTCACGACCGGTGGCGGGGGCGGTCAGGCGAGAGAGTTTCCGATCATCTATGTGGCATCTTTGGCCGCTGCGATCCATGCGCTTCCCAGGCTCCGGCGAAGTGCCGCGAAGTTCGCGCCTTGATGCGGATCGTCGCGGGGCCGTCCGGGCTGGTCATGACATCCGAAGTCACCTCTCTGCCGAGGTCGCCGGCGGCGCGGCGACGACATTACGGCATCGTATTGGGTACCGCTACGCCCTGACGTCGTAGCCGAATTCGATCGCCATATACCATTGTTCCGCCAGACGTCGCACAATCGGATCGAGCTGTGCATCCAACTGCACGATCGTCGCCAAGAGGGCGGCGGCATCGCGGCGGTCCGCGACGACGTCGATTTGCGGCAAGGTGTGGATCACGAAACGTACGCCCGGCATCCGTTCGAGGTATATCGGCAGAATGCGAGCACCGGTCGGTACTGGCCAGCCGGATCATTCTGCCGAGATTGCCGTCAGTCACTGGCGCGCGGCCGAAAAACGGCGCGAACACGCGGCCGTCATGCGCCTCATCGGCGGCGAGCCACAGTACGCCTCCAGGCTGCCGCAACCGCAGCGCTGCGACGCGCCACACATGACGATCCACCTCGAAAAAATCCATCGGCAGGTGCCTGCGCCGATGCCGGGCTATGAACGAGTGCGCGCGATTGGCCGGCGGCAGCACAATCGCGCCGATCCGACCTGGCAACAATTGCGCTATCTGTTGGCCCAGCACCTCCCAGTTGCCAAGGTGCAGGAAACACAGGATCAGCGGGCGCTGATCTGCTATCGCTGAATGCAGCAGCGCGGGATCGGACTGTGTCACCCTGCCTTCGCGAACAATTCGTCGCAATACGGAGAATTCCGCGTAGCTGCGACCAACATTCTGCCACAGCTGTGTCATGGCTGCTTCCAGGTTGGCCGGGTCGTCCAGTTCGGGACGAAGCTGCGCCAGGATCAATCGGCTGCGTGCCTCGGCCAATGGATGGGCGCGACGGCCAATGGACAGTCCGAGCCTTGCACCGAGGTCGGAACAAACATCGATCGGTAGCGCCCGCATGGCATAATGCAGTCCGAGATCGCGGGCCGCGTCCGCCAGAATCCGCAGCGTTCGAATGCCGGTGCCACTCATGCGGGCCGCAGACGAAATTGTTGTGCGATCGTTGCAAGACACCGTGCAGGGTTAGTCAGGCGGAACGCAGCCCGGGTGCGGACACGTGGTCCAACCCTGAACGGGACGTGGTCGTAACGGTTTGGCGTTGCCTCGGCAGCGGACATGGATCGGTCGGGGACAAAGCCATCTGGCTCGGTCCAATAGTTTTGGTGACCACGGGGCAGCCGCGGCACCAGCACCACCAGGGCGCCGGCCGGGAGGTTGCGCCCCTCGATGCGCCGAACCTGCGCCGACACGCGGGCCTTGGTCGGCACAGGCGGAAACGAGCGCGACGTGTCCTCGATCGCGGCTTGGGTGAACCGTAGCCGGGGCAGGTGAGCGTAAGTCGGCTGACCGTCAGGGGAATCGACTTCGACGTGCAGCCGGGCCTCGGTTTCGCAGTCCTGCGAGAACAGGCACCACGCCCAAGTCAATGTGCTGACGGTCGTCTCGTGCCCAGGCATGAACAGCACGGCCGTTTCGTTGCGAATCGCATCGGGATCGAGGCCGCCGCCCTGCTCCGCCGCCATACCGCGCGCCAGTGAGACTTCCGCATCTGCCCGCTCGGCGCGCGACGGCAATTCGCCGGTGACCGTCCGGATGAGCAGAGCGCCGCGGCGTGCCTGCGCACCATGCCACCTCGGCGGGAAATCCGGCAGGCGGGAGATGTGGGTCAGCGGAGCAACGCGGTCGCGTCGTTCGCGCCTTACCTTGTCGTCCCTGATGAACAGCCCGTCGCGGATCAGGGGCTTCAGAGCGTGACGTTGCCGCGGCGATCTGGCATGGAAATCAGCCGCATCGTTGACGGACGCCTGTTTGACGACGCCCGGACTGTTACATGGAAAGATCGACTGGCGTAACAACGTGTGGCTGAAGAAGTCGCGGCCGAACGTGTCCGTCGGCCGGATCGCGACGAGCTTCCTGCGTGCTGGCCGCAGCAGCCGTAGTGGCCGCAATACTTTCGGCGGACGTGGCGGGAACTGTGGCACGAAGTGCATGGCACAGTATCGGCACAGTCGAGCTTGATGGCCACGGGAAACGCATGCTGGCCGGTACACGAAATCGACGGCGTAGCGCCTGCGCCCACAGACAGTATAATGCGGCGTGATATAATACCCGGCAGCCCGAAGGGACGACCGTTGTGCGCACGGGGTTGGCGGAGCGTCCGCAAGCGAAACCAATAAGATATCGATGGCCTTTAGTGCTGATCGTCCGTCTCAAGTTGTCATCTTTGGCGGAAGCGGAGGCGGAGGGCCAGGGGTCAGGGCGCGGAGGCGGAGGGCCAGGGGGCAACGACTTTGACCGCGCGACAGTGCAAGTCGTGGGTCCCCGGCCTGCGCCGGGGATGACACTGGAGCCTGCGCCGAGGATGACACTGGAGCCTGCGCCGAGGATGACACTGGAGCTTCCGCCGGGGATGACACTGGAGCCCGCGAACGGTGAAGTCAGCGTCAACGGATGCTGGTACAAGCGGGGCGTGACCCCGATGATCCACGAATCTCCCCGCGCAGCCCCGCAAGTCGTGGGTCCCCGGCCTGCGCCGGGGATGACACTGGAGCCTGCGCCGGGATGACACTGGAGCCCGCGCGGGGATGACACTGGAGCCCGCGCCGGGATGACACTGGAGCCTGCGCCGGGATGACACTGGAGCCTGCGCCGGGATGACACTGGAGCCCGCGCCGGGATGACACTGGAGCCTGCGCCGGGATGACACTGGAGCCTGCGCCGGGGAGACACTGGAGCCCGCGCCGGGATGACACTGGAGCCTGCGCGAGGGCAGGACAGATGCTGCGAACGTAGCCGCCTGGCTTTAGAACTGCACGCCGCGGGTCAATGCGCCATCGACCACAAGGTTGGTGCCCGTAATGAAACTCGCCGCCGGGCTCGCCAGGAACACCACGGCACGCGCCATCTCCTCCGGCCGCCCCATCCGGCCGGTCGGATTCAGCGCCATCGCCTGCTTGAACAGCTCCGGATTGCCGTGCTCGATTTTCTCCCAGACGCCGCCGGGGAAATAGGTATTGCCGGGAGACAAGGCATTGACCCGGATGCCCTTGCCGGCAAGCTGGAAGGACAAGCCCTTGGCGTAATGGATCAGTGCGGCCTTGAACACGCCATAGGGACCGGCGGCGAAATCGACCTCACGGCCGGAGACCGAGGCGATCACGACGATGGCCGCGGCGGATGATTTCTCCAGAAACGGCATCGCCGCGTTGACCGCGCGGACGGTGCCCATCATGTCGGTCTCGAACTCGGCCTGCCAGGATGCATCGTCCTGCCCGATCGCCAGCGCCGAGACGTTGGAAACGACGATGTCGAGGCCGCCGAGTTCGGCCGCCGCGTCCTCGACCCAGTGCAGTCAACGCCGGACCGTCCGCGACATCCAGAGCGCGTCCGGTCGCCTTCACGCCGGTTGCACGCAACGCGGCGACCGCGTCGGCAACCTCGGCCGCGTTGCGCGCGCAAATCGCGACATCCGCGCCTTCCGCTGCGAAATGATCGGCGACGGCGCGGCCGATCCCCTTGGTGCCGCCGGTGACGATGGCCTTCAGTCCTGCCAGTCCGAGATCCATATGATGTCCTCGTTATTTCCTTTCAGCCCGTCGGCGCCAGGTACTTCTTCAGGATACCGGCGCCGACGGTGTATTTCGGATCGACGAAGTTGCCGAGCCGCACCCGGCCGCACTGGCTGAGCATCATGTAGGCGTCCCAGCGGTCGAAGCCGTATTCCGCCTCCATCCACAGCACGAGTTCGCGATAGGCGATGCGGGTGGCATCCTCCAGCGGGCGGGCGCTGCCGATGGTCATGATGAAATCTTCCCGCTCCAGGCGCGGCCACTCCAGCGTCCAACCCTTGATCAGGTCGACGCGGATGGTGGTGGTCGAGGGGTATTCGACCGCAGTGCCGCAGACCTCGCCGTCGCCCTGGCAGGCGTGCGCGTCGCCGATGAACAGTCTGCGCGCCGGCGGTGCGTACCGGCAGATAGGTGATGCTGCCGGGCCCCATGTCCGGCAGATCCATGTTGCCGCCATGGCTGTCGGGGGTGAGCGAATTGATGCAGTCGATCTCCGGCGAGGTACTGAGCGTGCCGATGTGCGGGTTGTAGGGCAGCGTCACACGCGTCGCTCCAGCGCACTTGCTTCTCATCGACGTGGATCTTGCGGGTCAGTTCCGGCAACGCGCGGATTCAGCATCGCGGTCAGCGTGGTTCCGGTCAGCGCGCCGAAATGCGGGATCATGCAGCAGGTGCCACGCGGATTCTCACCGCGCGGCAGCATGCTCTCGATATGCACCGCGAGCGTGTCACCCGGTTCGGCGCCCGTTACCATGATCGGACCGTTCTGCGGGTTGACGAACGGCATGCGCAGCCGCTCCGTCGGCTTGTCGCGTTCGGTGCGGATCGCGCCCTCAAAGGCATCGCGCGTTTCGATACGGATGCGATCGCCCGGTTCGACGTGAAGGACCGGCTCGGAGTACGGACCGATGGTGTAGTGAAACTTGCCCTGCACATCCTCAGTCAAGGTGTGCAGCTTGGGCTTGCCGGCCCAGCCAACACCGCGCGCCGCCGCGATGGAAGTGTCCAGCCATCTGCCAGCAGCCGATCGTACCATCCAAACTGTCCTTCCAAGGCGCATTCGATTCGAGAAGACAAGCACAGGCTCCGAAGCCTTAAAAGGCGGCAAGAGCCTCTGGGATGGAATTCAGCACAAAAATTGGCCGAGGTGGCTATCGGCGATCGGCCACCGGGCGAGCAGCAAACGATCCGCCGTCACCTGTGTGGCGACACAGCCATCGACCGAGTGACGGCGCTCGGAGCTATCCGCGGATGACCGGGGTTACCGGCGATCCAGTTTGTCTAGCCTTGGCGCTGGCGAGCCGTCGCCGTGGGTGCCGCCGCCAGGGCTGCGGTGACCTTATCGGGACGTGTGAAGGTCAAGTATTCTCGCGCATATTCCGGCGGCAGGATCTCGACCATTGTTTCGTTCTCGACCCAGACCTCGATGACGTGGAATGGACCGCGATTGCAGTCGAAGCATTGCCATCCCGCGCGCTCGGCGACCGCCTGCACAGTGGCCGGATCGGTTGCGACGCTGAGCGCGAAGTGCGTCGATCCATAGCCGCGCGCGGCCTGTTTGACGAAAGTGCCGCCCGTGGCACCGCCGGGCTGAAGCTCCGTCCCGGCGGGATAGACCTCCACTCCAGACCCGTGTTCATCGAGCTGCAGCGCGAAGAAACTGCCGGGGTTGGGCGGGAACGGCACCGCGGTTCCGCCCATGAGTTCGGCAAGCACACCCGCGGCGTGCTTCGGGTCTCGCGCGGCGATGGAGAGATGATGGATCATGGCGTTCTCCCTAGTTGAATTGCCGGCAGTATAGCACGAACGCGCACGGGAGTGCGACGGGCATCGTCATCCCCGCTAAAGCGCGGCCCCGCGGAGGCAGCGCCCGGTCAGACAACGGGTCAGCGCGACCCTGCCTACCCCGCCATCGGCGGCACTCGCAGGTGCCAGTCGTGCGCGACCTGATAGGCGTAGCCGATCCTTAACGCCTGCGGTTCGGCATAGGCCCGGCAGACGATTTGCAGTGAGGTGGGCAAGCCACCGACAGTGAAGCCGTTCGGCACCGCCGCAGCGCACAGGTCAAGGAAGTTGACCCATCGCGTGAAGATCGCCGGCGTCGTATTCTGGTCGATCGAAGCCACCGGCATGGCGGGCGTCACCGCGGTTGGCGTCAGCAGCGCGTCGACGCCTTCGATAGCAGCGTTGAACGAGGCCTTCATCCGCTCCCGCTCGGCCAGCGCGACGAGATAATCGCGGGATGAGATCGCTGCCCCGGCGCGCACGCGCGGCCGTACGTCCTGGTCCAGCAACTGGCTATTGTCGTCAACCAGGTCCGCCAGCGCCGCGTATGCCTCGGCCGACATGATGCGTCCGTTGATCGCGCCGAGATCAGCGAACCGCGCGGGCAGTGTCACATCGACTATCTCCGCGCCGATGTTGGCGAGTGCATCGACCGACCGGTCGTACGCCGCCAGGACCTCCGCATCGATGCCGTTACGTTCGCCCGCCGGCAGCCGGGCGAGGCGCAGTCCCTTCACGCCTCGGCGCAGGTCCGGCATCGGGTCCACGTCGTGCACGCCCAGCGTGCGGTGGTCGTGCCGGTCTTCGCCCTGAAGCACGGCCAGCAGCAGCGCGGCGTCCTCGACATCGCGCGTGATCGGGCCGGGCGTGTCCAGCGTCGGACTGAGCGGCAGGACGCCGAACGTGCTGATCCGGCCGATGGTGGTTTTCAGCCCGGTGATGCCGTTCCACGCGGCCGGGATCCGCACCGAGCCGCCGGTGTCGGTCCCGATCGCCCAGGGCGCCATCCGCGCGGCGACCGCGACGCCGGAGCCCGAGGATGAACCTCCGGGCGCGCGGTGCGTGCGGTCGTCCCAGGGGTTCCACGGCGTACCCAAATGCTGGTTGGTGCCCCAACCGCCATAGGCGAACTCCACCGTGTGGGTCTTGCCGAGGTTGATCATGCCGGCCGCCATGAGCCTGCGCGCAAGGGTCGCCGTGTGCGGGGCGATTCGGTTGCGCCAGGCCGCGGTGCCGCCCATCGCGACCTCGCCCTCGATCTCCACGAGGTCCTTGATCGCTATTGGAATGCCGTGCAGCGGTCCGACGGCGTGGCCGGCGCGGATCGCCTTGTCCGCTGCTTCGGCGGCGAGCCGAGCGTTGGCGGCGTTGACTGAGATGAAGGCGTGCAGCCTGGGTTCCAGGCGCTCGATGCGAGCGATGAATTCATCCACGAGGTCGACCGGCGACAGGCGGCGCGCGGCAATCTCCGCGACGAGGGTGTGGACGGGACGGAAGGCGGCGGAGGTCATGGCACGCTCCCCAGCGACTGGCGGCGGCGATCATGCAGCATGCGGTGGGCCAGCGACAGGGGCCCTCATCGTCATCCGTGCGGCCTGAGGTTATACTGGCTGGCACGAGCTCTGGAGAGAATCAGGGCATTGATCGTATGGGTTTGGAAACGGAGGCGGCCGTGCAGCGGAAACTTCATCTCATACCGACGGCCCGAAATGCCGACCCATTCTCCGGCTGTCGGGCCGTCGGTACCTGCATTGATCTCGCGCGCGGCCCGCTCCCTCGCGTGCTCGGTCGCCCCGCCAAGCGCGCGCGCATACCAGTCGTCCCTCCGGGCCGCTGGTATCAGATGCAGCTGCATCGCGTTGATCGCTCTGGGTCTTGTTGGTTGCGGCACAGCGACAAACAAACATGCGCAGCAGCCCGGGTGGGCTACCCAGGTGGCCTGGACGCAGTTCAAAGCGTGTGTGAGGTCGGTGACAAACCGGCCCGAATACGCCTCGCTGCTGGCGCATACCCCGGGTGTGGACACGATGCAGCCCGTAACGGCTCAGTTGACTGATGAAGCAATCCCTTCCGAGCAGGACGCTCGGCTTTTTGGCACGAGGTTCGATGAGGTGAACAAATGTCGCGACGATTTGCTGATGGCGGTTGCGACACCCCGACCGGATCTGACCCCAATTCTGCAGGATGAATTCACCCAGGCAGACGGAATTGACGTGCTCGTCGTTGAGCGGAAGATCACGTGGGCCGAGGCGGCGAGGCGCTCACAGGCATTATCGAGCGACGTGCGACAGAAAATCAAAGTGGCTGACCTGCAATGGATTGCCCATTTGAATCCATTCCACCAAGCCGACATGGCACAACTTCAGGCCGCAGCGGCGCGGTCTGAGCAATGACAGTCGGTCGACCGGCTGCAAGTCCGGTCGAGACAACGGCGAGCGCTTCGGTTCATCGGTAGGTGAACCCTGACTCGAACTCCGCATCGCACACTAGGCGAAAACAAGCTCGGCAACGAAACCATCATCTTGAGAGAGAAGTTGCCAACGCCCATCAGGGTTCTCGCAAACCGGACGGAATGCGCCCCAGGCATCAACGATGATCGCGGTGCGGTTGGGGGCCGATCCATCGATACCGAGTATTGGTGAATAGGCGCCCGCACGAATTGGCGGCTTGTGCGGCACAGATGCAATGCAGCGCATATATTCCGGCAGTGCAGCGTTTCTCATGTTACCGAACTCCGTTAGCGACACGACAGTCGCCACGAGGTTAGGTGCTTGTTGATCCTGAGGGATGTGACCGCGGCAACACAAATCCTACTTATGCCGAGCTGCAGCGAAGACGTGACGGGCAGGCCGTTCCCAGGAGTCGTTTCGCCGGCCGCCAGCCGGCGGACGTGCTGGGTGATTAGGCAGGAACGTATGTCAACCTGATCACGCCCTCGCCGATTAGATCGCTGGCCACGAGGCGAAGCGGCGGCCGTGGGCCGGCGAAGAATGGCTTGCCCCGACCAAGCACAACGGGGTGGAGGTAGAGGCGATACTCGTCGATAAGACCAAGGTCGGTCAGGCTTCGCGCCAGGTCTGGTCCAGCGACCTCAATCTCTCCAATGAGCTGAGCTTTCAGTCCACGTATCACCGCCTCGAGGTCATTTTCGACGAGAGCGGCGTTGGGGCCGACGGACTTCAACGAGCGCGACACAACCCACTTCGGTTGGCTTCGCCACGCTGACGCGAAGTCGCGTTCCTCGGCGTCCCATTCAGCAAGGTCTTCGTCCCAAATACGCATTACCTCGTACATGCGGCGACCGTACACACTGCCTGTCAGGGCGCGCACTTGCTCGATGAAGTGACGGAAGAGTGAGGGACCTGGCGCAAACTCCAGGTGGTCGACATAGCCGTCCAGGGACTGGTTCAATCCGAAGACGAGCTTCGCCATGCTACAAAATCTCCATCCCAGGTTGTTCAGTCTAGCTTGAGGCGCCGTGACGCGGAAGCAAGACTGGGCACAATCGCGCCCCGCCTTTTCGACGTGACGAATAGGCGGGTCCAACTATCCTGAACCGGAGGTCGCTGAAACCGGAGCGTCCCGGCACGCCGGGCGGTGGTGAAATCCGGCATACCCCGGCGACGCTGGATCACGTTACACTTCGTATTGCATCGCTCCCGTTGCGTTTCGTTCTTTTGGTCTATATCCATGAGGTCACTATCCATCGGGAGTTTCCGCCCATGTTCGACAAGACGTTGCTGATCCGCAAAGCGGCCGCCCGCGGCATGTCGACGATCATTGCGCTGGGCGTCGCCATCCTGCTGTCCGGATGCATCATCGTGCCGGCTGGGCCGTACTATCATCCGCATCATTACTGGGGCTACTAGGTCCAGTGGCTTCCGCGACGGGCGCTACGGCTGTCGTTCGCACGGGCGGGCGTCCCACGGCGGCGGCGGCGGCGCTGCTGGAAGCCTCGATCCTGGATCACGCCACCGCCGCCTTTCTCAGTGAAGGCTACGCCGCCACCAGTATCGAAGTGATCGCGCGGCAGGCCCGTGTCGCCAAGCGCACCATCTACGCCCGCTGGAACGGTAAGCCGGCGCTTTTCCTGGGTGTGCTGCAACGGTTGGTGTCCGGCTGGATCCTGTCAGCCGACCTATGGCACGAGACGGATGATCTGGAGGCCGCGCTGCGTGTCGCGGCCCGCGGCATTCTCAGGGTGGGCCTAACGCCAGAGGCGATCGCCCTTCATCGGCTGATGGTCGCCGAGGCGGGCCGGTTCCCCGAACTCCGAACGATCATGGCTCAGGCCGGTACGCGGGAGGGCGTGGGCCGGATCGCGGCGCTGCTGGAGGCTGCCGTCGCCGCCGGCAAGCTGCGCCCACTGGATAGCGGATTCGCCGCGGAGCAGTTCCTCCATCTGGTGCTGGCAGGCCCGCAACGCCGAGCGGTCGGGCTGGGACCGTCGTTGAATGGCGATCAGATCGATGCGTGGGGTGAGGCGGCGGTGCAACTGTTTCTATCCGGTTGCCTTCCTCGCGACCGACCTTCCTCGTGCACATGAGTTTCTGACCCACCCCTGCTCGGTTCCCCGGCCGTATCGTCGGCGCGTACCGCCTCGCGCCGGGCCGATCCGCCGCGGATGGATCGCGCCTTTCGTCAGCCTGTCTACCGGCATGTTGATCCGCCACTGTGCAGCTTAAGATTGCTGCGCTGCACGAATTGATGATACGGCAGCCGCATGGTGCAAGGTGGAAGCGCGGGCCTATGAAACTTTTGCTGACCGGCGGTTGCGGTTTCATTGGTTCCGCCGTGGTGCGCTTTCTGCTTCGCCGAACTGACCACGTCGTGATCAATATCGACAAGATGACCTACGCTGCGTCCGAGGAGGCGCTCGAGGACGGGCGTGGGCACAACCGCCATCTGCTGATTCGTGCCGACGTCGCGGACGCGGCGGCGATGCGGCAAGTGTTCGAGCTGCACGACCCCGACGCGGTCATGCATCTGGCGGCGGAAAGTCATGTGGATCGATCGATCGATGCGCCGGCCGATTTCGTTCAGACCAACGTGGTCGGCACCTTTACCCTGCTGGAAGCCGCCCGGCGGCACTACGCCGGGATGAATTCCGCGCGAAAGGCCGGGTTTCGGCTACATCATATCTCTACCGATGAGGTGTTCGGCGCGTTGCGGACGGAGGATGCGCCGTTCACCGAAACAACCGCGTATGATCCGCGCAGTCCCTATTCCGCCAGCAAGGCGGCATCCGATCACCTGGTGCGAGCCTGGAGCCACACTTACGATCTGCCGACCATCGTTTCGAACACCTGCAACAATTACGGCCCGTGGCAGTTTCCCGAGAAGCTCATCCCTCTGGTCACCCTGAACGCACTGGAGGGCCGTGAATTGCCGGTTTACGGCGACGGTTCGAACACCCGCGACTGGCTGTTCGTCGAGGATCACGCCGAGGCGCTGGTCCGCGTCCTCGAGCATGGCCTCCCCGGCGCCACCTACGCCATCGGCGCTCGGCAGCCGCGCACCAACCTGCAGGTGGTCCGCGCCATCTGCGCGCATCTCGACCGGCTGGCGCCCGATCCCGCCGGCCCGAGAGAGCGGCTGATTCGTTTCGTTACCGACCGGCCCGGTCACGATTTCCGCTATGAGATCGATCCGTCCCACAGCGAGGCGGCGCTGGGCTGGAAGGCGCCGCACGACTTCGAGACCGGCCTGGCCCGCACGATCGACTGGTATCTCGATCATCGCGCGTGGTGGGAGCATGTGCGCGCCGCCCGCTATGCAGGCCAGCGGCTGGGAAACCCCGGTTCGGCGGGTCCGGGTCACGGCGCGGCGAACCAAGGGAAAGCGGCGTGAAGGGCATTCTGCTCGCCGGCGGCTCCGGCACGCGGCTGCATCCGATGACGCTTGCAGCATCAAAGCAACTGCTGCCGGTGTACGACAAGCCGATGGTCTACTATCCGTTGTCCACGCTCATGCTGGCGGGGATCCGGGACATCATGGTGATCTCGACCCCTGACGATCTGCCGCAGTTCCAGCGCCTGCTCGGGGACGGCTCGGGCCTGGGCATCCGCTTCTCGTATGCGGTGCAATCCAGGCCGGACGGGATCGCGCAGGCCTTTCTGATCGCCCGCGACTGGCTGCAGGGCGAAGCCTGCGCCTTGGCCCTCGGCGACAATCTGATCCATGCCGATCATCTGTCCACGTTGCTGCGCGCGGCCGCCGCCCGTCCGGTGGGTGCCAGCGTCTTCGCCTATCAGGTGCGCGATCCCGAGCGTTACGGTGTGGTCGTCTTCGACGCCGCGGGCCGAGCGATGGAAGTTGTCGAGAAGCCGGCGGTCCCTGCCTCCAACTGGGCGGTCACCGGGCTTTACTTCTACGACAAGCATGTCAGCGACATTGCTCCGCAAATCCGGCCCTCGGCGCGCGGTGAGTTGGAAATCACCGATCTGAACCGTGTGTATCTCGAGATGGGCACGCTGCATGTCGAGAAACTGTCACGCGGCTGTGCCTGGCTTGACGCGGGCACGCCCGATAGCCTGTTGCAGGCGGCGACATTCGTGCAGACGATCCAGTCGCGCACCGGGATGCTGGTCGGCAGCCCCGAGGAGGTCGCGTTCCGCATGGGGTTCATCGACGCCGACCGGCTGCGCAAGCATGCGACGCGCCTGGGCAAGACCGAACTGGGCCGCGTGCTGATGGAGTTGGCGGAAGGGGAACTGGAGTGAAGCTGGAGCCGCTGGAGATCCCCGATGTCAAACTGATCACTCCGCACCGGTTCCAGGACCCACGTGGCTTCTTCTCGGAGACGTGGAACCAGCGCGGCTTCGCCGAAGCGGGCATTCCCGGCCCCTTCATCCAGGACAACCACGTATTATCGACGGCGGCGGGGGTGCTGCGCGGACTGCACTGCCAGATCGGCCGGAATGCCCAGGGCAAGCTCGTGCGGGCTGTCAAAGGCGCGATCTATGATGTGGCGGTGGATATCCGGCGGGGCTCGCCGACCTTCGGAAGATATGTCGGGACGACGCTGAGCGCCGAGAACTGGGCGCAGCTCTGGGTGCCGGTTGGGTTCCTGCACGCCTATTGCACCCTGACCGCCGAGACCGAGGTAATCTACAAGGTCACTGGCGACTACGACAAAGCGGCGGAGCGGGGGGTTATCTGGAACGACCCCGAAATCGGTATCGACTGGCCGATTTCCGCCGACGAAGTGGTGCTCTCGGACAAGGACAAGGTGCTGCCACGCCTGGCCGACTGCCCGGCGTGGTTTCATGTCTGACCGGTCGATGCCCGATCGGCGGGCTGGCGGCCCGATCCTGGTGACGGGCGGAACCGGTCAGCTTGCATCCGCCCTTGCCGCGGCGGGCTGCTCGGATGTCCGGCGCCTCGGCCGGCCTGACCTCGATTTCGATCAGCCGGCGACAGTCGAGGCCGCGTTCCATGCGGTGGTACCTCGTCTGGTGATCAACGCCGCGGCTTATACCGCGGTCGATGCGGCGGAGAGCAACACCGAGGCGGCCTATCGGGCCAATCGCGACGGCCCGGCCATGCTGGCGCGGCTGTGCGCCGCCGCCGACATCCCGCTGATCCATATTTCGACGGATTACGTGTTCGACGGTGCCAAGGCGGAGCCGTATGTGGAGAGTGACAAGGTGGCGCCGCAGGGCGTCTACGGCGCCAGCAAGCTGGCCGGAGAGCAGGCGGTGATGGCGACCGGGGCCAAGGCTATGATCCTGCGTACGGCATGGGTCTATGCCGCCACCGGGAAGAACTTCGTGCGCACGATGCTCGCGGTGGCGAAGACCCGGACCCGCTTGACCGTTGTCGCCGACCAGTACGGTTGCCCCACCACCGCCACCGATCTGGCCGCGGCGATCCTCGCGGTCGCCGATCGGCTGGATCACACGGGCTGGCAGCCGGAGTATCAGGGCATCTTCCACGCCGCCGGGAGCGGCGCCACCAGTTGGCATGGTCTGGCCGTCGCGACGTTCGAGGAAGCCGCTCGCCACGGTGCGAGCGTGCCGGAGGTCGTCCCGATCGCCGCGGCTGACTGGCCGACGCCGGCCAAGCGCCCGGCAAACTCGCGGTTGGATTGCACCCGTCTGCGTGAGGTGTTCGGTGTGACCTTGCCGGATTGGCGACCCAGCCTGACCCGTACGATAGACGCGATGTTCGCCTCCGCCTCGCCATAACGCGGGCGCCGGGGCCACAACGGAACTACGCGATTCCTGGTTGGCTCGACGATGGCCCGCGGCGGGCGGCCGCGCGTTGAGCGCATTTCCGTGCTGCCCGAAACTGGTCTACATCCACGATCCTGGACGCCACTTATCAGGCAGATCGATGCGGATCAGGCCGACGTCGCTTTGGGACCACACGCAATGCCGCGGCTGATCGAGATTTTATTGTTCCTGACCCCGTTCGTGGGCTTCGCGGTCTGGCGTTTGGTTGTGCCATCGGAACGCCCGCCGATATGGCTGGTAACCGGGGCCGCCGGCTTCGTCCTGGTGATGTTGGCCTTATTGATCTGGCTGCGTGCCCGCGACGCCTCGGACTCCCAGCAGAGCTATGTTCCGGCGCAAATGCTGGATGGCCGTATCGTGCCGGGCCACGCGGCAACGCCATGACTGACAGTCCGGTGTTGCGGCTGCAGCCGCCGCCATTTGGCTCGGATCGAGCGCTGGCACCGGTTTGGGATGCGTTGCCGGACGCCCGTGTGGTCGGCGGCGCTGTGCGCGACCTGCTGATCGGGCTGCCGGTCAATGATATCGATCTTGCGACCGGGCTGCCGCCGGACGCCGTCACCGCCGCCTTGACCGCGGCCGGGCTGCGCGCGGTGCCGACAGGGCTGGACCATGGGACGGTCACCGCGGTGGTGGCGGGGCGCGGGTTCGAGATCACCACGCTGCGCCGAGACGTGGAAACTGACGGCCGGCATGCTGTGGTTGAATATACCTCCGACTGGCGGCAGGACGCGCGGCGGCGCGACTTCACCATCAATGCCCTGTCGATGGCGCGGGACGGTGCGGTATTCGATTATTTCTGCGGCCTGGCGGACCTGCGCGAGGGGCGAGTGCGCTTCGTCGGCGAGGCGCCGGAGCGGATCCGCGAGGATTACCTGCGAGTCCTGCGGTTCTTCCGGTTCGATGCCCGTTACGGCCGGGTGCCGCCTGATCCGGATACGCTTGCGGCACTTCGCGCGGGCATCCCCGGCCTCGCGCGGTTGTCCGCCGAACGGATATGGACTGAATTGTTCAAGATTTCTCGAGGCGCCGAATCCGACGGGAGCGGTCGGGTTGATGGCCGATCTCGGCATCCTGGCGGCAATCGCGCCGGAGGCCTCGCGGCCGGATCGCCTGGTCGCACTGCAGGACGCCGGTGCGCCGGCCGATCCCATCCTGCGGCTTGCCGCGATGGTGCCCGGCGAAAAACTGAGCTTCGCGCGACGGCTGAAACTGTCCAACGACCAGCGGGACCGCCTGGTACGACTGCAATCGACCCCGGCCGCGCGGCCAGATGACGATGATGCAGCGCTGCGACGGAAGCTGGCCGATTTCAGGCGTGTCGATTTGATCGATCAAACCTGGCTGGACGCCGATCCCAAGGCTCATGCCCTGCGGCGCCGTCTGACGGACATGCCGCAGCCAGCATTTCCGTTGGAGGGTCGCGACGTGGTGGCATTGGGGGTAGCGCCCGGGCCACGCGTCGGGACGCTGCTGCGCGCGTTGCGGCAGTGGTGGATGGACGGCGGCTGTACGGCCGACTGGGCCGCGTGCGAAGCGGAACTGGCCCGCCGGACTTGCGCGGTGTGCTGAACTCACCAAGATGAGTGCAGTGAGGTGACAATATGGCGGACGTACTGATCTATACCCAACCCTGGTGCCCATACTGCGAACGGGCGGTGCACACGCTGACGAAGAAAGGCGTGGCATTCCGTGAAATCGGCGCGCCGCATGGGTCAGCGGAGCGCGCCGAATCTGTGCGGCTGTCGGGACGCACCAGCGTGCCGCAGATCTTCATCGATGGGCGGCATATTGGCGGGTGCGACGATCTGCTGGCGCTGGATCGTGCCGGCAAGCTCGATCCCCTGCTCGAGCTGGTTTAAATCCGGCTGGCACTCGGTTGCTTTGAGTGCCAGAATGCACCATCTGCTCGTCGATGCGACAGCCTGATCGGGATGAGGAATGATTCACTACCAGTTGCAGTGCAGCCAGGCGCATGCGTTTGATGGCTGGTTCAAGGATAGCGCCACGTTCGAGCAACAGGCGCGGCGGCGGCTGGTCGAATGCCCCGAATGCGGCGATACCGGTATCGAGCGCGCATTGATGGCGCCGGCCGTGGCGAAGCGGCAGGCGTTGACGGTGGCGCCGGCTCCGTCGCAGCCGGAAGCTGCACCGCCGGCGGTGGCACCGACCGTTACACCTGAAAGGATGGCGAACGGACGTCTTCCGGCGCAGATGCTGGCCGTGCTGCAGCGCATGCGGGCCGAGGTGGAGAAGCATTGCGACTATGTCGGGCCGCAGTTCGCTGATGAGGCCCGCAAGATGCACCGAGGTGAGAGCGACTATCGGGGGATCTACGGCGAGACAACCGAGGAGCAGGCCGAAAGCCTCGCCGAGGACGGGATCGCGGTATCGCGCATCCCCTGGGTGCCGCGGGCAGACGGCTGAAGTTGCCTGGTGGGCCTGGCACCTGGCAGCCGCAATGGATACATGATTGGGTGCATGATCGAATCCGCAGATGACCGGTCGCCGGATCTGACGGAAGACCGGATCTGACGGAAGACCGGATCTGACGGAAGAAAAATTGAAAGCGGGGGCCCGGCGACGGGATCGAGGCAGAGCCGCGAATTGCCTCGGCAATCGACCGCTGGTCAGATAACAGCAATTATTGGCAGCCGTTGCTTTTGCAACCAGCTTCGCGAGGAAGACGTAACGATGTTGCGGTCGATCTACCAGTCGGCCCGACACCGGAGTGATTCTTCGTTACGCGGGGCGACCTATAAGGTCGGGTTCGAGGAACCCCGGCGCGCGATGATCTGGCATAAACATCGTCAAAATGCCGTTCGTGTTCCCAGCTGCGCCCCGGCGCGTGGTAATTCCGTATGAAGAACGACGTCAAATCGCTGCTTCGAGCGCGTGTCCCAGTGACCCACTATCGGCCCGTCGATGGCGCGCGATCGGATCCTGGTCGCCCGTCAAAGGCGACGAGTGGGAGGTTGCTCAAGCGACACACGGTGCGAACTCAGCCGCTTCAAACAGATTGTCCGCGAGTTTCCGATTTCGGTAGAGATCATGCGAATCAACCGGGTCGGGCCGACCTTTAGCTCGGAGAGTCTCCGCTCTGGCCGTTAGCTGGGCGTGCGCCTGACGCGAGCTCGCTCGAGTGCCGACGGAGGCAAACGCTGGATGCCGCGTCCGCGACCTCCGGCCTATCTTCAGCCGCGCCCGGGCACGGCCACCGAGTGGCTGTGCCCGGGGCAGAAATACCAGCAGACGCAGACGCAGGCTGCAGCAATCCCAGCCGGGACCCGGCAGCCTGCGCCAATTCAGCGGCTTTGGTTCGTAAGCTTTTCGACGGCGATCGAGATGCGCGCGGTGAGCGGTGCGATCGACTGCTCGGCGAGCTTGATCGACACCTCGGTGAGTTTTCCGGTCTCGGCGAGAGCCGTCTCGAGCGAGGCGCGGGCCAAGCCGGTCTGCAGATCCATTGCCTCCTTGAGCGACTTGGCGCTGCTCAGCGCCCTCCAGGTAGATAGAGTATGGTCGAGCTGCGCCTGAGCCGTCTCCGCGATGGTCTGGGTGATCGCCTGCATCCCGGAGGCCCAGGCCTGACCTGATTTCACCATCGCATCGATGTTGCCTTGGCTGAACGACGTCACCTCGTCGGTGGTCCTTGTGATACTGTCCATGTTATGTTCTTCCCTTACTGTATTTTGGATGTAATCGCTTGCCGCCGACGCGCCATCGATGACCGTCGTCGTCGGTTCATTTCCCGCGCCTGATACGGGAGCTGCCGCTGACGGGGTCGTCTTTGGTCGAGGTCGTCCAGTCCCGACCTTGTTAATTGCCATTGTTCACCTTCGTTCCCATGTTAGTCGACCGCTCGGTAGCCGCCCGCAAGGTGGCACTCGCCGAGCCGACTCGACTACGATGCCGGAACGAAAGATTCCTTTTCCCCGGCGCGCGGTGAACGGTTCCCCCTAGACTGCGCCAGTGGTCCCTCACCGGTGGAGTGCGGGCTGGCAAAGTCATGACACTAGTATGCCGGAGATCGTCTTCTCGGCGAAAGCTTCGGAAAATACCTACTCATTTGCCGTGCGAAATCCGCCCGACGCCATCGCCAAGGCGCGCAATCGCGGACCGGGCGGTGGCCAGACCACTGGTGCCTGCTCGATTGTCACTTTGCGAGAAAAGAAAGCCGCCAAATTCGACGTAATGTGGGTATTTTCGGCCTATTTATTTTCGAATTGCCAATCATTACGTCTGTCGGGAAATCGAGATCACCATTGCTTAATAGAAGTGACACCGGACTGTAACGTCTGTTCGAGCTCGGTGCGGTCGCTCCCGAGCCTCGAGGGCAAATTACATCTCGCTAACCCGATCTTAATGCTTTCCGACGATGCTGCTGCTTTGCGCGAACGGGCGTGAGTTGTGATGGTAACGGAACCAGCGGCGGCCGCTCTTACAAAACTGCAGTCGGGTTCGTGGCTAGAGGCCGAGGTGCAGGCGCGGGCGGCGCTCGCGCTGGAGCCTGATGATCCGTTTGCGTTCCTGATTCTGGGCCTTGCGATCGGGGCTATGGGGGAGGCCGATCGTGCCGCGGCGGTGCTGGAGCATGTTGCCGGACTAACGGCCGGATGCGCGGCATCCGTGCCAGGACCTGGCCGCCATGCAACCGCCGCTGCCGCCTACCCTGATCCGGCGCCAATTCCGTGCCTGTCTGCGTCTGTCCCCCCGGGACGCTCGATTGCGGGTCGCCTTCGCCGAATTTCTGCTGGACCACGACTGGGTGCAGGAGGCCGAGGCGGTACTGGCGGAAGCTGTGCTGGCTGGTATGCCGGACAGTGTCGCCAGTCGCCATCTGATGGGCCTGGCCCAGGCTGAGCAGGGGCGCTTCCAGGCCGCCATCGCATCCTTCCGCCGAGCCATCGCGCTCGATCAGAACGCGGCCGCGAGCTGGTCCAATCTCGAAATCGTCCTCAAGGTGGAAGGCCGCTTCGAGGAGGCAATCAAGGCGCACGATCAGGCGGTCGGCCTGGATCCCGAGAACCCGCGGTTCCATGTCAACCGGGCAGTCGCATTGCTGAAGGCCGGCCGTTGGATAAGCGCGTGGCGGGACTATGAATGGCGCCTGAGACTGAGCGGCGCGTCGGCCCTTGACCTGGATCGGCTGCTGCCATCGCTGGCCGACGTCGAGGATCTGCACGGGTTGACGATCGTTGCCCTGCACGAAGAAGGGTTTGGCGACACCTTGCAGTTCCTGCGCTATTTGCCGCTGCTGGCGGACCGCGGCGCACGCGTGGTGGCGTGCGTGCCGCGGGCGCTGGTCCGCCTGATGCGAACGGTGCCCGGGGTGGCAGACGTGGTCACCGAACCCGGTCGGCTGCCGCCATACGATTTCTTTTGTCCGTTCTTCAGTTTGCCTCGGGCGTTCGGGACGACCGTCGAGACCATCCCGCCGCCGCCGCTGCTGCTGCCCGATCCTGTGAGAGTGCGCCACTGGATGCTGCGGCTGCCGCGTGACGGAATGTTGGTGGGACTGGTGTGGGCCGGACAATCGCGGCCGTGGCTGGCCGGGTTTCGCACATTGGACCGTCGGCGCAGCGCCGGGCTGGCGGCGTTCGCCCCGCTCGCCGCCGTGGCGGGCGCGCGCTTCGTCAGCCTTCAGGTAGGTCCGGCCTCGCGGGAGACGCCGCCGCCGGGATTGGCGCTGTTCAACCCGATGGCGGGGGTGACGGACTTCGCCGAAACAGCGGCCATCATCGCCGGGCTGGACGTAGTGGTCAGTGTCGATACCAGCGTCGTGCATCTGGCCGGGCTGATTGGCAAACCGGTCTTCATGCTCGACCGCTACGATGGGTGCTGGCGATGGTTGAGTGGCCGGCAGGACAGTCCGTGGTATCCGAACCTGATCCTGTTCCGCCAGGACGAGCCCGGCGACTGGTTGGAGCCGATGACGCGACTGGCCGCCTCGCTGGAAGCGATGACGCTGTTTCGCGGCGTGCCAGACCGCCCCGACGGTTCGCGCGGCATGCGGGAGACAGCCTTTGTAGCCTGACCGCCACTATGGCTTGACCGTCCCGGCGCAACCTTGGAGACAGGCACCGGGGCCCCATGTCGAGTGGATGGATCAGCGATGAAGCCTTTGTTGCGGACTCTCGGCGGCGAGGCGGTTTGGCCACCCCCGGTGTGGCTGATGCGCCAGGCTGGCCGTTATCTGCCGGAATACCGGGCGATACGGGCTCAAGTGACGGATTTCGTCGCGCTGTGCACCACGCCGGCACTGGCGGCCGAAGTCACGCTGCAGCCGGTTCGCCGCTATGGTTTCGATGCGGCGATCTTGTTCAGCGACATTTTGATGCTGCCGTGGGCGCTGGGCCATGGTCTCGCCTTCAAGGAAGGTGAGGGCCCGGTGCTGCCGCGGCTGCGGGATGCCGCCGGCGTTGCGGCGCTTGACCCCGCGCGCGTGGCAGGACGTGTGGCACCGATCATGGAAACCGTGCGTCTGGTCCGCGCCGGCCTGAGCGCCGAAGGTTTCGCCGATACCACGCTGATCGGCTTTGCCGGCGCTCCGTTCACGGTCGCCTGCTATATGGTGGAAGGCGGTGGATCGCGCGATTTTGCCGCCACGCGCGAGATGGCCTACAGCCAGCCGGACCTGTTCGGGCGCCTGATGGATGTGCTGACCGAGGCCTCGATCGAATATCTCTCGGCCCAGGCGCAGGCCGGCGCCGAGGTTCTGATGCTGTTCGATTCATGGGCCGGCGTGCTGTCGCCGTCGCAGTTCCGCAAGCATGTCATTGCCCCGGCCCGGCGGATCGTCGCGGCGTTGAAGCAGCGTCATCCGGATCTGCCGGTGATCGGCTTTCCCCGGCTGGCGGGCATCATGATCGGGGAGTATGCGGCGACCGGGGTGGACGGTGTCGGCGTCGATACCGGCAGTGATATCGGTGCGGTGGCGGCAATGTTGCCGGCACGGGTGGCGGTGCAGGGCAACGTCGATCCGCTGGCGCTGGTGGCGGGCGGGGCGGCGATGACGGCCGAAGCCGCCGCGGTGCTGCGGGCGATGCGGGGGCGCCCGTTCATCTTCAACCTGGGCCATGGCATCGTGCCGCAGACCCGGCTCGATCATGTCGCGGCGCTGCTGGAGCAGGTGCGTGCCGCGTAAGGTTGCGATCGTCCTGTTCAACCTGGGCGGCCCCGACCGGCCGGAGGCGATCCGGCCATTCCTGCTCAACCTGTTCCGTGACCCGGCGATCCTGCGGGTGCCCTTCTTTGCTCGGCCGCTGCTGGCGCGGATTGTCACACGCTCCCGGCTAGGGCCGGCGAGGGCGAACTACGCGCTGCTAGGCGGCAAGTCGCCGCTGCTGGATTTGACCCGGCAGCAGGCGACGGCGCTGGAGGCGGCGCTGCCGGAGATGCAGGCCAAGTGTTTCATCGCGATGCGCTACTGGCATCCGCTCAGCCTGGAGGCGGTGCGCGCGGTGAAAGCGTGGGGCGCGGATCAGGTGGTGCTGCTGCCGCTATACCCGCACTATTCCACCACCACGACCGGCAGTTCGTTGCTGGCCTGGCGGCAGGCGGCGGCGCGCGCCGGACTGGCGGTCCGCACCACGACGCTGTGTTGCTACCCGACTGACACGGGCTTTGTGCGGGCAACGGCGGCGCTGGTGCAGGCGGGTTATGACCGGGCCAGGGCGGGGCTCGATCCGGCGGTGCCGTTGCGTGTGCTGTTCTCGGCGCACGGTTTGCCGGAGGTGATCGTCCGGCGCGGTGATCCTTACCAGTGGCAGGTGGAACAGACGGTAGCAGCCGTGCTTGCCGAGCTGACGCCGCGGATCGCAGGCGGAACGATCGACCATACGATCTGCTATCAGTCGCGCGCAACGCCACAGAAATGGATCGACCCGAGCACCGATAGCGAGATCGAGCGGGCGGCGAAAGACCGGACGGCGGTTCTGGTGGTGCCGATCGCATTCGTCTCGGAACACACCGAAACCCTGGTGGAGTTGGACGTGGAGTATCGCGACCTGGCGGAGAGGCTGGGCGTGCCGGGCTATTTCCGCGTGCCGACGCAGAACAGCGATGCAGGATTCATTGCCGCCCTGGCGGGACTGGTGCGGCGGACGATCGATGCCGATGGGGGCTTGTGCAGCGCGGGCGGCGGTCGGATTTGCCCGGCGGGTTCCGGCGGTTGTGCGTTCGGCGGCAGGGTTCGCGGGGAGAGATCCGTTGCCGCTGGACCGGCTATTGGGGCTGCAGATTCAACTTCTGCCGCAGCCGGGCTGACGGGTCGGACGCGCCGGATGGGCGCAGATTGTTGAGCAGGTCGGGGACCGCCGCCGCGTTGATCAGTTGTTCGCGCAAATCATCGGTCAGGGCGCGCGCATCACGCTGATCGTGGATGACGTGTGGCGTAATCAGGATCAGCAGCTCCGTCCGCTGGCGAGTATTGTTCTGGGTGCCCGCCAGCAGGCCCAGGATCGGGACATCCTTCAGCCAGGGAATGCCCTGGTTGCCCTTCGAGGTGTTGTCGGTGATCAGTCCGGCGAGTCCGATGGTCTGCCCGTCCTGCACCACGACGCGAGAGGTCACATTGCGCTCGTCGAACGTCGGCGAATTGACACCGGGGGTGGTGAGGCCGGTGACGACGTTGCTTACATCCTGCATCACATCCAGCGTCACCAGGCCACCACTGTTTACCCGCGGGGTGACCTGCATGATGACGCCGGTCTGCTGATAATTGATCGAACTGACAATAGGCGCGTTCTCGCTCAAGGTGCTCTGTGAGGTCTGGCTGAGGTACGGCACCACATTGCCGACCTGAAGCCGGGCCGGCTGGTTGTCCAGCACGAGGAGTTCCGGCGAGGAGAGCACGTGCACGGTGGTGACCTGCTGCAAAGCCTGGATCGCGAAGGGGGCGCCGCCGGCGCCGTGGCCGCCGATGATGAAGCCCGGTAGGCTCAGGCTCAGATTCGATGCCGCGGGTGCGACCGCTGGCTGGGTACTGTTGCTCAGGACGCTGTTGATCCCGCCGGCCTGGAAGAAAAACTGCGTGCCATATTGCAGATTGTCGTTCAGCGTCACTTCGGCGATGACCGCGTCGATGCGAACCTGCAGCGGCAATATGTCGATTTTCCGCAGCATCGCCTCGATGGTGCCAAGCTCGCGGTCGGTGCCGTATGCCAGGATAGAGTTGTTCTGATCGTCGGGAATAATCCTTAGTACTTCGGCGTTGGTGTCGGATCCTCCCGGTTCAAGTCCGCCAAGCAAAGGGTTCGCGCCGACCGGCGGTGGTGGCGCGGCCGCTGGCGGGTTATTGCCCGAGGAACCGGTGCCGGACTGGCCGATGCCGGACTGGCCGGTGCCGGTTTGGCCGAAACCGCCCTGGCCGCCGCCAAACTGGCTGGAGGATGACCCGCCGAAACCGCCGGACAGGTTGGAGCGTCCGAGGCCTCCCGCGGTTCCGGCGCCCAGGCCGCCACCGCCGAACGCGCCGCCCGTCTGGCCGCCGGAACTATTGCCAATGCCTTGCTGGGACTGGCCGCGGCTGGTCGGTTGCGCCGTTATGTTGCCCGGCGTGAAGGCCTGCTGCAGCACATACGCGACATCCTCGGAGTGACTGTTCTGCAGATAATACACGCGCCAGCTTCGCAGGGTCTGCCGCCTCGCCCGGTCGATCAACGTGTAGACCCGTCGCGCTTGTTCGATTGTGCGCTGCTGGGCGGACACGACCAGGACGGCGTTGATGCGCGCCAGCGGGATGACCCGCACCAGGGCCGCCAGGGTTCCGCCGCTCCGGCTCTTGAAAGCTTCCTGTAGCGCCGAGGCGAAGTCCTTGGTGTCGCCTGTCGATACAGGAAACAGCGCGTACGACTGCTGGGCGAGGATATCGATGTCGAACGCCTTGACCAGCCCTATCAGGCCATCGCGCGCCAGCGGGTCTCCGGCAACGAGCAATGCATTCCGGCCGGGTTCGGCGGCGATCTTGCCACCGTCGCCGACGTAGGGTTGCAGGATCTTGGCCAATTCCTCAGCAGAGGCGTACTGCAGCGGGACCACCACGGCACCTGCGGTCCCGGCTCCTCCGGCGGCGACGGAAGCGGCTTGGGCGGCCGGGACGACGCGGTACAGGTCACCCGCGGTGACCAAGGCGGCGCCGTTCTGTGCGAGCAGCGATTGCACCGTGGGGATGAGTTCAGAGCGGTTGAGCGGCCGGACGGTATGCAACGTGGCGGTGCCGTGAACCGACGGATCAATTGTGTAGTTCACCTTGAGGATCGTCCCCAGGATCTGGGCGACGACCTCCCTTATGTCAGTGTCGGCGAAGTCCAGAGTCACGTCGCCGGCGGCGGTTTGCGTGGCGCCCCGCGATTGCGGCGACTGCTCGACATTGCTGCCGTAGGAGATCTGCGGCGGTGGAACCGCATCCGGCGAGCCAATCGTTCCATTGACCCTGGGGGGCGCGGCGGCCCCTCCGTTCGGCAGAGGAGACAGCGCAGGGATCGCCGGCGGGGAAGGATGGTTGCAGCCGGCAAGTTGTATGAGGCTGAGCAGCAGCGCCACGAAGCGGCCGGTTAGTTTGAGGCACACGATGTATGGCCGCATCCTGTTGTTCTGTCTCCGCGCGGGCGGTGTCGGCAGCCGCGAATGGACCGCCGCGCCGATCGGCAGCGAGGCCATTCGCCGGGAACGATCTTCGATCCGGATGCTCGAAACCCCGCTCGGAGAATTGGTTTGGGCCCGTGCCGAAACTGCTACGGATTCAATCACCTAGTCAAACAAACTTAAACCTCGGCGAGGGCTTGAGGTCACTGCCGGGACAGCCGGGCCATGGTGCGTCCGCCTGGATAGCGCTGATTGGCCCTCGACTCCCTTGGCTGCTCACAGGGTCAGCCTGCATGTTGATGCCAGGCGGACTCGGTTCTTACAGGCTGAGGCGCGGTTGGTTCTTTACGGGATCAAGACTCACGGGATTGTGATTCCACGATGCCTCCCGGACCGATGCCGCAATGCAAGGGCGAAAGCTGAATGCGCCGATCGGCCATCCGATTCAATGCCTTGTCACGGTGATTCTTTGGATGAAAGGGAAAATAGGGTTGGAGACGCACAGCAGCTCATCCAACGAATGACCTGTCGCGCCATGCCATGCGGCATGTCCCGGTGTCATGTCTGCCCTTGCGAAGGGTTTGTGGCGGGTTGGTATCGCCTCCCATCGGCTCAACCGGTCAAAATCACTGCGCAGGGGGCAATCGGTAGGCGCCCGCCGACGTCGCGCCGGTTGGCGGCGCGATCAGGCGTTGGCGCAACAAAATATTCACCTGCGGCGATGCACCCTGGAATTCGGCGGACGCGACGACCAAGATGCTGAGGCGCGCCCCGTCAGGCGCGGCGGCGGTCGCTGCGATTCGCAGGACCGCGTCGCCAGTGTCCTGGATGTTCGACGTGTCGTCCACCGCGCCGGAGATATCCCTGAGCGCGCTGGACACCACCGGATCGCGCGTCGTCAGATCGGGGTCGCCATCGGTGAAGACCGTCAGATGCGGCGCCAGGCGTTCGAACAGCGCCGGGGTCATGCCCAGCACGTCGGCAAGTTCGTCGACGCTTTGAAACGGTGTCCCCGGCGGCGCGTACGGCAGGCCGGCGGCGCGGTATTGCGGAGCCTTCGCGGCACCGTCCCTTGCATTGGCACCAGCCGTACGCCAGTCGAATATCGCGACCGCCAACCGTTCTGCCAGTGCCGGCGCCGCGCCCACCTGGACCAGCAGCGCACGCAACAATACCGCGGAGGCGGTGTTAAGGTTGATGCGGTCAGTTTCATTTTCTATTTTCACTGAAACCGCTGTGTTGCCGATCCGAAGCGTCCTGGGCGTTCCGTCCGCCTGGAATTGCGGATTCCGTGCTGCCTGCATCGCGAACATCACGTTGGCGACCGCGCCATCGGCCGCTGCCTCGAGCACGGCCTCCTGCTTGAGGTTGTCCGCCAACCTGGTATCGGATCGCGCCGCGGCGACAAGCTGGGTGCCGAGCAAGGCGAGAAATCCCAATGTCATGAGAACGATCAGCAGCGCGAAGCCCTGCTGACGGTCATTCATGGCCGTGACAACAAGGGGGCCACGACGATGTCGGGCCATCGCGTGGGGTGCTCGCCGGCGAATGTCAGGCGGACCCTGATCAAGGACGGCAATTCGGGCTCGCTCCAGGCGGACGACCAGACGCCGGACGGCCGCCAGTAGGCGAAGCCGGCACGGGCGACGCCGCCGATCAACTCAGTTTCCTGTGCCGGAGGTGGTGGCAGCAACGCGTCGCCGTGATGATAGGGACGCCATCGCAGCACAAGGCGCGACCCGGAAAGAGCCAGTCCGGCTTCGACCGGCGTTGGCTTCAGACCGGCACCGGGCACGCGCAACAAGGTCAGTCCGGTTAAACTGTCCGCCGAACCGACGACCGCCGGCCGGTCCGTCGCCTCACCGGGCGCGAGGTTCTGAATGATCGACCGGAGTGTACGGTCGACGGCTTCGAGATCGGTCTTGCCGTTCGACAAGCGGGCCTGTTGTTGCCAGGCGGTCAGGCCAAACCGCAGGGTCTGACCAAGGCCAACCAGCAGAAAACCGCAGACCACCAGGGCGACCAGGATTTCCAGCAAGGTGAACCCTGAATCGGTGCGTCGCCTCATCCCGGACCACCGACCTGCTCGGTGTCCAGGCGCACCTGCCGCCGCGCGTCGCCGTCCGCCCAGCCGACCCAGACGCTGATGCCGTAGAGCACCACCGGAGTCGCGGCGCGGGATGCCGTCTTGCCGGGCGGACGCAGGGACGCGGAGGCGACAGGGGCGACGTGGAGATGCCATCGAAAGCCGCCGCCGTCGTCGCCCCGCCAATCGCCGGGCGCCAGCCTGGTGCCGTGTGTCGCCGCGGCCAGGCGAGATTTCGCTCGGACAATGGCCTGGTCGTACATCGATGCAGTCTGGGTTGCCTGCAGACCACTTCCGGCGATGGCGAGCAAGGCGGCGGCGGCAAGACTGGCAATGATCAGTGCGATCGTCACTTCCAGCAGGGTGAAGCCGGCCGACGCCACGGTGCGGGGCGACGTCATCCCGAGGCCAGGTCGTTCAGGCTGAGCATCGCGGTCATCAGCGATGCGACGATACCGCCGACGGCGAGGCCCATGAGAACGGTCATCGCCGGCACCAGCAGGGACGTCAGGCGCTGCGTCGCGAGCCGGGTGCGCTCCTCGTGGATATCGGCGGCGCGCAAAGCCATGGCGGCAAGCTGCGCAGTTTCCTCGCCCAGACGCAGAAGATGGATGGTGCGGGTCGGGAAGATTGCCGCGGCTTGCAATTCCGGGGTCAGAGATCCGCCGCCCCGCGCGGTCAGGCTCGCCCGTTCGACGGCGAGCCGTCCGGCGCGGTTGCCCATCGCGTCGCGGACGATGGCCAGGGCGGGGATCAGCGCGACGCCGTTGAGCAGCAGCGTGCCCAGGACGCGGGTGAAGCGGGCCGCCAGCACCTCCTTGATCAGGGTGCCGATGATGGGCAGCCGCAGCACGAGCCGATCGGCGGCCAGCCCGATCGCATCCTGCCTGAGCGCGGCGCGCGTCAGCAGCCCGATGGCGAGCGCCGCCAGCAGCAGCAGCAGTCCATAGGCCTGGACGAAATTCCCTGCGTCGACCAGGAACTGGGTCGAGGCGGGCAGTTTGACCCCGCTCTGCTCGAACATCGGCACGAATTGCGGCAGCACCTGGGTGAGCAACAGCGTGACGGCGCCGACCATGGCGACCAGCAGGATCGCCGGATAGATCAGCGCGGAGGTGACCGTTGATGCCAGGGCACGCTGGCGGTCCAATAGATCCGCCATGCGGGTCAACGTTGGTCCGAGATTGCCCCCGGCTTCGCCGGCGCGAACCAGCCCCAGATGCATCGGGGGAAAGCTGGCCGGATAGCGTCCCATGGCGGCGGACAGCGGGCTGCCGTCGCGCACCGCCTCGCGCAGGCCGCTCACGGTGGGCCTGACCCGGGCGGGAGCAGCTTCCTCCATGTATCGCAAAGCACGGTCGAGATCCTGTCCCGCCGACAGCATGGTCGCCAGTTCGCGGATCAGGTCGGCCACGTCCTGCCTGCGCAGGCCTCGCCGCCGGCCCAGGTCGATCTGCAGCAGCCCGCTCCAGCGCGAGGCGCGTTCCGCCGGTTCGGCGCGTACCGGCATGGCGCCCTGGCGCTGCAGACGAGCGATGACCTCGGCCGCCGTCGCCGCCTCCATCAGGCCCGCCAGCCGTTCGCCGCCGGCACCGATGGCAGTGTAGCGGAACGTCGTCATGGATCGGCCCGGATGCTCCGGGTCACCTCTTCGATGGTCGTTTCGCCGGCCAGTGCCGCGGCCAGGCCCGCGTCGAACATCGTCTCCATGCCACCGGCGATGGCGGCGCGCTCGATCGTGGCGTGATCGGCGCGGGAGAAAATCAGCCGCTCGATCTCCGGCCCCATCTCCAGAAACTCTGCGATCGCCGCTCGGCCGCGGTATCCGGTCTGGCGGCATGCCGAACAGCCAATGGCATGGCTCAGCATGATTGGCCTGGCGACACTGCGTTGTTCCAGCCCGAACCGAGCGACCAGTTCGGGTGGGGCCTGAGCCATCTGCCTGCAGTCCGGGCAAAGGCGGCGCACCAGCCGCTGCGCCATGATGCCGCGCAGGACGGCGGTCAGCAGATAATCCTCCACGCCCATGTCGCGCAGCCGGGTGACTGCCGCGGCGGCCGAGTTGGTGTGCAGTGTCGACAGCACGAGATGGCCGGTCAAAGCCGCCTGCACCGCGATCTGGGCGGTCTCGCCATCGCGGATTTCGCCGACCATGATCACGTCCGGGTCCTGGCGCAGGATCGACCGCAGCAGACTGGCGAATGTCAGGCCGATCTGCGCCCTTACCTGGATCTGGTTGATGCCCTCAAGCTGATACTCGATCGGGTCTTCGACCGTGACGATCTTCCGGACGACCGAGTTCAGCGCCAACAGCCCGGTGTAGAGCGTGGTGGTCTTGCCGCTGCCGGTCGGTCCGGTCACCAGCACGATACCATTCGGGAGTTCGAGTGCCGATCCCAGCTTGCGGATGACGGACGGTGAGAGTCCGAGGCGGGCGTAATCGAAGGCAACCGCGGCACGGTCGAGGATACGCAGGACGACGGTCTCACCGTGCAGCGACGGGATCGTCGAGACCCGGAAATCGACATCCTGCCCCCGCACCGCCATCTTGATGCGGCCGTCCTGAGGCATCCGGCGTTCGGCGATATCCAGGCGCGCCATGATCTTGATGCGCGACGTGATCGCGGCGGCGAGGTGGCGGGGCGGCGCTTCGGCCTCGTGCAGCACGCCATCGTACCGGTAGCGAACGCGCAGCCGGTCCTCAAACGGCTCGATATGAATATCGGACGCCAGCGTCTCGACCGCTCGGGTGATCAGCAGATTGACCAGCCGGATCACTGGCGCCTCGCTGGCGAGATCCTTCAGCCGTTCGGCGTCGTCTTCCAGCGGGGCGTCGCCGTCGGCGCCAGGCTCGCCAGGATCGCCTTCGGGATAGAGGCGGTTCAGCGCCGCCTCCAACTCGATCGGGACGGCGACCTCCACCTGCACGCGCCGGCCGGTGGCGACGGCGACCGCCGACCTGGGTGAAGGGATCGAGCGGGTCGGCCACGGCCAGCACGAGCGTGTCGCCTTCGACCGCGATCGGGACGGCGCGGGCATGCCGCAGGAAGCCCGGGCTCAACCGGTCGGGCAACACCGGCTCCAGCATGGGGTAGCGGTCAGGCGAGGCGACCGGGACGCCGAGCATATTGGCGTATGCCTCGGCTAAACCGCGCTCCGAAACCAGGCCGAGTTGGATCAGGATTGCGTCCACCCGTTGCTCGGTCTCGGCGGCGACGCGGTGGGCGCGATCCAGTGTCCTCTGGTCGCAAAGGCCTTGTCGCAGCAAAATATCGCCAAGGGTGTCAAGCTGCTGATCGGTGACGGTCGTATCCATTCAGGCCGCCTTCCTGCTCTGGACGCTGGCCCGAGGTCGCCAGCGTGCCTGCAGGCAATTAACAGGTCGTCGAGGCGTGAGCCAGATGAAGGATGCCGTGTGGTCGATGCAAGTGGTCTAATGTGGTGGTTCCCGCTCGGGCCGAGCTGGGGGCCAATCCTGGCCGCGCCCTTCATCGGCAGCTTTCTCGGTGTGCTGATCTTGCGCCTTCCGGTCGCGGAGCCAGTGGTGTTCGCCCGCTCGGTCTGCCCGCATTGCGGCACCCGGCTGAGCGGCTGGGACCTGGTTCCGGTGGCCAGCTACGTGTTCCTGCGCGGGCGCTGCCGTCACTGCGGACAGTCAATCGGACCGCTGCACCTGCTGGTGGAACTCGCCGCCATCGCGGTGGCGGTCTGGGCGGCACTGGCCGAGCCTGATCCCGGTTGGGTCTGGATCGACTGCGCCTTGGGGTGGACGTTGTTGACGCTGGCCTGGATCGACTGGACAAGCCTTCAGTTGCCCGACGTCCTGACATTGCCGCTGCTGCTGGTTGGCCTGACGTTGACGCTGACGCTACGACCGGACGATCTGGCCGATCACTGCCTGGCGGCCGCACTGGGCTATCTGTCGTTCCAGGGACTCGCGCTGTTGTATCGCCGGCTGCGTGGACGCGATGGACTGGGTGGCGGCGACGCCAAACTGATCGCGGCGGCGGGCGCGTGGTGCGGGCTGGAAGCCCTGCCGCTGGTGGTGCTAGGAAGCGCAGTCGCCGGTTTGCTCACGGCTTTAGGACTGGCGCTTGTTGGTCGCCCGATGACATCCAGAACACAGATACCGTTCGGTCCCTGCATCGCCCTGGCATTCTGGGTGGCGTGGCTGCACGGCGACCTGGTGACGGGATTCGACCAGACGTTCGGGGGCCAAGGATGAGGCGAGCAATCGCGGCGATTGCATTGATCGTGACGGCGCAGCCGGTGCTGGCGTGGGACCGCGGTCCGGTGTGTCGGGAGCCGACGGTGGTGGATGAGATGACCCGCGAGATCCGGACCCAGCAATATTACAGTCAGGTCGATCCGGCGCTGGTCACCGAGCAGCCGACCGCCACGTCCAACGTTGTCCGTTGCCAGGTCTGCGTTCAGGTCGGGCCGTTCAACATGACCCGGTTCGGCGAACGGCCGATCCGACAATGCATCGCGCACGAGTTCGAAGTCCGGATCGTGCAGTCCGGGTTCGTGGTGCGCGATCTGCGGTAATTCGGGAATGGGCCGGCGAGATCAGGGCGGCTTCACGTTGATCGAAGTCATCGTGGTGATCGTCATCATGAGCCTGGTCGCCGGCATGGTCCTGGCGCGGCGGCCCTGGCACAGTGCGGGGCTCGAGCTCGACGCAAGCCAACGAGCGCTGACCGCGGCACTTCGGCTCGCAAGGTCGCGAGCGATCGCGCAAGACCGCATCGTGGCGGTAGTCACCGACAGCGGGGGCTTTACGGTCGATGGCGGCGCCCGAAGGCCTCTGCCAGCGGGTGAGACCCTGAGCTCGGCGCAGATGGTCTTCACGCCCGATGGCGAAGCGTCGGGGGGCACGATCGTGCTGGCTTCCGCCGGTAGCCGGATCGCGGTGACGGTGAATTGGCTGACCGGACGGGTCAGTGCCCGGGAACTGGGTCTGCCATGAGGACCCCGGCGCCCCTCGTCCACCTCCGGCCGCCGTTTCAACCGGGCGGTTGCCGGCGGACCTTCACGCCGAAACAGCAGCGCCACCCTCGCGGCCCCTTTTGACCGTGCTTTTGCTTGACCTTGGTGGCAAACAGGGTAGCTATTTACTACCAAGTTCGATGGCGCACCGGGACGGCGCGTCGGGGCCGTTGCTCGCCTCTCCTTGGCCCGTGGCCGGTCGGGCGATGGTCCGGCACGAAGGTCTGATCCATGCTCGATGGTTTCGTTTCCTGGTGGCTGGCTCGGATGTCCGAGCTGTTTCCTCGTTTCCTGGCGGATGCGTCCGGACGAGCGCCGGACGGTATTGTCGTTGCATCTGATACCTCCGACAACGTAACGGTCTGGCTGCGGCGAAAGGGACGCGAGGAGCCCTTGACCCTGGGCGTGGCGGCGCGGATGGCGGCCAGAAGGGCGGTTTTTCTGCGCCCTCCGGCGGCGGTTGTGCTCGAAAAGCAGCATTTGGTACCGACGGCATCGCGGCGCGACCTGGCCCAGTTGTTGCGCCATGAGCTAGGCCGCATTTCGCCGTTTCCGGCGGAAGCGCTGTTCTGGCACTGGCAGGGCCGCGTCAGGGCGACGGACCGAACGCGGACCGAGATTGCCCTGACCATGGTGCCAAAGGCGGCGGTCGCGGCGGCTCTGGACAAGCTCGCCGAAGTCGGCATCCAACCGCGCTTCCTGGAAGTGGGCCCGCCGGAGCGGTCCCGCCTGCTGCCGATCAACGACAGCAGCGACGGGCGCAATCCCATCCAACACCTGGTCCGCGGCCTGGCGTGGGTCTGCGGCTGTCTCGCGGCCGGGGTTCTGCTCCTGCCGTTTCTGTTACAGGCGTTTGCGTTGCACGCCACCGATAACGCGATCGAGGCTCTGCAACCGAATGTCGCGCAGTTTGAGACACTGCGCCGGGGCATGACCGCCGACGGTGCCGGGCGCGAAATACTGATGCACGAGATGCAGCGGACGGGTGACGTGCTCCAGGTGCTCGCGATGGTCACCCGGGTGTTGCCGGACGACACCTATCTCACCGATTTCTCGCTGCGCAGCCGACATCTGACGATCGGCGGACGATCGGCCTCGGCACCACGTTTGATAACCGGCCTGTCGGCTGACCCGGCGATCCGCAGCGCGGCGTTTGCCGCTCCGGTCACGCGGGTTGAAGGGGCGACCTCCGACGTGTTCTCGATTCAGGGGGAAATCGCGCCATGACGGGGCAGTCGTGGCTGGTCGGCCGCCGCGGGCAGGCTTTGGCGGTCGGCGTCGCGTTGCTGGCCGTGCTGATGCTGTGGCTGGGTATCGTCGAGCCGCTGTGGTCATGGTACGGCGACCGGAACGAGTTGCTCGAGCAGCGGCAGGCGCTGCTGCAGCGCATGCAGGCCCTGGCAGCGAGTCTACCGGCGTTGCGGGCGGCGTCGGCGGACAAGCGAGACGAAGGGTCCGAGGCGGCAACGAGCATGCTGCCCGGGACGACCGATGCGGTGGCGGCGGCCGATCTGCAGGAGCGGGTGCAGAAGATGGCCGCGGCGGCGGGGGTCAGCCTGACGGCGGTGGAGACGCTGCCGGCGGAGGCGGCGGCGGGACGTTGGCACAAGGTCTCGCTGCGGATCAGCCTGAGCGCATCCTGGCCGGTGCTGACGGACCTGATGCGCTCGATCGAACAGTCGTCAACACGGATCCTCATTGACGACGTGCACTTCCATAGCCCGGTGGTCGTTGCGCGCCCTGCGGCGGCGCCGATCCAGGCCTCGATGGTGCTTTCAGGTTTCAGGCCAGTGGAACCGGGGGCCGGCACATGATCGGGCCGGGGTTCAGTCACCTGGTCGCACTGATCCTGATGTTATTCGGGCTGGCCGGCGGGATCGTCCTTGAGGTTCAGGACTGGTCGATCGGAACGGCGACGCAGCCGACGTTCCCGAGCAATGGAGGGTTGCCGGCAAATGCCGGCCCATCGGCGGGTCCGGCGACGCGAACGGGTGCGGCGGCGCCGCAGAATCGCCTGAATGCCTGGCGGGATCAGATCCTCTTGCGACCGCTTTTCACGCCGGGCCGGCGGCCAGCGGAGGTGGCGGTTCAGAGCGTGAGCGGTCTGTCCCGGCTGACCGAAATCATCCTCACGGGCACACGCAGGGTCGCGATATTCGCGGCGCAGTCCGGGGGGCCTCCGATCATCGTCGAGGAGGGTGCCCGTGTCGGCGCCTATGAGGTGCGGCAGATCGCGGACACCAGCGTCACCGTTGCCGGGCCGGAGGGCGTCACGGTGATCCGGCCGATTTTCGATCCGACGCCGGTGGTCAGGCCCAAACCGGCGCCCGCGACACCGTCCGCGGGACGCGCTGCTCAGGTGAACAAGCCCTGAGCGGCGGTCTAACGGCTCGCGTCAGGCTGTAGCTGCGAATTAGACCACCGGCCGGCTATATCCCGGTGGCGGCGGCGGGGGGTTCGAAGGCGTGGGCGGCTGCTTCGGCCGCAGCCCTCCCGGGTAGGCACAAGTCGTGGGTGGCCGGCCTGCGCCGGCCATGACACGGAGGAGCGGCGGGCGCCAGGGCTGAAACATCGCGGCGGCAGCGGCGGGGGGTTCGCAAGCTTGGGCGGCTGCTTCGCCCGCAGCCCTCCCGGTTAGGCACAAGTCGTGGGTGGCCGGCCTGCGCCGGCCATGACACGGAGGAGCGGCGGCGCCAGGGCTGAAACATGCGGCGGCAGCGGCCATGAGACGGAGGAGCGGTGGGCGCCGGGGCTGAAACATTGCGGCGGCAGCGGGGGGTTCGCAAGCTTGGGCGGCTGCTTCGGCCGCAGCCCTCCCGGTTAGGCACAAGTCGTGGGTGGCCGGCCTGCGCCGGCCATGACGCGGCGGAGCGGCGGCGCCGGAGCTGCAACATCGCGGCGGCGGCGGGGGGTTCGCGAGCGTGGGCGGTTGCTTCGGCCGCAGCCCTCCCGGTTAGGCACAAGTCGTGGGTGGCCGGCCTGCGCCGGCCATGACACGGCGGAGCGGCGGGCGCCGGGGCTGAAACACCCCGGCCTGCGCCGGACATGGCACGGAGGAGGGCGGGCACCTGCATCACACTTGCACGTCAGGGCTGTAGCTGTGGATTAGACCACCGGGCCCGCAACATCCCGGTCGCGGCGGCGGCTTCCCAGCGCGTGCGTGGTTGCTTCGGCTCGGCCGCCGCACCTCCACCCGGTTCGGCACCGGTAAAGCTCGGCCTTAGAATGACCCGGTCATTGGCCTTTTGCAGGCTCACCGCGTCGATGGCGACCGCCGTCACCTCCCATCCGGCGATCGAATCGCCGTGCCGCGCCACCACGGGCCTGACACTGCCGGCCGGCTGAAAAATCGCCACGGCAGCGTCGGGCGAAGCAATGATCCCGGCGAGGCGCGGCAGCCCCACGCCAGCGGTCAACGCTTCGCCCGACGGCTTGCGGTTCGGTGCAAAGAGCGGCCGGCCCAGCACGACCTTGGTCCATTGATCGAGCGAAGCCGCGGCCGGACTGGTGGACCGGGGGTTTACGACCACCGACGGCGCAGCGGCGACAGACTGGCCGCCGGGGTGACCGCGGACGCCCGGCGGATGCAACACCTCCACCACGATAGTCACGATCGACAGAGCGCAAAGCAGGGAAAGCAGGCGGGTCATGCAGCGAACCCAGGCGCGGGCGGACCCAATGGCTCATCAAAACGCAGCAGCCGTCCGGCGTTTGCCATTCCAATCAGGGTGCTCAGGTTGTGGAAGACAGCGGCGATGATGGCACCCTGCGCGCCCAGCATGCCGGTGCCCGCCAGGCCGACCAGAACGATCGTCCAAACCAGCCCGATCGCCACATTGACATGGATGGTCCGCCGGCAGCGGCGGCTCAGGCGCAGGCAGGTGCCCAGCCGCCGCAGGTCACTGGTCATCAGCACGATGTCGGCGGAGGCAAGCGCGACATCAGTGCCCTGGGCGCCCATCGCCACGCCGACCGCGCCGACCTTCAGCGCCAGGCTGTCGTTGATGCCGTCTCCGACAACGAGGGGCCGAAAGCCTGCCTCGACCTCGCGCAGCACGCATTGCATTTTCTGCTCCGGCAGCGCCTCGGCGCGAATGTCGGCAATCCCCAGCACCTCGCCGATCCGGCGTGCGACGCGGGCGCGGTCGCCGGTCAGCAGCACCTGCCGCCGTAGTCCGAGCGTCCGCAGTTCGACGATCGCGGCGCCAGCTTCGGGCCGCGGCTGGTCCGCCAGCAGCAGCCAGCCGAGGAAGCTATGCCCATGGCTGACGCCGACGATGGGCCCGTCGTACTCCGGGGGCGGTGTGGTGGGCAGGCCGAGCCGCCCGAACAGCTCCAGACGGCCGAGCGCGACCTGGTCGCCGTCCCAGAGGGCGGTAACGCCCAGGCCGCCGGCCTCATGCACATCGGTCAACGACAGCCGATCCTCTGGCCGGGCGAGGCGAGCGAGGCCCCGACTGACCGGATGCGAACTGTTGCCGCCCAGCGCCGCGGCGAGCCGCACGATGTCGTCGTACGACCAGGCGGACAGGGGGTTGGCCGGTTCGACCCTGACGAGAGACAGCTCACCCAGGGTGATGGTGCCGGTTTTGTCAAACACGACGGAGGTGACTTCCGCCGCATGTTCCAGGAACGCCGACCCCTTGATCAGGATGCCGTGACGGGCGGCGACGGCGATTGCGGCGATGGCCGTGGCCGGGGCGGCGAGCACCAGGGCGCAAGGGCAGGAGGCGACCAGGACGGCCAACATCGCCTGTGACGACTGTGTTGTGAGCCAGGCGCAGACCGCGATCAGCAACACCAACGTGATATATGGGCCGGCGTAACGTTCCAGCAGCCGCGTCACCGGCGGCTTGGCCTGCTCCGCCGTCTGCATCAGCGCGATGATTTTGCCCAACGTGGTCTGCTGCCCGACGCGCGTCACGCGAACGATCAGGTGGCCATCGAGGTTGATCGATCCGGCGAGAACCGGCTCGCCTGGCTTGACGTCGGCCGGCACGGATTCGCCGGTGAGCGATGCGGTGTCCAGGCTGGAACGGCCCGCCAGCACGACCCCGTCGACCGGCACGCGGTCGCCTGCGCGCAACTCGATCTGGTCGTCGGTGCGGATTTGTTCGGTCGGCACCGTGCAGGTCGTGCCGTCCGCGGCAAGGCGACGTGTGGTGGTGGCGACCAGACGGCCCATGGCGCGGATGGCTTCCCGGGAGCCGAGCAGACTGCGCTCTTCGAGGATGTGGCCGATGATCATGACGATGGGCAGGATCGCGGCCGTCATCAGGTCGCCGGTCGCCCATGCGGCAATGAGTGCGATCGCCACCAGCAGGTCGGTCATGCCGTGCAGACTGGGGCGCACGATACTGTTCCAGCCCGCGGCCAGTACCGGGATGGCGACCAGCGCCGCCGCGCCGCCGGCCACCAGATCCGCGAGATACTGCTCGTCCGGGAACACGACCCGCCACAGCACGGCGACGCATAACAGGCCGGCCGCCACCATCGACAGCAACAACCGCAGCCCGAGTGACCATTTCGAGGTCGTCAGGGAAACGCTATCGCCGACGATATCGTCGGGCGGTGCCAAACCATCGGCGACGGCGTCGAGCGTCACTGCGCCGGTGACGGTCATTCTTCGGGTCCCTGAATGATGACGGATTGACCATCGCGCACATCGATCGTCGTCAGATGGCCGATCTTGCGCATTATCGCGCCGATACGATCGCGATAGTACTGGCCCAGCAGGCTGTTCCGGTTGTCCGGCGTGATCTCGCCGTGCAGGACAGCGATGTCGGCGGTCTCGGCGGCCGCGACGCGAACTCTGTCCCTGGGCCTCGGCGGCGGCCTCGGCGGCGATCCGGTCATGCCCACGCTGGGCTTCCTGAACCGTCCGGGCGGCATCGGTACGCGCCGCCGCCACGGTCTGGTCGGCAATCTGCGATGCCGTCAGCACGTCGTCGAAGGCCGCCTTGGCCACGGGTGGCAACAGCGCAACGATGTCGATACGGCTGACCTCCACCCCCAGGTCGGCGTCAGCCCGGCGCAGCGCCGCCAGCCGCTGGTTGATGGCCGTTACCATCTCCCCTCGCAGCGCCTGCCGACGCGCCGCCGACTTCCGCATTCGCCGGATGCTCGGCATCCTCCGGCCTGGCGACAAGAAAATCGTCGAGATCATGACGGGATGCGATCATTGCCGCAGCGGCGCGGTAGAGGCGCTGCAAGGCTGGAGCGACGTGTTCGCGCGACAGGACGTAGGCGCCGGGGTCGGTGACGCGGAAATACAGAGTCGCATCGAACCGCACCACGCTGCCGTCGCCGGTGAGGAAATACTGGCCGTTCCAGGCATCCTTCTGGTGGCGCAGTGTCACCACGTCGTCGGGCTGGCGCACCTGGAAATCGGTTTCCGAGGTCGGTCCGGTATTCGCCGGCGCCTCGATTTTCAGCGCGACCTGGCGATCGTAAGCCGGCACGAGGTTGACCTGCTCGATCGGGTTCGGCCACGCCAACACCAGCCCAGCCTCCTGCACACGCTCGATCTGACCGAAGCGCTGGACGACGGCGCGGCTGTCGGGCGGAACCTGGCGCAGACCCGCTACCGCCCAGCCGAATGCCAACAGCAACGCCGCGATGAAGCCGACGCGAAAACCCAGGCGCACGGCGTCCGTCAGGCCGAAACCAGATGGCGGCTCGGCGGCGCGCCGCAGCCCGGGCGGCTCGATGCCGACGTTCATCGCGCCGGCGGCGGGCTGGGCGACTGGAGGGCGCCGACCACGCCGAGTTGCCAGTCCGGGGCGGCGACCCGCGGCGGCGCCAAGGGGGGGCCCTCCACCAAGGCGCGGAAAGGTTCGGCGTCGGTGCGCAGGATGATGCGAGTCTTCGGGCCCACCATCGACGCCAGCGTGTCGAGGGACCGCAGCAGGGTATAGAGCTGTGGGTCCAGGGCGTAGGCTGCCGCGTGAATGGCGGCGGCCTGTTCGCGGCCTTTGGCCTTGATCTCCGCCGCCTCCTGCTCCGCCTGGGCGCCGATCAGGCGGGCGTCGCGCGCGGCATCGGACCGGATGGCGGCGGCGGTGCGCAAGCCGTTGGCGGTGCGCTGGGCGGCGACTGTTTCACGTTCCGCCCGCATCCGCGCAACCGTCGCCGCCAGTGTCTCAGCCGGCAGACTGAAGCGCTCCACGCCGGTCTGCACGATGCGGATGCCGTAGGTGTCCAGCACAGGCTGATACAGCGCGGTCTGCAACTGCCGTTCGAAGGCCTCGAATCCCGCCGTCTTCGGTGCTGTGCTGACCAGATCGGCCAGGTTGAAGTTGCTCGCGGTCACCTGCAGCGTGGACCCCATGAAGCTGCGAAGCTGGCGCGCGATATCGTCCGGATCGCGGCGCCCGGCACGCAGGAACTGCGCGATACGCGCCGGGTCGTCGTCGACCTGCCAAGCCAGATAGGCCTGCACCAGGATACGCAGCCCCTCTCGCGTGCCGACGTCCTGCAAGCCGCTGGAGGTGGTTCGCAGCCGTAGATCCACTGGGATCGTTGCCTCGATCGGCGCCGGGATCTTCCACGCCAGCCCCGGCCGGGTCAGCACGCGCACCGGCTTGCCGAACCGGGTGACGACGACCGCCTGCCCTGGCCCGACCATCATCAGCGATGACGTCGCACCGGCGGCGAGCAGCACCACGACGGCGAGCGCGACACGCGAGACCAGCCTCAGTTTCGTCTCGCGGCGCTTGGTCGGCGGGTTCATTGCGGGGCGTCTCCCTGGGCCGCCGGACGGGTTGCGCGCGGTCCGGCGGTGTCGTGAATTGCGCCGAGCGGGCGCAGGTCGATGGTCGGCAGGCTGGCGTCACTGAGACGATGGTCGATGATTTCCAGCGGCGCATTTCCGAGGGCCGCCTTCAGATCGCTGAAGTACCGTTCCAGCAGGAACGGCTGGCTGGCGAGTTGGTAGGGACGGTGATCGGCGGTGATGCCGGTCAGGTCGACCCGGGCGGCGCTCATGGTCTCCGCCGCAGCGGCCGCGGCGTCATCGGTGGCGTTGTGTGCGTTCTGGCGCGCGACACTCTCGGTGGTCTGCGCCCGCCCACGCTCGGTCGCGATCGAGGTCGTCGCCTCGATTTCAGCGGCCTGAACGTTTCGATAGGCCGACGCGGCGCCGCTGGGCGGATGGATCGCCTCGATGACAACCGCAACGATGTCGATGCCGCTGTGCAACCGATCGAGTGCCTGTTGCAGCCGCGTCCTGAGCTCGCCGGCGATCACCGCCTGATTTTCCCCCATCACACTCGGCAAAGTCTGGGCGGCGAAGAACTGCGCGAGCATGCGGCTGGTCAGCGAACGGACCAGCGCGTCCGGGTCGGCTTCGCGATACAGTGCCGCCCGGCCGGCGTCGTCGCTGATGCCGATACGAAACAACACCCGGGCGCTGACGCTGATGGTCTGGAGGCTCTGGCGATCCTGCTCGCCGCCGGCGATGACGTAGGAGACGTCGGTTGGCTGTTCCGAGTCCCACAGGCGATTGGCATTTGCCGGCGCGGTGCCCTCGGCCGTCGACCGGTCCACCCCGTCCGCGATGGTGCCCCGGTCGTCGAAACTGATCAGCGTGGAGTGGATGACTCCAAGCTCCAGATGGCGGACGACGCCGAACGGCCAGGGCAGCATGAGGTGGAGGCCGGGCGGCAGCATGCCGACGGCGACCCCGAAACGTTCGTACGAGCCGCGCTGGTTCAGATCGATGCGGGTGACACCGGTCAGAAACCAGCAGAACGCCAGCATCAGCAGCACGACCGGGAGCGCGGCGGCACGCATGAACCGCAGTGCCCAGCTGCGTGAGAAGTCCATGCCGAACTGCGATCGGACGATGCTGGTCACGGCGCCCGGTGACAGCGACCGGCCGCGCAACGCCGTCGCCAGGAGGCTGCGGATCGGCGCACGCGCGGTCGCGCTGTCGGCTGGCGGCAGGAATCGGAGGGCCATCGCGCGAAGCGCTATCTCGGAGCTGATCAGCAGCAGGACGCTCGAGAGGACCAGGCGCACCCAATGAAGCTTGCCGAAGCCGAGCGCCTCGGCGACCTGCAGCGCGGCTTCGGCGGAGAAGCAGAACACCGGCAGGAAGAGCAAAGTCCGAAGGTCGTCGGCCTCGGGCAATCGTTGTGGCGTCAGTGTGGCGATATAGCGTTCCGCCAGCAGCCAGGGCGTCGCCAGCAGCAGGAGGGCGCTGGCGACCGGGAAGGTGGTGGAGACGTCCGGTGGCACGGCGGCCGCCGGGTGCCCCGGCCAGTCGATGATGATCGCGCAGGCGGCCATGGCGGTCAGCAGCAGTGCGAGGATGGTTTGCAGCCACAGACTTGAGGGGCGTGCGGTGGTCAGGCTGACCGGATTGCCGTTTGCAACGAAACGGCGCCGGCGAAGCTGCATGGAGAGCGAGGCGATGAGGCCAAGGGCGGCGAGAAGCAGAGAGCCGGCGATGACCCCGGCGACGCCGGGCGGAGTGGGGATAACGAAGCCGGCAGGTCGCCAGGGGCCGAACGGCACGAAGCAGCTTGCGGCAGCGACGACGGTGACGGCCGCGAGCCATGCGAGCGGGCGAACCAGGTGGTTGGCCGCGGCGAGATGTGGCGTGGGCGCCTGTTCCGGCCATTGCAAGGCCGGATCGTGTGCCGTCATCAGTTGCGGACCTTGCAAGCGGGGTCTTTCCAGGCGGTGACAAAACGAACGCTGCCGCCCCGAGGATGGAGCGGCAGCACTGCACGGTTCGGGTTGGTTGTTACTGGAAGTCGAGCATGTCCATCAGGTCACCGATCGCCGGGCTGTTGATCGGGACGTAGGGGTTGGACGACCGGGTGACCGGGTTCGGCAGGTTGTCTCGTCCGTCCTCCGACACCGGGCGAAGACGCCAGTTCCGCTCGACGAACTTCAGGAACGACACATGGTCGGTATAGGTGTGCGAAACATGCCCGCCCTGCGAGTATGGCGAGACCATGATGGCGGGGATCCGGGTGCCGTCACCGAAAAAGTCGAGCGGCTGGACGTAGCCGGAGTCCCAGTATCCGCCGCCCTCATCGAAAGTGATCAGGATCGCCGTATGGGCCCACAGCTCGGGATTGGCCTGCACCTGGGTGACGATGTTGCGGGTGAACGCTTCGAACAGATCGAGCTTGGAGGAGGCCGGATGGCCATCGAGCAGTCCGTCCGGTTTGACGATCGAGACCGCCGGCAGAGTGCCGGACTGGATGTCGGTCTGCAGGTCCGGAACGTCCGCGAGATGCGCCTGGCGCTGCGCCGGCGCTGGTCATGATAGACGTTTCGTACAAGAACGGGTTGCAGATGTTGCAGTAGATCGAGCCGAACTCGCTGTTCGGGTCCTTGACATAGTTGTTCCAGCCGGCGCCGTAGTATTTCCAGGAAATTCCGGCATCGTTCAAAGTGTCGCCGATGGTGCGCACCGGCGACGGCGGGATGGTGAAGGTGGATGTGTTGACCGTTCCGTCGCCGAAGTATCCAGGATTATAGTTGTTCAGAAGGTAGTAAGCGCCTTCCTTGCACTTCGGCCCGGGTGCGTAAGGCAGGCTGGCGATGTAGTCCAGTACGGCGTCGGCGCCGGGACTTCTTTCGGTGGAGCAGTTGACGTAGCTGCCGCCGCTGTAGCCGTCCTGAGTGTAGTAGTTGTTGGTGCCGGGCTGCGGATTGGGGTTTTCGATCTCGTTCGCCGGCGGTGTCGCTATGTTGCCGTTCCCGTCGGTGTAGTAGATCGCCAGGCCGGTGCCGACCGCGATATGATTGGCGCCCGTGCCGCCCATGATCGATTGATGGAAGTTGTCACTGATCGCGTAGGTGTCCGCCAACTGCTTGAAGTAGGGGACGTCGCCCTGCGCGATGTTATAGAAGCCCATGGAGGTCGAGCCTTCACCGGTCGTCTGGTTGGTGAAGCCCGCCGGTTGGGGCTTGCCGTTGCTGCCGGCTCCGATGGTGGTTTCCACCCACGGGAACAATGCGCCGGTGCAGCCCGACGGATTGGCCTCGGTGCCTCGCGCCGCGGCGCAGTCGAGTTGCTGCCACATCTGGTAGAAGCGATGCACAGGGCTGGCGGTATAGCTGTCATAGGGCATCCCGCGCGAGAGCTGGAATGGCCCGTTCGGCAGTGACGCCGCGTTGGGGATGCGGGTGTCCACAGCGTCGCTGGGCAGCCCGGTCGCCCCGGTCGTGGCGAGATTGTAGGCGTCTGGTGGCAGACCGTCGTTGATCTGATTGAACGCGGCGGTCGCCGCGGCCAGGGTCGCGAACGGCGGCGGACTCTCATCGCTGGCGGAAGAAGGGGCGCCATCCGTCATCGCCGGCGGCAGCATGGTGTATGGCGTCTGTCCGGGCGGGTTCAGCATGTAGGTTGTGGTGTCGGACGCTGAATTCTGCGCTGCCTTGACGAAATTCGGACCGGGTGTGCCGTCGGCTTTGATGATGCCTTGAGAGAGCAGGTTGTTCACTGTCTCGCCGGCCCGTGGCGTATAGGTGGCGAAGACATGATCGAAGGTGCGGTTCTCGCCGATGATCATGATGACATGTTCGATTGGAGTGCGCGGCTGCGGGCCGCTGGAATTCTGTTGTGCCTGCGCCGCGGCCGGCGTTACCGGCGCAACCGTCAGCGACGTGCACGTGACCGCGGCGATCGCACCGCACAGGGCGGTCGACGGCCGCGAAAGATGGCGAATTTTCATTATTGGTTCCCTCTTGCGGAAAACAGAAGCCGACGTGAGAACGCCTTTCAGTCGTTCGGTCGAAGTGACAAAAAGGGCGCGGAACAGGGTCCGGCCGACGGCGGGAACCTACCGTCGGCGCATGACAAACGCGTGAAGCAACGATTGCGGTTTCACGAATTATTGCAACCGCGCGCGTTCGTGATTGGCGGCTCGAGACGCGGCGCCGGCACCGCGCTTCGGTGCAGTATTGTTTCGCGCGCAACCGCATCAGCCTGAGGTCGCGCCGCGACCGGTGTCAGGCTGATATTGCTCTTGTTTCAAAGTCGGCGGTTCGGGCGCCGGGGTCCGCCGGTGCACGTCATGGCCGCAGGCGAAGCCGTCGCCTGTCGCGAGCGGAGCGGCTGCGACCCGGTCAGCCCAAATGATCCAGCCCGATGTCCAGCACCGTCGCGCTGTGCGTGAGCCAGCCTACTGACAGCAGGTCAACGCCGCTCGCCGCGATCGCCGATGCGGTTTCCGGACGGATGCGACCCGAGGCTTCGGTGATCGCCCGTCCGTCCACCATCCCGACCGCCCGCCGCAGCAAGTCCGGGTCCATGTTGTCCAGCAGCACGGCATCGACCTTGAGCGCGAGCGCCTCCTGCAACTGTTCCAGCGTGTCGACCTCCAGTTCGATCTTCACCAGATGGCCGACACCCGCCCGCGCACGCTCGACCGCGGGGCGCACCCCGCCGGCGATCGCGACATGATTGTCCTTGATCAGCACGGCATCATCGAGGCCGAAGCGGTGGTTCGAGCCGCCGCCCACCCGCACTGCGTATTTCTGCGCGAAGCGGAGCCCGGGCATGGTCTTGCGGGTGCAGCAGACCTGCGCCCGGGTGCCCGCGATCGCGTCGGCGATGCCGCGCGTGGCGGAGGCGACGCCACTGAGGTGGCAGAGGAAGTTGAGCGCCGTTCGTTCCGCTGTCAGAATTCCGCGGGCAGGCCCTTCGATCGTTGCGATCAGGTCACCCTGACGCAGGCGGCTGCCGTCCGGCAGGGCAACAACGACCTTGATTGCCGGATCGATCAGCCGGAACGCTATCGCGGCGAAATCCAGGCCGGCCACCACGCCGGGCTGGCGTGCCACCAGGGCCGTGCGCACAACGGCTTCGGCCGGCACGATCGCATCGGTCGTCAGGTCGCCGGCGCGGCCGAGGTCCTCCAGCAAGGCCGAGCGGACGACGGGTTCGATCATGATCTGGGGGAGAGGCGGGATGTCCATGGCCGGACCCTCACCGCACCGCCAGCATGCGTTCGACGGCGGCCCGGGCGCGTTCGGCCAAGGCGGGGTCGATCGTGACCTCCTCCTGCATCGCCTCCAGCGCATGGCGAATTTTCGGCAGAGTGATGCGCTTCATATGCGGGCACAGGTTGCAGGGCCGCACGAATGACACGTCGGGATGATGCACCGAGACGTTGTCGGCCATCGAGCATTCGGTCAGCAGCACCACTCGAGCCGGCTTCTCACGCCCGACATAGCCTGACATATCGGCGGTCGAGCCGGTGTAGTCGGCTTCCGCGACCACCTCCGGCGGGCATTCCGGATGCGCCAGGATCACCACGCCGGGGTAGTCGGTGCGCAGGGCTCTCACCTCGGCCGCGGTGAAGCGTTCGTGCACTTCGCAGTGTCCTGCCCAGGCGATGATCTTGACATGTGTCTGTGCGGCGATGTTGCGCGCCAGGTACTCGTCCGGCAGCATGATCACCTGGTCGGTGCCCAGTGATTCGACGATCTTTCGGGCGTTGCCGGAGGTGCAGCAAATGTCGGATTCGGCCTTCACCGCCGCGGATGAATTGACATAGGTCACGATCGGCACGCCCGGATGGCGTTCCCGCATCAGCCTTACATCCGCCGCCGTTATCGACGACGCCAATGAACATCCCGCTCGGCTGTCCGGGATCAGCACCGTCTTGGCGGGATTGAGCAGTTTCGCGGTCTCGGCCATGAAATGCACGCCGGCCAGAACGATGACATCCGCATCCACGGTCATCGCCTCCCGCGCCAGGGCGAGACTGTCGCCGACGATGTCGGCCACGCAGTGGAAAATCTCCGGCGTCATGTAGTTGTGCGCCAGAATGACCGCGTTGCGGCGCTGCTTCAGGGCCAGGATGGCGTCGATGTCGTCGGCGAAGACCGGCCACTCGATGGGCGGAATCAATGACTTGACGCGATCGTAGAGTGGAGCGGTGCGTTCCAGCAGGGCAGTGGCGGCCATCGTCGTCCTCCTGTTCTAATACTCTTTCTGAGCATTAATAGGGTTATGCTAGCAGTGAGTATAAGGATGTCAAGCCTGATATGGCCGGCATCGCCCGAGCGGCGCTGAACGAGGTGTTTTTAGAGTGCCCGAACCAACGGCAGCTTGGTGCCCGCCACCCGACGTTCGGCCAGCACTTCGCCACGGAAGCGAAACAGCTTGGCCGGTCGGCCACCGGTTTCGGTCGCCACCTCACCGGTTTCCTCGACCAGGTCCTGCTGGTCGATCAGGCGGCGAAAATTTTGTTTGTGCAACAGACGCCCGGCGAGCGCCTCGACCGTCCGTTGCAACTGCAGCAGAGTGAAGGACGGCGGCATCAATTCGAAAACCACCGGCCGGTACTTGATTTTGGCGCGCAGCCTAGCGATGCCGGTGGCCAGGATGCGGCGGTGGTCATGCTGCATCGGCTCGCCAAGCGCCACGCCAAGCGCGTCCGACAGGGTCGTCGCCTGGCTGCGGGATTCGGCCACGAGACAGGCCTCCCACAGCAGTTCATATCGCTGGAGCACCAGTTCCTCGTTCCACTTCTGACCGAGGAGACCGAAGTTGATGGCGATCCGGCGGCGGCGGTCGCGTGCAATGGCAGCGTCGTTGGTGGTATCAGCCCAATCCAGCAGGGGAGCGGTCAGCAGGCCCTCGGTCAATTTGGCGCCGTGGCCGCGAAAATCTTCCCATGGGAAGAACCGATACCAAGGCTCCCACGCCGCGTTCCCGCGTCTGGCTGTCGGTGCCTCCCGGGTCAGGCCGAGGTAGCTTACCGAGACGACGCGTCCGGTTGCTTCTTTTTTCCGGTCGAGATCGGCGAAGGTGTACAGTTGCTCGACATAGCCCAGCGGGTGATGCGTCTGGGTTTCCACCCACGATCGTAACCCGGCCTGAAGCGAGCGATGGGCAGGCTCGAACGGGCCGGATGGCAAAGCCTTACCTTTGTCGATGGTCAGCACGCGCGGCTGGCCGTCGGTCACCGCAACGATGACCGCCGTCAGTTCCGCGGCAACTGCCGCGCTGTCGATGTCGCCAATCTGTCGAAGCATTGGGTCGTTGTCGCACAGAGACGGCCGGTTCGGCTACCGCGATATACGGCAGTTGCCACCGATCACGCGGCGGCAGCGGTGTATTAATTTCGCATGTGGCCGCCTGCCTCGCGTGCTCGGTCGCCCCGCCAACCCCGCGGGCATACCAGCGCCGGCGCCGCCCGGTGTTAGTCGCCCTTCAGTCCAACGTCGCGCACGGCGATCCCGGCGCCCACCATCATCGCGCCAGTGGCGAGGGTCAGAATGGCGGACCCGATCATCATGCCCGCCAGCCATGAGCTGCCGGGACGGGGACCCGGACCGCTCTCAGGGGTTTTCGCTCGTGCCATCATAAGCTCCTTCGGCAACAACAGATCGTCATCCGGCCTAAAATAGCAAGTTAAACAAACGTGCGAGCCCCGAATGGACAATAGGTGCGCGCTGGTCAAGTATTCTCCCTTCGCCCCGCGCGCGGGGGCAAATTGCCGTCATTGCGGCGAGGCTTAATACGGAGGGACACACCAATGGACAGCTTGCTGCCGCTGGCGGGGAAGATTGGCGCCCGCCTGAAGGAACGTGGCGAGACGATCGCGATCGCCGAAATCGTCCACTGGCGGCCTGATCTCCGCTGCCCTGCTGTCCATCGGCGGCGCCTCGGCCTACTTCCGCGGCGGCAGCGTCATCTACACCGCGCACGCCCGGAAGGGTTTCCTCGACATCGGCAACCCGTTGCCGGCGCCGATCGAGCGGGCCTCGACCGAACCGTACGCGGCGCTGCTGGCCGAAACGGTGCGCGCCCGCCTGGACGCCACCTGGGGGCTGGGCGAGACGGGCGCCACCGGCCCGACCGGGAATCGCTACGGCGACAAGGCGGGGCACACCTGCATCGCCGTCACCGGCGCAGGCTTCTCGAAGGCGATCACGTTGGAAACCGCAAGCGCGGATCGCATCGCCAATATGCGGAAGTTCAGCATCCGGGCGCTGGAATTGCTGGCCGAAGCCCTGGGGTAGAGTGCTTGCACCCCGGGCTTGCGGTTCGCCAGAGCGCGTCCGCCGTGGGTGGAAGCGCTTCAGTGGTTGTTTCGCGAGCAATTGCATCAGCCTGAGGTCGCGCCGCGATCCGGAGCGGGCTGAGATTGCTCTAATCGGCCGACCAGGCCAGCCTGGATGAACGATGATGCGCGTGACAGATGGCCACCGCGAGCGCGTCCGCAGCGTCGGACTGGCGGATCGAGGCGCCTGGCAGCAGGCGGCGGACCATCATGATGACCTGGGCCTTTTCCGCCCCACCGGTGCCCACCACGGCCATCTTGACCGTCTTGGCGGCATATTCCGTGACCGGAATGCCCGCCAGGGCCGGCGCCAGCAATGCCACGCCGCGGGCATAGCCCAGCTTCAAGGTCGCCGAACCATTCCGATTGACATAGGTTTCCTCGACGGCGGCCTCTGCCGGGTGGTGCAGGGCAAGCAGTTCCGCCAGCGCGTCGTGCAGGGTTTTCAGCCGGGTGGCAACGGCGTGGGCGCTGTCGGTGGCAATCACTCCATCGGCGATGTGACGCAGCCGGTTGCCGTCGCTCTCGACGATGCCCCAGCCGGTAAAGCGCAGTCCCGGATCGATGCCGAGCAACCTGATCATACGCGAATCGCGCCCCACGGCCAGAAACCGCATGGTTACAGGCGTGCGGGCGGGCGCGCCATGTTATCCTGCGAGTGGATCTCAGGGACCGGGCCAATGGGTCTCAAGCATAACCGCCGCGAGCCGCCACTTATGAAGATCTGCGTCGTCACGCCGTACTTTCGGACCGAAACCGCATGGCTTCAGCAGGCGCACGACAGTGTGCGTGAGCAGACGGTTCCGGCGCACCACATCCTGATTTGTGACGGCTCGGAACCGGCACGAATCCAGTCGTTCCAAGGCTCGCATATCGTCCTGCAGCGTAACTACAAAGATTATGGCAACACGCCCCGGCTGATCGGTTGCTATCATGCGATCGCCCGCGGCGCCGACGCCATCGCCTTTCTCGATGCCGACAACTGGTTCGACCGCGGCCATCTGGAGGGGCTGGAGCGATTTGCCCGGGATAACCGGCTGGATGCGTGCTCATCCGGGCGGATGCTGCACCGCCTGGATGGATCGTGGATGGCGAAGTGTTCTCAGGTCAACGCTCGCCCCTTGATCGATACAAGCTGTCTGCTGGTGATGAAACCGGCCTTCCAGCATTTGCTGGCGTGGACGCTGTTCCCGAACGCCGTCGCGGCCGAGGCCGACCAGCACGTCTGGCAATACATGAAAACCATGGGCGCGCGGCTCGGTTTCCTGGACAAGCCGACCCTGGCCTACCGGACACGCCATGCCGTGCACTACCAGCTTGCCGGTGAGGCGCCGCCGCCCGAGGCGGTCGTTCGACGCGACATGCACGGCGACAATTACCACTGACGCATGCCGGACCGACCCGGCGGACGACCCGGCGGACCTCGCTCAGCCGGACAGCGCCTGCATCACCACGTCGGGAATGTCGAAGTTGGCATAGACGTTCTGCACGTCCTCGCTGTCCTCCAGCACGTCAAGCAGCTTGAGCAGGCTGGATGCGCGATCCGCGTCCAAGGTCACCTGGGTGGTGGGGCGCCAATCGAGTCTGGCGCTGTCCGGCTCACCGAAGCGGCCCTCAAGCAGGTCGCGCACGGCGAAGAAATCCTCGACCGCACAGGTGACCTCGTGCCACTCGGCGTCACTTTCAACGTTGTCCGCGCCCGCCTCGATCGCGGCTTCGAGCATGCCGTCGGCTGACGCCACCGATGCCGGGTAGCGGATCACGCCCAGGCGGGTGAACAGGAAGCTGACCGAGTTGGTCTCGCCCAGCGCGCCGCCGTGTTTGGAGAATGCGGTCCGCAGGTCGGAGGCGGTCCGGTTGCGGTTATCCGTCAGCGCCTCGACGATGACCGCGACGCCGGCCGGCCCATAGCCTTCATACCGCACCTCGGCATAGTCGTCCCCGCTGCCGGCGCCGGTGGCTTTCTTGATTGCCCGGTCGACGGTGTCCTTTGGCATATTGGCCTGCCGAGCGGCGATCACGGCGGCTCGGAGGCGCGGGTTGGAGGCTGGATCAGGCAGGCCCTGTCGCGCGGAGACGGTGATTTCGCGAATGATCTTGGCGAACTGGCGAGCTCGGCGTGCGTCCTGTGCGCCCTTCCGGTGCATGATGTTCTTGAACTGCGAATGGCCTGCCATGGTCCGCGATCAACTTTCGTGTGGTTGGTTCGACAGATGATGGGTTGCCTTATAGCGTTTTCACACTGGCCGGAACCCGTCCGCCCGGCTGCTGCGCCGCTGCATGTTGGCGGGCGGGGAGACATGTCCGCTGTCCAACGCTCTGGTTCGACCCGGGGCGCGGCTATACCACAGGCAGGGTCGCTTCCTAGGCGAGGCCGAAGGCTTCCTTGACGAAGATTCGCCCGGGACGCTCGACGTAGCGGTAGGCGAGCCAGGCGAACGGCACGACGGAAAGCGAGCCGGCCAATGCCAACATCAGGGCGGCGGGGGCGTCGACCAAGTCGGGGTGGAGCGATCGCAATATCTCCAGCTCGACGTCGCGCAGAGCCTGATGGATCAGATATACCGAGAATGATACGATACCGACGAAATAGAGCACTGGGTTCGACATGAAACGGGCCGGCTGGCCTCGGTTTACCGCCAGGGCAACAATGAGAAAAGGAAACAGCAGTGCCGTTGGCAAATCCAGCCTGAGCCCCGCGAACAGCAGGCAGAGAGCCATCAATCCGAACGCGACGGCGTCGCGCCCCAACACGCTGGCGCAACGACTGAGCGTAAACAGCCGATACGATGCCATACCGATCGTGAATTCGGCGAAGCAGCGGAGCACATTCTGGCCGATCGCGTCGGTGTTCAGCCCAAGCCGAGGGTGCAGGGATGCCAGCAGACCAAGGGCCGCAAGGCAGACGACCAGGGTCGCGATGCAGACAATCCGGCGCCTGGAGAACACGAGGACAATCAAGCAGGGAAAGATCAGATAGGCCGCGAACTCGGTGCTGATCGACCAGGACGGTCCGTTGAGGTTGCGGCCGACGCCTAGCCCTTGCAGCATGAGGAGATTCGCGAGGAGATCGATCGGCAAGTGGTCGCTCCGATAGATGATGTTCCGGCGCAGCATCAAAGTGCAAATGGCCCCGGCAGTCACCAGTATGAGCAGAACGACGACATTGAGAGGCACGATTCGGGCCACCCGCCTGAGAAGAAAACCCCCGAACGCCCGGATTCCATTGCGTTGAAAGGATCTCAGGTAAGTATAGGACATTATGAAGCCGCTGAGGACGAAGAACAGATCAACTGCCAGATAGCCGTGTGGCGCCAGCGATGGCATCGGCACCAGGCATTGCAACTGAGCCGTCGCCGAGAAATGCTGCATGACCACAGCCATCGCGGCGATGCCCCGCAGCGACGTTAGTGCGATGATTTCGCCGTTCCTTACCGGGAGGGTCGCGGTTGCTGGACCGTTTGAGCCGGTCCCGGCGTATGGCCCGGTTGGCGTCGGCCGGTGCAGCGGGACGAAAGCCGCCAGATCGCCTGGAAGCCGTGCAACCGTGGCAAGCCGTTCCTGTTCCGACATGATCGCGATGCCTCGCCACGCCTTATCGGCGGGTCATGGCATACGGAACGCTTTAAATGCCAGTCAATCATTGCGCCGCTTGTGCCGCGCGGTGCTGGACCCAGTCGGGGCAGGCGTGACGGCGTTCATGGTCGAGCAGCCACCGCTTGCGATCGAGGCCGCCGCCATAACCGGTCAGACTTGCGTCAGCGCCGATGACGCGATGACAGGGCACCACGATGCTGACCGGATTGGCGCCATTGGCGAGCCCGACCGCGCGGCACGCCTTTGGCCTGCCGATCTGCGCGGCAAGACGTCCATAGGTAGTGGTCATGGCGGCTGGAATCTGCCGCAGCGCTGCCCACACCAGGTTTTGGAACGCGGTGCCGCCGGTCCGTACCGGCACGCGGTCGAGCACTGTCAGATCGCCATCGAAATAGGCCTGGATGTCGCGGCGAAACAAAGTCGCGTTGCCGGCCGGCCTGAGTTCGCTTGATCCGTAGTGAAGCCGCAAAAAGCGGTGCATGCGCGGTTCATAGTCGGAAAAATCGAGAGCGCGCAGCGCCTCGCCGTCCGACACGATCAAGATCGTTCCAAGCGGGGATGCGACGTGGTCAAGCAGCAGTTTCAATGATTTTCTCCATGATCGGGCTGGGCGTGACAGCCAATTCGGGCGAGACCGGAGCGGCGCCGGGCAGCGAGGCGTCGGAGGTCCAAAGGTGGAGGGCGGCATAGGCACGCCATGGCCGCCATGCGTCGGCACGCCGCAACAATTCGGCGGGTGTCGGTCGGCCCCGCTCGTCGGCCAGCGCTCGAAGCAGACCAATGTCCGCGGCCGGGAAGGCGTCGGGTTCGCGCAAGGCCCGCATCGCGATGTACTGCGCCGTCCATTCACCGATGCCGGGCAGCGCGCGCAAACGGCCGACACTTTCCTCGAGGCTATGGCCAGCTTCGAAAAGCCGTGGATTTGCTGTGACCGTCGCCGCCATTGCCAGGATCGCGGCGGCTCGGGCGCCAGGCATGCCGAGGGTCGCGGCCAGATTATGTCCGGCCAGCCGGTCGGGTGCAGGGAAGACGAAGCGCAGGTCCGGTGCGTCCGGATCGTCGGACGGGGGAAGCGGGGCGCCACAGGCGGCAACCAGTTTGCCGGCGAGGCGGGTCGCGGCGGCCACCGTGATCTGTTGGCCGAGGATACCCCGTACCGCCAGTTCGAAACCGTCCCAGGCGCCGGGTACTCGCAGGCCCGGTCGCCTGGCGACCATTGGCGCGAGGTCCCGGTCGGCGGACAAATGCTCGGCAATGATGGTGGGGTCCGCGCCGAGATCGAAGATGCGCCTGATCCGATCGACGATCGCCGGCAATGCGGTGACGTCGGGATAGCGGATCGTCGCGAGCAGGGCATGTGGGTTGCGTCGCGGGTCGGCCTGGCGAACGACGATCGTTCCATGGACACCGCCGAGGGAAATCGTGCGTGCATAGCGATCGGGCCGCACCTCCTCGACACCCGGGATCGCCCGCATCGCCAGGAAGCCCACGATCGCGGGCCAGTCGAAGGGCGGCCGGTATGCCAAGGTGAGGGTGACGGCCGAGGCCGGCGTCTGCGTCATCGCTCCGTCACGTCGAAGGGTCCGGGGGGCGCGGCGGTAGAGCTTCTGAAAGGTGTCATTGAAGCGGCGAACGCTGCCGAAACCGGAGGCAAGCGCTACCTCGGTCATGGACAGGCGCGTATCGGTGAGCAGTTGCTTGGCGAACAGTGAGCGCCGGGTCTGCGCGACGGCGTTCGGCGAAGCCCCGAGATGCTTCTGAAACAGCCGGCGTAGCTGCCTCTCACCCATGCCGAGCCGCGTTGCGAGACCATCGACGGTGTCGTCGTTCAGCGCGCCCGCGGCGATCAGCGCGACGGCGCGGGAGACAGTGCTTGACGTGCCGTGCCAGGCGGCGATGTCCGGCGAAGTCTCCGGGCGGCATCGCAAACAGGGACGGAAGCCGGCCACCTGTGCCGCCGCCGCGCTCGCCACGAAGACGATATTTTCCAGTTTGGGGTGCCGTGCCGGGCAGATTGGGCGACAATAGATGCCGGTGCTGCGGACAGCGACGTAGAAGCGTCCGTCGAAACGGGCGTCGCGTGTGAGAAGAGCCCGGTAACAGGCTTCGCGATCTAGATGCATGCAGGCATAATGCACCTCATCGGTCCGCCACACTCGCCATTTTCGGACCTGTTGCGCGGGCAATCAGACAAATACGGACGTGGTCGTCGTGGCCGTTCGCCACGCGCCGGCGGCCACTGCCGCGGCGGCACCGGCGGATTCGGGCGGCCCGCGAAATTGCCCGCTGGCAGCGGCGGTTTGCGAGCCGCGAAAGGCCGATTAGGTTGAGCGTAAATATCCGGCCGGGAGCGCCACCCGCATCCCCGTTGTCACCCAACATCCACAGATTTTGAAACAGGCCGTCCGATCTGCCAAACTTCCTTGTCGGTAAAAATCGGGGGGAGCGGACATGGCACGATTCGACAACAAGGTGGTGCTCGTGAGCGGCGGGGCGCGTGGCCAGGGTGCCGCGGAGGCCCGCTTGCTGGTAGCGCAGGGCGCGAAGGTGGTGATCGGAGACGTGCTGGACAATCAGGGCCAGGCGCTGGCTGTCGAGCTCGGGCCGGCTGCGACCTTCGTCCGGCACGATGTGACCTCGGAAGCCGATTGGGCCCGCGCCGTCGAAGCCGCCCAGAAGCTCGGCGGCTTACACGGCCTGGTCAACAATGCCGGAATTTACCAGCCGGCCGCGCTGATGGAGACCGACGACGCGCTCTGGCAGCGGCACATCCAGATCAACCAGTATGGCTGCTTCCTCGGCATGAAGGCGGTGGTGCCGGCGATGGAGCGCTCGGGCGGAGGGTCCATCGTGAATATCTCGTCAGTCGCCGGCCTCAAGGGCTCGCCCGGGTCCTTCGCCTATGCCGCGACCAAATGGGCGCTGCGGGGCATGACCAAGTCAGCAGCGATCGACCTCGGCGGCCGCAAAATCCGGGTGAACTCGGTTCATCCCGGTCCGATCGACACCGACATGATCGCGTTCCGCACGGCCGAGCAGCGCGAGGCGCGGATGAAGCAGGTGCCGATGCACCGCGACGGGACGCCGGAGGAGGTTGCGCAGCTGGTGGCATTCCTGCTCTCCGACGAAAGCAGCTACATCACCGGCGCGGAGATCGCCATCGACGGCGCTTCATCGGCCTAGCCCCCAGTCATGGGCTGCGACGCGCAAATCCCGCGGTTTGCGCCCTAACCGGCCATTCGGTTCGGCCGTCGCAGCGGGACTGTCGGTGGAATAGGCTGGCGCGGCTGGGGCGAGCCTGTCCAGGACCCAAGCCAAGGCGTGCAGACGCACCCGGCCGGGTCAAGCGAGGACAGGTCAAGCGGGGACAGGTCTCCGGTCGGGTGCGCCGCTGCGCGTCAGGAAGACGTCACTTTCTCATCTTCAATGCCGTTCCATCAAAGGTGGTCACCATCGCCTGCATGTAGCCGTCCTTGGTGACGTAAGCATCGGAACCTTTGTATGGTTCGGCTAGAAATGGTGCCGTCACGACCCATTGCGTGACAAAAGTGTCCCCAATCGCCGCGGTTTGCTCGGGCTCGAGAGTAAAGCCTTTCAGCCCTCCGTCCTTGGGGTCCTTGCACAATGCGGTGAATAAATCGCCGATCCCTTTACGACCCTTTATAATCGTGCCGCCCGGCAAGTTCACCTGTGCATCGTCAGGGAACTGGGCCACAAGTCGATTCCAGTCGCAATGATTAAGGGCGTCGAGATGTTCACTGAGCACGGCCTGCGCACTCGGCTGCTTCTTTAGCTCGGGGAGAACCGCCTGCGACCAGCCAGGAGAGGACACGAAGAGAACAACGGTGGAAACGGCACACGCAGTAACAAGTGTTTTCATGTCAGCTTCCTCCAGTTATAGTTCAACCGTATTGGTTCGCCACTGTTCGACTGCGGCGATTCGATCAGCAAGTGACTCCAGATCGGCTGCCCAGAGCCTGGCGTCCCCCGGGGACGATCCTATCCGGCGACTGGACTATGTCCGATTTGCCACGGCATCATACCGCGAAGCTCACGAGTCACATAGGCGTTCGTGGTGCCACCCGCTTCCGTTTGCCTGGATCGTTCGCCTCTTTGTTTCGCGAGCAGTTGCAACAGCCTGAGTCGCGCAGCCATTGTTGCTCTAATGCGGGAACTGCATGGCATCCTCGGTCGGGTCGGCCGCGCCGCGGAATAGCTGGGTCGGCGCCCGGTAGTAGAGCTTGATGTCGTGAAACGGGTCGGTGAGGATTTTCGTTGCCCAGACCAGTCCGGTCCGCAGATCCTTGAGAAGAAAGAGCTGAACTGTTCTGAACAGCAACCCACCCAGCCCGAGGGCGAGCCACAAATACCCGACATGACGGGCGAATGCCGCCAGCGTCCGGTGCGGAACGAACCATCCCAACAGGGTCGGATCGAGCACCAGAAGCAGGGGCGAAAACAGCCAGATCGTCATGAGCACGATCTTGCGGCGAAGATTGTAGCCGACCTTGATCGCCTCCTTGTACTGGTGGGTTGCCTGGTTGACGACATCGTAATCCTTGGGCTCGAATACCAGGTGGCCGATCTGCCGGCTGGTCATCGCCACCAGCCATCCGATCAGGGCAGCGACGGCCGGATCATTGAACACGATGACATAGGCGCAGACAAAGCTGATCGCACTGAGGAGGTGCAGCGACTGATTGACCCGACTGTGATGATAGTATCGATGGTCGTCCCAACGCTGCACTCTCAGGAGCTCAAAGAAGCCGGTCATCGCTGTTCCTTCTGGATTTCAGATTGGACGGCACGTTGCAGGTTTCTGTCCGGTGAAGGGCCGAAGTATTGCCGGGACGGTCGAGTAAATGGTTCTTTGCAGTATCTTCCGCTTACCCGAGCCCACCGGCCAGCTCAATATTTGGTTCTCCCGCCGAGGCCGCCGTGGCGGATGCGGGATCAATGTCCCGATCACCCAGTTTGACGAATCTTATGAGCCAGAAATGCCCCAGTGGCGGCAGGGCGCGCCGCTCGAGAAGACGAACGGCCGCGCATCTGCTGACCCACCGTTCATAGCGCCCCCATGGGAAGTCGGTACGCCAGCCTAGGCGGCTTGTCAGCGGCATCAGCCATTGCTCCAGCGTCCTGCGCAAGCCCGTCTCGGCGCCGACCCGGGTTGTCAGGATGATCTCGCCGCCCGGTCGCACGACGCGGACGAACTCATCGAGCGCCTTCTCGGGGTTCGGGATGGCGGTGACCACGTATTGCGCCACCACGACGTCGAAGAAGGCGTCTGGAAAGGTCAGTTGTTCCGCGTCCATGACGGCAAGGGTCTGGACGTGGTCCAGATGCTGGGTTTCGACCCTGGCACGGGCCTTGTCCAGCATGGGCTGAGAGATGTCGATCCCGACAATCCGGCTGCTTTTGGAGTAATCGGTCAGGGACAGGCCGGTGCCTACGCCGACCTCGAGGATATTGCCTCCAACGCGCTCCGCGGCCACGACCGCCGCACGACGGCCTTGCCTGAACACCGGACCGAACACGAGATCGTATATCGGTGCCCAACGACCGTAGGCCTCGGCGACCCGGTCTCGCTCCAGTTCTCTGGCTATTCCCAAATCCTAGCTCCCGATCAACAGGACTATCTCGCAAACTGAAACCGTAGCGTCAGGGTGAGTTTCGCACCTCACGAATCGTTGGCCAGTCAATTTTCGCGCTCTCATTGAGGCAATTGGGCAGCAGGTCAATCATTTTTCAATCTCAGACCAGTAGTTTGAGTTTGAACAATTGATGACTGTCGCGGGTCGTCTCGATTACATACGGACCTGGTCGACGCCGGCGGCGCGAAATGTTGACCCGGACTGTCGGGCCGTCGGTATTTGTCGGTTGCCTCCGGCGCGGCTAACATGCCGGTCGAACGGAGAATTGGCCGAGCACAAACTCAGAGGAGCTAACCGGATGACCATGACCTTCAAGGTCGGCGACATAACCATCCATCGGATCATCGAGATGGAGTGCGGCTTCACGCCCGCGCTCGAATTCCTGCCGAAGCTGACGCCGGAGATGTTGGCGGAGAACCGGTCCTGGATGAAGAGCCCGATGGCGCTGGACGACGAGGACCGGCTGGTACTGTGCTTTCAAGCCTATATCGTGCGCACCGGACGGCACACGATCCTGGTCGACAGCTGCGTCGGCAACGACAAAGACCGGCCGGCGCGGCCAATCTGGCATATGAAAAAAGACAACATCTTCATGCAGGGCCTGGCAGATGTCGGGCTGAGCGTGAACGACATCGATTTTGTCCTGTGTACTCATCTGCATGTCGATCATATCGGTTGGAACACGAGGCTGGAAAACGGTCGCTGGGTGCCGACCTTCCCCAACGCGCGCTACCTGTTCTCGAAGACGGAACTGGATTTCTGGCTGGCGGAAAACGAAAAGACAACGTTACCGCAGATCGCCGACAGCGTGGTTCCGATCGTCGAGGCGAAGCGCTGCGACCTGGTGACCAGTGACTACGCGCTGAACGACCTGGTCTCGCTGATTCCGACGCCTGGCCACACGATCGATCATTACGCTGTCACCCTCGGCAAGGGTGGCCGAGACGCAGTGATCACCGGCGACCTGATCCACACGCCGCTTCAGGCAAAGTATCCCGAGCTGGCGATGCGGATCGACTACGACCCGGTGCAGAGCGTCGCCACCCGTCGCAAGTTTCTGGAAAGCTATTGCGACACCAACACACAATGTTGTTTCGCGCACTTTCCCTCGCCGTCGCGCGGTTACATCAAGCGCTGGGGCGATGGGTATAAATGCGAGTATATTACTGCGTAGGCCCAGGGCGCTGCCGCCTTGGTTGGCCTGTGCGCTGCCCGCCAGCGGGCACAGGCCGACCGACCATCCGTGATATCGCGGGAGGGCGGCGGGAATTGCCTGCCGCGATCCCGTGTTATTTCACCGATGTGATGGCATTTCGGTTCTGCGTCCACGCCTCCGGAGTGGAAGCGGGGTCGATCGGTCTCGATTTGCCGTAGCTTATCGTCTCGATCCGACCCTGGGCAATCGCATGCGCCACGAGATAGTCGCGATCCGCGTTGGCTCGGCGTTGTCCCAGAGCCAGGTTGTATTCTTCGGTTCCGCGCTCATCGCAGTTACCGGCGACCCAAACATTTACCTGGGGATACTGCCGTAGCCACGCTACCTGGCGGTCGAGGGTCGCCTGTGCCTGCGGGTTCAAATTGCTGCTGTTGGTTTCAAAGAATATCCGGTCGCCGGCTGATTGAACCAGGTTCTCCTCGCTGCCAGGGGCTCCTTGACCCGCGCCCCCGGCCCCTGCTCCGGTTCCTGAGCCGTTGGCGGCTGTCGTGGCGCTGCCCGAACCCTTGTCCGACGAACAGGCGGCGAGTAAGGCAACGCCGGCAAGACAGGCGAGGGTCCGTTGCTTCATCTAGTATCTCCTGAGCGCAAGAGCCGGCACTGAGACGTAGCCCGGCTTGCGAGTCTGACGACCGAATTGTCCGGTCACCCCAAATCGAGAGCTGGTCAGGGCCTGGACGGCGCCTTGCTAGCGCTCTTCCATTGGCGGATGCAACGCAAAGGCGTTGGCGGGCTCGATACCGTTTGTGTCACGTCGGAGGCGCCCGCACCAGTCGTGGTTTCACGAGCAATTTCATCAACCTGAGATGGCTCCGCAATTCGCCCCGGGCTGGTATTGGTCTAGCTGAGCGACGCGCGCAGTTGCTCCAGAACTGCTCGCCTCTCGGCGCGCGCCGAGAGTGCCGTTGCCATGTCGACCGGCACGAAACGCGCTGAGGTGTGCGGCTGGAGCTGGCCGATCAGATCCATGTCGGCGGAGATGACGGTGCCGAGCATGAAATAGCCTCCGCCGGAGACGGCATCGCGATGCAGAACGATGGGCTCGGTGCCGCCGGGCACCTGGATCGATCCGTAGGGATAGCAGGCGTCGACGATGTTCGACGGGTCGGAGCCGGCGCCGAATGGCGGCGTGCGCGGCTCGAACTGCAGCGGCCGTCCGCCGCGGAACCGGTAGGCGATTCGGTCGGCCTCGGGGGCGACCTTCCAGGTGTCCGCGTAGAAGTCGATTCCAGACTGCCCGGTGATGCGGTGCCAGTAGAGGCCGGGAAGCATCCGCAGCTCTACCGTCGATCCGGGCACGCCACGGATGGCGGGGTCGACGGTTCTGCCCGGCGCGACAGGCTTCGCCGCTGAGCCAAGCGGCAACTCATCACCGGCCTGCAGTGCGCGGCCCTGATGGCCACCGAGTGCGCCGAGGATATAAGTCGAGCGGCTGTCGAGCACTACCGGCACGTCGATGCCGCCTGAGATGGCGATGTAGGCGCGGGCACCCTGCTTGAGGAAGTCGAAGGACAGCGTCTGACCTTTCCTCACCAGAAAGGACGACCAGGTCTCGCGCGGCTCGCCATCCACCTTCGGCGGCAGCTCCGCGCCGGTCACCGCCACGGTGTGTTCGTCCGTAAAGAGTATTTGCGGCCCCATGAACACCGCCTCGAGAACGGCGGCACGCCGGATGGTTGCCGACCAGGAGATTTGCCGCCTGAAGCGCAAAGCGGTCCATTCCGCCTGAGAGCGGGATGCCCAGGTGGTAGTAGCCGGGCCGTCCCAGATCCTGGACGGTCGTGGCGAGGCCCGGAGCGACGATCTTAATGGCCATAAAGTGCCTGCTCGAGCTTGCGGTTGTAGCCGTCGATATCCCGCTCGAACTCGGCGAGCGAGAACGTGACGTCGCGCATGAGCGGCTGGAAGCGACCGGCGTCGACGTCGGCGACGGCCTGATCGTAGGCGTCACGCGTGATTGGCTTCCACTTGACCATGTCGCCCGGCCGGAACAGCGCCATGAATTCGCGCAGGTAGCTGATCTCCTGCCGCGGATCGTAGATCGGCATTGGCGTAATACCGAACATCTGGTAACCGCCCGCGCCGCGAACCGAGTAGATGCAACTGAAACAGCCGCCGTGACCCACGGTCAGCTTTGGTGTGTCGGTGCGGGGACGCAGATATTTCGGCGCCTCGAGCTGTCTGGCCCGCTCAACCATCTGGTAGAGAAAAGGCAGCCCGGCGACAAATCCGACCATCGAAACGAACCAGGGTGCGCCGGAATGGGCGGCGATGAAGTCGTCAACCGAGGCGAAATTATTGATGCGGGCCGCGTATTCGATATCCGTGCCGGTGGGGTTCTGATGGCGTTCGCGGAAACGCATCAGCGTCTCGCGGGTCCAGGGATCGTTGTACAGCACCGGGATCTCGACGATCCGGGTCTTCAGGACCTGGTCCAGCGCGGCGGCGCGGATTCGAGCCGCTTCAGTTCCGCCATCATGTCGTCGGGTGCGATCAGGTCCGGATCGAACTTGATCTGGAAGGAAGCATTGGCCGGGCAGATCTCGGTCACACCCTTGATGCGGCTCTCACGCACCGCGTTGGTGATCGACAGGCTTTTGAAGAACGCCTCGAGCGACATCTCCTCGCTGACTTCGACGAAGACGTGCTCGTCACCGCCAAAAGAGTATCTGGTGGCCATTTGGATATCACTCTCCGGTCAGGTCAGACGCGATGCGTTGGTCTCGAGCCAGCGCTCGAGGAACTTTGTGTCGAAGCGGGCGGCGCGGATATCGGGGTCTCTGGCGAGGGCGCGATGCAGCGGAACCGTCGTTTTCATGCCACCGATCTCTAGCTCGAGGAGGGCACGTTGCAATCGCGCGATCGCCGCGTCGCGGTTCTCGTCCCACACGACCAGCTTGCCGAGCAACGAGTCGTAGAACGGCGGTACCGTGTAGCCGGCGTAAAGCATGCTGTCGAAACGAACGCCGGGTCCGCCGGGAACGCGCAGCGAGCCGACGACGCCAGGAAACGGCAGGAAGCCGCTCGCGGGGTCCTCGGCGTTGATGCGACATTCGATGGCGTGACCTTTGGCCGTGATGTCCGACTGGCGGAAACGCAGAGGTTCGCCGCCCGCGATCCTGATCATTTCGCGCAGCAGGTCGATGCGGGTGATGCACTCTGTCACCGGGTGTTCGACCTGGATTCGCGTGTTCATTTCGATGAAATAATAGCTTTCGGCGGCCTCATCATAGAGGAATTCGAGGGTACCGGCGCCGCGATAGGAAACCGCGCGGGCAAGCGCCACCGCGTCGGTGCAGAGACGCTCACGGACCGTGCCGGGCAGGTTCGGCGCCGGTCCCTCCTCCCAGAGCTTTTGGCGACGGCGCTGCAGCGAGCACTCGCGCTCGAAGCAGTGGACTACGTCGTGCCCGTCCCCGAGCACCTGCACCTCGATATGCCGGGCGGACTCGATGACTTTTTCGAGATACAGTCCGCCATCACCGAATGCAGCCTTGGCTTCAAGGCTTGCCTGAGGCACGACGCGATCCAGTTCGTCTGGGTCGTTAGCGATACGAATGCCGCGCCCGCCGCCGCCCGCCGCCGCCTTGACCATGACCGGAAAACCGAGGCCGACCGCGACCTCGTGTGCCGTCCGCGGATTGTCGACGCGGCCTTCGCTGCCCGGCACGGTCGGCACGCCGGCCTTCTTCGCGACCTCGCGCGCCGCGACCTTGTCGCCCATCAGGCGGATGACGTCGCCGGGCGGCCCGACGAAGGTCAGTCCCGCAGCTTCGACGGCGTCGGCGAAATCGGCGTTCTCGGCAAGGAAACCGTAGCCCGGGTGGACGCCGTCGGCGCCCGACGCGCCGGCCGCGGCCAGGACGGCATCGATGTTCAGATAGGATTTGGCGGCGGGTGCGGGCCCGATGTTTATCGCGGTGTCAGCGAGCTTGACCGCGAGCGAGTCAGCGTCGGCGTCGCTGTGGGCCTGCACGGTTCTGACGCCTAGTTCGCGCGCGGCACGGATGATCCGTACCGCGATCTCGCCACGATTGGCAATGAGGAGGGAGCGGATCGCTGTCATCTACGCGGCGTCACTTCTCTGCGAATGCCGATGGGGTCGAAGTCGTGGATGGTCGTGCCGAGCACGACCATGACACGGTGGGCGGGACGGTGGCACGGCGGTGGTGTCGAGCATGACGATGGCACGGTGGTCGTGCCGAGCAGGACGATGGCACGGTGGTCGTGCCGCCACGGTGAGCGCGACGATGGCACGGCGGTGGTGTCGAGCGCGACGCACGGTGGTCGTGCCGAGCGCGACGATGGCACGGTGGTCGTGCCGAGCAGGACGGTGGCACGGTGGTCGTGCCGCCACGGTGAGCGCGACGATGGCACGGTGGTCGATCGCTGGCATCAGCGCGGGTGCCTACTCTTCGATCTCGGCGATGGGTTGGCCGGCCATGATCGGTTCCTCGTTGCCGATAGCAAATGTCACTATTTTGCCGGCGGCATCCGAGGCGACTTCATGGAACGACTTCATCACTTCGATGAGCCCGATCGTGTCGCCGATCGCAACCTGGTCGCCCTCGGACTTGTATGGCGGCTGATCCGGGGCGGGCTTGCGGTAGAAGGTACCAGGGAGAGGCGAGAGAATTTGCTTTTTGGCCATCGAGTTTCGATCTCCGTCTAGCGCGAGGTCGGCGACTTACCGTCCGGCGTGACACTTCAAGATTGCAGGTACGGCTTCACCGCCTGACGCACCGACACCGCGATAGCGAGGGCATTGGGGGTGTCGGAATGAATGCAGATCGAGTTGGCGCGAACGGCTATGTCACGACCGCCCACGCTCGACACCTTGCCCTCCCGGATAGCGCGCAGACAGAGCTGCGCCGCGACGTCGGGGTCCTTGGCCTCGTGTTCTCGTGTGACGATCAGGCTGCCGTCGTCGGCATAGTCGAGATCGGCGTAGAACTCGGCGACAAAACCGTGGCCGCGCGCCGGATAGATCGTCTCGTGCAACGTGTCGATCATGCCGAAGATCGGGACCTGGAAGACGTCGGCCGCATCGCAGACAGCGTGCGCGATATCAGCCTGACGGCTCGCCATGCCGTAGAGCGAACCATGCGGCTTGATGTGGTTGAGTGTCATGCCTTCCGCGTCAAGAAAACCTTTGAGGGCGCCGATCTGATAGATCAGGCAATTCGCCATTTCCTCGCGCGATATTTTCATTTCGCGCCGGCCGAATCCCTGCCGGTCGGGCAGCGACGGATGGGCGCCGACCTTTACGCCGCAGTTCTTGGCGAGACGAACGGTTTCGCGCATGTGGTTGAAGTCGGAGGCGTGGAAACCGCAGGCGACATTGGCGACCGAAATGAGCGGCATCAGCCCCTTGTCGTCGCCCAGACGATAAAGTCCGTAGGCCTCGCCCATGTCACAGTTGATTGTCGTTACCATCGATCTCTCCGGTCAACGTTTGGGGGCAAGGCGAGTCGTCGGTGGCTGGTCCGCGCCGGCCATGACGCCATTGTTTCACGAGCAATTGCATCAGCCAAATGTCGCTCCGCGCATCGAGTCAGGCTGATAGGGCTTCAGTCTCGACATGCCATTTCGCCGCCGAGCGCTGGTGGAACATTTCGCGGAACTGAGCGGTTGATATCGGCAGTAACTTTCCGCTGTCCCAGTCCAGCACGACGGCATAGCGCCGCACGACGTCGAGCTTGTCGATTTTGCCGGCACGGAAGGCGGCGGCCACCTGCTCCGGATCGGTTGCGAGCCAGGAGGCGCGCTCGCGGCGAATCACGTCGCGCGCGTCGCGTGTCGCCGCCTCGTCGATTTCGGTACTGGCACAGCTCCGCGTCGATGACCTTGATTACGACGCCATAATCCTTCGCCGCGCGATCGACAGAGACGTAGTCATCGGCGACGTCCTCGAGCACGAGTTTGGGATCGCGCTCCAGCGGATCGCCGAATCCGCCTCCGCCCGCGGTCGGTCGGCTGAACTCGTCGCCGGTGCCGATACGCACGTCGGAGAAAGTGGCGCCGAGCCATTCCTCGTTGTCGGCACCTTCGCGTTTCAAGGTGAGGCCATGGGGTATCGACGGAAGGCCGCCCTCGATACCCCATACCACCGCTCGCTCGCGGTCGCAGATGTAGGAGATCACTGTGCCCTCGGCGGCCAGCATCACCGAGGTCTTGCGCACTCCGGCGCCGCCGCGCCATTTGCCGGGGCCGGGCGAATCCCTGAGGATCTCGATACTCGGTCGTCAGGATCGGGTTTGCCCGTTCCTGGCCCTCGACCGGCTGCGACATCAATCCGGTACCAAAACAAGCGGTGGTAACGTTGCAGCCATCGAGACCGTTGCGGCCACCCCAGCCACCGGGCAGCCAGTCGTAGAACATGAAGATCGGCTTCTCCGTCCGGCGCGCGTCGCGGCCGCCGGTCAGCAAATATTCGAGGTTGAAGGCGCAGGCGATGGCCCGATGCGGCATGATCTTCGACCACATCTCATAGATCGCGTTCATTATTTTTTCGAACGGCATCAGGAAGCCGGTGACCGCGACCGGCCATTTGGCGTCGACGATGCTGCCCTCGGGCGCGATGATTTCAAACACGCGATAAAAGCCGCTGTTGAGCGGCAGGTCAGGAAAGAAGGTCTTCATGCCAGCGGCAACGGCGGAGAATGTGGTGCCGAACGCTGAATTGTAGATCGAGCCGATGGTCGGATGGCTGCCGGTGAAATCATAGATCGCACGATCACCTTTGATGGTGAGCTTGATCCTGATCGGGATCAGCCCCTCGGAGCCCAACGGATCGCGGTCGATGAAATCCTGCGTCTCCCACTCGCCATCGGGCAGCGCGGCGAGCCGCTGACGCACCGCGCGCTCGACATAATCCTGGACGGCAGCGAAGCCAGAGGTGACGGTTTCGCGGCCGTATTTATCGACGAGGCGCAGGATTTCGCGCTCACAGACCTGCGTCGCCTGCGCCTGGGCATGGATGTCGCCGATGATCGAGACCGGATCGCGGGTATTCGACGCGATGAGATGCGCCACGTCCTTGCAGAAGCGGCCTTGATCGAACAGACGGACAGGGGTGATGCGCAGCCCCTCGCGGAACATCTCGCGCGCCAGCACGTCGAAGGAGCCCGGCACGCTGCCGCCGACATCCGACCAATGACCGTTCGACTGGCTGTAAGCGATGATGTCGCCACCGGAAAAGATCGGGCGGATCAGGCGCACGTCGCTGAAATGCGTGCCGCCGGCGTAAGGGTCGTTGATGGCGTACACGTCGCCCGGCTGCATTTCGCCGCCGAACGCGCGGATCACGTCCTTGCAGGTGAAATGCAAGGTGCCGACGTGAACGGCGATGTCCTGATTTCCTTGCGCCGCCGAATTGCCCTCGGCGTCGTGCAGGGCGTTTGAGAAGTCGCGATTATAGATCACGAACGAATAACAGGTCCGCAGGATCTGCTCCGCCATCTGGTCGACGCTGGCGATGAATGAGTTTTTCAGCACCTCGAACGTTACGGGATCGAGCGGCTTGGTTTCGGTCATCGGATCAAGCCCCCACGTCGATGATGATGTTGAGATATTTGTCAACCTTGGCGGTCGCGCCGGGTGGAATGACCACGGTGGAGTCGACCTGCTCGACCACCGCGGGACCGGCGAGGATAAAGCCGGCGGGCAGGTCCGAGCGCAGGTAGACCGGGGTATCAGGACTAGCCGTGTCGGCATCGAACCAGACCGGTCTGTGGCTCTGTGGCCGTGGGGTCAGACCCGTTGGCTGGTGAATGGAGAGTTCGGCTTTCGGCACGACGCCAACCGCCTTCAGGTTCAGCCTGAAGAGACCGACCGGTGCCTCGTCGCGACGGAAATTATATTCCCGATCGTGTTCGCGATGGAAAGCCTCCACAAGGTCGGCGACGGTTCCGATCGGGGTCGGCGCGGCAACGGCAAGTGAACGCCACTGGCCCTGATACATCATGTCGATGGTGCGCTGGAGCACGATATCGGGACGCGCCACGCCCTCATGGTCGAGGCGATCAAAGGCTTCCTGCTCGAGTTGCGCGAAGGCGGCTTCGATGTCGGCTGGGTCAGCCTCCGCCGCCGCCACGATGAAGCTGTCGGAGAAGTCGTGCTGTACATCGACGAGCAGACAGCCGAGCGCCGAGGTGACGCCGGGATTGGGGGGCACGATGACGGCCGGGATGGCGAGTTCCCTGGCGATCGAAGCGCCGTGCAGCGCGCCGGCACCGCCGAACGCAACGAGGGCGAAATCACGTGGATCATAGCCGCGGCTGATGGAGATCAGGCGCACCGCGTCGGACATGTTGGCGTTGGCAACTCGGATTATGGCGTCGGCGGCGGCATGCAACTCGAGATTGAGAGGCCCCGCCACGCCGTCCTGGACGGCCGCCGCCGCCAGCTTGGGGTCGAGCATGATCTTGCCGCCGGCCAGGCTGGTGCCGAGGCGGCCAAGGACGACATTGGCATCGGTATTGGTCGGCTGGCGGTTGCCCTGGCTGTAGCAGGCCGGCCCCGGGTGGGCACCGGCCGATTGCGGACCGTTGCGCAACGATCCTGCCTCGTCGATCCAGGCCAATGAACCGCCGCCGGCGCCGATCGTCAGAACCTCGATCGAGGGGAAGCGGATCGGATAGCCGAACTCGACAAACCAGTCCTTGGTGACCCGCGACTGGCCCTCATAAGCAAGCGAAACGTCTGTCGATGTGCCGCCCATATCGAGGCCGATGGAGTTTTGATAGCCGCAGAGCATGGCGATGTGCCGGCTGGCTATGGCGCCTGCGGCGATGCCGGAACCCGCGAGCCGGGCTGCGAAATCGACGACGCTCTTTGGGGTCATGACGCCGCCGCCGCTGTGCAGCAGAAGCAGGTCGCGCTGGTAGCCATCCTGCTGCAATCGTTTGCCCAGGCGCGACGTGTAGTCGACGATCACCGGGCTGAGGGCGGCGTTGGCGACGGTGGTCGAGAAGCGCTCGTGCTCGAAGATCTCGGACAGCACGCCGGACGAGGTCGATACCGGGACGCCGGGCAGCGCCTCCTGCAATATTTCCTTCATGCGCCGCTCGTGGGCGCCGTTCACGTAGGCGTTGATGAAACAAACCGCGACTGCGAGAACGCCGCGGCGCTTGATGATGCGGGCGACCTCACGAGCCTCGGCCTCGTCGAGAGGCGTAACAATATCACCTTGCGAATCGATCCGCTCGGCTACCACGAGGCGGTCGCGGCGGGGAACGTAGGGCCTCACCACGTCCTTGTAGGTGTCCCACAGGTCCTGCTTGTTGGCGCGTCGGATTTCGATCACGTCGCGGAAGCCCTTGGTGCACACCATCGCCGTGCGGGGCAGCCGCCGGGTGATGAGGGCGTTGGTCGCAACCGTCGTCCCGTGGGAGAACAGGGCGACGGTGCTGAGATCGATGCCCGCCTTGGCGATGCCGGACATGACGCCATCGATAGGATCAGCGGAAGACGCCGTCTTCTCGATGCGGATCAAGCCGGTCGTTTCATCCATAATACAGATGTCGGTGAAGGTGCCACCGACATCGACGGCAACGCGTAGCTTCTGCAAAGCGGGATCTCCCATAGGTATTTCCGGCGAGGTCAGGCAAGCGGCATGGCGACAGGGCGCATCGGCGAGCCGGTGGCACCTCGCAGCTTGATGCAGGCGCCGAAGAAGGCGAACTCGTAAAGCCGCTCTTGCGCCAGTTCCTCGAGCCACGCCATCTCCATGATGGGTATGCCGGCCTCGGCCAGAAGGTAGGTGTGGATGGGGAAGAAGTTCAATTCGTGGGCGGACGGCGTCTGTTCCAGGGTCAGATTGTCAGCGCCGATCATGATGGCGCCATGTTTGGCGAGGAACTCCGCACCCTCACGGTTCAGCCCGGGAGTCTGGGCGCCGAACGACTGGTCGGGCCAGCGCGTCATCTGGCCGGTGCGAATGAGGACGACATCGCCAGGTGCAAGCTTGAGGTCCTGCTTCTTCAGGCAGTCCTTCAGGTCCTTCTCGCCGACCCCGTAGCTTGGCGGCAGCACTGTGGCGCCGTGCAACGCGGCGATGTCGAGCAACACGCCCCGCGCGAAGATCGGCGGATGCTTCTCCGGTCCGCATTTGGTCCAGGCGCGGCTGCCGAGATACTCATCGGCGCTGTACTCGTTGAAGATTTTTCCGTTGTAGCCAAAATGGTTGAAGGTATCGATGTGCGTGCCGCAATGGGTGTACATCGAGATGCTGTCGCCCGAATAGGAGACGAGTTTGTTCGCCTCCGGGCTGACGCCCATGCTGTTCGCGACGATTTCTCCGGCCGGCGTGTGCGTCATCCAGATCTGGTAGGGTTGATCGCCGGCGCCGAACCATCCCGGCATGCCAACAAAATTGTCGACGGAAAGATCGAACACCTTCGAGGCGTCGGCGCGGCTCATGATTGCCGAGCGGGACTTTGCGTCGATCAGATTGAGCATGCCGATTTCGTCGTCCTTGCCATAGGGGCTCTTCGTCACCTTATGGAACTCGGAGGCGTAGGCGATGACCTTGTCCTTCATGTTCTCGTCAACATAACAAATGACACACATGGCGGGATCCCTCCTAGGTTCTTATTGAATCGAACGCCGAAGATATCCTCGATCCGTCAAGGCGTGGCGACGCCGCTGCGTGTTCAAGGCGCAACGACCGAGGCTTTGCCGCCGTAGTTTACCGGCGTTGCGTGCCAGCCCGCGGCGCGCTTCGCCCAGAACGTTTCACGCAGGCGTGTCGACATCGGCCCTGGCCGATCGTTGCCCATGATGCGGCCGTCGATGCGCGACGCCGGCAGTACTCCACCGGCAGTGGTGGAGAGGAATATTTCGTCGGCGTCTCGGAGTTCGGCGGCCGAGATGGGCCGCTCCTCACAGGCCACGCCCAGTTCGCGGCAAAGTTCGATCACCGAGCGACGGGTGATCCCCTGCAGAATGCCGGCATCCGGTGTCGCGACCTTGCCGTCCGCGACGATAAAGACGTTGAAACCCGGGCCCTCGGTGACGTTGCCGTCGGCGTCGAGCAGCAGGCAGAAATCCGCACCGCGATCGTGCGCCTCGAACTGACCGCGCGTCAGGTCGGCCCAGTGGAAATTCTTCGATGTAGGATCGACCGAACTGGCAGGAATGCGCAGCGTCTCGGCGACCACCAGGTGGGCGCCACGTTTTTGCGCGTCGTCGTTCAGCAGTGAGACCCAGGGAATGGCGAAAGCCGCGATGTAGTTGCGCGCATACGCGGGATGGTAGGGCTTGCCAGGCGGTGGCCTGCCGCGCAGGCAGTCCATTGCGACGTACGCCTCGCGCAGGCCGGTCATGCGCACGAGTTCGTGCAGCACGGTTGCGATCTCGGCGTCAGTTTCCGGCGGCTTGAAGCGGAATGCGTGCATGGATGCGCGGAAACGATGGATATGGTCGTCGAGGCGGAAGAAGCAGCCGTTCCAGACGCCGACCACGTCGTAGGTCACATCGGAGCGGCGGTAGCCCCAGTCGGTGATCGGAATGGCGGCCTCGGCGACCGGCATATAGCGGCCGTCGATGTAGGCCGCGCCGGCCGCGAATGGCAACTGCTGCGTCATGATAGCTGCCTCAGATTGGCGGGGTCGAGTTTCTTTGCAACATTGCTCCCGGACCCGTATTTGACCACCGGCGACGGTGTCCTGCGGCGGATCAACGACAATTCGCGCCCTCCGCTGACGCCGTTCGGCCGGTAGATCAGGATCAGCGCCATGACGATACCAAGGCCGATCTCCTGGCTTCCCTGCGGCAGGCTCAGCATCGTGCCGCCGAGTGTCACGCCGCGCTCAAGGAAACGCAGCAGCTCGATGATCGCGGTCACCACGACGACGCCGGTCACTGCGCCGGTGAGGCTGGACATGCCGCCGACCACGAGCATGGCGATGGTTATGAAAGACAGGTTCAGGTAGAACGGATCGACGGTTAGGATGCCGAGAAACTGGGCGTACAGACCGCCGCCGACGCCCACCAGCGCGGCCGAGACAACAAAGGCAATGAGCCGCATTCTGACGATGTGGACGGCTGAGGCCCTCGCCGCGACGTCGTCATCGCGCGACGCCCGCAGCATCAGGCCGAAGCGGGATATCTGGAACAGATAGGCAATGATGACCGCCAGGATCGCGAAGGCATAGGCGGTCCACGGCCCGACGACGGTCGGAATGCCGATGATCGAACTGACACCGGCGGTGACCGAATCCCAGTTCGAATAGACGCTGTTGACGATCATGAGGAATGCGAAGGTGGCGATCGAGGCCGCCGTTCCGGACAGGCGCATGATGGCGATGCCGAGACACAGCGCCACGAGGGCGGGCAGCACCAGCGCGCCGGCGACGGCCACCAGGAACGGATACTGATTCTCCTGCAGGAAAGCCGGCAGCCCCTGCAGCATGATCTGCTTGAAGCTTGGCTCTGCCGTCGCCCAGGCCGCGGCGTAGGCGCCGATGCACATGAAGCCGATCTGGCCGAATGAAATGATCCCTGAATTGCCGATGAAGACGTAAAGCCCGACCACCACGATGACGCGGATGAACATCTCGGTCAGCGTCACGTTCAAGGTGTCGTCGGGGCTCAGCAGGCTGATGAGCGCGATGGCCCCGAGCATCGCGATCAGCCAGACGGGAGCTTGGTGACGTGCAGCGAAACTTTGCATGTTCGTGATGATACTCCCGCCTTCAGACACGTTCAAAAACGCTCCGGGCCGGCACCAGGCCGGCTGGACGGATCAGCAGCACGAGGATCACGAAGGCGAACGCGAAGGCGTCTCGAAACGCGCGTAGATCCGGCGGTAGATACGCCTGCAGCATGGTGACGATCAGTCCGATGGTGAAGCCGCCGACCACCGCGCCCATCAGGCTGCCCATGCCGCCGACGACCACCGCGACGAAAGCGAACAACGCCAGCGGCACGCCCATGGTGTTGCTCAACGATCCGGACTGCGTCGTATAGAGCAATGAAACCGCGCCCGCCAGGATACCGCTGATGGCGAAGGCGAGACCGATGACGAGATTGCCCTTCACGCCGAGATACTGTGCCATACGGAAATCCTCCGCGGCGGCTCGCATCTGCACGCCATAGGGCGTTCGCCTGAGGAAGATCGAGAGCGCGGTCATCAGCACGAGCGTGACGACGAGGGTGATGAGCTGCAGCATCGGCACCCGCAGATCGCCGATGTAGACCTGGGTGTTGGCTCCGCTCCAGAGATCGACGGCCTTGGGCCGGGACGCCGTAGGCCATAAGCATGCCGTTCTGGATGATATAGCTGACCGCGAACGAGGCAATCATCAGCGTCGGCGATGACGCCCGGCGCAGCGGCCGGAACACCAGCGCGTCGGTCAGCAACGCGGCGACCACCACGATCAGCCAGATCGCCGGGACCAGGGCCGCCCAGTTCCAGGCACCGATCAGCAGGCGGGCCGTCACGTCGGCGGACGGCACGATCAGCGCGTAGCAGCCGATGGTGATGAAGTCGCCATGGGCGAAATTGATCAGCCGCAGGATGCCGAACAGGAGGCCGATGCCCAGCGCCACCAGCGCGTAGATGCTGCCGAGGCTGAGCGCGTCGATCAGGTTCTGCAGGAACTGGATCACTGCAACAGCCTCCGCCGGCACGCTTTCAGGTTCACCGAAACCGAAATAAGCGTGCCGCAGGCCACGCCATCCTGGAGTTCCGCTGCCCGGCCTTCGAGCTGGATGCGCCCGCCACGCAGCACGTAGATACGGTCGGCGTGCTTGAGGATACGGCTGGAACTCTGCTCGTTGATCAAGAGCGTGAGATTCTCCCGCCGCCTGAGGTCGAGCAGGATTTCGTAGATCTGGTCGATGATCCTGGGCGCGAGACCGAGCGAGGGCTCGTCGACCAGCAGGACCCGCGGCTTGGTCATCACCGCGCGGGCGATGGCGAGCATCTGCTGCTCGCCGCCCGACAGCCGTCCCGCCGGATACCGCAGCCGCTCGGCCAGTCGCGGAAACAGCTCAAGCAGACGTTGCTGGGCTGCCTTGGCCGCGGCACGGTCGCCCTGGACGTAGCCACCGATCTGGAGATTTTCCTCGACCGTCAAGGTTCCGAAGATATGGCGGCCCTCCGGCACCAGCGACAATCCGAGCCGCGCGATCTGCTCGGGCCGCATCCCCGACGATGTCTCGGCCCTCGATCGAAATCGACCCTTGATAGGGTGCCACCCCTCCGGCGATGGCGGCGAGCGTCGTCGACTTGCCGGCGCCGTTGGGGCCGATGATGCAGACGATCTCGCCTTCCGCCACGGTCAGCGAGACATCCCGGAGTGCCACCAGCTCACCGTAGCGCACGTGGACCCCAACGACGTCGATCATCGCGGTCATCACGCCTCCATGCCGAGATAGGCCGACAAGACGCCCTCGTGGCTCTGGATCTCGGCCGGGGTTCCCTCAGCGAGAGTGCGGCCGCCATCCAGTACGTGGATCCGCTGGCTGATCCCCATCACGACGCGCATGTTGTGCTCGATCAACAGGACGCCGCAGGTGAAGGTGCCGGGGATCGAAGCGACCAACTCCATCAGATCCTCGCATTCGGCATCCGACATGCCGGCCGCCGGTTCGTCGAGGAGAATGAAGGCGGGCGACAGCACGAGGCCGCGCGCGATGCCGAGCCGCCGCTGGTCGGTGTAGGGAAGGGCGCCGGCCTTCCAGGTCTCCCTCTCGCCGAGACCGATCCAGGCCAACATGGCGCGGGCATGCTCCCGCGCGTGGCGCAGGCTGAGACCCATGCCGACCGCGGTGACTTCGACGTTTTCGATGACGCTCATGTCCTTGAACAGGCGACCAGCCTGGAAGGTCCGCGCGACGCCGCTCTCACGAAAGGCGGGGGCGGCCCAACCGGTGGCGTCCTCGCCGCCGAGCAGGACGCGGCCCGCTGCTGGGCGTTGGAAGCCGGTGAGGCAGTTGACCAGAGTGGTCTTTCCGGCGCCGTTCGGCCCGATCAGCCCGAACACCTCGTGGCGCGCTACAGTCAGGCTGACATCGGAAATAGCGGAAAGGCCCTGAAAGCGCACGACGAGGTTTTCGGCTGACAGTTCCGCCGCGGTGCTGTTGCCTCGATCGAGGCCAGGGGTGGGTGGTTCAACGTAGGGCTGGGTCATCGCGACCACGGGCATGCAAGGAACGCGCCCGCCGCAAGGCTGTCGGGCGCGTCTGGCGGATCGGACATCACTTCTTGAGGCGGTAGAGCACCGGGTCGGGAATGGTGTCCTTGATGTGCCATTCCTCCACCGGCGTTTCCTTGTCGTCCGCGTAGGCGACGACGAACATCGGCATGGCGATCTGGATGTGCAGCTTAGGCGAGAAGCTCCGCGGCCCGAGGACGGTCGGCGCCGCGTCGTCCTTGTTGATCAAGGCGACGACCTTGGCGCCGTCGGTGGTGCCGGCCTCGGTCACGGCCTTGGCCCACAGGTCAAGGAAGGCGTAGATCGGGTAGGCGTATTGCGTGGTTGGCGGCTTGCCGTATTTCTTGGCAAAGGCAGCCGTAATCTCGTTCACCTCGGGACGCGGATCGTTCACGGTGAGCGCCTGAACCGGCAGGTAGAAATCCTTGAGCCCCGGGGTGGAGTTAAGCCAGTAGGTGCCGTCCATGGCAGTGCCGCTCAAGATCGGCAGGTTGATGCCGGCGGCGCGCAGCTGGCGCACCGAGCTGGCTGCCCCTGGGTTGGTCGAGCACAGCATGATGTTGTCGACGCCACCGGTGCGGATTGCGTCGTTCAGTCGCGTTATCTGCGAGCTGATGGTCGGATCGAGACCCTTGAAGGTGTCCTGGCCGACGATGGTGCCGCCTTTCTTCGGAAAGGCCCACTCATAGCCGGCGCAGATCGACTTGTTGTATTCGATGGTTTCGTCGATCAGCATATAGCCTTTGCGGAAGCCCTTTTTGTCGTAGCCCCACTCGCCCATGACCGCGCCTTCGAGCTGGGCGGCATTGTTGGCGGTGAAGGAGAGCGGGCCGACGCCGAGGATGCCCGCCTTGGGGTCGGAGGCGCCGAGGAAGGTGGAGATCACCCCGGCCTTCTGAGCTTGCAGTGCGGCCGGCGCGCCGTAGTCGTAGTCCGCCGACACCAGCAGCAGATTTGCACCGTCGGAGATGAGCTGTTGTCCGGCCTTGGCGCCCTCGACCCGGTCGGTCTTGGTATCGGCGGTAATGACTTTGATTTGCTGGCCGAGCAGGCCGCCCTTGGCGTTCTTTTGCTCAACCCAGAGTTGCGCCATCTTGGCCGCCTCGCCATCGTAGGCTTCCATCCAGCCGGAGAAGGCAACGGCCATGCCGATGGTTATGCCGTCCTTGGCCCATGCGTGCGCAGCCGATCCGAAGGCGACGAGGCCGCACATCAGCATGCTGGTCAGGATTCTCGTTCTCAAAGGCAGTCCCCTACGGTGCGGCGCGAGCGCTTGATGGCGGCCGGCGCGGTGAAAGGCTTATATATGCAAAAATCGGCTTCGTATCGGCCGCCGATCAGGCCAGAACACATGTTGCGATCACGGTTGTCCCGCGCCGGGGCGGCGCGAGTGAGCGGGACTCAGCGGTCGCGTTGTGGCGCGAGGGTCATAGCTGCGCGGCAGGAGCAAATTACTGTGGCGCCTGGCGGCGCGCCCCGGGATCGGCAGACGAATGGTCGCCGATCGCATCGGCCTTTGCCGGAGATCGGCGGACGCAAGCCACATGTGCATGTGCATGTCCATACCTTCAGAGGCTTCCGGAGCGGTGACAGTGTCAGGAAAGCTTGGAGATTGCAATCACTGCGTCGTGGCGGAGTCTGAAAAATTGAACAACGCCTGAGGTTGCCGGTGCCGGGTCGGCTGGCGAGGGCGCCGCGCCGCGGACCTACGGATTTGCGCGCACGACGCCAGCGTATGAATTCTGCCGAACGAATACGCACCTTCTAGGAAAGACGTGGGTGGCCGGCCTGCGCCGGCCATGACACGGTATCACAGGCCAGAACGCGATAGCCTGCCATGACACGGTATCACAGGCCGTGACGAGATATCACCGGCCGTGACACGGTATCATCGGCCGTGACACGATAGCCGGCTGAGACGCGATAGTCGGCCAGGACGCGATATGACGGGTCGTGACGCGATATGCCGGCCGTGACACGGTATAGCCGGCCGTGACACGATAGCCGGCCGTGACACGATAGCCGGCCGTGACACGATAGCCGGCCGTGACACGATATCATCGGCCGTCACACGATAGCCGGCCGAGATACGATAGTCGGCCAGGACGCGATATGACGGGTCGTGACGCGATAGCGCCGGCCGTGACACGGTATTATCGGCCAACACATGATAGCCGACCGCGACGAGATATCACCGGCCGTGACGCGAGTTCATCGTGACACGATAGACGGCTGGGACGCGATATCAGTGGCTAGGACTCTATATCACTGGCCGTGACAGAGTGGCCGGCGGCGACACGATAGCCGGCCCGACACGGCAGCCGGCCGTGACACGGTATCGGCGAGGGTCGCGGGTGCCTCGGCCTTGCTACTGGCAGGCCAGACACTCCTCGTAGTCGGTGGTCTGCCGCGACATGGCGACCAGCGGCAGGATTTCCTGGCCATCGTTCGCTGGCAGCGGCAACGCCCCGGCCATCACGGTGAACGCGGCGGGCGCGACGGCTTTTTCGCTGACATTGTCCGCCCGCGCCAACGACAGGCTGCGGCAGTAATACAACGACTTCACGCCCTTCTTCCACGCCATGAAATGGATCTGGTGCAGATCCCGCTTATGCACATTCGCCGTCAGGAACACATTCACCGACTGGCTCTGGCAGATGAACGGCGCGCGGTCCGCGGCGTGCTCGATGATCCAGCGCTGATCCAGCTCAAACGCCGTCTTGAAGACGGATTTTTCCTGCGCGGTCAGGAAATCCAGATGTTGCACGCTGCCTTTGGTCAGGGTGATCGACGACCAGACCTCATCGTTGTCCTGTCCCTTGAGCGCGAGCAGCTTTTGCAAGTGCCTGTTGCGCACCGAGAAGCTGCCCGACAGCGTCTTTTGCAGAAAGACGTTAGCCGCGATCGGTTCGATCCCGGGGGATGAGTTGCCCGCGATGATCGAAATCGAGGCCGTTGGCGCGATGGCCAGCTTGTGCGAGAACCGCTCCTGCATGCCGTATTCGGCGGCATCCGGGCAAGGCCCCCGCTCCTCGGCCAGCTTGGCCGACGCCGCGTCCGCTCGGCCGCGGATGTGACGAAAGATCTTCTTGTTCCAGACTTTCGCGACGACGCTTTCCCACGGCACGTTCAGCGCCTGGAGAAATGAGTGGAATCCCATGACGCCGAGGCCGACGGAGCGCTCCTGCATGGCGGCGTAGCGGGCCTTCTCCATGCCCGGCGGCGCGCGATCGATGAAGTCCTGCAGCACGTTGTCGAGGAAGCGCATGACGTCCTCGATGAAAGTCGGATGCTCCTCCCACTCGGCCCAGCTTTCGAGGTTCAGGCTGCACAGGCAGCACACCGCGGTGCGCTGCCTGCCATGCTGGTCCTCGCCGGTCGGAAGGGTTATCTCACTGCAGAGATTGGAGGTCTTCACTTCCAGCCCGGCCAGCTTGTGTTGCTCCGGGCGGGCGTTGTTGACGTGGTCGGAGAACACCAGATAGGGCTCGCCGGTCTCGATACGGGCGGTCAGGATGCGAACCCACAGCGCCCGCGCCGAGATTGACCGCACCACCGATTTGTCCTTCGGCGACAGCAGTGCCCAGGGCTCGTCTGCCTCGACCGCGCGCATGAATGCATCGGAGATCTGGATGCCGTGGTGGAGGTTCAGTGCCTTGCGGTTCGGATCGCCACCGGTGGGACGGCGGATCTCGATAAACTCCTCGATCTCGGGGTGCCAGATCGGCAGATAGACCGCCGCGGAACCGCGACGGAGGGAGCCCTGGCTGATTGCCAGGGTCAGGCTGTCCATTACGCGAATGAACGGGATCACGCCGGAGGTCTTGCCGACCGCGCCCACCTTCTCGCCGATCGAGCGCAGATTGCCCCAGTAAGAGCCGATGCCGCCGCCCTTCGAGGCCAGCCACACATTTTCGTTCCACAGGCCGAGGATGCCTTCGAGGCTGTCCGACGCCTCATTCAGGAAGCAGGAGATCGGCAGGCCGCGGTTGGTGCCGCCATTCGACAGGATTGGTGTGGACGGCATGAACCACAGCTTGCTCATATAATCGTATAGCCGCTGGGCGTGCGCGTGGTTGTCGCCGTACTGGGAGGCGACGCGAGCAAACAGGTCCTGGAAGTCCTCGCCCGGCATCAGATAGCGGTCGGTTAACGTCGCGCGGCCGAAATCTGTCAGCAACGCGTCCCGCGACCGGTCGACCCGCACATGGTAGCGCCCCGGCATCTGGACTGCGTCGAGCATAGCGGCGTCTCCTGGCAACGTCATTCGCGAAGAGTCCTTGTCTGAAAACCGGTGGAGTCGGCGCAAACCATATATGGGATCAGGCAGCTGGCATGTCCACAATATGCGGGCTTTGTGGCCTATTAGACACGGCAGATGTGGGAGGCGGAGGCGTGTTCGCTTGATGTTCCGTGGAGTTTGGTCCGAGTGTCAAGCGGCCTGCGGCGGCCCGTGCCGTGGACGATCCAGTTGGGGCGAACCGCGATTCGCCCGGTTGCAAAGTGTAACATTACTATTGCATGATGATATTTCAGCGGCCAGCAACGATTCAGCAACGATCCAGCCGAAACGGAGGTCGCCGGCGGACCGGGTCCGGACCGGATACAGCGTGCAACCAGCACGTTCGTTCGGTCGCGCCACCGCCTCCACGAGGTCCGGTGCGCAGTTCGATGGTGGCTCTCCGAAAGAGGAACGAATCGCCATTTTTGCGCGCCCGCGAACCGATGCCGAGCAAGAATCGCCCGGCTGCCCATTGCGGAAATCATCGCCAGCTTGCAGGCTACACTCCAGGGTTTTGTTCGGAGCGTTCATCATGATAAATCGCGTCCAATTTTCCAACTCAATAGAACCACTTGTCCAGTTTATTGAGGAAACGCCACCCAGTGAGATCTTGGATCTCACGCTGGAAAAGCTGCGTGCCGGGGTTCCGACCGACGCCATGCTGAAGGCCTCGGCGATGGCGGTGGCGCGCTCCTCTGACCTGCCGCCGGGCCATCACGGTGGCCCGCTGCATCCGTTGGCCGGTCTCTACGCGGTGTCGAAACTGGTTGGCCGCCTGGAGGGAGAGCAGCGTTTCGTCCCGGTCCTGCAACATGTCGCACTGTCGAACAAGCACATCCATCACCCTGCGATGGGGCCGTATAGCCTTCTGGAGTTCGAGCCGATGGAATTCGGCGGCGTCGAGGGGACCAAGGAGGCCTTCCTCGCCGCGGTCAAGCGGGGCGAGACCAACAAGGCCGATCATTGTTTCCTGTGGCTCTGGAAGAACATCCCGCCGGTCGAGGCGCTCGATCTGCTGCTGTCGGTGGCGATTCCGAAGAATGCCATGGACGATCATTACTTCATCTTTCCTTCCTTCACCTACCGCGCCCTGGAGTCGATGGAGCCGGAGCTGCTGCCGGTCCTGATGCGTCCCTCGGTGCGCTATGTGACGCGTTTCCCGACGGCGCGCGCGATGCCTGAAATCGATTCGATCATCGAACAGCATGAGTTGCTGACCCGGGTCACACGGCAGCAAAGCGGCGACGATGAGACCGCAACGATCGGTCAGTTGGGCGAGGCGATCGGGCGCTGTGACAACTACAACGACATCCCTGTGCTGATGGCCAAAGCCCTGGCTGAGGGCCTGTCGCTGGAAGGCGCCGGCGAAGCGCTGTCGATCGGAGCGGCCGGATTGTTCCTGCGCTCCCTCACCGGCAATCCAATGGACGTCCACCTGCACACCAGCGCCAATCTGCGGCGCTACCTGCTGCGTCTCGACCTCAGCCTGCGGAACAAGCTGCTGATATTGTTGCTCTGGCACACCGGTCCGGAAGTGAAGTCGACGCAGTATCGCATGGAGCCGGCGCCGCAGCCCGATCCCGCCGCGGTCGCTGCGTTGCCGCATCTGACGCAGGACGAGTTGCTGGATGCCATTACGCAAAGCATCTACCAGCAGCCGCCGACCGACTGGTCCCAGGTCGCCAATCTCGGGCTGATGCGGGCGGTACCGGAAGTCAAAGGGACGGTGAATCTGGCGCAGCAATACGTGAACCTCGGCTATGATCCACAGCTGTTGATGCAGCGTCTCGGCGAGATTGTCTGCCACGATAGTTTCACCGAGATGCATGCCTTCAAGCATCATCAGGCGATCGTGGAAGAATTCTACGCGACGCGTGAGCCGTGGCGCTGGATGCATCTCGTCTCCGGGGCTCAGGCGGCGGCGATTTCCTTTGGCAAAAACATGGAAATCTATGAGGAGGCTTTGGAACTGCTGCACGCATAGCCGGGGCCGCGATGGTTCTGCCCCGGTGATGACGCCAGTCCGGTGATGGCCGCGCCGGGGCTCTCATCGGCTGGCAGGCGGCGATACATCGTAATCGAAATGGAGAGATTCAGGGGCTGGTAGCTGACTCAGTCTGACGCGACGAGTGTCGCGGGCGACCGATGCGACGGCCCGGCCTCGGGTTGCCGACCGGTGGGACCCGCGCAAAGCCTTCGACCAATCGCGCGGGGCGGTGGAGGTGACCAGTTCACTGGCGGAATGACGATATCGGCGAGCGATCCAGACACGGTGCCCGATGGTAAGTGAACTGACGCTGTGTGCCGGGGCAGCATTGGTTCCGGCCGGCCTCGGCTTTATGTACGAAATGCGATCACGGCGAAATCGGAACGAAACCGTGGGGTCGGCGCCCGCGCCCGTTTGGACGAGGCCCGCCACGCGCGCCTGGTCGCCCAAGGCGTAGTTCGCCCGGCTGGCCCCTCGCCCCGGGCAGGGATGACACACGTATAGGCCGACAGCTCATTAGCCGGCGCCCCTGACGTGGGGAAAAGGCGGCGCGTCATTCATTCGGCAGACTGCTCTGACGGGGGCGTCACTGTTTGCAACGACAGCAGCCGCTCATTACGCCGAAGCGCCACGCCCTTGCCATCACAGGGCCCGATCAACGAGAATTTGACAACGTCGGTTGGCGCGGCATTGAGCCATGGGAGGCCGTCGCGGTCTGTCACTACGGGAGGGAAAGTCAGTGAGCCTTACGGCACCGGCGGTATCGCCGACCACGCTCCGCCACGTCATGCTGGCGGCCGCGGTCGGTTCGGCGCTTGAGTGGTACGACTTCTTCATTTACGGCACCGCGTCGGCGCTGGTGTTCGGCGAGCTGTTCTTCCCGAAATTCGATGCCACAGTCGGCACGCTGGCAGCCTTCGCAACATTCGCGGTGGGTTTCCTTGCGCGTCCGTTCGGTGGCCTGTTCTTCGGCCATTTCGGCGACCGGATGGGCCGCAAGCCGATGCTGGTGGCGACGTTGTTGCTGGTCGGCGGGGGCACCTTCCTGATCGGTCTGTTGCCCACCTATGCCTCGATCGGCATCTGGGCCCCGATCCTGCTGTTGCTGCTCCGTCTGGTGCAGGGCTTCGGCGCCGGCGCCGAATACGGCGGTGCTGTCATCATGGCGGTGGAATTCGCACCTCCGGGCAAGCGCGGCCTCTACGGCAGCTTCGCACCGCTCGGCGTCACCTTCGGCAATCTGCTGGCGGCCGGCGTGTTCTACCTCGTCGCCATGATGTCGAAGGACGACCTGCTGACGTGGGGCTGGCGCATCCCCTTCCTTGTCTCGTTGCTGTTGCTTGGTCTTGGCGTTTTCATTCGCGCGCGCATCACCGAGACACCGGTGTTCACCGAGGCGAATGCCAAACGTCCCGCACTGCGCGCGCCGGCGATCGAGGCACTGCGCCGGCACCCGCGTAATTTCTTCGTGGTAGTCGGAGCGCGACTGGCGGAGAACGGGCTTGGTTACCTGTTCCCGGTGTTCGGCCTCAGCTACGTCATCAATACGTTGCAAATGCCGCGAGAACTCGCGATCGTCGCAGTCATGCTCGGCAATTTCACCGAGATTTTCGGCATCGTGCTGTTCTCGTGGCTGTCGGACAAGGTCGGACGGCGGCCGGTCTACATGGGCGGGGCGCTGTTCTCAGCCGTTTTCGCGTTCCCTTTCTTTGCGTTGGTGGGAACCTTGAACCCGATGTTGATCTGCCTCGCCTTCATGCTTGTCATGGGGATCGGCAGCGCGGCGATGTTCGGCCCGCAGGCCGCATACTTCGCCGAATTGTTTGGCCCGCGGCTGCGCTACAGCGGGTTTGCCTTCGCCAGAGAACTCGGCTCCATCCTCGCCGGAGGTCCGTCGCCGCTCATCGCCGCGGCACTGATCGGCTGGATGGCGGGGGCGCCCTGGGGCGTGGCCTGTTACGTCATCTTCCTGTCGCTGGTCACGACGTTCGCGGTCTGGTGCGGGCCGGAGACCCACAACAGCGATATTCGCGCCGATAGCCTGGAAGATCTTGCCGCGGACGCTGCGATGCCATTGCTGGATCGCGCCTGAGGTCTGGATAGAGCAACGCAAAGCGGGGCGGCCGGGTGCAGGGGCGGGCAATGATGCACGGTCCGACGCACAATGAGGCGCTGGTCTCGAGGCATATCAGCTGAGACCGAAGCGCGCATCCGGCGGCCGCGCCGGGAGTGGGTTTATCTTTGCCAGCCGCCGGTGTTTGCTCCCCGCGGCGGAGGACGGGCGGATGTTCCGAAACTCATCGACTGGTTCGCTACGGTCCGCGCGCCCGCGGCCCTCGACCTGGGGGTCTGTCACGTTGTCCCCTCCGAGCTCATTGCGGAACTCGTCGACGATCCGGAGCGGCCACGAGCCTACGGTGCGGCCATGCAGTCCGAGTACGCGCGACTGGCCGGCATGTCCCCGGCAGCGCTGGCGGCGGCGATGGAACCTTACCTGCCGATCGTCCGCGTCTACGCCCTCCTCTGGCCGCCGTGGAGCCCGGCCCAGCGGGAGCGGCTGATCCAGCGCGTCGAAGCGGCCCTGTGCTTGGAGGACTGAATCGCAGGCCCTTCCACAATCGCGGCGCCCGGTGCGTAGGAATAGACGACACCGCCACACGTCGGCCGCCTCGTTGGTGTCCGCTTTGGGCCGCAGGCGGCGGTCGGGCAGCGGTCGTCGACTGTGGCGCGTCCGTCGCGTCGATTGTGGGTGGTGTCTGAGGTAATTACCCACCGCCTGTAGAGAAGGCCGGGGATCTACGATTTTGACTGCATTGCGCTGCAAGTCGTGGGTCCCCTCGCCCCTCGGCCTCCGCCAAGGGCATGCTCCGCCGGGGATGACACTGGAGACGCGAACGGTGGGTCAACGTTAAGGGCCGCCGGTGGTGGGTCTCCTCGCCCCTCGGCCTCCGCCAAGGGCGTGCTTCGCCGGGGATGACGCTGGAGACGCGAACGGTGGGTCAACGTCAAGGGGCACGGGTGGTGGGTCTCCTCGCCCCTCGGCCTCCGCCAAGGGCGTGCTTCGCCGGGGATGACACTGGAGACGCGAACGGTGGGTCAACGTCAAGGGCCGCTGGTATTACTGCGCGTCGGGCCGTTCATCATTACGCGCCGCCACAGCTAGGCATCCTCCCGCTCAATTCGCTGCCACAGTGCGCGGACCATGTCCCGCATCTGCAGCGCTTCCTGCCAGCGATCGGACAGCTCGTATCCATCCGCGCCGGTGATCGCATAGGTTGGCGGGCCGAGCTCGCAGAGGAAGGTAAGTGTTGCGTCGGCGGGGGCGCGTCGCCGCCACGACCGGATGCCATATTCCCACCAGCCCATGAACAGCTCCACCCAATCGCGATGTTGCGGGAAGCCGAGCTGCACCTGGATCTGCTCGCGGCTGGCGACGCGCCCGTGCAGGCCCCAGGTGTTGTCGAGCAAACGATGCATCATCGCATGGTTCTCCGGCGCGATGGGCCAGGCGAACTCGCGCCCGACCACGTAGTGCGAGAGATCGGCGGTCAGCCGCAGGTCCGGGAAGCAGTCCAGCAGGTGCAGCGTGAAGAACAGATCCGTGGTCATGCGGTCGCGATGGGTCTCGATGTGCACCGGGACGCCCGTCTCCGCCGCCAGCCGGCGCCAGCCCTCGAGGTATGGGACGCATTCGGCCAGACGATACGGCCGCACGTCCGGTTGCAGATTGACGTGGTCGGCCCCGAGTTCCCGCACCAGTGCCAGCACCGGCCGCAGCTCGTCGACATCGCGAGGGTAGCATTGCGCCTGCCAGCTCATACCGTGCGCGCGCAGAAATCCGGTCACCTCGCGCGCATGGTCGGGGTCGATGAAGCGCACGCCCGCGCCGTCGAAACCGGCGTCTCGGATCATCTCGAGTTTCTCGGTCAGCGACCACTCCAGGCCGTCCGGCCGCCGCCGCTCCATGGCCCACAGTGATTGATACACCAGCAGTTTTTGCGGCATGTCCGGCTCCCTTGGGTCTGGGATCACAGGCTATCCCGAGGCTGAGGATGACGCACCCCGTTATATCGGCGACGCCCGCGTCGACGAATAATCTCCATCAGCGGCACCCAGGCGTTCATCACCGCCGCGACGGCGTTGCTGACCCGTTTTTGTTGCGTCGATACCGCCGAAACGATCCGCTCCCTTTCGTTCGCCGCTGACCAGTTGCGAGACACCCGCGGATATCGCATGAATGGCGGCCTTGTGTCGCTTGCAGCATTCCCTGGAGCCTGGATGAACCTCATTGGCGTCGATGTCGGTGGCACGTTCACCGATCTGGTTCTCGCGGACACGGATACCGGACGGGCCACGGTGCACAAGGTGCCGACGACGCCTGATGATCCCTCGATCGGGGTGACCGAGGGTGTGATCGCGCTGTGTGCGATGGCCGATCTCAACCCGTCCCGGATCGACCAGGTCCTGCATGGCACCACTATTGCCACCAATGCGGTGCTGGAACATCGCGGCGCGGTCACCGGCCTCATCACCACCCGTGGCTATCGCGACATTCTGCATATCGGCCGTCATCAGCGGCCGCAGCATTACTCGCTGATGCAGCTTATCCCCTGGCAAAGCCGCCCGTTCGTGCAACGGCGCCACCGCCTTGTGGTGTCCGAGCGGCTCATCCCGCCGCGCGGCGACGTGCTGGTGCCGCTGGACGAGGATGAGGTGCGGGCCGCGGCGCGGGCACTCCGCGAAGACGGCGTCGAGTCCATCGCGATCTGCTTTCTGTTCTCCTACCTCAACCCGGTGCATGAGGCGCGCGCCAAGCAACTGGTGCTGGAGGAGCATCCCGAGGCCTTTGTCACGACCTCGGCCGAGGTCGCGCCGCAATTTCGGGAGTTCGAGCGCTTCACGACGGCAGCGATGAACGCCTTTGTGGGTCCCAAGGTCCGTGACTACATCTCGATTTTGTCGCGTCGGTTGCGCGCTGCCGGCAGCGGCGGCGAGTTGCAGGTAATGGGCTCGAACGGCGGTGCCGCGACGGTGCGGATGGTGGCGGAGCGCCCGGTGCTCACGATGCTATCCGGCCCGGCGGCCGGCGTGCTCGGCGGCACATGGGCCGGCGCGCTGTCTTCGCGCGACAACCTCATCACCTTCGATATGGGGGGCACCTCGGCCGATATCGGCATCGTCACCGGCGGCCGGTTTGCCGAAGCGACGGCGCGAGACACGTGGATCGGCGGTTTTCCGATCCTGGTGCCGATGATCGACATCCACACGATCGGGGCCGGGGGCGGTTCCATCGCCCGGCGCGACAGCGGCGGAGCGTTCCGGGTCGGGCCGCAATCCGCCGGCGCCGTGCCGGGACCCGCGGGCTATGGCCGCGGCGGTTCGCAGCCGACGGTGACGGACGCGAATGTGGTGCTCGGGCGCCTCGATCCCGACCGGTTCCTGGGCGGCGCCATGAAGCTCGATGCCGCCGCTTCGCGGCAGGTGATGCAACGGTTCGCGGCTGAGCTGGACCTCTCGGTCACCGAGGCGGCGCTCGGCATTCTGACGGTGGTCAGTGCCAACATGGCAAATGCGATCTGGTCGCGGACAGCGCAACGCGGGATCGACCCACGCGACTACACGCTGGTTGCGTTCGGCGGCGCCGGCCCGCTGCATGGCGCGGACGTGGCCCGGCAGCTTGGCATCCGGGAGGTCCTGATCCCGCCGCATCCCGGTATCACCTCGGCCATGGGACTGCTCACCACCGATCTGCAGTACGACACCGTGCGGACCTGCTTTCAGGCCTCGAACGCACTGGACGCGGCGCGCCTGGCCGACGATTTCGCCACGATGCAACGCGAGATCGTTGCGCGCTTCGCCGGCGACAAAATCGGTACGGATCGGATCCGTTTCGAACGCTCGGGTGATCTGCGCTATGCCGGCCAGGGCTACGAGCTGCGCGTGCCGTTCGGCGACGGGCCGATCGACGATGAAGAACTGCAACGAACGCTCGAGCGGTTCCACGTCCAGCACCGGGCGGAGTATGGCCACGCCTTTCGTGACAGCGTCATCGAGATCGTCAACATCCGTCTGGTCGGGGTCGCCGTGCGCCCCAAGCTGGAGGCCAGGCCGGTCGCTCGCGCGGACGCCGCTCCGCCGACCTACTACGCATCGGTGGTGTTCGCGGCCGGGCACGACGCAATCGAGACGCCGTTCCTGTTTCGCGATGCATTGACGGTGGGAGTGCCGATACCGGGGCCCGCGGTTGTGTTGCAAACGGACAGCACGACGGTGGTGCCACCCGGTTGCAGTCTGCTCGCCGAGCCGGGCGGCAATCTGATCATTACGCTTTCAGCGGGAGAATAAGCATGGACGACCAGGTGCGGATTGCCGTCGATCCCGTCACCACAAGTGTCATGCAGGGTGCGCTCGAAAGCATCGCGGTCGAGATCGGCTACAAGCTGATGCGAATGTCGTATTCTTCGATCATTCGGGAATCGGAGGATTTCGGCGCGGCACTCACCGACGAACTGGGCCGGGGACTGGCGGAATCATCGCAATCGACGCCACTGCAGTCGGGGCCGATCCCGGGATACGTGAAGGGGATGTTACGGGCGCTCGCGGCGCGTGGCGACGAGGTTCGCCCCGGCGACGTGATCATGCACAATGATGCCTATGGCGGCGCGAGTCATGGGCCGGACGTCGGCTTTATCGTGCCGGTATTCCATGAAGGCGTCCTGGTCGGGTTTTCCGGCACCACGGCGCATCATCTGGATATCGGCGCGCTGACTCCCGGGTCCTGCGGGATTGTGGACGCTATCGACGCCTATGCCGAGGGACTGCAGTTCCGCGCCATCAAGGTGTTCGACCAGGACCGGCGGAACGATGCGGTGTGGCAGATGTTGCGCGACAATATCCGCGCGAGTGACCTCGTGGTCGGCGACATGGAGGCGCAGGTGGCGGCGAGCCGCATCGGTGCGGAGCGGATGCAGGCGCTGCTTGCTCGCATGGGTCTGCCGCTGTTCCGCGCTGCCTGCGCCGCAATGATGGATCAGTCCGAGCTGATGATGCGCCGAGCGATTGCCGCGCTGCCGGATGGGTCCTGGTCAGCCGAGACCAGGATCGATGGCTTTCTCGATGATCCCGATCCCGCCCGTCGCGAGCTGGCTTTGGTTGCACGCGTAACGAAGCAGGGCGACGAGCTGACGGTCGATCTCACCGGTACCGCGCCGCAGGTGCCGGACCGACCGATCAACATGCCGTTCGTCGGCACTGTCGATATCGCCGTGTGGCTGACGGTGCGCTCGGTCTTGCTCGATACGGAGGTGCATGGTCATGTGCCTGTGAATGAGGGACTGACCCGGCCAATTCGTATCATCGCACCCAAGGGATGTCTGGCGAATCCGATCTTCCCGGCGCCGACGATTGCGCGTTTCTGCCCGGGCAACCAGCTTGCCGACACCGTTATGAAGGCGCTGGCGCAAGCGGTGCCGCGGCAGGTTTCGGCCGGGATCGGCAATCTGAAGGTGATCGCGTTCTCCGGCCTGCGCGATCACAGTCACTGGGTCCACATGGAGATTTTCGAAGGTAGTTACGGCGGCCGCTGCGGGATCGACGGCATGGACGCGGTGGACACGCTGTATGCGAACACGCGCAACAACCCGATCGAGGATGTCGAGTCGCACCTGCCGCTGCGCGTGCTGCGCTACGAGTTGCGAGAAGACAGCGGTGGGGCCGGCAAATGGCGCGGCGGCTTGGGCTCGGTGCGAGAGATTTGCTTTCTCGACAGCGGCGGCGCCTCGGTTGAAGGCGACGGGCACCGGTTCCAGCCTTGGGGTTTCCAGGGCGGGCGCGACGGCGCCACGGCAGAACTCACGCTGCGCCGGGCGACCGGGGAGGTTGTCGCGCTGCCGTCGAAAGTACCGCACATGTCGGTGCGGTTTGGCGATGTCTTTGCCTGTGTCGGTCCCTCGGGGGGTGGCTATGGCGATCCGCTCGAACGCGACCCGGAGGCTGTGCGGCAGGACGTGATCGATGGCATCGTCTCGCCGGAGACAGCGGAGCGGGATTATGGCGTCGTTGTTTCCGCGGCCGGCACGATCGATTGGCCGGCGTCGACGGCAATGCGCGCCGACCGCGGCGGGGTATGATCGTTCCGGGAGGAGGTCGCATGGCTCGATGACACCAACCTCGCTTGGCGAGGCGGGTGATACTGGCGGCCATCACGAATTCCTCGGTACAAGCAAAGTCGTCGGTCCCCGGCCTCCGCCGGGGATGACACTGAAGACGCGAACGGTGGGTCCCCGCGCCCCTCGCCAAGGTTCATGTTGCGCAAGGGCAGGCCCATGCCAAGCACGGTGATGACACGAGTTCGAGCATCCCGGGCCTGCGAGGGTCGCCTGAGTTGCCCGGCCCTAGCCGCCGGACGGCAGGGCGGGGGGTTGGAACAGGTCGGGTGTCAACCTCGGCGTCGTGTCGATGCCGGACAGGGTCATCGTCAGTGTCCGCCGTTCGGCATCGCTCATGGTCACAGCGATAAGCCGGAGCGGTGCCTCGGCCAGGGTGAGCGTGAGGCTGCCCTGGGACGGGTGACGGGTCTTTGTCAGCGTGATCTGGATTGTTCCTGGCTGACGAACCAGGCTTGCGACCGTGATTTCGCCAGACAGGTTTATGCTGGGCGTCAGCAGCATGCCGAGCGGCGTGCGGGACACGGGTATCGTGGTGGTCGAACCGTTGCCGCGGTCGAGGATCACCACCTGCCCGTTCGCGATGACCATCACCCGTCCCGCCGGGTTGGCATAGTCGATGCGCAGATGGCCGGCCGGGCGGTCAAGCACGATGAGGCCGGCATCCGGGCCGAAGGAGCCGAACTGAACGAAATGTGCCTCAAACCGTGGGATGCTGTTCAGATAGGCGGTGACACGATCGACATCGGCGACATCGGTCGCCGTTAGCTGTGGCGCCGGCGCGACGGTGCATGCTGAAAGCAGAAGCAAAAGCATGAGCAGAACAGGCAGGCTGGCGGCGGCGGGACGCGCCAGCTGCAGGATACGCTCGGTACCCGCGTTAATACGGCTCAAACGGCGTGCTCCCTGCCGAAGTGGTTGATCCCGGCGGGTCGGCCGGGTTGCTGAAGGGGTATAGCGCAGATAAACGGTTTGCTCCATGCGATCGTGCCGCGTCCCGCTGGTGGCAGGCTCCGGGCCGCACGGCTCCGGCTTACGCCACGACTTGACCCCGCAAGCTATCGTCCGGGCGAGGCGGTTGCGGCATGGCCGGGGCTTGATTACCCTGGGAGCCGCGGTCGGATCGATGATACGATACGAGGACGTTCTGAGTTATGAGCAAGCATGTGGTTGCGACTGTGTCGGAAATCCCGCCTGGGCAGCGGAAGCTGGTGACGGTGCGCGGTCGCCAGATCGCCGTGTTCAATCTTGGTGGTGATTTCTTCGGTCTGTTCAACCGCTGCCCGCACCAAGGAGGCCCGATGTGCGAGGGCATCCTGACCGGTCTGATCTCCTCGAACGAGCCGGGTCAGTATCAGTATTCGCGAAAGGGCGAAATCCTTCGCTGCCCCTGGCACGGCTGGGAGTTCGATGTGCGCACCGGCCAGAGCTTCTGTGACCCATCGAAGATCGGCGTACGCAGCTACCCGGTAGAGGTCGCGGAGGGTCAGCGCATCGTTCAGGGGCCCTATGTCGCCGAAACGATACCGGTGGCGATCGAGGAACAATACGTCGTGGTGGAACTTTGACCCTTGAAATTTAGGCTTCGCGCGCTGCCGTCATGTCCGGTCGGGAAAGCTGAAGGCGACCAGCGCCAGGACCATCCCGGACGCCCAGGCAAGGTAGATGGAGATCAGCATATCGCGGGATGAGAAGCGCCGGCCCAGCCACAGGGCCGCCGGCACGGCCAGCAGCAGAGCCGCCACGACCGGAAGCAGCCCAAAGTTATCCTGCGCATAAATTGCCATGATGAAGCCGGTGATCAGCGCTACGAATACCGGCGGGATGCTGACCAGGATCAGCATCTCGTGCCGGATCAAGGCGGCGCCGACGATCACGAAGCTGAACAGGGCAAGCGTGGCAAGGTAGGTGAGAGCCTCGGTCATAGGGGCGTCCGAGGGCCGCCTCAGCTCCCGACCTTGAGGGGTGAGACCAGGCCACGCAGGCACGCCAGCACGGAGAGAGCCGTCAGCTTGCCGGTTCGAGGATTGTCCTCGCTCGGGACATTCTCGATCGTCATCGTAAAGTTGGCGGCGGCGGCAACCACGCGAATACTGTGAATATTGCGGGTTACGCCGGGATCGGCCCAGATCCGCACCCGCGTTCGCGCCGCGCCGACGCCGGCCAACGCCAGCGCAGCGGCCACGTTGAGGTTGGCTGGGAAGCCCGCGGCGGCCTCCAGCGCGTTGCCTTCGAACACCAGAGCGGGTGCGGTCAGTTCCATCACGTCTATATTATTCTTTTCCAGATAAGGAGCACCCGCCAGCGCAAACGGCGGCTTGCGGGTCTCGATCGTGACGCTATCGATCGGACCCTCGGCGGCGGCACGTACCGCGTCGAGGCCGAGCAGGGCGCCGGTCGGGACCACGATCCGGGCGCCGGTCTTTCTGGCCAGGCGCACCAGGTGAAGGCGTGGCAGCAGAGCGCCGACGGAGGCGGGTACGAAGATGCGCCCGGCTTCCAGGGCCGGCAAGGCGATGCGTTCGAAGAGCGGCGCCGGAGCGGCCTCCACGACGATGTCGGCTTCCGCCAGGTCGGGGATCTCGACCAGGCGGGGTGGGTCCTGAAAGCCCGCCATATTGGCTCGCCCCTTGACCGGGTCGCGGCAGCTCGCAGCGATCAGCCGCAATCCGTCGACGCCGACATCCAAGGCTCGCGCCAAGGGTAACCCAATCGCACCCAGGCCCGCGATCGCGACAGTTTTGCTCATGTGACGATCTTACCTATGTCGTGTCCTCGGCGGCATGGCCAGCCACCGCTCGATATTGCGTGGACCGGTCTTGCTCCACTTACAGTTTGAGCCGCTCACTCAGTCGTTTTCGTCGGACACGCACCATCAGTAACGGAACGTATCTCCGTCAGTTCGTCCGGGGTATTTATGTTAGCGAATGGATCCGGCCTTGACACTGGGAAATTTACGTAGCGCATACCGATACACTCGGCAAACGCCGCGACGCGACGTGAGCCTGGAACAGAAAGCTGTGCGTGGAGAAGCCTCCGGCAAGATAGTGGCCAAAGTGCAACCAAGTGGTGAATTCGACCTCCACTCGTCGCGCAGCCAGGCGCCGGCGCCAGCCGCTCCGGCAGGTCACTTGGTAAAAAGGGCGTGTCGCCTGGGACCGTCAGCAGCGCCGTCACGCCAAGGGAAGCGGCCCACTCCAGGCCGGCCAGCACACCTGCCAGGGGCCCTTCGCCGGCGAACAGCCCCATCCGGCAGAACCGGTAATCCAAACCGCGGCGAAGCGAGCCGGATCGCCATTGGCGCTGATCGCGATATTGGTGAGATTGAGTGCGGCAATAATGCGCGCCAGCATCGGCCTGCCGCCGACGCGGAGCAGGGTCTTGTCACCGCCGCCCATGCGCGTCGCCTGTCCCCCCGCCAGCACGACGGCGGCCGTGAGTGAAAGCTTCACGTGGGGCGGATGGGGCGAGCGATGGGGCTCGAACCCACGGCATCCAAGACCACAACCTGGCGCTCTACCAACTGAGCTACGCCCGCCATCCAGGGGGCGCGATTTAGGCCGGTTCGGACATGGTCGTCAAGATTTGCCCGACGCCTCGTCCCGACGCTTGCAGTGGCGGCCCGGGGCGGAGCAGTTTCGACCGTATGAGCCGAAGCGGTGACAGCAAGCGACCGGACGGGAAGGAGGCGGCGCGGCAAACCGTATCCACCCCGGGCGCCGCCACACCGACCACCCCCCAGGTCGCGGGCAGCGAAACCGCCGAACAGGCACTGCTGCGCGCTCAGGCCGCGGCGCAGGCCAAACGTCTGCACGAGGCCGGCGGTATCTGCGCCGACGTGCTGGCGGCGTCGCCCGGCCATCCCGCCGCGCTGGCGCTGCAAGGCATCGTCGCCGCCATGGGCGGTGATCCGGAGCAGGGCATCGCCTTGCTCCGTCGCGCGATCGATCTTCGACCTGGGAACGCAACCTGGTACGCGCATCTGAGCTCGCTCTGCCGTCTGACGTGTCGCATCGAGGATGCGCTGGCCACGGGCCAGGAAGCAATCCGGCTAGACCCGAACAACGCCGAACATCTGGTCAATCTTTCGCTTGCACTAGTCGATGCCGACGAGCGCGACGGAGCCATCGCGTGTCTGCTACGGGCGCTGGGGCTCAAGCATGACCATGCCGACGGCCACCTTGCGATGGCGCAGACTCTTCTCGCGATGGGCGATTTCGATGCGGGGTGGCGGGAATATGAGTGGCGGCACCTGACCGAGGTCGGCAAGTCCACCACACCCGCGATAACCTCGGCGCCGTGGAACGGCATGCGTCTACCCAACGGGCGCCTGTTGTTGGTCGGCGACCAGGGCTACGGCGATACCATCCAGTTCGCCCGCTACATCCCGATGGTGCTGGATCGCTGCGAGAACCTGATCCTGGGCTGCAGCGCGGAAATCGGACCGCTGCTCGCCAACATTCCGGGCATCCAACAATATTGTTATCAGTGGAACGACATACCGCCACATTCCGCGCATTGCCGGCTTTCCAGCCTGCCGTATCTGTTTCGGACCCTGCCCGAAACGATACCGGCGCCGGCCCGCTATATCAAAGCCGAACCGGCGCGCGTCGCACGTTGGCGCTCCAGGCTCGATGCCACGCTGCCGACGGAGGTGAAGCGCATCGGCCTGGCCTGGACCGGCCGAGCAACGCATCCGAACGATCGCCGTCGGTCGATGCCGTTGTCGGCGCTGCGAGCGATTGGGAGGGTTGGGCCGGCGGCGTTCGTCTCGCTGCAAAAACCCGCTCCCGCGTGCGATCTGGAGGCCATGACGTGGTTCTCCGGCATGACCGATCTTTCCGCTGAACTGACCGATTTCGGCGAGACCGCCGCGTTGGTCGAGAACCTGGATCTGGTCGTGACGGTCGATACCGCGATCGGGCACCTCGCCGGCGCGATGGGCAAACCAGTCTGGATCCTGATCCCGAAGGCAGCCGACTGGCGATGGCTGCTCGATCGTTGCGACTCCCCCTGGTACCCCACCGCTCGGCTGTTCCGCCAACACAAGCCGGGCGCCTGGGATGCGCCGCTGAACGAACTCTGCGCCGCCCTGAGTGTCGACCTGGGACGACCGCCGTCGCCGACCCTGGAAGGCCGGGCAGCAGGCTGACAGGCGGCACACCGCGACAGCTGCGCAACTGCCCGGGGCCGCATCGATTTCGCCCGACGCTATCTGATACTTTTGCCGTGGCGAGCTCGAAGGAGGCGGACCGAACCACTGGCCGGATCTGCACTCGGAGCACGAAACGGGGTATCCGGGTCGCGGCCAACCAGTATGATCAGGGGATGCAAACGATCGACATTCGAGGGCTGAGCGCGGAATTGCTGGAAGCCGAACTGGCAGCCGAGGGTTTCGCGACCCGGCCGCTGCTTGACGCCGACGCCTGTCGTCGCCTGGCCGCGCTGTACGAACAGGATGCGCCGTTCCGCAAGCGCATAGTGATGGAGCATCACTCGTACGGGCGTGGCGAGTATAAGTATTTCAACTACAGGCTGCCGGAGCTGGTCGCAGAACTACGGGCGGCACTGTATCCGCCTTTGGCCACTGTCGCCAACGCGTGGCGCCGGACACTCGGCGAGCCGGGAGTGTTTCCGCCGGCACTGGACGAATATCTTTCACAATGCCATGCGGCTGGGCAGACCCGTCCGACCCCCTTGCTGCTGCGCTACGGACCGGGCGGATTCAACTGCCTGCACCAGGATCTGTATGGCGAGATGGTGTTTCCGCTCCAAGCCACCATTTTGCTCAGTGCACCGGGAGACGATTTCACCGGCGGCGAATTCATTCTGGTGGAGCAGCGGCCACGAGCGCAGTCCCGCCCGGCGGTGGTGCCGCTGCGCCAGGGCGAGGCGGTGTTTTTCCCGGTGCATCATCGGCCGGGCATCGGCTCCCGCGGTCCGTACCGACTGACCATGCGGCACGGTGTCAGCCGCATTCATTCGGGTGAGCGGCGCACACTGGGCCTGATCTTCCACGACGCGGCATAGTCGGAGCGACGGCACTGGCAGCGGCGCGACGACGGATCGTCATTTTCGTTTCGAGTTGACGATTGACGCGAGGGTGGTACAATCACCACAACAACTGGTGGGTCCCGAGAGGTTTCCCAGCCGACAGCGGGGCCGCTGCCTGCAGAAAATCCAGTCGATCAACGCGTTACGATTTCCCGGTGGGAAGCGCCGTCTGAAGGCCGACAGCGGGGGTGTATGGCCAATACTGTGACGCTGATTTTCGACATTGCGTCGTTCAGTTCCGTGATGGTGCTGATCGTGCTGGGGCTCGGCGTCATCGCCAGCATGATGGGCATCTTCAACTTCGCGCACGGTGAATTCGTCCTGCTCGGCGCCTATACGGTCTATCTTTCGGCGACGGCTGGCCTGGGCCTCTGGTTCGGCATCCTGGCGGCGCCGATCGTGGTTGGCCTGCTCGGCCTGGCGATGGAGCGCGTTGTCATCAGGCGCTTTTATGCCTCACCGATCATCGCGATGCTTGGGACCTATGCAATCGGACTGGTGATCCGGGAGACCGTTCGCGGCCTGCTCGGCGGCCAATACCGGTCCATTGCGGAGCCGATCACCGGCGCATTCTCCATCGGAGGTATCAATTTCTCGGTCTGGCGGACCATCATTATTGTGGCCACGCTGGTTGTGCTGGCTGCGAGCTGGTGGATGCTGGCTCGCACGCCGCTCGGGCTGCGAATTCGCGGCGCGCTGGAAAACCCGATGCTGGCCCGGGCCTGCGGTATCTCGACGGCGCGGCTGTACGGGCTGACATTTGCATTCGGCTCAGCGCTTGCCGGACTTGCCGGCGCGTTGATCGTACCGCTGTATCAGCTGTCGGCTGATATCGGTATACGTTTTCTGGTGCAGGCCTTTCTGTCCGTGATGCTTGGCGGCGTTGGGACATTCCAGGGACCGGTGCTTGGGGCGGGCACGGTCGGCGTCATGGCGTCGGGCCTGCCGTGGGTGGTGCCGCCAGTCCTGGCTGATCCGCTGGTGTTTCTGATCGCCTTGGTGATCGTCAAGATACGGCCGCAGGGATTATGGTCTGTCGGCCGCACATAATAAATTTAAGGCAGGGGGCAAAATGATCGAAACGAAATCGACCTTCAGGACATCGCGGCGAGGCCTGCTGAGCGGGACCGGAGCGCTGGCGGCGGCCGGATGGATTGGCGGAACGGCCGGTAGCTGGATGTTGCGGTCAGGCTGGGCCCATGCCGCGGGCCCGATCAAAATGGGCATCGCAACCGACATTACCGGCCCGATCGCGGGAGCCGGCAATGCCGACTGGCAGGTCGCGCAATTTACGGTTGAGCAAATCAACAAGGACGGCGGCATTCTGGGTCAGCCCATCGAGCTCTATCTGGAGGACACGGCTTCGGACCCGAAGATCGCCGTGGGCAATGTGCGCAGGCTGATTCAGGAGCGCCGGGTCGACGTGGTACTGGGCGGGATCACCAGCGCGATGCGGCAGGCGATCAAGGACCCGATCGTCAACCGGGGCCGGACGCTATACATTTACCCGCAGCTCTACGAGGGCCAGGAGTGCACGAAGCATCTGTTTTGCACCGGCCCCACCCCAGCACAGCAATGCGACAGACTGATCCCTTATCTGATCAAAACGGTCGGCAAGAAGCGCTTCGCCATGCCGTCCGCGAACTATGTCTGGCCGCAGTTGCTGAACAAATACGCGCGAAACGTGATCGAAGCGAACGGTGGCGAAGTGGTGTTCGAGGAATACTATCCCCTTGACCAAGCTGAATACTCCGCCACCATCAGCAAGATCAAGGAGGGCAAGGTCGACTGTGTGTTCAACACCGTCATCCCGCCGGGGCTGCTGCCGTTCGTGAAGCAGCTGTACGAATCTGGCTTTCAGAAGAATGGTGGCGTGCTGACCTGCGTGTATTTTGATGAGAATATCCTGAACTTCCTGCCCGCCCCCGAGATAGACGGCAGTCTCAGCTGCCTCGACTACTTCCAGGCGGTGGATGATCCTTTCAGCAAAAAGCTTACCGATGCCTATTCGAAACGTTTTCCCGACACGAAGTACCTGTTTACCGCCGGAAGCGCGGCGACCGGCATGTACCGCGGAATCAAGTTTTACGAGGCCGCGGTCAAGGAGACCAAGGGCGACCTGCATCGCGATGCCGTATCGGCTGCGATGGATCATGGGATGCTGACCGAGGGCCCGGGCGGCGGTGCCGAAATGGTGCCTGGTCATTGGCATTGCAAAATGAACATGTACATCGCCGTCTGCAAGGCTGTTGCCGACAAAGCCTCCTTTGAGATCGTCGACAAAGCCAGCATGGTGGACCCACGGGAGTGCTGACGGCAGCCAGGTCACGCACAAAGCGTGGAAGGCGATCCTTCCGCGCGCTGCTGGCGGTCGAGCTTTTCGTCCTGGTGGCGCTGGTGGTGGCACCATTCCTGCTGTCGGACCGGCTCGACCTGATCACTTTGATGACCAACATGATGATCCTGTCGATCCTCGCGATCAGTTTCGATATGTGCTGGGGATTCTCCGGGATCATGTCATTTGGCCAGGCACTGTTTTTCGGGGTCGCCGGCTACGTCGTCGCGCTGATTGGCCGTGACCTCGATTTCAGTGGCATTTGGGGCATGTTGCCGCTGGCGATGCTGACTGGCCTTGCGCTGGCGTTTGTCTTCGCGGTGTTCCTGTTGCTGGGACGCAAAACGCCGAGCGCAATTTTTGTTGCATTTGGTACTTTGACTGGTTCGTATGCGGCGGAACGACTGGTCTCCGGCTGGCAGTACGTCGGGGCGGGCAACGGGCTGTCGTCGGTCAAGCTGCTGCGTCTCGGGTCGTACGAATTCATCGAAGGCTTCGAGTTCTACACCCTGGCGCTGCTGAGCCTGTTGCTGGTCTATTTGGTGTGCCGGTTCATCGTTCGATCGCAGCTTGGCCTGGTGCTTGCCGGCATACGGCAGAACGAGGAGCGGCTGGCGTTTCTTGGCTACCGTGTACAGGTGTTCAAGGCACTCGTATTCTCCTTTGCCGGTATGATTGCTGGGCTGTCGGGTGCGCTCTATAGCTACCATCAGGGTTTTATCGGTCCCGGCAACATGGGTCCGGGCCTGTCGACGACGGCGGTGCTCTACTGCCTGTTCGGCGGCACGGGCACACTGGTCGGACCGGTAATCGGAACGGTCGCGCTCGAAACGTTGAGCTATGGTCTGTCTGACGTGGATGCCATCCGCCAGTTCTGGCCGATCATCCTCGGCCTGGTGCTGCTCGTCGTGGTGATGTTCCAGCCCACCGGGCTGCTTGGCCTGGTAGTATCGGCCCGCGAGCGTATCGGTTCCTACGGCGCGCGTGGACGCGGATCGGCGAGGAATTGATCTAGTGCCTCTGCTCGAAGTTGCGGCGGTCACCAAGGTATTCGGCGCGCTGCGGGCACTGGACGGCGTCGATGTCGTTGTGGAAGCGGGCACGTTTCATGGTCTCATCGGTCCAAACGGGTCCGGCAAGAGCACGCTGCTGAATGCGATCGCCGGCGCACATCCGCCGACCACCGGTATGATCCGCTTCGACGGACAGGACGTCACCGCGCACCCACCCTATCAGCGGGCCCGTGTCGGCCTTAGCCTGAAATTTCAGATCACCGCGGTGTTGCGGGAATTGTCTGTGTACGACAACGTTCTGTTGGCACTGCAATCCGCGGAATTGATCTGGTCGCTGGTATGGTCACGCAACCGGCGCCGGATGGACGCACCGATCATGCAGGCACTGGATCGCTTTCGCCTTGCGGACCGGGCCGACGACCTTGCCGGTGAACTTAGTCATGGGGAGCAGCAGTGGCTGGAGATCGCCATGGCGCTGGCACCCGGGCCAAAGCTCTTGTTGCTGGATGAACCGACCGGCGGCATGAGTCCCGAAGAACGACGCATGACCGGTGAGCTTCTGATGCCGATCAAGGCCGACTGCACGATGGTCATCGTCGAGCATGACATCGATTTCATCAAGAATATCTGCGACCATCTGACGGTGCTCGATCAGGGCCGCGTGCTGTGCGACGGCACTGTGCGCGAGATCGAGGCATCGCCGGAGATCCAGAGGATCTACACCAGCCGTGTCTGACCCATCATCATTCCTTAGTGTGAGCCATCTGGACGCCGGCTATGGGCGGAGCCAGGTATTGTTCGACATGCGGATCAATGCGCCGAGGCAGGGCGCGGTCGCGGTGCTGGGTCGCAACGGCGCCGGCAAATCCACGCTGCTGAAAACGGTGGCCGGTGAACTGCGGCCGACAGGCGGATCGATCCTGTTTGACGGCATCGAGGCGGCTGGAGAATCGACCGAGCGACGGGCGCGGCGCGGTATCGGCTTCGTGCCGCAGGAAAATGCGATCTTCGGTGGTCTCACGGTGCGGGAGAATCTGTTGCTGGGCGCAACACATCAGCAAGACCGTGGCGGCATCGACGAGGTGCTCGACTTTTTTCCCAAGCTGGCGCAACGACTTGGTCAGACGGCCGCGACCTTGTCCGGTGGCGAGCGCAAGATGCTGGCGATCAGTCGAGCTTTATTGGGACGTCCCAGGCTGCTCCTGTTGGACGAGCCGACCGAGGGCGTCTGGATCGGCGTAATCGAGGAGATAGCCGACCGCCTTACTGTGCTGGCACAGCGAATGAGCGTCATCCTGGTGGAACAGCATGTACATCTGGCGTTGCGTGTTGCCGGCTATGCCTACGTGATGGACCGCGGTTCGGTGGCGCTGGAGGGTCCGGCCGACCAGGTTCGCGACGACCCGCAACTGCTGCGCTATCTGGCGCCATGATGGTTGGCCCGATGGCCGCCGATTACGGCAAAGACATGGGCGGCCGGCCTTCTCCAGCGATACGGGTGGCCAACCTTCGCCGGCCCCGACCCGCGGATCGGCATGCCAGTCAAGCTGCTGCCCGAGCATCCTCCTGGATCATTTCAGCTGCCTTCTCGGCGATCATGATGGTCGGAGCGTTGGTATTGCCGGCAACGATCACCGGCATGATCGAGGCGTCCACCACGCGCAGTCCTGGAATGCCATGCACGCGCAAGCCTCGGATCGACAACCGCCATCGGTCCGCTGCCCATGCCGCAGCTTCCCACCGGATGCAGGTTGGATACCCCTCGCTGACGCACGTCCGCTGCGATCTCCTCGTCGGTCTGTGTCGTTACGCCCGGCGCGGTCTCCTCCATGATCAGCGATCGCAGCGCCGCCTGACGCGCGATGTCGCGAGCGATCCGGACACCGGCGATCATCACCCGCATGTCGTTCTCCGACCGCAAGAAATTGAATTTGATCTGCGGCGGCGCCAACGGATCCTTGCTGTTCAGCCGCACGGTGCCGCGGCCGTCGGGCGCGAGATGTACCGGACTGATGGCAACTCCAGGAAACGGATGCGAAATGATACCGTGGCGGGTGCGGTCGATCGTGCTCCAGGCAGAAATATTGAACTGCAAGTCCGGTCGCTCAAGACGTTTGTCACTACGCACCAGCGCGCCGACGTAAAGGCCGTTGCCCGACATCGGGCCCGAGCGGAGGAACACATACCGGGCACCCGCGACCAGCCGGTGAGGCAAGCTGTACTGCAGCGCGTTCAGCGAGAGGTTCCGCGAAATTCGGTAGGTGCAGTAGGTGTTGAAGTGATCTTGCAGATTCGACCCGACACCAGGCATGTCGCGCACCACCTCAATGCCCATTTCCGTCAGATGCTGTGCCGGCCCAAGTCCGGACAGCAGCAGCAGTTGCGGCGATCCATAGGCGCCGCCGGAGACGATGACCTCGCGCCCCGCGTTGGCGACCTGGCGTCCAACGGGCGTGTCGAATTCCACCCCGCTGGCGCGGCCGTCCGTGAACAGTACCCGGGTGGCGTGCGCCCGGGTCCTGATCACCAGGTTCGGTCGTTTCTTTGCCGTGCGCAAATAAGCAGCGGCGGTGCTCCAGCGGCGCTTGTCCTTGGTCGTGGTCTGATAGTAGCCGCAACCTTCCTGCTGCTTGCCGTTGAAGTCAGGATTGGGCGGAATGCCTGCCTGCTGGCAAGCCTCCAGAAGCGCCTTGGCGATTTCCCATTCGTACGGCTGGTTGGACACCCGTAGCGGGCCGCCAGCGCCATGGAAGGCGTCGGCGCCGCGTTCATTGTCCTCGGCCTTGCGGAAGTAGGGCAGCACAAACTCATAGTCCCAGCCTTCATTGCCGAGTTGGCGCCACTGATCGTAATCGGCCGCGTTGCCGCGCATGTAGATCATGCCGTTGATCGAACTGGTGCCGCCCAGCACCTTGCCGCGCGGCTGATACATGGTGCGGCCGTTCAGCTCCTTCTCCGGCTCGCTCTCGAACATCCAGTTCACCTTCGGATCGACGAAGGTCTTGGCATAGCCCATCGGAACATGGATCCAGGGGTTGGTGTCCCTGCCGCCGGCCTCCAGCAGCAGCACGCGATAGCGGCCGGATTCGGACAGCCGAGCGGCGAGGACGCAGCCGGCCGATCCGGCGCCGGTGACAATGAAGTCGTAGGTGTCTGCCTCGGCCGCCATCCGGTCCATTCCCTCTGCCTGGTGGGCCGAGGATCAGACAGACCGGCCGCCGAGGCAAGATTCGGGCGGGGATGCCAGCTATGCCGCCAACGGCGCGGTCGCCGCCTTGGTATCCTCCAGGATCATCGCCGCCGCCTTCTCGCCGATCATGATGGTCGGCGCATTGGTGTTGCCGCCCACGGCAACCGGCATGATCGAGGCATCGGCCACCCTCAGGCCGGCGATCCCGTGCACCCGCAGGCGTGGATCGACCACCGTGTTCGGCCCGGTTCCCATGGCGCAGGAACTGGTCGGATGCTGGTTCGACACGCCGGTGCGGCGCACATAGTCCAGCAGGTCCGCATCGCTGGTAATGGCTGAGCCTGGGACGATCTCCGCCACGATGTACGGACGCAGCGCCGGCTGTTCGGCGATCCGGCGCACCAGCCGGATGCCGGCGAGCGCCGCCTGGATGTCGTAATCGGTGCGCAGATAGTCGAACAGCACCGCGGGCGGGGCGAACGGATCGGCGCTGGCCAGCCGCACCGTGCCGCGGCCGTCCGGGCGCAGATGCACCGGCGTCATCGTGAAGCCGGGAAACTCATGCGGCGTGACCCGGTCGCGGCTGCGCTCCTTGGTGCTCCATTCCAGCAGGTTGATCTGGATGTCCGGCCGCTCCAGCCGCGGGTCGGACCGGGTGAACACCCCGGCGGTGACGCCGTTGCCCGCCATCGGGCCGGAGCGGAACAGCGCGTATCGCACGCCGGCCGAAACCTTGCGCAACATGCTGTTCTCGAGGTCGTTCAAGGTGATCGCTGCGGCTGCAGCGCCAGCTCACGGTGGTGTTGAAATGATCGTGCAGATTGGCGCCCACTGCCGGCATGTCGCGTACCACCGGCACGCCCATGTCCTGCAGATGCTGGCCGGCCCGACGCCGGACAGCAGCAACAACTGCGGCGAGCCATAGGCGCCGCCAGAGACGATCACCTCCAGCCCGGCTCTGGTGCTTTGCCGGCCAGCGGCGGTTTGATATTCCACTCCGACCGCGCGGCCTTGCTCGATAACCACACGTGTCGCATGTGCGCCGGTCTCGATCACCAGATTCGCCGGTGGATCGCTGAGATAGGCCTTTGCCGCGCTCCAGCGGCGCTTGTTGCTGGTGGTGGTCTGGTAGTAGCCGCAACCTTCCTGGTCGGCGCCGTTGAAATCCGGATTGGCCGGGATGCCCGCCTGGACGCAAGCCTTCAGCACGGCGCGGGAGAGCTCGCCATCGCTCCGACTGATCAGATACCTGCAACGGCCCGCCGACGCCGTGGAACGGATCGGCGCCGCGGGTCTGATTCTCGGCCTTCTTGAAGAACGGCAGTACGGAATCCCAGTCCCAGCCGACGCAGCCCCGCTGGCGCCATTCGTCGTAGTCGCGGTGGTGCCCACGAATATAGACCATGCCGTTGATCGAGCTGGAGCCGCCCAGCGTTTTGCCGCGGGGCAAGTAGAGCCGGCGGCCGGCCATCTGCGGCTGCGGCTCGCTCTCGAACTTCCAGTTCACGGCAGGATCGACGTAGGTCTTGGCGTAACCGAGAGGGATATGGATCCAGGGGTTCCGGTCGCGCGGCCCAGCCTCCAGCAGCAGGACCCGAAAGCGCCCGAATTCGGCGAGCCGGCGTGCGATGGCGCAGCCTGCCGATCCGGCGCCCGTGACGATGAAGTCGAAGCTGTCCTGTTGCATGATTCTCCTGATCTGCGCGAGCGCTTGTTCACCCGTGTGCTGGCTACAGATCGGCGACCCGGATCCAGGTGCCGATTGCGGCTGCGACGATCGCCCCGGCGATCAACCACGGTAGCTGGTCGGCTCCGAGGTCGTGAGCGATGGCGCTCCACAGAGCGAAACAGGCGAGACCGACCACGATGCCGCCGATCAGGCTGGCCTTGCCAGATTTGACCGGGGCACGCCGCTGGCTCACTGCGCGGGAACCTGGTTTTGCCGCTTCAGGTCGGTTCGCACCGCGGATGTGTCGAAGCCGTTGAAGACGTGCTTCAGCAGACCGCAGCGCAGGTCGGAGGTGCCGAAGAACCAGTCGGCGATCGGATAGGTCAGGTTGAAGTTGCGCTCCATCATCAGCGCAGTGTTCTGGTGCGCGATGTGATGCCGGCGGATCGAGTTGACCAGCGGGATATGGCGCACGATCCGGTCGTCCTTCACGTGGCAGCAGTAGTGGAACAGCTCGTAGTTCAGGTACAGACCGACATTGGTGATCAGCAGCAGCCAGCCGGCATTCGGCAGTCCGATCGCCGCCAGGATCGCGGCGGGCGGCAGCGACAGCGCCATGAAGGCGACCAGCGCATAGGGCGGAAAGAACACGATGCGGAAGTCGCGCGTGTTGTCGATGGTCGGTTCCACATTGGTGAAGAACTGGTGGTGCGCCAGCGTGTGGCGGTTGTAGATGCCCATGAAGCCCTTCACCGGCCGGTGCATCACGTAGCGGTGGATCCACCACTCGAAGGCGTTGGAGATGCAGAAGGCCACGGGGATCACCAGGAACTCGTACCAGGACGGGTGCGAGATCTGCCGGCGCGCAATACCAGATCGCGGCGACGCCCAGCGCGTAGATCAGCGCGACATGGACCCAGCCGGAATAGGCCGGCGCGATATGGGTGCGGAACTCGGCGCGGAATGCCGCCTGCCGCTGCGACATGGCGGGAAGCTGGCTCATCGCAGGATTGTCCATCGGCGTTCTCCCTTCGCGATGACACTATACCTCACAAGACGGCGCCGGAAGAGTGACGCGTGGTGAGCAGGTCACCACGGGACGCGGGGCACGCTCGAAAGCAGGGAGGCGCGCGCCGTCAGGCGAGTGCTCACCAATTGGATCAGCCGAGCCGCCGGGTGCCTTAAATCGTGCGGCGTGGTGGTGCCACAGGCCGTGCGATCCTGTATGCGTTGCGATTGGACCAAAACTGGTCAGGACGGGAGCAACAACACAATGAAACGATCCCCCTCCAGGCCGCTCGGCCGCCGTTCGGTCCTCGCCGCGGCCGGGGTGGCCGCTGGTAGCGGCGCAATCACCGGTTTTCCCACAATCTGGGCACAGAATATCAAGAACGTGACCCTGCGCCAGGTCGGCACCGGCGTGTCGAACCTGGACGCTCTGGCTGAAAAGGTGAAGGAGGACCTCGGCTTCAGCCTGTCGATGACCGCCCTGGAGACCGCCGCCATGACGCAGCGGACGGTGACCCAGCCCAAATCCTATGACATTGCCGATATTGAGTATTTCGCCGTCAAGAAAGTGTTTCCCGACCGGCGTGATGCAGCCCATGGATGCCAGGAGGATCAAGTATGTCGACAAAATTGTGCCGATCTTCACCAAAGGCAGGCTGACCCCGGACAGTGCGCTCGCCCAGGGCACCACTCCGTATTCCGTGGGTTTCGTCGACAGCCCGGCGTCCAGGACGTTCGCTCGCGGGCAGACCAACTGGATGACCTTGATCCCCACCATCTACAATGCGGATACGCTGGGCATCCGGCCCGATTTGGTCGGGCGGCCGATCGGCAGCTGGAAAGACCTGGTCGATCCGGCGTTTATGGGCACAGCTTCGATTCTGAATAATCCGTCGATCGGCATCATGGATGCCGCGATGGTCCTGGAGGCACTCGGCACGATCAGGTACGCCGACAAGGGCAACATGACCAGGCCGGAGATCGACGCGACCGTATCGTTCCTGATCGACACCAAGAAGGCCGGTCAGTTCCGGACCGTGTGGAAAAGCTTCGATGAGAGCGTCAACCTGATGGCCTCCGGTGCGGTCATCATCCAATCGATGTGGTCGCCGGCCGTCGCCGCCGTGCGTTCCAGGGGCATTCCCTGCACATACCAGCCGCTGGCGGAGGGCTATCGCGCATGGGCGGGCGGCCTCGGGTTGGCGAAGCACCTGGCCGGCGTCGAATTGGACGCCGCATACGAATACATCAACTGGTATTTGTCCGGATGGGTCGGCGCCTGCCTGAACCGGCAGGGCTACTACAGCGCGGTTCCGGAAACCGCGCAAAAATATATGACTCCCGATGAATGGGGTTACTGGATCGAGGGCAAGCCGGCACAGAACGACATTCTCGGTCCCGACGGCAAAATGACGGAGAGAGCCGGCGCTGTACGTGACGGCGGCTCGTTCATCGAGCGGATGGGACGCATCGCCTGCTGGAACTCGGTGATGAGCGAGGATCGCTATCTCATCCAGAAATGGAATGAATTCATCGCCGCGTGACCGCAAGCCGATGACCAACTCGATTCGGGTCAAGCCAACAGGGGTCAAGGCGGCCACCGGGGCAGGATGGCGTCGAGCGACTGGCGCGCGAGGCCGAAACGCGCGTTCCAGCATGGCGGGTCCGCGCGTCACTCCCTCCAGGGTAACGAAGTGAAGGTCCTCCAGTCCGATAGTGTGAAGGACGGCACGCAGATATGGGACCAAAAAGTCGGGCTGCGCGGGGGTGCCGGTCGGCGAGGGGGTGCTGAACCATCCGCCCGACGCGATGACTATAAAAACCGGCCGGTCACGCAGTTTGCCGACCTTGCCGGTCGGGGTGCTGGCAAAGCTACGATGAATACGCACAATTTGGTCGATCCAGGCCTTCAGCACGGCAGGCACCGTATAGTTGTGCATTGGCGTGGCGATCACGACCGCATCCGCATGTTCCAGCTCCTGGATCAGGACTTCTGAGGGGCCGAACAACTCCGGGGCGCTCGCCGGGTTCAGGACAGCGCTGCTGAAAGTGTCGTCGACGAAGGGGGGCGGATCGGCCGCGAGGTCTCGCCTTCGGACCTCGGCCGCGGGATAGTGCTGCCGCAGCCGGGTAAGGAGCTCATCGGCAAAACAACGGCAATGGGACGAAGACCCTCTTGGACTGCAGGTCAGGTAAAGGATGGATCGCATCAGTCAGTCCAATGCTTTGGCGAAACGCAGCGCGGCGGGCAACATGCCGTAGCGGAAGTAGAAGCGCTGCCCAGCAGGTTATCGAGGTTGGTGTCCAGCACCAGCCAGTGACTTCCAGCAACCCTGGCCTCGTCCGCCACGGCGTCCAACAGCCTCGCGCCGAGGCCACCGCTTCGCTCCGCCTCAGCCACCACAAGGTCGTCCACGTAGCAGAAGCGCCCACGGATCAGGTTCTCCTGAAAGCGATAGCCTGCCACGCCCACAACCTTATCCTCGCGCCGAGCCGCGAGAAGCCGGTAACCCTGGTCGCTCTGCCGCTCCACGCGACTGAGCAATTCGGCCGCTGATGCCAGATGCGGCCGCAGCTCCCGCAGCACCGGGAAGCAAGCTTCCAGGTCCGCGGGCGTCCAGGCCGGTCTGATCTCGATACTCACGACGCGCTCGGCGGGGTCGAGTGGAAGCCGACCCCAATCCGATTCCACAAGTTGACCATGCCAATCAGCACGGTCAGGTTCGCGACTTCGACGTCAGAAAACCAACCGCGCAACTGGTCATAGACACCGGACGGCGCGCCATCCGTCGGGAGACGGGTCAGGTGCTCGGTCCACTCGAGCGCGGCGCGTTCCCGTTCACTGTAAAATGGTGCTTCCCGCCACGCGTTCAGCAAATACAGACGCTGTTCGGTTTCGCCGATCTCGCGAGCGTCCCTGCTGTGCTTGTCGATGCAGTAGACACAGTGGTTGATCTGGGAAGCACGGACCTTGATCAGGTCGATCAACGATGGCTCCAGGCCACAACCGCGAACATAGGTCTCGACACCGCCAAGAGCGCGATAGGCGTCCGGCGCGACCCGCGGCAGGTTTATCCGGGTTTCTGACATGACGAATGCTCCTTCGCTTGACACTCGCCTATCTGAACCTCCAATGGCATAGCTCTAAGAGCCAAAAACCGACGAGTCGACTGGACCATGGCATGGCGCTGAGCATCACGTTGGATCCCACCGAGACGGGCCCGCTTTTCCTGCAAATCGCGGCGCGGGTGCGAATCGCGATCGCCCGCGGCCAGATGTCGCCAGGAGGGCGCCTGCCGTCATCCCGGGCCTTGGCCGCTCAGCTTGCGGTGGCGCGCGGGACGGTCGATGCGGCTTATGCCATGCTGGCGGGGGAGGGTGCGATCGTCGCGCACGGTTCGGCGGGAACGATTGTCGCCGGATTGCCCGGGCGACGCGGCCAAGCGCCGGAGCAGTCGCCATTTGCCTTCCCGTCCGCCTCGGCTGTCACGCCGTCGGCATCGCTGCCGTTTCGGATGGGACTGCCCGCTCTGGAAGCTTTTCCCCGGAAGCTCTGGTCCAATCTCACAGTCCGCGCCGCACGCGCCTCGCAACCCGCGGACCTGGCCGAGGCTGACCCAGCCGGATTGTACGAATTGCGGCGGGAGATTTCCACCTATCTGGGAATTTCCCGGGGCATCAGATGCGCACCCGACGAAGTATTGATCACCGCAGGCTATCAAGGGGCTCTCGCCCTGATCCGCAGCGTCCTGGTCCGGCCGGGGGATCCGGTCTGGATGGAAGATCCCGGGTATCATATGACGAGGCAGGCGCTGGAAAACGCCGGCGCACGCGTTGTGCCGGTGCGCGTGGATCAATGCGGGCTGGTGGTGACCGCCGGTGCCACCGCCGCCCCGGGCGCGAAGCTGGCGGTGGTGACGCCGACACATCAATGCCCTACCGGAGTGGCACTGACGTTGCCGCGGCGGCTTGAACTGCTGACCTGGGCCGCGGAGGCCGGGTCCTGGATCGTCGAGGACGACTACGACAGTGAGTTTCGCTACGTCGGCCGACCGTTGCCGTCGCTGAAGAGTTTGGATCACCGGCAGCGCGTGCTCTACGCCGGCAGCTTCAGCAAGGTGCTGTTTCCCGCCCTGCAGACTTGGCTATCTGGTGGTGCCGAAGGAACTGGCAGCCGTTTTTCTTCGCGCATCCAGGCTGCTGACCTCCGGCCAGTCGGTGCCGGAGCAGCGGGTGGTGGCCGCGTTCATGCGTCACGGACACTTCGCGCGACATATCCGTCGGATGCGGATCCTCTACGCCGAGCGGCGCAGGGAGTTGGCGAAGGCGCTGGAAATGGGGTTCGGCGGTCATGTCACGGTCGAGATGGCAACCGGAGGCATGCACCTGCTGGCGCGATTCGCGAACGCGGCGGACGATACCGAGCTGGTAAGACGGGCGATGGCGGCCGGCCTGGCCCCAAGTGCACTCTCATCGATGGCGATGGCGCGAGATTGTGGGCAAGGATTGCTGCTGGGGTTCACCAACGTGCTACCCACGGAAGCGCCGGTGCTGGTCGCTCGACTGGCCGCAGCGTTCCGGTAATCGTCGAAAGGGGAAGCCATGGCGTCGGTGACCGTGCTGGACCATCCGCTGCTGCGCCACAAGCTGACCTTGCTGCGTGATCGCGAAACCACGACGGGGAAATTCCGCCAGGTCGCCCGCGAGATCAGCTTGCTGATGGCCTACGAGGTGACACGCGACCTGCCGCTGGAGCCGATCGACATCCAGACCCCGCTGGAGCCGATGCGGGCGGAGCACCTGGCCGGCAAGAAGCTCTGCATCGTTTCGATCCTCCGCGCCGGCAACGGAATACTGGAGGGGATGCTGGATCTCGTCCCCTCCGCTCGCGTCGGCCATATCGGACTCTATCGTGATCCGACGACACTGCAGGCGGTCGAGTACTATCTGAAACTGCCGAGCGACGTCGCGGAGCGATTGGTCATTCTGGTGGATCCGATGCTGGCGACCGGGCATTCGGCTGTTGCCGCGGTAGCCCGGCTGAAACAGGCCGGGGTGAGCACGCTGAAGTTCGTGTGCCTGCTGTCGGCTCCCGAAGGGATCGCCACGCTGACCGCGGCGCATCCTGATGTGCCGGTATTCACCGGAGCCATCGACCGCGAGCTGGATGGCCATGGCTATATCCGACCTGGGCTCGGCGATGCCGGGGACCGCTTTTACGGCACGCGGTAGAGCGACTGAAGACTGGCCCGGAATTGGCCGGATCGCGTCGCCGCCGTCACATCCCCGCAATGGTTGACGACGACCTACTGACCGGTATGCTCGCTCGGAACTCATATCCGGGGTATCGCCATGCTCAAACCGATCGCTATCATGTACCCGGTCATTCCGGCCCGTGATGAGGAAGAGCGCGCGGCCCTGCGCCCGATCGGCCGCCATCGTGACCGCTACCAGGCGGCGATGCGGGGAATGACGGAGATCATCCAGGCAGCCGACGAGATGGGCATCTGGGGTGCGGCAACGCCCGAACATCATTTCTGGTCCGAAGGGTATGAGGTCGCGCCCAGCCCGGGGGCGACCAACGCCTATTGGCTGGCCAAAACGAAAAACATCCATATCGGGCCACTCGGCTACGTGATGAGCACGCACAATCCGATCCGCGTGGCCGAGGAGGTGGCGGTCATCGATCACCTGTCTCAAGGCCGCACGTTTGTCGGCTTCGCTCGCGGCTACCAGTCGCGCTGGACGAATACACTGGGCCAGCATTTTGGCGCCCGCGCAACGAAATCGCCGTCCGCCGCCATCTACAATCCACAAACCACGCTCTCCGGCTTCTCGCAGGAGACACAGCTTCGGAAAGATCAGGACGACGACGCCCATAACCGGGCGATCTTCGAGGACAATGTCGAGCTGGTGGTGAAGGCCTGGACGCAAGAGAGCTTCACTCACAAGGGCACCACCTGGCAGGTTCCGTATCCCTATGACAACGGCATCGACGACTGGCCGCTCGCCAAGGCTGGCGTCACCCAGCGGCTTGGCGCCCCCGGCGAGGTGGACGATCTGGGCGTCTGGCGGCGAGCCTCGGTCGCGCCCTCCCCGTACACGCTGCCGCATCCGAAAGTGTTCGTTGCCGGGTCGGGCAGTCCGGAAACGATCGACTTCTGCGGCCGACATGGTTTCATTCCGACCTACTTTGCCTCCATCGCCGCCGCCGGCCCGCTGTCGGAACGCTACCGGACAACCGCAGCGCAACACGGTCGTGTCTTCGCGCCCGGCCGGAACCAATGTCTGGTGCGCTGGATCCAGATCGGCAAGACCGAGGAGGACGCGCTGGAGAGAATTCGCGCCTACGATCTCGACATCTGGAAGAATTTCTATGCCGCCATGGGTCGCCGCAAAGTCGAGGGCGACGACATCTTCGGCTCACTGGTGAACTCCGGCCTGTTCACGTTCGGCACCGTGGACAGCGTTCGCAAACAACTCATCGAGCAATGGAAGGTCCTGCCGGCCGAGTATGTCGCGCTGGCAAACCATTACGCGCAGACACCCAAAGATGTCGTGACCGAGACACTTGATATCTTTCAGCGACAGATCAAGCCCGCGCTGGACGAGGTGATCCATAATGCGTTCCGCGATGCGGCGTGAACATCCGGGAGGAGCCGGCTTGGCACTGCCCTGACCATTTGACTGCTCCGCGACTACTCGGCCACCACCGGGCCGTGCGACCGTTGGGCCGCGACCGTTGGGCCGCGACGGGGCGGTCGGCAGCGTCAGGTGCCGTTGATTTGTTGCCACTCCGGACCGCCGGAATCGTTGCGACCGAGCGCCTCGTGGTCACCGTTTGGTGAATCCGACTTGCCGGGGTCGGCCCTCTGCCATTTTGTATCTTACAGGAAACGATAGAAAAGTCAAGTCTGAATGACGACGCGCGCGTGACGCCGTCCCGGCAGGAGAATGAACCAGCCGACCGGCGGCGCACCCAACAGTCCCCGTGGCGGGGCCGGCTCCGGTATCGGCCGGTGAACCACTGCCACGACCGAGTGCCGCCGGCCGATATCGCGACCGGCGCCGCGGCATCCATCATGCCGCCGGCAAGCCGGTTCGCAAATTGCAGGAAGCGGACCGCGTCAGCCCGTGACCACACCCTTCGGATCTGGCAGGGAAGCCGGCACGGACCGTTTCTCAGGCTCCGCCTTGGGGTTCCCACGGGAGTAATAAGCCAGCGTCGCCGCAAAAGCGCCGAACATCGCGAGGCACATCAGAAGGTATAGCACATTGCCGGTCGTCATTGGGTCTCTCCGTCACGTTGTTTCACGCCGACATACCGGCCCCGCCGCGCGACCACATTGATCCGGGTCAAGCTGGCAACAATTTCTGTGGCAAAGATCCGGCGCCATCACGCCGGCCTGGCCGGCTTTCAATGCGGCATTCATCCATTATTCTGGTGCGGCATCGGCGCAGGGGCTACAGCTTAGGACGCAATGGACCGACCCTCGGGCACATCTGGGCCGTTCTCGCCGATTACGCCGAAAGACCCCCGCCATGGTCTCGTGGCACGCCGGGTCCGTCGGCCCTGGCAAGCCATCCTGGTCTCCGTGGTGTTTCATCTGGTGCTGGCGGCTGGCTTGCTCCATTTCGTGCGGTCGCGATCAGTGGCCCCAGCTGCCAATCCAGCCGGCGCGGTGGAACTGCTCATGGTCGAGAAGCGGGGCGAGCCCGCGCCCCCGAGCCAATCCGCGAACCCGACTGCTCCAACTCCACCGCGGCCGCCCTCGCCGCAGGTTCCTCCTTCCCCGCCGACGCGGTCGCAGCCGCAACCGACCGCGCGCGATGAGACGCCGCCACCACCGCCGGCGCCTGAGGCCGCGTCGGACCAAGCCGGGGAAAAGCTTCCGCTACCCGCCCAGGCGGCCGGCCAACAGCCGAAAGTCACCGAGGACCAGACACCCGATGCCACCCCAGCGGAGCGCAAGGAGGCCAAGGCAACCGAGGTCCCGACCCAAAAGGTTGCCCCGGCTCGGCCGCAGGAGGTGCCGGTGTTCAATCTCGAGGGGACAGATAGCGAAAGCAACGCGATCGTCATGGGCAACCAGGTGATCCCGGCGTCCCCGGATGACCGGTTCCGCAACCGTCCGCCGATTTATCCGAATGATGCGGCACTGCGCCACGAGCAGGGCGAGGTGGTCCTCCTTATCCATGTCTCCGCATCCGGGGCTTCGGCCGGCGCCGACGTGGCCGTCACCTCAGGCGTCGCATCGCTGGACCGCGCCGCATTGGATGCGGTACGGAGGTGGCACTTCCGGCCGGCGATGAAGGACGGGCGCAGCGTCCCCTTCGACATGCCGATGCGTTTCATCTTCGAAATCAACTAGGAACACGGCAATGGTGCGGATCGATCGGGTGGTGACCCGGGGTGGCGACGGCGGTGAGACCTCGCTGGGCGACGGCCAGCGAGTGCCGAAGGACAGTCCGCGGATCGAGGCAATGGGGGCGGTCGACGAGGCCAACGCCGCGATCGGCATGCTGCGCACACTGACCCGGGATCTGGCGGCGGAAGACGCGATGCTGGCGCGGATCCAGAATGATTTATTCGATCTGGGCGCTGATCTGTGTGTCCCCGGCGATCGCGCCGATCGGCTTCGCTTGAACGCCGCACCCCTCGAGCGGTTGGATGCCGAGATCGCGGCGATGAATGCGACGCTGCCGCCGTTGACAAGCTTCATCCTGCCGGGCGGCACGGACGCCGCCGCGCAAGCCCACCTGGCACGCGTGGCGGTTCGCCGAGCGGAGCGGAGGGTTTTGGGGGTGGGGGACCTCAATCCGCTCATTCAACGCTATCCTCAACCGGCTGTCGGACCATCTTTTTGTGCTCGCACGGGTGTTGAACGCGAGTGCAGCATCGGACGTCCTCTGGGTGCCGGGGGCAAACCGATAGGCAACTTCTCAGCAAGCGACCCGCGATTAATAGAACTAAACAGTATCATTAACAATTATTTGACATTTGTCACTGAGTGGGTATGAACTGCCTACGCGGGTCGCCGGTTTTCGGCGTCACCGTCGATCCTTCGTGGCCGCAACGATAGTTTCGCGCCCGGCGATAACTGCGAGGGCCGGATGACGATCCGACAAAACGCTGCGATCGCAAAAAACGCTACACCCACAGGGAGGAAAGCTAAATGCAACCGCATACACTGTCCGCTCTCACACTGACTTCAGCAATGGTCTTCGGAGTCGCGGCGATGGCCGCTGATCTGCCAAAGGAAGGAACATTCAGCGGCGCCTATACTGGTTGGGGTACGGCGAAGGCCACCCAAATCGGAAAGGAGCGCCTTCTGGTTTCTACCGATCAGACCGGCGTAACCCTGACCAACGGGTTTACCGATCATGTCGTCTGGCGCTGTTGGGGCACGAATGACGCCGTAAAGGGTATGGCCCAATGGTCCGGATACTGCACGGGAACCGACCCAGCGGGCGATCAGCTGGTTTACAACTGCGTCGGTGAAAAGCACCCGCTGGAGCAGAAGATGTCCGGAGGGTCGTGCACTTTCACAACCGGCACTGGAAAGTATGTAGGCGTGAGCGGTGGCTTGGCGTACACCGCAAACGACGGCGAGCTTGCCCCAATGGGCGAGGGGGGAACCTTCGCGTTTTCCAACCCCTTCAAGGGCAACTACAAACTCCCCTGACTTGCTGATAGTCGGAAGAGCACCACAGCTATTGTGCGCCACGTCATAAACGCGTGGCGTGCGAAGCCAAACGGCAGCGCACCTATTATCGACCCCTCTATATCTGATAGTTAGTAACAAAATACCGCGCCAGCAACGCGCCGCCATCACGCTTTCGGCGGATCGATGGCATCGCTGCGTCGGCAGGCGAGCCGAAGACACCACGGCCCCCCTCCGATTCGTTGGCGTCGGTCTGCTGCCGGCACCCGAACGACCGTCAGGATTACGCGCCGAGCCGATGGATCGCGCGTTCACTTTCGTTGCGGACGTCGCGGGTGGGTGGACCAGCTTCAATCCCACCGGGCGCGCCGCCGTGGCCGTCGGTTAAGCGAAGCGCAACGCTGGCAAGGGTGTCCGCCCACATCAGGTCCGACTTGCTCAGTGGCCGCGCCAGGGCGGAGCCGCCTCTGCCGGCGAATTCGCTCGCCACTTTGGTCATCGCGTCCGCCCATACCAGGCTGCCCACCTGCTCGCCGGATGAGGAGACCGCCCGACTGGCTACCGCTGCGGCGGGCTGGGTGTAGGCCGATTGGATGGGCCCCCGCTGAATTGATCCCGGCGTAACGCACGCAGACTGGCCTGCCGTCGGCATCGGCGGCGGCACGACCACCGGCGCAGCGGCAACAGGCTGGGCAACGGCGGACTGTGCGACGGCAGACCGGTCGGCGACCGGCGCGCTTGGCCGAACCTCCGTGACCCCAGCTTCTGCCCGGGCGACCGCGGCCTTGACCATGGCCTCGGTGGCCTCGTGGGCCACGCCGGCAGGCCCGACCGCCGGTTCCCCCGGACCGCTCGCAACCCCCGGCCGAACCGGCCGGCTGCCACGTCGGCGACCCTCGAGCGCGTGCAAGGTCTGCCGCGCGGAGCGATTGAGCGCATTGGCGCTCGCACGCAGCTTCAGCTTCATGGCCAGCGAGAGATCGGGCAGCATCGCCAGGCGAAGATTGTCCACCGCCGCCAGTCCAAGCCCGATAATCTGCGCAATGCTGACCAGTTCGGCCTGAGTCCGCGCCTGGTAGGAGGCGAAAGTCTCGATCGCGGCGAGCCTGGCGAGGTCCGGCTCGGTCGTCGACCCCACGAACAACGGCGCGAGGAACGCAACGATCGACTCCAGCAGGACATCGGATGGACAGGCCGGCAGGTCGCCCCGACCGCCTGTGTCAATACATCCGGTGACATTCGAAGCGGGGTCGGATCGGGCACCGCGCTCCGAAACCAACGGACAAGGCGACGACGGATCGGGCGGGGTCATAGCAACGTGTCCTGAGTTCAGTCTTTGTTCTTCTACCTCCGATTGTATAAAAAAGGCAAGAACAACCTCGAACGAAGCCAGCCGGCCCCCGCCCGAAGGCCTTTAGCCGGAAATTAGTCCCTCGGTCGCGCCGTGCTCATCTGCCCGGGCTCGGTGGATCGTCAGCGTGCGGGCCATATCGGCGGGTGATAGCCAAGCGGCACCGATGGTCGGGCCCAACGAGCTGGCGTCTCCGACATCCGCACCACCGGCTTTAAATGGCGCAATCGACCTGACGGCGTGTCGCTCACCATTGACCACGCCTCAAGCTCCTCAGCGGCAAAATCCGCCGGCACGCCGGCCAGCTGGGCCGCCGGCACCTCACCCAGATCGACAATCCACTTGCCGACCTGAGCCAGCGAGATCCGCACCAGCCAGCTGCCACCCTCCCGCGCCCGGCGCTCCAGGGCGAGCATGGCTCCGAATGCCATCAGATAGCCGGTGCAGTAATCGATCGCGGAGACCGGATAGAACTCCGGTCCCGGGGTCTTCCCCGGCACCGCCTCGGCCTGCCGTGTGGTGATGCCGCTGACCGATTGCACCACGGTGTCGAATCCACGCCGGTGTGCCCATGGCCCGGCATGACCGAACGCCGACAGTGAGACATAGACCAGCCCCGGTCGGATGGCCGCAAGCTCCTCCGGCGACAGGCCGCGCGCAGCGAGCGAGCCGGGACGATAGCCCTGCGAAAACACGTCCGCCTGACCGGCCAGCCCACGCAGTGTCTCGACATCACGCGGCTGCCGCAGATCGAGAAACGCTGACAGCTTGCCATGGCCGGTATCGAATTCCTGATACCCGAGGTTGGGCAGGTGCGCGCCGGTGACCTTCAGCACATCCGCGCCGTGCTCCGCCAGCGTGCGGGCGCAGGTCGGTCCCGCCAGCACGCGCGTCAGGTCGAGCACGCGCACCCCCGACAGCGGTCGGTCGCCGTGCGGCAGAGGTTCCGGCGGACTGTCGCCGATGCGAACCACCTCCATCAGCGGCAGCCCGGCGACCGCGATGCCTTGCGGGTGGCGCGCCCACTCCTGCCTGGTCCGTACCATCCCGCCGGCCCCCTTGGCAGCGATGATCGCCTCCTCAAGCTCGGCCGCGTTCCAGGTCGCGACCGCCCGGGTGACCGCCCCCGGGTCCTCCGCGCAGCCAAGCACGCTCAGGGCGGCAGCACGATGATTGGGGAAGTTGCAGTGCAAATAGCTCCAGCGGCCGTCCTTGGTCGGGTAGACGCCCATGATCGAGTTGCGTCCCGCCGCGACCTCGCCATCGCCAAGTTTCATGTAATGGCCGCTGCGCAGCGACGCAGTGGCCTGGCGGACGTCGACCGCGACCGTCTGACGGCGGCCGGTCCTCACCTCCCACAACGCGGCGGCAGCCAGTCCGGTCGCGGCCAGGGTGGCGGCGCCGGCGACACCGATGCGGAACGGGGTCGGCAGAATCGGGTCGCTGCCGCCAATGAACTCGACGGCGGCCTCGGAGGGCCAGTCGGCGATCGGCAAGATCGTCCGCAGGGCGTCGTAGGGCATGGTCGCTCTCCGCCGTTGTTCCGTCCGCGATCATGCCGCGGAACTCGCGCGGCGCAAGCAGCGCGGACATTCAAGCTGGCTCCCGGCACCCTCGATCTCGCCACGCCCGATCGGGTACTGACGGCATTGCCTATACCGCGTGTCATGACGACGCGGCCGTCCGCTACGCGAGCGGAGGCGTTCGGGCCGACGCCGCTTCATCCCGGGTAGAATGGAACACGGATGTGATCTACATGGCACCGCTCTTGACAGCCGCCGCAAGCCCGGTTGGCATCCGCACCAGAGATCCGGAACATCGTGCGTGCCACAGCTTTCGCTACACACACCGATCGGAGATGTCACGCTCGCCGAGGAAGCCGGCGCCATCGTGTCCCTGGACTGGGGATGGGGCCGCGATCAGGTTGAAACCGCTCTCCTGTTGCGGGCGCGCGAGCAGCTCGAGGCGTATTTCGATGGCGACCTGGAAACCTTCGACCTGCCCCTCGCGCCAGCCGGCACGGCCTATCGACTGGCGGTCTGGCAGGCACTGCGCGAGGTTCCATACGGCACTGTCTGCAGCTATCGCGATATCGCCGCTCGCGCCGGCGGCAGCGCACGCTCCGTCGGTCAGGCGAACAGTCGCAATCCGATCCCCCTGATCATTCCCTGCCACCGGGTCGTTGCCACCACCCATCTCGGTGGCTACTCGGGCGGCGACGGCTTGCCGACCAAGCGCTGGCTGCTCAACCTGGAAAATCCGGATCGAACGCTGCTGTGACGATATTCACTCAACGGAGGACAACATGACCAAGGCGATCCGCATTCACGCCAATGGCGCCCCGGAGGTCATGGTCTGGGAGGACGTTCCGACACCAGAACCCGGTCCCGGCGAGGCGCTGATAAAGCAGCACGCCATCGGCCTGAACTACATCGACGTCTATTTCCGCACCGGAATGTACAAAGCCCCCAACATGCCGCTGATTATCGGCCAGGAGGGCGCTGGTACCGTAACGGCGGTCGGCGTCAATGTGGCCAACGTCAAGCCGGGTGACCGGGTTGCCTATGCTGGTTCGATCGGCGGCTACGCGACCGACCGGGTCATCTCCGCCGATCGTCTGGTGAGGCTGCCGGATGCGATAAGTTTCGAGACCGCGGCCGCGATGATGCTGCAGGGCATGACCGCGCAGTACCTGATCCGGCGCACCTTTGCGGTCAAGCGCGGCGATACGATCGTCCTGCACGCGGCCGCGGGCGGCGTCGGGCTGATCCTGTGCCAGTGGGCGAAGTCCCTGGGCGCCACCGTGATCGGCGTGGTCTCCAGCGAGGCGAAGGCGGAGCTCGCCCGTGCCAGCGGCGCCGAGCATATCGTAATCGGGCACGCCAAGCTGGCGTCGGAGGTGAAGCGCATCACCGGCGGCGCCGGTGTGCCGGTGGTGTATGACAGCGTCGGCAAGGATACGTTTTCGGCCAGCATCGATTGCCTCGCGCCGCTTGGACTGATGGTGAGCTACGGCAACGCGTCGGGTCCGGTGCCGCCAGTCGACCTGGGCATCCTGTCCGCCAAAGGCAGCCTGTATCTGACCCGCCCGACGCTCGCCACCTACACGGCGAAGCGTTCTGATTTGGAAATGGTAGCAGCGGATCTGTTCGACGCAGTACCAGAAGGGTTCCGTCAAGGTTCAGATCAACCAGACCTACCAGCTGAAGGACGCTGCCGCGGCGCATATCGCGTTGGAGGCCCGCAAGACCACCGGCAGTACCGTTCTGCTGCCGTGATGTTATATTCCTAGGCCACCCTGGCTCCAAAAACCTGTCATCCCCGTTGCCACAAAGTCTCATCCCCGGTGCCAACATGCCGACGCCTCGGCGTCACAAAGTGTCATCCCCGGCGCAGCATGGCCCTTGGCGGAGGCCGAGGGGCCGGGCCTGCCCTTGCGAAGGCGAGCGGACCCACGACCTGCAGTGCTGAGCAGGAAATTCGTGGGTTCGCTCGCCCTCCGTCCGGTGATGACCCAGCGTCCTGACCGGTCGCTCCTATGCCGGCTGAGAGCAGAAATCCTCGAGCAGTGCGCCGACGCGGTCCGGCTGCTCGTGGTGTACCCAGTGAGTGGCGTCCACGACATGCAGGACCCTCGAGGTCTTGCACAGACGCGCGCTGCGGTCGGCTAGCTCGGGTCCGGCGTAGGCGTCAAGATCGCCCCAGATGATCAGCGTCGGTACCGCAATGACAAAGCTGGAGGCCGCGGCGAACCGCTTCCGGAGAAAGGCGCGATACCAGTTGACCATGCCGGTAAGCGCCCCCGGCCGAGACCACTCCTCGCGCAGTCGATCGAGCTCGGCCGGACCGAGTTTTGCCGGTTCCAGCGCCCGTGCGAGCGCGCGATAGTTCTGCGTGCGGATCATAAGTTCAGGCAGCCGAGGCAGCCGCATGATCCTGACATAGAGGCTCTTGAGCCACTGCCGCCAGTCGCCGTCCATCGCCTCGCGCCATACCGCCGGATGCGGTGCATTGATCACGATCATTCTGCGCAGTGCCGCCGGCTCCAGCGAGGCGAGCCACCAGGCGACCGCCCCGCCCCAGTCATGCCCAACCAGACTGAACGTACTGCGCCCGAAATGACGAGCAAGTCCGACCACGTCTGCCGCCAAACGGTCCAGATCATACTCCTCGACCTCGGCCGGCTTGCTGCTAAGGCCATAGCCGCGTTGATCGGGCGCCACGACATGGCAGCCGGCACGCGCCAACCGAACAATGTAGTCGCGCCAGGCCCCCCAGTGTTCCGGAAAGCCATGCAACAGGATGATGAGCTCTCCCTCCGGCGGCCCCGCATGGGCAAACGATATTTCGACATCCTGCAGGCGGCATCGGGACATTTCTATCATCGGGTCGGTTGGAAAAGCTTCGTCCACAGGCATTTCTAGGACCCTTCCACGGTTCGGAACCAGTGGCCGTCCCGCCCCGGCGCACGTGCTGGCCGCTCCGTCCGGGCGTGATCGCAGGGAAACGAGCCACCGGAGCACACTGCCACATGCGGATTGCGTAAGGCAGTTTTCGATCGTGACGCCAGTGCAATATCAGCCTCACCCAGGTCGCGGAGCGATCTCAGGCTGATGAAATTGCTCGCGAAACAACGACTGGCTGGAGCGTTTCCACTCAAGGTGGAAGCGCTCTAGGCCTGCCGCAGCCCCATCGCGCGGCGCATGAACATCCGCTTCACCGGTCCTGATCGGTCCACCGCGGCGATGCCGATATCGCGGGTCCGCCGCAGCAGCCTGTTGTCGGTGCTGAACAGCCGGTCGAGCCGGTCCGTCATCATCAGCATCAGCAGATTGTCTGAGCGGCGCAGGCGCTGGTACCGTCGCCAGAAGCGCCTCACTGCCGACATCCCCGCCGGCGCGATTTGCCTCGATGATGAGATCGGACAGCGCGATGGCATCGCGAAAGCCAAGATTGAGACCTTGCCCGGCGATCGGATGGATGCCATGCGCCGAGTCTCCGGCCAGCGCCAGCCGCGTATCGACATATCGATGGACAACCATCGCCGACAGCGGATAGCTCCAGCGGCGACCGACACCTCGGATCGCGCCCAGATGATCGCCCAGTCGCCGGCCCACTTCACGTGTGAAGCGGACATCGTCGAGGGCGAGGATGGTCTGCGCCGTCCGTGCGGCCTCGGTCCAGACGATGGCCGACACATTGGGGGACCCACCGGGTTCGGCGTCCTCGCTGGGGCCCATCGGCAACGCCGCGAACGGTCCGGCGGGAAGGAAATGCTCCAGCGCCAGGTCGTGATGCGGCCGCTCGTGCGCGATGGCGCAGACGATACCGGTCTGTTCATAGGGCACCAAGGTAACCGGGATGCCCGCCTGTTCCCGCAGCGGTGAGTTGCGGCCCTCGGCGGCGATGACCAGCTGACACCGGATCGTCGTGTCGCCGGCCAACTGGACCAGGACGCCGTCGGCCGACCGCTCGACACTGGCACGGGCCGGCGCGAAGACCCGCAGCAGCGGCCGCTCCGGCAATGCGGCGTTCAGTGCCCGCCGTAGCGCGCGGGCTTCGACCATCCAACCGAACGGGGTGCCGGGATCGCCACCCTCCCGGCGTCCGGTCGCCTCCTGGCAATCGAAATGCAGATGCAGGCGGGAGGCACGACGACCGACGCGGCCGTCACTGACACGAATGTCGCGGATCGGATTCGGTGTCGCCGGCAGCGGCGCCCACAGCCCGGCATTCTCCAGCAGCACGCGCGACCCCGCGGCGATCGCATACGCGCGCCCGTCGAATGCGGGATGCTCCATCGGCGGCAGCGCGGCCTGATCGACGACGACAACGTTGACGCCGCCCCCGGCGAGCCGACACGCCAAGGTGCCGCCGACCGGGCCCGCGCCCATCACGCAGACCTGGGCCGAAATGTTTACGGTCATGGACGCAATATCCGTTCAGCCGCCGACGCCGGAGGACGCGTTGCCGGCCGGCATACCTCCACCCGTTGGACCACCGGCCGGCGTCGTCCCGACGGTCGCTTTCCCCGCGGCGGCGTCCCCTACGGCGGCGTTCCAGCTCGAGGCCGGTGGCGGCGGTCCGGCCGCCGGGTTCCACCGTCCCGACCGCTTCAATGCATCCGCGACTTCTTTCGGCATGTAGGACTCATCGTGCTTGGCCAGCACCTCCGAGGCGCGAAATACCCCGTCCGGCTGCATGTTCCCCAGTGCGACCACGCCCTGGCCCTCGCGGAACAGATCGGGGAGGATACCTTTGTAGGTCACTTCGACACTGGCTGCCCCATCGGTGACCTTGAACCGCGCCGTCGGCTGCCCGCCGCTGGACCGTTCCAGGCTGCCCGCGGCGACCAGGCCACCCAGCCGGACCGAGCGCGCCCCCGGGCTGGATTTGGCCAGATCCGATGGCGAGACGAAGAACACCAGGTTGTCGCTGAACGCCGACAAGGTCAGCGCGGCCGCACCACCCAGACCGACCCCGCACGTCAACAGCAGTATCAGGCGACGCCGCTTGCGGGTCATTTGTCGCCCCGGTTCCGTCGCGGGTCGATCGCATCCAGACGGCGCGAGGCGCCCCGAAGCCGCAGCAGCGCCTCGATCGTGAGCAGGATCGGCAGCCCGGCCCCCAGGGCGTACGACGCGGCGACAAATGGCAGATGGCTCACGAGACGACTTCCATGTCGGACGTAACACGCGGGTCGGCGCGGGCCATCAGCAGGGCGCCGATGCGACGCTCCATGACGGCGGCCCGCATCCGCGCCAACGAGAGTGCCGCAAACAGCATTGTGTATCCGATCGTGCAAACCATCAGGGGCCACAGCATGCTCGACGCGATCGTCGGCGACCCCGTCAAACCGATGGACGCGGGTTGATGCAATGTATTCCACCAGTCGACGCTGAACTTGATGATCGGCAGGTTGATGACCCCCACCAGGGCCAGGATGGCGCCGGCCCGGGCGCCTCGGGTCGGATCGTCGAACGCCCTGACCAGCGCGATATGACCAAGATACAGGAAGAACAGCACCAGCACCGACGTCAGCCGAGCGTCCCAGACCCACCACGCGCCCCACATCGGCTTGCCCCAAAGGCTGCCGGTGACGAGGCAAAGTGCGGTGAAGGCAGCGCCGACCGGGGATATCTCGGCGGCGGCAATGTCGGCCAGCGGATGCCGCCAGACCAGCGACATGAAGCTGCAGACGGCGACGGAAAAGTAGCCAGCCGAGGCAAGCCATGCCGCCGGCACATGCACATACATGATGCGTGAGGCGTCGCCCTGCTGCCAGTCCGCCGGCGCCAGGAACAGGCCCCACAACAGGCCGATGATCGTTATCGTCGCCCCGGGCGCCATCAGCCATGGAAACACTCGCCGGGACAGCCGAAGGAACCGGCCCGGATTGGCGAAACGATGCAGCGACCGCCCCGCACGGATCGGCGCCGCGGGCAATTGAGTCTTCACGCCCGGACACATAGTCTATCGGCGGCTTGGTTGAAAGCGCCACCCCGGTGACGGATCGGCACAGCCGGCGACGCGGCGTATGGCCTGACGCCACCGAACCCTGAGGTCCCCGCGCGGCGGGTCAGGACCGAGTGACGACGGGTGCGGGGGCGGCGATCCGGGTGAACGCCGCGGAGCGACCATCGAGACGCCATGATGGAGGCAGAATGAGCAGCTATTGGCTGGTGAAATCGGAGCCGGACTCGTTCTCCTGGGACCAGATGGTCGCCAACCGCGTCGAGCCCTGGACCGGGGTGCGCAACCACACGGCGAAGAACAATCTGAAGGCCATGCAGGTCGGCGACCTGGCCTTCTTCTACCATTCCAACGTCGGCAAGCTGATCGTTGGCATCGTCAAGGTGAAGCGGGAAGCGTATCCCGACCCGACCGCGGAACGCGGTGATTGGGTCGCTGTCGACATGCAGGCCGTCCGTCCGATGCCGAAGCCGGTCAGCCTGACCGAGATCAAGGCCGACCCTGAATTCGGCGATTTCGCGCTGGTGCGGCTGTCACGGCTGTCGGTCGTGCCGGTCTCGAAGACGCACTGGGACCGGATCTGCCGTATGGGAGGGTGGCGGGCATGACCCCGGATGATGTGCGGGCGTTATGCCGGCTGGACGATATCGCGGACGGCGACGCGAAAGGTTTCGAAGGCGAGGAGGGCAGCTTCATCGGGCTGCTCGCGGTGCGCCAGGGAGATCGTGTCTATGTCTATCAGAATGCCTGCCCGCATATCGGCACGCCGCTGGACTGGACGCCCGACCGCTTCCTGACCGTCGACCGCCGTCATCTGATCTGCGCGACACACGGCGCCCAGTTCACCATCGACACCGGTGAGTGCATCTCGGGACCATGCCGGGGCGATTTCCTGCAACCGATCGACACGACGATCCGCGATGGTATCGTCTTCGTCCCGCGCGAAGTGTAACGAACGCATCGAACTCCGCTCGGCGGCGTCCACGCCACGGCGCCGCCGTTCCGCCCCTGCCGGCACGGTCACAGCGAACAAGACGGCATTTGAGCCCGCTTTGATTCAAATCAACGACGGTTCCCCGTCTTCGGTGGATCCTCCCATGCAGTAGCCGATCGCGCTTCGACAAGATCCGGGCGCCGGTCGGCCTGACGCGCAAACCGCCGGTGCAACGACCGGCATGTGGAGGGAACAATGAAATTCGCCAATCCGGCACCGCTCGGACTATCCGGCTTCGCCCTGACCACCTGGATGCTCAGCATGGTGAACGCCGGCTGGTTCACCGGAGCCAGCGTGCCCCTGGTGCTGGCCTGTGCCTTCGCTTTCGGCGGCACCGCACAGTTCGCGGCCGGCCTGATGGAGATGCCGCGCGGCAACACCTTCGGCTTCGTCGCCTTCTGTGCCTACGGTGCGTTCTGGTGGAGTTTCGCCCTCCTGGTGCAGTTTTACGCCGCCACCGTGCCGCCCGGATTCGTTGGCTGGTGGCTGGTCATGTGGGGCGTGTTCACGTTCTTCATGTGGTTCGCGAGCCTGGCGCTCAACCGCGCTGTACAGCTCGTGTTCCTGGCACTCTGGATCACCTTCTTTCTGCTTGGCGCCGCCGATCTGTTCGCGCTGCCGTCGCTGCACCAGGCCGGTGGCTACACCGGGCTGGTGACCGCGGCCTTGGCCTTCTATCTGGCAGCTGCCGAGGTGATCAACGAGACGCACGGTCGAGCCGTGCTGCCGATCGGAGCGCCGGCCGGTCGCACGCCCCCACTGTGGTCCCTGCCGGCCTGACGCCCACGCTTGCCGGCGCGACGAGCCCCCGTCGGGCCAGCCGCGCCCCTGCCGGCGTCTCGCTTGCACCGTCGCCGGGTGCTACATAGCTTGCTTGAATCTCCCGCCGTCCGCTGAACTCACCGGACGGCGCTGCCAAACAAAGAAACCAGGAGGGATCCAGCCCATGCCCGATACGCAGCCCGTCGAAGCCCGGGTCTTCCCGGTCCGGCCGGAATTCGCGGCGCAGGCTCATGTGACCGCGGACGACTATCGCGCGACCTACGACCGCGCCGCCCGCGACCCCGACGGCTTCTGGGCCGAGGAGGCAAAGCGCATCGCCTGGATCAAGCCGCCGACACGGATAAAGAACACCTCGTTCCAGGGCGATGTCTCGATCAAGTGGTTCGAGGACGGCATCCTCAACGCCAGCGTTTCCTGCGTCGACCGTCACCTCGCGACCAACGGCGACGCCGCGGCCATCATCTGGGAAGGTGACGATCCCAGCCACAGCCGTCACGTTTCCTACCGCGAACTGCACGACCGGGTCTGTCGCCTGGCGAACGCCATGAAATCGCTCGGAGTGCGCCGCGGCGACGTGGTGACGATCTACCTGCCGATGGTGCCCGAGGCCGCTGTCGCGATGCTCGCCTGCGCCAGGATCGGCGCGATCCATTCGGTGGTGTTCGGCGGTTTCTCGACCGATAGCCTCGCCAACCGCATCCAGGATTGCGGCTCGACGCTGCTGATCACCGCCGATGAGGGGCGTCGCGGTGGCCGCAAGGTCCCCCTCAAGGCGAACGCGGATGCCGCCCTGGCCTCCTGCCCCAGCGTCGCCTCGGTCATCGTCGTCAGCGTGACGGGCGCGGAACTTCCGATGCAGCCCGGCCGTGACCACGACTACACGGCGTTGCTGGAGGCGGCTTCACCCGATTGTCCGCCGGAGCCGATGAGCGCCGAGGACCCGCTGTTCATTCTGTACACTTCCGGCAGCACCGGCAAACCGAAGGGCGTGCTGCACACCACCGGCGGCTACATGGTCTGGGCCAGCTACACCCACGAGAAGGTCTTCGACTACCGGCCTGGCGAGGTCTACTGGTGCACCGCCGATGTCGGCTGGGTCACCGGCCACACCTACATCCTGTATGGCCCGCTGGCCAACGGTGCCACCACGCTGATGTTCGAGGGTATCCCCAACTACCCGGACAACAGTCGTTTCTGGCAGGTCGTCGACAAGCACAAAGTCAACATCTTCTACACCGCGCCGACCGCGATCCGCTCACTGATGCGAGAGGGCGAGGCACCCGTCAAACGCACCTCCCGCGCCTCGTTGCGCCTGCTCGGCAGTGTCGGCGAGCCGATCAACCCCGAGGCGTGGCTGTGGTACTACAACGTCGTCGGCGATCAACGCTGCCCGATCGTCGATACCTGGTGGCAGACCGAAACCGGCGGCATCCTGATCAGTCCGCTGCCGGGTGCCACCGCGCTGAAGCCCGGTTCGGCGACGCTGCCGTTGCCCGGGGTGAAGCCGCTTCTGGTCGATGGCGACGGCCAGGAACTGGCCGGCGCGACCGAGGGCAACCTGTGTATCTCCGATTCCTGGCCCGGCCAGATGCGCACCGTCTACGGCGACCACCCGCGGTTCGTGCAGACCTACTTTTCGACCTTCAAGGGCCTGTATTTCACCGGCGACGGCGCTCGCCGCGATGCCGACGGATATTATTGGATCACCGGGCGGGTCGACGACGTGATCAACGTCTCCGGCCATCGCATGGGCACGGCCGAGGTCGAAAGCGCCCTGGTGGCTCACCCGAAAGTGGCCGAGGCGGCCGTCGTCGGTTATCCCCACGACCTGAAGGGCCAGGGCATCTATGCCTACGTGACGCTGAATGCCGATGAGGAGCCGACCGAGGCGCTGCGCAAGGAACTGATCGCCTGGGTCCGCAAGGAAATCGGGCCGATCGCCTCGCCGGACGCGATCCAGTGGGCGCCCGGGCTGCCGAAGACCCGCAGCGGCAAGATCATGCGGCGCATCCTCCGCAAGATCGCCGCGAACGAAACGGATGGGCTGGGCGATACCTCCACGCTGGCTGATCCGGGCGTGGTAACCGATCTCGTGGACAACCGCGTTACCGGCGGCCCGTGACCCCAAAACACGCCTCAGTGTCATCCCCGGTGCCCAGTGTCACCCCCGGCCCCGGTGTCACCCCCGGCCCCGGTTTCAATCCCCTCCCGGTGTCATCCCCGGCCACCGTGTCATCCCCGGCCGACCGGTGTCATCCCCGGCCCCCGTGTCATCCCCGGCGCAGGCCGGGGACCCACGACTTACGGCTCTGATCGCGGAGCGACCTCAAGGCTGATCGACGGGGCGACCGTTGCCATTATACCGCGACGCTCGACGCCAGCCGCTGCAGCCAGCTATGCACGCGCCGATCCTCGCAGACCGCGACGTTGAACCGCATCCACGGTGAGCGCTCGAGATGTGGACGGAAGACCGATCCTGGCGCGATGACCATGCCCTCTCGTTGCGCGGCTTCCGCCAGCGCCAGCGAATTGGCAACCTGCGGGAATCGCGCCCAGACAAACATGCCGTCGGTAGGCTCGGTGAACAATTCCAGTCCGATACCTTCAAATGCGCGCACAACATCAAGGCGCGCCTGACCCAGCCGCTCACGCAGGCGCGCGAGAAATTTGCGGTAATGGCCATCCACCAGCATCAGATAAATCAACCGCTCATTGAATTGCGACGTAGTGATGCTGGTCAGGATCTTGATATCAGCAAGCTGATTGGCAATGTCGCGCGTGCAGGCCACGAAACCGACTCGCAGACTGCCCGACAGCGTCTTGGAGAAACTGCGCACATAGATGACACGATTGAGCTGGTCGAGCGTCGCCAGCCGGGGCGTCATCTTCACCTGCAGATCACAAAAGATATCATCCTCAACCACAATGAAATTGTAACGCTCGGCCGTCTGCAGCACCTTGAACGCCACGTGCGGACTCATATCGGTCCCGGTCGGATTGTGCATCACCGACTGAGTGAAATAGACCTTCGGTCGGTGCGCGGCGGCCAGCGTTTCGAGCACGGCGACATCCGGACCGTCGGCGTTGCGCGGCACCGCCAGCATTTCGACTCCATGCAGGCGCAGATTGCCGAACATGTTATAATAACCGGGATCGTCCACCAGCGCCGCGTCACCGGGTCTGAGCAGATAGCGGATCACCAGTTCCAGCGCCTGGCTGGTGCCCTGAGTAAGCAGGATCTGGCCGGCATGAGCGGTGATGCCAAGCCCGGCCAGCATCAGCGCGAGATGCTCGCGTAGCGGCATGTAGCCGAACGGGTGTCCATATTCGAGCAGATGGGTGCCGTTCCTGCGCGCAAGGACGTTGAGGCTCTGACGGATGCCACCTTCGTCGAGCCACGAATTGGGCAGCCACGGACCGCCGACCAGCGTGGCATTGTCGCTTGCCCCCAACAGGCGGTGGATGAGCCAGACGAGCTCCTCGTTGCGCTTGTGATTATCCGACGCGACGTCGTGCGTCGTCCTCGCCAGCAGCGGCCCGGCCGCGGTGTAGAAGCCGGCACCCGGCCGGGATTGTAGATAACCCATCGCAACAAGCCGGTCGTAAGCCTCAACCACCGTGAAGCGACTGACCTTGTAGCTCTCGGCAAACTGGCGGATCGAGGGCACCTTCGTGCCCGGCCGCAAATGCCGATCATCGATTTGCCCCTTGATGCCCGCAACAATCTGCTCGGCGAGCGGCTGACCGCTGTTATGGCTGACAACCAAGGAGAGCATTCTGATTTCCCGCCCCGCGTCGGACTGGCTTGGCCGACAGACCAGTACAGTGTGTCGACTGACATTGAAACTGTCTATTGCCGTCAGCCCGACTGTTCGGCACCTAGGTCATGCTTGTCAAGCTGCTGCGCCCGTCGTGCTCGCGCGGTCCCCGGCGAATCCGTGCGCGACCGATCGGGACGAGGGGACCTGTCCCCGAGCCTCAAGAGACCAATTCGCCGAAAAAAAGGAGGACTTGATGCGTGCTCTTGCAATCGCGCTTGCCGTAACGATCGCCGCATCGCTGCCGGCGTTTGCGGAAAGTTCCACCATGGATCTCGTCAGCGGTCCGGATGCGGTGAAGTGGGGGCCGGTGCCCCCGGTCCTGCCGAAGGGCGCCACGATTGCCGTGCTCTCGGGCGATCCCTTCAAGGACGGACCCTACGTCCTTCGCCTCAAAATGCCGCCAAATTATCAGATTCCCGCTCATCATCATCCGACCACGGAGAACGTCACGGTCATCTCAGGAAGCTTCCACGCGGGAATGGGGGACAAGCTCAATCCGGACAAAGCACAGACTTTTTCCCCCGGCGGGTTCGTTTCGATGCCGGCGGGAATGAACCACTATGCCTGGGCAACGACGGAAACGGTCGTGCAGGTACACGGAAAAGGCCCGTTTGCGATCGTCTATGTCAATCCGGAGGACGACCCGAGCAAGGTCCACTGATGCTGTAAAACCAGGCGGGCCCCCCGTTTGAGAGGGATTTAGCGGTGGGCCGCCGCCACACGCTGGACCTGTCCGCCGATACTCCACGCTGGCGCCCGACGTCAGTGCCGGAGATCCCTGTCAGCGGAAGCGTTCACCCCGGGAAAAACGCCCGGGTCAAGGAAACAACTGAATGCTGCCGAAGGCGGCGTCGCAGTTGACCAGGTCGACGCGTTTCATCTGCATCCGCAACGCACCGTCGACCATGGTCAAATGATGCGTCGCCCACACCGCATACAGATCCTGGCGGTCCTGGCGCGCCTCCACATAGTGCATCGGCGTCCATGTCACGTAGCGGTTGGCCGCCGCATCGCACAGGTCGATCTGCGGCTGCTGCAGCACATGATGGCAGCGACTGCGCGGTTTCTGGCTGTAGGTGCGGCTGCCCTTCAGGCGCTCCACGCGCAGGCGCAGCAGAAAGACATCCTCGTCCATCAGCGACGTGGTCAGGCGGCGGTCGGTCTGGCCATATTCAAGCGGCATCCAGTAGCGGCCGTCTTCGGTGAACAGCGCCAGCCATTCGTCGAAGCGCTGCTCGTCGATCAGGCGAGCTTCGTGGTAAACAAAGGCGATCAGGGCGTCGGCTTCGGGGGTGCTCACGTCGTGTCGGCCGTCATGTAGCGGCGCCAGGCACGAAACTGGTTGCGCATCTGTCGTTCGGTGGTGCCGTTCTCCACCGAGACCGGTTGCTCCGCCTCCCGCGGCGAATAGAGACGATGCAGGCTGACCCATGGGTTGCCATCGGCGTGCAGACCTTCCTGGGCACGTTCGTACATCTCGAGGTCATCATGCCCAACGACGGAGGTCGGCGCGTTGATCAGGCGGTTGTAAACCAGCGTGCGCTCGAGCAGGAAATCCGGCGCGCCGACCAGGCGAAACGTCCAGCTCTCCACCAGTGTCCGGTCCGCGGCCAGCGGCTTGAAAAGCCGCAGGAGCTGGATCGGTCCCTTCAGCATCAGATTGGGGAAATAGATCGTGTTGTGCCGGTTCTCGTCCAGAATCGCCTTGGCGCGAACTTCGCCATAGGCCTCTGCCATCTGTTCGAAGTAGCCGGGAACCGACGAATAGTTCGAATGGATGGAGTGACTGACGCCGGTGTGGCCGTGCCCGTTATCCCAGGTACGAATGCCCATTTTCTCGTAAAACTCGTAAGCGGCCATGAAGGGCGCATAAATCTCCACCGCCATCGGCTTGGGGGATTGCTCGCCACCGCGCTTCCACAGGTCGATCGCCGTGCCGGCCGAGGACATATGGGCGACCATCGGATGACACGTATCGGTCTGGTTCTCGACCAACATCTTCCAGTTGCAGTTGTGCATGTAGCGCAGCACGCCGCCGGCGACTTCCAGCCGGCCCACCGGCGAGCGGTCGACCATGTTATCAATGCTGGACAGCGAGTTGCCGAAATAGGTTCCGAAGTCCGGGCCGCTGTCCGCTAGTTTGGCAAAGACGAAGCCGCGGTGATTGTGCACGTGGCGCACCGGAGTCAGGCCACGAGCGGCCTGGCTCTGCGTGAAGGCGGAATTTTCGTAGCCGGCGGGCAACGGCAGCGCGACGGGACTGCCGTCAGTGCGGAAGCTCCAGGCATGGTAGGGGCAGCGGAAGAATTTGCCGGTGTTGCCGCAGGTCTCGGTGGTGATACGTGTGCCCTTGTGCGGACAGCGGTTGTACAACACGCGCACGACGTCATCCTCGTGCCGCACCATCAGGACAGGCTGCGCACCGAGTGTCGTGCCGAAGTAGTCGCCGGGATTGGGTACCTGGCTGTCATGGCCGACATAAAGCCAGGTGTTGACGAACAGCCGCTCCATCTCGAGCGTGAAGATCTCCGGGTCTGTATAGACGTCGCGATGGACCTCGGCGTCACGCACCAGGGCATTCAGGGATGCCGGATCGTCGCGATAGCGGTTGGTCATGCCACGATACCTTCCAGCCCCGTCGCCCTACCGACGCAGATTTGTCATCGCCAGTTCGACGACCTCGTCCGCGCGCCCGTTCAGCACCGCGCGGATCATATACATCGTGAAGCCCTTCGCCATCTGCGCGTTGATGCTCGGGGGCATCGCCAGCTCCATCCGGTTGACGACGGCATCCACTACCACCGGGCCAGGATGCGCCAGCGCCTCCGCGAGTTTGCCATCAACCTCGGCGGGATCCTCGATCCGCACGCCCTTGATCCCGATCGCCTCCGCCATCAGCGCGAAGTTGGGATTTTCCAGTTCGGTCCCGGTGTTGATAAACCCCGTCGCCTTTTGCTCCAGCTCGATAAAGCCGAGCGCGCCGTTGTTGAAGACGATGATTTTGGTGGCCAGCTTGAGCTGTTTGAAGCTGAGCAGGTCGCCCATCAGCATGGTGAAGCCGCCGTCCCCGGACAGCGAGATCACCTGCCGATCCGGGAATGCCGCCTGTGCGCCGATCGCCTGCGGCATCGCGTTGGCCATCGAGCCGTGCCAGAACGAGCCGACCAGCCGGCGCTTGCCGTTCATCGCCAGATACCGCGCCGCCCAGACGGTCGGCAGTCCGACGTCGCAGGTGAAGATCGCATCGTCGGAGGCGAGTTCGCTCAGCACGCGCGCGATATGTTGGGGATGCAAAACGCCGCCCTTCCGGCCGGTCGCCAATTCATCCAGTCCCTTGCGCGCCTCGCGGTAATGCGCGACCGCCGCGTCCAGATGCGTGCGGTCGGACTTGTGGGTCAGGCGCGGCAGCAATGCATCCAGTGTCGCCCCCACGTCACCGACCAGGCCCAGATCCACCGGGACCCGCCGACCGATGTTCTCACCCCGCAGATCGATCTGCGCGATCCGGGCGTTGCTCGGATAGAACTGACGATACGGAAAATCCGTCCCCAGCATCAGCAGCGTGTCGCACGCCTCCATCGCTCGATAGCCGGACGAAAACCCGATCAGCCCGGTCATTCCGACGTCATAAGGGTTGTCCCACTCGACATGCTCCTTGCCGCGCAGCGCGTGCACCACGGGCGCCTTTAGCGCCTCGGCCAGGGCCAGCAGCTGGCTGTGTGCGCCGGCGCACCCCGAGCCGCACAGCAGCGTCAGCCTGCGGGCCTGGTTGAGCCAGGCGGCCAGTTGCTCGATCGACGCCGGGGGCGGCACGGTGACAGGCCGAGCGGGCAGCAGACCGGCCGGCTTGGGCGGCGGTGCCGGGGGCGCCGGCCGCAACGCCACATCGCCCGGGATCACCACCACCGCCACCGCGCGGTGCGTGACCGCATGGCGGATCGCCATTTCCAGCACGCGCGGCATCTGCTCGACGCCGGAGACCAGCTCGCAGTAGGAGCTGCATTCCCGAAACAGGTTCTCCGGATGGGTTTCCTGAAAATAGCCTGATCCGATCTCCGGCGAGGGGATATGCGCGGCGATCGCCAGCACCGGCACGCCGGAACGCTGGCAATCGAACAGGCCGTTGATCAGGTGCAGGTTGCCGGGACCGCAGCTACCCGCGCAGACCGCGAGCTCTCCGGTCAGATGCGCGTCGGCGCCCGCCGCGAAGGCCGCGACCTCCTCGTGCCGGACGTGCAGCCAGTTGATCTTGCCCTGCCGCCGCAAGGAATCGGTAAAGCCGTTCAGGCTGTCGCCGACGATGCCATAGATCCGCTTGACCCCTGCCGCGGCAAGGGTCTCGACCATCTGATCCGCTACGCTACTGGCCACGATCTCGTCTCCCTGTTCCGTCGAAGCCTGTCGCCTGCCGTCAGAATGGCTTGTATCGGCGGCATCCGCCACCGTGGTGCTTTCGCGGCGGTGCTTTCCTTGATAAGCTTTGCCGCCCCGGAGAGACCCCAGCCATGACCGATTTTCGTAAGGAAGCCGACAGCCTGGGTGAGGTCAATGTCCCCGCCGACAAACTCTGGGGCGCCCAGACACAGCGTTCGCTTGAGCATTTCAGCATCGGCAAGGACCTGATCCCGCGTGAGATGATCGGCGCCTACGCCATTCTGAAGAAAGCGGCGGCCAACGCCAACCATGCCGGCAAGCGGCTCGGCGACGGTGCGCACTCACTGATCGTGCGCGTCGCCGATGAGATCCTCGACGGCAAGCACCAGGACATGTTTCCGCTGCACGTCTGGATGACCGGCAGCGGCACCCAGTTCAACATGAACGTCAATGAAGTGATCTCGAACCGCTCCAGCCAGCTTGCGGGCACGCCGCTCGGCAGCAAGACGCCGGTGCATCCGAACGATCACGTCAACATGTCGCAATCGTCCAACGATACGTTTCCGTCCGCGATGTACATCGCGGCGGCGCTGGGCGTGACGCAGCGCCTGCTGCCCGCCGTCGGCGCGCTGCATGATGCCTTCGCGGCCAAGGCGGAGGCATGGAAGGACATCGTCAAGATCGGCCGCACCCACATGCAGGATGCGACGCCGATTACCCTCGGGCAGGAGTGGTCCGGATATGCCGGCATGCTGGCAGACGATCTGGAACGCCTCGACGACGCGCTGAAAGGCGTCTACCACCTGGCGCTCGGCGGCACCGCCGTGGGCACCGGGATCAACGCCGCGCCAGGCTTCGCCGAGGCTGCCTCGGCTGAGATCGCCCGCCTCACCGCTCTGCCCTTCATCAGCGCGCCGAATAAGTTCACAGTGCAGGGCTCGCATGATGCTCTTGTGCAGCTCTCCGGCACGCTGCGCACGCTGGCCGTCTCGCTCTACAAGATTGCCAACGATATCAGGCTGATGTCCTGCGGCCCGCGCGCCGGCTTCGCCGAACTGATAATCCCCGAGAACGAGCCCGGCTCCTCGATCATGCCCGGCAAGGTCAACCCGACCCAGGCCGAGGCGCTGACCATGATCGCCGTTCAGGTCATGGCCAACGACGTAGCGGCGGGCTTCGGCGGCGCCGGCGGCTATCTGGAGATGAATGTCTACAAGCCGCTGATCATCTTCAACATCATGCACTCGATCACGATCATGGCCGATGGGTGCACCAACTTCCGCGAATTCCTGGTTGCGGGCACCAAGCCCAACCTGAAGAAGATCCAGGAGTATGTCGACCGCTCGCTGATGCTGGTGACCGCGCTCGCGCCCGTCATCGGCTACGACAAGGCGTCGAAGATCGCCCATCATGCGGCGGACCATGATCTCACGTTACGTGCCGCCGCGCTCGAGCTCGGTTTCGTCACCGAGGCCGAGTTCGATCGGGTAGTCGACCCTGCCAAGATGGTCAGACCTTATGTCGCGACCAAGTAATAACGCTCGGCATACCCGAAGCATGACCGCTACCCGTGACATGACCGCCGCGACCTCTGCTACCGTGTCATGACCGGGCTTGGCCCGGTCACCCACGTCTACGCTTGTAGCGGTGAAATCGTGGTTGGCATGACCGGCGCTACCCCTGTCATGACCGCCGCTACCCGCGTCATGACCTCTGCTACCCGCGGCATGACCTCTGCTACCGTGTCATGACCGGGCTTGGCCCGGTCACCCACGTCTACGCTTGTAGCGGTGAAATCGTGGTTGGCCGCGCCAATCCCGGTGATGCACCGGGGAAACGCGAGGCGGCGTTGATTTCGCGGGGTTCGTCTGCGAGCCAGGTGGCACTCCCCCCCAATCGTGGAGGCTGATACAATGTCAGAAACCGTGCCGTCGGCGCTGACCGGCACCGCCCTGCTGCATGATCCGCAGCGGAACCGGGGCACCGCGTTCGCACTTGCCGACAGACAGGCGCTGCATATCGAGGGGCTGCTGCCGCCGGCGGCCGATACGCTTTCGATCCAGATCGCCCGCGTCCACACCCAGCTTGCCGAGATCGACAGCGACCTGCACAAATATTTGTTTCTCAGTGCACTGCAGTCACAAAACGAGGTGCTGTTCTATGCCGTCCTGATGTCGGACCCGGCGACCTTCATGCCGCTGGTCTACACGCCGACGGTCGGCGAGGCCTGCCAGAAATTCGACCACATCTTCCGTGCCTCGCGCGGCATGTACCTGCCGATCACCGCAAAAGGCCGCCTGCGGGAGCTGCTGTCGAACTGGCCGCAGCCCGATGTGCGTTTCATCGTGGTAACCGATGGCGAGCGGATCCTGGGTCTGGGCGATCTGGGCGTCGGCGGCATGGGCATTCCGGTCGGCAAGCTCGCGCTTTACACCGCCTGCGCCGGCGTGCCGCCCGAAATGACGCTTGCCCGATCACGCTCGACGTCGGCACCAACAATCACGAGCTGCTCGAAGACCCGCTTTATCTCGGATTGCGCCAGAACCGCGTGCGCGGCGCCGAGTACGACGCCTTCATCGACGAGTTCGTGCAGGCGGTGCAGACAGCTTTTCCCGAAATGCTGCCTGCAATGGGAGGATTTCGCCAACTTCAACGCGGTGCCGATCCTGGAGCGCTATCGCAACGCGATCTGCACCTATAACGACGACATCCAGGGCACTGCCGCGGTCGCTCTCGCCGGCATCCTCGCGGCACTGCGGATCACCAGGCAGAACTCTTGCCGAACAACGATTCCTGTTCCTGGGCGGCGGTTCGGCGGCAACCGGTATCGCCGAACTGATCAGCCAGGCGATGGCGCTGGAGGGCTTGCCGATCGACCAGGCCCGGGCACGGAACTGGCTGTTCGACATCAACGGACTGATGATCGCCTCTCGCACCGACCTCGCCGACTTCCAGAAGCCGTTCGCGCACGACGCACGCGCCGGCCGGCTCCTTCGTCGCCGCGGTCGAGGCGATCCGGCCCACCGGCATCATCGGCGTCAGCACGGTGCCGAAACTGTTCAATCAGGCGGTGATCGAGGCGATGGCCCGGATCAACGACCGTCCGATCATCTTTCCCTACTCCAATCCGACCTCGCGCTCGGAGTGCACGGCCGAGGAAGCGTATAAATGGTCCGACGGCCGGGCGGTATTCGCCAGCGGCAGTCCGTTCCCGGCTGTCGAGATCAACGGCAAGACGCTGATCCCCGGCCAGGGCAACAACGTCTATATCTTCCCCGCGATGGGCATGGCGGTGCTGGCGACGGAGGCCAAACGGGTCACCGAGGAGATGTTCATCATCGCCGCCCGCGCGGTCGCCGAACAGGTCACCGAAGCGAACCTCGCCACCGGCCTGATCTACCCGCCGACCAGCAACATCCTGAACGCCTCGCTTGCATACCGCCGCCCGGATAGCCGAATACATCTTCGACCACGACCTCGCCGCGATACCGCGTCCGGCCGACGTCGACGCGCATATTCACGAACGCGCCTACCAGCCGGTCTACCCGACCCGGATATAGTGCCCGGGTGACAAAGCAGACCGGCCCTGCGGCCGCGACCCCCGATGCCGCGCATCTCGAACAGGTCGCGCACGTCGCGCTGCAGGCCGGCCGCCTGCTGCTGCTGAACGGGGCCGATACCGAACAGGTGGAGGCAGCCGTGACTCGCCTTGCGGCGGCATTCGGTTGTGATGCCAATCTGATGCCGAGCTATGAGACGTTGCTGCTGACGATCGTTTCGGGAGAGCATTTCCGCACCAAGATTGGCCATCACATGCCAGCGATGGGCGTCGGCATGGGTGCCGTCGAAGCGGTGGGCAATCAGATCGACGAGGCGGCCAGCGGCCGCAGCGGGCTGGCAATGGTGCAGGCGGAGCTTGACGCCGTCGAGCACCGGCCGCCGGCCTACGGAAAGTGGCTTGTCGTCGCGGCGCTCGGCCTGACAGCCGGGAGCCTGAGCCGCCTGTTCGGGGGTGACTGGCCGACCTTTGCGATCGCGGCACTGGCCGGTGCGGCGGGAACCTGGCTCCGTCTGGAACTGGTTCGGCGACACTCCAACCCCATCTTCATTCCATTTGCGGCCGCGTGCCTGGGAGGCCTGATCGGTGGCTTCGGCGTTCGGCTTGGGCTGAGCGCGACGCCGGCGCTGTGCCTCGTTGCACCCGGAATGATCCTGGTGCCGGGCGTACCATTGATCAACGGCGCTCAGGATGTGATCCGGAACCACATCACCATGGGCGTCAGTCGCCTGACGTTCGCGGCTCTTGTCACGGTCGCGATCGGCCTCGGGCTGTTCGTCGCCACCGTGGTGACCGGCGCCACGATCCCGGTGGATGCGCCCGGGCGCGTGATCGGAATACCCGAGGATGCGATATTCTCGGCGTTGGCGGCGATGGGCTACGCCCTGTTGTTCAACGTTCCGGCTCGCATGGCGTGGGCCTGCGTGCTGTGCGGCGTCGCCAGCCACACCACGCGGACGCTCTGCGTTCACTGTGGGATCGACATCATCAGCGGCACCCTGATCGGCGCGCTGGTGACGGGTGTGCTGGCACAGGGCTTTGCGCGGTATTTCAACGCCCCTGTCGCGGCCTTCGCTTTTCCCGGCGTGGTCGCCATGGTGCCAGGCGCCTACGCCTTTCGCGCCGTGATCGGCAGTCTCCAGATCGCGCACGGCGCCGCGGCTCCGCTCCTGGTGACGGAGACGCTCGCGCTCGGGATCACCGTCATGCTGATGGTCGCGGCAATCGCCATCGGCGTCGCCGCGCCAATCCTGCTGTTCGTCGACGTCGACTGGCCGAGCCTCCGCGTCAGAGCATCGCGCACGCTGATGCGGCGTTCGGGCAGCCGCCGGAGCTGGGTCGTTGCGATGGTGGCTGTCGCCCTGACCCTCGGTGCACCGGCGCGGGCACAAACGCCGCCGTCGAACCAGAACCGCACGGTCAACGTCAATTATGTATACGCGGCTGATCTCGGGTTCGGTGGCTACTCGCTCTCCGGACTGACCACCGGCGTCTACACATTGCCCTTTGGATATACCCTGCCGGCCACGCCGTACGACGGCTGGGCGTTACGACTGATGGCGCCTCTCCAGCTCGGGATCTACAGCCTCAACGCCACCGACACCGACGGCCAGCGCATCGCGGTTACCCAGCAGTCGATCTCGGCGGTTCCGGGTGTGGAGTTGCAAATTCCATTGGGCAGCCGCACCGTGATCAAGCCCTTTGCCCAGGGGGGTGTTGGCCATGCTTTCGGCACCGGAGCAGGTAATCCGGACGCCTGGATCTATCTCACCGGCGCCCGCGCCGTAACGCAGTGGCAAGCCGGTGACTACACTTTGTCTCTTGGCAACGCGGCAATCTACGCCGGCGACAGCACCATTGGGCCAGGTTTCGCCGAACACTACATCTCGCTGCAGATCGGCGGCGAAGTGCGGCGCCCGCTCGGGTTCAAAGTCGGCCAGTGGGCCCCGGATCTCGGCGTCTATGTCGGCGAATACTACTACCCGGCGCCGTTGCAATTCTCCCGCTTTCTTAACTCGCCGTTACAGGTGTCCAACCAGACCGAGATCGGCTTCTCAGTCGGCTCAGCCGCGCCCTTTCAGATTCTGTGGCTGTCAAACGCGCGCATCGGCGCCGGGTTCGTGTTTGGCGGCGGCCTGGACGTGTGGCACATCAACTTCGGTTTTCCGTTCTGATCGCGGTGCGTTTTACCATCGGCCGATGCCGCCGCCGCCGCCCGGGACGGCTCAAAGTATAATTCCCGGCGAAGCATGCCCTTGGCCGAGGCCAAGGGCCGGGGCTTGCGCTCGCGAAGGCGAGACCCTGTGATTGCGGGTGTTGTAGCAATTGGCCTGGCTCCGCAGAACCCCACAAATGGCTATGATTGCGCCCGCTCGGCTCGCCTCCGTTTGTTACGACTTGCGTCGAAACTGGAAGCTCTATGTTAGCTGGGATGACCTGGCCGCGCTGCAGCCGGGTGAGACAATCTGGGACGGCGCGGTGCCAGGTTTGGCTGCTTACAGCAAGGCTGTGATCGGTAAACCATTAAACAACGAGATGCCGCTCAAGCCGCAGAAACTGCCGGTGCCATCGTCCGTTCGATGAGCCTATAACCGGATGCCAAACGGCGCATTGACCTGGTCGGTCTCGCCGCCGCAGCCGGCAGTGCGTCATGGGTCGCCACATCGACGGCCTGACGCACCCGACTTCTTGCGCGATGCAGGAGAACCCGTTGGTTTTCCGCTGTTATTTGGAGCAGTTCGCACGCTTCTTCAGCCGTTTGGCCGGCTATGCGCAGTAGCAAAACGGCTCGCTGACCATGCGGCAGCTGCTCAATGATTTCCTGCACGAGATCCGAGAGCTGCCGCCCGCCCACGATGCGCTCAGGGCTTAGATCATCCCACAGCCTCGGCTCATCGATGCAGTGCTCGTCCGGCTTGACTGCCGCCAGCGGCACGCCGCGTTCCCCCGCAGCAGCGCCACTCAGTTCGGCGGGCAGGGCGACCAGACGCCACTCGCGGCTGGCTCGCGAGCGGGCCCGGTTCAGCACGATGGTGAACAGCCAGGTCGCCACGCTGGAGCGACCCTCAAACCGGCCGATACCGGTAAATACTGCCAGCCAGGCATCCTGCACCACCTCCTCGGCTTGCGCCTGGCTGCCGACGATCGATGCCGCGACGCTGATCAAGGAACGATGATAGCGCCGTATCAGACTACGATAGGCGGTCGAATCGCCCTTCCGGAGGCGGTCCAGAAAGGCCGCATCGTCAAATTCGCTAGGCCGCATCACCCGTCACCCTCCCAAAATGCACCCGCCAAAGCAGCCCGCCTTATCCGCCCGCCTTATGCCGGAGCGCCACTGGTGACGGGCGCTCGGCCCGGCTTCGACCTCAGGACCACATACGGCGAGCGCAACCGCCACGCCGAATAGGTCCCGCGTCAGTAGAAGACGCTTCGTCACCATGATCCGACGTCTTTTGAAAGAGGGTGTTTGCTTGCCACCGCATGCCTCTACTTCGATATGTTACATGGCCGATATTCACGTTCGATCTTTTCGGCACGCGCCGTCTCACAGAATCGCCGAAACCGCACCCGCATTGAAAAGTGCGGCGAGCGCTTGGGCGAGATCGAAATCTGCCGCAATCGCCAGCGCATCTGCGGCAGCTGCACCGAGCGTCGTACCAGCTGCGATCCGAGCTCGGAACGTCCAGATAGCCGACGGCAGATCGGTGATTTGCAATCCGTCCACACTGCGGATTTCGAGATGCGCACCGATGCGGTCAGATACCATTTCAGCAGGCGCGGCGCCGGACTGGTTGAGTTGCCAGATGCGATGGATCGCGTGCGGCGAAGCAACATGTTCGATCGAAGCCGCAATGCGCAGACGGATTTGCGCCGGATCACCCGGCACCGCGAGCAGCGACGCAAGCGGGATGAGAGTTTCCGAATGCGGCGCACGGAGAACTCGATTGATCGCCCACTCCAGCCTGGCCACGTCCGGAAGGTAATCAAGCTCGGCAACCGGGGGAAAGCCAGCAAGGAAGGTGGGGAAGTCACCACCATACTCGACCAGGCAAGGGCTGGCCGGAAGATTATGTTGGATGAACGCATGTGCGGCGTAGTCGAAGAACCGGTCATCGACCAATCGGCAGACCACTGGGAAGGTCGCTTTCAACGCCGCGGTTAGCGTCGCGATCGTATTGTTGCGATAGATTGACAGGCGCGGTTCGGCATCGAAACCGATGCCGTCCACGACTTGGAGCAACTGCTCGCGGGCCTCTCCGGTCAGGAAGCGCCGAAAATCGGATTGCAGATCATGCAGCGTCGGCATGACATCTCCCGCTGATCATGCCGGCCACAAAGCGCGCCTTGGCCGCTTCCGCCAACAGCGTATCGAGTGTGGGCAGGTTGGCGTCCCATTCGATGAGGGTGGGCGGACTCTCGAAGCGGAGCAGCGCCTCTCGATACAGCTCCCACACTCCGCCCGGAACACGCGAGGCGTGATCGTCGATCAGCACCTTGCGGCCTTCGACTATGTTGACCGAATGGCCGGCCAGATGGATCTCGCCGACCGAGGCGGCCGGAAGTTGATCGAGATATTCAATCGGGTTGGTCTCGATGTTATGGGCACTGATGTAAATATTGCTCACGTCGCATAACAATCCACACCCCGTCCGACCGACAAGCTCAGCCAGAAATGACGCCTCGCTCATCGTGGAGTGGCGAAAACGCAAATATCCTGATGGGTTCTCGACCAAGATCGTCCGGCCGAGTACGTCCTGAACCTCATCGACATGCGCAGTCATTACATCAAGCGCTTCTTCGGTCCAGGGCAACGGCAGCAAGTCGTTGAGATGCGCGCCGTCGTTTGCGCTCCAGGCCATGTGCTCGGAGACGAGAAATGGATCGAGCCGATCGACTAAGCATTTCAGTCGGGCGAGGTGCTGACAATCGAGCGGGCCCGCACTGCCGAGCGACATCGCCACACCGTGCAACGACAAGGGGTATTGTTCTCTGAGCCGCGTCAATGACGTCAGTGCCGCTGGATCGTGCATGTAGTTTTCGGCATGGACCTCAAACCAAGCGACGTCCGGCCGGCGGGTCAACACCTCCTCTGTGTGCTGCGCGCGCAGCCCTATGCCAGGCCACACCGTGGAGTGGGTGGGCCTGCTGTTCGGACCCGTCGGCCGGAGCATGGTGTCTTAGCTCTTCGCTGTCAGGCTGCCGCCGACGATCTTCATGCAGGTTCCCGCGGGAACATACAGCCAGGATGCAGGGTCGCTGGCCCGAGTGCTGGTTCCGGCGCAGGAGTGCGTTGCGGTGCCGCAATCATTTGACGCCTTGGCGGCGATGCCGTAGCACTTTTCCGACGTAAAGGTTGGCACCGCCGCCGGCCCGGCGGCCGCGAGCGCCGGTAACGCAACAGAGGCGGCGATCGCCGATGCAACGAGACGAGACATATTCATTTGAAACCCTTTCCAGATGATCATCGACGGGTGGCATCGCCGACGCCGATCGTCAGCATCCCAGGACCGTCGGCCCAAGACATAGCGTCGCGAAGTGCGGGAAATCGTCGAGGATGTATAACGAATTGATCACAGCCGATCGGTGGATCGGGTCACCGATGTGGATACGACATACGCTCCACATCCGTTATCAGCACGTTGAAGGCGGCCGCGGAGATGTGGTTGTCGCCCTCGAAAGGGTGTGTCAGTAGAAGGATCAGCGTGAGGACCAGGCCGATCGTCATACCGAGCAGGCCAACCATGGCTGCGTGCATGGCAAGATTTGGCGCCCCGAAGAGGCACGAAAAGATCAACAGGAGGGCCGCGCCAGCCAGAAGATTCCACCATAAGACCCGTGGTAGCTCTACCGCGGCCGAGTGAAAGCGCCCCCTTCTCGCGTTATACAGATCGGTCAGCGCAAGCAGCATCTGCGCCTGGACCGTCGCGGTCCCCAAATCCTGAGGCCGCAGCTGAACCAAGGCAAGATGGACGCTGTCCAGCAACTGCCACCCGGCAGCGTCCTCGTCCGATCCGGCAGCCAAGGCGGGCCATTCTTCCTGCACCACAGTCTCAGCATAGACGTACAGCGCGTGCCGCAAATTCGTTGCCTGCGGTTCCGGCAGTCCGGACGTGTCGCGATACAGGTTGTCAACCAGGTTCGCCTCAGTCTGTACCAGGGTATCTGCCTGCCCGTAGCCCTGCCACACCGCGACGGCGATGAAAGCCAGCAGCACCGCGTAGACGACGCCGGCAATGGCTATTGTGAAGCCGGCGACATCGTTGTGCGCGCGTCGAAGGCGATGCGGGATCAATCGATGCACGACGAGAAGACCGGCGGACGATACGATCGCTGATGTGAGAAGCACGATCGGCACCGCCACGGCGGTCGGTAAGCCGCGCAGCCATTCGATCAACGGGGCAGACATGTGCGCGTAGGGAAGACGACCCGGAAGCGCGTGCCCACTCCAACGGTGCTGTCGACGGCAATTTCCCCACCGTGCAGATCGACGATGCGCTTGACGATTGCCAAGCCGAGACCTGCACCACCGGAAGCAGGATCACGGCTCTTATCCGCCCGGTAGAACCGCTCAAAAATGTAGGGCAAGTCGCGGTCGGAGATCCCGGCACCAGTGTCAGCAACCTCGACCCGGGCGCATTTGGGGTCGACCGCGACAGTGACGGTGATCGTCCCGTTGCGAGAGGTGTGGCGGATCGCATTGTCCAGCAGGTTGCCGAGCATCCGCTCGATCAGGGCTATATCGCCATAGACCAATGGCGTGTTCGGCATGATCCGCCCCTCCAGTCGGACGTCGCGCTTCTCCGCCAATAGCTTGAATTTCAGGATCACGTCTTGAACCAGTTCGGAGAGCTGCATCGGCTCAGGCGAGATATCGATGCCGACCTCCTCGAGCTTCGCCAGCTCGAATAGTTCCTCGATCATGTGGCTCATGTAGTCGCTTTGACGAAATGCGATCTCCAGATACATGCGACGATCCTGCGACGATAAGGTCTTCTCCTTCAGCAGCAATGTTTCGAGGTAGCCGCGCAGGGATGCCAAGGGCGTCCTCAGATCATGCGATATGCTGGCGATCAGCTCGCGGCGCGTGGAGTTGGTGGCAGCGATCTGCTCCATCTGCATTCGAATGTGGGTTATCATGTCGTTGTAGGCACGACTCAACCGGTCCAGCTCGTCGCCACCCCGTCCGCCGGCCACCGGCACTTGCAGCGGATTCTGGAAGTTGCTTTCACGGAATATGTCGATTGCCCCCGCAAGCCGGCGGAGTTTTCTGGATTGCGTCGTCAGGACAAAGAAGGCAGCCGCAAGGGCGACAATCAGGCCTAGCGAAATCGTCGTCACTACGTTGCGGAGCAGCATGCCGCCTTGGACCCGCCGCGCGACGGTGTCGTATTCCGAGCCGCCCAGAATAACGTAGAGAAAGCCGCGCTGAGGGTCGCCAGGATCGACGTAGGCAGCGGAAAAGATTTTTCTCCCGGCTAACTCCTTCGGATCGTCGCCAAGCAGCGGAAGGGCGAACTGGTCGCCAATGAAGGCGTGCAATGGCGCTACGTCGAGCCGCTGGCGCACGACGTCATGCGGCGCCGCGGTGAACGCCTCGATATATCCGTCAGCGTCGAGCAGGTATATCTCGATGTTGGGATTGACGGCCATAAGCTTACTGAATTCGGCCTTCACCTCCCCAACGAAATTCGGCCCGAGCGGCAATTTGACGAAACGCTCGGCGGCCAGGTTAGACGCGAGAGGCTGGTTCAACGCCTGGGTGAGCATGAGATCGTAGTGTCGGTAGGCCCGCTCCTGCAGGAACAGAGCCAAGCCGCCATTCGCACAGACCAGCAGCGCAATGAGAACAAAGAACTTGAGGTGAAGCGACTTCGTCGGCAAGCGCAGACTGCGCCATGGGGCAGGCATGCGAGCGCTGTTCGCCCGCACGGGAAACAGCAGACGCATCTATGCGGGCTTGGCAGAAGGGAGCGCGCGTTCGGCTGCTTCCGAGAACTTGTACCCCACGCCCCAGACCGTCCTGATATAGACAGGGTTTCCCGGGTCGGCCTCGATTTTGCTGCGCAGACGGTTGATGTGCGAATTGACCGTATGCTCGTAGCCACTGTGATTGTAGCCCCAAACAAAATCCAATAGTTGGTCGCGCGTGTAGACCCGGCCGGGGTTCTGCGCGAGATGTAGCAGCAGATCGAACTCCTTCGCGGTGAGCTCCGGGGATCTTCCCTGCAGGGTCACCACGCGCTTCTGCACGTCTATGAGCATGTCTCCAGCCTGGACCGTTGCTGTCCCGGTCATGGTGCCGGCCGCCACCGCCTTGACGCGCCGGAAGATCGCCTTGACCCGCGCCTGCAGCTCCAACAGGCTGAATGGCTTGGTCAAATAGTCGTCCGCACCCATTTCAAGCCCGAGCACGCGGTCCAGTTCGGACGCGCGCGATGTCAGCATCAGGATCGGCGTATAGTCAGACCGGGCCCGCAAGCGACGGCAGATTTCCAGCCCGTTCTCGCCGGGTAGCATCAGGTCGAGGATTATCAGGTCATAATGATTGGCCTCCGCATCGGCGAGGCCGACCGAGCCGTCGAACGCGAGTTTGACCTGACAATCGATGTCACGAAGGTGCAGCTTCACCAGGTTCGCGATTTCCCGTTGGTCCTCGATCACCAGCACCTTGTAGCTCATGTCGTGCCATGTCCCTCACGCGACAGAACCGATCCGGGACGGACTGCCACTGCAGCGCGCATCATTGTATCCGCTTCCGGATCAAGGCGTCGAGCGAGAGCCCGCCGGGACCGCGCGCCACCACGTACAGCAGGCAGGCCGTCCAAAGCAGATGGTCCGGCCAGTTTTCGGGGTAGACAAATACCTCAATAACGGCCGTCATCCCGAGCAGACCGAGCGCCGACAAACGCGAGGCCAGGCCGATCACCAGGAGGAACGAAAACAGATGTTCCTGCAGCGCGGCAAGGTTTGCCGCCAGTTCCGGGGGCAGAAGTGGCACATGATATTCGTCGCGGAATAGCTGCACCGTTGTCTGCGTCACTTCCCAGCCGGACACTTTTGTCTGCCCCGAGCGCCAAAATACATCAGCGACGGCAACCCGGATGATCAGCCCCAGGACCCATCCGGGAATCCGATCGGCTAGCTGGAATGGCCGGAGCAGTAGGGATGACAGGGATGGCGCTGCTGTGAGAGGGGTGGTGAGTCTTGTCTGATTCATTGTGGTCCCAATGCTTCCGAACGATCTGGACGACAGGACCTGTACGGAAGCTCGGTCACCCTCCGCTCCCAGACTTCTCACAAATTCATCACGGCCGGGGACCTCGGCGGACTTGCCCGTGGCCTGCTAGACGTATTCGAGGATTGGAAAACCACGCGGCCTCCCTTAGAGCAGTATCAGCCTGAATAAAGTCGCGGAGCGACCTCAGGCTGATGAAATTGCTCGTGAAACAACGACAGGAGCGCTTCCGCTCAAGGTGGAAGCGCTCTAGACGGAACGGCTAAGCCGATGGACGAGGATCTGTAGCGATGGCCTTGATCATGTATGAGCGAACTGGCCTGCGAGAGCGCCGTCCCAGCCCGTTTTCTTGGCGCATACGCTATGCGCTCGCCCACAAGGGTGTTCCGGTTGAATATCGCCCGGTGCGGTTTGCTGATGTCGAGACAATCCGGTCGCTCAGCGGACAAGACAAGGTGCCGATCTTGGTCGACGGAGCTCGCGTGATCCATGATTCCTGGAACATTGCAATTTATCTCGAGACGCAGTTCCCCGATCACCCTTTGTTGTTCGGCGGCGAGACCGGGCGCGGGCTGGCTCGGTACGTCAGCCTCTGGTCGGACGCCGCCCTCAGCCCAGCGATCCGTCGGCTCATCTCGGCGGACTTTATTTACTGCCTCGCTCCCGAGGATCGAGCTTACTTCCGCCGGTCTCGAGAAGCCCAGTTCGGCTGTACGCTTGAGGCGTATTGCGCCGATCGCGACCGGTGGCTCGGTGAATTCGAGACCGTGATAGGACCGCTGGAGCAGACCCTGTCTGAACAGGACTACCTCTCGGGTGGCGCGCCGGGTTATGCTGACTATCTCTTATTCTCTGTCTTCCAATACGCGCGGCTAGGAAGCCCTGTGGAGTTTCTGCGTGCGGGAACGGCGCTCCGGCGTTGGCGAGACGAGCTCGTGGCAAGGTTCGATCATCTTGGCGACCGCTTCCCAGCCTATCCAGACAGGCCAGACGGACCGGATGGGCGCTGACAACGGGCTGCACGATCCCCCAACGCCCTCCCGCGTAATCGACCTGCCAGGATCGCCGCCTTCAGAACAGCCCTGCATCGAACTGGCGTGGTCGTGGCCCCGCCCCCGCCAGTGCGCCGGAGCTCTTAAGCGTGCCACGATGGCGCAGCGTTGGTACGCAGATGCGGCAGCGGGTAATAGGGATACCCGTACAGGCCACCGATAATAGCGGGCCCGCCCAAGCCGGCGATGGCGCCACAGCGCCAGCCGCAGCCGTGCTTGTAGCTTGGCCAGACGTAATCACTGCGCCAGCCGTAGCTTTCGTGCGAGGTGCCATTTGGATACCACGCATGACCATAGCCGGTCAGGGGGGAACACGCGGCGAATAGGCAGGCTGTAACGAACACAGCGGTCAGCAGCATCCTGATACTTGTGGCCATGTCATTCCCTCGGATTACCACGATAACGCACGACCTCTCGACTGGATCCTCCCTTCCCTATTTTCTTGGTTCGCCGGCAGCCGCAATCCAGATTGCTGTTTGCTGCACAGTTCGCGACCATCCGCTCGTAGGCGCGGTAATTGCCCTCATGCCCTCATGGCCTCGCCGGCGATGCTCAGAGCCCGTCTAGCACCTCGCAGCGCAAGCATAGCGGGCTTATGGCCGATATCCGGAACCCGACGTGGCACGACTTGACAACGGCCGGCCTGATGCCGCGGCGGCCCCTCCTTGGCGCAGCCTTCGTTGTTCGGCTCGGGCTGTGGAGCGCCGCCAGAACAAGTCCGACAGCCCCTCCACCATGCACGAGGCGAAAGCCTTATCATTGGCAACTTGTCTGTCGGGAGCGATCACGGACGCGTCCGATGCCGCGTCTCCCGAGCCAAACAGGCCCGGGGCGGCCGCCACCAGATGGGCCTTCGACACCCTGATCTGGTTCGGGTGCACATCGTATTGCATCCTCGCCGCTCGGGCAGAAACTCCACATATCCGGCGTGTCTGAATGTCCGGCGTGTCTGACTTTGGCCGACCATCCTCCAGGATAGCACCTCAAGTAGGTGTCCCGCAGCTCCCCTGGGTCGAGCTGAAGTCAGGCGAACCGAAAACCCCCCGTGTCGATTTCAAAGCGTATTGTGCATGGCTGCCATGTGTGGTTACGGTGCCTGTGAGATGGGCCAACCGAATGCTCGTCCGGAAAACGAACCATCAGGAGGCTCAAGACAATGTCTGGATATAGCGGAACCGTACCGAATACTCCGTGGTGGAAAGAACCCACCAGGGACCAGTGGTATGCTTATTGCGCCGCCTGGATGGGCTGGACACTGGATGCCTTCGACTTCACAGTCTTCCTACTCATCATGGCGCCGATCGCGCAGGAGTTCCACGTCCCGCTGATCGACGTGACCGCGATCTTCTCGGTTACTCTGATCATGCGCCTAGGCGGGGCGACCGCCTCCGGCTGGTTGGCCGACCGCATGGGGCGCCGAGCGCCACTGATGATTTCCATTCTTTGGTACTCCGTCTGCAACTTCGCCGCCGGCTTCTCGCCCAACTTCACCTTTCTGTTTGTGGTCCGAGCGCTGTTGGGCATTGGGATGGGGGCGGAATGGCCGGCCGGCGCGGCGCTGGCGATGGAATCCTGGCCGGCGAGATCGCGCGGCCTTATGTCCGGTGTGCTGCAGGGGTCGTGGGGGCTGGGCTTCGCGCTGTCGGCGCTCGCGTACGGCTTCCTGTACGGACCTCTCGAAGCGTGGCACGAGGGCTATCGGCTGGCGCGGCATGCTGATCTTGGGCGTGCTGCCCGCATTGGCCTGCGTCTGGATCCGCTTTTATGTGAAAGAGCCGGAAGTCTGGAAAGAAAACAAGAAAATCCAGGACGCTACCAAGACGCAGATCACGTTGCCTCTACTCGCTATCTTCAAGCCCAAGTATTTGTTCAACACGTTGACTGGCTGCGTGTGGATGGGCGCGAATTTCTGCGTCTACTACGCGATTTGGGCCATGCTCGGCACCTATCTGCAAAAAGAGCTGCACTGGACGCCCGCCCAGGTGGCGGTTCCGGTATTCTGGGGGAACATCCTAACGTTCGCGGCCTGCGCGTTCTGGGGCGCGATGTCAGAACGGATTGGGCGTCGGTGGGCCCTCATGATCCCCTGCACTCTCGCGATCTTCCTCGTGCCGGTCTATCTTTCAACAACTGATCCGAGTTTGTTCCTTGGCTTGTTTCTGCTGACGATCTGCTTCGTCGGCGGCAAGGATGCTCTTAACCCCGGATGGTTGTCGGAACGGTTTCCGACCGAAGTCCGCGCCACCGCCGCCGGCTTCGTTTACCACCAGGGTGCTGTTTGGGGTGCAGCTGTCGCCCCGCTGTTGACCTATTTCGCGGTCAATCAGCAGATGGGATTCGCCAGGCCGATGATGTACGGCACGGTCGGATCATTGATCGTATACGTGATCGCGGTATATCTGGGACCGGAGACCAGGGGCAAGGTGATGACCGCCGATCTGGAGGTTGTCGAGGTCGTAGCACCGGTCGTAGCGCCGGCTCCAGCCTGAAACGTGGCGGACGGCCGGGGCGCAAGTCCCGGCACCTTCCGATTACGAAACAAACCGAGCGGCGTGACGAAGATTTGCTGCAAGATGCGGTTTGGACCGCGAGTTGCGGCCACGTGCCCCAAAGCACCCGCAGTTAGGGCCGCCGCCGTCTCGCGCTTCATCGATTCTGAGTGCCGGCACATTCATCTCACAATGTCCAAGTTGATCCCGGCCATCTGTTCTATTCTCGCTTCGGAATATGAGTCCCGACCTACGGTTTCGAGGCGACGTAACCAACGGCGTTTGCTCTCATCGAGAACTCTTCCATGAGCGTTTGAGACGGGGTCGGGCCGATCACTCCTTCAGGGGCCGAGAGGCAGATGGGTGTTCGCCCGCTTGCACGCGTGCGACCTGAGTGGCGCCTTCCGAAAGGGTCGTCGCCCTCTCATTGAGAACGATGCTCGCCTGGACAGCCCTTGAGGCCTCCGCGGTAGGCAGCCGCCTCGGCCGATCATGCAAACTATGGTGACAAGGCCCTTGCCAACCGACGATGGGTTTTATAACGTTCGCTCCAATACGATGGAAACTGAACGGATTGAGATTTGGCCCGACCCCGAGAGTTTGATGAGGGCGTTGCGCTTGAGGCCGCGATGCAGCGCTTCTGGGTGGCTGGTTATACCGCCACTTCGGTACGCGACCTCGGCGAGGCCATGGGGCTTGGCCCGGCAAGCGTCTACAATGCGTTTGGCGACAAGCGAGCGCTCTTCACCCTATGTCTCGATCGCTACCTGGACGCGAATATGCGGGCCCGGATTGCGCGCGTCGAAAAAACGCTGCCGCCGCGTCAGGCAATCGAAACCTTTCTGGCCGAAATTGTTGAGCGCTCGCTTGGAAGTCGGCTCGGCTGCTTCCTGGCCAACGCGGCACTGGAGGTGGCGCCGCATGATCCGGACATTGCCAAGGTCGTGGCGGAGCGCATGCGGGAATTGGAAGCATTCTTTCACCGATCCGTTGTCGCTGGCCAGAGCGACGGCAGCATATCGCCTGACGTGAGCCCCGCTGATGCGGCGCGGCTTTTCCTGACCACAGTGATGGGGCTGCGCGTACTCGCACGTGGTCACCCGGAGCGGCCCGTTCTCGAAGGCGCTGTCCGTCAGGCTCTCAGCCTACTTGGCACCCCCGGCCCAAAGCGAAGGCGGCCATAACCGAGAAGGACTTAAGATGATTCGCTTTTACTTCCATCCGACGCCGAACCCGGCCAAGGTTTCTCTCTTTCTCGAAGAAGCTGGCCTACCCTACGAGGTAGTGCCGGTGGACACCAGCAAGGGCGAGCAGCATCTGCCAGCCTTCAGAAAGATCAACCCGAACGGCAAGGTGCCGGCCATCGTTGACACCGAAGGACCCGGCTCCCGGGAGGCGCGTATTTTCGATTCCAACGCGATCCTGCTCTATCTCGCAGACAAGACCGGAAAATTCGTCGGATCGCCGGAAGATCGACCGGAATTGCTGTCCTGGCTGTTCTTCATCGCGTCCGGCCTAGGCCCTTTCTCGGGGCAGGCGGTACATTTTCAGTTTGCCGCTCCCGAAGGTCTGGACTATGCGCGTAACCGCTACCGACGCGAGGCAGAGCGACACTATCAGGTGGTGGAAGACCATTTGTCCGGCCGCACCTTTATCGTGGGCAATACCTACACAATCGCCGACATTTCACTTTGGGGCTGGATCGATCGTGCTTCCCGCGTCCTGAAAGGCGAGGGCGATCCGCTTGCCCCGTATCCGAACATCAGGAAGTGGTTCGACGCGATCGATGCACGCCCGGCCGTTAAGCGTGCTCGCGCTGTGGGCTCGGATCACGCCTTTAAGCAGGAGCGTGACGAGGAGGCGCTGCGGGCGCTGTTTCCCTCGAACTATCCGACCATCGCCTGACAGGCCGACGGCTTGTCAAACCGTCCATTACACGCCGCGATGGGGCTTCGCACACATTCCTGGAGCTTTGAACATGACCAACTCGCATGACTACACACCGCCGAAGATTTGGGCCTGGAACAAAGAAAACGGAGGGCGGTTCGCGAACATCAACCGCCCGGTCTCGGGATCTACGCACGAAAAGGATCTGCCGGTTGGCCGCCATCCGCTCCAACTTTACTCGCTGGGCACACCGAACGGCGTGAAGGTCACGGTGATGCTCGAGGAGTTGCTGGCTCTGGGCCATGCGGGTGCGGAATATGACGCCTGGCTGATCAAGATTGGCGACGGTGATCAGTTCGGCAGCGGCTTTGTGGCTGTCAATCCGAACTCCAAGATTCCTGCCCTGCTGGATCGCAGCGGCCCGAAACCAATCCGTGTCTTCGAGTCCGGCGCGATCCTGATGTATCTCGCGGAGAAATTCGGCACGTTCGTTCCGACCGAGGCCGCCGCCCGGGCGGAGTGCCTGTCGTGGCTATTCTGGCAGATGGGCAGCACGCCTTACGTCGGCGGCGGCTTCGGACATTTCTACGCCTATGCTCCCACGAAGATCGAATATGCCATCGATCGGTTTACGATGGAGACGAAGCGGCTGCTTGACGTGCTCGATAAGCGGCTGGCGGACAACGAGTACTTGGCGGGTGATGTATACACGATCGCCGATATAGCCGCATGGCCCTGGTACGGCGGTCTGGTAAAATTCGGGCAGTACGGAGCAGCCGAGTTCCTGGCGGTGCACGAATACCGGAACGTCAACCGCTGGGCCGACGCGATCGGCGCTCGGCCGGCGGTGCAGCGCGGGCGCATGGTCAACCGCGTCCAAGGAGAACCATCAAGTCAGCTGCACGAGCGCCATGATGCTGGCGACTTCAAAACGAAGACGCAAGATAAGCTTGCGGCTGCAAGTTAGCGGCCCGGTCGCTCGCGTTCACCCGGAAAATCGAAAGTGAAGGACAAGGAAATGGCTGAAACCCTCTCGGAGCAGTTAGCCGACTATCGTGCCAGTTGGCGGGTGCGTGTGCCCGCGGATAGCCAGGCGTTGATGGATGCGCATATCGCGCATCTCGCCGCCACGGGAATTGACCGCAGTGCGAAGCAGGTGGGCGATCGAGCGCCAGCCATTCGCTTGCGCGATCAGCACGGCAAGGATTTCGACATCGCCGACCTGCTGGCAACGGGTCCGGCTGTGGTCACCTTCTACCGCGGCGGGTGGTGCCCATTCTGCAATCTGGAACTCAAAGCCTATCAGGCCGTCCTGCCCCGCATCGCGGCGGCCGGAGCGAACATGGTGGCAATCAGCCCGGAAAAGCCGGACGACACCGTGAGTACGGCCGAGAAGAACGCGCTGAGCTTTCCCGTGCTCAGCGATGTCGGCCAGCAGGTGGGCAAAGCGTTTGGCGTTGTCTACGCCTTCACCGACGACGTTCGCAAAGTCTATGACGGGTTCGGGCTTGATATCCCTTCAAAAAACGGCTCGCCCGATGAGTGGTCGCTACCGCTTTCTGCCACCTATGTAATCGGCGCCGACGGGATAATTCAGTTCGCAGACACTCGTGTCGACTACCGCGAACGCACGGATCCGCTGGAGGTTTTGCGCGTCCTCGAGCATCGCGCCGCGGCCGAGTGAGAGTTGGAGCCCTGGTCTAGTCGATGGTCGAGCTGAGGCAGCAGATGTCTCGTTGCGGGAAGTGAAAAGGGGGCTCTGGCGCAAATTTGCTGGCGCCCCCATTTTTCTCGAGTTATTTGCACCAGAATCGTCGTGTTTGACTATAGAAACGATGGCGCCCAGGCGATTGGCGCGCCCCTGATGGCGCCAAGCCCTCGCTCCGGACACGCCATGGCCTCGGCTGGATGCTGACCTCGCCCTAAGCGGTCCCAAGTTTGTCCATTGAGAACACACGAAAGTGACCGCTTCCGGGAGGCCAAAGCTCATGGGTTGCAGGCAAGCATCGTAGAATCGTCCGGGTCCGCGCCGCTATCGTCAGGCCCCTGGAGGTCGGTTGGACTGGTGCACAAAGGTCCCAGGCCCGATGGCCCGGGCAGAGAAATCATCGCAAGCGGGCCGGCCCGATGTTCGCCGTTGAACGGTGTAGGTTTGCTAACATCAAATCCACAGGGAGCCGCGTCCGCGGGGTCGTTGAACCAAAAGCCCAGATGGAAGGTATTGGTCGGTTTCAGGACGGTTTGAGGGGGCGTTGTGGGCGTCGTCGTGAGGACTGGGTCGGCATCAAAACCGAAAATCTGGTCGAGCAGGATAGTTTTGATGGTAACCTGCGCGTTGCCATGGTGGTCGGAGTGAAGATCGGACTGGTACCAAGCCAGCCCGAAGCCCTTGAAAGGTGGCGGCACGGGTTTTCCGTCGCTGCCGAGCGAGCTGCGCTGCACGGTGAACAGGTCGAAGTCCAAATCGGGCTTCAGTCCCTTCACTCGGATGATCGCGGTATCGTTCAGGTCGCCGCGCTTCACCTCCACCACCGCTCGTGGCGCCTCCCCATCCTTACTTAGGCAACCTAAGAACGCCGGATTTGGCGCGAGCTGGAAGGTTACCTTATCCGGCTTGCTTTGGGCCATCGTAAGTGATGATATGAAACAAAAAGCGGCGGTCGCTCCGAGAAGTCGATACATCTCTGCTTCCTCCTGTTGTTTACGCCCGATTGGGCGCCACATACGAATTACGAAACCTTCATGTCTATAGGTACTAATACGGATCTTGCCTCGAAGGGACGATGAAGAGGCTACCGCGGATGCGGGGAACTGGCTGACATTGGCGGCAACGCCGATTTCATAGTCCCCGCCTATATCCCTTGCGTTAGTCAGGGGTTAGCGGTGTCGGATCTAGTGTCCACTATCGCTGCAGCGCGAGTCATGTTTCGTAGCCGGGATGAAGATTATTCCCGCCGCGCATGCCGGTCGCGTTGACGTCCGAAGAACGTCAGATCGAGGTCCTGGCTGGATCCCGCAAGGCGGAGGCGCGGATGCGCGATCGGGCGCGGATCGTGCTGTTGGCGAGTGCCGGCATGGCGTCTCGGGCGATTGCACGGGAAGTCGGATGCACGCCAGGCACGGCCTCGAAATGGCGCGTCCGCTATGCCAGAGCGAGGATGGCCGGTCTGAGCGAGACTGGCGATCGCGGCAATGAGCCTAAGTATGGCCCGGAGCGCCGGCAGCACATTCTGGCCCTGTTGGATCAGCCGCCACCGGCTGGCTATTCCAATTGGACGGCGCCATTTCTCGATCCTGGCAAGCCAGTCATCGCAAGGCGCCTCGTTCGGCAGCGTCACCGAATTCGTGGCCCACATCGAGGCCTTTATCAGCAGCTACAATGAGCATGCCCACTCGTTTGTGTGGACCAAAAGCGTCGTCCATCAAAAGCGGCTCAAGCCAGGTTTCGCGATTTAGCGATTCTGGATACCAGAAAGTGCGTAGCCTCGCTTCGTCCGCGGCGACAATCTCATCTTAGCCCGCCGTTCGATTGAGCTCGTCGAGCACTGCCCTGGCCTGCATCAAGATAGGCGCCCGAAAGCCCTCCTTGAACCAGGCGTAGATAGGGGCGAGGATACCGCGGGCGTCGTTCGTCCGACCCTGCTCGCTCAACAGCCGCGCCAGTGAAAGCGCCGCCCGCAGCTCCAATCCCTTTGCGGATTGGCGTCGCGCGACCTGTAATGCCGTAATAAGATGCCGCTCGCCGCCTGCAATATCCCCAGTGCCAAGCAAGCTCTCGCCCTTGGCGCGATACAACTCCAACTCGCTGTGGGCTTCGCCGGTCCTACTTACCAAGCTGAGCCCTCTGTCGACATCAATCAGCGCTTCCCTGGGCAATCCGATTGCGTTCGCGACATGAGCAGACAGCACGAGCAAGTGCGGTACACCGACATTGATTTGCTCGAAGAGGCCACTTGTCATCATCGCGCGGCCTCGAAGCCATCCCTCGCGCGCCGCTTCGGTAGCATGGGCACGCGCGTTGGCCCACGCACGCGCCAGCAGCGCGGCGGGCTGATACCAGGCAACGCCGTAACGAAAGCTCACCTCCTCCAACCTTGTGGCGCAGTCTCTGACCTCCTCGGCGTCGTCGCAATAGAAACAAAAGACATTGTGGGCATTGAGAGCCAACACCAGGTGCGATAACTCCCCCACCTGGTCGGACTCGGCGATGCAGGCCTTTGCCAGCTCGCGGCCCTTGTCCATGAAGCCCAACTGGGCGTAGCTGAAGGCGAGCCACGTCTTGGCAAGGAGATGTTGATGCCAGCCGACGTGGGTCGGATCGCCCGGTTTTGCGCTCTCGATGGCCCGTCCCAGGATCTGATCGATAAAGCCGAAGCGCCCGCGCCAGAACATTTCGAGGCCGATGAACTGCCAGATTGTGGCGGCTCGAGCGGAGTTGAATTGACCTTGCCTTGCGCTCCGTCCCAATGCGTCTTCGGCAAGCCGTATCAATGCAGCATCATCATCGGAGCCGATGTTGTCGATCGACGCGAGAAGATCCGTCGCAGATCGATCGATACCGCCTCGCGGCAGGCCGGCCGCACGTCCGCCAGGAACCATGAAGCGCGTATGCAGTCCCTCGGATCGACACAGTTCAAGCCGCAGAAAATTTCTGTTCGCTTCACGAAACAGCGCGAAGTCTGGCCTTACCGCGGCCACTTCGGCCAAGGCTGTGAGTGCATATCCAATCAACGCCGGGTCATCGAGCGAGACCCCGATCGAAAGTGCACTCCGAGCAGCCTCTTCCATGCGGCGGCTACCCCATTGGGTCTGCCGCAGTGCTGCGACGCAGTCCAGCCAGAGACCGGCTACCAGTCGATCCCTGTCCTCCCCCGACCGCAGTGCGGGAGCCAACGCCAATGCTTGGTCAAAATGCGCAATCGCTTCCCGGAATGACAGCCGAGAGACCGCTCGTCGGCCAGCCTTGCGCCACAAGTCTACGGCGGGATCCGCCAATCCTGCTTCCGTCCAGTGGCGCGCGACGAGTTCTGGCTGGGTCCCGGCCATTGTCGGAAAGCGCGCCTCGATCGTGATCGCAATTCGCTTGTGCAGCGCTGCACGCTGGCTCCTCAGCAGGCCGTCGTAGGCGGCGTCCCGGACCAGCGCGTGTTTGAACGTATAGACGATCTCGGCACCGCCATCCTGTCGGAAGAGCAACCCCGCCGATTGCAGTTGCTCGAGCGCATCGGCCAGCGCGCCCGCGTCGATGTCGGCAAGCGCCGCGATCAGAGCATGGGTGAAATCCCTGCCTAACGCCGCGCCTACCTGCGCGATCGGCTTGGCGGACGATAGTCGGTCGAGCCGGGCCGTCAGACTGTCCTGCAAAGTAGCGGGTACGGCCAGTTCCAGCCGAGGGCCCATCGCATCGGATCGCGCGTCTTGCGCTGTCCCGACCCAGTCGGACTCGAGCACCGCCTTGGTCAGTTCCTCGACGAACAACGGCACGCCGTCAGTTTTGGCAATGATCTGTTCGGTCAGTTCACGAGGCAGGACACCGCCGGCGACATCTTCCACCAGTGCCGCAACCTGGTGGCCATCCAGCCGCTCGAGATGATGGTGAGTGAACCGATCGAATCGCAGCCAGGCCGCCGGCGGAGAGTATTCCGGGCGGGCGGTCAGCAGCACCATCGCCGGCAGTGCGGCCAGTGCTTCGACCATCCGATCAAGCAGTTCCGCCGTCGTGGGGTCAATCCAGTGCGCATCCTCGACCACCAAAAGTGTGGGCGTCGCGCCGGCAAGTGATCGGATCCAATCGGTCAAACCGACGAACAGTCGGACCTTCTTCTCTTCCGGCGGCAGGTCGGGCCCAGCGGCCCCTGGAACCGATAGCAACTCGGCAAGCAGCGGAATGAGTATGTCGGCGTCGTCAACGTATTCCTCGGGGTGTAATCGCCACAGCTTGGCAAGCCGGCTTTCGCCGTCCTCGTCGTAGCCAAATCCTGCTGCCCTCTGCAGTTCGCCAATGACCGGATGCAGCGCCGAGCTGACGTGAAAGGCCGAACATTGCCAGCGCAAAACCTTGTGGCGTGTCGTCAGCAGCGAGCCTAGAAAACTGTGGACCGTCCTCGATTTGCCAATCCCCGGCTCGCCGGCGATGGGTACCACTTGGCCCTCACCCGCCTGAGCGTTCGACCAGCGGTCCAGCAACAGGCCGAGGTCGGCTTCCCGCCCGACCAGCGCGCTGAGATCCCGCTCCGCCCTGGCCTCGAAGCGAGCCGCGGTGCGGGCCGACGCCACCAGATAAGCCCGCTGCTCGGTACGGAACCCTTTGAGAGCCTGACTGCCGAGATCGATCAGTTCAAAGGCATAGCCCAGCAGCCGCGCTGTCTGCTCAGAAACCACCACGGATCCCGGAGGTGCAACGTTCAACAGCCTCGCCGCCAGGTTGGGTGTCTCGCCCACGACCTCGTGCTGCGCGATGCCCGCCAGATCGCCCAGAACGACCCAGCCCGACGCAATCCCGATGCGAACTTCGAGCCGTCTGCCGCCGAGCCCGGTCACGCTGCGGATCGCGTCGATGGAGGCCAGCGCCGTCCGCACGGCCCGTTCCGCATCGTCTTCGTTTGCCCGTGGGTAGCCGAAATAGGCAAGCAACCCATCGCCGAATGAACGCGCGGTGAAGCCGCCGAACGCTGCGACCTGGGTGCGGACAGTGGAGTGGAAACCGCCGATCACGGCGCCAAGGTCTTCCAGATCCAGCTCGCCGGAAAGCGCGGTGGACCCGACCAGGTCGGCGAACATCACGGTCAAATGGCGTCGCTCAGCAGGCATATGTGCAGTCATTGCCGGTTGCGAAACAATCGTTTGCCTGGCCGGCGCCGGACCGGTTTCCGGAGCACTGGTCCGCAGCGCTGCGATCGCCTTCAGCAGCCGCTTGCGTGCTCCCACCGTGACTACGCCGATTGATCTGAGATCGTCGTCAGAGAGGTCGCCAACCACGTCCATGGTGATCTTGACTCTCCCGGAACGCCGGCTCGTATTCTGCAAGCGCGAGCCCCTCGAGCCACGCCTTGATCTCCACGACCGCCTCCAGAAGAGGTGAAATCCCCGGTTTGATAACACAAACCGGTCAATCCGACGATCCGGCTAGGGCGACCCCGCGATGCGGGGGCCCGATTGTCGCACCACCGGAACCTGAGGTGGTCCCGGAAAGCGGGACAAGAGCCTAAGCTTGGTTCGCCCTTGCTGGAGGACGGACCGATGACGGGCAAGCGGAAGCGGTATTCGGCGGTCTTCAAGGCGGCGCAAAGGCGGGATACCGTAGCGCCGGCACAGCGTCACCACACCCGCGCTACGCCGCCCGCGCTGGTGGTAGGCAAGGCTTCAAACTTCGGGCAGGACCAACCAGGGGAGTGGACTTCCCGTTGTCGATAACTATGCCTGTGCGGCAACTATGCCTGTGCGGCGGCCGGATTGATTGGCAGGCTGTTAAAGGCAGTCAGCCGTGATTTAGGCCCACACGACCGGCCGCCTCGCGGGGCCAGGTCGCTCGGCAAAGGTGGTATCGCGCTCGGGCCGCCTTCTCCGTCGGCGTTGCCAGCCCAACCCTGGCCGCTATCGCCTTGGCCGGTGTAGTTTGCAATGGCGGCCGTCCCGTCAGGGTGCACCGAGCCGTCGCAACCCAGGACCGTCGTTCCGTCGGGTGAGCATCCCGACAAAAAAACGGTGATGAACCCAGTGCACATCACCCACCGGAAGGTCACCCGTCCTGTCACGGCTGCTCCCCATTGTCCGCAGCGTTCGGCACTTTTTGCCGCGCCGCTTTACACAGAATGGGTGGCGCCGGTCGCGGATAAAGGGGAAGCAAAAAACATATCCAGTAGGCAGAACGCTCATGAAGAAGGTTGCCCGGGAAATGGCGTCGGGGTAGCGACCGGCCACTCAAAGGTTGGAGGTTGGGCTCATCCTGGCGACGAAGTCACCCTATACTGCATCGCCGGACCCGTTGAGAGATCGAGAGGTCCGTTCACGATCTCGTAAGTGGTTGGCTGATCCTGGCCGCGAGCAACGTCGCATCATGATCCGGCGGTGCGCCGAAATGCCAGGATGTTGCAACAGTCGAGGAGCCTAGGAAGAGAGGAGCGCCACTCGCAAAGCCAATGAGGTCAGTCGGCGCCTGGCCACGATCCCGGCGTGTGCCCGGTCACCGCATTGACGTTGGCCGTTGAGATCGATCCGATGGCCTTTGAATCGGGCGGTCACCTGGCCGCGCGGGCCGGGTTGGCACCAAAGGAACATTCAGCCGGCGGGACCCGAGTAACCGCAGCAACTAAATTGACATTATGGCTCAGCGGAGCCTGAGATGAGCCCTCCGTGTTGCTCCTGGCCTTGTCGCTGGAAGCCTGCGAAGTCGTATCGTTTGTGCCCCCATCCAAAGCCCAAGTCGCATCCCGCGGCTGGCACATGGTATCGATTTCCGTCGAAGAGATTGCCCCCCGCTTCTATAATCGTATAATTAGGGTGCCCAGGTGGAACATCACTAATTCCGCCCGACTGCGAACTAGGTCCGTCCGGCCAGATGTCGTTATCGTGTACATAGTTGTGTGCGGTCTTATACGAAATTTTGTGGTCCGGCTCCTCGCGACCCTGATCGATCAGGACGATCCCATTCCCATTGGGACCGACAACCACTGTATTATGAACGATCTCGACATTCTGGGAGCCAGCGATCAGGATCTCGGCACCCCAAAACCATAGGTGACCGATGCTCCCGAGGCCGCCCTGTCCATTTCGACGAACCGTGTTGTGTTTGATGACGGCATCGTAGCTGATCTCATGAAATATGCCTGCGTCCGAATTGTCTTCGACCATGTTGTCTTCATAAGTTACGTGCCGACATCTCACGTCGCACCACAGGCCCGGTCCATTGTTGTGATGCACCCAATTGCCCCGAAAAATGATATTGTCGCCAAGCACGGCCTTGAGGCCGCCTGCATCCCATCCGTGATCGAATCCTCTCGTGTTGTTAAAGGCGATTTCATTGTTCTCGAACAACACCGAATTACCGATTGAATGCACTCCCTGTTGCCCGTTGTGGTGTACAGTTGTTCCCTCGAATGATTGCGCCGTGGCCGGCCAGAATGCCAGCGCCACTGTTCAGACGGACCTCGTTGTTCTCGATTAGCCAGCCCGAGGCCGCCGCATCCGCATCGGCATAAATCGCGCCGAGCTGCGCGGGATTGCCGTACTTCTCCACGATGAGGCCTCTCACGACGACGTTGCTTGCATGATTGGTCGTGAACGCGAATGCCGCGAGTGTCACCTCTACCATCCTACCGACCGGATTATCGACGAAGTAGAAGGTACCCGTCGTCCGCCTGACGTAGAACGTACCGCTAGCGACCTTATCAAGCTGGGGCACCTGCTCCAGCGGCTTGCCACCGATGAAAAGCGTCATCGGGTCGTTGCAACCGGGATGTTCTCGCAAACAGGCACCGCGGAGCTGACGAGGCTGTACCGGCCCCGGGGCGCTCCAGTAACGACCTGACCGCGTGACCCCCCCGAGTTCAACCGCTCCGCTCATGACGGCTCCCGGTTCGGCCAGAAACTGTTGATTGCTTTTGGGTGAGACGGTCTGCCCCCGATGTATTCCTGATCGGACGCAGAACACAGCGCCTTCGGGCGCGCTGGAAATCACCGTCTGCCAGGATGAACCGACCTCCAGCGGGATAGCCGCCGGAGGGCAGCCACCAGCCAAGGGTCCAAAATGCTTCGATTGCCTGGGATGGGCCGCAGGAGATACCAGGAAAAGCAAAGCCAGCATCGTGATCCAGCCGGTCAATGGTCTCACAGGTACCTTGACGCCTCAACTGTTCGCGGAGGTTTGGAGGATCTCGTCGTACAAGTCACAGAGGAAGCGGACGCGGTCAGGCCATCCGTATCTGCCACTGACGTGACGGCGACACTCCGGTGCGAAGCGGGCCAAATAGGACGGATCGCGTGCCATGTCGCGGATAATCGAAGCCATCTCGCACACGACCTGGTCGGGAGAATGCGGGACAACCTTCCAACCGGTTCGGCACGTGACCTGCTCGCCTGGTCCGCCCCAATCGAGGCACAGCACTGGCTTCCCCGCCGCCATCGCCTCGACGCACGCCCAACCACCGGTGTCATGCAGGCTTGGATGCACGAGCGCGTGACAACGTGCCAGCTTTGCAATGACCTCCGCGCGCGGCACGTGCCCGAAAAATCGAGTACGGGCGGCGATGCCAAGTTCCTGTGCGATCAGTTGAAGGCGCTCCCGTTCAGGCCCATCGCCAAAGATCCAATACTCCGCATCCGGGACATCCGCTCGGGCGAACGCACGAAGTCCCAGATGAATACCCTTCCATGATATTAATCGACTGATCGCCACAAGTCGGAGCGGCCCCTCCACTGTGCCAAGAGCGCCCAGTTCCGCGATCTCCAGTTCGTTCAACCCCATGTCGGGACAAATTCTAACTTCGCGAGCGCCGAGCCGTCGCAGCGCCGCCGCGGTCTGGGGCGTTGTAGCCAAGGCAATTGCAGACCTACGGACGGTCACTCGAAGTAGCGGGTCGCGTTCCGCAACGATACGAGCCGCGTCGCGCAGGAATTCGGTCACGCGGGATCGGAGCGGGAAGTCACGGACGAAGCCGGGCGGTGCGGACTCTCCGCTGCCGACGGGCCCAAACAGGAACGGAACCCCAAGCAGGACGGCGGTGTTCGGTGTCCAATAACGAACGTAAGTGACATGGTGGACCAGATCAAAGCGAACCTGACGGTGAAGCGGCGCCACCAAAAAGTATAACGATAACTGCCAGAGGTAGTAGTGCAGTTGGATGAGCGGAGTCCGGTACCAAATCCCGCCCATCTCGAGGGGCAGTCTATGGTACAAAAAGGTCACATCTGGTAACGGATTTTCCGTCAGTTCCGCTTCGATGGCTGGGCGATGGTCGGCTCGCGTGACCACCCACAGGTCATGCTGCTTCGCGAGCAGTCGGACGATATTCCAGCCTACTCCGGGCTCCGAGCCTCGCTTTGGCTCGCACGCATAAGCGGAAATCAGCACTCGCAGGCGCGAGCGCGCGACGGACTGTAAAGGAATAGACAAGCCGATCTTTTCGTACTTCGCGTGTTTCAAGCAGCATTCGTCCTGCTCGATTGCTGGGCGTTTCTTCGGAATTGCCTCGGCTCCCGTTGCTTGGATGCAGTTGCCGTTGTCTGTTCAAAATCCGCCTTGGCAACTCTCACTCCCGCTACTTCGGACGGAGCGCTATGCCGCAAGGCAAGCTCACAGTTTTTCAATCGGCCAGCGAGATAGGGGTGCTTTACATCAGAGACGACCATTGAAACAAACACCAAGTTAGAGTACCCCGGACCGTACGATCGCGGATTTGGAGTAACCCGCCCGCCTTTCAAATGTATCGTGGAGTGACCGACCTTCGCCATCGAGCCGCCGGGTGTACCTCCGATGAGCCCCTGTTGCCCATCGCTCGGTTGCCGTAAGGATTTGCGGAGATTCTTGACGAGTTTAGCGACAGTGCTTCTTGGCATTCTTCAAATGGTGTGGAAGCGGAAGTCTTCCTATTGATGTTGGTCGAGCTCGTCCGTCGCAGGATAACAACTGCCGTCGCTGCTTTGACCAATGAGGTCGGTGCAAAGCACGAATGACTGGCATTGAGCAACCCATCCCCATCCAGCACTCCGCCAGACCACATCTCGCGGCCGGTGCCGGGCCAGTTACCCACCATGACCGCTACGGTTTCCTACTTTGCTGCGGTTTGGTCGGATATGCGACATTCGGGAAGGGATTTGCCTATATTGGCGTCCCACCATTGTTCGTCGGCGAAATTCTTCTCCTGATGGGGGTCGTGGTTATAATTCGTTCCGGCTGTGAGATCGCAATGCTTGCTTCATTGCCGGGCATCCTGCTGTTGGTGCTGATCGTATGGGTCATTGTACGGACGGTTCCCTATGTGAGGACTTATGGCGTGAACGCGGCTCGAGACAGCGTCGTCGTCGTCTACGGGTTGTTTGCGTTCGTCGTCATCGCCCTGTTGCTTGAGCGGCCTGATCGACTGACGTGGGTCGTAGCGGCTTATAGCCGATTTGCGTGGTTCTATGCCTTCGCGGGCATCCAACTGGTCAATGCCAACTTTGTGTTGGGTCCCCTGATGCCATCATGGCCCGGGCTTGGCGCAATACCATTTTTCTACGTGCGGCTCGGCGAATGTGCCTCGCATCTCGCCGGAGCAGCGGTGTTCATGCTGCTCGGCCTGCGTCGAGTGGGCGCGATCTGGGGGATGGTCATGTTGATAAGCATCGGAATGATCACGATCAGCCGTGGCGCCATGTTGGCCTGTGCGGTGCCGATTGCGCTTGCGGCCCCACTGACTCGCCATAAAAAACGGTTGGGATCGGCGCTTGTGCTGACCGCCATACTGTTCGGAGTTATTTCCGCTGCCGATCTTCAAATGCCGCTTGGCAATGGACGCAGCGTCGGGCCAGATCAGATAATAAGCGGCTTTGAAAGCATCATCGGCAGAAGCGAGGTGGGCAATCTCGACGGCACAAAACTCTGGCGGCTGAAGTGGTGGGATGCGATTGTCGGCTACACCATCGACGGACCCTACTTCTGGACGGGCAAGGGGTTCGGGGTTAATTTGGCCGAAGACGATGGGTTCATGGTAGGACAGGAGTTCGGCGGGCCGCCACTGCGGAGCCCGCATAGCGCGCACATGACCGTCCTTGCCCGGGCCGGCGTGCCTGGTCTCGTGCTGTGGGTGGCTACAGGCGTCGCCTGGGTCGGTACGCTTTTGTGGACGATGATCATTGCCCGCTCAAGGGGCGATCTCCAATGGGCCAATCTCTTTCTCTGGATTGCCTGCTACGGCGTGGCCATTGTGGTCGATTCGTCGTTTGACGTCGCGCTTGAGGGACCGATGCTCGGAATATGGTTCTGGTGCTTATTCGGACTCGGGATAGCGTCCACGCTGATTTATCGTGCAAGGATCAACACGCCATTCCGCGTCCAGACAACTGACATGTCGACTGCCGAGATCTAACGTTGTCAGCAACAAGGCGGAATGAGGCTGCCGAACAGCCTGTCGCAAATTTGATTTTGCTGGCTGGCCTTTTTTCGCGCCTCAGTCATCGATCAACGGTCGTCTGCCTTTCGCGCGTGAATTCAATCACGGCGTGCGCCATGCACAGGTCTGTCCAGCGCGGCGTCGGGCAAGTTTTAAGGTTGCCGATGTGCTCGAGCGGTTGCGTCTACAGGCCTCGCGTCAGAGTGATCGAGCAGCGGGCACCTGGCTGCCGGAGCGACCGGCAAGTGTTCCTCGGAGTCGGGCCACTCATCCCAGTTCCGGCGGCTCTTCGGGTTTGCAGAGTTCTGCCAATGCCGGTGGGCTCTCGAGCCCAGCTGAAACGGCACTCGGTCGAAGGCGCAAAGTCGACGTTCGAGAGATACGCCGGTGTTGATGACGACGGATCGTCCTTACGGCAGTCAGGACACTTCATACCTACCGGCTTTCGTCGCCCCGTGTGACGCCGGCGGTGATTTTGACGCCTTATGACCCAGTTTGGTTCCGGTCAAACAACGCCGCCGGTCAGCAGCCGGCCGGCCCGGGCCGTCGCGTCGCAGGTGCGGTAAGCAAATTGCCCATTGGTCGGCTGATTTCGATCGCGACAGCAGCCGGTCGGTCGGGGGCGACGACCTCCGAAATGAAGCTCTCCGCCTCCTGTTCAGTTCGATCGAGATGGAGGCCGTTATTCAACGCCCAAATCGCCGCTTGTGTCCGGTTGGTCATTTGCGTTTTCCGCAGCAGGGCCTTGACGTGAACCTTGACGGTAGCTTCGGTGATATTGAGTTCCCGAGCGATCAGCTTGTTGGAGCAGCCGCTCACCAGCCACTGCAGGATCTCACGTTCGCGTTGTGACAGCGCCGTTGGACGCTTTTGGATCGATGATGGGATCCCCGGCGCCGGATCAACGCCCACCGAACCGGGCGTCAGCATAGACGCTGCCTGCGGGCCTTCCAACAGCTGCGCCATTTCAGCCGGCAGCAGCCTTTGGCCGAGCAAGACAAGTTCGACAGCATGCTGCAGGACCGTGGCGGAGATTTCCGTAGTGAGAACAGCATCAATTCCTGTTCGTACCGCCACGCGCAAGACCGACAGCTTGAGCGATCTCGTCAGGATCATGATATTGATGCCGGGGTGGCGAGCACGCACCGCGCTGAGGACCGAATATGCTTCCTCGGCTTCCTGATCCGACTCGAAAATGATAATGATCAGATCCGGCCTTGGCCCGGCGTCTACGTCCGTGAGGACGTTGGCCAGAGTACCTGCTCCTGCCAACAATGTCTAGGGTCGACGACTTTATCAAACTCTGAAACGCCTCGCCGATGAGGCGCCCGGAGCAAACAACGAAAACACCGCTTCTCTTGGGCTCGACGGCGGCCAACAAGCATGTATCGGACATCGCTACTGTCCCGCGGACCGAAACGTCGGCTCAGACGGCGCCTGAGTTACACTCGCATCTCTACCAATATTCGCGAGAACCGATCCGGCATTTTCGATTGCTTGGCCACCATCATCGTCAGTCCAGCGGTTCGTCGCCGCGGCACGCTGCTCCGACTTAACGGCAAAGATCATGCTGCCGGCTGAGGCTTCGCGCAGCACCAAGTTCGAGATCCAAACAGTTCTAAGCGCGCAATCATCCTGCCGATGAAGGGGAGCATCCGACGCTGGGTGTAATACTCTGATATCCATTTGTTCCCCCGGTCACACGGCACGGCTGGTAGCAGAGCTCAAGCCAGATGGCATAGGCGCTAGCTCGACAGCCCTGCAACAACATCGGTGCTGCAACGATCAGGACACACGGATCGTCTCAACAGGCTGCGACTAGAGGACTATACTTTCCGTCGCGTGTCAATAAGGATTAGGTCGCGTATCAATATGGATAAGTTTGACTCCAAAATTAGGTGTATCGTCTGGAAGTTCAACAACTAATAGTTGAATCGGCTCCGGCGGAGCCGATCAAGGCAATCGCCAAAGTCATAGGCCGAGTGAAACTCGCTGACTGGTACAACAGCGAGCCGAAATTCCTTCGTGCCAACTCAGCCCGCCATCACGAGCGTCCAGGACGAAAGTTTACCCCCGGACTGATGATGCGGCGCGCGGCGGGCCAACGCTTCCTGGTCAAACGCACAGTCAAGCTTCTGATCCGGCACAGAAATGCGTGATCGAACGATCCAAGTAGCTACTTATTTCCCTGGATGTAACGGTAGCGGCTCGAATGAATTCGGCGGATTTCAAGGTCACGGGTCAAACTACAGCCCAAGCATCCGGTCCGGGCTGCATATCCACGTCCGACCCCACGGAGAGGGAAATGGTCATCATATTCATCCCCGGCTAGGCGTTCGGAGGGATGCCTGAACGAACAGGCCGCTGGGAACCGTTCCTGCTGCCGTTTTTGTCAGGATCTGCACCGCGACGATGCTGCGCACGAGGTTAGTGGCAATAAGGGCAATGCAACTTCCTCCCAAGCCCCCGGCCAGCATCAGCGGCAAGCCGAATAGGATCGACGTCATTAGTCCCGCCATATTGACTTTCATGGCCAAGCCCGCAGCCCGCAGGCCATGGAAGTACGAGCAGACCATTTCCGCTACGTAGCCAATGAGGGCGGCCGCCGACATGGCCCGCACTATCAGGGTCAAGTCGAGGTACGGTGACGCTGCGCCGTAGAGCAGCAGAAGCATCGGGCCGGGCCATAACAGGAGCAGAATATAGAAAGCGCAGATCGGCGCTGCGCCCAGCAGGATGTAGCGACGGGCGGCGTGCCAAGCCTGAGCTGTGCCAGCTTCCCGAAGCCCACGAGCAGCCGCTTGGGGGATGACGTTGCATAGCCCCAGCAGAATGGGGTTAGCCGCCATCACAAGGTTCTGGGCAGCTTGAAAATGAGCGGCAAGCGCGGTCCCGCCAAGCGCCGTCAGCACCCAGGGGAACACCTGGGTTCGCAGCGAAGACAGCAGATTGCTCACCAGCGAGAAGCGGCCGGTCGTCCAGCATTGCCGCGTGGCCACCAACAGCCCGCCAGCGTTGGGGTGCACCGAAGCCTGTGTCGCCTGCACCAGAGCCGCCAGCGCCGACGTTACGGCCATCACGACAAGCGCACTGGCGAGCGTCAGGCCTCCGGTTCTTGCCAGGATCACGATGCCAACGGCCTGCCCCAGATAACTCATTGCATCGCCAGGCGTCGCCGCGGCGTGCCGCATCTCGGTCAGCAGAACCCGGCGCATCAGCTCCTGGACCTGCCAGAACACAAGCCAGGCGACTGCAGGCACGACCAGCGCGAGCTCCGAGACCATCCACAGCATCGCGGCCAGCAAAAAAATCAGGGGAACACTGAGTGCACCGAGGAGTAACAGGCCGTTGCCAAAAAGCGCTGCACGCTCGTCGGCCGCCAGAACGGTCCCATTCACCGAGAGCGGATAGAACACCAGCGAACTCGTGACGGTCTGCAAACCAAGCATCGCCAGGAACAGCAAACTGTAGACGCCGTAATCGGCAGGCGTCAACAGCCGCGCCAGAAGCAAAGTGACAGCGAAATTTCCCAGACTGACAATGCACTGATCGACCAGTGTCCACGGGATCGCTCGGCGAAGTCGACTAAGAGCCTGACTCGAAATCATGCTGCGGCCCTGTGGCCCCGGAAGATACGCCTGATCAATACAAAGGCTTCGCAGGGGCACGCAGACCCAACTGACGCTGGCCTACAGGGTAAGGCCTCGAGGATGCCTCCCGGGTCGGTTGACCTGCGAGCGCAGCGGCTGTCAAGAGGCAGCGGAAGCCGTATGAGAATGAAACGTTGGCCATCAGCACTCGCGGTCCGCCGCAGACTGATCGGCCTCGTTCCGGCCCTAAAAGCCACGAAGTGGTCTCATGTCCGTTGCGGATTGCTCTTCGGTCAGGCTCTAGGCCACATCGACGAGGGTTGGAGCCGAAGGGACGCAAGAAACGTCATCGTCCAGCCGTTCCGCAGCCCCTCCGACACGGCGACTGTACGCCCATGTAAGATACTGGGCGGTCAACGCCATACCGGTCGTGAAGTCGAAGCGTGGCACATAATCAAGCAGGCGCCGTGCTTTGTCGGAACCGATGGTGGGCTTGCTGCTGTAAAGTCGAAGAAGCTGCGGGTCGGGAAGATGAACCAGGCCGACGGGGCGCTCACCGGAACCGAAGTAAAGTCGTGTTACCAGGCCATACAGCGGCTTGGGCAACGAATCGAGACCCGCCTGTAGCAGATTGCGAACGGCCGGCGATCGGACCGCGATCTGGATGATTTTCTTTGGATTGCTCACCACCAGTTTGACGTCATGTGCGAGGCCACTGTTCGCCGCGGAGATTTGGCTCGCTGGACGATATTGCGGTCGGGCGGTACCAAGGATCTCCGCAAAACGTTGGAAGAATGTAGCCCAGGTCACGCTCTCCGGGCCCGACACAACGAAACGCTCGCCCACCGCCTCCGGCTTGATGGCGGCCAGTATCATGGCGTCGACCAGGTCGTCGACATAGAGCGCATTGCATAACCCCTCACCCAGGTCCGGCAACACGACAGGTCCCGTACAGCAGCATTTCGGCCGGCGCGATGGTCCACGGGCGAGAGAATGGACCATAGACGATCGAGGGCTGCAGAATTGTCCCGCGCAATCCTTGCGAGCGTGTGGCCGTCAGGACGGCTCGCTCCAGTTCAAGTTTAGTGCGCGTGTAGACCCAATTACGGTCGCCGTCGGAGATCTCCTCGCTGAGCGGGCCGTCGGAGAACGGCTCATAGACCGAGAACGAGCTGACGTAGACAAATCGCTTGACGTTAGCGACAATCGAGGCGGCGATCAGATTCTCGCCTGCTGCCAGATTCTGCGGGCGTGACCGTGGGTCGTAGGCACAATGGAACACGAAGTCGGCGCCGTTGACTGCCGCGCTTACGGCCGTGGCATCCATGAGATCGACCCGACAGATCTCGACTGGCAGGCGGGCTAGGCGCGTCGCTGAGCCGAAGCTTCGCACCAGGCAGCGGACCTTAACCCCAAGTTCAAGCAGCCGCTCGGCCAGCCGGCCACCGATGAAGCCCGTCGCGCCAGTTATAACAACTTGGCTGCCCGGTGGCAGCGGCGACGCGACCTTCGGTTTCGGCAAACTCCATGGCATGCGCAGAATTCCGCGATCGGCGTAGCAACGTTCGATCAGCGCAACCGTCCGCAGGCCTTCGCGGGCCGCGACGCCACGTTGCGCGCCGTGGTCGACGCTCGTACCAAAATCCGCTAGCTCGGCCGAGAAGAGCTCGGGGAAACGCTGGTCGGGGAAACCGCCGGGGCGTACCCCATCGAACGCGAAGTTTCGCACATTTTCCGAGCAGGCGATCACTTCGTTGCGGCTTAGATGGGTCTCCACGAAGCCCCGCGTTCCCTCGATGCGGCAAGTGTTGGGCAAGTCACGGCTACGGCTGATTTCAACCCTGCCGCGCGCGCCGGAACTCAATTCGCAGTCGATCACGCAATCCGCCTCGATACCGCTTTCCCCGTCGTCGCGGTATTCGATCTTGGTGATGTCGCCGAGCCACCAAAGGAGCTGGTCGAGAGTGTGTGCGCCGGTATCCATGAGTACGCCTCCGCCCGAGATCGCCCGGTGCAGAAGGCCGTCGGTGCTGGTCGCCCAGTTGAAGACAAAGCCTTCGCGGATCTCGAATCGTTGGATCTCACCCAGCGCTCCGGAACCGGATCAGTGCGTGCAACCAGCGGGACACGTGCAAATAGCGGCGCAGTAAGCCGATCGAGACGATGAGGTCTTTCTTCTCAGCCGCCGCGAGCATGGCCGTGCCTTCCGATGTCCGGATCGCCAGCGGCTTTTCCATAAAGATGTGCTTGCCCGCCCGCGCGAGAGCAAGGCCAAGGGATCCATGCAATGCATGCGGCGCGGCAACGATTGCAGCATCGAACGAGTCGACGACGGTCATCCAGTCGCTGACTGTCAGAAGGTCCTTGGAGCCGAGAATCTTCTTACAGAGCTCGATATTCTTGTCCGACGGGTCGGCGAGCACCGACGGTCGCCAACCAATGCGCCGCAATGCGGGCAGCATGTGATGTTGCACGACCGCGCCGCAGCCGATGATTGCCAGTCGCCCAGTATGCTTTCCTGCCACGCTTCAGCCCTTCTGTTGCAGCCTCCGACTACGCCACCTGGCGCAGCGACCGTTCCGCTTCAAGTCCAACAATCCGTCGGTAACCGGTCCATGCACACGCAGCAGCGGCATCCCAGGAGAATTGACCTTGAGCACGCTTGCGGGCGGCTGCGCCCATCGCCAGAAGCCGCCTCGGTTCCGCAGCGAGTTGCGTCACCGCCCTCCGCAGTGCGACGGCGTCACCCGCAGGGACGAGTTCTCCACAGGCGCCGTCGATTTGATATGAAATGCCGCCGATATCAGAAGCAAGCACTGCACAACCATGCGCCATCGCTTCCAAAACAACGAGTGGGAAGGTGTCCGCGCGGGTCGGAAAAACAAACAGGTCGGTGCGGCGCAGCAGCGCACTCACCTCGGCATCGCTCAACCGGCCGGTGACAATGATGCGCTGATCGGGACGCTTGGGGATCGCGTTGAAGTAGTTGATCTCTCGGCGCCGATCGCCACCGATTATAAGCTGGTAGGGACAATCAAGTTCTGAGAATGCGTCAAGCAGCACCGGGACTCCTTTGTTAGGTGTATGGTTGCCCAGGAACATGCAGGTCGGACCTTCGCACATATCCGGTGGTGTCACGTCGAACCGTTGCCAGACTGCCCTGTCTGCCTCTGGGTTTGGAGCAGGTGGCATGGCTATGCCGTTGGGCACGGTGACGATATCGCCGGTAAAACCGAAACGGCGCACGATTGGAACGTCGGCTTCCGAGAGCACGAAGATCGCTGCTGCACCGCGGACCGCGCGTACCACCGGCCGGGTCATGGCAAGGCGCCAGATCAGTCGCCGCGCGAAGCCGAAGCGATAAATCCGCTCACCGTTCGCGACCTCGTTGAAGCCGTGTGTGGAGATAACGTAGGGTATATGTGCTGACAGGCACGCTGCGGCGATGCGGGCCATCTCCAACCCCGGCATTGGGTTGTGAATATGTACCAGGTCCCAGTCGCCCCGACGCACCAGCGCCGGGATGTCAGATTGGTAAAACAGGCTGCGGTACTTCGGTGGCATGCGGCGCAGCGGAATGGGCAGCGAAACGTTCACCGCTACCTCTACCGCCAAGGTGTTCGACGTGCAGTCCAACGGACTCATACTCGCTATGGTCACATCACATCGCGTCGCGAGCGCTTCGCTCAGGCGCCGGCCCGCCCTCACACCACCGCTTGCCGTCAAGTGCGGCGGCGCAACGAGCGCGGCAAGTATTTTCATCGGTATCTCGCCATCAACCCCGGGTCGAGGTCGGGTTCGTTCCACAGTTCGGTCAACGCGTCGTCGGTCGAGTCCAACGGGCGCCAACCAAACAGGCTATGTATGCGTCCTATGTCCGCGGCGAGGAACGGACGATCGGTTCGACGCATGCGGCTCGCATCATGGCGCACTTCGAAGTCAACATCGGCGATACGGCGGAGCTTCGCGATCACTTCGGCGACGGAATGGGTCTCAGATGTACCGAGGTTGACCGTGCAGCAGTCGCCGATCTGCACGGCATCACCCAGGGCTGCGGCACAAAAGCCACGCGCGGCATCGCGTACGCTAATGTAATCCCGCCGCGGACTAAGATTGCCAAGCTCGACGAATTTGCGCCCTGCCTTGAGTTGAGCAACCAGCTCAGGAAACAAATGCGGATTGGTCTCGCCGGGGCCGATCACGTTGAAGAGCCGGACGATCACCCCTCGGAGACCGCGCTTCGCTCCGACATATCGCAGATATTCCTCGCTCTGCAGTTTGCTGAAGCCATAAATGTCGTTCGGACCGACTGCCGACTGATCTTCTCGGTGCGGCTTGTCCGCGGGCTGGTAGACCGCGCCGCTGCTGGCCAGTACCGAACCGGCATCCCTCCGGACAGAGCTGCAGCAGACTGAGCGTGCCAAGGACGTTGACCGAGACAGTCTGCACGGGCTCCTGCTCGCATTCCGGGATGTAGTGGGTCGCAGCCAGATGGATCACCACGTCGGGCACGAACTGAGCCAACAGATGACGCATGCCGGGATCGTCACGGATATCCAACCTCTCGAGCCGCAGTCGCTCGCGCTCTGCGGGGGAGAACCGCCAGGAACCGTATCGCAGGCAGTCGGCGACGCAGATCTCGAGGCCCCGGCTCAGCAGTAATCGGGTCAGGGGTCGTCCGACATAACCGTTGCCGCCGGTGATAAGGACGCGCATGGCGCTACGTCGCATCTGCGATCTTGGCGCGGCGTACGACCTCGCCCAATCTCGTCAGTCGCCCATAAAAGTTTCGCTGCCCGCTGTAATAGGCGCACTGATCAGCAAATCGCAGGCGAGCATGGCGACCGAGGTCGACACGGGTCAACACGAGGCCATCAACCCCGACGGAGTTCTCGTACAATCGGTTGAACGTAGCCCCGACGCTAGCCCGGGTCGTGGCCGCCCATTGGGTGACCAGTATTCTTATATCAGCTTGGCGTCCGAACACCAGCGTATCTGCAACCAGCATCACGGGAGGACTTTCTATAACGATTACGTCGAAATGATTCCGGGCGTCCGCCAGCATCCGGGTGAAATGACCCGCGAATGCATCGGCGGTGATCGTTGCTACAGCTTTGTATTGCGCGATTAGGGACGTCTCGCCGTCAGCACTGTCTCGACCCCTGGATGGCGGGTCCTCGCTCGACCGCTGGCTGCGCGTCGGTGTCCCGTCAATCAACAGCACGCGCTGACCCGACGCCACCAACGCGTCTGCGAGCGCACGGCAGAATAGAGACTTTCCCTCGCCTGGCACGACCGAGGTGATAAGCACTACGCGGCTTCGCGGCGTGGCGTTGAACAGGCGCACACCGGCGCCCACGGCCCGAACCGCTTCGTCGAACATGATCCGCTCGAGCATCTGCTTCCTGCTAAGCCGCCTGCCGACGGTGACCGTCTTCCCCGAGAGATAGGGCAGCATACCGAGGCATCGGACGCCGAGATTGTTGCTCAACTCGTCGCTGCTTCGAAAGCCGCGATCTCGACGCTCAATGAGGATTGCTCCCAAGACGCCAATTCCCAAGCCGCCAAGCAGTGCCGCAGTGAGAAAGGTCACCGGATTTGGTGAAGCCGGGAACCGAACCGGATCGGCCGGCACGACGAGGGATGCCGACACCGCGCCGAAAGCGCGATCGGCGAGCAATTGCTCATAGTTGCGCCGCAGTGAGCCGAGCCGCTCGCGTATTGCCTGCGCCCTGTCCTCCAGATTGCGAAGTGTTGTTTGCTGAGTCTTGGTGGCGATGATCTGCCGCTCCAGATTTGCCAGCCGCTCCTTGACCGCCTGCTCGACATGGCGTGTCATTTCGACGCTGGCTTCTATGCCGGACACCGTGCGAGTGGCCTCGCCAGCGAGCGCTTCCGTAGCCTTCGCGAGGGATGTCCGGGCCTGGACCACGGTCGGATGCTGCGGGCCGAGGCGAGTTTGAAGCTCGATCAACTCGTTACGAGCACTCAATTCGCGCTCTGTCAGCACCCGGATCGTAGGCAAGTCCTGCAGATCTGAAGTGGCCAGCGCCGAACCGGCTTGACTCAGGCTCTTTACGCGGGCCAGCCGGTTCTCCGCGCCTATGCGGGCAAAGGTTGCGTCATTCACTTTTGCCGTCAGATCACCTAGTTGCTGTTCGCCGGATCCGCTACCGACGGCGCTGTCGAGCAGACCTGCCTGGGTACGAAACGCCGCTGCATCTTTCTCAGCCTGCGCCAGATCCCGAGTCGACGACACGACCTGTCCGTCCAGCCACTGAATTCGGCGATCATCCACGTCGATCTTGGCCTCAGCGCGGCGTTGCAAATATTCGTTCGCAACCGCGTTCGCAACCCTTGCCGCTACCACAGGGGAATTCGCGGCATAGCTAATCGTTATTATATATGTACGATTATCCGTACTGACCGTCAGCCGTGACATCAGGTCCCGCTCGGCTTCTTCCGCCGGCGTGATTGGATAAAGGGCGTCTTCCTGTGACGGCCTAGGCAGAAGCGATTGGCGCAGCCAGATAACAAGCGTGGTCCACGCGCTCCTAATACCTTCATGTGGTTCGTCCGCAAGGCCAAGCCGCTGCACTACTCGCCGGGCGATCATGCGCGAACGCATCACGACGGCCTCGCTTTGTACAACAACTGTTGCATCGAGTGGAACGGCCGACACGCCCTGCTCCTGCGGACCTCCAGCGTCCCGCTTGCCAAAATCCAACTGAATCATCGCTTCCGCACGGTAGCTGTTACGCAACACCACCACCAGTCCACCGGCCAGGATCAGTGAGATGATAACAACGAGCAAGATGAGCACCCATTGTCGGGCTATCGAGAGCAATACACCGGTTACTACAGCCTCCGATTGCGCCCTTACCGATATTGGAGGCGAGGTCTGGACAGTTGTTCCGTCGAATGGCCTCGGATCCATCTCAACCAAACTCCCGCCTCCGGTTACCGTGTGATGGCTATGAACTTCCGAAGGTTACTTTCGACGGCCGCAAAGTCACCGTATTTGAGCGCCTGGCGACCCGCGAGCCAATAGAGCGTTCGGGGTAATCCATAAGTCAGATGACTCTCGCGACGCGGACTCTGATCGCCAGAGCCGCCGCAACCGTCGCTATCCTTTTGCGCCCGCGACTCATGCCGCCCGTCGAGAGTAATGGGCGGCTCGCTCGGCGCACACCATTTCAGGCGTATTTCCGATGTGTAGGGGGACCTGGCGATGCATGAAGAAGCTGCGCGGTGCAAAACCGTCGCACGTGTGAATATCCTCGGTGTCGAGGTCAGCGCGATCACGCTTCGGGATGCGACAGCGACATTGCAGGCATGGATTCACGACCGCACGCCGAACTACGTTTGCGTCACCGGCGTGCATGGCGTAATGGAAAGCAACCGCGACGTCACTTTACGCGATATTCACAACGATGCCGGAATGGTCACACCTGACGGCATGCCGCTCGTATGGATGGCGCACTGCCTGGGTTTCCCGAACGTCCGGCGGGTCTATGGACCCGACCTCATGCGTGAAATGATGGCGCTGTCGGCTCGGCACGGTTACCGAAATTTCTATTATGGTGGCAGATCAGATACCTCTGAACGGCTGCGCCAGGTGCTGCAAAGGCAGTACCCGAAGCTGAAGGTAGTCGGCACCCTGTCACCGCCGTTTCGCCAACTGACACCCGCGGAGGACGACGCGGTCTGCCAGAAAATAAACACTGCCCGACCTGATATCATCTGGGTTGGTCTCAGCACACCAAAGCAAGAGCGCTGGATGGCGATGCACAGATCTCGGCTGGAGGCGCCGGTGATGGTTGGGGTTGGAGCTGCATTCGACTTTCTCTCGGGCGAGAAACCGCAAGCACCATCGTGGATGCAGCAATGTGGCCTGGAATGGCTGTTCCGTATGATTTCCGAGCCGAGACGTCTGGCTCCACGTTATTTCCGCAATAATCCAGCCTTTATCTATCTGGCGGCTCGACAAATTGCGGGTCGCTCCTTTCGTTCGGGAAAAACTGCTCGGGTAACGACGCTTTAGTAGATAACTCCAACGATAAATGGCAAGGGGTCGGCACTGTTGCTACGCTGACACTTCCAAAATGATTGAGGATCGGAAGATGTCTAGCAGGCGTGTTCTCGTCACCGGAGCTGGGGGTTTCATCGGCCATCACCTTGTGAGCTATCTCGTGGCTAATGGCTACTGGGTCCGCGGCGTGGACCAAAAACGGCCGGACTACAGTAAGACGGACGCTGATCAGTTTATGGTCGCCGACCTGCGCGTAGCCAGTAACTGCATGACCGCGGCTGCAGGGATCGACGACATCTACCACCTGGCCGCCGACATGGGAGGCATTGGCTTTATTTCAAGTCAGCACGCCGAGATCGCGCGCAACAATACATTGATCAATCTTGGAATGATCCATGCCGCCCGGGAGGCCGCGGTAGAGCGGCTCCTCTACTCGTCCTCAGCGTGTATTTATCCTCACCACCTGCAGACGAATCCAGACGTGAGGCCTCTGCGTGAGGACGATGCGTGGCCGGCACAGCCGGAGGAAGGCTACGGCCTGGAGAAGCTGTTCGCGGAAAAGCTCTGCCAATACTATGCGGAAGATTACGGGATTTCGGTCCGTGTAGTGCGGTTTCACAATGTCTACGGCCCGCTCGGAACCTACGATGGAGGGCGGGAGAAGGCGCCGGCGGCGATCTGCCGGAAGGTGGCAGAGATTCCCGATGGCGGAACGATCGACATCTGGGGCGATGGCGAACAGACGCGGTCGTTCATGTACGTCGACGATTGCGTCGAAGGAATCTATCGGATTATGAAATCGGACTATCAAAAGCCGCTCAATCTCGGCACCGACGAATTGGTATCGATTAACGAACTGGTTGACATTGTTGCCAATGCTGCTGGCAAGACCGTCTACAAGCACCATGACCTGTCTAAGCCGCAGGGGGTGCGCGGTCGCAACAGCGACAACAGTCGGTTGCGTGATATCCTTGGGTGGGAGCCAACCCGATCTCTGCGCGATGGTATCGTACCCACTTATCGATGGATCAGCGAGCGGCCTGGCGCTGGCCGGGTTTCGCAAAGCACACAGGTGACGCCGATGATGGCAACGCCGTAGCAATATGGCGCTTGCCGTTAGTACGCCACGATCCAGCATCGGGAGCGTTTCCAGTGGGCGATGTCACTTCCCCGCTGCCAAAAACTTTTGTCGCTCCCGGACGCGGCGGCACCGTGGGAACAGGCGTCCGTGAAGCGCAATGGCGCAGTAACGCGGACGCTGTGGTCCTGGCATTTGTAGATGTGCTGGTAATCGAGGTTGCGATCGTGCTGGCCGCGGTCGTTGCCTCCAGGCTCAGCGGAACGGGTTGGACCTTGCAGGTGTGGGAACCGGGGTTGGCGGTTGCCGGCGCTGTTATGCTTCTGGTCACGAACCTTCAACTCCGCTTGTACGATACCGTTGGTCAGGATCCGGTAGAGCGGTTTCGCCTGCGTGTCGTTGGCGTCTCGCTGATATTTGGACCGATGCTCACGTTGGCGATGATTGAGGGTAATACTGCCTTTCCGACGGTAATCCTCGCCCTCGTCTGGGTGGTCGTTTTGCCTCTCGGGTTGCTTGCAGAGACAGTCGCCCGTGAGGCCCTTATAATCGGGGGCGTGTGGGGATCGGATGCGGTGCTGTTGGGCTCTCGTGGCGCCACAGCGCGATTGGCGGAGCATCTTGCAAGTCACCCGGAGTTCGGCCTGCGGCCTATTGGTCGCATCGGGGACGAATGGCATCCGGGCCTCGGCGAGACGAAAGCAGCGGGCACTATACCGCTACTCGGTTCGATGTCGGACATCAGCCGGTTCGCCGGCGAGGCGGCGGTAGCAGTCGTTGCGCAATCGCCTGACGAGCCGCCACTCGAGCCGGACCAGCTACCATTCCGGCGCGTGATCGTGGTGCCTCACCTTATTGGGATGCCAGCACTATGGTCTCGTTGTGGGCTCGGCGAGGCATCCGGATTCGCTTTTTCCAATCGCACGGCCGCCATGGCGGGCCACCGGATCAAACGGCTCTTCGATCTCCTGATAGCAGTCCCGATGCTTATCGTTGCGACGCCAGTAATCTGCGTGCTCGCCGTCCTGATCAAGATCGTCAGTCCGGGTCCGGCTTTCTACTCGCAGCAGCGCAGCGGTCTGGGGGGTACCCCGGTGTCGATTCTTAAGCTCCGAAGTATGCACGTGGACGCCGAAGAGCGACTGCAGGATCTACTGGCACGGGACGTCGCTACGCGAGCGGAGTGGGACCGCTACATGAAGCTTTCGCGGGATCCTCGCACTTTGCCGATGGTGGGTGAATTGCTTCGCCGTAGCAGCCTCGACGAGCTCCCTCAGCTGTGGAACGTCGTACGCGGTGACATAAGTCTTGTCGGTCCGCGGCCATTTCCAGCTTATCATATCAACCGATTCGACCCGGCGTTCCAGACGCTGCGGGCTCGCGTGAAGCCCGGACTGACCGGACTTTGGCAGGTGACAGAGCGCAGCAATGCAGACCTTCGGCAGCAGGAAGCTATCGATACGTTTTATATAAGGAACTGGTCGCTATGGCTGGATCTCTACATTGTCATGCGGACGCTTCCCGCGCTATTGAGTACCCGAGGCGCCCGGTAGCAAGGGCTCAGACGACGGAAGGAAGCGACGAGCTGGTCGTTGTGCGACGGTTTGCTGTAACGTAACATAAGGGAACGAACCGTTGCCGCCGAGAGACTGGTGTTGCAACTGTCCAACCTGAAAGTCGAACGCCGCCAGGAATGAGGCGACCACGGAATAGCTAATAAAAGCGAAAGCCACTAAATGGAAGACACAGCGCTCGACGAGATGTTCAATATCTTGCGTCAGCACGAGTTGCACATTAGAACTCTTCAGATGCTCCTGGAGTTTATGATCGTAACGCAGAACAAATTCTATCGAGGTGCGGCGGAAGGATTCGAGCTCTCAGAGGGGGAGATCCTTCTGCAGATCGACAAGGCGGTGAGATCGGCCGGTGATGCCCAGCTCGGTGATACAGTGCGTGCGTCAATGTCGGAGATCGTAACTGAGTTCTTCCACAACATTCGGTCGAATCTCGCTGATAGGTCATCGTCCGTCGAACGGAATGCGACGCCACCTGGACATTGAGGGTTTTGGCCGCCTGACATATTCGTTCCCCTATAACGTCTCGTCACTTTGATCTGAGGTTTACCGATGTCTCTTACCCGCAAGCGCATTCTGGTCACCGGCGGCGCCGGCTTCCTCGGTTCGCATTTGTGCGAGAGGCTCCAGGTCGAAGCCCACGATGTTTTGTGCGTCGACAATTACTTCACCGGTCGCAAGGACAACATTGCCCATCTCCTAAGCAATAACAACTTCGAGGCGTACCGCCACGACGTCACGTTTCCGCTCTACGTCGAAGTGGACGAGATCTACAATCTCGCCTGCCCCGCCTCACCGATCCACTACCAGTTCGATCCGGTCCAAACAACAAAAACCAGCGTCATCGGCGCCATCAACATGCTCGGCCTCGCCAAGCGTATCGGCGCGAAAATCCTCCAGACATCCACCAGCGAGGTCTATGGCGACCCGACCGTTCACCCGCAGACCGAGGATTATCGCGGCAACGTCAATCCGATGGGCCCGCGAGCCTGCTACGACGAGGGTAAGCGCTGCGCGGAGACGTTGTTCTTCGACTATCACCGTCAGCACAAGGTGCGCATCAAGGTAGCGCGTATCTTCAACACTTACGGCCCGCGCATGCATCCGAACGACGGCCGCGTGGTCTCAAACTTCATCGTCCAGGCACTACGGGGCGACGACATCACTGTCTACGGCAATGGCGCTCAGACCCGTGCCTTCTGCTATGTCGATGACTTGGTGGACGGATTGATCCGGCTGATGGCCTCGGGTCCCGAAACCACAGGGCCGATAAATATCGGTAATCCGCACGAAATACCAGTACGTGAGCTTGCAGAGCGTATCGTTCGCCTGGTCAACTCAAAGTCGAGAATCGTTCACCGGCCACAGCCGCAGGACGACCCTATGCAGCGCTGCCCCGACATTACTTATGCCAGGCAAGAGCTTCGTTGGGAACCCAAGGTATCGTTGGAGGACGGCCTACGGCGTACTATTGCTTATTTCGACAACCTGCTTCGCTGAAACCTTCACCTGTCAGGCACCGGCAAGTCTTCATTGGTCGCCCTATACAGCGCGCTCAACCGATCAGCGATTGCTGTCCAATCACCAAAAGCGGTTGCGAAGGCGAAGGCAGCCGTCGCGTACTCAACCAAAGTCGCCGTTGGCAGGGCCGCGGCTCGATGCATCGCCGCACAGACGCCCTCGACCGTCGAGGTGTCAATGGCGATGCCGGCACCGCGCGCCTGCACGGATGCACGTAGGCCAGTTCCCGACGTCACGATCAGAGGCAACCCCAGCAAGGCTGCCTCCAGTGCCGCGAGAGGCATTCCTTCAAAACGCGACGACATGATGAAGAAATCGCACGATCGCAGCGCCGTATCGCGAGCCTCGCCAAACAATGGTCCGGCCACTTCCACCGCATCGGCGATCCCGAGCCGGTCAACCATGTGGACCAGCTGCTCGCGCTCCGGTCCGGTCCCGATTGTCGTGAGCCGCCCGGAACCTCCAGTTTTTCGGAACCGGGCGAAGCCCTCGATCAGGAGATCCAGCCCTTTGTGCTTGATCGCGTAACGTCCGCAATAGATGAAATGGGGGAATGAAGCTGAGGGCGGCCGCGCGACGGGCTGTGTCGGAAGGCGATGGCGCCGAGCTGAGTAGGCGCCGTTGCCAAGAATCTTGATGTGGGCACGGGGAGCGATCCGGCGCAGGATGAGTGCTTCCTCCGACGACAGCGCTTGCACGAAGCGTGCCCCTTGCAGCATGCCACGTTCGACAAGCTTCAGATAAAGAGCGGTCCGCAATTCCCGACACTCGCCTTCGACACCGTAGACGTGTGAGAAGCGCCCGTGAATGGTAACAGCGTACGGTACGCCCCTGCGGCGCAGGGCTAGCGCCACCCCCGCGAGAAATGGCTCACGGCCCCCGTGAATATGGAAGACGGTGGTTTTGTCGATGTTCAACACAAGCTTCTCGACTAAGCGGCGGCGCAGCCGAACGATTCGCCCGGCGAACGCAAACCCTTCCAACGCTATTAGCTGGGTCGGGATGTCGCGGTCTGAGATCAGGCCAGTCATGTCAGCCGCTACGTCCGATTTTGCAAGCATAATGAGCTGCGCGCGTTCGCCCGCCGCACGTTGTTCGAGCACCAGTTCGCGGGCAACGCCCAAGACGCCGTTGGCTTCGTTGGGATGAGCATCCAGTGGCCTCACAACGAGATGACGTAGGTCCAAACTGGCAGGCCGGGTCTCGTAGTGTGTCGGTTCTGACAATAGAGTGTCCACCGGACGCAGAACTCCGCTTGCATGAATTTGAAACGTCAGCGTCACCGAGCGGTACTGCACGGGCTTCGCCAAAGAAACATAGCAGGAGCCTGCGCTAGAACCATGTCTCCTTTGGGGTAGCCCAATTCCATCGCATGGGCGAGACCGATTTGGTCTCGTCAACAAAGCCTTTTAAGAGAATACTCGACAGATATCGCTTAGCGTTGCGTTGTGCAAACCGTTCCCCTCTGAGAGAGTTTTGTCGCACTGGTTCGACATCCTGAAAATGTTGCTCCTCTCGAGCAAACACGATAAACGGCAGGGCTCCGACACTGATTTCCAACTGGCAAGGAGGAGACCATGAGTTCGGCCGTTGGGGCAACGAAAAGTATGATCACCTGGCCGCTGGTAGCCATGATCCTTGTCAGCGTGAGTTGCTCGGCCTTCGCCCAGATCTCGCTCAAGCGCGCTATGAGCGTGCGCTCCGTACACTCCGCTATAATTAAATGGGAGCCAGTTGAGATTGCCCTAGCCGTTGCCGCTAGTCCAATGTTGTGGCTTGGGTTAATGCTGTATGGTTTCAGCACAATGATGTGGTTGTTCGTTTTGGCAAGCCTCGATGTATCGGTGGCTTATGCGTTCGTGGCGATTGGCTTCCTGCTGACAATGTCACTTGGCTGCCTGCTGCTAGGGGAGCCGCTTACGTTGCCCAAAGTTGTCGGAACCGGCATGGTGATGTTCGGCATTTGGCTTGTCACCGCCATGCGCTGACAACCTGAACTTCGAGACAAAGGCTCGGCTCGGCGGGATGTGGCAACATATGCAACCGAGGCGCAGCGTGGTACAAGGAGGTCGACTTGCCACAAATAAGATCTTTGCGCGCCAGCCGGACGGGATCCCACACCACTGATCCGGATATACGCGTCTTTGCAGATTTGTTGCGAGAGGGAGGCCTTCACATGTCTGCAGGCACGCGTAGCGCTCAACCAATCCTCGTCGGATGGGTGGGAAGCGTAGCGTCAATCGTTGCGCTCGTCGTATGCGGTATCATTACGGGGATCATCCTCCGGCTCTTCGGATTTGTCGGCGGAGCCTATAGTTGGTTCGTGTTCTCGAGTGCTGGGGACGACTCTTGGATGCCGATGCGGCTGGCCTATTCGCGGGCGATTGGGGACGGCCCTGGCACCGTGCACGCCCTCTTTTTTCGTGGACCACGTTAAGTTTCAATATCCTCCGAGTTCGCTTCTGCTATATTCCGGCTATCATCTACTTGGGATAGAACCGACCGACCACGCGATGAACATGCTCTTGTGGCTGAGTATCCTTGCGACGTCGGCGTTGGTTTTCTGCATCAGCCTCAGATTCATGGCGTTGAACAGATCCGAATTGGGATGGTCGCGATCGAGCGAGTACGTCGTAGCCGTAACGTTTGCGGTCGGCACTCTATTCTTCTATCCGGTGATGATCTCTTGGCGCTTGGGTCAGGTCCAGGGCCTCCTTGATATGCTGTTCGCAGCGGCCTGCCTTTGTTGGCTGACCCGCGCGAGGGCGGCAGCAGGCGTGCTGATCGGTGTAGCATGTCTGATCAAGCCGCAATTTTCGGTTTTCCTGATTTGGGCCCTGCTTCGACGAGAGCACAGCTTTTTGTTTGGACAGGCCATGGCGTGGGGCGGGGGTCTCGCGCTTTCGGTCGCTCTTTATGGCGTCCAAACCAATCTTGATTATCTGGAAGTGCTCACGTACATCTCGCGGGTGGGTGAAATATTCTGGGACAACACGTCGGTAAATGGCCTGGTTAATCGGCTGTTTCATCCCGACGAAACCCTGCTGTTCGACTATCACAAGTTTCCCCCTTACGAGTGGACCGTCCACCTGTCGACCATAGGGTCCTCGATCCTTATCATCTTTTTCGCACTTTTCGTGGTTGCGCGATTGCCCGCGGAACGTGGATCCCTTCTTGATTTCATGGCCGCCGCGTTTTGTTTCACATTGGCTTCGCCAGTTGCCTGGGGGCATCATTTTGGTATTGCAATGCCAATATTTGCTGTACTTTTGATCGCCACCGGCGGTCCGGCGAGTCGGGCGCGTAGCGCACTGCCATTTCTGACGGCGTCGCTTTGCTATCTGATCTTCAGTATTGACTGGAATGTCTCTGACCTGCTCGCAGGCACCCGCTTTACGATTTTCCAGTCCTGGCGCCTGTTCTCGGCATTTGGCGTACTCTGGTTATTATACCACACCACTGCACGATCGGAGTTGATCGTTGGCCACTCCCGCGGTTGGTCGAGGGCGCCGGTGGATGTTGCTGTGGGTTCCCCGCGGAATTCTGAGATGTGATGGGACAACGGCTAACCCAGATCGTAAGCCCTTTGCGGCCATCGGACCAATTCTGTCCCGATTTGGAAGCTTGAACGGACTCGCGATGCGCAGATGATGACGGAGGGATCAAGAGACTTCGCACTGCGAAAGCAATTTGCGCCGCATAGTCGCTACCGACGACGCCTGAGCGATGATCTCCTTATCGCTTTTCACGCTGCTTGCGATCAGGATGACCTCGAAATCGCACGGCATCTGATCGGGGTCCTGGAGTTCTCGATGCGTCGGCCGTCGATAGGTCCAAAGGTTCAGGAAAGTCGCGCCAGGCGGAGCCTGGTTGCAGCACATGAACGGCTTTGGGACATGCAGCACCGGGAACGCCTGTGGGACATGCAGCACCGGGAATTGCTTGACGCTGCTCCTGTCACGGCAATGGCAACACGCCGCGCGGATGAGGGTTCAGCGGTTGGTCAGGGTCCCGATACGATCCGCTGACGCCGCTTCTCTCTGGAGCTACCGAGGGCCACCTCAGTGGAGGCTAGCCTTAAGGCATTGCGAACGTGCTTCCGGAGGCGTCTGACAGGTCGCTTACGAATGATTCGCCCCTTCACTGGCGCGCCGATGGTATATACCCACCAATGCCGATGAGGTGGGCCGCGTCGCCTTCCCCGGGGTCGCCTCGGAGGTCGTCCGTCGCCGGAAATCCCGGAGATCCTGAGGTCCGCCGCTCGATCAGGTCGAGCAGGCTTCTCTGGGTGCTATTTGGATGCCACGGGAGGGCATCCAAATGGATTATTTCAAGTATTCGGATTGGTTATATTGGACGACATCGGCATACGCTAGTGTTCGGCAACAAAGAGTTGCGCATTCAGGCTCGAGTCCGCCGGGTTTGATGGATGGGCTGTGCCGCGCGACGGAACTAGGGAAGCTCGAGACCATGTTCGATGCGACGGATGCTGCTGTTGCGAATGAAAGTCTCCTCATCGCGCACTTGCCTGATGATCCGATCACCGGTGCGATGCGATCGATGCGTGCAGTGGGTGGCAAGGCGCGTGATCGTTTGCGGTATGCCCCTAGCAACAGTCGCCGCGACCGGATTGGGGCTCTCGTTTGCCGGCGTCTCACCGCAATGAGTGCTGGCACGCTGTCGCTCATACTGGTAAGCGTCAGCCTATCTGCGCTTGCGCAAGTCTCGCTTAAATTTGGCGTGGGCGGAGCTACCTCCGTTGGCGACAACAAAGGCAGCGCAATTACAGCAATGGCGCATGCCTTCCTGACGCCGGGCGTATTTGGTGGCCTCGCGCTGTACGGATTGGGGATGCTCCTTTGGCTGACCGTGCTTCGGCGGATCGATGTGTCGCAGGCTTATCCCTTCATCGGCCTTGGAATCGCACTGACCTCTGTATTGGGTTACGGGCTATTCGGCGAGATGCTGGGGCCGCAGCGCATCATCGGAATGCAGGTCGTCATCGGAGGAATCATCGTTGTGGCGTGGAGCTGAGATGAAGGCCGTGTCTATCGCACCCATAAATTGGTCCCCAGTATCTTTGTGGGCGTCCAGAACCCCGTTACTATTGGTCGTCGCCTCGGTCGTGATCCTCGGCCTCTCAACGAATGAGTATCAGATCTTTTACCAGACACACACCGTCGCGGGAAAGGACCTTATCGACGCGTCGCGCGGTGTCTTGAGCGGACATCCACCTTGGAGAGCATTTCAAGCGCGGCTCCTTGGACCACCCGCGTTCGCCGGCTTCGAGGCTGTGATCGAATGGGGGCGGACAATCTCGCCGTCGGCGTACTCGGCATTCGAACGGGTATTTTCATTGCCCGGTACTCGCGATCTGGCGGTGCTTAACGCCTTTGTTGCCTTGATGATCTTAGCAAAGAACTTTGTCTGCTTCGCGCTTCTTCTGCGTTATTCCGGAAGCTTGATCAAGGCGGTCGGGGGCACTCTTTTAGGAACTCTCCTGTTTGTCTTACTGAGCAATTACTGGCTCTACATGTGGGACTTGTTCGAGCTTATCCTGTTCAGTTTTTTGGCATACATGATCTTCGGTCGCAATAGAGTTGGGCCAGCCTTCTTTGCACTCTATGCGGTCTCGCTGGCGAAGCTGCCGTATTCTTTGGGGTTTGGTTGCTGTGTTACGCGACAGCCCAGGCGCTGATAGAGCGACGCTACGCATGGCGCGAGGCTGCGATCGGAATCGTCCTGATTATTATAGCCGTTGCGTATGTAACAACGCTACGACAACAAGCTCTCATCGAGAGGACCCTTGGGTCACGAGACCGGCAGCGTTTGGTCGGCTTCGGCCATCGGTAAGAGTGGCGAATTGCATCAGGCATTGGGCAATCACCTCTTTTTGATCATGAATACAAAGGAATTCTTTAAGAACCTTGTCTCCACCCACTTTTACGTCGACATACTCGTCATTGGGCTCGTCTTACATGGCTTGATCCTTGCCAAGCTCGGCATGACTTGTCGGTCTGCGAAGCTGCTTGCCATCGGTGCGTTCAATCTCATACTGCTTGTCTGCATTCTAAACTTTGCCGCGGTCAATGAAACTCGGCTTTTTCTCATCTGTGTACCATTCATAGTCTTTTCAGTTGTTACCTTTTCGAGTGAAATAACCGCTTTCTTCCGGAGGGTCGATCGGAAATTTATGCCCGTACCCGACCGTAGCAACCTCAACTCAATCTGATTTTATTCGATGCGGACGGAGATTGGGCATCTCAGCTCGAGCACACACGAGTTACTTGTAGGCTGCGACGTTCGCCACAAGGATGCGACCTCCAGTCGTGGCTTCAACTCGGTCAGTGTGTACCCTGACACTTGTTATTCACGCTGCCTTTCAACGCAATATTGGGAAGCTTCGTGCTTCCGTTGGACGGCATCAGAATTGATCTCGGAAACGGCAGCAAAAGTAGCGGCGCTTGGATCGACGCCGGTCCCGACGTACGGGCGAGACGGAACGGGAAAGTGAGATACTACCTGACGCGAGCTTGTGTAGCTGAGCCCCGGCCGGCTCGTCGTTGCTCCGTTAATTTGATGGGGTAAACGACAAACCCATTAGGCCGCGCTGGTTCCAATCGACTTAGAAATGTGTGAGAGCTGACAGCATCTTGGACCGCTACGTCTCTTTGTGGTGTTGGGCTTGTCGACAATAGCACGACCTGCGCGGGCAAAAGCCGAACCATCGGTGCGGGCTGCTTGTGAGGAGGTATGGATGTTTGTCGACCCGCTCGGCCGGTTCGACGAAAAAGGCCTGGCCGGTCTATTCCGCGTCGACAATCGGCGGGATGGTCGAGCCGACCTGATGGTCGTGGAGATGAGCTCCGGTTCCAGATGAGCACAGGCGATGGATCTGTTGTCGCGCGAACGACACATGGGCTGGAATTGTGCCGGCGTTGCATCATGTTCCGGCTCTGCCACGGCTGTCAGTAATCCCTCGGTCGGGTCGTGGTGCTGATCCAGGGGCTTGATCTCTTCAGGTCGGCTATCGGACTCGACTGTATCCATCAGGGTCTGCAGCGCATGCGGATCGTCGCGGGCCGGGAGTTCTTCGCCAGTCTGATCAATATGGCGGGAATGATCTGTCTGGTCCATTCACCCGGCGATGTGGTGATTGCCGCTGGCGTTTCCGCTGGCACCTTCGCGCTGACGAACATCCCCATTCTCGCGCAATACTGGACGGATTTCGGCAGCCCGCGCCTTAGACTACCGAATGCGGACGAGTTGGTCATTCTGATATTGTTTGTCCGAAGCTCTCCAGAGGTTTCGGTATCGCATACAGCTCACTTCGGCGGCCAGTGCCTGATAGCGGCGATACCGGCAGCGATCGTGGTTCATTGTGCATCGATGCTGCCGATTATCGAGGGCTCTGATATCGCCATACTCGTCGTCGGGGGAAGCGCCGGAAGCATCATTTACCTCCTGATCCTGCGACCGGTGCGGATAGATATTGTCAGTTTGGCTGCCGACTTGCGGCACCTTCGCTGGGCGAGTGGGCCATGCCGTTCGGCACAAGGTGCTTTTCGACCTGCGACGGAGCGTATCCTAGCAACACTCTGCCACTGGCCTGGTCAGGCTGGCGCGTTACCGGCGAAAGAAAAATTCAGGCGTATCCGGTACATCGGATGAAAGTTGTTGCCAGCCAAGCAGCGAATTCGTTTATACGCCGAGCATTAGAGCGAAGCGGACGGCGATGCAGATAACGGTCCTCGGTTTTGTCTTAATACCGCTCAGCCTGCTGTGGGCGTTCCAGCCGGTTCGCCTGTTGCAGCTTTCGCTGTTCGCGTCCGTCTTTGCCGCCGCTGCGGCTTTGATATTCGGGGGATTTGGCCTCCAACCGGGTATGGTGCCGGGATTGCTATTTACTGCTTACATATTTTTGCAATACGCAATGGGCATGCGTTACCCCGGGGAGGGAGCCGCGATTCGCGTGGCATTCCCGATGCTGTTGCTGCTGTTCTATGCGTTGATATCAGCATGGCTGTTGCCGCGTGTATTCTCCGGCGCTGTGTTTGTCGAGCCACAGAAGTGGGATCCCCTCGGAGGCGACCCTCTCACGCCACTCCAGCCGACCTTCGGCAATGTCACGCAGGCTCTCTACCTGATGATCAACATCATCTTCATGGTAGCTGTGGCAATCTTTTTGACGCGATCCGCTATTCCTTACCAGAGCATTATTGCGAGCTATTTGCTTGGGGGTTATGTCGTGGTCGGGCTGACCTTCTGGCAGTTGGGGAACCGTGTTGCGGGCATTCCTTTTCCGGACGAACTTCTACAGTCGAATCCAGGTTGGGCAATCGTAACGCAGGTCGTCGGTACGGTGCCGCGACTACAGGGACCGTTTTCCGAGCCGGCAGCGCTCGCGGGTTATATGTCGGGCATAGCTCTCTGCTGCCTCTGGCTTAGCGTCCGTGGGTACCGGATCATGCGACCCAATTTGCTTCTGGGGCTTGCAGTCTCAACCACACTTCTGTCAACTTCGACGACTGGGATATTGACGATTGTCGTCGGCCTTCCGTTCACTTTGGCACTTGCCTCGGTGGGAGGTGTTCCTGGTGCGCTGGGCCGCATAGGCAAGACCGTCAGTCTGCTGTTGTTGAGCGGACTTCTTGTCATTGTGCCGGTCTTCGTGCTCAAGCCGAGTTTACTTGATGCTGTGAACACCGTTGTTGAATTAACGCTAAGCAAGGGCGAGAGCGATTTATATAAGGACCGATCTGCGTCAGATCAGCACGCGATGGCGACGTTGGGTCCGACCTACGGACTCGGGGTTGGCTGGGGCAGCGCCCGTAGCTCGAGTTTGATACCCGGCATAGTCGCCAACGGCGGCATTTTTGGCGCCGCTATGGTTCTCTGGTTCGTTATCCGTGTGCTGCGCCTCAGTTCGCGCGCGCGTCGCGCCTCTCCGGGTCACCCTGGGCAGCTGTTGGTTAATGGGTTCACTGCTTCGATATGTTGTCAAATCGCCACCGCCCTCATGTCTGCGCCCATGATCAGCGGGATGGATTTTTACTTGCAGCTTGGTTGCGTTCTGGGCGTACTCGTGCGCATGTCGATGGAGCCTCGAGCGCGGGGCAGCCGAAGTAAGGGCCCGGCACGAGTTTCTGCCGGTGCGTACGCTCCCCTGTCGGTTTCAAACGACGGCACACGTGACGACGCAATCACCGGGTTCTATCGAGGTGGATGATGCTTGCGGCTCAGCTGTCGATCTTCGCACCTGCATACATGTTGCAGCAGGCTGGTCCTTTGATCCAACACCGGTTCATCGCCGTGCAGTGAATAGCGACACAAATGCCGTTCTGGTAGAGGGCGGCGGGGTATCACGTGAGCTTTTTTTGGGGATGCGAAGATGCCGAACCCGCCCGACCAGCCCGCCATCCGCTGAGATAAGACAGCGTCACCCACTCACGTTCCGGAGCGACGTGCTATAAGGAACGACAGGCCGTTCCTCGCGACAACGTTGTGAACCGGTCCAGAACTCCTTGGCATAACCTGGTTCCCAGACCACGGAGGCGGGTGTACCGGCCAGGCCGACATCGTCGAGGTCACTGGAGCTCGAGAAGCGGCGACTGCCGTGATACATCAGGCTTGGACTGTCCCACTCACGCAGCGCCTGGTGCAGATAGCAAAGACCACGCCGGAAGTGATTACCTTCGTTGGCCGCCATGGTCAGCCGCGCCTGCAACTCACGGCAGAACTTATAATGGAGCAACGATACCAATTCGCTGGAGACCCGCTGATTTGTGGTCATGTGTGAGTTGCAAAACCGGAATCCGGGCCGGACAAAGTTCACCGGCGTCTTCACATGCGCGGGCACCTCGCGGGGCCACACTCGGGCGCGCCACGGCATCGCCTTTTGGGGCAGATACTCGATGAACCGATCGACCTGATTGACTGCTGTTATAAACATCCAGCCTCGCTGGACTTCGTCCTTTAGCGTCACGAGCAACCGGCAGCGCGGCTCTCTGAGTATCTGCAAATCGCCGTTTCCTTCCAAGGACGTCGCGGCCGTCTTCTGAAGACGTAGTCGCCGTCGAAGTAACGGCATCAGCTCCGCCAGCTTGTCGCCTAGTTTCGCCGCACGGCACGCTCCATCCACCGTAAACGGCGAAATCAAGCCTGAAATAGGCAACTTTTCGACCCCAGAACACTAGCCTATGTCGATCTACTCTAATATAACCAATCTCAATACTTGCGATAATCCGTTCGGATGCCTGCCGGCGGCCTTCCAGTGCTGGCGATGAGGCAACCTCGCTCGGTTACTCAGGTGAGGATGCTTCGGGAAATTATCGTATGACCGATGGCAACTCCGGGTCATGATGCACTGCGATACAGGGTGAGCAAACGCATGACGCCTGACAGGACACCCGCAGCTTCTGCAATGCCGCTACGCATGGCGGGGACAGACCTGGGCGTGGATCGGCAAGTGCCTCACCTCGATCCAATCGGTCAGATGGTAGCAAAAGGAACATCCCCATGAACCTGAACGGAAAAGTGGCATTGGTCACCGGCTCCACGAGCGGCATCGGGCTCGGCATCGCCCGCGCGCTGGCCGACGCCGGAGCAGCCGTCATGCTGAACGGCTTCGGCGACGCGCAGCAGATCGAGACGCTGCGGGCCAGCCTGGCGGCTGATCACGGGGCGAGGGTCGGCTACAGCGGTGCTGATATCGGCAAGGCCGAGCAGATTGCCGCGATGGTGGGGAATACGGTGAAGACGCTGGGATCGTTGGATATCCTGGTGAACAACGCCGGGGTGCAGTTCACCGCCGACGTGGAGGAGTTCCCGGACGACCGGTGGGACCAGATCATCGCCATCAACTTGTCGGGGGTGTTTCATGGCATGAAGGCGGCAATCCCCGTGATGAAGGCGAAAGGTTGGGGGCGGATCATCAACATCGCCTCGGCGCACGGCCTGGTCGCCAGCCCGCAAAAAGTCGCGTATGTCGCGGCTAAGCATGGTGTGGTCGGCATGACCAAAGTGGCCGCGATCGAACTGGCCAACGCAGGCATCACGGTCAACGCTATCTGTCCGGGATGGGTGCTGACGCCGCTTGTCGAAAAGCAGTTGCAGGACCGTGCGGCGCGCGACGGTACCACGGTGGAAAGGGAAACCCACGCTCTCGTCACGGAAAAGCAGCCGATGGCGCAGTTCTCCACCCCCGAGCAGATCGGCGCGCTGGCAGTCTTCCTCTGCTCCGACGCAGCCAAGACCATCACCGGCACGCCGCTCTCGATCGACGGTGGGTGGACGGCGCAGTGACCGGCGACCTATCCGGGCGCGCGCAGTCATCGCATGTCTGCCTTGCGCGATTGGATAGTTTAACGAAGCGGCGAATAGGCTCGGGTATTTGCTTTCGGCATGACACGGTATCCGTGTAGATAATCACCGAGTTCACACCTGTTGGCGGAGTTCGCATGCAGACCCGGGAAGCTGCTCATTTTGCCGCAATGATGACGAAATCGGCCGAGCTCAAGCGTCGAATTGCGATTGAACTGGCCGATGCGGTAGTCCGTGTTGTCGATGCCTGCGAGACCAGTCTGCGTGGCGGCGGCAAGCTGATGTTCTGCGGCAATGGCGGATCGGCCGCCGACAGCCAGCATTTTGCCACCGAGTTGCTCATCCGGCTGCGTGGCAGCCACGAGCGTCCGTCGATCGCCGCATTGGCACTGACTCTCGATCCGGCCATGCTGACCGCCTGCGGCAACGACTATGGATACGACAGCGTATTCGAACGACCGTTGCGCGGGCTGGGGCGACGCGGCGACGTGCTGTTCGGGATCAGCACCT
>CAWEVT010000013.1:0-167500 GCA_963812585.1 uncultured Alphaproteobacteria bacterium | reverse complement strand
CTTAAGCCGATAGGCGAAGGCGCAGCGAAAGCGAGTCTGAACAGGGCGTTCAGTCGCGGGCGGAAGACCCGAAACCGAGTGATCTAGCCATGGCCAGGTTGAAGGTGGGGTAACACCCACTGGAGGACCGAACTCACGCCTGTTGAAAAAGTCGGAGATGAGCTGTGGCTAGGGGTGAAAGGCCAATCAAACTCGGAGATAGCTGGTTCTCCGCGAAATCTATTGAGGTAGATCGTCATGTGTTTACCCTCGGGGGTAGAGCACTGGATGGGCTAGGGGGACCCAAAGTCTTACCAAACCTAACCAAACTCCGAATACCGAGAAGTATAGCGTGGCAGACAGACGGCGGGTGCTAAGGTCCGTCGTCGAGAGGGAAACAGCCCAGACCACCAGCTAAGGTCCCCAAATCGTGGCTAAGTGGGAAAGGATGTGGGAATTCCAAAACAACCAGGAGGTTGGCTTAGAAGCAGCCATCCTTTAAAGAAAGCGTAATAGCTCACTGGTCTAATAGAAATCCTGCGCCGAAGATGTAACGGGGCTCAAGCCATGTACCGAAGCTGTGGGTTCGTTGGGGTAGCAGCCATGAGCGGTAGCGGAGCGTTCCGTAAGCCTGTGAAGCTATACCCGTGAGGGGCGGTGGAGGTATCGGAAGTGCGAATGCTGACATGAGTAGCGACAAACAGAGTGAGAAACTCTGTCGCCGAAAGTCCAAGGGTTCCTGCGCAAGGTTAATCCGCGCAGGGTCAGCCGGCCCCTAAGGCGAGGGCGAAAGCCGTAGTCGATGGGAACCAGGTTAATATTCCTGGGCCTGCCAGAAGTGACGAATGCGAGACTGTTGTTCGGGCTTATCGGATTGCCCGGGCTGCGCAAGCATTCCGGGAAATAGCTCTAGCGTATAGACCGTACCCGAAACCGACACAGGTGGACTGGTAGAGCATACCAAGGCGCTTGAGAGAACGATGCTGAAGGAACTAGGCAAATTGCTCGCGTAACTTCGGGATAAGCGAGACCCACTCGTGGGCAACCATGGGTGGGTGGCACAGAGCAGGGGGTAGCGACTGTTTAGTAAAAACACAGGGCTGTGCGAAGTCGAGAGACGACGTATACGGTCTGACGCCTGCCCGGTGCCGGAAGGTTAAGAGGAGGTGTGCAAGCACTGAATTGAAGCCCCGGTAAACGGCGGCCGTAACTATAACGGTCCTAAGGTAGCGAAATTCCTTGTCGGGTAAGTTCCGACCTGCACGAATGGCGTAACGACTTCCCCACTGTCTCCAGCATCGGCTCAGCGAAATTGAATTCCCCGTGAAGATGCGGGGTACCCGCGGTCAGACGGAAAGACCCTATGAACCTTTACTGCAGCTTTGCAGTGGCATTAGGAGAGGGCTGTGTAGGATAGGTGGGAGGCTTTGAAGCCGGGGCGCTAGCTTTGGTGGAGCCAACCTTGAAATACCACCCTGACCTCTTCTGATGTCTAACCGCGACCGGTCAGCCCGGTCCGGGACCCTGCATGGTGGGCAGTTTGACTGGGGCGGTCGCCTCCCAAATAGTAACGGAGGCGCGCGATGGTGGGCTCAGGCCGGTCGGACATCGGCTGCTGAGTGCAATGGCACAAGCCCGCCTGACTGCGAGAGTGACAGCTCGAGCAGAGACGAAAGTCGGCCATAGTGATCCGGTGGTCCCGCGTGGAAGGGCCATCGCTCAACGGATAAAAGGTACTCTAGGGATAACAGGCTGATCTCCCCCAAGAGTCCACATCGACGGGGAGGTTTGGCACCTCGATGTCGGCTCATCACATCCTGGGGCTGGAGCAGGTCCCAAGGGTTCGGCTGTTCGCCGATTAAAGTGGTACGTGAGCTGGGTTTAGAACGTCGTGAGACAGTTCGGTCCCTATCTGCCGTGGGTGAAGGAGACTTGAGAGGAGCTGTCCCTAGTACGAGAGGACCGGGATGGACATACCTCTGGTGCACCGGTTGTCACGCCAGTGGCACGGCCGGGTAGCTATGTATGGACGGGATAACCGCTGAAAGCATCTAAGCGGGAAACCCACCTCAAAACGAGGTCTCCCCGAGGGCCGTGATAGACCATCACGTTGATAGGCCAGGTGTGTAAACGCGGCAACGCGCGCAGCTAACTGGTCCTAATCGCCCGATCGGCTCGATACCTGATCCCCGGGTTAAGCCCGGGACAAGCACCATGCATGGAAATCATCCCCAGGCACAGGCGATGTTTATGTGACATCCGCCCGCCAGGAGATGGCATCGCACACAAATCACACCAGAACCGCCACCGCCGAGACAAACCCAGTGGCAAGCCCAGATTGATACGGGCCGTCACTGGGGTTTGTCCCGAAGGTGGATTGGACGACCTGGTGGCCATGGCGGGGAGCCCGCACCCGATCCCATCCCGAACTCGGCCGTGAAAACCCCCAGCGCCCATGGTACTGTGCCTCAAGGCACGGGAGAGTAGGTCGCCGCCAGGTCTTCCAATCCACCTCAAGGTGCCTAGCGGCGCCTGAGCAAACAGCCAGTCGCACGAAAGTAAACCAAACGATACGTCCCGCTGATAGAAGGGACAGACCAATCGCATCTAGACGCTGATCCCATAGACAACCGTGTGGCCGACCGTTTCTTAACGCGAGGCCAAGGGTTGGGACATCGAACGAAGTTCCGAACGCGGGGTGGAGCAGCCCGGTAGCTCGTCAGGCTCATAACCTGAAGGTCACAGGTTCAAATCCTGTCCCCGCAACCAAATCAAAATGTTAAATCAATATGATAGGGACCGCCTCGGGGCATCGCTCCGCAGGCGGTTTTTCTGCGTCCGACGGTGTCCGGAAAACCCATCGGCAAATGTGCGACGCTGTTGCAGACCGGACTACCGATTGCGTAGGTGGATCTTGGAGTTGTTGACTTCCGCAACGACGAGCTTCCCTGCGGGATTCTTCATCGCGATCGTGAAGGCGATTCTTCGAGACAATCTGCATCGCCAACGTGAACCGATGTAGCCGCCGATCGTGAAATGGCCCGGCCCTGCCCGCCCGCGTAACGCCGGGAGCGCACGACAGGCCGCCCGAGTTGCGTGTCTCAGGTGCTTGCCGGTCTATCACGATATCGACATGATATTGCGATACCCGGCGACCGCGCATCGGCGAGACCGGGAGTGCCGACGTCGGAGAACGCGAATAAAGCGCCCCGCAGGGGCTTCTGTCCGAGCCAGCGATCTGCTTGCTTTGGGCTCGGCCAGCACAGGTTAGCGGACAATGAGTGGACCACTACTGGTTATTGACGGCGACTCGTTCGCCCATCGCGCGTTTCATGGCGTGCCCAAATCGGTTCGTCGGCACGGCGGCCGTGGCGGCGGTGCGATTGTGGGCTTTGCCAATTTTCTGCTGCGGCTGTTTGAAAGCGAAAAACCGCGGGCCGTACTCGTTGGGTGGGATACGCTGAACTCACCCAATTTCCGCCAAAGACTTTTCCCCGCTTACCAAAGCGGTCGGGTTTTCGATGCGGAGCTACTCGATCAGTTGGAGTTGTTGCCTGAGTTTGTCACCGCGTGCGGCTTCGCGAACGCGAGGGCTTCAGGTTTTGAGGCCGACGACTTTCTTGCTGCGGCCGCGGCCGCAGAGGAGCGCCGGCGTGGAAATGTGCTCGTCGCCAGCGGAGATCGCGATGCATTTCAGCTCGCCTCCGCCGCCACGACCATCCTTCATCCGGTCACGGGTGGGGACCTGGTGCGCATTGGCCCGGCTGAGGTGCGCGAACGCTACGGTGTCGAACCGGACCAGGTGCCTGATTTCATCGCCCTGCGGGGCGATCCGTCTGATAAGCTCCCGGGCGCCCGCGGCGTGGGTCCCAAGGGAGCGGCAGTGTTGCTGCATCGATATGGTTCGCTCGAACAAGCGATCGCCGAGGGAAGGTTCGTCGAGCAGGCGGATCAGCTCAGGTTATACAGGAGACTGGCGACCATGGATGCCACTGCGCCGCTTCCCGAGCTGGACGATCAGGTGCCGACCTGGGCCAAAGGCGCGGCTCTGGCTCGCCGATGGGAGCTCGACCGTCTGGCTGATCGGCTGGACAAACTTTAGCAGGCTGCTGAACCCCACGCGAAGCTGAACCACCGATCTGACCAGCTGACGCGACGGGCCTATAAGCCATATTGGCAAGGATTGGCGCGGACCGGACTACAGCGGAGGGTGCGACGCGATGCGCACGTTCTCCGCATTTCTGTTGCGCTTGATTACTGGATCAACTCCGTCACTCCAGAAGCTCTCGTAAGGCGGCGTCGATCATTGGGATGTCGCCGGGATTCATCGGCGCCATGTGCCCCCATATTGATGGGATAACCCGACACTCAGCATTGGGTATGTGGCGAGCCTCTTCCTGTGCATCGACGGGCGGGAAGTAGCGGTCAGTGTCGACTGGCAGGATGATGGTGCGGGCACGAATGGCGCGCAGTGCTGCCTGTAGGTCGCCATCGTAAGTCTGATTTGCGCTGATGTCGCCGTCGAACCAGGTGGACAACTGCGACAGCAGATTGTTTGCATCGCATTTCAAGAAGAATGGCTCCCAGAAGTTCTGCACGAACGCCTCGTGACTGTCCGCGTTGAACATCCTGTAGGCCTCGGTTCGGAAGAAGGCTTCCGACACGCCCCAGCCGGCGTAGATGGAAGCGAAGGCACGGATGCCGGCGACTGGTGCCCGGGTGTAGTAACCCTCATTGTAAGCCGGGTCGAGTTCCAGCGCTCGGCGCAACGACAACAGGAAGACTTTGTTGAACGACGCGGTCCGGGCCGAACCGGCAATCGGGCAGGCCGCCGCGACCATATCCGGATACTGTGCCGCCCATTGGTAGGTCTGGCAGGCCCCCATCGACCACCCGGTGACAAGGCGCAGCCGCTGGATGCCGAAAGTCTCGGTGACAAGTTGGTGCTGCAGGCGAACATTGTCGTGGATGGTGATCCGCGGGAAGCGGCTATGTTCGAACGGCGGCGGGGTGTTGTTGGGTGAGGACGACAGGCCGTTGCCGAGCAGGTCTGTTAGGATAATGAAGTACTTGCCGGGGTCCAGCGCGCGGTTTGATCCGGTCATGAACATTTCTGCGTCAGCATGAGTCCCGGTGTACCAGCTGGGGACAAGGACGGCATTTGATCGATCAGCGTTCAACTCTCCCAGCGTCTTGTACGACAATCGGACAGTTGGCAAAAATCCGCCCTTCTGCAGCATCACATTGGGCACTTCCAGAATCGCGGGCTGGCTCATCGTCTCGGCTCTCCTGGTGAAGACGGCAACAAGGCACGGTTGTTCCATTTGGGCGAGATCGATATTCCGAGGCCGCGAGTTACTGTCAAGTGCACCGGCTCGGAAGTCGCAGATTGTGCGTGGGCCGTGGACGGCTCACGCGCTGCGAACGGTGGACCACAGGCGCGCCGCCGACGCTGGAAGCGCCCGCCTGTGGCCGAGGGGCACAAGGTCTGTTACACTGCCTGCCCTTCCGGCGGTGCCGCCCGCAAGAGGCGTGCATAACAACATGGGAGGCTGGGGAAAATGGCTGAGTTGTCGGATATCCTTGAAAGCACCTCGCTCGAGCGGGTCGCGACGGGGTTTGTGTTCACCGAGGGGCCGCTTTGGCATCCCGATGGGTTCTTCTATTTCGTCGATATCCGCTCGAATGCCCTGTATCGCATCGTACTGGGCGGCGCTGCGGAATTGGTGCGCAAGACCCAGGGTGGGAACGGCACGACGTTCGATTTACAGGGACGCCTTATCAACTGTGAAGGTGATGCGCGTCGCATGACCCGTGCCGAGCCTGATGGGCAGGTGGTGACGTTGCTTGACCGCTTCGAGGGCAAGCGGCTGAACCGCCCGAACGACGTGATCTGCGGCTCCGATGGGTCGATCTTCTTCACCGATCCGTCGTTGCGGGTGCCGCTGGCGGAGCGCGAACTCGAGCATGCGGCGGTGTATCGGATCGCGCCCGGCGGCAGCGTCTTCATGGTGGCAAGTTTCGAATATCCGAACGGTCTGGCGCTGTCGTCGGACGAGCGGACACTCTACGTGGCCAACACCCGCTGGACCCAATACATCCACGCGATCGAACTGGATGCCGCAGGCAATATGGTTCGCCGACGGGTGTTCGCCGACATGTCGGCGGATGGAGCAAACGGGGTCCCTGACGGCATGAAGGTCGATGCGGCGGGGCGGGTCTTCTGCACCGGCACAGGTGGCGTCTGGGTTTTCGAACCGGATGGCTCGCGCATCGGCATTATCGAGACCCCGGAGGTCTGCGCCAACATCGCTTTCGGGGGAAGTGATCTGCGCACCTTGCTGCTGACCGCGAGCACCTCGGTCTACACCTTGCGGACCAAGGTGCCAGGATTGCCGCATCCGTGGTACCGGATAAAGGCTGCCTGATGCGAGCCGCTCGGCAGCCGAGGCGGCATTCGGAAATCCGCCTCCTCGGGCCGGATGATTGCGAGGAGCGGGAGGACCGGGCTGCCACGGCCGGCGATCATCGGATAATTGTTGATGGAGTGCAATAACCAGTGGCGATCATCATTTTGTTGGCTCTGGGCGTCATCGCATGGACGGCGGCGATGTTCTGGGTCTTTGGTGCCTGGTCAGCGCTTGTGCTGCTCATTCCAATCATAGCTTCGGTCGGTGCCTGCGTTTACGTGCTGCTCGCTGTGAAGATTGGAGACTATGGTGAATGATCGAGGCATGCGGCGGTCGCACGGTCCACGTTAGATCCGCCTGATCAACCGCGTCTGCAAAGATCAGACTGGCGGCGAAGCGCTTTGCTTGCGGCCGGAGTTGTCCGCGGGAAGCACCATCCGTCATTCAAACGCGCAGTCAGCATAGACAGCAGCAATCGCTCGCTGCGGACAGTATTATGCCCGTTGCAAGCCGGCTAATTCATCCATCCTGGTGCGAAGCAGTAGATCGCAACTTCTCTCTCCCTGATCGTATACCAGACAACAGCATGGCCAGTTGGATTAGGATCTTCCAAGCTTCGCCTGAGTGCCATTTCTGGTCTGGTCGCAAACCATTGACCCTTAATCTCTACTTCGTATCCGTCACCTTTGGCCCGCCATTCGTCATCGTTGAGGATATGGCCATCGCCCTCACCGCAACACGAGCCCTGGACCACGTTTTCCTGACGGTCGAACCATTTGTAGATCTCGCTGTTCGGGTTTGCGCCGGGTGGCGGTGCAGCGAACCCCGCACCGCCGATCGTGAACGACATTATCAACAGCAACCTTTTCATTTGCTCGCCACCTGTTACCCACCGACTGCCAGCCTGGTACGCAGTGAGACAATGCGCAACGCGGATGCTCGAAGTCCAAATTTGGGCAGGAACAACGCCGGAAACCTTTGCAAGTATTGGCCTTCAAGAAATCGTGACACGGCATCGGGCAGCTCTCGGCGTCCTTGTGCCAAGACCGGTGTCTATTCAAACAGGATGACCTTCGTTCAGCGCATGCTTCAGCAGCACGACAGGTCACCGCATACCGAAGCGCGATATGTTGTCATGCTGCATCATATGTCGCGAGGCTAATTTCATTCGATAAAATCTTTGCGCGCGGCACCAGCCTGAAACTGGCCGTCGCCGGGCGTTCGGCCCCGAGTGCCGGGCGTTCACGTTGACGCGACCCGGGTTGTACCAGGCGGCATCCAGCGTGAACGCTGTCGAGAGCGCCGCCGCGAGCCGTTGATCAACGCAACCCTTGCCGCGACCGGGGCGAACGGCCGAACATCCTCGGCATGAGTGACGATGACGAAGACCGTCCGCCCAAACTGCCCGCCGGCAGGTTCTATATGACGCCGGAAGGTAATGACCGGCTCAAGCAGGAGCTCGTCGCCTTGCGCAATCACCGGCACCGGGTGGTCGAAATTGTCTCCTGGGCGGCGGGCAACGGCGATCGCAGCGAGAATGCCGACTACCAGGAGGGCAAGCGTCGCCTGCGTGAGATCGATCGGCGACTGCGCTTTCTAAGTAATCGCCTCGCCCACGCCGAGGTCGTCTCACCCGCGGGCCAGACGCAGCGCGACCGGGTCTTCTTCGGCGCCACGGTGACCTATTACACCACCGAACGTGACGCGGAGGTCACCGTGACCATAGTCGGTGTCGACGAAGCCGATATGGCGGCGGGCAAGATCAGCATCGGCTCGCCGGTTGCCCTCGCGCTACTCAAGGCCCGTCGGGGCGACGAGGTCCGCGTGCGCACCCCACACGGCTCCGACGTGCTGGAGGTCATCGACATCCGCTATCCGATCGACTGAGCCGAACGTCTCGGCCTGGACTGCCTGTGCCTCTGCTCATCGCCCTCGGCCGGCCCGAACCGGTGCCAGTCCGGGCAACCGGACACGACAGGTGTCTGCACCACGGACCCACGGCTGTGCGCCGCGGCGAGGACCGGCGTCCGCGGCAGCCGGCGCCCCGGCAGTTAGCCGAGTGCGGCCGCCACCAGCGGGCGCTCAACCGAAGCTGCGTTTGGCGCTGGTGCGCTATCCGGGCTATTGATCTACCCAATGCTGGAAGTCGATGCGATCACCGAAAATCTCCGCCGCGTGCGCGACCGGATCGCGTCCGCCGCCGTCGCGGCCGGTCGCAAGCCCGAGGATGTCACCCTGGTCGCGGTATCGAAGACCAAACCGGTCGACGCGGTTCGTGCCGCCCTGGCTGCCGGCCAGATGGTGTTCGGTGAGAACCGGGTGCAGGAGGCCGCGGCCAAATTCCCGCAGCTGCGGGGGTCCCACCACCTCAGCCTGCACATCATCGGCGGCTTGCAGACCAACAAGGCGCGTGAGGCGGTGCGGATCGCCGAGGTGATCGAGTTGGTCGACCGCCCGCGGTTAGCCGAGGCGCTGACCGTGGCGATCGCCAGGGAGGGCCGCACGCCATCCCTTCTGGTAGAGGTCAACACCGGCTCGGAACCGCAGAAATCGGGTGTCGCGCGAGACGCGGCGGATGGCTTCATCGATGAGTGCAAGGACACGCTTCGGGCCGGCGCTGGTTGGCCTGATGTGCGTGCCGCCGCATGACGAAGACCCGCGCCCCCATTTCACCTGGCTTGCCGACCGCGCCGCTCGACATGGCTTGAGCACGGTCTCGATGGGCATGTCGGCTGACTTCGAGCTGGCGATACAGTGCGGCGCCACCTGGGTGCGGGTCGGCAGCGCGATATTCGGCAGCCGCTAGATTTTACCCAGCGGCGGCAGGCGGGCGCACCTTCGCCACAACGGCGCCCCGCCTGGCGGACCGGGCAACCCAACAGCCCGGAGCGCCAGTCAACCGCGGCGGCGCGTCCGGTGCTGCGGCTTTATTGCCGCCGCCGTCGTACGACCGAGCACCGCCATCGGCTGCGGGGATAATTCGTCAGCGATTGATCGGGGCGAAGGGCGCCGGCGTCATGAGATTGTTTCTTTGTGCTATCAAGTAGCCCGCTTCACCGGTCTTCTGCAGGTAGATCTGCCAGTCCGGGTCTGCCTGCATTGCCGCCCGCTTCGTCGCCCGGTCCGCCGCGTCCTTGTAGACCCAGATGTGGATATAGGTGTTCACTTCGCCCGATTCGGTTACCAGATACGCGAGCGGTTCGCCGAGATGCCGCTTCTGTGGCGTAAAGCCATATTCCTGATAGATGGCCAGGTGTTTGGCCATGGTTCCCGGCTTTAATGTATAAGTGCGATGGTCGAGCAGCATGATGTCCTGTCCCCCTTCGATTAGCGCAAATGTCCGACGATCGGACACTGCCTGATCAGGCTGGCGGCGTGAACGTGAGGTGGCGCACAAGAACCGCCACCAGCGCCTCGCAGCCCGCCTGGTCATCCGCATCGAAGCGCGCCGGGCGCGGACTGTCCAGGTCCAGCACGCCCAGCAGGTCGGCGCCGCGGACGAGTGGCACGACCAGCTCCGAGTGAGACGCGGGGTCGCAGGCGATATGCCCCGGGAAAGCATGCACATCGGCAACGAGAACGCTCTGACGCCGTTCGGCGGCCGTGCCGCAAACGCCTTTGCCGACATCGATCCGGACGCAGGCCGGTTTGCCCTGAAAAGGACCAAGCACGAGGGTCCGGCCGCGCGCCAGATAGAACCCGGCCCAGTTCAGGTCAGGCAAACCGTGATAGAGCAACGCCGCGGCGTTCGCCAGGTTGGCGACGGCATCCGATTCTCCCGCCAACAGATGATCGAGTTGATCGGCAAGGTGCCGATAATGTTCGGGCTTTCGACCGGATGTGATAACCAGGCTTTCGGAACTCTCGAACATCGTCGCGCCCTCCGTCGTCACGCAGGCCGCATAGACGGATGATCACGCGTTGGCAATCGGTAGCCCCGGGCCACATTCCGGCCCGGGTCTTAATGCGTGGCGCGAACCGGCTCGATACCAGTGCGCTGGCGCGTCTGTGCAGGTTCGGCGGTAATCCGCAGTGTCGATGCGGCATCACGCAGGATCGTTCGCATTTCCCGCAGGAACGCCATGCCCGTCGCGGTGCGTTGCACCAGCACGCTGCGGCGATCCAGCGGATCGGTCTTGCGGCGAACCAGGTCGAATTCCGACAGCCGGTCCAGCGCCCGCGTGATGGCCGGCTTGGAAACGCCGAGTTTGCCCGCGAGGCCGCGCACCGTCTGCGCCTCGGTTTCCAGATAGCATGTCAGGAACACGCCAAGTTGGCGCGCCGAGAGATCCGGCCCGTCACGGCGGACGAGTTCCACGATTGCGGTGCGTAGTATCCCAGCTAACCCATCGCTGACTTCGTTGGTGATCATTCTCCTGTTACCTTTCCTGTATACAAGACAGCGGCGCTCGGTGCCTCGTGCTGTCGTCCGGATACTGGTCACGCCGCCGAATTCGTGTCTCGTAACGAAACAGTGAACTAAGCGCACCGGTCGGTGAAGCAGCTTGTCTTGGCGCAATAATATACCATTACAATTTGATGTGTCTTCAGATGGAAACGTGAGTGAAGGCCTCCGCGGCCACCTCGTGCTGGCGCCCCGGCCGACCGGCAACGGCTTTCGACCGGTCGCCCACCGATGCGCGTCGCCATGGAAAACTTCCTGTCGATCTGTTCAACCTGTCGAAATTGCGGCGCCGGACGCAGGTCGGAGCGGTAGCTTCCGCCACACCAGTCCAGTGTCCGTTCAAACACTCCATCGTGCGCCGACAGCTCGGCTTCTGGCGACGTCCGGGCCGTGATTATTCTGCTTCCGCCGCTTTCGATATCACTACATCGTTGTAAGGTAAAATACCGGGTCCGCCCGGTTAAAGCCAAAAGACCGGGTGGGTTCCATCCTGACCACGAATTAATCCGCGTTCGGGGCAGAATCGGCGAGCCGGCCGGGGCCGTCCTTGGGGCCTGCTCAGCGCAGCGAGCGGCCGCGTGCGATCGCGCGTTGGCCGAAGCGGGCACGCAGTGCGTCGATGGCGCCTTGGGTGGCTGCCAGCCGAGGTGTCGCCGTGTCGGCCAGGTCACCCTGATCGGCGAGCGCGACCGGAACCAGTGGATGCGCGCCGATACCGATCAGGCGAAACGCCGTTCCGGTCGCCTCGCCCGCGAGCAGTGTTCGCGCCACGCCGAACAGCCGATCCGGCAGCACGGTCGGACTGGACAGCCGAGCGTTACGAGTGCGCAAGGTGAAGCCAGAGGTCTTGAGCTTCAGGACAACGCCCGCGGCGGCAATTTCCTGACCTTTCAAGCGCTGCCCCAGCTTCTCGCAGAGACGCCAGAGGTGCCTTTCCAGATCGGCCTGGTCCGTCAGGTCGGTATTGAACGTGGTCTCGGCACTGACGGATTTCGTCTCCCGCGCTGGATCGACCCGCCGGGCGTCATCGCCGCGGGATCGGGCGACCAGGGCCGGCCCGTCGTCGCCCAGCCGCCGTCTGGCCTCGGCCAGCGGCAGTACCTGCAGCTGGCCGAGACGGGTGATGCCCATGCTCTCCAGCTTGCGGGCGAGTGCCGCGCCGACGCCGGGCAGCAGCCGCACCGGTTCCGGCGCGAGCAGCGTGGCGGCTTCCGCCGCATCAATCAGCGTCAGGCCACGCGGCTTGCCTCGCCCGGCCGCGATTTTGGCCATCAGCCGGTTGGCCGCCAGCCCGATCGAGACGGTCACGCCGACCTGCTGCTCCACGGCATTGGCAAAGCGCGCCAGCACCACGGCGGGCGGCGCGCCGTGCAGGGCCTCGGTGCCGGCAAGGTCCAGCACCGCCTCATCGATCGACAGCGGCTGCACCTGGGGCGTCAGCGCCTCCATCAGTCGGCGGATCTGCTTCGATGCGGCCGAGTACTTAGTGAAATCCGGGCGGATCACCACCGCATCCGGACACGCCTGAAGCGCCTTGAACATCGGCATGGCGCTCCTGACCCCATAGATCCGGGCAATGTAGCAGGCGGCGGTTACCACACCGCGGGTGCCACCGCCGACGATCACCGGGCGCGACGCCAATTCCGGCCGGTCGCGCTTTTCCACGCTGGCGTAGAAAGCGTCACAGTCGACATGGGCGATGGCGAGGCGTCGCAGCGACCGATGGTGCAGCAGCCGGTTGCCCCCACAGCTCGGACAGTTTCGCATGTCTTCGGGCGGGATTGCGTCCGCGATCAGATAGCAGTCGCGGCACAGCGATGCCATGTCAGTCGGGCGGCCAAAGCGCCGCGGCGCCCCGCACCCCTGAGGAATCACCGTGCACGTTGCGCAGGATCGGGGTCGCGATGACGTCGCTGAAGGCGTATAGCGGCAGCAGCCTGGGAAGCTCGGTATACAGGTTCTCCAGGTTCGACAGGCCGCCGCCCAGAACGATCGCGTCCGGGTCCAGAATATCGACCACCACGGCCAAGCCGCGGGCCAGCCGGTCAACGTGCCGTGCAAGCGCGGCGACGGCGGATGGCTCGCCAGCGGCTGCCCGGGCCGGTAAATCGCTCGCGTCGCGGGCCTGTGGTCCGTCGCAGTCGCGGGCCAGCGCGGGGCCGGCCAGATAGGTCTCCAGGCAGCCACGCCGGCCGCACCAGCACTGATTGCCCGGATACTCATCAGGCGTCGCCCAGGGCAGCGGCGTGTGCCCCCATTCGCCGGCCACCCGGTGCGGCCCACGATGCACCTGCCCGTGCATCACGATCCCACCACCGCAGCCGGTACCGAGGATCACGCCGAAAACGCAGCCGAAGCCACGGCCGGCGCCGTCCGTCGCCTCGCTCAGGGCAAAGCAGTTGGCGTCATTCTCGACCCGCACCTGCCGCGCCAGGGCCCGGCTGACGTCCGCGTCGAAGGGATGGCCATTCAGGGCGATCGAATTGGCGCCTTTCACCAGGCCGGTGGCCGGGCTGATGACGCCCGGTATGCCAATGCCGACCGGCGCGGAGACGCCGAGTTGGGCTTCCGCCTCCCGCACCAGGTCGGCGATGGCCTGCACCGTTTGCGGATAACCAGGGGGCGTCGAGACGCGACGGCGCAATACCTCGATCCCGCCGGTCCCGAGGACGGCGATTTCGATCTTGGTGCCGCCCAGATCAACGCCGATTCGATGTTGGGTCATTCCGCCGGTAACATGGCGCGCTGGCACCGATTGCTCAAGCACGTGTTTAGCGCCCGGCGGGTGGCCATTTGTCGCCAACCGGCAGGAAATGCGGCTGCGGGGCTCCGGGCCAGGATCGGCAGGCTGACCGGCGGTCGAGCCCAGGTTTTCCGCCTGACGGTACGGCCCACGGCAGGTACTGGCTTGCCCAACCGCGCCGGCGCACTCATGTTGCCGGCATGAGCGAGACGTTGCTGGACGTGAAGGGCATGAATTGCCCGTTGCCGGTGCTACGGGCGAACCGCGCGCTGCGCGGAATGGCGCCCGGGCAGCGGCTGCGCGTGCTGGCCACTGATCGGGCGGCGGTCGGGGATTTCCAGGCGTTCTGTCAGGAAACCGGGCACGCCTTGCTGGCGTGGAGCGAGGAATCCGGCATATTCAGTTTCGTAATCCGCCGCCGCACCGAAGACCGGCGCCCCAACGACGCGATCCGGGATGAAGCGGCCCGCGACGCAGCTAACCCGGCCGCCCCGAGCAGGCGTGATCGCGATTGAAAGGACGGCTGACGTGGCGACTGCGTTGATCACCCACCCGGCGTGCCTGGAGCACGACACCGGCCCGTACCATCCGGAAACCGCGGAACGGCTGCGCGTCGTCCTGGCGGCGCTGGAGAGCGAGGAGTTCACCCCGCTATTGCGCGAGATGGCGCCGCTCGCGACCGTCGACCAGCTTGCTCGCGTGCATCCCCGCGACTACGTCGAGGCTATCCTGGCGATCCGCCCCGACTTCGGCCAGCCGGTCAACCTGGATGGCGACACGGTGATGAGCGCCGGCAGTGCGGAGGCCGCGGCGCGGGCGGCGGGGGGTGCGATCAAAGCTGTCGACGCGGTGATGGAGGGCTGGGCCCGCGCCGCCTTCGCCGCCGTCCGGCCCCCCGGCCATCACGCCGAACCACGCCGACCGATGGGTTTCTGCCTGTTCAACAATGCCGCGGTCGCCGCGCTGCATGCTCGCGTGAAATGGGGGGTTGAGCGCGTCGCGGTGGTCGATTTCGACGTGCATCATGGCAACGGCACCCAGGCGATCTTCGAGGCCGATCCCAACCTGTTTTACGCATCGTCGCACCAAAGTCCCTGCTACCCCGGTACCGGCGAGCCGTCGGAGCACGGCGTCGCCGGCAACGTCGTCAACGCCCCGCTGCGCGCGCGCGATGGCGGTGCGGCGTTCCGTGCCGCCTGGTCGGGGACGATCCTGCCGCGGCTCGACGGGTTCGCGCCGGGCCTGCTGATCATCTCCGCCGGGTTTGACGGGCACATCGCCGACCCGCTGGCGCAACTTCGACTGGAAACCGGCGATTTCGCCTGGATCACCGAGGAACTCGTGACGCTCGCTGATCGCCACTGCGGCGGCCGCGTGGTCTCGGTGATGGAAGGCGGCTACGACCTGGATGCGCTGGCCGCTTCGGTCGCCATCCACGTTCGTGGCCTGATGCGCGGGTAGGGCCTGGCGCCACTCGGGCGGGCGCGCGAGCATGCAGCGAAACCGCCTGTCCTGCCTCCCTGGCCACGCGCCCAATCGAAGAAGCCGGCGCGGACGCGACCGGCTCCGCCTGACCCACTTCGCTCAAGGATCCGAGGACGCTGACCATGCCTGATACGCCGCCAGACGATGTCGCCCAGTTGTCCTTCGAGGATGCACTGGCTGAGCTTGACCAGATCGTGCGGGGTCTGGAAGGCGGCACGTTGAAGCTGGACGCTGCGATCCAGGCGTTCGAGCGAGGCGTGAAACTGCGTCGCCACTGCGAGGGCAAGCTGGCGGAAGTAGAGGCCAGGGTCGAGGCATTGGTTCAGCGGACTGACGGGTCGCTGACCACGCGCCCGTTGGAGTAGCCAATGACCGCGGCGCTCGCGGCGGCGAGGTTACGCCCGCCGCGAACCTGGGACACCGAGGGGTGAAACAGCGCGCCGATCAGTGGCTGGTGCAGCTTGGCCTGGCGGAAAGCCGCGCGCGGGCGCAGGCACTGATCCTGGCGGGAAAGGTCTTTTCCGGGGAGCGGCGGATCGCCAAGGCAGGCGATCTGCTGCCGGCCGGCACCGCGCTCGAGGTGCGTGGGCAGTTGCATCCGTGGGTGTCCCGCGGCGGCGTGAAGCTGGCGCACGGCCTGGCGCATTTCGGCTTCACCCCAGCCCGGCTGGTGTGTCTGGACGTCGGTGCGTCGACCGGCGGATTCACCGACGTGCTACTGGCGAATGACGCGGCGAAGGTGCACGCGGTCGATGTCGGTTTCGGCCAGCTTGCGTGGAAGCTTCGCGTCGATCCGCGGGTGGTGGTGCACGAAAAGACCAACGCGCGTTACCTCGACCAGTCGATGGTGCCGGATCCCATCGAGGCGCTGGTCTGTGATGCCAGCTTCATCGGACTGGCCACGCTGCTGCCTGCACCGCTGTTGCTCTGCGCCCCGGGCGCCTGGGCGATTGCATTGATCAAGCCGCAGTTCGAAGCAGGAGCTGCGGCCGTCGGCGGCAAGGGCGTGGTGCGCGATCCGGCGGTGCATCGCGCGGTGTGCGATCGCATCATCTCTTGGTGGGCCAGCGTGCCTGGCTGGACCGTGCTTGGCGTCACCGAAAGCCCGCTGACCGGGCCCGAGGGAAACAGAGAGTTCCTGGTTGGCGCGAGCCTGAAGCGCTGACCCATGCCCGCGTCCCGTCAGACGCCTGTGTTCGAAGGCGTTGGGTGGATCGCGCTATAACGGACTGTCACCAGGGGAACAATCCCGACAACAAACAATCGCCGACAACAACATATCGTATAGTTGGCGCTCTACGATCCGGCGATGCAGGCGAGATGACGCCGTCCTCTCGCCTGCGATGGGTGCGGTGGCCGAAGATGTCGCTGAACGCTTTCGCAAAGAACACGACAACCGGACTCGCCCCGGAGAAAATTGGCAATCCAGTGGCGAAAAAGCATCAGGGTACCAGAGGGGGGACGGGGGAAGCACGGACGCGCCACCTAGCCACGGACATGCTTCAGATTTTGTGTCAATTACACGGAATGTCCTGAAAATTAGTGCATCGTCTCAGTACCTGCCGCGACCGGTCGCCCTCGCCAAGCCCGATGAACCGGTGGCCTCGAAGGCTCCGAAGGCTCAGTTTCCTTTGATACTGACCGGGCTTCCGATATAAACTACCGAGCCGATGCGAATTTGCCGGTGGTGGTTCTGGAGGTAACGTGGACGCCGCATGACCGCGCGAATTTTGATCGTCGATGATGTGCCCGCCAACACACGTTTGCTGGAAGCCAAGTTGGCGGCTGAGTACTATCAGGTCACGTCCGCACGTGACGGGTTTGAGACGTTGGCGATCGCGCGGGAATGGCAACCCGATCTGATTTTGCTGGATGTCATGATGCCGGGGATGGACGGCTATGAGTGTTGTCGTCGGCTGAAAGACGATGCGATGACGCTGCATATCCCGGTCGTGATGCTGACTGCATTGGGTGAGCCGGGGGAGCGTCTGCGAGGCCTTGAGGTTGGCGCCGACGACTTCCTGACCAAGCCGGTCGAGTACGAGACGCTGGTGACGCGGGTACGCAGCCTCGTCCGATTGAAACGCCTGCTCGATGAGTGGCGCGCCCGAGGCGAAACCGCTCGGGCGCTGGGGCTCTGCCCCGACCGGGAAACGCTGCCTTCGGTCGGTGGGGCGCGAGCGCTGGTGGTGGACGACTGGGACCACAACGCGCAGAGCATCCAGGACGCGCTGGGCGAGGAGGAGGTGGTAACCGGATACGCTCGGAATGGCCGGGACGCGCTGACGATGACCTCCTCGGTCGCGTTCGACCTGATCGTGGTCAACCTGTCATTGGCGGATGAAGACCCGCTGCAGCTCGTATCGGCATTGCGCGCGTCGGATGCATCGCACGAGACGCCGATCCTGCTGGTCGCCGAGCCGGGAGAGAAAGATCGCATCCTGCGCGGTTTCGAACTGGGCGCGAGTGACTGGCTGGTGCAACCGATCGATCCGAACGAACTGCGCGCGCGGGTGCGCAATCAGATCCGGCGGAAATTCTATCAGGACAGGCTGCGCTCGGATCTTGGGACGGCGCTGGAGATGGCGCTGACCGACCCGCTGACCGGCCTCTATAACCAGCGCTACCTGAGCCGCCATCTCAGAGCCCTGATGCAAAGCGGCCAGGGTTGGCAATTGGCGGTGCTGATGATGGATGTCGATCATTTCAAGCTGGTCAACGATCGTCATGGCCACGCGTCCGGTGATCGCGCGCTGCGGCTGATCGCGGACACGCTGCGCACCAACACGCGGGTGTTCGACTCGCTGGCGCGTTACGGCGGCGAGGAATTTGTCGTGGTCATGCCCGGCACCGGTCCGCTCGAGGCGGAAGCAGCGGCCGAGCGGCTGCGCGTGGCGGTCGAAGGCATCGCGTTCGACACCCTGAGTGGCATCCAAATGCCACTGACCGTCAGCGTTGGCGTTGCCTGCACGGCGGGCGCCGCGGTTGCCCCGGAGGCCCTGCTACAGGCTGCGGACGCCGCGCTCTACGACGCAAAGCGCAACGGGCGAAATCGCGTTGAAATGGCTCGAACCGAAACGGTTAAAGCTCTTCCGCCTTGAACGGAATGGCTCCTGGCGGCTGTTTCACAACCAGGTTCCTCAGCCTGACGCCGCTCCCAGGCTTGTATCGCGCTATTTGATTTTGGCTTCCTTGAACGCGACGTGCTTGCGTACGACCGGATCGTACTTCCGCAGCTCCAGCTTGTTGGTCTGGGCACGTGCGTTCTTTTTCGTCACATAGAAGAACCCTGTATCCGCGGTGGACACGAGCCTGATCTGAACGGTGTTCGACTTCGCCATGAACGTGATCCTCGAAAGCGTGGCCGACCTCGGCCGACCGGCCGGAGCGTGCCGGGAAAATGGTCGCCGAGCGCGGTGAGGTCAAGCCTCCAATGGAACTGGCTTCCGCCCTCGCAATCGCCGCTACGGTCCGACACCGCCGCCACCAGAACCCATGGAGCGAACCCGCGACCGTCAGCGGCGCCGCAGCTGCCCGGGCCAAGGTTCAACCGGCCTTCGTGGCGACCAGCGCCGCGACGAGTTGGTCCCGTAGATAGGGCTTGGACAGCACCGGAGCGTCGCGCAACCGCTCCGGCAACCCGGCAGTGCCGTATCCGGTTGCGAACAGGAACGGAATTCCACGCGAGCGAAGCAGTTCAGCGACCGGGTAGCTCAATTTGCCGGCCAGGTTCACGTCGAGCACCGCCACATCGATCTGCAGCTCCGCCGCCTTTTTCAAAGCCTCCTCCAGACGCGATGCGGTTGCCACCACCACGCAACCCAGGTCCTCGAGGAAATCCTCGAGCATCATGGAGACCATGGCCTCGTCCTCCACGACCAGCACCCTGGTCCCGGCCACCATGACCGCCGCCTTCCTAGCAGTTGCCAACGCGCGGCAGCGACAATGCGTCCGCGGTCGAAATCACCTCGGCCAGTGGTGCCTCGATCACGCAGGTGAGACCTTCGGGTGCCTCGAAGCTAATCAGCGCCGAACCACCGAGGTCCTGCGCCAGGCTGCGCTCCAGCAGACGAATGCCGAAACCACGTCGGGTCGGCGGCGAAACCGGGGGTCCGTCACGTTCGGTCCAGATCAGGCGAAGCAATGGCGGATCGCCGGTGGTGATCTCCCAATGGATCCCAACCCGTCCCGAGGACGTGGACAAGGCGCCGTGCTTCAGCGCGTTGGTGGCCAGTTCGTGCAGGCCCATCGCCAGCGCCAGGGCCGCCCGCGGGCTCAGTGATAATCGCGGCCCGGATACCTCAAAGCGGTCGCCGTCTCGGCCGCCAAATGGAGCGAGCGCTCCGCCGACCACATCATCCAGCGCGGCGCCTTCCCATTTCTCACGTGTCAGCACATCGTGGGCAGAGGCGACTGCCAGCAAGCGCTTCTCCAACGTCCCACGCACCGCGGTATTGGTGCCGCGCAAGGTCTGCAAGGCGATCGCCTGGACGGTCGCCAAGGTGCTTTTCACCCGGTGGTTCAATTCGTTGACCATCAACCGCAGCCGCTCCTCGTCGCGCTTGCGGTCGGTTATGTCGACCGACACTCCGACCAGACCGATCACCTGTCCGTTGCTGTCACGCATTGGCGCCTTGGTGGCGTACCATACCCGTTCACGACCATCCTCGCCGCTGACCAGCTCCTCCACCCGCTCGATACGCCCCTGCTCCATGACCTGTCGGTCACTGCACATGACGGCATCGGCCTGCAGCGGGTCGCTCAGGAAGTCGAGGTCGGTATGGCCCTCCACCTCTTCCCAAAGCTTGCCGATCATTTCCAGCACCGCTTCGTTGGCTGCCAGCAACCGCCCCTGCCGGTCCTTGGCATAAATCAGCCCGGCCGCGGTCTCCATGATGGTGCGCAACAGCGTTCCCGCCCGCAGTCGCTCCCGCTCGGCGCGCTTCGCGTCCGAGACGTCGTGAATGGTGCCCAGGATGCGCATCATCCGACGCTTGGAGGGCGCTTGCGGATCGGGTCTGAACAGCGCGGCGCCCTTGGATGCGAGCCAGATGACCTGGCCGTCGGGACGCACCACGCGATAGTTACAGAGGTAGTCGTCGTAAGGGTCCGCCGGATCCAGTGCCCGCGATATCGCGGCCTCCGCCATTTCTCGATCTTCGATATGGATGGCGGACGCCCAGGTGAGGTAATCCACGCGCGCGTCGGGCTCGAAGCCGAACAGCGCCTTGCAGCGCCGGTCCCACTCCTGCTCGAACGTGTCCTCACCGACTTCCCAGCGCCAGACGCCCTGGTCGGAGACATCGAGCACCAACTGTAGCTTCATCTCGCTCTGTCGCAACGCCGCCTCGGTTTGCTTCAAGTCGGTGATGTCATTGCTGACGATGATAACGACGTCGGCCTCATTCGCTTCGCCGCGGTGCAGCGCCCAGTGGCAGGCGACATGAAGCAGGGCGCCGTCCTGGCGATGGTGCACCAATTCGCCGTGCCAGTGGCTCTCGTGCATCAATACAGCTTCGATCTCCGGCAGCGGCTGTGGAAAGGCGGTCCGCAGCAAATCGTGCGGATTCTGCCCAACCGCTTGCTCCTGGCTGTAGCCATAGAGACGCTCGGCGCCGACGCTCCAGAAGATGATCTGCCCGTCCCGGTCGCATATCATGCCCTGGGTCAGCCCGAAGGCGCGGGCGAACCGATCCAGGTGCAACTCGTTGGTCGTGATCCGCCTTGACGCCGACCGTTGCGCCAGGGTGACCCAGACCAGGAGCCCGGCGGCCATTCCGCCCATGCCGGTGACCGCGGCCCAGCGGATAGGTGATCGGATGCTCGCACGGGCCTCCGCGAGCCGGGTGACCGCGTCTTCCTGCAGCGCATCCACCTCGGCGCGGATGGCGTCCATTACGTCCTTGTCGGCGTCCTCGCGCACCCGCTCACGCGCCGCCTGGGTCTGGCCGGATTGCCGCAGCGCCACGGTGCCGGCCATTTGGTTCATTTTTGCCCCGGTTAACTCGCGTATACGACCGATCCGGCGCTGCCGCTCGGGGACGCCCAGGCCTGAGGCGTCAATCCGGTCAAGGTCTCCGCCCAGCCGAGCCCGGGCGGCGTCGTACGGCTGCAGGTAGTTCGGGTCGTCGGTCAGCAAATAGCCGCGTTCGCCGGTTTCGGCGTCCTTGAGCGTTGACAGCAGCGTCTCGGTTGCAAGCTGGGCGGCAACCACTTTGTCGCCGATCACGTCGCACTTCACGACCCCTTGCAGATTGGCGCGGGCGAGCGATGCACCGGCGAGGAGCAGAAGCACGGCTGACGTGACGGCGGACGCGATACCGAAGTATGCGGCTCTCGAGTGTGGCGCCTGAAGCGGCACCTGAAGCGCTTTCATCGCCGGTTGGCCACGTCAGGTGGGCCGCGAGAGACCTTATCCGGTCGCGGATCCGGACGAACCGCGCCGTGGACCGAGCCGCGGCGAGGGCCGCGGCGGCCGCCACCCCAAGTGCGCCGACGGATCGCGAATCAGTTGCGCCGAGAGCGGATCGTTCACCGCCCGGGCTGGCATGCGACCAGCACGCTTGCAATATGGAGCGTTCCGGCGGATGCTTTGGCGCGTGGTTTCCTCGTTGCGGCAGGACCGAGGCCGCGCAGTCAAACCCGCCGGTGCGCCCCGCCCGCGAATGGGAGCGGCGAGCAGGCGGATCAGCCCGGCGATTGTCGGCGGTTTGCGGGTACCGTTGTGGATTCTGCACGAGGACCACTCCCTGTGCGCCGGCCGAATGTGTCGAGGCGCCGAGGCCGCGCAATAGCGGTCTTTAGTCACTGTCAAGACATGATTCAATTAACTAAAGGTCGAGTTGGCAACAATTTTTGGTGTCAGCCGACGCTTCGATACTTAATAGCATCCGATATAATGTATCGATGACTTAAATGTATCTTATAAGTAATAATAACCAATAGTGGCGAACCTGTGCACGCAAGCAGACATTGCCGAGCCGATCGGACCCGGCCACGGCCTGCCGGGAGGTTCGGGTCCGTCCTGGCCCGATCTCGCTCGGCGTGACGGCGGTCGCGGTCATATCCAGCTCATGCTCGCGGCGGTCACTGTGGTCCGGCGGACCCTTCAGCGGCGGCCCGGTCGGCTCCGGATCGACGCAGCACCGTGCCGCCGGCGAAACGGGCCTTGCCGCCGAGCGCCTCCTCGATGCGGAGCACTTCGTTCCATTTCGCCATTCGCTCGCCCCGGCTGAAGCTGCCTACCTTGAGTTGCCCGGCGCCCCAGCCCACGGCGAGATGGGCAATGGTGATGTCCTCCGTCTCCCCCGACCGCGCCGAGACGATCGTGGCGTAGCCAACGTCCTGCGCGGCTCGTCTCGCGTCCAGTGCTTCGGTCAGTGTGCCGCGCTGGTTGGGTTTCAGCAGGACGCAATTGCCGCCTTCGCGTGCGGCGGCGTCACGCAGCCGGTCGGCGTCAGTCACGAAAAGATCGTCGCCGACGATCTGTATCCGGTCGCCGACCGCGCGGGTAAAGGCAACGAGGCCATCGAGGTCGTCCTCGGCCAGCGGGTCCTCGATGGACAGGATAGGGTAGCGGCCGATCCAGCCGGTCAACAGTTCGATCATGCCGTCACTGGTCAGCTCAGCCTTGTCCAGGGCCATCTTGTACGTCCCATTACGGCCGAATTCCGAGGCGGCAACGTCAAGTGCGATACCTACCTGCTCACCGGGCCGGAAGCCGGCGCGTTCGATGGCGCGGACCAGGGTGTCCAGCGCCTCCTCGTTGGTGGCGAACATTGGCCACCAACCGCCCTCGTCGGCGACGCCGGCCCGATTGCCCGCCTCGGCCATGATCAGACCGGCGGCGCGGTAGACCTCGGCGGTCCAGTCCAGCGCCTGACCGAAGGACGCCGCCGCCGGACACATGACCATGAAATCCTGGATGTCGACACGGCGAACCGCGTGCGCCCCGCCGCCGAAAATCTGGATCTGCGGCAACGGGATCAGCGCCGCATCGGGGCCGCCGAGATATCGATAGAGCGGCTGACCCGCGGCCGCCGCGGCGGCGTGTGCGGCGGCCATGGACACCGACAGCGTCGCGTTGGCGCCCAGGCGCCCCTTGTTGCGCGTGCCGTCCAACTCGATCAGCCGTTCGTCCAGTGCTTCCTGATCCACCGCGTCCATGCCGACGACCGCGTGGGCGATGATGCCGTTGACATGCGCTACCGCCTTCGTAACGTCGTAGCCGCCGAACGCCGGGCCGCCGTCGCGAAGGTCCACCGCCTCGGCTGACCCGGTCGAGGCGCCCGCGGGTGCGATCGCCCGTCCCACGGCACCGCCTTCGAGCAGGACGTCAGCCTCGACGGTCGGACGTCCACGGCTGTCCCAGACGCGGCGGGCGTGGATGAAGGCAATGCTGGTATCGGTCATTGTTCCGTCCTTTGTTTGCCGGACGATGGTCCGTCCTCCATCCCGCGCCGTGGCCCACCCGGTGATTGGTCCCATCCCGGGGCCAGGTGTTGCTCCGGGATCGGCTGCTGTCCCGAGGTCATTCCGTGGCGCCGAGGCCGGAGGTTGCCGACTTGGTGGCGCTGGCGCCCCGGGCCAGCTCATTTGCCCACGCCCGAGCGACATCGGCCAGGCGCGCGGGCGGATCCAGCAGGAGCGACCTCGCCACGCGGCGGACCACATCCCGCGCAGCCTCGGTCGTGATGTACTCAACCGGCGACTTGCCGTCCACGCGGGCCAGCAGCAATCCCGGCAGCAAACCGGCCGCCCGCACTTCGAGCGCGCTCGCATCTTCCCAGGTCACCTGCTGCAGATAAGTCGTCGCCATGGCGTGGAAGCACGCCATGAAGGCCGCTCGGGCGTTGGACACCCAAAGGCATTTGAGCAGCAGGTGATTGAGGCAAAACGCCAGGTCGAAGGCTGGGTCGCCCCACCACGCGCACTCGGCGTCCAGGAACACCGGCGCCGTCCGGGCCACGCAGGATGTTTTTCGGGCTGACGTCGCCGTGCACCAGCGCCCGCTTGTTCGCGAGCGTCACGGCCACCAGCCGATCCAGCCGGTCGGCCAGATCGGGATGCGCCCGTCCGGTCGCGATGAGATACGGTTCCAGCCGGATGTCGAGGAAGATCGCATCGGTCGGGAAGGCTTCGGCCAGCGAAGGGTCGGCAGCGGTCGCTGCTATGAATGCATGCGGTGGTCGCCGCCACCGACGCGGCGAAACCGGGCTCGGCGATGCCGTCGCGCAGCAGCGTCTTCCACAGCGTATAGCGCTCCGGCGGAAGGTAGGTCATCGCCAGCATGCCGGCGTCTTGATCCTGACCCAACAGTGCCGGCACGGCGCTCGGTGCGGCCAGACGAGCGATCTGCATCCAGCGTGCTTCATAGATGTTGCGCTCGACCGGCGCGCGCCAGTCGGCATCCACGCGCAGCTTGGCCAGGGCGCGCTTGACGCAGATTGGGCCGCTGCCGAGGTCGACCCGCCAAATGTCGGACGACACGCCACCTGTCAGCCGCTCCCCTTGAGGTTCCTTTTCGGCCTGGGCGGTGCTCAGCAGTCCCATGCGCCGAAGCGCCTGGAGAATTTCCCGGGGTGGGGTCACAGTCATGGCGGGCAGGCTAGCAGCAGCTTCCTGCCGACGCCACGCAGGGTTCGCACGCAGCACAGCCTCGTGTAGCCCGGCCGTGGCCATCAAGGGCCGGTCGCGCCCAGCCCATGGTCCCGGGCGACGGCGGATCGCGACGGGTACCTCAGGCCAAGGCTGGGTTCCTACCCGGCCGGTTTATGCCGCCTCGTGTGCCCGCAACTCGTTGTTGGTCCGGTGGTCGCCGGCTACCCATCGCGCCAGTTCACTGTGCGCGTCGGCGCGGCGCAACGCGTCGATCCGCGCGACGTCCGGTGCATCAACGGTGAATTCCACGATCAACCCGTCGGGCGAGGTGCAGTACATCGACTTGCAATAGCCGTGATCGGTCTCCCGCACCGGTTCATTTGCGGCCTTCAGCCGGGCGACAAGTTCATCGTAGCCTTGGTCGGAGACCTTGAATGCCACATGGTCGAATCGAGCCGATCTCGGGCGGCGCCGCGGCCTGCGTCTTCTGGTAGACCTCGTCGTCGGCGAACGAGAAGAACGCAAGCGCACCACCGTCGCCCAGGCTGTAGAAGGTGTGGCAGAAGTCGACCTCGCGCTTCACCCATGGGCTGAGGTGCCGCTCGCACCAGGTGGCGGTCAGCGGAATGCCGAGCAGGTCCTCGAAGAAGCGGCGATTGGCTTCCTGGTCCTTCACGACATAGGCGTGGTGATGCAGACGCTCGGGCGGGTGGGACAACAGCTCAGCCATCGCATTCCTCCTGTTTCGTTTGCGCGCATTTTGCGCCGAGTTGCGCGGCACCGCAACCCTGCGGCGAGGAGCGGAGGGCAGCGGAGTCACGCGGTTGTCCAGGTCCATTTTGTTACTCATAAGTGCCATAATGCACGAAGCGGCAACCAAGGTGCTCGACGCAGCCTTGCGCAGCTTGACGCTTGCGTTGAGGGCTAAGGGACGGCAAGTGATTGCCCTGCCGACAGGTGTGGCATCGCCGTGACCCGCGCGACGATGCCACGAACATTCATCCTCCCTGCGGACACGGAGACATTTGATGGCCGATTCCGGTCTAACCATTCCGGTGCTGCTGGGCTCGGTGCGGCCCGAGCGGCAGGCGATCCGCGCCGGCCGTATGCTGATGGACGCGTTGCAAGCGGCCGGCCACCAAGGGGTACTGGTCGATCCGCTGGAGCTGCGGCTGCCGATGTTGGAACGCACCTATAGCGAATACACGCAGGGCGAGGCGCCGCCCGGGCTGGATGCAGTCGCGGCGCTGTATCGTCGCGCCGACGGGTTTATTATTGTCAGCGGTGAATACAACCACGGCATTCCGCCGGCGCTGAAGAATCTGCTCGACTATTTCTTGCAGGAGTACTTCTGGCGACCGTCGGGGATCGTCTGTTATTCCTCCGGTCACTTCGGTGGCGTGCGCGCCGCGATGCAGTTGCGCATGACCCTCGGCGAATTGGGCATGCCCAGCATTCCAACATTGTTGCCAATTCCGCGTATCGAGAGCGCGATCGACGAGGAAGGCCGGCCGCGGCAGGACCGGCTCACGGCCGATCTGGGGGACTTCCTCGCCGAGTTCACCTGGTATGCCCGCGCGTTGCAACAGGCGCGGGCGGGCGGCACGCCCTATTGATACCCACGAGTTGATACCCACGAGCAGCAACGCGCCTTTGTGGCACTTGCCGCCGAATGGCGGCCGGGCAGCGCAGCGTGGAGAAACCGAAAGACCGGGGACGGTGGTGGAGCTGAGGGGAATCGAACCCCTGACCTCCTCATTGCGAACGAGGCGCTCTCCCAACTGAGCTACAGCCCCGTCGCCGGTCGCGAGGCGCCCCTAATGATGGGAGCGTTCGGCGAAGTCAACTCCGAAAGTCGGCCAATTCTCCAGGCGGCCGGCGAGGCCCGTGGACGACCGGACCGCGGGATGAATACGACGGGAGGTCGAACCCGAAGGCTCCCATCCGTCGCCTGTTTCCACCGCCCAACGACCGCCGCCCGGCGCGATGATTTTGCCGTCCGGCGCAGTGTTTCCGGGACGACCATCCCGGTATGTCTCCGGGGGCCGCTGGCACCCCCGGTCACGTTCTATCGTGCCGCCAGCGTCTCGAACACGTCTCCGGCAGGCAGCGCTCCCAGAATGTGTCGGCCGTGCCACAGCGCGTAGAACAGCAGCTTCCAGCAGGCGAAGCCATGGCGCCAGCGCCGGATGTCGCGGAACAGCGCCTCCACCTGATCGGGGTGGGCGATCTCGGCCACGCCCGGCTGTGCCGCCACCAGCGGGCCGAGCCGGGTGCCCTGGGATTTGATCCAGGCACCGACGGGGACGGTGAAGCCGGTTTTCGGCGCGAACGGGCGGGCGATCGGCAAGTTCTTTTCCAGCCACTTCCGCAGGATCCACTTGCCCATGCCGCGCCGCAGCTTCATCGGGTCCGGCAGCCGGAAGGCCGCCGCCGCGACGCCGGGGTCGAGGAACGGCGTGCGCCCCTCCACTGCATGCGCCATCAGGCAGCGATCCAGCTTCAGCAGCAGGTCGTGCGGCAGCCAGTCGGTCATGTCGAGCGCCTGCGCCGCTGCCAGGGTGGAGCGTCCGCCCTCCGCCGACCGCGCCGCCGCCGCCGCCATGCCGTCGCGCCATGCAGTCGGTCGGGACCGCAGCACCGGCACCTTGTCGAAACTGCCGTCGGCCCACATGGCGCGCCCGCCGCGCCACCAGGGCAGTACCGCCTGGCGATAGCGCCTGTAGCCACCGAACATTTCGTCGCCGCCCTCGCCACAAAGCACCACCTTGACGTCCTGGCGCGCCCTCCTGGCCAGAAACCAGGTGGGTATGATGGCGTAGTCCATGGCCGGATCGTCCATCGCACCCACGATTTCCGGCAAATGCCGCCAGACCATTGCCTCGGTGATTTCGATCGATTGGTGCCTCGCCCCCACGGCGCGGGCGACCGTCTCTGCCTGCTCACGCTCATCGACCGAGCCGGGCGCGTCGAAGCCGGCGGTGAAGGCGAGCACCGGCTCGTCGTTCAGTCGTGACATCAGGGTGATGAGCACCGAACTGTCGATGCCACCGGACAGAAACATGCCGTACGGCACGTCGCTGCGCTGATGCAGCTCGACGCTTTCCAGCAGTGCGCGATCCAGCCGCCGCATCGCAGCGTCTTCACCGATGTCCTCGGGCGGAAGCGCAGGCACGTGGCTGATCCGCTGGCGATCGAGGATGTGGCCGTCGGAGCAGGTAATGGTCTCGCCGGGCAGCAGCCGTTGGACGCCCTCGAAGATAGTGTCGGCGCCGGTGGTGAACTGAAGTTGCAATAGTTCCTCGACCGCCGCCGGCCGCACGGCGCGCTTCACCAGCCCGGCCTCCAGCAGCGCCTGCGGTTCGGAGGCGAACGCAAGTCCGCCCTCGACCGTGGCGATATACAGCGGCTTGATGCCGAACGGGTCGCGCGACAAGCGTGACGGTCCGGCGAACCCGCTCATGGATGGCGATGGCATACATGCCGCGCAGGTGTCGCGCATAGTCCGGGCCGTCACGCAGCCACAGATGCAGCGGCGGCTCACAGTCGCTGTTGGTGGCGAAGCTGGCTCCAGGCATGGCCTGGCGCAGTTCGCGATAATTATAGATCTCGCCATTGGCGACCAGCGTTGCCGGACCCGCGAACAATGGCTGGTCGCCGCTGACCAGGTCGATGATCGACAGCCGGTTGTGCACCAGCGCGACGCGCCCGATCATCGCGTGGCCGGTGCCGTCCGGGCCGCGGTGGCGCAGGGCGCTGATCAGCTTGGACAGCACACGCGGGTCAGGCGGGGGCGCGCCGGAAGCCAGGATCAGGCCGGCGATGCCGCACATCGAATGTCTCCAAAGGAAAACTGTCCAGATCCGGCTGCTCGCCCACCATCGGGTCCGGCGACTCTGCACCGCCACATGACTAGACCATGCGAGCGGGCGGTTAAACCCGCATCGCTCACCGGGAACTGTCCCGCCGCAATGGGGCGCCCCCGGAGCGGGGGCTGCAATCGATCGCGGTGCGTGGATTGAGGCTTGCCGATTGCGGGAACTTAACCATGGTCAGGCTTGCGTGAACGCTTGACTCGGCTCGAACGGGCTTCTAGGTATCGCGCCCTCGGCCGACCCCGGGTTACCGGTTGGCGGTCGTCTGTTCGCAGGCACAACGACGCATGCGGCGCCGCCTTCTTTCGAGTGGGCTTAGGCCGTCTGTCTCCGTACCCCGCGGGATGGGACCACGTCCCGTGCCAGCGGGGTTTGCCTGTTAGCCGGCGACCACCCCTACACCCGCGGCTAAGCGCGAACGGAGAAAGAGGTCCATGCCGACCATCAACCAGCTCATCGCCAAGGGGCGTGAGCCGCAGAAGACCCGGAACACGGTTCCGGCGTTGCAGGGCTGCCCGCAAAAGCGTGGCGTTTGCACGCGCGTGTACACGACCACGCCGAAGAAGCCGAACTCGGCCCTGCGCAAGGTGGCCAAGGTCAGACTGACCAACGGTTATGAGGTGGTGAGTTACATCCCGGGTGAAGGCCATAACCTGCAGGAACACTCGGTGGTGTTGATCCGCGGCGGCCGCGTGAAGGACCTGCCGGGCGTGCGGTACCATATCCTGCGTGGCGTGCTGGATACCCAGGGCATCGCCAAGCGTCGTCAGCGGCGTTCGCTGTATGGCGCCAAGCGGCCAAAGTAAGAGGGCAACGCATGTCTCGCCGTCATCGCGCGGAAAAGCGTGAAATCCTGCCGGATGCCAAGTTCGGCGACGTCGTCATCAGTCGGTTCATGAACGCGCTCATGTACGACGGCAAGAAGTCCGCAGCCGAGGGGATCGTTTACAACGCCCTCGATGTGCTGAAGCGTCGCGGCGGCCAGGCGGCTGACCCGGTGCGGATGTTCCATGAGGCGCTGGATAACGTGAAGCCCGCGGTCGAAGTCCGGTCGCGTCGCGTCGGCGGTGCCACCTATCAGGTGCCGGTCGAGGTTCGCACCGAACGGCGACAGGCGCTGGCGATCCGCTGGATCATCGACGCCGCCCGCAAACGCGGCGAACATACGATGCAGGACAGGTTGTCGAACGAGCTGCTGGACGCGGTGAACAACCGGGGTTCGGCGGTGAAGAAGCGTGAGGACACCCATCGGATGGCGGAGGCAAACAAGGCCTTCAGCCACTACCGCTGGTAGATCGTGAGCGTGCGAGGCGAGGCGTCAGAGCGGCGTGAAGCACGCTCTGAAACGGATTACTAGAAGGCACAACCCAACAGATCCGGTGGATCTACGGAGATACGACGATGGGTAAGGCGAAATTCGAGCGGAACAAGCCGCACTGCAACATCGGGACGATCGGCCATGTGGACCATGGCAAGACGTCGCTGACCGCGGCGATCACCAAGGTGCTGGCAGAGACCGGCGGCGCCACCTACACGGCGTACGACCAGATCGACAAGGCGCCGGAGGAGAAGGCGCGTGGCATCACGATCTCCACCGCCCATGTCGAATATGAGACGAAGAACCGCCACTACGCCCACGTCGACTGCCCCGGGCACGCCGACTACGTCAAGAACATGATTACCGGCGCGGCGCAGATGGACGGCGCGATCCTGGTGGTTTCCGCCGCCGACGGCCCGATGCCGCAGACCCGGGAGCACATTCTGCTCGCCCGCCAGGTCGGCGTGCCGGCGCTCGTGGTCTACCTCAACAAGATCGACCTGGTGGACGATCCCGAGCTGGTCGAGCTGGTCGAGATGGAGCTGCGCGAGCTGCTGTCGTTCTACGAGTTCCCGGGTGACGACATCCCGATCATCAAGGGCTCCGCCCTGTGCGCGCTGGAAGGCACCAAGCCGGAGCTCGGCCATGATTCGGTTCTGGAGCTGATGAAGGCGGTGGACGCCTATATTCCGCAGCCGGAGCGCGCGACCGACCGGCCGTTCCTGATGCCGATCGAAGACGTTTTCTCGATCTCCGGCCGCGGCACCGTGGTGACCGGCCGTGTCGAGCGCGGCATCATCCGGGTCGGCGAGGAAGTCGAGATCGTCGGCATCAAGGCAACGGTGAAGACCGTGGTGACCGGTGTCGAGATGTTCCGCAAGCTGCTCGATCAGGGCCAGGCCGGCGACAATATCGGCGCCCTGCTGCGCGGCACCAAGCGTGAGGACGTCGAGCGCGGGCAGGTGCTGGCGAAGCCGGGCTCGATCACGCCGCACACCAAGTTCAAGGCCGAAGCCTACATTCTGACCAAGGAAGAAGGCGGCCGGCATACGCCGTTCTTCACCAACTACCGGCCGCAGTTCTACTTCCGCACGACTGATGTCACCGGCGTGGTGTCGCTGCCGGAGGGCACCGAGATGGTGATGCCCGGCGACAATGTCACAATGGACGTTGAGCTGATCGCGCCGATCGCGATGGACGCGCAGCTACGCTTTGCCATCCGCGAAGGTGGCCGAACGGTCGGCGCCGGCGTGGTTGCAAGCATTACGGCCTGATCTCGATAACGATACCGGCGCTTCGCCCGAAACCTATCAGACCGGGCGGGCGCCGGTTCTCGTTTCGGCGGGAAACCTGAAGAGCGAACGATGGACAATCAGAATATCCGCATCCGGCTCAAGGCCTATGATCACCGCGTGCTGGACAACAGCACCCGAGAGATCGTGAACACGGCCAGGCGTACGGGTGCCCGGGTTCGCGGACCGATCCCGCTGCCGACCCACATCGAGCGTTTCACCGTGAACCGCTCGCCGCATGTCGACAAGAAAAGCCGTGAGCAGTTCGAGATCCGGACGCACCGCCGACTGTTGGATATCGTCGAGCCGACACCGCAAACGGTCGACGCGTTGATGAAGCTGGACCTCGCCGCCGGCGTGGATGTCGAGATCAAGATTTAAGGTCATGGCTAAGTCATCTCCAAAATCATCTCCCGGGGCATCCCCGGCGGGCCTCCGCACCGGTCTGCTCGCCCGCAAGCTCGGCATGACCCGGATCTTCAAGGATGACGGCACACATGTGCCGGTCACCGTCCTCCATCTCGATCAGGTCCAGGTGGTTGCCGCCCGAACCGAGGAAAAGGATGGCTACACCGCCGTCCAGATCGGCTGGGGCCGCGCCAAGGTGAAGAACGTCACGCAGCCGAACCGCGGCCATTTCGCCCGCGCCAAGGTTGAGCCGAAGGCCCGGCTGGTCGAATTTCGCGTTGCACCGGATGCGCTGCTGGAACCTGGAGCCACTCTGTCGGTGACGCATTTCAGTGCGGGCCAGAAGGTTGACGTCTGCGGCACCTCCAAGGGCAAGGGCTTCGCCGGCGGCATGAAGCGTTGGAATTTCTCCGGTCTCGAGGCGTCCCACGGCGTATCGATCAGCCATCGCAGCCTAGGTTCGACGGGCAACCGGCAGGATCCCGGCAAGACCTTCAAGAACAAGAAGATGGCCGGCCACCTCGGCGTCGAACGGATCACCACGCTCAATCTGGAGGTGGCGGCGGTCGATGCGGAAAAGGGTCTGCTGATGATCAAGGGCGCCGTGCCGGGCGCCAAGAATGGCTACGTGCTCGTGCGCGACGCGGTCAAGCGCAAGCGTCCGGCCGATGCGCCCTATCCGGCGGCGCTGATCGAGGGCGCTTCGGTCGAACCGCCGGCGGCGGGCTGAGGAACAAGCAGATGCAGGTTGATATCACCTCCCTGGACCAGGGGGCCGGCGCTGAAGGTGGCGCCTCCGGCAGCAATCTGGGCAGCGCGGAGCTGCCGGATGAGATTTTCGGCGCCACGCCGCGTCCGGACATCATGGCGCGGGTGGTCCATTGGCAGTTGTCGAAGCGCCGCTCCGGCAACCACAAGGTCAAGGGCATGTCGGAGGTCTCCGGCACCACGAAGAAACCGTACAAGCAGAAGGGCACCGGCAATGCGCGCCAGGGCAGCCTTCGCTCACCACAGTTTCGCACTGGTGGCGTGGTGCATGGCCCTGTCGTGCGCTCGCATGAATACCGGCTGAACAAGAAGGTCCGCCGCCTCGGCTTGATCTCCGCCCTGTCGCAAAAATTGGCGGACAACAAGCTGGTGGTGCTGGACGGCGCCACCAGTGGCGTCAAGACCGGCGCGCTGGCCAAGCGGATCAAGGCGCTGGGCTGGACCTCGGCGCTGATCATCGACCGCGCCGTGGATGAGAACTTCCTTCGGGCCAGCCGCAATATACACCGGCTGGATGTGCTGCCGACGATCGGGGCGAATGTTTACGACATTCTCAATCACGACGTGCTGGCGATCACCACCGCCGGTCTCGAGGGCCTGAAGCAGCGGCTGAACGGCGTGGCGACGTCGCCGGAGACGTCAAACCAGAGCGAGGCGCCGGAGAACATTTCGGCAGTTCCGTCGGGCTCGCCGCCGGCCGCGTTCACGGGAGATCCGGCATGACCGCCGCGCTCAGGAAGCCGCTGTCGAGAGAGGCGATGTACCAGATCATCCGGTCGCCGCTGATCACCGAGAAGATGACCAACCTGTCGGAGATCAATCAGATCGGCTTCAAGGTCGCTCTCGACGCAACCAAGCTGGAAATCGCCGCCGCGATCGAAACTCTGTTCAAGGTCAAGGTCGCCTCGGTCAACACCTTGATCCAGAAGGGGAAGGCCAAGCGCTTCAAGGGGCGGTTGGGCGTCCGTTCGGACGTCAAGAAGGCCATCGTGACGCTGGCCCCGGGCCAGACGATCGATTTCACCACCGACCTCGCATAGGGCGCGCGCGAGATGGCACTCAGGCAATTCAATCCGGTCACGGCGAGTTTTCGCGGCACCGTGCTGGTCAACCGGTCGGAGCTGTGGAAGGGCAAGCCCGTCAAGGGCCTGACCGAGGGTCAGCACAGTCATGGCGGCCGCAACAATCATGGCCGGATCACCACCAGATTTCGCGGTGGCGGGCACAAACAGTCATATCGGGTGGTCGATTTCAAACGCCGGAAGTTCGACATCGCGGCGACAGTGGAGCGGCTGGAATACGATCCCAACCGCACCGCCTTCATCGCGCTGATAAAGTACCAGGATGGCCAGTTGGCCTATATCCTGGCGCCGCAGCGACTGAAGGTGGGCGATCAGGTGATCGCTGGCGCGCGAGTGGACATCAAGCCCGGCAACGCGATGCCGCTGGCGGCGGTGCCGGTCGGCACCATCATCCACAACGTCGAGTTGAAGGTTGGTGCCGGTGGCAAAATGGCCCGCTCGGCTGGCACCTACGCGCAGTTGGTCGGCAAGGATTCGGGCTACGCGCAGATCAAGCTGATGTCGGGTGAGCTGCGGGTGGTGCGGGCAGAGTGCATGGCCAGTATCGGTGCGGTGTCCAACCCCGACAACATGAACCAGAAGATCGGCAAGGCAGGCCGGACGCGGTGGCTGGGCTTTCGGCCGCACAACCGTGGCGTGACGATGAACCCGGTCGATCACCCGTTGGGTGGCGGCGAGGGGCGTAGTTCAGGCGGCCGTCATCCGGTCACGCCATGGGGCATTCCGACCAAGGGCTACAAGACGCGCGTGAACAAGCGGACGGACAGCCTGATCATCCGCCGCCGGAATAAGGGCAAGTAGAATGGCGCGTTCTGTCTGGAAGGGTCCGTTCGTCGACGGCTACCTGCTGAACAAGGCCGACACTGTGCGATCATCTTCGCGCAACGAGATCATCAAGATCTGGTCCCGCCGCTCGACCATTCTGCCGCAGTTCGTCGGACTGACCTTCGGTGTTTACAACGGGCACAAGTTCCTGCCGGTGCAGGTCAACGAGAACATGGTCGGCCACAAGTTCGGCGAATTTTCACCGACCCGGACCTTCACGGGCCATTCCGCCGACAAGAAGGCGAAGCGAGGCTGACATGAGCAAGCCACCAGGCCCGCGGAATTTGGCGGACAACGAGGCGCAGGCGATCGTCAGCAACCTGCGGGTGAGCCCGCGCAAGCTGAACCTGGTCGCGGCGATGATCCGCAACCTGCCGGCGCAGCGCGCGGTCGCCACCCTGACCTTCAGCAAGCGGCGCATCGCCCATCAGGTCAAGAAGGCGCTGGAGAGTGCGATCGCCAACGCCGAGAACAACCATCAGCTCGATGTCGACCGGCTGGTCGTCACCCGCGCCGAGGTCGGCCGTTCCATCGTGATGCGCCGGTTTCACGCCCGTGGCCGCGGCCGGGCGTCGAGGGTTGAGAAGTGGTTCAGCCACTTGAAGATCGTCGTCGCCGAGCGCGAGCAGGATGAGGCCGAGGAAGCCGCGGATGGCAGCGTCGCTGGCCGCGTCCGAGGCGTTGTGGCGGCGGACCGGGCGCGACGTGCCGGCACCGGTGCCAGTCTCTCAGGAGGAGCCGCATAATATGGGTCACAAAGTCAATCCGATCGGCTTGCGCCTGGGCATCAACCGTACCTGGGACAGCCGCTGGTTCGCAGGCATCGACTATTCGAAGCTGCTGCACGAGGACATCAAGCTGCGCAACCACCTGCGCACCAAGCTGCGCGGTGCCGGGGTATCGCGGGTGGTGATCGAGCGCCCGGCCAAGAAGCCGCGCGTGACGATCTATGCCGCGCGACCCGGCGTGGTCATCGGCAAGAAGGGCCAGGATATCGAGGTTCTGAAGAAGGACCTGACCAAGATGGCCAAGGCCGAGGTGGCGCTGAATATCGTCGAAATCCGCAAGCCGGAGATTGATGCGACGCTGGTGGCCGAGAACATCGCGCAGCAGCTCGAGCGTCGCGTGGCGTTCCGTCGCGCCATGAAGCGGGCGGTGCAGTCGGCGATGCGACTGGGTGCCCAGGGCATCCGGATCAATTGCGGCGGCCGCCTCGGCGGGGCGGAAATAGCGCGTGTCGAGTGGTACCGCGAAGGTCGCGTGCCGCTGCATACGCTGCGCGCGGATATCGACTACGGCATTGCGACGGCGAAGACCACCTATGGCACCTGTGGCGTAAAGGTGTGGGTCTTCAAAGGTGAGATCCTGGCGCACGACCCGATGGCTCAGGACCGCCGCGCGGCCGAGCAGGCGCCGCAGAGGTAGGTTGAGATGCTTTCTCCTAAACGCACGAAATACCGCAAGCAGCACAAGGGCCGCATCCACGGCTTGTCCAAGGGCGGCACGGCGCTGAACTTCGGCACCTTCGGCCTGAAGGCGCTGGAGCCGGAGCGTATCACCGCGCGCCAGATCGAGTCCGCGCGGCGTGCGATCACCCGTGCGATGCGCCGCACCGGCCGGGTGTGGATACGTATTTTCCCGGATGTGCCGGTATCGACCAAACCTGCCGAGGTCCGCATGGGCTCCGGCAAGGGCTCGCCGGAGTTTTGGGTCGTACGCGTGGCGCCCGGTCGCATCATGTTCGAAATCGATGGCGTGACACCGGAGCTGGCGCGGGAGGCTCTGACGCTGGGTGCGGCCAAGTTGCCGATACGAACGAAATTCATCGCCCGGATCGGAGACAGCTGAGATGGCGAAAGCTGCACTGCACAAGGCGGGCGACATCCGCGCCAAGACCCCGGACGAGCTCACGGCGTTGCTGCTCGATCTGCGCAAGGAGCAGTTCAATCTGCGGTTCCAGCGGGCCACGGGTCAGCAGGAAGGCACGGCGCGGGTGCGCGAGGTCCGCCGCGAGATCGCGCGCGTGAAAACCATCCAGGCGGAAAAGACTTATTCCGCCTTGGCTCAGTCGTAAGGAGGAAGGGCGATGCCGAGGCGCGTCCTGACAGGCCGGGTGACCAGCGACAAGATGGATAAAACCATCACGGTTCTTGTCGATCGTCGCGTGATGCACCCGCTGTACAAGAAATTCATCCGCAAGTCGAAGAAGTATGCGGCGCACGACGAGGCGAACGTGTGCAAGGTCGGCGACATGGTGCGGATCATCGAATGCGCCCCGATCAGCAAGCGGAAGACGTGGACCCTGGTCGAGCGAAACGGCGAGATCGTCGGCGATGCAGCTGCCTCCGCGGTCGAGATCGTCGAGGCGCATCCCGCGCCGCCGGCGCCAGCGCCACACGACTCCGCGTCGGCGTAAGGGACAAGGCTCATGATTTATCCCGAAACCAACCTCGAAGTTGCCGATAACTCCGGCGCGCGCCGCGTGCAGTGCATCAAGGTGCTGGGTGGCTCGAAGCGGAAATTCGCGTCGGTGGGTGACGTCATCGTCGTCTCGGTGAAGGAAGCCATCCCGCGCGGCAAGGTGAAGAAAGGGGACGTGCACCAGGCGGTGATCGTACGCACCTCGTTCCCGGTGCGGCGCACCGACGGCAGTGCCATCCGCTTCGATCGTAACGCTGCGGTTTTGATCAACAAGCAGCAGGAGCCGATCGGCACGCGCATCTTCGGCCCGGTGGTACGGGAGCTGCGCGGACGCAAGTTCATGAAGATCATCTCGCTCGCGCCGGAGGTACTCTAGATGGCCGCGCGCATCCGCAAGGGCGACGTCGTGGTGGTGACGACCGGCCGGAGTAAGAACCGGAGAGGGGAAGTCCTGCGCATTTTTCCCGAGGCCAACCGCGCCATCGTGGCGGGGTGTGCCATTGCCAAACGCCACACCAAGCCGACGAGCATGGGTCAGCCGGGTGGGATCATCGAGAAAGAGGCGACGATCCACCTGTCGAACCTGAAGCTGATCGACCCAAAGTCGGAAAAGCCCACCAAGGTCGGCTTCCGGATCCTGGAAGACGGCACGAAGGTCCGCGTCGCCAAAGCGACCGGTCTGGTCATCGAAAGCTAGCGCCATGAGTGGAACCAAGAACAAGCCCAAGGCCGGCGGCAAGCCGAAGACCGGTGCCAAGACCGCCGGCAACCGCGGCACCGGCGGACCTCCGGCTGGAAAGGAGGCTCAGCGCGCCGCGCGCCGGGTGGAGATTGCCGGGGTGGAAAATCCGGCCGGCTCGCCCGAGGAACTGCCGCGGATGCAGCGACGCTACCTGGCGGAAGTGAAGGCAAGACTGCGTCAGGAGTTTGGCTACGCAAACGAAATGCAGGTGCCGAAGCTGGAAAAGATCGTCATCAACATGGGCGTTGGTGAGGCGACCGGCGACCAGAAGAAGCTGGATTCCGCGGTGGCGGAACTGGCTGCGATCGCCGGACAGCGCCCAGTCAAGACGGTTGCGAAGAAGGCTATTGCCGGCTTCAAGATCCGCGCCGGCTTGCCGATCGGCTGCAAGGTGACGCTGCGCAAGTCGCGGATGTACGAGTTCCTCGACCGACTGGTCACCATCGCCTTGCCTCGGGTACGCGACTTCCGCGGCATCCAAGGCAAGGGCTTTGACGGCCGTGGCAATTTCGCCATGGGCCTGAAGGAGCAGATTATCTTCCCGGAGATCAATTACGACCGGGTGGACGAGGTCCGCGGTATGGACATCCAGTTTGTCACCACCGCGAAGACCGACGCCGAAGCGAAGGCCTTGCTCAAGGCATTCGATATTCCTTTCGCCAACTGAGTTTTTGGAAAACCCCTGCCCCTGGACCTGATCCGGGGGGCCAGTAGGTTCCGGAGGTACGAGGTAGGATGGCCAAGCTTTCCCAGGTCAACCGCAACGCGATGCGGCAGCAGATGGCGAAGCGCGACAAGTCGAAGCGTCGAGCGCTGAAGGATGTGGTGATGGACCGGACGCTGCCGGTCGAGGATCGCTTCAATGCGTCGCTGAAACTGGCGCAGCTGCCGCGCAATGGCGCGGCCGTCCGGGTGCGCCTGCGCTGCGAGATCACCGGCCGCTCGCGCGGCAATTATCGCAAGTTCAAGCTCTGCCGCATAGCACTGCGGGACCTGGCCAGCGCCGGGCAGATTCCCGGCATGGTCAAGGCGAGCTGGTAGAGGGGCGGCACGATGTCACTATCCGATCCTTTGGGAGACATGCTGAGCCGCATTCGCAACGCGCAACGTGCGAGGCACTCGATGTGTCTGGCGCCGGCGTCGAAGCTGCGGGCCAATGTGCTGGGCGTGCTGAAGCGCGAGGGTTTCATTCGTGGCTATGCGGCTGAGGAGGTTCGGCCCGGCATCGCGCAGTTGCGTATCGAGCTGAAGTACAACGAGGGCGAGCCGGTGATCAAGGAGATCCACCGTGTCTCCAAGCCCGGTCGCCGGGTCTACTCGAAGATCAAGGAATTGCCGCGGGTCTATGCCGGCCTGGGCGTTTCGATTCTATCGACGCCGCGGGGCGTCATGAGCGATGCAGAGGCACGCGCCGCCAACGTCGGCGGCGAAGTGCTCTGCCGCGTGTTCTAGGGGAAGCGCGTCATGTCACGCGTCGGAAAATATCCGGTCGAAATACCCGGGGGCGTGCAGGTCGCCATCGCCGGCGGCTTTTTCACCGCGAAGGGCAAACTGGGCGAGCTCAGCCTGCCGCTGAGCGAGCACGTCGAGGCGACGATCGACGGCAACCACGTCGCGGTGAAGCCGCGTGGGACGGAGAGCCAGTCGCGCATGATGTGGGGTACCACTCGAGCGCTGATCGCCAATCTGGTGAAGGGGGTTTCCACCGGCTACGCAAGGTCGCTGGAAATCACCGGCACCGGCTATCGCGCCACGGTGCAGGGCAAAAACCTGGAGATCAACCTGGGGTTCTCCCATCCCGTGATCTATCCGGTGCCAGATGGCATCAAGATCACCTGCGAACGGCCGACCTTGATCAAGGTCGAGGGCGTGGACAAGCGTCTGGTTGGGCAGGTCGCCTCGGAAATCCGCTCGTTCCGGCCGCCCGAGCCGTACAAGGGCAAGGGTGCGCGCTACACCGACGAAACCATCCGGCGCAAGGAAGGCAAGAAGAAATGAGCGGCAAGCAGGATCTCGCCAACCGCCGACGCCTGCGGCTGCGTTATCAGCTTCGGCAGAAATCGCACGGCCGGCCGCGCCTGTCGGTGTTCCGTTCCGGCAAGAACATCCACGCCCAGGTCATTGATGACAGCAAGGGACGCACTTTGGCTGCGGCTTCCTCGCTGGACAAGGACCTGAAGGCGACTCTGAAGACCGGCGCCGACAAGGCGGCCGCCGCCGCGGTCGGCAAACTGGTTGCCGAACGGGCCTTGGCCGCCGGCGTCACGGAAGTGGTCTTTGACCGAGGCGCCTACATCTATCACGGCCGGGTCAAAGCGCTCGCCGAAGCCGCCCGCGAAGGCGGGCTGGCATTTTGAGGGACCCCGGTCGCTCGTTGCAGCGGTTTGGCGTCTTGAAAGGGTGGAATTGAATGGCTCGTGAAGCGAGGGAAGGCGGCCGGGGACGGGAGCGGGAACGCGACCGCGACGCCGACGATGGCATCATCGACAAGCTGGTCACCATCAACCGCGTCGCCAAGGTGGTTAAGGGTGGCCGCAGGTTCGCCTTTGCCGCTCTTGTTGTGGTCGGCGACCAAAAGGGGCGTGTCGGCTACGGCGCCGGCAAGGCGCGCGAGGTGCCGGAGGCGATCCGCAAGGCCACCGAACGCGCCAAGCGCGGCATGATCCGTGTCCCGATGAAGGAAGGCCGTACGCTCCACCACGACGTCGAAGGTCACTACGGCGCCGGCAATGTCATCCTGCGCTCGGCTACGGCCGGCACCGGCATCATCGCCGGCGGGCCGCTGCGCGCGGTGTTCGAGACGCTCGGCATCGGCGACGTGGTCGCGAAGAGCCTGGGCAGCCGCAATCCGCATAACATGGTAAAGGCGGCCTTCGCGGCGTTGCAGAAATGCGCCAGCCCGCGCTCGGTCGCCACGCGCCGCGGCAAGAAGGTCCCGGAGTTGTTTGGCCGCCGTGACGTGCCGCCGCCCGGCGCGACACCCGCACCTCCGGCCCAGGAGGCACCAGCGAATGCCTAAGGTCCGCGTGACGCAGGTTGCGTCGGCCCTCGGTCGCAAACCCGGCCAGAAGGAAACGCTTACGGGCCTCGGCCTGAACAAGATCCGGCGGACCCGTGAGCTGGAGGACACTCCATCGGTGCGGGGCATGATCCGCAAAGTGGCCCACCTGATCAAGGTGGAGGAGCTGTCCTGACATGAACCTCAACGAACTGCGCGACAACCCCGGCGCCCGCCTGAAGTCGAAGCGGCTTGGCCGCGGCATCGGCTCGGGGAAGGGCAAGACCTCCGGCAAGGGCGTCAAGGGTCAGAAGGCCCGCGAGGGTGTGGCGTTGAACGGCTTCGAAGGCGGCCAGTTGCCAATCTATCGCCGGCTGCCGAAGCGGGGCTTCTTCAACCACTTCCGCAAAGTCTATTCGCCGGTAAACCTGGGCGTGCTCGATGCGGCGATTGAAGCCGGCAAAATCGACGCTTCCCAGCCAGTCACCGAGGCTGTCCTGATTGCCGCCGGCTTGGCCTCCGGTAAACTGGACGGCGTGCGGCTGCTGGCCGATGGCGCGATCGGCCGTCCGATCACCATCACCGTCTCCGGTGCCTCGGTTGCGGCCAAGGCGGCGGTCGAGCAGGCGGGTGGGACGATCACCACGACCGTCGCACCGAAAGCCGCCACGAGCCCGCCGCCAGTCGCCTGAACCGGCTGGATACGGCGACCGATACCGCATGTGGAGGCACTGCCGCGCCGCGAGTCCCCAGCTGGACCCGCCGCTCGCCGTAGGATTGCCATCGGAGGGCTGTTGGAGCGGGCGTACCGCGCTCCCAGATAGAATGCCCCAGGTTCTGGCGGGGCGAGTGGGCAAATGGCTTGCGGCCAGCCTTGCCCGGACCGAGAATAGCGCGCGACGATAAAGGGGCACCCCATGGCTTCCGCTGCCGAACAGCTCGCAGCCAACATGAATTTGGGCGTCTTCTCGAAGGCGACCGAACTCAAACAGCGAATTTGGTTCACCCTGGGGGCGCTCATCGTCTACCGGCTGGGCACCTACATCCCGGTCCCTGGCGTCGACGCCTCGGTGATGACCGAGATGCTGACGCAGCATGGCGGTGGCGGCATCCTGGGCATGTTCGACATGTTCACCGGCGGCGCGCTGCGGCGGATGACCGTGTTCGCGCTGAACATCATGCCCTATATCAGTGCCAGTATTATCATCCAGCTGATGTCGGCCGCGATTCCGACGCTGGAGGCGTTGAAGAAGGAGGGTGAGCAAGGCCGCAAGAAGCTCAACCAGTACACGCGCTATTTGACCGTGCTGATCGCCATGTTCCAGTCCTACGGCATCGCCGTCGGGCTCGAGAGCATGCATGGCAGCTTCGGTTCGGCGGTGATCGACCCCGGCCTGTTCTTTGTCTTCTCCTGCATGATCACCCTGGTCGGCGGCACCATGTTCCTGATGTGGATCGGCGAGCAGATTACTGCCCGCGGCATCGGCAACGGCACCAGCCTGATCATCATGTCCGGCATTGTCGCCAACCTGCCGGGCGCCCTCGCCTCGATGCTCGAACTCGGCCGTACCGGCGCGTTGTCGCCGTTTTTCCTTTTGCTGTTCGTGGTGATCGCCATCATCACCGTAGGCATCATCGTATTCGTGGAGCGGGCGCAGCGCCGCATTCCTGTGCAGTATCCGAAACGCCAGGTCGGCAACCGGATGTTCGGCGGCGAACTCGACGCACATGCCGATGAAAATCAACACCTCCGGCGTCATTCCGCCGATCTTTGCCAGTTCTATTCTGCTGATCCCGGCGACCGTCGCTGGCTTCGCCACGAACGGTCCCTCCTGGCTGCAGGCCGCCGCCGGCCAGCTCTCGCACGGCCAGCCACTGTACATGGCGCTGTATGCGTTCATGATCATCTTCTTCGCGTATTTCTACACGGCGGTGGTCTTCAATCCCGAAGAGACCGCTGACAACCTGAAGAAATACGGCGGATTCATTCCCGGAATACGGCCGGGCAGCGCCACCGCGGAGTATTTCGATCGCGTTCTGACCCGACTCACCACGGTCGGCGGCGTGTACCTGGTGCTGATTTGTCTGCTGCCGGAGATCCTGATCAGCGACTACGGCCTGCCATTTTATTTCGGCGGCACCTCGATCCTGATTGTCGTCTCGGTAACCATGGATACGGTGACGCAGATACAATCGCATCTTCTGGCCCATCAATATGAAGGGCTGATGCGCAAGACGAGGGTGAAGGGACGTCGGTGAAACTCATTCTTCTAGGACCGCCCGGTGCGGGCAAGGGCACGCAGGCCAAACGCCTGCAGGACAAGTACGGTATCGCGCAGATCTCGACCGGTGACATGCTGCGGGCCGAGGTCGCCGCCGGCACCCCGATCGGCCGCGAGGCCAAGGCGGTGATGCAGGCCGGCGGATTGGTATCCGATGACATCCTGGTGCGCATGTTGGGCTCCCGACTGGATCAGCCGGACGCCGCTCCGGGCTTTATCCTGGATGGTTTTCCCCGCACCGTCCCGCAGGCCGTGGCACTGGACGAGATGCTCGCGCGCAAGGGTCTGCAACTGGATGCGGTGATTGAACTGAAGGTTGACGACGACGCGTTGGTGGATCGTATCGCCGGCCGTTTCAGCTGCGCCAGGTGCGGCGCCGGCTATCACGATCAGTTCAAGCGGACCGCGACCGCCGGTGTCTGCGATGTCTGCGGCTCAACGGAGTTTGTCCGCCGAGCCGACGACAATCGAGAAACGGTAGCCGCTCGGCTGGCCGCCTACCACAGCCAGACCGCACCGATCATTCCCCACTACGCGGGCGCCGGCATGCTCCGCGTGGTTGACGGCATGGCCGACATCGAAGACGTCTATCGTGAGATCGACGCCTCGCTGGCGGCGGCCACAGGCAAACATTGATATGCTCGCAGGAAGTTGATAAGTCATCGTTGACTCCTGCGACGCGGAAACTATAGTCGCGTATTCCGGCGCAAACCCCTTCGGGGTTGGCGTCGCTTGCGCGTATTTCTGGCCTGCCGGGTTCGTTCCCTCGGCGGCAATCTATGATCCGGCATCGCCGGACGACAGGAGAGTCAAGCGTGGCGCGTATTGCCGGCGTGAACATCCCGACGAACAAGCGAGTGACTATCGGGCTTCGCTACATCTTCGGCATTGGCCCAACCAAGGCCGCCGAAATCTGTGAGAAGCTTAGCATCCCGGACGATCGTCGGGTCAACCAGCTTTCGGACGACGAAGTGCTGCGCATCCGTGAGCTGATTGATCGCGAGTATCGCGTGGAAGGCGACCTGCGGCGTGAGGTCGCCATGAACATCAAGCGGCTGATGGACCTCGGGTGCTATCGTGGCCTTCGCCACCGTCGCGGGCTCCCGGTGCGGGGACAGCGGACGCATACCAATGCTCGCACCCGAAAGGGTAAAGCCGTGGCGATTGCGGGAAAGAAGAAAGTCACCAAGTAAACAGGCTGTCGGCCAAGGTCCCAACAAGCCGGGGAACGCCGCAGGCCCGCCATCTTACCACTCTTTTTGCCGCGCCGGTCTTCGGCGCGGTCAGCAGTTGAAGCAGGATCACTCAATCATGGCGAAACCCGCCGCTCGGCCTCGCCGCAAGGAGCGGAAGAACATAACCTCCGGCGTGGCACATGTCGCGGCCACGTTCAATAACACTGTCATCACCATCACTGACGCGCAGGGCAATGCCATTGCCTGGTCTTCCGCGGGCAGCCAGGGTTTCAAGGGCAGCCGCAAGTCCACGCCATACGCCGCGCAGGTTGCGGCCGAGGATGCCGGGCGCAAGGCCAAGGAGCATGGCATGGAAGCGCTCGAAATCGAGGTCAGCGGCCCCGGCTCAGGGCGCGAAAGCGCGCTGCGGGCGCTGCAGGCAGTCGGTTTCTCGGTCTCCACCATCCGCGACATGACGCCGATTCCGCATAATGGTTGCCGGCCGCGCAAGCGCCGGCGCGTCTGATCGAGGTATCGCGCCGGCCGATCTTGGTCTGGCGAGGAGCAGGAGCGTGACCCAGAACGGGGGCGTGATCCGGTCGAGAGGATACCCTTATTCAGGGCGATGACGCTGTCCACAGGACGTGAGCCGCGCACCGGCGCGGTTCGAAAGGTGTTAATTGCATGAGGCAAAGCGCAGTTATTCAGAGAAATTGGCAGTCTCTGATCAAGCCCGAAAAGCTTGAGGTCGAGCCAGGCGCCGATCCGTCGCGCGTCGCCACAGTCGTCGCCGAACCGCTGGAGCGCGGCTTCGGCATGACCCTGGGCAATGCCATCCGCCGCATCCTGCTCTCATCGCTGCAGGGGGCTGCGGTGACGGCCGTGCAGATCGATGGCGTGCTGCACGAGTTCAGCAGCGTGCCTGGCGTCCGCGAAGACGTGACAGATATCGTCTTGAACATCAAGCAGCTCGCGCTGCGGATGCACGGTGAGGGTCCCAAGCGGATGACGCTGACCGCGACCGGCCCCGGAGAGGTCCGCGCCGGCCAGATCCAGCCTGGCCACGACATCGACATTATGAATCCCGAGCTGGTGATTTGCACGCTCGATGATGGCGTCAAGCTGGGCATGGAATTCACCGTCAATCTGGGCAAGGGTTACCAGCCGTCCAGTGTCAACCGGCCTGAGGACGCGCCGATCGGACTGATCCCGGTCGACTCGATTTATTCCCCGGTTCGTCGCGTTTCCTATCGTGTCGATCAGACCCGTGTGGGACAGGTCACCGACTACGACAAGCTGTTGCTGACGGTGGAAACCAATGGCGCTGTCACCCCGGAGGATTCCGTCGCGCTGGCCGCCCGTATCCTGCAGGACCAGTTGCAACTCTTCATCAATTTCGATGAACCGCAGCAGATCCGCGCCGAGGAGCCGCAGGACGATCTGCCGTTCAACCGTAACCTGCTCCGGAAGGTGGACGAGCTCGAGCTGTCGGTGCGCAGTGCCAACTGCCTGAAGAACGACAACATCGTCTATATCGGCGATCTGGTGCAGAAGTCGGAGCAGGAAATGCTGCGGACGCCTAACTTCGGGCGCAAGTCGCTGAACGAGATCAAGGAGGTGCTTACCTCCATGGGGCTCGGCCTGGGTATGAGCGTCGCCGGCTGGCCGCCGGAGAATATCGAAGATTTGGCCAAGCGGCTCGAAGAGCCGTTCTGAGCCGGCAAAAGGGAACCTAAGAATGCGTCACGGAGTTGCCGGCCGGAAGCTCGGCGTTACCTCAACTCACCGACTCGCCATGTTCCGCAACCTGGCGCATGCGCTGCTCAAGCATGAACAGATCACCACGACGCTGCCGAAGGCGAAAGAACTGCGCCCAGTCGCGGAGAAGCTCATCACCCTCGGCAAGAAAGGTGGCTTTGCCAACAGGCGTCTGGCCCATGCCAAGCTTCGCGATGACGTCATCGTCGCCAAATTGTTCGGTACGCTGGCCGAGCGTTATCGTGCTCGCGCGGGTGGTTATACGCGGGTGCTGAAGGCCGGCGTTCGCTATGGCGACGCGGCGGACATGGCGGTCATCGAACTCGTCGACCGCGACAAGATGGCCAAGGGCCAGAACAGCGGTCCTGTGCAAGCCAAGGAAGATGACGACGAGGCCGACGAGTAGCGTTCGCCGGATCCGCCTCGGCCCCGGAATTCACTTGTCCGGCGTGGCAACGATGCGTTCGTGAACCGCTTCGCCTAGCCGGGCCAGGAACGCAACTATCCTTCGCGGCGCGGTCCACTGCCGCGCGGGCGTGCCCGGCGCGGTCCGTGTGAGCCAAGTCGCGCCCCGTTTCGCGTGTGGGGTCGTCTAGGCACCGCCGCGCGGCGCCGGCGCCACTTCGGCGTGATCACGCTCGATGAAGTCGCATCCATTACTATATCGGTAATCATCTGAGCGCGGGCGACTGCACGGCCGCCGTGCTTCCGCCGGGCGGAACATCGCCGCGAACGGATTGCTCGGCCGGCGCGAGCGTCGGAACCTGGGGGAGAAATCAGTCCATGTCGCAGAGTTCGCCACTCCTTGGCTACAGCGCCATTTACTCATTCGGCGACAGTTTGTCCGACGCCGGCAATCTTTCGATAGCCACCGCCGTCGCGGGTGCCACCGAGCCGGTGTCGCCGCCGTATTTCCAGCAGCAATACGGCCCGATCAGCGGCAATGTGTTCAGCAATGGGCCGACCTGGGTACAGAACCTCTCCGTCGCCCTCGGCGTGGGCACGCTCGCGCCAAGCCTGGGCGGCGGGACGGATTTCGCCTTTGGCGGAGCCGAAACCGGGCCGACGCCGCAGAACGCAAGCGACCCGAAGATCCAGGCACTCTCCCTGCCGGCGCAGATCGTGCAATTCCAGACGGCGGTGCACGCTGCATCGGCGTCCGCGCTCTACACGGTTTCGATCGGATCGAACGACCTGCTCGACATCCTCGGCACCAACGGCCTGACCGCGCAGCAGCAGACGACCGACGTGCACGATTCGGTTGCCAACGAGATCGGCTTCGTCAAACAGCTGGTCGCGGACGGAGCGAAGAACCTGCTGGTGCTCGATGTCCCCGACCTCGGCAAGGCGCCAAACGTCACGACGGGGCTGGTCAACGGCAGCTTGACGCCGTCAGCCACGCTCGATGCCGAGGCGTCGCAGCTTGCCAGTCAGTACAATTCGGCGCTGAGCGGCCAGCTCGCCACGATCGCCGGAGCCGACGCGCTCAATTTGCATGTGGTCGACGCCTATGGGCTCACCGACGCTGCGACTGCCGATCCAGCGGCCTATGGGCTGACCAACGTCACCACTCCGGTATGGAGCGGCAACTACACCAGCGCGAGCAGTGGCACCCTGGCGGTCAGCGGCGCCGCCGCGCAGGACCAGTATTTGTTCTGGGACAGCCTGCATCCGACCGAGACCGGCCATCAGGCGCTGGCGGACATGGCTGAGCAACAACTCAGCGGGGTCCCGGTTTTGTCGGTCCTGAATACCACGACGGGCAAGCCATTGGCGGCGTCGGGGCAACCCTATACCGGACCTGTCAGCGACCTGCAGCAGCAATACATCAACATCACCTCTGACAGCCTGAATATCGGCGTCACTACTCCCAACTGGTTCATTTACAGCGGCAGTGGCAACGACGCCATTACTGCCAGCAGTGGCACCAATGTGCTTGACGCCGGCGCAGGCTCGGACTTCCTCGTCGGTGGCACCGGGACGGACACTTTTTTTCTCGACGACAGGGCGGCCACGGCGAATTTCTGGAGCACGATTGCGAATTTTCACGCCGGAGACGCCACGACGATTTGGGGCGTGACGCCGGGCGATTTCGCCCTGAGCTGGCAGGATGGACAGGGCGCAGCCGGGTATACCGGGCTGACGCTTCATGTCACTGCCCCTGACGCGCCGGTCGCGTCGCTGACGCTGACCGGCTTCACCAGTGCAGCCCTCGGCGATGGTCAGCTCTCGACCAGCTATGGCACGTCCGGCGGCACCCCATACCTGTACATCCACGACAATGCCTGACCTGGTTGTTTGATCGTCAGCGGCGTCGCCCAGGAGTTTCCCTGCACATTGCTGCATAGTTCGTGGGTCCCTGGCCGGCGCCGGGAATGACCCGTCGAGGGGTTACCGAACCTGCTCATTCGCCTGAAGCCGGTGCACGCGCTATGCTGACCGCGTGCCAAACTCCGACGATCTTTTCGGCGCCGCCGAGTCCGCTCCGCCATCGCAGGCCCGTGCGCCTGAGCCTGACGGCAACCGCCCGCTCGCGGATCGGCTGAGGCCGGCGACGCTGGACGATGTGGTTGGGCAGGATCATCTCCTCGGTCCCGACGGCACGCTGACACGGATGCTGGCGCGCGGTTCGCTGGCGTCGCTGATCCTCTGGGGGCCACCCGGCGTCGGCAAGACCACCATCGCGCGTTTGTTGGCGGCCCGGGCAAGACTTGGTTTCGTACAGCTGTCCGCTGTTTTCTCCGGTGTGGCCGACCTCAAGCGCGCTTTCGATGATGCGGCGAAGCGCCGGCGCTCCGGACCGGGGACATTGCTGTTCGTCGATGAGATTCACCGCTTCAACCGTGCCCAGCAGGACGGTTTCCTGCCGGTGGTCGAGAACGGCACCGTCACCCTGGTCGGCGCAACGACGGAAAATCCGTCGTTCGCACTGAACGGCGCGTTGTTGTCCCGCTGTCAGGTGCTGGTTCTCCACCGCCTGGACGACGCGGCGCTCGAACGCCTGCTTGCCCGCGCCGAAACCGAACTGGGACGCTTGCTGCCGCTCACCGACGAAGCCAGGGGCACGCTCCGTGCCATGGCCGATGGCGACGGCCGCTATATTCTCAACATGGCCGAGCAGGTCGCCGCGCTGCCGTCTGACACGGCTCCGCTGGACGTCGCCGACCTGTCTAGCCTGCTCGCCAGACGGGCGGCGCTCTACGACAAGGACCGCGAAGAGCATTACAACCTGATTTCGGCGCTGCATAAATCGCTGCGCGGCTCGGACCCCGACGCCGCGCTGTATTGGTTCGCCCGTATGCTGAACGGTGGGGAAGACCCGCGCTATATCGCGCGCCGTCTGGTCCGCTTCGCCGCCGAGGACGTGGGCATGGCGGACCCTAACGCTCTGCCGCTGGCTCTGGCAGGGTGGGAGACCTACGAGCGCCTCGGCTCACCGGAGGGTGAACTGGCGATCGCACAGGTCGTCGTCTACCTGGGCACGGCGCCGAAATCGAACGCCCTTTACACCGCGTATGGCGCCGCCCGGGCTGCGGCCAAAGCGACCGGCAGCCTGATGCCGCCCGCCCACATCCTGAACGCTCCGACCAAGTTGATGAAACAACTCGGGTATGGCGCCGGTTATGAATATGATCATGGTGCCGAAGACGCGTTCTCTGGGCAGAACTATTTTCCCGACGGCATGGAGCGGATCGAGCTCTACCGCCCGCGTGATCGCGGCTTTGAGCGCGAAATCGCCCGCCGGCTGGGACACTGGTCCGGCATTCGCGCCAAGCGAGCGGCAGACGATGCTTAACGTCGGTCGTCGATTTGCGTCTGTCGGCACCAATGCCGCCGCCAACCCCAACGCTTTCCCGACAGACGCTTGACCCGCTCGGCGCGGGACTCCAAATCCTCGATATGACCACCCAAGCGAGCATCGTGACCGAGGATGAGGCCGACATCCGCCTCGATCGATGGTTACGCCGGCATTTTCCCGGCGTGCCGCAGAGCGCGATTCAGAAGTTTTGCCGAACCGGCAAAATCCGGGTTGACGGCAACCGCGCCGAGACCGCGACGCGGCTGTCACCCGGACAGTCGATCCAAGTGCCGCCGATGCCCGAGCCGGCCGAACCGACGCCTGGCGACCCGGCGCATTCCATCCGCCTCGATCCGGGCGAGGTCCGCGATCTGCAGAAGCTGGTGATCTATCGGGACGAGCACATTCTCGTGCTGAACAAGCCACATGGATTGCCGGTGCAGGGCGGCCCCGGGATCACTCGCCATCTCGACGCGATGCTCGACCTGTTGCGCTTCGATGCCACCCATCGCCCGCGTCTGGTCCATCGGCTGGACCGCGATACCTCCGGTGCTTTGCTGTTGGCTCGGACCCCGGGCACCGCCGCGAAGCTCGCTGCAGCCTTCCGCGGGCGGGACATCGAGAAGACGTATTGGGCAGTGGTCGCCGGCCGCCCGGTCCCGGTCGAGGGGCGCATCGACATGCCGCTGATCCGCGTCGGCGGTAGTCGTGGGGAGCGCACCGCTCCGGCCGAACGCGACGACCCGGAGGGTGCGCGTGCCATCACCGACTATCGGACCCTGGACCATGCCGCGCGAAAACTGGCTTGGCTGGAGCTGAAACCGCTGACCGGGCGCACCCATCAGTTGCGGGTGCATTGTGTCGCCATCCGGGCGCCCATCCTGGGCGACGTCAAATATGCCGAACCGGATCAGAACAATGCCTTCGCCGCGACCGTCGAGGGTCTGCCGAAGGAGCTTCACTTGCACGCCAGAAGGCTGGTGCTTCCGCATCCCGCCGGCGGCACGCTGGTGGTCGAGGCCGACCTGCCTCCCCATATGAAGGCGACGTTCCAGACGCTGGGCTTCCATGCGCCACTAGCTCAACCAGCAGAAAGACGCCGATGAAACCACGCCACCCCACCTGGCGCACCCCCTGGCGCATCGGCTTGCTCGCTATCGTAGCTGTCATCGTCCTGGCGGCCGGCGCGGGTGGCATATTTCTCGCCAGTTTTGACCCCAACAGGCTGAAGCCCCGCATCATTGAGGCCGTCAAGCACGCCACCGGCCGCGATCTGTCGTTGAATGGCAAGATTGGTTTCAAGCTGTCGCTGCAGCCGACAATAGAGGCGCGGAGCGTCGCCTTTTCCAACCCAGACGGGTTCTCCCGTCCGCAAATGGCGACGCTCGACCGTCTGCAACTGAAACTGGGCCTGCTGCCACTGTTGTCACATCGGATCGAGATCGTTAGCCTGACCCTGATCCACCCCGACATCCTGCTGGAAACCAACGCGGCCGGGCGCCCCAACTGGCAGTTGAGACCGGACGGATCGCAGCCAACGCCCGCCGCGACGGGGCCGCAGAGCACCTCCCAGGCTGGCAGCGGTGACAGGACACGGGTGAGCGCGGCGGCGGTGAGTATCGAGAACGGTACGCTGGCCTATCGCGACGATCGTACCAACAAGGTCACGACACTCGGCTTGCCGACGCTGGAAGCCGCCGCAGCATCCCCCGACGCGCCGCTGCACGTGGAGACGGATGCCGTCTACAATGGCACCGGCTTCAACCTGGTCGCCGACACCGGCAGCCTGACCAGATTGCAGGACAGCGCGGCGACCACGCCCTGGCCGGTGAAATTGGCGGTGACAGCCGCGGGCGCCACGCTGGTGGCGGATGGATCGCTTACCCAACCCCTGTTGGCCAAGGGCTATGAGTTGGCCGTGAATGGCGTCGTGCCCGACTTGTCCGCACTGGCGCCACTGCTGCCGGGGATGACCCTGCCGCCGCTGCACGATGTACAGTTTTGCCGCGAAGCTCGCCGATCGAGGCAGCGAATGGCCGGCGGTCTCGGCGCTGACGCTGCGCGCCGGGGCCTCCGACCTGGGCGCCCAGGTGGCTGGTCTGTCGTTGAACAAGCTGGACATCGTCGGGTCTGCGCTGGATCAGCCGATCAAGGTCGACGTCGACGCCCGTCTGGCCGGTGCGCCGCTCGTGCTGGCCGCAATACTTGGCCCTCCTTCGCTGTTGATGCCCGGCGCGAAGCCGACGCCGTTTCCCGTCGATGTGACGGCTCGGGCGGCCGGAGCGACACTGACCGCGAAGGGGGAAGTCGCCGACGGCGTCGCGTTGACGGGCGCCAATGTCGCGTTGACAGCGCAGATCCCGGACCTGGCGGCGCTCTCCCCGCTCGCCCGCACCGCGTTGCCGCCGCTGAAGTCCATCGCCTTCCAAGGCACCCTGATAGATGCCGCGGGAGGCCTGCGCAACGGTATGACGCTGCACGCGTTCCGGCCTGAGCACCCCGGACGCCGATCTGGCTGGTGAGGCACAGCTTGCCCTGCAGCCGCGAACATCGCTCACAGCGACGCTGGCTTCAAACCACATCGACCTGGATGCCCTGCAGGCCGCGGTCGATCAGACTCCGGCGCCCGCTGCGCAGCCCGGCGCGCAGACGCCCAACCAGCCCGAGGCCAAACCGGCGCCGCGCAAGCGAGCCGATCGGATCTTCTCCGACCAACCGATCCCGTTCGACCAACTGCGCCGCGCCGATGCCGACTTGCATTTGACGGTCGGAACCCTGCACAGCGGCGGGACAGACTACAAGGCGATCGCCACCCATACGATGCTTTCAGGCGGCAAGCTGACGGTCGACCAGCTCAGCGCCAGCCTACCGCCGCATGGCCGAGTGGACGCCAAGCTATCAGCCGACGCCAGCCAGCCGACCCCGCCCTTGCATGTCTCGCTGCATGCGTCGGGCCTTGCGCTGAAGTCGGTCCTCGCCCTGCTGGGCCAACCGCCCTATGCCAACGGCAATCTTGATGTCTATGCCGAGATCGACGGCGCCGGTTCGTCCCCGCATGCCATTGCCTCCTCGGTCGACGGTTCACTCGGCTTGGAGACGGCCGGCGGTACGATCGACAATCGTCTGCTGGGCAGCATCCTCGGCAAGGTGATGGACCCGCTCAACGCGCTTGATCTGGTGGGACGTGGCGGCACCAGTGAGCTTCGCTGCTTCGGCGCGCGTCTGGACGTGCGGCACGGCGTGGGCACCATCGGCGCACTGGGGCTGAGCTCATCGCTGCTGACGATGACAGGCAGCGGCACGATCAATCTGGGTGAGGAGACATTGGGCCTGACCTTGCGACCCGAGGCCCGCATCGCCGGCACCCCCCTTGTGGTGCCGATCGCTGTCACCGGCCCGATCCAGGCGCCTAAGGTGGCTGTCAGCAAGCTCGGCACCGCGGAATCGAACGTCGGCTCGGTCGCGGGAGCGATCGCCGGAAACGCCACGCCACTGGGTCTCCTCGGTGGCCTGCTCGGCGCGGACAAACTGCTGGGCGGGGGCGGGGGTGACGTCTGTGGTCCGGTGCTGACCGCGGCTCGCGGCGGCAAGCTGCCGCAGGACGGCGAGGCCACGCACGGCAAAGCGCCAAATCCGATATTGTCAAATCCCGCAGCCGTGCTGCGCAACCTGTTGCGATGAGAGCAAGCCAGTCCTGAAGAGAGACAAAGTTTGAAGCAATTCTGGGACATCGTCACCACCGAACCGGTGGCGGGCGGCTTCGCGATTTTGCTCGATGGCCGTCCGATGCGCCTGCCTGGAGGTTCGGCCCTGGTGATCGGTCCGCCGCGGCTGGCGCACGCGATTGCCGAAGAATGGCAGCAGGCCGGGCGGGACAAGGGCGGCGAGATGAGCTTTTCCGACACTCCGCTGACGCGTCTGGCCGGTACCGCGCAGGAGCGGATCGCCACCGACCAAGCGCCCACCGTCGATGCAATCGCACGCTACGGCGAGTTGGACCTGCTGTGCTATCGCGCCGACGCTCCGCCGGAGCTGATCCGAAGACAGAGCCTGATGTGGCAGCCGTGGCTGGACTGGGCCGCGCTTACGTATGATGCGCCGCTGCGGGTCACCACCGGCATCGGCTATATCAAGCAGCATCATGACAGTATCGCGGCGCTGCAACGGGCAGTCGCGCGGCTGGACATTCATGCGCTCGCCGCTCTTGGTATCGCGGTTCCGGCTCTCGGCAGCCTGGTGTTGGGCCTCGCCCTGGCCGAGGGTGAACTGGACGCCGAAGCGGCCACGGCGCTTGGCGCGCTGGATGAATTGTTTCAGGCCGAGCTCTGGGGTGAAGATGCGGAGGCGGCGGCACGGCGGGCGGCCGTCGGAGCTGAGATCGCGCTTGCCGCCCGGTTTATCGCCTTGACGCGGGAGAACCCTGAATGAACGCCAAGCGGCTGGTGATTGCCGGCGAGGTGCAAGGTATTGGATATCGTGACTGGATGGTAGCGAAGGCCCGTGAGTTGGGTGTGTCCGGCTGGGTCCGCAACCGTCGGGACGGTACGGTCGAGGCGTTGATAGCCGGCGAGGTCGCCTCGGTGGAGGAATTGGCGCGGCTGTGCCGTCGCGGTCCCCGCATGGCGCAGGTCAGCAGCATCTCCGAGGATCTGGCCGAAGCGCCTGCCGAACCCGGATTCCACTGTGTGGCCTCCGAGTGATCCCAGAGTAATCGCATCTTGACCTGGCGGTCGCACCTCGAAGCAAGGGGCGCGAGGCAGCCCCGCCCACACCGCTTCGATTCGAATGCTGCGGCAGCCTTGTCGTGTTCAGAATAGCTTGCCGCCGTTCGGCACCAGTAGGTCCGGTTTGACCAGCACCACCGCGCCATCCTCGTCCGGCATGCCCAGGGTCAACACCTCGCTGAGGAACGGTCCGATCTGCCGCGGCGGGAAATTTACCACGGCACAGACCTGCCGCCCGATAAGTTGGTCAGGCTTGTAGTGAACCGTGAGCTGCGCACTTGATGTTTTCACGCCTATCTCGGGCCCGAAGTCGATCGTCAGCCGATAAGCAGGCTTGCGGGCCTCAGGGAACGGCCTGGCGTCAACGACGGTGCCCACGCGGACGTCGACGCGCTCGAAATCGGCATAATCGATTTGCTGTTGCATGGCCGTCCTCCTGTCGCGTTGCCAAGCCTGCCGCGTGATATATTGTGACTTTTTATTGTCCCTGCCCCGAGGTTTCCGATGCGCGATTTCCAGTTTCCCGGCCGTAGCCCGGTTTATGCCACCCACGGCATGGCGGCAACCTCTATGCCCGCCGCGACCTTGACCGCGCTGGATGTGCTGCGGGCCGGCGGCAACGCGCTTGACGCGGCGGTCGCCGCGGTGGCGGTCCAATGCGTGATCGAACCGCAGTCGACCGGCATTGGCGGAGATTGCTTCTGCCTGTACGCGCCGTCTGGCACCGGCCGGGTCTACGCCCTGAACGGCTCCGGTCGCGCACCGGCCGCGGCCACCATCGACTGGTATGAGACCAGCCAGATCCGTGCGATCGAGAATACCTCGCCGCATGCGGTAACGGTTCCCGGGGCGGTCAATGCCTGGGAATGCCTGCTGAAGGCGCACGGCCGCAAAGGTCTGGACGAACTGTTGCTGCCCGCTATCCGCTATGCCCAGGAAGGCTGGCCAGTCCACCCCAAAGTCGCATGGGACTGGAAACGCAGCGAGGACAAATTGCGCAAGGGGGGCGCGACACATTTTCTGCCGGGCGGAACCGCGCCCAACGTCGGCGACCTGTTCGCTCAGCAGGCCCTGGCGGAGACCCTGCGAGCCATCGCTCGGCACGGGGCCAAGGCGTTCTACGAGGGGCCGGTCGCCGCCGACATGGTTGCCACGTTACGCGCCCGCGGCGGATTGCATACCGAGGAAGACTTCGCCGCCGGCCTGCACAACGCCGAATTCGTCGAACCGATCACGCTGAACTGGAAGGGTTATGACGTTTTTCAGTGCCCACCGAACGGCCAAGGGCTGCTGGTGTTGATGATTTTGGGGATGCTGGGTGGTCTGCCCTCGGCACCGGACGGGCCGTCCGGAGCGATCCGCGCTCACCGGCATATCGAGGCGGCGCGGCTGGCATACCGCGACCGCGACGCGTTCATTGCCGATCCGGGTGCGGTCGACGTTCCGGTGAAGAAACTTCTCAGCCCGGACTATCTCGCGACGCAGCGGGCGCTGATCTCCGATGTCGCGGCGATGCGTGACCTGCCGGCAGCGGGCGAGTTGGTGCTGCCGCCGCACCGGGACACCGTCTATCTGTGCGTGGTCGACAAGGACGGCAACGCATGCAGCTTCATCAACTCGCTGTTCCAGTCGTTCGGCTGCGGCATCCTGGCGCAGCAGTCGGGCGTGATGCTGCACAACCGCGGTTTCGGCTTCCGGGTTGAGCGGGGGCATCCAAACTGCATCGCGCCGCGCAAGCGTCCGATGCACACGATCATTCCGGGAATGCTGATGCGGGACGGCCGACCGGTTATGCCCTTCGGGGTCATGGGCGGCCACTATCAGCCGATGGGCCACTCCTGGTTCCTGACCAACTTCCTCGAGTACGGCCTGGATATTCAGGAGGCGATCGATCTGCCTCGGCTGTTTCCGTATCAGGGTAAGCTGCAGGTGGAACGCGGCGTCCCGGCCGACGTTGTGCGCAAGCTGGCAGCGATGGGGCACGATCCGGAGCCGGCGGAGCGACCACATGGCGGCGGCCAGGCGATCTGGATCGACCACGAGCGCGGCTGCCTGGTCGCGGGTTCGGAACCGCGGAAGGACGGGCTGGCGTTGGGTTACTAGCGTTGATGCGAAACTCGCCGCCGGGTGGACGCCTCGATGATGCGTGGGGGTTGTTCCATCCGGGCAACGTTGGCCAACAGATTTGCTGACCGGCTGTCGCTGGCCGCCGGAGATTCCAGGGCAGCGGCAATGTGGGGTTGAACAGTCGGTCGTCTTCCCGGTCAGGGCGGCCGGGGCCGGAATTTCGCTCATGCCTTCGCTTGAATGGGAGGTCTTTCGCTGAGCAAGGCAGCGCGCACGGTGTCGGCCATCGGGCTCCATGCAAACCAGTGGTGAAATGACCTGATGTCGGCAGGCATTCCTTCGAGACGCACGTCGCCCCGGCGAACAGCGTCCGCAAAGGCCAAACGGCCCAACCATACGCGATAGAAGGCCGCGATGTCCGCCGTCACGATGACATCGACATTGAATCCGGGATCCTGCAGACAAACGGACGCGCCTGTCGGCTCGATAACAAACCAATAGTTGCGCCTCGACGGATCGCCGGGACATTCGAACTCGAACTCGATCACAATGCGCGGCCGCGAAATGCGATCCATATTAACGCGCCTTTGCATCCACCAAAGCAGAACGATTGGATCGAGTTCACCCGATCGAGGATCCCCGAAGGCCCAGCGCGCGCCCCAGTTCCCCAACGTATCGATCAACTGCTGCAGTTCTCGTCCACCCGCCGTCAGCCGATATTCGACACTCATCCCACGTGAGGTGGCGCGGCGTTCCAGCACCCCGGCTTTCACCAGCCGCCGCAGCCGCTCGGCTAGAAGCGAGCGCGAAACACCAGGCAAGCCCCGCTCGAGGTCGTTGAAATGGATAATATCGGCCAGCAGCTCGCGGATGATGAGCACAGTCCAGCGATCGGCAAGGAGCTCCGCTGCTCGGGCAACCGGACAATACTGGCCGTAAACTTGCACCGCTCTGATCCTAATTAGGTTTCGCTCGATCCACCAGTCCGATTTCTAGACTAGTCGCGGATCCTGATCGCATCTTGTTAGCGAATTGAACCAGGGGAGGCAAACATGAAGGGCCTAATCATCGCGTTGGCGGTAAGCGTTATCGCAGCGCCGGCGTTGGCGCAGTCCACGCATTCCGAACCAGTCTTCAAGAACTTCAGCGATCTGAAATGGGAGAAAACCAACCCTGAGCTGGGAGACAACTCGCAGGAAATCGCAATTCTGCACGTGAACCCAATTACAAAGGCAACCGAACTATTCATTCGCGCGCCGAAGAATTATCATGTGGGCAGACACTGGCACACATCAAATGAAACGATCACCGTTCTTCGCGGCACCTTCATTGTCGGTCATGATGGGAGCGAGGAAAGGATGGAGCTAACCCCGGGCAATTATGCCTACATGCCCGCGAAGATGATTTATGACGCGTGGACGAAGGATGAGGGCGCTACTTTCTTCATCACGGTCGATGGGCCGTTTGACGTTACCTTCGTGAAGTAAGTGTCCATCCGAGATGTCACGAGTTGTCACCGACGAAGCATGGTCCTCAGCTCGCGAAGTTGATCCCACGTGACAAGTGTTGGTGGCCGGCGGTTTTGAGAAATGCCAGCGGACCGAATCCTTGACCCACCCGCGACGGCCGGTCCGTTGGTGTTCTTTTGATGTTGCGCCCGACCGCCCCACCAACCTCGCGCGCGTACCAGTTCAGCGTCCTCGGCTTCCAGTCAGGCCAACAGCTAATCCACCGCTGGAGCAGGCGGGTGATATCGCAACTTCTCAATAATTTCGGACCGAACGGGCGGTTCGATAGCGAAGCGCATCGACGATCAGAGCAAAGGCTGGCGAGGGCTGGCGCCGGCTTGGGTAGTAGAGGTGGTATCCTGAAAAGGTAGAACACCAGTCTTCAAGCACCCGAATGAGACGACCCTCGGCCAGATGGGGCTGCGCCAGATCCTCCGGCACATAGGCCAAGCCAAATCCGGCCAACACTGCACTGAGCATCTGGAAGGTGCCGTTGAAGGCGAGCTGGCCCTCGACGTGAACCTTCAGCTCACGTTTGCCCTTCTCGAACTCCCAGGCGTAAAGGCCGCCATAAGTGGGCAGGCGCAGATTGATGCAGTTGTGACCGATCAAGTCCTGCGGCTTCTTTGGCGGGGACCGCTTCTCGAAATACGACGGCGCTCCCACCACCGCCATCCGCATGTCCGGCCCGATGCGCACGGCGATCATGTCCTTCGCCACTTGCTCGCCGATTCGTACGCCCGCGTCAAAACGTTGGGCAACGATATCGGTCAGGCCATAGTCGATGATGATCTCGACTTTGATGTCCGGATACTGCCGCAGAAACTTCATGAGTTTTGGCCAGACGATCGTGTCGGCGGCATAGTCGGTGGCGGTGATGCCGAATGGTTCCCGCGGGCTTCTCCCGCAGCTCACTTAACGCCGCAAGCTCGGCGTCGATCTCCTCAAACCGAGGACCCAGCGAGTGCAGCAGGCGCTCGCCTGCCTGGGTCGGCGAGACGCTGCGCGTAGTGCGGGTCAGCAGCCGTAGACCGAGCCGTTCCTCAAGTCCGCGGACGGTGTGACTGAGCGCGGACTGCGAAACGCCGAGCTGCGCGGCTGCCCTGGTGAAACTGCGCTCCTTCGCAACCGCGAGGAAGGCGAGGAGATCATTGAAGTTTTCCCGCGGCATTCATGAACCCGGATCATCAGCGTGCGCCATACTTAGCATCTAATCGCAATACCGTTCGGAGTGGCTCATCGCAACGTAACCCCTCTTCTCAGGGTGCGAGAAAGGCTGCACATCTGAGTCATCCGTGGCATTCATGAGCCTGATTTATAAGTGTATACGGCTCGGGTCGGGTACGTCCCTTGCTGATGCTGGTTCTAAATTGCGCTTAGACAACCGGCGCGGCGCGTCGGAACTCCGAGCAGGAAGTAACAGACCATGACGAATTTCGATGTGGACACACTGCGCGACTTGCGCGACTTGCAGGAGGTCTTGATCCGGACCGAGAAGCACCCCAAGAGTGCGATCGTGATTTGGGTGGCGGTGGCCGACGACGAGGTCTTCGTGCGTTCGTGGCTTGGCGCCAAGGGGCGTTGGTACAAGGACCTGGCAGCGGGCGTGGCCGCCACGCTGGAGTTTGCCGGCCGCCGGTTGGCGGTGCAGGCGATCCCGGCGAGCGACCCCGCCGCGGTCGCCCGGGCAGATCACGAATATCCTGAGGAAGTATCAGCGGAGCAGCCATGCGCAGGAGATGGTGCGCCCCGAAATCCTGCCGACCACGATGCGGCTCGAACCGCGCTGACCCGCCGCGACCGGTACATCCTCGGACTGATCACGCTTGCAGGCATACTCGCCGTCGCCGGTTGCAGCTCGACCCGCCGATCCGCGGATGCACCGATACTGACTGTCCCAACTCGACGGAGTAATGGAACAATGGAAATCATGCGAATTGGTTCACGGCCGTCCGGCAAGGGCCCAACGGACTATTTCACCGGCTCGGTCCGTATCGACCCGCTTTTCCAGGCGCCCGATCCGGCTCGTGTTCGTGGCGCGAGCGTCACATTCGAGCCCGGCGCCCGGACCGCCTGGCATACTCATCCGCTGGGCCAGACGTTGATCGTCACAGCCGGGTGTGGCTGGGTTCAACGCGAGGGCGGCCCGGTCGAGGAGATCCGCCCGGGTGACGTGATCTGGTTCTCGCCGAACGAGAAGCACTGGCACGGCGCCACGGCAACCACGGGTATGACCCATATCGCCCTTCAGGAAGCGTTGAACGGCAAGGTTGTCGACTGGATGGAGAAAGTGACCGACGAACAATACGGCAAGTGAACGGCCGCGAGAGGATCCGAAACAATGCAAAAGCGCAAACTGGGCAGCGGTGGCCTCGAAGTCTCTGCCATCGGACTGGGATGCATGGGCATGACCGATGCCTACGGGCAAAGACCCGACAAGGAGAAGATGATTCCAATCATCCGCGCGGCCGTCGAGCGAGGCGTGACATTTTTCGATACCGCGGAAAACTACGGGCCGTTCCGGAATGAGGAACTTGTCGGTGAAGCCCTGGCACCGTTCCGCCGAGACGTAGTGATCGCCACGAAGTTCGGCCACAACATCGACCCGACTACCGGGCAGCGGCTCGGCGGCCAGAACAGCCGTCCCGACCACATCAAGACCGCAACCGAGGGGATGCTGAAGCGGCTGAAGACGGACTATATCGATCTCCTCTATCAGCACCGCGTCGATCTCGACGTGCCGATGGAGGATGTCGCGGGGGCGGTCAAAGAGCTCATTCAACAAGGCAAGGTCAGACACTTTGGCTTGTCCGAGGCAGGCGTGCAATCGATCCGTCGCGCCCACGCGGTGCAAGCAGTCACCGCGCTGCAGAGCGAATACTCGTTATGGACGCGGGAGTTGGAGGCCGAGATTTTGCCGACCCTGGACGAGCTGGGCATCGGTCTCGTGCCGTACAGCCCGCTGGGGAAAGGATTCCTCACCGGCAGGATCGACGAAACAACGAAGTTCCACAGTTCGGATTTGCGCGGCCGTATCCCGCGTTTTGAGCCGCAAGCTCTCAAGGTCAATCTGGCCCTGGTGGATCTCCTCGGCCGGATCGCCGCACGCAAGGGGGCAACCGTGCTCAAGTCGCGCTCGCGTGGCTGCTCGCCCAGAAGCCATGGATCGTGCCTATCCCGGGCACCACGAAGCTTGCACGCCTTGAAGAGAACATCGGCGCCGCCTCGGTAACACTTGCCGTGGATGATCTACGCGAAATCGGCGATGCAGCCGCGAAGATCACGGTGCGAGGGTGCCCGATATCCCGAAGAGCTTATGAAGTTGTCCGGCCGCTGAACAGGCATCACGAAAGCAGTCGAAAAGGCAATGAGCAATAACGTCAAACCAAAGTCGTTGTCATAGCGGTGCGAGCGGTGGCAACGGCGCGGCAACGGGGTCGCATCTCTTCGCGCCGGATGCGAGCGTGGTGTTGGGGCCGCGCCGCCAGGATCGCATCCACTCGGCCCGGTCACCGACCGATCTCCCTGCATAAGCAAACACATCGGTGGCCGGACCAACCCTTGCTCGCGTATTCGCTCGCCGGGCCACGCCAGAAGTCGGGCCATGACACGAGCATGGCATGCCGGCAGCTCATTCACTGGACCATCGCAGCCTGAAAACTGGGACACCCGCCGATCGAAGGCTTGGCGGACGTGATGAGAGCCCCGCTCCGGGCCGGCAAAATCAGCAACTTCGGGCATTCAGAGGGCGGTGAAACCGACCCGGGATCTGAATTGTTCACCCGCGGAGTCAATTCCGGTTGAGAATGCACCCCGATGGGGTTGCAAATGCGTTTTGAGGGGCCATTTACCATCTGTGTGGATGGAGAGTGGATGGTGTTAGCCAAAGTGCACTCGTTGCGGGCCAAGACGCCCGATAGCGAGAAAATCACCATCAACCTCGGTTTCGTCGACCTCGGCCATATCGACCTGATGGTCGAGGACGGGTTCTACGCCAACCGGACCGACTTCATCCGCACCGCCATCCGCAACCAGCTCGACCGGCAAGCCGATGCGGTGCGTCAGTCGGTGAGCCGAAAGACCCTCGATCTGGGACTGCGGCACTACAGCCGAATGGATCTGGAGGCGGTTCGAGACCGCGGCGAGTCCTTGCACATCAATGTGCTTGGTCTGGTCACCCTGGCGGCCGACGTGACGCCCGAGTTGGCGCGGGTGACGATTGCCTCGGTAAGGGTGCTGGGGGCGTTGCACGCGAGCCCAGCGGTGAGGGCAGCACTCGCTGACCGCATTAACTGACAAGTAACGAATGGTGACCGATACCGTCTTCCCACCGGATTGTTCCGTACCAGCGACCTATGTCGGTCCACAGCATAGAAAGCAATAGTTTTGAACATGGATATTAGAAAATTTCTTCCCGGCGAAATACTCGGAGCAACGCGCCTGAACCGGGCCGGCCGTTTGACCGACGCTACTGCTTCACTGCGGCGCCTGCTTGCGGCGCAGCTACCGATCGACGGCGTTACCATCGGATCGCTGCTACCCGATTCGTTGCTGCCCGATTCGTTGCGCACCGTGTCGCCGCGGGGGCTGAAGTCCACGCCGGAGCCGGCGCCCTCGTCGGCCGGCGCCCGGTTCCTGGCGCTGACCTTCGGCAACAAGGCTGGCAGCCGTCCCTATAAGCTGTATGTCCCTGCCTCGTATGTCGGGCAACCGGTGCCGCTCATTGTCATGTTGCACGGGTGCACCCAGTCGCCCGACGACTTCGCCGCCGGAACGAGAATGAACGCGGCGGCGGACGCGCATACCTTCCTGGTCGCCTACCCGGGGCAGACCAGCCATGCGAACATGCAGAAGTGCTGGAACTGGTTCAATGCCGGCGATCAACAGCGCGATGGCGGCGAGCCGTCGTTGATCGCCGGGATCACGCGACAGGTGATGCGCGACTACGCGGTTGATCCCGCGAGGGTCTATGTCGCCGGTCTGTCGGCTGGCGGTGCGGCGGCGGCGATCATGGGAGACGCCTATCCCGACCTCTTTGCCGCGATCGGCGTGCATTCGGGGCTGGCGTGCGGCGCGGCTCATGACGTGCAATCGGCATTCGCGGTGATGCAGCGGGGCAGCGGGGGGATCGCGCCGCGGGACGGACGTCGGGTGATGCCGGCGATCGTGTTCCACGGCGAGCGGGACACCACCGTGCATCCTCGCAACGGCGACGCGGTCGTTGCGCAAGCCGACCGGGATTCCGTCCTGGCGGTGCGGGTCGAGGCGGGCCAGGTTCCGGGCGGCCATGCCTACAGCAAGACGCGATACGTCAACGCGAACGGCAAGACAGTGATCGAGAAGTGGCTGGTTCATGGCGCCGGGCATGCTTGGTTCGGCGGCTGCCCGACGGGATCCTACACCGACCCCAAGGGGCCTGACGCGACCGGCGAAATGCTGCGCTTCTTCCTCGAGCAGCGGCATCCGGCGGCCTGAACTCGGTTACACCGACGGCCGGGACGTTGACCCGATACCCGGCTGTCGGGCCATCGGTATCCTCTTGACTTCGTGCGGTCGCCCCGCCACCCGTGCGCCTACCAGTCGGCCCTCGAGGCCGCTAAAAACATTACAGACCCTTCTCGACCATTTCCAGCAGGCGGGGAATGAGCGCGTCGATCCGCGACGGGTCCATCGCGCTCAGCGGTCCATCCAGTACCAGCATCGCGAGGCCATGAACCGCCGACCATGCAAGGAACTCCGCGTCCGGTCGGCGCTCCGGCGGCAATACGGCTGCCTCGGCCATCGCGTCCAGCGCGCCGCCCAGGATGCGGAACGGATCAGGTCCCGTGTCGCCGCGCTGCTCCGCCGTTACCACGCTGCCCGGCTGGAGCGGGGTGCTGAAGGCAGTGCGGAACAAGCCGGGTTCGGCGCGGGCAAATTTGAGGTAGCCGGTGCCGATGGCACGCAGTCTGGCCCGGGCGTGGTCGGCCGGCGCCAGGTCCGCCGGCAGCCCCGACAGTTCGGTTTGCATCGATACCGCAACGGCTGCCAGCGCCGCCGAACGGACCGCCTGCAGAAGAACCTGGCGGCCGGCGAAATGGCGATACGCCGCGTTCGGAACCACCCCAGCTCGACGCGTTGCCTCGCGCAGGGTCACGGCGTCGGGTCCACCGGCACGGGCAAGCTCGATGCCTGCATCCACCAGCGCTCGACGGAGGTCGCCGTGACGGTAGGTGCTGCGCGGTTGTGGCGCGGCTTGGGATTGATTTCATGTGTCGGAGAATTTATGACACATCGATGTGGACAATGTCCACAATGACTGATAGGCTGATGTGGACGGTGTAGACAAATGCGGCAGGACCGCTCCGCCGCAGATCGAAACGCCGTCGTATTTGCATCGGGAACGGAGGAAGTCATGCAAATTCAGCCATATCTGTTTTTCGAGGGCCGCTGCGATGAGGCGATCGAGTTCTATCGTTCGGCTGTCGGTGCTGAGGTGTCGATGCTCATGCGGTTCAAGGAGGCTCCGCCCTCGGATCAAAGCATGATGGCGCCCGGCACCGCCGACAAGGTGATGCATGCCGCCGTGAAGATTGGTGATTCCACCGTGCTGATGTCGGACGGGCGGTGCGGAGGCAGCGCGGCGTTCGCCGGTTTTTCGTTGTCGCTGTCAGTCGAAAGTGAGGCCGAGGCGGCGAAGGCGTTCGATGCGTTGGCGGAAGGCGGAAACATTGGCATGCCGCTGGGAAAGACCTTCTTCGCATCACAGTTCGGGATGCTGACGGATCGCTTTGGCGTGATGTGGATGGTGATGTCCGAGCACTGAGGTCAGCGGCTCGGTCACAACGAGACGGCCCACAGGTGATTGGGTTGATCCGCTAGCCGATCGGCGACGCACCAGCGGACGGTGCCGATGGTGTGATCGCCGGCCGCCAACTCCATCGGACCGGAAATGGCGGCGCTGATCGCGCCATTCGGGTGCCGTTGGTCCAGCCCGCGACCCTCGTCATGGCGCCGCGCTCGGCGACGCGTTCGCGACAGCCTACAGCCGCGTCACCCAGGCGACCACCGCGGCCGCCGAGACCAGAGTCACCAAGGCTAACAGCGGATTTGCCAGGCGCGGCGGCACCGCGTCGGGTGGCATCATTTTCTTGCCGGTCAGCATCGGCCGCACCAGGTTCTGCCGCTTCAACATCGCGTAGGCCGCGATCGCCAGCACATGCAGCACGATGGCGCCCTCGATCAGGTTGAAGTTCAGCGAGTGGATGTGGCTGAGAAAGTCGCTTTGCGCCTTGCTGACGAAGTGCATCAGCGGCCCCTCGGTATCGCCGTCATCGTTGCTGAACAGGCCCGTCCCAGCCTGCACCCCAATGAGCAACAGCATGACCAGCACCATCCAACCGCCGGCGGCGTTGTGTCCGATCTCCCGGTCCGCCTCGCGCCGCCGTATCTGGGTCAGATGCCGCAGCGCCGCCGCCGGGCTGCGCAGGAACCGGTTGAAGCGGGCGGTATCGCTGCCGATCAAGCCCCAAACAATCCGGAACAGCAGCAAACTGAGAATCATGCGGCCGATCCACATATGCAGATCCATCTGATCGAGCTCCTGCGACAGCCAGGCCGCGAAGATCAGCACCACGATCGCCCAGTGGAACAGGCGCACCGGCAAATCCCAGACTTTCAACGGGCGCATCAGCGCTCACTGCCTCCTGATGATGACGCAACGCACCATAACGGGTAGCGCACCCGACCCGCCACCGGCAGGAACCCTGTTGCTTCCCGCCCGCGGATACGCTTCTCTGAGGTTCTCAGCCAGCCGCTATCGGAGGCAGACGATGCGCGTCAGCGTGTTGCAGATGAATCCCGGCGCGAACAAGTCCGACAACATCGCCCAGGCCCGCCGCCTGATCCAGGACGCAGTCGAGCAAGACCGTCCCGATATCGTCAGCCTGCCGGAGGTCTGGTCGTCGCTCGGCGGTGACCGTGCCACCCGCACAGCGAACGCCGAGGTTCTGCCCGCGAAAGGCTCCAACGAGCCCGGCGGTCAGGCCTACGAATTCCTGCGCGAAACTGCTCGTGCGGCGCACGTCCACGTACATGGCGGTTCAATCATCGAGCAGGGACCAGAGAGACTGTTCAACACCACCGTCGTGTTCAACCCGGACGGCACCGAGCTCGCCCGCTACCGCAAGATGCACCTGTTCGACATTACCGCCCCCGACGGCACCGGCTACCGTGAAAGCAACACCTATGGCGCCGGCGATGAAGTGGTGACCTATCAGGCCGACGGGGTGACAGTCGGCTGCGCGATTTGCTACGACGTCCGCTTTCCCGACCTGTTCTGGAAACTGCGGGAGCAGGGGGCCGAACTGATATTTCTGCCCAGTGCCTTCACTCTGGCTACCGGCAAGGACCACTGGGAGGCACTGATCCGCGGTCGAGCGATCGAGACGCAATGCTGGTTCGCGGCACCGGCGACGTGGGGCAGGCACCTGGAGGGCAAAGGCGAGCCTCGCTTCACCTACGGCCACTCTCTGGTGGCAAACCCATGGGGCCACGTGGTGGCCCAGGTCTCCGATGGCGTGGGGTGGACCACCGCACGGATCGACCAGGATCTGACCACGCGTGTGCGCCGCGATATGCCGGTGCTGGAACATCGGAAGCGCATTTGAGCGAGTTTTTCCCCGGTCCTCCTGTCGCCGAGGACCGCGGATTCCTGGCTGGACAGATCGCCTTCGAAGCTGCCCCGACCGCAATTGCCGGCGAGGCGCGTGAGCGTCTGATAGCGCGGTACGGCGCCTGCCCTGCCAGAGAGGCCGCGGTGGTGGTCGCGCTGGGCGGCGATGGCTTCATGCTGGAAACCATCCACGAGGCGCTGCAACTGAACGTGCCAGTCTATGGCATGAACCGCGGCTCGGTCGGCTTCCTGATGAACGCCTATAGCGATGATGACCTGCCGCATCGCCTGTCCCGCGCGCAGGCCGCCGACCTGCATCCTTTGCGGATGCGCGCGGTCACCGCGTCCGGTGCGCTGGAGGAGGCCTTGGCCTTCAATGAGGTCAGCCTGCTGCGCCAGTTGCGCCAGGCATCGAAGATCCGGATCCTGGTGGACGGCCGGGTGCGGCTGGAGGAACTGTCATGTGACGGCGTGCTGATCTCCACCCCGGCCGGGTCGACCGCCTACAACCTGTCGGCGCATGGCCCGATCATACCGCTGACGGCTAACCTGTTGCCGTTGACGCCGATCAGCTCGTTCCGCCCGCGGCGCTGGCGAGGCGCACTGTTGCCCTGCTCCGCCGACGTGGTGTTCGAAGTGCTGGAGGCCGACAAGCGGCCGACCGCCGCGGTGGCGGATTTCACCGAGGTGCGGGATGTGGTTTCGGTGCAGGTCAAGGAAGACCGCTCAGTCAGCGTGACGGTGTTGTTCGACCCCGACCAGGGCCTGTCGGAACGCATCATCGCCGAACAGTTCACAGTGTGAACGGAATGTTTTCAGGGCCGCCGCGACGGACGCCGGATGTTCCGCGGCAGTAGAGGCGGCAATTCGTTCCATCACCAGACGGGCTGATCGTCGTTTCGGACACGCCGCTCAATCCGCTGTAGCTTAGGCGAATAGTCGCGAGGCGCCAGTCCAAGCGCCCGAGGATGGGAAAGGTATTCTGGTGCGACATCCGACCGTCGAAGGCGACCGAATATGGACGCAGCCGCGCTTGCGATCTGATGGCTAGCCCGTTGCCCGGCCTGGAGTCGGCAGAAGCCGTCGAAACTGTCGCCCACATGGTTCAAGTCGCGCTGACGCCGGTGTTCCTGTTGTCAGGTATCGGCGCGTTGCTCAACGTGTTCAATACACGCTTGAGCCGGGTCTCCGATCATCGCGAGCACGCGGCCGAACTGCTGCGCGGTGAATGCGACGACTCGACGCGGGCACTGTTTGAACGACATCTGTCGCGGCTGCGCCGCCGCACTCTGATGCTTGACGCCTCGGTCGTGCTTGGTGCGATAGGGGGTGCGTCCACCTGCGGGTCCGCTTTGGTTCTTTTTCTCGGCAGCCTGAAGAATACCGCGATCTCGTCCTGGCTGACCGCGCTCCTTGGACTAGCGCTCGGCTGCACCGCATGCGCGCTGATGTGCTTCGTGGGTGACAGCGTTCTGGCCTGGCACGGCCGGGAGCGCGACGGGCCGTTACCGCATCTCAAGGGCCACTAGCGCAGGGATTGCTTGCGTCCAGGCACCGGCAGCCGCTCCGTCATCAGCTTGATCTGCCGCCGGTACCGACGATACTGAGCCTTAGCCACCGGGAGTGCCCTGAGATGATCAATCCGCTGCCTACCGCCAAGGCGGAGGAAGTTGGGCTCGATGCCGCCGCCCTCGAGCGTTTGTCCACCGCACTCAAGGATCGCGTCGCCGGCGGGCATATTCCCGGGGCCGTCGCGCTGAGTCGCTCGTCACGGCAAGGTTGCTTACTTCGAAAGCTTTGGGCGCCTCGATCCGGCTTCGGGGGCCCCCATGGGCACGGATGCGATCTTCCGAATCTATTCCATGACCAAGCCGATCGTGTCCGTAGCCGTCATGATGCTGTGGGAGGAAGGCCGCCTGCTGCTGAGCGATCCGATCGGGCGGTATCTGCCGGCGCTCGCTTCGCCGAAGGTCGGGATTGTTACAGGCAGCACCTATACGAGCGTCGACGTCGAACGCCCGGTCACGGTGCAGGATCTGCTGCGCCACACCTCAGGCCTGACCTACGAGTTCCGCGGCGACACTCCGATCCACAAGGCCTATGCGGAGGCCCGCGTTGCCCGTCTCAAGCAGACCAACGCCGAGCAGGTCGAGGCACTGGGTCAACTGCCACTGCTGCATCAGCCAGGCACCAAGTGGGAATACAGCCGCTCGACCGACGTGCTCGGCCGTCTGGTGGAAGTTATCTCTGGCCAGACACTGGGAACATTTCTCACGGATAGGGTGCTGGGGCCGCTGGGTATGACTGACAGCGGCTTCTCGGTTCCGAAATCCGCGCAGGGACGCATCGCCGAACCCTTCGCCAAGGATCCTGAGGGCGGCGCCGACGTAGCACTGTTGGATGTTCGACGGCCCGCCGTGTTCGAATCAGGCGGCGGCGGTTTGGTCGCGAGCACGATGGACTACGCCCGCTTCCTCGCCATGCTGATTGGCAACGGCCGGCTGGATCGCACCCGGATGCTCGGGCGCAAGACCATCGAACTGATGACTTCCGACCACCTTGGCACCATCACCGGTTCGCCCGACCTGTTGCCGCCCGGGCATGGCTTCGGTCTTGGCTTTGCGGTCCGCACCAGTTCGGGCATCGCGCCTTTTCCAGGAACAGTGGGCAATTATTACTGGAGCGGCGCGGCTGGAACCAGTTTCTGGGTCGACCCGACGGAACGGTTGTTCGCGGTACTCATGATTCAGGCACCGATACAGCGCGAACATTACCGGGTCCTGTTCCGCGATCTGGTCTACGCCGCTGTGACCGACTGACGCGCACTCCGCCATTTCATGAGCCGGAGCCGGCCCTGACGGTGTCGCTTTGCCCCGAGGGATCTGTTGTCGGAATACTGCGAAAACGCAGCACCATTAATTCATTTCTAATACTTGGCCCGGATGATCCCCGAATTGGACGAAGGGATCACCATGTTACGGGTCATCGGCCGCGTCACGGAGGGACCTGACCCGGCGCTTGTCGCATTAGCCCTGTTGGTCTGCTTTCTGGCGGCGGCTGTCAGCTTGCGTCTGGTGCGCCGTGCCGCGAGCCACCGGGACGAACACCGCGTGGTCTGGATCAGCGCCGCCGCGCTGGTGTTCGGTTGCGGCGTCTGGACGACGCATTTCCTCGCAATGGCGGCCTTCGCCACAGGCGTCCCGATCGGTATCGACCTGACGTTCAGTACCTTGTCTCTGCTGGTGATAGCGGTAACGGCGCAAATCGCGTTCGGCGTTCTGGCCCGTCGGCAGGCTTTCCCGGATGGGACGTTACAGCGGGGCGTCTCCCGGCGCACGAACTCCTCCCGGATGGACACCTGGTACGCGCCGGTCGCCATCGGAGTGCTGATCGGTGCGGGTATGGCGTTGATGCACTTCTTCGGCATGCGCTCGCTGCAAACGCCCGTGCTCATGCACTATGACCCGGGGCTGGTCGCCGCCACGCTCGGTGTTGGCGCCTTGCTCTCAGTCGCCGCGGTCCGCACCCTGGAGCTGAGGCGATTCACCGCAGCCGCGCTGCTGCTGACGCTTGCCGTGGCTGCGGTCCACTCGGTCGCAATGGGCGCCACGACGGCGGAGCCAACGACCGGAATACGATTTGTTTCGCTTGCAGTCTCGAAATGGGCACTGCCGTTCGCGGCAGGTGGAGGCTGCATGTTGATCATGGCGCTGCCGCTGCTCACTTTTCGGCGTGATCGCCTTGACCCGGCCGAGCCGGCCGCTGAGGCGAGCCGCTTCCGCGCTTTGGCTGACGCGACGTTCGAAGGCCTGATCTTCGAGCGTGACGGACGCATCCTGGACGCAAACCCGGCGATATGTCGCCTGTTGGGCACGGACCTGCGGACGTTGATTGGACGGCCGATCCCAACGCTGATCAGCGGCGGGGTCTCGATGCATCCATCCAGCCTGGAACGCCCTACTGAGTACCGAGCTGATCCAGCAGGATGGGCGCACCCGCCCGGTGGAGGTGCTATGGCGAACCGGGCCTGTTCCGACCGGACATGTACCTGGCGATTCGCGACGTATCGAGGGAGAAGTCGGCGCAGCGGCAAATCCAGAAGTTGGCGCATTTCGACGTGCTGACCGGGGTTGGCAATCGTCAACTCCTGACTTCAGACCCTGCTGAAGATTTTGACACCGTCAGAACGGGCAACCTCCGGCGTCGCTCTGCTCTGCATTGACCTGGATCGCTTCAAGGCAATCAACGACACGCGGGGTCCCCGGGTTGGCGATGCGATCCTGGTCCAGGTGGCTCGCAGGCTCTGCGCGGTGGTGGGGCAGGCCGATACGGTAGCGCGTGTCGGCGGCGATGAGTTCGCCGTGATCCAACCGTTGGCCGGCCACGCTTCTGATGCGGCGGCGCTGGCGGATCAGATCGTCACCGAGCTCGCCGAACCGTACGACGTGGACGGCCATATGATCACCGTCGGCGGCAGCGTCGGCGTGGCGCTGTTCCCGGCAGACGGCACCACGCCTCTGGCATTGATGACGAGCGGCGCCTTGGCGCTCAACCGGGCCAAGCGGGACGGTCGAAATACCTGGCGCTACTGCGAGCCCGGGATGGACTACCTGTTGCGGGAAAGGCGGGCGCTGGAGGCCGACCTTCGAGTCGCCCTGGTCGAGGGACAACTGGCCCTGGCGTACCAGCCGTTCTTCCATGGCGCCACCCTGGAAATCGCCGGCTACGAGGCGTTGCTGCGATGGAACCACCCCAGCCGCGGTCCCATCGCTCCCGCCGACTTCATTCCGGTCGCGGAGAAATGCGGCCTGATCGTCCCAATCGGCCAGTGGGTGTTGCGAACCGCTTGCGTCGAGGCGGCTTCCTGGGACCGGCCGCTCGTCGTGGCGGTCAATCTTTCCCCCATCCAGTTCGGCGCGACCATCGCGCCTACGGTGGATGCCGGTACTGCGCGAAACCGGCCTGCGGCCCGCTCTGCTCGAACTGGAGATCACCGAGGGCGTGCTGATCGGCGACACCCAGAATGCACTGCAGACGCTGACCGCGTTGAAAGCACTGGGTGTCACGCTTGCCATGGACGATTTTGGCACCGGCTACTCAAGCCTGAGCTATTTGAGGAAATTTCCATTCGACAAGCTCAAGATCGACCGCAGTTTCGTCCGTGACCTGGACGAAGGCTCGGACGGCAACTCGATCGTGCAGGCTATCATCGCTCTCTCCCGCAGTCTCCGTCTGGAGGTGACGGCGGAGGGTGTCGAAACCGCGCATCAGCTCGCCGTCCTGCGGGCTGCGGGTTGCACGTTCGTTCAGGGCTTCCTGCTTGGTCGCCCGATCGGCGCTCATCAGATCGGCCTTCCCGACGCCGCACCGGCACTGCCTCGCTCGGACGAGACCGTGATCCGCAAGCCAGGAACGACGCTGATCCCACTATTCCAGCCAGGCAGCCTCGGGATGAGCGGGGCCAGTGCACCCGGAATTGCTGGACAACGAGAGGGTGATCCGAAGCAGCTATCGGCTGCAAGGTCGGTCTGCTGAAGTCGTTCGGTCTGGCGTTTCCGGTCACCAGCGGGACTGGCCGACCCTGGTGGTTTTGCCCGGTGGTGTCGCCGGCCGCTTGGGGGATCATCGCCGAACTCGGCACGCAGGGCGACCATCTTAGCGTATTGATCGAACCCCGGCGCCGGCCCCCGGCTTGCCATTGCCGACCCGATAGCTTCATGTAGCCGCCGAAAAGGAATAGAGCCGGGCCTCAGCGGGGTCGTGAACCCGGGACCTCGGCGACGCAAATTGTCGGGAGCTCCATGGGCATGCGAAGCATCGCGCTGATCGACGACGCACTGACCGGGTTTGTCGCCGGAGGCACCATCCCCGGGCTGGTGGCCGCTGCCGCCGACCGCACCGGTGTGATCTACCAGTCAGCTTTCGGCCGCCGTGACGCCAGCCGGCCGCTGCCGATGACCGCGGACTGCGTGTTTCGCATCGCCTCCATGACCAAGGCCATCACCGGCGTCGCGGCAATGCAGATGGTGGAGCAGGAGAAGCTTTCGCTCGACCAGCCGGCGCGGCAGATCCTGCCGTTCCTGGCCGAAACGAAGGTGTTGGACGGGTTCGACGGCAACGGTAACCCGGTCCTGCGCGCCCCGCGTGGAGAAATCACCCTGCGGCGGCTGCTGACTCACACCGCTGGCTTCGTCTACGACATCTGGAATGAAAACCTGCACCGCTACGCCGCGGCAACCGGCCTGCTTCCGGTGCGGACCGGCAAGCTCGCGGCGCTCAGCGCGCCGCTTGGTTTCGACCCCGGCGAGCGATGGGAGTACGGCATCAACATAGACGTCGCCGGCCGCATGGTGGAGGTCGTGAGCGGCCTTGATCTCGAGACCTATATGCAGCGGCATATCTTCGCGCCGTTGGGCATGGCGGATACCAGTTTCATCCAGCGACCGGAGTGGGACAACCGCCTGCCCGCGGTGCACGCCCGCCAGGACGACGGCAGGCTGCAACCGCTCGAGGTCTCGGCGGCGCCGACGGCACCCGAGCCGCGCGAGTTTTTCCCCGGTGGCGGCGGCCTTTTCTCGACCGCGGCGGACTACCTGCGTTTCCTGCGGGCCCTGATGCACGGCGGGGTGCTGGACGGCGAGCGCATTCTGCGGCCCGAAACCGTGGCTATGATGGGCCAGAACCATATGGGCGGACTGAACGTACTGCCAATGAAGAGCGCCGACCCGCAAATGTCGAACGACGTGGATTTGTTCCCGGGTATGCCGAAGAAATGGGGGCTCAGCTTCCTGATCAATACGCGGGACGTGCCGGGTGGACGCAGTGCCGGCAGCCTCGCGTGGGCAGGATTGAACAACACGTACTACTGGCTCGACCCCTCACGGATGGTGGCGGGCGTTTTGATGACGCAGATCCTGCCGTTCGGCGACCGGACCGTGCTCGACGCGCTGGATGCGTTCGAGACCGCCGTCTACCGGTCGGTTTGACCTCGCGGGGCAGCGGAGGGCAAAGGCTGCATCGGCGGTACGCGGGCGATTTGGCTGGCGCGGCGATCAGCGGGTGACGTTGCGCTTGACAGCGGGTGACGTTGCATTGACAGCGGATGACGTTGCGATTGACAGCGGGGCCCGCAGTCCCTAACCCGCCGCCTCCCTGGCCAGAGTCTCTGATCCATGTCCCACCGCAAGCAGCGCGGCCGCCCGCTCGACGGGTGGCTCATCATTGATAAGCCGGCGGGGCTGACCAGCACCGACGTCGTCAACCGCGTTCGACGGCTCTTCGACGCGCGGAAGGCCGGGCATGGTGGCACGCTCGACCCGTTGGCCACCGGTCTGCTGCCGGTCGCGTTTGGCGCCGCCACCAAAACCGTACCCTACGTCATGGACGGCACCAAGCTGTATCGCTTTACCCTGCGCTTCGGTGAGGCGCGCGACACCGATGACGCCGATGGCGAAGTGACGGAAACCAGTGACGTCCGCCCTGACTCAAGAGCGATCGAGGCCGCTCTGCCTGCCTTTCGTGGCGAAATCATGCAAATCCCTCCGATCTTCTCGGCCATCAAAGTGGCGGGTGAGCGCGCTTACGACATGGCTCGCGAAGGCCGCGCTCCGGTGCTGGAGCCGAGGCCCGCGCGGATCGATCGGTTCGTGCTGGTCGAACGGGACGACGCCGACACGGCGATCTTCGAGGTCACCTCCGGCAAAGGCGTTTATATGCGAAGCCTGGCGCGGGACCTGGCTCGAGCCTGCGGCACCGTTGGCCATATCGCCGCACTGCGCCGCCTGCGGGTCGGGCCGTTCCTGGAACACCACGCGATTCCGCTGGACAAACTCCGCGAACCGGACGATACCGCGCCCGCTTCCCCGGACCTGTTGCTCCCGGTCGAGACCGCGCTGGCCGACATCCCGGCACTGGCCCTGACCGAGCAAGAGGCCGCCGACCTGCGACATGGCCAGACCATCAGTCTGGTGGCGTTGATGGGTCGGATTCCGACTGCCGCCGATCCCGACAACGGATTGGCTCGGGCAATGGCGGGGGGCCGCGTGATTGGGCTGTGCCGGCTGCAAGATGGCCTGCTGAAGCCTGAACGGGTTCTCTGATCCGGCGCGCGTCCCGATAAAACCCTACTCAGGAGGACCCTGATGTCGATCACGGCGGAGCGTCGTAACGACGCTTATTGGTGAATACGCGACGGCGACCAGTGATACCGGCAGCCCGGAGGTTCAGGTCGCCCTGCTGTCCGAGCGCATCGTCAATCTCACGGAACATCTCAAGACCCACGCGAAGGATTTCCATTCACGACGGGGCCTCCTGATGCTGGTGGGACGTCGCCGGCGACTGCTCGACTACCTGAAGGCGAAGGACCAGAGGCGCTATGAAACGCTGATTGGGCGCCTGAAACTACGCCGCTAGCAGCTATAAATCTCATTAAGTGGTAGTCATGGGCTGGTTTGATCGCTATCTCCAGCTCGTCGACTGCTGAAGTGACGACCTGAACGGGGCAGGATTACCCCCGCAACACCGCGCAAGGCGGTGGACGCACAGATCGCCGATCCGACACGCCCGGCAAAGGCGCGGGACAAGCGACGGCGTTTCCGGCCACATGGCCGCGGCTGCGACCCTCTTCTACGGATCGCGGCGCGCGCTCCGTGTTACCCGAGACGCCGCCACCCCGCCATGGCAGGGACCGCGGAGAGGGCTGTCTTGTTGTCCGCCGGTGCCGCGCATCCGAAGGATGACTGAATGTTCAATTATTTCCGCAAGGAACTCGACTGGGGCGGCCGCAAGCTGGTCCTGGAAACCGGTAAGATCGCCCGTCAGGCTGATGGCGCGGTGATGGTCTCCTACGGGGAGACTATCGTGCTCTGTACCGTGGTCGGCGTGAAGACCGCCAAACCGGGCCAGGATTTCTTCCCGCTGACAGTCAACTACCAGGAGAAGGCATTCGCCGCGGGCAAGATCCCGGGTGGATTTTTCAAGCGGGAGGGGCGGCCCAGCGAAGCCGAGGTGTTGAAGAGCCGCCTCATCGACCGCCCGATCCGCCCGCTGTTCCCCGAGGGGTTCCGCAATGAGGTGCAGATCGTCGCAACTGTCCTGAGCTTCGATAACGAGAACGACCCCGACATCGTCTCCATGGTAGGCTGCTCAGCGGCTTTGACACTATCCGGTATTCCGTTCTTCGGCCCGGTCGCCGCCGCCAGGGTGGGTTACCGAGACGGCCAGTATATCCTGAACCCGACGGTGGAGCAGATGCAGACCAGCGAACTCGAGCTGGTTCTTGCCGGCACCGCCGAGGGTGTGCTGATGGTCGAATCCGAGGCTCAGGAGCTGTCGGAAGAGATCATGCTTGGCGCGGTGACCTTCGGGCACGCGGCCTTCCAGCCGGTGATCGCAGCGATCATCGAACTGGCGGAACATGCCGCCAAGGAGCCTTGGCCACTCAGCGAGCCGGACCAGGACGAGCTGGCGCTGAAGGCGCGCGTTGATGCGGTCGGCCGCGGCCTGATTGCCGATGCATACCAGGAGAAGATCAAGCAGGTCCGCTACGAGAAGGTGGCCACCGCGAAGCAGGCGGCGACTGCCGCGCTGGCGGCCGAGGGTTTGGACACCGAGAAGGCGAAGGGCCTGTTCAAGGATCTGGAAGCCGATGTGGTCCGCAACGCGATCCTGCAAACCGGCCTGCGTATCGATGGCCGCGACACCCGTACCGTTCGTCCGATCGTCGCCGAGGTCGGCATCCTGCCGCGCGCCCATGGATCGGCCTTGTTCACCCGCGGCGAAACCCAGGCGTTCTGCGTTGCCACGCTCGGCACCGGCCAGGACGAGCAGGTGGTTGATGCCCTGATGGGCGAATACCGCGAGAATTTCATGTTGCACTACAATTTCCCGCCTTACTCGGTGGGTGAGGCGGGCCGCATGGGTTCTCCGGGACGGCGCGAAATCGGCCACGGCAAGCTGGCCTGGCGCGCCATCCATCCGCTGCTGCCATCGAAAGACAAATTTCCCTACACGATGCGGGTCGTGTCCGAGATCACCGAATTGAACGGCTCGTCGTCCATGGCGACGGTCTGCGGGACGTCCCTCTCGCTGATGGATGCCGGCGTGCCCCTGAAGCGCCCGGTCGCGGGCATCGCCATGGGGCTGATCAAGGAAGATCACGGTTTCGCGGTGTTGTCCGATATCCTGGGAGACGAGGATCACCTCGGCGACATGGACTTCAAGGTGGCCGGGACTGACGCAGGTATCACCAGCCTGCAGATGGACATCAAGATTACGTCCATCACGCCCGAGATCATGAAAATCGCGCTGGAGCAGGCCAAGGACGGTCGGCTGCATATACTCGGTGAGATGGCAAAGGCACTGACCAATGCCCGCGGCGACGTCGCCACCACGGCACCGCGCATCACCATGATCAGCGTGCCAAAGGAGAAGATCCGGGAAATCATCGGCACCGGCGGCAAGGTGATCCGCGAGATCGTCGAGCAGACCAAATGCAAGATCGATATCGACGACGACGGCACGATCAAGATCGCCGCCACCGACATTGAGCAGGCACAGCGGGCCATCGACTGGATCCGCGGGATCGTCGCCGAGCCCGAGATCGGTGTGATCTACACTGGAAAAGTGGTCAAGACCGCGGATTTCGGGGCGTTCGTGAACTTCCTCGGGTCCCGCGACGGGCTCGTGCACATCAGCGAGCTGGCCCAGGGCCGGGTCAACAGGACCACTGACGTCGTCAACAATGGCGATGCCGTGAAAGTCAAAGTGATCGGGTTCGACGAGCGGGGCAAGGTGAAGCTGTCGATGCGGGTTGTCGATCAGGCGACCGGTGCCGATATCACCGAGCAGGTCGGCGCCAGGCCACCTCGGGGTGAGCGTCCCGAACGGGGCGATCGTGGCGAGCGGCGCGACCGGGAGATGGGACCGGCGGCCGAAGGCGCGCAGCAACCCGCGGTGGGAAACTGACTTGAGGGAACTGATTGAGTTGAATCAGGCTTCAACTTGAACCATGCTGGTGTCAACCTGCGGCGCATATCGAACCGCAGGTTGGATCAGAACCGGATCGTATCGTATCCGGGTTGCGTGAAACCGGCTGCTTCGGGTCCGCGCACCGCGGTACAGCTAGTTGCATCCGTCAGCGAGCATCCTATCGAAGGCTCCTGACCGAGCGGATCGTCGGCGGGTCGCGACGTTGCCGCGGACTTTCGAGGGATCGGGCTGACCAGAGGATTGGCCTTTCGGGGGATAAGCGGCCATGCGAGCGATCAACGCGATCAGGATGGGCGGATTTGACGTCCTTCCCCTGGTGGAAGGCGGCAAGGGAGTAGCGATCTCAAATGGGATATCCGCCGGCAACTGGGCCCTGACGGGCGGCGTCGGCACCTTCAGCGCAGTCAATGCCGACAGCTTCGATGCGGACGGGCGACCCATCCCGCAGCTTTACCACGGCCGCACCCGGCGCGAGCGCCACGAGGAACTGGTCGCCTACGCGATCCAGGGGGCGCTGACCCAGGCCAGACGCGCCTGGGACCTTGCCGGGGGCAAAGGCCGCATCCATGCCAACATCCTGTGGGAAATGGGCGCCGCCGAACGCATCATCACCGAGGTGCTGGAGCAGGCAAAGGGAATGATTCACGGCATCACCTGCGGTGCCGGCATGCCGTATCGCCTCTCTGACATCGCGGCCCGCTTCAACGTGCATTATTATCCGATCGTGTCTTCGGCCCGCGCCTTTAACGCACTGTGGAAGCGGGCCTACTCGAAGGCGGCCCACCTGCTGGGCGGCGTCGTCTACGAGGATCCGTGGCTCGCCGGCGGGCATAACGGGCTGTCAAATGGCGAAGACCCCACCAGACCCGAGGAACCGTTTCCCCGTGTCGTGGCATTGCGCAAGCTGATGCGGGATTTCCACCTGCACGAGACGCCCATCATCATGGCTGGCGGCGTCTGGTGCCTGGAGGAATGGGAGAACTGGATCGACAATCCCGATCTGGGCCCGATCGCGTTCCAGTTCGGCACCCGTCCGCTGCTGACCAAGGAAAGCCCGATCGGCGACGTCTGGAAGCAGCGGCTGCTGACCTTGAGGGAGGGTGACGTCTTCCTCAATCGGTTCAGCCCGACCGGCTTTTACTCCAGCGCGGTGAACAATGGCTTTATTCATGAGCTGCGCGAACGCAGCGATCGCCAGGTGGCATTCACCACCGAAGCGATCAGTGAACACGCGGCGGAATACGGCGTTGGACCGCGCAAGCGGATCGTCTTCCTGACCTACGCCGACCGCGAACGGGCGTTCGCGTGGGAGCAACAGGGCTTTACGGAAGCGCTGCGAACGCCGGACTCGACGCTGATCTTTGTCACTCCGGAAAAGGCGCGGGAAATCCATGCGGACCAGACCGCGTGCATGGGATGCCTCAGCTCCTGCCGCTTTTCCAACTGGGCACAGCAGGAGCCGGACCACAGCACCGGCAAGAAGGCTGACCCGCGCAGCTTCTGCATCCAGAAAACGCTGCAGAGCATCGCGCATGAAAGCGACCAACCGGAGGCGATCGAGCAAAACCTGATGTTCAGCGGCCATAACGCTTTCCGCTTTGCCCGCGATCCGTTCTACTCGAACGGCTTCATCCCAACCGTCAAGCAGCTCGTCGAGCGCCTGCTGACCGGACGCTAAAACAGGGAAGGCGACATCGTCGTCGCGAAGTGGCCCCCAGGCGCGAGCCCTGGCACTCGTCCGGCTAGCCTTCCCGGCCGGTTCGCATCCGCTGGGCGTAGACGTTGATGACCAGCGCGACCAGCAGGATCAGCCCGCGGATCAGTATCTTCAAGAAGCTGTCGATATTGATGTGATCGAGTCCGTTGTTCAGCACCCCCAGCACGAATAGTCCGATGATGGTGTTGCCGATGCCGCCCTGACCACCGAACAGGCTGGTCCCCCCGACCACCACCGCCGAGATGCTGTCGAGCAAATAAGTGTCGAACTCGTTCTGCTGGGCGCTGCCGAAGTAGGCCACGCCGAGCATTCCGGCGACACCGGAGCATACCGCCGAAATGATCATCACCGCGGACAGAATTGCGCGGACATTTATTCCGGAATACTCGGCCGCCTCCCGATTGCCGCCGGTCATATAAACATAGCGGCCAAATCGCGTGTAGCTCAGCACCACGTGGCCGACCAGCAGGAACACCGCCGTAACGATCACGATCCATGGCACCGGCCCGAGCGAGTGGGAACCCAAGGTCACGATCAATGGCGGCACCGCGTAGGCGATCTGCCCTCGCACCAGAAGCGCGCAGATGCCGGCGGCGATCTGCAGCATCGCCAGGGTCATGATGAAGCTCGGGATGCCGATCCGCGTCACGCCGAACGCGTTCACCGCGCCAAGTGCGAAGCATGCCCCAAGTGCAATGAGGATCGCCGCCGAACCCGGCAACGGAATGTTGGCGATCGACACGCTCGCATCCTGTGCCGTGAAGTATGCCACCACGATGCCCGTCGCGTTGGCGATGCTCGCGACCGACAGATCGATCTCGGCGCACAGGATCACGAAGGTGAGCCCCACCGCGATGATCCCGGTTACCGAGATCTGCGTGAGGATGTTCTCGAGGTTGCCGATTGTGGCGAAGGAATCGCTCGCAGCCCAGAAGAAGCCCACGAGCAGCAGCAGTGTCGCGAACGGCGCGACATTGCGCAACTGGCCGCGCAACCGGTTCAGCACGCGGCACCCGACGTCGTCAACCCGACCCGTGGAGTGTCACTCATGCGACCTCCAGCAGCCGGTCCTTGCTCACCGGTTCGTCAGCGAACTCCCGCACCACACAGCCTTTTTTCATCACCAGAATACGGTCGGCGAGGGCCAGCACCGTCTCCGGCTCGGTCGAGACGACGACGATCCCGATCCCCTGTTCCCGCAGGCCCCGGACGATCTTCAGCACATCATCCTTGGCGCCCACGTCCATTCCGCGCGTCGGCTCGCTGAGCACCAGCACGCGAGGCAAGTGGGTCAGCCACTTCGCCAGCGCGACCTTCTGCTGGTTACCGCCGGACAAAGTCCCAAGGGTGCGTCCAACATGCGGCGGTCGGATGCGCAGCCGCTCGACATGACGCTGGGCGGTCGCACGCTCCACCGCCGGGCGCAGCCACAGGCGCCCGATGCGGTCCAGCATTGCGATCGTCACGTTCTTGTACACCGGTTCGGCGCCGAACAGCATCATCCGCCGGCTTTCCGGCACGAACGCGACTCCCGCCCGCCGCGCTCGCGTCGTCGACGTCAGTCGCACCGCGCGCCCGTCCAGCGTCATTTGGCCGCGATCCGCTTTTAGCCGCCCGAATAATGTGCGCGCGAGTTCGAGCTGCCCCGATCCGAGGAAGCCATAAATCCCCAGCACCTCGCCGCCCCTGACCCGCAGCGACACCTCGCGATACGCTCCCGCTCGGCTCAGCCCGTCGACCGTCAGCACCACCTTGGCGTCGGGCCGGCTGCGCAACGGAATGTCGGCCAGGTAACTCTCCTCCAGTTCCTCGTGCCCGGCACCGATCATGCGGTCGATCACCCAACGCTTGTCGATATGCGCGCAAACCTCGGTCGCCACTGTTTGGCCGTTGCGAAACACCGTGATCCGGTCACAGATCGCCAGTACGTCATCGAGAAAATGCGAAATGAAGATAAGGCTCCTGCCCGCGGCGCGCAGTCGGCGCAGCACGCTGAACAGCCGTTCCACCTCAGGTGGTGCAAGCGCCGAGGTCGGCTCGTCCAGGATGATGATGCGCGCACCGGAGAACAGCACCCGCGCCAGTTCCACCAGTTGCTGCAGCCCTAGCGGCAGGTCCCCCATGCGGGAGCGTGGATCGACGTCGATCCCGAGGCTTGCCAGATGTTCGGCCGCGCCGCGCCGCATCGCTCGCCAGTCGATCAAGCCGAGCCGATTCAACGGCTGGGCGCCGAGATTGACATTCTCCGCCACGCTCAGAGCGTGCACCACCGAGAGTTCCTGATGCACCATGCCGATGCCCGCCGACCGGGCGTGACGGGGCGACGAGAAATGCACCGGCCGGCCGTCGAGCCGCATCTCTCCGAGATATTCAGAGTGCACGCCGGCGATGATCTTCATCAGCGTCGACTTGCCTGCGCCGTTCTCGCCGACCAGTCCGTGTATCTCGCCAGGCAACAGGGAGAAGTCGACCGCGCGCAAGGCGGCCACGCCGCCGAATGCCTTGGTGATCCCGGAAAGCTCCAGCAGCGGCCCAGCCTGTTCGGTCACGGCAAACTCAGATCAGGAAATGCTCCTCCATCCACATCATTCCGGGGGCATTGGCCTTGGTGACCACCGGCCCATCGACGATGACGTTTTTCGGAATACCGCCCGGGCCGGTCTTTTCGCCCGCAACGATCGCGGCGACACCGGCCACCACCGCTCCGCCATGGATGCGGCAGGACGGATTACGCACAGTCGCCAGCATTCTGCCATCGCTCACCGCGGCAAGCGCCGGCGGCATCGCGTCACAGCCGCCGATTTTTATTTCGGTGCGATTATGAGCCTTCATCACGTTGTAAGCTGCGAGTGCCATGTCGTCGTTGTGGAAGTAGGCGGCACTGATCTTCGGATACTTGGTCAGCAGCGTCTCCCAGATGCGGGCGACTTTGGTCACGTCCCAGTCGGCTGGTTGAGTGTCCAGCACTTCGATCTTCGGAAACTTCTTGACGACGGACTGGAAACCGCGGGCGCGCCCCTGTGCTCCGGTATGGCCGAGCGCGCCCTGGGTCATGATCATGGTGCCTTCGCCGCCGATCGCATCGACCAGGGCCTGGGTGACCGAGGCACCCATGAACTCGTTGTCGGGCGCGAGAAAGCTATGGACTTCGATACTGTCCAGCGGCGCGATCAGCGTGTCCATGTCGATGACCGGCGTTCCGGCCTCGATCAGCTTGTTCACCGGGGCGGTCAGCGTGCCGATGCCGAAAGCCTGGATGGCGACAAAGTCCCATTTCTGCGAGGCCAGGTTGTCGACCGCGGCACGTTGCTTCTGCGCCGCAAGCTCGCCGTCGAACCACGTCACATCGACGTTGAACAGCTTACCCCAATATTCCGCTGCCTGCTTGCCCTGAGCACACCATGTCGCCTGCAAACCAGCGTTGGAGAACGCGGCCTTCAGCGGCTTCTCCGAGCGTCCCGCGAGCTTCGCGACCTCTTGCGCCAAGGCGGGGTTGACGCCGAACGCCGCCAGGGCCGCGCCCATTCCGGCGAGCGACCCTTGCACGAATTGTCTGCGGTTGGCCATGATCGTTCCTCCGGATTGTTGCTTGAGCGGAGGTGTATACGGCGGCATGGCATTGGGCAACTGCCTCGGCGGGCGCCCCCTCGAAGGCGTCTGATCGGCACTCCACCCGGCCGCCGATCGCTTCTGGCGGCGGCATCGATGAATTCGCGGTCGTTACCGGAACTCGCCCGGCAGATGCTGCTGGTGGCCGAAGACAACTGCCGTGAGTGGGCCGTCCGACCGATTGAAACAGCCCGGCGTCGCGCCTAGGGTTGCGACAAACCAGGCAATGCAGGGGGAGAAACAGAATGCGCAAAGACATCGCTTTTCGTACGCAGGACGGGCTGACGTTGCGCGGCTGGCACTACGTCCCGGATGGCGGGACCGGCAAGGCGCCGGTGATCGTCATGGCGCACGGCTTCTCCGCGGTGAAGGAGATGTATCTCGACCGTTTCGCCGAGGTATTCGCCGCCGCGGGGCTCGGTGCATTGGTGTTCGACAACCGCAATTTCGGCGCCAGCGACGGCGAGCCGCGGCAGGAAATCGACCCGTGGCAGCAAGTGCGCGACTACCGCGACGCTATCACATTTGCTGAAACCCTGGCCGAAACCGACCCGGCGCGGATCGGCATCTGGGGATCCAGCTACAGCGGCGGCCATGTCTTGGTCGTGGCGGCGACCGACCGGCGGGTCAAATGCGTCGTCGGCCAGGTGCCGCTGATCAGCGGCCACCGCAACGCCCGGCGGCTGATCCGCTCCGACTACATCGCTGGGCTGCAGGCGGCGCTGGATGCCGACCGGCGCGCCCGCTACGCCGGAGGGAAGCCCGGGATGATCCCGGTGGTCGCCGAGGACCCTGCCGCACCCAGCGCCTTACCTACCGCCGATTCCTGGGCGTGGTTCACCGAGACCGGCCGCACCCGCGCGCCGTCGTGGCGCAATGAAGTCACTTTGCAGTCGGTGGAGATGTTCACCGCCTACGAGCCCGGCGCCTGGATACGCTTTATCAGCCCGACTCCGCTGCTGTTGGTCGTTGCCCTCGCCGACCACCTGACCGTGGCTGACGAAGCGCTCGCCGCCTACGAACAGGCGCTCGAGCCGAAGCGACTGGTATGCCTCGATGGCGGCCATTTCGATGCCTATGTGCGTGACTTTGACGCTGCCGCCACGCCGGCACGGGACTGGTTCGTGGCTCACCTTCTGCGACGCTGACCTTTGCGGGGCGGGCAATCCACGCTGCTTGATTGCCGCCCCTTGCACTCCGTCAGGCCAGCGGAAAATACCGGTGAGCGAAAATTCCTGCACAGCACAGCAAGTCGTGCGTCCCCTTGCCCCTTGGCCTGCTGCGCAAGGGCAGGCCCAGCCCCTCGCCCCGCGCCAAGGTCATGCTCCGCCGGGAATGACAGTTTGCGGGGTCAGGCCGGTTTCCGGACAATCCATTTTGGCGAATGATTCGCCAGTACCACGCCCTTCCGTGCCGCGAGTTCGTCGGCAGCCTTGATCACGGATGGCCAGTTCTGATGATAGTCATCGCCCACGAGATATCCGCCCGGCTCCAGGATCTCCCAATATAGAAATACGTCTCGCAGCACGTCTTCGTATTCGTGCGACGCATCGATGTGGATCAGGCCGGACCGCACCCCCGCGCGGCGCAGTAGTTCACACGCGACAGTCGATGTTTGCGGCAGCGGAACGACACGGTCACTCACCCCAGTCCGCACCAGGTTGCTCAGGAACTGTTCGTACAACAGCGGCATGCCGTGCCGATGCGGGATGAGGCCGAAGTCTGCGGATTCCCTGTCGCAGTGCTCCAGGCTACCTAAAAATGTATCGACAGCGATGACCGCGCCCGTGATGGCGTGCCTCTTGAGCAATTCGGCGAGGTGGATGGTCGAGGCGCCCTTCCAGGCTCCCACATCGATGATGATGTGTGGCCGGGCGTGCGCAATGATAGCTTCGAAGGCGGGATGCTGGCTGTTCCAGCCTTGTAGGTCCGAAGCAAATGTCGGGACGAAGCCGGCGTAGATGTCGCCACCGTGGATGCGGCGCATGAGTTCCTGTTGGACCTGGTTGGAATGGGCGGGCATGCAGCAACTATCCCCTGTTCCGGCGCCGTCTATCCGGATTGTTCCAGCGGCCCGAGCATGCCGGCCAGCCGATCGAATTCCACCACCGACAGCGTCTCCGCCCGGCGCTCGGCCGCAATTCCGGCCCGAGCCAACAGCGCTTCACCGCCCAGCGAGCGCAGCGATCGCCGCAACATCTTCCGACGCTGGCCGAACGCGGCCGCGGTGAGCGACTCCATTCTGGCAAACAGGGCAGTGGGCGGCTGTTGCGCATGCGGCGTCAGGCTGACCACCGCTGACCACACCTTCGGCGCCGGAGTGAACGCCGTGGGGGGAATGCGCATTACGATCCGTGCCTTGCAGGTCCATCCGGTCAGCACCGACAAGCGACCATAGGATTCGGTATCCGCGTCGGCACAGATCCGCTCCGCCACTTCCTGCTGAAACATCAGCGTCAGTTGCTCGAACGACGCGGCCTGTCGCAACCACTTGACGAGCAGTGGAGAGGCCACGCCATAGGGCAGGTTGGCGACGATCTGCCGCGGTGCCGGAACCAGTTCGGCAGCATCGATCGTCAGCGCATCTGCCTCGATCACTTGCAATCGGCCTGCTGTCCCCGCCGCCAGTTCGGCGATCGCCGCCACCGCGCGCCGGTCTAACTCGATAGCTGTGATGTCCGCGGCGGCCGAGGCCAGCAGCGAGCGCGTCAGACCGCCGGGCCCAGGCCCAACCTCGATGACATGCCGGCCGCTCAGATCGCCAGCCTCCCGAACGATACGATCAGTCAAGTTCCCGTCCAGCAGGAAATGCTGGCCCAAAGAGTGCCGCGCGGCCAGACCAAAGCGTGCGATGACCTCTCGCAGTGGTGGCAATCGAGCCACCGGTCCGGCTGTCGGAGGTTCCGTATCACCGCCTCCGGTCCGTTCGTCCGACTGCATCCGACCAGCCTTGCTCAGATCGCCAGATTTCTCAACGGCTGGCCGGCGGGCATCCTATCGACTTCGCGGAAAACCCGCCACTGACCCTGCGCGCGTACCGCTCAGCCGCCCCCACTACCGGACCGTCGGCTCCGTAGCCGCGGGCCACGCTGGCGGCGGCAGGCGCCGTCGAATCGAGCCGGCGTGGACACCCTGCTTGCCCGCTTCTTGGGTCCGGTAGCACTCTGTCCGCGACAGGGGAGCAAGCTCATGGACCTCAAGGGCGCGATCGCATTGGTAACGGGTGGCAATGGCGGGCTTGGTCAACGCATCTGCCATGCGCTGGCGAAGGAAGGCGCACATATCGCGGTGACATATGCTCAAAGCCGCGACCAGGCCGAAACCGTCGCCGGCGAACTGAAGACGCGCTATCAGATCAACGCCGCAGCCTTCGCCTGCGATATCACCAATGGATCGGCCATCGAGGCGCTGGTCGGGGACGTAACCAAACGCTTCGGCCGCCTCGACATTCTCGTCAACGACGCCGCCTACAACAAGTCGATCCCGTTTACCGACCTTGACGGTCTCACGCCGGAGGTTTGGGAGAAGATCATGGACATCAACCTCACGGGACCGATGCGGCTGACCAAGGCGGTCGCGCCCGTTATGCGGGCGCAGGGGCGCGGCCGCATCGTCAATATCGCGTCCGTCGCGGGACTGGCGCCGACCGGCTCATCCATCGCCTATGCGGTGTCGAAGGCGGGCCTCATCCACCTTACACGCTGCATGGCCGTTGCGCTGGCCCCTGAGACGCTCGTCAACTGCGTCGCGCCGGGTCTCCTCGAAGGCACCCGCGCCACGGCCAATCTCCGGGCCGACCAGATCGAACGCTCTGCGTCAGGCTCGCTGCTGAAGAAAGCTGCTGACAAGGACGATTGCGCCGACATGGTTGTCACCATGTGCCGCACCGAAACCATGACCGGCCAGACGATCGTGATCGACTCGGGCCGCGTGTTTCACTGACGGCGACCATTTTCCGGCTGGCTTGTGCCGCCAAAAAAATCCAGCTCATTGTTTCGTCGCATGGTTGACGGACCCAAACGCGCCGGTCAGCGCGATCATGCTCCAGCTTTACGTTAACCGATCGATGGGGAGGCCAATGCTCGAGACACGGGAAGGTGGCTGTCATTGCGGCCGGGTTCGGTTCAGGGCGAACGTCGACCTGGACCTGTTGTCGCATTGTAGCTGCAGTATCTGCACGAAGAAGGGCATTCTCCATCTGCCGATCTTCCCTGCGGACTTCGAGTTGCTGCGTGGAAAAGATTCATTGACCGTATACACGTTCGGCACCGGCGTGGCGCAACACCCGTTCTGCGCGCATTGCGGCATGCACGTGTTCTACGTGCCGCGTTCCCAGCCGGATAAGGTCATCGCGAATGCACGGGCCCTCGACGATATCGACGGCCCAGCACTCAAACCGACGCGATTCTTTGACGGCCGCCACTGGGAGGAAGCCCAGCGCCAGCGAGTCTCCGGCGGCGGCCACATTTCGCCGCCGGGACTGAACGGCGCGACAACGCTGCAAATGATCCTGGATCGGGCGCCGGGATAGTATCAACCGAGACGACCCCATCGCGCGGCGCCGATTGACGTGACAACGGTCCCTGCATTCGTCAGGCGAGGAGCACAGCCCATTCGGCTTCTCCATATCGCCGATCGCTGCGCTGAGCGCGCCATTCCCGGGCTTGAGCCCATTGCAATCCCGGTCACACCGTGCGCGACTTAAAGATACGGTATCGCGCAATGGGGAGATGATGGTGGGTCAGAGGATTGAAGAGCTCGCGGCATTCGTCGCCTCCGCGCGATGGGACGACATTCCCGAGTCTGTCCGCCATCACACAAAGCTCGTACTCCTGGACACTTTTGGTGTAATTCTCGCCGGCGGGGACCGGCCTGAAGTCCGGCAGTTGCGTGAGCGGCTGTCGGGAGGCTCCGGCGCCACGGTTTATGCCCGTGGGTGGCCAGCCGGGGATGCTCGGACCGCGGCGTTATTGAACGGGATCTCCGGGCGGTCGATCGAACTGTGCGAGGGCCTCCGTATGGTTTCGGGTCAGGCGGCGATGCAGGTGCTGCCGGGCGTGCTGGCAGTTGGAGAGCAGGCCGGCAGCTCTGGGCGCGAGATGCTTATGGCGCTGCTGCTGGGATATGACGTGGCGGCACGGCTCGCGGGGGGATTTACCCCCAGGCCGTTGGCGCATCAAAACGGTCAGGTTTCTCTGCTGGCCGCCGCCGCGGCGGGCGCGCGACTGCGCGGGCTGGACGCGAGCGGGGTCAGCCTCGCGATGCGCGTTGCGACAACCCTGGTGCTGACGCCGAGCTACACCAACGCGGTTGCCGGCGCGACCGCCCTGAACATCGCGGGCGGCATGAGTGGGTTCGTGGCGGCGCTGGCTCCGGACCTTGCTCTTGCGGGGTTTGACGCCCAGGAGAACGCGATAGAAGAGGCCTTGGGAGAGCTGGTGGGGGACGGTTTTACCACAGACGGATTGTTGGATGGCCTCGGTACGACCTGGCACATCACGCGCAATTACTTTCGGCTGTACGCTTGCTGCAATCCGATCCATCCGGCTCTGGACTGTTTGGCTTCAGTTTTGGCCGAGTTGCGACCGCGGCCCGAGGACATCGCGCGGATCGATTGTGCGACGTATGAGTTTGCGTCGGTGATGCGGGACCAAAATCCGCGCAATTATTTCGCCTCAAAATACTCGTTGCCGCATGCGGCCGCGACGATGGTCGTGAGAGGCCACGCGGGGTTCGGAGCGCTCGATGATTTGGCGGTGAACGATCCGGTGATCGCAGCGCTGCGCCGGCGGGTGACGGTGACCGAGGACCCAGTGATGACGGCGGCGGTGCCTCGATTGCGGCCGGCACGAGTGACGGTGACGCTGACGGACGGGCGCCATGCCACTCAAGCGTGCGAGAGCCACCGTGGCGATTATCACGCCCCGTTTTCAGACGCGGAGTTGCGAGAGAAGTTCAGCGAACTGGCCGGCGTGGTGCTGACCGCGGAAGGAGTGGCTGCGGTCGAGCAGGCCGTCGATAGATGCGAGGAATGGGACAACGCGGGCGTGCTGACGTCACTTTGTCGGCGCTACGAGCGAGCATGAGCATGATTGGCACGACGCGGTGCCGCTTTTCCGGCAGGGTCTGCCGATCTGCATTCTGCTGGACGATCAATCCGTCCATCGCTCGCGCGAAGCCAAGTGATGAGCACGAAACGCTCGGACCTTGACCCGGCACAACCTACCTTGGCGAAGATTGCACGACCCATGCTTTGCCGCGTTCGGGTCGCTAGTGGAAGAGCCGCCAGATTTTCCCATTAGCCTCTGATTTGGTGGGCCGATTCAGCCAACGCTTGGGTAGTAAGCGTTGGCATCGGACCACTAGCAAGCCAGGTCGAGCGGCGGATCGAACGCCATACGGCGGCCAGGAAGGGACGCAGTGGCCGTCAGCCAAGGGTCTGCGGCGCATCCTCGCGTCGACGCATCGCACCAGCCTAGCATTGCGCGAGGAGATGTTAGGGCAGCCTGCCCGTAACCGATTGATTTCATTTATGCCGGGTTAGCACAGTGGTAGTGCTGCGGTTTTGTAAACCGAAGGTCGGGGTTCAAATCCCTCACCCGGCATATCGCATTCCCCAGACAGCCCCAAGACGTCCCATAACGTAGCAATTTCAGTTTTCTAGAAGACGGCGACACTTCGAGGAACCCCTTGGAGCCTGCCGGCAGCGCCGCAAATGTGGTTGAGCTTAGGCGGCTTAGCAACGTCTCCTTAGCGTAAGCGATGCTCTGCGACCCTTCCGGATTTGGCTGGGATTAGGGTGGCTGTTTCGGCGCCCAGTGCCATGGCATCAGCTCATCGATGCGATCCTGTAGCCAACCATTCACCAGACGTGTCAGCACGCCACCAGCGGTCTGCTCTCGGACTGACGCACTTCCGGTAAGCGCTCAGACCTGGCGCCGAAATGCATTCGCGTCAACTTCAACAGCAGATGGCGCAGCCGGTCGTTTTGTGTCAGTAAAAAGTCTCGCTCGGTGACCGCCGCGTCGCGCTCGGCTAGCGTCGCATCGAGTTTGGCCCTTGTCGCCAACACCAACGCGCGCAATGCCACAGCATCTTCAGGCAGGCTCTGCAAGCTTTCTCGCGGCAAATCGATCACGTGCGAATCCTACACCGCAACGGTCGGTTTAGAGAATCCGCTGTATCGTCTGAACACGTGTCCAATCGAGGCTATCAAACAGCGCGGCGAACTCGACCGGCGAGAGCTTCATCACTCCGCCCATGATCGGCGGCCAGCGGAACGAACCCCTGCTGCAATTGCTTCCAGATCAGCACAAAACCACTGCTGTCCCAGACCAATATCTCGACGCGGTCAGAGAGTTTGCTGCGATACACCATGACGGTTCCCGAGAAGGGATCCGTAGCCAATACCTCCTGTCCCGGCGCCGCGAGTCCGTGTGCCCCTTTGCGAAAATCCACTGGCCGCGTCGCCAGCAAGATGCGAGCTCCGGCGGGAACAGTGATCATGTTCGTGACGCCGACGCCCGCGCTGCTCGCAACAATGCGGTCAATTGCGCGGCATCATCCATGCCAGCCGCGACGCGCACCACAGCACCCGCAAGCTTGACCTCGATCACCGGCGCCGCACGTGGAGCCGTTGCAGGCGGAATAGCCTCGGTCACGATCGGAACGAAACCGCATGCCACGGTCTCCGTTCTTTTTGTCGGCGCGGTCGTCACCGCCTGCTGCATCGCGCGTCGCCAACCAAATACCTGTTGCGAATAAACCTGCCAGCGCCGAGCTACCTCGGATACGCGCCCTCCCGGAGCCAGGGTCTCCGCGACAATCTGTGCCTTCTCGTCCGCCGACCAGCCGGCGGCGCCCGCTTGCGCTGGACCCGATCAAGGTAAGGCCGAACCAGCTGCGACGGTCTAGGCGTAACGCAAAATATTCAATGAAATCAGACAATTTCATGGCGGAGAGGCAGGGATTCGAACCCTGGGTACCCGCAAGGGTAGAACGGTTTTCGAGACCGCCCCGATCGACCGCTCCGGCACCTCTCCGCTGATGACCTCAACCCGCGGCGCAGTGACCTAGCCGGAACGCGGCCCCCGTGCAAGCTTAACGAGGGGCAGCGGTGGCCGGCTCGTGGTCTGTCCTCGTGTTGTGGCTCCTGAGGTGTAAGCGGCGCAGTTCCACTCCGAGGGCCGCAGTAAGCAAGCTGTACCTGTATCGCGCCGGAAGAGAAAGCAACGGTCAGTAAATCGACTTCACCGAAATGGACGGCGCGAAGCAGATACCGCTGGAGACATCAGCGGCGTCTATACTTCTGACCAACACGTAATCCCACACTGTATTTTGAGCTCGTCGCCAACCGGGCAGCCTACAAAGACGGCTGGGCGGCGCGCGGCACAATATAGCCGCGGCTAACCCCGCTCAGGCAGTGGTCGATCCAACTGCGGCAGAGAGATCACCCATGATCAGGGGCGTCGCGCCGCGCAGCAGCGCCTTCCGAACCTGCCACTGGGTCCCAGCGTCCAGGGTCTCGTCGTAGAACCGCACCTCGCCGCCGGCAAGCGCGGCGATCGGCACGCCATCCCGGTACAGCAGACGATTTCCGGTCACCGCCGCAAGTTTGGGCCCGGGTGTCAGGATGCCGGCCAGGTTGAGCGGGTCGGCGCCCGACAGCGATACCCATTCACCCGACCCGTTCCTGCGCCTGGTCTCACGCAGCAAGCCGATAGCGTCGGGCAAAGCGAATTGCTCGCCCGAGAACCCAGTGACGAAGCGCCCGCCCCTGATCTCGCCACGCGCCTCCAGCCGCCGATACACGCGCAACAGATCCCGCCACGGCGGCAGCCAGTCCGCCTCGCGCTCCACCGCCCGCCAGAACACTACACCATAGCGAAGCAGCAATGCGCGCGCGGCGTGCTCGACCGCCTCGATGTCCAGTCCATCGGCTCCGGCGCCGCTCGGTCCGACCGGGCGCCCGCGAGCCAGCGCCCAGCGGCCGGCCTCATCCATACCGCAGGCGACAGCGCGGCGCCTGCGGCGTCCAGCCACACCAGTGGCACGTCGGTCGGATGGCACAAGCAGTGTCCGCAATCCGCTGAAGCTGTCGGAGGCGACCAGCCCCAGAGCCACCAGTTCGGCCAGCGCCTCCTCCGCCTGCGCGCGCAGGAGACCGGTTCCGGCCACCACTTCATCGAAAAACGACGCGCCGTGCTCGCGAATGAAGCCCCCAACCACCTGAGCACGCGTGCTCGGCGAGACGGTCTCCTCGCTTCCCGACAAGGCCTGCCACAGGCGTGCATGCCGGCGTGCGAGCAGCGTGATCGGCGTGGTGCGAACCGGACCTGGACCACGTTCCGTACCGTTCGCCCGCGGGTTGAGCGGCCTCAGTCGCGCCCAGGTGACGCGGCCCGAAAGGCACTCGTCGTCGAGCCACGCGGGCTCGTAATCGGCCACCCGTGACGGCAGGATTTCGCTCTCCCAGGCGCCCGCCGCTGCCTCGAAGCCCTCGAGCTGCGCGACCGTTGCCGCCAACGCGTCCGGACCCTCCATCCGCGTCTCCGCGGTCACGTGCTGCCAGGCGAACAGGAAGCGCAGGAAGTCGCGTGCGGCGACCGGCTCGATCTCGGCGCGCAGGCGCCTGAGCGTGTACTGGTGGATGCGCGCGAGCAGCCGCCTCGCGCACCATTCCTCGGCATTGGCGCCAGGTGTGAAGCGACCGCGCATGGCGAAGCCTTCGACCTCCAGCGCCGCCAGCGCCGCGGCGATCGCGTCCGTCTCGAGCCCGAGGGCATCGGCCAGCAAAGCGACCGTGACCGGCGCCTGCCCTTCGAGCCGTCCGCGCAGGATCTCGACCAGCGACGTGTCGGTCGTCCAGTCGCGATCGGCGTAGGCACCGGGCACCGCGATCCGGGGTTGCTGACCCGCATCGGGCAGCAGCGCCTGAAATTGCGCCAGCCGTTCGGCGGCGACCCAGATGTCCACCCCGTTTCCCCGCAGCCGTGTGACCCGGTTCTGCCGGCCAAGCTCGGCCAGCAAATCGCTCCAGCCGGTCGCTTCCCCGGCCGTGAGATAGCCGATCCACACCAGCGCATCGTGCAGTTCGTCGGCGTTCGCCGGATCGGGCCAGGCTTCCGCCCGGACGCGGGCAATCGCCTCGGGATCGAGGCGGCCGAGGTCGGCCGCGGATGACGGCGTCAGCCAGCGACGGTTCATCACCGCCTGGGTCCGGCGCTCCTCAAGCGGAGCATCGTCGAGGTATGCGTAAGGCTTCGCCGCCAGGACCTCGAGGGCGAGCGGCGACGGCTGGGTCAGGTCGCATGCGACGACCTGAATCTCACCGACCTCCAGCCCGCGCAGCAGCCGCTCCAGCCCCGCGACGTCCATTGCTTCGGTCAGGCAGTCCGAGATGGTCTGCTGCACCAGCGGGTGGTCAGGAATCTCGCGCTCGCCTACCAGGTTCTCGGCACAGGCGAGCTGGTCGGGAAACACCGTTCCAATCAGGTCCTCGGCCTCCATGCGGGCCAGCTGCGGCGCCAATCTCTTGCCGCCGCGTCGCCGCGGCAGGGCCAACGCCGTGCCAGCCACCCAGCGCCAGCGCGTGGCGAACATCGGTGCGTCAAGCAGTGCCTCGATCAGGATGGTTCGCACACTGGCCGAGTGCAGATAGCGCGCCGCGTCGCCCAGTTCGAAACTGTGCGCGGTGGTGAGCGACAGCACGATGTTGTCCTCGGTCGCGGCGGCCTGTAACTCGAAATTAAATTTGCGACAGAAACGCTTGCGCAGCGAGAGGCCCCAGGCCCGGTTGATCCGGCTGCCGAAAGGCGAGTGAATGACCAGTTGCATGCCGCCGGCTTCGTCGAAGAAGCGTTCGAACACGATCGTATGCTGGGTCGGCAGGCAGCCGAGGGCCGCATGAGATGATGCCAGGTATTCACCGAGTTGTTCCGCTGCCGGACGGCCAATTCCAGGCTGGTGGGCGAGCCAGTCGACGACCGGCGCCTCGTCCACGGCGCCTCGCAGTCGCGCGGCAACGTTGCTGCGCAGCCGCGATACCGACTGCGACAGCTCGTCGCTGCGGCCGGGTGCCTCGCCGAGCCAGAAGGGGATCGTCGGCGCCATGCCACGCGCATCTTCCACGCGCACGACACCTCGCTCGACCCGAATGATGCGATAGGCGCTGTTGCCGAGCTGGAAAACGTCGCCGGACATGCTCTCGACGGCGAAGTCTTCGTTGACCGAACCGATCGATTGATTTTCGGGTTCCAGCACGACCTGATAGTCGGCCGTGTCGGGAATGGTACCGCCGGCGGACACAGCGGTCAGGCGGGCGCCCCGGCGTTCGCGCAGCTTGTGATTGACCGCGTCATGGTGCAGCAGTGCGCCGCGCCGGCCTCGGCGTGTGCTGAAGCCCTCGGCCAGAATGCGCACCACGGCGGAAAATTCCTCGCGCCGCAGGGCGCGGTACGGCCAGGCGCGGCGGCATAGCGCCAGCAATGCGTCCTCGTCCCATTCCTGCGTCGAGACTTCGGCGGCGATCTGTTGGGCGAGCACGTCCAGCGGCTGGTCGGGGATTATCAACCGGTCCAGTTCGCCGCGATGAACGCTGTCAAGTAAAGCCGTGCACTCGACCAGCTCGTCGCGTGACAGCGGGAACAAGCGTCCCTTGGGCGTGCCGCCGACGGCATGGCCGGACCGCCCGACCCGTTGCAGAAATGCGGCGATCGAACGCGGCGAGCCAAGCTGACAAACCAGGTCGACGTCGCCGATATCGATGCCCAGCTCCAACGAGGCGGTCGCCACCAGCAGCTTCAGCGCCCCGCGCTTGAGCCGCTGCTCGGCGTCCAGCCGCAGTTCCTTGGCCATGCTGCCGTGATGCGCCGCCACCAGATCCTCACCGAGGCGCTCCGACAATTGCCGGGCGACACGTTCGGCCATGCGGCGCGTGTTGACGAACACCAGCGTTGTGCGGTGCGCCTTGGCCAGGTCGGCCAGCCGATCGTAGATCTGCACCCAGACCTCGGCGGACATCACGGCTTCCAGCGGTGAGGAGGGGATTTCCAGTGCAAGGTCACGGGCGCGGACGTGGCCGGTGTCGACGATTTCACAGTCCGCCGGGCCGTCAGCGCCAGTTCCTACCAGGAAATGGGCCATGGTCTCGATTGGCTTCTGGGTGGCCGACAGCCCGATCCGCAACAGCTTGCGGCCACACACCGCCTGCAGGCGCTCCAGCGATAGCGCCAGGTGGGCACCGCGCTTGTTCGGCGCCAGGGCGTGGATCTCGTCGACGATCACTGTCCGCGTCGTCGCCAGCATCCGACGCCCGGACTCAGAGCCAAGCAGGATGTAGAGCGATTCGGGGGTCGTCACGACGATATGTGGCGGTCGGCGCCGCATCCGCGCACGCTCGGTGGGCGGTGTGTCGCCGGTGCGCACCCAGGCGCGGATGTCAACGTCCGGCAAGCCTTGCTCACGCAGAGCCGCGAGGATCCCGCCCAGCGGCTCCTCCAGGTTGCGCTGGACATCATTCGACAGGGCTTTGAGGGGCGAGACGTAGAGGATTTGCGTCTCGTCCAGCAGGCGGCCCTGCATGCCTTCCCGCACCAGCAGATCGATCGCGGCGAGAAATGCAGCCAGTGTCTTGCCGGAGCCGGTCGGCGCGGCGATCAGTGTATGGCGACCCGCCTGGATGGCAGGCCACGCCCGGGTTTGCGCCGGAGTGGGGGCGCCAAAGCGGCGGTCGAACCATGTTTGGACCGCCGGATGAAATGGCGCTGGCACGGTCGGACGTTCGACAAAGGACAAGTTACAGCAGCTCCCTGATCGCGCCGGCGAACGTTGTTTCGGGCCCGCGCGGCGCTCCGACCAGCGCGCGACGGCAGCCAATCATAAGCGGATCGCTATACCCGATAGCAACGTTGTCTCTGTTCGACAAAAGATTTGGTTCCTCAGGCCACGATCCAAAATGAACCGTGGCAAATTCCGGGTGGATCTGAACCGCTCGGCCAGCCGGGATCCATTTGCGCTGTTGCTGAATGACGAATTGGACCGGCGTGCGGCAATTTTGCAGCGGAGCGGGCAGGCCTCGCCGTGGCTGCGTCATATCAGCAGCGTGCCAGGATCATATCACCAGGCGGTTCCTGCCCTCATCGTGCCAGGGTCATATCAGCAGGCGATTGCTGCCCACCGGCTCGAAAATCCGCTGCACGAAGGCCGCGGGCAACAGCTCGGCGAAGTCTTGCATTCCCGCCGTTGACTGAGCGGGCCGTCGAGTTGCCCGTTCACAACTTGCGCTTCTTTGCCGTAGCTCGCCCTCCATTGCGGGCTTGCAATTCAATAAGCGATCGCTATTTGGAGCTTGTCCGCCGGCGACATGAAAAAAACTGGGGATGGCCCTAAGACAGGCATCTTCGGTCAACCGATCTACCTTTCCTTAGGAGGCGTTTATGAGGTTCCAGAGCTTATCGCTAGCCGTAATGATGGGCTGCGTTGTCGCAGTTCCGCTGGCTTTCGCCCAGAACGACAGTGCGAAGCCCACGACCACTGAGAAGAGCAAGATGGCTGACAAGCAGCACACCGCGGGCGTGCCCCAGGGGCTGACTCCTGACCAGGGTAGCGCGATGAAGCAGCACACCGCTGGCGTGCCGGCCGGTCTGCTTCCCGACCAGGGGACTGCCTACAAGGGTGCGTCTAAAAACGAGTAATCGATCCGCCGGGGGGGCCGCCACGCAATTGCTTGATTGCGGGGCAGCTCTCCTTGTGCGAACCGCCCTGGTTTCTGGCGCCAGGGGTTCCGAGGGATGCTCTAGGTCATAAGGCGTGTCGAGAACGCGCCTCCCACGACCCAGCGGCCTTTGCCAGTCTCAAATCTGAACATCGAAATGCTGGATTAATTGGCGAGGCACGCGCCAGACGCCAAGCGCCCCGGACTCGCCGCGAAGTGGCGTTTATCCGGCGGTCACACACGCCACACCCAGGCTGCGCCCGGCGCCCCACTGCCACTCGTTGAAAATTTGGTAATCCCCTGACCCCGGCTGTTTTGCCTGGCGCCGGGCTAACCCTGTCCTCGCGGCGGCGCGCGCTCGGGCTACCCGCCCGCTCCCGTGGCTGCTGAAGGACGACGTCCTCCGCCCTCCTCCAAGAACAGGCCTTGATACGGGTTGGTGTTGCGGCGGAAAAATGTCTAAATAAAACCCGCTGCCCAAGTCTTGTGTTCATCCGTCGTGGCATGATTTTTGCGTATGAGGCGCGAGTGGACGAGGCGCGAGTGGACGAGGCGCGAGCAGCACCAGCGAGGCCGGGAGGGAAGACCCAACATGAAAAAATGGACGTGCGCGACGTTCGCACTGGCAATGGCAATTGTTTGCCATGCCTCAGCCTATGCGGACGGACTCGACTACTTTGAAGCCCAGCTCAAGCCCTTCCGAGACAAGCCAAGCTTCGTGGCGGCGGGTCCGGCTTTCGATGCCAAGGCCTGCATGGCCGGAAAGTCCATCTTCAGCATCCCCGTTTCATCGGCCAACCCGTTCACTGCCAATATTGAAAAGGCCATGGCCGCAGCCGCCGCGAAGGTCGGATTCAAGTTCACCACCTGGGAGAATCAGGGTCAGAGTTCGCAATGGGTGCAGGGCATGAACGCCGCCATGAACCAAAAAGCGAGCTTGATCGACCTGCTGGCCGGAACCGATCCGCGAGTTCTCGTGCCACAGGTCCGCGAGGCGCGTGCCGCAGGCGTCCCAGTCGTGCCGTCGCATTACAACGGCAAGGAACAATCCGACCTGGTTCGTAAGAGCGCCGATGCCGACATCCCGATCGATTACTTCAAGGCAGGCGCCCTGCTCGTGGACTGGGCCGTTGTCCAGACCAAGGGGGACATGAACGCTCTGGTCCTCATTTCCACCGGCCCGTTGTCCACCGACAGCATGATGGACGGGATCAACACGGAGCTGAAGCATTGCGAGCACTGCAAGACCAAGGTGATGAACTTCCCGGTGGTCGACTGGGGCACGCGCATCACGCCCAACGTGCAATCCGCCCTGCTGAGCGATCCCTCGGTGAACTACATCATCGTCATCTATGACAGTATGTCGCAGTTCGTGGTTCCGGCCGTGATCGGGGCCAACGCGACCGAGCGTGTCAAAGTGGACGCTTTCAACGGCACCCCCTTCGTGCTTGGGCTGATCCAGGAGGGCAAGATTCAAATGGACATCGGCGAGAACCTGGACTGGATCGGTGACGCCATCATCGATGCGGAGATGCGCATGCTTTGCGGCCTGCCGCAGGTTAGCGATCCGAAAATTCCGTTCTACATCTTCGACAGCCACAATGCGGATGAAGCAGGCAAGCCACCGCAACTGTCACAGGGATATGGAGCTGCCTACATCGACGGCTACGAGAAGCTCTGGAAGCTTAAGTGATTCCGCCGGCGCTCGAGTTCTCGGGCCTGTCCAAGACGTTTGGCGGCCAGCAAGCGCTCCGCTCAGTGGATTTCTCGGTGGCAGCCGGCGAGGTGCATGGCCTGCTGGGCCAGAATGGTTCCGGCAAGTCGACGCTGATAAAAATCCTCGCCGGATTTCACGCGCCGGACCCCGGCGCAACGCTGCGGATCGGCGGTCAGGACGTGCCCTTGCCGCTGCCGCCGGGTGGCGTTCGGCCGTTCGGCGTCGCGTTCGTTCACCAGCATCTTGGCCTCATCCCGCCGGTTACCGTGCTGGAGAACCTGCTGCTCACCCGTCTTTCCGGGCGGGGCGGGATCGCCCGTCCCTGGGCGATCGACTGGGCGCGGGAGCGAACAGCGGCGCGAGGTTTGTTCGAACGATACGGCCTCGATATAGATCCCGGCGTGCCGGTCTCGCGTCTGTCCTCGGTCGAGCGGGCGCTGGTGGCTATCGTCCGCGCAGTGGAGGAGATCGCTGCGGGAGGCCCTGCCAAAATCGGCCACGGAGTTCTGGTGCTGGACGAGCCCACGCCCTTCCTGCCGCGTGCCGACGTCGATCGTCTGTTCACGCTGGTGCGTCGCGTCGTCGCCGCTGGTGCAAGCGTAATCTTCGTATCGCATGACATCGACGAGGTATTGGAAATCACCGACCGAGCGACGGTGCTGCGCGATGGCCAGGTCGCGGGCGTGATGGTGACCGCGAACGCCACGCGCGACGCGGTGGTGAGTATGATCGTCGGACGCCGGCTGCAGCCCGGAGCACCGAGATCCGTTGCGGTTGGGCAGGGCCCGGCCGCGGTTACCGTCGAGAAGCTGTCCGGGGCTCAGGTCACGGACATATCGCTGTCGCTGCGTAGCGGAGAGATTGTTGGCCTTACCGGCCTGCTTGGGTCCGGCTACGAGCAGGTTCCCTATCTGCTCTACGGCGCGTTACAGGCGCAAAGTGGGACGCTGATGCTCGGGACGGAACGGATCGATCTGACGACGCTGACGCCGGCCGCGGCGATCAAGGCGGGTCTCGTGCTGATCCCGGGTGATCGGCCGGTCGCCGGTGGTGTGGGTGCACTGCCGATCGTGGACAACCTGACCCTGCCGGCGCTGACGAGCCGGTTCCGTCCATTCCTGTTGCGGCGCGGCGCCATGCTGGCGGCCAGTCGCTCGTTGGGAGAACGCTTCGGAGTTGTTCCGAACAGGCCCATGTTGCCGCTTGCGTCGTTGAGCGGCGGCAACCAGCAGAAAGTCATTCTGGCGAAGTGGTTGCAACTGAGCCCGAAGCTGATCCTGTTGGACGAACCGACCCAGGGGGTGGACGTAGGCGCCCGCCAGACCGTCTATCAAGCCATCCGTGACGCCGCCGCCGCCGGCGCGTGTGTGGTGTGCTCGAGTTCGGATGCTGAGCAGCTGGCTGAGATTTGTGACCGGGTGGTGGTGCTGGGGCGCGGCAGGATCGCCGCCGAACTGGTCCAACCGGCGCTGTCGAAACACGCCATCACCGAATGCTGCTATGGGCTCGCCGCATGACAGAAAGCCCCGCCGGCACGGCCAAGATCGCCGCCGCGGCAAAGAATGCCTCAACGCACGAGCCACGCTTCATCGATCTGGCGGAACGCTACGGCCTGATCGTGGCCCTGGCGATCCTGGTCGTTGTGTTCAGCGTTTTGCGGCCGGAGACGTTCTTTACCTGGTCGAACCTGTCCACCATTCTCGGTTCACAGGCCGTGCTCGTCGTCGTTACGCTCGGCTTGATCGTGCCGTTGACCGCGAACGACTTCGACGTTTCGATCGCCTATGTCATGACGCTGTCGGCGATGATGATCGCGATGCTGAACGGGCAGAACGGATGGCCGATCGGCGCGGCCGTGCTGGCAGCGCTGGCGATGGGGATCGTGGTCGGCGCGGTCAACGCGTTCTTTATCACCGTTTTCCGCATTCATTCGCTTATAGTAACGCTTGGAACCGGGACCTTCCTGCACGGCCTGACGCTGTATGTCAGCGATTCGATGACGATCAGCGGCATTTCCGATCGGTTGATGAATTTGGTCATCGTCGACCGGCTGCTGGGGATTCCGCTCGAGTTTTACTATGCCCTGTTGCTGTGCATCCTGGTCTGGTACGTCTTCGAGTTCACCGCGATCGGTCGGCAGATGTTGTTCGTCGGCCGAGGCCGAGAGGTGGCTCGGCTATCCGGTATCAACACCGATCGCGTACGCCGCGGCTGCCTCATTGTCTCCAGCTTTTTGGGCGCGCTGGCCGGCGTGCTTTATGCGGGCACGCAGGGTGCGGCGGATCCGGTTTCAGGTGTGTCTTACCTGCTGCCCGCGTTCGCCGCCGCCTTCCTCGGTTCCACCAGCATCACGCCAGGACGATTCAACGCATGGGGTTCAGCGATCGCGGTGTACTTCCTGGTGGTGGGCATCACCGGGCTCGTGTTCATGGGGGGCAGTAGCTTTGTCCAGGACATGTTCTATGGCGGTGCCCTGGTTCTGGCGGTCACCTTGTCCCAGTTGGTCCGCGGCCGCGAGGAGCAGCAGTTCTAGCCATTGCTAGAAAGTGGAGTTTTGCATGTATCCAGCTAACGGTGTTCGAGATCTGGTGGGATATGGCCGCAAGCCACCCGATCCGCAGTGGCCAAACGGCGCCCGGCTGGCGCTGAATTTTGTGCTGAACATCGAGGAAGGGTCTGAGTACAGCATCGACAACGGCGACGGCCGCTCGGAAGCCTCACTGACCGAAATGAACGATAGCCCGGTGCCGCACGGCGACCGGGACCTCGCGGCCGAATCGATGTTCGAATACGGCAGCCGCGTCGGCATTTGGCGTGTTCTCGAACAGTTCGCCAGCCGCAAGCTGCCAATGACGGCCTTTGCCTGCGCCATGGTGCTCGAACGTCAGCCTGAGATAGCGGCTGCGCTCCGCGAAGCCGGCCATGACATCTGCTGCCATGGCTGGCGCTGGGTGGAGCACTTTCGCCTGTCCGAGGACGAGGAGCGGCGACACATCGCGCTTGCTGTCGAGAGCCTCAAACGCACCATGGGGGCCGCGCCGGCAGGCTGGTATTGCCGCTACGGGCCCAGCGTCAACACACGGCGCCTGCTGCACGAGCATGGCGGCTTTCTGTACGACAGCGACACGTATAATGATGAACTGCCTTATTACGTGACTGTGGGGGCCGAGCCGCATCTGGTGGTGCCATATTCGCTGTCGACCAATGACGTTAAGTTTCATCGCGGCAATATCGGCACCGCGACGGATTTTGCCGCGTTCCTGCAGGACGCCTTCGACCAGCTGTACGAGGAGGGAGCGACGGCGCCGAAGATGATGTCGGTCGGCATGCACGCGCGCCTGCTTGGTCATCCCGCCCGGACACGCGGCCTGGCACGTTTTCTCGACTACGTCCAAAGACACTCAGGAGTATGGATCTGCAGGCGGGAAGATATCGCGCGCCACTGGCTGGCCGTGCACAAGCCAGCCAGTGGCGGATGATCCGTTGCTGTGAACGAACGGAACGATCAGGTCCACGACTTCCCTCACTCGTGTCATCCCCGGCGAAGGCCGGGGACCCACGACTTCCTCACTCGTGTCATCCCCGGCGAAGGCCGCGGACCCGCGACTTCCCTCACTCGTGTCATCCCCGGCGAAGGCCGGGGACCCACGACTTCCCTCACCCGTGTCATCCCCGGCGAAGGCCGGGGACCCGCGACTTCCCTCACTCATGTCATCCCCGGCGAAGGCCGCGGGACCCACGACTTCCCTCACTCGTGTCATCCCGGCGAAGGCCGGGGACCCACGACTTCCCTCACTCGTGTCATCCCCGGCGAAGGCCGGGGACCCACGACTTCCTCGCTCGTGTCATCCCCGGCGAAGGCCGCGGACCCACGACTTCCTCGCTCGTGTCATCCCCGGCGAAGGCCTGGGACCCACGACTTCCCTCGCTCGTGTCATCCCCGGCGAAGGCCGGGGACCCACGACTTCCCTCACTCGTGTCATCCCCGGCGAAGGCCGGGGACCCACGACTTCCTCACTCGTGTCATCCCGGCGAAGGCCGGGGACCCACGACTTCCTCACTCGTGTCATCCCCGGCGAAGGCCGCGGACCCGCGACTTCCCTCACTCGTGTCATCCCCGGCGAAGGCCGCGGACCCACGACTTCCTTCGCTCGTGTCATCCCCGGCGAAGGCCGGGGACCCACGACTTCCTCGCTCGTGTCATCCTCGGCGATGGCCGGGACCCGCGACTTCCCTCACTCGTGTCATATCCCCGGCGATGGCCGGGGACCCACGACTTCCTCACTCGTGTCATCCCGACGAAGGCCGGGGACCCACGACTTCCCTCACTCGTGTCATATCCCCGGCGAAGGCCGGGGACCCACGACTTCCCTCGCTCGTGTCATCCCCGGCGAAGGCCGGGGACCCACGACTTCCCTCACTCGTGTCATCCCGACGAAGGCCGGGGACCCACGACTTCCTCGCTCGTGTCATCCCCGGCGAAGGCCGCGGACCCGCGACTTCCTCACTCGTGTCATCCCGGCGAAGGCCGGGGACCCACGACTTCCTCGCTCGTGTCATCCCCGGCGAAGGCCGCGGACCCGCGACTTCCTCACCCGTGTCATCCCCGGCGAAGGCCGGGGACCCACGACTTCCTCGCTCGTGTCATCCCCGGCGAAGGCCGGGGACCCACGACTTCCTCACTCGTGTCATCCTCGGCGATGGCCGGGACCCGCGACTTCCTTCACTCGTGTCATCCCCGGCGAAGGCCTGATGGGGGGACAGCCCTGCATACCATACTGTGCCTCAGGACGAGGGCCCTGGTGGTCAGGTGGCCAACGCCGGTTCAACCTGGGACGCAGGATCCAGCGTATGCTCCAGGACATCGCCTAGTTTATCGATCAGGTAGTCCGCGTCCCCGGAATCCACGTACTCCGCCATCGTCAACACCCGGCTGATTACCCGGGAGCGGAAACGCTCGAGATCCCGTGGGTCGCCGTCGAAGCCGGTCTCGTCTACCACGTCGACGGCCGCGCGGATGGCGTTAAACAGGGAGTCCGGCATCACCGCCTTGCGGTACAGCGCGGCCAGGCCGCGCCGGTTCGGCTCGTGGATCAGGATTTGGGCGTTGGCGATGGGCACGTTGCCTTTGATCGCCATCGCCGCCTCGAAGAAAGCAATGTCGCCGGTGCAGAGCGCGCGAAGCATCAGGTTCGGCGTCAGCCTGCCATTGTGGTTCATCTGAGCAACCATCCGCCGTAGGTCCTCATTCGAGGAACCCGCGCTCAGATGCAGGATCTCCCGTTCACGGCTGCGCAGCACGATGTCGGCTGCGACTTTCGGCGACAGCGCGTGCATTTTCACCAAATGCTCCTGAAACTCCCTCGAGACCAGTGTCACGAGGCGTTCGGACACGGTGATCGGCAGCCGGTGCCGCAGCACCATGGCCTGCTTGACCCAGTCATTTTCGGCGAACCGGGTGAGTGCGCGGTTTAGGCTGTCCTCGGCGATGTTTGCTGTGCCGTTCCCCATAACCACCACCACCGCCGGCGCGTCGGCGTCAGTGATGATCACTTCTGATACTGCCTCGCTGAGATTGGGGCGGCCGGCGACCGTTTCCTGTCTGATCGAGGAACCGCGACGGACCACCTCTATCAGGTCTTCGTCCGTCAGGACCAGCGACTCGGCCAACAGAGGCAAGGCGACCGCATCGATATCGTCAGCCAGCCTCAGGGCTACATCGTGCGGAAGATGACGAGACTGCCGCAGACCGTTCGAAACCGACGCTCGGACATTGGCCTCCACGTCGCGCGCCAGGATGCGAACGATATCCTGCGCGATGGCGATTTCGCTCGCGGTCAACCCGTCTCGCGCCAGATTTGCGGCGATTTCGTCGACAAGCTCGGCGCGCAGGTCGGGCGAGGGATCGGACAGCAGCCGAGCGACGTCTGAAGGCGTGAGGGACATGGCCATGCGGGACCTCGAGGCAAGGTATGATGAATGTACGTTGCCAGGGATCCGGTGAACGAAGCGTTAACGTCGATCAGAATCCGGGCAAAGCATTGGTCCGCATCAGCAAGTTCGCGATAGTTTGGCCCGTCGAGCGGGTGCCGCTTTATCCCGGCAGACGCTCGAACGTCGGGAGGCCCGCGCGGATTTGGTGGAATTCCTGCTTGTCGATTGTGAATATTGCCATATCTGGGCCGCCGAACAGGCTCGGGTTATCGAGTGTGCCGACTTTGACTATTACTGCGGGCATTCGGCGCGGGCGCGTGACAAGGTGGGTTCCGCAGTCGGGGCAGAACTCTCGCGTGACCGGCCGTTCGAGATCGCTTCGGGTGAATTGTTTGGGGGTGCCCTGGACGTACGAAAAGCTCGCAACGGGCATCGCGATGAAGACGTTGGGCGATCCGCCGGTGATATACTGACACTCGCGGCAGTGACACTGGGCCTTCATCACCGGCTCGCCTTCCGCAACGTAGCGTATCGCACGGCAGTAGCATCCGCCTTCCAGTTTCATGTATTCCTCCCGTTTCCCAGCGCGGTCCGGTTCCCGCCCGACGCCATCGTCGGCCAGACCCGCAATGACGACCTCGGCTGACCCGTGGGACTCTTCCGGCCACGAGCGAATTTATTGCATGGATCGCTCGTCCGGTTCCAGCGCGCCGAGGGTCTTTCAACCGCCGAGCCAGCCGGGGCAGCGACCGCCGCACTTGCTGATCTGCCCACTCCGTCCGACAATCCGTATCGTCGATTGCAGCTCACACGATCAGTTAATCTCATCTACCCTGGAGAACCCGCTATGCCACGTCTGAATTTTGGCGCTTTCCTCGCCCCGCACCACCCGGTCGGCGAACATCCAATGTTGCAGTTCCGCCGCGACCTCGACCTCGTGGAGCGCCTGGACAAGCTGGGCTATGACGAATTCTGGTGTGGCGAACACCATTCCAGCGGTTGGGAGATGATCGCCTCACCCGAAATGTTCCTCGCCGCGGCGGGCGAGAGGACACAGCGCATCAAGCTCGCCACCGGGGTGGTGTCGCTGCCGTATCACCACCCGTTCAACGTCGCGCAGCGCATGGTGCAGCTTGATCACATGACGAACGGACGAGCGATCTTCGGCTCAGGACCCGGCGCACTTGCATCGGATGCCCACACACTGGGCGTTGATCCGATGGTGCTGCGCGACCGCCAGGACGAGGCGATCAGCATCATCCGGCGTTTGTTCAATGGCGAGCGGGTCACCGCCAAGAGCGAATGGTTCACGCTGCAGGACGCGGCGCTGCAACTGCTGCCGTTGCAGGAGGAAATGCCCTTCGCGGTCGCGTCGCAGATCAGCCCGTCCGGCATGACGCTCGCCGGGAAACACGGCATCGGGATTATTTCGATCGGCTCGCTGTCGGCTGAAGGCCTCAACGCTTTGCCGACGCAATGGGGCTTCGCCGAAGCGTCGGCCGCCAAGCATGGCAAGACGGCCGATCGGAAGAACTGGCGGGTTCTGCTGAGCTGGCACATCGCCGAGACCCGGGAGAAGGCACGCGCCGAGGCCCGCGACGGACTGTTACGTCATCATAACGAATACATTACCGCAACGTTACAGCGGCCCGGCGCGAGGCCGTTCAAGAACTCCTGATGAGGCAGTCGACAAGACGGCGTTCTCGGACGGAGCCGCGGCAACGATCGGAACGCCGGACGATCTGGTCCGCAGCATCAAATCGGTACTGGAGATCAGCGGTGGCTTCGGCACCGTCGTTGGCTTCATGCACGACTGGGCAAATCCGGAAAATACCATGCGCAGTTGGGATATGGTGGCGCGCTACGTCGTGCCGGAAATCAACGGCTATCTCGCCGGTCTGCGGAAATCGCAGGACTTTGTCACCAACAACCGAGCGGTGTTCGACCGTGCGAAGGAAGCCGTAATGAGCAAGATCGTCGAGAACGACGCCGCGGCTGCCGCGCTCGCGGTCACCAAATCATCCATGCTGAGCGCATCCGCCAGCAACGTGCCCGATCTGGACAAAGCGCGTGCCCGTCTGGCAACGCGCTGAGGCGAGAGAAGACACCTTTATCTAACAGTGTCACCCCCGGCTAACGACCTCGACAAAGGCGATAGAACACACCTTTATCTAACAGTGTCGTCCCCGGCTAACAGTGTCGTCCCCGGCTATCAGTGTCATCCCCGGCTATCAGTGTCATCCCCGGCTATCAGTGTCATCCCCGGCTATCAGTGTCATCCCCGGCGAAGGCCGGGGACCACGACTTCCAGTGCCGCTGACGAAGGGCCGCTAGCTCGCCGCCGCCAGCTTGTCCTGCGTCTTCGATTTCGAAGTCACTCGCGTCATGGCGCTCATGCAACTGGCTCGACGGCTCGCCTTGGACGCGATTGACCATTCGCCCACGCTCAACGGCTTTCCGTTTGCCGATTGTGTCGGCCCAGCGCTGAACGTTCTTGTAGTCCTGCACAGAGAGAAACTCAGCTCCCCCGTACAGCCACCCCTTGACCAGGCCGCCATACCATGGCCAGACCGCCATATCAGCGATCGTGAAATCGCCGCCCGCCAGATACTCGGTCTCGCCGAGCCGGCGATCGAGCACGTCGAGTTGGCGCTTCACTTCCATCGCGAACCGATCGATCGCATATTCGATCTTCGTCGGCGCGTACGCGTAGAAGTGGCCGAAGCCTCCACCCAGATAGGGTGCGCTTCCCATCTGCCAGAACAGCCACGACAGGCATTCGGCCCGCGCACTGACCTCAGTCGGCAGGAAAGCCCCGAACTTCTCGGCCAGATACACCAGGATGGCGCCGGACTCGAAGACCCGGATTGGCTTCGGGCCGCTGCGGTCCAACAGAGCCGGTATTTTGGAGTTGGGATTGACCGCCACGAAGCCGCTGCCAAACTGATCGCCGTCACCGATCTTGATCAGCCATGCGTCATACTCCGCTCCGCTGTGGCCGAGCGCCAGCAGTTCCTCCAGCATCACGGTGACCTTCACGCCGTTCGGCGTGCCCAGTGAATAAAGCTGGAGCGGGTGGCGCCCGACCGGCAGCTCCTTGTCGTGCGTTGACCCGGCGATCGGGCGGTTGATATTGGCGAACCGGCCGCCGCTCTCCTTGTTCCAGGCCCAGACTTTCGGCGGCGTATACTCTGGCAAATCGTTCATTCTCAAGCCTCCAGGCGCTTACCACACATACGTTCACCGTCCGCGATCGACCTGACCCACATGGCGGAGCCAAACGTCGCGCAAGGGCGGCGGCGCGTATGCCTACACCATTGTGGGGCAGGTGCGAATGCCCATGGCTGCGCAAGCGGTCAATGCTCCGAGCAGGGGTCTGTGATCTGGCCCTCCGATCGTTACGCGGCGGCAGCCGAGCCGGATCGAAGCGGCAATGTGGCGCCGGTTCGGGATGCAGCGTTGCTTCCACAATCATCGAATGCTGTTCATCCAGTAGCGAAATGACCACGCCGGCCTCAGGTCATTGAAGGCCAAACAACGGGGTAATAATAACTGGTCGTTCCCGATACCATTCCGTTACCGGTACGACGTTGCAGACCCAAAGGGTTCTCTGCCGGCCAATGCGGCAGCAGTACCGACCATGTTCCTTTTACCTGCCGCGAGCCGTCCTATCCTGCTCGTTTTCTCGCGAGTTCCCGGGACGCATCGAGCCGACCAACGAACGCTTGCCATCGCCTGCCGCGGTCCGGGCACGCCATCATTCGGACGTTTATTGCCGGCCTGGGAAATTCGGCGGTGCGTCATGTTGGGCGCGGGCCACAGTTGCTGGAGCTTCGGCCACGGGCTGAGTTTGGCGGCGGGTGTCATCGGCGTCGCCCTCGCCCCCTGCTGATCGGCCGGGTGACCGGCCGCGGCCCCCGGCTCAAGTTGGGAGCGCTCAATGCTGCAAGCACGCCAGCCTCAGGCAGAAGCGAAATGCCGCCGCAGCCGTGTGATCGCCTCGTCCAGCACCTCCGGCCGCTTGCAGAAGGCGAACCGAGCGTAGTGCCGTGGCGGGTCCGGCGCCTCATAGAACACCGACATCGGGATGGCGGTCACCCCAGCCTGTTCCGTGATATGGCGGCAGAAGGCGACGTCGTCACCGTCGAAACCCAGCGGGGTGAAGTCCGCGGTGATGAAGTAGGTTCCCTGTGTCGGCAGCACCGACAGCCCGGTTTCCCTCAGGCCGGCGGCGAGCTGGTCGCGCCTTGATTGCATGCTGCTGGCCAGGCCGGCGAAAAAGCCCCGGTCTTTCGCCAGCCCCACGGCCACCGCGCGCTGCAGGTTGGGGGCAGTGGCGAAGGTCAGGTTCTGGTGCGCCCTCGCCACCAGTCGCGACAGCTCTGCCCCGGCCGTCACGTAACCGATCTTCCAGCCGGTGAGTGAGAACGTCTTGCCGGCGCTGCCGATCCGCATCGTCCGGTCCCGCATGCCGGGCAGCGTCATCAGCGGGATATGAGCCGCGCCGTCGAATGTCAGATGCTCATACACCTCGTCGCAGATTGCGTAGCTGTCGTGGCGGTCGACCAATTCGGCGATGTAGGCAAGCTCCGCCGCGGTGAAAACCTTCCCGCACGGATTCATCGGCGAATTCAGCAGGATTGCCTTGGTCTTGGGACCGAACGCAGCGGCCAGCGCCGAACGCGGCAATTCCCAGTGCGGGGGCGACAACCGGACGATGCGTGGGATAGCGCCCATCAGGCGCACGATTGGAATGTAGGTATCAAACAGCGGTTCGATCAGCACGACCTCGTCACCAGGGTCGAGCACCGCCATCAGGCAGGCAGTGACCGCCTCGGTCCCCCCGGAGGTAACGGTAACCTCCTGCGCCCAATCGATATCGAGGCCGTAAAAGCGCCGGTTGGCCGCGGCGACAGCCTGGCGCAACTCGGCCACCCCCGGCATCGGCGCATATTGATTGCGGCCATCCTTCAACGCGTCCGCCGCGGCCTGGATGATATCAGCCGGTCCGTCGGTGTCAGGGAACCCCTGGCCCAGGTTGATCGACCCATGCTCGGCCGCGAGCGCCGACATCACCGTGAAGATGGTGGTGCCGATCGACCCCAGATAGCTGTTGGCTCGGCGCATGCGCGGCGGGCTCCCATTCGGTTGTTGCTGATGGCTCAGGGACCAGATATCGCCTGCGGATCGGCTTGCAAAGGGCGCGAAGCCTGGTTTACGCGTATAGAATCACTCCATAACCTGCTTAAAAAACAGGCGGCATGCACCGGTTTCAACGCGGCGTGGAGACGGCCGGCCGCCTAACCTGCGGTCAACGTCGAAGCGGCCCTGCGCGAACCAGCCCGGCGTGCGGTGACTGGCGGCAAACGGCGGCCGCTGGGGCCGCGTCGATGTCCTGCCCCGGCCGTCCCGGCCGCCGATCGGCCATCGCGAGGCCTCGGTTCGCGTTTATTCATTGCTGCTTGGCACGCGGCATGCAAACCTGAGCTACCGTTCATGCTGCTGAACCACAGTGGCTACGCGGGCAGCCTGAACATTATTGGGAGGCCCGGCCAAACCGGGCTTGATGCACATGAAAAAGATTGAAGCTGTCATCAAGCCGTTCAAGCTCGATGAAGTGAAAGAAGCCCTGCACGAGGTTGGGCTGCAAGGTATTACGGTCGTCGAAGCCAAGGGCTTCGGCCGACAGAAGGGCCATACGGAGCTGTATCGCGGCGCCGAGTACATCGTTGACTTCCTTCCGAAGGTGAAGCTCGAAGTTATCTGCGAGGACGGCGTGGTCGAACGAGCAGTCGAGGCGATCGTCAACTCGGCCCGGACCGGTCGTATCGGCGACGGCAAGATCTTTATTTCGCCAGTTGAGGAGGTCATCCGCATCCGCACCGGCGAGCGAGGGGAGGACGCAGTCTAGGAATTTCGCAACCGCCAGCGGCCCTCGGCGGACTGGGTGGAGGGCCGGATCAGAAGGTTCCGCGTGGTGCGGGCCTTCCACCTGTCGCGTCCCGTGATGGGCGGGGGTGGCGCGGCAACTTGATTGGCAACGGGGAAATCAGGAATGGCGATAAAGCCGGAAGACTTCGAGTGCGGCGGTAAGCAAGGTGCTCAGCATGCTTACCGAGAATTCTGTGGAATATGTCGACCTGCGATTTACCGATCCGCGGGGCAAGTGGCAGCATACCGCACAGCACGTCTCCACCGTCGACGCGGACGTCTTCACCGACGGCTTCATGTTCGACGGATCGTCGATCGCCGGCTGGAAGGCGATCAATGAGTTCGACATGATCCTGATGCCCGACCCGGCCACGGCGGTCATGGATCCGTTCGCCGCCAAGCCAAGCCTGGTGCTGATCTGCGACATCATGGAGCCGTCGACCGGGCAGTTCTACGCCCGCGACCCCCGCGCCACCGCCAAGCTGTGTGAGGCTTACGTCCAATCAAGCGGCGTCGGCGACGCAATCTTCATTGGCGCAGAAGCCGAATTCTTCATCTTCGACAGCGTGAAGTTCGGCACCGGCGGCAATTATGCTTCCTATCAGGTCGATAGCATCGAAGGCCCCGGCTCGTCGCTGAAGGACTATCCCGAAGGCAACATGGGCCATCGGCCAGCCATCAAGGGCGGCTACTTCCCGGTTCCTCCGGTCGACGGCGACAGCGACCTGCGCGCCGAAATGCTCTCAACCATGAGCGAAATGGGCCTGGCGGTCGAAAAACACCACCACGAGGTCGCGCAGTCGCAGCATGAACTGGGCTTCGCGTTCGGCACGCTGACGACAATGGCCGACCAAATGCAGATTTACAAATATTGTGTCCATAATGTCGCGCATAGCTACGGCAAGACCGCCACGTTCATGCCGAAGCCGATCTACGGCGACAACGGTTCGGGCATGCACACCCACCTGTCGATCTGGAAGTCCGGCAGGCCATTGTTCGCCGGAAACGGTTATGCCGACCTGTCGGAGATGTGCCTGTATGCGATCGGCGGGGTGATCAAACACGCCAAGGCAATCAACGCGTTCACTAATCCTTCGACCAACAGTTACAAGCGCCTGATCCCTGGCTTCGAGGCTCCCGTCCTGCTAGCCTATTCATCGCGCAACCGCTCGGCGTCCTGCCGGATCCCGTACACCACGAACCCGAAGGCAAAGCGGGTCGAGGTGCGGTTCCCCGACCCGACCTGCAATCCCTACTTGTCGTATGCTGCTCTGACCATGGCGGCGATGGACGGAATCAAGAACAAGATCCATCCCGGCGACCCGATCGACAAGGATCTATACGACCTGCCGCCGGAGGAACTGAAGGGCATTCCGACAGTGTGCGGCAGCCTGCGCGAGGCATTGGGCGCACTGGCGGCCGATCACGAATTCCTGCTGGAAGGCGGGGTCTTCAGTGCCGACCAGATCGAAAGCTACATCGAGTTGAAGTGGACCGAAGTGTATCGTTTCGAACACACGCCACATCCGGTCGAATTTGAAATGTACTACTCGGCCTGATCCGTTCCGGATGACGTTTGATAAGCCCCGCCGTTCACAGGACGGCGGGGTTTTTTGTTGCGGCAAACTCGGCTTCCGCGCCGCCCGATCAGCCTGAGCGATCGGCACTCAACTGATCCGCGCAGGGCCCGGCCCTGTCGGACAGCTAACCTCAATCCATCAGGGCAATCCCGGCGCGATCCTGCCGTTGCGCTGACGGTCGCAATTCCTGATCCGTGGCGATCCAGTGCATCGCATCGGCTTCAGACGGAAAAACGCCAATAATACGCAGCCCACTCGACGCATTCGTCACATGGACCTTGTAGCCGATCTGTCCGGTAATCTGGATTATTCGATAATTGATCATCGTCGCCTGTTTCTAAACCGACTTTATATTGCCGTATCCTGCTTCGAATGCAATGCACAGTACTGCTCTACCGATTTCGCAGCCCTGGCGAGGTTGTTGGTGGCAGCGGGCAAATGCTGTTTTATTGAGCATCGATTCCACAACAATTGGTCCATGGACTGCCAAAACCCGCGCCCTCACGGCCGATTGATGTTGGCATGATTGTTGATTTTATATTCCTCCACGTCTGGCCGTTGCTGATTGATCGTGACGGCGCGGCGGAACGGCGAGACAGGATACGAGGATGAAGGTTTTCTCCATCAATGCTGAAAATTCGGAGGACGGGCCGACATGAAACTCATCATGGCCATCATAAAGCCCTTCAAGCTTGACGACGTCAGGGAAGCTCTCACCCCGCTTGGGGTACAGGGGCTGACCGTGACCGAGGTGAAGGGATTTGGCCGCCAGAAGGGACAGACCGAGATCTATCGCGGGGCAGAATATCACGTCAGCTTCCTGCCCAAAATCAAGATCGAGGTCGTGGTGCCTGACGACCTGGCCGACCAGGTCGTCGAGGCGACTGCCAAGGCCGCCCATACCGGCAAGATCGGCGACGGCAAGATCTTTGTGCTCGACATCGAAAGAGCAATGCGTATTCGCACCGGCGAAGTCGACGCCGAAGCGCTGTAAACAAAAAGCATAAGGAAACAGGACTATGAAGAGACCCCGCTACATATGGGGACTGAGCGTGCTGCTGCCCGCTCTGTTACTCGCGCTGCCGGCTTTCGCCGAAGACCCTCCGAAGCTTGACAGCGGTGATACCGCCTGGATGCTGAGCAGCACCGCGCTGGTGCTGTTGATGACGATCCCCGGCCTGGCGCTGTTCTACGCCGGTATGGTTCGAAAGAAAAACGTACTGGCGACGATGATGCAGTCCTTCGTGGTCTGCTGCATTGTCACCATAGCGTGGACGGTCGCCGGCTACAGTATTGCCTTCACGACCGGCAACCAATACATGGGAGATTTCTCCCGGATTATGCTGAACGGCATCGCCGAACACATCGTCAAAGGAAACGATTCTCAGGCCTTCGTTCTGGCCTCGGGGATCAAGGACGTCGCCGACATGTCGACGACCATTCCCGAGACAGTCTACATGATGTTCCAGATGACGTTCGCGATCATCACTCCCGCGCTGATAACCGGAGCATTCGCCGACCGGATGAAGTTCTCGGCGCTGTGCTTCTTCATGGTGCTGTGGACCCTGTTCATCTACTCACCGATCGCCCACTGGGTCTGGGCACCGTCGGGTTGGGCCAACCAGAAAGGCGTCCTTGACTTCGCGGGCGGCACGGTCGTGCACATCAATGCGGGCATCGCCGGCCTTATGTGCGCCCTGGTGCTCGGCAAGCGCGTCGGCTACGGCAGCGACAACATGGCGCCGTACAACTTGTCCCTCGCGGTCATCGGCGCGTCGATGCTCTGGGTAGGCTGGTTCGGATTCAACGCAGGTTCGGCCACCGCTGCCAACGGCCGAGCGGGTATGGCGATGACGGTGACGCAGATCGCCACCGCCGCGGCGGCACTGGGCTGGATGTTCGCGGAATGGATTGCCAAGGGCAAGCCGTCGGTGCTCGGGGCGATTTCCGGCGCCGTCGCCGGACTGGTCGCGATCACGCCCGCGTCAGGTTTCGTGCTGCCAGGTTCAGCTATCATTATCGGCGTCGCGGCCGGCGTGATCTGTTTCTGGACCGCAACATACATGAAGCACATCTTCGGCTACGACGACAGCCTGGACTGCTTCGGCGTGCACGGGATCGGAGGCATCGTCGGCGCCTTGCTGACGGGCGTACTCTCTTATGGACCGCTGTCGGCGACCGATGCATCGCCGGATGGCAGTCCCGGCGGCCTGTCGCAGCTTTGGCTGCAATGTCAGGGGGTCGCCGCCACGTTGGTCTGGAGCGGCGTCGGAACGCTGGTCATCCTGATGATAACCAAGGCAATATTCGGCCTGCGGGTTGGTCCGGAAGAAGAGCGCGAAGGTCTGGACATCGTGTTGCACGGCGAACAGATTTTCTAAGCGGGCGGTGGGGCGTCTTCTTCGGGAGGCGCCCTTTTTTCGTATGTGTTGCATATCAGTGTCTATCGTTTTGGAATTACTGGTTTATGGTCGCTTGCGTATACGAACACTATTCAGGATGGATACGACACGATGACGAAACGCAAGCTCCGCACGAGGGCGTGGCTCGCCGCTGCTGCAACGATGGCGGCATCCACAGCACCAGCGCAAACTCCCGCACCGGCGCCACCGGCGCCCGTCACCTCTCCAACGCCTGACACGTCAGCGGCGCCGGCAGCAACAACGGCGGCGCCGGCTCCCGCGGCCGATGCGCCGCCGCCGGGTTTCTGGATCGATGGCATTCACCTGTCGGCGCAGATCGATGCCGGCGCGATATTCAACCCGATGCGGCCGAGCACTGGGCTGAACTGGGGTCAGCTGTTTACCGATCACTCCAATCAGGCACAGCTCAATCAGCTTCTGCTGACCGCGAACAAGCCACTGGATCCGAAGAATTCCGACTATCAATGGGGCTTCAAGTTTCAGGGCATGTATGGCTCGGATGCACGCTATACCCAATTCCTGGGGGAGCTTAACAACGCTCTGCCGGGCGACAGGTACCAGCTCGACGTCGTCGAAGCGAACGTCCTCGCTCACCTGCCTTTGCTCACTTCCGGCGGCATCGACCTGAAACTCGGTCAGTACCCAACACCGCTTGGTTACGAAACGATCGACCCGTCAACCAACCCGTTCTATTCGCACTCCTACATCTTTCAGTTTGGCCTGCCGTATAAGCATACCGGCCTGCTGACGACCACGCACGTCAACCCCCTGGTCGACGTCTATGCGGGTGTTGACACCGGCACCAACACAACGTTCGGACCGTTGGGGGATCAAAACGGCGCGATCGGCGGTATTACCGGCTTCGGGCTGAACCTGATGGACGGCAACCTGACCATCCTGGCGCTTACCCATCTCGGTCCGGAACAGGCCACCCGGGTGTTGTCACCACTCGGCGTCAACGCCAACGGCCAGTGGCGCTCTTACAACGATATCGATATTACCTACAAAGCGAGCGACCTGCTGACCCTGGTGACCGAATTCAACTGGGTGCGTGATTCCTATGGGTTCCAGAACCAGCCGGTGAACGGGTATGGCGCGGCGCAGTATGGGTCCTATGCGCTGACCAGCACAGTCACGCTGAATGCCCGAGCGGAACTTTGGCGTGACGACAACAACTTCTTTGTCTCTTCATTTTCCGGGAACAATGACCCGATCCGGGTCCAACAGGGCCTGCCGCCGGTTTCCAACGTCTACTCCGCACCCGGCGGCAGCACCACCTATGGCGGGTTGACCCTTGGCGTGACCTACAAGCCACCGCTGCCGACCCCGGTCACCAGCTTGGCGCTCCGGCCCGAAATCCGCTGGGATCACGCTTTCACCGACAACAACCCGTTCAATCAAAACCCGCCGGCATTCACCAAGGGCGGTGCGAATAGCTTCACCTTCGGTGCTGACGCTGTCCTGACGTTCTAAACGAAACGGGTCAGGGAACCTGTGGAACCCTGACCCGTCGCGGTGGCACCTGTCGCGGCTTGATCTATAGCGTCAAGCCGCCATCCACGGTGATCGTCTGCCCGGTGACCATCGCCGCGCCGAAACCCAGGAACAGGATTACTTCGGCGAGATCTTCCGGCTGGCACCGACGCTTCAGCAGTGCGTGCTCGATCGACTGCTGCCTTTCCTCATTCGACCACTCCACCATCCACGAGCTATCGACCGCCCCCGGCGCGATGGCGTTCACCCGCACCTCCGGCGCCAGGGCCCGGGCGAGGTTTTGCGTCAGGCTGACGACGCCCGCTTTCGTCGCGCTGTAGGCCAGACTGCTGCCGGCGCGCCCCAGCCCGGCGATTGAAGCGGTGTTGACGATCGCGCCGCCTGTCTGCTTCAGCGTGGGCGCCGCCGCCTTGGCGCAGCGGAACACCCCGAGCAGATTCGTTTCCAGCAGCAGCGACCACAATTCCTCGGTGATCAGATCAAGCTGCGGTGGGTTAATTCGGTGCCTCGTGCCTGGTGTTCCGGCGTTGTTCACCAGCAGATCGAGCCGCCCCAGGTCCGCCACGGCCTTCTCCACCATTTGTACCGCGCCGCCGGCGTTGCCGACGCTGCCGGGCGCCATGATCGCCTTGCCCCCTGCGGCCGGCGCGGAGGCGTTCAGCTTGTCGACGGCTTCCGGCCCGCGCGGGTCGTCGGCCAGGAAATTAACTGCCACGGTGGCACCAAAGCCCACCAGCATGCGGGCGGTGGCGAAGCCGATGCCGGATGCACCACCCGTTACCAGGGCGGTCTTACCGGTCAAATCATAACGGATCATGTCCCCTCCATCGGGCCGATCGCCCGCAATGCCTGTTTCAGCCGGATCAGCTTTCTGTCGCGTTCCCGGAACAATTCCGCCGGGCTGCGATCGCCCCAGTCGAAGAAGCCGCGTCCCGACATCACGCCCGAGCGGCCCTCGGCGATCAATTTGTCCAGCGTCTCGGATCGACCGGTGACCGGCGGCGGCGTGTAGCTGCGATTGGCCATCCCCTGTTGCATCAGCGCCAGTCCGGTGAAATCCGCCTTGGCGATGATACCCAGGATCGGCATCCGCAGCGCGAGCCCGTGGATCACCGAATCGTCGATATCCTTCGCGGTCACGATGCCCTCGTCGAGCATGTGGAACACCTCGAGCCCGATCGCCGCCTGGATGCGGTTGGCAACGTAACCCTGCACCATCTGCTTGAACACGACGGGGACCTTGCCCATCGCCGCGACGGTGGAGCGGATCGTTTCCACCGCGGCGGGATCGGTCTGCGGCCCGGGGCACAAATCGACCAGGTCGCACAGGTAGGGCGGCGTGTACCAGTGCGCCACCACCGCGTTGCGCTGCCGCGCCTGAGGCACCAGCGGAAAGATGTCGAGATTGCTGGTGTTGCTGGCCAGGATCGCATCGGGAGCCATCAACCGGTCAAGCTGCTCGGTACAAGGTACGCTTTGCATCCGCCTGCTCGATGATCGCCTCGACAATGATCGCCGCGCCGGAGACGGTTTCCTCAAGTGTATCGCAGCAGCGGACGAACTGGCCGATGCCGTTTTGCTGCCATACCGCATCGACCTCGCCCGCTTCGGCCAATGTTTCGACTGCGGTCTGCATCAACGCCGGCGCACGGCGCAGGGTTTCAGGGTTGCTGTCGGTAAGCCGCACCCGATGCCCGCCCAGGGCGAACACCAGAGCCAGAGCATGGCCCATGGTGCCCGCGCCGACCACCGCAACCTCGGTCATCGCACAGCCTGTGTCATATCGCGGCCCCTATCGTTATGATGCATCGTACATTCGGTCCCGCGGATGCTTCGCTGCGTCAGCATGCGCGCAGACTGCGGACCCACCCTCACGCCGCCGCCGGCAACCAGGGCTCAGGCGCCCGGCAATCGATATCGGTCGCGACATCGACCACGACCGTTTCGTCTGATGCCAGCGCATCCCGTAAGGCGGGGGCGATCTGCGCCGGATCCTCCACCCTGATTCCGCGCAGGCCGAACACCTTCGCGACATCGGCGAAATTGGTCGGCCCGAAGCGCACCAGTTCGCTGACATCGCCTGGCTTGTTGCCTTGCTGGCGTTGGATGTTCGGCCAACCCTGACCGAAGCCGGAGTTGTTGTTGATCACGAGTACCACGGCGATGCCGCGACGCCGCGCGGTCTCCAGTTCCGTGAGATGGTAATAGATCGCACCGTCGCCCGACCAACAGATGACCTTGCGCCGCGGGGCGGCACATTTCGCCCCGAGCGCCGCGGGGAAGGCCCAGCCCAGGGAACCGGCGGCGCGCAGATATGTCTGGCCCTCACCGTTCAGCTCGATCAACGTGCTGCTCCAGATCCCGGAGTAGCCGGTGTCCGCCACCAGGATACCGTCCGGCGGTAAGGCACGGGTGATCTCATCGCACAGCCGGTCGGGCCAGATCGGCGTCGCGTTGCTGGCCAGTGCCGCCGCCATGCTGTTTCGCCAGCCCGTAACGATACCGGCCGCTCGATCCGCGAACGCCGCGTCGCGGGAGGGACGGCCGATGGCGGCAATCAATTTGGCAAGTGTGGCCTTCGGATCTCCCATCACGCCAAGCGTGTGCGGGTAGGAGCGCCCTAGTTCGATCGGATCGATGTCGATCTGCACGCACGGGGTGTCGATCGCCGGTATCCGCCAGGTGTGGGTCACCTGATCCCCGGTGTCGCATCCGATAAACACGGCCAGGTCGGCCTCGTGCACGATCTGGTTGGCCGGCGGCGCGGCATAGTTGCCCGCGCAACCAATCGACAGCCGGTGCCGGGTCGGAACAAGGCCTCGGCCACCCAGGGAGGTTGCGATCGGAGCCGACAGGATCTCCCCGAGTGCCAGCACTTCCTTGCCCGCGCCGGACAGACTGGCGCCTTCGCCGGCGATCAGCACGACACGTTTCGCTTGCAGAATGCGGGCGGCGGCGCGTTCGATATCGGCGTCCGATGGCGTCGGGCGATGTGGCGGCATGGTCAATTGGAACGCCGGATCGGCAAGCGGGGCCTCATCGATTTGCCCGGCTTCGATCACTTCGGCCTGCAGCCCGTTGAGGTCGAGATGAGCCGGCCGCGGAGTGCCGCTCAAAGCCTCCCGCCAGGCCTGCCGCATCAGCCGTGGCAGGTCGGCCGCCCGGTCCACCCGAGCGGAGAATTTCGTTACAGCCGAGAACATAGGCAGGTGGGGGATTTCCTGGTAGGCGTTGCGATGCTGCATGGCGGGCTGCTTGTGCCCCGTCATCGCGATCACCGGCACGCGGCCCAGATAGGCATCCTGCAGGCCTGACGCGAGATTGGCCGCGCCCACCGACTGGGCGAAGCAGATGCCCGGCCGGCCGGCAATCCGGGCGTAGCCGTCGGCCATGTACGCGACGGCTTTCTCGCTATGACCGAGGACCCGGGTGACGCCGAGTGTGCCCAGTTCGATGAGGGTGCGGCGCAGGACGGCGTCGATGAAGAAGACGTGCGTTGTGCCGTTGGCGGCGAGACTGCGTGCCAGATACTCCGCGCCCGTTACCGGCTCCGTGCGGTCCATGGATATTTCCCCTGTTGGCCGGTGGGACTGTAGACCAGGATCGCTCAGCCTCAAATTCGCCAGACGCGGCCCGGCGCGGGATCGAGCCCATCACGCGGGGCATGCATGTCCCGGTGGCAAGCCGGGTTGCACGATTTGCCCTGACACGGGAGGCGAGACGGGGGTCCCGGCCCGTGCCGGGATGACACGAGCGGCGGCGGTGGTCAGGCCGCGACGCGAATCGCCACCGCCCGGACAGCGTCGTCAACTCCAGCCTCGAACGTCGAAAAGTTATCCTCGAAGCGTTGCGTCAGATGCTCCGCCATCCGATCGTAAGCCGCCTTGTCCGCCCAGGCCTGGCGAGGGTCCAGAACCTCATCGGGAATGCCCGGCACATGGGCGGGGATTTCGAGGCCGAAGAACGGTTCCTTGTGGAACTGCATCTTCGTCAATGAACCATCCAGTGCGCCGCGCAGCAGGGCGCGTGTGTGCTTGATGCTCATGCGGCTGCCGACCCCGGACTGTCCGCCGCTCCAGCCCGTGTTGACCAGCCAGCAGGTCGAGCCATGCCGAGCAATCAATTCCGCCAGCATACGACCATATACCTCCGGGCGGCGCGGCAGGAACGGATGTGCGAAGCAGGTACTGAAGGTGGCTTTCGGCTCCGCACTCAGTCCCTTCTCGGTGCCGGCGACCAGTGCCGTGTAGCCCGACAGGAAATGATACATTGCCTGGGCCGAGGTCAGGCGGGAGATCGGCGGCAGCACGCCGAACGCATCGCAGGTCAGCATGACGACGTTCTTTGGCTGGCCGCCGCGGCCGGCCAGGTTGACGTTGGGAATGAACTCGACCGGGTAACAGGACCGCGTGTTCTCGGTCAGCGAGCCGTCGGTCAGATCGAGGCAGCCGTGCCTGTCCGCAACCACATTCTCGAGCACCGAGCCAAAACGGTTCGTGGCCGCCCAGATCTCAGGCTCCGCCTCGGCTGACAGGTTGATCACCTTGGCATAGCAGCCGCCCTCGAAATTGAACGTACCGCTCTCGCTCCAGCCATGCTCGTCGTCGCCGATCAGCTTGCGTCCGGGATCAGAGGACAAGGTGGTCTTGCCGGTACCGGACAGGCCGAAGAACAGCGCCACGTCGCCGGCCTCGCCGATATTGGCGCTGCAGTGCATCGGCAGCACGCCCTTGGCGGGCAACAGCCAGTTCATCACGGTGAAGATCGACTTCTTGACCTCGCCGGCATACTCGCTGCCGGCGATGACGATCAGCCGCTGCTCGAACGACAGAACGATGCTGGTGGAGGATCGCACCCCGTCCACCGCCGGATCGGTGTGAAACAGCGGCGCATGCAGGATCACGTAGTCCGGCTCAAAGCCTTCCAGCTCGGCCGCCGGCGGGCGGATAAACATGTTGCGCGCGAACAAGGCGTTCCAGGCCTGGGTCGTTACCAGCCGAACGCGAACCCGATACGCCGGGTCGGCGCCGGCATACAGATCCTGGGTGAACAGCTCCTGTCCCTGCAGAAAGGCCTGCACACGGCCCTTCAGAGTGTTGAACCGGTCGACCGGCATCCGCTGGTTGACCTTGCCCCACCAGATGTCAGCGGTCACCGATGGCTCGTCCACGATGAACTTGTCCTGTGCCGACCGGCCGGTATGGACGCCGGTTTCCACCATCAAGGCGCCATCCCCCGACAACCGGCCCTCGTTCCGGCGCAACGCTTCCGCCACCAGCGCCGGCGCTGTCTGATTGGAATGCACCGGGCGGGACGCATGCACACCGGTGCCAGCAAGCGCTTCCGCGGCGTGCTGTCTCCATGTTTTACGGTTCACGGCAGCGTGAGCGGGGGCCTGCGTCAAGTTCCGTTTCCTACCCAAGGAGTTGCACCGGGCCACGCCCGAATGTCACGTCTGACCGATCTCTGAGCGGACCGGTTCAGCGCCACACCTCAAGCAGGGCATTCTAACATGGAGTATAAGCAACGTTTGCGCGCTAACCAAGCTTCAGGACGGTGTGCGGGCGTGACGGTTTGCAACAGCTACGCTAGAAGCCTGCCGCAAGGAGAGCCTGACATTGGATACGCCCCCGACCGCACCGGCCAAGCCGCCGCCGCGCGCCAACAGCCTGCGCAACGGTCCGAACGAGCGCGGACGATTCGGCGAATTCGGTGGCCGGTTCGTGGCCGAGACCCTGATGCCATTGATCCTGGAGGTCGAGCGCGCTTATGGCGAGGCGAAGGCTGACCCCGGCTTTCACGCCGATTTGCGGCATCATCTGACGCATTACGTCGGGCGGCCCAGCCCGCTGTGGTTCGCCGAGCGACTGACGAGGCAACTCGGCGGTGCGAAGGTTTACTTCAAACGCGACGAGTTGAACCACACCGGCAGCCATAAGGCGAACAACTGCGTGGGCCAGATCCTGCTGGCCAGGCGGATGGGCAAGACCCGCATCATCGCCGAGACCGGGGCCGGCCAGCATGGCGTCGCCACCGCTACCGTGTGCGCTCTGTTCGGGCTGCCTTGCACTGTCTACATGGGCGCGACCGACGTCGAGCGGCAGGCGCCAAACGTCTTCCGCATGAAGTTGCTGGGCGCCGAGGTGAAACCGGTGACGTCCGGCGCGGCCACGCTGAAGGACGCGATGAATGAGGCGATGCGCGACTGGGTCGCCAACGTCACCGACACGTATTACCTGATCGGCACCGTAGCCGGCCCGCATCCGTACCCGATGATGGTGCGCGATTTCCAGTCGGTGATCGGCGAGGAAGCCAAGGCCCAGGTGCTGGAAGCCGAGGGCCGGCTGCCCGACGCGGCGGTGGCGTGCATCGGCGGCGGCTCCAACGCCATGGGCCTGTTCCATCCGTTCCTCGACGACGCCTCGGTGCGGCTGATCGGCGTCGAGGCCGGCGGCCATGGCATCGACAGCGGCGCCCACGCCGCCAGCCTGACCGGCGGTCGCCCAGGCGTGCTGCATGGCAACCGCACCTATTTGCTGCAGGACGACGACGGTCAGATCATCGAGGCGCACAGCATCAGCGCCGGGCTGGATTACCCCGGCATCGGCCCGGAGCACTCGTGGCTGCACGACATCGGGCGGGTTGAATACGTCTCCGCCACCGACCAGGAGGCGCTCGCGGCGTTCCAGCTTTGCACCCGGACCGAGGGCATCATTCCGGCCCTGGAGCCCGCTCATGCGCTGGCGCACGTGACCAAGCTGGCGCCAACCATGGGGCATGACGAAATCATTCTGATGAATTTGTGCGGCCGGGGCGACAAGGACATCTTCACCGTGGCGGACCACCTGGGCGTCAAACTGTGAGCCGGCCCACGGGACGCATCGCCGCGCGGTTCGCCGAACTGAAACGAGCGGGTCGAGGCGCGCTCATCCCGTTCCTGGAGGCATGGGACCCCGACCGGGCGACCTCGATCGCCCTGTTGCGCGGAATGCCGGAAGCCGGCGCCGACCTGATCGAGATCGGCATGCCGTTCACCGACCCGATGGCCGATGGCCCGATCATTCAGGCCGCCGCAAAGCGTGGCCTCACCGCCGGTGTCAAGGTTGCCGACGTTCTGACCATGGTGCGAGACTTCCGCGTCGACGATGACGCCACGCCGGTGGTGCTGATGGGCTATCTCAATCCGATACTTTCCTATGGGCCGCAGCGCTTCTGCGGTGATGCCGCCGCCGCCGGCGTGGATGGACTGATCGTGGTCGATCTGCCGACCGAGGAAGCCGACCTGCTGCTGCCGTTTTGCGCCGCGAACGGGCTGGATTTCATCCGGCTGGTGGCGCCGACGACCGACGACGCGCGGCTGCCGCACGTGCTGAATGGCAGTTCGGGCTTCGTCTACTACGTCAGCATCACCGGCATCACCGGGACCCGCAGCGCGACGTCGGAGCATCTGGAGCAGGCGATCCCGCGCATCCGCAAGGTCACAGACCTGCCCATCGCCATCGGCTTTGGCGTCCGCAGCCCCGAGCAGGCGGGTGTAGCGTCACGCATCGCCGACGCGGCGGTCGTCGCCTCGGCGCTGATCGATACGTTGTCGGCCAACCTGGACCCGGGTGGGCAGGCGATGCCGGGAGCTGTCGGGAAGGTGCTTGATCAGGTCCGCGGGCTGGCGGCGGCGGTGCGACGGTAACATCTGGTACACCGGGCGCCCTGACGCGCGGGGACGCTGAACAGCTCGCCGGCCGCTCACAGTGGCCCCGCCACGGTTCACGCAGCCGACCGACGCCGAGGAACTGTTGCGCGCCATCCGCTCGATGCATGTGCGCCCCGTGTGACGCCCGCTTGCTCGCAACCCCCCGCACCGCTATCCACACCGCATGAGCTGGCTAACTGAATTCGTCCGACCGAAGATCCGCACGCTCTTCACCCGATCGTCGGTGCCGGACAATCTGTGGCATCAGTGCCCCGCCTGCCAGCAGATGATATTTCACCGCGACCTGCTGGCCAACCGCAAGGTATGCCCCCATTGCGGCCATCACATGCGTGCCACTTCGGCCGAGCGCCTGGAGTGGACGTTCGATGAAGACAGCTACACCCGGATCGAGTTACCCAAACCGGTCGCCGATCCACTCAGGTTCCGCGACACCAAGCGCTACGTCGATCGACTGAAGGAAGCCCGCGAGAAAACCCACTCCGACGATGCCATCACAGTGGCGCACGGTGCCATCGGCGGCCAGAAGGCCGTGGTCGCGGTGATGGACTTCGACTTCATCGCCGGCTCGATGGGTGCCGCGGTCGGAGACGCCATCGTCGCCGCCGCTCGGCTGGCGGTCTTGCAACAGGTGCCGTTGATCATCTTCACTGCCTCGGGTGGCGCGCGTATGCAGGAGGGCGCCGTCAGCCTGATGCAGATGCCGCGAACCATCATCGCCACGCGCCTGGTCAAGGACGCCGGACTGCCGTTCATCGTCGTCCTGACCGACCCGACGACCGGCGGCGTCACTGCCAGCTTCGCCATGCTGGGAGATATCCAAATCGCGGAGCCCGGCGCCCTGATCGGCTTCGCCGGCGCCCGCGTCATCGAGCAGACCGTTCGAGAGAAACTCCCCGAAGGTTTTCAACGCGCCGAATACCTGCTGGAGCACGGCATCATCGATATGGTCGTCAAACGCACTGAGCTGAAGGCCATTCTGACTCGCCTCATCGGCCTGCTGCGTGTGAAGGACCTCCAGGCGGCCGCGTGACCGGCGACATCAACCAGATCGCCAGCCGCCTAGAGCGCCTGCACCCGAAGCTTATCGATCTCAGCCTCGACCGTTTACGTATCCTGTTGGACAAACTTGGCTCACCCGAGCGACGCCTGCCGCCGGTGATCCATGTCGCTGGCACCAATGGGAAAGGCAGCACTTGCGCCTTTATCAGGGCGATGGCGGAGGCGTCGGGGCAGCGGGTGCACGTCTACACGTCGCCCCATCTCATCCGTTTCAACGAACGCATCCGCATCGCCGGCCAACTCGTCGATGACGACCATCTGCTCGCCACGCTGGAGCGGATCGAACGGATCAACGACAACGCCCCGATCACGGTGTTCGAGGTCATCACCGCGGCGGCATTCGACTTGTTCGTGACAACGCCTGCCGACCTTTGCGTGCTGGAGGTCGGATTGGGCGGCCGAGGCGACGCCACCAACGTGATCGACCGGCCCGCGGCTTGCGCGATTACCTCGATCTCCCTCGATCACCTGGAGATGTTGGGTCAGCGGGTAGAGCTCATCGCCGCTGAGAAGGCTGGCATCATGAAGCCCGGCGTCCCGGTGGCGATCGGAGCGCAACCGCCTGAGGTCCGGCGCGTGCTGCTTGACCACGCGAGCGCACTGGATACGCCGGTCCGTCTACGCGGCCAGGACTGGGAGGTGACGCCGACTCCGTGCGGGTTCCGCTACAGTGACGACACTGGCACGTTCGAGGCTCCGTCGCCCTCGCTGCCGGGACTGTTCCAACTCGACAATGCCGGCATCGCCATTACCGCGCTTCGCGCCACCACTGTTCCTGCCGACCTCGCCGGCCTCCTCCGCGCTAACTGGCCCGCCCGGCTCCAGAAGCTGAGCGGCTATCTGGCGCACCTGCTGCCGCCGGACTGGGAACTGTGGCTGGATGGCGGCCACAATCCCGGTGCCGGCGTGGCGCTGGCAGAACATCTACGCGGTTGGAATGAGCGGCCGGTGCATGTCGTCGTGGGCATGAAGCAGGCCAAGGATTTGGCGGAATTCCTGCGACCGCTGTTGCCGCTCGCGGTCACCGCCTGGGCGGTTTGTGAGCCGGGTCAGCATGCCGCACTGCCGGTGGAGGCGATCATCGCCGCATCCCTCGGCGTCGCCCGCCCCGGCCCGAGGGTGGAGGATGCGCTGCGCGCCATTCCGCGCGACGGCGGCCCAGCGCGGGTGCTGATCTGTGGCAGCCTGTATCTTGCCGGCGAGGTACTGAAACTGGATGACCGGGCAGTACCGTGAAACGTTCGGATAATACGAACCCGAGCTTCAGTGCTGAACGTGTCCAGGCCGGGGCGCCAAGCGTGTCCTGGCCGGAGTGCTAAACGTGACATGGCCGGAGTGCTAAACGTGTCCAGGCCGAGGCGCCAAGCGTGTCCAGGCCGATGCGCCAAGCGTGTCCAGGCCGGAGTTCTAAACGTGACATGGCCGGAGTGCTAAACGTGTCATGGCCGGCGCAGGCCGGCCACCCACGAATTTCCCCTCTCTGAGCAAAGACATGGTTGACCAGCCTACGGGCTGCCGGCCTGCGTCGGACGGCCACGACACGGCAAGCCGCGATTCGTTCCGCCGGTCGGTATGGCTGCGTCCGTGCGAACGCTTTGCCTGCACGAGGGCGCAACGCGTCGCGAAGACATTTGCCCAGGGTGACGGATGGCGAGGTGGATGCCGCCCACCCCACCGTCGGCCGTCAGATGTTTCCGGCGATCCAGTCTTTCAGCTTGCTCTTTGGCAACGCCCCAACCTGAGTGGCCGCAGGCTTGCCGTCCTTGAACAGGATCAACGTGGGGATGCCGCGCACGGCAAACTGATTGGGCGACATCGGGTTGCTGTCGATATCAACCTTGGCGACCGTCAGCTTGCCGGCGAACTCATCCGCCAACTCGTTCAGTGCCGGTCCGATCATCTTGCAGGGACCGCACCACTCCGCCCAGAAGTCCACCAGTACCGGGCCGTTCTTGCTGGCCTCCACCACGTCGGTGGCAAAGCTCTTGTCGGTTACCGGAATCGTATTCGCGCTCATCTGTCAGCCTCACGAGAAATCAGTTGCCCACAAAGTGGTGCCGCCTTTGGGAACGGTCAAGTTTCGACTGATGAATGACCTGGCGCGTGCCGATCCAGCAAATCGTCCGGCAGCAGCACGACCCGCGCTTGCCGCGTCCAAATGAGGGCACAGCATACCGGCCGGTCCGGAAACACACTTCGCAGCACGGCACGATAGGACGCCATCTGGCGCAGATACATGACCGGGGTATCGGCGAGGCCAACCGGCGGTCGGCGGTTGGTCTTGAAATCGGCTACCAGGACCCGGTCCGGCAACACTGCCAGCCGGTCCACCAGTCCGCCGATCACCGTATCCCCGATCACCCCCGTCAACGGCACCTCCGCCCTGCCGGCGGGACCGAATAGGGGCACCATGTCGGGGTGTGACATGACGGCCAGGACCTCCGTCGCCACCCGGTCCGCCTCGCCGTCCGGCAGTCCGTACCCTGGCCGCCGCAGGTAGCGGAGCGCCGCCTCCCGCCGTTCGGTTTCCCCGACCAAGGGCAAATGTTGCAGCAGCGCATGGATCAGCTGGCCATGCCGGAAACGGTTGCCAACGACCTCCCGGTCGGTCAGCGGCGAGACCGCGGCCGGTACCGTCCCCAGCTCCACCCCCTCGGGCCGGCTGGGCGCGAGCGGTACCGGGCGAGGCGGCTCGGGCGGGGGCGGCACCGGCCGCCAGTCGGGCGCCGAGCCAATCCACTCCGGTAACGGGGGGGAAGTTGTATGGAGCGATGCAGCCGGCGGAGATTCGGCATCGACCAGCTGTGGCGAAGTAACCCGCAGCGCGTCGCCCGGCCAGGCCGCGAACGGCGCTCGCTCCGCGTGCAGTGCCGCAAAGCCGCGGGCCACCATGTTGTACCAACAGTTGTCCTTCGGCTGATGGCGAGTCTGCCATCCGCAGATCAGCAATCGGTCCTCGGCTCGGGTCAGCGCGACGTACAGCAGACGATTGTATTCCTCAATCTGCTCGTTTCGTTCCGCATCGCGCAGCCGGTCGAGCGCCTTGCAGCGAAACTCCCTGCGTGGCGACCATAGGGGGACGCTGCGGCCGGTCGCCTTGTCATTCGCCCAGACCAGGCTGCCAGCATCCTTCGGCAGCGCGGTGGTGTCTGGAATGATGACCAGCGGCGCCTGCAATCCTTTGGCGCCATGCACCGTCATGATCCGCACCAGGCCGCCCGCGGCGTCGGGTTCCCGCTTCACCTCCGCGCCGGACCGCCGCAACCAGTGCAGGAAACCTTGCAAGGAGGGCGGATGCAGACCTGCATAGGACTGCGCCGCATTCAGCAATTCATCGATCGGTTCCGCCGCTTCCGGCCCCAGCCGCGCCAAAAGCCGAGCCCGGCCGCCCAGTGGACCCAGTGCTTCGGCGAACAGTGCGAAGGGCGTCGCATAGTCGACCCGGCCAAGCAACAGCGCAAAGAAATCAGCGGCGCGGCTCCAGGATGAGCACTCCCCGGCGCGGTCTCGCAGGCGGTCCCAGAGCGATGCGGTACGGCCCACCGCGAGATCGATCAGCTCGTCATCCGTCAGACCGCCGAGCGGACCGGTCAAAAAGCACGCAAAGGTCAGGTCATCGGAGGGCAGCAGCAGCGCATCCGCCAACGCCATCAGATCCCGCACCGCGGTCTGGTCGGTCAGCACCATCCGGTCCAGCCCGGCGACCGGCACTCCCCGCGCTTTGAGAGCGCGCACCAGGGCTCGGGCGAATTCGTCGCGACGGCGCACCAGCACCAGCACGTCTCCCGCCGCGAGAGGCCTCGCCTTGCTTTCGAGCATCACCGAGCCATCGGTCTGGGTGTCGATCCAATCCGCCAGCGTGTCGGCCAGCAATTGCGGGGCGGAGGTCTGCGACTGGTTCTGCCGCGGGATGGTCCAGGGCGCGTGCGGCGGTGGGTCCGGCAACGGCGCCAGCGGCCAGAGTTCCACCTGCCCGGCATGTCGCGCGCGGTCGGCGTAGTGCGTCAACGTTTCTCCCCGCGCGACCACGCCCGGCGCGGCCAGCGGGTCGGCGAACACCGCATCCACCAGCTTCAGCACCGGGGCGGTGGAACGGAACGACACGTCCAGCTCCGCGTCTTTCCACCGCTGGCCGGCATTCAACACGCGTCGCTTGAGCAGGTCATGCGAGCGATCAAACTCGGCCGTGTCGGCGCCCTGGAAGGAATAGATGGACTGCTTGCGGTCGCCCACCGCGAAAACCGTGCGGCCGTCCCGCGAGCCGGAGCCGGCGAAAAACTCCTCGCTCAGCGCATGGGCGATGCGCCATTGCTGCGGGGCGGTGTCCTGCACTTCATCCAGCAGCAGGTGATCGAGGCCGCCATCCAGCTTGTAAAGCACCCAGGCCGCGCCAGGATCGACCAACAATGTGCGGGTTCGATCGATCAGGTCATCGTAATCGAGCAACCCGGCCGCGTCCTTGCGCCGGGCGTAACCATCGGCGACCGGACCTGCCAGGGTCATCAGCGCATTTGACACCGACACGAGACGGAGAGCTTTTCTGGCATCCTCGATCGCGATAATACGGGCCGCCTCCTCCTGGTAGCGGAGCAGCAGTTCCGGCTGGCTTGCGATCAGCGCCTTGCTGACCAGGGTGGTGTCGCCACGCGGTTGACCTGGCCCTCTCAGGAAGAGGTCGCACCAATCGGACCAATGATCCTGACGCCGGCCGGGCTCCTGGCTCAGCCAATCGAGAATGTTTGCCGCCCGTTCCGCGAATGTCCTGGCGGTCTTGGCGCCGGCCAGGACGCTTCGGGCGGCATCGCGTAATGCCCCCTCTCCCATCCACGTCACCGCATCGGCGAGCAGCGCGCTATCGGTCGAGGCCGTCACACCCAAGGCGCGCCGCTGCGCCCGTTCCAGGTCCGCACCGAGTTGCACGGCGGCCTGCAGCCGCTGCCGGTCGGTCTGCAAGGTCTTGACGTGCTGCCCAAACTGGTCCGCCGTGGACAGGCCTGCCAGCGTCCCTACCGCCTGCAGCATCGCCGGAGCACCGTCCGCCAACACATCTTCTCGTGCCTCGGTCAGCGCATCGTCGGCATCACGCTCGTCCACGAGTTGAAAATGCGGCGAGATCGCTGCCTCGAGCGGAAACCGCCGCAACAGCGACTGGCTGAACGCGTGGATGGTGCCGATCCGCATCCCGCCTGGCAGGTCCAGTACCTTGGCGAACAGCGCCCGGGCGGCATGACAGGTCTCCTCGGTGGGCTCGACCTCGAGGCCAAGCAGTGCCCGGGCGAGAGCGGCGGGAGCCATCGTCACCCAACGCCCGAGCGTGTTCTGCAGCCGCAGCGACATTTCGGCGGCCGCGGCCTTGGTGAACGTCAGACACTGGATCCGCTCAGGCCGCGCGCCAGCCAACATCAGCCGAAGCAGCCGGTCGGTCAGCAGCTTGGTCTTGCCGGACCCCGCCGAGGCCGCAACGAACGCGGAAATCGCCGGGTCCGAGGCGGCAAGCTGTTCGCGGTTCGCACGCTCGCGGGCCGTCTCACTCATCGGCTATCCCCGATCGCGGACCATTCGGCGACGCGTGCGAGCAGTTCGTAGTCTGAGAACCGCGGTGCCAGCCCGGGATGTGGCCGGGAGAGATAGGCCCGGTCGGGGGCGTCGAACTCGTCGATCAGACGACACAGATTGTCCCGCGCGCCCCGCACGGCGTCGCGCATCTCCGCGGCGCTCTCCTTGTACAGCTTCACGGTTCTACCGGGTTCATAGCCGCCCGATAAATGCCAGTAGATCAGTTCGCCGCTGATGCCGGTGATCTCCGCGCCGAAACCGGCCTCGGCCGCCATCGCCGCCTCGAGCAAAAGCTGCGGCGCCAGACCCAGATCGACATCTTTCCGGGTCGGCGGCGAGCCGGTCTTGTAGTCAATGATCGATAGCTCCCCGCGCGGATAGCGCTCGATCCGGTCGGCTCGCCCGGTGAGACGAAAGCAGCCACCCGGGCGGAGGAGATCAATCGCCCCTTTGACCTCGCTTGCGATCGCCACCGGCTGATGCAGGCCCCGCCGTTCGGCTTCGGTCGCTGCGACCCAGTCGGCGATCCGCTCGAGCCGAGGCGCCCACCACGTCTGCAGTGCGTGCCGAAGATCGGCAGCCCCTATGGCCATGCTCATGGCTCGGCGCAGTGCCGTCACCGCATCGCTTGGCCAGATCGCACCAGCTTCGTGCAGAAAGCGGTGCAGCCCGTCATGCACCAGCGAGCCGTAGTCGGCGGCGTCCGTGGCCTCGTCGAGCGGACGCAGCGCGACCAGCTTCAGGATGTGCCTGGCGTGGATTGCGTATGGGTCGCGCAGCCAGGTCTCGATCTCGGTCACGCTCAGCCGCCGGGGCCGCAGCGACACTCGCGGACATGGACGTGGCGGCTTCACCGGCGTCGGCTGCCCCGCCGGCAGGTCGAGCAAACGCGCCCAGGATGACGCCGGGTGCTCTGGAAGTGCCTGATCCCGGCCAGCCAGAAACATATCCAGCCTGGTCAGCCACCGCGCCGGCACGGTGGGAGCGTTGTCGCGGCGCATCGGGCAGGACAGAACCACGCGGGACGCTGAACAGCACGCGGCAACGAAGTCATGCGCCGCCTCGCCGACGTCTACCTCCGGCGCGGGCAACCCGACCCGGGCACGCATCGGACGCGACAGCCAGGGTCCTGGTTCGGCCATCGGTGGCCAGACGGACTCCGCCAAGCCGCCGAGCACCATCACGTCAACGGTTTGCAGCCGAGCTTCGAGCAGGCCCCAGATGAAGATGCGGGGATGCTCCGTACCGGTGCGTCCCCGCAGCGCGCGACGGCTACGGACCACGGCGCCTTCGAGCACCGCGTCCAACAGCCCCGGCAGCACGCGGCGGCGCAGGTCCGGCAGCAGCCCCAGCGCGTCCTGCACCGCGGCGAGACGGTTGGCGAGTGCGTCACCTTCCTCGCCGGCCCAGAGCCGTGCTGGTCCGGTGTGGTCCTCGGTCGCGGCGAGATATTCGGCGGCCTCGATCACCGCGGCCATCGCCGTCGCGGCGTCGATTTCCATCGCCGTATCGATCCGCAGCGCCGGCTCGAGACAGGCTTCAATCCGCGAGAGGAACGCAGCGCTGGCCGACGTCGAGCCGCCCGCCTTGTCTACCGCGCGACGCAGATTGCCGAGACCCGGCGATAGACGCGGACCCCGCAGGCAGAGCGTTTCCAGCTCCCGTGCCGCCGCTCGGCATGATGCCGGAGTAAGTCCGGCCGCGGCCAGCGGATGCTTCAGCAGCGCCAGCAGAGGCACCGGCGCCAGATCCTCGGCGACCGCGCGAACCAGCAGGCGAAGGAAGACCGCCTGTGGCGTATCGGTCAGAGGTTCCCCGGCACTGTCGTCGGCGACCACGCCGAAGCGCAGCAGCGCCGCCGCGACTCGCCCAGCGAGATCGCGATCCGGCGTCACCAGGGCCGCCCGCGCACCCGGCGTCTCCAGCGCCTCGCGCAACACCAGCGCGATAGCGTCAGCCTCCCGCTGCTGATCTGCCGTGGTCAGACGCGCCAGACCATCCAGTGGCACCGGCGTTCGATCCATCCAGGCGTGCAATGCGGAGGCCGGCATCAGGGTGCGGGACAGCAGCGGGAAGCGGGTCGGCGGGATGGCCGTCGCCGCACCGGCGGGCCATGGCCCGATATCACCTCGAGTGGCGTCCAACTCGACCAACAGGCGGGCGAGACCGGCCTGGGCGTGCGAGGCCTCCAGGTCCTGCCAGGCAGTCTCCGGCATCTCTAAGTCAAGCTGCGGCAGCACGACCTGTCCCATCGGCAGCCGCGAGACCACCCGCAGCAGACGGGCAATGGCGGGAATGCCGCCGGTGGTGCCGGCGATCAGCACCGGATGGTCGGGCGGATCAGCCCGCCAGGCGGCGGCCTGAGCGTCGAGCAACGCGACCTGGCGTGCGGCGGGGTTCATCACGCCATTCTCGGCCAGCCAGTCGGGCCACGCTCCGGTCACGATATGCAGGAACTTCAGCGTCTTGGACCAGTGCGCGGCGAACTCCGGGTCTGCTGCGTCAGGCAGACGCCGGGCCAGATCGATACCGGCCCGCTCCGCCTCATCCATCAGCGCGGCCAAATCCCGCGCCAGCATCCAGGCTCGGTCGGCTGTTCTGGGGGCGCCACCATCCCCTTTCATCGCCAGGATCAGCGAGGTCAGCGCGGCCAGGCGCTGCATCGGCTCCACTGCCGGCGGCAGACTGAGCACTCCGGCCAGGGCCAGGGGCGCTTCATCCAGCGCGCCCAACGCAGTAATACGCGGCAGCAGCAGCGGCTTGCCGTCTGACACGCGCAGGAATGCCTCCGCCAGCGCCCGCGCCGAACGACGGGTCGGGAGCAGGATCAGACCATGGCTGACGGCAAGTGGATCGTCGAAATCGGGCTGAATGCAGTCTATCGTTAGACCATTCGTCCTGCCTTGGCCTCGCGCAAGCCAGAAATTCGCCAGCGCATCGAGGAACGGTACATGCGGCGGTATCGCGAAAAGATTTAGCGGCGCGGCCATCGCGCGTCGCCGGTCACCCGTGCCTCCAAGATCTGCTCGGCCTCTTGGAGGTCGGGTGGCGAGGACAGGTGAAACCAGATGCCGTCATGCACGACCGCCCGCAGGCGGCCATTGTCCATCGCGCGATCCCAGACGCGGTTCATGCTGAAGGCGCCCTCTGGCATGTCATCCAGCAGTTTCGGACGGATCAACTGGGCCCCGGCGTAGACATAGGGGACCACTTCCCGCTGCCCGCGCCGCCGCGGCGTGCCCCACTTGTCCAGGGCAAAATCGCCGAACCCGACCTCGGCGTGGACGTGTGACGTGCGATGCACCAGCAGCACCCCGTCGACGTCGTCGGTGAAGGCCTGCCGCAGCCGACGCAGCGCCGAGATCGGGCCATTCAGCCAGAACGCATCGCCGTTGACGACGAAGAACGGCGCTGTGCCCAGAACCGGCAGCGCGGCGCGCACCGCCCCTCCGGTGTCGAGCAGAGTTGCCTCCCGCAGCAGCACCGTGAGCGGCGCGCCGGAGCGCCGCGCCAGAAATTCGGCCACGGCGTCCGCCTTCCAGTGGGCATTGACAGCCACGGTTTCGACGCCCTCGGCCGCCAGGTGGTTGAGGGCGTGATCCAGCAGGGGGCGTGAGCCCAGTTCGAGCAGCGGCTTGGCTGTCGTGTCAGTCAGCGGTCGCATGCGCGTGCCGCGACCGGCGGCCAGGACCATCGCGAAACGAGGGGAGACGACGGTCATGAGTTAGGTCCTCGAGACGCGACGGCGGCGGATTGCCACCCCGGGGCGGTCGTTAGTTTGGGTGGATTACCGCGCAGGCTGGCGGGTAGCCACCGGTTCAAGGCCGCGGCAAGCGGCGCCGCTGCGGGGTGTCGCAGTGCCTCGTTCAGCAGTCGCCATGTCCGCGGCCCGTGGACGAGGTATTGCGGGCGGCCGTCTCGTTGCGCAAGCCGTACCCATTGGCAGGCGACGCGAAGATGGCGCTGTGCCGCGCAGGCGGCGAAGGCGGCGTGAAATTCGGTTGGCTCGATCTCGGGTCGAGCGGCCAGGTAGCGTTGAATTGCGCGGTCTTGCAGCGCCGGTCGGATGTCGCGACGGGCGTCCTGGACCAGCGAGACGAGGTCATAGACGGGGTGCCCAACGGCGGCACTCTGGAAGTCGAGGATGCCGATACGCGCCGGGCCGGCCCGGTTCGGCAGCCACAACAGGTTGCCGGCGAAGAAATCCCGATGCACGAAGCAGCGGGGCCCGGCGGCGACCGGCGCCAGCGTCGCGTCCAGCGCCAGGGCGACGTCGCTTCGGGCTTCGTCGGGCGCTGGGGCGCCGAAGCGGGCGGGCCACCACCAGTCGAACAGTGTTCCTGTCGCGGTTTGCGCCATCGCGGTGGCATCCCACGACGGCAGGCCCGCGGGCGCGGCGGCACGCTGCATCACGACCAGCGCATCTACCGCGGCGTCGAGCAGCACCTCGGCCGGGACAGAGTGCTGGTCCAGCAGGACGGACAGCAAATCGTCCCCCAGGTCCTCTTCCAACACCAGTCCGTCAGCCTCGTCGGCGGCGATAATCGATGGTACTGACAGGCCGAGGCCGCGCAAATGGGCGGCAATGCTCAAAAAAGGCCGCACATCCTCTGGCGGCGGGGCATCCATGAGGACGGCGGGTGTGTCGGCGCGCAGACGCCGATAACTGCGGAAGCTGGCATCCTGGGCGAGTGGTTCGACGGTCGCCGCCGAATAGCCGACGCCCGCCAGGAATGAGGCGATCCGAGCGCCACGGGTCATGCGATGCGATCGATCCTGTCGGGCCAGCCGGTCAATGTCGCCCTACGCGTGTCCCCGTCGCTCAGTTTCAGGGTGATCGTCAAGGCGTCGTCGGGTCGCAACGGACCCAGGCGGTCCGGCCATTCAACCAAGACGATACTATCGCGCGCCTCCTCCCAATCCAGTTCCGCCAGCGCTTCGGGACCGTCAAGCCGCCACAGGTCATAATGGAAGATGGTGCCGCCCGGTGTGTCGTACGCCTGCACCAACGTGAACGATGGGCTGGGCACGTCAAGCCCCGGATCATCCGCCGCGGCCCGCAAGAAGGCCCGCGCCAGTGCGGTCTTGCCGGCGCCCAACGGTCCTTCCAGCAGTAGACTGTCGCCCGGCCGGACCAGCGCCGCGAGGCGACGAGCGAGCGCCTCGGTGGACGCAAGGTCCGGCAGCATGAGGACACGAGACGAAGTCAGTAACATGACCGCAGTTTGCCGCTCCCTTGGAGTCGGGCACAATGGAAAGTCGCGGGCTGTGATTACATGATGTGCCAAAAGGTCCCGGCGCGGGATGTGCACCACGTCAACCCTACCATCGCATGTTTGTCACCCCTCCGAGGCCGATCAGCCATGGGGAAAGTCCCGTTTGTGCCCGGTCGGCCCCATGCTACAGGGTTGCGACATATCGAAATCGTGGGAAGCCCATGAACAAGCAGATCCAGGCCGCGAGCGAGCAGCGTTTTTTCTCCGCTCCGCTGGCCGAGACCGACCCCGAGCTTGCCGCGGCCATCCGGGCTGAGTTTGACCGGCAGGAAGATGGCATCGAGCTGATCGCCTCGGAAAATATTGTCTCGGCCGCCGTGCTGGAGGCGCAAGGCTCGGTGCTGACCAACAAGTATGCCGAGGGTTATCCCGGTCGCCGCTATTACGGCGGGTGTATCTACGTGGACGTGGCGGAGAATCTGGCGATCGAACGTGCCAGGACGCTGTTCGGCTGCGCCTTCGCCAATGTGCAGCCGCATTCCGGCGCCCAGGCCAATCAGGCGGTGTTTCTGGCACTGCTGCAGCCAGGCGATACGGTGCTGGGCATGAGCCTCGCCGCCGGTGGCCACCTGACGCACGGCGCCGCCCCGAACCTGTCCGGGAAGTGGTTCCGTCCGGTTCAGTATGGCGTTCGCCGCGAGGACGGCATTCTGGACTACGACGAACTGGAGCGGCTGGCGCGGACGGAAAAGCCGAAGCTGATCATCGCCGGCGGATCGGCCTACCCGCGCTTCATTGATTTCCCGCGAATCCGGCGGGTGGCGGACGAAGTCGGCGCGTATTTCATGGTGGACATGGCGCACTTCGCCGGCCTGGTGGCCGCCGATCTGTTCCCCAGTCCTCTGCCGCACGCGCACGTCGTGACCACGACGACCCATAAGACGTTGCGCGGCCCACGCGGCGGCATGATCCTTTCAAACGACCTGGAACTTGGAAAGCGGATAAACTCCGCGGTCTTTCCCGGCCTGCAAGGCGGCCCGCTGATGCACGTGATCGCCGGCAAGGCCGCGGCCTTCGCTGAGGCTCTTCGGCCGGAGTTCCGGCTGTACCAGCAAGCAGTGCAGGCCAATGCGCGTGTGTTGGCCGAGACCCTGAAGCAGCAGGGCCTGGACATCGTAAGCGGCGGCACCGACAGTCATCTGCTGCTGGTCGATCTGCGACCCAAGCGGGTAACCGGCAAGGCTGCCGAGGCCAGTCTGGAACGCGCCCGCATGACGGCGAACAAAAATGCCATACCGTTCGATCCGGAAAAGCCGGCAATCACCTCCGGCGTTCGCCTCGGCTCCCCCGCCGCGACCACACGCGGCTTCGGCACCGAGGAATTTCGCCAGGTTGGACTGATGATAAATGAGGTTTTAGAGGGAGTTGGCGGGTCCAATGATGGCACCAATGACACCGTCGAAAAAGCCGTCGGAGCGCGGGTGAAACAACTCTGCGCCCGTTTTCCGATTTATCGGCGGTAGTCCGGGATGCGCTGCCCGTTCTGCGGGTTCGACGATACCCAGGTGAAGGACAGCCGCCCGACCGAGGACAATGGCGCGATCCGGCGGCGGCGCTTTTGCGGCAATTGCGGCCAGCGCTTCACCACGATCGAGCGCGTCCAGTTGCGTGAACTGACGGTGGTGAAGACCGATGGCCGCCGGGTACCGTTTGATCGTGACAAGTTGGCTCGGTCGATCCGAATTGCGCTGCGCAAGCGGCCAATCCAGGAGGAGCGGATCGAGCGCATCGTCAATTCCGTGGTGCGCCAGCTCGAGGCATCCGGCGACAGCGATATTCCCAGTAAGCAGATCGGCGAACTCGTGATGGACACGCTGAAAGAGCTCGACAAGGTGGCCTATGTCCGCTTTGCCAGCGTCTATCGAAACTTCCGCGAGGCGAAGGATTTCGAGGATTTTGTCGGCGGTCTGGCGGAGGGGGCGGAGGAGTGATGTGTGTGCGGCGCGGGACCCGGTCGGGCTAGGTTGGTCCTCTGACAGCTCCGTCTGAAATCGTTGACATGTCCCACATGCGCGCCGCCCTCGCGATGGCGCGCCGCGGCCTCGGCACGACGTGGCCTAATCCGTCGGTCGGCTGCGTCGTCGTACGCGACGGCCGCGTGGTCGGTCGGGGGGTTACCGCCCCCGGCGGCCGGCCGCACGCGGAACCCGCCGCGCTGGCGATGGCCGGCGAGCAGGCAACAGGCGCCACCGCCTATGTCACACTGGAACCGTGCTGCCACTGGGGTCGCTCGCCGCCTTGCACCGACGCGTTGATCGAGGCTGGCATCGCCCGCGTCGTGATCGGCAGCCGCGACCCTGACCCTCGCGTCGACGGTCAGGGTGTCGGCAAACTCCGAGCCGCCGGCGTCGTGGTCGCCGAAGGCGTGCTGCAGGACGAGTGTCGGGAAACCTTGTTCGGCTTCATCCAGCGCGTCACCCGGGGGCGCCCGATGGTGACGCTGAAACTGGCTACCACACTGGATGGCCGCATCGCCACGAGTCGGGGGGAAAGCCAGTGGATCACCGGCACCCCCGCCCGCCGCCTTGCCCATGCCCTGCGCGGGCGAAACGACGCTGTCATGGTCGGCGTCGGAACGGTCCTGGCTGACAATCCGGAACTGACCTGCCGGATCCCCGGATTCCGCTCGACGCCCGTGGTCAGGGTCGTCGCCGACAGTCACCTGCGAACGCCGTTGACCTCGCGCCTGGCGGCGACCGCGGCCGAAACGCCTACCTGGTTCCTGATCCGCCCGGGCACTGATCCGGCCCGCCACGATGCCTTCAGCAAACTCGGCGCAACCCTGATCAGCGTCCCGGGTGCGGCCGCCGGGGTCGATCTGGTAGCCGGGCTGCAGGCCCTCGGGCATGCCGGTCTGACCCGCCTGCTGGTCGAAGGCGGGGGCCAGATCGCCGCCGCGCTGCTGCGCGCCGACCTGGTCGACCGGATCGCCTGGTTCCACGCCCCCACCATCATGGGCGGCGATGGCTGGCCCGGCGTGCAAGCATTCGGCGTGCATAAGCTTGACCTCATGCCGCGCTTCAGGCGCCATTGCGAATTGCCGATCGGCGACGACATGTTTACCGAATACACAAGGCAGAGCCCATGTTCACCGGCATCATAACCGCCCTCGGTCGGGTCAGCGCCGTCAGGCCGATCGGCTCCGGCCGCGATATGCGTCTGGTCATCGGCACGCCGGCCGAGTTTCTGCGCGATCCACCCGTGGCCCTCGGGGCCTCCATCGCCTGTTCCGGCTGCTGTTTGACCGCGGTCGAACTCGGCGCCGACTGGTTCGCGGTCGATGCCTCGGCCGAAACCCTCGCCCACACCAAACTGGGCACCTGGCAGGTCGGGTTCGAAGGTGAACCTCGAACGCTCATTGTGCGTGGGCGACGAACTGGGCGGTCATCTGGTTTCCGGCCATGCCGACGGCGTCGGCCAAGCGATCTCCGCCACGCCGGAAAACGGCTCGGTTCGATGGATTTTTCGCGTTCCGACCGACCTCGCCCGCTTCATCGCCGTCAAGGGCAGCGTCGCGGTGGACGGCATATCGTTGACTGTGAACGAGGTGCGGGACGATACCTTTGGCGTGAACATTATTCCGCATACCGCCGCAGTCACCAGCTTCGGCGACATGCAGCCCGGCGACACGGTGAACATCGAGATCGACATGTTGGCACGCTACGTCGCCCGGTTATCCAAATCATTATCGGCGCAGGCCGCTTCGGCCGCCCAAGCTGCCTCTTCCGTGTCGGAGACGGCGTGATGGAGAATCTGATGCAAAACTTCGTCACGACGGAACTGTCGAAATATCTGTCGTCGGCCGAGGAACTGATCGAAGAAGCCCGCAACGGGCGCATGTTCATCCTGGTTGACGACGAGGACCGCGAGAACGAAGGCGATCTGGTGGTTCCCGCGCAGTTCGCGACGCCGGACGCGATCAACTTCATGGCCCGCCACGCCCGTGGCTTGATCTGCCTGGCGATGACGCGCCAGCGCGTCGAGACCCTGGGTTTGCCGCTCATGAGCCGGCAGAATGGCACACGGCATCAAACCGCATTCACCGTCTCGATCGAGGCGCGGGAGGGGGTGACGACCGGCATTTCCGCCGCCGACCGGGCCCGAACCATCGCCGTGGCGATCAACCCCGACAGCACGCGCGACGACATCACCACACCCGGCCACGTTTTCCCGTTGATGGCGCGCGAAGGCGGCACCCTGGTGCGAGCGGGGCATACCGAGGCCTCGGTCGATATCGCGCGTAAGGCGGGGCTCAATCCGTCCGCGGTGATCTGTGAGATCATGAACGACGACGGCACCATGGCCCGCCTGCCGGACCTCGTCTCATTCGCGCAAAAGCATAACCTGAAGCTTGGCACCATCGCCGACCTGATCGCCAACCGGCGGCTGACCGAGCGTCTGGTGCGACGGGTGGAAGAAGGCACCTACGAGCATCCCGCCGGTGGCGATTGGCGGGCTGTGGTCTATGCCAACACCGTCGAGTACCAGGAGCATCTGGCGCTGATCAAGGGCGACGTCAGCACGACAGAGCCGGTGTTGGTGCGGATGCACGCGGTCGATCTGTTGGATGACATGACCGGGGCGCCACACTGGATTTCCGTGCACAACTCGATGCACATGATCGGCAAGGCCGGCCGAGGCATCGTGGTGTTCATCCGCGAACATCGTTCGACCGCGCTGGCCGAGCGGGTGCGGCTGCTGGCGTCGGGTAAGATCAGGCCGTCGAGGGAGCTGCGGGATTATGGTATCGGGGCGCAGATCCTGCTCGACCTGGGTGTGCGCAACATGGTGTTGCTGACCAATCATCATCGCACGGTGATCGGGCTCGAGGGCTATGGGTTGAACATCGTAGAGCAACGGCCGATCCCGAACGTGGTCGGTGTGGACTACGAAGGATGAGCACCCAGGACGCCGAACTGCCCGCCGCGCCGCATGTTGAGGGGCCGCCGCCGCATCTGCTGATCGTGCGTGCCCCGTACTACCGTGACGTGGTGGACGGACTGACCCGTGGCGCCCAGCGCATCGTGCAGGAGACCGGCGGTACGGCCGAGGTGCTGGATGTTGCCGGTGCCTATGAACTGCCTCAGGTGATCCGCATCGCCCTGCGCGGCAGCAAGCGGTTTGACGGTTTCATCGCCCTCGGCTGCATCGTGCGTGGCGAGACTGACCACTACGACTTCATTTGCAAGGCGACGATGGACGGTATCATGAATGTCGCGCTGCAGTTCGGTATCGCGCTGGGCACTGGCCTGCTGACCTGCGACACGATGGCGCAGGCTGAGGCCCGATCGGGTCAGGACGGTCATAACAAAGGCGCCGAGGCAGCCGCGGCGGCACTGCTCCAGATCAACGCGGCGCGCACCCTCGGCGCGGTCTGATGCCACGCCCCCCGAGAACCCGGGGGCGCACCGCGTCTCGGGTTGCCGCCGTTCAAGCATTGTTCCAGGCCGAACAGGCTGGCGACAGCGCGGAAACCGTGATCGACCAGTTCGTCAAGCACCGGCTGGGTGAGCTGCCGGGCGCCGACGGATCGCATGGCCGTGGGATCGAGGGTGGTGGATTTCTCGTCGGCGGCTTCGAGGACGGACGCGTCCCGGATGCCGAGGTTCCGCTCTTCGCCCGCGTGGTTCGGGGCGCCGTGCTGCAGCAGGAGGCAATCGATGCCATGCTGACAGAAGCCTTGCCTGCCGACTGGCCGTTGAACCGGATCGACCCGGTGCTGCGGGCATTGCTGCGTGCCGGCGCCGCGGAACTTCGGATGCCGGACGGGCCGCCCGCCAAGGTCATCATCAACGAATATCTGGATGTATCGCGCGGGTTCTTTGCCGGCGCGGAATCCGGCATGGCGAACGCTGTGCTGGACCGGCTGGCTCGGCTGCTGCGGTCGGCGGAGTTCTGATAGCGACGATTGCCTCAACCACTGGCCAGCGCAGCTTCGGCGGCGGCGCGACCGCCTGACGCGAGGCATCGGGAACCATGTACCGGCGGCTGGCGTTATCAGGGGTTGTTCGAACGTGGAGGGAATCATGTCGCTTGAGAATGATCTTTTGGCGATCGAAGACAACTTCTGGACCGGCGGTCCGGAGGCGTATGAGCGCTATGTCGACGACACGTGCCTCATCGCGTTCTCCGAAATGGCTGGTGTGATGTCCAGGAATGACATCGCGAAATCGGCCGAAAAGGGACGCTGGAAGGATGTGTCGCTCAAAAGCAAAGGGATTGCTCAGCTATCCGATATCTCGGCGGTGATCACCTATGAATGCAATGCCAAACGTAAGGATGATCAGCCGTATCATGCGCTCGTGAGCAGCGGGTATGTGAAGCGCTCGAACGGCTGGAAGCTCGCCTTTCATCAGCAGACGATACTGCAGTAGAAAACCAGCTGCTCATGACGCCGACGCACGGCTGACCGGATTGCGGCCGGTGACGCACAGGCTTTTCCCTGCGCGGCACTGCAGGTCGTATATCACCGTGCCAAAGCACGATGCTGACACCAGCGGCCCTCGACGTTGACCCACCGTTCGCGTCTCCAGTGTCATCCCCGGCGGAGGCCGGGGACCCACGACTTGCAGTGGTGCAGTCAAAATCGCACATCTCCCGCCTTCGCGAGGATGACACCTCAAGCACGGACGGTCATCGCTGAAGCCTATGGGGATGACATATTGAAGTTTCCCGACACCCAGGCGTAATCCGTATGTCGGATGCGCGCTCCAAACGTGGCAAAACCTTACTTCGTCACAACGTATGTGTTTAATGTCAGGCGCTTCCCTGGCCGACTAATTTATACATCCGCCATCCAACGCGCAGAAAGCGCCGCGCGACCGGGCCGATGCTACTCCACCTGTTCGACGGTCGGTACGTCGCCGCCAATCGTGGTGCGGCGCACGTCACGGACTTCGTTACGGTCAAATCGTCTCGCCCGATGCATCGTCTGACGATTGTCCCACATCACGAGGTCAAACGGTCTCCACTCATGCACGTAGACGAAGGCCGGTTGTGTCGCGTGCTCGGTAAGATCGCGCAGAAACATCCGAGCCTCCGGAATCGTCCACCCGACGATCGCACCGGCATGCGAGGAGAGAAACAGCGACTTGCGTCCCGTCACCGGATGCACCCGCACCAGACTCTGGCGGACCGGCTTGAATGCCTCGATCTCCTCGTGTGTCAGCTCCGTGAAGCCAATCGCCTCGCGTGAATAGATCAAGGAATGTTCGCAAATCAGATCGGCGACCTCTGCCTTGGAACGTGCATCCAGCGCATCATAGGCGGCGCGCATATCGGCAAATTCGGTGTTGGCGCCCCAGGACGGAATGACGCGACCGGACAGCAGCGAGTATTTGGCCGGGATGATCCGGAATGAACTGTCGGAGTGCCACAGCCGGTCGCCCAGCTTGAAGAACCACACGCGATCTTCGGCGGACATGATGTTGCCGTGCCTGTCCAGATTGGAGAAATCCGCAATGCCGGCCCCGAGTCGCGAGTCCTCGCGTTTTCTGATGTGGCCGCCGGTCTTGAACGCCTCCTGCTGGCCGAAATAGCCGGAGAAGCGGATCTGCAGCTCGTCGGTGATGTTCTGATCGCGGAACACGAGCACCGCGTATCTGTCCATCCCAGCCTCGATTGCTGCCACATCCTCACGCAAGAGAGGTTCGGTGATATCGACGCCGGATACTTCGCCGGCGAAGCCGGGATGCAACGGGCGGATCGAAACGGGCATTCAGTTGCCTCCTGTTGGCAAGACCTGCTCGGCGGACGGCGCCATGACTGCATCTGCCATATTCGACGCCGACACGGCTCAATCGCACGATGGCACGCGACCGAGCGTTCGGGTAGATCCACTCCGCTGGCGGCATTCAACCAACGGCAACCTGCCGCAACGCCACCGGGAAGACCCGGGCCGGCATCGTGCCGATGAACGCTCCGCCGCCGCGCTCGGTTTGTCGATCCGAGCAGGACGGCGCTACGGTCTGGTCGGACTGACCCAGGATCCGCGCGGAGGAAATCATGGACTTCGAACAAATCACCTATGAGATACAGGGCACGACCGGCATTCTGACGCTGAACCGCCCCGAACGCCGCAATGCCCTCAGCGGCAAGCTGCTGCGCGAACTGAACGCGGCGCTGCTGGAGGCAGACGAGCATAACCCGGTTCATTGCGTTATCCTGCGCGGAGCGGGGCCGCATTTCTGTGCCGGCGCCGACCTGAACGAATATTCCAGCGGACGTGGCCCGGAGTACCGCGGACGACAGGAGATCGATGACGACATCTGGCGGCTCGAGCAGGGCCAGCGCCTGCGCGTGCAGATCTTCGACATGCACAAGCCGGTCATTGCCCAGGTGCACGGGACCTGCATCGGGATCGGGACCGAACTCGCCTGGTTCTGCGATCTGGTGATCGTCGCCGATGACGCCCGTATCGGCTTTCCGCCGGTGCGCGACCTCGGCACGCCGCCCGGCTCGATGTGGCTGTATCATTGCGGTCCGCAATGGGCGAAGCGGTTGCTGCTGACCGGCGACAGCCTGTCCGGCAAGGACGCCGCCGAGGTGGGGTTGGCGCTCAAATCCTATCCGGCGGATCAACTCGGAGCCGAGGTCATGCGGCTCGCCGATCGCATGGGTCTGGTTGATCCACATCTGCTCTCGGCCAACAAGCGGATCGTCAATCTGGGCCTGGAGTTGATGGGCGCGCGGACAATCCAGCGCATCGGAGCCGAGATCGATGCCCGCGGCCATCTGGCTCCCAAGGCCCGGGCGTTCCGCGAGACGATGCGCGAACACGGCGTCAAGCATGCCTTCCAGAAGCGTGACGCGGCGTTCGGCAGCGGCTACGCGGCGGTACATGGGCGAGATCCCGATTGACCGTCCGCGACAACCGGTTCGGCCGCTGAGCGCGCTTACGGCGCGACGCCGAGCCGGGTAGGCCGAGCCAGGGCGAGCGATGGGCGTTGTCGGACCGCCTGCTGCAACGACGCTGGTCACGGATCGCACGCCGTTGCGACCGGAGCATCGGATTGATAGAGTGCGTCGCAAAATTCCCTCGGTCGCTCTTGGGGGGAACCCTGGCACACCGAGGTCAACGCGTAGCATGAGCGTACCGTTCCTGGCCTGCATGGCCGCCGCCGCAGCGTTCTATCATCTGCCTCCGCGTGTCCTGCCCTCCATTCAAGCAGTGGAGGGGGGGCAGGTCGGGCTAATGCGGATGAACAGCAATGATACCGCCGACCTTGGTCCGATGCAGGTCAATACGATCTGGATCCAACCTCTCGCCCGCTACGCCCACATGGCTCCAGACGCGGTGTTCGACCGCCTGAAGAATGATTCCTGCTTCAACGTCGCCGCCGCCGCCGCGATCATGCGGTATTACCTGTCGGAGGCTCATGGCAACCTTATGGTTGCAATCGGATACTATCATTCACACCGGCCTGAACTGAGCTCCGGTTACCAGCAGAAGGTGATGGCCGCGGCCATTGCCTTGTTTGCCCGGCATGAGGAGATTTGCCTCAGGGCGACGAAGCGAGCCGACCGCTAGGACAGACGCGCCTGGAAACGACACGATTGCGGCGGCACGCGGGCCGCAACTTGCCATGCCTGTCCGTGCTGCTATGGGCATGGCCCTCCAACCACGCGAGACAATCCATGCCGAAACGCTCCAGGCCTGACGACAGGGGCTTCACCCTGCTGGAAATCCTTGTCGTCATCGCCATTCTGGGCCTGCTGATCGGGTTGGTCGCACCGGCTGCCCTGCGGCAGCTCGGTGGGGCCAGAATCTCGGTGGCAAAGCAGTCTGTCGAACGGCTTGGATCGGTTCTCGACATCTACAAGCTGGATATCGGTGGCTACCCGACCAGCGATCAGGGCTTGCGCGCCCTGGTGGAACAGCCGACCGGAGTAGCGACGTGGAATGGTCCCTACGTAAAGGGCAACGTTCCGGTTGATCCGTGGAACCGGCCGTATAGCTACGCGAATCCGTCGACCCGAGCGGGACATGACTATGATTTGTGCTCGTTGGGGCCGAACGGGGCTGGCGGCAGCGACCTGATCTGCAATCAGTAACGAGAGGGCGAAAATGCGTCCGGGCCCGCATTTTTCCCTTCCGCCAACGCAACGCCTGAAGGCCAGTTCAGCTTAACGGCGGCCACGCGTGGTGCCAGCTCAGCCTCACGCACGGTGAACGCGCGTCGCCGTCCGCCCTTGAACGCAACCGGCTCACGGCGGCGGCCACTCAGAGCGACCGGCACCGTGTGATCGGTCGCGAGCAGTCTTGCCGCCAGGACATGCGTGACAGCACGTGTTGGCGCCTCGGTCGTGGCCCCTTCAAGGGCTACGGCGACGCACAGCACACTGACGAGCACCGCGGCCGCGAGAACGAACGTCATCATGGAAACTCTCCGCTCGATTGATCGTAATAAGAAACGATCCGATGAGTTAGCTAGCCCCAGCCTTCACCGACCGGCGCAAAGACGCTGCCGACCAAGCGCTGCATGTGCGGCTCGTGACTTGAGGCACGGAAGATATGTTGGTCGAAAAGTGATCGCTCTTCCGACGTCGGCATCGTGGTCTGCGAATCGTCGGCCGACATCGGGGTCCCGATAGCGAGCGCTGCGGCAATCGAGCCACCAACGAGAGCAATGAGGCCGGCATTGATCACCTGATCGGTCAGGTTCCGCAGGGTGGCGTGCACATGCGGGCGCTGGAAAATATCGGTTGAGATCATGGTTCCGTTCCTTTGGTCTGGCACGAAGATCGGATCTTTGCGCCGTGGCCGCACTCTGGGTTTTGCTTTCAAACTCGAAAATCAGACCATTGGGGGCGGGGCCCCCGCGCTTGCGTCGTGGAAGAGAATGGCGACCGCACCTGGACGGCGGGAGTGACAAGTGTGGCGGGCTTCCGAAGGGGCGTCGCGGATCAGCCGGCTGTGCGCCACAACCCGACCGGGTTAGGTTGCGGTCCGACCGGTTCCCTGGGAGGGGGACGTAAGACCATTCTCGAAAACAAGCCGAGGCGCCCCAGCCCTGACCAGCGCGCTGAGCGTTAGTGCCGCCGCCCGCCGGGAAGGAGGTAGGCGAGCAATTCATCCGGCACGACGAGCTCCGGCGTCAGTGACGTGCCGGCCGTGTGGCGACTTGCCGGCGTCCGATCCACCGAAGCAGCAATGCGCCACCATCGGGGCGTGCCCGAAAATTTTCAGCCTCGTTAACGCCTGATTAAGCCAACGAGCCTAAGGTGCCGAACGATCGGCGCATGATTCGAGCGAGCGGCGCATGACCTGTGCGGCCAAGGGAAAGGCTAACACCAGTGATAAATTCGATCCCTAGTCAGAACGACCAACGCACTCAAATGGCTGCGCATGGGGCCGCCACCGCGTCGTCGGGGCAAAGCTATCCGGGCGACGGATCTGGCGCAGCGGCTTCGGCAACGTCCCCGGTGGATGGGTCCGAACGTGACCTCACTGCCGGCGGAATATCATCGACACTGTCGGGTAACACGTTGTTCACGCTAATGCAGTTGGGCAACAAAGAGCAGGCCGAAACGAATGTCAGCGAAAACGAGGATGAACACGCGTTGCTGACCACGGCGGCCGCGCGGAATTCGGCGGACCTGCCATCGCGGAGCATGTGAAGCCGCGCAGGCTTTTGCTCGGACAGGCCAAGCCGCCAAGCTCGACAACCCCGCACCTCCTCGCGGGTGGCGACCCGGACGGCACGCACCGTGGCGATCTTCGTGCAATTCCGAGACGATTACGCTGCCTGCGACCGATCTGCTGGTGCCCGAACTTGCTCTTTCAACCCCGTCGGCGGGATGCTGAACGGCAGCGGCCGGTCCGCTCTACCGTTACGACAATGATCAAGTTGGGCGTAAATCCCGGCGATCCCGCGCGCTAACGGCAACGTCCGCCTCCAGTCCGCCTGAGACCCGTAGCCGAGCTTCGTACCATTTTGTCGACGTGTTTCGACGGTGCATCATAGCGGTCACCGCGTGACCCGAGACCGACAAGCTTCCATCTGCTATCATCGACCGCATGCGATCGCTCGGCACCTGTTGGTTTATTGTCGGCCTGCTGCTTGGCCTGGGCGGGTGTGCTTACGACCCCCCGGTCAAGGGCGACCACACGTCGGAACAATACAAAGTCGACCTTGAGAAGTGCCGCGCGTCCTCGGCCGAGAGTGTGCGCCTCAAAAACGCTGACACGTTTGGGACCTGGATCATTTCCCCGTTCACCGGGCCTCCCGCGGTCCGCGCCGCGATCCGAAAGTGCATGACGGGTAAGGGGTATGTACTGACCGGCGGTTGAGGGGCGCCGTGGGGGTCATCTCATCGGCGGGGCTGCTTGATGGATGCCGGTGATTTCGCCCGCCCCGACGCTCACATCCAGGTCGTCGAAAATCCTCAGGCCGCGAAACGAGCGCGACAGCGCAGCGGGGGTCGGTATCGCCGCCACATCCCCACGCTGGCAGCTCAGGAACAGGTCATCGGTTCAGGTACGCCCTGGGTCGCGATGTTCACGCGGAAGGCGTCGACGCATCGAGCAAGACCGGTGTTGCTGCATTCAAGGACAGGCATTCGCTGCGGGCCTTCCTGCGAACCGGTCCTTCACCCATGACAGGTACAGCGGTGCTGCGACGACAGGTGTCGAGAAGTGGGTCTGCTCACCGCTCAATTGCACTCGGCCGACATTTCCACCCAATCTGCACATCTGCTCCTGATACAGTTTCCCCATTATGGGAGGGACGACGGTGTCCTTGATTCCCCAGTAGATTAGCACCGGCGCCATGGGCTTCACCGGCCCGACGCTGCCTTTGATAAGCGCCTGCGCCCACGCCAGCGCATCTTTCGGTTGGGGATTGATGAGCGACTTGTATTCGGACGAATAAGCATAGTTGAGTGTGTCCGCGGCAGCATGCATGCATTTGTTCGAAAACACGTTGTCGAGGATTTTTGCACCGTCATCGGTAAGAATGTCGTTCATCCGAAGTCCCGGAAATGCTGCCGCCGTCCCCCAGAGCATCATTGCAAAATGCGTGAAGTTGAACACGTTGTCGGAAAAAGCAGTCGTCAGATCGCTGATCAGCTTTTCCGCGCTTGCCTGATCGAAGTTTGTTGCGGAAGTGATCGCCGCCACATCGAATGGCGCCAAGGCAACAAAACCGACCAGTTGGATGCCGTCCGACACTGTGCCTTTCCTGGCGACATAGTCGGTCAGGCTTGCCGCGGCGATTGTCGCACCCCCGCCTTGAGACCAACCGTAAACGATCGCCTTTTTTCCGGCGCCGCTCGCCGCAAGAACACCTGCCGCGCGCACCGAATTGATGACATCACGCGCCTGCGTCGCCGCCACGGCGTATTGGTGACGGCCGCCCCCGCCCAGCCCCTGATAGTCGGTGGCAACCACGACATAGCCCTCCTTGATGAAGGCCTCGACGTTCGGCAGACCGTAGTCCGTCCAGGAATCTCCGCCCACTAGGAAGTATTCATTGAGCGGCTGTGCCGGATTCGGCACCTGAGACGGACCGCAATTCTGCGCGGTTCCGGTGGTGCCATGCGCCCAGGCAACCACGGGCCGGCCGTCATTCAGCCGCGCTCCGACCGGCGCCACGACAACCGCCGTCGCTGTTGTCTTTTGGTCCTCCAGGTCAGAGGAGATATATGCGATGCGCCAGGCTTGGGCACCGGCAACCGGGGTCGCGAGCGGCTCCTGCTTGACGATCTGCCCCAGTTTCCCACTCGGCCTGACCGCGTCGATCGCCTGATAGAATGGTGGAACAGACGGCTCGGCATGGGCCGGCACGCAACCCAAGCCCAAAGAAAAACCAAGGGCCAGCATGCAGCTCGCGAATTTTTTCATAACTTTGGCCTACCAAAAGAATTCGCCGACATTGTCGTCCTGATAGACAAATTCATGTGTCATATTGGCGTATCAAAAGGTCGTATCACTGACTGAGTGTTTGTCAACTCCGCAGTTCCTTGGCGAGCCTGGCTGAAGAACCGAGGTGTGTCGGGCTGCTCGTCTTCGACCTCTCGATCCGGAGATGATACGCGTCACAAATGTCCCTGATCACCAACGATGGCGGTCACTCCCGACGTATTCGCGGCCTTGCGCGTGCTACGGTCGGCAGGTTTGCCGGAGCAGCTGGTAAGCCCGAAGCGGCCTTTGCGACCGCTGTGTATCGGAGCCCCTAATGCGGGGCGTATGACCTTTGCGACCTTGGACACGTCCTCGGTCCGGCGCCGAGGCCACCGACAGCAGCGCGGCGGTCGGCATGAGCGCCTTGATCGGGAATGCGGATGGAGTTGCACTCTCGACCTTGGCGAACTGGTCTCGATGCAATGCTGCCGACCCGGTACACGACCGATCTGATGGACCCGACCTTGATCAGGGGTCCGGCGGCGCTGTTCCTTGCGTTCGCCCGGCCATCCTATCGGAGGCATACCCTATTCGCTTCCGAGGCATACCCTATCCGCTGTCGGACCCCCGAAGAAGCTGACCTTTCAAAGGATCTTGGCGAGAAGATAGCCGACCCCCATCGCCATCAAAACCGCGGTGATGGGCCGTTCACGGATGAATTGGGTCAGCTGATCCGCTGCGTCATCAGCCCGATTTATATGCCGCTGAATCGCCTCGCCCGTGTCCGCGACGGTCCCCTCTGCTCGATCACTCATACTGCACTCCAATTATGTTTCATCTGGCCTGGCAATTTGCCTGCAACAAGTGATCGCCGTGTGACCGGTTCCGTTCCCGGGCACGGTGGTACGATTCATCGTGAGCCTGATGGGCGCTCTCGTCCATACCGGGAGGAAAGGAGTTCGACCCTATGCTGCGCATTGGCGTGGCGGCAGGAGGATTGGGTGGCGAGAAAGTCCGAGAGCCCAGCTCCCGAGGCGACGACAAGATTGCCGGGTCGCGGTCGATCCCAAAACCAAATGGGGAAAGTCGCGCTAGCCTTTGACGCCGCCCATAGTCAGACCCGCCGCCATGTAGCGACGGAACCCGTAATACAGGATGATCGGCGGCATCGCGTAGATGATGGCGGTCGCCATCATGAAATTCCACGGCGATTCGTCGCTGTTGAGGAACTGAGCCAAAGCGACCGCAACAGTCATGCTTTCCGGCGTCGACAGCAGCAGGAAGTTATACAAATACTCATTCCATGCCAGCAGAAGCGCATAAGTGCCGACGGCTACGAGGGCAGGCGCCATCAGCGGCAGGTAAATGCGGAGGTAGATCTGAAAGGGGTTGGCACCATCTATGCGAGCGGACTCGTCGAGTTCCATCGGGATCGACTTGCCATACTGCGAGAAGATGAAGACCGCGTACGGGGTGGCGAACGTCGTCAGCGCCAGGATCACCGACAACAGGTTGTTCGTCAAACCATAGATTTGCATGATGCGATACATCGGTATCGCGAGGAACGATGCCGGAATGACGTAGGTCATCAGCGCCGCGTTGCTGAGCATCCAGCCCTGGCGGAGCCGCATCCGGCCGACCGCGAAGCTCGCCAGCGAGCCGATCGCCAACGTCAGGAACGTCACCGAGAGGCCGACGCAGAAACTGTTGCCGAATTGATGCCAGAAGTGCGCGAGGTACCAGAAGTCCTCGGTCACGACGACGCGGAAGCTTTCCAGAGTTGGGCTCTCCGGCCAGACCGCGCCGGTGAAGACGTCGTCGTGACGGTCGAGCGCGATCATCCACATGTTGTAGAGCGGCAGCACGGACCAGACGGCGAGGACGACGCCGAAGACCATGGCCAACGCTTCTGATCCGTAACGTCGTAGCCGATAGTGCGGCCGTGACGCCCGTCGGCGAACCGGTCGCGTGGTGTCCGAGACCGCGGCCCCGGGAAGGGTTGTATCGGTCGTGACGACTCGGCCGTATGTCCCGCTCATAGCTGTCCCTCCGACACGCGAAGCTTGCGCATCAAGATGTAGACGAGAGGAATCAGCACCGGCAGCGCGGTCATGACCGCCGCCACGCCGAGGCGCGGCAGCGCGACAGTATAGGCATACCGGATGCCGAGCGTGGCCAGCACTTCGGTAGACATCGCCGGGCCGCCGCCGGATACGAAATATGTCGCGTTGAAGTCGCCCAGCGCGAAGACGGTATCGAGCAGGATGCAGACGAGATACAGGTTTGCCATCAGCGGATAGGTGACGTGGGCAAACTTTCGCAAGCCGGTGGCGCCGTCCACTGCGGCTGCCTCATAGAGCTCCTGCGGGATCGACATCCTTCCGGCCAGAAGAATGATCGTCCAGAATGGCAGGTTCTTCCAGATATAGGCGCCAATATTCGCCGACAGGCCCATCCAGTGCGAATTGAGATAAATCGGGCCGTCGAAGCCGAACAGCAGCCATAATATGTTGTTCAGCATGCCCCACTGACCGTTCAGCAGCCAATGGATCGACATGTAGGCTGGCAGTGCCGGCGTAGCCCAGGGCAGGATAAAGACCACCAGCAACGCCTTGACCCACCAACGCTTGCGCATGAAGAAGCCCGACAGCATGAAGGCCAGGAACATCTTCAGGTTCACGCCGACACCGACGTAGATCAATGTATTGATCACCGCGGTAAAGTAACGTGGGTCGGCGAACAGTTCACTGTAGAGCTGCGGATCGCTGCCGAGCCAAAGCCCGTAGCAGATAGGGTAGACGACGAACCCGAGGAAGATCACGACGTACGGCAAGCGCGAAGGCAAGCGCCCAGACATAGTCCGCGCCATGCAGCCCGCCGAGCCATGTGCGGCGTCCCGGACGCGGTCTGGCGAAGCCTTTTCCGAGCGCGGCTGCCTGGTGTGTTCCGCTCATGATTGCCTCCCGGCTTCAGCCGAACGTCATCTTCGCAAAGATCTGCTCTGCCCGCTTGAACGCCTTGTCGACCGCGTCAGCGACCTTCATGCCGTTCTTGATGACATCGGCATGGGCCTGCCCCCAAAGCTGTTCGGCATTGGCCTGGCCCCAGGCCGGGGTAAACCCCTCATAGACGGGCAGGGTCGGATTGAGCACGGCCTCGGTCGACATAGGGCTTCAGGCATGGCATATCGGACTGCAGCCAGAACGGATCGTCCTTGACGATCTGCGGGATCGCCGGCACCCAGCGGCCCAGACCGCCCTTCAGGTTCTCGTTCATCACCTTGGGCTGCATGAAGTACTTCATGAAGTCCTTGGCGACCTCGACGTTCTTCGCCCCCTTCGGGATGTAAGCCGCCGCCGGCGTTGACCTGGGTCTTCATCGGCGTGCCGTCATTCTTCTGCTCCGGGGCCAACGTGATCATGTCATGGTAGAACGCCTGCTTGTCCTTGATCATCGCCAGTTCGGTCGACAGCGTGCCGTCGAAATCCATCACGAACAGCTTTTCATGGAAGCCGTTGTTGTCGTCGGCATCGTTCCAGCTCAGCGCCTCCGGCGGCACGACGCCTTCCTTGTAGAGGTTCGTCATGAACTCGACCGACTTGATCGCTGCCTCGCGCACCTTCGGATCGTCGGTGTGCAGCTTGCCGTCTGGCGTGACGATTCCCTCGCCGCCATTGGCGATCAGGAAATGCGCGAACAGGTTGTTGCCGTCGTTCGGCCCGACGGTGGTGATCTGCAGGCCGAAGGCGTAGATCTTCCGCATCCCCTTGGCGCGCAGCGGCGCCTGCGTCTGCTTGAAGAAATTCCAGAACTCGTCCCACTTCTTCGGGACGTCGGACATCTTCATGCCGGCCTTCTCCACCAGATCGCCCCAGATGTGGAACGGGGTCGCGCCCTGCTTGATCGGGCACAGGTAGTAGCTGCGCTTCTTGGTCACCTTGTTGTAGAAGGTCGAGCAAAGCTTCGCGGTTTCTGCAAGCTGCGACTCATACGGCGCCACGACGTCGCTCACGTCCACGAGTTTGTCGTCCCAGGCATTCTGCGGCAGGATCGACGAAGGCGCGTCCATGAATACCAGGTCGGGGACGTCGCCGCTGGTCAGCGCGGATATCGTCTTCTGGTTCATCGCCATGAACGGCATGATGCTGTAGTCGAGCTTGTTGCCGCTGGCCTTCATGTAGTCTTCGGCAGACCTTCTTCATCGCATCGTCTTCCTGAGGAATGAAGCCCTGATTCAGCCAGCAGATAGCCGTCGTTGCCCTGGCGTTGGCAATGTAAGGCCGCGATAGCACTCCCGTTGCCGCCATGGCCACGGCGTCAGCAAGGATTTTCCGCCGACCGAGGTTTCCTATCGCCGTTCTCCTTCCCTGTTTTGCCGGACAGCAGCTCCCAGATTTCCGGCACGGGTTTGTCTAGACTACGGTCATCCAACCAGCCTACGGGTATTTCGATGATCCGGTCAATTCCCTTACTCTCCTCCGCTCGGGAAAGCCGGAATTATTGGCGACACTCCACAACTTCAAGGCTGGCCGCCGCGCGTATCCTCAACTCACAATCGAGTTGTCGTTGACGATCGACCGCGACCCTCGTCGCCTATGCGGTGGATCCATGGCAGCGGGGGGCGCTCGACACGAGGGGGTTTCTTCGCGGCTCATCAGCACGTTGGCGCACGCGGTGACCGGATATGACGACTTCTCGATGACCGGGCGCCCCGCAAACGCTGCGTGATTTTGTTACGAGGTCAAGTGTTACCGAACGTTCACTTTCACGCTCTGCTTCGCGGCGGCAAGATGGTACCCGGCTACCAAGAACCCGCCACAATAGAAGCGACAACAGAGAGGAGAGGGAACCGTGCTAGAGAGACGCCATTTTCTGCGTGCTGCCACCGCTGTGGGATCCGTATTCGCCGGCTCCGCGCTGGCGCAGAATGCTACCTTGCCGGACCCAGCCGGCACCGTGCCTCCGCCGCGCGACTGGAATCATGTCGTTACTCTCTACCCAGACCCGGCGTTCGAGGTGTTTGATCAGCGCTTCGGAAAATATAACGCCGGCACCGCTCCGCTGCGCCGCGTCTGGACCGGCGGAAATTGGACCGAGGGGCCAGTGTACTTCGCTGACCAGCACTGCGTCATCTTCAGTGACATTCCAAACAACCGGATGCTGCGCTATGACGAGGTAAGTGGCAGGACAACCATCTTCCGCGAGCCGTCCAACAACTCGAACGGCAACACCCGCGACCGCCAGGGACGGTTGGTCACGTGCGAGCATGGTGGTCGCCGGGTCACCCGAACCGAATACAACGGCGACATCACTGTGCTGGCGGACAGCTACCAGGGCAAGAAGCTTAACTCGCCCAACGGCGTGATCGTCAAGTCGGACAACACGATCTGGTTCACCGATCCCTCCTACGGCATCAGCGGCGACAACGAGGGCACCCGCGAGGGCGAAGAGTTGCCCCACAACGTCTACATGATCGATCCGAAGTCGGGGAAAATGACAGTCGCGGCCGGCGACTTCGATCAGCCGAACGGGCTCTGCTTCTCGCCGGACGAGAAGCTGCTGTACATCACGGACACCGGCAAGCCCAGCACCTGGTCGATCCGCGTCTTCGACTGCTCCGCGGACAACAAGCTGACCAACGGCCGCGTGTTCCACGACTTCAAAGGCAAATTTCTCTCCGACGACATTCGCTCCGACGAGGACGGCAACATCTGGTCAGCCGGCGGCTGGGGCGACCCCGCCTTCGTGGGTGTGAGCGTATACGCCCCTGATGGCACGCCGCTCGGCCGTATCGTGCTGCCGGAGACTGCCGGAAATCTGTGCTTTGGCGGCTACGGCCATAATCACAGCTTCCTCTACATCACCGCTGGCGGCTCGCTCTACCAGATACCCGTGCACACGCGCGGGGTGGAGCTCTGACTCCAGGCGGGTCTGAACCTCCGTCACTCCAATCGGGGTGACGGAGCGGAGGCGTGGGACGATGCTTGCCGGTGCGATCTCGATTGCATCCCTGGCTGCGCTAACCTTACGATGGCCGTGGCGCGCCGGGTCGATCCGGCGCGCATCGAACCTGCCGGCCCCGTTGGGTGTATGACCAGGACCCCATGGGCGCGAGCGACGACGGAACTTTCGTTCCGTTCACAGATATGCTGTTCAACGTCGTCATCGGCCTGGCATTCATGGTTTTCATTGCCTTCTCGCTGATAAACCCGACGGCCAAGACCGGTGCGGTGGAAATAAAGGCCGAATTCCTCATCACCATGAACTGGCCCGACTACGATGACGACGATATGGACATCTACGTGCGTGATCCCGTCGGCAACATCGTTTGGTACCATTCTAGAGAAGCTGGCCTGATGCATCTCGACCACGACTGCCGCGGAAGCTCCCGCGAACGGATAATCGTCAATGGCCAGATGATTCAGAACCCGCTCAATCAGGAAATTGTCAGTATTCGCGGCATCGTGCCCGGCGAGTACGTCGTCAACGCTCATCTGTTCCTTCCTGCCTCTCCCGCCAAAAAGTTCCCGGTTTCCGTCAAGGTCGAGAAGCTCAATCCAACCGCGAGTGTTGTATTCTACGGTACCCAGGACTTCGATCATAAAGGTCAGGAAGAGACGTTCGTCCGCTTCACGGTGGATGAGGACGGCAAGGTCTCCGATGCCAACACGACTGGACTACCGTTATCGCTGGTCAAAGCGGTTCGCACGCCCGCCTCAGGCAATGGGCCAAAATAGCAGCCGATGCCTGACAGGCGTGGCCAACCCGTCGCGCGCATCGACGGTGGCAAGGTCACTCGATGGGCGCCCCGCCGCACTGCGCTGTCTGATGCTCTGGCTAGATTACGCCCAGGCTCCGCAACCGATCCAGTTCGTCATCGGTCAGGCCGAGGCGGCCCTGATAGATCTCCTTGTTGTGCGCACCGAGTTCAACACCCAGCCAGTTCACCTTGCCCGGCGTTTCGCTGAGGCGCGGAACCAGGTTCGGCACCGCCAGTTCCCCCGCGCGAGGGTCCCGCATACGCAGGATATTGTCCCGCGCCGCATACTGCGGGTCCGCGAATATCTCGTCCACGGAATAGACCGGGCCGCACGGCACCTGCGAATTCTCGCATCGTTGCATCAGTTCCGACCGGTCCATCGTAGCGGTCCAGGCGGCGACGGTCTCGTCGACCATGGTCCGGTCGCGCTCGCGCGCCGCCAGCGTGCCCCAACGGTCGCCGCCCGCCAGCTCCGCGCGCCCCATCGCCTCGGCCAGGCGAGCAAATATCTTGTCGTTGGTGCAGGCGATGGCGATCCAGCGTCCGTCACGCGTGGGATAGTGACTGTGTGGCACGACGTTCACCGTTCCCGGCCCCATGCGCTGACGCACGTAGCCGCTATAGGCGAAGGCGGGGGCGAGTTCATCCAGGATGCGGAAGATCGGCTCATACAGACCGATGTCGACCATTTGCCCGCGCCCGGTTTTCTCGCGTGCCTGCAACGCCAGCAACGTGCCCAGGGCGCCATACAGCCCGGCCATGTAGTCGGGGATGGTGGCCGATCCCGGCGTCACCGGCGCGCGGTCGGGATAGCCGGCCAGGAACGACAGTCCGCCGAACGCGTTGCCGATCCGCCCGAACCCCGGCCGGTCCTTGTAAGGACCCGTCTGCCCGTAGCCGGAGATGCGCACCATGATCAGCCGCGGATTGACCTTGCTCAGCACGTCGTAGCCGAGGCCCCATTTCTCCAAGGTGCCCGGCTGGAAATTCTCCACCAGGACATCGGCATCCGCCACCAGCCGTTTGAGCAGCGCCGCTCCGTCGGGCTTGCGCAGATCGAGCGTTATGCAACGTTTGTTGCGGGATTCCGAGAGCCACGGCAGCGAATCGCCGCATTCGGTCATGGTGCCGAAGCGGCGCGTGGCATCGCCGACCCCGGGCAATTCGACCTTGATCACGTCGGCACCGAATTCCCCCAGTTGGGTGGCGCAGAACGGTCCGGCGAGGAAGCTGGCGACATCCAGCACCCGGCAGCCCTCCAGAGCTTGCACGTCAAACATTATGCACCTCCCGCGCGGACTGGTTCGGATTGAGCAACGACGCGACGGGCGCGCTGCACGATCGGGTAGTCGATGAACTGGCCGTCGAGCTGGATCGACGCAAGGCCCGCGGCCTCGGCCTTTTCAAACGCGCCGATGACTCGCCGGGCTTGTGCGACCGCCGCGTCATCCGGTGTAAAGGCAATGTTGGCGCCGGCGACCTGGTCGGGATGGATGCACATTTTGCCCTGGAAACCCAGCGCCGCCGCGTGCTTCGCGGACGCGACAAAACCTTCGGCGTCGCGCAGGTCGGCCCAGACCGTGTCCAACGGTGGCTCCAGTCCGGCGGCGCGGGAGGCCAGCACGCAGGTGGCGCGATGTGGCAACAATTCCTGTTCGCCGCGCGTCCACAGCATGCCCATGTCGAGGGTGAAATCGCCGGCGCCGAACGCGAGCCGCCTGGTACGCGCGCCGGCGCCGCAAATCCCGCCGATATTGCTCATGCCAACAGCGGTCTCGATGATCGGGATCAGGTCGATCGCGCCCGGTCGCAGGCCGCGCTCGCGCTCAAGGTTGCCGATCAGCCAGTCGGCCGTGCGCAGCTCGTGCGCGTGCTCCACCTTGGGCAAAATGATCCCGTCCAGGCCGGCTCGGACCACCGAGACTATGTCGGAGAAGCACCAATCGGTGGTAAGCGCGTTGACCCGGACGTAAAGCCGGCCGGCTCGCGGCTTGCCGAAGGCTTCGGTCACGACGCCGCGGGTCGCCGGCTTTTCAGCGATGGCGACGGCGTCTTCCAGGTCCAGGATGACGCCGTCCGCAGGCAGGGTAAGAGCTTTCTCGACGCGGCGCGCGTGGTTGCCGGGGGCGAAGAGCAGGCTGCGCAGCGCGCTCATTGTGCTGCCTTCCGCCGCTGGTGCCAGTCGATGGCGCGAGGGATGGGCAGTCCGAGGTTGCCTCGCAACGTATCGCCGCGGTACTCCTTCTGAAACAGTCCGCGCCGTTGCAGTTCGGGAACCAGCAGCCGCACCACGTCCTCGTAGCCGCCGGGCATGTGAGTCGCGGCCAGAACGAACCCGTCGCAGGCGGGGGCGGTGAACCATTCCTCCATCTGATCCGCCACCGACCCGGGCGTCCCGCAAAACACCTTGTGTTCGGCTATGGTGCCCCGGCCGGAAACTTCGACAAAATCGCGCACCGTCGGATTCCTCTTGCCGGAGAATTTCACCACGCGCTCGCGAAAGCCATGCCACGAGAACGCCGCGAGTTCTTCGTCGCTGAACGGTTCATCGTAGCCCTTGGCGCCAAAGTCGTAGTTGAGCACTTCGGAGATCAGCACCAGCGCATCCACCGGTTTGGCCGACTCCTCGATGACGGCACGCTTGGCCTCGGCCGCCGCTTCTGATTCCGCGACGATGACGTAGCAAGCCGGGGCGACGTGCACCACCGCCGGGTCGCGGCCGGCGGCGGCGATCGCGTTCTTGAACGCAGCGTACTGCTGTTTGCCTGCTTCCAGATTGTGGTAGATCACGAACACCAGCTCAGCCCATTGGGCGGCAAACGACTGGCCGCGCCCTGACTGGCCGGCCTGGATCAGCACCGGATGACCTTGCTGCGAACGCGGCACGCTGAACGGGCCACGCGAGCGAAAATATCTGCCGACATGGTCCAGCCGGTGCACCTTCGTCGGGTCAGCGAAACGATTGTCCGCTTTGTTCAGAATGAGAGAATCGTCTTCCCAGGTGTTCCAGTGGCCCATCACCACCTCCATGAACTCGTCGGCACGGTCGTAGCGGGCGTCGTGCTCCATGTGTTCGGCGTGGCCAAAGTTGAGCGCTTCGGCGCTGTTCAACGACGTAACGATATTCCACGCCACACGGCCCTTCAACATCAGGTCCATGGTCGCGAAAACCCGCGCTACGTGGTACGGCTCGTAGTAGGTGGTTGAATATGTCGTGCCGAGGCCAAGCTTCGACGTCGCCATGCCCATCGCCATCAGGATCGTGGACGGATCCATCTTCACCGCCCGAACCCCGGCCCCCACCGCTTCGGCGTGGTTGCCGGTATAAAGGTCCGGCAGCGCCAGCCGGTCGTCGAAGAAAGCCAGCTGGATCTTGCCGTCCTCCAGGGTGCGGGCGATGCGCTGGTAGTATTCCGGCGTGGTGAAATCCAGCATCGTCGAGGGATGACGCCACGAGCCGGGCAGATTTGAGCAGTTCTGCGCCTGCAGGAACGCGATCAGGGTCATCATGCGGTTCATCGGCCGTCTCGCTTTCAGATCGGAAGATCGACATCCAGCAGCGGCGCGTGCTGCTGGCAGCCATAGACGTCGGTGTCGCCGAAGTCGCCGGCTGGCACCAGTCGAGGCAGCGTTGCCTTGAAGGCAAAGGCGGCATCATACGGGGTGAACAGCACATGCTGCTCCGGCACGCCGTACAATCTGGCGAACAGCGCCGGTCCCAGCACGCCGGTGGCCTTCACCCGGCGAAATGTCTCGGCATTGTCGAACACCACGTCGATGGTCAGCTCGAACGGGCCGGCGTTCTTGCTCTTGCAGACGCTTGCAAGATCCTTGATCAATGCCATGTCATAATGTCTCGTACTGGATGGGGAACGGTTCGGTCGGGTCGTCCAGTTCCGCGACGTGATAGACGCTGAACCGGTAGACCGGCCCGACTTCGATATCGGACGGCGAAAACGGGAAGGCCATGTTGCCTTCCCGGCACAAACGGCCGGGGAAGTCGGTGTGCAGCATGTTGGTGCGCGCCATGCCCAGCACCGCGCTGGCCATCTCCTGGCTTTGTTGCGACACGACTTCCAGGACAAAGCCGAGCTCATGCGGGGTTGCGTGGCGGAGCGGTTCGCGTTGGGCCATTACGCCGTCACGGCCGTAGACGCGAATGCCAAGCTGGTAGCTGTCGGCGGTGGCGCCGAACGCGGCGGCCTTGGTGGCGACCTCGTGGCGAACGCTGGCGATAAAATCGTCGAGACGCCCGATCAGCAGCGGATCACGGGTGCCGCAGATACAGACCGACCGGTATCCCGCCAGCTCGACGCCTTCGAGCTTGATCGTGTACTGGTCGGCCGGGCTCCAGCGCATGCCTGAAATGCGCACCGCGCGATCACTGACGGATAAAAAGCGACAATCCGAGGTGTCGAGCATTCCACCCGGCTCGATATGGTGGATCGGACTGCTGTTTTCGTGCAGCGAATGATTGGCGACAGACAGCGGTGTGCAGCGGCGGGCGGGATTGGTCGGCTCGCATTCGACATGATCCTCGCGAACCGTGACCAACAGGCTGTCATGGCCCTTGGGGATCGACGGCGTGGCGCCGCATTCCAGCATTTTGCCGGCGTACCAGGCCGGCGCGGGAGGCAGTTGCGCCCGGGTCGCCGCCGCGGCCCACGATGCCGGGTCGCTCGCCCGCCCGGCCAGCACGACCTGCGCGCCTGCGTCCAACGCCTCGATGAACGGCTCCGGCCCCATCATGCCGACAATGCGGGCAGAGCGGTCGACGGTCTCCTCGGTCAGCGGCGGCTGATGCGCCAGCGGCCTGACGCGACCGGCCGCGATCCGTCGCTTCACCGACGCCTTGTCCTGCTCCGCCTGGATCGTCGCCAGCTTGAAATGCAGGCCGTCCTCGCGCGCGATCTCGCGTGCCATCGTCGCCACGAGTTCAAGATGCGGCGCGCCGCCGGCCCCGCCGCAGGTGCCGATCACCAGCGGAATATCGGCGGCGATGGCGGCGTGCAGCATCAGGCGCAGATCGCGGCGGATGGCGATCGGCGAGCAGAACGGTTTGCCCGAGCCGAGGTAATGCGGCCCGGGATCGACGCTGCCGCCATCGACGCCGATGACATGCGGCTGACGGTCCATACCGGCTCGAAGTGACGCCTCCGGGAAGCCGTAGCCCAGGATCGCGCTGGTCGACAGCAGTCGGATTTCCTTGCTCATGCGCGCCGCACGGGGGCTGACTGGGCCATGATGTCGCATCCTCCTGTACAGGGAATGCACCGACAACGGCCGGACGAGCAAGCGGGAGGCGCCGCCGGCCTCCGATGCCGCTCGGCCCTCGCCCGGTTTTGGGCTATGCGCGAACCGAGTGTTTCAGTAAAATCGGGGTATGAAGGCCCGCAAGAACGACACATTCAATGATCGATTGACCACCGCGGCGGATGCCCGCAACGCCATGCTGGAGCGGTACCGCGCAAGGCCGGGGCCGGACGATCCCGCCTTCCAGGAGCGGCAGGCGGCCCAGGCGGCGATCCAGGCGGCGCGCGATGTCCGCAACCAGGAGCGCAAGGCCGCCCGCGAAGCCGAGGCGGCGAGACAGGCCGCGGCCCAGGCAGCGCTTCTCGCCGCCGAGAAAGCCAGAGCGGCTGAGGAAGCAGCTCAGAAGGCGGCCGGCTCCTCACGTTCCGCGGCCTTGGCAGCGCAGCAGAAAGCCGCGCGCGACGCCCGCTACGCCGCCCGCACCGCCCGCCGTCGCTGACACTCTGTCGCGGGCACCATCTATGGTGCCCGCCGCAGTCACCGCGACTGCAGGCCACCCAGGCCCGCGAACGTCATGCGGTCCTTGTTCTCCCGCATCAGCATGGTGAAACCGGGAATGGTGTCGAGCCCCAGGGCCAGCGGCAAACCCGTCTCCGGATCAGGCTGGACTTTGGCATAGCTCTGGCCGGAAACCTTTTCCCACTTGCCGGCGGGCTTCTTGACCTCGAGATTCACGACCGTCGCCTTGAAGACCATCCGGACGATCGCCTCCTTCGGTGAGGACGGTTTCGTCAGGCTTGGACAGCCGGCGATCACCTGCCAGCCATTCTTCAGCGCCCAGCTCGTCAGTTCGTCCTTGTCCATGCCATGGTCCCCTGATGGTCGGCCGGTGAGTACGCGGCGGGCTCGCGGATGGCAACCAGGGACAGCAGCCGGGACCACTCGGCCATCAGCGCGATCTGGATCACCGGCCCGCCTGGCTGGCAGACAGGTTCGGGCGGCGCAATCTGCTCGCCCTCAATATCGTGTTGTTCTCGCTATCGATGCCGCTGGTCGCGATCTCGTCGAGCTTCTGGATGTTCGTCGCGCTGTGTGCACGGGTTCGTTCCAGGCAGCATTCCTGTTGATACCGGTCATCATGGTGATACAGACGCTGATCATCTGGGCCTGCAGCCCGGAAAATGCCGGCAAGGAATTCGACGAAATGGTAGTGGGTCAGTTTGAAGGTTCCAACCAACGCAAGCCACGCGGCCGTCGCGGCGGCAAGGCGCCCATCGCGGTCGTTCCAGGCCGCCTCGCCGTCACTCCGAAAGCAGACGATCGCCCAAGTGCGGCGGTGGCTGATCCGATGTCTGCTAAGGGGGGCTGCCGCTCGGCTCGGAAACGCGAGGGACTGAGCGTACCAGGAGCGGCGACATTTCTGGACCTGCCAACGCGGAAAGACCGCAGCTTAAGCGAGCTTCTCTAACAGTGCTTTCGCCTCCCGCAGGTCCGATGTGTCAAACCCTTCGGTGAACCAGCCAAACACCGGAGCCAACGTATCCATGGCCCCACGCCGATCGTTCCTATCTGCTAACATACTCGCCAGCGTTGTGGCCGTGCGGAGTTCATACAGGCGAGCCCCTTGTTTGCTGGCCGTGTTCAAGGATTTCACGAGGTATTCTTCGATGATCTCTGGCGCAGTCTGTTCGCGTTGCAGCAGCAAGCTCTCGAGGCGATCGATTTCCGCTGCGAGATATGCTTCGGCATAGTTTGTGCAATGTTCGCGCGCAGCATTCAGGTGGGCTCGCGCTTCAGCGATCCGGCCCTCTCGAAGAAAACATTCTGCAAGAGCCACTTCGTAATGGGTCGTGTGAAGCTTGGCTCCGGTGTCGCTCCACCGCTTCGCGCCTTGCAGAAGGAGGCTCATGCCGTCGTCGAAATTGCCGAGCCGATGCATGGCCCAACCCATGCAGCGCTCGCCGTTTGCCAACCATTGCGGCAAGTGATGTTCGCGGGCAGCCTCAAGGCCCTCCGCGGCGAAGCGGGCTGTTGTCGCTGGGTCGTGGTGGAGTGTGAAAGCCTGTGCCGCGGCGTTCAGCGCCCATGCGAGGCTGTGAGCGTTGTCCTGGCGGCGCGCAAACTCGACCGCCGACTCGGCGAGCCGCGCGCCAGAGGTGGGAAAGCCGCCCACGATCCTCGCGTGCGCACCATAGGCGCGACAAACCATGCTCGGATGCTCCCCGTAGACGGCGAATTCGCAGCTCGAAAGTGTGTCAGCGAGTGCCGCACCTCGGGAGAGTATGTTGTCGGCCTCGCGAATGTCACCCAAGATAAGTAGAGAATATCCTAGCGAACGGTGGGCCACCGCGACCCTTGCTGCGCTCTTGTCTTCATCGGCGAATCTCGCGAGGTCGCGTGCCAATTCAAGCGTCCTCGGGAGTGGCTGGCGCATCAGGCAGGAATTCCACGCAAGGCGGCGGGCGGCAAACCTATTCGGCGAGTCGCGGAGCGTGTCTGACAACTTCGTTGCCCGCTGTGCGCATTCCTCAACACGTGACGACCCGAAGCCATGCACGGCAATCAGAGGAACGGCGAGATTAAGCGTCAAGTCGAGCTCCTGCTCGTCGCGCTGCTCACTCGGCGGCAGCATGCTCAGCAAGTCGAGCGCATTGCTGAAATGCGTTGCCGCCTCGGCATTCGCCGACCTGCTAACGCTGCGTAACCCAGCCAGACGCCAGAATTTGATCGCCCGTTCGGCTAGGGCCGCCTGCGTGCAGTGGTGCGCCAGGAGCTCCGGTTGCTTGTCTACGAACTCCGGGAAGTGTTTTTCGATCTCCTCGGCAATTCGAGCGTGGAGTTCCTGGCGCTGACTGCGCAGCAGTGTGCTGTAGGCGGCATCTCGCACCAGCGCATGTTTGAAGGTGTAGACAGCATCCGGTTGCATTCCGTGCCGAAATGCCAATCCCGAGGCAACCAGTATCTCAAGGCCCTGAGCGAGTTGCGCCTCGGGCATATTCGCGACTGCGGCAAGCAGCGTCTGCGCGAACTCACGACCGATCACCGCGCCGATTTGGGCAATCTGCTTTGCCGCCGGAAGGCGATCGAGCCGCGCTATAAGCGAGGCCTGCAGTGTCGCCGGAACCTCCAGCGCGGCTGCGTTACTGCCGGGCTGTTTCGGATCTTCCAGCACAGCCTTGGTCAGCTCCTCGATGAACAGAGGCACGCCATCGGTTTGCATGACGACCCGCTCGAGCAGGTCGGGCGACAGTGCCCGTTCGATCAGGACTCGTTGGGCCAGCTGCTCCGCCTGCTTGCGCGTCAGCCGTCGGAGGGTGATGAGGCTGGCGATCGCATGACCCACCCACGGCGGCTGGAACTCCGGCCGGAACGAAACAACTATCAGAATGGGCAGATCCGTCAGCAGTCCCACCACCTGGTAAAGCAACTCAAGTGAGCTTGCATCAGCCCAATGGGCATCCTCGAACAGCATGAGCAGTGGCTGCCGGCGAGCGCGATTCGTCAGCAAGTGCAGCAGCGCGTCGTAGGTCTTCTCCTTCTTGCGCTGGGGATTCAGATCGAGATGTGGATAGCGATCGTCCACTGGAACCGACAACAGATCGGCAATCAGCGCCACCTCGTCCGGTGAGGTTCCGACAGGGATCAGCGCTGCCTCGAGCTTCTGAAGCCTTTCGTGCGATGTGTCGCCACGGGCGAACTTCAAGTCCTGTTCCCAACGCGCGACGACCGGATAGAGCGCGCTGTCCTGATGGTGTGGTGAACAGAAATAGCGCAGGTTATCGTGTGGTTCACAATGCAGCCGCTCGTACAAAGCTGCGATCAGCCGCGACTTGCCGATGCCCGGCTCCCCCGACAGCAGCACGAGTTGACCTTCGCCTTCCTTCGCCTGCCGCCAACGGCGCAGTAGCAGCTCGAACTCCTCGTCGCGCCCGATCATCGGCGTCATCGTCTGGGTATGTAATGCCTCGAAGCGGCTCTCGACAGCGGCCTCTTGCAGCACCTGCCAGGCCGGCACCGGATCTGGTAGACCCTTTAGCGCGACCGTGCCGAGATCCTGGCATTCGAATAGGCCGCCAATTTGCCGGCGAGTCACGGCATCGATCGCGATCCCATTGGGCTCAGCCAAGCCCTGCAGGCGCGCGGCCAGATTGGGCGTCTCGCCAATCGCCGTCTGCTGTCGCGCATCGCCCGTTCCGATCGGCTCGCCGACCACTACCAGGCCCGTGGCAATGCCGATGCGGACCCGCAGTTGCTCGGTCCGAACCGGCGCCTGGCTGATCGCTTCGATAACCGCGAGAGCGGCGCGAACCGCCCTCTCGGCGTTTGCCTCATGAGCTTCGGGCCAGCCGAAATACGTCAGCACGCCATCACCCACATAGCGGGCAATGAAACCTCCGAAGCGCGTTATGAGGGTGGCAGCAAGGGTCTGATAGCCCCGGATGACCGCACTCAGGTCTTCCGGGTCCAGGCGAGCAGACAGCGCAGTGAAGCCGATGATGTCGCAGAACATCACGCTAAGCTGGCGGCGCTCGGCGGTCGATCGAGACGAGCCGACATCAACTGAGATGCCACTGATCGACAATCCCGAGGAGTGGCTTGGGTCGCCCGCCGACATCGCATCAGCCCGCAACGCAGCGATCGCTTGCAGCAACTGCCGGCGGTGGCCGACGGAGGCGACGCCGAGTTCCTTGAGATCGTCCGCTGTCACACCGGGAAGAACAGCAGCGCTGACATCATTCTCGCGGAATGCTGCTTGGTATCGTTCGAGCCCTAACTGTCCCAGCCAGTTTGCGACATCCATCGCCGCTTCCCAGACTTAACGCCAGGCAAACGATGCGCCCAGTCCGCGACAATGTCCAGGAAATGGAACACGGGCACGCCACGCTCGCAGACGGGAAACGGAACAAGCATCACGGTCGTTTGGTATCACGCGAGGACCATCACGCAGTCTACGGTGAACGACCGCCTTGGGTCGCCACCTGTCGCCGACAATTTCCGAGAAGGAAAGTCTGCTCATCGCAGTTGGACACTCCAAAGCGGGCGTTCCGGATTCGGCCAACTCCGGCCAAAATTCAAACTGACCCACTACTGACGAGATCCTGGTACAGGCACCTCGCGTGGGTGCCGACGTAGCGGCCGGCGGGTTCGGTCCAGCCACCCGCGGCGTGTCCACGCTGCCATGCTCTGTCGTCGCCGTTCGGCCCGACGTCGTTCAGGGCCTTGTCAAAGCCGCATGGAGCCTGCCCACCAAAGTCCGGCATTTGCCCAATTCGCGGTGAACCCGGCGGTTATGACAACCGCACTCCGCGCTCAGTCGCCATATGGCGTTTCCATCGGTTTCGCAGGTCGCTGAGACGACAGCCGTGGTGTTCGTCAAGAAATTCGGCCGCGACGATGCGATCTGTCCTGAAATGCCGAAATTCCTGACGCAATTCGCACCATGCCGCCAGCAGGCGCACCGTCTCGGCATAACCGATGATCACCGGCCAGATGGTTCGCTCGCTGTGTTGCGTCTCCTGGTTTCGATACCGGATCCATATCTTGCGCCCACTGCGAATCCATAGGCGGGCCCTCGTGATATCCAGGCCGTCAAGGGTCAGCGCGTTGCCTCGCGGCGCACCGATGGTCGGCTCGGCGATAAATGGACGCAGACGTTCGGGCACGGCGGTGGCGATCTTGGCGATCAGGTCGCGCGCCGCGGCGGCCAGCACCGGATCCCCCCGCTCGGCTACCCATTGCGCGCCAAGCACCGCGGCCTCGATCTCGTCCGGCGTCAGCATCAGCGGCGGCATGTCAAAGTCACGGTCAAGGACATAACCCAGCCCCGCCTCGCCGCGGATCGGCACCCTTTGCCCGATCAGATCCGCTATATCGCGGTAAACGGATCGCTTCGACAACTCCAGCTCTTCCGCCAGCATGCCGGCGGTGACAGGGCGAGTAGAGCGCCGCAGGATCTGGATGATCTGAAACAGGCGATCGGCTCGGCGCATGGCGGTCTCCCTGCTGACATAATGCTGTCAGCAGGCCCCTGCTACAAGCCGATCGCCGTATCCGCGGCAAAGACCGAAAGACATCCAGAGCAAGAGGATCGTATGAACTTCGTCTCGATGCGAATAATCACCAACGACGTACGGCGTTTGGTCGGCTTCTATGAAGATGTTACTGGTCTGTCAGCGACATGGTCCACGGAGGACTTCGCGGAATTGGTGACGCTCTTCTGTACTTTGGCGATTGGCAGCAAGCGCACCATGGATATGTTCGGAGCCGGGGCCGCTCGCCCCGCTGACAACCATACCGCGATCATCGAGTTCCGCGTTGATGACGTAGACAAGGAATATGACAGGCTGAAACAGGTAATCAGCGAATTTGTCCAAGAGCCGGTAACCCAGCCATGGGGAAATCGCTCCTTGATGTTCCGCGACCCTGACGGGAATTTGATCAATTTCTTCACGCCGGTCAGCGCGGAGGCGATCAAGAAGCACAATGCTCAGACCCGCCCGCAAAGCGAATGACGCGCCGCCGCTACCTGTGTCATGACCGGGCGAGCGAGACGCGAGCGAGGGTTGGCCCGGTCACCCACGAATTTCCTCGCACAGCACATCAAGTCGTGGATCCCC
>CAWEVT010000012.1:0-292482 GCA_963812585.1 uncultured Alphaproteobacteria bacterium | reverse complement strand
TCGACGATGGTGCTCGGCGAGTACCCGAAATAGCCAGCCAGGTCGTGAGGGGTCCATAGACCGTCTTCCATGAGTCCTGGGTGACATACGAAGGGGCTTGCAAACAACGACGACGGAAATTTTATATTGCTGTTAGGTTGGCTTGAAATGGGTGGGGCGCGAGATCATGGGGCTGGTGGTGCTGCACTGGGTTGTCGAGCTAACTTTCATCACCTTGTTCGCGGTCGGTGTGTACTGGGCGGCGAAAGCTTATTGGGGTGATGAGTGGTAGGCGAACGGTGCCCCGGTTAAGAGCACCGCTTTAGGCTGTTTAGGATAGTAGGCTAGCGAACTCCTCTTGAGCCCTGATGGTAGCCAGACTGATAACCTCGCCGCCATCCATCCAATCCTCTATCGTCAGATCATTGGTGGTGCAGAACGCTTCCCGGGCCGCACTGAGCTTGCCTAGAATGAACCCTCTGCCGATTGGCTCGTCTTTTGTACCTTTTGGACTTCTCCTGGTTCCTGTACGATTTCAGTCTGATCTCGCGTTCCATGAAGGTGTGAAAAGCTGTCCTGCTAAGCGCTCGGCCCTTGTAGGTGTTGCGTTTCTCGGCGAAGTCCTGGGACGAGCGTAGCAGGGTGTCTGTGAGTTTCCAATCTGACCATTTAATGCAGCGTAGGCCGTCGAAGTAGCCGGTGTGCAGCGTATCCAGCCACCAAGCCATTTCCGTGGACAACGAAGCGATCTTCTGATCCTGCAGCCCTCTGGTATTGGGTGGAGCACGGTGGTTGAAGTTGCTCAAGTCTAGGTCCATCATGTCAGCCACGAATGCTTCGGGCCCCCGTTATCCAACTGCTTCTCCACGGCAAAGAAGAAATCGGTATCTTTAATACGGTTGTTGTTCACGTTGAGCACGAAATACCGACGTTCCCCCAGCGAAGCTTAAATCACCCAGTCTTCGTTAGACGCCATGAGGATATGCAGGTAGTTGGTTACTGTGCGTTTGGGCAGACCCTTTGGTTCGATTTCGATGGTGGGTTCGGTGATGAGACGCTTTAGCTGCCCGAGGCCCTGCCTATCACCCGCAAATACCGCTTCGTCAGCGAACATAAAAATCAGGTTCATCAGGTGGTCGTTGAATTTGCCGGTCAGTGAGTTGGAATCGCTCAGGTGCTTGGCGTGCTTGCCTATAATCTTGAGCAGCAGTCGACCGAACGTGCCTTTGCCAGTGCCGCCCTTCCCTTTCAGAACTACCGCGATCTCGCCTACGCTGGCAGGGTACCTGAAGCAACCGGGCCGTCCAACCTTGTAGGAAGTCGTAAGAAGAGGTGGCCGGGCAAATTCGGACAGCTCGATAAGTGGAAAACCTGCCTGAGAGCGGCGAGAATGCCGCCGATCAGGAGTGACAATGACGCGACGAGCACGCCGGACGCACAATCCAGCTTTCAAGGCGAAGGTGGCGCTGGCTGCCATCAAGGGCGAGAAGACGCTGGCCGAGCTGGCGCAGCAGTATGACGTTCACCCCAACCAGATCACGGCGTGGAAGGCTCAGGTGCTTGACGGGGCCGCTGGATTATTCGGCGGCGGAGCAACTGAGGCAGCGCCGGCGGTGGATTTGAAGGTGCTGCACGCCAAGATCGGCGAGTTGACCCTGGAGAACGATTTTTTGGCCGGTGCGCTCAGCAAAGCGGGCCTGCTGAGCGCAAAGCGATGATCGACCGTAGTCACGACCTTCCGCTGGGGCGGCAGGCTGAGCTGCTGGGGCTGAACCGGAGCACCCTATACTATGAGCCGCGGCCGGTTCCGGCGGCCGAACTTGCGATCATGCGTCGGATCGACGAGCTGCATCTGGACTTTCCGTTCGCCGGCAGCCGGATGCTGCGCGACCTGTTACGCGGCGAAGGCGTGGTAATCGGCCGCGAGTTGGTCGCCACGCTGATGCGGCGGATGGGGATCGAAGCGATCTACCGCAAGCCAAACACGTCAAAGGCAGCGCTGGGGCACAAAATCTACCCGTATCTGCTGCGCGGACTGGCGATCGAGCGGCCGAACCAAGTGTGGGCGACGGATATCACTTACATCCCGATGTCGCGGGGGTTCGTCTATCTGGCGGCGGTGGTCGATTGGTTCAGCCGGCGGGTCCTTTCGTGGCGGCTGTCGATCACAATGGACGTTGATTTCTGCCTCGAAGCTGTTGAGGAGGCGCTCGCCCGCTACGGGCGGCCGGAGATTTTCAATACCGATCAAGGTTCCCAGTTCACCAGCGCGGCCTTCACCGGGCTGCTGCTGGAGCACGCGATCGCCGTAAGCATGGATGGCCGCGGTGCCTGGCGGGACAACGTTTTTGTCGAGCGTCTTTGGCGGTCGGTGAAACATGAAGAGGTGTATCTGCGGGCCTACGACAGTGTTGGTGAAGCACGGGCGTCTCTGTCTCGTTACTTCACCTTCTACAATACAAAGCGGCCGCATTCAAGTCTTGACGCGCGGACGCCAGAGTGTTTTTACTATGACCATCTGCCGCAGACTGCGGTAGCATAATTTTCGCCGCCGTTGCCGGGACATCACTCCGGTCGGGCTAAAGCCCTCCCTGCGTGAGGTCCCGGCAACGATACAGAATGAACCCAACCGGCAGAGGATCCACTTAGCGGAACCGAAACGCTGTATCGACGAAGCCGGCCACCTCTCCCTTGATCCGCACGAACACCCTGAAGGCCGAGTCACGCTGCACAATCGACGCCATCAAATTCGCTCCTATCCGAACCAACGTTTACGCAGCAAACACACAATTTCCTACAAGAAAACTGCTCCAAGATTTGCTCCATCCCTCTCAATACCGCAGAAATCAGCCATTTGCAAGGTCCTGAACCAGGACCCCGATCTTCGCGTCGGGCTTGGTTCGGAGAATGTATGCGGCATCGATACGGCCTTCCGTCCGGTAGGAAGGTTGCCATGACATCGTCCAGTGAAAGTGTTGCGGGTCATCCCATCTGGCGCTGCCATCCGCGAGGAAGAGTTGCGGGATGCCGCGATCATTCAAATAGCGTTGAACGGCGGCGTTGGTGACGTCGCCCAGGCTTTGGAAGATGAAGGCGACGTTGTCCTCCTCGACGAGTTTGCGGATCTGCTCGACCGTCTTGGGCGGGCTGTAGCCGTCGTCACGACTGATCAGGTTGATCTTGCGTCCGTTTACGCCGCCGTTGTCGTTGATCATCCTGAAGTAGGCGAGCTCTGCCTTGCCGATCGTGCCGTAGCCCGAGATCGGCCCGCTGTACGGCATCGTCTGGCCGATCTTGATCTCGGTGTCGGTGATCCCGGGCGCGTTTGACCCTTGTTGCGCAGGGAGGGTCGACGGGGCGTCTCCCGGTGCGGCCAGGGTTGGGGTGCTGGCACCGATTGCCGCCAGCGCCAGAATGAACGGATACAGCTTCATTGTTTCTCTCCCATACTGCACGCGAGTTATCGCTGATCTTGTTTGTCAGTCAGTACGCGACCTCGAAAGTCATACCTCGAAGTCAGTTCGTGGCCAAGTCGTCCAGGAGGGCCTTCGCCTCAAGCAAATCCTTGGTGTCGAAGCCTTCAGTGAACCAGTCGTAAATCGGGGCCAGTAGCTCATACGCGTCCCGGCGTTTGCCCTGGCTTTGCCACAGCCGTGCCAGGCTGGTTGACGTGCGCAGTTCCCACATTTTCGCCTGCTGGCGACGCGCCCAGTCGAGTGATGCAAGAAAGTTCCGCTCGGCGCCTTCAGGGTCGCCCTTGAGCGAGAGCATCCAGCCCTTGAGGCGCAGTATCTCGGCGTAATTAAAGACGTTCTCTCCCATCCTGGGCGTTCTATTTGTGCGATCAGCTCGTTGATCACTTGCAGCGCCTCGTCGATGTCGCCGGTCAGCGCCATGGCTTCGGCCAGGAGCGCTTTCATCGTCGGGTTCCGCGACCTGCCGCCAATCGCCTCCCACACCGCGATGCCGGCTTTAAACTGGCCAATTCCTTCAGCGGGTTTGCCTTCCCGGATAAGTGCCTGACCATATGAGACGGGTGCGCACATCGCCCACAGCACGGGCAAGCTATTGTCCCGGCCCAGCCGCTCAATTTCCTCGGCGCGCTTGCGCAGGTCCTCATGCCTCATCGTTGATCGAACTCATGCACCCCAGTCATCAACGCAAATCCCAGGCCGAAGGGGTGACCGCGCCAGCGGGCGTGCACGTCTTTTTCATTGCTTATCCGTAATGCCCGGTCCGGGTAGCCCAGTTCCAGGTGCACATCGAGGCGTAGATACCGGCGACAGTTTTGGGATCCTCGTTGAGTATATCTGCCATATGACGATGCTTCTCTGTCGTCGTAGAGCTGGAGCACGTTGTCGGCATGCTCCATGGCCTTTGCGAGTTCGCCCGCACAAAATAGCCGGTGCAGGCCATATCGTGGCTGGTAATCAGCAGGTCGGCATCGCCTGTCGTCTTCGCGATGTCCAACGTTTCCTCCGCCCAGCGCAGGGCCTCCGCTATACGCCCCTGCGACTGGACATGGCTCGTCAATCCCCAGAGGATGGGCGCGCATCGCGTCGTGGCGCCCGAGCGACTTCGCCAACGCGAGGGCTGGATACAGGCTGGCCCAGACTTCGGGGGCGGCCCAGCCTTTCAACGCCGTCCATGCCGTTCCAAGGTGGTGCGCAGTCCCAGTTCGCTGGTATCTCGTTGCGATGACCGGGGCAAGGTGGAGGCCAGTTCGAGGCCCCGATCAAGATGGGCGACCGCTTCGGTCAAGGCCATGCGCTTCAATGCCAGTTCACCTGCCGCCTGCCATAGCGGAATCGCCGCCTCGGCGAGGCCGGCTGCCGTGAGGTGATGCGCCAGCACCTCCGGTTCGGTGGTCTTGATGGCGGGAAAACGCTGCCCCATCACCCGGGCGATCTTGGCGTGCAGCTCCTGCCTTCGGCTCTTCAGTAACGACTCATAGGCTGCGTCCTGTATCAGTGCGTGCTTGAAGGTGTAGACTGCACCAGGCGGCGTGCCACGTCGGAAGGCCAGCCCCGACGCGCTCAGCTGTGCCAGGGCGTCGTCGAGTTGGGCCTGCGGCATCGGCGCGACGGCTTCGATCAGCTCGTAGCTGAACTCGCGCCCGATCGCCGCCCCGATCTGAGCGATCTCCTTCACTGGCATGAACCGATCCAGTCGCGCCATCAGTGAGTCCCGCAGCGTAGTCGGAATAGTCACCGTGCGGGCCGAGCCAGCGTACTCGTAGTGATCGCTGGCCTCCTTCAACTCGCCCAATTCCAGAATGGACTTGGTCAGCTCCTCGACAAACAGCGGGACGCCATCAGTTCTGGTGAGGATCTGCTCGAGCAGCGTGGCGGGCAGCGCCTTGCCACCCGTGAGCCCAGAGATCATCGCCGCACTCTGCGTCCTCGTCAGCTTCGAGAGGTTCAGTGCGCCGACATGGCCCTGCTCAGACCAGCGCGACTGAAACTCCGGCCGGTGGGTGAGCACAACCAGCAGCGGAATGCTCCTTACGCGATCGATCAGCAGATCCAGCACCTCGAGCGTGGTGGGGTCTGCCCAGTGCATATCCTCAAACAGCATCGCGCTGGGCCGCTGGCGGGCCGCTGCCTCGAAGATATCGACCAAGGTCCGCAGCGTCTCGTCTTTGTGCTTCTGTGGCGTCATCGTCAAGTCGCCGTAGCGTTGCTCGCAGGGGATGGACAAGATCGCCGCCACGAACCCGACGTCGGCCTGCGGCCGGCCGTGATGCGTAACGATCAGCGTTTCGAGCTTGTCAAGTTTCGTGTCTGCGGTATCGTCACGGGCGAACTTCAATGTCCGTTCGAGATTGTCGATGATGGGCCAGAAAGCGCTGTTGACGTAGTAGGGCGAGCACTGGAAACGGAGCGCGTGCACCGCTTGCGCTTCGAGCCGCTGTCGCAACGCGTTCAGGATGCGGCTCTTGCCGATCCCTGGTTCGCCGGACAGCAGCACCACCTGGCCCTCGCCGTCCTTTGCCTGGGACCACCGGCGCGACAGCAGATCCAATTCCTCATCGCGACCCACCAGCGGCGTCAGTGCGTCGCCGCCGCGGCTGGCATCGAAACGGCTCTCCGTCACCAAACTACGCTCTACCCGCCAGGCGTGGACCGGTTCCGCGATGCCTTTCAGCTCATGTTCGCCGAGATCGGTCAGTTCAAACGCATTGCCGACCAGGCGGCGGGTGGATGTTGCAATGACGATCTGGTCGGCGATCGCCATTCCTTGCAGCCGCGAGGCCAGATTGGGCGTGCTGCCGATCGCCAGCTTCGACTGATCCCCAGTGCCTGTGGTCTCTCCGACGACGACCGGACCGGTCGCGATGCCGATACGAACCGACAGCGGCTCGGTGGACAAGGCCCGTTTGACCGTCAGAACGATCTCCAGCGCCGCCCGCACCGCGCGCTCGGCGTCCTCCTCGTGCGCGATGGGCCAGCCGAAATAGGTCAGAATGCCATCACCGACGTAGCGGGCGACAAACCCGTCGTAGCGCGCGATCACCTCGCCGCAGACGGTTCGATACGCGTGCAGCAGGCTCCGCAGCTCTTCGGGGTCGAGCCTTTCACCCAGTGCCGTCGAACCCACCAGGTCGCAGAACATCACCGTGAGCTGGCGGCGTTCACCACTGGTCGAAGCCGGTTCCGAAACGGTCGCCGGCGGCAACGGAGTACAACGGTGTCGGGTTGCTGGTCCAGCCTGGCGACGGCCTGGAGCAGACGCTTGCGATCACCCAGCGCCAAGCCAAGCTCGCGAAGATCCGTGTCACTCAAGGAGCGAATGACGTCGAAGTCGATCTCGTTCGAAGCGAAGACTGCATCGTAACGTCCCAGCCCGATTTCGGCCAGCCAGGTCCCGAACGGCGTCATCGATTCTCAGTCAGGCTGAAGACCTGGGTTTGGAGTTCTGCAAGCAGAGACTTCGCCTCCAGCAGATCCTTGGTATCAAAGCCTTCTGTAAACCAACCATAGACCGGGGCGAGCAGCTCATACGCGTCCTGGCGTTTGCCTTGGCTCTGCCACAGGCGTGCCAGGCTGGTCGACGTGCGCAGCTCCCACATTTTCGCCTGCTGGCGGCGCGCCCAGTCGAGCGAGGCGAGAAGGTCTCGTTCGGCACCTTCGAGGTCGCCTTTGAGCGAGAGCATCCAGCCCTTGAGCCGTAGGATCTCGGCGTAGGCAAAGCGCTCCTCCCAACCAGGACGCTCGATCTGGACAATCTGTTCGTCGAGCTGCCGACGCTCGACAGGCCGTGGCTCCAGGCGTCTTTCGTCCGGTTCGCCGAGATCTGTCGCGAGCAAAGTCGATAGTGCCGTCGTGACCGATGGCGCGGGCTCGTGATGCAGTGCAGCGGTGGCAGGCACTGCGACCACCTTCGAAGTGAACAGATAGTGCGCCGGGAGACCGGCAAGGAGTAGTTGGTGCAAGTCCGATACGACGAAGGAGTAGCGATCCGCGTCGGCCCCGAGCCGTGCACCGTCGTCCGCGAGGACGGGGGTGAAGCGTCGGTAGGGGAACGTGCGGGCCAGCCATTGAGCCGCGAAAGTCACTCGTCCCGGGTGCCGACACTGTTATTTGAGTGGAAGGCAACACGGTCCACCTCGCTATCGCAAGTGGTGGACCGGCCCGGCGTGGTCGAAGACCCTGGCACGCATGCACGCTCCTTGAACGGGAACCGGGAGATCTCGCGCCTGGCCGAGCCGCCACAAGTGGCCTCGGTCCGCATCGGGAAGGCGAGGAGCCGAAGCCGATGATGCACGGGCGCGAGAAGTCAGACCCCGCCATAGTAGCGATGAAACCGGCGAACAAAGCGGTGTTGGCCGCGGCGGAGTTGGTGGAGCGAAGGGCGGGGGCCGAGGGGAACGCGAGACAGCAAAGCACGCGCCGGACCCAGACCCGGGCACGCGTGACACAGGCGCTGGATCGCGTACGGCAAGCAGCGAAGCTGCGAAAGAAGGAGCGGTTCACCGCGCTCCTCCACCATGTCAGTGTCGATACACTCCAAACCGCGTTCTACGCGCTCAAGCGCAAGGCGGCCCCTGGCGTGGACGGAATGACATGGCAGGAATACGAGACAGGCCTTGAGCCTCGGCTTGAGGCCCTGCACGACCGTATTCACCGAGGAGCCTATCGGCCACAACCTGCCCGCCGAACGTATATACCAAAGGCGGACGGACGGCAGAGGCCGCTGGCGATCGCTGCCCTGGAAGACAAGATTGTCCAGGGCGCCGCCGTCATGGTGCTGAACGTCATCTTCGAGGGGGATTTCCTCGGGTTCTCGTACGGGTTCCGACCCGGACGTGGAACACACGATGCGCTGGACGCCCTGGTGGTCGCGATCAACACGCGGAAGGTGAACTATATTTTGGATGCCGATATCCGAAACTTTTTCGATTCTGTCAGCCAAGATTGGCTCGTCAAATTCGTTGAGCATCGGGTCGGCGACAAGCGCATCGTCCGCCTGATCCGGAAATGGTTGAAGGCGGGGATACTCGAAGACGGAACCATAACGGTCAGTGACAGAGGGACGGGGCAAGGCTCGGTGATTTCGCCGCTGCTGGCCAATATCTACCTGCACTACGTTCTGGATCTGTGGGCCGAACGCTGGCGACGGCACGAGGCCACCGGGGACATGATCATCGTGCGTTATGCCGATGACCTGGTCGTCGGTTTTGAGCGTGAGGCCGATGCAAATCGGTTTCTCGAAGCAATGCGCACGCGGTTTGAGGAGTTTGCTCTGTCGCTCCATCCGGACAAGACTCGCCTGATCGAGTTCGGCCGCCTTGCTGCGGCCAGACGCCGACAACGCGGGCTTGGCAAACCGGAAACCTTTACCTTTCTTGGCTTCACCTTCATCTGCGGTAAATCACGCAGCGGCAAATTCCTGCTCAAGAGGAAGAGCCGGAGCGACCGCGTGCAGGCCAAGCTGACGGAGGTCAAGGAGGAATTGCGACGTCGCAGGCATCAGCCAATCCCCGAACAGGGAAAGTGGCTGGCGCACGTCGTTGCCGGGTTCTTCAATTATCATGCGGTGCCGACAAACTTCGCGGCACTCCATGCATTCCGCGACCATGTCCGGGATCTTTGGCGACGCTCGCTCAGGCGGCGAAGTCAGAGGGACAACACGACACACGAGCGGATGAAGAAACTGGCCGACGATTGGCTTCCACGACCGCGTATCCTTCATCCGTGGCCACGCGACCGTTTCGCCGTCAAACACCCGAGGTGGGAGCCGTATGCGGGAATCCCGCCCGTACGGTTCTGTGCGGGGGGCACCCAGTAATGGGTGTCCCTACCGCGATCCCGCGGCGGGAGAGGGTGCGGAGCATCTCTTGAGCCTCGCCGCCCAGGGCACCGCGAATGTCATGAATGCACTGCGTGACATTGTCGTCTGTTACAAACACGGTCGGCCACAACGCGGCCAATATCGTTTCCCGCGACAGCAGACGCCCGGCGTTCTGCACCAGCAGGCGCAGCAGTGCGAACGATTTGGGCCGCAGCGCCATTTCCACGCCGTTGGTCGCCAGCAGTGCCCCTCGCTCGAGATCCAGAGTGAAGGAGCCAAACTGGTACGCGATGTGTTGCGCGGAATCCGTCATGAAAGAAGCTTCAACCTCGCCGCTTCTGAACCGAACGATACTCGCCTCTCGATGAACTTTCGTCAAAATTTCGTCTGGCGTTCGGCCTTGACCGGGCAGGCCGCGTTCCTCTGTCCGGCATGGGACCCTGCGACGATCGCAGGAGATCCGCCGTGGATCGAGGCGCTTTGGTGCGCATCGGCCAAACGACCGCCCCTCGCTTATCCCGGGACAAAAATCGTGCACTCGCGAACACCCGTCCTGGTAGCGACCCCTTGCGTTGCTGCGTCGGATCGCAGCCAACGTGGGTCGAGATCGGATAGGGGCGAACAAAAGTCGCCGACGAGTTTTCGGATAGCCATTTGCGCCCGCGTTTGGGCGCAGTGCCGGTTATCCGACCGCCCCATTGGCGACGGCACGGCCGGTTTGGTCCGTCCATCACGATGAGCCACAGGGTGGTCAAACGCGATCCTTGCGCCAACATACTGCCTCATGCCGCATCCCGAAACCTGGCTGAAGGTTCTGCCCGCTGGCCTGTTCTGCGAACCGGGCCGGTTCTTCATCGATCCGGGGCGGCCGGTGGACCGAGCAATCATCACCCACGGCCACTCGGACCACGCGCGGCCGGACCATCAAGCCGTGCTCGCCACCGCCGAAACCCTGGCGGTCATGCGGGCCCGCCTTGGGGACGACCGCGCCGGAACGTCTCAGCAGGCGCTGGCGTGGCACGAATCGCTCGACAGTCGGCGACGTCCGAGTTCTGGCTCAGCCCGGCCGGCCACGTGCTTGGCAGTGCACAGGTGGCGATGGAATACCAGGGATCCCGAGCGGTGGTCAGCGGCGATTACAAACGCATCGCCGACCCGACCTGCGCGCAGTTTGAGCCAGTGTCGTGCGACGTCTTCGTGACCGAGGCGACGTTCGCCCTGCCGGTCTTCGTGCATCCGCCCGCGGAACACGAAATCGGCCGCCTGCTGGACAGTGTCGCGCTGTTTCCGGACCGGACGCATGTCGTTGGCTGCTACGCACTGGGCAAGTGCCAGCGGCTGATCGCGCTGCTGCGTCAGGCCGGCTGGGACAGACCGATCTGGCTGCACGGTGCACTGGCTTCGATGTGCGAGGTCTATCGAACGTTCGGCGTCGAACTTGGCGACCTGAGACCGGCGACCGTGGCGGCGAAATCGGCTTTGGTGGGCGCTATTGTCCTGGCTCCGCCCGGCGCCATCGCCGACCGCTGGGCGCGCCGCCTGGAGGATCCTGTGGTGGCGCTCGCGTCGGGCTGGATGCGGATCCGGCAGCGGGCGAAATCTCGCGGCGTGGAGTTGCCGCTGGTGATCTCCGACCACGCCGACTGGAATGAGCTGAACCGGACACTTGACGAAGTTGGTGCGCCGGAGGTTTGGGTGACGCACGGGCGGGAGGAGGCGCTGATTCACGCCGCCGCCCAGCGCGGCATCCGCGGTCGAGCGTTGCGACTGCTGGGATTTGGCGATGAGGAAGAAACCGAAATGATGGAGGCAGGCTGACATGAGCGAACCGCTGACATTTCTGTTCAATGATGATGGGGCCATTCCGAACTCACGTCTGCCGTTGCTGGTGTATCGCGCCGCGGTGCCGGCGGATGCCGCGGCGATCGAGCAGACGTTTGCCGCCAATCGCTGGCCGCCGGCGTGGCGGGACGGGGTTCATCCATTCCATCATTTCCACAGCACGGCGCATGAGGTGTTGGGAGTTGCACGCGGCGAAGCCGCGGTCCTGTTCGGCGGCCCGGCCGGCGAGGTACTGACCGTGCAAGCGGGCGATGTGGTGGTCGTGCCGGCCGGCGTGGCTCACTGCAACCAAAGCCAGTCGGGCGATTTGCTGATCGTCGGAGGCTATCCGGATAACGCCTCGCGTCCTGATCTGCGGCGCGGCAAGGCGGCCGAACATCACGCGGCCGTGGACGCGATCAAGGCGGTTCCGCTGCCCCAAGCCGATCCCGTTGGGGGGCAGGATGGGCCGTTGCGCCGCTTGTGGGCCTGACGGTAAAGCGGGCCAGGGCGATCCAGGTCGCGCCAAGTATCACCCGAGAGTCCGAACGGCAACGGAGTGGTGTCAGCCGCCGGCGAACAGCTGATGCGGCACGGCGACCCGGTGTTGGCCTCAGCCAATTCGTGCTGAGGCGTAGAGCAAAATCAGCCTTCCTCTGATCGCGAAGCGACCTCAGGCTGATGAAATTGCTTGCGAAACGACAGCCAGAGCGTTTCGCTCAACTTGGAAGCGCTCTGGCCAGCGATTTCGGTCGCCCGCCGCCGAGCCTACGGTCTGACATCTAAACCGCGCTGACTGGCCCCACACTCCGCCGCGTGCCTAGGACGGCATCTTGGCATATTTGGCCCGCTCGCCACCGGCGCTGACCCATGGCTGAGCGCTGCTGCAATACAATTCCATCGTCGGATGGTAGCTGGACGGGTCGTCCAAAGTGCCCGCCAGGAAGATCGTCATACCAGGGAACGCATCCGCCTCGGCAAGTATGCCCGAACCGCAGTTCGGACAGAAACGCCGGCGAACCGCCTGGCCGGTGTCACTGACTTCACTGTATGTTTTCAAGTCCCCCTGCACACTGACCGCGGAGGTGGGGAAGCCTATCGTTGTCTCGAATGCTGAGCCGGTAAAGCGCTGGCAATTGCGGCAATGGCAGAGGCCACTGAACGCAGGTTCGCCGCTGGCGGTGTAGCGAACGCGCCCGCATAAGCAGCCGCCGGTCGTGTCGGTCATTTGTCGTTCTCCCCAGGTCTTAATGCCGGTCGCAATTTCGTCGTGATAAACCGATGGGCAGAAATCCGCCAGCCCGGACACAATTTCCCGGTCAACGGCATTGCCGGTTCCCGGAACAGCGAGACGTCGTGTCCCGTCGAGCGTGGCAACAGGCGAGTCCCCCGCGGGTTTGATCCGTTTCTGGTTCGCGCCTCCAGGATCATTTTGAGCGGCGTCTTGGTCGTTTTTCGTGCCTGCCTAAGCCGTCGACGAGAACGGACCGAGTTTATTTGAAGGTTTATCGATCACATGGCAATGGTTACTGTTAGGTCCTGATTGGCGCTGCAAGAAGCATCGCTCAATCGCATGGCTATTGCGTAGGAACTGACCAAATCATCAATAATGCGATGAGCGACCGCAAGTATTTCGAGGACGCCAAGAATTTCGAAGGGTCCGCCACGCTTACAACCGGCACCGGGAGGCATGGCAGACCACTACTATAGACCAACAAAATATGGTACTTTGTAACAATGACACCGAGGCGCTGGTGCAAGAAGCGGCAAACTCCGTTTTCAACGGTCGCCAAAATGTCGGCGTCTGCGCGGCGGGAAGTGGCCACGGGTACCGGCCACGAACCACGTCCCAACATCTGCTCGCCTGGATCTGGATAGTGGGCGTCGGGGAGGTGGCGCAGTTGCGTCGCGCACGACCAACGGACCAAGCGAGCGCGCCTGCACGGGCGCCGAGTAAGCCGGTCTCCGCGTCCAGCATTGAGGTCACGCCGACAGGGCGCAACGGCTGTCCGCCCTGCTTGCCTGCCGGGCCGACGTGATCCGTAGGCCGCGCGGCGCTGATCGCGCCAACCGACCGTCCCCGAGCCTCTTGCCGACTGACGCATAACCTATGTAAGAGTGCGCTCAGTGCAGCGAACACCTGCATCCCGACAATGCACCGCGGCCACGGTAGGGTCATTACCGGCGCTACGTAACTGTCGTCGGACCATAATCAATCGGTTCCAGCGAACGGAACGGACACGGGGGAAATGAGACGATGCGACTGCGCAAATCGTGGCTGACTGGCGCGCTGGCGACTGGGGTCGCGGGCGGACTGGTACTCGGCAGTTTTGCCGCCCAGGCTGAGGACACCTACAACGCCCAATGCTTCAAACCCGCCGCGGGCCACAAGGTGATAACCATGCCCGCGCGCCCGGGACCATACAAACTGGCGCTGGCCAACGGCTTCGCGGGCAACAGCTGGCGCATCCAGATGATTCAGGGCCTTAAGGCCTGGGCCGCTCGGCCGGAGAACGCGAAGAACATCAAGGAACTCAAGATTGTCTCCACCGGCACCGACGTGGCAGCGCAGATCGGCGCGATCGACAATCTGATCGCCGCCGGCTACGACGCCATCATCACCATCGCCGTGAGCCCGACCTCGTTCGAGCCGGTGATCAAGCGTGCCCGCAAGGCTGGCGTGGTGCTGGTGCCGTTCGACAATGTCGTCGACACCGACCAGGTCATCGAGGTGACCGAGCCGCAGGTTGAGTTCGAAACCGTCAAAGCGCAGTTCGTCTACGACAACATGCCGGAAAAGAAGGGCAAGGTGCTGGAGATCCGCGGGCTGCCCGGCAATTCGGTCGACCGGGACCGCTCCATCGGCTTCCACAAGGTGTTCGACGGCAAGCCGGGCATTGAGATCGTGACTGTCGTCGGCAACTGGGATGACGGCACGGTGCAGAAGGTCGTCAGTGACGCCATTGCGACCCAAGGGCCGTTCGCCGGTATTGTCACGCAACACGGCGCGACCGGGCTGATGAACGCTCTCACCGACGCCAAGCACCCGAAAGTGCCGCTCGGAACCTCCGGCGAGAACGGCTCTCTCAAAGTGATCCATGATCAGGGCTGGACGTCGATCACCCGCGTGCAGTCGCCGTTGCTGGCGGTGGTCGCGATGCAGGCGGCGATCGCCGAGCTGCAGGGTCATCCGGTACCGCAATTGATTGAACTGCCGGTGCCGACGACCTACTCGAAGGACCTCAAGGAGGGGGTGAACTACTCCAGCAAGCTGCCGGACAATTTCCAGGATGGCGCGGACATTCCAGCCTGCAATGCGGTGATATCGATTGACGAGTTGCTGAAGCAGACGCCTGACAACAGCTGAGCCGAGCGCGCGGTTGGCGGCGACGAGCACGCGGAACGAGGCGAACGCGGAAGTAAGATGCTGCCACCGACGACTGCCGACACGCCACTGCTGCGTCTGAACGGCGTGCATAAACGATATGGCGGCGTGACCGCACTCGACGGCGTGGATTTCAGCTGCCGACGGGGTTCAATCCACGCCGTGCTGGGCGAAAACGGTGCCGGCAAGAGCACGTTGATCAAGATCGTCGCCGGCGCGGTGCGACCGGACAGCGGGCACATGGAGGTGAACGGCCAGCCGGTGCATTTCGCCGATCCGCTGGATGCGGTGCGGCACGGCTTCGTCTGCGTGTTCCAGGAACTGTCGCTGCTGCCGGACCTGAGTGTCGCGGATAACATCTCGATCACCGGTCCACCGGGCGTCGGCGGCTTCATCAACCATCGGGCGCAGCGTCGACGAGCAGAAGCGTTGTTGGCGCGGGTCGGCTGTGCGGACATCGACCCTCGGATGGCGGTGCGCGACCTGTCCCTGTCTCGCAGGCAGCTGGTGGAATTCGCCAAGGCGCTGGGTCGAGCGCCGCGGGTGCTGATCATGGACGAGGCCACGTCCGCGCTGACCGCGGGTGACGTGGAGACGGTGAATACGCTGCTGCGCGCGTTGCGTGACGAGGGCACCGCAATTCTGTTCATCTCGCATCGCATGCACGAGGTCGACGCGCTGGCCGATACCTGCTCGGTATTCCGCAGCGGGCGGCACATCGAGACGTTTGCCCAGGGCAGCCGCAGCGAGCATGAGATCGTCAACCTGATGATCGGGCGGGAGATCGCGCAGACCTATCCGCCGAAGCCGGCGCCGGTAACGGCCGCGGCGGGCCCGGCTCTGGAAGTGCGCGATCTCGTCTGGAGCAATCGGTTGCAGGGCATTTCCCTTGGGGTACGGCGCGGCGAGATCCTCGGACTTGGCGGACTGGACGGGCAGGGGCAGCGGGAACTGCTGCTGGCGCTATTCGGCGTGCTGAAGGACGTGCGCGGCAGCATGGCGGTGGATGGTCGAGCCGGTCGCGTTCGCCGGACCAAAGGCGGCGATGTCCGCAGCCATCCCGATCGCTCTGGTGCCGGAGGATCGCAAGACCGAGGGGCTGCTGCTGCGGCTGCCGCTGCAGGACAACCTCAGCCTCGCCTCGCTCGACCGGTTGCGCCGGGGCCCATTTCTCGATCGCGCGGTGGAGCAGCGGCTGGTGGCTGACGCGATCGAGCGCCTGCGCATCAAGACCGCCTCGCCGATCGGTGGCGGTCGGCACGCTGTCCGGCGGCAACCAACAGAAGGTGGTGCTGGGGAAATGGCTGGCCACCAACCCCGGCATCCTGCTGCTGATGGACCCGACGCGCGGCATCGATGTCGGCACCAAGCAGGAACTCTATGTGCTGATTCGCCAACTTGGCCGATCTGGGCGCGGCGGTACTGTTCTACAGCACCGACTATGACGAGCTGATCGGCATGTGCGACCGGGTCGCGATCACTCTATCGCGGCCAGGTGGTGCGGGAACTCAGCGGTGCGGCGATCACCGAGGCCAACATCGTCGCGGCATCGCTGTCGATCGAGGCCGCCCCCGGCGGCGAACCGGGGACGGCGGCGCCAGCATGAACGGATTGCTGCGCGCCACCCGGCGCAATCAGGGCGCGGTCTTCGCGGCGGCCCTGTTCCTGGTCCTGTTCGTCGCTTTCCTGACCCTGCATCCGCGCGGCCTGTCGATCATGGTGACGACCCCGGCGGCAAATCAGGGCCTCGCTCTTGCCTTCGCGGCGATGGCGCAAACGTTGCCGGTGCTGACCGGCGGCCTCGATCTTTCGGTCGGGTCGGTGCTGGCGCTCAGCAATTGCGTCGCCTCGCATCTGGTCAGCGGCTCGGCGGGGGAGATCCTTGTCGGCATCGCGGTCACGCTGCTTGCGGGCGCCGCTTGCGGATTTGTCAACGGACTGATCGTCGTCGTCGGGCGCATACAGCCAATCATCGCGACGCTGGCGACTGGCGCGATCTTCACCGGAATCGCCTATTTGCTGCGCCCCATCCCCGGCGGCAGCATCGACGAAGATCTCGGTGACTTGCTGACAAACGAAACCTTCGGTGTGATCCCGACTTCGCTGCTGCTGCTGGTCGGCGTATTGCTGGTGGTGTGGGTGCCGTTCCGCAACTCCGTTCTGGGGCGTGGCTGTTACGCTGCCGGATCGTCCGAGGCCGCGGCATTCCTGTCCGGCGTTCGGGTCGGCCGCTCCCGGCTGGCCGCCTATACGCTCGCGGGCTTGCTGGCGGCCTGCGGCGGCCTGTTCCTGGCGCTGCAAACGCTGTCGGGCGACGCGCAGGTGGGAGCCGACTACACACTGAAGTCGATCGCCGCCGTGGTCATTGGCGGCACCTCTCTGCTCGGCGGCAGCGGCGGGGTCGTTGGTTCGATCTTCGGAGCCTACGCGTTGCGCGCGATCAGCGGCCTGCTGCTGTTCGCCGGCGTCTCGCCGTTGGCACAGCCGCTGTTCGAGGGCGTGGTGCTGATGGCGGCGATCGGCGTCGGCGCGATCCGCATCCTGGCCAATCGCAACCGCCTGGAACTGCTCAGCGCGCAGGAGACCGCGCGCAGCGACCCGACCCGGCCGCTGATCCGTGGCCTCGACAATTCCGTGCTGGTGGCCCTTGGCGGCATCGTGGTGATTCTGCTGATCGGCAGCCACTATCTGCCGGCCTTCCTGTCGCCGGGATATTTGCTGCTGCAACTGCGCATCGCCGCCTTCCTCGGTATCGTCGCGGCGGGGCAGATGCTGGTGATCCTGCTCGGCCATATCGACCTTTCGATCCCATGGACCATGACGGTGGCGGCAATGACGGCCACGACGCTGGCCGGCATGGGCGAACCATGGGTCGGGCTGGCAATCCCGCTCGGCCTTGCGGTTGGCTTGGCAGTGGGCCTGTTCAACGGTGTGGGGGTGGCGTACCTCCGGCTGCCATCGATGATTCTGACGCTTGGCACCAATGCGGTGCTGTTGGGGCTTGCGGTGATCTACACTGGCGGCTTTGCGCCGCAGACCAATGCCTCCCCGCTGATGCGGGAGCTTGGCAAGGACAGCAGCATCGCCGGCGTTCCGAACATCCTGTGGGTGTGGCTGGCCGGCTCGGTGCTGCTGGTCCTTATGCTTCGGCGCACGCCGTTCGGCCGCAAGGTCTACGCCATCGGCAACGGCGAGCGTGCCGCCTATCTCTCCGGCATTCGCACCGGGCGCGTTGTGACGACGTGCTTTGTGATATCGGGGCTGACCAGCGCCCTCGGCGGCGTGTTGCTGGCGGGACGGCTCGACCAGTCCTACCAGGGCATGGGGGACGAATACCTGCTGCCCGCGGTCGCAGCTGTGGTGCTTGGCGGCACCAACATTCTGGGCGGTCGAGGCAGCTATATCGGCACGGCGGCCGGCGTGCTGGTGATCAGCCTGCTCGCCTCGATGCTTTCGGTGATGCAGATGCCGGAGGCCAGTCGGCGGGTTATTTATGGCGTTGTCATCATCGCGATGCTGCTGATCAACGGTCGAGGTACGACTGCCTGAACGCTCGATCATCGAACGCCACTGGCCTCGATCCCAAAAACGTCGGTGCCATCCGATCAGCCAAATGAATGACGCAGCGCGGTTCCCCGTGCCGTGCGTGCCGTTTCAAGGGCGGGGGATACGGCGAGCGAGGGGCGGTTCGGTTATCGCGATGAATTCCCGTGTAGAAGCACAGACACGGACGATAGGGGGTCACCCCTCCCTCGCGTCGCACGGGACGCGGCCCGCGCCCGAGTGTTTGGTCGCGCAACGGCCTGGCTCGCTCGTCCGGCCAGCGGGCACCGCGCAAATGGGCTTACGCACCTGAACAAGCTTGCCAGCACGTTTCAGCATCAATATGTAAGGAAATGAAGGGGAGAGATCTTATGTGGATCATCTGGGCTATCATCATCGGGGGAATCGCGGGCTTTATCGCCCGTCTCATCTCGTCGCTGCCAAATGAGCCGAAGGGCTTTATCATGACCGTGCTGCTCGGCATCGTAGGTGGTGTCGTTGCGACCTACCTCGGTCGAGTTCTGCATTGGTACGGACCAGATCAGGGAGCCGGCCTGATCGCCTCGGTGGTCGGTGCGCTGATCGTGCTGTACGTCTGGCACCTGGTGACGCGTAATCGCGCCGGCGGAGGAATTTAGACGACCCGCCGGCCGGCGATTAGATGCCAAACGACCAAGCGACGCCAAACCCAATACTGCTCCTGAGCCGCATAGCCGGCGGTCGAAGCGATGGTCGTCCTTCGACCGGCCGAGCGGTGCGCCAAGCTCGAGTGGCGTGGCGCAACCGGTCTCTGTGCTGGCCTAGTTGGCGCGGGTGACCAGGTTGCCGGGCCCGTTGCTGATTCTGGCGTAGGGGCCTCCCTGAGCGAAGCCGCCTTGCTGATCGGCACTCGCTGCACTAGCCATCGGGGCGATTGCGGCAGACAGGCCCAGAGCCGCGACCGCGACAAGAACAATGTTCCTCATAAGAATTCTCCGTCCACACCGGGCGAGATGACCGGCTCCTCTCGTGGTGTATTTGGACCGATCAAGTGCGAACGATAATCGGCATTTTCAGCATTTAATTTATGCTCCGATAGACGGAGTTGATGCGCCGGCATATGACCGTCTGCTGAACGCGAGCGCGACCCTGAGGTCGCACCGCCCAGGCTACCTGGCCGCCAAAAGCCCCGGGCCGCCATTGCTGTCAGTTTTGGCTAGTATTCGCCGAAATCTTCGGGAGGAGAGCTCACACGAGCCTCCCAAGCCACGGCGCGTGCGGTATTTTGTCCCGCCGCCGTGGCCACGAGGGAAGCAATCTTCCCCGGATCGCACTTATACTCGAAGCTTCAGAGTGAATTCCTGATCCAATGTAGTCGGCGACGCTCCGGCGAGAGACCCTATTTCGCATCTGCGCTGTTATAAACCGGAACGGACCCCATCGGGGCCTGGCATATTCGCGGCGGTCCGTAGCGATCTGGTTGGAGGAGAGGCGCAGTTCGAACGAAGATCCGATTGCACAGCTTGGGCTTCTTTGGGCGCACGACTCTCAGTGCGTCGGGCACGTGGACGGTTCCGGAAAAGCCAGGCACAGCTCGTCGACCACATGGATTATTGGGCTCGCGCCGCGTCTGGGTGCGTGCCCGTGATAATTCAAATGGGGCCATGCACTGGGGGGCCGACGGCTCAGTTCATCCGGACGCCAACGCCGGCACTGCTGACTACGCCGGGCACTGCCACGCCGGCGAGGGCTGGGCCGGGAACAGCAGCGGAGAGGGCGGCCCGAATGCCGAAGCGCCAGCCGCTGATGACAACATGTCACTCTGACACTCGGGGTAATATCCCTGTCGGGCGGATCGTGCCCCTTGGCTGACAGTCGGAGCCGGTAGCCCTGACCGATGGATAGCCCTCACCGATGGATCCGACGCCGCCCGACGCCACCTTGGAGGGGAGAGCGATGGCTGGCGCATCGGCCGCCCTCTGCTCTAAGCCGAGAGCAGACTGATAACGCTTCTTGGATCGACCGGGGAAAAAGTCATGAGAGTTCCAGGATGGATCGTGTCGGCTATTCTTCTCGCGCTGCCGCTGACAGCGTCGGCGCAAACCGAGGCGGTGTACACGGTGGGTCGGTTTGCCTTCGAAGATGGCGGTGAAATCGCCGACATGAAAGTCGGCTACGTCACGTCCGGCACGTTGAACGCGGCTAAGAGCAACGCCATACTGCTGCTGCCGGGTACCAGCGGCAGCCGGCACAGCTACGACGCTCATATCGGGCCCGGGAAGACGTTCGATACGGACAAGTATTTTGTCATCGGCGCCGACCCGATTGGCGGCGGCACCTCGTCATCGCCGAAGGACGGCCTGGGAACGGCATTTCCGCGCTATACAATTCGCGACATGGTGCGCGCCCAGCACGAGATGATCGCCAAGGGGCTGGAGATCGCCCATCTTGTCGCGGTGGGCGGCGGATCGATGGGATCATTTCAAACAATCGAATGGGGGATCAATTTCCCTGACGCGATGAGCGGCCTGATCATGATCGTTCCTGCCGCTCGCAGCGACCATCATTTCGCGGCCGTCGTGGATGCGTTCGAGGCGACGGTGACGCTGGATCCCAAATATCAGGGCGGCGCGTATACCGAGAACCCGACCGAGGGGATCAGACGAGCGGCGCTCATTTATTTCCCGTGGGTGGTCAGCGACGAGTATCTGGCCACGCTCGACGACGCTGCGTATGAGGCCGCCAAGAAGGCGGCGGGCGATGTGTGGGTCAGGGACTGGGACGCCAACAGCATGCTGTTGCGCTATTCCGCCAGCCGGAACTTTGATGCTTCAGCACCGTTCGGCGGTGACATGATGAAGGCGCTGGGTCAGATCAAGGCGCCGGTGTTGTTGCTGCCGAGCATGACGGACCGGACGATTCCGGGGTATTTGACGCGAGAGTTGTATCGAGGTCTCCGCGGGAAAGTTTCTTACTCGGAGATCCCTTCCATCCGTGGGCATTCGGCGGGTGGCGCGCCACCGGGAACCGCGGAATACACCTTTGTCAGTGAGAAAATCCGGAACTTTCTCGCCAACCTGCCGAACTAGCGGTCTAGCTAGAGTGCTTCTATCCGCGGTTTCACGAGCAATTTCGTCAGCCTGGCAAGCCGGAAAATGGCATGATCCCGCCATCTTGCCGCCACGACTTGCGTGCAGCGTGCAGTCGCTGGCGGTTTCTAAGGGTTTTCCGATGTCACGAATGGGTCGCCGGATGCACCCCGGACGGGTGCTGCGTGAGGAATACATGGAGCCGCTGCGACTCGACGCCGCGGCTCTGGCGGACGCCTTGGGCGTGCCGCAGGCGTGCCTCACGCCGGTGATTGCAGCCCAGGAGCAGATGACCTCCGACCTTGCGCTCCGTCTCGCGCGCTACTTCCGCACCAGTCCGCAGTTCTGGCTCAGCCTGCAGACGTCTGTACGATTTGGCGATCGCACAGGCACGCTTCGGCGCTGAGATCGAGGCGCGGGTCCAGCCGCTCGCGGCCTGATACTCTCGGAAACCACGGCCGCCGTCTCAGCGTCCTGCCCGATCCCCGGCACGGGATGCCTGCGAGTGCGCGGTTCGCCGGAGGCGCGGCTTCGATTGCTGCGCCGTCGTGTCCAGCACGGCATGCAGCGCCGCGACGCTTTCCGGAGAAAGACGATGGATCACCTGTGCCAACCGATTGGCCAAAGCCGTCTGCTCCGGCGCCAATCCGGCGGTATTGACCGTCACCCGTGGATTGGAGAGACGCGCGAGGCGCGACAGATCGTCGGCGTCATCCCAGATCAGGCCAAAGAATTCGTTCACCTGGTGCACCAGACCGGTGCTGGGTGAGCCACGCCGGCCGTGCTCAAGGGCGGAGAGATAGGCGGCGGAAACCTGCAATGCCTCCGCCAGGCGTTTCAGCGTGATGCCTCGGTCGGAGCGCAGCGTGCGCAGGCGGGCGCCAAACGGCGTCATCGAATCCGTCGCAGGAGCAGTCGTACCGAACCCGGATTGAGCGCGTGTGGATGTGCGGCACCCAGCACCAACGGCCGGATGTCAGGCTGGTTCAGCCAGTGCGGGAGTTCACGCCTGATCGCGCCACCGGTCTGCCCATTGCCGCGTCCGGTGACCACTTCGACGCAGCGCAGTCGTTCCGCGTGGGCGTCGCGCAGAAAATTGACCAGCGCCTGATGCGCATGCGGCAGCGTCAACCCATGCAGATCAAGGGTGCGAGCGGCCTGCAGCTTGCCCGAGCGGAAGCGCTGCCACGTCGCGGTGTCCAACCCGCCCGGCTGGCCGCCGACCGCCAGCGGCACCGCGATTGGGCGTGGCATACGCACATTCGGCATCGTCCGCGGCAGCGATAGCGCAGCCACCGGCAGCGGGCCGACCGTGGCTGGATCTGCGCTGGCCTCCCTAGTGCCAGCCGGTCCCGGTTTCGCCGAGCGGCCGGGCAGGGGGGCGATCATGCGGGCGTAGGTGGCCCATACCGCCTGGTCGGCATCGCTCAGGACGCGTGCACGGGGCGGCATCGGTCCGGGACCCTTCCGACGGCCCGTCTATCGAGGGTCACGCGACAGGCCACGAGACGCCAGCGCGTCGAGATAGGCCGCCCAGCGGCGATCCTGCTCCTGACCAAGTTCCCACAGATAATCCCAGGAGAAGATGCCGGTATCGTGCAGGTCGTCGAACACAAGGCGGACGGCGTAGTGGCCGACCGGCTCGATGCTGATAACGCCCACATGGCGGCGGCCGGCGACAATCTGCTTCTGGCTGGGGTGATGGCCCTGGACCTCGGCGCTTGGGCTTTCCACGCGCAGGTATTCGCAAGGAAGGGCGAATGCTGTCCCATCGTCGAATGTGACATGGAGCACGCGCGTTGCGCGGTCCAGTCGGATTTCGGATGGAACGGTCATCAGTCCTCCAGTGGGCGGGCCTCTTCCGGCAGCATGATCGGAATCCCGTCACGCACCGGGTAAGCAAGACCGGCCTTCCGGCTGATCAGTTCGCCGGCATCCCGATCGTATTCCAGCGGGCCCTTGGTGAGAGGGCAGACCAGAACCTCCAGCAGGCGTGGGTCCACTGCCGGTTGTGGTGTGCGGGTGGCAATCGGCGTCGGGATCGGATCGGCTTCCTGCTTCATTGTGCCTGACCTTCAGCTCGCCGCATACCCTGGCGGCATCTGTGCGCCCGCCGCGCCCATCTGCAATAGCGCCAGCAGGGTGGCAGCGCGCTCCGCTTCCGTCGGAGCCTCCAGCAGTGCCTGTTTCTCGACCGGTTCAAACGGGCAAGCCATGGCCAGGGTCACCACCAGCACTTCATCCGGCATCCGTCGAATCGCCTCCCAGTTGGCGTCGACCTGGCGGCAGACAAAATAGCCGCGCAGTGCTTCCACCAGCTTTTCCCGCTCGACCGCCATCGGCTGAGGGGTCAGGTCAAGGTCTGACCCGTAACGGGAAAAGTCGCCGCGGACCCGGCGATAGCCGTGGCGCATGTCCAGTTCGCTGTCGACAGTGAAGCGGATCAGGCCGCTCAGCGTAATCAGCAGTCGACCATCGTCGGTTTCGCTGAACGAGGACACCCGACCCAGGCAGCCGACCCGGTAAAGGCCGGGACCACTCTCCACCTCGGAGGCGTGGGGATCGGGCTGAATCATCCCGAACATCCGACCGCTCGCCAGCGCGTCCAGCGTCATCGCAAGATATCGCGGCTCGAAAATGTTCAACGGCAACTTGCCACCCGGCAGAAGCAGCGCTCCCGTGAGCGGAAAGACCGCGAATTCGGACGGCAAATCCGGCAGATTCGGGTGGAACGCAGTCATTCAGCTAAACAGGATCGCGGAAAGGCGACGTCGCGCGGCCGAGGTAACGGGCTCATCGGAACCCCACGCCTCGAAGAATTTCAGCAGTTGCAGGCGTGCCGCGCCGTCGTTCCACGAGCGGTTGCGGCGAAGAATCTCGAGCAGCGCCTCCGCGGCCTGCTCACGCTCGTCGGAGGCGTTCAACGCGGTGGCGAGGTCGTAGCGCGCCTGATGATCCGCCGGGTCCGCCACCAATCTGGTTTGCAGCGCCGCAAGTTGCCCCTTTGCGGCGCGACCTTCGCGGGCCAGGGCCAAGGCGCTGCGGGCACCACTGACTTCGGCATGTTCCGCCAGCTTTTCCGGCACCTGCGCGAGTGCCTCTTCCGCCTCCTCCTCTTGTCCCAAGGCGATCAGCGAGCGAATCAGGCCGCCCCAGGCGTCGCCATTCTCCGGTTCCTCCTGCAGCAGGGCACTGAACAATTCGCCGGCCTGCTGGGCGTCGCCTTGTTCCAGCGCGGCCCGGGCGTCAGCGAGAAGATCGGCGGTCGGCATCGATCCGCCGGCGGCCTTCAGCAACGTCTCGACGAAGCGCTTGATCTCCGATTCCGGTTGCGCGCCCTGGAACAAATCGGCGATCTGGCCTTGCCAGAAGGCAGCCACTGTCGGCACGGACTGCATCGGCAGACCCAACTGAGTGAGTTGCCTGACCAGCCCCTGGTTCTTGTCGATGTCGATCTTGACCAGCTTGACCCGCCCGCCTGCCGCCCGCACCACCTTTTCCAGCGCTGGCGTGAGCTGTTTGCAGGGGCCGCACCAGGTGGCCCAGAAATCGACCAGGACCGGGACAGTGCGTGAGGCCTCAATGACATCCTGCATGAAGGTCTTCTGATCGCCGTCGACGATCAGATCCGCCGTCGGAGCGGGTCCTGGCTGCGTGTTCGTGCCATGCAGTGTCGCGCCGGGGGCCGCGGGAGACTGGCCGATGATATGGTCCATTGATCTGCTTCCTGGTCGTCGTTCGTCGATGATCGTATCGATATAGCTCGTATCAGCGTGGATAACGTCTACATGTTGTCGGTTGGCGAGCAAACAAGCACCGGTCTTTCATGCATGCCCCGCGATGTCGCGCCGCGACCATGCCGCCTGGGACCGCCGGCGTCCAGGGGCGAGGCGGGTGGCTCCGCCGACCTCACTGTCGCCGCATCCCTGGGGCGCAGAAGATGATGCGGAGCGCCTAGTCGAACAGGGAGCTGACCGAGCTTTCGTCACTGATCCGGCGCATTGCCTCGGCCAGCAGCGGGGCAATGGTCAGTTCCCTGATGTTGTCGCAGCGTTTGACCTCCTCGGTTGCCAGGATCGAGTTGGTGATCGTCATCATCTCGATAGGCGAGGTGGCGATACGGGCGACGGCCGCACCGGACAGAACGCCATGCGTGACGTAGGCGCTGGCGGAGCGGGCGCCGCGCTTGATCAGCGCGTCGGCAGCGTTGCAGTGGGTACCTCCGGAGTTGACGAGATCATCGACCAGGATGCAGTCGCGGCCCACAACGTCGCCAATGATGTTCATCACCTCGGAATGGCCGGCGCGCTCACGCCGCTTGTCGATGATCGCCAGGTCGCAGTTTAATCGTGTGGCGATCAGGCGCGCCCGCACCACGCCGCCAACGTCAGGCGAGACGATCATGAGATCGCGGCCCCTATAGCGGTCCTCGATGTCGCGGCTGAACAGCGGCGCGGCGATCAGATTGTCCACCGGGATGTCGAAAAATCCCTGAATTTGCCCGGCATGCAGGTCCATGGTCAGGACGCGGTGCGCACCGGCCTCGGTGATCAGATTCGCCACGAGTTTGGCCGAGATGGGCGTGCGCGGCGCAGATTTGCGGTCTTGCCTGGCATAGCCGAAATAGGGGATCACCGCGGTGATGCGACGAGCGGATGAGCGGCGGAGGGCGTCCAGCGTGACCAGTAGCTCCATCAGGTTGTCGTTCGCCGGAAATGAGGTCGATTGGATGACGAAAACGTCCTCCCCGCGCACATTCTCCTGAATTTCGACGAATACTTCCATGTCGGCGAAGCGGCGGATCGATGCCTTGGTCAGCGGCAGGTCGAGGATGTCGGCTACCGCCTCGGCCAGGGGGCGGTTGCTGTTGCAGGCCACAATCTTCATGAGCAGCGCCGCTGGATGATGCAAGCCGGACCGGTCGAAACGCCGGGAACCAGTGGGTTCTAGCAATCACACTGTCACATGTCCACGCAGTTGCCACGCTGCGGTTCGTCCGGTTTTGGGACTCATGATCCGGTCGCGCGGTGCGGTGACGCGGCGTACAATCTGGTCGATTGCGAGCGCGCAGGCGCGAAGACCGGGACAGCGCCGCAATACGCCTTGGCTCCAGGCAAGCAACGAGGTCGGCCGGAGACGCTCGCCCCATCTAGACAGAGTTGAACAGAGCCCCGCATCCCGCGGCGCGGATGACGCAGGGACTGGTGGCCAGGGAATGGGCTTGATCGCTCACAGCCGAGCGCCTATGTGTCGGATGCCTGCTTGCAGGCTATGGTGATAAGCGGTGCGTGGAATAATCGTTGTGGACCCGGGGGCAGTGCCCGGCGCCTCCACCATTTTTCCCCGGCGGTCAATTGGCCGGCTGGGGCTTACGGGGGCGAAACAGGCTCGACACGCGTGGTAAAGACTCACCTTTTGCCCGGCATGATACCGCCGTTATCGGGTCAAATCACAAGTGCCAATGATAATGAGGCGCTCGCTGTCGCTGCATAAGCGATAAGCGCGGTTCGGGGGGCACCGGGCAACAGAAGCCCCCCAACTTCTCGGTCACCTGCTGGACCCGGGTTGCTCACGCCCCGGTCGTTATCCCGAAAGTGTGCGCGAACCCATCGTGTCCCGCCGTGGTGATGGTGACCGCGCGGGAGTCCCGTTGCCGCTCGATCCAGCCAAGGTCCAGACAGCGTGCGGCCAATGCAGCCCCCAGCTTGCCTGCGATGTGAGCCCGACGCTCGCTCCAGTCCAGGCAGGGGCGGCAGAATACGCGCCTGCCGGCGGCCGGTTCGGCACCGAAATCACGCAAAAATGCATGGCCGGACGGAGTGACTTCCCCGCCATCGGCGGTGAGGGTCACGTGATCGGCGGCGGTCAGCGCATCCGCCAATGCCACGCCCAGCCGACCCGCAAGATGGTCGTAACAGGTGCGGGCGGTCCGTAGAGCGTCGCCGCCCCGCCACGACCTGACCGGAGATGGATCTGGCCCGGCCACCGCCATGACGCTTTCCAGCATTTGTCCGACCAGCGGCGAGGCCAGCCGGAAGTAGCGATGGCGCCCCTGGCGATCGGGGGTCAGTAGCCCTGCATCCGTGAGTTTGGCCAGATGCCCGCTGGTAGTCTGCGGTGACACCCTGGCGGCGAATGCGAGTTCCTTCGCGGTCAAGGCACGACCGTCCATCAGCACGGTCAGCATGTTGGCTCGGGCCGGATCGCCGAGCAGGGCGGCGATGGTGGCCATGCGTGTCGTATCGCTCATGGCGTCGATCATAACGCGGCAGCGGAGCGGACGCAGCCTCTGACACTTCGGTCATCACCGTAGCGACGGGAACGAAGCCGAATCCTACAGTGGTCGATTGCCTGCGCGGATCGATCACGATCCGGCGCTATACGGCCGCGGGATAACCCTCCTCGTTCGCATCCGGCACTTCTTCCAGCCGGCGGTCGTGGCCAAGCGACGCGAGCACGATGCTGGCAACCAGAGCGCCCATCGAGATCGCCAGCAGTCCGATCGTGAAGCTGCCAGTGGCATCGCGGATGGTGCCCATCAAGTAAGGCCCGAGGAAGCCGCCCAGATTGCCGACGGCGTTGATCAGCGCGATGCCCCCGGCCGCTGCGGTCCCCGACAGCATGGCGGTCGGCAGCGTCCAGAATGTCGGCGCAATCGCTGAACTGCCCATCTGAGCAAAAATGATGGCAATCACCATCAGCACCGGATCCTGCAAGAAGATACAGACAGCCAGCCCGGCAAAATTCAGGAAACACGCGGCGGCGGCGTGCAGCGGACGCTCCCCGGTTCGATCCGAATGCAAGCCCCACAGCACCATGGCGATCGCCCCCGCAACAAACGGCAGGGCGCTGATCAGGCTGTTCATTCCGACGCCGACACCAAAGCGGCTGACGATCTGCGGCAGAAAGATGACCAGCCCGTAACCCGTCACGTTCTGACCGAAATACACCAGCGTCAGCAGCCAGACACGGCTATTTCGCATCGTCTCGCCCAACGAATAATGCCGGATCGCCTCGCGCTGGCTTCGCTCGGCGGCCAGACGACGGACCAGCCAGTCTCGCTGCTCCGGTTGCAGCCAATGCGCATGCTCCGGTCCATCGGTCAGGTAAAACATCACGAGGAAGCCACACACGATCGCCGGCAGGGCTTCCAATAGGAACAGCCATTGCCATCCATCGAGGCCGCCCCACGCGCCCAGCCGCAGGATCTGGCCAGATATCAGTGAGCCGGTGACGATGGAGATGGGGATCGCCGTCATGAAGATGCCAATGATCCGCGAGCGGTAGGATGACGGAAACCACCAGGTGAGATAGAGGATGATCCCGGGATAGAAGCCCGCCTCGGCCAGTCCCAGCAGGAACCGGATGCCGAAGAATGACCAGACGCCAGTGACGAAGGCAGTCGCCCCGGAGATGATGCCCCAGGTCAGAAGGATCCGCGCGATCCAGCGCCTGGCCCCCATCTTGGACAGGATCAGATTGCTGGGGATTTCGAACAGGAAATAGCCCACGAAGAAAATACCGCTGCCGATGCCGAAGATCTCGGCGGAAAAGCCCAGCGCTTTGTTCATGGTCAGGGCGGCGAAGCCAACATTCACCCGATCCAGATAGGCTGCGAAATAGCTGATCATGAGAAGCGGAATGAGGCGACGGGTCACTCGCCGCATCGTCTCCCGTTCAATCTGTTCAACGACGGGTGTGGCGGCAGGAATGGATGAGGCCAGGCTGGCGGCCATGAACAAGCTCCCGGGGACAGTGTTCTCAGATTAGCGTCGCATTGAAGGTCGTTGATCGAGCGGCACGGGCGGGTGATCAACTGCGCAATGACCGGGTGCTCGATCAGTTGATGCTCGAGCAGGTATCATCGCCGAAGCCGATCGGGAAGTATTCGTTCGGCTGATTCTCCCACTACGCCGCCAGTTGCTCCACTGTCACGCTGTCACCTGCGACGGTGGTACGGCGCATGTCGCGCACCTGGGTCTCATCGAACCGCCGGACGCGGTGCATTGTGGCGCGGTTGTCCCACATCACCAGATCGAACTGGCGCCACTTGTGCACGTAGGTGAACCTCGGCTGCGTCGCGTGCTCGGTCAGGTCGCGGATGAAGGCGCGAGCCTCGGGCATCGGCCAGCCTACGATCGTGCCAATGTGCGACGACAGATACAAAGACTTCCGCCCGGTGGCCGGGTGGGTTCGCACCAGGCGCTGCCTCACCGGCTTGAACTGCTTCTTCTCCGCCTCGGACAATTCGGTAAACCCGAGTATGCCGCGCGAATAGATCAGCGAATGCTCACAGATCAGGTCCTCGATCTCGGCCTTGGTCCCGGCATCCAGTGCGTCGTAAGCGGCACGCATATCGGCAAACTCGGTGTTGCCGCCGCGATCGACGACGCTGCGCGCCGAGAGCAGCGAATACTTTGCCGGAATGGCCCGAAAGGAACTGTCCGAGTGCCAAAGCTGGTTGCCGAGATTGAACAGCCGGCGGCGGTCGTCGCGCGGCAGTGGCTTGTGGTCTACACCCAGATTTGAAACATCGGCCATCGTGGCGCTCAGGCGACGATCTTCAGGTCGCGTAATGTTGCCGCCCACGGTCGACTTCAAGCGGCCCAAAGTTCAAGCTGAACGCCTGCTGCTGTTCATCGGTAAACTTCTGGTCGTGGTAGACCAGCACGCCATAGCGATCCATCCAGGCCTCCAGCTCGGCGGCCTGGGCCGCGGTCAGCGGCTGGGTGATGTCGACGCCAAATACCTCGCCCGCGAACCCATGTGTCAGGTCGGATATGGCTATGCTCATGACGCGCTCCCTTGGCCTATTCGGCAGCAATAGATGCAAACTGTTCAACCGTGGGGCCGGTTCCCTTGATCGAAGTGCGTCGCAGGTCGCGCACCTCCTGGAGATCGCGATATCGACGCGCACGGTGCATCGTGGTCCGGTTGTCCCACATCACCAGATCGTTCACCCGCCATTGGTGCGCATGGGTGAATTGCGGCTGCGTCGCATGCTCCGTCAGGTCACGGATGAACGCCCGCGCTTCGGGCACCGGCCAGCCGACGATGCCGCCAATATGGGCCGACAAGTAAAGCGAGCTGCGACCGGTCACCGGATGCGTCCGCACCAGACGATGGCGAACCGGCCGGATTTTGTCGTCGTTGCCCTCGCCGTAGTCCTGGAAGCCAAGCTGCGAACGTGAAAAGGCGATGGAGTGCTCGGTAATCAGGCCCTCGATCTCGGCTTTGGTTCCATCGTCGAGCGCGTCGTATGCTGCCCGCATGTCGGCGAACTCGGTATTGCCGCCGGTGCCCGGCACCACGTGCGCCGACAGCAGCGAATAGCCGGCACCGGTTGCCCGGAACGAGGCGTCGGAGTGCCAAAGACGGTTGCCCAGCGCATACATCCGGCGGCTGTCATCCCGCGGCCGTAGCCCTCCCGCGGTATCAAGATTCGATATATCCCCCATCTCCCTCGGCCCAAGTCGCCGTTCGGCAGGCTTCATCATCTGGCTGATCAGGGTGACTTCCAGTTCGCCGAAGTTGCGACTGAAGTCGCATTGCTGCTCGTCTGTGAGCGGCTGGCCGCGGAACACCAGAACGGCGTACCGGTCCATGCCGGCCTCGATCGCCGCAACCTGATCGGCGGCAAGCGGGGCACTGATGTCGATACCGCTGACCTCGCCCACAAATTCCGGCCGACCAAGCGGCTTGATCTCAATGCTCACTGCTCACCTCCGCGCGTCTCAATCCGCGCCAAAGTATAGCGCCAGGCTGGGCGGTCTTGCCAATCCGGGACGCCTCCCGCGACGCCATTTGCCCACGAGGCCCCGGTGCGGCCGAATGCCCCGCAGCACAGGGCACGAACTCAGCGCAGAGCGCTTGACTTGCCAGACAGCCGCTTGCGTGTTCCGCCTTGGCTCGAGTTCCGGCCTGCTCCGCATTTGCCTATCCCGCCGCCAGATCAGCCGCGAAGCGATCGCGCCAGCGTTCGAGACTGTTCGAGCGCATCACGCTCAGCATGGCCTGGTGGCGTTCCCGTCGTTCCTCAACCGGCATCGACAGCGCGCTGTCCATCGCTTGCGCCATGCCGGCCTCGTCGTACGGGTTGACCAGCAGTGCCGCCTGTAATTCCTGCGCCGCCCCAGCGAATTCCGACAGGATCAGCACGCCGGGGTCCTCGGGGTCCTGGGCTGCGACATACTCCTTCGCCACCAGATTCATCCCGTCTCGCAACGGCGTCACCAGGCAGGCCTGCGCTTCGGCGTAAAGCGGCATCAACACATTGCGGGCAAAGCTTCGGTTGAGGTAACGCAACGGTACCCAATCCACCTCGGCAAACCGACCGTTGATACGGCCCGCCTCGGCTTCGAGTTCGCGCCGGATGCGTTGATAGGTCTCGATGTCGGAGCGCGACGGCGGCGCGATCTGCATGAAGGTCACCAGCCCGTGCTGCGCCGGGTAGTCCGCCAGAAAGCGCTCGAACGCCGCAAAACGCTGTCGCAGGCCCTTGGAGTAGTCCAGGCGGTCAACGCTCAGCAGCAAGCGCTCCATCAGATTGGCGCGCATGCGCGTGGCCTGGCGGCGATTGAGCGGCGTCTCGGCCTGAGCGCGGACCTCGTCCACGTGCACGCCGATCGGATAGACGCCGGCGCGCATCGTTCGGCCGAACGCTGACAGCGTCCACACAGCGGAGGCATCGGACCCAACCCGGCCGCCGCCGGCGTCACGCAGGACGTAGTCCGCGAAGGCGGCACGATCTGTCCCGGTCTGAAACCCCAGCAGGTCGTACGCACACATCGCCCTGATCAGCTCGGCATGGCAGGGGATCGTTTTGAACACGCCGGGGGCCGGGAACGGAGTGTGCAGGAACAGTCCGATGCGGTTGGTCACGCCGAGATCGCGCAGCGAAGCGGCCAAGCACAGCAGGTGGTAGTCGTGCACCCAGATCAGGTCGTCGGCCCCAATCATCGGCACGAGCGCGCGGGCGAAGGTCTCGTTGACGCGGCGATAGCCGGCAAGCTCCGGCCACTCGAAACGGCCGAGGCCGATCTGGTAATGCAGCGCCGGCCACAGCGTCCCGTTGGCAAAGCCACGATAGAACTGGTCGTAGTCCTGGCGCGACAAGTCTATCGTGAACAGCGTGATGGCACCGACCTTGCGCTCGGATTTCGTTTCGCCTGCATCGGTCACTTCGCCGCTCCAGCCGAACCACAGGCCGCCGGTCTGCTTCAATGCATCCAGCACACCGGCCGCCAGTCCGCCTGCGGTAGCCTCACCCTCCTCGATCGGAGCAACCCGATTGGAGACGACGACGAGACGCGACATGGCGGGGGTTGTTCCTTGCTGGCCGGTCAGTGCAAAGCCGAGGACCCAGGATAAGTACAATCCAGTCTGAGCGGAACCGAGCCTGGATGCCGAGACCCACCTGGACCGTGCGACCGTTTGGCGCAGGTCGCGCTGACGGCATCGTTACGGACCGCGAGCGGGAGTCTACTTGCCCGATGCGGCGGCCACGCTCGCGCGGGTTGTTCACCGATACCGTTACGCGGTAAATTCCGACCGCTTGGCAAGCCCGATTCCACGTCCGAATTCGCTGCCGAGCAGTCCTCAATATTCCGGTCCCACTCGCGACGTGGATCCCGGTTCGGAGTTACGCCATGACCCACAACGACCGCCGCAGCCGCTTCGATCAGGCGCCGCCCGGGTAAGTCCTCCGCAGCTCGGCGAGCCGCTTGCCGGGACCGGTCCGACCTCCGCGCCGCCCCCGGTTTCCACCCAACGTCGACTGATCGAGGCCCGTGCGATTCACGTGTCGGGCTACGACCGCCCGGGCCAGGATTTCTTCGCCACGCCGACCTGGGTCACCGAGGCGCTGCTGCGGCACGTCAAATTACGCGGACCGATATGGGAGCCTTGCTGCGGTGACGGCGCGATGTCCACCGTGCTGGCCGCTCACGGACACGAAGTCGTTTCCACTGATATCTGCGATCGTGGCTTCGGCACGCCAGGCGTCGATTTTCTGGCCTGCCGGCAGGTGGCCGAGGGCTGTCGGGCGATTGTGACGAACCCACCCTATGGTGACAGTGGTTCGCACGCCGGGCAGTCGCGCTCTCCAACCGCGATGTTGGGGTTTCTGCGGCATGCGCTGGCGCTGACGGCCTCAGCGCAGGGGCAACTCGCGCTGCTGGTGCGCCTGCAGTGGATGGCGGGCCGGCGGGCCGCGGAAATGATGTCCGACGCCCCGTTCGCCGCGGTCGTGGTTCTGCGCCGGCGCATCCAATGGTTCGACATGGGCGAGCACACCAAAACCGCGCAGCATCACCACGCCTGGGTCTTTTTCGACCACGCTCACCCCCCCGGGCGGCCGCCGGCGCTGCTTTTCGGCTGATACCAGGCCGCTTGCAGCACGCTAACCGGTAGACGCGCGGGGTTGGTGGGTCGGGCGGCTGACCGCGAAACGGGGTCCAGGCCATCAGAGCGGTTGGCTGGCTTCGCGCGAGCGAGAAGGCGGCGCGTGAAATTAGCCAAACCGGTTCGCGAGGACGGATGGCGATCCGGCCTAGGGCCTCGCCCAGATGGTCTCGATCCTGCCGGTGGACCATGTCAATTCGACCCGCTTGAGCTCCGACCGGGAGGACTTGCGCGTGATCAGCGTGACCTTGCTGGCCTTGTCGAAGTCAAACGACATTTCGACCAATTTGTCGACCATGCCGTTCGGTCCCAGATAGGTATTCCAGTCGGCCGGTGAGACCTTGGTGTACTCGCCGTTCGGACCGTATTTCGCTACGTTGTCCCGGTAAGACTGGAGACCGGAACACGGGTTCTCCCGTGCGAGGCGGTTGTGCTCCTGAATCGTTTTCAGGGTGCTCCAGGTCACCTCGCCGCCTGGAACACGCCGCACCAGGTTCTGCAAGTTGCCTACGATCAGCGCGGGCGGCAGTTTCAGTCGATTTTTAACCCCAAGATGTGCGGGCATGACTCGATCCTCTGACGATTAAAGGTTGGGAACCGCCGCTCGCTCGAGCGCGGTTTGGCCTCGGTCGCCCTCATTGCATGGTTCTGTCGGACTATTGCGTGTCGCGGGTCACAAAACCGGATCTGGGCGAGGCGGACATCTGGCCTCCTGGCCTTGCTGATCGTCGGATGCCGCCCCGATCATTGCAGTCAGGAGTTCACCGTCCCCACCACATCGCAATCGCCGATGGTGCCATCAACCGCCCTGGTCGAGCACGTCATCGGCGCGGTGGGACTGTCTTCGCGAGGCCAAGACCAAGCCGGCAATCGCAGCGCTGGAACACGCCGGAGGATGCCGGCAGCCCGACAATCGCGGACTGGGTCAACATTCGGACCGACGGTATGAACCGCGTCGGGCTATGCCGCCGCCGCCTCGATCGGGTCCATGCGCTGCCGGCGCAGCAGGTCGCGGTATGGACCTGGGCGGGCTGCCAATTCCGCCGGAGAGCCATCGTCGACGATGCGACCCTTGTCCATGACGATGATACGATCGAAACTTTGCAGCGTGGATAGCCGGTGGGCGATCGCCATGACTGTGCGCCCGGCCATCAGCCGGTCGAGCGCGTGCTGAATGGCCTGTTCCGATTCGGTGTCCAGCGCGCTGGTAGCCTCATCGAGCAGCAGGATCGGCGCATCCTTTAGCAGCGCCCGCGCGATCGCCAGCCGCTGCCGCTGACCGCCGGACAATTTCACCCCGCGGTCGCCGACCATGGTCGCGAACCCGTCCGGCAGGGCCTCGATGAAGTCGCGGCAATGTGCCACATCGGCCGCCCGCAGCACCTCCTGCTCCGTCGCGTCCGGACGGGCATAGCGGATGTTGTCCATCACCGTGCGGTGAAACAGCGAGATGTCCTGCGGCACGATCGCCATGGCGTCGCGCAGGCTGTCCAGCGTTACCTCCCGGATGTCGCAGCCGTCGATTGCGATCCGGCCGCCGCTTACCTCGTAGAAGCGCTGCAGCAGGGCGAGCACGGTGGACTTGCCCGCGCCGGAATAGCCCACCAGACCGACGCGTTCGCCGGGTGCGATGGTCAGATTGAAGTCGCGCAGCACGGCGGGACGCCCGGGATAGGCGAAGTGGACTTGTTCGAACCTCACTTCGCCGCGGCCCTTGGGCAACGGTTTTGCGTCCGGCCGGTCGGCGAGTTCGTGCGGGGTCAACAGCGCGCCGATGGCCTCCTGCAGCCGAGCGACATGCTGGGTGAGATCGACGAGGGCGACGGCGAGGTCGCGGGTGCCGTGCAGGATGCTGAGGGCGAGGGCGGTGATCAGCACCAGGTCGCCGACGCTGGCTTGACCCTGTTGCCACAGCAGGATGCCCCAGGCGACGACGCCGGCGGTCAGCAATGCGGTCAGCACGGCGTGCACCAGCCGTATATGCTCAAGGTAATACAGACTGCGGCAACGCGATGTCATCTCGCTTTGTATCGAGGCGCCGATCCGGGTCTGCTCGCGCAGCGTCGCGCCGAACGCCCGTACCACCTGGAAGTTGCTGATGACATCAACCAGTTCGCCATCCACTGCGGCAGCCTTCGCGGCATAATCGAGGTGCCTGCCGGAGCCTCGGCGGGCGAGCGCGAAAACCAGCGCCCCGAGGCATGCTGCCAGAGCCGTCAGGGTGACGGCCAGGGTCAGATTGACCGACCCGATCAGGGCGATCGACAGTATCAGCGCGATGGCCGGTGGCAGGACGTTGCAGGAACCGGTGTTTTCCACCGTGAACGCGGCGCTGGCGGTCGCGCTGATCCGGCTGGCAAGGCCGCCCGGCAGGCGCTCGGCGAAGTAGCTCGGGGAATGCCCGGACAGATGCCGGAAAAGGTCACGCCTGATATCACCGGTGACGGCGACGAAGGTGCGGTTTGCGGTGTAGCCGGCTACCCGCCACGCCAGATTGTCCGTCGCGACCAGCCCGCACAGCAGCGCGAAACCACCCCACACCCGACCCGCGGCCGCATCGCGACCGCTGGAGACGATGTCGATCAGATGCTTCATGCCGTATTGTGTGGAGACCGCACATGTCACCGCAATAAGCATGGCGAGCAGCACGGTCAGGTGACCGGTGGGATGGCGGCGGACGTAGTTGAACAGAAAGGCCAGCGGCCGGCCGCGCAGCGCGGGAAACGTCTGTTGACCCGGGGCGAATTCCCTTTGGTGGTGCGCCATGGCGGCGACGGGCTCCTGTCGTCGGGATAAGGTTGCGGACCCGGACCGCATAGGCTTGATTTCGGCTTGATATGGCATTGATTTGATTTCAGCGTGGCCTGGTATCAACGTCGATCCGGTGGTTCGGCGAAAAATCCGCACCGAGTTCGCGATCCCCGCAGCTTCGCCAGAAACACGCCGACATTTCGCCACATTCAAAAACTATAACCAATAATTAGTAGGGGCACCGTGATTGTGAAGTCAAGATGAAGTTTGTGCGAAGACATCACAGAAACGAAGGCGCCTGAGATAACTAAACTTACAGATATGTTCGGGGCAAATTCTCTATGCGTATCGCTCAGATATCGCCATTGTTCGAGGCGGTGCCGCCAAAGCTGTACGGCGGCACCGAGCGTGTGGTCGCTTCGCTGACCGAGGAGATGGTCGCGATGGGTCATGACGTCACCTTGTTCGCCAGCGGCAACTCAGTCACCTCGGCCACGCTTGCGCCAATGCGTGAGCAGGCCCTGCGGCTCGATCCCAGTGTCCGGGACTGGATCGCCATCTACTATCGCATGGTGGAGCTGATCTACCGCCGCAAGGACGAGTTCGATGTGTTGCACTTTCACATCGACTATTTTCCGCTGTCGCTGTTCAGCCGTCAGAAGGTGCCGTTTCTGACCACCTTGCATGGACGCCTCGATCTACCAGAATATGTCGATGCCTACCGCACCTTTGCCGCCACTCCCTTCGTTTCGATCTCAGATAGCCAGCGCCGGCCCATCCCGCACCTGAACTGGGTTCGCACGGTGCTGCACGGCATCCCGTCGGATCTGCTGAAGCCGCAGCCGGTAAAGCAGGACTACGCCGCCTTCCTCGGTCGCATCTCCCCCGAGAAGGGGGTCGATCGGGCGATCCGTATCGCCGGCCGCGCCGGTATGAAACTGAAGATCGCGGCCAAGGTCGACAACGCCGACAAGGAATATTACGACACACTGATAAAGCCGCTGATTCGTGACAACCCTGATGTGGAATTCATCGGCGAGATCAGCGATGCGCAAAAGCCGGGCTTCCTCTCCGGTGCCGATGCGCTGATCTTTCCGATCGACTGGCCGGAACCGTTCGGCCTGGTGATGATCGAGGCCATGGCTTGTGGCACCCCGGTGATCGCGTTCAACTGCGGCTCGGTGCCGGAAGTGGTCGACCATGGGGTAACCGGCTTCATCGTCGACGATATCGACGGCGCGGTCGCCGCGGTGGGCAAAGTCCACACCTTGAGCCGCGCCCGGGTGCGGGCCACCTTCGACCGACGCTTCACCGCCCGCCGCATGGCCGAGGACTATATCGATGTCTATGAGAGCCTGGCCGAGCCGGTCCCGCGCCTGCGTGCCGTGACCGCCTGACAGAATCGATTTTCTGGTCTACGCTGCGGCCCGGGCGGATGTAGGTGCTCGGGGCCTGAGGTGGCGATGTGACCAACGGCAGGTTTGGACTGTATGGCCTGAACTTCTTTACCGCCGCGGTGCAGACCGGGTTCGGGCCTTTCGTCGCAGTCTGGCTGGCCCAGCAGGGCTGGGATTTCACCGAGATCGGCCTCGCCCTGAGTATTGGTACGATCGCCGGACTCGTCTGCCAGTTGCCCGGCGGGATGCTGGTGGACCACGTCCACGTCAAACGTAACGTCACCGCCGCCGCCCTGATCACACTTGGCTTCAGCGCAGTGCTGCTGTCCTTGCATCCCTCACGGCCTGGGGTCTGGTCGGCCGAGATCGGCCATGCCATCGCGAGCAGCGTGATCACGCCGGCGATTGCCGCGCTGACTTTATCGTTGTGCGGGCATGAAGCCTTCAGCGAACGGCTGGGTTTGAATGCCTTGTACGCGTCGCTGGGTTCGGCCGCTTCAGCGGCCCTGCTGGGCGTGGTGGCGTCCTATACCTCCGAACGATCAGTATTCCTGCTGACCGCCGCCTTCGTGGCGCCTGCCTTGGGCGCCCTGCTGCTCATTCACCCGTCGGAATGTCTGACACCCGAAGGGGAGCACCCGGCGCTGCAGCACCCGAGCCGGCGAGAGCATCCGGACTGGCACATTTTCACCGAACCGGCGCTGCATGTTTTCGCCTTCTCGGTCGTTTTGTTCCAATTGGCCAATGCAGCTTTGCTGCCGCTGGCACTGACCGGCTTGGCTCAGCGGGGTGGCGCACCCGGCTACCTGGTGTCCGCGACGATTGTGGTGCCGCAATTACTTGTCGCGGTGTTGTCGCCGTGGGCCGGTCGGCTGGCCCAGCGGATTGGTCGGCGTCCGGTGCTGCTGGTCGGCTTTGGCTCGGTGGCGCTCCGCGCCTTGCTGTTCGCGACCTTGCCGGGGGCGTTCCAGCTGACCGTGATACAGGTGCTGGATGGGCTTGGCGGTACCGTCCTCGGCCTGATGATCCCGCTGATCGCCGCCGATCTGACGGAGCGCACCGGCTACCTGAATCTGGCGATTGGCTCGTTTGGCCTGGCGGCCGGACTGGGGGCGACTTTCGGCACCACGGTCGCCGGCTGGATCGCCGACAATTTCAATCCGCAGGTGGCGTTTCTGGCGCTGTCAGTCGTCGGCCTGACCGCGACGGGGCTGCTCTGGGTTGCGATGCCCGAAACCCGCCCGGTGCGGGTCCGCGGCGAGGGCGGCATGGTGCAACCCGCCTGATGCAAGCCGGGTCATTCGGACCGACGAGGCGCTTGCGCCCCGGCCCGCGGCTACACTTCGTCCTTTGTCTTAGCGCAGTCGCCTACCGAACTGCGGTGAAACGGAGATACTGCTGTCGAAACTGGCTCTCGAGCGATCTGGCGTTACTGTCCGGCCTGACTGTATAGACTGCCAGCTTCGCCTATGCCGACGACCCGGAATGAGCCAGCATGGGTCCGGGCCCTGCGCGGCACCGGCCGGCGGCGCCTGGTGGGCGAGGGCCATCGTAGAGGGAAGCCATGGATCAAGCTGACGCCAAACATCTGTTCGAACCCACCGGCGATTTCCAATGCCTGCACGAGTTCATTCCCGCCGCGCGGGCGAAGCTCTCGGACCACATCTGGGGTTATTTGGTCGGCGCGACCGAGACGGAAACCACACTACGCCGAAATCGCCAGGCGCTCGATTCCCTGGCTTTGCGCCCCCGGGTCTGCGTCGATGTCGCCAAAATCGACCTCGGCACCACGCTGTTCGGCCGCAAGCTCCGGCTGCCGCTGATCCTCGCACCGGTCGGTTCGCTCGAGTCATTCGACCCGGGCGGCGCGGCGGCGGCGGGGCGGGCGGCCTCGGCGTTCGGCGTGCCGATCATGGTCAGCTCGGTGACCCACCCCGGGCTGGAGGAAGCCGCGGCGGCGGCCGTCGGTCCGAAGATCTTTCAGCTCTATGTCCGTGGCGACAATGCCTGGGTGGACGACGTCGTGAAGCGCGCTGTCGATGCCGGCTACGACGCCTTCGCTATCACCGTTGACACCGCCGCCTACTCCCGCCGGGAACGAGACATCGCCGGGCGGTTTGTAAAGCCGTGGCGCACCGCCGCGACCGGCCAGAACTATCAGGCCGGGTTCACCTGGGACAACGTCAAGCACTTCAAGGACAAGCACAGCATCCCTTTGATCCTGAAGGGAATCGCCACTGGCGAGGATGCGGCGCTGTGCTGCGAGCACGGTGTGGACGGGGTTTATGTCTCCAACCACGGCGGCCGCCAGCTCGACCACGGGCGCGGTTCGATGGATGTGCTGCCGGAGGTGATGGCAGCGGTGCGCGGTCGAGCCCGCGTCATCATCGACGGCAGCATTTGTCGCGGCACCGACATCCTCAAGGCGATCGCACTTGGCGCGGACGCGGTGGCGATCGGGCGGATGTACTGTTACGCCCTGGCCGCCGATGGCGACGCGGGCGTGCACAAGATGCTGGAGCTGCTGGAGCACGAGTTCGGCGTGGCGATGGCGTTAGCCGGTGCGCGCAGCCTGGCGGAGTTGCATCCCGGTTTTGTGTTCCGCGACGCGCCGCCGGTTGTCGTCACCCACGCGCATAGCGCCTTTCCGCTGCTGCAGGCCACGCCCGAGTTCCGCGGCTGAGCGCGGCTGCCAGCCGGGCGTGCCGGCGCGCCGAGTTTTGATCGACGACGCCGCGGTTATGCAACGCCGTACCACTGTACACGTTTATAGTTTGCCTGACTCGTTAAGGAGTTGGTTTGACTGGCACGACCCGAGAGGCTTTCTATGGTACGCAATCCATCGGTAACTGATCCCACACGCGAACACCGGGTCCGGGAGCGCGCCTATCATTTGTGGGAGGCGGACGGCAAACCACACGGTCGCGACGTGGAATACTGGGAGCGAGCGCGGGAATTGGTGGGAACCGAGGAAAGCATCAGCAGTGAGAGGTCGCCCGACGCGACACCTCCGGATCGGCTGCGGCGGACTGCCGAGCCGGTCAACGGCCAGGAAAAATCCGGAATGGTCGCGGGCCAGTCGATGGGTCGTTCTGAAGCCACCCCCACGCCGACGGTGAAGCGGCGCAGCCGACCGCCAGCTCGGCGGTCCAAAACCTAGGCCGCTGCCACCTTGAGCGGAAGCGCTCTGGGGTGTCGAACCCGAGAACGTCGTTCAGTCTGTCGAAGGGCATCATGTGCTTCATGCCGCCGTGGATGCCGCATAGTGTTGTAGGTCTTTAGCCATGGGCTGAGCGTTTCGATACGCTCGGCCGACATGGCGGATGCCCTTCTCCGCCAGCAGATCGCGGAACGCGAGGTTTTTGCAGGCTGATCGGTTGTCGGTCATGACAGATCCGCCGCCGCCCGCCGCGTCGCCCCCCTGCCACCCTGGGTGTGGACACGTTGCATCAGCAAGGCTCGACCCTGCGGCCTCAAGTGGGCATCTCATGTGGACGATCATTCCGGGGCTGCTGGGCGTGCGGTTGACAGGTCCGGCAACCACAGCTTCACCCTTCACCTCGGGTGAACAACTTGCATGGCTTCGACATTTAATCGTTGCCCCAATTTCATCAGCCTGAGGTCGTTCCGCGATCGCGTCAGGCCGATCCTGCTGGACGCCCGCCGAAGATTATTTGCGTCCGCCACCAGATTTTCGTGCGCTTGCCCATTTCATGCCACATGCGCTCCCTATCCTTAGCGATCAGTGGAGACGGAATACGCTCAGTCTCCGGCGGGGATGGACAAATGCGGTTCTTTCGTGTGTACGGACGTGTTCTGGGCCTCTTAGGACGTGACATCCGGATTGCGGGCTTCCTGGCCGCGGCCAATCTGATGGTGGCTGGTTTGCAATTTCTTGACCCCGTCCTGTTCGGGCGCGTGGTCAATCTGCTTGCGCAGTCCGACCATTTGGCGCGCAACGATCTGTGGCATCAGGCCGCCATTCTACTCGGTATCTGGGGTGTCGTCGGCGTCGGTGGAATACTCAGCAACATCGCCGTGTCGCTGCAGACTGAACGGCTTGCGCATCGTCATCGGATCAAAAGCATGGGGCGGTATTTCCGCCATGTGCTTGCCCTGCCGCTATCGTTCCATGGTGACACCCATTCCGGCCGCCTGATCAAGTCGATGCTGACCGGAACCGATGGGCTATTCGGCACCTGGCTGGTGTTTTTCCGCGACCAGCTCTCCACCATACTGTCGGCTTTCGTGCTGTTGCCGATGACGCTGATCCTGAACTGGCGCCTGGGCCTTGTTCTGATAGCGCTGGTCGCCGTCTTCCTGGTCATCACCGCGGTCGTGGTGAAAAAGACCGAAACCGAACAGCGTCGGGTCGAGGGTTTGAACTCCTCACTCGCCGGCACCGCGCAAGATGCACTCTCCAACGTCATGGTCGTACAATCCTTCACCCGCCTGTCCGCCGAGGCTCGGCTGTTCGGCGACATCGCCCAGCAGGTGATCCGCCATCAGTTCCCAGTGTTGAACTGGTGGGCACTGGTCAACGTCATGACGCGGGCCTCCAGCACCCTGACGGTGATCACCATTGTCGTCGTCGGCACGTGGTTGCATGTGAACGGATTGGCGAGTGTGGGTGAAATCGTCAGCTTCATGGGCTTCGCCATGCTGCTGATCGGACGACTGGAAACCGCCGCGGCCTTTGTTTCCTCATTGTTCTTCAAGCTGCCGGCGCTGGAGGACTTCTTCAACGTCCTCGATGCCCGCACCAGCGTGCCGGAGAAAGAGGGCGCCCATGCCCTGTGGGCGCCGCGCGGCGAGGTTCGCTTCGAAGATGTTTCCTTCGCTTACCCCAGCGGCGGCGGCCCGGTTCTGAGTCATATGTCATTCGTGGCAAAGTCCGGAAGCTGCGTTGCCCTGGTCGGCCACACCGGCGCCGGCAAGTCGACGTCCATGGCGATGCTGCAACGCCTGTGGGACCCGACGGAAGGCCGCATTACCATCGACGGTCAGGACCTGCGGGACGTTACCCTGGAAAGTCTCCGCTCCAACATCGGCGTAGTGTTCCAGGAAAGCCTGCTGTTCAACCGCTCGATCCGCGATAATCTGATCGTCGGACACGAGGACGCGAGCGACGCGGAGATCGAACAGGCCTGTCGCATGGCCGATGCGCATGAATTCATCATCCGTCAGCCGCACGGCTACGACACGATGATCGGCGAACGTGGGACGACGCTGTCCGGTGGTCAGCGGCAACGTCTGGCGATCGCGCGGGCGCTGTTGAAGAACCCGCCGATCCTCGTCCTGGACGAAGCCACCAGCGCCCTGGATGCGGCCACCGAGGCTCGGGTGAGCCGAGCGCTGAAGACGCTGATGGCTGGGCGGACGACGTTCATCATCGCGCATCGGCTCTCCACGGTTCGTGACGCCGATGAGATACTCGTGTTCGATAACGGCCAGATCGTCGAGCAAGGCAGTTTCGATTCACTACTGGCGCAGAATGGCCGGTTCTCCGAGCTGGTGCAGACCCAACTGGCTCCCGCCGCTCGCGTCCTGATGGCGGCGGAGTGATCGGCGGTCAACGACCTGTGACTATACGCAACGAGGGCTCACGCGTAACTATTCAGTTGTACGCATCGGTCTCTCGAAGTGGAAACTCATCATGTTGCGTCTAGCTTTATTCTTTCTGGTCGTGTCGATCATTGCCGCGATTTTTGGATTTGGTGGTATTGCCGCGGCCTCGGCCAGTATTGCCCGGATCCTGTTTTTCATAGCGATTGCCGTGTTCGTGATACTGCTGATCGCAGGGCTCATGGCAGGCAGCTCGCTCTGGTAGCACTCTTTGCTGCAGTGCACGGCTAAAGTTTGCATTGTAGCAAATGGTAGGCGCATCATGTCCTCTGCGTTAGGATGCAACGGCGCGATCCAGCCGTCGGGATGACCTAACACGTTGCTTCCGGCGGCCACGGCGCCTCGCAGGGCTTGCCCCTGGATCGCCCGTCAACCTGAAGCAGGGAGGGCAAAACAATGACCACAGTGTCTATGATCCTGAAACATAAAGGCTACCAGGTTTCCACAGTCGACCCGACGGCACGGATCGCCGATGTCGCCCAGTTGCTGTCCGATCGGCGGATCGGCGCGGCGCTGGTGATGGACCAGGCGGATCAGATGCTGGGCATCGTGAGTGAGCGGGACATCGTCCGTTGCCTGGCCGCCAACGGTAGCCGCACGCTGGAAATGACCGCCGGCCAGCTTATGACCCGCGCAGTGCAACTGGCCCATCCTGATACCACCGTCGCGGAGGCAATGCGGATCATGACCGCGGGGCGCTTCCGCCATCTGCCGGTGGTGGACCGTGAAACCTTGGTGGGCTTGATCAGCATCGGCGACGTCGTCAAGGCGCGCATTATGGAACAGGACACCGCTGTCGAGAGTTTGACCGCCTACGTTGCCGGCTCGGTCTGATCACCGCCGGCGCGACCCTTGAGATCACGTTTCTGCGAGCTCGACCGGCCGGGCGCGTAATACCCGGCCGGTGTGCCATGCCTCAGGGCATGTGGCGCAAAGTTGAAGTAGGGCGAAAGGGTTGCCGGTCACCGACGACTCTCCATGCACGGCTTGCCGTCGCAGCGTGCTGGAGGCGTCCGAAGTGACATTGGTCGATCGATGTGTTGACCCATAGCCCTCAGCGCTGTTCGTCGGTGCGCAAGCCGTAATTCCAGGCAAAGCGTGTCGTTGGCGGATGCCCAGGAGCAGGGGATCGATGAATTTGACTGCACGGCTCTGCAAGTCAGGATCCCTAACCGCCGCCGGCTGGGACACCTGGAGGCCAATATCGAGAGGCCCATAATATTACTTCAAAGTTATGTTATTCAGCCATGTGCGCACGCTCGAAGGCCCGATGTCCCGTCATCACTCGCACAGTCGAAGCTTCCGTCAAGTCGCTGTCCGCAGATGAAATCCGCCGCTCAGCGGCCGGATCATGTTGACGCCGAGGGCCCGCGCATTTGCCCACATCGCGTAAGGGCAGACGGCAAGATGGCTCGCGCACCAGATCATCACGGCATGCCCAGGATCGGTCGGTCGGAATACCATGACCCCGATGCATCCAAGCAGCAACGAGCCGACATTGCCGTAGAGCGTGAACCGCGCCTGGCCGACGGCGACCAGCGCGACACCGGAGGGAAACATCAGCGTCGCCAGCGCCATTAGACCGACCAGCGGCACCGCGGCTTGACCGGCTTGCGCCCATTTTGGCCCCATGATCAGCGCGACAATCTGCGTCAGCATGACCGCAAGGACGACGCACAGCGGAAAGATCACGCACACGGACCGGCGCAGCCAGCGATCGACCTGCTCGAGCATGCCGGCGCGATCATCCTGATGCTCCGAGAGCATCGGCAGCATCAGGCGCCAGAGGGCGGTGAAGGTAAGATCCCGAACCGTATCTACCAGCCGGAACGCAATATGCACCTGACCCAGCACCGCGGCGCCGGCTGAGCTTCCAATCAGGACGGCAAACAGGCGATAGCGGGCGATCAGCACCAGCGTCGAGGCCGTAAGCGGAACGCCCAGCGTCAAAAGCGACTTTACGATGGTCCGGTCCAGGCACCATGACGGCCGCCAGCCACGACCGATCAGCAGCGCCAGGGCGCCGACCAGGGAGGTGACAGATTGCTGGCAGACCAGCGCCCAGCCTCCGGCACCCGCGAAGGCGGACCCGATCCCGATGACGGAACCGAGCCCCTGGCCGATCAGTGTGCGCAGAGCGAGACGGCGGTAGGCGCGTTCGCGAGTCAGCAGTCCCTGGATCACGCCCGCGGCGCCGACCAGGGGAAACGGTATGGCGAGGACCAGAGCCATCGGAACCAGACGCCGGTCGTCCAGTGCCCAGGCCAGGCCCCAGCCGGAGCCGGCTTGCAGCAGCATCGCCATGCAGCCGACCGCGGTCGAGGCCCAGAATGCACTGGACAGCACGCGGTCATTGACTGCGGGCCGTTGCACCAGTGCGTCGGCGAACAGCGCGTTGACGAACACCCACAACACGACATGCACCGCCGTTGCAGCAGCGCCGATGCCCAGTTCGGACGGGCCGATGATCCGAGCGATGGCGAACGACGCCAGAATCGACAGCGCGGCAGAAGTCACGGCCTCAAAGCCGGACCACAGCGCGTCGCGCCTCATGCCGGTCGCTGGGGCGGTGGATCGAAGGCGGCGCGCGGAGGAGCCGGGAAGAAGAGGTGCCGCAAGCTGAACGAAGGGCGCAGCGACGCCAATGACAGCGCTGCGACGAGGGGCGGCAGCCACATGATGCGGCTCTGATAGCGGTCGTGCGGAGCCGACAAAGCGCCAGTGATGGCGGCGCTGACCGGCAATGCCAGCAAGACGGCGACCAGGAAACCGAGGCAGGGTGCCCGGCGCCGCCAAGCGAGGGGCACCAGCATGGCGCAGCCGATGACGCCGAGCAACGCGACCGTCGGATGAATTTTCGCGAGTGGGGCGGGCATCGACATCAGGCCCCGCTGCTGCCTGGCAGCTTCATAGGCGGCGCTCTCGCGTGGCGGGAAATCTTGCTCGATCCAGGGAGTGACCTGATTTGGCCACGCCTCGAGCCCGTCGCCGCTTTTGAAGCGACGCAATTGGTCCAGGGTGTTCCTGATTGCGGCGCGAAGGGCTCCGGCGGGATGGGACCGTACGGCCGCCCAGATGATCGCGTCCGCGTCGCGGGAGATCGCCTTCGGACCTCCGGCGAGCTGGAACGGGCTGTCCTCGTTCCAGAGCAAGCCATCCGAATCAGTCGGGAAACGGTTGAGGAACGGACACAAAAGCCAACCGCGGTCCGGACAGTCACGCTGCAATGCGGCCATCCCCGGTCCGTCATAGATCAGCCGCGCCAGCAGGAAGACGTTGCCGAACGGAGAAATCGCGAAACGCCCGTGCGCAGCCAGATTGACGCTGCAAAGGCTGATGACCGCCAGAGCCGGGGGGGCCACGATCAGCAGCATCCGGCGACGAACGCCTGGCCTATGAACGGCCTCTGGGGCCGGTGACAGTGTGCCCCGCCGCCAGGTCAGAAGGGTCAGTCCGACGAGGAGGATGCAAGCCATCGGCAGACTGGACAGTTGGCTGGCGATCATAAAGGCCGCCAGCAGAACGAGAAGCAACTGCTCACCACCACGAACGCGCTCGGGTGACCAGGCCAGCACGACCAGCAGCAACATCACCAGGGGCGTGAATAGGTCCGGCATGAGTTCACTGACCAGCCACGGCAACGAGGTGATCACCGACAGGACGCCAACACCCGCAACGAAGACACCTGCGGGGAGCGTTGGCAGCAGGATCCGGCAGACCAGGTGCAGGACATAGGCCGCGATCAGCGCCTGGACGATCACCACCGGCCAGACAGTGACCGTGGCGTGCAGCGGGAACATGAACAGGCTGTAGAAAATCGGCCGGTCCCAGCCGGCGTAGTGATGGATCGCCTGCGTCAGATAGGTGCCGGTGTCGGCGAAGACGAGCGGGTATCCGTTCCAGACCGCCGGCCATAGCAGCGGCGGAGCGGCCAGGAGGAGTGCGAATGGACGGCTGCGGTCAGCTCCCATAGCCGCCCGGATGCGCCCGCCGCCAATCGAATGCGGTGCGCACGATGTCATCCAGATCGCCGTGCACCGGCCGCCATCCGGCAAGCCGGGCGCGTTCGGAGGAGGCAACCAAAACGGCGGCGTCACCGGGCCGGCGGGAGGCCAACCGGTGCGGGACGGTCAGCCCGGACACCCGCTCCACCGCGGCGATCACCTGGCGAACCGAGTGCCCGGCGCCATTGCCCAGGTTCCACGTAACCGATCCCTGGTCGAGCTGGCGTACCGCCAGAAGGTGCGCCTCGGCCAGGTCGGAAACGTGAACGTAGTCGCGAACGCAGGTGCCGTCAGGCGTGGGGTAGTCCTCGCCATAGACATCCAGCGGCGGCCGTCGGCCCAGCGCCGCGTCGATCACCAGCGGAACCAGATGCAACTCCGGGCGGTGATCCTCGCCTAGACGTCCCGCCGGATCGGCCCCGGCGGCATTGAAGTAGCGCAGGCAGGCATAGCGCAGGCCATGCACCTGGCCGGCCCAGTGCAATGCCCGCTCGATCATCCACTTGCTGTCGCCATATGCCGATTGCGGATCGATCAGGGCGGTTTCAACGATCGGCGCGTCGTCATGCACATTGAACAGCGCGGCGGTGGATGACAGGACGAAGCGTCCGACGCCGTGCCGCACGCAGGCATCGATCAGCCGGATGCCGTTGGCGACGTTCTCCAGCAGGTAGCGCATCGGCATCCGCATGCTCTCGCCCACCTGGGACAAGGCGGCGAAGTGGAAAACCGCGTCCCAGGGAGCGGCGGCGCGCGCATCGTCGGTTGCGTCATCATTGGCGTGCCCGCTTGTGCCGCCGCCTGTGCCCCGGTAGCCGCGCGCTACCACAGCCTCCACCGCCGCGTTGTCGGCGAGGTCCGCCTGGATAAAGCCGGCCTCGAGCGGAACCGCGCCATAGTGGCCGGTGGACAGGTCGTCCAGCACGGTGACACGCGCGCCCTGGTCCAGCAGCGCCGCGACGAGATGGCTGCCAACATAGCCGGCGCCGCCGGTAACAAGGAAATTTCGCATTCGTTCCGCTACCTTCGATAATAGGTCTTGTAGCGACGATGATATACCTCAGCGTCGGCATATCCGGAACGAAGATGCGCCCGAGAGTCGACCCTCGTCAGCACCGTACCGATCACCTTGGCATGGGCATCGCGGAGCAAATCAAGTGAATTGAGCAACGTGTTGCGCGGAGTAGAGTGCCAGCGAACGCAAACCAGGGTCGCGTCGGCGGCCGCGGCGATGACCCGGGCTTCGGTCATCGCCTGGACCGGCGGGGCGTCGAGCAGCACCAGGTCGTAGGCTTGCCGCACTTTGTTCAGCAGCGCGTCCATCGCCTCCGACAGGAACAATCCAAGCGCATCGCCGGTCGATTTGCCGGCCGCAATGAAGGCCATGCCGGTGATCGGATCCTGCTGCACCGTTTCGCGCCACTCGGCTTCAGCCTTCAGCACCTCCACCAGACCAGGGGAAGCGCTGCCGCCGAACCTGCGCGCGAAGGATGGCTGGCGCAGGTCGCACTCGATCACCAGAACCCGGTCACCGCTCAACTGCGCGGAGCGCCCGAGCGCCATCGTCAGCACGGATTTGCCCTCGGAGGGGCGCGCCGCCGTCAGCGCAATGATGCGGGGGTGGTCATGATTGAACCACAGACCGGCACGCAGCGCACGGACCTGTTCGGCGAAGGCGGTTAACGGCCGCCGAGCGACGTAGTCGTGGACCCGCAGATGTCCGAGCGCGCGTTTGCCGACTTCGGGTATCAGCGCGAAGCATGGCAGGCCGGTCAGCGACCTGATTGCGTCACCGCTGTGCAGGGTGCCGTCGGCGAGATGCAGAATATAAACCAGCAGCAGTCCCAGGAAGACCGCACCCGCCTGGGTCGCGACCATGGTCTGGACGACACGTGGTGAGCTGGGCTGTTCCGGCGGAATGGACAACGAGATCTCGTGCGCCTCGGACGTCTCGATCGCCGCCTGTTGTGCGGTTTGCTGCGTTCGCTCCAGCACCGCCTGCAGCTGGCCGCGCGCCGCATCCAGGTCGCGCGACATTGCGTCGAGCGGAATTTGCGCCCGAGCCGACTGGTCTGCACCTTTTTCGGCTTCGTGCAGATTCTGCTCCAGCGTCTCGACCCGGTCCGCCGCGGCTCGCTGTTCGGCCTCATCCGCCGCCACCACGCGAGCGATTTCGGCGGACAAGGCTCGCTGTCCTTCGGCGAATTGGCGGCGCAGACCTTGGACCTCGGGATGGGCGTCGCCAAGGCGGCTCCGCTGGGCCTGGATCTGGGCGGATAACTGGTCCTGCAGGGCACGCAAGTGAACGACTGAGAGTGCGATCGCTGCCTGCGCCGCCGCTCCGGCCCGTCCACGCGCCGCGTCCAGGCGAGCGTTGGCATCGGCATGGTCGCTGCGGGCCTTGACCAGGTCCTCGGTCAGATGAGTGATCTGCTCGCTGTCCGTACTGGCGTGCATACCGTGGTTGAGGCCATGCTCCTCACGGTAAGCGGACATCTTCTCTTCGGTGCGCCGCACCTCGCGCCGCAATTCGGCCGCCTGCTTGTCCAAAACTTCGTTTGCGTGATCCACCATGCGATGCTTGGCCGCGTATTGATCCTTTATGTATACATCCATCGCATTGTTCACCGCCGCGGCCGCGACCACCGGGTCCTGGGCGGCGAAGGTAACCTCAATGACGTGGGAGAAGCGGACCGGACTTGCATGCAGCCTGCTCTGGACTGCCAACATGGTCCGTTCTCGCGCGCGATCCTGGACGGGCCCATAAATCTCGCTCTCGTGAACGGTTTGAGCGTCCATCCCCAGCAGGCGAGACACGCCATCCACCACCCGGCGCCGCAGGTTTGACGGACGCAGCTCAGCGTTGAACTCCGGATTGTCGAACAGATTGCCGCGCTCCGCCACTTTCTGCGCGATGTGCAGGCTCTGCAGCAATTCCGCCTGGCTGGCCATGATGGCTTCCGTGATCGGATCAGCCCGCAGGATGCTCTGCATTTCCCGCAACGTGTATTCGCTCGGCTCGTAGATGAGCGATCCGGTCGCTGTATAGACAGGCGTAATCCGCAGCAGGATGATGTACGCACAGAGGGGCAGCAGGACCACCGTCACGATCAGGGTGAACTGGCGCTGGCGGAGGGCGGCCAGGAACACGGGTATACTGGTGCGGCCGTTACCTCGGTCCTGATCCTCCGGGTCCTGCCCCGACCCCTGTTTTGGGTTTGGTGCCGCGCCCGATAAGTCGGCTGGAGTGTCGAGCATCCGCGATCGTCGGCCCTCTGGTCGTTCCCGGACGGTTTTCGCCTGCTGGCGGGAGGCAGCTGCGGATGACTACGCCGTGGCAGGTTAACATTTCGCTAACGGTGTGCGGGGAGCGAGCGTCCGGCGACGCTGCCATCGGCCGAGGCTCATCATGGCGAGGTCACGCAGCCCGGCTTGGGCGTCGGCCTGCCCCGCACCCCGGCGACGACCGCGGCGATAGCCGGCTTCACATGTCGAGCCGCCGATGGCTATACTCATCGGGTGCGAACCCGGGACGACGTGGCGATCGAGGCAGAATGACCAGCCGGATCATCGCGGCGCTGTTTGTGGTAACGCTGTTGCCGGCGACGATCGCTCTGGCCCAAGGTCCGAATTCCACTCCGGTGGGGCCCGCCCCGGGTCCGCTCCACATCATCGGTGGTCCGGCGACCGGCGGCTGCCTTGCCGGCGCGGTGAGCCTGCCGCCCGAGGGGCCGGGATTCCAGACCATTCACGTGAACCGCAGCGCGTTTTGGGGGGCTCCGGACACCATCCTCCAGCTGGAGGAACTTGGCCTTCGGGCGCAGGCGGCCGGGCTGCCCAGTCTGCTGATCGAGGATATTTCGCGCCCGCGCGGGGGGCCGTTGCCCGGGGGCCATGTCAGCCACCAGATCGGTCTGGACGCCGATGTAGGTTTGGACATGCGGCCGAGGATGAAGCTCGATCCCTCGCTGCGGGAGACTGTCGATCTGGCCAGCCTGGTGCTGCCAGATGGACGTGGCGTCGATACCGGCGTCTGGACGCCTCGGGTCGTGACCTTGCTGCGTCTAGCGGCGGGCTTGCCAGATGTGGACCGGATCCTGGTCAATCCGGCGATCAAGCGGCAGCTGTGCCGCGAGGTGACAAGCGATCGGGGCTGGTTGCAGTTGATACGGCCCTGGTATGGCCACGCGGCGCATATGCATATCCGCTTCCGCTGCCCGGCGGGTCAAGCCGACTGCGTTCAGGCGGCACCGCCTCCGGCCGGGGACGGATGCGATGCGACGTTGCAATGGTGGTTCGATCAGCTCGATCTGCCGGCCAAGCCGTCGGTGCCGTATCATCCTCCGCCGCTGCCGGCCGCCTGCAGGGCGATCTTGGGTGGTTCGGACTGAACCGGAACCCGGGCAACGATGGCGCCGCCCGATATTACGTGGGCTTCAGATGGAAGGCGCTGAGTGGCTCTTCGGCGTAAGAGCGGGGCGCCCGGACCAGGGCGGCGGCCCGGTCCATGTCCTGTACCAGCGCTTCCAACTTCGCCAGTTCCTCAGGCCTTGGATGCAGGCCGGTGGCTTTTACCCGTGCCTCGAACGAGATCTCGGTCATCGCGGTCTCCTGTCAGTCGGCGGCGGCCGAAACGAGTGGGGCGGATGATAGAGGCGGACGCTTGTTGCGGAAAGCGGTGGCTTTCTCGAATGCGTCGCCCGCCCGCAGCACGAGATGATCCTCGAACGGCCGCCCGGCGATCTGCAACGACGTCGGCAGTCCCGACGCGGTAAATCCGTTGCACAGCGACAATGCAGGAAATCCGGTCATGTTGAACGGCCGGGTCAGCGACGGGCCGACCGCTGAATCGTAGTCGCCAAGGATTGGTGCGACGATGTGCCGCGTCGGCATCATCAGCAGGTCGACACCGCGCAGCACGGCGCCGACCTCATTGACGAGCCGGGTGCGTTCACGCAGCGCATTGACGTAGTCGCCGGCGGCGACGAAGGCGCCGGCCATGATGCGCAGCCGAGCCCGCTCACCATATAGTTCGGGGGTTTTTTGCAGCCATTCACGGTGGATCGCGTAGGCTTCGGCCGCGGTGATCAGGCTGTTGATGTCGGTGAACAGACCGAGCGGCGACAGGGTCACGTCCTGCAGGTCGGCGCCGAGCGAACGAAACACCTCCATCGAGGCTTCGAATGCGGCCAGGACCTCGGGCTCACAGGTTAGGTCCCGGTCAAAAAAGTGCCTCGGCACGCCGATCCGGAGACCGCCCATACTGCCGCCCAGAGACGCGGAGAAATCCGGCACCGGCACCGCCGCGCTGCCGGCGTCCAGCGGATCGTGACGCGCCAGGACCTGCATCATCAGCGCGCAGTCCTCAACCGTCCAGCACATCGGGCCGGCGTGATCCAGCGAGAACGAGAGAGGAAGGATGCCTCGGCGACTGACGTAGCCGTAGGTCGGCTTGTGGCCGGCGATGCCACACCAGGAGGCCGGCCCGCGAATGGACCCACCGGTGTCGGTTCCCATCGCCGCTGTAACCAGACCGCTCGCGACAGCGGCGCCGGAGCCGGATGACGAGCCGCCTGGTTCATGGGCGGGATTCCACGGATTGCGCGCCGGAGGCCAGGGCAGGTCGAACGAAGTCCCGCCAATGGCGAACTCCCAGGTCGAGAGTTTTCCGAGTATGATGGCGCCGGCTTGACGTAGGCACTGCACGCTGAAGGCGTCCTCGGCCGGAACGTGTCCCTTGAACAGGGCGGAATGACCGGTGGTACGGATGCCGGCAGTGTTATAGATGTCCTTCAGTCCAATCGGGATACCGTGGAGCGGACCCTTCCAGCCGCCGGACGCGATCTCCGCCTCCGCCTGCTTCGCCTCCGCCATGGCTTGTTCCGGCAACGGCAACAGAAAGGCGTGCAGCTGGCTGTCCAGGGCAGGGATGCGGTTCACGAAAGCCTGGGTAAGTTCCACCGGCGACAGCTTGTTGCCGCGGATCAGGCGGCTGGCCTCGGTGATAGAGAGGAAATGCGGGTCCATACCGGTCTCCCGCTATGCTGCCAGTGCCATCGACATCCCGGGGCGTGTCGTGCGCCACGCGGTGGCGGTCTCATAGGCGTGGCCGGCACGGAAGACGGTCGCCTCGTGGAACGGCTTGCCGACGATCTGCATGCTGACCGGCAGGCCTCCCGCGCCGTAGCCGGTGCAGACACTCAAGGCCGGCAGCCCGGTGATATTGAACGGCATGGTGAAGCCGGGCTTCTCCAGCATCCCCCATTTCGGCACCTCGGTGATCTTTGGTGCTTCCGCCACGGCGGACGCGGTGATCATGATGTCGAGGTCGGCCATCGCATTCCGCACCTCCAGGCAAAGGGCGCGGCGGCGGCGCACCGCCTGGAAATAATCCGACGCACTCAGCAGGGCGCCGAGTGCGAGCCGATCGCGCAGCAATTCGCCATAGTCGTTGAAGCGAGATTTCAACCACGGTTCGTGGACGCAATACGCTTCCAGGGTCAGGATCACCCAGCCGGGAGCGTTGTAGTCCATCATCGGCGACAGTCGGACGTCACGGATTTCCGCGCCGGATTTTCCGAACACGTCCAGCGCGTCCTCGATGCCCTTTCGGGTGGCTGCACTGACCGGGTTGTCGACCTCGTGGAAATGGCGGATGACGCCGATGCGCAAGCCCTTCGCGCCTTTGTCCAGGTCGGCGGTGAAGTCGGCCACCGGTCGGTCGGCGCTTGCCGGATCGGCGGGGTCGTATCCGGCCATACCCTGCAGCAGAAGTGCACAGTCCTGCACCGTCCAAGCCATGGGCCCGGTGTGATCCAAGGTGAACGACAGCGGCAGCACACCCGCTCTGCTCGACAGGCCGTAGGTCGGCTTGATGCCGGCGATGCCGCAGAGCGCGGCGGGCCCACGGATGGACCCGCCGGTGTCCGATCCGGTGCCACCCATGATCAGGCCGGCCGCAACCGCGGCACCGGTGCCGGAGGACGAGCCGGCGGTGAAATGCTCGGGGTTCCACGGGTTCCGGGCGGGCGGCCAGGGCAGGTCGAAGGACGGGCCGCCAATGGCGAACTCATGCGTGGAGAGCTTGCCCATCAGGACGGCGCCCGCGTCGGCCCACTTGCGCACCACCATCGAATCTTCGCTGGGAACGTTGTCCTCCAGCAGTTTGGAATGGGCGGTCGTACGGATGCCGGCGGTGTTGTAGATGTCCTTGTGACCGATCGGGATCCCGTCCAGTTTTCCCTTCAGCCCGCCGCTCATCATGCGTTTTTCGGACGCCGCGGCGTCCGCCATCGCGCGCTGTTCGGTCAGCAACAGAAAACTGTGCAAGGTCGGATCGAGTTTCTTGACCCGGTCGAGGCACATGCGCGTCAGTTCGATCGGCGACAGCTTTTTCGCCGCGATCAACGCGCCGGCCTCGGCGATCGTAAGGAAGGGTGCCATCACTTCACCTCCGGGACAAAGATGACCGACGGTTCGGCCTCCCGCGGCATCGGCGCGCTCGCCCGCGCGATCATTGCCAGAAACATCGGGTAAATCTCGAACAGGGTGGATTTCTGCGCGTCACTCAGAGCGAGGCCGGAGCGGTCAAGCATGCCGCCGAAGGTTTCCCGGTCGATGCCGGTCGGGTTGATGTCTGATGCCATGTCGACCTCTCCTTGCTCATGCCTGAACCAACTCGTGAACCGGATGCGGCGAGCCATGGCGCCGGCCCCGTCGATATCGCCTGGAGCAACAGCGGCAGGCGCCGATTGCGTAACGACGACGGCGTTGGGCGAAGTCGCCAATGGTGCCAACTCGATTGGCGCCATGCTCCGGATCGTCTCTATCCCGATCACCACCTATGCCAGCATGTACCGCAGCGAACAGCAACCCCGTCTATAGGGGTGTATCACATGTTTCATCACCCCTTTGCACGCCGGCACATCCGCTGTCCGCAGCCTAACCATTCCGGCTGCGATCAGTAAGGGCTCTGCGGAGGCGAGGCGCCGCGCTCCGTTGGCGGCGCTTTACCCCAGCCGAGGCCGGCGGCTCCGTGTCCCGAGGGCGCGCTCCAGTGCATGGCCGACGCGCAGCACCAGTGCGTCCTCGAACGGCCGGCCGCCGATCTGCAACGACAGCGGCAGGCCGCTCTCGCCGAAGCCGTTGCAGATCGAAAGGGCCGGGCTGCCGGTGACATTGAAGGCGCGGTTGAAAAACGGCTGGAAGCCTGACGCCATCGAATCCTCGCCGATCGGACGCGCCGGGCAGCGTGCCGTCGGGAAAATCAGCAGGTCGACGGTCTGCATCACCTCGGCCAGTTCCGCGATTAGTCTGGCCCGCGCCCGCTGGGCATTCACGTAGTCGGCGGCCGCGATAAACGCCCCGGCCATCAACCGGTGGCGGCCAAACGCGCCATAGAGTTCCGGCGTCGTGCGCAGCCAGTGCTGGTGCACGGCATAAGACTCGCTGCGCGAGATCAGGCTGCCCACGTCGGCATAAGTGCCGAACGGCGCCAGCTTCACATCGCCGACGATCGCGCCCATGTCACGCAGCGCCGCGACACTCACCGCCAGTGCGACGATCGTTTCTGGATCAGTGACGAGATCGTCTTCGAAGAAATGCCGCACCACCCCGACCCGCAGCCCGCTCAGGGTCTGTCCCAGACCGGCGGTGAAGTCCGTCACCGCAACAGCTGCGCTGGTGGCATCCCGAGGATCGTGTCGCGCCAACACCTGCAGCATCAGCGCGCAATCCTCGCTGGTCCAGCACATCGGACCGGCGTGATCCAGCGAGAACGACAATGGAAGAATGCCACGCCGGCTGACCAGTCCGTAGGTCGGCTTGTGCCCGGCGATGCCGCACCATGCGGCTGGGCCGCGGATCGAGCCACCGGTGTCGCTGCCCATCGCACCCATGCACAAACCGGCAGCAACCGCGACCGCCGAACCCGACGATGAACCGGAGGGGTCGAGCGCGGTGTCCCAAGGATTGCGCGCCGGCGGCCATGGAAGGTCGAAGGATGTTCCGCCTATGGCAAATTCCCATGTCGCCAGCTTGCTTGTTATGATGGCACCGGCCTGCTTCAGCAGTCCGACGGTAAACGCGTCCTCGGTCGGCACGTGGTCCCTGAACAGGGCGGAGTGGCCGGTCGTGCGGATGCCCGCGGTATTGTAGATGTCCTTCAGTCCAATCGGGATGCCGTGCAGCGGACCTTTCCAGCGGCCTGCCGCGATCTCCGTCTCGGCAGCCTTGGCGTCTTCCGTCGCCTGCTCTTCAAGTAGAAGTAAATGGCTGTTCAGGTTGGCATCCAACAGTTTCACGCGCTCGAGGAACGCCCGGGTCAATTCCACGGGGGACAATTTCCTGCCGCGGATCAGGGCTGATGCCTGCGCAATGGTCAGGAAATGCAGGTCGGTCATGGACGGCGTCCTCAACTTCGCAGATGCTGTTTTGGGAAAGCAAATCCGGGACCAACCGCGACCGCTGTCACATATTGATAAGCTTTGCCGCGCCACAGGCCGCGACGGCATGTCCCGAGCCTCCGGACGGCACAGCAAGCGCCCGGTGAGGCTACTCCATTCGCCAGCCACGATCGCGCAGCAGCACGGGTGTGTGGAACTGCGCCTCGCGCTCCGCTTCGGGCATCGCGAGCCAGATCTGCAATCGCTCAAGCACCCGGCGGGTGGGCAGCGCGAGGTCCAGTGCCATCGCCTCTGACATGGCGTAGAAACGCAGCCCGTCCAGTTCACCGTCGCCGCCCAAACTGCCTGTGACATCCTCGACCGATACCAGGAAGAACCGAGCGTTGAAGCGAATCGGGCTGGAGGGCGGGGTCACCGCGCGGGCGAGGTAGTGCAGCCGGTCCAGCCGCGGCGGCGTGCCAAGCGACAGGCCGGTTTCTTCCAGCAATTCCCGCGCCGCCGCCAAGGCCAAGCCGCGTGCCAGTCTGGCATTGGTGTTCTTCCGCAACAACCGCTCGGTGTGAGCGGACAGCGATGTGGCAAACGGCGCACTCAGGTCCGGTCGGTCGACCCGTCCACCGGGAAACACCAGGCGGTTGGGCATGAAACGATGCCGGGCGCCACGCATACCCATCAGCATATGCGGCTCACCTGCCGGCGAAACACCACGGTCGATCCGCAGCACGATCAGGCTGGCCGCATGCTTGGCGCGGACCGCTTTGAGGCGGGGGGGTTCCCTCTGGTCGACCAGGGAGGTGCCGCTACTGTGGTCCTCAGGCAAGATCGAAACCCTTGGTTTTAAGATACGAGGCAAAGCCGAATCGTTCCGGTACCGAGAGCTGGCGGGCGACATTCTCGCTCCAGCCGACGCCATCACGCGGCGGATAGATGTCGTTATTCTTCAGGCTTCCGGCGGCCACCGGCTCGCGCGCACGCCGGCGCTCATCATAGGCGGAAATCGCCGCGGGCAAATCTTCATCCTGATAACGTTCCCGGTGCACCACCACCGACGGCGGCAGGCGCATCGACACCGGGCGGCGGAACACCGGCCAGCCGACGCTGAGGCCGGCGACCGGATAGACGCCGGAGGGCAGGCCCAACAACGGAGACACACGCTCGATGTGGCTGCGGACATAGCTGATCGGACAACTGCCGAGACCGACCGCGTCGGCCGCCGCCATGAACTGGCCCATCGCCAGGGTGCAATCCACCGCCGTGTTGAGGAAGGTATCGAGATTGTTGTTCGCATGCGGCATGTTGTGCAGCGCGCACAGACGCTGCCCGCGCCGCATGTCGCCGCACCACACCAGGAAGACCGGTGCCGTGGCGATCCAGTCCATGGTGCCGATCCAGTCGGCGATCTGCTTGATCCGCCCGCGATCGCGCATCACGATCACGGAAAACTGCTGCAGATCGGATTTCGCAGGTGCGGACTGTGCCGCGGCCAACAGCGCATCCAGCAGTGAATCCGGGACCTCCTGCTCGGTATAGCGTCGGGTCACGCGCCGATCGAGCAAACCGGCGACCGCGTCCGGCACCGACGTCCCCGGCAGGTCAATGCCGAAACGTGCTCGCAACAACGCCTGGCTCGCCGCCGCATCGGCCGTCCCAATGTCCGCTCCGCCGGACGCGCTATCGGCCACCGAGTTGGCCACCGTGTCGGCTGCCATATCCGTCTCCTCAGCTTGCTGATCTTTACGCCACCCTTGCCGGAACCTCGCCGCCGCGCAAGGCTTGGCAACCCGCGTCGCCGTAATCGCCGGCGTGGCAGCAACCGGAGGACACGCCATGCCCGCATCATATGAAACGCATCGCGCCCAACTGCGGGCCATCCTGCTGGCGTGGGGCATGGCGGAGGATAACGCGGAGATTACCTCGGAGATCCTCTCCTGGGCCGACCTGCACGGGGTGGACAGCCACGGTATGTCGATGATCCCCGGTTATGACGGGCTGCGGCGGTCGGGACGGGCAAAGATGGACGCTCGGCCGGAAATCGTGCGCGAGACCCCGGTCTCGGCGCTGGTGGACGGAGGCGGTGGGCTCGGTCACGTGCCGGCGCATTTCGCCATGTCGGTGGCAATCGCCAAGGCTCGCGCCGTCGGCATGGCGATCGCCACCACACGCAACTCGGCCCATTTCGGCGCCGCCGGCTATTACAGTCTGATGGCGGCGCGGCAGGGGTTGATCGGGATGTCGTGCACCTCGGCGTCCGGTATCCAGGTGGCACCGACCTTCGGCAAGCAGGCGAGGCTGGGCACCGATCCCTGGTCGTTTGCCGCACCCAGCGCCGACGGCGTGCCGTTCCTGCTGGACATGGCGACCACCACCGTCGCCGCCGGGCGTATTCGCAACAAGGCCAACGAAGGCCTGCCGACGCCGGACGGCTGGGTGCTCGACGCCGACGGCAACCCGAGCAACGACCCGTTGGTGGCCAAGCAGAAGGGCGGTTTTCTCACGTCATTGGGCGGCTCACCTGAAAACTCTAGCTACAAGGGCTACGGCCTGGCGACGATGGTCAATATTCTCGCCTCGTGTCTGTCGGGGGCGACACTGATCACCGATCCGATGCACACGAAGAAGCCGCAGGGGATGGATATCGGGCACTTCTTCATGGCGATCGACCCGAGCATCATGCGCCCGTCGGACGACTTCCAGAGCGACGTCGCGCGGTTCCTCGGCGACCTCCGCGCCACCACTCCGATCGATCCCGCCCGGCCAGTCATGGTCGCCGGCGATCCGCAGTGGAAATACGCCGAGGCGCGGATGCGGGATGGGATCCCGGTCGGCCACGGTCTGCTGAATCAGGTGCGCCAGATCGCCCAGGCCGCCGCTGCACCGTGGCTGCTGGATTGAGGCCACCGGCGCCGCAGTTCCAACGCTACTCCCGGACGCCGAGCGGGACCTAGGCGTAACGTTCGTGCCGGCGACGGTTCAGCGGAAGATAATCTCGACCCGCCGGTTCTGCGCGTTGCGCACGCCGGGACCGGTCGGAACAAGAAGATGCGTGTCGCCATAGCCGTGGATGTCGATCTCACCCCGCGGCACTCCATTCCGCTCCAGCTCGTCGGCGACGGCCTGGGCCCGCCGCACCGACAGGCGCTGGTTGTAGCGGTGCGTGCCGGAGGTATCGGCATAGCCATCGACCGCAATCCGCGTCAGTTGAACCTTGCGGGAGTTGGCTGCCGCTTCGGCAACGATCTGCCGGGCACGATCCGTCAGGTCGGCCTTGTCCCAGTAGAAGAACACCAGATAGGTGCGCGCGATCGTTGGCGGGGCCGGTACCGCGGGAGGCAGCACCGGGGGAGAGCCGAACGCATAGCGGAGCCCGCCATTGAAGGCCCAACCGCGGAAGCCGCCGTTGCCTATTTGATTTTGCCAGGCAACGTCACCGTACAGCGACACATTCCGGCTTAGTGTGCCGTTCACACCGGCGCCCAGCTGCACGGCCGTGCCGAAGTCGCCGATGGGATACGAGACATTGCTGAGTTGCACCGAGTTTCCGCCGCCCAGTCCCTGCAGCAGGTTGGCCTTCAGATACGGCGTCACCAGCGTCCCGTCGTTGGTCGTCACGCGGTCGAGCAGCCGCACACCGGCGCGAAGAATGCCCTGATTCGGGCTACCGAGATTCACACCGATGCCGTCAACATCCGTGCGTTGAGGGAAATCGAGGTGCTGATACACGCCCTGCAACTCCGGCTCGATCGCCAGCTTGTCGACAATCGGGATCGGATATCCGGTCTCGATCGAAGTTGCGATCGTGGTGCCATTCATGCCGGTCACCTCGCCGCGGGCAGTGGTGGACACGGTTCCGTCGAACATGCCGCCGGCGATGATACCGTCGACATACCAACCATTTCGTGCCTGCCACGTGATGGTGCCGGCCAGCGTCTCCTCATTGAACACGCCGCTGCTCGGACCATCGGCCGAGCTCGGCTGAAACCAAAGTCGGCCGATCGTGCCGACGAGGCCCACTCTCAGTGTGCCCTGTGGATTGTCCATAGCGATCCAGTTATTGCCCAACTGGACGGCGGCGTAATCCTGCTGCGAGTTGTATCCAAAATTACTGAAACTTTGATTGGAGGTGTAGTTGAAGGTTTGGCCGAAGGCCCGGATGAACATTTCATTCTGCTGCGTCCTGCCCTCCAGCTGATCATCGCGGATCTCGCCGAGGCGGCGGTGCAGCGAGTCCAGGTTCTCGAACCCGATGTTGAACAAGGCCGTAGGTATTGTCACGTAGGATGCGACTTGGGGCGCCACTTCGAGCCGGGTCGAGGGGCCATTGGTGACGAAGCTGCTTTCCAGACGGTAGTCCCATTTATTCGAACCGCCGCCGATCAGATTTTGGGTCGGATCGGCTGGGCCGAAGGATGATCCGGGACCAAATTGGAACAGCCGGTAGGCCAGGCCGGAGCTGCTCGCGACATAGCCGTTCGCCAACTGGAACGCACCGGCCGAGGATGAGCCGCCCACTTGAACGATGGAGATGCCCTGGATCCTGGCCGGCCCAACCCCATTCGTGTTGGTCATCGCGCCGGCGCCGCTGGGATTGACCTGAATGGTCGTAATTCCGCTGGCGTTGCCGCTGATCAGCAGCCGATCGGTGGACTGGTTCGACAGCGGGCCACCCGCGTTCAACAGGGTGTTCATCACCAGAGTGCCGCTATTGCCGGTGTAATTCCCGTGGACCGCGAGCACATTCCCGATCGTCGAGCTGGATGCAAGGTTCAGCACGCCGGCGTTCACGAGATCGCCGTTGATGGCGAATGTTCCGGCTCGGTCGCCGGCAAAGGCCGGCAGGGCGTTGGCGACCGCAATGATGCCTTCGTTGGTAACGGTGCCTGTGATGCTTCCGTAGCCGCCCAGGACACCACCAGGAAACACCTGGACCGGGCCGCCGCCGGAAAGAGCAGCACCGGGGTGCGCGGGGTCGCCGATGGCAAGCGTTCCCAGGCTTACATTGGTGGCGCCGCTGTAGGTGTTGTCCGCAGTCAGTATGGTTGTTCCGGGGCCGATCTGGTCGAGCCCGCCGGTTCCGGAGATCACGCCGGGAAACGTCACCAGGTCGCCGCGGTCGAAGGCAAGTGTGCCGTTGTCGGTGACGTTGCCGATGATACTGCCCGTGCCGCCACCATTGCCGAGCTGCAGCGTGCCGGCGGTGATGACGGTAGCGCCGGTGTAGGTGTTGTCCGCGGTCAGCACGGTGGTTCCCGCGCCGATTTGGTTGAGCCCGCCGGTCCCGGAGATCACGCCCGGAAAAGTCGCCACATCGCTGCGGTTGAACGCCAGCGTGCCGTTATCGGTGACGTCGCCGACGATACTGCCGGTGGCGCCGCCATTGCCGAGCTGCAGCGTGCCGGCGCTGATCGTGGTACCGCCGGCATAGGTATTATCCGCGGTCAGCACGGTAGTTCCGGGACCGATCTGGCTCAGGGCGCCGGTCCCGGAGATCACGCCGGGAAATGTCACCGCGTCGCTGCGGTTGAAGGCCAACGTGGCGTTGTCGTTGACATTGCCGACGATACTGCCGGTGGTGCCCCCATTGCCGAGTTGCAGCGTACCGGCATCGATGGTGGTACCTCCGGTGTAGCTGTTGGCGGCGGTCAGAATGGTGGTTCCCGATCCGGCCTGGCTGATCCCGCCGGTTCCGGAAATGACGCCGGGAAACGTCACCACGTCGCCCCGGCCGAAGACCAGCGTGCCGTTGTCGGTGACGTTGCCGACGATACTGCCCGTGGTGCCGCCATTGCCAAGCTGCAGCGTGCCGGCGCTGATGGTGGTGCCGCCGGTGTAGCTGTTGGCTCCGGTCAGCACCGTCGTTCCCGGACCGATCTGGTCAAGCCCGCCGGTCCCGGAGATCACGCCGGGAAATGTCACCACGTCGCTGCGGTTGAACGCCAGCGTGCCGTTATCGGTGACGTTGCCGACGATACTACCGGTGTCGCCACCATTGCCAAGCTGCAGCGTGCCGGCACTGATGACCGTGCCGCCGACATAGACATTCTCCCCGGTCAGGATGGTGGTTCCGGAACCGATCTGGTTCAGCCGCCCGGTCCCGAAGATCACGCCGGGAAGCGTCACCGCGTCGCCGCGGTCGACGGCGAGCGTGCCGTTGTCGGTGATGTTGCCGACGATGCTGCCCGTGGTGCCACCATTGCCGAGTTGCAGCGTGCCGGCGCCGATGGTGGTGCCGCCGGTATACGTGTTATTGGCGGTCAGGACGGTGGTTCCGGGGCCGATCTGGCTGACCTCGCCCGTTCCGGAGATTTCCCCGGGGAATGTCACAATGTCGCTGCGGTCGAACGCCAGTTTGCCATTGTCGGTGACGTTGCCCACGATACTGCCGGTAGCGCCACCACTGCCAAGTTGAAGGGTGCCGGCTCTGATGACGGTGCCCCCGGTATAGGTGTTGTCGGCGGTCAGGACAGTGGTTCCCGAACCGATCTGGCTCAGACCTCCAGTTCCGGAGATCGCGCCGCTAAGCGTCAACAGGTTGCTCCGGTCGATCTGCAGCGTGCCGTTGTCGGTGACGTTGCCTACGATGCCGCCGCTCGTACCGCCATTGCCCAGTTGCAGGGTGCCCGCCGTAATGTTGGTGCCGCCCGTGTAGGTGTTGTTCGCGGTGAGTATGGTGGTCGCGCCACCAGTCAGATCGAGTGCGCCGGTCCCCGAGATGAGGCCAGGCAGTGTCACCAGGCCACTGCGATCAATCACAAGCGAGCCGTTATCGGTAACGTCGCCCACTATGCCGCCGGTGCTGCCGCCATTGCCGAGTTGCAGTGTCCCGCCGGAATCGACCAAAAGCGATCCTCGAAAGTTCGGATTGTTGCCGGTCAAGATCAATTGACCATCCTGGACAGTTACCCCCAAGGATTGCGTACCCAGATTATCACCAACCGCACCGCTCAGTGTCCAAGTCCCAGCCCCGGTCTTGGTCAGCGTGCTGAAATTTGTCAGGCTGCCCGACATGGTGTCGGAGGTGCCGGCAGTGCCGTTAAGTGCCAGCGAGTTCGCTCCGCCACCGCCGTCAAGGCTGCCGGTTATTTTTGATCCCGCAAACACAGTGACGTTGTCATTGCCCCCCTGAAGGCTGAGATCGCCTTGAACAAGTCCGGTCGGCTCGTTCACGAAGTTGATGCCAACCGAGAAGTCGCTGCCGACTGCGTCGCGATTGGCGTTGCTTGTACCTGATGGTGCCAAAATTGAGTACAGTATTGCGCGGGCTATTTGCGGTTGAATCGACGTTCTCGAAGACGATCGCCGAACTCGGGCCGCCGGCGATCAGGCCATGGTTGATAATGGTGTTGCCATACGAAAACGGATTTATCGCCTCGGAGGTGGGGCCCACCCCCTTGGCAATGACCGCGGCGCCGGCGTCGACCGTGATGGTTCCATTTCGATTGACCGCGATCGCGTCCCAGCCCCTTTGGTAAGGTCCCTGGTCACCATCCGATTGGGTGGTTGTTGTTTGCACAACCGCTCCACGGTTGAGCGTGATCGTTGCGTTGTCTCCCAGCGAAATCGCGCCAACGTTGGTTACCTCGACTTTGGCGTTCGGATTCAATAGCACGGTGTAAGGGGATGGAGTGTTGGGCCCGGCGCCAATTGGGTCGGTAGAGGGATTCGGGGCGGTGGCACTGCAGGTCGCGGAACTCAAACCGATGATGCATCCGGCCGACGCAGTCACTGGAGCAAGTGAAACAAGCGCAAAGGAAACCATTGTGAAGAGAAGCGCGGTTGCTTTGGCTGGTCGCGTAGATCCCCGGACCGGATCCATGCGCAGACACTCGTATGCGCTGCGACGAAGACTTGTCGCAATCCAGCTCAGTGGGGAATGAAACATATCACATGAACCATCAACAAGGATGAAGGAGTTCCACAGTCCTTCGCACATGCGGAAGTTCTTCGCACATGCGGAAGACTTCGAGCATAACGTGCTGGCCTTCGATGGAATAGCGCAAATGCTTGTTTTTCCTGTTATCATAAACCTTGCGCGAGCGCCTGTGACTATTTGGCAACGGGAACACCGCCTCGCTTGATCGGGGCCTTCCATGCTTTCATACGGGCGCTATATCATACCTAACGATATGATATTACGGGCAAACCAACCAACTGTCGGGATATCGGGTCGATTTCGCGTGCGCCGCGGCGCGCGAGTGGTATCGCTTCATCTCGCACACTGGCGTTTCCGCACCTGGGTGTGAGGCCGAGGGCATTGCGCCGTTCGCCACTCCCCTTGGTATCTAAGGCAGACTGTTCCTGTATCGAACCGCTCGGCGGTGTCTCCGTCCGATGCTACCTGATTATCAACTGCGATTGATCCTCACTCACCGTTCGCATCTCCAGCGTCATCCCTGGCAATGCCTGTCCCTGCGAAGACGTTGCAATGACGGGCGCGGGAAACCGGTCAGCAGCAGTGCAGTGCGGACGAAATCGTGGTCTCCTCCCTTCGCAAGGTCAGGCCCGCGGGCGGGGCTTCAGGACATCCAGTGCGGCGGCTGCCAGACCCATCCACTCGGCGTCCTGGACCACCAACCGCGCACCCAGAGGTTGCCATGGCCCTGCGCGGGGACATATTGGCCATTCGCCCAGACGTAACCGCTCCCGGTCCAGTCCCAATGCCCCGGCTGCCAGATCAGCGGTTCCGAGGTGACAGGTGGTTTGGGAATTTCCTCCGATATCAGGTCGGGCACCGGCGGATAGGGGTTGGCCCCGGGCGACTGGGTCTGTACACCCCGAGAGCAGGATAACGGCCAGCAAGGCGGAACAAATTCGGTGCTGACGCATGGTCACGGGCACTCCGGCGATTGAGTGGTCATTCTGATATCAGCAGCGATACCACGGCCTGAGCAGCGATGCCTTCGCCGCGGCCGGTAAAGCCGAGCCTCTCTGTGGTGGTCGCCTTGACCGAGACGCGGCTGGCGTCGACGCCGAGCAGCGCGGCCAGGCGCTGTATCATAGCCGGGGCGTGCGGCGTGATCTTTGGCCGCTCACAGATCAGCGTCACGTCCGCGTTCACCAGTCGGCCGCGCCGCTCGGCGACCCGTCCGGCGGCATGGGTCAGGAAGCGCGCGCTGTCGGCGTCCTTCCAGGTGGCCTCGCTCGGGGGAAAATGCCGGCCGATATCGCCCTCGGCCAGCGCACCGTAAATCGCGTCACACAGTGCGTGGATGCCGACATCGGCGTCAGAATGGCCGGCCAGGCCCATCTCGTGCGGCACCAGCACGCCGCACAGAAACAAGGGCCTGCCCGCCTGCAGCCGATGGACGTCGAAGCCGGTGCCGATCCGGGTGACCAGGGTCTCCACCGGCGAGGGGTTCAGGTTGGCGGCCATGATGCGCTCCAGGCGGACGAGGTCCTCGGGGTAGGTGAGCTTGATGTTGTCGTCGGACCCGGGGACGACCTCAACCGTCTGGCCGGCGGCTTCCAGCAGCGAAGCATCATCCGTGGCCCCTGACATGCCGGCGCGATGGGCCGCGAGCAAAGCAATGAATCGAAAGGCCTGAGGGGTTTGCGCCCGAAACAGACCGGTCCGCGGGATCGTGTCGGTGATGACGCCGCGCACCACCCGCTTCAAGGTATCGGCGACCGGCGCACCCGGGATCGCACCCGGCGACTCGGCCAGGGCGGCGAGCAGGGCAGGAATAGTGCCCTCGGGGATCACCGGTCGTGCCGCATCGTGCACCAGAATGATATCCGGCGCATGCGGCACCAACGCCTCGAGCCCGGCGCGGACACTGTCCTGCCGAGTTGCGCCACCGGCGACGGTTGGCAGGCACCCGGCAAGACCGCTCAAGGCGGCATCGATCGGTACGGCGTCGCCGACCGGCTGCAGCAGCGAAATGTGAGCGGCCAGGGCCTCGGCGGCATGGCGAATAACCGGCTTTCCGGCCAATAAAGCGAACTGCTTCGGCGTTTCCGCGTTGAATTGGCTGCCGGAACCGGCGGCGACAAGGATGGCTGCGACTTGCATAGTGTGACAGATGCCGTTGCGCGCGCCGCGCGTCAATCCTGCTGTTTTGACCTTCCAACGGTTGTGCTTGCTCCCAGTTATTCCCGTTGATAGTATCATTACGGTGGTTTTTTGCGAAGGGTTGCCCGATCAACGCGCATGCTTAGTTTTGTGATCCCGGTACGTCATCAGGCGTCGGTCGCGGATTGGCCGAGTGTAAAGGCCAAACTGGCGACGACGCTGCGCTCGATCGCCGGGCAGGCCCGTGGCCCCTGGAACGGCGCCGTCGTCGCGAATCAGGGCGCCGATCTGCCAGACATGCCTCACCGCTTTGAAGTCATCAGAGTGCACCTCCCGTATCGCAGCCTGCCGGACCCGGCCGGTGACATCGAGGCCTTCTACAGCGGCATTCGAGACGACAAAGGCCGACGGGTCCTAGCGGGCCTGCTTCACCTGCGTCCCTCCGGTCACGTCATGGTCGTGGACTACGATGATCTCGTGCATCGAGAGCTTGCCGGGTTCGTCTCGGACAGTCCTGACGCAAACGGATGGTTCTTCGATGCCGGCTACCTTTTTTCCGGGTCGCGCCTGCTCTATCGCCATCCCCGGGAATTCTTCGAATTCTGCGGCACCTCGCACATCATTCGGGCCGATCTGCTCGGGCTGCCACAAAGCTCTGAAGCCGCCAGTGAAAGCTACATCCGCCACCGGCTGGGCAGTCACAAGTTCATCAAGACTGCACTCCAGGAGCAAGGGACTCCGCTCTCACCATTGCCGTTCGTAGGTTCCATGTACCGGGTCGGGCACTCGGGCAGCGTGTCGTCCTCCTCGGGACTTCTGCGCCATGTATTTCGGCCCGAGGACATAACGCGACGGCCGCATCGCGTGCTTGGGCGGCTGACCCGGCTTCGCCTGCTGTCCACCGAACGCGAGCGCGAGTTCTTCGGCGATGCCGCAGCGTAACATTCTGTCATCCTGCGGCGGTCACCCTCCCGGCTCAGGGGCGGTTTATCCGAACGCGCCAGTATCCACCGGAGTGGTTGTGCGGCGACGGCGAGTGCTTATTCCGCGCAGCAGGAGCAAAAGGGCCATGACGCGCTGGCGCGCCGAAGCGACGAGCACGATCGCATAGGTGGCGGCGCCAAGAGTAACGTCGGCCGCGAGAGCCACCGGCGCCGGCATCTCCGGCAAGAGAACTCGCCCCATGAAGATCACGCCGCCCATTACGACAGCGGAAAACAGCGGAGGAAGGAACTGCACAAGATACTCTGCGGGACGCATCGAGAGCAGGCGAAGCGTCATCGCGACCGGCACCGGCCAGAACAGATACGCCTTGGCGACGACCGCGATCAGGATCACGGACGTGCCATAGCGTGCAGTGAACAAAATAATCAGGACATTTACCAGACTGGTTCCGACCTGATAGTAAAACCACCAGTTCGCGCGGCCTAGACTGGTGATCAGGCCGCCCTGCAGGGAGCCGATACAGCTGAGCAGACCGAGCACGCACAGGATCTGTATCGGGCGCAACGCGCCGCCCCATTGCGGACCAAAAACGAGCGGTATGGCACGATCGGCGACACAGGCAAGACCTACGAAGACCGGGAAAGCAATGACGCTGGACAAAAAGGTCGCGGACAGAAAGCCGCGCCGGACGCGGCTGCGATCATCCTGAATGCCGGCGAACAAGGGGTGTGCGACGGTGCTGAGGGCGCCGCTGGTCACGTCGTTCACCAGCGCATAGGTGCGGCGGGCGAAGTTGTAAAGGCCCAGTTGCGCGGTTCCCAGCACGAATCCGACCACGGCCTGATCAGCCTGAGTGCCGATAAACGTCACGAACCGGGTGCCGGATGCATAGGCACCGTAGCCGGCGAGAGTGGCGATATCGCGTGGGCTGAAGCGCAGCCGCGGCATCCAGCGCGTGCTCCAGAACATGGCGACCGTCGCGACGGTCGAATTGGCAAGAATTGACGCAACCAGCGCCCACAGCCCGGAACCGAGCAGGATCAATCCGATCGAAATGGTCGCCGATACAAGTGTCGTGATCAAGGTTCGCAATGCTATGACATGGAACGAGAGCGCCTTGGTCACCAGGGCCAGCGGCACGACGCCCGCCGCGTCGGCAATTACGCGAAGTCCCAATACCGGGATGACGACCGCGAGAAGCGGTGTGCCGTAAAAGCGCGACGCTGCCCCTGACAACAGCACCAGGAGCGTGTACAACACCCCACCAGTCAGCACGCAGAGCCAAAAAACGCTGTCCAGAAAAGCCGGATTCCTATCCAGGCGCTGCACGATCGCGTCGCCAAATCCGACCGGCACCAGCGCCGACGCAGCAGCGGCGAATGTACCGGCAAGCGCAACGATGCCGAAATCGGCCGGGGTCAACATGCGTGAGGTCACGACGAATACCGCCAGGCTTCCAAGTGTCGGTACGATGATGTTGATTGCTGACCAAAATGTGCCGCGAAGCGCCAGGAGGGAGCGAGGCGGAGGGGCATCCGCGCGATCAGGGACTGCCATGCTAGCGACACTCTATCCGAAAGGCCTGGTGAATGGGTGCCCTATCTAGACCATTGTGTCCGCCGAGGCACGCGACCGTTTGGGTCAGACGGCATTGTCACTATTGCATCGATAGCTGATCCCGCGCCAGCCGATGTCCGTTCCCATGATGGTCAGTCTTCATCCGGCGAACCACTCGAAACGGCGGTTCCGTCCGGTGAGGGCTTGATCGTTAGAGCCGGCAGCGCACCTGCTCGGTCGAAGCCACCCGGTGGAGGCAGCCCGCGGGAATTCTTGCCCGAGCGGCGACCTAACGACGCGCGATCCTGCGGCCGGAGCGTGCAACCAGGTAGCCGACTTCGAAGGAAAGCAGGAGGGCTGTCAGCGGCCGATCGCGTGCTGCCTGGCGCAAGGCGGTCGTGATCGAGCGAACGCACGAGAGAACGGCCGAGACGGCCTGGTTCGAGATCACATCGACCGGGCCGAGGCTCTGTCGGGCCAATCGCTGATCCAGCCGCGCGACCTCATCGTTGCTGATCATCAAATTGCCTCCATGTGGCTGGCTAGCGCCTCGACGGGCCGACAGTATCGGCGGCCTTCGCATCCCGTTGTCCGAGTGGCTCCGGCTGGCCAACGGTCGAGTCCTTACGGGTCTGCTTCTCCGACTGGGCGTTGATCGCCGCTCCCAGAAGCACGATGAACGATGACAGATACAACCAGGTGAGGAGAATGATAGCGCCACCCAGCGACCCGTAGGTCTTGTCGTAGCTGTTGAAGTTGGTGACGTAGATGGTGAAGCCGATCGACCCGATGAGCCAGAGACAAGTGGCCGAAATCGCGCCCGGAGAAACCCATCGCCACTGCGGTTTATCGCGATCGGGAGCGTAGCGGTAGATAATTGCCAATCCGGTCAGGACGATGACGACCAGAAGCGGCCACTCGAATCCCAGAAGCAGCCACTTGGTCGTGCCGCCGAGGCCGATGAGCTGTATCGCGGCGGGCAGGACGCCCATCAATGCGATGATCACCAGACCGCCGATGACCAAACCCAGGGTCAGCCCGATAGCAAGTGCATTGAGCTTGAAGAAGCCTCTTGTCTCCTTTTCCTCGTAGGCGATGTTCATTGCCGTGATCAGCCCGCTCATGCCGCGCGAGGCGCTCCAGAGAGCCAGCAGCAACGCGACCGCGGCGCTCACGCCCAGCGTCCCGCTGGAGGCGGTGACGAGCGAGTGCAGCTCGTCGGACAGCAATTGCCGGGACTCGTCCGGCAGCACGCCGGACAGGGCCCCGACCTGTGCTTCCACCTGAGCGGGGTTAAGGATCAGTCCGTAAATGGAGACCAACGCCGCCAGGCCGGGGAACAGGGCGAGCAGGAGCGCATAGGTAACCCCGCCGGCGACGAGGAAGAGATTAGCATCCGAAATCTCCTGCCAAGCACGCCAGGCCACGTCGGTCCACCCGGCGGCCGGAATCCCCCCGGGGTGCTCAGCCTCTCGACCACGCCCTTCGCCGGCGCCGTACGGTTGAGCCCCCTTGGGTGCCGCGTCTACCGGCCCAGCCGGTCGGACAAGCCCTTCGAGTTGGCCTTTGAGTTCGGCGATACGACCTTGACTGCTCATTCGGCGCGATGCCCCTGATCGCCGGGCATCGTCGTGCTGACCCCCCGTTTGCGACCTGAAGTGGTTAAGCGGCAGAAGTCCCACAGGGTTGCCAGGCGATGGGCACGCTGCGTTCAAGATGCCGTAAAATCAGGTGGAGCTTTCGGCGTTCTCTCACCCCGCGGTAACGAACGGGTCACGCCGCATTGCCTGATGCTCGTGCCGCGACAGGCCGAACATGCCGACGGAGGATGCCGGCACTAGACCTTGCTCAGCCGCAGTCGCCGCATTTCCAAATATTGCCACAGCAGCAGAATCGGCACGCCGACGACGATGTCCCGAGCCCGCCGGACGAGTGAAACCGCCAGCGATAGCTCCGGGCGGCACGCCGAAGACCGCGCCCAGGCCCGCATAGCCGGCCTCCTGCACCCCGGCATTGACCGGCACCAGGAAGGCGAGGGCCGCGGCGGCACTCAGCAGTGCCTCGATCGCCAGCGCGTCGTCGAATTCGATCGGCACGCCCAGCGCCTGATAGGCAATCAAGCCAGCAACCCCGGCACAGATCCAGCCGATCAGATGCACGAGCAATCCCAACGCCAGTCTGGCGGTATGACCGTAGATCAGGGCGAATTCGGCCTGCAACACCTCGACCCGCTCGCGGGCGTCGGCGAACCTTCGGCTGGCGATGCGGCTGGCCGATACGCGCGAACAGCGGTCCGGCGCCTTGTTGCAGCCAGACGAACCCGAAGCAGCCACCGACCGCCAGGCCGAGGCCAACCTCCACCGGCACCGCCAATCCCGAGCGTGGGGCGCGCAGCCACCAGGATGACAAGACCGATGCAAGCGAAGGCGATCTGCGCCAGGAACTCCGCCGTGACATCGACGATCGTGGAGGCGGTGGCGGTGTGCCACTCCATCCCCTGCAAGGTCACCGCTCGGACGCCGAACACGAAGCCACCGACCTGGGAGAACGGCAGGCAGTTTGCCGAGGCGTCGCGCACCATGCGGCCCCAGATCAGCAACCACCGCCGGCGCATGATTGCGCGGCTCGGCGTGATCATGTCCCAGGCGGAGCCGAGGATGACGAACAGGACGAGCTGCCAGCCGATGATCAAGCCGAATTTCGGCCATCCGACGCGGCTGACGGCGGTCAGCACGTTGCCGAACCCGAAGTAGGATACCAGCAGCAAGGCCGCGACCAGGCCCAGCAAAGCGAGAACGTAGGACAAGCGCTTCATGGTAGCCGGCTTCTGCCCGCCCGGCGCCCCTGGGGCAAGCCTGCGGCGAAACAGTTTGATCGCTTATGGGTCCGGCTCTCCGGGATGAACCTTTGGCGGGCGCAGACACTCCAGGACAGCTCAACCGAGACCCTTGCCGCCGTCCAACTGACGGCGGTGAAGGGGTCTGCCGAATCCGGCGCCCGGTTTCCACCCGGGAGGCGCATCGGCTATGGAGCAGGCTTCGACGGTGGACGTTGGGCAGCCTGTGGGGCCGAAAACGTCGCGGTACGGGAGGAAGCGTGACATGACGACATTGGTCACCGGTGCGACCGGCTTCGTCGGCTCCGCCGTCGCGCGCGTGCTGGCGGCACGAGGGCACTCGTTGCGTTTGCTGAGCCGGCCGAGCAGCGACCGCCGCAACCTGGATCGGACTGGAGGCAGAGGTGGTGACCGGTGACCTCACTGATCCGGAATCGCTCGTCCGGGCGGCCGCGGGCTGCCGCTATGTCGTGCATGTCGCCGCTGACTACCGCATCTGGGTCCCCGATCCGGACGCGATGCTGCGGGCCAACGTCGACGGAGCCGTGGCCATGATGCGGGCCGCGGCGAAGGCTGGGGCGGAACGGATCATGCACTGCAGCTCGGTCGCGGCGCTCGGGCAGATCGGCGACGGCACGCCGGCTGATGAGGACACGCCCACCGATCGAGGCCGATTTCGTCGGCGTCTACAAGCGATCGAAGTATCTCGCCGAGCGGGCGGTGCTGGAGCTGGCTGCGACGCGAGTCGCTGCCGGTGGTGGTGGTCAATCCCGCCGCTCCGGTCGGGCCACGCGACATCAAACCCACGCCGACCGGCAAGATGATCCTGGATGCCGCCGCCGGACGGGTGCCGGCCTATATCGATACCGGCCTGAATATCGTGCATGTCGACGACGTGGCCGAGGGCCATGTCCTGGCGCTGGAAAAGGGCCGCATCGGCGAACGATATGTCCTGGGCGGAGAGAACCTGCTGCTCAAGGATGTCCTGACGCTGGTGGCCGACGTCGTCGCACCGTCGCCCGCCGTCTGTGCGGTTGCCGGAAGCCGTGGTCTGGCCCGCCGCGTGCATGATGGAGAAGCCGCGCCGGGATGACCGGAATCGCCCCGGTGATGACCCGCGACCATCTGAAGATGGCGCGCAAGAAGATGTATTATTCCTCTGCCAAGGCAATGAAGGAACTTGGATACCGGCCGCGTCCGGCTCGCCTTGCCGTGGAAGACGCCGTCACCTGGTTCGGCGCCAACGGCATGTTGAAAGTGCCGAATAAATGACGGTTCTTGCAGCTTTTTCGCTGCTGATATGGCTGTATTTGTGGTTCGGTCATGGCGGCTTCTGGCAGTTCGGTCCGGTGCTGCCAACGCTTCCGTCCCGGGCCGATCGGCTACCCCCGCCCACGCTCGGGCCGTCCCTTCGGTGGCGATCGTCATCCCAGCGCGTGACGAGGCGCCGCTGATTGCCAATACCCTCCGCTCGTTGCTTGCGCAGGACTACGATGGTCCGTTCCGTGTGGTTCTCGTCGATGACGGCAGTACGCGATGGCACCGCGCAGATCGCCGCCGGGCTCGACGACCCTCGACTTGACGGTGATCAGCGGCGCGGCCCGACCCGCCGGCTGGAGCGGCAAGCTATGGGCGGTGCAACAGGGGGTTGCCGAGGCCGGTGACGTGGAGCTGCTGCTATTGACTGACGCCGACATCGTACATGAACCCGGTCATCTCACCGCCCTGGTGGCGCAGGCCGAGCGTCTCGACCTCGATCTGGTATCCGAAATGGTGGAACTTGCGTGCGAAAGCTGGGCAGAACGAGCCCTGGTGCCCGCGTTCGTGTTTTTCTTTCAATTGCTCTATCCGTTTGCCTGGGTGAACGACGGGCTTCGCGGAACCGCGGCCGCGGCCGGTGGCACGATCCTGATCCGGCAACGGGCACTGCAACGAATTGATGGGGTGGAATGCGTGCGAGATGCCTTGATCGACGACGTGGCATTGGCCGCCGCCGTCAAGAAGGGCGGCCGCATCTGGCTTGGCCATGCGACGCTCGCCCGATCGGTCCGGCCATATCCCCGCGTGGCTGACGTCTGGCGCATGGTGACGCGCACGGCTTATGTGCAGTTGCGTTATTCGCCGCTGTTGCTGGTGGCCACCACACTGGCGATGCTGCTCACCTGGATCGTGCCGCCCGTCGCCACGCTGATCGGGCACGGCATGGCGTTCTGGTTCGGGCTCATCGCCTGGATCGTGCTTGCCATGTCTTACCTGCCAACGCTTCGCCGCTTCGGCCGGTCGCCACTCTGGGCGCCTTTCCTGCCGCTGGTCGCCGCATTCTACATGGCCGCGACGATCGGTGCCGCGGCCAATCACTACCGCGGCCGAGGCGTCGCCTGGAAAGGCCGCGCCTATCAGGAGGGCGGGCTATGAACGACCTCGGATCGACCGTGGTGGCGGATGTGGAGACATGGTCCGGCAAGGATCGCGGCGACGAGAATTTTCCCGTTGGCTCGAAACTGATCCAGCCAAAGTATCGCCAGCCGATGCACTGTTACTACGCGTTCGCCCGCAACGCCGACGACATCGCCGATCGTCCCGGCCTCTCTCCCGACGACAAGGTCTCCAGGCTCGACATCATGGAAGACGTGCTGCTCGGCCGTCGCGACAGCGGCTCCCGCAGCGCGCTGGCGCTGCGCGCGAGCCTCGCCGAAACGGGTGTGACGCCGGTGCACGCGACGGAACTGCTGATTGCGTTTCGCCGCGACGCCACCAAACTGCGCTACACAACCATCGATGACCTTTATGACTACTGTCGTTATTCAGCGGTGCCGGTCGGTCGCTACGTTCTCGACCTGCATGCGGAGAGTCGGCGGTGCTACCCCGCGTCCGATGCCCTTTGCATTTCGTTGCAAATACTGAACCATCTGCAGGATTGCGGTGAGGACCTGGCGGAGCTCGACCGTTGCTACCTGCCGCAAGTGCTGCTGGACGAATGTGGTGCTTCGGTCGGCGATCTGCGGCGCCCGGAGGAAACGCCGGCGCTGCGACGAGTTTTCCTGACGTTGCTGGAGCGGGCGACCAGCCTGAACCGGGCGGCGACGGAACTGCCGAAGAACGTCCGAAACCGCCGGCTGAAACTGGAGACAGCGGTCATTCTCGGATTGGCCATGCGGTTGACGCAAAGACTTCGCAACAATGATCCGCTCGCCGGCCGAGTGAAGCTCAAGAAGATTGATGTGATCTTGAGCGTCGTGGGGTCGGCCTTCCGGCTATGACGGCCACGCCAACCGGTGCCTCGCCGCTTGGCGTGGACGAGGCTGACCTCGCCGCGGTAGCGGCGATCGTTCGTGCCTCCGGTACATCTTTCTACCATGGCATGCGGGTGCTTCCCGTCGATCGGCGGCATGCGATGTATGCCATCTACGCATTCTGCCGGATCGTCGACGATATTGCGGACGAGGGCGGCGCATTGCCGGACAAGCTGCGCGCGCTCGCCGAGTGGCGGCATCGAATCGCGGGGTTGTACGAAGGCCGGTCCGAGGACGCGGTCACACGAGTCCTGGTTGCAGCGGTTTCCCGCTTCCAGCTCCGAGCCGAGGACTTCATCGCTGTGATCGACGGCATGCAGATGGACGCCGAAACCGTGATCATCGCGCCGCCGATGGAAATACTCGACCTTTATTGTGATCGAGTTGCTTCGGCTGTAGGACGGCTGTCGGTTCGGGCGTTCGGCGATGCCTCGCCGGCGGCGGATCGGGTGGCCTTTGCGCTTGGCCGAGCGTTGCAATTGACAAATATCCTGCGTGACATACAGGAGGATGCTGAGCGAGGACGGTTGTACTTACCACGCGAGTATCTGGCGGCAGCCGGTGTGCCGGCGGACGTCGCGGCGGCGTTGCTGTCGCCCGGGCTTTCGGCGGTTTGCGAGCGATTGGCCGCATTGGCTCATGGCTATTTTCGTGACGCCTGGCAAGACATGAAACATTGCGACAGGGTGGCCATGAAACCGGCTCGGTTGATGGGTGCGACTTACGATTCGATTCTGTCAGAACTGGAAAAACGCGGTTGGGAACGTCTGGATGAAAGGGTCGGCCTGCCGAAGTGGCGCAAACTGTGGCTCGCCTGCCGTTATGGGCTGTTTTGAGCTGCCGTCTACATTGCAACGAGTGATTTAGCTTGATTTAAAAGATGCTCCGGACGCACAGTATGTCAGTCGATTTGGGTATGTTTCTCGCCCCGACTGTTCACCTGCTTTACGCCCTCTTTTCACCCGGAGCACACGCTCGTGAGGTACTTCGTGCAAACGCCTGATCGTCGCACTGGCGTTGGTCCTGCCAGCGGCGGCGTTGGTTTCGTCGCCGGTTTTGGCCGCCAGCCAAACCAACCCAAAGACCCACCACAACTCGGTTCACAAGGCCAGCGGCCACAAGTCCCACAAGAAGACCTCGTCGACCTCCAGCTAGATCTTTTTCTCGAAGCCCGTTTTGTCATGCCTGCCCCTGTGGAGCCCTTGCGTTGGCAAGGGAATACGGGGGCCGGTCATCCGTGATAGGTGTTTCAGGCGGCCGAGTCGTGTTCACATTTCGAACTGTTCTCGGCGCCGCTTTGTGACTTGGAAAGGCGCCTGTTCACTGCATTCAGCTTGCGTTTGCCTCCAGCAACGTCCGCAGACCGGTTAGAATGCGCGCCGGAACTCGGTGGGCATCCACCAACGGTCAGGTCGACCGGAACGCAAAGGCCGGCGCCACCCAGAACGGCGTAGCTACCTTTGAAGACACCGCCATCGATGGCGCAATCTCCGACTGAAACGACCCATTTCGGATCCGGCGTCGCATCCCATGCCTGGGTCAGAGACGTTTGCAGATTCCGCGTCAGCGGCCCGGTCACCAGCAGCACGTCGGCGTGGCGTGGACTGTCGACAAAGCACAATCCGAATCTTTCCAGGTCGTAGACGATGTTGCTCAGCGCGCGAAGTTCAAGCTCACAGCCGTTGCAGCTTCCTGTATTGACGTGGCGTATCGCAAGGCAGCGCCCGAGGCGGACCTGTGCGGCCGCGTCGAGGCGGGCCTTGAGCGACTCGACCGTCTCGGGATCGGCTGGACCGACGATCTCCGCGTGCGACCCGGCGGTAAAGATCGTTCGAAGCGTGCCAAACGGCTTGATCATTCCGGTTCCGATGCATCCGTGCGAGGACAGGTCGTTGTTGACATCAGATTGATGGCCGCCTTGCGAGGTTGCTTGATGATCGCGACATCATAGGTCGATCGCCGATGCCGGCAGCGCCAACGAGGCGCGGATCAGATCCACGTCGTCGGCGGTATTGTTTTGCATGACGCGCTCCGCCAAATGCCACAGCACCCAGCCAGGATCGCGCGGGAAGAAGCCGGCGATCTGGCCGTGATCGAGTTGCAGCCAGTGCCACACATCGCCGCGAATCGATTCGGTACAGGCAATGCCCTCGCCGCTGACCGGCGGCAGGGTGACGGTCAGCGGCCCAGCCGGCAACCCGTCGAGTGCAGCGCTTATCAGCCGCAGGCTGTCCTCGATCTCGCTGATCCGCAGGTGCTGTCGCGCCGCGGCGTCACCATGATGGCGTGGCGGGCCGCGCGGGGCCAAGCCGTTGCCACCACCGGTCAGCGCCCTTGCATCGAATCGCCGACCCGAAGCGCGTCCGACCACCCCGCCGACACCGAGGGCGGACACCAGCATCCCCTCGGCTCGGCCTATTCCGGAGAGACGCGCCGCCAGGGCGGTACCGTCGTGCAGCTGGCGGATCACCGCGATCTGCGAGGAGATGTCGCCCAGCACTCGGAGGATGAGCTCCGGGCCGCCATCGGCGATATCGATTCCCACGCCACCCGGGGTGACGCAATCCATCATCAGGCGATGGCCGAAAACCGTGGCGGATACACGCAGCAGCCGTTCCCGAAGGAACGCGCAATGAGTGTGCACGGGCAATGCGTTTGCCAACCGGCCGGTCTCGGCCAGGTTGTCGAGATGACCGGCGATCCGTTCGATTTCCAGCATGACGGCGCGGAGAACGACCGCCCGCGGTGGGGCGACGACGTCGAGGGCGGCCTCGATGGCCGCGGCAAAGGCGACGGAGTGAGCAACGGTCGCATCGGCGGACAAGCGGGCGGCGAACCGGGCAGCGGTGCGGGGTGCCTTGCCGCGGACCAGCGCCAGGATGCCTTTGTGGGCAAAGCCCAGGTGCCCCTCCGCGCCGACGATGACGGTTCCGTCGAGGGTCAGGCGAAGCTGCGCGGCTTCCTCGATGTGTCCCCAGACAGGACCGAGGGACAGTTGCATGAGTGAGTCGCGATCGGCACGCGGCGGGTCCGCCGGCTGATGGGGCGGTCGCGCGGGTCCGGGGCGCACCGCCATCGGGCTGGATTGCGCCCAGGCACCATGATCCAGCCAAGGCCTCACGTCGGCCGCAGCTTCGGCCGCATGGCCCCAGAGGTCGCGTATCATTCGTTCGAACAGGGCTGCTTGCGGGCGCACCGCGGACAAGGCTGGATAGAAACCACCCTCGACATGGGTGGAGACCGGAACGGCAGCCAGCGTTGCCTCGTCGAGGAACAGCGCGTGGACCTGCTGGGTGTCGGCCCATAATCCGAGCAGGACCAGGGGCTGGCCCGGCAGCGCCATTGCCATCGCGGCCCAATCCGACTGAGCGAGCACATGCCGCGCCCACGGTCGGCATGGAACCGTGGCGAGCACGCTGATGGTCCTGGCGCTGGCGTCCGGTTTTTGGTCCGTTGGATGCGGGTCGATCATGGCGCTGCCGTAGTGGCGGCACGAAGCCAGTCAACCATGCCGTCGGGTGCGAAGAAGCCGAACAGGAATGCCAGGACCAATGGCACCAGGCCAGCCGATCGCAGGGCATTCGAGGTCCAGGCCGTTGGCGAACGCACCGCCGTATCTTGCCCCCACCCCTGTTGGCCAACAGCGGTCGCCACCACCCCGGTCAAACCTAGCCCGATCGGCAGGAGAAGCCGTGGAGCGTGGCTGCTGAGGGCCAGGAGGACAAGGACCAGGCCAGGAAACACGCCGAACGGCGGTATGCCACCGAGGCCCGCCGCCGCGGCAGCCGCCACCGGACCGTGTGCGAGCCGGGCGGCGGTGCAGGTCAGGATGAGCAGGATCATCAGCACGACGGCGGCAAATCGAGCGTCGGGAAGGTCGAGGCCCAGCGCCACGGCGGTGATGCTGGTTTGTGCGAGGGACAATAGCGTCAGGCGCTGTAAGGAATGGTGCGCCCGTCGACCGGTCCGGTCAGGAAGCCAGCCCATCGCGATCAAACCCGCGTTGTTAAGCAAAAGTATCGCGCACGTGAGCAACCCTACCGCCCCGACGGCGAGGAGAATTGCCGTAGCCATTGGCGGCAGGTGTGTCTGCACCGTCAGCCGAAGGACCAGGAACACGACGACGAAGCCGAGTTCCGGAATTACGGCGGTGATCGCGGCATATCCGACAAACAGGCCTGTGTATGACACCGAGGCCAATTCGCCCGACATCGTCAGTAGGCCGAAAATGACCAGCCCACTCGCGCAGAATGCCAGCAGCGCCTCGTTCCAGCGCCGCGGCAGCGCGGGAAGTAGTGCCGCGGTCATCGCCCCCAGCACGGCGAGCCAGGCGAGGACCGGTTGTGTCGTGCCGACCGCGACCAGCATCAACCCGAGTTTCGCCGACGCCGCGAGACGTCGCGCCGGGCTCTGGGCGATCCGGTGGCGCCCAACCCAGGCCGCGGCGATCCCCCACATGCCAATCAACGGAGCGAAGACGGCGGCGAGCGGATCGAGCCGAATTGCCAAGCTCGCAGCAAACATGGCAACGGATACGGCCAGTTGGATCCAGCCGAGCCAGCTCCGCATGGACCTGGGGATGCCGAGGTCGTATCGGGCGGGGTGCCTCAACGCGAACCCCACCGCCAACGGCAGCGGCAGGACGAAACAGGCCAGCGCGAGGAGTGGGACATGGACGACGAGACAGGCGACGAGCGCCACTCCGTTCTGCAGCGAGACCAGCGCCATCAACTGCATCAGCCTGTGATGCCGCGTCGCTGCGAACAGCACTGACAGCAAGACGACCGCCAGGGGCAACGCCAGCGACCCAAAGGACTGGCACACTACCGTCAACGCCGCGCCCGCGATGATGCCCAGCCTGGCGCCCCCGATCGGACCCTCGAGCGATCTGGCCGGGGACCGCATGGCACCGACTGATACAACGCGGAGAAACCAGACGGCGCCTACGACGTCGATTGCCACGGTTGCCGCCGCGATCAGCGGCTGGTGCCGTGCGAGGGCGGCGATCGCGACGGCCAGGCCCTGGGTCGCGAGCAGGATCAAAGCGACAGCCACCTGCCGCGCCCCTAGCAGGCCGAAGCACATCACCAGCGCGAGGCCGGCGGTCCCTTGCGCCAGCGCGTTCACGGGGCCCCAGCGCCGGCAAGCACCATAATCGTGGCGAGTAACGCCAACAGCGCGGCGATTGCCGTCAGGTCGGGGATGTCCCGCCTGACCGCCCGTCCGAGCAAGGCACGGATAGAGGTCAGGCAGATGACGGCTGCGACCAGCTTCACGGCCCAGCACAGTAGCCCGATTCCCCAGTCCGCCAGGCCGTCATCCGGGCCAGCCATGCCGATCGGCAGGAACAGGCCGCCGATCAGATCGATCCACACCACACGTCGCATCCAGACGGTGACACGCGACACGACGAGGTCGATACCGCTGTAATCCAGCTCCAACCCTGTCGATGTCTCGCAAATGTCCGCGAAGACGAGGGCCAGGAGGGCCGTCAGCGCCAGCGCGGACGCGGCGGCCGGAAGCAACATTCCCTCATGCTGCTGGCCGATGATGAGATCCAGGTTGAAGCTGCCGCCCATCAACGCAAGGGTGAATACGAACAGCAGAAGCGCGGGTTCTGCCATGATCGCCAACGTGCTGCCCCGCTGGGCCGCGATTCCCCCCAACGCCGAACCGGTATCGAGCGCGCCGAGGGTCACGGCAGCCCGCGAGAGGCTCAGCAAGGAGGCAACCACCATCCCGTCCGCCAGGGGTGCCAGGGCGGTTCCCAAAGTAAAGGATGGCACCAGCGCCGCGGCGCAAAATGTCGCACTCAGGGCAACGGCCGGGGCGAGCGAAAGCATCGGTGAGGCGCTCTCCGGGAGGACAGGGGTCTTGCGCGACAGCCGAACCAGATCCCGCCACGGCAGCAAGATGGGTGGCCCGCTGTGGCCGGCCAGACGAGCATCTAGCCATCCCATGACGCCGGCCGACGCCGGAGCCGCCAGCAGCATCAGAATAACGTGCAGTATTTCGGCGAACAGCGACGCGATGAGGCTCATCCGTGCGGTCCGCCACCGTCGAAGAGCGAAAGCACCAGCAGCAGGGCACCAAAGGCGACCAGAATTGCCCACAACCCGATTCTCGCGGCCGGCAGGTTATGGGACGAGATGCTGTCGAGCATCAAGAAACGGCGCAGCGGTGCACTCAGCCTGACGGGGGAGGCTGAATCCGCAGTGGGTGAACAGGCGGCGGCGGAGCCGATGGCGGGTAGAGTTGGCAGAAAGCCTACGCCAGCGGACTGGGTATGGGGGTCGCCGAATGGCAGATCGGAAGCGGCCGGAAGCCCATCGTTCCAGACGTCCGCGAGTTGGGTCTCCTGGCGGAAGCGGCGCACGATAAACATGATCGAACCCATCGCCAGCGCCAGTAAGGCCGCAATCGGCAGCGCCGAATAGCCGGGCGATCCCGCGTACGCCGCCAGGGTCGCCCATCCGGCGTGGCCTGCCAGACCGGTGCCGGTCACGACGCCGACCGCCGGCGCGACCAGAGCCCTGAGCGCTAACCCCGGCAGGACGCCGAGCATGATTGAAATTCCGGCTAAGGTCAGCAGAATTTGGCGCGGGCCCGGTCCGACGTCGCGGGCCGCCGATCCGCGCACGCTCCTTGGCCGGCTGAGAATCGCAATGCCGATCAGGCGCACCGAGGCCGCGATGGCGAGGGCCGAGGACAGGGCCAACGCGGCCGCGATCAGAGCGAGCGGAAGCTGAGTTACCAAGCCGCCGGTGCGCGGCGCCGAAAGGATGGACTGGAACAGCAACCACATCGCGGCGAATCCGACACCTGGCGGCAGCGCCACGAGTGCCAGCAGGCTGGCGGCCAAGGAGACCGAGGCGATCGGCATCGAGCGGATCAGTCCGCCCAAGCGAACCATTCGCAACGAGCCGGCTTCATCGCCGAGGGCGTGGGCTGCCAGACAGGCCAGCGTTCCGGCCGCACCGCTGGCGATCGTCAGCAGCAGGGTTGCCGCCAGCGCGAAGGATGCCGCATCCGGCAGGTCCGCCGATCGTGCGATCAAAGTCAGGCCCAGGCCAATGATGGCCAGTCCAGCCTGGCGGCGTGTGAGACACGCCACTGATCCGTCGAGGTCCGGATGCTGTGTGGCCTGCCACGGATAAACTACGGACATGCTGCCCCCGACGAGAAGCAGCACCAAGCCCCACCATTCCGGAGCGGTGGCACCGGGCAGATCAATGACAAGGCGGAGCAACAGGTAGGTCGCGGATGGCGAAATCGCCCCGGCCGCCAGCGCGTCGGGCACCCAGCGCCGCGGCGTATCACGCCGGAGTAAAACCATCGCCGCCGCGATCGCCAGCGCTGCCGCCGCAGCCGCTCGGCCCGGATCGACCCAGGCCGCGCGGATAAGGTCGAAGCGCGGCGCTACTTCCGCCGGCGTCAACAGAGACACCGCGAGCAGCAGGAACAACCCTGGCAGGAATACCCCGGGCGCGATCGTGCCATCCGCCCGCGAGACGGCGAGCGTGGATGACCCCGCCGACGGAAGCGGCGCTCCGGCCGGCGGCGGTGCATGATCTGGCAGCGACATGCCAAAGGCCGCGACGGCCGACGCGATGGCAAGCGTCACGGCATCGGCCGCGAGCAGGAGTATCGCAAGTCCTGCCAGGCAAAGCGTGATGCATCGGATCTCTCGGGTCGCACCCGTCCGGAGTTGGCCAGCCCAGGACGCGCTGATCCGCGACTCACCGGACGTCCAGAATGCTGCCACTGCCGTGCCGCAGAGAAAGACGATGAGCAGAAACAGCGCCGAGATCGGGTCGAGGGCCAGACGCAGGGACAGAGCAGGAAGGCCGACGGGAAGCGCGAGCTCGGACGCAGCCGCATTCGACAGCAATGGCGGCAGGCAAAGCAACGCTCCCAGGGCGCTCAGGCCAGTGGTGGCAAACCCGACGACCACGCGCGGCAGCCAACCACCGAGAGCGCCGAGCAGGAGGAGGGTGGTGGCGTCGGCGGCCACGAACAGGAGGATCGGATCGGTCACCGGCGGTAGATTACCACCATGTGTCGGAGTCGGGCCGCGTCCGGCGACTGGCTCCGTGCCAGAACGGCTTACCGCGTCGGAGCCGACGCTCGTTTGTTCCGGAAATCAGTGCAGCCGGTGGCCTATATCGCTCGCGGGTTGAACTTGACGATATCCTTCGACAACCGCCGGAAGCGCTCGACAAGGTTCGGATTCGGTCCATGAGCCCATAGGCGCTGGGCGAAGGACCGGCCGCATTTCGCACGTGTTTCCCGCCTGCGTCCGAAGCAGCTCCGCTACCTGAGCTGCTTGCAGTCAAGCCGGCAATGATAGCTGGCGCTATCTTTATCGCGCGATCGACCGCAGCGGCGCGCTGGTCGACGTGATGTTCAGCGATCGCCCTGACATGGCGGCGGCGAAGGCGTTCTTCCGGTCGGCAAAGGCGATCACGGGCGTCACGCCTGAGCGGGTTACTACGGATGGCCACGACAGCTGGCCGCGGGTCATCCGCACGGTAGCGCAATTGCATGGTATCGGCCGTCCCGACCACATCGCGCAGGTACTCGGTGTAGCCGCCGATCCAGAAGGCCGCGTGGTTATTCGTCGTGCCCATGATCGATCATCTCCTGACGGCCGTGTTTAGCCGCCAGGCGAGGGTCACGGATAATGCTGAGGCGGTGACACGCCAAACACCCCTGCGCCATACGCGCCACCCGCAATGATCGGGCGCGCTCGGATTCGGACTGACGTCGGGCGAGTGGCAAGAGGGGTGAGATAGACGTGCTGGATCAGCACTGGCGCGAGAGCCGTTTGAAGCGACCAGTGCACGCCAGCGGAAGCTAAAGCTGGCTCCGCCACCAGTCCACCCCAAACCGCGCCGTCAAGTCCAGCCTCTCATTATCGAGGACCCAGGTTATCTTGCAATCAAATTCACCACGCCTGAAACGGTCAATCCAAGTGCCGATCGCGGCAGGCCCAATGGCATGCCACGAGCCTGCAACGATTTCTTGGTCCGCCAAGGCGATCCGAAGAAAGCCCTCGATAGAGCGTTCAACTTCTTCTTCGACTTCGGATTGCGGTAGGCGAGCTGGCGGTGGGTTGGACCAGGCGCCGTCCGACATGATCTTTAGCGGCGTTGTAGCCGGACGACGACAGCCGGAGCTTCGCTGGCGTAATGCCGCCCGCGATGATCTATGACAAGGTCATCGGTCGGGGTCCGTCTCGGCTGCCGGGCCTCAGTGCGCATTGATACCTTCGCATCGATCATGTGACTGAACCAAAACGAACGAATCTGCCGGTCCTCGCGTCCTCCCGGTAAAGCCGCACGCCTTCATACCTCCTGCCGCAGGCGGCTGGGCAGTAATTCCCCGCTCCGCTCAAGCACAGGATAGGCCGCGGCGGCCACCAGGTGCGTGTTGACGCCTTTCAGGTCCCGCAAGGCATCCAAATGCAGCGCACTGGTCTCGGCCGTGTCGATCCGGCCGGACCTCAGGCGCTCGAAATGGGCCTCGGTCGCCGTTGCCTCTATGCCGCGAAAGACCTCCTTCTCCGCCGCGAGCAGCCGCGCGGCGCGTTCATCGGCGGTCACGAACAGCGAGGCAGCGACACGCAGATTGGCGACCAGCCGGTCGATCATTGCCAGCAACTCCACCTCGCCGGCGCTGGAGAACGCCAGGCCTCGTTTGATTTTCTTTGACGCCAGGCCGAGCAGGTTGCGGTCGATGATATCGCCGGCGTGCTCCATGTTCGTGGCGAACGCCAGGATCTCGCGGATGCGGCGGTGATCGGCCTCACCGAGTGCCTCCGGGTCAAGCGCCGTGAGGTAGCCCTTGATGGCCCGGTTCAGCTTGTCGAGCGTGTCGTCCATGCGCCGTGTTTCACCGACAGTCTTGCGGTCGCCCTTGGCGAAGGCGTCCCGCAGCCCCAGCAGCATGGCCTCAAGCACGTCTGCCAGGCGTAGCGCCTCGCGTGCCGCGCCGCCGATTGCCACCACCGGGGTCTCCACTGCCGCGGCATCGAGATACATCGGCCGGCTGGGGTCCGCCGCATCAACTCGCTCAGGCATCCAACGGCGCAACAAGCGAGCGTACGGACCCAACAGCGGCAAGAAGATCAGCGCGAGCGCGACGTTGAAGGCGGTATGGAAGTCTGCGACCGCGCGAGCGTTGTCGGGTTCGACGGTGACGATCCACGAGCCGAGCCGGGGCAGCACCGCAAGGACCGCGACGACCCCGATGATGCGGTTGATAAGGTTGCCGACCGGCAGCCGCCGGGCTGAAGCGTCGCCGCCGGTCGCGCCCTCGAGCACGGGGTTGATGGCGGTGCCGAGGTTGGCGCCCAATACCAGGGCAAAGGCTGCATCAGGCGGCACCGTGCCCTTGGCTGCGAAGGACATCACGACCAACACCACGGCGACACTGGAATGCGCCGCCCAGGTCATTCCGGCCGCGAGTATCACGTCGAGGACCGGTTGCGTGGAGATCGCGCCGAGCAGCATCCGAAGGCTGGGAGCGTCTTCGTAGGGTGTCAGCAGCTCGACGAACTGCCGCAACGCCATCAGCAGCAGGCCTAGGCCGATCAGCACCCGGCCGAAGTCGCGCGGGCCGGTTGTGGCGCGCTGAAACATCAGCACGCCGATCAGGATCAGCGCCGGGGCAACCTCGGCGACGTTGAACGAGAGCACCTGCACGATCAGTGTGGTGCCGACGTTCGCGCCGAGCATGACGGCAAGGGCGGGCACCAGGCCGACCAGACCGTCGGCGGTGAAGCCTGTGACCATCAGGCCGGTCGCGGTGCTGCTTTGCAGGATGGCGGTCACGCCGATGCCGGCCAGGAACGCGCGGAAGCGATCGCGCAGCCCGTGCCCGAGCAAGCTGCGCAACTTGGCCCCGAACGCCCGTTGCACGCCGGTTTGCACCATGCGGATGCCCCACAGCAGAAGGGCAACCGAGCCGGCCAGTTTCACCAGGGTGAGCGGGAAATCCATCGTCGCGCCTTTCCTGTCGGCCTTCCCCCCAGCTCCGAATGCGACGTGTGGGTGGATGGGACGGCCCGCTCCGAAACACCGGCCCGCATCGGACCACCTCAGCCGCGGCCCGGCCGCCGCTGCATCCCTAGTTAACGCCGGAGGGGTGGAGATCAAGCAGAAGCTGCTGAAGGGTGAACCGCCTCCCGCGTCCAAATTCCCAGGCAGTGTCTGCTCGGTTTAGCGCAGACCGATCAATTTCACTTGGCGTGCACAAAACCACCAAGCCGAAAATGCGCCTCTCGGATTACCAAGGCAATCCCGCGTCACGCAGCGCGCCAGCCAACAGGTCCATGCGTTCCGAGGTTGTGATATTGCCCGAGACCAGCCCCGCGACCGTGAAGCCCGGCTGCAGCTGAAGTAAAACCTTGGCCATCGACGTTGCGTCTTCGGACCGCTCGAGACGGACCAGCGCCGCAGCGTGCAGGTAGCAAGGCACGCTGAACCGGGGATTTGCCGCCGATGCCCGTCTCGCGGCACTGGCGGCCTCGACGAAATTGCCCGAGAAGAAATGGGCATAGGCAAGACCGACATAAGGCAGATAGATCAAGGGATCGTACGGACTGAGGCGAATCCCCATCCTGCCGTGCTCAATCGAGGTCACATCGTCGCCCAGCCACGCGCGAATGATCGAGCTGAAGCCAAACGCAAGCGCGAAGGAGGGGCTCAGTGCCAGCGAACGGTCGATGGCTTCGAGAGCAGTTTCGTAGTTCCGCTCCATGGCTCCGAGGACGAAGCCACCCATCGCGAGGGCCATCGCATCGTCACCACCCGCTTCGATCGCAGCGTGGGCATGGTGGCACGCAGCCTCTCGCGTTCCGGCATCCAGCCCCCCGCGCAGATAACGCTGCTCATGGCACCAGGCGATTGATCCATGGGCGACGGCATAGTCCGGCTGCAATCTGATCGCTTCCTGCAGCAGGTTGAGCGCTTTGTCGGCATTTTGCGGCATTGCCGCACTGGTGAACGGCAGCGCGCGGAGATACAGATCGTAGGCATCGAGGTTTTCGGGTCGTTTGCGCCGCGCGCGCTCGACCTCGGCCCGGCGCAGGGTCGGTTCGACGGCGCCGACGACGCTCATTGTCATTTCGTCCTGCAGCGTGAAAATGTCGTCCAATGTGCCGTCATACCGATCGGCCCACACGTGGGCGGCGGTTTCGGCGTTGATCAGCTGCCCGGTCACGCGCACGTGATTGCCAGACCGGCGCACGCTGCCTGCGAGCACATAACGCACGCCGAGTTCCCGGCCCACGTTTTGACGTCGATGGGCTTGCCCTTATAGATGAAGGTCGAATTACGCGAGATGACAAACAGCCATTTGATACGAGACAGTCCAGTGATGATCTCTTCGACGATCCCGTCAGCGAAATAGTCTTGCTCCCGATCACCGCTCAGGTTGTCAAATGGCAGCACGGCGATCGACGGTCGGTCTGGCGCCACATTTGCAGGCGGTGGCTCCGCCGGTTGCGCCTCGGTTACGTCCCCGACGAAACGGATGCCCTTGCGCGGTAAGGTTCGGATCAGGCGTTGGACCTCGCCGCTGTCGCCGACCGCTTTGCGCGCGGCGTTGATCCGACTGCTTAGGGTCGATTCCGAGACGATGCGCCCACCCCACACCGAGTCAAGCAGGTCGTCCTTGGTGACGACGCGGTCGCGATTGTGGATCAGGTGCACGAGCAGGTCGAACACCTGCGGCTCCAGCGCGATCGATTCGCCGCTCCGCCGAAGCTCGCGGCGCGCCACGTCGAGCACGTGATCGGCAAAGCGAAACTGCATTCCGGGCGCCCCTGCGACCATCTGAAGAAATAATCACACGTCTCTCAAGACTAAATCAAGCGTGTCTGCAAGTCTTTCCCACGCGCCGCAGGCACTGTCGAGGGGGGGTGCAGGTGGACGTCGCGCCCGCAATGACGGACCTCGCGGTGATCGCCTTGGTCGGCAAGACCACACTCGGCGTGCGCGGTCATCATGCGGACGGAGAGCACGCGTGCAGATATCCGCCACTGACTTTCTCACCGTGCCGGTGGGCTGGGCACAGAAAGGGAGCTGACAATGCAAATCAATACGATCGATCCGGCCAGGACGGTCATAATAGTCGTGGATATGCAAAACGATTTTGTGGCTGCTGGAGCCCCGATAGAGACGCCCGCCGCCCGCGCCTTGGTGCCGAAGCTTGCCGAAACGTTGAGGATTTGCCGCGATGCCGGCATCCGGGTGATCTATACCGCCCACGTGCACCGCCATGACGGCTGCGATATGGGTCTGTTTGCCGAGATCCACCCACCGATAGCCAAGCGCGACGCGCTGGTGGACGGTACGCCGGGGGTAAATATCTACCCCGAGCTCGCCCCGGCTCCTGGCGAGCACGTGATCAAGAAGCATCGTTACAGCGCATTCTTCGGTACCGACCTAGATATCATCCTGCGTGGATACGGTACAGATACGGTCATCATTTCGGGAACGACAACTGAGAATTGCTGTCATGCCACCGCGCGCGATGCGATGTTTCGCAACTACTATCGCGTGGTGTTTCTTTCCGATGCAACAGCGACCTATGACTATCCGGATCGAGGCTTTGGTCCGATGGCGAATGCGGACGTTCATCATGCGACCCTGGTGGTACTCGCTGCCTCGACGGCGCACGTCATGCCGGTGGCGAATTTTGTTGCGATGGTGGCACGTGGCGGCAACCAGCATGCTGGACGCCGTGGGTGAAGCGGGTTGTTCGCTTAAGTCTGCAGCTGGTGATTTATATTTACCTTGAAGGAGGCTCTCATGTTGCTGCATCGACGCGACGCGCTGAAGACCGCCTTGATGACGACCGGCACCGTCCTGACGGCGCCGGCGATCATGCGGCATGCCGCACTCGGCGCCGATCCAATCACCGTGGTCGGGATCCACGACGCTTCGGGCGGCCTGGACATCTATGGCGCGCCGATGATTGCCTGCCTGGCGTTCGCCGTGTCGGAGGCCAACGCCGCCGGCGGCCTGCTGGGTCGAGAGATCAAGCTGATCAACTACGACCCGCAGTCCAATATTCAGCTTTACACCCAGTTTGCTACCCAGGCAGCGACCAGGGACCAGGCTGCGGTGGTCCACGCCGGCATTACCTCTGCCTCACGCGAAGCAATCCGACCGATTCTGCACCGGTTCAACACGCTGTATTTTTACAATACCCAGTACCAGGGCGGGGTCTGCGACCGCAACATCTTCTGTACCGGCTCGACCCCGGCACAAAATGTGCAGAAGCTGGTGCCCTACGCTCTGCAAAAATGGGGCAAAAAGGTCTATGTGGTGGCGGCTGATTACAATTACGGTCAGATCGCCAGCAAGTGGATCACCAAATATACCCGCGAGGGCGGCGGCGAGATACTTTCGGTCGACTTCTTCCCGCTCGATGTCACTGGCTTCGGTCCGGTGATCAGCAAGATTCAGGCGGCCAAGCCTGGTGTGGTGATGTCGGCTCTGGTTGGTGGCGCGCATGTGTCGTTCTATCGTCAATGGGCCGCGTCCGGCACGAAGTCGCAAATCCCAGTGGCCTCGACGACGTTTGGAGGCGGCAACGAGACCCTGCTGCTGTCCCCGGCTGAGGCGGACGGTATCGTTTCCGCCTTCAGCTATTTCCAGGAGGTTGAAAGTCCCCTGAACCGGGCGTTCCTGGACAGATTCTACGCCGCACAGGGCCAAAAGCCGTCGTATCTGATCACCGAACTGGCCATGCGCACCTACGTTGGCTTCAATCTGTGGGCCGAGGGCGTAAAGCGCGCCAGGTCCACCGACCGCATGAAGGTGATCGAAGCGCTGGAAAGCGGCATTTCGATGGACACCCCCGCCGGCATGACGGTGCTCGACCCAAAGACGCACCACACCACCCTGGATATATTCCTCGGTGTCGCGTCCAACCGTGGATTCAAACTACTGGAGACATTCCCGCAGCAGCCACCGTTGGACACGGCGTCGGTATGCGACCTGAAGGCGCATCCAGATCAGAACAAGCAATACGTGGTCGACGTCAAGATCTAGGCGGACGTTCATGGACTATGCGGCGGTGGTGGTGCTGCAAATCGCCAGCAACGTGGCAACCTTGACCATCGTCAGCCTCGGACTTGCCGTGGTGTTCGGAATGATGCGTGTCATCAACCTGGCCCACGGCGAGTTTCTGATGCTTGGCGGCTATGCGGCGATCCTGGCACATGGGCACGGCTGCAATCTTTGGCTGGCGATCCTCGTCGTGCCGCCGCTGGTGGTGGGGGCCATTGGCGCGGTCGTGGAGAGGCTGCTGATCCGAGGCCTTTATGGGCGCATGGTCGATACCATGCTGGCGACCTGGGGACTGTCCCTGGCGCTGATCGGTGCGGTGAACATGCTGTTCGGCAACAGCGTCATCGGACTTTCGGCGCCGCTCGGCAACTTCGCGGTCGGACGATTCCACGTTGCCGCCTACGACCTGTTTCTCGTCCTGGCCGCCGGCGTGCTGGCCACCGGCGTCTGGATAGTTCTGCGCTTCACCGCCGTAGGTCTAATTGCCCGAGGCACCATGCAGAACGCCGAAATGGCCGCGGCGCTCGGTGTGGCGCCGGAGCGGGTTTATGCGGCAACCTTCACCGCCGGTGCCGCGTTGTCCGGGCTGGCCGGCGGCCTGATCGCGCCGCTGTCCGGCGTGGTGCCGACAATGGGCGCAGCCTATATCGCGAAGGCGTTCATCATCGTCATCACAGGCGGCACGGCCATTCTGACCGGCACGCTGACGGCATCGCTGTTGCTTGGCACGGTCTGGACGATTGCCACCTTTCTGACCACGCCGGTGTTCGGTGAGGTGGCCCTGCTGATCGTCGCCATTGTGCTGCTGCGCCTGCTGCCGCGGGGCATCACAGGCCGCTTCCTGCGGCGGGCAATGTGACGCGGACGTGGCTCGAGATCGTCGCTGCCGCTGTGGTGGCGGCACTCGCAGTCTGGCTGCTGCCGGACGCGTTGGAATTGTTCGCGCTGATCAACGCCACGGTCTTTGTGAGCATGGCCGTGCTGGCTCTCAGCCTCGGCCTGGTATGGGGTTTTGGTGGCATCCTGTGCTTTGGTCAGACCAGTTTCTTCGGTCTCGGCGCCTATGCCTACGCCGTAGCCGCGATCAACTTCGGCGACACTACCTGGGCGGTGCCGCTGGCGCTGGTCGTGCCTACACTGGCGGCGACAGCGCTGGGCTACCTGATGTTCTTCGGCCGCGTCGGCGACGTCTTCATGGGCGTCATGACCTTGACCGTCACCCTGATCCTGTTCGCCTTCACCAACTCGACCGCCGGCGACGAATGGACGATCGGCCGCGCGGCACTGGGCGGCTTCAACGGCATGCCGGGCACTCCGCTGCTCAATCTGCCGCTGCGCCCGGATATCCCGCTGACGCCACAACAGGTGTTCGCCGTCGCCGTGATCTGTCTGGCGCTGTGCTACGCCATGTCGAAGCTGCTGCTGCGGAGCCGGTTCGGCCGCGTCGCCGTGGCGATTCGTGAGAACGAACTGCGGGCAGAATTACTTGGCTACGATGTGCGCCTGCACAAGCTTGGGTTGTTCGCACTTGGCGGAGCCATGGCCGGACTGGCCGGGATTCTGTTCGCCAACTGCGTGTTCGTGAGCCCAACGATGTTCTCATTATCCTATGCCGGGCAAGTCATTATCTGGGTTCTTGTTGGCGGCCTTGGCACGCTGGTTGGTCCGATGATCGGCTGCATCCTGGTGCAGGCGCTGACCTCCTACGCCGGCACCGTGTCGGCGCTCGACCCGAATCTCGCGCTCGGTATCGTGCTGATGGTAACGGTGCTCGGCATGCCGAAGGGGCTGCTTCCTGGCATCGGCGGCTTTTTGGTTCGCGTTCGGAGCCGCTGGGCGGTGGCAAGCCGGCGCCTCAAAGGTTGAGCGTGCGCCTCGACGGTGCGCTCGACATCGACCCGGTGACGTCGCCTGATCGGCCGCGACGGCGCCGGCAAGGGCCGGGCGGGCGGGCGTTGAAAGAGAGCTTGCGATGGTCATGGTGACCAACGACCGGCCGTATGGATGGCCTTCCGGGTCGAGACCGCCCGCTTGGTGCCGGGTTCGACCGGCCGTCATGGTCTTTTCCCCGGCGGATTAGCGAAGGCTTAATGTTTGTCAGCCATGCTGCCGGAATCCCGGAGGCAGCAATGGCGGGCAAGAGTGGCAAGAAGGGCTCACGCGGTGGAGTGATCATCAAAAAGTACGAAACCGCTGAGGAAGCCCATCACGGCGGCGCCTGGAAAGTCGCATACGCCGATTTCGTTACGGCCATGATGGCGTTCTTCCTGCTGATGTGGCTGCTGAATGCCACCACAGAGGACCAGCGCAAGGGCCTGGCCGACTATTTCAGTCCTAACAGCCTGCTGTCGCACGCATCCTCGGGCACCGGGGATCCGTTCGGCGGCCACACCGCGTTCGATGAGGGCGCGCTGGTGTCCGATCGAGGAGCGGTCCAGGCCGTCGTCGGCAGAGCGCCGGTGCCGGATCAAACCGAGGAAGGGAAGGACCCGGTCACCGCCTCGTTCCATCGCGCCCGAGACGGTGATGGCGTTGGGCAGGGGCCAATGGTCGAGGACCAGGATGCGGACGATGAGGTCACGCAACCATCCCTGGGCGAGGCCGGCACGCGCCGCCCGCCCGGACCTGGTGGACCAGCCGATACGCGGACCCAGGGGCAAGCGAAGCTGAGCCGAGACGCGGCGATGACTGACAGTGGAGCGGATCAGCAGCTTTCCGCCCAGGCCCGAGCAGAGGCAGCCGCGGCGGAACGGGCGCTTCGCGTGGAGCAGGCACGTCAGGAAAAAGCGAGCCTGCAACAGGCTGCGGAGCAGATCAGGCAAGCGGTGCAGGCTGACCCGGCGCTGGCGGACCTGTCGAAGCAACTGGCGATCGATATGACTCCGGACGGGCTTCGCATTCAGATCATGGACGAAATCAAACTTCCCATGTTCCCCTCCGGCTCAGCCACACCCAACGAGCGCGTTCGGCTGCTGATGCAAAAGGTCGTACCGGTATTGCAGCGGCTGACGCAACCGATCTCTATCGCCGGGCATACCGATGCGCAGCCCTATCCGGGGCCTGACCGGACCAACTGGGAGCTGTCGGCCGAGCGAGCCAATGCGACGCGCCGATTGCTGACCGATGGAGGTTTCCCTGACACGCGCATCAAATCGGTGATCGGGGATGCCGACCGGGATCCATTGCTGCCGGCCGACCCGATGGCGGCGGCGAACCGGCGGATCGCGATCCTGGTCCTACGCGAAGCGCCTTCCCCGGTCAGCGCCAGGCAAGCTCCGATTTCCCCCGGCGCGATTGCGCCGAAGCCCTCGCAGCGTGGCCCGTCGCAGTCCGGCCTTTCGCAACCCAACCGTTCGCAGCCGAGTTCCTCGCAATCCAGCCCATCGCCATCCGTTGCTTCGACGAACTGAAAGCGCGCCATGCTGACGATTGGCGGTCTGCTCCTTCTGTTCGGCTGCGTACTTGGCAGCTATCTGGCCTCCGGCGGCAGCATGGGGCCCCTGATCGAAGCGGTTCCGTTCGAGATGTGGACCATCGGCGGCGCCGCAATCGCGACGATGCTGATGGGCAACAGCATGCACGACGTGAAGCACACGATGGGCTCGTTCGGGAAAATGATCAAGGGTGCGGCCTATCACAAACAGGATTACATTGATCTGCTCAGCTTGCTCTTCTACCTGGTGCGCCTTGCGAGCACCAAGGGGACGATGGCGCTGGAGCCGCACATTGAAAAGCCCGATGACAGTGCCGCCTTCCAGAAGTTCCCCAAGATCCTGGCGAACCATCATGCCAGTACCGATCATTTGCGACTACCTGCGTATGGTGGGTATGAATGCGGACGACCCGAACCAGATTGAAGACGTGATGGCGCGGGAACTGAAGAAGACGCTGATGGAGGAGCTTCACCCTTCCCACATATTGCAGACGATGGCCGACGGGCTGCCGGCGCTGGGGATCGTCGCCGCTGTCCTGGGTGTCATCAAGACGATGGCGCATATCGATCAGCCGCCAGCCATTCTGGGGGCGATGATCGGTGGCGCGCTGACCGGGACTTTTTTGGGCGTTCTGCTGGCCTACGGAATTGTTGGGCCGTTCTCCACCAGAATGAAGGGTATCGTCGAGGACGAGGCGAAGTTTCTCGAAGTGATCCGCGCCGTGCTGGTCACCCATCTGCATGGCAACGCACCGCAGGTCAGCGTCGAATCCGGGCGCAAGATGGTGCCGACCGAGCACATGCCGACGTTTCAGGAACTGGAAGAGGCGGTCCAGGGGATCGAAGTGTAGTGGCCACGATCGCGAAATGTTACCAAGTTTTGATTGCGAAACGCCAACCGGTCCGAAAGTCGGCGCGGCTGCGCATCCATCCATCAGGGTCGTCGGCCCAGCGGCAGCGACACCGAGCGTCGCGACCAACGGGTCGGCCGATAGCCAACACCTTTCGAACCGCGCTCGGCGCTGTCGGGACATGGTTGCCGAATTGACAGGGGGCGGAGGCCTATTACTTAAACGGAATTTTGCTTTTATCTTACTGTATCGTCACGTGGGGATATCATGAAACTCTATGCGTGGTTGATCGGGATAGCGGCGTTGCCTGGTGTCGCGGTCGCGCAGTCGCCAACTTCGTTGCACCTAAGCTACGATACCTATGCCGCGGGTCTCGAGGTCGCGAAGGTGGCCGCGGGTTTCGGACTGGGTCCATACTCGTACCAGATGAACCTGGCCTACCAGACGACCGGCCTCGTGGGAGTCTTCAATCGCGGCCATCAGCTCAGCACCGTCAGCGGAACCTGGCATGGAGCGCAGCCTGAGCCCTTTCGCTTCTTCGGTGAGGGTGTCTGGCGCGGCCAGCACCGAATTGCCCATATCGACTATGAGCACGGTACGCCGATCGTGCGCCAGCTGGTGCCGCCGAACGAGGCCGAGCGCGAAACAGTACCCGACACGCTGCGAGAGAACACGATCGATACACTCAGCGCACTGATGGAACTTATTCACAACGTCGGCAACACCGGTCGTTGCGAGACCAAAGTGCGGACCTATGACGGCAGGAGAGCGACTGAGATCCGGGCGTCAACCGTGGGCGAGGAGGTATTGGAACAAACCAGCCGCTCCACGTTTGTCGGCCGAGCGCTGCGATGTGACTTTGCCGGGCGCCTGTTGTCCGGGGCCAAGTTCGGTGACGACCGGGACGAGGACGGCAAGACGATGCACGGGTCCGCCTGGTTGGCACCGGCGATCCCCGGGGGCCCGCCGGTTCCGGTGCGAATGACGTTCGAAACGCGCTGGTTCGGCGACGCCACGATGTATCTGACCGGTGCCACCCCCGGCGATCAGTTGACCGCTCAAACACGCTGATCCACTGACCGGCGGAGAGACCGCTCAAAGGCTCGGGTCGCCGAACCGGAACGCATCTGCGATGCGTCTGACCTGGCCTGCCGGGTCAACCAGAAGCAAATCGAAGCGAACGCCGTTGACACCCCACTCCGGATGGTCAGCCAGGATGATTTCGCAGGCGCCAAGCAGGCGGGATTGTTGTCTCGGCGTAATGGCAGCGGCGGCTTCGGCCAAGCGTGGTCGATGCTTCACCTCGACGAGCGCCAGGATCCCGGCTTTCTCCGCGACTGCGTCGACCTCACCCGCGGTGGTCCGCAGGCGACGGGCATGGATGGTCCAGCCATCGGCCCGGAGCGCCGCGCATGCGAGGTCCTCGGCGGCGAGGCCGGTCGCATAGGCGGTTCGGCGGGGACGGCCGCTTGGGACCATGAGCGCAGCATGACGGGGAAAGCCTAAGGATCGGTGAACGGCCTCGGCGTTGTGCCGGCCGTTGCCGCGTGGGTGGCATCCGGCCCGCCAGCCCCTATGTCTTCGTGGCAACCTTGCAGGGAGCCTGCATCATGGACGCACCAGAGAACCTCCTGGGGCGGGAAACCTCCCCCTACCTGTTGCAGCACGCCGGCAACCCAGTGCACTGGCGTCCGTGGGGCCGCGCGGCTCTGGATGAGGCAAAGCGGTCCAACAAGCCGATCATGGTTTCGATCGGCTACGCGGCCTGCCATTGGTGCCACGTCATGGCGCATGAATTGTTCGAGGACCCGGAAACCGCGGCGCTGATGAACAGCCTCTTCATCAACATCAAGATCGACCGCGAGGAACGTCCGGACATCGACCACATCTACATGTCCGCGCTGCATGCGCTCGGTGAGCAGGGCGGCTGGCCGTTGACGATGTTCACCACGCCGGACGGCACGCCTTTCTGGGGCGGCACCTACTTCCCGCCGGAGCCACGCTGGGGCCGCCCATCCTTTCGCCAGGTGCTGCAAGGCGTCGCCAACGCCTTCCATACCGGTGCCGACGCGGTCACACAAAACACGCAGGCACTGACCAAGTTCCTCGCAGGGCAAGCCGCGGTCTCGTCTGGCGATCCGCCTGGACCAGCGTTGCTGGACGCGGTTTCCCAGGCCTATCTCGGCATGACCGATCCGGAATATGGGGGTCTGCGCGGCGCGCCGAAATTCCCCAATCCGCCGATCTACCGCTTCCTCTGGCAGGACGCCTTCCGCACCGGCAGCAATGTTGGTCACGATGCATTGCACCTGATGCTGGAACGGATGTCGCAAGGTGGGATCTACGACCATCTGGGCGGCGGCTACGCGCGTTACTCGACCGACGAAATCTGGCTGGTGCCGCACTTCGAGAAGATGCTTTACGACAACGCCCAGCTGTTGGAGTTGCTGGCGCTCGCTCACGCGCACCGGCCCACGCCCTTGTACGAACAGCGGGCGCTCGAAACCGTCGGCTGGTTGTTGCGTGACATGACCGCTGAGAGCGTTGACCGCAATGCCGCGTTCGCCGCCTCGGAGGACGCTGACAGCGAGGGTGAGGAAGGACGCTTCTACGTCTGGACCGAAGCTGAGGTCGGTGCCTTGCTGGGCGCCCACGCCGCAGCGTTCAAGCGTGCCTACGACGTAACGCCGAGCGGCAACTGGGAAGGCCACACGATCCCGCGCCGCGTGACACCGCCGGGTTCGCCCGCCGAGGAGGCCGTTCTGGCCGACGCCCGCGAGGCATTGTTCCAGGCACGCGCAAAACGCGTCCGCCCCGGCTGGGACGACAAGGTGCTGGCGGACTGGAACGGGCTGGCGATCGCCGCCCTCGCGCGCGCCTCGGTGGTATTCGGCCAACCCGCGTGGCTGGACCGCGCGCGGCAAGCCTTCGATTTCATCATGGGCCAAATGGCCGCCAGCCATGGCGGTGTCGAGCATGCCTGGCGGTTGGGCCGGGTCACGGCGCCCGGCTTGATCGAGGACCAGGCGGCGATGGCCCGCGCGGCGCTGGCGCTGCACGAGGCAACCGGCGATGGCGCATGCCTCGCGATTGCGATGCGCCTGGCGAATGCGGCGCAGGACGCATTCGGCGACGGCTCCGGCGGATATTACTCCACGGCGGCCGAGGCGACTGACGTTCCGCTGGCGCGTCCCCGCACCGCGGCGGACAACGCCACGCCCGCCGGCAACGGCATCATGGCGGAGGTGCTCGCTCGGCTCTATCACCTGACAGGTGAAGCCGACTGGCGCACGCGGGCCGAAGCCGTGCTGAGGGCCTTTTCCGGCAAGCCGAATCAGATGACGAGCATGCCGACATTGCTCGCCGCGGCCGATCTCCTCGAGGAGGGCGCAACCGTAGTGGTGGCCGGGGGCCCTGCCGATCCCGGCGGCCTCGCCCTGTTGCTGGTCGCGCTGAGCGCGCCTGATCCGGCCACCGTGGTGCTGCGCGCCGCCGATCCCGCAATGCTGCCCTCGACCCATCCGGCGTATGGCAGGTCGGCGGGGTCCGGTGCGGCCGTGGCATATGTTTGTCGGCGGAACGTGTGCGGCTTGCCGATTACAAAACCGGCTGACTTGGCCAGGGCGATGCGGACACGCGGGCTGCCGTTCTGACGGGTCGCCCGACGGCGCGAGCGGGCTCCGTGTCATGCCGACGGCGCGGAGCGCTCTCGTGTCATGGCCGGCGCGGGGTGCCGTTACGCGTAGCGGGGCGCGTCCGGAAAAGCGATGGCGGGCGTCACTTGCACTTGGTGGGACTGACCGGCGGGAGCATTCGACGCGGTCGGATTTGGACCGACCCTGGCCGGCGAACAAGACCCCTCGATGCATGGTTGGCTATTGCCTTCATGCCGCTGCGAAGCACATAAGTGCCATGATGATGCAACGTCCGAAGCGCCCCCGGGCCTATGCACCGGACCCGGCCGCGCCGGGCCGAGCTTGCGACATGCCGGGTTGCCCTCTGACAGGCGAATACCGCGCGCCGAAGTCGCGCCGGACCCTGAATGAGTATTTTTGGTTCTGCCTGGAGCATGTGCGCGCCTACAACAGTAGCTGGGACTTCTACAAAGGCATGTCTCCCGAGGAGGTCGAGGCCCAGCTTCGCGCCGACGTCTCCTGGCAGCGTCCGACTTGGCCGCTTGGCCATCTGGGCGCCGGTGCCTGGGACGAGGACGTGCTGCGCGACCCGCTGCACATTCTTGCCGCTGGCCGCGTCAACGGCACCGCCCACGCGACGAGACGCCAGGACGCGGAACGTGCTCCGCCGGAATTGCGCGAACCGCTGGCCACCCTCGGGCTATCCTGGCCCACGACGATGGATGCGGTGAAAACGCGGTACAAAGAACTGGCGAAGCGGCATCATCCTGATGCCAACGGCGGCAGTCGCGATGCCGAGGAACGGCTGAAAACCATCAACGTTGCCTATGCGGCCGTCCGCTCCAAGCTGGGAACGGAGGCCCGGGTCGCCGCCGGTTAGAGTGCGATTGTCCGATTTGGCACAACCAGCGGTGTCAGGTGAATTGGTCCATCCGCAATGCCTGACGGCGATAATGCGATGACTGGTCGGGTCAGAATCTCCCCCGCGGCATCGACGCCCTTGCGCCACACGGTGCCATGGTTAGACTTTCCAGGAATGGTAACAGGAACCGCTATGAACACGGCCGTCGACATCTCCCCGCCTCGCCCGACTTCCGAGATCAATCTGCCCGACGCCACGATCTCGGCGCGGGAAGCGTTTGATCTCGATGTCAACATGGATGTGCCTTCGTTTTCGGTGCGAACCGAGCATGTCCCGGATGTTGATTTGGCCTATAAGTTCGACCGGGAGACCACTTTGGCGATCCTTGCGGGGTTCGCCTACAACCGCCGCGTGATGATCCAGGGCTATCACGGCACCGGCAAATCGACCCATATCGAGCAAGTCGCGGCGCGGCTGAACTGGCCGTGTATCCGGGTGAACCTCGACAGCCATATCAGCCGCATCGACCTGATCGGCAAGGACGCCATCGTCCTGAAGGATGGCAAGCAGGTCACCGAATTCCGCGAGGGCATCCTGCCCTGGGCGTTGCAGCACGCCTGCGCACTGGTGTTCGACGAGTATGATGCCGGCCGCCCCGACGTGATGTTCGTGATCCAGCGGGTGCTGGAGGTTGAGGGCAAGTTGACCCTGCTGGACCAGAACCGCGTCATTCGGCCGCATCCGTCGTTTCGACTTTTTTCCACCGCGAACACGGTCGGTCTGGGCGACACGACCGGGCTGTATCACGGCACGCAGCAGATCAACCAGGGTCAGATGGACCGCTGGAACATCGTCGCCACCTTGAACTATCTTCCGCACGCCATGGAAACCGGCATCGTCATGGCCAAGATGGGGATCGACGGGTCGAAGGACGCCGCAACCAGGAAGCGCATCGAGAGCATGGTGGCCCTGGCAGATCTTACCCGTGCCGGCTTTATCAACGGCGACATCTCTACCGTCATGTCGCCGCGCACAGTCATCACCTGGGCCGAGAATGCTCGCATTTTCGGCGATGTTGGGTTCGCTTTCCGTGTGACCTTCATGAACAAATGCGACGAGGCCGAGCGCAGCACCGTGGCGGAGTATTATCAACGTTGCTTCAACGAGGACATTCCCTCCGGCGGCTTCACCACACGGAAGTTCTGACTGAGCCGATGTTTGACAATGTCGTCACCTACTGGAGCGACGGGCCAGCCAGGACTTGCGTCCCGGGTGGGTCTGGATCGCGGGCCGCAGGGGCAGGATCGGCTATGTCATCAAGGGTGGGCGGAGGTGCCGGCAAGGAACCATGAGCGGAACCAACAAAGACAACGCACGGGCTGAGGAATTCAAGCGTGCCACCGCGGGCGTGCTGCGGGCTATTGCCGACCAGCCAGACGTGCAGGTCGCCTTCCAGCCGGGACCTTCGGGTGTCTCCGGCAAACGGGCGCGGCTGCCGCTGCCGACGCGGGCGTTGCCGGCGGCGGAAATGGCGAGGCTGCGTGGCCAGTCGGACGCGATTGCCCTGCGCCTGCGCCACCACGATGATGCCCTGCATGCCCAGCGCATGCCGACGCGGCGGGAGGCGAAGGACGCCTATGACGCGCTGGAGCAGGTGCGGGTCGAGGTCATCGGCGCACGCTTCATGCATGGCGTGGACGCCAATCTGCGGGCCAAGCTGATCGAGGAATGCGAGTCAGAGGGTTACGACCGCATGACCCGGAAGGACCAATTGCCGATCGACCGGGCCCTGGCGTTGCTCGCGCGGGAGAAATTGTCCGGCGTGACCGCGCCGGAATCAGCGCAACGGGTGCTGAATTTTTGGCGCGAGACGCTCGGTGAGTTAGCCGATCAGGCGCTGGCGGAGATGTCCGGGGCGCAGGACGATCAGACAGCATTCGCGCGTGCATCCCGCAAGCTGCTGGCGGCGCTGGATCTGGCGGAGGCCGAGGTCGACGCCGATCCCGACGACAACTCGGACGACGGCGATGACGGCGGCGAACAGTCCGGTCAGCAGGACGACTCCCAGGACGGCGAAGGCCAGTCCGAATCCGAACAGGACTCCATGCTCGGCGCCCAGCCTGAGGAAATGGAGGGTGAGGCTGCCGACGATGACGGCTCGGAGTCGGAGGAGGAGGCCGCGGTTGCCGAGGGTGACGATCGCCCGGGTGGGCCGCAGCCGCGACGAGATCGCCCAAACCCGGATCACGAAGCTATCTACCGCGCCTATACGCGGACATTCGACGAAGAGATCGAGGCCGAGGAACTCTGCGACGCCGACGAATTGACACGCCTGCGGCAACAGCTCGATCAACAGTTGCAACACTTGCAGGGAGTGATCTCCAAGCTCGCGAACCGGCTGCAGCGACGCCTGCTGGCGCAGCAGACCAGGTCCTGGGAGTTCGACCTCGACGAGGGGATGCTGGATGCCGGCCGCCTCGCCCGAGTTGTGATCAACCCGTTGCAGGCGCTGTCCTACAAACGCGAACTCGACATGGAATTCCGCGACACCGTCGTGAGCCTGCTGATCGACAACTCCGGGTCGATGCGCGGCCGGCCGATCACGGTGGCGGCGATGTGCGGCGACATCCTGGCCCGCACGCTGGAGCGCTGCGCCGTCAAGGTCGAGGTGCTGGGCTTCACCACCCGCGCCTGGAAAGGCGGCCAGAGCCGCGAAAAATGGGTGCAGGACGGCAAGCCGCGCAATCCCGGCCGGCTGAACGACCTGCGGCATATCATTTACAAGGCGGCCGACTTACCCTGGCGGCGCGCGCGCAAAAACCTCGGCCTGATGCTGCGGGAAGGACTGTTGAAGGAGAACATCGACGGCGAGGCGTTGCTGTGGGCCTATCGCCGCCTGCTGGTGCGGCCGGAGCACCGTCGTATCCTGATGGTAATCTCCGACGGCGCCCCGGTCGATGACTCGACGCTTTCGGTGAACCCCGGAAACTATCTGGAAAAGCACCTGCGCGAGGTGATCCGCGACATCGAAAACCGCGATCAGGTCGAACTGATTGCTATCGGCATCGGTCACGATGTGACACGCTACTACCGCCGCGCGGTGACGATCGTCGATGCCGAGGAACTCGGCGGCACAATGATGAAGAAACTGACCGAGCTGTTCGACGAGGACATGGAAGCGGCTTGGGTCCGCGCCGCCGGAGAACGTGCTGCAATCGTGGTGTGATTCGTCAGGCGATTTCGAAGCACTGTTGAGAGCGACCGGAGGCGTCAGTCCCTTGGGGCTATAAGGGCGTCGCAGTTGCTGCGGCCCGACATCAGGCAGTCTTCGATCCTGCTCGATGCACCGAGTTGCTGAACCAGAAACAGTCCGACGATCAGGAGCAGCAAGGTGATGGCGACGCCCAGGAGGCTCGCCGTCTGCCGATTCGCGGCCTTTTCATCATCCGGATCGTCAAGCATTGGGCGATGCCTATGCAACCAGCCCCTCCTGTTTTCATCTGCTGCCTAGTTTGCAATAAGGGAGCCGTGCGGAGGGGGCGCAAGTCAAGCGTGTGTTAGTCGCTCCTCGGATTTCGTCGCTGCAAAATGAGGGGAACCATGTCACGAGAGGCGGTCCGGCACCTCAGCACCGATTTGCGATTGGCCGAGCTGATTCGTCGGGTCGGGCCGCCCCGGCTAGAGATCCAGCGTCAGCGCAGCCTGTATGAGGCGCTGATCCGTGCGATCGCGCACCAACAACTGCACGGTCGTGCGGCCGAGGCGATATTGGGGCGGTTTGCGGCGCTGTTTCCCGGCGATGCGTTTCCCGCTCCGGACGCAGTGCTGGCGACGGCGGATCTGGCGTTGCGGGGTTGCGGCTTTTCCGGGTCAAAGATCGCAGCCATCCGCGATATCTGTGCGAAGGCCCTCGATGGAACGATCCCGAGCCGTCGAGGATCGGCCCGCCTCAGCGATGACGCGCTGATCGAGCGGCTGACCAGCATCCGTGGCGTGGGCCGATGGACAGTCGAGATGCTGCTGATATTCACCCTCGGGCGGCCGGACGTTTTGCCTGTGGACGATTTCGGCGTGCGCGAGGGATACCGCGTGCTGCACGGTCTGGACGTGCAGCCGAAGCCGCGGGCGCTGGCCGAGCTGGGCCTGGCCTGGGCACCGTTCCGGTCGGTAGCGACCTGGTATCTTTACCGTTCGGCCGAGGAGGCCAGGAAGCAGGCGCCCGTCAGCCGCGCGTGAGGCCTCGTCATGATGCAGGCGACGCTGCCACGCGCATGCATCAATGGAACGTGCGTCCGCCATCCACCGGAAAAGCGATGCCGGTCACAAATGAGGCCTCTGCTGACGTCAAGAACAGGATCGCGGCGGCGATTTCCTCAGGCGCCGCCGGCCGGCGCAGCGCATAGCGGCTGGCAATCGCCGGATCCACCTCGCCGGCCGCGTTGCGCAGGAAGCCCTGGGTCATCGGAGTGTCCACGGCGCCTGGACATACCACGTTGACCCTCACCGTCGGGGCCAGTTCCATCGCCAGGGCCTTGGTCATCGCGATCACGCCACCCTTCGATGCGACATAGGCCGTGCTGCCCGGCCCGGTCGGGGTGATCCCGACGCCGGAGCCGATGTTGACGATGGTCGCTCCACCACCTGCCGCCAGCAGCCTGGGAGCGGCTGCCTGAATCACCAGGAACGTCCCCGTCAGGTTCACCGCCAGCGTCTGGCTGAACAGCGCGGGCGAAGTCTCCGCCAAACCGGCGCTGGAGAAGGTGCCCGCGGCGTTTACCACACCATCCAGACCGCCCAGGGATGCCGCCGCCGAGTTCGACCGCCTGGCGGACCGAAACCGGGTCCGCCACGTCCACCGCCACGAAGATGCCGCCGGCAGGAACGCTCCCGCCCGGCCGGTCCAACACCGCTACGGCCGCGCCCTCGCGGACAAACAGCGCGGCGGTGGTTCTGCCGATGCCGGATGCGCCGCCGGTTATGAGAATTTTGCGTCCATCAAGACGAGCCACGATGTTTGCCTCCCGTTCCTAGAGCGCGTGTGCCGTTGCGTGGAAACGCTCCTGCCATTGCTTCACGAGCATCATCAGTTGAGGTCGCTTCACGCTCCGCATCAGGTTGATGTTGCTTTGTCAGACCGGCTTCCACGACCGGTCCACCTCGACGTCGATCAGGATCGGTCCCTCGGTGGCCAACGCCTGCTGCAGCAGATCGCCGAAGTCCGAGAGCGTGTGTGCCTTGTGCGCAGTCAGGCCGAAGCCGCGCGCCACCGACAGAAAGTCCACCCGCGGTCGGTCGAGGTCCATTCCGACATAGGTATCCGTCTGCGCCGCCAGCGCCTTCATCGCGTTGGTCCGCTGCTTGAGGATGCGGTACGAGTAGTTGTTGATGACGACGAAAACCATGTTCAGCCGCTCGCGCGCCGCCGTCCATAGGCCCTGGATGGTGTATAGCGCGGAGCCGTCGCCGAGCAGCGCGACCACCGGGCGGTCGGGCAGGGCCAACTTGACGCCGATCGCCGCCGGCAGGCCCCAGCCGATGCCGCCGCCGCGCAGACCGAAGAAGCTTTGCGCATCGTCGCTCTTGAGGAAGCGCCGCACACCGACGCCGGATGACACGGTCTCATCGATCACCACGGCCTCGGACGGCAACAGGCGCCCGATCGTCTGCATCAGCGCCATCGGATGAATGGGATGACGGTCCGCCACCGCATCGGCCATTGCATGGAACCGCGCCAAGCTGGCCAGTCCGGTGGCCTTCGCGAGGGTCAGACGCTTCACCGCCGCCGCCTGGTCATGGCTGGAGCGGGCCCGGCGCACGGCCTCGGTGAGCTCGGGCAGAGTGACCTTGGGATCGCCCAGGATCGCCACCTTCTCGGGGTAGTTCTTCGCCAATTCCCATGCGTCAGTGTCGAGATGAACGATCGGAAAACCCTCGGGCACGGACTCGACGTCCCCGGGCAGCGAAAGAGTAAACAGGTCGGCGCCGATCGACACCAGCAGGTCGTGCTGCGAGAGCAGATCGCGGACCGACGCCGGCAGTCGCACGATCGGTCCACGATACAGCGCATGCGACGACGGGAACATCGCTCGGCTCGCCATTCCCTCGTCGTAGACCGGGGCGCCGATCGCCTCGGCCAGCGCGACGAGTTCCGCCAGCGCATCGCCTTGCGGAACGGCATCGCCGGCGAGGATCAGCGGGTTCTCCGCCCGCGCAATGATCGCCGCCGCGTCGGCGATCGAACTCGCGTCGCCTCTGATGCGGTGCGCCACCCGGCTGGGCGCGCCCAGGTCGAGTTCGGCGCTGTCGGTCAGAACGTCACCTGGCAACGAGAGAAAGACCGGACCCATCGGCGGCGCGAGCGCGGTCTTCACCGCACGGTGGATGGCGCGCGGCAGATCGGACAATTGCCGTACCTCGGCCGCCCACTTCACGAAGGGACGCGCAATCGTCGGCAGGTCGGCCCATAGCAGCGGCTCGGTGAAATTGAACCGCTGCTCATGCTGGCCGGCGGTGACCAGAATCGGCGAGCCTGCCTTTTGGGCGTCATACAGCATACCCATGGCATTCCCGAGGCCGGGTGCGACATGCAGGTTCACTACGGCGATGTTGCCGGACGCCTGCGCGTAGCCGTCCGCCATCCCCATGGCCGGCGCCTCCTGAAGCGCCAGGACGTAGCGCAATTCCTGCTCGACGGCGAAGGCGTCCATCAGCGGCAGCTCAGTGGTGCCCGGATTGCCGAACATCACGCGCGCGCCCTCTTGCTTCAGCAATTCGAGCAGCGCGGTCTTTCCTTGCATCGTCGGCATCGAATGGTGTCTCCCCACGGGCGGTGGTCGGTGCCACTTCGGTACAAGGCGCCGCGCCGCGAAGCAAGCGGATGCCCGTTTGCCAGGGGAACCGCGGTCTGCCACGACGCGAGAATTGGGTCCATGGTGGACTGGCACGCCGCGTCGTCATCGCCTTGGGGGGCTTGTGCCACCACTCGCGCGTCCCGGCCGTCGCGAAGCGAATGTCGTCTGATGGGGATGGGCGTCTACAAGCCGCAGTGCCGCATGCGGGACTGTTTCAGTGGTCGGTCACTGCAACAATCTTGAGCTTCTTGAACGCCAGGCCCAGGTCGCGGTGATCTTCGCTCAGACCGAAATCACAGGGACGCGCGGCGTTGGGATGTTCGAACCGCACGACAGCGCGCGCCTGGCGCGATAAGAGCGACGCCGGCATCCGGCAGCTGAGGTATGACTGCCGGCTGACGACGTAAACATCCAGTTCACTATCATTGAGCCATATTTCAAGTTTTTGCTCGGGATGGCGATGCTCGACGATGAATGGCCACAGCAGAAGTTCCATCAGGTAGTCTCGCGGATCGTCCGGCGGCGTGAAGGCGAGGACACTTCGCGGACCTGTCGTCCAGGTATGACCTTGCTCTGGCCCGGACCACCCGTCGAGCATGAATTCACGGCAATTGCCGTCCTCACCGAAATCGATCGTCAGATAAGGCGGTATGGCGCCATCGACGTATTCCCGAATGAGATCGAGCTGCGTGGAGCCCTCGATCCGCAGCGGCTTGTACCCGCCGTATTTATCCGATACCGTAACATTGACCGCTTCATCGAGTAATTCTCTGCCAGTCACCAGGTTTCCCGTGTCAATTTGAAAGCGCCAACCCGGCCCGGCGTTCCTCTCCGCCACTTGCACCTGGAGAAGCAGGTCGCTTCCACGCGTGATGGATACTGTCAGATTTCGATTGTCGGGATCGGTTTCATCGACGACCCAGCCGGTGATCCGGCCGGCGGAGAAGTCATAACGTCCGTCCAGACCGAATGACAGCTCCGCGACCTGACGCTTTGGGCCGGGCGGTAGGAACCGCCTGATGGTGTCGAGCGGTGAACGAAGACGACGATTCATATCAATTCGCTTCGGGTCGTCTCAGGCAACATCATATGTTACGAATCAGTTCTGGTCGACTGTTATTGTCGAAAATGCAACGTAAGTGCCCTCTGGCCGTGTTTTGCGTTACTTCCATGGCTGATAAGTGACCCGACTGGCTTTAGCAAGCACAAAACCTAACCTAATGGAGGCAGGCGGAGCGTTCCGCAAGGTATGCAAAAGATCAAATATTGGATGAGGGCCGATGATTAGTTTCGTTTGGTTTTATCTTAACACCTGTCGATAACACTGTGATACAGGAACTCGCCAATTAGGATATTGTGAATCGGGTCAGATGCGATGAAATTTCAAAAGCCCGTTCTATCATTGCGATACGACTGCCGGCGGGGAAACAAGCTGTCGGTAGCGGTTGGCCTTGGCCGTGCTACTGTCTCCGGCCCGACCGCGAGATGGACCGCGTGGTGGCATTGACGCGCCCAACGGTGTGCGCGTCGTGACCAACGAACGTCGGAACCGACTGGAGCGGATTGGTCTTCCACCATTGCCGTACGCGTCAGATGGTGGATGCAGCCCGTTGCGTTCATCGCGGTGCACCACCTCAACCACGGCCACCGACGAGATGGCCCCGGCGGGCGGCTGCCTGGCACTGATTGCCACCAGAAACTATCTCGCGCAAGCGTCCGCCACAGCGCAAAGTTTCGCGAAGTTTCATGCATATTTCCCGATTTTCCTCCTGTTGGTTGATGGGGAGGTCGAGGATCGGGACTGCTTCCCCTACGGGGCGGTCATCCTGCTTGACGATCTGGATCTTCCCGATGCCGGCTGGTTCAGTGTGAAGTATCACGCCGCGGAGTTGGCCAACGCGTTGAAGCCCGCTTTTCTGCTCTATCTTTCTTCTTTCAAGGCAAGTGTAATCTACCTGGACTGCGATATCGTGGTCTTCGCCCGGTTCGACGCGATGCTGGATGCCCTGGAACAGCATGACGTTGTGCTGGTGCCGCATATGCTGGCGCCTTTCCGGCGGCCCGAGCGATTTTGGATTCATCCGAACAATGCTGACGTGTTCAACGCCGGCCTTATCAACGCCGGCTGCTTCGCCATGCAGCTTACGCACTGTCGGGAATTCTTACGGTTCTGGCACGATTCAAACGTGGCCCCTGGGTCGTTCTACAATGCTGCTGGCGGACAGACGGACCAGCAATACCTGAACTGGGCGCTGATCCTGTTAGATCGTGCATGTATCCTGCGCGATAGAAGCTACAACGTGGCCTATTGGAATTTGCACGATCGGCAGCTCCGGCTGATCATTTCGGAAGGTGGCGAGTTCCGGCTGGAGGTAGATGGAGGGCCGCTCACGTGTTTTCACTTCAGCGGCTACGACCTCAACGACAGACTAACGCTGTCCCGTCACGATAATCGATACTCGGTCTACACGTTGCCGGCGGTTGCGTTCATCCTTAGCTGGTATAGTGAACTGCTCCTCGCCGGACCACTGGCGCATACCAGTTCCTGGCCGTATGGCTTCGATCAACTCGCGAATGGCTTCGCCTTAACGCCTTTCATCCGCGACGTCCTGAAGAAATACGAGGCTTACATTCCGCGCTTCGACGGCCGAATAGCCAATGAAGCGGATCAGCTCTGCGCCTTCCTGATGACGCCGTTACCGGCCACGGGGTCATTGCTGCCGCTTGTCGCGGCGGAGGTCTATGACCACAGGCCGGATCTCGCGCAAGCCTGGCCAAGCGCGCACATCGCCGAAACCCCGAATGGATACTGGCGCTGGTTCTGCAGGTATGGTGGTCCCGAATTCCACGTCGACCTATTGATAACGCGCTTCCGGCGCTGCCTGACCTCCGATTCACTGATAGGTTTCGCCGAGGAGATCAGTGACCTGATGAAGGTGCATGGCCGGAGCGACAAGTTTCTCGGCGACGATCGACGATCCACGGCGGATTGGTTGCGCACGATCGGCCGCGGGGGGATGGCTGACTCGCTGCTGGAAGCCGAGCCGGAATGGACTTTCTTCAGTGATCTCGCCGCTCTGCTGCTGGTGTATGAGCGCCGTGCCGACCTGCAGGAATCGTTCCCGAATATCTTTGGCCATTCACACGATGCCTTCGCCGATTGGGTGGATGAACACTCGGGCAGCGAGCACGACTTACCGCTGGGCGTTGCGAAGCGTTTCCGGGCCAAGACCGACAGCATGGTGCTCGCTCGAATTTTCTCATATCTGAGCCGACGGGACGACCTCGGCCGGCTTGCCAGCGAGGAGTTACTGAGCGAGCGTCCTGAGCGGCTGATTCGTGAGTTGATCCGGGGTTCTGGAGAAGGATTGGAATACGATGCCGACGATGTGCTGATACTGTGCTTCCTGCATCGTCGCGAGCGCCATCTGCTGGTGCCGATATATTTCGAATTGCCAGTGATCCGGCGACTACCTGTCAGCTCCAGAGTTCCGGAAAGGAAGATTGCGCTGTTGCCGCCGGAGGCGCGGGCGACTGACTGGGTCAACCGCGGCGCGGCGATGCACGATGGTTGCTTTGACAAAATGGAAATAGCTTTCGAGGATGAGATCAGACGGCACGAAGAACTCGCCGATACGCCGGCGCATCATGTGTTCGACGTGCTGCGCTCGATCCCCAGCGGCTGGGGACCGGGGGCGGTCGCGGTGCAATTCCGCAAGGCTGCGCGCCGGTCAGGGCTGGGTGCGGTCGAACGGCGGATCCCCAGGCAGGCGGCGGAAATCCCGGTCAACCTGTTCGGTTTTTTCCTGGCCGACACTGGCGTGGGCGAATCGACTAGAGGCCTGGCGCGTGCAGTCGGCTTGCTGCGCCCGGTGCAGCGCCTGACCCTCTGTACCGGCCATCTTCAGCCCGACGCTCGGCTTGAGCAGCTGTTTCATCACTACGACTACCTGTCCGACGTGAACGTGTTCGCCTCCTATCCGCACGCCCACGAGGATCTGTTCGGCACGCTGCCGCCGGCCTACTTCCGGCATCGACGCAATATCGTGCATCTGGCCTGGGAGCAGAGAGACTGGAATCACCATTGGAAGTCGATCTACCAGCGTTATGATGAAATCTGGGCGATCTCGGAATTCGCCGCCGAACCGTTCCGGCGGATGTTCGGCAACAAGGTCCGAGTGGTCCCAAACGTACTCAGCGTTGACGATTATCCGCCGTGCACCGAGGCATGCGCAAACCGCTTCACGCGGGACCGTTTCGTATTCCTATTCGTCTTCGACGCCAACAGTTCGATCGAGCGAAAGAATCCAGAAGGCGTCATCAAGGCCTTCATTGCCGCATTTCAGGGCACGCCCGCCGCCGCATCGGTGAAACTGGCATTGAAGGTATCCAACCTGAACCGCAACGAGCATGCCCAGCGGATCGGTGATATGATGGCCGAAGCCGCGCGCTCAGGGATGCAGATCGAATTTGACGGGCGCCCTCTGTCGCGCGACGATCTTATGCGCCTGGTGGCCGCCGCCGATTGTTATGTCTCGTTGCACCGGGCGGAGGGGTTCGGCTACACCATGGCGGAGGCCATGTTCTACGGCATCCCGGTGATTGCATCCGGCTACTCCGGTAACCTGGAGTACATGGGGCCGGAAAACAGTTTCCTGGTGCCCTGCCACGAGCAGGTTGTCGAGGTGCCTGACGGGCCGTTTCAACGCGGCTCGGTTTGGGCCGATCCCGATCTTGAAGCAGCGACTGAATCGATGCGGCGGATTTTCAACGATCGCGCTCTGGCCAAGCAGGTGGGGGATCGAGGTCGGGAGACGGTGATGAGCAAATTGACCGCCGAAGCCGTGGCCGAGCGGCTGCGTGACTCGCTGATGGGCGGAGAACAGCGTCCGACGCAATCGCCTGGGCGCCATGGAGATCGGCGGGTGGAAACCTACTCGTTCTGATGCGCAGGTCGCCGTCAAGCTGATGCAAATATGTTGACCCATGATGAGATTATATGGGGCTACCGCTACGTATTGGGCCGCGATCCCCGGCCTGACGAGGTATCGTTCCTGACAGGACAAACGATTGTTTCAGCCGGGCTGCGGACCATGCTTCTCGGGTCCGAGGAGTTCGCAGCGCACGAGAAGGTGATCGGTCACACCTCGAAATGGGTCATTACCGAGGTCTTCGAGGGCAGTGTGAAGATGTGGATAGATCTGGCGGACAAGTATGTCTCGTATGGTTGTCTGATCGACAACTATGAGCCGCTGGAGTCAACCGCGTTCCGGCGTCTGTTGCAGCCGGGATTTCACGTCGTGGATCTGGGCGCCAACGTCGGCTGGTTTACCTTCCTCGCGACGCTCGGTACCGGTCCGACAGGGCGCGTGACGGCGATCGAGCCGCGCAACATCACAGCGGACTATCTCCGGCGGTCAGTGCAGCTTAATCGACTTGAAGACCGCGTCACCGTTATCCAGCACGCGATCGGAGACCATTCCGGCAAGGCTTCATTGGTTTGGTATCCGGCGTCGCGGAATCCGGGGAGCGCCCGCCTTGGTGAACCGGATGAAGGTGCGGAGGCGCAGGAGACGGAATTACGCCGTCTCGATGAGGTGCTGGGTGAGTCTCGAGTGGACTGCATCAAGATGGACATCGAAGGCGCCGAAGGACTGGCGCTGATCGGTGCTGCCGCGGTGTTGCGCTCGAGCCGCCCCTTCGTGCTTTGCGAGATCAATCCGTCCGCGCTATGGACCGTATCCGCAATGAGTGTCGAGGAGTTTCTCCGTCTCGTGCGCGCCCAGCAGTACGTTCCATTCTCGATCGAGGACAGTTCAGGCCTGGCACGGCTGGAGGGGCCGCCCGAGCTTGGTGGACGGGAGGTGATCAATGTGGTGCTGGCGCACGAGGGACGACTGCCGCTGTAATACTTCAGGCGGTCCGCCAAAGCTCGCCTTCGCGTACCGCCTTCCCGTCCGCCTCCATTTTCAGCAGATGCGCCAGCACGTTCCGCTCGGCCGCCCGCCTCAGCCGTGGGTTCAATTGCGAATACAGAGCGTCCATGATTGTGTAGGTATCAGCGGGCCCCTCGGTCAGCTTGTGAACGATCGCCTGCTCGCGGAGCCTGCGATGTGCCAGCATCCCCCGCACCAGACTACGAGGTTCGCGTAACGGCGGCCCGTGTCCCGGCAGGTAGACGTCGTCGTCACGCTCAAGCAACAGATCCAGGCTGGCAAAGTAGTCCCGCATGTCACCGCCCGGCGGGCTGACGACACTGGTGGACCAGGACATGACATGATCGGCGCTGAACAGCACCTTGTCGCCGTTTGCCCCAGCCAGCGCGAAACACAGATGATCCGATGCGTGTCCGGGCGTGTGCAGCGCCAGCAGGCCGGCGATCGTGCCACCGTTGTCCAGCTTGATGTCCGGATCGAACGCCGGCAGCGCACTATGGCGAAAGCCGACTGTCGGCGCCCCGGTGGCCGCCTGCAGCGCAGGCAGCGCGCCGACATGATCGTGGTGAGTGTGACTGACGAGGATAAACGCGATCTTGCCGCCGGTGTGGCGCAGGATCGCCTCTACATGCTCGGGATGGCCCTCCGGCCCAGGGTCGAGCACCAGCAGCCCGTCGGCGGTCTCAATCAAATAGGTGTTGGTTCCGAAATAGGTCATCGGTCCGGGATTGTTCGCAACGATCCGGCTGATCCCGGGCAGCACCGGCAGGTTGGCGCCGCGCTCCGGCTCCGACTCAGTCAGAAAGGCCATCTACTTCGATCTCCATTTGATCGTAGTGCATGCCGTAATCCACCTGCCCTGGCAACACCAGCCCATTCCATGGCAGGTTAGCGGTAAAGCCTGACCGGAGGAGACACACATGAGCAAAGGCCTGCTGTTCGCTGCATTCGACTTCTCGACAGCGCATGAGGACGAGTTCCACGACTGGTATGACAACGAGCACATACCGGAGCGTCTCCGCGTGCCTGGCTTTCTCAACGCGGAGCGGTGGACCGGCGAGGAGAATCCCAAGATCCATGTAGCGACCTACGATCTGGACACGGTCGGTGTCCTGGAAACGCCGGCCTACCGCGCGATCGGCGGCGACAACCAGTCGGTCTGGACCAAACGGGTCACCGGGATGAGCCAGCGGCTGATGCGGTTCGTGGGCGAGCAACTGCTTCCCGGCGAACTGACTGCTCCAACCGGCGCCGGCGCGCTGCTGGTCGCGTCGATGAACGTTGGACCGGCGGTCGAGGCTGATTTCAACGATTGGTACAACGCGGAACACCTGCCGCAACTGGGCGCGGTTCCCGGCGTTTTAAGCGCGCGCCGTTTCCGCGCCACCGACCCGGCGTCCGAGCGGCGCTACCTGGCGCTTTACCACTTGAAGGACGCTGATGTGACGCGCTCGGATGCGTGGGCCCGCGCCGCGGACACGCCATGGACCGAGCGGATGCGGCCGCATTTCCGCGACATGCTGGTGCTGCGCCTGAACCGGTATCAGCGGAAGGCCTGAACCGAATGCTGCATCTCACTCGCCGCCGAACACTTGCGTTAGCCGGCAGCGCCTTGTCGTCGCCCGTGGCGGCCTCGCTGGCGACGCCGGCCATTGCCCAGACCAAACAGGCGCCCGGTGTCACCGCGAACGAAATTCTGCTCGGCCAGACCATGCCTTATTCCGGTCCGGCCTCCAGCTATGCCCCGATCGGCCGCGTCGAGTTGGCCTATCTCGATATGATCAACGACAATGGCGGTATCAACGGCCGCAGGCTGAAGCTGCTGTCGCTGGACGACGGCTACAGCCCGCCGAAGACGGTCGAGCAGACCCGCAAGCTGGTCGAGGAGGAAGGTGTCGCCTGCATCTTCCAACAGCTTGGCACGCCCTGCGCCACGGCGACGCGGAAATACCTCAACAGCCGCAAGGTGCCGCAGATCTTCGTCGCCTCCGGTGCCACGCAGTTCGGCGATCCGCAGAACTATCCCTGGACCATCGGCTGGCAGGTCAGCTACCAGATCGAGGGCCGCGTCTACGCCCATTTCATTCTCGAGACGAAACCGGACGCCAGGATCGCAGTGCTGTTCCAGAATGACGATTCCGGGCGGGATTTCCTGAGAGGTTTCAAGGACGGCCTGGGTGACCGGATCGGTCAGCTCGTCGCCACCAGCAGCTACGAGCCGACCGACCCGACGGTCGATTCTCAGGTGGTGCAATTGCGATCGTCGGGAGCCGATGCTCTGTTCATGGGCGGCATTCCGAAATTCAATGCGATGACGCTACGAAAAGTCCGCGACCTGGGCTGGGATCCGCTGTATGTGATCGCGACGGTCGGGGCTTCGGTGTCGTCGGGTCTGGCGCCTGCGGGGCTGGACAAGGCGATCGGCCTGGTGACGGGCTCGTACATGAAGGACCCGTCCGACCCGCAGTGGAGGAGCGATCCCGGCTACCAGGACTGGCTGGCCTTCATGCAGCGATACATGCCGGGGGCCGACCTGACCGATATCAACAACGTCTATGGATACTGTGCCGCACAGACCGGAATACAGGTCTTCAGGCAATGCGGTCAGGACCTGTCGCGGGAGAACATCATGCGCCAGGCGGCCAGCCTGGACATCACGCTGCCAATGTTCCAGACCGGCATCCAATACCGAACCACGGCGATGGACTATCTGGGCATCAAACGGTTGCGGCTACAGCGCTTCAACGGCCAAGCCTGGGTGCCGTTCGGCGATCCGATCGCGGCGTAGATCAGTGCGGGTCCAGCTGTCGTCACAGCAGGCCGAGAAGTCGCGGACTCCTCTGAAACGCGACTACCCGTGATGCCGCATTCGCCGCGGGCCGCGGTCAGCCGAGGAGCCGGCCTGGCCTCGACCCCGCAACCCGGAAGTCGATGACATGGGCACGATCACTGTAAAGGATCGAACGCAGATCTACTGCAATGACTGGGGCACGGTGCAACCCGTTGTGTTCAGTCATGGTTGGTCGCTCAGCGCGGACGCCTTCGAAGACCAAATGTTCTTTCTGGCGTCACAAGGCTACCGTTGCCTGCCGTTCTGAGGCTACACTCGGCCTGGCGCGACGATCTCGGAAGGCGTGGGCAAGTCATTCCGGCTGCAGGGTATGATGGCCGGGTTCCCGGCCTCGCGAAGGCCTGCAAAGGCGAGGGGCCGGAGTCGGCATAGGCAAAGATATGGGCGGACGGCTTGCCCCGGCCGTGACGCATGCATCGCATACCTAATACCAACCGGCCGAAAGATTCGACTCTTCGGCCGGCAGCCGGTCGGCTGGTATTTTATTGTTGTGCGCGCAGCCGCCACACCGTCCCGCGCGCATACCGGTCAGCGTCAACGCTGCCTGGTTTAGCGCCGCACGGCTTCTACAGCGCGATCTGGCGACCGACCTCGAGAAGCTTGTCGGCCGGCAGGTCGAAGCGATCAGGCGCACGGACCGAGTTGCGGAACATCACGCTGAACAGCATCCGCCGCCATGCGGCAAGCCGTGGCCGCGTCGGGCTGCGAACCACCTCGTCGTGCGAGGCGATATAGACCGCATCGTCGAGGTTGAGCGGACAGCCCTGCTCCCTCGCATTGGCAAGTGCGGCGACGACGTTCGGCATCTCGGTGAAGCCGAATCGCACGATCACGTGCCATAGCCCCTCGGCCACCTGTGTTACCTCCGCGCGCCGCGACAACGGTACCCGCGGATACTCCTCGAACAGGACGGTCAAGCTCACGACGGTTTCCTGGAGCGCCTTGAAATACTCGACGTGACGGAGCATGACCGGCGAAATTACGGTATCGCCGCGGCTGAGGAAGACGATCGTGCCTGGCACACGCGCGATGTTCCCTGTCCGCAACTGGGTCAGGAATTTTTGCGGGCTCTCCTCCAGAAGGGCAAGAACTCGGCGAAGCGCCTCGACGCCGGCGCGCCAGGTCGTCATCACGATGAAGATCAGGACGCCCAGCAGCAGCGGGATCCAACCGCCTTCCCGCAGCTTAAGCAGGTTGGCGCCAAAGAACGCCAGGTCGATCAACAGGAATATTGCGCTGACCGGCAAGGCGACCACCGTCGGCCAGCGCCACACGTCGCGCATGGCGTTGTAGAGCAGTGACGTGGTCAACAGCATGGTGGTCGAGACGGCAGTGCCGTATGCGCCGGCGAGACTGTCGGAACTGCCGAAAGCGAAGGTGAGGATCAGCGTGCAGACCATCATCGTCCAGTTCACCACGGGGACATATATCTGGCCGTATTCCTGATCTGAGGTCTGGCGGATGTTCAGACCGGGAAACCAGCCGAGCTGCATCGCTTGTCGGGTGAGGGAGAAGGCGCCGGTGATGATCGCCTGGCTGGCGATGATCGTGGCGCAGGTCGCAAGCACCACCAGCGGAACCACGGCCCAGCCCGGAGCGAGCATGAAGAACGGGTTGCCGGTGAGACCGGGGTCTTCGATCAGCCGTGCTGTCTGGCCGGCATAGCTGAGCAGCAACGCGGGCAGCACGACGCAATACCATGACAGGCGGATCGGGTTGCGCCCGAAATGCCCGAGGTCGGCGTAAAGCGCCTCCCCTCCCGTAATCGCCAGGAACACTCCCCCGAGCACGACGAAGCTGTGCCAGCCGTGCTCGATAAGGAAGCCGACCGCATGCGTTGGGTTGAGCGCGAACACGACTTCGGGCCGACGGAGCACCCCGAACAGGCCGAGCCAGGCGATGACCACGAACCAGAGCAGCATGATCGGGCCGAAGACGCGGCCGATGCTGGCGGTGCCGCGCACTTGTGCGGCGAACAGGGTGAGTAGGACGACGATTGCCGCCGGCAGCACGAACGGCTTGAAGGAGTCAGTGACGACGTTGATGCCTTCGAGCGCGCTGAGCACCGAAATCGCTGGGGTAATAATGCCGTCGCCGTAGATCAACGCGGCTCCGAACAGACCCATGACAATCAGCACGCCGCGTGCGCGTCCCGCCGGTCCGGACGCGCTTCCGGTGACCAGGGCCATGAGCGCCAGGATACCGCCCTCCCCATGATTGTCCGCACGCATCACGAAGACGCAGTATTTGATCGAGACGGTGACGATCAGCGCCCAGATGACCAGAGACAGGAGCCCCAAGGCGTCCTGGGCGGAGGGGTGGCCGCCGACCGCGCCTACGATGGTCTGGTAGGTATAAAGTGGGCTGGTACCGAGGTCGCCGTAGACGATGCCCAGTGCCGCCAGCGCGCCAACCACAGTGATGGGACGGTCGGCGGGCGATGCGCCCTCCGCCCGTTCGGTTGCCATCTCGCCGTCCATCGTCCTGTGTCTCCGGTTGCCGGGTTGCACGCATCCATGAAGCAACGGGAGTGCCCGCGAGCAATGGGTATAGCGGCGAAACGGCGCCGCGAGGTTTTAGTTTCGACGCAGTCGGCGTTTTCACTGTGATCATGGTCACAGCCAAACGATGCGTCGCCGGCTACGGTGAGTCTCCTCCCCCCTCCTTGCCCCGGCCAGCGATACCGCGGCCGGGGTATTTTTTGGCGCGTATCAGGACTCGGCCTGCATCGAGTTGAGGTGGGCGCGCGTCATCGGATCGGCGACAGGGGCATCAGATAGTAAGCGGGTCGCGGGGCATGATAGTGCTGATATGCCCACGCTCCCAGTGCCACGGCACCGCTCAGTCCCATGACAGCGGTGGCCGCGGCCAGAAAGCACAGAGATAAGAAATCCGACCACTCGTCCGCGCCCGGTGGCCTTCCTTGACTGGGTAGACCGCGCCCCACTCCATCAAATGGCATTGCGATATCTCCACTTGCGTCAGTCCTGTCTACGGCTGCGAACGGGCTTCCGGCAACGGCCACAGTCAGCGCATTTGCGAATACCGTGGGAGACCTCGCCATCCGCGTTCCCAGTGTAGCACGCGCGGCCGGGCATCGTCATCACGCAGCCAGCCTTCGGGCTGGCGATGCAGCGCGGCCTGCTGGATCGTGGTGGCGACGCACGCCTGATAGCCGCGGATGACCTCCTGTAGATCCTCAGCGTCGACCCGTGCGGAGAGGGCGGTAGAACCGATCAGATCGCAGAACATCACGCTGAGGGGCGGCGCGCGGCAGTGGTCTCAGACGCGCCGAGGTTGCCAGTCGGGCTGACCGGTGAGCCGGACGATAATCGAACAGGACCACCGGCTGTCGCATCTTCGAGGCGCAACGCGGCGATCGCGTCCAGGATTTGGTGACGATGGCCGACCAGGGCGACACCGAGATCCTCGAGGTCGCCGGCAGTTAGGTTTGGCAACAGCGTGGCAGTGACGGCATTCTCGCGGAATGCCGCCTCGTATCCGCCAAGACCGAGCGCTCGCAGCCAGCCGCAACGTCCATTGCCTTTCCTCGGCGCAATCGGATCGCTGGCGGGACGGAGCATGGCTTATCGAGGAGCATACGTCGAGCAGCTTCCATTGACCGATGCATTGCCCGATCAGTCTTCGTTGCCCCGTGAGACCACCTCGCCCTTCGCGGATGAGAACTCCTTCCGGGTCGAACCCGGCTGGCGTTCTATTCCTGGACACGGCCGCTCGGCCGGAGCGATACTCCCCCCCGAGCGTCACCGAGCCGGAGAACGGCAGTGGATGTCGCAGGCTGGCTGCGAGACCTGAAGCTGGAACGCTACGAAGCGGCATTCCGAGAGAATGGCGTTACTGCCGAAGTATTATCCCTCCTCACCGCTGAAGATCTCAAGGAACTCGGCGTTGCCGCCGTTGGCCATCGGCGTCAACTGCTGGCAGCAATCGCCAAGCTGCAGGAAGACGCGCCGACGTTGCAGGCGGTCACGCCGCCCGACAATCGCCAAGTATCGATGTCTGCGGAGGGCGCAGTTTCATACGGTGGTGAACGCCGTCAGCTTACCGTGATGTTCTGCGATCTGGTGGGCTCGACGGCGCTGAGCGAAAGGCTCGACCCGGAAGAGCTGCGCAGCCTGTTGCATGCGTATCGAACCCTCTGCGGCGATGTGATTGCGCGCTACGACGGATTTGTTGCCCGCTATGTAGGTGATGGCATCCTGACCTATTTCGGTTGGCCCACCGCGCATGAAGACGACGCCGAGCGCAGCGTGCGGGCAGCCTTGGAGATCGTTCAGACCGTCAAGCGGGCCTCGACCACCGAGGACTTGGCGGTCCGCATCGGCGTCGCAACCGGCCCTGTCGTCGTCGGTGAAACGGCCGGTGCGGGCGACCAGTCCAAACTCGCGGTGGGCAGCACGCCTAATCTCGCCGCGCGTCTGCAAGGACTGGCTGCCGCTGATCAGATTGTCGTTGCTGCCTCGACCCGTCGATTGGTTGGCAATGCGTTCGAACTGACCGATCTTGGCGAGAATGACCTGAAAGGGATCGCGGAACCCGTTCATGCTTGGCGGGCGGAGCGCGCCTTGGTGACAGAGAGCCGCTTCGATGCCAGCCGCGGTGGTGGCGAACAGACGCCGTTGGTTGGTCGCAACGAGGAACTGGATCTGCTGTTGCGTCGCTGGTCCCAGGCGAAGGATAGCGAAGGTCAGGTGGTACTGCTGTCGGGCGAGCCTGGGATCGGCAAGAGCCGGATCCTCAATGCGTTGCGCGAGCGGCTTGAGGCACAAGGCGTGCAAGCATTGCGTTTCCAGTGCTCGCCCTACTACGTGAACAGCGCGTTCTGGCCCATCATCGACAACTTCGAACGGGCGCTGAAGTTCGCTCGCGACGAAACCACGGACGCAAAGCTCGACCAGCTGGAGGCACTCATAGTTACGCAGTATGGCCGTCCGTTGGCCGACGTCCGGTTCGTCGCCGCAATCTTGTCCATCCCCTGCGAGCAACGCTACGGCGCCCTGCCGATGACGCCACAGAAGCACAAGGATGAGACGCTGCGGACCCTCGTCGATATCTCCGAAGCGGCCGCCCGCCTAACCCCCAGTGTGCTGCTGTTCGAGGATGCGCACTGGGCCGACCCGACCACCCTGGAGGTGCTGGATCTGCTGATCGACCGGGTGAAGACTATTCCACTGCTGGTGATGCTGACCCACCGGCCGGAGTTTCAGTCCCGCTGGTCGGGCCAGGGTCATGTCGGCGCATTGAACCTCTCCAAACTCACCCGGACGCAGAGTACGGCGATGGTCTCCGCCCTCGCCGGCGGCAAGGCGCTGCCCGCGGTGCTCCTCGAGCAAATCCTGACCCGGACCGACGGCGTGCCGCTGTTTGTTGAGGAACTGACTAAGTCGATCCTCGAATCCGGCGAGCTGAGGGAGGCCGGCGATCATTATGACTATGATGGCTTCGCTCGCGCAGTCACCATTCCGACCACGCTCCGAGACTCGCTGATGGCGAGGCTGGATCGCTTCATGCCGGTGAAGGAGATCGCCCAGATCGGTGCGGCGATTGGACGCGAGTTCAGCTACGAGCTGATCGACGCAGTCGCGCCGATGCCGCAGGCCCAACTCGATCACGCGCTCGTGCAGCTATGCGCCTCGGGATTGGCCTTCCGTCGCGGCACACCGCCTGATGCCGTCTACACCTTCAAGCACGCACTGGTGCAGGACGCGGCATATGATTCGTTGCTCAAGAGCCGCAGGCAGGAGTTGCATGCCAAGATCGCCCGCGTGATCGAGACGCGCTTCCCGAGCATCGAGACCACCGAACCCGAGGTGCAAGCACATCACCTCACCGCCGCCGGGCTTGACGCCGCCGCCGTTCCGTTCTGGCAGGCCGCGGGCGAGCTGGCGTTGAAGCGCATGGCCATGGCCGAGGCGATCGCCCATCTCAGTCAGGGACTCGAACTGATCTCCGCCCTGTCTTGGTCACCGCAACGAGACACCAGCGAACTAGGGCTGCGCAGCCTTCTTGGCACAGCGTGGACGGCCCTCAAGAGCTGGGCCGCAGCCGAAGTCTGGACTAGCCTGCACCCAGCACTTGCCCTGGCGAGATCGCTCGAGCGCCACGACGCGCTGCTGCCCATCCTCGGGGGACTGTTCGGTAACGTCCTGGCGCAAGGGCGCATAGCGGAGTCCATACTGTGGATGCAGGAGATGTTGGACATAGCGGATGCAACCGGCGATGCCGATCTGCTTATCACGGGGCACGTGTGTGCATGCTCTTGCTACACATATGCTGGCGAGTTCGCCAAGAGTCTCTATCACGCCGACAAGGTATTGGAACTTTACGACGACGAGAAGCACCGTCCTCGCGCGGATAACGTCAACCACGATCCGAAATCTGTCGCCGGCGTCTTCGCCTCGATGAGCACCTGGATACTGGGCTACCCCGACCGGGCACTGCGACTAAACGACGAAAAAGACGCGCACGCGCGCCGAGTTGGGCACCCCTTCGACCTCGGATGGGCGCTGGAAATGGGGGCGCATTTGTTCGATCACCGCTGTGATCACGTAGATCTGCGAAAGCGCGCTGAAGAAATTGAGCGGCTGGGTCGGCAGAATGGCCTGCCCGTGCTGTGGACGATGTTCGCAACTTTGCCGTATGGCCTGGCTTTGATCCGGGAAGGCAAATCTGCCGCAGGAATTGCCCTGATGAAGGCCAGCATGCCGGAATGGGAAGATAGCGGTGGCAAGGTCGGCAACCCGACCTACAGGGGTTTCCGGGCTGAAGCTATGGCGCTGGCTGGCGACCTCGACAATGCGCTGGAGCTGGTCGAGGAGGCTATCACTCAAATTGAACACCCCGGCTGGGGAGAACGCCTTTCGTGCGCCGAGATCCTGCGTCTCAAGGGCTGGATGCTCTCGCTCAAGGGCGACGTTGGAGGTGCCGAACGGAATTTTCACGCCTCACTCGACTGGGCGCGTCGCCAGCAGGCGAAAATGTGGGAGCTGCGCACGTCGACCAGCCTCGCACGACTGTGGCAGAGCCAAGGTAAACGCCAAGAGGCGTATGAGTTGCTCGCCCCGGTGTATGGCTGGTTCACCGAAGGCTTCGACACCAAGGATTTACTGGAGGCGAAGGCGCTGCTAGACGAATTGGAAGCGAACTGACTGCGTGGCTCGGCCCTCATTCTTGAACACAAGGGCCTTACCCTCGAGCATCTCGAGGTCGTATTGAGGCAGACCGTAATTGGATCGGCGCATCAGGATTGCTCGACCCTCAACACAGAAGTTGAGGCATTCACGCCCATTAAAGAATGGAGATTCACGACGCAGAAGGCGCAGCAACCGGAAGCAAGACGCCACGGGTAATGGGCGGCCACACGATTTGCGCAAAACGCTGCGCTAGGCCGATTGGCGGCTCGTCAGCACACTCCGCATTGCCTTAAATTAGGAAATGAAATATCAAGCTGCGCCGCTGGCCTCGATCAGCTCGCCAAACCGCTGCCACGTCTTGCCATCCCACCGAACCAGTTGCATCTGCCGGATCGGATGATAGTTGGTCGGACTGGTGTTCACCCTGATCCCAGGCAAAAGAGTAGGAATTTCCAAATCGTGCAGGCTGGTCGCCTGTCGCATGATATTCGCACGCGAAAGTTCATTGCCACACTGTCTGAGAACCTGGACCAGGGTTAGGGAGACGTCGTACACATATAGGTAAGCGCTGTCGGTTTGGTCGCCGTCCGGCAGATATTTCGTCATGAAGCTGCGCCATTCTCCCATCCCGAGGTCATCGTTCCAAGCCGGATCGGTAGGGTCCTTCACCCACAGGGAAGTGATTATTCCGACAGCTTTCTCCGGTCCCGCCGGGGTGATGACCATGCCAGCCGAAGCTGCGGTGTAGCTCAAGAAAAACAGTGGCTTCCAGCCAATGTCGTACGATCTGCGAATGCCTTGAGCGGCGATCTTCCCGCCGCCCGCGAGCATGAAAGTGTCCGCCCCAGCCGCTTGCAAGGAAACGATTTGCGAGTCCACCGTGGCGTCAGTTGCCTCATAACTGACCAACTCCGCCAGCATCCGGCTGAACTTTTCACCAAGAACGTCCTGAATACCTAGCACATAGTCTTTTCCGAAATCATCATTCTGATAGAGGATACCGATCCTGGCATCCGGCTTGTACCGCGAGAATGTATTTGGCGTAAATCTGTGCTTCGATGCGATAGCTCGGCGACCATCCGATGGTGTACGGAAACTGGCTGTAGTTGCCCCACTTGTCGGCACCGGTTGCAACGAAAAGCTGTGGTATCCTCCGGTCGTTCAGGTACTTACTGTACAGCCGTGTTGGGCGCCGTGCCAAGTCCATTAAAGAGAAACGCAACTCCCGTATCCTCAACTAACTTGCGTGTCTGTTCAACAGTCTTGGGCGGGCTGAATCCGTCATCGAGCGAGACGAAATTGATTTTCCTGCCGGCGATGCCGCCTTGATCGTTGATCATCTTGAAGAAAGCGGCCTCGGTTCGTCCGATGACCCCATAGCTTGAAGCTGGGCCACTGTAAGCCATTGTGTTACCGATCTTGATTTCGGTCGCCGTGACACCCGGCGTCTCGTCCGCCGTGGCCGGGGTGCCGAGCGCAACGCCCGCGACGAGCGCGGCGCTGCTGGTCAGAAATGCCCTGCGCAACATTGTCATGCTCCCCCTGGTTGGCCTGTTTTGTCTAGTCGCGCACCAGACCGGCTCGTCCCCGAGTACTCCATCCGCCGCGTCACGCCCCAAGGCGGGCGACATAGATGCGGTCAATAAGCATGTTGATCGCCGGTTTCTTGGGTCGCCGGTCAAGGCATATCGTTTGGGTTACAAAAAAATCGACGTCTTCGGCCAAACGCTCTCGACGCAGGGGACGAATATTTTCGCGCCCATCCCCGCTTCGGCGTCAAGAGGAAACCGGAGGGCTTCTGGGGGAGCAGCAGTTCAAATTAACTTGACGGTGGACTTTTCCTCCGCGTGGCTCTAATTCGTCCGACCCCAAGCATTGTCATGTAACGCTCGGCCGGAGAGCACGCCCCGTAGGGCAAGCGCGCAGTTGCCAATGGCCTGCTAGCGCGGCAAAGCTCCTTGTTTGCTGCCATGAGCCGGCTGGCCACCCAGCGCATCTGTCATGGTGATCGCCCCATCGACGAAGCCACCCTTTCTCATGCTCTGCTTGCCGCCACGCTGAGCTGCAAAGAATGTCAGGTTGCACCCACTTATGCGGCGAGCCGGTTCTGCCGCGGAGCGGTAGGTCTTGCAACACGGCTTTGTGTCGGGGCAGCGACGCTTGCGATCTCCCGGCGACCGACGGCCCGTCCCGAAACATGCGCGCTGCAGCCGGCCTGACGTTCGCCTGCCGTTTTGTTGTTTCAGCCGTCGATCTGCGGCCTCCACCGGCGCTCATGCCCTGCGCGGGGAGCGTCAGGCAATTCATTATCGATCTATCGTGTCGGTTCCTAGACACGGGCGGTCCACCTGAGCGATACCTCGGTCCGGAGCATCACCGAACCTGAGGGAACGACGGTGGATGTCGCGAGTTGGCTGCGGGACCTAGGTCTGGAACGATATGAGGCAGCATTTCGCGAGAATGCCGTCAGCGCCGAAGTATTGTCCCAGCTCACGGCCGAAGATCTCAAGGAACTCGGCGTTGTCGCGGTCGGCCATCGCCGTCAACTTTTGGTCGCGATCGCGGCCTTGCGCCTGGAAGCAACACCAGTTGGTGATCCGGCTCGGGCCTCATCCCGCCAGCCGGCCAGTCCGGGTGGAAATCTTGTATCGTCCGAGACGACCGCCGAACGCCGCCCGCTCAGCGTAATGTTCTGCGATCTCATCGGCTCGACCGCACTATCGGCGCGGCTCGATCCCGAGGATTTTGCGAAGGTCATCCGCACCTACCAGATCTGCGTCGACGCCACGATCGACAAATTTGACGGGTTCATCGCGCGTTACGTCGGTGACGGGGTCCTGATCTATTTTGGCTGGCCCGAAGCCCGAGAGAACGATGCCGAACGGGCGGTGCGGGCCGGCCTCGCGGTCGCTGAGGCGGTCAGTGCGGCACCCGTGAGTGGCGAACCGCTGCAGGTCCGCATCGGCATCGCAACGGGGCTGGTTGTCATCGGCGAGGCGATTGGCTCGGGCGACTCGCGCCAGCAAACAGCGGTCGGCGAGACGCCGAATCTGGCTGCGCGCCTGCAGGGCCTTGCCGGACCGAATCAGGTGGTGATCGACGCGGCGACCAGACGGCAGATCGGCGGCCTGTTCGAGTGTCGGGACCTCGGCACGGTCGAGCTCAAAGGTCTGCCGGCGGCGGTGCCGTCCTGGCAGGTATTGTTCGAAAACCGCGCGCTGGGCCAGTTCGAGGCATTGCGCTCGGGTGCGACCCCGATGGTCGATCGGGACGAAGAAATGAAGCTGCTGCTCCGCCACTGGGCGCAGGCCAAGGCAGGCATGGGTCAGGTGGTGCTCGTCTCCGCCGAACCGGGCGTGGGCAAGTCCCGTCTCGCCGAGGCGCTGGCGGAACGAATTGCCGACAACCCGCACACTCGGCTGCGCTATTTCTGCTCGCCACACCATCAGGACAGCGCGCTCTATCCGGTGATCGTCCAAATGGAGCGGACGGCCGGGTTCCTCGACGCTGATGGTCCCGCGGCCAGGCTTGCCAAACTCCAGGCGATGCTCGTTGCCACGCCGGCGGAGGATGTGGCGCTGATCGCGGAATTGCATTCGCTGCCGTCAGCCGGTCTTGCGCCACCGCTCGATGTCACGCCGCAACGCAGGAAAGAGAAGACGCTCGAAGCGCTGCTGAGGAAGGTTGAATCTCTGGCCCGTCGGAAGCCGGTGCTGATGCTGCTCGATGACCTTCACTGGATCGACCCGAGTTCGCTTGACCTGCTGGACCGCCTGACAGAGCGGGTCGCGAAGTGGCCGGCGCTGTTGTTGGCAATGTTCCGCCCCGAGTTTCAGCCGCCGTGGACTGGCCGGCCGCATGTGACGCAGCTGACGCTGAGCCGGCTCGACCGGCGCGATACGGCGGCCATCGTTGCGAACGTCGCCGGGAGCGTCGCGCTGTCGCCAGAGATCATGGAGGAGATCGCCGAGCGCACCGACGGCGTGCCGCTGTTCGTTGAGGAACTGACCAAGGCGGTGCTGGAATCCGGCCGCCATGCGGTCGAGGCGCTGTCCTCCGTGCCTCATCCGGACGTACCAGCCACCTTGCATGCCTCGCTGATGGCGAGGCTGGACCGGCTCGGACCGGCCGCCAGGGACGTTGCACAAACCGGCGCGGCGATCGGTCGCGAGTTTGGGTTCGGACTTCTGGCGTCCACCACTGATCTGCCTGAGGCGCAACTTCGTCATGCCCTCGATCGGCTCACAAACTCGGGCCTGGTATTCGTCCGCGGCACGCCGCCGCAATCCACCTACATCTTCAAGCACGCGCTGGTACAGGATGCGGCGTACGGCACATTGCTGCGCAGCCGACGGCAGCGGCTGCACACCCGAATTGCCGCGACCCTGGAAGAGCGTTTTCCGGAGATCGTGCTGGCGCAACCGGCCCTGCTGGCGCAGCACTGCGCCGCAGCCGGGCAGGCGGAGCAAGCGCTCGTCTATTGGCTGAAGGCCGGTCAGCAGGCGCTGGCGCGCTCGGCGATGACGGAGGCGGTTACTCAGCTACGGAAAGGGCTGGACGTACTGGCCGGTGTGCCGGACAGCCCGTGGCGCCGGCAACTGGAGCTGGATCTGCAGATCGCGCTCGGATCGGCATTGGCTGCCACGAAGGGCATCGCGGCGGAAGACGTCGGCGCGACCATAGCCCGAGCGTACGCCCTGGCGGAGCAGCTCGATCGACCTCAGTATCTCGTTCCGCTGCTGTTCGGCCAATGGAGGTTTCGTTCGGTCCGATCCGAGCACAAGCTGGCGCTGTCACATGCCGAGGAGTTAGAAAAAATCGGCGAGGCGCGGAACGATGGCGCGGCGCAACTGCTGGGTCATCGTGCGCACGGGCAGACCCGCTGCTACCTCGGGGAATTCACGTCCGCGCATGCCCGGTTGGAACTGTGCCTTCCTCTTTCTGATCCGACGTATCGCGCGATCGGCGGGGGATTGTCCGATGACCCCTACGCAACGATGCTCGCGTATCTTGGCGTGACCTCGGCGTACCTGGGGTACATCGATCAAGCACGGTCACGCGTGGCCGAGGCGTTGTCGGAGACCCGGCGCCTGAAGCACGCCATTACGCTGGCTACGGTGCTCCTGTGGGCGACCTGGACGGATGCGATTACCGGCTCGTCGGAGATGGAAGGGCACACCGAGGAACTTCTGGCCTTAGCGGCCGAGCGCGGTTTTTCGTTTCATTTGGCTTACGCAACAGTGAATCAGGGCCGGTGTTTAATGGCGCGCGGGGAAGTGGAGGAAGGCCTCGCGCTTTTGACACGTGGGCTGACAGCCATTCGCGCCACCGGCGCTGTCGTAACCACTCCGTCGATGCTGATATGGGCTGCCGAGGCGCACATGTTGCTCGGGCAGTCAGGTGAAGGACTGGCCTGCCTTGCTGAGGCCGCGCAGACAATCGAGACGACTGACGAGCGATGCCACGAAGCGGAGTTGCACCGGTTGCGAGGCGATTTCCAGCACGCTGCTGGCGATCTTGCGGCGTCCGAGCTGAGCTATCATCAGTCGCTCCAGGTCGCGCGGTCGCAACGCGCAAAGCTCCTGGAGTTGCGGGCATCGACGAGCCTTGCGCGCCTCTGGCGCAAACGGGGCAAGCACGCCGAAGCCAGGGATCACCTCGGATCGATCTACAACTGGTTCACCGAGGGATTCGGCACACCGTCACTCGATGAAGCGAAGGCGCTGCTTGAGGAATTGGCGCTATGAGGCATATAAGCCCACAGCGAAACAGATTGTTTTCGCGGCTTCGTGGGCTGCCACCAGCGGGCGGTTTGATAATGGGTCAGCACGAGGCCGACGGCGGCGCGGTGGGAGCCGCGACTATCGAACGATCGATGGTTGACACTGCGCCTGAGTTGACCATCTGCTATGGTTCACAGAAATGTTATGTGGGGAGGCACGCCGATGACTCAGGAAGGAAGCAGAGCCGAAAAATTGGCGGTACCTCCTCTGCTCGAGGCAGATACGTTCCTGGGGTTGACCACCACATTCCTCAACGCCGTGAACGCTTTCAACCGGCAGGAAGTGCGTAAGATTGAAGAAGCGCTCGCCGATAATGCAATACTGTACAAAGTAACCAACGGCACACCGGTCAGCGGAAAGGCTGCCATCATCGGGTACCTGGAAGCCAAGGTCATGCAGGACAAGCCGGTATTTGTGCCCGTCACGATTTCGCTTCATCCGCCGAGTCTACCGACATCCCTGCGCGGTGCCGCTTACTGGAGAAGCAGCGACAAGCCAGCAGCGAGCACACTCCCGGTTCACTACGAATTTCATTTCCAGTCTCATGCTCCATACCTGATCACGTCGATGTGGGCGACAGCTGGCTAATTCGCGACGATGGGGTTGTCGGCCTGGTCCAAGTTCCAGCCGGCCAGAGACATAGACGTCGGACACATTCTGAAAACGTCCGCGTCAACCTATAGACGTGATTCCCCGCGTCCAAACGTGGTTGGTCCGGCGGCGTCGCGATCAAAAACAGGGTTGAACCGCTTTGAGTGGCCACCTTGCCGGAAGTTTGCTTGCATATGAAACAAAATCTACTCCGTCCTGACGGCCCGGAATGTCGAAATGATGTAGCGACATCGAACGCCTTGCTGCAGGACATCGCTGCCCATTTCGAGGTCAAGACCGATGCGATCCTGAAACGCTACGGTCCAGGGCCACGAGTCCATTATCATGCTGGGATGGTTGATGGCCCGCCGCCCTTACACCTATCAGCGCAGGATCTGCGCCGACGACTGGTGGCCGGACAGGAACGTATCCTGCGCAATGCGGCCGACATATGGGGGGCGCCAGCCACTCTGAGCGGCGAGGTGCTTGACGTTGGCTGCGGCCTCGGCGGTGGCGCCATTTTTTTCGCCGCCGAATTTGGCGCCCGGGTCACTGCCGTTACCTGTGTGCCATCGCACGTGAACCTGGTCACACGCTTTGCCGGGCTGGCGGGGGTCGGGTCGCGTGTCTTTCCACTCCTGTGCGACGCGCTGGAGGTGCCTGGAGAAAACCGGTTTGACGCGGCCGTGGCGGTGGACAGCTCGTGCTACCTACATCGCGGGAGATGGTTCCGCCGGCTCGCTTCGCTGTTACGGCCGGGGGCCGTGTCTTTATCATGGATTGCTTTCTTGCCCGGATTGAATATGAGGAACCGTTCAATCGCCACTGGCTCACACGCATCGGCACGATCGATGAGTATGTGGCCGCGGCGGGGGAGGCTAACCTTCAGGCAGGGCCGGTTGAGGACATCTCGCACTTTACTCAGCACTTTTGGACGACGACGCTGGCGCTCATTCAGGTCGAAATGCAGGACGGGGAGATCAGCCCCGACCGACTGGCTCAGCGCGAGGCGTCGCGCCGCGCGCACGCCTTGGTCCGGCAGGGCCTTGCTGATGGCGGCCTCAAGTATGCGCTGATGAGTTTTTCGAAGACAGTGCCGCGAGATTAGACGCGCATAACAGCGGAAAACGCTCAAGATCCCGAGGTCCGTTTGTCGCGTTCCCTCAGCCGCGACAGGTCGGCAGCCACGACAGGTCGGCAACCACGACGGGTCGGCGGGCGATCCGGCGGAACCGAAGCCCATCGATGGACATCGCGGCCAGCAGTAGCAGCCGGCCCTGGACGGGAAGCGCCTGATCGCAGGGCTTGCCGGGCGATCTGTCCCGACGCGATAACACCGCGTCGGGACAGTCACAGGTGCCGATCACCAAAGGGCGTTGCCTTCGCACCGGCGATTGCGAATATTTATGATCGAGGTTCGCACCCCTCGTATCCGCCGTATCAGACAGACGGGAAATCGGCCAATCCGTTACACGCCGACCCAGCCTTGCTGACGAACGGAGAATGGCGCCAAATACTGGGCGATATCTCTGAAGTATTTCACACCATCGACAGGCGCCTGCTGTGCGATCGGCTGTGGTCGATCAACCTGTCACTGGACAGAGCGGGGCCGCCGGCGCCATGCTCTGGCGGCGACCTGACCGGACCAAGGAGCGGCGATGGACGTCGCGGACTGGCTACGAGCGCTGGGTCTCGAACGCTACGAGGCGGCATTCCACGAGAATGACGTCGACGCCGAAGATTTGCGCCATCTCACAGCGGAAGATCTCGAGGGGCTCGGGGTTGCCGCCATCGGCCACCGGCGTCGGCTGCTGGTAGCAATCGCCAAGCTGCGGGATGATCCTGCGCCAATTCACGCAACCAGGCAGACCAGCGAGGCTCGCCCATCGACCTCCGCAGCCGAACGGCGGCAGATCACTGTGCTGTTTTGTGATATCGTCGGCTCGACACCGCTCTCTACCGAGCTCGATCCGGAAGAGCTGCGCGAAGTACTGACCAACTACCAGAGGAACGTTGCGGCCGCGGTGACCGGCGAGCGCGGCTATATAGCCCGCTTCGTCGGCGACGGCGTGCTGGCGTATTTCGGCTGGCCGAATGCCGATGAGGCACACGCCGAAAGCGCGGTGCGCGCGGGACTGGCGATCATCGACGCCGTCGGCCCGCAGCAACTCTCGGTGCGCATCGGGATCGCCACCGGCCTGGTCGTTACCGGCGACCTGGTCGGGGTCGGCGCCGCTCAGACGATGACCGCGGTGGGCGAAACCCCAAATCTCGCGGCACGGCTCCAGTCGCTGGCGCAACCTAATACGATCGTCGTGAGTGACGTGACCCGCTCGCAGCTCGGCCAAATGTTCCTGCTGGAGGACCTCGGCCTCCACACGCTGAAGGGCTTCGAGACGCCAGTGCGGCCCTGGCGGGTGGTCGGGAAGACCGGGGCGACGAGCCGCTCCGAGGCGGTCTACGCGAGCGCTCTTACGCCGCTGATCGGCAGAGACGAGGAACTGGGTCTGTTGCTGCGTCGGTGGCACGAGGCAAAGGCCGGCGATGGTCGGGTCGTGTTGCTCTCCGGCGAGGCCGGTATCGGCAAGTCACGGCTGCTCGCGGCGCTTGAGGAGCGGCTGGCCGGCGAGCCGTACAGCGGCCTGCGCTACTTCTGCTCACCGCACCATCAGGATAGCCCGCTCTATCCGCTTATTGCGAGGTCTAGAGCGCGAAGCAGGCTTTAGCATGGGCGACACCGCCGCGGACCGTCTGGCCAAGCTGGAAGCCGTCCTGGCGCCGACCGAGCCATCTCGCTGAGGACATTGCCCTGCTCGCGGCTCTGCTCTCGGTCCCGACCGGCGGACGTTATCCGGTGCTGGAGCTCAGCCCGCAGCAGCGGAAGACACGGACATTCAGCGCTTTAGCGCGCCGGTTGTCGGGCCTGGCGCTAAAGCAACCGGTGCTGTTGCTGTTCGAGGATGCGCACTGGTCTGATCCAAGCTCGATTGAGCTGTTAGATGCAGTGATCGAGCAGGTGCCGGAGCTTGCTGTGCTTGTGGTTGTCTCCTTTCGTCCGGAGTTTGTGGCGCCCTGGTTCGGCCGTCCCCGCGTCAGCCTGATGGCTTTGAGCCGACTTGACCGACGGGACGCGACAGCGCTCGCCGCGCAGGTCGTCAAAAATCATGTTCTGTCCTCGCCGTTACTAGAGCGGATCGTGATGCAGTCCGATGGCGTGCCACTGTTTATCGAGGAACTAACCAAGACGGTGCTGGAGACGTCGGAATTCGGCTCCGCCGGTGCGACGCTTGCGGTTCCGGATACGCTGCAAGCCTCCCTGATGGCGCGCCTCGACCGGCTGCCGGCGGCCAAAACGGTTGCCCAGATCGGCTCGGTGATTGGCCGGGAATTTCCGCATACACTGCTTACAGCCGCCGCGGGGCTGCAGGATGCGCAGCTTACGGAGGGACTCAGCGAACTGGCGACCGCGGGATTGTTGTTCCAACGTGGTGTGCCACCGGACGCGGTCTACATTTTCAAGCACGCGCTGGTAAGGGATGTTGCCTACGCCAGCCTTCTCAACGCCTCGCGTCAGCAGCTTCACCGCAAGGTTGGCGAGGCCCTGCGCGATCAATTTCCAGAACGGGCAGAAGCTGAGCCAGAGGTTGTCGCCTACCATTTCGTCACAGGCCGGCTTGAAGGAAGCCGCGGTTGAATGGTGGGGCAAGGCAGGCGACCTGGCATTGCGGCGTTCAGCTAATATTGAGGCGATTGCACATCTCGAAAACGCACTTGAACTATCCCGAAACATGGGCGATTCATCTGAGCAACGGCGTCAGCACTTACGATTGCAGATAATCTACGGCAATGCACTGAGAACGGTGCGCGGTTTCGTTGCGCCAGAGACGAAAGCAGCTTTTGTGCAGGCTCGCGACATCGCGGCAACCTTGGGGGATGTGCCGGAGCGATTTTCTGCCGATTACGGGCTTTGGAGCGGAAGCTTCCTCAGCGGCGACCTGAGCGTGATGCGGGAATTGGCGCAAGCGTTTTTGCGCAACGTTAGCGGCCGTCCTGAGTTGCCCGAAACCGGGGTTGCTCACCGCATCTACGGCATGACATGCTGGTTCGCCGGCGACTTTATCGACGCCAGACAGCATCTCGAACGTGCGCTCGCCTGTTATGATGTCGAACGAGATCTTCCGTTGGCTTTTCGCTTTGGCCAAGACCTGGTCGTCCCTGTCATGGCGTACCTTGGCTTGACGTCGTGGCCGCTGGGCTTTGGCGAGGACGCTTGCCGCTTTGTCGAGAAGACCGTCGAACACGCTGAGCGGACACAGCATATTCCGACAATCGCATACGCATACCTTCATGCTTCATTATTCGAAATGATGCGGCGCGACCACCTGAGGTGCGGTCCATATGTTCGGTCTCATCTCGAACTTGCGGGCGAGCACATGATGCCCATGTGGCTCGCGTACGAGTACCTTCCAGGAGGGTTGGCTGCGTTGGCACGCGGGCGATCACGATCAGGGCACAGCACAGATGCTTAAAGGAATGGAACTGATACGCAAGCAAGATGCGTCAACCTTCGTGCCGTTGTTTGGCGTGTTGCTCGCTGAGACCGAAGCAGGGGCCGGTCATCATGATGCCGCTCTTGCGACGATCGATGCTGAACTGACGAAAATGACTCAGAGCGGACAATGCTGGCTCCTGGCCGAGGCGCACCGGGTGCGTGGCGAAATTCTCCTGGAATCCGAACCTGTCGACACCGAGGCCGCGGAAGCGGCGTTTACGCAGGCCATCGAAGTCGCCCGCGGGCAATCGGCGAAGCGGTTCGAATTCCGGGCTGCAATGCGTCTGGCGCAGCTTCGGACGGGCCAGGGCAGGGGTGCCGAGCATCGGGGGCTGCTTGCGCTTCTTGCCGATGGGCTCGCCGACGGTTCCGAGTTCGATGGGTTCGCCAAAGTGCAAATGCCGCCAGAAAGTTCTGCCGGACTCTGATGGCGCCCTCGTCATCTCCAGAAGCGGTGGTCATAGCGGGTTGATCGGGTCCAAGGTGGCCGCCGGACCGTGGGTCGCGGCGGGATCGCCAATCTCATGCCGCCGGTTGCGGCGCAATCGAGGCGCTGATACGGAGCTTCATGGCGTGGCAAGACAAGCAGGAGAGGGGTTCCGTTTCCGCTCGGACGCAGGCTGAACAGGCCATTCTGGTTATCAAGCTCGGAGCGTTCGGCAATATCATCCTGTCGCTTGCGGCCTTTGCCGCCATCCGACGCCATCATGCGACCGCCCGGATCAGCGTCCTGACGACCGAGCCGTATGCGGATTGGCTGCGCAGCTTTCCTTATTTCGATCAGGTTCTGGTCGACCCGCGGCCCTCCTGGTGGGACGTTGGTGGCCTGCGCCGGCTGCGCCGGATGCTGATCGGCGGACATTTCAGCAGGGTCTATGACCTTCAAACGTCAGCACGCTCGTCTCGCTACCTCTATGTTTTTCCGTCAAAATGCCGACCGGAATGGTCTGGCATAGCATTCGGCTGCGCACTGCCCGATCGCGATCCACGGCGAAATATGCTGCACGACACAGATCGGCAGCAGGGCCAGTTGCGCCAGGCCGGTATCGGCGATTTTCCGCCAGCCGACCTGTCCTGGTGCCGCGGCGACATCCGACGGCTCGAGCCTGCCGGCGGACCTGGCATTGCTGGTTCCCGGCAGCTCGCCGAACCGGCTGGCGAAGCGGTGGCCAGCCGAACGTTATGAGGCGCTTGCCCAGGCTCTCGTTGATCGAGGCATCGCGCCGGTGGTCATCGGCACGTGCGGCGAGAAGGCGCTGGCTGCGGCGATTCCCTCGGCGATCGACCTGACCGGACAGACCAACTTCGGTGATCTGGCCGACCTGGCCCGCATGGCTCGTTTCGCCGTCGGCAACGACACTGGCCCGATGCATCTGATCGCCACTGCAGGATGTCCCTCCATCACCTTGTTTTCACAACGATTCTGATCCGTCTCGATGCGCCCCGCGCGGACCCTGGACACGCGTGCTGCAGAGGCTGAGCCTTGCTGACCTTACCAGTGGAGACGGTGTTGGACAGTCTCGCGGAATTGCCTGAACGGGCCGGCGTCTGATCGATGGCGGATGACTCCCTGACGACAAAAGCACCCCTCGCCGTTGCCGACGGTGTGCCGATGCCGCAGCGGATGTGGGCGATCCTGACCATCGGCCTCGGACTGACCCTGGCCGTACTGGACGGCGGCATCGCCAACGTCGCGCTTCCGACCATCGCGAGAGAGGTCAACACTTCGCCGGCGAACTCGATCTGGGTGGTGAACGCCTACCAGCTGGCGGTCACCATCTCGCTGTTGCCGCTGTCGTCGCTGGGCGAGATCTACGGGTATCGGCGGATCTACCAGGCCGGCCTGGTGCTGTTCACGATCGCCTCCCTGGCCTGCGCCCTGTCCTCGTCGCTGTCGACGCTGATCATCGCCCGCATGCTGCAGGGGTTCGGGGCCGCGGGGATCATGAGCGTCAACAGCGCGCTGATCCGCTTCATCTACCCGCGTCGGTGGCTTGGCCGCGCGGTCGGGCTCAACGCCACGGTGGGTTCAATTGCTTCTGCCGTCGGTCCATCGGTCGCATCCGCGATTCTGGCCGTCGCGCCGTGGCCGTGGCTATTCGCCGTGAACGTGCCGCTTGGTATCCTCGGAGCCGTCATCGCGTTGCGGGCATTGCCTTCGACGCCGCTGTCCGGCATCAAATTCGACGCTTTGAGCGCTGTGCTGCAGGCCATCACGTTCGGCACGTTGCTGTTCGGCGTTTCGGAACTGGGTCATGGCAGTTCGTGGGTCCGTGTCGGACTGGAGTTGATCATCGCCGTGTTATCCGGCTGCGTGCTGGTGGCGCGGCAAATGAGCCGCACCGCGCCGATGTTGCCGATCGATCTGTTGCGCATTCCGCTGTTTGCACTGTCGGTTGCGACCTCGATCTGTTCGTTCGTCGCGCAGTCGATCAGCCAGGTGTCGATGCCATTCCTGTTCCAGCACCGGTTTGGCCTGGATCAGGTGACGACCGGCGTGTTGATGACGCCCTGGCCGTTGGTGGTCGCCGTCATCGCGCCGTTCTCCGGGCGATTGGCGGATCGCTATCCCGCCGGCCTGCTGGGCGGCTTCGGCATGGCGGTGATGGCACTGGGTCTGCTGGCAATGGGCCTGCTGCCCGACCATCCGACGATGCTGGATATTGCCTGGCGAATGACGGTGTGCGGTATCGGCTTCGGTTTCTTCAACACACCAAACAACCGGGCGATCATCACCTCCGCACCACCTAGCCGGGCAGGGGGGGCCAGCGGAATGCAGGCAACGGCGCGGCTGGTGGGCCAATCGATGGGTGCGGCCCTGGTGGCGCTGATATTCTCGGCGTTTCCGGTGAACGGCACAACCGTGGCGCTGTTCATCGCGACCGCCGCGGCCGCGGTAGCCGCATGCGTCAGCTTCAGCCGCCTCGCGGCGGCGTAAATCTCGGCCGGCGTTTCACCGGCTTCGCGCGAAACGGAATGTTGTTCTGTTCGATCATGATCGAACGAACGTTGCGAGACGTCGGACCGCGATCAATGCAGTCCCACTCCTGCGCCGGAATGAGATCCAAGTTTCGTCTGCAGTTCGATACTTCCGCTGCCGGCGCGCGGCCGGCGTCACCGGCCCCGCGCATATTGCCGTCGATGTCGACCGGGAACGATTTCGGCTAACAGCGTCCTGGGGGCCTACGCGTTCAACATGTCGAACGGGTCAAACGGCTGCCGAAGCACATCACCGGCGTCCGCGTGTCCCATCCACTGGGTGATCAGGGTCGCGTACACGCGGCGGAAGTCGGTGGTGTACTTCATGTTGGCATCATCAAGTTCGGTCAGGCTGGGCATTTCGCCGTAGATGCCTCCGCGGACCGGGGCGCCGATGACGAACACCGGGCCGGCTGTGCCGTGGTCGGTGCCCAGGTTGGCGTTCTCGCCCACCCGGCGGCCGAACTCGCTGAACGCCATCAGCGTAACGTCGTCTGCTCGGCCAAGTCGTTTCATATCCACCATAAACGCGGTGATATGATCCGATACGTACGTCAGCAGCCGAGCGTGGGTGTCGGCCTGATAGACGTGGGTGTCGAACGCGTTGCGAGGATAGGAGACATAGTAGATCCGCGTGGAGAAGCCGGCGGCAATCAGGGCGGCGACGCGCTCCAGCCCAAATTTGACGAGCCCGTAATCGACCGGCGGGTGATAGGCGCTGCACGCCTCGTGCACGCGACGTTCGGCGGTCTGTGCGCTGTGCGCGACACCAAACAGGAATTCCTCCGTGGCGCTGCTCGGTTTGGCGGACGGTGCCAGCGCGCTCAGTGCGGCCTGCTCGTCATAGAATCCGCCGCGGGCGAATTGAGCGGGATCGTCGAACACCAGGGGCACATGATGCTCCGCGCGCACCGCGAGCGACTGGCCGGACTGCACGTTCACCAGGAATTCGCTGCCCTCGGCCGGATCAATGGCATCGGCGAGGCGGCCGAGCCAGCCGTAGGCGTCGCCGCTGTTCGGCGCGCCGGTGTGCCAATACGCCATCGAGGAGAAGTGCGAAAATGACGGGTGCTCATAGCCGACGCCCTGGACGATGGCCATGTTACCATCCTTGTAGAGCCGCTCGAAGCCGACCATGCGTGCCGGGAAACCGAAATGATCGTCGATCTTGCGCAGGCTCTTGGCCGGCAAGCCAAGCCGCGGCCGAGCCCGGTAGTAGGCGTCGTCGCCGTATGGGACGACCGTGTTCAGTCCGTCGTTTGCGCCCGACAGTTCGACCACGACGAGGATGCGTTCACCACCCGTGGGCTTGGCCGCCTGGGCGGACGAGCTGAAGACGACTGGCGTCGCCGACCCGCCGAGCAGAGCGAGACCGGGGCCGAGCAGCGCACCGCGTAACAAATCCCGCCGCGCCGGGCCGCCGCGATGCTCGTATGAAACGGCCATGTCTGTTCTCCGTTCTCAACCTTGGGCGGGTCGATCCGCCCGGGCGCGTGGTTAGACCAGCTGATATTCGGGTCGGCTCATGATGAGATGGGTGACCAGCCGCAGCGGCTCTTCCAGATAGGTCTTCGATCGCTCGATATCCGAGGTGCCAAGCTGTTGGTCGAGGAAGGTGATCAACGTTGCCCTTGCGTCGGCGTCGATCGGCACGCTGAGGAAGCGGAGCAACAGAAGGTCGACCGCCTCGGTGGTGGTGTGTGCCGATCCCGCCACGACGATCTCGGTCAGGCTGAACTGAGGCGCGGCGCGGGTGATGGGCCGCACCTTACGCACCGCCTCCTGCCAGCCGTGCAGGCTGCCGAGACGGGTGTTGAAATCCTCTTGCTCCGCTTCAGCGTTTGCCATCGCCCGCTCGCCCATCGCCATGCCGGTTCCCGGCGTCTCCTCGGTGGTTGCGGCCGCGACGTCGGCGCCGGCGAGAATTCGCTTGTTCACTTCGCGAATCTGCGGGCCGGGGTCGAGGTTCGGGTCGATGAAGTCGATCTGGTCCGGGAACATCACATCACGAGCGAAGTTGCCACGGCCGATCAAGGTGGCCGGTGTGATCCAGGCCCGTCCCTGCGCCCAGCCGGCGACGGTCGGGGGATTGAGCAGCACCTGGCCGAGCGCGCCACTGGCGCTGTTGATGTCGGGGATTCCCGGCAGCGCCGTCAGGCCCAGCCGGCGGTAGGTTGACACGATCAGTTCGACCGGCCCCTTGATCTGTGCGCCGGTGGCGGCTGAACTATAGAAATCGCGCGACAGGAAGAGGGTGCGCAGGAACGGTGCGATCTCATAGTCGCCATGGCGCAGCAGGGCGCCGAGGCGGGTCTGCAATTCAGGCGAAGGGTCGTCTCGCACGAAGAAACGATAGATCTTCGTGGCGATGAAAACCGGAGTCGCCGGCTGCTTCAGTATGATGTCCAGCACAGCGACGCCGTCGAACGGACCGGTTTGTCCAAGAAACGTCTTGTCGCGGGCATCGTGTTTGCTTGTGTCGAAACGGAACGACAGGTCGTCGTCGATCCAGCCGGTGAAGGCCCGAGCTGCCTCTCGAACGTCGTGCTCGCTGTAGTTGCCGACGCCCATCGAGAACAGTTCCATCACCTCGCGGCCAAAATTCTCGTTAAGGGCGTCCTTCACGTTGCGACCGGCATCGAGGAACACCAGCATCGCCGGATCCTGCGCAACGCCGATCAGCAGCGTGCGAAAGTTGCCGGTTCCCTGCGTGCGCAGCAGTTCGAGCTGGACCCTCATCTTGCGGTAGTCACGGACCTTGTCGCCGCCGGTGGCGAAATGCCCGTGCCAGAACAGAGCGATCTTCTCGCGCAGCGGCTGCTTGCTGACCAGCATGCATTCCGCCCACCAGTTGGCGACGCGCGTTGTCTCCAGGATGCTTGCCCGCAGCCAGTAGAAGAAGCGATCGACAACGGGCTGCAGCCGCCTCGGTCCGTCCGGTTTGATGCTGACGCCCATCGCCCAGCCGGTCTTGGAGGCGAGCCGGGTGGCGGCTGGCCTCGTCTCGGGGAAGTCTCGCAAAGTCGGATCGTAAATGGGCGATTCGCGGAAGACCGGCAGGTCGCCGGGAGGGGGCGCGTCAAAGTTGACCAGAGACGTCACCGCGGCGACCGGCCCCAGATCGTATAGCCGGCCGATTTCGTCCGGTGTGCCACCAAAGCCGGCACGATCGAGCAGGTGTCGCGCACGCTCGTACGTCCAATCCGACGCGGTTATCGGCGTCAGATCGCCGGCCCAATTCGTTGCCGCCGAATCACCCACCATGGTTTCCTCACGCTAGCGAATTGCCGTCCATTCAGACTTTGAGGGAGCAATTCCAATACGGTTTGATACACGACTCGCGTCCCCGCTGCAAATTTCCCCCGAGGATGGACGAACGCCGGCACGGGATTTTCGCTCCACTGCGCCGAACGGGCCACTGCGCCGAACGGGCCACTGCGCCGAACGGGCCGGTCGGTCTGTCGGCAATGCTATCGAGCCATTTGTCTCCGTGGTTGCGACATCTGCTTCGCAATTGCTTGATCTATTCCAGCCAACCATGAATACCCGGGTGAATGTCCGGAGAATTGCATGGCGGTGAAGCGGATCGTGGCCAACATTGCAACCGACCGAATTGAGTGCGCCAAGGCCTTCTATGGCGACGTTCTCGGACTGCGCATCGTCATGGATCAGGGCTGGATACTGACCTTCGCGGCTGAAGGCGGCACCGCGTCACAGCTCAGCATCGCGACACAGGGCGGGTCCGGCACGCCGGTGCCAGATCTATCCATTGAAGTGGACGATCTTGAGGAGGTTTATCAGCGCGTTGTCGCCGCGGGACTGCCCATCGAGTATGGTCCGGAGACGGAGCCCTGGGGCGTAAGGCGCTTCTATGTCCGGGATCCTTTCCGGCGTCTGATCAATCTTCTTGCGCACGACCTGTCGTAGAAGGTCCATCATCGGATAGCATCAGGGGTTTGATCCGGCCTGCCTGGGGCCTGCGCCGCCAGCGGCTGCCCGTGCCCGCGGCAGTTCTGTCCGCCTTTGGCTTCCAGCGGGGTCGCTCGGCGAGCAATGTCGTCATCGACCGACAGAGGCCCTATCCTCCAGGCGGTTTAGACATGAGGGTTTTCGCGGTGACAACACCCCTGGCTGGCATAACCGTGCTGGACTTCGGTCAGATCTATCAGGGTCCCTATGCCACTCTGCTGATGGCCAAGGCCGGTGCAGACGTCATCAAGATCGAGCCGCCGGGGGGCGAGCCACTGCGCCGCCGGGTCATCGCCGCCGGCGGCGATACCACTTTGCCGATGGCAATGCTGAATGCCAACAAACGCGCGGTGACTCTGAATCTGAAATCAGAGCAGGGCCGTGACCTGCTGCGGCAGATGGTCGTCCGCGCCGATGTCCTGCTGGAGAATTTCTCGCCTGGCACGATGGATGGATTGGGTGTCGGCTACGAGGTCCTGCGCCAGGTCAATCCGAGACTGGTGTACGCGACAGGAACCGGATTCGGTATCTCCGGTCCCGATCGCGACAACCTGGCGATGGATTTCACCATCCAGGCAACTTCCGGGATTATGAGCGTCACCGGTGATCCGGAGGGACCGCCGATGAAGGCGGGTCCGGCGTGGGTGGATTTCATGGGCGGCATCCATCTTTACGCAGCGGTAATGACCGCACTGCTGCAGCGGATGACGAGCGGGCAAGGACAGCTCGTCGAGGTCGCCATGCAGGAAACGGCTTATCCGACGCTCGCGAGCAGCTACGACTATCACCTTCGCACGGGCAAGGTGCCGCCGCGCACCGGCAACCGGCAGTCCGGCCTGGCGAGCGCCCCGTACAACGCTTTCCAGACCAAGGATGGCTGGGTTGCGATGAACGTTGTGACCGAGGGCCACTGGCAGAACCTGCTGAAGGCGATGGGCCGGGAGGACCTGAAAGATGATCCACGCTTCAGCTCCAACTCGGCGCGCGCCGAGAACATGACGGCGACGGAGGCACTGGTCACTGGCTGGACCATCGGTCTCGGCAAAGGCGAGGTCGTGGCGGCGGCGAAACGCTATAAGGTGCCGATCGCAGCGGTGCGCGACGCGGTCGAGGTCATGAACGATCCGCATATGCACGGGCGTGGGATGCTGCAGCGGATCGAGCATCCCTCGCTGGGGTCCATCATCGTACCGAACTCGCCGTTGCGGCTGCATGGATCGGATCAGGTAGATCCGGTGCCTAGCCCTTCGCTCGGCCAGCACAATCTGGAGGTGTACGGCAGTTGGCTCGGCCTGGGGACGGCGGCAGTCGAACAACTGAAGCGCGAAGGGGCGATCTGACTCGCCACCGAACGTAGCCTCTGAGCCAGCGTCCACCGGCCTATCCACGGCCATCGTCGAAGAATTATCCACGGGATTTCGCACGTCCCGCCTGACCACTTCGGCATGGAGCTTTCGCGCGGATAGGTGACGCGCATCACGGGCCAAGCGCGAGACCAACGGCTCGGATATTTCAGCCGGGTCGTTTCGGATCAACACGCTCTGTCGTGCCCGCCGCGTTGATCTGGCGCGGCGAGCGGTCGAACGCACGGGGAAAATGTTGTCGACAGGGGGGCACGCCCGGCGCATCAGGTCGCAGGCCAAATGATTTGTTCGATATAAGTTATGACATGGTTCACGCTGCGTTCGCTTGATGACGCGTGCAAAATGAGATACGGTAAAACCAAGTGTTGGTACAATAATGCCACGCTGACACGCAGCGTGAACAAGTAAACGGGGGAACGGCCATGACGACCTACCTGGTTGGTTCGGGTCAAACGAGCAGCGGCATCACGCTCAACAGCGGCGACACGATGTATGTGGTCAACGGTGGTGTGACGGTGAGCACTACGGCCAATAGCGGCGGCACCGAGATCCTGTACGACAACGGCATCGCCAGAGGTACAACGGTGAATGGCGGCGGCTTTCTGCTGCTGTCGGGTCACTCCACGGCGAGCGCAACGACGATCCACAGCAGCGGATTCGAGGGCGTGTTCCACGGCGGCACGGCCAGTGCCACGGTCGTCTCGAGCGGCGGCAAGCAGGATGTTTATTCGGGCGGCATCGACCTCTTTTCGGTCATCAGCAGTGGCGGAACGGAAGTTATCTCCTCCGGCGGCACGGCCAGCGGTATCACCGTGCTGCTTGGCGGCACCGAGGGCGTGCTCGGCCTGACCGAGGGCAACGTCCTTGATGGCGGCACTGAAAACGTCTCCGCCGGCGGCGTCGCCAGCGGCACCGTCGTAAACAGCGGCAGTCAGTCCGTGCTGTCCGGCGGCACCGCTGTCAAATCACTCGTGATCGCCGGCGTTTTGGCGGTGGTGAGCGGCGGCGCCGCAAGTGGGATAACCGTGGGAAGCGGCGCCGGGGCATTCCGTTTCGTTGCTCAGGAGGAGGTTCTCGGCAGCGACACCGGCGCGACGATCAACGACGATACGGTTCAGGCGGTGGCCACCGGCGGCATAGCCACCGGAGCCACGGTGAACAGCGGCGGCGAGCAGGATGCCGACACCGGCGGCACGGCCAACGGCACCGTCGTGAGCAGCGGCGGCGAGCAGTCCGTACAGGGCGGTGTTGCCAGCGGCGCCGTCGTCACCAACGGCGGCATCCAGATCGACGAAGAGGGCACTACGTTTGCGACGACGCTGAACAGCGGCGGCATCGAAGAGGTAACCTATGGCGGAATAGCCTCCAACACCGTGATCAATCAGGGCGGCTTCGAGGTCGTGTCTGCGAGCGGAAAGGCCGTCGGTACCGCGGTGCACAGCGGCGGACTCGAAATGATCGCAGGCGGGGTGAGCAGCGATACAGTTGTTGCCAAGGGTGGTGTTCTCGCCGTGCTCCCAGGCGGGACAAACAGCGGCGCGACGGTGCAGTCCGGCGGCATGGTGGTCTCGGCCGGGGTGGTTCTCTATCGGCCGCAATCGGGTGCCAGCCTCTACCCAACGCTCGCTAGCGGCATAGTCCTCGGCGGCGGCCAGCAAGAATTTGTGCTCGCCGGCGGCACGGCGAGGGTCACTACGGTGAATAGTGGCGGCGCGCAGGACGTGTACTCGGGCGGCAACGCTTACATCACCACGGTGAACAGCAGCGCTTCACAGCTCGTATCGTCGGGGGGGGTGGCCAGCCTCACCACGGTGAACGGCGGCGGCACGCAAGACGTGTATGAGGGCACCGCCATCAGCACGACGTTGCGCGGCGGCACGCAGTTTACGGAAGGCAACGCGGTCGACACCATCGTCGACACCGGTGGATACGTATCTGTGTGGCTCGGCACGACCAGTGGCGTAACGGTCAACAATGGCGGCGCCGAAAACGTGCAAATAGGCACCGCAGTCGGTACGACGGTCAACAGCGGCGGCATCGAGGTCGCCACCACCTTCGCCGTCATAGACTATTCCGGAAGCGGCACCACCACGGGCACCACTGTCAACAACGGCGGCCTCGAAGAAGTGGACGCCGGCGCCTTCAGCTTCAACACCAAGATCAACAGCGGCGGCGAGGAGATCATATTGAACGACGGTACGGCCAGCGACACGACCGTTACCAGTGGCGGCACGCTTGTTGTGCTGCCAGGAGCCGACGTTACCGGCACGATGGCGGCTACGGGGGGCGCCGTCATTTCGACCGGAATTCTTCTTGTTCGGCCGCACGCGCGCGCCGTTAAGTATCCGCCCGTCGTGAGGAACCTCGTCCTGGGAAGCGCGGCGGACTTGTACGTGCTGTCGGGCGGCGCCACCATCGATACCGCTGTCATCGGCGGCAGCGAAGGCGTGTACGCGGGCGGCTCGGCTCGCGGAACCGTTGTCAGCGGCAAGGGGGAACTGTCTGTATACGCCAGCGGAAGGATCATTGGAACCAAGGTGGCAGCCGGCAGCTACGAGATAGTCTCTGGCGGCACGGCCAGCGGCACCATTCTGAGCGGCTCCTACGCGCAGGAATTCGTGGACGGAGGGGGCACGACCACAGGAACCGTGGTCGAGGGCGGCGGCTATCAGACGGTAGCCAGCGGCACAGTCGTCGGCACAATCATCAGCAACGGCGGACAGTCGGTTGTGTACGGCGGCGCGATAGCCCGCGCGAACATCATCAGCAGCGGTGGGATGCAGTTCATCCTCTCGGCCGGTACGGTCAGCGGCGGCACGGTGATCTCCGGCGCGACGATGACGGTAAGCTCGGGCGGCGTCGTGCTGGCGGGTCTGACGCTGTCGGGCGGCACCGCCAGCATCTCGGGATCGATGGTGGCCGGCCAGACAATGAGCTTCGCCGGCACCGGCGGCGACCTGGCCCTGTATAACCTTCCCGCCTTCGGTGCATCGATCGGCGGCTTCGGCAGCGGCGACAAGATCGATCTCGGTAACTTCGCCTTCAGCTCGGCCGCGACCCGCTCGTTCAGTTCCGGGACGTTGACGATAACCAATGGCGCCAGCCATGCCAGCCTGACGCTGGTGGGCTCTTATGTCACCAGCAACTTCGTCCTTTCGAGCGACGGCGTGGCCGGAACTCTGATCAAGTTCACCTGAGACGCCCCGTAACGTCAGGGATGGCTCTGAAATGACGACCCCCGGTGGCGCATCGGCTTTGGCGATGACGTGCGCGGAAATGCCGCGAACCTTTAGCGATCCAAACGATCTCAAGTAGTCGAGCGTATTTGTCGCAGAAGCTACCGCTGAGACCGTTGTTGCGAGCGAGGGCCAACCGCCGCCAATTCGCCGCCGGCCCCAATCCCGTGCGCATCGTCACGTCGCGACGGTGCGCGAACGCATGACGACGGCATGCTTCTTTACCTGATGCGTAATCGTGTTTGAGCGTTGCCCTCCGCATTTTCCGGCCACGCTGAAGGAGGGCTACATCATGCAAAGGCGAAACATTCTTCTGTCGGCCGCGACCGCAGGTGCGTGGGCGACGGCAACCGGCGGATCAGCCGCCGCCTCGAGCCAACAGCCGCGGCAACTGCCCGCGGTCATCCGCACCGGAGACGGCGTAGAGCTGTTTCACTGCGACTGGGGTGAGGGCCGGCCGGTGCTGTTCCTGCATTCCTGGGCGCTCAGCAGCGACATGTGGGCGTACCAGATCGCCGCTCTCAGCGATCAAGGTTTGCGCTGTATTGCCTACGATCGCCGCGGTCATGGCCGATCCGGGGCGACGGCGAAGAACTTCGATATGGACACGCTGGCTGACGATCTGCAGGCGGTGATCGAGACACTCGATCTCCGCGACGCGGTTCTGGTCGGTCATTCGATGGGCTGCGCCGAAATCCTCCGCTACGTGAGCCGGCATGGAACCGGGCGCGTGGCCAAGATCGTAATGATCGGGCCTGCGACGCCCTTCTTGCTCCAGACCGAGGACAACCCTCACGGCGCGCCCGCCGCCTTCTTTGAACAGATGCGAGCAGCATGGGCGGCCGATTTCCCAAAATGGGTGGAAGACAACAAGCTTCCCTTTTTCACCTCTCAAACCTCGCCGCAAATGGTGGACTGGCTGGTGGCGATGTTGCTGCGCACGCCGTTGCCTGTAGCGATCGCGAGCAACCGCGTGCTGGTGCAATCCGATGTGCGGCCATCTCTGACCAAGGTGGATCGCCCCGTCCTTATCCTACAGGGCGACAAGGATGCGTCAGCGCCGCTGGAGCTGACCGGCCGACCCACGGCCGCCGGGATCAGGGGCGCGGTGCTGAAGGTGTACCCGGGTGCGCCGCACGGACTGTTTCTCACCCACATGGAACAGGTCAATCGCGATCTGTTGGAATTCGCACTGGCCTGACCACAGACGAGGTGCGCTGGCAGGACGTTGGGTTCTGCCGGCGCCAAAAGAAGGTTGGAATGAAACCATGCAGCGCGGAGCGAGGGTCAGCGACCTCGTCGTCCGCTGCATTTTGTGCCTCCTTCGGATAGCTGTGAGACGCTCTAACCCGCGATTCGGTCGATCTCCGCCAACTCGTCCGTCGTCAGCGCCCAACTCCCCGCCTTAGCGTTCTGCTCGAGCTGTTCGGGGCGCGTCGCGCCAGCGATTACGCTCGCGACCGGAGACTGAGCCAGCAGCCAGGAGAAAGCGAGTTCCAGCATGGTCCGACCCCGCCGCTCGACAAAATCACCCAGCCGCTCTGCTATCATCCAGTTGCGCTCAGTGAGGTAGCGGTCCGCCAGACGTTGCGTGCTGGCCAGCCGCGTTCCGGCCGGCAGACCCGCATTGCGGCGGTACTTGCCCGTCAGCAGGCCGCTGGCGAGTGGGAAATAAGGCAGCAGGCCAAAGCCAAGATGCCGGGCCGCCGGTAACAGCTCGGCCTCCGGCTGACGCTGAACCAGTGAATATTCGTCCTGGCAAACTGACAAAGCCGTTCAGTCCTGACGCCCGAGCGGTCCAGGCTGCTTCGGTCATCTGCCAGGCAGGAAAGTTGGAGCAGCCGATGTAGCGCACCTTTCCCTGGCGGATCAGTTCGTCAAGCGCACGCAGGGTTTCCTCAATCGGGGTGCGCGGATCAGTCTGATGCATCTGATACAGGTCGAGGTAGTCGGTTTGTAGACGACGCAGACTATCCTCGACCGCTGCGATGATATAGCGGCGGGAACCGCCGAGCTTTTCTCCGCTGTCGTCCATTGGCATGGCAAATTTGGTGGCCAGCACGATCCGCTTGCGATCGTCGCCAAGTATTCGCCCGATCAGGGTCTCGGAGCCGCCGCGTTCGCCATAGACGTCGGCGGTGTCGAACAGCGTGATGCCCAGATCGAGAGCCTTGTGGATCACCGCCTTCGTTGCGGCTTCATCGATTCGGCCGCCGAAATTGTTGCAGCCGAGGCCGATTGTCGACACGCGCAAGCCCGAGCGGCCCAGGTTGCGAACTTCCATAACGTCCGGCTCCAGCAAGGTTCGACGGCAATTTCACCGCCTGGCGTCAAACAGATCAGAAGACGATTAATTGTCAGAAGACGATTAATTTATCGACATCGCGGCTGCGTTCGGCGGGTGTTTCGAAATCGAGCGCAGGGCCCACCGGCACGACGCCGGTCGGGTTGATCCGACGGTGACTCATGTAGTAATGCCGCTTGATGTGACCCAGATCGACGGTGGCGGCGACGCCTGGCATCTGAAAGATATCGCGGGTGTACGCCCAGAGGTTCCGGTAGTCGACAATCCGGCGGACGTTGCACTTGAAGTGGCCATGATAGACCGGATCGAACCGCACCAGCGTCGTGAACAGGCGGATATCTGCCTCGGTGAACGCGTCGCCGCACAGATAGCGTGAGCGCGAAAGTCGGTCCTCCAGCCAGTCCAGGGTGTCGAACAGCGGACCAACCGCTTCCTCGTAGGCCACCTGAGTGGTCGCGAACCCCGCCTTGTAGACCCCGTTGTTGACGGTGTCGTAAATGCGCTGATTGACCCCGTCGATGTCCTCGCGCAATGGCTTGGGATAGAAGTCGCCTGGCTTGGCGCCGACGGCGTCGAAGGCGCTTCCCAGCATCCGTATGATCTCCGACGATTCGTTGTTCACGATCGTCTGCGTGTGTTGATCCCACAGCACCGGCACGGACGCGCGTCCCGTATAGTCGTTGTCTGCCCGGGCATAAAGCTCATGCACGAAGCGGCTGTTATAAAGCGGATCCGGGATCACCCCCGGGCCGGGGGCAAAGGTCCAGCCCTGGTCTCCCATCAGCCAGTGCGTGATCGAGACCGGGAGGATCACTTCCAGTCCCTTGAGTGCCCGCACGATGAGGGTGCGGTGTGCCCAGGGGCAGGCGAGCGACACGTAAAGGTGATATCGGCCGGCCGAAGCGCGAAAGCCGTCACTGCCGGATGGTCCCGGATTCCCGTCCGGCGTCACCCAGTTGCGGAAGGAGGTTTCGCCGCGTTCGAAACGGCCGTCCTTGGCCACATCGCCTTCATGTTCCTGCCACACGCCGTTGACCAGCAATCCCATCGCGCATCTCCGTATCCGGCTGGAGCCGATCTAGTCTGGTGCTCCCGTTGTGAAGTCCACCATGGGCTCGGAACCGTCGACCCAACCCCCTTTTGCTTCTCAGTGATCTGCCGGATCTGACGTCCGCTCCCTTCGTGCTAGCGGTTCGCCGCGAATCGTGGACCGCCGGGCCGGTCCGCAATCTCGTTGACCAGCTTCCGGGTCATTGCATCGCCGAAGGTCGCGAAGTCATGGATTTCCAGCACGAAGCTTCCGGGGCCGCCGGTGACATTTTCGCGATAATAGTTGGCGAGGCCGCCGGGCGGCTGCACGTGGGCATAAGTCCAGGAGACGGGGTGGTCGTTGATGATCGTCAGCCCGTTGATGGTGATCCCGGCCTTCAGCGCGTCGTCGCGAGCTTCCGCGACCTCCCGGCCGGCATTGTTGGTGCCGTCGCCGCAGACGTCGATGATATGGCGGGCGGCATTGGGGCCGGTCTCCGCCAGCAGTTGCACTGCCTGATCGATACCGGCGCTGATCGCGGTGCGGCCCCAGAAGGATCGCGGCGCCGACGCGAGTTGGTCGGCGAAAGCGCGGGCCGAGGCCTGGTCGTGGATGATGGTCCAGTCGAGGACAGTGCGGACCTCAAAGCTGCTGGCGAACTCGACATAGGAGATCGCGATCCGGCCGAACGGGCCGCCCTGGATCGCCTCGATCACGCGGGGATTGGTGAACGCTGCGGTATAGCCATCCTTCTCCAGCTTAAATTCGGTGTCGTCGATACTGCGGGAAACGTCAGTCACCAGAACCAAGTCGACATCAACGTCCGCGGCCTGAGCCGGAGCGTGGGCGAGCAAAGGCAACAGCGTGATAACCAAAGGAAACAAGACGATCCGACCCATCGGCAGCCCTCCTGCGTGCAATTTGACGCCTAGCCGCGCCTACTCGTCAAACGGAATTAATCCCGCCTTGCGTATGCAACGCAGTTTGGCCCGATCCCCTGGGACCGACCCGATCGGCACCGCTTTATTGGCTTGCCCAAACGATGCGATGGATCCAGGCCACATCCATCAGATCGAAGCTGTAGTCGGCATGCTCGGGGTTCAGACTTTTCAACTCAACGCGGCGCGCCGACCGCCGCGCCAGTTGCTTTGCCATGACCTCCCCGGCGACGGTTCGCACCACCACCCGGTCACCACGACGGATCGGCGCGGAGGGCGAAACGATCACCAGGTCGCCGTCGCGAAACACCGGTTCCATCGACTCGCCGCTGATCTCCAACGCATAGGCATTTGGATCGGCGATTTCCGGCAGGCTGACCTCGTCCCAGCCGCCGCCGACCGGAAAGCCGCCATCGTCGAAAAAACCCTCGCCGCCCGCTTGCGCCAAACCGATCAGCGGCACGCGCCGAGACACGTTGCGCGCTGTGGCGCTGCTGGCCAGGGCGCGGGCGCCCGACACCAGGGCGGTAAAGCTCTCCAGCGATGCACCTGTCGCGTCCAGCACCTTCGCCAGGCTTTCGGTGCTCGGCCAGCGCGCCCGTCCGTCTGGCATCCGCCGTTTCGATGGGTTGAACGTGGTCGCATCGAGGCCCGATCGCTTAGCCAATCCCGACGCCGACAGGCCACTCTCGGCGGCCAGGGTGTCGATCGCGCGCCAGACATCGTCATGTTTCATGCAACCATCTCCATCCGTTACTCACCGCGCTCTGCCGTGGGTCGGTCCAGGTCAAAGATGCTGTGCACCGAGCGCTTCCGAATCGTGCGAAGGCGCATCATCCTAGGAATTAGTGCCGAAGTGAATAGGAAAACCAACCGTATTTACTTGCAATGGTATGCAACCTATGGTTACATTGCCTCGCGACGCTTCTACGTGCCAAATTTTCATCTGGGAACGCCATATTATGCGCACCGCTGCCCGTTATCCGTCCGATCAAATACGCCATACTGGTGCTTCCGGACGTCAGCATCCGTTCGACACCGCGGAGGAAGCGTGGCTGTGGACGATGGCGGCGCTGATCGCGCGCCGTGAAGGGGCAAGATACACAACGGGGCAGGGCCTGGTGAGCCGCCCGTGCGAGCCGGACGACGTGGTGAAGTGCCTGGAGGGTCTGTACCGGCAGCGGCGCATTGATTTGGCACACGCGCGGGTGTTGCGCATCTGGGGGGAACGGCAGATCACGCCCAGTTGTATGGTTGCGGCGGAGAAATTCGACTATAGGTTGTGGAACGAAGCCCTTGGACGCCTCGAGTGGCCTTTGCGTATCAAGGGAATCGTCGTCTAACTCGGTTTATCTAGGAAAATTATCATTGACTTGTCTACGCTGTTTCTCGTAATGTTCTTTTTGTCAACAGGCGACGTGCGCCTGTCGTGAAGTTTCTTCCCCAAACTCGCAAGGCCGCTGTCCCTCCGGACGGCGGCCTTTTTTTGTAAGGAATGTCGTCATGGCTTTCGCCGTCCGCAATCTGTCCGTGCTTGCCTACGCCAACGGATTTACCCTGTGGCACTACAAGTCCGGCAAGGACCGGCTCGAGACGGTCAGCGGCGGCAACTACCTCGGCGACGCGGCCGATATGCTGTCCGGCGGCGACCTGATTATGACGACCGCCGCCGACGGTGCACGGATCCTGTGCGTGACGCTGGCCGACGTAGAAACCGTGGTCACAGCACCATTGTCCTGAAGCGGGTTTGTGCGGTCACCGAGACGGCGTGGCGATACTCGCGGCGCTGGCGCCGCCGGCAGCCCATTTAGGCCAAGTCGGTGTCGATCATTGGCCCCGAGGGTAGTTTGAGCACTTCACTGGCGTGCCGACGCTGTCCCGCCTGGTTGATCGTGACGCGGCCATCTGCGCCAATATGGCAAAGGCCCATCGCCTCAAGACGATACTGGCATGGTTCGTCCATTTGACCGGCTGGACGGCCTGCAGGGCCGCTGAGATAAAGCCGGTGCAGGGCGGCGCGACAGCAGGTTTCGAGATAGGGTTGATTCCACACGGCAACCCGATGAGCCACACCCCTCGCGACAACGCAAGCCCGCCCGCAGCCCGTGGATGTGCTCCAGGTCGAACCGACGTTGCAAGCTACCGAGACGGTCGGCGGCAGGGGCAGCCGCATGCTCGGTTCCGAATGGAAAGCCGCTTGCAGCGTGTCCTAAGCGGCGGCCCGGGCTCCGCGCCGTGAGTGTGGGCAAACGAATGGATGACCAAAATGGCAACGCGTTACGAGGCAAGGCAAGGCACAGCCTACCCGGCGGCGACGGTTGCGCAATATCGTCAACTCGCCGGCGCGGCTTTGTCGTGCCACGGAACCCGGCCGGGGCGGGGAGTGCGCTAATTTGTGAGCGTCAAGAAACAACAATGGACGTGGTTCTGACCACCGACGACGTCGCGACTGTTATTATCCGCAGACTGCGTAGATAGAAATTGCACCTGATTGATCTCTTTTCCGAAATGCCGACGCCGATATGGATCGCCGTGTCGGGCGGGTTGAGTGCGGTTTTTGCGTGGTTCGTCAGTGTCGCGAGAATCAACGCTTCGATCGAACAAGCTCGGATCAAATTGGTATCGGAAGTGCTGTCGGATGAAACCGAACAGCGCGCGGCTTTTCGCGCGACACTCATAGCCGAAATCGCCGCCCTGCGCGGATTGATCAAGGATTGCGAAACAGAAAAGGAGGCCCTGCATGAAAGAGCCAATCGGGCCGAGGGGCAGACCATCGTGCTCAAAGCTTCCAACGAGATCATGGAGAGATGGGTGACGTTCTTCAAGGAACGTAGCTCTGAACGGGATAATCTGTCGGTTTGTCGTCCAGGGAATGTCCCTCCGAGCAACGTTTCGTGACCACGGGGGTCGATACGTCGGCGATAGTCTTTGGACATCGGCGGTGAGACATTAACGTAATGAGTTGCATGCCTTGAAATTCAGTCCTCAAATCGACGTCGGTTCCTTGGTGACCGCCAGTGCGGTCATGTGCAGCCTGGCGGCGTGGCTCCTCACGGTTTACTCCCGCGATGAGCAGAGCGTGCGCGAACTGGCCAGCGTCCAAGGAGCGGTATCCGCCCAGATCTCCGACCTGCGCAATGTGATCGCGTCCGGATTAGTGGACGTGCACCAGCAGATCAGCACGCTTCCGGACCAGAGGGCGAAGTTGGAGCAGGTCGAGCGCCGGCTATCCGACATCGAGAGCAAGCTCAACAACGAGGATCAACACCTGGGGCTGCTGGAGAGGTCGACGATCGAGACCCGCGCTGACGTCAACACGATGATGCGCGCCACCAACGCTCCGTTGCTACCTCTCATTGGGAAAACGAGCCGGCCATGACGAAACGCCAACCGACCAGCCAATTTCCGGGCACCCTGACCGGAGAACTGGCGTTGACATTCAGTACGATCGCGAGTCAGATCGAAAGTGCCATTGAGACATTCAGTGCGCCCCCGGCAAGTTCACGGCGATTCGGCGACGTAATGAAATCACTCGCCCTGGTATTCGGGGTAGTTCTGGCGGCCTGTACCTCGCCGCCGCCACCACCCAAAATAGTGCCACCGCAAGCCAGGCTAGTGCCATTCGAGCTACGGCGATGCCCACCGGGCCGGCCCTCGCCCGTCGCTCCGCCGCCACCTCGCACCGTGCAGCAGCTTATCGATTGGACCGCGCAGGTACACAGCGCATTGCTGTTCACCGAACGGGCGCGCACCGAATGCGCATCGCGTCTGGCTAGGTTGAACGATTGGATCGAAGCGGGGAAGTGAGCCCATCGCCCTGATCAACGCCGTCGCGGTGGCGCTATCCGGCCGGCCGAGTGTTGGCCGGTGAACGGCTCCCAGACGGACGGCGAATATTTTCATTCTTCCAGCGGCGCCGGGTTGCCGGCATAAGCGCGTCCGCATGCAGACACTCCTGGCATCCGCCGCGCTGCCCGTCCTGCGCCGGATCGATCCCGAGCGAGCGCATTCCTTGGCAATACAGGCACTACGCTGGGGGCTGGCCGGGGGCGACCTGCAGCCAGACCATCCCGCTCTTGCGATCAGCGTACTCGGGCAGCGGTTCAACAACCCGATCGGCCTGGCCGCCGGTTTCGACAAGAACGCCCTCGCCGGTCCAGCCCTCATGCGGCTCGGCTTTGGCTTCGTCGAGACAGGCACCGTCACGCCACGCCCTCAAGCCGGCAATCCCCGGCCGCGCATCTTCCGCTTGCCCGAAGATCGCGCCATCATCAACCGGCTGGGCTTCAATAACCACGGCCTCACCGTCTATCTGCAAAATCTGCAACGCCTTGCGTCGCGCGCGACCCCGTTGGGCGCCAATGTCGGCATCAACAAGGACGGCGCCGACCCGGTTCGGGACTACCCGGCGCTGATCGAGGCGGTTCGCACGCTGGTGGACTATGCCGTCATCAATGTGTCATCACCCAACACTCCGGGGTTGCGCGATTTGCAAGCCGAGGCACAGCTGCGGGCAATCCTGCAGGCGGTTCGCGGCATCGCCGAGCGGCCGCCGATCCTGGTGAAGATCGCACCCGACCTGCCGCTCGACAGCCTGGCAGGGGTGGTGGAGGCCTGCGTTGACGAGGGGGTTCAGGGCCTCATCGTCAGCAACACAACGATCGCTCGCCCGGCCGGACTGAGATCACCTCACGCCGGTGAGGTCGGTGGCTTGTCCGGCATGCCATTGCAGGCGCTATCGACCGCCATGCTGGCCCGCTCCTTTCTACTGGGGCGCGGCCGGTTGGTGCTGATTGGAGCGGGAGGCGTGTTCACCGGACAGGATGTGCTGACGAAAATCCAGGCCGGCGCGTCGCTCGTCCAGCTCTATACGAGCTTCGCCTTTCACGGTCCCGCACTGATCCCACGTTTGAAGACGGAACTGTTAGCCGCAATGCGGCAGGAACGGTTCGAGACGGTGGCGGAAGCTGTCGGGACCAGGGCGCAATCGCTGGCGTCGCCGCTGTGATACGGTTCTGCAGCATACAGCCGCATGACCCTGGTGAGGTCGCAGAGATGCGGCAATGGGCGGCGCAACCTTTCGCGGAGCACCCTTGAATGGAACATTTATCCGGCTTCGCGTCTCTGGCCGAACGCTATGACGGATTCGTGCTGGATCTGTGGGGCGTGATCCACGACGGGGTCAATGCCTTTCCCCACGCGGCGGAATGCCTGAAGCAGCTCCAACGGGCGGGGAAGCGGACGCTGCTCCTGTCCAACGTGCCGCGACCCAATGCCGCGGTGCGGTCGATGATGCGACGAATGGGGATCGACGACTCGCTCTACACCGACATCCTGACCAGCGGCGAGGCGGTACGGCGCGCGCTGCAATCACCGCCGGATCTTTGGTGGGCGGAGCTGGGACAGCGTGTGTTCCATTTGGGACCCGGGCGCGACCGTCCGGTGCTGGAGGGGCTGCCCCTGATCATTGCCGAGTCTCCAGCCGACGCCCACTTCATCCTGAACACCGGGCCGGATGATCATCGGAACCCCAGCGATATGGCGGAATTCGAGCCCGTTCTCGAGGATTGTGCCCGCCGTCGCCTGAAGATGATCTGCGCCAATCCCGATCTGGTGGTGATACGTGGCGGCGTGCGGGTGCTTTGCGCGGGCTCCTTGGCGGTGCGCTATCAGGAGTTGGGTGGCGACGTCCGCTCGCTCGGCAAGCCTGATCCGGCGATTTATCAACCTGTGCTTGAACGGCTCGGGTTGCCGCCGCATCGAATTCTGGCGGTTGGCGATTCTCTGCACACCGACATTGCCGGCGCTGCCGGCGTGGATCTGGCTGCCTGCTGGGTTTTGAGTGGTATTCATGGCGGCGCGCTCGCCGACGGCGTCGGGGGCTTCGATCGACCCGCGGCCGAGGCTGCGGCGCAGGCCGCTGGTCTGGCGCCGGTTGCCGCGATACCTTATTTCGCCTGGTAGGCGACGGCGGCCGGTCTGAGCGGAATTCGGATCGAGCGCTGCCTGTCCGACTCAAGCAGCTGTTTCAGCAGCAATTTCGGCCGCCGGAGATTGCTCCACGGATCTCAGCCAGGCCGATGGGGGCTAGTGCGAGAATAGCACCGGCACCGTCATCTCGGCCAGCAACGTGCGCGTCACGCCGCCAAAGATCAGCTCCCGGGCCCGAGAGTGGCCGTAGCCCCCGGCGACGATCATGGTGGCGCTGATGTCCGACGCGTAGGACAACAGCGCTTCGCCAGTCGAGATGCCGTCGGCGACGGTACTTTTCGTCTCGGCCCGCACGCCATGCCGAACCAGATGGCGAGCGATGTCGTGATGCGCGTCGCCGGCGTCCTCCGGGGTGTAGGACCCGCGCGGGCTGATCATCAGGACTGTTACCTGGCGCGCCTGACGCAGCAGCGGCAGGGCATCGTGCACCGCCCGTGTTGCCTCGCGGCTGGCGTCCCACGCCACCAGCACGTGATCGGCCAACACCGGAAACTCCCCGGCGAAGGGGACTACCAGCAGCGGGCGGCCGCAGGTCATCAGCACCGTTTCCACTGTGAGGCGGCCGCGATTATCCTCCCGACGCGGGTCGTCCGGCTGCCCCAGCACGAGCAGGTCGGCGTATCGCCCGTCCATGCCGACCACCGAAGGTGTGTAGCCCTCCATGATCCGCCATTCGCCCTGCAGACCGCGGGCTCGCAGTGTTTCATGGAAATTATCCGCTATCGGCTCCGCGGCGGCACGCGCCTGAGCGACCATGACGTCGATCATTTTGTCCGGGCCGATGCTGGCCCCCGGGAGGCCACCACCATAGAGATAATCCGCGTTGGGGATGTCGACGACGAACAACCCGGTCAGATGCGCCCCGCAGCCACTCGCAAGATCGGCTGCGATCGCCAGCCTGACCGCGCTCCGCGGGTCCGTGTCGAGATGCACAAGGACGTCTTTCAGGGACATGACGGCTTCCTCCTAGGATGAGCATCCGACCAACATAACCCGACCGGTGAACGCCGCCTTGATCTGGATCAGCTACCGGTCAGCCCCGGCTCGAAGCAGGCCTCCGATCGCTGTTCGATCGCGGTCGCACGCAGTTGGACCAGCAGGCCATGCAATTCCCCGATGGTGAACGGCTTGCGTAGCAGGCCGGCAAGCTGCGCCTCCGCGATGTCGGATTCCGACAATTCGGCATAACCCGTGATCAAGGCGATCGGTGCGCGTATCCCTCTTTCTCGGAGCGCCCTGGCAAGCTGCAAGCCGTTCATCCCCGGCATCGCATAATCGAGCAGAATGAGCGTTGGCACGGACGTCAGATTGCCGATGAGCTCCAGCGCCTGTTCTCCGCCGGTTGCTTGCGCCACCTCGCAACCGAGGTCCCGGGTCATTTCCACGGTGACCTGACGAACCGCGGCATCGTCATCGACGACCAGAACAAGATCGGCTGGCATCGACTCCCTGGAGACCAGCTTCGTCGCCCGGTCCGCGGGCACGATTTCGGCCTGTTCGCTCGGCGTGGCCCTGGGCAGGAAAAGCGTGACGCGCGTACCCTGTCCCGGCGCGCTGTCGATGATCGCATCGCCGCCGGACTGGCGCGCCATGCCATACACCTGGCTAAGCCCGAGGCCGGAGCCATGCGGGCCCTTTGTGGTGAAGAACGGATCGAAAGCCCGCGCCTTGACCTCTGGTGTCATGCCGATACCGGTGTCGGAGATACAGATCTGCACGTAGCAACCCGATGGCGGGCCCTGGTCGTGCATGCCACCCGCTGTCTCGAGCTGCAGATTGGCGGTGCTGATGGTGAGACGACCGCCCTCCGGCATGGCGTCGCGGGCGTTGAGGCAAAGGTTCAGGATCGCGGCCTCGACCTGGCTGGGATCGACCATCGCGGGCCAAAGCTCATCCGCGAGTTCGGACGCGACCTGAACCCGCCGGCCCAGCGTGCTGGTCGCCAGAGTGATCAGTTCGCGCAGCAGGGCATTCACATCGGTCGATCGCGCCGCCAGGCGCTGACGGCGCGAAAAGGCGAGCAGTCGTGAGGTCAACTGACTGCCGCGCTGCACGGCGCCGGTGGCGCGCCCGATCAACCGCAGCAGGCGTTCGGTGTCGCTGCCCGTCCAGACCTTCTCCGTCTGTGAGACCCGCCGTTCCATGAGCTCGAGATTACCCAGAACAGTGGCAAGCATGTTGTTGAAATCATGAGCTATACCGCCAGCAAGCTGACCCACGGCTTGAAGCTTCTGCGCCTGATGCAGTGCGGCTTCGGTCTTCTCGCGTCCAGCGATCTCCACCTGCAGCCGATTGTTGCTCTCCGAAAGCTCTCGCGTACGTTCGGCGACCTGCGCCTCGAGGAAGCTGGATTGGAGCCTGCGTTCCATCTCCCGCGCCTGCAGGCCAGCCGCCATCGCATTGAACGAATTTGCCAGCGCCGAGAATTCCGCGCCGGCGTTGCTCGAAGCGGCGCGCGCGTTCAGGTTGCCCTCCCGCCAGCGCCGGGCTGCCAGGAGCAACGCCTCCGTCGGCCGGTAAATGAAGCGATGGCCAGCCACCCATGCCAGAATCAGGGCGACCAGCGCGGCCCCACCGATAACTGCGAGATCCTGGTAGGTCGCACGATCGATATCAGCGGTCACCTTCGACAGGGCGACGGTCTCGATAACCCCGAGTCCGCTCGCGGCGCCCGTCGCGGGCACATAGGCAGCGATGTAGGCGCGTCCCTGAGGGTCGGTCACGGTTGCAACGCCCCGGGTGTGCCTGTGTACGAATGGTTTGGCCCACTCCGGCAACGATTGCCCGCCGGCGTCCTTGCCATCATTCAGCCAAGCGACAACGGCGCCGTCATGATCAGCGACGATAAGTGTGGCGTGGGTGGGCGGTCCGCTATCGTCGGATCGGACCGCTTCAAGCCGCCTCGCCAGCTGACCCGCGTCGAGCGCCGCGACGAGGACGCGGGACTCCGGTCCGGTGGCAACACCGGGAATGTGGATGCCGACCGGAAGGAACGCTGAACCCGGGGTTTCGGTCGATATCAGCGGCCCAACCCGCACCCCCGTATTGGTCGCGAGGTCCGCGATCCATCGCGGATGACCATCGCCCGACCCACCAGGCGCCCCCACGGATCCACAAAGCAGGGTACCGTCCAACCTATAGAGTGCCAGGAACCGATACTGCGGAAGGTCGCGCTGCAACGAGGTGAGGCGCGCGTCGCACCGGGGACCGACCGCCGGTATTTCAGGGAACTGAACGACCGTTGTCCAAAGCTGTGTGACGGCATCGACAACCGTACCCAGGTTTGCATTTGCCAGCTCGGCTTGACGCAGGACCAGGGCGCTCACCTGCGCTTGCCTGGCGTGATGCAGGTTTACCTGGGAGTACACTTGCGCCGCCAGGATCGGCAGCAGGCAGCCGAGCACGAGCAGGATCAGTCTGGTCGAAAGCTTCATGCGCCGCCTCGAAGAGCGGGGAAAAAGCGCGCGGCCTGCGTTGGGACGGTTGAAGCTCGGATCGGCTTCCTGGCCACGGCCACTGTTTTCATTCTGTGATCCCTGGGGCCTGCGTGCCAGAGCTTTGTCCGGCGGCGGCGATTCCCGCTGGGCCGCAGCCCAGCGTCGGACAAGACATAGTCAACTACGGCGATGCGAGAGCATTTTACCCTGATTTCACATCACGATGTTGCGACCGCCGTGGGCAGCGAAGTGTTCCCGAGAATATAAGCATTTTTGTGAATTATCGCAAATATGTCAGACGGTTTCCACGACCGTGAACCGTTTGCCGGTGACAAAGCCATCGCACAACGAAACAGTTTCCCGACCGTGACGGCGCGCCTTGTCAGGTTCGGCGGATAGCGGGTTGCTGCCGGCGAGCGCGTCGCCGCTCTCGGACTGGATGCCTGGCGCCCCCAAACTAAACGCAGGTGACGAGCCGAAAATCTGCCGGCGCGCTCCTGATCTGGGGTACTTGGACATCAACGATTTCGGCGCCAAGCATTTCGATATCCGGCTAACGGCTGTGATGCCTGAACGACAGGTTAGCGCTCGAACCTCTGTCGAGGACCTTACTGGAGCGGAACGCTGAGGCTGAACCCCGGGGTCTGCAGCGGCTTACGTTCCTCCGGGTTTTGATATTGCGAGCCAGGGCTAAAGCCCAAGCTCGGGTCGTAGAGCTTCATCTGATAAAATTTCATATTGAGACTGGTCTGGTTCGAACTGGGTGCGACTGGACCCTCGGCATCCGGGTTGGGGACCGGCGCGACCTCAGTCACCGGCGGCAGCGACGGCGGAATGGGCGGGACTGGCAGGTCATCCGCCGACGCGCCGGCGCTGAGCACAACCAGGAGCACCGGCACAAAGCGGATCATGGCACGACGCTTCGGCCACGCTCAGCCGGCTGCCCCGCCAGGCCATGGACGCCCCGGTGGTCATGACCTGGGTTGCCCTTTGGCGCGCCAATCGGTCCCGAACCGACGGCGCGCCAAGCGTCGAGTGCCCAATTGACTGACGGAAAGGCAATTTCATTCCACGGAATCTCGCCCCACCGAAACAGGCGAACATCCAGGCTTTCGGGGCCGGGGCAGAACGTTGGCTCGCGCGTGAAGCGGGCGCGAAAAATGACCTGCACCTGGCCGATCCGGGCGACGTTGAATACCCCGAGAATGCCGTCGATGGTGATGGCGGCCTCGGCTTCCTCCATAGCCTCGCGAATGGCTCCTTCTTCCAATGTCTCGCCCATTTCCATGTAGCCGGCGGGCAAGGTCCAGTAACCCTGGCGCGGTTCGATCGCCCTGCGGCACATCAGCACGCTGCCATCGGCCACAACCACCGATCCAACGATGACCTTGGGGTTCTCATAGGCGACGTGCCCGCAGTCCGCGCACATCATGCGTTCGCGATCGTCGCCTTCTGGGATGCGTCGAACGAATCGAGTCATTGAGCTGATCGTGGTGCGTCGGCCAGCCGGGATCAAGCCCGAAACACGCCCGGTCGTGGCCGGGCTACACGGTCACGCGATCCTGCGGCGCGATAACTACACCGACAGGTCCAGCAATGATCCGCGCGGCAGCCCGCGAGGCGGGGTTCCGATCGAGGCGGGCGGGACCGCGGTCGCCGGCTTATGGGACGGCGGTGCCGGTGTGATGGATACGGGCCCCGATCCTACGCCAGGGATCCGAACGGGTTGAACGCGGCCAGCCAAACCAGCGGACGCGTGTCCCTGCGCAGCTGCACCGGATGCCGATGCCCCTGAGGCGGATGCCCCGATACGAGCGGAGCCAGAGGAAAATGCTGCGAGGGTGGTCGGAGAGAGCATGCGGATCAGTGTAGCGGCGATCAGTAAATGTTGGGTTAATGCCGCGGGCTTTGTTTGAGACCCGCCGCGCGTTTATCGGTCAGGCGACGGCATCCTGCAACATTTCGTGAAATGCCCGCGCCGCCGCGGCAAGCTCGGACTCGACCCGCCATAAAGCATCAGGACCCAGCATCGCGATGTTCCCGGTCCGCGCCGCAACCATGATCGCGCGCAGTGATGCTTCCAGCGAGGCCATGCCATATCCGCTCGCCATGCCAACCATAGCGTGGGAATGATCGATGATGGCGCCGATCGAACCCGCCGCGATCGCCTGGCTTAAATCACGCAGGCGGCAATCCAGATCGATCAGGCACGCATCGACCAACGTCGCAAAAGCCTGAGCCGGCAAATTAGAGCGAATGTCACGAATCCGTTCCGTAGCCAAAATGGGGGGCGCGCTCGCGGTCGGGTGGCTCCGACCGGTTGGCATGGTCTCGGGCAAAGGCGGACAAGATCGTAGGCGCGGGGGCGCCCGAGATACGCTTTCCTGACCAGACCTGATCATGCAGGACGTCAAGAAGTTCGGCCAGCGACACGGGTTTGCCGAGAATACCATCCATTCCAACCGCCCTGACAACCGCCTCGTGCCGGGGCGAAGCATCCGCTGTCAACGCGACGATGGGCACCGAACGCGCCGGTTCCGGCAGCGAGCGGATCAGCGCCGTGGCTTCCTCGCCGCTTATGCCCGGCAGGAAGATATCCATGAAGATAAGGTCATAGCTTGACCCCTGCACAGCTTCGACGGAGGCTTCGCCGGTTGCCACGACATCGACCATGTGTCCTTCGCGCCGCAGCATTGTCGCGATGACGATCTGGTTCGCCGCGACGTCTTCGACCAACAGGATACGAGTGCGGGGCAGCGGCCGAGGGGGCAGGTCGAGCAGGGCCTGGCGAATGGGCGACAAGGCAAAAGCCGCCAGTGGTTGGGCGACAAGCGTCGAAGCCGGCAGCGTGAGCCAAAACGCATTTCCCTGCCGTCCGTCAGGCGCCGTCCACGCCTCGCAGCCGATGGTCCCTCCCATCAGGGTTACCAACTCCTGACAGATCGACAATCCAAGCCCGGAGCCCAACAACCGGCTGCCGTCCGACCGTTCGAGGCGCGAGAAGGGTTGGAAAAGCCGTCGGCGAGCGGCGGTGTCGATGACCGGGCCATTGTCCTTGACCAGCAGCTTGATTGCGACAGCGGCGTCTTGACCGGGTTCGGCTTGCAGCCAGACGTCTCCGCCATCGGCATACTTCACCGCGTTAGACAGCAAATTCAGCAGTATCTGGCGTAACCGCCCGGCGTCGGCGTTGAATATGGTCGGGATGCTTTCGCCGACCGAGACCCGCAGGGTGATTCCGCGTTCGGCCGCGGCGGCTTCAAACATCTCCACCGAGCTTGCCATCAGTGTCCGCAGATCGAAATGGGTGGGCCGGATCATTAGTTTGCCGGCCTCGATCTGCGACATTTCCAGTATATCGCTGATCAATCCTGACAACGCATCGCCTGATTGGCGTGCCGTCGCCAGCAGTGACAACTGTGCCGGCGCCAGTACGCTGTTCGCCAGAAGTTTCAACGTATTGAGCAGGGCATTCAGCGGGGTGCGGATCTCGTGACTGACGACTGCCACGAAACGGGACTTGGCGGCCGTCGCTATCTCGGCCGCCGTCCTTGCTTCGCGCAGCTCCGCCTCGCTCCGTTTATGCTCGGTTATATCGGCGTACAATGTGACGAAGCCGCCGTCCGGAAGGCTCTTGCGGCGGAGTTCCAGGGTACGGCCGTCCGATCGCTGTTGAACGAGGCCATATTGGCCGCTGCGGAGAAGGACCATGCGGCGCGCGATTTCGGCGTCCGGGTCGTCGACCTCGCCGAATTGACCCCCGGTGATCTGAGCGCGCAGAAGCTCTTCCATCGGCAGACCGACGCGCAGGATCTTGGCGGGGACGCCGATCACTTCCGGAAACCGGTCATTCCATTCCACCAGGCACATCCGGGCATCGAACATGCAGACCCCATCGGTCATCCCGCTCAAGGTCGCCGCGAGCTGCTCCGCCTTTGCGGAGGCCACCGACCGAGCGACTTCCAGTTGCGCGTTGGCTGACGCCAGTACGGCCTTTTCGTGGGCGAGAGCGGCCTCCCGCAGGCGCCCCTGGCGGGTGATCTGCAGCGCCAGGAGTGCCGTTCCGACCAGAAGCAAAGAGATGCAGCCGGCGAACAGGTTGGCTTGCTCTCGCCAGATAGTGGCGGGATGCATCGCGACGGCCTGGTTCATCGCGACGATCACGGCCAGTGCGCGGTCCGGGCAGATAACGGAAGGCGTGGATCCGGGTCACCCCGTCGATTGGCGACGGGCCGACCCATGTGCCATGGCTGCGACCTTCGATCGCGGCGAATAGTGCTGTGCCGTCGATTGTGGTACCGGCATCGATCGTGGCGGGACCGATCGCGGCCCGCAGCTTGGCGTCATTCAACCCCACGACGGCCTCGAACGAACCGGGGCCGAGGTCGGTCTGGCTGAATATGTCGGTGATCGCCGCGGTCCGGTAATCGACGTTGATCACACCGGCGAACGAACCGTCCGGATGATGCAGCGCCCGTGCGACGTTCATGTGCCACTGCCGCTGGGCCACGTCGACTGTCGCCGGTCCGACGAACAGGCGGTCCGCTCGGTCGGTCTGCCGTGACAATGCCAGGAAGTAGTCTTCACCGGAGATTTTTCGGTTGACCGCGCCCGGCACCGACGACTGACGAACGACGCCGTGCTCGTCCGCGACGGTCACCTCGTGGCTGAGGCCATTGAGTGCCACTAACTGGTTGCGCCAATCCGCCAGGTCAAAAGTGCGAGGGTCACTCTCGGACGCCTTGACGAGAATGCGCAGGGTAACGTCGAGGGCCAGGATCTGCCGGCTGATTTGTTCGCTGAAGCTGAGCGCCTGGTTGTCGAGCGTGGCCTCGACCCCTGCGGTATTCTCTATTCGTTCTGAGCGGATCTCCCGCTGCGTGCCGACCCACGTCAGTGCAAGGAGGCAGCAAGTCGCCGCCACGATCCCGGCAACGCCAAGAAATTGCTTATCCGATCTCATATTTCCGCTGGTAGGGTGATGAAGGATTGAGCAACCGCCGCGGTTGCGGCGAGTGCAGCCGCCACTTTCCTACCGCCAATCAGGTGGGAAACACAACAACACGGCAGCGCCATGGGCGTAGGCGATTTCAGCCGATGGCGCCCTGCCGGCGGTCGCTTCCGCTGTTGCTGGCCCTGCCGTCTCCGCTTGCTCTGACGATCGCCCAATGCGATGGTCCGCCACCTGGCGAACGGGCGGCAATTCGGCCCGGGGCGCACTGTGCCTATGAGGATATTATGGCAAAAATCAAAGTGAAGACCCCGGTGGTTGAGCTGGACGGCGATGAAATGACTCGCATTATCTGGGGTTTCATCAAGGACAAGCTGATCCTGCCGTATCTGGACATCGACCTCAAATATTATGACCTGGGGATCGAATATCGCGACCAGACGGATGATCAGGTGACGGTGGATGCGGCTAACGCGATCGCCAAATACGGGGTCGGCGTGAAATGCGCGACCATCACACCCGACGAAGCCCGGGTGCAGGAATTCGGCCTCAAGCGGATGTATCGCAGCCCGAATGGAACGTTGCGCAACATCCTGGACGGGACGATCTTCCGCGAACCGATCATCTGCCAGAACGTGCCGCGCCTTGTGCCGCACTGGACCCAACCGATCGTCATCGGCCGCCACGCCTACGGCGACGTCTACCGCGCGGTGGAGATGAAGATCCCCGGTCCCGGCAAGGTCACCATGACCTACCAGCCGGCCGACGGAGGGCCGTCTCAGACGCTCGAGGTGCACAGCTTCAGCGAGGGCGGGGGTGTGTCGATGGCAATGCATAACACCCGCGTCTCCATCGAGGGGTTTGCCCGAGCGAGCTTCAATTATGCACTTATGCGCGGCTGGCCGCTATATTTCTCCACCAAAAACACGATCCTGAAGACCTACGACGGCTTCTTCATGGACATTTTCGCCACGATCTACCGGAACGAGTTCAAGGCGGAATTCGACAAGCGCGGCCTGACCTACGAACACCGACTGATCGACGATATGGTCGCCTGTGCTCTGAAGTGGAACGGTGCCTACGTTTGGGCCTGCAAGAACTATGACGGTGACGTCCAGTCCGACACCGTTGCCCAAGGCTTCGGCTCGCTCGGCCTGATGACGTCGGTGCTGCTCAGCCCTGACGGCACCAAGGTTGAAGCCGAGGCGGCGCACGGCACCGTCACGCGCCACTACCGCCAGCATCAGCAGGGCAAGGAGACCTCGACCAATCCGATCGCCTCGATCTTCGCCTGGACCCGGGGGCTGATCTATCGCGGCAAATTCGACAACACGCCGGATGTCACCGCTTTCGCGGAAACGCTCGAGAAAGTCTGCATCGAGACCGTGGAGTCAGGTGCCATGACCCGCGACCTGGCCAGCTTGATCAGCCCGGAGCAACCTTGGCTGAACACCCAGGCGTTCCTGGGGAAGCTCGATGAGAACCTGCAGAAGGCTATGAAATAGGATCCTCCGGTTTGGCGTCGCAGGCGGCGGCGGATGCCAGGCTCGGTGATGGAGACGGATATGAATGAACTTACCGAACTGGCGGGGCTGCGGAACTATCCGCTTCTGCGGCGCGGCGTGATAATGACCGGGCTGATCAGCGGCTTCACCGTCGCGACGCAGCGTGTCGAGGCTCAGGCTATCCGCACAGACACCGAAGGGCTGCAGGCCGGCGAGGTTCAGATCCCGACCAACGAGGGCAGTCTGCCTGCCTATTTCGCCCGTCCGGCGAAGCGCGGCCCGTTCCCGATCGTCCTGGTGAACGAAGAAATCTTCGGCGTTCATGAGTACATCAAGGATGTCTGCCGGCGGTTTGCCAAACTTGGCTATCTGGCGGTCGCCACCGAGTATTATGCCCGGGTCGGCGATCTGTCGAAGATGACCGATATTTCCCGGATCATCGCCGACGTCATCTCCAAGGCGCCGGACGCGCAATATATGGCCGACGCGGATGCGACCGTCGCGTGGGCGGAGAAGAACCAGGGCGATTCCGCGCGGATCGGCATCGTCGGTTTCTGCCGTGGTGGTCGTCAGACCTGGCTTTATGCAGCGCATAGCCCCCACCTGAAGGCGGCGGTGGCATTTTATGGTCCACTGGGCGGGACACCCAGTTCGATCCAGCCGCAGACGGCACTGGACCTGGCCGCCCAGATCCAGTGTCCGCTGCTGGGTCTGTATGCCGGAAAAGATACCGGCATCCCGATCGACATGGTGCGGCAGGCGGAGGCCAAGGCGAAAGCCGAGCACAAGGTCGTCGAGATCGTGGTGTATCCTGATGCGGCGCATGGGTTTCACGCGGACTACCGACCGAGCTATCGGCAGGCGGACGCCGAGGATGCGTGGCACCGTACTTTGGAGTGGTTCAGGCGCTTTGGCGTGGCGCCGTCCGGCTGACATTGGCGGCTGTTTGAGGTTGGCATCGAGCGGTGACCTGGCTGTTGAACCGGATGGACCTGCCGGACCGGTGGGTTTGGCGGTTGCGACAAACGCGACACCTCGCAACGCCGCGGCTGAATTCGCGTTCGGAAACTTCTTGGTTGCCACAATCGGCGCCCTCACGGTCGATAATGCTGGCCGGGTAACGGAGCCAGCCGCTAAACGCCGCTGCGGTCCGGCTGACGATCGCTACTAATCTATCGTGGGGGATCCATGTTTCATCAGTTGCTGACGCCAGTTGGCGGCAATCTGCCCTTGTCGTTTCTGGTCGCGGCTCTGCCGATCGCGACGGTGCTGGTGATGCTTGGGGTATTGCGCCGGCCGGCCTGGCAGGCCTCGCTCGCCGGCCTCGTCGTGGGGTTCGCGATCGCCGTTCTGGTCTGGAATTTCCCGGTCGCCCTGGCGTTTAACAGCGTCTTGGCGGGCATCGTGTTCGCGCTTTGGCCCGTCATGTGGATCGTGTTCAACGCGCTGCTGCTTTACAACATCGCCGTCGATTCCGGCCGGTTCAATGCCTTCCGTGTTTGGGTTCTCGACCACCTGCCGGACGACCGCCGGATTGTGCTGGTCGTCATCGGCTTCTGCTTCGGCTGCCTGCTGGAGGGTATCGCCGGATTTGGCACCCCCGTGGCGATCACCAGCGCCCTGCTGATCCTGGTCGGATTTCCACCGCTCGAGGCGCTGACCTTCACTCTGATATTCAACACCGCCCCGGTGGCATTTGGGGCATTAGGGGTCCCGGTCACTGTTCTGGGGCAGGTCACCGGCCTGCCCGCGGCGAGGCTTGGCGCCATGATAGGGCGGCAACTTCCCTTTATCGCGGTAGTTTTGCCGTTTTACGTCATGATGCTTTACGGCGGCGGCCGGTCGGTGCGAGCGCTCTGGCCGGTGCTTCTGGTCGCCGGCGGCAGTTTCGCCGCAGGCCAGTTCGTGTCGTCGAATTATCTCGACTACGCGTTGACCGACGTGCTGTCCTCACTGACCGCCTTGATCGTGACGCTGGTCTTCCTGCGTGTCTGGAAGCCTGCGAACGATCCGACGTTCAGCGTCAAAGCCAGGGTGCCAGTATCGGGTCCCGGCGTACCGCGGGCAGTGGGCGCGGACACGGTGGACGACAGGGGTACTGTCGCCAGCTGGCAAGGGTGGCTGCCGTGGGTGGTGGTCTCGGTGGTGGTGATCGCCTGGACCCACCTGAAGATTTTCGCCATCGGCGCGCAGGCTATTCCGTGGCCGGGGCTGCACAATCAGGTACTGATCACGCTCTACCAGGACAAGCCCTACGCGGCGAACTGGGTGTTCCAGCCGCTGGCGACCGGCACGGCCATTCTGCTGTCCGCGATCATCACCGCGGCCCTGGTCGGACTTGGCCCGGCGCGCTTCGTTCGGGCCGTCGGCGCGACCTGGCGACAGAGTCGTATCGCGATCCTCACCGTCGCCCTGATTGTCGCACTGGCCTACGTGATGAATTACTCCGGGATGAACTATACTCTGGGCCTCGGGGTTGCCTCGATGGGCATCGTGTTTCCGCTGGTCTCGCCGTTCCTCGGTTGGGTGGCGGTCTTCCTGTCCGGCAGCGACACGGCCGGCAACGCCCTTTTCGGCAACCTGCAGGTGGTGGCTGCCAACCAACTCGGTCTTAACCCTGTGCTGATCGCTGCCTCGAATTCCTCCGGTGGGGTCATGGGCAAGATGATCTCGCCACAGAACATTGCCACCGGCGTCTCGGTGACCGCTCTCAAGGGGCAGGAGGGCGTTGTGTTCGCTCGCACTTTCAAGCACAGCATCGTCCTGACATTGCTGCTGGGGCTGATTGTGGTCCTGCAGCAGTATGCTGTGCCGTGGATGATCCCTTGAGTTCCAGACGCGTGGTCTTCGCATGGCACACGCCCTTACGAGGGCGGGCCATTGCAAGGTCAGCGGGTCAACGCGCACCGTGCTGAAGATTCCCGCCGGCTTGAACTTTCGGATATCCATTGCTTGCAGGCCAACGCGCGCGATGCCATGTAGCAGCCGATTGAAGCGTGCGCGCCTCCATGGGATTTAAGAGCGGGCAGTCACTCATCCGCGGCGCCCCGCGAGCATTCACGTCACGATTTTCAGAGGCGTCCATGAGCAACGTTGTATCTGAGCCCGAACAACCATCAGTAACCCGGGACGACAGCGAGAAGCGAGCCATGCGTGCTGTCCTGCTCGCGCATCAAGGACCGGTGCTGCACCGCAGCCTGGGGCAGATGGCGACAACCTTCCTGCCATTCTTTGCCCTCATTGCGGCGGCGTATTTGCTTCGTGGGACTTCGGTTTGGCTCACTTTGGCTCTGACCATCCCGGCTGCCGGATTGATCGTGCGAATATTCATCATCCAGCATGATTGCGGGCACGGCGCGTTTTTTCGCAATCGCGCTGCCAACGAATGGGTCGGCCGATTTTGCAGCCTGTTCACCATGACGCCTTTCGCAAACTGGCGGTATCAACACGCGAACCACCACGCGGTGTGGAACAACCTCGACCGCCGTCTCGGCGGCACGGATATCTACTCCACCTGCATGACCGTTACAGAATTTCAATCACTTTCCAGACTCGGCCGCTGGTGGCATCGGGCTGTGCGGCACGCGCTCATCTCGCAGCTTCTATTGCCACCATTCGTCTTCGTGCTGTTTTTCCGCATGCCCTTCGACACGCCGGGAACGTGGCGGCGCGGATGGGCGAGCGTCATTCTCACCGATGTCGGTCTGGTTGCACTCTTTACCATTCTCGTCCTGGTACTGGGGGCGAAGGCGGTCGCGCTGGTGCAGATCCCGACGATTTCGATTGCTGCCATAATCGGCGTGTGGATGTTTTCGGTGCAGCATCGTTTCGAGGGGGTTCTCTGGTCACGGCAAAAGGAGTGGAATGCCACCGGCGCCGCGCTGCTCGGCAGCTCTCACCTCAAGTTGCCGAGGATTCTCCAGTGGTTCAGTGGCAATATCGGCTTCCATCACATCCATCACCTGATGCCGCGGGTGCCGAACTACCGGCTGGAGGATTGCCATCGCGCCTGCTCGAAATTCGTCTCCGCCACGCGGTCGCTGACACTGATGCAGGCCTTGCGGGCGCCGTCATACGCGCTGTGGGACGAAAAGAAAGCCTGCATGGTGCGGTTCGCCGACCTGCGAACCGCGGCGTATGCCGGCTAGCCCGATTGGTCAGCAGTCGAGCGTGGTGTCGATCTCCCATTGACTCAGGTGGCCGGCGTAGTCGTTCCATTGGCGGGTCTTGAGCTTCAGATACGCCGGGACGAAACCGCCGAGCGCGGCATTGAGCACGGATGAGGACTCGAGGGCGCGCAGTGCGTCGAGCAGGTTCAACGGCAATGTCTTGACGTCAGTGACGGTATGGCCGTCGGTGTACATATTGATGTCCAATCGCGGCCCTGGATCGCGCTTGTGCTCGATCCCATCCAGACCGGCCGCCAGAATCCCGGCCTGCAGCAGATAAGGGTTGGCGGCGCCGTCAGCGAGGCGAAGCTCGAACCGCCCGGCCGCCGGGATGCGTATCATATGGGTCCGGTTGTTGCCGCTGTAGGTGACCGTGTTCGGCGACCAACTCGCGCCCGATTGGGTCGGAGGCGCATTGATCCGCTTGTACGAATTGACGGTCGGGTTGAACAGAGCGGCAAGCGCATGGGCCGAGTGGATAATTCCGCCGATGAAGTCATAGCCGAGCTGCGAAAGACTGAGTTCGCCTGCGTCATCTTGGAAAAGATTGCTGCCGCGGCGCCAGAGCGAGACGTGGGTGTGGCAACCGTTGCCGGTGAGATGAATGAACGGCTTCGGCATGAACGTCGCGCGGAAAGCGTGCTTCTCGGCGATCGATCGGACCATGAACTTGAAGAATGCGTGCCGGTCGGCGGTCACGAGAGCGTCGGCGAATTCCCAGTTCATCTCGAACTGGCCGTTGGCGTCCTCATGATCGTTCTGATACGGCTGCCAGCCGAGTGCCAGCATGGCATCGCAGATTTCCGTTATGACGTCATAACGGCGCATCAGGGCGGATTGATCGTAGCAAGGTTTGGTTTGCTGGTCCGCCGGATCGCTGATCCGGGTGCCGTCGGGCGCGAGCAGGAAAAACTCGCATTCCACCCCGGTTTTCAGCTCCATGTCTTGTTCCGCGGCCTTGGTCAACATGGCTTTCAAGAGGTTGCGCGGGCCGTGGTCTATCGCTGCCCCATTGAGGAAGAGATCGGCCGCCAGCCACCCAACTTCGGGCTTCCAGGGAAGCTGGATCAGACTGTCAGGGTCCGGCACCGCGAACATGTCCGGATCGGCCGGCGACATATCGAGCCAGGTGGCGAAACCGCCGAAGCCGGCGCCGCTTGTAACCATGCCGCCGACCGCGGAGGCCGGGACCAGCTTGGCGCGCTGGCTACCGAACAGGTCGGTGAAGGAAATCAGAAAATACTTGATGCCGCGGGCTTTCGCTGCCGCAACCAGATCGACTGTCATCGTGCCCTTGTCGCCTCCATGGATGTCGCACAAATGGGCCGCGGCCCGCCGCCCTCGGTGGATTTAATTCCGTTTCGGGTCTAGCGGTCCAGGGGGGCGTCCGCATCGTTCTCCTGTCGTTCGCGACAGAGAGGGTTACCCAGGTGGCGATCCTGCGGGCGAACGTGACGGCGGCCGATGCAGAAAAGTGACGGTTGCGAAGGCGCCGAGCCACGAGCCGATTGCTGCGAAACACACGTAGAGCCAGTTCTCCGTGTAGCTGATCACGGCGTAGGACGACAGTAGATACCATACGCTGCTCCAGCTGGCCGCGGGGACCCGCCTGCGCGCCGCGACGGCGGAAGTGAACATGACGTATACCGCGTCCGTTGCGGCAGTCGCGACCACCACTCCCGCCGCCGTCAATGGATTAAAGGCAAATGCGATCATGAACCCCTCCCAAAAGATCGGTGCGCCGAGCATAGCTTGTCATTTGTGCGGCGACATGCGCGCGATCCCGGGCCAAGCGAAGGCGCGGGGAGCAGGGCCGGATCGTGGCGATACTGGATATCTTCCACATCTCGCGCCGCGTATTTTCGGAATCCTGGCGAAAGCGAAGTATCGTCTGGTCGATTTTTCATTTTCTTAACCTTTCGTTTACGTCTTCCGCGACAAAACTGCATCTGACAGCCGGCTCCCGAAAACCGCCATGCCGTATGGCACGGACCGCTTCGTTCATCTTTCTGAAGGGCTTCGCGCCGACAGAAAAGCGAAGGCACGATCGAACCATATCCAACACGGGGTACGAAATGACTGATACGTCCGACCTGCCAAATGGAGATCTGCCTGTGGGATCGGCCGGGACCGCGCCACAAGACCTGCCGACGTCCACCACCCGTGATGCCCTCGGCGATACGAGCGGAGTAACGATCAGTGTGCGAGGCATTACCGAGCGGGAGCGCATGGTCCAGCAACTCAAGACCATTGCCGACCGCCTCGTGTTGTCGCTGCGCAATTCCGTCGACCCCACGCTGGCGCTCCAGCACGAGACTGACTTGCTCCAGGCTGTCCAGGCCGAAACCGCTACCGCGAAACAAGAGGCGGAAACAACCTCGTTCTATCTGGGACAGGTGAGCCACGATATCCGCAGCAGGATGACAAGCATTCTCGGATACGCGGACCTGCTTCTCGATACATCGCTGACGGATGAGCAGTCCCTGAAGCTCCGCAACCTGAAAGAGGCAACTGTATCGCTGTTGCTCATCATAGACGACCTTCTCGACATCTCAGCACTAGAGGCGGGCCAGCTTCAACTGGTCTGGGGACCCGTCAATCTTCATACGGTCGCCGACAGCGTTCAGTCGGCTGCTGGCCGGCAGGCGGCCGCGAAGGGCCTCTATCTCAGATGCGAGATCAGTCCGGATGCGCCGGAATGGGTTAGCGCCGATGCAGCGCGACTGCGTCAGGTGCTGCTCAATCTTGTTGTCGACGGGTTGAAGTCCACCATCCACGGCGGCGTGCGGATCGCGATCGCGGGAGGGTCGGTAACCGCCCCTGACCTGGTCCGATTTGAGGTGATCGATACCGGGAATGGCATTCCATTGGATCAGCAAGAGACGTTGTTTCGGCCGTTCAGCCGGAGCAGCTACTCATACGATCGGCCTTCGGATGGAACCGGCCTGAGCCTGTCGATCAGCAAACGGTTAGTCGAGGCAATGGGCGGTGCGATCGGCGTCGAGCGTCCGGCGGATGGAGGCAGCGTCTGCTGGTTCGAAGTGCCTCTTATCAAGGTCACTGCCCCGATGACCGCTTCGCCGGCGGCAACTGTGCCGTCACGCAGGCGGAAGGGTCGCATCCTGGTGGCCGAAGACCTTCCGATGAACCAAATGGTCATCAGGGAAATCCTGGAGGTGGAGGGGCACCACGTAACGATCGCGGAGGACGGTATCGCTGCCATCAACGCCCTGAACAACGACCGGTTTGATCTGATCCTTATGGACGTCGCGATGCCTGCGATGGGCGGGCTTGAGACCGCCCAGGCGCTCCGGGCGCTCGAAGGCGCACGGACGATACCCATCGTTGCGCTGACAGCGCACACCATGCCCAACCAGATCGCGGCATGCCGTGCCGCTGGGATGGACGATTACCTGTCCAAGCCGATCGACCGCAAAGTTCTTCTCGAGACGGTCGGACGATGGCTCGACCGGAGCCCAGCGCCACCGGCCCGCGCGCTGCACGTGCTGGTCGCCGACGATATCCTTATGAACCGCGACATTGCGGCCTCGTTCCTGCGCGCGGCCGGCCATAATGTCACCTGCGTCGAAGGCGGGGCGCAGGCGATCACGGCGATCGCAAGCACGGATTTCGATGTCGTCCTGATGGACGTTCGGATGCCCGAGATGGACGGACTCGAGGCGACGCGGCGTATTCGCGCACTCGCGGGGGCGCGTGGACGCGTGCCGATCGTGGCCCTGACAGCCCATGCGTTCGCTGAACAGGTGGGCGAATGCTACGAGGCAGGAATGGACGGCCACGTGTCGAAGCCCTTCGATCAGGAAACGCTGATCCAGGCTGTCATGCGCGCCGCGGATGTCGAGCCGGCGCATCGGGCGAGCTCCGCCCGTGCTCCCACGTCGACCACGGTACCGGCCTCGGTCGCGATGGCTCAGACTGACCCGGAACTGCCGATTCGCGACCCGATTGCGTTCGACCGCACGGCTGTCTTCCTCGCGCCGGATACGGTCGAGGCCTATCTGCAGTCAATCTCCCAACGAGGTGAAACCCTGTTGCTCGGATTGCGAGGGTCGGGCGTCGCTACTGCGTTTGCCGACGATGAGCTTGCCGAGATGGCACATACCGTGGCTGGTAGCGCCGGTATGTTCGGGTTCTTACGCCTCGCGGACCTCGGTCGCCGCTTCGAGTGGGCTGTCAAATGTCGCGCGGCGGAAACCCCCGCCCTGGCCGACGGACTCCGAGCCGTGGTTGAGGCTACACTCCAGGCGATACGGGATCATCGGCAGGATTGGGCGCTGGAAGCCAGGCGCAGAGGTCCGCTCCGTCATCGCGCTGATCACGCATCCGCCGCTGCAACCCCATTCGATTCGGCGCATTGGAACCATTCGCCAGCAGAGGTTACGCAACCATCCGGGGCCGTGTAGAGACTGACCACCGGGCGCCACTCTCGGAATTTCGCCGGCCACCACCATCTGTGCTGGCGGGACATCGGGTGGTTCGTGACGGGCGCCCAACGGTATTGCCGCCGAGGGCGATCCTGGGCTCAAGGCGCAGTACCGGGCGGTGGGTGTTCTGCATCCGCCGCTGTGCCGCCCGGTCCGAGACGTGGTGCATCTCTGCCGCGACATACTGAAGCCGGTGCGGCGTTGCGATCCGATTGGCTCGCCAGATCCGGTGCGGGTTTGGTCAGATAGGCTGCGATCTCGCGGACGAATCTCTCCGGGTCTATCGGCTTCGAGATGTAGCCATCGAAGCCGCTCTCAAGCGCCGTCGTGCGGTCACCGGCCATTGCAAGTGCCGAAACGGCAACAACCGGGATGGTTGCGAGCAGCGGATCGCTCTTCAGTTTCCGCGCAACCTCGTATCCGTCCATGTCGGGCATCATCAAGTCGCATAGGATCAGGTTGGGCGGGCTCATTCTCGCGACCGCCAACCCCTTGGCCCCGCTCTCCGCGGTTCGGACGGCATAGCCAAATTCGGTCAGCAGATAGGACAGGAGTTCAAGATTGATTTCGTTGTCGTCAATCAGGAGGATGTAATCCTTCATGGTTTACCTCCATCACGCAACATCAGGGTGAACGTGCTGCCCTTGTGGTATTCGCTCGTCGCAGTGATTTTGCCATCGATAAGAGCTGCCAATTTTTGGCTGGTATGCAAGCCGAGGCCAGTGCCTTCCTCGCCTCGCGTGGCGAAGTCATAAATGCGAGAAAACGCCCCAAAGAGTTTGCCTTGGTCCTCGGCGCGAATGCCGATGCCGGTGTCCTGGACCGCGATCTCTGTTCGTTTGTCGTTGTTCGTCGCAATGCTGCGCAGTTCGAGGCAGATCTGACCGGCTGATGTGAACTTGATCGCGTTGCTCACGAGGTTTGTGACAATTTGCCAAAGCACCCGATGGGATGTCGTAATGATGACCTTTGCTCCCGGCACTTTGATGGTGAGCTTCAGCCCCTTTGCCGCGGCGAGTGGTCCAAGCGCCGCTGCGACTTCCTCGAGGACCTCGCCGCAGTCTACGGCTTCCTGAATCAGATCGAACTGCCCTGCGCCAATCTTCGCCAGGTTCAACAGATCACTGATCAACGACAACAAGTGATTGCCGCACAAGCGAATGGTTTTGAGCTGCTCTTCCTGCTTCGCTGTCAGGTCGCCGGCAAGTCGCATCAGCAGGATGCTGGTGTAGCCGATGATACCATTCAACGGTGTGCGTATCTCGTGCGACATACTTGCGAGGAAGCGATCTTTGGCGAGATTTGCAGCCTCCAGCTCCCGGTTCTTATCGCGCAGTACTTTTTCAAAGCACTTGCGTTCGGAAATATCCCGCACACTGACCTGGACGGCCAGATCATCGCCGATCGGAAAGACGACCGCGGCATATTCCACAACGAGAGCCCGGCCATCCTTGGCGTGCAACACCAGGTCGTCGGATCGGTAAGGATCGCCGGTGTCCTCCATCATCCTGACCCGATGTTCTGGCCCATCCTCGGTCTTCAAGAAGCCGAAATCCTCCAGCCGTCGCCCGCAGTACTCGGTCCGGGTGTAGCCAAGGAGGTTCACGAGAGACTGGTTCACGTCGAAAATTTCGCGGGTTTTGGCGTCGGCGACCAAAATCCCATCGAACGCTGTCTCGAAACATCTACGATGTCGTAGTTCCGACGCCCGGACGGCGGTGTCAAATTCTTTCTGCAGACGGCGCTGCTTCGCATTGCCGAGCGCCAGCCCGACGGCAACAGGCAATCGCCCCAGCCGGTCTTTGCGGACAAAATCACTCGCTCCGGCCTTGACCAGCGCGACGGCGGCTTCGTCGTCCATCGTCCCGGTGACAATCACGATCGGCAGATCGTCTCGGGACTCGTGCACAATCTGCATGGCCCGACCGGCATCGAAACCGGGCAGGCGATTGTCGCACAACACGATGTCAGGGCAGAAGTCGCGGAGCGCTTGAACCAAAGTGTCCTGCCGGTCGACACACTCTGAGGTAAACTGGAGGCCGCTTTTTTTGAGCTCGCGCACGATCAGTGCCGCGTCGGTCGGTGCGTCTTCCACAAGAAGAATTTTTGTGCAGATCTCGGTTGTCATGCAGGTCGACTATGGCTCTCTTGCAGGAGGCTCATTCACCGCCAGCCAATAATAGCCAAGCTGCGCAACGGTTCGCGAGAAGACCTCGAAGGAGACCGGCTTGGTGACGTAGCTGTTGACGCCAAGCTCGTAACTTTCGACGATATCGCGATCTTCCCTTGATGAGGTCAGGACGACTACGGGAATGCGCCGCGTGCGTTCATCGCTTTTGAGTCTTCGTAACACTTCAAACCCGGTCACCTTGGGCAATCGCAGATCAAGCAGGATCAATCTGGGGATGGGCCGAAGCTCGAGGCCGGTATCTCGGCCAAAAATATAATCCAAGGCTTCCGCGCCATCCTTCAGCCAGACCACACGATTGGCGACGTTTTGTGACTTCAGTGCCCGAAGGCAGAGCTCGCCGTCGGATTCGGTATCTTCCACCAAAATGATCTCGACCTGTTCCATCGTCCTAAGATCCGTTTCCGTCGTTGATACCAGGCTGAAATAAAACCGCGCCGATGCTTCAGGGCGACTATCTGCCGAAGGTTGCCGACGGCGCCAGCTCGACGACAGTGCGTCCACCGCGATTTGGCGGAAATTCCCGCACCCCGGCAACGTGTGAACACCGGCCTGCGCGGTCGTGAAGGCACCCCTAGCGGGTCCATCTTTGGTGCGGACGTTGCTTGCTCAGCCGCGGTCAATTTCGTCAAATTATCTCCGTCAGCCGGATGACCGCGGGGCAAACCGATGAAGATCGACATGGTACTGCAACCGCTCAAGAATGCTACAGTATTGCCGAAGTGATTAAGATTGTGTTAACGGAACCGCGCCGCACTTCCATCTTCCACGCTCTCGACCAGGCATCCGAGCGAGCGTTGGCCCGGTTATCCACGAATTTCTCCGTATAAGCAGGGACATGGTGGTCGTGCCCAGTTCGGCCATGACACGAGCGAAGGCAGGCATGACACGGGCATGGACTGCCGACAACAGGAAGCGGTTCTTCCAGTCTCATCGTTCACGTCCGTCAGGGCACATCCGCGGGCGGCACGGTGAAATAAACAGTGGCGCCGCCGCCGATCTTGCCCTCGGCCCAGGCCCGGCCGCCGTGCCTCGTGATGATGCGCCTTACGATCGCCAGACCGATGCCGGTGCCGGGGAACTCCTGCGCTCCGTGCAGCCGCTGGAAGGTGCCGAACAGTTTGTCGGCATATTGCATATCGAATCCGGCGCCGTTGTCCTTTACGAAGAACACGGTTTCGGCGTTCTCCGTCCGAGCACCGACCTCGATCAGCGCATGCGGCTGCTTGCCGGTGAACTTGACGGCGTTGTCCAGCAGATTACTCCAGACGCGTTGCAGCATCCGCGGATCGCCACAGACATGCGGTAACGTCCCAACCTTCGTTTCGATGGATCGACTGGCTATTTCGCGGCCGAGATCGCGGAGCGCCTCCGTCGCCAGCGCGGCCATATCGGTATCTGACATCGACAGGTCCTTTCGGCCGATGCGCGAGAAGTCCAGGATATCATCGATTAGCTGTCCCATCTTGGTGGTGCCGTCCCGCACCACCTCGATCACACGCCTACCCTCCGCATCGAGCTTGTCGCCGTAGTCCTCCACAAGGATCTGCGAGAAGCCGTCTATCGCCCGCAGCGGTGCCCGCAGATCGTGCGACACCGAGTAGGCAAACGCCTCCAGCTCCTTGTTGGCGTCTGCCAGCGCCTGATTGGCTTGCGCCAGCGCCGCGGTTCGTGCGCTGACCAGTTCTTCCAGATGCTGGCGATATCCATTCAGCTCGGCCTCGCTGGCTTTGCGAGCAGAGATATCGCGGACGAACGCCACAAACTTTCCGGAACCGCGCCAAGCGACGACACTGACCTCAGCATCGAACATCGTGCCATCTTTGCGGCAATGCCGGGTCTCGAAGCGTTCGAATCCCACTTCGGAGATCTTGCTTGCATGCGCTTCGATCTCTTCCGGCGCCTCGGTTGCCTCGATGTCAGACAGCGACAGCGCCAGTAGTTCATCGCGAGTGTAGCCGGTCAATCGGCAAAGGGCATCGCTGACGTCCAGTATTCTTCCGTCGGCGTCGACCAGCCAGAAGCCGTCAGCGGATGCCGCCAGGATCGCCGCGTATTGTTCGGCCTGCAGTCGAATTGTCTCCGCGGCCCGCTTCTGGTCGGTGATGTTCCGCGCGGCGGCGAAGATACCAGCGACTTCTCCGGCTTCATCGCGGTACAGCGAAGCATTGTACAGCACGGGCATCGTGGTACCATCCCGGCACCGGAGCTCCAATGCGAAGTCTCTGATAGCACCTGCGTGGAGGACCTGCTGATATACCGCGCTCGCGGTGTCCGGATCGGTAAAATAAGCGCAGAAATCCGTGCCGATCAAGGCTTTGCGCGAAAGCCCTGTGGCTGCTTCGGTGGCACGGTTGAGGTCCGTGATCTTGCCATCCGGAGCGATCGTCACCATTGGATCGAGGCTCGCCTCGAGCAGGCTACGATTGTAGGCGTTCGCCCGGGAGAGAGTTTCCTGGGCGCGCTTCAAATTGTCGATGTCGGTGCAGGTGCCGAGCCATTTGATGATTTGCCCCGCGTTGTCGCGGAGAGGCAAGCCCCGCATGAGGAACCACCTGTAATGACCATCGGCAGCGCGCAAACGGCTTTCGATGCGGTAGATCTCACCGGTCCGGACCGCTTGGGTCCAGGCATTCGAGGCGGCCGCTTTATCGTCCGGGTGGAACGGTGTGCTCCAGCCGTGGCCATAACTTTCTTCCAACGTTAGGCCGGTATACTCCGACCATTGCTGGTTGTAGTAAATGCTCAAGCCACCCGCGGTGCACATCCAGACCATCTGAGGCATCGCATCCGTCAGCGTGTGGAAGACCTGGACGCGCTCCCGCAGCTCGGCTTCCACCCGTTTGCGCTCGGTGATGTCCGACAACACGACGAGAGCGCCCGAGATCGTTTGGTCGTCCGCGCGAATCGGACGCGCGGTAACCGCCACAGACGAGCCGGAGCCGTCATCTCGCATGACGCAGAGTTCGGCCTCATCGCTGTCCTCGCCCTGAAGGGCACGGACCAGAGGATTCAAGCTCGGCCGGCAAGGGTGCGATGCAATCCGCCGACCGTAAACCAGACGTGCCCGCCCATTCATCGACGCGTGCTCGGTGCGAATCGACGCCAAACAGGCGACAGGCGGCCGGATTGGCTTCAATGATCACACCATCCTTGTCGGCGACGATGACCGCTTCGGCCATGCTGTCGAGGATTGAACGCAGCTTGCCGGCTTCCCTCCGAAAGGCTTGCTCGCGAAATTGCAGCGCCTCGACGGCGGTTCTTCGCGGCGTGTCGTCGCGTGTCAGGATTGCGATGCCGATGACCTCACCGGCGGCATTCCGTGCTGGCAAGTAGGTGACCGAGACCGCGATCCGATGTCCGTCCTTGGCCATGCGGGTCGTTTCGAACTGTTCAACCGTATCGCCGCGGGATATCTTGTCGAACAGCCACATCGCCTCACCCGCGATCTCCGGCGGCACGAGTATTTCCGCCGGCTGGCCGACGATTTCGGCAGCAGAATAGCCGAAGATCCGTTCGGCGTTCCGGCTCCAACTGGTGATCATGCAGGCGTGGTCCAGACCCTCGACGCCCTCGCCCGCGGCCTCGACGATCGTGGCGAGACGCTCGCGCGCCTGCTTGGCCCGCAAGGCGGCAATGCCGAACGCCAGATCGTCCGCCAGTTCGATCAGAAGCCGTAACTCTTCCTCGTCGAACGCATCCGCCTGGGCGGAATAGATCGTCAGGAAGCCGAACACTTCATGATCCAACGGCAAGGCCACACACGCGTGATAGCCCTTGTCGGCGGCCATGCGACGCCATGGCTCGAAATCCGGCTCGGTCTGCGTATTGCGCGTGATGCCGAACTTGCCTGTGCGGATCGCGGTGCCGCCCGGGCCACGGCCGCGCTCGCCATCATCCCAGGTAACGTGGGCATTCTGGACATAGTCGCCGTCGTCGCCGGCGCTTGCCACCGGACGCACCGACTTGGTTGGGTCGTGTTCCCCGTAGCCGACCCAGGCAAAGCGGTATAGGCCGACATCCACGATTGCCTGGCACATGTCGGCAATCATGCGGACTTCGTCGGTTGCCCGGACGAGGATGGCGTTGCATACAGCCAGCATGCGCAACGCTCGGCTGGCTCGTTCCTGCCGTTCCGCCGTGCGCTGCCATTCTGTCATGTCGGAGATGACGATGACGACGCTCCGCGCCTTACCCTCGATCCGACTGTGCATGGCAACATTCACCGGCACCCGCGCTGCGTCGAACGTCAGCAGCTTCGCGCTGACGCGAACGACGCCGCTACCGCTTTCGCCGAGTGTCGCAGCGATTTTTGCCGCGTCGTCGGCGGCGAAGTACGCCAGTAGACTGGAGCCGATGACGGATTGGAGGTCTGCCTTGGCCAAATCGGCAAAGCGCTGGTTGCAGTAAAGTATCGTGCCGTCGGGTGCGACGGTGACGGCACCTTCGCTCATCGCTTCGACCATGACGCGGAATTGCGACTCGGCCCCTTCCAGGGCGGAGACCTGCATGCCTGCCGGTGTCTCGACGGTGAGGGCATCCACCCGGCCCGAGCGAAGGGCTCGCAGCGCCTCCTCGGCTGCGTGCAGTCTGGCGCGCAGCTCGTCGATTTCCTGCGGAGTGCCGTCGCGCGCGCTAATGTCCTGGATCGACACCGGGAGCGTCCAGGGAGAGGCAGGCGTCGTTCGCGCAGCCTGGTCCAAGGTTGAGTTCGATCAGCACCCACTCCTCGTCGGACGGTTCGCCGACCAACCACCGTCGGGGCAGGCGGTTGATCAGGTTGGGCATCAGGATGATCTGGCTGTCGGCGAGGAGGCCAGGTTGCTGGAACCCATCGATCACTTCCAGTTCGTAGCGGCCGTGCAGCCGCAAGTAATCGGAAAGAGGTCTGCGAAACGGTGGGACATTTCTCCGATGTCGGCGGCGGGTCATAGGGTCGTTTCCTGGGTCGTGGCGGCGGTGGAGGTTCGGCGGATTGGTTGTCCGGGTTGGGAGCCGGCCGTTCCTGGCCATCGTCATCGGCAAGATGCACATTCTGCCATTGATGTCTTTAAAATAATGAACGACGCCGTTGACGACGGTAGTTTGGGGCTGACTGGCGGAGCGATCAGGCTGGTATGCCAGTAAGATCACTGGCGGAGAGATCGTGTTGCTCGATCTTGGGCACCCACGCGCCACTCCCGTAGGGCCTGGTTAGTGACAGGACTTGGCTGAGGGGCGCCTTACCAGCGACTGTTGACACCGACTGACCGGATTACGCCTTGGTGTCACATCGACAGGATTGGGGCCCTGGAAGCCGACCTTCGAGGTTCGCTTCGGTTCAGGGCGAAGCCTCCCGCAGACCTGCCGACGTGACGGTCACCAATATGCCGCCGTCGTTCAGCCGAACGATTTGTTCCACCAGACCAGTGAGGATAAGACGGTCGAGAATTTTCGTCTGCGTTTCCAAATTCAACGGAATGCCAGCCTTGTTCAAAGCAGCTCCAACGTCAGTCTGTCGTCGCGGGCTATGTCGAGCCACATCTGCAATGGCACGCAATACTGTCCGGCAGAGGCGTTCTTCATCAGCGTCATCGGCCGTTGGCACCCGCTCCCCCTCAACAATGGTTGGCGATTGATGCTCGCGGTCAGGAACTGTCCCCGCGCTTCCATTCCGATACAGTAAGGTCTGCACTTGCTCCAGTAGTTCCGCGCGCGGAAACGGCTTGTGCAGAACATGGATGCGCTCTGGCAGCTCGCTGAGGCCCTCGACACCGGGATAACCGGTCACAATCAGGCCTGGCAGTGCTGGACGGACCTGAGCCACCTCCAGCATCAGCTCCGCGCCCGACATGCCTGGCATGACGAAGTCGGTCACGATGGCGCTGAGTGCCAGCGGGCTGGTCACGATGCGCAGCGCCTCCTCAGCGTCGTGAGCAGTCGTAACCTGGAAGCCGCCTCCTTGCAGGAAGGCGGCGAGCGTCACCAGCACGTCCGAGACATCGTCAACCACCAAGATGCGCCCGGTGGCGCGAAGCGGCGCCTTCGGTTCGATGCCCGTCACTGCCCGCAGCTGGTCCTCGCCGGCGCGCGGCAGGAAGACCTCGACACGTGTTCCTTTGCCCGGGGTACTGGTGATGCGGGCGTCACCACCGGATTGCCGGGCAAAGCCCAGCACCATCGACAGGCCGAGCCCCGACCCGTCACCGAGATCCTTGGTCGTGAAAAACGGTTCGAATACCCTGTCGATGATGTTGCCGTCGATGCCTTCGCCGGTGTCCTGCACGATGAGCACGACATAATCCCCGGGTGGCAGCACCTCCGAGGCTACGTACTGGCAAACCCGCTGTGCGAAGACGCGGATGGTCAGAGTGCCGCCGGCAGGCATGGCGTCGCGTGCATTGAGGGCGAGATTGAGGATGCAAGCTTCGAGCTGTGCCGGATCAGCGAAGACGCGCAGACCGGTAGGGTCCTCGGTGGCGCGGATCAAAATGCCAGGCCCGAGCGTGCGCTCGAGCATTGCCACCGTCGTGTGCAGCAACGGATCGATGTCGATTTGGATGGGTCGGAGCGCCTGTCGGCGGGAGAATGCAAGCAAATGATGCGTCAGGCGTGCGCCACGTTTGGCCGCGTCGATCGACATGGCCAACAGTCGTTCATTGTCCGGATCCGCCCCGACCCGGTCCTGTAACAGCTCGAGGCTGCCCATCATCGCCTGCAGCAGGTTGCTAAAGTCGTGAGCTACTCCCGCGGTGAGTTGTCCGACTGCCTCCATTTTCTGGCGCTGGCGCAGCGCCGCCTCCATCCGTTCTCGCTCTTGTGCTTCGGTATGCAAGGCTTCGACGACCTTCGTCAGCGTGGCAGTGCGATCGGCCACCCGGGCCTCCAACGTCTCATTGATCTGCCGTAACGCTGCCTGGCTTTGATGCAACGCGGCGATGACTCGTCCACGGTCGTCAGCCAGCTTCCCGACCGTCTGCTCGGCGCGCTCTCGCTCGTCGATCTGATGTTTCAGGTGTCGATTGAGCTCGGCAAGTTCTTTTACCCGAACCTGCAGATTATCCGCCATTTCATTGAATGAATTGGCGACGACCCCGATTTCGTCGCGGGACAGTACTTTGGCACGCGCGCCGAACTCTCCGGCGGAAAACGAATCCGCTGCCCGAATTATGTTGGCCAAGCCCGTCTGAATGCCTCTGCTGACGGATATGGCCAACAACAAGCCTGTGGTATCAACCGTGAGAGCGGTTACGAACAGCAGCCTGAGCACCACTCCTTCCAGCCAGCGCGAGCCTTCACCAAGAGTGAACGAAAACTCGTCCTCGAGTACCGTAAGTTTTTCGTTTATCGTGTAGATAGAGGCGAGAAGCTCGTTGATTTTGTCCTGAGACGGTCTCGGTGAATTGATCTCTTGACGCAATGTCCCGGCGATCGGTAATAGCTGCATTGCCATGGCTTGCGCTTCGCCCCAGATGGTGACGGCCTTTTTTATGTACGATACGTTATCAAAACGAATAAACAGGCTTATCATTCCGTCAATATCGTCGGGGTGGTTGCGTCCCTCCAAGAAGCCCTGACGTGCTGCTTCCATATCCCGAACGTCCATCATTAACTCATGCCGGGTCCTGGCATCGCCGATCGGAACCCGCATGAACTGCTGAAAAAGCCCGTAGTCCTTGTCTGCACCTGAGACGCCATACCGGTACAGATGGAAAACGGCATCCTTCTGCGCCTTGGACCACAGACCTTCTCCGCCGACGTAAGCCCGCAACGAAGAAAGTATACTCAGCGAGAATAACAAGACGAAGAGCTCAACTCCTACCAACAGAGCCATGGCGCCAACCGTGAAGTACAGTTTACGGGTGATTGAGATGTCCCGGAACCACCTGTATAGAAAGAACCCATTCGCCATGGCGCGACACCTCGCGTAGAGCCGGTGACACTGCCGGTGATACCGGGAAAGCGACACCCTGCTTGGTCAGAACCGACAATTCGCCGACATTGCTGGTCGGCGGTGCGGATCACCGCGGCATTCGGCCCTGGTGGTGATATTACATAGTTAGGTATAAGTCGGATAGGTCGGGATCACAGGGCGATGCCGGTCACCGCGCATCCGGCTGCCTGGCATCAATGATCGTCGTGCGACGCAGTGACGGCCGGCGCCGATCCGGGCGCGCTGGTGCGACCGGACCGGAATCGCAACCAATCAGCGCCGACCGAGGTCGATCAGTCGGCCATCGGCCCTCACTGAGCGGGACTTCCAGCCTCGGCCGGGCGATGCCGCAAGTTTACTCTGCTTGCCATATAGGCGGTTGGGCGGTCATATGGAGGAACATCGGTTAAAAGTCCGGTTCAAAAGAGGACACAGGGATGTCCACCGACGCTGCGATGAGCGGGGCCGCACCGCCTGTATCAACGCTGCGGCGCGTCGTGATCGCCGCTACGATCGGCAACGTTCTCGAGTGGTTCGACTTCGTCATTTACGGTTTCCTCGCGGTCACGATCTCCCAGGTGTTTTTCCCTGTCGGAGACCCGACCTCGTCGCTTCTGGTCACATTCGGCGCGTTCGGGCTCGCATATCTTGCGCGTCCCCTCGGGGCGATCTTCGTTGGCTCCTATACCGACAAGCACGGGCGCAAGGCCGGGCTAACGCTGTCGATCGGGTTGATGATGATCGGGACGACGCTCATGGCGTTGACGCCGAGCTATGCGGCGATCGGCGTAACCGCACCGATCCTCATCACGCTTGCGCGCCTGGTGCAGGGATTTTCGGTAGGCGGCGAATTCGGCAGTTCGGTCGCGTTCCTGGTGGAGCACGGGTCCCAGCGTCGGGGCTTCGCCGCCAGCTGGCAGTTCTCCGTCGCAGGTCTGATCACCGTAATCGCCTCGCTGTTCGGCCTCGCGCTGAACACACTTCTCAGCCATGACCAGCTGCTCAGCTGGGGTTGGCGGCTTCCATACCTGTTCGGGATGCTGGTCGGGCCGGCCGGGCTCTACATTCGTTCGCGTCTGGCTGAAACGCCCGATTTCCTGGCAGCCGAAAAGCCTGAGGCGATGTCAATCCGCGAACTGCTGAGCGAGCATCCGCTGCCGCTGGTGCTCGCGGTCGGCGCCTCGATCATTTCGAACAGCTCGTTCTATATTCTGCTGTACATTCCAATATACGGGCAAAACACGTTGGGTCTTCCCGCCTATACCGGCTTTGCCGCGACATTGGTCGGCGGGATCATTCTCGCAGTATTCTGCCCCTTGTTCGGCCATTGGTCGGACAAGGTCGGGCGGCCGCGGATCATGGTCGTCGCGGCTTGGCTGTTTGTCCTGACGTCATGGCCATGCTTCTTCCTGATGGCGTGGTGGCGCACTCTCGGGGCGTGTATCTTCGCCGTCGCATGGCTGCAACTTCTCAAGGCGGGGTACAGTGGCGTGTTGCCGTCGCTGCTGGGCGAGCAATTTCCGGTCTCGACCCGCGCGATCGGTGTGTCGCTGAGTTTCGGCACGGCCGTGACGATCTTCGGCGGCTTCGCGCCATTGATCGCTACGTGGCTGATCACCAAGACCGGCGACCCGTTGGCTCCCAGCTATTACCTGGTTGTGACCGCCGCGATGAGCGCCGCGGCACTGGCAATGATACAGCTGCGGTCGGCGCGGGCGGTTCGGGCGAAGCTGGCGGCGTCATCGGCGTGATGCCGGCCGCCGGGATTGCGATGATGCCCGAGAGAAGCGCTTCAATCGCCGAATGATGGTCACGGGCCCGGCGACCGCCGAGGCCTGCGATGTGGCGAATTCCGCAGTCCTGCCGGGTGCTAAGGATGTCCAATGGCGCGGCCGTCCGGCGGGAGTGTGGGCTTGGGGCTGCGATGCCATGGCCGGCGCGGACCAGCCTTGCGACGGAGGCGATGGGGCCAATGGCGAGATCGCCCCACCGGTCTTAACGAACGCCACTTTGAGCGGCCGTGCTTGAACGTGCGCCGGTGCCCGAGCCGTTGGACGGCCGCAAGGTCGCAAGCGGGCGATTCGTTACGGCGGCCGCTGCAACGTTCATGTTGTGCGAATTGACGCGATTCCCGGCAGTTATGACGTCGTAGGAAACATCGCCGTACTCGACGATAGCCGCTTGCAGGGCGTGGCAGGCGACATCGATGCCCACAGCTGTTGCGATCTGGTTCGCTACCGTCACATCGTAAGCAGCCCGGGCGTGTTCGCCGCGGCTGAGTTGATCGACGGGCCGGCCGGCGGCGACTTGATTGAAAAGACGTTGCTGATGAATGACGGGCCGCCGGCGGAGTTCCACCGAGTGGCCCGTAAGCACCCCCCACTGGGCCTCTCGCTCAAAGTGACTGTCCTTGAAATCGATCATCGGCCGCCCTCCTGTCAAACCCCCCACCGATCCTGTGCCAAGCCGCGGACGTGCGGCAATTTGGGACAGGACCCCGTTGCGGAACCTTGGCCGCAAGTTGCGCTGGGCCGGGTCCGACGGGCCGCCAGACTTCCGAACATCTTGATGGCAGCACGCGCGTTGCCGAGGTTCAATTTGACAAATCGGTCAGCGGCTAACCTGCCGTTAACATTTCCCACGCTAGATCTGACGTCCAGCCTTTGCGGGGCAGTCGACGCCAACCGGCCGGAAGCGAAAGGGACAAAAGATGGCTCTTGTTAAGCGCAACCAAATCAGTGCCCACCCCCTCCCCCTAGCCAAGACGGCCGAGGTCGTGGACCTCAGCAGTGGCGGCGGCACCAAGCTTGTCGCCGAGGCGCAGAAGCGCAAGGCGCGGACGTTTGCCCGTCAGCAGAAGGCATCCGAGCGGATCGCCACTGCCACCTCGCAATTGTCCAGCGGGATCGCCGAGTTGGCCTCGGCGGCCGAGGAACTCCGCAAGGCGTCCGAGCAGATCGCCCAGGGCGCGGAGGAAGCCGCCGGCGCCGCACAGGAGTTTCAGAAGGCGGTGATCCACGGCGCTGGCTTGATCGCCAAGGCTACGAACAACGCCAACCTCTCGGTCAGCAAGAGCGAGGCGCTGCAGCTCATGCTGCAGAACATTTCCGGTCAGATCGCCAATTCGATCGCAGCGATCGGCCGCACCGCTGACCGCCAGGAAGCCTCGGTGAAGAAGGTCGAGGAGCTGGAGCGGCAGGCCGCGGCCATCTCCGAGGTCGTCAAGGCGGTTGCTCGCATCGCCGATCAGACCAACCTGCTGGCCCTCAATGCCGCCATCGAGGCGGCGCGCGCTGGCCAACATGGCAAGGGCTTTGCCGTTGTCGCCGACGAGGTCCGCACCCTGGCCGAGACCAGCGAGAAAAGCGCTCGCGAGATCCAGGACCTGATCGCCCAGATCCAGAAGGACGTGAAGGTGATCGCCGAGGGCATCAACGCCTCCGCCACCAGCGCAAAGCAAGAAGTGGAGAAGGGCAAGGTTATCACCGCGCAATTGGAACAGACCCGCACCGACATGGTCGACATCGCCAATGGCGGCCGTGAAATCGCCAAGGCGTCGGAGGAGTCCAGCATCGCCGTCAAAGAGGTGCAAAAGGGTGCCGAACTGATCGCCGCCGCCGCCGAGGAGCAGAGCGCCGCCTGCCAGGAATCGTTGAAGACCATCGACCAGCAGACCCAGGCGCTGACCTTGTCCGAACAGACCGCGCAGGAACTGTCGGAACTGGCGGACGAACTGAAGAATTCCAGTAATATCGCCAAGAGCAGCGAGGAAGTCGCCGCGGCGGCTGAGAAGCTTTCCTCGGCAGTCGAGGAAATCAACCGCGCGGCCGCGCAGATCATGACGGCGCTGGACCAGATCCAGAAGGGCGCACAGCAGCAAGGGGCGGCGACCCAGCAGGCTTCGGCCGCCATCGCGGAAATCGAACGCGCCGGCCAATTATCGCAAACCAACGCCAAAGTCGCCGTGGAAAAGGGCGAGGCCATCTTCGAACTCATGGCCAGCAACAAGAAGGCCGTGGACGAACTGATCGCCGGCGTCATGCAATCGGTCGAGGCGGGCCAGAAAAGCCGCGAGCAGATGACCGCGCTCGAGCAGATCAGCCGGCGGATCGACAAGATCGTCGACGCCATCACGACGGTATCGATCCAGACCAACATGCTGGCGGTCAACGGCTCGGTCGAGGCGGCGCGCGCCGGTGAGTTCGGCAAGGGCTTTGCCGTGGTGTCGACCGACATCCGCAACCTGGCCCGCGATTCGGCCGAGAACGCCGACCGCATCAAGGACACCGTCAAAGCCATTCAGGACCAGATCGGCCAGGTTCGCCGCGACCTCGAGGACATCGGCAACGCCGCTGCCGCCGAGGTGGAAAAGAACAAGGTTATCAGCACAGATCTCGAAGCCGCGGCGAAGGACGTGTTGGTGGTGCTGAAGGGCAACAAGGAAATCCTCGAAGGTGCCGACGAGATCCTGCGCATGGACAAGGAGGTGCAGACCGGGGTCGAGCAGATCGCCGCCGCCGCGCAGCAGACGACCCGCGCCACCGGCGAGGCCGGCGTTGCCGCCAAGCAGCAGTCCAAGGGCGCCGAGGAACTGGCCGCCGCCATCGAGGAGATCGCCTCGCTTGCAGACGAACTGCAGGCAGCCGACTGATGTTCCCGCAACAGCCAGAGCATGATCGCGTTGAGCGGAACGTTCAGGCGCGTGAATCATGCGATCAGAGCATGATCGCGCTGAGCGGAACGTTCAGGCGCGTGAATCATGCGATCAGACAAAGAGCCAGACCATTTGCTGGCTGCACGGTCAGCCTGAAAAAGGTCGATTGAAAAGGACCAACCATGTCCGAAGTTGCGGAAGCGGTGCGGGACCAGGTCGGGTCCCGGCCGGAAGATGACACGGGCGTCGGCGATGCCAGCCAATTCGTGATTTTCCACGTCGCCGACGAGATGTTCGCGGTTCCCCTGGCGGAAGTCCAGGAGATCATCCGCATGCCAGAGGTTGTCCATGTCCCCATGAGCCCCGCGGCGCTCGAGGGTCTGGCCAATCTGCGGGGGACCGTGCTGCCGGTCATTCGCCTGCGGCAGATCTTCGGAATGGAACTGGTCGAGCACGACGATTCGACGCGGGTCGTCATTCTCGACCAGGGCCGCCCGGTCGGGCTAGTGGTCGACCGTGTGGCCAATGTCGTTACCGTTGAGAAAGACCGTATCGAAGCGGCCGATGCCATCCAGGGCACCGTCGACACCGACCTGATGACCGGCATGATCAAGGCCAGCGACGGCAAGTCGATGGTGATGATTCTGGATGCCGCCAAGGTCGTGGGACGCGAGTTCAAGTCGGTCGCCAGGGCACTGAATAACGGCCCAGCCGGCGGTCATGACAGTCCGGCAGACGAGCGCAAGCTACATGCCGACACGGCCGACGTCAGCGCCGAAAGCCAGTTCGTCAGCTTCGAGGTCGCAGGGCAGGAATATGCGCTGCCGATCGAGCAGGTGCAGGAAATCGTCCAAATCCCCGAACAGATCACCGAGGTCCCCAATACCCCCTCGCAAGTGCTCGGTGTGATGACGCTCAGGAGCCGGCTGCTGCCCCTGGTCTCGCTGCGAGATATGTTCCACTTGCCGCCGCAGGAGGTCACCGACACCAACAAGATCGTGGTGGTGTCGCTGGGCAACGCGGCCGACGGCGTTTCCGTCGGCGTCATGATGGACAGCGTCAAGGAGGTCCTGCGCGTCGGCCGTTCCGTAATCGACCCGGTGCCGGCGTTGCTCTCTCGTGACGGCAAACTGAACGAGATCCAGTCGATTTGCCGCCTCAATGGAGGCAAGCGGCTGGTGTCGATCCTGTCGTCGGAGAAAATGTTCGACGTCGGCGACATGCGCGCCGTCATCGCGGATGGTGCAGGGGAGAGTGCGGCAATGGGCGACGCAGCCAAGGAGGCGCAAACCGGTGTCATCGACGACGAGCAGCAGTTCGTCGTCTTCCGCCTGATGAATGAGGAATACGGCGTTCCGATTTCGTCCGTGCAGGAGATCGTAAGGGTTCCCGAGGAACTGACCCGGCTGCCCAAGACCCCGGACTTCGTTGAAGGCGTCGTCAATCTTCGGGGCGTGGTGCTGCCGGTGGTCGATCAGCGTCGCCGCTTCGGCCTGCCATCTCTGGAACGTAACGACCGTCAGCGGATCATGGTCTATACCATCCGCGGCGTCCGCACCGGCTTCATCGTCGACCAGGTGCTGGAGGTGATCCGCATCCCGGCCTCCGTCATTGGACCGTCACCGACGTTGTCGGAGGAGCAGCAGCGCCTGATCCGCCGGGTCGCCAACATCGAAAAGCAGAAACGGATGATTCTGCTGCTGGACATCGATCAGTTGCTGAACACGAAGGAACTGAACGCCGTCGGAAAAGCAGCGAAATGACGAATCAGGGCTGCGCGATGCGGCCCGGCGTTCCCGGGAAATGCGCCCGCCATGCCCAAAGCTCTGATCGTTGACGATTCGGCGCTGATGCGCCGTCATCTGAAGCAGATCCTCGAAGCAAAGGGCGGCTACGAGGTCATGGCCGTGCGCAACGGCATCGATGCGCTGGAAGCGCTTTGCTGGTTCGATCCCGACGTCATTACGCTGGACGTCAACATGCCCGAAATGGACGGGTTGACCTGCCTGTCACGCATCATGGCCGAACGGCCGAAGCCGGTAGTCATGGTCTCGTCGCTGACCGAACGAGGCGCCGAGGTCACTTTCGAAGCATTGGCGCTGGGCGCAGTCGATTTCATCCACAAGCCCGCTGGCACCATTTCGCTGAACGTCGAACAGGTCGAGGCAGAACTTCTCCTAAAGGTCAACGCGGCGTGCCGCGCTCGGCTGCGAAACTCGGTCGGACTGCGGCAGCGGTTGCACAGCCAAACAGGCGATCGGGGCGAGAGACGTTCCGGAATCGAACACGGCCCATCTGCGTCCCCGGCGGGCGGCGACGGGTTCGGTGCCGTAATCATCGGCGTATCCACGGGAGGGCCGGGGACGCTGGAGGAAGTTCTGCCTGCCATCCACGCCAACCTTCCCTGGGCCGTGGTGGTGGCGCAGCACATGCCGTCCAGTTTTACCACGGTGTTCGCGCGTCGCCTGGCCGATCAGTGCCGCACACCGGTCGTCGAGGCCGCACAGATGATGCCGTTGAAGCCCGGCGTCATATACATCGCCAAGGGTGACGCCGATGTCCTCATCAGCAAGCGCAGCACCGGGTGGATGGTCAATCCAGTGCCCGCGGGCGAACAGTATCTCTGGCATCCCAGCGTCGCCCGCCTGGTCGACAGCGCCATCAACGCCTTCCCCGCAGACCATATCATCGGGGTCCTGTTGACCGGTATGGGAGACGACGGCGCCAATGCCATGTGCGAACTGAAGCGCCGCGGCGGCCGCACCATCGCGCAAGATGAGGCCAGCTCGGTGATCTGGGGAATGCCGGGCGAACTGTTCAATCGCGGCGGCGCCACCCTGGTGCTGTCTGCCAGTCGTGTCGCAGGCCAACTCAACGCCTGGCTGATGCCGCAACCCACAGCCAGGGAGGCACGCGATGGCGCTGGTAAATTCTAGCCGCGGTGGACCGTCGCCTTTGCCGGAAGCGGCAGCGCCCGATCTGGCCCGGTTGCTGGCGGATCTGGCGGCCGAGCAACCCTCGGCGCGTCGTGCCGCGGTCCGCGCTCTGGTGGATCATCCGGAAGCCGTCATCGATCTGTGCGACCGGCTCGAGGTGGAGACCAGCCCCAGCGTCCGGGCGGTGCTTTTCACCACCCTTATCCAGCTACAGTCACCCGACGTGGCCGCCCGTCTCGCCGATCTGTTGCGCAGCGACGACGTGCCGCTGCGCAACGCCGCCATCGAGGCACTCCAGGAGATGCCTGACGCCATCGCCCCACACTTCGAGCAATTGCTGGCCGACGACGACAGCGATGTGCGCATCTTCGCGGTGAATATCCTGGCAGCTCTCCGCCACGCCAGGGCATCCGAGTGGCTTACCGACGTGATGCGCACCGATCCGCACGTCAACGTCTGTGCCGCGGCGGTGGACGGGTTGACCGAGGCTGGCGGCCCGGAAGTGCTGCCCGATCTGGAGGACTTGCGCCAGCGGTTCGCCGGCAACGCGTTCATGGAATTTGCCATCGATGCGGCCATCCGCCGTATCGGTGGTCAGTAACCGTGGGCGTCCCCGCCATCCTCGCAACGCCGACGTCAGGCGTCATGACGAATGAGGAATTCGAGAAATTTATCGAATTTTTCTACCGGAAGACCGGGATCCAGTTCCAGGACAGCAAGAAATACTACGTCGAGCGGCGCATCGCCGATCGTATCAAACACACCCGCTCAGAAACCTTCCGCGACTATTTCACCTTGGTTCGCTTCCAGGCAACAGGGGAGGAATTGCAGCTTCTGATCAACGCGATGACGGTGAATGAGACCTACTTCCTGCGCGAGGACTATCAGCTCGACGCCCTGGTTGGCGGAATTCTGCCCGAGATCGCCCGCACCAAGGATCGCGCCGATCCTCTTCGCATCTGGTCAATGCCCTGCTCGTCCGGCGAGGAGCCCTACTCGATCGCCATCAGCATCCTCGAGCGCTGGGATCAGGCCGATGCCTGGAATATCGAGATCCTCGCCTCGGACATCGATAGCAAGATCCTTGAGGAGGCGCGGAACGGCCTGTTCGGCGCACGATCGCTGTCCCGGGTGCCGGCGCATCTGCGGTCGAAGTATTTCCTGCCACGACCCAACGGCAGCTTCCAGATCAAGGATGACCTGCGGGGCTCGATCGATTTCTCGCTGGTCAACGTCGTCGACCCGCTGCAGACGCACCGCTTCCGTAACATCGACGTGATCTTCTGTCGCAATCTGCTGATCTATTTCGATGATATCGGGCGGCGCCAGACGGTCGATATGTTCTTCGAAGCATTGGCTCCCGGTGGTTACATCTGTCTGGGGCATTCCGAAAGCATGAGCCGGATGTCCTCGGTTTTCCTGCCACGGAAGTTTCAGGACACCATCGTCTACCAGAAGCCCCGGTCCGCGGAGTGACCTGCATGAGCGAAACAAAGACCCAGGGACAGGACGCCGAGGCGAATGAGAAACGAACGCGGATCCTTGTGGTCGACGACAGCATCACCATGCGCCTGTTCTACCGCTCCGTGCTGGAGGCCGCCGGTTTCCAGATCGAGGAGGCCGCCAACGGACTGGAAGGGTATGAGAGAATATTGATCCAAAACTTCGACCTGGTGATCGTCGACATCAACATGCCGAAGATGGACGGTTACACCATGATCAGGGCGGTCCGCGACGACCCCGCCGTACGCAGGTTGCCGGCGGTGTTCGTCAGCACCGAGGCCGGCGAGAAGGACGCCATCCTGGCCTACGAGGCCGGAGCGAATTTCTACCTGGTCAAGCCGGTGGTTCCAGTCGATCTGACCGAGGTTGCGCGCCTGATGACCGGCGTGGTTGGCCCATGACCACCTCGCTTCTCGAAAGCTTCGTCAGCGAGGCGCGCGAACTGCTGCAAGGCTCCGCCGCGGCGCTGCTGGTGCTGGAAAAGCATCGAGCGGATGAGGCCGCGATCAACGAGGTATTCCGCTCGGTTCACACTCTAAAGGGGTCAGTGGGGCTGTTCGATTTCCCCGCCTTCGCCAAGCTTGTCCATGCCGCGGAGGACGTTCTGAGCGCCGTTCGCGGCGGAGAACTCGACCTCACATCGGCACTGGTCGACCTGCTGCTGGATGCGCTCGATCAGGTGAGCGCGTGGGTCGACGACATCGCGAGCGATGGCGTACTGTCCGCGGGCGCCGACGGAGTGTCCAAGGACATGACCGCGAGTTTGCGCTCGGTTCTGCCGGCCGACTACGGCGCCGCCCAGGCGTCCGGTTTCGCCGCGCACATCCGCGATCTGATCTCGCTGGACTGGTTGTCGGCGATGTCCGAGGCGGAACGGCTGGCCGCCTTCATCGCGGCGATGGAAGGGACCGAGATCCTGGCCGTCGAATACGTTCCTCTCCAGGATTGTTTCTTCAGTGGCGAGGACCCCTTCATCCTGTTTCGCCAACTGACGAACCTTCACAGCCTCACGGTTGAACCGACCGAGCCGTGGGCGCCGATCGACGCCTATGACCCGTATCGCTGCGTGCTGCGCTTCCGGGCCCTGGTGGCGGCATCACGCGCTGAGGCCGAGAGTTTGTTCCGTTACGTTGCGGAACAGGTGCAACTGGCCCCGGTAGAGCCGCATACCCTGATTTCGGTGACAGGTGAAAGCACCGATGGCCCGGTCGATGAAGAGTTCATCGGGGCGGCGCGCGGCCTGATCGCCACCGCCGACTGGCCCGCGTTCCGGCGCTTGGTCTATGCACACCTGCAGACCACTCCCCCTGCGCTGCTGCTGGCGTCGGGCCTGCGTGGGCTGGAAGCGGTACTGACGGTTGCGTTTCCCGATCCGGCCTGGCTGGCCGCCCTGGTGGACTGCATCGAAACGGGCCACGCCGATCCGCATCCACTGCCATACCCACGTCCCTCCACCGAATCAGCCGCCGTTGACCTGGCGCCGGAGAGCACAGTGCTCAGTCGCCGCAATGCCGAGGGTATCGTCACCGGCCTGGGGGCGATCTCTCCCATGGCAGCGCGCATCCTGGCGAGCCAGCGCATCATCCTGGGTCTGCCGATGCCAGCCGGCAGGTTGGCTGCAAGCCTCGATTCGATCGCTTGGACGGTCACCAACCTGCTTGCCGCGGAAGCCCGCGGAGACGCCGATACCGCCCTGTGGTCGGCGGCAGTGGCCGCGGCCAAGGCGCAGGAGGATGCGGCCCCGGCGCTCGAAGTGCTGGACCGCTGGCGGGCGGCAGACGAGATCGATGGTTCGCTGGCTGCGGCGGTGCCCGCTGCGGACGATCGGTCGCGACAAGCTGCAGACGAACCGCTCAACAAGGAGCCGAAGCAGGCCCACCACGTGCTGAAAGTCGATCAGGGTAAGATCGACGCGCTGATGAACCTGATCGGCGAGCTGGTGGTATCCAAGAACAGTCTGCCGTTCCTGGCCAAGCGCGCCGAGCACGTCCACGGCTCGCGCGAGATGAGCCGCGAAATCAAGGATCTTCACGCGGTGATCGACCGGCTGGCGCAGGAGATGCAAAGCGCCATCATGGCGGTGCGCATGCTGCCGGTTTCGGACGTGTTCGATCGTTTTCCGCGACTGGTCCGCGACGTCTCGCGCAAGTTGGGCAAGCAGATCGACCTGGTGATCGAGGGCGCCGACACCGCCGCCGACAAGAACATAATCGAGGCGCTGAACGACCCACTTCTGCACGTCGTACGAAATGCCATCGATCACGGCGTCGAGCCCCCTGAAGACCGCGACGACATCGGCAAATCGACGCGAGCCACCGTCCTGTTGCGGGCATTTCACGAAAGCGACCAAGTCGTCATCGAGGTGGTCGACGATGGTCGCGGCATCGATCCGGAAATGATCAAGCGGTCCGCGCTGTCCAAGGGCGTCATCGACGACGAGCGGGCGGCGCGCCTGACCGACCAGGAGGCGGTGAACCTGGTATTCACCCCAGGATTCTCCACCGTCGCCCAGGTTTCCGACCTGTCGGGACGCGGGGTCGGAATGGATGTAGTGCTGAACGGGGTGCAAAAGGCCGGCGGCAGCGTCGCGATCAGCTCTGTCAAGGACGTGGGGACCACGGTGCGCCTGTCGCTGCCGCTCAGCATGGCGGTGACCCGGGTGATGGTTGTCGAGGCTTGCGGTGGAATGCTGTTCGGCATCCCGATGGACCAGATCGCCGCGACTGTGCGCGTGCACCGCGACGATGTTCGCCACCTCAAGCAGTCACAGGCGTTCGTCCTCCGCGACGCCATCGTGCCGCTCATTCGGCTCGACCGCCTGCTGGGCATCGAGCCTCCGGCCTGGTTCGGAGATGGCAACGAGGAGGATGCGGTGCTGGTGGTGCGTTCCGGTGGCAGTCTGGTCGGTCTCGTTGTCGACCAGTTCCATGAAGGCATGGACATCATCCTGAAGCCGTTCGACGGCATCCTCGCAAATATCCGAGGCTATTCCGGTTCGGCGCTGCTGGGCGACGGACGTGTGCTGCTCGTCCTCAATCTCAAGGAGCATCTGTGAGTCATGCCGCTCAACTTCGCCGGGGATACGGCGGTCGCCGACGGCGCATGCCTGGTCGAGGATGCGCTGGCGCTGCTGGAATTCCTGCAGGCCCATGGCAGGGGCAAAATCGATCTCGGGGCTTGCACCCACGTCCATACAGCCGTCCTTCAGGTGCTTTTGGCGGGCCGGCCGGAGATCGTAGCGCCGCCGCGGGAGGCGTTCCTTGCCCGCTGGCTGTTGCCGGTGCTGCGGCAGCCGAACACGGGAGCCAAATGAAAATGGCGACAAACGGCACCTGATGCCGTCCATCGTATTCATCGTTGACGATTCGGTGACCATCCTGATGAGCATGGAGGCCATCCTGCACAAGGGCGGCTTTACCGTTGCCAAGGCAGCCAGCGGCGAGGAAGCGGTGACAAAACTCCAGGGCGGTCTCAAGCCGAGCCTGGTCATCACCGACATTCACATGCCGGGGATGAATGGTATCGAACTCATTCGCAAGATTCGCACCATGGCAGGTATCCAATTCGTGCCGATCCTGGTGGTGACGACTGAATCACAGCAGGCGAAGCGCGACGAGGCGCGCGCTGCCAAGGCAACTGGGTGGCTGGTGAAGCCAGTCAAACCCGACGACATGATAAAAGTAGTCAAACAGATACTGCCCAACGGATGACCCACGCCACCACCCACGCCAGCAGCCGAATTTCCATCGTCGCGAATGACAAATTGATCACGGCGAGTGTGGCGGTCACAGTCGCGGTGAGCGCCGCGGCCGTTGAAGCAGGTGTTGGCGGCGGAGCAACGATGGCCAGCCTCGCGTCGTTTATTGCGCTTGCGGGCGTGGCGATCGGGCATCTGCTCGGACGTCAGAGTGGCGGCGTCGCGAAATCCGCCGCCGGATCGATGGTCCGGATCGCCGACGAACTGGTCCAATACCGGGCGTTCACGCGGCTGCTGCGCGACCAAGGTGATCGCGTCATCGAAAGCACCAACAGCGCCGCCACGATGATCGTTGCCGGGCTGAGTGAGATGGAGGCGGCAGTCGATCGCATGCGGATGCTGGCCGATCGCGTCGCAACCGATGACGGCGCGGAATTGCGCGCCTTGGTCGAGGCAGTCGACATCCCGGTTCTTGCCATGCTGGGGCACCTCCAGTTTCAGGATGTGACCCAGCAACAGATCGCCTTTCTGTCACGGCTGTCGCTGATGCTTGATGATCATATGGGACAATTGTCGCGCCAGTTGGGCGAGCGGCGCGCGATCGATCGGGTCGGCAGGTTCAAGGACATGTTCGATCAGGCACTGGGTGATTGTGTGATGGACAGTCAGCGCGACGACCACCACGCAGCATCCGGACTGGATTTGCGAGAAGCCGCCAGCTCCAAATTCGAGATGTTTTGATGGAAGAGTCATGATGGCACGAATTCTGGTTGTGGATGATGTCGACGCGGTCCGTCTCGTGATCGGGAAAATTCTCAGGCGAGCCGGTCACAGCGTCGAGGAGGCCAACAGCGGCGACCACGCGCTCGCGTGCGTCGCGGTCCGCGCGCCGGACGCGGTGGTCACCGATCTGTGGATGCCCGGGTCTGATGGTTTGAGCCTGATCCACGCCTTGCAGACCGGTTTTCCCGGCGTCGCAGTGGTCGCCATGACCGGTGGCTCGCCGCGGTACAGCCAGGAGGTATCGCTTGACCACGCGCGTCGCGCCGGTGTCGTGGAAATTCTGATGAAGCCGATCGACAAGGACGAGTTAGTGAACGCGGTCGGGCAGGCGTTGAGTGCTGCCGGCCCCTCTGACGACGGACCGAACGTTTCTCTCAAAATGTCCGACTGATTTTATTGGGCGGCCGGCGTGGGGCCAACGCTTTGCTGGTCGCAATGAGAATTGCTGGAGATAAACATTCCGCCTTGATACCCTTACGTGGTAGAGACGGAGCTTAGGGTAACCGATGCTGGCTGTTGATGCTGGTCGTTTGGGCGCCGAGCGTCTGCCTGTGAAGGCGTTTTTTGGCTGGCCACGCCACAGATTTTCTTCAGGTATCATTTCACTTCGTTTGACCAGGGGGGCTAAGGTTACTTTAAGGATACGCACATGAAGACCCTGTGTTCGCTCATTGACGACAGCCGCAACGATCTGCTTGCGAACTGGGGCGGCATGCTGCGCGGCGCATTTTCCGGCGCGGCCCGCAAGAACCCGGCTGACCTGGCGACTCTCTCGGCGATCATCGGCCGGTTGGCGGACGCGCTCAATCGCGCGGCCTCACCGCCGGTAATTTCCGACACCGCCTTCAAGGATCTCGTCGGGTTCATGTCCGAAGTGAGTGCCGCACTGGCCCGCGAAGGCTACACCCCCGAGGAAACCGGCAATTTCGTCATGAGCCTGAAGAGGGCGGCGGATCCGCTGCTGGCCAAGGAATACGGCAAGACGCCAAAGCAGTTGATAGCCGAAATGACGGTGTTCAATAACATCGTCGATCAGCTCGCCTTTCTTACGTTCTCGGCGTACGTGGCGGCGCGCGAGGACGTCATCATCCGCCAAAGCGAGTCGATCCTCGAAGTCTCGACGCCGGCGCTGCTGATCTGGGACAAGGTCGTGATGATGCCGCTGGTCGGCGTGATCGATACCCGCCGAGCCCAGTACATCATGGAGCAACTGCTCTCCGCGATCTCGCGGGAGGAGGCGCGGGTGGCGATCCTGGACGTCACGGGTGTTCCTATCATCGACACGCGGGTCGCGCTGCACCTCACCAAGGCAGTAACCGCGGCCCGCATGCTTGGCGCCGAGGTGATCATCACCGGCTTCAGCCCGGATGCCGCCCAGACGCTGGTCAAACTGGATGTCAACCTGACCGGCATGGTCACCAGGGGCACACTCAGGGAGGGCTTCGCCGAGGCGCTGCGCATCCTGAAGAAGCGCGTCGCCCTGGCCGCCTGAAAACCAGCGACATGCACATTCCCATCCTCAAGCTCGGCAACATTCTCATTACGTCGATCCAGTCGGACATTACCGACGAGCACGCGTCAGTGCTGCAGACCGACATAGTTGGCCGTCTGAACCAGTCGCGGTCCCGGGGCTTGATCCTCGACATCACCTCGCTCGATATCGTCAACTCCTACATGGCCCGCATTCTCAACGAAACGGCCCGAATGGCACAACTTATGGGCGGCGAGGTGGTCATCACGGGGATGAACCCGATGGTCGCGCTGACCTTGATGGAGATGGGCCGAGAATTCGTCAGCGTGATGACCGCCCTCACGCTCGAGCACGGAGTGGAGCTGTTACAGACGAAACTTCGGGAGAAAGATGGCGAGCACGGGGAGGCCGCTCCCCATGCTGCTGGATGACATCCGGGTCATGGTTCCGCTGCGGTTGCCCGAGGATATTGTCCGAGCGCGGCAAACCGGCCGCGACATCGCCCGCGGGTTCGGCTTTGGCATGGCGGACCAGACACGGCTTGCCACGGCGATCTCCGAGATCACCCGCAACGCCATCCACTACGGCGGCGGTGGCCAATGCGAGATCATCGCTCGCCGGCTGGACCGTAGCCGCGAGATCACCGTTACCGTCTGCGACCAGGGGCCGGGTATCCCGGACGTGGAGCGGGCGATGACACCCGGTTTCAGCACCGGCAACAGCCTCGGCATGGGACTTTCCGGCACCAAACAGCTGGTGGATACCCTCAACGTCCAATCCGAGCCGGGGCGGACCCAGGTGACGATGGTCATGCGGCGATCGGGCACGCGATGATCAAGCCCGCACTGTCGAGACGATCGAGAGGCGTCGCGTCGTACCCACCCTCGATGAAAACCCGGCCCTGGATGAAGACCCGGCCCCGGATGAAAACCCGGCGGAGGCGTGAGTTGCTCCCGTCATGGTCGGGCCTGTTCCGGCGATCTGCACTTCGACGGTCCGTACGCCGATGGCCGGAACCGGGCCGGCCATGAGGATAGGAGGGCGACGCATCACCGCTGAGCCAGTTTTCTTGTCAGGCATCGCGCCGGTCACGGTGGTGGTAACGCGCGAAATGGACATTTTCCATGCAAGCAAGGCGGCCGCGGACATGGCCATACGCATGGGCCTGGGTCGCTCCGCTGTCCATCGCCTGGCGACCGCCGTCAGCGAGTTGGGTCACAACCTGGTGGCTTACGCGCAAAACGGCGGACTGGTGTCGCTGACGCCGCTGTCACGGGACGGGCAGCAAGGGATCGAGCTGGCTGTCGAGGACAACGGGCCAGGCATCGCCGACATCAAGCTGGCAATGACCGACGGGTTCTCCAGTAGCGATGGACTGGGCGGCGGGCTGCCCGGATGCTGCCGTTTGATGGACGAATTCGCTCTCGAGTCAACGCTTGGACAGGGCACTCGGGTAACGGCGCGTTTGTGGCGGCGGAGAACGGGCGGCCTCGCATTGGACCAGCATGCGGCGCCGCCGCGGACATTGGAGCCTTGAGCACGTGGGCGATAAACTGCGGGATCGCCCGGCGCGCCGCGAACGACGCCGATATTTGCGGCGACATGGCCGGCTGGTGGTCCAGCGGCGGTATGGAGATCGTGGCGATCGCGGACGGGTTGGGACATGGAAGGGACGCAGCGGTGGCGGCGGCAGCAGCCATTGAAGCGGTCGCGGCATGGCCGGGGGATGACCCGATCGGCCTATTTCATCGCATGAACCTGGCGCTGCGCCCGACCCGTGGCGCGGCCGTCGGGGTGGCCACCGTGGAATGGGAGACAGGACAGATCACCTATGCGGCGGTGGGTAACACGCGGGCGGCCCTGTTTGGCACACGTAACACCTACTTGGATGGCTACGCGGGAATCGTCGGCGGCGGGTATCAACGGCTGAAAACCGTCACTGTCCCGTTCCTGTCCGGCGACGTGCTGGCTCTGTGGACCGACGGGCTGGACGAACAACTCCAGGTCACCACCGTCGATCATTCTGCCGCCGGGATGGACGGCATGGCTTCCAGGCTGCTCGACCGTTTCGCCAAAGGTCGTGACGATCGCTGCATCGTCGTCGCTCGCCTGGTCCAGAGTTGAGTTGAACCGGCCATGGCGCCTTCCTCGCAACCCGGCGATCTGTCTGACTGGTTCGGTCGGCTGCAGCGCGCCTACATGGCGAGCGGCGATGAGACGGTGCTGGAGGAAGCGGCTGATCTTGGCCGATTGATGGCAGTGACCGATGTCGCCGCGGAATCGGTGATCGAGGTGTATGGTGAAGTGTTGACTGACGCGCTTGCGGCGGCGCCGCACGCGGAGTTGGGGCGCCTGGTCGCCGCCGCCGGAACCGTTCTGTCAGAGTTGATGCTGGCCTGCCGCCTGGCCTCCCAGCGCGTGGCGCTTGACGACGATCCGATGCAACCCGCCGGCCCGATGCAACCCGACAACTCGCAGTCCGAATTTGCACGGTTCCGCCACGATGGCACGCTGGACGGCGACCGACCCGGCGACGTCTATCGCTGGCTCGATGTTCGGGTCGGCCATGAGTTATGCCTCGCCGCGCAGGCCGCGGTTGCGCAACGCCGCATTGCCATGTTCGAGACAACGGCGTCCGCCGGCACCGATCCAATGCGGCTGATCGTCTGTCCGTTCCATGATGGAGGTGGCATCATCGCCATCCGCGACGTCAAACACTTGGTCGACGCCCGCGAGCGGGCGTTTCAGCGTCGCAAACTGGAAAGTGTCGGCCAGGTGACCAGCGGTCTGGCGCACGAACTCAACAACCTGCTGCAGCCCATTCTCAGCATGGCGCAGATGGCGCAGGAAGATTATCCGGCCGATACTGAGTTGGCCGGATCGATCGCGGTCATCCTCGACAGCACCAGGCGCGCGGCTGCCATCGTTCATGGCATGCTATTGTATGTCCGGCGTGCGCCGAAGGAACTGCGGCGCATGTGCCTTGCCGCGGCCGTGACGCAGGGCGTAGACATTCTACGTCGTACCGTGCCTGCGGGCGTGCGTCTCGACCTTCAAACCGGCGGGGCCGAGGGCTGGGTCGCCGTTCAGCCGGACGAACTGAACCAGATCATCAAGAACCTGGTGGATAACGCCGTCCACGCAATGAGCGGGCATGGGGAAGTCAAGATCCGCGTGGATGAGGTGCGGATCGGTGATGCGCTTGCGGTCCGTATGCAGGTGCAAGGTGGTCGCTATGCCCGCCTGTCGATCGCCGACAACGGGCACGGGATCTCGCCGACCCTTCTGGAGCAGATCTTCGAACCGTTCTTCACCACCAAGGGCATCGGTGAGGGTACAGGTCTGGGCCTGTCCATCGTCCAGGGTATCGTGCGGTCCTGGGGTGGCTGCATCATCGCACGCAACGTTCCGGAAGGCGGTGCGAGCTTCGACGTCATGTTGCCCCTGGGGGACCTTCCGACCGCGCCGAACAACGACAAATGTATTTACGATGCCCGGACGTCACGTCCGGCATGACCCGGCCGAGAATCGGGCTCACGCTCGTTGGGATGGAGTGCCACCCTTCCCCTGGCGCGGCACCGGCGAGGACGATCGGCCGCCGCATGCGCAGGATCAGGTGGCCCGGGCGACCACGACGGGAGACCGTGATGTGACGGAACCAAATCGTTATTTCAATAGCGTGCCATCGGCGGGCTCGTTTGAAGCATTCCCAAGGTTCGGAAGGGTTAGGGACACTTATGGTGTGGCAGCGGTTCGCATGCGATTGCAGCACGCGACGGCGGACCTTCACCTAAGCGTCCGTCGCCATCCGGATTTATTCGGTTGATGGCAGGGGCGACGAGCATGCCGGAATATGCGGGTTTGCTCCGGCGTCATTATGGGTCCCATCGCCGGCCGAGGCAGTGGCGGTGATTCTGGACAACGCCAACCGGGCTGCCGAAATCGTTCGCGGCATGCTGTTCTGCGTTCGTCGGACACCCAGAAAAGTACCACCAGTGTGCCTGGCAGACGCGGTCGTCAGCGAGGTGGCCGCCTTGCGCCGCACCTTGCCGGCGGACGTCCGCGTCGAGCTTCATACCGACGTGGCCGAGGGCTGGGTTGCGATCCATCCCGGTGAACTGGGCCAGATGATCCAAAACCTCGTGGACAATGCCGTCTACTCGATGGGAGGGCGCGGAACGGTCACCATCCGCGCGGATGAATTCCATGTTGCCGATGATCCCGCGGTCCACCCGCCGATCCCCCTTGGACACTACGGCCGCGTTTCGATCAGCGACCATGGCCCGGGGATTGGACCGGGCCTGTTGCAGCGGATATTCGAACCGTTTCCCATAAGCAATGAAATCGGTAAGGTCACCGGCCTGGGACTGTCCGTCGTCCAAGGCATCATCAGATCGCGTGGCGCCCCGATCACCGCCCGCAACTTGCCCGAAAGCGGCGCGGTGTTCGAGATCCCGCTGCCCTCCATCGGAGTGCCAGTCGGTGTGGCCGGCAATGCGCGAGAATCCTGGCAGCGGCGGAGCGACGCGGGATGACACAGTGGACCGCAATGGCCGCAAACGAACCTCGGCGGACGCAGCCGAAGTCTGCTGACGCCACCGGTGGTTCGGCTATGTGCGTGTTTAGGCGGTGCAGATAATGCCTTCATCTGCTCATCGCTGCAGCAGGGCGGAGCTGTCGTATCCTGCCCTTTGGCGGCGTCTCCTCGGATTGGCCGGCATCCTGCTGCTGGCAGAGGTCGCTGTCGGCCTGCTGCCGATTACTGCGGCGCCCCTCGCGTCCGGTTTGCGCATGGCGGTCGTCATGGTCGCAGCCTCTGGCCTCCTGGCTGCGTCGCGACGACCCCAGCTTCCCCTTGCCGCGTTGGCGGCGCCGGCCTTGCCCGTCATCGGATCCCTGGCGGAGGACGCGGCCGTGGGCGCTGCGGACAGGTCGGAGCACGCGAGCCACGCCGCAGAAACGATTGGCTATTTCGGCAAGGTTTCAGCCGTTCTCAAGGAAGAAACCGAACGGGTCATCGAAGATACCGAGCGCAACGCCGTCAAACTGATGGAGGAACTGCGAAGCGTCGAGACCGGCATGGAGGCGCTGCTCAACTTCATCAACGCCGCGGGTTCCAACGACCGCGTCGTCCAGATCATCGAACACACAGAAGCCCAGCTGGTGCGCAGCAAATCGCTGATCGAGGAATTCAGCTTAGAACGCACCAGGGATGCCGACAATGTCCGCAAGGCGATGGATGATATTGGCACAGTGGTCGGCGACCTCGGGCGGATGATCCAGATGGTGCGCACGCTGTCCAGTCAGACCCGCATGCTTGCGTTCAACGCCAGCATCGAGGCCGCGCGGGCCGGAGCCGCCGGGCGAGGATTCGCCGTCGTCGCCTCGGAGGTCAAGGATCTCTCAGTGCTGTCGGACCGGGCCGCGGTGCAGATCGGAAGCGGGATCGAGAAGCTCGAACAGGTCGTACACGCCAGCCTGACCACCATAGTCGGCCAACGCATCGCCAAGGAGTCGAGCGGCTTCGACGACATTTCAGGCGCCGTCAGCGAACTGACTGACAACCTGCAGAAACTGTTCAGCCATCAGCGCGACACCCTGATGAAGGTCCAGTACGAGAACGAACGAATGGCCGATCCGATCATGCAGATGATCGGCTCCATCCAATTCCAGGACGTGCTCAAGCGACGGCTGCAGGCTATCGTCCACTGCTTCGACAAGATCATTGATTGCGTCGAGAGATGCGGGAGAGAAATGGCGGACGGCCACAGTTCGCGGGAAGGCGCAGCCAGATGAAGGTGAAGCCAAGAAAGGTAAAGGTACTGTTCTGGGTGTCCAGCTGAACGAAATGGTTGAGTTCGCCATCACTGAACTGCGAGACAACCGCCAGCCAGCGGCGGGGCAATCTGATGCCGAGCCCGTGGGCGCCGCGATGGAGATGTTCTGAGGCTCAGTTTGGGTGCATTTCAGATTGGCAGCTCTATGCCGGCAACGAGGCCGCGGTCGAGGCGGTGTGCAGTGCGCTGTGCTTTCGCGCTAAGCTCGGCTTTCCGCAATTTCGTCCGCCTGGCCATCACGTCGTAACCCAGAATATGTGACGCGTCGTCGATCGACGAGCCGATGCATCCAAACTGGGGCTAATCCGCCTCTCCGACCTGGCCGAAACCGGCCATACCGTCAGTCCCCACCCCAAGCCGGCCCGCCTACGGGGCGCACGTTCAGGATGCTCAAGCGGCGTTATCCCGACGGAGTGGTGTCCATCTGTATCCGAGCGCGCAGGACAACGGCCACATGGACCGCTAAGTGATTGCTGTATTGGTCGGAGCGGCGGGATTCGAACCCACGACACCCAGTCCCCCAGTCGTGAACCGGGCCGCGAGGCGGGACGACCCCATGCGCAAATAGCCGCAGAATTCTGCCAAAACATCGCGCATCTTCGTTGCTGTTCTTTCATGTTCGTGGTATCCATTTGGTATCCGCTGGTATCCAAACCAAGGGCGGATACCAGGAGCGATAGCATGGCAACGAAGCGGATTACGGCCGCGTTGGTTGAAGCGATGAAGCCAAGCGAGGTCGTGTTCGATGACACCGTGCGCGGTTTCATGGTTCGCCATCGTGGCGGCAGCCCTCGCTATGCGCTCAAGACGCGAATCAGGGGACGCCAGGTCATCCTGTCGATCGGTAGGCATGGCCCTGGGGCGCAGACAGCCGATAAGGCCCGCAAGGAGGCGCAGCGGTTGCTCGGCCTGATCCGTGACGGCAAAGACCCGGCTGCCGATCGGGCCAGTGACAAAGCTGCGCCCTCCTTTGCTGACTTCGCCGCCCGCTACCTTGTTGAATATGCTGAGCCACACAAAAAACCCCGCACCCGGATCGAGGATGCCCGATTGCTGAAAAACCACCTTCTCACCGCTCCGACGCTTAAGGACAAAAAGATAGCGGAGATTGCCAAGGCCGATGTGCAGAAGTTCCATGCCGGATTGCGCGCAATGCCGGTTGGGGCAAACCGGGCGCTGGCTCTGCTATCCAGCATCCTGGGCTGGGCAGAGAAGGTCGGAGAGCGGCCCGACGCATCAAATCCATGCCGTCACGTTGAACGCTACCCGGAAAAGGCACGCGAACGGCTATTGACGGCGCCGGAGTTAGCTCGCTTAGGCGATGCCCTCGATCGCGCTTCCGAAAATTGGACTGATGCCAGCAAGGCCGCATGGCAGGGAGAACTCGCTCGGCAGGCTGAGGCGTTCGGAGTTGTCGAGTTGGCCCGTCCGGCCTGGATATCTGCCCGGATGCCCCGTCGTGACACCGCGGAAGACCCACGCGCGATAGCGGCCATTCGATTGCTGGCGTTCACGGGGGCGCGCCTAAGTGAAATTCTGACGCTGGAATGGGCTTGGATTCACACCGCGCAGGGTCTTGCCCGGTTGCCGGATTCGAAGACGGGCGCGAAGAACCTCTATCTACCGCCCGGCGCGCTGGCGGTGCTGGCCGGGCTTCCTCGCTTCGCGAGCAACCCGCATGTGCTGCCCGGCGATCGGCCGGGCGCGTCGTTCGTTGGCATACAGAAGCCGTGGCAGCGCATAAGGGCGTTGGCGGGATTGCTGGACGTCCATATCCACGATCTCCGACATGCATTCGCCAGGTACGGCCGTTGCGGCCGGGGACAGCCTTTTCATCGTGGGCAAGCTGTTGGGGCACAAACAAGCCAGTACCGACGGAGAGATATTCCCATCTGGCGCCGGAGCCAGCGCGCGCAGTTGCGGACCGCACCGGGGAGCGGTTGCGTGTGCTGATGCAGCCGGCCGCAGGCGATGCTGATGCAGGTACGGTGGGCAACGTTGTGCTACTGAAACCGGCGGCGGTCGCCTGATGGCTCAGACAGCCGAGCGGCCGAAGACGCTGGTGCCATCCGCGCCCGCGCTTGTCGTAGCTGTAACGGCTGGCGAGGTAGCCGGTTGGTGGCGTGAGACGCTGAAGTCCGGCCCGTGGCCCGATCCGTACCGCTGCGAACAAATGGCTAGGCTCATAAATAGTCGCCGGCCCGCCGATAGGCCGATCGGCCGCACTGCTAAAAAGGTGCTGAGTGCATATAACCTTCTGATCCGGCTTTATGACAAGGAATGGACCGATCGATCGCTGCCGGGTGAGGTCGCCACGTGCATGTGGATCCTTCATCGTGATCGGGAGAGGTTGAAGCCTGCCCCAGCAATGTGGAAGCAGCTTCGCGAATTCGCCCCCCTTCTTTGGCTCCACGCGAGGTCGGATTTCAACCGTGCGGCGGCTAAGCCGAGCCGGCGGACCGACAGCGCGTCCCGAACAAGCCCGCCTGTTCAATTCGTGGCTCTTGTCTTGCGCCGCCTTGGTTACCGCAAGGCAACTGCCACATCGGTTGAACTGAATTTGGCGGAGCGGCGAGGCCTCCGACCGGATCGGGCCCGGCCGTCACTCGGTCCCGGGCCAGTCGGCGGACCGTGTGTTAGGAGCATGAAGGTCGCGACGCGAAATACGGTGGCAGTTCGGGCGATGGCCTGATGCCCGTTGTTGCAATTGTCGCTGGAGTGATGATCCGGCTGTACTATGCGGACCATGAACCAGCGCATTTCCACGCCGTGACGGGGGACGCTGAAATGCTGGTGCGGATCACGGACCTGGAAGTGATGGCCGGCTCGCTTCCCCCGGCCCAGCGCCGGGCGATACTGGCATGGGCAGCGGAGCATCAAGATAGTCTCGCTTTGGCGTGGGTTCGGTGTCGGCAAGGCGAGAAACCAGGAAGGATCGGATGATGGACATGCACACGATCAAGACGGCAGAGGCCCTGCCAGGCCATCGCGTCCGGTTGACGTTCGAGGATGGATTTCAGGGCGTGGTTGATCTAGCCGCCATCGCAGCGCGCGGCGGCGCGCTGTCCGTGCTGGCCACCGACCCGGGCGGTTTCGCAGTGTCGGAACATGGCCGCGCTCTGGTGTGGATCGACGCAGATGGAGACGAGGTTGATCTATGCACCGATGCCCTCCGACAGATGGCAGAGGAACAGCGCGAAGCCGCGGAGTGATCCGCCCGGCGATCATGTCACTTCGATCACGCGGACGGGCCCAGCCAACGCGGCAAGCTTGCTCAGCACGCGCTCCCGGACAGTCTCGGTGCTGCCGTTGGAAAAGACCCCAGCTTGGACCAGCGCACCGGCCGGCCCGATCTGGCCTGACAACCGGCCGATGATTTCGGACACCCGAATCGTCTCTCGTGCGATCAGCACGACCGCGCGGGCATCGTGCCCCTTTTCCGCCTTCGTCATCTGCCTGAGAAGCCGGATGCGGAGTGCGGTCATATCCGCAAGCACGCCAACCGACTCGGCCCCATCAGTCGGGACAGCCGATGCCTGATCGGCACTTGTGACGGAGATGTGCCGCAGACGGTGTCGGCTTAACGCGTCCGGCGAAACTCCATGCTCATGGGCGATGGCGCGCTGTTCTTGCCCAGCGAGCAAAGCGGCGTCTATCGCCGCACGATGAGCATGACCGCAGATCGAGCATTTTCTGCCGGGTTTGCCACGCATCACTGCGTCGCGGCCGTGCTTGCGACATTTCGCGCGTCGCGATCTGCCGCGCTTTTAGCACCGCACATCGATTGCCCGGCAATGACGACTGCGGCTTGGTCCGGGTCGATCGGCGTCATTGGCTGAAGGCAGGACTTGTCGGTGTGAAGCTGGCCACCCGCCCGACCATGGGTGATAACAGGTCCACGGCGCTGTTGGGTGGTGGGGTGGTGATGTTGGCTGCTTGGGGTTCTGCGATACCATAGCCGGCGCGGACAAGCGCTGCGACGGAGGCGATGGGATCAATGGCGAGGTCGCCCCAGCGATCGGTGACGAATGCCACCTTCAGCGGCCGGGTTGGGACATGCGCGGCACGGGCCTTTGGGCGTTCGGCCGGCTGCATGCTTCGAAGAACAGCGTTCGTCGGCATGAGCGCGTCCAGCTGCATGTTGTGAGAATCAATGCGGTGGCCGGCGGTCGTCACGTCGTACGACGCATCACCGAATTCGACGATAGCCGCTTGCAGGGCATGATAGGCGGCATCAACGGCTTCGGCCTTGACGATTTGGTTCGTCGCCATCGCGTTGTATTCGGCCCGGACATGTTCGGCCTCTGCCCTCATCAGGGCGATGTGCGCCCTCTCGGTCAACGTGTTTGCGCCGCTGGCAACCAGCTTGGCATAGTCAATCGCATCGCGCCTCGGACACCGATAACTTGCCGCGGGTGACCGTGATCTGATCGATGGGGCTGCCGGCCGCTGCTTCGTCGATGAGGCGTTGCTGTTGAATAACGGCGTGCCGGTGAAGCTCCGCCGCCCGGTTTGCGCGTTCCAGGGCTTGCCGATAGTTTTCGAGGGATGCAGCGTGCGCCTTCTGGGCTGCGTCCAGGCGGCCTGTGGTGCTGGGGGTGACATCTGCCGCCCGGGATGCTTCGGCGCCGGCCTGCGTGGCCCGGGCCGGGGCGGTGAGGTTGTTGGACACGGGTGTTAATCCTTTGCCAGATAGTTCTTGGTCGGATCGAAGCCCATACGCCGATATTGGTGACGGACGACCGATCCTTGAACGTCGATAGAGTGCTGAACAGCGATTTCCGTCCGGAGCAGCGCGGCGGCTTCACGCGTGGCCGGGATATGGTGTGGAAGGCTACTGAGAACCGCTGCATCAAATAACGACGCGGCGGTAACGATCGTTCCCGGCCAACGCCGCCGGGCAACGCCATAGAGCGTGGGATTCGCAATGTGTTCTGACGGCCGTGGTGCGGGCAATTTCATGGTCATCGGGTTTTCCTTCGGCGCATTGATCTAGTCTTGTCGTCGAGCGTCATATACCGGTAATCTCGTTGTCGTCCATGCGCGTTGTTCCTTGGTTCACTAGCGTTGTCGAAGTGGAAGCAAACGCTCGGTCAGCGCCTCCCGTGCTGCCCGTTCGTTGGCCAGAACGCGGTCATACGCGCCCCGGTCAAGCCGGTCCTCAATGGCGGCCTGGATGATGTTTGCCAATACATCCGGCGGGATTGACTCAACTTGCGTGGTCCGCCCGTCGAATGAACGCCTGTCGGTTTCTTTTGGCGCCGCGGTCGGAAGGTCCAGTTCGGCAATCTGAGCGGAAGTCACGGCAAGCCGGCTAAACTGGATGGTGGTATGAAACCCAAGGTCGCGACCGAGGGTTTGCACATCCTCCGCCATCGAGGAGAACAGGTGAACGCCGCTGGGGTCATGATCGCCCACATGGAGAACTTCGACGCGAGCATGCCGCCCGAGCCGCTTTGCCAAGCTGTGCTTCGAGGAGGTGGAGTTAAAACCGCCGCCGAATTGCACGGAGATGCCGAACGGATCGGCGATGCGCTTGACCTGCGGCAGCATGCCGGCGGCTTCGACTGCAAAATACAGCACCGCGGGCTGGCCGGCCTGACGATCCAGGCGAAACAACTGCGCCTCGCGGTAAAAGGTCTGCACGAGCTGCTCCACGTCATCCCAGCCCGGCGGCTCGCTTACCGTCGCGCCGTCGTCCCGGATGGCCTCGAACTGGATCAGCCCGGCGCGACGGCCGCGGTTCACATGCTCGCCAAGGCGGGAATATGCGTTCTCGGTCTTGGCATAACCGTGCGCACCAACCAGGCGGTAGAAAATCTGGCGAACCGTGAGCGGCAAGTGTTCGGGGTATTCGACCAAAATGGATTACACCGCGCCCAGCAGATCACGGGTCTCACGCCGCGGCGACCATGCCGCCAGGCCACGGACTCGAGTGGTCGTGGTTTTCATGGCGCTTCGATTCAGTCCGATGGATCAGCGTAATCATCAACTTGTCCATGCTGCGCCGCCCGGCACGTATGTTCAAAAGCATGGTCCCACGGCTTCAGGTCGTCGCCTCGGGGATAGCCAGCCCGCGCAATGATCGAGGTGGCAACAATGTCCGGGTCCAGCTTCATTGAACGGGCAAGTGAACGCAGTTTGCGACCGGGCCAGACGCTCCGGTTCAGCGGCTTGATGATGGCAGCGCTCCGGCAAGGTTTTGGTTCGGCTCGGTGCGGTCGATTTTCCAAGACGGCCTCCAACTACTGTAATCCACAATTATTGCATCGTCTTGGTCCGTAATGAGTTCGTATCCACTGTCCTTATCCTTCCTGCCATAAAGAGATTCTTGTGAGTTCAGGTCGGAGCAACGGCCAGCAGTCGCCCTACCCGGTCGCGATCACTCGCAAAAGCCGGTTCGGGCTGCTGGCCGGGCGAGATTCCCGTTGAGACGAGGCCATCGCTGCGACCAGGCTTATGGCGACCGACGCCTCTGCCGTGCACATTCTGTTTCTTGCCAGTCCGATCTGACGCCACCAGCGGGAATGCGATTTCCAGTCGCCCGCTGCCCGGTTTTCATGGCCCCTCACGGTGGACCGGGTTGATTTGCTCGCAGCGCGCCGCCGTCTTTGTACCGACCACGCCGCAAGCTGGATTACCTGGGTTGCTGTGCCCTCCGAGAGCACGACGGGGCTTTGCATTTCGAGGTCCGATCGGTGTAAGCAGCGGCGTCCTGCCTTGCCTACGTCAATCTGCCCCCGGTGCTGCCCGCGCCGGGGGTTTCGCTATGCGGCTTTTTCCAATGACCCGGCGGCGAGACGCGCGGCCATCCAGTCAGCAAGACCCGATCTCGGGAACCGCCGCAGTTTGCCCATTTTGAACGATGGCGGAGCAGTGCCAGCGGCAATCCAGTTGTCGATTGAGCGAGTTGTCGTTTTCAGCTCTCGTGCGACATCCATTTTGGTGAGTAGCTCTTCCACGATCTGAAAGCCTTCCGTGATGGGTGAAGATGGAAGCAGCGATACGAACGGTGGCCCGTCGGCGGCAAAACCTATTCAGCCGGGTCCGACAAATAGGTGTTCGAAGCCCGCAATGACGGTGCGTGGATCAGTCAACGCGGCGCACGGGCGGCGGCGGGCTAACGAGAAAAGGCGGCCTGCCTCGCTGTGCCAGGCACCGATGCCAAGGCCGATCTTGCTGGGCTGCCCCGTCACAACTTGCGCCAGCGCCTGATCCCAGGCGCAAGAGGCGTTTGGCGGGCTTTTCGGCTACGGCGTCCGGTCGGGGCTTCAGGCCAGTGACCATGCTTCCAGGTAATGATTGCCTGGTCGGCCATAATGGCCAAAAATGTGCCCTGGCGAATTGGGGAATCGGATGCAGACTCTCACGGCGAAGGACGCCAAATACGGTTTCGGCCGCCTGATCGACCTTGCCCGAGCCGAACCGGTGGCGGTGGCCAAGCATGGCAGGCCGGTCGTCGTCGTCATGGCGATCGAGGAGTTCGAGCGTCTGAAAGCCCGAGACCGCACTTCCGACTGCACCGACCGCGGCGCCAAAACGGAAACGCCTGTTAATGGCTGCTGACCACTTCATCGGTATAGAGAAATTCGAGGCCGACCTCTGGAAACTCGCAGATGGTCTGCGGGCCAATTCGAATCTAGCTTCCAACGAGTATTTCATGCCCATCATGGGGCTGATTTTCCTCCGCCATGCGACCACGCGTTTCTACGAGGCGAGGACAGCGATCGAGGCGGATAAGGCGGCCGGCCGGATGCCGGATCGGCCACTGGTCGAGGCGGACTTCCAGCGCCGGCGGGCGCTGATGCTGCCGCAAGCCGCGTGGTTCGAGACGCTGTTGAAGAGCCGCAAGGACAGCGGTCTCGGCGCGGCGCTGACCGCCGCGATGGAAGCGGTCGAAGCGGCATTTCCGCCGCTCGCCGGCCAGTTGCCCAAGGACTACGCGCGCTTCGAGGACGACGTGCTGGAGGGCATGCTGCGCACGTTCGATGCGGAGGGCCTGCGCACCGCCTCAGGCGACGTGTTCGGCCGCATCTACGAATACTTCCTTGCCGAGTTCTCCAAGCAGGGCGCGCACGATAACGGGGAGTTCTTCACGCCGCCCTCAATCGTGCAGACCATCGTCAACGTCATCGAGCCGGACCACGGGATCGTCTTTGACCCGGCCTGTGGCTCCGGTGGCATGTTCGTGCAGTCCAGCCACTTCATCGAGGACGAAGGGCTGGAAACGATGAAGCGTGTCACCTTCTACGGCCACGAGAAGAACGAGACGACGGCCCGGCTCGCGCAGATCAATCTCGCGGTGCACGGTTTGCAAGGCACCATTCGCGCCGGCAATGAAGCCATAACCTACTACAAGGACCCGCACGAACTGGCCGGCAGGTGCGACTTCGTGATGGCCAATCCACCGTTCAACGTCGATGAGGTCGATGCGGACAAAGTAAAGGGCGACAAGCGGCTACCCTTCGGCTTGCCGGGCGTGAACAAGGCGAAGAGGGTCTCGAATGCCAACTATCTCTGGCTGTCCTACTTCTACAGTTACCTGAACGAGAACGGCCGGGCCGGCGTCGTCATGTCTTCCCAGGCGTCGAGCGCCGGGCGCGACGAAGCGATGGTTCGGCAGAAACTGATTCAGACCGGCGCAGTCGATGTGATGATCGATATCCGCGGCAATTTCTTCTACACGCGCACCGTACCCGTGCCAGCTTTGGTTCTTTGACCGCGCCAAGGAGAGGGACGCCGCTCGGCGCGACCATGTGCTGATGCTTGATGCGCGGGGCATCTTCCGCAAGGTCTCGCGCTCGGTCTGCGATTTCAGCCCCGAGCAGCAGAAGAACATCGCCGCTATCGTCTGGCTGTATCGCGGGCAGCAGGGCCGTTTCCTCAAGCTTGTCGAGTCGTATCTCGCCCAGGCCGTTCGATCGGGTGAGGCGGCGCAACAGCCGCTCAACGCCTATGAGGAGGCGCTCGGTAAGGTCGCCGATCTGGTCGAGCCGTTCGCCAGGATGAAGCGCAAGGATGATCCGCTCGCCGAACCATGGGACGCATTGACCAGCGAGCAGGCGGCGCTGACGGCGGATATCGACGCGTTCGGAGCGGAGGCAGCGGCGCGCGCAGCGAGCTGGTCCAGTGCGGATCGCGACAATGCCGGGCTGAGCGCGATGCGGGTGGCACTGCATCCACTGGCGGAGCGCTGCCGGGACCTGACCAGGCAGATCGACCTTGCAGCCAAGCTTGCGGGACGCGTGATCGACGTCAGCGTGAAGAACCTGGATGCCCGGGATTCGGATGCATGGGCCGGTGCCGAGATCGGCCGGGCGCGCAAGGCGCTGGACGAGACGCGGACGCTGGCGGTCGAGGCGCTACGGCAGGCACGTTACTTCGTTCGACAGGCCGACTGGCTCCAGGAGCATTTCCCGGACGCGACACTGCGCGATGTCGAGGGGCTGGTGAAGCTGGTCGATCGGGCAGAGATAACAGCGCATGACTGGAGCCTTACGCCCGGCCGCTATGTTGGCGTGGCGCCCGAGGAACAGGACGAGGATTTCGATTTCGAGGAGGCATTGCGCACGATCCACATTGATCTGAGAGGGTTGAACGAGGAGGCGGCTGAATTGGCCGCGCGGATTGCACGGAATTTCGAGGAACTGGGGGTGTGAGCTGGCAGGAATGCGCCCTCGGTGAGGTTATGAAACTTCAGCGTGGGCACGATCTGCCGGAAAGGGTGCGCGTCGACGGTCCGATCCCTATCGTTTCATCATCGGGGATAACTGGACGACACAATTTAGCGAAAGCCGAGCCACCGGGCGTCGTAACCGGCCGATATGGAACAATTGGCGAAGTTTTTTTCGTTGAAGAGCCTTATTGGCCACTGAACACCGCGCTGTATGTCGTCGACTTCAAAGGTAATGACCCCAGATTTGTTGCGTATCTTCTGCGCAACACAATGAAGACTATCGGTCGGAAAAAGCGGCGGTTCCAGGCGTGGATCGGAACGTCCTTCACATGCTGAAAGTTCAGGCTCCTGACCGGGTGGTTCAAGAGAAGATTGTTTCCATCCTCTCCGCGTATGACGACCTGATTGAGAACAACCGGCGGCGGATCGCGCTGCTGGAAGAGGCGGCGCGGATGCTCTACCGCGAGTGGTTCATCCACCTCCGCTTTCCCGGACACGAACACATCAAGATCGTCGGTGGTCAGCCGGTAGGATGGGAACGAAGCTCGCTCACCGTTCTTGCACAGGACGTAAGTTATGGTTTCACAGCGAGTGCGGACCAAGACATTGAAGGTCCAAAGTTCCTGCGAATTACCGATATCGTCGGCGGTCCTGTTCGTTGGGCCAGTGTTCCACGATGCCGAATCTCAGAGGAAAAACAGGCGCGATTTCTTCTGGCATCTGACGACGTTGTTGTCGCAAGAACTGGCGCGACGACGGGGTGGGCAAGACGAATTGGTCGACTTGCAGAGCCTGCGGTATTCGCATCGTACTTGGTGCGTTTCGGTTCGGTGAATTATTCCGCCCAGAAATGGCCGCCATATACATGCAGTCTGGAGCATATAAAGCATTCGTGCAGGGAAACCTCGGAGGGGCGGCACAACCAAACGCTAGCGCAAAGGTCCTGGGCAGCATGATCGTGACGGTACCTCCAAATCCGCTTCAGTCCTACTTCTCGGAAACTGTCCGACCTATGTTGGATCAAACCGATATTCTGATGGAGCAAATCGAAAGGCTCACCCGCGCCCGCGACCTCCTCCTCCCGCGCCTCATGAATGGCGAAATTGCGGTATGACATCCCACCGACAGGAACTCATGACGTGGCGGCAACAGGCATCAACAGCGAAGACCGGCTGGTTCAGAAGACCTTCGCCGACCATCTGAAGGACAAGCTCGGCTGGGAGAGTGTCTATGCCTGGAACGACGAAACCTTCGGGCCAGCCGGAACCTCGGTCGCACAGATACGCAGAGGCCGTCCTTACCCGCGATCTTCGCGCAGCGCTGGTGCGCCTCAATCCCGACCTTCCCGCCCATCGCCATCGACGAAGCATTCGCGAGCCTGACGTCATGACTTCAGCCGGTCGATGGTTCAGCACAATCAGCGACTTCTACCAGCCTCATCCGCAACGGCGTTCCCGTGTCGCTACCGCGACGCCGACGGCCACTCTCGCGATCGGCCGCGCGCGCGTCATCGACTTTCGACAACAAGCCCGGCAGCAACCGCTTCCTGGCCGTGCGCGAACTGAAGCTACCGGGGCTGCGCACGCCGAACTACAACCGTCGCGCCGACCTCGTCTGCTTCGTCAACGGCCTGCCGCTGGTCTTCATCGAGCTGAAGGCGGTCTACAAGAACATCCGCGCCGGCTTCGACGACAACCTGCGCGACTACATGGACGAGAACGTCATCGCCCACGCCTTCCACCACAATGCGTTCCTGATCGTCAGCAACGGCGACCGCGCGCGATATGGCTCGATCACCAGCAAGTGGGACCACTTCGCGGAGTGGAAGCGCCTCGACGAGAAAGACAAGGGCGAGCTTGGACGCCGAGGTGCTGCTCGAACGGCATGCTGGCGCAGGACCGGCTGCTCGACATCGTCGAGAACTTCATCCTGTTCGACGAGAGCAAGGCCGGGCGACGCGCAAGGTGGTCGCCCGCAACCACCAGGTGCTCGGCGTCAATCACGCGGTCGCGTCCGTCTGACGCCAGGAGGAGTTGAAGCGGGAGTTTCCGCCCGGAGCAGCGGCTCGCCACCGCGTGATCGAACTGCCGCTGGAGCACGGGCGATCGCCGACGAGAAGCGACTGCTGGCAGACGGCCGTCGAGCCGTCCGTGCCTGCGCGGCCGTCGTTCATCCCGGAAGGGCCGGTCGACATCATCGAGCGCGCACACCCCGATCTCGGGCGGCTCGGCGTGTTCTGGCATACGCAGGGCAGCGGCAAGTCCTACTCGATGGCCTTCTTCGCCGAGAAGGTGCGGCGGAAGGTTCCAGGCAACTTCACGTTCGTGGTGATGACCGACCGCGAAGACCTCGACGAGCCAGATCTACAGGACCTTCGTGGGGTGCGGAGTCGCGGACGAGCAGACGCCGCGCGCGGCTTCGGGCGACGGACTCAAGACCTGCTAAGGAGAACCATCGGTACGTCTTCAGCCTGATCCACAAGTTCAATCAGGATGTGGACCCGAAGAAGCCCTACAGCGAGCGCGACGACATCATCGTGATCTCCGACGAGGCCCACCGCACCCAGGCGGGCAAGCTGGCCCGCAACATGCGCCTGGCGCTGCCGAACGCCGCGTTCATCGGCTTCACCGGCACGCCGCTGTTCAAGCACGACCAGCTGACGCGAGCGCATCTTCGGCGACTACGTCTCGCGCTACGACTTCAAGCGGTCCGAGGAAGACGGCGCGACGGTCAAGCTCGTCTACGAGAACCGGGGCGAGAAGCTCGGCGTGGCGCAGCTCGATCTGAACGACCGGATCGCCGAGAAGGTCGAGGAGGCGGAACTCGACCCGGATCAGACGGCGCTGCTCGAAAAGCTGCTGGGCAAGGACTACGAGGTCATCACGGCCGACGAGCGCCTCGACAAGATCGCGGCCGACTTCGTCGAGCACTGCGCGACGCGGTGGGAGTCCGGCAAGTCGCTGTTCGTCTGCATCGACAAGATCACCTGCGCCAGGATGTACCAGCGGATCATGCCGCGCTGGCAGGCGAAGGCGGCAGCAGGTGCGCGCCGCAGCCGTGGCGAGCGCAGGCGCAGGCGGCGGCGAGCGTCGATGCGGACGTGCGTGCGAAGCTGCCAGGAACAGGCGACCAAGCTGGACGCGCAGGCCGAGTGGCTGGACGAGACGATCGTCGAGATCATCATCAGCGAAGCGCAGAACGAGGTCGCAGACTTCGAGAAGTGGGACTTCGACATCATTCCGCACCGCGCGCTGATGAAGCAGGGCTTCGAGACAGCCGGACGGAAGACGGGTGGATGTTGAGACGCCTTCAAGAACCCGAAGCACCCGTTCCGCGTCGCCATCGTCTGCGCCATGTGGCTGACCGGCTTCGACGTGGAGTGCCTGTCCACGCTCTACATCGACAAGCCGATGAAGGCGCACACGCTGATGCAGGCCATCGCGCGGGCGAACCGGGTCTATCCGGCAAGGATTTCGGCCTGATCGTCGACTACAACGGCATGCTCAAGAGCCTGCGGGCAGCGCTCGCGCAGTACGCGCTGGGCGATGATGGAGCGGCGCAGCGAGGAGATCGTCGCCCCGATCGAGGAGCGGGTGCAGGCGCTGGTCGAAGCGATCGAAGCGACCGAAGCGCATCTGCGTGATCTTGGATTCGACCCGGCCACGCTGATCGGCCGAAGGGTTTCGCGCGCATCAAGGCGCTTCGCGGACGCGGTGGACGCCGTTTACACGACCGACGAGGCCAAGCGGCGCTTCGAGATTATGGCGCGACAGGTGTTCATCCGCTTCAAGGCGCTGCTGATGGAGCCGAGCGCCTATGCCTACGCCGAGCGGCACGACAACATCGAGGCGATCTACAAGAAGCTGACCGAGCGGCGCGACACCGCCGATGTGACGGAACTGCTGAAGGAACTGCACCGGATCGTGAACGAAGCGATCCGCACGCAGGCGCCGGGCGACGATCAGGCCGAAGGTCTGACCTTCGACCTGAGCCAGATCGACCTGGAGAAGCTTCGCGACGAGTTCGCGAAGAAGGTCACGCGCAAGGCGACGGCGATGCAGGATATTCGCGACATCGTCGAGCAGAAACTCGCCGAGATGCTCGCGCGGAACCCGACGCGGATGGACTATCAGATCAAGTACGAGGAGATCGTCGCCGACTACAACAGCGAGAAGGACCGGGCCACCATCGAGGAGACCTTCCGACGCCTGATCGAACTGGTGAAAGCCTCGACGAGGAGCAGAAGCGTGCGGTGGGAAGGTCTGAGCGAAGATGAACTCGCGATGTTCGATCTGCTGAAGAAGGACGGCCTGGATAAGGCCGCCCGCGAACGCGTCAAGCAAGCCAGCCGTGAGCTCTCGCGTCGATCAAGACGCGGCTTGCAGAACTCGATCGCTTTTGGGAAAAGGAGCAGACGAAGGCTGACGTTGAGGTGTTCATCCTCGACGAAGTTTTCACGAGCCTGCCCACGCCGCCGTTCACCGCCGAAGAGAAGAAGTTGGTCGCGAGCAACGTCTATGCTCACGTTTGGCAGCAGGCCATGACTGGCGAGTTCGCGAGGGCGACATGATGGCCATTTTGAACGGCTTGCCCCGATTGCCTCCGCGACGCCTTCAGCGCCTGATCGCCATCAGCGACGGGACCGTGTCTGTGCGGATCCGGCCGGGTAGGGGACCAGCGAAACGCGCCCACCGTTGATCCACGGCGTGCGCGCAGAATTTTTTTGGTGGAAATTTTCTAATCGAGCCAGACTGACCGACCGGCGACGACGCGGTTTCCGAGGCAGGGCTAATCCGCCCTTCCGACCCGGACAAAACCGACCATGCCCCCCCGGTCCCCCACCCCTATCCGGCCCGCCTCCAGGCGCGCATTCAGGATGCTCAAGCGGCGCTACCCCGACGGAGTAGTGTCCATCTGGTATCCGAGCGCGCAGGACAACGGTCACATGGAACGCTAAGTGATTGATGTATTGGTCGGAGCGGCGGGATTTGAACCCACGACCCCCAGTCCCCCAGACTGATGCGCTACCAGGCTGCGCTACGCTCCGACCTCGGAGACTGCTCATCTACCAGCCTCCGGTCCATGCCGCAACGTAGTCGGACCGGGCTCACCCCCGCCAAAGCGCCAAGACTGGCGTTTCGCTAAGATCCGCCCAACATTCGGCTCATGATTGCCTTTGCGAACCTGCTGGAGCGTCTGGTGTTCACCCCGTCGCGCAACGCCAAGATCGCGTTGCTGCGGCACTATTTCGCCACCCAGCCGGATCCGGACCGGGGTTTCGGCTTGGCCGCGGTGACCGGCGAACTCTCCTTCGCGACCGCCAAATCCGGCCTGATCCGGGAGCTTGCGGCCTCTCGCACCGACCCGGTTCTGTTCGATTGGTCGTACGACTACGTGGGCGATCTGGCCGAAACTGTCGCCCTGATGTGGCCCGCCAAGGAGACCACCGCGGCGCCTCCACGCCTGACGGAGGTGGTGGAAAGTCTGACGACCGCCATCAAATCGGATTTGCCGGGACTGGTGGCCGGATGGCTCGACTGCTCGGATGCGTCCACCCGGCTGGCATTGCTGAAGTTGATCACCGGCGGACTGCGCGTTGGAGTATCCGCGAGGCTGGCCAAAATAGCATTGGCCGAACTCGGTGGCGTCGCCGCGGACGAGGTAGAGGAGGTCTGGCACGGCCTCGGTCCGCCCTATCTGGCGTTGTTTGCCTGGCTGGAGGGGACCGGCCCGAAGCCGGATCCTGCCGATCAGCCGGTCTTCCGGCCGCCCATGCTGGCTCACCCGCTGGAGACGGCGGACCTTGCCGCGCTCGATCCTGCCGACTGGCGAGCGGAGTGGAAATGGGACGGGATCAGGGTGCAGATCGTTGCCACCGCCGGCGGTCGGCGGCTGTATTCGCGCGGCGCCGAAGACATTTCTCCCGCCTTCCCGGAAATCCTCGAGGCAATGGATTTTCATGCGGTTCTCGACGGCGAGTTGTTGGTCCTGCGCGAAGGCCCTGACGGGGTTGCTGCCGCGCCCTTTGCCGATCTTCAGCAGCGGCTCAATCGCAAGATCGTAACGCAGGCGATGATGCAGCGATTCCCGGTCGGCATCCGGCTCTACGACCTGCTGTTCGAGGGCAGCCAAGACCTCCGCACACTGCCATTCGATCACCGCCGCGCGCGCCTGGAAGCCTGGGTGGGCCGGGAGAGACCGCCTCGGATGGATCTGTCGCCTCTGATCCGATTCTCCTCGCTGCAGGAACTGATGGTGCTCCGGGACGGCGCACGGGCGGCCTCGATCGAGGGATTGATGCTGAAGCGCGGCGACAGCGCCTACCTGCCGGGCCGAGTGAAGGGCCAGTGGTGGAAGTGGAAGCGCGATCCCCTGACAGTCGACGCCGTTCTTATGTATGCGCAACGGGGCCACGGCAAACGCAGCAGTTTCTACTCTGATTACACCTTCGGCCTGTGGAAAGGCGAGGAATTGGTGCCCGTCGGCAAGGCCTATTTCGGCTTCACCGACCAGGAACTGCTATTTCTGGACCGGTGGATCCGCAACCATACGACCGCTCGGTTTGGACCGGTCCGCGAGGTGGAGAAAGAACTGGTCCTGGAAGTCGCTTTCGATGCCGTCCAATTGTCGAACCGGCACAAGTCCGGCGTGGCGATGCGTTTCCCGCGGCTCTCCCGACTGCGAACCGACAAACCCGCCGCCGAGGCCGATCGTCTGGAAAGCCTGATGGCACTGGTAGAGGACCGTCCTGCCATCGATTGACCCGGCGCCGGCGCCATGCTGGCGTGCCCTGAACAACCCTGGGGGGAATTATGCCGCTCATCGTCAGCCATACCCGACAGCGCCTGAAGGCCGGAAAAATGGCGCTCGGCTTCGGCGTGCATCATCTTCGTACCGTTGCGGCACCAATGCTGGCCGCCGCGTCGGGACATGACTGGCTGTTCATTGACAGCGAGCACGGCGCGTTCACCGTGCAAGAGACCACGCAACTGTGTATAGCGGCCTTGCCCAGCGGCGTGACGCCGATCGTGCGGGTTTGCGCCGGCGCGGTCGATGAGGCGACACGGGCCTTGGACAACGGCGCGATGGGTATCGTCGTGCCGCACGTCGATACCGCGACAGACGCCAAGCGGATCGCCGATGCCTTCCATTATCCTCCCATGGGGCATCGGAGCTGGGGTGGGCCGCCGGCGATCTATGGCTACCAGCCGCCCTCTACGGCCGAGGCTCAGGTGGCGATCAATAGCGAGATCCTCACCATCGTCATGCTGGAAAGTCCCCAGGCGGTGAGCAATGCCGACGCGATCGCGGCAGTCGATGGCGTCGACGTTCTGTTCATCGGCACGTCGGATCTGACAGCGGAACTTGGCATCTCGGGGCAGATGGGTCACCCGAAGGTGATCGAGGCGTATCAAAAGGTCGGCGAGGCCTGCCGCCGGCACGGCAAGGTGCTGGGGATGGGCGGGGTCTATGATGAGGAAAACGCCTCGCGTTATGTCGCCATGGGAGCCCGATTTCTCCTCACCGGGTCAGATCACAGCTATATCATGACGGGAGCCGACCAGCGTATCTCCTTCTTCAACAGGCTTGCCAGCGCCCCCAGTTGAATATTGGCTAATGCAACCGGTGCACGACCTTTACCGTTGCCGGTTGCATGGCAACGCTCCAATCCCTGATCGACGGCTTCAAGGCCGCCACGAACACGGCGATCCCCAGCGAGGCTTTGGGGCTTTCGTCGTCTCCCCAGTTTGTCGGGCAGGACGCCATCACGGTCGGGCCGGGTGCGGTCAGTGCGGTGTATGCGTTCGGTGACAGTCTGTCAGATGCTGGAAACGTATCTCTCGGCACACTCGGCGCCTTGCCGGTTTCGTCGATTTATAGCGACGGCCGGTTCAGTAACGGCAACGTGTGGGTGCAGGACCTGGCGCAGAACCTGGGGCTTCCGCCGGTAGCGCCAAGCCTGGCCGGTGGGACGGATTTCGCGTATGGTGGCGCAGAAACGGGGACGACCGCCGTGCATGCCCAGAATCCGACCGACCTGCCGAGTCAAGCTTGGGCAGTTCGAGGCTGCGGTGCCTAGCCCATCGCCCACCGCGTTGTATACCGTCTGGGCGGGCTCGAACGACGTGCTGGACATTGCAAATTCGACGACGCTTACCTCGGCGCAACAGCAAGCGGGTGTGCAGCAAGCGGTGGCCAACGAAACGAATTTCATTTCTGGCCTGGCGGCACATGGAGCCAAAGACATCGTCGTGCTCGATGTCCCCAATCTTGGCGCCACCCCATACGAGGCCGCTCGGCCTGCGACACAGGCCAACGCTACCAGTCTGGCGCAGCAATATGACGCGGATCTGAGCGCGTCGCTGCAGCAGCTGATGGCATCGGGCGCCGTATCGATCGATTTGATCGACACCTATTCATTGCTGGACATGGCGATCGCAAACCCGGCCGCCTATGGCCTCACCAATGTTACGCAGCCGGTCTGGACAGGCAATTTGACTGATAGCCACAGCGGCGTCCTGAATGCCACCGGCGCGGCGCAGGGTGGCTACCTGTTCTTTGACGATCTACACCCCACCGCCACCGGCCACGCCCTGCTGGCGGCGGATGTTACGCAAACCCTGACACACGCGGTCTAAATTCGTTCCATCTTGCGTGGAGACGCTCTGATTTCGTTCTAGTCGCGGGTGACGTTGCCGCTGCGCAGCGGGACGCCAGTCTGCTCATAACACACGCGGGCCAGTTCCGCGACGCCGTCGCGTATTGTTTGCTTACTTGGCATTGCGAAGCAAAGACGCAGGCAGTTGCTGGAATTGGCCGCGCTGACCGCCCATTCCGGACCAGGATTGAAAGCAATTCCCGCCTCGGCCGCGGGTTTGATAAGCTTGCGAACGTCGATCGAGTTCGGACAACTTTAGCCAAAGGAAAATACCACCCTTTGGCGCCCAGCATTCCGCTACGGATCCAAACTCTTTCTCCACGGCTTCGGTCATCGCGTTCAGCTTGCCGTGCAAGACGCCGTTGAGGTGTGACAGATGGTCGTCGAAATGGGTGGAGAAATACTCCGCGACAATCATCTGATCCAATGCGCCGGTCCCGCTGTCGCCTTTCAGCGGCAGCAGACGGCTCATGATTTCCCAGCCTGAAATGACGTAGCCAAGACGGAGGGCAGGGGCCAGTGACTTCGAAAACGATCCAATATGAATGACGCAGCCGGGATCGAGCGCATAGAGCGCGGGTGGTGCCTCGATGCCCTCCCATAGCAGGTCAGCATAGCACTCGTCCTCAAAGATCGCGATATTATGCTGCCGAGCCAGCGCGATCAGTGCGCGTCGCCGCTCCAGCGGCAGAATGCTGGCGGTTGGATTCTGCACCGTCGGGATCGTGTAAATAAATTTGGGGGTGATTCCCTGGGCTTTCATCCCGGCGAGTTGATCTGACAATGCATCGATAACGATACCGTCCGCGTCCAATTTCATTCCCACCAGCCTGGCGCCCAGCTTGCGGAACCGGTTGATCGCGCCCTGGTAACAATATTCCTCGGTGAGCACGGTGTCCCCGGGGTTGATCAGCAACCGGCTGATCATATCCAGGCCCTGACCCGACCCCGTGGTGATCAGGATGTCGTCGATCGTCGCATCGATGCCGCGCTGCCGCTTCGCCTTGTCGGCGACAAACTTCCGGAGCCCCGGATAGCCGAGTGGCCCAAGCCCCAGATTGTAGATCGCCAGCTTGGAGCCTTCACGACGCAACACCGATGCGGCGGCCTCGATCAGCCCCTCGATCGGGATTTGTTCCGGATCATTGTTGCCGCCGACGAAGTAGTATTTCGGAAACGGTGCCCAACGCGGCGCGGGATCCGGCAGATCCGCGCTGTAGAGTTTTGAGTAGTCGATGCTGGTCGCGCACATGGCCGCGGTCCCCCGTAGGTGTTGTAACGGAGGATAGCAGCGATGACGGCCGCGGGCCAGTTCAGCGGACGAAGCCTTCCAGCTCCGACTGCGCCCAGGCGATGACTTGGGGGATGGACGAGCCGCTTTGCAGCTTGGAGAACATAGTCGACGGCGTTCCCCGGTTATAGATCTGCACGCCGATATCCGGCGGCGCGGGAAACGCGGCAATGTGCGCCGATGACTTGTGATGCGGGCGAAGGATGTAGTTATATACCGTGCCTTTCGGCGGCTCCACATTGTCCCACACCGGGAAGTCCGCCATGCTGGGAAACGGCGGAATGTCGTAACCTTCGGCGACGACGCATCGAGGCTCGATCTGCTCCCGCTGCATCAGCCATTCCATCAACTCCTTACCCGCCGCCTGGTTCCGGCTGAATTGCCAGACGCCCCAATGAAACGGCAGGAACGGCGTGAAGCTTCCGGCAGGCCCCCGCGGGGCGGGAAATGTCCAACAGTCGGAGGCAACCTGGATTGCGTCTCGCTTGGCGACGGCCCAGGCCGACGGAGGATTCCAGATCAGCGCGGACTTGCCACCTATAAGATCACGGTTGTTTGACGCATCGTCGTAGCTGGTCGCCTGTGGCGGCAGGAATTTCACCAGTCGTTGCGCATACTCGAGGCACTGCCTGACGGCATCCGAATCGACGGTGATTTCGCCCTTCGCGTTGACCAGCTCGGCGCCATATGCGCGGAAGATGGCTCCCGCCGTATCGACCGAATCAGGCGTTGTGCCAAGTCCAATGCCGAATGTGAAGCCGGCTTTCTGACATGCCTCGGCCGCCTTCAGATGTGCCTCATAGGTCCACGCCTCCGCGCCTTGGGTATGTTCAGGCCGAGCTGGAAACATTTCGACGATATCGAGGCCGGCGTATTTCTTCAAAAGACTGATCCGGCCGCACGGTCCTTTATATTGACTGGTGAAGCTTGAAGGAATGACCACCCAGTGGTCTTCCGTTTTCCCGAGATACTGGCAGACCTCGTTCTGTGGCCCGTACTTCGCTTCCAGGCGCGCCATGATGTCGTCCACCGGGCAAAGGTGCGCCGCGTTGGCGTGAGCGTCCCACGCCAGGAACGTCATCATGTCGTGGCCGGTGCCGGCCTGGGACTCGGCCGTCCCGGTCAGCTGCAGCTTGGCGCCGACGGTGGTGATCCGGTCGACGTTGACCGCGACCTTGTTCTTGTCCGCCCAGGCGTCAATTTGCTGCTTGATTTTCTCGTTACTGTTCGGTACCCAGTGATCGACGAGCCCGACATTCAGCTTTCCCGCCGCGCCCGCTGTTCGAATATGAACCCAAGGCAACGCGGCCGCGCCCGCGCCGATCGTGAGCGCTGTCCGGCGAGATACACGGCGTAGCTTGGACATAAGGTCTCCTCGGTCTGTGCTTTTGTTCAGGCCGCACCACGGCACGGCAATTACAACCGTCATCAGTTTGTCGTGGGCGCCGAGGCCGTGTCAAATCCGTCACCGGTCTGTTTCACCTGGCGGATGTCGTATAAGATGACCTTCGAACCATGGGGAGGGAATCCGGGGATGGTAGAGCCAAAGTCTGCTCAAAACATCACCCTTGTCGGACACACCGACCAGGGCGGCCGAGGCGATGGGGTACAGGTGATGGTCAACCGTGGCCACGCCTATATCGGCACCCGCGTCAGTCGCGGGGTGATGGTCACCGACGTCCGTGACCCGCGACACCCGAAGCCGGTAAATTTCGCGCCGGTCCATCCAAATTCCTGGTGCATGCACCTGCAGACCGCGAATGATCTGTTGCTGTGTATCGAAGAACTCGATCTCAAGGCGCTGATGTCGCAAAAGGATTACTACAGCAGTTCGAACCAGGTCGACTTGGCCCGATACGGCAAACGAGGTGACGATTTTTCCGCTGGGATGCGGGTATACGACATCGGCGATCCGGCCAATCCCCGGCCAATCGGCTTCATGGAGGTGCAGGGGTTGGGCCTGCACCGCATCTGGTGGACCGGCGGTCGTTACGCCTATGCCTCAGCGTTGCTCGATGGCTTTCTGGACCATATACTCATTAGTATCGACATGGCCGATCCGACAAGGCCGCGCGAGGTCGGGCGCTGGTGGATCCCTGGCATGAACGCAGCCGGAGGTGAGACCGCCAACTGGAAGGGTCGTTGGGCGCTGCATCACGCTGTCGTGCAGGACGATATCGCCTATGCCTCCTGGCGCGACGGCGGCCTGACGATACTGGATGTGAAGGACCCGACCGAACCCCGCCTCATGGTGCATCGGAACTGGTGCCCTCCGTTTGGCGGCGGCACGCACAGCGCCTTGCCGCTGCATGACCGCGGCCTGCTGATAGTGGCTGATGAGGCGACGCTGAACATCGATCAGGAGCAGTTGAAGCGAACCTGGATCTTCGATATCCGGGAAAGGACCAACCCGATCTCCGTCGCCACCATGCCCACCCCCTCGGATCAGGACTATATCAAGCTGGGCGGCCAGTTCGGGCCGCACAATCTGCATGAGAATCGTCCGGGATCTTTCCAGTCCTCGACTATAATTTTTGCGACATGGCAAAGCGCGGGGGTGCGCGTGTTCGACATTGCTGATCCGTTCCGGCCCCGCGAAGCCGGATATTTTGTTCCGCCCCAGCCCGATAAGTGGATGGAGCCAATGCGTGGGCGGGCGAAAGTGCTTCACACCGCCGATATCTTTGTTGCACAGGACGGGTTGATGTATGTGACCGACTACGACGCCGGACTGTATATACTGCAGTGGGACGGCGAGTAACAAAAGGAAGAACGCCATGAAAATCGGCTTCATTGGTCTCGGCATGATGGGTACCGGGATGGCATCCAATCTGCGCAAGGCCGGCTATGATCTGGTCGTCCATGATCTGACCCGCCAGGCGGCGTCCAAGCACCTGGCGGACGGCGCGACCTGGGCCGATAGCCCGCGCGCGGTGGCGGCCTTGTGCGACATCGTGTTCACCTCGCTGCCGACGCCGCAGGACGTGCAACATGTCGGCACCGGCAAGGATGGCTTGATCGAGGGCTTCCGGCGCGGCGCTGCCTGGTTCGACCTTTCCACGAATGCCGTCGACGTCGTGCGGTCGTTGCACACGACGTTCGCCGGAAAAGGTGTGGATTTCCTGGATGCGCCGGTCAGCGGCGGTCCGAAGGGCGCTGCCAGCGGCCGTCTCGCGATTTGGGTCGGTGGCGACAAGGGCGTCTTCGATATGCATCAACCGGTGCTGTCGGCGATGGGTGACCAGGCGCGCTACATCGGTCCGATCGGTGCCGGATCGATCGCCAAATTGGTGCACAATGCCTCCTCCGCCGCGGTCAACGTGGTGCTGTCCGAGGTCTTCACCATGGGTATCAAGGCCGGCGTCGAGCCGCTGGCGCTGTTCGAGGCGGTGCGCCAGGGTGCCTCCGGCCGCAATCGCATGTTCGATCGGCTGGCGGACCATTTCCTCACCGGCAGCTACGATCCGGCTGACTTCGCCTTGCGCCTGCTGCACAAGGACGTTTCGCTGGCCTGCCAACTGGGGCGCGAGGTTCAGGTGCCGATGCGGCTGACCAACCTGGCGTTGCAGGAACTGACCGAGGCACTGAATCGCGGCTGGGGCCAGCGGGATTCCCGCGTCGGTTCGCTGCTGCAGCAGGAGCGGGCCGGGATTCCGCCGATCGCGGTGGCGCCTGACAAGATCAAGGCCGTTCTGGAAGCTGACTGAAAACACGGAGTAACATCATGCAACTCGGCGCGCTGGTTCCCTTTTCCGACACCGGAGGCGACCCCTCCCTGGTGCGTGACTTCGCCCAAACGCTCGAAGCGATGGGTTACGACTTTCTCGAGGCGCCTGATCATGTGCTTGGCGGCGGCCCGGGGACGAAACCTGACGCCGAGGGACGGGCGGCCATCGCGGACGATATGTTCCATGACCCGTTCGTTCTGCTGGGTTATCTGTCCGCATGCACCACGAAACTGGGTTTCTCGACCGGCGTGCTGATCCTGGCGCAGCGGCAGACCGCCCTGGTCGCGAAACAGGCCGCCTGCCTGGATGTGCTGTGCGGCGGCCGCTTTCGGCTGGGTGTCGGGGTCGGCTGGAATCCATTGGAATTCACCGGCCTGAACGAGAACTTTCACAATCGCGGCCGTCGCTCGGAGGAGCAGGTGCAGGTGATGCAGGCGCTGTGGTCGCAGCCACACATCAGCTACAAGGGCCGCTACCACACGATAGACGACGCCGGCATCAATCCCCGGCCGCCCTCGGGCCGGATCCCAATCTGGTATGGCGGCCATCACGAGCACACGCTGCCGCGCATCGCAAAATGGGGCGACGGCTGGATGCCTAACGCCTATCCGCCGGATCAGACCGCGCTCGATGTATTCTCGACGTTGCGACGCCTGACCGAGGAGGCCGGACGCGATCCTGACGCGGTCGGGATCGAAGCCTGGACGTCCTGCGGCAATACCACCGAGGCTGACTGGCGGAAGGAAGTCGAATTCTGGAAGAAAGCCGGCGTCAGCCACATCTGCCTGACCACGACGTTCAACCGGCGCCACCATCATCGTATCGCTGGCAAGACGATCGCCGATCATCTGGCGGCCATGCGACGCTACCGCGTTGCCGTAGCGGACCTGCTGTAAGAAGGATAGGAACATGCAACTCGGAGCCACCATCCCGATCGCCGATATCGGCACGGGTCCGTCACAGATCAGGGATTACGCTCAGGCCGTCGAGGGTATCGGGTTCGACTACCTGCAGGCACCGGACCATGTATTGGGCGCCAACCCAGCCACGATCGCGGGCAAGGGCCGGATCGGAACCAACGAGAATCCTTACCATGATCCGTTCGTGCTGTTCGGCTTTCTAGCCGGTTGCACCTCTCGCCTCGGGTTTGCGCCCGGCGTGCTGATCCTGGCGCAACGCCAGGCCGCGCTGGTCGCCAAGCAGGCAGCCTGCGTGGATGTGCTGTCCGGCGGTCGCCTGCGCCTCGGCGTCGGCGTCGGCTGGAATGAGATTGAGTTCACCGGCCTGAACGAGGTGTTTTCGAACCGCGGCCGTCGGTCGGAGGAGCAGGTCCAGGTCATGCAGGCGCTGTGGTCGCGGCCCAACGTGACCTTCAAGGGCCGCTACCACACTATCGACGATGCCGGTATCAATCCGCGTCCGGCATCCGGGCACATTCCGGTCTGGTTTGGCGGCCACGCTGATGCCACGCTGCAGCGCGTTGCGAAATACGGCGATGGCTGGATGCCGCTGGCCTATCCGGCGGACCAGACCGCGCTGACCGCCTTCGCGAAATTGAAAGATCTGGTCAGGGCCGCGGGTCGCGACCCCACCACGATCGGGCTGGAAGTCTGGCTATCCCTCGGCGGCGGCAATGAGGAGGCCTGGCGCAACGAGTTTTCGTTCTGGAAGCAGGCCGGCGTGACGCATGTGACCGCACACACCACCTTTGCCATGGGTCACCACAAACGTATCGCGGGCCATACCGCCGAGGACCACCTCGCGGCGATCACGCGGTTCAGGCAGGCGGTCGCCGATCTACTTTGAGCTGATTTGCCCTTCTGCCGGCTGACATTGCTCCGGCAGGTGAGCTTGATCGCATTGTTTCAAGCGCTTTGAACTTTTCGATCGGCCCGGTCATGCGTCCAGGTTCGCAAAGATCTCGCCAAGCCGGCGGATGGAAGCCAGTGTCTTGTCCTGCTCCAGCCCCGGCCATTGGCAGCGCATAACGAAGTGATCCACACCCAGAAGCTGTCTATAGCGCAGAACCTCATCCTTGACTGACGCCTTGTCGCCGATAATGAAACGATCGCGCGCGAAGTCCTCGAACGAAACGCCCTCCAGCGGACTGGTCATCCCCCAGGCCGCATAGGCGGCGTATTTGTAGACAAGCGCCGCCTTGCATTCGTCGAGCGCCGTGGCGTGGCTGCTGCCGACGTAGCATTCGCGGGCGATGGGATATTCTACGGGTGGCCGGCCATACTCCTTCAGTGCGGCGCGGTAGGTCGTCATTTGTGGCGTGATCTCCTGGATGGAGGACGCGTTCGCGATCAGCCAAGCATCGCCAATTCGCGCCGCACGTTTTACTGCCGAATCGACCAGGCCGGCCACATAGATCGGCGGTCCGCCGTTGCGTGCCGGCCTCAGGCTGATGCCGGCGTCCTTTACCGTGTAGAATTTTCCTTCGTGGGTGATCTTGCTACCGGCCCATAGCTTGCGCATCAGCGCGATACTCTCGACGAAGCGGCCGGCCCGCTCGGACAACGGGATATCGAACGCGGTGAACTCAGGCTGCCGATAGCCCAGACCCACGCCAAGAATGTAGTTGCCGCCTGTCAAGACATCCAACGTCGCCGACTCTTCGGCGACATGGATAGGATTCAGCAGCGGTAGAATGAGGATATTCGGACCAATTGCCATGCCCTTGGCCTCGGCCGCCAGGAAGCCCATCGCCGGCATGATCTGCAGCATCTGCATCGGTTCGGTCAGCCAGTGGTGCGGGAACCATAGCGAGCTGAAACCGGCGTCCCGCGCGACCCGAACCTGCTCGACCAGGTCGGGCACGGCCGCCAAAACGTCCACGCCCTCGGGAAACTGGGTGTTGATGAACAGACCGACCTTCATAGCGAATCCCCTTCTATGCGAACCGAGCGTAGCGCAGCCCGGAGCGGGCTTGAACAGCGGCCGGACACGAGCCACATCGCAGACATGAGCAGAAACCGTCCGCCCGACCTGGACATGACGATCGATGGCGAGTTCGTCTCGCCGCCGAAGCCGCCACTGTCGACCCGGATTATGTTCTGGGCGATTGTCGTAGCGGTGATCGCGGGTGGCCTGTCACTCGCCGCCCTGGCGCTTTGGGTGGCGCTGATCATCCTGCCTGTCGCTCTGGGTGCGGCCGTCATCGCGTGGGCGATGTTCCGCTATCGGATCTGGCGTGCGCAACATTCATTCGGCGGCCAGCGGAACCTCTGGCGCCCGTAGACCGAGTTCCCTAGCCAGCAGTGTGTAGGACCGGCGGCGCGCCTCTGGGTCGTGCAAGGTGGTGAGCACCGCGATCTCCTCCACCCCATGCTGCCGCGCGAGGTCGCGCAACCGGCCCGCCACGACGTCCGCCGTGCCGTATAATGCCCGCGTGCGGAGACGTTCGATCCGCGCCTTCTCGGTTTCGGTGTATGGGTAGGCTTCTGCCTCCTCAGGCGAGGGCAGCGCGGCAAACACCCCGCGATCCCGGCCCAGCCGCCACATCTCGCGGGACCTGAACAGCCAGGCAGCCTCCTCCTGCGTCTCGGCTGCCATCGCCCAGACGCAGAGGCCCGCGTGCGGGCCTGGATGGCGAGCGCTGGGGCGGTAACCGTTGTGGTAAAGCGCCAGCGCGTGGTCGGCACCCTTGCCGTCGGTGATGAAATGCGCAAAGCAGAACGGCAGTCCGAAATGCGCAGCGACCTGGGCACCATAGTCGGAGCTTCCGAGGATCCATACCTCTGGCACAGTCGGTCCCATTGGCTGGGCGCGGATGTCGCGGAACGGGTGGCCCTCCACCAGCTTCTCCCCAGCCACCCAGGCCAGCAGGTCACGCACCGCACCGGGAAACTGGTCGGCGGCGACATCAGCGCGTGGGTTCAGCGCATAGGCTGTCCGTCCATCCGACCCCGGCGCCCGGCCTAGCCCCAGGTCGATGCGTCCAGGAGCAATCGCATCCAGCACGCGGAACTGCTCAGCGACCTTCAACGCGGCATAGTGCGGCAACATTATTCCGGCGGACCCGACACGGATGCGGCTGGTGCTGGCGGCGATGGCGGCGATCAGGATCTCCGGCGCGGTGCCCGCCTGGCTCTCGGAGTTATGGTGTTCGGCGCACCAGTAACGATCGTAGCCCAACGCCTCGCAGTGCTGCGCCAACCGGATGCTTTCGCGAATGGACGTATCGGGCGAGCGCCCGGTGACGATTGTCGACTGGTCCAAAACCGAAAGCCGCAACATGCTCGCTCCTCGTGAAGTAGGATGGCTCAGAAAGTGGCATGACCGAACAGCGTGTCCAGGACCGCATAGAGCAGACCGCCGATCAGGAAGCCCACGATGGTCCCGTTCATGCGGATATATTGCAAGTCCCGGCCGACGCGCAGTTCCAGCCGGTCGACCACGGTCGCCGTGTCCCAGTTGGCGACCACCTGGCCGATGAACTCGGCGATCCGCAACTGTGCGCTGGGCAGCAGGGTGCGGACGATACCCTCCGCCGCCACTTGCAGTCGAGCGCGGGCGAGAGGATCGGCCTCCAGGATTGAACCGAGGTTGCCGAGAGCGTTTTCGATATATGCGACGGTGCGGCCGTTCGGTTTCGTCAGGTCGACTTCCAGTGCATGACGCAGGCGGGCCCAGATGTCCCAGAGCCAGGCTTGGACGGTTTCATGCGCGACCACCTGCCGGATCGCCGCCCCGACCTCCTTTGCGCGCTCCGGCTCGGTTTCCAGGCGGTCGATTTCGCGGCGCACCCATTCGTCGAACGCGGCACGCAGTTCCGATCCGTCCGGGCTCATTTTGTCCAGTTCGGCGTTGACCAGTGCCAGCACCCGGCGAGCGACCGAGGCTCCTACGGCCCAGCCGACCAGCCGCCCGCCCTGCTCGCGCACCCGTTCCTCGATGGCTGCGCGCAGAGCATCCTCCCGGCTGGCCAAGGTCGCCTTCAGTTGGCCCAGGATGAAACCGAACACTTCCTGATGGCGGCCGCCGTCGACCAGGCCGTGCAGGGCGCGCGCGACCACCTGACCACCCGCCGGACCACCGACGATCCGCGGCACGATGCGCGCCATGATCCGGCGAGCCCGCCCGTCCTCCATCGTTGCGAGCAGTTTCGGCAGCATCGCCGCCAAGCCGACCGCCGCCGGATGCGCTGCCGCCGGATCAGCCAGGAAGCGGTGCACAATGCTCGGCAGGTCGAGCCGAGCCAGAACGATGGAAACTTCCTGGCCGGTGATGACGTGGTTGGCGACGAAACGCCCCAAGGCCTGACCCAATCGCTCGCGTTGGTTGGGAATGATGGCGGTGTGCGGGATTGGTATGCCCAAAGGGTGGCGAAACAGGGCAGTGACGGCGAACCAATCGGCGATGCCGCCGACGAATCCGGCTTTCGCTGCGGCCAGCAGCAAGCCGGTCCACCAATTCGGCGGCAAAAGATAGCTCGTCAATGTCAGAGCTGCCATCAGGGTGAGGAGGCCGCTCGCGAAGGCACGAAATCGGCGCAGGTTCCGGCGAGCCAGAGAGTCGGGGTCTAATTCGGTCATCGCCGCTGTCTTTAATCGTTGAGTGTCCCTTCCGTCCAACTGGCTGCAATGTTATACTGTAACCATGGTGGACCCACTTTCCCCGATCGCCGGCGCGGGCGGCCGTCTTGGCTTGGCCGCAATGATTATCGCCTGCGTCTGGCTCGCTGTGGCCTGGGCCCTGTGACGGTGGTGTCGGCCATTCACCTGGACCATCTGGAGCTGCGACATGGCGTCCTGCCGGTCGTGTCCGCCCTGTCCGGCACGTTCCAGCCTGGTAGCCTGACGGCGCTCGTCGGGCCCAATGGAGCTGGCAAGACGACGCTCCTGCGCGCCATAATGGGCCTCCACCCGCCGGCCTCCGGGCGGATCGACCGCGGCGGGTTGCTCGCTTCAGATTTCGCGCTGCTCCCACAAGGAACTCAACTCGATCGCTCGTTTCCCATCATCTGCCGGGATGTCGTCGCACTCGCCGCACCGGGTCTGGGTCCGTTCCGCGCGCTTGGCAGGCGCCGGCTGGCGGCCGCGTCGGAGGCGATAAGCCGGGTCGGGCTGGCGGGGCTTGAAATGCGCCCTGTGCAGGCGCTTTCGGCGGGGCAGTTCCAACGTCTGCTGTTTGCGCGCACGATCTTGCAGGACGCGGCGGCGATCTTGATGGACGAGCCGTTCAGCGCAGTGGATGCGGCGACGACGCGGCTGCTGCTCACCATTATCCATGAATGGCATGCACAGGGTCGCACCCTGATCGTTGTGCTGCACGACATGGACATTGTCCGACACCACTTCCCGCAGACGCTGATGCTGAACGGCGAGGCAAGTCTCTGGGGCGCCACCGCCGCCGTCATCGATCACTGTCCATCATTCGAACGTCATGGGCCGGAGTGCCAGGCGGCGGAGCGAGAGGCGACGGGGCGACAGGCGGCGTGATTCACGAAATCCTGGTCTCGCCGTTCGCGTTTGGCTTCATGCGGCGTGCCCTGGCTGGTTGCCTGGCGCTGTCGGTCGCCGCTCCTCCGCTCGGGGTTTTCCTGGTGCTGCGGCGCATGAGCCTCATGAGCGACGTGCTCCAGCACGGCGTGCTGCCCGGGATCGGTTTGGGTGCGACCCTGGCGGGGCTGTCGTTCTGGGCGATGGGGCTTGGTGGGATCGCCGCCGGGCTCGCGGTCGCGATCATCGCCGGGTGGCTGGCGCGTCGAACCGGCGGCCGGGAGGACAGTCAGCTTGCCGGCATGTACCTGCTGGCACTCGCCGCCGGGGTGGCGCTGATCTCGGCGCAGCACAGCATCGATCTGACCCATCTGTTGTTTGGCAACGTGCTGGCGGTGGACGACACGGCTTTGCTCGGTATGGCCGGCGTCGCCAGCGTCACGCTGCCGGTGCTTGCGTTGATCTGGCGGCCTTTGGTGCTGGAGAGTTTCGACTCCGGCTTCATGGCGGCGACCGGACGCAATGACGGGCGATGGCACCTGATCTTCCTGATACTCGTCGTGCTGTGCGTGGTGTCCGGTTTCGTCGCGCTCGGCACGCTCATGTCTGTTGGCCTGATGATGTTGCCGGCTATCGCCGCTCGCCATTGGTCCGATTCGCTGGCGGGCCAGGTCCGCGTTGCCGTGGCACTCGCCTGCGCCGCGTCGTTCGGCGGCCTGGTTCTGTCGTTCAACCTGGATATACCGGCCGGCCCTGCGATTGTGCTGACCGCCGGCGCGTTCTGGCTGATCAGCATGGCGACGGGTCCGCACGCCAGCCTCTGGCGTCAGGCAATTCCCCGTGCGTGAGGCGGAATTGCGTATAAGAGGCTGACAACGGTCAGGGAGTCCCAGCGGATGAGAAGTCACACCAGATGACAAAGCGGATTGTGTGACGGCGCGCGGTGTATGACCATCCGCCGGCTGCATCCCGAGGGACGTCTGACCGGTGCCGTCGTGCATGGCAAGCTGGTCTATTTGGCCGGGCAGGTGGCGGATGATCCCAGCCTCGACGCCGAGGGCCAGACCGAGGACGTGTTGCGGCAGATCGACGCTCTGCTGGCGGAGGCGGGGACCGACAAATCGAGTTTGCTGTCCTGCCAGATTTTTCTCGCCGATATTCGCGACATTTCAGCGATGAACCAGGCGTGGGATCGCTGGCTGGACGCGGCCAATCCGCCGGCCCGCGTCACCGTGGAGGCAAGATTGTTCGACCCGCGCTGGAAAGTGGAGATCGCGGCCATCGCCGCACTGCCCTGAGCGCGGCCGCATATGGGCACGAGGCCGTGGCGACCCAAATGTCGCCATGCTGAGCCAACAGAAACCAGCCTTTCGCCAAGGAGTATTCATGGACTGGTCGGGACGAAGAGTGTTGGTGACGGGCGGCGCCGGGTTCCTTGGCGCCAACCTGTGTCACGCGCTGGCCGAGCGAGGTGCGCGTGTGACTGCGCTGGATGGGTTTTTGTTTGGTGGTGGCGCCAATACCAGCAATCTGGACGGCGCTGACGTCGACCTGGTTCGCGGCGACATACGGGAGATCGATCTCCGTCCGCTGTGCGAGGGTGCCTCGGTCATATTCAATCTGGCGGCGCAGACCAGTCACATGGGCGGCCAGGCCGACCCGCTGGCTGATATCGCAGTGAACGCGGTGGCCCAGGTCCGGCTGATCCAGGCCGCGCGCGAGGCGGCGCCCGACGCGGTTGTCGTGCACGCCTCAACCCGGCAGTTCTACGGCCGGGTGGAGAAACTCCCGGTGGATGAATCCCATCCAGTCGCGCCTCCAGACGCGAACGGCGTCTCCAAGTTCGCCGGCGAGCAGTACTGGATGCTGGAACACCGCGTCCGCGGCCGTCCGGTCGTCTCTTTGCGACTGACCAATTGCTACGGTCCGCGCGTGCGCATCCGCGACGCGCGCCAGACCTTTCTGGGCATCTGGATCCGTTGCGTCCTCGAGGAGCGCCCGTTCGAGGTCTGGGGCGGTAGCCAGTTGCGTGACATGACCTATGTCGACGATGTTACAAACGCCTTTTTACTGGCGGCGGAAAAACCCGCGTGTCACGGAGGCATTTTCAACCTCGGCGGATCGCCCCCGGCCTCGCTGCAGGAATTGGCGGAGTTAGTGGTGCGGCTGTCCGGCGGCACCGCCAGCTACATCACCCGTGAGTTCCCGACTGACCGGGCCAGGATCGATATCGGCAGCTACTACGCCGACGACAGCGCGTTTCGGACCGCGTCGGGCTGGGCACCGGTCACTTCGCTGCAGGATGGCGTCGGCCGGACGTTGGAGTGGTTCCGTCCCCGCCTCGGGCATTATCTGTGACCACGTCCGAACCAGTCGCGAACCCCAAGGGCTCGATCCCCGGGGCGGTGATCCCGCAAGCGAATCCAGGCGCGGGCTATCGCGCCCTGCAGTCCGAGATCGACCGGGCGGTTGCCCGGGTGCTGGCGTCCGGCTGGTACATCCTGGGCGGCGAGGTGCGCGCCTTTGAGGCGGAGTTTGCCGACTGGCTGGGTGCGCCGGCCGCGGTCGGATGCGGCAATGGCACCGACGCGGTCGCGCTTGCGTTGCGGGGCCTGGGGATCGGGCCGGGCGCCACTGTCGTCACCGTCTCGCATACCGCCGTCGCGACGGTGGCGGCGATCGAAATGGCCGGGGCCACACCGTTGCTGGTCGATATCGATCCTGTGCACTACACGATGGATCCGGATGCTCTGCGTCAGGTGCTGAAGAACCCGCCGCCCGGCTTGCCGCCGATCCGCGCAGTCGTGCTGGTGCATTTGTATGGACAGCCGGCCGACCTCGACCGGATTGTTCCGCTTTGTCGCGAGCACCGGGTGGCGCTGATCGAGGATTGCGCGCAGGCGCACGGTGCATGCCTGCACGGCCGGCGCGTCGGTACCTTCGGCGATGCGGCGACCTTCAGCTTCTACCCAACAAAGAACCTGGGTGCGCTCGGGGATGGCGGCGCCGTGGTCGCTCCGGATCGAGAGCTTGCAGCCCGCATCGCCGCGCTTCGCCAGTACGGCTGGCATAACCAGCCGATCAGCGACGAAATTGGTGTGAACAGCCGGCTCGATGAGGTGCAGGCCGCGATCCTGCGTGTCAAGCTGGCGCATCTGGACCGGCAAAATGCGCGACGGGCGGAGATCGCTTCAGCTTATGGCGAGGCGCTTCGGAGCACCGCGTTGCGACCGCCGCGGCCACGCGATGATGCCACGCATGTTTACCATCTGTATGTCGTCAGAACCGACAGCCGCGACATGGTGCAGGCGAAGCTGCGGCAACTTGGCGTAGGGACGGGCATCCACTATCCGGTTCCGGTGCATCAACAGCCCGCCTATGCCGGGCGGGTGGCGCTTGGCGCGTTCGGCTGCCCCGAGACAGCGAGCGCCGCTCAACAAATTTTGAGCCTGCCGCTGTATCCGGAACTGACTGACGATCAGGTTGCGTTCATCTGTAACGCCCTGCGTGAGCTTTAGCACGGTTCAGGGGACGTCCGGACAATCCACGCACTTTGATCGGCTCTGCCGCCCAGCATATTGGCGCCCCGCCGTCGCGCAGGGGGCGTCCGGGCGCGTCGAGCGGGGCGCCGCCCGGGGAACGGGTCCTCAGCTATTTCGGTATGACCGGGGCCTTACCCCCGGCTGAGCCCGGCGGCGGGACGACTGACATCCGATCCCCCGTCCCGCCTGGCGGGCTGACCGTCATACCGGGATCCACATTTTTCGGCGGCTCGACCGTCCCGCGCCCCTTCGACAGTTGCTCAGTCAAAGTCGTGCCGCCGGACGGCGCGATTTTTTCCGGCGGGGGCGCCGGCGAATTCTGCGGCGCCACCTGCACGGTCGGATTCTCCGGTGATGCAGGTTGCGGGTTTTGCGCCTGCGCGGAGGCGGCCGCAAGAAACAGTGCGGAACTGACCAAAAGACACTTCATTTTGAGGCCTTCATTGTCGTTCAGGCGCCAGGGCGCCGGTGCTGAATTAACGCATGAGGCGTCGGTCCGTTCGGCCGGTGGTTCGGAATTCCGCCGCCACCGTCACGCAACGCGATCTCTCAGGTATTCTGCGCGCTGGATCGCACCATGCCGCGCGAGGCGGGCTAACAACCCGGTCGGTTGACGGGATCGTGAGCCGATGCCGACCCGTGGTGCTAGATCGCGAACAAACTGCGCGAAAAAGATTGACGGGCCGCCTGGCGTCTCTTAGAGGCGCCAGCGGGCTACGTCCCCCCACCGGGACGCTTCTCTTCTGAAAGGGAGAGTGTGACGTGTCAAACACAGCGATGCCGGAATCTCGCCCGGCAAACCCCTGCTTCTCTTCCGGACCCTGCGCCAAGCGCCCGGGCTTTTCCCTCGATGCGCTCGCTGACGCCATGCTGGGCCGCAGTCATCGTGCCGCTGCACCCAAAGCGAGATTGGCCGAGGTGATTACACGATCGCGTGCTATCCTCGGCATCCCGGCGGCGTGGCGGCTCGGAATCGTTCCGGCCTCCGATACCGGCGCTGTCGAAATGGCTTTGTGGTCGATGCTTGGCGCTCGCGGCGTCGACATCCTGACGTTCGAAAGCTTCGGCGAAGGCTGGGCGACCGATATCGTCAAGCATCTGAAGTTGCAGGACGCCCGCGCACTGTCCGCGCCGTACGGCAGGCTGCCGGAGCTTGCCGCCGTCGATCCGGAGCACGACGTGGTCTTCCCCTGGAACGGGACGACATCAGGCGTGCGGATGCCGGGCGCCGAGTGGATCGCCGCCGATCGCCGGGGGTTGGCGATCTGCGATGCAACGTCGGCCGCGTTTGCCATGGCACTGCCGTGGGACAAACTGGATGTGGTGACCTGGTCCTGGCAGAAGGTGCTGGGTGGCGAGGCTGCCCACGGCATGCTCGCACTGTCGCCGCGCGCGGTGGAACGATTGGAAACCTACACGCCCGCCTGGCCATTGCCGAAGATCTTCCGCCTGACGTCGAAAGGCAAACTGGCTGAGGGTGTCTTCAAGGGCGAAACGATCAACACGCCGTCGATGCTCTGTGTGGAGGACGCACTCGACGGCTTGCGCTGGGCCGAGCGGATCGGTGGCTTGCCGGCGTTGATCGGCCGGTCGGAGGCCAACCTGGCGGTGATAGCGGACTGGGTCGCCCGCACCGACTGGGTGGACTTCCTGGCCGTGGATCCGGCGATACGCTCCTGCACCTCGATCTGCCTGAAGATCGTCGCCCCCTGGTTCACCAGGTTGCCGGCCGAAGGTCAGGCAAAGGCGGCCAACCAGCTTGCCTCCCTGCTGGAAAAACGAGGCGTGGCCTACGACATCGGCGCCTACCGAGACGCGCCACCTGGTCTGCGGATCTGGGGCGGCGCGACCGTGGAGACCAGCGATATCGGGGCCTTGCTGCCGTGGCTCGACTGGGCGGCGGCACAGGTGGCCGAGGCATTCGTGGCTGCGAAGTGACGCAATTCAAGTAACGATCCTGCAAGGACGTGCCATGCCCAGAGTTCTGATCAGCGACAAGCTGTCACCCGGCGCTGTCGAGATTTTTCGTCATCGCGGGATTGACGTCGACCTGAAACCGGGCCTTTCGCCGGCCGAACTGCGTGCCGTCATCGGCGACTATGACGGGCTCGCCGTCCGCTCCGCGACCAAGGTCACGAAAGAACTGATGGATGCAGCGCCCCGGCTGAAGGTGGTCGGACGCGCCGGCATCGGCGTCGACAATGTCGATATCCGTTCGGCGACGGCACGCGGTGTCGTGGTGATGAATACGCCGCACGGCAACACCATCACGACCGCTGAGCACGCCATCGCCATGATGTTTGCCCTTGCTCGGCAGCTCCCCGAGGCCTCGGAATCCACAAAAGCCGGCAAGTGGGAGAAGAATCGCTTCATGGGCGTCGAACTGACGGCCAAAACCCTTGGCCTGATCGGCTGCGGAAATATCGGCTCCATCGTCGCCGACCGCGCAATCGGGCTGCGGATGCGAGTGCTGGCCTACGATCCGTTTCTTTCGGAGAAGCGGGCGCTGGAGCTGGGGATCGAGAAGGCCGACCTGGATACGTTACTTACCCGCTCTGACTTCATCACGCTGCACACGCCGCTGACCGATGCGACACGGAACATCCTGTCGCGGGAGGCGCTTACTCGGACCAAGCCTGGCGTGCGGATCATCAACTGCGCGCGGGGCGGACTGGTGGATGAGGCCGCGCTGGCGGACGCCATCAAGACCGGTCACGTCGCGGGCGCCGCACTGGATGTGTTCGAGACCGAACCAGCCACGAGCTCGCCGTTGTTCGAGTTGGAGAATGTCGTCTGCACGCCGCATCTCGGTGCCGCCACGGCCGAGGCACAGGAGAACGTCGCACTGCAGGTGGCCGAACAGATGAGCGACTTTCTGTTGACCGGTGCCGTGACGAACGCGATCAATATGGCCTCGGTTTCGGCCGAGGATGCGCCACGATTGAAACCCTATCTGGAGCTTTGCCGACTGCTGGGTGGTTTCGCCGGCCAGTTGACCCAGGTGCGCGAGGGCATGTTGAAGACGGTCTCGATCGAGTACGAAGGGCAGGTCGCCGTGCTGAACACGAGGCCGCTGACGGCGGCGGTGCTGGCCGGCCTGATGTCGCCGCTGATGGAGGGCGTCAACATGGTCAATGCCTCGGTCGTGATGCGCGATCACGGCATCGACGTGGCCGAGACCGTGCATGACCGACCGTCGGAATATCTTACGTTGGTGCGCGTGACGGTGGACACCGATGGGCTTTCGCGTTCGGTTGCCGGAACATTGTTCGCCGGGTCTCGCCCGCGGATCGTGGAGATCAAAGGGATCAAGGTCGAGGCCGACTTCGCGCCGCACATGCTGTATGTGACGAACCAGGACAAGCCAGGCTTTATCGGCCGGTTCGGTGCCACGCTGGCCGGGGCGGGGATCAATATAGCGACATTCCACCTGGGCCGAGCGAGCCAGGGCGGCGATGCGATCTGTCTGGTGTCGGTGGACGAGGGCGTGCCGGATTCGGTGCTGGACATGGTGCGGACGTTACCGCTGGTGGTGCAGGCGACGTCGCTGGCGTTTTGAAACGTTCCGGCATTAGAAAGCCACTCCACGCAGCTTATCGGGATTGCGGACAACGTAAATCGCCGCGATCTTTCCATCCGCTATATCGAACGAGATCGTCTGAACGCCACCATCTGCCTCGGCGACGATAAAGCCGGGCATGCCGTTGATGGGTGTCGTGCGCAGCTGGAAATGGCCGGAGGGTGCCTGGCGCCCCAGCCCATCGAGGAGGCGGATGATACGTTCGGCGCCGCGGATCGGATTGAGCGCCGCCGTGCGCTTGCCGCCGCCGTCCGACAGCAGCACTGCGTCCTCGGCAAGATAGGCCGCGAGCCCGGCGGAATTGCCACTTTCCGCCGCTTGTTTGAAGACTTCGAGCAGCCTGGCGGATTGCTCGGCGCTGGGCTGAAAACGCGGTCGAGAACCCTGGATCTGGGCGCGGCCACGGGCGGCAAGCTGGCGGCAGGTTGCCTCGGTGCGGCCAAGCGTTGCGGCAATCTCGCCGTAGTCAACCTCGAAGACATCGTGAAGCAAAAACGCTGCCCGCTCGAGCGGTGACAGCCGCTCCAGCGTCAGCAGCAGCGCCACTGATAGATCATGCGCGTACTCGCTCGCGGTATCGGCATCGAGGCCGGCATGTCCCAGCACCGGCTCGGGCAGCCATGGCCCGACATAGGTTTCCCGTCGGCTGCGTGCCGATCTGAGCTGATCGAGACAGCAGCGCGTGACGATGCGGGACAGGAATGCACGCGGATCGTTCACCCGTGCGCGGTCGGTCCGGTGCCAGCGCAGATAGGTCTCCTGAACCGCGTCTTCCGCCTCGGTGAGCGAGCCCAGCATACGATATGCCAGCGCCATCAAGTGGCGCCGATGCGATTCGAAGCCGGCAGCTGGGTCGCGTGGTTCGGTCGCGGTCACGCGGCTTGCCGCCGCACCGGGGTCACCGTACCGCCCACCGTTACGCGCTGACACGTCTGGCCGTGCCCGAGCGCGTACTTCACCGCCGGAAACACGCGTGAAGAGGCGATGACGAATGCCAGCGACACGACGGCATGCCGGCCCCAGCGGCGTTCGATTGCCTCACGATACTCATCGACCGATCGGCTGCGAGCCAGCGTCGCCTGCGCAAAGCGAAAACCGAGCGCAGCGTCCGGGGTCATGGCGTGCGTATCGCCATTGACGATGGCGCATAGCAGCTCGGCGTTGACGCCCTCCCGCTCCGCCATGGTGATGGCGAGCTGCGTGCAGGGGCCGCAATCTTCGCTCAGCATCGTCGCAATCTTGGCCGCGAACCAGGCGTCCCGCGGCACATCGTAGCGGTATCGGGACATCGGCACGATGCGGTTGAAGACGAACAGGGCGCGGGTGCTGACGTCAAGTATGTCGTTGGCGTAGCTGGAATTGTAGCCGTAGTTGCGCTCAAACGCGGCGATGCGCCGCCGCACCAGCCATTTCAGCATGCTGCTTCTCCTGCTGGAAAATGCGGCTCGGCCACGCGAGCCACAAGGCGATTGCCGGTGGCAGAAACACCGCCGGCAGGTCGTTGACGAGATGATGAAGGGATTCGCGCCCGCTGGCTGCGTCCCAGAGATGGACCAGTGCATGGACCGTCAGGAAGGCGCTCCCTGCCAAGGCGGCTTCCCTGGCTCGTGGATTGATGGCAAACGCGGCCAGCGAGGCGCCGGCCACGAGATAGGCACCGCCGATATCTCGCACAAAATGGGGATTGAGCGGCCCGGTCAGCATCACTCCCGGCACCGCTGCATACCACGCGGCCGGGTCGGCAAGCATGAACAGACCATTGGCGGCGAGTGCCGCGCTGATGATCCAGGCCAGTATGTTGCGCATGGTCGATCCCTTTCTCCACACCAAGACGAGACGAGCGCGTCACGTGTGACAGGAAAAGATCAGACGCTCGGAGGCCCCTGGCTCGGTGCTGTCTCGCAAGCCCAAGCCGGGGGAGATCCGGAAGCGGTCGCTTTCCGCGCGAGCGGTTTGGCGAGACGGGATCTGCGCTCAGAATATGATCGTTGCCGCCCGAGCCGTCATGGCCAACAGAACAATCGTTGCGGCTGCGAAGAGAGGAAAGCGAAGATTGACCTTATTGACGGTCGCCTGAACAAGACTGTGGACGACCCGCAAAGCCACGTAGATCCATGCCAACGCTGCGTTCAGACCGGAGCCCGCATTCAGGAGCGCCAGTGTCAGTGCTACCGCGTAGAATAATGTCGGCTGCTCCATGAGGTTATTGTAGTTGTCGGCCTTCCAGCGTACCTCGGCAGGCAGTTGCGCATGGAATTCTTCCGCGGGACGACGCGGGTCGTAAGCAATCTTGGCCTTGCTCAGGGCTGGAATGCGGGTCGCATAAAGCCAAAGGCACATCACGAATGTCCATAGGACGAGCGTGATCACTGGCGCGAGGATCGGGCTAGGCAACGTCTGCTCCCTGTTTTTGCTGTCGATGCGCGGGCAGAGTGGCGAATATTCAGACTTCCGCAATCGGTGCAGGAACCGGTAGGCAGACCATGATGATACCGTATCGGCTAGTCCTGCCATCGGATCGCCTCAGCGACGTACCCAGTCGCGGGCCTATCGCCGGCCGGCGTTCCTCGGTGACATCGGCAAGCTTTTGACCAGCCTTGACTTTCAGCCCATCGGCTCCAGTTGACACGCCTCCGCTGATCGCTATAAGGCGCGCTTCCGGCCGCCGGTGATCGATATCCTCGGGTGGCCGCGTCGTCCTGACCCGTCTTGAAAGTCCGATCTATGTTCGCTGTCATCCGCACAGGCGGAAAACAGTACCGCGTTTCTCTCAACGCTGTGCTGAAAGTCGAAAAGTTGGCTGCCGAGCCTGGCGGCACCGTTACCTTTACCGACGTGCTGGCGGTGGGTGGTGAGGGCAACCTGACCCTTGGGTCGCCGACGGTCGCGGACGCCTCGGTTACCGCCACCGTGATCGCCCAGGATCGACTGGGCAAGGTGATAATCTTCAAGAAGCGCCGTCGTCAGAACAGCCGCCGCCGCAATGGTCATCGCCAGCACGTGACCGTTCTGCGCGTTGCCGGGATCACCGCGGCAGGCCAGACTCACACCGCGACGGCCAAGACGGACACGGCTGCCCCGACGATCGCGCAGCAGGCGGACAGCGTTCCCCCCGCGGCTCTGGATGCCGCCGAGTTGCTCGCGATTGTCTCCGGCGAAGCCCCGGAGGCAGTCGAAACGGCGCCGCAAGCCGTCGAACCGGTCTTCGAGACTGTCGAAGCGAACCGCCAAGCCGTGGAAGCGCCCCTCGAAGTGGTTGAGCCAGACCCAGAGGGCGTTGAAGTAGGCCAGGAGGCCGTCCAAGCGAACCCGGAGGCGGCCGAGACACACCCCGACGCATCCACAACCGACGCGGCCAGGGCGACTGACCCCGGTGAAACAAAGGAGTAACCCGCCATGGCACATAAAAAGGCAGGCGGATCGTCACGCAACGGCCGCGATACCGAGGGCCGGCGCCTCGGCATCAAGAAGTTCGGCGGCGAGAAGGTTGTCGCCGGCAACATCCTGGTGCGTCAGCGTGGCACCAAGTGGCACCCGGGAACCAATGTCGGCCTCGGCCGTGACCACACCATTTTTGCGCTGATCGACGGCAAGGTGAAATTCACCCGGAAGTCCGAAGGGAAGGTGCATATTTCCGTGGAACCGTTGCCGCTCGCCGCCGAGTAGCGCCGGACCCGATTCTGTTCTGGGCGGGGGCCGGTGTATGCCGGTCCCCGTTTCTTTTTGGTGACCCATCATGAAATTTCTCGACCAGGCGAAGATCTACACGCGCTCCGGGGACGGCGGGGACGGTGTGGTGGCGTTCCGACGGGAGAAATTTATCGAGTTCGGTGGCCCGGACGGCGGCAATGGCGGCAGGGGCGGCGACATCATATTTCAGGCCGAGCACAACCTGAACACCCTGATCGATTTTCGCTACACGCAGCATTTCAGGGCACGAAAAGGCGGCAACGGGGCGGGGTCTGACCGCACCGGTGCAGGCGCCCCGGACGTTGTCGTCAAGGTTCCGCTCGGCACCCAGATTTTCGCCGACGATCAGCAAACCATGCTGGCGGACCTCGACACCGCCGGAAAGCGGGTGACCCTGCTGCGCGGCGGTGATGGCGGTTTCGGCAATGCTCATTTCAAGACCTCAACCAACCGTGCGCCACGCAAGGCCACGAAGGGCTGGCCGGGCGAAGAACTTTGGGTATGGCTGCGCCTGAAGCTGATCGCCGATGCCGGTCTGGTCGGACTGCCAAATGCCGGCAAGTCCACCTTCCTGTCGGTGGTCTCCGCGGCACGTCCAAAGATCGCCGACTATCCATTCACGACCCTGCACCCCCAGCTTGGCGTCACCCGCCTGTCCAATGCCGAGGAATTCGTGCTGGCCGACATTCCGGGCCTGATCGAGGGTGCTCACGAAGGAGCCGGGCTTGGGGACCGTTTTCTCGGCCATGTGGAGCGTTGTGCCGTTCTTCTGCATCTGGTCGACGGGGCGGCCGGAGACGTCGTTCGTGCCTGGCGCACGGTTCGCAGCGAGTTGTCTTCCTACGGCGGTGGTTTGGCTCAGAAGCCCGAACTATTGGGCTTGAATAAGTCCGATTCCATGACGCCAAGAGAGACCGCCGCTCGCCTGACCGCATTGCGGAAGGCGTCTGGCCAGCGGGTTTTTTTGCTGTCGGGCGCCACGGGCCAGGGCGTCCCGGAGGTGTTGCGCGCTTTGCAGGACGCGATCCATGCCAGGAGGCGCGAAGAAGCCGACCACCTGGTCCGGCGCGAACCGGGGGATCTTGCCACGTTGTATGGACCGACGGGGCAGGGGCAAGCGGCGTGATCCCTTCGTTAGCCACAGCCCAGAGGGTCGTGGTGAAAATCGGCAGCGCGCTGGTGGTGGACCAGGAGGACGCCGCACCGCGCACGACCTGGCTCGATAGTGTCGCGGCCGATATCCAGACGCTTCGGGCGCGTGGCGCGGATGTCATCGTGGTCTCATCGGGTGCCATCGCGCTTGCGCGCCGTACACTGGGATTGAACCATAAGCGTCTGAGATTAGAAGAAAAGCAAGCTGCCGCGGCGGTCGGGCAGATCCGCCTTGCACAGGCCTGGAGCGAGGCTTTGTCGGCGCGTGGCCTGACGGCCGCACAGCTTTTACTGACCTTGGGCGACACCGAGGACCGCCGCCGCTACCTGAACGCCAGGGAGACGCTGAAAACGTTGCTGAGCCTGCGCTGCGTGCCGGTGATCAACGAGAACGACACCGTCGCCACGGCCGAGATCCGCTTCGGCGACAATGACCGGCTGGCCGCCCGCGTCGCGGAAATGGTTCAGGCGGACCAATTGATCCTGCTGTCCGACATCGATGGGCTTTATACCGCCGACCCGCGCCGCAATCCTCTTGCGGCTCACATTCCGATCGTCAAGGCGATTACGCCGGAGATCGAGGCGATGGGCGGCGAGCCTCCACCCGGCTATTCTTCCGGCGGCATGCGTACCAAGTTGGTGGCGGCTCGGATCGCGACACAGTCTGGTTGCGCGATGGCGATCGCGATCGGCAACGTCGAACGGCCGCTACAGGCGCTGGAGCGTGATGCGCGCTGCACCTGGTTCCTGCCTGCGCCCGAGGGCCGCACAGCCCGCAAGCGCTGGATCGCGGGCACGTTGTCGCCCCAAGGGGTGCTTACGGTCGATGCCGGGGCCGCGAGGGCGCTTGCTAGCGGTCGCTCGCTGCTGCCGGCTGGCGTCCGTGGAGTGGAAGGCGCTTTCGAGCGTGGCGACGCGGTCACCATCGTCGGACCGGACGGGGCGGTCCTTGGCCGCGGATTGTCTGCCTATGCCAGCGGCGACGCCGAACGCATCGCCAGCCACCGATCGGACGAGATCGAAGCGATTCTGGGTTGGCGTGGCCGTGATGAGATGGTCCACCGCGACGACCTGATATTGCTCTAGAGCGCTTCCACCTTAAAGTGGAAACGCCCCTGGCACTGTTTGACGAGCAATTTCATCAGCCTGAGGTCGCTCCGTGACTTGAGGCAGGCTGATATTGCTCTAGCGAAGCGTTTGTTCGAAGAACCGCACCACGTCCTGATTGAACATCCGATGGAACGCGGCACGATCAAAGCCGCCTTGCTCCTGGCAGATGACCGGAACCGCGCTGGCGAGCGCCTCGGAGCAGGGCGCCAAGAAGTCAAAATGGTCCGCACCAGGGACGACATGATACTCGGGCGGATGCGGCAGTGCGTCCCTCACCGCCTCGGCGTAGTCCGGCGACGGCAGGATATGGTCATCCTCGGCGCGCCAAAGCTGGATCGGGAGGTGTACGTTCCTTAGTCCTGCCCCGCGAAACGTGAAACCGATGGCGGGCGCCGCGACCACCGCCGCCCTGATGCGCCGGTCAGCGACCCAGGCCTCGACCGGTATCGGATGATCGCTGCTGACGGGATGTTGCTTCAACACCTGGCAGGCATAGGTCGCCTCGTGCTCGGCGCAGTACGGTGCGACGCGGGTCAGGTCGGGAATGCCGCCGACTGAAACCAGCGCCGTGAAACCCCCCGAGGAAAACCCAAAGACGCCGATCTTGTCAGGATCGATCGCCGCATGGTCTGGCCACGCCGCGAGCATGTAATCGATCACCGCATGGACCGCGCGCGGCCGGTCGGCCAACTGCGTCGCACGGCTGTGGTCCTGCGAGTTGTCACCGGTATGGCGCATCGCGGCGACGACGAAGCCAGACTGTGCGAGTGCGAGGGCGGTATCGTAATGGCCCTCAAGCGTCCCTCCATTGCCATGCGATATGACGATCAGCGGATGGGAGGTTCCGTCTACCGCGGCGTCAGGTGCGACCACTTGGGTGAAGAGGCCAAGCCGGTGATCGGACGCGGATGCCGTGGTGGGGTACCAGACGCCAACCTTCAACGCTTCCCCCGGTGGATCCGGCGCCTCGACCAGTGAAAACCCAACCTCCCCGCTCAGCGCGGGCGATGCCACGATCATCGCCGCGGCGAAAAGCCATCGTCGCATCGACCCGCCTTGCCAGCATGCTGGGAAAACGGCCACCATCATGGCGGCGCGACGACCATAGGGGGAACAACAATGGCTCTGTCCATGCAGCATGTGCATCTGAAGACCCGCGATGTGCAGCAGACCATTCGGTACTACATTGAAAACTTCGGTGCCACGATGAAAGCTGAGATACCCGGGCGCGGCTTCCAGCTCGACCTGCACGGGGTCCAACTCAACATCACCGGGATCATCGCCGAGCAAAAGCACACACAGCACTATGGCATCGAGCACATGGCGGTGGTCACCGACGATTTTCCGGCGACGCTGAGCAAGCTGCGGCAGAACGGCGCAACAATTCTGGAGGAACTCACAGGGAGCAACGGCAAGCGTGTCGCCTTCGTGCAGGCCCCGGACGAGGCACAAATGGAAATCATCGAAAAGGCATAGGACGGATTCCGATGGCACTGAAAGATAGGATACCGCTCGGTATGTCGTTGCCGCACCGCTCGCCCGACGGCATCGACGTGGCGGTGGTCCGCACCGTCGCCCAGCGTGCCGAGGCGCTGGGATTCCGCGATCTGTGGGTGACAGAGAACACACTCGACCACGTCACCAGCTTCGATCCGGTGGTGGTGCTCACCTACGCCGCCGCGGTCACCAGCAAGATCGGCCTTGGCGCGTCGGTTCTGGTGCTGCCCGCGCACGATCCGCGCATGGTAGCGCAACAGTGGGCGACGCTCGACTATCTCAGCAACGGCCGAGCGATCATGGGGGTCGGGCTTGGCACGGAGCGACATTGTCGCAACTTTCAAGTGCCGCCCGAGGGTCGCGTGGCGCGGTTCCGGGAAGCGGTGGAACTGATCCGGGCCTTGTGGAGCCAGCCAAAGGTCACCCATCACGGCCGGTTCTTCCGGGTGGACGATGTGTCGCTGGGCGTCAGGCCGGTGCAGCAGAAACTGCCGGTCTGGATGGGCGTCGGGCATCCGGATGCCATGCGGCGCGCGGCGGGGATGGCGAACGCGTGGATGGGGGCAGGGGGGTCGAGCACGGACGATTTCCGTCGCGCCGTGCCGCTGCTACGCGAGGCGCTGGCCAAGGCCGGGCGCGACCCGGCGACCTTTCCGATCTCGAAGCGGATATTCATTGCGGTTGACGAGCGGCCCGAGGCGGCGCGGGCCGAGCTGCACCGTTGGTACAGCGAGGTTTACCATAACCCTGGCGGCACCGACACGTCGGGCATCCATGGCACCCCGGAGCAGGTGCGAGCGCGTCTGGAGGAGATCGCCGCAATGGGTGCCGACCATCTACTGCTGAACCCGGTCTCGCGGTACGTCGAACAGCTCGAAGCGCTGGCTGAGGTCGTCGGATTGAAATAAGTCCCAGCGTGTCTATACAACTGGGTGAACCGGGCTAAGCTCCTGCTGAACAGGAGGGCTGGCACGTGGACTTCCGGATCACCGACGAGCAGGAGCGTCTCCGACAGCGCTGCCGATCCCTGGCGGCTGATTTCGCGTCGCGGTCCGCCGAGCATGATCGCGATGCCTCGCATCCCATCGAGAATTATGATCGCCTGCGCCAGGAGGGTTTTCTGGAGCTGACGATTCCGAAGGCTCTGGGTGGATCGGGCTGGGATTTTCTGAGCCACACGATTGCTTACGAAGCGCTGGGGCAGGGCTGCCCGTCAACTGCCCTCGCATTTAATATGCACACCTCGGTCGTGATGCCGCTGTTGACAAGCCTCGAGGTGACTGACCGGGCGAAGCAACACATCGCCGATCTGGTGGTGCGGCAACGTAAGCTGATCGGCGGTAATTTCTCCGAGCCGGGTACAACGTCGTTGATCGGCGCCCGTCCATTGAGTGTACGCGCCCGTCACGTCGACGGCGGCTACAGCGTAACCGGCCGGAAGATGTTCGCCTCGATGCTGGAGGCGGCGGATTATGTCCTGGTGATGACCTATCCGGACACAGCGACAAGCCCGACGGCGGGAATGCTGCTGCTGGTGCCCCAAGTCGTCGAAGGACGCAGCGTGATTGCCAACTGGGATACGCTTGGCATGCGTGCGACCCGTAGTGATTTATTGGTGCTGGACGAGTGCTGGGTGCCGGACAGCGCGGTGATGTTTCATTCCGATGACATCAGGCAGTTCTGGCGGGCCAATCAGAACTGGTTCTGGGGTTCGTACACCGCGGTCTATCTCGGACTGGCGGTAGCTGCCTATGACGAGGTGCGCCGGGTGGTGGCGGCGCGTCAGCCGCAGGGCTACGCGCAATCCCTCGCGTATCACCCCGACGTCCGCCGCCATATCGCGAAGATGAGTGCGGATCTGCAGGCCGCTCGGCTTGTCACATATCATTCGGCCTGGCTGAGCGATACGCAGGGATCAACAGCCGAAACGACCGCTGCACTTCTCCGGGCAAAATACCTGGTCGGAGAAGCTGTGAGCAGCATCACGCGCACCGCTCTGACACTGGGTGGAGCACATGGCATCTTCAAGGGATCAAGGCTGGAACAACTGTTTCGCGACGGAGCGATCGCGGAGATCCAACCGCCTCCCACCGATAGCTGTCTTTGGAACATAGGTCTGCACGAGTTGGGACTTGATCCGGACGATGTGCTGCCGCCCGTGAAGGTATCGTAAGCGGGAGGCGACTTTCAGAGCGCCTTGCGGTAGGTGAGATTGAAACGAACGCGTCCGAGCCTTGGGTGTTCGCCGTCCTTGAGCGGGAGAATGCCGTGATAGAACAGGCGGCTTGGTCCACCCCAGATCACAACGTCACCATGACGCAGCGGTATCTTCCGCGGCGCGTCCGTTCGCTTCAGGCCGCCGAACTGAAACGTGGCCGGCAGGCCGAGCGACACGGAGACGACGGGGTTTGCAAGGTCGCGCTCGTTGCGGTCCTGATGCAGCGTCAAACGTGCGCCGGGTTCGTAACGATTGATCAGACAGGCGTCAGGGAAAAAACTCAGGTAACCGGCCTCCGCCGCCGCCTCGGTCGCGAGCTTCGTGAACACCGCCGGCATCTCCGGCCAGGGTCGGCCGCTTTGCGGATCGGTCGCATCGTAACGGTAACCCGTCCGGTCGGTGATCCAGCCGGCTTTGCCGCAGTTGGTCATGGCAACGGACATCTGGAAGCCGCCCGGCGTGATCATGTGCCGAAACGGCGCACCGGCAACGATTGCTTCCAGCGCTTCGAGCAGAGCGGCCTCGACAGGCAGCGCCTGGCCGGGCAAAAGCACAGCGCCCGGCGCCAGTTCCTCTCGCCCGCGCTGGTCGAGATCGGCGACGCTGAAGAGGTCATTCATTCGCTTCGCCCTTCTGGTTGCGTTGGCCGGCGGAGGATCGAGCTATAGAGCGGTTCCACGCTGGGTGGAAACGCTCTATCCATTGTTTCATCGGCAATCTCATCAGCGTGAGGTCGCTCCGCGATTCGAGCCAGACTAATGGGCTGCGGCGACTGAGATGGTGTTGACGGCAGGCACCCGCAATAGAGCGAGCACCGTCAGGGATCCAGACGCTGGATCATCGCCATGGCCGCGGCCGGATTGCGTGGCTTGAAGCCGCTGATGACGTAGAGGAAGACATCCCGGGCCTCGGTTTTCGCCGGGCTGGCGGTCACCGCTTCCAACCCATCCGGCATGCCGCCCGACGCCCAGATGTGCGCCCGCTCGGTCCAGGCACGGATGGCGCTTTCGGGATAGCCGGTGGCCTCGGCTTCGGTGGTTCCCATGATGCGCGCATAGACGAATGGCGCGGTGATGTCGGCGATCTGGGGATATTCCGAGTTCGCCGCCATCACTATGGCTACGCCGTAGTCACGTGCGAGCGCAACGAAATCGGCGGTGCGAAAGCTGTTGTGACGCACTTCGACCGCGTGGCGAACCGTATGCCCTTCGACGCTTTTGGGCAGAAGCTTCAAAAATGCCTCGAAGTCCTCGGGGTCGAATTTCTTTGTCGTCATAAACTGCCAGTTGACGGGGCCGAGCTTCTTCTTGAGGTTCATCACGCCGCTGGCGAAGAAGCGCTCGACTGATGAACCGGCTTCGGCCAGGACTCGCCGATTGGTGGTGAACCGCGGACCTTTGACCGCAAATGTGAAATGATCCGGCGTTTCGTCGTGCCACCTGGCGAAACTCTCCGGCTTCTGCGACCCGTAATACGTGCCGTTGATCTCGATGGAGGTCAGCTTGCGGCTCGCGTATTCAAGCTCCCGTTTCTGTGGGTGCCCTTTCGGGTAGAATTCGCCGCGCCAGGGCTCGAACGTCCAGCCGCCGACGCCGATATGAATGCGTCCGTTCGGGTCTTTCGCCACCTTGAATTCTCCTCTCTGGTTGGTCCCTGGGTCGACCGTCGCGCAGCCCACGGACCAGGGAATGACACGCACACGGGGACGTCGGCAAGGCTGCGATCTCCCCGATCCCTCGCTCGAGCCTCGAAGCGGAGGCGTGGGTGCTGCGCTCGGTGCATCCAGCCCGGGCACGAGAACTTGCGCGAAGCTGTTGCCTCAGTTTCAGTCGAAATCGCCAAACGTTCGGATACCGCACAGGCCTTCGAGGTTTAAAGATCCGAACACCGCCGAAGTCGCCGCGGGCCGAAAGTAAAAGTGCCTCCGCTGGGCTTTACTTGCGCTCAGGGGGCAAGCTTGTGCAGTACCGCTTCGCGCCGGCGATGCCGTTACATCGTGCAAGATATCAGTACAGCGCAAAGGAGCCCAAGAACTGGCGTCAGAGCGGCCTTTATCCTTGAGATCTGCGGCCGTGGACTTGACAAGGTCAGTGCTGTGCCCGATCCTTGTTAAGCTAGAAGTGCATCGCAGGTCTTGACCAGGAGTTGGCCTGATGAACTCGGGCCATGTCTGCCAAGCGTTCCAAAGAAAAATGGGAGAAAACGATGGGCACTTTCCTGAGTGAGCGAGAGCTTAGCGAACTGACCGCGCCCGACAACACGACGTTTCCATCGCCAGTGCCATTGCAAATGGTCTCGAACGGCGAGTTCAACCCACTGCCTCAAACTGAGGAACAGCGCAAAGTAGAAGGCCGCCTGAAAGAGCTTGCCGACGAACATGGACGCAGGCTTGGCTTTGACCGGCGCCGGTTTCTGCGTTCCAGTTGCGGCATGGCGGCTGCCTTCGTGGCGATGAATGACGTCTTCGGGCGAGTGTTCAATGTCGACCCGGCCGAGGCCAGGGAACCCGAGGTGGGCGCCGCCCGCGCCGAGGCCTTGTCGAAACAGTTTATTTTCGATGACCAGTTGCACTTCGTACGCGATGACTACGGCTGGGAGGGCATCCTGGGCATCGGACAATATGCAGCAGAAAACTGGAACCCCGCGTTGAAGAGCAGCCTCGGCATGGGGATGGATCGAATCAAATTCGAAAATTTCGTCAAGGAAGTCTATCTCGACAGTGATACGACGGTTGGACTTCTCAGCGGCGCGCCATTCGACGACCCAAACAAATGGTTCCTGACCAGTGATCAGATCAAAGCAGCAGCGGACGACGTCAACGGACTGGCCGGGACGAAGCGGCTGCTGTACCACTCGATGATCACGCCCAAGCAGCCGGGTTGGATGGATGCGGTCGATCACGCGATCGAAGTCCTTCATCCGACCAGCTGGAAGTCCTATACGATCGGCGATCCTCTCAGCCCGGCGACGACAAAGTATCCGTGGCGTCTGGATGACGAGAAGCTGATGTATCCGTTCTACGAGAAGGCTGTGAAGGCCGGCATCACCACGCTTTGCATCCACAAGGGGTTGCTGCCAAAGGACTACGAAACCTCGATCCCGGGGGGCGGTTGGCGCTACGCCACGGTCGACGATGTCGGCAAGGCGGCAAAGGACTGGCCGCAAATGAATTTCGTCATCTACCATTCGGCATTGCGTGCCTTTGTGGAGAATCCAGTCGACGATCTGGCCGAATTCGAACGGACCGGCTATGTCCGCTGGACCTCTGACCTCGCAGCGATCCCGGACAAATTCGGCGTCACCAACGTCTACGCCGAACTTGGTACCTGCCTCGCGGTTTCGGTGGTGACCAATCCACGGTTCTGCGCGGCGTTCATGGGCACGCTGATCAAGGGGCTGGGTTACGACCACGTGTTGTGGGGCACCGATTCGGTCTTCTACGGCTCCCCGCAATGGCAGATCGAGGCGTTCCGTCGCCTGGAAATTCCCGAAGATATGCAGAAAAAGCACGGCTTCGCGCCGCTGGGCGCCGCCGACGGGCCGGTAAAGAGCGCGATCCTTGGCTTTAACGGGGCGCGCCACTACCACCTCGATTTGCGCGCCGCCATGAATGACATGCCGTTCGACGGTATCGCCAAGCAAAAGGCGGCGTATCTTCAAAATGGCGGCAACCCCAGTAACGCCGCCTATGGTTACGTTGTGAAGGCGGGCTGATCGCCGATCAACCGGCCGGGATCGGCGTGTCGTTTCGGCACGTTGATCCCGACCGACAAATCGAGTGATAGTCGTTGGAACACGCGGCGCGCCCTGTGGAGCCGCGATGGAGGTTGGCGAGGTTGGGAATCTCGCCGACCGCCGCTTGCTGGCGCGAACGGCTCGAGAGTTCCGCGGCCTCCGCTGGCCGGAACTTGCAACGACACCAGCGGCGTCATGGCCCGGGCACCTGTTTATGCCAAGGCCACCGCGTCGATGCTACCGGTTCGCTGCCGCACCGATCCAGACCTCGCGGTACAGCCCAACGATCTGCTCGGCCGTCGGCACAAGAGGATTGTTGCCAGGGCTGCCGGACGCGAGTGCCTGCTCGGCCATCAATGCCATCTTTCCGGTCCAGGCAGCCTCATCGATACCGTAGGCCGACGGGGTGGGCACTGAAAGGTCCTTGTTCAGCGTCTCCAACCCGGTGATCAGCTTCGCTGCCGCCGTGGCGTCGGCATCCGTTTCTGCGGCGAAACCGATCCGCCGCGAGGCCTCGGCATAGCGCGCCTGCGCCCCCGGCACCGAGAACCGGGTGATCGCCGGCAGCAGCATTGCGTTCGACAGGCCGTGCGGCACATGAAAATGTGCTCCGATTGGACGCGACATACCGTGCACCAGCGCAACCGAGCTATTGGAGAACGCCAGCCCAGCCTCGGTGGCGCCCAGCATCATCGCCTCCCGAGCGGCGGCATTGCGCGGCTCGGTGTAGGCGGTCCGGATATTGCTGCCGATCAGTGCCATCGCCGACAGCGCCAGGGCGTCGGAGACCGGATTGGCGCGCTTCGACACGTAGGCCTCCAGCGCGTGTGTGAGGCTGTCCACGCCGGTGTCGGCCGTGGTGCGGGGTGGCACCGAATACGTCAACTCGTAGTCCACCAGGGCGGCGAGCGGCAGAGCGCCCAGGCCGGCGATCAGCATCTTCTCATCTCGTTCGGTGTCGGTGATGACGGTGAAGCGAGTGCACTCGCTGCCGGTGCCGGCTGTGGTCGGAATCGCAATGACCGGCAGCGCGCCACGATCCGCGGCGAACGGCACCTTGTAGTCGCGCATCGCGCCGCCGCCCGCCGCCAGGATTGCCATGGCCTTGGCGGTGTCGATCGGTGAGCCGCCGCCGAAGCCGATCAGGCAGTCGAAATCCCCCTTGTTGATCTCAGCCACTCCAGCGGTGATGACCGTGTCGGTGGGATCCGGCACGGTGTCGCTGAAGGTCGAGACCGCCAGGCCAGCGGCGGCCAGCGGGTCCAGGCAGTGACGGACATGGCCCGAGGCCACCATGAACGGATCGGTGACAACCAGCGGCCGGGACAGCCCGAACTTCGCCAGCACCTCGGCAATCTGCCGCACCGCGCCGGCGGCAACCAGCAACAGACGGGGCGAGGCGAAGTTCATGTTGATGGCGGTCATAGAGGATCCTCCGATCTTGTCCCGGCGGTGTAGCGCGGCGCGCGGCTTGCGTCACGATCGCAGGCAAGGGAAAGGATCTCCCGCACGCGACGCGAGACTGGGTCAAGCCACGGTCGCTTGAGACCCTTCGGCCGACCGCGGGACGCCTCGTGGTGACCGCGGGACAAACGGCCGGCAGAGCGGTGGCACACCGGATGGCTATCGCGGCGGAGCCCGCGCACTGATCCTCTCCCGCGACGCGATCCCTCTTGCGTCGGATGCTCACATAAAGATATGCTTATGTGTCGACGGTCCCGCGCGAGCGGGTGAAAAGGGAACGCCGTGCATCCCGGCTGGACCGTGTGTCCGGGGGTAAGTCGGCGACTGCCCCCGCAACTGTCAGCGGTGAGACGCTGGTTCGGCCGCCACCGGACCCTCGGGTTGGTGGCGGGTCACTGGGTCGGAAGCCCGGGAAGACAGGATCAGCGGCGTGGATGCCGCGAGTCAGGAGACCTGCCGTCGTCGCAACCATAGCCAGCCGAACGGGGTGTGTCGGCTGCGGGAGACTACCGATGGCGTCACCAAAAACCACCCACTGGGGCCGTGAACCGAAATTTACCCGCCACGGGGGGCGCACATGACGATCGCGAGCAATCTGGGCTTTCCCCGCATCGGCCGGCGGCGCGAGTTGAAGACCGCGTTGGAGCAATTCTGGCGCGGCGCCATCGATGGCGAAGCGCTTCTGGCGATCGGGGCGCGCCTGCGTGCAACCCATTGGCGCCAGCAGGTCGGGCATGGCATCGGCCACGTCCCATCGGGCGATTTCTCGCTTTATGACCATGTGCTGGACACTGCATGCATGCTAGGTGCGATCCCGCCCGGATACGGTTGGGACGGCGGTCCGGTTTCGTTGGAGACGTACTTCGCCCTCGCACGCGGCTCGCGTTCGTCGCAGGCGACGGGCAACGCCGAGCCCAGTGTGCCGGCGCTGGAGATGACGAAGTGGTTTGATACAAACTACCACTATCTGGTGCCTCTGCTGGTACGCGACCAGCCGTTCAGCCTGACCGAGAACCTTCCCCGGACGCTGTTTCGCGAGGCTCGTTCGCATTGCATTCGTACCCGTCCTGTCCTGTTGGGGCCGGTCAGTTTCCTGCTGCTCTCGAAGAGCACCGACGGTTCCGACCCGCTCGACCGGCTGGACGCTCTCCTGCCGGTGTACGCGCAAATCCTGCGTGAGTTGGCGGCGGATGCCTGCCCGTGGGTGCAGATGGATGAGCCGTGCCTGGGGCTTGATCTTGACGACCGTGCGAGGGCCGCATTTGCCCGCGCCTACGACATGCTGGCCGACGGTGCTCCGGACGTGCTGCTGACCAGTTATTTCGGAGGCTTTGGCGACAACCTTGCGACGGCTGTCGGACTGCCTGTCGCCGGCCTGCATCTCGATCTGGTCCGTGCACGGGAACAACTTGACGCCGTGCTGGCGGTGCTTCCTCTCGAACGGTTCCTTTCGGTTGGGCTGATCGACGGACGCAACATCTGGCGGACCGATCTGCGTGCGGCCGCGGCGACCCTCGAGAGCATCGCGGCGAAGCGCGGCTCACGCCGACTGATGGTGGCACCATCATGCAGTCTGCTGCACGTGCCGGTGGATCTTGAGCAAGAACAGAACCTCGATCCGGATCTGCAGGGCTGGCTCGCCTTCGCGACACAGAAACTGGTCGAAATCGCGACGCTCGCCCGCGGCCTGGACGAAGGACAGGCAGCGATCAGCGAGGCGCTGACGCGCAGCGACCAGGCCCTGCAATCGCGTCGCACGAGTGCCCGGGTGCACCGGCCGGAGGTTCAAGCGAGGCTTGCCGCGGTCACGCCGGCGATGTTGCAACGGCCGGCACGCTACGCGGAGCGGCGGTCCATGCAGGCCGAACGATTGAAACTGCCGTTATTCCCAACGACGACGATCGGCTCTTTCCCGCAGACGGCCGAGGTGCGGCAAATGCGCGCGGCACTGACCCGACGCCAGATCGGTCAGGCGGACTATGACCGGATGATCGAAGACTGGATCGCCGATGCGGTGCGCTGGCAAGAAGAGATCGGGCTGGATGTGCTCGTGCATGGCGAATTCGAACGTAACGACATGGTCAAGTATTTCGGCGAGCGGCTGGACGGGTATGCCTTCACCCAACATGGCTGGGTGCAATCGTATGGCAGCCGATGCGTGGCGCCGCCAATCATCTGGGGCGACGTATCGCGGCCGGAGCCGATGACGGTGCGCTGGGCTGCCTATGCGCAGTCGCTGACGAGCCGGCCGATGAAGGGCATGCTGACCGGACCGGTGACCATGCTGCAATGGTCATTTGTGCGTGACGACGTGCCTCGCCGTGACGTCTGTCATCAGATCGCGCTGGCGATCCGCGACGAGGTTCTCGATATCGAAGCCGCCGGCCTGGCGGTGATCCAGGTAGACGAGCCGGCCTTTCGCGAGGGCTTGCCGCTGCGTAAGGCCGACTGGCCGGGCTACCTGGAATGGGCGGTGGGTTGCTTCCGGCTGGCCACCGGAGGCGTGCGAGCTGACACCGCGGTGCACACTCACATGTGCTACTCGGCGTTCAACGACATCATGGGGTCGATCGCAGCGATGGACGCCGACGCGATCTCGATTGAGACGACGCGCAGCCGGATGGAACTGCTGGATGCGTTCGTCGGCGCCGGCAACGCCTACCCGGCGGAAATCGGGCCAGGAATCTGGGACATTCACAGCCCGCGGATGCCCTCGACGCCAGAGATGGTCGCGCTGCTGGAGCTTGCCCGGAGCCGGCTGAACGATTGGCAGATCTGGGTCAATCCGGATTGCGGCCTGAAGACGCGAACCTGGGAGGAGGTACGGCCGGCACTGCAGAACCTTGTCGCCGCGGCACGGACCCTGCGGGCGGTGGACGGGTAGCGGGGAGAGGCCTCCGAGAAAGCTCTTCGTCTGGGTTTGACCGGGACGGACACAGCAACGGAGGCGGTCGGCGGCGTCACAGGACAAACGTTACATTTCGCCGCCGCCTCCCGTAGCTCGGTCGCCGTCGGGGGAAAAACCTGCTAGCCGTTCCGCGCCCTGGGGAGAACACCGTGGAGACCTTCACACGCGCTGTCGATGCGTTACTGCAGCTACTGATTCAGATCGGCGACCTGATCCTTGCCGGCATCGTCGCCGTTGAACTCTGGTTTCGAGCCCAATTCGCGCTGCTTGGTCTGCCGCCGCCGATCCAGACGGTGTTGCTCGTCGCGATCGCCGCAGTGCTGATCCTGGCCGCTCTACGGCTATTCGGCGGGCTGATCCGTGTGGCCGTGGTGCTCGTCCTGCTGCTGGTCGTGATCCATGTCCTGCTGCCGGTCATTCAGCACCCGTGAATGAAGCGACCCGGTGCCCGGGCTGCCGGATCGTCCTGCGCAAACGGGACGCCATCGCCAGCCGCTCCATGTGTGGGCTCGAATGGTCGGACCGGCGGACAAAGGGGCGGCTGGTGCCTGTCTTGGCACCGTTGATGAAATGTGCCGAACTCTCCCGAGACTCTGGACAGGTAGTGTCTTCACGTGGCCATATCCGATCGCAGGAACGTTGCGAATTACCGCTGGGATGAGCATGTCCCTGGTCTGAGTCTGTTGCATGCCGACTTCACCTCGCACGATTACCCAGCCCACACTCACGACGCCTTCGTCGTCGCGGTCACGGAACTGGGCGGTGCCGAGGTCAGTAGTCGGAACGTGGACGATACGATCTGCCCGACCAAATTGTTTGTCTCCAATCCCGGGGAACCGCAGTCGGCGCGGATGGGACGGAGCCAGCGGTGGCGGTACCGTTCCTTCTATCTCACCGGCCGGGCGATCGATGTCATCGCTCAGGAGCTTGGGATCGAGACAGTACCATACTTCACCCGAAACATGTTCGAGGATGCCGATCTGATCAGCGGCTTCGGCCGGCTGCACCAGGCGCTCGAAGCCCGGAATGATCGCTTTCTCGGAGACCAGCAACTGGCTCTTGTGTTCGGCGAATTATTCCGTCGCCACGGCAGCGGTGGCAGCCGCGTGGTCGCTGCCCGGCGTGACCAGATGATTGTCGGCAGGGTCGTGGAGGTCATGCAGGCCCACTATGCGGAAAGCCTTCATCTCGCGGACCTCGCGCACACCGTCGGTGTGACGAGCTTTCAGTTGATTGGGATGTTCAAGCGCACGGTCGGACTAACGCCGCATGCCTATCTGATCCACATTCGGCTCAACATGGCCTGCCGCGGCCTCAGGCGGGGACATCAGCTCGCCCAGGCCGCGCTGGAGGCAGGGTTCTACGACCAAAGCGCACTGACAAAGCACTTCAAGCGCTGGTATGGCATCACGCCGCTGCAGTTCGTGGAGGCATCCGGGGCCTGCCGGCGTGGTCCGGGGACAAACCCGAACGCGGCCGGTTGAGCGGACGGCCAGGCTCCGCGGGCCGACTCTCGCGAGAGCCGCGGCAATCTCAATTTCGACCAATACGGCGAGCGAAAAGCAGCCTATGCCACGCTTCGTCGGTGAGAAGTGTCTTCGACCGGCGGGGCTGAGTACGCCATGACGGAAATCCAGTTCAATCCACTCGACGGAGCACCGCCCGATGGAAAAGTCCGTGTCCTCGTCATCGGGTCCCGATGCGATTGCCGGCCTGAAGCGGTCCACGATAGCCGTTGTCGGCCTGGGCGGCATCGGCGGCGTGGCGGCCGGTTGCCTGCGGGACGCTGACAGGCACGATGTCATCGCATGCGTCCATCACAAGCTCGATCATCTCACCGTCGAGCGGCCGGAGGGGACTGTCGTCGTCCCGCTGCGTACTCTGACGGACCCGATCGAGGCGACGCCGGTCGACTGGGTTTTGCTGTGCACGAAGGCACACCAGACGGCATCGGCTGCCGCGTGGTTGCGACAACTCTGCCGGCCAGCGACACGGGTCGCCGTCTTGCAGAACGGCATCGGCCATGGCGAGCGCGTGGCACCGTTCATCGCGGGGGCGGAGGTCGTCCCGGCGATCGTCTACTACAACGGCGAGCGTCTGGCCCCGGACCGTGTTCGGCTTCGTCACGTGATCGAGCACGACCTTGCTGTGCCGGATGACGCGGCCGGCCGAGCGTTTGCCGAACTTCTCGACGGCACGCCGCTGCGGGTCTCGTTGACCGGCGATTTCATCACGCCGATGTGGCAGAAGCTGCTGATCAACGCCGTGGTGAATCCGATCACCGCGCTCACCCGCCAGCGCCTGGCGGTGCTGCGTAGAGAGGAAATGCGCGCGCTGTGCCTGGCCGTGCTCGATGAAGCTGTTGCGGTGGCACGGGCCGAGGGCGCTCGGCTTGCCGAGGACGAGGCCCTGCGAACATTGGCGACGCTGTTTACCTATCCCGCCGAAGCGGGGACATCGATGTACTTCGATTGTCTGGCAGGCCGGTCGCTGGAAGTCGACGCGCTGACCGGAGCCATCGTCGCGGCCGGTGAGCGGCACCAGATCGCCACGCCGCTCAACCGCGCGTTCCTGCTGCTGCTGCGTGCGATCAGCGATGCGGCGGGCGCGCGGATGGCGAGCGGTTGAGGGACCGCTCGTGGCGCGCGCGGCGGCGAGTTGTCGGTGGTGGCGGGCGCGGCCGCCAGGGTGGCGGAGGCGGTCCAACGCTTGCCGGGGTTGCGCACTGAATAATCTCGGCTACTGTCCGCGTCGGCTGCCGGGGCGAAGCCGGGGCATAACCACGGGGGGTAACAACAGATGATCAAGGTGAGTGTATTCTATCCGGCCAGCGAGAGCGCGAAGTTTGATATGAATTACTATTGCACGAGCCACATGCCGATGGTGAAGGAGAAGCTCGGCGCAGCCCTCAAGAGCATGTCGGTCGATCAAGGGATGGCAGGGGGCGCTCCTGGCGCACCGGCGACCTACGTCGCGATGGGCCATCTCTATTTCGACTCCGTTGCCGCATTCCAAACAGCCTTCGCCCCGCATGCCGAGGCGATCATGAAAGACGTCCCGAACTACACCAACGTCCAGCCGGCTATCCAGATCAGCGACGTGAAGATGTAACCGGTCCTGCCCGGCGAAGGCTTGGCGCTGAAGGTGCAAGCGAACTTGTGCAGGAGTTGCGGCAGTTCGCTTGTCCCGACGATTTAGCGCCTGGCTGCGCGGGTGGGTTGGCGTGAATGGTCGGCTCTGGATCGCACTGAAGCCGGTTGCTGCAAGTCGAGACGCTCAGCAGATCGCATGGGCCGGCGACGCTGACAGTTTCTACCTTCGGGTGCGACGGCGGCGGCCGCATCCGCTAGTGGATAAAATCTGACGGAAAGAGCCGCCAGATATTCCCACTGGCCTTTGATTTGGTGGGTCCGATTCAGCCAACGCTTGGGTAGTAAGCGTTGGCATCGGACCACTAGCGAGCTGCCGCTTTGTCCATCGCCGCCAGGATGGCGGCAAACCGCTCCTCCAGCTCGGCGCGCCACTCCGCGCTGTGATGCGTGAACACGTAGAGCTCGTCCTCGCGGATCGCGGTGAGGACTTGCGCTGCGACATCCGACGGGTCGAGGCCGGACTGGCACGAGTTCGGCAATTTGGGCGGTCAGCATGCCGGCCGGGCTTGCTGGGTCCGGCCTGTGGGTCGGACCGTAGCGCTCCGGCCGATTGCGCCCACTCTCAGAGATGCGGGTGTGGACAAATCCGGGACAGAGCACGCTCACTCCAATGCCCAGCGGCTTGAGCTGCATCGCCAGGCCCTCCGACATGCCGACCACCGCGAACTTGCTCGCCACATAAGGGCTAAATCCGAGCCCGCTGTTCATCCCGGCCATCGAAGCGGTGTTGACGATGTGGCCGCCTTCGCCGTGCGCTCGGATGTGCGGAAGAAAGGTTCGGATGCCGTGAAGGACTCCCATAAGGTTGACGTCGAGGACCCATCGCCAATTGTCGAGCGAAATGTTGTCGATACCGCCGGCGGCGGCAACGCCGGCGTTGTTGCAAACCACGTGGACGTTTCCGAATGCCTCGTATGACGCCTCGGCGGCACGTTCGACGCTGACAGGATCGGCAACGTCACAGAGTGACGCCGCGCACATCGGGGGTATCATCGTGCAGGCTTTTGACCGCCGCCGCCAACGCGTCCGTTTCGATATCGGCGAGCATCACTTTCATGCCTGTCTTGGCAAAGGCGCGGCCGAGCGCGAAGCCGATGCCGCTCGCGCCGCCGGTCACGAATGCAGTCTTGCCGGCGAGTTCCCGCATGATTCCTCCCACACCCTGTCGACGCGACGCGACGCGCTCGGTCGCGGAGCCAGTTATCATAGAGCCGGGCGGTGCAGCGCGCCATCGCCGTTACGAGGGCTCATTGCGGCGTCCGAATCGAATGGCCGCTCAACCACGTTATGCCTCCGACCCGAACTCGCGTCGTTGCGTTACGCGACGGCCCTAAGGGTGGTCTGAGCCTTGTCCATGTGGTCTCCAGCAGAAAAGTAATGTGGGTCAGGCACGCCCATGGTAAACGATTCGCAGACGTCACTTTTCGTAGGTAAGCCATGATCCGCACCATCATCGCTCTGTTTCTGCTCTTCGCCGCACAACAGGCAAATGCGGCCGAGTGCGGATCGACGGCTAACCGGGCCGGTTGCGTGGGCCCCAACGGAGCGGCGACCTACAATAAAAACACCGGGGTGGCTCACACCGCACAGCCCTACCATTCGAACCGGGTCGCGCCGGGGGCGCATGTCGAGGGGGCGCACGGCAATAGTGCGACCAAGGCGGTGGCACCCGGGTGCGCTTTTGTTAACGGAAAGCGGGTCTGCAACTAACCCACGATAGCTCCGCCGCCCCCGGTTCCGGGATCATGCCGCACTCGAACAACTTGGCAATGACAGCTTGGCAATGGCAGCGGCGACACGGTTGATGAATTTCCTCCGCGTGTTTGCGCTGCTGTGCAGCGCCCGGGGGACCCGTCGTTCACTCCGGCACGTACCAGACAACGTTGGCCGTCCGGTGAGCCAGCGGCGATAAGCGCGAACGCGCTTGACCAGGGCGCCAATTCGAGCACGTGAGCAAGTGCGGGCAGGACGTCGGGCCGTGCCGATCTCACGGGTCGGCAGGGAGTGGTGATCTCGTGCGGTCGCACTGGCCACCGCAGAGGAGTGGTGCCTTAATGCGGCCGAGCACCATCGGCGTCCGATGAGCCAGAAAGGAGAATGACATGGGCCGCAGATACGCCAACATCCTCGAAACCATCGGCAACACTCCCGTCGTGCGGGTGAACAAGCTGGCGCCACCCGATGTGAACCTCTTCGTCAAGATCGAGGCGTTCAATCCGCTCGGCTCGGTGAAGGACCGCCTGGCGCTCGGTGTGATCGAGGATGCCGAACGTCGTGGTCTGCTGAAGCCTGGCCAAACCGTGATCGAGGCGACCAGTGGCAATACTGGCATCGGGCTCGCCATGGTCTGCGCGGCGAAGGGCTACCCGCTCGTCGTCACCATGGCGGAGTCGTTCAGTGTCGAACGCCGCAAACTGATGCGCTTTCTTGGCGCCAAGGTGGTGCTGACGCCCGCCTCGGCGCGGGCGGTCGGCATGGTCGACAAGACCAAGGAGCTTGCAGCGAAGACACGGCTGGTACTTCACCCGTCAGTTCGAGAACGAGGCGAACGCCGATTTCCATTCGCGCACGACGGCGCGCGAGATCATCGAGGACTTCAAGGACATACAACTCGACTACTGGGTCACCGGCTACGGCACCGGCGGCACGCTGAAGGGCGTGTCGCGCGTGCTTGCCAAGGAGCTGCCGAACACCAAGATCGTTGTCTGCGAGCCGACGGACGCGTCGATGCTCAGCAGCGGCGAGGGCCAGCAGCGCAACGCCGACGGCACGCCGGCCGGTGGCCACACGGCATGGAAGCCGCATCCGATGCAAGGCTGGGCGCCGGATTTCATCCCCAAGCTGACGGCCGATGTGGTGGAGAGCGGCGCGATCAACAAAATTCTCCGCGTCGCTGGTCCCGACGCGCTGCGTTGCAGCCGGGAGTTGGCCCAGAAGGAGGGCATCTTTGTCGGCATCACCGCTGGCGGGACACTGGCTGGCGCGTTGCAGGTCTGCGCCGAGGCGCCGAAGGGAGCGAACATCCTGGCCATGCTGCCGGATACCGGCGAACGCTATCTCAGCACGCCGTTGTTCGCCGACATCGCCGTGGACATGACGGAGGAGGAGGTAGCGATCTCCAAGTCGACACCGGGCTGCCAGATGCCATCGTAGCCGGCCGCTCGCCGGGATCGACGACGACGTGGCGCCGGCTCCTACCGGGTCAGCAGCGTCACCGCCGCGTCGCTGACCTGCTGCAGTTCAGCCTTTGGCGCGCCGGCGCGGGCGCGCAAGGTGAGGCTGTGCATCGTCGCCGCGGCGATCTGCGCTCGGCCGCGTGCCTCGGCGGCTTCGAAGCCGGCGGCGCGAAACTGTTGCGTCAGTGACTGATCGGCCGCTGCCACCAGCATGGCGAGCTGTGCTCCGGCTGCCGCATCGTCGCCCGCCAGATCGGCAAGCGCACAGGTGACGAGGCAGCCTGTCGGGTGGCCGTCGCCTGATGCATTGGCAACCACTGCCGCGAAGAAGGCGGTGAGCCGCTCGCGCAGACCATCGACGCCCTCGAGCGCGGTCAGGTGCCTGGCGGCTATGGTCTCGGCGTAGCGTGCGACCGCGGCGTCGAACAGCCCGCGCTTGTCGCCGAAGGCTGCAACGAGACTGGGCGCGCTGATCCCCATCGCGCTCGTGAGGTCGCGAAACGAGGCGGCGTCATACCCCTTTGCCCAGAACACCGGGATCGCCCGATCGAGCGCCGCATCCAGGCTGAAACCTCTTGGACGACCGGGTGGGCGTTTTGCCACATTTTTCATAGCGCTTGATATAGAACCCCTTGAACAAACTTTCCAGGGTTCCTTTTATAGTAACTGCTACCGAACCCCGGAACCCAATCGCTCCGATCGGCCGGTAACGCAGTTGACGCCATGGCGGATCGCCAAGCCGCGGCGATGCAAATGCTCTCGGACCACACCATGAAAGGCTCAAGCCAATGATCAATACTTTCTTGTCGCGCCGCTTCCTGGCGCCGGCTCTCGCCGGTGCCGCAGTGCTCGGGGCTGGTGCCGCGTCGGCGCAGGAGCTGCGTGAGGGTCAGGCAGCCGTTACGCAGCTCGCTCCGAACGCATCAGCGGTGACGTACTTCGTTGATCGTCCAGACGGCTACCACGTCATTGTTACGGTCAAACCGGAGCACGACGCCGCCGCTGACGCTCTGCACCAGCCGCCGGCACTGCGCTTCACCAGTCGGATCGTTCCTGGTCAGACCATCGATGTCTCGTTGCCTGAGGCCTCCGGGCCGTCGGATACGGTGATGGAAATAACCCGACGTGCTGACCGGATCGCGGTCGTGACCAGGCACTCGGAGGCACTCACCAATTGATCGGGCGACGGATGCCGGTTGGTCCATTGTGTTGAAGTAACGGGCGGTACTTGGGGGTCTTGTCGACGACCCCCGAGTGCAAAACAGATCAAACGCCGCTCAGGACCCGCGCGGATCGCGCCAGACACCCCGTGCAGCGGCCCGCGCCTCGGCCTCGGTCCGCCGCAGACCGGCGTTATCATCCAGGGCGCGTGCCCAGCCGTCACGCACCATCGCCTCGCTCAGCGCTATCCCGGAGGATCGGCAGTCGGCCACCGGCCTATCGGCCTCGTCATGGCCCTTGACGGTGCAATCCAGGGCTGCGCCCCGCAGCAATGTGGCCAGGGCGTTTGCTGCCATGATGCCGCAATCTCCGCTTGCGCCGGCGGCGGTTTGGCAGACGGAGCCGCGGGCGGGGGCCACGATGCCCCACAATCGTACGACATGGTCGCCGACCAGCAAGCGTGTCCCCATCAATGACTTTCAAACGATCGGCCGGGACGTAGAGACGCTGGTCGGGGGGTGCAAGCGTCGGTGCGTTGGACGGGCCGACGAGCAGCCAGGCCGCCGCCAGCAGGCTTCCAACGCCACAGGCCGCGGCCAGCCAAAGCCCCTGAGGCGGGAGCCCGACAGCGAAGTGCGGCACGATGGCCGGCCCTGGTCGGAAGATGCGTCGCTTATGGTTCAACGACAACGGCCAATTCCTCGAATTCCGCCGCCGCCACATCAGTCTCGGCGCTGCCTCGACCTACGAGGGCCAATATAACCTCTGATCAATTGATTGCCGGACCTGATCGGCGGCAGTCAAGTCCAATAAGTCGGCTGGCGACGAAATCTTTCGAAGGCGCGGACGATCCGCGGACGTATCCTTCCGGCTCGCGACGCGATGAAACCGATCACGACACCTACGGCGTAAGCATGGCGGCCGGAAGGTCCACCCAACTCCTGCAGAAGCTGCGTTGCGACGGCGCCGTCGTTGAGCACGCCCAGCCGCTGCTGCAGAACGCTCAGCCGGCGTATGAAGCGCTGCGCCGCCTTGCCCTCGTGCGGCACCGCGAACATCTCTGCTGCGTAACGTGCGCGTTTGGCACGCAGCCGCACGCCGTGCAACGCCGCCACGTCCAATTCCGGCATCCTCTTGCCGGACGAAATGAGTTTCTTCCAGCGTTGCTGCAGCACCCGAGGCGCGAAGTCGTGTACCGGCAGCGGTCCGGCGGGTTGTTCGTCCGGCGCGCTGTTGGACGGATCGTCGGGTGCATCCCGCGATGGAACGTCCGCTGACAAGGCGTCGCGCGAACGCCAGAATTCGGCGGCGGCAAACCACGCCAGCTCGATCGTCAGCGCGCGGAACGCGGAGCTCGTCAGGTATTCGGACAGCTCGTTGCGGCACTCCCGCCGCCGCCGGCGCGCGGCCGCGATCAGCCGCTCCAATCGCTCGTCCGGTGGCAACGCCTCGGTGATCAATGGTGCCGTTTCGGCCACGAACACATCCCAGTCCCGCGTCTGTGCCAGACGGGCGCCGAGCGCCTTCAATCCCCCGTGCACCGGGTCAAGGGTCCCTACCGGCAACGCGTCACGGAAAATCGAAACGGCCGAGAGGGCTCGGCGCACCGCCACCCGCATCTGGTGTACCGCCTCCATCTGACTCTTCTCCAGCGCGTGCGCGGTGGGCCCATCGCCGGTCGGCGCGTCGTGCGCCCGTGGCCTGCGACCGGGCGCCTTGCCGACCGGCAGCGTGGCCGTGGGCGCGCAATGAAGAATGACATCCGTCAGATGTCCCAGGATGTGCGCCAATGCATCGGTCACGCTGACGTCGGCGTCCGGCAGTACTGGCGCGCCCAGGTGTCGGGGCTCGGGGGCACCGTTAGCGGCCATCGCGATCGCCCGTGCCGCCAGGCTGGCTCGCGGCACGGAGACCGGCGCCGCAGCCGCGATCATCAATGCGGCAGAGCGGACCGCAAGCTCGTCACCACTCAGGAGTATTCGTGCGATCGGCCGTTCCGCGGTGACCGACCGCAGCACCCCGCGTTCGGTGGTCAAAGTCACCTGCGCCGAAGTCGCCTGAGCCGCCACCGGTTGGGTCGCGGGACCGAGCGTGGACGCAGTGGTCGGGACCGCGGTGTCGGGGGGCAACGGAAACCGGTACACGCTGATCGAGCGTCTGCCCACGAACGCCGCCACCGGCGTAAGAGGAGACGGTAAGGCCGCCGTCAGCGAGGCCTGGTCCGCGGCCTGCTCGACCACTGCCGGAGGTTGGCCGGGCAGCCAGGTCGCCGTCGACGGCACCACCCGCTCGACCCGCCAGTCGCCGCGTCGTTCGGCGAGTGTCAGGCCCTGGTTCAGTAATATATGGTCGGGACTGTCGTGCCATACCACTCTGACCGCTTGCGCACGCGGGCGACCCTCACGCAGTACAGGCCAGTGATCTTAGGCCAGCCAGCACGGTCAAGTCGTCTGGCTCGGCGTCCAGTTCGAACTCCATCAGGTGCAGCCGGCGGCCCCCAGCATCCGAGGGGTCAGGAAGCGAACCAGCCGGCCACCGCCCTCCCGCAACTCCCACCACGAGCCGGCGATCACAAACTCGGCCAGCGCCGCGGTCGGGAAGCCGGCCGCGAGGCGTCGCTCGGTGACGCCGCCGGCAGCAATCGCGCGTGGTCCGGTCAGACTGACCGCCAGGTCATGCAGGCCTGGATTATGGCCGATCAGCAACACGCTGCGCACGGTCTCGGCGACTTCATGCAGCGCCGCCATCAACTGGACCGCGTTGGCGAGGTACAGATTGTCCATTGGCTCAACAAGCGGCGCGTCGTCCCAGGGCTCCAACGCCTCCAGTGTTTCCAGCGTCCGTCGGGCGGTGGAGACCAGAACCACATCCGGCGCCAGATGGAGGTCGTTCATCGCCTGCCGCATGATGGCGCCGGTGCGCCGGCCACGCGCGTTGAGTGGGCGGTCCCGGTCGGGCTGGGCGGCATCGTCCCAGGAGGACTTGGCGTGCCGCAAGATGAGAAGCTGGCGCATCGCGGCGCCATCCTGCCATGATCGCGACCGTTTGTCCTCCCCCCGGTACGACCAACTGGAGGGGGTCAGGGCGTTGGAATGCTCGCCGGCAGCCGAATTCCGATCCACCGGCAAATCATTCCGATCGAGACATCGCCGATGGCCAGAGGAGGGGGATTCATCTTTCTTTAAGGTCGCTCTGCTCTATTCGGAGAACCACCCACACGGCAAGCGACAAACCCTCCATGACCCAGGCAGTTCCCCAGGTTTGTCAACTCAGCCATGCGGGTTTTCGCATGCTGGGCGAGCCTATGTTCCGCCTCAGTAAGGGAACCCGGATCGCCTCGATGGTCGTGCAGCTACAGGGCCAGGAAGCGGTGCTGCCGCTTCACGCGGTGGCGCGCGAGTTCGGAATCGAACCCGGCTGCCCGGACGGACAGATGCTCGCGTTGATCGAACAAGCGTTGGATTTCGTGGTGGCGCTGCGGCTTGGCGATAATTTGCCGTCTGAGCTCTGTGGCGGCGAGGCGAGTTGGCGGCCGACCGCGGGCGATTGCGAGACCGCAGCCAGCCGGGTATGGCGCGGCCTGCTGACTTGCGTGTTCCTCGCGCTGGAACAGGATATCGAGATCAGCGGTGGCGACCGCCCGGGCTGGGAGAAACTGCCGACCAATGCCGCGTCGGTCCGTAAGGCGATCGATGGCGCGGTCGTCCAACTCAGGGGGCCGGACGCGGCCGAGGTCACCGCCCGTGTCGAGGCCGTCAGCGCCGAGTTGGCCTGCATCGAGACCAAGCGCCGCACTCTGATGCGCGGCTTGACCGGCCCGCTGGAGAAATTACGGCAGGTCCAGGTCGCCCAAATGCTCGTCGGCCAGCGCGCCACCATGGCGCATGTCCAGGCCCTGGCGAAGCGTGGCCTGCAGGAGATTGCCAACCGGTTCGCCGAGGTAGACCGCCGCCTCGGCGATATGCTGGCAATACTGCGCGACACTCCGGCCGCAATCGCCTGGTTGCGACGCCAACGGGACTGGCTGTTCCGAACCGAGCAGGCATGGGCGCCGGTGTTTGCCGACTGGGCCAATGCGCCGAACCATGTCGATGAGTTTCTATGGAAGATCGTGGAACGGACGTACAGTTTCCTGGCCCCCAAATTCATGTCGTTCGAGGAATGGACGGTGCAGGACGCCAAGCATGCAAAATCAGCGCTGCGGGGTTCCGTCTGGTGAGCCGTCACGCTGGCCCGCCGCCGGCGCATCCGGATCCGCACACCTGCCCAAGGATTTTCTACCTCCGCAACGTCGCCGCGTTGCGCCGGACCACCTGACGCAGCCTTCACGCCAGGCCGATGTTATCCAACAGCCGCACGCTGCCCAGCCTTGCCGCCGCGATCAGTCGAGCACCCGGCTCGGCACGATCGATCGGCGCGAGTGTTGTCCCCTCGACCAGCGCCAAATAGTCGAGGTCAAAGGCCTGTTTCGCCAGACGGTCCCTGGCCTGTGACAAAACCGCGTCCGCCGCCTCACCGGCCGCGAGTTGTGCTGCCGCCGCCCGCAGCACACCGATCAACGCCGGAGCCGTGGCCCGGTCCTTTACCGTCAGGAAGCGGTTACGGGACGACATCGCCAGCCCGTCAGCCTCCCGCACCGTCTCGACGCCGACGATTTCCAGCGGCAGCAGCAGGTCCGTCACCATCCGCCGCACGACCTGCAACTGCTGCCAGTCCTTCTCGCCGAAATAGGCCCGATCCGGCCGGACCTGTCCGAACAACTTGGCACACACCGTCGCCACCCCCTGAAAATGGCCGGGTCTGATTTCGCCCTCCCAACGCGTCGCAGGACCAGTGACGCTGATCGTTGTGGCTTCTCCGGGCGGATAGACGGTGGCAACATCCGGCAGCCAGACCAGCGCACAATCTTCCGCCTCGAGCGCCGCAAGGTCGCCTGCCTCGTCCCGCGGATACCGCGACAAATCCTCGCTTGGCGCAAACTGCAAAGGGTTGACGAAGATCGAGGCGACGGTCGCCGCACCCGACGCCGCACCGGCCCGCACCAGCGCACGATGTCCGTCATGCAGTGCGCCCATGGTGGGAATGAACGCCAGTGCCTTGGCGCCGCGCCGTAGATCGGCACAGGCGACGCGCAACTCGGTCAGGGTCCGGACGAGCAACATGCCGCGCAATTTGGTACCGACCGCGTTCTCGGGCAACATGGGACGGCACAGCGGGAGGCGGGCGCGATGCAGTTGCGAGGACAGATCGCGTTGATCACAGGCGGCTCGCGGGGGATTGGCCGAGCGACGGCGCTGCTGTTCGCGCGGGAGGGTGCGGATATCGCGTTTTGTCATCTGGATGACGACGCTCAGGCAGAAACGACGGCCGGCGAAATCCGGGCACTGGGCCGGCGCGCCTTGCACCGCTCGGTCGATGTTGCAGACGTGGGCGCGACCAAGGCATTCGCGCAGCACGTGACCGAAAACTTCGGGCCGACCGACATTCTGTTCAACAACGCTGGGATGAATATCCGAAAGTCTTTCGCCGACTATACCGAGGCGGACTTCGATCGCATCGTGGCGGTCCACCTGAAAGGCATGTTCTTCATGGCGCAGGCTGTCTACCCGGCCATGGTGGCGCGCGGACGGGGCTGCATCATCAACGTCGCCTCGCAGCGAGGGCTGAAGGGCGCGGTCAATTCGGCGCCCTATTCCGCTGCCAAGGCCGGGATCATCGGCCTGACCCGCTCCTTGTCGTGGGAGGCGGCACCGCTTGGCATACGGGTGAACGCGATCGCCCCCGGCCCGATCGACACCGATCTCACGGCGCAAATGACGGAGGCCGAACGCCAGGCCTTCAAGCACGAACTGCCCGCGGGCCGCTTCGGTCGGCCGGAGGAAATCGCCGCCACCGCTTTATTGCTGGCTGGCCCGGACGGCGGCTTCTACGTCGGCGCCACCCTGTCGCCCAACGGCGGTGACGTGATGCACTGAGACGAAGCCGCGGTGCGGCTACGGCTTGCCGAGGTATGTTGCAATGGTCCGGTCGATGGGTCTTGAGCACAATATCGGGGGGCGCCCTTGCCGCCGTTGCCGCGATCTGGAAGATGCTGGCCTACGCCGTTTCCTTGTCGATCGCGGCCGTAGCCGCATTTGCCTTTGGAGCCAACAATGAGCCTCGACAATCCGGATAACGCCTCTGCGAGCATCGCCCCCGCTGAGCTCGATTTCGATGCCGACGCCCTGCGCGCCAAGTATCGGCACGAGCGCGACACCCGCGTGCGACCAGACGGCAACGACCAGTATCTCGAAGTGAAGGGTGATTTCGGACGTTTCGTCGAAGATCCCTATGTCGAGCCCGGTTTCACCCGCGCCCCGCTCAACGACGAGATCGACGTGCTGATCATCGGCGGCGGCTTCGGCGGCCTGATGGCCGGCGCGCATCTGCGCCGCAGCGGCGTCGAACGCATCCGCATCATCGAGAAGGGCGGTGACTTCGGCGGTACCTGGTACTGGAACCGCTATCCCGGCGCGCAATGCGACATCGAGAGCTACATCTACCTGCCGCTGCTCGAGGAGACGGGCTACATCCCGAAAGAGAAGTATTCTTTCGCCCCGGAGATTCGCGCGCACGCGCGGCGCATCGGCGAGACCTTCGACCTTTACCGCCTTGCCTGTTTCCAGACCGAGATCCAGGCGCTGCGCTGGCTCGAGGACGAGGAGAAATGGCTGATCACGACCAATCGGGACGACCACATGAAGGCGCGTTACGTGGTCATGTCGAATGGCCCGCTGAACCGCCCGAAGCTGCCTGGCATCCCGGGCATCGACAGCTACAAGGGCCACAGCTTCCACACCAGCCGTTGGGATTATGACTATACTGGTGGCGATACGAACGGCAACCTGCACAAGCTCGCTGATAAACGTGTCGCCGTCATCGGCACCGGGGCGACCGCGATCCAGTGCGTGCCGCATCTCGGCAAGCACGCCAAGCAGCTCTATGTTTTCCAGCGCACGCCGTCCTCGGTCGACGTGCGCGGCAACAAGCCGACCGATCCCGAATGGGCCAAGGCGCTGACCCCGGGCTGGCAGAAGCGGCGCATGGACAATTTCAACATCCTCGTCGCCGGCGGCTTCCAGGACGAGGATCTGGTCAGCGACGGCTGGACCGACATCATCCGCAATCTCGGTGCCCGCCGGGTCCGCAGCCCGTCCGAAGGCAGTTCGCCTGAGGAGCTCGCCAAGACACTCGAACTGGCCGATTTCAAGAAGATGAACCAGATGCGCGCGCGCGTCGATTCAGTCGTCCAGGACAAGGCGACGGCGGAGGCACTCAAACCCTGGTATCGCCAGTTCTGCAAGCGGCCGACGTTCAACGACGACTATTTGCCCACCTTCAACCGGCCGAATGTCAAGCTGGTCGACACCAAGGGAAGCGGCGTCGACCGGGTCACCGAAACAGGACTGGTTGTCGACGGCGTCGAATACGAGGTCGATTGCATCATCTTCGCGACCGGCTTTGAGGTCGGCACGGCCTATACGCGTCGCGCCGGCTATGAGATCTATGGCCGCGGCGGTCAGACGCTGACCGACTACTGGGCAAACGGAACCAGGACGCTGCATGGCTTCTACAGCCACGGTTTTCCGAACTGCTTTCACCTCGGCATCCTGCAGAACGCGCTGACGCCAAATTTCCCGCACATGCTGGACGAGCAGGTGCGTCATATCGCCGAGGTCATCCAGCATGCCGATCAGCGTCAGGCGCGGGTGATCGAGCCGACCGCGGAGGCGGAGGCGGAGTGGGTGCAGACGATCCGCGATACGCCGAACGCCGGCGAGAAATTCTACATGCAGTGCACACCCGGCTACTACAACGGCGAAGGCAAGGAAGGTCATGGCGGTCTGTTCAGCGGACTTTATGGAGCGGGGCCGGTGGCGTTCTACGACCTCGTGCGGGACTGGCGCTCAACCGGGATGAAGGGTCTGCAGTTTGCGTAACGTTTGAGCAGCCTTGCCGCTGTGCGATCGACACCGTTGTAGCCGGAGTGTGGCCGGACGGAGGGCGATAGCCGCATCGCATGGATGATCTGGCTCATCTGAAGCCTCCGGTCGCACTGGCGGCGATTCTTGACGGCACCACGGCGCTCGCGTTCCCGATGCCGTCGGAACCACGGACCGGAGCGATGCTTCGAATGCTCGCCGCCACCAAGCCTGGTGGTCGCCTGCTCGAGCTTGGCACCGGGACCGGACTATCGGCGGCATGGCTGCTGGATGGGATGGATCGGCATGCCAGGCTGATCACGGTTGACATCGACCCCGGGTCGCAAGCGGTGGCGCGGGGTATTCTGGGCGGTGATCCGCGGCTGGAGATCGTCACCGAGGACGCCGCGGTCTTCCTGCGCCGGCAGGCGGCGGCTTCGTTCGACCTGATTTTCGCAGATGCCATGCCAGGCAAGTACGAGCTGCTGGATGAGGCGCTGGCGCTGCTGCGACCGGGCGGCGTCTACATAGTCGACGACATGATGCCGCAGGCCAACTGGCCCGAGGATCATGCGCGGAAGGTTCCGCGGCTGGTCGACGATTTGGTCGTGCGCCCGGGCTTACGGATCGTCGAGCTGGCCTGGAGCAGTGGCCTGGTTGTGGCTGCACGCTCGGACTGATCCTGACCCGACCCTGCCGCGATGCGACTGAGCCGGAGAGTTGGGAGAATCGCCGGGGGCCGCCGCCGCGCGCCGCGTTTATTCACGGGTGACGGCAGTGTTACCCGGGTCACAGCGAAACATTGGGTCGGTCGTCGATAACGGGCCATGTCATACGTCACACAAGCAGAACTGGTGGAGATGGTGCCGGATCTTCGAGCCATGGCCATCGTCGAGACCTCGGCAGAGGTGCGTGCCGCGCTGAACCGATTGGCTGACCGATATGCCGCGATGGCGGCCGAATGCCCGAATGCCGCGCCGGTTTGTTGGGAAGTCGCAGTCTAGGTCCGGCATCCCGACGCCTGCCGGCGACAGGCGCTTCGCGTGGCTCAGGCTGTCGGGATGGAAGTTTCCGGCGCAGCCGGATCGGCGAGGGCCGTCCAATACGACGACCGTGGCGGCCGCCGTGGCTCCAGGTGGGCCGTCGCGCTTAAGGAATTTTAACCGCGATGGTCGTTCCAGGCACTGTCCATTCCTTGGCATTTGCTCTAACTCCGGAACCTATGGCGAGCGCGGATTCGGGCGAGACTGCCACACGATTGTGGCTGCGGCGGGAGCAACGCACAGGTAGTCGGGCCGCTCGGCCGGTGCTGGGCCTGCACGTGCTGGGATCAATTCTGGGCGTCGGACAAGCGATGGCCGCCGCTTCGGCACTTACCGCGGCCTTTGGCGGCACAGCTGCCGCCCTGCCGTTGATGGCCTTTGTGGTGCTGGCCGTTTTGCGTGCCATCCTGTTCTACCTGATCGAGCAAACGGCTTTCGCGGCGGGGGCTGCGGCGCGGCGCAGACTGCGGAGCGACGCGCTCTCGCGCTTGCTTCACGCCGGGCCGGCCCTGCTGCGCAACCGCCATTCCGGTGATCTGGCGGCCATTGTCGTGGACCGGATAGAAGCTCTGGACGGGCTGTTCTCCCGCTATATCCCAGCCGCCAGCTTCGCAGTGGCCGGGCCGCTGATCGTGCTGCTTGCCGTTCTGTGGGTCGACCGCTGGGCCGCCGCGGTGTTGCTGATCTGCGGGCTGATGGTGCCGCTGGCAATGGCAGTCGCGGGCCTCGGGGCGGCAGCGGCATCGCGCAAGCAGTTCCTCGCGCTGGGCCGGCTACAGGCGCAATTCCTCGACCGGGTGCGCGGCATCGCCACCATCGTCCTGTATGGCCGCGCGGCCGACGAAGCGCGCGAACTGGCACGGGCGGCGGCCGAATTGCGGGTTCGGACCATGCGCATCCTGAGGGTCGCGTTCCTGTCGTCGGTGGCGCTCGACCTCGCGGCGGCGCTGGCGATGATCGTGCTGGCGATCCACTACTTTTACGCACTACGCCACGGCGGCGATGGTCTGAGCGGCGGCGCGCTTCCGGCGGAGCTGGGTTCGGCTTTGATCGTGCTGCTGCTGACGCCGGAATTCTTCGCGCCGCTGCGAACGTTCTCGGCCGCTTACCAGGATCGTCTGCATGCGACCGGTGCGGCCGAATCGCTGCTGGACCTGCCGCCGCTGCCGGAACCGGTGCCGGCGCGGGAGATCAGGACCGTCTCCGCGCAAGGCGTCACCGTCGCTTTTGACCGGGTGAGTCTGACCTGGGACCCCGCCCGAGGGCCGGCGCTGGACGGGTTGTCGTTTCGTATCTCGGCCGGGGAAACGCTTGTCTTGGCCGGTCCATCTGGTGCCGGCAAATCGACGGTGATTGAAATCTTGCTGGGTTTCGTGCGCCCCGACAGCGGCCGGGTGACGATCAATGGTGCAGACATCACCGATCTGGTGCCTCAGGCGCTGTCCCGGTTGACCGCATGGATCGGCCAGCGCCCAGTCCTGTTCGCCGCCTCGATCCGCGACAACATCCGTTTCGCGCGGCCCGAGGCCACCGAGGAGGAAGTCACCGCAGCCGCTCATGCCGCCCGGGTCGAGCAGTTTGCCACGACCCTGCCGGCCGGATTGGACACCAGGATAGGCGAAGGCGGCTACGGCCTTTCCGGCGGCCAGGCACAGCGTGTCGCGGTTGCCCGCGCCTACCTCAAGAACGCGCCCCTGTTGCTGCTCGATGAGCCGACCGCCCATCTGGACCCGGCGACCGAGCAGGAGGTGTTCGATAGCCTGCGGCGTTTGGCGGTGGGCCGTACAGTTATCCTCGCCAGCCATTCCTCGGCTGCCCATGCCTTTGGTGGCCGGCGATTGGACCTGCGCGCCGGCCGTGTCGCGTCCTCGCGAGGTGCGGCATGAGATGCGCGGTGCGACGCGTCGGGATCGAGCAGACCCCATGACGCACAGAGCATGAGAGATTTGGCGTGAGCGGACCGCTGCTGCGTATTCTGCTGCTGTGGCGTTGGCAGGCGGCGTGGTTGCTGGCGGGGCTGGCGATTTCCCTCGCCGCGCTGATCGCCGGCGTCGGGCTGATGACGGTCTCCGGCGCCACGATCAGCGCTGCCCTGCTGTCTGGCGCTCTGGCAGCACCGCTCCTGCTCCGTTGGCTCGGCGTCGCGCGTGTATTGCTGCGCTACAGCGAGCGCCTGGTGACGCACGGCGCCACATTCCGGGCGTTGGCCGACATGCGGGTCTGGTTCTTCCGACGCCTGGCGCGTACGGCGGCCGGCGGGCTTGGCTTTCGCCAGGCCGGTGACATGCTGGCCCGCCTCGTCGGCGATGTCGAAGCGCTGGATGGGCTGTATCTGCGCATTCTGCTGCCGCTGGCCGGCGGCGTATTGCTGTTGCCTACTTTGGTGCTGCTGATTGGCCACCGCGCGCCGGGTCTCGCGCTCGAGATCGGCACGCTGTTCGCCGCCGCGGCCTTCGTGCTGCCGTGGCTCGCCGCCCAGGCCTCCAGTCGCGCCGGCAGTGCTTTGGCCACCGCATCGAGCGAGCTGCGGATCGCGGCGCTGGACGCCCTGACGGGGTTGCGGGAGGTGCGGGCGTTCGCTGCCGAGGGCCGCATGCTGGCGGCCGTGCAGGCGCGGGAAGCGACGATGCTGGCGGCGCAGCGCGGCATGGCAACGCGGACGGCGCTGGCCAGCGCGGCGGCTTTTCTGTGCGCGCAGGCGGCGGTCCTGGCCGTCTTGCTGGCCGCCGGGGCCAATCCGGCTATCGCCGTCGCCGCCGCTTTCCTGGTGCTGGCGGCATTCGAGGCGATCGGTGGCCTGCCGCGCGCCGGTGCTCTGGCCGGTCATGCCTCGGCCGCCGCGGCGCGTGTGCTGGAAGTCGTCGACGCGCCTGTACTGGTTCCGGATCCGATCGATCCGGTCTCGGTGCCGGATGCCAACGGCTTGCGCTTTGAGGCGATCCAGTTCCGCTGGCAGCCCGACCGGCCATCTGTGTTCGACGGCCTGACCCTGGAGGTGCCAGAGGGCACGCGGGTTGCCCTGCTTGGCCCCTCGGGCGCGGGGAAGTCCACGCTGGCGGCGCTGGCTCTGAAGGTGGTGGCGCCACGGTCGGGTCATGTGCTGCTGGGCGGCGTGGATATTGCGTTGCTGCCGGCGGCATCCGTGCGGTCCCGTATCGGCTGGCTCGGGCAGGCAACGCACCTGTTCGACGACACCATTCGGGCCAATCTTTTGCTGGCTCGGCCAGACGCGGACGAGCCAGCACTGTGGGCGGCGCTGGACGCGGCTCGAATCGGCGATACGGTGCGCGGGCTGCCCGACCGGTTGGATACCTGGGTAGGCGAAGGTGGGACGCGGTTTTCGGGCGGGCAGGGACGGCGCCTGGCCTTGGCGCGGGCGCTGCTGTCGGAGGCGCCGATCCTGATCCTGGACGAGCCGTGTTCTGGCCTGGACGCCGAGACCGAGCGGGCATTCCTCGAAACACTGAACGAGACCGCCGCCGGCCGGAGCGTTATTCTGATCACCCATCGGTTGACCGGTGTCGAACGCCTGGATCGCATCTTCCGGCTTTCCGCCGGGAAGGCGATTGCCGCGGCGGCGTAAAAAGACCGCGTTACTTGCCAGGGCGAAGCACCCGCAAGGGATCGTGCGGGCCGATCACGCGCCACGCCATCCCGGCGCGGCCCGATGTTAACGATCGCTTCATAGGGCGGGACCTATTTGCGACTCCGTGGGCGCCCAGTCATGGCGCCGACCGAGACGGAGTGAACCATGCAGCGGAAGTCGCATGTCGAAATCGCGGATCCAAAGATCGCAAAACGGGCTGTCGGAGTGTGCATCGGCCTTTGCGTCCTATCGCTGCTCATACGACCGCTAACCGCCGTTACTGCGCGCGCGCAGTCCACGTCGAGTCAGAGTTCGGAATCTCATGTCCAGACTGGCAAAGGCTCCAGCGGCAGCAGCGTCTCCATCGCCAACGGCGCCGTCACGATCGATGGCGAGTCGGTGCCCGCGGATGCGCGCGAGTTCACCAGCCGCAAAGGCAACCATTTCCGGATTGATCGCCACGGCAGTTCGGTCGAGGTGCATCAGGACTAGCTGTCGTTGCCAAGGAGGTTGTCCCCTCCACCGCCCGATTTTGATTGCGTGGGCGCAAGCGCCGTCAAGCCCGGGCCGCCCACGGCGGTCGCTTCGCGAGGCTTGACCGCGCCCGCGGGAACGAAGTGCGGCTCGGTATCGGATGTGTCGGGAGCTGTGGTTGTTTTGAGGTCCAGAGCGGCGATCCAGCTCAGCGGTGAGGTGGCACCAAGAGCCGAGTGCGGGCGCATCCTGTTGCAGGTCTGGATCCAAGGCGGCATCGCGGCGGCTTGCTCCTGCGCTGGTCCCGACATCGCGGTTGTGGGGATTCTGCGCTAGCCTCCGTCGGACGCCCGCGGGGATTGATCGGCGTGCGGCCGTTGACCGTCGGAGGACACCATAATGACGACGAATCCGGACCGTCGCATGATGAAACTCGGCGCCTTCGTCCATGAGACAGGGCAACATGTCGCGGCCTGGCGTCATCCCGGGGCGTATGCCGAATTCGGGGACGGTGTTCGCCCAAGCGGTGGATGTGGCGAGAACCGCCGAGCGAGGAAAATTCGATTTGCTGTTCCTCGCCGACAGCGCAGCCGTTGGTACGTTCGGCACGCCCGAATTGCGAGGCCGCATGGGCAAGGTGGTGAAATTCGAGCCGATCACCGTGCTCTCGGCGCTGGCGGCGGTGACCACCCATCTCGGCTTGGTCGCCACCTGTTCTTCCACCTACAGTGAGCCTTACACGCTGGCGAGGCAGTTTGCCTCCATGGACCAGATCAGCGGCGGGCGTGCGGGATGGAACCTGGTGACCTCCAACAACGAGGCGGAGGCGTTCAATCACGGCCGCGACCAGCACTTTGCTCATGCGGAACGATATCAACGCGCCGCGGAATTCGCCCAGGTCGTCACCGGCCTGTGGGATAGCTGGGACGCGGATGCCTTTGTCCGCGACAAGCAGTCCGGCATCTACTTCGAGCCGGCGAAGATGCATACGCTGAACCATCAGGGGAAATACTTTTCCGTGCGTGGGCCACTGAATGTGGCCTGCTCGCCGCAGGGGCGGCCGGTGCTGGTGCAGGCCGGCGCATCTGACACCGGCCGCGATCTGGCGGCACGGATGGCTGAACTGATTTTCACCGCGCAAACCACGTTCGAGCAGGCGAAGGAATTCTACGGCGACATCATCAGCCGGGTGCCGCGCCACGGGCGCTCGCAGCATGAGGTCAAGATCATGCCCGGCCTGTATCCGGTGGTCGGTCGCACCGAGGCCGAGGCGCGTGAAAAGTTCGATTTCCTACAATCGTTGATCCATCCAAGCGTCGGCCTCTCGGTTTTGGAACACACCATCGGTGTGCCTGATCTGGCGCAGTATCCACTGGATGGGCCGGTCCCGGAGATGGCCGACACCAACGGTCCGTTGTCGCGCCAGCGCCTGCTGTTGGAAGCGGCGCGACGGGACAAGCTGACGCTGTGGGAATTGTGCCTGCTCAATGCGGGGCCACGCGGCCATCTGCTGACGGTCGGCACTCCCGGCCAGATCGCCGACGTGATGGAACACTGGTTCCGCAATGGCGCCGCCGACGGGTTCAACGTGATGCCGGCGTGGCTGCCCGGATCGTTGACCGATTTCGTTGACATGGTGATACCGGAACTGCAACGGCGCGGCCTGTTCCGAACGCAATACGAAGGCAAGACGTTGCGCCAGAACCTTGGCTTGCCGAGGCCGGTCAACCGCTGGGCGAACCTGCCGATGGTGGCGGAATGAGCCTGCCCGCGCTTTCCTGCCGAAGCTCGCGGCGCCTGATTTTTCGGTGATGATTGCCTCGAGTCAAATGCGACGCCTGGCGTCAAGGCTCCATGGGCCGCCACCTGCCACCGCCAGATAAAGGAACACGAAGCAGAACAAGATGGCAGCGTCACCGCCGTTCAGGGCGGGAAAGAAGCTTTTGGGAGCGTGCACCATGAAGTAAGCAACGGCCATGTTGCCGGCGAGAATGAAAGCAACTGGGCGCGTAAAGAGGCCAAGAATGATCAAGATGCCGCCAACCACTTCGAGAAAGGCCTGGAAGCCAATCAGGGATATAATTCCTGGAAAGTCCATCGCCCGGGTCGGAAAGGAGAACCACTTCTGAGTGCCATGCTGCAAGAACTGGAGCCCGGTCATGATACGCAGCACACTCAACATCCGCGGTGCCCAAGTGGAAACTCGATCAACGTCGGTCATTATCATTCTTCCTGCCAAGGCGAGGTGGGGTGGGCTCCAGCATCGCGCGAATCTGGCCGGCGGACAATCTCGCCTTCAATGATGCCAGGCGATGGCCCCACACAAAGAAGTCGTCCGGCGGTTTCGGTCGCAACCAAGTGCGGATCTGCGCTCCCGGGACGAGGACCTCCGACAGGCGAGGTTCCGCAAGCCCCCCCGCGGCCTAGACCGGGATGACGACGCCCTTTTGGGCACTGATCAGGCCGTAGTGCTGAAGCTGCCGGTTTGCCTCGAAGTCGAAGATGGTGCGGCGATTGTAGTCGCCGGCGGACAGGTCGCAGTCGGCGACGATCACCTCATCGCCTAGTGTGGCCGCCAGTGCCACCACGTCCCCGGTCGGCGCGATGATGCAGGACTGGCCGAGGAACTCGCAGGTTTCCTCGGCGCCGGCCTTGGCGACGCCAACCACCCAGCAGCAGTTCTGATAGGCGCCCGCCCGCATCACCAGGAGATTATGTTCGCTCGCCAGGTGGGCGGGTTCCATGACGCGATGGTTGCCCTGCATCACCATTCGGGTCGAGCCGGTGTTGTAGCCGACCATGATCAGTTCGGCGCCCTGCAGCCCCATGACCCGGTAGGTCTCCGGCCACCGCCGGTCGTTGCAGATGCACATCCCCATGACACCGCCGAAGGCGCGGAAGACGGGAAAGCCCAGATTGCCATTCTCGAAATAACGCTTCTCGAAATTCGTCGTGCATCCATCGGGATCGGCGTGTGCCAGCCCGGGAATATGGACCTTCCGATACTTGCCAACGATATCCCCGTCGGCGTTCACCAGGACGCAGGCGTTGAAGCGGCGTTTGCGGCCTTCTTCATGCGTCAGTTCCGCGTAACCGAGGCAGAAGCCGATACGCAAGCGCCTGGCTTCGTCGAACAACGGCTGCACCGAGGCGTTGGGCATCTCGGTTTCAAAGAATGTTTCCGCTTCGGACGGATCGTCAAACACCCAGCGCGGGAAGAACGTGGTCAGCGCTGCCTCGGGATAGACGACCAGGTCGGCACCGAAACTGTGCGCCTTGTGCAACAGGGCGAGCAGGCGGTCGACCACCGCCTCGCGTGGATCGGATCGGGCGATCGGGCCAAGCTGGGCGGCTGCGACACGGACAGTGCGGGACATCACGGGCTCCTTGGCGGCGAGGGGTTGCCGCTGCTTCGCCGGCACCTCAGGCACCATCTCATGACCGAGCGTCGGGTGGAAGTCGCCCCGATGGAAGTTGGCCCCAAGCTACCAGGTTGCCGCGACGATCCGTCCAGTCGTTGCCGGATATGCAGGCGCTGACCGAATTGGCCGAGTGTGACCGGTCGGCGGGAATTCTCGCGCGAACGAACCGGGTGTGACACGTTGGTCACGGAACCGGGCACGCGCATATCATATTCCGGCCGGGCGCGGACGGTCGTAGCCACGGGCACACTTGGCGGTGGGGAGGAGCGTTTGGCAGACTTGCGCGGGTATATCAGGCAGACTCGACAGCTGGCCCGGCTGCGGCGGATCGGTCGGATGCCGCTGGTCTCGCCACGACTGTGGCTGCGTCGGCTGGTATTCTGGGTCGGCGCGATTTTTGTCGCCTGCGTCGCCGTTCTGTTCGCACAAGCCGCCAATTGGGCGAGTGCGTTGTTTCTTTTCCTGACCTCCGGGCGGATCTGGCCGGCATTCATCATCGCCCCGGTTGGCCTGACCCTCTCCTTCCTGCTGACGCAGCGGGTCTTTCCCGGCGCCCAGGGCAGCGGCATCCCGCAAACCATCGCCGCCCTGCACTTGCGTGATCAACGCCTTGTCGGGCGCATCCTGTCGCCGCGTATCGCCGTGGGCAAGGTGCTGCTGACCTTGCTCGGGCTGGCATCGGGGGCTTCGATCGGACGCGAGGGGCCAACGGTGCAAGTAGGCGCCTCGATCATGCACGCACTCGGGAGCGGACTGCGCCTGCCGCGGCTCGAGCTGCAGCGTGGCCTCATCCTGGCGGGAGGCGCCGCGGGGATCGCCGCGGCCTTCAACACACCCCTCGCGGGGATTGTCTTCGCGATCGAGGAACTCAGCCACTCGTTCGAGGCGCGAACCTCCGGCACCGTATTCACCGCCGTCATCGTTGCCGGTGCGACGACGCTAGGGCTGGTCGGCAACTATACCTATTTCGGTCGCACTTCGGCCGAGCTCAGCAACCATGCGGCCTGGGCTGCGGTGGTGCTGAACAGCGTCGTCGGCGGCCTGGCCGGCGGACTGTTCAGTCGCACGCTGGTCATCGCCGCGCGCGGGCTGCCGGGCTTGGCCGGCAAGCTGATGATGCGCTTCCCGGTGCTGTTCGCGGCCATCTGCGGTTTACTGCTGGCAATTATTGGCACGGTGTCGAACGGCGAGACCTATGGCACAGGCTACGAGCAGGCGCGCGGCATGGTCGAGGGGCACTCGACGCTGGCGGCCACCTATGCCCTGCTGAAGTTGGCAGCGACCGTAGTGTCCTACGTCAGTGGCATTCCCGGTGGTATCTTTGCGCCTTCCCTGTCGATCGGCGCGGGCCTGGGATCAGCGCTGGCGCCACTGGTGCCATCCGCCCCGACCGGAGCGATGGTCCTGCTCGGCATGACGGCGTACTTTTCCGGTGTTGTACAGGCGCCGATAACGGCGACGGTGATCGTGATGGAGATGACGGCCGAGCAGAGCGTGACGATTCCGCTGATGGCGACGGCTTTTCTGTCGTTCGCGGTCTCCAGGCTGGTGTGCCGGCGGCCACTTTACAGCGCGCTGGCGCGTCGGTTCCTCCAGGTGCAGACGCGAGGGGGATGATGCTGTAGCCAGCTGGGCGGGCCGCATTGCACCGTGCCGGACCGCGTCGGCTTCAGGGAAACGCCGCATCGATCATCCTGGAGCTTGGCCCTCTATACCCTCCTGTGGCAAACTCTCGCTCAATGACGCGAGAAGATCGGGTAATCCCCAAGGAGGATGCCATGTCCAGTCCAGTTGCCGATGCGAAATTCCTCTCCGGCGTGAAGATCGTCGACTTCACCCAATTCGAGGCGGGGCCGTCCTGCACCGAGGCCCTCGCCTGGCTCGGCGCCGACGTGGTGAAAATCGAAAATCCGAAGATGGGCGATCCCGGTCGGCGTTTGCGTCCCGGCCAGCCCGACAACGATCCTTATTACTTTCACGCCTTCAACGCCAACAAGCGGTCGATGACGGTCAACCTGAAGTCGCCCGCCGGGCTGGCGCTGGTCAAGGATATGCTCCGTCACGCGGACGTGTGCATCGAAAATTTCGCTCCCGGCGCGATCGAACGGCTGGGCCTGGGCTACGACGTGGTGAAGGAACTCAATCCGGCGATCATCTACGCTCAGGTGAAGGGCTTCGGCGAAGGCAGTCCCTATGAGAACAATCTCGCTTTCGATATGATCGCGCAGGCCTGCGGCGGCACGTTCAGCGTCACCGGTGACCCGGATGGTCCGCCGACGCGGCCGGGGATCTCGATCGGTGATACCGGCACCGGAATGCTGATGGCGATCACCATCCTCGGCGCGCTGTACAAGCGGCGAGAGAGCGGGGAGGGCCACCGTCTGCAGGTGGCGATGCAAGATGCGATGCTGCACTACATGCGTATCAACTTCGCCACGCAGGGCCGCACAGGGAAGGCGGCGGGGCGCGGCGGCAGCAAGGTGGCGGGGATCACCAATGCGCCGATGGGATTGTATCCGTGCGCTCCGGGCGGCCCGAATGACTACGTCTACATCATGACCAGCAGAGCCAATCCGGACCACTGGGATCGGCTGCTGAAACTGCTCGGCCGGGAGGACCTGATCGGTGACAAACGCTACCTGACGCCGCAGGATCGGGTCAGTCGTGAGCAGGAAGTGGACGAGATCATCGCCGCCTGGACCCGTCAGCATACCAAGCACGAGGCCATGCGCGCCGTGGGCGATGCGGGGATCCCGGCTGGCGCAGTGCTCGACACGATGGAACTGCACAGCGACAAGACGTTCGAGGACCGCGGCATCATGCAGGTGATGCGTCATCCGGTGCATCATCCGTTCAAGATGCCAGGCTGGCCGGTACGGATCGACGGCAAGCCGCCGACGCTGAGGTCGTCTCCGGTGCTGGGCCAGCACACGGCGGAGGTGCTGGGCGAATGGCTTGGGTTGAATGCTCAGGCGGTGGCGGTACTGCGGGACGAGGGGGCCTTGTAGCGATCGGGCTGCCATCCGACCGGGGCGGTGTGGTTGACGGGTCATCGCAGGAGGATCGGATGCCGCTTCGACTGACCCGCGAAGAATTCCATCGCTGGGCAGGACGACGCGGTCGCTATGAGCGTGTCGCCGGCGAACCGATTGCCATGTCGCCGGAGCGCGCGCAGCACGTTCGTCTGAAGAGCCGCGTATGGTCGGTGCTCGATCGTGCCATACGCGAGGCTGGTTTGGACTGTGAGCCACTGGCGGACGGCAGACGGTCGAGGTGGATGCCGACACGGACTACGAACCTGACGCCGTGGTGAACTACGGCCCCAGACTGCACCCTGATGCCACCGCCGCAACCAATCCGGTGATTGTGGTCGAGGTGTTGTCGCCATCGACACAATCGGTCGACAGCAGCGAGCAGTTGGCGGATCATTTCCGTGTCCCGTCAATCCAGCACTACCTCATAGTCCGCGCCCGGCGGCAGGAGATTATCCGCCACTGGCGGGAGGGTGATGAGATCGTTTCCCGGGCAGTGAATGTGGGCTCGATCCAGCTTGATCCGCCGGGGATTACGTTCGATGTGGCCGACCTCTACCGGGCGTAGGAATTCCAGGCGGCGGCGTTCGACAGTAGTCTCATCAAGTTGGCGCCTCGTCACGAACGAGGGTGCGTGATCGTCCAAAACGCGAGCTTTCGATCCCCATAATCCGTAGCCGCGATCATGCAACATCAGACCCCTGGTTTAACCAAGCCCGCGGCAATAATTCGAAACGGTCAACCAGGCCATGACCGCCTGAAGTTACGACCAGACCGGAATGTCACGTTCATAGAGATCACCCGGCATAAGACCGACCACCGTGCCAATTCCCGAGCATGTCGTCCAAGCCGCCGCTTGCCGACGCTCCGGGATGGTGGTTGCCTAGCGTCCACACCGGGACAGCCAGGCACCAACCGCACAGGGAACCGCCCATGACCGACCTAGCCACCTTCCGCGCCGAAACCCGTGCCTGGCTGGACGCGAACTGTCCGCCCGCCATGCGCACCTGGATGCCGGAAGACGAGCAGGTCGCCGGCGGCAAGCGCGCCGTCTACATGCGCCCGGAACAAAAGCAATGGCTCGACCGCATGGCGGACAAGGGCTGGACCGCCCCCACCTGGCCGACGCGATACGGCGGTGGCGGCCTGTCCAGCGACGAAGCCCTGGTCCTCGAAGAGGAAATGCAGGACCTCGGCTGCCGCGCGCCGCTCCGCGGCATGGGCCTTTCCATGCTTGGGCCCGTCCTGCTGGAATACGGCACGGAGGAACAGCGCCAGACCCATCTCCCGCCCATCATTCGCGGCGAGATCCGCTGGTGCCAGGGGTACAGCGAACCGGAGGCGGGCTCGGACCTCGCCAGCCTGCGCACCCGCGCCGTGCTGCAGGGCGAACATTTCCTGGTCAACGGCCACAAGATCTGGACTTCCAACGCGCATCGGTCGGACTGGATCTTCTGTCTCGTCCGCACCGATCCGACGGTGAAAAAGCATGACGGCATCAGCTTCCTGCTGATCGACATGGACGATCCCGGCGTGCGCCCGCGGCCGATCCGGCTGATCAGCGGCGCTTCGGTCTTCTGCGAAACGTTCATCGAGAATGTCCGCGTCCCGGCGGGCAATCTTGTCGGCGAACTGAACAAGGGCTGGACCATCGCCAAGCGCCTGCTGGAACACGAACGCAAAGGCATCGGCGGCATCGGCGCGCGCAGCGCCGCGAAATTCGAGATCCCGGTCGAGGCGGTAGCGAAACAATATGCCGGCGAAACAGACGGCCGCATCGCCGATCCGATCCTGCGCGACCGCGTCGCCGCGTTCTCGATGGACGCGCACGCGTTCCAGTTGACCCGCCGCCGAGCCGCGGAGGAAGCCGAGGCCGGCGCGCCGCCGGGGCCGCTGTCGGCGATGTTCAAGTATCAGGCCACCGAACTGAACAAGCGCCGCTATGAGATGCTGCTGGAGGCGGAAGGATTTCAAGGCCTCGGCTGGGAAGGCGAGGGATTCACCGCTGACGAACTACGTTTCACCCGCGAATGGCTGCGCTCGAAGGCCAATACGATCGAGGGCGGAACCTCCGAGGTCCAGCTGAACATCATCGCCAAGCGTGTGCTTGGCTTGCCGGATTAAGCCGATGCCACTGGTTCTCTCCGCCGAAGCGCAGATGGTGCGCGACACCGCGCTGGATTTCTTCCGCGAGCGCAGCCCGATCACCGCGTTGCGCAAACTACGCGACGACAACGATCCGGTCGGGATTCTCTCGGCCGCTATGGCGGGAGATGGCAGACCTCGGCTGGACCGGCTTCCTGGTCGCGGAAGATTATGGCGGGTCGGCATTCGGGATGACCGGCCTCGCGCAGGTCATGGAGGCGTCCGGCCGTACCTTGGCCGCGTCGCCGCTGCTGTCAACCGCACTGCTTGGCGCATCACTGCTGTCATCGGCGGGTCGGCGGAGCAGAAAGCCAGATACCTGCCGCCGCTGGTCGGCGGCGAGCATCTGTTCGCCCTGGCCCTGGAGGAGGGCTCCCGCCACGAACCCGCACGGATACTTTCGACAGCAGAACGGGATGGCGCCGGCTATCGGTTGACCGGGAAGAAGACCTTTGTGCTCGATGGGCATATCGCCGACACCCTGATCGTCGCGGCGCGGACCGCCGCCGGGATCACGCTGTTTCTGGTGCCGGGGGACGCAGCCGGTCTGACTCGCACACGACTGAGTATGGTCGATAGCCGCAACGCGGCCAAGGTGACGCTGGATGATGTCACGGTCGGTCCGGACGCGGTGCTCGGGCGGCTCGACGCAGGCGCGGACGTGCTCGATGCGGCGCTGGATCGAGCCCGCGCCGGCCTGGCCGCCGAAATGCTCGGCAGCGCCAGTGAGGCATTCGAACGAACCGTGCAATACCTCAAGGATCGCAAGCAGTTCGGCGTCGCGATCGGAAGTTTCCAGGCGCTCAAGCATCGCGCGGCACAAATGTTCTGTGAGGTTGAAATGAGCCGCTCCGCCATGCTGGCGGCCGTGTCGGCACTGGATCAGGGTGGCAATGACGCGGCTGCTCTTGCCAGTCTGGCAAAGGCCAAGGCAAACGAAACATTCTTTCTATGCGGAAATGAGGGCGTGCAGATGCACGGCGGCATCGGCATGACAGACGAGCATGAGATCGGCTTTTTCACGAAGCGCGCGCGCGTGGCTCTGGCGACCTTCGGCGACACTGCATTCTGCCGTGCCCGCTATGCTCAGCTCATGGGATACTGACGTTCCGCTTTCGCTGCAGCCGCAACCGGCTGCTCCGCGTCCTGGAAAAGGCCAGCGATGCTGCTCGCTGCCCGTGGATGCGAGCTGCTTGGCGGCGACGTGACCGAAACAATCAATCGATCCCTGTTGCGATGTCGTGGAACAGTTTGGCTGGAAGTCCGCCGCCCTGCACGTCGCGCATGGGTTCATTGTCGTCATTGCCAAGCCAGATCCCGATCATTTCGCCCTTGATGCAGCCGATGAACCAGGCATCGCGGAAATCCTGCGTCGTTCCGGTCTTGCCTGCCACAACGAGCCCCGGCACCGACGCCTGCCGCCCGGTACCCCGTGTCACCACCGCCGTGAGCATCCGTGCCAGCATCGCGGCTTTGGACGGCTCGATCACCGGCTCGGGCTGGTGCGGCATCCGCTCCAGCGCGTGCGCAATCACTCGTTCGCCGCCGTTGAAGAACGCCGCATAGGCGGTGGTGAGTTCCAACAGCCCGACCTCGCCGGTGCCCAGTGCCAGTGACGCGTCGGTGGGAAGATGGTCGGCGATACCGAGCCTCGCCGCCGTGGCAGCCACCGCCTTGGGGCCGCCGGCGCGGAGCAGCAGCCGCACCGCAACGGTGTTGATCGACTGCGCCAGCGCTTCCTCCAGGGTTATCTCACCCAGGTAGCGACGCTCGAAGTTCACCGGGCTCCAGGAGCCGACACGCACCGGCGCGTCCAGGACGGTGTCGTCCGGCTGCATGCCTTGCTCAAGCGCCGCCAGCCAGATGAAGGGCTTGAAGGCGGACCCCGGCTGGCGACGGGCAAGAATAGCGCGGTTGAACGGGCTTTGGCGGTAGTTCCGCCCGCCAACCATGGCGCGCACCGCACCGGAGGCGCTATCGACGATCACTACCGCGCCCTCGCTTACGCCGGCAAGCGCGCCCGGTCCATTGAGCGTCGCCGACAGCCGGGTCTCGGCCACCGATTGGAAGCGGCTGTCCAGAGTTGTGCGCAGGATTGCGTCCGCATTCGGCGCCAGCAGCGCCTGCGACTGCTCCGCCGCCCAGTCGGCAAACCACCCCGGCGCGGCGGGGTTCGGTCGAAACGCCAGTTGGGTGGCGGCGTTCTCCGCCCGATCCGCTGTGATCGCACCGGTGGCGACCATCGCGGCCAGCACCTCTCTGGCACGGGCGATCGCCGCCCCGGGGTTCACCCGCGGATTGAACCGTGATGGCGCCCGCGGCAGGCCGGCGAGCATCGCTGCCTGCGCCAAGGTCACCCGGCGGGCGGAGACACCGAAGTACTGCCTCGCCGCGGCGTCAAATCCCCAGGAGCCGGCGCCGAGATAGACCCGGTTCAGATAGATTTCGAGGATTTCCTGCTTACTGAAACGGTGCTCCAGCCACAGTGTCAGCAGCAGTTCCTGAGCCTTGCGCCGCAGGGTGCGGGCGTTCGTCAGGAACAGCGTTTTGGCGACCTGCTGTGTCAGGGTGGAGCCGCCTTGCACAACGCGGCCGGCGGTCAGGTTCACCCAGACGGCGCGGAGCATCCCTACAGGATCGATGCCGGGATGATGCCAGAAGTGGCGGTCCTCCACCGCGATGATCGCCGCGGGCAACGCCGGCGGAAAATCCTTCAGGTGCAGCTTGTCGCCGACCAGGTCGCCGAATGTCGCGATCACGCGCCCGGAGCGATCCTGTAGTGTCAGACCCGGACGGCGGGTCGCGTCCAGCGCGGCCTCGGGCCGGGGCAGGTCGCGGGCAAACCACAGGACCACCACGATGCCCACCAGAACGGCCCAGACGGACGCGATGAAACCCCAGCGCAGCAGCCAAACAAGCGCTTGGTGCCGCCTCGATCGCCCAGGCGATCCGGCGAGCAGTGCCGGGACAGAGCGATCAGCCGGTGCTGATGATGTGGCCTGCGCTCTGGGGGTCCTGGGAAGGGTGGTAGCCGGTCGAGCCATCCTGCACTCGTAGTCGCGGCCGAGCGTGTAGCAGATTTTGGTGTGCAGGTGCACGATTCGCGGCTTGTCGTGGCCCCCGGCGTTGCGCAGAGTTGCGGCGCTGTTGCGTCAGGAGGATCGGATGAAGGGCCTGTTCATGGATGCGGTCGATGATTTGGCCGCGGTGTTCAAACGGGTCGTGCAGGCGTCCGATCCAGCTGTGACGGTGGAAGAACGCGGCGAGATCAAGCCGGAGGAGCTGCCCGAGCTGACCGCCGGATACGATTTCATCTTCGATGACCACACGCAGCTGCCGACCGAGGCGATGCGCGCCTGCAAAGGCCTGAAACATATCATCTTCCTGGGCACCGGTGCGCGCAGCTACATGCATCCCGAGGAACTCGCCGGCATCGGCATCACGGTGCACACCATCAAGGGCTATGGCGACACGGCGGTGGCGGAGCACAGCATCGCGTTGATGTGGGCGGCCGCCCGTGGACTGGCGCAAATGGACGCCGGCATGCGAGCCGGGAACTGGATCCGTTCCGAAGGCATGGAGTTGACCGGCAAGACGTTGGGATTGGTCGGATTTGGCGGCATCGCAGCAGAGGTGGCTCGGATCGCCACCGGCTCCGGCATGCGCGTGCTGGCGTGGAACCGATCACCGAAGACGGCGCCCGGGGTGACGTTCGTCGATCTGGATACGTTGCTGGCGGAGAGCCAGGTGCTGTCGGTGCATCTGCTGCTGAACGACCAGACGAGGGGGTTCCTGAGCACCGAACGGCTGGGCAAGCTGCGGCCCGGGGCCATCCTGGTGAACACGGCACGGGCCGCGGTGGTGGACGAAGCGGCGATGATCGCGGCGCTGCGCTCGGGTCGTCTGCGGCACGCCGCTCTGGATGTGTTCAATACCGAGCCGTTGCCGGCGGGGCACGTGCTGACGACGCTGCCGAACGTGACGCTGTCGGCGCACAGCGCGTTCCGCACGCCGGAAGCCAGCGACAAGCTGATCCGCATGGCGCTGGACATCGCCTGCTTGTTGCGTGACGGCGGATAGGTCTGGCTGGCGGGGGAGGGGGACGGTAAAAGCGTCGTCTGTGCCCGCCTGGCGGAATGGTAGACGCAGCGGACTTAAAATCCGCGGTTGGAAACGACGTGGGGGTTCAAGTCCCCCGGTGGGCACTATCATGGAATGATTGAGATATTCCTCGGAGGGCTGAATTCCGGAGTCTAGCGCTCGAGCACTCGCGGAGTTCGGAAAACAGGACATTGACAGGGTGGAGCGATAAGGCGCCGGCTGCGGCAGGTCCGCCGCCCCGCGTATCCTGTCCGCATCCCTGGCGATACAGCGCGACGTCACGGTCGTGATCAATCGCCCGCAGGCCAACATCGCCGACTTATATCGCGGGCCTCAGC
>CAWEVT010000011.1:0-405322 GCA_963812585.1 uncultured Alphaproteobacteria bacterium | reverse complement strand
TTCGGCTCGGCCTATGGCAAATTGAATCTGAAGTTTGTCACGGAGCGAAGGTTGTTCCGATTTGCGGGGTTCTGTTTCCGGAAAGCGTCTTGAACGTATCGAGAGCGGCCCTGGCGATGCCCAATGGCACGGATGCGATGGCGACCGGATATGCGGAGTGACGAGAAAGAGCATACAGAGGCCCCGGGAGTAGAGGTTCGATGCCTGGGACCGCGTAGTCATCTGGCACAAATATATCGGATACCCGGTAGTCGTGGCTCCCAGTGCCGCGCAGGCCTCCTACCTCCCAAGTGTCAATGATCTCCACAGCGGATGTCGGGAAGAACATAACCTGTGTTTCCATCGCACCGCTCGGCGTTCGGCGAGGCTGCCGTCTGCTAAGATGATACTTGCCCCCACCGTCCAGTTACTGTGCATGATCCCGCTGCCGTAAGCCCAGCGACCGCTGACGCGGATCCTCCATCGACCGCGATCGCCCTGCCATCTGGGGCGAGAGCGCCTGCGACGACAGCATTATCCTCAAGGAAAATTCGGCGGGCTGCGACTTCGGGCAAGAAACCTGAGAATTGGCTAAGGGCTGCTCCGAGCTGACACACCAGGCGACGGAACCATCGGCCTGGGCGAGTCTCCCGATGACGCTCGCAAATTCGATCAAGTTCAATTCGGCCCACCAAACCGCCGAGCCAGCCAGAGACGAAAGAGGCCAGCAGCTTGTAGGTTGTTGACGAGAGATGCTGGCAATCGTCGATCACGCTCGACTTCATCCCTCATGGTTCCGATAGTTTCAGCAAGGCCGTCAGCAGCCTCAAGCAGTCGCACTGCTTCCGGTCGAATAGCCGCATATGAACGCATAGTCGACTTCCTTAAAAATCGGTTAGGAAAAGGCACCTCCGCAAACATTATGGAAGGTCGCAATGAGAATGGCGCAATCTCGTCGGCGTGCACGACATACTCAATACACTCTCTCGGAGTGTCACCGGCGCTGGGCCTTCGCGCTTACCGATCGGTTCAGCCCGTTCGAGTATGCTGTGCCTGATTTCATCAGGGAGCTTGGCCGAGCTAGTTTTGTTAACCCTGCCAGCCGCTTATTCCGCTTCTGGTACGCACGCGGCGAATCGCCTGTCCAGCGGCGGAAAGCACGATTAAAATGGGACTGATCCGAATAGCCCAAAAGAAACGCGACCTCGATGAGAGCGTGCTCAGCCTCGTCGATCAATTCGAGGGCACGGGTGCGACGAATCTCATCAACCATATCCTCGAACGACAAGCCCCATGGTCCCAAAGTCCGCTGCAAGGTGCGGCTGCTTGTGCCAAGCTTCGCAGCGACGCGCTCAACAGTCGGGCGCGTGCGAGGCAGGGTCTGGAGGATTAGGCGGTGGATCGCTGTCGGAACGTCCTTCGAGTTGAGCGCTGGAGCTTTATTGACGTCCGGCGGTGGGTCGGACCGACCGACGCAGGGCGGTAGCGCCAGCAGTTCGCGGTCGAAGACTATTTCATAACGGTCTTCGCCAAATGTCAGGTTTCCGTCCAGGAACTCCTCGTAGCGGAGAGACGTCGCCGATGCGGAGCAGCCTAGCCGAACCTTGACGCGCGCCGGCTCGCCGGCAAGCCCGACCATCCGATACGCCCGAAGAATCGCCGACTGCAGATGCAGCGAAGGATCTTCGAAAGTCTCGTCGACCAAGGAAACCGACAATCTGGCTTGGCTTTCGGACGCGTCGAGAAAGAATCGTGTGCCAGATTGCACAAGTCGTGCGGCGCGGGCGAACGCGCAGACCGCCTCGCCCACAGTCGCCGATTGCATCACCACGTGTCCAGGGGAGCCGTAGTCGGATATTCGCTGCCGCGCCGTTATTTGCATCCCTGCAAGAGGATCGCCGAGCATCTTGGTCATTGTATTGCGGAAGCTCAAGGCCTGGGTGCGCGGCACCCAGCTATCGCGATCCATCAGGACCATCGGCGAGACCGAGGTCGCCCGAAACACGTCGCCCGGGGCGACGCCCCTTTCAATCAGGAACTCTCCCATTCGCGAGAAATTTGAGGCGTGGAACCAGTGTCCGTCGTGCTCCATCATATCCCTCGTTCTTCGCGATCGGTGATTTCGGACCATACTCAATTCGAAGTTGATGGAAATGGCAAGACTTACGACCGAGCATCCACGGATTTGGAACAATCCTAGAGATATAACAGGCTCTTCATCGCATCGGTTCAACCGAGATTGCCAACGCTTCCTCGTAGACGATGTCCACCTGCTGACCGACCCGCAGTTGCCGCACGAACGCCAACACATCCGCGTTCTTGGCGACGACCGTGCGGGGCTGATTATCCGGCGCGATAAAGCTGACAGTCCCAGTTGCCGGATCGACCGCCGTGATCGTCACCCGACCGCCTACGAACCCGGGGAGCTCCCCGCCTGGCCGCTCGGCCGTGTCGTTGCGAGCAAGGATCACGCCGGCAAAGGGCTGATTGCTTCCGCCGAGCGGACTGACCACCTTCGCCGCGAGCGCCTGGTAGTAGGTCACTGTCACGTGGTCGCCGGGATGCACTTCGTTGAGCCGAGTCACGTGGCTACCCACGATCATGGACAGCAGCGAGCCAGACTGCGACCCATTGTCGCCGCGGAGCAACAGCTCCCGCGAACCCGTGTCCACGGTCTCCACGACGGCGTTCACAGTGGTGGTCTGCTCGGTATCAACCGACGCACATGCGGTAACTGCCAGCACTACCCAGGCACCCAGCGTCAGAGTGCGGCGTTTCACGGCATTAGTCTCCCCCGGTTAAATCGCACATCCTGACCGCATCGTGAACGGGACGCCGTGGCTCCGCTCGGGGTAATGATGTTCCCGTTCGCCATCGTCAACGCGCGATTTTGGCCATTTCATGCCACTCAAGTTTATGACTGCTGAATTAGCCTTTGGGTGTGTCGTGGCTCACGAAGGATCATTGGTTTCGGTCGCCTCGTTCGCGAGACCGGGCGCACTCCCCGCTGATCGTGGCATCTCGCCCCCGGACATATTCCGCCCGCTGTGATGTTGCCGCGCAACTTCGCACTACGGCTCATCACCGTAGCTATCGGAAATGGCCGTCGATCCGGTCGCGCCATGCATGTCTCGCCCCGCTCGCCGGTACCTCAATTCAAACCGAGGTGATCGCCTCCCGGCTCCGCAGCCCCATTGTCGCGGGGCGTGTCGGGAGGAAACCGCATTTGGTTCAGTTCCTGGCTCAATGAGGTACCGGTATTCCCTCTCGGATCATCGTCGAGAAGTTGGGATCGGCGTCGGCCCGCATGGCATTGTCGCGGATCCTGGATAACTGTCGAAGCTTCTCAAAAGGGATGCTCGTATCGGTTGCACCGACATCGTACGCGTAGTCGGGAAGGTAACCAGAAAGCAAGATGCGGTAGTCAAGTGGCAGGCCGGGACGGATGGCGCTGACCATCCCGAAGACGAGTGTGGTGCAATTGCCCGTCGCTGTGTTGTACCCGCGCGGCTTGCGTGCGAGATCGTCAACGTCCTCGACATATGCGCGAAGCAATCGTTGCGCGTATTCCGGTGGCATCCGCAGGCGATAAATCCGCACGTCCTCGCCGCGAACGCGAGCCATCGCATCGGTGTTCCAAGGCATACCAGCGTGGCAACTGCGAAGAATACGATCATGCCTGCCAATAAGTCGTGTACGGACTCTCCGGAGTCGAAACGAAACCAGACTGCGAACGCGCACCAACCACCAGCAAACACGACGGCAATCGTCAGAAGGGCAAGGCTTATCCAACGGATCAACCGCCATAGGATCATATAAGTTTCGATTGCCGACCGGCGCAACGATCCCGAGGGGTGAAGCCGCATCCCATTTTCATATACTCCATGCTGGTGTCCCTTTGTGCAGGGCAATCGGATGTTTGGCAGCGACTGTTCGGTGAACAGTGGCCTTCCTCTGGGGTGAAAGCCTGCCAGAATTTGCCCCCATCACAAGGGCTGGTGTTTGCCATTTCGCGCCTACTGGAGCGCGCCGCAGGAGGGGTCAGGGCCTCAGGCGCGGTATCTACCCGAACACGGATCGCCGAGCCGGGCTACGCGGTAGTTTGCAATCGCCCACCATATTCGCTTGAGCAAGCCTTCGGCTGGCTCACGGCGACGGCCCACGGCATCCATCTCTGCCGTCGCCGCCGTACGCCCCTGCAAGATGGGCAGGTGCCACCACCGCGCGATGAGCGGTCTTGTCCCGAAATCCCAAGGTTTGCGCCGACGACCTGTTGTCTGACGAACGCCAGTAGAGGCTGTGAGCCGCCTCCTTGATCCCGACGGAGTCAAGTGACCCTCTGGTGATGTAAGGCTTACAGTTCAATGCGTCGCCAATCAAACCGGGTTGGCCATCTCCATGGCGCAGCTTCACTGTGCGCCTTCATCACCAGGACCGATGTCCAGCAATATCGTTGCTATACCAGACGAGTGACCTTTCTGCAGTTGGTCCGCGTGGCATGAAATGGCCAAGATTGCGGTCTTGCCACGGGTACAATTTCAGACAATAGCTACACCCACAACCGACGACGGTTTTTGTTGATCCTTCCAAGGTCCTGGTGTGGCCTGTTTTTGATCGTTTGATAAAGGCGATCAGCGGATTGGAAGAATGGACATGCCTTCCGTTGGCAAGTCGTATCGTTCGGAGCTCGAGCGCACGCAGACATTCGATCCGGTTACATCAGGAGATATTAATGGACTTGAACCGACGTCGGCTGGTTGGCATAGCAACTGCCCTCGCGTCGGTGAGCGCGGCGTTCACTGCTGCCGCTGCACCGACTGCAGACCCGCAGATGGACCGAGCGGCCGCAGATGCCTTGAGGAAACTTGTGGATAGCGATCAGTCGGCACGTCAACTAAATGAACGGTCCTTACAAGTGCTGGTGTTTCCAAAAATCGTTAAGGTCGGCTTCCTGCTCGGCGGTGCATACGGCGAAGGGGTAATGTTGCGAGGCGGCCAAAGGATGGGTTATTACAATTCGGCATCAGCGTCATACGGCCTGCAGGCTGGAGCGCAGTGGTTCGGCTATGCACTATTTTTTATGAATCCCGGCGCATTGAAATATCTCGACGAGTCACAGGGTCTTGAAATCGGTGTCGGGCCAAGCGTTGTGGTGGTTGACTTGGGTGTGGCGAAAAAGATGAGTTCAACAACCATCACGCAAGATGTCTACGCGATAATCTTCGGTCAGAGGGGCGCAATGGCTGGTCTCGGCATCGAAGGATCGAAGATCACCAAAATCTGAACCCTGAGATGTGCTTTCGAGAGCGGACCTCGACGGCAGCCCTATTTAAGCAGGCAGGACAAGTCCCCGTTCGGCCTGGAGGGCGCCGACCAGGCCCTGATGCATCAGAAGATGATGCAGATCGCCGTCGCCTGCTTCGAGAAACTCGCGCTCGGGTACAGGTCTCGCGGCACGTCTCGAACCGCGACCATGCTTCAGCCCGATTTCTTTGGGCCCAGCCGTGAGAGAAAGGTCGCCATGAGCGCCGACGGTGAAAACGTAGCCCAGGACTATCTCATACTGATCTTCCCGATGAAATTCGCCGAGGACTGCGCGGACATACAGATGAAGCTGGCGAGCCTGACAGCCGACCTTCGAGAGGGGGCCGATGCCGTAGGGACGCTGCACGACTGTAGCTTCGTCGTTCTGGACCAGCGAGTGATCTACATGCTCGCGGATTTCGACGGGTCGCTCGACGTCGTGCTCGCAGGCATCGCAGCGCACCTCGGACGAGTGATTAATCCGTTGCTGCCGTTCGTCACCGAGGCTCCACCGACCCCGATCGCAAACCATGCCGGGGCGTTCGTCCAGTGGGCAAAGGCAAACCATTTGGGCGCCGTCGTCGATTACATCTCTAATCGCGGCACCACCACGCGACAAATCCGGTCTCTGGCAGCAGCCGTCGACATAGAACTCGATGCAGAGAACGTCTGGCCGCGTCCGCAGCATGTAGTTATGCAGATGAAGTCGCGTGTATCGCCTCTCTCGGTGCGTATCGCTGTGGAAATGTTGACCTGCTCGCTAGCCCAAGGGGCCGATGAGGTGGGCGTTCTCCATTTCGCTCATCTGGTTCGCCTTCCGGGCAACCGAGTGGGATTTTTTGCCGTTCGTGATGGCCCGTCAGCTCGGTACGCGCAAGATTTTGCCGACAGGCTTGGGCCCGCCTTTGATCTGATTTTCAGGTTCACCAAGAGACCGCCGCCGTCACCAGCGTCCAGAAACGCCCAGCACCTCAGAAAATGGCTGGAAAAGAACGAACTGATGCCACTTGCATTCTATTCTGCCTATCCAGGCCTTCAGGTGCAGGACATCAAGGCGCTGCTAGCAGATGCTTAGTTGACAAGAACGATAGTGAGCAAATTGAACCTTTCGGACATTCAGGGTTTCGTCATCCGCGGCTACAGAATGCCTTTGGTGCGGCACTTCCTCCTGGCCGTGGAGAATCCCACGACCGCACGGGTTCTTCTGGGCCGCCTGGTTAGCGGAAACGGGAGAGAATTACCTCAGATCACGACCGCCGAGAATTGGCATGTTGCAACGCCGGGGCCGCTGGACAACCCGCGGTCGCTACCGAGGCGCAAGCCGGATTATTGCCTGAACGTAGGCATTACTTGGGCGGGACTGGTGGCATTGGGTATTGTGGATCGTATTCCCCCACTTCCAAGTGGCTCATTTGACCCGCTCGTCGAGGGCGCGGCCCGGCGGGCCAATCGGGTGGGCGACACCGGAGAGAGCGGACCGGAACACTGGGTCGGTGGTTTCGATAGTGGACGCGATCATGTTCTGGTTACACTGCATGCCATCAGTCTGGACGCCCTCGAACATTACGGTGCCCGTCTGATCGGCCGGTTTTCACAGGACGGCGGGTTCCGACTGCTGTGGCAGACCGACGGCGCGGCAATTATCGAGAGGCGTGATGGCCAACAGGTGCCGGTTCCGAAGATGCATTTCGGATACACTGCTGGCATAACGGCGACACCGCGTTTGCGCGGCGGCCCGGAGCCCGTGGCGGCGGATCACCAGGAGCCATGTGAGCCATGGCTTTTCGTCCTCTCCGCGGATGCCGACAGCTACATTCTGCCCAGCCCAACGAGACTATGGCGCAACGGCAGCTTCGGCGTATTCAAGATGGTGAAGCAGGATGTCGTCGGCTTTGAGAACTTCCTAAGGTCAAACAAGGATCGTATCGATCCCGAGCTGCTTGCCGCCAAGTTATGCGGTCGGTGGCGTAATGGCGTCCCCCTGGCGCTGTCGCCTGACACTGATTCGCCACCCGATGGCGTGCCGCTGGAGCAGTTGAACGATTTCGAGTACGTCAACCGAGACGGAGCCGGTGACCCACGCGGCGTGCGCTGTCCTGTGGGGGCGCATATTCGCCGCACCAATCCGCGCGGACAGCCAATCGCCGGTCAGGGCAAGCCTGGTGGCAGCAACAATGCTCACCGCCTCATACGCCGCGGCATGCCCTATGGGCCCGTCTACGATCCGACGCGGCCGCATGATGGCATCGAACGTGGTCTATTGGGCTACTTTATCAACGCCGATATCGGCAACCAATACGAGTTCGTGTTGAAGGAGTGGACTGAGGCTGGTACATTTGCAGGTCGGGTGCGGCTCAATCCCCGATCGAAGGATCCAATCATTGGTGCCCATGATCCCGTGGGCTTCTTCGACATTCCTCAGGCAGAGGGCCCTCCCTTACGGCTACGCAGCATCCCGCGGTTCGTGACCACGAAGGCCGCCGCCTACTGTTTCCTGCCCAGCATCACCGGGCTGAGGTGGCTAGGGGCACTTCATTGACGATGCAGGATATCGGGTAAACCGCTTCCGAGGGCGCCCAAGCGCAGTTGGAGGCGCTGACCACAGTCTCTTCGGCCGCCTAGCCCAGACGGCGGCAGCGTCGTCGAATGTCCTGTCGCACTGGAACTGGTCTTCTACGTCTACGGGGCGGACGAGGTCCGGAACGATCAGGCAGGTCAGCAGAATGGCCGCGGACCGCTTCATCACACGGCGCTGTCACCACGCAGAACAGACGGCACGATTGCGACTGAGCAGGCCGGCATGGTAACCAGCTCGATGCGGCGCACACTCTGTGGAATTTTCAGTGATGGCGTTTCGTTCACGATTTTAATTGCTTTAGTTGTGATCGGTCTGCACGTCGCATTGGAGCGGGGTGCCCTGACGGCGCGGATCGAGCCCGTTCTGCAACAAGCTTTGGGGCGTCCGGTGACCCTCGGTGCGATATCCCTTCACCCCGCCCTGCTGTCGGTCGTCTCCGTCCGTGACGTCATGATAGCCAATTTGGCTGGGGGATCGCGCCCCGAGTTCGCCCGCATCGACCGTATCGACTTCGAATTAGCCTTGCTGCCGTTGGTTGATGGGCGAATTGAAATCGGTGCGCTTGTCGTCTCGGGTGCCGACATCCTTTTGGAGCGCAATGGCCAGGGGCGCCCGAACTGGCACCTTGGCTCCCAAACCACGATAGGGTCCGACACCGCGGAACCCGACGCGCGCAACCTGTCGATCGGCGATGCGCAATTCGAGCATGCACGATTGCGCTTTGCCAATGACCCAGCCGTGAACATCGAGGTACCTGCTCTGGCGTTGGGGAGCCTCACTTCCAGTGGCACCAGAACGCTGTCCGGGACGATCAAAGTGGCAGGCGAGAGTATCGATCTGACGGCGGAAATCAGGCCTCAGGCAGATTTACCGTTGCAGTTGCACGCCACATTGTCGCTCGTCGATGCGACCCTGACTGCGCAGGGCAGTGTGGCACTTGGCTGGCCGTCTGAACCTGACTGGTCACTGTCGCTGGCGGGCACGGCCGAAGATCCGCAGCGCCTTGTTTCATTGCTGCCCGGTTCGCCGCGAATTCCCGCCGTCGGACCATCCACTTTCGCCTTTCGGCTTGGCCCCGGAGCCCCCTATCCGGTTATCACAGATGTCGAACTGCATACGGGTGCGGTGGATTTGGTGCCTTGGCTCCCCGGCCTCCGCCTGAACAGTGCGGAGATTGCGGCGCCTGCCATGGACAAACCGATCACGCTATCGGCGATGGCAGACCGCAGCGGCGTCCCGCTGGCCGTGTCAGCCACGTTGGGACCACCAGTCCTGCTGCTGGCCAACGACCGCCCGCTACCGGTCGACGCCAGGTTAACCGGCGCAGGAGCTGCGTTGATACTGAGAGGAGCTATACCCCGACCTTTTGGCACGTTCGGCACTGAATTCGACGCCGCGCTGACAGCCGCCAATCTGGCCTCACTCTCGCCGCTCTTAGGACGGGAACTGCCCAACCTGCGCGACGTCAAAGCCGGCGCCCGTATCGAGCAGACCGGGCCAGCGTCGTTCAGTCTGCAAGGACTTTCGCTTTCGGCGGACAGTGTGGATGTGAGCGGGGACCTGCAGATCGATGTGACGCGCCACCCGTCACTGCGTGGTCGGATCGCGGCTCGACAGCTCGACCTCGACGAATTGATGGGTGCACTCGCGGGACCTGCCGCCACGGCCCGGGCGCGTTCCAGCCATGTCATCCCCGACATAGCGTTGCCGCTGGCAACTCTACGTTCGTTCGACGCCACGCTCGCCTTCTCCGCGGACGCGATACAGGCCGGCGGAGTGCTGTGGCGGGCGGTCGCGGGTAATCTTGCACTGAATTGGGGGCAACTTACGGTGACGCCCCTCACCGGCACGACGGCGGGGGGTAGCCTACGTGGTCGCGCAAGCCTGGACGCCGCCTCAACGCCATCCACCGCAAGCCTTTTCGTGCGGAATGAGGAGCCGGGTTTCAACTTTACCAGCTTGCGACGGGCGATCGGCAGCAAATCGGGGATCGAGGGTCTGGCAGAGATCACGCTGGATCTGAAAGGTCAGGCGGCGACGACCCGGACGTTCACCGAGACGCTAAGTGGCGATGTTGGGATCGCAATGGTTGGTGGCCGCTTGCTCGGCGTCGCCCCGATCAGCGTCGGACCGGATCTGTCGCGGCTGTTGTTGCCGCGAGGAACGCCCAAGGGCGGTGTCGCGATTGATTGCCTTGCGATCCGTCTGTCGGCCACTGACGGCATCGTCCGGAGCCTTGCTCTGCTCCTTGAAGGGCCGGACGTGCGGGTCGATGGCAATCTCGCGATCGATCTTCGCGACGAGATGCTGGTGATGCGTCTATTGCCGGATATACGGGTGCTCGGCGTGACGGTGCGTGCACCGGTCGCAATCGAGGGATCTCTCGCCGCACCGCGGGTCGAAGCGGAGCCGGCGGCAGCCTTCACGCGTTTGATGATCGATACGGTTGCTAATCGGCTCTGGAAAAGCTCCGCCGTGGAATGGCTGCAGCGTCGTGGCGGTGGCGCGCCAGGCGCCCACACCTGCACCGCACAGCTCCGACTGGCCCGTCTAGGTCGAAACGGGCCGGTGCCAAAGCCTCCCGCGCTGTTGCCGGGTCTGCCGAAAGAGCTGCAGGGCGCCTTACGAAATACTGTTCGCGGCATCGGCAACATTTTTCGCGGCCGCGCCAGTACTACCAATTGACAGTACGAAGCAACGCTTCGCCTTATCTCACCGAGCAGCGTCGGCGGCAACCACGGAGGCGGATTTCGGCGAGGTTGGTGAGGTGTGCGTCGTTGATAGGCGAGGCGGAGTTTGAGGTGGTCGTCGGGATCAGCACGCGCAGGCCTACCGCCGGAGCACCCCCACCAAATTCCGCTACGCGCGATAAGCTATTATCGCGTGTAGGTTGCGGTTTCTGCCAGAGTTTGGGGATTTCGCCGCCACCCTCGCTCGCTCCAGGACAGATCAACACATCATTAGTGGGCTCACCATAGCGCGATCGCTGCCGTCAAGGAGACGCAGGGCCGGAGGCGCGAGAGGTCTGATCAGTGATATCCGCCGAACCACAACGTGAAATAAGCCATGAAAGACCCACTGGGCTATTGACCTCGTGGACAGACAGAGTGCGGAGGCAAACAAACTGACTTGGGCATTTCTCGCCGGACTAGCGACCTCCGCCGCGAAGGGAGCGCATGAGGTCGGCGGAGGTCATTTCAGCGCGAGGTGTCCCACCCTGTCCGGCTTCTCGTGAAGCCCTAGTGAAGCCCCGTATTGCTCGGAGCCCGTGCACTCCTGTCGGAATGCTCTCGTAAGCCTTTGAATTTATTTGGTGAGCCCGGTGGGATTCGAACCCACGGCCCCAAGATTAAAAGTCTCGTGCTCTACCAACTGAGCTACGGGCTCGACCGCGCGCTTTGAACGCCAAGCCGGGCCGCGGGTCAAGCTCCACCCGCGGCCCCGATGGGATCAAGCTGCGACGTCAGCCGCGATCGACATCTTTTGGATCCTGTCCGGATCGGACACCGTTCCGCCGCCGCCGCTGCCGCGCTTGATCTGATCCACCAGATCCATTCCCTCCACCACCTCGCCCCAGATCGTGTACTGCCCGTTCAAATGCGAGGCTGGCTCGAACATGATGAAGAACTGGCTGTTGGCACTGTGCGGGCTTTGCGAGCGGGCCATGCCGCAGGTGCCACGCTGGAACTTCGCCTTGTCGCTGAACTCGGCGCGAATATTGTCCAGGTCGCTGCCGCCGGTGCCGGTACCGGTGGGGTCGCCACCCTGCGCCATGAACCCTTCGATCACCCGGTGGAACGGTGTGCCGTCATAAAACCCCTTGCGCACGAGGGTCTTCAGCTGAGTCACATGCATCGGCGCGATATCCGGCAGCAGCTGAATCACCACCCGTCCTTGTTTCAGATCCAGGTAGAGCGTGTTCTCGGGATCGAGAGTCGGCTTGGTATCGCTCATGATGGTCATCTCCTCTTCACGGGTTACTTTACGTCCGCGGCGACCCGCATATGGACGATGCGATCCGGCTCACCCACCACCTGCCCGTTTGGGCCGGTGCCACGCTTGATCGCATCGATGTACTCCATGCCGCGGATGACCTGTCCCCAGATGGTGGTACTTGCCGTCCAGCGAGGGCGCCGGCGCGAACATGATGAAAAACTGGCTATTGGCGCTGTCGGGCGCCGCGGCCCGCGCCATCCCACACACACCGCGCAGGAAGTGGCGTTGGCTGAACTCCGGCGGCAAGTTGGGCAACGGGCTGCCGCCGGTGCCGGTTCCCGTCGGATCGCCGCCCTGCACCATGAACCCCTCGATGACGCGATGGAACGGCGTGCCATCGTAGAAACCCTGGCGCGCCAGGGTCTTTATTCGGTCCACGTGCTTCGGCGCAACCTCCGGTAACAGCATGATCACCACACGCCCTTGTTTCAGGTCCAGGTAGAGCGTGTTCTCCGGGTCGCTGGAGCCGGACGCCGGGGTTTGCGCCCTGGCCAGGCGAGGCAGAAAGACGCCAGCGGACGTCAGCGCGACGCAGTCGCGAATCAGGGTACGGCGGTGCATGCGCCCTCCTATAGGTGGAAACGGGGAAACAACCGAGGCGTTCAGCCCCGGATGCGCTTTATCACGCGCTCGAGCGTAAAGGGCGGCACGAAGGAGGAGATATCCCCGCCCAGCATGGCGACCTCCTTCACCAGCCGGGAAGCGATGAACTGGTGGCGTTCGCTCGCCATGAGGAACACGGTCTCGATGTCAGGGGCCATGCGGTAATTCATGCCGGCCATTTGGAACTCATTATCGAAATCGGACACCGCGCGAAGCCCGCGTACGATCATCGAGGCCTCGACCTTGCGGGCGAACTCGACCAGCAGGGTGTCGAATGGGACCACCTCGATCACCATGCCGTTGCGGCTGGCGATCGTCGCGATCTCCGCCCGCACCAGCTCAACTCGTTCTTCCAGCGTGAACAACGGACCCTTGCCGGTGTTGATGGCCACTCCCACCACCAACTTGTCGAGCAGGCGCGCCGCTCGTCCGATGACGTCGAGGTGACCGTTGGTGACCGGATCGAAGGTTCCCGGGTAGAGCCCGATGCGCGCCGTGCCGTGCGCAGCCTGTTTAGCCATCGCTTCCTTCCTCGGGAGGGGGGGACGTTCCGTCGTTCCTGGGCGCCTCATCGTCCGCGGCATCGCCGCTGTCGCCGGTGTCGCCGGTGTCGGGGACAGGGCTCGCGAGGCCGGTATCGGGGCCGGCATCATCGGTGTCGTCCTCCAGCACCGGGAAGACGCTGGTGACGTGCTCGCCGGCGACGACGCGAAACAAGGTGACACCCATGGCCTGCCGGCCGGTGATGCGAACCTGGTCGGCCGGCACGCGGATCAGCCGGCCGGCATCGGTGACCATCATCACGTCATCACCCTGCCGCACGGGGAAGGTCGCCGCCACCGCGCGACCGTTGCGCATCGACAAGGTGATGTTGGCGATGCCCTGGCCGCCTCGTCCGGTCACCCGATACTCGTACGCCGAGGAGCGCTTGCCGAAGCCGATGTCGGTCACCGCCAACAGCATCTCCTCCGCCGCCTCCAGCTCCGCGAAGCGCTCGGCTGTCAGATTGACCTCAGCGTCCGGCTCGTCTGATTCCAAAGCAGGCGCTTCCAAGGCGGATGCCTCCAGGGCCGCGGGAGCATCGGTCTCCTCCTCGCCATTGCCGCGGCGCTTGGCGTTGGCCGCGCGGACGTAGGCCGCACGCTCCGCCATGGTGGCTTCGACGTGGCGCAGCACCGACAGGTTGATCACCTCGTCGCCATTCTGCAGCTTGATGCCGCGCACGCCGGAGCTGTCGCGCCCGGCGAACACCCGGACCGTGTCGTCGGACAACTGGAAGCGGATACAACGGCCCTTGCGGGTCGCCAGCAACGCATCGTCGCCCTCGCGGCAGGTTGCGACCCCGATCAGCCGGTCGCCCTCATCAAGTTTCATTGCGATCAGGCCGGCGGCGCGGACGTTGCGGAAATCAGACAGCCGGTTGCGCCGGACGTTGCCCGAGGCGGTGGCGAAAACCAAATGCAGGTTCTCCCACAGCGTCTCATCCTGCGGCAGCGGCAGCACAGTGGTGATGGTATCAGATCCAAGCTCAGGCAACATGTTGACCAGTGCGCGGCCTTTGGCGGTGGGGCCGGCTTCCGGCAACTTCCAGACCTTTTCCCGGAATGCCTTGCCGCCCGAGGAGAAGAACAGCACCCACTGATGGGTATGCCCGTTAAAGCTGCGGGTAACAATGTCGTCCCCGCGAGTGGACGCCCCGGAACGTCCCCGCCCGCCGCGATTCTGCGCCCGGAAAGTTTCCAGTGACGTGCGCTTGATGAAACCGTCGCGGGTGATGGTCACCACCATCTGGCCCGGCTCGATCAGGCTTTCGTCGTCCTGATCCGCCAGTGCGTCGACGATGTCGGTCATCCGTGGCGAGGCGATCTCCTTACGTGCGGAGGTCAGCTCCTCGGTCATCACCTCCATGCGCCGAATGCGCGAGCCGAGAATGTCCAGCAGCTCGCGTATTTTGCCCGCCACCTCGGTCATCTCGGCCTGGATCTTCTCGCGCTCCAGCCCGGTCAGCCGCTGCAGCCGCAGTTCCAGGATGCCGCGCGCCTGCTCCTCGGTCAGCCGCACCGTGCCGTCAGCCGCGATGATGTTGCCCGGTTCATCGATCAACGCCAATAGCGCGCCGATATCCGCGGCCGGCCAGTCGCGATCCATCAATGCCACCCGGGCCGCCGCAGCGTCGGGGCTGGCACGGATCAGGCGGATCACGTCATCGATGTTGGCGACGGCGATCGCCAGACCCACGAGGTTGTGTGCCCGATCCCGCGCCTTGCCCAGCTCGAACCGGGACCGCCGGAGGATCACATCCTCGCGGAACCGGATAAAGCAGAGGAGCGCATCACGCAGGCCCATCTGCCGCGGCTGGCCGTCATCCAGCGCCAGCACATTGATGCCAAAGCTGGTCTGCAACTGAGTGAAGCGGAACAACTGGTTCAACACCACCTCGGGCGTGGCGTCGCGCCGCAGTTCCATGACGATGCGCATGCCCGAGCGGTCGCTCTCGTCGCGCATTTCGCCGATGCCCTCGATCTGCTTGGCGCGCACCAGTTCGGCGATGCGCTCGATCAGGGATTTCTTGTTCACCTGATAGGGGATCTCGGTGACGATGATCGCCTGACGATCCTTGCGGATTTCCTCGAATTCGGTCCTTGCCCGTATGGTAATGCTGTCCCGCCCGGTCTCGAACGCCTGCCGGATGCCGGAGCGGCCGATGATGATGCCGCCGGTCGGGAAATCCGGCCCCGGCACGATTTTCATCAACTCATCCAGCGAAATATCAGGATCGGCGATCAGCGCGAGCGTGGCGTCGATGATTTCGCCGGGGTTGTGCGGCGGGATATTGGTCGCCATGCCGACTGCGATGCCGTTGGCGCCGTTGATCAGCAGGTTGGGAAACTTCGCCGGAAGGACACAGGGCTCCTTCTCGGTCTCGTCGTAGTTCGGCTGGAAATCAACCGTGTCCTTGTCGATATCCTCCAGCAGCAACGCCGCCGCCTTGGCCAGCCGCACCTCGGTGTAGCGCATCGCCGCCGGATTATCGCCGTCGACCGAGCCGAAGTTGCCCTGCCCATCGATCAGCGGCACGCGCAGCGAGAAGCTCTGCGCCATGCGCACCATGGCGTCGTAGATGGCGGCATCGCCGTGCGGGTGATACTTGCCCATGACGTCGCCGGTTACGCGGGCCGACTTGCGATACGGCCTGTCGGGGGTAAAGCCGGCTTCGTGCATTCCGAACAGGATACGCCGATGCACCGGCTTCAACCCGTCGCGGGCATCCGGCAACGCACGCGACACGATCACGCTCATGGCGTAATCGAGGTAGGAGCGGCGCATCTCCTGTTCCAAGTTGACCGGTTGCATATCGCCGTATGGTCCGGTCGGGTCCACAGGCGGGTCGGGAATGTCGCTCAAATCGGGCTCGGTTGGTTGTTCACGCCCTTCCGGCAATAGGCCGGATCATGCGCAATTGGATGGCGCTTGATAGGCTGATTCCGCGCCCATGGCGAGGGGTAGTTCCAAGGCTCGGAGACCGGGCCAATGGCGTGACCCGGCCTTGCGCTGACGCCGATCGAGCGGTGTGCGAGCACTGCGGGGGCGCGCTGGAGTAACCGGCCGGTTATGCCGCGTCGACCAGCAGCACGGCTTTGCCGGCGATGCGCCTGTCGCGCAACTGTTCCGCCACCGCGGCGATGTCACGCCAGGACCGCTCGACGCCGATGCGCGGTTTCAGCGATCCATCGGCGATCAGCGACACCAGCAGCGCCAGGTCCGGCGCAAAGCGCTGCTCAGGTTCGGAGGTGAAGTAACTGAAGCTCTGGACGCGGGAGTTCGGGGCGCCGCGAAAGTCGGCGAAGCTGATCATCGTGGGTTCACCGGACGAGTTGCCGTACACCACGACGGTTCCCTTGGCCTCAACAAGCTGGATCGCCCGTGCGAGCGACGCGCCGCCGGCCGATTCCAGGATCAGTGCAAAGCGGCCCTGTGCGTTGTCGATGCCCTGGACCACGTCAGTCGCGCCAAGGTCCTGTAGCCCAGCCGCGCGTTCGGGCGCTCCCACGACCGCGGTCACCCGGGCGCCGGAGTGCGCCGCGAGTTGCACCGCCAGCGTCCCGACGCCCCCGGCCGCACCGGTGATCAGCACCGAGCTTCCAATCAGCGGTCCGCCGAGGCGGAGGGTGCGGAGCGCGGTCAGTCCGGCTACCGGCAGCGTGGCAGCGGCGGCGAAGCTGACGGCATCCGGCAGCAGCGCCATGCGATGAACGGGGACCGCTACGCGCTGCGCCCAGCCGAACTCATCGGTGAGGGCAACCACCCTGGCCCCGGGTTGCGGGCCTTCGCCGTTAGCCGCCTGCACGAGCACGATGCCGGCGACGTCCTGGCCGGGCACCCAGCCCGCCTCATTGTTGCGGAACGAGCGCAATTCGCCGCGGTTCAGCGAAAACGCGCGCACCTGCACGAGCGCTTCGTTGGGCGCGGGCCGGGGGTCCGGCACGTCGCGCAGTTCGACAGGCGTGGCGCCATTCGGTGTATTGACGATGGCAAGCATGGGTCGCTCCTCGTTCCGCCTCGAAACTCCCCGGGCAGTGGTCGCCGGTATTCCCCGCCGAGCAGAAGTGCCTTCGGACAGCATCAGGCCGGGTGTTGTCTCGAAACCAACGTTACGCTGCTTTGGGCCGCCGCGCTGCAGGGCTCAGCGACAAAAGACCACGCCACGATTTGTCCCCGTCAGGCCACCGATCCGAGGTCGCCGCGCTCATCGTCGCGCCAGCAGCCCGACCACGCATAGCGCAGCAACCGGCATGGCGAATATTGCCCAATCGGCGCGGCCAGCGTAGGTCAGGCCAGCGCCAACGGCCACAATCACCGCGAGGTAAACGAGATTGAGAGCCTCCTCCAGCAACGCCCTGGCGAAGGCCGTCATGCCTCCGCTCTGGACGACCGACGGCGACCCATCAGCAACAATACCTGGCCGCCAAGTCCGTAGAAGGCGAACAACACCAGTAGGCTCCAGCTACCCAGCGGCCAGACATCGCCGGCCAGAGATTCGAGAGTCCAGAAGGTCCCGAACGAGGTGATCGTTGCGCCGGTCAACAATTTGGCGGCATTCTCGGGCAGTCTACGCAGCGAGGCCCGGATCGGTGCTGCAACCAGGCAGACCAGCAATAGTGCCGCCAGTACCGTCAGGAGGTTCGACGCCCAGGCACCCCCGCGCAAACCGAACCCGACGACCATCAGCCAGACTTCCAGTCCCCCCAGCAGCACAGTCCTGAACACAGCCAACCAGCGCGTCCAGTCGCTCGGCACCATACAGATCGGGCCTGGTTATCTGAAAGCCGGGCGGCGCCTTCAATCCTGCCTGGCGCGCAACTACCCTGCCCAGTCGGCCAAGGCCAAATCGCAGCAGCAAAACGCCGGTCACGAGCAGAAGGATCCAAGCGTGCAGTCCCAGGTTGATCGCGTATCCCGTTGCTGCCGCGAACACGGCGAGCGTTAAAACGGCAACGAATGCCGCACCGATCGTCGCGCCCCATCCGATGATCAGGGAAACAGAGAGGACAGCCGCGACGCCCTCGACCCATTCCACCCCGGAGGCAAGGAGCAGCGGAAAGAATGCTTGCCAGTCCATCGGCGGGTCTCGTCGCTGCGTTCCAGTCGTAGATACGACATACTATGGCATGATGTCGTAAAGACAACTCGCATATCGAGGATCACCGATGAATGAACCACAAACCGGCACGCTGACGCGGAGGCTCATGGAGACGCACAGCGCGCTGTCCGGCTCCGAACGCAAGGTGGCCAGGTTCATCCTGAACAATCCGGCAGCGGCCCTGGCCTCGTCCGCGGCCGAGATTGCCGCCACGGCCGGGACATCGGATGCAACGGTGATCCGTGCCGCCCGCTCCCTCGGTTTTTCCGGCCTGGCAGCAATGCGGCGGGAACTGGCGCGCAGCCTGCAAAACGCACAAACGCCGGCGGACAATTTACGCCGCACGATTGTTGCGAGCGGCGAGGACGTCGAAACCGCGATGGGATTGGTCCTGACGACCATCCGGGCCTCTATGGATGACCTTCTCGGCAAGACGGGGACTCTGGGTCGTGCCGTCCAGGCGCTTTACCCCGTGCAGCGGATTCTGGTGTTCGGCCTGGGTCCGACGGCGGCGATCGCACAGTATGCGGCGGCCATCCTCACCCGGAACGGGCGACGTACCAAGCTTCTCGATGCCCGGGGCCGAGCACTGGCTGATCAGCTGCTGGACATGGGCGGCGGTGACGGATTGCTCATGATGGCCTACGGAAACCCCTATCGGGAGGCCACGACGACCCTTGGGGAAGCCTCCCGGCTTGGGCTGCCGTCGGTTCTTCTGACGCAGGCTATCGGCACGGAGCTTGGCAAGCTTGCCAGTGTGGCGGTGCCGGTCCCGCGGGGCAAAACTCGCCACGTGGCGTTGCACGGTCCGACCCTTGCCGCATTGGAAGCGATTGCCCTGGGTCTGGCGGTGGCCGATCCGGTGGCGTCGACGGGGGCGCTGGACAAACTGAACCGCCTGCGCGCCGCCTTGGACCCGCCTCGATAGAGCCCTGCCACCCTGGGTGGGGACGCTCTGTCGCTGTTTCGCGAGCAATTTTTACCGCACGATAGTGCAAGTCGTGGGTCCCCGGCCTTCGCCGGGGATGACACTGGTGACGCCGCCGGGGATGACACTGGAGACTCCGCCGGGGATGACACTGGAGACCCCGCCGGGGATGACACTGGAGACCCCGCCGGGGATGACACTGGAGACTCCGCCGGGGATGACACTGGAAACTCCGCCGGGGATGACACTGGTGACGCCGCCGGGGATGACACTGGTGACGCCGCCGGGGATGACACCGGAGGCCCCGCCGGGGATGACACTGGAGACTCCGCCGGGGATGACACTGGAAACTCCGCCGGGGATGACACTGGTGACCCGCCGGGGATGACACTGGAAAGGCTCGCATCCGCGGGATGACACTGGTGACGCCGCCGGGGATGACACTGGAGACGCCGCCGGGGATGACACTGGAGACGCCGCCGGGGATGACACTGGAGACGCCGCCGGGGATGACACTGGTGACGCCGCCGGGGATGACACTGGAAACTCCGCCGGGGATGACACTGGAGACGCCGCCGGGGATGACACTGGTGACGCCGCCGGGGATGACACTGGAGACGCGAACGGAGGGTCAGACCGCCGATCGCAGCGGCGACCGCGGGCCGCGGGGCGGGCCGCTACCGCAGCGCCGAGATGTCGATTGCAGCGGCGAGTTGATCCAACAGTTTCTCCTCCAACGTCACGACCTGCTGGTCCGTCGCAACCGGTCCGGTCACGGTAAAGCGGGCACGATTGCGGCGGGTCGGGGTCGCCGAATCGTGCGGCGCGATCAACCAGTCCGCCTCCAGCGTCGCGACGCCACTGGTCGTCACATCCAGCCGGCTGATGTTGATGAGGACCCGATAGGATGCCGCCTCGGCCTGCAGCCGGTCGGTGACCAACGCGTCTGGCCTGCTTGCGGCCAGGCGTCCGGTCAGCCGGTCGGTAGCGCCAAGCGACAGCCGGCTCGCCCAGCGTCCCCGCACGCTTCGGCGGAGTACGCTGCCGTTACGAACGAGGATGTCCTCGGTGTCGATTTCGTCCGGAATGGTGACCCGTACGACCTCGATGACCAGGGGTTTTCGGCCGAGCGGAGGACGGGGGGGCGGGGTCTCCGATGTGGTTGGCCCAGCGAGGGTGTAGAGTGTGAGCGGCGGAGCGCCACAGGCCACAACGACCGAGGCGACCGCGCCGGCGACGAGCGAGCCTCTGAGCGCGGAAATCGCGCTCATGGACGGCGTCCGGTCAACAGGAGCTGGGGATTGTGCTCGACGTCGTTGGCGAAGCCTCGGAGCGAGGCGGCCGCGGCGGAGAGATCGCGCAGGGTGGATTCGATATTCGCCCTGCTGGTGGCGCGGCTCGAGGTCAAGCTTCTCACGTCGCCGAGGATGTCATGGGCCTGCTCGATGGCTTGCGTGGTGTCGGTTAGCAGGGTGTGCAGCTCCGCCCCCCGCTCATTGAGTTGCCGGCTGCCGGAATCGGCCAACTGAGTGATGCCGGCAAGGGTGGTATCAAGCTTGGTCTGCAACCCTTGCAGGGTCTGTGTCGCTGTTTCGACCAACTGTGCCGAACGGTCCGAGGACGCCTTCAGGCTCTCGACCAGCGGCGGCAAATCTTGATCCAGCTTTTCCGACAGTCCTCGCAGGCTTTCCAGTGTGGCGTTGGCGTTGTCCGCCAGCTCACGCAGCGGGAGTTGGCTGAGCTGCTCCTTGGCGCGCTGGATGGTGGATTGACGGGTCGGGATCTCCGGCAGGTTGGTGATGGACCGGTGCAGGACCACCGGCGACGCCGGGTCAAAATCCAGGTTGATCGCCGACTGGCCGGTGACGAAGCTCTGGGTGTTCAGTTCCGCGCGCAAGCCGCGTGTTATCAGGGCTGAGAGGTCGACCGCATTGCGGCCGCTGTCGCGTGTGACCTGAGCACTGTCGGGCTCGATCCGCACGATGACCGGAATATAGGCGGTGTGAGTTTTTGGATCGAACTGGATCGCTATGCTCTCCACGGCGCCGACCCGGACGCCACGAAACGTCACCGGCGCACCCACGGACAGGCCGGCAATCGAATCCTCGAACACCACCGCCGCCCGCACAGCCGGGTTGAAGAAGTTGAATTTGCCGAACAGAACGATGGCGCCGAGGGCAAGCACGATACCGCCCAGCACGAAGGCTCCCACCAGGGTCTGCCCGTTGCCCCTCATGGTCTTTCGCCCATCATGGATTTGCCGGTTGTCATGGTCGCCAGATCCTTTTCGGCGGCGAAGGCTTCGGGTCGTTCGCGCCGCATGAACGCTGCCACCTGCGGGTCGGCGCAACTGTCGCGCAGCGCTGACGGCGAGCCGTGGGCGATCGGCCGTCCTGGTTTCGGCGTCGAGGAATACGCCGTCGTCGGCGATCGCGAACAGGCTCGGCAGCTCGTGGCTGACGATGACGATGGTGGCGCCGAGACCGTCCCGCAGGTTGAGGATCAGATCATCGAGCCGGCTGGAGGTGATCGGGTCGAGCCCGGCGGACGGCTCGTCGAAGAACAGCACGTCGGGATCGAGCGCCAAGCGCCCGCGCCAGGCCGGCCCGCTTGCGCATGCCGCCGCTGAGTTCGGAAGGCAACTGGTCGACCGCCTGCTCCATGCCGACCAGGCCGAGCTTGAGCCGCACCAGGCGCCCGATGGCGGCGGCGCTCAGCTCTGGTGAACATCTGCATCGGCAGGGCCACGTTCTCGCCGACCGTCAGCGCACTCCAGAGTGCCGCGCTTTGGAACAGCACGCCGAAGCGCCGGCCGATCTCGGTGCGGCGCTCCTCGGCTGCCGCCCCAGTAATCCTCGCCCTCGACGAGGATGTTGCCGGCGCGCGGACGCAACAGCCCGATCATCGACTTCAGCACGGTGCTCTTGCCGCAGCCGCTGCCGCCCATCACCGCGAAGATGCTGCCGCGATGCACGTCGAAGGCAAGGTCGTGCTGGATCACCTTCGGCCCGAAGGCGAGTGTCACGTCGCGCAGGGCCAGCAGCGGGCTGTCGCCCGGACCGCGGAGGCGTGGATCGCTCATGCGGTCAGGACCGGCCATGTCTAGCGCCGACGACATCGGCGATGACGGCGAACACCGCGTCCAGTGCGATGACGCCGACGATGCCGACGACCACCGCCCGCGTCGCCGCCACGCCGACATCGGCGGCGCTGCGTCCGGCCCTCAGGCCGATGCGGCAGCTCGTCACCCCGATCAGGACGGCGAAAGCGATGCTTTTGACGAAGCCGAACACGAACTGGTCGAACGGCACCGCGTCGAGCGTCTGATGCAGATAGCCGAGCGCCGGTGATGTTCAGCATCGCAGATGGCGACCACGAAACCGCCCAGCATGCCGACCAGGCAGCCGTACAGATAAAGCAGCGGCATGGTGAACACCAGCGCCAGGATGGACGGCAGCAGGATGTAGTCTGCCACCGGGATGCCGATCACGGTCAGCGCGTCGATCTCCTCGTTGCCCTGCATCGTGGCGATGCGGGCGGCATAGGCGCCGCCGGTGCGACCGGCCATGACGATCGCGGTCATGACGGCGGCCATCTCACGCACCAGGGCGAGGCCGACCAGGTTGGCGACGTAGATATCGGCGGCGAATTTGCGCAGCTGCACGGCGCCGACGAAGGCCAGGATGGCGCCGATCAGGAAGTTGACCACGCTGACGATGATCAGGGCATCTGGTCCGGCATCGCGGATATTGCCCAGCAGATCGACCGCCCGCATCCGCGCGCGACCGGCCAGTGCCCGAACCCCACCCTGCCCGGTCGTCGCCAGCAAGGTGCTGAGGACGCCCAGTTCGGTCAGCATGCCAATGGTGCCGCCGCCAATCCAGCCTAGCAGTCCTGGACGCCGGCGCGAGGCAGGGACGGGGTCAGCCAGTTGGTCGGGCAGCAGCCCCAACAGCTTGCGCGCCGAGGCCGGCAGCGTTGCACCGTCGATCTCCAGGCCGGCGGCTACCGCGGCCCGCCTGGCATCCCACAGGAAGGCGATCAGGCCGGTATCCCAGCGGCCGACGTTGCCAATGTCGAACGCAAGGGTTTCTCCGGCGGCGACGGCAGCCAAGCCGTTCGAAGGAAACACGGGGACGAGGCCGGACAGCGTGATCCAGTCGCCCGAGAAGACGAGGATATTGTGATCCGTCGTGCGGCGAAGCTGCCACCGTGGCGCCAATTCAAGTTGATTCGGAGTTTTCAAGCCAACGACTTCGATCCGTGAAGCTCTTTTATGGCTCAGTCCGACCAGGTCGTATACGGATTCGTCGTGACGTTTCCCCGCCAATACAAGCATTGGCGGCTGCCGTTCGGGGATGGATCACCGAGCGGCCTGGGCAGATCGGAAGCAACGGGTCAGACCCCGACGGCGGGACGGGCGCTGCGCGCGGGGCCAGGCTGATCCCGCGATCATCAAGTCCAGGAGCATCCGGCGCTAGACGACCTCATCCGTCACAATGTCGAACCCGACCAGAGTGCTCGGCCCGAAAATCGTGGATAGCGCGACGTCGGTGGCATCTCGACCGCGTGCCATCAGTATGCGGCCGATGCGCGGGAAGTTGTGCCGAGCGTCGAAGGTGTGCCAGTGGCCGCCGAGGTAAACCTCAAACCAAGCGCTGAAATCCATCGGCGAGTCGGCAATCGGGACGCCAATGTCGCCGAGGTAGCCGGTGCAATAACGAGCTGGGATGTTCATGCAGCGGCAGAGGGTCACGGCCAGATGTGCGAAGTCGCGGCACACCCCGCGCTGCTCGACATTGCCTGAGGCCGCGGAGCGTGTTGGGTCGGCGTGATGGTAGCCGAATTCGATCCGATTGTTCACGTAATCGCAGATCGCCTGAACCCTGCCCCAACCGGTGGGCGCATTGCCGAAAAGCGACCATGCGAGCTGGGTCAGCCGGTCAGTCTCGCAGTACCGGCTGCCGAGAAGAAAGACCAGCACATCATCCGGCAGGTCCTGTACCGGGTGCTGCATCGCTTCGGGATGATATGCGTCCGGAGTGCCGGGATCACGGATCAGAAAGTTGGTGGAGATGCGCAACCGGCCGGTCGGCGCGACGATGCGATGGCACAGGTTGCCGAAGCCGTCGTGGTATTCATTGGCAGCGATGGGCGGATCGAAGTAGATCCGGTGCGGTTCGGCGATATCACCCATCCGCGAGGGGTGAACGCTGAGCGATAGCAGCATCGGCGTCGGCTGGGGGCACTCATAGGTGATGTCATAGCCGGCACGGATCAGCACGGGGAAGGCTCCTTCGAAGGGCGGTCCAGGGCATCTGATAATGTCACGCCGCGGCGAAGGTTTCGTCACGGAGGTGTGATCAAGCACAGGCGGCACGCCGTGTCTGCACATTTGTCGGTCAGGCGGCGCGTGGCACGTTTCGATCTCGCGACGCGCGCCTTTGATTTAAAGTTGTATTTCGAGGTGGCCCGTTCGTTGCGGCCGGTCGGCCGTCAGTCTGCACAGAAAGACGAACGTGACGCAACGTGGCGCATGGCCTCAATCCGGCCCTCTGGTGGCGATTGGGCGAGTAATGCGGGTTGGCGCGAGCCATGGTGGCCCGACCAACCGGAGGCCAATATAGGTGGGTCCAGCGGACGCACCCAAACACGGCGGACCGACGACACACAGAAGGAGAAATGTCATGGCTGAGGACATCGAGGATATCGGCCGGCGGCACGGCTTCGGAGCTGACGCGACGCGCGCGGTGGCCGAGGCCCTGCGGCATGGTGGCAGCCGCATGGCACAGTTCAATCACCCGGAGCTCGGCGGCATGGGTCAATGGACGGCTGGCGGCATGATCATGATCGGCGACATGTTCAATCAGTCGCTGAAGGCGCGGGTCGACGCGCTGTGCAACGACCTTGCCGGTGTGGTCGGTATGACGGCCGCCAGCGACGCGATGCCGCAAGGCTTGTCCCGGGGATCGAGTTGGTGGCCACAGGAACTTGGCAACGCCTCAGCGACCGGTGCGCAGAACGACATGCGCTACGCCTGCTTTCCCGACAAGCGACGCCTGGCGGTCATGCGCGATGGCCAGGTCAAAACATACGACACCGGCGAGCACCGGATCGGCGGCTTCTCACAGCAGCAGAGTGGCGCACAGACACTCAGTTTCAGCAGCCAGCTTGGCACCGTGCGGCTGGACGATCTGAAGGAGGTCCGAGAAGCCGCTGCCTCGACAGCGTCGCGGATCCCCGAGTAGCAGGAACAAGGGGCCTGCGCTCGAGGCTCGCTGCCACAGCCGCGAAGTTATCCGCATAGGCGAAGACGTGGGTGGCCGTGCCAAGCACGGCCATGACACGCGTATACTATGCCAGCGCGTGTGTGGCGGTGCCAGTGACCGGCCATGACACGCGTATGGCTATGCCAGCGCGCGGGTGGCAGCAGCCAGGACATGACACGAGTTTGGTATGCCGACCTGACGATGTCTTTCAGGCTTGGTTGGTCGCCGCTCGCACGGCGCGCGGGCTTGCCGGAGCCCGGACGAATACCGCCACCGACAAGGCACCCAGCACGGCGACGCCGCCGGCCAGACCGAACGCGCCGGCGTAGCTGCCGCCGGTGGCTTCCACCATGAAGCCCGTGACCGAGGGCGCCACGATGCCAGCGGTGTTGGCGATCAGGTGCACGAACCCGCCGACGCCGCCGATGCGGCCTTTCTCGACCGTGTCCAGGATGATCGCCCAATAGGTGTTGCCGGTCAGATACATAAAGAACGCCGATATCGCCATCAGCGCGACTGCCGCCTGAACCGTCGCGACGCTGCCGGCCAGCGCCACGCAGACCGCCGCAACCAGCAGTCCGAACACCAGCACCAGCTTGCGCGCCCGCACCGCATTGCCGGTCAAGCGAAAGATCGCGTCGGAAACCGCGCCGCCGGCAGCCAGCCCGACGAAGCCCAGCAGCCAGGGGATCGTGCTGACGAAGCTCATGCTTTGCAGGCTGAGATGCCGCGCGTTGGTCAGATAGGTGGGGAACCAGGACAGGAAGAAATACAGGATGTAGGCGTAACCGAAGAAGGCGAAGGCGGTCGCCAGGACGGCCGGGCGAGTGAGCAGCGCCCCGAGCGGGATCGGCGGACCGGTGCGGGGACCCTCCTGATCGGCGGCGATCTCGGCCTTTTCGGCGGCGCTGACAGACTGGCTCTGCTCCGGCCGTTCCGTGACGGTCAACAGCCAGACAGCGGACCAGCACAGCCCGATCGCGGCGATAATGACGAATGACACCCGCCAGCCCCAGGACAATGCGATGAAGCCGACGACCGGGCCGGCCAGGGCGCCGCCCAAGGGTGTGCCGGCGTTCGCCCAGCCGACCGCGGTGGCCTGCTGGCGGCGCGGAAACCAGTTGCTGACCAGCTTGTTGGCGGCTGATCCATAGGGCCCCTCACCCATGCCGAAGATCACGCGGACAACCAGCAGGGAAGTGAAGCTGAACACAGCCGCTGTCAGGCCGCAGAACACCGACCAGACGATCGACGCAATGCCGAACACGTTCCGTGCGCCAAGCCGGTCGGAGGCATAGCCGCCGACGAAGCAGAATGCCGCGTAGCCGAAGAAGAACGCACTGAACACCACGCCGAGCTGCGACGGTGACAGATTCAGCTCCCTGGTCAGGAACGGCGCTGCCACGGACAGTGCCGCCCGGTCGAGGTAGTTGATCATGCCACCGAGGAACAACAGCCCGACGACGGCCCAGCGAACGGTGCCGAACAGTTTCATTCGTTGGTGCCTACATCACCGGTCGCGTTTCGCGCATCAACACTTGATCCGTGGCGCCGGTGACGCGAGCGTGAAAGGCGCGGGCCGCTTCGGTCATGTCAGCCTCGGGCCTTCGCTCCGGCTGGAAATTTCCGTATGTGTCGACGCCACGGACCAGTGTCGCGAAGTCGCGGTCGCCGACGGTCTGGCGGACGTGGGTCGGCAAATAGCGAATGGCAAAACCGATGCGGCGACGGGCGGAGGGGTTGGGCTCGCTGCCATGGATCAGCCGCACGTGGTGCAACGACATCTCGCCCGGCTGCAGCTCGAGGTCGACCGCGGTCGCGCCATCAACCTCCACCGCGACCTCCTGGCCACGGCTGAGCAGGTTGTCGCGCGCGAAGGTGTCCCGATGCGGCATCTGATCACCACGGTGACTGCCGGGAATGACCCGCATCGCACCGTTCTCCAATGTGCTTTCGGAGATGGCGACCCAAGCGGTGACGATATCGGGCGGCTCCAATCCCCAATAGGTGCTGTCCTGATGCCAGGAGACGAAGCCGGGGTCGCGACCATCCTTGATGAAGAAGCTGGTGCCCCAGCACAGGATATTCGGGCCAATGACATCTTCGACCGGATCGAGGATGCCGGGATGGCGGATCAGGTCGTTGAGCCAGGTGAACAGCAGGTGCGTCTTGTGGCGCAGCGGCCCGCGCAGGCCACCGGAGTGTTGTTCATAGGATTCCAGGTGGCGTCGTGTGGACGCCGCTTCGGCGGGCGAGATGGCGCGCACCGGGGCATAATACCCGGCGTCGCGGTATTGGCGGAGGGCGTCCGCCGAGAGTGATTTCATTGGCATTCCTCGCATTTCACGGTGACGGCGAGCGTGGGAACGGGATGATCGGGATGTCAAGCCGTTGGCTGCAGATTTGTCAGGCGATGAACACGAGATCGCGCGCGACGCTGCCTGCGTCTGGCAACCCCGGACCGGCCGCACCACCTGACCGTTTCGCCTCATGATGCAAAGGAGCTCCCGGTGAGTCATGCCCTTGAGACCAGCAGTACAACCGCCAAGCCGTTTCTGACCGACGTGAAGACGTTGCGGGAACGCGCCCGAAAGAACCTGTCGGAGGGCGTCGTCACGACCACGTATGGCGGCGACGTGAAGCGTACGATCGAGATACTGCAGTCGGTGCTGGCGACTGAAATCGTCTGCGTGCTGCGCTACACGATGCACGCCGTCGCCGCGACCGGCATGTCCAGCGAAGCGATCAAGGCCGAGTTCGCGCAGCACGCCAAGGAAGAGCAGCAGCACATGATGGCTGTCGCCGAGCGCATCGATCAGCTCGGCGGTACGCCAAACTTCAACCCCGAAGGACTCGCGACACGTTCAGCATCGCAGTACTCCGAGGGCGAAAACCTGGTGGACATGATCCGGGAGAATCTGATCGCCGAACGGATAGCGGTGGACCACTATCGGGAGCTGATCCGGTATTTTGGTGACGATGACCCGGCGACTCGGGTGATGGTGGAAGGCATTCTGTCGGTCGAAGAGGAGCACGCGACGGACATGCAGGATCTGTTGCGGGCGCACGAAGGCAAGCCGTCGTTGGGGTAACGGACGCAAGCGAGGACGCACGCATGGGCCGGCCTGGCGCTGGCCCTGATCCGCGCTGACGAAGACAGGTTGGGCTGTCGAAGCCTATGGCGGTTCAGCGCGTGACGTGCGCTGATACCGCAAGCCACCGGCCATCGCGGCGCGCCCAGACATCGGTGTAGCGACCGTGACGCTGCTCGCCGGCAGCGGTGCGATAGTTGGTGCGCCCATGAATGATGGCTATGTCGCCGAGCAGGCGGATTTGCACCTGGTCGGCGACGAGGTCGCTGATGCTGACCGGCCGTGCCGTCTGCAGCAGAAACTGTGCCTTGTCGACCAGCGAGGCATCGGGGTTCGAACATAGGAAGTCATCGGCCAGCAATTCCTGAAAGCGGCGCACGTCGCCATGCTGCACCGATGCGATATAATCGCGGTTCAGCTCCGTCAGTTTCTCATGATCGCGTTGCGCGGCGGTATCGATGTCCATTGCTGCCTCCCGGAGACGATGATTTCACTCATTCTGGCACAGCCGCGTCGCAGACTTCACCTTCTCAGGCGCGGGAACGAGCCCCGGGCGTTCGAACCCGGTTCGGAGTTCCACCCTTGGCGAGAATCTCCCGCAGGCGCTGCGCCGCGATTTGTCCAACATTTTCCCGCCCATAGCGCGCTTCGACGAGAGCCTTGCCCGCCGCCGCCCGGCGCTGTCGTTCGTCCCGGTCGTAGAATACGTCCTGCATCGCCTTCGCAGCCGCGGCCTGGTCCGGCTCCGCCCATGATTGACCTTCCCAGAAGATGTATTCCCCTGGCTGCAGGGCGCGCAATGTGAAAGCAACGGGAAAGCCGGTACGGTCAGACAGAAAGTCGGTGCTTCCTGAATAGTCGGTTCCGATCACGGGCTTGCCGGTCGCCATCGCCTCCGCCATTCCCAGGCCGAACCCTTCGGAACGATGGAGCGAGACGTAGCAGTCGCTTTGGCGAAGCAGCGACATCATTGCGGACCGGGACAATGTACGATCGATGACATTGATTCGCGGGTCACGTTGGGCGGCCTCGAGGATGGCTGACTTGATGTCCGGATAGTGATCGGCGGCGCTGGTGGACTTGACCACGAGGCCAACATTTTCAGCGAGGTTGGGAAAGGCGGCCTGAAAAGCATGCACAACGCCAAGTGGATTCTTTCGCGCGGGAAGCGAGAAGTAGTCGAAAGAAAAAATGAAATAGAACCGGCCTTCCTCCATACCGAATTCCGCCCTGCCAAAAACGCTTTCCTGCGCAACTTCCACACATGGCGGCACGATCACGATCGGGCCATCGAACACGGCATGAAAAGCGTCGCGTACGAAATCGTTGGGCGCCCAAATCTCGCAAATGCCGGTCAGGTTGGCTGCCCATTCGGCAGGCGCGCGGGGGAGTTCCCAATAGGTCCGTAAGATATTGTAACTGTATTTTGTTCTCCATCGGCCGAGCTGGTCGAACATGCCAGCCACCTGATCCGCCGCAAGTTCGATGACATTGACCTGATAGCGCCGCTTCAGATCGTAGCGATCTTCCATAAAGCCGCCTATGAGGCGGGTTTCGACACCAAGATTAAACGGGTGGAGTGCGAACGACAGCTCGGTCGCGGCGAGCGAACGAACTAAACCTCGCAGTGATTCGCCTAAGCCGAGATTTGCTTCAATATAGCCGATGAACAGGACACCACGCCGCATGAACAGGTTCGACAACGGCAGCGCCGCGAGCGTATCCTGCGCGGCGCTGCCAAGGCGCTGCGCCGATCGGGCCAAACCGATCGCAGCGAAGCGGGCGAGGTTGCCAACCATGAGACGGAGTTTGGCGCTGGGTCCTTCGTTCCGCTTTGCGGCGGCGAATTTGGACCGTGCATTCGCAACGCGTCTCAGCATGGCCGTTGACCAGATAGGTTCAGTGGCCAAACGGCTGGACCTCACAGATTTCGAAACGGCGAAACTTGTTGCACTGTAATGCTCACCTGCCGCGAGTGTCCACACCACAATCGAAGCAAACCCCGACGAATGACGGTCATGCCGCTGAGGCCGTTATTTGCTCGCGGTGCGAACAAGCCGGATGCCGGGCCGCCGGCGGACGCTGGCTCAGACCGCCCTCGCGCCGCATAATGCGCCTTCACCAAAGGGGAGAATGAGATGGCGAAGTGGCGACTGCGAGCCGTTCGCCGCGGCGCCATAGGGTTAGCGCTGACGGCGGTGTTGTTGGCTGGTCCCGCCGCCGCACGGGAGGCAGCGCCGACATCTCAGGCCGAGCTGATCCGTGGTCTGCTCGGGAGCGTGGTCAACATCACTGCCCAGATCGGGGTCGCCGAGGCACCGAATCAAATGCAGACGAGCGCCAGCCAGTCCGACCCGGCGTACAAGATCACGGTCAACGCCGGTTCTGGTTTCATCATCGACCCCTCCGGCCTGATCGCCACCAATTGGCATGTGGTGACGGATGCGTTCGACATCGTCGTAACATTCTCCGACGGGACGCGGCTTCCCGCCAAGGTCGTGGGGGCTGCGAGGGTGGTCGATCTCGCGCTTCTCAAAGTCAATGCAGGTCATCCGTTGCCGGCGGTCCACTGGGGCGACAGCAGCATGGTGCAGATCGGCGACCCGGTGCTGGCAATGGGCAATGCTCTTGGGGTGGGCTTGTCGGTCAGCGCGGGGATCGTCAGCGCGCTCAACCGCGACATCGGCGATTCACCGGTTGACGACTTCATCCAGACCGACGCCGCCATCAATCACGGCAACTCGGGTGGGCCTTTGTTCGACCTGAACGGCGACGTCATCGGCGTGAACTCCGCCATCATCTCGCCCACAACCGCCAACGCCGGGCTCGGCTTTGCCATCCCGTCCAACGACGCGCAATTCGTATTCCGACGCCTGGTGAACGTGACGGAATCGGAACGTCCGGCTTGGCTCGGCGCAAAGATCCAGGAGGTGACGCCCGAGATGGCGGCTGCGATGGGCCAGCAGCAACTCCGTGGCTCGATCGTTGCGTGGGTGCTCCCGGATGAGCCGGCCCAGAAGGCGGGCATGATTGCTGGCGACGTGATCCTTCGCTTCGACGGCAAGACGTACGCCGACGAGCGGGCGCTGCTGCGGGAGATTACCGAACGGAAGCCTGGCGAACTGGTTACGTTCAGCGTATGGCGCGACGGACAGGACATCGAGCTGAAAGTGGTGCTCGACCCATGGCCAAAGACGGTCTGGGAGCGCAATGCCGCCACGCCGCCACCGCAGATGCGCCTGACCGTCCCGCGCGACCTTGGCCTGACGGTCGCGCGTTTGACGGCCGCGTTACGCGTCGCAAATGAGGTCGCATCCGACGTCGATGGCGTGCTGGTGACGGCGGTGGCGCCGGGTTCCGACGTCGCGCGGCAGGGAGTGGCGGTCGGTGACCTGTTGCTTCAGGTGGGCCCGAACAAAGTTCAGACCCCTGAAGAGCTGTGGCGCGAGGTCGAACATGCGCGCAACGAAGGCAGGCAGTTCGGGCTGTTCATGTTGCTTCCGAAGATACAGCCTGCCGCCGTGACGCAATTTCCTGGCCCGAAATGGATCGCGCTCCGCATCGCCACCGAGTAGCGGACGGCGCCGGCCCGACCGCCAACAGTGCAGGGAGGTGCTATCCCTGTGTGGCCGCGACGGTCGGTCGGAGCGACGATTTCCCACCGTGGCGTCGCTCGATCAGCATCCGTGGCCTGATCAATTGGTGAGTGCCTCCGAGTGCCTGGTCACGACCGCGATCCGGTCAGCACGTCGGGTTATTTCCATCACCGTATCCGACGGCCCGGAGGCCTCAGGCAACGAGACATCGATGGTCTGACCAGGAACGATCCGACTGGTGAAGCGCAGTGCCGGCGGCTGGTGCAGAGCGTCAGCGGCGGCGTCGTGCTCCGGTTTGACCGTAACAATGACGTGGTAGCCGTCTGGACGATCAACGAAGTACGTCACCGCTGATGCGTTCGGAGCGAGCTGCGTAACGGCTGCCTGACCCTCACGCAGCTCCTGCGCCGACGCGGCACCAGCCCCGAGCACTGCGGCACCGGCGAGAGCCGGCGCCAGGAAGCGGCGCGACAAGAAAGTATTGATCATTGGCTTGAGCCTTTCATGGTGTGGTCCGAGAGCATTTGCATCGCCGCGGCTTGGCGATCCGCCATGGCGTCAACTGCGTTACCGGCCGATCGGAGCGATTTGGTTCCGGGGTTCGGTAGCAGTTACTATAAAAGGAACCCTGGAAAGTTTGTTCAAGGGGTTCTGTACCAAACGCTATGAAAAATGTTTTCAAGCGCCCACCTGGTCGTCCCAGAGGTTTTCAGCCTGGATGCGGCGGAGGCGTGGGCTGGTCGACCGCGGCGGCCGCCGCGGCTGTAATGGGGCGAAGGCGGTAGGGGCTCGACGTGTGACCGGACGCTGTTCCGGCGATGCGCATGAACGCCGCGGTTGTGGACGAGGCGGGCCGGGTGACAGGCGAGCGCCCGCGCTCCGCGTCATTTTCGCCCGACCGGCCGGCGCAGGCCGGTTCACGCCTGGGCACGGCGAGCCTATAGAGGCAGCATCAGCGAGACGCCGATCGCACGCCTCGCTGCACACGGAGGTCGGAGGAACCGCATGAACCTGTATCGCTTGCTGCAAAAGCGTGCCGCCGATGGCCGTCCGGTGCGCGTCGGCCTGATCGGCGCCGGCAAGTTCGGCTCGATGTTCCTTTCCCAGGTACCGACCACGCCGGGACTTGAGGTCGCGGCGATCGCCGACCTGTCCCCCGATCGCGCCCACGCGGCTTGCCGCGGCGTCGGCTGGACCGAGGATCGGATCGCCGCCACACGCATTCTCGATGACGCACTGGCGATGATCGCATTGCCGGAAGTCGAAGTGGTGGTCGAGGCTACCGGCCACGCTCCCGCCGGAATTGCCCATGCAAGGCATGCGATCCGCCAGGGCAAGCACATCGTCATGGTGAACGTGGAGGCCGATGTGCTCGCTGGACCGTTGCTGGCGCGTGAGGCCGAGGCGGCTGGGGTGGTCTACAGCCTGGCCTACGGCGACCAGCCCGCGCTGATCTGCGAGCTGGTCGACTGGGCGCGGACCTGTGGCTTCCCGATCATTGCCGCCGGCAAGGGCACCAAGTACCGGCCGGAATACCACGCCTCCACGCCTGACACGGTCTGGGGCCATTACGGCCTGACCGCGGAGCAGGCGCGGATCGGCGGGATGAACCCGCAGATGTTCAATTCGTTTCTTGACGGCACCAAGTCCGGCATCGAGATGGCGGCGGTCGCCAATGCCTCCGGCCTGACGCCGCCGCCGGACGGGCTGGCGTTTCCACCGTGCGGCACGCACGAAATGGCCGAGATGCTGCGTCCGGGCAACGCCGGCGCGCTGCACCACGCCGGCCAGGTGGAGGTGATCTCCAGCGTTCAACGCGACGGCAGCCCGGTGGAGAACGACCTGCGCTGGGGCGTGTTCGTGGTGTTCGAGGCGCCTAACGACTACGCCGCGCGCTGCTTCCAGGAATATGGCGTGGTCACCGACCAGACCGGCCGGATGTCTGCGCTTTATCGCCCGTTCCACCTGATCGGGCTGGAACTGAACGTATCCATACTGTCGGCGGCGCTGCGCCGCGAGCCGACCGGAGCGCCCTCGGGGTTCCGTGGCGACGTGGTCTCCACCGCCAAGCGTGACCTGCGGGCGGGCGAAATGCTGGATGGCGAGGGCGGCGCCTGCGTCTGGGGCAAGCTGATGACAGCGGCGGACAGTCTGCGGGTCGGCGGCCTGCCGATCGGTCTGGCGAACCGGGTGCCTCTGCTGCGCGACGTGCCGGCCGGCCAGCCGGTGACCTGGGAGGATGTTCGGATCGATACGAAGGACGAGGCGTACCGCTATCGGCGGGCGATGGAGGCGGCGTTTCCGGCAGGATAAGGGGACGATGGAGGACCGGGCAATGCGTGTGCAGGCTGATCCGCCTCAGATTTCGGGGCGACGCGACCTCGGACCGCGAGGTGAATGAGCGAGAGGGCCTTCGTCGCATGATCCCGTTCAAAGTCATTCGCGGCCGCGCGGAGAAGCGCAAGGGAGGAGCAAAAGCTCTCGATGCGCTTCTGCCGCCGCGCACGGATGCGGAATTGTTGCGCCGGCTCACCGACGACCGCATTCTCGCGGAGATGGCTCAGCGCGTGTTCTCGGCCGGTTTCGTCTGGCGCGTGATCGAGGCGAAGTGGCCCGGCTTCGAGGCGGCGTTCCATGGCTTCGAGCCGGCAATGTTGACATTGCAACCGCCGGAATTCTGGGACGCTCTGACCAGCGACCCGCGGATCGTGCGGAACGGCGCGAAAATCATGTCGGTACGGCACAACGCCTGCTTTGTGCAGGAGGTCGCGAGGGATCATGGCAGTTTCGGCGGGTTCCTCGCCGACTGGCCCTCGTCGGACCAAGTCGGATTGCTTCACATGCTCGCGGTGCGCGGCAGCCGCCTCGGCGGCAACACCGGCCAGATGCTTCTGCGCTTCCTCGGCTGGGATGGTTTCGTTACGTCAAAAGATGTGGTGGCCTGCCTACGCGACGCGGGCCTCGACGTTGCCCCGGAGGTCAAATCGAAGGGGGACCTCGCGAAGGTGCAGGCGATATTCAATGCGTGGGCCAAGGAAACCGGACTGCCGTACATCCATCTTTCGCGCATATGCGCAATGTCGGTCGGCGAAAACCACGCCGCGGACTTGCTTGCCCGTCTTGTCGGCGACACGGATTGATTCGAATTCCCCGAAGACAACGTTCCGCCGCACCGGGCCTGGTTGACCCTCTCCCAGCGTGCGCGCCCGGGCGGCGGGTTCGCAACCGAAGATCGCGACCACTTCAACCGGACGCAATCATCGCATAGCCTGCCGCTGGATCGAGCTACCAGGAGAGCGTGCCGCATGTTCACCACACGACCAGAAATCGCCGGCACGTTCGGCGTCGTTGCAAGCACGCACTGGCTGGGGAGCCAGGTCGGCATGGCGGTGCTGGAACGCGGCGGCAATGCCTTCGATGCAGCCGTGGCGGTGGGCTTTACCCTGCATGTCGCGGAGCCGCACCTGAACGGCCCGGGTGGCGACGCGCCGATCATTTTCCACAGCGCGGCCAGTCGCCGCCAGCATGTGATCTGCGGCCAGGGTGTCTCCCCGGAGGCCGCCAGCATCCAGGAATTCGAGCGGCTGGGGCTGGACCTGATTCCCGGCACCGGTCTGCTGCCGGCGGTCGTACCTGGTGCGTTCGATGCCTGGTGTCTGCTGCTGCGTAACTGGGGCACGTGGGAACTGCCGGACGCATTGTCGTTCGCGATCGGTTACGCGCGCAACGGCATCCACGTCGTGCCGCGGATCAGCGCCACCATCGCCAGCATGCAACCGATGTTCGAGCAGGCATGGCCAAGTTCGGCCGCTGTCTTCCTGCCGCACGGCAACGTGCCAGCCCCGGGCAGCCTTTTCGCCCGGCCTGCCCTGGCCGATACCTATGACCGGGTCTGCCGCGAAGCCGTGGGCAGCACGCGGGAAGCCCGGATCGATGCGGCGCGGCGTGCCTGGTACGGCGGGTTCGTGGCCGAAGCGGTAGGACGTTTCTTCCGCGACACGGACGTGCTGGACACGTCGGGGCGGCGGCATCGCGGCCTGCTCACCGAGGACGACTTCTCCCGCTGGTCAGCGACGATCGAGGACCCTGTCGGCTACGACTACCACGGCCACACCGTGCTGAAATGCGGACCATGGAGCCAGGGACCGGTGTTCCTGCAGCAGCTCGCGCTGTTGCAGGCCACCGACATCGGCGCCCTGGATCCAGTGGGCGTGCCGTTCGTTCATCACGTGACCGAGGCCGCCAAACTGGCTTACGCGGACCGCGAGACCTACTACGGCGACCCCAATTTCGTGACGGTTCCGTTGGAGACGCTGCTGTCCGATGACTACAACGTGGCGCGACGGAGACTGATCGGCGAGACGGCATCGATGCAACTGCGTCCCGGCCGCGTCCCCGGCTTCGCACCGACCATCGATCGCGACGCCGCCACCTCGCTGGCGCGCTCGGTCGGCAGAGTTTCACTGCTGGCCAGCGGCGCAGCCGGAAGCGGCGAGCCAACCATCGCTCGGCTCGGGGCCAGCGGAGGCGACACCTGCCATCTCGACGTGATCGATCGTTTCGGCAACATGGTCAGCGCCACTCCCTCGGCCGGCTGGCTACAGTCCTCGCCGGTGATCCCCGAGCTTGGCTTCCCGATGGGGACCAGGGGTCAGATGTTCTGGCTACAAAATGGCTTGCCGAACAGCCTGCAGCCGAAGAAGCGCCCACGCACGACCCTGTCGCCGAGTTTCGCCCTGCGAGACGGCACGCCCTGGATGGCGTTCGGCACGCCGGGCGGCGAGCAGCAGGATCAGTGGTCGCTCATCTTCTTCCTCCGCATGGTGCATCACGCGATGGGCATCCAGCAGGCGATCGACGTACCGTCGTTTCACTCGGAACATTGGCCGTCGAGCTTCTGGCCGCGCATCGCGCGCCCCGGAAAACTGGTGCTGGAAGGCGGTTTCGACGACGCCGTCCTCGCCGAACTCCTCGCGCTCGGCCATGACGCGAGCAAGGGGGAGGACTGGAGCGAGGGTCGCCTTTCCGGGGCGCGGAAAGAGGCGGACGGGCAACTCTACGCCGGCGCGAATCCGCGTGGCATGCAAGGCTACGCGGTGGGCCGGTGATGCCGCTGCCGGCTTTGCGTGGCGTTTCGAAGGGAAGTCAAACTCCGATCGACGCGGTATAGTCTGCCGCATCACCGAATGGCCGAGGGGCACGCTGATGCCAAAGCAGAACGAGGTAACATTCTCTGATCGGGACGACTTACTGGTGCTGCTTTTTGCCGTGCTCGATGCGCTCGGCGCAATTGCGCGCCGGATGCATCCCTCTGGGCTGGGCGGGCTGGTCGCGACCCTGACCGACCGGGACGAGGCCCTGCGTTCTGCCGTAAAGGCCATGGACGCGGCTGCCGGTGTGGACGCTGCCGCTTGGACGGCGCATCAGGCGTCGTGGGAACAGCTCCGGCTGGCATCGTCCTTGGCGTTGCAGGCGTGCGATGCCCTGCGTGGGGCGGTGAACTCGGCCAATCCGATGCGGGAGGCTTACCGGGCGCTGCGACGGTACAGCCGAGCGCTGGAGGCGCTGGCGGGGTTGGCGGAGACGGTGCCGGCGGTGGGGCGGTATCTGCTGGAGCCAGGCTTTCGCGATGACCCGGAGCGCCTCGGATGGCTGGCAGCCCCGCCCAATCCGGATACCGGGGTGTTCCATTTCGGCAATCAGACCGACGAACGCGGTGGCTTTTCGGTTTATGTGCCGCCTTGGTATGAGCCCGCGCGCCCCCACCCCGTGGTCATGGCGCTGCATGGCGGCGCCGGGCACGGCCGGTTGTTCCTGTGGAACTGGGTTCCGGAAGCGCGGACACGTCGGCTGATCGTCATCGCGCCGACCGCTATCGGCGACACGTGGGCGCTGATGGAACCGGAAATCGACAGTCGTAACCTGCTTGATATCCTGACACAGGTGCGCGGCCGCTGGAACATCGATGCCAGCCACATGCTGCTGACGGGAATGAGCGACGGCGGCACCTTCACCCTGGTGAGCGGACTGGAAGAAGCGTCTCCATTCACCCATCTCGCCCCGGTCGCGGCGGCCTTTCATCCGCTGTTGCTGACCATGTCGGACCCGCGCCGGCTGACCGGATTGCCGATCTATCTGGTGCACGGAGCGATGGACTGGATGTTCCCGGTTGATATCGCGCGCACGGCATATCGTACGTTGCAAGCCGCGGGCGCGACGATCGTCTATCGGGAGCTGGCTGATCTCTCTCATGCCTACCCGCGGGATGAGCAAGGTGCGATCCTGGACTGGCTGCTGGACCCGCGCTCCCACTCGACCGGTCAATGATCATCGTGGGGCAGTGATCGAAAGTGTTGTCGGTGCCAGGACGGAATAACCGCGGATTGCGTGGCATCGAGCGCTGCTTCCGGTGTGGTGCGTCGTCAAACTCTTGACGCGCTCTCGGTCGGCTTGCCTGGCAGGGCTGGACATGCCACGCTGCCACCCTGATCAAGCCGGGTTCACGGTGGGGAATGGGCCATGGAAACGCCCGCACGGGACGCCGCCTCGTTGGTTCAGGCCGCGAAAGATCTCGGCACCCAGATCCGACAGCACCGTACCGAGATCGAGCGAGAGCGCACGCTCCCTGCCTCGCTTGTCACGGCCATGACGGGCGCGGGTTCCTGTTCGCTGTGGCTATCTCGCGCTTTTGGAGGACCGGAACTCGACTTCACCGGGTTCGCGCAGGTGATCGAGGAGCTATCGCGCGCCGATGGATCGGTCGGTTGGTGCGCGATGGTGGCGTCGGTGTTCAGTCGGCTGTCCGGATATCTTGGGAGCGCCGCAGGCGCGGAGATTTTCCGCGGCGGCACCGCCAGATTAGCCGGAAGCCTCAGTCCTACAGGGAAGGCGGTCGCCGTGGCCGGTGGCTTTCGTGTCAGCGGCCGCTGGAGCTACGGCAGCTTCATCCAACACAGTCACTGGGCTGTCGGAAACTCGATCGTGCATGACGGCGACACGCCGCGTCGCGACAGTCATGGAGCGCCAGATATTCGGTTCATGATCTTCCCGACGGCCGCCGCGGAGATCATCGACAACTGGAATGTCTACGGATTGCGCGGCACCGGCAGCCACGACTTCCAGGTTCACGAGCTATTTGTGCCTGAACATCACACACTGTCCGCATTCGCGGCCAGACCCGTGCATCCGGGCACGCTCTATGCCACCCCGATGATTACCATTTTCGCTGCCTCCATCGCATGCGTCAGTATCGGAATCGCAAGAGCGGCGGTCGAGGCATTCGTCGCGTTGGCGGAAGCAAAGACCCCGACGGGTTCAGCCGTGCGCCTGCGCGACAAGGCGATGGCGCAGGTCGCTGTCGGACGCGCCGAAGCATTGCTACTTTCAGGTCGCGCCTTTCTTTTGCAGTCGGTCGAGGAGATATGGAACGATGTGTCCAGCGGCAAAACGCCGACGCTCCGGCAACGGGCCGTTGCGCGGCTTGCCGCGGCCAAGGCCGCTGAAACGTCAGCGCAAGCCGTCGATCTGCTGTTCAACGCGGCCGGCGGGAGCGCATTGTTCGAGAGCAGTCCTTTAGAGCGTTGCTTCCGGGACGTTCATGCCACAACGCAGCATATCGGGACGCAAGAGAGCAACTACGAACTCGCCGGTCGTGTGCTGCTTGGTCTTGATCCCGGAACGCCTCGGTTCTGAAGGCAAATGATGTCCGAATCGATCGACACAGGCTGAAGGCTTGAGGAGGAGCAGCATCAATGAAGCAGATTATCCTTCCCGCATTTGCAATTGCGACCCTGATAGCCGGCCCCACAATGGCTCAAAGCCCTGCGGAACCCGGGATGATGGGACGTCACGGATCGTCTTCGCCGATGATGCGAGGCGGCTCCCTCGGCTGCATGGACAAGATGGCGAGCAGGGCCCAACACACGGAGGGCCGAATCGCCTTCATGCGGACTAAACTCAAGATAACGGATGAGCAGATGCCGCGGTGGAACGCATTTGCCGACGCCATGCGCGAAAACTCACGGCGCATGACCGAAATGCACGAGATGATGGGTCAAAAAACATCCCTAAGCGCGCCGGAACGCCTCGACCGAATGGAAAAGATGACGGCAGGGATGACGGAGGCGGTGCAGTCCACCAAGGCAGCGTTTATGCCGCTGTATTCTGCCCTGAGCGCCGAACAGAAGAAGGAGGCAGACGCTCTCGCCCCCGCTGGGTTTGGCTGGGGCTGATGTGACGGGTCGGATGCTGGAACGCAACGGTTGGGCCGTTTTCCCGGCACCGCGAAGGACGGAGGGCGAAGGCGGATGGCACGATCACCGGCCGGATGCGCCGGCAGCGCGCGCGACAGGGAGGGTCCGCCTACATCGCAGTCGGGACCATTGATGCAAAGGTCAGGCAGATCGGATCAAAGGTAACGGTTTCGTCCTTTTGGTCGATCCTGCCATGCCCTAACAGCGACGGCGTCGATCAGGACGCTTCATCATCGAATCTCTCGCGCGTCACAGCCGACTAGGCTACGAGGGCATGTGACTGCCAGGAGGGACTGCATGCCCGTCATCGGCATGCCAAAGCTGCCGCTCGAGACATGAGGCGCCGCCGACGAATTGGTGTCACCCTGGTGACGCTCCTCGGGGCCTTCGCGCTGTATGAGATCACGACATCGATGATCGCGTACACAGGAGACGCCTATGTCACGTCCGACCTGGTGGCGCTCGCGCCGGAGGTCACCGGCCGGATCATCGAGGTGAAAGTTACCGACAATCAGAGCGTCCAGAAGGGTGACTTGCTGGCACTCATCGATCCGGTGCCGTTCCAGCTCACCGCTGACCAAAGGCGGGCAGAGGTAGACGAGGCCGCCCAGCAGGTGACGGTGGACCAGGACATGATTGCCACCGCCCGGGACACGTTGGCATCCGCCACCTCGGCGGAGGAATATGCTCGTGAGACGCAGAAACGGCTGGCGATTCTGGAAAAAACGCAGGATGTCTCTCGGGCTGACCTCGACCGCGGCGATGATGCGCTGCGGCGGGCCAACGCGGCGCTCGATGCGTCACGGGAGGCTATCGCGCGGGCTGAGGCTACCGTCGCGATGCATCGGGCTGGGCAGGCGCGGGCGGTCGCGGCTTTGGGAACCGCGGAATGGCAACTGACGCGGACCCGGCTGACCGCGCCGACCAGCGGGACCGTGACCAACCTCACTGTCCGGGTCGGCGATACCGCGCAAACTGACGTGCCGTTGATCGGCATCGTCGACGCGCACGCCTGGCGTATCATTGCGAATTACAAGGAGAGCTACATTCGAGGGCTTTCGCCTGGTGACCCGGCGTGGGTGTGGCTCGATGCCTCGCCCTGGCATCTGCGCCGAGCCAAGGTCACTGGCATCGCTCGTGGCATCAGCCGGAATCCAACGCCCCGAGCGTTGCTGCCCTACGTTGCGCCCACGGTGGATTGGATCAGGTTGCAGCGTCGCTTTCCTGTTACGCTGACGCTGACCGATCCGCCGGCGGACCTGATCCTCTATATGGGATCGGACGCCCGGGTTTTGATCTTGCCGTGACCAGCCTGGCAACCGTGGTGGCGCCGTTTGGCCGCGCCGTTCGTGAGGTGGCCGTCGCGCTGCGCGACGAACTGACCGAGCTACAGCTTGTGCGTGGACGCGGACCGCAGTGCGCCATGACGGCGCTCGCGGTGGGGCTGGCGACCACGGTGGCGCTGATGGTCAGGGTCGATGCGGTGTGGTGGGCGGCGATCAGCGCTTTCGTCTCCACCCAAACTACCGCTCCCGCCTCCATGCGGCGCGGCGTCCTGCGTATCCTCGGCACGACGACCGGCGCGGCGCTCGCCGTGTTGTTGGTCCCCTGGCTGGCTGAAGACATCGTCGCTCTGAGCCTGGTTCTTCTGGTGGTCAGCACGCTGGGCGTCCTGGGTTTTCTCGTCAGCGGGCATGGCTATGCCTGGCTGCTCAGCGCCATCACCGCCGATATCGTGCTGTTGTCCGCGTTGGACGATCCGTTTTCAGCTCTCGATGTTGCCTGCAACCGTTTGGCCGAGGTGACGATCGGTACCGTGGCCGCGATTCTGGTGGCTATTCTCATGGCGCCGGAGCCCGACGCCGCGGCTGTGGCGCCTGCGCCGGGCTGGTCCGATCTGCTGGGCAGTCAGTGGCCGGCGGTAGAACAGGCGCTTCGGGCCGGCTTGGGCGTGATGATGGTGCCTCCGGTCTGGAGCTGGCTGGAGCTGCCGAACCTGTCGCAGACGGCAATAACGGTGACGGCGGTGATGGCCGTGCCTGTGTTGTCCGGCGATGACGCGACGGGGCGACAGCTCAAAGATCGTTCGACGCAACGCATTTTCGGTTGCCTGCTGGGCGGAGTTGCCGGACTGGCATGCCTGGCGTTGTCGATCGATGCCTTCCTGCCCTGGTTGCTGATGCTGATGTCGGGGGTCTGGATTGCGGCACATGTGCAGGGCAGTCGGCGTGGGATCGGCTATGTCGGGACGCAGGGAGCGATCGTTTTCATTTCCACATTGGTACAAGGATCGGATGCGCCCACCAGCATCTTGCCCGGCATCGATCGCTTCGCCGGCATCGGCGGCGGACTGCTGATTTTACTCGTGGTGTCGTTGCTGACCGCGCCAACCGCTCGCGACTGAGGCGGGCGAGGTAGCGCTCGCTCACCTGCTTGACGTGGGGTCGAATTTCATATTCGGTACGAGAAAACGGGAGGTTTGCGGTGAACAGGCCGGGAAGCCCGGCCGCGGTTATTATCACAATCCAGGCTGCAGGATGATCCGGGCCAGATGATCGCCCGGCCGGAAGGCGATGTTCCGATCCCGAAAGAACGTCCTGTCGGCGCATGACGTGCGGTCCCGGCTAAACCAGTATCGAGTGGAGCAACAACGATGCCGATAAACCCACAAGTTCAGGCACTGCTTGATGAGTTCAGCAAGCAAGGTCTGCCTCCGTTCGACCAGATGAGCGTCACCCAGGCCCGAATGGTCGCTCTTAGCTTCCGGGATCTTCAGGGTGAACCCGAGGATATTGGTGAGGTTCGGGACATCGTGGTTCCCGGCCCGGCGGGTTCGTTGCCGGTTCGTGTCTACCATCCGTCGCCCGGGAAGTTGTTGCCTCTGGTTGTCTATTACCACGGGGGGGGATGGGTCATCGGCGATCTGGAGATCGTCGATAAGCCCTGCCGCGCCCTCGCCAATGCGTCACAATGCGTCGTCGCCTCGGTCAACTATCGACTAAGCCCCGAAACGAAATTTCCTGGACCAGCTGAAGACTGCTACGCCGCCACCAAGTGGTTGGCCGAACACGCCCGGGAGATCGGCGCGGACTCGCGTTTCGTGGCCGCCTCGGGTGACAGTGCCGGCGGTAACCTTGCCGCCGTGGTGGCGCTCATGGCGCGAGACCGTGGCGCGCCCAAGATTTCCTACCAATTGCTGATTTACCCTGTCACGACGACCGCCAAAGGCAATCAGTTCGCGTCCTACACTGACAATGCGGAAGGCTACCTGCTGACCAAGGCCAGCATGGAATGGTTCTGGGACCATTACCTGGTCTCTCCGGATGACGGCAAGAATCCTTACGCCTCGCCGCTTCAAGCGTCCTCGCTAAGCGGGTTGCCGCCGGCCATGGTCGTAACGGCTGAGTTCGACCCGCTGCGCGACGAGGGACAGGCCTACGCTCGCCGGCTGCAGGAAGCCGGTGTGAAGGTGAAAACGTCGTACTACGACGGAATGATCCACGGAATTTTCTGGATGGCCGGTGCCTTGGACCGCGGCAAGGAGCTGATCGGCGAAGTGGGCGCCGAGCTTCGCAAACAGTCCACATCCTGAAGTTCGGGCCACATCGTGACGTTCGGGCGGCCGATACGGCAGGATCGGGCGTACTGATTCGGGTTAAGGGAGGCTTGTCATGAGCGATACAAAATCGCCGGTTGTCAACGAAGGGAACCGCGGGCAGGAGTTCGATGCGATCGTCGTCGGAGCCGGCTTCTCCGGGCTTTATATGCTACATAAGCTGCGGGAACTCGGGCTTTCGGCGCGCGTCTACGAAACCGCCGACGGCGTTGGCGGGACCTGGTACTGGAACCGGTATCCCGGCGCTCGTTGCGATTCCGAGAGCTACTATTACTCATACTCATTCTCCCATGAAATCGAACAGGAGTGGGAGTGGACCTGCCGCTATCCGGACCAGCCGGAGATCCTGAAATACCTGAACTACGTTGCCGACAAGCTCGACCTGCGTCGTGATATCCGGTTCAAGACGCGTGTCACCGCGGCGCGGTACGATGAGCAGAGCAATCGATGGGATGTCGAGACTGACGATGGCAACCGGGTCTCGGCCAAGTTCTTCATCTCGGCGGTCGGTTGTCTGTCGACGGCGCAAATGCCGGACATCAAGGGTCTGGAGACCTTCAAGGGCAAATGGTATCATACCGGCCATTGGCCGCACGAGGGCGTGGATTTTACCGGCCAGCGGGTCGGGATCATCGGTACCGGATCAACCGGTATCCAGGCCATTCCGGTGATCGCCAACGAAGCCGCTCATCTCACCGTCTTCCAAAGGACGCCAAATTTCACCGTACCGGCCAGGAATGCGCCGTTGCGGGAGGGGTTCCAGCGCGAGGTCAAGGCAAACTATGCCGAGATCAGGCGTAAGGTGCGGGAATTGATTTTCGGCACGCCCTTGGCGGTTGCCGATAGATCGGCGCTCGAGGTTACCCCCGAAGAGCGGGAGCGCGTATACGACGCTCTCTGGGAGGTCGGTGGCTTCGCGTTTTTGTTGTCTAGTTATAACGATCTGGTCATCAACAAGGATGCCAATGAGACCGCCGCCGAATTCGTTCGGGCGAAGATTCGTGAAATCGTCAAGGATCCCGTCACGGCGGAGAAGTTGTCGCCACGGAGTCATCCGATTGGTACCAAGCGCCCACCGATCGACACGTCGTACTATGAAACTTTCAACCGTAACAACGTCACGTTGGTCGACATCAGGACTTCGCCGATCGAGGCGATCACCGGCAAGGGAATCCGCACGCGGGACGCCGAGTATGAACTGGATGCGATTGTTTTCGCCACCGGCTTCGACGCCATGACGGGGTCGCTGTTCAGGCTTGGTATCCGCGGGCGAGGCGGGATCGCGCTCGAGGAGCAATGGGCGGACGGACCGCACACCTACCTCGGCATCGCGACCTCAGGTTTCCCGAACCTGTTTACCATCACCGGACCCGGCAGCCCCTCGGTGCTGAGCAACATGCCGGTCTCCATCGAGCAGCATGTGGAATGGATCGCTGATTGCATTCAGTACCTGCGGAGCCACGACCTCGATACCATCGAGGCGACCGAGGACGCGCAGCAAGCGTGGGTCATCCAGGTCAACGAGATCGCGAACGCTACCTTGTTCCCACAGGCGGACTCTTGGTACATGGGAGCGAATGTTCCCGGCAAGCCACGTGTCTTCATGCCTTACTCCGGGGGTGTGGGAACCTACCGCCAGCTTTGCGCCGAGGTTGCGGCAAAGGGTTACGAAGGATTCGTGACGGCGCGCAACCGCCAGCCCGTTGCCGATCCGGTCTGAACCGATTTTCGGGCCGGAGGCCGATCGCCCCGAGGCGTGGTCACCCGTTGGCAGGAGCGCTTCCACCTTGAGTGGAAACGCTCCTGTCGTTGTTGCACGGGCAATTTCATCAGCCTGAGGTCGCTCCCCGGCTTCAGTCAGGCTGATTTTGCTTTACGTGAAGCGCGGGATGACGTCCGAGGCGAGCAGTTCGAGGGTCTCCGCGTCGTTCTTATACGCGCTGCTGATGAGAAGCTGCACGCCGGCTTCCTGGTAGCGTCCAACCAGGTCGGTGATGCTCGACACCGTGCCGGCGACGCCGCGAAATGGCCCCGGCCCGACGAGGCTCTCACGCTTCGCCGCCAGCGCCGCTTCATCGCGGGCCACCAGCAAGCTGATCGTGTTGGTCCTCTCGATTACCTCGTAACGACCACCCTCGGCGTCGCAATGGCGACGCAAGATCGCGAACTTCCGCTTCACTTCTTCCGGATCGCCGAACACGTTGCAGGCGTCGGCGAGGCGGGCGACCACGCGTAATGTCAGTTGCTCGCCGCCGCCGGCGATCATGACTGGCGGATGCGGTCGCTGCACCGGCTTCGGCTCGAGAATTGCGTCCTCAACGTGGAAATACTTGCCGTGAATGGTGGTTTTCTTGTTGGCCCACATCGCGAGGATCAGTCTGACCGCTTCCTCCAACTGCCGGATGCGCACGGCGGGCCGCTCGGGGAATTCCCACCCGTACTGGCGGTATTCGGTATCGAACCAACCGGCGCCGATGCCGAGCGTGAGGCGGCCCCGGCTGATGAGATCGACGCCGGCGGCGATCTTGGCCAGATGCGCCGGGTTGCGGTAGGCGACGGATGAAGCGAGCGTGGCGAGACGGATCCCGCCGGTCACCGCGGCGAGGGCCGACAATGCAGTCCAGCCCTCAATAAATGGCTCGTCGGCTGCGCCTACCGGAGGGATCTGGATCAGATGGTCCATGACCGAGAACCAGGTGAAACCATGACCTTCGGCCCATCGCGCCTTGGCCTTCAGGCCTTCGAACGCTTCGGCCGGATCGGGACCAAACACAAATGACGGGTTGTGAATACCGAACTTCATGGGAAACTCCTGCGTTTACTTGCAATGATCCTGGCCGCCGCACCGGCGATCCTTCATATGACGTCGCCGCGGCGTCTTGCTAGAGCGCCTCCACCTTGAGCGGAAACGCTCATGTCGTTGTTTCACGAGCAATTTCATCAGCCTGAGCTCGCTCCGCGACTTGAGTCAGGCTGATATTGCTTTAGCGTTCCGCGTCGACCGCTCGCCAACCGTGGGTGAGGTCATCCAATCTGGTTTTGAGATCGGCCGGCAATGGTCCCTTTTCCGCCGCCGCGAGACTGTCGGCGAGTTGTTCCGGGCGGCTTGCGCCGACGATTGGCGCGGTGATCGCCGGATTCGACAGGACCCAGGACAATGCCATCGTCGCCGGGGTCATACCGGCCTCGTCAGCGATCGGTCGCAAAGCCTCGATTGTTTCGAATTCCCTTTGGTTCCAATAGCGTTCCTGATAGCGGCGGGCGGCGGTCCCCAGAGAGAAGCGTGTGCCCGCCTGCGGCGGTGCCTGCCGATCGTGCTTGCCTGTCAGCAATCCGCCGGCCAGCGGGTTGTACGGGATCACCGCGATCGATTCTTCCTCGCACATCGGCAGCAGGTCGCGCTCGAAACTTCGGAACAGCAGATTGTACCGCGGCTGGACCGAGACGATACGGGCGATATTCTTGAGTTCGCTCCGGCCGAGCGCGCGGGCGATTTTGTGCGCCGGCCAGTTAGATACTCCGACGTAACGTGCCTTGCCTGACCGCACGATCGTGTCAAGCGCCTCCAGCGCTTCGTCGATCGGGGTCAATCGATCATAGCCGTGCAACTGGTAAAGGTCGACGTAGTCGGTGCCGAGGCGTGCCAGGGACGCGTCGATCGCCTCCAGAATGTGCTTGCGCGACATGCCTTGCTGCCAGGGCTTCGGGCCCATCTGGCCGACGCACTTGGTGGCCAGGATGAATTCGTGCCGCTTGCCCTTCAGCCAGGCGCCGACGATTTCCTCGGTGCGCCCGGCTGTCGTCCGTCCACCGCCTAGTGGATAGACGTCGGCGGTGTCGAGGAAGTCGATCCCGCCCGCCGCGGCGGCATCGATGATCGCGTGGCTTCGAACCTCGTCGCACTGCAGGCCAAAAGTCATCGTTCCGAGGCAGAGTTTGGATACGCGCAGCCCTGTCCCGCCGAATTTTGTGTATTGCATGACAGAAACAAAACTCCCATTGCATTCATATCGGGTCCAGCGCAACCTTGGCGTCGAGGTGGACCACCGGATAGAAATCCGCTCCCCGGGACACTATAAACTGCGCCGACGAATTTTTCCATCGGGCGCCTCGCCGCTTCGAGGACCCGGGCGATTGTCCATTGGGGACAATATCGTTGTATCCAAACCAACACAACGTCAGACCCTGCGCGAATGCAACCTTGCGCGCAGGCTCTCGCTCCGCGGCCTGCAAGATTGACGTCTGCGCTTCGGACTGGATCAATGATGGCGTTTCGCTGGCATTGCGGGACGGGCGCAGCCGTGGGCTGGACTTGTCCGTTGTGCAAAAGGTCGATTATGATTTGAATATGAAACTCTCGCTTTCGCTCTGCTTCGTCCTGATGATACTGGCCGGCTGTGCAGCCGACACCATGCGAAAATACGTGGGTCAGGACATCCGCGCCGTGGAGCTCGACTATGGTCCGCCGATCAACCAGATCGATTTAGGTGGTGGGACGAGAGCGTATCAATGGCAGAAGATTTCGGTCGACACCACGCCAGCGACTGCGGTTACCACCACGGATAAGGACCAGAAAGGCCGCAAGACCACGAGCACCCAGTTTGTCGGGGGTGACCAAACCGTCAACACCTGTCTCTACACCTTCATCACGGCCTGGGACCCGCGGCGAAACGGCTGGGTCGTCACCGGCTTCCGCGAGCCATCTTTCGATTGTGCGATCGGCGGCCTCAGCTGACGAACCGGCCGAACGGAACAGGCGGACCGGTCAGCTGTCCGAGCTCTTGTGCCTGACGCGCGCCAACGGTCTGTCACATCGTCAGGGCTTGCCGATCGAGGAACCAATCTCCGCTTCCAGCGGGGCGATCAACACCACCCGTCGAGGGAGCGGGGCTGGATCCGGCTGAGGATCTCCGTCTTTCCCAACCATGGGATGCCCCGATAAATTCGGGCCTGCATCGTGCCGTTGGTGTCCAGGGATGCTGACAGGCTATAGGTGGCATTGTTGTCCGGATCGTAGATCGACCCGCCCGTCCACGTGGACGAACCGCTTGGCGTCAAGCCCCACACGATGGTCCTCCCACAGTCGGTGTGGCGGCGCCACGGATCGCGCGTCCAAACGATCTTGCCACACACCGAGTTCAGGCAGTCAAAGATGTCCAGCACGACGCCTTGGATTTTCCAGGTGCCGTCGACATCCGAGGCCCACGCACCTGGCACCGCCGCGGCTATCCCGGCCAGCGCAGCGATCATGAACGCAGCCAACTTCCCCCTTCCCATGCCTACTTCCTCTCAGTCAATCTTCCGCCCGGACCATGCTGGCGCATGATCGCTGACCCCATCAAGCCCCTTTTTTGCACGCGGGCGGCCTTTGGCCGCCGTAACCTGGCTGCTGCCATTGTCCCTCACGTGGAGTGTGGCTGCGATCGATGATGGATCCGACTGCGTCCGTGCGTCGCAGTCGCAACGTGGGGAGGAGTTTCCTTCGGCCTCCAAAACGGGCCGACGAGCTGATTTCCGTCCGGTGTTGGGCGCGCGCTATTCGGCGGCGGTAGCCGGGGCCACCTCGATCACGGCGTCCACCGCGAAGGCGCCCTGCCCCTCCGGCATCGCCAGGACCGGGTTGAGGTCGATCGAAAGCAACCGCTCACCGGCGGCCGCGGCGAAGGCGGACAGCCTGGAAAGCATCTCCGCCAATGCGGGAATATCGACGGTCTTGCGACCGCGTGCGCCGAGCAGAAGCGGAGCGCCCTTGATGGAGCGGATCATCGCCTCGGCGACGTCCGCGCCAAACGGACAACGATGAAAGACCACGTCCTTCATGACCTCGACGAAGATTCCGCCGAGGCCGAACATCGCGATGGGTCCAAATACCGGATCGCGGTGAATGCCGAGGATGCACTCGACGCCGCCCTTGAGTTGCTTTGCGACGAGCACGCCCTCAATCCGCGCGGAAGGCGCCGCGGTCTTCGCCCGCTGCAGCAATAAGCCGAACCCGGCGCGGACAGCGTCGGCACTGGTGATGTCGAGCAGGACGCCGCCGATCTCCGACTTGTGGACGATGTCGGGTGACAGGATTTTCATCACGACCGGAAAACCAAAACGTTCCGCTGCCGCCACGGCCTGTGCCTCGGTCGCGCATGCCGCTTCCGGTGCGGCGGCGATGCCGGCGCCAGCCAGCAACCGCTTTGCCTCGGCCTCCGAGGGCGTGATGGCGGGCAATTGGACCGGTGGCACCGATGGCGCGGGGCCCGGCGGGCCGGCAGCAAACGCGGCACCGTAACGACCCATCGCATCGATCGCGACCACCGCGCGGGTCGGATCCTCGTGCACGACCCAGCCATCAGCTTCCAGTTCGTCACGTCGTTCCGGGGTCACGATCACGGAGAGGACGTAGAGCCGGTCTGGATTTTCCGCCTTGACCGCGTTCAGCTGCTCACGCATTGCCGGCCAGCGACGCGATGATGCGGTCATGCTGAAGAAGCCCAGCACCGAGGTATAGCCGCCGTCGCGCACCATGGATTCGGTGAAGGTCTTTACCAGCGTCACGTCGTTGGACACCTGAGCGGTGGCATCGACCGGGTTGCGCGGTGCACAGAATGGCACCAGGGCCCGCAGTCGTGCCTGCGCGTCAGTGGGCATTTCCGGCATCGCCAGACCGAGACCTTCCGCCACGTCGCTGATCAGCACACCGGCTCCGCCCGACACGGTGATGACACCGAGGGTATTCCGCGCCGGGTAGATCTTCCGGGTCGCGGTGTGGGCGATGTCGAGCATCTCCTCGCTGTTGCGGGCACGGTGTACGCCGAACTCGGACATCACCGCCTCGGTCACGGCATCATCGCCGGCGATCGACGCGGTGTGGGACTTGGCTGCCTTGGTGCCAAGCTCGCTGCGCCCGACCTTCTGCATCACCACGGGCTTGCCGGCGGCCCGCGCCACCTCCAGCGCGGCGATCAAGCCCTCCAATTCACGAATGCCCTCGGCGTAGACGGCGATGACATCGACCTCGGGGTTTTCCGCGAGCCAGCCGATGCATTCGCCGACCGTGACGTCGGCCTCGTTGCCGGTCATCACGCAGAGCGAGGCACCGATGCCACGGTTGCGTGCCAGGGTATACAGGTGAGTGCCGTAGGCGCCTGACTGGCTGGCGATGCCGATGCGGCCGGGCACCGGCCAGCCGCTGTCGAACGAGGTGGAGAAGGTGGCATAGTAGGAGCGTCTGGCGTCAAACACGCCGAGGCAATTGGGGCCAAGGATGCGCATGCCGTAGCCGCGCGCGGTGTTGACCATACGCAGCTGCGCCGCGGCACCGTCGTCGTCCATTTCGGCGAAGCCGGCGGTGAACATCACCACGGCTTTGACGCCGCGTTTGCCTAGATCCTCGATGGCCGGGGCGGCGAGTTCCGCGGGGACCGCGACGATCGCCACGTCCGGCGTCTCCGGCAGGGCAGCGATCGAGGGATACGCCTTCAGTCCCAGAATTTCGGCGCGGTTCGGATTGACCGGATAAAGCGCGCCTGGGAAATCCTTGCGCCTGCATATAGGCGATCGGCCGGCCTCCGATCCGCGTCGCGTCGGAGGAAGCCCCGATGACGGCAATGGAGCGGGGTGCCAGAAGTGGCGTAAGGCCGGCGAAACGAGACGGTGTCGACAAGGGGGAGGACATGATGATGGGCGTTTCCCGGTTCCAGACATGCGGCCTCTGTTCGGCCGGTTGGTCAGGCGCAATCTGAACCGGCTTCCGCCTGGCTGCAACCGGGCCGGGTGATTGGTGGCGCCGGCCTCAGGAGGACAGCGGACTTCCTCACCGGCCGACGGGTCATCGATAGTGCCATTGCTTGCCGCGGAGTGGTGGCCGCCGCGCATCAAAAATGACGGACGCCGCCCCGGGAATTCATCGGCCATTAACCATTCGAGAGCATGAATAGCCAATGCGCGTCCTCAGCCACTTCAGACTACGCACCAAGCTGACCCTCCTGCTCGGCCTTTCGGCGCTTGCCGTCGTTATCTCGATCGGTGCCTCGGCATCGCTGATGCAACGGCGGATGTTCGATGACCGGATCGACAAGCTGCGTGCAGTGGTCCAGTCGACGATCGGCATCGCGCGATCGCTGGATGATCGGGTGGTTTCGCGTCAGTTCACCCGCGAGCAGGCGCTGGCGTTGCTCCGCGACGACGTTCACGCGATGCGCTTCGACGGTGGAGGCGGCTACGTCTACGCTCAGAACCTGGACAACATCGTCGTGCTGCACGGTGCCAATCCCGCGATGGAGGGCAAGCCGGCGCCGGCCACCACCGTCAACGAGAACGGCCGGCAGGTCACCGAGTTGATCCGGGACGCCCTCAGGAACAGCGACGACGGCGTGGTGGCGTACGTATTTCCCAAGCCTGGGCACACCGAATTGGAGCCGAAGGTCTCCTATGTCGCCCGCTTCGCGCCATGGGACCTGGTGTTCGTGGCGGGTGCCTACGTCGATGACCTGAATGTTGCATTCCGCGCTTCGTTGCTGCGGTTGGTGTTGATCGGAAGTGCGATCGTCGCCGTCACATTGCTCGCCACGTGGCTGGTCAACCGGGATATCACCGCCTCGCTCGGCGCGCTGAATACCGCCATGGATCGGTTGGCGAAGGGCGACCTCGCAACGGTGATCCCTGGCGCGCAGCGGCGCGACGAGATCGGCGGCATGGCGGCTACCGTGGTGGTGTTCAAAGACAACATGGTTGAGGCCGAACGTCTGCGGACCGCCCAGGAGGAGACCAAGGCCCACGCCGCGGCCGAGCACAAGGCAGCCCGGCACCGCATGGCCGATAGCTTCGAAAGCAAGGTGGGTCATCTGGTTGCAATGCTGTCCTCCGCCTCGACGCAGTTGGAAGCGACCGCGCAGTCGATGGCTGGCACGGCGAATGAGAGCAAACAGCGAGCCGTTGCCACTGCGTCGGCGGCGGAAGAGGCAAGCACCGGCTTGCAAACCGTGGCCGCGGCCGCCGAGGAACTGTCTGCCTCGATTGGCGAGATCAGCCGCCAGGTCGCGCAGTCGTCGAGGATCAGTGGCAAGGCGGTGAACGACGCCAGACGCACCGACGTCATCGTCCATGCGCTGGCCGAGGGAGCCGAAAAGGTCGGCGCCGTCGTGGGCCTGATCACCAGTATCGCCAGCCAGACCAATCTACTGGCCCTGAACGCCACGATCGAGGCGGCGCGGGCCGGGGATGCCGGCAAAGGCTTTGCCGTGGTGGCCTCCGAGGTCAAGAATCTGGCCAACCAGACCGCCAAGGCGACGGAGCAGATCGATGCCCAGATCACTCAGATTCAAGCCGCCACCAAGGAGGCCGTCGAATCCATTCGGAGCATCTCCGCCACCATCGAGGAAGTCAGCACGATCGCAACCACCATTGCTTCGGCTGTTGAGGAACAGGGAGCCGCCACGGCGGAGATCGCCCGGAACGTGCAGCAGACGACACAAGCAGCGCAGGAGGTGACTGGAGGCATCAGCGTTGTCAGCCAAGCAGCGATTGAAACAGGCGAGGCGGCCGGTCAGGTCTTGACCGCTGCCTCCGACGTATCGAAGCAGGCCGAGCTGTTGTCCGGTGAGGTGAACAGTTTCGTCTCGGGGGTCAGGGCAGCGTAGCTGTCGGCTGGACGGCACCTGCCGGCTGGGTGAGCTTCGCTTCCGGTCGCCTGCCGGATACCCGCGGCACAACCGCCGGGCGCTTCAAGCCGCGCATCGGTTTGACGCCGCCTGGTACTTACAGATCGACAGGCGCGACGCCGAACAGCCACGGATGCGCCAGCAGCAGCAGAAGCCAGACGACCACCGCGATCGTCGGGATCAGCCAGCCGATCTCATTTGGTACGAAACGATTGCGTCCCTGTGTGATGGCGACGAACGGCACGATCGATGTCATCGCCGCCAGCCCCTGCCATGTGGCCGGGTCGCGGCGATGCAGCTTGGCATCGATCGAGGGCATACCCGCCAGCGCAGTGACCAGGAAGGCCCCGAAGAATACAATCGCCGCGGTGTCGCCATTGCCAAGGACATGCACGGCCGCCCAGATTGCAAACGACCACAGCATCGGATGCCGGGTCACCCGGATCATTCCACGTGGCGGCTGTGCCCCGCCCTCCCCTGGGCCGATCATTGTCGGGTTCCGCCCGCTGACCGAGGCGACGAACAGGGCAAACGCCGGCAGCATGGCGAGAGCCAGCAACCAGCGCAGCCAATCGGGGGCAACCCACAACTGCGCGCTTGGTGCGGCGTTCCATGCGAACACGAGGAACACGAGCGCAACGACCGATAAAACCGAGAAGAAGGTGCGAAACGACCCCTCGCCGATGCGGCCCGCCACGGCATCTCGCAATGTCGTTCCGGCCAAACCGAGATGGATGCCAATCCACACGAGCGCGGCGATGATCAGCAGCGGCATAGTATCCTCTCCCGGGCATGAGCTCCCAAGGCTGATGACGGGTTACGATGCCCCTCCGAATGGCACCGGACAAGCCCGGATAATTCTCTCCCCAGGCGTGCCACCCCTGTTCAACGACGCTTGGCCGCGGACCATTGGCCTCCTGGGCCAGGTTCCGCCATCGGGGCGCTCGTTAAGAGCCGAGGGCCGCGGCCGGACCCGGGCATCCCGGCCGGCCATGGACCGGTCCTCAGGCGCTCCGAACTGAAGCCTGAGCGATCCCGCGCCCGGCGTCGATTTCGACAATGTGATGGAGCGAGCGATTTCGCGACAGGCCCGGATGAGTGGCAGAGCCGCTACCGAGGCGTCACCGCTCGCCCAGGATCGTCTGGGCCGGAAGTCGAAGGCCTGGCTCAGGTCCTGGCTGACTGAGGTGTGTGTCGGCGAAACGTCCCGAGTATTTCAGCCCAAACCCCAGCACCCGGTCGAAGGCGATGTGTGCCGCCCAGATGATGGCGATTTGGCCTGCGAGCGGTGCGCCTGCGACGAATCCCGCCAGCGCCAATGCCGCAGGGGAAATATAAGTGTGGCCCGAGTTGTAGACGACGGCGCCGACGCCGGGGTTTCGCAGATAGCCCAACATGGTGAGGTCCGGCACAAGGAACAGCAGCGCGAACAGCAGCCAGTTGCCGCTTAGCGCCCAGTATCCGAGCAGCGCGGCCGCCAGGGCCAGCCCGGCTTCGAGCCGCAAGATCAATATCGGGGCAGTGCTCGCGGAACTGGGCGCCACAATCGCCGGCATGACCGTCCTCCCTTTGATAAAAACAGATCTACGATAGCCGAGGCGGCCGATACAAAATTGTCTATCTTTATCGCCTGGCTATGCAAGGCCGGCTCAGGACGAGTTCGTCGCACGCCAGGCCGGCGATATCGCCGGCGGTCTGTTCGCGCATCGCGGGGCGGGGGGCGCGCTCGTCCGGCGCTGTTTGCGTGATCGTAATATGGACTAGCGGGATCGTTGCAGTATCAGAAGATCGAGCGAGGCCGGCTCGCGCACGCCCAGGATCGTCAGTGCCGCATGGGCCTGGCCACGATGGTGGGTCTGATGATTGAACAAATGCGTCAGTGCCGGCCCGAGGCGCTGCTGAAACAACCTGCCGGTGGAATTGCGATATTCCAGGACCCGATCGTAGTCGGCCGGCACAAGACCGGTTACAAAATCAAATACGCGCGTATTGGCGGCCTCGCGGGCGGCACGCAATTCGTCGAACTCCTCATGCAGGACCTGGTCTAATCGCTCCGGTTGAGGCCCCTCCCCGGTCATCCGCCGCAGCCAGATATAATCAGTCACCAAAAGATGGTTGAGTGTGCCATGCAGGCTGCTGAAAAACAGACCGATCGGTCGCTTGCGCGCGGCATCGGGCAGCCTGGCGGCCTCGTCGTACAGCCGCGAGTTGGCCCAGCGGTCTGTACTCCGCCAACTGATCGAAATGCGCCTTGAGCATCCCCGCCTCCCGTCGTCTGCTTGCCGTCTGCCTCCGATCCGGCACCGCATCCTGGCGCACGCGTGCGCCGTGCGTTAGTGAGAAGGCGGATCGTCATCGTGAGGAAATCTCATGTCTGCCCCGTCGCTCAGGGCGCTTCGCGCCTTTGCCGAGACCACCCGCGGTGGCAGTCTCGCCGCAGCGTCCCGCGCGCTGCACGTCACGCCATCGGCGGTGTCACATCTGCTGCGGGAGCTCGAACAGACGTTGTCGGTCACTCTGTTCGTCTCGCCCAGACCGAACGGGCGGTTGACCGAAGCGGGGGAAAGACTGGGTCGCCGCCTCGTCACAGCCTTTGAGATGATCGACCTCGCGGTCACCGAGGCGCGGTATCAGGCGGGCGACGTCAGGGTGTCCGCATTGTCGAGTTTCCTCACCCTTTGGCTGGTGCCGCGGCTGACCGGATTTCAGTCCCGCTATCCAGACACGCGTCTGTTGCTGACCACCGGCACCAGGCCCGTTGACCTGGCAGCCGAACCATTCGAGTGCGCCATTCGCTGGGGCCGAGGCGACTGGCCCGGGCTGGAGAAGACATTGTTGTTTCGCGATTGTCCGGTGCTGATAACCAATCCGCGCTTGCAGGGATCGGCGCGCGAGCTACCCCGTCTGGCCGCTCGCAGCCGTCCCGACGATTGGCGAGATGTCGCCGCGGCGCTCGGTTTGCCGGACATTCCGCCAACCCTGACGTTCGAGACCCGGGCACTGGCGGTGCAGGCGGCGATCGCGGGTATGGGTGCCGCGGTGGTGGACCGCAATCTGATTGCCGACATGATCGCCGGGGGGATGCTGGCGGAGGTCGCGCCGGACCCTCCGGTTCCGGCGGCGGAGGGCCATTGGTTCGTTGCCCTGCCGGACCGCCTGCGCCTCCGGCCGGTCAGGCAGTTTCGTGACTGGCTGGCAATCGAGGCGCAACGGGCGGCGAATGGAACGACGGCGGGCTGGCGAGCGGCGGAAATCGGTCAACAAGGCCAGGCTCGTGCCGTTAGCCCCTTGGCAAACTCATGATGGTTGGCGATAGGTAACAGCCCCATGTTCGGCTTCGTCCTTTCCCGCGTCCTGCAGGCTGTTCCGGTCGTGCTCGTCGTCGGCTTCATTGCCTTCGCGCTATTCAACTACGTGGGCGATCCGGTGAGCATCCTGTTGGGGCAGGACCACACAGAGGCGCAACGGCTCGAACTGGTCCGTCAGCTCGGCTTGGATCAACCGTTCTTTGTCCAGTACGGCCACTTTCTTTCTACTGCGTTACATGGCAACTTCGGCATCAGCTACCGACTGGCACAACCGGTCTCCAGCCTGATCGCCGAGCGGCTGCCGGCGACGCTGGAGTTGGCGTTGACGGCGTCGGTGCTGGCGCTGGTCGTCGGGGTGCCGATGGGGGTCTACACCGGGATACGCCGCAACACGATGCTGTCGAGGCTGCTCATGGTGATAAGCCTGGTTGGAGTGTCGTTGCCGACCTTCCTCCTGGGTATTCTGCTGATCCTGATGTTCTCCGTCTGGTTGGGCTGGCTGCCGAGCTTCGGGCGTGGGCCGGTGGTGCGTCTGGGGTCCTGGTGGACGACCGGGCTGACCTCATGGGCCGGCATCCGCGCCCTGATCTTGCCGTCCGTCACCCTTGGGCTGTTCCAGATGACGTTGATCATGCGCCTGGTGCGGGCCGAGATGCTGGAAGTGATGCGCACCGACTATATCAAGTTCGCCCGCGCCCGCGGCCTGACCAACCGGGCGATCAATTTCAGCCACGCATTGAAGAACACGCTGGTTCCGGTGATCACCGTCATCGGGCTGCAATTCGGCGGCATCGTTGCCTTCTCCCTGGTGACAGAGACCGTGTTCCAATGGCCTGGCATGGGACTGCTGCTGGTGCAGTCGGTCGCGGCGGCGGACATCCCGGTGATGTCGGCCTATCTGCTGCTGATCGCGCTGGTATTCGTCGTCATCAACCTGGTGGTCGATCTGCTTTACTATGCGGTTGACCCACGGCTGCGAGTTCGCCGCTGATGGCCAGATGGCTGGAGCGCGGCTGGGACAGCGACCTGGCCTACGGTTTCCGCCGCTCGCCGGTGGCGGTGGTCTCGGTGGGCGTACTGCTGGTTCTGCTGACAGCGGCCATCTTCGCGCCTTTGCTGGCGCCGCATAACCCGATGGACGTCGCGTCGCTCTCGCTGCTCGACAGTTTCAAGCCGCCGCTCGGATTGCCGGATGCCGACTGGTCGAACCCGCTGGGTACCGACAACCAGGGCCGCGACGTCTTGTCAGCCATCATGTATGGCATGCGGATCAGCCTGCTGGTCGGCGTCAGCGCGGTGCTGTTCGCAATCGTCGTCGGCATCACCCTCGGCCTGCTGGCCGGGTACGCGGGTGGCCTGATCGACACGTTGCTGATGCGGATCGCCGATGTGCAGCTCACATTCCCATCGATCCTGACGGCATTGCTGGTCGATGGCGTGATAACCGTCGCGCTGCCCCGCGCGCTGCGCGATACACTGCAGATCTACGTCATCATCTTCGCCATAGGCATCAGCATGTGGCCGACGCTCGCGCGCACCGTCCGCGGCTCCACGCTGGTGGAGCGGGAGAAGGACTACGTGATGGCCGCCCGGTTGATCGGCGTGGCGCGGTGGAGAATTGTGCTGACCCATGTCCTTCCCAACGTCATCGGCCCGGTCATGGTCATCGGCACGCTCGGCCTGGGCCTTGCGGTCATTGCCGAGGCGACGCTTTCGTTCCTTGGAGTTGGCCTGCCGCCGACGCAACCGTCGCTCGGGACACTGATCCGGTTCGGCAATGACTTTCTGTTCTCCGGCCAATGGTGGGTTTCGGTCTTTCCCGGCCTGACGCTGGTCCTCATGGTGCTGGCAATCAACCTGCTGGGCGACTGGCTGCGCGACGCGTTGAATCCCAGGCTGCGTCGATGAAGTTGCTGGAGGTCGACGAGCTCAGCGTTGAATTTCCCACCCGGCGCGGCGTCATGCAGGCGTTGGACCGTGTCTCGTTCGACATCGATGCGGGTGAGATCCTGGGTGTCGTCGGCGAATCGGGCGCCGGGAAATCGTTGACCGGGGCTGCGATCGTCGGACTGCTGGAGTATCCTGGGCGTATCGCATCCGGTGAGATCCGGCTTGACGGACGGCGGATCGACAACCTGGCCGCCGAACCGCTGCGGCGCATCAGGGGCCGGCGCATCGGCATGATCTTCCAGGACCCGCTGACGACGTTGAACCCACTGCTCACCATCGGCCGCCAGTTGACGGAGACGATGCAGACGCATCTGCGCATATCCAACGCCGAGGCTCGGGCGAAGGCGGTCGGCTGGTTGGAGCGGGTCGGCATCCCCGCGGCGGCGCAACGGGTCGATGCCTATCCGCACGAATTCTCCGGCGGACAGCGGCAACGGGTGGTCATTGCCCTGGCATTGTGCGCAGAGCCCGCACTGGTCATCGCCGACGAGCCGACCACCGCGCTTGATGTCTCGGTCCAGGCGCAGATCATCACCCTGCTCAAGCGACTGACGCGCGACCACGGCGTCGCGGTGATGCTGGTGGCGCACGACATGGGCGTGATTGCCGAGGCGGCCGACCGGGTCGCGGTCATGTACGCCGGACGCGTGGTTGAAATCGGGCCGGTGGAAGCGGTGATCCGCCGCCCGGCGCATCCCTACAGCGAAGGGCTGATGGCCAGCATTCCATCGCTCGAGCACAGGGTCGAGCGGCTGCGGCAGATCGACGGCGCGATGCCGCGGCTGGATGCGCTTCCGGACGGCTGCCGGTTTCATCCTCGTTGCCCCCGCGCCTTCGCGCGCTGTGTCGAGCGGCAGCCGGAGCTGCTGTCGGCCGGCGCCACCCGCGCCGCATGCTGGCTGCACACCAAGGCAGGCGCGCATGCCTGAGCGCGTCATGCTGGAGGCGATCGGGGTATCGCACTTCTTCGATGTTTCGCGTCCGTTGCTGCAACGGCTGGCGGCGCGGGAGCCAAGGCGCTGGCTGCGAGCGGTCGATGATGTTTCATTCAAGATCCCGGCGGGCGCCACGATGGCCCTGGTTGGCGAGTTCGGATGCGGCAAATCCACCATCGCGCGCCTGGCAGTCGGGTTGCACGCCGCGAGTGAGGGAGAGATCCGGTTCGAGAGCAAAACCCTGTCCGCCGTCCGTGCACAGCCGGACATGCGCCGGCGGATGAACATGATCTTCCAGGACCCGTATGCGTCGGTGAACCCGCGTTGGAAAGTGCGCGACATCGTCGCCGAACCGATCCGGGTGTTCCGACTCGCGACCCGTCCGAACGAGGTGCGAGGCCGCGTCGGCGCCCTGCTCGCCCAGGTGGGCCTGAGCGTCCGCGACGGCGAAAGATACCCGCACGAGTTCTCCGGCGGGCAGCGCCAGCGCATCTCGATCGCCCGCGCCCTGGCGAGCGAGCCGGAGTTCCTGGTATGCGACGAACCAACCAGCGCGCTGGACGTATCGGTCCAGGCGCAGATCCTGAACCTGATGCGGGACCTGCAGCGGCGGCTGGGGCTGACTTATCTGTTCATCAGCCACAACCTGGCCGTGGTGCGACACATGTCGGACCGGCTGGGGGTGATGTATCTGGGGCGGATCGTCGAGCTCGGTCCGGCCGAGGCCATCTTCCGATCGCCGAGCCACCCCTATACGCGGCTGCTGCTGGAGGCGGTCCCGGATCTGGAGCAGATCGGCCGCCGGCGCACGCCGGTTGGCGGTGAGGTGCCAAGCCCGATCGCGCCTCCGTCCGGGTGCACGTTCCATCCCCGTTGCCCGCTTGCCAACGACCGGTGCCGGGTAGAAAAGCCGGGGCACACGCGGGCCGGCGAGGTCCTCGTGGCGTGCCATGCGGTCGAGGAAGGGCGAGGCGGTGGGTGATGGCGGATGATGACGAAGACGGAGGGTCAGGCTCTCCGTTGCGCGCCCTGGTTGGGCTCGGTCTGGCTGTGGTCGTTATCCTGGGCGTGTTGTTTGTGATGCAGCAACTTCGGCACGCGGCGGCAATTCAGGACTGCGTGGCGTCCGGGCGAAGCAACTGCGCGCCGATCGACGCGGGACGGTAGCCGCGGCGGCAGGAGACGGGGCCTATTGCGACTGCAAGGGCGCGCCCCCCGGACCTGGCGTACCAAACGACAAGAGATCGCTGGTTCCCTTCTTTTGCATCTTGGCCCAGGCAGCGAGTTGGCTGCACAGCGACGGGCGGGGCGGACCGGCATCCCTGGCGCAACGCAGCGAAACAAAGTTCTGCAGTCCCATCGAAAGCTGCAGCGAGTAGTCGGTGGAATAGAGCTGGGTGTCACTGAAGACAGCGCCACCGGGCAAATTTCCGAAATACGCCATACGCAAACTTTGTGCGGTTTCGGGATGCGCCTGGGCATCGAGCTTGAGCAGCGCTCCGTTCGGCGCGAACTCGGCGAGGATCGGCACCGTCGGGAAACCCGCGGTCTGATGGCATCCCATGCAGGAGCTTTTGGGGTTATCCACCGGTCCCGCAAGTCGTCCGCCGAAGCCGAGATGGTTGAAGCTCAGCGGCGGCGTGGCCAGATCCTTGACTGCCTGGCGGTTGATCCACTGTTCCGTCAGTTTATCGTAGTTACAGGGCCCGTTGGGTCCGGAACATGTTTGCGCGTAGGTAACCGATGGATTGTTGCCCCACTGGATGCCAAGTGGAACCATTCGTTTCCACGGCGTATCACCGGGAGCATTGCCGTCGTAGCCGTAGGTTCCAAGCAGCCAACCCGTGATGCTACGGTCGTCGCGAACCTGGAGGTCGATCTGGATGAGCCGAACCTTGCCGAGTTTGCGCTCGAAGCGTGCCAGTGGTCCGGCGTTGCGTTGACGCGGGCTCTTGTTGATGTAGATGTCTGCGTCCCACTCCAGTGCGCCCTTGACGGTTGAGAGTTCAGTCTCGTTCACGGTCGAAAACAGCAGTTTGATCACATACGATCCGTCCGGCATGCTGTTGAGGGCGGTCGGGTCCGGGTTCAGCGCGCCGGGCTTCGGATCGTCGGGGTCGCAATATACCTGACCGACGCTGAAGGCGTAGCGGTCGTTGACATACGCTTGCGCCCAGGTGTCGACGAACTCCTTCTGGGCCTCGCCGAAGGTATTGCCGTCGGAGTCAAATTCGTGGGTAAGGCCATGGACGAATTCACGGCCGTCGGTGCCTGGCCAGTCCGACGCGACCTCGGTATTCCAGTCCATCCATGGCAATCCGTACCATTTGCGGACCTTGTTGTCCTGGACGTAGAAGTCGACATCGACATTGCCTTTGAGGCCGTAGTCAAGAAGCGCCTGCAGATAGGCTCTCGGGTCAACGGGACCGCCATCTTTAAAGTCTATCTTCAGCCACGGATAAGCTTCGGCCGGCGGTAGCTGGACCGGATAATCCTGACTGAGCCTGAAGACCTTTCCCTTGTAGTCGACCGAGGGATCACCGCCGCGGCTCTGGAGATAGTAGTCCTTGAATTTGCCGCGCACACAGTCCTTCCGCGCCATTCCATTTCGCACCGCATCGTCGGATGCGAAGGCGGTGCGCGCGCCGGCGAAGCCGACGGTGCAGGCGAGGCAGAGAACTGTTGCGACAAGATAGCCCGCCCGAAACGATCTGGGCATATCCCGATTTCCTCCTGTTCCTGTCCCAACATAACATCATGCATATCTGTTGCAAATGTTATTGTCGCGCGGTGTCCGGAGACATCGTGCGGAGGCTGGTTATATTAGTATCTAGGCTTTTGAAACTGTTTTCGAGTGGGTCGGAGACGGCCGTCGCATTGGCCGGCGGATTGACATGGTCCTGCGGCACCCTGCAGCGAGACCGGCGCGGCGATCAGCCCATTTGTTTCATGACACAATACTTCACTGTCGCCGGGGGTGTGATCGACCGCGTCCGGCGTGACCGGGGAGTACGCCTATGACCGGGCGAGCGTCAGACCTCCCCCCAGACCTCGCGCGCAACCTCGACGCACAGTGCCAGCTTGGCCCATTGCTGATCTTCGGTCAGCGTGTTGCCTTCCTCGGTGGAGGCGAAGCCGCATTGCGGCGACAACGCAAGCTGCTCGAGCGGCAGATATTTCGCCGCCTGATCGATCCGCCGCTTGAGCTCATCCTTGGTTTCCAGTGCGCCGGTCTTACTGGTGACGAGCCCGAGAACCACGATCTTGTCGCCGCGCGGCACGAAGCGGAGCGGCTCGAACCCGCCGGCGCGGTCGGTGTCGTATTCCATGAAATAGGCATCGGCGTTGATCTGGTTGAACAGCACCTCGGCCACCGGCTCGTAGCCGCCCGAAGCGACCCAGTGAGAGCGGAAATTGCCGCGGCATAGATGCATCGAAATGGTCATGCCGTCGGGCTTGCCGGCGATCGCCCGGTTCAACATGCCGGCGTAGATATTGAGCAGATTGTCGACGTGCTCGCCGCGGGTTTTCAGCGCGGCGATCTGTTCCGGATCGCAGAGATAGGCAATGTTGACTTCGTCGAGTTGCAGATAGCGGCAGCCGGCCGCGCCGAATGCCGCGACAGCCTTGTGGTAGGCTTCGCCCAGATCGGTGAAGAAGCCGTCCAGCGTTGGATAGACGGTGTGGTCGATCGCCTGCCGCCCGCCGCGGAAATGCACCACCGACGGTGACGGGATGGTCTGCTTCGGCACGATGCCTTGCGCATGCGGGCCGAGGACGTGACTTGCGAGGAATTTGTAGTCGTCGATCATCACCGGCTTCGACCAGGCGATGCGGCCATTGACGCGCAGGGCATGGCCCAGCGGCACGCCGCCCTTGAACAGGACTTTCTGCTCAGGCTCGTAGACTTCCACGCCATCCAGGCCGGCGACGAAATCGAAATGCCAGTAGGCGCGGCGATATTCTCCGTCGGTGGCAGAGCGGAGGCCGAGGTCTTGTTGTTTGGCGATCGCGGCGATGATGGCCTGATCTTCCACGGCTCGCAACTTTTCATGCGACAGGGTTCCCGCCTTCCACGCGGCGCGGGCCTGCTGCAAAGGTTTGGGGCGAAGCAGGCTGCCGACATGATCGGCTCGGAACGGCGGGGTCGCGCTTGGCTTCGGCATGGGGCGATTCCTCTCTCAGGGCCCGAGGCGGCTCGTCCAATCCAGCACGGCGCGGACGACGGCCTCCGGCTGCTCGGGGATCAGCGCGTGGCTGGCGTCCGGGATGACGACCACGCTGACCCGGTCGGTTCCGAGGTTGCCGGCGATGTCGTCGCGCGTGGCTGGCGGCCGCCAGGGGTCGTGTTCGGCCTGAAGGTCCAGCACCGGCGCAGACCCGGCGCTCCACCAGTCATCCACCGGCGTGGCGTCGCGGGCGGCACGCTGGCTTTTCGAGGCGACAGGGTGCCAGTTGCCCAACCAGGGTGACGCGTCGTGGCCAGGCGCGAAGAAGGCGACCTGAAGCGCCGCCAGCCGGACGTCGTCGGGCAGCGCGGTATCGGCGCATGTGGCCAATTTGTCGCGCAGCGCGGGGTCGACGGATCTGGCGGCCGCCGCAGCCAGGATAACGCCACGCACCAGGTCCGGGTGGTTGGTGGCCAGGCAGCGCGCGATCCACTGGCCAAAGGCGTGCCCGAGGACGAAGGCCGGGTAGCCAACCAGATGCCGGATCACCTCGGCGACGTCACGGGCGTAGTCATGCAGCGTCAGTCCCTCCAGCGGCCCGCTGCTGGCGCCCATGCCGCGCGGCTGCGGGCGCAGGACATGGAGGCCGGCCTCGGCGAAAAGCCACGCGATTTCATCGAAGTCTTCCGAATCCCGGGATGCGGACGGCAGCAACACCAGCGCGTCCACGCAGGGTGTGATTGGCTCGTCCAGGATCACGTCGATGGTCACATCGTCATATGCGACGGATACGCGTCTTCTGCGCTCGGCCATCCGACTTCCTCCCGTCGGTTCATCTTGGCGCCAGACTACAGCCGTGGAGGCCGGCGCGAAACCCAGGTCAATCGCCGCCGGGCAGCGCGATCACCGTGGGTTCAACCGGCAGCGTAGCACGCGAGATGGTCAGGACGGGACTGTCGCGTATGTCGATGGCGTATTTGTCGCGCTCCAGGTCCAGGAAGGCGTCCAGCACGTCACGGGTGAAATAGTGCATCGGCAGGACGACACGCGGCTGCAACTGCTCCACGACCTGAGCGGCGTCCCGCTGGCCCATGGTCCACGTGCCGTCCACCGCTACCATTACGATGTCGATATGGCCGAGCGCGGTAACGTCGGCGGGTTCCAGGATGTGGTGGAGATGGCTGAGATGGGCGATGCAAAGTCCGCCGGTCTCGAAGACGAAGATCGAGTTTCCGTAGAGTTCGGTACCGCCGCCCGGGGCGCGGATGTTGGTCGGCTGGTTGGTGACGTGCATGTCGCCCACGGTCAGGTCGAAGGCAGGGATGCGGTTGTGTTCTTTCCAGCCGTGCAGCACATGCGGGATGCGGGGGTCTGGGTCGAGCGTGTAATGCGTCGAATGCGCATGGTTCATCGTCGCAATGTCGGGTGGGTCATCCGGAATGTTGATACCGTTGTAGTCGGTGACGGCTCGCACGCCAGCCGGGGACACGATCTCGAAGCTGGCGTGACCCAGGAAGGTGATTTCCACCGTATCGAGGGCCGCGGCGGCGAGCCAGACGCGGGGCGTGTTGCTGGCGACGGGCGCGCAGCCCGCTCGGGCCAGTCGGGGTACGGCAAGTGTCGCGGTGCTCAGAATCAGACAGCAGATCAGAGCTCGCCGCATGCGCCAGCCTCCGCTACGTTTCGTGAGAGCATAACCGATCGCATTTGTGGGCGCGATACACGACCGCCGCGACAGTTGATTTGACCGCCGTTGGCCTGTAACCCGGTTCGCAATGATCGAATTGTCGCAAGCGCCAGCCAACCTGCCGCCAGGCCGCCGTATCTACGCCATTGGGGACATCCATGGATGCGCCAGGCAACTGGTCGATCTACACGAGATGATCGCCGAAGACCTGGCAGCGCGTCCAATCGCCTCGCCGCTGCTGCTGCATATCGGAGACTATGTCGATCGCGGCGCCGACACCGCCGGGGTGATCGCGCATCTGGTCGGCGGTTGCCCGGTTCCCGGCATGGAGATGGTGAACCTGCTGGGCAACCACGAGAGCACCATGATGGATGCGCTGTCCGGGGAGCGCGCCGCCGGCACCGACTGGCTGTTTGCCGGCGGCCGCGCAGCGCTGGAGAGCTATGGGATCGACCCCGGGGGACCTCGCGAACTGTGGGCGAGCCTTGTTCCGCAGACCCATCAGGCTTTTCTGCGCGATCTGATCCTGATGCACCACGAGGGCGGGTATGCCTTCGTGCACGCCGGCGTCCGTCCCGGGGTCGCTCTGGGCAGCCAGGCGCGCGATGACCTGCTTCGCTCCCGTCAGCCGTTCCTCTATTCCGAGGCGAATTTCGGCGCCGTCATCGTGCACGGCCACACGCCGGTCAAGGCGCCGGTGGTCCGCCACAACCGCATCGCCATCGACACCGGGGCAGTGTTCGGCGGTCCGCTCACCTGCGTCGTGCTCGAGGCCGACACATTAGGGTTCCTGACGGCCGATCCGGTGGACCCACCCGTCTCCATCGCGCATCGATAGATCGTGGGCGACGGAACCACACATCGATCAGGCGCCGATGCCGAAAATGATCAGGGCGCCTGAAGCGGTTGCAGCGCGATTGCCGCGGCTTCCGCGTCGCAATCGTGCGTTGGCTTCAGGCCCTTCGCACGAACCGCGGCGAGTTCGGCCTTGCCGGCATCCAGATCGGCAAGGAATCCCGGATCGTCGTGCAGGCGCGCAACCGTCGCCGCTCCCATAAGCTGAGCTGCGAGCACGTCGCTTTCCCAGTGGACGTTGCAGACCACCCGGCTTTGTCCGAACGTCTGGCCGCGAGCGAGAATCGCATCGGTTTGATCGGGCGCAACCTCGGTGAGAATGAGTGCCCAGGCCCAGCCGATAGCCGAGTGCGCGGACGGGTACGAGCCGTCGTTCCTGAGAGCCGTTTCGTCACCCGGTGTGCAGATCGGCTCGTTGTTCACGGTGAACGGCCGAGCGCGGTCGTAATGATCCTTGGCGTGATAGGTGGACAGGCCGACGTCCGCCAGAGTGCGGCGAATCAGCATGTAGAGATGCGGCGTGTCCTGCTCCGTGATCGGGGCGCCCAAGGCACAGGCGAACCTGCCGGCCGCCTGCGGAAACATCAGATCAGCGTCATCGGCCGCGAGCGCCCAGCGGGCCGTCCCGCGTAATGCGAGACCGGTTCGGTTGAATGCGTCGTCGAGTGCGAGAGCAGCCGAACCGGCTGCAGGCGGGGAAGGCAGCAGCGCAAGGCTGTCGGGAAGCACCTTGGGCGGCAGATAGCCCGCCAGAATGCCCGGACGAATTTCAGGCACCGGTGCCGGCTGATTCGCCGGTTGCTGAGCACGGGCTGTGACGGCCACGGAAAGAACCGCTGCCACGACGGAAACAGCGAGGCAGCCGCCGTACCGGCGTTTCGCCGTTTTCGCGGAAACGGCAGGATCGATGGTTGGAAACATGCTCGGCACCTCATGAGAAGCCGCAAGGCCGACTCAACGCTTCAACTCCAGGGTCTGTAATTCCTTTCGGCCGATACCGTAAGTGCAAAGTTGCCCGCTAGAAAGTTCCCCTCTTGCTAGAAAGTTCCCCGCTGGGGGCAGAGTGCGCCGGCGAGAACGTTCAAGCTGCAGCGCGCCGGATGCGGCGGAAGAGATGCCAGAGTACGACGGCTGAGCGGCCTGCGGCGGGCTGGCGCGCGAGCCCTGCTTCCGGGGACCTGCCGGAGTGGGTGGCAGGACCTCCGGTCCGCCGTGCGCGTCCGGGCGATGCGTCGCCAGATCGCACCTCCCTTGGGGTCGGGGTTCCGCGGCGCCATGTTTCCCCCGCGCGCGCTTCCTGCTAGCAAGCGCGCCCTGGAGATAACCTGAACCCATGTTCGATTTCGCCTGGTCGGAGATTGTCCTCATTGGTGCCGTCGCGCTGATCGCGATCGGCCCGAAGGACATGCCCGGCGCCATTCGCACTGTCAGCAACATGATCAAGAAGGCGCGCCGCATGGCCGCCGAGTTCCAGACCCATGTCGACGAAATGGTGCGCGAGGCCGATCTCGGGGAGGTGAAGCAGACCTTCAACGAGATCCGCAACTTCGATATCCGCGGCGCGATGGAGGACACGGTCGATCCGGACCGGTCGCTGCGCAAGACCTTCGAAACCAACCCGCTGGAGCCGACCTATCCGACGCCAGCCGAGGTATCCACCCTCGACGAGGTCGCGGTGAGCGCGGCCACGGTGACGGAGCCGGTCTCGCTCGCGGAGGCGTCCCTGCCCGACGCACCCTTCGCCGAGGAACCGGCGTCACTGACCGAACCATCCGCCCCGGCCGCGCCCGCGTTCATACCACCGGCCCTCGTACCGCCTCCGGTGATCGAGGCCGCCGTCTCGCCACCCGAGCCGCCGGCTTTCATTCCCCCGGAAGCCGTGCGGCAACGCCGCGCTCGGCCCTGAGCAACGCCCCCGCATCACAGCGTCCCAACGGAAGCTCCCATCTTGGCCAAACCCGACGACGATCCGATCAACGACAAGCCGATGCCGCTGCTCGAGCACCTGATCGAGCTTCGCCGCCGACTGATCTGGTCGGCCGTCACGTTCCTTGTCTGCTTCGGCGTGGCCTACTTCTTTTCCGCCCGCATCTATTTCTTCCTGGCGGAACCGCTGGCGCGGGTGCTGCGCGAGCAGGGCAATCCCGATCCGCATCTGATCTACACGCAGCTCTATGAAGCGTTCTTCACCCGCATCAAGGTGGCATTCTTCGGTGGCGCCTTCGTCGCCTTCCCGGTCATCGCCACGCAAATCTGGCTATTCGTCGCGCCTGGCCTGTATCGCAGCGAAAAGCGCGCGCTGCTGCCATTCCTCGCCGCCACGCCGATCCTTTTCTTGTTGGGCGCGGCGCTGGCGTACTACTTTGTCTTCCCGTTCGCCTGGCGGTTCTTCGCCAGCTTCCAGGACCCGACCGGCGGCGGCGGCGTGCCGATTGAATTGCTGCCGCGGGTGAGCGAATATCTCGATCTGGTGATGAAGCTGATCTTCGCCTTCGGCATCACCTTCCAATTGCCCGTTGCCCTGACATTGCTGGCCAAGGTCGGCATCACCAGTTCCGCCCAGCTCAAAAAGTTTCGCCGCTATGCGTATGTCGGGATGTTCGTGATCGCCGCGATCCTGGCGCCGCCGGATGTCATCACGCAAACGGGCTTGGCACTGCCGCTGATCCTGCTGTACGAAATTTCCATTATTTCGGCTCGATGGGTCGAGACGAAACCGGTGGAGGCCTGAGCGATGCACGACATTCGCGCCGTCCGAAGCGACCCCTCCGGCTTCGACGCCTCGATGTCGCGGCGGGGCCTGCCGCCGGTGTCGGCCGCGCTGCTGGGTCTGGATGCTGAACGGCGGGCGGCGCAGACGACGCTGCAGGACAGGCAGGCGAGGCGGAACGCCCTGGCCAAGGAGATCGGTCAAGGCAAGCGAAGCGGTACCGACACTACGGCCCTCGAAGCCGAGGCGACGACGTTACGCGGAGAGATGGAGGGGCTGGAAACTCGCGCCGCTGACCTCGACATGGCGATCAGGCGCATTCTGGAAGGCTTGCCGAACATTCTGGACGCCTCGGTGCCCGACGGTCCCGACGAGACAGCCAATATCGTCCTGGCACAGCATGGTGAGCCAGGAGCGCGGAATTTCCCGCCGAAGCAGCATTTCGAACTTGGCGAAGCGCTGGGCATGATGGACTTTGCCACCGCCGCGAAGCTGGCGGGAGCGCGGTTCACCATCCTGCGCGGGCCGCTCGCCCGGATGGAGCGGGCGCTGGGCCAGTTCATGCTCGACCTCCACACGCAGCGGCATGGCTATACCGAGACCATCGTACCCTCGCTGGTCAACGCGGCCACCGCCTACGGTACCGGCAATTTGCCGAAGTTCGAGGAGGATCTGTTCAAGACCACCGATGGCCGTTACCTGATTCCGACCGCCGAAGTGCCGCTGACCAACACGGTTGGCGGCGAAATTCTGGCCGAGAAGCAGCTGCCGATCCGTATGACCGCATTGACTGATTGCTTTCGCAGCGAGGCCGGGTCGGCCGGGCGAGACACCCGCGGTATGCTGCGCCAACACCAATTTCGCAAGGTCGAACTGGTATCCATCACGCACCCGGACAATAGCGCGGACGAGCACGAGCGGATGACCCGCGCGGCCGAGACGGTGCTGGAGCTTTTGGGTCTGACCTATCGGCGGGTGCTGCTGTCGTCGGGCGACACGGGATTTGCCTCCAGCCGCACCCACGACCTTGAGGTGTGGCTGCCAGGCCAGCAGATGTGGCGCGAAATCTCCTCCTGCTCGAACTGCCGTGATTTCCAGGCTCGGCGGATGAATGCACGCTTCCGCGGCGGGCCGGACGGCAAGGCGGTGGCGTTCGTGCACACGCTGAACGGATCCGGCGTGGCGCTGGGCCGAGCGCTGATCGCGGTCATGGAAACGTATCAGCAGGCGGATGGATCAGTCGTCGTGCCGGAGGTGGTGCGACCTTACATGGGCGGAGCAGAGCGAATTGCCGCCTAGAGCGCCACCCCCCTTGAGAGGAAGCGCTCCAGCCGCTGTTTCACGATCAATTTCAATAGTTTAGGGTGGCTACGCGATTCGAGACAGGCGGCTATTGCCGCCTTATCAGCCGGCGATCGGCGATAGATTCTCCTGCGCGCGGGTCTCGTTGATGATTTGCAGGACACGCTGGCGGAACGGGCGGTATTGGACGCCGAACTCTTCCAGCAACCGGCTGTTGTCGATGAGATAGTTGCCGGACTGTTCGCGTCCGCCGCTGTCGTGTTCGAAGCTGATCCGCGCATCCGGCAGGAATCCGCGCACGATGTCGGCCAGATCGCCCAGGCTGATCGCCGTGCCGCCGGAGTTGTAGATGCTGTGGCGTGGTTTGTCGGTCATGAGGACGCGAGTGAAAACTTCCGCGATGTCGTCGACGTGGACCGGACAGCGCATGGCGTCCTTGTGTGGGAATGACACCGGCTTGCCGCGCGCCGGCTGGGTGATACAGTTGACGTGGTCGACGGAGCCGCGGACCTTGTCGGGGCCAGTGACATTGGCGGGACGGATGCCGGTGATCGTCATGCCGTACTTCTCGTTGTAGTCCTGGGCCTGGAATTCATTGAAGATCTTGTGCACGGCGTATTGGTTGCTGCCGTGGCGGAAATCGTCCTCGGTGACCGGTCTGTCGCCGAAATGTTTTTGCATGCCGTTGACGGCGAGCGAGCTGGCGTAGACCACGCGGTTGACTCCGAGGAGTCGCGAGGCCTCGAAACAATTGTCCATGCCCAGGACGTTGAGCTTGGTGGCGACGTGCGGCGGGTGTTCGCTGCCCAGAAAATATGACAGGTTGATCACCCGGGAGGGCTTTGCCTCGGTCATCGCAGCCATTACGTCATCAAACTGGGTCACGTCACCGCGGATCACCTTGACCTGGCGGCCGAGATCATCGAACGAGGCCGCGCCCGGATTGATATCCATGCAGATGATATCCTCGCCGCGGGCAGCCAGCAGCCTGATGACGCGCAGCCCGATGAACCCGGTGCCACCAATAACGAAAATTGACATGGTTGTTTCCCTTCCGTTGTATTCCCATGGGTCCCCGGTCCGTAAAGGCGGAGACGTGCGTGGCTGAATTTCCGGTTCCGACCGGCTTCAAGGCTGCGTGGGCAGATCAAGTTCATCCGCCATCGTCGCACGCATCAGATATTTCTGCATCTTCCCCGTTACGGTCATCGGGAACTCGTCGACGAAGCGGACATACCGAGGCACCTTGTAATGTGCAATCTGGTCCTTGCAGAAAGCCTTCACGTCGTTCTCGGTCAGCTGCTCTCCGGCGCGCAGCTTGATCCAGGCGCAGAGTTCCTCGCCGAAACGACTATCCGGCACGCCAAACACCTGGACGTCGACGATCGCGGGATGCTGATAGAGGAACTCCTCGATTTCGCGTGGGTAGACGTTCTCGCCGCCTCGGATCACCATGTCCTTGATGCGGCCGACAATGGCGCAGTAGCCGTCGGCGTCCATGGTCGCGAGATCACCGGTGTGCATCCAGCGAGCCTGATCGATTGCTTCGGCGGTGCGCTCATGGTCGTCCCAGTAGCCGAGCATGACGGAGTAGCCTCGGGTGCAGAGTTCGCCGGTGGCGCCGCGAGGGACGATCCGGCCGTCGGGGTCGACGATCTTGATTTCGATATGAGGATGCGGGCGGCCCACTGTCGCGACCTGTTGCTCCAGCGAATCGCCGATGCGGGTCTGGGTGCTGACCGGGCTTGTTTCGGTCATGCCGTAGCAGATGGTGATCTCGGTCAGGTGCATGTCGCGGATCGCGCGGCGCATGATCTCGATCGGACACGGAGCGCCCGCCATGACGCCGGTGCGCAGGCTGGACAGGTCGAATTCTCCGAAGTCGGGATGATCGAGTTCGGCAATGAACATGGTCGGCACGCCGTAGAGCGAGGTGCAACGTTCCTCGGCCACTGTCTGCAGGGTGGCCAGCGCATCGAAGCCTTCCCCCGGGAAGACGATGGCCGCGCCATGCGTCATGCAGGCCAAGGTACCGATGACCATGCCGAAGCAGTGGTACATCGGCACCGGGATGCAGACGGAATCAAGCTGATTGTAGTGCAGCACCTCGCCGATGAAGAAGCCGTTGTTGAGAATATTGTGGTGGGTCAGCGAGGCACCCTTGGGCAGACCGGTGGTGCCGGAGGTGAACTGGATGTTGATCGGCTCGTCGAACTGCAGGACCGGTGCGAGGTCCCGCAGCCGCTGACGCGCGTTTTCGTGGCCGAGATGGGCGATCTTGTCGAAGGCGAAGGTGCCCGGCGCATCACCGCCGATCTGGATCACCGAGCGCAAACTGGGCAGCCGCTCGGCATGCAGCCGCCCGGGGCGGGAGATCGCGAGTTCGGGCGCGAGCGTGTTGATCATCCCGATGTAATCGCTGGTCTTGAACCTCGTGGCGGTGACCAGCGCCGCGCAGCCGACCTTGTTCAGCGCATACTCGACCTCGGTCAGGCGGTAGGCGGGGTTGATATTGACGAGTATGAGCCCGGCCTTGGCAGTGGCGAACTGGGTGACGACCCATTCCGCGTTATTGGGCGACCAGATGCCGATGCGATCACCTGGCTGCAGACCCAACGCCACCAGGCCGGCGGCGAACGCATCGACGCGTTCGGCCAGTTCGGCCCAGGTCCAGCGGACCCCCTGCTGACGCACAATCAGGCCAGGGCGATAACCCCAACGCGCCACGGTGCGATCGAAATGCACCCCGATGGTGTCCCCGATCATGAGTTGATCGGAGGCGCCGTGGGCGTAGCTTGGCGTCTGACTTCCCGCTGGAACTTCCCGCGGGCCAGGTGCGGGACTGGTCATTCTTGGCTCCCTGGGGCGTGTGTCTGGCTTTGCCCAATGGCCGATATTGCGTCCGGGAGGTCCCGCTTACAACGGGTTTCCGCCGCAAGCGTCGGAGTTGGCCTGCGGTCATCGATAACCGTGATCCGTCCGGTCGCCAGATCCTCCCCCGATCGTGCCTCTCCGCCTTCAAACGGCGTTGGGAAACGGCAAGCCGGCGATTTGATCCGGGCCGGATCGATCGTGCAGCGAATCGTGTGCATCGCTTGATCAATCGCCGCCGCGCGACGGGGATGGCCGTGCTGGATCGATACAGATGGCGACCCGGGGCACCTGCTTCCGTTTCGCGCTCCCTCGGGCGGCAACCTCGCGGCGCGCATGTCCCGGCGACGGAGACGCAACGGCGGCAGCCAGAGTTCAATCCCGCCGCCGACCCGATCCGCGGGGCCACCTCCGGGGCCGCCTTCATGGACCACCGGCGCAAGGCGCAACGAAAGGGGTTCCGTCCGAAGCAGGGTGACGTCGGGCCCACGGAATGATAAGCGACTGCCGCAGTGGTTCAAACCTGAACTGGCCCTATGCGCTCGAAGCGACGAGCGGGAGAAAGAACGATGAAACAGGCACTCCTCCTACTTGCGGGCCTCTGCCTTGTCTCGATTGGTGTTCCAGCGACGGCCCAGATCAATCCGTTCAGGAGCAATCGCTGGGAATCGACGCTTTCCGCAACGGACCTGGAGCTGCAAGGCAACAGCATCAACCAACTGAATCGCAAACCGAACCTCGAGGTTGGCGCGGAGGAGAGCTGGTCAAATCCGGCTACTGGCAGTCATGGCTCGTCCAAGGTCACGCGCATATTCGTTGACGCCAAGCGTCCATGTCATGAGATCCACCATGAGGTTTCCGCCCAGGGCCGCACGCCGCCCCGCACCTATGAGTTGACGTGGTGCCGGATATCCAACGGGCAGTGGAAGATCAAGAGTTAGCAACGACCTGCTACGCGTTGGCGCGTTGGCGCGTTAGGATTAATCCGTCTTGGCCACGAGCCGCGGAGTAAACGGCTGCTCCGCCGCGTCCCCGGCTTCGCCGACGCCCAATTCGATGCCGATCCGGCACCGCACCAGTTGTAACCATGGCAACGATCTGCTCGCCCGAGCAGGCACGCAATCATGTCCCCTGATCAGACGACAGGCGGTGGGCCGACGGACATACTTTTGCCGGGAATAGCGAGGCCGAAATCGGAGCCGCCGAGATGTTTTGTCACCCCAAAATGGTCCGGGAAGCTCACCGGGTGTGGCAGTGGGGCAACCGCTGCTCCGAATGAGATATTTTCTCATCAGCGGCAAGCGCCAAAATGTCGGGCAGTCGCCGCTGTTGTTGCAATAATTCGTTGAACTGCGCAAAAAGACCCTGAGGCCGCTTCAGTCAGGCCAGAACCATATCATTTCAGGACGGATTTGCGCCGACCACAGCCGAGTCGCACTGTGGGATGTCGTCGATCGTCAAATGTTCGACGCCGTGTAACAATCTGCTTCAGGGCCGGTTGACAAACAGTCAAATCGCGCATGAATTTGCCCTCGTTGGGGATCCCTTTGGGGAAGCGGGTGCGGGCGCGTTGCACCGGCATCCGGAACATAATGTCGGCGCTGGATCGCGCACGATCACTTGAGCGCAAGGGCTGGGGCAGTCGTTTGGCGTTAGGCCCTGGATGAAGTAGTTGGGCGCGATGGATACCAAATCGAGGTTGGCCGAAGACCCCGGCGGGGGCCAGAACAGTGATGAGATGAGCCCGCAGGAGCGGCTTCAGCGCCTCGCGGATGCGTTCGACGCCGGGCAGGACTGGCCGGATGGTCATATTCTGGAATTGGTCGCCGCCGCCCAGGATCGGCCTGCCCGCGCCGAGGTTGCGCCGAGTGCTGAAACCAGGGGCAAGGACTCCGACTGGTGGCGCAACGTAGCTCTGTTTCTGGCGATTGTGGTCGTTGTGACAGCTGTTGCCGGTGTACTGTTGCGAGTTTTAGCCCCAACGCAGGTTGGTCAGGACGGCTCGCCTGGTCCGGCGACCACCGGACCGCTGCAACCTGCTTCACAGGCCGCCCCGATGACGACGCCAGTGCAGCCTCCGCCACCTCAAGCCGCGACCGAGCCAAACGTGCCTAAGGCCCAGCCGGCCAATCGCGCGCCGGCCCATTTCATTCCGTGGTCGCCGCCCCAGAACAACCCGATTTCAGCCGCCCCGCCCCCGCCCCCGCACCCTCGTTGCCGAAGCCGAGCGTCGATAGCCCGCCGAAACCGAGCGCAACCGCGGCGACATCGGTTCCCAACTCGACGCGGCCTGATCCTGGAAGGCCGCCTGCGTCGCAGCGTTCAACGAATGCAGTAGCCGACCCTTCGCCCACGGCCGGAGCGGCGACGGTCTCTGATGCCGATTCCGCACCATCCGCGCTGTCGATCTACTATCAAACCGGATCGTCGCTGGCCGAAGACAACGCACGGAGCCTGGGGGCGCAGTTAGGCTCGAACGTGGCTAGCGTCGCTCTTAAGGCGGCGCAAACCGACGTGGCCAAGGGCGCGGTCATAAGATATTCGTCGGGCAAAAGTCATGCGCTCGCCCGGTCAATTGGCCCTTTGCTGACGAATATGGGCTATACGTGGCGAATTGAGGGTGGTTCGAATTCGGTTGAGTCGCAACGAGGAACGATCGAGGTCTGGTTGCCGTCAAAGTGAGGAACCGACCCGGTCCCCCGTCCGCAGGGCTGGCATCAGGGCCGGCCCATTATCCAGCGACGATTATGTGCTGCAAGGTGGAGTTACTTCAGGCGGGTGGACGCGCCAGCCCGAGATGATCGCGTAATGTCGTTCCGGTATATTCGGTGCGGAACAGTCGACGTCGTTGCAATTCCGGCACGAGCAGCCGCACCACGCGTTCCAGCCCGCCAGGGAAATACGGGATTTGCAACATGAACCCGTCGCAGGCGCCGGCCTCCCACCATTCTTGCATCCGGTCCGCCACGTCATGGGCGGTTCCGGCAAAACCCCGCGCAGTGCGGCCGGCGCCATACTGCTGACCGAGGGTGGCGACCGACATGCCGGTGCGCCGGGTGAGTTCAGCAACCTCGCGGTAGTGGCCTTCGACGCCGGGCACATGCAGGGTTTCCGGAAGCACCTGATCCTGCGGCAAGCGGGACAGATCGACGCCGAGATGGTACGGACAGGGTCGAGAGCCCGGCCTCCGGATGGCTGAGCGCTTCCAGCAGGCCGCGCAGGTCCTCGGCCTCCTCCGGCGTTTCGCCGATGATCGGCACCACACCGGGCAACACCTTGATGTCATCGGGGTTGCGCCCAAACCGCGCCGCCCGCGCCCGCAGGTCGAGTCGGAACTCACGTGCGGGCTCAGGGACGGAGTGCGTGACGAACACCACCTCCGCCCAACGCGCGGCGAAGTCACGGCCGCGGTCGGACGCGCCGGCCTGTACGAACACCGGGCGGCCCTGCGGCGAGCGGCTGACGTTCAGGGGCCCGCTCACCTTGAACCATTTGCCGTCATGATCTACCCGGCGAACCCTCGATGGATCGGCGAAAAGCGGGATGTCCCGGTCGCGCACCAAGGCGTCGTCTTGCCAGGAGTCCCACAGCGCGCAGGCGACTTCCATGAATTCGTCAGCGCGGTCGTAGCGTTGCTCATGGGACAGTTGTTCGTCACGGCCGAAATTGCGCGCCTCCGCCTGCTGGAACGAGGTTACGATATTCCAGGCGGCGCGTCCGTTGCTCAGGTGATCCAGCGTCGCCATCGATCGCGCCACGGCGAACGGCTCAAAATATGTCGTCGACACCGTGCAGGCGAGTCCGACGTGTTTGGTGGCGCCGGCGATCAGTCCCAGGACCACCAGCGGGTCCAGGCGCAGCGCACCAAGGGCTCCATAGCGCAATTGGCTGTCGAGACTATCACGCAACCGATCCGGTACGGCCAGAATGTCGGCGAGAAAAACCAGGTCGAAGCGGCCCTCTTCCAATAGCCGGCCGAGGTCCTGATAGTACGCCGCGGACAGCAGGTCGCCGCTGGCTTCGGGATGGCGCCAACCGCCGTGGCTGCCTGAAACCGGCCCCGCCGAGGCGAACACCGCAAGTTTCATCTGCCGGGACGCGGCCGCTTTGACATCGTCCATGCTGGTCGCGCCGTTCATTTCAGGGCCTTATGTGATGCGCCTATCATCGTCGTGGAAGTTTTCAGGCGGCGCAGCCGTGGCCGCGTTTGTAGGATACCGACAGGGGCGTCGCAACCCGGTGGCATCGGCCGGCGTAGAATGCAATGATCGTTGACTCTGATCCAGGTTGTCCTGCCCTGGACGGGCACCTTGTCGCTACTTGGCAGGCAACGCTTCCCTCGTCTTCCATCGGTGAGCAGCCCCGGGATGCCGCTCGGGCAATCGTCCGCGACCGTCCGCCGAAAGTTTTTCGCGCAAAGTTCCATCCCGGTATTCGCGCTTGAATGCGCCGCGACGTTGCAATTCCGGAATGACGAGATCAACCAGATCCGTAAAGCTGTCCGGCGTCACCGCGTATGACACGTTGAAGCCGTCCACTCCGGTATCCCGGGCCAGCGACTGCAATTCGTCTGCCACCTGCTCCGCCGAGCCGACCAGCAATTGTCCCGGGCCGCCGATGGCGGACGCATTCGCGAGTTCGCGAACGGTCCATGTCTTCGACGGATCGGCGATGGTAAGACCCTCCACCATCGAGTGAATGGCGTCGTTCTTCACATAGCGGATCGGATCGTCGAGATCGTATTTGGAGAAGTCGATGCCGGACCAGCCCGACAGCAACGCCAGCGCACCCTCGGTCGACACATAGCGCCGATAGTCGCGTTCCTTCTCGCGGGCGGCCGCCTCGGTGCGATCGACGATGATGCAGACGCCGAGAAAGATCAGAATATCGTCCGGGTTGCGGCCATAGTTCCTGGCGCGCTCACGGATATCGGCCACGCGCGGCGCAATCACTTTACGAGATGGTCCGGTGAGAAACACGCCCTCGGCGTGTCGCGCTGCGAAGTCGCGACCCTTCGCCGACGTGCCGGCCTGGAATAGAAATGGCGTGCGCTGCGGCGAAGGCTCGCTGAGATGGACGGCGTCAACACTGTGGTAGGCGCCCCTCGAAACGAACGCGATGCACCTTGTCAGGATGCGCGAACAGCCCGATTTCGCGGTCGCGCGCAACGGCGTCGTCTTCCCAACTGCCCTCCCACAGCTTGTAGACGACGCTCATGTAGTCCTCGGCAATCTCGTAGCGCAGGTCATGCCCAGACTGTTGCGCGAGGCCGGCTCCCTTGGCGGCGCTATCAAGATATCCGGTAACGATGTTCCAGCCGAAACGACCCTTGCTGAGATGATCGAGCGTGGAGGCCCGGCGCGCAAACGGATAGGGCGGCTCGAACGACAGCGTACCGGTCACCGCGAAGCCGAGATGTTTGGTCACGGCCGCCATCGCCGGCACCAGAACGGCGGGATCGTTCAGCGGCACCTGCGTCGCATGGCGGATGGCGGCATCCGGCGTCCCGCCGTAAACGTCATACAGGCCGAGCACGTCGGCGATAAACAAGGCATCGATCTTGCCGCGTTCCAGAATCCGCGCGAGATCGGTCCAGTAGGCGAGCTCATTGTAGCTGCTGGAGCGGTCTCGCGGATGCCGCCACAGCCCCGGTGAGAGGTGCCCGGGGCAATTCATGTCGAACGCGTTGATGCGCAGTTGTCTGGTCACAGGTACGGCTCCCATAAGGTCAGGCGGACGCCACACGACGTGTGGGATGTGCAGTCGGTCGTTGCAGTTCCTGCGTTTCAGCGCGTTGCGTTTCGTCGCGCAGAAGCGTCCAGATCTCGTGTCGCAGCCGGGCGAACTCCGGTGTCGCCCGCAGGTCTTCTTCGTGCGCGCGATCAAGGAACGGGATATCGACGACCTGCTTGATACGGCCGGGGCGCGATGTCATCACCGCAACGCGCTGGCCAAGATAGATCGCCTCATCGAGAGCATGAGTGATGAAGATGATGGTCTTGCCGGAGGCTTCCCAGATGCGCAACAATTCGCCTTGCAAGGTCTCACGGGTCTGCGCATCCAGTGCGGCGAACGGCTCGTCCATCAATAGTACGCCCGGATCGTAAGCGAGGCTGCGCGCGATAGCGACGCGCTGTTTCATTCCACCCGACAATTCGTGCGGATAGCGATCGCCGAAACCGGCCAAGCCAACCATGGCGAGAAAATAAGCCGCGCGCTCGGCGCGTTCACGGCGGCCCACGCCCTGGGCCTCCAGGCCGAACTCCACGTTCTTGATGGCGGTACGCCAGGGGAACAGCGCATATTGCTGAAACACCAGGCCGCGATCGAGCGCGGGCCCGACGATCGGGTGCCCATCAATCAATATACGGCCGGTCGAAGGTTCGGTCAGCCCGCCCAGCAGATCCAGCAGACTCGATTTGCCGCAACCGCTCGGCCCGACGATCACCACAAATTCGCCCGACGCAACGTCGAGATTGATCTGTTCGAGAGCTACGAAGGTCCGTGCTGGTCCGCGCCGGTTGGGACCGGTCGCGACGGTGAAGGTCTTACCGACATTCTGGATCTGCAAAGCGCTGCTCAACGGACAACTCCTTCGGAAAGGCGGCGCCGCCTCGGGGTGCGGCGATGCCGGTTCGACACGTCAGACAGTGGCGAAGGGATTGAAGGCGTTGGTGTAGAAATCCGTTGGCTTGTGCTTACCCCTGGGAACGATGTTGGCATCCTCGACGAGCTTAAGCCAGAATGCCAGATCCTCCTCGACATTCAGGCCATGCGTGGCCCAGCGCAGGTGACTGTAATCGTCCTTGCCGTCGCGCGTATACAGGTCAGGCAGATACTGCTTATCGAGATGACCGCGCTCCAGACCGATCCTGATCGGCTCGGCAGGATCGGCGTTGGCAATGTCCGCGGCCTCGGCAATCGAGGTGACGTAACCACGCACCACGTCCGGATGCTCGGCGATGAATTTGTCGCTGGCCATCGTACCACCGCGCGTGATGAAACGTCCGGCGATGTCGGCGACAGAGAACAGCTGGCGGAATCCCCCCTTGCGCTGCAACTGGATATCGAGTGGCGAGTACGCAATGACCGCTTCCACGCCTCCCGCCTTCAAGACCTGCTCCAATTGAGCTTCCGGCACTGGTACCACGGATACATCGTCCTTTGTCACGCCGCGCTTGCTGAGCCAGTCGAGCGCGAACCAGACGCCCGAAAAGCTTGGATATTGCGTGCCGATTTGCTTGCCCTTGAGATCCTGCGGCGTCTTGATCGGACCGTCCGCGAGCACCACGAGCCCGTCACCGTGACCGAGCGGATCGAAAGGCAGCGTGGATGAAACGATCTCCTTCGCCTTCAGCCCCTTGTCATAGACGTTGATGAAGTACGCGTAATCCGCGAAAGGTGCCAGGTCGAGCGCGCCCGTATCCAGCCCCACAGTATACTGATCCCACGGCACCACCGCGCGCTCGGCTTTGATACCATTCTTGGCAAATATGCCGTGGGCATCAGCAAGTTCGATCAACTCAAAACCGACTGACCAGCCGAAATCGAGCGGTGGGAAGAAGATGCGTACCGTCTTGAGTGCGGCGGCGCCGGCCGCACGAATGAACGGGGCCGCGAGGGTCGCGCCGGCTAGTCCTGCTGTCCCAGCGAGGATTGCGCGCCGCGATGTACTGGTCAGTCCCTGGCGTCGCGATGTGATCATGTCAATTTCCCTTCCTAGCCAAGTGATAAATCGATAAGTGACGCCGCTAAGTGCCGATGCCCTGCTTCCAGGAAGTCAACCGCCGCTCCAGCAGCATCAGCAGCCAGTTACTCAGGATGCCAAGCAGGGCCAGCACGATCACCCCGACGTAGAGCAGGTGAATGCTCATCAGGTATTGCGCGTTGACGATCAGGTAGCCTAGGCCGCTGCTCGCTCCGACCATTTCGGAAACGACAAGCATCAGGAAGGAATACGTCGCGGCCAGCCGCATGCCGGTAATGATCGAGGGAACCGCCGACGGGAACACGACCTTGACGAACATGCTCGCGGGGGTCAGCCCCACGGAGCGGGCATATTTGACCAACGCCGGATCGACGTAGGTCACACCGTTCACGGTGCCGAGCAGGATCGGCCAGACCACGACCCAGTAGATGATGGCGATGTTGGTCAGGTAGCCGATGCCGAAGAACATGATGAAGACGGGAAACAGCGAGACCGGATTGGTCTGCCGGAGAAGTTGCAGCAGGGGATTGAGGATCCGCTCGAGCGGTCGATACCAGCCAAGCACGATGCCAAGCGGCACCGCCGTGATCACGCCGAGCGCGAAGCCTCCGACGGCGCGTTCGAGGCTGACGAGAATCTGCGGCAGCAACTTGCCCTCGAAGGCAAACTCGACGCCGCGCACGATGACTTCCGAAAGCGGCGGCAAGAAGGTACGATTGATCAGGTCAAGCCGCGGAGCGAACTCCCAAGCCAACAGGAACACGATGATGGCGGCCGATTTCTCCACGACCGGCTGCGCCCACGCCCATATGGCACTAAACGACGGCAGAGCGGCTGATTCGGGCACGCCGTGCGCCCGCGACCTGCTGTGTGGAACTCTGCGACATCACGCTCGCCTCTCATATTTTCACCGGACTGAAGTGGATTGATCCAAATACACGTCAACGCGAGAGTCAATATCGTAAAACACGCCTCTCCGATGTGTTTATCGACCAAGCGCAAGCGTGGAAGGGTCGCCTGTGGGTGGGGTGCCGCGGTTCGCGGGGGCGCTTGCCGGCTGAACCGCCAGTCGTCCATGATCGGTCCCGTGATTGTGGCTACCAACCGGGAGGCAACAACACGATGCGGATTGGCTTTGTCGGCACCGGGACGATGGGGACCCCGATCGCGGGCTGCCTGATCCGCGCCGGCCATTCGCTGTCGGTCTACGACCGCCGCCCGGAAGCCACGGCGACCCTGTGCGCGCAAGGCGCCATGCGCGTGCCGACAGCGCCTTCGCCGCGGCGCGCGACAGCGAGGTGGTGTTTACCTCGCTGCCCGGCCCCGCCGAATTCGAGGCGGCGATGCTGGAACCGCAGACCGGCATCCTCGCCGGGCTGCGACCGGGTGCCGCGCATATCGACCTGACCACCAATGCGCCGAAGACCGATCGCCCGTGTCGCCGAAGCCTGCCGGTCGCGCGGGGTCGAACTGATCGATGCGCCGGTCAGCGGCCGCCCGCCGACGATGACCGTGATGGTCGGCGCCAGCGACGCTGCATTCGCAAAATATCGCCCGTTGTTCGAGGCCATCGCCGCCAACGTCTTCCATGTCGGCCCGAGCGGCGCCGGGGCGACCGCCAAGCTGGTGACGCAATACCTGGGCTACACCAACTTCATCGCCTCGATCGAAGGGATGCTCGTCGCGGCCAAGGCCGGGATCGACCTCGACACGATGGCCCGGATCGTGCCGGTCAGCGCCGGGCAAAGCCGCACCTTCGACAACATCGCCCGTGGCGTGTTTCCAGGCACCTTCGCCGCCGGCGGCACGCTCGACATCGTCGCCAAGGATATCGAACTCGCCTGCCAACTCGCCCGTGACGTCGGCGCGCCGGCGACCTTGGGCGCGCTCGCCTCCGACATCTACAAGCGCGCTCAGGCGCTAGGGCTGGGGCCAGGAGGGCTTCCCGGTCGTCGCCCGCGTGCTGGAAGCGATGGCCGGGACCGAATTGCGCCCAGGAAGCGAGCGGGAGGCAAACAATGAGCGACGATCGCGTCGCCCGGCTGCTGCTGACCCAGGAGATCGCCGAGTTCCTCTACGCCGAGGCGGAACTGCTCGATGAACGGCGTCACGACGAATGGCTGGCCCTGCTGGCCGAGGACATCCGCTACTGGATGCCGATGCGGCGCAACGTCAAATACGGCGACACCACCCGCGAATTCACCCGCGAGACCGAGGACATCAGCTGGTTCGACGAGGGCAAGGACACGCTGACCCGCCGGGTGCGCCAGATCCAGACCGGGATCCATTGGGCGGAGGAGCCGCAATCGCGGATCACCCACATGGTGTCGAACGTGCAGCTGCTCGAGGTGACGCCCGATGCCAGCGCGCCGCGGGAGGTCACGGCCAAATGCCGGTTCCTGATCTACCGCAACCGCGTCGAGACCGAAACCGACCTGCTGGTCGGCAAGCGCGAGGACACGCTGCGCCGGGACGGCGACGGCTGGCTGATCGCCCGGCGGAAGATCATCCTCGACCAGAATGTGCTGCTGACGAAGAACCTGACGTTTTTCTTTTAGGCGGAGGAACAGCGATGACGATGAACGCAACGCGGGGCTACCATCCCGGCCTCGTCGATCTCGCATCGGGGCAGATCAGCCGCGAGATCTTCGTCAACGACGACATCTATGCCCAGGAGCAGGAGCGCATGTTCGCCCGTTCCTGGCTGTTTGTCGGGCATGAAAGCCAGATCCCCAACCCTGGCGATTTCTTCGCCTCGCGCATGGGCGAGGAGTCGGTGATCCTCTGCCGCGACCGCGCCGGCGCGGTGCATGTCTTCCTCAACTCGTGCCGCCATCGCGGCATGAAGGTGTGCCGCTACGATGACGGCAACACCACGGTCTTCACCTGCCCCTATCACGGCTGGAGCTACGGCACCGATGGCGCGCTGGTCGGCGTGCCGTTCTTCCGCGAGGCCTATCATTCCGAACTCGATAAGGCGAAATGGCGTCTCGTCGAGGTGGCGCAGCTGTGCTGCTACAAGGGCACGGTATGGGCCAACTGGGATGCCTCGGCGCCACCATTTCTGGAATATCTCGGCGAGTTCCGGCGCTTCCTCGATCTGATCCTCGACGGCTGGGATGGACGCGAGGGCCAGGCGGAACTGCTCGGCGGCGTGCAGAAATGGATCATTCCGTGCAACTGGAAGTTTCCGGCCGAGAATTTCAGCGGTGACACCTATCACAACATCTCGCACCGCTCGGTCGATCTGGTCGGCGCGGGCCCAAGCGGGCGCAGCCGGCGCGACTACAGCGAGCTCAATGTCGCGCCGCAAGCTGCACGTCGCGCATTCCCGATCGCGGGCACCAGACGATCACCTACGTGCTGCCGAAGGATCACCAGCCGCAGGCCGCCTATCAGAACTCGCCCGAGGTCGCCGAATATTTCCGCCATTGCGAGGAGGAGCGGCGGCGGCGCCCGGGCGCCAACAGCCGGCTGATCGGCGCGCCCGGCGAGATCTTTCCCAATGTGGCGCTGCTGCCGCGGCAACCGCGCACGCTGGCGGTGTGGCACCCGAAGAGCGCGCACGAGACCGAGGTGTGGCGGTTCTTCTTTGTCGATCGCGACGCGCCGCGGCAGGTCAAGAATTTCCTGCGCGATTACTACATCCGTTACTCCGGGCCGGCGGGCATGACCGAGCAGGACGACATGGAGAACTGGAATTATGCGCATGCCGCCAGCCGCGGCGTGATCGCCCGGCGCTATCCCTATACCTACGAGATGGGGATGGGCCATGCGGTCGAGGATTACGAGTGGGATGGGCTCAGAATGCCGGGCCGGGTCATCGACCTGACCAAGGCGCAGGCGAGCGAGGAGCCGATGCGCAACCTCTATCGCCGCTGGGCCCAGTTCATGGAGGCCGATAGCTGGGACGAGCTGATGACGTGGCGCCGCGACGGCCGCGCGCGAGGCCCAGGCGGCGCAATGAGCGATCCGATCAACGTCCGGGATCTCGCCGTCGGCACGCGCGTGGTGCTGGGCACCGGCGCCGAGGTCGAGATCGTTTCCAATCCGAAAGACGGCGTGTGGCTGTTTGCCCGGTATCTGTCGTCGGTCGATGATCCTGCGTCTGGTCGGGCAGGAGGAGATGATCTTCGCCCAGGACGTCGTCGAGGTTCAAACCTAGGCCCGGGCCCCCTTCCCTTCGGTGTTTCCGGACCCCAGATGCTGAATTACGTCCTGGACAAAGCGAGACCCCGGCGCGCCCCCGCAGCGACCGGTCAACCCTGTTTTCCGGAGCCCAAGCATGAGTGAAAGCAACAAACCGAGACTGGTCGGCATCAATCACGTCGCGATCGAAGTGGGCGACATCGATGAGGCGCTCGAATGGTATGGCCGGCTTTTCGCGTTCACCCTGCGTGGCAAGGGCGAGCGGAACGCCTTTATCGACATGGGTGACCAGTTCATCAACCTGACCCTGGTGCCTGGCCTGGCCGCGCAGGCGGTTGAGCGTCGCCACATCGGCCTCGTGGTCGACGACCGTTCGCGCATCATCGACCTCGCGAAAGCGGCCGGCGCGCGCATGGTCGAAGGGCCGTTCCTCGACTTCCTCGACCCATGGGGCAACCGGCTGGAGATCATCGAATACGCGAACATCCAGTTCACCAAGGCCCCACAGGTGCTCAGGGGCATGGGCCTCGCCCTGGATAAGAACGAGAAAGCGAGGCGCGAACTTGCCGACAAGGGCATGGCGGAGGAACCCGTCCGATGAAGTTCGGCTGATCGTCCGTGATCATCCGGGCCGGACAACCGGGCATCGAAATGACGTAAATTTGCGTCACGGCAGCGTGGAATGCAGCGGTGAGCGGGATGTCTGATCCGGCCGGCCGGCACCGTATCGTGGTGGTCGGCGGGGGCGCCGGCGGACTGGAGCTGGTGACACGCCTCGGCGAAAAATTCGGCCGGCGGGGGCGCGCACGTATCACCTTGGTGGAGAAATCGCGCACCCATCTGTGGAAGCCGCTGCTGCACTCGGTTGCCGCCGGCAGCGTCGATCGTTCGCAGCATGAGCTGGACTATCTGGCGCAGGCGCACTGGCATCATTTCAACTACCGGTACGGCGAGATGGTCGGGCTGGATCGGGCGAGCAAGCAGATCCGCCTGGCGGCGACGGTGGACGATGAAGGTCGCGAGATCACGCCACCGAGCACGCTTGGCTACGACACGTTGATCATCTCGATCGGCAGCGTGACCAATGATTTCGGCACCCCGGGCGCCGCGGCGTTCGCTGTGCCACTGGAAACACCAGACCAGGCCTCGCGATTTCACCGCCGTCTGGTCAACGCATGCCTGCGCGCCAACACGCAGGACGAGCCGGTGCGACCGGGCCAGTTGGACGTGGCGATCATCGGCGCAGGAGCAACAGGCTCCGAGCTTGCCGCCGAATTGCATCGCACGGTGCGCGCGGTGGTGGCGTACGGGCTCGACCGGATCGATCCCGAACGCGACATTCATCTTGTGCTGATCGAAGCCGCGCCACGCATTCTGCCGGCGCTCCCGGAGCGGATCGCAGATGCGACGAAAATGTTGCTGGAGCGGCTCGGGGTATCGGTCCGCACCAATGCGCGCGTCAGCGAGGTGCGCCGCGACGGCGTGTGCTTCGCCGACGGAACGTTCGTTGCGAGCGAACTGGTCGTCTGGTCGGCGGGCGTGAAAGCCCCGGATTTCCTGCATGAAATCGACGGGCTGGAGACCAACCGCATCAATCAGCTCGTGGTTCTGCCGACGTTACAAACGACCCGCGACCCCGACGTGTTCGCAATCGGCGACTGTGCGGCATGCCCACGCGAGGGATACGAGCAGCCAGTGCCGCCGCGCGCGCAGGCAGCGCATCAGATGGCGTCGCATATGGGCCGTCAGGTGGAACGGTTGTTGGCGGGGACACCGCCGGAGCCGTTCCGCTATCGTGATTTCGGATCGCTGGTCTCGCTCGGCGGTTACAGCGCGGTCGGCAGCCTGATGGGATTCCTCGTCGGCAAGAGCATGTTTATAGAGGGCTATTTCGCGCGCCTGATGTATCGTTCGCTGTACAAGATGCATCAGGCGGCGTTGCATGGTGGCAGAGCGGTCGCCTGGCGCACACTGATCAACAGTGTCTCACAGCGGCCGGAGCCAAGCGTGAAGCTGCACTGAGGATCGTCACGGGATCGTTCCGGCACGGCGTCATGGACGATGCCGCACCGGCAGCAACCAGCCGATCACCGACCCTCAACGTTCCGGAATGATCGAACGGTGGTGGTCGGCATGACAACCCTGAAGCCGGATCAGTTGGCACTGTCCCGGAGTCGCCGCACTCCAAGCGCCGCGATGACTGCGCCGCAGACCAGCAAAGCGTTCGCGACCATGAGGGCGGTCTGAACGCCCGGCAGGCCTCGTCTGGCCATCAGCGCCCCGAACAGAGCGACACCCATGCCGCCGCCCGCCTGCCGCACCGTGTTGAGCACGCCCGAGGCGATCCCCGCGCGAGATCGCGGAACGCTCGAAAGCAGCACTGATGTCATCAGAGGAACCGCCAGCCCGATGCCGGCGGGAATGACGATCATGCCAGCCAGAATGGACGCGTACGACGATGTCGCGCCGAGGTGCCGCAGCAGCCAAAAACCAGCGCCAGCGACAAGCAGGCCGAAAGCCATCGGAAGAGAGAGCCCAGCCCAGCTACCGACCCAACCGGCGGCCACGTTCGCCATACCAAGCACCACCGGGAACGGCAGGAACGCCAGCCCGGCGGCCATCGGAGAGTAACCGCGGACTTGCTGCAGATAGAGGCTGAGCACGAAGATCGCGCCGTAGAGTGTGAGGTTGATGAGCAGCCCGACGAGTGTTGTTGCGCTGAAGGCCGGCTCGCGGAAGAAGCTGAGCGGCAACATCGGATCCGGGCTGCGGGCCTCGACTGCCGCGAAGGCGGCGCCGCTGAGCACGGCAATGCCGAAGCCGGATAGGACGAGCGGTCCGAGGCCGAGGCGTCCGGCCTCGATCACCGCGCCGATCAGGGCCAGCAGCATCAGCAACGCGAGTGCCTGCCCGACGGGGTCGAGGCCACCATTCGACGGTGTCGTGTCCGTGATGAATCGACGCGTGAGCCAAATTCCCGCGGCGCCGACCGGAATGTTCAGCAAGAAGATGCTGCGCCAGCCGAGCGTGTCGACCAATAAGCCGCCGAGCACCGGGCCGGCGGATAGGGCGACGCTCGCTGCGGCCGTCCACAGACTGACGGCGCGCGCCCTGGCGGCGCGATCGTCGCCGCAGGCATGGGTCAGCAGCGTCAACGAACACGGCACCAGAAGCGCGGCGCCGACACCTTGGGCGGCGCGGGCGGCGATCAACGCGCCGGCTCCCGGCGCCAGCCCACAGCCGAGGGATGCAAGCACGAACACGACAAAACCGGAGATGTACACTCGGCGCGCTCCGAAACGGTCGCCGAGGGCACCGGCGGCGAGAAGCAATGAGGCAAACGCGATCGTGTAAGCATCAACCACCCACTGCAGGCCGGTGATGTCCGTCGCGACCGCCTCACCGATCCGTGCGAGCGCGACATTGAGGATCGACACATCGAGCTGCACCATTACGAAGCCGAGGCTGGTCGCCGCGATCGTCAGGCCAAGGCTGCACGGACCGGTGGCATTGCGCGGCACTCCGTCATTCGGTCCTGGCCAGCGATGCAACCATTGCAGCGGCGCAGATCGCTGCGGATTTTGGCGACGTGGCATGTAATGATGGCCTCCGCCGCAAGTGGCGGACTTCGGGACAGTAGTCACCGTCATAAGGCACCTCGGCTTTTTCGCTTGTCGGTATGGCGATAGGTGAGAGGCGACATCGCGGAAGTCATGGACTGTCGCTTCGGCGCGGACCGTAACGACGAAGCGGGGATTGAAGCGTCCGTCGGCCGGTGTGACGGGCGGCCTGATTGGCGGCCAGGCTCGCCTCGCCCATCAGGTCCTGAACGCCGTATCCGGCCGCTCCAGGCAGGCCGCTGCATCAACCAATGAGTGTGGCGATTGCCACGGCCCCGATCTGGTGGTCTAAATTCGTATGGCCGGAAATCGACCGGCCACATGGGAGGAACGAAACGGATGAAAACCATCCATCTTGGTGTCGTCGTCGTGTCGGCGAGCCTTGCCTGGCTGACACCGGCACGGGCGGGGGACCGGACAGAGATCACCTTCCCCGGTGATCACGCCTATCCTGAGAGCCTCACCGCGACGTCGGACGGCACGATCTATGCCGGCAGTCTTTATGAGGGCGGAATTTTCCGCGCTCTGCCCGGGGCAACAACCGCGGAGCAGTGGATCAAGCCGGGCGCGAACGATTCGATGAACACGCTGGGCGTGCTCGCCGATGAAAAGGCCGGCACGCTCTGGGTATGCTCGAGCAACCTGTCGGCGTTCGGCGTGAAGCCTCCGGCGGGCGAGAAGCCGGTGGCGCTGAAGGCGTTCGACCTGAAGACCGGGGCCGGGAAAGGCAGCTGGCCGTTGCCCGGCGAAAAGACGCTGTGCAATGACATGGTCGTGGGAGCCGATGGCGCGGTGTACGTGGCGGAATCGTTCCAACCGCACATCCTGAAGCTGGCGCCGGGCGGGACCTCGCTTGAGGTCTGGGCGACCAATCCGGGGTTTGCCGCCGAGGGGCCGGGCCTTGACGGCATCACCATCGGGCAAGACGGCAACCTCTACGTCAATACCTTCGCGACCGGACTGCTGTTCCGCGTCGAGATGGCCTCGGGCGGCAAGGCGGGCCAGATCACTCAGCTCAAGACGACGCCACCGGGCTTCGAGCATCCGGACGGGATGCGGGCCTATGGGAAGAACGGATTGCTGGTGGTTGAGGGCGCCGATGCCGGCCGCTTCGACATCATCGAGATCAGCGGTGACAATGCCCAGGTCAAAACGGTGAAGGGCGGATTCAAGCAGCCGGTCTCGGTCTGGCAAATCGGCAACACAGCCTGGGTGCTGGAAGGCCAGCTGGCGACGTTGTTTGATCCGCCGGAGAAGCGGGCCAAGCCCGGGCCGTTCCGCGCGTATGCGGTGGAACTGCCGAAATAGCCGCCGCAACCACCTGATGAGTGATCGCCCGCGGCCATCCGCGGGCGCGGTACTTACACGACGCTGGGCTATGGGGAGTTTCGCTCCGGCTTGGCGGGGGTGGGCAGGCGAGGCTCGGCGCAACAGTGATCTAACGGGCGTCCACCCTGCGTTTCACCTTTTTCCGGCCAGCGGCGCCGGCCTTTGGTGCACTGATCCGGGGACGCATCGCCCATCGGACAGGGCGATCGGCCCCGGTCGGTCCGCCGCATGCAGACCGGCCGCGCCGTTACGACATATCGAAGGGATTGAGATCGCGTCGCGTCGTCTGCCAGCTTCTGATAGCGACATCATCGAGGATGATACCGACGAGTAACGCCACCAACAAAGCGCAACCTGCGATAAAGAAGCTCATGTCCGCTCTCCCCACTGGGACCGTGTTTCCGCACCCCTCAGCCCCAGCCAAACCCGACAGGGGCATCTGACGGCGATGGCGATGGTGACGACGACCAGGCCGGTGCCGGCGATGCGGCCTGTTCCCTGGCGGCGACTTCGGCAGCCTGTGCGCGGTCAGAGGTCGTCGCATCGGACGGACCGGCGAAGCTCGGCTGGGCAGTCGCAACAACTCCGGCAAGAACAACCGCGAAAAGGGCGAGACGGAGCATGTGACTTCTCCAGTGCTGGCAAAATGCCGGAAGCGGCTTTGTCAGCTACCACTCGTTTCTCGATCCGACTGTGCTGACAAACGGAGAATGACCCGAACGCCTGGCGATATCGCTGAAGTGTTTCACACCATGACAAGCCCTCCGCCGGCACGAGCATGGCTGCCGCGGGTGGCCGGCTTCGGCTATCCCGGGCGAAACGACGGGAACGATCGGACCGCTGGCTCGCCCGATGACGGACCTCATTCAAGCCAACGTACGGGCGTTCTTGCAGACCCGTCGCCGTCGGCACGGAGATACCAGCCGTGGCGCGACAGTTCCTCGCGGTCAGTTCGAAGCCATGTGCGCAATACATCTGTATCTTGCAGCGTATCGACACAGCATTCGCGGCAGCGAAAGCGACGCCGCCTCGACGCAAGATTTCGCTTGTGCGCCTGGACGCCCAGTTCAAACGGGTGGTAGGCTCTGCTGCCCCCAAAGCGAGATTGGGGGATCGTGATCATGCTTTCTCACGCAACGCCGTGCACCATCCCAAGTGCGTCGCGCTGTGCTCGGCATCGGTCGGCATCCCGGCGCATCGCCAGGGATCCGAAGCCGGGCGAATGAGAACCGGGAGGAACCGACAATGCCTGCACAACAAAAGGCCGCCATCGTAACGGGTGCCGCCAGCGGCATGGGTCGCGTCATGGCGCTGGCCCTGGCCGGCGCCGGGATTGACGTCGTCGCGGTGGACCGAAATGCCGAGGCCCTCAAGACCCTGCCCGGGACCGCCACCGGTCCCGGCAAGATCCAGCCGTTGGCCGCCGACCTCGCGCGGCCCGAGGCTTTCGACACCATCGTGTCCACGACAATGAACGCGTTCGGGCGGATCGATGTCCTGGTGAACAATGCCGGCGTCGGGCAGTCGGCCATCCGAGCGAACACCCGGCGAAACCCAATCCGCTTCTGGGAGGCCACCCCGGAGCAGTGGAGCCTGTTCCTGGCAGTCAATGCCACCGCCCCCATCATGCTGACGCGGGCTGTCCTGCCCCACATGCTGAAGGCCAACCAGGGTCGCGTTATCACCGTGACGACCAGCCTGGGCACGATGGTGCGGGAGGGGTTCCTGCTGTACGGCTGCAGCAAGGCCGCTGCCGAAGCCTCGATGGCGGTGCTGGCGGCGGACCTGAAAGGGACCGCGATCACCGCCAACGTGCTGGTGCCGGGCGGGGTGACAGACACGCCGCTGGTGGGTGAGGACGGCGGCGACCGCTCCAGGATGCTGCGACCTGAGATTATGATACCGCCGCTGCTGTGGCTGGTCTCGGACGCGGCCGCCGCGGTGACCGGCAGACGCTTCATCGCGGCCGATTGGGACAGCAAACTTGCGCCGGCTCAGGCGGCCGAAGCCGCCGGCGCGCCGGTGGCGTGGCTGAGCATCGCGAGGATGCCGATCGAGCCGGGATAAACTGATCCGAAACCGGATCGGTGGCGTTGCCCAGGTGCGTCCGGCGGACCGCAGGCGGTTGCATCTGACACTGACCCGACGGCGCCGAAAACCATGACTACGCGCTGCTCATGGAAAGTGTCCTTTCAGCAACGCTTTCCGAGAATATGGGAACGGCCAACTCCACAAAACGGCCACGATCGGAGATAAACGTGCCGCCGTTATGGCTATGCCCCGGAGGAAATCTCGTATGCGTCTTGCCCTTGCCGTCCTGTTGTTGCCGCTTGGATTGGGTGGTTGTCTTTCGTTTAGCAGCAGCGATCCGCCGCCGCCGGCCCACAACACCACAATCATAGCCCCGCCGGCATCAGCTCCCGTTCAGTAATCCCTGTTGCGCGCCGATCCAGCGCGCCATCCCCATGACCTGGCCCGAGAACAGCACGCCGGTGGTCGTCATCGGCAGACCGGCTGAGTGCATCATCGCGGCGGTCCACGTGTTGCAGGTGTAAAAGCCGTCATAGGTGTCCCGTGCAGCGTAGAACACGCTGCCGGGATACGGCCCATCGGCGAGCCTGATGGGATCACCGGCAGGCGAGTGTTCGATCTCGTGCCAGATTCTGGCCTCGATCTGTTCCAGGCCGGAACGGGATACCCGCAGCACGACGACATCGCGCTCACCGAAGGCCACTTCAGGGGTAGTACCCAACGCGGTCATCAACAGCGCGCTGCTGCTGGGCAGCAAAGCGGCCAGCATCGCCAGCAGCGATGCCTGCCGCGTCACCAGGAATTGCCGCTCGCCAAAGCCGAAGGTCAGGAAACGCACACCGGGGAAAGGCCGCTCGAGCACCGCAAGCGGGCCAGAAATTTCTTCGACCGGCAGGCCGATGTCCGTGTGCCAGCCGCGCTCGATCACATAGATGAATGCGTCGTCCGACGGATTGCGCATTGCCACCGGAGCGTCCCGAGTTGAGCACGCGGATAACAGGAGGGCCAAGGTCAGGCCAGTCAATGCGGTGCGAGTGAGTCTTGCGCACGCGGGATCCTTGTGGAGGCCTGGCCTGGACGACATAGGGTCCGAAATCCCCGCTGGCGCCCACTCCCGTTGCGAGCACGCATCAAAATTCCCAAGGCCTGCGCGGCCGAGAAGCTCCGGCAGGTGAACGGAGGCGCCGGTTCGACCTCTGTCGCGTCCCTAGCGGTCAAGTCGGCCGCTGGTTCCGACGCGATGTCGGCCGGGCAGCGTCGCAGGCGGGCGACATGGGTCTCTCCGTCATGACGCTCGCTGGGTCAACTGATCAAATTGCCGGCCGCGAAGAGCTGCGCCTGACCCGCGGGTCCTGGCGCAGACGGCACTTGGGCATTCTCCCCGGCGCCAACCCGCGCCTGGATCTGGCGAATGGCAGCGAGACGGCCTTCAGGAGATACCCCATTGCTGCGCAATCTGGTCGTAGTCACCATCCCGCTGTATCGCGCTGAGATTGCGGTCAACGGCAGCCAACAAACCAACGTTGCCTTTGGCGAAGCCGATGCCCAGCGGCTGCGGATCATCAGGGACTTGAGCCAGGATTCGAAGGCCCGGCGTCGTTCGCACCAGCCACTCGGCGACCGGCCTGACCTTCATGACCGCACCAAGACGGCCCGCGGCGAGATCAGTTATCGCCTCGGAGATCCGGGCAAACGAATAGACCTTGATCCCTGCGATCTCCCCCTGGCGCTGCATCCGGACAGCGACGTCATAGTCCGTGGTCGCAGCCTGCACGCCGACCACCGCGGCCTTGAGATCGGAGAGGCCGGCCAGATTGGAGGATCGGCCAGCATCGACGATCAGGCTCAATGTTGTGGTGAGGTAAGGAGTTGACCAGTCCAGGATGCGCCGGCGATCAGCGGTGATCGTGATGCCGCCGATGATGCAGTCGAAGCGCCCATCCTGCATCTCGTGCAGGATGACTTCCCATTGGGTGTCGACAAACACCGTGCGCAATCCCAAACGTCGGGCGAGCGCGTTCATGAGGTCAATTTCAAATCCGACCCTGCGGCCATGGGCCAGGAATTCGAAAGGCGGATTGACGAAGTAAGTGCCAACCCGAAGCCGGCCCGCCCTGAGCGTGCGCAACGGCTGACCGGGGCTTGCCAACGTTGCGTTGGGCAAGGCCGCAGTTCCCAGCAGCCAACTCAGGTCGCTCAACAGACGCCTTCGGGATCGGCATCCCATACGGATCTCCTTTCGTCGGCCTCACGGGGGCCGCGGTCCTGACGTACGCATTCCGATGACGTCGATCGGCGCTGCTTCCGACGTGATGTCGGATCGCCGATCGGGTGGTGCGTTCGGTCGACCGGCAGCGGCGCGCAGGGCTTGCACACTCTTGCGGGAGGCCATCGGTTCGTGGCACGCTGGATAAGCCGCAACGATCGGCTTGTCACAATCGATCGGTCCGAACCCCGGCACGCCCATGTGGGCAGAGCAGCAATCGGATGCCGGGGGATCAACGGATATTTTGCCTCCTCAGCAGGAGCCTCGTCATGCCCACCCCACCTGTGATGACCGCCGGAGTCACGCAACAAGGCAGCAGCGTTGACGGCCTGGTGTGGCATATCCTTGGCCAGACGTATTCACCGCTGCATGTGACAGAGAGCAGTTTCTCCTGGCACGCGCTGTTTCCCCCGGGAACATTCGTACCACCCCACATCCATCCGACCCAGGATGAGTTCATCTACGTGTTGGACGGAAAGTTTGACCTGCTGATCGACGGACAACCGGCGAACGCGACGGCGGGCGAACTGATCCGGCTGCCCCGCGGCATTCCGCACGGCCTGTTCAATCATAGCCAGGCAAATCTCACCTGCCTGTTCTGGGTGTCACCCACCCGTATGCTGTGGCAGTTGTTCCAGGCGATCGACAATGTGACCGATCCAGCCGAGGCGATACGTCTCGCCGCCCAGCACGAGGTGAACTTCCTGCCGCCGCCCGCTTGAACGGTCACCGGCCGCGGTTGACCTGCTCGCGCGCGAACCCGGCCATCGAGGCGTAGCCGCGCACGATCGCCTCTCGTTCGGCATACGTCGCGACTTCGTCCACGTCGCTGAAACCCTCGGGAGCCCGTTCCTCGAGCACATCGATAACTCGCTCCGGACCCCCCTTGCGATTGTTCAAAACGATCTCGGTCGTGATCGGCCGGCGCTCGGCGTCGTACGCCGCCAGCGCTTGCAGCACCGGCGCTCCGCTCACCAGATGCCGCGCCAGGGAGCGGGCGTCCAGCACCGCCTGGCTGGCGCCATTTGAGCCCACCGGGTACATCGGATGCGCCGCGTCCCCGAGCAGCGTGGCTCGGCCGAATGACCAGCGAGGCAGCGGCTCGCGATCGCACAGCGGATATTCATAGAATGTGCCGGACGCACGGATCAGTGCCAGCGGATCGACGAAATCGAGGCTGAAACGGTCGCGCATGAACGGTTCGACCTCGTCCCACCGGCCGGGCCGGTTCCAATCCTCCCGCCGCGGCGGTGCACCCCTGGCGTCGGCGACGCGTGCCATCACCGCCCAGTTGGTCAGCCTCCGCGCCGGCATCCCGGGATCGAAATGGATCGGATAGAACACGAACTTTGCCGCCATGCCCCCGGCAATCACCATGGTGCGGCCATCCGCGTAAACCGGCCAATCAGCGGCGCCACGCCATAGCATGGTGCCATTCCACACCGGCTCGCCCTCATTGGGATAGAACACCGCGCGCGCGGTGGAATGGATGCCGTCGGCCGCAACCAGCACGTCGCCCTCGGCGGTGAACGGATCGCCGCCGTCACGCGGTTCGAACCAGGCCCGCATTTGCTCGTCGCGCTCGGTAAAGGAGACCAGACGGCAGCCGGTTTGTATCGTGTCGGCACCGAGCCGTTGCGCGTACCGCATCCAACAACACGCCATGCAACTTGCCGCGGTGGATGGAGAAATTGCGGCATGTCGAGGCCGGCGTCGACGCCGCGCAACTCGCGCCAGACCATTTGGCCGAAGCGGTTGGCGTAGATCAGCTCCCGCGTCCGGATGCCGGCGCGGTCCAATGCCGGCAACAGGCCCAGCGCGGCCAGTTCCTTGATCGCGTGGGGCAACGTGTTGATGCCGACGCCGAGCTCGCGCGGCTGCGGCACCTGCTCGAACACGATGCAGTCGATGCCGACAGCGTGCAGCGACAGCGCCGCCGCCAATCCGCCGATCCCGCCGCCCACGATCAGCACTTTCATGCGCGTGTCCCCTGTCGCCGAATATTCGCATCCGACCGACACCAGGGGTCAAGGTCTAACCTTGCGGGCGCACCGCAACTCGCGGCAGCATCCGGACAACGGGTTGAAAGCAACGCCGCGGGAGGGCTCCCATGGGTGTGGAGCTGAGCAGAACCGACCGTACCAGCGCGATGGGCGCAACCGTGTTCGCGGACGGCACCGGCTTCCGCACCTGGGCGCCGAACGCCCGCGCTGTGTCGGTCGTCGCCGGTGACCGGCTGGTCTCGGCACAGGACCCGGGCTGGCGGCCTGACGCGAGCGACCAGCTCGCCTCGCTTGGCGACGGCACCTGGGGCGGCTTCCTCGCCGGAGTGGGCGATGGCGCGCCTTACATGTTCTATGTTGACGGCATCGGCGGCTCGGGTTGGAAGCGTGATTCGGTCGCCCGCGAGCTGACGGTTACACCGGCATTTCCAGACAGCTTCTGCATCGTCCGCGACCCGGCGTGCTACCCCTGGCACGACCAGGACTGGCGGTCGCCGCAGTTCAGCGATCTGATCATCTACCAGCTCCACATCGGCACGTGGTGGGCACAGGACGCCACCGGCCAGGATGCGCGTGCGACAAATGGCGGCACCTTCCTCGATGCCGCCGACAAGCTCGGCTACCTCCGCAGTCTCGGCGTGACCGCCGTCCAGCTGCTGCCGGTGCAGGAGTTCGAGACGGAATTCGGCCTCGGCTACAACGGCGTCGATTACGCCTCCCCCGAAGGCCAGTATGTGGTGCCCCCGAACGAGGTGCCGGCGCGACTGACCGCGGTCAACCTGGCGCTGGCCGCATTCGGCCAACCCGCGCTGACGACCGCGCAGCTCACACCGGGCCCCAACCAACTGAAATATTTCATCGACCTCTGCCACTTGAACGGCATCGCGGTGATCCTCGACCTGGTCTATAACCATGCTGGCGGCGGCTTTGACGACCACACCCTGTGGTTCTATGACCGGCAGGCAAACGGCAATCAGAACAACAGCCTGTTTTTCACCGATCAGGGCTGGGCGGGCGGACAGATCTTCGCCTACTGGAACCAGTGGGTCTGCCAGTTCCTGATCGACAACGCGCGCCTGTTCCTGAACGAATACCGCATCGACGGCATCCGCTACGATGAGGTCCGGGTCATCGAGAACAATGGCGGCCGCGATTTCTGCCAGCATCTGACTGAGACGGTGCGTGCCACCAATGCCGCGGCGATTCAGATCGCGGAGTACTGGAACCCGGACCGGCCGAGCGCGGTGCGATCGCCGCCGGACGGGCTGGGCTTTGACGCCGAGCTTGGCGACGGTCTGCGCGACGCGCTGCGGGATCTGCTGTCACAGGCGGCGGGCGGTGCGTCGGCCGCACTCGACTTGTCCAGTGTGGCGAGTTCACTGATCACGCCAGCGGGTTTTGCCGATGCCTGGCGCATCGTCCAAAGCATGGAGAATCAGGATCTCACATATGCCGGTCATTCCGGTGCCGCACGCGTGCCGATGCTGGCCGATGCATCGGACCGTCGGTCCTGGTACGCCCGTAGCCGCAGCCGCGTGGTCACGTCACTGTTGCTCGCGGCTCCTGGAATCCCGTCGCTGTTCATGGGTGAGGAGTTCCTGGAGGATAAGGATTGGAGCGACAACCGTCAGGCGAATGGGCTGATCTGGTGGGAAGGCCTCGACGGCACCGACTCGACGATGCGCGACTTCCTGCGCTGCGTGACGGACCTGATCGCGCTGCGGCGAGCGCAGCCGGCGTTGCGCGCGGTGGGCGCGCGGGTGTCGCGGGCGCAGAGTTATGACCGCATCATCGTGCTGCATCGCTGGGTCGAAGGGCAGGGCGCAGACGTGATCGTCGTGGCCAGCCTCGATGAGCAGCCGAAACATGGCTACACGATCGGGTTGCCCTTCACCGGCGGCTGGCGGGAACTGTTCAACAGCGACGTCTATGACGGTTTCCCCAACGCCGCCGCGGTGGGCAATGGCGGCAGCGTGCAAGCCTGGGGCGGTCCGCTCGACGGGTTCGCGGCATCGGCGTCGCTGGCCCTGCCGGCAAACGGCGTGGTTGTGCTGGCGAGGGAATAGCGCAGGCGGCCGACCAGCCTTGGTCAGGGCCGCCACTCGTGGTTTCATTCGTTCCGCCAGCCTGAATCTTTAGCCGAACGGTTACCCCAGGAATGCCCGGCGGGCCGCAATGTTCCGTCCGGCGGGTGCCGGCGGCGGGCGGGCAGACGACACCGACATACCCATCTTCACATCGCTATATGCAACCATGTATAACGCCGGCCGGCAGGATGGTCATCCGCCGACCGCCTGAACAAACCCACACGGAGGAAACCATGCGATACGTCAACCGAAAATTCGGGTTGCCGCCCCTTGCGCAGACATTGGGCGCGTGCGCCCTCGGCTTGCTCTGCGCGAGCGGCGTTGCCCGTGCGGGCAGTGTAACCGTACCCGGCACGACCGATTTCCCCGAGAGCATGACCTCGACGGCCGATGGCACGCTGTTCTTCAGCAGCCTGGCCGGCGGCCGGGTCTTCCGCGCCGCTCCTGGAGCCTCAGAAGCATCCGAGTGGATCAAGCAGGGCACCAACGGACTAGACTCGACGCTTGGTGTGCTGGCCGACGAGAAGTCTGGCACACTCTACGTCTGCTCGGTCGATCTGTCGGGTGGTGGCATCGTCCTTCCGACCGGCGCAACTCCTGGCGCGCTGAAAATGTTCGACCTCAAGACCGGCGCTCCGAAGGGCAGCGCAGCCCTGCCGCCCTCGCCGCTGCCGAAATCGACACCGCTGTGCAATGACATCGCGGTGGCGCCCGACGGCACGGCCTATGTCACCGATTCCTTCTCCGGCCATATCCTGCGTTTGAAGCCCGGTGGCAAAGAACTGGAGGTCTGGGCGCATGACCCGCGCTGGGACGTCGCCGGAGCCCCGCAGCTCGACGGCATCGCCGTGGTCGGTGGCAACGTGTACGCCAACATCTTCGAGGGCGACGGCCTCTATCGCGTCGCGGTCAAACCCGATGGCAGCGCGGGCGCAATAACCAAGCTGCAGACATCGCAGCCGCTGTATCACTCCGATGGATTGCGCGCGTATGGCTCGGACAAATTGCTGATGGTGGAAGGCGAGACGAAAGGAACGCTGGACCTCATTTCGGTGAGCGGAGACAACGCGAAGATCGAGGTCGTCAAGAGCGGTTTTGAGGGACCCGTTTCGCTCACGCAGGTCGGCGGCGACGTCTATGTGCTCGACGTTCCGCTGAAATACCTGTTCGACCCGAAGATGAAGGGAAAAACGCCCCCGCCCTTCACCGCGTCCCCGGTCAAGGTGACCCAGTAACGCAGCGCCAGGGCGCTTCCGCGTTGAGCGGAAGCGCTCCGGCCGTTGTTTCGCAAGCAATTTCATCAGCGTGATCGCTCGGCGATTTGAGCACGCTGATATTGCCCCAGCTAAGGGCCGACGGAGTTCGCCGGGCATGGCGCAGGCTGGATTTTCTCTTGACGCTGAAGCAGGAAGACATGCCAACTATCGCCGTCACACGTCGAGTGGCCGAAGGTTGCTTCTTCGAGCCGCAGCGATCCGCCATGTCCGGCGGGGTGAACGACGGCCACGCTGATGAAGACCAAGCAGGATGGGGGATGACGGTCCGATGCCACCGCGAACACGCTTGTTGTCCGCCTTTGCATCGCGCCCCGCCTGGTCAATCGGGATTGCGGCAATGGCCGCTGATCCGCCGAAGGACCGGCTATCCGGTGGCCCCCACTCCCACTGCACTTTCAATCGAGCGCGACCGGGAAAGAGCGGCTCCTGATCACGTTCGAGCGAGACGGCTTCACCGACCTCAGACAACGCGTGCCGTACCAGCTTCAGCCGCACACCCAGAGGAAAAATCATGATGCAACACGGTAAACCAGGATTGGCGGCGTTGCTGGCGCTAGGGACGGCGTTGGTCGCCGTGCCCGCGCTGGCGCAGACCGCGCAAGAACTCGAGGCAGCGAATCCCAACCCGAACGACTGGCTGAGCTATCACAACACCTACAAGGGGTACAATTTCAGCGGCCTCGACCAGATCAACGCCAGCAACGTAAAGGATCTGCAGGTCGCCTGGATTCACTTCCCCGGGCGCACCACGCGCGGCATTCAGTCAATGCCTTTGGCCAAGGACGGCGTCCTTTACTACTCCGGCTCCTACAGCCGCGTGTTCGCTCTGGACGGCGCCACCGGCAAGGTGCTGTGGACTTACTTCCCTGAACTCGACGACCAGTTGGTGGCGCGGCAGACCCACTCGCCGTACAATCGCGGTATGGCGATGGGCGATGGCAAGCTTTACATCGGCACCGTCGACGGGCGGCTGATCGCGCTCGATATCAAAACCGGCAAGCCGGCCTGGGACAGCAAACTGATCGACTCTGCGAAGCTGACGGTCGGCTTCACCGGGGCACCGATCTTCGTGCGCGGCACCGTGGTGATCGGCGCGCAGGGCGGCGAATGGCCCTATCGCGGCCCGATCTTCGCGGTCGACGCCGCGTCCGGCAAGAAGAAGTGGGAATTCATGACTTCGGGTGGCACGCCCGAGGCGATGAAGACCTGGGGCAATGATACCTGGCGCGTCGGTGGCGGCGGCGGCTGGATGCCTGGAACCTTCGATCCGAAGACCAACGCGATATGGTGGGGCGTCGCCAATCCCGCTCCGCTGTATGACTGGGCCGGATCGGACTGGATGAAAACCGGCGCGCGGCCGGGCGAAAACCTGTATACCAGTTCGGTCATCGCGCTCGATCTCGACACCGGCAAACTCAAATTCTACCATCAGGAACTGCCGCACGACACCTGGGACTTCGACAGTGCGATCGGCGAGTTCGTGCAGATCGATCGCGACGGCAGGCAGTTGATGGTGCATCCGAACAAGAGCGGCTACATCTTCGTTTATGACCGCGCCAACGCCACGGTAGAAAACGTCTGGCCGATCATGAAGGCCTCCAACTTCGTCAAGAGCATCGACCCGAAGACCGGCGAGTTGATTGGGCGGCGTGATTTCGCGGCCGGTAAGCTCGAGGGCGAGCCGCTCTGTCCGGCGATCGCCGGCGGCGTGAGCTGGAACAGCGGCGCTTACAGCCCGAAGACCGGGCTTTACTACAAAATCGGCAACGAGTGGTGCATGACACTCGACGTCAAGAAGACGACGCCGGTAACCGAGCCGCAGGTGCAGCTGAACATCGGCGCGGAGTTCAAACTCGTTCCGCCGCCGGGTGGGGATTTCAGCGGTCACCTCGACGCGCGCGATCCGCTGACCGGCGATGTCAAGTGGCAGGTGACCTTCCACGAACCACCGCTGGCGAGCGTGCTCGCCACCGGCGGCAACCTGGTGTTCCTGCCGGACGCAGCGGGTGTTACGCATGCCTATAATGCCGAGACCGGAAAGGAGCTCTGGTCGCATAATGACGGCATCGGCCATGCCGGCGGCATCATCAGCTACTCCGCCGGCGGCAAGCAGTACATCGCCGTCCCGGCCGGCTGGGGCAGCCTGGTTGGCGAAGGCTACGGCGCGATGTTCGGCGAGCCATACAAGTCCATGCCGATGGATGCCGGGGCGTTGATCGTCTACGCGCTGCCCTCCAGCCATTGACAAAAAAGCCACGGCTATGATGTCAACGGGAGCGGGAAGTCTTTCCCGCTCCCTCTTTTCTGATGGATACGCATGCCAGGTTCCAGGCTTTTTCTGTTGGTGGTTTGCGGCACGCTGGTGCTGCCGCTGGGTTCCGCTTTTGCTGATGGCGACAAATCCGGCACGCCCACCAATGACGACGCCGCGAAGCGGGGGGCGGAAGTGTTCGGGTCGCACGGGTGCGGCTACTGCCACGAGAACGGCGGCAGGTCGGCGGGCAAGGGACCGCAGCTGATGAATACCGCGCGCACCGACGATTTTATCACGTTTCGTATCATGAACGGCAAGGAAGCTAAGATGCCGTCGTTCGGCGGCTCAATCGACGCTGATCAGCTTGCCGACCTCATTGCCTATATTCGGTCACTTAAGGATTGATCGCCCGCATGAAGTTTCTGCTGTTGGCCGCACTGCTGTTGGCCGCTGGGTCGTTTGCACACTCGGCCGAGGCGCGATCGCTTGAAATCATCCGCGGACGAGGCACGATCGGGCAGTGCGCGCATCCCAACGCGCTGCCCTTCTCCAGCCGAAAGGGCGACCCGTCCGGGTTTCAGATCGAGCTTGGGGAGGCGATCGCAAAACAGATCGGGGTGGTGCTGGAGCCGGTGTGGATCGTCGGACCCAGTCAACTGCGGCGAGCCGGATGCGACTTCGTGACGGACGCAATCGCCGAATCCGAAGTGCAGGAAGAGACCGGTTTGCAGGTGTCCAAGCCTTATTACCGGACCGGTGTCGTATTGGTGGTCCCGCCGGATAGCCCGATCACGAATGCCCAGGCGATCGACCCCGAGGCGAAGATCGGCGTCATGGGCGGTTCGATGGCCTCGATGGTATTCAACAAGCGTGGTTTGACCACCTCGGCATTCGGCTTTGAGGACGAGATGCTGACGGCGCTTGCGGACAAGGAGATCGCCGGCGCGGCTGTCAGTCTGGCCGGGGCCGGGTGGTTCAACGTGAATCATCCCGGTCAGGCAGTCCGACTGGTGGAAGTCGACGAACTCGCGCCATCGCTCAGTTGGAACGTCGGCGTTGGATTGGTGAAGCCGGATGACAAGCTCCGCGCCGCGGTCGACAGCGCGCTTGCGCAATTGACCGCGGACGGCACCATCAAGCGAATTTACGCTAAGTACGGCATCGACTTGCGCCCGCCGAAGTAGCCGGCCCCCGGTTCATTTCGGGCACAGCACGGGAAGTCGTGGATCACCGTGCCAGGCACGGTGATGACACGTTCAGGCGTTGGCCCGGAGACCCGCTGCACAGTGTCGGGTAGTCGTGGGTCACCGTGCCCGGCACGATGAGGACACGTTCAGGCGTTGACCCCGGAGACCTGTTGCACAGTCACGGGAAGTCGTGGATCACCGTGCCAGGCACGGTGATGACACGTTCAGGCGTTGGCCCGGAGACCCGCTGCACAGTCTCGGGTAGTCGTGGGTCACCGTGCCAGGCACGATGAGGACACGTTCAGGCGTTGACCGTGATGCGCGTTCCGGCGTTGACCCGAGACCTGTTGCACAGTCTCGGGTAGTCGTGGGTCACCGTGGCAGGCACGGCGATGACATATTCAGGCGTTGGCCCGGAGACCTGTTGCACAGTCACGGCAAGTTGTGGATCACCGTGCCAGGCACGGTGATGACACGTTCAGGCGTTGACCCGGAGACCCGCTGCACAGTCACGGGAAGTCGTGAGATACGTGCCGTGCGCGGTGATGACACGTTCAGGCGTTGGCCCGGAGACCTGTTGCACAGCACGGCAAGTCGTGGATCACCGTGCCAGGCACGGTGATGACACGTTCAGGCGTTGACCCGGAGACCTGTTGCACAGTCTCGGGTAGTCGTGGGTCACCGTGCCAAGCACGGTGATGACACGTTCAGGCGTTGGCCCGGAGACCCGCTGCACAGCACGGCAAGTCGTGGTCACCGTGCCAAGCACGGTGATGACACGTTCAGGCGTTGCATGGATCGGCAATCAGAATCGCGCGATGGCGGAGGCCTGGATGCGATTGGATATGCCACCCGTGGTCGCAGTGTTGGTGCCGGTGGAGAACTGCGACTGAAGACTCCGTTCGACGTATTGGTATTCGACACCGAGATCCAGCGCCCTGAACGGGCTCCAGATGAGATTGATCGTTCCGGCCGCCATGGATGAATTGGTGGTCGAGCATGTGCCGGTTGCGATTGTCGAGCCGACGCAGCCGCCGAACTGCGCGACGTAGCTGGGCAGCATCAGCCGAGCGCCACCGAGCGTCATGTTGGTACGGATTGTCGGCGTGAAGAAAAACTGCAATCCAACCACGCCGCCATAGGTGCCTGTCGCGTTGATGCTCGTCCCGCTCGCGGACACCCCGGGCAGGCCCGCGTTGGACACGGCGCCAAAACCGTTGGAGGTGGTATCCAGATAGCGGCCAAGTCCGTCACCTGCATTGCCGCTGGCCATCAGCACGAGCCGGCCATCCAGCAGATTGAGCACACCGGTCAGGCCAACGCCAAAGCCGCTGGTGGATTTGTTGAACTGTGAGCTGGCTCCCGCTGCGCCCAGATTGTTAAGGTCGATTTGTGGCCGCACCAAACCACGCAGCGCGAGCAGGCCCCATTCCTGCTTCCACAAGAGACGACCGGTGAAGTCGGGAGAATACTGCCAACCTATGCCAGACCCGCCGTTGCTGTCGGGGTAGCTGGTCCCGGTTGCCGTGGTGATGTCGCTGTAGGGCAATTCGACGGCGAAAGCCGCTGTGAGACCACCGCCGAAGCCGTAGGTGTATCGGACCTGAGCCTGACGGATGTTGGACAAGCCAACGATCGTCGCATCGTTCAAGACCTGGATCGGCAGCAACGGGTTGTCGCTGTAGACGGAGGTCTCCTGGCCGAGCAGGACTGCTCCCCAGCCGCCAACCGGCTTGCCGAAGTCGGCGTAGAACTTACGCAGCCGCGGCGTGAATCCGCTGGCGGTGGCCTGGGTGGTCAGGCTGGTGTTCTGGCCGGCGAAGTCGAACTCCATGAGGCTATGGAGTTCGCCAAATGTTGCGTTCACGGGGGTCCAGGTTTCCAGATCAAAGCGCGACCGGCGTGCGCTCATCTGGGTGGCGCCGCCCTGGCGCTGAGCGGCGGTGCCGAACAGCGGGATTGACTGCGCGGTGAGTGAGTCGTTCGGATTAAACGTTGTCAGGTCGGTAGAGCCGTTTAGTTTCATGAAGCCGTAAATTCGCATGACCGTCTCGGTGCCGGGAATGCGGAAGCTGCCGCCCGGTTTGCCGGTGGGTGCCGCTAGCACAGCCTTGACCTCGGCAGCTGCGGTGTCCTTTGCCTGTGCGGCCTCCTGTTGCGCCTGTATAGCCGCCTGCTGAGCCAGTTCAGCGGACTGCCGCGCCTGCGCGGCGGCTTGTTCAGCGGCCTGGATCTGCAGGGCTGACGGGGCCGGCGGCGCAGGCTGCCGGTGCACCACCGGTGCCGGCTTCGGCCTTCGGCGGCTCGGTCTTCTGCCCTGCCTCAAGTTGATCGACGCGTGCCTGTAGTTTCAGCACCATCGCCTTCAGTTCTTCGATTGACTGCGCTCTGGCAGGCACCGTCATCAGCGAGCCGAGAACGACCAACAGGGTCAAATAACTCAGTCGGCCTGTCATGGTGCTGGTTCCCATCGCTGATCCTGTAAGCGGTGGTTGCGACCTCGTCGTCGAAGGTGCATTGTCCGGGGGCGTAAGATCTCGGCGTTAGTCACGTACGACGATAACGGGTCGACGGCCCTGGCAGTAGAGACGGAGTGTGTGGCATGACTGCGACCAGGTTGCTCTTGGCGTTGACCCTCGCCGGCGGACCGCTTGGATGCACGGCAGGTGGCCCACACCTGGGGGCGGACGGTTCGTTCCATCCGGACGGCACGGCCGGCATTGCGGGTTATACCGGACAGGGGGACGGCGGACAGGGCTGGGCCGGAGACAGTGACGGAGAGGGCGGTCCTAGCGCCGAGCAGCCCGTCGCCGCCGACCATATGCCACGCTGACGCAGATCCGTAGCGAGGCCCGCTCGGCAGATGAATGTTCGTGGTACTCACTGCGTTCCCGCTGCCGGGGTTAAAGCAGACCGGTTCGAAATAAGACCAGCTGACATTGTGCCGCCGACCGTTGCTTCTGTCTCCACAACATCTCCAATGGAAGATCGTTTCTCGAATCGAGACACCGGCCGCTGCTCCGCAGCTGCCAATTCATTTCAATCCGATCATTGACTCTCTCAAAGGGTTAAGCGATCTGCATCTGCTCGCTATGTCTACCTGGGATTAACGCTATTGGCAACCGCTGACCTTCGGGAGCTGTGTCCCTTGCTTGCGGGGTCGGCTGGTCGGCCGCCGAGCCGGGTGTCCCGGGCCATGCCTACAATGGAGTGACAAGATGCGCCGAGTTATTTCATTCCTGTTCGTGTTCATTCTGCTGCACCAGGCAGCGATGGCGCAAGGTAACCGACTTACCGTGTTCGCCGCTGCAAGTTTGACCGATGCGATGAACGCCATCGACCAGGCGTGGGTGGCGAAGCAGCATCCGGCGCTGCGCTTATCGTTTGCCTCCAGCTCAACCCTCGCGCGTCAACTCGATCATGGCGCCAACGCCAACCTGTTTGCCTCGGCCGACGAGGAATGGATGAACTGGGTGAGCGAGCGGCACCTGGTCGATCCGGCGTCGCGGCGCGACGTGGTCTCCAATCAGCTCGTGCTTGTGGTGCCCCAGCAACATTCACAGCATATCGACATCAAGCCGGGTTTTGATCTTGCAGGACTGTTGGGCCCCTCCGGTCGTTTGGCGGTAGGTGACCCGGCCCACGTGCCTGCCGGACGCTATGCAAAACAGGCGCTCACCAATCTCGGCGTTTGGGCATCAGTCAGCAAGCAACTGGCGCCTGCCGAGAATGTCCGGAGCGCATTGTTATTGGTGGAACGGGGCGAGGTGCCCGCCGGCATTGTTTACGCGACCGATGCGACGGCCTCATCCCGGGTTAGCGTTGCCGGCATCTTTCCGGCCGACAGCCACGATCCGATCAAATACCCATTCGCCATCACCCGGACCGGCGATACGCCTGAGGCTCGATCGCTGCTGGATTTCATTGCAAGCCCCGAGGGGATCAAGATCTTCACCGGGTTCGGATTCTCGGCCGATGTGAGCGGTGCCGGGAAATGATGATGCTGTCGCCGGCGGAATGGGACATCGTGTTCCTGACGCTCAGGGTCGCTGCGTACAGCGTCGCCTTTGGTCTCCCAGTTGCCGTCATCTTTGCGTGGCTACTGGTGCGCGGCCGCTTCTATGGGCGCCCGGTGCTTGACGCCGTGGTGCATCTGCCAATGGTTCTGCCCCCGGTGGTGGTCGGATGGCTGCTGTTGATCCTGTTCGGAGTGCGAGGCCCGATCGGGTCGTGGCTGCAATCGCTGTTTGGAATCCGTTTGGTGTTCACCGCGGCCGGAGCGTCGCTCGCCTGCGCGGTGATGTCGTTTCCACTGATGCTCCGCGCCATCCGCCTTTCGCTGGAGGCCGTCGACCCTGGACTTGAGCAGGCCGCGCGCACTCTCGGCGCTGGTCCCATCGATCGGTTCTTCAACATCACGCTTCCGCTCGCCTCGCCCGGCGTATTGGTCGGGGGCGTTGTCGGGTTTGCCTCATGTCTCGGCAATTTCGGTGCGGTGATCACCTTCGCGGGCAGCATCCCGGGGCAAACGCAGACGTTGCCCCTGGCAATCTACGCCGCGCTGCAGACACCCGGGGGCGAAGAGGTCGCCGCCCGTTTGTCAATCGTTTCGGTCATCCTGGCGATCGCCGGCCTGCTTGCGTCGGAGTGGTTCGCGCGGCGGCTGCGTGTGGTGGTCGGCCGATGAGCCTGTCTGTCCACTTCGGGCATCGGTTTCCCAATCTGCAACTGAAGATTGATTTCGAGGCGCCGACGCCGGGGGTCACCGCGTTTTTTGGTCCCTCCGGGTGCGGCAAATCTACGGTCGTGATGGCAGTCATCGGATTGCTGCGACCTGATCATTGCCGTATCGTACTTGACGGCGTGGTATTGGCCGACACCGATGCACGCATCGAGGTCCCGGTCGAACACCGCAGGATCGGCATGGTATTCCAGGACGCTCGGCTGTTCCCGCATATGTCAGTGTTGAAGAACCTTCACTTCGGCACACGCCGTTCATCGGCTGGCCCGATTCATCTCGATGATGTCGTCGAACTGCTTGGCATCGGGCATCTGCTCGACCGAAGACCAACTGCCCTCTCGGGCGGAGAACGCCAGCGCGTCGCGATTGGGCGGGCATTGCTGGCGCAGCCGGTACTTCTGGCAATGGATGAGCCGCTGGCCAGTCTGGACGGGCCACGCAAGTCGGAAATCCTGCCGTATCTGTCGCGGCTCAAGACCAAACTGAAACTGCCCATCCTCTACGTGACCCATGCGACCGAGGAGCTTGGCAGCCTGGCGGACACGCTCGTTCTGCTGAACCGAGGCGAGGTTGTCGCGGCGGGACCGTTCGAAGAGATTATCACGCGAAGTGATCTGCCGTTCGCCGCCCGCGACGATGCCGGCGCGGTGCTAACCGCAACAGTTATCGAGCACGACCCGGTCCGCCATCTGACCAAGCTGCAGGCCGGCGGTGTTTCGCTATGGGTTTTGTTGCAGGAACGCGAAGTGGGCTCTCACGTGCGTATTCGCATCCCGGCCCGCGAGATAATCCTGGCGCCGGTCGAACCTGGTCCGATCAGCGTGCAAAACGTTATCTCGGCACAAGTTCGCACGATCACGCCGGATGAGGCCAAGAACATCGCGCTGGTGGAGATTGCGATGCCGGATCACGCGCCCCTTCTTGCGCGCGTGACACTCGAACTCGATTGAGCAACTTGGTCTCAAGATCGGCCACCCTGTCGTGGCATTGATCAAGTCGGCGTCGATCGAAATTCTTCCGGGGTAAGCCGCCGCGCTCTGCCCCGATGTTCGAGGCAGAGCCGGGCCGTGCGGTTGCGACCTACTTCGCCACCAGGACGTCGGACGCCTTGACCACGGCCAGTACCTCGTCGCCGATCTTGAGCGCGAGATCGTCAATGGCCTCGTTCGTGATCGATGACATCATGGTGACGCCGTGCCCGATGTCGATTTGCACGTGGCCGGTCGTCTGCCCCTTTTGCACCGAAACGACCTTGCCCTTGATCTGGTTGCGCGCGCTGATCTTCATTTGAATGTTCCCTCCTGTTTGCCCTGCCAGGTTAGAACTTTTTTCTCCGCCGGAACATCATCCTTTTTCCGGCCTGAGGAAAATGGCGCACGAAGGGTGTGCTATCGCCTCGTCGGTATTCTGCCTGGGTGCTATGCGCTCAAAAGGACAATGCGTTCAAAGAACGAGCCCAGGGACTGCCCGACCGGTGCCTGCTTCGCCGCGACGCGAAAGCCCTCGGCAGAGCTAAAATCCCTGCCGCGCGATGTCCATGGCGAAGTAGGTCAGGATCAGGTCCGCGCCGGCGCGCTTGATGGCACCCAGGGTCTCGCGCACCACCCGGTGCTCGTCGATGGCGCCGGCCGCGGCGGCGAACTTGATCATGGCGTACTCGCCGCTGACCTGGTACGCGGCCAACGGCAGCAGACTGCGCCGTCGGATCTGGCTCAGTACGTCCAGGTAAGGCAAAGCGGGCTTCACCATCAGCATATCGGCGCCCTCGGCCTCATCGACCTCGGATTCCCGCAATGCCTCTCGTCCGTTCATCGGATTCATCTGATAGGCCTTGCGATCACCCTGCAGCTCGCAGCCGGCCGCAGCGCGGAACGGCCCGTAAAACGCCGAGGCGAACTTCGACGAATAGGCCATGATCGGGACATTGCCGAGGCCATTGCCGTCCAGCGCCGTTCTGATCGCGCTGACCTGGCCATCCATCATGGCGGAGGGCGCGATGATGTCGGCTCCGGCTTCGGCCGCGACCACGGCCTGCCGGCCCAGGTTCTCGATGGTGTGGTCGTTGTGGACGTCGTTGCCATGGATGACGCCGCAATGGCCATGCGAGGTGTATTCGCAGAAACAGGTGTCGGAGATCACCATCAACTCTGGCGCCGCATCCTTGGCCCGCCTGATCATGCGCGCCAACAAACCGTCACGGTTCCAGGCGTCGCTGCCGATATCGTCCTTGCGATGGCTCACACCGAAAGTCATGACCGCCTTGATGCCGGCGGCGGCGATCCGCTTGATCGACGCATCCAGCTTGCGTTCAGGGATGCGGAATATGCCTGGCATCTCATTGATCGGGGCGAAGTCCTCGAGGTCTTCTTCCACGAAGATCGGATAGATCAGGTCGTTGAGGGAAACGGTGTGCTCCTGCAGCAGGTCGCGCATCACCTGAACTCGACCTCAGGCGGCGCAGGCGCACCGTGGGAAATCGATCTGTGGGCAGGCTATTGGCCATCGCTGTCTTCCCTTGCCGATGATCGCCCCGGATCGATGCGATCAAGGCATTGTTGGTGTCAACCAGTGGGCGGTCACGCCCTGGGCAAAGCACCCCTTGACGCTCGCGCTCTACGCCAGGGGCGACGGCCGGGGCCGTGTCCCATCGGTGAATCTGCTGTAGCGGAAAGCCGAGGGGTCGACCACCGGTGTTTCGCCGGTCACCAGTTCCGCCATCAGCCTGCCGGCGCCGGGGCCGATGCCAAAGCCGTGGCCGCTGAAACCGGTGGCGATAAAGAAGCCAGGCACGGCATCGACGCCGGAGATCACCGGCAGCCCGTCTGGGGTGACGTCGATCATGCCACCCCAGGCCTCCGCGACGCGCATATTGTCAAAGACCGGAAAGGCATTGATCAAATGCGTTCTCGCCTGCCGCAGGATGGCCGGATGCGGCATGGGGTCCAGAACCCGGGTCTTCTCGAACGGCGATGGCTGGTCCAGCGGCCATCGCCGCGGCTGTCGCAGCTCGGTCAGAAAACGCCTGCCGAGCCGTGGCCTGAGTTCGGCACGGCGCAGCAACAGGGCCGGCAAAAAGTCAGGAAAATAGCGCAACGTGTCGGGGACGACGGGCACCACGTTGCCGCTCCAGCTGGCCACCGTGTAGCCTCCGTCCAGGCGTTTGCGCAGGCCGAAGCCGAAGCCGCTGACAGATGCCTCGGGGCCGCCCGCCAAGGGCTCGGTCCGCATCACCGAGGACAGCATTTTCAACTGCGGCAGCCGCAGGTCCATTGGCCGGCAGAACAGGCGCGACCAGACCCCGCCGGCGAGAACCACTGCGTCGCATGCGATGCGCCCGCGCTCGGTCACCACGCCGCTGATCCGGCCAGCCCTTTTCTCTATGCCGCGGACGGCACAGTTGGTGGCGACCACCGCCCCCAGACGTCTGGCAGCCAGGGCGATTGCCGGCGCCGCCTTGGTCGGTTCCGCCCGCCCGTCGCTGGCGGTGAACAGGGCGCCGGTCCAGTCTCCGGTCAGGCCCGGCAGCACTGCGGTCATCTGTTCGCGGGTGAGCAGCCTGGTGTCGAGCTGGAACGGTTTTCCGACGTTCTCCAGCCAGGCTTCCCGCTTCGCCAGTTCCCGCTGGTCGCGGCAGAGGTAAACGATCCCGCTGCGGCGAAATCCGCTTTCGGCGCCGATCAGGCCGTCCATCTCTGACCACAGCCGCAGCGCTTCGACAGCCAGGGGAAGCTCCAACGGATCGCGGCCCATCTTGCGACACCAGCCCCAGTTGCGGCTGGATTGTTCGCCGGCGATCTCGCCTTTCTCGCACAGCACGACGGGTACCCCCTTCCGCGCCAGGAACAAGGCGGTACAGACGCCGATGATGCCGCCGCCGATCACCACGACGCCGGTCACGCCTGGCAGCGCCGGATCGGTTGCGACGGGATCGACGAGCGGTGCCATCAGCTGCGGGGCATCAAGTTGGGGCCATGGTTGGTTCCTGATGAGACAAGTTCCGTCAGACTACGTTCTATCGCGTGGCTGTGGAATTCTTACTGCCGCCAGTTCTCCACACACGAATGCGAGCCTCACGCTGGCGTGATCATATCGCAACCGTCCCGGTATGGCGAGGCCTGCCGGCTTGTGTCACATCTCCAGGCTCGATGTTATTCTCGCCGGCTCACCAGGAACGTTGCTACGCGTTTGCGGCACGCCCGGGTCCGTGGATCCTTGCCGGCGTGTTCATCACCTCGGCTGTCTGGTGGGTGACCGGATCGCCGATCCCGGCTTTCGCGACCGGCGTTTTCATTCTCGTCCTGTGGTGCCTCAGCCGCGAATTGATGTCCCTCCGTAATCATCTGACTATCGCCAGGCGAGACCGCGCGGTGCTGGAGGAGGCGTTGCGGCAATCGCAGAAGCTGGAGGCGATCGGACGGCTGACCGCCGGCATCGCGCATGATTTCAACAACCACCTGACGGTGATCAGCAGCAACCTGGAACTCATGACGCACCGCCTCGATGGCGGCCGGGAGCGGCTGATCCGACACGCCGACGCCGCCATGCAGGGGGTGCAACGCGCCGCCTTCCTGACCGGTCGGCTGCTGTCATTTTCGCGCCAGCGGACACCGGAACCCGAGGCAGTCGATGTTGGCCGGCTGCTGAGCGGGTTGTCGGACCTGCTGCGCCGCACGCTGGAGGAGGGCGTGGAGTTGGAGGTGCGGCTTTCGGACGCGCAGTTGTTCGTCTGGGCCGACGTGCATCAGATGGAGAATGCCCTGTTGTCGCTGGCGGTGAACGCTCGGAGCCGTATCTCCCACGGCGGCATGTTAGCGCTAACGGTCGGCACTGTCTGTCTCGACGAAGGGTTCGTCGCGGCCCATCCGGGGGTGCTGCCGGGCGACCATGTCCGCGTCACGGTCAATCCAACCACCTCCCCGGCGGTTGCCGACGGACAGCCCGCATTGGATGCCGCGTCGCCCTGGCGCTCGGCCGATGATCTGGCGAGCGTCGGGCTTTCCATGGCAGGCGGTTTCGTCCGCGAGGCCGGCGGTTGCCTGTTGCAATCCGGCGCTTTGGCCGGGGCGCCCTCGCTGTGTCTGTTGTTGCCCCGCTATCAGCCGCCGTCACCCGCGGGCGCCCGCCGCGACGGCAGGGAAGGACGGCCGAGGATCCTGGTGGTCGAGGATGACAGCGCGGTCCGCGGTGCCTGCGGGGAGACGTTGCGCGAGTTGGGCTATGAGGTGCTGGAGGCGCCGGATGCGATGGAGGCGTTTCGTCTGATCGCTGATCATGGGGGTATCGATCTGTTGCTGACCGACCTCGGTTTGCCGGGCGGCGTGAGCGGCCGAGCACTGGCGGCCGCGGCGCGAAACGTCGACCCGGCGATGCAGGTGCTGTTCATAACCGGTTACGCGACCGGCGACCTCAATGAGCGGAGCGACGACGCATTGCTGGCGAAACCGTTCAGTCCGACACAACTCGCCCGCAAGGTCAGGCGGATGCTGGGCACACAGGTGGCGAACGGCCGCACGGAAACCGTGTAAGGGGCGGACCCGCCACGCGGACGGGATGGACCAGAACCGCGGTCCGCCTGATTTGGTTGCAAGTTTCATCCAGACAGGGACACGGCATAGCCAGCGGCGATGATCGCGGGGCGGCAATCCCGCGCCGGGCGAGCGGTGACAAAAAAGTTAGCGTTTCGTCGGAGACTTGTGATCCATGTCACATCTCGTCCGTAGGTACAGGCCTTTAAAAAGGTGCTCAGAAAGGACACCTGCCATGAGCAACGAAGGTCAAGAAAGCATTTCGGACTGGCGTCGCCTCTCAAGCCGCGCGGCGGCATTGCGGGCCGCGTTCGCGGCGGCAACCCGGAATGATGAGGCATCTACCTCGGCAGCGGGCCAGCGCGACGGGTCTGCCGCAACGGCTCTGTTCTGTCTTCCCATGCTGGACTGGCCGTCAAACCTGTTCGCCTGATCTCGGATCGGGCGGATACGTTTACCGCCGCGAGCGCCGCCGATTTGGCAGTGGGATGTGATGCACCCGCGCGGTCGACGGTCTGGAGCGGGTGAAGGGAATCGAACCCTCGTGTGCAGCTTGGGAAGCTGCCGTTCTACCATTGAACTACACCCGCGAAGACCGGGTTTCTACCCGGTTCAGGATATCGATGCAATTCCGAGGATCGTCGAGGCGAGGCTGCAGCGACGCGTCATGGCGTTCGACCCATATCGCGCCCATTGACGGCTCGGCCATCCCGGCCCTATCACGACCGCGCCGGGCTTCCGGCCCTCGTGATTTGTCCGGCCGGATTGCGACGAGGTGAAACAAACGCGCTAAAGAGGCCAGCCTGCAGCCCTTTACCGGGCATCGAGGCTGCTCCACGGTCGGGTCATTGCGTGCAAGGGCCCTGACACATGACACTCGATCCATCCTGCCTGCGTCCCGCGACACGCCTGGTGCAAGGCGGATTGCGCCGAACCCACCATGCGGAGACCGCCGAGGCACTCTTCCTGACGTCCGGCTACGTTTACGACAACGCGGAACAGGCCGAGGCGACCTTCGCCGGCAGCGTCGAGCACTATCAGTATTCCCGCTTCGCCAACCCCACCCTGACCATGCTGGAAGAGCGGTTGTGCCTGATCGAGGGGGCCGAGGCCTGCCGCACCACGGCAACCGGCATGGCGGCGGTCAATGCGGCGCTGCTGTCGCACCTGAAGGCCGGCGACCGTGTGGTGGCCTCGCGCGCACTGTTCGGATCGTGCCACTGGATCGTCTCCACCCTGCTGCCGAAGTTCGCCATCCAGGCGGAATTCGTCGACGGCGCCGACCTGGATCAGTGGCGCGCCGCCCTGGCGCGTCCGGCGCAACTGGTACTGGTGGAAACCCCGTCCAACCCGATGCTGGAGCTGGTGGACCTGGCGGCGGTGGCGGAGCTGGCGCACGCCGCCGGCGCGATCGTTGTCGTCGACAACGTGTTCGCCACCCCGCTGCTGCAGCAGCCGCTTACGCTCGGCGCGGACGTCGTCGTTTACTCTTGCACCAAACATATGGATGGGCAGGGACGGGTGCTGGGCGGCGCGATCCTGTCGGACAAGAAGTGGGTCACCGATACGTTGCAGCCGTTCATCCGCAACACTGGCCCGGCATTGTCGCCGTTCAACGCCTGGGTGCTGTTGAAGGGGATCGAGACACTGGGACTCCGGGTCGAGGCCGCCGGTCGGTCGGCCGCCGCCATCGCCGACTTTCTGGCTGAACAGCCGGGGGTCACCCGGGTCTGGTATCCGACTCGTTCCGATCATCCGCAGCAGGCGCTGGCGGCAAAACAAATGAGCGGCGGCGGAACGATCGTGACGTTCGAGGTTGCCGGCGGCAAGCCGGGCGCCTTCCGGGTCATGAACGCCTTCGGATTGATCGCATTGTCAAACAACCTGGGAGATTCCAAGTCGCTCGCGACACATCCAGCCACCACCACGCATATGCGGATAGGCGAACAGGAGCGGGCTCGGCTTGGTATCACCGATGGCGTCATCCGCGTATCGATCGGTCTGGAGGACACCGAGGACCTGAAGGACGACCTGCGACGGGGACTGCTCGCGCTCGGGACGCAGGCCGTTCTGGCGGCCGACTGATTGGGTGACAGATCGTTACTAATCCGTTAGATCTCCGTCCTGCGGCATGCCGGGTCCGGTGCGTCCAACCCGCCTGATCGGGGCAGCTGGGGCGTCCGCCTGGACAAGTCGTCCGGTTTCGGTCTTGATCCGTGGCTACGGCAAGACGAGTTGAGGTGTCGTGTCATGTCGAGTGACGATCCGAAGTCAGGCCGCGGCAACCGCGCCGCCCCGTCAGCCCCTGAAACGCAGCGGTCAGGCCGCGCGGCGTCGGGGCGCGCCGACTACTCACGGACAACGCGGGATGTCCGCGTATCGGTCCGCTCGTTCTTCCTGGCCGATGAGTCGCAGCCGGAGGAAAACCATTTCGTTTGGGCCTATCGCATAAAAATTGAGAACCAGGGGCCGGAACCGGTGCAGTTGCTCCGCCGCACCTGGCAGATCACCGACGCGCGCGGTCGTACCCAGCATGTGCACGGCCCCGGCGTTGTTGGGCAGCAGCCTTTGCTGGAACCGGGCGAGAGTTTTGAATACACCTCCGGCACGCCGCTAGACACGCCGTCCGGCTTCATGGTGGGCGCATATCACATGGTGGTAGCGTCATCGGGGCAAAATTTCGACGTGGCAATCCCGGCCTTCAGCCTGGACAGCCCACACCAGAGCGGCAGAGTCCACTGATCAGCGGTCATATCGATACCGTTCGGTCTCGGCTCGGTCGGTTGGGGTGGCGGGCAAGCTGCATGCACGCAAGCGGAGCGCGTCCGGTGCCATCGCCGATTGCCCCGCTGCCGTTGGACCCTGGGTTGCGGGCGCGGGGAGCCGGTTGCAGGCTTCGTGGCCGCCCCCATATCCCGGCCCTCGGTGCGAGCTGCCGAAACTCATAAGGATTGTGGAGGAACCTTCGCGGTGAATATAGTGACGCCTGCTAAATCCCGAGCCGTGGCGCCGGCGCGCGTTGACCAACCGACACGGGAGCAGGCGGAAGACGCCGTCCGTATATTGTTGCGCTGGGCCGGCGACGATCCGGATCGAGAGGGTTTGCGCGACACCCCGGCGCGCGTGACACGCGCCTATCATGAATTCTTCGTCGGTTACGCCACCGATCCCATTGCGCTGCTGAAGCGTACGTTTGAGGAAACCGACGGTTACGACGAAATCGTGCTGCTGCGCGATATCCGCCTGGAGAGCACCTGCGAGCATCATATGGCTCCCATCATCGGACGCGTGCATGTGGCCTACCTGCCGCATCACCGAGTTGTCGGGATCAGCAAACTGGCCCGCGTCGTGGACGCTTACGCCAAGCGGTTGCAGATCCAGGAGAAGTTGACCGCGCAGATCGCCAACACGATCCAGGACGTTCTGGAGCCGCGTGGCGTGGCCGTGGTCATCGAGGCCGCCCACCAATGCATGACCACCCGCGGCGTCCACAAGCCCGGGGTGACCATGGTCACGAGTTGCATGCTCGGCGCCTTCAGGGACAACGCCACGACGCGACGCGAACTATTGGCGATGATCGGTAACCGGGGCAGCACGATCCTCAGCGAATAGGCCCGACCGGTCCCGCGCGTCTGATCGCCCCTAGGGTTGCGGCGCCTGGTCCAGCGGGGTCTGCTGCACCGGCGTATCCGGAGCACCGGCCGTGGTCAGCCAGGCGCGAAGGTTGCGCCTGACCTGGTATTCAAACTCGACGTTCATGTTGTCCATCATGGTCTTGGTGATGTCGTACAACGTCTTGTGCAGGTTATCGATGTCGCCCGATTGATTGTGCTCGACGTGGGCTTCGGCAAAGCCGGCCTGGTTTCCGTCGGCCGCGTAGACCGTAAGCGACACCGCCATCGAGCCGGCGATAACATCCCCCTGCCGCGTCAACGATGCATCCAGGATCGCGAAGACCGCTCGGCCGGTTACCCCGAACGCCTTTAGCCGCCCGGTCGCCATGGCTCGGAGCGCCTCAACCGGTGGCGCAGGATCCTCGGCGGTGACATCGGGCGGGACACCGGACGGAATGAAGCGTTGCTCGACCTCAACCGTCGCTACATTCAACTGAATCGGCGGCAGGTAGTCGTAGCTCAACGGAGCGAAGACGGGCGCTTCCTCGCTGCAGGCGACGAGCGCAATCGGCAGCAGGAGTGCGTGGCGGCGGGTCAGGTGTCGCATTTGCGGCAAGGTGGATTGTCCTGTGGTGGCTCACTCGGGGCGGGGCTCGGTCGCGACCTGACCGTTGACGTCGCCGCGGGGGAAACGGAAGCCATGGTTGCAGAATTCGCAGGTCATGATGATGTCGCCATCGACTGTCATGTGGTCCAGGTCGTCGACCGGAAAGCGCTCAAGGATGCTGGCCAGCCGAGCACGGGAGCAGCGGCAGCCGAATGAAAGGGCACGGGCGCGGTCGGTGGCGACGCCCTCGGTATGGAACAGCCGGTACAGCAGCCGGTCGGCAGGCAGGTCGTCGTCCAAAAGTTCCTGGTCGGTCAGCGTAGCGGCCAGCGTCGTCGCGGTGCGCCAGCTTTCTTCCTGAGCGTGGTCGTCCAGGGTCGGATCGACGCCGCCGGCGCCGGCGATCTTTTCCAGGATCAGGGCACCGGCGCGCCAGCCCACCGGGGTTTGGTCGCAGGCGAGGTGGACCATGCAGCGCAGTTGCTCGCTGGTGTCGAAGTAATGCAGGGCCATGCCGGCCAGTGAACTGCCGTCGATCGTTACGATGCCCTGATGGCGGTTTTGCTCCGGACCTTGATCGACGGTGAACGCGAGGTAGCCGGCGCCGAGCAACGCGGCGGCCGAGGGCGATGGGTCAGCCGCGAGCAACGCCTCGAGCCGCTGCGCGTCGGCCCGGGCGTAGCCGCGTAACGCCCCGGCATCGGTGCTGTCGGCCAGGAGCAAGGTGACCGGCCCGTCCCCCTTCGCCTGCAGGCTGAACGAGCCGCGGAACTTCAGCGCCGTGGACAGGCCGGCGGCAAGCGCGAGGGCCTCGCCGACGAGGCGGGTGACTGCCGGGTGATTGGTGTGCCGGCTGAGCAAGGCGTCGGCGAGCGGACCGAGTCGGACGAGCCTGCCGCGCACCGGCCGGCGCGGCAGGAAGAATGGCAGGATTCCGCGCGGCACGACAAGGTCGGGCACCGGCGGCCGGCCGCTGTCCAGAAAGGCGGGCGTATCTGACATGATCCCAAGATAGGCACCCGATGCGTTTGGGGCTACCTGTGATGGGTCAGGAATGCTCCGGAAAGGCCATCGTTGTGACCAGAACCGACCGGCCCGGCACCACCACGTCGCGGCTCCGACCCTCGGCGGCCGCCCCCGGCAGGCCATCTGTCGCTTCTGGTGCCAGCTGAGTCCGGCACTATGCGGCGGCGGCCACCACGCGATCGATGAACGCCTGCGTGCTGCCGAGGTAGGCGGCGGGGTCGAGCATCTGCTCCACCGCCGCCCGATCGAGGCGCGCCGACACTGCAGGGTCCCGAAGCAGCGCGTCGGCAAGCGGAATGCCTTCAGCGAGTGCCGCGTCGCAGGCGTGTTTCACCACGTGATGCGCCTCCGCCCGACCAAGCACGGGTGCGAGGCCCATCATCACCGCCTCCGACACGATCAGTCCATGTGTGAGCTCCAGGTTCGCGCGCATTCGGGCGGCGTCAACGACCATGCCTTCGGCGATCGCGCGCGCGTGCTGAAGCGCGCCATGGGTGAGAACGAAGGTTTGCGGCAGGATCAATGCCTCCGCCTGCCATGGACCGGTCGCCCGCTCGTGGTCCTGTGCCATTGCGCCCAGCATCGCCGGCACCAGTGCCTGCACCGTGCGGGCCGCGGCCAGGATGTATTCCGAGGCGATCGGGTTGCGCTTCTGCGGCATGGTGGAGGATTGGCCGCGGCCGGCGACGTAAGGTTCGGCAACCTCGCCCACCTCGGTCTGCGCCAGCAGGATGATGTCGGTGGCGAACTTGGCCAGGCTGCCGCAGACCAGGCCGAGGAACCCTACGGTCTCCGCCAGGCCGTCGCGGCAGACGTGCCAGGGTGCCAGCGGCGCGGCCAGTCCGAGTGCCGCAGCCAGCGCCTGCATCACCGCGATCCCGTCATTGCCGAGTGATGCCAGGGTGCCGGCGGCGCCGGCGAACTCCACCACCTGCACGCGGGCGCGGAGCTGCGCCAGGCGCTGCAGATGCGCGATGAAGGGCATGGCCCAGATCGCGCATTTCAGACCGAATGTCACCGGCAGTGCCTGCTGCAGATGAGTGCGTCCGGCCATGACCGTATTGCGGTGCCGGTCCGCCTGGGCGGCGAGCGCGCTCAGGATGGCGGACAATTCGGTTGCGATCAGATCGAGCCCGTCGCGCACCTGCAGCACGGTTGCGGTGTCCATGATGTCCTGCGTCGTGGCGCCCCAGTGGGTCCAGCCACCGGCGCGGCCTGCCGCCCTGGACAGCCCGGCGACGAGGCCGACGACCGGATAGCCAACATTCCGTGCGCTGGCCGCCAGATCCTCGGTGGAGAGACTTTTCATGTTTGCGGCGGCGATGATCGCCTCCGCCGCGTCGGGCGGGATGATCCCCAGCTGGCCCTGCACCCGCGCCAGCGCCGCCTCGACGTCCAACATGCGCTGAAAGTAGGCTGCCTCATCGAACAGCGCGCGCATCGCATCACTGCCGTAGAGTGTCCCCAGGATTGGCCCGTCGGCGGGATTGGTGGGCATGGCGGCACTCCTGCGATCGGCGTGTGGCGAGGCTATCGTTAAGCCAGACCGGATCGCAGGAGGCAACGGGTGCAGCCCGTGGTTCGCCGGGCGAGATCCCTGATGCCCGTGTTGCCTGCCAATCGTTCGGGCCAAACTGCGTAGCGTTACATGGTTCAAGCTTCCATGTTACGCACCCGCATCATCCGGCACTTCGTCGTCAGCCAGGAGTTGCGATGCTCGTTATCTCCGGCGCGTGATACCGGCCACCGCAAGCGCCGACCGGTATGCGCGCATCGCTGCGGCGACAGCCTATGGGCCGCTGCAGCAGTCTCCCTCCGTCTCCGCCGCTGCCGCTGCCGGACCGGCGTGACACGCCGCGACCGAGCCCTTGTCGGCATACCGATCGTGCAAACGGACCCAGTCTGTCAGGTTGTGGCCGGGACCGGTTTCGTTTCTCCCCTTGGGCACCAGGTCGAGGTAGTGGTAGGCGCCCAGCAGAGGTTCATTGCCCCGGGCGAAGGACGAGTAGGTATGGAAGATCTGACCTTCATCGTCCTTGAAGAACACGCTGATTCCCGACATCTCGTCACTGTCGATGTCGCGCAAAGCATAGTTGTAGTAAATGCGACCCTTGGCGCGCTCTGCGTCGGTGAACGAGACATGGAAGTCGTAGTTGAAGTCGCTGCCATGGGATGAGACCCACTTGAAGCGCCAGCCCATCCGTTGCCTGAACGCCTCGATCCGGTCGAGCGGCGCCCGCGATACCGCAAGCAGCGTGACGTCGCGCTGCGGCAGATGAATGTTGGCACCGTCCATATGGTCGGCGTGGAACGAACAGCCGATGCATCCCTCGGGCCAATCCGGGCCGAACATGAAGTGCTTGACGATAAGCTGGGAGTTTCCACCGAACAGGTCGGCCAGCGTCTCGCGGCCGTCCGGGCCGTCGAAGACATACGACTTTGCAATCCTGACCCAGGGCAGGCCGCGTCGTTCGGCGCTCAGCTCGTCGCGCAGACGGGTGAGTTCCTTCTCCTTCTCGAGCAGCCGCTGCCGAGCGACCAGCCACTCTTGTTCTGAAACGATCGAATTGGTTTGCATGTTTTCCTCCTCGGTCAATCTGTCGGTCGGCGTCAGGCGGTGGCCAGGTAGTCGCTGAAGCGTTCGAAGCAGCTCGACCAACCGCCGCGATGCGAATCGCGTTCGGCTGTCGTTGCGAACGCGGTCTGGTGAAGCGTAAGTCTGGTGCCGCTTCCCTCCGATTCCAGGTGGATCGTTACCAGCGTTTCATGGCCGGGACCGCCCTGATCGTCGTCCCATGCGTAGGTAAAAACCAACCATTCGGGCGGCACGATTTCGCGATAGACGCCGCGTTTGGTGCGCAGGGTCCCCTCCGGCGACCGCATCTCGAGGCACCAGGCGCCGCCGATCCGGACGTCCATGCGACACGACCGCGCGGCGAAGCCCTTTGGCCCCCACCATTGCGCGGCGCGCTCAGGCTCAGTCCAGGCGCTGAACACCAAATCCCGAGGCGCGTCGAACCGCCGCGTCAGCACCAGCGTCCGGTCGGCGGGCTGGTCAGCTATGACCATCGGGTTCTCCTTTTGCCTTCAGGTCGGCCAGATAGGTATTCAGCTGATCGAAGCTGTCCTCCCAAAAGCGGCGATAGGTCTCCAACCAGTCGGAAACGTCCTTGAGCCGGTCCGCCTCCAGCCGGCAGGGACGCCATTGCGCCGAACGGCCCCGGGTGATGAGACCGGCGCGCTCCAGCACCTTCAGATGCTTGGAAACGGCGGGAAGGCTCATCGCGAACGGCTGCGCCAGTTCGGTAACCGACGTTTCCCCCTGGACGAGGCGAGCCAGGATCGCGCGCCGCGTCGGATCGGCCAGGGCGGCGAAGGTGTTGGTGAGGGCGTCTGGCGCCATAAGAGTGAACCGTCCAGATAATTAACCTAACGATTAAATACAGATCTCCAATCGCCCTGTCAAGCGTCGGCCTGGGGGTCGACCTCGCGGAAACGCAATCCGGCGCTCACAGAAAGGAAATCGGGTCGACGTCGACGTCCACCTTGCTGCCGCGCGGAATGCGAACGGCGGACAGCCAGTTTCGCAGGATCGGCTGCACGGCGATGTCCCGACGTACCTTCAGCAACAGGCGCCGCCGGTGGCGGCCGCGCAGCAGCGCCATTGGCGCCGGCGCCGGCCCCAGCACCGTCGCGCCCTCGTCGCGTGGCGCGGCGCGGGCCAGGTCTCGCGCCAATGTGTCGGCCATGAGCGCGGTATCGGCGCTGACGATGAGCGCGGCCAGCCGACCATACGGGGGCCAATCGCCATCCCGGCGACTCTCCGCCTCGTTTGCCATGAAGGCGTCCAGATCCCCGTGCAGCAGTGCCTGCATCACCGGATGGTCCGGCACAAAGGTCTGCAGCATCACCCGTCCTGGCGCCTCCGCTCGGCCGGCGCGGCCGGCAACCTGATGCAGCAGTTGCACGGTACGCTCGGACGCCCGCAGTTCGCCCCCCGCCAGGCCCAGATCGGCATCGACCACACCGACAAATGTCAGATGTGGGAAATGCCAGCCCTTGGCGACGAGCTGAGTGCCGATGATCAGATCGATTCGCCGCTCCTCGATGGCATGCGCTGCCTCGGCCGCGGCGTTCGGTCCGGAGATCGTATCGCTCGCCATGATCAGGCGGCGCGCATCCGGGAAGACCACTGCGGCCTCCTCGGTGATGCGCTCGATTCCGGGGCCAACGGGAGTCAGGCTGTCCTTGGCGTCGCACGCAGGGCATTCGGGCGGGATCGGGATGGTGTGGCCGCAATGATGGCAGAGCAGCAAATGACGGGTGCGGTGCTCTACCAGCCACGCGGTGCAGTTGGGGCACTGCATCCGGTGGCCGCAACGGCGGCACAAGGTCAGCGGCGCGTAACCGCGACGATTGAGAAACAGCATTGCCTGCTCACCGCGAGTCAATGTTTGCCGCACGGCTTCGATCAATGGCGGAGCCAGGAAGCGTCCGCGGTCCGGCGGGGTCTCCCGCAGATCGACCAGCTCGATTTTCGGCAAAGTTGCGCCGCCATGCCGGCTGGACAGGCGCAGGTGCTGGTATCGCCCGGCCTCGACGTTCATGACTGTCTCCAGGCTGGGCGTTGCCGAAACCAGCACCGCCGGGCAGGCGCATAGCCGAGCGCGGACGATGGCCATGTCGCGGGCATTGTAGATGACGCCGTCCTGCTGCTTGAACGCGGCCTCATGCTCCTCATCCACCACCACCAGGCCGAGGTCGGGAAACGGCAGGAACAGGGCCGAACGGGCGCCGACAACCACGGACGCCGCGCCCGCCGCGACGGCCTTGCGGGTGATCTTGCGGGTGCGTGGCGGCAGATCGGAATGCCACACCGCGGGGGCGACGCCGAAACGGCGCTGAAACCGCTCGGTCCACTGTGAGGACAGGGCGATTTCGGGCAGCATCACGAGCGCCTGACGACCGGCGCTCAGACATGCGGCGACGGCCTCCAGGTAGACCTCGGTCTTACCCGAGCCGGTGACGCCGTCCAGCAGCGTGACCGAAAACCGACGGCTCGTGACGGCCGCCCGCAACACGCCGGCAGCCCCGGTTTGCTCGGGTGACAGCGCCGGTCCCGGATAATCCGGATCCGGTGGGAGGAACGGCGATCGCCGCGCCGCCGCCTCGATGGCCAGCAGCCCAGCCGCCGCCATGGCCCGCAACACCGCCGCGCTGACCTCGGACCGGCGCATAAGGTCGGCGGCGGTTAGCGGCTCCTCGCCGGCCAACGCGTCCAAAACCCGCTGCCGCGTCGGTGTCAGTCGGATCGCCGGCAATGGGATTGCTCGCCGATATGCCATCACCGGGCGATCGACGCCGGAGACGACCCGGAGCGCCATGGCCAGAACGTCCCCGGGCGCGGTCAGGGTATAGGCGGCTATCCAGTCGATGAACCGGCGGAGTGAGTGGCCCATCGGCGGGGTGTCGATGACACCCGCCACGGACTTCAATCGGTCGTCAGGAACCGTATCGCCGGCGGGCGCGTCCCAGACCACGCCCACCTCCTGCCGCCGGTTCAACGGGACCAAGACGATATCGCCGGGCTTGAGGTCGAGGTCCGTCGGGACCCGGTAGTCGAACGGCCCGGGGAACGGATAGGGGAGCAACACCGGCACCCGTCGATGGTCACACTTTGAAGCGGGCATGAACCCGAGAGTTTGATGCGACATGCTAAGTCTGCACAGCCGTTGTGCCGGCGATCGGCAGCCGCCGGGGCTTGGTTGCAAAACCATGTGCGGGCATAAAAATCTGCATCGAGGTCGGTGATTTGGCGGAGATTCCTCTGCCCGCCAACTGGGACCCACTGAGTGTCCCGTACATCGACCCGAGCACGATCAGTCCGTCCGGTCGCAAATGCCTGGATCGACCCCGGAACTCGGCGCGGACCCGCAGCGTAGCTACCGCGAAAACCGAGATTTCACGCAACTCGACACTGCGGTCTGGTCCCTGCCCAGGCGACCAGCGAGTGCGGTTGGACAAGGCCAGATCAGAGGTGCCGCTCAGGTGGGCTCGGCTCGTCGCGGCGGTACACGGTCGGTGTCGATCTCCTGGAAATTCCAGAAACTGTCCAAAGCGATGCGCAGCCAATTCGGCTTCGCGCTGAGGCGAAAGCCGTCGGCTTTCGTCACAGGCGTGTGCGGCGCCAACACTGTGCGCCAGAAATCGGGCGTCAGAACGCGATCGTCGAGCGAGGCATATTGATCGGCGCAAGGCGCATCACCGCGCCAGCCAAGTCGAAACCGCAGCGGCGCCAGGGCGTGGAGTTGTTTGCCGAAATACGGCGCCTCATACCCGGCGCTGGAATTCACTGTCAGCACCGCGGTAACCTGAGGCAACGAGAGAAGCCGATAGAGATTGTCGTCGGTGACGCCGATTATGTTGCGAGCGACGCCTGCCACGACGATCAGCAGGCTGTGCCCGTGCTCCAGCGGATGGGGCTTGAGCAAAACCGCACGGTATGAGTGACACAGCGCGGCGATTTCGTCGACCTGCTCAGCGGCGTCGTAGAACCGTCCGGCGATGATCTGGGTCGCATCCATAGGCCGCTGGCCGAGCACCAGCATGGTGTTGTCCGGCAAGCTCGTGTCGGTGATCATCTGGCACATCGCCTCGCGCAGCCCCGCGGTGACGATCACCTCGCTCTCCGCCACCGCGATCCTGAGCAATTCTGACCTCGTATCGACATCGCAGCCGCGGACGGCAAACAGCAGGTCGTCGAGAAATCGTATCGGGTGGATCCGCACATCGATGTACGGGATTGCGGCTGCTTCAAATATCGCGACGAGGTAAGGCGGCAATTCGTATCCGATGCAAAACTGTCTCTGTAGCCGGGGCATGACATGGCGATCGAATGCGGAGCGCTCGGACAAGCTTTGGAAACCGGCAGCCCAATGCAACGCGGCGCGCTCGAGCGGGCGCTCAGCCGTCAGGGCGGCCGCAAACGCGGGCAGTTGGCAAGTGCTGAGCACCGAAACCGACAATCCGGTGGCCAGAGCGACCTGGCGCTTGATCGCGTTGTAGAGCCAGATGGTCGGGCGATCGACGCCGCCGGGATTGCCGTGGCCGTCCGGACGCCGCAGGTCGCCGATGACGGTTACAGCGCTGATCAACAGCGCCTACACCCGCCGAGGGCCTGGCGAGGTATGCCCCGGCCACCGATCGCAGTGGCGGTGGACCGCGGGGCGTGCGTGCGCGTGCCGCGCCGAGTGGCCCGGGGTTGGACGCGGCCGATCGCGGTGCGTCGCCCCGAACCAGTGATGTGAGAGCCTCGCAGACGCCCGCGCTCAAGCGAATCCAAGTTGGGTGGGGACCGCGGTTTGTGCGTTGGCGGCGGCATACGCCCGAAAGGCGCCAAAGAAGCTCGCCGAAATGCCATCGGCGGCATTTGTTGGCGTGGCAGAGTTGGTTGACGAGGCGGTGCTACTGCTGGAGCTTGTATTGCCGGTAAGGTCATTCAGAAGATTGGTTGCATCCGTCTGCAACTGACTGGGCCCACCGGTTTCCTGCTGGCCGGAATGGTGGTGGTGATGGTGCGGCTCCGCCTGAGTGGCCCCGGTCGTGGCGTTGACACTCGAGGTTGCGCTGGCGTCGGACGTGGGGTCGGTGCCGGACGTGGCGCTGGTGGTCGCGCCGGAGGTGCCACTGGTGGTCGCAGCGGCGATGGAACTTGGGGTGTTCGAAGCTTGAGTAGTTGTCCCGCCGAAGGCCTGACCGCCTTGTAGTTGCAGCAGAAGCGTCTGCAGACTGCTGCTCAACTGCTGGAACAGGGCAGAGCTGCCCGTAAGCGTCGTGCCAGTGCTCGACACCGGCTGAACAGTGGCGGATGCGGTCGACAAGGCCGCGGCAAGAGGGTCGGTCGAGCTGTCGGTTGAAGCCACCCCGTTCAGATACAGATTGGATTGGGTGATGCTAGAGATAGACACGTGATTTCTCCGTCTACGGCCCATCGAAAGGGCGCTCTGACTGATATCGCTGTATTGTTAGGCGCAGATACTTAAGGAAGAATGAACGGCGAACCGAAAATCGAATTATTCCGATCGTCGCGATAGACTGTGGCTATTCGGCGAACGAAGTCGACGCGCCGGAGCACTTCCACCTTAGTAGGAAGAGGCAGGCTGCCAATGTTCTAAAGATCGTGGCCGGAATAGGAGCAATTGAAACTTTTGTTGCAAAGCGGAAAGTCGGCGACGATGTTGCCTTCGATCACGGCCTCGAGGAGCGGCCATTGGAACCATGATGCGTCGCGCATGTGGCAGCACTCGATCGTTCCGGCCTCCAGCCTCAGCCAGACCAGCACATCACCACGAAACGCCTCCACCACCGCCATTCCCTCGGCCATTGGCGCCTGATCGTTCAACCTGTCGGTGATCGGACCGGTTGGCAAATCGGCCAGCAACTGATCGAGCAGTCCCAGGCTCTGTTCGATTTCCCGCAGGCGGATCCAGACGCGGGCGTTGACATCGCCCTCCCGCAGCACCGGCACAGTGAAACTCAACCTGTCGTACGGGGCGTAGCCGAGGTCGCGGCGCGCATCGAAATCGCGACCGGAGGCCCGTCCCACGAAGCCGCCAGGCGCGAACCGCCTGGTCAGACCCGGCCGAAGGATGCCGGTGGTGACGGTTCGGTCTTGCAACGAGGCCGTGCCGTCGTACATCCCCGTCAGGGCCGGCATGGTGGCTCGGAACGCGGCGACGAGCGCGCGCAAGCGGGCGATTCCGGCGACGTCCAGATCGACCGCGACGCCACCGGGCAAGATCCTGTCCATCATCAGCCGGTGCCCAAAGCAGTCGGCTGAGGCGCGCAGCACCCGCTCCCGCAGCACGGCGGTATGTGCCAGCATCAGGCTGAACGAGGCATCATTGCAGATCGCACCGAAGTCGCCGACGTGGTTGGCGATGCGCTCCAGTTCCGCCATCACCGCGCGCAGCCAGATCGCCCGCGGTGGCGGCGTCACGCCGAGGGCTGCCTCCACCGCACGGGAAAACGCCCAGGCGTAGGCGACCGTGCTGTCGCCTGAGGTTCTTCCCGCTATCCGGTGCGCCCGCGGCAGCGGCGCGTTGACCATCATCAGGTCGATGCCCTTGTGGACGTATCCCAAGCGCTCCTCCAGCCTGACAACGGTCTCGCCGTCGCAGGTGAAGCGGAAATGCCCGGGCTCGATGATGCCGGCATGCACCGGACCGACCGGGATCTGATGCAGCCCCGCGCCGTCCACCGGCAGGAACCGATAGGCGTTGGCGGGCCGCTGCTCCTCGTCCCAGCGGCCATGGTCCAGCCAAGGTCGTTCATCCTGTAGCCCGACCGGCTGCAGTCCGAACAGATCGCGGACCGCGCGCTCCAGGCGGATTGCCGGAGCATGGCGGGCGCCGACGGAGGGGTAGCGACCGTCCGGACAATCCAGCGACAGGACAGCGACCTCCGGCGGGTCGGTCGCCAGCACCGCCATATGGATCCGGCCGGTCTCGCCCCACAGGCTCAGCAAAGTCAGGGCGCCGTCGGCCAGGCGGCTGGTGGCGTCTTGCCAGGTGTCGGGATGCAGCCAGACGCGCGGCCAGGGTCGATGGCCGTCAACCGGCTGGCCGGCGGCAAGAAGCTCGGACAGAACGCTCATCCGAGCAGCACCGCGATGTGCTGGAACCAGACGACCAGAGGCGGCGGCAGCCAGATCCCGGCTACCAGCACCAGGCCGAGATGCGCGAAGATCGGCAGATAGGAAGCGTGCACAGCGTCGGTCGGGCCGCGCACCGGGCCGAACGCCACATCGGTTAGCCGCAGCAGCAGCGCTCCGAAGGCGATCAGGAGCCCAAGGACCAGCAGCACCGCCAATGCCGGCTCGCGGGCAAAGCTGGAAGAGATGAGCAGGAACTCGCTGGTGAATACGCCAAAGGGCGGCAAGCCGATGATGGCGGCGACCGCTGCGACCAGGGTCCAGCCGAGCACCGGGTGGCTTTCCGTCAGGCCGCCGATCTCGGCGATGCGCTGGGTGCCTTTGACCTGGGCCACATGGCCGACCGAGAAGAAGATCGCAGACTTGGTCAGGCTGTGCATCGCCATCTGCAACAGGCCCGCGAAGTTGCCCAGGGGGCCGGCGACGCCGAAGGCGAACACGATGATGCCCATATGCTCGATGGATGAGTAGGCGAACAGCCGTTTGATATCGCGGCGCCGGTACAGCATGAACGCGGCGAAAATGACCGAAAGCAGTCCCAGCGCGATCATCAGCGGCCCCGGCGCGATGGCGTGCGGATTTGCCGCCAGCAGCATCTTGAACCGCAGCAGCGCGTACAATGCGACATTCAGCAGAAGGCCGGACAGCACGGCGGAGATCGGTGTCGGTCCCTCGGCGTGCGCGTCGGGAAGCCAGGCATGGAGTGGCGCCAGCCCGACCTTGGTTCCGTATCCCAGCAACAAGAAAATGAATGCGATATTCAGCAGCGGAGGATCGAAGCTCGGCGCCAGCCGCAGCAGAGTAGTCCAGGTCATTGCCTCCATTCCCTCGCCGGCCACCGGACGCGCGGCGAGGTAGACCAGGATGGTGCCGAACAGAGCCAGCGCGATGCCGACGCTGCCGAGGATGAAATACTTCCACGCAGCCTCCAGCGCCTCGGCGGTGCGATAGAGTCCGACCATCATCACCGTGGTCAAGGTTGCCAGTTCGACCGCGACCCACATCAGGCCGATATTGTTGGCCAGCAGCGCCAGGTTCATGCCGAACAGCATAAGCTGGAACATTGCATGATAGAAACGTATATGCCGGGTCGCCAGCTTGCCGACCTGTAGTTCGTGACTGATATAGGATGCACTGAAGACGCTGGTGGTAAAGCCGATGAAACAAGTCAACAGGACAAAGGCGATGTTGAGATCGTCGACCAGCAGGTAGCTTCCGGTGGGTGGCCGCTCCGACAACAGAAGCAGCGCGAAGGCGAGGGACACCAGGCAGGCCAGTACGTTCAGCGCCGCGCCGATGCGGTAACCCGGCAGCGCCGCCAGGACCGCTCCCGCCAGCAACGGCGTCAGCAGGATCGCCTCGACCGGTCCGATCATCACAAGCGCCGCCGGACGATGCTCATTGCCGAACCACGCTCATCGCTGGCCGCCGCGGAAGCGGTCCAGGGCGCCGACGTCTATCGTGTCGAACCGCTCGCGGATGCGGAACAGGAAGACGCCGACGACGATGAAGGCGATCAGGATCGAGAAGGCGACGCTGATCTCGACCACCAGAGGCATGCCGCGGGCGCCGGTGGCAGCCAGGTTGATGCCGTTCTCCAACGACATGAAGCCAACGACCTGGCTGACGGCGTTGCGCCTGGTGACCATCATCAGCAGACCGATCAGCACCACCGACAAAGCCAGGGCGATGTCCTCGCGGGCCACCGGATCGGCCTGTGCGGTGACCGGCAGCATCACCTCCAGCGACAGGGCGACAAGCGCGATGCCGGCGAGCATGGTCATACCAATGCCGCCCACCGTCTCGATCTCGCGGTGCACGCCCATGCGGAACACCATCCGGCGGAGGGCCCAGGGGATCAGTATGGCTTTGAAGCCCAACGCCAGCGCCGCGGTGATGTAGAGATGCGGTGCGTCCTGAATATGAGCCTGCCAGGCGACCGAGAGGGCCAGCACAAAGGCGTGCAGCGCGAGTGCGTGCAGCAGGGCGTACAGCCGCACCTGATACAGCATCATGAAACTGACCAGTACCAGCAGACCCGCCAGCATGTGGGCAACGTCGAACGACAGGGTGTGGTTCAACGTCTCGTTCCGATCACGTTGTCACCATCACATGCCTCGCGAAACGAACAGCAGAAGCACGCCGAGCAGACCCAGCATCAAGGCGGCGCCGAGGAAGTTGGGCACCCGGAAGACGCGCATCTTGGCGACCGACATCTCCGCCACGCCCAGTGCGATGCCGCCGACCGCCATCTTCGCCATCCAGGCCACGGCACCCACGGCGTCGCGCACCGGGCTGGCCATGTTATCCGCCAGTCCGACCGGCACGAACACACAGGCGATCATGGATATATAGAGCATCAGCTTGAGCGACGCCGCCCACTCGATCATCGCCAGATGGCGACCGGAGTATTCCAGCACCATCGCCTCGTGCACCATGGTCAGTTCCAAATGCGTCGCCGGGTTGTCCACCGGAACGCGGCCGTTCTCCGCCACCGCGACAATGACCAGCGCCACCAGTGCCAGTGCCAGCGACACCCGCAGGCCCTCGTGGCCGTTCAGCATGGCTTCCGCGATGGTGGAAAGCTGTGTCGAGCCAGCGATCAGCGCGACCGAGAACACGATCATCAGCATGGCGGGTTCGGCCAGGGAAGCGATCATCATCTCCCGCGACGCGCCAATGCCGCCGAAACTGGTGCCGATATCCATCCCGGCCAATGCCAACGCGAAACGGGCGCTGCCAAGCAGGGCGGTGATCGTGATCAGGTCGCCCGACCAACTGAACATCAGGTTGGCGGCGAAGGTTGGGATCAGCGCGGCGGCCACCCAGGTGGTGGCGAAGACGAAATAGGGTGCCGCGCGGAACAGCCAGGAGGCGTTCTCTGCCACCACCGCGTCCTTCCCCAGCAGCCGTCGCAGGTCGAGATAGGGTTGCAACAGCGGAGGCCCCTCGCGGCGCTGCAGCCTTGCCTTGACCTTGCGCACCAGTCCGGTCAGCAGCGGTGCCAGCAGCAGGATGAGCGTCATCTGAAACAGTTGCGCGAGCAGCGCGAGTGTCACTGCCACGGCGTCTGCACCGGCGGCGGGCGGAGACATGGCGTTACTGCCACAGCGCGAGGGTCAGCAGCAACACGACCAGCGCGCCGAAGACAAACCCGAGATAGCGTCTGATGGTCAAGAACTGCAGGACATTCATTCGGCCTGCGACTTCCGTTACCGCTCGGCCGAGTGGCGCATAGACGCCGTCCCAGACCGGGTCGCGTATGCTGTGCGTGATGCTGGCGGCCCGATCGTCGCCCGGCGCCGGCATGTCGACCGTGTCGCTCGCCTGGAACACGACGGCGCCGAACACCCGGCGGATCGGTTGAGCGAAACTGCCGGCTGAATACTGAGTGTTCACGCCGGCATCTGGAAAACCGCAGTCCCATGCCGGCACCCGGCGCACCCGGCGCGACACGAGATGCACCAAGCCGGCCGTGAGCAGCATCGACGTGGCAATGAAACCGAACACCAGAAGGCCGTTGTACGAGCTGCGGCTGGCCGCGATAGGGACGATGGTCAGCCATGCGTCGCCCAGCTGAACCGGCATACGGGCGCCGGTCAGCGTCTGCGCCACGGGTGCCAGGCCATCGATGACGACGCCCGGCACGACACCTGCCAGCAGGCATAGCACGGCAAAGCCCAGCATCGCGGACACCGACCAAGGATCGCTCTCCCGGGCGAGACGCGATGATTCACTCCGGGGGCGGCCGAGAAAGCAGATGCCGAATGCCCGGACGAAGCAGGCGGCAGCCAGCGCGGCGGCCAGGGCCAGCAGGGCACCATCCACTGGCAGCATCAGCTTCAGTCCCCATTGCGGCATTTCGGGGCGCAACAGGACGGCCTGGAAGGTAAGCCACTCGGACGCGAACCCGTTCAGCGGCGGCAGCGCCGAGACCGCCACACAGCCTGCCAGGAACGCGACAGCGGTCCGCGGCATGCGATGGATCAGGCCACCCATCATCTCCATGTCTCGCTCGCCGGTCGCGTTCAGCACCGCGCCGGCGCCAAAGAACAACAGGCTTTTGAACAGCGTATGATTGAGTGCATGGAATAGTGCTGCGGTCATCGCCAGGGCGGCGCCAGCGCCGAAGCCATTGGCGCGGAACGCCAGGGCAAGCCCCAGGCCGATGAACACGATGCCGATATTCTCCACTGTCGAATAGGCCAGCAGCCGTTTGAGATCGCGCTCCATCATCGCGTGAAGGACCCCGATGACGGCGGTGATCCCCCCAAGGGCCAGCACCACCGTCGCGGCCCACCACGACGGAGGCGCCAACAGATCGAAGATGATACGAATAAAACCGTATACCGCGACCTTGGTCATCACGCCGCTCATCAATGCCGATACGTGGCTGGGAGCGGCGGGGTGCGCCAGAGGCAGCCAGACGTGCAATGGCACCAGCCCGGCCTTCGAGCCGGCTCCGATCAGCGCCAGGATAAAGACCAAGGCCGCGATCGGGGCGTCCGGATGCCCCGCACGCATTGGCTCGAAGGCATAGCCGCCCGAGGCACCGGCCAGCAAACCGAAGGCCAGCAGCAAGGTCAGGCCGCTGAATGTCGCCATCGTCAGGTAGACGAATCCAGCGCGCGTGCCGCCATGGCCGGGGTCGCCTTGGCCCGCCATCACCAGCGCCCACGAGGTCAGCGACATCAATTCCCAGCCGAAGAGAAACAGAAAGGCGTCATCGGCGACAACGACGAGCGAAATTGCGGCCAGGAAGGCGGGATAGAACGGCAGGACGCGCCCGGGATGCGCTTCATGACGGCCGTAGCCCAGGGCGAAAAGACTGGCGCCCGCCGCCGCCGAGCCCGACCAGAGCCAGGAAAAAGCCGGCCAAGGCGTCCAGGCGCAGATGGGTACCGACCCAAGGCAGACCGAACGGCAGGGCGAGACGCTGGACGGGGCCGGTGAGCGCAGCAAGGCCCGCGAACAGCAGCGCCGCACACGACATAAGGCTGCCGCCGTAAACGAGCAGACGCCCGCCCGCAAAGCGCGCGGTCATCACGCCCACGACTGACAGCGCGAATCAGTGCCAGGATGACCCACGCAATCAGCTCGATCATGGGTCCGGGCTCAGCGATGCCGGTCCGGTCAGCCGGACACCGCGCCCGCCGGTGGCGCTGGCCGCGCCGTCGCTGATAAGTTCTATGCCGGCGGACTGCAGCGCGCCAATGAGTTTCATCAAGGAATCGACGGTGCCGCGGACCAGGCCGTCACTGGCCTCCATCCGCTGAATGGTCGGAAGCGACAGGCTGGACAGATCCGCGAGGGCGCGTTGATCCAGCCCCAGCAGGGCGCGAGCGGCGCGCATCTGGCCAGCCGTTATCATGTTCCAGACATCAATTTTCCTGTCCTATACCGAAAACTGACGGATCTCCCATCATTGTCAAGGCTTGCGGTTGAGTGGCACCTTGACGAGCCTGCCGCGGACGACCGGCAAAATCAGAGCGTTCCGCGATAAGCCCGAAGTCGGTGCCGAAGCGCCATTCAAGCGTCTCCGGCTTTCCCCACTCGCGGCCCGCTGGTTCACCGAGACCTGCCACCCCGGGCAGTTTGACCAGCAGTGGGTGGTCAGCCCGCAGATGCGGCGCCAGGGTGCTCAACAGATCGTTGAACGAATATGGTTTGCCCAGGATGCTGGTGGCACCGGCGGCAACCGCAGCCGCATCGACCCGCGGCGACCGCTTGTAGGTCGTGAGCACGATGGGGGTATTTTCGTACCCCGCCCGCTGACGGATGCGGGCGCAGGCATCGTAGCCGCTCAGGCGAGGAAGCATGACGTCCAGAATGACCAGATCGGCAACCGTCCGGGCGGCGAAATCTTCGGCCTCCGGTCCGCTGGCCGCGAGCAGGACGACAAAACCCAGGTGCGAGAATTCAACGCGCAGCGCGTCGCGGACAAGCGAATCGCGTTCGGCAATGATCATCGTCGGGGGATCTGACATCCGTGGGCATAGTGGCGAGGAATGGTTGATGAAGCGTTAACTCCGGCGAGCTCGACCGACCCCTTGCGATCGGAGCCAACCTTGCCCCTGGTCGCGCGCCGTGCTTGGAATGTGGCCGAGCCGTGATAGCGCAATCATCCCGGCCATGCGGGACCAACGCTGGGGAAGCAGTCCCCGGAGGAAACCATGAAGATCACCCATATCGAGACACTGCAGGCCGATGCTGGCTGGCGCATGTTCTCGTTCCTGAAAGTCACCACCGACGACGGCATCGTCGGCTGGTCCGAGTTCAATGAGAGTTTCGGCAGCACTGGCCTGTCGGACGTCATCCGCGGCCTGTCGCCGGTGCTGATCGGCCGCGATCCGCGCCGCTTCGAGCAGGTGACGCAGCATCTTCACGTGCTGACCCGGCAGTCGCGCGGCGGACTGAACCAGCAGGCCATCGCGGCCATCGAGAACGCGCTGCTGGATGTCACCGGCAAAGCCTACAACGTGCCGGTCTATGCCTTGTTCGGTGGCCCGATCCGCGAGCGTATTCCAGTCTACTGGTCGCATTTCGGCACCTATCGGGTGCGCAGCGCCGCGCTGATGGGGGTGCCTCCGCTGAACGGCTACGACGACCTCGCGCGCCATGCCCGGGAGGTCGCGTGACCGCGGCTTTCGCGCGCTGAAGACCAACATTCTGCCGATGATCGACGGCCGGCTCGCGTCCTACGTCCCCGGCTTCGGCCGCACTGTCGGCTGGCCCGAGCTGAACTGGGACAACAGGCTGATCCGTGGCGTCAGCGAGCAGCTTTCAATCATCCGCGAGGCGGTCGGTCCGGAGCTGGGCATCCATCTCGACATCAACTTCAATTTCAAGACCGAGGGTTTCAAGCGCATCGCCGAGGCGGTGGCGCCGATCAACCTGACCTGGCTCGAGATCGACACGCACGACGCGCCGGCGCTGGCGGAGATCAAGCGCGGCGCCCCCTGCCCGATCGCTTCGTGCGAAACGTTGCATGGACGCAGGGAGTTCAAGCCGTTCCTGGACCATTACGCGACCGATGTGGCGATCGTCGACGTGATCTGGAACGGCTTGGTGGAGTCGGCCAAGATCGCCGCCATGGCGGACGTGCACGAGATCAACGTCGCGCCGCACAATTTTTATGGTCATCTGTGCAGCGCCATCAGCGCGACGTTCAGCGCCATCGTCCCCAACTTCCGCGTGATGGAGATCGACATCGACAGTGCGCCGTGGCGTGACGAATTCTACACCACCGTGCCGACGATCGAAGACGGAGAATTCATCCTGCCGAGTGGCCCGGGCTGGGGCATCGATGTGAATGAGAAGGCCGTCCGGGCGCGACCGCCACGGAATTGACCGGTCGATGCCATGATTGGCTTGCCGGTGGCGAAATGTTGGATAGGAGAGAGCAGTTGGCAAAATTCAAGATAGCGACCCCCGCCGGGGCCAGCTTCACCACCGCCGGCGGCGGCTATGACCACGAAATGGAGCCGCTGGAAGGGATCGACGCCGCAATCGTCGAGGGTCCGGCCGACGAGGACGGATTTGTTCGTTTCGCCCAGGATGCCGACGCGATCTACGCCAAGGGTATGCGCTTCTCGAAGAAGGTGGTGGATGGGCTGCCGGCGAAATGCCGCGCGATCGTGCTCGGCAGCGTGGGTGTGGACAGTGTGGATGTGGCGGCGGCCACGGCACGCGGCATGCCGGTGACCAACTGCCCCGACACCTTCATCGAGGAAGTCGCCGACCATGCGCTGATGCTGCTGCTGTCGGCGCATCGGCGGACCATCGAGCAGGACCGCATGGTGCGCGAAGGCCGTTGGCGGGAGGGTCGGCCGGCGCTGCTGGGGATCCCTCGGCTGATGGGCCAAACGCTGGGTCTCATTGCTTTCGGCCATGTCGCCCGAGCAGTGGCGAAGCGCGCCAAGCCGTTCGGTCTGCGGGTGCTTGCCTATGACCCGTTCATCGAGGAACTGGTGATGGTGGAGCACGGCGTGATCCCCTCCACACTCGAGGACGTGCTGTCGCAGTCGGATTTCGTTTCGATGCACGCGCCGGCGACGCCGGAAGCGGAAGGCATGCTGATGGAGAAGCATTTTCGGCTGATGAAGAAATCCGCCGTGTTCATCAACACCGGCCGTGGCCCGACGGTGCAGGAGGCGGCGCTGATCAAGGCGCTGCAGGAAGGGTGGATCGCCCACGCCGGGCTGGACGTGCTGGAGATCGAGCCTCCGGGCAACAACAATCCGCTCCTGGGCATGGCGAACGTTACGCTGAGCGCACACACGGCGTCGGCGTCCGCCCGGTTCGATCCGGCGCGGAAACGGCATGTCGGGCGGGAGTTGGCGCTGGTGCTGAATGGCAAGTGGCCGATGAGCTGTGTCAATCCGGCGGTGTTGCTGAAGTCCGACCTGAGGCGGTGGCAGCCGGTTTCGATGGAGCGTGGTCCGAACAGCTGACAGCGCTGCCTTCGGGTTACGACGCCGCTCCGTTGCGGCGAAGATATCCGGCGGACCGCCGGGCTCTAAACGCTCCGGTCGTCGTTTCGCGAGCAATCTCATCAGCCTGAGGTCGCTCCGCAATTCGGGCCAGGCTAACATCGCCCTGGCGCGCCTCCACCCCGAGTGGAAGCGCTCCAACTGTTGTTTCACGAGCAATTTCATCAGCCTGGCGTCGCTCCGCGATTCGAGCCAGGCTGATATTGCTCTAGTCGTGCTGCGGCTCGACAGTGAACGAAGCATCGCCCTCGGAGACGCTGCTGTCGGTCATCGACTTAACCTTCCAGTGCAGATCGTAGGTGCCGGGCGGCAAAGTCCTGCCGCGGGCAAAAAGCACGTTCGGCGCGCTCTCCAGCCGCACCGGAAGGGTCTCCAGAGTGCGTCCGTTCTGCGTGATCTGCAGCTGCGAAAATATATGGTCAACGGGGCCGCCGAAACGCACGACATAACCGCACGAAATGCCGCTCACCATCACGGATGCGACAGGAGTGTTCCCATCCGCGCCGGGCGGCGACGATGCGGCCAGAGCCGACAGCGGCAGCATGAGCGCCAATCCGATACTTGATCTGCCCAAACCTTTCCGCATGGCTCGTCTCCCTTGCCGAACAATCCTACTCGGTTAACCATCCTACTCCGTAACCAGCCGCGGCGGTAATGCAGCACCGGGTTGGCCCCGCTCGCGGCGCACGTTGTCACGTCGGCCCGGTCTTGCGGCCGACAGCGTCAACATGGTTCGCACCGCCTTCCCCGTCGTTTGCAGCCAGCCGCAGTGAACTCCAATCCCGCATTGGATCCGGCTCAAACGCCCCGCTGCCCGGCATCCTGGCCCTGCAGCTTCGCAAACAGCCGATCGAGCTTCGTCGCTATAATGAAGTCGTTCTCGTGCAAACCCTTGATCTTTTTCGTCTTGAGCGAGACGGTCGCGTAACCCCAGCCAAAGCTGATATCGGGGTGGTGAGCCTCCGCTTCGGCCATTTCGCCAGCGGCGCACACGAAGGCAAATGCAGCTTTGTAATTGGCGAACCGGTAGGTCCGCTCGATGCGGGTTGCTTCGTCGCGCAATCCCCACTCGGGAGCCTCGAGCTGGTACGACTTCGCCTCCCCGGCCGTCAGCGGCGGAATCCCGCCGCGGCATGGGGTGCAGGTCTTCTCCGCTAGAGTTGGCACGGCTGCCTCCTGATCAACGTGAGAGACTGACGCTATACGCTTTCGTGGGCGACGAGCAGCCCAGGTTCTGACCGCGGGGACAATTCCGCGACTGGCGGCGTGAACGGATGCATCGGCCGGCGCCCAAATCCGGCGATGTCAGTTCCGCGCGCGTGGTTCGGTCGCATCCCGACAGCGACCAGCTTCCGCGGACTGTCCGACAGCGTCAGGCAGTCAACCGGCATGGCAGCTTCATTTCGCCGCTCGGCCGGAGCTGAGCATCCCACGGTCCGAAACATAAAGCCGTGCGGCCCAAGTCTCTGGTGGCAGCGGTCTGGAACTCGCCGGTTTATGCCCTCTAGCCTCAGCAGCGGGCTTGGCAGCAGCAAAGTCCGCGGAACGATCGGTCCGGGCACGAAGAGTTACAGGGGGAGAAAGCTTCATGAAGACGCCGTATTCGACGTTGTTGAGCAGCGCGGCGGTTGCGCTTGGCATGCTCGCCGCGATACCGGCCTTTGCCGACGATGCACTCGACCAGGCGCTGCAAAGCGACAGCAACTGGCCGTCGTACGGCCGAACCCCGGAGAACACCCGGTTCAGTCCGCTCAAACAAATAACTGATCAGAATGTCGGGCAGCTGAAGCTGGCCTATGCCTTCCAACTGGGTGCGCTACGCTCCAACGAGGCAACCCCGATCGTCATCGGCGACACACTTTATGTCCCCAGTTCGTCGGGGCCGCGCAGCGTCTATGCGCTCGATGCGCGGACCGGGGTAATTCGCTGGCAGTATCAGCCGGTCATCGCCGAGGATTTCGAACCTTTCGTCTGCTGCGATCTGGATAGCCGCGGGGTCACTTATGCTGACGGCAAGATCGTCTTCGGCACGCTCGATGGACGGCTGATCGCACTCGACGCCAAGACCGGCAAGGAGCTTTGGAAGACACAGGTTGTCGACTACAAGCAGGGTTCGGCGATTACCTCGCCGCCGGTGGTGGCCAAGAAGCTCGTCGTCAGCGGTTTTGCCGGCGGCGAATACGGCGTGCGGGGCGCGCTTCAGGCGTTTGATCTGGAGACTGGCAAGCAGGTCTGGAAGACCTGGACAATACCCGGCACCGAGGAGCCAGGCAACGAAACCTGGAAGGGCGACAGCTGGCAGCATGGTGGCGGCGCGGCGTGGCAGGTCGGCACCTATGACGCCAAGACCAACACGGTGATCTACGGCACCAGCAACCCGGGACCTTGGAACGCCGCGGTGCGCAGCACCGGCACGTCGGACTATGGCAAGCTGACCAATCTTTACACGTCCAGCACGATCGCGATGGATGGCGACACCGGCAAGATCAAGTGGGCGGTGCAGCAGACCCCGGCCGAGGCCTGGGACTATGACGGCGTGAACGAGAATGTCCTGGCGGACATTACGATCGATGGCCAGAAGACACCGGTGATGATGAAGGCCGACCGAAACGGCTTCTTCTTCGTCGTCAATCGTGAGACCGGCAAGCTGATCTCGGCGAAGCCGTTTGTTCCGGTGAACTGGGCGACCGACTATGACGTGGCTGCGCAGAAGCCGATCGAGGATCCAGCCAAGCGTCCGCGCACCGACGTCAAGGTCACCGACATCTGCCCCAGCTGGATGGGTGGCAAGAACTGGCAACCAATGTCGTTCAATCCGATAACCGGCCTGGCGTACCTGACCACGAACAACATGTGCCAGGACATGCAGGCGACCGAGGTCGAGTATCGCCGCGGTACATTCTACATAGGCAATGACTCGTCGGTCAATCCGGGGCACGGCGACCATTTGGGCCAGTTGCTGGCGCTCGATCCCGCAACGCAGAAGCCGGCCTGGACGATGAACCTGCCGCTGCCGTGGAATGGCGGGACGATGACCACAGCTGGCAACCTGGTGTTCTTCGGTGACATCAACGGCTTCTTCCACGCACTGGATGCCAAGACCGGCAAACCGCTGTGGCAGATGAACGTTGGCAGCGGCGTCGGCGCGGGTCCGATGACCTTCGCCGTGGATGGCAAGCAGTATGTGGCCATCCTGGTCGGCCGAGCGGAGTCGCCGCCGGCGTATATGGGTGAGACCGGGAAGAAGATCATTGCAGCCACACCCGAAGGCGGGACTCTGTTCGTGTTCTCACTGTAAGTGGTTCGACTGGCGTCACGGAGCAAGCGGCGGGGAGGACCGATCGCCGCTTGCATCCTGCTCTCGATATCCATCCTTGGCCTGATCGTGGTCCATCCCCGGGCGGAGGAAAACGCAGCCCCGCTGCGCCTGTGCGTCGATCCGGACAATCTTCCGTTCAGCAGCGCCAGCGCGACAACCCCTGGATTCTATATCGAACTGGGCGAACAAATAGCCAGGACGCTGGGGCGGCCGTTCCAGCCGGTCTGGGTGCCGACCTTCTATACCAAGCGGCAGATCCGCATGAAGCTGCTGACGGGCCAGTGCGACGGCTTTGTCGGTGTGCCGGATGATGCCTCTTTCATGGGACCGCGGCTGATCTTTTCGCGACCGATCGTGCAGTTCGGCTACGCGCTCATCGCGCCGGCTGGGTTGGCGGTCAGCAACGTCGAAGACCTGCATGGAAAACGTGTGGCGGTGCAATTCTCCTCGCCGCCGCAGACCCTGCTGGCGGCTGAGAATGACGTGCAGATGGTCACGGTGCTGTCGCCGGAGGAGGCCGTGCGGGACCTTGCCGACGGCAAGGCGGATGCCGCGTTCATCTTCGGCCCATCGGCCGGCTGGCTCAACCTCAGTGTGCTGCACGGCGCCGACCGTGTCGTCCCGATCCGAGGCGAGCATACCCAGTGGGGCGCGAGTATAGCATTCCGGCACGATGAGACCGACCTGCGCGACTCGGTCGACCACGCGTTGGCTGGGCTCGGCGCCACTATCAACGCCCTCTCGGTGAAGTATGGCTTTCCGGCGCCGGCGGTGGTGTTGCCCGCATCGTCCGACGACAGCGGCGGAACGCCACCGCACCAGGATGCGGCGACGCAGAACGGGGCGAATTCGGGGAATGCGGCAGCGCCTCCGGCCACGGCGAACGGAGCGACCGCCGCGGCGTTGAGCGCCGAGGACGTCGCGGCTGGTCGCAAGCTGTTCAACACCACCTGCGCCCATTGCCACGGACCGGATGCCGTGCAGGGCGAGCAACGGCGCAATCTGCGCATGTTGCAGCAGCGCTACGGCGACGACTTCCCGCAGATGTTCATGAACACCGTCACACATGGCCGGGTCAACAAGGGGATGCCCAATTGGAGCGGTATCATATCAGATGATGAGTTCCGGAAGATCCTTGCCTTCCTGACGTCGGTGCAGGAACCCGGTTCGTGATGAGCGTCGGCCCGGGGGAAGCCTCCTCCAGGCCGGAGCAAGCGGTGACGTGGTTGGGGGGGAGCGATCCGGGACTGACGACTTTCGCTGCACAGCACGGTAAGACGTGGGTCCCCGGCCTTCGCCGGGGATGACACGAAGACGTGGGTCCCCGGCCTTCGCCGGGGATGACACAGGGGGACGCACACGGGCATTCGGCGGGGGTGGCCTTGGTCAGGCGACGGTCGCCTTGATGGGAGCGGTCGTTACGGCCATACTATAGATCTGTCGTTCGAAGCGGTTGCGGCGCCACTGCAGCAGGCGCCAGGCCAGGCTCGTTGCTACTGCGGACAGAGTACCGCGTGGCGGCAGGCCGACCGTCTTCAGAACCATTCCGGTTCCGCGCTCGATATGGCGGTAGCGATAGAACCCCATCGCCTGGCCCATGTAGGCTGAGATGCAGCGGCTGTGCTGATAGGCCAGCGATTCCGGCTCGTTTCCGCAATGGTACGCGTAGGCCAGCTCATCGTCTTCCGACTCGCCGATGCGGCCGAGTGCGATGCGCAGGCGGCTGATCATCGACAGGTTCTCCCGGCCGAGATACCGCCGCATGTGATCGTAGAACAGCTTGAAGTGGCGGTATTCATCGGCCGCGATCAGCTTGCAGATCTGCCTTAGCACAGGCTCGTCCGCGGCTTCGGCCAAAGCAGTATAGTAGCTGGAGGTTCCGGTTTCGACCATGCAACGTGCGATCAACTCGCCGGTGCGAGAGCCGCGGCGAGAGACCTCGGCGTCGGTCTTGATCGTGTAGCCGGTGCGGTAGCGGGCGAACGCGGCGGCATAATCCCAGTCCGGATCGGCCATGGAGGCCCATGCGGCCAGGGCGTCGCCATGCTGAACCTCCTCCAGCGCCCAATGTTCGGCCGCCTGCCGGAAGTCCGGGTCGTCGCTGAAGACGCTGCCCAGATACAGCGCGTAATCCGTCCCGTTACGCTCGACCATGGCGGCTGCCTTGACCAGGGGAATGAGCGTCGCGTCCACGGCCGAGCGATCGAACCGATCCCAGGCAACGTCTTTGATCCGCCAGTGCTTCATGGGTGATCATGCTCACTCAAGGATGTCGCACGCGCGTGCGTTAGGTCGCTGCGCCCGGCACTATATATCACCCAAGAGGCGCGGAGAAACCGCCGGCAAATCCTTGACTTTAAAACAGCTCGTTATTCATGGCGGCGACGCTCGAGCTGTCGCCCATCGGCCACAGGCGCGGCAGCAGCGCCTGACGCCGACGGCCCGAGATGTTGAGCCCTTTCGGCGACTGTCGCGGCAGCGGTTGTGCCTTGGTTCAGGCGGCGCCGGTCGCCGCTTCCACCCTGGCACGCGCCGACTGCAGCCGGTCGAGCGCCGCATCCTCGATCGCCACATTGCTCTTGTCCGCGGCTTCGTACGCCGCCTCGGCCTCGGCCAGGCGTTGTTCGGCGTCGGTGCGGTTCACTTCGGCCAGCGGCATCACATGGTCGGCGAGAACGGTGCAGCGCTCCGGCGTAATCTCGGCGAAACCGCCGTCGACGAACAAACGATCGGTGATGCGGTCAGCCTCATACAAATCGATGGTGCCACCGCGCAGCATGACGATCATCGGCGTGTGGCCCTCGAGCACGCCCATGTCGCCTTCAGAGGCAGGTATCACCACCATGTCGACGGGGCGCGACAGCAGCAGCCGTTCCGGGCTCACGATCTCCAGTGCAACCGACATCGAATTTTCCTGTCAGGCCTTCGCCTTCATCGACTCAGCCTTCGCCACGGCCTCCTCGATGGTGCCGACCATATAGAAGGCGGCTTCCGGCAGATGGTCGTATTCGCCGGCGCAGATCGCCTTGAAGCTGCGCACCGTGTCTGCCACGGCGACGAATTTGCCGGGAAAGCCGGTGAACACTTCCGCCACGTGGAACGGCTGCGACAGGAAGCGCTGGATCTTGCGGGCGCGCGCGACGATCAGCTTGTCCTCCTCGGACAGTTCGTCCATGCCGAGAATGGCGATGATGTCCTGCAGCGACTTGTAGGTCTGCAGGATGCGCTGGGTTTCGCGCGCCACGTTGTAGTGCTCCTCGCCGACGATCCGGGGGTCGAGCGAGCGCGACGTCGAGTCCAGCGGGTCCACCGCCGGATAGATGCCCAACTCGGCGATCTGGCGGTTCAGCACGGTGGTCGCGTCAAGATGGGCGAACGAAGTGGCCGGCGCCGGGTCGGTCAGGTCGTCGGCCGGCACGTAGATCGCCTGCACCGACGTGATCGATCCTTTGTTGGTCGAGGTGATGCGTTCCTGCAGCGCGCCCATGTCGGTGGCCAGGGTCGGCTGGTAGCCCACCGCCGAGGGGATGCGTCCCAGCAACGCCGACACTTCCGCGCCGGCCTGGGTGAAGCGGAAGATGTTGTCGACGAAGAACAGCACGTCCTGGCCTTCCTCGTCGCGGAAATATTCCGCCAGCGAAAGGCCGGACAGGCCGACGCGAGCCCGGGCGCCGGGCGGCTCATTCATCTGGCCATACATCAGTGCCACTTTGGAGCCCTCGGTGGAGCCGTTCTCGCCCAGCTTGATCACCCCGGCATCGACCATCTCGTGATACAGGTCATTGCCCTCGCGGGTGCGCTCACCGACGCCGGCGAACACCGACACGCCGCCGTGCGCCTTGGCGATGTTGTTGATGAGCTCCTGGATGATGACGGTCTTGCCGACACCGGCGCCGCCGAACAAGCCGACCTTGCCACCCTTCAGGTAGGGCGCGAGCAGGTCAACGACCTTGATGCCGGTGACCAGGATCTCGGTCGACGTCGCCTGGTCCTCGAAGGACGGCGCCGCACGGTGGATCGGGTAGCGCTGCTTGGCGTTCACCGGGCCGCGTTCGTCAATTGGATCGCCGATGACGTTGAGGATCCGGCCGAGTGTCTCCGGTCCCACCGGAACGGTGATCGGGCCGCCGGTGTCGACCACTTCCTGGCTGCGCACCAGCCCGTCGGTGCTGTCCATGGCGATGCAGCGAACAGTGCGTTCACCGAGCTCCTGGGCGACCTCCAGCACCAGGATCCGATTCTCGATCTTGGTCGTCAGCGCGTTCTGGATGAACGGCAGCTCGCCGTCGAATTGCACGTCCACCACGGCCCCGAGAACCTGGGTCACGCGTCCGACGATGTTGCTGGCCATGATGGTTTCCTTCTGAAATTTGCCCGGGTGCCGAACCGATACGCTGCCCGATCAGAGCGCCTCGGCGCCGGAGATGATTTCGATCAGTTCCCTGGTGATGTTCGCCTGCCGCGCCCGGTTGTAATTCTGGCTCAATCGCTTGATCATGTCACCGGCGTTGCGGGTGGCATTGTCCATTGCGGTCATCCGCGCGCCGTGCTCGCCGGCCGAACTCTCGAGCAATGCCCGGTAAACCTGGATTGACAGCGCCTGCGGCAGCAGCTTGGCCAGGATGGTTTCCTCGTCGGGCTCGAACTCGTAGATCGCACCGCCGGTGTCGACGATCTCGTCGGCGGGCGGTGGCGGCGCCGGAATGATCTGCTGCTCGGTCACGACCTGCACGATGACCGACTGGAAACGGTTGTAGATCAGCGTCGCCACGTCGATCTCCCCAGCCGCCAGCATCGCCGTCACACGCGCGCCGACGTCCTGCGCATCGGTGAATTCGATGCGGCGCCGGCCGGCGTAGCTGATATCGTCGATGATCCGGCTGGACAGTTCGCGCCGCAGGTAGTCCCGCCCCTTGCGGCCGACGGCCAGGATCTTCACCGTTTTGCCCTCGGACTCCAGCCGACGGGCGAGCAAACGGGTGGCACGCCCGACGTTGCTGTTGAACGCGCCGGCAAGGCCACGATCCGCGGTCACCGCGATCAGCAGCTGGACCTTGTCCTGTCCGGTCCCCACGAGCAGCGGCGGCGCCATCGGTGACCCGGCAACGGAGACCGCGAGCGCCCGCAGCATCCGGTCCATGCGTTCGGCGTAGGGCCGAGCGGCCTCGGCCTGCTGCTGGGCGCGACGCAGCTTGGAGGCGGCGACCATCTTCATCGCCGAGGTGATCTTCTGCGTCGACTTCACGCTGTTGATGCGGGTTCGAAGCGCCTTCAGACTGGGCATGGGAGGGAGTGACCCTTAGGCGAAGGATTTGGCGAAATTGTCGAGGAACGCGGTCAGCCTCTTCTCGACGTCCGGCTTGATCTCAAGGTCGGTACGGATCGCGTCCAATATCCCGGGCTCGCGCGACTTCAGCTCGGAGATGAACTGGGTTTCAAACGGGCCGATCCGTCCGATGTCGATCTTGTCGAGATAACCGCGCACGCCGGTGAAGATCGCCGCCACCTGTTCCTCGATCGGCAGCGGCCGATACTGGGGCTGCTTCAACAGCTCGGTGAGGCGGGCGCCACGCGCCAGCAGTTGTTGCGTCGAGGCATCGAGATCGGAGGAGAATTGCGCGAAGGCCGCCATTTCACGGTATTGCGCCAGTTCCAGCTTGATCCGGCCGGCAACCTGTTTCATCGCCTTGACCTGCGCGGCGGAGCCGACGCGGGAGACCGACAGGCCGACGTTCACCGCCGGACGAATGCCGCGGAAGAACAGCTCGGTCTCGAGGAAGATCTGCCCGTCGGTGATCGAAATCACGTTGGTCGGGATATAGGCGGACACGTCGCCCGCCTGGGTCTCGATCACCGGCAGCGCGGTCAGCGACCCTGCTCCGAGCTCATCATTCATCTTCGCCGCGCGTTCCAGCAGGCGGGAATGCAGATAGAACACGTCGCCCGGATAGGCCTCGCGGCCCGGCGGACGGCGCAGCAGCAGCGACATCTGGCGATAGGCGACGGCCTGCTTGGAGAGGTCGTCATAGAAGATCACAGCGTGCTGACCGCTGTCACGGAAGAACTCGCCCATGGTGCAGCCGGTGTAGGGCGCCAGGAACTGCATGGGAGCCGGATCGGATGCGGTAGCGGCGACCACGATGGAGTATTCCATCGCGCCGTTTTCTTCCAGCGTGCGGACAAGCTGCGCCACGGTGGACCGCTTCTGACCTACCGCAACGTAGATGCAGAACAGCTTCTTGCTTGCCTCGGTGCCGGCGTGGGCGGCCTTCTGGTTGATGATCGTGTCGATGATCACCGCGGTCTTGCCGGTTTGCCGGTCGCCGATGATCAGCTCCCGCTGGCCGCGCCCAACCGGGATCAGCGCATCGATCGCCTTCAGGCCGGTCTGCATCGGCTCGTGCACCGACTTGCGCGGAATGATGCCCGGCGCCTTGACCTCGACACGGCTCATTTTGGCGCCCAGGATCGGCCCCTTGCCGTCGATCGGATTGCCCAGGCCGTCGACCACGCGGCCGAGCAGGCCGAGGCCGGTCGGCACTTCCACGATGGAGCCGGTGCGAGCGACGGTGTCGCCTTCGCGGATTTCCTTGTCGTCGCCGAAGATGACGACGCCGACGTTGTCGGTTTCCAGGTTGAGCGCCATACCGCGCAGCCCGGCGGTCGGGAACTCGACCATCTCGCCGGCCATGACGTTCTGCAGGCCGAAAACCCGGGCGATGCCGTCACCGACCGACAGGACCTGACCGGTCTCGGCGACGTTGGCTTCGGTATCGAACGCGGCGATCTGCTTCTTCAGGATCTCCGAGATCTCTGCTGGGCGGATCTCCATCTCACGCGGCTCCCTTCATGGCGTACTGCAATCTTTGCAGCCGGGATTTCAAACTGGTGTCGTAAAGGCGGGCGCCGATCCGGACGATCAGGCCGCCGAGCAGGTCGGGCTCGACACGCTCCTGAATGTTGACATTACCGTAGCCGGCCTCGATCAGGCGGGCCCGAAGCTGCTGGCGCTGTATGTCATTCAGCGGATGCGCGGAAGCGACGTGCGCGGTGATGATGCCACGCCGCTCCGCCACCAGCGCGGCGAAGGCCCTGATGATATCGTGCAGCGCCCGCAGCCGGCGATTGACCGAGATGACGCCGACGAAGTCGCGAACGTCCTTGCCGAAGCCTTCCTGCTGCAGCACCGCCTGCGCGGCGGTCGTCGCGGTCTTCACGTCGATCAGGGGAGATTCGATCAGCCGGCGGAAATCGGCACTGGCGTCTATCAGCTGGCCAAGACCTTCCATCTCCGAGATGACGGTATCGAGGGCATGGTGTTCGTCGGCGTGGGCGTAGAGCGCGGCGGCATAGCGGTCAGCAAGCCCGCCGCCGCCCGATGCGATAGTTGTAGCCTCAGACGCCACGTGCATTTCCATATGTTGAGCCGAACCGCGTGGCCCGGGCATAGGTAGGGAGCGGCCGGCCGAACCGGCGCGGCGCGTCTAGCACGGGGTCTGGAGGGGCGCAACACAGCGCGCCCCGGGCACATGACGTTTTGTCAATTTGGTGACTGGGCGTAGCGAATGTGCCAGATCACGCGGGTGGCCGAACCCTGGGGCCGCGATTGTTGACGCATCGCGACGCGGCGGCCAGAGTTACGCGTCGTTCATCTGGGACGCTCCGCGCATGGCGCTAAGCCGCAACACCCGTGTCAATATCCTCATTGGCAACGGCCATTTTCTCTCGCACTTCTATGTCCTCTGCCTGCCGCCGATGTTCGTGGTCTGGCAGAACGCGTTCGATGTCAGCTTCGCCGAGCTCGGCTTGGCGATCGCACTGATGTCCGGCACCACAGCCATCCTGCAGACCCCGGTCGGCTTCCTCGTCGATCGCCACGGCGCTCGGAGGTTCCTGGTTGGCGGCGCGCTGCTGATGTCGCTGTCGATCGCCGCCATGGGCTTGGCCACGGCCTTCTGGCAGGTCCTGGTGCTGGCGACGCTGTCGGGCGTCGGCAACTCGGTGATCCATCCGGCGGACTATGCCATCCTGTCCGGCTCGGTCGACAAGGACCGCATCGGGCGCTCCTTCGCGCTGCATACGTTCAGCGGCAACCTCGGCTTCTCGGCCGGCCCGCCGGTCGCGGCGTTTCTCATGGCGGCGGTCGGCTGGCGCGCCGCGCTGCTGACCGTGGGGCTTCTTGGTGTGCCGGTGGTGCTCTCGATCCTGCTGCAAAGCCGGATCCTGAACGATCAGGGCCGCGCGGAGGCTTCCCATTCCGGCGTCAGCCTGTCGGGCCGCGATTTGCTGACCAGCCGCACGATGATCCTGTTCTTCATGTTCTTCATGCTTGGTGCGATGGCCGGGGGCGGCGTCCAGTCGTGGCTGGTAACGGTGCTGCATACCGTCAGGGGGGTGGATCTGCCGGTCGCTGCCACCGCACTGACCGCTTACATGATCGGCTCGACCTGCGGGGTCCTGTTCGGCGGCTGGTTCGCCGACACGTTCAGGCACCATGTCATGCCTTTCGTGACTGGCCTGACCATTCTGTCGGCCCTGCTGATTCTGGGCGTGGACTGGTTGAACCTGCCGGTGGTGGCCGTTATCGGGATGACGTTCCTGTCCGGGCTGGCACTCGGAGCGAGCCGCACGCCGCGGGACGTCATGGTAAGGGACGCTGCGCCGCCGGGCCAGATCGGCAAGGTGTTCGGCTTCGTCAGCGCCGGCCTGCCGCTGGGCGGTGCGATCACGCCGGTGCCGTTCGGCATGCTGATCGACCGCGGGCATCCGGAGTTGGTGCTTGTACTGGTGGCCGTTGTGCTGCTGCTAAGCCTGTTCTGCGGCGGGTCGGCCCGGGTTTCGGCTCGGGCGGGAGAAATGGTGCCGCTGCCGGCGGAGTGATCTACGCCGGCAGCGTCTTGCGCAGGAAACCGGTGCGGGCCTGCGCGCCGGCCATGATGAACGATCCGTCCTGTCCCGACAGGATGAACCGCGCGCCCATCTCGATGTACCGCGGCATGATGGCCTCGTTGTAAATCCCCGCCATGCCGGGGAACTTTCCGTGTTTGCGGCAGGCGGCGATCATCTTGCCGTAGGCGTCGGCGACGCGGTCGTTGCCGAAATCCCCCGGAATGCCCATCTCGGCGCACAGGTCGTTGGAGCCGATCAGCAGTACGTCCACGCCGGGCACCGAGGCGATCTCATCGGCGTTGGCGATTGCGGTCGGCGTCTCCAGCATGACCACCGTCAGGTTGGCGGCGTTCAACGCCTTCACCGCGTCGCCGGTGCTGAGCTTGCCAAGCTGATAGTGCGGCCCCCAACCGCCGACCGAGCGATGGCCGATCGGCGGATATTTCAGCTTCTCCACCACCTCCCGCGCTTCGGCGGCGGTGTCGACGTGTGGCATGACGATACCCAACGCGCCGTTGTCCAGCGCTCGGGTGGCGATCGAGTATTGTCCGTTCGGCACCCGCGCGATCGGCGCGATTCCGGCATCGAGCGCCGCCACCGAAATCTGCGCGCAGGCCTCGAGCGACATCACGCCGTGTTCCATGTCGAGGAACAGCCAATCGAAGCCGCCGACGGTCATTGCCTTGGCGACCTCGACGCTGCGGGTCATGCGAATGCCGACACCCAGGGACAGATGCCCCTGCTCCAGCCTTTCGCGAGCGACGTTGCGGACGGTCATGGTGGCGCTTCCTTAATGCGGGGTCGGTCAGCGCGGGCTCATTGCGCCGCGACGGGTTCGCGTCTGCCGGTCGGCGCGGCGGCGGGCGTTGCGAAGAAGCGGGCCTTCATGCCCTTCTGGTTTTCATACAGCGAGCCTTGCAGGGCGGCGGGCGGCAGCGGCAGGCGCACCGGGGCTGGCGCCAGCCTTGGCTCGCGCGGCTGTCCGGCGACCATCAGGGCGTTGAATGCCTCGATGCCGGCGGGAAAGCCAAGGATCGGCCAGGCGTCGGCCGAGCGGAACTGGAACAGCAGCAGGCGGCGGTCGCGATCGGACACGTTGGGGGCGGAGCCGTGCACCGCCCGAACATGGTGGACGGTGATGGAGCCGGCGCGCCCGGTCAACGGAATGGCCTTGGCATAATCGACGTCGTGACGCGAGGGATCCATCGCGCCGCAGAACACACCGTCGGCATGGTGATCGAAGGTCGGACCGCGGTGACTGCCGGGGACGATCATCAGCGGGCCGTTCTGCATCGCCATGTCGTCGAACATCACGCCGACGGCGGCGAGGTTGTCATTGGTGTGGGGATAGAACGCCCAGTCCTGATGCCACTCGACGGGCGCGCCAAAGCCGGCACACTTCATGTTCAGCTTGGCGGTGTCGAACCGGATATCAGGCCCCCAGAGGTCCTGCAGCACGGCGACGATCCTGGGGTGCCGGGCCAGTGCGGCGTAGGCCGGATCATGCAGGTGCGCTGCCTTGATACGGCGGACGCGCGGGTTGTCTGCGGTGTGGCTATCCTCCAGGTCATAAATATCGGTATGCCCCGTCAGCCCGCTGGCTCGGCGGACGAAACCGTCCGTGACATCGCTGAGGCGGCGCACCTCGTCGGCGGTCAGAACGTCCGGGACGACGATGGCACCGACCTCATTGTATTCGTCGATCTGGGTTCTGGTCAGCATGTTGTTCTCCGCGCTTTGAGGGGCAAGATATACCGCTGGCCGCCGGGGGTCGAGACCGAACGTTCTGGCTGATCCTGGTGAACGTCGCATGCGGATGGCTGATCCTGGCTTACCTGCGCTCGCGTCGAAGCGGTTGGGCCGGAACTCATGGCGTGGAAAATCGCGCGGGCGAGGCCCCCGGGGAATGGCGCGCGCGGCATTTCATATAAGGACGTGCAGCGGCCAGCACGGCGGATGGTCGCGGCGCTGCGGATGGTCGCGGCGCTGCGTCGCGGCGCTGCGTAATAACGTTGTAGACGGAATGATAGATCATGTACTGAACTCAGAGTACTCACTGACTAAGAACGTTCTCAGCAGTGCTGTCCGGCGCCTCGCTTGCCGCTGCCTGGCAGGCTCTGTGGAGCAGCGTGCAGGAGTATCGACATACGGGCGGCACGACCACGATCCGGCATCATACCGATGCCCGCGCCGCAGGTTGGGTTGGATCCGACGCAGCAGAATGCTTGGTCTTTTGAGTGGATTGATGCGTCCGAAGCGTTCCTGTCTGGGTTGATAACATATTTGTTGCGCCTTCAGTTCGATCGTGGCGCGGGACGGCCGTTGTGCCGCCACCTTTCGGTCGATCTGACCGATACACGCAAGCGGGCCCGACGGATCGATGGCTCCTGGCAATGATACGCATTCGCGGCGGCGGAATTGACTCGCAATTAGTCTTTGGACGTACCCAGAGAGAAACGTATTGCGTTGCGCGCACACCTGTGCTAGGCAATGAAATATCAGCGGACCCAAATAGGCTGCTAGATGTGGCTACCAGCGCCTCTCCGCAGGACTGGTTGCCTGTATCGTCACATTCTGGACGGCGCTTCGACTGGCTGTGCCGATCTGCCCGTCCATCCAAGCACGTGGCCGCGTTCGAGAATAGAGCCACGTTATCATAGGGTACCACATTCAATAGTCTACACTACCTGTTATTCTATATTGAACCAACGGCCTGTGACGCCAACACATCGATCACGCCTCGGTGTCACCCGGACCCCTCAAGGTATCATCATCGAGCCTGGCGCGGTGGCCGACGACTTGGGGCGCTGTGGAAGAAAATCTGTGGGCCACCGTCTCAGGCTGGACCAAATCCGCACTTTGAGACGAGTGCGTGACCGTCATGAGCGGTTGACATTACATAAGCCAGCCTGAGCGTCCAAGAGCGCGTTTCGCTCCTGAGGGTATATTGGGACTTCAGAGCAATATACTGCATCGACAGTTATTTCAGCTTTCATATCCAAGGAAAAATCAATGACCCAAACCACGTGGGATCCGTCGGACACCGGTAGCTGGCGTCTTTCCAACGACGATCTCACTGCGACCAGTCCCGACAATAACACGCCACAAAGCGTGTTCGTGGCCTTCGCCCAAAACCCAATTCCGGACGATGCCAAGACCTACTACGAGTACACTGTATCCGGCGCCGCGGTCCAAACCGCCTTCACTGTAGGTTTCGGCGTGCACGGCTTCAATCCCAGCGCCATCAATCTCGCCGACGAAGGCGCCATTGTACCTAACGCCACATTCCTGGGCTTCAGCTACAACCTAGGCATCGCCAACAGCGGTGACGTAGACAAGCTGAAGGGTTGGATCGCCGAGACGCTGCCTCGGACAACCCGGGAGGTCGGCGCCTGGATTGAGACCGAATGCGGTGTCATCTACGCGAGCCGGTGTGGTCTGATTGCACTGCTGCATCGGCTGGGCATGGAGCATCGCAAGCCGAAGACGGTGTCGTCCAAGCTGGACCCTGAGAAGCAGGCAGCTTTCATCAAGCGGTATGAAAATCTCCTGAATCAGATTGGCGATGATGAAGCCGTGCTGTTTGGCGATGCGGTGCATCCGACGCATGCCGTGCGGCCTGTGGGATGCTGGGCGCCGAAAGACATACCGCTTGCGGTGCCGCAGACCAGCGGCCGACAGCGCCTGAACATCCACGGTGCGATTGACCTGGAGACCGGCAAAACCCGCATAATCGAGGCGGCAACGGTGAACGCTGTCAGCACGATCATGTTGCTGATGGCGATCGAGACGATGTATCCGGGCAAGCGGCTGATCCATCTGTTCGTGGACAACGCCCGCTACCACCACGCCAAGCTGGTGCAAGTTATCTATGACCCACAGGGCAACGTTACATACGCCCAAACCCATCCGGGCGCCGCCGGTTCGCCCAACCGATGGCCGAATGGCAGCGTCATCGGTGTTCTGGTTGACCGGGTCGACGCCACCGTGCAGTTCACACTGAATGGAGTAGCGCAAGGCGGCCCGTTTGATATCAGTGGGCTCGGCGACAAGACCGTCTATCCGTTTGTCTATTCTTGGTTCAAGTCAGGGCCCGTGGCCACGATCAATGGTGGCACTGACGGATTTGCCGAGCGCTTGCCGGCCGGGTATGCAGCCCTCGATAACGGCGGCGGTAACCCGGGCGGTGGCGGCGGTTCGATCGTCCCCACCTCAAACCTGATCACCGTCGTCCAGCCGCCCGGCCTGACGGTCGGTGAAGACACGATCGTCGGTCATGAGGCCGATCCCACGCAACCGGTTTATCTCTCCTGGCATAACACTGGCAGCCCACCCTCTGTCGGCGGCAACGACGTTGTTCAAGCGACGGTCAACACCAATGGGAATTTCAGCGCCACCGTTGACTTGGACCACGCCGGTACCCTCAGCACCATGTATGTCGGCAACTCAGGCACACTGGCCGCCGCCTGGTCGGCCACACCAGTTGAGACCTCGTCCGGCGGCAACGGCACCGGTGGTACAGTCGACGACAGCGTTGTTCCGGCTACAACTATCGCCGCGCAGAGTCAGGGCTCGCAAAGCCCCAGTTTCGCGGCCGGAGGTTCGGGGTCAGCGACGACCGGCAACTCCGTCACGGTGGTTCAGCCAGCCAGTCTGGATGCAGGTACGCAAAACATCTTTGGCACCGAATCCGATCCTTCCCAGTCGATTTTCCTCAATTGGCAGACATACGGCACGCCTGCCGTTGGAGACAGCGGATGGGTGGAGGCAACGGTTCACGGGAGCGGCCGGTTCTTTGATTCGGTTGATGTCGACAAGCCGGGCGTCCAAGGCACAATGTTCTACCGCATCGGTTCGGGGCCGGCGGTGGCGGCATGGTCGGCAACGCCATCATAGCAAGCGTTCAATTGCAACGAACGTGGCGGGTCGCGGCTCACCGCGCCCCGCCTGCGTCGCCGCCCCTCGCGGCGTCACGGGCCCCCGCATATCCGTCGGTCAATGTGCGCAGAAACGCAACGACATCGTCGATATCCGCTGGCGAAAGTGCCGACGGATCGCCGACGTGCCCGCCAAACGGCGGCTCCATGTTGACATTCGCCACATATTGCGTCGGCAGATCGTCGAACTTCCGGATCGTCCCATCTACCGCCGTCGGATACCATTTTGCCGGATCGGTGTCGCGCTTCAGGTAGAACGTTACGGCATCGCGTAATGAATGCAAAACCCCGTTGTGAAACAAACTCGCCTTCAACGCCACGTTCCGCAGGCTGGGCGTCTTGAACATTCCGCAATACGCCGTCCGCTCAGTCAGGTCGTTCCGCGTTGGTCCGCAAAGACCGAGGTCGAAATAACGCCGCTCGGCATTGGCTGGAATAGCCGGATTGCGTGGCAGGCCCAGCGCCGCATAGCCGAAATCCGTGAACAACGGCGGCTGTCCGTCTCCGGTCACAGCGCTTCTATGGCATTGCGCGCAATTGCCCTTGGCCGGATCGTTGAACAGCGCCAGGCCATGTTTCTCGGGTGGTGTCAGATCCACGGTGCCGAGCAGGAACAGGTCGTACTTGCTGCTGAACGGACTGAACTCCGCCGGTGTTTGCTGGTAGAACTCAAGCGCCTCGGCGATCGCGGCGAAAGCCCGCCGGGGATCGGCGAACACGTCCTGACCATACAGCCGGCGAAGCGCCCCGGCATGGGACGAGCGACCCGCGGCGGCAGCCACAGCGGCGATATCGACGTTGGCCATTTCGGACGGATCGAGCAACGGCAGTCGGACCTGCTCCCGCGCGCGATCCACACGACCATCCCAGCCGCGGCCTCCGGTTGGCCCCTGGTCCACACTGGCATCGCCATCATCGTCCGGCTCGAAGAAATGCTTGGTGAACGGCGGCGAAAACTGCCCGTAGGTCAGGCCAGGCACCGCGCGGATGCCCGGCCGGTCCAGCCCGGGGCCGCCAACCTGCACCGGCGCTGCGTTCGGAGCGGCAAATCCATGCGCCGGATCATGGCAGGTCGAGCATGCGACCCGGCCCGACGCCGACAGCGTCGGATCACGGAACAGTTCGCGACCCAGGGCCGCAATCGCAGTAGCGCGCGCGTACGCGGGGGCCGCGGACGGTGTCGCGCCCCAGGGAAGTGCGATTGGCCCCCGTTGTTCTGCCACGGCATCATGTGGTTTTGCGCTTGAGATGACCACCGCGAGGCCTGCCCAGGCGACCCAAGCCAACCGCCGGCGCAAACGACGGCGCAAGCGTCGAATGCAAGATCGTTTCATGAAACTGCCATCCCGGACCCCACTCGCTGGTCTATCGTTCGGAGGGGCGGTGGCGTCGTAAGCACTGTGGCGGCATGATCCCGATGACGGCTGGCAGAGGACGATGATGCGAAAGCTAAGGCTGTTGGTGGTCGCCGCCGTGGGCTGTGCGGCCGCGCAGTATGCGCCTGCTCAGACCCGAGCCGGCCCGACCGCCGCCGCCGCGGTGACTGACGCGACATCGACCAGCCAGGGATCAAGCGCAAACCGGAACTACGATGATATCCACACGATTGTCGTTATCTATGCCGAAAACAGGAGTTTCGACAACCTCTACGGCACCTTTCCGGGTGCCAATGGGCTTGCCAATGCCACCCTGACCTCGACCACCCAGCTCGACCGAAACGGCCAGCCGATGCCGGGACTGCCCGCGATCTGGCGCGGCTTGACCAGCGGCGTGCTTGCGGGGGCTCCGATCGCACCCGTTGTCGTCACCCAAGGCCAGACCGCGACGTTCCTGAACACGTTCAATCACCCTTACGACGTCGGAGCGCTGTATCAGGCGGTGGCCGCATCCGATGCCGATCCGTTACGCTATGCCAACAGGGACCTGTATCACCGGTTCTACGAGCACCAGATGCAGATCAATGGCGGCGCCAACAACATGTTCGCTGCCTGGGCCGATTCGGGCGGCCTGACCATGGGCTATTTCACCCCCGGCGAGACCGCCGCTCTGCCCTTGTGGCATTGGGCACAAGACTATGTTCTGGCCGACAACTTCTTTCAGGCGGCGTTCGGCGGCTCGTTTCTGAATCACATCTTTCTGGTCTGCGCCTGCGCGCCCTATTACGGTCACCATGGGGTCAACCCGAACGGAGGGTCAGATCCGACGGTCGCCGTGATCGATGCCGATGGTGGCCGCCTGGCGACCGCTGCCAATTCACCCGCCTCAGCGCTCGATGGGCCGCCGGTCTATGTGCTCAGCGGCAGCCTGACACCTGATTATTACGCTGTCAATACAATGATGCCGCCCTACCTGCCAAGCGGGACTGCCCGCAGTCACCCGGGCGATGGCGGCGCGCCACAATGGACGGTGGACATGAAATCGGCCTCCACTCTGCCGCCGCAGACCCAGCCGACGATCGGCGACGCGCTGACAAGGGCCGGCGTAGGCTGGGCCTGGTATGCCGGTGCGTGGAATTTCGCGCTGTCGCATCCGCCGTTTGCCGCCGGCACGTCCGCCGCCAATCCGAACTTCCAGTATCACCATCAGCCATTCAATTATTTCGCCGCGTTCGATCCCGGAACGCCTGAAGGGGAGGCGAACCGAGCGGCACACCTGAAGGACGCAGGCATAGTGTCCGATGTCGGCAGCGTGCCGGATTCGGCGTTCCTCACCGACATTCGCAACGGGACACTGCCACCGGTGACCTTCTACAAGCCACAGGGAAGTGTGAACGAGCACGCCGGCTACGCGAATGTCACCGATGGCGACAGGCATATCGAGGCCGTGTTGAAGGCGTTGCGGGCCGGCCCGCAATGGAGCCATATGCTGATCGTCGTCACCTACGATGAATTTGGCGGCTGGTGGGACCATGTGTCGCCCCCCAAGGCCGATCGTTTTGGCCCCGGAACACGGGTGCCGGCGCTTATCATCTCGCCATACGCGAAGCCGGGCTACGTCGATCATACTCAATACGATACCACATCGATCCTGCGATTGATCAGCAACAGATGGCATCTGCCGGTGCTTGACGGGATCACGACCCGCGATGACTCACTGGTCGCAAACGGGTTGCCTGCGATGGGCGATCTGACCGGGGCGCTGGTTCTGCCGTGATACCTGGCGCTGGACAGGTTGGATTGTCTGTGGTTCCAAGCGGTCCGGCTTGACCGCACCGCGTTGGCGTTTGCGCTCGCATCGAAATCCACGCACTGTAGTGTCGGTGGCATCGCCAGGAAGCGAGGATGGTCGGCACGGAAGCGAAATCCATGAGGCTGACCCCCATTCGGCAGCGCCTCCCCTCCATCTCCCCTCGGACCTGCGCCATGCCGGGCACGGACACCGCCCGCTGGCCGAATGTCCAGCACGGCTCCCGACGCCTTGCAGCACTGTCTGGCTGCGCCAAACCCCGGTAACCCAGTTGCCATGAGAAAAACGGAGTTTCCGCCATGCGCGTAGCAGTGATCGGAGCCGGCGGTGTCGGCGGAGCGTTCGGTGCGGCGTTGGCCCGCGCCGGGGCAGACGTGACCTTTGTAGCGCGCGGCGCTCATCTGGCGGCAATTCGCCGGAGTGGCCTGCGCATCGAGGGCGGCCGTGGCGAAACCACTATCAATCCGGCCCGCGCCACCGACGATCCCGCAACCATCGGCCCGGTCGATTTCGTCCTGTTCTGCGTCAAACTTTGGGACGTCGAGAGTGCCGGCGCGCAGATCAGGTCGATCGTCGGGCCGACCACGGCGGTGATACCCTTGCAGAACGGCATCGACGCCCCGAGCGGCTGATCCCAATCCTGGGACGCGGGGCGGTCATGGGCGGCGTCGCGCAGATCAGCGCCACGATCGCCGAACCTGGCCTGATCCGCCAGACCGGAGACTTCATGCGCCTGGTGTTCGGCGAGCTGGAGGGCGGCAAAAGCGCGCGCGGCGAGACGTTCCTGGCGCTGTGCAAGCAGGCCGGCTTCGACGCCACGCACAGCGATCAGATCATGACGGAGTTGTGGGTCAAATTCATTCTTCTCACGACCAACAGTGCGCTGACCGCGGCCACCCGATCCCCCATCGGCAAGCTGCGGGATGATCCCGACATTGCACCGCTTTTCGCCATGGCCGCCGCGGAGGTTGCGGCGGTCGGCCGAGCCCGGGGGGTGAAGCTCGCGGATGATGCGGCGGAAAAGGCGGTTGCCTTCGCCCGCGCCGCACCGCCGGCGATGATGGCCTCCATGGCGCATGACCTGATCCGCGGCAGCCGTATCGAGCTGCCCTGGCTCTCCGGCAAAGTCGTCGCGATGGGCAGGGAACTTGGCGTCCCGACACCGGTTCAGTCCGTCCTGTACGCGGTCCTGAAGCCATTTATCGACGGCAAGCCAGCCTGACCGGGCGCCCAACCCACAGCGTCTTCGCGCCGACCGGCATTTCGCGTCATGTTCCACGTGCTGATCGCGTCCATTGCGTCATCGCACCGATACCGGCCCCCAGCGGTCCCAGGCCGTCAAGCCGACGCAAGGGGGCTCGAGATCGCCGGGCGGGGTGACGACGGTCCCATCGCGTGCCATCGCATCATCTTGAGCCGCTTCGCTTGCAGCAGCCGCACCCGCAACAGCCACATTTCCGCCTCTGCCACAAGGTGCGCCGCCACTGTCGCGCTGGGCCGCTCCTCACCGAGCTCCCGCACCGCCACGCGCCAGCCGATCATCGCGTTCGCGATGTGACGATCGGAAATATCCTCGACGATACGAACATCGAAGCCGACCCGAGCCAGCATCCGGGTGATGGCGTTGGCGTTCGGGACCGCGGCGAGCTTGCGTCGCTCCAGCCTGGCCCAGCGGGATACCGCGGGATCGTCAACGGGCAGCGATGTATCGGCGACCAGCTCGGTCAACACCAACTGACCGCTCGTCTTCAGGGTCGCCGAAAATGCATCGAGAATAGGCTCTGGTCGAGCGCCGCTCCACAACGGCTCCAGCGCCAGGCAATGATTGTGGCGCCGGCGGGCAAATTTCGGATGCTCAGGATCCCACCTCTCGAGGTTTGCCCGCTTGCCGAAACGCCCCGCCTTCATCAACGCCTGAGCCCGCTTCAGCAGAACCGGCTCGGCTTCCACCCCGGCGACCCACGCGCCCGTGTTGCGCACGATACTGCTCGCCGCCCCGCCGCCGCCTACGCCAACCACCAGGAGATCTGCCGCCGGTGACAACCCAAGCGGACGAATAAGCCGGAGGATCTCCATCTCGCCACCCGGACCGATGAAGCCGTCACCCCAGAGCCGGTCGGTGACCGCCAGCCGATCGGTCGACCAGGGGCCTCGCGGCTGATCGGGTAAGGGCTGTGCGTCGTCATGCGCCGAGCCTGTCAGCGACGGCGCGCCGTCGGTCTCCAGCGCGGCACCGGCGGCCGGTGGCGATCGCCCAAACCAACCGTGCAACGCGGCCGACAGCAAAGCCCGAGCCTCCATAGGCCCGTACTAGCGCAAAATGGTTGCGAAAAAGTTTACGCCCCGATGTTCGCAACCCGTCAGCCGGCAGTGCCCTGGTGGACCTCGTTCCAAACGATCTGCAGTCGCAACGGGACCCGCCGCGTTCGGCGGCCCGGTGTAGGCATCGTGGTTCATTCGAACTCGGTCAGTACGTAGCGCACGATATCCTCGCCCAGGACCGAGGGCTTGTGCCGGTGCGCCGAACCGGCCGGGATATGCAGCATGTCACCGGGACCAGCCTCCACCGCATGGCTATCAAACTGGTACCGGATACGGCCGGCCAGGATGAAGATCGAATGGCCGGTCTCGCACCAATCGGCCTCCGCCGCGCCCTGAAGGTCCGGTGCCCGCTCTTGGTAGCGCAAGGCAATACCGAACTCGGAAACCGCTTCGCGTACCTTAAGCCGCTCGGTTGCGTCGTGCAGCTCGTGGTCGGCGGCACGGAACAGATAGGGGCTTTTCTTCATCGCCTCACTGTGCCCGCTTTCGGTGGCTATTGCCATCGAGGCCAACACCGGCATTTTGAACCCCGGAGCAGCAAGCGCCGCCTCAAACCGGCCCCTGCAACAGCGACCGCCGGAAGACTTTGGCGCGCCGGAGGCAACGGGCGTGCGCGATCGGCGGTCTGTCGCCGGAGACAGCGACGCGGCACGCCGCGGCTGGCGGTATCCGTCGGAGATTCTGACACCATCGTTCGCGTTGACCACGGCCGCGGTCACCGCGGAGTACTTGTACCGGCACTCCGGGTGCGTTGAGAGGCGCCGGCGGCAAACGCCGCATCGGCGGCGGCTCTCGCCGCGGCGAAGGGATCGGTGGCGCACGGATCGGAGGCGGACCGATCGTCTGAGATCGACATTGGGCCACCCCGCGCATGCAAGGCATGGATCATCACGCGGGCGTCCCGCTTCATCTGTTCGATCTCGGAAGCAGAAAACTCCGCCTTGTCGGTGGCATCGCCGGCGCTCACCCTTGGCTGGGCCAATGGAGGCGTCGGTAGTTCCGCTTGAGCCGGAGGCTGTGCTGGCACGATCGTCGGCGCTGCCGGTTCGGCCTTCGGCGGCGCCGCTGCTGCCTCCGGCACGGGTCGAGACCCAAGCTGATACGATCGTGAGGCCGGCAACCCGGTCGCGGCGGATTGCGCCAGGTGGGGTCGCACCATGGCGAAGGGTCCGACGTCCGACGCAGTTCTGCACCCATTGGCCTGCATCTCCCGCAGAATGGCGCGGCACTGCTCGGCCGACCGGCTGAGCGCGACTGCGTTGCTCCGATACCGGAGTTTCACCGTATCGGGCATCAGTGGGTCACTCATGGAAAGGCGAAGATTGTCCATCGAGGTGATACCGAAGATGATCACTCGGCTGGCCAGATCGAGCTCCTGCATCGTAGCCGGCGCGTAGGCGTCGAGCAGTTCGAGGATGGCCGCACGGGCAACTTCAACCACGCCCCCCGCGCCCGCCAGGAAGAACGGCAGCATAAAGTCCAGGATTGTTCTGCAGATGCAATCCGAGGGAGCACTTTCTGCTGTTGAGCGAGTCTGAACCTGGGTCATGCCGATACTCGGTGAAGTCGTTCATTTCTTGTTCTATTTCTATCTTAGGTTGTAGAGGAACGCAACAAGAATCTGGGTGACCCTCCGGGACAGGACGGTTCGCGATGCCCGTGGCGGTGCCGATTGATCCATCGACACCGCCGTGCCCCATCGAGCAGTGAAACCACCAGGTCCGACCGTGCCGCATCGATCGAGCCCAGCTCAGACCAGATTGATAACAACGTCGATGTTGCCACGTGTTGCTTTGGAGTAAGCGCATGTCCGATGCGCTTGCTCCAACGGGGCTGAGCGACGTCCCGCTGCACGCCCGGCAGGCTGCCTGCCTCCATTGGTTGCCGTATAACGGGTGGTTACGATATGGCTCACGGAGCATTCTTTTGAACAGTTCGACCCCAGCGCGAAACAGGGCCGGCGCTGCACCGAGCGCGCGCCGGCATCTCCCGACCGATTATTTCCGCAGCGACCGGAAGCCCGCGCGAAGCTCATCGGTGAAGAGCGCCGGCTGTTCCCATGCGGCGAAGTGGCCGCCTTTCGCGACCTTGTTGTAGTACACAAGCTTAGGATATGCCCGCTCTGCCCAGTTTCGCGGCGTCTGATAGAGTTCGTCAGGGAAGACGCTCACGGCAACCGGGACGACGACACCCTTGGGCCTGAAAAAGGCGAGCTTATTCTCCCAATAGAGACGAGCCGACGAAACCCCGGTGTTTGTCAGCCAGAACAGCGTGATGTTGTCGAGGACATCGTCGCGGGTCAGACCCTCGGTCTTGCCGTCGAACGAACGCGCGATAAGTTCCAGACTGCTCGCGTCGTGGTCGATCAGGAAGGTGGCGAGGCCGATTGGCGAGTCCGCAAACCCGGCCATTGTTTGCGGGCGCGATGCCATCCAGAAGGCGTAGTAAACATGCTTGTAGAAAAAAACGAGCTGTTCGTATGTGCTTTTCTCCTCGGCGGAGAGCCCGGACGGCGCCGGCGCGCCGGCGAGCGACGCCTGGTCGATATCTGCCGGAATTGCGCCCGGCATGTTGGTGTGAATGCCGAGCAGTTCGGGCGGCGCCTGCACGCCTAGCTGGTCGGTGACGATCGCGCCCCAGTCACCGCCCTGCGCGGCAAAGTGCTTGTAGCCAAGGCGCCGCATCAGCGTGGTCCAGGCACGCGCGATGCGCTCGGGGCCCCAGCCGGTCGTCGCGGGCTTGCCGGAAAATCCGTACCCGGGCATCGACGGGATCAGGCCGGGGACAAGCACTTCACCAGGATTGCGCTTGCTGCCAATAGGCCGCCGAAAAAAGCCTCTCCAGAAAGCCGCTGATCCGGCCTTTTTTGCACGGGCCGGGCAGACCCAACCCGTCTCCAGCATCCGCCTCGATCATTGCGTCGTCATAATTCGGTGGTATCAAATGGGACCTGCCGCACGGCAAGCAGTTCGGTCAAATACTCCGTATCGATCGGATGACAAACGCGCAGGCGCCTTACGAACTCAGCGACCTCTGTGCCGGCCGGGCCAGTTTGGAAAACCAACTCCTTAAGCCGCAGGCTCGCGCGGTCCAGAAGAAAAATAAACGGTGCCTCCGGGTCCCGTGGGCCGGACTGCATGTGCTCAGTCCGGGGCAAAGTCGACACAACCGGTAGCATCACGTCGCCCCACCAGAGTACCGGCTGGGCGGCAAGTCCGCCCAGCGCTACGGCAGCCCAACTCACTCTGAGCCGCGTCAGCAATGTCGCGTAGGCGCCAGGAAAAACCAAGTCGCCGATATCAAGGCAGCTGAAATATCGGCCCTTGGTAACCTCTAGTCCCCAATTCAGCAGCGGTACACTGAGATCGAAGGGCTCCGAATGCTCCCAGTTGTGTATGGTTAAGCGCATTGTCTCGTCTAACGGGCGCAGAGATTGTACCGCCGTGCGGACCGCCTGAATCTCGCAGAACGCGAAACGCCGCAGCATCACGTGTAGCCGTAACGGTCCGCAGGAACCGTCCCGATTGGCAAGCGATTGCCCCAACAATGCGAAAACACAATGACATAACCGCGGCAGTTCGCTGGGGTCGTAAAGACGGATCACCACGTCGAGGCCGGTTGGCTCCATCAAGTATCTCTCGCGCAGGAAGAAATCGAATCTTCCCGAAAGTCAGCGAAGACACGCCACTCGGCGGGCACGGGATCATGCGGTGTCTCGGGTGCCGGTTCCCCGATACTGTCCAACAGCCCCGCGAAGCGAGCTTTGGCCGGGGCATCACCCCATTTGGCCGCGAGCAGGAAAGCCTGTGCCCAAACTCGCGGTCCTGATTTACGCTCACTAAGTGCCGTTAGAAATAGCGCTCGAGGGCAGTGAAAAACGGAGTAGCCCGATGCACGCGCGCGCCAGGAGAGGTCCATCTCGGCAAAACGGCCAGCCAGACGCTCGTCGAAGCCACCGGTCGTCTCAAAGACCGCGCGCGGGATAGCAAGTGCGGGACCGCCCGCCCAGGGTATCGCAAAACTTTCCTGGTCGATCGGCTTTGACGCAATCTGCGGGAAGCGCGCCCCCTCAAGTATAGCGTTTCCGGCATGCGCCTCCGACATCCGTAACAGTGCGGACGCACCGTCGGGGTGCATAAACCCCGGAGCACCCAGTAGCAGAACGAGGTCTGCGCCCGCGGCGAAGCCAGCGCGGAGCGCGACGTTGCGATGGACCGCGTCATTCTTCTTCCGATCTCGCTGCGGTGCAGTAATAACCAGGCCACCCGCATTAGTCGGAAGCTTGCCCAGTGCCGCGTCGGCGCTCTTGGCCAACTGGACATAGGTTGAAGACTCGCCGGGCAGCACTATGACAATTTGCCTGGCTATGGTGAGCGGCAATGCGTCGCCGAGTGAACGGCGCCAAAGCACATGAAGCACCCGTCGCGGCTTGGCCGGCTGCGCCGTGATGATTGGATGGTCCTCCACCCGCCTTCGCTCGTCGCGCAGCGCGCTCAGGCGAATGCAGCGGCGCGACAGGAACCGCTTCAACGGGTCGGACCCGCCCACCGCCGTCACTCCGCGCTGATCGTGCAATTCACCACGCGCTGTGATCTTCATCCAGTCGAAACCGGCCTGCTCGCAAACAAGAAAATAGAGCCGCTCTATCGCGTGCGCCAGCGTCCCGTCAGTTTGGCCGCGCTCCTCGGGGAACTCGGCGAAACTTAAATCGAGGTCGAGCAGTGGCCGCAAGGCCGCGGTGCGAGCCCAGAACATCGAGCCGGATGGGAAATCCAATGGTGCTCGCCGTGGCAACGGAAACCCCATTCGTGCCGCCAGCATTTCGGCCGCTTCGAGATTGGCGCCCCAGCGGATCCATGGGCGCAGCTCGTCAATGTGCTGTGGCGCCAGCATGCCGAGGCGTGGTGCCTGCGCGAACGCCTCAAAAACACCATACACCACGTCGGGCGAGCCAACTAAGGTCTCCAGCAAATAGCCGCGCCAGCCCGCCAGTCCTGAGGCATGGGACGAGCGTTTTGTATGCAGGTGCAACACATAGTCATAACGGTCATGCACCGACACGAAACCGACCAGTTTGGGCGCAACGTCACGGCCACGATTGGCAACGACACGAACCTCAACCCTACCTCTGCACCAATCCGAGAAGCGGGCTTCGATCGCCTGTTGCTTCGATGTCGTATCCGTACTGATGAAAAGGTCGGCTGGGAAAGGAATGTGGACGAGATAAGCCCGAAACTCCGAGAGCAAGTCAAGATGGAATGCGTGCAATATGACTGCAATGCGCGGCGGCGCGAGGAGTGGTGGCGGGCAGTAGCCAAGCGGCAATTCCAGGCTGAATTCTTGCTCCAGCGGATAGGCCGACTCTGCCTGCAACTCAGGCTGCTCGCGGTGCGGCCTTACGCCAGTGACCGCAGGCTGGGTGGCCATCAGTGGCAACGGAAAGCTCGAGGTACGAGAAATTGATGCATCCCTCTGTCTGTCTTTTTTGACACCGCAAACACACCTGGACCGGCGCGTTTAACCGGCGACTGATTTTCTGTCAGGCGCGATCTTCGGGGGCAATCGGTGCCAATCTCATCCAAGGATGGCGCATGGTCATCTCGATGAACAACGCGTCATAGGAGCGGGCAGTCTCGGTGCGGAGCATGGAGGTGTCATGGATACGGTATCGGCATAAGATCTCCGGCACAAAAGCTGCCAGATAGCCTTGCTCCACGAATTTGCACCAAAAGTCATAGTCCTCCCAGCCACCGTCGATATGCGTGTAACCGCCGACATCTTGCCATGCGCTGTGCGACACCAAAGCCATGGCATCAATGTAGTTGCCGTGACGCAGCCATTGCGGCCGCCAAACGTCCGCGGCACCGACCGTGTGCTTGCTGCCAAAAATTTCCAGCTGGCAGTATGCGGCCCCGGCGCCGCTTGTCAGAAGCGCCTGGTGAAGCCGTCCCACGGCACGTGGGTAAATTTCGTTGTCGGCATCGATCACAAAAACATAGTTTCCAAGCGCATGGGCAAAGCCGGTATTGCGCGCCTGCGCTAGACCCTGGTTGCGCCGATGACGCAGCAGGGAGACGCGTGCAAAGCGCTCGCCGTGCGCTTGCAGCCAGTCACGCGCGACGCCGATCGAATTATCGTTTGCAGAAAAATCATCAACGATCACCAATTCGAGATCCGGGTGGCGCTGTGCCCGGATCGAATTGAGGCAATTCGGCAGGAAGTGCGCGTAGTTGTAGAGACTGACCGCCACAGTGATAAGATCAGGCGATACCGGATGAAAGGTCTTTTGCAGCACGATATCTATCGCCGGAGGGTCTATCATTGCACCTCTCGTCCTGACGCAGGCTCGCCGTCGCGCGAGCGGTGGAGAGACAGGAAGCGAAGCATCTGCAACATCGTGTGATGATTATCGAAAGAGCCAGTAATCAGGCCGTCAGCGTTACTGCGAATCCGCTCGGCCTCGCGGTTACCATCCTCCGTCTTCAACAGCCACTCCAGTAGATCCGGGATGCGCCGCGTGCTCTCTTGCAAATAGTGCTCGTTTGCAATGAAGCTCGGATGAGGCAAGCACGGATCAGAGACCACAAGGCTGCCCGAACACATGCCAAGCCGTACCATGCGGTGCCATTCAAAATAGCCAAATTCCTCACGATGTATATTGAGCGTAATCTTGCTATGTCCAGAAACGTGGCCGGCCAGCCTGGTCAGCGCACCGTCCTCGCTCGTGCCGAGAATTGGCCCACGGTCGGAGTGGCGGCAATAATTGAAAGTTTCATATTCGGAAAGGAATGCGGCATTGCGGGCGAAGAACTTGTCTCGGCGCGGACTGGAATTGCCGAAGAAAGCAATGTCGATCGGACGATCCAGGTATGGCCGCCGCGGATCGGGGTTGCCCTGTGCGGCCTCCGGCAACACTCGAAACAGCGGATGCTGCTTGTCCCGTTCAGTGAGTCCGTGCGGCTGAAGTCTTACGCCCGGGAGTGCGTGGAGAGCGGCCATGCCGGTATGCTCGAACAGTGCGGCCGTTTGCGGGCAGAGGTCAATGATTGCGCGGGACATGAGAATGAACGGAAGGGCGAGGTTGAACCACGTGGTCTGCACTTGTTCGGTGCCGAACATGAAGCCGGTAGAGAAGACGTCATCGCGCACCCATTCGGGACCGCGGCCCAGGAGAAAGAACTCGTGCGGCGCAACGAACAAGCAAACCGGCGGTCGCTGGTCGATCGAGGCATTCTCATCGAGGACATCGACCTCGACGCCAACACTACGCAGGTCAGCCGCCAGATCGTCGGCGATCTCCTCCATGAACATGTTGCCGTACGAGCTGACATAAATCCCGATGTGGCGAATGTCAGCAACCAAACTAGGTAGATCTGCGCTGGTCTCTGGCGGCGGGGGTATCGCCCGCACCGCATGATCAAACAGAATAAAGCCGCTCATGACCCGCGCCAATTCCTCAGGGTCAACGCGACCACGACCCTCCAGCGCACCGGACTGAATAAAATGGGTATGGGGATCGATACCGGCTGCCGCCACGTCTGAATTGCGGCGGAGATAATCCTCGCCATCAAACAAACCGAAACGACGAAGCCGGGTGACGGCCGCGGCCAATGTCCACCAGTTCACTTCGCCTATGATGCGACCGTTGCACACTATCTGCGGTTTGTCGGGTTCGAGACTGGTCGGCGGCGCTTCCACGACTGATGGCGGCGGCGTGGGTGGCCTATCCTGGCGAATTCCTTGAATTGTGCTCCGGACCAGCCGAGCCGGACCTCGAAGCGCCCCCTGAAACGGTTTCGGCAGGTATCGACCAACCATCCGGATCCTGTTACCGGGACGCGCCCCTTCAACACCCAACTCGGGCTGACCTAGCACTGCTGGGTGGCCTCCCGTGTCTTGTAGCACCTCCGCCTCCGCGAGCTTCTGGCGTTCCGCCTTTAGCTCGGCGAGTTCACGCTGAACCGCTAACAGTTCCTCTGCCCGAAGCTGACTGGCGTCGTTCAGCTCGGCAATTCTGTTTTCAGCAAATAATCTCGCCGCGGCATGACGTTGCAATTTGTCTTGAGCGGACCGCGCGAGCCTCTCGACTGTCAACCGCGCCGTACGCTCTACCGTGAACTCTTCGTACCTGGACTGCGCCAGCCTTTCGGCCGCCAACCTCGTGGTACGCTCTATAGTAAGTTCTTCGTGCGCGGACGCTGACACCCGTTCCGCTGCGTGCAGCAACTCGGTGACATCCCGGACCTCACGCGACAGATCGTCGATTTCCTGTTCGGGCTGATAAATTGCAGAGACGAGTTCCACGGGAACACGCCATGCGCCTGCTCGCCCGCCTCGGCAGCCCGCGCCGGCGCCGCAAGAACGGGCAGTGTCCCGTCGCGCCGTAGGTTCGCCGCTACCAAGCTATGAAAGTCGTGAAATTCTTCCGCTGATGCTTCCCGACGATAGCGTCGTGGCAGACCGAGCAGATTGGCCAACATGTTTTCAGGATGAACGATAGCAAGGGCGCGACCCTCGGCACAGGCTTGTTGCGGAAGCAGCGCTGCGGCCGGGCTGCCTTCCCGTGCGAACAGCAGCGCGTTCTGCGCGTACCACCAATCGACATCGGTACAGGCCCACAGGTCTGACCGCAGAAAGTCGAAACAAGCGAAACCATGAGCACGGAACAGGATAGACCAGAACTCTGGCCATTGCTCGTTGACGTGCTGCGTGCCGTATTGGAATGGCACGGCCGCAGAGAACAGGACCACGTCGCCGAGCGAAGCTAAATCTGTGATCAGTGAGGGCGCTCGGTCATGGGGCAGGTGTTCTGCCACCTCCATGCAGATCACCAGGTCAAATGGGGCAGCTGCCCGATCTCCCAACGCCTCTTTCAGAGACATTGCAGCAAGATCAGCCGGAATGAAGGCGCTAGGGTCGATCATCAGTGTGGCTGGGTCGATATAATCGCCATCCATGCCGAGCACCTCGGAGGCGCCGAGGTCGAGCGCGGCACGCAGCCAGGGACCGACGCCACAACCAATGTCCACGACGCGACGTGGCCGCAACAAAGGAAAAACTCGACCAAGCACGATGCGCGCGGACTGCAGACTGCCAGCCGCCTGGCCGCCGAAGAATGCCTGATCGTAGGGTTGGTCGATAGGTGGCATCAGATCCTATTTGTCCTCGGTTTATGATCACTTGCATAACGAATGTCTCCTTTGGCCAACCACTTGGGTGGAGCACCACCAATCACGGGGCGCCGAGAAAAGCATTGATCTTCTGCATGGTCTTGTTCGGAAACGCCTGGTCCCAATCAGTTGGCCAGGCCACCCGGGCGCCAGCGAGCCGATTGTCTATCTCGTCCACGCGCGCCATGGCCTCAATCAACCCGTCGGAAATCGCAGAGACTGTCGGTTCGACTCCGATTAGATTGCTTGAGATGGCTTGTAGTTGCGCAGCCGTCTTGTTGGTGTACGTATTGGTCACCGTCCACATCCCCGCCGACGCCATCTCGATCGGCACGAGGCTGGGATGAGGTGTCAGCATCAGGGAAAGACCAACATCAAAGCTTGGCATCAGCTCAATGTACTCCTGCAGGCTGGTCTTTGGTATGAGCCTCAGCGGAATACCATGGGCAAGTTCGAAAGTATTGCCACGATCGATCGACCCGATGCCATGGAATGACCAGTTTGCCAGGTTTACGCGCGGATCGCGCACTAACTTAGCAAGTGCAATCATACCGAGCTCGAACAGGTTACGCGCTGCATGCTCCTCCGGGCGAGCATAGAAGAGCAGACCGCGCTGTGCTCGGCATAGCAGCTCACGTGTCGGGTGAAACTTTTGGATCGCATTGCTGAATACGATCGCATCGCGCTCGCCCCCGGGCCGTGCGAACACGCCAATCCGCTCACGGCGGAAAAAGTCCTGCAGCAACTCGGTCGAGAATAGCGAAATCTGGGGGAAGGAATAGGCTTGGCGAAAGAGTGCATTGATTGAACTCATGCCCATAAAGTAAGGCTCAAATTCCTGAACCATGAACAGGAATTGCTTCTCCTCGAGGCGCTCTATGGTTGCATTTGCGATATGGGCGGCCCAGCAGTTGGTCGCCACGAAGCGATCTTTCGGATTGACCTCGACCGGGATCGTTCGGTCAAACCGGGAAATCGTTTCGACTTCGTCGAACAAGGTGATGACGCCGGGATACTTCTGAATCTCGGCAACGCCAATCTTCCATGTCCCACTCGGTTCGTTCGTGCAAGATGATGCGGATCCGGTAGCCCTCTCGCTTCAGCCGCAGAGCGAGGTTGAACATCCCGATATACCCGCCAAACACATATTTGAAATCGATAGTTGCCAGCAGGACATTCACGCGTTTTGGATACTGATCCGAGATGTCGAGAGTAAGACCTGAGATATTGTGGTGGATCCATTTGGTGGTGCCGAACTCCAGCACTGGAAGGCCACCGCGCTTCGCCTGGTTTTGCGATGGCGCCGGGATCGGCAGAGCAATGGATGCCCGATCGCCGATCGGGTAGGGTGTGCTGCCGGAATTACAGCATGGAGCAAACGGGTACCGGGGCGTTCGGTCTGCAGGCGTAGCAGATATCGGCGTTTGTAGCGGAACGCGTAATTGCGCAGACGCGTCCCTGCCATCGCCCAAAGGAACATGCCTTCCAGATTGAGCGTCGGGCGACGGGTACGCATCGCCGCTATCTTCTCGCGGAGTGCCGCATAGATCGAGGTCTCGAAGTTCGCGAAGCGCCGCAGTATATCCCGTTTCGTCGTCTGCGCGTGCGGGTTGCGAAGCAGCAGCGTCCTCGCCAGGATGATCTTTCTGCAGCACAAAAGTGTAGTCGTCCGACGACCGTTTCAGCAGCAGGGCCGCGGTTTCGACCATCCGGCTGCGCCGGGGATCGCTCGCAGCATCTGCTTCAGTGCGGAACTCAAGCCGCCCCACTCATTATAGTTGTGCCCGATTACGCCATCCTCGTGCTGGACGTAGTTGTACAGCGGGCGATCGACATATCCGATACTGCCCTTCAGCAGCGCCGCAAGCCCAATCCAATGATCATGGAAGGCCGGACCAATTGGTTCGGGGAAGGGTAGAACATCCGCCAGCAGCGAAGCTCTGATCATGCTTGCCGCGCCAGTGACGGTATTCGCCACCATCAGAGTGGCTAGGTCGGTATAGTTATTTCTGCGCAGCTCCCAGAATGTCTCTGATCGGACGTGACCCGTCTCGTCTACCACCCGTGCATCACTGTAGACGAGTTGAGTGTCGTCCTCGAAGGCGGCAAGAAGCGTTTGCAGCTTGTCGGGATTCCAGACGTCATCCTGGTCGCATAGGGCGACAAAATCAGCGTCCGCCGGGACCCGACGCAGCCCTTCTTGAAAGTTTCGATAGAAGTTCTGTCGCCTGCCATTCTGAAACAAGAAGAACCGATGATCACCTTTCACAAGATAACTGATGTGGTCGTAATGCTCGCGTTCGGTGTAGTCATCCATGATGATACAAACCCAATTTGTGTGGGTTTGCGCCCGCAACGATGCGATCTGGGCCTTGAACAATGCAAGCGGCGGGTTGTAGGTTGCCATGCAGATGGCCACACGCGGGCTCGCTGGAAGCCACTCGACTTTCGTTGCAAGGGCGCCATACCCGCTCAGGAGACGAACGGAGCCTAATGGCCGCTCGAGTATGTCGCCGCGCTTGAGTGTCGCTCGAAGCCTGAGCGTAACGTCCCGCCCTTGCATCGCTTCTTCAAATGGCACGAATCCCTCGAAGCCGCTGAGCAGGCTATAGCCGCTCCTGTCTTTGCCGGGACAGTGCTCAGCGAATACGTCCATGCGAGCCCAGGAGTGATTGAGGATGGGCATCACCGTGTCGTCTACCAGAAGAGCAAGGCTTGAAAGCGGCCCTTCCGACGAGTAACACCAGCCGCGAACGCGCAAAATGGCACCTTTGCCCAGAAGTATTGCGTCAGGCAAAGGTGCGTCCAGGCCGAATACAAGATGTGGCCGGTTAGCGATCCATGTGACTTCGTCTTCGTCCATACAGGCAGGGATTCTCCGCGTAAGGGCTCACTAAGTGGCGAGCGGCCGTGCTGCCCGCATAGCGGGGTGGGTTTGTGGTTCCATGAACGTGCTTGGATGCTACGGATCGTCGATCGTCACAACGCCTGCGACGGCGAAAGGTTTGGTCGTACGGTCGCGATATTAATCTCATTCGCGGATTATTTCGTCCAATACGATAGCGTCTAGCCCGCTCTGGCCCCGCCGATCTTCGCTTTCGAATGCATTTGGCGTAGGTCCCACTCCGTACCTACATACGTCCGGCCGATGGTATAGCCGGATCACATTGCTCGGAGGATTTGGATCGATCTTTCCGTCGGCGCCGTCCTCCCTGCGACTGAACGGGGACGCAAGATCTCGATTTGTATAATCTGATCTGGCGATCGTCGTTGAATTTATGTTTCGTTGGGAACGGTTTCGGAGCCACGATCGGCGATCGGATCGCATTGTCATCGTCGCTGTTCCCGTTGACCGCGGGAAGCGGCATTGGATTGTTCTCGATGTCAACGTGGTCGAATTCTGGCGCCTTCGCAACGACCTTCACCGTCGGCGCTCTGTCGTGGCTGCCTTCCCTTCGGCGGCTTTTGCCAGCCGACTGCACACGAACGGGCGGCCGCGCGCGCCGATGAGGTATTCTCCTGAGCGCAGCACAGCGCTTTTCGGCATAGGAGGTCGCAACGCTGATCTCAATCGCCTGATCGCATCGGTTGCGAAGTCGGTGGTAGGCAGCCGTTGCAAGACCAGCGGCAGGCGCGGCTGCCGCCGCTGCGCGGCCCGAAGCGGCACGCATCAACATACTGCGCTAACGTGTCTTGTCCACCCAACCGCACGCTACCGCTGGGTCGCACGGACGCGGTTCCCAGCATCTAACAGGTTGCTGCACCGTTGGCGCCGCTCGGAATTCCGCGATCGAACAGCAGGTCCCCAGCACCCGCACAGCGCGCCACTCAGCGCCCGCCATGCTGATAATCACCCCCGGCCTGCAAGAGGTTTGGAACACTCAAATTGCGACAATCGTGATCTACGGCACGGGTCCCCTGCCCCGCCCCATGAAGTTCATGACCAGGACGAGCAAAAAGATGACCAGGAACACATAGAATAAAATTTGCGCGACACCCGTCGCCGCACCCGCGATGCCCCCGAAGCCGAGAAACGCCGCAATAAGGGCAATTACAAGAGCCACGAGAGCATAGTAAAGTAAATTTCCGGCAGGCATGAAATCCCTCCTAGGACCCAGCCGCGCGCGAAGCGAGACGGCGGTTACTGGTCGCCTGCTCAACGTGAAGAAGTGGGTCGGGTTTGATCGCCGGCGATCACATTCACGCCAAATCACGCCGCACTTCGCGTGGTCCTTAACCAAGCGGCTGCTAGGGCTGCCGCTGGAGAGCTCGGAGGACCGTAAGTCCGGGACCTCCGAAAGCCTTTGAACGATGACCCCGAAGCGGTCGGCAACGCCGTGACCCGTTCAACGGCGGGATCCGATAGCAGGTGCCAACCGTCGTCATGCCGTACCCTCGGCGTTGCTCGGTGCCAAGGGATAAGGGAACATGACGGCTGCGACGAACGTCCTGAACAACTGACGCCGAATGGCTTGCAACGAATCCATGGCATTTGCTATCCATCGGATCCTCACTTGCAGCGAGAAAGCGCCACCGGAATGCTCGACTCGATTCATCCTATTCAGGACCTCGCCTACAGACTTTGGGAGGAGCAGGGCTGCCCGTCCGGGCACGATATGGATCACTGGCTCGAAGCTGAGCGCTTGCTTCGAAGCAAGGCTGACGTCCCAGGGGTCCCGCCGATCACGAATTCGATTGCCGACGCTAAAAACAAGAAGGTCAAAAAGGCCGAGAAGAGAGCTGGCGGTGGCAAAGACGATCCTGATACGAAGAAGAAAAAGAAAACATAAATCACCTGCGGCGCTGCTATCAATTGGCGGCGCCCCACCCCTGGAAGCCGCTCAAAGAGCTGCCGAAGAGCGAGCGAAGGTCGACACATCCCTGATGCGAGGGCGGTGATTCTTGCCCAGTAGCAGATGAACCGTTCGCGAGAAGACAAAGGCATTGAGAAAATATCCCTTGCCCGTTGTCACGAAACATTGGCTTTCCTCTGAGGCTGCATTTTGATTTGCTCGGCTTGGCGGCGTCGCCGCGCGTCAGCACACGCGATGCGGTAGCCGCTCGCGAAACTTCATTGGAAAGCGCAGATGAATTCAATCGTGACCGAGGCCCAGGCGATCAGCGCATATGGTCCTGCACGATCGACGATAAGCGGAAGTCCTCTGGACCCGGTGACCCTCCGGCGCATTCAGGCCTACTGGGACGCGACGCTCTATTTGTCGGCAGGGATGATCTACCTGCGGGAAAATCCGCTGCTCCGTGAGCCGCTTAAGCCAGAACACGTGAAGCGGCGCCTTCTCGGCCACTGGGGCTCGGACCCAGGGATGAGCTTGGTCTATGTTCATCTCAATCGGCTCGTCAAGCAATACGATCTCGACGTCATTTTTCTGGCCGGGCCAGGACATGGTGCACCGGCAATAATTTCCAACGTCTATCTCGAAGGCACCTACTCCGAGATTTACAGTGACGTCTCTGAGGACGAAGAGGGGATGCACCAGCTGTTCAAGCGATTCTCGTTTCCGGGCGGGATCGGCAGTCACTGCACACCTGAGACGCCCGGTTCAATCCATGAGGGCGGAGAACTCGGCTACTCAGTGTCGCACGCCTACGGCGCAGCCTTCGACAATCCAGATCTGATCGTCACCGTCATGGTTGGCGATGGTGAATCTGAAACCGGGCCCCTCGCGACCGCCTGGCACTCGAATAAGTTCCTCAATCCGGCCCGCGACGGCGCGGTACTCCCGGTGTTGCACCTGAACGGCTACAAGATCGCCAACCCAACGATTCTCGCGCGCATTCCGCATGAAGAACTGGAGCACCTGTTTCGCGGCTACGGTTACGAGCCATATTTCGTTGAAGGTTCTGATCCCGAGACGATGCATCAGGCGATCGCCGCCACCTTGGAACATTGCGTGCAGGAGATTCGCCGTATCCAAAACTTGGCCCGCACGGGTGGTGGGCCGACCAGGCGGCCAACCTGGCCGATGATCATCTTGCGTACTCTCAAAGGGTGGAGTGGTCCGAAGGAAGTAGACGGTCACAAGGTCGAAGGGTTCTGGCGAGCCCACCAGGTGCCGCTCGCCGAGCTGCACGAGAAGCCTGCGCATCTGGCGCAGCTCGAGGCGTGGCTGCGCAGTTATCGACCGGAGGAGTTGTTCGACGAAGCGGGCCGACTGCTGCCCGAGCTGCGAGAGCTTGCACCGCAAGGGACACGCCGCCTCGGCGCGAACCCGCACGCCAATGGCGGGATATTGCGCAAGTCGTTGCGGATGCCGGAGTTTCGCGACTATGCCGTCGAAGCCACGGAGCCCGGCACGGTCGAAATTGGACCAACCCAGGTGCTGGGGCAGTTCCTTCGCGATATCGCGCGTGGCAATCCGAACAATTTCCGCGTCTTCAGCCCGGATGAAAACGCCTCTAACCGCCTGACCGCACTCTACGAGGTCACCAAGAAGACCTGGCTCGGCGAATATTTCCCTGAGGACGCCGATGGCGGCGAATTGGCGCCGGACGGCCGGGTGATGGAGATGCTCAGCGAGCACACGCTGGAAGGCTGGCTGGAAGGCTATCTGCTGACCGGACGGCACGGCTTCTTCTCAAGCTATGAGGCCTTCGTCCACGTCATCGACTCGATGTTCAACCAGCACGCCAAGTGGCTGGAGAAATCCAGCGAGTTGCCCTGGCGCGGCGACGTCGCCTCGCTGAACCTGCTGATCACCTCCACCGTATGGCGGCAGGACCACAATGGTTTCACTCACCAGGATCCCGGTTTCCTCGATGTCGTCGCCAACAAGAGCCCGAGGGTGACACGCATCTACCTGCCGCCGGATGCGAACTGCCTGCTCTCGGTCGCCGATCATTGCCTACGCAGTCTGAATTACGTCAACGTGATCGTCGCCGACAAGCAGCCGCATTTGTCATATCTCGACATCGAGGCGGCGGTCAGGCATTGCACCAAGGGCGCGAGCATCTGGGACTGGGCCAGCAGTGACAAGGACACCGAACCGGACGTCGTCATGGTTGGCTGCGGTGACGTCGCAACGATGGAAGCCCTGGCAGCTACGGCTTTGCTCCGGCACCACTTCCCCGACCTCAAGGTGCGGTTCGTAAACGTCGTCGATCTGTTCCGGCTACTGCCAGAGACCGAGCACCCGCACGGGTTCTCGGACCGTGAGTTCGACGCGCTGTTCACATGGAACAAGCCGGTCATTTTTAATTTCCACGCCTACCCTTGGCTGATCCATCGCCTGACCTATCGCCGGACCAATCACGACAACATTCATGTCCGTGGCTACAAGGAAAAGGGCAACATCAACACGCCGATGGAGTTGGCGATCCAGAACCAGGTTGACCGCTTCACATTGGCGATGGATGCGATTGATCGCGTGCCGTCTCTCCGGGTGAGCGGCGCGCACGCCCGCAACACGCTTATGGACCAACAGCTCGACTGTCGGCGCTATGCCTATGCGGAAGGCATCGATCCCCCAGAAATCGTCAACTGGAAGTGGGCGATCTGATCTGCGTGTTATCGATGGCGGGCCAGCCTGCCATACAGTCACGTTGGAGAACTCGCTCTCCGGGAAGGAACATGAGCAAAAGTAAGTGATCAACGACGGTTTGTCGTCGGTCGAATTCAGTTGGCTCGGCGGGGCCACGCGGGTCGATCGCACGATTGCGCCACCGATCCGTACCAGGCAATGTCGCGCTGTTCGCTCATGGGAACGCGCTACGCGTGCTGGTTGCGCGCTGGATCGGATTTCCAGCGGCTGCTAGAGAGTCTTCCCGGCTCGATACCGGCACCTCGTGCGTGCTCAGCCGCAATCGCGACACACCTCGAAAGCTGGAAATACGCCGGGCGGCGGCTGAAGCTTCCCGGACACCTGTGGCGGGTCGCGCACGTTTTTACGGGGGATCGTCATGGACGAGGCCAAAAACAGCGAGACGGCGCCGGAACATTTGGCGGAATACGGTTGTGGACCGGTGCAATTCTCCGGGAATATCGATGCGCTCTTCGAGCGGCACCTGCGTTTCGACGACATTGTCGATCCGGCCGCGGCAGGTGCCCGCCAGAAGTTCGAGGCGGCAGCCCACGCGGTGCGGGACGTTCTGTCGCAACGCTGGATCGAAACCCAGCAGACCTATGACAGAGAAAATCCGAAGCGCATCTATTATCTTTCGATGGAATTCCTGATCGGCCGGTCGCTGACCAACAATGTAACCAATCTCACGTTACATCCTTTCGTCGAGCGAGCCGATCGCGATGGGGCCCTCGACTGGTTCGGCCTCGTGGAGCAGGAACCGGATGCCGGCCTGGGCAATGGCGGTCTCGGACGGCTGGCCGCCTGCTTCCTTGACTCGATGGCGACGATGCAGCTTCCGGCGATGGGCTATGGATTGCGCTACGAATACGGTATGTTCCGGCAATCCATTGAGAATGGCTGGCAGCGGGAACATCCGGACAATTGGCTGCGCCGCCGCGATCCTTGGGAAGTGGTCCGCTCCGGAGAGGTTGTCGAAGTCAAGTTTGGCTGCACCTTTGAGTTGCACCAGGAAACTCTTCAGGTCGTACCAAACCGTCCATCGTCTTTGATCGGAATTCCGTACGACCGTCCCGTCGTGGGGTTCGGCGGCAAGACCGTCAACAGCTTGCGGCTCTGGAGCGCGGCCGCGCATGACTATTTCGACTTCCAGGAATTCAGCACCGGTGATTTCGTTGGCGCGCTGGTCGGCAGTATCGCGGCCCATACCCTCACTCGCGTGCTATATCCGGACGATTCCACTCAAAGGGGACAAGGGCTGCGGTTCGCGCAAGAATATTTCCTGGTCGCCTGCTCGCTGGCGGACCTGATACGCCGCTTCCGTCGTGACAATTCCGATTGGAGCAAGCTTCCCGACAAGGTCGCGATCCAGCTCAATGACACGCATCCCGCTTTGGCGGTCCCGGAGCTGATGCGCATTCTGCTCGACCAGGCGGGGCTCGGATGGGAACAAGCCTGGGACCTGACGCAAAGGACCTTGGCCTACACCAATCACACATTGTTGCCGGAAGCGCTGGAGAAATGGCCGCTGCATTACTTCCAGTGGATGCTGCCGCGCCAGCTCGAAATCATCTATGAGATCAATCGGCGCTTCCTCGAGGACGTCCGGCGCCGCTACCCTGGTGATGAGGGGCGCATCCAGCGCGTGAGCCTGTTCGACGAGCAGTCGGAAGACAAAGTTCGAATGGCCAATCTGGCGATCGTCGGCTCGCACAGCACCAACGGTGTTGCGGCAATCCATTCGGAACTGTTACGCACGACGACCGTCAAGGACTTGGCCGAGATCTACCCGGAACGGTTCAACAACAAGACCAACGGCGTTACGCCGCGGCGATGGCTGTTGCTGGCCAATCCGGGATGGTCGCGCGCCATCGCCGGCCACATCGGCAACGGCTGGACAACCGACTTCAGCGAGATCGCCAGGCTGAAACCCGCCGCCGACGATGCGGCTTTCCGCCAGACCTTTTTGGTCGCCAAGCGTGACGCCAAGGGGCAATTTGCTGACTGGCTGCGATCGACCTTGGGACAAGCGGTCGACCCGGACAGTATCTTCGACTGTCAGATCAAGCGCATTCACGAATACAAGCGGCAGATGCTCAACGCACTGCGAGTCGTTGTCCTCTACAACAGGTTGCGGGCGCAGCCTGACCTTGCCGTCACACCTCGCACCTTCTTCTTCGCGGGCAAGGCGGCGCCCGCCTATCATCTCGCCAAGCTGATCATCAAATTTATCAATAATCTCGCCGCCACGATCGACGGTGACCCTGAAGTCCGCGGTCGGCTGAAGGTGGTTTTCCTGCCCGACTACTGCGTCTCGCTGGCCGAACGATTGATCCCGGCCGCCGACGTCTCCAATCAGATCTCGACCGCCGGTTACGAAGCCAGCGGAACCAGCAACATGAAGTTCATGATGAATGGTGCCCTGACGATTGGGACCCGAGACGGTGCGACGATCGAGATGGCCGAGGAGGCCGGGGAAGAAAATTTCTTCCTGTTCGGCCTCACCGCACAGCAAGTCGTCGACAGTCGTGGCTGGTACAGCCCCGGCTGGCACCGCGACAACGAGCCGGAAACCCGGGCCGCGCTCGATCTGATCGCCAGCGACTATTTCAGCCGAAACGAGCGAGGCGTCTTCACGCCGCTGCTCGATATGTTGGTGAAGGACGGCGACCACTACATGCACCTGGCCGATCTCGCCGCCTATCTGCGGGCGGATCACGCGCTATGTGCGCTTTACGCGGATCGCGATGCCTGGGCCCAAAAGGCGATTCTCAACGTTGCCGGCTCGGGCAAGTTCTCCAGTGACCGGAGTATCGCCCAGTACGCCACGGAAATCTGGCAGGCGAAGCCCTGCCCGGTACCATAGAAGGGATCACGCACATGGCGATCTCGCCGCTCGCAGGCAAACCGGCACCGAAAGACATGCTGGTGGATCTTGGCAGGCTCGAACGTGACTACTTCGCGAGGCGGCCGGACCTGAATGATCCCGCCCAACGGGTCAGCTTCGGCACCAGCGGCCACCGCGGCTCGCCGTTGCTCGGCTCCTTCACCGAGGCGCACATTCTGGCGATCACTCAGGCCATCTGCGACTATCGACAGGCGCGGGCGACCACAGGACCTTTGTACCTGGGGAAAGACACCCACGCGCTCTCGGGACCGGCGCAAGATACCGCGCTCGAAGTGCTGGCGGCCAACGATGTGACCGTCATGATCCAGCGAGACGGTGGGTTCACGCCAACACCTGTCATCTCCCATGCTATCCTGGTTCACAACCGCTCCCGACGGGAGCGGCTAGCCGACGGCATTGTCGTCACCCCTTCACACAACCCGCCAGCGGATGGCGGATTTAAGTACAACCCAGTCAATGGCGGGCCGGCGGACACGGACGTGACCCAATGGATTGAGCACCGCGCCAATGAGCTGCTGAGAAGCGACAATGCCGGCGTGAAGCGGCTGCCGTTGAAGTCCGCGATCAGCGCGGCAACGACGCATCACGAAGATCTCATGCTTCCCTATGTCAACGACCTGCGCAACGTTGTTGATATGGACGCCATTCGCTCCGCTCGTCTCAGCCTCGCGGTCGACCCGCTCGGCGGCGCCGCCGCGCGTTACTGGGAAGCGATCAATACGATTTACGGCTTGGACATCGTCGTTACCAACCCGGACATTGATCCGACCTTTTCGTTCATGACCGTCGACCACGACGGCGCCATCCGCATGGATTGCTCGAGCCCGTACGCGATGGCCCGCCTCGTCGGCCTCAAAGACCACTACCGTGTCGCATTCGCCAACGACCCGGACGCAGATCGTCACGGCATCGTTACACCGAGTGCGGGACTGATGAACCCCAACCATTATCTGGCGGTGGCGATTGATTACCTGCTGACGCATCGACCGGAATGGTCGGCCGAGGCTTCGGTCGGCAAGACGCTGGTCAGCAGCAGTATGATCGATCGTGTCGTGCGGAAGCGACGCCGTCGTCTGGCAGAGGTGCCCGTCGGGTTCAAGTGGTTTGCGCCAGGCTTGTTCGATGGCTCGTATTGTTTCGGCGGCGAAGAGAGCGCCGGCGCCAGCTTCCTGCGCCGCGACGGCACCGTGTGGACGACCGACAAGGACGGCCCGATCATGAACCTGTTGGCCGCCGAGATCACCGCTTGCGCAGGCAAGGATCCAGGGCAGGTACTATAACGATCTCGTAACTGAATTCGGCGCTGTCTATTATACCCGGATCGATGCGCCAGCAACGCTGGAACTGAAGACCAAGCTTGCGCGACTGTCACCCGAGGCGGTCACCGCGTCGGATCTGGCCGGCGAACCGATTACCCAGACGCTCACGCGCGCGCCCGGGAACGACGCCCCTATCGGCGGCCTCAAGGTCGTCACGCAAAGCGGTTGGTTCGCGGCGCGCCCGTCGGGAACCGAACCCGTCTATAAGATCTACGCCGAAAGCTTCAAGGACGACCAACACCTGCAAACACTCGTGGCAGACGCACAGCGGATTGTGCGCGACGCTTGACCGGGTCGGTGTCTCAGAAAATTGTATGGCCAAAGGCTGCCCACAACGCGGCGGCACCGGCGGCCAGGGGTGCCGCGGCATCGTAAAGTGCCTTGACCGCCTCGGCCGTGCTCTTGATTCGCGCTGGTTCGATGTGCATCAGCGACCCTGCCGCGGCGCCACCGATGACTGATACAGCCCGCCGAGCGGCGGCAGCTTCGGTCGCGGCGCGTTCGGCGCGGCGCAGGCGCATGTCGGCCAGGGCGCTTCCGGCGTAGTGGCTCAGTGCGATTGCGGCGACCGAGGCAACAATGTCGTGCACCGTGAGCAGTGGTGGCGTGCGGCCCGCGAGGGCGATATCGAGCACGCCGTTGAGAACGGTCCCGAAGCTGCCAAAGGCCAGGGCAGCCAGGACCTGTACCGAGGTCCCGCCTCTCAAATTGCGCTGAAAGCGGACGCCAAAGGGAAGCGCCACTATCAGCCCGACAAAGCGGAAGACAACGCGGCTGCTGCCTGGCAGCATCGTAGCGAACCAATGGGCAATCAGCAAAGCCACGAGCCCAAGAAAGACGTTGTCGACCATGTGCGGCCATTTGATGTCCATCAGCGACGGCGGGCCGGTGGGTTCCACATCCACCGAGGCAGTTGTCCCTGCAGGTACGATACTTATCCGCATCGCGGCCACCTCGCCCTCCAGGGCGACGAGCCGCTCTTCAAGTGTTGCATTCTTGTCAGCGAGATCCTGCAACGGTGCGAGATTGCTGCCGCAATGCCGACAGACGGAGGCGCCCGGTCGGATCTCCTCCAGGCAAAACACACAATGCCGTCCAGTGGCTGGGGCGGCGTCAACTGCCTGAGGTCTAACGCTGGGAGCGTCCACAACCATCCCTCACCGATACTTCTGAACCAGGATAGGCGACGGGCTGCATAGTTTCAAAGCGCTGGCGAGGCGAATTTATCACCCTGAGCTTTGGATGAGCTCATTCGTCGGTGTGAGCGCCGCGATCCTGGGAAGGCCAAGCCTCGGAAACTGGCTCGTTCCGGCAGACCGCGATAGCCTCGGTCGCGAAGACCCGCGGAGGGTCATTCATAGGCGTCATGAAATGGGACGAACGATATGAGCCAGACAGAAGCATGGAACGCTGATCCTTTGACCTGGGGGCACGGCCCGCGCGTCTTTGAAATATTCCTGGAGCCAACCTGCCCTTTCTCCGCGAGAGCGTTTGGCAAACTCGATCAGACACTCGCATTGGCCGGAGAAGACCGAATTACCCTCAGGATCCGTCTGCAGTCGCAGCCATGGCACTTGTATTCTGGCGTGATCGTCCGTTGCATCCTGGCTGCCTCGACATTGCCCGCCGGCAAGGAGGCGGCCAAGGCCGTCTTGGCGACGGTCGCGGCGCACCGCGAGGAGTTCGAGTTCACCAGCCACTGCGGTGGCCCGAACATGAGTGCCACGCCCAGGGACATTATCGCACGGATCGAAGCCTACAGTGGTTTGCAACTGGCCGACGCCTTCGCCATCCCGGACTTGGATCGAGAGACCAAATGGCACTGCAAGTATGCGCGCCAGAACGGGATCCATGCGTCACCGACATTCATGATCGATGGCCTGGTGCAATCCGACATGAGCAGTGGCGACGCCGCGTCGGAGTGGGTTTCGCGTTTGCTGGCCAGATGAGAGCTCAGTTGCGCGACGCACGCACCTGTGCGCAAGGGGATCGAGATCGACCGGACCATCCACGATGCCTCGCGACGCCCGGCCGAACGAAAACTTGATCACGGCGGTTGCAGGTAACGCTCCGCCAATCCGTAGCCGACCAGCCGAGGCGCGTGCTGGAGGCATTATTTTACCGTCCAACGAAGGCGAGCCGCCATGCTGATTGTTGACGCACAGATCCACCTCTGGGCCAAGGGCACACCATCCGCCCATCACCGTCAAACACCCTATTTGCAGGAGGAGGCGCTGGCGGCCATGGACGCCGCGGGTGTCGATCGCGCGGTGATCCACCCGGTGATGTGGGACCCTGATTCGAACGAGTTGGCCGTCGAAGCGGCGCGCGCGCATCCTGATCGCTTCGCCATCATGGGATGGTTCTACCTGGATCGAGCCGGATCAGCGCGCCGCGATCGAGACCTGGAAAAGTCGGCCCGGGATGAAGGGACTGCGATTCTATTTCTCCGATCCGCGGTCGCAGTCCTGGCCGGACGACGGCACGCTGGACTGGTTGTGGCCGGTGGCCGAACGCCTGAACATTCCGGTTTCGCTTCAGGCATCGGCGTTCCTGCCGAGGGTCGGCGAAATCGCGGAGCGTCATCCCGCGCTCAGGCTCAGTATCGATCATATGGGAGTGCCCCGTGCGACAGTCGGGGCGGACGCCGCCTACCGCAACCTGCCGCAGTTGCTGGCATTGGCGAGGCATCCGAACGTGGCGGTGAAGGCGACGGGTCAGGCCGGCTATGCGCTGGACCCGTATCCGTTCCGCAGCATACACGACGGATTGCATCAAGTGTTTGACGCGTTCGGCCCGCGACGGATGTTCTGGGGCACCGACATCACCCGGATGCATTGTACCTGGCGCCAGTGCGTCACGCTGTTCACCGAGGAATTGCCCTGGCTGCGCGGCGCCGACCTGGACCTGGTGATGGGCCAGGCGTTCTGCGACTGGATCGGCTGGCAAACCCCTGGCTCGACGAAGTAGTCCGCGGTCCGGCGCGCTGCTGAGCCGCCCGTGCCGGCTACTGTGCGAGCGTCACACCCGACCCTTTGGAACCCGCCGGCCGCGAGGCGACTCGAGGCTTCGTGCGCCGCAGCTATTCGGTCTTGGTAGAATTGTCCGGCGACGCGCGAAACAAAAGATGTTGATAATAGAACTGCATGACAGTGAAGATGAAGGCCGTGCTGATACCGAACAACAGCACACCATCGGCCGCCTCCAGCGCGCCCATGATCTGCCAGTGCGGCTGCAGCATCAGTCCCGAGGCGCCTCGCGTGGCAATCGAATCAATGGAGTAGAGCATTGCAGCTTCCGGCGACCCGAGCGCGCCAAGCCACCAATAAGCCGCCGCCCAGAACCCAGCCTCTATCATATGCAACGCTGCCAGCAGCAGTCCCATCGTAGTGATAATCGCGATTACGATCGCGGATACACGCGGCAAGCTGGGACTTCGACTCTCCAGCCGGACCCGGAAGCTATGCAGCACGGAGACCATGAACGTCACACTCGTCGCGTGGATTGCGATCGTCAGCGCGATAAGTGATAGCCCCAATAACCAGTTATCCAACACAGCCGTCCCCGTGACCGAGTTTCACCTGACACCGGAGGCAACGCAGTTCCGGCGACCCTTGACGTTGACCCACCGTTCGCGTCTCCAGTGTCATCCCCGGCGGAGCATGCCCTTGGCGAAGGCCGAGGGGTTCCACGACTTGCAGTGCGGTGCAGTCAAAATCGTAGATGTCCGGCCTTCGCCGAGGATGACATCTTAAGCACGGACGGTCATCGCTAAAGCCTATGGGTATAAGTCGTTAGTGCGGAGGATCGTCCTGAGCGGCGTGTGTCAGCATGCCGCACGGCCCCGAACATTCTCGGCTGACGGTTGTCGGCTAAAGTTTGCTGCGCTTGAAGACCGGCTCCGGCAGGCTGCGGATGATCAGCATGATCGGACGCCAGATGGGCCGGACGTAGATCACGTCGCGGCCCGCCTTCTGGGCACGCAGGACGGCCGCCGCTACCTCGGTCGCCTCGGCGGTCAGCCGTTTGGGCAGCTTCATGCCGGCTGTCATCCGGGTGTTCACGAAGCCCGGCTTCACGGTCATGACCCGCACGCCGGTGCGAGCCAGGCGGTTGCGCAAGCCTGACAGGAATGCGGTGAACCCCGCCTTCGCCGACCCGTACACATAGTTGCTGGCCCGCCCGCGATCCCCGCCAACCGAACTGATGCCAATGATCTGCCCCGAGCCGCGACGCTGCATACGCAACGCCACTTCATTCAACGCCAAGGCGGGACCGTTGTAGTTGCTGCGCATGATCAGGTCGGCGGCCTGAGCATCGGCCTCGGCTGCAGCCTGGTCGCCCAACAGGCCGACGACGCAGATCACGACCTGGGGTAGTTCCCCCAGGTCGTCCAGGAAGCGACCGTGGTTGGCAGTGTCCAGGGCGTCGAACTCGACCAGCTGTACGGTCGCCCCATGGCGCAGCCGCAGATCTTCCGCGTCCGTTTCCAGGCGGGAATGGGTACGGGCCGCGAGAACCAGCGGGTAGCCCGCCTGTGCATACGCCTTTGCCAGTGCCATGCCGATATCGGAGCCGGCACCCAGAATGAGAGCGGTACCAGAGGGAGTGCTCATAGGCCCAGCCTTTGCGACAGCAGCGAGGAGAATTTCCCGTGGGGATCGACCCGCCGGCGCAACGCACGGAACGTCTCCAGCCGAGGATAGCCGAGCGCCAGCAAGGAGGCTCCCATGCGGGCGTCCTTGGCGAGGTAGAGCCGCCCACCGTGGTCGGCGACAATCGCATCCAGTTCGAGCAACAGGCTGAATACCGCTGGTGAGGCTGGGAAATCCAGCGCCAGCGTGTAGCCTTCCATAGGAAATGACAGCATGCCCTCGTTGCCGGGGCCAAACAGTTTCAGTACCGCCAGAAACGAGCCCAGTCCGGCGCGGGCGATACGGTCCAGCAGAACAGCAATTCCGGCTCGCCCGGCGGCTTTCGGTATCACGCATTGATATTGCACGAAGCCGGACCGGCCATAAATGCGGTTCCATTCCAGAACCGCATCCAACGGGTAGAAATAGGAGTCGTAGTCAATAAAGGCTGATCCTGGCTTGGCACTGCGGTAAAAGAGCTCGTTGAAGGCGCTGACGCTCCACTTGTTGAACGTGAGCGTGGGAAAATCCACCGGAACGCGGCGGGCCTTCTTCCGCGATGTCCTGAGCGCCCCCTTGGCCGACGGCACCTCGGCCTCGCGGGCGTGCTCGCCCAGATAAAGCAATGAGCGGCCCAGGCGGCCGCCACGGGCAAGGCAGTCGATCCAGGCCGCCGAATAGGTCCAGTTATGTGATTGCTCAAATTGCTCCATGGCCTCGGCCAGATCGCGGGCCCGTCGGGTTTCTTGCCGGATAAGGGCGGTTTCCACCGGAATCAGGCGCAGGCTGGCGGACAGGATGACGCCGGTGAGGCCCATGCCACCGCAGGTGCCTGCGAACAGATCCTTATCTTCCTCGGGTGAACAGCGAACCACCCGGCCATCGGCCAGCGCCAGGTCAAGGCCCAGGATGTGGATGGCGAGGGAACCGGCGCGGTGATGATTTTTACCATGCACGTCGGCCGCGATCATGCCGCCCAAAGTGACGAATTTCGTCCCGGGCGTGACCGGCACGAACCAGCCGCGCGGCAGGAACACCTCGATAATGTCGGCCAACAGGACGCCAGCCTCAGCCGTAAGGACGCCGCTGTCGGCGTCGAACGCCAGCAGGCGGTCGCTCTGTGTCATGCTGAGCGTCGCGCGCTGGTTCAACGCCGGATCGCCATAGGCTCGACCATTGCCGCGGGGGATCAGGCTGTCTTCATGGCTGATAACGTCCAGCGCCTCGGCCGGACCTCGCGCCCGCAGGGACCGCACATCGACGCACGGATACCTGCCCCAGCCGCACAGCATCACGCGTCGGCCACGGCAAAGACGAAGCGGCGGTCGAGCTGGAATTTGGCGATATAGCCGATGGCCAAGCCGATGGCACCGCCCAGATAACGCCACCGTCCGTCCGGGGTCAGCCCGTCAAAGGCATATTCCAGGCCCCAGAATATGCCGGTCGTTAGGATGCCGGTGGCGGTATAGAGTGAGAAGGTCTTGCCGTGGGCGGCCGCTCCCGTCGACATGTCAAAAAAGATCCACCGCTTGTCCAGCAGGTATTTCGTGAGCAGACCGGTTCCGGTGCCCAGGATCAGGGCGATGGTAAGGCCGAGCGCGGCTGAATAGAGCTGGAGTGAGGCGGCCTGCGTGGCCAGATTGACCAGGCTCGCCAGGACGGCGAAAACCGCATAACGAAGATAGATCGGCAGGAACGTCATTACAGGATTACGTCACGAGTCATGGCGCTTCATTAGGTGTAATCGCGGCGGTGCACAACAAGGATCACACGTATCCAGCTCGGCGCCGGATCACCATCGGATTGCCGGGCCTGCCCGCCGCCGGCCAGGGCTACCCCGCGTGGCCGGCGGCCCACCCGAGGCGGGCGGCGAGAACCGGAAATCGGATGCTGAGCAGATACGACTCAGCCTTCCGTCAGCGGCGCCACGAGCCTGCGCCGCCACAATCCGACCAAATCTTATGAGTTCGGAATGGTTCTGCAGCAGGCATTTCTAACCCTGCGCGGCACGATCCAGCGGCAGGAAACCGCCGGCAACTTCAGTCCCCGGCAGCGCCAGCGCACCCGCGGTCCGGTCAACGGCACCAGATGCGACAGGAAGATCTCGGCACAGGCGCGCCACGAATAGCGCTCCGCATGCTTCCGGCAGGCGAATCGGTCGGCGCTGAGTGCCTCCAGCGCCGCGACGCGCAAATCGGCGTTCACCACGCCAACCTTGCCCTCCGCATTCGCCAGTATGTCCTTTGGCCCGGTAACCGGATAGGCCGCGACCGGCGTGCCACAGGCCAGTGACTCCAGGATCACCAGTCCGAAAGTGTCCGTCAGGCTGGGGAAAACAAAGACGTCGGCGGTGGCATAGGCACGGGCGAGTGCCTCGCCGTACCGCGGTCCGGTGAACGTAACATCCGGATGGGCAGACCGCAGCGAGGCAAGTTGCGGTCCGCCACCGACCACCACCTTCGAGCCGGGTAGGTCCAGATCGAGGAAGGCGCCGATATTCTTCTCCACCGCGACACGCCCGACATAAATAAAGATCGGTCGCGGCAGACCGACGAACTCCACCGGCGCTTCGCCCGGGTATTGCTTGAACAGATCCAACTCAACGCCGCGCGTCCAAGGCCGGATGTTGCGGAAGCCGCGGGCGGAAAGTTCGTCGCGCAACGACTGCGTGGCGACCATGGTTCCCTGGCCGGCACTGTGGAAGCGGCGCATCCAGGCGTAGATCGGCTGCACCGGAAGCCCGGTCCGAGCCCTGACATACTCCGCGAACCTGGTGTGGAAGGCGGTGGTGAAGGCGAAGCCGGTGCGCTTCGCCCAACCCCGCGCGGCCAGTCCCAGCGGACCTTCAGTGGCAATGTGCAGGGCGTCCGGCGCAAAGCTTTCGATCATGCGGATCAGGCGTCGCCGCGGCAGCAGGGACAGCGCGATATCCGGATAGGTGGGACAGGGAACGGTCCGAAACCGGTCCGGCCCGATCACGTCCACGACGTGGCCCATCGCCCGCAACTCCCCGGCCACCGTGGTCAACGTTCGGACGACACCGTTGACTTGCGGATTCCATGCATCGGTAACGATCAGGATGCGGTGCGAGGGCGCGGGCGGCAGCATGTCGTCGACGCCGATAAGGCCCGTGAACGGAATCGTGTCAGGCAGTTTCCGCCACCTGAACCTGGCGGGGCTCGAAAAAGGACAGCCGGTTCATCACCGTCCAGTCGATCAGTTCCAGTTGTCCGTCATGGTGTTCGACCAGAGCGGTGCAGCTTTCCACCCAGTCGCCGTCATTCAGATAAAGCACGCCTTGCACCTCCCGCATCTCGGCGTGGTGGATATGGCCGCACACCACGCCGTCGAAGCCGCGGCGTCGCGCCTCGGAGGCGAGTGCCGACTCGAATCGATCGATCGCCTTGACCGCCTCCTTCACCTGACGTTTCAGCCATGCCGACAACGACCAGTAAGGATAGCCCAACCGGCGGCGAACCGCGTTGAACCAACGATTGACGACCAGCGCGGTGGTGTAGGCCCAGTCGCCAAGCAGGGCGAGAAACCTGGCGTAGCGCACGACACTGTCGAACTCGTCGCCGTGCATGACCAGCAGGCGCTTGCCGTCGGCGGTGGTATGCTCCGACTCGCGGCGCATCTTGATGCCGCAGATCTCAAGCCCGATCGGCAGCCAGTTACGGAACATCTCGTCGTGGTTGCCTGGAATGTAGGTGACCTGCGTGCCGGAGCGCGCATGACGCACGATCTGACGCAGCACGTCATCGTGACTCGCGTCCCAGTACCACGATTTGCGCAGCCGCCAGCCGTCGATGATGTCGCCGACAAGAAACAAATTGTGGCAGCTTGAGCGGGAAAGAAAATCCGCGAGAAAATCACTTCTGCAGCCCCGCGTTCCCAAATGCGTGTCAGAAATGAAAATGGTCCGGTAGGCTGGTCGGACACCAAGGTTTGACACTGCGTTCATTGCCGGCCTTTCATGTCCAGCGGAGCACATACCGGCTTCACTGCGCCGCGGAAGTGAAGTTTCGATGACGCGGCTGATCTTCAAGGTGTTTTGCGAAAGTAATACGAACGTCATTGGACCGACGCGGGAATGACACGTTGCAACTGCTATAAAGGGTCCTTTAATCTGGGCCGACGTAAGATCAACCCAGCAACTGACCTGGCGGTCCGGCAACCATGGTGATCGTCTTCAATCCGGTCGCCGGACGCCGGCGGGCACAACTGCTGTGGCGTGTGCTGGACGTTCTGGTGGCCAACGGCGTGCGCCTGGACCTGGCGGAAACCCACCGCCCTGGCCACGCCGAATCCCTGGCGCGGGACGCGGCCCAGCGTGGCGAAACTATGGTCGTGGCCGCCGGCGGCGACGGCACCATCGCCGAAGTTGCGAACGGCCTGATGGGCAGTTCGGCCCGTCTCGGCGTCATCCCGCTGGGCACCGCCAACGTGCTGGCGCATGAGCTCGGTTTGCCGTTCTCGCCCAGGGCAGTCGCCGCCGCGCTGGCATTTGGCCGCACCTGCCAACTGTGGCCTGGTCTCGCGCACGGCGCCGACAGCAGCCGGATGTTCGTGCAGATGCTGGGTGTCGGGTTCGATGCGCACGTGGTACGAAATGTTTCGTTCCCGTTGAAGAAGGTTTTTGGCAAGGCCGCCTACGCCTTGCAGTCGGCGAGGGAGTTGACCCGCTATCGCTTCCCGTTGATTCGCCTGCGCATCGACGACCAGGAAACCGAGGCCGCCAGTGTCATCATCAGCAAGGGACGGCTGTATGGGGGTCGCTTCCGCCTGGCCGCCGAGGCGATACCGGCCGATCCGGGATTTTCAGTTGTGCTGTTCGATTTCTCGGGTCCCGGTGCCGCGCTGATGTACGGCGCGGCATTGCCGCTGAACATGCTCGGGAAGGCTCCCGGTGTGCGCCACGTTCGCGCCCGCCGCATCGTTTTCCTGCAAAACGAAACAGTGCCGGCACAAACCGACGGCGACCCTGCCGGTGTCGCGCCGCTCTGGGTGTGCGATGCCCCGGCCCCGCTTCAGGTCGTGATGGGGTAGTGCCCTTCCCGGCGAGGTCCGGTCGGGGATCTCCCACGCTCGGCCGCTGCGCGGTCGGTCCTGACAGGCAGGTCTTCATCGCATATGATACCAACGCCACGCCCTGAACCTTGCCGATTGCTGTCAGCGGCGGGTTCATGGTCTCGACACTGGCGTACGACATCGATTACCGCGCCACCGATGCACTCTCCGCAAGGGCAAGCAGTGACCCGGGTCGCCCTCGCGAAGGCCCGGTCGGGCTCGCCCGAACAAATCGACGAAGCTGGATCAGCCCGCGCGGCAGCTTAGCCGTCCCCGGGTCCGGTAAGCGTCGAGCGGCGCACTGAGCTGCCGTTGGCGGCGAAGGGGGGTGGCGGCCCGCCATCTCCGGACATATGCTGTCGATATGCGAATGAATGGCACCGATCTTGCTGGCAGGTGACCAGATGACGGTTAGCCAACCAATCGGCGGCCAGGCTGATTGCTCGAACAAGAGACGATGGTGACGCCATGAACCAACCTGTCCCAGCCGATATCATTCGCGCCACTATTCTCGCCGGAACGGTGGCGTCGGCGGGCAACGCGCCCAGCGAGCTGCCGCCCGCGCACTCTCCGTCGACGCCGGAACCGGCCTGGGCGGAGCGTGACCTGCGCGCGTCCGCGCCCGCGCAACCTGTCGCCGCGCCACTGTCGCTTCCGACGTCACCCCCCGTAGGCTCGCTGCACGGATTCGGCATCGGCGACCTGTTGGCCGCCTATCATTCCGGCATTACCGACCCGGTCGCCGCGCTGGACGCGCTGACGGCTCGCCGCCTTGCACACCCGAGCGGTCAGGACGCCGTTCTGACACTGATCGCCGGCGCCGACGCCATGGCGCGAGACAGTGCCGCGCGCATTCGCGAAGGGCGTGCCCGGCCGTTGGAGGGCATCCCTTTCGGCGTCAAGGACATCATCGACGTTGCCGATACCCGCGTGACGAGCGGCTCCCGCCTGACCGACCAGCGAATCGCCGCCGCCGATGCCGCCGTTGTGGCGCGGCTGCGGGCGCAGGGGGCGATTCCCGTCGCGATGCTGGCGACCACCGAATACGCCTGCGGCTCCGCGCACAACCCGCGCTACGGCGCCGTGCGCAACCCATGGGATCACACCCGCTGGACCGGCGGGTCGTCCACCGGCTCCGGCGCGGCGCTGGCGGCGCGGTTGTTGCCCCTTGCCCTCGGCACCGACACCGGCGGGTCCATCCGCGTGCCCTCCGCGTGGTGTGGCATCACCGGACTGAAACCGACGCGCGGGCTGGTGCCGCGCACCGGCGTCGCCCAGTTGTCCTGGACGCTCGACCATGTCGGCCCGATGGCGCGCTCGGCCGACGACCTGATGCGGGTGATGCCCCTGATCGCGGGACCGGACGGCGACGACCCGACCTGCGTGGGCGCATACGACGGCGCGCGGGCGAGAACGGAGATGGCTGGCCTGCGCATCGGCGTACCGAGCGGCTGGTTCCTTGAGATGCAGGACGCGGCCGTGCTCAACGCATGGCGCGCCGCCCTGACCGAATTCGAGCGGCTGGGCGCCCGCCTCGTGGAACTCGATCTCGGCGATATCGCGACCGCGCATGAAGACGGCTACCTGATCATGATGGCCGAACTTGCCAGTCTGCAGGAGCCGGATTTCGGCCGGATGGATGAATTCGACTTCGGCGCCCGGGCACGCATCGAGCAGGGTCTGACCTTGTCCGCCACCGCCTACCTGCGTGCCCTGCGCCGTCGCCCGCTGGTGATGCGGCGCGTTTGGGCCGCGCTCGCGGACGTCGACGTGCTGATCACACCGGGTGTCGGCGCCGAACCGGCTTTCCTCGATACGCTCACGGTCGAGGTGAACGGCGAGCGGCACCCGCTGCAACTCGTGCTGCCGCGCAACACCATGATCTTCGACTACACCGGGCTGCCGGCGCTGATGCTGCCCTCCGGGGTCGGCCGCAGCGGCTTGCCGGTCGCGATCCAGATCGTCGGCAAAGCTTACGACGACGCACTGTGCCTGAGTGTCGGCAGTGCGTTCCAACGCGCGACCGACTTGCATCGCGCGGCTCCGCCCGAACCGGCCGCGGCGTAGCGAGGCCGCGATGACTGAAGCAGCTGAAATCATTCCGGCCACGGTCCTGACTGGCTTTCTCGGCAGCGGCAAGACGACGTTGCTGCGTGCCGCCCTCGCCTCGCCCGAGTTGGCCGATACCGCTGTGATTATCAATGAAGCCGGAGAGATGGGTCTCGATCATCTGCTGGTCGAGGCGGTCGCGGATCAGGTGTTCGAGCTGCCCAGCGGCTGCCTTTGTTGCGTGCGGCGGCTGGATATCGTCACCTCGGTGCGCGACCTGATCGAGCGGCGAGACCTCGGCGCGATCCCGGGCTTTCGCCGCATCGTCATCGAAACCAGCGGGCTGGCCGATCCGGCGCCGATCCTTTACACGCTCGCAGCCGACCCGATGCTTGGCCATCTGCTGACCTGTCAGGCGGTGGTGACATTGGTCGACAGCGTCGCGGGTCAGGACACTCTGGTGCGGCATCCTGAAGCCGTGAGCCAGGTGGCGGTGGCGGATCGGATCGTCGTGACCAAGACCGACCTCGCGCCGCCGGCCGCCGAACTCTATTCACTGCTCGACGGGCTGAACGGGTGGGCCGAGCGGATAGTGAGTCCGGGCGCGGAATCACCGGGGGAGCTGCTGTTCGCCAAGGCGCCCGCGGTCGTTCCACGGCGACGGTTTTCGGCCCAGTCGGTGGCACCGTCCGCGTCCCACACCGAGGCCGTTCGCACGCTGTCGCTGGTGCTGGCTGAGCCACCGACGCGGCTGGCATTCGCTCAGGCCCTCGGCGGACTTGCGTCGCGGCACGGCAACGATCTGCTTCGCGTGAAGGGCCTGATCGAATTTGCTGATCGCGCCGGCCGCGTCGCCGTGATCCACGCTGTGCAGCACACAATCTATCGGCCGGAATGGCTGGACAACTGGCCCGACGCGGACACCCGCGGCCGGCTGGTGTTCATCAGCCGCGGCATCGATGACGCCGACATTCTCGCCCGTTTCGCCGCGTTCAAGCCGGTCGTGTGGACCGCGCACGCACCCGTCACCACTGCCTGACAGTAATGGAGCCTCCAGAATGTTCGATCTGGTTATCAGCAATGGCACCGCGGTCCTGCCCGGGGGTGCGTCCGTCGTCGATATCGCCGTCTCGGGCCAGGCGATCGCGGCGATCGGCGCACCGGGCACACTGACGGCGGTGGGGGCCACCCGTGTCGTCGACGCCAGCGGGCAACTCATCATCCCCGGCGGCATCGACCCGCACGTGCATTGTGGCCTGTCGCTGCTGGGTCCCGGCGGCAAGATGGTCGAAGGCGAGAAGCCGAACGTCGTCAGCAAGGGCAGTCTGTTCGGCGGCACCACGACGATGTGTGATTTCGCGTTCTGGCAAAACGGCGAGACGCTGCACGATGCGGTGAAGAAACGGCACAGCCTGTTCGACGCGCAGTGCTACAGTGACTACGCGCTGCATCTCGCGGTCGAAAGCCCGATGTCCGATGCCATCCTGGGCGAAATCCCGGCGCTGGTGAAAGCCGGCTATCCGACGATCAAAATGTTCACCACCGACATCACGCCGGGCCGCATGACGCATCTGACCAACTTCGGCGAAATTTGGGAGGTGCTGAAAATCCTCGCCCGCGAGGGTGGCCTCGCGCTGATCCATGGCGAGGACAACGACCTTGTCATGCACATGTATGCGAAGCTGATCGCCGAGGACAAAGTCGGGTTCGAGCACCTGGCTGAGGCTCATACCGTGCTGTCCGAGGACCTGGCGTTCAACCGAGTGATCGGCCTGGCCAAGAGCGTGCCGGGGGCTGCGCTCTACTTCGTGCATACCAGCGCCCGCACCGGCGTCGAGGCGGTGACGCGGGCGCGCGCCGAGGGGTTTCCGATCTACGCCGAAACGCTGCACCAATACGTTCTGTTCAACGCGGAAGACTACAAGCGTCCGAACGGACAGATCTACCACACCTATCCGTCGCTGAAATATCCGGACGATCAGAAGGCGCTGTGGAGCGGCATGCAGTCAGGCAACCTGCAATGTGTCGCCACCGACGAATTCTGCTGCCCGCTGTCGGTCAAGCTGATCGGCAATCGGATCGACGATACCACCGGCGGCAACAGCGGCGTCGAGCCGCGTGTCTCGCTGATGTATACCGAGATGGTGACCAAGCGCGGCTTCAGCGTGGAGCATTTCGTCGATCTGGTCTCGACCAACGCTGCCAAGATCCTGGGCTTGTATCCGCGCAAGGGTGTGCTGGCGGTGGGGTCGGACGCCGACATCGTTCTGCTCGATCCGAAGCTGGCGCACACCATCGACGGGTCGGCGCTGCATTCGGTGGATTACTCGCCGTGGGATGGCTGGGACGTTTCGGTGTGGCCGAGCATGACGGTGCTGCGGGGGAAGATCATGGTCGAGGGGGGCCAGTTCAACGGCGACCTCGGCGACGGCGCATTCATTCCGCGCAAGATCCCGGAGGAGATACGCCGCGGCCCATCGGTCTGAGGGCTGCGAGCGATCTGACGAATCTCACGATGCGGGCCGTCACGCCAAGTCATCCAGCAGCGCCTTCGCGTCCTTCAGGTCCGGTGCGTCGAAACCTTCGGTGAACCAGTGTAGATCGGCGCGAGCAGATCACGGGCCTCTGCGCGTTTGCCCTGGTCGCGCCAGAGCCGGGCGAGGCAGACAGATGCATGCAGTTCCCACAGTTTGGCGCTCTGATGTTGAGCAACCGCAATCGCTTTGCGGAAGCTATCCTCTGCCGCGGCAGGCTGGTGCATTGCAACGAGTAACTCGCCGCGAACCCGATAAAGTCCGGCTTCATGCCAGCGGACCTGGGTTGCCTCAACTAGGTTCGTGGCCTCGGTAAGCCGCTCCAGTCCATCTTCAGGCCGAAGTGCTTTACCATCGGCGTCTGCGAACAGCATGAGCCAAAATGGCATGAGTAGCATGGCACCCGTCGCCCGGTAAGCGTCTACGCCTTGCCTGACCAGGGATAAGCCTTCCTCTAAATGGCCCAACGTCGCGAGGCACCAGCCCCGCATGACAGTTCCTGTTGCCCTGTAGTAGTCATAGCCGTGCTTGGCTGAGAGCGTCACAAGTTCGTCCGCGCGTTGCAGCACAGTCGGCTCCAAGTGGCCAGACCAATCGCCGACCGCCGCCGTGTTTAGTGCAACAGTCAACGTATGAACGTGCTTGAGTAGACGCGCTTCCCCAAGTGCCGCCTCACGCCGCTGCTCCGCCCGATCCAAGTAGCCGAGGGGGGCGAGCGTTGCGGATAAGTAGATTACCGGAACAACGTTACCGGCCGCCGACGGCGCGTATAATGGACGCTGCGCCGGGTCGAAGAGCGCAACGCCCTGCTCGAAGTAAGCACGAGCCTCTCCGAATTTACCGAGACTAAGGTAGGTCACCCCGCTGAGGAAACAGCCGAGCCATTGCATTGCAGAATCTCTTCGAGTGTCGGCGAGGTGGCGCATTTCTGCAGCAAACCGTTGTGCCGGTTCCAATTCGGCTCGGATGAGATGATGCGTCCATTGCCCATATAGCACCGATGCCAGTTGCAGCGGCTCGTCGAGCAGCTCGCACAGATGGCGTGCCCGCGTGTAGGTCTCACCCACCATTGGCGCACCATATCCTTGTGTAGCGATCAGCGCCGCTCCGAACACAATCTGCAGATCGAGTTCGCGTTGCCAACGTCCGGTGTTATCGGGTAACGATCCGATCAAGCTCAACGCCTTACGCATCTGGGCGACAGCTTCCAACATCGCCGAGCGCGCCCGGGCCTGCTGACCGGCTGTTAGCCAATAGCTCACCGCCTTCTCCGCCAGCCCAGCTTCCGCGCAGTGCTGGGCCAGCAACGCGGGTTGCGCCACTACGACCTCGGGGAAGCGGTCCTCGAGCGCTGCTGCAATACGGGCATGCAACAGCTGGCGCCGGCTGCGCAACAAGGTGCCGTAGGCCGCATCCTGCACCAACGCGTGCTTGAAGGTGTAGCTGGATTGTGGCGGCGTGCCGTGGACGAACAACAGGCTGGCGTTGGTCAGCCGATCGAGCCCCTCACGAAGTTGCGGCTCGGGTAGATCAGTGGTGGTCGCCAGCAGGCCGTATCCGAACTCACGCCCGATCGCCGCGCCGGTTTGCGCAACGTCCCTCGCGGCCGGGCCCAGTCGATCCAGCCGTGCGATCAGCGAGGCGTGCAGGGTCGCGGGCACCGACAACGCCGGATGTGGCACAGAAGATAGCGCAGCCGACACCTGCGCGCCGGCTTCGAGTACCGCCCTGGTCAGTTCTTCAACGAACAGCGGCACACCGTCGGTACGCTCCGCGATCTCCTCCATGATCTCTGTCGTGAGCGCGGCATTACCTGCAACGTTTGCCACCATCGCCACCGTATTGCGCCGGTCGAGCCTGCTCAGCGTTAGTGTTGTCACATGCGGCTGCCCGGTCCACGGCGGCTGGAATTCGGGTCGGAACATTGCCAGCAGCAGCACCGGCCATTCCGCGACCCGCTCTGCTGTGCGGTCCAGTAGTTCGCGAGAGCTCGGATCGATCCAGTGAAGATCATCGAAAATCATCAGCACCGGCTGCTGTCGCGAGAGGCCTTCAACCTGCCGCAGCAGCGCCTCAAACGTCTTTTCCTTCTTGCGCTGCGGCGTGAGATCGAGCGGGGGCGACAGATCGCCTGACGGCAACGAGTGCAGTTCCGCGATCAGCGCCACGTCTTCCATTGGCGGCGTGGTGGCAGCGAGCAGCGCTTGCAGTTTCACCAGCCTGCCAGCCGGGCCGTCCGCGTGGGCGAACCCGGCCGCCCGCTCCATCTGCGCGATCACCGGATAGAGCGCACTGTCCTGATGGTGCGGCGAGCAGAAATATCGCAGCCGAATGTGTGGTTCGTCGACGATCCGCTCAGCCAGCGCCGCGGCAAGGCGGGACTTGCCCCCGCCCGGTTCAGCGGAAATCAGCACCACCCGCCCGTTACCGGCCTTTGCCTGCGCCCAGCGGCGGAGCAGGAGCTCCATCTCCTCATCGCGCCCGACCAGCGGCGTAGTGCCGGAACGCAGTGCCTCGAACTGGCCGATTGCGCGGTTTTCAGACAAGACGTGCCATGACGGCACCGCCGCCGGCAGACCTTTGAGTTCGACCGTGCCGAGGTCCTGGCACTCGAACAGGCCGCCGATCTGCCGCCGCGTGGCGGCGTCGATCACCACCTGACCAGGCCCAGCGAGGCCCTGCAGGCGTGCCGCGAGGTTCGGCGTCTCACCGACCGCCGTCTGCTGACGGGAATCACCTGAACCAATCGGCTCGCCGACCACCACCAGTCCCGTGGCGATGCCGATGCGGACCTGTAGCGGTTCTCCGCCCAGGGGTGCCGCGCTGACCGCGGCCGCAACCGCGAGGCCGGCCCGCACCGCTCGTTCGGCATCGGTCTCACGGGCTTCCGGCCAGCCGAAATAGATCAGCACCCCGTCACCCACGTAACGCGCAATGAAGCCGTCAAACTGCGGATGGTCGTGGCGACGCATGCCTGGTAGGCGCGAATGACCTCTCGCAGATCTTCGGGGTCGAGCCGTGCCGAGAGCGCGGTCGAGCCGATAAGATCGCAGAACATCACGCTGAGCGGGCGGCGCTCCGCAGCGGTCCCAGGCGAGCCGAGGTTACCGGTGGTGATGCTGGTCGGCAACCGAGCAGGAGCATCAGTCGGCGGGTCGTTGGTGCGCAGCGCGGCGATCGCTTCAAGCAGACGGCGACGATGGCCGAACGAGGTGATGCCTAGTTCCTTGAGGTCATCGGCGGCCAGATTGAGCAACAGTTCGGCGTCGACGTCATTCTCGCGGAATGTCGCCTCATATTGTTCGAGACCGAGCGCTCGCAGCCAGTCCGCGACGTCCATTGCCGCTCCCCCGTCGGGCCGCTGGCAAAGCATGGCCCTGTCAGCTTCGACTTGTCCAGGAACAAACGTCTGGCAACGCCCGACCGAACTCCAAGCTGTATCCTTACTTCGCTGTCTGGCCATTTCATCGGGACCATTCAGTCCGGCGGCCGAATTGTTCAACGTCCAGGACGGGCGTGCCGCCCAGGACTTTGCCGCCGCAAGGGCGCGGCCTTTCGGAGGCGCAGTGACCTGTTCAAGTGGGACTTCACCGGCCTCGACATCGTCGGCCTCAACAGCTGACAAAACTACGGGCAACCCGTATTTTATGCAGGATCACGGATTCGAATGGGACGCGGCAAAGGCGCAAAGCAACCGCGCAAAACACGGGGTCGCTTTCGAGGCTGCCTGCCTCGCGTTCGGTGATCTCTTTGCCCTTGATCGCATTGACATTGGCGGCGACCTGCCGAAGTCCGATACGTCCTCACGGGGATGGCCAACGGCGTCCTGCTGACGGTCGTCTATACGGAGCGCGGCGAGCGCACGCGCATCATCTCGGCGAGAAAAGCAACGCGGTATGAGTAAAGGGAATACTATCGAAGCCAGACGGCAGAGCGACGGGACGCTCGTCCGGGTGCTGCCCGGTGGCGCTGTCGCACCGCTCGAGGACAAGACGGATCGGAAGCGGCTGCGCGAAATTTCCGACGCCGAAGTTCAGGCGGCGGCATTGGCTGACCCGGATGCGCAACCCCTGACCGACAATAAGCTGTCGCAGATGCGGCGCGTGCCGCGCGCCAAGACGTTGCGCCGGGCGCTCGGTCTGACGCAGCAAGAATTTGCCACCCGCTATCAGATTCCAATCGGCACGCTGCGCGATTGGGAACAGGGGAGGGCGGAGCCGGACCCGCCCGCGCTTATCTCAAAGCCATCGCCGGTGATCCCGAGGCCGTGAAACGAGCCTTGCTGTGTTCCGCGCCCGGATCGCGCTGATCGCCGAGGACAAGTCGGGTTCGAGCATCTGGCCGAGGCGCATACCGTGCTGTCCGAGGACCTGGCGTTCATCGGGTGATCGGCCTCGCCAAGGGCGTGCCGGGGGCCGCGCCCTACTTCGTGCATACCAGCGCTCGTACGGCGTCGAGGCGGTCACGCGATCGGGCGCCGAGGGGTTTCCGATCTACGCCGAAACGCTGCATCGGTACGTGCTGTTAAACGTAGAGGACTAAAACTACCCGAACGCACAGGTCTACCACACCTATCCGTCGCTGAAGTATCCAGACGATCAGAAGGCGCTATGGAGCGGCATGCAGTGTATACCGAGATGGTGACCAAGCGCGGCTTCAGCGTGGAGCATTTTGTTGATCTGGTCTCGACCAACGCGGCCAAAATCACGGGCCTGTATCCACGCAAGGGCGTGTTGACACTCGGGTCGGATGCCGACATCGTTCTGCTCGACCCGAAACTGGCACACACCCTCGACGGGTCGGCTCTGCATTCGGTGGATTATTCCCCCTGGGACGGCTGGGCGGTTTCGGTGTGGCCGAGCATGACGGTGCTGCGGGGGAAGATCATGGTGGAGGGCGGTCAGTTCAACGGCGATCTTGCCGACGGTGCATTCATCCCCCGCAAGATCCCCGAGGAGATCCGCCGCGGCCCGGCGGTGTGAGCAGGGTATGGCTGATCTGACGCATCTGACCATGCGCGCGGCGTCGGAGGCGGTGCGCACGCGGACCGTCTCGCCGGTGGCGCTGACCGAGGCGTATCTGGCACGGATCACGGCAGTCGACTCGGTTGTTTGCAGTTACATTCTCGTGCTGGCCGACAAAGCGCTGGCGGCGGCGCGCGTTGCGGAATCCGAAATCGCCGCCGGTTTATGGCGCGGGCCGCTGCATGGCCTGCCGTTCGCGATCAAGGACAACTATTTTTCGCGCGGCGTTCGCACCTGCGTCAATTCGCGCGTACTCATGGATCATGTGCCGTCGTTCGACGCGACGATTCTGGCGCGGCTGCGGGACGCCGGCGCGATCCTTTTGGGCAAGCTGAACACCTGGGAGTTCGGCACCGGCATGGGGCCGTTCTACCACGACCTGCCGTTTCCGCCTGCCCGCAATCCGTGGAACATCGAGTGTTTCACCGGCGGTTCGTCGACCGGAGCGGGTGCCTCGGTGCCGGCGCGCACCGCAATGTTCGCACTCGGCAGCGACACCGGCGGCTCGGTCCGCCTGCCCGCCGCCGCCTGCGGGCTGCAGGGGTTGAAGCCGACCTATGGACTGGTCAGCCGCTATGGCATCCTGCCGAATTGCTGGGCCTTCGACACCGCCGGCCCGCTGTGCTGGAACGTCTGGGACTGCGCGGCGGTGCTGCAGGTGATTGCCGGCCACGATCCGAATGATCCCACCTCGGCGGATGAGGCCGGGGATTATCTGACCGATCTCGAAGCCGGCGTCGCGGGTCTCACCATCGGACTCGTTGCGGACTGCGACTGCGGCGGTGCGCATCCCGACGAGGCGATCCTGGCCAACCTCGGGGCGGCAGCAAACGTGTTCGCCGCCGCCGGGGCGACGATCGTGCCGATGCAACTGCCGGAGCCGGTGCTGCGCTATCGCGACGCCGCCTCGGTCATCAACTGGTCGGAGTCGTTCTCGATCCACGAGCAGCATTTTCGCACCCGCGGCAACCTGATGGGACAGGCCTTGCGCGACAAGATGATGGCGGGACTGAGCGTGAGGGCGGTGGACTATATCGCCGCGTTGCGCGAGCGCCGGGTGTTGGCCGAGGCAAACGCCGCGATGATGCGCCGTGTCGATCTGCTGCTGACCCCCGGTGCCTTCCACGTCGCGGCCCGCTTCGGCGATCCCGATCGCATTGCCGCCTATACCGGCGAAACCGCGATGACGCCGTTCAATATCAGCAGTCATCCGGCGATCAGCCTGTGTAGCGGCTTTGACCATGACGGGCTGCCGACCAACATCCAGCTGGTCGGCCAGTGGTTCGGTGAGGCGACGCTGCTGCGCGCCGCGCAGGCCTACGAACAGGCGACTCCCTGGCGAGACAGATATCCTGAACTGAACTGAGGCACCGCCATGCCGAGTGATGTAGGGTCATCAAAGTCGCCCGACCTGCCGGACTGTCTGAGCGAAGCACAAAAGCAGCGCTATTCGACCATCGCTGACATAGTGCGCGCCACGACCGATCGGCTGCCGCACACCGCCGACAAGTTCAGCGAGCCGGCGCATGTTTTCGACCGGCATCACCGAGCACCGCGATCGGGGTAAGCAAGGTCGCAGCCTCGCCGCCGGCCACCGGTCACTTCCCGCCCCCGTGCCTGGTCCTGCTCGGCATATCCGCCGCCTTCATCCGGTGAGGGGTGAGGCAGCCGCTTTTTTGAAAGGTTTGCTTGCGTTCCTGACTATGGGATAAGGCGACTCGGAAGTTGTCAGAATGGAGGGCTGCGTCAGGCGGTCTAATCGGGCGACGAGCGACTGTGGTTCGAATTGGTCATCATATTGGCGCCCTTAGCTCAGCAGGATAGAGCAACAGCCTTCTAAGCTGTGGGTCGGTGGTTCGAGTCCACCAGGGCGCGCCAAACTCAATGACTTAGCGGGCGCAAGGCTTGCAGTTTGCACAACCGTTTGCGTCACCCTGCAGGTCATCCGTCGAGCCCCTTCTCAACACTGACCGCCTGAGCGACACTGAGCGGCCATCAGCCACCCTCCTGCACGATAGCTGGGTCACCTCTGAGCCGACAGCCCCTCGATAGCAACCAAGCGGAACCTGCCACCACTCTGGCGGATTTTGGCCGCGGCCTGATTTTCCGGGGATTGATACCAGCGCTTCGCGGCTTCCATGTTCGGAAACTGAAGAATTGCAATGCAACACGGAACAGTCCCATCGCCTTCGAGCAGAGCATTTTGCCGGCTGCGGGCGAGATAGCGCCCGCCATAGTGAGGTAGGATATCACGCGCCAGTTTGGCATATTCTTCCTGGATCGAATTCGGCGCCGGTAGTCGCAGTCCGCTCCACAATCACGAACGCGGGGCGTTCCTCTTGTTGAGCGAACGACAGCCGTAGAATTGCCGTCGCAATGATGGCTGCACCGCCAATTATTGTGATTGAGCGCGATCCAGGTAATCTCATCAATCTACCCATCATCTCTACACTCCCATCCTGCCAACATTACTTCGTTCGAGATCAACGCTGGCCAGCGCGCAGGGTTTGACGCACGGCGTGCACTCCATGCGCGCCAGTGGATCCCGACACAATAGACTTGGTCGCAAAGTACTCGCCGAGCTTGATGGGGTTCAGCGGCGCTGGCACCGCGGGTTGGTTGTTGCGGTTGCCGTTGGCGAACACGTCGTCGATCGCGAGCTCAGAGAGGCCCGCACAGGCCACCCCGTCGCCAACGCCGCGTGGAGTCAGATGCATGTGAAAGACAGGTAGCCGGCGTGCAGCCGCGTGCCGGGCCTGAAGCGAGGATCGGAAAAGCGCCGCCTGTAGGCGCTGGCGGCGGAATGGCCAGAGACATGGATTTCATTCCGCCGTGGAATCCGTCCGTTTCAGTTCCGCTTCGACGAAGGTTGCAAAGGCGCGCGCCTTGGCGCTTGGCATTCGCCCCGTGGGATACACCGCCCAGAGATCGATCGGCGGCAGGGACCAATCCTTTAGTACGGTCCGCACGGCACCCGAGGCGAGCTCCGGGCTGAACATCCAGGCCGAAGCAATGGCCAGCCCCATGTCGGCGAGGACGGCGGCCCGCATGCCCTCGGCCGCGCTGACCCGGAGCCTGCCCGAAACGCTGATCGACACCTCGGTCGCGTCCCGCCGGAAGCTCCAGGTGTCGCCCCCGCCATCAGGGGCATAGATCACCGCGGCGTGCCCCGAGAGCTCTCCGGGCGTGGCGGGAACGCCCGCCCGCCTGAAATAGGCCGGGGTTCCGAGCACGTGTCGCGCCGCAGAAGCGAGCTTTCGCGCCGTCAGCGAAGAGTCTTCGAGCATCCCCATTCGCAGCCCGAGGTCCACGCCTTCTTCCACGAGATCGACCGCCCGATCGTCGAGCACGACGTCCATGGTCAGGCCAGGATGTGCCGCCAGAAACTTTGGCAGGCGCGGAACAACATGCAGCCGCGCGAACGTCACCGCGGCACAGACGCGCAGACGACCCGTCAGGCCGGCACCGGCGCCGCGGGCGACCAACTCCGCCTCGTCTGCTTCCTCGATCGCGCGCCGGGCGCGATCATAGAAGCTTTGCCCGGCTTCAGTCGGCGACAGCCCGCGGGTGGAGCGCATCAACAGGCGCACGCCCAGACGCCCCTCCAGTTGCGCGATGGTCTTGGAAACCGCCGGCTGACCAACATTCAATGCCCGCGCCGCCGCCGAGAATGAGCCGGTCTCGACAACGCGGACAAAGGCTTCCATCGCGGCCAGCCGATCCATCCGCTTACCTCCTTTATTCCCACAAGGAATAAAGCTTATCGCCCCGCCATGGCTGCCGCGCCAACCGTGTGTTCGCCATGTTCGTCCCGGCGCGCATTCCGCCGCCAGCACGAAATTCCGGAGAAACGCGATGTCCCTGCAAGTCAAGCTCGATGCCTTCAAGGCTGATTTCGAGGCCGGCAAGCCGCCCTACAGCGTGCCGCGGACGGTGATCGAGACCATGCACCGGGCCACCGCCGAACTGATTGCCTCCGGCGCCGCGTCCCGCACCCTGAAGGCCGGCGATACCGCCCCGCCCTTCGTGCTGAACGACGCGAGCGGCAATTCTGTCCCCTCGTCCGCTCTGCTCGCGCAAGGGCCGCTGATCATCAGCTTCTACCGCGGCGTCTGGTGCCCGTACTGCAATATGGAACTGCAGGCGCTGCAGGAGGCGCTGCCGGCGTTCCGCGCGCTGGGCGCGCAGCTCGTGGCGATCTCGCCGCAAAGTGCCGTGAACAGCCGCAAGTCGATACGCACCAACGGACTTGATTTTCCAATCCTGTCCGATCCCGGCAACGAGACCGCGGCCGCGTTCGGGCTGCGGTTCGCGCTGCCTGACTATCTTGTCGACCTGTATCGAAGCCTCAAGAACGACTTGCCCGCCTTCAACGGCGATGCGAGCTGGACGCTGCCGATGCCCGGTCGTTTCGTGGTCGGCCAGGACGGGGTCATCCGCTACGCCGAGGTCAACCCGGACTACACACGCCGCCCCGAACCAGCTGACATGCTGGCAGTCCTGCACACTCAGGCGGCCCGTGCCGCATAAGCGGTGCCGCCCGGCCGGGTCTGGTCCCGGCCGCATTCCCCAAAAACGCGAAGCGCGAGACATGGAGCGGGCGATGTCGAGGTCAGAACTCGGTGACGCCGCTCGCGGGCATCTCGGCGGCTGACCTCGCTCACTCCAACGCGGCGGGTTGGATCATCGGCTCGCCGCGTTGGCGTCGCGCCAGCGCGGGCGCCCTCTTTTGGACGCGTGTCCTCCTTTGATCGAAGGAGCAGGCAACGAGCGAAGCTATAATCTTCCGGTCCGGTATCGATGCCATTGCGGACTGAAAATTGCTCACGCAGGATCTCCGCGTGAGCCGGGATATGCTGGACTGTCCGCAGGTGGTGATCACCTCTCGCCCCATCGATCGCATTCGCGGTCCAGCAAGCCAGGAACGCGCGAGCTCCGGTAGCACTCTGGTCGCATGACCTTGGCGCAGATAATACTGATCTGCTCTGCAAGGCGATGGAGACGACTGTTGAAGAACCGCTATGGTCTGGAGATCCGCGCGGCCACACATACCGATATGCTGGGCTTGTGCGATTTCCTGATCGCGGCTGGTTATGAGATGTCTCGGCATGTTTCTGCAGCGCGGCTGGACGCCTTGAGGCAAGGGCCTGGCGCGACTTTGATCGCGGCGGACTTGGGACCTCCCATAGGTCTCGTCGTGCTGCACTGGTATTGGACCCTGGAAACCGATCAACCGACAGCGCAAATCACCACGCTGCTGGTGGCGCCTACTGAGCGACGAAGGGGAATTGGCCGCCTACTGGTCAAGGCGGCAGCGCAGATGGCGAGGGTAGCGGGTTGTGGCGCGCTGGAGTTACTGGGCGCTCCGGATGATAAGGGGTTGCTCGATTTCTGTTCGGCTAGCGGCTTTACCGAAATTGGCCGACGCTTCATCAGGCCGCTTCGAAAAAAGGGGTAGCCAAAGATCGGCGCGTGCGGCGATAGCGGACCCTGCTTGCTTTCGCACGGCGCGACGGTATTGCCGGACAAGGTGATGTAAACAGAAGGGACCACACTCATGCTGACGACGCCGACTGACGCCGAACTGGCACTCGCGGAGCGGGCGCGTCAACTGTTGCCGGCCGGCGGACTTGGCAACATGGCCTCGGACATCATCATCGCCAGAGGCCGCGCAGGTCGGGTGTGGGATGTCGGCGGGCGCGAATACGTTGACCTTCTGCTGGGATCGGGACCAATGCTGGTGGGTCACGCACATCCCGAAGTGACGCAAGCAATACTCGAGCAGGTGCCGCTCGGCACCACCTTCTTCACCAACAACGAACCGGCGATCCGACTGGCGGCGGAGATCGTTGACGCGGTGGCCTGCGCGGAAAAGGTACGGTTCGTCAGCAGCGGGACCGAGGCTGACCTCTACGCGATGCGGCTGGCGCGCGCCTTTCGCCAGCGCGACAAGATCCTGAAATTCGAGGGCGGCTATCACGGCATGAGCGACTACGCGCTGATGAGCCTGTGGCCGGACCGTCCGGGCAATTTCCCTCAGGCCGCGCCTGATTCCGCCGGCATTCCGACCAGCGTGCGTGACGACGTTCTGGTCAGTCCCTACAACGATTTGGCGACGGCGCAGGACCTGATCCGCGCCCACCACGACGACATCGGCGGCGTCATCGTCGAGCCGATGCAGCGGCTGATCACACCGGAGCCCGGCTTCCTGCAGGGCCTGCGCGAGATCACCCGCGAGTACGGCATACCGCTGATCTTCGACGAGGTGGTGACCGGGTTTCGCCTCGCCTACGGCGGCGCACAAGAATATTATGGTGTCGTTCCGGATATCTGCACCTTGGGGAAGGTCATCGGCGGCGGATTTCCGCTGGCCGCGATTGCCGGACGTGACGACATCATGGCCCATCTCGACCGAGGGCGCGTGGGCGCACAGAGCTACATGCCACAGATCGGCACGCTGAGCGGCAATCCCGTGGCTGCCATCGCCGGGCTGGCAACACTTGCCGTGCTGCGGCGGCCCGGCGCCTACGAGCGGATTTTTGCCAATGGCGAGGCGATCCGCAACGGCCTGGCCACGGCCTTGCGCGACGCCGGGATCGAGGCGACCGTACCCGGAGAACCGCCGATGTTCGATGCCGTATTCAGTGGCGGCCGGGTCCGCAACTACCGCGATTCCGTCAGCGGCGATGTGGCCCTCGCCAAGCGTTTCAACGCGATGGCGCGCGAGCGTGGTGTGCTCAAGAGCGACAACAAGATCTACATTTCCCTGGCGCATGACGAAGCCGATATCGCTCAGGTGACAAGCGCCTTTCGGGAAGCGGCGCGCGCTTTGTGAACTCTCACGTCGGCCGCGATGTGTGGCGCCGTGGATTTCTGCATCACCCTGGGCTTCGACGCGAGCTTGGCGAGGATCTTGTTGTAGGAAATGCCCGCCGAGGCCGTCAGACCGGTTTCCTCGAGAATGCGGGCGCAAATTTCCGTAGCGGTCGCCGAAGCAGTCGCCAGGCCGCGCCGGTTCTTCGTAACCTCGAGATAGGCTTCATCGAGCGACAAGGGCTCGATCAGCATCCGCGAAGATGATCTTGCGCATCGCCATGCGGTGACCATATCAGGCCGGAAACAGAAGGAGAACTCCGATCGATCCGGCCGGCAGGAAGTTACAACCTTACCGTCGCTTTGAGGTTGCGATCGGCGGTTGACCCGGATCTATTCGGCGAAGAAAAAGTTGTTTGCGGCAAAATCTGATCTATTTGGCCAGCCTGGTTTTGCTGGCTTGGCGCAGGCCGACGCGATCGTCACGCCAAGCGGGGAACGGGCCCTGATCGCCTGCATCGACGCCCAGGAGCTGTCGCTGTTCCGCTTCCATGGATGGCTTGGGAAGCGCCTGACCACCTCCTACGGCTGGCGATACGACTTCGACTCGGGAAGTTTCGGCCCAGCCGATCCAATTCCCGATTGGCTGCTGCCACTCCGCGAGCAGGCCGCCGCGTTCGCCCACCTCGCTCCGGATGAACTCGCGCAGGCCTTGGTGATCCGGTACGATCCAGGGGCTGGGATCGGCTGGCATCGTGATCGGTTCGTCTTCGAACATGTCGTCGGCGTCTCGCTCGGAGCGCCGGCGACGATGCGGTTCCGACGACGCAGACCTGGCGGCTTTGATCGGAGGTCGGCATTCCTGGCGCCTCGGTCGATCTACCATCTCGCCGGCGAGGCTCGACACGAATGGGAGCACAGCATATCGGCGATTGAGTTGACACGCTGGTCGATCACCTTTCGCAGCCTGTCAAAGTAAATCTCGTCCGCGTACCGAAACCTCACGTGGTTGACTTTGTAAGGTTGTGCTGAAGCTCGACCCAGAAGGCAGTGCGCCGTCTCACCAATTTTCACTGCATTCGAAACGGCTTCATGGGACCAAAGAGGCAGGCCCGCCAGCAAATGATAGCCACTCTGCCGCGTCGCCCGGGTCGGCTCGACTGAGGCCAGTGATCCTGGTGAGCTGGGGAACAGCCTGCCTGATTGCCGCTATGTGGGCTGTGGCGGCCGGCGGTGCGTTTGATGGCTCATACGACGGCAGAAGGTCGTTGGCGAAGGGGACCGCCCCGCCTTGTCCAAGCAGCGAAGACGTGTCGATCGACGTCAACGGGAGCGAACTGACATTTACTGATAGCGCACTGCGAAATTTTACTGTGGAGTTTAACCCTCGGGCGGATGGTTCATTCCACACGACGTATGCTGATTATAGCGGCGCTACGGTGGATATCCAGGGGCGTGCGGCCGGCACCGTCATAGATGCGGATGTTATTGACTACGCTACCAGGTGCGAGCACCACTGGCATCTGGAGAAGAAGGCTCGCGGTCACTAGCCGATGCACTGCGCGCCGCTACAACCACCGGCGTCGGTTCGACACGCTCCGCCGGGCATTCCAGGGCAAGAATGACGGCAAACTCTGTGCGGGAGTCTCGCCGTTTGCAGCAATAGACGGCGCGCGCGACATAACCTGAGGCGCCCGAAATGCCCCCACATTATCCCGACGCAGCCGACAGGTTTGTTCCCAGGGGCACGTCCAGCTGCTACCATCCACATGCTCCTCAGTCCATTGGGGAACGGCGGTCAATAAGCTGGGAGGACTGTAATGAAGCTCTACGACTGGGATTTTGCTCCGAACTGTCGCCGCGTACGCATGTTTCTTTTGGAGAAAGGTATCGAGATACCGAGGGAGGAATGCATTACGCGCGATATAGCGTTGAACACCGGTTATATCGGCCACTATAAACATGCACTGGTGCCGATGCTTGAACTGGACGACGGCACCCAGCTGGGCGAAGCGCTTTCGATCTGGCTGTATCTTGAAACTCTTCACCCCAATCCTGCTTTGATGGGTACGACCGCACTGGAAAAGGCCCAGATCAGCGCCTGGGAGCGTCGGGCCTACGACGAGGGTATGGTTGGTCATGCAGAGATCTTCCGCAACTCCCATCCCCGGTTCGTCGACCGCGGTTTGCCCGGCCATGTGGACCCGGTCCCGCAAATCCCTGGGCTGATTGAGCGTGGCAAACTTCGCGTTACCCGATTCCATGAGAAGTTCAACGAGCAGCTGTCTAAATCCAAGTTCATTGCAGGCGATAAATTCTCGGTCGCCGATATCACCACGATTACTGTGCTCGACTTTAGCCTTGCCTTGGAAATGCAAATTCCCGACCATTGCCCTCATGTTAAGCGCTGGTACGACGAGATGCAGAAACGCGAAAGCGTCCAAAAAAGCCGCCCGACACACATGCCGGATGGGACGCCGATGCCACTCGCGGCCTAGTACCACTAAGGCAGGACGCCTCATGTTGGTTGCCTGCCAAGACGTCGGGGCGGCCGTTGCCGAAAGTGATCGCCGTCTGAGGATTAACACCCACCGAGCCGGCTCGCGCCGTTTCGCGGCGCCACCGCGGGTAGGTGCGGGAGGGGCAGTGCTGCAAGGGTTCGCAAACTCCCCGCCCGCCGCTGGCGTTACGCGACGCCACCCGCCGTCATATCCCGCACTTACTGACCCGGATGGGATTGGTTTCGTTACGCCTGCACTGCTGATCCATCCACCATGCTATCGGCGAACCGAGGTTTCGTCCGAACCGGAAGATCGATCGGGGCGTGGCGGCATAGTCAGTGAATAGCGGCGTACATGATCCCGTCCTCGGTAGCATCGGCGGCGTCGAATTCAGCGACGATGCGGCCCAGCCGCGCCACCAGGATGCGATCGGAAATACTCATGATCTCAGGTAAATAGGAGGAAATCACGACCACCGCCTTGCCCTCGTCGGCAAGCGCCCGGATCTGGGCATGGATTTCCGGGATGGTGCCGACATCGACGCCGCGGGTCGGCTCGTCGAAGAAGATGATGGTCGGATCCTGCACCAGCGATTTGGCAATGACCACCTTCTGCTGATTGCCGCCGGACAGCTCGACGATCTTGGCCTTGCGCTGCAAAGCGCCGATCTTGAGCCGCTCGACCCAATAGGCAGCAAGCTTGTTGCGCATGAAACCAGAGAGCAGGAAGCGCCAGCCTGTCTTGGTGGCGAGCTTGCCGATATAGACGTTGTCGTCCACCACCATGGTTTCGAAGAAGCCGTTCAGCTTGCGGTCTTCCGTGATGTAGGCGATGCCGTCGTTGATCGCTTCCTTCGGAACGCGGTAGCGGATCGGCTGGCCGCGCAGCTTGATGGTCCCGCCGTTGATCAGATTCCGTTTGAAGGCGCCGAAGATGATCTTGGCGATTTCCGTACGGCCGGAGCCGATCAATCCCGCGATGCCCACGACTTCGCCGGCATAGACCGAGAACGACATGTTTTTGACGATGTTGCCCATGGTCACGTTCTCGACGGTGAGCACCTTCTCGCGCCGCAGTTTGCGGCGCTCCGCATGGCCTGCCTTGTGAGCGGCATAATGGGTCTGGGTGATGTCGCGACCGACCATGGCGCGTACCAGTTTCTCGCGGTTCATTTCTGCGGTCGGCGCGGTCACCACCAACTTCCCGTCGCGCAACACGGTGATGCGGTCGGAGATCTGCAGCGACTCCTCGAGCGCATGGGAGATGTAGATGATGCCGACGCCCCGCGCGCGCAGGTTGCGTACCAGGTTGAAGAAGTGGATGATCTCTTCTGGCGTCAGGCTGGCAGTCGGCTCGTCGAAGATGATGATGCGGGCATTGTTGTAGACTGCCCGCGCGATTTCTACCATCTGGCGTTTCGCGGTGCCGAGCATCCCGACCGGGGTCGCCGGATCGATGTGAAAGTTCAACGATTGCAGCAACTGCTGCGCCTGGATGTTCAGTTTTTTGAAGCTGGTGATCAGCTTTTCGCTGCCGAGTTCGATATTCTGCGCGGCCGTCATCGTCGGCACCAGGCTGGTTTCCTGATAGACCATGCAGATACCGGCTGCGAGCGCATCGCGCGGGCGCTCGAAATCGACCGGCTTGCCATCGACGTAGTAGTCGCCAGAGGTCAGCTTGATGGCACCGGCGATCGCCTTGCACAGGGTCGATTTCCCTGCCCCGTTCTCTCCGACCAAGGCATGCACTTCGCCAGGATAAAGGTCGAAGTTCACCGCCTTCGATGGCGTGTACGCCACCGTAGATCTTGCTGCCGTCCACGATGCGCAACACCGGCTCGGGCGTGGCCCCGGCGACGGCGGACCCGCCGGCGGCGGTGGCCGGCGGCGCAATCAGTACCCCGCTCATACCTTGCTCCTCGTGATGTCCAGCAGAACCCGCCCGCTTCCCTTGGAGATGATCACCAGCCCTTGCGACGTCTCGCACGCCGCGGTGATGCCGTGATTGATCCCGCCGCGCCGGCTGTGCAGGCTTTCCACCGCATCGCCCTCCTCGTCGATCCGCACCAGCAAGCCGTAGGATCGTGGCGGAGCCCAGGGCTTCTCGATACCCAACGCCTTGATGTTACCGAACTGCATCGGCTCCTCGCAGTCATTGCTGGTGGCGAGAGCGGGGCCGATCCAGACGTCAGGAGGGACCGACAGCATCATCTCCTCGCGGTACTCGTCCTCGCGCAAAACGAATTCGACGAGATGCGTGCGCACCGCGAAGACACTGAGCCAGAAACCACCCGCGGTCGAGCGGGCAAGGCGGGCAGGATAGCCCGGCATATTTCCCACCACGATCCTCGGCTTGGCGATGGTCCGGCCGGTGATCGCCGCCTGGCTCAGCCGATGGTTCCAGCTTTCGGTAAACCACAGGGTCTTGCCGTCGGGCGACAACCCCAGTCCATGCGGATAATGCATCCCGTTCAGGAGAACCTGCGCGCCGTCAAGCGCCGGCCCGCACGTGACCAGGCGACCGAGATGGTTCTTTTCCATAAGGTCGCGCAGCCAGTCCTCCGGCTGGTGCCGGGTACTGCCGTCGGTCATGAAGATGGTCCCGTCGGGCGCGGCGATGACGTCGGTCAGGCACTGCAGAGGCTGGTCGCCGGCCTGACTGAGCCACGTTTGCTGGCCATCTGGTGCGATCGCCGCCAGCCCGCGCCCGGCGACGCAGACCAGCAACCGGCCATCGCGATGGAACGAAAGGCCGCCGGCCATCCCGTCGAGCGTAGCGAACACCGAGCGCTCGGCAAACCCAGTCCCCGCAAGACGCAGGATCTGGTTTCCGGCCGAAAGGTACAGCGCGCCGTCTGGTCCTTCCGTGATGGCGTCGGCGCCGGGGATCGACGCGCCGATCTGCCGGCAATGGTCGATCAGGTCGTTGGGCGCATATGCGCCGTCCATCGCCGGGATCGGATGCTGGTCCCGGTTCGGAAAAACGATCTGTTCCAGGTCGCGCAGGAAATACGTGAAGACACCCATGGTCAGCCCCGGTCCTGCCGCTTGTCGCCCCAGTAGGCCTCGTATCCGGTCCAGGTCGGATCGCCGCCGTCCAGCTTGATTCGGCCGATCCGGTTGTTCTCCAGCCCGCCAAGATACAGATAGCCCTTGTGCTCGCGCATCGAGGTCAGGGTCGAATGGGCGACGCCAGTCGGGTCCCAATAGGATTCGAGGACCTTACCCTCCGGGCTGAATTTCAGGATACAGCCATGGTTCATGCCGGGTGCCAGCCATTCGTCGACCGGGACCTGTTTCACCATACGCAGGCGGAAGCCCGGATTCTTCATGGCGAGGTCGAAGACCGGCGTGCGGATGCCGACGAGCGCCAGCCAGTAATTGCCGTCCGAGGCGCGGTTGATGTTGTCGCAATTGCCCGGGAGCTGGTCGATCAGGACTTCCAGCTCGCCCTTGCGCGGTCCTTCCGCCCAATAGCGGAACACCTGGCAGAGCGACGTGCTGGCGATCAGGATCGATTTCCCGTCATGCGACACGCAGATGCCGTTGGGGAAGTAGAAATGGTTTATCTCGGTCCAGGTCTTCTTGGTCCTCGGGTCGTAGACGACGAGACGGCCATTGGGTCGCCCTTCCATGATGTCGAGCGAGTTGGTCGTCATCTCGTACCGGGTGGTGCAGTCGCTGAACCAGATCTTGCCGTCGGGATCGATGTCGAGGTCGTCGGCCATGCGCAGCCGCGAGTCATCGTTCAACTTGTACCAGGTGCGGTTGGTCTCGTCGGTGACCTTGAATACCTCGCCGCTTGGCTTGATGCCGTATACGCCCATGCCAGCAACAGCGACGATCAGGTTCTCCTCCTCGTCGAACTGCATACCGAGTGGCCGTCCGCCGATGTGAGCAAAGACTTCTCGATGCTCGAAGTTCGGGCCGGAGAAGCGGATGATGTTGCCGTCGCGGGTGCTGCCGTAGAGCCGGTCTCGCCGGTCCAGGATCACGTCCTCGGGGCCTTCCACCTGGTTCAGACCAATTGCTTCGGCATTGATCAGGCGATCGTTCTGGGCGAAGACCGTCCCGCTCCCGCGCTTCAGCGCCGGCGCGGTGACGAGGGGCACCTGTGCGGGATTGACGTAGATCTTCTGGATCGCCTTGCCGCGGTTCTTCGTCCATTTGACGTCGATGCCCACGGCAGCCAGCAGGATGAGACCGATGATTGCCGAGGTGATGTAACCCGGAATGCCCATGCGGACCAAGCCGTTGGTCAGCGCAAAGACGATAATGCCGCCGAGCATTGCCCGCCAAACGGTACCTTTACCGCCGGCGAGTGAGACACCGCCGAGCACCACGGCGGTCAGCGCCTGGAATTCCCAGCCGACGCCCGTGGTCGAATTGGTGCTGCCCTGACGGGCGGCATAGAACAGACCGCCCAAACCGCACAGAGCACCCGACAACGCATAGGTCGCGAACAACATCCGCTCGACCCGGATGCCGGCATGGCGCGCCGCCTTGCGACTCGCGCCGATCGCCGTGAGATGCCAGCCGTACCGCGATCGGCTCAGGAACACGTGACTCACGATCAGCACGACAATCAAGGCGGCAGCGTTGATCGGGACGCCGAGGGCAAATCCTTCGCCGAAGAAGTCCCAGCTATCGCTGTCCACTGAATTTGTCGCGAAAACGGTGGCGTATTTCTCGTTCAGGATGTTCACCGAAGCGCGGAGGATGATGAGGGTCACCAGGGTGGTGAGAAACGGGCGTGCCTTCAGATACCCGATCAGCAGGCCATTGACGCCGCCGATCACCGCGCCCACCGCGACCGTGGCCAGCACGACAATCCAGATTGGCTGTTCGAGAACGTTCAGGAAGAACAGGGCGGCGAAATTACATAGCGCGAAGATCGCACCGACGCTGAGATCGATGCCGCCGGTGATCAAGCAGAACGCCATTCCGAGGGCGACGAATCCGAACTCGGCGTAGAGTCGCATTAGCGACAGCAGGTTCTGCATTCCCGCATAGTTGGGGATCGTCAAGCTGAACCAAACGAGCAGGCCGATCATCACGGTGAACGGGATCACCGGCTCGAACCATTGTTTCAGCAACAGTTCCGACAATAGCAGCCGCGGCGACAGGCTGGCACGCAACCGCTTCCCGAAGCTGGTGTCCATGGTGGTGATCGACATCAAAGCGCTCCTGTCGGGGGCAGCTCCCGCCTTGCGGCAGGAGTCCCGAGCAATCCGTACTACTTCGCGTCCGCCGTCGGCGTGATCGGCACCGGCGATGTAGCCGACGTCTTAGGCAAAGCGAAGCAGTTACCGCCACTGGCGTTGCTCTTGTCGAGCCAGACCGGTTGCGTGTAGTACTCGAGGTGTTTGGTCCCAGGCTTCAGGTCTTCCTCCAGCAAGGTGACCGCGGCGGCGACCAGATCGTGGCCCTGCTCGGTCGCCTTATAGCTCAGGAATTTGTAGAAGTTTCCCTGCGTGAGCTGGTCGCAATCGAGCTGCGAGCCCTCGCCCGAGGCATAGACTTTGACCTGGTCGATCTTGCCGGCATTGCGGATTGCCTGGGCCGCGCCCGATTCCATGATGCCCCAGAAACCGATGCTGGCGCATAGGTCGGGGTTCTGCTGGATTACCGTCGACGTGATGTTGAGGGCGGCGTTGGCGTCCCAGTTTGCAGCCTGGTTGGACACCACCTTGATCGCCGGATCCTTCTTGAACGTGTCCATGATGCCGCCGATCTGATCGACGCTGGCGGCGGCTGTGAGTTCTCCCTGAACGATGGAGACCTTGCCCGACTTGCCGCTGCCAGTGCCGCATTGCTTTACGACATCCTCGGCCAGCAACTTGCCGACCTCGTACCAGTCGGCACCGACGAAGGCATCCGACTTGTAGTTCGATGACATGTTGACCTGAATTACGTGCGTGCCTTGGCTCTCGGCCCGCTTCAGCTCCTTCATCAGAAGCGTGACGCTGGGATTCTGCACGATCAGCACGTCCGGCTTGTCGTTGACCAGGGCGGTCAGTGCTTGCTGCATCGCGGACGGATTATTGTTGGGGTCGCGCACCACATATTTGAACCCGCGCCACGCTGCTTCGGTTCTGATCACCCTTTCCCATTCGTCCTGCAATGGCACGCCGAGCGCAATCGGCAGGAAGGCAATCGTTTTGGTCTGCACGTCTTTATTGTATTCGGATCGAAGGTCGCGAGCGGTCTTCGTGCCGCCCTCCTCTTGGCCCCAGGCGACGGTCGACCCACCCAAGATGACTGCAACGGCGAGCCCCCTGGCCACCCTCCCCCAAAGCGCTTTCTCGAACATGCTTTCAGCCCTCCCTGTTGAACCTAGTGGTCCGATGCCAACGCTTACTACCCAAGCGTTGGCTGAATTGGCCCACCAAATCAAAGGCCAATGGGAATATCTGGCGGCTCTTTCCGTCAGATTTTATCCACTAGCAGTCTCGTATTCCTGATCGTTCCAGCGCTTCGACTCTAGTCGCCCTGGCGCGCCGTCTCCTCGTCCCGCGGGTGCAGCCAGTTGTCGAGTATGATGGCGGCGAGCAGCACTCCCCCCCGGATGATGTTTTGAACTTCGCTGTTCACGTCCATGATCGTGAAGGCGTTGAGCAAAGTCCCGATCAGCGCGCATCCGACCACGACGCTGAACACGCTGCCGCGACCGCCGATCAGGCTGATGCCGCCGAGGACCACCACGAGGATGACGTCGAAGACGTAGGTGCCCTGCACCACCGCCATCTGGATGCTGCCAGTCGTACCGACCCAGACCAGCCCGGCAATCCACGCGAGCAACGCCACGATCATATATTCGAGGACAATGAGCGGGCGTAGCGCGATCCCGGCGAGCCGTGCCGCTTCCGGATTGTCGCCCTGGGAATAGATGAACCTCCCGGTCGACGTCCGCGACAGTAAGAAATGAACGACGATGGCGCATAGTGCGAAAACGAAGATCGGCATCGGCACGCCGAACAGGTGTCCAGAGCCGAGGAAGAGGAGCGCCGGGCTGTTTGTCGGCGCATAGACCACCCAGGCGGGCGCGAACCAGAACGCCGCGCCATAGATCACGAACCCCGCCGCCAAGGTGACAAACAGCGCCGGTGCCTCCACGAACGCCACCATAAATCCATTGGCGGCGCCGATCGCCAATGCGACGGCAAGTGCCAGCACCGCCGCCCAGAAGATCGGCATGCCGCTTTGCATCTCGATCAGCCCGACCGCCCAGGATCCGGCCATGATCGCGACCTCGCTGAGATCGATGCCACGGCTGATCACGATCAATCCCATGCCCAGCCCCAGGATGCCGAGGATCGAGATGCTGCGGGCCAGGTTGAGCAGATTCCCGACGCTCGCAAAGCCGGACAGCGTGACGCTGAAGATGATGAGGAGGGCGATGGTGATGAGCAGGACGATCTGTTCCTGCGACGGCTTCGTCTGCAGCCAGCGGACCCGGGAAATGGGCGCGCGTGGCGCTGAAGTCGCTTCACTCGGCATGGTCGTCACCGCTAGTCGAGGAGGCGTACACCACACCTGCAGTCGAGGGAATTCCAGTGTCTTCCGGCCCGGCCATCAATCCCCCCCGCGCATGTCTTGGAGCGTGCGCTCTGTCGACTTTTGGTCCGACAAAGCGACGCTATCGAACCCGCACAACGATTTGTCAAGAACCGTCGGATAGCGCCGATCGTCCCCGATTACTTGCATTTTGCGGGCCACAAGCTAGCCTCCTCGCATGCGGAATATAACGGAATTGTCGGACAATTCGGGCGACTGCCCGAGAGGGACAAGCTGATGACAACCGTTTTGCAGAAACCGAGGGCGGAGCCGGCCTATCGCCTTGTGGCCAACGCGATCCGCGACCACATCCTCGACGGCACCGTCAAGCCGGGCGATCCCCTACCCAGTGAAAGCGCGTTGGCGCAGCAGCTCGGCGTCAACCGCTCGACCCTGCGCGAGGGCATTCGGTTGCTCGAGGCGAACGGCCTGGTTCGACGTCGCGGCGGCAAGCGCCTCTTCGCCAACGTGCCGCTGGGTGCCGATCTGTCGGCACGCATCTCTCATACCCTTGTGCTTCAGGCTGTGACCTTCCGGGAACTCTGGGAGACCCACATGGCGATAGAACCGCCGACCGCCGGGTTCGCGGCGCTGCGCCGCGAACCCGCGGACCTCGCCGCGCTCGAAGCAAATCTGCAGAATACCCGCGACGCGCTGGCTCGTTGGGAGAGCGTCGAGCAACTCGACATCGAATTTCACTCGCTGGTCGCGCAATCGACGCGTAACCGCGCACTCGTCCTGTGCCGCGATCCGCTCAGCCTGCTGTTCTATCCCGCCTACGCCGCCATCATGCACCATCTGCATGCAGCCGAGCGGCTGCTCGTCGCGCACACAGCGATCGTCGCGGCGATCCGCAACCAGGATGATCTCGGAGCGAGCGATTGGGCCACCAGGCACGTCGTCGATTTCCGCCGTGGATACGAACTGGCAAAATTCGACATCGACGCGCCGGTGACGCAGAGGCAGAGCCGCTCGCGGCGAAAATGCTTTGGCGAGCGAAGCTGGTCGCAAAATTGAATCCTGGATTTTGTCGGCAGGGATGGGTCTGACAACCATCCCTGAACTGCTGCGGTGTTTTGCGCGATCGCCCGCTCCGACGCTGTCCTGACGACGGGAGCATGGCCTTCAGGCCGGCTTGGCTTGCAGGCCGAAGGTTCGCAATAGTCAACGTGGTTGCCCTCTTCCGCTCGTCGAGGGCGGCGGTGCTGCCATGCGGCGTCGCTCGTTCAACCCCTCTAATCGCCAACGACCGCCAAAGGGGCCGCCACGATTCGAGGCGGGAAAGCCGATGGCCAATCCTTCAATTGGCGTCGACACGGTGTTATGAAGCAGATCGTTCGAGAGGGGGCATAGCATGAAGCCGACGCGAATTAAGGGGGAAACTGTAGACCTACTCACGGCCCGGCTTTACCTGTTCGTGCCGATTATGGTCGTTGCAGGCTGTGCAGGCTCGATGGGGACAATGCGTCCAGACCCCTCCCTAACTCCGCCAGCTACCGCGTTTGATGGCTCGTATCGGAACACACTTGTTGTCACCGGCACGGCAGGGAAAATGATGGAACCCACATGGTGCGAATCTCCAGGTCAGCCAATCATAACGGTGGCGAATGGCCAATTCAGCTACGCTGTGCCGCACCCCAACATTCCCGGCAATGCGACCCCGGTTTTCCAGGCCACCATGGCACAGGACGGCTCGTTCTCGGGGCGGGTTAACGACGGCTTTCTATCTGGACATGTGCATGGTACTCATCTGGAAGGGAACATCGACGGGGTGTCGTGTCGTTACGCCATCACCGGCGAAAAGACATAGGCCTCCCCGCGATGGCCATGAACCGCGGCAACTATTTGTAATCGGTTTCTTTTGGCCAGATCATCATTTCGCGGCCGCGTCTGCTACGAAGAATTCCGAAGCGATGTTCCCGGTTACCGACGCCATTCTCGCGGCACCTCGTATCGTTCAAGACCGAGGGTCGGTACGTCCATAGCGCTCCTTGGCCAGGCCGGTCCGAGAGCGGTTCTGCCGGCCCAGACCTACCTGTGACAAACCTCAGCCGGAGTCCGCCGAAGCCGAGTGGGCCCACAGAAAGCCGCAAAGATGGCGAGTCGGGAATTGATGCAACGAGGCGGCGACAAGGGATCATCCTGCATCATGCATAAGGGAGCACGAGGGGACGTAACGTCGGACGGTCTTTTCACAGACTGCAAACCGTGTTCTGTTCGTGGCGCGAAGACGGCGACTTGGAAACTTTGATGAGGACGGAGAACGGAATGTTCAGTCATGTTATGGTCGGGAGCAACGACATTGCCCGATCGAAGAAATTCTATGATGCCCTGTTTGGGGCCATGGGCGGTAAACCCGGCGTCGAGGACGCCAAGGGTCGGCTGGTCTACCCGCACAACGGCGGGGTTTTTCTGGTGACTAAGCCCATTGATGGCAAGTCTGCCACTCACGCCAACGGTGGAACGATCGGTTTCTCCATGAGCCCCGAACAGGCCGACGTGTGGCATAAGGCCGGGATCGCGAATGGCGGTAAGGCAATCGAAGACCCTCCAGGCGTTCGGCAAGGGGGCGCCGGTGGAATGTATCTCGCTTATCTTCGCGATCCAGATGGCAACAAATTGTGCGCGCTTCATCGCATTTCAGCTGCCTGAACAATTTCGGATAGCGTCGAGATCGTCCTCGCGTCAGGCTTCGACCCCTAACAACGGGTTCAGCCTGACGTAGAGGTTACGAAATCGCACCATCATCCCACATCAACCGGTGCGGCAACGCCCTCGCGTCCTTCGGTCCGGCGCGTCGAAACTCTTCGGGTGTGCCTTGGCCGATTAACCGATGTTTATCGATCCGGATTGGCGCTCTCAGGCAGCGGGGGACCTCCTCAGCGGGGAGCTTCCTTCGGCGAGACTTAGCCGCCGGAGCTTTCGGTTGAGTCGGCCCACTTGGCGAGAACCTCGCCGGCAATGGCGGGTGGCCATCCGACGCCATCTCACGGCAGTTGACCACGTGGCAGTATCTCAGTAGCGCGAGGTCATGTCGGTGCGGTGGCGCAAAAAACGGCCGCGAGAGGAGAGGACAAGGGTGAATACTGAAACGAAACTATCGCGGCGCCGGTTCGTAGGCAAAACAATGGCGGCGGTCGGCACGGCGGTGGCCGCGCCAGCCCTGCTAGGCGGCATGAAGCTCGCGCACGCCGAACGTCTGAACCCGACACGGTTGTCGGACGGTATCGTCAAGATCGGAGTTTTGACCGATCTGAACGGGCCATATCGCGATTTCGCCGGGCCGGGATCAGTCCTTGCGGCCCGCCTAGCGGTGGAGGATTTCGGCGGCACGATGTTCAGTAGGCCGATCGAAGTTGTCTACGCGGACCATCAGAACAAGCCCGATATCGGGTCCGCCATTGCGCGGGAATGGTTTTCGGTCGGCCAGGTCGACATGGTTGTGGACATGCCGAATTCGGGGGTCGCACTCGCGGTCCAGCAGATCGCGCGTGAGGCCGGACGAGTGTCGATCAACTCCACAGCCGCGACCACGGAGCTGACCGGAAAATCCTGCTCGCCGACCGGATTGCACTGGACCTCCGACGCCTACGCGCAAGCCCATGGCACGGCCGGCGCGCTGATGCGGAGAGGCGACGACACCTGGTTCTTCCTGACGGTCGACTACACCGGAGGCTACGCGCTGGAAGACGCAGCACGTCCGGTCATCCTCGGGCACGGCGGCCGAATTCTGGGTAGCGCGCATCATCCCCTCAACATGGCCGACTTCTCGTCCTATCTGTTGCAGGCACAGTCGTCGGGCGCCAAGGTGGTTGCGCTCGCCAATGGTGGCAACGACACGATCAACGCCATCAAGCAGGCCGCCGAGTTCGGCCTGATGAGCAACGGCCAGCAATTGGTGGGTTTGTTCGTCAACATCACCGACGTCCACAGCCTCGGCCTGAAGATCACGCAGGGCATCATTTTTACCACAGCGTTTTACTGGAACCTTGACGATCAGACGCGTGCCTTTGCCCGACGCTTTCAGGCTCGGCATAACGCAATGCCGTCGCAGTATCAGGCGGGTATCTACTCCGCGGTCACCCATTACCTCAAAGCGATCGACGCCTGTGGCACCGACGAAGCACTACCGGTCGTCACACAAATGAAAGCCATGCCGGTCGAGGATTTTTTTGCGCGCCACGGGCGTCTGCGCGAGGACGGACGCATGGTACACGACATGCTCCTGGTGCAGGTCAAGAAGCCGGAGGCCTCGACCGGTGAATGGGACCTGTACGAGGTGCTGGCGACGATCCCGGCCGGAGAAGCGTTCCGTCCACTGTCCGAAGGCAATTGCGCCTTGATCAAAAAGGGGATGTAGGGAATGCAGGAGAAGATCGGCTTCATCGGCCTGGGCGCAATGGGCGCGCCGATGGTGCAGCGGCTGCTGGGCGCAGGGCATCGTGTTGTGGTGCATGACCTCAATGCCGGCGCGGTCGGTACGGCAACGGCGGCGGGCGCGCAGGCAGCTGGGTCTCCGAAGCAAGTCGCGGCGGAGGCCGAGATCGTGATGGTCAGCCTGCCGACGCCCGATGTCGTGCGCCAGGTTGCGCTCGGAGAGAACGGGCTTGCGAAGGGCGGCCGCGCGAAGATTTACGTCGACCTGTCGACGACCGGGGCGCGGGTGGCCCAGGAGGTGGCTGCCAGCCTGACGTCGCTCGGTGTCGTCTCGCTCGATGCACCGGTCAGCGGCGGCGTTGCCGGCGCCAGGGCGGGGACCCTGACGATCATGGTTTCGGGCGATGCGCTTGCCTACGAGACAGTTCGACCAGCGTTACAGCAGATCGGTCGGAACACCATGCTGGTGGGCGATCGGGTGGGACAGGGACAGACCCTGAAGCTGGTCAACAACCTGATGGCGGCGGCGAATTATGCTGTCGCTTCGGAGTGTCTGGTGATGGGAGCGAAGGCCGGGCTTGATGCCGATATGATGGTCGACGTCATCAACAAGAGCAGCGGCCGCAGTTTCGTAAGCGAGACCTTCGTGGCGAAAGCGGTCCTCAGCCGGGAGTTCGATTTCGGCTTCCGGTTGGAGCTTATGAACAAGGATATTCGTCTCGCCCTGGAAGAGGCGGAGACGCTGGGGACGCCGATGTTCACCTGCAGCGCAGCTCGGCAGCTTTATGCCTACGCGATGGCCTTGGGAGCGGGTCCGGATGACGTCACCGGCCTGATCAAAGTGCTCGAACGGTGGGGGAACGCTACAGTCGAAGGCAAGGGATCGCAGGCGGCTTGATCGTTGCCCGGTAGATCGAGGACATAGTGCCGCAATCCGCCGATGGAGACAGCAGAGCGAATAGAAGCAAATAGCAAGGATGGCCGGGCGACCGGCCGCCAAAGCCCACATTTCCCTTTAGGCGCGATAATTCTCTTATAGCACCTAGGGAAATTAGATTTAGGCCGGCGCCGGGAAGAACGCGGTGGTCCGATCCTGCAGATAATATACCGCCAGACCAATCCATTCATGTGCCGCCCAGTCCAGCATCCCAAGCTTTGCGCCCGTAGACTGGGCGAAGGCGCTGATGTGGTCGCGAGACTGGTAGCCGACCGGCCATGGCAGCACCGTCCACCCTAGCTTTCGAAACACGCCCACGGCACGCGGCATGTGACTCGCCGAGGTCAATAGTATCCAGGACTCGCTGGGTTGCGGCTTGACCAAAGCATAGGTGTTGACCGCGTTCTCCCACGTCGTGCGAGACGTAGTCTCAAACACGACGCGATCCGGCGGCAGGCCGAGCTGTTCCAGCAGGATGCGGGCATATTCCGCTTCATTCGACACGCCTTGCTCAATCGCGCCGGAGCCACCGGTAAACACCAGCTTCGCCCCCGGATAGCGCTTTGCCAGTATCACGAAAGTCGTCATCCGGTTGGCCGCCGCGGTGAGTGTCGGCGTGCCGCGATCGCGACTGGTCAGGTCGTCGATCGCACCGCCCAGCACGACGATGCCGTCCACCCTCTCCGGCGGAGTCATGACGGCGGGAAACCGATCTTCCAGCGGCCGGATGGCCCAGGAATTAACCGGCAGAATGAGACACGCCGTCAGCGCGCCAATCGCCACGATCAGCAGGGCACGTCCAATCAGCCACCGGCTGAGCAACAGGCCGAGCAACGCACACTCGACCATCAGGGCGGTCGGGAGCAGCAGCATCGTCAAGACTTTGTCAATTATGAACATCAGCCGGTGTCCGTTTCAGGGTGTCCAGATGCTATGACCCGTCGCATGGATCGACAGATCGGTCACACAATGCCAGTGGCCCTGACGTTGACCCCACCGTTCGCGTCTCCGGTGTCATCCCCGGCGCAGCATGCCTTTGGCGCAGGCCGAGGGGCGAGGGTACCCACGACTTGCAGTGCGGTGCAGTCAAAATCGTAGATCTCCGGCCTTCGCCGAGGATGACACCGTAAGCACGGACGGTCATCGCTAAAGCCGATGGGTATAAAACCTGAAACCGTGGCGCGCTGATTTAGGCAACGCCAGTATCGAATCGATGAAGCCTTAGCCCAGAGGGATCAGTGTAACATGACCGCAGCGTTACGTTACATCTCCCGCTGGATGAGCGGCACGATCAAATATCAGGCCCTGGCGGCGTGGCGGCGGATCATCCGTCACGCGTCCGGCTGCACAATCCGCCGCACCTGACCAGCCGGCGTTATCGCATCACTCCGTTTTTCACGAACGATTCAAGCCCCTCCGCCAGCGACGCGGCGAGGGCCTTGCCTGCCTCGGTCGGCGGGCGTCGCGTCCCAACTGTCTTGTTGATGTCGAAGGCGACGGGTTTGCCGTCGCAGATCGCATAGTCGATCTTGCCATAATCCAGACCAAGGCTGCGCCGCAGCTCCCAAAGCTCGGGCGGCACGGGTCTATGGAGCTGCGGCGCCTGTTCACCGAAGGTGGACACCGGATCAGCGGAGAGTTCGGCGAGATTGATGCTGACGTCGCCAAAGAAATACCATTCGCGCAGGCAATATCTGCCGTCATGAATCTCGGGCAGGAATTTCTCGACAATGAGATCCGGGCAGTCGAAGACGTCGTCTGGCAGGTCCCGGGCGGAGTCAAAGATGAGGTAATCGTGCTTGCCGCGCATCGGATACGGATAGTGCGGCTGGACGCCGCCCGGCCAGCGAATCCCTTTCCGGGCCAGGAAGCGGGCCGCAAGCCCAAACGGGCTCCGATGCTGAAATTGCAGCTTGATCTCCGGAAGGCCGGCCGAGTTGAGCACCGTCTTGACGATCACTGGTCCATCATACGCGTCGCCACGCACGACCCGGTTGCGCGAAGTGGAGTTTTTGCGGATGTCCAGTATTTTTCCATTGATGGCGACGGGATAGCTCTCCACGAACTCCCGGTATTCATCGGGCACAAGCGACAGGTCGACGTGCAGAATTGCGGCATCCGCGGGAATTTTGCGGCTGACTCCGACGACATCGGTCACAATCCATCCCGCGCGCTCCCATACAGGGCGCATCAGATTTATGAGATAGGGCGCGGTCGGCCCGTCTCCGGCGTTCTTGTGATGGACGATAAGCAGCTCTGCGAGGCATCATTTACTCGGATTTCTCCGCGAGGGCTTAGGGAGCGGGATTGCTTTGCTCACAGTCTGATCCGTTCCACTTCATCCTGCGTCAACCGCTCTTTTGCCCGATCATTACGGCTTTGTCGTGCGCCAACTTCCATGCGCCGCCACCGACCGGCGCATGTATGTCGGCCGCCACAGTGGCGGCGGCGTATCATGTGCCACGCGTCGGGCTGCGTCATGGGTTGCTCTGATAACTCGGTGCCGCTGTGTCTGTCGGAACGGAATCGAGCAGGGTGCGCCCCTCGCTGGCGTCAAGCACCCGTGTCTTGCCGACCTTCACCACATGCTTCGAACCGAGCAGGGCCAACTCCGGATTATGCCGCTGTGCCTGGTCGGGTGGTCAGCCAGTCGACGAGCCTGCGCACCGCGGCGAGCTGTTGCTCTCCCGTCCGGCGCCGAATGGGCCAGTCCACGTGTCTCTATATATGCGGCGACGTCATATGGCCGAATCGTCCTCGACGTCGGCCCACGTTCGTCGCCACGAGCGAAGACTGTGCGGCATACCCCGGCGTAAGCGCGGCGCGGGTTCGGGTTGCGGACGTTGGACGTGAAGAAGTCGACATTGCGTCAGGCAGCCGCTCGCCGTGCTCAGCGATCAGCGCCGGGACGAGTTAGCCAGGCCTGATCGTCAGGCTCAGCCAAAACGCGGGCGTGCTTTCAGGGAGCAGCACACCGGTCGCGGACCTTGAAGCGTTGACCGGCTACATCGACCTGACAACAAAAGCTTGCTCGCGTTAAGCTGAACCCCGGCGCGCCGGACGTTTCGCCAGCCCCCCGTCCGGTCAGGGCAAGGTCAAATACTACATACTGAGCGTTCGCAGTGGGCAGGGCATGACTAAATTGGGGGGTCGACGATGAAGCACGCCACAACCGCCGCTCTAGGTGACGTCTCAGAGCTCCTCGGTCAAATTCGACTACGCGACGGCCTGAAGGAGAAGCAGCTCGGGATCTTCTACTGGAAGTCAAAGTCATTTCTTCACTTCCATGAAGACGCCGCAGGGCTCTTCGCCGATCTTCGTGTCGGAACTGATTTCGTTCGCTACCCGGCCAACTCGCGACGTGAATGCAACGAGCTCCTATCGGCGATCGACCAGGCCATCGGTATATAGTGCTTGGAAGTCAAGATCTCGCATATCCTCCGATAGCGAGGCGCGGGGACGGGCTTTGCGGGCGCGCAAATCCCTTGATTGGTCGTTCTGCATCGTCGTAGGGGCCGTGGTGACGCATGACGTCCATCGCCCACCCGGCGCCGCACCGGGCCTCCCGCAGTTTCGTCAACGTGAGGATCGGGGACAGCTATTGCCGGCTTCTTTGTTGCGCGTCACCGTCGTGTGCTGTACGTTATTAGGTAGGAACGCGGCGTAGCCTCGGCGTAAATCAAAAATAACGCGGTGGCGAAACAAACACAGGGGCGGCGACGATGGCGGAGAAATCGCTCTCGGCGATTGAGCATGCGCTGGAAAACCAGCGGCTCGGCAGCTTGCAGATTCGCGTCGCGGTGATCTGCGGCCTCATTCAGATGTGCGACGGCTACGACATCGGCTCGATTGGCTGGTCGGTGCCATCGTTGACCCATGTCTGGGGCGTCGCGCCACCTGCGTTCGCCCTTGCCTTTCTGTGGTCGAATATCGGCGTCATGGTGGGTGCCCTTCTGGCGGGACCGATCGGCGACCGCTTCGGGCGCAAGCCGCTGCTGATGATGAGCGTCGCACTCTTCGGTATCGCCTCGCTGGCAAGCTCCGTTTCCCCTTCGCTCGGGTTCCTGGCGGGGACGCGCTTCTTCACCGGAGTTGGGATTGCCGGCGGCTTCGCAGGAACCGTGGCGCTGACCGGCGATTACACCCCGCACCGCCTGCGCGCCATGATGATCATGCTGACCTTCACCGGGGCGCCGCTCGGCGGCTTTGTCGGAGGGCTGCTCGTCGCCGGGCTGCTGGCCGACGGATTCGCCTGGCCGATCATCTTTATCATCGGAGGCGTCTTCCCGCTCATCCTGCTCGGGATCACAACGCTATGGCTCCCTGAATCACCGCGTTTTCTGGCGGCGCGTGCGAACCTGGCACCCCACCACCACGCGTTGCTGCATCGGCTCGCCATCGCGCCGCGGGCCGGAGAGGCGCATACGATTGACGTCGCCCGGAGCAATCCGATCACGATGCTGTTCGGAGAAGGGTATGCGCTGCAGACGACGCTCCTGTGGATCAGCTTCTTCTGCAGCCTCCTGAACCTTTTTCTGTTCATTTTCTGGCTGCCGGAAGTTCTCCACCTGATTGGCATGACCCCGGCGCAGGCGGTCTTCGCAACGAGCCTTTATCCGCTCGGCGGGGTCATCCCAGTGCTCTATCTTGGATGGGCGATCGATCGCCTGGGTACGCGCCGGTCGCTGGCGGTGCATTATGCCGTGGGGATCGTGTTCATCTCGCTGGTTTCGCTGGTTGCGATGCCCTATTTCGCGCTGCTCGTCGTAGTTCTGATGTCGGGTGTCACGGTACTCGGCAGCCAGACCGGCTTGAACGCGGCATGCGGCAAGCTTTATCCGGCACGCATGCGCACGAGCGGTTACGGGTTCGCGGCCGGCGTCGGGCGGTTAGGCGGCATCGCCGCTGCTCCGCTCGGCGGGTATCTGCTGGCGCGCGGATTGCCGCCGACCTATGTCTTTTTGTCCGCCTGCCTGTTCGCCGCGATCGCGGCCGTGGCGATCGCATTTTTGACGCTGCCCGGCAGGCAGCCGAGTGCCGCCCCAGCTATTGAGGCCGCGTAGGCTCGGGCGGCGGGGTATTGTCCCCGGCAGCGACAAGCTGGAGGATCGGGTTGATAGCCCGCGCCAGGCATTGAGGGACAAGCAGCTCTGATTATCGCATCGCAGCTTCGCGACCCAATACTCGGATGAACCAGGCTGCCAAAACCGCGCCCGCCGTGGCGCGCAATCGCGAGCCGATCCTGCGGGTGCTGCGCGATACCTTGCCAGCGTCGGCGCTGGTGCTGGAAATTGCCAGCGGCACAGGCGAGCACGCCGTGTGGTTCAGCCGTGCGTTGCCCGCAGTGACATGGCAGCCGACCGACCGGGACCCGGAGGCACTGAACAGCATCACGGCCTGGCGTGACATGACGGGCCTGCCGAACCTATTGCCCCCGCGGTCGCTCGACGCCGCCGCGGAGACCTGGCCCGTCCTCCAGGCCGACGCCGTCATCGCGATCAACATGGTCCATATCGCTCCTTGGGCCGCCACCCAGGGGCTGTTTGCGGGGGCCGCGCGCGTCCTGAGCCCCGGGGGGTTGCTCTTCCTCTATGGCCCGTTCCGCGAGGGGAACGTGCATACCAGCGCTGGCAACTCGGCGTTCGACGCCGATCTTCGGGCGCAAAACTCATCCTGGGGCATTCGTGACCTCGAGGACATCGCCGAGCTCGGCCGCCGGCATGGGTTCGAAGCGCCTGAACGCGTCGCGATGCCGGCGAACAATCTCAGTGTGGTGTTCCGTCGGCCTTGAATAGATCGGGCCGGCGCTCCGCCCAGACCGGCCGGGCGGCATCAGGCGCGGTTCATACCCGGGGCAGACGCAACACCCGAAACCCTGACCGGCGCGGTCCTGGCAATTGCCGGTTTCAGCCCGATACCGCACTTTGGAAACCACGCGGACGACCACCCGGCGGGAAAAACTGGTTCTCGGGCCGCGGCAGACCGAGATGCTCGCGCAGGGTAGTCCCCGCGTATTCGCGGCGGAACAGGCCCCGGCGTTGGAGCTCCGGGACGACGAGCGTCACAAAATCATCGAGGCCGCCCGGCACGGTCGGGAACATGATGTTGAACCCGTCGCAGGCACCGGTCTCCAGCCATGATTGCATCATGTCGGCGATCTCAACGGCAGTGCCGACGATCTCGAGCCCGCCGAAGCCGCCGACCAACTGGGCAAGCTGACGGACGCTCAAGTTCTTTCGGCGCGCCAGCGCCACGAGGGTATCCCGCCCGCTTTGACTGTCGTTGGACGGCGGGATCTCGGGCAATGGCGCGTCGAGGTCAAAGCGCGAGGCGTCGACGCCAAGCCGTATGGACAAGTTGGGCACCGCACTCTCGGCGTGTACGAGACTGTCGAGCAAGGCTTTCTTTTCCCGCGCCTCCTCGCCGGTTCGTCCGGTTATCACGAGCGCGCCGGGCAAGATTTTGACGTGGTCGGCCGAACGCCCGGCGGCGGTCGCGCGCGCCTTTACATCCGTATAGAAGGCACGAGCTTCCTCGATTGTGCGGCTGCTTCCGAACACGACTTCCGCGGTTTCCGCGGCCAGTTGCCGGCCGGCATCGGACGCGCCGGCTTGAACGATGACCGGCCAGCCCTGGATCGGCCGCGCGATGTTCAACGGGCCACGCACCGACAGATGCGGACCCTTATGGTTGAGGACATGCATTTTCTCCGGGTCGAAGAAGATGCCGCTCGCCTGATCGTGGCGCCATGCGTCGTCCGCCCAGCTGTCCCACAGACCGGTTACCACAGCCTGGAACTCACGGGCTCGGCGGTAACGTTCGTCATGCTCGACATGCTCGGTCAAACCAAAATTGAGCGCGGCATCGGGGTTGGCAGTGGTGACAACATTCCAACCCGCGCGGCCGTTGCTGATGTGATCGAGCGAGGCGAACCGGCGGGCGATATGGTAGGGTTCGTCAAAGGTCGTCGAGGCCGTCGCGATCAACCCGATCCGCTCGGTCACCATTGCAAGGGCCGACAGCAGTGTCAGCGGCTCAAAGGAGGTTGCGGTCGCACTGCGCCGTAACGATTTGACCGGCATGTTCAATACGGCCAAATGGTCGGCCATGAAGAAGGCGTCAAACCGCGCTCGTTCAAGCGTCTGAATGAACCGCACGAGGTGTTTCAGGTTGAAATTAGCGTCGGGATAGGCGCCCGGGTAGCGCCACCACGCCGTATGGATGGCGACCGGACGCATGATGGCGCCAAGATGAAGTTGCTTCGTCATGCTGAACGCTAACCCTGCACGATCACGCTGGGAACCGGCCACGTGGCTTGCGGGCTTGGCAGGACGGAGCCCTCAAGGCCAAAGCGAGCCGACGACTGATCTGCGTCATTGGAGCCACCGCCGCCGCATCGATAGTTTCGCCACTGGTTGCAAGGGACCGCCCGTCATGGTGACTGATCTTGAATCGTTCCAATTGGCGCGCTCGACCAGCTCTACCGCGACTTCCCGATGTCCCACATGAGGTAAGGACAAGGCGCCGGCCAACAAACAGGGGCTTTGCCTTGGCTCGCCAGCCGGATAGAGCAGTCGCTCATTCTGCTCCGAACCGGACCCTGGCGGCAGTTTCGTTCCCGAACCTTATAGCAGCGGCCCTTGACGTTGACCCGTTGTTCGCGTCTCCGGTGTCATCCCGGGCGGAGCATGCCCTTGGCGGAGGCCGAGGGGAGCCACGACTTGCAGTGCGGTGCGGTCAAAATCGTAGATCTCCGGCCTTCGCCAAGGATGCCACCCTAAGCTTGGACGGTCATCGCAAAGCTGGTGGATATTACTGCTTTTTTTCCGGCGAGGTGCTCACTGTGATCGTCTTGACCACTTCGGCCAGATCTGAGAGCGCCTGTTCATCTTCTCGGGTGAGCGTCGGCTGACCGGGGCAGCGCGGATCGGTTTTTTGTAGCGCGCGGAACATCGGGCGCGTGACCGGGATCGGAGCACACCCATGGTCCTCTTCACAGATCAGATCAAATTCTTGTCGTGCCAGCTGGTGACAGGCAAAGCAGTTCTGACCGAAACGATTATTTACGTCTTCGAAACCCCGCTGATAGACCTTGCTGCCGTCCTTGCTCACGTCAATAGCGAAGAACTCCCAGTCATGAGTTGTGGAATTAAAACCCTTTTGCTGTTTGACCATGACTTCGGTCGGAACCAGCTGCACGACCGAACCTTCCGGGTAATCACCACTGCCCTTCTCAGCGACGGCCACAGTGCCCTGCAGATTGCCTGACAGGTTATCCACGTAGAAGTGGCGCACCGGCGCCATCTGGGTAATGCACTTGAATGTATGGTCATCTATTTTGACCGCCCGCTCGGTGCCCTTCTCCGCCGCCTGAGCCCAAGTGGCGGCGAGTAAGAACATCAACGCGCTCCGCACTATCGTTGACCGTGAAAGCTTAGCCATCACTTATATCCTCCTCGGGGCTTGCTTCTTGCCTGACAATCCCGGCGGCCGAGGCGCCACGCCGACGGACCCGCACCCAGGCGCCCGGCGCGCCGTAAAGTTCCGCCAAGCCCCTGCTCGAGAGCAATATCCGCCTGACTCTGATCGCGGAGCGACCCCGGTCGGTCGCGGCTGGATGAAGTCATGATCACCTTCTCGTCGCTGACGATTTCTCCGGGTAAAGGGGATCCATCCAGCGTTGATGCTCGACGAACCGCTCAACCGACATGTCGATGAAGCTGCGGACCGTTGCCGCCAGGTAGCGCCGGTGCGGGTAGATTGCATTGATCGCGAACTCGACCGGCCGATATTCGGGCAACAGCGAGACCAATCCGCCGGCTCTAAGTTCCCCCTCGGCGATGAACGGAGCGGCGAGCGAAAGGCCGCCACCGTTGAGAAGGACGGTGCGAAGTACTTCGGCGCTGCTGGTTACCAGATTGCCGGATACCCGCACGGCGGCCGGCTTTCCGTCTCGGTCGGTGAAGTGCCATTCATCGCCGAATGGGTAATACGCATATCGCAGGCAGTTATGTGCGGTCGAGATCGGCGAGACGCGTGGGCGCCGGATGGTTTTCGAGGTAGCGCGGCGTGCAGCACAGCGTATGGTGCCACTCTGCCAACCGCCTCACGATCAGGCTCGAATCCGGCGGCACCACAGCGCGGATGGCAAGATCGAACCCTTCTTCGACAAGATCGGTCATCCGGTCGCCGGTCCGCAGATCGATCGCCGCTTCGGGAAAATCCTCTAGAAAGCGCGCCACGACCGGCGCGATGAAGCGGGCGATATTCGTGTCGCAAAAGACCCGCAGCCGTCCGCGTGGCGTCAGCTGCAATGCGCTCGCAATCCGATCGGCCTCGTCCATCTCGGCCAGGATCTGCGTGCAGCGCTCGTAATATTCGCGCCCGATCTCGGTCAGGCCCACTTTGCGTGTCGTGCGGTTGAGAAGACGCACGCCAAGGCTCTCCTCCAGATCCTTCACATGCTGGCTGACCATGCTCGGCGAAATATCGAGCCGCGCCGCGGCACCGGCGAAGCTGCCGATTTCCGCGACCTTGGCGAAGACCCGCATATTCTCGAAGCGATCCATCTCATTCCCGACTGTGAAGCGATAACGGATAGTCTATGCGGCGAAGTCCATATTATCAAAGAATTGCACAGCTTCCATCTCCCGGGCCGAACTCAGTTGTATGTCGTGCCGGGCTGCTTCAGGCGCCCAGGGCGGCTGGAGATGTGATATGGGCGATAGCAAATCCGCTGTGATGGATGGCTCAAGACTGGCTGGCTATGCGGGGCCCATCGACCGAAACGTGGCCAGAGCCGGGCGCGGCCGATGGTCGCTGAAGCAATTGCTGATCGCCGCGGCAGCGCCGTTGTTGGTCGCGGCGGCCGCGGGCTACGGCAACTACTACTGGAGGACGGGCCAGTTTTTGGTCTCGACCGATGATGCCTATGTTCAGGCGCATTCGGTTCTGATCAGCCCCAAGGTATCGGGCTATCTCTCCGAGGCACCCGTCGACGACAATCAGTCGGTGAAGGCGGGCGAAGTGCTCGCGCGCATTGACCCACGCGATTACCAGACCGCGCTCGACCAGGCTCACGCCAATGTCGCCGCCGCGCAGGCAGCAATCGACACGCTCAACCAACAGATTGACCAGCAGATGCTTGTGGTCGAGCAGAGCCGCCATCAGGTCGCGTCGGATCAAGCGGCGCTCGTCTTTTCGCAGCAGGACTTCCAGCGCTACACCCAATTGGCCAAAGACGGTTGGGGCACCGTGCAACGGTCCGAACAGGCACAGGCCGACATTCGCGAAAAAGACGCCACGCTGCAGCACGATCTCGCGGTCGTCTCCGCCGCCGAGAGGCAGATTGGCGTTTTCAAGGCGCAGGTCACCCAGGCCACCGCGACGCTGGCCCAACAGCAGGCGATGCAACACCAGGCGGAGCTTAACCTCAGCTACACGACCATCACGGCGCCGGTCGACGGCACTGTCGGCGTTCGCACCTTGCGGGTCGGACAATACGTGCAGGCCGGCACCCAGTTGATGGCGGTGGTGCCGTTGCAGGCGGTGTACATCGTCGCGAATTACAAAGAGACGCAGCTGACCGACGTGCGTCCCGGCCAGCCCGTCACCATCGACGTCGACACGTTTCCCGGCGCCAAGGTGACCGGCCATGTCGACAGCGTGGCACCGGCGAGCGGCCAGGAGTTCGCGCTGCTGCCGCCCGACAACGCAACCGGCAATTTCACCAAGATCGTCCAACGCATTCCCGTCAAGATCGTCGTCAACGCAAATGATCCGCTGGCCAATCTGTTGCGTCCGGGAATGTCGGTCGAGCCGACGATCGATACCAAGGCGACCGGCTCAGCACCGAACCTGAGGAGCGCGTCATGAGCGCCGATCGCACCGACGAGGCGCCGGTCTCGCTGAGAACCTGGATCGCCGTGGCCGGTTCGCTGCTGGGCGCATTCATGGCGGTGCTTGATATCATGATCGCCAATGCTTCGCTGCCGTATATCGAGGGCGGCATCGGCACCGGCGGCGTCTACGGGACCTGGATTTCGACCGCTTATCTGATCGGCGAAATCATTGTCATCCCGCTGACGAGCTTCCTGAGCCAGGTGTTTTCGTTGCGCCGCTACTTGCTCACCAATGTCGCGCTGTTCCTGCTGTTTTCGGCCTTGTGCGGACAGGCGCACAGCCTGGGTGAGATGATCGTGTTCCGAGCGCTGCAGGGCTTTTCCGGCGGGGTCATGATCCCGCTCGCGTTCACCATCGTGATGACCTTGCTGCCGCGTTCGAAGCATCCGATCGGGCTCGCCGGGTTCGCGGTGACCGCGACCTTCGCGCCGGCGATCGGCCCGACGATCGGCGGCTATTTCACCGACAATTACGGCTGGCCATACATCTTTTACATCAATATCGTCCCCGGCGCCGTGATGCTGGCCGCGCTGTGGTACGGCCTGCCCAAATCGGCGATGCAGTTCGGACTACTGCGCCGGGGCGATTGGCGAGGCATCGCGCTGATGGCGGTCGGCCTCGCCGCGCTACAGGCCGTGCTCGACGACGGCAACGTATATGATTGGTTCGGCTCACCGCTCATCGTCAAACTGAGCCTCGTCGCGGCCGTTGCGCTCGGGGCCTTTGTCGTCCTCGAGCTTATCACGCCCGCACCGCTGGTCAATTTGCGCCTGTTCGGCCGGCGTAATTTCGGCCTCGGCACCGCCGGCAATTTCCTGCTCGGCTTCGCGCTCTACGGCTCAGTCTATCTGTTGCCGGAATACCTCACCGCAACACAAGGTTTCGATTCGGAGCAGATCGGCCAGGTCATGGCCTGGGTCGGGCTGCCGCAATTGTTGCTGATCCCGCTGGTGCCACTGCTGATGAAGCGCGTCGATGCGCGCTTGCTGGTCGGGATCGGCCTCGTCGTCTTTGCGGCAAGCTGCTTTATGAACATCGAGATGGACCAGAACTACGGCGGCCCGCAGCTGTTTTGGCCGAACATCGTTCGCGCGATCGGTCAGGCGATGGTGATGACCCCGCTTTCGGCGATCGCGATGCTTGGGATCACGCCGCAAGAGGCAGGCGGTGCGTCCGGTCTCTTCAACATGATGCGTAATCTTGGCGGCGCGATCGGCACCGCGGCGATCGAAACGTTCTTCACCAAGCGCGAGCAGTTCCACTCGGCGATCATCACCCCGGGTGTCTCGCTGCTCGAACCGGCAACGCGCAGCCGGCTGGCCGACCTGCAGCAGTACTTCATGTCCCACGGCTTCCCCGATCCCGCCAGCGCGATGCACCGCGCCATCATCGCCGTCGGCGACACGATCCGGGCTCAGGCGACGATCATGGGCTATGCCGACTGTTTCGCATTGCTGGGCGTTGTGCTGCTTGTCGCGGCCGCATTGGTTGCGTTGCTCAAGAAGGGCACCGCTTCCGGCGCCGGCGCACATTAGATTGCCCACGAAACAACCGCCGGAGCGTTTCCACTCAAAATGAAAGCGCTCCGGTCCGTGGCGCATGGAGGCATCCCTGGACCGTGCGGGTCGCTCCAAAGGCACGGCAACCGGGGCCACCGGTTTCCGGGGCTTTCAACTTCGTTCCGGACATAGACTACGGCAAGCGCGGCTTATTGATAGAAAAGCGGTAATCAAAGTTTCCGAAACTCTCGCGATCTGCACGCATACCATCTGCGGTCACGACTTGGTCTGGAAGTAGTTTAACGGCAGGATCCGGGCAACTTCGCCCACCGGCTTTACACTGCTTTTAGTGGAGAGAATGGATGGACACGGCAGCCGGTATCACGACCATCGAGGCAAAGCCCGATGCTTCCACAATTGATGTCTCGAAGACCGCCGCTATCGTCGTCGACATGCAGAACGACTTCGGAGCTAAAGGCAGCATGTTTGACCACGCTGGGTACGGAAGCATGCCAGCGTGGGGGCAGCCGGACCGCCACGGTTGGGCGCATCAATCCCGGCAGCCAGCCGCTGGGCCTTCGGCCTATGGCATATCGTAGCCCCGGATGCAGACGATGGTCTTGTCCGCCTGCTCTGGCTTCTGATGGGTAAAGCCGAGATTGGTGGTGCAGATGGTGCCCTTGTACCAGGCAAGGCTGGTGTTGTCGTCCAGCGGCGCCATCTTTTTGTTGGCGACCAGCGCCCGCTTGCTTCCGTCCGGTGACAATACCCAAAGCTCGCTGCGTAGGATTTCCGATACGTAGATGTTGGCCTTGTCATCGAAAGCAATGCCGTCGAACGGCGAATAGCCGCGCGCCACGACCGTTGCCTTGCCGGCGGTGCCGTCGGGCGCGATCGGCACCTTCACCAGCATCGGGTCGCCGTCGGTGACGGCATAGATGCTCTTGCCGTCGGGCGCGATCGCAAGGTCATTGACGCCTAGCGGGACGCCGGAATAGGGCTGTGCCGACCAGTTCAGCAACGGGTCGGCCGACCAGAGGTCGACCTTCTTGCCGTCGGGCGAAATTTTCCAGATGCCAGCATAGGTCAGGTCGGTCATGTAAACGTTGCCCTGGTCGTCAATATCGACGTCGTCGGGAAAGCAGAACGGCCAACCGTCTGCCTTGGTGGCAAGCGCCGTCACCTTCTTGGTGGCCAACTCGATCTTGTACACGCCGGAGGCGGTCACCTTGACGTCGCGGCAGGCGGCATGGAACTGGTCGACCAGGTTGTTCGCCTCGTACCTCGGCAAATCCTGCTTGTAGGCGACGTACAGGTTGCCTTTGTTATCAAGCTCGACGCCGACCGTGGCGCCAGGCGACGTGCTGCTGTCCGACGGGATCGTGGCAATCAGCTCCTGTTGGCCATCGGGCCTCACCTTTATGATCTTGCCGGTGTGGATCAGCGACGTGTAGTAGTTGCCGTCCTTGTCAACGGTGAGCCCCTCGGGCGTGTCGTCGAACTTGGACAGCACCCACGCTTTGTATTGGGCATGTGCTGCGCCGGTCGTGCTCAGCACACCTAAGGCTAGGAACAGCGCCAAAGCTCGCATTGGATCCTCCCTTCGATCGCCCTGGCCCCATCGCCAGACCAGGGCGTCCTGTGTTCTTTATGGCTATCGTACGCAGGTCTGGCCGAGCGACAAGCGGCGGCCATCACGGCCATCCCATAACCGATGTCGACGGCGGGATCGAACCACTCATGACAGCTCGGTGCTCTGCGGCTACTACCCTTGCTGAGATCATCAGCCAGGACCGAACATTGCAGTTATCCTCTCAAAATTTCCCAATGCATTTCTCGGATTCCGAGCTCTTGAGCCGCAGGTTGGCAGGGCCAGCAGCAGATCTCTGCTGGACATCTCCGTGCCACCGCTACATCCCGATTGGCTCGGCGTCGAGCAGGATGCCGAGGAGCTGTGCCGGTTCGGTTCCACGATTAACCCAGGCGTGGTTGGTTCCGCGCTGGACCACAACGTCAAACGGCTTCAGATGGACCTCGCCGTCATCCAGTAAGAGATCTACTTCCCCCGACAACAGGATGACATAGTCGACGGTTCTGGTCTTATGCATGCCCACGTTGCGAGTTGTATCGACACGCGCGTCACTCGCCCCAAGTGCCGCGAACATCGCGGCGACGGCCTTTTCCATTTCGGCCGGTGCGACTGAGGCCGACTCGCTTTGCGGTGCCACGACGAAATGGACGATTTGCGCGCCGCCCGTTGGCGGGTCGAGCTGCTGCGGCCGATCCGCATTGTCCCTTGTTCCCGTATTGCTCGCTGGAATCCGATCCGTAACCCAAACTTGCGTCAAAAATCCGCCGAAGACCCGCGTCGGGCTCCCGTCCATCAGCACATGCGAGCGCCCCCGGCTGTCCGTCCCGGTAACCACACGCCGGATCTTCGGGTTCGGCTTGGCGGCCGGCTGGCTCCTTGCGGCTTGGTCCGTTTGCTGGGCCAAGACGGCGCTTGCGTAACCCAAAAGAGCCGTGGCGGCCAAAGCCGAACCACTAACGATCGCGGTGCGTCGTCGAATAATATCATCTGCTCCGTTAGTATGATCAGTCGGTCTACTTTCCGTTTCTGTGATAGACTGCGAGCTATTCATTCGATTTTTCCCTCCCATTTAACTGCGCTCCTTCCACGGTTACCTGAGGCACTGAAACCGAACCCAGAGCCTTACTTGCGCGGCGGCACACGAGAGTTGGCTCGGCGAATAGGACAGCCAAGCCACCTAGGGCTACCAAGCGGAACTTCATCGTCCCTTCTTGTTGTAATCCGCTACCCGGAGAGCGGGAGTTGCGATCGCCTTCCCCGCGCAACTGCCAAATGCTCGCCGTTTTGCGCTTTGTCAATGAGACAGCCTCGCTGTTGCGGCTTCCGGAGGAAATTCGGCGTGAATGGCCCCGCCGCGTTGCGCGAAACGCTGGCAGTCGATGCATTCCCATCACGGTCATACCTTTCAGAAAGCCCGAAAGTCTTGATATTTGCGACACCAGGTTGCCGCGTCGCTACCCTGCATCCTAAATTCGGGGCTTTGAGTGGAATAGAGCTGCATGTCGCTTCTGCGCGAAACGCCACTGACAGGCAGAGTTCAAGGAACGCTCGTGGTCTCTGACACATGCGCAGATGTCGGAGTTGTCGTTGTGGCCGGTTCCAGCGGCCGGGTCGATGTGGATCGGGCGAGGCTTTTTGCTTCGCATGGTGCCGTTGCACTTGCACTTCGCTGGTTCGGCGGCGACGGTCAGCCATCGGGCATTTGTGAGGTTCCGTTAGAGACCTTCACTATGGCTGTCGATGAACTCGTCGGCAGGGGATGCAAACAGCTCGCCTTTGTCGGTACCTCAAAGGGAGCAGAGGCCGGTCTGTTGGCAGCAGTTCATGACTCTCGCCTTGATGTCGTGATGGCGATCAGCCCGACATCCGTTGTCTGGGCGAACAGCGGACCAGGGCTGGACGGCGAAGTTTGGCCGCAACGATCTTCTTGGACCTATCAAGGTGTTCCGCTGCCGTTTATCGCCTATGATCCATCCTGGAAACGGGAATATGTCGATGGTTTAGTCTCCTATCGAAACTTTCACGAACAAAGTCTGCTCCGTTTTCCATCCGAAGTAGAGGCGGCGACCATCCCAGTTGAATTCGCCAAGGCAGAGATTGTATTGGTTGCGGGTGGCAACGACGCGTTGTGGCCCTCCGATACCTTCGCGAAGTCAGTGGCCGCGCGTCTCGAGACTTTTGGGAAGCGTGCGCGGCTGGTGCTGAATTCAGAGGCTGGACATCGCGTGCTTTTGCCGGGCGAGACAACGCCTCGATCCAGCCTTCACGCGCATGGTGGACATGATGGGGCTGACGTCGCTCTTGGGCAGGCTGCTTGGGAAGCAATGTCCGAAGTCCTCAAATTGGCGCTTTAGCTTTGTGCAGAATTCTTGCATCTCAAAGCAAGGGGCCGCCGTGCGTAAGAAGCGCGGTGTCCCTTTGCTCTCATCGCCCGGCGCGCAGCGTCTGGTCCCGGCAATTATTTGTTGGCTACCATAGTCAAGGAGTAGTCGAACTGCTGCGCGCAACTATACTGACCTTTATCGTTCAAGGTGGTGCATTGGAATGACCCCTGTCCCTGGATGCCCTTGAACTTGCCCGTGCCGCCAGCGATCTTGATCACCCCATCCAACGCGCCGGAGGCGGCTATCGTACCGGAATAACTGCTGAAGATTTTGTCGCCGCTGTTCTCGCCCCAGGCGCAAGAGCCCTGGAACGCGCCCGAGCCATTCATCAACTCCAGCGTGTAGGGGCAAACGACGGCGCCCTTGTCGAGCGGCCCGCTACCGGCATCGTTGAAGGTCACGCCCCAAAAATTTCCGCTGCCAAAGATATGGTTGTCGCCCACCTGGACGACCTCTCCAACACTCTTCCAGCCACTGTGGAGCTTGAAACTGCCGGATTGCGGCAGATCACCTGCAATTGCCGGGGATCCAAGGGCTAAGGCGGTGCCCAACGCGACGGCTACGGCCGAAAGTATGCTTCTGTGCGAACGCATTGAACTCTCCTCCTTATGATCCAGCCTGGATTGTCTCAGAGCGACCAGCGTTCTTGCGTCCGCCGGCCTTAGGCGTCTCGTATTGGCCACGAAAGAATCAGAGGCGGCGAAATATTTACCGAACGTGCTCAGTCCCCACCCGTCTTCGAGCGCCCCCGCTCAGACTACTGCCTGCGTTCCGATATCCTGGCTATTTGGCCGCGGACACCGCCATCAATCGATAGTCGAATTGTTGCGTGCAGGCAGTGAGTCCCTGTGCTGCGTCGACAGCGTGGCATTGCCAAACCATGTTCCCGTCGATGCCAGTATACTTTCCGATCCCGCCGATGATTGTGCCAGTGCCTTGGTCGCCCCCGCTGTCGTTTCCCTTCCCGGTGAACGTGATAAGGATTTTGTCCGCGCCGCCGGCATCACCGAACGCGCATGAGCCGCTATAGTTCGGTGGGCCTTTCACGTTCTCGAAGCTGAATGCACAAAACCAGGCACCCATGTCGAGCGGCCCACTTCCTAGGTCGTTGTGGGCCACACCCCACCCGTTGGCAGTGGCCATAATATGCTTGTCACCGACTTCGGTTACTTGGATGCTAAGCTTAATGTCGCTGTGAATTCTTATGGTGCCCGACTGTGGCAAATCGGCGGCTTTCGCCGCGGCCCCAATAGTCATTGCGCTGCCCAGCGTGAAGGCGAACAAAGTTGATGTGCGCGACTGCATCGAACTTTCCTCTCCATGATCAATCGTTGATTGTCTCAGAGCGACCGGCGTTTGCTCACCGGCATTAGGCGCATCGCAGCGGCTACAACGGATCGAAGTGCGGCCCCAAGTATTATTTGCGGCGCGTGCAGTCAGGCGTTGACGCGAAGTCCATGGCGACAGAGACGCCCCCGGGTGTCAAGCCTGTCTTGCGATTCCGCAATTTTCTTTCACAAATTTCTATCGTGTGGTAGCAGCTTGGCTGGTGGCGGCCTGCAGCGTCGACGATGACTGACCGACAAACTGCATAACGTAAGGTTCCGCAAAGTGCGCGGCGACCTATGATTGAGACCAGCCCCATCGCATGCGACGCATGCATGGTCGCGACGATCACACCTTTCGGAAATCCGGAACTCTTAGTTCCGGACTACGATGTTCGCTTTCGGATTGAAAGCAGACCGCTAGTTGTCACACCGAAAAGGCGGCGCGCAGATGGTGTCCAACCCCACTTTTGCGCAACGTCGGCTCGAGCTATCCTATACCATTTTGGATGGAGGTTTTGTAGCCCGGCAAAGCTCATCTTCGGATTGCATCAGTTCTTGGACGGCTATGCCGACCACCCGGAGTTTGTGCCAGATACGAGCGGACGTTTACGACAACAAACGGTGTCGCTGCCAGTGGCGGATCGATCTATGCCGCCGGCCCCATAGTCGCCGGCGGCATGATCTTCTTCGGCTCCAGCCCCGGGCGCTGGCGGCGGCCAAACTGAGAATGTACTTGTTGCCCTCGCGATCGCGCCATAGCTCTTGAAGTCGGGCTGCCCAAGGGCCCCGACGGACTGGCTAGTGGGCAGGCTCCGGCTCGTCGACGCTCCAGCTCAGCATCCGGGTCCTCCAGATCCCGCCGTCGTTCACCTCAACTGCACCCCAATTGCCGTGGTATGGCAGGGTGGTGTTGCTTGGACCCGGTCCGGTCTCGCTCCATGACCCGACGGACCAGGCCATGTCACCCACGACATGCACTTGATCCACGCTGGCAGAAGAATTCGTAAACCCGGCCTTGAAGACGGCGTCGTAGAACTTTGTAAACGCCTCGCTTCCAGAAAGCTTCGTCCTTTCCCCCGACCAAACGGCGTCGGCCGTGAAAGTGGCAACCGTGCCTGCGGTATCCTTCTTGTTGAATGCGGTATCAAACCGGGTCCCGAGATCTGCGATCTTCTGGCACACATCTTTTGGACCCTCGCATGTGGTCGTTTGCTGAGCGCTCGCCGGAACGGCCAAACCGAGAACTAACCCAGCAAAAGCTGACAAATGGACTTTCATTGGTTCCCTCCCGTGGTCCGCATCGCAGCCTGGGACGTCCCGGCCGCAATTGCGGCCCGAACAATCTATGGCCAGAGGAAGATAATTGATACGAGATTCCACTTCTCGCAGGTCTGCCGACGGTTGGCCGCTCGTTTCGTTGGTCTTTGATTACTGGAACATCCGAAGACGAACACGTGGGCGGCAAGCACTCGAAAACAGCATCCACTCCGGTCGCTGACCGGCCGGACGAGCCGCTCGGCGCGTACCACCTTAAGTAAAGGACCGTCGGGTTGAAGCCGCTGCCTTCTCAATCGTTCGGAAGGTGGCCGAGTGCTCTGAGTATCGTCATGTTGTCCCAGGTCACCCACCACTCTGCGATCTTTCCGCCTTCGATGCGGAATACTGCCCCGAAATCAAATTGCGCCTTGCGACCCGAAGGTTGAAGTGGCCCCATTGGTCCCTGCTGCGTGCCCTCATATGTGGTCCAGGCAGCGACGAGATCCCCTTCGGCGACAAGAAGCTTGATCGTTTGGACAGAATCGGGGAAAACCGCTGTGTCCAACTGGAGGAATTCCTTGACCTGGTCAAGAACTCCGAGCGTCGAGGCCCGGTGTTGCTTCGCAATGACGGACGACATCCGGAGCCACGAGTTCATCGAAAGCTTCAGGCTGACGGCGGTTCCAGGCCTCGATGAAACGTCGGATTACAGCCTTATTTTGTTCGATGGTCGTGCTCATTGTGCATCTCCCCGTTTGTTTTTGCTGATCTCAGATCTGGCCCGTCCACCGTCGGCAGCGCGGGCGAGCCGAGGCGACGATCGTCTAGCACAACTTGGTTGCCGCTACATACTGGCCACGAACGACCGTAGGCCGATCGCATCGATCCTGTTCCGAGACCTCTCCCGCGCAACGCGAGATGCGCGCGGTCGCCACGTCTTCATTACGGTCATATTTTCCCGGAAATCCGAAACTTAGAAATCCACCGACCGTCGGCTTTCGGTGGACAGTTGCCGGTAAACGCAACGATCGACCCTGGCCACCATCCGGGCAGCGCCCGAGCTACGACGCCGGGTCCGGTCGGAGCGCGCGCACCGCGGCTCGAAGCAGCGCGACAGTCTCTACCACGGCGTCGCTGTCTGGCTGCTGACGCCATGCGCTCTGGATGGCGACAACCACCTGCTCGGTCGGATTGACGAAGATGAACTGGCCGTAGGCGCCGAGCGCCGCAAAGGCGCCGTTGTTCACGCCGCCAGGCAAAGGAGCTACTGCCCACCACTGGTAGCCGTATCCCCCGGGGTCGCCCGGCGCCAGCCGACCGAAGGCGGTGGCCGCGCTGTCGGGCTGGCCGGCAAGGTCACGCCAGCCGGGCGGCAATACCCGTCGGCCACTGAACGCTTCGCCGTCCTCGAGTACCAGTTGGCCGAACCGGCCGACGTCGCGCAGGCACGCGCTGACGCCAAGGCCGCCCAGCTCCAGGCCGCCCTCGGACTCGAGCTGCCAGTGCCCGTCGGCCTCCATACCGGCAGGCCCCCAGATCGTCTCGGCGAAGTAGTCAGCCAATGGCCGGCCCGTGGCGGCCGCGACCAGCGCGCCAAGCAGGCAACTCTCGCCGGTCGAATAGTTGAAGACGAGGCCCTGCGGATGAGCGCGCGGCAGTTTGCACAGGAGATCCAGGATGGCGCCGGCTCGCCGGCTCCACATGGCGCGGCCCAGACGATAGACCTCGGAGCGTCCGTCGGAATCGTTCTCCTCGCGCCAGGCCACGCCCGAGCACATCCGCAGGACATTGCGGATCGTGACGCCCTCGTAGGCCGAGCCGCGCAGCCGCGGCAGGTAGCGGTCGCAGCGATCGTCCAGGCTGCCGATCGCGCCATCATGGAGCGCGGCGCCCGCGAGCGTCGCGGTCATCGACTTCGCGGTCGAGAGGCTCGTCCAACGGCTCTCCGGACCGTTGCCCATGCCGTAGCGCTCCAGCGCGATCTCGCCGTGCTTCAGGATCAGCAGCCCGGCCGTGCGGCGGCGGGCCATGTAGTCGCTGGCGCTGAGGCGGACGTCACCCACCTCAAAGGTCAGGTCCGAAAGCGAGCGGGCGTGTGGTGGAAGCGGCCGCACCGCCTTGCCTCGACGGATAACGCGCACCGGCCAGATCTGATCCTGGTTGCGGAACGTGGCCGCCTGGTTCTCGGGTGTCGTGACCGTGATGTTCGGAGCCGCCCGCTCCGGATCGGCGGCGCCGCGGTTCACGCCACCGCCTCGCGACCGCGGCTGGCGTCGATCACGTCCACATCGAAGCCGACGATATCGATACGCGCACCGATCAGCGCCGCGCCCTCCGCATCAGCTGGTGTAACCCACGCCATGAAACCCTCCCCCATTGAGACGGGGTTAAATCGACGGGTTTGGTGGCGCTTGCAATGCAAGTTAAGTTGGCTTGCAGCGGCTTTGTCGCGCTGGCATGGTTACGCCGACGCATTTTCCGGAAATCACCCCGTCGGGCGTTCGCGAGGGTCCGCTCTGGGGCCGGATTATCACATCGAAGGCGGACTGAGCGGTTGCCGATGGCAGCCCGGTACAAGCATGCCGCCCAGACCGTGAGTTTGGTCAGGCTTGCTCTGTAAACATTACTGCGAAAGGCGGCGGTAGTCCGCCGTTACGGCAGTTTGTAGCTGAAACGGGCATCCGTGTTGTATTGAAAGTACGAACCTTCGGCCGCGGACCGAAATTCGGCACCGTGGCTGACATAGGTTAAACCGCCGCTGATGCCGGTATATTTGCCGGTGCCGGTCGTCAGCTTGCCGTGTCCTTTGACAATCTTGGCGTCCGCAGGATACGTCCCGTCGCTCGCAACATCGGCAACAATGTTATCTCCGTCCGGATCAGTCCCCACGCAATAGGCTTGGTATTGGGCCATGCCTTTCGTGATGTCCAACAAGCCAGAACAGTGCCATGTCACGTGGTCGCCAAACCCGTTGCTCAGGGACAAGCCGTTTTCCTCAATAACGCCCACGACCCGCTCTTTCCCAACCGGCGTCGCCTTTGCCGTGCCAAAGCTGTAATATGTGCCGGTAGATGTCCCTTCCTTCGGCAGATCGGCGGCCGTCGCCGCGGCCCCAATAGTCATCGCACTGCCCAGCGTGAAGGCGAACAAGGTTGATGTGCGCGATTGCATCGAACTTCCCTCTTCATGATCAATCGTTGATTGTCTCAGAGCGACCGGTGTTCTTTGGTTCACCGGCATTAGACGCGTCACAGCGGCTACGAAGGATCGAAGTGCGGCCCAAATATTACTTGCGGCGCTCGGCTGCTGACATTGAGGCGCAGTTCATCACGACAGCGACTCCCTTGAGTGTCAAGCCCGCCTTGCCATTCCGCAATTTTCTATCGTGGTCGCCGCTAGGCTGGCGGGCCCGCCGGATCGCTCATGTAACATGAGATCTGCCAGCCGGCCGGACGACGCAGGGATTGAGACCAGCCCCATCACATCGGCGCATGCATGGTCGCTGCATCTCGATATGCTCCCAAACGGTAGCTCATCCCAGCATCGAGCTGGCTCAGCGCGTTGGCGCGCCGCGCGAGCCGCTGCCAGCCCGCCCGGAGCCAGCTCAATCAGGTCCCGACGCGATCTGGGATTGACACCGTGATCAAACCCGGCGGCCGCGTCCCCCAGGGCATCAGCGCCGTGCTGTCTTGCGGTATATCAAAACTCATGCTGCGGTCCGCCCGAGGGAAATAAGTCTGATACGGCAATCGGGATGTCACAGTGTCGGGCATCAGATTGCGGCTCAACAACAATATGCCTCGAGGGAGAACGTCCACATGCCAACCACAGTGTATTTCGGCACAAATCGGGTGGTCACGCAATGCGGCTGATCCGACCAACGGCTATCTGACCACGATGGTGCCTCCTATGTCGCCGCAGCTGATCACCTACGGGATTGCGACCGTGGACGGAGTGGATATCGCCACCAACACCCAAGGCACCGTTGCCCAGATAAGCGATGTCCAGCAGGGCGAGTTCTCTCCCAAAGCGGTCCAGGCGCTTTCGAACCCGGGCAAGGACTTGCTCGTTTTCATCCATGGTTTCGACAACACGTTCTCTGATGCTGTCACCCGGGCGGCGTTTAACCGTGAATGGCTGGCTGCCTCCGGGATGCCGCGGACGGACACGACCGTCATCGCGTTCAGCTGGCCGTCGATCGGTCAGGCTGTCGCGTTTCCGGTCCTGCAAAAGGATTACCTCTCCGATCAGCACATGGCAGAAAACTCCGGCCTGGCGCTTATGTCATTCCTCGCGAATCTGCTGCCGAATTCTCGATTCGGCCCAAGAGAACGGTGCGCGCGCGACCCTGCTCGCTCACAGCATGGGGAATCTGGCGCTCGAGGCCGCCGTGCAGAACTGGTTCCTGCACGGCAACGGCGACGCGGTGATGTTTGATCAGGCAATTCTGGCGGCCGGCGACTGTAGATATGACACGTTTCAGCAGCCGAATCTCGCTGGTTTAAGTGGACTTACTCACCTGACCCAGCGCGTCGGGATCTACTACAGCCAAGCCGACCAGGTGCTGCAGCTCAGCATGGTGGTGAATTTGGGTGCCAAGAGGCTCGGGCAGAATGGCCCTGCCAATCGTGCCGATACGGCGGCTTTTCCGCCGGCGCAATACCAGATGCCGGATTGCACGGACTTTCAGGACTATAACTTCAATCCTTTGAACTCGCATCAGTATTATCGGCTGTCACCCTCGGTCAGGCAGATCATTGCCGCCAGCATGGCGCCTCCGGTCACGGTGTAGGGGACTGCGGCGGCGGGCACGCCGCCGGCCAGGTACCAGAACAGACACTTGCGACGTTCTCGACCTGCCGGATCGAACCGTTCAAAAGCCGAGCGAGCGGTGCGGCAAACCCTGCGGCACTGGGCTGGCGGTCGGGGTTCCAGCGGCGCAGGGGTCAGGACTTGCCGCCGGCGTGCCCGGGCGGATAACGGGCCGGAGACGGGCTCACCTGCATGCTGACGCCTCGATCCGGACCTGGTTCGACCCCGCCTTCGGCTCTTATGCACGCGGCCTCGGATCACCCCGCGCCGTCCTTGGACCCGATGACGAACCGATGCTAGGACAGCGTCGCATTGACTGTCGTCGCCCATTCTCGTCGGCGGATCGGGGGAGCCGTGCCGTGTCGTCCTTAAGCTCCGCTGGCAGTTGCCTCGCGTCCGGCCGGGGAGGCCCGCTTCACGGCGAATTCGATACTGCCGCGACAACAACCGGTCCGCCGCCATGGATCTTACCCGCGGTCGAAGCGGAAGTCCGGCTCCAACGTCCACCGGCCAGTTGCAACGAGCCATCGGAGGGAACCCATGTTCGCCTGCACATCGGTTGATCCGGCGTCAGCGTCGGCTGGCCACCGCGGCTGCCTGTGCCACCGGCCGGAGATTCAGTCTCTGGCACGTCGGATCAGCACGGATCTTTCACGACGCGGCTTCGTTGCCGGCATGAGTGCCTCCGTTGCATCGCTTGCCCTGCCCGGACGCCCCGGCGCGCAGCCGGCTCCGACCCCGCCCCTGCGGCCTGTACTGTTCATGAATTTCCGTCTGTTCGACGGCAAGTCGGATACCTTGCGCGATGGTCTGCGTCTGCTCGTCGAGGGCAACCGGATCAAGGCCGTGGCCGAGGGAAACCCTGCCGCGCCGGACAACGCGGACGTGATCGACTGCAGAGGCCGGGTTATCATGCCGGGCCTGATCGACGCGCACTGGCATTCCATATTCGCGGCGCTGCCGCTGCCGGCTTTGATGAGCGCTGATGTCGGCTATATCTTCTTAGCCGCCAGCGCCGAGGCCGAGCGCACGTTGATGCGCGGGTTCACGACGGTCCGGGATCTCGGCGGTCCCGCCTTCGCACTGAAGCAGGCAATCGACGAGGGCCTCGTGTCGGGACCCCGCATCTATCCGTCCGGCGCCATGATCACCGCCACCGGCGGTCATGGCGACCTGCGTCCGTTGTCCGACATACCTAGCGCCGGCGGCACGCTCAGCCGCGTGGAGCAATCCGGCGGCAGCATCATCGCGGACAGCCCCGATGCGGTGCGGCTGCGCGTGCGCGAGCAACTCACGCAGGCTGCGTCGCAGATCAAGCTCGTGGGAAGCGGTGGCATATCCACACCACGCAGCCCGCTGGACGTCGCCGGCTTCACCGAGCGCGAGTTGCGCGCGGCGGTCGAGGCGGCCGGAGACTGGGCCACCTATGTCACTGTCCACGCCTATACACCCCCGACGATCCAGCGGGCGATTGCCGCCGGGGCCACATGCATCGAACATGGTCACCTGATGGACGAAGCGACCGCCAGGCTGATGTCGGAGAAGGGAGTATGGCTGAGCATCCAGCCATTCGTGGGGGATGACGACTCGATTTGCCTGACCGGCCAGAGCCGGGTGCAGCAACTTCAGGTCCTCGCCAGCACCGACAAGGCCTATACGCTGGCGAAAACTCACCGGATCAAGACGGCATTCGGCTCGGACCTGCTGTTCTCCGGCACGCTGACCGCGCGGCAAGGCACCATGCTCACTCATCTGATCCGCTGGTACGCCGCGTCCGAGATCCTGCAGATGGCAACCTCCGGCAACGCTGAACTGCTGAGCCTGTCTGGCCCGCGTAATCCTTATCCCGGAAAATTGGGAAGCGTGGAGGTGGGCGCGTTTGCCGATCTGCTGCTGGTCGACGGCAATCCGATTGACAACATCAACCTTATTGCTAATCCGGAAGAAAATCTTCTCGTCATCATGAAGGACGGCAAGATCTACAAGAATACACTCAAGCCATGAGCTGTCAGCAACCACCCCTCGCAAGGCGCAATAGTTGCGGCTTTGACCTGTCCTGTTCGCAGGCTGGGGCAATGCGCGGATCGCAGGCAGCCGCCAGCGAGGGGCCGCCGCGATGAGAGTGGGACAATCCGCGCAGGTTCCCTATGCGGTGCGTGGAACCGTCTGGGTCATCGTCTATCTGTTCTTCATCCTCGCTCCGCTGTTCGCGCTGCTCGCAGCACCGCTGCCGCCGACACGCGATTTCTGGACCGAGTTCTCGGTCGCGATCGGCTACTCGGGCCTGGCGATGATGGGACTGCAGTTCGGCCTCACTGCACGCTTCCGCTACGTCACGGATCCTTGGGGCGAGGATGTCATCTATCACTTTCACCGCCGCATTTCCTTGATCGCAGTCGGCCTCGTCGTGGCGCACCCGCTCATCCTGTTCGCCGTCCGGCCGGAGTTGCTCGCACTGCTGAACTCCATCACGGCGCCGTGGCGCGCCCGGTTCGCGGCCCTGTCGACTTACTCGCTGATCGCGCTGGTGGCGATGGCCCTGTGGCGCGCGAAGTGGAACATCCGATACGAAACGTGGCACGTCTGGCATATCGTGCTGGCGGTGGTCGCGGTGGCGGCGGGCCTGCTGCACATGGTGGGCTGGAGCTTCTACCTGGATGCCCCTTGGAAGCGGACGCTGTGGATCGCCCTGACGATTTTCTGGATCGGGCTGTTGCTTTATGTGCGCATCGTCAAGCCGCTGTTCATGCTCCGTCGGCCCTACCGCGTGGCGCAGGTGCGTCCGGAGCGCGGCGACACCTGGACGCTGGTGATGCACCCGGACGGCCATCCGGGCTTTCGCTTCTCCCCGGGCCAGTTCGGCTGGCTGACGTTATGGGGAACTCCGTTCAAGATCACCGGGCACCCGTTTTCGTTCTCATCCAGCGCCGCGGTCACCGATGGCAGCGTCGAGATGTCGATCCGGAACCTGGGGGACTTCACCAGCGAGATCCAGCAGGTGACGACAGGACAGCGCGTCTACCTTGACGGCCCATACGGCGCGTTCACGATCGGCAACCCGGCGGACATGCATGTGCTGATCGCCGGCGGCGTCGGTGTCACGCCGATGATGAGCATGATCCGCACACTCGCCGATCAAGGCGACAAGCGGCCAGTGATCCTGCTCTACGGCAGCAGGGACTGGGAATCGATCACCTTTCGTGAGGAGTTGGAGACGCTGACAGCGCGGCTCAACCTGACCGTCGTCCACGTGCTGGCACGACCGCCGGATCAATGGACGGGCGAGCAGGGCTTCATCAACGCCGAAATGTTCAAGCGTCATCTGCCGCCGCCACATGCCGATCATGAATATTTCATCTGCGGGCCGGACGTAATGATGGATGCGATTGAAAAGGCCCTCGGCGAGCTGAATGTGCCGCTCGCGAAATACCATTCCGAGCGCTATAGCTTCGTTTAGGAGGGGCTTCCATGCGCCGCTTGTTTGCCGACAAACTGGTTCTCGCCACGGCGGCGATCGTGATTGTAATGGCTGCCGTGTTTGCGCTCTTACGCGTGGCCGGATAGGCAACGGCGAAGGACTCCGATGTGCGCGTCGCCTTTTGGGCCGCCGGCATCACCGGGCCCGGGCAGATCGTTGTGATGGTGGCGCAGGCGCGGCGCAAAGTCGGCTTGCTGGACATCTGATTAATCGATGAAGAATGCTGCCCGCCTCCCCGTCACGTGCTTTATTGCGACTCTGAAGCAGGATGAAGGCGCTGATGACAGGCGGCAATTTCGGGGCGGTTCGCGAGCATCGGGGCGAACGGCAGCGGCGGCTCGCAATGGGTCGGACAATCGCGACGCTGCACCGTGACTGACAGCGAGCTGATCGCAAGCGCACGCCGGAACAGCGTCCCGGGCCTTCGTGCGATGGTCGGCGTCGGTACCGCGATCCTCGTGGCGGCTGCGCTCTACCTGGCAGCGTCGGTGTTCGCGCCGCTGGCCTTCGCCCTGTTCATCATCGCGATGATCTGGCCGGTGCAGGCGCGACTGCAGACGCGGCTGCCGAAGCTCGTCGCACTCGCGGTCAGCATACTCGCGACCGTCTTCGTCATCGCCGCGTTCGCGTGGATGATCAGCTGGGGCTTCAGCCGCGTTGGTCGCTACGTCGTCGCCGACGCCACCAGATTCCAGGCGCTCTACAGTCAATTGACCGAGTGGCTCGAAGGTCACGGCATCGAGGTCGCCGGCATCTGGGCCGAGCATTTCAACGTGCGTTGGGTGCTCAGTGTTTTTCAGGAGGTCACCAGCAGGATCAACGGCACGCTCAGCTTCTCGGTCGTCGTGCTGATCTACGTGATCCTCGGCCTGTTGGAACTCGACAGCTTCGCCCGCAAGCTCCGCGCGATGCAGCGGGGCGAGGCCGGACAACGCCTGGTGACCGGGGCCGCCATCACCGGCCGCAAGCTCCGCAGCTACATGTTGGTCCGCAGCCTGATGAGCGTGATGACGGGCGTTTTCGTGTGGCTGTTCGTGCTACTCTGTGGCCTGCCGCTCGCAACCGAGTGGGGCGTGATCGCCTTCGTGCTCAACTACATCCCGTTCATCGGCCCGTTCGTCGCGACCATCCTGCCGACGCTCTTCGCGGTCGCGCAGTTCGACGCGTGGCAGAGCGCGATCCTCGTGTTCGCGGCGCTGAACCTCATCCAGTTCCTGATCGGCAGCTACCTGGAGCCGCTGATCGCGGGGACAGTGCTTTCGATCTCGCCGTTCCTGGTGCTGTTCGCCGTGTTCTTCTGGACGTTCCTATGGGGAATTTCCGGCGCGTTCATCGGCATTCCGATCGTGATCGCCATCCTGACGCTTTGCGAGCAGTACCCGTCGAGCCGCTGGGTCGCGGAATTGTTCGGAGCTTCGGCGGACGAGCAGGCGTGATCGGCGGCTCCTCGCCGCCGGCGCGTAGAGGGCGAGCGATGCAGCCGATCCTCGATCCGCGCGCCGGCGACATCGAGGACGATGCCTCAAGCACCAAGCGACGATCATTGCTGTCACTCGCCGGCACCTTGCTCGGCGAGATCAGTCTCCCGAAGCTCGGGATCGCCTGGATGATGCTGATCGGCTTTCCCGGTCTGATGCTTGGCGCGGCGCCCCTGCTCGTCTCGTTCTGGATCGCGTCGGTATCCTCCCACGCCGCCGCGATCTTCACCGAAGTGGTGCCGGCGTTGGTGCTGCTCGCGCTCGCGGTGCTGGCCTGGTTTGCATGGCGGCCGCTGCTCCGGCTGGCGGAAAGCAGCTTCTGGTCGCTGAATGCCCTCGCCGTCCAACCCGCCTACATCGCGTTTCGCGAAGGCTTCCGGCATCTCGCCGAGCGGCTGCTCGCGTCTTGGATGAACGAGGACCGGCGCGTCTTCGTCCGCGCCGCCAGCGCCGCCGCGTCGGGTCTGGTCATCTGCGCGCTTGGGCTTGGACTGATCGGACTCGTGTGGCCCGCGACGCACTGGGTCGGCACCTTGCGGGATTTTGCCTCGCCAGTCCGGCTGCTCCCTGGCGTGTTGGTGAACAGCGTTGTGCTGGTCTCCGGCTATTTCGCGCTCGCGGCCTTGGTCTGGGGCTGGGCCGACGCGACGATGGCGCAGCCGCGCGACCTGCGCGCATTCGCGGCCGGCTTGGCGCCCGGCCGAAGATGGCGCGTCGCGCATCTCTCCGACATCCATACGGTGGGCGAACGTTATGGCTTTCGCGTCGAGAGCGGCAGGTCCGGTCCCCGCGGCAACGAGCGGCTGAGCCAGGCACTGCGACGTTTGGATGAAATCCACGCGACGCACCCGCTGGACGTGATCCTGATCACGGGCGACCTGACGGATGCAGGACGTTCGGCGGAGTGGGCCGAGTTCTTCGCCGCACTGGCACCCTATCCTGAGCTGGCCATGCGCGTGGTCGCGCTGCCAGGCAACCACGACGTCAACGTGGTGGACCGGGCGAGCCCGGCTCGGCTGGAGCTGCCGGGAAGTCCGATGAAGCGGTTGCGGCAACTCCGGACGCTGTCAGCGCTCGCCATGCTGCAAGGAACGCGATTGCGGACCGTGGAAAGCGCGGCCGGTCGCCTCGGCAGCTCCTTGGCCGATGCACTCGCCCCGCATGCCGCGGACATGGTCAGCTTCGCGGACGGTTCGGCGCATCGGTCCAGTTCGCTCGCCGGGCTGTGGGACGCGAGCTTTCCTCTCGTGCGGCCGCCCGACACCGAGGACGGGCTCGGAATCGTCGTGCTGAACTCGAATGCCGAGACGCATTTCTCCTTCACCAACGCGCTCGGGCTGGTATCGGCGGAACAGGCCCGTGGGCTCGAGATCGCCAGGCGACAATACCCTCGCGCCTGCTGGATCGTGGCGCTGCATCACCACGTCATTGAATATCCCCAGCCGGCGAAGGCGCTGTCCGAGCGTATCGGCACCGCGCTCGTCAACGGCACCTGGTTCGTACGCGGGTTGCGGCGTTTCGCCGACCACGTCGTGATCATGCACGGCCACCGGCATGTCGATTGGATCGGCGAATGTGGTGGCGTCATTATCGTCTCGGCGCCGTCGCCCGTGATGGAGGCGACCGATTGCATGGAGACGTATTTCTACGTGCACAACCTGGCCGTTGCCGCGGATGGCCGGCTCCGCCTGCTCGAACCGGAGCGGATCAGTTTGTCCGGGCAGACGCTCGCCGAGACGCCGCGACCGCCTGGGCCGCAACAGATGCCGCAATCGAGTCCGTTGCGGCACGGTGCGGAGTGATCGGGGGCTGCGTGGCTTGCGGCCAGGACAGCCGCATTGCTGGCACCCGCCGAGGCACCCGATCGGCCTCGATCAAGAGCTCAGGAAGCTGCTCCCGAGCGAATGCGCCGTGTGACCCGCGGCAGGGGCGCCGGCGTCGCCGCCAAGGTGGCGACGAGGGGACGATAGCGAGGGGACCCGCGACGACACCCTCGGAGAGTGCCGTGAATGCACCGGCGAGATCGAAATCCGGCACCATCGCCGAGGCGCCCGCGACAGCGGCACCGAGCGCCGCACCACCTGCAATCCGTGATCGGAACAACCAGACAGCGCGGCAGGTCTATGATGCCGGTTTGGTCCACTGCGCCGCTAACGTTTGTCGATCTGCGGCCCGAACAATATGCCTCGTATCGAGGTATCGTCACTTACAACTCTGGCTCTCTCACAAGTCACAACGGATCAGTCAGCGCACGGAACGGCAGCACTGGATCTGTCGGTCCGGTGGTGAATTCTCCGCGCCACCTCGAAGGTCCGACGCCGTTTCCCAAATCGGAGCCCCGGCGTCCCTACACGGAGCAATAGCATGCTGATCGGGGCAGCGGTCACTGCGCCCCGCGGATTTGTCGTTGCAACATGGCCGGAACCGGGGATACGCTTTACAAGCAACTCAGCTCCTGCCTGACTATCTCGTCGTATCGACGCAAACGGGTTGCGTCTCGTAGTATCTCAGCCTTTCCCGCAGCTGATTTCCGCACCAAGGGACAGAGGAATGCCTGAACCGGAACGAAGCGACGAACAAGCTGTCCGCGAGACCGCGTACTTTATTTGGGAGCAGGAGGGACGCCCTCACGGGCGGGCGGAGGACCATTGGGTTCGTGCCGTCGGCGAGGGGAGTGCCGAGCCCGCCCGAGCGGATGAACCCATGGAGGATGAGGAAAAAGTCCTGGCCGGCCGCCTCGACGTCAATATGCCTGCGTTGCTGACCAGGGACGTACCCGGCGGATGACGACCGGCAAACTCAGGCAAATGGTTTAGCTCAAGCTCCGGATAGATCGAGCGCTCGTCGCCGGGCAAGCTCCCTGATCTCTCGCCTGGCGCAAACGGCGCCATGAGCCTGCCATCCAGGGCCGTGGCAAATCCGGAATAATCGATCTACCCGTCGTCGCCACCTGCCGGCTGCAATGAACGCACCAGACGATTGAATTCCGACGCCCCTTGCTTTGCTCAAGAATTCACGCCCGCCTGGGGCTGATACAACCCAAATGACCTCTTGAACTCCCTGCGGAAACTCCCCTAACGTCCGCGGCGTTGCGCGACACTGTACGTCGGGGCACCAGCGCTGCTGTCCCGAATGTCATCGAAGCCAGGTGACTCGCGAGGGTCCCCCTGGCTTTTTCGTTTTGAATTGGTCGCGACGCTGTCGCCGCGGCCCGTCGGCTGCTGATGTCCGAACGCATGGCGATCTTCGCCGCTGCGTGGCGGGCCCAATAGAGAGAGGGAAGCGATGAGACTGGCTCGCCGTTCAATGCTGCAGGCTGGCGCGCTCGGCGCGGCCACGCTCGCGACACCGTATTTCTTTAGCCGCACCGTGGCCGGGGCGGAGGCGTTGCGCGTCGGAGTGCTGTTCTCGCTGACCGGCGGCTTGTCGATCATCGAGAAGTCGTTGTCCGACGCCACGATGATGGCGATCACCGAGATCAACGCCTCCGGCGGCGTCATGGGCCGCCCGGTCGAGGCGGTACTAGAGGACGGTGCGTCCGATCCGAAGACCTACAACGAGAAGGCCTCGAAACTCGTTATCGGCGACAAGCTCGCCACGGTGTTCGGATCCTATACATCGGCCAGCCGCAAGGCCGTACTGCCGGTGTTCGAGAAGCACGACGCGATGTACTTCTATCCCACCTATTACGAAGGCTTCGAGTGCTCGCGCAACGTGGTGTACACCGGGGCGGTGCCGAACCAGCAACTCTCCAATTTCATTCCGTGGATCGTCAAGAACCTCGGCAAGAAGAAGTTCTTTATTGTCGGATCGAACTACATCTACCCGCGCGAAATGGCCAAGGTCTGCAAGATCCTGATGAAGCAGAACGGCGCCGAGTATGTGGCCGATGAATACCTGGAACTCGGGCATTCCGAGTGGGGCTCGATGGTCAACAAGATCAAGAACTCAGGTTGCGACGCGGTGCTGTCCAACGTGGTCGGCGATTTGGTCGTGGCGTTTTATCGCGAGTTCAAGAACCAGGGCCTGACCCATGACAAGCTGCCGATCTGCGCCACCGTGACCTCGGAGATCGAGATCGCCGCGATGGGACCCGAATATGCCGTCGGCAGCTATACCTCGTTTCCTTACTTCATGGCGATCGACACCGAGCGCAACAAGGCCTTCGTCGAGCGCTACCGGGCTTACGTGAAGGACCCGAAGGCGGTGACGCACCACGCTCTGGAGTCGTCCTATTTTCAGGTGTTCCTGTGGAAGCAGGCCGTGGAGAAGGCCGGCGCCGCGACCGCGGATGCCATACGCGAGGGCGTGCGCGGTCAGCAATTCGATGCACCGAACGGCCACGTGACCGTGGACGCCGATAATCTCCACACCTACCTGACGCCGCGCATCGCGCAGTGGCAGGCCGACGGTCAGGGCAAGATCGTCGATGCCTACCCTCACCCTATCGCGCCGCTTCCCTACGTCGCCTATGGCGAGACCGAGACCAACCTGTTTTGCACACCCAAGGGTCTGGATGCATCGAAGCTGAAGAAGTCCTGACGGCTGACCCAGCCCATGAGCGCAAGGCCATCGGCGGCGCGGCACGATGGCGTCTCTAGCGTTTCATCCCCGGCGCCCCAGCGCCATCCGGGCCCCAGCGCCGTCCGCGCCCCAGTGTCATCCCGCGCCCCAGTGTCATCCCGCGCCCCAGTGCCATCCCCCGCCCCAGTGCCATCCCCCGCCCCAGCGTCGCCATCCCCCGCCCCAGTGCCATCCCCCGCCCCAGTGTCATCCCCGGCGAAGGCCGGGGACCCACGACTTTACGGTCGGGACGGCACAGTCTTCGCCCCAGTGCCATCCGCGCCCCAGCGCCATCCCCCGCCCCAGTGCCATCCCCCGCCTCGGTGTCATCCCCGGCGAAGGCCGGGGACCCACGACTTTACGGGATCAGGAACGGCACAGCCTTGGGTCCGCTCGCCTTCGCAAGCGCAGATTCGACCTGCGCCGGGGATCACACCGGGGCGCGCAGCGTCCGAGGACCAGTTCTCCTTTCAGTTTGACCAGAGATACGGGATCACCGTCGTGTTGGACGTCATCTTCATCGGCTTAAGCCTGGGCTCCATCCTGCTGCTGGTGGCGCTCGGTCTGGCCATCACCTACGGCGCGATGGGCGTGATCAACATGGCGCACGGCGAGATGGTTATGTTGGGCGCCTACACAACCGTAATGTCCGCGATCTGGCTGCATCTCGGCTTCCTGGCGTCGCTGCCCCTGGCGTTCATCGTAACCGGCCTGCTCGGCTGGGCGATCGAGCGCGTGGTGGTACGGCGGTTGTATGGACGCCTGTTGGACACATTGTTGGCGACCTGGGGCGTCGCGATCCTGATCCAGCAGGCGGTGCGGCTCGAACTCGGCCTGTCATTCCTGGGCATCCATATTCGCGGCCTCGGACCCGGTCTGCAGAATGTGACGGTGCCGGAGTGGATGACCGGGGTGGTCAGTGTGGCCGGCGATCAGGTCAACATCTATCGGCTGTTCATCATCGTCGTGACCGTGGCGCTGACAGCGGTCACATGGCTGTTGATGTATCGCACCGACATCGGCATCCAGGTCCGGGCCATCATGCGTAACCCGCGAATGGCGGCGGCCTGCGGGATCGATGTGCAGCGGATCAACGGGTTGACATTCGCCTACGGTTCCGGCCTTGCCGGTGTCGCCGGCGTGATGATGTCCGGCTTCAAGACGGTGTTTCCCGACATGGGGACATCGATGGTGGTCGACGGCTTCATGGTCGTCGTCGTGGGCGGTGTCGGCAGCCTGCTGGGCTCGATCCTGTCGGCCGGGCTGCTAGGGCAGGTCAACGGAGGCGTGGCCGCGTTGACCAATGACATCCTGGCGCGCGCGGTGGTATTCGGGCTGGTGATCCTGATCATCATCGTCAAGCCGACCGGACTGTTCTCGTTCAAGGGCCGCGGAGCATGACCACCCAGCGCGCACTCGACCGTGCCGCCTACATCCTGTTCATCGCGCTGATCCTGCTGGCGCCGCTGCTGCTTCAGGAATTCTGGCTGAACCGGATCGCCAAGTTCCTGGTGTACGGCATTCTGGGTGTGGCGGTGTCGCTGTGCTGGGGCTACGGCGGCATCCTCAATCTTGGTCAGGGGCTGTTTTTCGGTGCCGGCGCCTACATGCTGGCGATGTCGCTGAAACTTGCGAGCGCCACCAGCCTGCAGCAGGGGTCCGACCAGCCGGTACCGGATTTCATGCTCTGGAACGCCGAACCCGGGGCGCCTACCGAGCTTTGTTGCATCAACCGGGGCTCGTTCCTTTGGCTGCCGTTTCAGTGGCAATGGTTCGGCGTCGCAATGGGTGTCCTGATACCCGTGGTCCTTGCCACGTTGCTTGGCCTGATCGTGTTTCGCAAGCGCATTGCCGGTGTGTTCGTTTCCGTCATCACGTTGGCGCTCGTTTTGCTGGTCCGACTGGTTATCATCGATGCCCAGCCAGTCACCAACGGTTTCAATGGCTTGACTGATCTCGGCACGTTCCAGGTCGGCGGCCTCGAGTTCGACCCCTACTCCCGGGCGACCTACTATCTTGTCGCCGGGATGCTGATCCTGACATTGGTCGGCGCCCGGCTGCTGGTGGAAACTCGTGCCGGCCTCATCCTCCAGGCAATCCGCGATGATCAGAATCGCGCGCGCTACCTCGGCTTCGACGTGCCGGTCTACCAAGTCTTCTTCTTCACCATCTCGGCGGCGATCTCCGGCATCGCTGGCATGTTGTACGTCATCGTCGCCGAGTTCGCCTCCCCCACGTTCATGGACCTGAGTTTCTCCATCACCATGGTCGTCTGGGCCGCGCTCGGCGGCCGGAGTTCGCTGCTCGGCGCCTGCATCGGCGCCATCCTCATCAATATCATCGCCGCCGGCGTCAGCGAGACCGAGATGTTTGTCGAAGCATGGAAGGCGATCATCGGCCTTATCTTTGTTCTGGTCGTGCTGTTCCTGCCGCGCGGACTTGCGGGCTTCGGCCAGGATCTCGCCGATGCGCTGGCGAACCGCTTCGCGCGCCGGGCAAAACCCGCGGCTGCGGTCGCGCTGCGTCAGGCCGGCGGCGGCGCGCCATGACCGTGGCCCTCACCGTTGATGGGATCGGCGTGTCGTTCGCGGGCGTCAAGGCGGTCGACAGCGTCTCACTGCTGATCGAGGAGGGCGAGTTACGCGTGCTGCTGGGGGCCAACGGCGCCGGCAAGACCACGCTGATGGACCTGATCTCGGGCACGACACGCTGCACCGAAGGCCGCGTGTTCCTGTTCGACACCGATATCACCAACTGGAGTCCGCACCGCGTCGCCCGCGCCGGGGTCGGCCGTAAATTCCAGATCCCGAGCATTTTCCGTGACTTCACGGTACGGCGCAATCTCGACGTTGCCAGTTGCTCGGATCCGCGGGTGCGCTCCAACCTGGGCATCGGCATTCCCCGGGCGCGCCGCCGCCGCATCACTGAGGTGCTGGAGCTGACCGGCCTCGCCGATGCCGCGGAAACCCAGGCCGCAAACCTCAGCCATGGCCAGACTCAGTGGCTGGAACTTGGTATGCTGATCGTGCAGGACCCGAAGCTGCTTCTGCTGGACGAACCGACCGCCGGAATGACCCAGGCGGAGACCCACAAGACGGCCGAGATCATCAAGGGCCTGCGCGGCCAGCACACAATCCTGGTGGTCGAACACGATATGGCGTTCGTGCGCGAGATCGCCGAACGGATCACTGTGATGCATCTCGGAGCCGTGCTGGCGGAAGGTGACATCACCGCGATCGAGAGCAACGAGGCGGTGCGCCGCGCCTACCTGGGTTCCTATGGAATTAGCGGAAAGGCGGCCTGAATGCTGGCGCTCCGCGATGTCGACAGTTTCTATGGCCGCAGCCACGCACTGCACGGTGTCACGATGGACGTCGCCGATCGCGGCATCACCGCCGTGCTCGGCCGCAACGGTGTCGGCAAGACCACGCTGCTGAAGACCATCATCGGCCTGATCGACCGGATGCGCGGCCGTATCGAATTACAGGGCACCGATATCGCGTCGCAGCCGGCGTTCCGTCGCGCCCGTCTCGGCATCGCCTATGTGCCACAGGGGCGCGAGATCATTCCGGATTTCTCGGTCCGGGAGAATATCCTGATGGGTGCGTTCGCGCGCGGCGACGGCAAGCGCGCCGTGCCGGACATCATCGCCCGTCTGTTTCCATACCTGGCGGCGAATCTTGACCGACCGGGCGGCGTGCTCTCGGGCGGACAGCAACAACAATTGGCCATCGCGCGCGCACTCGCCGCCGAACCGAAGCTGCTGCTGCTGGACGAGCCGACCGAGGGCATCCAGCCCAGCATCGTGGAAGAGATCGAAGCGCTCATCCTGCGCCTCAACCGGGAGATCGGCATCACCGTCATTCTGGTTGAGCAGAACGTGGCATTCGCGCGACGGGCCGCCAACGCCTTCGTGATGATGGAGAAGGGTCGCGTCGTCGCCTCGGACGCGATTACCGGGCTGACCGACGATGTCGTGCACCGCCACATGGCCGTCTGATAGTATGGCACGACAGCGAAACAGCGAAAGCAGGAGAACAGAATGATTCACGGCGACATCAGCAGCAGCAACGACACCGTCGGCGTGGCGGTGGTGAACTACAAAATGCCGCGACTGCACACCCGGGCCGAGGTGCTGGCCAACGCCCGCAAGATCGGCGACATGCTGATCGGCATGAAGCAGGGTCTTCCCGGCATGGATCTTGTGATCTTCCCGGAATATTCGACCCACGGGATCATGTACGACAGCACCGAAATGTACGCGACCGCGTCGATGGTGCCCGGCGAGGAAACCGAAATTTTCGCCGAAGCCTGCCGCAAGGCCAAGGTGTGGGGCGTCTTCTCGCTGACCGGCGAGCAGCACGAGGAGCATCCGAAAAAGGCTCCTTACAACACGCTCATCCTGATGAGCGACAAGGGCGAGATCGTTCAGAAATACCGCAAGATCATGCCATGGGTGCCGATCGAAGGCTGGTATCCCGGCAATTGCACCTACGTCTCCGATGGTCCGAAGGGCCTCAAGGTGAGCCTGATCATCTGTGACGACGGCAACTATCCCGAGATCTGGCGTGACTGCGCGATGCGCGGCGCGGAACTGATCGTGCGTTGCCAGGGCTATATGTACCCGGCCAAGGAACAGCAAATCCTGATGGCCAAGGCGATGGCGTGGGCAAACAACACCTATGTCGCGGTCGCCAACGCATCCGGCTTCGACGGCGTCTATTCATATTTCGGCCACTCCGCGATCATCGGCTTCGACGGTCGCACTTTGGGGGAGTGTGGCGAGGAGGACTATGGCATCCAGTACGCGGCGATTTCCAAGTCGTTGATCCGCGACTTTCGGCGCACCGGCCAATCCGAGAACCATTTGTTCAAGCTGCTGCACCGTGGTTACACCGGGAAGATCAACTCCGGCGAAGGCGACAAGGGCGTCGCTGCGTGCCCGTACGACTTCTACTCCAAGTGGATTGCCGATCCCGAGGCTACGCGAGAGATGGTGGAAGGCTTTACACGCCCGACGGTCGGCACCGAGGAAGCCCCGATCGATGGTATCCCGAACGAGACCGCCACCCACCGGTAACGTTGCGCGCCCGGCTGCCTGCGGTAGCCGGGTCCTGCTGGAATTTGGCAGAGCGACGCGCCTCTGAGGTGACGCTGCCTCCGAGGTGCGGGCTCCGATAGCGGCGGTCCGCCGCTGATCGGTTTCGACCGAAGTGTGTCGATCCTCGAAGCGGCTGCCGGTGTCTAATCCGGATACTGCGATCGATCGTCGGAGGACCCGAACGCGGCAACCCAGCGCCATTCGCCGCAGTTCGGTCGTATCTTACGTAATGTCAGCGGCCTTTGACGTTGACCCACCGTTCGCGTCTCCAGTGTCATCCCCGGCGGCGGCCGGGGACCCACGACTTGCAGTGCCGTGCAGTCAAAATCCTACGATCTCCGGCCTTCGTCGAGGATGACACCTTAGGTACGGACGATCATCGCTAAAACCTATGTTAGTCGATTTACAGAATGACGGACAGGGTGGGGTTTCCAAAAGTCTTACTTGACGCAAACGAAGCGCGGTAAGCCAAACGAAAGCAGCGACGCCACAGCGACGACGTTAGGACGCTCTTCCAATCTCCTGCCGGCCATCTCGTTGAACCCTCGATGTTGCACTTGGTGGCGGTGATAACCGCCTGCTTAATTCCTGCCTTGATTTCCCGCTCGATGCACTCCTTGATCGCCGCTGGCCCGACCCTAATCCCCTCCGGCGAGACCTCGATGGCATCGGCCGGGTAGCGAGCGGCGACCGCCGACGTGTCGCCTTTGTTGTAGGCGTCCTGCCAAGTTTTGTTCGCTGGACACTTCGACACCTCCGTATCGGCCGCGAACGCCGGCGTGGCTATTGCCATAGCCCCGAGGACCATGGCGGCGGTCAGTGTGACGGCGTACAGCATGCATGTGCGCAGTCGCATCGAACTTTCCTCCCCAACGATCAATCGTCCCAGAGCAATCAGCGTTCTTCGCGCGCCGGCCTTGGGCGTCGCGGCGTCTATGAAGGATCGAAGTGCGACCGCCTCGATGCCTCGTTTCTGTTTCGAGACAGAGATCGCGCCGTCGGGAGCCTCAGTTCATCGCGACAGACACCCCCACGAGTGTCAAGCAGTAATTTGCCATTACGCAATACTCATAACGTAGCGGCTCGCGACGTCGTCCGTTATTTGGCCGATTGACGCATGTATTGAGACTGGTCCCATCACAGGCGACTTGTCGCTGCATCCTCAATCCAATCATATCTTTCGGGAGTTCCGAAACGCTCGATTGACGGAATTGCCGCTTGAATTTGCTAAAAGCAAAATTCTGCTTGACTGGCTGGGGCCTCTTCGTCGCAAATATCGCCGCGGTTTCGGCTTCGCTAGGCCCTCGTCCCTCGGACTTACCTGGCGCCTGCGACTTTGCGTCTCCCGACTGCGCCCTCGAATTGGGCCACCGTTCGCCGCATCAAACACGGGCGCGACCACGTCTGAAAGAGCGGAAAGACCAAAAGTCCCGGATAATCATGGAGGAATTACAAATGTCCAAGGCTCTGTTCACTACCCGATTTTCCAGGTCTCTCGGTATCGGCGTGATCGCTGGTGCCGCTTTGGCAGTATCTGCCGTGACCTCCGATGGCGATCAGCGGCAGCGCTGGCGATGATTTGCTGACCGCCGGCGATGATGTCGCTTCGCCAGGGTGATTTTGATTTTCGATACTTTGCGCGCCCAACGTGAGGCCGCGCTGGCGTCGCCACGAAAAACGCTGCGGGCAAACAAAAGCGTCGTACTCCACAAAGCAAAACCAAAAAGGAGGAAGCAAAATGCGGCTTCAGATGGTTCGGATTTCAGCGTTGGTGGTCCTTGGACTTGGTCTCGTAGCAGGGAAGGCGTGGGCGCAAAGTCCCACCGTCGCGATCGAGACCGAATATCTGATGACGCTTGAAGCCCCGCTTGATCCGGCGTTTCAGCCGGTCGGGCAGCGCGTGGTCGTCAACGTGCCCGCGGGAGGGACGGTCCACGGACCGAAAATCAATGGTACAATCATTCCGCCTACGGGAGATTGGCTCATCCCCATGCCTGACGGCAGTTCTCGCCTGGACGTTCGAGGGACGATCAAGACGGACGACGGGGAATTCATCTTCTTCGAATACAACGGCGTGATCGTTTCGAGTAAGGAAGTGAATGATCGCTTCGGCAAGGGCGAAGTCATCTCATCCAAAGACGAATATTTCGTGACGGCCCCACGCTTCACGACCGCGTCCAAGAAATACGAATGGATCAATCAGCTGCAGGCGATCGGGAAAATGGTCTCTGTTCAGAATACGAAGATCAAGTACGACATATTCGCGGTTCGTTGACGGATCGGCGCGAGCCGTCCGCTACGCTACGGCTGTACTGGTCAAGATCGACTTCGGTGGCGGCGCCGGACCCGCGGCTACGCCACAACCACTTTCCGCGGCCGCCTGCCCTTGCGCCCATTCGCCCGCGTCACCGCCGCGACAGCCGGAAATACAAATCCGAAAGCCGCCCGGGCAGATCCTCCAGCCGGCGCAGCACCGCATGGCCGGACCGGCCAAACATCCGCCTGGCGGTCTCCGCGCCGCCGGTCCCCAGCACCACCGCGAAACTGTCGATGCCACGCGCGCGCAGGCCGAGCACCGCGCGCCGGCTGTCCTCAACGAGATCGAGCGGGTCCGCAACATCGATGTCCGATGGTTCGCCGTCGGTCAGCACCAGCACCAGCCGGCGGAAACTGCGCACCGTCGCAAGTTCCGCACCGGCATGGCGCAGCGCCGCACCCAGACGCGTGGAAAGCCCCGGCGAGAGCCCCGCCAGGCGGCCCCGCTGAATGCTGCCAAACGGTTCGGCAAACTCCTTGATCCGCGTCAGTCGTACCTGCTCGCGACCGTCAGAGGCGAATGCCATCAAGGCAAATGGATCGTGCAGCCGCGCCATCGCATCGGCCAGCAGCGCCACCGCTACGCGCTCGACGTCCAGCACGCCGCCGTTGCGCGTCGATTCCGAAACGTCAACCAACACCACCGTCGCCAGATCGCGAGCCCGCAATGCGCTGCCGCGATAGAGGCGTTCATCGGGGGTTTCGCCGGCGACCCATGCCAACTCGGCATCGAGCACCGCATCGATGTCGAGTTCCATGCCGTCCGGTTGGCGTTTCAGTCGCCGGGGACGCCCCGGGCGGGCGGCGCGGACCAACCGGTCGATGCGCCGGCGAAGGTCTCCTGCCGCCTCGACTTCAGCCTCCAACCTCCTGGCATCGCCGAGTGGCGTGGAAACGGCGCGCACGCAGGTCCAGTCAGGGCGCTCCACGCCCTGCGCTCTGTCCCACTCGGGATAGCGGGCGAGCAGGATGCCATCCGGCTCCGATGCGGCGACCGGGCGGGCGCGGGGGGCGCCGGGATCAACGGAAGGCTGGCTGTCGATGCGGCCGTCGCCCTCTTCCTGCCGCAGACGGGCCGCCTCGATCATCAGGTCGAGAACCTCAGGGGCAGCGTCCGGCTGTGGCGTGTCAAAATCCCACAGGCCCAGGTTATCGTCGCGGTACGCCGGTTCGATGACGTGCGTGCGAGCGTTGAACGACACCCGCATCTGGCCGAGGTCATTGCCGAGCAGCCCGCCGATACGCCGGCTGACGGTGGGATCGTGCAGATCGGAAGCCCCGAACAATTCCCGGCCCTTGGCGACGAAGCCATGCGGGTCGTCGTAGGCAGGATCAAACAACCCTCGGGCGAGGCGGGCGAGCAGCACCGGCGCGCTGCCACCCTCAGCGCGTGCCGCGTGGTAAGGCCCCCACAGCCGCCGCAGGCCCGGAAAGCGACGCATGGCCAGCGCCTCGACACGGGCGTCCTCGACCAGGCCAATCAGCGCGCATTGCACGGGTTTCAGCGTGCCGACCGGCTGTCGTGGCGCCCCCGCCATCAAATGTGCGACCGCGTGTGCGACACTGGCGCGAAACAGCGGCGCCTGCGCCTCCCGTGGCATGCCGGGAAAGCTCTCCGGCAGCAACATGACGCCGTCCAACAGGCTGCAACGTCGGGCCGGCGGCCGGCCGGGTGAGATCGGGAAAGGGCGCAATATCGGCACTCTTCCCCACAATGCGGTCGCGAACAGTTTCAGCCGCCGTTCGTGCAGAGTGAAACCATCGCCTCCCCGCGCCAGCGCGCGCAGGGCAAGCGGGTCCCGCAGCGCAAAGAAGCTCACCCGTCGTGCCTTGTCGCGTCCGGCGCCCTTCAGGCCGAGTGAGACGAAGTCCGCCAGACCATCGGGGCCAAGCGCCTGCAGGATCGTCGACGCGTTGGCAGCGGCCAGACCCACACAGTCCGGGGCCTCCCGGGCCAGCCGGGAAAACCCCAGCCAAAGACCGGGCGCGCGCAGCCGATCCCAGGTTTCGATGCACGCGATAGCGGCTGTCGCGCCGGCATGGCGACAGATGTCGGTGACATGCCTCGCCACCTCGGCCAATGTTGCCGGGTCGCCGCGCAGGCGCAGCAGAGCCGCCATACAGGCCACACCAGCGTTGGCGTGCAACAATGCCAACACGTGTTTCGCCCAAAGCTCCGCGGCCGCCGCATCGCCGCACTGCGTCAGGGCGTCCCATGCCTGTCGCGATGGCGCCTGTAGCGCCGGCCGCCGCCGTAACGTCTCCAGCAGTTGCGAACCGGCGGTCGCCTCGGCCAGCATCATTCCAGGCAGGCGGCCATGGCAGCGCCCAAAGCCTCACGCAACTCCAGATCGTCGGTCAGCGGCAGGATGACGGCCGCACGCGTCGCCGCGTCGAGACCGAGGCCCGCCAGCACCAGTCGTCCGGCATGGATCAGCATGCGCGTCGAGGCGCCTTCCTCCAGCCCATGCCCGCGCAAATTACGCGACCGTCGCCCCAGTTCCACCAAGGTCGCCGCCAGCGTTGCATCAACGCCGCTCTCGCGGGCCACGATCTCGGCTTCGACCGGCGCCGAGGGGTAGCCGAAGTCGATACCGACGAAGCGCTGCTTGGTGGACTCCTTCAGGTCCTTCACCGCACTTTGGTATCCGGGGTTGTATGAGATCACGAGCTGGAAATCGGCATGCGCCGCAACCAGCTCGTTCTTCTTCTCCAGCGGCAATATGCGCCGCGCGTCCGTCAGCGGATGGATGACGACCGTGGTGTCCTGCCGCGCTTCGACGATCTCGTCCACGTAACAAATCGCCCCGCCGCGGACCGCAAGCGTCAGCGGACCGTCGTGCCAGACCGTCTCACCCGGCACCAGCAGGTAGCGGCCCACGAGGTCCGCCGCAGTCATGTCCTCGTGCGCCGCAACCGTGATCAACGGACGATGCAGCCGCCACGCCATATATTCGAGGAAACGCGTTTTGCCGCAGCCGGTCGGGCCCTTCAGCATGACCGGCAGGCGATAGCGATACGCCGCCTCGAACACTGTCACCTCATCGCCGACGGCCCGGTAGTAAGGCTCCAGGGCGATACGAAACGGGTCGGTAGCCGTCATCGCGCAATCGCCGGTCGCATATTTGCGACCTGATGCGGGGCTTCGGCAGGGTCGGCGGATCGCCGGCATCGTCGGCAGGGAAAGGCCGCGAACGACACGAGGTCGGTGGCGACCAGCCATTCGTTCGCGCCCGGACGCCAGGTCGGATCGACGATCACATTGTCCTTCATGGCATTCGGCCTGCCGGCACTACTACGGATGAGAAACCCCATCGGCAAGCTTGCAGTCGCCGACGACGTGCGGATGTCGATTTTTCAGCCGACTGCCGGCGGCGGCGGAAAAAGCGCGGCATACTGCTCCGCCACGCCACCCGAGGTGGTGAACCAGACTGATTCCCTGTGCGCCGCGAGATGCTCCAGCACGCGACGAAACTGCCGCAGCCGGAACGGTTGGCCGACGATGAAGCTGTGGATGGTGATGCCGCAGACCAGCGTCTGCCGCGCGGACTGACCCAGCATCTCGTCGAAATTGTCGATTGCCATGTCGGCGAAGGCAGACCCGGTACCGTCGTGGAGCACGACCATAGGCACGTCGTTCACCTCGTGCGGGTACGGCACGCTGAGCAACGGCCCGCTCGTTGTTTGCATCCACACCGGCTGATCGTCGATCGGCCAGTCCAGCGTGTACGCGTACCCTGCCTCGGCGAGCAGCGTTTCGGTCGCGCTGCTGGGATGTGCGCCGGGGCTCATCCAGCCGCTCGGACGCTTGCCCTCGTGGCGACTGATGGCCGCCGTCGCCTCGGCGATCAGCACGCGTTCCGCCTCGACCGCCATCCCGTTCTGATGCTCGCCGTTGGTGCGCCCATGGGCAACGATCTCGGCGCCACGCGCGCGGGCCGCCGCCACCAGATCGGGGCAGTGATCATAGCACGCCGTGTTCAGCAGGATCGTGAGCGGCAGACGATATTCGTCGAACAGCTCGAGCAGGCGCCAGCCGCCGACACGGTTGCCGTATTCGCGCCAACCCCAGTTGTAGCTGTTCGGGTGGCTCAGCCCGGGCGAGTAGGCCAGGCCAAGGCCGCTGCCGTAGGGGAAATGTTCAATGCACAGCGCGAAATAAACCGCCAGCCGGCGGCCCTGCGGCCAGGTGAACGGCGCCCGCCCGGTGATCGCCGAGTAGCGAAACATGCTTGGTGTGGGCAGCATCTTGCCGCCTGCGGACAGCACGGTCTGATGGTCGTCTGCTGCGGTTACCATGCGGTCCAGCCGGCATCGATCATCAGTGTCGCGCCGTGCATCCCGCTGCAGTCGTCCGATGCCAGGAACACCGCGGGGCCGGCAAGTTCCTCGGGCGCAAGGAAATCGCGGCCGGTGCAGGTCATGGTTCGCATCAACTCCATGTAGGGCTCATTGCCGGGCCCGCGCAGATGGGCGTTGAGCGGCGTCGCCGTATTGCCGGGGGCGAGCGCATTGACGTTCACGTTGTACTTGCCGATTTCGGCGGCAAGAGCCTTGGTAAGCAGTTCGAGGCCGCCCTTGGACGCGCAGTAGGCAGCGCACTGGGCCGGCAGCGCAACATGCCCCGCGGTCGATGTCACGTTGATCACCTTGCCGCCACCGTTCTTCTTGAACTCGGGGATCAGCGCCTTCGTGCAAAAGAAGGCGCCTTTCAGGTTGAGATTCATCGTCTCGTCCCAGATCGCCTCGGTGGTCTCCTCGACGGAAACGGTGCGAAACAGCCCGGCATTGTTGACCAGGATGTCGACCCGCCCGAACTTGCTGATCACGGCGGCGACGAGGCGTTCGCTTTCGCTCGCCTGCGAAACATCAGCCTTGAACGCGGCGGCGGTCCCGCCGGCGTCCGTGATCGCGGCGACAACGCTGGCGGCGGTATCGTCGTTGCGATGGTAAACAACAGCGACCTTGGCACCTTCCGCGGCATATCGACGGGCGATCGCTTCGCCGATGCCCTGGGACCCGCCGGTGACGATCGCAACCTTGCCTTTGAGCCTCATGGCATTCATTCCTCTTTCGATTATTGATTAACTCGTCCGAGGCGGTCCAGGGCGACAGCAAGGATGACGATCGCACCCATCACCAGCATCTGCACGTATCCGCCGACTTCGGCCAGGTTCATGCCATTCGACAGGATGGTGATGAAGAACGCGCCGATCACGGCCAACTCTACCCCACCGCGGCCGCCGCTCAGGCTGACCCCGCCGATGACCGCCGCTGCTATGGTCTGCAGCGATAATCCACCGCCCAGGTTGGGTTCGCCGGAAGCGACGCGCGCCGTCAGCAGCAGCGCGCCGGCGGCAGTGACCACAGCGGAGATGACATAGGCGAGCGCCAGCAGCCGCCGGCTCGGCCAGCCCGCCACCACCACCGCGCGCGGGTTGCTGCCTAACATGTAGAATGCCCGGCCGAGCACCGTGTGCCGCAGCAGCACGTGCAGTCCGATGCCGACCACGACCGCATAGATGATCGGCATCGGAACGCCGAATACGTGCAGGCTGTAGCCGGCGACGTTGAATGCGTCCGGGATGCCGAATACCGGCCGGCCGTCGGACAAGGAGGTGCCGATGCCCAGGCAGATGTTCATGCTGCCCAGTGTCGCGACGAACGGGTTGACTCGCAGCCACGCCACGGCGAGGCCGTTGAAGACGCCCACCAAGGCACCGAGGCCAAGGCCGACGGCGGTGCCGGCAAGCGCCGCCGCGATGCCGCCGGCGCCATTCGGTCCGACCATGCTGGTCATGGTGATGGCGGCGCCGACACTGATCATCGACACGCTGGGGCCAAGCGACAAATCAAAGCCGCGGGTCAGTAGAACGATGCTCTGGGCCCCGGTGAGCACGAACAGGAACGCGGCCTGCTGGACGATGTTGACAAGGTTTTCAAGCGTCAGCACGGTCGGCTCGAAGACCCCGAAGCCGAGCGCGAGAAGCACCGGCGAGGCCGGCAGCAACATGCGATAGAGCGGGCTTGCCGCGCCTGACAGCGGACCGGCGGTGCCATTGGCCGTTGGTACGTCCGGTTGCGATTGCGCCGCGGGACCCACCGTTCGCCCCTACTGCACCGCGGCCTTGCCGCGCCCGAGCGCATCCAGCGCGACCGCCGCGACCAGCACAATGCCCAGCACGATAAGTTCCTTCTTGCTGTTGATGCGCAGCAGATTGAGCGCGTTCGTCAGGGTCGACAGGAACAATGCGCTGAGCCCGACCATGTCAGCCCGACCCAGTCCGCCGCGCAGGCTGGTGCCGCCGATGACGGCAGCGGCGATGCTCAGCAGCATCAGGCGATCGCCGCCCAGATTGGACTGCCCGGACCCCATTTGCGCGGTGATCAGCAGGCCGGTGACGCTCGCCAGCAGCGAACACGCCACATAGGTCATTACGAGGTAACGCTTCGCGGAGATTCCCGACACCGCGGCGGCCTGAGAGTTACCGCCGATGGCATACAAATGCATGCCGAGCACGGTCTTCCGCTGCACCAGCAAGACCAGGCCGATCAGGCCGGCGGCGACGTAGACGGGAGCCGGCACCCCCCACCAGAAGGCGCGGCCGAAGCCGGCGATGAAAGCCGGTGGCATCCCGTAGACCGGGATACCGCTTGTCACGATCAGGCAGATCCCCGACGCGATCGACAACGTCCCCAAGGTAACGATCAGCGATGGCACCTGCAGCAATGTCGAGCACAGTCCGTTCAGCAGCCCGACGGCCGCCCCGCTGACGAGGCCCGCCAACACGCCGAGACTGATAGCGAGCCACGCGTCGAGGCCGAGCGTTTGCACCGCGCTGGCCATGACCTCGGCCGCTACCACGCTGACCAGCGCAGCGACCGCACCCACCGACAGGTCCATTCCACCGACGATGACGACCAGCATCTGGCCGCCGGCGATCACCGCCAGAAACGCTGTGTTGCGCAGGATGTTGAAGATATTGGGCAGGCCATAGAAACGCGGTTCGGCTGCGACCATGCCGGCGACCAGCAGCACGAACAGGATAGGGATCAGGCCGACCGAACCCAATATTCCTGAGATCCGGCCGGAAATGGCCCAGGGGCGCGCCACCGTCGCGCTCATGGGACGCTCGCCGTCGCGGTGTGCGGGAAAAAGCGCGCCAGCACGTTCTGCTCCGTGATGTCGCCCCCAGTCAGCTCGGCAACGATCCTGCCAAGATGCATGACGTAGACCCGAGCCGACAGATGCAGCACTTCCGGCAACTCGGAGGACACCAGAACGACCGCGGCGCCGCCTTCCGCGAGGCTCTTCATGAACTCGTAGACCTCGACCTTGGCACCGACGTCGATCCCCACAGTCGGCTCGTCGAACAGATAAACCGCGAAGTCGCGGGTCAGGCCGCGCGCCAGCATCACCTTCTGGCGGTTGCCGCCTGACAGGTTCGCCACGTTGCTTTCGACGGCGGGCGGCCGTAGCTGCAGCCGTTCGGCAGTCTCGCGTGCCACGTCCCGCTCGGCCCGGCGCCGCAACATGCCGCAGCGCGAGAAGCGCGGCAGGCGAAGCGCGACCATCGAGATGTTCTCGCGGATCGGTCGGCCGAGGGCGAGCCCCTCAGCAACCCGGTCCGCCGGAAAATAACACACGCCACGATCCAGGCTCGCTGCCGGCGACGACTGTTTGCACTCCTTGCCCTTGATCCGCAACGTGCCATCGGCGATCGGCTCCAGGCCATAAATCGCCCTGATCAGCTCGGATTTGCCACAGCCGACGAGGCCCGCGATGCCGGTCACCTCGCCCTCCCTCGCGCGGAAGTCGACTTCCCTCACCGTCTCGGAGCCGACGCTCAACCGCTCCGTCTCGATCGCGACATTGCCGCTCCGGTGGGCGATACGCGGGAACAGCAGGTCGACCTTGCGGCCGGTCATCATCTCCACCAATTCGCGTTCGCTGACGTCCCGAGCCTCTCGCGTGCCGACCCGCCTGCCGTCACGCAGCACGGTGATCCGGTCGGCCAACTGCTTGATTTCGCGCATGCGGTGGGAGACGTAGATGATGCCGACGGCGTCGCGCCGCAGGCGGTCGACGAGACCGAACAGGCTCTGCGTCTCCTTCTCGGTCAGCGACGCCGTCGGCTCGTCCAGAATGAGCACATTGACCTTGGTGAGCAGCGCCTTGGCGATCTCCACCATCTGCTGCTGGGCTCGCGACAGGTCACGCACCGGTCGCCGCGGATCGAGCTCGAACCCGAGGTCGTGCAGTACGGCTTCGGCCCGCCGGTGCATCGTCTCGGCGTTGACAAAGCCGAACCGAGACACCTCCCGGCCGAGCGAAAGGTTCTGCCCGACTGTGAGGTCCGGGACCAGCGAGAATTCCTGGAACACCGGGCTGATGCCGATCGACCGCGCATGGTGCGGCGTCAGGTGCCGCAGTTCCTGCCCGTCATACAGCAAATGCCCGGCATCAGCGGCGTAGGTGCCGGCAATGATGTTGATCAGCGTCGATTTGCCGGCACCGTTCTCGCCGAAGAGCACATGGACTTCGCCACGCTCCAGCGCGAAATCGACGCGATCCAGCGCCAGGACCCCGGGAAAGCGCTTCGATATCGCCGTCGCCTCGAGCAGACGGCCAGGTGGCTCCGGTGCCGGCACCGCCTCGACGGCGCGTCCGGCAAGGGACGACGGCGCGGTTCCCGTCGTTACGTTTTGCCCCATAAAGACGCCTCGACGCGGCGGCGCCTCATTGCTTCACGGTGAAGACCGGCTTGAATCCCTCCGGCGCAAAGGTCAGGACCAGATTGACGGTTCCCAAAGTTGCCTTGGTCACCATTTCGGGGATCGGCTTGACGAAGGTCATCATCGGTTTCTTCTCGATCGCACGAACCGCCTGATCAACCGCGATCGTTCCATTGGCAACGGCGAATTGCGTGACAAACCCAAGAATGTCGCCGCGCTTCGTCGCGTCCAGCATGGCCTGGTTTTCATACGACGACATCACCGTGATGTCCGGCCGCCCGGCCTGCGCCACCGCACCCATCGCCGCCTCGGCCGCCGGCGCCGAACCCCAGATCACCGTCATGTCCGGGTACGCCTGCAGCGCGTCCTGTATAAGTTGCATCTGCACCTGCACGCCGGTGTCGCCGAACTTCTCGCCCAGCAGCTTGACGTTGGAGCCGGCGATGGCGGCTTTGAAGCCGTCGTTCATGCCCTCCGGCCACCCGGCGCCGGCCGGCCCGGGAAATGTGACGACCTCCGCCGGCTTGCCCTTGAGGTAGCTCAGCAGATACTTGCCGCCGACGTCCCCCATCGTCTCGAAGTCGGCATAAACCTTGCCGGCGATCTTGGTGTGGCTGACCGGAACAGCGACGCTGATGACCGGGATACCCTTGTTCATCGCCTCGATATACTTCTGGCCCATGCCGCCTTCGGACACGCCGCCGATGATAATGGCGCTGGCGTGGCTCGCCAGGCAGTCGTCGAACTGCGATAGCTGACGGGTGAGGTTTTCGTAACCGCCGGCCTCGTGCAGGTTCATGTTCACCCCCAGCCGGCGGGACTCCTCGGCAATGCCGTAATCCACAGCGAGCCAGAAGCTGTCCTTCAGATGCGGGAACAGGACGCACAGCGTGTACGCCTTATCAGCCTTCGCCAGGGGCACGTAATCCACCACGACGTCGGTTCCCGACGACGCGTCGATGACCTTGAATGGCCACCACGTCGCGAGCCCCTCGGCTTTGGCCGATCCCGTCATCGCGCCCGCGCCAAGCACACCCAGTGCCATCGCCGCGACAATGAAGCAGCCTCTGGTCGGTAAGCTCATCCACCTCTCCTCGCTTGAGGTTGCAATCGTCGCCGGGCAACCGGCGACGGGCACGGCCCACGCCGCTCGGTCTTTCCTCGTCCGCCAACCGGTTCGATCGTAATTGGATGCGATCAAGGAAAATCCTGAGTGGCAAAAGCCGCTTTGGTCATGGCATCAACCCTGCGCGCGGTTCAATTCGGTATCGTTGCAATCGGCTGGACGTGGTATCGGCGCAGATCGGTCAGTGCAATTGCCATACCAAGCGAAACCGCCGAGGTTGCCGTCGGCGCTACCACGCCTGCTCAATTTTTCAGCGCGCTGCATAAGGCCGATGCGCCCATGATTCGCGATCATTGCACAATCGTGCCCGCGGTGCAGGCACCTCTCAGGAGATGAGCCAGTGACGTCGCTCGAGTACACTCAGCGTGGTGGACGGAGCACCGCGTGAAAATTCCCATCCGCCGTTTTTCTCCTGAGCTCGATGGACGGCCGATCCCGCATCACCCTCCGACCAGTGAGGCACCGGGCAATGGCGCGCCATTTGCATCCAAACTCCCGACCGCCGCGGCCCGGCAAAATGCAGGCAACCCCTCGGAGCCGTAACGTGATGGTACCGGATTGAAGAGCAACGATGGACACGCACCCCCCCTCATCACCTGTTCCATCCCCTCATCCGTCGATCGGCGACGGCGAAGCCGTGTTGCGGCGGGCCGAAGACCTGATCCCCGCTCTCCGCCAGCGCGCTGAGGAGTGCGAGCGCCGGCGAGAACTGCCATCGGCGACCGTTGACGATATCCGCCGAAGCGGCGTGCACCGAGTTTTCCAACCAGCACGTTTCGGCGGCAGCGAGGCGCATTTCCGCATCGGCGTCGACATCCTGGCGGCGTTGGGTCGAGGCTGCGCCTCCACCGCCTGGGTGGTGGTGCAGAACATGACGCACAATCTGATGCTCGCCCACTGGCCGGAGGAGGCCCAGCAGGAGGTCTGGGGCGCGCAGCCCGATGCGCTCCTGAGCGGCATCCTGATACCCGGAGTGGGGCGGGCGCGCCGCGTCGACGGCGGCTACATCCTGTCCGGGCGATGGCCATTCGTCAGCGGCGTCAATTGCTCCGACTGGGCGCTGTTCACCGCGATGGTGCCCAACAGCGATAACGAGATCGAGGACCGCCACTTCATCATCCCCCGCCACGAGTTCGAAATTATCGACACATGGCACACCGTCGGCCTGCGCGGCAGTGCCAGCAACGACGTCGCGGTCCACGATGTGTTCATCCCCGAGCACCGCTCGATCACCGTCGAGGATCTCAAGGGCGGCTCGGTCAGCCCGGGCAGCAAACATAACACCGCGCTGATCTTTCGCTCACCGCTCTACGCCGTCTTCGGCACCTTCATCGCCGCCGCGGTGCTGGGCGCTGCCGAAGCCACCGTCGAGTCCTACGTCGCGCAGGTGCGCAAGCGCGTGACCAGAATGAGCGGCGGCGCCATGGCGAATTTCACCACGCAGCAGGTCAAGGTCGCCGAGGCGCTCGCCTCGGTGGAGACCGCCCGAATGATGCTCGAGGCGGTGGCCGACAAGGCGATCGCCATCCTGCAGGAAGGACGGCTGCCGACCGACGAGGAACGGACCCGGTTCCGTTGCCAATCCGCCTTCGCCGGCAAGCTGGCGATGAATGCCGTGCAGATCGTATGGGAGGCGGGCGGCGGCGCCGTTATCTATGACACCAATCCGATCTCGCGCGGCTTTCGGGACGTTGCCACTGCCAACCGGCACACCACCCAGGCCTGGGACCTGAATGCATCGACCCATGGCCGCCTCATGCTCGGTCTGCCGCTGGACAACCCGGCTCTGTGACGCTTCGCCGGTCGCCGTTTCGTTCTCCGCTCCCGATCAGCTGAGGCCAACAACAGGCCGCGACCATACCGCTCAAGGATGACGATGGACAAATCCGATATGGCGACTGCCGGCCATGCCCCAACACGGCGTAGCGTGCTGCAGGCCGTGGCCGCAGGCAGCGCGGCACTCGGCCTTTCAAGCTGGCTGCGTGCCAGTCCGGCCCTCGCCAATCCCGCGGTCGCCGTGGTCGCGGTCACCAACACGCCGCCACGCGCGGACTACGCGTTTGCCGATCAGTTCGTCGAATCGGAACTGATTGAGAACATCTACGACCGACTCTTCGAATTCAAGCTAAACGCACGCGGCGACGGTATGCTGGTGATGGACGGCGCCGGCCTCGAGCCGGTGACGCCGATGTTGGCCGAATCCTGGCAGATATCGGAGGATCGGCGTGCCTACACGTTGAAACTGCGCAAGGGGGTGCTCAGCAATTTCGGCAACGAGATGACCGCCGAGGACGTCCGCTGGAGCTTCGAACGCAACGCCGCGCTCGGTGCCAATGGCCCGTTCTATTTCGGCGCGATCAATTTCCCCGGCATGGACCATTTCGAGGTCCTCGACCCGCACACCGTACGAATTACGCTGTCGCAACCAAACGTCTTGTTCTTCAAGGTGCTCGCGCTGCCGCTGCTTGGCATTGTCGACTCGGTCGAGGGCAAGAAGCATGCGACCGCCAACGACCCCTGGGCGGCTACGTGGTTCAAGACCAACTCGGCGGGCTTCGGCCCCTATTCGATCGTCCAGTGGTCGCCGGGCGAGGCCGTGATCCTCGCGGCCAATCCGAAATACTGGCAGAAGCCGCCGGCGATCAGGCGCGTGGTCATGCGCGAGATTCCGGACAGCGCCAATCGTCTCGCCCTGCTGCGCAATGGCGACATAGACTACGCCTGGAACCTGACCGCGCGCGAGCGCCTGTCGGCCGCCGCTGATCCCGCGATCAAGATCTATTCCGTCGAGCCCGGGCAGATTTCATCCTGGCTCGCGATGACCGCAACGATCCAACCGTTCGATAACATGAAGGTACGGCAGGCGGTCTGCTACGCCGTGCCGTACGACGAGTTGGTGCAGACGGTGACCGCGGGCACCGGCCGGCGTCAGATGAGCCCGCTGCCGGCACCGTACGAGTTCTACGACCCAACGCTGTCACCGTACAAAACTGACCTCGACCGTGCGCACATGCTGCTCACCGAGGCTGGTCTTTCCGGCGGCTTCAAGACCAGCCTCGGCTTCAGCACGGCGGCGCCGGAGGACGAGGAAACGGCGGTCATTCTCAAGTCGGGCCTCGCGAAGGCCGGGATCGACGTGACCCTCGACAAGCAACCCTTCGCGGCATTCGTCGAGCGCTGGCTCGGCGCCAAGTTCCCGATGTCGACGATGTACGCCGGCGCTTTCGTGCCGGATGCTGCCTATGCCCTGCGGCTCTGGTTCTACTCCCGCAACAACGTGCTCGCGTTCACCAAGTGGAAGAATGACCACATGGACGATCTGGTCGAGCAGCTTGTCCACACATTCGATCAGGAAGATCGCAAGAAGCTCAGCATCGATATCCAGCGCATCATCCTCGATGAGGCCCCAATGGCTTTTCTGATCGAGCCCGGAATCCACTACGCCGTTCGCGCCGATCTCAAGGGGGTTCAGTACTTCACCTACGATGCGAATCTTTATTCGAAATGGTCGAAGACCTGACGCGGCCCTGAAGCCACACCGACCGCTCATGTCATGCGAACCCTGATCTACATCGGCCGCCGCCTGCTCTACCTCGTGCCGCAGGCCCTTGGCATATCCGTCGTAACCTTCGTCATCGTCCGTTTGCTGCCGGGGAATCCGGCGATCGCCATTGCCGGCCCGCGCGCGACGACCGGGATGATCCTGCAGATCCAGCATGAAATGGGTCTCGATCGGCCGCTCTGGACGCAGTACCGGCATCTACCTGCGCAACATCCTCAGCGGCGATTTTGGCCGCTCCTGGGTTACCAGCAATGCCGTCACCACCGATCTTGCGCATCGTGTGCCGGCGACTCTCGAGCTCATCACGATCGCGCTGTTCCTGTCCGTGGTCATCGGAATTCCACTCGGCATGATGGCAGCCGACAAAGGGCGAGGCGGGCCGTTGCGCTACGCGACCAATACCTATGGCGGGTTGGCCGGCGCCGTGCCGGACTTCTGGCTCGGCCTCATTCTCATCTTCGTGTTCTATGTCAAGCTGCACTGGGCGCCGTCACCGGTCGGCCGCCTCGACCTCGCTGTGCTGCCACCCGAGGAGGTTACCGGTCTCCTCACCGTCGACAGCATACTGGAAGGCAACTGGGAGGCGCTTGGCTCAGCGCTCGGTCATCTCGCCTTGCCGGTGATCACGCTGGTGCTGATCTACATGGCGCCGATCGTGAAGATGACACGATCCTCGATGGAAGAGGTGCTGCGGTCGAGCCATGTCGAGTACGGCGAGGCACTGGGCCTGCCGCCGCGCCGGATCATGCTGCGGGCGCTGCGCAATGCGGCGCCTCCGGTGGTTACACTGTTCGGCGTGCTCTACGGCTACCTGCTCGGCGGCGCCGTGCTGGTCGAGAGCGTCTTCTCCTGGGGTGGCGTTGGTCAATACGCGGTGCAATCGATCGTCAACGCGGATTTTTCCGCCGTCGAGGCGTTCGTGCTGATCGCCGCCGCCTTTACCCTGGTCGTCTACCTGTTGGTCGACCTGGTCTATTTCGCTCTCGATCCGCGGCTGCGGCATTAGCGCATGTAGCGATGCAGCCTTCAACCGCCCTGCTTTCCCGCCTGCTGCGCTTCGCGCGTTCGAACCCGCTTGCAACACTCGGCTTCGCCCTGGTGCTGCTGTCCCTGCTGCTGATGGCGTTCGGCGCTAGCCTGGCACCATACCCGCCGGAGCGGACCGTCGCCGGCGCCATCCTGCTGCCACCGAACGCGGCGCACTGGTTCGGAACTGATAATGTTGGATTTGATATATTCTCGCGGGTCATCGCGGCGCCACGGATCGACATCTACATCGCCGTCACTTCCACCTTCCTGGCGCTTGCCATCGGCATCTCGCTGGGTGTCGTGACCGGCTACGTCGGCGGCGAACGGGGCATTTGGGGGCTGCTCAGCGAATGGACGATGCGGCTGCTCGACGTCATCCAGGCGTTCCCGGTGTTCATCCTGGCGCTGGCGCTGGTCGCGGCCCTTGGCGCGAGCCAGCAGAACATCGTTGCGGTGCTGGTGATCCTGCAGGCGCCGGTGTTCCTGCGCCTGACACGCGGCGCGGCAATGGCGGTGAAGGGCAGCCCGTATATCGAGGCGGCCCGTTGTGCCGGCGCCGGCACCTGGGCGGTGATGCTGCGCCACGTGCTGCCGAACGCTGTTTCGCCGGCGCTGATCGGCAGTTCCGTGGCCGTCGGCCAAGCCATCCTCATCACCGCCGGCCTGAGCTTCGTGGGCGCCGGCGTCGAGGCAACCAGCCCCGAATGGGGCGGCATGATCGCCACCGGTGCCACCCGCATGATCACCGGGCAATGGTGGCCGTCCGTCTTTCCCGGCCTCGCGCTGGGCCTCACGGTCCTTGGCTACGCGATCGTCGGGGAACACATCCGTCTCGCCTTCGATCCGACGCGGCAGCACTGAGCCATGACGATGATCGACGCGCCGTCAATCCTCGAGATCGCGGGCCTTGGCGTCGAGTTCGACGGCGGTGCTCGGCCACTCCTGGACGATATCAATCTCACCGTGCCCGCGCGCAGTGTGCTGGCCGTCGTCGGAGAGACCGGCGCCGGCAAATCCATCCTGGTTCGCGCCATTCTCGGCCTGCTTCCGGCTGGCAGCCGCGTGGTGGGCAGCATTCGTTTCAAAGGTGAGGACATCACGCACGCCACCGCATCGCGTCTGCGCAGCCTGCGCGGTCTGGATATCGCACCGATTTTCACCAATCCGCGTTCCCGGCTCGATCCACTCCAACCGATCGGTACGCAGATTATCGACGTGATTCGTGCCCATGGCACATTGGGTTGGAAGGCGGCCCGGGTGCGGGCCGAGGAGTTGCTGCGGGCTGTGCGCATGCCGGACCCGCTGCGCCGAATCGATGCGTACCCGCACGAACTTTCCGGCGGCATGTGCCAGCGCATTGTCATCGCCATGGCGCTGGCCAATCGCCCGACCCTGCTCGTCGCCGACGAACCGACCGCCGGCCTCGACGTCACCATCCAGCTGCAGATCCTGGAACTGATCCAGGAGCTGGTTGACGATATCGGTTCGGCCATCGTCCTGGCGACGCGTGACCTTGCGATTGCCGCGCAATTTTCCAACCGCGTCGCGGTCATGCACATGGGGCGGGTCGTCGAGCAGGCCCCGACCAGACAATTCTTCCGCGCGCCGGCTCACGCTTACAGCCAGCGGCTGTTGCTGGCCGCGCGCGACGCCCGCCATCCTGAGGAGTCGTTGCCGTGATCGGCAACGACCGCGCGCCCGCGCAGCCGATCGTTCGTGTCGACGGCCTTGTCAAGCACTTCCCGCTGGGCCGCCGCCAGGGTACCGTCTATGCCGTCAACGGCGTCTCCTTCGCGGTCGGACGCGGCGAGACCCTCGGGCTGGTCGGCGAGAGCGGCTCGGGCAAGACCACCGTCGGACGCTGCATCCTGCGCATCATCGAACCTTCCGAAGGTGCAATCACGTTCGACGGCGTCGACCTCGCACATTTGCCCGAGCGAGATTTGCGCCGGTTCCGCCCGCGGATGCAGATCGTCTTTCAGGAACCCGGAGCATCACTGGATCCGCGCTACAGGATCGGACGGTCAATCGAGGAACCGTTGCGCTACCGCGGCGGCCTCGATGCCGCATCTCGCTTACGGCGGGTCCGCGAGTTGCTCGATTCCGTCAAGCTGCCGGAGGCAATGGCCAGGCGCTATCCACATGAGTTGACCGCCGGCGAGCAGCAGCGCGTCGGCATCGCGCGGGCGGTCGCCACCAACCCCGACCTGATCGTGCTCGACGAGCCAACGGCTAGTCTGGACGTTTCCGTGCGTGGCGAAATCCTCACCCTTCTGAAACGGCTTCAGCAACAGCTCGGCCTTGCCTATCTTTTCATTTCACATGATCTGACGGCGGTCGAGCGACTCAGCGCGCGCATCGCCATCATGTATCTTGGTCACATCGTGGAGATCGGTCCCGCGGCCTCGATCTTCGCCGAACAGGTGCATCCTTACGCGCGCGGGTTGCTGTCCTCGGTATTGGAGCCCGACCCGGAGCAGCGCCGCCCGCGCTTCGTGCTCAGCGGCGAGATCCCGAGCCCGATCGAGGCCCCGCGCGGTTGCCCGTTGGCCGGACGCTGCCCGATCAGATTGCCGCATTGCGCGACGGTGCCGCCGCCGCCGACACAGGTCGCGCCCGGCCACATCGTCGCCTGCCACCGCACCCACGAGATCCTGGATGCGGGCTCGATCGAAAGCGTTCTTCGAAGCCGCGCTGGCAAGATTCCCGTCGTCAACGCGTCGCCGTGAAAGGAAGCCCGTCGATGCCACCCATAACGTTCGCCGCACCGTCCGATGTGACCGTCGAGGAGGATGTCCCCGTTCCGATGCGCGATGGCACCGTGCTGCGCGCAGACGTCTACCGGCCGCACGATGCAACCGATCTCCCGGTGCTGCTGCTGCGCATCCCCTACAACAAGTTCGTCGCGCAGAGCTACGTCTACGGCCATCCGATGTGGTATGCGCGGCATGGCTACATTGTCGTCGTCCAGGATACGCGCGGCCGCTACAAGAGCGAGGGAGAGTTCTGGCCGCTGCGCGGCGAGGCCACCGATGGCGTCGATACGATCGAGTGGTGCGCGGCTCTCCCGGGCAGTTCGGGCAAGGTCGGGACCTTCGGTTTCTCCTATTCCGGCATCAATCAGCTACTCGCCGGCAGCCTGCGGCCGCGTGGACTTGGCGCCGCTTGCCCCGGCTTCTACCCAACCAGTATGTACGAGGGCTTCGGCTACGTTGGCGGCGCCTTCGCCCTTAGTACGATGGCGCAATGGTTGACCATCCTTGCAGGCGATCGAGCGGTCCGGCTTGCAATGCCCGAGGCGCGTTCTCTCATCATCGAAGCCACCGCGCAGGTCGGGCACTGGAGCCCGGGCATCACGTTGCACGAGATCCCGCTGCTCGCTGCCAACCCGCTCACTCATTTCGCCGCCGAGATGCTGGAGCATCCCGCCTACGACGAATTCTGGCACGAATCAGATCTCGAGCGGATGGAAGCGCCGACCGACCTGCCGTGTCTGCACGTCAGCGGTTGGTACGACACGTTCCTGCGCCAGACGTTCGACACCTATGCGCGACTCACCGCGGCCGGTAGCGGCGGAGCAGCGTCTTCTTGTCGGGCCGTGGGTGCATATGCCGTGGGCGCAGCACGTCGGTGGGATCGATTTTGGCCGCGAGGCGGGCGGCCAGATAGTCGACCGTTACCAACTCGCATTCTACGATGCGCATCTGAAGGGCGACCGCCGAGCGCTTGATGCTCTGCCGCCGGTGACGGTGTTCCTGCTGGGTGCAAATCGATGGGCCAGCTACGACTCCTGGCCACCCATCGGTGCGATACCGGACAATTTGTATCTGCATAGCGGCGGCAAGGCCAATTCGCTCGACGGCGACGGGATCTTGAGTTGCGAACCGCCCAGCGGCGAATACCCGGATATCTTCATCTACGATCCGCAAATGCCGGTTCAGAGTGTCGGCGGCCATTCCTGTTGCTCCGCCGCGGTAAGCCCAATGGGTCCATACGATCAATCCATGGTCGAGACCCGAAACGATGTGCTGTGCTACACAACCTCTTCGTTCGACCAGCCGATCGAACTGCTCGGCCCGGTCGAGCTTGAGCTGTACGCGGCAACGACGGCGGCCGACACCGACTTCACGGCCAAGCTGTGTCATGTGAGGCAAGACGGCGAGGTCATCAACCTGTGTGAGGGCATCATCCGGGCTCGCTTCGCCACGGACCGGACCCGGGAGGTTCTGCTGCCGCCCAACCAGGTCCATCACTTCACGATCGCCCTTGGTCAGACCGCGGTTTATCTCGCTGCCGGCGAGCGCCTCCGGCTGGAGGTATCGAGCAGCAACTACCCGACGTTCGACCGCAACCCAAATACCGGCGGTCCGTTGGGCGCGGAAGCGCCGCTCGAGATGGTTGTCGCGCGGCAGACGATCCATCACGACGCCGCAAGGCCGTCGGTCCTTCGACTCCGGACGCGGCGGGCTTGAGGTGACCCGGCAGCCACCACGGGTACGCGGTGCCTCGGACCGGGACCGATCGTTGGAATTCGGCGGTTCACGCTCGCCCCCGGGAATGACCGGACCACCGACTTCTGACCGGGGATTTACCTTGACCGGAAAAAAGTCGCGCGCTACGTGGCAGTCTGAACCAATGAATTCTCGAAACAAAGCACGGGGATAGCTATGACGGACACCCTCATCAAGGTCGACCTGGCGCAATCCGCTTACGACAACGACATGATCCACAACCGCTGGCACCCCGACATTCCGATGGTTGCCACGGTGAAGCCGGGGCAGGATTTCATCATCGAGTGCTACGACTGGACCGGCGGGTTCATCAAGAACGATGAATCGGCCGCTGACGTGCGCGACATCGACCTCAGCATCGTGCATTTCCTCAGCGGTCCGGTCGGCGTCGAGGGCGCGGAGCCTGGCGACCTTCTGGTTGTCGACTTCCTCGACATTGGTGCGTTTCCGCACAATTCGTGGGGGTTCAACGGATTTTTCTCGAAGCAGAATGGCGGCGGCTTTCTGACCGATCATTTCCCGCAAGCCCAGAAGTCCATCTGGGATATCCACGGCATGTTCACCAGTTCCCGTCACGTGCCGGGGGTTAACTTCGCCGGGCTGATCCATCCTGGACTGATCGGCTGTCTGCCCGATCCGAAGCTGCTGGAAACCTGGAACCGCCGTGAAACTGGTCTGATCGCCACCAACCCGACGCGGGTGCCCCCGCTGGCCAATGCACCCTTTGCCCCAACTGCGCACATGGGTCGCCTCAAGGGTGAGGCAAAAGCGGCTGCCGCGGCAACCGGTGCACGCACGGTGCCCCCACGCGAACACGGTGGCAACTGCGACATCAAGGATCTTTCGCGTGGTGCGCGAGTTTTCTTCCCGGTCTACGTCCCGGGCGCCGGGCTATCCATGGGGGACCTGCATTTCAGCCAGGGTGACGGCGAAATCACGTTCTGCGGGGCGATCGAGATGCCAGGCTGGATCCACCTGAAGGTGGAACTGATCAAGGGCGGCATGGCGAAATACGGCATCAAGAACCCGATCTTCAAACCGAGCGTCATCAAGCCGTCCTATAGTGACTATCTGATTTTTGAGGGTATCTCGGTCGACGAGGCTGGCGAGCAGTATTACCTCGACGTCAACGTCGCCTATCGCCAGGCCTGCCTCAACGCGATCGAATATCATGAAGAAGTTCGGGTATTCCGGGGCCCAGGCCTATTCGATCCTGGGCACGGCGCCGGTGCAGGGGCACATCAGTGGCGTGGTCGACATTCCAAACTCGTGCGCCACACTTTGGCTGCCGACCGAGATCTTCGACTTCGACATCAATCCGGGAGCGTCAGGACCGAGCGGCGGTGTCAAGGGCGGTGTGGCGATGCCGTTGGCGCCGGATCTTTAAAGGGGGCAACGATGCCGATCTACGACTATCTCTGCGCAGACTGCGGTCCATTCACCGCGCTGCGACCGATGGCGGAGTTCCAGCAGCCGCACCCCTGCGAGCAATGCGGCGAGGCGGCGCCGCGCGCCTTGTTCACGGCACCCGCGCTATCCGGAATGGATGCCGGCCGGCGACGAGCAGGTGAGGTCAACGAACGCAGCGCGAATGCACCGACGCGGGCGAAGCGCCATCCGGCTTCCTGCGGCTGTTGTTCAGGGCCTGCCCGCGGCAAGCTGAAAGCGGATGCGGTCGCGAGCAAGAGCTTCCCCGGTCAACGGCCCTGGATGATCGGTCACTGATGTCGAATCCCCACACGACGGCGACACTTCTGACCTCCAATGAAGACTTGGACCGGTCATGACGGCGGCGGCCGGATACTGGAAACTATCTATGGCTGAACAATCTATTTTGGTATAGACAGTAGAAGACCCACGTTTTGGCATCTCCGACGCTTCCCGATGCTCATCGTGGACGCCTGACAGTGGCGGCGTCTGCTGCCGCCGGTCATTCCGGCGCCAGAAATCAACTTGGTGGTGACGAAACAGGTGGAGCATTGCAATGAATGAAAATCCCAAGGCTGGCACGTCAAGTGTCACCCGCCGTAACTTGCTCAAGGCCGCGTCCGCCATTGCCGGCGTCGCCGCCGGGTCGGACGCGATCTCCGGCTTCCCAACCATCTGGGCGCAGGATATCAAGGACATCACCCTACGCCATATCGGAGTGTCCTATTCGGTCGTCCAGGCGATCGGCGATCAGGCATCGAAGGACCTCGGCTTCAAGGTCGCGATGCAAAACCTTGATACGTCTACTGCCATTACGCGTTTCATTACCCAGCCGAATAGCGTCGATATCCCCGATCTTGAGGGATGGCAGGCGAAAGTCGCTGTCCCCCGGGGCATTCTTCAAGGCATCGAGGTGAAGAAGATCACCCGCTTCAATGATATGCTGCCGATCTTCACCAAGGGCGAATACGAGGGCAAAAAAGTTTCCCGTCAGGGTATTTCGCCCTATGAGGCGATGTATCTGGAAACCAAGGACTCGACCACGATCGTTGAGGGCACCCATGACTATGCGAGTTTCCTGCCGCAGGTCTACAATGCTGACTCGATCGGCTATCGCCCGGACCTGATCGATCATCCGGTAACGCAATGGAAAGAATTAATCTCGCCCGCGTTCAAGGGCAAGGCAGCGATTCTCGACGTGCCAAATATCGGCATCATGGACGCCGCCCTGGCGTTCGAATTGCGCGGTGATATTTCCTACAAAAATAAAGGGAACATGACGCGCGAGGAGATCGACAAGACGATCAACGCTCTGATCGCGCTGAAGAAGCAGGGGCAGTTCCGCGCCACCTGGACCACTTTCGAGCAATCGGTCGAGCTCATGGCGGCGGGCGAGGTCGAGATCCAGTCGATGTGGTCGCCGGCGGTAACCGCGGTTCTGGCCAAGGGAATTCCCTGCATATATGCACCCGTCAATCAGCGGCCCGATGGAAAAGAAGGCTATCGCGGCTGGTGCAACGGGATGGGTCTGATGCGCCATCTGAGCGGCAAGAAGCTTGGCGCGGCCTATGAATATCTGAACTGGTACTACACTGGCTGGCAGGGCGCCTTCGTTGCCCGGCATGGCTACTACAGTCCCGTTCCGGCAACGGCCGAGAAATTCATGACGCCGAACGAATACGGCTACTGGTACCTGGGCAAGCCGGCGGTTGAGGAGATCAAGGATCCATACGGCGCCGGCATCGCCAAGCCTGGTTCCGTGCGCGACGGTGGCTCGTTCATCGAGCGCTTTACCAATATCTCCTGCTGGAATACCGTGATGGACGAAAACCAGTACATGATCCAGCGCTGGAACGAGTTTAAGTCGGCCTGACAACAGCGGTTGCGAGGCAAGCATGTCGGCGGCACAGGCGACACGGCGGGGCGATCAGCCCAGGGTAGTCTCGTCAATGCTGCTGGCGTTGCCGCTGGCCCTGATATTGCTGTTCTTCGTCGTCGCGCCTTTGCTGGCGGTGGTAACCGTCAGCTTCTTCCGGTACGACAACTTCGCCGTCATACCGGCTTTCACGCTGGAGAACTATCAAAGCGTCCTGACTTCCCGCCTGACGCTGTCGCTCTACCTGACGATGATCAAGTTGGCGGCACTCACCTGGGTCTGCACTTTGGTTGTGGGATTCTGCGTTGCTTACTTCCTGGTGTTTCATGTCCGCAGCAAGCTGATCGCCATCGGTCTGTTCCTGGTCTGCACCGTACCGTTCTGGACATCGAATATCATTCGCATGATCTCCTGGCTCCCGCTGCTCGGCAAGCAGGGCGTCATCAATCAGGCACTTATGGTTACCGGCGCGATCGACCAGCCGTTGCAGTTCCTGCTCTATTCGGATTTCTCGGTCGTTGTCTCCTATGTCCATCTGTTCACCATCTTCATGATCGTTCCGATCTTCAATGCCATGGGCCGGATCGATCCGGCGTTGTTCGAAGCTGCTTTGGACGCCGGCGCCGGACGGATGAAGACAATGATCATGGTCGTGCTGCCATTGACGAAAAGCGGCATCGTGCTCGGCTCGGTCTTCGTAATTACACTGGTGATGGGTGACTTTTACGTCGTCAAGATCATGAGCGGCGGGGGCGATGCCTCGGTCGTGTCGGCCATGGTGGACGACATCTCAACCTTGCTGTTCCCGCACGCCGCCGCCAGCGCGGTGATACTGTTGATTGTGCTGAGCCTGGTCATCGCGACCATCATGCGCATGGTCGATGTGCGGCGCGAACTGGTGGGCGAGCGCTGACATGGCGGTGATGTCGGCCAATGGAGGGCGCCCGTGGACCTTCTATCTGCTCGCAACGATCTTCGCGCTCTATGTGATGTTTCTGTACGGCCCGATGCTGTGCATCTACATCCTATCGTTCCAGGGACCGCAGGGTGGTCTGGGTTTTCCGATGCGTGGGGTCGGCCTGCATTGGTTTGAGCAACTGATCGAGCAGGGCGATACCGGTGATCTGATGGGTGCAATCTCGCGCTCCGTGCCCCTCGCCCTGTTGGTGATGTTCCTGACGGTCGCGATCTCTTTTGCCGCTGGGATGTCGTTCCGCACACGCTTTTTCGGCAGCGGCCCGCTATTCTATCTGGTTATCGCCAGTCTGGTTGCCCCGGGCTATGTGCTCAGCATCGGCATCGGGCTGATGTTCCAGTTGTTCGGTTGGGAAACCGACTGGTACACTTCGGCGCTGGGCGCGCAACTGTCATGGACCTTGCCGTTCGGGCTGCTCATCATGTTTGCGGTGTTTGGCCGCTTTGGCCGCTCCTATGAGGAGGCGGCGCGCGACCTCGGTGCCCGCCCGCTGCAGACGATACGCCTGGTGGTCATACCCATCCTGCTGCCGGGCATAATCGCCGTCGCGCTGTTCGGCTTCACCCTGTCCTACGACGAGTTTGCACGGACCTTGCAGACCGTGGGCTCCAACAACACCGTACCGATTGAGATCTGGAGCATGACGCAGAACGTTACTTCGCCATCTATTTATGCCCTGGGGACGCTGACCACCGCCCTGTCCTTTGCCGTCATCGGTATCTCCCTCGGCTCAATCGCGCTGATTCAGCGGCGGCGGTTGGGCTCCGTGACCAAGCCCTGACGGTGTGAGGGTGCAAAATGGATAACGCCTCCGACGTCCCGCGCGCGGACACGGCCCACGCCGGCACTGTCGAGCTGGCCGGCATCGTCAAACGTTATCCGAACGGCGCGCTCGCCGTGGATGGGATCAATCTGCGAATAGCCGGCGGCAGCTATTGCTGCCTGCTGGGTCCCAGCGGCTGCGGCAAAACGACGATGCTCCGGATGATCGCCGGGCACGAGAACCCGACCGATGGCGAAATCCTCATCGACGGCGTCGACGTCGTCGGGCAACCGCCGCGGGTGCGCGGAACCGCGATGATGTTCCAGAACTATGCGCTGTTTCCTCATCTTTCGGTCCGAGACAATGTGGCCTTCAGTTTGCGGGTGCGTGGTGTTTCGCGCCGGGAACGTTACCGCGAAGCCGACCGCATGATCGAGCAGGTGCAGCTGACTTCGCTCGCCACCCGTTTGCCTGGACAGCTGTCGGGCGGGCAGCAGCAACGTGTGGCGCTCGCTCGTGCTATCATTACGCAGCCCCGAGTGTTGCTGCTGGACGAGCCGCTGTCGGCGCTCGACGAGTTCCTGCGTCTGCAGATGCGGGCGGAACTAAAGGAAATGCAGCAGCGACTGGGCATCACCTTCATTCACGTCACGCACACTCAGCTGGAGGCGGTCGCCGTCGCGGATCATGTCGTGGTGATGGCGCAAGGACGTGTCGTTCAGGCAGCCACCGCACGCGAGATCTACGCCGAGCCTGACAGCGCTTATGTGGCGCGGTTCATGGGTGGCCAGAACGTTCTGGTCGGGAAATTGGAAGCCATCGCCGGTGGCGTCGGCACATTGGCCGGGGAGCGCGGCGAGCGTTTTGCGCTGCAACTGGGCGCACCATCCGCACTGGTCGGTCAAACCCTGTATTTCGCCGTACGGCGCGATCAAGTTCGTTTGGAAAGGACAACAGTAGACGCGACCCTGCCGCTCAATTCGATCGCGGGCAAGGTGCGAGCCGTCGAGTATCAGGGAACTTTCGTCAAAGTTACGCTGGAGGGCACTTCATCGGCGGGGAGCAGTGAATTCGTCGCCTACGTCCAGGAGGGCAACTATTTCCGCTCCCCGATCGCGGTCGGTGAGCAGGTGACAGCCTGCTGGGAGGTTGGCGACATGCACCGACTGACCCATGATTCCAGGCAACATCAAGAAGGATATATCCATGGCTGACTACGAAATCTTCGAACTCGGCGACGTCGTGTTGCAATGCAAACAGACCCTCCGGAACGCGAAACTGGCCTACAAAACCTACGGGACGCTGAATGCCGCGAAGGACAACGTGATCGTCTACCCCACCTGGTATTCCGGGCAGCACTATGAGAACGAATGGCTGATCAGCGAGGCACTCGCCCTCGATCCGCGGAAATATTTCATTATCGTCCCAAATATGCTCGGCAACGGCCTTTCAAGCTCACCCAGCAACACGCCGGCGCCGTTCGATCGCGCTCGATTTCCTAAGATCACAGCCTATGACAACGTGCGGCAGCAGTATCGCCTGGTGCATGATAAGTTTGGTATAGACACGATACAGCTGGTGACAGGCTGGTCCATGGGCGCGCTGCAGACCTACCACTGGGGCGCGATGTATCCCGACATGGTGAAGCGCATTCTGCCGTTCGAAGGATCGGCCAAGTGTTCGCGCCATAATTTCGTCTTCCTGGAAGGTGTCAAGGCCGCGCTCACCGCCGACGCTGCGTTCCTGGACGGCTGGTATGATACTCCGCCCGTCAAGGGCTTGCGGGCCATGTCTCGCGTATACGCCGGGTGGGGCTTCTCGCAGGCCTTTTACCGCCAGGAACTTGATCTGAAGGCGATGGGGTATGCCTCGCTCGAGGATTTCCTCGTTGGCTTCTGGGAGGGCATTTTCCTGCCTCGGGATGCCAACAATTTACTTGCAATGCTTTGGACCTGGCAGAACGGCGACATCAGCAACAATGACCTGTTCAAGGGCGATTTTCCGAAGGCGCTGGCTGCCATAAAGGCGAAAGCGATCGTCATGCCGGCTTCCACCGACCTGTATTTTCCGCCCGAGGACAATGCCTTCGAAGTAAAGCATATGCCCAACGCAGAGCTTCGGGTGGTCGACACCGTTTGGGGCCATTTTGCCGGCGGCCCCGGAACCAGCCCGGAGGACATCAAGACCCTCGACGCGGCACTCCGGGAGTTGCTTGCAAGCTGACGGCGATCCGGCCGGCCGGCTGTCGACAACAGGGGACAATCCCTCGGCCGGCTGGCGTTACCGGCGTCGTGGCGATCGCACGGCCCGGGTGCATCCGGGCGCCCTGGTCGACGAACTCCATAGTCGTTTCTTCAGCGGTCTGATTCTCCTGACCACCCGCCTTTACCGATCTGGTGCAACCTCCGCGACCACCGCGATCGCTGCCCGCAGCGCATCCAGCGGCACCAGCACTCCATCCTTCTCGAAGTGCCAGAACGTCCAACCGTTGCAACTCGGCGCGTTCTGCAGCATCGCTCCCACCTTGTGGATCGAACCGCGAATATCCGCCGCACTCAATGACCCGTCCGGCCCCACCAGCGCGCTGACCCGTCGCTGCCGGTCGTACACCGTCGTCCCAGGCGCAATCAGGCCACGTTCGACCAGGCTGCCGAACGGAATCCGCGGCGTCTCCCGTTTGGTCGACGACGAGGCGGCGCCCTGCCGCGAGATCGCCGGGGTCCGTCGCACGCGACCAATCGCGGCCTCGACGTAGGCCGGATGGCGCTCGATAGCGATAAAGTGCCGCCGCAGCCGCTTTGCCACCACTGCCGTCGTACCGGTCCCGGCGAACGGGTCCAGCACAATGTCGTCCTGGTTGGTGCTGGCCAGCAGGACACGATGCAACAGCGCCTCGGGCTTCTGAGTCGGATGCAGCTTCAGCCCATGTTCGTTACGCAACCGCTCTGGTCCGGTGCACAGCGGAATGAACCAGTCGCTGCGCATCTGGATATCGTCGTTCAGCGACTTCATCGCCTGATAGTTGAAGCGATAGCGGGAATTCTGGCCACGCGCCGCCCAGATCAGCGTCTCATGGGCGTTGGTGAAGCGCCGGCCGCGGAAATTCGGCATCGGATTGGATTTGCGCCAGATCACGTCATTCAGGATCCAGAAGCCCAGATCCTGCAGGATGGCCCCGATGCGAAAGATGTTATGATAGGCGCCGATCACCCAAAGAGTGCCGTCTTTGCGCAGCAGGCGGCGGCACTCGGTCAGCCATTCGCGCGTAAAGACGTCGTACGAGGCAAAATCGGTGAAGCGGTCCCATTCCTCGTCGACACCATCTACGAGGCTGTCATTGGGCCGCCTCAGCTCGCCGCGAAGCTGCAGGTTATAGGGCGGGTCCGCGAACACGCAGTCGACGGACGCATCCGGCAGCATCCGCATGATCTGCACACAGTCGCCCCGCAGGATCTGATCCAGCGGCAACTCATGATAGACGTCCAAGACCGGGTTCCAACCTTACCAACACCTTGCCTCGGACTACTCCCGGCTGGTCGGGCAGCCCGAAGACGGTCCAGGGCTTCGCTTCGTGGCGGGTGATCGACGCCCGCCCCCGCAGGATCACCGCTATCGTGACCGCCTCGCCGAAGTCACGTCAACCGATAAACAGTCAGGACACGACCAGGTCGAGCCGAAGCTGTGCCACCGTCCCGAAGGCTTCGCGGTGATGCCGGGTCGGTCCCAGCCGCCAAAGTGCCTCGCGATGCTGCACCGTCGCATATCCGGCGTTCATGTCCCATCCATAGCCGGGGCAACGTGTCGCCAGACGGGACATGGCCCGGTCCCGCACCACCTTGGCGACGATGGACGCCGCGGCAATCGACAGGCACAACGCGTCTCCGCCCACCACGCAGCGCACCGCACAATCCAGCTTGGGCGGGTAATTCCCATCCACCAGCGCGAGATCGGGCACAACCAGCAGCCGCGCCACCGCCCGTCGCATCGCCAACATGGACGCATGCAGGATGTTCAGCCGGAGTATCTCTGCCACCGAAGCTGCGCCGATACCGATTTCGGCGCTCGACGCCCGCAGGGCGAGATAGGCAACCAGCCGCTGCTCGGCGGTTAATTTTTTGGAATCGTCCAGCAACACGGCCAGCTGCGGCGGAGTGCCGGCCCCCAGCACCACGGCTGCCGCCACGACAGGCCCGGCCAACGGTCCTCGGCCTGCCTCATCGACGCCGGCGACCCGGCCTCCGGCGGCAAGTTCCATGTCCAGAGTTGGCATCCGGCCTCCCTAGCAGCCTCGCCCGAGTCGCGGAAGCAATCGCTTCGCAATGCGTGCGGCTGCTGGTATGAAGCCGCGCATGCCAGCCCCCATTCCCGCCAAAGCCGGCGTCGCTTCGATGACCGGCTTCGCCCGGACCGAGGGCAGCGTCAATGGAATTGTCTGGGCGTGGGAAATCCGCAGCGTCAACGGCCGCTCCCTGGAGTTGCGTTTCCGTCTTCCGGCGGGATGGGACAGTCAGGAGACCGGATGGCGCGATCTGGCCGCCAAGTTGCTGAAGCGGGGCAATGTGACCGCCAACCTGAGTATCAAGCGCCAGTCCGAAAGCCGGCTGGAACTCGACCCCTTTGCCTTGGAGCAGGTGCTGGCAATCGTCACCGATCTGCACCGGCGCCTTCCCGGCAGCCCGCCGCCGTCCGCCGAGGCGCTGTTGTCGTTGCCTGGCGTGCTGCGTCAGTCGCACACCGATCAGCAGGAGGAACGCGGCGTTGCCGGCGCGGATGTCCAGGCCGGCTTCGTCGCGGCGCTCGATCAACTGGTGGAATTCCGCCAGGCGGAGGGCGACCGGCTTGCCATCGTGCTGACCCGGCTGCTGCATGAGATCGCGACGATGCGCGACCTCGCCGCCGAACAGGCCGCGGATCAGCCGGCCGCGCAGCGGGCCCGGATGTTGGAAAACCTACAGACATTGTTGCGTGAAACGCCGAACCTTCCAGAGGAGCGGATCGCCCAGGAAGTGGCACTGCTCGCCGGCCGCTCCGACGTGCGCGAGGAACTCGACCGCCTGTCCAGCCATATCGCCGCAGCGCATGACCTGTTGGGACAGGGGATGAACATCGGCCGCAAGCTCGATTTCCTGATTCAGGAATTCAACCGGGAGGCGAATACAGTGTGCAGCAAGTCCGCCTCCGCCGCGCTGACCGCCACCGGCCTGAAGCTGAAGGCCGCGATCGAGCAGTTGCGAGAGCAAACGCAGAACATCGAATGATCCGGCTCGCGCGCCGTGGGGTCTGCCTGGTCCTCTCGGCGCCATCCGGAGCCGGCAAGACCGCGATCACCGATGCTCTGCTGGCCAGCGAGCCGGACCTGCAACGCTCGGTCAGCGTCACCACGCGCCAGCCGCGGCCGGACGAGATCGACGGCGTGCACTACCATTTTGTCAGCCCCGCCGCCTTCCGGACAGCCGAACTCGATGGGGCATTGCTGGAGTTGGCGCGCGTGCTGCGGGGAACCCACGCCTACGGCACCCCCCGCGCCCCGGTCGAGCAGGCACTGGCGGCCGGCAAGGACGTGATATTCGACATCGACTGGCAGGGTCATCGGACGCTGCGGGAGAAGCTGTCGGGCGACGTGGTCGGCGTGTTCATTTTGCCGCCCGACATGAACGTGCTGCAGCGCAGGCTGGTAAACCGTGCCGGCGACAACCAACCCGAAATCGCTCGGCGAATGAGTGTGGCGCGGGAGGAGATCAGCCACTGGGCCGAATTCGACCACGTGGTGATCAACGATGATCTTCAGGCCACGATCGAGGCGGTGCGGGCCGTGCTGCGTGCGGCCAGGCTGGAGACGCATCGCCAGGCGGGTCTGCACCGGTTCGTTGACGGGCTTTGCTGAACTTGTGGCACCTCGTTGTCTTTGCCCGCAGCCGCCGGCCCGATCCTGCCACCGCCCGGTCATCGCTTGCCTGGACCGATGTCACAAACGATCACCGACCCAAGAGACTCATCCCATGCCCCAATCCGCATCGCGGCTGTTGATTGCTGTCGCGGCAGCGACGGCAAACCTGACGCTCGCACACTTGGCGATCGCGACCGTGCCGCCGAAGTTCGTCCCAGCCCGGATGGTCCGACCAGGCGTCACTCAGGTGAAGGCGGACGGTATCATGGTCGAGCAGGCTTGGGCGCGGGCTTCCGCCGGCAACGCAACGACAGGCGCCGCGTATGTTACGGTGGTGGGTGGCTCCGAACCGGACCGCATTGTTGCGGTCAGCACATCGGTCGCGGCCACCGCCGAGGTGCATGAAAGTTTCACCGACAACGGCGTTATGAAGATGCGCGCGGTCGCAGCCCTGCCGATCCCGGCAGGTAAGACCGTCACATTCTCGCCGGGCGGCTACCATGTCATGTTGACAGGCCTCAAGAGGCCCCTGGTCGCAGGGGAGAGCTTCGCCCTGACGTTCCGGTTCGAGCATGAACAGCCGCTCACCGTTGACGTGCCGATCCGGGCAATCGGCCGGGACACTCCGGTTGCGAAACCGGCGGCCCATGAGGACCAGATGCACATGCAATGAGTTGGGGCACCGATCAGGTCGGAGGCGCCGGACTTGCTTCTCTACCGCAACGCTTGGTAGTCCGTTACCAAGGCGAGTGCCTCCGGCTGCGGCATATCGGTATGCAGCACCCGCCCCGCCTCCTCATCCTCACCGGCCAGCACAAGCGCTACCGCCAGGTCCTGGCGCATCCGTGGTGACGCGCCGGGGCTGAGGGCGATTGGACGCAGGATCGCCAGTGCCTGCCGCGGGTCGCCGGAAAGCGCAAGTGACAGCGCCAGATTGACATTCGCCGCGCTGCGTCCGGGTTCGACCGCGAGTGCCTGGCGATAGGCACGCTGCGCCTCGGCGTGCTGGCCTTGCAAATCCCTGGCGATCCCAAGATCGACCAGTATGGCGACATTGTGCGGGTCCCGCGCGCTGATCCGTAGCAACACGGCTGCGGCGGCCGCGGGATCGCTCGCTAGCTCGAGCCGCCCGAGGCCAAGCGCCGCGCCGGCGTTGTTCGGTTCGAGCGCCAACGCCTGACGGAAGCGCTGCGTCGCCTGTTCGCGCTGACCAAGTGCGCTCTGCGCCTGTGCCACCCGTACCATCGCCGACACGTCATGCGGGTTGGCGGCGAGCGCCTGCTGCGCGATGTGCAGGGCGGTGTCGGGCGCGCCATTGGCAAGTGCTACATCAGCCACGTCCAGCCCGGGCGGCCGGGTGGAGAGGGGGCCGTCGTGATTACCCGAACAGCCGGCGACCAGCAGCAGCGACAGCAGCAATGTGGGACGCATTTTGCGTGCCTTTTCAATGATGAGTGAAGGTGCGGGCGACCGTCAGGCCGGCCGGACCGCCGACCACGATGAAAATGCAGGGTAGGATGAAAAGGATCATGGGCACGGTGAGCAGCACCGGAAGCCGCGCCGCCTGTGCCTCAAAACGCATCAGCATCTCATAGCGCATCTCGGCCGACAGCGTGCGTAACGCCTGGCTCAGTGGTGTGCCGTACTGCAGTGTCTGGATCAGCGTGGCGCCCAGCCGCTTCAGCGTCTCCAGGCCGGTCCGGGTGCCCATGTTGGTCAGCGCCATACGGCGGTCGGCAAGGATACGCAACTCGCCCGAGGTCAGCTTCAGTTCGGCGGCAATCGCCGGATGCGCCGGCTGGATCTCACTCGCCACCCGTTCAAGGCCGAGTTCGAGACCGAGGCCGGCCTCGCTGCAGATCACCAGCATATCGAGCGCGTCCGGCAGTCCTCGGCCGACAGCGGCCAGGTACGCGGCCCGGCGGCGCCGGACGATGAAGTCCGGCAGCAGCAGTCCGACGATCGCACCCATCCCGATGCACACCGGCCTCATCATTGGCGAGATCGCGGTGCCATGCAGCAGCGCGAACACCACCAACGGCAGCAGCAGACACAGCACGAGCTTGCCGCCGATGAACAGTCCCAGCGCATTTTCGTGCCCAAGGCCAGCCGAGACCAGAGTCTGTTCCAGTTCAGTCAGCGTCGCCGCCGGCAGCAAGCCACTGTGGGACAGCAGTGCTCCGACCCCGCCAAGCAGGCGAAACAGCACACTTTGGTTGGCAACTGCCGCCTGCGGACCAGTTGTTCCCCGCCGCACAGCGTCGATGCGACTCTCCCGCAGGTCTTGCCGAGCCACGGCGCGCAGCAGCCAGAAGCCGACGCCTGTCATGGCCAGGCTGAGGCCGCCGAGACCAAGCAGTAGCTGGGAATTATTCATGTCAGGCTCTTGCGGATCATTGTCCGCATGATGAAGGCGCCGCCCAGCAACATCGCGGTAGCGATCAGCAGCAAGGTGCGGCCGCTCGGATCGGTGAACAGCACCGCCATGTAACCGGGATTGACGGCCGAAAGCATCGCGCCCGCGACCAATGGCAGCGCGCCCAGGATGTACCAGCTCATGCGCGCCTCGGCGGCCAGCGCATGACCGCGCAGCCTCGCCGCAACGCGCTTGCGGATGGTGTCGGCCAGATTCTCCAGCGTTTCAGTCAGGCCGCCGCCCGTCTGGCTCTGCAGCGACAGCGCCGTCGCGAAGAACCGATATTCCGGCAGCCGGTTCCGCTCGGCCATCTCGCGCAGCGCGTCGTCCAGCGGCACCCCGATCGCGGTCTGCGCCACCAGGGCAGTGAACTCGCGTGCCGTCGGCTCTGCATTCTCACGGGCCACGACGCGGATTGCTTCGACTATCGGCAATCCGACTCGTACCGCGCGAACGATCATCGCCAGGGCATCCGGGAACTGCCGGAACAGCGTCGCCACGAGACGGTCCTCGAACCAGCCGTAGAATCCGCGGCAAAGCAGCGCCGACAGGACCGGCACGGCGGCCCAACCGATCGGCCCGATGAAATTCACTACGAAATAGGCCAGCATCAGCGACGGGATCAGGGACAATGTCAGCACCGCGGACAGCGGCGCCGGGTGGATCGCACGATGGGCCGGGTCGTAGCGAAGCAACTCGGCCAGTTTGCTGGCCAATCTCGCTCCCTCTGGCCTGCGGCTCAGACCGAGGCCTCCTGTCGCGACCGCAAGTCCGGAGCGCGATTGGCGATAGGCCTCGGCCACCCCATCGATGCGTGTGTTGCGCTGCGCCTTGCGTCGCTGATCGCGGAACAGCAACACCACACTGACCACCAGACCGGGCAGGCAAAAGCAAGCGGCAAGCAGCAGACGGAACAGCTCCGGTTTCATCCCCCGGACGCCTCCTCGAGCGCCGCCGACCAGGCACGATCCAGTTGGAAGTAGCCCAGCCGCTCGTGGAAGCTGGGTCGCGCGCGATTGACCTTGTAGTGCGTGATGAGCTCGCCACCCTGGCTTTCACCGGCGATTTCGAGGTGAAAAATATCGTTCAGTGCCACCATCTCGCCTTCCATGCCGAGCACGTCGGTGACCTGGGTGACGCGCCGCTTGCCGTCGCGCTGACGTTCGACCTGCACGATCAGGTCAACCGCGCCGACGATCTGGGTCCGGATGGCACGCAGCGGCAAGCCCATGTTGCCCATCTGCACCATGTTCTCGATGCGGCTGATGGCGTCGCGCGTGGTGTTGGCGTGCACAGTGGACATGCTGCCGTCGTGACCGGTGTTCATCGCCTGCAGCATGTCGAACGCTTCGGCGGAGCGGACCTCGCCGACGATTACCCGGTCAGGACGCATTCTCAAGGCATTGCGCACCAGGTCACGCTGCGTCACCTCACCCTTGCCCTCCAGGCTCGGCGGCCGGGTCTCCAGACGGACGACGTGCGGCTGCTGCAACTGCAGCTCCGCGGCGTCCTCGATCGTAACTATGCGCTCGCCGACGTCGATGGTTCGGCTTATGGCGTTCATCAGCGTGGTCTTGCCCGACCCGGTGCCACCCGAAATAATGATGTTGAGTTTGGCGCGTCCGGCGATTTCCAGTATCCGGGCCAATTGTTCCGAACAGGAGCCGCCGGCCACCATGCGCTCGAACGTGAGCCGGCGTTTGGCGAACTTGCGGATCGAGATATACGGTCCGTCGAGCGCCAGCGGCGTGAACACGATGTTGACCCGGGAGCCGTCGGCCAGGCGCGCGTCACACATCGGGCTGCTTTCGTCCACCCGGCGCCCCATCGAGGACGCAATGCGCTGGCAGATGTTCCCGACATGCGCCGCGTCGCGAAACCTCACGTCGGAGAGCGTGACCTTGCCGCCGCGTTCGACGAACACGCGGTCGGGCCCGTTGACCATGATGTCAGTGACGGTTTCGTCGTCCAGTAGCAACTGCAACGGTCCAAGGCCGAGCATGTCATGCACCAGATCACTGGCGACCTGGCGCTGCTCGCGTCCATTGAGCTGAATACGTCGCTCGGTGGCAATTTCGGCAACCAGACGCTCGATTTCCGGACCGAGGCGATCCGGCGGCAGGGCGGAGACAGCGGCCGGATCGATCCGCAACAGACATAGATTACGCAATTCGGCGGTGGTGGTTTGCTCGGCGCTTGGCCGACCGGCGGCCGGGGCTATCACGGCAACCGACGGAATCATCCGCGGTTCGACATGCTCGGGGCGAAGGCGGCCGAAGCTTGCCATCATCGCGCCGTTCGGCGGGCAGATAGTCTGCCGAACCACCCGAGTGAACCGCTGACCGGGGTCGACGCGGCGACCCCCTGCGCCAGATCGGCAATAGCGTTGCGAAAGCCGCCGCGCGATGCCGCCGCCAGCGTGCCCATGGTCGCCGCCGTATTCACCACGCGCGGCAGGAAGGGGACCGTTGCATCAACTTTGTGCTCCAGCGCCGCTTCGACCTGCCGCAGCGTCATCGTTCCCGGAGCACCCACCTTGTTGAGCACCAGTAGCGGGTGGCGGACCTGCTGCGCCCCCATCGGCAGTGCCATTACGCGCAACGCGTCGCGCACCGCCTGTAGGGTCGGCTCCATCACCAGCACGCGCTGGCGCGCTTGATCGAGCAATTCGCCATACCAGGCGAACGGAGCCAACGGCACGTCGGCGACTATGTAGTTATAGCGAGGCCGCAATCCCTGCAGCAGCTTTTGCACGGCGCCATCGGCAATCGTCATCCGCTCAGTCAGTTTCTCCTCACCCGCGATCACCGCGAGGCGGGCTGTCGCCGGTTGAGCGATACGTTCCATGAACAACCCGTCGACTCGCTCGGGTGTTTCGAGAGCCAGTCGCAGACCGGCACCGGTCTTTGCCGCCAGCAGCATTGCCGCGGTGCCGGTATAAAGGTTCGCATCGAGCAGCACGGTGTGGCGCTTCGCCTCCGTCGCCAGATACCAGGCAAGGTTAGCGGCCAGCGTTGTCGCCCCAGCACCGCCGCAGATACCTGTGAAGGCGAGGATCCGACCGCCCTGCGTCTGCGTGGTGGGGGCGCCGGCCGGCATGACGAAGGGTCCGAAAAGTTGCGCCACCACCTCGGCGTTCAGCGGTTTGTAGAGGTATTCGCCGACGCCCAGCGTCCGGGTGAGTTGCCGGTAGAGATCGGCGTCCTGCCGCTCGCCGATCACCAGCACGCGGACGTCGGGCTCGACCACCTCGGACAGCGCGGTCAACGCCGACATTGGCTGCTCGTCACCGCTGATGTCCACCACCAGGACGCGCGGTGTCGGCATCTTGCCCATTGCCGCGATTGCACTGCGGCTGTCGCCGCGATGCACGACGATGTCTTCCTGCGCGGCGTCAAGCAGACCAACGCGCAGCGCCGCCTCGGTTTCAGCATCCTTGACGAAGGCAAGCACCTGGGTGCGGCCGCCGCGACCAGGTGTTGACGGCGCCTCGGCCGGCTTGACCTGAATGATGACATCATCCGGCATCAGGGCGCGCTCCCGGAAGTCGGTGCCGATTGAACATGAATGTCGCTGATGGCGCTGTCGGGCAGTGTCTTCACATGCCCGGTGCGCAGCCGCAGGACGGCGGCAGCCGCCAGTTCCCCGTCGGTGCCGGACGCCGGCTGCCGGCCGTGCACCAGATCGGCGGGGTCTGCCGCTTCAGCAGCGATATTCGCCTCGTTTATGCCCGATGGGCGCCACAGGTTAGGGTTCAGCAACGGATCGGTGGCGGCACAGCCCGCCAGCATCCCGAGCAACCCGATGCCGCCCGCCCCGATCGAGACGACGAGGTGCCAGTGCGGTGTCATTGCACGATGAAGCCGGCGTCGCCGCCGATATGGGTGACTTGTCGCGACGGCGGTCCGCCACTTTGGCGCAACAGCAGGATGCGCTCCAGGTCGTTGGGCGGGATCCACCCCTCGGCCGGCGTTCGCAGCGTGGCCGGGTTGCTCACGGGGCGCACGATATATGGCGTCACCAGGATCACCAGTTCGCTTTCCTGCCGCTGGAAGCTATCCGACCGGAACAGCGCGCCGAGAATCGGGACCTCGCCAAGAAACGGCACGCCGTTGCCAGTGTGAGTGACGGCGTCGGAGAGCAGGCCGGCGATCGCGAAACTCTGGCCGCTGCCGAGTTCAACCGTCGTGTCGGCGCGGCGCACCGTCAGGGCCGGGATGACGATGCTGGAGTTGCCGGCCGTGAGTTGCACCGCACCCTGATCGGTTAATTGGCTGATTTCCGGTCTGATGTGCATGTTGATGCGGTCTCCGCCGACAACCGTCGGCACGAAGGCGAGCGAGATGCCGTATTGCTTGAACTCGACCGAAATGGTGTTTTGCTGCTGCGCCACCGGGATCGGGAACTCACCGCCGACCAGGAAGCTGGCCGGCTCTCCGCTCACCGTCGTCAGGTTCGGTTCCGCCAGAACGTGCACCAGCTGATCGGTCGCCAATGCATCGAAGATCGCTTCGACGCTGGTCTTTTTGAACGCCAGGGTCCCCACGACCGGAGGGACGGATCCACTGGTCAGGTTGGCCAGCGGGAACAGGGTCGACAGCCCGATCGTCGCAAAGTCGCCGATATCGCCGCCGAGGTTCTGCCAATTGAGCCCAAGGTCGCGGGTCAGGGTGCGCGACATCTCGACGATGCGAACGCGCAACAGAACCTGGATTTGCTGGCCCACCTGAAGCCGGTTGTTGATACTCTGTTTCTCTCCGACGAATGATCTCGCCATCGCGGCGGCGCGTTCGGCATCGGCCGGGGTCGCCACATGGCCGCTCAGCTCGACGCCGTCCGGGACGCCCTTTGCGTGGATTGCCTCACCCGGTTGCGTCCGGCCGATAGCCGCCCCGGCCTGGGCTGCCTGGGACGAGGACGGCAACACCGTCACATCGTAGACGCCGACCGGGTGCCCGGCGCTATCCATGGCGGCGATCGTGGTATGGCCCATGGCAATTCCGAACACGAACACGGTGGTGGCGCTCGCCGGGCGTGCCTCTGCCACTTTCGGATCGGCGACAAACAGATTCGCCGCCGGGCCGCTGAGTTCGAGCACGCGCCCCGATCCCGCCTCGACCGTCACGCCGCGCGGGTTTGGCGGCTGGGTGTTCGCGCCAGGCTGCGCCAGCGCCGGCGTTACGACCAGAATGACAACGAACAGACTGAGCGCCCGTTTTGGGTGCGTCATTAAAAACGAAACTCCTTGCCTTCCGCGCTGCCCTCATAAACGCGCAACCGTGCAGCCGCGGGGTCGCCCTTGCGGCCCGTTTGCAGTGCCATCGAGACGTCCCCGCCCCAGGTGACAGGAGTGTGCGCCGCTGCCTCGGTGTTGCCCGGGGCCGCCGCTGCCACGATGTTGCCCGGGGCCGCCGCCGCGGCGATGGAGTTTGGCGCCGTCAATGCGTCTGTCGTATCGGCGGAGATCACCGACAAGGACAGGTGGCCAAGCCTTGTCGCGACGGCGACCCGCTCGGCGTTCTCTGGCGACACCTCGAGTGTCACGGTGCGACTCTGCGACGCGTTGTAGCTGGTTCCCGTGGCGGCGGTGGTCGCGCCCTGCATCAGTTCCTGATCGATGGCGATGACGCGGACGTTGTGCAGCACAGTTTCCCCGGCGATGCGGCGGCCGAGCGGCGCGCCCGGATCGTCGATCGTTTCGGTCAGAATGAGGTCGACGTGATCGCCCGGCCAGATCAGCCCGGCGGTTCCCGTCACTGCGTCCACTCCAACGGTCGTCGCGCGCAGGCCGGGGCCAAGCACAGCCGCAAGGAAGCCACGGTCACCGGCTCGCATGACATGGATCGGCAGCAGCACTTCGTTTGCTGGCACCGTGCGACGCACCATCGCGCCCAGCAATTCTGCGCGCGTGGCCGACGAATCCACGCGGGCGCCCTCGGGAATCGCTGATTTGGCCATGGCGACGGTGGTCAGGTCGTCGGGCTTCAGCAACACCCCGGGGCGCAGCGTCTTGGCCGCTGCAAGGACGTTGACCGAGACCGGCGAGACGACGGCGACTGTCGTCGCCACCGGCTGCGGCGGTGGGCGCATGCTGATCCAGGCCACCGCGCCGAAACCTGCGATGCCCGCCGTCATCAGAATGAACAGGGCAATTCGGAGGAACATGCGATCACCCTCCGGCCAGCATCAGCAGCGCAGCGGCACTGATCGCCGTCGCATAAGGCAGCGACATGCGGCGATGGATGCGGCGGCACTCGACCACCAGGATGCGCCGAAGCAACGACCTGGGGTGGCGCTGACGTGGAGCTGAGACAAGCCTTTGCAACGAAAGATAGAGCAGTGCCAGACCGCCGCCTGCGAACGCAACGGCGGCGATGTATCCGGGCACCAAGGCCGGCGGGATCAGGATGGCGGTCGCCCCAAGCAGCTTTACATCGCCGCCGCCGAGCCAGCCGCGCCACCAACAGAAAGCTGCCAGCGCGAACACGGCAAGACCGCTGCTGAGACCGGCCGCTAGATCATGGTCGAGCAGGCGAAGCAGCCCGCCATTGACGGCGAGGGCCGCCGACACCCAGTCGGGGACAGTGCGGAGGGCAATGTCGTGCACCGCCGCGAAGATCAAGGCGGCCGCTGCGAGCAGTGTCAAAATGATGGCCGCGTCCAACGTCATCGGCCGACACCAAGGAAAGAGGTAGGGACTGTGTTGCCGCACGACGCAGCCCCTACCTTGGTTACGTCGGGGTCGCGCCGGAAATGGCGGTTCCGATGTTCGTGAACGTGGTTTTGATATCGGTGCCCAGCGTGGTCACGGCCGTAACAATCACGCCGGCGATCAGGGCGGCGATCAAGCCATACTCCAGCGCGGTTACAGCGCGGCGGTCGGTCGTCAAGCGAACCCAAATTCGTAGAAAAACAGACATGAGGAATATCCTTTTCCAGCAAGCGTCGCGCCTTTGGCCACAGGGAACCCGCCCCGCGGGAGGAGAGGAATTCAACGTAAAGGGACATTTCTCCCAGTCTCTCCGATGCGTGAAATCAGTTCTATCCGGGCGACCGCTCGGATAGTGTCGAAAGTCGCCCAAGGCTCGGCGCCGCGTAATCTGCCGAGATAAAAGTTAAGGAGTTGTTTACGGGCGACGATAATGTCCGGGCGCGAACGTGGCCCTGGTCGGACAGAACATCTGAAACCGGTGACTGCGCCCGGCGCGGAACAGGGGACGACAATCCGACCTTGAACGCTTTTACCCGGGAAACCTTCGGCGTGCCCGGAGACCGGATGCCACAGCGAAGCCTTCCCCCCACTCCTCACGTTTGACGCGTGGCTCGCTACCCACCTCCGCTCGGCGCGAGACGGACAGAGCACGTCTCGCCAATCAGACGAACGGCAACGATGGACACAACAGCGACCGCTGCTCCCCCGAATAGATCCGCGAGGTAATGACCACCTATCACGGGAATTGACAGAATCATGATTGTGTTCAGCGGGACGAAGACCAGCAAAAGTCGCTTATGCAGACGCAGGGCGACGTAAGGATAGAGAATCGCAAGCGTCGTATGGAACGACGGGAAGTTGACGATCCCCTCCATTCGTTGGGTAGAAAGAATGGTGAAGTTGCCAGACCTGATCTCCCTCAGGACATCGATGTGACCGCTGCCGATACGACCCGCCATACCCAGAGCTGGCGTAAAGACGAACACGCCCGTGGTTATCGTCAAACTGACGAGTACGAGCCAGACCAACTCAGCGTTGCGCTCGCCCGGACGCAGCAGGGTGCCAAGCACCAGAAGTGCGAACGCCTGGAAAAACATGGTGTGATAGACAGTCAGTAAGATCTCTTCGATCGCCGGACGGCCGGCGATCCACTGATCAGCCGTGTTCCAATCGAAGTCAAAGAGCGTGATGTCGAGCCGCGACAGGGTCGTGTCGAGCAAAGGAACATGCGCACCGGCCATCGCCGCCAGGTAGCTGACCGGTAGGAAGATTTGAGCGACCACTATAAGCTGCAACAAAGACAACATAAAATCAACGAGATACGCTGCCACACAGGTTAGTCGGGGGACCATCGTGGACAGTGCAAGACTGACGGGCACAGGAAACAGGATGACGCATAGCAGTGCAGCAAGTAACCAGAGCAAGCCGGAGTCTATCACGATACGATTGGCCCGAAGCAGGTAGGCCGTGAGTGCGGCGATACATCCGATCACGAACCAACGAAGCGCGTAATCGGCGGTTGGGCGGCTGCCAGAACTGCGGGGACGCAGAAACACCCCGAGGCTCGCCGACGGTTTCGCCTGCATCTACCAGACGTACGGGATCAGACGCGGTGTAGACCTTGCGTAATCCTCAAAGTCGGGGAAAGTGCGGCGCAAAAGCCGCTCCTCGAAAAGCATCCGCCAAATCTGCAGCACGCCGTGGGTCAGGAATATGGCCAGCGCCAGCGGCGAGAAAAATTCCACCAGAACACCCAGCAGCGCGACTTCCTCGGCCAGGTACAAGGGATGGCGAACGACCGCGTAAGGCCCTGCCCGCACCAGCCGCCGCGCCTGAGGAACAATACTGAAGTTGCGACCGAGATGGCAGATGACGAAGACCATCGAAACGCCGCCGCTCAGTAAAAGTGCCGAAGATGCAACATTCTGTCGGACTGTCGCGGCGCCAGGCGCCAACAGCACGATGGTCCAAGGAAGATAAGTGGCGGCGAAGGCGGTGATTGACGGCAGAATACCGTCGGTTCTGGCCGTGGGTGAAGGCCGGTGCAGGACCAGCCAGAACAGCGCCAGATAGAACAGAGACAGGCATAGGCTCGAGAGCAACGCGGGCCAGCCGTCTGAACTGAACTCGGCAAGGCTCGTGGAACTTGCAAGAGCACCGACCTTCAAAGCCCCGGGCAGGGCCAGGATCAAGAACCAGCTAGCGCCGAGCACCCTGATCGTCACTTGGTATCCTCTGGCTGCATAAGGGCTCGCAGCGGCAAATGTGTTCACGCTGCTTCCAGGACATTGGGTCAAATAACTGTTGCAGCCGATCGCCCGCTGCGTCCATCTGGGCGCGCGTTTCAAGGTCTGAACACCGGGATCGTGCGCGCCGCGGCGGACATCAGGACCACGTATCGATCCGGAATCGCTGCCCGCTTCCGGCGCCCGCGACCCCTTCCGGGACTTCCGCGAATGCTGCACCGGCCCGCCATTGCGCCATGACTTTTTGTCGATAGTTCTCGCCTTCGATCGCCCTGCCCGAATGATAGCCGGCGATCGCCGCCGCCCAGCTTCCGGTCCGGCTGTGCAATTCTGTCAGGAAACGCCCGGCGTAATCAGCGTTTGCGGCCGGATCGAAGGCTTGCTCCAGGCTGGAGAAGGCAGCGGGATGGTAGAACAGGTCGACCTGGAAGCAGCCGACGTCGATCAGCTGAACCCCGAGCGATCGCAGGGTGCGCACAAACACCACCGCCTCAACGCGCGAGGCAAACCAGAAACCGCTGCCATTGGCGTTCACCGTCCACGGCCATGCCGACATTCGGCCAGTCGCTCTGTCAGTGTGGCCGCTTTCCACCCGCCCGATCGCGTGGATAAGGTCGGGCGGCAGCGTCCAATTGCGCTCGGCGACAATACCAGCGTCGAGGCACGAGAGCACCGGCTCCGTCGCCGCCACGCGGATCGGCAGAAACGCCGCGAACACCAACAGCAGCGGGTAGCGCGTCGACCGGGTCATCGCGCCAGCCTCGCCTGATAACCTTAACGCGACGTAAACGACGGCGAACCCATCGCTGACTGGCCCATGCCAGGCACCGCATCCAGCCCGAGCCCTGAGCCACGGGACCCTTCGCCCGCAACCGGCGGCCCGGGCGAACCGAGGGACGCCCCTCCAGCGGGTTCCCATTGGGGCACTGTGTTAAGCAAAAATTAGGGATTTGGCAGCAAAATCGAGAAATGATTTCGACCTCCTCGCATCTGCTTGCGTGCCGATCGTCGGGCTACGACCGCGGTCGAATTCGCCCTGGTCTGTGCGCCTTTCACCATCTTTGTCCTGGCCGTCTTCGCTGTCGCCCTGCAGTTCTACTTACAACAGGTGCTCGACTTTGCGACGCAGACGGCGGTGCGTCAGGTGCAACTCGGTCACCTCCCGGCCGGCTATACCGAGGCGGACTTCGTCAACAAAGTGCTCTGCCCGGTGTTCGGGGAGTTCGAGGTCTGCGCCAATCTGTATGTCGATTTGCGTCCGGTGACCGACTATGAACAGTTGAACACCCCCGGCCTGTCGGACGCCCCTGAAAGCACCGCGACAACCGGCTTGGTGTTCTGCACCGGCACGCCCGGGCAGCTGATGTACGCGCACGTCGTCTACCTCGCGCCTTCGATCGGGGGCAGTCTGCTGGGCGGCTCGAGCGCCGGAAACGGTGCGATCGTTTCGAACGCGGCGTTTGCTAATGAAAACCCGATCGGCACCGCCGTCATGCAGGCGAACGGCTGCTGAAATGCTCCCGTCCCGACGGTCCCGCGCCGCTATGGCCGGTCTCGAGTTCGCCTTGCTGTCACCCGTACTGCTGGCGTTATTCCTCGGCACCATCGACCTTTCGGGCGCCCTGCTCACGGCGCGGCGGATGGAGATCGCGGCTGGGTCGGTCGCCGAGATTGGCACCACCGGCGCGGCTCAGACCCAGGCTTTGAATGTGCTGACTGACGTGCAGGCCTGGCAGGCAACGACCGCCGCTTTCGCATTGTTTCCCGGCTGGACCGAAACTGCGGCCAACGGGACCTTCGCCATAACCTTGTCCGGCGTCGATTTCACCGCGACCCCAGCCGGCTGCACCCAGAACTGCAAATACAACGCCGCGATCGTCTGGAGCGTCGCCAATGAGCTCGGCGCGAAACAATTGCGCGCCTGCGGTCCGCTTACGAGCGTACCGGATGCCGAAGCGACCTCCTACACGACGCTGCCCGCGAGCAATTTCGGGCCGACATCGCTGCTGGTCGCCGATATTTCCTACACCTTTCAGCCAATCTTTTTCGGCTTCCTGATCGGCAACATCCCCATGATGCAGTCAGCCTACGTCTCGCCGCGCATCGGCAACGGCATCCAACTTCTGGCCGCCGGCGGTAAAGGGGTCAACGTGAGTTGTCCCGGCGCGAATTGATGCATAGCCGGGATGAGCGGTATCGTCTGGGGCGCGCGGGTAACATTCTCATCCTGGTAGCGCTCGCCGCGGTGCCGCTGATCGGCATGGTCGCGCTGGCGATCGATTTCGGTCGGACGAGCCTGGTCAAAGGCAAGCTCGATCTTGCGGCCGATGAGGCAGCGCTGCTGGCGGCCACCGCCGCGTCAAACGCCTTCAAGGTCGGGGACGTCAATGCCGTGGCCGAGGCGATCGCCGCCGCCAAGGCGCGGTTCCTGGCGCAGACCGATTACCTGACCAGCAACCCGTCGATGGCGAATGGCACCGTGGTCAATGTCGGATTGACGCAGACCGGCGGCCTGTTCAACGCCAACGTCACCTACACCGCGCAGACGCCGACAACGTTCGCGTGGGTGGTGGGCATCAAGACGTTGCCGATCGCCGGCCAGTCAAGCGCGAGCCTGTCGCTCAATCCGTATGTCGACATCCAGATCCTGATGGACGTGTCGTCGTCCATGACCCTGGCGACGCCGGATGCGATGCCCGCCATGGCGGCGCTTGCAAAGGGTTTCAAGGCGGCACCGGGCCAAAAAGTGCCGGACAACATTGATCAGGCCTGCACTCTTGCCTGTCACTGGACCTCCACCGGAGTCGACTATTACCAACTCGCGCTGAAGAACAACGTGCAGCTCCGCATCACCGTGCTTCAGGCGGCCGTCGGCAATCTCATCACCACGCTGACAGGCCTCGACGCCGGCAATCGCTTCCGGCTCGGCCTCTATAGTTTCAACACCCAGCTCAACACCGTCTACGCCTTGAGCCCCAATGTCGCCGGCGCAACGGCCTCGATCGCCGGCATAGCGCCCGACGTTAATTTCTGCTCGAACGATCAGACCTGCCCGGAAACCTATTTTTCGAAATCGATGGCGCAACTGACGGCGTTGGCTCTACCGGCGCCACAACAGGCCAATATGATACCGCAACGCTTCCTCTTCATCGTGGGCGATGGTGTCTACGACCAGTATGTGTCCAACCAACGGCAGATGGGGGCATTCAGTCCAACGGATTGTGCCGCACTGAAGGCACAGGATGTGAGCATATTGGTGCTCTATACGCCATACGCCGCGCCGGTTCCGACCAACGCCTATTACGTGCAGCATATTCAGCCGATATCCGGCGAGATCGAGCCCAACCTGCAGGCCTGTGCCTCGTCGCCAAGCTATTACTTTGTCGCTAATGACGCGACGGATATCAATACACAGCTGCAAGCCATGCTGCAGCTCGTGGTCCAGACGTCGAGTCATCTGATCAACTGAAACCACTCCTTCACTCCGCGAGACCGGTAGAAGGCGTTCGACGTTCAGGTTGATGGCGCCGAGGATCTGGTTGCCGCATTGTCGCCGAGGATGCGTGCGGAATCGCCACCAAGCGGATCTGGTGTCTGATGCTGCACCCTCACCAGCCCGATGCAGAGCGCCGGTGAAGGCTCGGGCTCAAGGACCTCCTCGACGCTTTCCAGCAACGCGGTGCCACCACGATCTGCTGACGCGGTGCCACCACGATATGCCGACACGGTGCCACCACGATATGCTAACGCGGTGCCACCACGATATGCTCGGGTGGCCACGGGCAGTGCCCGAGCGCATAGTGGCGACGGCCGTAGGTAGGAAGCTGCCATATGGCCATGGGTTTGCCTCTCGTGCGTCCTGGTAATATGTCACTCACTCACCATATTTAACGAAACGCGTAGATATCATTCGTATTTCGCACCTAACGCCGGGCCCAAAGGATGACGAATTCATGAGTTCGACCGGACGAAAGGCAACCCTCGCGAAACCTCGCTGGGATGGCAGCCGCATCCTGTTTGAGATCGAGGTCGCGGGCGCGCCCGTTGCCTGCGCCATCTCGCGTTCTGCGTTGCAGGATCTAAGCGGACGCAAGCAATACGCGACGGCCGATCTGCTGAGATGCTTCGATTCGTTCTGGAATCAGATCGAAACCATCGCCGTCGGAAAGTTTCGGGACAAACCAGAGAGCGTGTCCGGCATCGTCAGCATTTGGGACGACGACATCGAGGAAGCAGCACCCGTGGCCGATCAGGACGAACCGCGAGCCAGCGTCTCACCCGAGGCCAGTCGGTAGCCGCCGCATCGGCGACTCCCGCGGTCCGGTCCGCGCCTCATCGGGTCCCCCAGGCCTCATCCGGTCCCCAGGCCTTATCCGGTCCCCAGGGCTCATCCGATCCCCAGGGCTCATCCGATCCCCAGGGCGGCTAGATCGGTTTCCCTGAGCTGCTGTTCCATTTGTCCCGCATCAGCTCATTGCTGGGCAGCGTCTTGTCCATGACCTTGTGGGCCGCGGCGGCACCCACGACAGGGAGCAGCGCGGGATCGAGCTTGCCGATCTGCACCAGGACCGAAGCCTGATCCCAATAGATGTGCTCGTGCACCAGCTTGTCGCCCTCGAACTGCACGATGGCCACTGTGGCGACCTCGACCTTGCGCCCGGTCGGCGGAACGCCGGGCAGCAGCCAGTCGATCTCCGTCGTGTGGGTGAAATGCATGATGAATTCGTCCACGATTCGGCTGTCTCCGATCGTGCGGCTGATCGAAGTCAGTCCGAAGTCCGGCGGATTGTTACCGATGAAGTGATAGCGGTAGAATCGCTTGAGCTGATCGTGCCCGACGCCCCCGGTCATCGTCGGGATATGGTTCACGTACGGCGCGTCCACCATCGTCGCCATCGTTGCGTCGACGTCCCGTGTCTCGAACTCGTAGCGGCAATGCGCCTCCCATAGAGCCACGAGGTCATGATCTGCCATTCGTCTGCATCCTTGGCTGCGACATCGAAGGGAGGAGGGCAGCCGCCTACGCTCCTTGTTAGCTCGGGCACGGTCTCGGACGCTAAGCGGCCCCCGGGAGCCGCCACGCCGTGGCGATCCTGCCATACGGCACCGCGTTCCGAAAGTCCGCCTTGCTGCCCGGCACGCTCACAGATGCCGCGCGTTCCGCGTCCGTCCGAGTACCGGCAGCAACTGGCGCACCACCCACCGACGGGCATAATGTCATCTTCGTGCTCGCGGCGTGGTCCAGCAGTCGCGTCACGGCATCGGCCAGACAGCGATACACTGGGACCAAGTCCGGTGATGCCACCTCGAGAATCGCGTGGCGGCGTCGGACAGCCGCCACATCAACCCGAGCGCACGCCGGTCAACGCTCTTTTCGCTGACCGGTATCAATCTTCTGCAGCGGAACCATCACTACCGCAGCGCCTGCCACACCTTCGCCGGTGTCAGCGGCATCTGGATCCGGCTCGCGGCCTCGGCATGGCCAGTTCGCACCAGCGCATCGGCGACCGCGTTGACCACGGCCGGCGTGGCCCCGATCGTGCCCAGCTCGCCCACGCCCTTCACCCCCAGCGGATTGTTGAGGCAGGGAATCGACTGATCGAGAACGTGAACGAAATCGCGGATAATGTCGGCTCGCGGCATGAAGTAGTCCATGATGCTGGCTGTAATCACCTGACCCGAGCCTTCGTCATAAAGCATATGCTCACCGAGTGCCTGACCGATGCCCTGGACGGCACCGCCGTCAAGCTGGCCGCGCACGATCATCGGATTGACAACCCGACCGACATCGTTTGCCGATACATAGGAGACGATCTCGACCGCGCCGGTGTCGGGATCGACCTCGACTTCACAGATATGTGCGCCGTTCGGCCAGCTTGGTCCGTTCACCGTGTGCGTCGCATCGACAAAAATCCGTCGCTCCGGCTGCCGCTCGGCCAGTTCGAACAAGCCGACGTGACGATCGGTGCCGGCAATGCGAAATTCACCTTCGAGATATTCGATATCCGCGGCGGCTGCCTCGAGCGCGTCGGCGGCCAATTCACGGCCGTTCGCCACCGCCATTTCGGAAGCGTGATGGATCGCCGAACCCGCCGTGAACAGTGACCGTGAGCCGGCACTGCCGAACCCCGAGCCGCGATCGGTGTCGCCCTGAACGATGCGGATCTTGTCGATCGGCACGCCGAAGACGTCCACGACGAGCTGTGCGAACGATGTCGCGATTCCCTGCCCCATGCCCATCGTCGAGGCGTACACTTCAATCTCGCCATCGCCGGAGACTGCGACGGTGACCCGCTCCTCAAAGACATTGCCGCCAGTCCATTCGAGGAACGAGGCGAGACCGCGTCCTCGCAGCTTGCCCCGGGCGCGCGATGCCGCCTCACGGCCGGCGAAATCATCCCATTTGGCCAGTTTCAGCGCTTGGTCGAGGATCAGTTCGAACTTGCCGGAGTCGTATGTCTGGCCCATCGCGTTGGTGTACGGCATCTGCTCCGGCTGGATCAGGTTGCGGCGGCGGATCTCCGCGGGGTCAAGGCCCAACTCGCGGGCTCCGGCGTCGAACAGGCGCTCGATGAGGTAGATCGCCTCGGGCCGTCCGGCGCCACGATAGGCGGACGTCGGTGCGGTGTTCGTGAGCACCGCATTGAGGTCGAAATCGATGGTTTGAATATCGTAGATGCTGGTCGAGACCCAGGGTCCGATCATCAGTTGGATGATGATCCCGACCGTGCTGGCATAGGCGCCCATGTTGCACAGCGAGTGGACGCGATAGGCCAGCACCTTGCCATCGGCATCCAGCGCGAGTTGGGCGTGGCTCTCGACGTCGCGGCCGTGCGTCGCCGCGAGAAACTCCTCGATCCGCGTGGCCGTCCACTTCACCGGACAGCGCAACAGGCGGCAGGCGTAGGCGGTGACGATCTCCTCGGGATAGAGGCCGGTTTTCATACCGAACCCGCCGCCGACGTCATCGGCGATCACTCGCACTTTCTCGGTCGGGATGCCGAGCAGATCGCATAGCGCATCGCGTGCGCCTGAGGGCATCTGAGTGGACAGACGCAGCGTCAGCCGATCGTTCGCCGTGTCGTAGCTGGCGAGCGCGCTGCGCGGCTCCATCGGCGTCGGTGCGAGCCGCTGGTTGACCAGATCGAGCGTCACGACATGCGCAGCCGAAGCGAAGGCGGCGTCGGCCGCCGCGGCGTCGCCATGCTTCATCTGTGCCGCGATGTTGCCGCTGGCCTCCGGCCAGACGAGGGGTGCGCCCTCCGCCGTCGCCGCGGTCAACTCCGTCACCACGGGCAGGTCCTCATACTCGACCAGGATCGCCTCGAGCGCGTCCTTCGCCTGTTCCGGGGTCTCGGCAATCAGGCCGACGACGGCCTCCCCCACGAAGCGGACAGTCTCATGGGCCAGCGCAGGACGCAGCGGTGTCGCCCCCGGCGAACCGTCCGGCCGCTGGAACATCGGCGCGAGCGGCAGTGGCTTCACCCCCGCCTCGACCAGGTCGGCCCCGGTCAGGACCGCGAGCACCCCCGGCATCGCCTGCGCCGCGGTGATGTCGATCGAGACGATCCGGGCGTGCGCCTGCGTCGAGCGTAGAAAACACAGCGAGGTCTGCTCCAGCAGCGACACGTCGTCAGTGAAGCGGCCGATCCCGGCCAGCAACGCCGCATCCTCGATCCGCCGCACTTCGCGGCCGCTGCCAAAACGCCCGACCGCTGATTCATCTGCCATTGCTGCTTGCTCTTTCCGTTTAAAAGCTTTTGGGAAACCGTGCCCTGGCAGCGCCACCCGCCGTCGTCAAGCCGATATGCGCCCGGAAGGTGAGCGGCGCGGAACAGCCCCATGCTGGAACGCCAACCGGGCCGGAGTTCTGATGACCGCGGAACGCGTCGGCGCGTCGCCCATCGGCGGCAGCGGCAAGCACGGTTAAGATCCAGTCATTTCAACGGACTGGATCACGGATCGGCTGAAGCATCGCCTGCCACGCGGTTACGGCCCGCACCCTTCGCCCGATACAGCGCACGATCGGCTCGGCGCACCGCGTCGTCGGCGCAGATGTCCGTTTCGCCGGGCTCCGCGACGCCAATGCTGACGGTCAAATTGATCATCTGGCCGCGGCACTCGACCGTCGCGGCCTCGATGGCCTGGCGCAACCGCTCCGCGGCCACCAGGGCAGTTTCGCGACCGGTCTCAGGCAACAGCAGCAGGAACTCCTCGCCGCCCCAACGGATAGTCGTGTCGGTCTCTCGCATGTTCTCGCGACAGAGCCTTACCATCGCAACGAGCACGGCATCGCCGCCATCGTGACCCCAGCGGTCGTTGATCGCTTTGAAATGGTCGCAGTCGATCATCAGTACCGACAAACGAGCGCTGGTAGCGGCGCCAGCGGCCGAACGCTTCCGCTAACCTCTCTTCTCCCGCCCGGCGGTTGCTGGCGCCGGTCAGCGGATCGGTGGTAGCCAGCGCAACCAGTCTGTCCTCGATCTGCTTGCGATCAGTCAGGTCGCGGGTGACCAGCACGAAGCCGTTGACGTCTTGGTGCTGGCCGGGGCGGGCGGTAGCGACCGTATTGCCCCAGAAAGTGCTGCCGTCTTTGTGCACGTTCCAGCCCTCGATCTCGGCGTTGCCGGTCAACCGCGCCCGTTCGAGCAAGCCCGTGCCGAGCCGGAGGCCGTCTTTTCCCATTGGAAAGAATATGTCGATCGGCGCGCCGATCACGTCCGCCGGTTCCCACCCGCCGAGACGGTTCAGCGAGCGGTTCCAGCCGTCGATGCGGCCGTCCAGGTCAACCGTGCAGATTGCGCAGTCGCGGATGTTCTCGAAGATCGCGCGGAAGCGTTCTTGGTCGTCGCGGATACGCCTTTCCTGCTCGGTCGCGCGGCTGATGTCCTGAACCACCGCCATCAGTGTGCCGGAATTGATCTTATTGATCCCAACGGTCAGCACGATCCGAGTGCCCGGAACCGACACCTGTATCTGATCGCAAATGGCGCCGGCGATTGGCTCGAAGTATTCAATTTGCTGCCGCAGATCGGGCAAGATACCGGCGAACAAGCGGTAGATGTCTGACATGTCAGCCTGCGCCGCGAGCGGGATCAGCAGTTGTGCCGCGGCGGCGTTCGCCATCTCGATCGTTCCGTCGGGCCGGAACTTGATGATCCCGACGGGCGTCAGATACAGGAATTCCAATAACGCTTCGTAGTCCGAAGCCAGTCCAACCCGGTTCGGGTCGGCTCCGTCCATCTCAGGCTGGGCGCGTGACCGCCAGGTACATGCGCCGGCCGCCCGGGCGTTTGAGCAGCCGCAGGCGGACCCTCCTGGGTGCCAGTCGAAAGGTAAAGACGTAATCGATCTCGGCGTCGATCTCCGGCTCGGTTTCAAAACGGTGCGCGACCATGAAGTTGTTGGTGCATGGAGCCACGGAGGTGAAGAACTGCCGCCCGATCACCCGCTCGGGCGTTAGGCCGGATAGCTGGCCCTCCCAGGCGTTGTAATGTTCAACAGCACCATCCTGCGCCATGGCGATCAGGCCGAAGTGCAGCGCGTCCAACTCACTGGGCGCCGCCGCTTCGAGCCAGTCGAACAAGCCGGGGGCATTGAAGCGAGCCGGGCCGTCGGCGAGGTCCGGTGCCACGCCTGCTGCAACCGCGCCGGAAGGTGTGGGAACGTTCACTCTGCGGGTTCCATCGAAATCCAGGTCGCCCATCTGCCAGGGACCTGAACTGTGGATACGCGGCCCGGGTTACGAATGCGTTAACCGAGACCGTCGACAGTGTGGCAACACAGCCGACCGCGCGCTGACAGGCATGTCCCGTCAGCTCCACGTTCAGCGAAAACGCGCTGGCCGCTGTTTCGCGAGCAATTTCATCAGCCTGAGGTCGCTCCGCGATTTTTGCCGAAAGGCTGATATCGCGCTAAACGCGTTGGCCGCCGTCGATGTGCACTTCCGACCCCGAAATATACAGCGCCTGGTCCGAGCACAGGAAGAACAACAGATCCGCGACTTCCTGCGGCTTGCCAAGGCGGCGCATGGGGATTTCGCGCTGCACGATCTCCTCGGTGCCGGGCGACAGGATCGCGGTGTCTATCTCGCCAGGGGAGACCGCGTTTACCCGCACGCCGTAGCGACCCAGGTCGTTCGCCATCTCCCGGGTCAAGGCCGCCAGGGCTGCCTTGGATGTCGCATAGGCGGCGCTGGCAAAAGGATGCACGCGGGAACCCACGATCGATGTCATGTTGACAATGCTCCCCTTGGACGCGACCAGGAGTTCGCTCAGTCCCTGGGCCAAGGAGATGGCAGAGAAGAAGTTCACGTTAAAGATGTGCAGCCAGTCCTTGTAAGCCATCTCCAGGCTGGTGATCTTGCCGCCGGATGGATGCTTGGGAGAGACCGCGGCATTGTTGACCAGGGCGTCCAGGCGACCACCGGCGATCTGTTTGATCCGTGGCAGGGCATCCCGTACCTCGTCCATGTCGGACAAATCCATCTGGATGTGGTTGCGCTCGCCACCCGGCCATGGGCAGCGCGGATCGAACGCGTGGCGTGAGATTGTCAGGACGCGCCAGCCCTCGCTGCTGAAACGCTTTACGGTCGCGTGGCCTATGCCGCGGCTGGCGCCGGTCAGCAGCAGGACGTGTTCGGGGTCGGACATGATCCGGGTTCCTTGCCTCTATTCTGGGGCCCTGTTCTGGGCGACATCAAGGCCGGCAAAGCGCGTCGCGCACTCGATGGCGCCGGACGGACTTGCCCGTCTTGTCAATCCTGTCACACCATGGCCCTGTTCAACCATGGGCATTCCCGACCATAGCCCACCATCCCGCCGTTTGTCGCATCTTTACGATCTGGTGATCCTGCATGATTCATGTTTTCCCGATCCCGACGCTCGACCACGTGGTCGTGAATGCCCGCGATCGGATCGATCAGATCGCCGATACCTATCGCCGGCTGGGCTTTACACTGACCCCACGTGGCTATCACACGTTGGGCTCGATCAATCACCTGGCGATGTTCGGCACCGACTATCTGGAACTCATTGCAGCCAGGCCGGATGATACACGGCGACCCGAGCTTTTGTCCTCGCCGTTCGGTCTTGACGGCCTGGTGTTCGGTACCGAGGACGCCAATGCGACCTATGAGGCTCTGCGCCGAGCGGAGGTTACGGTCGAGCCGCCGCAGCAGTTCTCCCGTCCGGTGGAGATCGAAACCTTGGCCGGGATCGAACAGCATGACGCGGTGTTCCGCACCGTCAGGCTGCCGAGTGGTGATGTGCCGGCGGGACGGCTGTATTTCTGCCAGCACCTGACCCGACAACTGGTATGGCGGGACGAATGGCGGCGACACACGAACGGCGCGGTCGGGGTGGCGCGGGCGGTCATCGCGGCGGAGGCGCCGGAAGTGCTGGGCGGACTGTTCGGACGCATATTTGGGCGCCGCGCGGTGAGAGCTACCGACGACGGATGCTCATTGATTTTGGGACTGTCGCGTTTCGACGTGGTGACGCCGGCGGCACTGTGGGAGATGTTCGGCGATGCGGCGCCTGACAGCCGCGGCCGGCGCGACTACATGGCAGCGCTCACCTTCCGGACCCTGTCGCTGGACGCGGCGGAGACGGCGTTGGAGGCCGGCGGCATTCGCGGCGTGGACCGGATCGGAACCAGCGTATTGGTGCCGGCGACGGAAGCCTTCGGAGTGACGTTGGAATTCAGTGTCTGATGGTTTGCGGCGCCGGCGAGTCGCCAAATCGGGGAACCGGGAGTTGCCTCCCGGCCCCTTGGATTCCGCGCTATTGGCGCATCGGAGTCCCTTTGGCTGTGCTTGTGCCATCGGACGGTGAGCCGGGGTCGTTTGTCGAAGGCTTGTAGCCGGACGAGGCCATCGCGCCGGACTTGCTCTGGCCGCTGGCTACGCTGTTACCGGCCGCTCCGTTGGGCCCAGCGCCGGTCTGTGCCATCCCTTCGGATGTCCCGCCGCCCGGGCCGCTCGAGGCTCCCGCCCCGCCGGCGGCTGCCGCTCCGCCCGCTGCCGCGCCACCCGCTGCCCCGCCACCCGCTGCCATCGCGCCAACCAAGGGCGCCAGGGCCAGGGCCGAAGCCAAGGCAAGAGCATAGCTTTTGCGAATCATAGGTCGATCCTCCTTCCGCCGTGCATCAGTGCGCGGCGTCGAGAATAGAACTCCGCTTCCCCCGGTCCGGTTGGCCGCCGCTTCGCTGGGCTCACGCTGATTTGATAAATGATACCAACGGCCCTAAGGGACGACTGATATGCGCGCGGGGTCGGCGGGGCGGCCGCGCGCGGGAAATCAATAAGATACCGACGGCCCGACGGCCGGAGACTGGGTCAACATTTCGGGCCGTCGGTATTGAGTTCAGGATCTCATGTGTTTCCTGGTCCCGTGCTCGCGCGGAGGGTTCCGCCGCCGGACGGAGTGATCGGGCATCGCGATCCGGGTCGTATCAACCAGCGAAACAAATGACCGGTCGGCTTGCCATCACAGTGTCACGGCCGCGCGGCCGAGCATGCGAGTGACGCTTGGCTCGGCCATCCATGTCCTTGCTTGTAGAGGGAAATACGCCGGTTTCCGGCGCGTGCAGGCCGGCGCCGGATCGCACGGCCGGGATCGCACGGCCACGGGGCAGAGGCGACGTCATTCGCCGCCCACGTCGGCACGCCAATGCCGGCGCCACAAGCGGGGCGCCGGCATTGGTAAACTCAGGTCAGAGGATCAGCGAATCGCCTCGAGGTTGACGAAGTTGCCAGTAAATCCAACGGCCTTCGGCACGGTCATGTTCAGGAAGAAGGTCGCACGACCATCCTTCTGCGCTTCCGCCGCGATCAGGTCGGTGCGCACATTCTCGATGATGTGAATCCCATTGTTGAGAAGCAGTATAATGTGGACCGGGATCGCCTCAGTGGGGTCCTCAGCCGGCCAGACCTCAACCGCGAAGGTATCGGCACCGACCGCCACCACTTTCTGCGAGGCCAGCCACGTGGCGGCCTCCTTGCCGATGCCCGGCTCGGAGGTGTTGTAGGCCTTGTTCTGGGCGGGAAACTGCAGGAACAGATCCTCGTAGCCAGTGTAGAGGAAGACCGCGTCACCCTCCCGCAGCGTCACATTGTACAGCTTGAGACCCGCCTGCAGGTCGGCCGTCGTGATCACCGTGCCGCCATCCAGGCAGTCGCCCTTGCAGTTGGCGTTTTTCTTCAGTTTGCCGGCTTCCTTGAACACCCGAACCAGATCAATGATGACCCCACGGGTGGCGAAGGACTTTACATTCTCCAGGCCGAGCTTCTTCAGGCCGTTTTGCGTAACGTATTTACCCATCGGCGTTTGATTGTAGTAGCAGTCCTTGATACCGATATGGCCCATGCCGTCGAAGTGGGTGCCGACGTGGCTCTGGCTGAGCCACGTGTCTTCCATGCCGGTCGCCTGATTCTTGCCCAGCTCTCCGCCAGGCGCCAAGCTGTTGGTGGTGAGAACGGTTTTAAGGAATCTGGTGCCGACCAGCGGGACGCCGTCGACCAGGAGATTCGACATGCTAACGACCTGGCCGGTCTGGATTTCCGCTGCCGCGGCCTTGGTAATCGCCGGGGTGACACGGTTGCTCGCACCGGTTTGATCATCGGGACCGAAGGGGGATGGCGGGACTAATGTCCTGCAGTCGCTTTGCGCGAATGCTCCGCCGGTCGCCCCGACCGACACGAGGGCCGCCAAGGCCGCCTGCACCGCTAATGCCTTCAGTCTCATTTGTTTTTCCTCCCCTACCAAGCCCTGTAGTTGCGCTTATTGATCGCGGGACGCTGGTTCGTTGTGACCTGTGATCACGGGACGAGGCTCCCCTCCGCAATCTGTCCGAAAGATTAACCGCAATCTGTCCGAAACATTAACTTTTCTAAACCTTCGGCCAGACGTTGTCAATGCAGAGCAGCCTTCGGGGTCCCGATGGCGGCATGAAGCTGCGCACCGGCCAGTCTCACTCGGAGCTTGTGGCGTTACTCTGGCAAACTCTGCCTACCGAATTCAGCTTGGCGTGCAATACGCTGCCGTAAGAAAATTGCAGCAGACAGAATTGGGGGAAACGTTCCTTTAGCGACTACGGGTCCTAGGCAAGTCCAGGCAACCGAAAATCCCTCGATATTCCTTGGTTCGTTGCGGCGTGCCGCGAAAGGGATCGGGTATCCATCTTGCCCTCGCGGGCGGGCGAATTGCCGACCGCGGGGCTGCAGTGCTGTCCTTCGATCCGGTAGCCGTCGCCGGACATGGCGGTGAAGCCGAACACTGGTCCAGCTTGCGTAAGCCACTTGCGCAAGGCCTCCTGCTGTCCGTCCCGACAGGCTTCCATGCTGGCAAACCCCGGCCCCGCTGCCCCCGGCGTAAGTGGCAGTTCATGGCACATCGCCGCCGGGCGACGCTCCGACCACAAGCAAAGCGTGATGTAGAGCGCGATTGGCGCACTGTTTGCCGTCGGCTTCATGCCGTCGATCTGTTGGGCCGATGCGAAACCAATCTGAAATGGCGAGGAAGACGTAACTATAATCGCTGCCGCAATCATGGTCGCTCTCAATATAAAATTTCCTGCGTGGCTCACTTTTGTTATCTCCTGAAAAATGCCAACCGGCACGGCATAGCTAACTTTGACCTGATCATCGAGCAAATTGCGGACGACGCCCTGGTTTGCCGTGCTCACAGTCTCAATCATGCAGGATTGGTGCCGACGAGTGGGTGCATGTCGCCATGTGTCGGCGCAAGGAATGCCGCAGCCATGGATTCTCCAGCTGAGTGGGCCCAATTACTTTGACTTCGATGTCTACGGACTCTTCTCGGCCGCCCCAGCAAGGGACCGATCCTCGGCGGCGTTCGCTCGACCCGTAACCACGCCGGCAACTTCGCGACATCGAAACATACCGCCATGGACCCGACGGCAGCCAGCAAGGGTGTCCGGGACAGCCTGGCCGGGAAGGCGGACGCCAGGGCGGGATGCTGCCCCAGTTTCATGGCGGTTGCAGGCTACGGGCACCAACAAGGCTACGGGCACAGACGCGTCCAACCTGGCAGCGGGCCACGGCTCGGCGCGGACCGCCATTGTCCTCCGGATTGCGCCGAACCGCTGGCCTGCCTAGAGTTACCGGCCAGTACGAGGAACCCAGCCATGGATCTTCAATTCACCCCGGAGGAGGTCGCCTTCCGCGAGGAGGTCCGAACCTTCATCGCCGAGCACCTGCCCACTGACACCCGTGACCGCATGAAGCTCGGTCACCCGCCGCGGAAGGAAGACACTGTCCGCTGGCAGCGCATCCTCAACGCCAAGGGTTGGGCGGCGACGTCTTGGCCGAAGGAGTGGGGTGGCACCGGTTGGACCGCAATCCAAAAGATGATCTTCCTGGAAGAGAACCTGATGGCGCCGGCTCCCGAACTGCTATCGTTCAACATCACCATGCTCGGCCCGGTGCTGCTCCAGTTTGGCACCGAGGAGCAAAAAAAGCGCTTCCTCCCGCGCGCCGCCAATCTGGACGACTGGTGGTGCCAGGGCTTCTCCGAGCCGGGCGCGGGATCCGACCTTGCATCGCTGAAGACCGCAGCCAAGCTGGACGGTGATCATTACGTGGTCAACGGACAGAAGATCTGGACCTCCACCGCGCATAACGCCGACTGGTGCTTCCTTCTGGTGCGCACCGATCCGAATGCGCGCAAGCGGCAGGAAGGCATCTCATTCCTACTGGTCGATATGAAGACGCCGGGGATCACGGTGCGGCCGATCATCTCGATCGACGCCAGCCACCACCTGAATGAAGTGTTCTTCGACGATGTGAAGGTGCCGGTGGCGATGCGCGTTCACGCCGAGAACAAGGGCTGGGACGTCGCCAAGTTCCTGCTCGGCAACGAGCGCACCGGTATCGCCCGTCTGGGCAAGTCGCGCGAACGGGTCAACGCCGCCGTCGCCATGGCGCATGAGGTCAATCTCGGCGGCAAGCCATTGATCCAGGATCCGACGTTCCGCCAGCGTATCGCTCAGCTTCAGGTCGACATGAAGGCGCTCGAGATTACGCAGTACCGCGTCGTTTCGGCGTACGATAAGGCGAAAGGCGCCGGGCGGCCGGATCCCTTGTCGTCGGTGCTCAAGGTCAAGGGGACTGAACTTCTGCAAGCGACCTCGGAGCTGGCGGTGGATGTCGCCGGGCCGCAGGCAACGCCGATCTGGGCGCAGGAGCTGGAGGCGATGAACGAACCCGATGAACTGCTGGAGGCCAGCAGTGCGTCGACCGGAAGCTACCTGATGCTGCGCGCCGCCTCTATCTACGGCGGCACCAACGAGATCCAGAAGAACATTCTGACCAAAGCGGTACTGGGGCTGTAATGGACTTCGAACCATCCGACGACCAACGGCTGCTGGTCGACAGCGTCACCCGCATGCTGGGCGACACCTACAGCTTCGCGCAGCGCAAGGGCTACATGGCGCTGGACGGGGGCTACTCATCGGCGATCTGGTCGCAATTTGCCGAACTCGGCCTGCTGGGACTGCCGTTCGCGGAGGAATACGGCGGTTTCGGCGGCGGCGCGCAGGAAGTGATGCTGGTGATGCAGGCATTCGGCCGTGTGCTTGTGCTGGAGCCCTATCTGTCGACCGTCGTCCTCGCCGGCACGGCGGTGAAAGCAGCCGGAACAACCGAGCAGAAGGCCACGCTCCTGCCGGCGATCGCCGACGGCAGCCTGAAACTGGCGTTCGCTCACGGTGAGCGGCAAGCCCGCTACGACCTGACGGACGTGATCACGACCGCCAAGAGAAATGGCTCGGGCTGGGTCTTGGATGGGTCGAAAACGGTGGTTTCGCACGGCGAGGCCGCGGACAAGATCATCGTCAGCGCCCGCACCGGCGGCGAGCGCCATGATCCCGATGGCATCACTCTGTTCCTGGTCGATACGACGGCGCCGGGTGTGGCGCGTCGCGGCTACCTCAGTCGTGATGACACACGGGCGGCCGACATCTCGCTTTCGAACGTGACGGTGACCGAGGCGGACGTACTGGGCGGGGCTGGCAAGGGCCTGCCGATCATCCAGCGCGTGATCGAAGCCGGGATCGCCGCAACCGCGGCCGAGACCGTCGGCGCGATGGAAGCGATGAACGAGATGACGCTGGAATACAGCAAGACACGGGTCCAATTTGGTCAGCCGATCGGGACCTATCAGGTCGTGCAGCACCGGCTGGCGGACATGTTCATGGCGCAGGAGCAAGGTCGCAGCATGGCGATGCTGGCGACGATGTCGGTCGATAACCAGGACGATGCCGCGCGAGCGCATGACATTGCTCTGGCCAAGGTCGGCGTCGGGCAGGCAGGCCGCTACGTGTCGCAAAGCGCGGTTCAGATGCACGGCGGCATCGGTATGACCGAGGAATATGCCGTCGGCCATTACTTCCGCCGTTGCATGGTCATCGAGCGGCTGTTCGGCGATCCCGCCTACTATCTGCAACGTCTGGCGGAGGCGGTGGACTGACTGGCGCCGGGGTTGGCCCTGGTGGCGATCACGACGTCGGCCGGGCTGGTGCCGGGCCGGTCTGCCGAGTGTGGCGCAAAGCCTCGGGGGAGCCGCGCGGGAGGCTTGCAGCGGGGCCGCCTTTGCGAACCGATGTCTGTTCGGTTTCCAGGTGACTTGTACTTGCGCTAATCTGACCGGATGGCACCTCCGACCGCACTGATTGACACCTCTGATGACCCCACCACCCAGGAACTGCTGGCCGCACGGCCCTGGCTGAAGCACGACGCGATGGCGGGCCTGATGTTGGACGGTGTGCCGCTCGCCCGCATCGCTCAAGCGGTGGGCACGCCGACCTGGGTATACTCGGCCGCCACGATGCGCAGCCGTTACCGGACCATCGCCCGCGTCATGACCGACGCGCGTCTGGACATGCATGTGCATTACGCAGTCAAGGCAAATGACAGCCTGGCCGTATTGTCGTTGTTCAACGCTGAAGGTGCCGGCGCCGACGTGGTCAGCGGCGGGGAATTCCAGAAGGTCCTGCACGCTGGCTTCCCCGCCAGCCGGATCGTCTATTCCGGCGTCGGCAAGTCGGCGGCCGAACTGGGTCTGGCGCTGCAGCGGGAGGTCGGGCAGATCAACATCGAAAGCGCCGAGGAACTGGCGATGGTCTCGGGTGTCGCCACGGGTCTGGGCCGTGAAGCCCGAGTGGCGCTGCGGGTGAACCCGGACGTCGACGCCGGCACGAACGAGAAGATCACCACCGGTCGGGCGACGGATAAGTTTGGGATCCCTTACGCCGACGCGGCGGAGCTCTATGCCAGGGCGGCAACCATGCCCGGAATTCGGCCGGTCGGGCTGGCGACCCATATCGGCAGCCAGATCCTGGCCCTGGCGCCGTATCGCGCTGCCTTTGCCCGCATCGCTGACCTGGTCGCCATTCTCCGACGGCAGGGTCTGCCGGTGGAGACGGTCGACTGCGGCGGTGGCCTGGGTATCCCGTATCGCAACGAACCGGCACCCGATCCGGCTGGCCTCGCGGCGGTGATCAAGGCGGCGTTCCAACATCTGGATGTTCGCCTGGCGATCGAGCCCGGCCGTTGGCTGGTCGGCCCGGCGGGTGTCCTGCTGGCCTCGGTCGTCCTGGTCAAGCAGAGCCCCGGCGGACGGTTCGTGGTGCTGGACGCGGCGATGAGCGACCTGGTGCGCCCTGCGATGTATGATGCGTGGCATGGCATCGTCCCCCTCTCGGCCGTCGACGCCGTGCTGCCGACGCTTCCGGCCGCCGTCGTCGGTCCGGTATGCGAAAGCGGCGACACTTTCTCGCGAAACCGCCGGCTGCCGCCGCTGCGCGCCGACGCGGGCGTGGCGATTCTGGATGCCGGCGCCTATGGTGCGGTCATGAGCTCGACCTACAACGCACGTCCCCTGGCCGCCGAGGCATGGGTGGACGGTGATCGCTGGTCGGTGATCCGCGACCGGCAGTCTGTGGAGTCATTGTGGCAACGAGAGAGACTTCCGGCATGAGCGATGAACGCGCGGGCCAAGAGCGGACGGTCGAGACCGGCAGGGCACCGTCGGGGCTGACAAGCCTGGCACGGCGCCTCTCCGGCCGTCGGCTGCTCGCGCGCCTGGCCATCCTGTTCGAAGCTCTCTGGCCCGCTCTCTGGCCGCCGCTCGGCCTGCTCGGCCTGTTCGCATGCCTGGCGCTGCTCGGCTTACCGGAACTGCTGCCGGCCTCCCTGCATTGGGCACTTCTGGTCATCCTCGTCCTTGCTGTGGCGGCGCTGGCGTTTCGCGGTCTGCGCGGCGTCCGGGTTCCGGACGACCGCGCCGCGGACCGCCGGCTGGAAACCAGTTCGGGGCTGGTTCACCGGCCATTGTCGGTGCTGACCGACCGTCCAGCCGTGAGCGACAGCCTCATCCAGGCGGTCTGGCAGGCGCACACGGACCGCGCGATGGCACAGGTGGGACGTCTGAAGGTGGGGCTGCCACGTCCCGGCCTGGCCCGTCGAGACCCCCGAGCCCTGCGTTATGCGCTGTTGCTGTGCATCGTCGTCAGCCTCGTGATCGCAGGCATAGACGCCCCCACGCGGTTACTTGCGGCGCTTTCGCCCGCGGTACCCGTGCCGCCCGCGGTTGCGACCACTCAGTTGCAGGCCTGGATCACCCCGCCCCCCTATACGCGCGTGGCGCCGATCTTTCTCCGGCCGCAGGGCGGCACGGTCTCGGTTCCTGCCGGATCGCATCTGACGGTGAATGTGTCGGGCGGCACGGGCTTGCCCACATTGTCGCTGAACGAACGGTCGGCGCATTTCAGTTCGCTCGACAGCAACAGCTTCCAGGCCGAATGGGACCTGACGCGCGGTGGCTTGCTGACGGTGCTGCGGGACAGCCAGTTGCTGGCCGCCTGGACATTGACCGTAATCGCCGATCAGCCGCCGACCGCCACCTGGGGCGAGAATCCTGGTCGGGCGTCGTCTGGGCAGCAGACCCGACTGCCTTGGCAGGTCTCGGATGACTACGGCGTCACCGGCCTGCAGGTCGAGATCCGGCTGCGCGACCGGCCGGAAGCGCCGCCTCTTGTGGTGACGATTCCTCTTCCGGGAGGCAATCCGAAAGACGCGCATGGCGTCAACCAACAGGATCTGACCGCGCATCCGTGGGCCGGCTTGCCGGTCGTCGGTCGCCTGATCGCCCGCGATGCCCTCAACCAGACCGGCACCAGCACAGACGAGACGTTCGAACTGTCGGAGCGTCCATTCCATAATCCAGTTGCGCAGGCATTGATCGCGATGCGCAAGGCGCTGAGTCTGCGCCCGAACGACCGTGACGATGCCGTGCAGGAGCTGGATCGCCTGATGCAGCAGCCTGAACTGTTCGCGGGCGACGCCGGTGCTTTCGTGAACCTGAGTGCGATCTATTATGTGCTGGTACGCGAGCGGTCTGAAGCTGCAATTCCCGAAGCGCAGAGTGAGATGTGGGAACTCGCGTTGCACATGGAGGAAGGCCGCACCGAGCAAAGCGCCCGCCGGTTGGAGGAGGCTCGCCGCGCGGCGCGCGATGCGCTGGATCGCGCCACGCAGGAGCCAACGGACGCAAATCGGCAAGCGCTGGAAAAGCGTCTGCAGGAGCTGCGAGAGGCGATCGACCGTCACATGCAAGCGCTGACGGAGGAATTGAAGCGCAACAACGACCTTACCCCGTTCGACCAGAATGCCGCGAAGCTTTCCAATCGGGACATGAATCAGAAGGCGGACCAGGCCGAGAAGGCGGTGCAGGAAGGGCGGATGGCCGATGCACAGCAGAAGATCGGTGAACTGGAGAAGATGCTCGATCAGCTTCGCAATGCCCGCACCAAACCGGGCGAAGGCAAGCAGGCCAACGGGCGCCGCCAGCGCGGCAAGCAGCAAATGGGTGCGGTGCAGGACATGATAGGGCGCGAGGCGGGACTGCTCGATCACGCCCAGCGTCGAGGCGATCAGGGAGAGGCCGGCACGCAGCCCCCCGGTTCTTCCCCCGATAACGCGCCGCCGAATGGCCAAACCAGCCAATCAGCGCCTGGGCAGCCACCAACGGGCGGCGAGAAGGCGGCAGCGGAGCGGGAGGCGGACCGCCGTGTCCAGCAGGCGCTACGCCGTGCGCTGGGCGAGTTGATGCAGCAGTTCGGCGATTTGACCGGCCAGGTGCCGCCCAGCCTCGGCGAAGCCGACCAGGCGATGCGCGATTCGATGGGTCGCCTGAGCCAGGGGAACGACCCGGCTGCGGGGCAGTCACAACAGGAGGCGATCGCCGCTCTGCAGAAGGGCGCCCGTGAGATGGGGCAAACCATGGCCAAGCAGTCTGGCCACCAAGCCGGTCAAGGCGGCGAGGAGGGCGATCAGGACGACTCGGAGGGGCAGATGGGCATGATGATGCCTGATGGCCAGGGTCGCGATGGGCGCGGTGCTGGTCCGCAGCCGGGCTCTCCCGATCATGCCGATCCCGGCGGTCGCGACCCACTCGGTCGTTCGGCGCAAGGCAATTCGACTGACAACGCGGATGTGGCGGTGCCGGAGGAACGCGAAAGGCAGCGCACCCAGGCGATCCAGGAGGAACTGCGCCGGCGGGGTGCCGAGCAGGAGCGCCCACGCGAGGAGCTGGATTACATCGACCGGCTGCTGAAGCAGTTCTGAAGCCTGTCGGCCAAGGTTGCCGGACTGGCGCGCCGGCGGCGGCCGGGCCAACTCTTGCTGACGTCCCTCCCAAGGACAACCTGCCGCGCCTGCTTCGTCGCCCAACGGCTTGGCTCGTTCGCCGGGCGGCGCAAGTCGAAGGGCACCGTGCCAAGCACGGCGACGATACTTTCAGGCGGCCGGCGTGGCGCCGAGGCGTGATCGTTGTGCCGGCATTACAAGGGCTTGCTGGTTACATGTTGAGCATAGCGCCGACGAGGGCGCCCTTGGCGGTAACGTTGAACGGGTCCTTGGCGAGATAGACATCCCTGACGCCAACCGGCAAAGAAACACCGGCGATGACCGATTTCGCCTTGGCAAGAAAGTTGCCCGCCATCGTCGTGCCGCCGGCGAACACGATCGGGATCGGCGCCGTGAAGCGCGGCAGCTTTTTGGAATCCGCCATCGCGGTCTGCAGCGCCGCCGCGGCTGTCTCGATGACATCTGTATAGTAGACCGAGAGCGCGCGGTCGATCGAGCCGTCCGCCGCAACGTCCAGCATAAAGCCGCTCTCGGAGGCGTGCTCCTTATAGAGGCGGACGGTGGTGGGTGTCTCGCCGGTCACCGAGGCAGCGCTATGATCGATGTAGTCACCGGCCTTGGTCGTCGCGATGGTCAGAACCGGAAGGCCGAGATAAGCCACGCAGATATTGCACATGCCGCCGCCGAAGCTCATGCCGATGCCGGTGAAGTTGGCATCCTTGAGCTCGGAATAGATGACCGCGAGCCCCTCATTGATCGACTGCACCTGATAACCGAGCTTCTCGAAGATCCCTTTCACCGAGCGTTCGTGGAACACCAGATCCGAGCCATGATCAGGCGGCGCGCTCGGGATGCTGACACACAGCTTCTCTCCTTCCGCCGCCCTGCCGCACAGGTGCCCGAGCAGCAGCTCGATCACCTGCAGATTCTTTGGCTCGGTGGGGTTGAGCACGCCGCTTTGCATCGGCCGGCGCGTGTCGCCACCGATGAAATTGGCGAATTCGTCGGCCCGGTTGCCATAGGCGTAGATATGCGGACCTTCGACCTGATGCAGGATATTCTCCCGCGCAAGCATCTGCTCCGTCATCTTGTTGTAGGGGATGTCGACGAAGGCGTTCAGTTGGCGGCTGTAGTCAACTTTCTGTCCCTCGAGGGTGGCGAGAACGATGTGACTCGTTCCAAGGTCAAGCCCTTTGACGGCTTGCTGCGACGGGGCTGCGGTGGCCATTGACGGGTCTCCTGATTCGGTACGGGCCGGGTGCTGTTCGACGGCGCGTCGCCGGAATGACGTGGCGGCGTGGGGCCTTGACGGGGTTACGCCGGCCATACGACCGGCGATCGGCGAAGGATCGAGGTCCGCGATGCGCTCCTCGGCCTGACGGGTGCGCTCGTGCGAAGCGGGTTGCGGTGGCATGGCGCTCGCCTGCTGTCACACCAGAGCCTCATCTTCACCGCTGGAATCTACCGCTCACGTCGCGGATCCACTGCGGAGCTATCGCCGCCAGGGCTGGCGGGCGCGCTCTGCGTCGCAACCGACTGCGCGGGCTCCACGGATCGAGATGCCGCCGGCTCGGCCTGTTGTGTCTGCAGCATGCGCAGCAGGACGAGCAGGATAGGGCGGAGCTCCGCCTCGAGGGTCGCCTTCACGTCGCGAACGACGGCGGCCCGTGCCGTCTCGACGCGATGGCCGCCGGCGAGATCGCCGCTACGCCGCTGTTCGCGCTCGATGACCTTCAGCAGGAACACAATGCGTTCGTTGAGGCGAGCATTTTCGCCCAACAGACGGTCAATCTCACCTTCACGCAGTTCGGCGACCTCGGTCGAGCCGGTGCCGTACCGAGCACCGGCGGCCTCGCCATTGTGGCGCACCGTTCGGCCTTCGCCACCGCGCAGAGCCGCCGCCGACGCCCTGCCGGCGGGCTGAGCCCCGACCACGGTAAGGGGGGGCACCCGGCCCGCGTCCTGCCTCGTCTCGCGCAACGCCCCGACGATTTCCTCCATCGTCGGATCGCGCGCGGTTCGTTCAACCATGGCGGCTTTGATCCCATCCGCGGAAATACAGCCGACGCTGCAAGTGTATGCAGGCCTTCTGGTCTGGCGGCGGCAGCCTATCGGGTACGTCCGATCTATGCAATCTATGAGTGTATTTCGTGTCGTAAATTCTCCTAATGAGAGCAGAGATATCGACTGGCCCGGGTACACCGCTGTTATGGGGTCTGGCCTTGACAGAGCGCCGCCGAGCGACCCGGGCGGCCGCGGCGCGCCGGGTTCGACGCTCGACGCCCAGGTCGCAGGCTTCGCCCGCGTCACGCCGATTTTAGGGGCCATGGACGTGGTGATACCGGTCGAAACGGCGGCCGACTGGCCCGAACTTCACGCCACCCACCCGCTTCGGCTGCAACGCCTTTCGCCGATGAGGCAATGTTACGTCGCCACCAGAACCAGGCGAGTTCGCCGTAAGGGGTGCCATGGTGCCCGGGACGAGATGTCCCTGCGGTGCCGTTAATCGCGCATTAAGGTCGCCGCGCTCTTATGCTCCGCGATGCTGCGGTGGGTCTCCCCAATGTATTTGTCCGACATGGCCATCCGGACGAAATTGCCCCTTGCGTTGGCGGCCTCCGGCGGGTGTGCGCCAAGTTCCGCGTCGGGCGGAAATCGGCCAGGAAACGCTGCGTGCGATCCCCCGCCGCGTGGGCACGATCGCGATCATGGTAACAATGTCGGCAAGCGAGCAGGTGTTCTTGCTGACCGGCGCCGAGCAGCCGCACCGCGAGATCATCGAGGCTATGACCGAAGGTGCCGCCATCGTCACGCCCGACGGCATGGTGGTGTACTGCAACCAGCGCTTTGCCGACATGGTCAACACCATTCCTGACACGGTCGTCGGTTCCACGCTCCAGGTCTATTTCACCGGCCGTGATCGAACCAGGATCACCGCGGCACTCCGCGAGCACGAATGCACCCTGACCCACGTGCAGATGCTGCGGGTGAACAATGAACCAGTGCCAGTGAATGTCGCGCTGCACGCCCACGCGGACGGAGCCACCCGAAGCACCATCGTCCTCGTCACCGATCTGACGGAGATCGTGGCTGCGCAAGAAGCCGCAGCGCGGGCAGAACAGGAACTGGCCGACTATCGGCGTCATCTCGAGGAGCTTGTCGCCGAACGGACAGCCGCGCTGGCGGAAGCCAACCGGGCACTCACGGAATCCAACGAATCTTTGCGGACCGAAGCCGCTCGGCATCTCCAGCTTTTCACCAGGCTGGAGTTGAGCGAGGAACGGTTCAGAACATTGATCACGGCAACAACGCAGGTCGTTTGGCGCACCAATGCGGTGGGCGAGAGCATCGAGGATTTGCCAAGCTGGCGGGAGTTGACCGGGCAGAGTGGTGACGAGACGCGGGGTCTCGGCTGGACTGACGCTATTCACCCGGATGATGCCAGGCACATGCTGGAAGAGTGGGACCGCGCGGTCGCCGCCCAGACCATATTCAAAACCGAATGCAGAATTCGCGGGCGTGACGGCAACTACCGCGACTTCCTGTCCCAGGGCGTGCCGCTCATGAACCCGGATCGAACCATTCGCGAGTGGGTGGGTGCATGCACGGATGTCACCGAACGCAACCGCGCCGCGGAAACCATCCGTGTCCAGGCTGACCAGTATATGACCATGCTGGCCACCACCTCCGACGGCTTCTTGGTTCTGGACGAGAACGAAAACATCGTCCAGGTAAACGATGCTCTTTGCCGGATGCTCGATTTTTCGCGAGAAGAGTGCCTCAAACTACGGTTCAAGGATCTCGAGGTCCGAGGATCGCCTCAAAGGACGAACCACATGGCGACGATCGGGAGGGTGGGATTCGATCGCTTCGAGTCGCAGCTCCGTGCGAAAGCCGGTGGTACTGTCGATATCGAGTGCAGTGCCTCGTTGTGGCCAGGCGCTGGCAGGCTGTTATGCTTCATAAGAGACATTACCGCCGCCAGGCAGGCCGAACGGGCGCTGCAAACCAGCGAGGCGAAATATCGTGACCTTTTTGAGTCCACGCATGACGCCATCTTGCTGCTTGACCCGTCGTCCGGACGTATCACATCAGCCAACCCGAGTGTCGTTGCGCTATTCGGAGCCAAGGACCCGGAGGATTTTCTTTCCCGCCAGCCATCAGAGGTGTCCCCGGAACGACAACCGGACGGGCGAGCCTCTGCCGAAAAAGCCGATGAAATGATCGAGACGACCCTGCGCAAGGGCGCTCACGCCTTCGAGTGGATACACCGGCGGCTCGACGGCGTGGAATTCCCGGCCGACGTGCTCCTGACGCGGGGCGCGCACGGAGACAACGTGGTGATCTATGCCACGATCCGCGATATCTCGGAGCGGAAGCTGGCGGAGCAGCAGATCGCGCGGATGGCGCGCTATGACAACCTGACAGCCCTCGTTAATCGCCATGTCTTCGTTGACGCCCTCGAGCAAGCGATCGCCGTGGCCCGCCGAGGCGACAAAGGCTTCGCCATTCTGTATCTGGATCTCGATCATTTCAAGGACGTGAACGATACACTCGGCCATCCGGTCGGTGATTCGTTGCTTCACGCGGCGGCCGACCGGCTACGGGAAAATGTTCGTGAAACCGACATGGTCGCCCGTTTCGGAGGCGACGAATTCGCCGTATTGGTGGAGGATATTCGGGACCCAGCCTACCTGACTATACTCGCTGACCGGCTCTTGCGGGCCATGGCCGAGCCGTTCGTCATTGACGACAACGTAATTCGTTCCGGTACCAGCGTTGGCATTGCTGTCTACGGACTGGATTCCTCCGACGCGGAGACCCTGCTATCTCATGCGGACGTGGCATTGTATCGGGCAAAGGCGGAAGGTCGTGGCTCATACCGGTTCTTTACCGAGGCCATGGACGCGGAGATCCGCGAGCAAATCGCCATCGGCGCGGAGCTGCGGGAAGCGATCGCCAGGGAACAGTTTTTTCTTTTGTACCAGCCACAGGTTGCAATCGAAACCGGCCGCATCGTCGGCCTTGAGGCGCTTGTGCGGTGGCGTCACCCGAGGAAGGGAGTCTTCGGGACCCGGCCGGTTCATCGCGCTGGCAGAGAAGAATGGCCTGATTGTAGCACTGGGGCGTTGGATCCTGCGCGACGCGTGCCGCCAGACCAGACGATGGCTCGACGCCGGTATCGCGCCACCGGTTGTCGCGGTCAACCTGTCGGCCATCCAATTCAAACTGCCGCTCGAACTGGAGAAGGATATCGCCGCGACCGTGGCAGAGTTTGATCTGCCGCTGCGGATTCTCGAACTGGAACTGACCGAGAGCGTTCTGATGGACGCGTCGCGTGATCACAACGAGGTACTGCTCCGCCTTCGCGAGAAGGGGCACCGTATTGCGATCGACGATTTCGGCTGCGGCTATTCGTCGCTCGACTATCTGCGCCGGTATCCGGTGGATCGCATCAAGATTGCCCAGACGTTCATAGCTGACATCGGCATCGAAGCCGGCAACGACGCGATTGTCAGGGCCGCCCTGGGCCTGGCACGCGAGCTCGGGATCGAGGTGGTCGTGGAGGGTGTCGAGACAGCGGCGCAGCTCGCGCTACTGGCAAACTGGGGGGGCAGGATCGTCCAGGGTTACTATTTCGCCAGGCCCCTGCCCGTGTCCGACGTTACCGCGCTCTTGCGCGCCGGCAAAATCGCACCGGCGCATGCCGGGTCGCTCGAACACGTCGCTGGCTGAACCGGATCCGTCCCAGGCGTCATCGACCGCGGAGCCGGCGCGGCTGCCGCCGCACGCTTTCATCTGACCGGCCGCGCGTGATCAGGTCCGCGCCGCTGATCACGAGGCACGCGGGCATAGCACCTCAGTGCCGACTCAACGCCACCAATGCGTCCGCCTCGGTATCCACGTAAATCGCTTCGTAACCAGCCTCCGCCGCCGAACGGTCCATCTGCGTCGAGGCCAAATGCGCGCCGCCGCTGCGGCCCACGATCCGCACCACACGCCGCATGCCGGCCTGGTGCAGGAATGCCTGGAGCCGCTCGATGTGCTCCATCACATGCCGCGAAACCGGCCGCATGTTGGCGATATCGCTGATGCAGTCAAAATTGGGCCACAGCCTCGGCAGCAGCAATGCGACCTCAGCCTGCAACGCGTCGATTTGTGTGATGTTGGGCAAATCTATCCAACGTAGGATCAACCGGTTCTGCTCCTGATCAATCTCGGCGCGAAGCATTGCAAAACTCTCTCTGTTGGCGGCACATTTTTTCAGGCTGGAGACGGTGTCGCGTCGGACAATCGCCGCCTCGGATTGATAGCTGCACTCGGGCAGTTGACCGCGGGTGAACAAAGGACCGAGCAGGACAACCGCATCAGTGTCGTTTCTTGGGCGACGGTGTTGGAGGTGCCTCTGAAACCCCGGCAGGCGCCCGAGGAAGAGCGCCTGTGTGGAGACGGAGGGAAGCCCGGGGGCGACACCCCAGCCGGCTTCGCGAAGAAGACCGTATCACCCAAATGGTTGAGGATTGGCTAACGACATTCAACCTCCTGACTGCCTCGCGTCCGGTCCGAGGTCCGCCTCCCATCGGCGTGGAGGGTTGAGCGTGTGACGCCGAAGCCGCGCGTCGTCAGCCGACGGGGATGGTGATCACCGGCAGTTGCTGGGTCTTCTCGCCCTCGGCGAGCGACAGCAGATGGACGATGAAGGCGAAGATGGTCTTTGACTGATAGTCTCTGTCGTCGATCCAGAACCAGTGGTCACGATAGCGGACATAGGTGGCGGCATCGCTGGGATGCAGCAACCCTGTGCTTGATTGAATGGCGATGTGGGCGACGGGCCTGAAGTTTGCCGGCGTCGCCGTCGCTCGGCTTTCGGCAATATCGCTCGCCGGCACCTGAATGCCGCGCGCCACATCGATCAGAATCCCCATGATCGACCGGGTCACCACCCGGATTTCGCCCGGTCCGCCACGGCCCGTGCCAAACACGACCCGAAAATGCTTGCTCTTCGGGTCGAGGCCGAGGCTCGCCCGCCAGCGGCGCTCCTGCCGGTCTAGTTCCGGGTCAGCCTTGCCCGGCAGGAAATTGTAGAAAAGCTCCCGCTTGAGTTCCTTGCCCTTGCCGGTCGTCTCGACATCAACGCTCAACCGGCCGGCCTGCCGCAGCATTTCGCCCTGATGCATCAGTTCGACGATGCTGGAGCTTGTATCGCTCTCGTCGGTGGGCAAACCGACCCCGGGGTTCGAGACGCCGTTGAACTGCTGCAGGCCAACGGACAAGACCACCGACGTGCTGACGCCCGAGTTGGCCAACGCGAATAGGTCCAGCGGCGGGATCGGCGTCAGCAGAAGCGTTTCGAAATCACCGCCTGTCACCGGGCTGTAGGTGATGGTCGGACTGTTGCTGAAGGTGCCCTGCGCGCCCAGCGCGCCGCTGCCGTCGGAATGGGACAGTTGCCCGCTGAGATTGATCTGACCCTGGAGTTGGTAGCCGGCAACAACCTGGTTGGGTTCGACGAACGTCACAACGTCCTGGTAACGCAGCTTGACGATGTTCAAAAGCGCCAGCCGTGCATCGCCGCGCGACATAGCGTCGGCATAGTCGACCTGATCATTGGGAATCGTCGCAGGGCCCAGCGTGCCGCAACCGGCCACCAGGACACAGCTGATCGTGAACAACAAAGTCCGCACCATTGCAGCCCTGATCCCTTCTCCAACCCATTCTCACGGTGGAGCAGCCGTACGCCATTACGATCGCCACCACTTTGCCCGAGCACGCGCGCCGTAGGTAGTGCCAGCCTCGGAGGCAACGCGGTTTCGGGTTTCAGCGCAGGTCATCGATCCCAAACCCCGAGAGGTTCACGATATCGAGCCGCAGGTCCCGATTTACCGATCAGTAAACTTTGCCGCGTAGAATGCCGGCCAGTGCCGACGGAATGAGCCGTCGGCAAGGATCGCCATATGCCGGAATATCCGACTTCGGAACCCGTGGAAGCAGTTCTGCGCAGCTTGGGTCAGGCGCTGGACCTCACGAATGTCGGCATCCTTCTACTGAACGACGATTTTCACGTCCGCTTTGCTAACCGCCGGGTCACCGAACTATTTGGGTTCTCGTCAGCGCTCCTGGCGAGCACGCCCAAGTTCCGCGACCTGCTGGATCATGTCGGGGCAAGCGGTTTGTTCGCGGTAGCGGATGAGAGACTCGCCGAATATCTCGATCAACGGGATGGGGCGGTCCGCGAAGGGTCCATTCCGCCCACCGAGATTGCCCTACGAAATGGGCGGCGCCTGCTGTTTTGCTGCACCCCCTGCGCTGATGAGGGAAGGCTCCTGACGTATAGCGATATCTCGCAAGAGTTGCAGCGTGAAGCTGGTGACGCCGTCGAAAGAATCCGCGCTGACCTGCGGTTCCAGAACGAGACATTGGAGGATCAGGGAGCCTATCTGGTGGCACTGGCGGAGGCGGCAGACGAAAGCGCCCGCCATGTTGAGGCGGCCCGGCTCGATCTCGAAAAGAAGATTGTCGAGCACCGTAAACTGGAAGACGAGCTACGCCGATTGGCCGCCACGGACGGGCTCACCGGAACGTTGAACCGAGCGGGGTTTTTCGAGCCGGCGCAGCAGATGTGTGAACAGCGTGAACATCTGGCTTTATTGATGGTCGATGTCGATCACTTCAAGTCGATCAACGATCAATACGGTCATGCGGTTGGAGACTCTGCCTTGCGGCACATCGCTGTTGTGCTTCGACAAGCCACCCGCGAAACTGATTTGTTGGGCCGCGTGGGCGGTGAGGAGTTCGTTGTTGTACTTCCCAACTCCTCAATGGCAATGGCAGCGTCGGTAGCCGAACGAATTCGCAGCCGCGTTGCTGGGTCGGCGCTCGAGTGGGGCGACAGATTGATCGCGATGACAGTCAGCGTTGGCGTTGCCATCCGACAACCGAACGATCGCAAGATCGACGACATCATGGCCCGTGCTGATTCCGCGCTGTATCGAGCCAAGAACTCCGGACGAAATCGAGTGGAGCAAGAACAACGGGAGCCCGCTTCGCCTGGAAAAGCCCTCAATCTCGCCTAGAAAGGTCCAGTGTTCGATGGCGGGTTTGGCGCTTGGAAGGCTGTTGCTCCATCCCGCCGTCCCAACGGGCCCGCCGGATCATTGTCGATCCGGCCACGACCGGAAGCGTCCTGCTACGTTCCCAGCAGCGCCTGCGCGCACGCGTCCAGGATCGTGTCGGTATCCAACCCATATTCCCGATACAAATCCGGTATATCGCCACCCTGGCCGAATCGATCCGGTCCCAGCGGCATCACTCGGTGTCCGCGCACCGCACCGAGCCACGCATGTGTCGCCGGATGGCCATCCAGCACCGAGACCACCGCCGCGTCCGGAGCCAGCGGCGCCAGAATCCGCTCGATATGCGACAGTGCCCCGGGCGTGCCCGCCCGCCGAGCGCGCTGCGCCGCCAGCCAGCCGGCATGTAACCGATCCGGGGAGGTGATCGAGAGCAGCCCCGCCCCCGGCTCCTCGTCAGCCAGTTCAGCAAACGCCGCTTCGGCCTCCGGCGCGATCGGCCCCTGATACGCCACTGCGATCCGTGCGCCCTCGGCCGGTGGCACGATCCATCGGGCGCCGGCAATCACCGCCTCGGCGTCTAGTGGCCGCACCTTTTGCTCCAGCCCCCGCGTCGACAGCCGCAGCCACACCGCCGACCCGTCCGGCCGCTGCATGAAATCGAACGCATGCCGCAGCAGGACCGCAAGCTCATCGACATAGGCCGGCTCGAAGCTCGCCAGACGGTCCGCCGCCATGCCGATCAGCGGAGTGTTCACCGACTGATGCTGGCCGCCCTCCGGCGCCAGGGTCAGCCCCGACGGCGTCGAAACCAGCAAGAACCTCGCATCCTGGTAACAGGCGTACAGCAGCGCGTCCAACCCGCGATTGACGAACGGGTCATAGACCGTCCCCACCGGCAGCACGCGCGCCCCCGTCATCCCTGGCGCCAGCCCCGCCGCCCCAAGCAGCAAAAACAGGTTCTGCTCGGCAATGCCCAGCTCGATGTGCTGGCCCTTCGGTGACATGCCCCAGCGCTGCGCCGACGCCAGCTTGGCGTCACGAAAGACGTCATTGCGGGTATGCCGGTCGAAGATCCCTCGGCGATTCACCCATGGCCCGAGGTTGGTCGACACCGTTACGTCCGGCGACGTGGTCATGATGTGGGCGGCGAGGTCCTTCAATTCCCCTTGTCCACGGCCGATCTCCGCCAGCATTTCGCCGAAGCCGCCCTGGGTCGACATCTTTCGGCCAGCCAGTTTCGGCAGTGGCAGCGCCGCTGGCACCGCCACCATGGGCGCCGACAGGCAGCGTCCCTCCGGAGTCAGAGGCGTACCGAACGGGCAGTCGCGCAAAAACGCACGAAGCTCATCGGGCGGAACGTCAAGGCCTTCGAACAAATCCCATTCGTGGCCGGGACGAATATCCATGTCACGGCGGAACTGCTCCATCTGCTCCTTGGTCATCAGCCCGGCGTGATTGTCCTTGTGGCCGGCGAACGGCAGGCCCATGCCCTTGATGGTGTAGGCGATGAAACAGGTCGGCTGGTCGCCCTCGGCGGCCGCGGCGCGCAACGTCTCGATAACGGTCTCGATGTCATGGCCGCCCAGATTGGTCATCAGGGCGCCGAGCTCATCGTCGGTCAGTTCCTCGATGATGGCACGCGCCTTCGACCGGCCGAGATCCGTCAACAGCGCCTGCCGCCATGCCGCGCCGCCCTGGAACGTCAGCGCCGAATACAAACTGTTCGGGCAGTCATCGATCCAGGCGCGCAACGCCTCGCCACCCTCGCGTGCGAACGCCGCCTCCAGCCGGCGGCCGTATTTGATGGTGACGCAGTTCCATCCCATGTCGCGGAACAGGCCCTCGATGCGCCCGAACAGCCGATCGGGCACCACCAAGTCCAAGCTCTGGCGGTTGTAGTCGATGATCCACCACACATCGCGAACGTCATGCTTCCAGCCTTCGAGCAGCGCCTCGTAGATATTGCCCTCGTCCAGTTCGGCGTCGCCGGCGATGGCGATGTGACGCCCCGGCGGCAGGTCGGTCCGGCCGAGACCGTGCAGCCGCGTATAGTCCGCCATCAATGCGGAAAAGCTGGTCATCGCCACGCCCAGCCCGACCGAGCCGGTGGAGAAATCGACCTCGCCGCCGTCCTTGACCCGTGACGGATATGGCTGGATGCCGCCGAACTGCCGCAGCCCGCCCATCTTCTCCGCCGTCTGCCGCCCAAAGAGGTAATTCATCGCGTGGAACACCGGCCCGGCATGCGGCTTCACCGCGATGCGATCCTGCGGGCGGGCGATCTCAAAGTAGAGCGCGGCGAGGATGGATATGCATGAGGCGCAGGACGCCTGGTGGCCGCCGACTTTCAGCCCGTCCCGATTGGGCCTGATATGGTTGGCATTGTGGATCGTCCACGCGGACAACCACAGCAGCTTCCGTTCCAATTGCTTCAGAATGTGGACCCGGCGCGACTCCGTGGTGGGTACCAGCGGCATTACCGTTGTCAGCGGCGCGTTCATAAACCCTCCCCACGGTCGTCGTTGTTCGGCACGATTATCATAATGCTCGTTCTGCCACCTTACTTTCCGTGAGTCACCGGGCTCGAAGCAAGCCAACCGGCGACATTCCGTGGAGTATCAGTACGCCCCGGGAGCGACGTCGTTGATCTTCGCGCCAATCGTCGCACAGTATTCGAGTCCAGGTCTGCGGACGGCGCATTGCGGATGGCCCTGATCTTGCTTCCTGTATCCAGCCAGTCAGTCGATAATCGCGAGGGAGACCGCCGCCTGATGTCAGAAGCCATCGCCGATCCACGGCTGGTCGCCGCCAGGGCCGCGCCGAAGCGGCGCATCCGGCTGTCGTGGTCGGACCCGGTGTTCCGCTCGATCGTCTGGCAGGTGCTCATCGTCGGCATCGTCGTCGGCAATCGGCTGGTATCTGGTCAGCAACACCAACGCCAACCTCGCCGCGCGGCATATCGCCACCGGGTTCGGGTTCCTCGGCCGGGTCGCCGGCATCCCGATCGGCGAAGTCCGTGATCCCCTACAACCCGGCCGTCAACACCTACGGCACGGGCGCTGCTGATCGGCGTGCTGAACACGCTGAAGGTCGCCATCATCGGCATCGTCCTGGCCACGATCCTGGGCACGCTGATCGGCATCGGCCGGCTGTCGAAGAACTGGCTGCTGGCGAAACTGACCGCGTTCTACGTCGAAACGCTGCGCGACATCCCGCTGCTGCTGCAGTTGCTGTTCTGGTACACCTTCCTGCAGGGCCTGCCCGCGCCGCGCCAGGCCTGGCACATCGGCACCTTCGCCTTCCTGACCAACCGCGGCATGCGGCTGCCGCGCTGGACTGGGAACCCGCCCATACCTGGGCCCTGCTGGCCTTCCTCGTCGGCGCCGATCGGCACGTGCTGTGGAACCGTCGCGCCGACCGCCAGCAGGAGGCGACCGGCGTCCGCCCGCCGTCTGGCCGGTCGCGCTGGGGCTGCTGATCGGTCTGCCGCTCGTCGTCTGGGTCGCGCTCGGCGCGCCGTTCACCGCTCGACCGCCCGGCGCTGCGCGGCTTCAACTTCCAGGGCGGCGTGACGCTCAGCCCCGAATACTTCGCGCTGCTGCTCGGCCTGGTGACCTACACCGCCTCCTACATCGCCGAGATCGTCCGCTCCGGCATCCAGGCCGTCCCGCAAGGGCCAGTGGGAGGCCGCCGGCGCGCTCGGCCTGCGACGCGGCACGGTGCTGCGCCAGATCGTCCTGCCGCAGGCGCTGCGGGTGATCATTCCGCCGATGACCAGCCAGTACCTGAACCTCACCAAGAACAGCTCGCTGGCCGTCGCGATCGGCTTCCAGGACATCGTCTCGATCGCCAACACCACGCTGAACCAGACCGGCCAGGCGATCGAGGGCATCGCCATCATCATGGCCGTCTATCTGACCATCAGCCTGTCGATCAGCCTGTTCATGAACTGGTACAACGCGCATATCGCGCTGGTGGAGCGCTGAGCCATGAGCCGACGTCACACCGCCACCGCCGACGCATCGCCACCGCCGGCGCGCGAGCAGCCGCCGGCCGCGCCGTCGGCCCTGGGCCTGGCTCGCGCCAACCTGTTCAGCTCCTGGTGGTCGACCGCCGTCACCCTGGCGCTGGGCTACATCATCGTGCGCGTCGCTGTTCGGCCTGCTGATTGGGGCGTCGTCAACGCGATCTGGACGGTGCCCTACGGCGCCAACGGCATCGCCGACACCAGTCTGCCAGAACGCCAAGGGCGTCGGCGCCTGCTGGGCGGTCCTTGCCGACAAATACCGGCTGATCCTGTTCGGCCGCTATCCGTACGACCAGCAATGGCGCCCGGCGATCGTCGTGCTGCTGTTCATCGGCCTCTACGTCGTCTCCGCCATGCGCCGCTTCTGGCGCAAGGAACTGGCTGCTGATCTGGATCGCCACCCTGGCGGTGGTCGGCGTGCTGATGTGGGGCGGCGTCCTCGGCCTGCCGCGGTCACCGAGGACTCCTGGGGCGGCCTGCCGATCACCCTGATCCTGGCAACCTTCGGCGCCGCCTTCTCCTTCCCGCTGGCGGTCCTGGTCGCGCTCGGCCGGCGCTCCACCAAGCTGCCGGCGGTGAAGTTGCTCTGCGTGCTGTATGTGGAGCTGATCCGCGGCGTGCCGCTGATCGCCGTGCTGTTCATGGCCAGCGTGATGTTCCCGCTGTTCATGCCGGCCGGCGTCAACATCGACAAACTGCTGCGCGCGCAGATCGCCTTCATCCTGTTCGCCGGCGCCTACCTGGCCGAGGTCGTCCGCGGCGGCCTGCAGGCCCTGCCGAAAGGCCAGGCCGAGGCCGCCGACGCGCTGGGCCTGAGCTACTGGAAGAAGACCGGCTTCATCATCCTGCCGCAGGCGCTGCGCCTGGTGATCCCGCCGCTGGTCAACACCTTCATCGGCTTCTTCAAGGACACCAGCCTGGTGCTGATCATCGGCATGTTCGACCTGCTGACCATGGGCAAGGTCGCGCTGAGCGACCCGCCCTGGCAGAGCTTCTCGACCGAGGTCTACATCGCGCTTGGCGTCATCTACATCGCCTTCTGCTTCGCCATGTCGAAATACAGCCGCAGCCTGGAGCGCGACCTCAACCGCTGCCCGCGCGCGCTGACAGGAGATACTGACATGAGCCACGCCATGCACCGAGGCATCCGACGCGCACGACGTCGCCCGCGAGCGCCGCCGGCGATCGTGCTGGACAAGGTCAACAAGTGGTACGGCACGATGCACGTGCTGCGCGACGTCTCGCTGACCATCGCGCAGAAAGAGCGCGTGGTCGTCTGCGGCCCGTCCGGGTCGGGCAAGTCCACCATGATCCGCTGCATCAACCGGCTGGAGACGCACCAGGAAGGCCACATCATCGTCGACGGCACCGAACTGACCGACGACCTGCGCGCGCTGGACACCATCCGCCGCGAGGTCGGCATGGTGTTCCAGTCGTTCAACCTGTTCCCGCATCTGACGATCCTGGAGAACTGCACGCTGGCGCCGATCTGGGTGCGCAAGATGCCCAAGGCCGAGGCCGAGGAACTGGCGATGGACTACCTGCGCCGGGTGAAGATCCCCGAGCAGGCGAAGAAATATCCCGGCCAGTTGTCCGGCGGCCAGCAGCAGCGCGTCGCGATCGCGCGGGCGCTTGTGCATGAAGCCGAAGATCATGCTGTTCGATGAGCCGACCTCGGCGCTCGATCCCGAGATGATCAAGGAGGTGCTGGACACCATGATCGGGCTGGCCGAGACCGGCATGACCATGGTCTGCGTCACCCACGAGATGGGGTTCGCCCGCCAGGTCGCCGACCGGGTGGTGTTCATGGACCGCGGCGAGATCGTCGAGAGCGGCCCGCCGAACGAGTTGTTCGAAAACCCGCAGACCGACCGGCTGAAGCTGTTCCTGAGCCAGATCCTGCGGGGGCATTGACCGACGCGTCGCAATGGAGATCTGACCCCCTTGTAGGGTAGGCGTACATGCATTACGTGCTTTGCGTCTACACACGGTGCTTCACATGCCCCTCAACGTCCGCAGCGAAGTGGTCAACGAGCTGGCCGAAACGCTGGCGGTCCGGATTGAGACCAGCAAGACGAGCGGTGGCTCGGGCGCTGGAAACGAATTGCAACGGATCGAGGATGCCATGCCGCTGAGCCAGCGGATGCGTCCGTTGCAGGAGCGGGTGCTGTCCCGCCCGGCCACCGGATTGGAAGCCGACAAGGCCTTCTATGATGAGCTCAGCGGCGACCTCTGAGATGAGCTCAGCGGCGACCTCTGATGTTTGTCGATGCGTCGGCCATCGTTGGCATCCTCACCCGAGAAGCGGATGCCGAAGACCTGATCGACCATCTCGAGCGTGCTATGGCGCCGATCACCTCGGCGATCGCGGTGTTCGAGGCAACCCTGGGACTGCGCCGAAAGCGCCACGTCAGCGTCGAGGAAGCTAGGCGGACGTCGCGGAGTTCCTAGCCGCGGCGCGGATCAGTCTGGTTCCGCTGGCGGCAAAAGAGGCCAACACCGCGCTGGTCGCGTTCTCGCGCTACGGCAAAGGTCGCGGCCATCCCGCCCAACTCAACATGGGCGACTGCTTCGCCTATGCGGTGGCGCTGAACAATCGCACGTCATTGCTGTTCAAGGGCGACGATTTCGACAAGACCGATATCCGCGACCCGGTGGAACAGCGTGGGCCGGGTCAGCCACGCCCCTCGCCGATCGCCGGCAGTTCGTTCCGTCATCCCGGCCAGCACCTCGGCGACGTGGCGCACCTGCACGCGATGCCCCTCCCGCTGCAGCCGCCCGGCCATGTTCAGCAGGCAGCCCAGGTCGCCCGGCCAGCACCGTCTCGGCCCCGGTCGCGGCGATGTCCGCGGTCTTGTCCGACACCATCCGCACCGAGATCTCGGGGTACTTCACGCAGAACGTGCCGCCGAAGCCGCAGCAGATCTCCGGCTCCGTCATCTCCATCACCGTCGCGCCGGCAGCCTGCAGCAGATCGCGCGGCTGCTGCTTGATCCCCAAGCTCGCGCAGGCCGGAACAACTGTCGTGGTAGGTGACCGTCCCTCGAACCGCGCGGCACCGGTGTCGCGCACCCCCAGCACATCGGTCAGGAAACTGACCAGCTCGTACGCCCGCGCCGCCATCGCGTCGGCCACGGCGCGCAGGTTGGGGTCGTCATCGAACAGATGCGGCAGATGATGCTTCAGCATCCCGGCACAGGAGCCGGACGGCGCCACCACGTAGTCATAGCCCCGAAGCCTCGACAATGCCCGACCGCCAGGTCGCGCGCGGTCGCCGGTCGCCGCGGTTGTAGGCCGGCTGGCCGCAGCAGGTCTGCGCGCGCGGCACCTCCACCTGGCAGCCGGCCCGCTCCAGCAGCCGGATGGCGGCGAAGCCGACCGAGGGCCGGTGGAAGTCGACCAGGCAGGTCACGAACAGACCCACCCGCGGCTTCGTCGCCGTCATGCTGTCCGACGAAACCTTCTTCGAGATCAGCCGCTGCGCGCCGCCACCAGCCGCCAGGTCGGATCCTGCTGCGCCAGGTCGCGCTCGAACGTCCAGATGTCGGTGATCTCGGTCACCGCATCGGTCCCGGTCAACGGCCGCCCGTTCGCGTCCTGCGTATAGCTGACCTGGTCGGACACGATCCGCGACGGTGATCAGCCCGCTCCGGCCCTTCAGCTCCGCCGCGCTCGATCGCCAGCTGCTGCATCGCCTTGATCTCGCTCACCTGCGTCTCGCCGGCTGTCTCGCGCGCGGTGATCGCCTGCTCGAACGCCGCATAGGTGTCGTCCGCCAGCAGCGCCCGCAGCGTCACCCGGTCGCCCGCGGCGAAGGCGGCGACGATCATCCGGAATGCCTGTCCGCGCCGGCCAGGAACCGGGCCGGGTCGAAGTTCCGGTCGATCTCCCGCATCCGCGCCAGCGCCTGCCCGGTCGGCGAGGCCGCATCCGGCACGGTCTGCGGCGCCGCCGGCGCCGCCGGCTCCGCCTTGGCCTCGATCACCGGGCCGGCGCCGGCGCGCAGGCCGGGCTGGCTGCACCGGCGGCGCCGGCCGCTCGAAGCCGGTCCGCCGCCCAGGATGCTGCGCAGCCGCAGCACCAGAAAGGCCGCGATCATCCCGAACAGCACCAGATCGATCGGAAATCCGCCGCTCGCACCCATGCCACATCCTCCTTTATCGCGCCACAGATAGGCGCGAGCAGCCGGTATGACAAACGAATCCGGGACACAAGCCGCGCGCATTACGACTGCTGGATCAGCGGCGCTCGTCGGATTCTCAGCCGCCCTGCCCCGCCACTGTCCCTCGGGCGGCCCTGTATGGCGCGGGCATGATCCTGCTGCGCCACGGCCAAAGCGAGTTCAACCTGCATTTCGGCGCCACGCGCCGCGACCCCGGCATCGTCGATCCCGCGCCTGACCGACGCTCGGCCACGCCCAGGCGCGAGGAGGCCGCCCAGCAGCTGGCCGGACAGGGGATCGAGCGGATCATCGTCTCGCCCTACACCCGCGCCCTGCAGACCGCCCGCCCGGTCGCCGCGCGCCCTCGGCCTGCCGGTCATCGTCGATCCGATCGTGCGCGAGCGCTACGCCTTCGCCTGCGACATCGGCTCGCCGCGCGCCGACGCTGGAGCGCGACTGGCCGGATCACGATTTCTCCCCGATCGAGGACGTCTGGTGGCCCGGCCGAGGAGGAACCCGAAGACGCGATCGTCGACCGCGCCGCCCGGTTCCGCGCCGACTGGCCGCATCGGCACGATTGGCCGCACGCTGGTCGTCAGCCATTGGGGCTTCATTCTAGCCTGACCGGCCAGAGCGTCGACGAACGGCCAGTGGCTGCGCTGCGACCCAACCGAACCGGCGCCGGAACGACTGGTCTGGCAGCGCTTAGCGGACGTCTGAAGGCCGGTGGCATTCACCCATCAACCGTGCTACCCGGCGCGCCGTGCTCGTCGCCAACGGCCGGCGCGGCACCTCAAAACGGAGCACCTTGATGTCCGAGACCACGCCGGCCCCGCAAGCCGACCGGCCAGCCGGTCCAGCCGCTGGTGGTGAACATCCAGTACGTGAAGGATCTGTCGTTCGAGGTGCCGGGCGCGCCGCAGATCTACACCCAGCTTCGCACCCAGCCGCAGGTCAGCATCAATCTGGACGTGCAGGCCCGCCGCGTGCAGGAAGGCCAGAACGTGTTCGAGGTCGCGATCGTGATCCGCGCCGAGGCGCACGACAACTCCGCCAGGCGCAACGGCCAGGCGGCACCGCCGGCGCCGACCGTGTTCGTCGCCGAACTGACCTATGCCGGCGTGTTCACCCTGAACGGCCTGCCGGACAACGCGATCGAGCCGGTGCTGCTGGTCGAATGCCCGCGCATCCTGTTCCCGTTCGCCCGCAACATCCTGTCCGACGTGACGCGCGACGGCGGCTTCCCGCCGGTGCTGCTGCAGCCGATCGACTTCGTGGCGCTGTGGCAGTCGCGCCGGAACCAGGCCGGCGACCGGCGTATCGCCTGACCTGATCCGGCGCCCCCGAACCGATCTCAATGGCGATCGAGTTGTCCGCGGCGAAGCGGTCCGACGGTCAGTCTTGCTCGAAGTCTTGTTCGGATATCCCGGTCGCCGCCTGGTCGGAGGCGAACCACGAGTCGCGCTTCGCGCAGGGTCGATACGCTCTCCTCCATCCGCCGCGCCCGCATGCCCGCCGCGAACATGTTGCATGCCCGGCTCCATAACTCGCCGATCGCGAACTCCGGCCGATAGACGCCCTCCGGGCAAGCCGTCCAGTTCCGCATGACCGCCCGGCCCCAGGAACACCGCGAGCACGACCGCCCCCGCCTGTCGCGCAGCTTGACCACGGCCGGCTGCACCGCTCGGTTTTCCAGCGACGCGTGCCGCCGCCGAGCCGCGCTGCTCCAGCAGTTCCCGTCGAACGGCTTCGGTCCCGGCATTGTAGCTGCAATAGGCCGCCGGGCCGCCTTGGCGTCGCCCGGCGTTAGGTGTTCGGCACTTGATGAAGCCGGTGCCTCTCGTTGACCAGTACCTCCAGCATGCCGCTCTGACGGATCAGGCGGACGGCCTGCACGGTGCTGAACGGCGGGAGCTGGCCGAACGGAACCAGCGTCGCGCTTCGGATCCTGGCGCCAAAGACAGCCGGGCTGCCGGCCCGGGACGACGTAAAAATTGGGCGTGCCCGGCCAGCCGAACCGGCGCCGGGCCATACAGGACGGCCCGTTGCGCACTGGGCGACAGCGGCTCCACCGGTCGCCGCGTTCGGACGGATCCCGGCATTGACCACCGGCGGCGGTGCCATCAGATGGGTGCCGACCTCGTAGACGGACAGGCACAGGAACGCGGCCAGCCCAACCAGATCGTGATCGGCAGGCCGGAAGCGGCGCCGCCGCAGCATCGCCAGACCGTCGGTGCGGGAGCGGCCATCGAAGTCCGTGCATATGACGGGCTCAGCCGTGTGCTGCGCTCGGGCGCCGATCGGCATCGGTGTCTCGCGCATTCGCCACGGCTGCCGCGCCGCCTCGGTCGTAGTCCTCCCGCCGCTTCCGGTTCGACAGCACGTCGTAGGCCTGCTTCACCGCGACGAAGGCGCTCGGCATTGCCGGTTCTGGGCACGTCGGGGTGCAGCATCCGCGCCTTGGCGCGATAGGCCGCGGTGATGGCATGCCGGGGTGCCGCCGGGTCCAGACCGAGCACGGGCGTAATAGCCCTGGGGTCCAGGCGTGTTCGGGGTGGCAGCATGGCGATTAGATGCTAGGTCCGGCGGGCAGCGTTGGGCCTGAACGATCCACAAAGTGCCCTTATAGCAGAACGATCGTCGCTGCGTCAGTTTTAGGTCGGGAGAATGTGTGTCGACTGTGAAAGGCGCCCTCCGCTGGGTGGCGCTGGTGGTTCTGCTGGCCGGCGGGTTTATGCCGCCGGTCGATTTCTTCATCGTCAATGTCGCGCTGTCCTCGATCCACGAGAGCCTGGACGCAACCCCGCCGAGTTGCAGTTCGTCATCTCCGGCTATGCGTGCGGCTACGCGGTGTTCCTGATCACCGGCGGCCGGCTGGGCGACCTGTATGGGCGCAGCCGCTGCTTCCTGATCGGCATGGCCGGCGTTCTCGCTGGCCAGCCTGGGCTGCGGCATCGCCACCACGCCGGCGCATCTCATCGCTCGCCCGCATCTGCCAGGGCGCCGCGGCCGCCATCCTCCTGCCCCAGGTGCTCGGCTCGATCCGCGCGATGTTCCCGAATGAGCGGGAACTGGCTCGGGCGATGAGCTGCTACGGCGATCATGATGGGCATGGCCGCGGTCGATCGGCCAGTTCAGCGGCGGCGCGCTGATCCAGTGGAACCCAGACGATCTGGGCTGGCGGGCGGTGTTCCTGCTGACGCTGCCGGTCTGCGCCGCGACGCTGGTGCTGGGTTCGAAGATCGTGCCGAAAACCGGCGGCGGCGGCAATGTGCGCCTCGATCTCGGCGGCGCGGCGCTGATCTCTGGCACTGGCGAGCGTCGTGGTGCCGATTTCCGAGGGACGCGAGCAGGGCTGGCCGGCCTGGGTGTTCGTTGTGCTCGCGCTGCGCGCCGTTCCTGGCATCGCGCTTTCTTCGCTACGAGGCACCGCCTGGCCGGGCCGGCGGGATGCCGCTGGTCGACATCGCGCTGCTGCGCATCCCCAGCTTCCGCCGCGGCGTGCTGGTGGCGGCGCTGTTCTTCCTCACCACCAGCTTCTACCTGCTGTTCGGACTGTATCAGCAGGAGGGCCGCGGGCGTGCAGCCGCTGCAGACCGGCCTCGCGATCGTGCCCTACGGCGTCGGCCTGTTCCTGGGACCGCTGGTCACCGCGCCGCTGGTCAAGCTGCGGCCGAGGCTGCTGGCGATCGGCATGGGCATGCAGGTGACCTTCTATGTCGCTGATCGGCTTCCTGGTCGCGTGGGGCATCGCCGGATCGCCGCTGTCGGCCGCGGTGTTCCTGGCCGGGCTTCGGTCAGGGCGTCGCGTTTCCGCGGCTGTTCGCCACCGTGCTGGGCGACGTGCCGCCGGCGCAGGCCGGGGTCGCGGCCGGCATCACCAACACCGCGTTGCAGGTCGGCGCGGCGATCAGCGTCGCCGCCATCGGCAGTCCTGTTCTTCATCGTGCTCGGCAGCGGCGACACCGGCGGAACGCGCCTACGCACACGCCTTCGCGATCGCGCAATGGACCGCGACGGCCGGGCTGTTCCTGGCCATGCTGATCGCCATCCCGCCGCGCCGGCCGCGTTCCGACGGTGGCGACTAACCGCAAGTAGTAGGATCGGCTTGGTAAATAATCGGGCGGCCTTGCAGCCTGGGCACGTCCGTGATTAAGGAACCCGCCATGAAAACTGTCTCGTCACAACTGCGCATAATGGGCCCGCTTCTGCTGGGCGGCAGCCTGTTGCTTCTGGCCGGCTGCGACACCGACAAGCTCAGCCGCACCTTTGGCCTGACCCGGATTCCCCGGACGAATACACGGTCACGACGCGGGCACCGTTGTCGATGCCGCCCGACTATAATCTGCGGCCGCCGCGGCCCGGTGCGTCCCGCCCGCAGGAGCAGAGCGAGCGCGAGCAGGCCGACGAAGCCCTGGCGCCGCAACTCAGCTCGGCGCCCAAACACGGGCAGCGTGAGCCAGGGCAGGCCGCACTGACACAGCAGGCTGGCGCCGCCGCCCCCAGCGACATACGTCGCCGCGTCGATCAGGATGCCCAATCCGATAACGACAGCGGGTTCATCGACAAGCTGCTGTACTGGCGCAAGCCTGACCCAGAAGGCGCCCAGGTCGACGCGCAGAAAGAATCGCAACGTCTGAAGCAAAATGCGGCGCTTGGCGAAAGCCCCAGTGTAGGGGAGACACCGATCATACAGCCGCGCAAAAAGGGGTGGTTCTCCGGCCTTTTCTCCTGGTTGTAGCCGACGCGGGCGACGAGGCGGTCTCCGCGCGGCCCATCGCCCGGCACCGCGCAGCCCGTTCAGCCCGCCGACCACGCGTAGTTCTGTGGCCGTCGGACCAGGGCGTCAGCCAGGCACCGTGGTCACTATCCCTTGCCGAACAACTCTGCCGTGCGCCGCTCGATTTCATCGGGTGTCACATCCTTGATATGCGTGGAAATGTGCCAGGTGTGACCGAAAGGGTCGAGCACAGACACCCATGCGGTCGCCGTAGAACTGATCTTCAACGGGGGCTTCAACTCGGCACCTGCCTTGATCGCCCGGGCAACGGTCGCATCCACATCAGGGACGTATAGGTGCAGACTGACCGGGGACCCTCCGAAGGTGGCGGGGCTCTTGGCGTCCCGCTCCAGCGATTTATCGGCGAGCATGACGTGGCTGTCGCCGATTTCGATTTCGGCATGACCGATCCTTCCGTCGGAGCCGGACAGGCGCATCAATTCGCGCGCGCCAAACGCCTGCACGTACCAGGGCAAGGCACGAGCCGCGCCACTTACGATGAGGTAAGGCGTTACGCTGTGGTAGCCGACCGGGATTGGCGAAACTGGCATTTGCGTCCTCCACTTACTCGGACCTCGAACCTCTCACTCGGACCTGGGCGGGAAAACGAGCGTATGATGAAGCGGTTGCCGAGAACATAGCATGAACAAAATTAGTGCAACCCCGTGCCGTGACCAAGAGGTCCGTCAACGTGTGCTTCGGCGATCAAGGCCGATTTCGCAACATGCCCGGCTGCCTGATGGCGCGCTCGCCGGTGACCTCGCAGTTTTTGAAAGTCGCCCGACACCATTCCCTTTCCATTTCTTCAAGCGAACGCCCCACTGTGATCGAAGCGAGCATCGGATCGCGTTCGCTTTGCGCAATGTCCGCGGCGTTTTCGGCGAACAGCTCCGCCTCAGCCAGATCCTCCGGGATCGATGGCCTACTCCCGGCGACAAACGGTCAACTGCGGATGGGGGGTGAAGGGCGATTGCTGGTCCCAGCCAAAAGAGCCGGATTGGCGCGGTTATCGCCCGGCGTCAGGTTATTGCTCAGTCTCCGGTTATTGCTAAATGTCGAGTAAACCGCCACTCTATCCATCGGAGCACTCGGATGCCATGCGCCGCCGCACATAAATCGGATGCCATGCGCTTCCACACAAATCAGGAGAAGAACATGTCCGCGAGCAATCCCGCCAAATCCGGTCCGGTCACACCGACGGGCCTGAACCATCTGGTGCTGAACGTTCGCAACCTGGAGGAATCCCACCAGTTCTGGACCGAGATCGTCGGCTTCAAGCAGGTCGGCGAGCTGAAGGCCACGCCCGCAGCGCCCGAACCCGGCCAAGATGCGCTTCTACAGCGGCGACCACGACGGACACATGAACCATCATGACATCGCGCTGATCGAGAACCCCGCTCTGCCCGCGCCGCCCGCCGAATGGGCCATGAACGGCATGCCGATGGCGATCAGCCACATCGCGATTTCGTTTCCGGACCGCGAGGCCTGGTTGCGCCAGCTCGAATACCTGCAAAGCCGCGGCGTGAAGTTCAACCGGCGCGTCGACCACGGCATGACGCACAGCCTCTACATCAACGATCCGAACGGCTATGGCGTCGAACTGCTCTACGAGCTGCCGCGCGAGGTCTGGGAAGGCGACATCGACGCCGCGCTGAACTTTGCCGTGGCGCTGCCGACCGAAGGCCCCGAGGCGTTGGCCGACCGCGTGGAGGACGTGCCGGTGTTCCGCGCCACCCAGACAGCCGCCGAGTAGGAGCCCGCCATGGCGAAGCGCCAAAGCATCAACAGCCCGTTGCGCGGCACGAGAATCCCGATCCCGAACGCCAGCCGCATCGGCAACATCGTCATGTCGAGCGTGATCGGCGGCTCCAACCCCGGCACGCGGAGCTGCCGCCTACGCTGGAGCAGCAGGTGGCGAACGTCTTCGCGGCGATCCGCGGCGATATCGAGGCCGCCGGCGGCACGGTCGACGACATCATCAAGATCACCTTCTGGGTGAAGGACCCGGCCTCGCAGCGGGCTGCCCTGAATGAGGAGTGGGTGAAGATGTTCCCGGATGCGGCCGCGCGGCCGGCGCGGCACACCCTGACGCTGCCGCCCGACAGCCGAGCGCTGGTGCAGGCCGACTTCACCGCCGTTCTGTCCTGACAGGCCGGCGCGAGCATGCTCGATTCCGCCACGATCGACACCATCGCCCGCGCCTATCACAAGGCGGAAAAGGAGCGGCAGCGGATCCGGCCGCCCAGCGTGCAATACCCGGGCTTCACGATCGAGGACGCCTATGCCGTGCAGCGCCGCTGGGTGGAGATCAAGGTCAGCGAAGGCAACCGGATCAAGGGCCACAAGATCGGGCTGACCTCGCGGGCCATGCAGCGCCAGGCCAACATCACCGAACCTGACTACGGCGCGCTGATGGAGGATATGTTCTACTCGGACGGGGCGGAGATCCCGATGGCCCGCTTCATCCAGCCGCGGCTGGAGTGCGAGGTGGGCTTCGTCATCGGCCGCCGGCTGAAAGGCCCCAACTGCACCATCTTCGACGTGCTGAGCGCGACCGACTATGTCGTGCCGACGGCCGAGATCGTCGATGGCCGGGCGCACCGCATCGACCCGGAGACCGACAAACCCCGCAATGTGCTCGACAGCATTGCCGACAATGCCGGCAACGCCGCGCTGATCATCGGCGGCCGCCCGATGCGCCCGTTGGACGTCGATCTGCGCTGGGTCGCCGCACTCTGCTACCGCAACAACATCATCGAGGAGTCCGGCGTCGCGGCGGCGGTGCTGAACCATCCGGCCAACGGCGTCGCCTGGCTCGCCAACAAACTCGCACCATTCGACATCGCTCTGGAGCCCGGACAGTTCGTGCTCGGCGGCTCGTTCACCAGCGTCGTCGAGGCGCGCGCGGGCGACACATTCCACGTCGATTACGGCCCATTCGGATCGATCTCCGCGCGATTCGTCTAGACGCCGGGCGCGGCGAGCGGGCGAGCCTATGGCGGTACGGCAGACGATGGCCGAAGGAGAAAACAGCGTGCGTTTTGATGGCAAGTCGTTCGCGCTGTTCGGCGAGCCGATCAGCGGAACTCCTGCTCCGCAATGATTGATCATGGCCAGAGGAAGCGGGCGTGAACCCGTCGGGCGACCGGCCCGACGGCTCGCGAGACATTTCCCGTGATCGGGCACAGCCATTGACCGCAACCGCGACAGCGCCATTCGGCGGTTCATGAGGATGCCACGATGATGAAATTTGGCGTGGGACAACCGGTGCGGCGCTTCGAGGACCGCCGGCTACTCACCGGGCGGGGCCGCTATCAGGACGACGTGACGCTGCCAAGACAGGCCTACGCCGTGTTCTTGCGGTCGCCGCACGCCCACGCCCGGATCGGCGCGATCGACACCGAGGCCGCTCGCGCCGCCCCGGGGGTGGTCGCGGTCTATACCGGCGCCGACTACGAGGCGGACGGGCTGGGCATGCCGAAGGCGACGATGCCTCGCAAGAAGACGGACGGCTCGCCGATGTTCGCGCCGCAGCGGCCGGCGCTGGTCAGCGACCGCGCGCGCTACGTCGGCGATCCGGTGGCGATGGTGATCGCCGAGACGCTGGACCAGGCCAAGGACGCCGCCGAACTGGTGCAGGTCGAGTACGATCCGCTGCCCTCGGTAACGTCCGTGGCAGAGGCAGCCGAACCGGATTCGCCGCGTGTATGGGACGAGAACCCCGACAACATCTCCCACACGTTCGAACGTGGCGAGCGAGCGGCGACCGACGCTGCCTTTGCGCGGGCGGCGCATGTCGTGCGCCGGCGCTACGTCATCACCCGGGTGCATGCGCAATACATGGAGCCCCGCGGCGCGATCGGCTCGTACGACAAGTTTGAAGACCGCTACACGCTGTACGCCGATGTCAATTATCCGCACCGGGTTCGCAACATGCTTGCCAACTCGGTCTTCCGGGTGCCGGAAAGCAAGGTGCGGGTGGTCTGCCACGATGTCGGCGGCGGCTTCGGGGCCAAGGGCTGGCAATATGTCGACCACCGGCTGACGCTTTGGGCCGCGCGCAAACTCGGGCGGCCGGTCAAGTGGAAATGCGAACGCTCCGAGGTGATCCTGGCAGACGAGCACGGCCGCGACAATATCGGCGAAATCGAACTCGCGCTCGACAGCGACGGAAAATTCCTCGGTCTGCGGCTGCACATGCTGGCCAGCATCGGCGCCTATATCGCATCAGACCGTCAGCTTCTGACACCATTCGGCATGATCGTCACGTTGTCCGGGGTTTACGATATCCCTACCGCACACGTAACGATCGACGCCGTGCTGTCGAACACCAACCCGACCGCGCCATATCGTGGCGCCGGGCGGCCCGAGGCGATCTATCTGATGGAGCGCATCATCGAGGTCGCAGCGCGCGAGCTGGGTATCGATCCGATCGAGCTGCGCCGGCGGAATATCATCAAGCCGGAGGCAATGCCGTACCGGGCTCCGCTTGGCCCGATCTACGATTGCGGCGAATTTGCCAGGAACATGGAGATCGCGCTCGAGGCCTCGGACTATGCAGGCTTCGGCGCCCGCCAGGCGGCGTCACGCGATGCCGGCAAGCTGCGCGGCATCGCGCTCGCCAACGCAATCGAGCAGGCAGCCGGACCGGTGCCGGAATATGCCGAGATCCGGTTCCAGCCCAGCGGCAGCGCGATCCTGCTGTTGGGAACGAAGACGCACGGACAAGGCCACGAAACGTCGTTCAAACAGATCCTGCACGAGAAGATCGGGATCGATCCCGCGGATGTCCACTTCATCGACGGCGACACCGACCGTGTCGCCTTCGGCATGGGCTCGAACGGTTCGCGCTCGATGGTTACCGGCGGCAGCGCCTTGGTGTTGGCGGCCGACAAGGTCATCGAGAAAGGCAAGAAGATCGCCGCGCAGATGATGGAGGCGGCGGTCGCCGATATCGAGTTCGCCGATGCGAAATTCAGCGTTGCGGGAACCGATCGAAGCGTGACGCTGAAGCAGGTGGCGATCGCCGCGTTCCAGCCGGCGCGGCTGCCCAAAGGGCTGGAGCCCGGCCTGATCGAAAGCGCCACCTACGCTCCGGAGCGCGCCACCTATCCCAATGGCTGCCACGTATGCGAGGTCGAGGTCGATCCGGAAACCGGCAAGGTCGATCTGCTCAGCTACCTGGTGGTCGACGACGTGGGCACCGTGATCAATCCGCTTACCCTCGCTGGGCAGATCCATGGCGGCGTCGCGCAGGGCGTGGGCCAGGTGCTGATGGAGCAGGTGGTCTATGAGCCGGACTCCGGCCAGTTGCTGACAGCCAGCTTCATGGATTACGCCATGCCGCGCGCCGATACGATGTGCAACGTTTCAATCCGCAGCAATCCGGTACCGACCGCAACGAACCTGCTCGGCGCAAAGGGCGCGGGCGAGGCCGGCTGCGTCGGCGCGCTGCCAGCCGTGATGATCGCCATCCTGAACGCGCTCGAGCCGCTCGGTGTGCGCGAACTCGACATGCCGGCAACCAGTGAGCGCGTCTGGCAGGCGATTCAAAACGCACGCGCGTCACCACCGCGCAATCGGAGGCTGCATGAGGACCGGGGCTGAGTACCGCGAGGCACTTCGTGACGGGCGTCGGGTCTGGATACTCGGCGAGGGTCAGATCGATGACGTCACCACGCATCCGGCGACGCGTCCGATGGTGGAGGAATACGTCGCCTGGTACGATCGGCACTTCGATCCGGACTGGCAGGATGTTGTGCTGACGCCCCGCGACGCGGCCGGCGTTCGCACGCCGGTGGGCTACATCGTGCCGCGCAGCGCCGATGATCTCTCGCGGATGGGTCGATGCTTTTCAGCCACCACTTTCCTCAGCGCCGGCAACATCACGCACACGCCGGCCTATGGCCACATGATCGCGCTTGGCGTGCTGCACGCGGTGGGACAGCGCAACGCATCGGCACAACAGCTCGAGAATGCCGAAGCGTATCGTTCGGGCATCGCACGCACCGGCCGCTTTCTTACCTTCGCGGCGGGCGCGGCGACGATCGGCTACCGCATGCGCTCCGAACCAGCCGAGCGCGCGGCGCTCCGGATCGTTCGCGAGACCGATGCGGGCCTGGTGATCCGCGGCAAGATCGGCATGCACACCAGTCCCGCCTACGCCGAGGACGTCTATATCGGAGCCAATAACGGCATCGATTTCGCCGGCCATCGCGCGACCTTCGTGGTCGCGGTGAACGCGCCCGGTGTGACGGTGATCTGTCGCCGCCGGTCGGCACGCGAAGCGAACCCGTTCAATGCGCCGCTTAGCAGTCGCTACGACGAGCTGGACGGACAGATGTGGCTCGACGACGTGCTCATCCCCTGGGAGCGCGTGTTTCTCACCGAGAATTCAGCCGAACCCGTCGCGCGCTGGCTGTTCTGGCATCAGCTCTACTGCTGGCTGTCAAAAGCCGAGTTCACGCTCGGCCTTGCGTTTGCCTGCACCCACGCGATGGGACTGGTGTCGCATGACGCGACAGTCGAATATCTTGTTGATCTCATCAACGACGTGCAGACCGTGCGAAGCTGCCTTATCGCCACCGAACTCGACCCGGTGTTCACGCCCGAGGGGTTCTGCGCGCCAAACCACACGCATCTCTCGGTCGGCAGCATTGCCATGCTCAAGGCTCGGCCGCGCATGGGCGAGATCTTGCGGGCGCTGCCGGGCTCCTCGTTGGTGGTTGCGCCGTCAGATCAGGATCTAGCCAGTCCCGAGCTTGCTGCCGGGCTCGAGGAGTTCTTCGCCGGCGGCGGCTACACGGCCCTGCAACGATCGGCCCTGCTGCAAATGGCATGGGATCATGCCGGGTCGGCGCTCGACCATCGCGAGTTTGTTTACGAGCTACATTCGAACGGCGGCGCTCAGAGTTGGCGTCATCGCCTTCGGCGCAGCTTCAGTCGTTACGACGAACTCGCCAACGGCGTCTTGCGGCAACTCGGATTGGCGATGCCGCAGGTCGATCTGAGTGCAATCCGTGATGCCCCGATGGCGGCACGACGGCCGGTAGCGCCCCCGCCCCTCGACGCCGGACGGCAACGAGAATCCTGACAGGAGAGTCCCATGACGGAACTGCTTGCGGCGACCAAAGAGGCTTTGCTGAAGGTCGGAACATCGACTCTCACCGGCGCGCTGTACCGGCGCGGGCTGCGCAACATGTTCATGCAGGATGTCAATCCGCTGCGTGTCGACCAGCCGCGCATGGTTGGCGCTGCCTTCACGATGCGGTTCATCCCTTCGCGTGAGGACAAGAATGGACCTGGAGCGCCGAGCCGCGGGCAGATCCAGCCGCAGGCTATGGAGCAGTGCCCGCCGGGTCATGTCCTTGTTGTGGACTCTCGCGGTGATGCCCGTGCGGCGTCGGCCGGTGATCTCTACATCGGCAGGTTGAAAGCACGTGGCTGCGCCGGCATTGTTACTGATGGCGGACTGCGTGATTCCGAGGGCATCCTGCGCACCGGGTTGCCAGCCTACCTCCGCCGGCCGACTTCGCCGCCAAGCCCGATCGTGCATCACCCGATTGATCTTGGCCTGCCGATCGGCTGCGGAGGCGTGGCGGTATTCCCGGGCGACATTATCGTCGGCGACTGTGACGGCGTGGTGGTGATACCGGCTGACATCGTCGACGAGATCGCTCAGGAGACTCTGGCCACCACGTTGTACGACGAATTCGCCGAGGAGGAGGTCGCGCGTGGCCGACCGCTTGCCGGATTGTTCCCGGTTGCAGGGGACGAAGCAAAGCGCGACTTCGAGGCGTGGAAGCAGTCGCGGACCAACCACGACTGAGCTTGAGCACCGTTTCGCTGCGGGGCCGGGGGTTTATCGCCACCTTCCCGAAAAACAACGGATGCGGACCAACGACCACGGCCGCGACCACCCAATAATCGACCAGTACACCGCACCGCGCGTGAACCAACCGCACCAAAGTCCATTGGGACGCGACCAGTCGGCAATCAAAGTTGCGGCCGTGAAGCCAGGATTTCCTTCCCCAAAAGATCGTCGGCTCTTCGGCGATGCTAAGGGCGCGCGCCGTCGATAGCTGATGAAATCATGCGCCGATTTAGGCCATCGAGAGTTTCCGACCAAAGCTCAACCTGTGATCCACCGGCAACAGAGCGGTGAAATTCCGACACCGACCGCCGCTTCTCACAAGGTTCTGAGCCATTTTACGCTATGCGATATATGCCAAAGGTTATAGCCCGAATATCGTTGTTGCCGGACGAATACACCGGTCAACCTTGTGAGGGGACCTAGATGAGACGGGTTATCGTTTTGATGGCAGCGACGCTTGCCTGCTCTGCGTTGGTCCCGGCGGCGCGGGCCGACAGTTCACAGAGCCAACCGCTTTCGCTTTCACTCACTCCGCCGCCTCTCGATGACGCTCAGATGTTCGCCCAGAACGCCTCGGCAGCCACATCAGGCGGATCGACGCCCGCTCCGATGGGCGGCATATCTGGCTATTTCGCCAATTGGTTCAATCGCGTCGAGCAGGCGCAGGCCAGCCAGCCGCACTGGATGACGCCCATCGTTACGGTAACACCGCGCCTCGAACAGGAGGTTCGGTATGATCAATATTGGCAAAATCAGGGCAACGGCGGTGTCTTGGACACTTACGGCAGCGGCAAGGGGTTGGAGCTCATTCCGACCACGACGAATGAGGTTCTGATCAACCCTCCGGCCTATCAGGAGCGCTACAATAAGCGGCCTGCGTCCGGATGGGCCGACGCCCAGTTCCTGGTAGTCAAGCAGCGTCTGCTGAGTGCCAACGAGCAGGAAGGCAACTATATCGTTACAGCCTTTCTAGGTGTGACGGCCCCCACCGGCACGCCGGCTTTTTCGAATCGCGCGTGGGTGATAACGCCAACCATCGCCGGGGGCAAAGGATGGGGTGATTTCGACATTCAGGCTACGATGGGGCTGCCAATACCAACGGCCTACGCGGGCACGATCGGCACGGCTCTGGCAACGAACGTCGCTTTCCAGTACCACCTCTTCAACTATTTCTGGCCCGAATTCGAAGTAAATCACACATACTGGTTCGGTGGTTTGCGGGGTGGCAAGAACCAGGTATTCCTTACGCCGGGCATCATCCTCGGACGCTTCGAGATCCATAACCGTATCAAGTTCATTGTCGGCGTAGGATATCAGTTCTCCGTCGCGCCACCACTGACGCGGGAACCAGCGCTGACACCCACCTACGACCGCGCCTGGATTCTCACGACCCGACTGACCTTTTAGTCGGAACGGGTGGCCAACCCCCGGGCATTGAAATCGCCCGGGGTTGGCCGGTGCCGGCCGCCGGGATATGCGTTAGCATCATGTGATCGCCGCAAAGGGAATCCAGGATGACTACGCGCCAAACGTTATTCGTCGCGCTAGGTCCGCAGCGCTATCGGGTCGAGCGGCCATGGGGAGATATTCCGGCAAACGGCGGCAAGGTGACGGATCTGGTGTGCGACGACCGCGGGCACGTGTTCGTCCTGCTGCGCTCGGACAGCTATGTCGATGCAGAGTTGCCCGCGGTGATCGAGTTGGCACCGGACGGACAGCGGCTCGCAGCCTGGGGAGAGGACATCGTGGATGGCCATATGCTGGCCATCGGCCCCGACGGCCGTATCTACGTCGTCGATCGGGACGCGCACGAGGTCGTGGTGTTCAGCCGCGGCGGCCGACGAATTGGCGGTCTCGGTGAGCGGCACCGGCCGAATGCACCGTTCAACCATCCTTGCGATGTAGCGATCGCGCCCTCCGGCGACATCTACGTGGCCGATGGCTACGGCGCGAGCCGGGTGCATCGTTTCGGTCAGAACGGCGACCTGATTTCCACCTGGGGCGAACCTGGCAACCAGCCAGGCCAGTTCTCCACGCCGCATGGCATCTGGGCCCTCGCGGATGGGCGGGTCGCGGTGACGGACCGCGAAAACAATCGGCTGCAGATCTTCTCGCCGACCGGCGACCTGCTCGCGGTCTGGCCCGATTTCTACCATCCGATGGACATCTTCCAGGATGCCGAACAGCGTGTCTATGTGACCGACCAGGTGCCGCGGCTGAGCATGTTGGCACCGGACGGCACGCTCCTTGCGCGTTGCCGCCCGGTGCTGAACGGGGCGCACGGCATGTGGGGCGACGCGGCGGGAAATCTTTACATGGCCGAGATGAACCCGAGCCGCGTAACGCGGCTGACCCCGCTTCCCTGACGTCTACTCGTGCGGGTTGAACGGCGTCGGAAACTCATTGCGCGGCATCATCAGGGGATAGGTCCCCCGAGGTTGGAACTGGCCGAAGCCGGGTTCGGCCAGGCGAACGCCGCCGTCCATGACCGGCTGGCCGCGCACCAGCGTGGCGACCGGCCAGCCGGTTAGAGTCATGCCCTCGTACGGCGTGTGATCGACCGCGTGGTGCAGGCCGCCATTGTGAATGGTGCGCCGCAGATCCGGGTCCCAGATGCCGATATCAGCGTCCATGCCGCATGCGATCGAGCCCTTCCGAGGATGCAGGCCGAACAGCTTGGCCGGATTGGTCGCGGTGATCGCAACGAAAGTCTGCAGATCGATCCGCCCCTTGCCGACGCCTTCCGAAAACAGATACGGCATGCGGGTCTCCAGTCCCGGAACGCCGTTGGGGATTCGCGAAAATGGCGCCTCCCGCGCGACCGCCTGCTTGCCCTTGGGGCCGCCAAATTGATACGGTGCGTGATCCGATGACACCACACCCAGCGTCCCCAACCGAATGTGGTGCCACAGCGCCTGCTGATCCGCGGTCGAGCGCGGCGCCGGGCTGCACAGGAACTTTGCGCCCTCCTGCCCCGGGCGATCCAGGTCCGCGGCGGTAAATGCCAGGTACTGCGGGCATGTCTCGCCATACACCTTCAATCCTCGGCCCTGTGCCCGGCGAATCTCCTCGGCACCTTCGGCCGAACTGACGTGGAAGATCTGAATTGGTATGTCGACCAGTTCGGCAAGCGCGATCATGCGTTGTATCGCTTCGCGCTCGACCAAGGCGGGCTTCGCCCAGGCATGATATTTCGCGTTCGTCAGGCCGGCTGCTTCCAGGCGGGCAGTCATCCACTTGATGGCCTCGTGGTTCTCGGCGTGGATGACGACGAAAGCCTGATTCTTGCGCGCGGCGGCAAGCACTGTCAGCGCCTCGCCGTCGGTCAAGAAGCTCGGCTCATAGGTCAGGAAGAACTTGATGGAGCGATGACCAGCGGCGACCAGCGGCGGCAGTTCCCGCTCGATCACCGAGGGACTCGGGTCGGTGATGATGATGTGGAAACTGTAGTCGATCACTGACTTGCGGGCACGAAGGTGGTAGTCTTCGGCCCGTTCCGCGATGCCATGGCCCTTGAACTGAGGTGAGAAGCAGATCACGCAGGTGGTGCCGCCGAACGCCGCCGAGGTTGTCGCACTCTCGAAACTGTCGGCATTCGTCGTGCCGTCGGACCGTGGCTGTTCGATGTGGCAATGGCTGTCGATGCCGCCGGGCAGAACCAGTTTGCCGGTGGCATCGATTTCCCGTTTTGCCGATCCGAGCCCGGTACCCAAAGCCGCGATCTTGCCGTCGCGAATACCGACGTCGCACAACGTACTGTCCACTGCGGTCGTAACCGTGCCATTGCGTATGATGAGGTCGAATGTTGCCATGGTCGCTCTTCCCGGTGCCTGAACGGTTACCCTACCGGGACGCACAGACTGGGGAAAGTCGAGGCCGACGCGTCGACCGTCGAGCATCGCCGCCGCCGGCACAACCTCGCCTCCGATGTTGGCCTAAGGCGTCACGCCAACCAAGGCGTCATGGCCACCGGGCCGCGATGGTGTCGGCGGCCTCGTCTCCAATATCGAGGCTCCGGCTCCCCTCCGGCGCGAAAGCGGACCCGCCGGAGGCTCCCGCCTGACGCTTTACGGTCGTGCTCGTTACGGATGTGGTCCCCACGGCGCGGCGTGCAGCAGTTTCACCTCCTGCGTCATCACCAGCGGCCGGAACTTGGAGGCGAAGCCTTCGACAAAGTCCTTATTGGCGAACACCGCCGCCCAATGCGTGCGACGATCGGCGTCGTCCTCGAACTTCCAGAGATGCACGAGTTGGTTGATAGTGCCGGTGTCGCTTTGAAAATATCCGACCAGATGTTTGTCGTGACCGCCCTTCCGCAGCGCTGGAAAACCTAACTCCTGGTAGAGCTTTATAGCTTCTCCCATCTTGCCCACATAAAGCGTGTAGGTCCTCAGCTCATAAAGTGCCATGCGTGCTTTCCCCCTGGCTCCCAAGCCACCAGCGTCACTTCTATAAGCTTTGTTTCCGTCCGGCCAGCGCCTCAGGGCCGCCGGATTTTTCAACGAGATGGCATCGAACGGCGCGATGGCTCGCGATGAACAGACGGCGGTCGCCGACGTGCGCGACGTGCGCGACGTGCGCCGCGTCGTCCCTGCCTGACAGCGAAGGAGAGCGTCGATGCCCCCTGCCCCCTGCGCTGGTTGCAACGGGTACGCTTGAAGCAGCCCTCACGAGCCATTGCGACCGAGCGCCACACGAAATACGGGTCAGTGCCGAAATCGCGCACCAGCGGCGCGGCGTCGATTACGCCGGAACGGTCTCGTTCCATGCGGCCGTCGCGTCGATTTGGCAAAACGGCCCGGCCCGGCCCGCCGCGGTTGGGAGCCAATCGGAATAAACCGGCCAGCGTCGAGACAACTTCCAGTGGCTTTGCGCATTTGCGCTTCCCGCGCGACTACTCCAAAAGGAACGTGACAAAGTCGTAATCGTGCGGTGGTTTTCGGCGGCAGGCGGACATGATATTTCACAGCATGATGACCTCTCGCTACGTCCGACAGGTTGCGGGCGCGACCTGTCGGCCCGAGGTGGGGGCCACCCGGGTGAACCGGTCGCCATCGCAGAACGCTGACCCCACCAGTGTCGGCTGCAGGGCGCTGGTTGACGATAAGGCGTCGCGGGCAGCGACGGCAGGACGGCATGTCGAGGCGATCGCCGCCCCGGCGCCATCACCACGCCGTTGAAGCCTTGACCCTGGACAGCACTTCAGACGATCAGGGACGGTGAACGCTATCATGGCGGATAATGTGGGGAGGCAAGCAATGCGAGTGAGGTGGGGATTTGGCTTGGCAATCTGGCTGTTCGCCGGGGCGTGGGCGGCCAATGCCCAGACGCCCGCCCCATCGACGCAAACTTCCCCCGCCCCGACCCCCGCGGCTCAGCCGCCACTACGCACCTATGGGGTCTCGCTGTTGGGCGCGCCGTCACTCCCGGCGGACTTCAAGTTTTTCCCGTTTGTAAACCCGGACGCACCGAAGGGCGGCGATATCTCGCTCAGTGCCATCGGTACTTTCGACAGTTTCAACCCGTTCATAGTTCGCGGCACCCCCGCTTCGGACGTATTCCGGGTCTGGGATACACTGACCAAGGCCAACGCGGATGAGGCCGAGACCGAATACGGCCTGTTGGCGCAGGTGATCGAGCTGCCCGCCGACGGCATGGGCGTCGCCTTCGAGCTGCGGCCCGAGGCGAAATTCAACGACGGCTCGCCGGTCACCGCCGAGGACGTCGCCTGGACCTTCGAGACGCTGCGCGAGAAGGGCCGTCCGTTCTATCGCCAGGACCATGCCGACGTCACCTCGGTGACCGTCGAGGGGCCACACCGGGTGGTGTTCCACTTCAAGTCCGCGTTGAACCGGGAGTTGCCTTTGATTCTCGGCCAGATGGCGGTGCTGCCGAAGCATTGGTGGGTCGGACGCGATTTCGACAAGCCGCTGACCGACCCGCCGCTCGGCTCCGGTCCCTACCGGATCGGCCACTTCGAATTCGGTCGCAGTCTCTCCCTGGACCGCGTACCCGATGTCTGGTCGAAGGATCTTCCGGTGATGCGCGGGTTGGCCAACTTCAACACCCGGCGCACCGAGTATTTCCGCGACGGGACGGTGGCGCTGGAAGCGTTCAAAGCCGGGCAGATCGATTTCCGTGAGGAGAATATCGCCAAGCAATGGGCCACCGCCTATGATTTCCCGGCGGTGCAGAAGGGGCTGGTGAAGAAGGAGTTGCTGAAACACCATCTGCCGACGGGCATGCAGGGCTTCGGCATGAACACGCGCCGGCAGTTGTTCAAGGACGTTCGGGTGCGGCACGCGCTGGCCCTGGTGTTCGATTTCGAGTGGGCCAACGCGAACCTTTTCTATGGCAGCTATACCCGCACCAAATCCTATTTCAGCAACAGCGACCTCGCTTCGAGCGGCATCCCGGAGGGCGCGGAACTCGCGCTGCTGAACAAGTATCGCGACCAGTTGCCGCCAGACCTGTTTACCAAGCCGTTTCAGCTGCCGGTGACCGACGCGTCCGGCAGCAACCGTGAGGAATTGCGCGGCGCGCTGGCGCTGCTGGAACAGGCCGGTTGGAAGGTGCAGGATCGAAAGCTGGTCGACGCCGATGGGCAGCCGTTCAGCTTCGAGATCTTGCTGGATCAACCGACGTTCGAACGCGTGGCGCTGCCGTATGTTCAGTGGCTGTCGCGGCTGGGGGTCGAGGCTCGCGTGCGGACAGTAGACCCGGCGCAGTTCCAGCGACTGATCGACACCTACGACTATGACATGATCGTGGTCGCGATAGATCAGTCCGAAAGTCCCGGCAACGAACAGGCCGGGTATTGGGGCTGCGATAGCGTGAAACCAGAGGGCGGATACAATCTGATGGGGGTCTGCAGCGCGGTCATCGACGACCTCGTGCATCAGGTCGTGTCCGCTCCGGACCGCGAGCATCTCGTGACCGCAAGCCACGCGCTTGACCGGGTGCTGCTGTCCGGATGGTACGTGGTGCCGCACTGGTATCTGCAATCCGTGCGGGTGGCTTATTGGGACCGCTTCGGTCGACCCGACAAACCGGTGCGCACAGGGCTCGCGCTCGACAGTTGGTGGCTCGACCCGGCGCGAGCCGCCGCTACCGACGCGGCACGGCAAAACGGCCCATGATCGCCGCAATGAAATCCGGTGGTGCTCCGGGCTGATGGCCGCCTACCTGGTGCGACGCTTGCTGCTGGTGATCCCGACCCTGTTCGGGATCATTACAATTAATTTCGTGGTCGTGCAGTTCGCACCGGGGGGGCCGGTCGAGCAGATGATCGCGGAATTGAAGGGGCGCGGCGGCGGCGTTGTCGGACGCATGACCGGCGCCGGCGGAGCCGAAGCGATGCAGGCATCGAGCGAGGGACGCTATCGCGGCGCTCGTGGCCTGGACCCGCATGTGATCGCCGACATCAAGCGCATGTTCGGCTTCGACAAGCCGGCACCCGAGCGCTTCGTGCTGATGCTGCGCGATTACCTGCGCTTCGATTTCGGCCGCAGCTTCTTTCGCGACGAGCCGGTGCTGCGGCTGATCGAGGAGAAGATGCCGGTCTCGGTGTCACTGGGGCTGTGGTCGACCCTGCTGGTCTATTTCGTTTCGATTCCCCTTGGGATTGCCAAGGCAGTGCGCGACGGCAGCCGTTTTGACGTCGCCACCAGCGCTGCAGTGCTGATCGGCTATGCGATACCGGGATTCCTGTTCGCCATCCTTCTTGTCGTGCTGTTCGCCGGCGGCAGCTTCGTGCAATGGTTTCCGTTGCGTGGACTGCACAGCACCGGAACTGAATCCTGGAGCATTCCGGCCCGCATCATCGATTATCTCTGGCATATGGTGCTGCCGACCGTGGCGCTCGTGGTCGGCGGTTTTGCCGGGCTTACCGTGCTGACTAAAAATTGCTTCATGGAGGAGATCCGCAAGCAATATGTCGTCACTGCCCGCGCCAAGGGCGCGGGCGAACAACGCATCCTGTACCGCCACGTGTTCCGCAACGCGATGCTGCTCATCATAGCCGGATTTCCGACGGCATTTATCGGCATCCTGTTTTCGTCCGCGTTACTGGTCGAAATCATTTTCTCGCTGGATGGGCTGGGGCTGCTTGGTTTCGAGTCGGCGATCCGGCGCGACTATCCGGTGATGTTCGGCACGCTTTACGTGTTCACCCTGCTCGGTCTGCTGATGCAGATCATCGGCGACATCCTCTACACCATCGTCGACCCGCGCATCGATTTCGAGGCCAGGCAGTAGTGCATCTATCGCCGCTGACGCGACGACGGTTGGCGATCTTCCGAGCCCATAGGCGCGGCTACTGGTCGCTGTGGATCTTCCTGGGATTGTTCGTCCTGACCTTGTTCGCGGAGTTTCTCGCCAACGACCGCCCACTCCTGATCCGCTACAACGGGCACTGGTATGTGCCCGTACTGCACGACTACAGCGAGGACACCTTCGGCGCCGACTTCATGCCGACGGAGGCGGACTTCAACGATCCCGACCTGCAGGACGCAATCAACGCAAAAGGTTGGATGATCTGGCCGGCGATCCGCTACTCCTACAACAGTGTGGTGAAGCGGCCATCGACGCCGGCGCCCTCTCCGCCCGACCGCGACAATCTGCTGGGGACCGATGATGAGGCGCGCGACGTGCTGGCGCGGGTTATCTACGGATTTCGCACGTCTGTGCTGTTCGGATTCACCCTGACCGCAATTTCGTCGGTGATCGGCGTCGCCGCCGGCGCCATCCAGGGCTATCGGGGGGGCCTGGTGGACTTGCTGTTTCAACGTTTCATCGAAATCTGGTCCGGGATGCCACAGCTCTATCTGCTGATCATCCTGGCCAGCATCATCACCCCGAACTTCTGGATTCTGTTGATATTTCTTTTGTTGTTCAGTTGGATGAATCTCACCGGCGTGGTGCGCGCCGAGTTCCTGCGCGGCCGCAACCTGGACTATGTCCGAGCGGCGAAGGCCTTGGGCGTATCCGACACGGCGGTGATGTGGCGCCATATCCTGCCCAACGCGATGGTAGCGACGCTGACTTTCCTGCCGTTCACCCTGTCCGGCTCGGTCACCATCCTCGCCAGCCTGGATTTCCTCGGCTTCGGCCTGCCGCCAGGGTCGCCGTCGCTGGGCGAACTGGTGTCACAGGGAAAGAATAATCTGCAGGCCCCCTGGCTAGGGATCACCGCGTTCTTCGTGCTAGGAGGATTACTCACCCTGCTGGTGTTCATCGGTGAGGCGGTGCGCGACGCCTTCGACCCTCGCAAGACGCCAAGAATTGGTCCGCGAGAATGAGCCTTGTAACCGTCCAGAACCTGACCGTCGCCTTCGGCAACCGCGTCGTGGTGGATCGCGTCAGCTTCAAGCTGGACCGCGGCGAGACACTCGCTCTTGTCGGCGAAAGCGGCTCCGGTAAATCGCTCACCGCATTGTCGCTGCTGCAATTGCTGCCGCCGGGTGCCACCTGCACCGGCGACGTCGTTGTCGACGGCCAGAGCGTGATCGGGGCCGAAGGCGGCCTGCTGCGCCGGCTGCGAGGCGGTGTCGCCGGCATGGTGTTTCAGGAGCCGATGACAAGCCTCAATCCACTGGCCCGGATCGGCAAACAGATTGCCGAAGCGGTACAGTTGCATCGGCGGATGCCGCCCGACGCGGCGCGGTTGCGTGTTACGGAACTGCTCGGCGAAGTAGGCTTCCCCGACGCTTCGAAGCGCCTCGACGCCTTCCCGCATCAGCTCTCCGGCGGTCAGCGCCAGCGCGTCATGATCGCCATGGCCCTGGCCAATGATCCCGCCTTGCTGATCGCGGACGAACCGACGACGGCTCTCGACGTGACCATCCAGGCTCAGATCCTCAGGCTGCTGGCAGCAGAGAAGTCGGTCCGCGGACTGGCGCTGCTCCTGATCAGTCATGATCTGGCTATCGTGCGGCGCTATGCCGACCGGGTCTGCGTCATGAAGGAAGGGTCGGTCGTCGAGGCGGGCCGGGTTTCAGATGTGTTCGACAGTCCTCGCCACCCCTACACGCGGATGCTGCTGGCCGCCCAGCCGCGCGGCAAACCGCTGCCGCTTCGGAACGAAGCCACCACGCTGATGCGGGGGACACAGGTAAACGTCAGTTTCCCGATCTGCCGTGGTGTCCTGCGACGGACGGTGGCGCACGTGCACGCCGTCGACAACGTCGATATCGCGGTCCACGAGGGCGAAACTGTCGGGCTGGTCGGCGAGAGCGGCTCCGGCAAGTCCACCATGGGTTATGCGCTGCTGCGCCTGGTCAATGCCCAAGGCTGCATCCGCTTCGACGGCGTGGACCTCGCAAAGATCGACAAGAAACGCCTGCGGCAATTGCGCGCCGATATGCAGATCGTCTTTCAGGATCCGTTCGGCAGCCTGTCGCCACGGATGACCGTCGCGGAGATCGTCGCCGAGGGCCTGGCCATACACGAACCCGCCCTTTCGCGAGCGCAGCGCGACCTGCGCGTGTCGGCAACGTTGGAGGAAGTCGGCCTCTCCGCCAGTATCGGCGGACGTTACCCGCACGAGTTCAGTGGCGGCCAGCGCCAGCGCGTCGCGATCGCCCGCGCCATGGTATTGAAACCTCGCTTCGTGGTGCTGGACGAGCCAACCAGCGCTCTGGATATGTCGGTGCAGGCGCAGATCGTCGATCTATTGCAACAACTCCAGGCCGATCATCAGCTCGGCTACCTGTTCATCAGTCATGACCTGCGAGTAGTTCGGGCGCTGGCGCATCGCATTGTGGTACTGCGACAAGGCCAGGTGGTCGAGCAAGGGTCAGCCGATGACGTGCTCGCTCGGCCGCGGCACGAGTACACGCGGGCGCTGATGGCCGCCGCTTTCAAACTCGATGCCGACGACAGCGGTGTGGTGGAGCAATAGCGCCTGCTCCGCTGAACGCTGGGTTTATTGCGCCGACCGCCACGCCGACGTCGGCCAAATGCACTTTCGGTTACGTTGCCGCCGGCCCCCCTTGCCCGTGCGTCCGTAGATCAATTTTCGATTTCTCTTGGCCTGCCTGGTCGTATAAGATGAGAGTTGGATTATATATGCGTCAAAGGCGGGATGATGTCTCGACTTTCGATACTTGTTGCGGGCAATCAACGCATCTCGCAATTTACCTCGCCGGACGATGCAGGCCGGCCCAGATTCGTTACACTCCAAGCAAAAATGCAAAGTGCCGGAGGGTTTACGACTGGCTTCGACTACCTGCGAATAGGGCTCTCCATCGCGGTCCTGGCGTTTCACACCACCTGGGTCAGCTCGGGTTCGAGCGAATTCGAGGCCTCGCTGTGGACTGGACCGTATCGCTTTCTTTTCTGCCGCGATGGTACCCGCTTTCTTCGCCTTGTCCGGCTTTCTGGTCGCTGGAAGCCTGGCCCGAACCAGGATACACCAGTTCATCACGCTGCGGTTCATCCGGCTGATGCCGGCTTTGGCGGTCGAGATTCTGATTTCCGCGATCATCGTCGGGCTGATCTTCACCGACCTGCCGAGCTCGCAATACCTGATGAGCCGGCAGTTCTATGCCTACTTCCTCAATATCGTCGGCCGGATTCACTACTATCTTCCAGGTGTATTTGAACACAACCCTGGGCCTGGCATTGTGAATGGGCAGCTCTGGACGATTCCGTTCGAGATGGAATGCTATCTCGCGCTGGTCTTGCTATCGATCTCGACTTTATTGCGGCGTCGTTTCGCATTCGTCGCAATCACCGTCGTTCTCTGTTTCGGGATGACGATTTGGGTCTTCGGCGGCCACCCGGTGGATGCCATAACTCATTCTCCAGGCCGGATGTTGGTTCTCTGTTTTCTGGCCGCCGTCAGTCTCCACCTGTATCGCGATGTGATTCCCTACTCCGGGGCGCTCGCCGCGGTGTCCGGGGCTGCCGCCGCAGTGCTGTTGCAGATCCCTGACGCCTGCTATCTCGCCGCATTTCCAGTTGCCTACTTTACCGTCTGGCTAGGCCTGATGCGTCCGCCCGCGATCCCGTTCGGCGATCTGTCGTATGGCTTGTTCCTATTCCATTACCCAGTTGAGCAGACGGTGGTGCATGTGTTTCCGGCTGTGCGGTCTTGGTGGCTGCTAACGCTCATCGCATTGCCGGCTACCACCATCTGCGCATGGCTGTCCTGGAACCTCGTTGAGAAGCCGACGTTGACGCGGAAGAAGTCGATCGTCGCGGCGGTTGACCGGGCGTGGGCGGCGATGTCGAACGTCGGCCGCTCTATCGCCGCGCATCGCGTCGGGGCGGATAGGTCTTGCGCCAGTGGTCATGTCTCACGCTTGGGGGAAGCGACGCTGCCGATCATGAGCGAAGCTGCGTCGCTCCGTTCCTCAGCAGGTTGCCCACCTCTTCCCACTGGGGTCGGGGGCACGTCGGCCTGACAGGCGATTGCGACTGGGGCGCTCGGGCGAAAGCGTCGGACAACTCCCTCGGGATTCCGCCCGCTGCGGGGCGTGCCGGAGCGCATGCAAAAGGCCGGCGTGACGGTCCCGATGTGTCCGTTTGCGCGTACCAGCGGTACGTCGCTTCAGTTCCGGCCGTCACGGCGACAGCGCACCGATAGCTCCGACCGCCTGGAGTGCCCGCGTCGGCAGCCGCCGGATACTGAGGCCGTTGATGCCACCGAGCGCCGCCAGGCGCATCCGTGTGTGGGTCCCGCGCAGCCGGGTCGCCAAACCACTCCAGCGTAGCGGACCCAGAGCAGGGGCGGCTGCATGGCTCGCAGTCGCGAAGGCCGGCGAAAGGAATGCCAGCGCGGCGCCAGCGCGGGCCGCCCGCCGCAGTTCCGGAAGCGAATGGCCGGAGCTGGTGAGGAACCCGCGCGCGCGGATCTGGCCAGGCCACCGGCCGCCCCGAAGATGCACACCGGCTCCGAGTGCGCGTGCCAGCCGGACATCGCCCGCCACCACCAGCACCAACCTGCGTGCCCGGCAGATGCGAGCCAGATCACGGCCGAGCTTGAGCCGATCGGGATCCACGTCGTGCCGCAGTATTACGCCGGCGCGCCCGCGTGGCAGTCGCGCCACCGCCTGGCGTGGGTCGGGCAACCGCTGGTCGTCGGTGAACAGCCAAATTCGTGGGATGGGTGCTGGCCTGCCACGCAACCCCCAGGCCAGCAGTCCTCGGTCCACGCCCAGCTATCACGACCTTCAGGTAGTGGTCCCGGTACTGCGTCCGCAGGCTGGTCTTCAGCAGCTTTCCGGTTGCGGTATGCGGCAGTTCCGGGACCACCAGCACCTCGTCAGGCAGCCACCATTTGGCGACCTTGCCTTCAAACAACGCCAGAACCGACGCCGGATCGACCGTCTGCCCGGGGCGAGGCACCACCAGCAACAGCGGGCGTTCGTCCCACTTCCTATGCGTGGCGGCGATCACCGCAGCCTCGGCCACATCAGGATGTGACACGGCGATGTTCTCCAGGGTGATCGAGCTGATCCACTCGCCGCCCGACTTGATCACGTCCTTCGAGCGATCGGTGATCTCCATGAACCCGTCCGGGTCGATCGTCGCCACATCGCCGGTCGCGAACCAGCCGTCCGCATCCAGTGCGCTGCCGGCCGCCTCGCCGTAATAGCCGCTGGCAATCCACGGCCCCCGCACCTTCAGGTCGCCGAAGGCAACACCGTCCCAGGGCAGTTCCTGCCCCTCGCCGTCGACGATCTTCATGTCGATCCCCGGCAGGATGCGGCCCTGCTTCAGCATGTGCTGCACCGCGGCGTCCGGCGATGCGCCCAGTTGAGCGGGTTTCAGCGCGTTATAGGTGCCGACCGGGCTGACCTCCGTCATCCCCCAGCCATGTTCCACGGCTACGTTGTACTCATCGCGGAACGCTTCGATCAGCAGCGGCGGCGCAGCCGACCCGCCGGTCATGATGCGCTGCACTGTCTCGAGCCGCTGCCCGCTGTTACGCAAATGCTGCAACAGCCCCAGCCAGACCGTGGGCACGCCGCAGGTGAAGGTCACCTCCTCGGCATTCAGCAGATTGGCCATGCTGGCGCCATCGAGGTGCCGCCCGGGCAGAATCAGCGAGGCACCCGTCAGCGCGGCCGCGTACGGTATGCCCCACGCATTGACGTGAAACATCGGCACCACGGGCAACACGCGGCTGGTCGCCCTGATGTCCAGCACATCCGGCATAGCGACCGCATAGGCGTGCAGGAAGGTGGAGCGATGGCTGTACAGCACCCCCTTCGGCCGGCCCGTGGTGCCCGAGGTGTAGCACAGCGCACTGGCGGTGTTTTCGTCGAACGTCGGCCAGGCGTAGTCGTCGTCCGCCGTGTCCATGAGTTGGTCGTAGCAGGCCAGCTTCATGCCCGGCGCCAGCGTCACTTCGGGCATGTTCGCCGCGTCGGTCAGCATGACGACGGTGGCGACGCTGCCGGCGATGCGCGGCGCAATCGCGCTGATCAGCGCAGCGAAGGTGACGTCGACGAACAGGATCTTATCCTGCGCATGATCGATGATGTATGTGATGTCATCAGGATGCAGCCGCGGATTGATGGTGTGACAAATCGCCTGCATCCCGGACGCGGCGTAGTACACCTCGAGGTGACGATAGCCGTTCCAGGCCAAGGTCCCGACCCGGTCCTGAGTTTCGATCCCGAGCGAATGAAGCACCCGTACCAGTCGGCGGGCACGCCGCTCGACGTCAGCCCAGGTGTAGCGATGCGTGGTGTCTTCGTTGGTACGCGACACCACCTCCGCGAACCTGTGATGCCGCGCGGCGTGCGTCAGGATCGAGGAAATCATCAGCTCATGCGGCTGCATCAGACCGAGCACTTCGTCACCTCCGGGTTGCCTGTTCTGTTGCGTAGGATGATACGGGAAGCTTCGGGCAAAAGAGAGGGGAAAGCGTGGTGAGAGAAGTGATCATTGTCACCGGCGGCAGCCAGGGGATCGGCGAGGCGGTCGCCAGGCTCGCGGCCGCACGGGGCTACGCAGTGGCGCTGACGTACCAGTCGAACCAGGCACTGGCGGACGCGGTCGTCGCCGACATTGCAGCCGCTGGTGGGAAAGCCATCGCCGTGCAGGCCGAGATGGCCGACGAGGCTTCAATCCTGAGCCTGTATCGCACCGTGGACGAAACGCTTGGTCCGGTCACCGCCTTGGTCAACAACGCCGGCACACCGGGGCCAATGGGCAAGATAGACACGGTGACGGCGGCCATATTGGACACCGTCCTTGCGGTGAACGTCCGGGCGCCGTTCCTGATGATCCGCGAGGCGGTAGCTCGCATGGCGACCGACCGAGGCGGAGCGGGCGGCTCGATCGTCAACATCTCGTCGCGCGCGGCCGAGCTGGGTGGGGCGGGCGAATGGATCCACTACGCGGCATCAAAAGGTGCAGTCGACAGCTTGACCATCGGTGCGTCCAAGGAACTGGCGACGCGCGGCATCCGCGTGAATGCCGTCAGCCCCGGTCTCATCCAGACCGATCTGCACGCCCGCGCCGGACTGCCGGACCGGCTGACCAAACTTGTCGGGGGCGTACCGATGGGCCGGGTCGGCAGCACCGAGGAAGTCGCCACCGCCGTTCTCTGGCTGCTTTCTCCCGAAGCGTCCTATATCACCGGCGTGACCGTGCCGATCTCAGGCGGGCGATGATGTCGAAATGAAAATCGCTTCCGCCTGTAACGGCGACGGGTGAGGCGCCATTTATTTCCAAATCGTAACTTTGCGGGCCTTCGTCCCGCAAGTCGACTGCGCTGATATGCTTACGTTTGCGGCAAGTGTGTACGATTGAGGCAGGGTCCGAAACGACGGTCTAAGTATCACGTTGTGAGGCACCGGCAATCGCTTGGCACGTTTTATGCTCCAATTCCCCAACGCCCGCGAACACGTTGAGGTGACCATGTCTGGAGCACGAGACGATAAGTCTGGGACTGAACCGTTGCTCACACGCCGCTCGGCCATGCGGGCGGCGGGAGCAGCCGGCGTCGCCGGAGCATTGGGCAGCACGGGCCTGCTGCGCCCGGCGCGCGCCGCGGGAACCACCATCGTGTCCTGGGCCTCCGCCGGCCAACGCTGGGAGTTTCCCGAGAAGGGCGTCTACCCGCTGTTCCAGAAGAAATTCCCCGATATCCAGGTGCAGATATTCGCCGAGCCGATCGCGGATATGCTGCCGAAGACCTCGATTGCGCTCGCGTCCAAATCAGACCGCTACGACGTGATATTCGACGACTACAATTACTCTCCACAATTCATCGCAGAGGGCGCGCTGGAATGCCTCGAGCCCTATCTCGACAAGGACCCGGCATTTAAGCAGGACATCTTCGCTGACATCCCCGAGAACGTGCTCGACCTGTATCGCGACAAGCCTGTCGCGCAAGGCGGCAAACTGTACGGGCTGCCGCCGGACAGCAACTGCCAGATGCAATACTATCGAGCGGATGTCTTTGAGAAGGCGGGGCTGAAGCCGGCGGAAACCTGGGACGACGTCATTGCGATCTCGCAGGAATTGAGCAAAGGCGGCAAGGCGCGCGTCGTTGGGACGACGCTCAAGCGTGGCCCTTGGGCGGGTGGCTCTTTCATCACCCTGCTCCGTTGCTATGGCGGCGACTGGTTCGACAAGATGGAGCCAGGCGGCTGGCACCCGACGCTCGACACCGAGTATGGTCACAAAGCGATCGACGTGCTGCTTCGCCTGACCCCGTATCTCGAGCCGACGTCGCTCAACGCGGCGGATGACGAAGCCAATACCGCCATGCTGAACGGCACCTGGGTGTACGCTCCATTCGAATGGGGCGGCTCCAGCATGAATGACCCGAAGTTCACGAAATTCGCCGATGTGTGGAAGGTCGCGCTGGTGCCCAAGGGCACCGGCAGCGAGGGCCGGCACGCGCCGCACATGGGCGGTCTTGGACTGATCATGCCGGTCTATTCGCACAACAAGGACGCGGCGTGGGAGTGGATCAAGTTCTGTTGCAGCGGCGACAAGCAGGACCCGGCGATCGGCAAGGCCTGGGTGGAGAACGCCGGACAGCCGGCGCGACTGTCCCTGCTGAAGCAGTATACCAACATACGACCCTATTACGCCGGCATGATGGAGTCGCTGCCGGTAGCGCATCGCTTCCTGCCGATACCGGAGTCGAATACGCTGTACGAAATGGTCGGCACACAGCTCGCGTCGGTTATCGTTGGGCAGAAAAAACCTGACGACGCACTGAAGGACATGCAGACACAAGCGACGAAAATCATGACGAAGGGCGGCTACTACCGGAGCTGAGCGACACCTCTCGCATGGATCTTCAGGTAAGTGGTGCCTGCGACGCTGACTCCTGGAGCGGCGTTGGCACCCAGCGCCGGTCCTGGCTGGCGGCGCCGGGACAAGATGGTAGCAATACTGCTGCTGGCGCCGGCGATGGTGTATTTGCTCGTCATGTCGGTCTATCCGACGATCTGGTCGTTGTGGCTCGCGTTCCACAATTACTTGGTCTACCAGCCAGACAAAGCCTCCTTCGCCGGCTTCGACAACTTCTCCGACTTGCTGGATTCCGAGATTTTCGGCCAGAGTTTCCGCGTGACGCTGGCATTTTCTGCCATCGCCGTGTCGATCGAATGCGTACTTGGACTTGCAGTCGCAGTGCTGCTCGACCGCAAGATGCGCGGCGCGAACGCGCTGCGTACGCTGCTGATCGTGCCGGTGATGATCTCCCCGGTCGGCATGGGGCTGACCTTCCGCTATATCTTTGCTCCCACCTACGGCCTTTTGACCTACCTCATGCAGAGCGTCGGGCTTCCGACCGCTGACTGGACGGTCAGCACGGTCTGGGCGCTGCCGGCCGTGATCTTCATCGATGTATGGCAATGGACGCCGTTCGTCGCTCTCATCCTGCTGTCGGGCATGCAGTCGGTATCGGTCGAGGTGACTGAGGCGGCCGAACTGGACGGGCTCAGCGAATGGCAGAAGCTCTGGCTCATCGTGATGCCGCTGATACGGCCGGTGATCATGGTCATCGTGCTGATCCGCCTGATCGACAGCATCCGGATGTTCGACCTCGTCTTTATCGTTACGCGCGGCGGTCCCGGATCGACGACCGAGGTGCTGAGTGTGCTGAGCTACGTCACCGGCTTCAGTGAGGGCGACATGGGATCCGCCTCTGCAATCGCCTGGGTCACGGTCGTGCTGGTCAACGTCCTGGTCGCAATCTTCCTGCGTTCGTTGTCCAGAAGTGTCGACTAAATCCGGCGAGACACGACGCATATGGCCACGGCTGCTAAACTTTGCGGCAGCCTTTGTCGTCGCGCTCTGGCTGTTTCCGGTGTACTGGGTCCTGCTCACCTCGTTCAAGCCGATCCAGGAAATCAACAGCGCAGTCCCTGTCTTCATCTTCACGCCGACGACCGAGAACTACAGTGACCTGTTCGCAAAGTTCGATTTTGCCCGCGTGCTGATGAACAGCGTCGTCGTCACCTTCGTCACCTGCGCGATCGTCGTGGCGCTCGGCATCCTCGCGGCCTATGCGCTCGGCCGCATGAAGGTCCCCGGCGAAAAGCACATCGCCCTATGGATTCTGTCGCTCCGCTTCATGCCGCCGATCGCGGTCGCCATCCCGTTCTATATCCAATGGCAGGATCTCCATCTGCTCGACACCTATCCCGGCCTCATCATCGTCTATGTCGCATTCAACCTGCCCTTCGCGATCTGGCTGTTGCGCGGGTTCCTGGCCGACGTGCCGGTCGAGCTGGAGGAAGCGGCCTTGCTGGATGGATTGTCACGCCTGCAGATCATCTGGCGCATCGTCGTGCCGGTCATCCTGCCCGGCATCGCCTCCACCGCGATCTTCACCTTCGTGTTCACCTGGAACGAATACCTGATGGCGCTGATGCTGACCTCGTTCAACGCGGTCACGGTGCCGGTGACGATCGCGAAATTCGTCATGCCCTACACGATCCTGTGGGGCGATCTCAGTGCGGCGGTGATGATCCAGGTCGTGCCCATGCTGATCGTCGTGTTCCTGCTGCAACGGCATATCGTACGCGGCATGTCGCTCGGCGCCGTGAAATAGCCAGACGGAGCGCGCCATGACACTGAACCTGCACAGCGTGCAGAAGGTATACGACAACGGCTACAGGGCGGTGAACGGCATCGACCTCGACGTGAACGACGGCGAGTTCTTCACCCTGCTCGGCCCCTCGGGCTGCGGCAAGACCACGACCTTGCGGATGATCGCCGGGCTGGAGACGCCGTCCGCCGGCCGCATCTTCATCGGCGGCCGCGACTTCACCAACACCCACCCGCGCGATCGCGACGTTGCGATGGTGTTTCAAAGCTACGCGCTCTACCCGCATATGACGGTGCGCGACAATCTCGCGCTCAATCTTCGGGTTCGCCGCGTGCCGTCGGCGCAAATTACCCAGCGGCTGCAGGATGTCGCGCGCATGCTGGCGATCGAGCCCCTGCTCGACAAGAAACCTGGCCAGCTTTCCGGCGGCCAGCGTCAGCGCGTGGCGCTGGGGCGAGCGCTTATCCGCCGCCCCAACATCTTCCTGATGGACGAGCCGCTGAGCAATCTCGATCTCAAGCTGCGCGAACGTACGCGCACCGAACTGAAGAAGCTGCACGAGACGCTGCCCGTCACCACGGTCTACGTCACTCACGATCAGGCGGAAGCGCTGGTGCTGTCGGACCGCATCGGCATCATGAACGGTGGCGACCTCGTCCAGGTCGGCACGCCGCAGGAGATCTACGACCGCCCGTCGAGCGTCTTCGTGGCCAAGTTCGTCGGCACACCCTCGATCAATCTGTTGAGCGTCGCCGCCGAGGACGTCGATGGCAGCTTGGTGCTGCGGCTGGTCAATGGAGGCCAGAGGCTCGGGGGCGCTGCGTTGCGCGCACCCTCCTCGGTTCTTGAGCGCCTGGCGCGGGCGGGCGATCGAGCCATCCTCGGCGTCCGGCCAGAGGCGATCGCGCTCGGCACCACCGCCTCGCCCGACGCGGTGCCGGCGGTGATCGACCTCGTGGAACCAATGGGCTCGGTCAATAACGTCGTGCTGCGGCTGGACGGTATCGATACCGCAACGGCGGATGGCGACCCGCTGATCGCTGTCGTCACCTCCAACGAGAGCTTCACCCCAGGCGCGCGGACCTGGCTCACTCTCCGGCCCGAGCGGCTGGTGCTGTTCGCGGTCGGCACCGAGACGGCGTTTGCCGTTCTCTCGTCAGCGCGCGACTGGCAATCCGTATAGGCTATTCCGCCGCGAGCGGCGTGCGATAGAAGGCGCTCGCCGCCGCTTCCGAAACGTAACCTTCGCGCATGTCCTCGGCGAGGCGCGCTGGATCGCGCTGCTTCGGATCGCCATAACCACCGCCGCCCGGGGTTATCAGCGTGATGCGATCTCCCGGCTCGAACGTCACGTTGGCGTACTTGCTGCTGGACACCTTGCCGTAAAGCTCGCGCACCGTCTGCGGGCTGGACTCGCCGGACTTGGTGATCAGCGTACCACCATTGCCCCCGGGTTCCCCGCCGAACAGCGCCCACGGCTTCACTTCATGGCGGTCGCTGCACTGACTGCCGGTGATCGGCACCTCGGTGATCAACAGAGTTCGGCGATAGCCGAGTCCACCGCGCCACTGGCCGGCACCGCCCGAATCGGGAATCAGTTCGCTGCACTCGACGCGTAACGGGAAACGCGTCTCGAACACTTCGGTCGGATTGAAGCGGCAATTGCCATTGATCGCAATGACGCAATCATTGCCGTCCTCGCCGTAACGACCGCCCCACCCGCCGGACATCAGGTCATAGCAGGCGAAGTATTCATCGTACTCGGGATGCATGCCGCCGAACACAAAATTTGTTCCGGTGCAGCTTTCGGACGCCATTGCCCGCCGCGGCGCGCAAGCCGACATCGCGCCGATGACGATGTTGGCAAGCCGAGGGTGCGTTTCGGTGTTGCCGGCGACCAGCGGACCCGGATAATCGACATTGGCGACGGTGGCAGGCGTCGCCACCACCCGGATCGGGCGGAAGCACCCGGAATTCTTCGGTATCGAGGCATCGGTCAAATGCAGCATGCCGTTATAGGTGGCACCCGTGGTGACGCCCAGCGTCGCGTTGACCGGGCCTTTAGCCTGCTTCGACGTACGACTGAAGTCGGCAACGATCTCATCGCCCTGAACATGGACATCCACGGCCACGGTGTATTGCGTGCGGGTGATGCCGTCGTTCTCGATCACGTCGTGGAACGAATAGACGCCGTCCGGGAACGCCGAGATTTCAGCGCGCATGCGGCGTTCGGAATAGTCCATCAGATCTTCGCAGGTCTGGCGAAACACCTCGCGGCCGTATTTGCGGATGACCTGGCCGATGCGATTGACGCCCAGATCGACGCAGCCGATCATCGCCCGCAGGTCGCCGTAATTCTGCCGGGGCGTACGCACATTCGCCAGCAACAGCTTCCAGACTTCCTCGACATCCTCGCCCTGTTTCTTGATCTTCACCGGCGGAACGCGCAGTCCCTCGTGGAATATTTCGGTGGCCTCGCCGCAGAAGGCGCCCGGAACCATGCCGCCGATCTCAGCGATATGGCCGATGCAGACCGCGAAACCAAGCAGTTCGCCGTCCACGAAAAACGGCTTGAAAAACGTGTGCTCGGGACAGTGCAGGCCGCCACGATAGGGGTCGTTGTGCACCAGCACATCGCCTTCCTTCAGCGTCTCGAACGGAATCTCCTGAGCGCACGTCTTGATCAGCAACGGCATGCCGCCGATCATCGTCGGACAGAACTCCGCGCAGGCGATCATGTCGCCCTTGGCGTCGGCCAGTGCACAGGTGAAATCCAGTCCCTCGTTGAAGATCGTCGAGTACGACGTTTTCATCAGCAGGATGCCCATCTCGCGGCACACCGAGACCATCGTCGAGTTCGAGAATGTTCGCCATCACCATGTCGACCGGAGCGCTGCGCGGCGGCGCCGGCGGACGGGCGAGTTCCACCGGTAGCTTGGGCTGCACGATCTTCAGGCGGATGTCGCTGCGTCCCGTCGCCTTCAGCGCCGACCACTCAACACACCACTCGGAGCAAAATAGCGCCGGCTTGTCGTGCTTCTCGCCTTTGATGCCGTTGCCGTAGATCAGCATGCCGCAATTGTCGCACTTGATGTATTTCTCGATGTAGTAGCCATTGCTCGAAAATTTCATGATGCGCTCCGTAGCTCGGTCGTATCAGTGTCAGGATTGCGTCGCCAGCAGCAGATTGCCGTACGGATCGACGGTCAGCGACTGGCCCGGGTTCAGGATGGTCACCGAGGCTGCCTCCTCGACGACCGCCGGCCCAGTGATCAGATGGCCCGCCCGCAAGTCGTCGCGCCGGAACACCGGCGTATCGAGCCGCCCGTTCGGAAACATCACCGAGCGGCGGCCGGTCGGCACCGCCTCTCCAACCGCCTTCGCCAACGGCTGAAAATCCGGTTTCGGCGTGATCGAAACGATGGTCGCGGAGAAATTCACGATCTCGATGATTTCACCGGGAATGTTGAAGCCGAACCGCGTTTCGTGCGCCTCGTGGAATTTACTCCAGAGTTGCTCTGTCGTCGTGTCGTCGAAAACATCGAAGCTGATCGGCAGCTCCAGTTCATAGTTCTGCCCGAGATAGCGCATCTCAAGGCTGCGAAACGCTTCGATGTTTTCGGCGTAGCCTTGATCACGCAGTTCCGCCACGCCAGCCGCGACGAGATCCTTCATCACCAGCGTCGCGCGTTCCGGATCAAACCGTTTCGACGTCAGTTGCATCGTGCGGTGGCGATCGACCCGCGCATCGGCAAGGATGAACCCATAGGCGGAGAACTGACCAGGGTGGTTCGGGATGATGCCGTTGGGAATGCCGGTGTCGAGCATCAGGTCGCAGGTGTGCAGCGGCCCGGCGCCGCCAAAGCCCATCAACGTGAAATCGCGTGGATCGAGGCCGCGCTCGATCAGCACGCTGCGCAGCGCACCAACCATGTTGTTGTTGGCGATTTGCGCGATCGCCATGGCAGCGGCATCCGAAGTCATGCCCACTTGCTTGGCGATCTGTCCGACCGCCGCCTCCGCCGCCGCGACGTCGAGCCGCATCGAGCCGCCGAGGAAGTTTTCCGCACTGATACGGCCCATGACCAGGTTGGCGTCAGTCACCGTCGCGTCAGTGCCGCCCGCACCGTAACAGGCGGGGCCGGGATTGGCGCCCGCGCTCGCCGGGCCGACACGCAACATGTCGCCTTTGTCGATCCATGCGATCGAGCCGCCGCCGGCACCAATGGACCGAATGTCGATCATCGGAATCTGGATCGGCACGCCCCAGTCGATCTCGAAATTGGTGGTGAAATTTTCCTTGCCATCGACAATCGTCGATACGTCTGTCGACGTCCCCCCCATGTCGAGCGTCACCAGCGAACCGACGCCAAGCAGCCGGGCGATGTGCTTGCCTGCGACCACACCGCCGGTCGGGCCGGAGACGGTCATCTCGATTGGCCGGTCGGCCGCCGCCTCCAGCGTCATCTCACCGCCGTTCGACTTGATGACGACGACGTGCTCGGTCACCCCCTCGTCGACGAACCGCTGCCGCATGTGGCGCAGCTGCGCACTGACGATCGGCTTGATGTAGGCATCGGCGACGGTGGTCGACGCGCGCTCGTACTCCTTCCATTTCGGCAGCACTTCGAACGAAATCGACACCGGAAGGTGAGGCGCCTCCTCGGCGAAAATCTCCTTCACGCGCAACTCGTGCGCCGGATTGATGTAGGAGAACAGCAGCATGACCGCGACCGCGCTGACCTCGGGCGTCGCCGCGATCTCTCGCGCCACGGCTCGGGTCTGCGCCTCGTCAAGCGGCGTCACCACCTTGCCGTCCGCGCTCAAACGCTCGACGAGCTCGAAGCTGTGACGGCGCTTGGCCAGCGGTTTCGGCTTCACCCAACTCATATCGTAATGGAATTTCCGGTTGCCGCGCTGGATGAAGAGCACATCCCGGTGACCTTTGGTCGTAACGTAGGCAACCGTTGCGCCGGTTCGCTCCAGCAGCGCGTTGGTAGCGACCGTCGTGCCGAGGCGGATGTTGGCGATGTCTGCCTTCTCGTCGAATTGCCGCAGTCCGGCCAGGATGCCATCGACAGGATTCTTTGGCGCGGAGAGCGACTTCCAGACCTTCACCTGTCTGGTGTCGCGGTCGTAGGCGACGAAATCCGTGAACGTTCCGCCGACGTCGATCCCGAGCATGTGGCGCATCGTGGTGCTTTTCCTCTCGCGGCATTCCTGACGCCGTCCTAATGGATGTCGGGCTGCAAGTCACATGCCGATTCTTTCCCGCATGCAGCCGCCACTCAATAGCGCCCGACCAGCAATCCACCGTCGACCGCGATGCACTGGCCGGTGATATACCGCGCGGCGTCGGAGGCAAGGAAGACGATGACGTCAGCAATGTCTTCCGGGGCACCGACGCGGCCCATCGGGATGAACGAAGCGGCGGCGACGAGTCCCGCCTCGCCCAGCGAGTGTTGTTCCGACAGCGCCTGGGCGGTGCGGATATAGCCTGGCGCAACCGCGTTCACCCGCACCCCGTCGCGTGCCAGTTCAACTGCCAGCCCCCGGACCAGACCGACCACGCCGGATTTCGCAGCGGAATAGTGGACGTGCTCATCCCAGCCATAGGCGATGCCCATGATGGACGAGAGCGCGACAACCGCACCCTGCCGCCGCCGCCGCATCGCTGGCGCGGCTCGGCGTATGACCCGCAGGATGCCCTTGAGGTCGACATCGAGCGTGTGGTCCCAAAGCTCATCGGTCAGCTCAGCCAGAGGCACTCGATGAGCGATTCCCGCATTGGCGATCACCACATCGATGGCACCGCGCTTTGCCTCGACGGCGGCAACCACCGCATCGACACCGGTGGTCGCCGTGACGTCGAGTGTGTGGAACTCGGCGCTGCCGCCGGTTCGCTCAATTTCAGCGGCCACGGTGCGGCCTTCGCTCTCCAGCACATCGGTGACAACGACATGATCGCCGCCGCGGGCGAAGGCGATGGCCGTGGCGCGCCCAATTCCAATGCCGGCGCCGGTAATCAATACGGTGCGTTGTGTCATGACATTATTTCTCCGAGATCGACCCGGTCTTCCGTAACTGCAAGCGCAGTGCCGACGTCCGTCCAGACCGCGTGGCGCGGGCCGGCCGCCATGTTGCGCAATAATGCTGACTTGTTGTGCACCTGCCCATCGAGACGCCTTCAACCTGACGCGGCCGGCGATGGCAAAGGGAGCCTGCACGGGCCAATAATGGCGGGGTCAGCCAACTCGATCACCGAACGCCGTCAATTTCGTTCGAAACAGCCGCCATCCAGTCCGCCATGGTGTCGAGCACTTCGTCCATCGCCTGCTGATCCGACCTGCCCGACCGAAGCGGAACGTGGAATGAATGATCGGCGTGCTCGATCAATCGCAGCGTCACGTTTCCGCCCAACCGCTCGGCGACAGGGAGCAGCAACCCGGTTTCGGCCAGCGCATCTCGCGTTCCCTGCACGAACAGCATCGGGATATGCACATCAGACAAATGCCGAGCGCGATCGTCCGAGGGCTTGCCGGCGGGATGCAGTGGAAACCCGATGAACGCGAGACCAAGGACGCCCGGCAGCGCGGCGTCGGCCTGTGCCTGTGACGTCATGCGCGCACCAAACGACTTGCCACCGGCGAAGAGCGGAACCGAAGGCGCGAGCCGGGTCGCCGTGGCGACAGCGGCGCGGACCGTGGCATGCGCCAGCGCCGGCCGATCAGGCCGCCTCGATCCATGCTCCATGTACGGGAATTGATATCGCAAAGTGGCGACACCCCGGTCGCCGAGGCCCCCGGCGACAGCCGTCATAAAGCGGTGAGTCATCCCGGCTCCGGCGCCGTGTGCCAGCACGTAGCAAGCCCTGGCCCCTTCGGGGACCCACAGGAGACCTGAAACGCTCTGGGTAGACCCCACGTCGATAACGACAGGCAACTCGTTCATCTACAATTTCATCTGCAATCCAGCCACCCGCGTTACCCGGAGAGCAACCGAAAACACGCGACTGCACTCACTGGAGGCTGACCGAGGAAGGGTAGCGGGTCGGTACCTCAATTCAGGCTGGCACGCGATCGGCCGATCGGCAAGTCGGCGGCAGGCGGAACGATGCCAAAGCGGTCCGATCGTCGAGCGTGCCGTCGCGGACCGACGAGTGGGTTCAGCCGAACGCAAAGGTGCCGGCGATCGCCAGCAGCAAGGCCGGCGGCATCACCAGCGCACCGAGCTTCAGGAAGCTCCACGCGCTGACCCGCAAACCCTCCCGTCGCAGTGCCGTCAGCCAGAGGATCGTCGCGAGCGAGCCCGTGACCGACAGATTTGGCCCCAGATCAACGCCAATCAGGACAGCCGCGCGCAGCCGATCCGGCACGTTGGCGATCTCCACGACGCGTCCGGCGAGGAGCCCCGCCGGGAGATTGTTCACCAGGTTGCATCCGACCCCCAGTGTGATGCCGGTCACCCATGCCGCTCCTGACGCCGACCACTGCACCAGTTCACGTACCACCCTCGCCAGATCATCGGTGACGCCGGTCCGGGTCAACGCCTCGACCAGAACAAACAGGCCGGCGACGAGCAGCAGCACGCCCCAGGAGATGTCCTTCGCCACCGCCACTATCCCGAACCGGGACCGCGTCATTACCAGTGCGGCGGTGGCAAGCCCCGCCAGGCATGTCGGCAGCCCGAGCCGGATATCGAATGCCGAAGACACCAGCAACACGACAGCCGTCGCCGCGATGCCAACCGCCGCCAGCGTCCCGGCCGCGGTCAGTGCCGGCAGTGCGATGTCGGGGGAAATCGGCTGCCGCAGTCGGGACCTTTGCGTCCACCTCAGCACCACATATGTCGCCGCCACGGACAACACCGAGGGCAGCCCGTAGATCGGCAACCACCGCAACAGCGGAGGCATGTGGCTGCCGTAGATCACCAGATTCGCCGGGTTGGAGATCGGCAGCACGAAGCTCGCCGCATTGGCAATAAAGGCACAGGTGAACAGATAGGGCAGCGGCTGCCGCGCCTTCGCGGTCTTGACCACAGCTGCCACGGCGGGCGTCAGCACCACCGCCGTGGCGTCGTTGGACAGGAACACGGTCACCACCGTGCCGACTGCAAAGATCAAGCTGAACAGCCGTGTCGCCGATCCGTTGGCGAGCCTCGCCGCCTTGGCCGCCAGCCAGTCAAACAGCCCCTCCTGCCGCGCCAGCTCAGCGAGCAACATCATGCCGATCAGAAACAGATAGACATCGGTGCCCTTTGTTACGCCTGCCAGCGCCTCCCGCGGCGGCAGCAGGCCGAGGGCGACCAGCCACACCGCGCCGCCCATCGCCCAGATGAACTCAGGCCACGCGAAGGGGCGGAGGATGACACCGGCAGTGCTGACGGCCGCGATGCCCCAGATCGTCCACACCGCGGGCCCTGGCGACCAACTCCAGGGGAGGGCAGCAAACATACCCACTACGCCACCTTGGGTTGCGGCGTGGCACCCGGTTCGGCGATGGTGGCCGACGGCTTCGTCTCAGGCATCAACAACGCGAAGAAGGCCAGCGCGCAACACGCGACCGCGGCAAGATAAAGGAATCCACTCGGATAGCCGAACCACTGCACGACATAGCCGGCCGTGGCATTGCTCAAGGTGGCGCCGATGCCGACAGCCAGCGCTGTCAGCCCCTGTGCGAGGTTGAAGCGGCCTGTACCGCGCATCAGGTCGGACGCTATCAGGATCGAGATCACCCCAAAAATACCGGCCGCCACGCCGTCGAGAAGCTGAATGAGCACCACCGCGATCGGACTCGACGCGAAGCAGAAAAGCAAGCCGCGGACCGGCAGGACGGCCAATGCCAGCAGGAAGATCGGCTTGCGTCCGACGCCCGCGGCCGAGGCCCGACCGACGCACCAGGCGACCCCCACCATGACGAACTGGGCGGCAATGATGCAGGCCGACAATGCAATCGTGTCCGAGCCGGGATGTGTTTGCGCCAGCACCTGCCCGGCCATCGGCAGCATGGCCGCATTGCCGAAGTGGAACAGCACCACCGCGGCCAGGAAGATCATCAGGTCGCGCCGCTTGAACAACTGGCGGAACGCAATCGGCTGCAACCCCTTGTCCTCGCCGCCGCGCGCCAGGTCGTGGTCGATTTCCCGCGGATTTATCCGCGTAACGATCAGGGCACTGGCCACCGCGAACCCGCAGACCAGAAAGAATATCCAGTGGTAGCCGAGGTATTTGCCGAGCGTGCCGGCCAGCACGGCGGCCAGCAGATTGCCGGCGTGATTGAACCCCTCGTTGCGGCTGACCCTGGAATCCAGTAGGCGCCGCCCGACCAGTCCAAGGGTCATCGCGGCGATCGCCGGCGGGATCACCGCGGAGGCAGCCCCCAGCATGGCCTGGCCGGCGAGGACCGTCGGCAGCCGCGGAAAGAACACGATGAGCAAGCACCCCGCCGCCACGATCAGCCCGGCAATCGCGACGAGCAGCCGCTTTGCGCGTGTTCCGTCGACCAGCAATCCGGCCGGCACCTGGCAGATCGCGGCGGCGATCGAGGATGCCGCCATCGCGAGACCAATCGCCCCGGCATCCCAGTGCTCTGACCCTTTCAGGAACACCGACAGGTAAGGTCCGACGCCGTCGCGAACATCGGCCATCAGGAAGTTGATTCCATCCAGGCCGCGTAACGAGCGCGCAGACGGCCCGTCGGCACGGGCGCTCATCGCCGGCATCCACCGGACCCAGGTCCACGACAGGTAGCGGCGAAGTCTTGTGGCGGCCGTGCACCGTCCGGCCCGCGGCGCGGAGCAGCAGGCAGATCAAAATTGGACGCCGGGCGGGTCAAACTGGTCTCAGCTCGCATCAATCTTCTCCGCCCTCATCAAATCCGCGCCGGGGGCGGCGGCGCGTCGAAATCAGGCGGCAGCGCCATGGCAAGGCCTCCGGGCGGTGGCGGTGGCGCGGAACGCCAGCCCAGACCGGGCGGCGCCGGCACCGCCACCTCGGCGAGTTTGCTTGAACTCGGGCCGATCGAACGCGCCTCGATCACCCGACCGAGCGGGCCGGCGACACCGTCGCCCTGGACGTAAAGCGGACCACCCGGGGCCAGCTCAGGGGCCAGGCGCGCCGCCTCGGGTGGCGGCAGGCGGCCGACCGGCGCCTGGGCCGACGAGCGGTACAACTGGATCAACGGGATCCCGAACGCGACGCTGGCAAGCAGAGACAAGGCCCAGAGGCCGAGCAGTCGGGTTTTCAACGAGTGCAAGAAGCGCCTTTTCGATCAGCCTCCGTGGGCGCACGGTTGTCGGATATTTGCGGGTAGCGCCATCACACGACAACCCTCACGGCGGCCTCCGCGTTGGTTCATCGCCGAATGTTGAAGTTGCAGGAGATGTGTGGGCTCGCCTGGCGCAAGGCGGCGACCCACGGGCGCGTTGCCCCCCTTCTCGCTTGACCGCCCGGCGGGGGCCGCAGGGTGGATCAAGGCGCGGGCGTCGGCCAATAGCCGCCGACGCAGCCGATGGGACTGAGCGACCGGGCCGCTGCTCGCGGCGGCCCCTGCTGCTGTCAGTTGACCCTGACGTCCTCCCAGAACCCGAAGCGTCCGCCCACCTGTTGCATCCTCGGGAGCGGCGACTCATAGGACCAGGCTGCCCGTTTATGGCGCTCACCGTCGATGATGACGTCATAGAACTGCACGCCGTGCGGGCACTCCAGGTCGTGCTCGGTCTTGGCCGCTTTCTCCAGCCACTCAAGGCGGGTCGCCGAGCTGGGGAAATAATGGTAGCCGCCGCTTTCGACGATATCGTCACTATCGGCGATTACGTGACCTTTCAGGACTGCTTGCATGTTCCGATCCTCCTCCGAGGCAATGAGTTGCGGCAACCGTTCGGGGTTACGGCAAACAGCATCCCCGCCCTGCACGGTTTCCCCGATTTCGACCCTACTATAATCAGGCGAGACGCTAAAGCGCTTCGCGGATCATCCGCAGCGCATGTGCGACGGTCGCGGCGCGTATTTCGGTGCGGTCGCCGGGGAACACCTGGCGCTGACTGCTTGCTGGCACGCCGGTGCGGGCCAGGCCAAAGCAGACCAGTCCGACGGGCTTTTCCGCGCTGCCGCCTCCCGGGCCGGCGACGCCAGTCACCGCGATTGCAATGGCGGCGCGGGAGCGACTGAGCGCGCCATCGGCCATGGCGCGGGCGACTTCTTCGCTAACCGCGCCGTTCGCCTGGATCAGCGCAACGGGCACGCCGATCATCTCATTCTTTGCGTCGTTGGAATAAGTGACGAAGCCGCGATCCACCACGTCCGACGACCCCGCAATCGAGGTCAGTGCCGCGGCGATCAGCCCGCCTGTGCAACTTTCCGCCGTGGCAAGCTTGATGTTCCTTTCTCGGCAGGCAGCAAGGAGCGAGAGGGCTTCGGTCAGCGTGGAGTCATGGAGCATCGAGAGGTCCGCCCTGGCCAGTAACAGATCAACGTGACGCTGAGCGCGCCATTTGTCCATCATCGAAATAGCCTGTCGCCCGAGATAAGTAAACGGTCGGGCAGTACTTTGCTCTACATCGGCTCGCGGTCCGGAGCTCGCTCGTTCGGAATGCGCGCCCGGAAGCCCGACGTCGGAGCAATTGCCGGCGTTGCCGCAAACGGCTCCCGGAACGACCCGGTGAAGCGTGGTCGTCCGTCGGTCAGACCACAGGAGGCGACGCCACTGTTACGTCAGGCAGCCGCGCCATCCTCATCACGGCTTCGGAAGTAGGCCCGAAGCCTGTCACGCAACACAATCTTCTGGCCGTTCAACTGCCATACGCCCTGCCAATCGCGTTTGATGTCCTTGGCTGGATCAAAACGGCTCTTCCAGATGATTTCCGAGCGATCAAAGTAACCTCGCCGTTTCTTGGAACCGTGAAAGTAGTGAAGCAGCAGACCGTCGACGAACCCGATGTTGTGCTTAATATACCTCTCCGCCCGTCGCTGCCACTCAAAGCACCATTCAGTATAATTCGGACATTCGCGAACAATCTCAGCGCTGATGCATTGCGCCATCTGGCCGATCAGTCCACACGCCATGTAACGGTCGGCGGAGCCAACAATAGCGAAATCGATTAGACCGCCAAGATGGTCCCATGCGTCTCGACGACAGGCCCAGGCATAGCCCGGATGCCACATATCGTATCGTTCCGTATGCGCGGTCACGTCGCTGTTTTGGCGCGTCCACCGGGAGACGAAACCTTCGAACGAGCCGAGCGTCTGGTGCCTCGGATCAAGATCGATGGCTTGCGAGAACATCTGCACCACGCTGAAATGCTGCAACTGCTGCAGCGTCTCCTGCACGATATCCTTGCGCGCGAACTGGATGTCCGGATCGATCCACGCCACGTATTTCCAGTCCGCCGGCAGGCGGGAAACGCCGATGTTTATCAAGTTCTCCTTATGCCATACCTCGTGGTTGGTGCGCACGCGAATGTGACTGCGGCTGGAGGCGTCGGTGATCTCGAACGCGCGGTCGCCATAGGCGGCTTCAACGGTGTAGAGGACCGCACCGGCATCGCTGATGTACTTCGCGAACTCACGATACAGCCGGTAGCGAGAACGATATCGCGAAGAATTAATGATCGGTGCGACAACGTAAAGCTGCGCCTCGATAGGTTGAATGGAAGTCATGTTAATACCATGAAATGATTAAATTAAAATGACACGATGTTTCACTTCAAGTTACACCGCTCGACAAGTCGAATGCGGCCCGGCGGTGATCAGGCGGAGATGCCCGCTTTGTCCTTGCCACCTCTGCTCCCGGCCGCCCGCCCCGTCGGCAATCACCCGCCCGGCAGGGAAGCATCGCCGACCGGGTTGGCGACAGCATCAACGCCGTCATCATCAGGACCATGCGCGGCAGGAAACCGAAGATCCCCGGGGAGCGCGCGATCACGTCTGGGTCGACGGTGGCTCGGGTGGTCACCGAATGCGTCATCGCATGCCAAAACCGTCCCGATGCAAAGCCGCCGGCGGGCGCGAAACCATTGGGGACAAACAGCAGGCTCATTCATATGTTCATTTTATGTTCTGGATATCTAGCCCAGCTTCGAAAAGAACGCAACAGGAATATATCATGACCATCGCGTAAACTCGACCTATGGCCCCGTCGCGTCAACGCGACTTACGGCCCCATCGCGTCAACGCGACCTATGGCCGCGCGTCAACGCGACCTTGGCATCGCGTCAACGCGACCTATGGCCCCATCGCCGCTCCCGCCGGGCGCCGCGGATCGTTGGCGCCATAAAACGTGCTGGCCGGGTCGCGATGCTCGGCAACCACGTCCGGCCCTGACGCTGCCGGCGACATTTGCGCGGGACCGACCGCGATCAACTCAGCCGCCCCCCACGGCCCCTGTTCCTCAATATGGTATCCCATCCGCATCAGCGCCGCACGGGTATCGGGGGACAGGGCAAACCGTTCCGCGTACAGTACATCCGGAAGCCATTGGAGGTGCAGCCTCGGCGCATCGACGGTTTCCTGCGGTGCCATGTCGTAGTCAATCATGTTCAGGATTGTCTCCAACACGACGGTGATGATCCGTGAGCCGCCGGGTGAACCGATGACCATACGGACCTGGCCATCCTTCAGCACGATCGTCGGTGTCATCGAGGACAGTGGCCGCTTCCCGGGTGCGATCAGGTTCGCATCGCCCTGGATCAAGCCGTATTGGTTCGCTTTGCCGAGTGCGATGGTGAAATCATCCATCTCGTCGTTCAGCAGGAAGCCGGTATCGCCGGCGACCACGCCCGCGCCAAATCCGCCGTTGATCGTATACGTCACCGAAACGGCATTGCGATCGCTGTCGATCACCGAGTAGTGCGTCGTCTGTGGTTTTTCGGTCCCAGGCGACGCCACGGGACCGAGGTCCGCCGACGCGGTCGCTCGATTGGTGATCTGTCCGCGCTGCCGCGCCGCGTAGTCCTTCGACAGCAGCCGGCTCAACGGGTTTTCTACGAAATCGGGATCACCGAGCCAACTGTACCGATCGAAATAAGCCAGCCGCATGGCTTCCGCCATGACATGCACCGAATTCGCCCCGTGGAAGCCCATCGCGCGCAGATCATAGCCTTCCAGGATATTCAGGATCTCACACATCGTTACGCCGCCAGAGGATGGCGGCGGCGCCGACAGAATGACGTTGCCGCGATAGGTGCAGCGCAGCGGGGCAGTCTCATCGACGTGATAAGCCGCGAAATCCGCCGCCGTGATAATTCCGCCTCCAGCGCGGGAGGCGGCCTCTACCGCCTGCGGAACATGTCCCTTGTAGAAGGCGTCAGGTCCCTGATCCGCGACCGACTGCAACGTCGCGGCCAGTTCCGGCTGACTAAGCCTGTCACCAGTGTGGTACGGTGCGCCGTCGGGACGCAGGAACTGACGCGCCGCGGCCGCATCCTGGCGCAACAGCGGCGCGCCCCGGGTCAGGATAGCGGCGTCCTCTCGGGTGAGTTCAAACCCGTCTCGGGCCAGGCGGATGGCCGGCGCCATGACCGTCCCTCGGGGCAAAGAGCCGTATTTCGTCAGCGCGAGGTCCAGCCCCATCACCGTGCCAGGCACCGCGACCGCCTTCCAGCCGTGCAAGCTCGAGCCGCCGACCGGCTGGCCGGCCGCGTCCAGATACATGTCCCGGCTGGCCGCCGCCGGCGCCATTTCGCGGAAGTTGAGAAAAATGTCCCGCCCATCGGCGAGGTGCGCGGTTATAAACCCGCCGCCGCCGATATTGCCGCAGCACGGGTTGACCACCGCCTCGGCGTATCCCACCGCGACTGCTGCATCAATCGCGTTGCCGCCCTGGCGAAGGATGGTGACACCCGCCTCGGCCGCAAGCCGTCGCGTGGACACCACCATGCCGGTGTCCGAGGTGGTGGCAGGGAGCGAGACGGCGTTGGCGGTGGTCGAGAGCGCCAGCAGGATGGTCGAGCAGCGGACGAGATCAAAGAACGCCATTACGATGATCGAGTCCGACCACCCACCCTCACCCGCGGCAATCCCGGCTCGATGCCGTCGCCACGCCACGGCGTCGCCGCCAAAACGCGGCGGCAGGGCGAAATAGCCGTCACCAGCTACATCGCCGCCTGAATAGACTCTCCGACAATCTGCACGATACGGTCCAACGTCGCCGCCGGGGTGCTCAGCGGCGGCGCCAGACAGAGGGTGTCGCCGCTGGCGGGCGGGCCGGCCGCGGCCGCCCGCAGCCGCAGGATCAAGCCACGGTCGGCGGCCTGTGCCACGACGCGGGCACCGAGGCCGCTGGCGGGCGCCTTGGTGCGCCGGTCCTCCACCAACTCGATCGCCGCGAGCATGCCGATGCCGCGCACCTCACCCACCGCCGGCAAGCTGGACAATGTCTCCAGCCCGGAACGGAAGCGGTCGCCCTGGATGTGAGCACGCTCCACCATGCCCTCCCGTTCCATGATATCGATGTTCGCGAGGCCGACGGCGCAACAAACCGGGTGCCCCGAGTAGGTCGCGGCATGCATGAACTTTTCGTCCGCCGGTGCGTCCTGGATGACGTCATGGATGCGTTTGGACACGACAACTCCGCCCAGCGGGAGGTAGCCGCTGGTGACGCCCTTGGCGAACGACATCAGATCCGGTTCGATCCCCCAGTGACCGAGGCCAAACCACTGACCGGTGCGACCGAAACCGGTGATGACCTCATCGGCGATCAGCAGAACGTCGTGCCGGTCGCAAATCTCCCGCAGCCGAGGGAAATAGTTCGGCGGCGGCACGATCACGCCGCCGGAGCCCATCACCGGTTCGGCGATGATCGCCGCGACCGTATCGGCACCCTCGGCCAGGATGGTGTCCTCAACGGCATCCGCGGCGCCAACGCCGGCATCACCGTTACCTGACCAACGATATGGATATGGCGGCGCCACCTGCAGGAACTCGGGTACCAAGGGACCGAACATCTTGTGATAGTTCGGCAGGCTTGTGGCGCTCATAGCTGCCAGGGTAACGCCGTGATAGGCATAGCGACGGGAAATGATCTTCACCTTCTCCGGCTGGCCCAGGCGCTTCCAATGGTAGCGGGCGAACTTGAACGCGCTCTCATTCGATTCCGCGCCGCCGGTGGTGAAATAAACCGCCGCCATGTTGTCATACGCCAGCTCGACGATCCGTTCGGCAAGCCGGATCGCCGGCTCGTTGGAGAATCCAGCATAGGCCGAGGCATACGCTAACTTCTCCATCTGCGCGGCCGCGGCAGCAGCGAGTTCCTTCCGCCCGTGACCGATGTTGACATTCCACAGCGCGGACAGGCCGTCGATATATTCTCGCCCGTCGGCGGTGCGCAGAATGGCGCCCTGGGCCGAAACGAAAACGCGGGGATTGGCGTGGTCCTTGGCGTGATGCAGCGGGTGAATCAGGTGGAGCTTGTCGCTTGCCACCAGACGATCAAGTGCCCCCGGGACGTCGCTGGAAGACAAAACATCGCTCATTGTTCACCCCTCGCCCTTGCTGTTTCTGTCACAGGCTAGCCCATTCAAGTCATCGGTTGAAGCGGCGCGACGCCGCCCCTGTCCACAGGGATAACCCGCGACGCCGCCCCAGTCCCGCGCACGCGCCGTGCGCACGATCATAGTTCTGACGCTCGATGCCGCAATGGCCCTGCAAGGCAGAACTCAAGCACCGATCACCCGCACCATACGACAGCCCACGCCCGCGTTCGAGCAAGCTACGGTCAAACCGGCGCGACGCCCCTTCGCTCCATAACCAGGGCAATCGTCCCTGTCACGCGGTGGACGAACGTCCGGGGTTTCCGATCAGTCTAAATACGTAGGATGCTCGCCGCATTGCGGATGCGGCGAGATGCCCGCCCGGAAACCCTGGCCGCGTGGGCGGCTCTGCTGACACGAAAAGGACACTGAAGATGCGTGTAGGATTCATCGGACTGGGACGCATGGGTGCAGGCATGGCAGCAAACCTCATCAAGGCCGGGCATGAGGTGACGGTCTATAACCGCAGCCCGGACAAGACGGCTCCATTGGTTGCGCTTGGCGGGACAGCCGCCACGCGGATCGCTGACGCTTGCGGCGGAGACGCCGTTATCACCATGCTCGCCGACGACCACGCCGTCGAGAGCGTGGTATTCGGCGACGCCGGCATCGGTGCGACCTTGTCACCAGGCGCGGTGCACGTCTCCTGCAGCACCATCAGCGTCGCGCTGTCCAGTCGTCTCGCGCAGGCGCACAAAGACGCCGGCCAGCGCTTTCTCGCAGCGCCGGTATTCGGCCGGCCGGAGGCCGCCGCCGCGGCGAAGCTGTTCGTTGTGGCGGGCGGCGCGACGGACGCAGTGGAAAGTTGCCGCCCGCTGTTGGCGGCCATGGGACAGCGAATATTCGTAATGTCCGAGCAGGCGGACGCGGCGAATTCTGGTGAAATTGAGCGGCAACTTTCTCATCGCGGCGGTGATCGAGTTGCTCGGCGAGGCCATGGCCCTGGTGAGCAAGGGGGGCATCGACCTGCACGCTTATCTCGATCTGCTGACCTCCACGCTGTTCAATGCGCCAGTCTATCGCACCTATGGCGGCCTGATCGTCGATCGGCAATTCGAGCCGGCGGGCTTCGCGGCGCTGCTGGGGCACAAGGACATACGCCTCGCGTTGGCGGCCGCGGATGATCTGCGAGTGCCCCTGCCGCTGGCGAGCCTGCTCCGGGATCGGTTCCTTGCGTTGCTCGCCCACGGCGGCGAAAACCTGGATTGGTCAGCGATCGGGCGACTGGCCGCGAATGATGGGGGTTGCCCCTGACGGGCGGTGGTCGGACAGACGTCAACCACACCGTGCGGCGGCAAATATTCCAAGCTAACCAATCATTAATCCGCATGACTCCGGTTTAATCGCTCCGCCCAGGGAACGTTCACCTGGCGATCTGCATCTTGATGGGGTCTTCGCTGCGGGACCAGCCGAGCCGCCGCGCGGAAGCCAAGGATGCGAGCAACAATGCGATATGGAGATGCGACATGAGTATCCAAACCGAACCCGGCCCGGGCCGCCGCGTATGGCGCCGAGCCGCCCTGGCTGCGACGCTACTGGCGGGCACCAGCCTGGGTGGCTACGCCGTCGGGCACAACGCCTGGGCCGAGAACGGCGCACCGGTCAACCCGCCCGGAACACAGGTCCTGCCGCACACGCTGCCTGACTTCACCAATCTGGTCACCCAGGTGAAGCCCGCGGTGGTCTCCATTACGACCAAATTCCGCGCCACGCCGGCCTCACTGGAAGATGACGAAGATGGCCCGCAGCAGGGCGGCCACATGCCAAAGTTGCCCTTCCCGTTCAATCAGATGATTCCGAACGGACCGCAACAGCAGGAACGCCCGGTGGAAGCGCGCGGCTCCGGCTTTATCATCAGCGCTGATGGTACCGTCGTCACCAACTATCACGTGGTGAAGGACGCCCGCAGCGTCAGTGTGACACTGGACGACGGCACGGTGTTGCCCGCCAAGGTCGTCGGCAAGGACCCACGCACCGACATCGCGGTGCTCAAGATCAACGCCAACAAACCGCTTCCCTACATCCAGCTTGGCAATTCGCGTGATGTGAAGCCAGGCGAGTGGGTGGTCGCGATGGGCAATCCGTTCGGCCTTGGCGGCAGCGTCACCGCGGGTATCGTCTCCGCCGTCAGCCGCGACATCGGCGCCGGCCCGTACGACCAGTTCATCCAGGTGGATGCGCCGATCAACCAGGGTAACTCGGGCGGTCCGCTGTTCACCCAGGACGGCAAGGTCATCGGCATGAACACGGCGATCTTTTCGCCGTCCGGCGGGTCAGTGGGGATCGGCTTCGCCATTCCATCGGACATGATCCGCACCGTCGAGGCGCAGCTCGAAAAGAGCGGCCACGTGACCCGCGGCTATGTCGGGGTGGAAGCGCAGCAGATCACCGGCGCGACCGCGAAGGCGCTGCACCTGTCCGACAACTCCGGCGCTCTGCTGGCCGGCGTTCAGCCCGACAGCCCAGCGGCCAAGGCCGGTTTGCAGCCTGGTGATGTGGTCGAGGCAGTGAACGGCACCAAGATCGCGAACCCCAAGGAGCTCGCGGTGAACGTCGCTGCCATCGAGCCCGGTGACGAGACCCATCTGACCATTCTGCACGATGGCCAGACCAAGGACGTCACGGTCAAGGTCGGCACGCTGCCGAACGAGCAGACTGCCAACAACGACAGCCATGACGCTCAGCCTCATGCCGAGTTGGGTGTGGCTTTGGGCAACCTATCGCCCGACGTCCGCAGCGAACTCGACCTGCCTGAGGGCACGCATGGTGCGGTGGTGGAACGTGTGCAGCCCGGCTCTCCCGCCGAGGCGGCTGGTCTGCAGCCCGGCGACGTGATCGTGGGCGTTGGCACTCATGCAGTGGCTTCGCCGTCCGACGCGGCACGGGAGGTGCGCAGCGCGATGAAAGGGAGCGACCACGCGCTGGCCCTACGGGTCATCCGTGACGGCAAGTCAGTGTTCGTGGGTGTCAATCTGGACCAAAGCAACGAGGGCTGATTGAAGCTTCCCGGCCGCGGCCAGAACGCCCGGCCGGGCATTTCTCAACAAAGACGGAAGTGCCCTTGCGCTATTTAGCGCAAGCTCAGGTCAGGCCGAGGCAGCAAACCCGGCCTGATCGGGAGCCTTTTTCAGGCTTGGCACTTCGATGTCGATTTCCAGCGTGGAAACCGCGTCACCGCGATCCAGCTTGATCTGCACCGCCTGTCGGTCAACCGCGACATGCCTTGCGATGACCGCCAGGATTTCCTCCTGGAGTGTGGCGATCAGATCGGACTTGCCGATCACGCTTCGCTCGTGCGCCAGCAGGATCTGTAACCGTTCTCGCGCGATCGGCGCGGAACTCCGTTTGCGAAAGAGACCGGTCAGAATCATGCCACCCTCCGCCCGAACAGACGGCTGATGATACCGGGACGCTGCAGCGGCACCACGACGTCAATCTTTTCGCCCCGCAGCCGTCTCGCTGCATCGAAATAGGCGCGAGAGGCTGCGCTGTTCGGATTGTTCAGCGTCACCGGCGCACCGATATTGGAGGCGCGGAGGACTTCCTCGCTTTCCGGAATGATGCCGAGCAACGGAATGGAGAGGATTTCCAGCACGTCCTCGGTCTTGAGCATTTCGTTCCGCGCCGCTCGCCCGGAGTTGTAGCGTGTCACCAGCAGGAACTTATCGATCCGTTCGCCGCGTTCGGCCTTCAGCGTCTTGGAGTTGAGCATGCCTATCATGCGATCGGAATCGCGAACGGAGGATACCTCCGCGTTGCTCACGACGACCGCCAGGTCGGCATTGCGCATCGCCAGCAACGCCCCACGCTCGATCCCTGCCGGACTGTCGCACAACACCCAGTCGAACTTTTCCCGCAGTTCGCCGATGACCTTGTCGACGCCTTCGATGGTGAGCGCGTCCTTGTCCCGCGTTTGCGATGCAGGCAGCAGCGACAATGTGTCGATCCGCTTGTCGCGGATCAGCGCCTGGGCGAGTTTCGCGTCACCCTGCACCACGTTGATCAAATCAAACACCACGCGGCGCTCGGCTCCCATCACGAGATCGAGGTTACGCAGACCAACGTCGAAATCGACCACCACGACGTTTTGGCCGGACTGTGCCAGCGCCGCTCCCAGCGCGGCGGTCGTCGTCGTCTTGCCGACTCCGCCCTTGCCCGACGTCACTACCAGGACCTTCGACATCAGAGTTCCCCTTTTCCTATCAATCCTGGTCTGATCGACCCAGTTCGCCCGAACCTGGCCCGATCAATCCAACACCGTTATTTTCATCTGCTCGCCGTCCAGCCAGACCTGCACCGGCTTGCCCAGAATTTTGGCGGGCATGTCATCGGCCGTCTGGTAGACGCCATCGATGGCCAACAGTTCCGCCTGCAACTTGCTGCAGAAAATGCGCGCCGCCGAATTGCCGCCAAGACCGGCGATGGCCCGCCCGCGCAGTGTCCCGTAGATATGAACCGAGCCACCGGCCATGACTTCCGCACCCGAAGCCACCGACCCCAGCACAGTCACGTCGCCGCGTTCGAACACGACCGACTGGCCGGACCTGACCGGCTGATCCAACACCAGGGCGTTGCTTTCAGCGCCACCGCTCTCGGTCGACTCAGGCGGCGACGTTTCGATTGCCGGCCCCTGAGAGGCCGCCTCGGCGGGTGAAGTGCCTGGCTGGCCCACTGGCGCTGCCTCAGGCAATTCGATCGGCTTCCCCGGCCGCGGGTTGGCAGGCAACGGCCGCCCCCACGCCTCGATGCCCGCCCATGACGGATGAGCGCCCTCGGTGCCGATGATCCGGATGCCGCGCTGTTCCAGCAACTGCACAAAGTCTGCCACCCCTTGTTGCTCGCGCGGAATGCTGCCCAGATCGAGCACCACTGGGCGGGCGTCGAAGAAGTTGGGCGAGCGCTCCATCTGGGCGTCCAGGGCAGCCAGCCAGGTCGGCAGCGGCACTTCGGGCGCCAGCACCAGGGCCATGATAGAACGGCCCCTCAGTCGGATCAGCGGTGGCGTGTCGGCTTTTGTCACACTCCCGACGTACCCAATCGCTGGCGGGCGGTCAACGGCAAAACCGCGGCTGGGCACAAAATGATGTGGATAACACGCCGGGTTGACCGCTAGCTGTTGTGGTCCGCCGTGTTGACGCCCCCAACAGGTGGTTGCCGGCCGCCGCGCGCAGCTTGAACGTGAGGGGCTCTCGGCGTGGCGGCCAAGCCTCCGCACGGAGCCGAGTCGGAGGCGGCGGAGGGGGCGGAGGGGGTGGCCGGGTTTGGCGGCCTGACGTGGTCCGACACCGACCTTCTGGCCCACGAGCGGTCAGCCCGTCTTATTCAGCCGACTGACACCAAACCGTCCACAATCGCGTCGCCCGCTCGCCGACGTGACCGCCGGGACCGATGTGCTTGCGGTCACGGGGGCAAGCGTAAAAGTGCAGGGCGGTATCCGGTCGCCAAGTCGATCAACCAGCCGGACAGGAACTTCAGCATACCGCACCTGCTGCGCGATCTGTCGCGCGGCCGCCCGAAACGCGAACGCCCGCTCCGCGCTGCTGATCCTGCTCCTGCCGAGACCGATGACAAAAGCGAGCTGACCGTTCGTGCCAACGAAATAATATTGCGTATTATTTCCGTTCCCTAAGTGTTCGCTTGTTTTCTTCTGCGGTAAACTCGGAGAGTTTGCAGTTGTGCGCTGCTGATTTCCTGCGGCGCCGCACGGGAACTGGAAACATCCATGACGACCACAACTGTTACTTCAGGTCACACTGTAACGGGGCTGACGCTGATCTTTGGCGACACGATGACCGTGCTCAGCGGAGGCACCGCGGATGCCACGACTATCAGCGGCACAGCCGGGCAGGGCGGCGGCGATCTCATCGTTGATGTGGGCGGCGTCGCGAATCGCACGATCGTCGACAACCAAGGCGAAGCGCAGGTCACCGGCACAGCCAACACCACGGTCGTGAACAGCGGCGGCCTGCTCAACATGGGCTACGCTGGGGGCACTGCCGGGGGCACACTCAACAACACGGTCATCAACAACGGCGGCCAGCTAGGGGCGGCCGGCGGCATAGCGAACAGCACCACCATCAACAGCGGCGGGCTGATCATCGAGCAATGGGCAGCGATCGACAAAGGCACCATCGTCAACAAGGGCGGCACCGAAGAAGCCTACAATGGCGGCGCCGGCGGCGGTCTGTTCAATACCAGGCTGAACGGCGGCCTGCAGCTTTTAGACGGTGCCTACGCCTACAACACTGTGGTGAACAGTGGCGGCGAGTTGCACGTCACTGGCGGCAACATCATCGAGACATACTACAACGCCGGGCAGAGCTACGGAGCGATTGTCAACTCGGGTGGCCTGGAACTCGTCGAATCAGCCGACGCCGGGCGAGGTGGATCGGCCTACTGGGGGATATCCAACGGGACCACGGTCAACACCGGCGGGACCGAGGAAGTCCATATCGGTGGCGAAGCGATCAGCACCACCGTTAAGACCGGAGGGTTCATTGACAATGACTCACTCGCCACCGGGACCGTCCTGGCAGGCGGCACGATGTATGACAATGTCGGCGGCACGGCGAACGGCACTATCGTGGCAGGCGGCGGCGATGAGATCGTCTATGCCGGCTCGGTCGCCAACAATACCTCGGTGCAGAACGGCGGCGTGGTGACGGACAGCTCCGGGACGGTGAATGGCACGACTATCGGTATCGGTGGCTTCCAGGGCGTATGGGGCACCGCGGATGACACGATCATCGCGGCCGGCGGTGACCAAGCGATCTACAGCGGCGGCCACGCCAGCGGCGACACTGTCAGCGGTTTGGAGTTCATCCGAGCTGGCGGGACGGCGAGTAACGAGACCATCGCCGGGGGTGATCTGTCAGTCGCTGGAGGCACACTGACCGGAAGCGTCACCTTCAGCGGTGGTGGCACCTTAACCCTGGCAAGCGACAACCTGGGTGCCACGATCAGCCGCTTCGCGGCATTTGATCAGATCGATCTGACCGCGCTTGGATTCGGCTCGACCACAAAGGCCACTTTCGCCGGCAGCACGTTGACGGTGGCAAGCGGCACCAACCATGCAGCCTTGTCGTTTGCCGGCAACTACGCGACATCCGACTTCGCGGTATCCAACGACGGCGCCGGCGGGACATTGGTGAAGTTCGTTTAGACCTGAGAGATACACCGATCCGCGTTATCGATGCGCCGGATCGGTGTGTCAGTCGGCGTTCGAGATGCGGGCGAAGGTCCTTACATTCCGGTGCTTCCGCCGCCGCGCTGCGCACGCGGACATCGCCCGCGATCGGCTCGACATCCGCCAGCGATTCCCTGCCCTGCGCGGAATAATACCAGGGGCCCTTGAAGTTGACCCACCGTCAGCGTCTCCAGTGTCATCCCCGGCGGCGGCCGGGGACCCACGACTTGCAGTGTGGTGCACTCAAAATCGTAGATTTCCAGCCTTCGCCGGGGATGACACCTTAAGCACGGACGGTCATCGCTAAAGACTATCGTATAGAACGGTTGGTTATATCAGCCGGCGAACACCGCCGCGCACTCTTCCAGTGCCCACGCCCAGTGCCGGCGAACGCGACGCCGAGGTTGCAACGTCGGCCGGCGTGGCCAATGCCGTGACCAACGGAACATCCCGATAGGGATTGCACCGTCGGCAAAAGCTATCCAGCCCCTCCGCCCGCAAAGCATCGAATTCGGCGAGGCAACTCTCGCTCGCGGTGGGACAGGATCGGTGACTGAAACTGGACAGCACGTGATCATACTGACGACGGTCCAGCCCGTAGGCCTGCGCCACCACGGCGTCGATTCTAGATCGCATCGACCAGCGCGCCTCTGGCGCCTCGATATCATGATCGCCTCCGATCTGTTCGCGCCAGAGCGTCCCAAACGCTGCATGGTTGCATGACAGGCGCAACGCACCGTGCACCAGGAAGCGGCGAGCGATCTCGCACAGGCGCGGCACCGGAAGCGTCTCGAGCAGATACAGACTCAAATGCGTCGCCGCCTTCTGCCGCATCAGCCAATCGAACGTGAACGAATTGAACAGCGCACACATCACCAGCGTATCTGCATTGGAGCGGGACCGCGGCGATTTCTCCACCGTTGCGGTGTGGCCGAAGACGACACCGGGCGGCGCGACAAAGGCGATCATGGTGCGCTCGTCGTTGGATCGTGCGATATCGCGGAACGCGAGGCGATAATACCGGGCGGCGTCGGCAACCCCCGACCGCAGCGCTTCGGCTGCGACCGAGTAGCGCGGCGCGGTATCCCAGCGATCAGTGTACTGGTGGAACGTCTTGCCTTCATGCAGAACGATGCCCCCGCCAGCAATTTGCTGGAACGCCGCGGCGTCGTCGGTCATGTGCAGGTCGCGGCCCAGGCGGATACCATGCGCGTCACACCAGGCACCGAGCCGCAATGAATGCGCAAAAAGCTGTTCCGCGATCTTCAGCTCCGTCTGTCCGCGCAGCTCGAGCGGCGTGAGGCTGGCGCCGCCGGAGGCTTCCAGGAACGGCATCGTGTAGATCATGACCCTCGACGCGTCGGTGATCTGCTCGATGCCTTCCAGGTAGAAGGCGCATCGCAGCGACCGTGTCGGGCCAGGCAGGCGGGCGACGATGAGGTCGAATTTGAAACGACTGTCGATGTCGAAGATGCGGCGGCGGTTCTCGAACGACAGGCACCACACCACATCGGTCTCACGGAAATACAGCAGACGGATACCGGTGGTGCCCTCGTTGGCATGAAACGCCGACGGCATCAGCACGCCGATTGCGCCATCCGCCGCGACCAGTTGGATGGCACGTTCGGCGAACAGACGGAACAGGTCGAGATTCCCAGCCGTTGAATGGCCCGCGACAATATTCACCCGCTGATGCAGATAGAGCCGCGCCGCGAGGCGCTTCTGGCGCTCAAATCCGGTGCGATACGCCTCGAATGCCGCGGCGACGGCCGGTTGCGCCAACACACGCCGTGTCATCGATGCCCGCTGCGCCGGCGTAGCGGCGGTCAGCACGGAGGGGTCGATTGCAGCGACGAAATCCTTCGTGTTGTGCTGCACCACATCCCACGGCGGATTCCCCAGCACGACGGAAAATCCGGTCGGAAAGATTTCCGGAAATTCCAGATCCCAGGCGACCGCATGCACCCCGGCTTCGAGTAATGCCGCCTGGCGTGGGGTCGGGACATCCGGCCACTGTCCGGTTTCAGCCACCTCGGCAGCGAGGCGCAACCAGACGTCGTCGGCGTCCCTCTCCCGCGTCACCACAGCCCCGGCCCAGGACCGGGCCAACTGGCGCAACGGATGCAAGACGTTGTCGAGGCGTTCCTTCGCCATCTCCTTCAGCAGCAGATCCGGCAGATCCCGGCCGATGGAGGCGTCCAACTCGGCCACCAGTCGTCGTGCCCGACCCAAAGCAGCCGCAAGCCGGTCCGCCACGCCGCGCGCGAGCAGCGGGTCGAGCGGTCGGCCGGTCACGGGCAGTATCGACAGCGACGCAAAGAACGGACCGCTCAACGCATCGCCATGGATCAGGCGGTGGTCGAGGAATGTCAGAGGCAGGCCCTCGGCATAGGATTCGAGCCATAGCGAGAGTTTCGCCAGTTCGACCGCCAGTTTGTTGCGATCGCAGCCGTACAGGCAATGCACCGCGACCAGGCGGCGGCAGATCGCCCGCGCCCGCATCTCAGAGAATCCTCCGCTGCCATCCGTGCTTCGACTGGGCAGATAAAGTGCGACCGTGTTGTCAGCATCCGGCAGCGCCGCGATCCGCTCGCGCAGCCCAAGTTCATCACAGAGGCGGCAGGCGGTCAGCAGCGCCTCGCCCAGATATCGGCAGGCCTCGACCAGGAAGTGCCCGCTGCCGGTGGCCGGATCGACGATCTTCAGGCGCAGCAGCGCGGCGGGCCGCGGGTCGTGCGCCGGGCTGAGCGCGGCGACCTTCGGCTCGAGCGCCTCATGCACCAGAAAGCGAACGAATTCATGTGGTGTGTAAAATGACCCACTCGCCTTGCGGCCCATGCCGGTTCGCAGGAAAAATCGGCCGGTCTCAATCACATCCGATCGGGCATCGCCGGCTGCATCGCTCTCGTCGGCGCCGCGAGGTGCAACCGTCTCCAGCCGGCCATGTCGCTTGCGGATCATCGGTTCCGTCGCGATGCCCGGCTCCTGCTCGAGTAGTGCTTCGTAGACGCTGCCCAGGTCCTCGACGTCCAGCGAGCCGTAGTGGACCCGAGCCCTCTCGCCGCCCGAGGTCGTGGTCCAGATCAACCGGTCCAGCAGTATCGCGACCGCTCGGTCACCCCATTCGGTCTGCTCGAGTAACGGTATCGTCCCGGTGCCGAACAACCTGCCGCCCAGCGACGTGATGTGCAGCTCGCTGCAGCTCAGACCGTCGCGAAAGATCGCGAACAACGTCCGCAAGCCCGCTTCGAGCATCTTCCCGGTGTCGACGCCCTGGTCCAGATGCCGGCGAACCAATGGGCCAAGCGCCTGGTTCGGCGAGAGCGCGGTACGCCACAGCCTGGTAGAGGCAAAGCTGAAGCCGGCACCCTCATCACTGGGTGCTTCAAGCTTCAGGATGAACAGCAGGCGGTACACCAGCACGAGACCCTCCCGCCAAAGCTGGGTCGGATCGAGGTCGCTGCGATCGGACGTACGCTCCAGGACGGCGTTGATAAAGCCGGTGATCGCATCGCGCGCCTGGCGGCGTAGGTGACTGGTCAGCTTTGCCTGGTGCAACCGGCCGGCGCCGAGCACCGTTGGCAGGAGATGCAGGGTGGGAGCGCCGATTAGTGCCAGCAGCAGACGATAGGAGTCCGGCGGCGCCGTCAGCTCCCGCCAACCAGCAATGGCGATGGTGATGTGACTGTCGGCACGGGACGGGTCACTCAGCAGCAGGCGAAGCATATCGCCGTTGGTCACCAGCCCGGCGCGCTCCCCGGACGCCAGCAGCACGCGCTGGGCAACCCGAGTAGGACTGCAACGATTAGCCCGGGCGGACCGTGCGGGGGCATCCAGGTCCAGGTCGCTTGGCACCGACCAGGCGCGTAACCTGGTCTCGCCTCCGGCCTGCAGCCGCCATCCCCCGTCCTCCAGCCCGTCCCGTGTGGGCACCGGATCCTGACGCAACGGGCGGCCATATCCCAGGGCACTCGCCAGTTTCATCGTCGCGCGCTGATGCACGAGCTGCGCGCCGCCATTGTGCAGCAGGCGGAGCGAGCGGTGCAACGCGTCCCATCCGCCGTCGATCCGTTTTGGCGACAAGGCGTGGCGCTGCAGCACCCGGGTCAGCCCGTCGGTGAGGAACGCGGTGGTCAACGCGGCGCCGGACACAACGCAATCCTGCAGGTCGAGGCTCAAGGAAACAGCATCAGCATGCCCAGTGTCCGGGTTACCGGTGACGACCATACCGGCTGAGCTGACATGATCGCGCGGAAACGAGAAAGAGTACCCTCGGCGTCGCGTCGGTGCGAGACCGGCACGGACGGGTCGATGGCGAACCCTGCCAGACGTTGTTCCGCAGCCGGATTGGAACGCCAGTGGCCGACCGGCGGTTCGGCGTCGAACAGGTCCCCGATCCAGGGGACGACCGCACCGCAAAGCTCGAGGGTCCGCCGGTTCAGCCAGGCCGTTGCAACGGCGGCATCACGGTCGATCCGTTGCAGATGCGCCGCGGCAAACCCCTCGGCGAGCGACGCGGCCGTCACCGCTGCCACTCGGCCGGCCTCGGCGATCCGGTCGGTCGCCCAGCCGGCGAACAAGCTCCGCCACACTCTTTGGCCGGACAGATTGCTGGCCGCTGAACCCTCGTGCGCCAACCCATCGTTTGGCTGAGCATCGTCGGAAGCGCCGGTCGGCTCGGACAGCGCCAGAAAATCGGTCTGCTCCCGGATTAAACCGTTGGGGAACACCCGCAGCGCGAAGGTCTGGCGGAACAGGGTATCGGATCGCGCGCCGACCTCCGTCATGTAGGTCATTACCAGCGACAAGCTGTGACCGCGGGCCACGCTCATCCGACCGGTTCCGGCAGTTCGTGCCAGCGCGATGGCACGTCTGGTCAAAGGATGCGAGCGGCCGGGATACATCACCTCCTGGCCGTCGGCATTCCGCCACCGATTGGGATCATTCGTCAGCCTGACCGTTCCGCTGGCGCGGTCGAAACCGGCCAGGCCCTCGAGGGTCTCGGTCCATTCGATCGGCACCCGGTATCCATCCGGACCCGCAGATAGCGTAGAAGCAACGAAGGCCGGCAAATCTATCGCGCGCGGCTGCGAATTCGACGGGCTGATCGGTGGCGACGGCACCGGCCATCCAGCCATGCCGAACCGCCATGTGGTCGAAGCTTGTGAACGCACGGTCGATCTCTCGCAGCAGCTCGCGGTAGGCCGCGCCGTCACTGTCCTCGGCAGCCAGATCGAGTGAATGGATCAGTCGCGGTGCATTGCCGAACAATGTCGGAGGATCCTCGGCAAAACCGGCGAACAGGGGTTCGTGCAGGCCACCGGGGTCGGCGCCGACGCCAAGCGTATTGGGCATGAACACGAGGCAGGCTCTCGCCTTTTCATACTTTGCGATCAACCGCAACAGCAGCCGCTCCTCGAATGTGCCGGCAAGGTAGAAATAGCGGATCTGGGGATCGTTGCGTTGACCGTAGCGATCAATCCGTCCGTTGCGTTGTTCCAGCCGGTTCGGGTTGTAGGGCAGATCCAGATGGATGAGGTGACAGCAGCGCTGGTGCAGGTTGAGCCCCTCCGCCAGCGAGTCGGTGCTGACCAGGATGATACGATCTTCGTCGGCACAGCGTTCAGCCGAGCGGGTGCGAACGAACTCGGGATCGGCGCCGCTGATGGTCAGAATTGTGCCGTCGAGGCCCGCCGCCGACAGGGCATCGACGGCAGCCTGCTGGCTGTCCGCATATTCCGTATAGACAAGTATATTGGCGTCAACGTTTTCCAGCCGGATCAGGCGGATTTCCAGCACCAGCGCCGCCAGCTTCGGATCGTGGCGGGCGGCGGCCTCGCCAAGCTGGATCAGTGTGAGAAGGTCCGCGGTGGTTTCCGTGCCAGCCAGATTGCTGGCGATCTGCTCGGCTTCCAGGGTGGCGATTTCCTCCTCCTCCGCTGCGTCCAGCACGCCGAACTGGACGCCTCGCCGGCGATACGCGCGCAGGGCGCGTTGCCGTTCGCGCCGCAGCGCCACGTGGTCGGTCGCCGTCCCGCGGGTCGCCGGCCGACCCGCATCGGCATAGCGCTCCGCCACGACGCGCAAAGTGGCCAGGCAAGCGGCGATGCTGGACATGGATCGTTTCAGCAGGCTGACGAACGCCAGTGCATCGGGCAACCCCGACCGGTCGCGCGACCGTCGCAGCCGGGGCGCCACCAGGGCAGAGAGAGCCCGGTGAAACTGTCGCACCGGCTCGGCGTCCGGCGCGGTGACATCGACGCGCACCGGAATGATGATCCGTTCTCGAAACAGCGCCACGCCGGTCCGCGGATCGCGGATGTGCGATTTCAGCCGGCGGATCACATGGCGGCGATAAAACGATCCGATCAGTCGCCCAGCGGCGTCAACGAGGCTGGGATCGAGCAGCGCGATCAACGAGGCGAAATGGGCATCGTTGCCATCATGCGGCGTCGCCGTCAGCAGCAGCAACCCGTCGCCGCGACGGGCCAGCACCTCGGCCAGACGGCGTCGCTGGTTTGCCTCCCGCGAACCCGGGGCAGCGACGCAGTGATGCGCCTCATCGATGATGACCAGGTCCCAGGCGGTTCGTTCCAGTTCCTCCAGCACCCGGTCCTGCTTGCAGAAATCGATCGAGGTCAGGCACAGCGCCGTCGCGTCAAACGGATTGCCGCCGAGTTCCATCCCACGTCGTACGCCTCGCAGACTGGCGCTGTCGACGATCGGGGTGAAGCGCAGCCCGAAGCGGAACCGCATCTCCTGCTCCCACTGGCGCACCAGCGGTCCCGGCGGCGATACCACCAGGATGCGATGCGCGCGTCGCCGCACGATCAGTTCGGCCGCGATCAGTCCGGCCTGGATGGTCTTGCCCAGCCCGACACCGTCGGCCAGCAGCAGCCTTGGCCGCACCATGTCCAGGGCACGCAGCAGAGGGACACGCTGATACGCCTCGATCGCGACTCGACCCGGAGGCGACGACACACTCGGCACCTGGTCCAGCAGCCAGGCGATGTGGTATCG
>CAWEVT010000010.1:0-410466 GCA_963812585.1 uncultured Alphaproteobacteria bacterium | reverse complement strand
CGCCACCCCTCCAGGGTGCCGGCATCCTCCGGCCCCGGGTCGGTCCGCAGGACGGTGACCGCCTCGGCCGGATGCAGCACGTCCCATTCCAGGCCGACGAGATCGCCGGCGATGCAGGTCAAATGGAGGCGTTGCTGGTCACCAAGCTGCTCCACCTCGGTCACATCCCACTGCAGCCCGCGAGCCGCCACCTTGATCCCGGCCGAGATTTCCATTCACGTTCCGCCGCGGAAAAACGGCGACGCAACCACGATCTGGTTGCGAAACCGTTAATCCGGGGAGGACAGGAAGGATGAATGCGATGAGCGATAGATTTGCCGGGAAGGTTGCCGTGGTGACCGGCGCCGCCTCGGGTATCGGGCTGGCGATCACCCAACGGTTGCTGGCGGAGGGCGCAAAGGTCGTCGGCTGCGACCTGCGGGCCATCGAAACGCTGAGCCTCGGCGCCGATTTCGTCGGCATCACCGGTGATGTGACGCTGGAGCCGACGGCCGAGCAACTGGTGTCGACGGCGGTTGAACGATTCGGCGGCGTGCATGCCGCATTCAACGTGGCGGGAGGGTCGCGCTCCGGCTACATCGTCGACCTGGCGGAGACGGACTGGGATTTCACCGTCGATCTGTGCCTGAAGAGCGTTTTCCTGGGCATGAAGCACCAGGCGAGGCAAATGATGCGCCAGGGCACCGGCGCCGCCGGCCGCAGTGGAAGTATCGTCAACATCGCCTCGCTGAACGCACATGTGCCGATGCACGCCGGTTCCGCATACGTCGCGGCCAAGTCGGGCGTGGAGATGCTCAGTCGCAACGGCGCGCTGGAATTTGCCGAGTTCGGCATTCGGGTGAACGCCATACTGCCGGGTCTGGTGCAGACCCCGCTGACCCGGCGCCATTTCGACAACCCCGACGCGCTGGCCGCCTTCGTGCAGCGGATCCCGATGGGCCGTCCGGCACAACCCGAGGAAATCGCTTCCCCGGCACTGTATCTCGCGAGCGACGACGCCAGTTACGTCAACGGCGCCAGCCTGCTGGTCGATGGCGCCTGGGCCGTCAGCGGCTATCCCGATATGCGGCCATTCCGCGGCCCAATCGGCTGGAACCAGAGGACACCGTCATGACAGCCGAATCGGTCCGCGTGCATATCGAACGGCATGGCGAGCAAGGCAACGTCGCCACCGTCTCGATCAACAACGCGGCGCGCCTGAACAGCATCGGCACGACGCAGATCATTGCCTTCATCGACGCGGTCACCGCCCTGGCGGACGATCCCGACCTGCGGCTGCTGATCGTCACAGGCGAGGGTGATCGCGCCTTCATCGGTGGCGCCAACCTGCTGGAGCTTGGCGCGCTCAACCCGCCGCGGGCGCGGGATTTCCTCACCCTGATCCACCGCATGTGCAAGGTGCTGCGGGACCTGCCGGTGCCGGTGATCGCGCGGGTCAATGGCTTCTGTCTGGGTGCCGGGTTGGAGGTGATGGCTGCGTGTGACATGCACATCGCCAGTGATTCGGCAACGTTCGGTATGCCTGAAGTGAAGATCGGCGTTCCGTCAGTGGTGGAAGCGGTGCTGTTGCCGCAACTGATCGGCTGGGGACGCACCAAGCTGCTGCTCTATACCGGCGACAACATCGATGCCCGGACGGCGCTGGAATGGGGTTTGGTCGAAAAGGTCGTTCCGGCCGCGACGCTTGACCTCGCGCTGAGCGAATGGGTTGGCTCGATCGTCGAATCCGGTCCCAAGGCGATCCGTCTGCAGAAAGAATTGATCCGCGAATGGGAGGCCATGCCAGTGAACGATGCGATCGAGGCCGGCATTCGATGCATGTATCGCGCGTATCAATCAGACGAGCCAACACGAATGGTGAACCAGGCGATTCATCGACTGAAGGCGCGCAAGGAAGCACGATAGTCCGATTTCAACTGTGCCGCGGTCGATCGCCGTGAGGCGATCGCGCGGGACCCTGAGGACATGCCGTTGCCGCTCGGAGGCCCGGCGGCATCGGTCGGGTGGCCCGCAGATTTCCTTGCATAATACGGGAAGTCGTGGGTCACCGTGCCAAGCACGGTGATGACACTTTCAAGCACGGTGATGACACTTTCAAGCACGGTGATGACACTTTCAAGCACGGTGACGACACTTTCAAGCACGGTGATGGCACTTTCAAGCACGGTGATGACACTTTCAGGGTGCCATTCACCCAGGCCCAGCGACTCGCTGCATCCACCGGCCGGCCATTGCCACCGCATCCCGGGCCTTCCGCACCGATCCCGTCGCCCGCAGGAAACCGTGCACCACGCCGGCGAAAGTCTCAGTTTCGACGGCTACACCCGAGGCTCGCAACTTGGCCACCAGCGCCTCTCCCTCCGAGCGGAGCACATCCAGTTCCGCCAGCAGGACCATGACCGGCGGCAGTCCGGTCAAGTCCGCCCGCAACGGAGCCGCCAGCGGATGCAGCCGGTCGATGTCATGCGGCACATAGACGCTCCAGTAGAAGGCCATCCGCTCGATGTTCAATCCATAGCCACCGGCACCAAACTCGCGATAGCTTTCGGTATCGAACCGAGCGTCACTGACCGGATAGTTCGCCAGCACGCCCCGCAACACCGGTCCGCCGGTGTCGCGCAGCAACAAGGCGGTCGCCAGCGCCAGATTGCCGCCCGCTGAATCGCCACCCAGCAACAAACGCCGAGGGTCGAGGCCCCACGCCGTTCCATGCGATGCGACGAACCGCAGCACCGCGGCGCACTCCTCCAGCGCCTGCGGGAACTTCGCTTCGGGTGACAACGCATAGTCCACGCTGACGACCGCAACCTGACCGGAGGCGGCATACTCCCGGACCATACGGTCGTGCGTATCGACATTCGCCCAGACCCAACCACCCCCGTGAAAATACACCAGCGTCGGGATGACCCGGTCCGTCACCGGTCGGTAGACCCGACAGAACACGCGCCGACCCCTTGCCTCCACCCACCGCTCCGTCGTCTCGGCCATTGCCGGGCCGCCCGCCGCCGTCAGCATCCCCAGCAGGTCGTTCACCTTCCGGTGAGGCTCCAGCGGAAGCTCGACCTTCACCGGCGGATGTTTTGCCGCCTCCGCCTCCTGTGCGGTGGTGAATGCAGCCATCTCGGGGTCCCAACGCGACCGATCCGCCATTCTTGCCTCCCTCTTCAGGCGCCTGTCTGCTATGCAACGACACGCGCCACGGGATTGCAACTTGCCATCGCCCACCCCTCGCGCCCTACGTTGCACCGCCCCATGACAGTCCCACGCCTCTCCGCCACCGGGCGCTTCGATCCGGCCATCCTGTTCCATCCTGCGTCGATCGCCGTGATCGGCGCCGATACGCAGGCTGGGGCACAGGTCCTGGCGAATATCACGATGGGTGGCTTCAAAGGCCAGATTCATGCCCATCGCGACGCCGCGAACCTCGCTCCCGGCATTGGCCTCGCCATCCTGGCCGTGCCGCCCGAGCTGATCGGAGCGGCGATGACCGAACTGGCACGGCAGAACTGTTTCGCCGCCATCGTGCCCGGCGCCGCCGACGACCTGGCCGGCCATGCGGTCCGTACCTGGCGTCCGCGTCCTCGGCCCGCATTCCTTCGGCTTGGCCATCCCCCGTCTGGGCCTGAACGCGACAAGCTCGCACATCGCGGCCCCGCCTGGTCGTCTGGCCCTGGTTTCCCAGTCCGCCGGGCTGAGCCGCGCGGTGATTGATTGGGCAGGGCCGGATGGAGTGGGGTTCAGCCATATCGTGGGCCTGGGAGGCAACGCTGATATCGGCTTTGGCATCGTGCTGGACTGGCTTTCCCGCGATGCGGGCACCGGCGCCATCCTGCTGGATATAAGCCGCATCAAGGACCGTCGCATGTTCCTATCCGCCACCCGAGCCGCAGCTCGCCTGCGGCCGGTGGTGGCGATTCACCCGGGCCTGCGTCTGCTCGACGATGACGGCGCCGCGGACCTGTCATTCGAGGCCGCCTTGCGACGCGCCGGCGTGCTCAGCGTAAGCCGGTTCGAGGATCTGCTGTCGGCGGCCGAGACGCTGTCTCGTGCCCGCCCGCTGCGCCACGAAGCGCTGGCCATAGTCAGCAATGCGATCGGGCCGGCCAGGCTTGCCGCCGACGAGGCGCTGCGGCAGGGACTGAGTCTGCTGCGCGACGACACGCTGGATCACGGCATCCTGCATGTGCCCTCCGCCGAGCTTGCGGCCACGGCGTTTCGCCTCGCCGCCAGGGCCGACCTCGGCGCGGTGCTGGTCGTGCACGCGCCGCAGGGTGCCTCCGATGAGGCAACCATTGCCAGCCTCGTTGCCCCATGTCCCGGCCAGCGGGCGGCGCTGCTCGTCTGCGCGATGGGCGAAACCACGGGCGCCCTGCATCGCGCCACCCTGGGGAGCGCCGGCCTGCCGGTGTTCGCCACGCCAAGCCAGGCGATCGGCGGCTTCGGGCACCTGGTGACCGACCGGCACAACCGCGAAGCCGCGCGAGAGCTCCCCGCCAGCACGATGCTGACCCTGATGCCCGATCGGGTCTGGGTTCGCCGCGGTTTCGACCGGGCGCGGGCAGCCGGGCGACTTGCCCTCGCGCAGGACGAAAGCCTGGACGTGCTCGCCGCCTATGGCATTCCGACGGTGCCGACCCGCTTCGCCGCCGACGCACCCGATGCCGCGGCGGCAGCGGCGATGCTGGGATATCCGGTGGTCGTGAAGCTGCGGGAGCCGACACCGCCCGCGGACAGGGCACCCGGCGGGCTGGCATTCGACCTGCGCGACGCGCAGTCGGTGGTGGCGACCGGCCGTCTGCTGCTGGCGAGGGCGGCGAAACGGGCTGCCGCGGCAGCCCTTCTGGTCCAGCGCCAGGTGGGCCGCGGGCGGGAGATTTCGGTCAGGGTGGCGGACGACGCGACCTTCGGGCCGATTATCGTCTTCGGCGCTGGCGGCACCGCGCCAAATGCCGCCGACCGGGCGGCCGATCTGCCGCCGCTGAATCTTGCCCTCGCGCATGGTCTGATCCGGCGCAGCCCAGCTGGCGCTCGGCTGGGCCGCCCGCTGCGGGATCGTCCAGCCGCCGACACGGACGCGGTGGCGGAGACCTTGGTGCGGATCAGTCAACTGATTATCGACTTCCCCGAGATCGCCGTGCTCGACGTGCCCTCGCTGTTCGTCGATCAGTCCGGCGTGCTGGTCGCCGATGCCTGGCTGCTGCTGCGAGGCGCCGGCGAGCCGCCGGCCAGTCCGTCGATCGCCCCTTATCCCGCCGAACTTATCGAGCATGTGGTGTTGGCCGGCGAGCGCATCACCATCCGACCGATCCGCCCGGAAGACGCGCAGGCTCACGGCGGCTTCTTCTCTCGCCTGTCGCCGGAGGACATCCGTTATCGTTTCTTCTCCGCTATCCGAGAACTCTCCGCCGTACAGACGGCTCGAACTCACGCAGGTCGATTACGACCGAGAAATGGCACTCATCGCGGTCCGCGAGGCCAGCGGAGATACTATCGGCGTGGCTCGGCTGGTGTGCGAAACAGGCACCGACCATGGTGAGTTCGCCGTGATCGTGCAGGCTGATATGAAGGGCCGCGGAGTGGCCTCGCGCCTGATGCGGAGTTTAATCGGCTGGGCCCGCGCCCGCGGCATGCGGACGGTGGTTGGACAGGTGCTGGCAGACAACGCGCCGATGCTGGCGTTCGTCCGCCACCTTGGCTTCAGCGTTCATCGCATGCTGGAAGAACCGGACGTGATGGAGGTTCGGCTGGAACTCTGAGCCCTTCGTGCCACGCAAGCATGCGTGGTCGCTTGGGTGAACGATGTGGAGGCGTCTGAGCCGGTGTCAGCCCGGCCGCCTCAAAGTGTGTCAACACCGTGCCTGGCGCGGTGACCCACGACTGGCGGTGCTGACGGGCGCGGCACCCGTGCCGGATCGATCCGCTAGCAATCCATGTCGTCATTCGTTCGCCGAACCAGGATTTCGCGCTTGCCGACATGGTTCGCGGCACCGACGATGCCCTCCTTCTCCATCTGTTCGATCAGCTTCGCGGCCTTGTTGTAGCCAATGTTGAGGTGCCGCTGAATGAATGACGTCGACGCCTTGCCCTCGCGCGCCACCACCGCCACCGCCTGGTCGAACAGTGTCTTGTCGCCGTCGCTGGCGCCGGCGATCCCGGAGAGCATCGCGTCCCCGGCGCCCCCATCGCCCAACTCGACCGGTTCGGTCACGTCATCGACGTAGGCCGGCTCGCCCTGCTCGCGCAGGAAGGCGACCACCTTCTCCACTTCGTCATCCGAAACGAACGGGCCATGCACCCGGGTAATCCGGCCGCCACCCTGCATGAAAAGCATGTCGCCCATGCCCAACAACTGCTCGGCGCCTTGTTCGCCCAGGATGGTGCGGCTGTCGAACTTGCTGATCACCTGAAAGCTGATCCGCGTCGGAAAGTTGGCCTTGATGGTGCCGGTAATGACATCGACCGACGGCCGCTGCGTCGCCATGATGACGTGAATGCCCGCGGCGCGTGCCATCTGCGCCAGACGCTGCACCGCGGCCTCGATCTCCTTGCCGGCCACCATCATCAGGTCGGCCATCTCGTCGACCACCACGATGAGAAACGGCAAGGTCTCCAGCGCCAGCGGCTGTTCCTCGAAAGTCGGGCGGCCGGTATCGGGATCGAACCCGGTCTGCACGCGGCGCGTAAGGACCTCGCCCTTGGCACGCGCCTCAGCCACCCGGTCGTTGAAGCCACCGACGTTGCGAACGCCAAGCTGGCTCATCGCCCGGTAGCGGCGTTCCATTTCCCGGACAGTCCATTTCAGCGCGGTCACCGCCTTGGCCGGCTCGGTCACCACCGGCGCCATCAGATGCGGGATGCCCTCGTAGGTGGACAATTCCAGCATCTTCGGGTCGATCAGGATCATCCGGCACTGGTCGGGCGACAATCGATACAGCAACGACAGGATCATCGCATTGACCCCAACCGATTTGCCCGATCCCGTGGTGCCGGCGATCATGAGGTGAGGCATCCGCGCCAGGTCGGCGACGACAGACTTGCCGCCGATATCCTTGCCGAGTGCGAGCGACAGCCGCCCGGCGCTGTGCCGCACTTCGTCGCTCGCCAGGATCTCGCTGAGGAAAACCGTTTCCCGCTTGCTGTTCGGCACCTCGATGCCGATCACGTTGCGGCCAGGCACGGTCGCGATGCGCACGGCGGTGACCGACAGGCTGCGCGCCACGTCGTCCGCCAGCCCGATTACCCGCGCGCTGCGGATACCCGGCGCGGGAACCAATTCGTATAGCGTAACCACCGGCCCGGGGCGGATCTCCACAATCTCCCCTTGCACGCCGTAGTCGGACAGCACGGTTTCCAGTAGGCGTGCGTTGGCCTGCAGCGCTTCCTCGCTTGGGCCGGCGGCGGCGCGTTTGGGCGGTTCGTTGAGCAGCGACAGCGAGGGGAATTTCCAGCCGGCCTCCTGCAACGATAGGCTTCCCTGCAGCGGCCTGCGCACCGTGGCGACCGAGGGGATCACGGTCCGCACCGGGGGGCCGGCGACATCCGCCGACGCAGTCGCGGCCCCCGACAGCTTGCGCGTCTCGGGTGGCGCCTCGGGTGGCGTCTCCGCCGGCGCCACGGGCAGCGCGCCTGCCTGCGGCTCGTCCGGCGCCAGGCCGGGGCCGTGGTTCATCAGATTGACCAACCAGCTAGACGCAGTGCCGACGTTCCCAGCCCCGCGCACCAGCACCCCAGCGGCTTCGCGCCCGCCGGAAAACGAAAAGCGTCCGGCGATGGCGACGGCGCGACCAGCGCTGCGCCACTCGGAAGCCGACAGCCCGAGCGACAGCAATGCCAGGACGACGGCGGAGGCGGCACCGAACAGCCAGATCGAAGCGGTGCCGAAGACGCCGAACAGAGCGTGCCCCCCGCGCAGCGCCTCGTTTGCTATGATCCCACCGATCGAGCCGCCCAGCCCGGCAACGACCGGCCAGCCGTAATGCGGCGAGGGGATGGTAGCCAGCACAGCCGCCAGCAACGGCATCGCAGCGATCAGCGCGGCCAGACGCAGCGTGACCCTCCCGAGTCCGCCGCCCGAGGCAATCCGCCAACCCCAGGCGAGCATCGTCACGCCCGGCAAAATGCCCGCGATCCCGAAGCCCTGCAGCAAGATGTCCGCGAGGATCGCACCCCCCTGCCCGGCCAAATTGGCGACGTGCCGCGTGGTCGCGGTATCGAAGGACGGATCACGCGGATCGTAGGTGGCCAGCGCGACCAGTATCACCAGACCGAACAGCCCTAACAGCAGCCCGCCGAACTCGGCGGTGCGGCGGGTCATGAGCGTCTTCATCGCCGGCGACGCGATGCGCCGGGTTTGTCCATTGGGGGATCGTCCAGCCATGGGTCCTCATGAGCGGCTGCCGCGCGAGTTCTTGCGGTGCGGGATGAAGTATAGCGTTCACCGATTTGATTCATGAAGCGTCTTCCGCTGCCACGCGATGAGGTCGATCGTATCGGCTGCTCGAACCGGGCTGTCAGGCGACCCTCGACGCTGAGCTGCACAGATTTCGTGCACAGACAGGTCGTCACACCTCACGGTTCTTCGGATCGCTTGCCCCTCGGGCCGCTTCCGCCCAATCTACGCGCTTGGACGAACCCAAGGGGCGACTGTGCGCATCGAGATCATCTGCACCGGCGACGAGGTGCTGACCGGCAAGATCGTCAACACCAATTTTTCCTACATGGCGCAGAAGCTGGAGGATGTCGGTCTGTCGGTCCACTGGGGTACCACAGTGGGCGACGATCGGGAAAGCTTGCTCGCGGCTTTTCAGCTTGCCTCCCGCCGCGCCGATGCGGTGATCGTCAACGGCGGCCTCGGCCCGACGGTCGATGATCTGTCGCAGGAGATCGCCGCCCAGGCCGCCGGGGTCGATCTGATCCTGCACGACGAGTGGCTGGCACGCATGGAGTCGTTTTTCACCCGCCGCATGCGCACTATGCCGCCCAACAACGTCAAGCAGGCGATGCTGCCATCGACCGCGGAAATGATCGACAACCCCATCGGCACAGCCTGCGGCTTTGCCCTCGACATTGGCCAGGCGCGCTTCTTCTTCACACCGGGCGTCCCGCGGGAGCTTCGCCGCATGCTGGAGGAGCAGGTCATCCCCCGGATCCTGGCTCGCACCGGCGCGCCGGCCTCGATCCACTTGAAGCGGTTCCATTCATACGGCCTGGGCGAGTCGCATGTCGACCAGTTGCTCTCAGGAGTGGAGGCGCTCGACCCCGACGGCGGCGTCAAGCTCGGGTTCCGCGCCCATTATCCGCAGTTGGAGACCAAACTGACGGTGCGCGGCACCGACATGGACGACGTCCATCGCAAGCTCGCCCCGGTCTCCGATGCGGTGCGGCAGCGCCTGGGCAATTTTATCCTCGCCGAGGACGACCAGACGCTGGAGGGCGTGGTCCTGGCTGCGTTGATCGCGGAACAGGCGACCCTGACGGTGGTGGAGACCTTCACCGCCGGCGAGATCGCATCGCGCCTCGCGCACCTGCCGCACGCCGAGACGGTGTTTCGCCACGGCACCGTCGTCCGCCGTTTCGACGGTCTGTTTGGCGTGTCGATCCCGGACGGCCTTGACCAGGACGTCACCGAAGCCGTGGCGCGGGCCGCTCGCCGGCAGACCGGGTCGTCGCATGTCCTGGCGGTGCTGATCGATCTGGACGACGGCGTCGATCGCATCGACCTCGGCGGCACGATCTGGATCGCCATCGTGACCGATGACCGCACCGAATTCCGACGTTCCCGCATTCTGGGCGGACGCGAATGGGTCCGATTGGGTGCGGTCGAATTGGCCCTGGATTGCTTGCGCCGCTTCCTCCAAGGGTTGCCCGTGGTCGAGCGTATCGACTTCGAGAAGACCTGACCCCCGAACGGGGTGAACTTGAAGGGAACAACTGCCAACGGGACACCCCGGGCGCAGTGAATCAATCCTATGATGCGTCGCGAAATCGACTCCCGGTACGCCTGGTTCAGGCTGGCGGCCGCGACCCTGCTGTCCACCATCGGCGGCGTGGGCATGTGGTCCGTCGTAGTCGCGTTGCCCTCGGTGCAGGCCGACTTCAGTGCCGAACGGGGCGCCGCGTCACTACCGTTCACCGCCGTCATGATGGGCTTCGGCCTCGGCAGCGTACTGATGGGCAAACTGGCCGACCGGGTCGGCATCGTCCCACCGGTGCTGATCGGCGGTACCTCGCTGGGTCTCGGTTTCGTGCTCGCATCGATGTCCCACAACCTGTGGCAGTTCACCGCCTGTTACGGCATCCTGATCGGGTTGTTCGGTTCGGCGGCGACCTTTGTGCCGCTGATCGCCGACACGTCCCGCTGGTTCGAGAAGCGGCGCGGCATCGCGGTCGCATTGTGCGCTTCCGGGAATTACCTGGCCGGAGCTGCGTGGCCAACGCTGATCGAGGCGATGATCCGCGCGCACGGCTGGCGGGTGACACACCTGACCATCGGCGTGCTCTGCTTTGCCACCATGGTGCCGCTGGCGGCACTGTTGCGCGGGCCGGCGCCTCGCCGACGCGCCGGGACACCAGTCCCCGCAGCCGAACGGCGGGCGATCAACCTGCCACTCGGGCCGCTGCAGGCGCTGCTGTCGCTCGCCGGCCTTGCCTGCTGCGTGGCAATGGCGATGCCGCAGGTGCACATCGTCGCCTACTGCGGTGACCTCGGCTACGGTCCGGCTCGCGGCGCGCAGATGCTGTCCCTGATGCTGGCCTTCGGCATCGTCAGCCGCGTCGTCTCCGGCTTTATCGCCGACCGGTTCGGCGGGGTGGCGACCCTGCTGATCGGGTCGGCCGCACAGATGGTGGCGCTGGGCCTGTACCTTTGGTTCGAACTCGCTGACGTCTCTCTACGTGGTCTCCGCGCTGTTCGGGCTGTTCCAGGGCGGCCTGATACCCAGCTACGCGATCATCGTGCGGGAGAGCTTTCCCGCCTCACAGGCCGGCGGCCGGGTCGGTGTCATCATGATGATGACGTTGGTCGGCATGGCACTCGGAGGCTGGATGTCCGGGGCGATCTTCGACCTGACCGGGTCTTACCGCGCGGCCTTTGCCAATGGCGTGGCCTGGAACGCGCTGAACTTCCTCATCGCCCTGTTCCTGCTGTACCGCACCCCCCTCAGCGCGTCCCATTGGACCACAGCACGCCGCGCAGGGTCTGCAGCAGGATGATGCAATCGAACAGGACAGAGAAGTTCTTCACATAGTAGAGGTCGTAGCTCAGTTTGGACCGTGCATCGTCGATCGAGGCGCCGTTCCGGCAATTGATCTGCGCCCACCCGGTCACGCCCGCCTTCACCATGTGGCGCTCGTTGTATAGCGGAATCTGGCGCTCCAGTTCGGCGACCAGCGCCGGCGGTTCCGGCCGCGGGCCGACGAACGACATCTCGCCGCGCAGGACATTGAACAACTGCGGCAACTCATCGATCCGTGCCCGTCGCAGCAGCGCATCTGCAATAGTCACGCGGCTGTCCCTTCGCCCCACCAGCTGGACGGCTCCCTGCGCCTGCGCGCGCAAGGTCCGCAGCCTCATGATCGGGAACACGCGGCCATCCCGTGTCACTCGGTCCTGCCGATAAAACACCGGCCCCGGCCCGGCCCGTCGGACAGCAATCATCCCGGCCAACAGCAACGGCGCCGCCACGACGAGGATGAACGAACTGACCACGAGGTCGAACGTCCGTTTCAAGAATCGGTCCATGTTTCCGAAGGTGAAGCCGTCGCTGTAGACCAGCCAGCCCAGTTCCATACGCTGGAGATCGATGCGGCGGATTTCATTTTCGACGAAGGTCAGGTACTGGATGACCGGATAGCCGGCCTTCTTGCAGTCCAGCAGCGGTTGCAGGTCCATGCCGCGCCGTTCATCGGGCGCCACGATGATGATATCGGCATCCACCGCTCTCGCCGCCGTCGCGACGTTGAACTCTTCAGCGTGAATGATCTGGTCCGGCCGTTCGTCGAGCAGCCGAACATCGATTTCCCCCAGTGACAGATGATGCAGCAGGGTCACTTCGTCCCGCAGGCCGTTGCTTCCCCGGCCCAGCATCGACACCAGGTCCCAGGCTCGCTGGCCGGCGCCCACGATCAGCAATCGTCGCCGCAGTACGTGCCGTCGCAATAGTCCGTGCAACGTCAGCCGCGCGGTCCAGGCGCAGAGAGTGAAGCAAATGGTGGCCACCGCGAACACGGCGGTCTGGTCCACGTGCGATCGGCCGTGACCGGCCAGCAGAGGCAGCACGATGGAAGTCCGCGCGGAAAGGCTGGCGCCCATGCCCACCACCATTGGAACCCGGGTGAATGACCGCGCTACCTCAAGGATCGCGTCGCGCCGATAAAGACCCATGGCGAACAGCAGGATCAGGTCGAACACGGGATAAATGTAGCCACTCGGGTCACCGGGCAGCATGAACAGCTCGGATGCATCGGTGCGACCGCCCCGCAGGACAAATGGCCACGCAGCCAGAATGAGAGTGCTGTCCAGCGCGAACAGCGCCGTTCCGGTCGTGGATTTGGGAAAAATGAGCATGGTAGTGCCGGCTCCGATCAGTCACTCCGCCGGCCGCGGTCTACGTACCCTGTTTTTCCCCCTGGGCTTTGCGACCTCACTAGCTCACATCGCCGTGAGCCAGATACCAGAAACAAGTCAGCTGACATAGAAAATCCCGCTTCCAGGCTGGAAGGGTGCCGCGCGGGACGTGAAGCCCAAGGCGACCCGCCCGAAGCCTCGCTGCATCGGCGAGCGCCGCCCGTGACGCCGGCCCGCCGATGCTATGCCTCGAGTTCGGCGCACGACTTGCTCCGGGCGCCAAAGCCCGGCCATGCGTCGGTGTAGACTTGGCGGTGGCAAAGTTCGGTTTCGCTGGACGAAAGGCACTCGACGGCGGGGGGCCAACGAACCATCTTCCAGGCTGAGGAGTCCCTGATGTCGCAGACCCTGTTGCGCCCGCCGCCGATCCTGTTCATGCCGCAAAAGCAGCCGGCCAAAGCGATGACCCGCAATCTTCGCGTGGTGTCGGAGTACCAGCCCGCTGGCGATCAGCCGACCGCCATCACCGAACTGGTGCGCGGCGTGCAAGCCCAGGAGCGCGACCAGGTGCTGCTCGGCGTCACCGGCTCCGGCAAGACCTTCACCATGGCCAAGGTGATCGAGGCGGTGCAGAAGCCGACACTGATCCTGGCGCCGAACAAGACGCTGGCGGCACAGCTCTATGGCGAGATGAAGAGCTTCTTCCCGGACAACGCGGTGGAGTATTTCGTCAGCTACTACGACTATTATCAGCCGGAGGCGTACGTCCCGCGCACCGACACCTATATCGAGAAGGACGCACAGATCAACGAGCAGATCGACCGCATGCGCCACGCCGCAACGCAGTCTCTGCTCGAGCGCAACGACGTCGTGGTGGTCGCCTCGGTGTCCTGCATTTACGGTATCGGGTCTGTCGAGACCTACGCCAAGATGGTGGCGAGGCTCGAAGTTGGGGGCCGGATCGATCGCGATACGCTGGCGAAGGCGCTGGTCGAGCTGCAGGACCCGACGTAACGATACCGCGTTCCAGCGCGGCAGTTTCAGGTTGCGCGGCGAGATCGTCGACATCTTCCCCAGTCATTATGAGGATCGTGCCTGGCGGGTAACGCTGTTCGGCGACGAAATCGAGACGGTGCGCGAGTTCGACCCGCTGACCGGCGAAATCACCGCCGAGCTGAAGGAGATCACCGTCTACGCCAACAGTCACTATGTCACCCCTCGCCCGACGCTGACCCAGGCAATCCGCGACATCAAGATCGAGCTGAAGGAACGCCTCGCCGAACTGAACACCGAAGGCAAACTGCTCGAGGCCCAGCGGCTGGAACAACGCACCATATTCGACATCGAAATGATGGAAACAACCGGCTCCTGCAAGGGGATCGAGAATTACTCACGCTATCTGACCGGCCGCGATCCCGGCGACCCGCCGCCGACGTTGTTCGAATACCTGCCGGAGAATGCCTTGCTGATCGTCGACGAGAGCCACGTCACGGTGCCTCAGTTGGGCGGCATGTATCGCGGTGACTTTGCCCGCAAGTCGATCCTGGCGGAGTTCGGCTTCCGGCTGCCATCCTGCATCGACAACCGGCCGCTGAAGTTCGAGGAATGGGAGCGGTTCCGGCCGCTATCGATATTCGTTTCGGCAACGCCGGGGCCGTGGGAGATGGAGCGTACCGAAGGCGTGTTCGCCGAACAGGTGATCCGGCCGACCGGACTGATCGATCCCGTCACCGAGGTCCGCCCGGTGGAACACCAGGTCGACGACCTCCTGGCGGAATGCAAGGCGGTCGCAGCGGCCGGCGCCCGTGTGCTGGTAACCACCCTAACCAAGCGCATGGCCGAGGACCTCACCGACTACCTCACCGAGCATGGTGTGCGGGTTCGCTATCTGCATTCCGACATCGACACGTTGGAACGGATCGAGATCATCCGGGACCTTCGCCTGGGCGTGTTCGACGTGCTGGTCGGCATCAATCTGCTGCGTGAAGGCCTGGACATTCCCGAATGTGCTCTGGTGGCGATCCTGGACGCCGACAAGGAGGGTTTCCTGCGGTCACAGACCTCACTGGTGCAGACGATCGGCAGAGCAGCCCGGAATGTCGACGGGAAGGTGGTGCTGTACGCCGACACCATGACACGGTCATTGCGCGCCGCGATTGAGGAGACCGAACGACGCCGTAACAAGCAGCGCGACTGGAACGAGGCCAATGGCATTACGCCCGTGTCGGTGCGCACGCATATCGGCAAGGTGCTGGAGAGTGTGTTCGAGCAGGACTACGTAACCGTCGCGCCGGTCAAGGACTCCGGCACGGTGGAATTCGTCGGCAAGGACCTGAAAGCCGCCATTGCGGATCTGGAGAAGCGGATGCGGGCGGCGGCAGCGGACTTGGAATTCGAGCAGGCCGCGACGCTGCGCGACGAGATCAAGCGCCTGGAGGCACTCGAACTCGGCCTGCCGCCGCCGCCGCGGGCGAGTGCATCGTTGCGTCCGAAGCGCGATCGCACACCGGAACCAATGGGCCCGGGCGGGGGTGGCTACGATCCCTCGAAGCGACGGGGGCGAAGCGGCATGCGCCGCCGGGGACCGTAACGACGCTACGCGGCTCACGTCACAGAGTCGGACGCAGCCTCGTCTCGACTTTGAGGATCAGAGTTCGACCCGGACCCGCGCACGATGTGTCGCCGTCAGAACGTGATGCGCAGGCCGCCGTAGCCTCCGACCGGAGCCGCCGGGCTGTAGGCGCGTGGATTGGTCGCATTTGGCGCCTGCGAAATAAACACTGACGAAGTCGGCGAGAACGTGCCGAAGGTATAGTATTTCTCGTTCGTGACGTTCTCGACCGAGGCAAACAACTGGACGTGCGGCGTAACCTGATAGCTGGTGCTCAGGTTCAGTGTGAAGAAGGCCGGCAACTGCGGCGTCAGGTTGGCTTCGTCGCCGACCAGGAACTGCCCGCTCTGCGCGATAATAACGCCGCCGATCGTCCATTTGTCGGTAACGCGGTAGGTCAACCCGAGCTTGCCCTGATGCGCCGGCACTCCCGGCAGCCGGTTGCCGGGGCTGATTGTGATGTTGCCGTTGGCGTCCGCCGCCGGGTTGCTGCCCGCGGCCTCCACGAAGCCGCTCTGGTAGGTCGCGTCGGTATAGGTGTAGGCGAGCGTACGCGGACCAGCGCGGCGTCTTGTATTCGATGCTGGCGTCCACCCCCTGCCGGCGCGTCTGGTCCGACATTGGTGAAGAACGCCCGGTTCAGCGTCACGCTGTTGACGAAGATGATGTCGTCGTCGAGGTTGCTGCGGTAGAGGCCGAGATTGTAGTTCAGCGTGTCTCTGTCGCCGATGGCGACGGTGCCCCGCACGCCGGCCTCGAGGGTGTGCGCGACCACTTGCTTCAGGTTGGGATCGCCGACGAAGAAGTTGGCCAGGCTGCAGGAATCGTTCGGGCCGGCGCAGGAAAGTTCGGCCGGCGTCGGCGCGCGGTTCGCTTCCGCGTAACCGGCATAGGCCGTCAGCCACGGCGTCACCTTGTAGGTCACGCCGGCCGCGGGATTGAAGTGCTGATAGTAGTGGTTGCCGGTCAGATCGCCGCCGTTCTGGTCATTGAGGTTGATCTCGGCCGCGTTGAACCGGCCCGAGGCGGTCAGCGCCAGGCGGTCGGTCAGGTTCAAGCGTGTCGGCGAGGAACAGCGCCGTAATACGCGTCGCTGATCCCGACCCGAACCGGCGAGTTGCTGCCGGGCTCGTCGATGACCACGCCGGGACCGATGAACGACGCGAGAGTCGGACGTGATGCCGCCGATGAAGGAAGCGCCGGTGAACTCGGTCTGCGCGCCGTCGAAGCTGAAGCCGGCGACCAGATGGTTGTTGAAGCCGAATACGGTCTGCGTATCGGTCGCCTGGACCGAGGCGCCGTAGCCGTTGGTATTCGTGGTCTGGTTGTCCAGTTCCGAATAGGAGAACGGGCTTGAACCGAGGAACGCCGGGATCGGTGCCACCGCCGAGCGTGGTGCTGGGGCCGGAATCGGTGCACAGCAGGCCCGAACCGTCGTTGCATGGCGTGTCGTTCGGAGCGTTGCCGTTGGCCACCTGCTGCAGGAAATTGTTGTAGTAGGTGACCGCCTGGATCGATACCGTATCGCTGACCGCCAGGTTGCCCGACAGGCTCACCTGCATGAAGCGGTTGCTGATCCGGTTGGGGGCGGTGAACTGGGCGGCTGGGGTCAGCGGCAAGCAGTTCCACCGGCGAGGTGCCCGGCCCGTTCAGCACCGAGTTGCCGAACAGGGCGTTGAAATGCAAGTTCGCCGGTGTTGCCGCGCCAGCCGACATCGCCGTAGAAATTCTCGATGTCGGACGATTGCAGATCGCGCCAGCCGTCCTGAGTGCACCCCGCTCGCCGCGACATAGACCGCGGTATTGCCGCTCTGCTTGCCGTACTGGAAGTCGCCGCCGTAGGTGCCGAACGAGCCGCCGTGAAAGCTGATTTCGCCGCCGTGATAGGTGAAGCCGTTCTTGAGCTGCACGTTCAGCGCGCCGCCGAGCGCGTTCAGGCCGAACACCGGGTTCGACCCTTCCAGGTTCATCTGGTCGATCGCCAGGTTCGGCAGCAGGTCGAAATTCACCGTGTCGCCGAACGCCGAGTTGAAGCGAACGCCGTTGACGTAGACGGCGAGCCCCTGCGGCGTGCCCTTGCAGCGGCCGATGCCTCGAACCCGTGATAGAACATGGTCGGCTGATAGGGATTGCCCGACGCCGAATTCGAGGTTGACGCCGCCGACCTGCTCGTTCAGTGCCCGAACGCGCGTCCGGCGCGATCAGGGTGCCGCCGCGCGTGAGATCGTTGCCCTTCAGCACGTTGGTCTCGGCCGGCACCGTGTCGCGGTCGACGCCGGAGCCGAGCAACGGCGAGGCGCCGATGATGTCGATCCGGCGGCACCGTCGTCGCGGGCTGCGATTGCGCCGGGTCGGTGGGCGCCTGTTGCGCGCCGGGCTGGAACGCAGACCAACGCCAGCACCGCGATGCCGAAAAGCCCGCGCAGCCCGCATGCGCGGACGTCACGCCCTGAGCATGTCGTCATCGACACTCATCCCCCCGGCTCTTAGCTGCGGCTGACGTCGCAGTGTCGTCGATTGATCGCGACCCGCCCATGGCACACTTTCCCGAACTTGTCGGGAAAAGTTCCCGATCTTCGCGCGCTCTGCCGATATCCGATAACATCTGCATCGTGGGGGCAAATATGCCGGCCATGTCGCTGCGCGTTCGACTGATCGCGTCCATCGTGTTCGTGCTGCTCGTGAGCCTTTGCGTCGGCGGGTTGGTGGCCGGCTGGCACGCCGTTCGATCGGTGCGCACGGAGATGCAGGCGGCGCTCGCGGTCGGTGCCCAGACGCTTCGCAACGGCATCGATGATTTGCCGGACGCAACGCGATCTCCAGAGACGAACTTGGGCGGCTCGTGCACATGTTTGATGGCGACCGCCACGTCCGCGCTGTGCTGCGCGATGCCGGGGGGCGGCTAGCGCGCGGCCTCCACGCTCGCGAGGCTGGCGCCGACGTGCCGGCTTGGTTCGTTTCGCCTTACTGGCGCCGTCGCTCGCGCCGGTGCGCCTCGATAGGCGGCGCGGGCAACGTCATCACGGTCGAAACCGATCCACGAAACGAGATCGGCGAGGTGTGGACGCAGCTTCAGGACGACCTGGTCGCGGTCGGATTGTGCTGCGGATTGAGTATCCTGCTGGTCAGCCTCGTCGTGGGGCGCGCGCTTGCGCCCGCTCGATCGGCTTTCGGCGGCGCTCGCTTCTCTCGGCTCGGGCGAGTTCGCGGTGCGGGTCGAGCACGCCGGGCCGCCGGAACTGCTGCGGCTCGCCCAGCGGTTTCAACGCGATGGCGGAGCGGCTGAGCGCGGCGCAGGCGCGCAACCTTCGTCTCAACGAGCAACTGCTGACCCTGCAGGAGGAGGAGCGGACGGACCTCGCGCGGGATCTGCACGACGAGGTGGGGCCGTTCCTGTTCGCGGTCCATCTCGACGCCGCTTCGATCGAGCAGGCGGCAGCTTCGGATCGGATTCGCCGAGGTGCCGGAGCGCGCTCGCGCGATCCGCGAGGCCGTGGCTCACATGCAACGCCATGTCCGCGCGATGCTGCATCGGCTGCGCCCGGCGAGCCCGGTCGAGGTCGGGCTCGCGCCTGCGCTGGCCAACCTCGTCGCCTTCTGGCGCGCACGGCAACCGGCGATCGAATTCGAACTCGATGTCTCGGTCGACGACGACTCCGTCGACGAACCGACCATGGCGGCAATATATCGGCTGGTGCAGGAAGGCTTGAACAATGCGGTTCGCCACGGCCGTCCGCGGCGGATCGAGGTCGTTGTCCGGACCGCGGAAGCGAGCCACGTGGTGGTCCGCGTCGCCGACGACGGCACCGGGCTTGCCGGCTTCACGGAACCGGGGCTTGGACTTCAAGGGAATGCTCGAGCGTGTCCAGGCGCTCGGCGGGACACTGCAGCTCGATCCAGGACAGAATGGCAAGGGGTTCGTCGTTGCAGCCAGGCTGCCATGCTCGGCGGCCATGGAGGAAGTTTGAAAGTCCTGATTGTCGATGACCACGCCATTGTTCGCTCCGGACTGCGCCGACTCTTCGCGGTATGTCCGGACGTGCGGATCAGCGAGGCAGCGACCGGACGCGAGGCGTTGGCGTTGGTACGCGCCGAACGACCGGCGCTGATCCTGCTCGATCTCAACCTGCCCGGCCTAGGCGGCCTGGAACTGCTGCGACGTGTGCTGATGGAGCATCCGGAAGCCCGTGTGGTGGTGCTGAGCATGCATGCGGAAGCGCTCTACGCCGCCCGGGCGCTGCGCGCCGGAGCCGCCGGATATCTCAGCAAGAATGCCTCACCGGAGGAACTGCTTGAGGCCGTGCGGCGGGTGACCGAGGGTGGGCGTTATATTGAGGCCGATATTGCGCAGGGACTGGCGCTCAGGACGGAGGGGGGCGCCAACCTGATGGAGCAGCTGACCGAACGTGACCTCGAGATCATGCGTCTGCTCGGCGACGGACAGAGTCTGTCGAACATCGCCGAGGCCCTGGGGGTCAGCTACAAGACGGTCGCCAACACCTGCAGTCAGATCAAGGCAAAACTCGGCGTCGCGCGGACCGCTGATCTGGTGCGGCTGTCGATCGAACGAGGCGTGGCATAACCACCGGCCCGTCCGGCGCAAGGTCCGATGGCGCGCTCACGCACCACGCCGCCCGAAGCCGGACCGCGCGGTGCGTTGGCTGGCGCCTGCTCGATCGTCGGTGCCGCGAGCGAGCCGCGCCCGCCGGAACGAAGCCTTCCGCCCGGGTTACTTCTTCGCGCCGTCCGGTCCGAATTGGGCAAGGTAAGCGATGATATCCTTCCGCTTCGCTTCATCCTTCACACCCGGAAACATCATTTTGGTGTGAGGCACGACGGTTTGCGGCAATTCGAGGTATTTGTTGAGTTCCTCCTCGGTCCAGGTGATGCCGGATTCCTTGTTCGCTGATGAATAGTTGAAATTCGGATCGCTACCGGCCTTTCGACCGACAACCCCGTTCAGCACCGGCCCGACCGCGTCCTTCGCCGTGGGACCGATTTGGTGACACGCGCGACAAATCAAGAAGTCCTTTTCCCCGGCCGCGACATCTTGCGCCATCGCTGGCGCGGACATCATGATGGCGAAACCGAAAGTAATATAAACCGAACGAATCACGTTACCTCCCTACTGACCGTGGCGGACAGTGGAACTCGAACATCATAATTCGGTCATGACAAGGGTTCGGACACGATCAGATCGTAGTTAGTCGGTTCCCATTCTTGATCCCCCCCGATAACTCCGTCATGGTGCGACCCATGGAACGTCCTAAAGCGACGGCGCGGCGAACGGTCATGCCACGCGAACTCATAGCTGTCGCGGCAAGTCTGCCCCGTGATACGCAAGTGCGGCGCACTGCCCTCGACGTGGGATATTCGCACCGCATGGCGCGACCATCGGCGATATTGCCGATCGGTTGCTCCACCGCGAGCGGGCCAAGCCGTGGGCATTCGCTGGCCTGGACAGCAGCGCCAGCGTGATCGGCTCCAGGACGCAGCAGATCGTTCACAGGACAGGCTTTCTGGTGCGGGGCCCACGGTCCGGCCAAGGCCACCCGATCAACGCTACCTGCTTCGCGAGATATCTGCTCACCAAAGGCCCGCCGTGTGGATGACCGACGACGATTTCCTGAACATGACGAAGCTGATCCTGGTCCAGCGCCTCTCACGGCGCGCGGGTATGGCACCGAGATGACAACCGATGCGCCCGCGCTCGAGGTCCGCGGCGTCAGCCACGCCTATGGCACGCGCAAGGCCCTGCAGGATGTTACAATAACGGTGCCTAGGGCGCGTTTCACCGTCTTGCTGGGCTTGAATGGCGCCGGGAAGACGACCCTGTTCTCTCTGATCACCCGTCTGTTCGACACTCAGCAGGGCTCCATCGACGTTCTGGGCTATCGGATTTCACGCGAACCAACTCAGGCCCTGCGACGGCTGGGGGTCGTATTCCAGGCACGCACATTGGACCTCGACCTGTCGGTGATGGAGAACCTGCTCTATCATGCCGCGCTGCATGGCATCGGCGTCCGTGAGGCTCGCCGACGGGCGCAGACTGCGCTCGCCGAGGTCGATCTGGCTGACCGCGGCCGCGACACTGTTCGGAAGCTGTCCGGCGGCCAGATGCGGCGCGTTGAGATCGCTCGTGCCCTGATACACCGCCCGTCGTTCCTGGTTCTGGATGAACCGACCGTCGGACTCGATGTCGCGTCCAAGTCGGTGATTCTGGGCCACGTTCGCGAACTGGTGCGCCAGCGCGGCGTCTCTGTGTTATGGGCAACTCACCTGCTCGACGAGGTCCAAACCGACGACGCCGTCGTGGTGCTGCACCGCGGCCGTGTCGTTGCCTCAGGGAATGCCGCCGATGTCATAGCGTCGTGCGGCGCCAACGACATGCGGGCGGCATTTACCTCCTTGACCGGCAGTGCACCCGGGAGCGAGACCGAATGAGCGTTACCATGGTACGCGACGACGACAGTGAGGTCGCGTTCGGCCTGCCCCATTACCTGATCTGCCTGCGCGGCATCGTGTGGCGGGAGGCGCTGCGCTTTGTGCATCAGCGGGAGCGCTTCGTCTCAGCGCTGGTGCGGCCGCTGGTCTGGCTGTTCATCTTCGCCGCCGGCTTTCGTCAGATTCTCGGCGTCTCGATCATTCCGCCCTATGACAGCTATGTGCTGTATGAGGTCTATGTCACGCCGGGCCTGATGGCGATGATCCAGTTGTTCAACGGTATGCAGTCGTCGCTCTCCCTGGTCTATGACCGCGAGATGGGCAACATGCGGATGCTGCTGGTCAGCCCGTTTCCACGCTGGTTCCTGTTGCTTTGCAAGCTGATGGCCAGCACCGCCGTTTCGGTATTGCAAGTCTACGCCTATCTGGTGGTCGCGCGGCTGTGGGGAATTGAGGCGCCTACCTGGGGTTATGTGGCCGTGCTGCCGGCTCTCGTGCTGTCCGGCCTGATGTTGGGGGCGCTCGGGATGCTGCTATCGTCCGTCATCAAGCAGCTTGAGAACTTCGCCGGGGTGATGAACTTCGTGATCTTCCCGATGTTTTTCGCTTCCTCGGCATTGTACCCGCTATGGCTGGTCCAGCAATCGAGCCCGGTCGTCTACACGATCTGCCGGCTGAACCCGTTCACCTACGCGGTGGAACTGATTCGCTTCGCGCTTTACCTCGAGGTTGACTGGCTTTCCCTTGCAGTCGTTGCAGTCATGACGACCATTTTCACCGCCGGCGCGATCCTCGCCTACGACCCCTCACGCGGATTGATCGCTCGGCGCGGCGGCGCCGGCTAGACCAATGCCCCGAGAGCGTTCCCCACGCAAGGTGGAGACGCTCTGGCTACGCTGGCGCGCGGCCTCGGTAACTGTAGCGCGTCGGCTGTTCCCGCTGCATCGGCTCGGACTGAGCTTGTTCCGCCAACGTCAGCATCCGGGCGTGATGAGGCGATAGGGAGCAGGCCGGATCAGCCTCCCGCGCATCCCCGGCGATCGCGAGCGCCTGACAGCGACAGCCGCCGAAATCGATCTCGCGCAGCTCGCACGATTTGCAAGGCTCGCGCATCCAGTCAGTCCCGCGAAACGCCTGAAACGCCGGCGATTGCAACCAGATGTCCGCCAGCGAATGATCTCGAACCGACCAGAACTCCAGGCCAGGGATTGTTTCCGCTGCGTGGCACGGCAACACCCGGCCGGTCGGCGTGACGTTCAGCGACCGCCGCGCCCAACCTCCCATGCACGGCTTCGGGCGAGACGCGTAGTAATCCGGCACGACAAGATCGATCACCAGGCGATCGGCGTATTGCTCGCGCAGCTGTTCCACCTCATCCATCGCCTGGAACACCTGATCGGCGGTCGGCATCAATGCCGAGCGGTTCTGCAACGCCCAGCCATGATACTGAGCGTGCGCCACTTCCAGACGTCCCGCGCCAAGCTCCGCCGCCAACGCCACCAATGCCGGCACGTTGCCGATGTTGGCGCGATGAACGACGGCATTGATGGTTAACGCGAACCCGAGCTCGACGACCTGATGAGCGAACGCCAGCTTGCGAATGTGGGCGCCGCTGTAGCCCGCAATCCGGTCAGCCTGCTCCGCCTCGATGTCCTGGATCGATAGTTGCACGTGGTCCAAACCGACTTCGCGCAACGTCGCCAGTCGCTTCGGGTCAAGGCCGATGGCGGAGGTGATGAGGTTGGTGTAAAGGCCGGCGTCATGCGCCGCGGCGGCAAGTTCCACCAGGTCGCGTCTGGAAGCAGGCTCGCCACCCGAAAGATGGACCTGCAGCACGCCCATGGCAGCAGCCTCATGGAACACGCGGCTCCAGCTGGCAGTGTCCAGTTCTTGCGCTCTGCTGTCCAGCGTGAGCGGATTGGAACAATACGGACAGGCAAGCGGACAACGATGGGTCAGCTCTGCCAGCAGTCCGATCGGCTGGTAAATGACGGGGGCGGACGACGGCATGATCAGCGCACCACAAATCGTTTCGTGACCAACTCGGCCAGCAGGGCGACGACGTCTTCTTCGATCGTAGAGCGATCGGCATTGTAGAGCGTTGCCAGCTCGTCCACGATCTGCGCGGCACTGTGCGTTCCATCACAGCGCTTGAGGATTTCGTGCGACGGCCCTTCCATTTCAATTACCCGTTCGGGACCGAGCAGGATCCATGCATTGCGGGTCTTGTCGAAGTGCAGCCTGACACCGGGTGCCAGCCGCGGACGGTTTCCGGCGGATGTGACGTCGATCTCAGCCATCTTTTGGGTCCGGAACAAAGGCCCCCGGCGGAATCAGCCTCGGCGTAACATACGCATGGTGCAGCGCATCCAGCATGCACCACAGGACATCGCATTTGAAGGTCAACGTGTTTACCACGGCTTCCTGCTGTTCCCGCGTGACCGCGTGCTGCGTCACCCAGTCGAGCGCGAAGTTCGCGTCCCTTTGCGCCTGCGGCGGCCGCTTGTCGAAATAGGCCATAACCTGCGGCGTGATGTATTTGTAGTTGCCGAGCATACCGGCCATGCGCTCGCCGATAATCTGCGGCGAAAACATCTCGGTGAGACAGGATGCAACAGCCTCCAGCATGCTCCGCTCTCGTACGTAATGCACGTAGGCCTGCACAGCGAAACGCGTGGCCGGCAGCAACAGCCGGGTGGACATCACCGTGTCGCGATCCAGGCCGAGACCATCGGTCAGAGTGAGCCAGCGTTCGATGCCGCCGGGCCGGTCGTCATCACCGTCGTGATCCTCGAGCCGCTTGCGCCATTCACGCCGCAACGCCAAGTCTTCGCTCCGGCCGATCAGCGAGCCGTCTTTCAGCGGGATCATTGCCTGATAATAATATCGGTTGAGCGCCCAGGCTTGCACCTGGCCTTTGCTGCACTGCCCACTGTGCAACATCTTATGGAATGGATGCAGGTTGTGATAGCGGCGCGCGCCGACTTCGCGCAGGCGCGCTTCCAGCTCCGCCGGCGTCAGCACATCAGTCACAGTCTGATCTCCATTCCGTCATAGGCGACTTCGAAGCCACCCCCTTCTACCGCGCGCCGTTCCGGCGAGTCGCTCAGCCAGATCGGATTTGTGTTGTTGATGTGCAGGAAGATACGTCGGCACGGTAGGTCGGCGAGCCGCGCCAACGTACCGTCCGGCCCTTCGATCGGAACATGACCCATGCGCCGGCCGGTTTTCGGTCCCAGGCCGGCGGCGATCATTTCGTCATCCCTGAACAAGGTGCCATCGAAGAACAGCACATCAGCACTACGCAATTGCTCGCGCACCGCATCAGTAATTTCGGCACAAGCCGGGGCGACGATCACGCTGCGGCCATTCGCCTGTATAAGCGCGGCATAAGTGGGCTCGACCGGTACCGTCACCGCCGATCGGTCCTCCAGATAGAGGGGAGCCTTGCCCGGCATCGGCAAAATGGTCAGCGTCAATCCTCCCCCACACTGCACCGGACGCAACGGAGCGGCCTCAACCCGGTGCACGAGATCCGGATCCAGCACCTCGAAGATGCGGCTGGCGGACAGCATGTCCAGGACCTTGGAAGGAGCAAAAACACTCAGATTTTGTCTCTCCCGGAGCACCAGAAGCCCGGCGATCGCATCGACGTCGCCGCCGATCAGGACCACGCCGGTGATCGGCGAATCACGCGAGGGGGTACGCGGTGCAAGGCGTTCGGTTTGCAGAATCTGCTGCCGCAGGTCTGGCGAGGCGCCGACCAAAAGCCAGGACTTGCCGTCACCACTGAACGCTACACTTGCCTGCGTTGCCGGCCGGACCCTGGGGTCCCCTGCCCGCACCAAACTACATAGGCGGCACCCGCAATTCCATTGCGGGAACCCCCCACCAGCCGCGGAGCCCAGCACGATCGCTGTCAGCCCCGCAGCCTGGTCATTCATCCGTATCGACGCTAGATGAAAGTCTACAGCTTGCCGGCGAGGTAGCCGTTGATTTCCATGCCGATGCAGATTTCCCGAAGGATCGGACGTGTCCAGGCCATGTTGATGTCTCCTCATTGCTCTCGATGGTAGGCTGGCACAGAAGTAGTGTCTCGGTGCCACAGCCAGAACCTACAGCCTGGGTCACGCACCGTCCAGGGACCCGACCTGGTTCAAACGGCTTTATCCGGTCTGCAAAGTGTTATAAGTGCTATAAGTGCCATCAGGGAGATGCACGGGAGCAGACGCTGGAAGGCGAACAGAATATGGGTCATCGAACCCTTCCCTGGGCAGGACAACCCGACTCATGATGAATGACATTGGCTATCTTCCACGCCGCGCATATCCGGGCGGACGCGGATTAAGCCGGCGCGCGTGCCTGACGGCGTCCGCGGCACTGTTGTTGCCAACGCGGGCACGTGCCGCCCCTCCCGAGCTCCGGCTGGGTGTCCTGCAGTTCGGTTCGGTGCAATGGGTGGCCGACGTCATTCGCCGGCACGGGCTGGATGTCAGCAACGGCTTCGCGCTGGCCACGGCAACGCTTGCCAACAACGACGCCAGCCGTGTCGCCCTGATGGCAGGCGCTGCCGATGTTGTCGTCTCCGACTGGTTTTTTGTCGCATCCCGACGCGCCGCGGGCACGCGATTGAGCTTCGTGCCATTCTCCAGCGCCAGCGGCGGCATCATGGTGCCCGAAGCCTCGCCGATCCGCTCCCTCGCCGATCTCGCGAACCGTAGGCTTGGTGTCGCCGGCGGCCCGCTGGACAAATCGTGGCTGATCGTCCAGGCCGCGGCGCGAGCCGACGGCGGCGTCGATCTTGCCACGGCAGCGAAACTGACTTACGGCGCGCCGCCGCTGCTTGACGCTATGCTGCAACGAAACGACATGGATGCAGTGCTCACCTTCTGGAACTTTGCCGCGCGACTGGATGCCGCCGGCTTCCGGCAGGCGGTTTCGGTCGGCGACTGCGCGCGCACGCTGGGACTGTCCGATCGCATCAGCCTGATCGGCTACACCTTCCACGAGGACTGGGCAAAACAGAACCCCATGGCGATCAAAGGCTTCCTCGCCGCATCGGCCGCCGCGCTCGCCATCATGACGAACGACGACCAGGAGTGGGATAAACTTCGACCGTTGATGGGCCCGGCGGATGACGCCTTGTTCAATAGCCTGCGGCGACGCTTCGTCGACGGCATTCCGCAAACCGCGTTGCAGACCCAGCAACGCGACGCCGCGAAGCTGTTCGATATCGTACGACATGCCGGCGGCGCACGGGTCACCGACGGACTGGACGCGCTTCCCGAAGGCGTGTTCTGGCAACCACCCAATGGATGAGGTTCGGCACCATGCCGGCCGTTCCCCGAAGCGTATTTCCTTCGGCGGTGTCGCGTCCGAAGGTCGCGCCGCCCCTGCGAAAACCCTTCTCCGCCGGCCAGGATTGCTCGGCATCGCGCCAGGGCGACCGTTGCTGTCGCTGCTCGCATTCGTGCTGATCTGGTGGATCGGCGCCTCCCTCGCGGCTGACCCACAGATGCTGCCGGCACCGAATCGCGTGCTTGCCTTGGCATGGCACGAGATCCTGAACGGCGCCCTGCCGCTGAACGTCGGCATCACCATGGCGAGAGTGCTCGCGGCGTTCGCAGTTGCGATGGTCGTCGGGTCCGTCGCCGGTTATGTGGCGGGTCGCCGGCCGCGTATCGATGCGCTCATCGACCCATGGATGGTCATTGCACTTAATCTTCCGGTGCTCGTGGTCATCGTCCTCTGTTATATCTGGCTGGGACTGAACGAGAGTGCTGCCATTCTGGCCGTGGCGGTCGCCAAGACGCCAACCGTATTCGTCACGCTTCGAGAAGGAGCGCGGACGCTCGACCGGGGCCTGGAGGAGTTGGCAACGGTCTATCGATTACCGCTGCTGCGCCGCCTGTGGTGGGTGACCACGCCCCAGCTGCTGCCCTATCTCGCGGCGGCCGCGCGCAGCGGGCTGTCGATCACCTGGAAGATCGTCCTGGTAGTGGAATTGATGGGCCGGCCAAACGGGGTGGGTTTCGTCCTGAACATGTATTTTCAGAGCTTCGACGTAACCGGCATTGTGGCCTATGGCCTGGGCTTCGCCGCCATTATGCTGGTGGTGGAGACCGCGTTGCTGCAGCCGTGGGAGAAGCGGGCAAATGCCTGGCGACGCCGCGCTTGAGCTGTTGATCGAGAGCAAGGCCTTCACCTCACCGGCTGGATTGCGACACGTCATCCTGCATGACATCGGCCTGACCGTGCCTCCGGGCCAGATTGTGGCCCTGTTAGGACGTTCCGGGGGGGAAAGAGCACGCTGTTGCGCATCGCCGTGGGACTCGACGCCGAGTTCGAGGGTCACGTTCGCAGACCGGCCGGCCGTCTCGCGGTGGTCTTCCAGGAGCCCAGGCTGCTGCCCTGGCTGACCGTCGCGGACAATTTGCGACTGGTCGTTCCGGGAATCACGGTCTCGCGGATCAACGACCTGCTGGAGCTGGTGGGTGTTGCCGGTTCGGGCCACCACCTGCCCTCAGAAGTGTCGCTGGGCATGGCGCGCCGAGTGGCGCTGGCGCGCGCGCTTGCGGTGGATCCGAACCTGCTGGTGCTGGACGAGCCGTTTGCCTCACTCGACCGTCAGCTGGGCACGAGCCTCGCCGCCAAGGTCGCCGATCTGGCGCGCCGAGCCGGCAGCGTCATGCTGGTTGCGACGCATGAGTTGGACCATGCGCTGGCCATTGCCGATCGAATTTGCGTACTCGCCGGCCGGCCGGCGAGACTGGAGGCAGATATTGCGATTCCTGATCGTGGCGATGCTGCAGCGATCGGATATCTCCGCATCAACCTGCTCGACCGCTTCGCGTTTCTGGGGTCGAAACGAGCGACGCACCCGCCGTAGCGCGGCAACGGACAAAAGACGGCTTGGCCGGATGGCGGAGCCGGCTTATTCCGTGCCGGTAACATTGGCGATCAGGCGCATCGAGACCATGGCCATCTCGTCAGTGCCGTGGATGTAGCCGACCCGGAACAGCCCGTTGATCGGGTGCGTCCCTGGCTTGGTAGCCCGCAGGCCGACGTTGAAGATAAGCGCGCCTTCCTGCAGTTCCGCCGGTACCGGGTCACGCTCGAAGGCAACGCCGTCGTCAAATGAAGACAGCTTGATGACACGGTTGTTATAGTGTTGAAGAATCCGGTAGCCGTCGCGGATCTTGAGCGTGGCAAGCATCACGGCACGTTCGCCAACCTTGGCGGTGACATCACCAACCTCAACGTCATACGCGGGGGGGTCGTCGGCGAATGCCGGCGCGCCGGTGCCCGCCGCGACGCAGGTCAGCACCGCGCCGGCCAGAACCAGAACGCGACGCCGAACCAAGATCGTTTCTGCCTGAGCTGGTAGCATGAACGTGCCCTAGGAATGGAATGAGTGTCGCCTAAGCCAATGGGCCAGCCGCCAAATCTGACGGCTGGCCCTGAACGAAAACCTACGACGACATAAACGCCGCGGGGTTCACCTGGAGACGGCGAAGACCCAGATAACCCCACCTTGCGGGACGTCCCCGTTCCACCCAACGAGGTCGGCCATCAGGTTTTGCTGGCCAGCGGCATCGATGCCGTAACCGGATGCCACTGCGATGTACTGCACCCCGTTGACCTCAAACGTCGAGGGCGGCGCAATGATTCCGGAGTTGGTTCGGAAATGCCAGAGTTCCTCGCCGGTCTTCGCATCATAGGCACGGAACTGCCGGTCATTGGTGCCGCCGCCGAACACCAGATCACCACCCGTGGTCAACAGCGAACCCCACATCATCGAGTTCGAATACAGATCCTTCCAGGCACGCTTGCCGGTGGTGACATCATAGGCCTGCAATGCCCCGAAGAACCCCGCTTTGGTATCGACCGTGAAGTGGATGTCGGGGATAGCAACACCGGTCCACCACTGGCCGGGAACGCGCTGCTCGACCTTGCCTTCCATATGATTGCAGTGGTTTTCGTTGGTCGGGATGTAGACGATGCCCGTCTTCGGGTTATAGGCCTCAAACGGCCAGTCCTTGCCACCCCACAGGCCCGGGCAGAACTCCGCACTCTTGCCGGTCTGCGGCTTGTGGGCGAGGTCGACGTCAGGTCGGCCGGTCTCGGGATCGATGCCCTTGAAGACGTTCTGCGGGACGTAAGCCTCCGACTTCACATAGGAGATCTCGCCGTTGGGGTCGCGCCCCAGCCAGTAAAGGTAACCATTGCGTTGCGGCGTCAGCAGACCATGCGTGGTCTTGCCTCCGTTCTGGAAATCCAGAAGCATGGGCGCGTTCATCGCGTCCCAGTCCCACGACTCGTTCTGGTGATACTGGAAGTGGCCCTTGATCTTGCCGGTGTCGCCATCGAGCGCAACTGTCGAGGATGTGTAGAGGTTGTCGCCCGGCCGCTGGTCGCCGAACCAGGGCGAACCGTTGCCGGTGCCCCAATAGACCACGTTGGCAACCGGATCATAGTTGCCGGTCATCCAGGTGGAGGCGCCTCCGGTCTTCCAGGTATCCGGCTTCTGCCACGTCTCGCTGCCCGGTTCCCCCGGCGCCGGCACGGTGTATGTCTTCCAGGCCGACTTGCCGGTCTCGGCGTCAAACGCTTCCACGAAGCCGCGCACGCCAAACTCGCCGCCCGCCACGCCGACCAGCACCTTGCCCTTCACGATCAAGGGCGCCATCGTCATATAGTATCCGGTCTTCCAATCCTCGACCTTCGCCTCCCAGGCGACCTTGCCGGTCTTGGCATCCAACGCGACCAGTACCGCGTCCAGCCCGGGAAGGAAGACCTTGTCGCCATACAGCGCGACGCCGCGGCTGGTGTTGTGCAGGGCAGCGAAACCTTCTGGCAGCTTACGCTTGTAGCGCCACAACAGATCGCCGGTGGCGGCGTCCAATGCCATCACCTGACTGTACGGGGTCGCGACGAACATCACACCGTTGTTGACGATCGGCGGCGCTTCATGGCCGGAATCGACCCCGGTCGAAACGGTCCACACGGGCACGAGGTTCTTGACATTGCTGGTATTGATCTGGTCGAGCGGGCTATAGCTCCAGCCCTGGTAATTACCCCGCGTCATCAGCCAGTTCTGCGGCTCCGGGTTCTGCAAACGCGCATCGGTCACCGGCGTGTAGTCGGCACTATAGGCGGTGCCCAGCATGCCCGCCGTCAGCAGGACTGCCAAACTTGAGCCAACAAGCAGCTTCCTCATTTCTTCCCCCTAATGATGTCGTCATCCAGGTCGATAGTCCGGCGCAATAGGTAGTCTCGATGCGATTGGGCAGCGCCACCCGTCAGCGAAGGCTGACCGCATCAACTCGGCTGCATGCCGACGCGCCCGACGAACCCACCAGCGACCATCAGCACGCCGTTTTCGGACTTCAGCGGCAGTCCCGCCAAATGCCGCGGCGCGGGTCCGGCTAACACCTCGGCGCCGTTCTTCGGGTCATAGACCGAGCCATGGCAAGAACAGACGAAGGCGTGGAGATCTTCAGACCACATGTTCACCGGACAGGCCTGGTGGGTGCAGACGCCCGAATAGGCTACCACACCGTCAGCCATCAGCGCGCGGGTTTCCTCGCTGACGCCGTCAGTGCCGATGCGAGCCAGGATCACCAGATTAAGCCGTGATCCGTCGCGAACGGTGCCGTTCGGATCGGCGGGATAGGCCTGCACCTGCACGGCGCCGATTTGCAGATCGTCGGCGCGGACCGGTTGCCCCTGCTTGGGCCCAGTGAGGAAAACGAGATGATCGCCGGGCTGCGGCGGTATCGATGTCGCGTCCTGCGCCCCTGCCGACGAGATCAACCAGGGCGCCACCGCCAGTCCGACCCCCAGAACAGCTCGGCGTCGGCACAACGGCCCTTCCGGCAAGTCGCGATCTCGCATCCGTGGTTTCCATCCTTATTGGGCTGTTGCAGCGAATGTATCCGGATACGACGACGGCTGTCCAGATACTCTGGACGGCCGAAAAGCTTCCGCGCGCGGATCGGATCGTGTCGACCTGCCGCGTTCGAAGATCATATCCGTGATCGGACCGCCCAGTCGGTGCTGTCTTCCCAAGCCAAGCCACAATCCTGGCTGATCCGTTGCCGGCAAATTGTGTGGCCGGCCCCACTGTACATAAAATCAGCCTGGCCGTTGCCAGCCAGGCTGATGCAGTCGGTCGATAGGTGAGCTGTTTACTTTTTGACCGCAAATACCCAGACGACACCGCCCTGCGGAACGGCGTCGGCATCCAGCTTCCAGTCGCTCGCGGCTAGACCGTCTTGAATGCGCTGGGCATCAACGCCCCAGCCTGACTGGATCGCGATATACTCGGTCCCGTCGACCTCATAGGCCACGGGCATCCCCATGATCCCGGAGTTGGTCTTCTGCTCCCAAAGTACCTTGCCGTCCCTGGCATCGAAGGCGCGGAACATCCGGTCATTGGTGCCGCCGATGAACACCAGGTCTCCGGCGGTGGCCAACGTCGAGGCAAACAACTGCGACTTCGGGAACGGGTGCATCCATGCCTGCTTGCCCGTCTGCAGGTCCCAGGCTTGCAGTTCGCCGATGTGATCCCCTTGTGGAAGCAGCTTCAGACTGGGTATTTGCGCGCCGAGCCACACCTGGCCCTCAACCCGCGGCACCTTCTCTCCGATCATTTCCCCGCACATGTTGTTCTGCGCCGGGATAAAGAGCAGGTGGCTGTTCGGATTGTAAGCGGCGGCCGGCCAGTCCTTGCCGCCCCACAGCGACGGGCAGAAGGTGACGTTCTTGCCGACGACTGGCTTATGGTCAGCGTTCACCTCAGGACGGCCGGTTTTCGGGTCGACGCTCTTGAAGACGTTCTGATTGACAAACGGCTTGGCGTCGACAAAGTCGATCCCTTCCTCGCTCTGTTTCAGCACCCACAAATAGCCATCACGGGCGGGATGGACCAGGCCGTCAAACGTCTTGCCCTCGTACGTCATGTTGATCAGCATCGGCGAGTCGATCTCATCCCAGTCCCACGAGTTGTTCTGATGGTACTGGAAGTGGCCCACGATCTTGCCCGTGTCCGGGTTCAATGCGATCGTGGAACTGGTGTAGAGGTTGTCGCCCGGGTGCAGTTCGCCCGGCCACGGCGCGGCATTGCCGACGCCCCAATAGGCGACGTTGCGCTTCGGATCATAGGTGCCGGTGATCCAGACGGAACCGCCACCGGTCTTCCACGCGTCGCCCGACCACGTGTTGCTGCCCGGCTCGCCCGGCGCCGGAACGGTGTAGGTCCGCCACAATTCCTTGCCGTCGTTGGCATCGAACGCCGCCACGTAACCGCGGACGCCAAATTCGCCACCCGACCCGCCGACCATGACCTTGCCGTTCACCACCAGCGGCTCCAGCGTCATATACTGGCCCTTCTGGTAGTCCTGCACCTTCGTGTTCCAAAGCTCCTTGCCGGTTTTCGCATCGAGCGCGATCAGATGATCGTCGGTCGCCGCCAGGAACAGCTTATCCTGCCACATCGCGACACCACGGTTGGTCGGATGAAGCTGAAACAGGTCTTCCGGCATCTTGTGCTTGTAGCGCCAGATCAGGTCCCCGGATTTCGCATCCAACGCCAGCACCTGATTCTGCGGCGTGGTAACGAACATCACTCCGTTATTCACCATCGGAGGCGATTCGTGACCCTCGACCACGCCGGTGGAGAATGTCCAGACTGGAACAAGCGATTTCACGTTCTCGGTGTTGATCTGCTTTAGCGGGCTGAAGCCCTGGCCATTGTAATTCATGGCGATACAGCAACCAGTTTCCCGGCTCCGGGTTGGTCAGCCGCTGCTGCGTGACGGGGCTGTAGTTCGCCACCTCGCCGGCGGTGGCGGCGACGGTGCCCACGCCCACGCCGCCCAAAAGCGCCGCTGCTACCGAGGCCAATAAGATTTTTCTGTTCCCGACCATCGTGGTCTTTTCCTTCTTGAGTGTCGTTTCCCGTTTTTACTTAGGCCAGGCTCTCACATGGCTGATTGATCCATGCCTATCTTTCCTATGAAACCTCCTGCCACTCTGGGCTTTCCATCGACGATCTTCAAGGGGAGCGCCGCCAATGACCGCGGCGCCGGCCCCCCCACCACCTTTGCATTCTGCCGCGGGTCATACTCCGATTGGTGACACGGGCAATGCAAAAGTTGCGAATCCGGCATCCAGCCCGAGACCGTGCATTGGGCATGGGTGCAAATTGCTGAATAGGCGACAATCCCGTCCGCCGCGTGTTCCAGCGTCTCGGGTCCCAGTGTTGACGGATCGAGCCGCAGCAGCAGAATCTGGTTCAGGCGCGAGCCGTCGCGCGTTAGTTTCGCCGCCGGGTCCATCGCCCAGGCGATGATCGGATCCTCACCAGGCTTCAAATCCTTGACCGCGATCACCGCACCTTCCTGATCACCTTCAAAACGGACGAACTGATCGCCGACCTGCGGACGCATCTTGCGCCTGGGATCTTCATCGTCGTCGGCGCGACCCGTGGTCGGCAACAGAAAGACCGCCGCGGCGACGCCGGCCTGAAGCAGCCCGCGGCGCAGTGGATCGATCCCTGCATGAGCGCACCCTTGCGAACAGGGCGTGATCGTTGATTTAGCGTCAGCCACTCGTTGCTCTCCGACTGGGGATCCAGTTTGCAGAGGCTGATGAACCCTCAGCCAGCACCTAGGATCGTCAGTTGCGTCGCATTGGTAAAATCACGTAGGTCCTTGGAAGGGTCGCGGAACAATTCGCGATCGAGCAGATAACGACGGGACGCGGTGGTCTTTTCACAGTGCTCGTGAATAAAAACGCCGCCAACCGGTTGCTCCGTCGGCGCCGGCGCCGTCTGGTGGCACGTCCATCCCTCCTCTCCGAACCGAGCCCTGACCTGAAGCGCGAACAGGAAGGCCTTCTTGTGCATAAACAGCCTTGCATGTGGATCGGTGTCAATCCTGATGCCGGCCAGCTGTCCGTTATTGTCGATCAGCAGCGCAAGTTCCACCGGATGGCCGGCCACCTGCGTCTGGTCTTCCCCGCCCGGTCCGCCGTCGTCATAACGGAAACTGACCGCATACGTGCCGTCGGCCGAGACCGGACATGTCTGATAGGCCTCCCAGCCCGAGAGCTGCTTCCGCGGATCGGCGCCGCAGGCGAACCCGCCGTAGCCGCTAGGTGGCAGCGCGGACACCGGCATGCCAATGCGAAAATCACGCAGGTCATTTTGCGGCGCGGCGATCGCGACGGCCGGTATGAGCGAGGCGGCCATCACAGCGACGGCGCATTTCAGCTTCATACCATCATTTCCGCGAGGTGCTCGGCGCGTTCGCATCGCTTGCGGCCTCCACCTGCATATGTCGGTGGGAAGGCACTTCCGCCGCACTCGAGGCAGATGCATCCCGGGCGCCCTCGCCCTGCCGTGCGTAGACATCGCAGACACGCGTTTCGCCGCCAAAGAACGCCTGGCATTGGGCAAAGGTCGGTTCGCCCTTCCCTTTGATTTGCGTCGCCACGTATTCCGCAACCATCTTGATATCGGCGGGACGCAGCGGATGGCTGGTCCCGGGCGGCATCTTGCCGTCGGACAGGTCTGCTTCCTTCAGACCATAGCACGTGCCGTCCGAATAGGCGTCAGCCTGGAAATGCGGCATTCCGGCCATCGGCCGGCCGCAACGGACGGTTTCTTCGATCTCGGTGAGGCTCAACTGGGTCTGCCGCAAATTTGCCGCCGCACCGCCGTAGCTGCCACCGCCATTGCCAGACCATTTGTGGCAGCCCACGCAGTTGGCCGACTTGTAAATGCGCATGCCTTCATCAGGAGAAGCGCCCTGACCCATCGCCCCTCCCGCCCCGGCGGTACAAAGCCATGCGGCGGCGAAGATCGCCGCGCGCGGGAACCCAAAGCCAATGGTCACAGCGTGGTCATCTCCTGGAAGCGATCGATCCGGGCCGAACCGCCTGTCCGGCCCGGACCTCCTCTCAGTTCAACGAAAATACGTAAAGCGTGGAACTGGGATGCACGGCTTTCAGCTCCGGGGTCGCCTCGACAAACCACTTGTCCCAGGCGCCCCCCTGGCCAACCAGGATGGCGACATATTGCTTGCCGTCGGCGGTGAACGTCATCGGCGGAGCGCTGACACCGCCCCCGGTGTTGAAGCTCCAGAGTTCTTGCAGGGTCTTGGCATCGAGCGCCGCAACCTTGCCGTCCGGCTGGCCGTAGAACACCAGATCAGGCGTCGTCAGCAGGCCGCCCAGCATCGGGAAAGGCGTCTCGTGCTTGCCGACTTCCTTGCCGGTGGTCACGTCGATCGCGGTGACGCTGCCGGTTATGCGCTCGGTCTCGGTCGGGCCGCCGCCGATCCACAGGTCACGCGGCTTGGCCTTCTTGGCCGGATCTTCCGCCTTCACCGTCACCGTGTTGCAGCTTTCGATCACCGGAATGTACCAGACCTTCAGGTCCGGATTGTATGCCGTAGGCGGCCAGTTCTTGCCCCCCATGTTGCCGGGACAGATCAGCGTCTTGGGATTTTCCCGTGTCGGGGTAACCGCAGCGTTGTATTTCTGCACGTCGGCCTTCGGATCATACTCGACGGGCTTGCCGGTCTCCGGGTCCAGTCCCTTGGTCCAGTTCACCTTCTTGACGAACGGCAGACCCCAGACGAAGTTGCCGTTGTTGCGGTCAACCGCATAGGCGAAACCGTTTCGATCGGCCTCCAGCACCAAATTCATCGGGTGGCCATTCACCGGCGCATCGACCAGCACATTCTCCGCCACGCTGTCATAGTCGAACGCGTCGTTGGGCGTATGCTGGTAGTGCCACTTGATCTTCCCGCTATCGAGATCCAGCGCCAGGGTGCTGTCAGTATAGAGATTGTCGCCGGGACGATATTCCGGATCCCAGTCGGGGCCAGGGTTGCCCACGCCCCAGAACAATGTGTTGGTTTTGGGATCGTAGCTGCCCGTCACCCAGGTGGACCCGCCGCCCATCGCGGCGGCATCGTTGCTGTCCTTCCAGGTTTCGCTGCCGGCCTCGCCCTTCGCCGGAATGGTGTAGGTACGCCAGACCTCCTTTTGCGTCGTCAGGTCGGTGGCTGCAATCCAGCCGCGGATGCCGTACTCGGCGCCGGAGGTGCCGGAGATCACCAGGTTCTTCACCACCAGCGGTGCCGCGGTGATCACCTCGCCCTTATCGGGATTGGCCACCTGCCGCTGCCAGAGGATCTTGCCGGTATCCTTGTCCGTGGCGATCAGCCGGCCGTCCAGCGAGTGGGACAGCACCAGATTGCCGGCCAGCGCGACGCCGCGATTGTCGACGCCACAGCAGGCCACAGCGCCAGCCCAGTCGTGATCGGTTTTCGGATCCATCGACCACAGCACCTTGGCCTGGCCGCCGCGGGTGTCGATCTTGGTAACCGATCCCCAGCCGTCGGTCACGTAAAGGTAGCCGTCTGCCGCGAGCGGCGTGCCTTCAAGGCCGCCGTGCGACCAGATGCCGCCGCCCTCGATACCGCCGAGCTGCAAGGTCCAGGCGACATGCAGATTTTTGACGTTGTCCTTGTTGATCTGGTTCAGCGGAGAGAAGCGCTGCGCGGAATAATCCTTGTGGTGCGTGAGCCAATTTCCCGGATCGGAATCGGCCTTGAGCAACCGGTCCGGCGTTACCTCATCTGCGGCGAACGCGCCCGCTTGGCTGCCCAGAAGCAGCGCAAGCGCCGCCGCCGCATATGTACTCTTCGACATTTTTGTTTCCATCCCTACTCGCCGGAGCTTACTTGCCGGTGCTCTCGACTTTTGCCTTTTCGTTACTGTTCATCGCCTTGACGGTCTTGTCCTGATTGGTCGCGCCCGTCGTCTGCGTCGTGGTAGCAGCCGGCGCCGAGGACGGCAATGATTTCTCGACCGCCGGTCCATTGCCCATTTTTGGTTTGGTGCTGCTTGTTGTCGCGGGTTTAGCCGGGGTTGCAGCGTCATCCGCCGCTGCAACACCACCGCTCAACATCGCAGCAACCAGTGCCACACCGGCACCGATTGCCAACGATTTCTTCATGTCTTTCTCCCGGTCAAATGACCTTAGGCTGATTCAAGTTGCTTGCCGATCGGCAGACTGCGAATGCGCTTGCCGGTTGCGGCAAAGATCGCGTTGCACAGTGCCGGCGCGAACGGGGGCACCCCCGGTTCACCCACCCCGCTCGGCGGTACATCGGGACCCGCCGGCGTGATGTAGACATTTGTCACCACCGGTGCCTCGTCGATCCGCGCTACCCTGAAGTCATCGAAATTCCCTTGCTCCACGCGGCCATTCTTGAACGTGACCTCACCATGTTTTGCCAGACTCAGGCCCATGATGGCGGCGCCTTCGATCTGCGACTGGATCCGCTCGGGATTGACGAAGGTGCCACAATCGATCGCTGTATCGACGCGCGGGATCGTGAGCTTGCCCTTGTCGTCCACCGCCACCTCGACGATCGTTGCGATGTAACTGACAAAGCTGCGATGAACCGCAATGCCGAGCCCGTGGCCTTTCGGCACGGGACGGCCCCATTCACCCTTCTCGGCGACCAACTCGACGACCTTGCGCAGCCGCCCGGCATCAATCGGGTAGCTGTCATACGGCTCGCCGTAATCCCACAGGTCCTTCGCCCCTGCGCCGATATCGACGATACGCGCCGGCCCAATCAGTTCCAGCAGAGTCTCCTTCGGATCGCGCCCTGTCTGCTGCGCGATCTCAGCCACCATCGTCTGCACGGCGAACCCGTGCGGAATGTTCGAAACCGAACGGAACCAGCCAATCCTGGTGTGCGCGGCGGCCTCTGGATTCTCGCAGCGGATGTTGGCGATATCGAAGGGCATATCGACCAGGCCCATACCAAGCTCAAACGGAGCCTGATGCTTGGCGCCGGCTGCGAAGGTCGACATGATCGTTGGCGCGGCGCTGCGGTGCCGCCAGGCGACCACCTTGCCGCTCTTGTCGAGCCCCGCTTCGATCCGCTCGACCGAGACGGTATGCATGAAGTCGTGACGAATATCATCCTCACGAGTCCACTGCACTTTCACCGGAGCACCGACCGCCTTCGACAACAGCGCGGCCTCCAAGGCAAAGTCGCACTTCGACTTGCGGCCGAACCCGCCACCCAGCAATGTCACGTTGACCGTAACATTCTCCGGAGAGATGCCAAGCGTCTTGGCGACATCGTCGCGCGTGCCCTGTGGACTTTGGACCGGCGCCCAAATCTCCGCCTTGCCGTCCGCCACAAGCGCCGTCGCCACTGGCGGCTCCATGCTCACATGGGCGAAATGCGGCAGATAGTATTCGCCGACGACTACCTTGTCCGCGGACGCCAAGGCTGCCTCGGCGTCGCCGTTGTTTCGCACCACCAGACCCGGCTTCCGCACCGCGTCTTCCAGTTCGGCGCGGTAGCTCACAGAAGTCATACTTGGCGTTCGGCCCATCGTCCCACACGACCTTGAGCGCGTCGCGACCCATGATCGCGGCGCCGGTATTGCGTGCGATGACCGCGACGCCACCGAGCGGCTGGAACTTGGAGGGCCACGGCCAGCCCTGCACCTCCATCACCTTCTCCACGCCGGAAACCTTCATGGCCTCGGTCGCGTCGAACGAAACGAGCTTGCCACCCGTCACGGGCGGGCGCGCGATTACCGCGTATTTCATTCCGGGCAAGCGCGTGTCGCTGCCGTACATCGCCTTGCCCATGGTGATGTCACGCAGATCGACGATGCCGATCCGGCCCTTGCCGATATAGCGGAAGTCTTTCGGATCCTTCAGTTGCAGCTTCGCGACATCGATCACCGGCTGCGCGGCGGCGGCGGTCGCCAGTTCGCCAAAGCCCAGCTTTCGCCCGGTCTTGCCGTGCACGACCTCGTGGTTGATCGCCTTCACCTCGGTGACCGGCACATTCCACTGCTTGGCAGCCGCAGCCTCAAGCATCATGCGGGCGGCCGCGCCAACCTGGCGCATGGGGATCAGGAAATGCCGCGTGCTGCGGGAGCCGTCGGTGTCCTGATTGCCGTACTTCACTTCGTCGCCCGGCGCCTGCCGGACATGCACCCGTCCCCAGTCCGCCTCCATCTCGTCGGCGACGATCATCGGCAGGCTGGTGCGCACGCCGGTGCCCATCTCGGAACGATGCGCGATTATCGTTACGGTCCCGTCGGGCGCGATCGCCACGAAGACCTTTGGGTCGTTTACCGTTCCGTGCGGCATCCCGCCGGCACCGGTCGAATATGCCGCCAAACCGCGACGTGACATCACGGGCACCGCGAGAACCAAACCGGCGGTCACCCCCAGCCCACGCAGAACGGTGCGCCTCGACACCTTCTCGATAGGCATCTCGATCATATGTTTCATGGCTTAGGTTCCTGTCGCTGCAAGACGCACCGCCGCCTCGATCCGCTGGTAACACCCGCAACGACAGATGTTGCCAGACATCGATTCACGGATTTCGGAATCCGACGGATGCGGATTGTCCTTCAGCAGCGCGGATGCCTGCATGATCTGTCCGGCCTGACAGAAACCACACTGCGGCACATTCGCTTCCCGCCAGGCCTTCTGCACCGGATGGTTACCGGCCGGGTCAAGACCCTCAATCGTAACAACCGTCCGATCCGCAACGTCCGACATCGCGGTGATGCAGGCACGCGTCGCCTGACCCTCGACATGAACCGTGCAGGCCCCGCAGAGGGCACGTCCGCAGCCAAACTTGGTGCCGGTAAGACCCGCCTCATCTCGCAGATACCACAGCAGCGGTAATGACGGATCGCCATCCCAACTATGCTGCTGTCCGTTTACTGTAATTTTGATCATGGGTTCACTCATCCCTTTCTGTCGGTGCAGGAATTCATTCGAAGCGCTCCGTTGTACAAGTCAGACCGCAAGTTGGCTCGATGGCGGAGCCGCAACACTCATCTGCCAAGAAAATAACATGCCACGGTGAGACCGAGCGCGACTGACCGAACATGTATGCTAACGACGCCGCAACCTTTCGGCGTATTCGGCTGACACCATCTCGATGCACGCGCTGACGCGTCCGTGCCACGCCGTGACATGACTGAGCCTCCCGTTCCCTATGTTTGCAGTCTTCTTAACGTAATCCGAAGCACGAACTTTGGCTTCGTTGGGGCCGGACGGTAGGCGCAGTAAGGCAACGGTGTCAACCAGATAGAACGCGGTCGCCGCCTGGCCACGCGGCCTACGACAGGCCCCGATCCGGCTTCGGATGCTCCCGCCGACCGGGCGTTCCTACACGTCTTCGCCACCATAGCGAGCATTGCACGACGTCACCTGATGGCGCGCGCGGCAGATCCTCTGTAGCCTCGCGTCACTTCGGACCCAGAGGAGCCTCCGATGGGCCGCCTAACACTTGCCGACGAGGCGACGCGGCTGTTGTTCGATCAAGCGTTCCGGGTCAGGCCGGCCACGGGGGCGCGCGACACCGCGAAGCGACCCAGCCGCCAGCTTATCGTCGCCGCGATCGTCGTCCTGCTGCTCGGCTCGCCGTCGACAGTTGGCATGGGCGGCAGACGGCCTCGATTTGACGCTGCCGGCGTCGCGCCTGCCCGAACAGCAGACCCCTCCCGCGATCGACGATCCCGTCGTCGCCGCGGGCGGCATCGCCGGCGCTCTCGCCGCATGGGAGGCCTGGGTGGCTCGGGCGCGGGCAACCCAGCCGTACTGGAGCACCCCGCTGATCACCACAACCGGGCTCCTCGAACAGCGGGTGCGGTTCGATGTGGACCTGCAGCATTCCGGCAATGGCACCAGCACGACGAATATTGACGGCGGCAGGGGTTTGGACCTGATCGTGAGCGAGACCAGCGAGGTCCAGTTCGCGGCGCCCCCCTATTACATCCGCTCCGGTGTCGCCGGCACCGGCCCAACCAATAAAGGCAGCATCCAGCCGCTGGCCGGGTTCAATGACTGGGCGTTCCTGCGTTTCAAGCAGCGGCTCGCGAGCAGCCCCGCGAGTGACGGCAACTATGTGCTCACAGCCCTGTTGCAGATCCAGGCACCGTCGGGAATACCACGGCTGACCAGCAACTCCTGGGAATACCTGCCCACGCTGGCATTCGGCAAGGGATGGGGGGCGTTCGATATCCAGGGCACCGTCGGCGGCGTGGTGCCGGCCTCGCACGCCACCATCATCGGCTACCAGGTGCAGACCAATCTCGCCTTCCAGGTACCATGTTCTGAAGGTGCTGTGGCCGGAGCTGGAGGTCAGTTGGACCTATTACGCTAACGGCCAGCGGGGCGGACTGAACCAGGTGTATCTGACGCCGGGGCTGTTGCTCGGGCGCTTTTCGCTTTCAGACCGTTTGAAACTCACCTTCGGGGTCGGTTACCAGGCCGCGGTCGCGCCCGCACTTGTGGTCAAGCCATTGACCCCCGCCTTCAATCACGCCTGGCTGTTCAGCACGCGGATGAATTTCTAGCCGGCGGTGGGGCGGCGCGCCGTCCCGTTGCAGGCTATGCCGCCTCAGGCGCCGGCCAGGAGTTCCGTGGCCAGTGCATCCCATTCCTCGGCCAGGCTGCCCGTGGCCGGTGGCCGGCCGGCGCGACTATACCAGTATCGCGCATTCGCCAAATCAGGCTCCTTCCGGTGCAGATAGGCGTGCACCCCCGCCCCGCCCCGCCCCGGCTCGGCTTGCGCGCATTCGTGCGCTCGGTGCCAGTTACCCTTCGCATCCCACCACAGCGCTTGCAGCGACGTGGCAACCGGTGGCGGTTCATCTGCTTCGATGGACGTGCGGAATTCGCTAAGGTTCATCACTCAGACTGCCTCCGATGCCAGGAGCAGACGCTGCAGTTTCCGCACCGCACTGTCCGGGGTGGTCAGGACGATCTTTCCGGTCGCCGCCGCGACCCGTTCCGCCGCACGGGCCAGGCTGAACTGGCCGATGACAATCACATCGCAGTCCGCCAACGAGGTGGCCGCGCGGACCGCCGCGTCGTCGTGTCCCGCAACGTCGCCCCGGTCCAGCGCGGCCAGGGCGCCCTCCGCCAGGCAAGGCACGACGGTGACACCGGACGCGACGGCGGTGAACTCCACCGGCATCGTGGCAAGCGTCGGGGCGAAGCTCGCCAGCAGTCCGATCCGTCCGGTCGGGCCGGCCAGGACGACGGCTTCCTCAATCATCGCCTCGTTCGGCTTCGACACCGCGAGCGGCGCCAGTTCGTACCGACAGGCCTCGATGCACGGGCCGAAGGCGGAGCAGGTGAACAAGATACCCTCCGCACCAGCGCCAACCGCGTAGCGGGACAGGGCCAGGAAGCGCTTAGTCATCGCCGGCGACAAAGAGCCTTCGCGCGCCCGGTCCACGGACAGCGAGTTGTCCAGCAGATTGATCAGGCTCACGTCCGGCCACAGGCGGCGGAAGGCATCCTCGGTCGGGGCAATGGAGTGCTTCATGGCGTGGATGAGGGCGATCCGCATAGCGGTAAACCTGCGCCAACGCCGCGTTGGGGGCAAGTAATTGCAGGCACGACAGGCAGATAAATCATCCGGTGCGGCTTCCGGGCATCCCATGCGCCGGTGTAGGACATGACGGTCCGTTGGAGCCGCGTTCCATCGGGCACCTTTCCATCGATGATTGTCCCGCCGCGATGACCCCGCAGAATATCTACGACGATCCCGCATTCTTCGCTGGCTACAGCCAGCTTCCCCGTTCGATCGCGGGGCTGAGCGAAGTCTACGAATGGCCCGCCTTCCAGCGCCTGCTGCCGCCATTGGACGGCAAGCGCGTGCTTGACCTCGGCTGCGGCCTTGGCAACTTCGCCCGCGAGGCGCGAACCCGCGGCGCGCGGGAGGTGGTCGGCGTCGATATCTCCGCACGCATGCTGGCCGAGGCGCGCGCCCGCGGCAATGATCCCGGAATTACCTACCTGCGGTCGTCGTTGGAGGCGTTCGAGCCAAAGCGGTCCAGTTTCGACCTGGTGGTGTCGATGCTGTCTATACACTATGTCGCCGATTATGCGCTGATCGTCCGCCGCATTGCGCGCTGTCTGGTGCCGGGCGGCCGGTTCGCGATCTCGGTCGAACATCCGATCTACACCGCGAGCGGCACCCCCGCCTGGCACCTCAAGCCAGATGGGGCTTGGGCACATTGGCCGGTGGACCGGTATCGCGAGGAGGGCGAGCGCCGCACCCACTGGTTCGTCGATGGCGTGGTCAAATACCATCGGACCGTCGAGACCTATGTCAATACATTGCTGGACGCGGGGCTCGTGCTGGGCCGACTGGAAGAGCCTGAGGCGGAGAGCCCGGCCGTGCTTGCCGAACATCCGGAATGGCGGGAGGAGCGTCGGCGACCACCGTTCCTGCTGCTGGCGGCCGACCGTCCGAGGTGACAGGCCGCTCAGTGCAGCGTCGTTGCGACGGTAAAATCGGAACGCTCGGGATTCATCTGATGGTTGACTGGTGATAGCTGTCTGACTCGGCAACCCCGGTCAGGCGTGGCTGGCGTCACGTGGCTTCAGCCAGTTCCACCACCGGGCTTATCAATCTGATTGCGCAACCAATACCCCCGCGTCGCGGCGTGTGTCGCGCGGTTCCTCCCGGACCGGCGAGCCGCTCGCCCGCTTGCATCGCGGTCGCAATCTCCGCAGGATGGCGCCCTGGTTCCGAGGCACCAGCCTCGATGCAACCAGCCTCGATGCAAGCGGGATCATTCGAAGGTGGAGCCGAAAGTCCCATGACCATGCAAACGCGGGTGCTGCATCCGGGCTTCGCCGCCGAAGCCAGTTTCGTGGACCTCTCGGAGCCACTGCAAACTGAGGCGATAGGGGCGATCCAGGCGGCCGTCGACACCCACGCCGTGCTGGTCTTCCGCGACCAGCATCTGACCGACCTGCAGTTACGCGACTTCGCCGCCCGTTTCGGTCCGCTGGAAATCGGCCGCTCCGCCGCGCGGCCCGGACGCCGGCGATTGGAAATCCCGCAGATCGGCGACATATCCAACCTCGATGAGGACAACAAGGTCCGCGCACTGACGGATCGCCGTCGGCTCGACAGTCTAGGCAACCGGCTCTGGCATACCGACGCATCATACATGAAGATTCCCGTCGTCCTGGGAATGCTGCATGCGGTCGCGCTGCCGCGACCGGGCCCCTTCGGCAACGGCGAAACCGAGTTCGCCGACATGCGCGCCGCCTATGACGCGTTGCCGGAACAGACCCGGACCGTCATCGATCCGCTGATTGCGGAGCACGACGTGTTCTGGTCGCGCGCCCAGATTGGCTTTACCGAGTTCCCGCCAGGCGAGCGCGAGCAGTATCCGCCGTCGCGCCAGCGTCTGGTTCGCCGGCTGCCTTCGACCGGCCGCAAAAATCTGTATCTGTCCGCGCACGCCTCGCATATCGCCGGCTGGCCGGTGGCAGACGGACGGCTGCTGCTGATGGACCTGAACACGCACGCGACGCAGTCAGAGTTCGTCTACAGCCACACCTGGCGGGTCGGCGATCTGGTCATCTGGGACAATCGATGCACCATGCATCGTGGCCGACCGCACGACGAGATGCAGCCGCGGGACTTGCGACGGGCGACGACACTGGATTCGACTTCGACGCTTGAACAGGCAGCGTGAGACGAAACGAGATAACTCCGGAGACGACAGTAATGACCCAAGTCCAACCTGGGAGCGCGGCGCTGGCCGGTGTCCGTATCATCGACATGACCCACAATCAGGCGGGACCGGCCTGTGCCCAGATACTCGGCTTCCTCGGCGCTGATGTGATCAAGCTGGAAGAGCCGAAGGGCGGCGACGTCGCGCGCACCAACATGCGCGACAAGCCGGACAGTGACAGCTTGTTCTTTTTGATCTTGAATGCAAACAAACGAAGTCTGACGCTCAATCTGAAGACTGAGGCCGGCAAAGCGCTGTTTCGCAAAGTTATTGTCGAATCCGATGTGCTGCTGGAGAATTTCGGGCCCGGTGCGCTCGACCGCCTGGGGCTTGGATATGAGGTGCTGTCGAAGTTGAACCCTCGCCTGATCTACGCGACGATCAAAGGCTTTGGTACCTACGGCCCGTACAGCGGATACAAAAGCTTCGAGCCGATTGCCCAGGCGATGGGCGGGGCGATGGCGGTGACGGGGTTTCCGGAGAACCCGCCGACCTATGTCTTTCCGGCGATCGGCGATTTGGGCACCGGGATGCATATGGCAATTGGGATCCTGGCTGCGTTGCAGCAACGACACGCAACCGGGAAGGGGCAGCACGTCGAAGTCTCGATGCAGGATGCGGTCGTCAACCTGATCCGTGTCAGCTTGCGCGATCATCAGCGTTTCGGTCACCCGCCGCCGCGGGTCGGCAACCAGCTTGGCCACACCGTACCCGGAACGACCTACCCGTGCGCGCCCGGAGGACCCAACGACTACGTTTACATCTTTGCCCAACCGCAAATGTGGAAGCCGCTGCTCGGTGTTCTCGGGCGCGAGGAACTGGCGGAGGATCCGCGCTTCAAAACGCCTGATGCGCGCTGGGAGAACCGTGATGCGCTGAATTCGATCGTCGAGGCGTGGACCCGCCAGCGCAGCAAACACGAGGTGATGAAACTATTGGGTCAGGTCGGCGTGCCGAGCGGGGCTTGCCAGGATACGACGGAGGTGCTGGCGGATCCACATCTGCGCGCTCGCGAAATGATCGTGGATGTCGAGTTTCCGACTCGTGGGACCTACCAGACGGTTGGTTGCCCAATCAAACTGTCGGATTTGCCGGCCACCGTCACGCGACCGCCGCTGTTGGGGGAGCATACGGATGATTTGCTGGCCTCGTTGTGCGGGGTCGGACCAGAGGAGCTGAAGCGGCTGCGGGACACCGGCGTCGTCTGAAGGGGACCGATCGGTTGGGACGAACCGAAACGCAGCGTTGACACGGGCGACCCGACCAGGAGCGCGGCTGGCGTGAGGTCGGACTGGCCGGACTTGGCAATACTTCCACCGCTCGTGCGCCACCGCGCCGGCCAGGCGAGGCTGACTTTCCGCAGCGGGCGCCGTCGCGGCTGCACCCCAGAGCTGTCGACGCCCGCGGGCGCATGGAGTGCATCCCGTTGAGTTTACAACGACAATTTGGCATGTCCGGGGCCACTACCGAATGGGTAATGGTTTCCCGGCGGGCTTGAGCCTATTTTGGGCCAGCGATGACTACGTCTGCCCGGTGTCAGAGGGGGTCCTGGGAATGGGAAGCGATCGCCACGCGGTTCGATTGGTGTCAGCCGAGGTCCGTGAGCAGGTCGAGCGCGCGATGGCTGATCCGTCGCGGGTGATGCCGAAGGAGCGAGCGATGTTGGAGAAGGCAGGATTTGTCGCGCGTCGGACTATGTCGTGTCCGCGTGCGGGGGCGGGTCCTATGCGACCGGATTGCCATTTCCCGGGATGACCGGTCCCGGTGTATTTGATCCGCGCGAAGGTCGAATCTGGCGACATTGTCCGGTTTGTCGTCTGGATTGGGAGATCAGATCGGCAGCCACCTGACTGGCCAGACGCGGGCATCAGGGAGATGAAGCCCGTCGCGCGCAGTTACCGGCGCTCCCGTTGCGCAACATCAGGCCCTAGAGCGGTTCCGGACCATTTGGGGTCTTCCTTGCACGCCTCCGCCACGTGAGGCATTCTTGCCGCCTCGCATGGCGCCCTCACCCCGGCCAGCCGAGCTTCCGCAACCCAAACTGAGTGCCCCGAGTGCTGAGTGCGACCCGATGACCGCAACCGGAGCGTCGAACGTATCGCACGCCGTCCCCCAGCCGGTTGTCACCCCCCTGACCAGAGCCGCGATCTTCATCGTGGTCACGATCAACCCGGGCGTTGCCGCTCGCACCGTCGTGCGAACGCTCTGCGCCGAGCTCTCAGCGCTGCTGCGAGCGGTGGGCACCCGTGACCAGCCGGGCGATCTGTCGTGCATCATGGGGATCGGCTCCGACGCGTGGGACACGCTGTTCGGTCAGCCAAGACCGGCCGAACTTCACCCGTTCCGCGAACTCCGCGCCGGACCTCGCCACGCCGTCGCGACACCGGGCGACCTGCTGTTCCATATCCGCGCCCAGCGCATGGACCTTTGCTTCGAACTTGCCACTCACATCACCGCCCGGCTGGGCAATGCTGTTGCGCCGGTGGATGAGGTCCAGGGTTTTCGCTATTTCGACGCCCGCGACCTGATCGGCTTCGTCGACGGCACGGAAAACCCGGTCGAACAGGAGGCAATGGACGCCACGCTGATCGGCGAGGAGGATGCAGCGTTCGCAGGCGGAAGCTACGTCATCGTGCAGAAATACCTGCATGACATGGCCGGCTGGAACGCGTTGCCGACCGAGCTCCAGGAACGCATCATTGGTCGCACGAAACTGTCGGATATCGAGCTGGACGACGCGGTCAAGCCAAGCAGCGCGCACAATGCGCTGACCACGATCGTGGAGGACGGCAAGGAACAGCAGATCCTGCGTGACAACATGCCGTTTGGGCGGCCTTCCGAAGGGGAATTCGGCACCTACTTCATCGGCTATTCCCGTTCGCCGCGGGTCACCGAGCAGATGCTGACGAACATGTTCATCGGTCGGCCGCCCGGCAATTACGATCGCCTGCTGGATTTCAGCCGGCCGGTAACCGGCTGTCTGTTCTTCGTGCCGTCCGCGACGTTCCTGGACGACGTGACGCCCGACGAACCCTCGTCCGCCCCAAACGCCCTCCCCGAAGCAAAGCCGGACCCGCAACCCACAGGGCGTGCGTCCGACGGCTCACTCGGTATCGGTTCCCTCAAAGGAAGTCCTTCGCATGAATAACCTGCATCGTGAGCTGGCCCCAATCTCCGATGCGGCATGGGCCCAGATCGAGGAGGAGGCGTCGCGCACCCTCAAGCGCTATCTCGCCGCCCGGCGCGTGGTTGACGTCGAGGGTCCACAAGGTGCCACCCTGTCCGCGGTCGGCACCGGCCATCTGCGCAAGATCGAGGCGCCCGCCGAAGGTATCCTGGCGCGCCAGCGCATCGCCAAGCCGGTGGTCGAATTGCGGGTCCCATTCGAACTGGATCGCCAGCAGATCGACGACGTGGAGCGCGGCGCGAACGACTCGGACTGGCAGCCGGTGAAGGATGCCGCGCGGCGCATTGCCTTTGCCGAGGACCGCGCGGTGTTTGAAGGCTACCCGGCCGGCGGCATCGAAGGGGTGCGCCAGGGCACGAGCAACCCGATCATGACCCTGCCGACCGACCTGCGGGACTATCCCGACGTGATCGCGCAGGCCCTGAGCCAGTTGCGACTGGTCGGGGTCAACGGCCCTTACTCGGTGTTGCTCAGTGCCGAAGCCTATACCGGGCTCAGCGAGACCCGCGACCATGGATATCCGGTGCTGGAGCACATCAAGCGCCTGGTGAACGGCGAAATCATCTGGGCTCCGGCGATTACCGGCGGGTTTGTCCTGACCACCCGCGGCGGAGACTTTGACCTGCAGATCGGCCAGGACGTCTCGATCGGCTATTCCAGCCACACCGACGCGGCCGTCACCCTGTACTTGCAGGAAACCTTCACCTTTCTGCTGCTCACCGGCGAGGCCGCCGTCGCCCTCGTGCCGCCGAACGCCGAACTGAATACATGATCTGATCCCGTCTCGCGCCGCATCGTCCGGCCGCTTGGCCGAGGATTGGCCAGTTGCAACGCTGTCGCCTCGAATGCGCCAGGGCGGCGTTGCGGTCCGCTCGCGGCCCACCTGGAGCCGGTCAGGCTATTAGGAACGAATTTGTAATGACCGGACCGAGATCGCAGCCCTCTCGACCGGTCCAATCTTTCCGCTGATCAGCATTCAGATGCAAACGGACCGTAGGTTTGCCGCCGTCGGTGTCAACGGCTGTAAATGCCGTTAACCACTTCTCTGGATCGCGTTTTGTGGTGTCGATGCAGCCGGTCATATTGACTGCGGGCGATAAACCAGCCTTCCTTGTCAGGTCTCAACTACACGCGGTAAATACGTGGATCTGATTGTTGCAATTCGTTGCTTTGTCCGAGTTGGAGAGACGGGGTCATTCTCCGTCGTGGCGCGCGAGAACCGCATCAGCCAATCCGCCGTGACCCGCCAGATCGACTGGCTGGAGCGGCATTTCAAGGCTCGCCTGTTCCATCGGACAACCCGCCATCTCAGCCTGACGGACGACGGCCACAGCTTGCTGATTCACGCACGGCACTTGATGGAAGTTGCCGATGAAATGGAGGCGGCACTGGGCGGCCAGAGCAGTTCGCCAACCGGGCTGGTTCGGCTAGGCACGTCGATCGCCGGCGGCCTTGTCCTGGCGCCTCGGCTGCCGGTGTTGCTGACGCGCCATCCAGGGCTGAAGGTCGAGTTGGTGATGCGCGATCAGTCCAGTCGCGACATGGTGGAGGACCGGCTGGATCTGGACTGGCGTGTCGGCGAGATCGCCGATGCCTCACTGGTGGCGCGCCGGGTGGGCCAACTAGGCCGCGCCGTGGTGGCCGCCCCGACCTACCTTGAGCAGCACAATACGCCTTTTGTGCCCGACGACTTGGAAGCGCACACCTGCTTGCTTCACAGCTCAATGCCGGAACCTGAGACATGGCGTTTCACCGGGCCGGATGGTCCGCTGGCCGTTCGCGTCAACGGTGCGCTTATTGCCAACGACAGTGTGGCGGTGCTTCGGGCCGCTCGCGCCGGCCACGGCATCGCGCTGCTGCCTGAGGTCGCGGTCATCGATGATCTGCACTCCGGTCGCCTCTGCAGACTGCTGATCGATTACCCCTCGCAGACACTGCCGGTTCACATCGTCTACCCGTCGCGCCGCAACCTCGCCCCTCGCACCCGAGTGGTCCTGGATTTTGTCGTGGAGCAGTCGCGGGAGATTCAGGCTTTGCTCGCGGCCGGCACGGATGTTGTGCTCATCTGACGAACGTCGCTGGTGGCAATCAAGGCGGCAAGGATCAGTGCGTCGCTTCGGCCGTCGGTGGACCGAATATGCCGAGCGTCGAAACGCCATGCCTCGGCGTCGCGGGGCCTATTTGCGTGTGCTCGGTGGCCGGATCCCGATGCCGCAACCGACCGAGATCAAGACCCATGTCGCGGAGGTTGCTGATGGCTGGCTGCGGCAATTTGACCCCGCCGGCAAGGTCATAGTTACCCGCCGGGTCGGCAAGCTTCCATCCTCGGCCGCGCTTTCGACATACTCACGTCTCGTGGGCCGGAGCGGAACGGTGACACCTGGGCGATTCGCTTAAGCCGGCAGCAGCCAGCGGCCAAATGCGGTGTGCCTAGCCCTAGCCATGCCAACGATGGCTGTGCGGGAAAAGAAAAGCCCCGCTAACCTACTGAGGAAGCGGGGCAAGTTTACAGGGAGGCTTCACGTCTGGGAGACGCAGGGATCAAAGACCCCTTTCCAGCGTCGGGCGCTGGAACTCTGGCGGCGCGGCCGCTGTAACTATCATGGTCTGTAATACCGCAGTTGCGAAGGAAATCACCCTCAAAAAGCCGAAACCCGCCATGCATACAATGCATGACATAGACTGCAACCTTGCAGCCTCTGAATGGCTCGAACACAAAAAACAGGCGATGCCGGGGGCGAGCGCGCCGGCCCGTGGCACGGTCAGCGCCCCGACGCCATGCCGATCGGAGCGTGTGCTGCACGCCGCGACGACGGCCCGAGCGTCTGCGGTCAAACACCGCGGGCAGGCCGGGTTCGGCGCCGATCTGGAACTTTGCCCGACGCCTGGGGTGGACACCGTCTGCGCCCCTGGCCCACCCGTACGCAATTTCCGAAATCGCCTCTGGCATTCGAACAGCCGTCGCGCTACTTCTGACCCGAATACAACTTTTGCGGGAATTTATTGCGTTATAGACTACTTTTGGATGCGCTGAAGCGACTACGCCCGAACCCAAGGATGAAAGCCTCCCAAGGATGAAAGCATGACGTATCAAGGAGGTTGACCCCAGCCGGCACTCCGGGAGGCCGCGGCGATCGGTCTTGGCGAAATCATCCTGCCGATCGTGCCGTCCTGCTACATTCATGACACCGCGGCCGCGATATTCGGCGGCAGACCAACTTCGGGCCCTTTGCTTCGCCCTGCGACGCTATCAGGAGACGCCCTTTGAACCAGTTTGAGCGCGACATGACCCCGACGGTCAATCTCACCCAGTCGAGGGGAACCGGACCGGTGCGCCACCAGCGGCCCATGTATGTGGACCTGCTGCCGCCCTGCAACGCGGCCTGTCCCGCTGGCGAGAACATCCAGGCGTGGCTGGATCTGGCTCAGGCGGGCAAGTTCCAGGCGGCGTGGGAAGCGCTGATCCGGGACAACCCGCTGCCCGCCGTGCACGGCCGGGTCTGCTACCATCCTTGCGAAACCGGTTGCAACCGGCAAGCCCTCGATAGCGCCGTCGGCATCCATGCCGTGGAACGTTTCCTTGGCGATCTGGCAATCGAGCGAAACTGGCCGATGCCGCCGGCCAAAGCTGCTTCAGGTAAGCGCGTGCTGGTGGTCGGCGCCGGCCCGAGCGGCCTCTCCGCTGCCTATCATCTGGCTCGGCTGGGCCATCAGGTGGAAATCCATGACGCCGCCCCTTGGCCGGGCGGTATGTTGCACTTCGGGATCCCCGCTTATCGATTGCCGCGCGACGAGTTGATGCGTGAGATCGGCCGTATCGAGTCAATGGGTGTCAGGATCGTGCTCAATCACCGCGTCGACGATGTGCTCGCCGAACAGCGGGCTGGAGCGTTCGACGCGGTGTTCATCGCGATCGGTGCACATCTCTCCAAGCATGTCGACATCCCTGCTCGCGACGCACCAAAGGTGCTCGATGCCGTGGCCCTGCTGCGGGATGTCGAAACCGGCACAGCGCCGCTGCTCGGCCGTCGTGTGGTGGTCTATGGCGGCGGCAATACGGCGATGGACGCCGCTCGTACTGCCCGACGCCTCGGCGTCGAAGAAGCGATGATCGTTTATCGGCGCGACCGAGCTCATATGCCCGCGCTTGAGTTCGAAGCCGACGAAGCCATTGCTGAAGGCATAAAGATCAAATGGTTGACATCGATCAAGGCAATCGATGGCGCCGATCTCACAGTGGAGCGCATGTGCATCGACGAGAACGGCCGAGCGCGGGCGACCGGAGAGTTTGAAACGCTGCAGGCCGACGCCGTCGTGCTCGCACTGGGCCAGGATGCCGACAGCGGGTTCCTCAAGAGGATCCCGGAAATTGTCGAGCAGGCGGATGGTACGGTCGTGGTGAGCGCCAACATGATGACAGGCCGGCCCGGAATTTTCGCCGGTGGCGACATGGTGCCGGACGTGCGCTCGGTCACCGTGGCGACGGGTCATGGCAAAAAGGCGGCTCGTCACATCGATGCGTGGCTGAAAGGAACTGACTATGCGCGGCCGGCCAAGCATCCGGTGATCGAATTTGCCGGCCTCAATCTGCCGATCTACGCCGATGCCGCGCGATCCACCCAGCGGGAACTGCCGGCGTCGACGCGGGCCGGTGGCTTCGAAGAGGTCGTGGCGGGGCTGAGCGAGGCGGAGGCATTGCACGAGGCCAAACGTTGCCTGTCCTGCGGCAACTGTTTCGAATGCGATAACTGCTTTGCCGCCTGTCCCGAAGACGCCATCACAAAACTCGGGCCCGGACAGCGCTACGAGATCAACGACGCGCGATGCACCGGCTGCGCCGTCTGCGTCGAGCAATGTCCATGTCACGCCATGGAAATGGTCCCCGAACACGCCTGAAAGCAGGAGGCCACCATGGGCACGAAAACCACGATGGACGGCAATACGGCGGTCGCGCACGTCGCCTACCGGGTCAATGAAGTCTGTGCCATCTATCCGATCACGCCTTCTTCGACCATGGCGGAACTCGCGGATCAGTGGTCGGCCGAGGGCGTCACGAACATCTGGGGAAACGTTCCGGTCGTGCAGCAGATGCAAAGTGAGGGCGGCGCCGCCGGGGCGGTTCACGGCGCCCTGCAGTCCGGCGCGATGACCACGACCTTCACGTCATCGCAAGGCCTGATGTTGATGCTGCCGAATATGTTCAAGATCGCCGGCGAACTGACATCAACGGTGTTCCACGTGGCCGCACGGTCGCTCGCGACCTCGGCGTTGTCGATCTTCGGCGATCATTCCGATGTGATGACCGCGCGCGGCACCGGCTTCGCGCTACTGTCCGCTGCCAACGTGCAGGAGGCGCACGACAGCGCCCTGCTCGCCGAGGCCGCGACGCTGGAGTCGCGAATTCCGTTCCTGCACTTCTTTGATGGCTTCCGCACCTCGCACGAGATCAACACCCTGGAACTGCTCAGCGACGACGATATGCGCGCGATGATCGGCAACGATCTGGTGCGTGCTCATCGCGCTCGCGCGCTTGATCCTGAACATCCATTCATACGCGGCACCGCGCAGAATCCAGACACGTTCTTTCAGGCGCGTGAAGCCATCAGTCCATACTACGCCGCGGTGCCGGAGATTCTGGACGGCGCCATGGGGCGTTTTGCTGCCATCACCGGACGGCGTTACCATCTGTTCGAATATGACGGCGCGCCAGACGCCGAACGAGTGCTGATCCTGATGGGCTCGGGTGCCGAAACGGCGCGTGAGACGGTCAAGTCCTTGATCGCACGTGGCGAGAAGGTCGGCGTGGTGCAGGTGCGACTGTATCGCCCGTTTGCCGTAGACCATCTGCTGAATGCACTGCCCGTAACGGTTAGCGCCGTGGCGGTTCTGGAACAGACCAAGGAAACCGGCGCCGCCGGCGAGCCCCTGTATCTCGATGTGGTTGCCAGCCTCGCTCAGGGCTTCGCCCAGGGTGCCCGACCGTCGATGCCGAGGATCATCGGCGGACGCTACGGTCTGTCATCGAAGGATTTTACCCCGGCAATGGCGAAGGCGGCGCTGGACGAACTCGGCCGGCGCGACAGTGACGGCAGCTTCGGCGGGCGCAACAGTTTCACCGTCGGTATCGATGACGATGTCTCGCATAGCAGTCTGCCGCTCGATCCAGCCTTCTCGATCGAATCAGATGAGACCACCCGTGCCGTGTTCTATGGCCTTGGTGCCGACGGTACGGTGGGCGCGAACAAGAACACGGCGAAGATCATCGCCGAGGATGCCGGACGCTATGCTCAGGGTTACTTTGTCTACGATTCGCACAAATCCGGCGCACAGACGATTTCGCATCTGCGGTTCGGTCCCGATCCGATCAAGGCACCTTACCTGATCGCCTCGGCCAGCTTCGTGGCCTGTCACCAGTTCAGTTTCCTCGAGCGGCACGATATGCTGCGCGTGGCAGCACCCGGAGCGGTGTTTCTGCTCAACAGTCCCTACGGAAAAGATGAGACCTGGGATGAACTGCCACGCTCGGTGCAGCAGCAGATAATCGACAAGTCACTCCGCGTCTATGTCATCGACGCATCGAAAGTCGCCCGCGATCTGGGTCTTGGCATGCGTATCAACACCATCCTGCAGACCTGCTTCTTTGCAATATCGGGCGTCCTGCCGAGAGACCGGGCGCTGCGGCACATCAAGGCCGCCATCAAGAAGAGCTACAGCCTGAAAGGCGAGGCGGTGGTGGCAAAGAATTTCGCCGCGGTGGATGCCACCCTGGCGTACCTGTCGGAAATGAAGGTGCCGGCGAACCCGAGCAATACAGCGGACCCGCCACAAATCGTTCCCGGATCCGCGCCTGACTTTGTGCAACGTGTTACCGCGATGATTCTGGCCGGACGTGGCGACGACATTCCGGTCAGCCTGATTCCGGCGGATGGCACCTTCCCGTCAGGCACCAGTGCCTATGAAAAGCGCAACATCGCCGAAGCTGTCCCAGTCTGGGAGGCCGATCTGTGCATCCAGTGCGGTCAATGCAGCTTTGTCTGTCCACACAGCGTGATTCGCGCCAGGTATTACCATGAGGATGCGCTCGTGGGTGCGCCGCGGTCCTTCAAGTCGGCGGTCGTAAATGCGCGCGGCTATCCGGAGGCACGCTTCACGTTGCAGTTCTACGTGGAGGACTGCACCGGATGTGGTCTTTGCGTCGAAGCTTGCCCGGCGATCAGCCCTCGCCAGCCGGACACGAAGGCGATCAACATGGCTGACAAGGCAGGGTTGATCCCGGCCGAGCGAGCGAATATCGCGTTTTTCGAGCAATTGCCGGTCAATGATCGGTCTCGCGTCGATTTTGCCAAAGTACGCGGCGTCCAGTTTCTCGAACCGCTGTTCGAATTCCCCGGCGCATGTGCCGGGTGCGGCGAGACACCTTACCTCAAGCTGCTCTCGCAACTATTCGGCGACCGGGCGCAAATCGCCAATGCGACAGGCTGCTCGTCCATCTACGGCGCCAGCCTGCCGGTGACGCCCTGGACGAAGAACCATGAGGGCCGTGGTCCGGCATGGTCGAACTCGCTGTTCGAGGACAACGCGGAATTCGGGCTGGGCTTTCGCCTGGCCGCCGACAAGCACCTCGATCTTGCCCGGACGTTGCTGGTCAGGCTCGCCCCGGCGGTGGGAAGGGATCTCGCAACGGACATCCTGGATGCACCGCAGATCCACGAATTCGAATTGCGCGCGCAACGTATCCGCGTGGCGGAACTCAAGACCCGGCTACTCAGGCTGAACGGCGAGGACGTGAGCGATCTGCTCTCCGTCGTCGATCATCTGGTGCGGCGGAGCATCTGGATCGTCGGCGGCGACGGCTGGGCGTTCGACATCGGCTACGGCGGCCTGGACCACGTGCTGGCGAGCGGGCGCAATGTGAACATCCTCGTGCTCAACACCGAGCTCTATTCGAACACCGGAGGGCAGGCCTCGAAGGCCACCCCGCTGGGTGCAACGGCAAAATTCGCCGCCGCCGGCAAGCGTGTCCAGCGCAAGGACCTTGGTTTGCAGGCCATTGCCTATGGCAACGTTTACGTCGCCCAGGTGGCGATGGGCGCCAACTCGCAGCAGACACTGGACGCATTTCGTGAAGCCGAGGCCTACGACGGGCCGTCGATGATCATTGCCTACAGCCAGTGCATCGCACACGGCATCGACATGCGGCTTGGCATGAAGCAACAGGACCTTGCGGTGGCCAGTGGCTACTGGCCGCTGTTTCGCTTCAACCCCACCATGCGGACCGTTGGCCAGGCGCCGTTTCAACTGGATTCTCCGCGACCGACCATCAGCTTCAAGGACTATGCCTATAACGAGATTCGTTACTCGGCGCTGGCAAGGGCGCTGCCCGACGACGCCGCGTCGCTGCTTGTCACCGCGCAAGCGGCGGTGGTCGATAAATATCGGCAATACGAGGATCTTGCCATGCGCGATGGCAGCCAGTTCCGGCTCGGCGTCACCGCGCAGCCCGTGTCGTAGGAGACCAGCATGGATCTGACCACACGCTATATGGGACTTCAGCTGAAAAATCCCTTGGTGGCCTCCGCCTCACCGCTGACAGGCGAACCGGATAACATAAGACGACTTGAGGATGCGGGTGCCGCGGCCGTCGTGTTGCCATCATTGTTTCAGGAGGACATCGAGGCCGAGGCGGCTCGCCACGATCTTCTGACCAGCGCCGGCGAGGACAGTTGGCCCGAGGCACGTACCAATTTCCCGCCCGGCGCCGACTACGGGCTGGGACCGAAGGAGTATTTGGACCTGGTCCGCAAGGCGAGCGCCGCGGTCGAGATTCCGGTGATCGCCAGCCTGAACGGCATTACCAACGAGGGCTGGATCTACTACGCCAAGCTGATCGAAGAGGCCGGCGCCAAGGGACTGGAACTTAATATCTATTTCATCCCGGCCGATCTCGCGCAATCGGGTCATGACGTCGAGCGGCGTTATCTCGATATCGTCCGGGAGCTGCGGGCAGTGGTGTCGCTACCCCTGGCCGTCAAACTCAGCCCCTATTTCAGCGCGGTCGGCAGTATGGCGCGCGCGCTGCAGGACGCCGGTGCCGACGCCTTCGTGCTGTTTAACCGGTTCTATCAGCCGGACCTGGATCTCGTGCGCTTGCAGGTGCTGACCGACCTCAAGCTGAGCGACCCCGCCGAGATCAGGCTGCCGCTGCTCTGGCTGGCCGTCCTTTCCGGCCGGATGAGGGCTTCACTCGCCGCCAGTACAGGTGTCGCGACAGTCGCCGAGGTGGTGAAATATCTTCTGGTGGGCGCCGACGTCGTCATGACAACGTCAGCGCTGCTGCGGTTCGGCATCGGGCATATGACCACCCTGGTCGGCGAACTGGAAAAATGGCTCGCGGCGCGGGACTTCACGTCGCTGGACCAGGTCAGAGGCATCATGAGCCAGCGCAAAATGCGCGATCCACAGGCGTTTGAACGCGCCAACTACATCAAGATCCTACACGGATACAGGCCGGCCTGATCGAACTCAACGGCCCGGTTGGCCGCTGCCCGAGGCCGCCAACTCAAAGCAAGTCCGCCGTCCGCTGTCTTGCGGCGGGCCGTTTTGACGGTTAGGGCGCCAACAGCACCACGACTCCGAAGCTTGCGAGCGCCCCTGCTGCGGGCTGGGTCATGTTGGCCTGGCAGGTTGACGCGAGGGCCTTGGGTCCGGTCTGATCCAGCCCGACCCGGATCGATGGTGACCGAATGAGACTTGCTCAGAACTTGGCTGTGCTGTTCACCGCGGGCTGGATTGCCGCCACCGCCGCGACGGTCGCGAGCGCGGAGGGCCAGCACGACACCCTGACCATCGGCATCGCGCAATTCCCCTCCAGCCTGCACCCCGACATCGACCCGGAGGTGGTGCGCGCCTACGCGATGGGCTTCGTGATCCGCCCGGTCACAGCGTTCGACGCCGCCTGGAAGAACACATGCCTGCTTTGTACCGACCTGCCGACGCTGGAGAACGGCCTGGCCCGACGCGAGGATCGGCCGGACGGCAAGGCAGGCCTGGCGGTGACCATCAAGCTCAAGCCCGGGCTGACTTGGGGCGACGGCCAGAGTGTCACCGCCCGCGACATCCTTTTCACCTGGAAGCTTGCGAGCGATCCCGCCAGCGGTTTCTCCAACCCCAACCCCTGGAGGCGCGCCACCAGCGTGGACGTGGTGGACGAGCAAACCGCGGTGCTGCATCTCGATCGCGTGCGGGCGGATTACAACCAGTGGGACCAGATTCTGCCGGAACACATCGAGGGTGCGATCGTCGCCAAGGCCACCGGGCCGGGGGACTACATCAACGCCACCAACTATAACCGCGCGCCGCTCAATCCCGGTCTATACGATGGTCCGTACATCATCACCGGCTATGACAGCGGCACTCAAATCGTGCTCGAGCCAAATCCACATTGGGCCGGCGGCAAGCCCAGCTTCCGACGCATCGTGCTGCGGCACATCGAAAATACGGCCTCGCTGCAGGCCAACCTGCTGAGCGGTGATGTGGACATGGTGGCCGGCGAGGGCATCGGGCTGACCATTGATCAGGTGCTGGCGCTGCAAAGGCAGCACCCGAATTCGTTTCATTATGAATTCAAGCCTAGCCTGACCTACGAGCATATCGACCTGAAGCGCGAAAACAAACTGCTGGGCGACGTGAGGGTGCGGCGGGCGCTGCTGATGGCGATGGACCGTCAGACAATGGTGGATCGCCTGTTTCACGGCACTCAACCGGTCGCCGCGACCTGGGTCAATCCACTCAGCCCGAACTATGACGAGGCGATCCCGGTAGTGAAATTCGACCTCGCGGGCGCCCGGGCGCTGTTGCAGGAGGCAGGGTGGACGCCGGGTCCCGATGGCATCTGCCGCGACGCCGCCGGCGACCGGCTGAGCCTGGAGTTCACCACCACCGCCGGCAACCGCCTGCGGGAGTTGCAGCAGCAGGTGCTGCAGAGCAACCTGAAGAATGCCTGCGTCGAGGTGACGATCAAGAACGAGCCGGCCCGGACACTGTTCGGTGAAACGCTGAAGAAGCGGGTCTACACCGGTCTGGTCATGTACGCGTGGAGCAGCAACGTGACCGAATCCCCGCTGCGAACGCTCGGCAGCGACCAGATCCCCACTGCGGCCAATAACTGGGGCGGCTCGAACTATCCGGGCTTCAGCGACACGAAGATGGATGCCGACATCGAAGCGGCCGCTGGCGAATTGGACCCGGCAAAGCAACGGCTGATCTGGGCCGACATGCAGCGCATCTATGCCGACCAGTTGCCCGTACTGCCGCTGTTCTTTCGCTCCGAGGCGCATGTAACGCCGACCTGGCTGCGCGGCTATGCGCCGACCGGGGCGGCCGACCCTACCAGCGACTGGGCCGAAAACTGGCACCCCGGATGATCCGTTCGTCGACGCTGTGGGCATGTCTGTTGCTGGCCGGTCCAGCCGCGGCGGCAACCCCGCATCCTGACCTGACCATCGGGGTCTCGTCCTTCCCGTCGACGTTGCACCCGGCGATCGATCCGGACCTGATCAAGTTCTATATTCTGGGGTTTGCGGCACGCCCGATCACCGCGTTCGACCCGACCGGCCACCTGGTGTGCATGCTCTGCACCGAACTGCCCTCACTCGCGAACGGCGGTGCTCGGCTGGAGGATCTGCCGGGCGGCGGCCAGGGCATGGCGGTCACGTTTCACTTCCAGTCGGGATTACAATGGGGCGACGGCGCTCCGATGGGGGCGGCCGATCTCGCCTTCACCGCTCGCGTCGGGCGTGATCCCAACAGCGGCTTCAGCAATACCCATTTCTGGACGATCGTCAGCCGAGTTGACGTGGTGGACCCACAGACCGCGGTGATGCACCTGACCGAGCTCAACTATCAGTTTGCCCAGCTCGGCGGGCTGCTTCCGGCGCATCTCGAAGCGCCGGTGTTTGAGCACGCAACGGGTCCGGGCGACTACATGCAGCAGAGCCAGTACAACCGGATGCCGACCGACCCCGGGCTGTTCAACGGGCCGTATCTGATCACGGGCTACGATGTCGGCAGTCGTGTGGTGCTGCAGCGCAATCCGTACTGGCACGGCACAAGGCCGTCATTCGACCGCATCGTCATCAAAACGATCGGCAATACCGCGGCTTTGCAGACCAACCTGCTCAGCGGCGACGTCGACATGGTGCCTGGGGAAGGCGTCGGTCTCACGCTCGATCAGGTACTTGCGCTACAGAAACAATACCCCGAACGGTTCGCTTATGCCTATAAGCCGAACCTCAGCTACACTCATATCGACCTGCAACTCGACAACCCCATCCTGGCCGATATCCGCGTGCGGCGCGCCCTGCTGCTGGGCATCAACCGGCAGAACATGGTGGATAAACTGATGGGCGGCCGGGTTCCGGTGGCGAACAGTTTCATCAATCCGCGGGAGGAGATCTACAACGCTGATGTGCCCGTCTACCCATACGACCCGACCCGCGCCCGCGCGTTGCTCGCTGAGGCGGGATGGACCCCGGGACAGGACGGCATATGCCGCGACGCCGCCGGCCAACGGCTGACGCTCGAATTCAGCACCAGCACCGGCGTCCGCTCCCGCGAACTGCTGCAACAGGTGATGCAAAGCGAGTGGCGCGGCATCGGCGTCGAGACCGTGATCAGAAACGAGCCGCCGCGCACGCTGTTCGGGGAAACGCTGAAGCACCGCAGCTTCAAGGGGCTGGCGATGTTCGCCTGGAGCAGCAGCATCGAGAGCTCGCCACGGCAGGTTCTCAGCAGCGGCCAGATCCCGACCGCGACCAACAACTGGGGCGGCGGCGACTACACCGACTTCCGCAATGCCACGATGGATGCGGACATCGATGCGATGGAGAAGGAACTCGATCCGGCGAAGCGACGTCCGCTGTGGGCCGAGATGCAGCGCATCTACGCCGAGCAACTGCCGGTGTTGCCGCTGTTTTTCGGCTCGGAGGCGCATGTGTGGCCGCTGTGGCTGAAGGGCGTCGTGCCGACCGGCCACAACCAGGTCAGCAGCCTGCGGGCCGAGACCTGGTACGCCGAATGACGCAGGTTCTGGCCGTGCGCGGCCTGACGGTGGACTTCCCGACCGCATCGCGGCGCGCGCCAGGTGGTGGCCGGCATGGATTTCGACCTTCACCCCGGTCGCACTCTGGGGGTTGTCGGTGAGAGCGGCTGCGGCAAGACCTTGTCGGCGCTGGCGGTGATGGGGCTGGTGCCCAGGCCGGGCCGGGTCGGTGGCTCGGTGATGCTGGAGGGGCGGGAAATGCTGGGACAGCCGCAATCCGTCTGGCGCAGCGTGCGCGGCGCGCGTGTGGCGATGGTGTTCCAGGAGCCGATGACAGCGCTGAATCCGGTCATGCCGGTCGGCCGACAGATCGCCGAAGTCATGGTGCTGCATCAGGACCTTTCGTGGCACGAGGCCGGCGCACGGGCGGTGGACGCATTGGCCGCGGTCGGCATCGCCTCGCCCAGGCAGCGCGCGGCCGCGTATCCGCACCAGTTATCCGGCGGGATGCGGCAGCGGGTGATGATCGCGATGGCGCTCGCCTGCCGCCCGGCGCTGCTGATCGCCGACGAGCCCACCACGGCGCTGGATGTGACGATCCAGGCGCAGATTCTCGACCTGATGCAGGCGCTGCAGGACGAGATCGGCATGGCGATGCAGTTCATCAGCCACAACCTCGCGGTCATCAGCGAGATCGCGCACGAGATCATCGTGATGTATGCCGGCCGGGTGGTCGAGCGTGCGGCCGCCGATGCGTTATTCGACACGCCGCTGCACCCCTACACGCTCGGCCTGATTGCGACGCTGCCCGACCCCGCACGGCGAAGCGCGGTCCTGCCGGTGATCCCGGGCAGCGTCGCCGACGTCGATGGCGTCCGCGGGCTGCCGCTTCGCCGACCGGTGCGGGCGGGCGGATGCCGGCTGCCGGCGAGCTGAACCGCCGCTCGAGGAGGTCTCGCCGCGGCATTGGGTTGCCTGCTTCAAGGTCCGTCCGTGACGACGACGCCGGACCATCTGGTCGCGCTCGACCGCATTCGCGTGCAGTTCCCCGTCGGCCGGCGGACCCTGACCGCGGTCGACGATGTCAGCCTGCACATCGATACCGGCGAGACCCTCGCATTGGTCGGCGAAAGCGGCAGCGGCAAGAGCACGCTCGGCAACGTCGTCGCCGGATTGCAACGTCCGACCATGGGCGCGATGCGGTTTCGCGGGCAACGACTTCACGAGGCCGCGGCGCGGTCGGCACAGCGGGCAATCCAGATCATCTTCCAGGACCCGTTCGGCGCGCTCGATCCACGCATGCCGGTGTCCGCCATCATCGCCGAACCGCTGCTGATCCAGCGCATCGGCAATCGCGCCGAGCGCGCGGCACGGGCGGCCGATCTGATCGAACAGGTGGGCCTGCCGCGCGACGCACTGAACCGCTATCCGCACGAATTCTCCGGCGGCCAGCGCCAGCGCATCGCCATTGCCCGCGCGCTCGCCCCGGACCCGGCGCTGATCGTCGCGGACGAGCCGTTGTCGGCGCTGGATGTCTCGATCCAGAGCCAGATCCTCAATCTGCTGGGGACGCTGCAGCGCGAGCGTGGCCTGGCGTATCTGTTCATCAGCCACGACCTTGCGGTGGTCAATCACCTCGCCGACCGGGTGGCGGTGCTGTATTTGGGCCGACTGGCGGAGGTGGCGCCGCGCGCAGAACTGTTCGCGACCCCGTCGCACCCCTACACCACCGCCCTGCTGGAGGCGATGCCGCGCATCGGCCGACGCCACCGGCGAGCGGTCGCCATCCACGGCGAAATGCCGAGTCCGCTCGACCCACCGCCCGGCTGCGTGTTCCACACGCGTTGCCCGAAGGCGCGGGACATCTGCCGTGTGGAGGCGCCGCGACTGGAACCCGCCCCCGGCAGGCCGGCGCAGCTTGCCGCGTGCCACTTCAAGGCATGAGCCGCTTCATCCTCGCCCGCTGTGGCCAGGCAGTGCTCGTCCTGCTTGTCATGAGCTTCGTCATCTACAGCCTGATCGGGCTGATGCCCGGCGATCCGATCGATGTGATGATTTCATCGAACCCCGGCGCGACGCCTGAGGTGGTCGCTCATCTGCGCGCCATCTACGGCCTGGATCAGCCGATCCTGCTGCGTTACGGGCACTGGCTGGTCGCCGCGCTGCAGGGCGATTTCGGCTACTCCCGCACCCATTCCCAGCCGGTGATGGTGGTGCTGCTGCCGGCGCTGATGCAGACCTGCAAGCTGATGCTCAGCAGTTTCGTCATCAGCATCGGCCTCGCCTTCGCGCTCGGCGTGTGCGCGTCGCTCAAACCCGGCGGCATCGCCGACAGCATCATCAGCCTGTTCGCCTTCGCCGGCATTTCGGTGCCGGTGTTCTGGCTGGCCCTGGTGCTCATTCTCGTGGTCGCGGTGAACTGGCACGCGCTGCCCGCCAGCGGCATCAGCACCGTCGGCGATGGCGGCATCACCGACCAACTTCGCCATCTGATCCTGCCGGTGACCACGCTGGCACTCGCCAACACGGGACAGTTCACCCGCTTCGTTCGCGCCGCCATGATCGAGACTCTGCGCCTGGACCATATTCGCACCGCGCGCGCCAAGGGGGCCGGAGAGGGGCGGGTGGTGCTGGTCCATGCCCTGCGCAACGCCATGATCCCGGTCGTCACCGTGATAGCGCTCAGCTTCGGCGGCCTGTTCAGTGGCGCGCTGATCACCGAGACGATGTTCGCCCAACCCGGCATGGGCAAGATGATCTACGACGCCATCCTCGGCAACGATTTCAATCTCGCCCTCACCGGCCTGCTGTTCGCGACCCTGGTGACGCTGCTGAGCAACCTGCTGGCCGACCTTGCCTATGGCTGGCTCGACCCGCGGATCTCACTATGAGCATCGCGTCATCCAACCTTGGCGTCTCGCGCGCCGTCTCGCCCTGGCGGTTGCGCTGGCGGCGGTTCCGGCAGCACCGAGCCGGCATGGGCAGCCTGATCGTGCTGGCCCTGCTGCTGGTTTTCGTAGCCGCGGCGAACCCGATGGCACATTTTCTGGGCGTCGACCCGTATGAGACGGACCTGTTGTCGCAATACGCCCCGCCCTCGGCCGCTCATCCGCTGGGAACCGACGATGCGGGGCGGGATGAACTGGTGCGGCTGATGCTGGGCGGTCAGATTTCCCTGCTCGTCGGTGTCCTGTCGACGCTGGTCGGCAGCGTCATCGGGCTGACCATCGGTGTGATCTCCGGCTATTTCGGCAAGCGCCTCGACGCCGTCCTGATGCGCTTCACCGACGGCGTGATCGCTCTGCCGCTGTTGCCGCTGCTGATCGTGCTGGGCGCGCTCGATCTGACCAAGCTAGGTTTTTCGGCCGAGTTTGCCCATTCCGGCGCGGCCGGATTCTGGCGCGTGGTGGTCATCGTGGCCCTGGTCGACTGGACCGGAATCGCGCGGCTGACCCGCGCCGCGACGCTGGCGCTGCGAGAGCGCGACTACGTTCGCTCGGCGCGCGCAAGCGGCGGCCGTGCGCGCTACATCATGACCGCTCACATCCTGCCGAACGTCGCAACGCCGTTGATTGTCGCCGTCACGCTGACGATCGGGCGAGTGATCCTGTTCGAGTCGGTGCTCAGCTTCCTTGGCTTCGGTATCGTTGCTCCCATGCCAAGCTGGGGCAACATGCTGAACAACGCTCAGGAGTTGGTGACGACCGCGCCCGCGCTGGCGATCTATCCCGGGCTGCTGATCTTCATTACGGTGATCGCCGTCAACTTCCTGGGCGACGGCCTGCAGCACGCGTTCGATCCGCGCAGCGAACGCTGATGGCTGTGACGACCGCCGCCGTCTGGCTTGCTGGTCGGGACGCGCCGCCGCCGATTCCGCAACGGTCCCCTCCGACAGTATGAAACGAAATCATCGCCATGATCGAGAGCATCAGTGCCATCACGCTGGCTACCCACGATATGGCGCGCGCCGTTGGCTTCTACACCATGCTGGGTTTTGACCTGATCCATGGCGGCCCTGACGTTGGTTTCACAAGTTTCCGCGCTGGAACCGGCTACCTCAACCTGGTTGCGCAACCGGTACACCGACAATGGGCCTGGTGGGGCCGTGCCATCTTCTACGTAACGGACGTAGATGCTCTGCGCGAGCACGTCGTTGCGAGCGGCTATCGACCGGATACAATCCCGCGCGATGCCGCCTGGGGAGAGCGATTCTTCCATCTGACCGATCCCGATGGACATGAACTCAGCTTCGCTCGGCCATCGCGGTAGTCGGGTTCGGCGAACCGCGCCCTTCCCCGACTACGACATCGAACTATTGCGTGCTCTAACCCGAACGTCCGGGCTTCCAGATCGCGGACGCGTAGGCTTCCTCGGGAAAATCCGCGGCTATCGTGCCGGTCATGCGTTGCTCGTGGCTGCCGAGGTCAGCCATGAACAGGTCCCGGCTGATGCGGGACGTCACCAGCGGGATGTCACGCCGCATGCTGGGAACGTCGCCGATCGGCAGGCCGAAGCTGACGAACCCGGCTGGATTGTGAACATGGATGTCGCGCAGGTACGCCGCCTGACCGGGGATTTTTTCCAGGTACTCGTGCGCCTCTCCCAGGTAGGGATGGCTGCCAAGGAACGGGTCCTCCTCATCGGCCGGCGGAACGTATTTGTCGCGCCAGAGCAGGATACGGTCGGCGAAATCGGCGATCTCGGGCCGAGCGGCGGGGTCGACGAAATAGCCGGTGCCGGCGATAACGAAATCGCAACGAAACGGGCCGTCCGCGGCGTCGGCGACAACCTTGCCATCCTCGACGTGCGCATCGTTCCACGGAGCTGCGAGATGCAGGTGAAACTGCTTGTAGGCGACCGTGCGCTCGATGGCATCGGTGGTCGGGGTCGATCCGAAGCGGCGAAACCTGACCGCCTGGTGCCAGCGGATCGCGTCGGGCAACTGCCGATAGTGGTCATAGGCGCCCGGATATCCGCGAACCCGCGTGATCGGCACCGACGCGATGTCGGGTCGGCGGGCGAAAAGGTGCACCGCCGCCGCGCCATTCTCCAACGCCACTCCGGCGGCGTCGAATGCGGATGCCGCGGCGCCCACCACCGCGACCGTCTTGCCCCGCAGAGCGGCGAAGTCGATATCGTCCTGGGTGTGCGCGATGAGGTGCGCCGGCAAGTTGGCCAGAGCGGCCGGTGTGTAAGGACCACCATTACCGATGAAGCCGGTCGCGAGCACCACCTTGCGGGCGGTTTCGACCGCTGACCGGCCCTCGATGTCGAGATGCAGCCGAAACACTCCCTCGGCCGGCTCGATCCGCAGCAGACGCGTGCGGTAGCGGATTTGGATTTGCAGGAAATGCCGAAACCAACTCAGATATTCGGCCCATTGCAGGCGCGGGATGCGATCGATCGCAGCATAGGATGCCTCGCCGTGCCGAGCTTCGTACCAGGCCTGGAAGCTGAACGCGGGAATGCCGAGTTCCGGCCCGGGCAAGCTCTTCGGCGTGCGCAGCAAATTCATTCTGGCTGCAGTGAGCCAGACGCCGGCATGAGTCTCGTCCTCGGCCGCGTCGATGACCGAAACCCGGCCGACGCCTGCGCGGCGCAATGCAAAAGCGAGCCCGGAGCCAGTCTGCCCGCCGCCAACAAGCACGACGTTGTGGTCGATACCCGGCCGATCGGGGACCCAGTTCGGTGGGTTTGGGCCGATGAGGCGAAGCGCCGCCGCAGCCGCAGCATCAGGATTGTCAGTCTGGGTCATTTGGGCACACCTCATCACCATCCACACAACATTCCGGACCTGGAGTTCGCCATCTGCACCTCCGGTTCGGCACGCGAGATAGATTTCGCTCTCCGTAGCCTGCTGGAGCAGTGCGTCCGGCGCAAGGTGGCCGGCAACTCTGGGAGGGGGCTCCGGAGGCATGGCAGATTTCACTATTTGATATGGCATAATTCGTGGGTCACAATACCAAGCACGGTGACGATACCTTGAAGCATCTGGTGTGGCAGTTCGCCCGCGGATACCAACGCCGGCGTCAGGGTCGAGTAACCGAAGGGCCTTCGACAGATTGTCTAACGTCTGGACTACGTATATAGCACTTGACTCACGATTGACTCACGCCAAATGGTGGTGCGACGTTGCCTGCCGGCGTTTCGCCCCGCTGCCGGACGACAACGCGGCGCCTGACGACAGGAGGAAATGATGAGTGCGACGATCGAGTCCACTGCGACGGTTCTGGCCGAATTGAATTATCTGGTGCCGACCGGGAAGCGTCCGCGCACCTTCACCTACAGACCGACCGACGGATCGCCGAGCACCACGATCGAACCTGAACCGCATCGGCTGCCGATCCATGATATCCGCGAAGAGGACCGCGCATTCACGCTCGATGGCGAGGGCTTTGCCGTCGTTCAGCATCACTCCGCCGTCCGTGACTTCGAGGATGAGGCCGAGATCCGCCGAAATCTATTACGCGGAAGCCGAACGCCTGCTGAAGGATGTTACCGGCGCTGACCGGGTCTACATCTTCGACCACACGCTGCGCCGCCGGATCCCCGGGCAGGAAGATTATCGTGACGGCCCGCGTCAGCCGGCTACCCGCGTGCATGTGGATCATACCGCCCTATCCGGACCGCAACGAGTGCGCGATCTGCTGCCGGACGAGGCCGAGGACCTGTTGCTCGGTCGGGTCCAGGTGATCAACCTTTGGCGCCCGATCAATCACCCGGTGTACGATGCCCCGTTAGCGGTCGCCGAGGCCGGATCGGTGCGCGCCGACGAACTCGTGCCGTCCGATCTCGTTTATCGCCAACGGGTCGGCGAGACCTACAATGTGCTGTTCAACCCGGCGCACCGCTGGCACTACCTCAGCAAACAGCGGCCGGATGAGGTTCTGCTGCTGAAATGCTACAACTCCCGCGACAATGTCGCTCGTTTCACTCCGCACACCTCCTTCCTTGTGCCTGACGCACCACCCGGGGCGCCTACACGTGAAAGCATCGAGCTTCGCACCCTCGTCTTCCATAAGGCGTGATCACATGAGCTACGCGACGATCCGGGTGAGCCCGGTCACTCCGCGAATCGGTGCGGTGGTGTCGAACATCGACCTCACTGCCACACTCAGCAATCAACAGGTCGAGGATCTGCACACAGCACTGGCCGAACACCAGGTGCTCTTCTTCCGCGACCAGAGATTGAACCTTGATCAGCAGAAGATGCTTGGCCGCAAATTCGGGGAGTTGCACATTCACCCGAACACCCCCGGTCCGGAGGGCCATCCGGAGATACTGCCGATCCATGCCGACGGAGACTCCAAGCGAGCCAATGGAGAGAACTGGCATTCCGATGTCTCCTGCGATATCGAGCCGCCTCTGGGCAGTATTCTCTATCTGCACACGGTTCCACCGGTTGGCGGCGATACGATTTTTGCCAGCCAGTCCGCTGCGTATGACGCCCTGACGCCGGCCTTCCAGCAGCTTCTGGACGGATTGACCGCGACCCATTCCGGTGAGCGGTCGTATCGTCGTACCAACCGTCTGTTGGGCGTGGACGACCGCCACAAGGTATTCCCGCACGCCGTGCACCCGGTCGTGCGGACGCACCCGGTGACCGGCCGCAAGGCATTGTTCGTCAACGAGAACTTCACCACGCACATCAACGAATTGTCGGCGGAGGAAAGCCGCGCCGTGCTGGACTTTCTGTACGCGCACAGCACGAAGCCGGCGTTCCAGGTCCGGTTCAGTTGGCAGCCGCACTCCGTTGCCTTCTGGGACAACCGCGCGGTGCAGCACATCGCCATGTGGGACTACTTCCCGCAAGTCCGCTCGGGCTATCGCGTCACCATCAAGGGCGATCGTCCGTTCTGACGCAGCAAGCGGTGGGACGACGGAAGCGCGGAGGGGCGCGCGCCTTGGTGCTGGCACCCTGGCGGAACGTAGCATAGGATTGGTCAGATCTGGCTCGTCAGGGATAGACATCCTACGTTTCGTGATATAGGGTAATTGAATTATCTCTGCAGGATCAGAGCAAGAAATATGCTGCTCACGCGTCGGGATCGTGGAATGGTTGCCCTGGCCATCGTCGTGGATGTCGCTTTCCACAGCGGTGGCGAAACGGTCGTCAACGCGGCGGAGTTGGCGGAGCGCACCGGAATGGCCCGGCGGACGTTAGAGCCGTTGTTGCAGGCATTGTCGCGCGAGCACCTGCTCGACAGCACACGCGGTCCGCACGGAGGCTATCGGCTTGGCCGGCCGGCCCGTCTGATCAAGGCCTCGGACGTTATCGCGGTCGGTCTGAACAGCCTGGAAGACGGCGGCCTGGATCTGACCGGGCGTCTCCATCGCGCTGTGATCGAGCCGCTTTGGGCCGAATTCGACGACTTGCTCCTGGCCCAGACGGAGGCATTGAACATTGAGGACCTGCTCAAACGCGCGGCCAAGGCGGGGCTGCGAAAGCCCATAAGCGAACCGTTGAATTTTGTGATCTGAGCCGGCCCGATGGCCAGATCCCGCGCCGGCGCCAAGGCACCTCACGCGACGGCGCAATTCGCTCCGATTCTGCCGCCCGATCGAACTGTCATCCCGCGTGGCCGGATGTTTGCCAGCGTGCTGGATCTGGTCGGCGGGACCCCGCTTGTACGCTTGCCAAGATTACAGGAAGCCGACCACCTCGTCGCTGACATCGCTCTCAAGCTGGAATTCTTCAATCCGCTGGGTTCGGTGAAGGATCGCATCGGTCTGGCAATGGTCGAGGCGGCCGAGCAGGCCGGCGAGATCGAGGCAGGCAAAACAACGATCGTCGAGCCGACCTCGGGCAATACCGGGATCGCCCTGGCTTTCGTTGCGGCTGCGAAGGGCTACAAACTGATCGTGGTGATGCCCGAAGGTGCGTCCGTGGAGCGGCGCAAGCTGCTGCGACTGCTGGGTGCGCATGTCGAATCAACTCCGGCAAAACTTGGGATGCCCGGTGCCATCGCTCGCGCCGACAGCATTCTCGCCCGCACCCCCGGTGCCTGGATCGCACGTCAGTTCGACAACCCGGCCAACCCGGCCGCGCATCAGGCCACCACAGCCGAGGAAATCTGGGCCGACACGAATGGTACGATTGATATCGTCGTCGGCGGGGTTGGGACCGGGGGCACCTTGACCGGTATCGCTCGCGGCCTGAAGCCACGGCGGCCTCACCTTCGGATTGTCGGCGTGGAGCCGCAGGAGAGCGCGGTGCTGTCCGGCGACAGCCCGGGTCCGCACCGCATTCAGGGGATCGGCGCCGGTTTCACACCAAGCGTGCTGGACCGCTCGCTGCTGGATGAGATTTGTACGGTTTCCGAAGCAGAGTCGTTCGCAGCCGCCCGCCGTTGCGCGGCGGTTGAAGGTTTGCCGATCGGCATATCGTCGGGCGCCGTACTGCACGCGATGATCGACCTGGCGGGACGCCGCGAAAACGCCGGCAAACTGATCGTCGGGATTGCCGCGTCGTTTGCGGAACGTTATCTCTCCACGCCGCTGTTCGCCGGAATGTAGTGAAGTGAAACTATTCGACGGACGTGTGGTATATGTGCCGCCAGGCGGCTACCTCTCAAAAAGGTAACGCCGCCCGTCCCGACTTGAACAGTTGCCGGGCCGACCGGTAGGCGTGGTTCAAGGTGGGCCAGATGCTTTGGTCCATATCGGTGACCAGAGCATTGATGGCGATGAACCGGACCCCGAGCTCGTGCTCGACCGCAACGCCAAGGAATACGCCGCTCACCTGGATGGGCTGGGAGTGCCGCATCGGCACCGGCTTCTCGTTGGGTGCTGGCGAAACGCCGAATTCAAACGGCCGAGTGCCATCGGACGCCGCGGAAAGTTCCCGCCGACTACGCCAAAAGCTCATGACGACAATTTCTCGATGTTGAGGTTGGTTGCTACGCTGTCTGTTCAGCCGCTGAGAAGCGGTTCGTCAGCTCAGCGACAACAGCACGCCCGTACGACAACCGCTGGGAGCGCGAGGCAATTCATCAAGATCGGCCTCCATTCAACGAAATATAGTCGCGACTGTTCTATTATACGTCCCGATAGGGGTTGTCAATATTTAATTACGTGTTGGCGAAGTGAGTATGGCGGTCATCGGGCCTGGCGCAATCCCGAAGGGGCAACCTCATTGGCCACGATCTCCCCGAACGGTCCGGCGTTGCGGGCGGGGCCGTGGTTGGTTCCCGTGGTCGGTTTCAGGGGCAACAGTGGAAACACCAGTTCAGCGAAGCGATAGCACTCTTCCAGATGGGGATAGCCCGACAGAATGAAGCGATCGATCCCGAGCGCCATATATTCGCGCATGCGGGCGGCGACTTGTTCCGGATTGCCAACCAGCGCGGTTCCGGCGCCACCGCGGACGAGCCCGACGCCCGCCCATAGGTTGGGGCTGACCTCCAGCCGGTCACGCCGCCCGTCGTGAAGGCGTGTCATGCGCTGCTGACCGACCGAGTCGAAACGAGAAAAAGTGCGCTGGGTAAATGCAATCGCTTCATCGTCGACGTAGCGGATCAGTGCCTCGGCATCCTGCCAGGCTTGTTCCGCGGTCTCCCGAACGACGACGTGCAGCCTGATACCAAACGAGAGCGTCCGGCCGCGCTGAACCGCCCGCTGCCGGGCCTGCGCCAGCTTGGCGGCGACCTCCGAAGGCGGCTCACCCCATGTCAGGTAGACATCGCAGTGCTCGGCCGCAACCTCCTGCCCCGCGTCCGAAGAACCGCCAAAATAAAGCGGTGGATAAGGCTTTTGCACTGGCGGATATAGCAGTCTACCGCCCTCGACGCGAACATGGTTGCCGCGGAAATCCACTGTCTGCCCCTGCATGAGCTGACGCCACACTGTCAGATATTCCGCCGTCGCGAGATAGCGCTCACCGTGCCCGAACCACACGCCATCGCCGTGCATCTCCTCGGGATCGCCACCGGCCACCACGTTGATCAACACACGTCCGTTCGATAGCCGATCCAGGGTTGCCGCCATGCGTGCAGTCATCGAGGGTTCCGATAGTCCGGGGCGCACGGCCACCAGGAAGCGCAGCCGCCGGGTCAGGGGCACCATGGCCGAGGCGATCACCCAGGAATCCTCACAGGATCGTCCGGTGGGCAAAAGCACGCCAAAATACCCCAGATCGTCGGCCGCACATGCGATCTGGCTCAGGTAGCCCAGCGTGACATGCCGTGCGCCGACCTCGGTCCCCAGGTATCGCCCGTCGCCATGGGTTGGCAGGAACCAAAGGATATCAGCAGCTTCCCCGGGAGACGGCGTGTCCGGCATGCAAGGGCTTCCTGTCGCTTGGGGAAAATAATATCCACATCGGAGCAGTGATGACAATTTTAATTACTAACATACATCGTGATAGCCCGTTCCCGCAGGTCGGGACGTCAGCTATTGGCCTCGCGTGCGTCCGGTCCGGCAGACCGACGGATACTACCTATCCCGGATCTGGTTCAGGTGCGAGGCTCGTCGTGGTCCCAGTCGGCGGCGAGCGCCAATCGGGCCAACTCCGGAAGCGACCTTGTGCCGGTTTTCTTCATGATCGCGGCACGGTGGTTCTCAACGGTACGCTGGCTGATACCGAGTTCGACAGCGATGTTCTTGCTCGGCTTGCCAGCAAGAACCCGTTCGAGAATTTGGCGCTGCCGCGGCGTCAATTCGGTCAGTTGATCGGCCGCGCTCTCGCGCCAGGCGGACAGCTTGCCGGCATTCTGCGACTGTTCAATCGCGCGGTCGATGCTCGCCAGTAGTTTGTCCGGACCGAGCGGCTTCTCGATAAAGTCGACAGCGCCTGCCTGCATCGCCAGCACCGCAACTGCCACGTCGCTGTTGCCGGTTATCATGATCGCCGGCAATCGATGGCCGGCGTCACGCAGCCGCCGCAGCAATTCAACTCCGTCCATCCCGGGCAGATAAGCGTCCACCACGAGACATCCATCCCGCCCAGGATGATAGCTCGCAAGGAACGCCTCGCCCGTCGGGTAATCCTCGACGATGCGGCCCTGCTCCTCCAAGATGCCTCGGATAGACGCCCTTACGCGATCGTCATCGTCAACGACGTAGATGATGGGTGGCTCCGAATGGCTCACGCCTCGGGTGGGGTGTGCAGATGGTACGGGCACCGTGGGCTGCACTGCCGGCAGAAGTTGGCGGATAGCGCGTGTCAGTTCCTTTATCTTGACCGGCTTGTTGAGCGCCAGGCAGTCGCGCAGTTCCACGTCGCGCAACGCATTGGTCGAGATGTCGCCAGTCAGCATGATCGCCGGGATCGGACGATTGAGCACTTCCCGCAGCCTCTGCGTGGCCTGCTCCCCGTCCATCCCCTGCGGCAGATTGTAGTCCGCCAGAATAAGGTCTGGATTAATTTTGCCTGTCGTCACCGCCTCCAGCGCGGCGACGCCATCGGCCACCGCGATCACGCGATGCCCTTCGCCGATCAGAAACGCCTGCAGCAGATCGCGCACATCCGGATCGTCCTCGAGCACCAGAACGGAGCTGCTTCGCTGGGCCGGCCCGACTTCCGCCTCCTCCGCGCCGTTCCGGCGGCGGTCATTCGGGTGCTCCGTCCCGTTCGCCTGCAGCGTGACCCCGACGGCGAAGACCGAACCCTTGCCAACCCGCGAGCGAACATCGACACGGTGGCCCAACAGTTGTCCCAGTCGCCGCACGATCGAGAGACCAAGCCCAAGACCGCGGCCGCGCTCGCGTGCCGGATTGTCGAGCTGATAGTACTCATCGAAGATGACTTGCAGGTCCTTTTCAGGAATGCCGATCCCGGTGTCCCAGACTTCGATGTTCAGCGTTTCGCCGTGGCGGCGACAACCTAGCAGGACCTTGCCGTGCCTGGTGTATTTCAATGCGTTCGACAGCAGGTTGCGAAGCATCTGCTCGAGCAGACGCGGATCACTGTGGATCGAAAGACCGCACGGGATGACCCGCAACATGATGCCCGCGGCCTGTGCGTGGTAGTTGAACTCATCGCGCAAGCTATCCAGCAGATCATTGATCGGGAAGGTCCTCACATCGAGCTGAATCGTGCCGGTATCGATCTGATTGATATCGAGCAGCGTGTTGAGCATTCCCGTCATCGCGCTCAGCGTGGCGTCAAGGCGACCGACCAGCTTCTGCGCCCGCTCGCCCTGGACGGCTTTCGCCAGGAGGCCGTGCAGCAAGGCGAGCGTTTGCAACGGCTGGCGCAAATCATGGCTCGCCGCGGCGAGAAAGCGCGACTTCGCGGCATTCGCGAGTTCTGCCTGACGTTTGGCGGCGTCGAGCGCGTCCGCCGAGCGTCGGCGCTCGGTCACATCGGTGAAAGTAACGACGACGCCCTCCACGCCGTTGTCCTGGGTACGGTACGGTAAGATGCGACGATTATACCAGGCGTCACCGCGAGCCGCGATCTCCCGCTCCAGCGGTACAGCGGTGCGCAGTACGGTCTTTGCGACGTTCACAAGGTCACCGTCGGCGGCCAGCGAGTTGAGGTCCGACAGCGGACGGCCAAGATCGCTGGGGATGATGTTGAACAATGCCTTGGAGGCAGGCGTGAAAAATCGAATGTTGAGGTTGGTATCTAGGAACAGCGTTGCGACCTCGGTGCTGTACAGAACGTTTTGCAGATCGTTGGCGGTGGTCCGCTGCCGCTCCAAGGTTTCCTGCAACTGACCATTGAGCGCCGTCAGCTCCTCATTCAGCGACTGCAGTTCTTCCTTCGAGGTCAGCAACTCTTCGTTCGTCGATTGGTATTCTTCCTGCACCGACAACGCTTCTTCGTTGATCGCCCTTTGGCCTTCGCTGGAAATCTCCAGATTGTAGATGGCACCCTGCAGCTCGGTTCGCGTCGCCTCGAGTTCGCGCTCCAGCTCGCCAACGCGGGTCTCCTCGCGCGGTTTGGCGAGCCGGCCAACCTTCTGCTGCACCATCGGATCGTCGACGAAGCAAACCAGCAACAACTCCTCGCCGTCACTCAGCACCGGCTCCACCGCGATGCTGAAGGAGCGCTGGTCGCCGCCGTGGTTGGTCCGGCCGCCGGCGACGATGACGCGGGTCTTTCGCTGACTTGCCTGCTGGATCGCCGACCGCAGCTTGGTACGCATGCCCTGACGCGCCATGGCCAGCAGATCATGCGTCGGCAGACCTGGCGCCACGCGCAGATACTGATCCGTCGGTCCCATGGAAAACAGGCATTCATGCATGCCGTTGATCAGCACCGCCGCCGGCGCATAAGTCTCCACGACCAGTCGCTGGCACAATTCTGCCAGAGCGGCCTGACGCGAACGCGGCGGCCCTTGTTCAGGCCGTCCTGGGCCGCGCATGCCGCCGGCGGCCTGGCGCAAGAAGCCGAATTCGCCGGTCCGCGAATGCCCTACGTGCCGATAAAGCCGCTCAGACTTGGATACGATCTCAAATCGGTCCTCAGAATTGCCGACCGTTTCCGAGCTGCCAAGCAGGAGAATGCCGCCCTCCCGCAGCGCGAAATGAAACAATGACAGCACCCTGGCCTGCGCCTCGGGTTGCAGATAGATCAGCAGATTTCGGCACGACACCATGTCGAGGCGGGAGAAGGGCGGGTCGGCAAGAACGTCCTGCACCGTAAACACTACCGCGGCGCGGAGCTCGGGTAGGATGCGGTAGCCGCGATCGTCCTTGGAGAAGAAGCGTTCCAGTCGGTCCGGAGCGACGTCCGCGGCGATCGTCTCCGGATAGAGCCCCTCGCGGGCGATCGCGATCGCATCCGGGTCGACATCCGAGGCGAAGATCTGCAGCTTTATGGCAAGCTTCGACTCGGCGATCGCCTCGCGGAACAGAATAGCCAGCGAATAGGTTTCCTCCCCCGTGCTGCACCCGGCGATCCACAGGCGGATGGGCCGGTCGGGCGAGTGTACCCGTACCATATCCGGAACGATCTTCTCCGCCAGCAGACTGAACACCAGCGGATCGCGGAAGAAGCTGGTGACATTGATGAGCAGGTCCTTGGCAAGAAGCTCGAGCTCCGTTGGATCATCCAGCAGGATTGCCCGATAGCGATCGATGTCCCTGGGCCCGAGCGCGGCCAGTCCGATTCGACGTTCGATCCTGCGAAGCAATGTTCCTGGTTTGTAGTGGGAGAAATCGTGGGCGGTCTTGTTGCGCAACAGCTCGATAATCCCCGGCAGCCAGTCCTGTGTCTCGTCCAATGGCAGTCTACCGGTCTGAGAGGCGCGCTCGCTGTAGTCCCGAAGCGCCGCCGCCATGTTCTCGACCGGCAGCACGAGGTCCACCACGCCCGTCAGGATTGCACTACGCGGCATGCCGTCGTAGCCGGCCTCATCAGGATCCTGTGCGATGACAAGCCCATGCCGTTCCTTGATCGCCTTTAGTCCAAGGCTGCCATCGGACCCGGTTCCGGAAAGTATCACGCCAGCCGCCCACGCTCCACGGTCGGCGGCCAACGTGTGCAGCAGGAAGTCAAACGGCAGTCGAGCGCCGTGACGCGCCAGCGGCGGCGAGACGTGCAGCAGGCCATTAACAACGGACAGATATGTCCCCGGCGGGATGACGTACAGATGATCCCGCTCGATCGACATCCCATCCGTTGCTTGCCGCACGGCCATTTTGGTGTGATTGGCAAGAAGGTTCACCAGCATGCTCTCATGCGTTGGATCGAGATGCTGGACCAGAATGAAGGCCATGCCGACACTTGCAGGCAACGAGCCCAGAAGTCTTCGGCAGGCATCTAGGCCGCCGGCTGACGCGCCGATCGCCACCACCAGAAAGTCCTTCTTGACCCCGGACGCGCCAGTCGCGGGGGAACCCAGATCGGCTTCCGGCTGGGCTGTCTGGTCCTGATCAGCAAGCTTGTCGGGCATGCTAGGTCGCTTTCTGGAAGTTGCGTGCCAGCGCCAGGAGCCACTAGCTAGCATGGGTCCTTTCGGATGGCGATGCCCCCTCGGAGCAATGACGCCGGATATGGTAAAATGGCATGCCAATCGACGCGGGCATTTCCCTGGCCGCACTGACCGGTCGGCCATCCGATGCTATCGTCTCGCGGAAGTATCGGGGACCCGGACGGGTCGCATCGGCTCGGGCCAGCACAGGCAGACGTTGCTCGCAGGTCGTCGGAATGGCAACCCCGGTCCGTGATGTTGCGCGAGGTTGTGTTGCCGGCTTTGCCGAGGTCCGCGATCGCGGCTAGCTGGTGGAATGGAGGTCCAGCCGTAACGGGCTCAGTGCTGCCTGGATCGACCTGGCTTGCAGCATTTGTTCGGCCGGTCCGTGCGCCATCACCAGCAGGCCATCCGCTCGCACCTCGGCCTCATACTGGATCACGCTCTCCGCCGGGACGCCGATGCCATGTAGCCCCGCTCCGATTGCACTTAGGCCGCCCACCAAGACGGCGCTTTCGACACCGGTAATGATGTCGCCGACGAGATATCCCACCACGACCACATGGCCGATGACCGGAACAGTCATGAACAGGCCGCCGGAGAACAAGCCCCAAAGGCCGCCCCAGAATTCGCCTCGCTCGCCCCAGAATTTTATTCGATCGCCGACGTTGTAAAAGCCGACTGAATTTTCGTCGGCCCGGTACCCCTTGCCGACAACACTCAGGCGCTTCATGTCGAAACCAGCCGCGATCAGCTTTCTTACAGCCATCTCCGCCATCCGGTGATCTTCGAAGACGGCGATGAGCGCGCCAGCGTCTTGCATCTGATCCTCTCTCGGGACGAACGGTGCCGAACAATTGTTTGAAGTCGAGTAATGCAGGCTGAACTGTTTTGTCGGACGAGAATACAAGGCGGTCATTCGGCGCCGGTAGGTTCGGAATCTACTCATGCTCCGATCGGATATTTCTATTTTGACTAAATTGGCCAATGCCTTGACAAATGCTTGTTGTGCCGGGCGCCGGCCCGCTGTGCGGCGTCCGCCGGCTTGAGGGGATTGCGATGATCTCGGCCGCATCGTGCCTTCGCAGTCTCGAGCTGCCCGATGACGCGTTGAAATCGCCGCATCAGGCTCTCGTCATGCCCGGGGGTGCCAACATTCGAATAGCAGGATATGTTCCATACCCCAGGCAATCGCCCCAGGTGGTAACCGCTTGATTTAATCCGACGGTCGCGATCCATCGACAGCCCCACCGCAGGGCAGCCGCAGTGTGATGCGGGCCATGCAGGCAGCGGAAATCGGCGTCTACGACTGGAGCCCGGCCACCGACCGGGTCACCCTGTCCGCGCAAGGCCGTGCGTTGCTCGGCTGCGACCCGGACGTAGCGCTGGACCTTGGCGGTTTTCTCGACCTGATCCATCCCGACGACAGGGCCGCTGCCGCCGCGGCCCTGCAGTACAGCATATCGGGCCTCAGCCGCTACGATTTCAACTGTCGTACCGCCTCGCCCGCCGCCACTGTCACCGCAGGTCAGGACGCGCGGACGGACGCAGGGTGGTGCCGGCCTGCCGATCGAGACGAGCGGCATCCTGATCGACGCCGCCCGGCGCGCATCCGGCGACGAGGAGAACAGCCGTCTGGCGGCCCTTGTGACCTCCTCCGACGCCGCGATCATTGGCGAAGCGCTCGACGGGACGGTGACCGATTGGAATCGCGGCGCCGAAGCGATGTTCGGCTATACCGCCGCCGAGGTGATCGGCAAGACCCTGGCTTTGCTGCTCTCCGACGGCCAGCAGAACGAGGCGGTCCAGATCATGGAACGCATCAAGGCCGGCGAACGGATCGAGCGTCACGAGACGCAGCGGCGGCGCAAGGACAAGGCCGTCATCGACGTGTCGCTGACCGTGTCGCCGGTGTGGGACGGCGCCGGACGCTTGTTTGGAGCATCGACGGTCGCCCGGGACATCACGGCCGCGAAACGGGCACAGACCGCGCTCGAGGAGCGGGAGGCGCATCTGCGGTCGGTCCTCGACACGGTGCCCGATGCGATGATCGTCATCGATAATCAGGCGATGATGCGCTCTTTCAGCGCCACGGCGGAGCGTCTGTTCGGCTACACCGAGGCCGAGGTCATCGGAAAGAACGTCAGCATGCTGATGCCCTCGCCCTATCGGGAGCAGCATGACGGATATCTCGCCCGGTACTTCGCGACCGGGGAGCGCCGGGTCATCGGGCGGGGCCGCGTCGTGGTGGGCCTGCGGCGCGATGGCTCGACTTTTCCGATGGAACTTTCTGTCGGCGAGATGCAGTCAGGCGGCCGCCGTTCCTTCACCGGCTTTGTGCGCGACCTGACTGAACGGCAGGAGACACAACGGCGGTTGCAGGATCTGCAGTCCGAGTTGATCCACATTTCGCGATTCACCGCGATGGGAGAGATGGCCTCGACGCTCGCGCATGAGTTGAACCAGCCGCTGACGGCGGTCGCCAGCTATCTGAACGGCTGCCGCCGCGTGCTCGAAAGCAAGAATGACCTGGAATCGGTCATGGTGCGCGATGCCATCGAGCGCGCCGCCGAACAGGCCTTGCGGGCGGGCCAGATCATTCGGCGGCTGCGCCAGTTCGTTTCGCGCGGCGAAAGCGAGCGGCTGCCCGAAAACCTCGCCAAGCTGATCGAGGAGGCGAGCGCGCTTGCTCTCGTCGGCATCAAGGAAGCCGGCGTCCGCGTCAACTTTGCGTTCGACCCCCGCGTCACGTTCGTGCTGGTCGACAAGATCCAGATCCAGCAGGTTATCCTGAATCTCCTCCGCAACGCGATCGAGGCGATGCAGGAGATGCCGCATCGGGAGTTGACGATCTCCACCGCGGAGGCGGACGATGAGATGGTGGAGATCGCGGTCGCCGATTCCGGACCCGGTATAGCCGACGAGATCGCCGACCAGCTTTTCCAGCCATTCATCACGACCAAGACTCACGGAATGGGCGTTGGGTTGTCGATTTCCCGAACCATCATCGAGGCGCATGGTGGACGGCTCTGGGTGGAGCCGAACCCGGACGGCGGGACAATCTTCCACCTGACCGTCAAGGCCCTGGGAAACGAGGATCAGCAGGATGCCGGTTGATGCGGTGGTGCATCTGATCGACGATGACGACGGCGTGCGGCAGGCGTTGGCGTTCATGCTAACGGCTTCTGGCTTTCCCGTCCGGCTGTGACGAGTCGGGCTTTGCCCTTCTGGATGCAATTCCAAGCTTGCAGCCGGGCTGCATCGTGACCGATGTCCGGATGCCGGGAATGGACGGCCTGGAACTGCAGCGCCAACTGAAATCACGGCAGGTTTCGTTGCCGGTAATCGTCATGACCGGCCATGGCGACGTGCCGCTTGCCGTCCAGGCGATGAAGGCGGGCGCGGTCGACTTCATCGAAAAGCCCTTCAACGACGAAGTTCTGCTGTCCGCGATCCGCGTGGCAGTCAATCGTCATGACCGGGATGCCGGCCGCGACGACCAGATTGCAGCGATCCAGGCCAGGCTCGCCTCGCTTTCGGCGCGAGAGCAGGAGGTTCTGGAGGGATTGTTGGCAGGTCACCCGAACAAGACGATCGGCTATGACCTGAAAATCAGCGCCCGCACCGTCGAGGTGCACCGCGCCAACCTGATGATCAAGATGGGCGCCACCAGTCTATCGGGATTGCTTCGGATGGTTTTCGTGGCCAGATCCGCTGCCTCCAATGGATCGCAGTGAACTGATCCCGCTCGTCATCGATTTTCTCCACGTCCCTCCCGAAATTGCGCTGGATCAATGCGCAAACCCTGCACCGGCGCATGGTGTTACTTGCTTGCCAATTCAGTGGCTGGCAAGGGAGGCTGTAGTCGCGTTGATGACCGACCGACCGCATGTAGTGTTGATCGTCGATGACGACCATGCAGTGCGCGATGCGCTTCAGTTCGCTCTCCGGCTGGAAGGTTTCGTTGTGCACGCCTACGGCAGCGGCGGCGAACTGTTGGCGGAAAAGGAGCTGCCCCGCGCGACGTGTGTGGTTATCGACGAAAAAATGCCCGGAATGGACGGGTTTGAGCTACTCAGGCTGCTCAGGGCTCGGCACATCACTTTGCCCTCGATCCTGATTACCAGTCATATGACGACTCGGCTCAAGGCCCGTGCCGCAGCCGCGGGTATTCGTGCGGTGCTCGAGAAGCCGCTGCTCGATAATGTCCTGACCGAAAGCGTCCTGGCCATCCTCGATCAGCGGACCCAGCGTTGCTCAGGGCAGGCTGGCTGACGGATTTCCCGCCGAAGCGGGGCCACGATGAAGCAGCGCCCGGACCAGGTCGGACCGCTTCCAGCTACGTACAATCCCGTAGGACTAAACCGAATATTCCATCCGGCGTCCCGCCATTAAGGAAAGGCCATAACCTTCCTCATGACAGGAGCCCCTCGATGTCAGCTTCTCTCGCGCTTTCAGCCGATCAAGGTTTCGCGGCGGTCGAGGCGACCTTCGCACGTGCGCCATCGGCCCCGACGTCGTTTCCGCAGAGCAGTGTCGGAGGGCCGGTTCGCCATTTCACCGCGGACAGCGAGATCTACGCCGAAGGGGACGATGCGGACTGCTTTTACAAAATCGTCAGCGGCGTGGTGCGGACGTGCAGGTTCCTTAGCGACGGGCGCAGGCAGATCGACGCGTTCCATGTGGCGGGCGATGTGTTTGGCTTCGAGACAGGAGCCGAACATCGGCTGTCGGCCGAAGCGGTATCCGACTGCACCCTGATCCCCTATCGTCGACGTGGCTTTGAGGTTTTGGCTGGCAGGGATGATCGGGTGGCGGGACAATTATTCTCCTACGCGATGCGCTGCCTCGAGCGCGCTCAGGAACACTCATTGCTGCTCGGTCGCCGCAGTGCGTCACAAAAGCTGGCCACTTTCCTGCTGGAGATGGTGGATCGCCGGTGCGGCAACGAGGTGATCGATCTGGCGATGACCCGCCAGGACATCGCTGATTATCTCGGGCTGACCATCGAGACGGTTTCCCGGACTTTGTCTCAACTCGAGCGTGACGGCGTGATCTCGCTGCCGAGCGCGAGGCGCGTTTGCCTGAAGGACCACAGGGCGCTGCGACACCTCAATTCCTAGGCTGATACAGGATTGCCGTTCAGGCGAGGTCGTCGGTCGCCGCGCGGACTGAATGTTTGAGCGCGGCGTCCTTTGTACTAGGCGGATGCCAGCCGCCTAGGTGCCTCGATCGTTCTCCAGGGAGATGAGATCGACCCCCAGACGCAGTAGCCGCTTGGCATTGTCCAGGCTACTGACATGCCGAACCAGGACGCGCGCCAGCTGGGTATGCGACACCTCGATGAGCTTTCCGAGCTTCGCCAGATCGGCATGAGCCCACCGGTTCAGGTCCTCCTCCCGCAGTGTCACGACCGATGCACTTAACAGGGATGGTTCGACCGGCGGCAGGTGCAGCCCATCTGCTTGAAACGCCACCATCTGACAGAATGGCCGTAGCCGCATCACGCATTCCTGCACGCGGTTTCTCGGCACGCCGTGCGGGAGATTGGAGAGCACCAGAATAAGGTGCTGCTGCAACCGGCGATCCAACGCCCGACAGCCCGCCACGTAGCGCTCCATGGAGCGACGATCCAGGAACAATTCGAAATCGACAGCGACAAAGACTGGCAGCGAGCTGCCGCCACCGATCAGCTCTATCACCTGTTCGGCGGCGGCCCCGAGCACCAGCCGATCGAAATCGAAAGCCTCTCGTTCGCGACCCGGCAACACCGAGAGCGCGCGCTGCACACTCTGTCCCATCACGCGGGGTAACGTGGCGAAATGGCCGGCGATCTCGAGCCGCTGCCGGCTGCGCATTGCACTCAGCTCACAGGTCGGCTTAAGCGCCGCCTCGCGCAAAGTCGCACGAGCCCGCGCCTCGATCTCGGCCAGGCGCGCACCCAGCCGTTGAGCGAGGGCCTCGGCCAGCGCGTCGGGCGATCGACCAGGCTGATCAGGCAGATCACCCACGACGGTCGTGACGGCCGAGACATAGGCGGTGCTCGACAGCTCCCCGTCGCCGATCAGACGCGCGCGTATATCTCGGGCAATTGTCGCCGCCCGCAGCGCCGCCTCGTCTTCCGTTACATCAGCGAAGCTGATGACGAAACCGCTGTCCGGGGTGCGGGACCAGCTATCGCGCACGCCGCAGCGTTGCCTGACAATGTGCTCCGCGGTCTGCATCGCCCGTGCCGCCACCGCGGGCCAACGCGAGCCGAGCGAGGCCTTGATATCCTCGAGACCGATGAGTTTGATCTTTCCCGCGACATGGATGGTGACCGGGGGCTCCGCGCTCCGCTTCGGCAGTGGGGTGAGGGTGAGGATCCGGAATCGCTTCAGATCCTCCCGTTCCACCAGGATCGAGGCAACCTCGACGTGGACCTCCGAGCCGTCGGCATGCAGCACCGAGGATTCTATCGTGTAGTTCTGTCCGGTCGTCGACTGACGTTGCCGTGCCTCGAGAATTGCATCACGGGCCGTGGGAACGGCGATATCTATTGAAGATTTACCCATCAACGCGCCTGCGGGATATCCCAGCAAGCGGTCGAACGCGGGGTTGGTCATGGCGATGAAGCCGTGCTCTTCGACGATAGCGACGGGTGCCTGAACGGATGCGAACACCTTGGCCAGCAGGCCCTGGATGGCCGCGTGCTGCTGCGCGTCCCGCAAGCTCGCCGTGATGTCACGGCCAAGCAGCACACTACATCCGGTGGTGGCCTTGGCCACGGGCATGATATGCAGTCCGAGCCAGAAGGAGGGACCGTTCGGCCGACGACACAACAGTTCGGAGCGGTACGACAGCCGGTCGTGTACCGACCGCAGAGCAGCCTGCCACGCTTCCGGATCGGCGTCGGGCGCCGCCAAGGAACGGAAAGGCTTGCCAATCAGGTCAGCCACTTTATGACCCGCCACCCTGCAAAAGGCGTCGTTGGCAGCCGCGACGACCGGCCCGTCTGTTCCGCCGTCACTCTGCTCCATGACCAGGACAAGATCGTCGGAGCCATCCAGCGCCTGATAGATTATGTGCTCAAGCGACGTCGCGTCGAGCAGTCCGTGCTTCATTCCTTGGGCCAGTCCAGTTGGTTCAGACCGAACGAACGGTTTTCGGGGGTGGCGACCACCAGGCGCCTGCCCACCGAGAGTGCGCGTGGCAAATGAAGGTCAGGTTAATGAGCACGAATTGGGGCCCCACGGGAGCCGCTTCATCGCGCTCGGGTGCCACGGCGAACGCTGCCAGATAGACGACGCAAAGTCCCTCGGCGCGGATTTATGCGCTGATACCCGGCTGTCTTGCGATCCAAACGGTCCCGGCATACAGTTTGTGTATACGGCGCAGGAGCTGAGTACTCGAATGACAACCGAGGGCAGGGTCGTGCTCGTCACGGGTGCGCAACAGGGCATTGGGCGGGCGATGGCGATCGCTTTCGCCGCCAAGGGTGCGAATGTCGCTATCAACTGGCTCGACGATGAGGCCGCCGCGGAGGATGTGGCTGCGAAGATCCGTGCGCTTGGCCGTGACGCGCTGCTGATCCGCGGTGATGTCGGCAGGCTCGGGGACATCAAGACGATGGTTGATACGGCCTTGGCCTGGCACGACCGACTCGATGTGCTGGTGAACAACGCCGGCGTATTCCCCCGTGTGCCGTTCCTCGACATGACGGAAGCCGAATGGGATTTTGTCGTCGACATCAACCTAAAGGGTACCGCCTTCTGTGCTCAGGCGGCGGCGCGGGCAATGGTTGCAAAGAAATCGCCCGGGGCGATCATCAACCTATCCTCGCAGTCGATCAGCGGTGCCGCGTTGGGTGTGAATTATTCGGCCACCAAGAGCGGCGTGGTCGGATTGACGCGGTCGATGGCGCTGGCGCTCGCGCCGCACGGCATCCGGGTCAATGCCATCGCGCCCGGGCTGACCGACACGGCGCAGCCACGCTACGGCCATAACGAACAAGAGCTACATCGGATGGCTCAAGATATTCCGTTCGGTCGCATGGGCACGCCCGAAGACATTGCCAAGTTGGGCGTTTTCCTTGGGTCCGATGACTCCAGCTACATCACCGGGCAGATCTATCATATCAATGGCGGCAGCTACATGGGTTGAGGTGAGAATCTCTACCCGCGAGAGCTACTCAGCAGCGGCATTAAAAAGGGCGGGGAACAATCCCCCCGCCCTCGAAAAGTTCCGGCAGCTATGTCCGCTAGTTGTTATTGCGGTTTCCTAGAAGCTGCAGGAGCAGCATAAACAAGTTGATGAAATTAAGATAGAGGCTAAGCGCATCGTAAACGCTTCTCTTGGCTGCGCCGTCGGCGCCTTCCGCGTAGGCCAGTTGCAGGTAGCTGGCCTTGATCCGCTGCGTGTCATAGGCGGTCAAGCCGGTAAAGACCACCACACCGATGATGCTGACCGCGAACTGCAGCGCGCTGCTCTGGAAGAACATGTTCACCAGGCTGGCGATGATGATGCCGAACAGGCCCATCATCAGGAAGCTGCCCATGCGGCTCAGGTCGGCCTTGGTGGTGTATCCATAGATACTGGTCGCGGCGAAAGTCGCGGCGGTGATGAAGAACACCCGCACAATCGATTCACTGGTGTAGACCAGGAAGATATTCGTCAGGCTGGCGCCCATGGCCGCGCAGAACACCCAGAACAGGGCTTGCGCCGCCGGAGTGGACAGCTTGTTGACGCCCAGCGACAGCACCAGCACGAAGGCGAGCGGGGCGAAAATTGCGACCATCGCCAGCGCGGTGGGCTGGTGAGCATATCCGAACGGGGTCTGCACCAGCGGATAAAATGCGTTGATCAGGCTGGTATTCGCGATCAAGTACGCGACCACGCCGGTCAACAGCAGGCCGGACCCCATCCAGTTGTAAACCCGCAGCATATAAGCCCGAAGACCGGCGTCTAGTACCGGCGGCCGTCGTAGCGGCGGATGCCCTTGGGTAGGCCCGGAAATCCGGACTGTAAGCCATGGTTCCTTATTCCTTTCGAGCACAAGCTCGTTCTGATTATACCCGGTCATTCCCCCTACGAGAAGACCGCCGTAAGGCGGCGCACCGGGAAAGAAGAGGGACCGGGCGTTACACCTGTTCCGTCCGATAGGTCAATCGCGACGCGCCGGACGGATATTGACTGATCGCGCTACTCGTTCCTCAGGAGTTGCGCCGGCTTAGCCCGCAACGCGGAAGCAGTTCCAGCATAACCGAACAGCAGCATGATTGCGAGGGCCCCCGCAAGCACAGAAATAAGCGTACCGGGCAGAAAAATCCAGTCCGTGTGCATAATGTAATTCGTCACGCCGAAACTCGCGGCTGACCCGACGAGGGCAGCGATGACCCCTGCAACCAGGCCAACCAGGCCAAACTCGGTCAGCCAGGCGGCGCGGATCTGACGCCGGGTGGCCCCGAGCGTCTTCAGAATCACCGCCTCCCGCATCCGCCGGCGCTGGCCCGCTGCGAGCGCGCCGACCAGCACGAACGTCCCGGCAACCAAAGTCAGAACCCCAGTGGCAGTCAGCGCCGCCGCAATCTGGTTCAGCAGCGCGGAGATCGCCATCAGAACATCCTGCACCCGGATTCCGGTCACGTTCGGCAGCGAATCAGTGACCGTCCTCAGCAACGCTCCCTGCTGGGCATCGTCCACTCGAACCGTCGCGATGTGGGTGTGCGGAGCATGTGCCAGCAGGCCGGGGCTCGCTACCATGAAAAAATTAATCGACAGAGATTGCCACGCGATGTCACGAAGATTGGCGATTTTCAGATCGATCTCCCGGCCGAGCACGTTGACCCGGATGACGTCGCCAATGCCGACATGCCATCCTTGGGCGAGGTCGGCGTCAAAAGACACCTCCGGCGGGCCATTGTAGTCAGGAGGCCACCAGGAGCCGGCCACGAGGCGGGTGCCCTCGGGCGGTTTTTCGGCATAGGTCAGGCCGCGATCGCCACGCAGCGCCCAGGCGGTTTCCGGCGTTGTGACGACCTGTTCGACCGGGACGCCCTTGATCGCCACGATGCGTGCCCGCATCGACGGCACCTGGTGCACCTCATGCACGCCCGCCTGGGCATGCACCAGGGTCTCGAAATTGTCGAGCTGATCGTTCTGGATGTCGATGAAGTAGAAACTGGGCGCGTTGGCCGGCAACTGCTCCTGAATCTGATGCTGCATGTTGCCCTGAATAAGCGCTACCGCCGCGAGCGTGGACAGGCCTAACCCAGCCGACAGCAGCAGCAGCGGTGCCGGCGTGCCGGGTCGATGCAGATTGCTTACCCCCAGGCGCGCGGCCGGCCAGGGCAGCGCGGGGACGATGCGGGCGAGGCGCACGACGATAATGCCGCCGGCACGGAACAGCGCCAATGTCAGGGCGGCGGCGGCACAGAAATACAACGCGAATTTGCGATCCGTTGCGGTGGCCACGGTCAGCCCGACCAACGCGGCGGCCAGCACCAAATTGGCCGCGATCAGCACCGGAGACGGACGCGCAGTCTCGGGAATCAGTGCATCGCGAAATAACGCGCCGCCAGGAATGCGAGCGGCTCGTCCCAATGGCCAAAGGGAAAAGCACAAGGCGGTCAGCAGGCCATAGGCAGCCGCCAGCAGCAATGGGGCGGCGTAGAGCCCCGCGACCGGCGGCACTGGCAAAATACCAGCCAGGAAACGTAAGCCCAGCAACGGCACAATCGCGCCGGCGGCGAGGCCGATCGCGGTGCCCAGGGCAGCAAGCCCAACCACCTGAAGCAGGCAGACCGCAAAGACCAGTCGAGACGATGCCCCCAGGCACCGCAACGTGGCGATGGTCCGCGCTCGCGCATCCAACCAGGCGCGCACACCGTTGGCCACCCCTATGCCACCCACCAACAGCGATGTCAGCCCGACCAGGGAGAGGAACAGCGCGATCTGATCGATGAACCGGCTGACCCCCGGCGCGGCGTCGCTCGGGTCGCGGATACGCCAACCCTGATTCGGAAATGCCAGCCGCATGTCTCGGATCAGTCCCGGCAGCGACCCGGGCTCCGCGACAGTCAGGCGCAGCGCATAGCGCACCATCGAGCCGGGGGAGATCAGACCCGTCGCGGGCAACGCGGCGGTTGAAACCAGTACGCGAGGCCCAAGGATCGACGCGGTTGCGACCCGGTCGGGCTCTCGCGTCAGCACCCCGGTGATTCGAAATGCGGCGGTGCCCAAACGCACTGTGTCGCCGCTATGAAGACCGAGCCGGTCCAGCACGATCTGCTCCGCCAGTAACCCGTATGGGCCAGAAGCCTGACCCGGCGGCTCAAGCGGCGCTGCCGCCGGCTGCGATCCCGCCGGCTCAGGCCCCAGAGCTCCAGCAAGCGTCTGCGGCGGAGAAATGCCGGCGGTCCCGACCAATGGCCATCTCGCGTCCACTGCCTTCAGCTCGATCAGTTGCCGATCCCCAGAGGACGACGCCCCGTGCGACACCAGCATCGATCGCATCTGGACCACATCGGACGTGGTCGCTCCACGAGCATGCAGCCAATCGCGCAGCGCATCGGGTAACGGCTGCGATCCTCCATCGATCTCGAGATCACCGCCCAGCAGCGCTTGGCCGTCCGCGGCCAGACCCGCGTCCACCGCCGCACGCAACGTGCCGACACCCGCGATGACGCCGACCCCCAGGGCGAGGCACAGCACGACGACCCACAGCCCGCGCACGCCACCACGCAGTTCGCGACGGGCGAGGGTGACAGCCAGCATCAGACTGGTACCGACTGATCCACCAGTCCATCCGACAGGTGCACCTGGCGATCACACCTCGTCGCCAGGTCGCGGTCGTGTGTGATCAGCAGCAGCGTTGTGCCGGTGCGCCGTCGCATGGCGAACAGCAGATCGATCACCGTCTCTCCCGTCGCATGGTCCAGATTGCCGGTCGGCTCGTCTGCCAGCAACAGGGCAGGCTCCGGCGCAAACGCACGGGCGAGTGCCACCCGCTGCTGCTCGCCGCCGGAAAGCTGGCCGGGCAAATGGGTCAGACGATGGCTGAGGCCGACCGCATCCAGCGCCTTGGCCGCCCGCACGCCGGCATTGCGGACACCGGCCAGTTCCAGCGGGATGGCGACGTTTTCCAGCGCCGTCATGGTCGGAATCAGATGGAAGGCCTGAAATACGATGCCGATGCGTTCGCGACGCAGTTTCGCCAGTGCGTCCTCATCGAGGCTGGTGACCTCGACTCGGTCGAGCAGGACGCTGCCGGACGAGGCCTTTTCCAATCCTGCCAGCACCATCAGCAAACTGGTCTTACCCGAGCCGGAGGGGCCAATGAGACCCACGGCCTCACCGCGGCCGATCTCCAAATCGATTCCGCGGAGTATATTGACCGGCCCGGCGGCCGACGGCACCGTCAGCCGAAGATTTCTGATCCGCACGAGCGGTGTTGTGACATTGACTAGGGGCGGCGAGGGCGGAATGGAATCCATCGGCACGCTATATTGGGGTTTCACCCAGCGGCGGAAGGGCCGCCGCGTGAGCATCTCTGCCGTGTCATACCTTATCTTATCGTTAGCTGCCGTCTCGCTGACATTCGAGCAGGCGAAAGCGGCAACGCCGCTGCGGCTGCTGGTGTTGGGGGATTCGCTGTCGGCCGGCTACGGCCTGGCGCATCCCGACGGGTTCGAAGCCCAGCTCCAGGCGGCGCTGAAGGCCAATGGCCACGACGTTACAATTCTCGACGGTGCCGTATCTGGGGATACCAGCGCGGGCGGCCGAGCCCGGCTCGATTGGGCGCTCGGCGATGGCGCCGATGCGGCAATCGTCGAGCTCGGCGCAAACGATGGCCTGCGTGGCGTCGATCCCAAAGATATGGAGACCAATCTGACAGCCGTCCTGGATGAGCTGGCTTCCAGGCGAATACCGGTGCTGCTGGCAGGGATGTTCGCGCCGCCCAACATGGGGCAAGACTACCAGACGGCCTTCCACGCCGTGTTCGACCACCTCGGAGAACGGCCGGGCGTGCTCTACGATCCCTTCTTTCTGGAGGGCGTGGCAACCGTGCCCGGCCTCAATCAAGCGGACCACATGCACCCAAATCCCGACGGGGTGCGACGGATCGTTGCCAGACTCCTGCCACTTGTGGAAAAATTGTTGGCGGAGGCTAAGTCTGGATGAGGCCGAGCCACGTATGAGATTGTTCGTTGGCCTCGATTTGCCCTGGACGCTGCGGCAGCGGGTCACAGCGCTCGCCGGTTCAGGTATTCCCGGCGCGCGCTGGGTGCCGCCCGAGAACTACCATCTGACATTACGATTTATCGGCGAAACCCCTGGCTACCGGGCTGAGGAGGTCGATCTTGCGCTAGCGGGGCTGCGCGCGCGTGGATTTTCGCTGACGCTGGCGGGCCTCGGGACATTTGCCAAGGGCGGCCGCAGTTCCGCGCTTTGGTTGGGGGTGGAGCGGAACCCGCAGCTCGACCATCTGCAGAACAAGATCGAGATCGCCCTGCAGCGCATTGGCCTGGAGCCGGAGCGGCGACGGTTCCTGCCGCATATCTCGCTGGCTCGGCTGGACAACGTCGCGGAGGCAAAGCTGGCTTCGTACGTCCAGGCGCACAACCTATTCCGCGCTGACCCGGTGCCGGTGGAGCACTTTACCCTGTTCAGTTCCCGGCTCGGGAAGGAGGCCTCGGTCTATACGGCCGAGGTGGAGTACGCGCTGGCGTAGGTGTTATCCGGCGATGCCCGGCCGCCCACGGATGTTCCTGCATTAGCAAAGACGTGGGTGGTCGTGCCAAGCACGACCATGACGCGAGCTGGCGTGTCGCCGCATCCCCGTTACGCTGTCCGGTCGGCCTCGACGCCGAGTGCCGCCTGGGCCGCCGCAAGGCGGGCGACGGGCACGCGAAATGGGCTGCACGATACGTAATCCAGCCCGACCTGCTCGCAGAATGCGATCGAGGCGGGGTCTCCGCCATGCTCGCCACAAATGCCAAGCTTTAACGCGTTCTTGGTCTGCCGGCCTTTTGCCGCCGCGATGCGAACCATCTCGCCGACGCCCTCAACGTCGATCGAGACGAACGGGTCCTTCGGCAGAATCCCAGCCTCAACGTACTGCGGCAGGAACTTACCGGCATCATCGCGCGACAGGCCGAACACGGTCTGCGTCAGGTCGTTGGTGCCGAAGCTGAAGAAATCGGCGATATCGGCAATCTTGTCGGCAAGCAACGCGGCGCGGGGCAGTTCGATCATCGTCCCGACGCTGTACTCGATCTTCGTGCCGGCTTCCGCGAAGACCTCGGCGGCGACCTTATCGACCTGGGCGCGCGTGATCTCCAGCTCGCGCTTCATGCCGACCAGCGGGATCATGATCTCCGGCACCGGCGCGCGGCCGCTCTCCTTGGCCACCGCAAGCGCGCCCTCAAAAATCGCGCGCGCCTGCATCTCATATATTTCCGGGAAGGAAATACCCAGACGGCAGCCGCGATGTCCCAACATGGGATTCGCCTCCGCCAGTTCCGCTGCTCGCCGGCGGATGGTGTCGATATCGGTGCCCAGCGAGTCCGCCACCTCCTGCATTTCGGCATCCGCATGCGGCAGGAACTCGTGCAGCGGCGGATCGAGCAACCGGATCGTCACCGGCAACCCAGCCATGATGGTGAACAATTGGCGAAAGTCCTCGCGCTGAAACGGCAGCAGGCGGTCCAGTGCGGTGCGGCGGGCGGATTCGGTGTTGGAGATGATCATCTGGCGGACCGCGAGGATCCGCTCGGGGTCGAAGAACATGTGCTCGGTGCGGCACAGTCCAATGCCCTCGGCGCCGAACTTGCGGGCGGTCTCGGCATCCATCGGGGTTTCCGCGTTGGCCCGCACACCCATTCGCCGGCAGCCGTCTGCCCACTCCATCAAGGTGCCGAAATCCCCCGACATCGCCGGCTCGATCATGGCGACCGGACCGACGAAGACCTCTCCGGTCGCGCCGTCCAGGGTGATGATCTCGCCGCTGCGGATCTCCTTGCCACCGGCCGAGAGCACCTGATTGTTGTAGTCGACGCTGATGCCGCCGGCGCCCGCGACGCAGGGACGCCCCATGCCGCGGGCGACCACGGCGGCGTGGCTGGTCATTCCGCCGCGTGTGGTCAGGATGCCGCGGGCGGCGTGCATGCCATGGATGTCCTCGGGACTGGTCTCGATGCGGACGAGAATCACCGCTTCACCCTTGGCGGCGCGGCTCTCCGCCTCATCGGCGCCGAACACCACCGAGCCCGACGCGGCACCCGGGCTCGCTGGTAGACCTTTGCCCAGCAGGGTGCGAGAGGCTTTCGGATCCAACATTGGGTGCAGCAGTTGATCGAGCGATGACGGATTGACGCGCCGGACCGCCTCGGCCTGGTCAATCAGACCTTCGCGCGCCATTTCCACAGCCATGCGCAGCGATGCGGCGGCGGTGCGTTTGCCGTTGCGGGTCTGCAGCATGTACAGCTTGTGCTGCTGCACGGTAAACTCGATGTCCTGCATATCCAAATAGTGCTTTTCCAGGGTCGAGCGGACCTGCATCAGTTCCGCGTAAGCCTCTGGCATCGCCTGTTCCAGCGGGATTTCGCCCGGCTTGGCGACGGAGGACGACAGCGGCTGTGGCGTGCGTATGCCGGCGACGACGTCTTCGCCTTGCGCGTTCACCAGGTACTCGCCGTAGAACATGTTCTCCCCGGTCGAGGGGTCGCGGGTAAAGCAGACCCCGGTGGCGCAGTCGTTGCCCATGTTACCGAACACCATGGCCTGCACGTTGACCGCCGTGCCCCAGGCGGCGGGAATATCGTGCAGCCGGCGATAGGTGATGGCGCGATGGTTCATCCAGGACCCGAAGACCGCGCCGATCGCGCCCCAAAGCTGCTCCTGCGGATCTTGCGGAAACGGCTTGTCAGTCTCCTGCAGCACCAGCTCCTTGTAGCCATCGACGACCTGACGCCAGTCGTTTGCCGTCAGCGCGGTGTCCTCGACCACGCCGGCATCCAGTTTGGTGTGCTCAATGATCTCCTCGAAGCGATGGTGATCGACACCCATCACGACTGAGCCGTACATTTGTATGAAGCGGCGATATGAGTCCCAGGCAAAGCGGGCGTCGTTCGCGGCCTTCGCGAGGCCTTGAACCGTAAAATCCGTCAGTCCCAGATTAAGCACCGTATCCATCATGCCGGGCATCGACACGCGCGCCCCGGAGCGGACCGAGACCAGAAGAGGATGTGTCTTGTCGCCGAATTTCAAACCAACGGCTTTTTCCACCGCGGTCAGGGCGTCGTCGACCTGCTGCTGCAACTCAGCCGGGTAGTTTCGGTCATTGTCGTAGAACGCGGTGCATACGTCGGCGGTGATGGTGAAGCCTGGCGGGACCGGCAGGCCTATGGAGGCCATCTCGGCCAAATTCGCCCCCTTACCCCCCAGCAGATTGCGCATATCCGCTCGGCCCTCATTCTGGCCGGCGCCGAATCTGTAAACCCACTTGGTCATGCGGACCTCATCTAGCCTTCGATACGAGAGAAATCGGCGATTTGGTCCATGATAGACCGAACCTGGGCGAGAAGCCGCAACCGATTGCGGCGCAAATCCGGCTCCGGGGAATTCACCGTCACATTTTCGAAGAAGGCATCCAACGGCGGGCGTAGCCGGGCAGTGATCGCCATCGCCGTCGCATACTCTTCCCGCCGCAGCAGATCGGCCACATCAAGCATCGGTTGCAGCGCGGCAAACAGTGCCGCCTCGGCCGGCTCACGCAGCAGATCCGGATCGGGCGGCCCGTCGTGCGGCCCGTCCTTGCGATCCTCGATGCGGAGGATATTGGCGGCGCGACGGTAGGCAGCGAGCAAGTCGACACCGTCCGGGGTGGTCAGCAGCGCGGCGACCGCCTCGGTACGCGCCAGCAGGGCGACGAGGTCACCGTCCTGAGCGTGCTGCTGACGCTTGGCGCCGAACACCGCATTGAGGATGTCGTAACGGGCGCCGTCGGCACGGAGCTGGACCACCAACCGCTCGATGACGAATGCGAACAAGCCTTCCACCACCGCGGCGAGCGCCGATCCGTCACCGGGCGCCTGCTCGGCCGCGGCGTCCAGCAGCTGACGCAAATTCAGGCGCAAGCCGTTTTCCCGGATGATGCGAATCACGCCCAGCGCAGCGCGGCGAAGCGCATAGGGGTCGCCCGAGCCGGTCGGCTTCTCGCCGATCGCAAAAAAGCTCGCCAGTTGGTCGAGCTTATCCGCCAGTGCGACGGCAACGGATGGAGGCTCGGACGGAGCGGGTTCCGTCGGACCTCGCGGTGCATAGTGGTCGCGGATCGCGTCGGCCACGGCTGGCGCCTCGCCATCGTGCAGCGCGTAGTAGCGACCCATGACACCCTGCAACTCGGGGAACTCTCCGACCATACCGCTCACCAAATCGGCCTTGGCCAGGTAGGCGGCCCGCGCGGCACCTGTGGGATCGGCGCCGACACGAGGGGCGACCAGCGCGGCGAGGTGGACCAATCGGCGCACCCGGTCGCCTTGCGTGCCCAGCTTCGCCTGGAACGTGACCTTGTCCAGCTCCGGGACGCGGGTTTCGAGCCGGGTCCTGCGATCGAGGTCCCAGAAGTGCCGCGCATCGGCGAAACGGGCGCGCAGCACGCGTTCGTTGCCGGCGATGACGGCTGCGCCGTGATCCTCGGCCTGGATATTGGCAACGAAAGCGAACCAAGGGGCAGCGGCGCCGTCCGCGGTGCGCAGGGCGAAATATCGCTGATTCACCCGCATCGAGACCTGCATAACCTCGGCGGGCAGATCCATATGCTCGTCTGCGATGCGGCCGAGGTGCGGAACTGGCCATTCAACCAACCCGGCGACCTCGTCCAGCAGGCCGGGATCATCAACCACGGTCAAGGACTTCTCGGCCGCCAGACCCGCGATTCGGTCGGCTATGACGCGGCTGCGGTCCGCGGCATCCACCAGGACCCGTCGGGCGGTGAGACTTTCCTTCCAGTTGTCGGCGCCGGTGACAGCGAACGCGCCGGGAGCGTGGAAGCGGTGACCCTCGGTCAGGTTGCCGCTGGCGAGGCCGTGGCCGTCATCGGCACCGTCGCGGAGGTCGAACGGGACGACAGCGCTATCCAGCAGACAAACGATACGGCGCAGCGGGCGGACCCAGACGAAGTTGCTCGTGCCACCCCAGCGCATGGATTTCGGCCACGGAAAGCGGCGCAACAGCCCAGGGATGGCGGCAGCGATCAGGGCAGCGGCAGAGATGGCAGCCGTCCGCCTTTCCAGCACCCAGTAGTCGCCCTGCTGTCGAAGGTCTCCTCGATGCGCGTTATGCTTACGCAGGAAACCGGCCAGCGCCTGTTCCGGGGCATTGGCACGCGGGCCACGCTCGGATGTCGCGGCCGCCGCGACTTCTCCGGCGACCTCCGCGCGGAGCGCGATCCGGCGGGGACCATGATACGTCTTGACCAAGGTCGGCGTGATGGCGCGCAAGCCCTCGTGGATCAGCCGTTCAAGATCGGCCGCCCCTCCACGCTGCATCCGCGCGGGGATTTCCTCGCCAAACAATTCGAGAAAGAGTTCCGCCAACGGTCAGTCCTTCAGGGCCGGCTCGACATCGGTTTGCGTAAAGTCGTTGCGTGCAAACAGCAGGGGCTCCCGATACAGCTTCCCGAGCGCATACGCGAGACAATCTCCGTTTTTCAGCTTCGCCGGGTGATGACTGCGGCCATCGTAATCGCCGGCAACACGCCCACGATATGCGGCCTCGACGCTTACCGGCACCAGTTCGAGCCGCGGTTCCTGAACCACATCCCCGAAGCGCGCCGTTGCCCGTGGACTTTTGCGAGCGGCGATGGCTACGGCTGCCTCGCAGCCAATTCGTCGCCGGTAGCCGCAAGTTCGGGACGTCATTCGTCGCGGCAGACCTGTCTTGTCCTCGTACACCCAGGTCAGTGGGCATCATCACTCGTGGTGTTCAACTGTGCCCCCGTGCCAACCACACCAGGGCGAGGGTTTCGCGCCGGCGCACGCTCTCACCCCGCCCGCTCAACCGTACTTTCGGTTTTTCGCCTGTTCCGTCTTGGGGGAATGAGGCCCACCGACGGTGGATAGACAACCCAACGGCGGATGTCACGCTGTCTCAGCGGCCAACCAGGCCTCACAGCAGCCCTTCGCCAGGGTGCGGACCCGGCCGATATAGCTTGCCCGTTCGGTCACGCTGATGACCCCGCGCGCGTCCAGAAGGTTGAAGAGGTGGCTGGCCTTGATGCATTGATCGTACGCGGGTAGCGCAAGCTTGCGGTCCAGCAGCGCGGCGCACTCGCCTTCGGCGTCGGCAAAGTGCCGCGACAGCAGGGCGGTGTCGGCGAATTCGAAATTGTATGCGCTATATTCCTGTTCCGCCCGCAAGAACACGTCACCATAGCTGACACGCTGGTCGCCGGGAGCGTCGTTGAAGTCCAGGTCGAAGACGTTCTCGCGATCCTGGACATACATTGTCAGCCGTTCCAGCCCGTAGGTCATCTCGAAACTGGGATAGGTCACCGGAATACCGCCGACCTGCTGGAAATAGGTGAACTGTCCGACTTCCATGCCGTCGCACCAGACCTCCCATCCGAGGCCCCAGGCGCCCAGGGTCGGGCTTTCCCAGTCATCCTCGACGAAGCGGAAATCGTGCTGCAGGGGGTCCAGCCCGATCTCCTGGTAGCTCGCGAGCAGCAGGTCCTGCGCGTCCGCCGGACTGGGTTTCATGATGACCTGGTACTGGTAGTAATGCTGCAGCCGGTTCGGATTTTCGCCATAACGGCCATCCGTCGGCCGACGGCAAGGCTGCACATAGGCAGCGCGCCAGAACCGCGGCCCCAGCGCCCGGAGGGTGGTCGCGGGATGGAATGTGCCGGCACCCATTTCCACGTCATATGGTTGCAGGATGACGCAGCCTTGCCGAGCCCAGAAATTGTGCAGGCGTAGGATGAGATCCTGGAAGCTGAGCGCGGCGTGGTTCATTGGTGTCCCTCTTGCTCAGGCGCGGTCGCGGGCAGCGCGGGCACGGCTCGCGTGTCATGGGCCGAGCGAAGATCGGTCGGTCCGCCAGGCCAAAAGTGAGCTGAACTTGACCGGGAGGTCCTCATGGTAACGGTTGGCCGGGCACCCCTGGCTGCCTCGAGACCGATGTTGCCCCGACCGCTGCAAACGGTATGTGTCTGTATGGCAGGGTCGGTTCGCAACTCGATCATGGACGATTGCTTGCCCGGATTTCTCGAAAAGAGGCGTAGGACGATATGAGTGAACACCGGCTGACCGCGCGGCCCGCGGCTTGGATCGCCATCCTGATGACAGGTGTACTGCTGCAGGCGTGCTCCGGCGACCAGGGGCCCGTCGGATCCGGCACGCGGCTTTATGCCGCCGACATGACCGGCGGGGCGAAGACCTGCGAGGTGGCGAAGGTCAGCCCGGTGGACGGACAGAGCACCGACGCCGTGATGAAGCTGGACAATAGCGGCTGGTGCGGCCAGCCGTTGCGGCAACCCGACGGCAGGCCATTCGATGTCGGTCTGCTTCTGGAGCGTCCTGCGCATGGCAGCGTCGTTATCCATCAGGTGGGAGATGAGACCCGCGTCGACTACACGCCTGACCGGGGCTTCACCGGCAGCGACAGTTTCTCCGTGAAGATGATCCCGGGCAACGCGGTCATCCGCATGTCGGTGACTGTTATGCCGGCGGCGGCCAGGGCGTGACCCCCCGGCCGAGGTGGGCCGGCAAACAGCATATGACGAGGCGGCGGGTCCGCATCGCAAGGTCCGGCGGTAAGCTTCCTCCCCGGCGCAAGCGCCGCCACCTTTGAGTGCACTGACTCTTGCTGTTTCACGAGCAGTTGCATCGGCCTGAGGTCGCTCCACGATTAGAACCAGGCTTATATTGCTCTAACCGTTGTTTCACGAGCGATTTCATCAGCCTGAGGTCGCTCCGCGATCCGGCTCAGACCGATATTGCTCCAATCCCCGCTATCGTTGGGCACCCACCGTCATCGGGCCGCGAGTCACGGCCACAGCCCCGAAGCACCCCGCAGCCTGCCGCGTTGGGTTATGGTTGTCTCGCGCTGTTTCAATTCTGGGTGTCAGTTCAGCGTGATCGGCGGCCGAACTGACTTGTTGCCGCTGGCTTTTATCTCGATGGCGCGGGCCTTCGGACGAGAGGAGGTGGGTAACGGCGAGCAGATCGGAATCGAGGCAGGCACAAGGTCCTTGCCGGCGGCGTAGTTTGCCAGGTCCGCGGACGAGGGAAGTGCCAGGACCTCGTTGAACATCATACCGTTGCGCGGACAGAAGTCGCCGCCCAGGTCACTGCCCTGGCGGGACATCGCGTTTGCGAGTTCGGTCACGAAGCGATCGTGTTCGGTCTGACCGCTGGTGCCAAAGCGATGCTTGAAGTAGGCGACGATCGCTCGCTCATTGGCCTGCAGGTCGGACTGATAGCGGTGGATAAACGCGTTGTAGCGGTTGTCGTCATGACAGCCGGTCGCCAGGACCATCAATTCGCTGCGCAACGCCTGCACTTCGAAGGCCGACTGATCGGTCAGCGAGGCGCACTGTTGCTGTGCCAGCACGGGTTGGGTTGACAGGAGGCTCAGGGCGGCAATGGCGCTCAACGTACGACGCATCCGAATCTCCTTTTTGGGCAGCCGACAATCCCTAGTAGCTTGCGTGTTTTTGAGCAAGCTGGGGTCAGTAATAGCTTCCGTGCTAATCCAATGCCACAGGAAAATGCCGCAAGCGTCAATGGTACAAGGGAATTTGTCCAGAAGACAACCGTTCCGAGAGCAACGATCCCGATCGCAACCGAACCGAGCCCGAAGCAATGGCCGACGAGGCGGAACGGCTGGACGAAGACGCCTGCCGGAGCGAAGAATCCCGGCCTATCCGGCAGGCGCTGAAATTTCATTCCGCGCGGCGGCCGCCCAGCCGGATCAAGCGGCCAGACCGAGATCGCCCTGGTGCCTCGCTGGCACAAACGAACGGTTAGGTTCGCGATGTTCATTGCTGTATCGATGGCACTGGGCATGAAGCATCTGGCCTCGGCCGGCAAACCGGTGGCTGGCCGATGCGATGGTTGCGCTTCTCGCGAGGGAACGGGCAGTCCTGAACCGTTCCGCTATGCGAGCCAGCCCTGCGGTCGGCCGGCCCGCGGTTGCGTCGGGTTGGATTAGGGCCGACTGTGCCGCTTCACATCTCTCCCATCATCGTTTTGTGGGTATCTGCATCGACCAGACGAATCCCGATCGGACCGATGTTGCCCCGGGCGCGGATCATATGATGCGAGGCGAACGTTTTGCGCTGGGCAGTTTGCTCGCAGGCTGCGTGGTGCTTGGTCTGAAGGCCGCTGCCTGGTGGATCACCGGCAGTGCGGCGCTCTATTCCGACGCCCTGGAATCCACGGTCAACGTTGCCGCCAGCGTGATCGCCTGGGTCGCGCTGCGCTTCGCCGCCCGTCCGGCGGATGCCAACCATCCCTACGGCCACGAGAAGGCGGAGTTTTTTGCCGCGGTGATCGAGGGCGCGCTGATCGTCGTCGCGGCCCTGCTGATCTTCCACGAGGCATGGCAAAGTTGGCTCCGCCCGCGGTCGCTCGAGGTGCCACTCCGAGGCCTCGCGCTGAACGCGGGCGCTACGGTGATCAACGCGGTCTGGTCGGCGGTCCTGCTGCGGGTCGGACGACAATTGCGGTCACCTGCGTTGCAGGCCGATGGGCGGCATCTGCTGGCCGATGTGGTGACCTCGGCGGGAATCGCCGTCGGGTTGCTTCTGGTGGTCAGCACCGGTCTGGTGATGCTTGATCCATGCCTCGCAGCTGCCACGGGGGTCTATGTACTGTGGTCGGGCATGGTGATGATATCCGGCTCGGTCAGCGGGCTGATGGATGCGGCGCCAGAACCCGCGGTGGTGAACCGGATCAAGGAACTGGTTGCCAACAGTGCGGCCGGTGCGATCGAAGCGCACGATCTGCGAACCCGGCACGCCGGTCGGCACACGTTCCTGGAATTTCATTTGGTGGTGCCAGGGACAATGACTGTCGCAGCGGCGCACACGATCTGTGATCGTATCGAGGACACACTGAGGGCGGAGATGGGGCATCTCGAAATCACAATTCATGTTGAGCCCGAAGAGAAAGTTAAACGAGGTGGCGTTCCCGTGCTATGAGGCGATCTGAGAGTGATCTGGCCCCTGCGCACATCCCGTGGTTGTCCTTCTTTGCCTTGACACGCCCCACTCGCATGCGTAGAAAGCCTGTCTTCCGCCGCCAAGCTGTAGGGCTGCGACCCTGTGCTGCGCGGCCCAATGATGATGTGATTCGTAGGAAAAATGGCCAATACCGCCTCGGCGCGTAAGCGCATTCGACAGACACTTACTCGGTACCGCGCGAAACAATGCGCGCAAATCCCGCATGCGGACTTTCGTCAAGAAGGTTGAGACTGCGATCGCCAGCGGCGACAAATCTGCGGCGGGAGAAGCCCTTCGTGCCGCGCAACCGGAGATGCAGCGGGCATCCGGGAAAGGCGTGATCCACGCCAACACGGTCGCCCGCAAGCTGGCTCGTCTATCGGCACGGATCAAGACGCTGCCGGGCGCATGATTGAGGCAAACCGGTCGACCGTATGGTTGACCGGGCTTCAGCGGGCCGACGTGATCTGGAGCACGAATACTCCCGAACATCACCGTATACAAAGTACATGATGTGGTTTCGCGCCCGACGATAGTGGCAGCGAAATTGTTTCAACCGATCTTTATTTCGAGCGATTTACCACGTAAGCTTATTTCTTTCGTATGTCGGGATGTGACGGGCACCAGTTTTCGATTGCCTCTCTCCAAAAGTCTGACATACTCAATATTCGTCAGCCGAACACAACAGTAGTGCCACTTGAAAGCCCCTCCCGGGGGGTGGGGTACTTGCGTTTCGCGCTGAACGAGGCCGGATACAATCGGCGGGCTCTGCCCCGCCGGGCCGAGAGATGTCGTGTTTGTTACGCTGATACCGCGGCGGGGGGAATGGGATGACCACGACTGAACCGGAGATCGTGGAAATGCCGCACCTCACCGCCCAGTGGGCGCGGATCAGAGGACGCCTGCAGACTGAAGTCGGTGAGGCCGAATACCGTACCTGGTTGCGACAGATGGCACTCGCCGGGATGGACGGCGACGAGGTGACCGTTACGTTGCCGACCCGCTTTCTTCGCGACTGGGTAACAAGCCGTTATGGCGACCGGATCAAGACGCTGTGGCAAGCAGAAAACCCGGCGGTGCGCAGGGTGGATGTGCGGGTCGGCGGCGCCATGCGGATTTCTATCCCGTTGGCTGAAAGCCTGTCCGCGGTCAGGGCGCCCGACACGAGGCAGGCTCTTCCGCGGCGAGCCGTGCGAGCAGAGTTCTCCACGATGGAGGCGCCACCGGTAGCCCGGGAGGAGCGCAACGGCCGCGTCGAACGGATAACCCGCCCCGAGGCCACGACCGCTGCGCCATCGAGCCTCGCTCCGACAGGTTTCGTCCAGCCGGGGCCAGGCTTATCCGACGATCGTGTCGATCCCCGACCGGAACTGGCGGCGGCCCTTGATCCACGTTTTACGTTCGAAGGTTTCGTTGTCGGAAAACCAAACGAATTTGCCTACGCCTGCGCCCGCCGCGTGGCCGAACTGCCGTCCAGCCCAGGGTTCAATCCCCTCTTCCTCTACGGTGGCGTCGGCCTCGGCAAGACCCATCTGATGCATGCGATCGCGTGGGAGTTGACTGATCGGTTCACCGCTCCGGTGTCCGTCGCGTATATGTCGGCCGAGAAGTTCATGTACCGCTTCATCGCCGCCATCCGCAGCCAGTCCACCATGGAATTCAAAGAACATCTGCGCAATGTCGACGTGCTGATGATCGACGACCTGCAGTTCCTGATCGGCAAAGACAACACGCAGGAAGAGTTCTTTCATACTTTCAATTACTTGGTTGAGGCCGGCAAACAGATCGTCGTCTCGGCCGATAAATCGCCATCCGACCTTAGCGGACTGGAGCATCGCCTGAGGACCCGCCTGGGTTGCGGCATGGTCGCCGACCTGCACACGACGACGTACGAGCTCCGCATCTCGATCCTTGAGGCGAAGGCCTCACGGGCCGGCGTCGCTGTGCCGGTCAAGGTGCTCGAATTCCTTGCCCACAAGATCACGTCCAACGTGCGGGAACTGGAGGGTGCGCTGAACCGCCTGGTGGCGCATGCCAACCTTTTTGGCCGCCCGGTTACGCTCGAAACGACGCATGAAGTGTTGCACGACATCCTGAAGGCGCACGATCGGCGGGTAACGATCGAAGAAATCCAGAAGAAAGTTGCAGAACATTACAGTATACGTCTCACTGACATGTCCTCAGCCCGCCGAGCACGCGCCGTGGCTCGGCCTCGTCAGGTGGCAATGTTTCTGGCGAAACAACTCACCAGCCGCAGCCTTCCAGAAATTGGCCGCAAGTTCGGCAATCGAGACCACACGACCGTGATGCATGCCGTGTCGCGGGTAACTGAACTGATGCAGCGCGACGGCGCTTTCGCCGAAGACGTCGATCTGCTCCGCCGCCTGCTGGAGTCCTGATGCGCGGCGGCGCGGGCAAGGCACAGCTCCTGTCCTTGCCCATCTCGCGACTCCACAGGCTGTTCAAGCCGCGGCGGGGATGTCTTCGCTGGTAGCGGATTTGATCATGTCGGCGCCTTTTTCCGCGATCATGATCACCGCGGCATTGGTGTTGCCTGACGGCACGGTTGGCATGATAGAGGCATCAACCACCCGCAGGCCGCCGACGCCGTAGACCCGCAGCCGATCATCGACCACCGCCATCGGGTCTGGCCCCATCTTGCACGTGCCGATTACGTGATAGGTGGTCTGTCCGTTTTCCCGCGCCCACTGCAGCCACTCACTGTCGGTTTGCACTTTGTCGCCCGGGTTCATCTCATAGGCGCGGTACTTGTCCAATACCCGGTTGTTGATGATGCGCCGCCCCAGCTTCATGCCATCCAGCAGCACGCGCTGATCAATATCGTCAGCCAGGAAGTTCGGCCGGATCGATGGGGGTGCGGCAGGATCATTTGATCTGGCATGGATCGAGCCCTTCGATTCCGGGCGACATTGATAGACCGTAAGGGTCATACCGGGCTCGTGATCCAATACACGCGTCTGGGCACTGGCATAGCTCGCGTGGGCGAAATGAAACTGCACATCGGGCTCGTCCAGTTCGGGTCGGGTCTTCACGAAGCCGTATGCGAGTCCGCCGGTAAAGGTGAGGACGCCACGTCGTTGAGTGTAGTACTTCACCACCTCCCTCGCGAAGGCCAGCCCACGGGTCTGTTCGTTCAGGGTCACCCGCAGCTTCACCCGCCAGTTCATCCGCGGCGCGTAGTGGTCGCGGTAGTTCTCGCCGACGCCGGGCAGCGCGTGCTGAACCGGGATGCCGAGGGAGCTCAGCAGTTCCGGCTGGCCGATGCCGGACAACTCCAGCAGGTGCGGTGATTTTACCGCCCCGGCGGCCAGGATGACCTCGCGGTTGGCGCGGGCTTCGCTCGCGACCCCGCCGCGGGTGTAAGCGACGCCGACCGCGCGCTTGCCTTCCAGGATCACCCTGCCGGCCAGCGCCTCGGTCTCGATCCGCAGGTTGGGCCGGTTGCGGGCAGGATCGAGAAAGCCCCGCGCGGTCGACCAGCGTTCGCCGTTCTTCTGTGTCACCTGGTAATAGCCGAAACCCTCCTGATGACCGTTGTTGTAATCCTTGTTGCGGGGAAAGCCTTCGTCCACGGCAGCATCGATGAAGGCGTCCAGCAACTCCGCCCGCTCGCGCATATGGGTAACGTTCAACGGTCCACCCCGCCCGCGGGTATCATCGCCGCCTGGCTCAAAATGTTCCGCCTTGCGAAAATACGGTAGCACCGCGTCATAGGACCAGCCGCGGTTGCCGAATTGTGACCAGGTGTTGTAGTCGAGCGGATTGCCGCGAACATACAGCATGCCGTTGATCGAGCTTGAGCCCCCCAGCGTACGCCCGCGCGGGATCGGGATCCGGCGGTTGGCGAGATTTGGCTCCGGCTCGCTCTCGAAATTCCAGTTGTATCTCGGATTATTGAGCAGCTTGGTGAAACCGGCAGGGATGTTGATCCACATCGAACTGTCCTTGGGCCCGGCTTCCAGAAGCAGGACCTTGGTGCGAGCGTCCTCGGTCAGCCGGTTCGCCAGCACGCAACCGGCTGAGCCGGCACCCACGATGATGTAGTCGAACTCCGCCATGGTCGGTCGTACCCCGTTTGATCAGGAGTTTATAGCCTTCCACGGCGGCGATCGGAAGCCGCAGGCGGACCCACCCAAGCCGCCAGGCCGTTCAGTCGGCAATCTTGCTTCGATGGCCGCGGCCGCAACGATCCGGCTACCATGTCCGTCGGCGGCTTCGGCGTGACGACTTCCCGCGTTCCGGTCCGTATGGCAACAAGGCCGCGCAATGACGGACGGATCACGATTCTCCCTTGTCTCGCTACTCCGGCACGGCACCGGACGAGCCTGGGACAGACAATGGCGTGATGCGCAACCAAAGTCCGCCTATGATGTGATCATCGTCGGCGCCGGCGGGCACGGCCTGGCCACTGCTTACTACCTGGCGGAGCAGCACGGTATCAACGATGTCGCCGTGCTCGACAAAGGCTGGCTGGGCGGCGGCAACACCGGACGCAACACCACGATCATCCGCTCCAATTATCTATGCGCGGAGAGTGCCGCACTCTACGAGCACTCACTCAAGCTGTGGGAAGGCCTGGCCCGCGAGCTCAACTACAACGTGATGTTCTCGCCACGCGGTGTTTTGATGCTGGCCCACACCCACCACGACGTGCAGGTGTTCCGACGTCACGTCCATGCCAACCGTTTGCAGGGCATCGACAATGAGTGGCTGACCCCGGCGCAGGCGAAAGCTTTCTGCCCGCCGCTGAACATCCCATCGCCGGACGGCGAGCAGACGCCGCACGCCAGCGGGATGCGTTACCCCGTTCTAGGTGCGGCCTTACAGCAACGCGGCGGCGTCGCTCGGCATGACGCGGTGGCCTGGGCCTATGCGCGGGGCGCCAGTATGCGCGGTGTCGACATCATCCAGAATTGCGCCGTCACCGGCATCACCCGCGACCATGCCGGTGCGGTCAGTGGCGTCGAAACAACCAGCGGTCCGATCGCGGCATCCCGGATCGGCATCGCGGCGGCGGGCCACACCAGCGTGCTGATGGCCATGGCCGGAATGCGCATGCCGCTGGAATCGTTTCCGCTGCAGGCTCTGGTCAGCGAGCCGGTCAAGCCGGTGATGCCCTGCGTCGTGATGTCGAACACAGTCCACGCCTATGTCTCTCAGTCCGACAAGGGAGAGCTGGTGATCGGTGGCGGCACCGACGCTTATACCTCCTACAGCCAGTCCGGTGGGCTGCATGTCACCTGTGAGACGCTGGCGGCGATCTGCGAACTTTTCCCATCGTTCCGGCGCTTGCGCATGTTGCGCAGCTGGGCGGGGATCGTCGACTGCACACCGGACCGCTCGCCAATCGTCGGCCTGACGCCGGTGCCGGGTCTGTTCGTCAATTGCGGCTGGGGCACCGGTGGGTTCAAGGCAACCCCTGGCTCCGGCCATATTTTCGCCGCCACCATCGCGCGCAACGAGCCGCATCCGATTGCCGCGCCTTTTGCACTTGATCGTTTCGTCACCGGTCGCCTGATCGATGAGGCGGCGGCCGCGGCCGTGGCGCACTGATGCGCCCGATGGCATGCCGATGACGCCATGCTGCTGATCCCATGTCCCTGGTGTGGCGTTCGGCCGGAAAACGAGTTTCGTTATTGCGGCCAGGCCCACGTCCCGCGCCCCGCCGATCCCGTCGCCTCCGATGATGGGTCCTGGGCTGCCTATCTCTATATCCGCGACAACCCGAAAGGCGGCCATGCGGAACGCTGGCGGCATGTGCATGGCTGTGGGCGGTTCTTCAACTGCCTGCGCGATACCGTTACCGATCGGATCGCCGCCACTTATCGGCCGGGCGGCAAGCCGCCATGACACAAGCCTTTCGTACCGCCGGCGGCGGACGCATCGACCGCGACCGCGGCATCCGCTTCAGCTTTGACGGCCGGCAGTACGAGGGTTTCGCCGGCGATACATTGGCCTCGGCCCTGCTGGCGAACGACGTGCACCTGGTTGGCCGCTCGTTCAAATATCATCGGCCGCGAGGCATTCTGTCTGCCGGCGCTGAGGAACCCAATGCGCTGGTCACTGTTGATCGCGGCCCGGGCCGGCTGACGCCGAACCTGCGTGCCACGCAGATCGAACTGTACGACGGCTTGGTCGCCCGCAGCCAGAACCGCTATCCCTCGCTTCGCTTCGATCTGGGTTCGCTGGCGGGCTTCGCCTCTCCGCTGCTGTCCGCCGGCTTCTACTATAAGACATTCATGTGGCCGCCGTCGTTCTGGGGTCGTTTGTATGAGCCGGCGATCCGGCGGGCCGCGGGGCTAGGCCGAGCGGCGAGGGAGCCGGACGGCGATCGGTATTTGCAGCAGTACGCGCACTGCGACGTCCTGGTGATCGGCGGTGGTCCGGCGGGGCTGGCCGCGGCACTGGGCGCCTCGGTTACCGGTCAGCGGGTGATTTTGTGTGATGAACAGGCGGAACTCGGCGGTTCGCTGCTGGCCGAACCAACCGCGACGATCGACGGCTGGCCTGCCGCGGACTGGCTGCGCGAGGCGGTCGGCACTTTGAGCCGCTCCGTCACGCTGCTGCCTCGGACCACGGCGTTCGGCTGGTATCCTGACAACCTGATCGGACTGGCGCAGCGGCTGACTGATCATCTTCCGTTGCCGGACCATGCCTTGGCGCGCGAGCGTCTGTGGCATGTGCGCGCCGGCCGGGTCATCCTCGCCACCGGCGCGATCGAGCGCCCGCTGGTGTTTCCCGACAATGACCGTCCCGGCGTGATGCTGGCCGGAGCGGCGAGAACGTATCTGCACCGCTATGGCGTTCGTGTTGGACGCCGCGTGGTGGTGGCGACCGACAACGACAGCGCCTACCGCGCCGCGGCGGAGTTACACGCGGCCGGGGTCGTGATCGCAGCGATCGTCGATCGACGCCCGCAACCTGACAGCGAAGCGGTGGAGGCAGTGCGCGCGCTCGGCGTCCCGCTGCATCTCGGGGCGATGATCGCCAGCACCGAAGGTCGTCTGCGCGTCCACTCGGTCCGGCTGACCAACGGAAACAATGTCGTTCCGTGCGATACGGTCTTGTTTTCGGGTGGCTGGACGCCATCGGTGCATCTGCACTCACAATCGCGCGGCGGCCTGCTGTTCGATCCTGCATCCGGCAGCTTCCTGCCGGATCAGACGATGGGGACGACGCGCTCGGTCGGGGCGTGCGCGGGTGTGTTCGATCTCGCCACTCTGCTGCGGGATGGTACCGCCGCCGGCGGCAGCGAGCCGCGTGCCTTCTCGGTCGCCGGCCAGCCGAGGATGCAGCCACCGGAACCCCCTGCCCCGGCCGCCGCGCATCCCAAGGCGTTCGTCGATTTTCAGAACGACGTGACCACCCATGACCTCGAGGTCGCGACCAACGAGGGCTTCGTGTCGATCGAGCATGTCAAGCGCTACACCACGACCGGCATGGCGACGGACCAAGGCAAGACCTCCAACCTGAACGCGTTGGCGACGGTCGCCGGACTGACCGGTCAGGGGATGGACGCAATCGGCCCGACCCGCTTCCGTCCGCCCTACACTCCGGTGACATTCGGCGGCTTGGCCGGGGCATTTCGCGGCGCGCTGTACGCCCCTATCCGCCTGCCGCCGATCGCGACGCCCGGCGCGGTGCTGGAGGACGTCGGCACCTGGAAGCGGGCGCGCTGTTTTCCTCGTCATGGCGAAACGATCGAGGCGGCCGTGGCACGCGAATGCCTCGCCGTTCGCAACGACGCCGGCATTTTCGACGCCAGCACACTCGGCAAAATCGAGGTCGTCGGCCCCGACGCGGTGACGTTCCTGAATCGCATCTATACCGGAGACTTCAGCAAGTTGGTCCCCGGCCGCTGCCGCTACGCTATCCTGCTGGGTGAGGACGGCACGATACGTGACGACGGCATCGTCGCCCGACTGGCGTTCGACCGGTTTCACGTCACGACTACCACCGGCGGTGCCGCTGCCGTGCTGCATCACATGGAAGACTATCTGCAGACCGAGTTTCCCGAGCTTCGCACCTGGCTGACATCGACCACCGAGCAGTGGGCCGTCATCGCGGTGCAAGGCCCTCGATCCGCCGCCGTGCTGGCGCCATTCATTCCGGATATCGATCTGACTGCCATGCCGCATATGAGCGTTCGGCAGGGTCATATTGGTGACATACCGATCCGGCTGTTCCGTGTCAGCTTTACCGGCGAGTTGGGATTCGAGCTCAACCTGCCGCCGGATCAGGCCCAGCGCGTGTGGGACACGATCCTTCAAGGCGAGGTGACGCGATACGGCACCGACGCCATGCATGTCTTGCGCGCGGAGAAGGGCTACATTGTCGTCGGCCAGGAAACCGACGGGACGGTGATCCCGGACGATCTTGGACTGGCTCGGATGATCGCCCAGTCGAAGGCCGACTTCATCGGCAAACGCTCGCTGTCGAGGGCGGAAATGCTGCGGCCGGATCGAAGACAGTTGGTCGGGCTGCTGCCGATCGATCCAACCGTGGTGCTGGAGGAAGGCGCGCAGGTCATCGCCGCACGCGCTTCATCAGCCGGCCCGGCGTTACAGAGACGGGGGTCGGCGGAAGGACCATCCCTCGGTCATGTCACCTCCTCCTATCATAGCCCCGTGCTGCAGCGTGGTTTCGCACTGGCGCTGGTTTCGGCCGGGCGCTCACGCGTCGGCGGCCGACTGCGCGTACCGATGGGACGGGCGGCGCACGAGGTCACGGTCACCGATCCGATTTTCCTCGACAGGACCGACGAACGCCTGCGGACGTACCCCGGTGTCAGCCCGCCCGCCGAACCGCTGTTGCCCGCGGTGGACAATCCGCCGCCGGTTGCGCGGCCGGCCCGGTCAGTCCGCCTGGCGGCGCTGGATCCGGCAACTCGGTTGGCGATTCGCGCCGGCACCGCAGCCGCAACCGCAATCGGGCTGGCTCTCGGGGTATTGCTGCCTACAGTCCCGTGCCGCGCAGTCACCTCACGCGACCGAGCCGCGCTATGGTTGGGACCGGATGAATGGCTGATCCTTGCCCCCTCGGAGGCGACCGAACTCGCGGCACTCGCGATCAGGGTGGTCGGCGACCATCCGGTCAGCGTCGTCGACGTGTCGCAGCGGACCGCCGCGCTGGAACTTTCGGGCACACGGGCAGCGTGGTGCCTGAACGCATTGTGCGCCCTCGACCTGGATGGGCGAGTGTTTCCGGCAGGAATGTGCACGCGGACGCTGCTCGGGAAAGCCGAGGTGATTTTGTGGCGTATCGGCTCCGAAACCTTCCGCGTGGAGATCGCCCGCTCGCTGTTCCCCTACGTCTGGGCCTGCCTCGAAGAGGCCCGGTTGGAGTTTCAGGAGACGTAGGCGGGCGCCTTCATTTCAGCTGACATTGCAAGCGGATGCGGTCGGTCCAGACCCGACCGATGCGCTTCAGGCGGGGACCTGCACGAGAGCTCTCAGTCCGTAGCCGATGCAGAACGAGAGAGTGGCTGCACTCATGCCGATAGTCAGCGTCTCCAACCCGGATGACATCCAGCCCGCCAACGACCAACGGCTCTTCATCGCCCCGATCGCGAAGAACACGAGGCCTGTCGCGACCACGCACCAGGAGAGGCGATAAGCCGCGAGGTAGCTGACGAGCGGAACCAGTCCGCATAGCGCGAATGCGGCCGAGGTGTTGAATGCCGCTCGGATCGGCGATTTTGCCACTGGCGCCAGTCCATATTCCTCGACCGCCATGGTCTTTGCCCAGCGGTCCTCGTTGGCGGTGATGACATCGACGATGCCCTCCAGCTCAGCGCCTGAGAAGCCCTTGCCGCCGAAGATCTGGCGGATCTCTTCACGTTCGCCGCTAGGTTCCAGCGCGATATGTTTTCGCTCGACGGCGAGCAAACGCCTGTAGTCGTCCAGGTCAGCCTTGGTGCCGCTGTAGCTCCCGGCGCCCATCGCAAACCCATCAGCGACCAGGTTGGCCAGGCCGAGAACCAGCACAACTGTGCCAGGCATGTCGGCTCCGACCACGCCTGCGACGATCGCAAATGTCGTGATGGTCCCATCAATTCCGCCGTAGATCCAGTCCCGGAGATAGCTGCCCCGCGGGTTTTGGGAAAGACGTTGCTGAATCGCCTCCCTGGTATGTTTGTGTTCCAGTGTTTCACCCGACGCAGACATTTTCTCGCTCATCATTGTCAAACCGCTTTCTGGCCAGGGATATCTTTGCCAGGCCTCTGGCGCAGCCCGGCCACGTCGGAGCCATCTCAACCCGCAGTTCCCCGAAACTTGGAAATCCTGCGCGGAACTCCGATGCCTCACATTGATCCAGGTCATGAATGAATTGCGCGACGAGGACGACCACCATGACGTCACGGCGCTTCACCGCGCAGGAGTACGACGCCGGCGCGGCGGCCCGGATCAATTGCGCTCCGTCGGTCGGCTCGGCCAGGCCCGTTAGTGGCCTTGTCGGCCTGGATTTCCGGTTCTCGGCGATGTGCTCTAGTTTGCCAGCAACGACAACCACGAAGCGAGGAAACGATGGACTTCCACGGCAAGGTCGCCTTGATCACCGGCGCGGGCAACGGCATCGGTCGTGCCGCGGCACTCGGCTTCGCCAAAGGGGGCGCCAAGGTTGTGGTGGTAGACCGCGATCAGGCAGCGGGCGAGGCCACCACCGGCATCCTGCGCCAGCAAGGTTGCGAAGCGCTGTTTGTCGCCGCCGACGTCACCCGGTCCGCCGACGTGCAGAATTATGTGAAGCTTGCACTGGATGCCTACGGCTCGATCGACTGCTTCCATAACAATGCCGGCATCGAGGGCTCGGTCGCGCTGACACATGAATATGACGAGGAGATGTTCGACCGGGTGATGTCGGTCAACGTCAAGGGAGTCTTCCTCGGGCTGCGCCACGTCTTGCCGGTGATGCTCAAGCAGGGCCGCGGGGCGGTTGTGAACACCGCCTCGGTTGCCGGCCTGGTGGCATCTCCCGGAATGCCGGCTTACGTCGCCTCCAAGCATGCCGTGATCGGCTTGACCAAAACGGCGGCCGGGGAAGTCGCGCGGTCCGGTGTACGGGTGAACGCCGTCTGCCCCGGCCCGATCGATACGCGCATGATCCATTCGCTGGAGTTGATGCTGAGCCCCGACGATCCGGGCAGCGTCGGCACCCGGTACCAGGCGAATATCCCGATCGGCCGGTATGGCACGGCCGAGGAAGTCGCCAACCTGGTGCTGTTCCTATCGTCTGATCTCGCCTCCAACATCACCGGCGCGCAGTACGTGGTCGATGGTGGCCGCAGCGCAACCGGGGGCGCCGTCACCAACACCCTGGTGCGCTAAGCGCTACGGTCGGGCTGCTCCAAGGGCAAGCTCACCCTGGTCAGCGCTGGGCAAACCACGAGAGCAACTGAAGGTATAGGATCATGGGGGCATATAGAACGGTTCGAACCTCGGTCCTCGAGATCGCGTATCTGGAATCCGGTCCCACCGATGGCCCCGTGGTGATCCTGCTCCATGGCTGGCCGTCGGACGTGCATGACTGGGACGGTGTGGCGCCGCCACTGGCTCAGGCTGGCTTTCGCGTCCTGGTGCCGTGGCTGCGCGGCTTCGGGCCGACCCGGTTCCTGAATGACGCGACACCGCGCAGCGGACAGCAGGCGGCGCTGGGTGCCGATGTGCGCGACTTCATGGACGCGTTGTCGATCCCGCGGTCGCTTCTCGCCGGCTATGACTGGGGCGGTCGAGCGGCCTGTGTCGTCGCGGCACTATGGCCGGAACGGGTGAGGGGCCTGGTGGCGATCACCGGCTACGGTATCCAGGACATCGCGGGTTCGGCGCGCCCGGCCGCCGCGGAACAGGAGTTTCGATACTGGTACCAATGGTGACTTTCATACCGAACGAGGCCGCGCCGGGCTGACCGCTAACCGCGGCGAAATCGCAAGGTTGTTGTGGCGGCTCTGGTCACCAAACTGGGATTTCGATGACAGGACATTCCAGGCGACAGCAGCAAGCTTCGACAATTCAGATTTCGTCGACGTCACCATGCAATCCTACCGACATCGTTACGGCAACGCCGCCGGCGACCCGGCTTACAACGACCTCGAGGCCCGGCTGGTCGGACAGCCGCCGATCGCGGTACCGGTGATCGTCCTGCACGGCGAGGATGACGGGGTCGGTGCTCCGGCCGGCTCGGCCCCGCGCGACCGACTGTTCACCGGCTATTTCGAGCGCAAACTGATCCCGCGCGCCGGGCATTTTTTGTCGCGAGAAAATCCACTTGACGTGGTGGCGGCGGTTGTGCGGTTAGGCAAATCGGCGGCATAGGCCGGATCGACTGACAGACGGCCGTCGCTCGGCGCTGGCGTTGATTCTGCCTCTGCCAATCATTCGGTTCATCACCAGCAAGTCCGGATCCGGCCCCGTTGTCACTTGGGCGGCTTATGACCTGCGAAGTAAGCGGCGGCGGGCTGGATCGCCATGATGAGCCCGGTCGGTTCCTCATCTGGCCCAAATGGTCCCGGGACCTTGTTGCTGATGGGTGGCAGACTTTTCAGATAGGCTGCGATCGCCATGGCATCCGTTTTGGTCACGGCGGCGCCCACGTTCGGATAGGGCATGATCGGAGACAACATCCTCCCGTCTGGGCGCTGGCCTTTGGTGATGGCGGTGACGATCTGCGCATCGGTCCAGTTCCCCAAACCGGTTGCCTTATCAGGGGTCAGGTTGGGCGGGTAGAAAACTCCCGCTGGGCTGCCGAAACCAACATCCGACCCACCGAGAAAGCGGCTGTTGTCGATGTGTCCAAGGAAATTTCCTGGCGTGTGGCAGTCGGTACAACCCATGATATGCACAAGGTAATTGCCGCGTTCCACTTCCGTATCGGCTGCGTACCCCGGGCCGACAATTGCCGACGTCAACACCGCTGCCAGCAGCGTCGCCTTCATGCCACTCCCCCCCAACAACTGATATTTGTTACGCATATTCCAATAACGATCATCGGATGTGGTTGTAAACAGTGATTTTCGAATGATAGGAACCGACCCGAGAAACATCGCCGGCGCCGATGAGCGGTTCCGACGCTCCAGCGGCATTGCGCTCAATGCCGCCATTGGGCATTTCCACTCGGGTTCGATGCGCGGCGACGTGATACCCTTGATCGGGGCGTTGCGCCGTTTGGTCAGACAGGCACCTCGTCCTGCTCCACCAGACGCAGGAAGCGTCGGGTTCGTTCGTGGTGTGGGTCATCGAGCACCTGGGTCGGCGGACCCTGTTCGACGATACTGCCTTCGTCCATGAAGATGACGCGGTCGGCGACTTCGCGGGCGAAGCGGACCTCGTGCGTCACGACGATCATTGTCATGCCCACATCGGCCAGGCGTCGGATCACGGCAAGCACCTCGCCGACCAGTTCCGGGTCCAGCGCCGAGGTCGGCTCATCGAACAGCATCAGCCTGGGGTGGATGGCCAGTGCCCGCGCGATCGCCACACGCTGTTGCTGGCCGCCCGACAGGCGGTGCGGCAGATGTTCGGCGTGTCCGGCCAATCCGACCGCGGCGAGCAGGCGCCGGGCCTCAGTTTCCGCTTCCGCACGGGGTACGCCGTAAACCCGCATCGGCGCTTCGGCGATGTTCTGCAGCGCCGTCAAATGGGCGAACAGATTGAAATGCTGAAACACCATGCCGATGCGCGCCGCCGCCCGCGCGCTTGCGACATCACGGATCGGCCGCGGCTTGCCTCCGGTGGCTGGGCGGTAACCGACGCTTTGGCCGTCGATCGTCACCTCCCCCCAGTCGAGCCCCTCGAGGTGATTGATCATGCGCAATAGCGTGCTTTTGCCCGAACCGCTGGGGCCGAGGATGGTGACCACCTCGCCCTGAGCCACACTGAAGTCGATGCCGCCGAGCACCTCGCGCCCGGCATAGGATTTCTGCACGTTGCGCCCGACCACAAAGGGCCGGCCGCGTTTGTCATGGTCGGTGGCGCCCAGCAGCGTCCGCAGCCACGCGAGGTCCGGCGGATCGGCGCGGAGGGAGTGCGGCGGCTTCGGTGCCGGCGGCGGTGGATCGGGCTGGCGCAGACCGAACAGGCGGCCGAGCGCCGCGCTGCCTGGCAGCGGCGCGCGATCGAGGTCGAACTTGCGCTCGCCCCACGCCTGCGCCAGCGAGATCAGGCTTGTCATCAGCAGATAGATCGCGGCCGCCGCGGTGAACACGGTGAAGAAACGGAAATTCTGGCCGACAATCTGTTGCGCGCGGAAGGTCAGTTCATTGACGAAGATCACCGAAGCGATGGAGGTCAGTTTCAGCATGCTGATGGTGTTGTTCGATAGCCCCGGCAGGATCGCCCGCATCGCCTGCGGCAGGATGATCCGGCGCAATGTGAGCCAGCCTCCCATGCCCAGCGATGCGGCGGCGACCGATTGCGTGCGGTTTACCGACAGGATGCCGCCGCGGATGATCTCGGCGCTGAAGGCGGCCTCGTTCAGCGCGAAGCCGATCACCGCGGTGGAAAAGCTGTCGAGCCGGATGCCGACGGCGGGCAGCGCGTCGAACACGAACACCAGTTGCAGCAGCAGCGGCGTGCCGCGGATGGCGAATATGTACGCCCAGGCCGCACCGCGCACCACGCCGATACGCGACAGCCGCATCAGCGCGAGGCCAAGGCCGAGCACGATGCCGCACGACATGCCGAGCAGCGTGATCTGGACGGCGAGGAGGGCGCCGCTCCAGAGAAAGCCGGACACCGCATAGGACCAGACCTCCGCGAGCCACGGACCGTCCGGGGGAGCCTGTGCGTAAGCCGGACCGGCCGCGACCAAAGCGGCCAACACGGTGAGCGCCCGGATGGAGGGTCGCGACACGCCGGCTGCTATTCGGTCTTGATTGTCGCCGGCAGCGCGAGATCCGGGTCCAGGTGATACTTGGTGAAGATTATCTTCTGCGTGCCGTTGGCCTGCATGATCTGCATTCCGTCGTAGATCGCCTGCAGCAGATCCTTGTTGCCCTTCTTGACCGCCGCTCCGATGTTGAACCCGGTCAGAATCTTGTACGCGCGCTGATAGAGTGCCGGATTGCTGGCGGCGAGCGAATCGACCATCGAGAGATCGCTCAGCATGATGTCGGCGCGGCCGCTCTGCACCAGCCGGCTGCCGGACGCGGTGTCGGGATAGGTCATGATGGTGATGCCTGCCTTGCCGGCGGCCTTGCAGGCATCGTCCTGCTTGTGCATCGCCGCTTCCTCGACCGTGCCGAGGCCGACCCCGTAGGTGGTGCCACACGATGCATCGATCGAGGTGATATTCTTCGGATTGCCCTTCTGCGTCAGCGCGCCGGTGCCGGCCTGCATATACAACACGTAGTCGATCTGCTTGGCGCGTACCGGTGTGTAATAGAGCGTGTCCCAGAAAACGTCGACCTGTCCGCCGGCGGTCGCCGGAAGCAGACCGGACCAGGCGCCGAGGAACATCTCGTGCTTGATGCCGGCACAGTCGAGCACCGCGTTGGCCAGATCGACGTCAGCGCCGACAACCTTGCTGAAATCGCTGCCATCACGCACCACGTACGGCGGTGTCTCCGGATCGGCACCGATCTTGATGGTCTTGCCGGCCAGGCTTGGGTATTTTTCGCCGAGCTTCTCAGGTTCGCATGCCGGGCCGGCAGCGCTGGCCCGAGTCGCGACGGCACTCAGCGCGGTCACGACCGCGACAAGGAACGCATATCGTAAGATTTGCACGAGGGCTCTCCGCTGTTGCAGGAAATCGGCAGGCGCCTGGCGCGTCTGGTCGACGGGCCGGTTGGTGGCACCGATCAGGCTTCGCATCCGGAGTTTGGCGAGCACGGACATCGTCATCCCCAATCGGATCGCTCGGATTATCGACGGAACCTGCAAGGGGAGTGCCACCGCAACAGCAGGCATCCGCGCCGCCAAGTGCGCGGATTGCCCAATCGCTGACGTGCCGTGCACCAATAGCAGGCATGTCAAGGCACGCAGGCACGCAGCCCCGCCTGCGCCATGTCTCCGGGCCCCGGCACGTCACACGTAATGCGCGGATTTCCCGCATTGCGCGCGGCCGTCTGCTATCCTGAAGCAGCGACTTTCGGCCCGAATGCGCCCTGATTACGGCGGAGGGCCCTGCGGACTGTGTTTGTCAGTCCGCACGGCCTGCGCTGACTTATGCCGATCAATAACTGTCGACGTCGACCACCGCCTGGGCAAAGGCCTGCGGGGCTTCCTGGGGCAGATTGTGTCCGATGCCGCCCTTGATGAGCCGGTGCTCGTATTTGCCGGAGAACTTCTTGCGATAGGCGCCGCCGTCCGCGTGTGGTGCGCCATTGGCATCACCTTCAAGGGTGATCGCGGGCACGGTAATGACCGGACCTTCGGCAAGCCGCTTTTCCAGATCGTCATATTTCTGCTCGCCCTCAGCCAGACCGAGGCGCCAGCGGTAATTATGAATCACGATGGCGACGTAGTCCGGGTTGTTGAACGACGCCGCGGTGCGATCGAACGTGGCATCATCGAACTCCCACTTCGGCGAAGCGGTCTGCCAAATGAGCTTCGCAAAATCGTTCCGGTATTTGTCGTAGCCAAGCACGCCGCGTTCCGTGGCAAAATAATATTGGTACCACCACTGATACTCAGCCTTTGGCGGCAACGGCTGCTTGTTGGCTTCAGGGCTGCCGATCAGATAACCACTGACGGAGACCAGGGCCTTGCAGCGCTCCGGCCAGAGCGCGGCCATGATGTCCGCCGTCCGTGCTCCCCAGTCATAACCGGCGAGGATCGCCTTCTGGATCTTGAGAGCATCCATCATAGCAATGACATCGATGGCGACCGCCGCCTGCTGGCCATTCCGGAACGTCGCATCTGAAAGGAAGCGCGTTGTGCCACAGCCACGCACGTACGGGACGATCACCCGGTAGCCTGCCGAGGCCAGCAAAGGCGCGACGTCGACATAGCTGTGAATATCGTAGGGCCAGCCGTGCAGAAGGATGACCACCGGACCATCGACGGGGCCAGCTTCAGCGTATCCGGTATTGAGGACGCCGGCATCGATCTGTTTGAGTGCAGCGAACGAGGTGTTCATGCCCGGCTTTATCGTGGGCAGTGGTTTTGCCCCACCGGCCTGCGCATTCGCAGACCGCACGACGCCGACCTGAGCGGCAGTGATTGCCATTGCCGCAGCGCCGACAAACCGGCGCCGGTCATGGTCGATCTTTTCGGAAAAACCGATTGTACGCATAGGTGACTTCTCCTTCATTCAATGCTTGGTTGAGAAGTGCCTGCTTCGGCCCGTCGGCGGCGGCGTTTGTCCGCAGCCCGCCGGCTGCTCTATCCGAACGTGAAGGCGTACGCTCGGACACCGGCGTCGAAGAATTCAATCTCGAAGGTCCGGTCCACCACCGACCCCGTTTGCCGGACAAGCTGATACAGGCGCTCGTCCTGCACGCTGCCCCATCCTTCAGCGTCCACGTCAACACCATGGTCAGGTCCGGGCGGAGCGCCATCGATCTTGACGCGAAAGCGAACGGAATGACCCTGAGAGGAAAGCGCCAATACGAGGTGCAGGTCGCGGGAGTGAAAACGAAAGGCAATGCCGCCGGATGGGTCGTCCAGCGTGGCGAACTCTCCCCCGATCGTCCAAACACCCATCAGGCTCCATTGGTTGAGCGGCAGCGCCGGCACGGTCCGATAGAGGCTGGGGACATCTTCGCGGATGCCGCCGGGAGACACGAAGTTTCTCGCCTGAGCGAAGCCGATGTAGGTCTCCAACGAGCGCAGATCACTGGCGTCCGCCGCGGCCTGCGGACCGTTGCCGCTGATGGCCACGATATCGTCAGCCACCGGTGCGCCGTGAGCTTCGGACAGCAGTTGTTGGATCAGCCGTTCAGACTTGTCGTAGCTACCCTCGCCGAACTCCTGATCTCGCACACGGCCATCTGCGCCAATGAAGTATAGCGCCGGCCATGCTTCATTGCCGAACGCCCGCCAGACTCCGAAATCATTGTCGATGGCGACAGGATAGCTAACCCCAAGTGAGACCAACGCCTTGCGCACATTGTCGACATCTTTCTCGAAGGCGAACTCCGGGGTCTGCACACCGATCACCACGAGTCCGCGATCCCGGTATTTTTCCGCCCACGCTCGGACATGCGGTAACATCCTCAGACAATTGATGCAGGAATAGGTCCAGAAATTCACCAAAACGACTTTGCCCCGCAGGTCCGCAGGCTGCAGCGGCGGCGTGTTCAGCCACGGCCGGGCCGCGAGCAGCGAGGCCAGCGGGCCGGACAACACCGGGGCCGCGGCGGCGTGCGCAGCTGTTGTGCCCATGCTCGCGCCGGGCTGGTTCCGCAGTGCTGCGATCAGGTCATGCTCGAGAGCATTGGTGCTGACCGAAGACCAGCGGGTCAGGGGGCCGGTATCGAGGCCGAGCCAGATGGTCGCGGCGCCTGCCACCACGGCAGCGCCGAGGATACGGCGAAAGCCATCCCCCCATCGCACCGATTGCTTGGCGACGGCGAGAAGACGTCCGCTCAACAGCACGCCGGCGGCAAGCGAGGTCGCCGCGCCCAATCCATACGCCAGCAGTAAAAAGGACCCGGCAACGCTCGGCCCCCGCAGCGCGGCGCCGGTCAGGATCAATCCCAGCACCGGGCCGGCGCACGGCGCCCAGACCAACCCGGTCGCGACGCCCAGCAGCACCGAGGTCGCTACTGTCGCGCCCGGGAGGCTCCTGCGTTGCAGTGCCCAGCTCGAAAGTCTGGATCCGATCGAAACCGCCGGGGCCATCATGCGCGCTGCCATAGTGGGCATCAGCATCGTCAGCCCGAACAGCGTGATCAGCGCCAGGGCGGCGGTTCTGCCGTGGCGGTTCGCTTCCACTGCCCAGCCTCCGGCGACCGATGCGAGACTTGCCACCGCCGCAAAGGCCATGGCCAGGCCGAGCAGCATGGGCAAGCCGCCGCGTCTGAAAGGTTCGTCGGCTCGCGCCAGGACGAACGGCAGAATCGGGAAGATGCACGGTGTGGCGATGGTGAGCACGCCGGCCAGATAAGCCAGAATGAAGAGTGTCATTGGTTGTTTCGCCTGAGCGGCAGGTGTTGGTCCAAGACCTTGTCCGATAAGAGAAACCGTCGTCGTTTTATGCCTTAGCCTGTTGCCATGGCCGCTCTGCGCTCCGATCGGACGACAGGGGCGGTTTTGCGGGTGGCCGGTAGCGCGACCTTCGCGGAGTAGGCTGCCAGATCGCTGACGGAATGATCTGTCCGACAAGCTCCGGCAGGCCAGGTCCGTTACACTTCGGTGCTAGACCAGGTTGATGACAACTTCGATGTTGCCGCGCGTAGCTTTGGAGTAGGGACACGTCTGATCCGCGGCATCCGCCAGCGCCCTGGCAACTTCGCGTTCCAAGCCCGGCAGGCTGACGTTGAGACGAGCCCGGAGGAAGTAAGCGCCGCCGCTCATGCAAAGGTCCACTTCCGCATCGACGGCCAGCCCAGGCGGGCAGCGTGACCTTCATTTTGCCTGCCTCGATCTTCATTGCACTCGTGAAGCAGGCCGACCAGCCAGCGGCCAGCAGCTGCTCGGGATTGGTGCCGTTGCCCAGGGTGCCAGGAACTGAAAGCTTGATGTCCAGGCGGCCATCCGAGCTGCGGGACGCGCCGTCGCGGCCACCCGTGGTGTGGGTCTTGGCTGTGTACAGTAGTTTTTCGACCGGAGGCATCGTGGAGTCCTTGTCCCAAATTCATCTGTTAGTTGGCGCACCGGCGTGAATGTCATGAAGCTTGACGGTGCGCAGCCGTACGGCGGTTTCAGAATGCGGCTCCCCGGGAGGTTGGGTCAGTGGCCCGCGCTCTGGCCGCCGTCGACGTGAAGTATTTCGCCCGTCACGAAGCTGGCCGACTCGAGATAGAGGATCGCGTCAACGACGTCGGAGATCTCGCCCATGTGGCCGACCGGATGCAGGGCGTCGAGTTGCAGAGTGCGCCTCGACGGGATGCATCGGCGACTTGATAACGCCCAGCGCGACCGCGTTGACGCGAATGCCGCGCCTTGCATACTCGATGGCGAGCGATTTGGTCGCGCCATTCAGGCCACCCTTTGTCAACGAGGCGAGCACCGACGGCTCGCCGGACCTCGCGTGATCGACCAGGCTTGTCGTGACCTGCACGACATGCCCGCTGCCCCGCTTCTCCATCTCGGCGATGGCGAGTTGCGTCGTGTGAAAGAAGCCGGCGACGTTGACGCCCATGATCGCCGCATAGTCTGCTTCGGTGTACTGGATGAACGGCTTCGCAATGAATATGCCGGCGTTGTTGACCAGCGTGTCGATCCGCCCGAACCGGGCCATGCCCTCATGGATCACACTCTCGGCGGTCTTTCGGTCGGCGATGTCGCCGGGCACCACGATGACGTCGTCATCATACGACGGCTCGATCGAACGCGCCGTCGCGATCACCCGGTAATTGCGATCGCGATACGCCTTGACCAGGGCCGCGCCGATGCCCTGCGATGCTCCGGTAACGACGACAACTTTCTGTTCCATGGCCTTGATAAATCTCCTGTGTGCTGCAAGCCCAATCGGGCTGTGTGACACCGACTGGCTTGAAGTCATGCCGCATGGGTACGGGAACGAAAAATCTTCCGCTGGACGATCGAATGCAGGATCAGGCCGCGACATTCATGCGGCTGCTCAAGCCACCGGAGCGACACCGCATAGTAAGCCGTGAGGCCCGGATGACTGGCATCACGGCTCGCCGGATAGTCAGGGCGTGATGGCGCTCCACCGGGATCCTTGGCGCTGATGCAGACCGGGTCGACAGCGGTTGCTGCTTCGGCGGCCGGTGCACTCCGGGCGTAATTGACGGCGGCGAGCAGGATCACTCCAGCCGCACCCGCGACTGCCGCGCTGCCAATCAAGCCGCGGCCGGTGACCGGTAATGATGTCGCGGACATGATTGCTATCCTCGGTCTGGGCCTCGCTTCAGGACGAGATCACTCACCCAACGTAGGCAGCAACAGGAAGAAGCGCACGTTAGTGCTTGTGAACCCCTGTTAGCAGTTGCCAGGAGCGACGAAACGTAGAGCACGACCGCTCATCGCCGGGGATCGCCGCCTGATGTAATCTTCCACAGACCTGTAGCTCAAAATGTCCTGCCCGGAGGCCCCCCCGGTAGCGCCGGCCAGATCTTTGACCTACGATGCAGTCTAGTCGGGCGGCTACGGAAGAAGACGCCATGATAGAACAGGCGACGCAGACCAGGGACGCGATATCGTTTGGTCCTTTCAGCTTGGTTGCGAGCGAAAGGCTCCTGACGAAGGAAGGTGCCCCAGTGGAGTTGGGGGCGCGAACACTCGACCTCTTGATCGCTCTGGTGGCACGCCCCAACGAGGTTGTCAGCAAAAGGGATTTGTTGGCCTGGGTCTGGCCTGACGTCACCGTGGAAGAAGGCAGTTTGCGGTTTCACGTCGCCAGCCTGCGCAAGGCGCTGGGCGATGGCAAAGGCGGCGCGCGATACATCGCCACCATGGCCGGGCGGGGCTATTGCTTCGTGGCACCGATCTCTGGCTCGAGCGATCGGGCCAATGTACCGATGGAAGTTGCCGCCAGTTTTCCGCATGCCAACCTGCCAAGCCGCTTGATCCGAATGGTTGGCCGAACCCATGACGCTCTGATGATTTCGACTCAACTGGCTGCGGCACGTTTTGTTACAATTGTCGGTAGCGGCGGGGTCGGCAAAACCACGGTCGCCGTGGCTGTCGGTCACGATCTGATCGAGAGCTTCGCGGGCGCCGTGCTGTTCGTCGATCTTGGAGCGCTCAGCGATCCCAGCCTGACGGCAACGACGATCGCCTCCATGCTGGGACTGTCGATCCAGTCCGAGAATACGACACCCAGCCTGATCGCCTACCTGCGGGACAAGCGAATCCTCTTGATCCTCGACACCTGCGAACATCTCATCGAGGCGGTGGCCGCTCTGACGTCACGCATCTTCGTAGCCGCGCCGCAAGCCCACATCCTGGCCACAAGCCGCGAGGCGCTTCGGGTCGAGGGCGAGCACGTCCACAGATTGGCGCCGCTCGCCTGTCCTCCCGATGATCCGGACATCACCCCGGCAGCGGCTCAGGCGTTTCCCGCGACGCAGTTGTTCCTGGAACGCGCGGCGGCAAGCGGGGCTCGCCTGGACCTCAGCGATGCCGACACCGCACTCGTGACCAGCATCTGCCGAAAGCTTGACGGTGTGGCACTGGCGATTGAATTGGCAGCCGGACGGGTCGAGGCATACGGCCTGCCGCAAACCGCCGCGCTTCTCGACCAGCGCCTGACCCTGCTCTGGCCGGGGCAGCGTACCGCCCCGCCACGCCAAAAAACTCTGCAGGCGACGCTGGATTGGAGTTACGGGCTGCTGTCCGAACTGGAACGCTCCGTGCTTCGCCGGCTCGCTGCATTCGTTGGATCTTTTACCATCGAGGCAGCGCTGGAAGTCGTGACCAGCACGAGTATAGATCAAGGCGTCGTTTTCAGCGCCATCGACAGCCTCGTTGCCAAGTCGATGGTCGCGGCCCGCCCCGTTGGGGCCATGATGCGCTATCGGCTGTTGGACACGACACGATCTTACACTATAGAAATGAGCGACGACGACGACGAGGCCGCCGACCTGGCCGTTCGCCACGCAACCTACTATCGTCGATGGCTGGAGCACACCGGGACAGCGTGGCCGACCCTGTCGAACGCGGCGGAACGGGCGCCCCTCCTTGCCGGTCTAGGCAATGTCCGCGCTGCTCTGGAATGGTGCTTTGGCGCCAACGGCAATGTTGACATCGGAGTTGGACTCGCCGCCGCCGCGGCACCATTCTTCTTGGCGATGTCACTGCTCACCGAATGTAATCGCTGGTCGGAGCGAGCGATTCTCGCCCTCAATGATGACACTCGCGCGGGCAGCGAGGAGATGCATCTGCAGGCGGCGCTCGGATTGTCGTCGATGTTCACGCTCGGCATGAACGAAGCGGCGCGCGTCGCCTTGAACAGGGGCCTGGCGATCGCCGAGGAACGTGGTGATTTCCACAGTCAGCTGCAGCTGCTGGGCCCGCTGCATATGTTCCACTTCCGCACCGGAAATTTCAAGTCCGCGCTGGATTACGCGAAACGCAGCTCCAGCGTTGCCGCGACCGTTGGCGATCCGACCGCTATCGCGTTAGCCCATACCTTGTTGGGGATCCCACTCCACTTTACCGGCGAACTTGGCACCGCCCGCGTGGAACTCGAGGCAGCGCTGCAGCATGGGTCGGGCTCCCAGCGGACCAGCATGACCTATCTTGGTTTCGACACCATAGCCGGAGGGGCCCTGGCGAGGACGCTGTGGATGCAAGGCCATCCGGCCCAGGCCGTGGAATGTGCCCGCCAGGCCGTCAAGGATGCGGCAAGCACGGACCATCCGGTAACGCTGTCCATCGCTCTGATCTGGGCTGTTTCCGTATTCCTGTGGACCGGCGATCTCGACAGCGCGCAACAGCACGTGGAGTGGTTCGTGTCGCATGCCGAATCCCATTCTCTGGGGCCCTATGTTGCGCTTGGACGCGGGTTCGGAGGGGAGCTGGCGATCCGGCGGGGCGACGCGGCAGGCGGCATCGAGAGCATTCAGGGATGCCTGGAGGATCTGCACAAGGCGCGTTACGAGGTGCTGACGACGCCGTTCAACATCTCACTCGCTCAAGGGTTTGTGATGATCGGTCGGTTCGCGGAAGGGATCGCACTGATCAACGAGACTATTCGACTGGTCGAGGCAAATGGAGACGTCTCTTACATGCCAGAGTTACTGCGTGTGAAGGGCGGGCTTCTTCTCTCGATGCAGTCTGGCCATGCGGAGGCGGAAACCTGCTTCATGCAGTCGCTCGAGTGGAGCCGTCGTCAGGCCGCGCGAGCCTGGGAGTTGCGCACCGCTGTCGATCTGGCGGCTCTGCTGTCCGCCCAGGGACGACCCAAGGACGCCCAGGCGCTGTCTGCAGCCGGTGTTCGAGCAGTTCGTGGAAGGCTCGGATACGGCAGATCTTCAGGCTGCCAGTCGCCTGTTGGCGAGCTTGGGGGGGTCCGGGGACTTGCCGGGCTCCGGCCACGGCGTGACCGCGAAACAAGGCACGCGTCAGCGGCAGTCGAACCCTGCCAGCACTGCATCCGGTTCTTCGTGATCCAGATTGCGTCGAGGTGATTGTCCCTGGCACGAGGACCAACGGCCTGGCGACCTCGATCGCTGAGCTCTGGAACATCGGGCCCGGCGCGTCAGAGAGAAGTTAAGGCTATAAACCATAGGCTTCAGCAATGACCGTCCGTGCCTGAGGTGTCATCCGCGGCGAAGGCCGCAGATCGTACGATTTTGACGCACCGCACTGCAAGTCGTGGGTCCCCGGCCGCCGCCGGGGATGACACTGGAAACGCGAACGGTGGGTCCACGTCAAACCGCTGCGTATAACACCCCTACTGCCTCTGCCCCGCCCGAGACGCGTCGTGGTATGGTCACGCCGCCTTCGCCATGCCTCGCAGCACATACTGCAAGATCCCGCCGTGCTGATAGTACGCCACCTCATCCACCGTATCGATCCGGCAAGTCACCGGTACCGTGTCTATCGTTCCATTGAGGCGATGGATCACCAGCGACAGCTCCATCCGTGGCGTAATCGTATCGAGGCCAGTGATGTCGATCATCTCCTCACCGGTAATGCCGAGCGACTTGCGGTCCGTGCCCGGCTGGAACACCAGAGGCAGCACGCCCATGCCAACCAGATTGGAACGGTGGATACGCTCAAAACTCTCCACGACCACCGCTTTCACGCCCAGCAGCATCGTCCCCTTGGCGGCCCAGTCGCGTGACGAGCCGGTGCCGTATTCCTTGCCGCCGAAGATCACCAGCGGCACGCCTTCAGTTTTGTAGCGCATCGCCGCATCGTAGATCGGCATCACCTCCCCGGACGGCAGATGCTTCGTCATGCCGCCTTCGACGTTCGTCAGCATTTCGTTCTTGATGCGGATGTTCGCGAAGGTGCCCCGCATCATGATCTCATGGTTGCCGCGGCGGGCGCCGTAGCTGTTGAAATCCTTCTGCTGCACCTGTCGTTCCAGCAGGTAGTCACCGGCCGGTGAAGTCTTCCGGATCGAGCCGGCCGGACTGATGTGGTCGGTGGTGATGCTGTCGCCCAGCTCTGCCAGGATCCGAGCGCCCATGACGTCACCGACCGGCTTCGGCTCCATCGTGATGCCCTCGAAGTATGGTGGGTTCTTTACATAGGTAGAACCATCAGACCAGCGATAGGTGGCGTTGTCACCCTCCACCGCGATCGCCTGCCACTGCTTCGGACCCTTGAACACCTCGCCGTAGCGTCGCAGGAATTGCTCGCGCGACAGGCTGACGGCGATCACGTCGGCGATCTCCTTGTTGGTCGGCCAGACGTCGCGTAGATACACCGGCTTGCCGTCGCTGCCGATGCCCAACGGTGCGGTGGTGATATCGTCGGTTACCTTGCCCAGCAACGCGTACGCCACCACCAGCGGCGGAGACGCCAGATAATTCGCCCGCACGTTGGCATGCACGCGGCCCTCGAAGTTGCGGTTGCCGGAGATCACCGCCGCGCCGACCAGCTTATTGTCTTCGATCGCATCAACGATCGCGTCATCCAGCGGGCCGGAGTTACCGATGCAGGTGGTGCAGCCGTAGCCCACGGTCTCGAAGCCGAGCGCATCGAGGTCGGCGGTCAGACCGGATTTGTCGAGGTACTCGGTGACCACTTGCGAGCCGGGCGCCAGGGAGGTCTTTACCCACGGCTTCGGTTTCAGGCCCTTGGCGTGCGCCTTGCGCGCCACCAGGCCGGCGGCAACCAGCACCGAGGGGTTCGAGGTATTCGTGCATGACGTGATCGCCGCGATCACCACGTCGCCATGGGTCAGTTCGTAGTTCTTCCCCGCGACCTTTACCGACTTGCCGACGTCGTTGGCCGGCACGCCGAGGCTTTTCGTCAGCTCTTTCTTGAACTCCGTGGAGGCATCCTTCAGCAGCACCCTGTCCTGCGGACGCTTCGGCCCCGCCAGACTGGGCTGCACGGTGCCGAGATCAAGCTCCAGCGTATCGGTGAATACCGGATCGGGTTGGCCCGGCGCACGGAACATGCCTTGGGCCTTGAGGTATGCTTCGACGAGCGCGATACGGTGCGTGTCACGCCCGCTCAGACGCAGATAGTCCAGGGCGATCTTGTCGACCGGGAAGAAGCCGCAGGTGGCGCCATATTCCGGCGCCATGTTGCCGATGGTCGCACGGTCCGGCAGACCCAGATCATCCAGCCCCGGGCCGAAGAATTCGACGAATTTTCCCACGACGCCTTTGCGGCGGAGCATCTGCGTGACGGTCAGCACGAGGTCGGTGGCGGTGGCGCCCTCGGGCAGTTTGCCGGTCAGTCGAAAGCCGATCACGTCCGGGATCAGCATCGCGATGGGTTGGCCGAGCATGGCGGCTTCGGCCTCGATGCCGCCGACTCCCCAGCCCAGGATGCCCAGGCCGTTCACCATCGTGGTGTGACTGTCGGTGCCATACAACGTGTCGGGGTAGGCGTAGGTCGTGCCTCCGTTGGTCGACGTCCAGACGCACTGACCCAGGTATTCCAGGTTCACCTGATGGCAGATTCCGGTGCCCGGCGGCACCACGCGGAAGTTGGCGAACGCGTCCTGACCCCAGCGGAGGAACTGATAGCGCTCGCCGTTGCGCTCGAATTCAATGTCCACATTCTTCGTCAGCGCGTCGGGGCGGGCATATACGTCGACCATCACCGAGTGGTCGATCACCAGGTCTACCGGGATCAGCGGGTTCACCTTCTGCGGGTCGCCGCCCAGGCGTGTGATGCCATCCCGCATGGCAGCCAGGTCGACCACGCCGGGAACGCCGGTGAAGTCCTGCATCAGGATGCGTGCCGGCTTGAACGGCACCTCCTTCGACGAACTGGCGTGCTCCAGCCAGCCGACGACCGCTTTCGCGTCATCGACTTTGTAGCTACGCCCGTCTTCGAAGCGTAGCACGTTTTCCAGCAGGATCTTCAGGCTGACCGGCAGGCGGGAGATATCACCCAGCGTCTTCGCCGCTTCCGGCAGAGAGAAATAGACGTATTGCTTGCCCTCCACCGTCAGCGTCCTGCGTGTCTTCAGGGTATCCTGCCCGACTGCCGTCATTCGCCGTTCGCCCCGGTTGACGGGACGCCTTCCGTTGAGCGGCGAGGGGTGGAGTGCACGCCGCGAATGAAATACTTTCCGTGGTCCGGCTTTAACCACACCGGCCGGTGATCGTCCACCGGCTCTTGACCCGAGGGCTGCATGTGTTGACCGCGGAAAGTCTGGCGGTTTTCCGCGGCGAGAGGCTGATCTTCCGCGATTACTCGTTCGTCGTGCCGGCGGGCGGCGCGATGGTGCTGGCTGGGGCGAACGGAGCGGGGAAGTCCACGCTGCTGCGCCTGATCGCCGGTTTGGTGCGACCGGCGGCTGGCCGGTTACGGTGGCAGGACACGGAGGTCTTCTCCGATCTGGCCGAACACGGCCGCAGGGTCGCCTATGTCGGCCATCTCGATGCGGTGAAGCCCGGTCTGACGGTGGCTGAAAACCTGCGGTTCGTGAGCCGCATTGCCGGCCGCTCGGTGTCCGAGGGACTAGATGCGCTAGAGCTGCGTCCGCTGGCCGAGCTGCCGGCGCGTATGCTCTCGGCCGGGCAGAAACGCCGCCTGGCGCTATCCCGACTGGCTTTGTCGAACGCACCATTGTGGCTGCTGGATGAGCCCACCTTTGGGCTCGACACCGCCTCCATCGAGCGGTTCGGCGGACTGCTGGCGTCGCATCGCGCCGCGGGGGGCCTCGTCGTGGCGGCGACGCACATGCCTTTACCGCTGCCCGACGCGACCACGTTCCGGTTGGGCTGATGCGGGCTTTCCTGGCCGTCCTGTCGCGCGACCTGCTGCTGTCACTCCGACACGGCGCGGACACCGCAGCGGCACTGCTGTTCTTCGTGGTAACGGCCTCGCTGTTTCCGCTGGCGATCGGGCCGGCGCCGGAAGTGCTGGGGCGAATCGCACCGGGCATCGTCTGGGTTTGCGCCCTGCTCGCGGCCCTGCTGCCGCTCGATCGGCTGTTCGGTGCCGATCACGAAGACGGTTCGCTCGACCTGTTGCTGTTGTCGGGCGTGCCGGCTTCCGCGATTGCCGGTGCCAAGGCGCTGTCACACTGGCTGACGACGGGGATTCCCTTGCTGCTGGCCGCCGCACTGGTGGCGGTGATGCTTCGGATGCCGACGCACGCGATCCCCGTTCTGTTGCTGGGCCTGTTGCTCGGCAGTCCGCTGCTATCGCTGTTCGGCAGCATGGGGGCCGCCATCGTTCTCGGTGCCAGGCGCGGCGGTGTGTTGTTGCCGCTGTTGGTCCTGCCACTGGTCATGCCCGTTCTGATCTTCGGCGTGGGCGCCGCCGACGCGGTCTCCATCGGTCTGTCACCGCGGCCACATCTTCTGTTGCTGGCGGCGATGCTGGCCGCGGCGGTGCCGTTGTGCCCAATCGCCGCCGGAGCGGCCCTGCGCTCCGCCGCTGAGTAGGGCGGCCGCCTCACCGGGTGCGATTGGCGTCGCCGCCGACTGTCCGACCAAGTATCAATCGACCGGTCGCGCGCTCGTGTCGAGCAGCTACTTGCCGATGCAGAACTGGGAAAACACGCTGTCCAGTATATCCTCGACGCCAACATGGCCGGTGATCCGGCCAACTTCGCGCATCGCCAGCCGAAGGTCCTCGCCGCGTAGTTCGGGCAGGTCCGCCACTTCCGCTGCGTCCAGATGCGTCAATGCCGACCGCAATGCCGCTCGGTGGCGGGCCCGTGTCAGCGGCGGAGGCCCCTGTGTCTCGGTCAACTCCCGCGCGGCCTGGGCGAGGCGGGCCCGCAAAGCCTCCATCCCCGCCCCGGTCTTCGCACTGATCGACAGCGCACCCTCGGGGCCGGTCAAGCCCAGGTCGACCTTGTTGGCTACCAGCACGTATCTGGCCACGGCTATTTGTTGCGGCAACGAACCGGCCTCCACCACGCTGATGACCAGATCTGCGTCCTGTGCCCGTGCCAGCGCTCGGCGAACGCCCTCCGCCTCGACCCAGTCGGTGGTCTCACGCAGCCCGGCGGTGTCGATCAGGGTGACCGGCACACCGCCCAGAATAACGCGGGTCTCCAGCGCATCGCGCGTGGTGCCAGGCAGCGGCGAGACGATGGCCACGTCGCGCTCCGACAAGGCATTGATCAGGGTTGATTTTCCGACGTTGGGCGCGCCGGTGATGGCGAAGAACAATCCCTCCCGCAGTTTCTCCCCACGGCCGGCATCGTCCAGGTGGGCGGCGATCTCGGCCCGTATGTGGCGCATCGCGGCGAGAAGATCCGCTTCGACGTCTGGCGGCAGGTCTTCATCGGGGAAGTCTATAAGAGCCTCCTGATGGGCAAGGATGCCGCGCAAGCGGTCGGCCCAGTCGCCATACAGCGCACCCAGCGCGCCCTCCATCTGGCGCAACGCCTGGCGACGCTGGGCCTCGGATTCCGCGGCGATCAGGTCGTTGACGGCTTCGGCCTCCACCAGGTCCATGCGGCCGTTGAGGAACGCCCGACGGGTGAATTCCCCAGGTTCGGCCGGCCGCAGGCCGCAGGCGGTCAGAGCCTCCGCCACACCATCGATGACCGCTCGCCCACCGTGCAGATGAAGCTCGGCGCAGTCTTCGCCGGTATAGCTGCCCGGGCCAGGGAGCCAAAGGACCAGCCCTTGGTCCAAGGTCATGCCGGCATTGTCGCGCAACCGGCGAAGCACGGCGCGACGTGGCGTCGGCAACGTACCGCCGCACAGCGCACCAACCGCGGCTCCTGCGCCGGATCCGCTGAGCCGCATCACCGCGATGGCGGCACGCGTGGAGCCCGAGGCAAGGGCGAAAATGGTGTCAGGAAACATTGCCTAAGCTCGAAAATCCGCGGGCTTCCGGCAGCGATCAGCCGAGCACCGCTGGTCATGGGTAGTCAGCAGTGCGCTTTGAGGCAATGCCGGCGCCAAAATGCTGTGATCGGTCGCGGACGAGTCCCGGCCGGCGGGACGCATGGCGCCCGCGTATCGGCGATTCGCTTGGTGCCGCTGGAGCCGGCTCAAGGATGCAGCGAACAGCCTTTCGTCGCACGGTCGATGGCCTTTTTTGGCCCGCGTAGTGCCAGACCCACGAGATCCGGCGCTTCGGTCGGTTCGGCGCGGAATGCGGCCCGATTGGCGGCGTCGTGACCGGTGGAGAACATCGCCCGGACGTAAACGGCGGGGGTCAGTGCTTGCTCGATCCCGACACGCCAGGCGCGCAGCAGGCCATCTGGCCGGGCCGCGAACACCAGCATCGGCTGGCCGAAAAGCCGGGCGAAGGCGCGGCCTGCGGCGTCTTCATAGGGTTCTCCGAGCGCTTCGGGCGCCGCGGCGGCGATGCCCGTGGCGAGAAAGGCCGTCACGTTCAGCTTCTGCCAGACCGCAAGATCCTCCAGCACGAGGATCGCCACCTTCGTATCGAACACCATTGCAGCGGTTGCCCCCGTTCAGTGCAGACGAAAACTCACCCGGCGAGAGCGCTTTCACCTCAGATGGACACGCTGGGGCTGTCGTTTCACGAGCAATTGCATCGGCCTGGGAACAATCCCTCAATTCTCCAGCTTCACCGCCCGCAACCCATCCGCAACCGTCAGTGTCCCCCCGGTTACCGCGCGGATTTCGTCGACGCTGAAGCCCGGAGCGATTTCCCGCAGCAGGAAGCCGGAGCCGGTCGGCTCGAACAGGCCATAATTCGTCGCGACCAGGGTCACGACGCCTTTCGCGGTGATCGGCAGGTCACACGCTTCCACCAGCCTGGGAGCGCCATTGCGCGTGACATGCTCCAGGATAATGAACACCCGTTTGGCACAAGCCGCGAGATCCATCGCGCCACCGATCCCGCCGCCCTTCTGCCCCTGCAGTTTCCAGTTGGCGAAATCACCGGTCATCGAGACCTGGTAGGCACCCATCACCGTCGCATCGATGTGCCCGCCGCGAATGACGCCGAAACTGTCGGCGTGGTGAACCACCGCCGCCCCCGCCTTCAGGGTTACATTCTGACCGCCGGCATTGACCAGGTTCAGATCTTCCTCGCCTGGCGCCGCCACCGGGCCATAGCCGATCACGCCGTTCTCGGAATGGTAGGTGATATCGCGGTCGCCGATATCGGTATTGGAGCACATTGTCGGAATGCCGACGCCCAGGTTGACGATCCAGCCGTCCCGGAACTCACGCGCCACCCGGTCGGCCATCTGCTGGCGGGTGAGGCCCTTGGTCTCGCTCATCGGCTTCTCTCCTGCCGTCTGGTGGGCCACAATCCCTCAGGTTCCGGCGGGATCTGCACCAATCGGTGCACGTAGATGCCGGCGGTATGCACGTCGTCCGGGTCGATGCCGCCGGCCGGCACGACGGCCCCATCGATCTCGGCGATTGTGCACCGGGCCGCGGTGGCCATCACCGGGCAAAAATTCCGCTGCGAGCGGTGGAAGCGAAGGTTGCCGACGGTATCCGCAATACTTGCGCGAATGAACGCGTAGTCGAGCTTCAAGGCGTATTCCAGCAGGTATTCGCGCCCCTCGATGACGCGTGTTTCGCGTCCGGCGGCGAGCTCGGTGCCGACCGCGGCCGGGGTATAGAACGCCGGGATGCCGGCCCCGGCGGCGCGCAGCCGTTCAGCCAGAGTACCTTGCGGCACCAGCTCAGCGTCGACTTCGCCGGACTCGTAATACTTGGTGAACGGAAGCACGTCGGTGGGGCGGGTAGCGGCGGTGAAGGCGCAGATGACCTTCGCCACCTGGCCATTCTCCACCAGCATCCCGATATCGGGCATCCGAGGCTGCTGTGCTCCACCGGTGGTGTTGGCGACCAGGGTCAGCCGTTTGGCGCCTTGCTCCATCAGCGCCTTGATCAGGTTGAACGGCGTGCCCGGCATGGCAAAGCCACCAAAACCGATGGTGCTGCCGTCGGGAATGTCGGCCACTGCGTCGCGGAAACTGCTGCGCAGTTTGCTTTTCTGGGTCATCGCATAGCATCCCTCGTGTTGCAGCGATGAGGGTTCAGGCCCGGGTCCGTGTCAAGAGAAGCGCGGTCAAGGGCTCCTCCGGCGGACCAGCCCGCGGGCAATCCATCCGACCAGCGCCGCCAGGGGCAGCCACGGCAGCGCGTAGGCGACACAGGAGATCAACTGCCCAACCGAGAAAATGACGTCGTGGACAAACCGGTCGGCGGCGGCTCGGATCGGCGAGACATCGAATGGGCCGGCCTGCTGGATCAGTCCGTTATACGCCACATCCACCTTCACGGTGTCGGTGATGGTCCGCAGATAGTCGCGCTGCGCGGTTTCGCTCTCGATCGTTCCCTGCACGTCGGCAAGTTGTTTCTCGACCGCCACCAGATCGCCGACACTGCTGCCAGCTTGCTTCAGCATCTCCGACAGCCGGTCCCGCAGCGCCACTTGCGCGGCCAGTCGTTTCTCGACGTCGAGCATCGGCGCGGTTTCGTCCACCGCCGCTTCGGCGTGACTGACCAGTCTGGCTGGTGGCGCGATGATGGCGTCGGCGAAGGCCTGATAGCGGGCCGGGGCAATTCGCACCGAAATCGATCCCTGCACCACGCCGTCCGCCAGCCGCTCGAGGCGGCTGTTCAGCACGCTGCAGCCGGCGGCGAGGCAATCGGACAGATTCTTCTGCATTGTCGCTTCGACCGCGCCATTCGGGAGCTCAACGGCAAATTCGTGGGAGATCGCGATACGCCGATCCGCGTCCCCGGGTGGCGCCGCCATCGCCATGGCCCGCATGGCTCCACGCAGCGCGGTCGGCGGCGCATTGTCCGGCTTGCAGGCCGCAAGCAACAGCACCACGGCGATCGCGAGTGTGGCGTACCAAATGGTATTCCCATAGCGCAAGACGATTGACTCACTTTCGGTTCGTTTGGGTGGCTCTGATTTGGGATATCGCTGTCAGGAGTCCGTTACCCTTCGCCTCCTGCCAGACGGCGGCACGGGCGGCGGCGAGCGGGATCGCGACCCTCAGCTTCCTTGTTGGGTCCTCCCGTTGGGCCCGAAGGTCGTAATCAACCGTTGTCGTGGCGCATGGTATTTGTCAATTCATGGTGCCATGACGTGCTCGGCGCCCGGCGCGGCGATTGATCTGACCCGCCGAACCACCGATGGTCGTCAATCTTTGTATCCCGAGGATGCGTTGACAGACAGGTCTTCTTTCGCGTTGCAGCCGATCGGCACCCTGCTCACGCCATGGCGCACCATCGCTGAATGTCCCCGTAACGGTCGCCAGCCCGAGCCGGCGCCGCTCTGTCGTGCCCGCGTTGGCCCGGAATATGCGCCGGGACTGCGCAGTCTGGACGGCTTCAGTCATCTGATCCTGCTTTACTGGTTGGGGCAGGATGCTAAGCCGCCTCAATTGCTGTTCACACCGCCGTTCGATACCGAGCCACGCGGTATCTTCGCCACCCGCGGCCCTCGTCGGCCAAATCCAATCGGGCTTTCCGTGGTTTCGTTCGAGGGCTTCGAGGCGGCGGATTGCCTGAAGGTCCGCTACCTCGATTGTCTCGACGGCACCCCGCTGCTCGACATCAAGCCCTATTTGCCGACCACCGACAGCGAGCCGAGTGCCGCGATGGGATGGCTGGAACCGCATGCGACGCGCCGGGGCAGTGCGAGCGGCTAGCGGCCGAACGACAACCTCCATGGCGATGAGCGTGATCGTGCAATAACCCACCACGGTGCTGGCTCCGCCCCTGGTTGCTGCGGATCGGTGACAGCATCGAGGTGCCGAACGGCGCAGCCCCCGGCCCAGATTGAAGTCGTGGAGTTTAGCGGCGATACTGCGCGCGGACAGCGCTTGGCCGCGCGACCTGACGAGAGGGCGAAGTGGCAATAGGCATCGGCATCATTGGTGTCACCGGGCGAATGGGTCGCCTGCTGACAGAAGAAGTGCGGACCGCCGGTGCCATCGTGGCGGGCGGCGTCAGCCGTGCCAACTCCTTGGCGACCGCACCGGCTGGGGTCGACATGTTCCCTGACGTTGGCCGCCTGGCGGCCGCCTCCGACGTGGTCATCGACTTTACCCACGCTTCGGCCGCCCAAGCCACCGCGAAGCTCATGGCGGCTTCGGGAAAACCCTGGGTGCTGGGAACGTCCGGCCTGTCAGCAGCAGACGAGGCCGCCGTGGCAGCCGCGGCCGAAAGAATTCCGGTCGTCTATGCGTCGAATTTCTCGGCTGGGGTGAATCTGGTGCTTGCGCTGGCCGAACGGTTGGGCGCGGCCTTGCCGGCTGACGCATACGACGCGGAGATCGTGGAGATGCATCATCGGCAGAAGGTGGACGCGCCATCCGGCACCGCGGTGGGGATCGGCCGCGCGGTGGCAAAGGGGCGCGGGGTGCGCCTGGATGAGGTTATGGAGAGCGGGCGACATGGCCATACCGGCGCACGCAAGACTGGCGCTATCGGGTTCGCGGCCCTGCGCGGTGGCCAGGTCGTCGGGGAGCACACGTTGATCTTCGCCTCAGGGACGGAGCATATCGCCCTCACCCATCGCGCCTTCGATCGGCGTGCCTTCGCCACGGGCGCGGTGCGTGCCGCGCTGTGGGCCGTTGCGCAGCCGCCGCGCCTGTATTCCATGATGGACGTGCTTGGCATGGCGTGACCCGAGCGATTTCATGCGGTGATCCCCGATGCCACCTCGGGCAACGCGCTCATTCGCGGCGATGCAACCAAAGCCAGGCAAATGTCGATCTACCGCAATTGATTTGCTCGCTGCGGCCCGGCATCGAACGTGCTCCGATTCCCTTGACCCTCAGGGTGGATTCCGTCACACAGCCTCGACTTGGCATCCCGCCGAGAAGCCGCCGTCTGGCTGGCCTCAACCTATCGCGACGCGAGAGAGATGACCCATGCGGGACACGGGCGAGTATCTTTTCACCTCGGAATCGGTGTCGGAGGGGCATCCTGACAAGGTGGCGGACCGGCTCAGCGACACCGTGCTGGACGCATTCCTGCGCGAAGATCCTTATTCCCGCGTCGCCTGTGAAACGCTTGTCACCACCAACCGTGTCGTCCTCGCCGGCGAGACCCGTGGCCCGGACTCGATCACGCCCGACCTGCTGACCCATCTGACCCGAATGGCGATCCGCGACATCGGCTATGAGCAGGAAGGCTTCCACTGGAAGCATGCCGACGTTGCCGTCCACCTGCATTCGCAGTCCACGGATATCGCGCAAGGTGTCGACAGCGCCGGCAACAAGGATGAGGGTGCCGGCGATCAGGGTATCATGTTCGGCTACGCCTGCCGCGAGACCGATACGCTGATGCCGGCGCCGCTGTATTATGCACACGAGATCCTGCGGCACATCCGAGACCTGCGGAAAATCGGCGATCGGGCCGTGGCCGGCCTGTTGCCGGACGCCAAGAGCCAGGTCACGCTGCGCTACGTCGATGGCAAGCCGGTCGGCGCCACCTCGGTCGTGCTCTCGACGCAGCACCAGGATGGCCTGGAGCAGGCCGAGATCAAGCGCCTGGTGTGGCCGCTGGTCGTCTCCATTCTGCCGAACGGCTGGATGTGCACCGAGGAGGAGTTCCTGGTGAACCCGACCGGCAAGTTCGTCATTGGCGGCCCGGACGGTGATTGCGGCCTGACCGGGCGCAAGATCATCGTCGACACCTACGGCGGCGCGGCCCCGCATGGGGGCGGTGCCTTCAGTGGCAAGGACCCGACCAAAGTCGATCGCTCCGCCGCCTATGCGTGCCGCTATCTGGCGAAAAACGTCGTCGCCGCCGGGTTGGCCGATCGCTGCACCCTGCAGATCAGCTACGCGATCGGCATCTCTCGTCCGCTTTCGGTCTACGTCGACCTGCAGGGCACCGGCCACGACGTGGACGAGGTACGGCTGGAAAAGACCTTGCGGGACCTCATGAATTTGTCACCGCGCGGCATTCGGGAGCATCTGCACCTGAACCGCCCGATCTACACGCCGACCTCCGCCTACGGCCACTTCGGCCGGGAGCCAGACGAGCAGAAGGGCACCTTCACGTGGGAACGAACCGACCTGGTGCCGGCGCTGAAAGCAGCCTTGGGACGCTAAAGCCGCCACCGGACCGGCTCTATGGCCGCAGCCGCGGCCATAAATTGCGGCAAAGGCAGCAAGCCCTGCTGGCGGTGACGCTGCCCCGGCTGCAGCTGCCAGAAGCGAATGCGGCTGATCCGAAGCAGGCGTTTTCCAACTCCGCCAACAGGGCACTGTGGCTGGAGGTCGGGTTCGGCGGTGGCGAGCATGCGCTGGCACAAATCCGCGCCCACCCCGATGTGGACCTGATTGCCTGCGAAGTGTTCGAGAACGGCATCTGCTCGCTGCTGTCCGCCCTGGTGCCGGAGGGCCAGGAAGCAAATGCGCCATTGCCCGCGAACCTGCGCTTGTGGACCGATGATGCGCGGGTACTGCTGCGCGCGCTGCCCGACGCCTGTCTCGACCGCCTGTTCCTTCTGTTCCCCGATCCCTGGCCAAAGGCTCGGCATGCCAAGCGAAGGTTTGTCCATCCGGCCGTGCTGCCGTTGCTTGCTCGGGTGCTAAAGCCACGCGGCGAGTGGCGGGTTGCCAGCGATGATCCGACGCATCAGGCCTGGATGCGGGATGTCATGTCGGCGCAGACCTTTTTCGACGCGCCGGCACCGACAACCAAACGACCAGATGAGTGGCCATCGACACGTTATGAAACCAAGGCGTTGCTGGCCGGACGAACCCCGCTTTACTGGACGTTCAGCCGCCGCGATGGGCGACGCGATCTCTGAATTGCAACGCGCAACTGGCCACCGCACCAAGGATCGCGTCATCACAGGCAATGCACTGCCGGACCGGTGCGATCCCTCGCGCTGGGTGGGCGCGCTGATCGTGTCAGCAACAAACTCCTCATTGCACCTTGAGAACCGTGCGTTAGCGCCGCGAGCGGCCGGTGTTACGCGGCACGCCGTGGCCAAGCCGGTCGGCAACTACATCCCAATCGAGAACCCACCATCGACCGGGATTGCCGTGCCAGTAACGAAATCAGAGGCCGGACCAGCGAGGAAGGCGGCAATCCCGGCCATATCGGCGGGAGTGCCCCAACGGCCATGCGGGGTGCGCTTCTCCACGCTGTCGTGCAGGCCCTGGACCTGCTGGCGGGCACGCTTCGTCAGATCCGTATCGATCCAGCCCGGCAGCACCGCGTTCACCTGGATATTGTCCTTCGCCCAGGCGGTCGCCATTGCTCGGCTCATCTGCACGATACCGCCCTTGCTGGCGGCATACGGCGTGGCATAGGGCGCGCCGAACAACGACATCATCGACCCGACATTGATCATCTTGCCGCCGCCGGCTCTCAGCATCGCCGGATACGCCGCCTGCGAGCACAAGAAAGCACTCGTCAGGTTGGTGTCCAGAACGTGGTGCCACTCATCCTCGGTATAGTCCTGCGGCATTTTGCGGACCGAGGTGCCGGCGTTGTTCACCAGGATATCCAGCCGGCCGTATTTCGTTTCTGCACCGGCGACCAGCGCCACGCAGTCGGATTTTTTTGTCACGTCGGCGGCAATGAAGACGGCGTCGGTGCCGGCCTCATGCAGCGTGGCCAGGGCGGTGGCCGCCTTGGCCTCGTTTCGCCCGGCGATGACGATGCTGGCCCCGCAGGCCGCGATGCCACGCGCCATGCCAAGTCCTATGCCGCCGTTGCCGCCGGTGATGACGGCGACCTTTCCCTTTAGATCAAACAGGTTCATCGGACGCTATTCCCCAAGCGGCGAATTCCGGAGTGCAATCTGCGGGCACTCCAGGCAAGACGCAAGGGGACCATGTCCAGGCGATATGATTGCGGACTGCCTCTGTCTCCCGCGGCGAGTAAACCAGGGGAGAGCCAGGCGCGGTGTCATAACTCTGCTCGACGCGTTGCCGGGTCGATCGCGCTCTGCCAACCCACCTTGCCGCCGAGCGATTTTCCCGAACGTCTCGATCGTCGTGCGGACGGGCCGTGTATGGCACCGACCATTCGATCCGATATCATTCGTGTAACCCCGCCGAGCGAGCGGCGGGCCGCGCAGCGGAGCGTATCGGAGAACCTGCGCGGCACCGCGGACGACTCCGGTCTCAGCCGCCCTTGATGTCCCCGGCGCGCGTTTCCGCCAGGTGATCGAAGCGTCTGCGGAACGTCCCCAGGCCCATGGTTTGCGAACGCAACTCGATGATCAGGTCGTGCATTTCGGCTTCCGGCACCAGCGCCTCCACGTCGTCCCACCCCGGCCACTCAGCCCGCTCAGCGAAGCCCAGGATCTGGCCGCGCCGTCCGGTCAGCAGCCGCTGCGCCCGTGGCGTGTAGTCGTTCGGCACGCTGATGGTGACATGGTCGATCGGCTCCAGCAGCACCGGGTCGGCTTTCGCCAGCGCCTCTTTCATGGCGATCTGGGTGGCGGTCTTGAACGCCATGTCGGAACTGTCGACCGAATGGAAGCCTCCATCGACCAGCGTGACCGCGATGTCCACCACGGGATAGCCGAACGGTCCTTTCCTGGTTGCTTCCTCGGCGGCGTCACCCACCGAGGGGATGAAGTTGCGCGGCACCGCTCCACCGACGATCTTGTCGATGAACAAAAAGCCTTCGCCACGGGCCCGCGGCGCGACCTCGATCTTGACATCAGCGAACTGACCGTGACCGCCGGTCTGGCGTTTCAGCCGCCCATGCTCGTTGATTGGCTTGCGGATGGTTTCCTTGTAGGCCACCTGCGGCTTGCGGGTCGTCAGCTTCATGCCGAAGTTGCGGGCCAGGCGATCGACCGTGGTCAGCAGATGCATCTCACCCTGGCCGTGCAGCACGGTCTCGCCGGTGTCCTGACCCTGAGTGATGAACAGCGACGAGTCTTCCTCGGCCAACTTGTGCAGTGCGCCCGATAGTTTCACATCGTCCTTCCGGTCTGTAGTGGCGATCGCCATCGCGTAGACCGGCGGCGTCGCCTGCGGGAAAGGCAATGGCCCGGGGGTGGCGCCCGGGGACACGGTTGCACCCGTCGCCACGCCGTCGAGGCGCCCCAACGCGACGATTTCGCCGGCCTGCGCCTCGGGGACTTTGGTCAGGTCGCCGTTAACGAAACGATAGATCCCGCCAAGACGAGTGCCGCCCAGGGTGGCGCCGTCGCGGATCGCGCCGCTCCAGACGCGGGCATAGGACAGCTTGCCGGTGTGACCGGCGTAGACGGTCTTGAACACCTGGGCGAGCGGCGCTCCCTCCTGGTCGATCGCCTTGCGTCCGGCCGTTTCGGCCGCCTCCGGCGTGTCATGGCGGAGCGCCTTCCACAACCGGCGGACCCCGGCGGCATGTTCGGCGGAACCAAGCAGCACCTCGATCACCGCGCCGGCCAGCAGGTCCTTGCGCATGTCGCGATAGAGTTCCTCCGGCGTCGGCTTGATGTCCTCCAACAGCTTTTCCAGCAACTCGTCGTCGCGATCGGCCAGGGTTTCCACCAGAGAGCCAAGCGCTGCCTGCTCCTCGGCCAGCATCGATGCGGGAATCTGCATGAGTTCAGAGGCCTGGCCCTTGCGGTAGTGGTAGGCTCGTTCGCTCATCAGATCGACGTAGCCGCTGACCGCCTCGCTCTCGAAGATCGGCACCTGGCGCAGGACAAGCGGGCAAGAGGCATGCGCCTGCAGGGCGGCCAGTGTGTCGGCGATGCTGCTGTCCAGGGTATCGATCTTGTTGATGAAGATCATGTGGGGGACGTTTTCCTCCCGCAGGGCCTTCAGCAAGGGTGCCACGGTGGCAGCTTTGGCCACGTTCGGCTCGACCACGACGACCGCGACGTCCACCATCGCGAGTGCGGCGCGCGCTTCCTGGGCAAATTCGATGGACCCGGGGCAGTCCAGGACAGACCATTCGTCGCCGAGGTAGCTGCAGTGGCCGAGCCGCGTCTCTGTGGTCATCGGGCGGTTGCGCGGGTCCGCCGGGCGCTTCACCGGGGCACCGGCGGCGTCCAGTAAAGCTTCGAAAAGCGTCGATTTTCCGCTGCCATAAGGGCCTACCAGCGCCACCGACCGAGGACCACTGGCGTTTCTTGTTTCGGGCATGGCCGTACCTCCTTCTTTTTTGCAGGCGCCAGCCGAGACGCGGCCCGCTCGAGGCGGGCACTCGGAGCGCCCTGTGCCCGCGGATGCTAACCCATCCGCGGCGGATGGCGAACCCGATCAACAGCCGGCTCAGTAACTCGTGCGGCGGGCGTCGGCCGCTGCGCGGCATCGTCCGCACGGATGGCCGCTATCCCGACGATTTTGGTCACGATGGTCTGCGCAGCCGACAGGTTCAACAGGTTCACCGGCCGAACTTACGTCAGATGTAGCCGGCCGGCGCACGTGCGGCACCGGTGACGTGCGGTCGTTGCGTCGCAGGTCCTCGAGGTCGAGGCGGGCGCCGAGCGCCGCCAGTCCATCGATCTCGCAGATCAATACGGTCACCTGTCGACGCTTCGGGCGACCCGGGTCCGTTTCAGCTTCACCTGTTGCCGATCGCAGTTCGACGATCCTGCGGCGGCTCGAAAGGGGTCTGCGGTTCATGGCGCGAGCGCTCAACCGCAGTCTCGGGAAGTCGCGTCATAGCCGCAACGAAGCGGTAGCCTCGACCGGTGACTGTGTGGATGCAGCTTGACGACGTCCGGCCAGCGTCGAGGATCTTGCGCAGGCTGGTGATCTGCACCGTCAGGTTGTTGTCTTCAACTGCGACGCTCGACCAGACCTCGCGCATCACTGCGTCCTTGGTCACCAGCGCGTCCGGCTGTCTGGTCAGAACGGCAAGAATGTCGAGTGCGCGAGACCCCAGCGCGACTGGCACGCCGCGCCCCCTTCACGTCCATGCGAACGATTCGCCTGGCGCCGATGTCGAAAATGAACTCGCCGAACGCAGCGTCCCGCCGCTGATCAGGGCATTTGTCCAACCCCCCTGGTGGTGCCGAGGACAAATCTCCGCCCCGGCCTGACCGTTGGACGCCAATTTCGCAATTTCTCGCGGCCTGCCCAGAACCCGCCCAATCGATTAGCAACTTTTAGCAAATTTTCCCAGCACGTTAATCGATCTTTAGCCATCGAACCAGGACACTGCCCGGGCGTGGCCAATCAGCGACCAAGACCAGCGAAAGGAACAAGTCGAATGCAGGCGCGAATTATGTCCATGGCCTCGCCCCGGCACCGCGGCCAGGTGCGTCGATACGAGGGCGATTGCTCCGAGAGCAAATTGTTTCCGGAAAGGATATGACGTTGCCATTACGAACCGCCTTCATGCTGATGCTCGGGCTGACGCTGTCAGGCGAAACCGCCGCCAAGGGCACAGGCCTGGTGTTCGTCAGCAACGAGAGGACGAACGACGTCGCGGTGATCGATCCGCGGCAGGAGGATCGGGTCGTCAAATGGATCCGCACATCCCACCGTCCACGTGGCATGTCGTTGCGGAACGACCGGAAGCAGTTGTTGGTCGCCTGCGGCGATGACGACGTGATCGATGTGATCGACGTGGCAACCCTGGCTGTCACCGATCACATTCCAACCGGCGCCGGTCCCGAAATGTTTGCAGTTAGTCAGGACCAGCAGACGCTCTACGTCCCCAACACAGCCGGATCCGTCGTCGAGGTGATCAATATCGCGGAAAAAATCATTGAGCGGGAGATTCCGACGGGCGCCGAACCGCTCGGTATCGCCGTAGGCGGCAACGGGGAGACCTTGTACGTGACCTCCGGCATCAGCGACTGGGTAAGCGTCATCGACCTACAGGCAAACGCGGTCACCGACAACATCCTTGTCGGCACGCGCCCGAGGCGGCTCGTGTTGGTCCAGGGCGACAATGAGCTTTGGGTTTCGAACGAGGTATCCGGTCAGATCTCGATCATCGATCGTGCGAGCAACCAGGTGACGGGGCATGTTGAGTTGCGCCCACCGGTGTCGCGCCAGATCGATGTGACGCCTGGGGGGCTGACAACAACCAGGGATGCCAAGACTGCATTCGTTACGCTGGGTCGAGCCGACCGGGTTGCCTTCGTCGATACTGCGACACGGAAGATCATGCGCTATGTACCGGTCGGTGCCGACCCATATGGCGTCGCCCTCAGCGTCGACGAAAAGACACTCTATGTTGCCAATCGAATGAGCGACGACATCTCGATCGTCGACGTGCCGAGCGGCAGGATGATCAATTCGGTGCCGGTCGGCCGAGCGCCCCATTCGGTTCAGGCCGATAACTGATGCGAATGGTTGCAACCTCGACTATGCCGGTCCGCACAAGGCCCGCAAAACAGACCGCCGGCCTGGCCCTCCCAACCGGCTCTGCATCACTTTGCCCGGGCGACTGCCTCCCGGCGGCGAACACACAGGGACAGTAGGCAGCATGTTTGATCGGTTTGAAATCCGCACAGCGGGATGCTGAACGGCCAGCACGGACGGCGCCTCGGATGGCTCAGGCACTGGTTCTCGCGAACGCCTTGAACCGGCCGGGGATGCGCTGGATGGCCTCGATCGTGGCCCGCCGCGTCGCGGCGCTGGTCCCCGGAGCGAAATCAATCGACACCGTATCGACGATGCCGCCGTAGCGCTGCTCGATCGCCGCCGGAAGCTCATCATAGGTGGCACGCGCGACAAACAGATCCAGTACGTCGTCAGGCACCTGCGCTGCCATCTGCTTCCACTGCCCCTGCTTCGACATCTCGGTCAGCCTGACCCCCAGATCGGACACACCGTGCAGGTCGAATACGCTGCGATAGGCCGGGGTCGAGCCGTAAAAGGCGACCCGGTAACGGACTTTCTCCGCCGCCTCCCGCACCGCCGCCGCGTTCGGCCCGGTCGCGACGAAACCGCCCCCGGTGATCTCGAAGTTCTCGAACGATTTGCCGACAGCAGCCAGCTCCCGCGCCAGCAGCGGGCGCACCACCTGTTCCAGATAGTCCCGCGTTGCGAAACTGTGCAGCCGCACGCTGTCGGCGACCCGCGCGGCGGTTTTCAGCATCAGCGGACCAACCGCCGCCAGCGCCACCGGCGGCAGTGGCAGATGTTGCGCGGGCGGCGAGAAGTCGGGCGGCATGAGCGAGAAGTTGTAATATTTGCCGTGGTAGTTCAGCTTCTCCCCATACTCCCAGCAGCGGAAGATTGCCCGCACCGCCTCGACGTATTCGCCCATCCGTGCCGCCGGAGCGATCCACGGCACGCTGAAACGGCGCTCATTGTGACCTTTGACCTGGCTTCCCAGCCCGACCACGAAGCGACCCTTCGAATGCGTGTGCAGGTCCCAGGCCTGGTTGGCGATGATCATCGGGCTGCGCGGAAACGCGATCGCGACCGAGGTAACCAGTTGCACGCGCTCGGTCGCCAGAGCCGCGAGGACGAGCGGCGCGAACGGATCGTGCTGGCGTTCGTTGGCTTGCAGACTGTCGAAGCCGTCGGCCTCGGCCTGCCGAGCGGCGGGACCGCATGCGGGCCAATCGTGCCCCGGCAGGCTCATGGATACGCGCATCGTTTCTCCCCCCGGATCCAGCCGCCCGCAATTTGCAGCCGGGGGAGACCTCTCGTAAAGCGAAGGGCGGGTCGTGAAGCGAAGGACGGGACCCCTGAGGAGTTCGACCATGAGCAATCTGACCGGCAAGATCGTCATCGTCACAGGTGCCAGCCGCGGCATCGGCGCCAACGCCGCCATGGCCCTGGCAAAAGCCCGCGCTACGGTCGTATTGACCGCCCGCGACGGCGCATTGGCTGGCGAGGTGGCACGCTCCATTACCGCGGCCGGAGGTGTCGCTTCAGCGCAGGCCTGTGACGTGTCTGACTATGGCGCCGTCGAGGCGCTGGTCGCAGCGACAAGAAACCGCTTCGGGACGCTCGATGTATTGATCAACAACGCCGGCGTCATCGAGCCGATCTGTTCGATCGCCGAAAGCGACCCAGCCGCCTGGGCGCGCAATATCGAGATCAACCTGACCGGTGCCTACCACGCCATCCGCGCCGTGCTGCCGGGAATGATCGCCGCCGGCGGCGGAACGATCGTGAACCTGTCCTCCGGCGCCGCGATCCGGCCGCAGGAGGGATGGAGCGCCTACTGCAGCGCCAAGGCGGGGCTGCACATGCTCACCCGGGCGGTCGCGCTCGAAACCGCCGGTCAGGGCATCCGCGTCTTCGGCTTCCAGCCCGGCACCACTGACACCGACATGCAGGTGCTGATCCGGGCCTCCGGCATCAACCCGGTCAGTCAGATCCCGCGCGCCAACCTGACGCCGGTGGCTCACCCGGCCGCGGCGATCGTCTATCTGTGTACGCCGGCGGCCGACGACCTGAACGGCCAGGACTTCAGCCTCCGAGACGAAGCGTTCCGCGCACGCCTGAACCTGGACGCGGCATGATGGCGGCCAGCACAATGTCCGGCCCGCTGAGCGGCATCAAGGTGGTCGAGATCGGACAGGCCCTGGCGGGACCACTGGCCGGCGTCATTCTGGCCGACATGGGGGCCGACGTCATCAAGGTCGAGAAACCCGACGGCGGCGACGATGCCAGACTTTGGGGCCCTCCGTTCGTCAACGGCGATTCAGTCAGCTTCCACAGCAACAATCGCGGCAAGCGCTCGGTGACGCTGGACATCAAGGACGCGGCTGACGTGGCAAAGCTGAAGCTGCTGGCACGGGATGCCGACATCGTCATCCAGAACCTGCGGCCAGGCATCGTGGATGATTTCGGCATCGGTCCGGATGCGCTGATGGCGGTCAACCCGCGGCTGATCTACTGCTCGATCTGGGCGTTCGGCTACACCGGGCCGCTGCGGCGGGCGCCCGGATTCGATCCGTTGCTGCAATGCTATGGCGCGGTGGTCACCCTGACCGGCCGGCCTGAGGATCCGCCGACCTTCTGCGCCCCGGCGATCAACGACACCGCGACCGGAATGTGGTGCGTCATCGGCGCGTTGGCCGCATTGCGGCAGCGAGATCACACCGGCAAAGGCTGCGTCGTCGACACCTCGCTGTTCGAAAGCGCGGTGGCCTGGGTGCAAGGGCCGCTCAACGCCTACAACGTCACCGGCACCCTCCCCGCTCGGCATGGCGCCGCCAGCGCGACGCTGGCCCCGTATCAGATCTTTGAAACCGCCGATCGCCCGATCTGCATCGCCGCCGGAAACGATCGGTTGTTCGTGAAGCTGGCCCGGGCCATGGGCCATCCCGAGTGGTGCGACGATCCGCTCTTGTCTGATGGTCGCAAGCGGGCAGCGAACCGTCACGCGGTGGTCGATGCGATGCAGCCGGTACTGCTGAGCCGGACGCGGCAGGATTGGATGGGGATCATCGGCGAGGCGGGTGTGCCCTGTGCGCCGGTGAACAACATCGCCGAACTGGCGGAAACCGAGCAGTTGCAGGCGATGGATCTGATGCGGACCCTGCCCGGCAGCGACCTGAAGGTGGTCGGGCTGCCGATCACCTTCGACCGGCAACGCCCGTATCCGCGGAGTGATTCTCCAAAGCTGGGGCAGCATAACGAGGCGGTGCTGGGAAACGAACCGAGCTGACCTGGCTCGGGCCATCGGCGAGAGGTCGATCTCTGCGTCGAACAATCCGGCGATCACTACTCCGCCGTGTCGAACGCCGGTCGTCAGCCGAGGCCTCGCGGAGAGGCATATCAGCCGATACTTGTCGAAAGTCGGTCGGCTGGTGTCTTATTGATTTTGCGCGCAGCCGCCACACCAACCCCGCGCCGATACCGGCCAGTGCTTGCACCGACCGGTATCAGGTCCGCGGTGGGGCAATTCTACTTGCTTTTGGAAATCGCGCCGACTTCATCAACACTCTTGCCCTGGACCTCATCCGCCGTAACGCGCCTGGTGATCGGAGACATCGTTATGCTGTTGTAGGCGGGGTCGAAAGCGTCGGTGAAAACTGTCCTGCCGTCCTTCAACCGGGCATTCACATCGGCGAACACAGCCGGCAGGTTGTCGGTCTCTATTTCCCAGATCATCATGTAGCGCTGCGGCTGTGTCCCGTCGAATTGCGTATCCGAAAGCTTAAAGAACTGCGCCGCGACGAAACCTGATCCTGAGGAGATCGTGGATGCAAACACGCAACGAACATGCTGATCAGCCAACGTTCTGTGAGCATTTTCTGTTCCCTCCTGTTGGATGGCTCAATTCCGGATGCAGTCGGATGGCGTGCCTCAACGGGAAGCCGCCGCGATCAACAAAGCACCGTTGTTCCCACGCGCCAAGGATTCCCCGGAAGCCGATTGCGCGCATCCAAGCCGAGTGCTTCGGTTGCTCGCAGTGGGCTTGGCCGGTGCGGAGCGATCCGTTATCCCTCGGATCGGTCTGCATGAAGGAAACCAGCCCATGGCGCGCACTCACCGTATCGCGGTCCTGCCCGGCGACGGGATCGGCAAGGAGACGGTGCCGGAATCGTTGAAAGTACTGGACGCCGCCTCGCGCCGCTTCGGCTTCGGGCTGGACCTGACCCATTACGACTGGTCGTGTGAAACTTACAAGCAGACCGGCTCGATGATGCCGGCAGATGGGCTCGACCAGCTGGCGAAATCCGATTCGATCCTGCTGGGCGCCGTCGGCTGGCCGGGGGTGCCGGATCACGTCTCGCTCTGGGGCTTGCTGATCCCGATCCGCCGCGGCTTCGATCAGTATGTGAACCTGCGTCCCTGCAAGCTGATGCCCGGCGTGCGCACCCCGCTGGCCGGCCGCACCGAAGCCGATATCGACTTCTACGTCGTGCGCGAGAACACCGAGGGCGAATACTCATCCGTCGGCGGACGGATGTTCGAGGGCACGGACCGTGAATTCGTCTCGCAGGAGAGCGTGTTCACGCGCAAAGGCACGGACCGCATCCTGCGCTATGCGTATGAACTGGCGATGACCCGGCCAAAGAGACATCTGACGTCGGCCACCAAGTCGAACGGCATCACCTTCACCATGCCGTACTGGGACGAGCGCTTCGCCGCGATCGGCAAGGAATTTCCCGACATTCGGACCGACCAGTACCACATCGACATCCTGTGCGCGCATTTCGTCCAGCATCCGGACTGGTTCGACGTGGTGGTGGGCTCCAATCTGTTCGGCGATATCCTGTCTGACCTGGGACCGGCGGTCGCCGGATCGATTGGCATCGCCGCCGGCGCGAACATCAACCCGGAGCGAGCGTTTCCTTCGATGTTCGAGCCGGTCCATGGTTCGGCGCCCGACATCGCCGGCAAGCACATCTGCAATCCGATCGGCCAGATCTGGTCGGCCGCGCTAATGCTCGATCATCTCGGTGAAGCGGATGCCGGGCGCGCGATCGTCGCCGCGATCGAAACCCTGTTGCGCGAGAGCGGTCCGAAGACGCGTGACATGGGCGGCCAGGCTGGTACCGCGGATGTGGGGAGCGCGATCGCGGAACTTGTCTCGGCAGGGTAACGGCGTGGCGGCGTCATTCTGATATCAGATCGGACAGACCGTCGGGCGAACGCGAAGCACGCCAAGGCCGGCATTCGCTACCGACCGGCGAAGCTTGCCATGGACGCCGTGCCGCGCGCACGCACCCGGTCCGAGCGCAATGGTTTCATGCAAGCCCTTGTCGCCACCGGGGACGATCGTATCATGGGTTTTGTCATGCTCGCGGCGCAAGCCGGCGAGGTCATGGCGGTCGTTCAGAGGGCCGTGCTCGGTAACCTGCCCTTGCCGCCCTGCGTGATGGTATCATTGCCCACACGACACTCGCGGAGGGCCTGAACATGTTGTTCACCGAGCTCACGAACCAGCGGCTTGGATTTCGCTCGGCGATGGTTCGATCCTCGTCCACGCCATTGCCGGGCACGCTGCAGGGCACAACGCTATGAGCCTGCCCGGTCTGCGCGACTGGCTATTTTCTGTGAAGATCTTCGCGGGCGCGATGGCGGCAATCTGGATCGCGATGCGGATTGGCCTTGACCGGCCGTACTGGGCGTTGGCGACGTCCTACATCGTCGCCCAGCCGCTGACCGGCGCTATGCGATCAAAGGCGGCTTACCGCCTGCTCGGCACGCTTGTCGGCCTGGTCGCGACTCTTGTGCTGGTGCCCAACCTGGTGAACTCACCAGAGGTGCTGACCGCGGCGCTGGCGCTATGGGTCGGCGTCTGCATCTACTTCGCGGTGTTGGATCGGACACCGCGCAGCTATGTCTTTCTGCTCGCCGGCTACACCGCGGCGCTGGTCGGCTTCCCCATCGTCGATGCGCCGGGGTCGGTCTGGGACGTTGCGTTGGCGCGCGCCGAGGAGATCGCCCTGGGCATCATCTGCACCACGTTCGTCGCCACCATCGTGTTCCCAGCCTCGCTTGGCCCCACATTGACGGCACGACTGGATGCCTGGATGCAGAATGCCGCGGCATGGGCCATCGGTGTGCTGTCGGGTGAGCCGGACAACGCCCGGACCGCCGAGCTTCGGCGCCGGGTCGCGAGCGATGCTATCGAGATCGGCATGATGACGACGTTCATCGCCTACGACACGTCGAACCTGCAAACCGCCACGCAGCCGGTGGACCTTCTGCGGCAACGCATCGTGATACTCCTGCCGGCGATCACCGGGATCGCAGACCGGCTCGCTTCGCTGCGGGAGCTGGGGGGAATCACGCCAGCGCTCCGCGCGTTGCTGGAGCGCCTGACTGCATGGATCACCACCGGTCGCAACGCTGATCTGGCGGCGGCAGGTCAATTGCACGCTGAGGTCGACGCACTCAAGCCGGCGATCGACGAGCAGATCAGTTGGGCCGGCATGACGCTCTCAGGCTTGCTGCTTCGCCTGCACGAGTTGGTGGACCTGGTGCACGACGTCGTCGCGCTGCGCCGGCAGATCGCCACCGCCAGTCCGCAGTTGCCGGAGCTTGCGGTGCCGGCTGGCGAAACACGTGGGCTACGGGGTCACCGCGACTATCTCATGGCGTTGCATTCGGCGGCCGCCTCGGTGGTCGCGATCGGGCTGGTGACCGCCTGGTGGATCGGGACCGCCTGGCCGGAAGGTGGTGGCGCCGCCTCACTGGCCGCCGTTGCCGCCGCCTTCTTTGCGGCCCAGGATGACCCAGTCCCCAACATCTTGCAATTCCTGGTTGCCGCGATGATCGCGCTGACGATCGACGCGGTCCTGCTGTTCGTCCTGTTGCCGCAGGTGTACGCATTCGAGACCCTGGTGCTGGTGCTCGCGCCGGTCTTCCTGCCGCTCGGCGCTCTGATCAGCTTGCCTGCCACCGCCCGGGCGGCGGGACCGGTTGCCTTCATAAGCGCCACCCAACTGGCCCTCAGTAACGGCTACAGCGCGGACTTTGCCAGCTACCTGAACAATGCGCTCGCCGCCATCGCCGGCTTGGCGGCAACCGCGGTCATCATTGGCGTCATCCGCTCGGTCAGCGCCGAATGGACCGCGCAGCGCCTGTTGCGCAGCAATCGGGCGGACATCGCCCGCGCTGCCCTGGCGCATGATCCGGCCAGCCGTATCAGGTTCCTGTCGCTGCTGCTGGATCGCCTCACTCTGGTCGTGCCGCGTCTGGCCGCCAACGCCAACGGCGATGCCACCGCCATGGCCGCGCTCATCAGCATCCGCGTCGGGGTCAATGTTGTGGATTTGCGATCCGGCATGGCCGAGCTGGCCGAGGACGCGCGCGAAGCGGTCGGCTCGATGTTGCAGGCGCTGGCCAAGCATTATCGCCAGCGGGCCGAACAGCCAGCCAGCCTGTCGCTGTTGCATGCCGTCGACCACGCGATCGAGGAGGTCATCCGCGATCCGGCGCCCGCCAAGAGGACTGTGCTGCTGCAACTTGGAGGCATCCGCCGCGGATTGTTCAGCAACGTGCCGCTCAGCACGCGCGAACTTGCGGCGCTGCCGCGCCAGGCACCACGGGAGGGCATCGCATGATCGGCGAGGTCGATGTATATGGCGTGTTCGTTTCACCCTTGCTGATCTGGGTCCTGGCCTCGCTGCCGATCGTCGTGCTGCTGCGCCGACTGCTCGCCCGGGCTGGCTTTTATCGCCTCGTCTGGCATCGGCCACTGTTCGATCTGGCCATGCTCATCGTCGTACTCGGGGGAGTGGTCGCCGTGACATCCCGATGGTTCACGCTATGAGAATGATCACATTTCGCCGCCGCCGCGGGGTCGGTGACGCCGCGACCCCCGGACTGCTGTCGCTGGCGGGGCGCCTCGCCGTAACGGCCGTCGGGGTCGCGGTGGCGGCCGTTGTCGGCTGGCAACTCTGGATCTACTACATGGACAGCCCTTGGACCCGCGATGGCAAGGTGCGTGCCGACGTCGTGCAAGTGGCTGCGGACGTCTCGGGTCTGGTCGCCAAGGTTCTGGTGCATGACAACCAGCGCGTCAAACAGGGTGAGGTTCTGTTCCAGATCGACCCGGTCCGCTTTCAGTTGGCCTTGCAACAGGCGGAAGCGAATGTGAGCAGCAAGGAGGCGGCGGCGCAGGAGGCGATACGAGAGATGAACCGCTTCCAGGCGCTGACCACTCTGTCAATCTCGACCGAGCAGCAACAACAGCGCGTCGCCCTGGCGACCGAGGCCGGCGCCGCCTATCAGCAGGCAGTGGCGGACCGCGACGTCGCGCGTCTTAACCTGGAGCGGTCCGAGGTCAGGGCATCCGTCAATGGCTTCATCACCAATTTTACCATGCGGCCGGGCGACTACGTTGACGCCGGCAAACCGGTTTTTGCGCTGGTCGACAGCGACAGCTTCCACGTTGACGCCTATTTCGAGGAAACCAAGCTGCCGCTTATGCGCGTGGGCGATCCTGTGCGGGTGCATCTGATGGGAGAGAGGGGCATCATCAACGGCCACGTCGAAAGCATCGCAAGCGGCATCGCCGACCGCGAGATACAGGGTAGTTCCGACCTGCTGGCGAACGTCAACCCGACCTTCAGCTGGGTTCGGCTCGCTCAACGCGTCCCGGTCCGCATCGCGCTGGATCATGTGCCGGACTCGACGCTGCTGGTGACCGGCCGAACGGCAACGGTCGAAGTCCTGCCCGGCCAGGCGGTTTCCGGCAACGGGGCGCTGAAGAACAATGAACCGGCGCCGAAGCCCCGGGACGCCGGATAGACCTTCCGGCGACCTGTGGTTTCGGGACCCACCTCGCTGAAGTCGGGTCGGCGCGGGCGCCGCGAGCCTACGCCTTGGCGCCGTTAGCCGTTTTCGTGGCGCCGGGTGCGGCGAGCGGCACCGGAAACCTCAGCGTCCATTCGCTGCCCCGACCGGAGTGCAGCACCGCCGAACCATTGACCTGCTGCATCAGACGCTTGACCAGCCCCAGGCCGTGCCGCTTGCTGTTGCCGTTTTCGACGAAGCCCACGCCGTCGTCGGAGAAAAGAATCGTCGCCTCGTCGCTTGGTGCGCGGTGCAACATCGACACCGTGATGGTCCCCTGGCCGCCGGGAAACGCATGTTCATAGCTGTTGGAGATCAATTCGGAGATGACCAGGCCGAGGGCGGTAACGCCGTCGAGGTCAAGGATGACGCGCTCCGCATGGCAGATCAGAGTGACATCGGAATGCCGCGCCGTTTGCAGACTCTCGATGCTCGAGCAGAGTGAAGTGAGGTAGCCGCCGAATTCTATCGTCCGGCTCAGTCCGGCGCCGAGCAGGTGATCATAGACCTGCGCCAGCGTCATGACCCGCCGGGCGATCGCGCCGAGCCCCTCTTTCGAGTTTGGCTCGGTGGTGATCTGCATTTGCTTGGCGACCATTCCATAGACCAACTGAAGGTTGTTGCGGACCCGATGTTGCAGCTCCTGCGCCAGCACGTTCTTTTCGTCCAGCAAACGATTCTTCTCAACTATCAGGGTATTCTTCTCATCCAGCACCAGATTTTTCGCCACCAGAAGCCGGTCCCGGTCGGCAACCATTTCCTGCATTCGATCAATAGCGGCCTGCAGGGCAATGGTACGCCTGGAGGTTTCGACCGCTTCCGCCAGGATATTGGCGAATCCGGTCAGGAAGTCGACGTCATGATGGTCATAGACATGCGGCACCGGGCTATCGATTTCCAGCACACCGTAAGGCTGGCCTCGCTTCCTGATGACAACGTCCACGGTCGAGACGATGCCGTGGTCGGCATAGAAGGTCGGCAGCAAAAAGCTGGTGTCTTCTTGCAAATCGCCGCAGATCACCGGCAATCCGGTGATGAATGCGCGGCCTTGCGGCGAACTGGCATCGGCGCGGGAAACGACGCAGCCGACCACGCCATTATGCCAGCCAACTCCTGCCTCGACCAGAAGGTCGTTCTCCTCGGCGCGGTACCGGCAGATCTTGCAAAACGGAACCTCCAGACTTTTGGCGCAAATCCTGGCAGCCTCGGTCAAGACTTTGCCCAGATCAGGCTCACCCAGGGCGAAACTGCCGAAGCTCGCAAGCGCCGCCTGCTGCCGACGCAGTCGTTTGATCTCGGTTGATTTCGCGTTCTCTGATGGAGGGCCGGTATCACGCAGCTGCGGTGGCTCCAGCCTGTAGAAGCCCTTGGGATACGGTCCCGAAGCATCGCCCGTGCTGACGATCTGCTCGACGATCTTGAGCGCCTGAACCACGTCGTCGGGCCGATATGGCTTGCCCAGGCACGCCTCGCCGTCCGCCCTGGTCAGGCCAAGCTGGCCAACATTGCCGGTGGCATACAAGACGCCCGGGCGGCTTCCACGATGCAGCCGAGCGGCAATATCGGTGCCGAGATCGCCGGCCGCCAGGCGTACGTCCAGCACCGCGAGGTCGGGCTTGTGGCGTTGCGCGAGCTCGATTCCCTCATCGACGGTGCGAGCGATCCCGCACACATCATAGCCGGCAGAGGCGAGGACGTCGGCCAGCATATCCGCCATGAACAGGTCGTCTTCAGCGATCATGACAGTGGGCATCGGGCCTGCTTTCTCATAAGAATAGCCGGTTGTTGCTGTACCGGACGTTTCGACCAATGGGCTGCCATCAAGCCCATCCACGCCCGATCGACCGAGGCGCCAAGGAATCGGTCGGGGCCAGTTAAAGCCCCTTGGATTGCAATTTACTGTACACCTACCAAGAAAGCGGCGACACCATCGGAAAATACCTACTTACGGTTGCGGCGCGTATGGCTGAGATGGAGCGAATGCCCCAAATCCGTCTGAAAATCTCGACGGGAGCCCCGAACCGTCCGCTGAATCACAGCAAATCGCCGGCCGACGCCCGGACATTATGTTTCTTATAAGATATGATAATTCGCAGGCCCGGCAATCAGCGTCGACGCTTGGGGGGCGAAGCCGTCCCCGTCAGCTCGACGCTGCTCTAATCCCCCAGCGCAAGTCGCAGGCCGGCATCGATGAACGGCCGGTCCTCCGGGTTCCACAACGTCATGTGGCCCCAGATCGACGGGATAGTGCGGCAAATGGCGTTGGGCATTTTGCTGGCTTCGTACTCGCTGTCGGCGGGTGGGAAATAGGTGTCATACTGACCGGGCATGATCACTGCGCGCGCCTTGATGGCGCCAAGGGCGGCAGTGAAATCGCCGCCATAGGTCGCGCTGTCCGCTATATTGCCGTCGTACCAGGTCTGCAGCAGGGTAAGCAGATCGTTGGCGTCATGATGGGTAAAGACGCCTTCCCAGAAGCTGGCGACAAACTCCTCGCAGCTCGACACACCAAACTGGCGGTAGCCGCCGCTGCGGTAGAACGGCTCGGAGAAGCCCCACCCGGCATAGATGGCGGCGAAGGCCTTCAGACCGGCCAGCGGCGGCCGCGCGTAGAAACCCTCGGCAAAGGCAGGATCGAGCGTCAGCGCACGCCGCAGCGACAGCAGAAAGACCTTGTTGAAATCAGCGGTGCGAGCAGAGCAGCATAGCGGCGCGACGGCCTCCATGAAGTCGGGATACTGCGCGCCCCACTGGAATGACTGACAGCCGCCCATCGACCAGCCGGCGACAAGTTTCACCCGCTCGATGCCGAGCCGTTCAGTCAGCAGCATGTGCTGCAGCCGCACGTTGTCGTACAGGGTGACGCGCGGAAAACGCGCGGCCTCGAACGGAGCCGGCGTATTGCTCGGTGACGACGACAGACCGTTCGACAGCAGGTTGGTCAGCACGATGTAGTGCTTTTCGGGACTGATGGGGCGGTCCGTGCCGACCAGGCAGAGCTCCGCCTCGCGGTGCGTGCCGGAATACCACGACGGGATCAGCACAACGTTATCACGGGCCGGCGAAAGCTCGCCCAGAGTCTTATAGGCCAATCGAGCCACCGGCAATGCGCTGCCTTTCTGCAAAGCAAAGCCTGGCGCTTCGAAAATCTCGTAGTCGCTCATGGTCGTGCGGCCTCCCGTTCAGATTTTTCCAGTGCGTCGTGCGGCGAACAGCCCTTTGGCGATGGTGCCATGCACCCCCCAGTTGCCGTCGACCACCTGTGTGATGCCAAAATCGGCGGCGACCGACATCAGCGCGATCGCTTCGTCTTCGCTGAGTTTGTGCACCGTCATCAGGAACCGCCGCATCTTCCGGAAGGCATCGCGCATGGCGCGGTCGATGCTGGCGTGGTTCGCCACCTCGGTCTGCGCGTTCGGCCCGAGTTCAGCGAGGTAGTTGGCAAAGGTGAAACCGTACACCGACCACTGATCGGGCGTCTCCAGCATCGGATGCTGCAAGCCCTCCAGCGCCGTGCCGCCGAGGTCACGCCGCTGATGCAGGATGAACTCGAACTCGCCGGTCAATGATGTCTCGATGGCAGTGCCGGCGAGCTCGCTGTCGCCCTGGGCGGCATGCGGATCGCCCACCGAGAAGAACGCGCCCGGCACCGCCACCGGATAGTACATCCGGTTCCCTTTGCCGATCCGCCAGTCGTCAATGTTGCCGCCGGTGTGGCCCGGTGGGATGGAACTGACAAAGTCCGCCTCGGCCGGCGCCAACCCCATGGTGCCGAAATGCAGTCGCGCCGGCACCCGGATGTCAGCCAGGATGCCCTCACGGCGGTGAACCGTGCCATGGTCCACCACGACGCCCGGATAGTCGATACGGGCATGGACGATACCGTGTGGGTCGGTCTGCGGTGTCCAGACGTAGTTGTAGATTGCCTTGGCAAAAGGCTCGCCCGAACTGTCGAGTTCGAATATCGTAACGACCTCGCGCGGCTTCGGCTCTTCAATCAGGTCGTTGTAGTGATAACCCCAGGAGGCGGCGGCGTTAGAGCCGAAAGTGCGGCCGGCAAACAGCGGATTGGAGCTGGGCCGCGGCGCCACATCGAGGATCCGCACCTCCAGCACGTCGCCCGGTTCGGCGCCTTCGATGGCGACCGGGCCGGTCAGCAGATGCACCCCCAGTCCCTCGCCGCCACCCACCGCGCTCATTGCGCCCGCACCGCGGCGACCAATCGTTTTCTCCGTCTCGGTCCAATGGTAGATCCGCTCAGCGGCCGCATCGCCTCTGATCATTCGCTCGTAATCGTCCGCGGCGTGATGGGTCAGCGTCTCGATCGTCGCACGATCCCCGGACCGCAGAGTGAGTGCCGGTGCCACCGTCTTGCTGAAATAGCCCCAATGGACGGTTTGCTCGGTCACCCGCAGATGGAAATGGCCCACTGGCTTGGTCCTCACGCTGTTCAATGCGGCTCGGCGCCGGCCCGGACGGCGACTGCGCGGGATGCAGCAGGCGTGCCATTTTGTCTGTCGGCTCCCGACGCGATGACCGCCGCTCGCTCGCGAGCCGTGACCTGCGCACACCGATCAAAGCGGCCAGCGCATTGACCCCGACCTCTTTCGGGCCATGCATTCGCACGCCGGCACGGTCAGGCGCCCAAACTATGGGCAGCCGCTGCTTTCCGCGCCCACCCCCGGTGTCCAGGGCCGTCGGGCCCGATAACGCGATGGAGTCGCCGTCCGCGGGTGTGCCGGGAAATGGCATCGATCGTACCGACTGGAATTCGCCCGAACCAACCCACCGGGGCGCCAGAACCCTGGATGGCAACGCCCCCAATCGCGCCGGTTCGTCAGCGAGATGGAGTGCAACAAACGATCGGGAGCTCGACGTAGGCGGGAGTTCCCAAGGAAACAGTCTAGCCGCAGGGCCCGTAGTGACCGAACAACCGAAATGTTGCTATCCTGAGAAGCGCCGGCGACCGCGATGCGACGGCTGCCAACACAGTTCTCGCCGCTGCTGAACGGCGTGGGAATGGACGTGGTCCCGGCGATGCCGCGAAATGGCACAAATCGTGCCTATTCGTGTGGGCTCGAACTTGGATGCCGACGCCGCGGCCGGGGGCCGTCGCGCGGCGCAGGAGCCGATCGGTTAGGAATCGAAAGGAAATCGACGTGCGCATGACGGTCCCGGGGCTCACCTTCAATCGTGGAAAAATCGCTGCCGCTTTGGCTGCTGCGCTGGCCGTCAGCCCAGCGCTGGCTGCAACACCAGACCTGGATCACGCCAAGGCAGTGATCGAGGCACACTCGAAAACTCCCGAATTCATCCCGCCGGGTCCGCCCTTCAAGGTCAAGGATTGTGTCGTCGGCAAGCGGCTGCTGTCGGTTCCTGTCTCGAGCGCCATTCCATTCGTCGACGGCATCGAAAGCTCGATGGAATCGGTTTCCAAGGAGGTCGGCATCGTCTTCCAGCAATGGAAGAATCAAGGCCGCCCGACCCAGTGGGTTCAGGGCATGGAATTCGCCATCAACAACAAATTCGATGCCATCGACCTGCAGGCTGGCATGATTCCCGGCTCGCTCGCGCCACAGGTGGCGGCCGCGAATGCTGCCGGCCTGAAGGTATTCGCCTCGCACTACGAAGATACCACGCAGCCCTCCGATCCGGGCGTCGCCGTCACGCTGAAGTTGCCATTCCATGAGGTGGGCGAGATCATCGGCAACTGGATTACGCTGAAAACCGGCGGACATGCCAACGTGCTGATCATCGGTACGGACGACGTGCTGCCTAGCAAGCCGTATACCAAGGCGCTTGTCGATACGCTCGACACGATCTGCGGTCCTGGCTGCAAACATCGCTATGCCGGCGTTACCATCGCGGAATGGTCGACCAAGATCCAGACCACGGTGCAGGCTTCGATGATCGCCGATCCGACCATCAACTACATCGTGCCGCTGTACGACAGCATGGCACAGTTCGTGCTGCCCGCGCTGACCATCACCAACCACCGCGGCGACGTGAAGATCGCCTCCTTCAACGGGACGCCGTTCGTCATCGACCTGGTGCGCAAGGGCGATGTGGAAATGGACGTGGGCGAGAGCCTCGGCTGGATCGCGCGCGCGACACTGGACGGCTACATGCGCAACTTCTGCGGCCTGCCCTCCGGCGACACACTCAACGTGCCGCTGTATATCTTCGATGTCAGCAATGCCAAGGATGCCGGCATCCCCGCCAACTTCGACCAGGGATACGGCGACAAGCATATCGGCGGCTTCGCCAAACTGTGGGGCATCGAATGACCGGACAGCCGCCACGTGGCCATCCCGGGCAAGCCCCGGCGATCTCGATCCGCCGGCTGTCCAAGCGCTTCGGCTCTTCGCTGGTACTGAATGACGTGGCGCTGGAGGTCATGCCCGGCGAGGTGCATGGCCTGCTCGGCCAGAACGGCTCCGGCAAGTCGACGGTGATAAAGATCCTTTCTGGCTTCCACGAGCCGGAGCCGGGCGCGGAGCTGCTGATGCATGGCGAGGGCGTGGCCCTACCGGTCCCCCCGGCCGCGGCGCGAGGGCTCGGACTCGCCTTCGTGCATCAGCACCTCGGGTTGGTTCCCTCGTTGACGGTACTGGAAAATCTGCTGATCGGCGACATCGCGACAACGACTCGCTGGCGCATCGACTGGCGGCGAGAGGCGGCGCGGGCGCGCCAGACGTTCGGCCGCTTCAATCTCGACATCGACCCGACCGCTCGTATCGGCGACCTGCCGCAGGTGACCCGCGCATTGGTCGCGATCGTGCGCGCGTTCGAAGATATCCGCACGCAGTCCCACCGCGGCGACGGCGTGCTGATTCTGGACGAACCAACGCCGTTTCTGCCCAAAGTCGGCGTGGACCAGTTGTTTGCGCTGGTGCGCAGCATCGTCAAAGAGGGTGCGGCAGTCATTTTCGTCTCGCACGACATCGACGAAATTCGCGAGATCACTGACCGCGCCACGGTGCTGCGCGACGGTGTCGTGGCTGGCACGGTAGTCTCGCGCAATGCGACCGCCGACGAGTTCGTCGAGTTGATCATCGGCCGGCGTGTCAACCGTTTCAAGACCGAGACCCGCGAACTGGCCCACGTTCCGGTAGCCGTCTCGGCACGGAATGTAAGTGGTGAGATCGTGCGCGACGTGTCGGTGGAGGTGCGCCGCGGCGAGATCCTCGGGCTGACCGGCCTCATCGGTTCCGGGTTCGACGAACTGCCCTATCTTCTCTACGGCGCCCGACGTGCGGGCAGCGGCGAAATCGTGGCTGGCGGGCGCCTGTTCGACCTGCGGCGGATGTCGCCGCCGATGGCGATGGAGGCAAACCTCGCACTGCTGCCGTCGGACCGGCTCGGTGCGGCCGGCGCCGGCAACCTCTCGATCACGGAGAACCTGTTGCTCCCCGTGTTCGCCGATTTCCGCCGTTGGTTCGGCCTCGACTGGGCAGGCATGGCCGGCCGCGCATCCGAACTTGGGCGTGACTACGACGTGCGGCCCAATCGGCCCGAGGTGATGCTCGCCTCGCTCAGCGGCGGCAATGCGCAGAAAGTGCTGATGGCCAAATGGCTGCAGACATCGCCGCTGCTGCTGATGCTGGATGAGCCGACCCAGGGCGTCGACGTCGGTGCGCGACAGCAACTGTTCTCGGCCATGGACCGCGCAGCCGGCAGCGGTACCGCCGTGATGATCGCCAGCACCGACTACGAACAGCTCGCGCAGATCTGTGACCGCGTGCTGGTCTTCGCGCGCGGACGCATCGTAACGGTGCTGGAAGGCAGCGCGATCAGCAAGGACAACATCGCCGAACACTGCCTGCGCAGCATCGGCGCAACCGACTTCATCGGCAAGACGGAGGACGTGCCCGCATGACCGAGGTCGCCGAACCGATCGAGACGCCGGCACAGCGACCGCCGATGGCGGCGCCAAGCTTCAACCTCGCGCGGCTGGCGGAAGCTTTTGCGCTGCTCGCCGCGACCGTCGCGCTTGGCGCACTGTTCGGAGCGCTGGTGCCCGGTGTGTTCCTGTCCTGGAGCAACATCACCAGCATGCTCGGCTCCCAGGCCGTGCTGGTGGTGCTGAGCCTCGCGTTGATCATCCCGCTGACGGCTGGCGACTTCGATTTGTCGATTGCCAGCAACCTGACCCTGTCCTCGATGATTATCGCCGTGCTGAACGCGCAACTCGGCTGGTCACTGAGCGCCGCGATGGCTGTGGCAATGCTGTCGGGCCTGGCTGTCGGTGTGGTAAACGCCGGCTTCATTTTGTACTTCCGCATCCCGTCGCTGATCGTGACTCTCGGCACCGGCACGTTCATCAGCGGGGTGGTATTGTGGATCTCTGATTCCAACACCATCAGCGGGATCGACACGAGGCTTGTTCAGTGGGTTGTCGTATACCGGCTGTTCGGTATCCCGATCGCATTCTACTACGCGCTGCTGCTATGTGTCGCGATCTGGTATTTTCTCGGCTACACCACCGCGGGGCGGCGGCTGCTGTTCGTCGGCCGGTCGCGTGAGGTGTCGCGGCTGTCCGGTATCCGCGTCGATCACATGCGGTTTTACTGCCTGCTGGCGTCCGGCCTTATCAGTTCGGCTACCGGAATCATGTACGCCGGCACCATCGGCGCCGCGGACCCAAACTCGGGCACCACTCTGCTGCTGCCGGCCTTCGCCGCCGCCTTCCTCGGTGCTACCAGCATCACGCCGGGGCGGTTCAACGCCTGGGGCACGCTTATCGCGGTGTATTTTCTCGTCATCGGCATCACCGGGCTCAGCATGCTCGGCATCCAGACGTTCGTTCAGAATTTGTTCTACGGCGGCGCCCTGGTGCTCGCCGTTGCGCTGTCCCAACTTGTCCGCAAGCGCCAGCCGCAGGATTTCTCCTGACGCCCAGTCAAAAGCTGCAAATCGACGCGCAAAAATCGATCGACGACGCGCGGTCCATGAGCCGGTCGTGCGGATTGTGTTCGGGGATTACATATCCCCACTCCGAGAAAATCTCCGTCACGAGCCGCTCGAACGTTGACTGGCGGCGATGCATGCGTGGAGCTGACGCCAGACCATTTCTTGATGCGATCCAACCGGCCGGGCGGCCATCGACCACGCCGTCAGGCTGACGCCTCCGCTACCCCCTTAAAGCCTTCCACCATCGCCTTGATGCGCTCAGGGTCGCCCTGCTCCATCAATCGCCGGGCAAACCGTACGCAGGCGTCGATCTGGATCGAGCGAACAATCTGCTTCACCCGCGGGACGGCGGAGGCGTTCATGCTCAGCGACCGCACGCCAAGCCCCAGCAGCAGCGGCGTCATCCGAGGCGCCGCCGCGAGTTCGCCGCAGACCGAAACCGGCATGCGCATGCGCAGCGCCGCCTCGATGGCGAATTGCACCAGGCGCAGCACCGCTGGATGGACCGGATCGTACAGGTCCGCCACATCCGCCTCCGAACGGTCCACCGCCAGCGTGTAGGCGGTCAAATCGTTCGTGCCGATGGCGAAGAAATCCGCCTCCAGCGCCAGTGCGTCGGCGGACAGGGCAGCCCCGGGCGTCTCGATCATGATGCCCAACGGCGGCAGCTTCTCCGGAATACGTTCGCCACGCCGGCGCAATCTGCGGGCGACCCGTTCGTACACCTCCCGCGCCTCGCGTACTTCCTTGACGTTCGTCACCATGGGCAGGATGACCCGAACCGGGCCGGCCGCCGCGGCGCGCAGAATGGCTGACAGCTGGGTTTCCAGCAGTTCCGGGCGGCGCAGCAGCAGCCTGATGCCGCGCAGGCCCAGCGCAGGATTGGTGTCAGCGACTTCGGGCACAATGCCCGCGAGACTCAGCGCCTCGATCTCCTTTTCGCCGCCCCAGTCAAGCACTCGGATGCTGACCGGGTCGCCGTGCATGGCCTCGACGATGCTTCGGTAGGTTTCCGTCTGGGTATCCTCGTCGGGAATGGTCTCCCGGTTCATGAACAAGAACTCGGTACGCAACAAACCAATACCCACAGCGCCGGACCGCACGATCAGCGGCAGCTCGATCGGCAGTTCCAGGTTGGCTTGCAACTCTACTGTCTCGCCGTCCTGGGTTTTCGCCGGGAGTCGCCGAAGCCTGGCATATTTCTGCCGCTCCCGCGCGAACGCCGTCACCGCACGCCGAGCGGCCGTCGTCGTGGCTGGCGCCGGATTGAGTGTGACCACGCCGGAAATGCCGTCGACGACGGCGACGTCACCGATCTGGATCGCGTGCGCCAATCCGGCGGCGCCCAGCACGGCGGGCACCCCCAGCGCACGCAACATCACCGCGGTATGCCCATCCGCCCCGCCTTCCTCGGTCGCGACGCCAGCCAGTCTGGAGGGGTCGAGCAGCGCCGCATCGGCCGGCCGGAGCGACTCGCTGACAAGAATGGCCCCCTCCGGCAGGCCAGCGAAGCTCCGAAACGGGGATCGGGTGAGGTTGCGCACCAGCCGGCGCGCAATCTCCCTGATCTCGTCCGCCCGCCGCCGTACACTCGCCAGGTCTTCGGTGGACAGGTCCGGCCCTGCCTGGCTCATGATCGCCTCGGCGATCTCCTCCGCTTCAGTGATAACCGCGCTTTCGGCCGAGAGCAGGGTTTCCTCGATCCGTCGCCGCACGCCGCGCAGCAGACGCGAGGGGCCCAGCATATGAATGTAAACGTCGATGAGGGGGGCGATCTCGGCCTGGCTCTCTTGCGGCAGCACGGCCAGTCGCGCTCGCAGTTTCGCCAGTTGCTTGCGGGATTGCACGATCGCCGCCTCGAGTTCGGGCGCATTCCGCGGCGATGTCGGTGGCGGATATCTTATGGTGGGTGACCGTGGCTTCCGGCTCGGTGGTGCCGAACACCGGTCCTATCGCGATCCCGGCCGAGATCGGTATCCCAGGGAAACGCCGCTCCGGCCGAGTGTCGGGACAAGCGAGGGCGGGTCGGGCCAATCGCTTGTGCTGCGGTGGTGGGGGATCAATCCTGTTCATCGAAGCCGGCCTCGACCAGGGCCGCCAACGCATCCAGCGCTTCCTTGGCATCCCAGCCTTCGGCCCGCAACTCGATATCCGCGCCGCGGGCGGCGCCAAGCATCATCAGGCCCATGATCGACCTTGCGGACACGGTCTGGCCGTCCCGCAGTACATCGACCGAGGCGCCGAAGCGCTCCGCCATGGTCACGAACCGAGCCGCGGCGCGGGCGTGCAGGCCGCGCTTATTGCAGATAGCGACTACGCGTGAGAGCACCGGAGCGCCGGTGGGCGGCGGCTCTGCCGCCTCCAGGTCCGTCCCCGGATGCGCAGCGGGCGCTTGCTCAGCAGGCGAGGGCTGAGCCGCCCCGTCGGTCATTCGCAGGACCCGCCGGTGCCATTGATCTTGCAGCCATGCAGGACGTGGGATGCGGCGGCGATATACTTCCGGCCGGCTTCCTCGGCGCAATTCACCGCATCGGCCAAGGGTTGCTTGGAGCGGACCTTCGCCAGCTTCACCAACATCGGCAGATTAACACCGGCGATCACCTCGACGCCTTTGCGCTCCATCATGGAGATCGCAAGGTTGCAGGGCGTGCCGCCGAACATATCTGTCAGCAGTACGACGCCATCGCCAGTGTCGCACCGGCCGATACAGGCCTCGATCTCGGCGCGGCGGCTGTCGATGTCGTCTTCCGGTCCGACACAGACGGTATCGACGTTTCGCTGGGAGCCAACGACATGCTCCATCGCGGACCGCAGTTCTTCGGCGAGCCGCCCGTGCGTAACCAGGACCATCCCGATCATGTGCGAACCAAGACGACCCGGAGCACGGCCGGACCGAGTGGTCCGCGATCTTCAGGTATCATCATCGTAATGCCCTCAGGCCTCCTGCGGATGAACCGTTAAGGTTCGCGCACCCTTGTCTAAGTCTGTTTCCTCGTGGTGCGCAACCGGGCGCTCCGTGAGGAATCCGCCCTGCACGCCCTCCCGGGCGAGTTCCCGATGGGCTACGTGCAGCCGCCAATGCGTGCCGGCGTCCAGCTTGCCCTGTGTCGCCAAACTGCAAGAGCTGAGATGTTTCGCCAGCTTTTCAATCAGATGGACGGATCTGTGTCGACCACCTGTACACCCAATCGTGATCGTTGCATATTTTTTACCCTCTTGCACGAAGCGCGGCAAGATAAGCCCAACCAGCCCCAGGAGGCAGGCAAAATATTTGGCGAAGTCCGGATCACTTTCGACGTACTCGGCGACTGCCGGATCCAATCCCGTCTTGTGGCGTAACATGGTGTCGTAGTGCGGGTTCCGCAAAAAGCGTGCATCGAATACCAGATCTGCTTCCGGCGGCAGACCGCGGGGGTAGGCGAACGAGATCAGCGAGACCACCATCCGGTTCCTATCCGCCCCGGCGCCGAAACGCTGCTCGATCAGTCGCCGTAGTCCCGCGATCGGAAGATCGGAGGTGTCGACGACCCAGTCAGCATGCTCCCGCAGGTCCGCCGTCAACACCTGTTCGGCAGCGATGCCTTTCGATACAAGTCCCTGCGGAACCAGCGGATGTCTGCGGCGTGTTTCGGTAAAGCGGCGTTGCAGCGTGGCCTGGTCAGCCCACGCGTAGACCAGTTCAACCTGCAGCGCGGGATTGGCGCGCATCCGGGCGAGCGCCAGCAGCACTGAAGCCGCATCGAAACCGCGGGTCCGGGCGTCGATGCCGATCGCCAGCCTGCCGTCGCCACGCGCGACCATATCCTCGAGCATCGGCAGCGGAGGATTGTCGACCGCTTCGTATCCAATGTCCTCTAGCGCACGCAGGATCGACGCCTTGCCGCCTCCCGACAGGCCGGAGACGATCACCACCGGCAGCGGCGGCGGCGGCGCCGCTGTAGTTGCCGGCATTCCGGACGCCCGGGTTTCGGGCACGGAACGTTGGCCTTCCGGCCGGGGTGGATTGCTCATGTCACGAACGCGCCGGCGAGCTGCCGGACGATCCCCAGGGCGCAGTCGAGCGCCAGAGCAACTCGCTCCGGGGCGGAGGCCGCTGCGGCATCAATCCGAACCACGGGTCGCTCAAGCAGTGGATGCGCCAACGGGGTCGGCATCCGGTCGGATGGCGTTCCGAGATCGACGATCAATGCCAGCCGGGCCTGTTTGCGGTACGGCAGACGCACGATACCGATCCCCCTGGCCTCCAGCAGGCCGGCGAGTTCGGCGGGACACGACACGACACCGTCGCAAATCTCCACCTGATCATCGGCAACAAGCTCAAATCCCCGCGCAATCAGCCGCAAAATGAGGTCGGACTTACCGGATCCCGGTGGACCGACCACCAGCACAGCATCGCCGTTCCTGGCTGCGCAACTGCCATGCATGCGCCGGTGGCTAGTCATAAGCGCCCACATTGATCGCAACGCAGAGGAAATGGAAGCCGCTTGTCGGGCGGTGCACTGCATGCGAGCCTGCCCGCGGGCCAGCGAGGGTGATCCATGATCGATCGAAGTGCCATCTCGGCCGCCGCCACTCGTATTTCGCAATGGGTACGTCACACGCCGGTCGTGTCGGTGACCGGGCGCGAGCTCGGCCTGAACGATCATCCAAATCTGCCTGTCGTTCTGAAGATGGAATTGTTGCAGCACGCCGGTTGCTTCAAGCCGCGTGGCGCGTTCAATCGACTGCTGTCGGCCGACCTTCCGGCGGCGGGCGTTATCGCCGCTTCCGGCGGCAATCACGGCGCGGCGGTTGCCTACGCGGCGCAGAAGCTGAATGTAGCCGCTGAGATCTTTGTTCCGGCGACATCGCCGGCGACCAAGGTGGCGCGTATCGCCAGCTACGGCGCCCGGGTGGTGCAGGGCGGCGGGACTTACGCCGAGGCGCTGGTCGCTTCGCGCGAACGGCAGGCCAATACGGGCGCCCTGGAAGTCCATGCGTACGATCAGCCCGATGTACTGGCCGGTCAGGGAACCACCGGACGTGAATTCGAGCAAGACGCGCCGGACCTGACGCATATTCTGGTTGCCGTGGGTGGCGGCGGGCTGATCGGTGGAGTCGCGGCCTGGTACGCCGGAAGCGCGGCTGTCGTCAGCGTCGAGCCCGAGAACTGTCCCGCGCTGCACGACGCGTTGTGTGCCGGCCATCCGATCGGCGCTCCAGTCGGCGGTGTCGCCGCGGACAGCCTGGGTGCGCATCAGGTCGGTGAGTTGATGTTTCCGATCGCCGCCCGTTTCGTGACCGAGGCGGTGCTGGTGACGGACGATGCGATCGTCGCCGCGCAACGAACGCTGTGGGACCGTTTCCGGTTGATCGCTGAACCAGGCGGCGCCACGGCCACCGCCGCGCTGCTGTCCGGCCGCTGGAGCCCACCCGCCGGCGCCAGGGTCGGCATCGTGGTGTGCGGCGGCAATACCGATCCGGCGAAAATTGCCGGGGCGGCCTCGGCTGGAGCGCTTCCACCCTGAGTGCTCCAGCTGTCGTTTCACGAGCAATTTCATCAGCCTGAGGTCACTGCGCGATTCGAGCCAGACTGATATTGCTCCAATCCATAAGCCGGTGGCGGCCAGGTTGAGGGAACCCGCCTGGCGTCGGCTGCCTTTCCCGACAGGCCACTCTGCTACGGCACGGCCATGGTGCGTCTAGCGGGAGCCTGCGACACGGGCTATCGCGGCGAGCCGGGCGAGGAGCTGCTTGGCGGAGAATGGCTTGGCCAGGAACGTCTCCCTGGCGGTACCGGGAGCCAGCGCCTCGTCGTCGCCGCTGACCAACAAAATGCCCATCGTGGGCCACAGCCTGCGGACCGTGGCGGCGAGTTCCAATCCGTTCATCCCGGCGCCAAGATTAATGTCGGTAACCAGTATGGCGGGCTGCCTGGTCCGCTCAAGCCGGCACACCGCGCCTTCCGCGTTAGGGGCCTCGGCCACCTCGTAGCCGTCATCTCGCAGCAGATCCACCACACTGTCCCGCACCGACCGGTCGTCGTCGACCACCATTACCAGCGGCTTGGCGGGTTCCTCACCAACTCCGAGCTGTTCGCCATTGTCACCGACGGCATTCATTTCCCGACCAAACTTGAGACGCGGCGCCCGGCATGGCGCACCGCGGTAAGGCGAAAGCGCACTATCTCCGCCGCGAACGCGTCATGTTGCCGCTCCCGGCAGCCGGGCTTTTCCATTTGCGACCTCCTGCGTGTCGAAATTAGCATAAATCTTAGGGATCGCACGATCGACGAATTGAATCGAAACGACATCGGACTGATTAGCCAGTTGGATTAATCGGCGGCGACGAATTTTGCCACGAGCCGCACGCGTCGCCGCCAGGCGATAAGGACCTACCTGCGAAAATCAGGGCTGCTGATTGCCCACGGGCTGACCGCCGGCGCCAAAACGTCGTTACTACGAAACACTGTCCGTGCCAGCGTGCGGACCGAAAAAGCGACGCGAAACGAGCAAAGTCACCCGGCTGGCATGTTTCCACCCGAGGTGGAAGCGCTAGCCTCGCCCGCCCTCGAAGAACGAAGCTACCTTGGCGAAGAATCCCTCATGATCAGGGCTGCCCCTGCCCCCGTTTTGCGCCTCGCTCTCGAACGTCTCCAGCAACTCGCGCTGACGAGACGTGAGATTCTGCGGTGTCTCCACTGCAACCTGGATGAACATATCGCCACGGGCAGCACTTCGAAGCACCGAGAACCCCTTTCCGCGTAGCCGGAACTGTTCGCCGGTCTGCGTGCCGGGGGGGATCTTTACCTTTGCGCGGGTGCCGTCCACCGCCGGCACCTCGATCTCGGCCCCCAGAGCGGCCTGGGTCATGCGGAGCGGGACGCGCATCAGAATATTGGCCTGCTCGCGCTGGAAAAACTCGTGCTGTCGGATCGAGACATGCACATACAGATCGCCGTTCTGTGCACCCTGCCCACCGGCCTCACCTTCGCCCGACAGACGAATGCGTGTCCCATCCTCTACGCCAGCCGGGATCGCCACCTGAATGCTGCGCTCCCGCTGCACGGTGCCGGCGCCATGGCATACACGGCAGGGATTGCGGACGACCCGTCCCTGGCCGCCGCACGTTGGGCAGGTCCGTTCGATCAGGAAGAATCCCTGCTGCGTACGAACCTTTCCGGCACCCTGGCAGCCCGGGCAGGTTTCCGCGGTGCGTCCCTTATCCTCGGAACCACTGCCGCCGCAGCTTTCACACTTTACCCGGGTCGGAACACGGAGCGTGACCTTGGTACCCGAGAAAGCCTCGGCCAGATCAATCTCCACCCCCTGCCGCAGGTCGCCGCCGGTACGGGCGCGGGCGCCGCCACGCCGCCCACCCATGCCGAACATCTGATCGAAGATGTCACCCAGGTCGCCGCTCGCGGAGAAATCGAAGCCACCCATACCGGCACCGCCGGCGGCTCCGTTCTGCTCGAACGCCGCGTGGCCGAAGCGGTCGTAAGCGGAGCGTTTCTGGTCGTCCTTCAGAATATCATACGCCTCATTGACTTCCTTGAAGCGTGCCTCGGACGGTTTGTCGCCAGGATTGCGATCCGGGTGGAACTGCATGGCGAGCTTGCGATACGCCTTCTTCAGGTCGTCCGCGCTTGCACCGCGCGCCACTCCCAAGGTGGCGTAATAGTCCTGCTTGGCCATTTCAGCCTTTCACACCCCGGGCACGTGCGGGGTGCCTCTCCGTGAACCCATCCGTAAAAGAAGCCTGTCCATGCGATCCACGCTCATGGAGGCAATTTCCATGCCGGAACCTCGAACAGACGTCGCGCCCGCCTCTTGTGAAGTGCGGGCGCGACTTCTCATCTATCAGTCAGACAGCCGCCAAATCAGGCGGACTTCTTCTTCTTGTCGTCGACTTCCTCAAACTCAGCGTCGACGACCTTGTCGTCCGCGCCACCAGCCGCGCCCGGACCTCCCGGAGGAGCGTCACCCGGTGGCTGCTGCGCGGATTCGGCCTTGTACATCGCCTCGCCGATCTTCATCGCAGCCTGGCTGAGCCGTTCGGTCGCCTGCTTCAGCGCCTCAACGTCGGTGCCCTCGAGCGCGGACTTCGCCGCCGCCAGCGCCGCCTCGGCCTCACCCTTCTCCTGCGCGCCCAGCTTGTCGCCATGCTCCTTCAGGTTCTTCTCGACCTGATGGGTCATGCTTTCCGCGTGGTTGCGAGCCTCCACCGTCTCACGCCGCTGCTTGTCGGCCTCGGCGTTGGCCTCGGCTTCCTTCACCATGCGCTGGATGTCGGATTCAGACAGCCCGCCGCTGGCCTGGATGCGGATCTGCTGCTCCTTGCCGGTCGCCTTGTCCTTGGCCGACACCGATACGATGCCGTTGGCGTCGATGTCGAACGTGACTTCGATCTGTGGCACGCCGCGTGGCGCCGGGGGCAAACCGGTCAGGTCGAAGTTGCCGAGCAGCTTGTTGTCGGAGGCCATCTCGCGTTCGCCTTGGAACACCTTGATGGTCACCGCCTGCTGGTTGTCATCGGCAGTGGAGAAAGTCTGGCTCTTCTTCGTTGGGATTGTCGTGTTGCGATCGATCAGCCGGGTGAACACACCGCCCAACGTTTCAATGCCCAGCGACAGCGGCGTAACATCCAGCAGCAGCACGTCCTTGACGTCACCCTTCAGGACGCCACCCTGCACCGCGGCACCGATCGCGACGACTTCATCGGGGTTGACGTTGCGGGCCGGTTCCTTGCCGAAGAAGCCCTTCACCGCCTCGATGACTTTCGGCATCCGGGTCATGCCGCCGACCAGAATCACCTCACTGATTTCGTTCGCCGTAATTCCCGCGTCCTTCAGCGCCGCTCGGCACGGTTGCAGCGTCCGGGAGATCAGATCATCAACCAGGGATTCGAGTTTGGCCCGGGACAGCTTCATCACCAGGTGCTTGGGCCCGGAGGCGTCGGCGGTGATGAACGGCAGGTTGACCTCGGTTTCCTTCGCCGAGGACAGCTCGATCTTCGCCTTTTCGGCGGCTTCCTTCAGCCGCTGCAACGCCAACTTGTCACGCCGAAGATCGATCCCTTGCTCCTTGCGGAACTCGTCCGCGAGGTAATCGATGATGCGCAGGTCGAAGTCCTCGCCGCCCAGGAAGGTGTCGCCGTTGGTTGACTTCACCTCGAACACGCCGTCGCCGATTTCGAGCACCGAGATGTCGAAGGTGCCGCCGCCAAGGTCGTACACTGCGATTGTGCCAGCGGACTTTTTGTCCATGCCGTAGGCCAGAGCGGCCGCGGTCGGCTCGTTGATGATGCGCAGCACGTCAAGGCCGGCAATGCGCCCGGCATCTTTGGTGGCCTGGCGCTGGCTGTCATTGAAATAAGCCGGCACGGTGATGACCGCCTGGCTAACGGGCTCGCCCAGATAGGCTTCCGCCGTCTCCTTCATTTTGCCGAGGATGAAGGCGCTGATCTGGCTCGGGGAGTATTTTTCCGACTTCACTTCGACGAACGCATCGCCGTTGTCGCCCCGCACGATGGTGTACGGGACCATCCCTTTGTCCTTGGCGACCAGCGGGTCGTCATAGCGCCGTCCCATCAGGCGCTTGATGGCATACAGTGTGTTGGTTGGATTGGTGACAGCCTGGCGCTTGGCAGACTGGCCGACCAGACGCTCCCCGCTATCCGTAAATGCCACCATACTGGGTGTCGTGCGTGCACCTTCGGCGTTCTCAATGACGCGAACGTCCTTGCCTTCAAGGATGGCAACGCAGGAATTGGTGGTACCGAGATCGATACCGATCACTTTGCTCATTAAGTAGCTCCTTTCAGCGGACCGCGTCGGCCCGAAGCACCGACATGGACCCTAGTGAATACTGTGGATGTATGGGACAGACCCGGTCTGGGCAAGGGTTGCCGCCGGGTTTTTCGCGCGTTTATCTTATCCGGACGCCCTTCGGCGTCGCGGCCACAATGATTACTGGCGGTCGCGATGACGAGCCGGCTCACGCTGGCTATTCCGTTGCCGGCTGGCACATCAGCTGTTCGCCGCCGATCCTTGACCGGATCCCGTCAACTCGGCCGTGGGCGCTTTGGCCACCACGACCATGGCGGGACGCAAAAGCCGGCCATTCAACGTCCAGGCCGAGGACCATGCCTGCATTACCGTTCCCGGCGGATGCAACTCACTCTCCTGTTCGGCCATGGCCTGGTGCAGGTTCGGATCGAACGGCTGACCTGCGGGGTCCTCCCGTCTGATGCCGTTCCGCTCCAGGGTGCCGACAAAACTGCGTTCCACGCCTTCCAGACCGTCCCTGACTTTCAGCAGGATGTCGGGCAGGGCGCTGCCGCCCTGGTGCGTCCCCTGAGGCAGGCTGGCGATGCCTCGCCGCAGGTTTTCCGCCGCTTCGACCACGTCGGCGGCAAATTTTTGCACCGCGTATTGGCGGGTCTCATCGACATCCTTTCGGGCGCGGGCGCGGACATTCGCGTTTTCCGCCTCGGCCCGCATCCAGCGCTCCTTCATCTCGGCTAGTTCGGCCTCCAACGCGTGGATGCGGTCGCTGGCGGCCTGCATCATCTGATCCGGGGTCATCGGAGCCTGGTCGGTAAGATCCGGCTCGACGGCAGGTTGCTCTTGCATGGGTTCCTGGGCTGGCTGATTGTCTACGCTCATAGCGGGCATCAGTTAGGGCCGCAGACCGTCAGGAACAAGCGGCCAGTTGACCTATGTGTCGTGTCGCACTCGGCGACCCGGCCTCAGCCAAGCAGTTGGCCGATAACCCGCGCGGTGTAGTCAACCACCGGAATGATGCGACCGTAGTTGATTCGGGTCGGGCCAATCACCCCGATGGCACCGACAATCCGGCCGCCCTCGTTCCGCGCCGGCGCCACCACCATGGACAAGCCAGAGGTGTTGAAGACGCCGCTCTCCGCGCCGATGAAGATCCGAACGCCGTCGGACTGCTCCGCCAGTTCCAGCAACCGCAGCATGGTCTCCTGCGCCTCCAACCGCTCGAACAGCGCCTGGATGGCGGACAGCCGATCGAGTTGCGTCACATCCGAGAGCAGCCGAGCCTGGCCGCGGACGATGAGACTGCCTGAGCGACCCTCGCCGGTCCAGGTCGCGAGACCGGCGGCGACCACCAGCGTGGACAAGGTGTCCAACTCGGTGCGGTTCGCCGCCATTTCCCGCGCCACGACGCGGCGCAGTTCCGCGAGGGGCCGGCCGGAAAGCTTTGCGTTCAGGTAGTTGCTCGCCTGCTGCAGCGCGGACGGTGGCAGACCCGGTGGTGTCTCGATCACCCGGTTCTCCACGTGGCCGTCGCTGTTCACCAGCACCACCAGTGCCCGGCCCGGCCCAAGTGGAACGAACTCGATATGCTTCACCGCCCCTTCCGATTTGGGCGCCAGTACCAGCCCCGCCGCGGCGGACAAACCAGACAGCAGTGAACTGGCTTCCGCCAGCGTGTCCTCCAGGCTGCGGCCAGAGGTAGCAAGTGCCGCGGAGATCGACTCACGCTCGTCTTCCGTGAGTTCGCCGAAGTTCAGCAGTCCGTCGACGAAGAGACGCAATCCCTGATCAGTGGGCAGGCGGCCCGCGGAGGTATGCGGCGCAAACAACAGCCCGGCGTCGGTCAGGTCGGCCATGACGTTGCGGATCGTCGCCGGCGACAGGTTCATGGGCAGCAGGCGGGCGAGGGTGCGGGAGCCGACAGGCTCACCGGTGGCAACGTACTGCTCGACGATTTCCCGCAGCACCGCGGCGGACCGGGCATCGAGGCCGGGGGGCAGCGGGGGCGCCGGGAACGGCTGTGCCCGCCCCTGAAAGCGAGGGAAGCGGCCGGGTGGCGGGACAGACATATTCATCGCTTGCACTCCAACATCGAAACGTAGGGGCGCGCTGGCCGGTCGGTCAATTGAATCAATCTTCAAACCGGCTGGAAGGATCGTATGGCAGCTCATTGGCATAACCGTGGATCTGCCAGTTAACACCGACGGCCCGAAATGTTGACCCATTCTCCGGCTGTCGGGCCGTCGGTATCTTATTGATTTCGCGCGCGGCCCCCTCCCTCGCGTGCTCGGTCGCTCCGCCAACCCCGCGCGCACACCAGTCAACCCGGGGGGTTGGGGCGTTTCCATGGTCGGGCCGGAGCGCCGACGACCCTCGCGCGGCGCGAGGACCTGCCGGTGATGACGGGCGATCGCGCCCGGGTCCAGGCCGACCCCACTTGTCGGGGTGACCTCAGGCTGATCCGCTGCGGCCAGGCTGCCGTTCAACCCTGCCCATACAGCGCCACGGCGTTGTTCAGGAAGAAATCCCGCCGTTTCTGCTCCGAAACGGGCATCGGCAGCACATGCGACGGATCATCGTAATCCCAGTGCGGATAGTCTGTCGCGAACAGCAGCCGGTCCCAGCCGATCCAGTCGATCGCGTCCAGCACGTGAGTGCGCGTCGCAGGCTCCTCCATCGGCTGCGTCGTCAGCCACACATGATCATGAATATATTCGCTCGGCAGGCGCTTCAGATGCGGCGTCTCCACCTTGAGCCGGTGCCACAGCTTGTCCAGCCGCCATGCCAGCGACGGCACCCAGGCGAATCCCGCCTCGATCAGCACCATCCGCATCCCCGGCACCCGCTCGAACACGCCTTCGATCACCATCGAGGTCAGAAAAGTCTGGCAGGACTGCGCGTGCCCGACCATGTCCTCAATGTAAAAGGACGGCCAGCCGGACCCGCTGATCGGGAATCCGCCGAAGCCGAACGCATGCACGCCGACCGGCAAATTCGCCGCGGCGGCCGCCTCATAGATTTTCCAGTAGCGTTTCTGCCCGGGCGGCTCGCTGGTGCGGTTCAGCATCAGCACCTGCACGAACCGGGGATCGCCGGCATAGCGCTCGATCTCCTTGACGGCGACCTCGGTGTCCTCGAACGGAACGACGATCGACCCCTTCAACCGTGGCTCCGGTTCCAGCCATTCCGCGATCAGCCACTCATTGTGGGCGTGGCACACGGCGGCGCCGAACTCGCGATTCTGAAACGCCTGACCGTTGTCGCCGGTCGCGTTCAGCACGCCCAGCACACAGTTGTTGGCGTCGAGCAATTGCTCCCGCAGGAATGGCAGGGAACTGCCCGGCCTGCCGCCCGGCGGAAACGCATCGCGGCGGGAGGCAAACGGTTGCCCCTTCGGATAGGCCGGTCCTGTTTGATAGGCCTGGCGCGGGCGAGAGCCAAACATCTTCATATGCTCGATCCAGCGGCGTTCCAGGTACGGATGCAGTGCCTTGTCGCCGTCGCGCTGCGGGTGGATGTCGCAGTCCGCGATCGCCAGCTTTGACTGGCTGGCCGAGTGTGGCAGTGGGCGTGAGGCAAGCTGCTGGTTCACTGGACGGGTCCTCCACAAGGCGGGACACCGCTGGCCCCGGGGACGTCTGGAAAATCGAGTCTACACGATCCTGCCATTTTCGCCAGCGTGCCGACCCTCAGGACGCTTGCCCGGCCGCACCCGGATGATTTCCGGCCCGCTGCGGCAACAGCACGATGCAGGCAATGATCAGGACCGCGATCAGGACCGAGGAACCGACGCGGCTCAGGTTCAGGCCGCCGTCCGCGAGTGGCTTGGTCAGCAGGTCGCCAACCGTTGCGCCGAGTGGCCGGGTGAGGATGAACGCCACCCAGAACAGGACTGTGCGGGAGGCGCCGGTCAGGAAGTAGATCGCCGCGACGACCGCGAGCAGAGCGGCAAACACCAGCGCGCCGCCTTCGTAGCCGAGCCCTGAATCGTCGGCCAGGAAATCGCCGAGCGCGGTGCCGAGAGTGTTGGAGAACAGGATTGTCGCCCAGTAGAAGGCTTCGGCCTTCGGCGAGGTGATGCGGTCTACCGACACCTCGCCGACAGCAAGCCGCCACGCGCCAAGCACCGCGATCAGCAGCACGAACAGGATCAGCGAGCCGCCGATATAGCCGATACCTAGCGAGCGGTCGGCGAAGTCCGCCATGGTCGTGCCGGCGGTCGTGGTTGCGACGATCACCGCCCAGTACAGCAGCGGGTGGAACGCCCGCGCTCGGATCTGCGCGACAACGAGGACCAGGAAGATGCCGAAGAAGATGGCGGTGCTGACCGCATATCCCAGTTGCATCGTCATGGAGACCGCGTCACCGCCGGTCTCGCCCAAGGTCGTCGCTGCTATCTTGATGATCCAGAAGACCAATGTGACCTGGGGAACCTTGCTCCCCTCGGCCTTGGAAACCCCATGCATGACCCGTCGTCTCCTCGCAAAGGTTCGATCCCGCTGGCGCCGCCCTGCTGGCGCCACGACCGATTTCGCCCGCAGCCGCCACGCCAACCCGGCGCGCATACCGGTCAGTGCATGCGCCGACCGGTACCACCCGAAGGGCCGGGCGTCGCGGAGCGGACCGCCATGTGACGAGCCCGCGCAATCGCCGAGACCGGAGTCCACCTGGCGTGCATCCAGCAAGCGCCGGCCTCAGGGCCGGTCGAGGGCTTCACCAGCGCCGCGCCGATATGGTGTGGTTAGCCGCGGCAAGAACCAAATTCCACCACGGAGCGAAAGCAATGGCGCGACCGTTACGCCTGGGCGCGGTCTACGATTTCCGCAACCCTCCCGAGTCCGGTATGAAAACCCCCGACTTCTACGCTTCGGTCATGGAACAGGTGACCTGGCTCGACGGGCTCGGCCTCGATCTGGTCTGGTTCACGGAACATCATTTCGTCGACGATGGATATCTGCCGTCCTGGATTCCGGTCGCCGCGGCGATGGCGGCGCGTACCAGACATGCCCGCTTCTCCTGCGACGTCTGCTTGCTGCCGTTCAACCACCCCATTCGGCTGGCAGAAGACCTGGCGGTCCTCGACAACCTCAGCAACGGGCGGGTCGAGATCGGCGTCGGGATGGGTTACGCGCCGCATGAGTTCCGCGGCTTCGGCCTGCCGGTGTCGCGCCGCTTGTCGTTGACCGACGAGGGCCTCGCGGTGCTGCGTCATGCCTTCACCGGCGAGCAGTTCAGTTTTCATGGCAAGCGATACGATTTTACCGATGTGAAAGTCACCCCAGGCTATGTGCAGCCGGGCGGCCCGCCGCTGTGGGTCGCGGCGCTGGCGGAGCCCGGGGCACTGCGGGCGGCACGGTTCGACGCCAACCTGCTGCCGCAAGGCCCGCGCGCTCGAGCCCTCGATCCGTGGCGGCACGCGTTGACCGGGTCGGGCCGCGATCCGGCGCGGTATCGGGTCGGAATCATCCGGCCGTGCCTGGTCACCGATGACCCTGACCGTGACTGGCCGGTCGTCCGAGCCGGGGAGCGCCGGCGGATGGAGGTCTACAGCCGGTTCCGCGAGGCGGCCGGCGGTCATGGAGGCGTCGCCGGGATCGTGCAGGAAGAACGCATTCCGCAGACCTGGATCGTCGGCTCCGTCGATCATTGCGTTGACGAACTCGCTGCCTTCATCCGGGAATACGGTCTTACCGATATCGTGACATGGGCCGTGCCGCCGGGAATGCAGCCCGACCAGATGAACCACAGCCTGGAGCGCTTCGCGCGCGACGTGGCGCCCAGGCTGCGGGCGATGTTTCCAGGGTGACCCCGTTCGCGCCGTCGCTGACCGCTCCTAGGCGGGGCTTAACCGAGGATAGGTCGCCCGGGGATTGTCGATCATGATCCGATGCACCAGGTCGCGTGACAGGCCTGCGGGCAGCACGTCTTCGCCATCGAACTGCCAGTGCGGATAGTCGGTGGAGAACAGCAGCAGTTCATCCGACTCCATGTGGTCCATCAGTTTCTGGAACATCCCTTCGGTCGGTGGCCCATCGCAGGGCTGGATCGTCAGCCGCACATTCGACTGCACGACCTCGGCCGGCGCTCGGTCCAGCCACGGCACTTCCATCCGCAAGCCGCGCCAGAATTTGGTCAAACGCCAAAGATGCGCCGGCAGCCAGGTGAAGCCGGACTCCAGCAGCACGACCTTGAGGTCGGGATACTTGGTGAAGACCCCCTCGCAGATCAGCGACGACAGCGCCTGCTGGAAGGCGGCGGCCTGAGCGGCGTAGTCCTCGGTGTAATATGTCGGCCAACCGGTCGGCGCGACCGGATGCCTGTAGGCGCTGCCGGCGTGGATGCCGATCGCCAAACCGTGCTTCTGCGCCGCCGCGTAGATCGGCCAGTAATGCCGCTTGCCCAGTGGCATATCGCCCATCACCAACATCAGCACCTGGACAAACCTCCGGTCCGCCGCGACCCGGTTGATCTCGTCGACCGCCAACTCCGGATTCTGCACCGGCACGACAATGGAGGCGCGCAGCCGAGGCTCCTGGTTCAGCCACTCCGTCGCTATCCAATCGTTGACCGCGCTTGCGAAGCCGGCGGCCATGTCCTCGCTGAACAGCAGTTGCACACCGTACAGGCAGTTGGCGATGGCAATGCTGCTGCGGAATGGGTCCAGCGCATGCCGCCGCATCATCGCCAGATCCGAGCCGGGCCTGACCCCGTCGACCCGCCAGTCTGGCCTGGCGCTGATAGGGGCGTTGGCCGGGTAGGAGATCGAGTTCAGTTCCTGCACGCCGCGTTGCACGATGATGTCGCGCCAATGGTCGGACAGGTAAGGATGCAGTGCCCGCAGGTTCGGCACCGCCGGATGGATGTCACAGTCGATGCCGCCGCTTACAATGGTGCTCATGCTGCCGCCTTCGTCGGACTCGCCGCATTCACGGGCGACGATTGCCGCCACAATTCCACGACGTAGCCGCTGCCGCCAGTCCCGCTGCATCGACCAATACAAGCGTTGCGACCGGAGCGGGACGCTGTATGGTCCGCCGCGCACCGACCCGAGGAACACCAATCATGCGCCCGTCCGGCCGCCCGCCCGACGCCCTTCGCGAAATCTCCCTGACCGTCGGGTTTTCCCGCCACGCGGAGGGCTCCTGTCTGATCCGCATGGGCGGCACCGAGGTTCTATGCGCGGCCAGTGTCGAAACCCGGGTCCCGCCTTTCCTGCGCAACACCGGCCTGGGCTGGGTCACGGCGGAATACGGCATGCTGCCGAGGGCCACCCACACCCGTGGCGACCGCGAGGCCGCCCGCGGCAAGCAGTCGGGCCGTACGCAGGAAATCCAACGCCTCATCGGCCGCAGCCTCCGCGCCGTCGTCGACCGCTCGGCGATGGGCGAGATGTCGATCACGCTGGATTGCGATGTGCTGAACGCTGACGGCGGCACCCGCTGCGCTGCGATCACCGGTGCCTGGGTCGCGCTGTCGCTGGCGTTCCGCCATCTGGTGAAGATGAATGTGATCAAGACGGTGCCGCTCACCGGCCAGGTTGCCGCCGTGTCCTGCGGCATTGTCGGCGGAACCTCCGTGCTCGACCTGGACTACGAGGAAGATTCTTCCGCCGACGCCGACGCCAACTTCGTGCTGACCGGCACCGGGGGCATCGTGGAAATTCAGGGCACCGCCGAAAAGACGCCGTTCAGCGACGCGCAATTTCTCGAACTGCTGGCGCTGGCGCGCAAAGGCACCGACGGGCTGTTCGCCCTGCAGCGTGACGCCCTGGAAGCGAACTGATGGCGCGCAAGCTCGATCGCGGCGAAAAATTGGTCCTTGCCAGCCACAATCCCGGCAAGCTGCGGGAGATCGAGGCACTGCTACATCCGTTCGGCGTCGATGTGGTCTCCGCCACCACCCTGGGCTTGCCCGAACCGGTAGAGGATGCGCCCGACTTCGCCGGCAATGCGAGGCTCAAGGCACTGGCCGCGGCCACCGCGACCGGGCTGCCGGCGCTGTCAGACGATTCAGGCTTCTGCGTAGCGGCACTGGACGGCGCGCCCGGTATTCTGTCGGCGCGCTGGGCGGGGGAGTCGAAAGATTTCGGGCTCGCGATGGCCCAGGTAAACGAGCGGATTGGAGCGAACCCGGATCGACGGGCATGGTTCATTGCGGCACTCTGCCTCGGCTGGCCGGACGGTCACACCGAAACATTTCTGGGACGAATCGACGGCCGAGCGGTCTGGCCACCTCGCGGCGACAAGGGTTTCGGATACGATCCGATGTTCGTGCCCTGTGGTCCTGTCCATAACATGGGCAAGCAGACCTTCGGCGAAATGGACTCGGACGAAAAACACGCGATCAGCCATCGTGCGCGCGCCTTTGCGCAGGTCCTGGCGGCGTGCGTCGCTTGAGCCGCTCGAAGTATCCTGTAACGTGATCCGACGAACCAGCGGAAGGTTTCCGGCATGTGGATCGCTCGTCTCGTTCTGATGACCGCGGTGCTGCTGCCGTTTCAGCCGGTGTGGTCTGGCGCGGCGCGGGCCGAACTGCCCGCGGTCGTGACCGTCGGCATCCTGAACGATATGAACGGGCCGTTCGCCGACCAGTCCGGGCGAGGCTCCGTCGTGGCGGCCGAGCTGGCGGCCGAGGAGTTCGCTGCGACCGGCGGCGGGATGGCGGTGCGGATCATCTCCGCGGATCACCAGAACAAGGCCGATATCGGCGCCCAGATCGCCCGCGAGTGGGTGGATCGCGACGGTGTGGCGGCCATCGCTGACTCGGTGAACTCATCGGTCGGCCTGGCGGTCAACCAGGTGATGGCCGAGAAGCACCGCACCTTCGTCGCGACGAATGTCGGAACCTCCGACCTCACCGGGAAGTTTTGCCAGCCGACCACGGTGCAGTGGACGATGGACACCTATGCGCTGGGCAGCGCGACCGCTCGGGCGATGATGGCGCGTGGTGGCGATACCTGGTTCTTCATCGCCTTCGACTACGCACTTGGCGCGGCTCTCGAACGTGATGCGACGGCGGTGCTCAACGGCCTTGGCGGGAGAGTTGTCGGGTCGGTCAGGCACCCACTTGGGACCACCGACTTCTCCACCTTCCTGTTGCAGGCCCAGGCGTCGGGGGCCAAGGTGGTGGCGTTGGCGGACACCGGGTCGGACCTGATCAATGCGGTCAAGCAGGCCGCCGAGTTCGGCCTTACCCCGAAGCAGACCCTTGCCGGACTGTTCACTCAGATCGTCGACGTTGATTCCATCGGACTGACCGCCGCCCAGGGGCTGTTGGTGACCGAGGCGTTCTACTGGGACCTGAACGACAGCACACGCGCGTTCGCCGCCCGTTTCGGGCAGCGCTTCAACGGCCGCGTGCCGACCGCAAATCAGGCCGGCGTCTATTCATCCGTATTGGCCTATCTGCGCGCCGCAAAGGCCGCCGGCACGATCGACGGCGAGGCGGTCATTACGCAAATGCGGCAGGCGCCGATCGAGGACACTCTGTTTGGCACGGTGACTGTCCGGCCGGATGGCCGCGCCGTGCACGACATGTACACGTTCCAGGTGAAGGCGCCGCACGAGTCGCACTCGCGCTGGGATACTTACCAACTTTTGGCGCGGATCCCGGGTGCGGAGGCGTTTCGTCCGCTGGACCAGGGCGGCTGTCCTCTGGTCAGGAAATAGGAATGATGCGATGCCCGATACCATGACCGACACGCAATGGCCGGACGCGCTGTACGAGCTTTTGCGGAACAGCGGCGTTACGCTGTTCGCCTACGTGCCGGATGCCGGCCACACGGTGCTGATCAATCGTTCGTTGGCTGACCCGGACGTTCATTCCGTGCCGTTGACGACCGAGGAGGAAGGCGTAGCCATGCTGGCCGGCGCGGACCTCGGCGGCCAGCGCGCGGTGCTGCTGATGCAGTCCTCCGGCGTCGGCAACTGCATCAACATGCTGTCGCTGACCAACGGAGGACGTTTCCCCTTCCTCACGATCGTTTCGATGCGCGGTGAATTTGGTGAAGGCAATCCCTGGCAGTATGCCATGGGACAGGCGGTCGAGCCGGTACTGAAGGCCATGGGGGTGATCGTGTTGCGCGCCGAGGCGCCGTCCGACGTGATCCCGACCGTCAGCGCAGCCGTCACGATGGCTTTCCAGTCCGGCCAGCAGGTGGCGGTTCTGCTGACCCAGCGTCTGATCGGCGCGAAGAAATTCTGACCGGATATTCGGGCAAGAGGACAGGCATGGCGAAACTCAACAAGCTGCAGACTGCAACGCTGCCTGATCCGGTGCTGGATCGCCGCCAGGCGGTGCCGGCCTTGATCGAACAGCCGGATGACTTCCTGATCGTTGCCGGGCTGGCGGGGACCGCCTGGGAGCTGTCGGCGTTGACCAAGGACGGCCCCAATTTCTTCGGTCTGGGGGGCGCCATGGGAGCGGCGCCGATGATGGGCCTGGGACTGGCGCTGGCGCAGCCCAAGCGGCGCGTGCTGGTGACGACCGGCGACGGAGAGCTGCTGATGAACGTCGGTGCGCTTGCAACGATCGCGCTGCAGAATCCGCCCAACCTGACGATCGTCTGTGTCGACAATGGTCACTACGGCGAAACCGGCAATCAGGACAGCCATACCGGACTTGGCGTACGCCTCGACGTCATCGCCGCCGGTGCAGGCTTCCCCGTGGTGTATGTGGTCAACACCGAAGCGGATCTGGCTGAGGGCCGCCGGCTGCTGCGGGAAGGCGGCGGCCTCGCATTTATCCTGCTCCGCGTCATGGAAGGGCCTACCAACCAATACCGGAAGAACCTCGTTCCGCACCTGGAGCGGGACCGTTTCAGGTCTGCCCTGCTTGGATGATGCCCTGGCGTTGTTGCGCCTTCTGCTGGAATGGGGCGCGGATGAGGCGCTCGAGCCGGAACCGGCCAACCGCCTGCACCCGGTCGAACCGAGCCTACAGGTTGCGCGGCCACCGCTACGCCCGTTGGTCGCGCCCCTTGGCGTCCCCCCCTTGGGCGTCCCCCCCTTGGGCGTCGCGCCCCTTGGCGTCGCCCCCTTGGGTGTCGCGACCCTTGCCGCCGCGACCCTTGCCGCCGATCAGCCGCGCCTGACGCCGGCGCATCGGGCCGTGGCACTTGCCGGCCAGGCTGCCAACCTGAATGAGCTGCGCGATACCCTCGCGAGCTTCGATGGATGTGCCCTGCGCGATACCGCCAGCAATCTCGTCTTCGCCGAGGGCGATGCCGCCAGCACGACCCTCATCATCGGCGAACCGCCGGGACGCGAGGAAGATCGTAGCGGCCATCCGTTCGCCGGGCCGGACGGCGTTTTGCTCGACCAGATGCTCGCCAGCATCGGACTGGACCGTCGGCGGCTCATGCTGACGCCGCTGTTGCCGTGGCGTCCTCCTGGCGGACGGCCGCCCAATGCCGTTGAACTCGCGATCTGCCTTCCGTTCCTGCACCGGCTGATCGTGCTCCTTGACGTCAGCCGGCTGGTGTTGTTCGGCGGGTCCGCAGGGCGCGCCCTGCTCTCGCCGGCTCAGACGCGCCGGCGGCAGGTCCCTGGATGGGTCGATTGTCGCATACCAGAGTTGCAAAAAACACTTCCCTCAATACTCCTCCCGTCGCTGGGCGAAATGCAGAAGACCCTGCCGCTACGGCGCGTCGCCTGGGCTGGACTGCGTCTGTTACGGCGAGCAGTCGATCAGGAACGGTCGAAATGTGATTAATCGGGGCGCCTGAGCACTCCCGAAATAGCCACTGCTTATATAAAAAATGATACTATTCCTTCCGAGCGTGGCTTGCCTCTCACGACGTTAGGCGTTAGCGGGTTGCTATGCGAGGGATCGGTCATACGCTCTCCCGCCTTCCCAAGGCCCCCGCTTTCCTTGCCGGGGCCATGATTATTGCGGGGTCGTTCGGGACCACCGCGCACGGACAAGGGTCCGGATCGGGGAATGGTACAGGGGCACCCACACATGAATCGCGTGCCATAGAGGTCGCGTCACTGATCCCGCGCGTCGGCCGTGGCGGCGCGCCACGCGTTTTGCTGGCGCAACCACTCAGCCCCAGCGATGTTGCAATAACGCGACGAGTCTTCGCCCTCCAGGCCCAGGGTAACATTCCCGAGGCGATACGGACCAGCGCTGATCTGCGCGATCCGCTGTTGCTGGGCGCGCTGCTCGCCGACCGCTATCTCGGTCGGCGTCGTCAGGTGACAGCGGACGAGTTATCAGACTGGCTCGATAATTTTCGCGACCAGCCGGATGCGCCGGCGATCCATGCGCTGCTGCTCGCGAAGCTGCCGAACAGTGCACCCCTGCCAGCCACGCCGGAGACTGTGTCTTTGTCGCGGTCGGTCGAACCGGCGCCCGCTTCCCGTGACACCGCGGCAACGCGAAGCAATCTGCAACAACCAGCCGCCTTCGATCGCCTGGTGGTCGATCGCGCTCGGCACGGCGAGGCCGCCCAGGCGTTGCGTCTGATCGCAGCGGCACGTGGGATTTCCCGAGGCGATGCCGCGCGGCTCCGCGCCGAGGTGGCGCAAGCTTCATTCACCCGCAACGAAGATACCGATGCGTTACGGATCGTCGAAGACTTCGATCCACGACACGCCGCCCGGCGAGCAGAACAGTTTGACCTACTATATCGGCGGCCTTGCGGCCTGGCGAATGGATCGCACAGAGCAGGCTCGGCGTCTGTTCGAGAGCGGGGCTCAGGCACCGATCTCCTCTCCGCGGCTGCGATCGGCGGCTGCATTCTGGGCGGCTAGAGCCAACCAGAAGTTGCATAACGCCGTTTCGACAGTGAAGTGGTTGAGGCAGGCGGCGGAAGAGCGGACAACATTTCATGGGCTATTGGCGCGCCGTATCCTTCGGCTGGATATCGGGATCATTCCCGGTGGCGAACTGCTGACCGAAGCCGATGTCGATGCAGTGGCCGAGACCCCGCAGGGGCGGCGAGCGTTCGCTCTGCTGCAGGTCGGCCGGCCGGCGCGAGCCGATGCAGAGCTCCGCGCCTTGTGGCCTCGGATACAAGCTGATCCGACGTTCGGACGATCGGTGTTGCTGGTGGCCTCGGTCGCCGGCCTGAACGATATTGCCTCGCAGCTGGCGGGACTGTTACGGGGCGAGGATGGGCATCGTTTTGAGGAGCTGAGCTCGCCGATCCCAAGCCTGCGGCCGTCCGGCGGCTTCCGCGTCGATCCCGCGCTGGTGTACGCATTGACCCGGATGGAATCGAATTTCGACTCCGGCGCAATTTCGCCGTGCGGGGCGACGGGGCTGATGCAGATCATGCCGGCAACGGCAAGCTACGTCGCGGCGGACCTGGGGGGCGCCGGAGACCGCCTTCACGACCCCGGCTTCAACCTCGAAATCGGCCAGCGCTACGTAACCTATCTCGCCCGGCAGGATGGTATCGACAGCAATCTGATCCGCCTGCTGGCCGGCTATAACGTCGGACCCGGGAACATCCTGCACTGGATCGGGGACATCCGGGACAATGACGATCCGCTGCTGTTCATAGAAGCCATTCCAGTGCCGGAAACACGGAACTTTGTGCCGGACGTCCTTGCCGCCTCGTGGATTTATGCCGCAAGGCTGCATCGGCCGGCGCCCAGTTTGGACAGTCTGGCGGCCGGCGAATTTCCCCGCTTCACGCCGTTGGCGCGCGAGGGCAAGGTGACCGAAGTCGCGCTGCGGCTCAACTGACAACGGCGCGGCGCAGCACTATCAGCCTGACCCGGACCACTCCGGTTGATAGCGTTGCAGCAAGGACGTGGTCCGGCGCCGGAGACAACTGCCATGGCACGTATCGACGACAGCCGCCCGTTCATCCCGGTCAACATTGCCGTGCTGACCGTGTCCGACACCCGTAGCGCCGCCAATGACACCTCGGGGGATACGCTGGTGGCCCGGATCACCGGCGCCGGTCACCACGTCGCCGCCCGCGCGATCGAGCAGGACGACACCGCCGCGATCGAGGCTGTGCTTCGCGGCTGGATCGCCGACCCTGGCGTCGACGTGGTCATCACCACCGGCGGCACCGGCATCACTGGACGCGATGTCACGCCGGAGGCGTTCGAGCATGTGATGGAAAAGCGCATCGAGGGCTTCGGTGAGTTGTTCCGCATGTTGAGCTACCAGAAGATCGGCACCTCGACGATGCAATCCCGCGCCATCGGCGGTGTCGCCGGCGGCACATATCTGTTCGCGCTGCCGGGGAGCACCGGCGCGGTCAAGGATGGCTGGGACGACATCCTGGTCTCCCAACTCGATAACCGGCACCGGCCATGCAATCTGGTGGAGCTGATGCCCCGGCTGCAGGAGCATCTGAAGCCTGCTGCGGAATAGCTTTCTCGCAACGTTGTTGGCGTCCAAAGACCAACTGTTCACAACCGCCGCCGCTGTCCAGACCGCCATGCCGACATTGTCGGCTAAACTGTCGGTCCGGCGAGTGGCAGGCCCGTACTGCTTCGTCGAGCGTACCGCCAGACGGGTATGATAAGCCAAAATGCGGTTCGGGCCTATTTCAACCAGCAGCGATGGTAGTCTAGTGTAACCGGCGATGTCGAACCGCCGCATCCCCTTCCACGGGCTGTTGGCAGCGCTGCTGGCGCTGATGGCACAGCTTGGCATTGGCGCCAGCGTGCCTCGGATCGACCCGCTTGCTCAGCTTATTGGTGCGGAAGTTCTCTGCCACGTTGCGGACGACGCCGGCCGCACGCCTGCCCCCGGACCGAGGCATCCGCTTGACTGCCTGATTTGTCCACTCTGCGTCATCTCGCATATGCCGCAGGCGACCCTGGTATTCGACGCGCTGCTCCTCACGCCATCCGCCGTGGTCGTGGTGCTGCGCTCCGAGCTGCCGCCGCCATCGACCGCCCCGCCGGCGCCGCGCCGCGCACCCAGTCAGCCGCGAGCCCCTCCGACCATCTCCTGAGCATGTCCACCGGCCCGCTTGCGCGCGCCGATCGCCATTTGCTTCAGGAGGTCCATCATGGAAAGACGTACTGCCGCAGCCGTGCTCGCCGCCGGCACGCTGGCGCTGAGCCAGCACGCCCACGCGCACGGCTTCGCCGGCGACCATATGTTCATCAGCACCCTGCTGATTGACGATCCCAATGTTGCCGACGAGGCGAGCCTGCCCACCTTTCAGTTCCTGCCCCAGGATGCAGGGGGCGGCGCAACGTCGTACAACTACGGCCTGAACTTCGAGCTCGACAAACGCATCACGGAGAATTTCGGCTTCGCAATCAACGGTGGCTACACCTGGCTGACCCAGCCCGGCTCGAAGACCGCGAATGGCTGGAACAACATCGTCGTCACGCTAAAATACAAGCCTTATGTCAATGCGGAACACGAGTTCATACTTTCGCTTGGCGTACAGCAGGAGTTCGCGCGCTCAGGCGCCAACGGATCGAACGGCGCGACCTTGGGCAACGACGACAGCAGCTCCACCGGCCCGACGCTGTATTTCGGCAAGGGCTTTGGCGATTTGCCGATCGGCCCCCTTCGCCCGCTCTTCCTTACGGGCGAACTGACATACTCAATTGCCAACAAGGGGTTGAAGGTTGATTCCTTTGGCAACCCGCTGAACAACGGCAATCCCAATACCTGGAGCGGTGGTCTATCGCTGCAATACAGCATCCGGTACCTGTCATCTCAGGTGAAAGATTACGGGCTACCCAGCTTCATCAACAAGCTGACGCCAGTGGTCGAGCTGGCATGGTCATCCTCGGCCAGCCAGCCGAACAACGGGACGCCGACGACCTACCTTTGGGGACTTGGGGTGAACTACACCGCCAGCACATACGCCGTGACCATGGAGGCGTTGCTTCCCGGCAACCGGGCGACCGGCAACCATCCGGGCTTCATTGCCCAATTCCATCTGTACTTCGACGACCTGTTCAGCAACACGCTCGGGACACCGATTGTGGATTGGTTCAAGATATGACCCGCTTCTCCGTTCTTGCCGCCGCCGCGTGCCTGATTGGCCATGCGGCGTTCGCCCATGCCTTCCTTGATCGTGCGTCGCCCGCGGTGGGATCGGAAGTCACCGTCTCCCCGCGGACGCTGTCGCTGACCTATACCGAACCGGTTGAGCCGCTGTTCAGCACCGTCCAGGTGACGGACGACAAGGGTGCGCGTATGGACCAGGGGAAACCGACCACGCGGGATGGCGGTCGCGTGTTGCAGGTCAATCTGAAGCCGCTGCCGCCTGGCATCTACACAGTCGAGTGGCATGTCACATCTGTGGATACCCACAAGACCGAAGGCCATTTCAGCTTCACGGTCAAACCCTGAATGATCGACGCGGACACGCTTCTGGCGCTGCTGCGCGGCCTGCACCTGGCGGCGACCCTGTCGCTGCTGGGGGTCGTCGGATTTATCGCCTGGTTGCTGCCCGCGGCGGCGGCGGACGGGCGGGAAATGCTACCGACGCTGATTCGCCTGTGGCGGGTCAGCGGGCTTTTCGCGTTGTTGCTGTTGATCGCGTGGTTCGTGCTGCAGGCCGCCATCATCGCCGGCGCCTCCGACCTGCACCAGGTTGTTCGCGCGTTACCCTTGGTGGCGGAGCACACGCGTTACGGCGGCGCAATGGTGGCGCGAGCCGGATTGCTGCTGCTGGCGACGCTGCTGGCAGGCAAATCCCGTCTGCGGATCTACCTGGCCATCGTGCTGGCCGCCGTCGCGCTGGGGCTGGAGGGCCTGATCGGCCATGCCGGAGCGATGGGGGGCCGGACCGGGGTCGGGATCATGGCTTCCGAGGCGTTGCATCTGCTGGCCGCAGGCCTGTGGCTGGGTGCGCTGCTGCCGCTCTGGCTCAGCCTCGGACGGTTAATTCCCCATGCCGCCGCCGCCATCTGCGAACGCTTCTCGCCGATCGGGTTGGGCTGCGTGCTGGTGATTGCCGGCACCGGCCTGGCGCAAGGGATCGAGCTGATTGGCGGCCTGCCGGGCCTGGTCGGCACTCATTACGGCCGGATCGCCCTGCTGAAAATCGCGCTGTTCCTGGCGGCCCTGGCGTTGGCCGCGATTAACCGCCTGAGGCTGACGGACCGGTTGTCCAAGGCGACGGCCGATGCCCGCAGCCGGTTGCGACTCTCGGTGTCCGGCGAAATCCTGGCCGGGCTGGCAATCATCTTGGCGGCAGCGTTTTTGGCATCCTCGATGCCCGCGACTCACGAGACACCGGTCTGGCCGTTCTCCTGGCGACCGAGCCTTGGCGCAGCGTCCGACCCAAATATCCGCCGCCAACTCCTGATGATCTTGCTGCCCAGCGCGGTCGCCGGCATATCCACGGCGCTCGGCTTGTTCTGGCGCCCGGTCTTCTGGCTGTCACTGGCGGTGTTTGTCGTCACGGTCATGCTGGCGGGTGTCAGGCTGGCGCCGTTGCTGACGGTCGACGCCTATCCCACCACATTTGCCACTTCGCCCACAGAATTTGCCGACAGTTCCATCGTGCGCGGCGCGGCATTATTCGCGACGAACTGCGCTGTGTGCCATGGACGCGACGCGAAGGGCGACGGACCAGCCGCGAAATCGCTGCCTGTCCAGCCGGCCGATCTCACCGCGGCGCATTTCTGGGTGCACACCGAAGGCGATCTGTTCTGGTTCATCTCGCACGGCAAGAATGCGCCGAGCGGCACGGCGGCGATGCCGGCTTTCGGCAACGTCCTGTCCAGCGACGACCGATGGGCGTTGATCGATTTTCTGAAGGGGCATAACGCGGGACAAAGCATGCTTATCACCGGACGCTGGAACACACCCACCCCGTTGCCGCAGTTCGACGCGATCTGCGCGAATGGATCAACCATCGATCTTGACGATTTGCGCGGCCGTGTCCTGCACATCGTCGCTGACCCGGAAACCTTGCCGCCGGCTCCGTCCGCGCAGAACGGCTCCGATGTCACCACCATACTTCTGTCACTCGATCGTAAGGCAAAACCGATTGGCTCAGCCTGCATGACGGTCGAACCAGCGGCCTGGAAGGCTTTCTCCATCCTGCTGGGTGTGGCCCCGGAGGGGCTGGCGGAGACCCATGTGCTGGCCGACCAGAACGGATGGCTGCGGGCACGTTGGCGACCCGGCGATCCGGGCAATTGGAACGACCCACAGATGCTGGCGGCGGTGATTCGCGACATCACCGCCCATCCGCTCGCGGTCGCTACGGGAGGCGGGCATGACCACCACCACTAGACCATCTGCTCCACCAGCCGCGCCGGGCAGTCCGTCCGGCGGCCCAAATCGCATGCTTTACGCAACCATGGGGATGCTGGTCGCGCTTCTGCTCATCGGCGCGGGCGGGTTCCTCTGGTTGAGCGGCGGAGGCTCCGGTCCAACCGCCATCGGCGGTCCATTCAACCTGGAGGACGGCAACGGCAAGCCGGTCACCGACCGTGATTTTCGCGGCCAATACATGCTGGTCTACTTCGGCTACACCTTCTGCCCGGATGTCTGCCCCACTACGCTGAACGCGGTTGCCGACGCCATGGACAAACTTGGCCCGGCGGCCAGCCAGGTGCGACCGGTGTTCATTACGGTCGATCCGGCCCGCGACACGCCCGCGGTGGTGAAGCAGTTTGCGGCTGCCTTCGGCCCTCGCATCACCGGCCTGACCGGCACACCGGAGGAGATCGCGAAGGTCGCCAAGGAATACCACGTCTATTACGCTGAACATCGCACCGGTCCGGGTGCGAATGATTATTCGATGGACCACAGCTCGATCCTGTATCTGATGGACCCCAAAGGGGGTTTCGTGGCGCCGGTCGGGGCGGATCAGACCGGCGATGAGATCGCTGCGAACCTGAAGAAGCTGATGGGGTGATGTCACTCCCTTTGCCTCGCTACCTCACGCGTGCCCGATCGGCACCGGCGATGACGATCCGCGATCCGATGCGGCTCGGCAGTGTCCTGCGGGCAACGCGGGAATTCGTTCCGGCGCGGAAATTGGCCTTGCGTCCTTGACACCCCCTGCCCCGGTCGGTAGCAAGCCCCCGCCTTCCGGCACGGCATGTTGCCAGGAGCGAATATGAGTCAGGAAGCGGGCGGCCCGGATCCCTCGTTTGAGGAGCGTCTCAAGGCGGCTCGAAGCAAGCAGGGTCTGGACAAGCTGCCGCGGCGTTCGCCGGGCGATCAGGATGGACTTGATAGTTCCCCGATGGGAGTTGGCTTGCGGGTCGGCGTCGAACTGGTAGCGGCCCTGGTTGTGGCGGTCGCCATTGGCTACGGCTTGGACCGTCTGTTCGGCACAACGCCGATCCTGACCGCTGTGTTCGTACCCCTGGGGGGTGCGGCGGGTGTGTTGAACCTTTGGCGGGCGTTCGGGCCGAAGGCGTCGAAGCGGAGCGGATAGGAGGAGCGGGCAGCGTGGCGGCTGAAGGTTCAGGTAGCATCGACGCACTGGGACAATTCCAGCTGCACCCGGCTCTGGGCGCCATTGGCCGCTCGGTGAATTTCACCCAGTCCAACCTCATGATGGTGGTCGCCTGCGGCTGGTGCTGGGGCTGCTTTGGGTCGGCATGAGGCCGCGCGCGATGGTGCCTGGCCGATTGCAGGCTGCAGCCGAGCTTGGCTACGAAACCATCATGTCGATGTGCGTCGAACAGATCGGCCCGGAAGGTCGTAAATTCTTCCCGCTGGTGTTCACCCTGTTCTTCTTCATCCTGTTCGGGAACCTGCTGGGCGTCTTCCCTTACTTCTTCACCTTCACCAGCCACATCATGGTGACGCTGGCGTTGTCATTGCTGGTGTTCGTGCTGGTCACGGTGGTCGCGATCAAGGAACACGGGCTCCACTTTTTCAGCTATTTCCTGCCGCAGGGCATCCCGATTGCGCTGGCACCGCTGCTCGTCGTGATCGAGGTCATCTCATACCTTTCGCGCATCATCTCGCTGTCGGTTCGGCTTTTCGCCAATATGATGGCCGGGCACGTGATGCTGGAGGTATTTGGCGCCTTCATTGTCATGCTGGGCGGCCTGGGAATACTAGGCTACATCCCGGCGGCTCTGTCACTCGGGCTCAATACCATCCTGATCGGGTTCGAGCTGCTGGTGGCAACTCTTCAGGCCTATGTTTTTGCGGTGTTGACCTGCATCTATCTGCACGACGCGGTTCACCTGCACTGATTGCACTCTTACATATCTGAATAGACCGGGCTAACTCGCCAGCCCGCGCGACCGGATAATCGAAAGGAAACCGGACTATGGATCTCGCTTCCGCCAAGATGATTGGTGCCGGACTTGCCGTGATCGCTCTCGCGGGAGTCGGGGTGGGCATCGGCACGATCTTCGGCTCGCTTGTCAGTAGCGTAGCGCGCAATCCGGCTGCGCGCGATCGCGTGTTCGGCCTGGCCATCCTCGGGTTCGCGCTGACCGAAGCCGTGGCGCTCTATGCGCTGGTTATCGCCTTCATCATTCTGTTCGTCTGAGGAAGGCGGGCGTGCGGGTGTACTCCCGGCAAGCGCCGATGAAGAGATTTGGTTGGATCATTCCGCTGCTGGGCGCGGGTTCCGCAGGCTTTCTGGCGGCCCTGATCATGCTTCCTGCCGCCGCGATGGCGGAAGGTATGCCCCAGCTCGACTTCAAAACTCCTCTGACGTTCAGTCAGGTGGTCTGGGGCGCGATTATCTTCGTGGCGCTGTACTTCCTGCTGTCACGGAGCAGCCTGCCGCTTGTGGCTTCTGTGCTGGACGAACGCGCCGCGCATATCGGGCGAGACCTGGAAAGTGCCCGCTCCGCGAAGGCCAGTGCCGACACCGGTATCGAGGAAGCCAGGCAAGCCATTGCTCGCGCCCGGGCCGAGGCACAGACGGCGATCAGTGCCGCTCTTGACGAGGCAAAGCAGACCGCGGCCGCTCAGTCCGAAGCGCTGAACGCGCACCTCGAGGCTCGCTTGCAGGAGGCCGAGACGCAGATTGCACAGGCGCGCATCGCGGCCATGGGAGCGCTTCGGCAGGTTGCCACGGATACCACCAGCAGCGTCGTGACCCGATTGACCGGAACGCCGCCGAACCCGACGCAACTCGATGGCGCCGTGGCCGCGGCGATGGCCGCTCGCGGTGTTGCCGCGGGCTTCGGCTAGGGCGCGTCTATCTTGCGTCGAAATACTCCAACCATTGTTTCGCGAGCAATCTCAACCGCCTGGGATTGCTCTGCGTCTCGAGTCACACTGATAGTGCTCTAGCAGGAGCGAACCGCAATGCATCAAGAGGCAGGCTTCTTTGCCGAACCCAGCAGTTGGGTTCTGATCGCGTTCGTGCTGTTTTTCGTATTGTTCGGCCGCAAGCTGTGGGGCGCGCTGGCGGGTCTCCTGGACGCTCGGGCCGTGACCGTGAAGGCGGAACTCGAGGAAGCCGCGCGGCTTCGCCGGGAAGCGGAGGCAATGCTTCGGGATGCCGAGAAGCAGCGAACCGAGGCACTGGCCGAGGCCAAGACCCTGATAGACGGTGCCCGCACCGAGGCTGGCCGTGTCGCCGCCGCGACCGCCGCCGAAGCGGAAGCGGCTGCAAAGCGGCGCGAGCAGATGGCGCTGGACCGGATTGCGGCCGCCGAGAAGGCCGCCGTGGAGGAGGTTCGGTTGGCTGCGGCCGAGGTGGCGACCGCCGCCGCGCGGCAGGTCATTTCTGAAGGACTGACCGCCGAGGCCGATGCTCGTCTGGTGGATCAGGCAATCACGCGACTACCCGCGGCGCTGGCGGGACGCCGCGCGGCGTAAGGTCTAAGCGACCGCCGCCGTCGCTTTCTGGCCGCGATAAGCGCCCTCCGAGCCATCAACGGTGCCGGCACTCAGCCGGCCGCGAAAACCGAGTCGAGCATTTCGTCCCACAGCCGGACGCCACCGGTTATTCCGGCCTCGTTCGAGACCAGCTTGATGTTCGGCGTCAGATCTATAGTCAGATGCTTGGCGTTGCCGCCGCCGATATAAAGCGTGTCGAAGCCGACCAGCGTCGTAATGCAGTCCAGCGCCCGCTTGACCCGCCGGTTCCAGCGCTTGCGGCCGACCGCCCGAAGCGCGACGACACCAATGAACTGATCGTAGGTCTTGTCCTTGTGGACGGGATGCTGACTGAGCTCCAGGTGGGGCGCCGGACGGCCATCCTGGAACAGGGAGAAGCCCATACCGGTGCCCAGCGTGATGACGCTCTCCAGGCCGTTGCGGCTGATAACACCGAGACCTTGCACCTCGGCGTCGTTAAGTATCCGCGTCGGCTTGCCAAGTTTGTCGGTCAGCTTGGCGGCCAGCGGAAAATTTCGCCAGTCTGTCGTGCCGAGATTGGGCGCCGTCAGCACCTCGCCGTGCCGTACCACCCCAGGGAAGCCCACCGAAATCCGGTCGAAACCACCCAACGAGCTTGCCAGATCGACCAGCGCATCGACAACGACAAGCGGCACCGGCTTCGACGGCGTGTTCACCCGGTTGGGGCCGCCCACCATGTCTCCGTTCGCATCGAGCAGCCCGACCTTCAACCTCGTGCCGCCCACGTCGATCGCCAACGTCAGCTTGTTGCGGTGGCGGGCCGGGTCGGGATTGATGTCCATTTGATCCTCCAACGAGTGCCCCAGGTCAGATCAACGCCCGAGCAACGCAGGCGCCCGTCCCCGAACGAGAATAGCTTCGCGCCGGTTGCCTTCCAACTGTACAGCATGACGCCGGCCCGGACCACCGGCACGACTTTATCACCCGGGCCGACTGCGGCCGTAAGCATGCTGACCGATGGCAACCTGCAAATTCACAGCGCACGAAACTCCATCCATCCCGGCACTTCAACGGGCCCGCAGCACCCGCCAGATCCCGTCTATCGCTGCAACGTCCTTGATCCCAGCGACATCGCGGGCGCCGACGATGCCGCGCAGGAATACCAGGCCACGGGTTCGGCGCGTCACCTCACCTCGAAGCTCCAGAAACTCACCCGGCCGCGCCGCGTCAAGGAAATGCGAATTGAGCTGGATCGTCGTGCAAACGGATCGCTCCGCCGCCTCCCAGGCGAGGAGGCTCAGCCCATGATCGGCAAACGCCAGCAGGACGCCGCCGTGCAAGACGCCGTTCGGGTTGCCGTGCTCCGACCCAGTCTGCAATCCGTATTGCCAATGGCCGTCGACCTTCTTCGCCCAAGGAATGCCGAGGCCTGAGGGCAGTGCGGCTGCGGACATCGCGCGCCAGCCGCAGGCAGCGGGATCATAGGCACTCACAGCTCGCCAAGCCGATCCGGCAGATCACCCAGACTGTCGAGACGCAGATGCGCCTGCTCGATCTCCGGCCGCTCCGCATGCATCCATCCCCAAGGGCCACGGCGGACAAAGACCGCCTTCATGCCGGCCCTCAGGCTTGGCAGCACGTCGTTATCCAGCCGGTCACCCACGTAGGCAATTGTCTCCGGGGGCTCCGCAGCGGCTTCGATCACCTTGGCAAAAAACCGCGGGTCAGGCTTGGAGACGCCCCATCCGGCGGAGCTGGCGATCACGTCCGCCGGTACCTCGAGGCGCGCCAGGGCCGCCTCCGCCTCGATCGGCTGGTTGCCTGCGACCAAGACCTTGTAGCCCCGCGCTCGCAATGCGGTGAGGCAGGAGATGGCGTCCGGGTAGAGGTCCTGCGGGATGAAATCGTAGGACCAGCCTGCGGCGGCCCGGAGCTTGAGAGCGAGGGCAGGATCCATGCCGGGCTTGAAGATTTCGAAAACGCGACGAAGCGACTGGCCACGCTCCATCGTAACGCCGATGGCGGTGAACAAGGTCATGGCCGGGACGCCAAGAAATGCCGCCCACTCGATCCAGTGGCGAGTCTCGTCGATCAAGGTCTCCCCGACGTCGAAACAGACTGCGCGGATAGGCATGGGCGGTACGGTGATCCCCGGTTGTGATTGCCGCCGGCGGTTAGGGCAGATGGCGATAAGCGGGAGGTCGAAGGCGCGATACGGTATTGCTCCGGACGCCACGCCGCCTCGTGCGGCAATGGCGCCGGATGCGATCATGTAGTCTGATGCGCGCGGCTGGCAATGGCCGCCCGGCCGCTAACTTTTCGGCAATCGCGGTGCCAACCGGGCCAGTTCGGATCAGTCATCAAAAACCGCCGCCGCGGCACAATTGCAATGGCAAATCAACCCGCTGAAACGAGACCTCCTCGCGGAGCGTCCGCCGGACATGGCATGGCGCACTGGCCCATGGCTTGCGCGCTGGCTGCCGCGGGCGCTACTCCCGGCGTTGATACCTATGCACTACGCGCGCGATCGTGGGCCTTGGTCCTCGGATAACCCCGCGCGCATACCGGCTGGCTGCTGAAGGCCGCTGGTATCAGACCGGAGGCTGCAGGCGTCATGGCTGTCAAGGATGTAAAAAAGGTCGTTCTCGCCTACTCGGGCGGGTTGGACACCAGCGTGATTCTTCGCTGGCTGCAGACGACCTATGGCTGTGAGGTCGTCACCTTCACCGCAGATCTTGGACAGGGCGAAGAACTCGGACCGGCACGCAAGAAGGCTGAGATGGCCGGCGTGAAGGAAATATTCATCGACGACCTGCGCGAGACGTTCGTCAAGGATTTCGTTTTCCCGATGTTCCGGGCCAACACCTTGTATGAAGGACAATATCTGCTCGGCACCTCGATCGCCCGTCCCTTGATCGCGCAACGCCAGATCGAGATCGCCGAACAGGTCGGTGCCGACGCGGTGGCGCACGGGGCGACAGGCAAGGGCAACGACCAGGTCCGATTCGAACTGTCGTATTATGCGCTGAAGCCAGATATCAAAATCATTGCCCCGTGGCGCGAATGGGATCTGACCAGCCGCACCCGGCTGATCGAATTCGCCGAACAGCATCAGATCCCGATTGCCAAGGACAAGCGCGGGGAGGCTCCCTTCAGCGTTGATGCCAACCTGCTGCATTCGTCGTCGGAGGGAAAAATCCTGGAAGATCCTGCCGAGGAAGCGGACGAGGTCGTGTACCAGCGCACCGTCCGGCCGGAGGATGCGCCAGACCAGGCGACGGTGATTTCGATGGATTTCGTTTCCGGCGATCCGGTGGCAATCGACGGCGTGACGCTGTCGCCCGCCGCACTCCTGACCCGGCTGAACGAACTGGGGAAGGTCAATGGCATCGGCCGGCTCGATCTGGTTGAGAACCGCTTCGTCGGCATGAAGTCGCGAGGTGTCTATGAAACCCCGGGCGGCACGATCCTTCTCGCGGCCCACCGGGCGATCGAGAGTATCACGCTCGACCGGGAGGCAGCACATCTCAAGGACAGCCTGATGCCGCGCTACGCCGAGGCGATTTACAACGGCTTCTGGTTCAGCCCGGAACGACGGATGTTGCAGGCCCTGATCGATACCAGCCAGCATAGCGTGACCGGGCGCGTCCGGCTGAAGCTGTACAAGGGCAGCGTCACCTGCATTGGGCGGGAGAGTCCGAACAGTCTTTATTCCATGAAAGTGGTGACGTTCGAGGACGACGAAGGCGCCTACAACCAAGTCGATGCTCAAGGCTTCATCAAATTGAATGCACTGCGGCTACGACTGGGGGCGATGGCGGGGCGGCGTGGCGGGGCTCTGTAGCAGGAACGGACTGATATCGATGACCCTGATCGATCCTTCAGTTTCGTCCACTTCGCCATTATCTTGCTGACTACAATGACAGGAGCGGAGCGACGTGTACGTCCCGGAGCATTTTAGGGAAGAGCGGATCGAAGTTCTGCGTAACGCAATCCGCTCGGCCGGGATGGCGACCCTGGTATCGATGACCACCGACGGATTGATTGCGAGTCACGCGCCGTTGATGCTGGACCCCGAGCCGGCGCCGTACGGCACTCTGATCGGTCATCTGGCGCGGGCAAATCCGCATGCGCGCACCGCTGACCGGGGCGTGCAAACGCTGGTGATTTTTCAGGGTCCGGACGGCTACATCACACCGTCGTACTATGCCGCCAAGCGGGAGCACGGGAAGGTTGTACCGACTTGGAACTATGAGGCGATCCACGCCTACGGCACCTTGCAGGTGTTCGACGATCCGGTCCGTCTGCTCGATGTCGTGACGCGACTGACCCAGCTTCATGAGACGCCGCGCACCGCGCCATGGGCGGTTTCGGATGCGCCCGAGGATTTTGTGCAAGGCATGTTGCGCGGCATCGTCGGAATCGCGCTGCCGATCACGCGGCTGGAGGGAAAGATAAAGATGAGCCAGAACCGGCCGGCGGCGGACCAGGCGGGCGTGATCGATGGGTTACGGCTGGACGGGAAGGCGGATTTGGCGGATGCGGTGGCACGAGCGACCTCTGGGTGATCAGGCGGTTCCTCCCGGGATGACGGCGTCAAACCGCTTCGGATCGACCTAGCCATCAAGCCGCGGACCGATCAGTCCAATCCGAGCGTCCGCCCCGGGTATCCCGCGGCATCGAAATAACGCGTCAGTCCAATCGTCTGATATTTCACCATCGTTACCAGTCCGGTATCGTCCGGCGCGGACCGCATCACCAAAGGCCGAGACCCAACCATGGCGCCGTTCGGCATTGCCTCGCTCAGCACGCGACCCGCCAGGGTGCCCTTCTCCTTGCTCTTGAGGCCCAGAAGCGAGGCTATGGTCTTGCCGATATCGGCGTTGCTTACCGGCGCCGGATCCAGATACGCCGTCCGGAATCCCGGACCCGCCGCCCCCATCACGTTCCGCGTATCCGCTCGGCTGAAGCTGCCATCGATGCCCTGGCCTTGTTGCAGGATCGTATCCGCGACCGCGACCCCGCAGGTCGTGGGATCGGCGCAGCCAAGCGAGAAGGTACGAAAATTCACCACGATCGCCGGTGTCGGCGTCAGCGCGGTTCCCTCCAACGCGATCGCCGCCAACGGCAGAGTGCCGGGGATCGAACCGAGGCGCGAGTCGACGAACAGGCCGCTGACGTAATCCTGCGCCGCGAGGATCTGTATGACGTGCGCCGTCAACACCTTGTCCGGCACCGGCAGGTAGATCAGGTCTGACCCGCCGTTGGCTGCCACTACCACGTATGGGTGCGCCGGGTCGTCCCCGATCAGCCCGTTGGCGCGGGTCGGAAAGCTGCCGGCGACCACCGGACCGTTCTTCGCATCGGGATCGAACAAGCTCATTCTCAGACCATGCGCCAGATCGATTGCGACAAAGCCCGGCGGCAGCAGGGCCGCAGGCACGTCCTTGTAGGACTGCGCCGCGGCATAGCTGGTCGCGGTTTCCTTGGAGATTGTGGAGAAGCCATGATCCGAGGTCAGGATCACGTCGGTTGTCGCATCAAGCCCAAGCTCCTTTAACGATGTCAGCAGCTTTGCCAGCTCGTCGTCGGCCAGTTTGATCGCTGCCGGCGAGGTTGGCCCGTTGATCCCTGGAATCAGCCGAAGCGAGGGATCGCCCTGATTGCGCGTGCCTTCCGGAGCGTGTGACCAGAACACCAGGGCGAAGGACTTGTGCCGGCTTTTGAACATTGGCAGCACTGCCTTGGTCGTGACATCAACGAACCAATTTCCCTGCGCGCTGCCAGCGGCGGGCGTCCCCGGGCTTTTGCCGTCGCCGACGTTGTCACCGCGAGTTGGGGCTTCGGCTGCCACGGCGAATTCGCGCAATCCCACCTGCATCTCCGGCGATAACGGGATACCGCCCGGGTGCCCCGTCTGGTCGTCAACGATCACCGTCTGCTGCCCGGTCCGTTCGGTATGATCGAAGATCAGGCTGGGGCCGAGCTTGCCGATGGAGGCGGTGGAGATGTTGGCCTGCGCTGCCGAGCGAAGGGCCGTTTCCTCGTTCAGGTAGTCGCCGGCGAAGTGTTCATCGAGTTCACCCGGCACCGCATTGCTGTCCAGCAAGGGCGTTGGAGAGTTGCCGGCCGCTTGCGCCGGGAAAGCGGCGTAGATCGTATTGCCGAAGTTGCCGTTGTCACCGGGCATGTGACCGGATGCCATGGCCGCGGCATTGGGTGTGCTGAGGGTCGGAAAGATCGCGTGGCTGTTGGTAAAGTGCACGCCCCGCTTCAGCAGGGCTGCCATTGTCGGCGCGGTCTGTTCATTGACTACGCCCCCCCGCAACCCCTCGGCAACGAATAGCAGCACGTTGTGCGTCCGGGCGGGTTCAGCCGCCATGGTGGCCGTGACCAGTGTCCGGGCCAGACACAGGGAGACGATCCGCCGGCGCATTCGTTATTCTCCGAGTAGCGTGACCACCGGTATTGGCTTTCGCGCGCGGCAAATTTGTGAAGTCGCGATCGCGACCGGCTACGAGATGCCAGTTGGGCTGCGAGAAAGCCACAGAAGATTTCTGCCGCGCGCATCGGCCCCGCAGCAATACGTCGATTTCAATGGATCAGGCGTTCCCGGCGCCATATGACATATTGACGGACCCCGGCCCGAGGTCCGTCGAAGCCACAATTGCTACCGGTTCGAAGTGCGTCGCTTCATGACATGGACGAATTGAATGCGCCACCGTCGAGCAACAGGTTCTGACCGACGATGAAGCTGATTTTCGCTGAACACAGAAAGGCACAGGCATCGCCGAACTCGGCCGGATCGCCTACCCGTCCGGCGGGACTGGTCTTCGCCCGCTCCTGGACCAGTTCATCCACCGGCCGGTTGCTCGAGCGCGCGGCTTCGATGAAACCGCCGCGCAGGCGATCGGTCAGAAACGGCCCCGGCAGAATGTTGTTGATGACCACGTTATCCCTGGCCACTTGTCTGGCAAGGCCGGCGACGAAGCCGGTCAGCCCGGCGCGGGCACCATTGCTCATGCCAAGCTCCGGGATCGGGGACTTCACCGACGCCGAGGTGATGTTGACGATCCGGCCAAACTTGCGGTCGACCATACCGTCGATCACCGCCTTGATCAGGAAGATCGGGGTCAGCATGTTGGCGTCGACCGCCTTGATCCACATGTCGCGGTCCCATTCGCGGAAATCGCCGCGCGGCGGTCCACCGGCATTGTTCACCAGAATGTCCGGCGCCGGGCACGCAGCCAGAGCCGCCGCTCGGCCGGCCTCGGTGGTAATGTCGCCCGCGACCGGGGTCACCTTCGATCCGGTCATCTGACGGATCTCCGCCGCGGTTGCCTCCAGGTCGGATGCGGTGCGGGCGGTGATCACTACGTCCACGCCCTCCCGCGCCAGGGAAATCGCGCAGGCACGCCCTAAGCCTTTGCTGGCGGCGCAGACAATCGCCTTTTTGCCTCGCAGTCCCAAGTCCATGAGTTCTGTCCTCCCCTTCCGCCCTGCTGTCGGCGATTATGCCAGGGGAGACTGTACCAGCCCCGCGCCGCATCGCCTATCCAAGTATTCCATCGCGGCCCGGTCGCCCGATCTCAGCCTACCAAGCTCGTTCTGACGCGAACGGGTCAACCCCACATCGGCCGATCCGTGCCGGACATACCGGCGCCGGCGTCTTCCAGGCGGGACTGCCGGGCCTCGGTGACTACTCCGGCACTGTTTCGGTCGCGGTCCGGCCTGCCGTCGCCGTTGTCGTGCTGCGTGCCTTCTCCGCGATACGGGCGGATTTGCCGCTTCGCCCGCGCAGGTAGTACAGCTTCGCCCGCCGCACGTCGCCGCGGCGAACCACCGCGATCTCGGCAATCGTCGGCGCATAAAGCGGGAAAACGCGCTCCACTCCCTCCCCATAGCTGATCTTGCGCACGGTGAAGTTGCTGTTCAGCCCCTTGTTCGATCGCGCAATGCAGACGCCCTCGAATGCCTGGGTGCGGGTGCGGTCGCCCTCGACCACCTTGACAGACACTCGCAGGGTATCGCCCGGCACGAATGCGGGAACCGGTCGGCCGCCGGTCAGGCGCGCGATCTGCTCCGCCTCAAACTTCTGGATGATGTTCATGACACTGTCCTTCTGATTGGTCAGGACGCGGCGGAGACCGCGCAATTGGATGATGGCTGATCGGGAGACGCGACCGCCACGCAGAGGTCGGGACGCCGTTGCCGGGTGATTTGCTCGGACTTTGCCTGCCGCCAAGCGGCGACCGCGGCATGATGGCCGGATAGCAGGACGTCCGGCACACGTCGCCCCTGCCACTCGGCCGGCCTGGTATAGTGCGGGTACTCCAGCAACCCGCCGGAGAAGCTCTCCTCCGCGGCGCTTTCGACGGCGCCCATCACCCCGGGCAGCAGGCGCACGATGCTGTCCAGCAGCACCATCGCGGCGAGTTCGCCGCCCGACAGCACATAGTCGCCGATGCTGAATTCCTGCATGGCGCGCGCTTCGATCACGCGTTGGTCAATGCCTTCATAGCGGCCACACAACAGCGCCACGCCGGGGCCGGACGCCAGCCGCCGCGCGTCCGCCTGGCCGAAGCGCCGGCCCCGCGGTGTGAGGCAGATGATCGGCCGCTCATCGGTAACCGAGGCCACGGCGGCATCGGTCACGTCCGGCCGCAACACCATGCCTGCGCCGCCACCGAACGGCGTATCATCGACAGTTCGGTGGCGATCGTGGGCGAAATCCCGGATGTTGGTCACGTCCAACGCCCACACGCCGGTCTCCAGCGCGCGGCCGGCGAGGGACTGCCCCAGCGGTCCGGGGAACATTGCCGGGAACAAGGTCAGGACCGAGGCACGCCATGTCATGCCGCCACGCCCTCCGCGTCGGGTTGACGCGCCGGCGATGCCGCGACCTCGAGCGGCAGCACGATGACTACCCGACCCGCCGCGATATTCACCTCGGGCACACAGGCCCGCGTGAAGGGCACGATGACCGAAGCCGCCGCTTCCCGTTCGATTTCCAGGCTGGCGCCGGCGCCGTAGTCGTGCACCACGGCGACGGTACCGATCGGGATGCCGTCCGGGTCTACGGCGGACGAGCCGACCAGGTCGGCCAGGTAGAATTCGTCCTCGCCCTCAGGCGGCAGGGCTGAGCGATCGATGAACAGCCTTGTGTTGGTCAACTTTTCGGCCGCGGTCCGATCGGCCACCTTCAGCGTGACGCCGTCGACGACGATCGCAACCTCGGCGACGCCCGCCGCCTTCCAGCGCAAGGTGAAGAGCCGCCCCTGCGCATCGGACAGCGGTCCGTATGCGGTCAGATCGACCGGATCGGCGGTATGACTGGTCACCCGCACCAACCCCTTGACCCCATGGGGCCGGCCGATCAGACCCAACTGGATGCGGCTATCGGGCACCGTCCCCTCAGGCTGCCGTTGTGGCTGTAGCCGCGGCCTTGGCACGTTCCTGCGCCTTCTTCTTCGGCGCCGACTGGACCGGTTGCTCATTCCATTCAGGCATCGGCGCGAGCCCGGCCTTGCCGAGAAACTTCGCCACTCGCTCGGTCGCAACCGCGCCATGGTCCAGCCAGTGCTCCAGGCGCTCGGTCCGCAGGCGCACGCGGTCCGCGTGGTCAGCCGGCAGCATCGGATTGTAGCTGCCGACGCGCTCGATGAAGCGGCCGTCCCGCGGGCTGCGGCTATCCGCAATGACGATATGATAATAAGGGCGCTTCTTGGCGCCGGCGCGAGCGAGGCGGATCTTCAGACCCATGAACCAGTTTCTCCTTTTGCGAGTGCGCTTGTGTGCGTCAGTAGGGCCGGCGGTTCTGCGACATGCCTTTCGGCATCAGGGCGCTCAGGCCGTGTCGCATCAGACCCTTCTGCCCAAGTTTGCTCATCTTCTTCATCATCGTGGACATATCGTCGAACTGCTTCAGGAGCCGGTTGACGTCCTGGACCGAGGTACCCGATCCGGCGGCGATCCGCTTCTTTCGGCTGGCTTTGATGATATCCGGCTGGCGCCGTTCCTTGATCGTCATTGACGAGATGATCGCCGCCTGGCGCTTCAGGATCTTGGTGTCGATGTCAGCGCCTTCGAGCTGCTGCTTGACCTTGCCGAGTCCAGGCAGCATGCCGAGGATGCTGGACATGCTGCCCATCTTGTTGATCTGGCGAAGCTGGCTGGCGTAGTCCTCGAGGTCGAACTTCCCCTTCATCATCCGGGCGGCGAGCTTTTCAGCCTCCGCCTGGTCGATGGTTTCGGTTGCGCGCTCCACCAGGCCGACGATGTCGCCCATTCCGAGGATGCGGCCGGCGACGCGCTCGGGGTGGAAATCTTCCAAGGCGTCCTGTTTCTCACCGACACCGATCAGCTTGATCGGAGCCCCGGTGATGGCGCGCATCGACAGCGCGGCGCCGCCCCGGGCGTCACCGTCCATCCGGGTGAGGACAATGCCGGTGATGCTGAGCGCGTCGTTGAATGCCTTGGCGGTGTTGACCGCGTCCTGCCCGGTCATCGCATCGACGACAAGCAGTGTCTCGGCCGGGCTGGTGGCGGCGCGGACCTGCCGCACCTCATCCATCAGTTCCTGGTCGATCGACAGCCGCCCGGCGGTGTCCAGGATGACGATGTCGAAGCCCTCGCGCCGAGCGGTGTCCATCGCACGGTCGGCGATCTGGACCGGGGTCTGGCCGGCGACGATGGGAAGACTTGGCACTCCGGCCTGGTCGGCGAGCTGCGCCAGTTGCAGTTGCGCCGCCGGCCGCTGGGTGTCCAGGCTGGCCAGCAGCACCTTGCGGCGAAGGCGGTCCCGGAAGCGCAGCGCGATCTTGCCGGATGTCGTGGTTTTGCCTGACCCTTGCAAGCCAACCATCAGGATCGGCACCGGTGCGGCAGCGTTCAGGTTGATCGGGACAGCGCCTTCGCCACCCAATGCCTCGACCATCACATCGTTGACGATTTTGACGACCTGCTGACCGGGCGTGACCGAGGTCAGCACCTCGGCGCCCACCGCTCGTTCGCGGACCTTGGCAATGAAGTCGCGTACGACCGGCAGGGCGACGTCGGCATCCAGCAGCGCCAGGCGGACTTCCCGCAGTGCTTCAGTGACGTCGGCCTCGTTCAGCGACCCGCGGGTGCGGAGCCGGTCGAAAACGCCTGAAAGCTTGTCCGAAAGTGCTTCGAACACGGATGACCTTACTCCAAACAATTTAGCGCCGCTGCGCGAACCCTCGCGGAGCGGCGTAACCCCCGCGTCAGGCGGGGACCGGACCGTATGGACCGGATCGGCGGGTTATGGCGGCGGCAGGATAGCGAGTTAATGGATTTGCGGATGGGCATATCGCCCTCATGCCGCGGGGTGGCGACCGGCGAGGTATCGACGCGAGGTTGCATTTGTTCGGCGCAAGGTGGCTCCGCCGGTGGCCGTTGGATGTCCGCTGATAACGCCGAGGTCGCGGAGACGCGTCAGGTGCCCTTTCGGGCTGCAATATGTGGCCGCACTTCAGCTTGGTGGCCAAGGTATTTCGTCGCTGCGCCCGCTGCGGTGAATCGCGTCTCGCTGACCCGCCGACCGCGCCGGCCTGCCCGTCTGCAACGGCTCACTCGCGAGCAAATCCGTCCACCCGCCGCCCGCAGCACCCCGCTTGACACGCAAAACCCTTACGGGCGAGATTCTTCGCTGCGGCCTGGGGGTTGCGAGCGCACGCCCAGCCCTGGATGACCGGCCGTATCAGTCGCGGGAGAGAGATCGCATGCCGAACGTGCACAAGACGATGCCGGAGCCCGATCCCGCGATCCGCGTTCGGGCGCTCGAATCTCTTCTCACCGAGAAGGGCCTGATCGACCCGAAAGCGATCGATGCGCTGGTAGATACTTATGAACACAAGGTTGGCCCGCGCAACGGTGCGAAGGTGGTGGCACGCGCATGGACTGATCCCGCCTACAAGCAGCGTCTGCTCGACGATGCGACGGCGGCAATCAAGGAGTTCGGCTTCTCGGGGCTGCAGGGCGAGGACATGATGGTGGTTGAGAACACCCCCGAAGTACACAACGTCGTCGTCTGCACGCTGTGCTCGTGCTACCCGTGGCCGACTCTCGGCCTGCCGCCGGTGTGGTACAAGTCGGCACCGTATCGCGCCCGCGTCGTGAGCGACCCGCGCGGTGTCCTGCACGAGTTCGGAATAGAATTACCGGAAACCACCGAGATCCGGGTCTGGGATACCACCGCGGAGCTACGTTATCTGGTGCTGCCGGAGCGGCCGACCGGTACCGAGGCACTGAGCGAGGCGCAACTCGAGGAACTGGTGACGCGCGATTCGATGATCGGCGTCGGTCAACCGAAATCGATGCAATCTTAAAACGGCGGCGGCAATCATGAACGGCATCCATGACCTGGGCGGCCGCCACGGCCTCGGGCCCATCAACCCGGAAGTGAACGAGCCAGTGTTTCACGCGCCCTGGGAGGGGCGTGCGTTCGGCCTGTTCGCAGCGACCTTTGTCTTCGCCGGCTATACGGTGGACGAATTCCGCCATGCCATCGAGAACATGGACCCGGCGCATTACCTCGAATCATCTTACTACGAGCATTGGATGTCGGCGTTCGAGAGCCTGCTGATCAAACGCGGCATCGTCACGCAAGACGAGCTGGACGCGAAAGTCACCGCGCTGTCGAAGGGAACGAACTGATGCTGCTCACAGCCGAACTCGTGCCGGCGGTCACCAGCACCGGCGCGTCGGCGCGTGTGGCCGCACACGTGGCGCCGCGCTTCCGCGCCGGCGACGCCGTGCTGATCAGGAACTGGCAGCCGACCACGCATACCCGGCTGCCTGGGTATATCCGTGGCAAGAAGGGCATCGTCGAGAAGGACTACGGTGTCTTCGCCTTCCCCGACACGCATGCTCACGGCAAGGGTGAGAAGCCACAGCACTGCTACAGCGTGCGCTTCACCGCGCGGGAGCTGTGGGGCGAGCAGGCATCGGACCGCGATTCGTTGCGCGTGGATGTATTCGACGACTACATGGACCCGCGGTGACGGCGAATCCCTCCAGTCCGCTGCTGGAGAAATGTCTGTCGCTGGCTGAGGGTGAGGAAACGGTATTCTCCCATCCCTGGGAGGCCAAGGCATTCGCGATCGTCGTTCAGCTCAGCGCCGCGGGGCACTTCAGCTGGGCCGAGTGGGTGGCGTGCTTTTCCGAAGAGGTGAAGGCGGCGACAGCCGCGGAGGCGGCCGGCAACGCAGCGCCGAGCTATTATGAACAATGGCTGGCGGCGGCGGAGAAGATCATGATCGCCAAGGGCGTGACGTCGCGGGAACAACTGGCAGCGAAACGTTTCGCCATCGGCGTTGTCGGCACCACCCACCAGGTGCCGGCGTGACGGGGCCGGCGTCCGCGCCTCGAGTTCCCGGTGACGATCCTCACCGGCTTCCTGGGTGCCGGCAAGACGACGCTGCTCAACCGCATCCTGCGGGAACAGCATGGCCGGCGCATCGCCGTCATCGAGAACGAATTCGGCGAGGCGGGAATCGACAACGACCTGCTGGTCGAGACCAGTGGCGAACAGATCATCGAGATGAACAACGGCTGCATCTGCTGCACCGTGCGCGGCGATCTGGTGCGCATTCTCGGCGAACTGCGCGAACGCCGGGAGCGACACTCCGGTGCTTTCGATTACGTTATCATCGAGACGACCGGCCTGGCCGATCCGGCGCCGGTGGCCCAAACGTTCTTTATCGACGAGGACATCGCGGCCTACTACCGGCTGGACGCGATCGTCACCGTGGTTGATGCCGTCCATGCCGAAACGCAACTTGAAGAGCATCATGAGGCACAGGAGCAGGTGGGGTTTGCCGACCGTATCCTGGTGAGCAAGACCGATCTCGTGCGGCCTGACGATGCGGCGAGGCTGCACGAGCGGCTGCGTCGGATCAATCCACGCGCGAGGCTGGCGCCGGTGCATTTCGGCGAGACCGCGCTCGACCGGATCCTCGATATCGAGGGCTTCTCGCTTGACGGCATTCTCGAGATCGAACCTGGCTTCCTCGGCGAAGATGCGCACCAGCACGACGACGACGTGACGTCATTCGTGTTCCGCAGCGATATGCCGTTCGACCAGGCGTTGTTGCAGAATTTCCTGAGGGAGTTGGTCGCGGAGCACGCGCGTGACCTGATGCGCTACAAGGGAATCGTCAGCTTCGTCGGTATGGATTGTCGGGTGGTGTTCCAGGGCGTGCACATGCTGATGAATTCCGACATTGGCAGGGCTTGGGCTGCCGACGAGGTGCGTGGCTCGACGCTGGTGTTCATTGGCCGCAACCTGCCGAGAGAGTGGATTTCGGACCGGCTGGAGCGTTGTCTGTCCGGCCCGAAGCAATGATCCCGGCGGCCTGAAACCGTGGCGCCAAAGCGCTGCCACCTTGAATGAAACGCTCTGGCTTGTTTCGCCAGCAATTTCGTTGGTGGCTCAGGTGTTCCTGCCACCATAGCGCCGGACCCTGAGGTCGGCCTGCTCCTTGTGCCCGGCGAAATTTTCGATCGCGCACAGGCGGGAACAGTATTCGCCGATCATCGCCGTCGCTTCGGGACTAACTTGCTGATACGTCACGGTCTTGAGAAATTTGCCGACCCAAAGGCCGCCGGTGTAACGAGCCGCCCGCTTGGTCGGCAGCGTGTGGTTGGTACCGATCACCTTGTCGCCATAGGCGACATTAGTCTCCTTGCCCAGGAACAGTGCGCCGTAATTGGTCATGCGATCCAGGAACCAGCGTGGATCGGCGGTCAGCACCTGCACATGCTCGCTGGCTATACGATCGGCTTCGGCAACCAGTTCCTGGTCGGTGTCGCACAGAATGACCTGACCGTGATCGCGCCAGGCAACGCCCGCAATATCGGCTGTGGGCAGCACGGCAAGCTGTCGGTCGATCTCGGCCTGAATGCCGTCCGCGATCTTGTTCGACGTCGTCAGCAGCACCGCCGGCGAGGTCGGGCCGTGCTCCGCCTGTCCCAGCAGGTCGGTGGCGCACATCTCCACATCGGCGGTATCGTCGGCGATGATGAGCGTCTCGGTCGGTCCGGCCAGCAGGTCGATGCCGACGCGGCCGAACAGTTGCCGCTTGGCCTCAGCGACGAAGGCGTTGCCCGGGCCGACCAGCATGTCGACCGGCGCGATCGTTGCTGTCCCAAGCCCCATTGCGGCGACTGCCTGGATACCACCGAGCAGATAGATTTCATCGGCGCCGCCCAGCGCCATGGCGGCGACCGTTGCGGCCGGGGGGACACCGTTCAGCGGTGGCGTGCAGGCGGCTACTCGTTTCACCCCCGCTACTTTCGCGGTCAGCACGGACATGTGGGCGGAGGCGACCATCGGATACCGTCCGCCTGGCACGTAGCAACCGACGCTGTTCACCGGGATGTTCTTGTGACCCAGGCGGATGCCCGGGATGGTTTCCACCTCGATATCGCGCAGGGCATCCTTCTGCGCCTGTGCGAAGCGACGGATCTGCGCCTGGGCGAATTCGATGTCGGTGATAACCTGATCGGGCAGGCTGTTCATCAGCGATCGGATCTCGTCCGGCCGCAGTCGGAATGCGACCGGTTCCCACTTGTCGAACCTCAGCGACAGGTCGCGCACCGCCGCGTCACCGCGTGCGGAAACGTCCTCCAGGATAGCCTCGACGGTTTGGCGGACACGACGGTCGGCCTCGGTCTTCTCGGCCTCGGTCGCACCGTGTTTCAGGATCCGGATCATTCACTCGCTCTCCGCAATCCGAGGCCGATAAGCGGACTGAGGAAGTTTTGCAAGATCAGCGCCCCGCGCGCGGCCGTCGCCGGGAGCGGTCTTCTCAGGTTTTCACTCAGCGTGGCTCACGCCGTCCAGGAATTGCACCCAATGCTCGGGCAGCCCATGGCGTCTCGCGCCTTCCCGCAACAAGGAGATGTAGCGATGCGACGGGTTGCCATCGATCTCCTTGCCGATGCCCACGTATGCGATGGCCACAAACGAATGACCGTCCATGTCTTCCGCGGCGAGCCATGTCGGCTGATAGCGGCGACCCGGCACCCCTTCAGTTGCATCCAGGCGGAGCAGGTCCCGACGCGTGATCTTGTACAGAACGCCCCACACTTCCTGATCCGGATCAGGACAGATGTTGGCTGGGGCGGCCCTGCCTTTCGGTCGACCTTCAAGATTGAAGCGCAATCGATAGCCGGCGACACGACCTGCGCGAGATTCGAGCGGCCTGATCCGACGTCGCTCGACAAATGTTCCTTCGTCCATGTTCGACCCGTAAGCGAAATACCAGACTTTATCCGCGGGCCGCCCCTCGAGTACGAGGCCATACCTGTGATAGTGCCAACGCGATAAGTGCCAGGATCTTGCGACCAATCGTCGCCAACGGATGCGCATGTCTGGCTGTCTGCCATCCAACGCCGTTGACCGCAACGGACCGGAATTTCAGCGAACGCGGCTCGGCTGACGATCATATCCCTGGCCGTAGGCACGGCACCCGGGGCGCTGGGTCTGGGCACGGCACCCGGGCCGCTGGGTCTGGACGTCCGCGCACCGGGAATAGCCAACGAGATCAGCCACCCAGACACGGACGAAGCGCTGGCCGATCCGGCCAAATTTAGTCGAAGTCGCCCGCCTCATCGGAGCGGGCTGGCGGATCATTGCGCGGCGCGCGCCAAATCTGTTTCGGCGACCGCCTCGAGTCCCAGGGTCTGAGCCAGCCCCCCCAGGCGGCGGATCACGCTTTCCCCCGCAAACACGCCGCTGTTCGCCCGCAGCAGCAGCACAAGCTGGCCGCCCTGGACGCGCAGGCGAGTGCCCGCCAACAGGTCCTTCGTCCCGGCCGACAACGTGTACGCCAGCCGCAGCGCGATGCCCAACGTCTCCGCGCGTCTCGCCGTGGTGACATCCAACAGTCGCCGAGCCGGATCAAGGAATCCGGCATTCACGTCGGCCTCGTAACGTAGCGCGATCACGATGGCCAGAAAGGCCCGCGCGTGGTGATCCAGCCCGACCCCGGGCTGGCGCAGCACCCGCAGAAACGCCTGTTCGCTGCGGAACTCGGGATGGTCGTGACTACCGATGTCAGACATCCAGCACGCTGCCTCCCGCAAGCGAAGCGCGTCTGCGGTCTCCTGGGTGAACAACGGTGCGGTCCAATCGCGCAGCGCCGGAGGCAGCGATGGATCGCGACCATGTCGAGCCGCCATCTCCTGCGCCGCCGCCAACAACGGGTCCTGTTCGCGGATCGCGGCGGGCATTCGGCGCATGAACCAACCTTCCCGCAGACCGTTGGCACTGAACACCACCCGGCGTGCGCCGGTGACCCGCAACAGGCGGCGCAGCACGACGGCGGCAAACGGAAGGTCATCAAACCGGCGGCGCGGCGCGCCAGGCAGCCGTTCCAGCATCCGGCGTCCGACCGTAGAGACGACGACGGTCAGGTCGCGCGCTTCCTCCCGGCCAATGGTATAGTGATGCACCATATTCAGCGGGTAGGCGGTCTGCGCGATGTGGATCCGCGCCAGCGCCCGCCACGCGCCGCCCACCAGGTAAAGGTCGCCGCCGACCGCGTCACCGAGCCAGGGGACCGCCTGCATGTCCTCCTCGGCGATAGCGCGCGCCCGCACCGTATCACCCGCCGACCGCTCGGCCAGTCGGATCACCCCCAGTCGCAAGGTCCGCGACGCACCACGGGTGCCATTGACCAAACGCACGACCTCAAGCGATCCGCCACCGATATCGGCCAGGATGCCGTCGGCCGAGGGAATGCCGCACACCACGCCGTCGGCGGAGAACGCCGCCTCCTCCTGTCCCGAAAGAACGTGGATCGGCACGCCCTGCATGCGCTCCCGTAGCTCGGAGACGAAGGCCGCGCCGTTATTCGCATCCCGCACCGCGGCGGTCGCCAGGACCTCAAATGGATCAGCACCCATCGCCCGTGCGACCGCGTGATAGCGGTGCATGACGGTCAGCGCCTGGAGCATCCCTTCCTGGTTCAGCAATCCGGTTGTCTGCAGGCCGCGGCCGAGCCGCAGCACCGCTTTTTCGTTAAAGATCGGCATCGGGTTGCGGGTATGACCCTCATACACCACAAGGCGCACCGAATTCGATCCGAGGTCGACGACGCCGCACCGAGGCAACTGGTAGGGGGGTAGCGGTTGAGGCAAATGAGCGGACGGCGGGGATGTGGCAAAGGGCATGCGTCAGTCCTGGCTGAGCCGGTCCTGCCGTCGGTGCCCGCTGATCGGCGATGCTATCGGCGGCGCGACGAGGGGGCCGTGAAGCGCCGACCCACGACCGGACAGCGACGGATTGGTCATGAAGTAGTCATGCGCCGACACTGGCTTGCGCCCCGGCGCAACTCGCTGCCACGCGCCGTCGGCATTCAGCTCCCACGATTGCAGCGAATCTTTCAGGTTGATCACCATGATCTGGTCAAGCACCTGAGCATGGACGGTGGGGTTGTGAATCGGCACCAGCGTCTCAACGCGCCAATCCATGTTCCGCTCCATCCAGTCGGCGGAACTGATAAATACAAGCGCATGCCGGCTGGGCAGCAGGTGACCGTTGCCGAAGGCGCAAATGCGGCCGTGTTCAAGGAACCGGCCAACGATCGACTTGACTCGGATATTGTCCGACAGGCCGGGCACGCCGGGGCGCAGACAGCAGATGCCCCGGATCACCGCCATGACCTTCACGCCGGCGCTGGAAGCCTGGTACAGAGCGTCGATCAGCGCCACGTCGGTCAGGCTGTTCATCTTCAGCCAGATGCCGGCGGGTTTGCCTTCCCGCGCGAAGTCGATTTCCTGGTGAATCAGCTTCAGCAACTTGGTCCGGATCGTCAGCGGGCTGAAACCAAGTTCCTCCATGGTGTCGGGGCGAGCGTAACCGGTGGTGAAGTTGAACAGGCGGGCTGAGTCCCGGGTCAGCATCGGATCGGTCGTGAAGAAACTCAGGTCGGTATAAATCCGAGCGGTGATCGGATGGTAGTTGCCGGTGCCGAAATGCGCGTAGGACCGGATGGCGCCGGCCTCGCGGCGGACCACCAGGGACAGCTTTGCGTGCGTCTTCAGACCGGTGAATCCGTAGACCACCTGCACCCCGGCCGCCTCCATGCGCCGAGCCAGCCGGATGTTGGATTCTTCGTCGAAGCGAGCCCGCAGCTCGATCAGCGCGGTGACTGACTTGCCGGCCTCCGCCGCCTCAATCAGCGCGTTGACGATCGTGCTGTCGCGGCTGGTTCGGTACAGCGTCTGCTTGACCGCGATAACCGCCGGATCCTGCGCGGCCTGGCGCAGAAACTGTACAACGACGTCGAAACTTTCATACGGATGGTGGACGATGATGTCCTTGGCGCGGATGGCAGCGAAGCAGTCGCCGCCGAAATCGCGAATACGTTCGGGGAAGCGGGGCGTGTAGGGCGCGAACAACAGATCATGCCGTTCGTCGATGATGAGCTGCCGCAGATCGACCAGCCCCAACAACCCCGACTCGGCGTGGATTTCGTCCGGAACCGCGTCCAGTTCATCAACCACCAGTGCGCGCAATTCCCGCGGCATCAGGGCGCTGATATCCAAGTGGATGGCGACGCCGCGGCGGCGGCGTTTCAGCGCCGTCTCGTAGGAGCGAACCAGGTCCTCCGCCTCCTCCTCGAACTCCACATCGGTATCGCGGATCAGCCGGAACAGTCCGTGACCGGTCAGCCGGAAGCCCGGGAAAACCCGGTCGAGGAAGAGCACGACCAGATCTTCCAGCAGAATGAAGCGGGTTGGCTCCCCAGCCTCGCCGGCCGGCAGCCGAATGAAACGTTCCACCTGGCTCGGCAGCGGCAGCAGCCCGCGCATGCCCTGACCGTCTTCCTCTCGCACCAGCAGCATGGCGAGCACCAGGCCCATGTTGGGAATGAAGGGGAACGGGTGTGCCGGATCGATGGCGAGCGGCGTGACTACCGGAAACACACGCTCCATAAACCAATCGTCCAGCCAGGCCTTGTCGGTGGCAGTGAGTGACCCGGTGCCGCACACCTCGAGACCCGCCACGCTGAGCAATGCGCGCAGTTCCCGCCAGATACGCTGCTGGTCGGAGAGCAGTATCTCGGCGCGTTGCTTGATCTCGACAAGCTGCTGCGCGGCGGTACGTCCATCGGCTGATGGACCGGTTGCCCCGGACTTAGCCTGACCGATCAACGCGGCGACGCGAACCGAGTAGAATTCATCGAGGTTCGAGGCGCTGATCGACAGAAATCGCAGCCGCTCCAGCAGCGGGTGACGCGTCGCCTCGGCCTCCTCCAGGACACGGTGGTTGAAATCGAGCCAGGATAATTCGCGGTTGATGAACCGCTCCGGACTGTCGAGGGTCGGGCGCGTGTCAACCGCGTGCGCGTGCTCCGCCGGATCAGGTTTTCCCGGCCCCGCGGTCTCGGCAGGATTGAGCTCTTTGGCCGCTACTCCCTCTGCCGTCACTTCCTGGATCGTTACTCCCTTCGCGGCGGGTCGCCACGACGGGCTCCCTCGAGCTGCCTTTTTGGCTGTGTTGACTGGCTTGGACCGGATGGATGACGCAGCCGTCGAGGGTTCGTCCTGCACGAAAATCTCCGGTAGATCGACCTTCTGCGCCAACTGTCTGCTCCTCCGCCCGCTGATCGCCGACATTACCGCAATCCATCCTTCCGCGGGCAGGTCGAGCCATTCGCCACGGAAGTTTCATTTTCAACATGTTCCATGCCTGCCTCCCCTTCCCTGAGCACCGCGGCGGCAAGCGGCTGGGTGATTGCCCGGCCGGACGCCAGACTGGCCAGATCAAGTCGGGCAACCGCCTCCCGCAGCGCACCCGGCGAGCGCGGCAGGCGCAACAACAACCACTCCTGGACCGACCGCGGCACCGCAAGTTGCCGATCCGCCAGCAGTCGCATTAGCAGAGCGCGCAGCAGATCATCATCCGGCGGCCCGATCTCGACCGGTGTGATGCTGCGCAGCCGGCTGGCAAGATCCGCCAGGCGAACCGGCCAGCGGGCTGGCGGTGTGCGGCTGGAAAGCAGGACGAACAGCCCACGGTCGCGGGCGATGTTCAGCAGGTGCAGCAGCGAGGTGTCCGGCGCCACCCTGTCGGCATCGTCGACAGCCACCGCCCCGGTCTCCGGCATATCATCCAGGTCACGCAGTGCGTGGCCGGCAAGGCGAACCGCACCGATGCGCGCCGCCCATGCCGCCAGCAGGTGGCTCTTGCCGCAGCCGGCCTGGCCCCACAATGCCAGCCGGCGTTCCGGCCATTCCCTCATCCGCTCGAGCCACGCCAGCGCAGCCTCGTTGGAGGCGGCGGACATGAAATCCCGCGGGTCGAAGCTGGCCGCATGCGGAAACGACAACGCCAGTTGCAGGCGGGTGGAGGACATCAGGCAGCCGGCGGGTCGAGATAGAGTGAGCTGGCCAGATAGCGTCGCAACCAGAAGCGCGCCAGCACACCCATGGTGGCGGCGGCCGGCACGGCCAGCATGATGCCCAGGAAGCCGAACGCGGCGCCGCCCGCGAACAGCGCGAAGATCACCCACACCGCCGGCAGCTCTACACGGTCCCCGAGGAACCGGGGATAGATCACGTACGCCTCCAGCAGCTGTCCGACCACCAGCACGCTGGCGACCACGGCAACACCACGCCAGTGCGGAAACTGTGCCAGCGCCAGCCCGATAGCGGTCACCCCGCCGGTGATCGAGCCGACATAAGGAATGAAGGACAGCAGGCCGGCGGTAAGCCCGACGATCAAGCCCAGGTCCAACCCGGCCACGGATAGGCCCAGAGCATAGTAAAGTGCCAGAAACAGGCAGCACAGAGCTTGGCCCCGCACCCACGCCGACAGGATGCGATCAACCTCCCTCACCTGCGCCCGAATCACGCCCTGATAGCGGCAGGGCAGCCACGAACCGACCATGCGCACAACGTTCGGCCAGTCGCGCAACAGATAGAAGCCCACCACGGGAGTAACCACGGCCAGGGACAGCACGTTGAAGATGGCAAAACCGCTGCCGATCACGCTGGTGACGGTGGACAGCAGGATGCTCAGCATCGAGCCCGCCTGTCCGCTGACCAGGTCGCGCAGCTTATCGTTTACAACGTCAGGCCCGAAATTCTCCTGCAGGAGGGTCAACTCCTCCCGCGCCCAGCCCTGCAGCAGCGTCGCGTATTGCGGAATGCGGTTCACCAACAGGCCAATCTGCACCACGACCAACGGATACAGCAGCAGGGCGAACAGCAGCACCGCGGCGATCACCGCCAGTATCATCAGTAAGGCGGCCGCGCCGCGGGGCATGCCGAGCCGCTGAAGCCGCGTGGTGGGGGGATCGAGGGCGTAGGCGATGACGCCGGCGGCCACGAACGGGGCCAGAACGGAGGCAAACAGTTGCAGCGCAAGCCACAGCGCCACGAGGAGTCCGAGGATCAGGCCAACCCGCTGGATTCGGGTCGAGTGTGCCAGTGGACCGCCCGGCATGAGGCCGGTATGCTGCGCCTCGGTTTCTGCCGCCGCAGGCGGGAACTCGTCGGCCACCGGGCTAACGGGCCTGTACGCTTCGGCTGCCGCTCCGGCGGGACCGCCGCCAGGAGCCTCGGCGGTCAGAACATTATCTGGGTCCGCTGGCGGCACCTGAGCCTCCCCAGGCTGTATTCCACACATAGACCGCGCCGGACGCCAACGTTGTCAGGGCCACTGCCCAAATTAATAGCAACTGGAGGCCAGGCACTCTCAGGGCGAAACCGCCTTGGAGCAGGGTAACCGCGACCAGCACTATCTGCAGCAGGGTGTTCACCTTGGATATATACAACGGACGAATGGTCACGGTATGTCCGATGACCGCGAGCGTTACCACGCCGCCGACGATCAGCACATCGCGGAACACCACCAGGATCGCCAGCCAGTCTGGCAGCGCGCCAACCGAGGCGAGAGTGACATACATAGTGACGAGCAACGCCTTGTCCGCCACCGGGTCCATCACGGCGCCCACCGAATTGCCACCATAACGACGAGCGAGCCAGCCATCCAGGGCATCCGACAGGCCGGCAGCAACGAAAAGCAAAAAAGCCTGCCCGATTCGGTGTTCAACGACCAGCCAGAATGCCAGTGGCACCGCGCACAGCCGTGCAAACGTAATGACATTCGCGAGGTTCAGCAGCGAGGCCGTTCCGCCGCTTGCGAACCGCGCACCATCAACCATTCCGCACCCGTCCTCCTGAACAACCTGCCGATCAGACCTTTCCCCGGCAGTCAGTCCGCCGGAGCGGGCGGGCCAAAGCCGCCCTTGGACCCCCAGCCACCGTCCCGCGATAACCAAGCCGGTGCGACAGAGAAACGCGGACCAGCCACGATAGCGGGCATGCCGGCCGGGAAAGACTGCTGTAACGTAGTGAGCGAGGCGCACATTTGCATCGAACCGGCCGCACATGGTTGTTGTGCGTACTATATTTGTCGCTCGGCTTAGCGTGAGAGGTCGCCATGACCGGTGCGGATGATCAGGATGGGGCGGCCGCGGTACGAGGCTTGGATTACCGCGCGGCCGGGGTCGACATCGAGGCCGGCGATGCCCTGGTGGGCGCCATCAAGCCATTGGCGCGGGCGACCGCACGCGCCGGCGTGTTGGGAAGCCTCGGCGGCTTCGGCGCGCTATTCGACCTCAAGGCGGCCGGCTTCACTGATCCGGTTCTGGTCTCCACCACCGACGGCGTGGGCACCAAGCTGAAAATCGCCATCGAGACCGGACTGCACGACACTGTCGGCATCGATCTGGTCGCGATGTGCGTCAATGACCTGATCGTTCAGGGCGCCGAACCACTGTTCTTCCTGGACTATTTCGCCACCGGCAAGCTGTCCGTCGAGCAGGCCCGAACAGTGATCAGCGGCATCGCCGATGGCTGTCGCCAGGCAGGCTGCGCGCTCGTCGGCGGCGAGACGGCCGAGATGCCGGGCATGTATGCCGCAGGCGATTACGACCTCGCGGGCTTCTCGGTCGGCGCGGCAGAGCGCGGCAATCTGCTGCCGCGCCTGGTCACGGCCGGTGATACCGTATTGGGGCTGGCGAGCTCTGGGATCCACTCGAACGGGTTTTCCCTGGTCCGCCGTGTCGTCGCGTCCAGCCTGCTGTCATGGACCGACCCAGCGCCTTTCGCCGAGGGCCAGACGCTGGCCCAGGCGCTGATGACGCCCACGAGGATCTACGTGCGGTCGGTGCTGGCGCTACATCGCGCCGGTCTGCTGAAAGCCGCCGCCCACGTCACCGGCGGCGGGCTGCCCGGCAACCTGCCGCGAGTTCTGCCGGACGGCATGAGCGCCGCGTTGACGGCGACGTGGCCGATGCCCCCGGTATTCCCTTGGCTGGCCCGCACCGGCAACATCGATCCCAGCGAGATGCTGCGGGTCTTCAACTGCGGCGTCGGCATGGCACTCGTGGTCCCTGACCCCGACGCCGCGACCATACTGCTGGAGCAGCATGGCGAGCAGGTCAGCCGCATCGGCGTGATCCAGGCGATGCAGGGTCCTGCCACCGTCCGCATCGATCCATCCGCCGGCTGGCCGGCGTGATGCGGCGCGCAGCGGATAATCCGACGCGGAGGCTTCCGGCATGAAGCGACGGGTCGCGATCCTGATCAGCGGCCGCGGCTCCAACATGGCGGCGCTGATCGCCGCGGCGCGCCACCAGGGCTTTCCTGCCCAGATCGAGCTGGTCCTGTCCAACCGCTCCGACGCCCCCGGCCTGGAAACGGCACGCGCTCTCGGCGTCAGGGCCGAAGCAGTGGATCACCGAGTATTCGGACCCGATCGGGCAGCGCATGAAGCGGCGCTCGACGCAATACTGCGCACCGCCGGGATCGAGATCGTCTGCCTCGCCGGCTACATGCGGCTGCTGACCTCATTCCTGGTGGAGGCCTGGCGGGACCGTATGTTGAACATCCATCCTAGCCTGTTGCCATCGTTTCCGGGCCTGCACACCCATGCCCGCGCTCTTGCGGCTGGCGTTACACTGCACGGCTGCACCGTGCATCTGGTCACCCAGCAGATGGATGACGGTCCGATCCTGGCGCAGGCGGCGGTGCCGGTGCTGCCCGGTGATTCGCCGGACGTCCTGGCGGCTCGGGTGCTGCGGCAGGAGCACGCAATCTATCCGGCGGCTCTCGCCGTCGTAGCCGGCGGCCTGCCGGGTCGCTCGCCGGTCCCCGCGTCATTTTTGGCTAATCCCTTGCCGTGGCAGGCTGGCCTGCCATAGAACGGCGGTAGATCAATTCAGCCCGGCGGGGATCCCATGTCCGACCACAGCAGCGCTCGTTTCTCCGGAGCGGAAACCATTGAAGCCTTGACCGCCGATCGAGAGAAAATGTGGCAAGGCTTCACCTCCGCGACCATGGGTTTGGTGATCTTCATGGTCGTGTTACTGATCCTGATGGCGCTCTTCCTGCTGTAGCGTCAGGCGATTTCGTCTCCGACGCATCACGGTCGCTGACACGAGAATTCCATTCAGGAGGCCTGCCATGCCGCTTCGGCTGACCGAATCCCAGATCGCGCAGTACCGCGATAGCGGCTTCACGGCGCCGGTTCAGGTGCTTTCGCCCGAGGAAGTCCGCCGTCACCGCGCCGCACTGGAAGCCTACGAGGCAATCGGCGGCAAACCGCTCACGTTTCCCGAAAAGTCGAAATGCCATCTGCTGTTTGCCTGGGCCGATGAAATCGTCCACCACCCCGCTGTGCTCGATGCGGTGCAGGATGTGATCGGCCCGAACATCCTGTTGTTTCATTTCACGCTGCAGACCAAGGAAGCGCATCGGCCGACCTTCGCCGAGTGGCATCAGGACGACGCATATTTCCACCTCGATCCGGCGGAACAGGTGACCGCGTGGGTGGCGCTGTCGGAGTCGTCGGAGCTCTCCGGCTGCATACGGATGATCCCCGGCAGCCACAAGCGCGGTCTGGCCGAGCATTTCGACAATCCCAGCGAAGAAAACCTGATTCGCCGTGGACAGACCGTCAGCGGCTACGGGCCGCACGATGGCGTTGCCGCACCGCTGCGCGCCGGGGAGATGTCGCTGCACCACACTCACATGCTGCATGCCTCCGGCCCGAACGACAGCGACGACCGGCGCATCGGACTGACGCTCAGCTACGTCCCGACCCATGTGCGTCCGACATTGGAGACGATGCCAGCCGCTCTGCTGGTTCGCGGGGTGGATCGATACCAGCACTTCGAGCCCGAGACGCGTCTGGTACAGGAACTTTCGCCCGAAGCCCGCCTGGCGCACCGGCGTTCCACCGGGCTCTACAACCGGCTCGCCCGGGTGGCGGCATAATCGCCCGACCGCGGTCGATCCGTTTTCAGTCGAACGGCGGGGCGCTGGAGGACCGAACGCCGGGACCGCCCGCATTTTACGCTGCCGGTTTGTGGAACGAGAAAACACAGTAGCGCATTGCACGGGTTCGATAGGCGATGATGATACGAACCAAGGTGAGCGCGAAAATCCGGTTCGTCGCAGTCCGATCCAGCAGAAAACGAATGTAGCGAGGCTGCGTGGCGAGCTTGCCGAGCACACGAGACGCGCAGATCCACCACGTTCGCTGCACCCGGTCACTCAGATCCTCGACGCCGACCAGCCGAAAGCCCGCCTGTTCAGCCAGGCGGCAATAGTCCGCCTCATCTCCCATGCTCGGCAAACGCCCCTCACGGCAGATCGGCTCGAGCAGGTGCCGGACCTGCCATGCGGCCGGATCGCTGCCTGCAAGCCAAGCGCAGACAACGAACATCCCTCCAGGCTTCAGCGTTCGAAAAGCCTCGTCGAAGAACCGTTGCTTGTCCAGCATGTGCTCGGAGCTTTCGACGGCATAGACGCAATCGAACCGTTCGGGCGCGAAGCCGTTGGCGAGCCAGTCCTGCTGCAGGATGCAGACCCTGCCTCGCGCCGGCGAACGGACGCGGGCCCGCTCTGCCTGCGTCGCCGACACCGTCACCCCGGTTACCCTGACATCGTGCCGTTCGGCCAGCAACCGGGCTGTCGCGCCGTAGCCACAGCCGATGTCGCAGACATCCTGGCCGGATGCGAGTCGTAACCGCGCAGCCACGAGGCCGATCAACCCTTCGGCGGCCTGCTCGGCACTCTCCCGTCCGGTCGCCCAGTAGCCGTGATGGATATGTTCGCCCCAAACCTCGCGGTAAAAACCGTCGAGTTCGTCATAATGCGCGGCGACGGCAAGGATGGATTGCGGCTGCCTGGGAAAAATCACGCTTACGCCTGTTGTTTGTCCGATCCGCTAACGCGGATGATCTACTGTAGCCACAGTCGCAACCCGCGCCAGTCCGCATCGAGTTTGAGCCAGACATCGGCCCGGTGGCGGCCAGCAGCGACGCGGAAACCGTTCGCCGAGGCCGGCGCGGGCAAACGGATCGCGGGACCGGTGCCGCTTGGGGTGGCCGGCCAATGTGCTGGAAGGATCAGCGAATGCGCCCCGCGGCGGACGGGCGGATGCCCGCTTCCCGCAATGTCTTCGTCCTGAAAACCACCGATGTGAGCCAGCTGAAATGTCAACACCGGAGCCCGGTGGTTCGAACGAGTCGACGTCTGCGCGCCGATCGGTAGAATTAACCATGGATTGTGCATTTCAGCCTGGAGCCGGCCGTTGAAAGTTGGGATCGTTTCGGACCTTCATTGCAATCCCCAGGGCCTGGACCTGGCCCTGCAGGCAATGGGGGATGTCGATGAACTGCTCTGCCTCGGCGACAGTATCTACGAGTATCAGTTTTCGAACGATGTTGTCGCGCGACTCAAGGAACGCGACGCGCACATCATTCAGGGTAACCACGAGGAGGTGTTTATGTCCGCCGCAGGAGCGCGGGCCCGGCAGCGCGCGGGAATTGATCCGGCATTGCTGAAGTTTCTCGCGGGGCAACCGCATCGGCGATATCTCGACCTCGCGGGGAAACGGCTGTTGCTGATTCATTCGACGCCGTGGGAGCCTCGCGGGGAGTATGTACATCCGCACAGCACGAAGCTGGACCGGTTCGCCGACGCCGGTGCGGATATCGTGCTTTATGGGCATACGCATTGCCAGGTGGTGAAGCGGATCGGCAGCGTCCTGGTGATCAACCCCGGCTCCGCCGGAGATGCCCGGGACAGCCGGAACAATCGACAGTTGAGCTGCGCCGTGCTGGATATGGTCTCCGAGGAGGTGCGGGTGATCGATTACCCGGATCCGCGTTACGGCCCGGTTTGAGACGCCCTTACCGGCGGCTGACGCGGCACGGATCGGCTTCGGACTGGTCGACCGCACCGTTTAATCGCGCTAAAGCGGGCGGAACACTCATGCAAAGGGATAACTCCGCGAGCCTTGTTTCAGTCTTGCGGCAGGTCAACATATGCGAGAGGGTCGAGTAGCCAGGAAAAGCCTATGTGGTTCAGTAAAAAACAGACAGAACAGGCAGATCGCAGAAGACAGTTGTTTCAAACTACGAGCGTCAACTCGCTTGACTCCCACCGCAGCTGATAAAGTGCTTTTTGGCGGAGCTGGTATGACGCCGGAAGATGGGTATTTCGACGTGGTCGTGCTGGGAGCGGGCGTAAGCGGCCTCACTGCGGCACACGACGTTTGTCTGCGGGATTGAAAGTATTAAAAATCAATAAATTATCCTACTGCCGGAGGCAGTCATCGATCCAAAAGCTTTGCGGGACTGACATTTGACGCCGGGGCCTTTCTTTTGAAGCGACAGCTCATTTATCAAAATGTTTCCGGGGGTTGTCGAACTTTGGGAACCGGCAAGTTTCAGCGTTCAGCGCATCACCCCCGATTGGAGCGTATTATGTTACTTAATCGACATGAAAATGTAGCGTTCTATCGTTCGATAGGATATCATATCAAATTCGTATATTAGCAAGTATTATACATCGGCGACTATTTTGCGATTTAAAGAAATCGACTGTCGACTTTGCGATGCGTCATCTGGGACCTTCGCCTTCTTTTCGATACCGGACTTCTATTTTATATGCAGCGTTTCTGTGGATTACCGGCGGAAGTAATTAGCTTTGATTTCGTAATGGAGAGGATGGTAGATAAGCGATAATGGTAGAGTTGGGAAGATCTTGAGACAAAAAATCAAAGCGTGTCTTCCGGTTTTGCCCGTGATGCCCACGTCGGCGCCGATTAGATGTTACGCTCGACCAAGGGTCGGCGTTGATGAGATGTACCACTACAAAGCGCAGCACTCGGCGAAACTGGCATTCAAACTGCCCTTGACGCTGATCTTCGTTCGATAAAACGTCGTGATTGCATATTCTCAATTTCAACTGCGAAGGGAGAATTTACGGCCGAACGTGTGATCAATACGAAGCCCCTTGAATTCATATTGAACGTGTTGGGCAATGACGAGATCAAATCACCACGCTCGAGCATTTTATCAACATCGTGCATTCGCTTTTGCGGGAAGAAGGGCTTTCCATCGCTCGCCCTTTACAATTTCAGGAAGGAAGGTCTCTGGAAGCGACTGACTATGCATTCCGACCATTACGGAATAGCGTCAAATAGTGGGTTCTTAAGCGTGGAATGGACTAGTGGTCCGATGCCAACGCTTACTACCCAAGCGTTGGCTGAATCGGCCCACCAAATCAAAGGCCAGTGGGAAAATCTGGCGGCTCTTTCCGTCAGATTGTCTCCACTAGTCTGGATGTTGTCCAAGCAGCCGATTTCTTATTGCGGACTTCAGAAAGACTATGGCCGACGTTGGTCTCTTTGACGGCGAGCTGGAATTGGTTGGCCTCCATGACGACGGCGCTGCCCGAAAAAGATCTGAGAGCCTCGAAGCGCTATCGGTCCTCGGTATTGAAAGCATCGGACGCCAGGGTCGATTTCAATACATACCGTCCGCCTCGGAAGCCGTGGACTTCGCACGCGTGGCCCCGCGCGGGTAGCCCGCATTTCTCACCAAATCGGTGCATTGGAGCATTGATTCCGCGAGAAGGCTGCTGTCAGCCGAGGGCGGAGCATGGCCAGAACCGGCCGCGTCCGCTCGCCACAATGATACTTGGTCTGATAACGTAATATCCAGGGCCAGACTGCTCGTCAGTATGAGACACGCGGGCCAAATGGTTCAGTATTCCAGCAGATTGTCTCGGAACTGCGCGTGGGCGTAGGCGGCGCGAACCAGCCCGCGATCTTGCAGGGCGGGGACCAGACCATCCTCGATCTCCGCCAGCAGCCGCCGGCTCACATTGGGCATCGAGAACAGAAAGCCGTCACCGCCGACTTCCTCCATCGCCTCGCCCATCTGCGCCGCGACGGAGTCCGGCGTGCCGATCAGTTCGACCGAGAGGCCCGTGACGTTGTATTCGCTCATCGTCTGGCGCAGGGTCCGGCCATTGGCCAGCTTCTTCAACTGGTCAAGCGTTTGCTGGTGACCGTTCGTGGTCAGCTCGTTGAGCGGCTGGTCGAGGTCCATTCTGCCGAAGTCTATGTTCATGATCTTGCCGAGGAACGCCAGCCGCTGCGGCAGATGCGCCGCGGCCCTGGCCATCCACAGGCGCTTGCGTTCCTGGGCATCCGCCTCGGTCTCACCGATGATCGGGCTGATCATGAACAGCACCTTGCAGTCGTCAGGATTTCGCCCGTGCGCCACCATCCGCGTGCGGATATCGTCGCGGTACGCCTTCATCCCAATGATTCCCTTGGCATGCACGACGATCGTGTCGGCGAAGCGCGCGGCAAACTCTCGGCCGCGGGGGGAGCCGCCGGCCTGGGCGATCACCGGCCGCCCCTGCGGGCAGGGACCGGAATTCAGCGGACCGCGAGTCCGGTAGAATTTTCCTTCGTGATTGACTGCGTGAACCTTGGCTGGATCGGCCAATACGCCGGATACGCGGTCCGCGACGATCGCCCCGGGCTCCCATGAACCCCATAGACGATCCACCACGTCCATGTATTCGTCGGCCATGTCGTATCGCAAATCGTGCTCCGGCATGCCGTTCATGCCGAAATTCATCGCCGCGAAGTCCGAGCTTCCGGTTACCACGTTCCAGCCGCTCCGCCCGGCGGTCACCTGGTCCAGTGTGGCCATGAGGCGGGCCAGGAGATACGGCGGATAGGCGTAGGTCCCGAAGGTCGGAACGATGCCAATGCGCGAGGTGACCGTGCTCATGAGCGCCGCGACCACGGAAGGATCCTGCCGAGGCACGGCGATGGCGCTGCTGAGATATAGCGCGGTCGAGCCGTTATAGCTTTCGCCGACGTACGAGGAGTCCTCAAGCAACAGGTAGTCGAAGCAGGCACGTTCCAGGCTGCGGGCAAGGTCGAGGAAAAGTTCCGGCTGCATCCAGGTTTGCCCGATGTGCCCGGTCCAGGGCTCGCCCCAGGCCTGGACGCTGGAGCCCTGCAGGAACCACGCGAGATGAAATGGCTTACTCGACATGCGCCGACTCCAAGGTTTCGATCAGTCCATTTAAAACATTGGTCCAGCCCGATGGCTCAGACAGGCCGTTTCGAACTGAGCAAATACCGTACCCCTTGCCGACGCAAAAATCGAAAGGGGGATCGGCGCGGCTGCAAACGGTGTGCCTCACGACTTCACGGCACCGCGCGGCGCGGAATTATATCGTTACGTGCCGGTCGTTATATCTGATGGCCGAACACGGCCTCGCCCGGCCCGCGGCGCGGCGAGCAGGGGCCTAACATGACTGCGATCGATTTGGTCGCGTTGCGGGCGGGCTCGCCGTGCGGACAGGCCGCCTGGATCGGTTGCATACAACGGCATCTATCGCGGCGGCGATTTGCTGCACTCTGAAAGGTTCGCGCTGACCTCCATCAAGCTTATTCGCAAGAAAGCAATTGCGGCGCAGGATTGAGGTGCGAGATGGTCGTATCTGCTGTAAATATGTCGGCCGGGGCGAAAGCCGGCAGGGACGCGCCAGTATAGGTCGTGTCGTGGCGGCGACCCAGCGTGTGCGGTAGCGGAGCGCAAGCTCCACGGTTGCGGTTAGGGCCTTAACACGGGACAACGTGATTGCGCTCGATGGACATTAGATTGGAATCGGCTGAAGAAGCCGACAAGGCACCGGACAGCGATGAGGTCAGCCCGGAGGAACGGCTTCAGCGTCTTGTTCTCAACTCCTTGCGGGCCGAACAGGAGCAGCCAGTCGATGCTCCCGCGGTTGCGAGCCCCGAACCCGTCAGGGCGGAGACGGGCGGATGGCGCGGCCTCAATTTGTTCCTGGCTCTCGTCATTGCCGGAGCGGCGGCCGGCGGGTCGCTGCTGCTGATTATCGGCCAACATGATTTTGGCCAGGATGCTCCGCCCCGTTCCACCATTGCGACGGGACCAATCCATGCAGCGTCACTGCCGGCCCCACTGCCGGCGCACTGCCGGTCCCATTGCCGGCCCCACTGCCGCCCACGGTCACGGTCGCCCCACCGCCGGTTCCTCCGGAACAGCCGCCCCGACCTGCGCAACTCGCTGTCGAACCCGGGGCCGTCTCGGTTCAGCCGGATAACACGACTCCAAGCCATTCCGATCCTGCAGTGCAGCCGTCGAGAGGGCTCCAGTCACTCACCACCGAACCAGCGAAACAAATGGTCGAAACTCTGCCGAGTCCAACGGCAACCACCACGTCACGGCCGGACGTCGTAGTCCGGCCCGAGGTCAGCAAGATGCCGACGGTGCAGCATGACGCGGGCACGGCGGCCAGCCTGTCGGCCGCGCGAGTACCGGCAACGGTGCACGAAGCCGAAATAGATAAGCCTGTTCTGTGGGTCTACTATCCATTCGGGGCGACGCTCGCGGGAGAGAATGCGCGAACTCTCGCCTCGCGGATCGGTTCGGATGTCTCGAGCGTCGACTTTATCGGCCTGGCCGAAGTGCCGAAGATCGCTGTGATAAGGTTCTCGCAAGAAAGAAACGTGACGCTCTCCAAGGCGATGGGCAAGGCGCTGGCGAACTTGGGATACCGATGGAGACTTGAGGACGGCTCCAACTCGGGCGGCGCACCACACAACATGATCGAGATTTGGTTGCCGACCAAGCTGGACGGTCGCATTTCACCCTGATCGCTGTTGGCCGGTCAGAAAACAAGCAACCGGATTTTTGTTGAGCGCGATTCGGCGCGGGCATGACACGCCGCACATAGCCCGACATGGGCCTGCGGCCTCACGGCCCAGGACCCACTGTCAATGCTTCGCGATATAGCGGCTTCGATACCTGGAGTTTACCCGACGTACCCCGGATCGTCCCGCCGTGGAGGTTGACGTTGCTCGTTCTGGTCGCCGCCGCGGTTGCTCGCTTGTCTGGAACTTTCAAGCCAGGCGGCGGGCGCCAGGGACAGCGGGCACCTCGGGGACGGCTTCCGCGATGCGGATATCGCCGATCGAGGGCAGACCGGAACGGGTGCGCAGGATCAAAAGCCCGAAAGATCGAGGCATGACCCGGACCCGCACATCATCGCCCATGGCTCAGCTCTGGGCGCAGGCCGCCAGGCATGCGAATCCTGTGTGGTTCAGGTAAGGAGTTCGGCATGATGGCGAGGCTGCTGGCTGGCATGGCGCGGGCGCGGGCGAGCGCCGAGGTGATGAGACGAATCCGTTCAGTGTCGTTTTCGCAATACGGCGAGGACGTCCTGCTGTCGCACCTGAAGCCGGAGGCTCGCGGCTTCTACGTCGATGTCGGCGCCTACCACCCTTGTTCGCTTTCGAACACTTACAAGCTTTACCTGAAGGGCTGGCGCGGCATCACCATCGAGCCGAACCCCGACATGACGCCGCTATTTCGCCGGTTTCGGCCCGGCGATCTCCATTTGCAGATCGGGATCGCGTCGGAACCGGGAGAGTTGACCTATTACCGGTCGGACGATCCACACGAGAACTCGTTCGATGGGGAGTGGGCGATGAGCCGCCCAGGCAAGCCCATCGACTCCCTTTCCATACCCTGTCTCCCGCTCTCAGACGCCTTGACCACCCATGCCCCGTCGCAGCACGTTGACCTTTTGAACGTGGACTGCGAGGCCCGTGATCTGGATGTATTGCGCAGCCTGAACTGGGAGCGCGATCGGCCCACCGCGATCATTGTCGAAGATTTTCAGGCCTTCCACGCCGGGACCTCCGCCGGCCGCGGCGGTGAGATCCGCGATTTCATGTTCGAGCGTGGTTACGCCATAGCGGCACAGTGCGTATTCTCGTTCATCTACGTTGACCGGACTGCTTTCGGGCACCCACCCAACGGTAACGGCTTTCGGCTCGGAGATTTGCAGCTCGAGGGCCTCCTCAAGCTATAGCCACACGTGTCTGTCGCTCCGACTGTCCCGGCTGCGGAGCACGGATACTCGGCGGAAGCGGCAACTTCAGACCGCAACAACCGGGGTCAACAGTGCATCGACACGCTGCTTTGCTACGATTACCGGCGCCTACTCCTCCGCATATGGGTTCTTTGTGCCGCGGAATTGCACCCGGATCGGCGTGCCCGGCAGATCAAACGTCTCACGCAGGCTATTTACCAGATAGCGCTGGTAGTCCTCCGGCGTCTGTTCCGCACGCGTGCCGAACACGACGAACGTCGGCGGCCGGGCCTTAGCCTGGGTGACATAACGCAGCTTCAACCGTCGACCCTGGATCAGGGGTGGCTGGTGACGTGCCAACGCTTCCTCAAACCAGCGGTTCAGCTCACCGGTGGGAACGCGCTTGTTCCAGACGTCGTGCGCCTTGCGCACCGCGGGCAGCAGGCGATCCACCCCGGCGCCGGTCAGCGCCGACACAGTCACCACCGGAATGCCCTTCATCTGCGCCAGACTGTCCTCCAGACGCTCCATGATGGCCTTGCGGGTAGCGTTGCGGTCGGCCACGGCGTCCCATTTGTTCAGCGCAACGATAGCGGCCCGGCCCTCGCGCTCGATCAGGCGAGCGATCTGCAGGTCCTGGTCATGGATGCCTTCGGCTGCGTCGATCGTCAGGACGACAATTTCGGCCATCTTGAGTGCCTCGATCGCGGAACTGACCGACATCCTCTCCAACGGCGCCTCAACGCGAGCCCGGCGCCGCAAGCCGGCGGTATCCACCAGCTCGATCGGGCGGCCCTCGGCATCGTCCAGTGTCACGGCCACGGCGTCGCGGGTCAGGCCCGGCTCGGGGCCCGTGATCATCCTCTCCTTACCCAGCAGGCGGTTCAGCAGGGTGGATTTCCCTGCGTTCGGGCGCCCTACGATCGCCAGTTTCAGCGGCCGGTCGGCATCGGGGCCGCGAGTGACATCCGGTTCAGGAGGCAATCGATCGGCAATTTCCGACATCAGATCGGCGACCCCCTCGCCATGCTCGGCCGAAACGCCGACCGGATCGCCCAGGCCCAGCGAGTAGGCGTCCAGGATCGCCGAGGTCGCCACCCGCCCTTCTGCCTTGTTCGCCACCAGTAGCACCGGTTTTCCCTGGCGACGCAGCCACCGGGCGAAGTGTTGGTCCGCCGGGGTGACGCCGGTACGCGCGTCAAGGAGAAACAGCACCAGATTCGCCTCCTCGACTGCGCTGGCCGACCCTGCGCGCATACGGCCGGCAAGGGTCTCCGGGGCGGCTTCCTCCAATCCGGCAGTATCGACGAGCGTCACGGTGCGGCCGCGCAGCCGAGCCTCGGCTTGCCTGCGGTCGCGGGTGACGCCGGGGGTATCGGCGACGAGTGCTATACGCCGTCCGGCGAGCCGGTTGAAAAGCGTTGACTTGCCCACATTCGGGCGTCCGACGATTGCGACGACGGGCGGCATAGACGTCCTCCCACGTGTTGGCGGAATTCAATCCGCGGACGTCGAGCGCGGCGCCCCCGGGTTCCACCTGGCTCTCAAACCAAATGCAATATTGACTGCTGCAATCGCGAACCGGGTCCGCCTGGTTCGCCGCCCGCAATCAAATCGATTTATGTCCAGACGCTTCCGCCTTGAATGGAAACGCTCGATCCGTTGTTTCGCAAGCAATTTCATCAGCCTGAGGTCGCTCCGCGATCAAGGTCAGGCTGATACTGCTCTATCTCATCGCCAGCAGCCGGCCGTCATTGCTGATCACCAGCACGGTGCCATCGGCGACGACAGGGACCAGCGGCGCTGCGGCGGCGGACAACTGCTGGTGGCCCAGAATATCCCCGGTGTAGGGGCTGATCGACAGTGCACTATCAGTCGTGCCGGTCACGATCAGACGGTCGGCGACCAGTAACGGGCCGTACCATGTCAACGTGTCGCTTTTCTTCTCGGCGTTCTCCCAGCGCGGCAGGTCCGTGATCCAGGCGACCCGGCCGTCGGCGACATGCACCGCGGCCAGTTGCTGCTCAACCGAGATCACGAACATCCAGTCGCCCGCGACGTAGGGAGTGTCCTCACCGGCCACCTGGCGTTCCCATATTCGCCGGCCGCTTGGCACGTCGGTGGACACCAGCAGGCCGCCCATGCTGATCGCCAGGACCTGCCCACCGTCGATGACCGGCAGGCCACGGATCGACAGAAAATCCGCGACGCCGGCAGCACCGCGGGCTGCGCCGAGGCCGTCGGTCCACAGCACGGTACCGCTGTCAGCGCGGAGGGCGGCGAGCTCTCCGGACCCAAAGCCGGCTACCACGAGGCCTCGGTAATATGCCGGCGCCGGGCGGCCGAGCAGCGAGGTGGTTGGTTCGGCCGCCTTGTGAGACCAGAGAGGTCGACCGTCGGCGGCGACAAAGGCGAGCAGGCGGTCGTCGATCGTGATCAGGAACACCCTGCCATCGGCGATTGTCGGTGCCGAGCGGCCGGGCACGCCGATGTCGCGCCGCCACTTCGTCTTTCCGTTCGCGACATCCAGGGCGACGAGTTGCGACAAGCCGTTGACAGCGTAGAGCGTGGACTCGTCGACCCCCAGGCCGCCGCCGACATTGGTGCTGTCAGCATCCTTGGGCTTGGAGTCGGTGCGCCAAAGGCGCGTGCCGTTCGCCAGGCTGAAGGCGCTGACAACGGCATCCGAATCCATGGTGAAGACGGTCCCGCCGGCGACCACGGGTTGTGCGAGAATCACCCGCCGGTAGCCACCGCCCTCACCGATTTTCGCACGCCACAGCTCCGCGAGATGATCGTTGGCGGCAAGGTGCCCCATCAAGTGTGCCGGATTGCCTCCAGCCTGTGGCCAGCCGGCGTTGCGAACCGCCGGCGGCAAAACGACCTTCGGCGCACTCGGATCCACGCTGAGGCCGCGGCCGGGCGCAAAGATTGATTCGCGCTTGCCGGGCAGCGTCGGCTTCTTGGTGCTGAACCAGTTATCGAACATCGAACAACCGGCCAGGGCGACCGGTGCGGACAGCGAGGCCGTCAGCGCGGCTCGGCGCGACCAGCCGGCACCGGTTCTGGAAGGTATCAAGCTCACGCCGCGACTATCCCTTCGTTGATCGGTCATTTTGACCGAGACCGGTTATTCACCCGGCGCGTCTCCCAGACCGGTGAGCAGCGCCGAGGCGCGCTGGCGAACGCCGTTGGGCGCTGTCACATCGACCGACAGGGCATGCAGCGTGGTTTTGGCCTCCGGCAATTTTCCCTGACGCAGGTCAAGCAGGGCGAGCTGTTCCTTGGCCAGAGCTGACCAGGGGTTGCCAGGAGTGGCGAGGGGCTTCAAACGCGCCTCGAGCTGGGCCGGATCGCCGTGGTCAAGCTGATGCTGCGCCGCCGTCAGACTGGCGAGATCCCGCAGCAGCTGGTCCGCCGACGAATCGGCCGCAACCTCATTCCATAACGCGATGGCGCCCGGAAGATCGCCACCGTCGGCCTTCAGCCCGGCGGCGCGCAGCCGACCGAGGGTGCGGTAGCCGTCAGGCGCCGACGCGATCTGCTGGTCGAGGGCGGCAATAGCCGCTGCCCGGGCTGGTGACGCGGCGGCAGCCGGCTGATTGGTGGCGGCATCGGCCTCGGTCTGAGCGGTGACGTAGAGCTGCGCGGCCGCGAGGTCCCGGTTGGCCTGCCAACGGGTCCAGAATTGCCAGCCGATCGCGGCAGCGATGATCGCCAGGCCAACGGCAACGATCAACCAAGCATACCGCTTCAGTAGGTTCGCGGCCCGCTCGGCGCGGAGGTCCTCGTCGACCTCGTCAAAAATGTCAACCACGCAGTTCTCTCATTCTTCCGCCATCGGCCGGGGGGCGCGATGGCGGCGGACCATAGCGGCGACGCTGCGTGCCCGCAAACGGCCCCGGTGGAAAGGGTTCTTTTACCTTTCTGGTGCAGGATGACCGAATGCTTAAGTCTCGGATGTTCGGGGTCCTGCGATTGTGTGTCTGCGGGTTCGCGCCGGCACTGCTGGCCGGGTGCGGCTTGCCGCCCCCGATGACCCCGATCGCCGCCGTGGGAGTCGCAGCGGCCGTTACCGCGGGCAGCGTGATGACAATAGGGCGGAGTCCGACCGATGCGCTGTATTCGCTGATCAGCGGGCGGGATTGCTCGATCGTGCGCCTGGACGAGGGCAAGAGCTACTGCCGTCCGGTGGATCCGCCGCCGGAGAAACCGCGGTTCTGCACCCACAGCCTGGCCTTGCCGAATTGCTGGGCCGACCCGGAGACCCTGCCTGGACATCCCACCGAGTTGGCCGACGCGCCGGCCATGACCGCCGAACAGGAGGCGTATCGGGTGCGGAGATGGCCCTGGTGGTAGGCTGGTGGCTTGGCCCTCCCCCGGGCTTTTAAAGCTTTCGTGCGGCGCGATTGAGCTTTCGGTGGAATGACGATATAGGGATGTCCGGGCCGGTGAGGGCCCGATTGGACCCGTAGCTCAGCTGGATAGAGCGTCGCCCTCCGAAGGCGAAGGTCGCACGTTCGAAATCGTGTCGGGTCCGCCATTCGCATCTAGTATTCACACCGCGTTGCTCGATCCCGGAAAATCGCCTGGACAACAGCCGACTGCGGGGCTGGCCACGTCGAGTCGCTTCTCGAATCGAAGCGCGCCCGATGAAAGTCGTCGATCTTGACGCAGTGGGACGCGCACTCGTCGACGATCACCGATGTGCGTACAATCCTTGCGACAATTGTGAAGGAAGCTGTCGCGCGATGTTCCCGACAATCGATGCAGACCGTCTGTGGCAGTCGATCATGGAGATGGCCGAGATCGGCCCGCTGCCTGATAATGGCAGTTGCCGCCTGGCACTGTCGTCCGCGGACGCCGCCGCGCGTTCGCTCCTACTGCACTGGTGTCAGCCGCTTGGCCTGCGCCACGAGCAGGATGCGATCGGCAACATGTTCCTGAGCAGACCGGGAACGATCCCGGATGCCGCCGCGATCGCTTTCGGCAGCCACCTGGATACGGTGCCCACCGGCGGCAGGTTCGATGGGGTCGCTGGTGTCCTGGCCGGGCTGGAAATCGTTCGCACCCTGGATCAGGCCGGCATCCGCACGCGCGCGCCCCTAGAACTGGTCAACTGGACCAACGAGGAAGGTAGCCGCTTCCGTCCGGCCATGATGGGGAGCCGGGTGGCGATGGGCGAATTGCCGCTGCAGACAGCGCTGGCCGTTACCGACGATGACGGCGTCTCGGTGGCCCAGGCGCTGGCGGCCTCGGGCCAGGGCGGCAAGCTGGTTCCCGGACCGCGCGACTGGAGCGCCTGGCTCGAGCTGCATATCGAGCAAGGACCAGTGATGGAGGCCACCCGAACCGACATCGGCATTGTCGTCGGCACCATGCAGGCGCGCTATTTCCAGCTGAATGTGATCGGCGAGCCCAGCCATGTCGGACCGACCGAAATGAACCGCCGCCACGACAGTCTGGCGGCAGCGGCCGAGGTCATCCTGGCTGTGGAACGGATCGCCCTGGCGGCGGAACCGAGTGGCCGCGCCAGCGCGACCTGGATCGAAAACATTCCGAACGCCCGCGGCAACGTGTCGCACCTGACACGCCTGCACTGCGACGTGCGCCATAACGAAGCAGCGCAGGCTGTCGCCATGGAAGCGATGCTGCGGCAGGTGCTTGCCGAGATCGAGCAGCGCCGTGGCGTTCGTATTGAGGTCGACCCCTATGCCACGTTCGGCCCGATCGTGTTCGATACGAAGCTCGGCGCACTGCTGCGACGAAAGGCCGAGGATCGCCAGTTACAGACCCGCGACATGATCGCCGCCGCGGGGCACGACTCGGTGCTGACTGCGGCATTGGTGCCCAGCGCGATGCTGTTCGTGCCGAGCGTTGCGGGGATAACGCATAATCCTCGGGAGTACTCGACGAAGGAGCAGGTGGCACGCGGCGCGCAGGTGCTGCTGGATGTGGTGCTGGAGTTGGCTGGGTGAGACTTCCCGGCCGGGCTGGCATGTTTCTTGGCGAGAAGGACCGATGCGACGTCCGGAATGGCAGTTTGGTGCATTCGGTGGCCGGCAGGGCAGCAAAACAGATTGAGCCGCACAGGAAAGTATTGGTCGAGCGGCCGAACTCGTATTTGAACGTATCGTTCGCCGATATTCATCCTGGACGAAACCGTCGCCACCACGCGTTCCCGCGCACCGCACTCCCCAAGCCTCGGGTCGCGGCATCGATGCCCGCACGGCGGCGCGCGTTGACCGAACCGACAGGCGCGCCTAGCGTCTGGCCGATTTTGCATCAGTAGGGAAATATTGAATGTCCAACAAGCTCAGGGCCCGCCTCGCGGCTGGCAAGGCCGCCGTCAACGGGTGGCTCGCGATCCCGTCCGGCTTTTCCGCCGAGGTGATGGCGCAGTGCGGCTGGGACAGCATCACCGTCGATCTTCAGCACGGGGTACAGGACTACCAGACCATGGTGCAGTGCTTCCAGGCGATGGACCGCCATCCGATCACGCCCCTGGTGCGCGTGCCGTGGAACGAGCCCGGCATCATCGGCAAGTGCCTGGACGGTGGCGCCTGGGGCATCATCTGCCCGATGGTGAACAACGCAGCCGAAGCGAAGGCTCTGGCCGACGCATGTCTGTATCCGCCGCTGGGCAAGCGCAGCAACGGTCCGATCCGCGCCGCCATGTATGGCGAGGCAAGCAGTTACCAGACCATCGCCAACAGTGAAGTCATGGTCATCACGATGATCGAGACCCAGCAGGGCATCGACAACATCGACGAAATCCTCAGCGTGCCCGGCATCAGCGGTATCTACATTGGCCCCTCCGACATGGGGCTCGCGCTCGGCATGGTCCCGAGCCTGGACCGCGAGGAGCCGATCATTCTCGATATCTACAAGAGGCTTCTCGCGTCCTGCAAAAAGCACGGCAAGTTCGCAGGACTGCACAATGGAACGGCGGCATACGCCGCGCGCATGATCCAGATGGGCTTTCAATTCACCACCATTGCGAACGACAGCGGATTGATGGCCCGTGCCGCCCGCGAAGCTGTCACCGCGACGCGAAAGGCCGCGGGAGAGCTCGCCAACTAGAGCAATATCAGCCTCACCCAAAAGTCGCGGAGCGACCTCAGGCTGATGCAATCGCTTGTGAAACAATGACAGGAGCGTTTCCACTCGCGGTGAAAGCGCTCTAGATACGGTCAAAATGTACCGGCGGGGTTATCGTCCCCGCCGGTACGCCGCGCTACTGGGTCATGTTTGCAGCGCTCAGCAACCGCTGCATGAGTTGTGGATCTGACCGGGCGGTCTGCACCACGTTGGTGTATTCCTGCAGCGACAATCCGTGCGACTGTATTGCCTGGACAGCCTGAGCATTCGCCTGCTCCGTCAAGCCTCGCTTCTGCTCGTTGGAGTTGGCGGAGTTAAGTTTGCCGGTATAGTCCCGCTGCACGTTGGTGACATCGCGCAGTGCGGCGCCGGCCTTCCCAAGTGTCGCATCCGATATTGGCGGATTCCCGGCTGGCATCTGCGCCTGTCCCTGATCGGACGGGCGTTGATCAGTCGCGTCCGGCGCGGCGACAGCTGGGGCGACCGCCGTTGCCAGGACTAGCCCGGCCACCAAAAACAACCCGCCGCCGCGGCTCGATTGGCCGCCATATCCCGACCGCGTCATGATAAGGCCCTCCCCCGTACCGCAGCTACAAGCCTTTCCTCCAGTTCGCCGTCGTTTTCCGCCTTACTCAATACGGCGTTGTAGTCGTCGATCGAGATGCCCTGGTCGTCGATAGCCTGTTCGGCTTCCATGCGGGCCTGGGTCGCCAGCGCACTGCGTGCCTGCGGCGCGGTTGTCGCGTCCGCCTGCAGCGTGAAGGCATGCTGGATTTGAGCGACCCGACCCGCCGCAGCAGCAACTTTATCGATCAATTCGTCCGGCAGATCGCTGCCTGGCTGCGTAGCGCCCGAGCGGGCTGTCTGGAACGAAGCCATATCTCTCTCCGTGGTTGCATCGAGGCGTGATCCAGACGGATCACAAGGTTTGCAACGGACCCGGCCCGGGCGGGTTCGATCGAAAAGTGGCCGGGACGGGAAATCCGGCCGAAGCCTCCGCGGCGGTCCGGCAAAAGCCCTCGAATGCGGCGCTTTCTGGCGCAATGCGCCCGCATGAAATTTTCGCAAGCTTTTGCGCGGCTTGGGGTGCGGGGCTGAAGGCGCTATGGTGATCGTGCGACCGCGTCACGTTGCAAGGAAACCGCCATGGCCCCCCCGCTCGTCATTCGCCTGCATCCCGAGGACAACGTAGTTATTGCCCGAGCGACCTTGTTGCCGGGAGCCCGCGTCGACGATCTCACCAAGGCCGCCCAGCGTATTCCGGCGGGCCACAAGGTCGCGACCCGACCAATCGCGGTGGGGGACGCGATCCGGCGCTACGGCCAGATAATCGGCTTCGCGTCCACCCCCATTGCGCCCGGCCAACACGTGCACGTCGATAATTGCGAAATGGGCGATTTCGCAAAGGACTATGCCTACGGCGTCGACGCCAGCCCCACCGAGTTCGACCCGACACCCGCGAGCTTCCAGGGCATTCGCCGACCGGACGGGCGCGTCGCCACGCGGAACTACATCGGCATCCTGACCAGCGTGAACTGCTCGGCCCACGTCGCCGGCGTCGTCGCGGATATGTTCCGCCGCAACCCGTTCACCGGCGATGATCCACTGGCCGACTATCCGAATGTGGACGGCGTTGTCGCCCTCACTCACAAGTCCGGCTGCGGCATGACACAGGATGAGCCGTTACGGCTGCTCCGCCGGACCTTGGCCGGCTATGCCCGCCATCCGAACTTTTCTCACGTCATTGTCCTGGGCCTGGGCTGCGAGGTGAACCAGATCGGCGGGCTGATGGAGGAACAGCGTCTGGCCGGCCGTCTGAAGGCGATGGACATCCAGACGATGGGCGGAAGCCGGAAAACCGTCGCGGCCGGGGTGGCATTCGTCAAGGATGTGCTGGCGGAAGCCAACCGGGTCACGCGCGAGACCGTACCAGCATCGGAACTGACCGTGGCGCTGCAGTGCGGCGGCTCAGATGGTTACTCGGGCGTATCGGCTAATCCGGCCCTCGGTGCCGCGAGCGATCTGCTGGTGCGGCACGGGGGAACCGTCATCCTCTCCGAGACGCCGGAAACCTATGGCGCCGAGCACCTGCTGACGCGAAGGGCGGTTTCGCGAGAGGTAGGGGAGAAACTGGTGGCGTTGATGCACTGGTGGGAAGATTACACCAAGCGCGAAAACGCCGAGATGAACGCCAATCCCTCCCCCGGCAACAAGGCCGGCGGCCTTACCACGATCCTGGAGAAATCCCTGGGCGCGATGGCAAAGGCCGGCAGCACCAACCTGGTCGATGTCGTACGTTACGCCGAGGAGGTGAAGGCCCGCGGCTTCGTCTTTATGGATACCCCGGGCTATGACCCGGTCGCGGCCACCGGGCAGGTCGCGGGGGGCGCCAATCTGGTCTGCTTCACCACCGGGCGTGGCAGCGTGTTCGGCTGCAAGCCGGCGCCGTCGATCAAGCTCGCCACCAACACGCCCATGTTCAAACATATCGAAGACGATATGGACGTGAATTGCGGCACCGTGCTGGACGGCGACGAGTCGGTGCAGCAATGCGGCCAGCGCATTTTTGAACTGATGCTGCGCGTGGCATCAGGCGAGCCGACGAAAAGCGAACAGTTCGACTTCGGTGCGGCCGAATTTGCACCCTGGGTGCTGGGCGCCACAATGTAACGGCGGATTGACGCCCCTGGGTCGCTCCGGAGGCGCTATCGTTTGGACCGCTTGCCGCTTGGAGGGTTGGCCGCTGACCGGCGGCCAGCCTTGGCCGGCGCGGCGCGGTCGTTGGAGAATTGCGTCGGGTCAAACGCACTGACCTGAGGCGCATGCGCGAGCAGCCGCCGCAGCAATCCGCCAAGTGTTTCGAGTTCCTCCTCGGTGAAGGCCGAGCGCAGCCTGCGTTCACGCTCTTGCGAAACGGTCATGATACGATCATGCAGCGTCCTGCCGGACGCAGAGAACTCGATCACGCGCTGCCGGCCGTCGCTGCGATCAACCGTAACGTGCACCAGGCCACGTCGCTCGAGCCCCGCAAGCGCACGGCTTGTCGCGCCCTTGTCGACGCCCATGATCTGCGATGCCCGCTGCGCGGTCAGCGGCGATTCGTATCCCAGCACCCAGATGAGACGTCCTTCGGCCAGGCCAATCCCGAACGCCCGCCGATACAGGCGCGACCCTCCGGCTGACAGGATATTCGAGATGGCACCGAGCAGGTACGGGATGCGGTCATGGTAGTCCCGCGATTGTACTGGCGGAACTTCGGACCGGTTACCGGAAGTCTTCATGCCGTTCGCCGATATCCCCTGCGCCGCAACCCGCCAATAGAGCCGTCAGCAGCGTAGTCCGGGATAAGGATTTCGCGAAGTGTGGGGCGGGACTGGTTGACATGACAACCATCGCTTCGTAGCGTCGAGCTAACAACAGAAGGGTTGGGCGGCGCTAATCGTCGCGGCTGCGCGCCCCGGGAGGACACGATGTTCGTACGGAATTTGTGGTACGTGGCGGGATGGACGCATCAGATACCGGCGGGTGAGATTGTTGCCCGAACGATACTTGGCGAGCCAGTCATCTTCTACCGGACTGCCAGCGGCGAGATCGCCGCGCTGGAGGATCGCTGCTGTCATCGCTTCGCACCGCTGTCGCGCGGGCGTCTGGAAGGCGATGACATTCGATGCATGTATCATGGGCTCAAGTTCTCTGCCTCGGGCCAATGTGTGGAAATTCCAAGCCAGGAGAAGATACCGACCGGCGTCGCAGTGCGGTCCTATCCGGTCGTGGAACAAGATCGTTGGGTATGGGTCTGGATGGGCGACGCAGCCCTCGCCGATGTCTCCGTGATTCCCCGGGCGATTGGTCACGACGACCCTGACTACATGGTAGAAACTGGGGAGCTTCACTACGATGCCAACTACCAGTTGATCCACGACAACCTGCTGGACCTCACGCATCTGAGCTACGTTCACGAGAACACGCTGGGTCGCAAGAGCACGAAATGGGGACAGGCACAGCCAATCTTCACGCCGCTGGAACGCGGTGTTCGCGTCCAGCGCTGGCTTCGCGACCACACAGCGGCTTCGTATATGCCGGCGCCTGAAGGGACGCGCATGGATCACTGGGCGTCGTACGACTTTGTCCTTCCCGGCGTGTTTCTGCTGACAACGTCGTCATATACGGTGGGCACCGCCGCGGCTTTTCCCGCCGGTCCGGTGGACGTTGCACCAACCTACGTCTCGGTTACTTCACAGGCCATAACACCGATCACGGATAGGAGCACGATCTACTATTATTCCGGCGGCCAACCGACCCGCCATGCGGCAGCGGACCGCATTCGCGATCAGGTCAAGCTGTTCGACACGGCGTTCCGTGAAGACAAGACCATGATTGAGGCACAGCAAAAGATCATAGACGTATCGCCAGGCAAATGGATGATGACACTGGGGTTCGATCGGTCGGTTGCGCAGTTCCGACGCTTGATGGCAAAGCTGATGGAAGCCGAGGTGGTGGCGGGCGAACGGGTCTCCGGCGGACAACCGAGCGTCGCGGCGGAATGACCAGAACCGCCGCGTTCATCGCGATTTGGCACCGATATCGAACAGGCCTCGGAGAAATCCCGGCGTCAGGACGCTCAGCGGATTGACCGAGACCGCCGGGTCGCTGAACGGCCCGTCGATCGAGAAGCGCGCGGCGAACAGTCCGCCGCCTGTCTCCGGGCTGAACAGTTTGCCGACAAATGGAATATGCCCCAACAAGGAGTTGAAGAAATACGCCGGGACGATGGTGCCGTTCATCGAGACCCGATTGGTGGAAAGATCGATCAAGCCCTCGGCAGTCAGGCCAAGAGACGCACTGAAAAGGCGTCCGTCGGTGATCCGCAGATGTTTCTGCTCATACCGAAACGGCACCACAATGCGCGTGGCGCCGATACCCGGCCCTCCCAGCAGGTCCGCCACTCCGTACAGCGTCATGGCCTGCAGCACCTTGCCCATGACCGGTGCGCCCACGATGCGCGAATTATCGATGCGGACGATCCCGTCGAGCGGATGAGCGGCCGGCGTGTCACCATAGGCGCCGGTAACGGAAAGCCGGCCGGAGCGGACCGCCGTGGTCAGACCGGAACCTCGGAGGAAAGCACCGGCGTCGGCCGCATCGACAGTCAGGCGACGCTCACCCGATGCTCCATTGATCCGGACAGAGAACGCGTAGCCCGGCAATAGTTGTCCGGTCAGATCAAGCATGCGCGTGACCCCATCGACCGTTTTCGCTTGAACCGCAAGCGCCTTTGCGGTTTCGCCATTGGCCAGCAGCGCATGCTCGAAACGAGCGTCCAGGCTCCAATTCTGTGGCTCGCTCGCGGCACCTTCGGAGGTGGAGTAGTCACCCGCGAGGCGGGTCGACAGGTCTATTTCCGGGCCGGACAACGCCACGCTGATTGGCCCGTCCGCCGGCAAACGAACGGTGCCGCGCATATCGGTCCTGCCAAATCTGGCACGGTCGATAGATACCACCCGCACCGCGCCATCGGCACAAATGGCTGACCCGTTCAGCGAGAGCGTGTTGGAGCCAACCGCTATGTTCGAAATCGCGGTCAGTCGATCGTGTGACAACAACAGCGTCGCCGATGCCGTCGACGGTGTGCCGGCCGGTTTGGTCCACGCCAGCGGTTGGAACGATAACGCGACGGCCGCGAGATCGGCGTTGAGTGCGATCGAGCCCTCGCCATTCCGACGTTCGGACAGGACCGCGGCCAGCGGAATTTCGCCGGACGACACAACATCCTTCAAATCGATGCCCGCGGTGGCGAGCTGGGCAGCATCCGGCCTGCCGTTGACGGTGATGCGCTGAAACACTTGCGAGGGTGGCCCCGAATTGAAATCCATCGAGCCGTCCAGCGTCACCGGGATAGCGGCCAGCGAACCCTGCCCCCTGAGGTGCAGCCCATCCTTGTCCGCGGTCAGGTCAAACTCGCCGTCGCTCAGATCCTGCCCGGCCACCAGCTTCCCGATCCGAGCATTGCCCAGGTGCGCGCTTGTCTGAAACTCAATCTGGTCAGCCCGAAGGCTGTTCTCCAGTGGAAATTGCAGGCTGATCGCGGCTGACACCGAACCGGATGCGTCCTTCAGGTCGATCGATTGCTTTTTGAAAAGGTGCAGCCTCGGCTCCTTCAGGAGCGCGACCGTATTGGCGACCGATCCTTCGGTGTACAGGTGAAGCTTCGCGTCCTGATCGGGCATCGACAGGCCGGTGATTTCCATCTGGACGTCCTGCAACAGGAGCTCGCCGTTCTTGCCGATACTCTGCCGGCCTGACGGAGCCGAAATGACCAGCTTGTCCGGATCCACCGCGCGCAGATGAATGTGCGCCCGGTCGATCGGAGGAATCTGATCGAGCCAGGTTATCGAAACGTTGTCCGCGTCCAGGTCCGCGTTAGCCTTGGTCAAGACGATGTCATGCAGGTCAGTCGCCGATTCCGCAACGAAGGCCGCGGTAGCATGTGACACGGTTCCCGCGGTGACGTTCTGCACGACCCATGACCGCGCACCAACGCCTGCCCCTTCCGGCCAAACCTTGGCCAGATCAGCTATTTCCAGACGATCGATCGCCCCCGCGACCGAGGCGGTCAGGCGCTCCGCCTCGCGCTGAACGGAGCCATGAAATGACAGATCAGCCGAGCTTCCCGCCTTTGCGGATGGCAGGACGAAGTGGGCACTGTCGATCGAAAGTCGATCGGACGTGGCGGTCAGCGCCACCGTTCCGTCACGAATTGGCACGTGGCCCGCGGCCAGATTGAACCTGCCCGCCGCGAAAGCGATGTCGGCACGCCCGGTCGTTGGTGTGAGGCTGGTGTCCACCTGCACCACCGCGTTGACCGAAAACGGCGCATCCAGGGCCGCCAACAAGGGAACCGACCTGGCGAACTCACCAAACATCGCTGGCCGGACGGTACTCAGCGTCGCCTCGATGCGTCCATCGGCGGCACGCGGCAGGTTGACGCTCAGCGTGATCTCGGCACTTTGATCGCCCGACGCGAACGGCACCCGGGCCGAGCCGGTGACCGCTCCGGTCGACCGACGCTCCAGATCGAGCTCGCTGCCTGAGGCTTGCCAGGTCGATCCGAGCTGCTCGTCACGAACCAGCAGCCCAAAGTTACGTAGACGAACTCGAACGAGCTGACCCGGTTCGCCTGGACCGCTATCGATGGCAGCCGGATGAATGAAATCTCTGAGAACCGATCGCACCTCGGCCGCGGACCCGGTTTGCCGGTCACCCGCGTCCGCCGCATTGGCGACCGCCGTGCCGAGGTTGAACGATCCAGTGCGGTCCCGCGTCACCGTGACGAGCCCATCGTCCAGTTCGAGGCGTCGGGGAACGAGATGTCCGGTCAGCATCCCTCGAAGAGAAAGTGTGAGGAGCGCCCTACGCGCGTCGAGCAGGCGATGACCTTGCGGATCCGTCAGGACGACGTTCGAAAGCCGCAAGTCGAGCGGCGCACCGACCCCGCCGTGGAAACCCTCCCAGGCCAACTCGATCTGGTCGAAGGACAGTCCGACAGTGCCGTTGATGATGAAAACATCGCCGTGCACTGCGGACACCCAGTTCGCATTGATTGGTCCCAGGGAAAGTCGAAACGCGAGACCGGCGAGGACCAGACTTGCGGCGACCAGTAGCCCCATGGCCATCGCCATGGTGAAATGCAACAGCCTGCCGGTATGACGGATGACGTGACCGGAGGCGCGGATCATTGGAAGGCACTTCGCCGATGCAGTCCCGGAGATTCGACCTGCCCGGCCATTGGCCGGACGCCTATGATCAGTCCGCGGCGGCCCGGCTGGTGCAGGACTTTCGCGCGCTCGGCCAAGCCGAAGCCGATCTCATGCAGATGCCCCACTTTCTGTCCATGCTCCGCTCGCTCGGCGGGAATAGTCCCTACCTGTCACAGCTTGCAATCGGCGAACACGCGACGCTGGTGAGCTTGATGGCGCATGGACCGGATGCCATCGCAGGTGGCGTCCTGGCCAGATTGGGAGAGATCCCGCCGCAGGCGCCGCGCCCGACCATAGCCGCCGAACTTCGGCAGGCAAAGCGAATCATCGCGTTGCTCACAGGGATTGCCGATGTCGGAGGGCTCTGGCCGCTCGAGAAGGTGACGGCGGCGCTGTCGGACCTGGCCGAGACGACCTTGCAGGTGGCGATGCGCCATTTGCTCCGTGCCGCCCACGACAGGAAGAGAATCGGGCTGCGACACCCGGAGCGGCCCGAGCACGGCAGTGGATTCACTGTGCTGGGCATGGGGAAGCTGGGTGCACGGGAACTGAATTATTCGTCCGATATCGATCTGATACTGCTCTACGATCGGGCGTCGCCGGTCTATTCGGGCCATATGCCGCAGGATGGCATCGGACAATTCACCACCCGCATGGCGCGCGAGCTCATTTCTCTTATGCAAGATCGTGACGCTGGCGGGTATGTGTTCAGGACGGATTTGCGATTGCGGCCGGATCCATCGGCGACGCCGCTCGCCGTCTCGTTCGACACTGCCGTCACCTACTACGAGAGTTCTGGCGCAGAACTGGGAACGGGCAGCCATGATCAAGGCTCGACCGGTCGCCGGGGATGATGCTCTGGGACAGCGCTTTCTCGAGGCGCTCCGACCGTTCGTCTGGCGACACGGGCTTGATTTCGCCGCAATGGCGGATATCCACGCGATGAAGCGACGGGTCAACGCCCGAAAAGCGGTCGTGCCGGACAGCAGGGCGGATGCGGTGGCCCAAATCGCTGGTCGGGACGTCAAGCTTGGCGAAGGCGGCATCCGGGAAATCGAGTTCCTGGTGCAGACGCTGCAGCTCGTCTGGGGCGGCCGCAATCCGACGATTCGCCAATCGTCCACGCTCGGTGCGTTGGTAGCCCTGGTCAAGGCGGGCCATTTGAAGGCAGTCGCCGCCGACGATCTCCGGGCGGCTTACGGCTTCCTGCGGCAAATCGAACATCGGCTGCAAATGATCAACGATCGGCAAGTCCACAGCTTTCCGAAAGTTGCAAAAGATCTCGATCGCGTGGCGTGCTTCCTCGGGTACCCGGGCAGCGACGAACTGGCGACGGATTTTCTTGCCCATATCAGCAAGGTTCGCAGCCACTACCAGGCCGTCTTTGAACATGTTCCCGATCCGCCAGGCGGTGACGTGTCACGCCCTCAGTTTGAGTTTCGCCAGGATGATCCGGACGGAACCTTCACGATCGCGGCGTTGACGAGCCTGGGATACCAGGAACCAGAGCGGATCGTGGCCACCGTCCGCAACTGGTTGGCAGGCCATGTCCGCGCATTGCGATCGATGCGTGCGCGCGAACTGATGACCACGATGGTGCCGACGATCCTGACGGTGCTCAGCAAACAGCCCTCTCCCGACGATGCATTCAGTCGCTTCGATCGCTTCATCACGGCGCTGCCGACCGGGGTGCAGCCGCTGTCGTTGTTTCAGCACAACCCGGCGCTGCTCGAGCGAATTGCCGTCGTGGTCGGCGGCGCACCAAGGCTGGCAGAACATCTGGCGCGCTATCCGAGCGCTCTCGAGGGACTGATCTCGGGCGAAGATCACCTCGCGCCGAGGCGCATACTGCAAACGCGCATTGCCGGAACGGCTCGGCTGGACGACTCCATCCAGATCATCCGCCGCGCGGTCAAGGAGCGGGATTTTCTGCTTTCGGTCGCCTCGCTGGACGGACGGCTGGACGCCGACGCCGCGGGCCGCCACCGGACCGCCCTGGCGGATGCGACTCTGGCCATTTTGGTCCCCCGCGTGCTTGCGGACTTTGCTACGCGCTTCGGCGAGGTCCGGGGCGGTGGACTGGCTGTGGTCGCGATGGGCAAGGCCGGCGGGCGGGAGATGATGCTCGGGTCGGATCTGGACCTGATGTTGATCTATGACCATCCGCCCGATGCCACCGAAAGCCACGGCGGCCGTGCCCTGCCAAGCAGCCAATGGTTCGTGCGAGCGACTTCAGGCCTGTGTCGCGGCACTGACCACTCCCGGGCCGGAAGGTCAGATGTATGCCGTGGATATGCGGCTTCGCCCGTCCGGCAGCCAAGGGCCGGTCGCGGTGTCGCTGCCTAGTTTCATTCGATATCACGCCGAATCCGCATGGACCTGGGAACGCATGGCACTGACCAGGGCGCGGCTGGTCACCGGTCCGCTCGCGCTGCGCGAAAGCATCCGCCGGACCATCGGCGATGCGATCAACCGTGCCGGTGATCCGCTGCAGATCAGAGCCGACGCGACCGCCATGCGCGCTCGAATGCTGCGAGACCTGCCTTCGCATGGGACGTGGGATGTCAAGCTTCGCCCCGGGGGGATGGTGGAGGTCGAGTTCATCGCTCAGGTCCTGCAGTTGATCCACGCGCGCGAGAACCGGGCGGTTCTCAGTCCGACCACCCGGGTTGCCCTTGGACGTTTGGGCGATGCCGGATTGCTGCCTCGGGAGGATGCCACCTTGCTGATCAAGGCCGATCATGTGTGGCGGACGATCCAGGGAATGCTGCGTATCACCGTGGGCAGGATTGGCACGGAAGCCTTGCCACCGGCCTCGGCGGAACTGCTTTTGCACGCGATCGGCAATGCCGGTATAGCGGCCGCTGATATTCCGGAACTGCTGCTGAAGCTCGATGAGCTTGCGGCGCAGGTACGGACATTGTTTGCCCGGCACGTAGGAGTTTTGGACGCATGACCGTAGCGGAAGGCGACAAGGCGCCGGACTTCGAATTACCCGCCTCCGGCGGCAGAACCGTGAGCCTGTCGCAAATGCAGGGGAAAATGTTCATCCTGTATTTCTATCCGAAGGCGGACACGCCCGGGTGCACCAAGGAGGCCTGCTCGTTTGAAGAGGCTGGCGCGACACTGGGCAAAATGGGCCTGAACGTCATCGGTGTCTCGCCGGACAAAATGCGCCCGATAGAGAAATTCGCGGACAAGTACAAGCTGACGTTTCCGCTTGCCTCCGACGAAGACCACGCGGTGGCGGACAAGTACGGCACCTGGGTCGAGAAGTCGATGTATGGGCGGAAGTACATGGGCATGGAAAGGAGCACGTTCCTCATTGGTGCTGACGGGAAGGTGGTCAAGACATGGCGGAAAGTCAGCGTGACCGGGCATGTGGACAACGTGCTGGAGGCAGTGCGGGCGCACCTCGGCTGACGCGCACCTCGGCAACGTGCCGCTTGGCGCACGACCGAACAGGATCGGGACGGGGGAAGGGCGCGGCCCGATGACGTAGCCAGGACGCCAATCAGTTGCCCGCGGCTGCGTTGCGATCCGGAGCCGTGATTATAAGACAAAACCCAAATGGAGGACGTCCGCATGCCCCTGGATCAGCCCCCAAAAAGCGGCTCCGACTGGATCGCCCCCGACTGCGCCGGCATGGATTTCCACGCGGCGGATCGCGGCCTGCGGGATCTTCTGGCGATCTACTTGCCGCGCGACACGCTGGACCACCTGACGCCACACTTCCAGCGTCTCGGAAGACTTGGGGGCGGCCGGCTGGACGAACTCGCCCGCATCGCCGATCGCCATCCGCCGGTGCTGCATCCGCGCGACCGTTTCGGGCGTGATCAGGATTGGATCGAATACCACCCGGCCTACCGGGAGATGGAGCAGATCGCTTTCGGCGATTTCCAGTTTCACGCCATGTCACATCGCGGCGGCGTCCTGGGGATGGACCGGCCACTTCCGCCGGTGGCCAAATACGCCTTCCAGTACCTGTTCGTGCAGGCCGAGTTTGGCCTGATGTGTCCGATCAGCGTCACCGACACCTCCATCCATCTGATTCGCAAGTTCGGCAGCAACGCTCTGCAGGATTACCTGCTGCCCAGAATGTTGTCCGGCGACCTTTCCAGCCTTTGGAAAGGAACCCAGTTCATCACCGAGAAGGCGGGCGGATCGGACATCGGCGCGATCGAGACGATCGCACGCAACGAGGCCGGCACCTGGCGCCTTTACGGGGAGAAGTGGTTCTGCTCGCATACCGACGCCGACGTCGCATTGATGCTGGCCAGGCCAGACCATGCACCGTCCGGGACCAGGGGCCTGGCGTTGTTCGCGCTGCCGCGTCACACCGCCGACGGTCGCCGCAACGCCTACCGTATCGTTCGCCTGAAGGACAAACTGGGTACCAAGTCGATGGCCAGTGGAGAAATCCGGCTGGAGGGCGCTGAAGCCTGGCTGGTCGGCAATGTGGACCAGGGCCTGAAGCAGATGATGGAGCAGGTCAATCTCTCGCGCCTCTCGCATGGGGTCCGCGCGGCCGCGATGATGCGCCGCTGCGTGAACGAGGCGCTGGCGGCGGCGAATGGGCGCACCGCATTTGGCCGCGCGGTCGCCGACTTCCGCCTGATGCGGCGGCAACTGATGAAGCTGCTGGTACCGGCGGAGCAGGCCTTGTCGATGGCCCTGTGCACTGCCGATGCGCTGGGCCGCGGGGCGACGGATGAACTGCGCATTTTGACCGGTCTGCTTAAACTGCGCGCCTGTCGCGACAACGCGACTGTCGCAACCGGAGCGATGGAGGCCCGCGGCGGCAATGGCTACATCGAGGATTGGGTGAACCCCCGCCTGATCCGCGACGCCCAGGTCGGCCTGTTGTGGGAGGGAACCAGCAACATCAATGCGCTGGACGTGATCAATCGCGCGGTCGGCAAGTCGGGGGCACATCTGGCCCTGCAGGCGTTGCTGCGCGGCCGGCTGGCGGAAGCCACGTCCTTGCCGGCGCCCTTCCGCAACTCGCTGGGGTCCGCGCTCGACCGCGCGGTGGCCCTGGCTGAGCTTGTGGCGACGGAGGAGAACGAGGGACTGGCGCGGCAGGCAGCGGCGGCGCTTTACAATGTGGCCAGCGCCGTGCTGATGGCCTGGGAAGGCACCAGGCGTGGCGTGGACGCGCGACGGACGTTGCTCTCACGTTTCGTTCTGGCGCACCGCCTGTCGCCCGTGGACCCGCTGGCGCCGCAGGAAGCAGAATGGGAGCGGCCTGTGACCACGGCGCTGTTGGGGGACAAGCCGTTCGATATGACGGACGCCGCGCCGCTTCTGGTTTGAGTGCAGAACGTCCTACCGGAGGAATTCGAGGGTTGGCCAGGCCAGCCATGTCTCGGTTTATTAAAGGGAAGGTCGTGGATGCCGAGCCGGGTCAAGCCCGGGACAACTCGTGCGGTATGTCCGGCACTGGGATCGCTTGATCCGGGTTGCCGTCCCCCGCCCCACAGGCAAGACTGGGTGCACCGTCCGACGAAGGAAGCAAGAGATGCTGCAAGCGCCGCCCGCCGTCCCCGGCATGAGGGAGGAAGACATCGACACCCCGGCGCTGGTGATCGACCTGGACGCCTTCGAATTCAATCTGGACACGATGGCTGCGCTGCTGGCGCCCACCGGGGTCAAGCTGCGGGCGCACGCCAAGACGCATAAATCGCCCGTCATCGCCAAACTTCAGATCGCCCGCGGCGCGGTTGGCAACTGCGTGCAGAAAGTGACGGAGGCAGAGGTCCTCGCCTGGGGTGGCATCTCCGACATTCTCGTCAGCAACGAAGTCGTCGGTTCGGCCAAGCTGGCTCGGCTCTGCGCCCTGGCGCGGATCGCCAATGTCGCCGTCTGCGCCGACGACGAAGGGCAGGTCGCGGCGATCGAGGCCGCTGCCGGAGATGCTGGCATCCGCATGACGGTTCTGGTGGAGATCGATGTCGGGGCGAGCCGCTGCGGCGTCGCGCCGGGCCCCCCCGCCGTCGCTTTGGCCGCCCGGATCGCCGGCTCGAAACATCTGATCTTCGGCGGCCTGCAGGCGTACCATGGCAGCGCGCAACACAAGCGGACGCCTCGGGAAAGGCAAACCCTGATCGCCGGTGCGGTCGACGCATCGCGCCGAACCGTGGAGCAGATGCGGCAGCGTGGACTGGATTGCCCGATCGTCGGGGGCGCCGGAACCGGCACGTTCGAGATCGAATCTCAATCCGGCGTCTATACCGAGATGCAGGCCGGCAGTTATGTCTTCATGGACGCGGACTACGCGCGAAACCTTGACGAGGCGGGCGCACCGGTCTCGACCTTCCGTCACGCGCTGTTCGTGCTGTCTTCTGTCATGAGCGCGACACGGCCGGGCCTCGCGGTGCTGGACGCCGGCCTCAAGGCGGTGGCGGTGGATAGCGGCCTGCCGACAGTCTGGCAGAGGCCGGACATACGTTATGTCAGTGCATCAGACGAACACGGCAAGCTCGATATCGGCAGCGAGACGGCCGCTCCCAAGGTGGGCGAGAAGCTTCGGCTGGTCCCGGGCCACTGCGACCCGACGGTCGACAAGTTCGACTGGTATGTCGGCGTACGTAACGGACGCGTGGAATGTCTTTGGCCGGTCGCCGCCAGGGGCGGCACCAGCTAGAGCAATATCAGCCTGACCCAAGTCGCGGAGCGACCTCAGGCTGATGAGATTGCTCGTGAAACAACGACCGGAGCGTTTCCACTCAAGGTGGGAGTGCTCTGGGGCTTTGCCGAACCAGCCAGATCAGATACGGATCCGGGCACCGGCCAGCACCGTCGGACCGGGTGTCTGATAGCCGTTCACCGGCTCAAACTTCGAATTGAAAATGTTCCATCCATTGATGTAGAGCTCGACCTTCGGCGTCAGCTGGTAATTGACCGCGACATTGGTGATCAATCCGTGCTGACCCACGCCATAGCCGATACCGATACCGTTGTTGTCGTATAGAAAATCATGCGCCGGCCCGGTATAGATGACTGTAGTGATGATTTGCCATGACGGCGCCGGCCTGACCGTCACGCCGGCGGACGCCGTGTTCTGCGGACGCCGCAGCAGTTGCGTGCCTTCACCCGCCGGCTGCCCGTCCGAGTCGGTGTCGAGCAGCGTATAGGTCGCGTGCACGTCCAGCCAGCGGACGGGATGCAGAGTTGCCTCGGTCTCCACTCCATGCACCTGAGCGGACCCGAGGTTCACCGCCGTATCGATCGGGGTGAAGACGCCGACGATCAGATCGCGGACCCGCTGTTCGAAAAAGGTTGCGCCGACGCTGGCGAAATCGGTCCTGCCGAGGGCTGGGATGTCGGTGACGAAGCCAACCTCCCATCCCTCCGATTGTTCCGGCTTCAGCGCAGGATTTCCGACGTATCCGGAGGAGTCGACGCCAAAGCGGTCAAACAGCGACGCGGCGCGGAAGCCGGTGCCATAGGCCACCTTGAAGTGGGTGCCAATCTCGTGTGCGTCATACACCGAACCGAGGCGCCAGGTGGTGGGGGACTGCCCCTCCACCCAGTCCTGCCGCACCTGTCCGGTTAACTCCAGCCGCTGCATCACATTGGTCTGGAAGCCGACATAGGCGGCATTGGTGGCCATCGAGGCCGTGGCGGACTGGGCGAAGGGAAAGCCCGCGAAATCTTCGTTGACCCGTACCTTGGCGGTATCGCCGGTGTACTCGTAGCCGAAAGTCATCGCGCTGCCGGACAGGCCCGGGACGGCGAGGAGATCGTCCAGATGCAGCGTGTTGTTCCACTGCACGTCCGTCCGGTAGGAGTGATAGCGCGAATCCGAAGACGTCTGGTTGGGGTCGGCCGGCGCAAGGGGCTCCAGGTACTCGCGGTCATCTTGCAGCCGCCCGACAAAGACGCCGGATTCCAGTCTGCCGTTGAACAGCTTGGTGGTGCCTCCAAGGCGTCCCAGCAAGGAGGTCGTCTGGCCATTGGAGTTGGAGTCATCGAACGTCGGATCGCCCAGGGCGTCGAAGCCGAAATACGCCGCCTGGGCGCGCAGGAACAGCGACAGGCGGGTGCCCTCGGTCGGCGTGTAGCCGAGATTGAGGGTGGCGATCCGGTCACGGAACCCCTGCGGCACGCCGGTGTAGACGCTTTCCCGTTGCGGGATCGAGTCATAACCCCTTTGCGACTGCGATTCGACGGTGATGGCATAATCGAGCGGTCCCTCGATGCCGCTGGCCGTCAGGCTGCCGCGGATCAGGGCCGGATAGCCGCCGGCCAGGTAGCCGCTCCAGTGGGCGCCCGGTTCGGTGCCGCGACGCGAAATCAAATTGATGACGCCACCGATCGCCCCCGATCCGTATACCGCTGCCATTGGCCCACGAATGATCTCGATGCGCTCGACATCTCCTAGTGTGTCGATGCCGAAATTGTATGCGTCGGTGGGGTCCGAGGCATCGGTCAGCGGCATCCCGTCGCGCAGCACGAGAACGTGGTTCGAATTGCTGCCCCTGATGAAGATGCTCGCCTGGCCACCCTGCCCACCGGATGGGCTGACCTCCACACCCGGTACACCGGCCAGCGCCTGGGTGAGCGTATCGTAGCCATGAGCGTCGATCGTCGCACGGTCGATGACGGTGACGCCCGCCGGAATCTCGCTCAGCGGCGTGGGGACGCGGGTGGCGGTGACGACCTGCTCCGGCAGCGGCAGGGTCACTTCGGGCTGGGATGATCCTGCCCCTGACTGGTCGGGTTGTGATGTCTGAGCGGCCACCGGCACGCCGATGCTCAGAGGTACCAACGCGGCAGCCGTCAGCGCGAGGGATCGGCGCATGCGGATTCTCCATCGACCCAGTGTCGATTGCCGCCTGCGGGTTTCTCCCCGCTGCTTCGGTTTACCCCGCCCGACGCACGCGCGCAGTCTCGATGCCGGCCGGTCTCCTGGCTAGCGGGTCGTGGCCTTGGGTCCGCCTTCTCGTCCAGGGTAGAATCCCGTGGGACAATGGCTTCTGGACCTGGCTCACCGCCTACAGTTGCGGGGGCAGCCGCCTTTCGGCAGTTCCCGTTTCAGCCCTTGCGGGCCACCGTCATCTGTCACTCTTACTACGCCGATCCGAAGACGACGCAAAGTCGGTCGGGCCCACAGTCTCGCGGAGACAAGCGTCGCTTATCATGAAATGCGGTCGCCCGACTGGACCATTCTCACCTCGTCGAGCACCCTCCGGGCGGCACGATCAATTCCGTTCTGGAGGAACTACTGATGGAATCGCTTTCTCGGCGTAACATGCTTGCAACCAGCACAGCCGGCGCGGTCGCGGCGGTAGCATCCGCCGGGCACGCAGCAAGTTTCGGCAACCCGGACCAGCCGCCCGAGGGGGCGGTCAACGCGACAAATCCGCAGGCGCTGACAGACCCCGGCCCACAAAATCCTGGCCTTGCCGGCAACGAACCCTCGTTCCTCAACCCGCCGGCAACCGATGTCAACGGGATGCCGCAGTTTTGGGCCTCGTTCAATCTCGTCCCGAAGCGGATTCAGAATGGCGGGTGGGCCCGACAGGTTACCCAGGCCGACTTCCAAATCTCGAAGACGATTGCTGGTGTCAACATGCGCCTCGGCCCGGGCGGCGTTCGCGAACTCCATTGGCACCAGCAAGCGGAGTGGGCCGTCATGACGTACGGAAACTGCCGCGTGACGATTTTGGATCTGGCTGGCCGGCCACAAGTCGCGGACGTAAAAGAGGGCGATATGTGGTACTTCCCGGCGGGCCTGCCGCATTCGCTGCAGGGCTTGGGCCCTGACGGCGCCGAGTTTGTGCTGGCTTTCGACAACGGCGAATCCTCCGAGTTCAATACCCTGTTGGTGACCGACTGGATCGCTCATACCCCGCCGGAGGTGCTGGCCAAGAATTTCGGCGTGCCGGTCGAAGCATTCGCGAACATTCCGCTGCAGAACAAGTGGATCTACCAGAGCAACAAGGCAGCCCCGCCACTGGAGACCGTCGATGCACAAATGGCCGCTACGGCTGGCAAGCCGCCGAATTCGTTCGTCTTCAGCCTTGCCGATATGCAGCGCCGGGATTTGAAGTACGGGACGGTCCAGATAGCGGACAGCACCAATTTCGTCGTTTCAAAAACCATCGCGGCGACGCGAGTTACCGTGAAGCCTGGCGGCTTGCGGGAGATGCACTGGCATCCGAATGCTGATGAGTGGGCCTACTTTATCAAGGGCAGCGCGCGCGTGACGGTGTTCAACACCGGGCCAGCCGCGATCACCGCGGATTTCCATGCTGGCGACATCGGCTACGTACCGAAAGCTCTTGGCCACTACGTCGAGAACACCGGCGACACGGATCTCGTCTTCATGGAGGTATTCCGGGCGGACCGGTTCGAGGAAGTCTCGCTGTCCGATTGGCTGGCACACAGCCCACCGGAGATGGTCGCGGAAACGCTGAATCTCGATCCGTCCGTCATCGCAAAGTTCCCCAGGAACCGGCCGGATATCGTGCCGATATAAGCGCCTAGCCGAGGCGGTTCTGGCAACCCGCCAAGATCGCCGCGCCAGCGTCTGGAACAGAGGCCGACAGGACTGTCCAAGTCGGCAATTCTGTCCAGCGGAACCTCACGCCGCCCCGATCGCGGCGACGAAGCTGCCGACCTCGGTCGAGAGCTGCCCGGTCTGCTGCGATACGGCCCGCGCGGCATCGAACATCTTGGCCGCCCCAGCGACAGCGGTATCCGTGGTTTGGCTGACTCCCGCAATGCTCGCGGCGGCGGCCTGCGTGCTGTCGGCCGTGCTGTGGACATGGCGCGCGATATCGGCAGCAGCGGTGCCCTCCCGCTCGACCGCGGCGGCGATGCCCGAGGTGGCGCTGCTGATCTCCTCGGTCAGTCGAGTGATGCTCTGGATAGCCGCAACAGCACTCTGAGTTGCTGCCTGGATCTGACCGATCTGGCCGGAAATGTCCTCGGTCGCTTTCGCCGTCTGCTGAGCGAGACTTTTGACCTCGGAAGCGACGACGGAGAAGCCTTTGCCTGCCTCACCGGCGCGTGCGGCCTCGATGGTCGCGTTCAACGCCAGCAGGTTGGTCTGGCTGGCGATGGTGCTGATCAGGCCCACCACATCGCCGATCTTCCGCGCGCCTTCCGCCAGATTTCGCACCACGGTATCGGTATGCCGGGATTCCTCGGCCGCGCGCCCGGTGAGCTGCGCGGCCCGTTCCACCTCGCGGGTTATTTCGCTGATCGATGCGGTGAGTTCCTCACTCGCACCGGTGATCCCTTGCGCTCCAGCATTTGCCGCTTCCGAGGCGGATACCGCGGCCGTCGCCATTTCCCGCGACGAACCGCAGGCCGCCCTGAGACCCTGGGCATCGCTCGAGAGCGCCGTCGCGGCTGCTTCCAGAGACTGGGCGACCTGGCGCACCGAGGAATTCATGCGGTTAGCAAGGTCAGTGAGCGTCTTCTGCTGCTCTTCGCGCAACCGCCTAACCTGCGAGAGGTCGCGCCAATAATTCATCAGATGACGCTGGCCCCCAATCAGGACGGAGACCAGCGTGACTTCGACCGGAAAGGCCGAGCCGTCCTTACGGCGGTGGACCCATTCGAAAGTCGCTCGGCCGTCCCTTACGGCTTGTTCGATCTGGCGGCCAGCGGCATCGCGTGATGCCGTGCCATCGGGCTGGCGTTCCGGCGAGAGGTCGACCGGCGAGCGCCCGCGGATCTCCTCGAAGCTATCGAAGCCGAGCGCGCGGAAGGCGGCCTCGTTGGCGTAGATGAAGCCCTTCTCGTCGAGCAGGGTCACGCCGTTCGCGACCCGCAGCGCCGCCAGCGCCACCTCCTGTTCGAGGGTGGCGGTCGGCGCCTTGCGGCGTAGCAGAGCGAGCCCCCCGGCGAGCACGACCGGCCCGCAGAGCCAGCCCAGCGCGCCGGTCATATCCGGGGCACCGCCAGCGGCGAGCAACGCGGCGGCCTGAAGCGGAAAGGCGAGCAGGCACAAAGCTGTTCCAAGCGGTCGAAGGGCAATCATCGGCGATGACCATATTGTTTCGGGCTGGTGCGCACGCTGTCACGATCATCCTTAAGAATTCGCTAAGACCGCGACCATCCCGCCAAACCACAGCCGACGACGATCCACTCGGCTGTGCGCATCACTGCTTGCCAGCCCGCGACCTTCGGCCCAATTCTTCGCCGCAACCCTGACCAGGAAACCTCCCGGCTCATGCAAGACATCCCCCGTGGCGACCAAGCCGTGCAAACCGTCATCAAGGCCGCCGGCGCCTTCCTCGCCGATCGCATCAGCACCAACATGGCACTGCGGGAACATCATTCGCATGGCCAGGATACCCAGCCACCGGTCCTGCCCGACGCGATCGCATTCATCGAGACGTCCGACGAAGCCGCTCGGCTGCTGGCTCTCTGCCATGCGGAGCGGGTGCCGGTGGTGCCGTGGGGTGCGGGTACCTCGCTCGAAGGCCATGTCACCCCGGTGCGCGGCGGAATCACCCTCGACCTGTCGCGAATGACCAACATCATCGACGTCAGCCAGCCCGACATGGACTGCCGCGTTCAGGCCGGCGTTACGCGAGAGCAACTGAACACCCACCTGCGCGATGCCGGGCTGTTCTTCCCGGTCGATCCGGGTACCTCCCTCTGCACCATCGGCGGCATGTGCGCGACCCGTGCCTCCGGCACCAATTCGGTGCGGTACGGCGCGATGCGGGAGAATGTGATGGGCCTGACCGTCGCCCTGGCCGACGGACGCTTGATTCGCACAGGCGGGCGAGTGCGCAAGTCATCTTCGGGCTATGACCTGACCCGTCTGTTTGTGGGTTCCGAGGGCACGCTGGGCGTCATCACCGAGATTCAGTTGCGGCTACACGGCATCCCCGAAGCCGTGTCGTCGGCCACCTGTCAGTTTCCGACGTTGCGCGACGCGGTGGAGACGGTGATCGCCATCCTGCAGATGGGCGTTCCGGTTGCCCGCATGGAGCTGCTGGACGAGGTGCAGATGGCGGCCTGCATCAGCTACTCGAAGCTGCAAGGCCTGGAAGCACTGCCAAGCCTGTTCTTCGAATTCCATGGCACCGCGGCGGGCGTGGCGGAGCAGGCCACTCAGGCGGAGGAGATTGCGACCGGGTTCGAAGGCAGCGGTTTCCGCTGGGCTGTCGAGGCCGGCGAGCGCGCGAAACTCTGGCAGGCGAGGCATGATGCCTACTGGGCCTGCCTGGCTTTGCGGCCGGGACATCAAGGGATCGCGACGGATGCGATCGTGCCGATCTCTCGCCTGGCCGAGGCGATCCTCGGCGCGAAGGAGGACATTGCCGCGTCCGGCCTGACCGCGCCGATCGTCGGTCACGTCGGCGACGGTAATTTCCACACCGTCATCCTGGTGCCGCCGGAGTCGGATGGGCTGGCGCGGGCATGGGAGCTGGACAAGAAGATTGTCGCCCGGGCGCTGGCACTGGGCGGATCGTGCAGCGGCGAACACGGCGTCGGGATCGGCAAGCGCGAGTTCCTGGAGCAGGAGCACGGCGCCGAGACGCTGGCTGTGATGCGCTCCGTGAAGCAGGCGCTGGACCCACGCGCGATCATGAATCCCGGCAAGATATTTCTCAACTGATACGTTGCCGGAGCGGCGCTCGCCACTTACCTCGGCATGCCTTCATGAGACAACGGAGGACGGCGCCGGGGCGGTCTGCCGCGCGCCATCGAGCAGCATTTGGCGGAACAAGCCAAGCAGCGTCATGTCGAGGTGGGAACCCATCTCGTCGACCATGATCTTGAGGGCGGTTTCGGCATCCATGGGCGGCTTGTAGACACGCCGATCCGTCAGCGCACTGAATACGTCGATGATCGAGGCCATGCGGGCCAATCTATCGAGTTGATTTCCTCTCAGACCCAGCGGATATCCGGTGCCGTCCAGCTTCTCGTGATGTTGCCCGGCGATGGTGGAAATGCCTCGGGGCATGTCGTGGCAGCCCTGCAGATATCTCAACGACGCGGGTGACATGTCCCTTCATCACGGCGAATTCGGCACCGGTAAGGCGGCCAGGCTTGTTCAGGACCTCGTGCGGGATGGCCATTTTGCCGACATCGTGCAGCAGTCCGCCACTGGCCAGAATAACCTGTTCGGCCTTTGGCAGCTGGAGATTGAAGCCGAACAGGGAGAGGAATGTCGCGACCCGCACCGAGTGGGCGTAGGAATAATTGTCGTGATCCCTCACGCCGTTGAGGATGCTCCTGAAATCATTGTTGGCGACTGCTTCCACAAGCGGTTCGCAGGCGTCGCGGACCGCCCCATAAGGGATCGGCTCGCCGTTGCTGATGACATTCGATATTCCATTGAACAGTTCCAGCGTACCGGTCAGTGCCTGCCTCTGCAGCGCTGGCAATAGCTTCCACCTGTGCTCGACGGCCCGATTCAACAGATTTGAAATGGTGGTGATCAGAACGCTTCGCGGGTAGGGATCTACCAGGTAGGACTGAGCACCGCACTGCTGGACTGCATCGCTTGTGTGCTTGGTGTCCCTGGCGACGACCATCACGACGGGAACCGCCGCCAGCCTGTCGTCCAGACGCAGCATCTGAACAAATTCGTAGCCGCCGGCCATCGGCAGTTCCTCGCCGACCAGAGCAACCAAAGGCGGTCTGGCACGGAAGCCTGCGATGGCGCGCGGGATGTCGGTGTATTCGGCAAACCGGTAGAACGATATAAGCGACGAGGCGGCCTTGGAACGCTGAGCCGCGTTGCCGAAGGCAATGGCAACGTATGGCTTGCCCGCCCGACCGGTCCGCTGATCGTCCATTTTTTACCCGATATGTTCCGGTCGGCAGACCAATCGGCCTCCGCTCCGGACAGGTTAGCGCAATCGGGAGGGGCGATCCCAGTTTATTCAACGTATGGTTGCAATTAGCACGCAACGCCACTGCACGGCCGGACAGACGCCACCGGGGGGGCTCCGCCGGCGGCGGGCAGCTGTCCGTCAGGCCGCCTTGCGGAAAGTCGGGGGCAGCCCGGCCTTCGGCATCTGGCCGTGCATCGGCTCCGCCGGCAGGCCCGCGTGCAGCACCTGCCGGGCTTCCAGCAGCTTGGGAATGTCGATGCCGGTGGCGAAGCCCATGCTCTCCAGCATGAACACCAGGTCCTCGGTTACCACATTGCCGGAGGCTCCGGGCGCGTAGGGGCAACCGCCCAATCCGGCCAGGCACGAATCGAAGGCGCGGATGCCGTCCTCCAGCCCCGCCAGCGCATTGGCGATGCCCAGACCGCAGGTGTCGTGCAGATGCAGGCCATACAGCACCGGGCCGATCGCCTCCCGCGTCGCGCGTCACCACTTCCTTGACCTGCGCCGGATGGGCGTAGCCGACGGTGTCCGCCAGCATGATCTGATCCACGCCGGCATCCGCCAGGCCCTTGCACAACGCCACGGTCTTGGCGGTCGGCACCACGCCGTCGATCGAGCAGCCGAACGCGGTCGAGGCGCCCGCGACCACCGGCACTCGTCGCGGCTGCGCCTTCAGCCAGGCCATGATCTCGCGCATCATCTCGATCGACTGCGCCGGTGTGCGGTTCAGGTTGGCCTGGCTGTGACCGTCGCTGACCGAGACCGGGATGCTGATCTTGTGCACGCCGGCATGGTAGGCGTTCTGCACGCCGCGCAGGTTCGGCGCCAGCGCCTGCACCGTCAGGCCGGGAATCGTCGCCAGCACCTTCGCCACCACCTCGGGCGTGTCGGCAAGCTGCGGGATGACCCGCGGCGGGACGAAGCTGCCGACCTCGATCTCCTTGACTCCGGCGGCGGCGATGGAGGCGATCCAGCCCACCTTGTCGTCCGTGGTCATGCGGGTCTTGGCGATCTGCAGCCCGTCGCGCGGGCCGACCTCACAGATGGAGACGAAGTCTCTGCTCATGGCTTGGGAACCTCCGCGATCAGGATGCTGCCGGTTTCGGATTCGGTGATGACGAGTCGATCCCCGTCCGGCGTCAAAGCACAGTTGGTGGTCATCCGCCCGGCACAAGACTGGATACGGTACAGCGGCACGCCGTGCGGGTCGATGACCCAGACGCAGCCGTGCCCCGGGTTGGAGATATAGAGACGGTCGGCGCTGTCCATCGCCAGTCCGTCCGGACCGGATGCGCCGGCGGGAACGCGAGCGAAGCACTGTGCCTTTGCCACCACAGCATCCGCGCGCAGCAAGAAGCGCCAGACCTCGCAGGAACGGGTCATCGCGACATACAGATGTGTTTGCGCGGTGTTCAGCACCAGGCCGTTCGGGCTAGGCCCGGTGGAGATCAGCTTGTCCAGCCGGCCATCCTTGTGCAGCCGCCAGACCCGGCCAGTCGGGTCCTGCAATCCCGTCTGGCCTTGATCGGTGAACAGGATCGATTCGTCATCGTGCAGAACAAGGTCGTTCAGGCCCTTGAAGCTCTCGCTCATGACTGTCTGCAGCACGGCTGAGGTGGTCCCGGTCCGCGGGTCGATCCGAACAAGACCGTGACGGTAATCGGCTGCAAGCAGGACCCCGTCCGGCTGCACCTTCAGGCCGTTTGGCCAGCCCGGGTACTCGGCGACCAGTGTCCAGGCATCGCCTTCCACGCGGAAGATGCGGCCGTATGGAATGTCGACGACATGAAGCCGGCCCTGGGCATCGTAGCACGGGCCCTCAAGGAAGCAGTCGACGGGTTCACCGGCTCGGTTGGCGTCCGCCCATTCGGTCCGTTCCGGGCGACGGAATTGCTCTGGCATTCGAGCCAGGACGCGGGTGGGTATTTCGACAGGAGGTGCGAACCACATGGCTCGGACAGTGGAATTGGCGGAACCGGTTGGCAAGAGCCTGAGGCGCCCGGGACCAGGATAGCCGCGATCAGTCGTCGCGGTGGACTCGCTCCATTCGTTCGTGGCGTTCCTGCGCTTCGATCGACATCGTGGCGATCGGCCGAGCCTCGAGACGCTTGAGACCGATGGGTTCGTCGGTTTCTTCGCAGTACCCATAGGTCCCAAGTTCGACACGCACCAGAGCCTGATCGATCTTGGAGATCAACTTGCGTGCACGGTCGCGGGTGCGCAGTTCCAGGGCGCGATCGGTTTCCACGCTGGCGCGGTCGGTAATGTCGGCTTCATGGATGCCGCCCTCGGATAGGCTGGCCAGGGTGCCGTCGGCTTCCCGCAACAGGTCGGCACGCCACCGCAGCAATTTCTGGCGAAAGTATTCGACCTGGATGGGGTTCATAAATATCTCATCCTCGCTGGGACGATAATCAGGGGGCAGAGTCATCATCATTCGCACGCGGTCCTGGCTATCCTTCCGCCCAACCCTCGGCCGAAAGCCAGGGGTGGACGCCCGGCCCATTCCGGGTAGGGAACGCGCGGGCTTATAGCGAGGTGTCCCAACCGCGCCAAGACCACCTGCGAAAGCATCGCCAAATTGCAACGAAATCCCCCCGGTCGGCGACATTTTCAGCCCGGCATTATTTGCCGATCGGCAAATCAAACCCGGGGGCACGAGGCGATTTTCACGCAGAACAGGCCGGATTCGGGCCGGCATGCCGATTGCTGTGTGTCTTCGTGTGTAATGCCTCAGCCTTCAGGATGAACCGTTGCGCAAAACGCGCCCTGTGCCTGGTCGTGCCGTCGCCATTTGGGTCGTTCTGGGTGGATGCCTGCTGTCGCTGTCGCCCACGCTTGCCGACGTTCGGATCAAGGACATTACCGATGTGGAAGGTATCCGCGAGAATCAGCTTATTGGCTATGGGCTCGTGGTCGGCCTGAACGGCACCGGCGACAAGCTCAATAACAACGTCTTCACTCGTGAATCGCTGATTGGCATGCTGGAGCGGCTGGGCGTGAACACCCGCGACCAGGTCACCGCGCTATCCACCAAGAACCTCGCCGCTGTCATGGTCACGGCGGAACTGCCGGCGTTCGCCCGTAGCGGCAGCCGCATCGACATTTCGGTCTCCGCCCTGGGTGACGCCACCAACCTGACTGGCGGCACTCTGCTGGTCACGCCGCTGCTTGCCGCCGACGGCGATGTGTATGCAGTGGCGCAGGGGGCGCTGTCCACCGGTGCTATCGCGGCACGCGGGGCGGCCGGATCGGTCACCCGGGGCGTGCCCACGGCGGGCCGCATCGCGAACGGCGCGACCGTCGAGAAAGAGGTGCCGTTCCAACTGGCCAAGGGCTCCGGCATCCACCTTGGACTGCGCAATCCGGACCTGACCACGGCGCATCGGATCGCCGCGGCGATCAACACGAGCGTCGGCCCGATCGCCAGGGCGACTGATCCGCGCACCGTCGAAGTCGATCTGATCAACCGCGACCCGCTTGAAACCCTTGGCATGATCGAGGACCTCCGCGTCGAGCCCGACAGTGCCGCGAAGGTGGTGATCGACGAGGCCAGCGGCACCATCGTTATGGGCGCCAATGTGCGGATCAGCACTGTGGCGATCGCACAAGGCAATCTGACCATCCGGGTAACCGAAACACCCGAGGTCAGTCAGCCCAACGCTTTCGCCGCAGGCAGCACGGTCGTCACGCCGCGGACAAACATCCAGGTCGACGATCAGCATGACAAGAAGTTGGGTATCATCAACTCGGGCACCACGTTGCGGGACCTTGTCGCCAGCCTGAACGCACTCGGCGTCGGGCCGCGCGACCTGATCAGCATCCTGCAGGCAATCAAGGCGGCCGGAGCACTGCAGGCTGACCTGGAGGTACGCTGATGGCGATTGTTGCGCTTCCCCCTGCAATCCATCCTCCGGCGCGACCCGCCGCTGCGTCACGGTCGGCGCCGTCGGCAATCTCGGGGCCGCCCGATCTGGCGAAGATTGCCAAGTCAGCGCAGGACTTCGAGGCGATGGCGATCGGCCAGTTGCTGCAGCCAATGTTCGATACCGTGGACACCGCTCACTCCGAGTTCGGTGGCGGAGAGGGCGAGGAGGCCTGGAAGCCGCTGCTGGTGCAGGAATTCGCCAAACGTATCGCCGCCAGCGGCGGATTGGGCCTGGCCAAGCCAGTCTATGACGCGATGCTGCGGATGCAGGAGGCAAAGCCGAAGTGACACAGGATCTGATTGAAGCCGCAAACACTTTGGCCGACCTGCTGGCGCGGGAGAACGCCGCGCTGAAGCGACTGGACTTTCTCGCTGCGGTCGCCCTCGGGCCATCGAAAGAAGCGGCGCTGTTACGCATTACAAAGGGCTGTGGCGCCAGACCGACTCCGGATCCCAGTCCGCCGCCGCTGGCCCTGGGGAGGGCCATCAAGACACTCGTGGCGGAAAACCGCAGGTTGCTGGAACGCGCCATCTCCATACAGACCCGCATTGTCGGTATCATCGTCCACGCCGCCGCGCCGCCGCCGGTCGCGGGGCAATACGCGGCCAGCGGTTTGCAGCGCCGGCGGCGCAGGGCATCGGCTATTACACTGTCGTTGGGTGCCTGACCCGACCCGCCATCCGCGCCCCGGCGGGGGCGAACGGCGGTCTGAACGGGATTACAGACGAACAGCAACGAGCCGCCCTTCCACCCACGCCAGATGAAGGCATTCGTATCATACGAACACCTTTTGTTCTGTTCCATGGGCTTTTGTGGCGAGCCTCGGCCTCGAAAGCTCAAGCCGTGACAGCTCAATGTCATCCATCAACAGCCCTGTCACAGCGGGCTTGAAGCCCGGTTGAAGCCCCGAACCTAAGCCGGGCTTAGATTTGCTTCGAAAGCCTTGCTCGAAGGCCGCTATCCCGGTTCGCGACCTACTGACTGACAATCAGGATATCAGGCTATTAGGTGGCAGTCTGCCACTCAATTTCGGGTCACGGTCAGGCCGCTGGGAGGATGCTGTGACGGCAACGATCCATCCGCTCACTCAGCCTGGGCCAGTTTCGTTTTGACCTCAGTGCGGAGGCGCTTTGAGTTGCAGTTACGTTGTGTTACATGATGAGTGCGACCCAGAACGCCGCCCGCTGATCCACGAGAAGCAATAATGATGGGAGGAACGCTTGACCCAAGGTACACATAGGCACATTACCGATATTGACCTTGACCGCCGCGATGGCATTCGGCGCAGCGGCAATGGCCGCCGATCTCCCGAAGGAAGGGACGTTCAGCGGTACCGGCGCCGCTGCCGGCACGTATAAGGCTTACCCAGTGGGGAAGGATCGCTACGTGGGTACAGCTGAAGAAAATGGCCTTCTTGTTGGCAACGGTTTTCTCGATCATATGACGGGGCATTGTTTCGGCACATTTAGCGGCGCAAGCGGCATCGAGCAGTATCAAGGCTACTGCGTCTTTACCGACCCTGATGGGGATCAAATCGTTGCTGATGGGGCTGTGAAGCATGCGTCGAACGCCAAGAGCTTTGATGCATCAAGTACATTCACGTCGGGCACTGGAAAGTATACGGGCATTACCGGTGGTACCACCGAGGTCCTACACGGGCCGGAATTTAAGACACCGGCCGACGGGGCCTATGTCCAATATGGCGAGATACAGGGCCGCTACAAACTTCCATAGCGGTCTGGGTCGCGCCGCTGGATGGACAAGGCAGCGCCGGTTGGATTTGCTCGGCGACCGCGATGGCACAACCCATCGGGCGCAATGCTCATTGACATGCAACCCCAGGGGCATGAATGCAGGGGCATGGCCCGAACCACAACACCCAGCTACCGCCCCGCGAGCCCTCATCCTATCTGGCGTGAGTATCGCAGCCTGGCTGGGGCACAAAGGAGCACGCCGGCCGAGCCTCTGAGCCTGGGCCCGTGACTCGCGCGGCGCCAATCGGCCGGCCGGAGACGGCGGCGGCGCTCGCGGTGCAATTTCTCGAGGCTGCGCCGATGGCGATCAAGCCGGTGCCCGTAGCGAAAGCCTCGGGGCGAGCTTCAACGGTCGATAGCCGACCATGAACCTGGCCGACTGGCTGCACTGCCCGCGCTGCAAGAGCAGGCTGGCCGCCGTTGCGCCAACCGTCCCGTCCCTCGCCTTCGGAGCCCGCCCTGGCGCAGGTGCTGCAATGTTCAAACTGCGCATGGGTCATCCCGACTGTCGACGGCGTCGCCGATTTCGTCGGTGACCGCATCATTTCAGCCAGCGATCCCTTTGCCCTCTCAGGGAGCCAGAGCGACGACGATGCGGCCTCGGCAGACCTGATGGCGCGGATCCGAGCGGCGGCGGAGGGCCGCTGGCCGGTGAGCCTGGGCGAGGTCCTCGAGCTTGGATGCGGTAGCGGTCAACTGACTCGCATGCTCGCGCTGCACGCCGAGGTGCGCGGGCTGATGGTGACCGACACCGCAATGGACATGGTCCACCACTGTCGTGATCGGCTGGCCGGAAGCGTGCCGGGAACGAACACCACGGTGATTTACGTCCGACTCAGCGGCCAGGAGGATTCGGTTCGCGACGCGGTGGCGGATACCGTCGCCGGCACCCACGTGCTGCATCGCTTCGGCGACGCCCGGGCTTTTCTGACCATGGTTCATCGGGTGCTCAAGCCAGCGGGCAGAGCATTTTTTGTGGTGCCTAACCGTCGCTACTATCAGGCATTCTGTCAGGCCACGGCGACCGCGTTGGTCCAGATGAACGCGCGAGACGGGGTTTGGTCGGAACCGTGCCACGCCGTGATGGGAATGTTGGCACAGCTGCGGCGGCAACTGCTGCACCAGGGCGACCAGACTTTCTTGTCTTCGTTACGGGAGAAGCACCTGTTCGACAGCGATGCGCTGGAAGACCTGGCGCGTGAAGTCGGCTTCGCGACCATCGATGCCGTCCCGCTGCGTCCCGATCCGTTGGGCGGCGACGCAACGCGCCGGTTCTGTCACGATGCGGGCATCCCGGATACATTCGCGAACGAGCTGGCCCCGTTGGTGGCCTCGGCCGGGGCGCCGTTTTTTAGCCTGCTGTCACGTCAGGACGCGTCCGCATCGATGTTGCTATGGCTGACGAAGGGTGTCGGACCGACCCTGCGGACCTTCAGCGTTCAGCCGGAGCCGCCTCCTATCGGCTTCACTGCACCCGATTCCGCGCTGGGTGGGGCTCCGCCGCGCTGGTCGGTCGAGCTGGCGGCGCGCGATTCTCCCGATGGGGTCGTCGTGTCGGTGGGCGGCTGGTGCCTGGTGAATACCGATGTCGTGTGGTTGCGCCTGAGTTTGGATGGGGTCAGCCGTGACGCCCCGGTTTGGCGACCGCGGCCGGACGTGCATGGCGCGTTGAACCCCCATGGCCGGTATCATCCACTGAACGCCCTTTGCTGCGGTATGGAAATCGACCTGCTGTTCGACGGGGTGCATCCGCGGGACAAACAGTGCTCTCTCAGTGTCGAGATCGTGCTGGCGAACGGCCTGATCGCCCGAGGACCCGCGCCGCTTGCGCTGATGATGGATGAACCGCTGGTCATCGCCCAGTAGATGTCGCCCAGTAGATGTCCCCCGGTAGATGTCGCCCGGTAGATTGGGTCTGGGGCGCTGTTGCTGCTATGGCAAGCCACCGGATCAGCAGGGCCGACTCGGGTCCGGTTGACATGGCTGTGGCATGCCAGCTTGTGCCGGGGCAGGAGCAGGACGTTGGCGATCGGATGCGGTCGGAACAATGCCGGAATTATGCGCGGCGCGGCAGCGGCCTCGCTGCTTGTGCTGCTTACGCTGCCGCCGGTCGGTTTTGCCGCTTCTCCCGGGGAAGAGACGACCCGCCAAGGTCTGCGCGACGCGGAACGCCAGAGGAATGATCAACTCGCGATCGGCAAGGACGCAGCCGGGCGAGCGGAACAGGCGGGATCGGAGGCACTGCGTCTGGCGTCGGAGCGCGTGGTCGCCGCGGCCAAAGTGCAGCAGGCTGACGCCGCGACCCAGGATGTCGCTGCCCGCATCGACGCGCTGGCGGCGAAGCGGCGGGAGGCCGAACAGCGGTTGACGGCACGGGCCGCGGCCATGCAGCCGTTGCTGCCGCTGATTGAGCGCCTGTCGCTTTATCCGGTGGAGACCTTGCTCGCCGTGCCCGGGACGCCCGAAGCGACCCTGCGGGGCGTCATGGTGCTGAAGGGTCTGTCGCGGCAGATCGAGGTTGAGGCGGAAGCGCTAAGGCGCGATCAGGCAGATCTGGATGCTGCGAGTGAGGCGCTGGCGGCCGAGACGCCTCGGCTGGTGGAAGCGCGCGCCGAGCAGTCGCGTGAGGCGGCGGCACTGGACCGGGAGATTGCTGCCGCCCATGCCGAACGGGCGAAAGCAGAAGCGGACGCAAACCAGGCCGCGAGCCAGGCCGCCGCCGCCGCATCCCGCATGGACACACTTCGCGCCGCGCTGAATGTACTGGAAGCACAGGAGCGTGCCGACGCGGCTCGTGCGCGGGACGAAGGGGAGGATGCCGCACGGCGGAAGCGGGAGCCGCAGGCGGCACGCCAGCGGGAGGCGATGCTGCTGCGTCCTGCTGGTGCGGCCGCGGTTGCCGGCGGCACACTGCCGGCCGGCCGCCTGCAGTCGCCGGTGATCGGTGTCGTGGTCAAGGGATGGGGACAGGCGACGGACAGTGGTCCCGCGACCGGTGTGTCGTATTTTGCACCGCCTGCTGCCCGGGTCGTCGCGCCGTGCGGTGGGCGGGTGGTGTTCGCGGACTCCTTCCGCAGTTATGGACTGCTGCTGATCATAGACTGCGGCGGCGGTTATCATGTCGTGATGTCTGGCTTCGACCGGTTGGATGTCAGGCTGGGCCAGGGCATCGTCGCGGCGGAGCCGGTGGGTGTGATGCCGGGGTGGGAGCCGGGATCGACCGCGCGTCGGCCGGCACTCAGTGTCGAGTTGCGCCACGACGGCCAGCCGATCAATCCAGCGCCGTGGTTCAAATCAAGCGGTTAACCAGGTAAACTTACCAAAACAACACTAGACGTGGCTGGGCCGGCCGCGCGAGAACCTTGCGGAAGTCTTTGTTGGCATCATTTTGGCATTTCTGGTGTATCAAGGCTGGTCACGCTGCGGGACTGGACCGCGGCGCCGAGGGGACACACGAATGGTTTTCCGCGCGCGGCATTTGCGCTATGGTCTTTTGCTTGGAACCGCTTTCACGGCCGGCGTAGTCGCCGGGCCTGGCCTGGGCCTGCTGCACCACGCTCTCGCCCAGGACAGCTCTCGCACCGACATGTATCAGTTGCTGAAGGTGTTCGGCGACGTTCTGCAGCGCGTGCGCGCGGAGTATGTCGATCCGGTCGATGACAAGGATCTCGTCGAGAACGCCATCAACGGCATGCTCACGGGGCTCGATCCGCACAGCTCCTACATGAACGCGAAAGCGTTCAAGGACATGCAAATCCAGACCAAGGGCGAGTTTGGTGGCCTCGGCATCGAGGTCAATGAGGACAAGGGCCTGATCAAGGTTGTCTCGCCGATCGACGATACGCCAGCGGCACGGGGCGGCATCAAGCCAGGCGACATCATCACCGCACTGGATGGCAAGACGGTGATCGGTCTGTCGCTGAATGACGCGGTGGACCGGATGCGCGGTCCGCCCAATTCCAAGATCGTGCTGACCATCAAGCGACAGAACGTCGAGAAGCCAATCGAGATTTCCCTGACCCGGGAGACCATCCATCTCCAGGTGGTCAAGTCGCGGATGGAGCCCGACAATATTGGCTACATACGGCTGTCGCAGTTCACCGAGCAGGCGGACGCCGGGATCAAGCAGGCGGTGCACAATCTGAAGCAGCAGAGTGGCGGCAAGCTGGCCGGACTGGTGCTCGACCTGCGCAACAATCCGGGTGGCCTGCTCGATCAGGCGGTTGCCGTGTCATCGGATTTCGTCGACCAGGGGGAGATCGTCTCCACCCGCGCCCGGCATCCGGATGACAGCCAGCGCTGGGATGCCAAGGGGGATGACGTTCTGGGCGGCGCGCCCCTCGTCGTACTGATCAATGGCGGTTCTGCCTCGGCGTCCGAGATCGTATCGGGGGCGCTGCAGGACCATCACCGCGCGATCGTTCTGGGCACGCGAAGTTTCGGCAAGGGTTCGGTCCAGACCGTGATCCCATTGCCCGGCAACGGAGCGATGCGGCTGACAACGGCGCGCTACTACACACCCTCGGGGCGGTCGATTCAGGGGCTTGGCATCGCACCCGATGTGCCGGTGCAGGAAACCCGCGACGAACCCTCCAGCTTCGGTGGCGAGCGCGAAGCTGATCTGAACCACACCCTGAGCAACTCGGGCGGCACCGGTCCGCAGGCGGTCCCGCCGCGGACCGACCTGCCGTTGATCGCCAAGCAGATCCCTGAAAAGCCGCCGGAGAGTTTCCCGAAATTCGATCCGGCAAAGCCCGACGAGACCGATTTCCAGCTGCAGGAGGCGATCGTGCTGGCCAAAGCGATGGTGGCGCAAAAAAGCGCCTCCGCCAATTGAACCTTCGCGATGGCCGGCGCCGGCCCAGAAACATCGGCAGCGCTCCGACGGTTTGTAGCGCGTGGGTCGGCGGCAGCAGCGTGGTGGCCCCCCAGGCGCGGCACATTGGCGGGCTGGACCGGACTGGGGCGGGCCTGGCTGGCGATTCTGGTCGTCCTCGGTTTCGGCGGCGGCGTGCTGCAGATACTTGGTCCGCCCGCCGCAGCACCACGCTCGACATCGGATCATCCTGCGTCGCAGAATGCGGCATCGGATCATCCTCAGTCGCAGTCAGTAGCACAGGCCGATGCCGGGTCGGCTGCGAAGTCAGCCGGATCGGGGCCGCGTCATCCCAAGTCTGCGGAGAACGCCGAGCCTGAAGTGCAAAAGCCCGGCAGGACAATTCCGGGCCCAGTCAATGATCCTGATCCGGCGTTGGTCGAGCCTAACCGCGAGGCGGCCAACACCTTCCTGCCGCGCATCTCGCTCGATGGTCGCGCCCCGATGCACGAATACGCCGCGGGTTTCGACACCAGCAGCCGGCTCGCGCGGGTCGGCATAGTTGTGGCGGGAGTCGGCATGAGCGAGGCTGACAGCACCGCTGCAATCCATCTGCTGCCCGCCGCGGTGACGCTCGCGTTTTCCCCTTATGTGACGAATCCCGACCGGTTGCTCGCTTCGGCGCGCATCGCCGAGCACGAGTACCTGCTGTCTGTTCCGATGGAGCCACAGGGTTTTCCGGCGAATGACCCGGATGAGGGGCACGCGCTGATGACCGCGCTGCCACCGGCTGAGAACCTGAAGCGTCTGCACTGGGCGATGTCGCGTTTTGGCGGTTATGTCGGAGTGACGAACGCGTTGGGACAGATGGGAGGAGAGCGCTTGTCCGCCATGACGGGTCAATTTGACCCGGTGCTGCAGGATGTGGCTTCCCGAGGGCTGCTGTTCGTTGACGCGCGGCCGGGGCAGCCAGTGTTGCGCCTCACATGGAACCGCTCGGTCGATCTTGTGGTCGACGCCGATCCGTTGGACGAGGCCTCGTTGGATGGCCGGCTCGAGGTGCTGGCAAAACTGGCCAAGGACAATCGCTCGGCACTGGGTCTTGTCACCGTTCCCCGGCCGATGACTTTGCACCGGGTCGCGGCCTGGACCAACACACTGCGCGACAGGGGGCTTGTGCTGGCACCGGTGAGCGCCCTTGTCGTGCCGCCGGCCACCCAGGAGCAGGATAAATGAGTGATCTGCCCTACCGTCCCAATGTCGGCGCGGTATTGTTCAATTCGGACGGTCTGGTCTTCGTGGCCCGCCGCGCCGACTTACCGAATGCCGAGGGTCCGGCCGGCGGATGGCAACTGCCGCAAGGCGGCATTGATGCGGGGGAAGACCCCAGAACCGCCGTGCTGCGCGAACTGGAAGAAGAGATCGGCACCGGCCGAGCTGAGGTGATCGGCGAGCATCCGGAGTGGCTGACCTATGATCTACCAGCCGACCTGGTGGGTATCGCCTGGCGCGGCCGATACCGCGGTCAGCGGCAACGCTGGTTTGCCCTCCGATTCACCGGGCAAGACAGCGATATCCGCCTCGATCTGGACCCTCATCCGGAATTCAATTCCTGGCGCTGGGTTGGTCTGACCGAGCTACCGGATCTGGCGGTGCCATTCAAACGTCCGATCTATCAGGCGCTGGTGCAGTCTTTTGCGCCGTTCGCGGTCCGCTGGGCACCGTGACGCGGTTGACGGATCGGGTGATCTGGCCATTCTGAGGGCGATGCATCGGTCGCGCCGGACGGGCGGCAAGACCGGCCGATGTGGCGCACCAGCCGATGCCGATTGAACGGGAGGGTCAAATGGGTGAGACGATCAAACTGAAAGCCTCGGATGGCTTCAGTTTCTCGGCCTATGTCGCCGGGCCGGCCAACGCGACCAAAGGTGTGATGGTCGTGCAGGAGATTTTCGGCGTCAATCACCACATTCGCGACATGGCGGACCGTTTCGCCGCGCTCGGCTACAGGGTGGTCGCTCCGGCGGTGTTCGACCGCGCCCAACCCAATGTAGAGCTGGGCTATACGCCGGACGACATTGCCAAGGGACGGGACTACCGGATGAAGCTGTCTGACGCGGAGCTGATGAAAGATATCGAGGCCGCGGCGGACTTTATGTCGGGTAAGAAGCTGGGCATCGTCGGCTATTGCTTCGGCGGCACGGTGGCCTGGTGGGGTGCCACGCGCAGCAGCAAATTCGCCGCGGCCTCAGCCTGGTACGGTGGCGGCATCCCCGGAACGAAGGACGAGCGACCAAACTGTCCGGTGCAGATGCATTTCGGGGAGAAGGACGCCTCCATCCCGATGACCGATGTGGACGCGGTGCGTGCCGCACAGCCAAAGGTCGAGGTCTATGTCTACGCGGGTGCGCAGCACGGGTTCGGCTGCGACGAACGGGCCAGCTACAGCAAGCCGGATTACGATCTGGCGCAGCAGCGCACCCTGGAGTTTTTCGGCAGACATCTAGGGTAACGCTGCCGTCGGGAGCGACTTGCAGGCGATAGCATCAGCTTTCTTCCGCGGGGACGCCGGACTGCGAGAGCCTTCGGATTTGACCGGGAACCCGTCAAAGTGGGCGGCGGTCGTCGATCTGATCGTTACGTTCGCCACGGCCGGGAGATATTTCGACTGTCGGGCCGGCGGCTCGGCGGCGCCAACTGCCGGTTGGTGCCGGCGAATGCGGCGCGCCCGAACGGACGGTCGCGATGCCCGGCTTGCCGATGGCGACGTGGCCCTGGTCACGCTCCACCCGCGCCATATAGGCGCCTAGACTGATCGAGACCGAAATAAAATACCAGAACATCGGCTGGAACGCGATCCCAACGAAAGCGCCGCTGGTCATGAAAACCGCAAGACCGCTTTGCAGCGCATTCGACAATCCTGCCACCCACTCGAGTTCCGGGACCCCCCGCGCTCTTTTCGCCAAACGGCGCAGTTTGACGAACGTCACGGCGGCGACCGTGACGAACATGATCAGGCCCGGATATCCCTGCTCACCCAGAACTTCAAAATAGATACTGTGGAAGGCCCGAGCGAATTCGATGCTGGCGGCACGCCCGGTCCCAGAAGCCGGGATCTCAATTTGATTGATCAGATAGGCCGCAAAGCCGCCGCCGAACGGGTGGGTGAAAGCATAGCCCAGCGTCCATTCCCACACCAGGATCCGACCGTGGGCTGAACTCTCATTCTGGAAGTCTCCGATCGTTGAGATCCGGGAAGTCCAGGCGGTGGATGTTGCATAGATGACAAGACAAATGACCAGGCCGGCGATCGAGGGTGAAGCCGATCTTATGCCTGGATCGTGTCCACATGTAGGTGACAAGGACCACAAGGCCGATCAGCGCGCTGCGCTCGTACGTGCCAACGGCGGTGACGATCGCCAGGGCTGCAACACCCCAGTACGCCAGAGACATCAGCTTGGTACGCGGAACCAACTGGCCGTGCTCGGTCAGATAGACCGCGAGCGGAACGATCATCAGACAGGCGGTGGACAGAAGTCCGCCTTCCGACAGGCCGCTGTTGCCCTGCTGCAATCCCAGATTGCTGCCGTAGCCGCCGCCTGAAATCAGGGTCTTCAGACCAAACGGCACAATATTCCCGGCCAGCGAGAACACGTAGGTCTGGACAAATGCCTCAATCTGGACGCGGGAGCGGATGACGTACGGCACGAAGGCGGCGAACAGCAGGGTCTTAACGGCCCAATCCCATTTGCTCCAGGCCGCATCGGGCACTTCGGCCCATAGCAGGGTCACGGTCACCCAAACGGCCAAAGCGACCTGGAGAATGGTCCCGATGTTCAGTCGCGGCGGCGAGCGCCGGTCGAGCAGAAGATAGGTCCCGAGCGCCGCCAGAGCCATGAGCAACGCCACCGGGATCTGGTTGAGAACGATGTACGCCACGTTCTGCGGTTGAAACGTATCCACCCATAAGTAGCCGAGCGTCGCGATGAACGGTGCATTGACACTGAGCCCGAGGAACGACGTGTAGAGGAACAGCAGCCCGAGACTGCGAAGCATGTTGTGTCCGTGTGGTCGTATTCAGCCGCGGCGCTGCCAAGGGCGAGGCTTCGAGTGACCCACATCGCCGGTGCGAGAGATGGTTTGGAACCAGGGTTGGGTGCGATCGAGCTGTACAGCGCGGACGATGACAAACAGTATCATAACGGAGCTGAATATAATTCCGGCAAGGTCAAGCATGCCACCCCCAGAAGGCTACGACCGTGCTTCCAAACGGCCGAGGCTGCCTATACGATCTTTCGGGTGGCGAAGTCACGAATTGTCGGTCGTGATCGCTCGATTGAGGCATCTGGGCCGGGCGGCCTGTCACTACTTATAAGCAACATTTTGCCTCAGGACCGGACGGCGTTGGCCGCCCGGGGCGTGACCGCCAGGACCGACCGCCGTGACAAGTCGTTGATCAGGTATCCGCAAGCGCGGTCATGATTGCATCTCGAGCCGCCCGATCGCCGTCCGCATGCACGGGTTGGATCGCGACATGGGTGGCACCGGCGGCAAAATGCGCCCGCAAGCCCTGCTTGACCTTGTCGGCGTTGCCCCACAGGACCATAGCATCGATGAACCTGTCCGATCCGCCGTTGGCCAGCTCCGCCTCGGTGAAGCCGATCCGCAACCAGTTATTGCGATAATTGTCGAGTGCCATGTAACGCGCGAGTTCGGCTCGCCCCAGCGCCCGTGCCCGCGCCGGGTCGGTTTCGATCGTAACCTTCTGCTCGATCGCCAGCCATTTATTTGGCCCGAGGATTTTCGCCGCCTCTGCCGTGTGCGCCGGCGTGGTGTTGTACGGCAAAGCACCCCGGGTCATGTCACGGGCCAGCTTCAGCATCAGTGGGCCGAGCGCGGCGATGGCAATCGGCCAGTCCTTCGCCTCGGCCTCGCCCTTGATGATACCGTCGAGATAGGACCGCATCACTGGAATCGGCTTTTCATAGGTATGGCCGCGAAGCCCCTCGACCATCGGCACGTGGCTCACGCCAAGCCCGAGGATGAAGCGATCGCCGTACAGCGCGTTCAGGCTGATCATGCCGCGACGGGAGGTGAATGCATCGCGCGCGTAGATCGACGCAATTGAACTGCCGAGCTTCAGTTTCGTGGTCTGCGAAAGCATGAAGCCGCCGATGGCGAACGACTCGTAGCCGCGAGCCTCCGGATACCACAGCGTCTGGTAACCGAGCCCCTCGACGGTCTTGACGAAATCGGAGACATGACCTGCTCCGCCAAGCTTGTCGGAGGAGTACCAGATGCCGAGGCGTCCGAGTTCCATTGCAATCTCCTGCTAAACGATCCTGTCGGCGCGGAAGGCGGCGATCTCGGCCGCGCTGTAGCCAAGTTCCGTCAGCACCTCTTGGTTGTGTTGCCCGAACATCGGCGGCGGCCGGTCAACGCGAGGCCCGTCGTGCTCGAACTTAAACGCCGCCACGGGCACCGTGAAGCCGCCACTGATGCCAGGCGCGTCATTCTGCCGATGCAGCAGGTTGCGGGAGGCGATCTGCGGGTCATCCAACGCCTCCCGCATCATGCGTACGCGGGAGGCTGGCACATGGCGTTCCTGCAGGAAGACCTCCCACTCATCAGCCGTTCGCGTCAGCATGATGTCGGCCAGTAGCTTTTCCTCGCGGTCGTGATCGGCGTCACGTTCGTCGTTGCTGCGTTTGATCATGTCGGGGCGTTCGAGCACGGTCCACAGCCGGCGCTGCTGCCGCAGGTTGGAGGCGCCGAGCATGACCATGCCGTCGGCGGTTTGGTACGCCATGCTGGTGGCGTGGCCGGTCCGGTTGCCCGATGGTTTGGGATGGCTGCCGTTGCGCAGATAACCGGTCACGTGGCTGGCCATCAGGATCATCGCGACATCCAGCATCGCCATGTCGATGCGCTGGCCCTGGCCCGTCCGCTCGCGCTGGAACAGCGCGGCCGACAGGGCATAGGCGCCCATCGTGCCGGTGGCGTAATCGATTGCCGGAGCGCCGATCTTCAACGGGTTGGCCTCAGGCGAGCCGGTCATGGCCATGATGCCGGAGGTGGACTGAATCACATGGTCGTAGGCGGTGCGCTCGCGCTTGGGGCCGCCCTGACCGAAGGCGGAGAACGAGGCATAGATCAGTCTGGGGTTCACCTTTCGCAGGTCCTGGTAGCCCAGGCCCAGTGCCTCGAAGGCACCGGGCCGGTAGTTCTCCACCAGGACATCGGCGGTGGCGACCAGCTTCTTCAGGATTTCCCTGCCCTTTTCTGTCTTCAGGTTCAGCGTGATGGCGCGCTTGTTGGAACCTTGGGTCAGGAAGCCGGTGCCCATGAGGGCATGATTCAGGTCGTTGTCGCTGCCGGAATCGCGGCTCTGATCGGGGTCGTTGGGATCCTCCACCTTGATGACGTCGGCACCCATCAGGCCAAGCTGATAGGCGGCGAAGGGGCCGGCCAGCACATGCGTGATGTCGATGATACGGATCCCTTCGAAGGCGCGGGCCATCGTGTCCTCCAGTGTCGCTGACCCGCAGCGTGCGGCGTTGCCCGGATCGCGTCAACGCCGCGCCAGGGCCCATCCGCTGCGGTATCGACACTGCCCGCCATCCGCGACGGCGCCGCAATTACGGTGCAATCAGTCGCGACAGGCGCTAAACCTGCCACGGGCGCGACCTGGACTAGAACACGTCCATGGCCGCGCGCGCCTGAAGTCCAAATGACCAAAACACACGACGGCCGGGTTAATCCGGCTGCACTGGGAGGCTATCAGAATGTCGATACTGCGTTCGCATACGCGAAGGTCGGTGCTTGCCGCCGGCTGTGGACTGCTTGCCGCTCCTGCCATCATTCGTCCCGCCAGGGCTGCAACGCGTGGGGTCAGCGATACCGAGATTGTCGTTGGCTGCATGACCGACCTGTCCGGCGTCTCCGCCGTCCAGGGTGTCAACAACGCCAATGCCATGCGGCTCGCCTTCGATGAGGCGAACGCCCGCGGCGGCGTGCATGGCCGCAAGATCCGATTCATCGTCGAGGATATGCAGTACATGGTCCCCAAGGCAGTTCAGGCCATGAACAAGCTGCTCAACCGAGACGACATCTTCTTTGCGCTCGGCAATGGCGGCACGCCGATGAACGATGCGGTGATGCCCGCCATGTTCGAGAAGGAAGTCCCGAATCTGTTCCCGACGACCTGCGCACGCTCGATGTACCAGCCGTTCAACCGGTACAAGTTCAGCCAGTATGCCTCGGTCCTACGACCAGATGCGCGCCTGCGTGAAATACTTTGTCGAGGAGAAGGGCAAGAAGCAGATCGGCGCAATGTATCAGGACACCGATTATGGCCGCGACGTGCTTGCCGGGGCGACGGCGCAGCTCGAGGCCATGGGCATGAAGCTCGCGGGCACCGCGGCGAACGCACCGACCGACACCGATTTCAACGCCGCGGTGGCCCGGCTGCACGACGCCAACTGCGATCTGATCGTGATGGGCACCATTGTCCGCGACACCACCCTGATCCTGCAAACGGCGCGCAAGATCGGTTGGGACGTGACGTTCTGCGGTAATTTCGCCACCTACTCGACCGCCGTGGCGGAATCGCCTGGTGGCGCGGCCGAGGGCTTCTATTCGATGTCGCCCGCGGTCTACCGCTACCCGGACGATCCGCGCCCGGCCGTGCGGGCCTTCGTCGAGCGCTACCGGAAGGCCTGGGGCATCGATCCCAACTACCTGGGCGAGGCCGGCTACACCGCGGCCGGCTTCGCACTGGCGGCGCTTCAGAAGGCCGGCCCAAGCCTGTCGGTGGACAGCTTCATCGCCGCGCTCGAGGGCATGAAAGACTGGACCGACATCTTCGACGGCCCCCCTCTCTCGCTAGGCCCGAACAATCATCACGCCTCCACCCAGTCCTTTCTGTCTGTGGTGAAGGACAGCCATTGGACCCCGGTGGTCGAAAAGCCGCTGAGCTTCTGACCGGCCCGACGCAACGTCAGCCGAGTTCTCGCACCTCGGCACGGAAGTTGATTTTGTTCCACTGTCGCGGCGAGTGCAAAAAGTGCGTCCACCGGCCTCGCCGATTTGCTCAGCGAGGCCGGACAACGCCATTGGTGGCGCCCGACAGGCGATGACCGTGACGCTGAATTTACCGGCGTTGAGCGGCTCTATGTCGCGCCGGACGGCGTGCCGGATCTGATCTGGTTCGACTTGCTGCCGGATGTCGTGCGACAGCTGGTAGCGAGCCGTTTGATTTCGTGAGTCCTGTGCCGGTGCAGAGTCAGCCGGTCGGGGCCCCGGCCGCTGCGGCGCCCGGCACCTCAAGAAGACGCCCGCTGCGCACGTCGTAAACGTAGCCATGGATCGGGATGCGTCCCGGAACAAGCGGATGCGACCGGATGCGTCGCACATCCTGTACCACGCTCGCATCGAGGTCCGAAAAGCTATGCCACTTGATGTAGCGGCCCTCGTGTGAGCCCGGCCCGTGGCCGTGGTCGTGCCAGCCTTGAGCATCAATGCTGGCAGTCTCCAGGCTGTGTTCCAGCAGGCCGCCGATCACCTGATCGTCAAATAACTGCATGCCGCAATCGGTGTGGTGGATGACGAACCACTCGTTCGTGCCCAGTAGCTTGTACGAAATCACCAGCGAACGGATGGCATCGTCTGTGGCGCGTCCGCCGGCGTTGCGGATCACATGGGCGTCGCCTTCGAGCAGACCCGCGTATTTCGCGGGGTCAAGTCGTGCGTCCATGCATGTCAAGATCGCAAAGTGCCGAGCCGGCGGCAGCGGCAGCTTGCCCTTTTCGCCGAAGACGGCGGCGTAGCGGGCGTTGGCGTCCAGAACTTCGGCAAGCACGTTGGCCATCACGATCTCCTGTTGGCGTCTTGTTGCGATGTCGGAATGCGCCAACGCAGCCGCAAAGGGTCGGCTTCGTCACGCCGGCTGTGAACGGATCGAGAGCAGGCGTTCTATTTCCGGATAGTAGGTGCTGTTGACCTCCCCGGGCGAGTAGTCGTGCACCTGTGTCGGTGCGCGCACCAGCGCGAAGCCGTTGCGGTCGAGCGTAAACCCCGCTTCACGGGCGCGGCCGTCCTCGTTCCGCACCTCGTGCGCGTCGTCCATGCCGTCGCAGGGTGCAGCGCCCGGCGGCGGCACATCGACGTCGTGCACCGGCTTTTCCGCTCCGCGCACCGGATAGTGCAGCGTCGCGGTGACATTTTTCGGGGATACAGTGACATCAAGCGGCATGGCAGGCGTCCTTCGCGATTCCTTTCTCAGACCAAGCGCCGCACACGCCCGTTGGCGACACCCGGCGGGGCGCGGGGCGGCCTGAGCCCACAGATCGACGACGACCCTTGACAACGATATTCTACGTTGATCATGGAGAGTCAATACTCTACCACAATCCTGACACGTGTTTGGGATTATCTCCCGATACTAGACAGCGGACCGGGCACTAGACCTCGGCCATCAGTGCGATATCCAGGCGCAATGCGCGCCTGCAGCTTCGGGACCATCGCCCTTAGTTCTTCGACAGACTGGCTTCTGGCGGGGATTGTCCTTCGCATTGTGGTCTGCATCACGGCTGTCTGCCGGGTCTGCCGCACTGCCTTTGATCACATCGACATCGATCGAGGGAAGTCTTAACCGCCGCCTTGCGCTGATGCGATATATCCTGTCGGATATGACGCAAATTGGTTTGGCCGTCATTTCCACAAAGGCTTTCTTCGTGCAGGGCTGGAATGACGGGAATCCGGACCGGCAGGATTAATGATCGAGGACGACAATCTTGGATGATCCGCTGAGCCTTGACGCGACCGAGTTGACCAGCGTTCAGCTGTCGCACGATCGCCAGTGTCTGCGACTCCAGTTGCGTGACCGGACCGGCCGTGTCGTCACCCTGTCGCTGCCGGCAAACTGGTTGAACGCCTTGCAGAATGCCATGCCGCGGCAAGTCGAAAGCGGTACTGTCCATAAGCTGGATAGCTGGAGCATGGATCGGGCCGGAAACGGTCAGGAGTTGGTATTGACTCTGCGCACGCCCGAGGGGATTGCCATCTCCTTCACTGCCAAGCCGTGGCAGGTCGAAGGGATGGCAACGATCGCAACCTACGGCAACTCCGAGCCAGCGCCCGCTAAGACGCTCCACTAGCGTTCTTGGCTGAGCGGGGTGTGCCGGGGCAAGATTGCAAGGCGGTCGACGCATCGGGGAAGCGGTCCGACGGGTTCACGGACGTGAGGCGAAAAGGCTAACAGCCCAGGGCACATGGTATTGAGCAATTACGGTTGCCCTTCACCGTGTCACGACCCGACCTGCGAGCATCGCGCTTGCCTATGTTGGGTTCAATGAGCGATTGCCGCGCGGACGCACCGGCAAAACTCCATTGTCGCTGGCGCTATTCGGCAGTACCATTCAGATTGAAGATTCTCGATGCAATAACGCATCGAAGTGGCGAAGGGGTTAGCGATGGAATACCGTCGCCTGGGCCGAAGCGGCCTCAAGGTGTCAGAAATCTGCCTGGGTACGATGACTTTTGGGCACGGGACCGATGCCTCTGAGGCAGAACGCATCGTGCTCACGTCGCTCGACGCCGGGGTGACTTTCTTCGACACCGCGGACGGCTACAGCAACGGCGTATCCGAAACGATGCTGGGCCGGGCTTTGGGGCCGCGGCGACGCGAGGCGGTTGTGGCGACCAAGGTATTTGCCCCGATCGGATCCGGTCCCAACGATTCAGGCATGTCCCGGGTTCACATTATGAACGCGGTCGAGGACAGCTTGCGCCGTCTGGGAACTGACTATATCGATCTTTACTACATCCACCATGTCGACGTGCAGGCGCCGCTGGACGAGATGCTGCGCGCATTTGACGATCTCGTGTGCCAAGGCAAGATCCGCTACCCCGCCTGCAGCAATTACGAGGCCTGGCGGCTGATGGAAGCGCTGTGGATCAGCGACAGCAAAGGCTGGGCCCGGTTTGAGGCCTACCAACCACAGTACAGCCTGGTTGTCCGAGACATCGAGGAGGAACTGGTTCCGGCTTGCGACCTCAAAGGATTAGGGATGGTGGTATGGTCACCGCTCGCGGGTGGCTATCTGTCGGGCAAGTATCGGCCAGGTGAACAAACCGTTGCCGGTTCGCGTTCGGCTGAGAAATGGGCCTTTCCAACCCGGTTTTTCAATCAGGGGCACGAAGCGATTCTCGCCGAGCTGCTTGCCGTTGCGCGCGACATTGGATGCAGTCCGGCTCAGGTGGCGGTGCGCTGGGTGTTGGAGCAGCCGATGGTTGCCAGCGCTATCATCGGCGCCAGAACAGTCGACCAGCTTGGCGATACACTTGCCGCCGGTGGCTGGCGATTGCCCGAGGCGGCTCGTCAGCGGCTCGACAAGATCTCGGCTCTTCCGCGACGCTATCCGCGCGCCATGGAAGAAACGATGATGCAACGGCGTGAACAGGCCGTTCGCGTTCCGACGCGATCAAACGCGTAGAACCGCGGCGACCCAGAGCCTCATGTCCCGTTCGGAGGAGGGCGGCTCTGGAAGCTCCGGTCGCACCGTCCTAGCGTAATATGAAGGGATTTGACGGCACGTCGTTGGTGGTTGAAATCCAGACGCTTTTCGTTTCGAGATATTCGCGAATGGCCTCGATCCCGCTCTCGCGCCCAAGCCCCGAGCGCTTCATCCCACCGAATGGCATCATATAGCTCACCGCTCGATAGGTATTAACCCAAACCGTTCCCGCCTTGAGCGCTGACGACATCCGCAGGGCCCTGCCCATATCCTTGGTCCAGACGCCGGCGGCAAGGCCGTAGATCGTGTCGTTCGCGAGCCGTACGGCCTCCGCCTCATCCTCGAACCCAAGGATCGAGAGCACAGGACCGAATACTTCCTCGCGAGCAATGCGCATTTCGGGTTTGACGTCGACGAAGATGGTCGGCTCGACGAACTGACCGCCCGGCAGGTCCGGCGACACGGCTGGGCCGCCGCCGAGAATGCACCGGGCGCCCTCTGCCTTCGCGATCTCGATGTATTCCAGGATTTTGCGGTACTGGGGCGCGGTCGTCACCGGTCCGATGTTGGTGTCGGGCAACATCGGATCACCCTTGCGGGCGCTGCGACCGAGATCCGCGAGGCGCTGGCTGAAGGTTTCCCGGATCGAGTTCTGCACGAGCACGCGGGAGCCAGCGATGCAGGTCTGGCCAGTCGCGGCGAATATGCCCGAGATCACCCCGGAAAGGGCGGCGTCAATATCGCAGTCGTCGAAAACGATATTCGGAGACTTGCCGCCAAGTTCGAGAGACACGCGCTTCAGGGTCTGGGCCGCCTGGGCGTAGATGCGGGCGCCGGTGGCATCCGACCCGGTAAACGTAATCTTCGCCACGTCCCGGTGATCGATCAAGGCTGATCCCGCCTCCGGTCCATAACCCGTAACGACATTGAATACGCCATCGGGAAAGCCGGCTTCCTTGGTCAACGCCGCAAATTCCAAAGTCGAGGCGGAGGCAAATTCCGACGGCTTCACGACCACGCTGCAGCCAGCCGCCAGAGCCGGCGCGCATTTCCAGGCGATGAATATCAGCGGGGAATTCCAGGCCGTCAGTGCAGCCACAACGCCCACGGGCTCGTGCCGAGTGAAGGCGAACATGTCCGGCTTGTCGATCGGCATGACGGCACCCTCGATCTTATCGGCCAGGCCACCGAAGTAGCGCCACCACTCCGGGTGATAACGCAGCTGGCCAAGCATCTCAGCCATAAGTTTGCCGTTGTCACGCACTTCGATCTCGGCGAGTCGTTCCGCGTTTGCTGCGACCAGGTCAGCCAGGCGCAGCATCAGCTTGCCGCGGGCGGAAGCGGTCATCGCAGACCATGGACCTGCGTGCATCGCTCGGTGCGCGGCGGCGACTGCACGGTTAACGTCATCTGCGCAACCCTGTGGAATGCGCGCCCAAACCTGTCCGTTGTAAGGATTGAAACTGTCGATCCATCTGCCTTTCTGTGGTTCGACATAGGCTCCGTCGATGAAATGGCCGTAGGTCTTCATATCGTCCTCTTGTCGGATGTCAGGCGCCGTCGCGCGGCAGCGGAGAATCGTAACCAGCGGAAGGATTTCGGCCCATCAATGGCCGGTTGTCAGTACGACCCGAAAGCGCGCATCGCCGCTCATCATTCGGTCGTAGGCCTCAGCGGCACGTTCGAGCGGATAGATCTCGGTCATCGGCCGCACCCCGCTCAGCACGCTGAACGCGAGCGTTTGCTGCGAATCAATCGAAGTGCCCGAATACCAACCCTTAACCGATTGGCTGCCCAGTATCAACGGCAGAGGATCGATCGCCAGCGATTCCGGCACGCCGACGATCAGTAGCGTCCCGCGCGGCCCCAGGCCGCCCTGGACCGCGCGCATCGCGGTGCCGTTGGTCACCGTTGCCAGAATCACTTTGGCGCCGCCGAGCTTGCGCAGCGCGGCGGCAGGGTCCTCGGTTCGGCTGTCGATGTAGTGGTGCGCGCCGAGCTGGCGGGCCAGAGGCGCTTTGTCCTGGCCGCGAGCGATGGCGACGGTGTTGAACCCGAGCTTCGCGGCGAACTGGACGCCGAGATGTCCGAGGCCACCAAGGCCGAGCACCGCGACGACCTCGCCGGGTCGCGCGTCGCTGTTGCGCAGGGCGTTGAAGGTCGTGAGGCCGGCGCACATCAACGGTGCCCCCTCGACCGACGAAAGATTGTCTGGAACGCGGGCGACGGCCGTTGCCGGAGCGATCATATAATCGGCATAGCCTCCATCCGAGGTCACACCGGTGACGAGAGTTTCGTTCTCGCAAGCAAACGCGTCGCCGCGACGGCAGGCATCGCAATAGCCGCAGTTGCCGCCGTGCCAGCCGACCCCGACGCGTTGGCCGGCGCTCCATCTGGCGACCCCCGCGCCAACCGCGTCCACTATGCCAATGACCTCGTGACCCGGCACCCGCGGATAGGCGATGTTCGGAAAAAGTCCTTCCTTGGTCACGCTGTCGCTGTGACATACCCCACATGCCTGCACCTTGATCCTGACCGTGCCGGCGCCAGGCTCAGGGATCTCAAGCTGAACCAATTCAAGAGGTGCTTTCGGCCCCGCAACCTGAGCGGCTCGCATCATCGTCATCTTGCCCTCCGTGATCCTGTTTATGCCACGGGCTCCGACTTTGGCACCCTCCTCAGATGTCGTGCCCCGACGCAGTGGATAGTGAATGGAGCGAGACCGGCAGTCGTCAAGGTCGCGACGGGCGCACCGACGCGTTTTGCAGCCGGATGAGTTTGCTCGGTGCTTTCACTGAGTGGCCTGAAGCGTGTCTGGGATCGACCGCCACTTGACGACCTTCCGGGCTCCTGCGCGTTATACCCTACCGTATACGGCGGACCACCCGACCGCAATTCGACAGGAGCCCATGGGATGACAGGCTATCCCGAACTTATGCTGTTTGTTGCTGGCGAATGGCGGCAAGCCGAGGGCCAGCCGGTGATCAATCCGGCCGACGAATCAGTTCTCGGAATCGTTCCTCACGCGTCCAGGTCGGATCTGGATGATGCCTTGGACGCCGCGGACCGGGGCTTCAAACTCTGGTCACGCACATCGCCGGCGAAGCGAGCGGAGATCATTCTCGAAGCGGTGCGACTTATCCGTGAACGTGTCGAGGATATGGCCGTTGCGATGACGTTGGAGCAGGGCAAGCCAATTGCCCAGTCGCGTCTGGAGATATTGCGCGGTTGTGAGATCATCGAATGGGACGCGCAGGAAGGCCGCCGCGTCTACGGGCGCATCATCCCGAGCGAGCCGGGCATGCGTCACTCGGTGTTGCGCCTGCCGATCGGCGTGGTTGCAGCATTCTCGCCGTGGAACTTCCCAATGAGTTCGCCGGCGCGCAAGGTTGGCGGCGCTCTTTCCGCAGGGTGCTCCATCATCCTGAAGGCGTCGGAGGAGACACCCGCCGGCGCGGTGCAACTGGTGCAGGCGTTCGCGGACGCTGGCTTGCCCGCGGGTGTGCTGAACCTGGTGTTCGGAAAGCCCTCGGAGATCTCGGAGTATCTGATCCCACAACCGTCGGTTCGGCTAGTGACGTTCACCGGTTCGGTTCCAGTCGGCAAGCAGCTGTCCGCCATGGCTGGTGCCCACATGAAGCCAGCGATCATGGAGCTTGGCGGCCACGCACCGGTCATCATGTGCAATGACATCGATCCGGTGTCGAGCGCCAACGCCTCGGCCGTCGCCAAGTCGCGCAACTCGGGACAGGTCTGTGTGTCGCCCACGCGGTTCTTCGTCGAGGACGCGATCTACGATCGTTTCGCCGACGCGTTTACGAAGAAGGCCGAAACGATCAAGGTCGGCAACGGTCTCGACCCGGAGAACCAGATGGGGCCTCTGGCAAATGAACGCCGCCTGGCGGCTATGGAGACGCTGGTGGCCGACGCCAAGGCGAAGGGTGCCCGCATCACCGCCGGGGGCGCTCGTATCGGCAATCGCGGCTACCACTTCCCGCTGACTGTTCTGGCCGATATGCCGGACGACGCGCGTGCCATGCGTGAGGAACCATTCGGGCCGCTGGCGCTGCTAAGCCGCGTGCGAAACATCGATGAGGCGATCGAGAAGGCGAATTCAGTCCCCTATGGGCTTGCCGCCTACGCCTTCACGAATTCCGCGCGTAACGCGGATCGCCTTGCGGAAGGCGTGGAGGTCGGCAATCTTTCGATCAACCATTTCGTGGCGTCCAGCGCGGAGACGCCGTTCGGCGGTGTCAAGGACAGCGGCTTCGGCAGGGAGGGTGGCACCGAAGGTCTGCAGGGCTACACTGTGGTAAAGAACGTGTCGCACCTAACCGCCTAAGGACGAAGCTGCAAAAACGGTAATCCGCATTCTCGCATCGCGTCGTTCCAAGAATTTCCATTGAGGAGGATCTGGAGGGGATCGAAGTGCCGAAGCGAGCGATGTAGGACCTCTATCGGCTTGATCTGACACCGTCCTGGCGATTAGCTGCGAACAGTTGAAGGAGAGGAGGCCAGGCTTGACCGAAATCAACCGTCTCGCGGCACTGCTGGCGGCAGAGAAAAAGGCAGACGCACTATTGAGCGCGATCGAGACCGGAGGCCTGATCGCGTCCGGACGGTCCGAGCGGGATGTTGAACAGGATATCTACGCGCTCGCGGCACAGGCCTTCGGGGTTGCAAAGCACTGGCACAAGCGGATCGTTCGATCCGGTCCGAATACCGTGTGTGTCTTCTCGGAAGATCCGCCAATTCGGCAGATCGCCAGCGACGATACTGTCTTTCTCGATCTCGGACCGGTATTCGACGAGTGGGAGGCCGACGTTGGCCGCACCTACGTGTTGGGGAACGATCTTGAGAAGCATCGCCTGTGCGCCGACTTGCCACGCATCTTCGATTTGATAAGGGAATATTACGATCAGCATCCAGATGTAACGGGCGCCGAGCTGTATGCGTTTGCGCAGGGGTGCGCCGAGACGGCCGGCTGGTTGTTTGGTGGTGCCATCGCGGGACACATTGTCGGTGAGTTCCCGCATGCACTCATCCCGGGCGAGAAGGATCTCTACCGGATCAGCCCGGCCAACACCCACCGCATGCGCGAGCCGGATGGCCTGGGCCAGGAGAAGCATTGGATCATCGAAGTCCACCTGGTGGACCGTGCACGCATGTTCGGCGGATTTTACGAGAGGCTTCTGGTTCCGGCTGGGGTGTGAGTTGAAAAGTCGCGAGTTTAAGAGGCAAACTTGCGGTCACATGGCCGGCAGAGACCGTCTCGCTTCAGCGGATCCTGCCGGGGTGCCGTAAAGGATCGTTAGACGACAGGAGATGAAACGTGAACGTCCAATCAGCTGCATCGCGCCAGGCGCGGGTCGCTCCCGCGGCCAACTTCACAGGGTCGGTATTTCAGGACCCGCTCGCCCGAGCCGAAGGCCCGTCAAAAACCAACGCCACCACGGTGACGTTCGTACCCGGAGCCCGTACGGTTTGGCATAAGCATGACATGCGTCAGGTGCTTGTGGTCACTACGGGCCTAGGGATTCTCCAGATACGGGGACAGCCCGCGGAACCGTTGCGACCTGGAGACGTTGCGACCGTTCCGCCCGGCATCGATCACTGGCACGGCGCGTCAGCGAACTCGTTGTTCGCACATATCTCATTGCTGGAAAGCGTGCCGCAAGGGACCGACTGGGGCGCGGCAGTCACCGAGGACGATTACCGCCAGGCCAACACCGAAATCGGATCCAGATAGGCGGTCACATCAGGCCAGACATGGGCGTCGGCCGTCACGGCAGTCCGGTCGTCTCACGTGTCTCCAGCATGATTTCGTCCAGGCGTCGGCCAGGTGTAAACCCCGACAATCCGGCTGGCCGCGCGACCCCTTCCGGCATGCGAGGACAGGTTTCGACCTCGGAGATCACGGTGCGGACGGGAAACTTCGCCGCATAGATGGGCAGGGCATAATCCTCCTCCTCGTCGCCGACCCCCTTGGAGCGGATCTTGCCTGACGCCTGATCAATCACCATGCCAATGAGGGTCGTCGCCTTCAATTCCAGCGCCGTGCTCTGTCGCAGCGTCGCCGCTCGGCCGGGATAAAATCGATCGATCATGCGATCCAGCGCACGGGACTTCTCCTCAGGGTCGTCAACGATGTGGGCGGTGCCAAAGCACATGGCTGAACGATAATCGACCGAATGATTGAACCCGCATCGTGCGAGCACCAGGCTGTCGAGATGCGTGACGGTCAGGCAAACCGGCAGTCCGTCTCGCTGCGAGCGCAGCATGCGGCTGGCTGAGGAGCCGTGCCAGTAAAGATGATCGCCCTCGCGCCAGAACGCCGTGGGCGTGCAGTATGGCTGACCATCGATGACGTAGGCGATATGGCAGATCATCGCAGCGTCGAGGATAGGATAAATGCTTGCCCGGTCGTAGCGACCACGTTCGTGCAGTCGGCGCAGTCGATTGCGGTCGGATCTGGGAAATTCCTCACTTCCTGTTTCAATAGGTCTCGGCATGGTGTCTCTCGCGGCGGTGATTGAGAAGGGGCAACAGGTGATCGAAGCAGTGAAAATCCTGAAGGTCCATTTGTGCCCGAAAAGACTCTACCACTAAACTGCTGCTCGCGGGGGCCGTTTTCGGCGGCTGCCGAGAGGCACGCTCACCGCAGTGCGATCGAGCGTTCCACGAGCCGTGCTGTCTGCCGCCCATACCATCCCGGAAAATCTACCCGACAGCCAACAGAGGTGGACTGACGCGGTGTGCCCCCCACCGCGTAGTCCATGTCGTGGCCCTCGCGACCATGGCCGGATTTTGCGGCACGCGATCGATTATTCCCGTCACGGCCTGTGACTACAGTCACCATCGGTGAGCGCTGTACCGGATAGACATCAGTGGCGCCATTGGCTGTGAAGACACATCTCAGCCAGCCCTGCGATCAATCTCAGGAGGATGTAACGTGCCACAGGCTACGGAACCAGGAATTTTCATCAGACACTGTAACGAAACCGGGGTCTCGCGCGACAAAGATCGGCCGAATGCGATCCGGCGTTCGTTCAGCGGGTCGGTCCATGAGACCGTTCTGTTTTTGGCCCTGGGCCATGACTACTGGTATAAACCCAAGGATCTGAAGGCATTGGGCCTACACCAAGCGTTCATCTCTGGTCCGGACAGCTGGCCTCTCACACTCAATGTTTCGACCGCGGTCAAGGTGGAAGCCAGGAACCTCTGGGGCGATCCGCGGGCGAACCTGCACTTGAGCGAGTACAACAAATTCAAAAATCGAGGAGGCTTCACCTTGGGTGGTGCCGGCAACTACAACCTGATGACGAAAACGCTCGATCTCGTCACAAACGATCTGGCTGGCAGCAATGTGGTGGCGCAAGTGCGAGCTGGCCGTATTGAGATGACCACGCAAATGCACGGCCAAATGGTGGATTGCTACAAATACCTGCGCACCTGGTGGGACCACTCACTCCTGATAAAAATCGGCCTGCTCTCGCGCTGAGCTTCTGCATGGGTCGCACCAGTTTAGGCCGCACAGCTGCGCCTGCCGGCGGCGATCCGTCCACGAATTTGATCCCGAGGCTCAGCGTTGTGGCACGAAGCAATGGATCTGTAGCATGGGCCTGTTCGGTGGCGCACAGGAACGGCATCGGCGCCGGGCAACTGTATAATTGGCGAAAGGAGCTGCTGGCGGCGCAGTCCGCCGCGGTTGCCGGACGTTTGTGTTGAGGCCGTAACTGCCGGCACTATGAGCACCCCGTCACGCCGGCAGCCAGACTGGCGCGACCCGCAAGCTCGATTGCGATTGTCTTGCTGGCCGGCATTCCGGCCGCGCTACGTTCTCTCGCTGTCCGGGAGTCAACGCGATCGAGGCGCAGCGAAATGCGCCCGAGACTCATCTGGCGCCGCTGGTTCGGTAGTTTCCCTCAACCTCGACACGCAAACCGTTGCCCAATCCGTAGCCCAGCGAGCTGACAGCTGCTCCACCGGTCCCTGTCAACAAATTCGTGCTGGGCGCCGAACGACCGGCGGCACTGAGACTATTACTTACAACACCGTTGACATCCGGGTTGGTCTCGATGCTGAGGCCACCGGCGACACCAAGGTAAATGCCCCTGACGGGCTGTGGCGGAGCCTGCGCCTCGACCGCGACAGGAAACATCGATACCGCGGCCAGAAGCGCGTTTCGGCAGCGCATTTTTCGTCTCCAGCTAACAGCGTCTCGCCAAGAATTGCGGCGACCGCGTCGGTCCGCCATCGGCCGATTACCGCCCGCGGTTGTGTGCCTACAGGCAAGCTTGGCAACGCGCCGATCGGACGGCGCGAACTTGCCGACATCGCACGCCCACCCTACTCCGCCCTCATCCCCAAGTCATACAGTCGCGCAATCGGCCGCGCGCCATCTGCTGCCGTCCGCGCCTCCGCATGCCACAGGTTCGGATCGACGAGCTCTCCCCGATCATGCACCCAGGTCGATATCGCCTGCTGCACCGCCGTCCGCCGCCCATAACGACGCGCCCGTCCGCCTGCCTGCGTCGGCTCGTTTTCCTCCAACAGCACGAATCGCACCTGCCCCGATCCGACCAGCGCTTCCAGCATCGGCAGCGTTACCACCGGCAAATTCCCCATGAAACCGCCCATCGCGAGCACGGGCGCCCCTGTTGCGATAATCAGTGGCGCCGCCTGCCTCGCGTTCATGGTCGCGGCAAGGAAGCGCATCCCACCCGCATTCGTCCGCAAGAAATCCACCAACCCCGTGTCGGCGGACGAATCGTCGCGCCATCGCCGCTGTTCGGTCCCGGTGTCCAACTCCGCGACCGGCCTCGCACCCTGGGTGTGCGCGAAGGCAGTCTCGGCCGCCCATAATGCGGGAACCGCCAGCAGCGCGAGGAGCCCGCATGCCAGCGACCCCTTTGCGTGCGCAAGTTGCGGTGCGAGCGCTAAACCCAGGACCGCGGCCACGACACCCGCCATCACCGCGAGCGCAAGCCAGGCGCGTCCACTCTCGGCGGCGGTAAGGGCATCGATTGTGCCGCTGATCTCCGTGGTGGGCACGATCAGCAATACCTGCCAGCACGCGCTCAGCACTAACGTCACCGGCAACAGCCACCACCAGCGTCGCCCATCCCGCCATCGCGCCCACAACGACGACACCCCGACCGAGGACAATATCGCTAAAGGTGGTGCCAGCGTCACTAAATAGTACGCCGAGAACAGCCCGCCGGCGGCGCTGTAAACGACCGCATACGCCAGCAACCAGCCAAGCCACAGCACCAGACTTAACGCGGCCGGCGCGGTCAGCGAGACCTCGGCCAGTGCCGACACGCCTCCAATCAACGCCAACGGGGCGAGCCATTCCACCTGGGTCGCCAGCCGAGGGTCTGCCAGCCTCAGCGGCCCCGCCGGTACCCGCTGGCTGGTCGCCGCCGGGCTTTCGGCAAGCTCAGCTCCGGCGCGCGGGAAGAATTGCTGCAACGCGTTGTGATCGAACACCAGATCGACCATTGAGTTCACCGCGCTGCTGTCCACGAACGGCCGCTCGGAAGCCGGCGTTAACTCCACCATGCTGACCCAGGCCATGGAGACCGCCAGAAAGACGACGCCACCAGCCGCGAGGTGTATCAGTCGGCGCCGGCGCGGAGAGCCCCGCTTGTAGTTTGAGCTGGTGACGTCCCGTCTGTCGCCGTCCGTCAGCGCACCGTCGTGGCCCATGACGGTGGCCAGGCGGACCGTGACGCCGGACCCCAGCCAATAGGTCAAAGCAAACGCCGGAACGACAACCGACGCGGCCAGCATCTTGACGTTGAATCCGATCCCCAGCAGACCCATCGCCAACAGCAGCAGCCGCCAGCTGCCGCGCTCAGCCGCGACCAGCAGTGCCCACGCCGCCAGCAACAGCATCATCACCAGACAGCTATCGGTATTCGACGATCGGTCCACCGCCACACTGATCGGCGTGATCGCCAGCACGAACGCCGCCAGCAGCCCGGGCACCGGGCCGAATTGCCGCCGCACCAGGTGCCAGACAACCGCGATCGCGACCATGCCTTCGATTGCCTGCGGCATCAGCACACTGAGCGGCGCGAACCCGAACAGCTTCACGCTGGCCACCTGCACCCAAAGCGCCACCGGCGGTTTGTCCAGCGCCAGCACAGCGGCGGGATCGAACGCATTGAAAAAGAAATTGTGCAGACTGCGAGTCATGCTGAACACGCCGGCTGAGTAATAGGTATTGCCGAAACCGTTTCGGGTCAGGGCAAACAGCCTCAGGACGGACCCAAGCGCCAGTATCATCCAAAATGAAACAAAATTCCAAAGCATCCGCCACGCTCGGCTGACATCATCCGCCGGCGCGGTCTAGCAGAGTCACGTAACCGAGGGTGGAATAGAACGCAACGAAATGCTACGCCACGGCGTACCATTGCCGAGTTCGGCGGCGCCCGAGCATCGGCCGGCAATCACAGGCCGGGGTAGCGCTCCCGGCGTCGACAGAAGGATTTTCGTTGGGTCGCGTCGCCTTCAATCTGGAGCGGCAGCTCCCATATTGTCGCCGGAGCGCATCGGCTCCTGGGTTTGGAGCTATGGCAACAGAAGCAAGCGAGACCCTGAGGCGCGCCCCTGGCCGGCCAAAGAATTTCGACCGCTCGGTTGCCCTGCACCAGGCGATGAAGCTGTTCTGGGAGCGCGGCTACGAAGGCGCTGCTTTCGATGATCTCATCGCCGCGATGGGCATCAGCCCATCCAGCTTCTACAATTCGTTCGGCAGCAAGGAACGCGTTACCACGAAGCGATCGAGGCCTACATGGCCTGCGCGGGCAAGTGGTTCGTGGCCGAGCTCGAGGCCGACACGGATGCGAAGAGTGCGTTCCACCGGCTGCTGACCGCGTCGGCGCGCGAGTTTACGCGGAAAGATCTGCCAACTGGCTGCATGATCTCGCTCGCCGGCACGCATGTGCCCCCGGCGCTCAGGTGCTTGCGCGATATCATGGTGGGGTATGGTTGGGCGGCGCAGTCGGCCATGGCGGCTCGCATCCAGCGAGGCGTCGACGAGGGTGATGTCCCCAAGGATACAAATGTCGAGGCGCTGGCCGCGTTCTACAGCGCCCTATCGCGCGGGATGGCGGTCCAGGCGCGCGACGGAGCGTCCCATGAACGCCTGCTGGATATTGTCGAGATCGCAATGCGAGCCTGGCCACGAGGGTCGTCGTGAGCACACGGCTCGTTTCAAGCGCCGCGGGGTGCGGTGCCGATAATTGGTGCCACTGCTCCAGAAGCCCTTGACAGCCGCTTGCGCCGCTCCATTTTTTCTCTTTATTGTAGCACTTGCTACAATTTAACGGGGCAGAGATGGCTAGTTTATTGCAATGGTAACCGTCGGCGGTCCGCTACGCATCGCCGACAGCAGTGGGATGTAGCGTCCCGCTCTCACAGCCCACGAGAGTTCGCCCTGGCGCGGGTTGCCGGGGCGGTGAGACGTACGACAGACCAAGTCACTTCGTAAGCCACCGCTCGCGCGTTGTCGGGCGAGGGCCGCCAGGTTCATCACGGCAGATCCTGGCCATCGCAAACACAAGCTCCGTCACGGATTGAGGGTCAGCACATGGACAACATCTCCCTGAGCGACCAGGTCGTCGCCGAACGCGTCCCCGCCGCCGATCGCGGCCCTCCTCCGATTCGCCGTCGGCGACGGTGGGGCGCGCTGGCGCTGTTTGGTGTCGTAGCGGTCTTGGCGGTCGTGGGCGGCGAGCAGGTCTGGCACTCCCGCCAGCAGCCGGCCGCCGGGCCGCCGCCACCGCCGCAAGTCACTGTGAGCCGGCCGTTGCAGCAGACGGTGCAGGCCACCAGCCGCTTCCTGGGGCAGTTCTCGGCGGTCGACCGCGTGGAGCTGCGGGCCCAGGTCGGCGGCATCCTGAGCAGCATCGATTTTCAGGACGGGCAGATCGTGCACAAGGGTGATTCACTCTTTGTCATTGACCCGCGGCCGTTCCAGATCAGGCTCGATCAGGCCGTCGCGCAGTTTCAGACCGCGCAGGCAAAGCAGGCACTGAGCGAGTCCGAGCTCTGGCGGGCGCAGCAGCTGAAGCGGACCGACTTCGGCACCGCGGAAAGTGTCGACGCACGCTCGGCCGATCAGCGCAGCGCGCTGGCCGCCATCGACACCGCGAAGGCGGCCATCATGGATGCGAAGCTGGACCTCGAGTTCTCCCGCGTCATCGCGCCGTTCACTGGGCGGATCGGCGCGCATCTCGTCTCGGTTGGCAGCCTGGTGAGCGGCAGCCGAGCGGGCACGAGCCCGACGACGTTGCTGGCGACGATCGTTTCGCTCGACCCGATCTACATAGATTTCGATATGAGCGAAGCCGATTACCTTGCCTACCAGGAAGCCAGCCACGGCACGGCGCCGCGCCCGGACGTCGCTATCAGCATCGACGGCGACGGCCATTTCGATCGTCACGGCACGCTCGACTTCATCGATAACGCGGTGAACCGGAGCAGCGGGACGATCCACGCCCGCGCGACCGTCCCCAATCCGGACCTTGCCATCACCCCCGGGCAGTTCGCGCGCCTTCGCGTCGCGCTCGGGCAGCCAGGGCCGGCCCTGCTGGTGCCTGCTGCCGCTGTCATCCCCGACCAGTCGCGGCAAATAGTAATGACCTTGGCGGCGGACGGCGCGGTCGTTCCGAAAGTGGTCGAAACCGGCGGCTTGTATAACGGCCTGCGCATCGTCCGTGGCGGCCTGACGGCGGACGACCACGTCGTCATAGATGGCCTGGTGCGGGTCCGCCCCGGGATCAAGGTTGCGCCGGTGGATGGCACGATCACGCCTGATCCAGCCGGCGACTCAGGATAGAGGCAGCACGATGCGCTTCACACATCTCTTCATCGATCGCCCTATCCTGGCGACGGTGCTCAGCGTCTTCCTCACCCTCATTGGGCTCGGTGCGCTGGTGGTCCTGCCGGTCTCGCAATATCCGGAGATCGTGCCGCCGACGGTGCAGGTGACCACGAGCTACCCCGGCGCGTCTGCCGAAGTGGTCAGTCAGACAGTCGCGACACCGCTCGAGCAGGAGATCAACGGCGTCGAGGACATGATCTACATGAGCAGCCAGTCCACCGGGGACGGCAAGCTCACGATCACGGTCACCTTCCGCATCGGCACGGACCTTAACGTCGCACAGATGCTCACCCAGAACAGGGTGCAGGACGCATTGCCGCGCTTGCCGGAGGACGTTCAGCGCCTGGGTGTACAGGTGCGCAAGGCGACGCCGAATATCCTGCTCGCGGTGCATCTGTTCTCGCCCGACGGATCGCGCGACAACCTCTATCTGTCGAACTACGCGACACTGCATGTGAAGGACGCGCTGGCGCGGCTCCCGGGTGTAGGCGACGTGCAGCTGTTCGGCGCCCGCGACTACGCCATGCGGATCTGGCTCGATCCGGATAAGGTGGCCGCCTACAATCTTGACGCAAGCGAGGTGCTGACGGCGCTGCGTGCGCAGAACGTGCAGGTCTCCGCCGGCATCCTGAACCAGCCGCCGATCTCCGGAAATTCGGCGTATCAGCTCAACGTCCAGACGCTTGGCCGGCTGAACACGCCGGAACAGTTCGCCGACATCATCATCAAAACCGACGCCCAGGGACGCGCCACCCGCATCCGCGACGTCGGCCATGTGGAGATCGGCGCGGCCGATTACGGTTCCACCGCCTACATGGACCGCAGCGAAGGCCTGCCGTTGCTGATCTTCGCGCTGCCCGGCGCGAACTCGCTGGCGGTGGAGCACGAAGTGCTCGACACGATACAGAGCCTGAAGAAAGACTTCCCGCCCGGCGTCGAGTTCATCGTCATCTACGATCCGACGATCTTCGTGGCGAAGTCCGTGCGTGAAGTGGTGACCACGATCTTCGTGGCGATCCTGCTCGTCGTCGGCGTGGTGTTCCTGTTCCTGCAAACCTGGCGCGCCTCGCTGATCCCGGTGATCGCCATCCCGGTTTCGCTCATCGGCACCTTCACCATCCTGCTCGTCTGCGGAATATCGCTGAACAACCTGTCGCTGTTCGGCTTGGTGCTGGCAGTCGGCATCGTCGTCGACGACGCGATCGTCGTGGTTGAGAACGTCGAGCGCAACATCGCCATCGGGATGAATGCAAAAGAGGCGGCGCATCGAACGATGGATGAAGTCGGCGGTGCGCTGGTTTCCATCGCGCTGACGCTGTGCGCCGTGTTCGTTCCCTCGGCCTTCCTGTCCGGCATTTCGGGGCAGTTCTTCCGGCAGTTTGCCGTGACCATCGCAGCCTCGACAGTGATCTCGCTGTTTGTCTCGCTCACCCTCAGCCCGGCGCTGTGCGCGCTGCTGCTGGGTGGGCACGATCCACACCGGGCCGCCACCAGTGGGAATTTGGCCGGGCGGGCCCTGCGTACCGCGTTCGGTGCTTTCAATCGCGGCTTCGAGAGACTTCAGACGCCTATGGAGCGCTGACCGCGCGCCTGGTGCGCGGCCTGGCGGTCGTCGTCGTGGTCTATGTTGCCCTGATCGGTGTCGCCGGCGTGCAGTTCGCCCGCACGCCGACCGGGTTCATCCCCGAACAGGACCAGGGATACCTGATCACTGTCCTGCAGCTTCCGCCGGGCGCCAGTCTCGGGCGAACCGAGCAGTTGGTGAAGCAGGCCGTCGACATTATCCTGAAAACACCTGGCGTCGAGCACGTCGCCCCGTTCGCCGGCCTCGACGCGACGACGTTCACGGTCGCGTCCAATGCAGGGACGATCTTTTCCGGCCTGCCGTCGCTCTACAATCATTCCATCCCGGGGATCACGGCGAACTCAGTGCTGGCCGATCTGCGCAAGCGGCTCTCGGTGATCCAAGGTGCTTACGTGCTGACGATCCCGCCCCCGCCGGTGCAGGGGATCGGCAATTCCGGCGGCTTCAAGATGATGCTCGAGGATCGCACGGGACTCGGCACCCAGGCCCTGGTCAGCGCCACGAATGCGCTTGTTGGCGCGGCCAACAAGGACCCAAGCTTCGCCGGCGTATTCACGCTGCTTAATGCCGGATCGCCGTCGGTATACGCCGACATCGACCGCCTGAAGGCGGAGAAGGTCGGCCTGACGCCGACCGACGTGTTCGACACGCTGCAGGTCTATCTCGGCTCGCAATACGTCAACGACTTCAACTTCCTGGGCAGAACATACGAGGTGATCGCCCAGGCCGACAGCCGGTTCCGGCGCGATCGGCAGGACCTCACGGGGCTGAAGGCGCGCAATACGGCGGGCGAGATGGTGCCGATCGGAACGGTCGCGCGACTGCAGGATACGACGATCCCGTATCGCGTGCCACGCTACAATCTCTACCCGGCGGCCGAGGTGCAGGGCGTGGCGGCGCCGGGCGTGGCGACCGGAACGGCGCTGCAGCACATGGAGGCGCTGGCGGCGCAGGTTCTGCCGCCGGGCATCGGTTTCGAATGGACCGAGATCGCCTTTCAGCAGGAGCAGAAGGGCACGCCGACAATGCTGGTGTTTGGCGCCGCCGCGCTCTTTGTCTTCCTGGTGCTGGCGGCGAATTACGAGAGCTTGGAAGCTACCGCTTTCGGTGGTGCTGATCGTGCCGATGTGCCTGCTCGCCTCGGTCACCGGGCTGGCGTTGCGCGGCATGCCCATCGACATCCTCGCGCAGATCGGTTTCGTGGTGCTGGTTGGGCTGGCGGCGAAGAATGCAATCCTGATCGTCGAGTTCGCGCGCCAGGGGCAGGAAGCGGGCAGCACCCCCGCGGAGGCAGCGGTCACTGCCGCGCGTCGGCGGCTGCGGCCGATCCTGATGACATCTCTTGCCTTCATCCTCGGCGTCGCGCCGCTGGTGTTCGCGTCTGGCGCCGGGGCCGAGATGCGCCAATCTCTGGGCACCGCCGTCTTCGCCGGCATGCTTGGCGTCACCGGGTTCGGTCTGATCTTCACGCCGGCGTTCTACACGCTGATGCAGCGAATCGGCTTTGCGCGCAGCCGAGCGTCGTCGAATTTGCGTGAGCCGCGAGGTCAGGGCGGCGAAGGCGAAGCCGCCGCGGTTGCGGCAACTCGGCCGCAAGCCGGTCATTAGAACGCTGGCACCTTGAGTGGAAAGGCCCTGACTGCCAGGGCCCCAACAGGTGGATCGGCGAACCGCGTGCTCGGAATGCCTGTCGTAGCTCAGTGCGCTGATGTTTATTATACACGTAGGCTTTAGCGATCATCCTCGGCCAAGCATGCCCTTGGCGCAGGCCGAGGGAGGCGGAGATCCACGATTTGACTGCACCGCTGCAAGTCGTGGGTCCCCGGCCTCCGCCGGGGATGACACTGGAGACGCGTACGGTGGGTCAACGTCAGGGGCCGCCAAGCCCTGATTTACGAACTGGACCCTTCGATGATGTCGCCGAACCGGGTCCAGGTCGTGCCGTCCCACTTCTGCAACTGCATGGCCCGGATCGGGTGATAGTTGGTTGGGCTGGTGTTCACCTTGATGCCGGGCAGCAGCACCGGATCTGGCGCATCGTGCAGATTTGTCGCCTGCTTCATGATGTTGGCGCGGGAAAAGTCGCCCTCGCACTGCTTGAGCACCTGCAACATCACGGTGCTGACACCGTAGGCGAAGCTGTAATTGCCATCGGTCGTATCGGCGCCGGGCATGTATTTGGCCATGAACGCACGCCACTGGTTCATGCCGGCATCATCCTTGAACGCCGGGTCAGTGGGATCCTTCATATAGCCGGTTGTAATGATGCCTCGGCCGTTTTCAGGGCCGGCCGGAGTCATCACCGAACCGACCGAAATCGACACGTTGGTCAGGAAGAACAGCGTCGGATGCCAGCCGAGGTCATGCACCTTCTTGATCGCCTGCGCGGCGAATTTCGGCGTCGCGGCGACCAGCAGCACGTCCGCGCCTGATGCCTGTAGAGACGCAAGTTGGCTGTCCACCGTCGGATCGGTCGTCTCGTACGTGGCTTCCTTGATCACGGTGGCAGCATACTTGTCTGCCAGCACGTCCTTGACGCCGGCCGGGTAATCTTTGCCGAAGTCGTCGTTCTGATACAGAATTGCCATCTTGGCGTCCGGCTTCTGCATCATCATGTACTTTGTATAGATCTGCGCCTCGGTCCGGTAGCTCGGCTGATAGCCCATCGTCCAGGGAAAGTGCTTGTAGTCGCCCCACTTGTCCGCGCCGGTGGAAATCAACAAATGCGGCACCTTCTTCGCGTTCACGTAACGCTGGATCGCCGTGTTGCTCGGCGTGCCCAGGTTGTTGAACAACAGCGCCACCTGGTCCTCCTCGACCAGACGCCGCACCTGCTCGACGGTCTTCGGCGGGCTGTAAGCGTCGTCATAGGAGATGAAGTTGATGGTGTGACCGGCCACTCCGCCCTGGTCATTGACCATTTTGAAAAACGCCGCCTCGGTCTTCGCGATCACGCCATAGGCCGACGCGGGGCCGCTGTAAGCGTCGGTGTTGCCGATCTTGATCTCGGTCGCCGTCACGCCGGGCAACTCCTCTGCCGACGCGGGCCGTGTTCCGCCGGACAGCAGCGTCATCGGCAGGATCGTCGACAGCCAGACGGCGCACAGCGAGCGCGTCAACCTCACCGTCCGCCGCACCGTCTCCGGCCGTGGTTCGGTCATTGCCGCGCGGTCCAACCGTGCTGCTTCCAACCCCAAACACGTCATACACGCGTGCATACTCTGACCCTCCGGTTGCGCGCTCCTTGTTGCATGAACCAGCGCTGCAAAGGAAGAACCGGCACGGCCCGCCGCTTGTGCCGCGGCCCGCCCCGACAGGCCCTGCGAGGCGGAGTTTCCCTCATCACCATCTCGGGCGGCCCTTTTTCGACCGCTTCACAATGCTAACTGACTGAGATGCGCTTCCAACTCTCTTGTCTCGCGGCCCGCTCATGAATATCCAGGCGACCCCACAGTGGCGACGGCAACTATCGAGACTCCCCCGATGACCGCGCGCCGGCTGCAGGAATGCCCGGAGTGCGGCCAAATGCAGGTGGTGCCCGCCATGCCGCCGGCGACGCGGGCCATCTGCCTGCGCTGTGACACGGTGCTCCGACACACCCGCTATCATCCGCTGCTGCTGCCTTTGGCGCTGAACCTTTCAGCGCTGATACTGCTCGCCGTTGGCGCCACGCTGACCCTCATGTCGGTGACCACCGGCGGACAGGAACGGGTCGCGGGGCTGCTGAGCGGCCCGGCCGAACTGGAGGACTATGGCCTGTGGGAGCTGTCGCTCGTGGTCGTGGTCACGACGCTAGGGGCGCCGCTGGCCCGGGTGCTGTTCATGCTGATCGTTCTGACCGGCCTGCTGTGGCAGCGGCCGCCGTCTGAACTCCGCACCATTTTTGCCTGGGTGTCGCACCTCAAGCCCTGGTCGATGATCGAGATCTATCTGCTCGGCCTGTTCGTCGCCTATGTCCGACTGAGCGATATGGCGCAGGTTGACCTGGGACCGGCGGTCTACGCCCTGGGAGGCTTAATGGTGGTCATGGTGCTGGCCGACGTCAGCCTGGACGAACACGCGGTATGGGAGGCTTTGGAGCCCCGCAATCGCCGCCTGGTCGCGCTGCGGCGGCAAACACCGATCGGGTTCGAGCCCGACAGCGCTCATCGCTGGCGTATCGGTTGCGACACCTGCGGCCTGGTCAGCCGATCGGCGCCCGGCATGCGGTGTCCGCGTTGCGGCTTCCGGCTGCACGAGAGGAAGTCGGGTTCGATCGCACGGACCTGGGCCTTCCTGCTCGCCGCGGCGTGCCTTTACATTCCCGCCAACCTCTATCCGGTGCTGACCGTCGTGCAACTGGGCGCCGGGCAACCCAGCACCATCCTGGGCGGCGTTCGTGATCTGCTCGATCTTGGCATGTGGCCACTCGCGGCGCTGGTGTTCTTCGCCAGCATCGCCGTGCCGCTGCTGAAACTGATCGGACTGTCGACGCTGCTGATCTCGACCCAATTGCGAGCCACCGGTTTGCTCGACGACCGCACAACGCTGTATCGGATTGTCGATGCGATCGGCCGCTGGTCGATGATCGATATTTTCATGGGATCGATCCTGGTGGCGCTGGTGCAGTTCGGCCGGGTCGCGAGCGTCTATCCAGGCGGTGGCGCCGTCGCCTTTGCCGCGGTGGTGATCCTGACCATGCTCGCGTCGCAGAGCTTCGACCCGCGCCTGATGTGGGACAATCTTCACTCGGATCCTGCAGCGGCGCCAGACGGTGATGAGGCTTCAGATCCCGCCTCTGTCGGCGATACCGATCGCGGCGCCGCTTCGCTTGGTGGCTTGAGGCCCGGCGCCACGCCGGCGGCGACCTGATGGGCCCTCGTTCCCCTTTCGCCATCGTGCGGTCCCGCATCGACCGCAGGCGAAGACTGTCCCTGATCTGGGCCATTCCCGTGATCACGCTGATCATCGGAGCCTGGTTGGCGTGGCAGAATATATCCGAGCGAGGGCAGCTGATTACCATCATCTTCGAGACCGCGGAGGGCCTGTCCGCCGGCCAGTCGCATGTCCGGCACAAGGACGTCGACATGGGCGTGGTGAAGAATATTGCCCTCACGCCGGATCACCGGCGCGTCCGGGTCACCGTTCGAATGAACAAGGAGGCCACCCCCCTGCTGACCGACGGAGCGCTGTTCTGGGTGGTGCGGCCACGATTCTTCGCTGGGTCCATCAGTGGCCTGCAAACCTTGATATCGGGGTCATACATCGACCTGCTGCCAGCACCCTCGGGCGGCGCAGCAAAGACCGATTTCGTCGGTTTGGAAAACCCGCCCGTGCTGCAATCGGACGTGCCGGGGCGTACCTTTCTATTGGTGGCAAACCGCATCGGATCACTCAATCTCGGTTCACCGGTCATGTTCCGCGACCTGGAAGTCGGCGAGGTGCTCGGCTGGGAGGTCCAGGAGATGGCGCGCAACATCGTCATCCATGTCTTTGTGCGGGAACCATTCGACAAATACGTGCACGACAATTCGGTGTTCTGGAATGCGTCCGGCGCCACTGTGCAGCTCGGGGCGAACGGCCTGAAGTTTCAGGTCGAGTTGCTGCGCGCGATCGTGCTGGGCGGCATCGCGTTCGACACTCCCGAAGATCCGCGAATCACCTCGGAAAGCCCGGCCGACCACTCCTTTCCGCTCTATCAGACGCAGGAAGCCGCGGACGCGTCGAGCTTCAAGCGCAGCGTGCCGTTCATCGTCAACCTCAGCACATCCGTTGCCGGGTTGACATCCGGCTCGCCAGTCACCTTGCATGGCATCAAGATCGGCGAGGTGTCGAGCGTGTCCCTGGTTTACGACCGCACCTCGGATAGCGTAATCGCCCCGGTGCATTTTACGCTGGAGCCGGAGCGAATTGCCATGCTGGACCTTCCCACCGACGGCGATCTCGATGCCAGGATGCGTGAACTGGTGCATCGCGGGCTTCGAGTGAAGATCGAAACGTCCAGCTTTCTGACCGGTCAGAAACAACTGGCCATGGACATGTTCCCGCATGCCGGCCCGGGTGAGCTGGACAAGCAGGGCGATGCCTACGTGATCCCCGGCCTCGGCGGTGGGGACGATATCGCCACCGCGGCGGCCAATCTGGTGAATCGCCTGAGTGACATCCCGTTCGAGACCATCGGACAGAACCTGAACCAGACCCTGGCCGGCGCGAACGCGCTGGTGAACGACAGCCAACTGGCCGGAACGATTGCCGCCTTGCGTTCGACCCTCGCCAGTACGCAGGCGCTGGTGACCAATCTGGACCGCGGGACAGCACCGATGCTGCAACGGCTGCCCTCGATCGCAAACGAACTCGACGAGACGGTGAAACGCACCGACAAGCTGATCGGATCGGTCGAGACCGGCTACGGCTCCGACTCACGGTTCAACCGCGACGTCAGTCAGATGATGCTGCAGCTCACCGACGCGGCGCGATCTATCCGCGTGCTGGCGGACCTGCTGTCCCGCCATCCGGAGGCGTTGATCCGGGGTCGCACCAACCAAGGGACACAATGATGGCTACGACCGTGCCGGCATCACCGCCACCGCTGTCAGCCGGGGCGGCAGGCTTGCGGCGGCGCAGCGCCCTGTTGCTGCTGGCGGCACTTCCCGCGGCATGCTCCTCGCCAAACCCGATTCTCTATGTGCTGGCGCCGGTTCCGGGTCCGGTACGCACCGGCGCGCCGCGGAACATCGCGCTGCGATCGATCAGCCTGGCACGATACCTTGAGCGCTCCCAGATCGTGCGGTCGTCCGAAGGCTTTCGGCTGGATGTGCTCTCGAATGAATGGTGGGGGGAACCCTTCGACGCGCTGATCGGCCGCATTCTGGTCCAGGAGCTGACGCAGCGACTGTCCGGCAGCACGGTGTTCGCGGACAACGGCGCCATCTCGATTGCCCCGGATGCGACGGTCGAGGTCAACATCCAGCGCTTCGATCTCGATCACACTGGCAAGGTGCTGCTGCTGGCGCAGATCGCGGTCGGCGGCCAAATCACCAGGCTGCGCGGCGCATCCGTGACGGTCACCCCCAACGGCACCACCACCTCCGCCCTCGTCGCCGCAATGAGCAGCGCGCTCGGCCAGCTTGCGGACGAGATCGCGACGCTGCTGACGCCGGAGGGCGCGCCTGCAGCCAGCACGAAGAGTTCCCCCGCTACTCGACCCACTCATCACAGCGGCAAGCACCGGTCGCCCCACCCGGCATGATCCTCAAAGCACGCATGACGCGATGAGGGGCGCTACGTCACTGCAAGCGTCGCGGATCAACGGTGACGCCATGATCCAGCGGTCCATGGCCCTGGCCAAAGCCGGGCGCCCCGGCAATCGCCGCGCGAACGTAGACGCGCGCCCGAAGCAGCGCGGCCCGCAGGGTCATGCCCTGGGCCAGCCCGGCGGCTACGGCGGACGCGACCGTGCAGCCGGTGCCGTGGGTGTGACGCGTGTCGATGCGCGGCGCGCTGAACGCCTCGGTTCCTGTCGGCGTCGCCAGTAGATCGACGACTGTGTCGGATGGGAGATGGCCACCCTTCAGCAGCACCGCCGGCACGCCCATTGACAGCAAGGCGGCGGAGGCAACCCGCATCTCGGCCTCGGTGCCGATCATGAGGCCGGTCAGCGCCTCGGCTTCCGGCAGGTTAGGCGTGATGACAGTCGCCATAGGGAGCAGGCGCTTGCGCAGGCGGTCAACCGCTTCAGGCTCGAGCAGGTGCTGACCGCCCTTTGCCACCATGACAGGATCGAGCACCACGGGCACGCCCGGCGCGTGATCCACCAGAGCCTCGCACACCGTATCGATCGTGGCGATGTCGCCCAGCATGCCGATCTTGATCACGTCAGCGCCGATGTCGTCCATCACCACGGCGATCTGGCGGCGGATGAAATCCGGCGGGATCGAAAAGATGCCGTGCACGCCGAGGGTATTCTGCGCCGTCAACGCGGTGATGGCGGTCGCGGCGTAGGCACCCAGGGCGGTCACCGTCTTGATGTCGGCCTGGATGCCGGCGCCGCCACCCGAGTCCGATCCGGCGATGATCAGGACGCGCCCGCGCATCACAGAGTGGCTTCCCGCCGGGTTACCTCCCGACGCGTTGTGCGGGCCACCCTCGGCGATGACCTCGCACAGCGAGTCGACCACTTCGGCGACCAGGGAATCATCCTCGCCTTCCGCCATCACCCGCACCAGCGGCTCGGTGCCGCTCTCTCGGATCAACACTCTTCCGGCCGCGCCCAGACGCTGCTCCGCATCCCGGATGGCCACCTGCACCCCGGCTTCACGCAATGGCGAAGTCTCCGGTGAAACGCACGTTTTTCAGCCGTTGCGGCAAAGGCTCGAAGACCCGGCAGGACTCGGAGGCGGCGCGATCCTGCTGCACCAGCACGCCGAGCACCTGCAATGCGGCCAGCAGACCGTCTCCGGTGGTGGCGAAATCCGACAGGATGAGGTGGCCCGATTGCTCGCCGCCGACATTGATCCCGATGGCCCGCATGCGTTCGGCGACATAGCGGTCGCCGACCCTGGTCCGATGAAGCGCAAGGCCAAGAGCGGCGAGATAGCGCTCGAGCCCGAGGTTGGACATGACGGTGGTCACGATTCCGCCGCCGAGGAGCCGACCGGCCTCGTGCCACGATTGAGCGATCAACGCCAGGATCTGGTCGCCATCGATGAGTTCCCCGACCTCATCGGCGATCAGCACCCGGTCGGCATCGCCATCCAGCGCGATCCCCAGATGCGCGCCATGCTCGACCACCTGGGTGCAGATGAACTCGGGCACAGTCGAGCCGCAGCCCTTGTTGATGTTGAAACCGTCCGGCCCGACGCCGACCGGGATGACGGTGGCGCCAAGCTCCCACAACACCGTAGGAGCGACCTTGTAGCCGGCGCCGTTGGCGCAGTCGACGACGATGCGCAATCCGTCGAGCCGCAGACCTCGGGGGAAGCTGGCCTTCGCCACCTCGATATAGCGGCCGGCCGCATCGTCCAGGCGCGCGGCACGCCCCAGGTCGGCCGGCCCCGCCAGTTGATCATCAACCCCGGCCTGCATCAGCGCCTCGATCTCCAGTTCCATCGCGTCGGAGAGTTTGGTGCCGTCCGGACCGAACAGCTTGATGCCGTTGTCTTCATACGGGTTATGTGACGCCGAGATCATTACCCCCAGGTCGGCGCGCAGCGACCGGGTCAGCATCGCCACGGCGGGTGTCGGCAGCGGGCCGAGCAGGGTGACGTCCATGCCGGCGCCGATGAAGCCGGCCGTCAGTGCCGGTTCGATCATGTAGCCGGACAACCGGGTATCCTTGCCGATAACAACGCGATGACGATGCGAGCCGCGGCTGAACAGCAGGCCCGCCGCCTGTCCGAGCCGCAACGCGATGCCGGCGGTCATTGGATCTGAGTTCGCTTTGCCGCGAATCCCGTCAGTGCCAAAAAGCCGTCTTGCCGTGCTCGTCTCGATCCCGTCGGCCAAATCCGTCCATCCTCCCGCCGTCGTGCGGCTGGCGCTCCGTGCGTGTCGCGCCTCCAGGTCCGGCGCACCCAGGGACCGGCGCATCCAGGGACCGGCGCATCCAGGGAATCGGGCCGCGCCGGGTAAGCAACACCGCGCCTCAGTTGGCGAGTGTATGCCAGACCCGAACGGCTTGCACTGTCTCAGCCACGTCGTGTACGCGCAGAATTGACGCGCCGCGCGCCAAGGCAAACAGCCCTGCGGCAACGGATCCTCCCAGACGCCGGTCGGGCCGGGGTTCGCCGGACAGCGCGCCGACAAAGGATTTCCGTGATGCTCCCACCAGAATGGGATAGCCCAGGCTGGCCAGAACCGGCAGGCCGCGCAGGATGGCCACGGACTGCTTGCTCTGCTTCGCGAAACCGAGGCCGGGATCGATGACGATCTGCTCATCCCGGATGCCAGCCGCTTGCGCCGCCCGGATACGCCCCAGCAGTTCCGCTCGCACCTCCTGCACGACGTCGGCGTAGCGCGCGAGGCCGGCCATCGTCGCCGGCGTCCCGCGCATATGCATCAGCACGACTGGGCCGCCGAACTCCGCGACCACGCCGGCGGCGCGCCGGTCGTGGCGCAGTCCGGAAACGTCATTGATGATGCTGGCGCCGGCGTTCAGCGCTGCCTGCATGGTTGAGGCATTACGGGTGTCGACCGACACGCGGACCGACGCCGCGGCGAGTGCGCGGATCACCGGGATGACACGGTCCAGTTCCTGATCGGGCGTGACCGGAGGCGCTCCTGGCCGGGTGCTCTCGCCGCCCACATCGATGATGTCGGCACCGTCTTGGCTCATCGACAGGCCAGCCGCTATCGCGGCATCCGGTCCCGATCGACGCCCGCCGTCGCTGAAGCTGTCGGGTGTGACGTTCAGCACCGCCATGACCCTCGGCTGGGCGAGGTCGAGGCCGGCCCAGCTTGCATGCCGCACCAGGCCGGTTTCGAGAGATCCCGCCGGCGTCCGGGGACTTCCGCCACATTGCGTGGAGGTCATTGGAGCTGCCAGACCGAGCGGATCGAGACCGGCAGGCCAGCCAGCGTCATCAACCGTTCGATGAGACCACGGCGCGGAGCCGTGCGCCGTGCTGCCTCAGCCGGTTTCGCGGCAGCTGCCGGCCTGGCTTCGCCGATTGACGCATCAATCGCCTGGCGAACCCGGCTCCGTGCGCGATGCAAGAGCACCCGTTGGTTTTCCGCTGTTATTTTGAGCAGTTCGCATGCTTCTTCGGCAGTTTGCCCTTCTATGTCACGGAGCACCAAGACCGCTCGCTGGGCATGCGGCAGATGCTCGATGATTTCCTGCATGCGGTCCCAGAGCTGACGGCCGCCAACGACCCGTTCCGGGCTGATGTCGTCCCAAAGCCGCGGCTCGTCGATCCAATGCCCGTCCGGCCTGAAGGCTGACAACGGCACACCGCGTTCCCCCGGCTCCGCGCCGTCCAGCGAGGCGGGCAGCGCCACCAGACGCCGTTCGCGGCTGGCCCGTGAACGAGCGCGGTTCAGCACAATGGTGAACAGCCAGGTCACCACGCTGGAGCGGCCCTCGAACCGCGTGATGCCGGTGAACACGGCCAGCCAGGCGTCCTGCACCACCTCCTCGGCCTGCGCCTGGCTGCCGATGATCGATGCCGCCACGCTGGTCAAGGAGCGATGAAAGCGCCGAATCAGGCTGCGATAGGCCGCCGCATCTCCGGCCCGGAGGCGATCCAGAAAGGCCGGATCGTCGAATTCGCTCGGACGCATCACCCATCCCCCCAACCGTGTCCGTCCGCCGTGTCACCCGCTCCATGCCGTGGCCTTATGAGCACCCGGGCCCCTTTGCAGCTGGTCCGATGCCCCCATTGTAATAAGTCGGGGTAGGTGGAGTCATGTCGTAAGGTGGTGGAGGCGGATGAAGGAATTGGCATTTCCACGTTGTCGCGAGATGGCTGAGTTGGTCACCGACTATCTCGAGGGCGATCTGCCTTTCTTTCGCCGCATCACCGCGAGGCTGCATCTGTTATTGTGTTCGGCCTGCACGCGCTATTTCGATCAGATGCGGCGCACCATTGGACTGCTGCGCGACGCGCCGGCCGCGAGCTTGCCAATGGACCGAGAAGACGTGTTGATCCAATCCGTTAGGTCCGGCCTGCCACCCGCTTGAAGATGCCATCCCAGTGCAACGCCGAGGCACGTGCCTTCGGTACAAGCAATGGCTGCCCAGTAGCGGATCATCGGAAGTTTTTAGCCACGCGGGCTCGCGGCTGGTGTAGCGTTGAAGCTTGGACGAAAGACCCTGGAGTCGAAGCCGGATTATTAACCTTTCTTTAAGCATATCCGTGTATTCGCTAGACCTGTGCGGCTCGGTTTCGGGCTGTGCCTTATGGCTTGGAGAGGCCCGCTGATGCACCTGACGGCCTTAACCGCGCATGCACGCCGCACGTCACCGAGCTCGGCGGGGATTTTTTGTCGTTGGTTCACGGGTCACGTAAGGGTCCGCGAGAGGGCTGTCACGGGGGAAACTACCCGCCGTGATTTCCGTGGCGGGACTGCGAATTTTCTTGAAATGCGGAGCATCGCCTTTCACAATCCGACAATTCGAATCGGCGGGCGCCGTGTTGGTGGCACCCCGTTCCTCGTGCCGCCGAGGGCTTCGGTCCCAGGCGTAGCCGCTGAATGGCGTGGCGCCGCTCGTGATTGGCGACACTTTGGCCGTACGGTCCGCGAAAGCAATGATCGCGACGGCTCCCGGAAGTTCGCCGAGTGGGAAGTTCGCCGAGCCGGATGCAACCAGTTGAACGGACTCGGCGTAGTGCAACCCGATCGGGTCCGCGGCGGGCTCGCACAGTGCGAGTGCCGATGACTGGGATCGTGCTACGCGACGGAAAAAGACGCCTCATTCCAGCTAGGGCCAAATGACCTCATCCAACAAAAACATTCCCGCGACACCCCCGCAATTCGGAGCGGTTGCACCCATCTTGCATTGTGAAGTGCATGTGACGGTGACCGGCCGTAGCACCACCCTTACCAACGGAGCGGCCAATGCAGCCCGTCGATGATATTTTTTCTGCCTACACACGCACCTTCGAGGCGCACCGCGAAGCCGAGATGTCGCTGGCGGACTACTTGGACGCCTGCCGTAAGGATCCTCTGATCTACTCGACCCCGACCGAGCGTTTGCTAGCCGCGATCGGCGAGCCGGAAATGGTCGACACGTCCAAGGACGCCCGCCTCGGACGTATATTCATGAACCGCACGATACGGGTCTATCCGGCGTTCGGCGAATTCTACGGCATGGAGGAGACGATCGAACGCATCGTCGGGTTCCTCCGACACGCCGCCCAGGGCCTCGAGGAGCGTAAGCAGATCATGTATCTGCTGGGGCCCGTCGGAGGCGGCAAGTCGTCATTGGCGGAACGGCTGAAGGCGCTGATGGAAACCTTCCCCATCTACGTGCTGAAAGCCGGGGACGACCTCAGCCCGGTGTTCGAAAGCCCGCTCGGGCTGTTCGATCCGGAGCGTATGGGATCGCTGCTGGAAGACCGCTACGGCATCCCGGCTCGGCGTCTGACCGGCCTCATGAGCCCGTGGTGCATCAAGCGCCTCGACGAATTCCAGGGCGACATCTCGCGTTTCCGCGTGCAGAAGATCACCCCGTCGCGTTTGCGCCAGATCGGCATCGCCAAGACCGAGCCTGGCGACGAGAACAACCAGGATATCTCATCGCTCGTCGGCAAGGTCGATATCCGAAAACTCGAGTTGCACTCGCAAAACGATCCCGACGCTTACAGCTACTCGGGCGGCCTGAACCGGGCGAACCAGGGCATGCTCGAGTTCGTCGAGATGTTCAAGGCACCGATCAAGATGCTGCATCCGTTGCTGACGGCGACGCAGGAAGGCAACTACATCGGCACGGAAAACATCGGGGCGATCCCGTTCCAGGGCATCATCCTGGCCCACTCCAACGAGGCGGAGTGGCAGACGTTCAAGAACAACCGCAACAACGAAGCGTTCATCGACCGCATTTACGTCATCAAGGTGCCGTACTGCCTGCGCGTGACCGAGGAGCAGAAGATCTACGACAAGCTGGTGACCCGTTCGGAGCTGGGCGATGCGCCGTGCGCTCCTGCCACGCTTGAGATGTTGGCGCGGTTTTCGGTTCTCAGCCGCCTGAAAAGGCACGAGAACTCCACGTTGTTCGCGAAAATGCGAGTCTACGACGGCGAGAGCCTGAAGGAGACCGATCCACGCGCCCGCAGCCTGCAGGAATACAAGGACACCGCGGGCGTCGAGGAAGGCATGGACGGCGCCTCCACCCGCTTCGCCTTCAAGGTCCTGGCGGCGACCTTCAATCACGACACGACGGAAATCGCGGCCGATCCGGTCCACCTGATGTATGTGCTGGAGCAATCGATCCGGCGCGATCAGATGCCGCAGGAAACCGAGAAACGTTACCTGGAATTTATCAAGGGCGAACTTGCGCCGCGCTATGCCGAGTTCATCGGCAATGAGATTCAGAAGGCCTATCTGGAGTTGTATCACGACTACGGCCAGAATCTATTCGATCGCTACGTCTCATATGCCGACGCGTGGATCGAGGACATCGACTTCAAGGACGCCGACACCGGTCAGTTGCTGAACCGCGAGTTGCTCAATCAGGAATTGACAAAGGTCGAAAAGCCGGCCGGGATCGCCAATCCGAAGGATTTTCGCAATGAAGTCGTGAAGTTTTGCCTTCGCGCCCGGGCGAACAATAATGGCAAGAATCCTTCATGGACCAGCTACGAGAAGGTCCGCGACGTGATCGAACGCCGCATGTTCAGCCAGGTCGAGGAGTTACTGCCGGTGATCAGCTTCGGATCGAAGAAGGACAGTGATACCGAAAAGAAACACACCGACTTTGTCGAACGGATGACTGCCCGTGGATATACCGAACGCCAGGTGCGGCGGCTCGTGGAATGGTATATGCGGGTGAAGCAGGCTGGCTGACGATGTCAGCCCAATCAATAGAGGTCTAACAGGCACCTATGCACATCGTTGACCGCCGGCTGAACCCAAGTGGAAAGAACCTGGCGAACCGCCAGCGTTTCATGCGCCGTGCGAAGTCGCAGATCCGCAAGGCGGTGCATGAGAGTTCGGCCAGCCGCAGCATCAAGGATGCCGACGCGGGCGGTGAGGTGGTGCTGCCGGCGCAAGGTGTGCATGAACCGTCGTTCCGGCGTGGTGGCAGCGGCGGCATTCGCGACCACCTGCTGCCTGGAAACAAGGAGTATATCGCCGGCGACACCATCCCGCGGCCACCAAGCGGCGGCGGCGGTGGCGGCTCGGAAGGCAGCCCGGACGGCGAGGGCGAGGACGATTTTCGCTTTGCTCTGTCGCGCGACGAATTTGTTGACTTGTTCCTGGAGGACCTCGAGCTTCCGGATCTGGCTAAACGCCGCGTCGTGAACGCTGATGCCGTGGTCTTCCATCGCGCGGGCTACTCGGTGAACGGCTCGCCCGCCAACCTGGCGCTGATGCGCACGGTGCGGAACAGCCTGTCTCGCCGCATTGCGCTGCATCGGCCGAAACCCGAGGAACTGCAGGCGCTGCGTGACGAGATCGCCGCGCTGGATGGCCCCGAGGACGAGGCACGACGCCTGGTGCTGGAAGAAGAGCTCGCCCGCAAGCAACGCCGCACCGGCCTGATCCCCTACATCGACCCGCTTGACGTGCGGTATAGACGGTTCGAGGCGATGCCGAAGCCAGTGGCACAGGCGGTGATGTTCTGCCTGATGGACGTCTCCGGCTCGATGACCGAGCACATGAAGGACCTGGCCAAGCGGTTCTACGTGCTGCTCTATATCTTCCTGAAGCGGCGCTACAAGAATGTCGAGGTGGTGTTCATCCGCCATACCCATCAGGCCTCCGAGGTCGATGAGGAGACCTTCTTCAACAGTCCGGAAACCGGCGGCACCGTAGTATCGACCGCGCTGGAGGAAATGCAGCGGGTCATCGATGAGCGCTACAGCCCGGACAACTGGAATATCTATGCGGCCCAGGCGTCGGATGGCGACAACACCGCCAGCGATAACGACAAAACCGCCGCCCTGCTGACCAAGGTGATCCTGCCCGCCTGCCAGTATTACGCCTACCTGGAAGTGGGGCGCGACTCGGAGCATTTCCCGCCAGGGTTCATCCGGCGCGACAGCGATTTGTGGCAGACTTATTCGTCCATCATCCGGACCGGCGCACCGATGGCGATGCGCAAGGTCGGACATCGGCGGGATATCTACCCGGTGTTCCGGGAATTGTTCGCCAAGAAGCAACGGGGGGAGGTCGCCGCGGAATGAGCACCACACTGATCCGAGCCGAACGCCCGTTGTTCGAGAGCGCCGACTGGAGCTTCGACACCATTCAGCGCTGCAATGACGAAATCCAGAAGATCGCGCTGGATGAGCTTGGGCTGGACATCTATCCGAACCAGATCGAAGTGATCGGTACCGAGCAGATGTTGGATGCCTATTCTTCGATCGGTATGCCGCTGTTCTACAAGCACTGGTCGTTCGGCAAGCATTTCGCCCGCAATGAGGCGATGTACCAGGCAGGCATGCAAGGGCTTGCTTACGAGATCGTTATCAACTCGAACCCCTGCATCAGCTACATCATGGAGGAAAACACCGCCACGATGCAGACGCTGGTGATTGCTCATGCGGCGTTCGGGCACAACCATTTCTTCAAGAACAACTACCTGTTCCAACAGTGGACCGACGCCAACGGCATCCTGGACTACCTGGAATTCGCCCGCGACTACATCATGTCCTGCGAGGAGCGTCACGGCGAGGCCGCGGTTGAACGCCTGTTGGATGCCGCGCACGCGCTCATGAGTCACGCGGTGCACAAATATCCCAGGCCGCGCACCAACGATCTCCGCTCTGAGGAGAAGCGCGAACGCGAGCGGCGCGAACACGATGAAAAGGTGTTCAACGACCTGTGGCGCACCGTGCCCGGCAAGGAGAATGTACGCCAGGATCCGACGGCCGAGGAACGTCGCAAGTCGCTGCTGCAGCTGCCGCAGGAGAACATCCTCTATTTCCTGGAGAAGACGGCGCCCAAGCTGGCGCCCTGGCAGCGCGAAATCCTCCGCATCGTCCGCATCATTGCGCAGTATTTCTATCCGCAGACACAGACAAAGCTGATGAACGAGGGCTGCGCGACCTACGTTCACTACACCATCATGAATCGGCTGCATGAAAAAGGACTGCTGACCGACGGCTCGATGGTCGAATTCCTGAAATCCCACACCAACGTGGTGTTCCAGCCGGAGTTCGACGATCCCCGCTACTCCGGCATCAACCCCTACGCGCTCGGCTTTGCGATGATGCAGGACATCGAGCGCATCTGCACCGTCCCGACGGCTGAGGATCATCAGTGGTTTCCGCACATCGCCGGCAAGGGCGACCACATGGCGGTGCTGCGTGATGTCTGGGCGAACTATCGGGATGAGAGTTTCATCTTGCAGTTCCTTAGCCCGCGGCTCACCCGGAAGTTTGCTCTGTTCCATGTGATGGACGACTCGAGCGACCCAAACATGCGGGTCGAGGCAATTCACGACGAGCGAGGCTATCGCAAGATCAAGCAGGCGCTCGCGAGGCACTATGACATTTCCTGGATGGCGCCGGATATCCAGGTGGTGGACGTCAATCTGGCCGGCGACCGCCGGCTGATCCTGCATCACCGGGCGCTCAACAAGGTACTGCTGGATGAACGCGACACGCGCATGGTGCTGCAGCATCTGGCCGAGCTTTGGGGCTACGACGTGCTGATGAAGGAAGTGGATCCGGGGAACGACGCGGTCCTGAAGGAGCACGCCGCGTCGCCACGTGGTGGAATCGTGCAGGTGGAGACGCCCTGACCTGGCTTCCTGAGCCGGGAAAAGCGAATTACCGAGCGGTGTAGAGCAGCGCTTACTTCCTTGGGATGACGACACCCAGGGTCTGCTTCATACCGGCGATTGCCGATTGGCGACCTCGATAGACTTCTCCCGCTGGAGCATCACCGGCTCCCCCGCCCACCTGACGTCGTAACTCAGATGAAGCCACCGGTTGGCCCAATCAGGCTTCGGTGGGGGCGTGACGGTGACGCTTCACGCACCAAACAATAACCACCCGCTCACGACGCCGACAGATGGTTCTCAGCGTGCCGTCATCGGACTTTGTCCGGACGTGGCCTTGCAAAGGCGAGGATCCACGAATTTCCCCGCACAGCACAGCAAGTCGTGGGTCCCCGGCCTTCGCCGGGGATGACACGGGGGAGCGGCGACGACATGGGGGAGCGGCGACGACACGGGGAGCGGCGACGACATGGGGGAGCGGCGATGACACGGGGAGCGGCGATGACACGGGGAGCGGCGATGACACGGGGGAGCGGCGATGACACGGGGGAGCGGGGATGACACGGGGAGCGGCGACGACACGGGGGAGCGGCGGCTACACGGGGAGCGGGGATGACCGCTTTGAGGAGTCCGAGGCGACATTGAGGCGCGATCGGTCTAGCGGCCTACGGGCCCGGATGGCAATGCCACGCATTCGCGACAACGCGAAACACTAGGCCCACACATCAGATGATGGACCCCGGTCATTCACTGGAATGATCCGGTATCAGACGGCTTGCACAACATCTCATGCAATGATTCCTCAATTCTGGTGAGAACAGGGGTTTCTATGGCTGCATGGTTATGGTATCGCTGGTAAACTATCATATGTTACATTATGTTCCCATCCAATACCGTGACACAACGTACGATCTGCGAAACATATGAAACGAAAAGGCCCGCTACCCTGACAATCAAGCGGCGCGGCGCGTCTGCGGGCGGACAGGTGGTGGCGATCACGGCGCTCGCCCGCGCTCTCGAGGCCTTGCCGAGGCAGTGGATTGGATCGCAACGATCGCGGCACGGCCGCGGCCGGAATCAATGAGACATCGACAGCCCGACCGTCGCGGAACGGGTCAGCGCCATCTTCCATACGAGGTACATCCAATGCGAGCAGCACTTCTGTCGATAACGTTTGCTATCGGCCTGTCGTTGGCCGCCGGCGCCTCGGCGCAGACGTCCCCGACTGTGACGGCCACCTGCAAGGATGGCACGACGTTTTCCGGCACGACGCGCAAGGGCGCGTGTCACGGTCATAAGGGCGTCGCGACCTGGGGCACACAGGACGCCACAATGTCGCCTGCCGCGGCAGCTCCCGCGGCGGCGGCAACTCCCGCCTCGAAACCGCCCGCCTCGATGGCCCCGGCAACCTCAACGGCAACAAGCCCGGCCCGCACGCCGCCCGCTGCGAAACCCGCGGCGCCCGGTCAGGTTTGGGTCAACACCGCCAGCAAGGTCTATCACTGTCCTGGCACGCGTTATTACGGCAAGACCAAGCAGGGCGAGTACATGTCAGAGTTTGACGCAAAGGCGGCTGGGGACCATCCCAGCAACGGCAAGGCCTGCTCCTGATCTGAGCAGGCCTCGGGTTCCTTCGGCCGTCGTCAGCGTCGACAGTGGCGGCTTGGCTGAGTGGCGCATAGAACCGCGACCACTATCCCCTGCACCACTCGGCCACCTGAGCATGTGTCGCAAACCAGCAGCCGCCCTTGGCTTTCATGTGGTGGATCAGACGTCTTAGCAGCGGCAGCCTGGAACGGTGGCCGGTGATGTGCGGATGCATGGTAAGCAGGAACAGTCCGCCCTCATCCCATGCGCCGTCGAACTCAGCGGTAAAGATCTCCTCGACCGCCGAGGGCGGTGTGTAGGGGCGCAGCCCGGAAAACCGCAGCATGTTGAAATAAACCGCGTCATCGCGAATCCACTCGGGCGGCAGTTCGACGATCCCGGTCGCCTCGCCCTGGTCCTCCAGCTCGTACGGGTCGTCGTCCGCCATCAGGCTGCTGTCGTACAACAGCTTCATTTCGCGAATGATATCCAGGGTGTTGACCGAGAAATCCCAGCTCGCGGTGCGCATCCCCACCGGTTCCTTGCCACTGATCCGCGCCAGGGTGTCACGCGATCGCAATGTCAGGTCGCGCTCAGCCTGCCGCGACAGCGTCGTGTTGACCTCGTGGATCCACGAATGGATGCCGATCTCGTGGCCATCCCCGGCGATCGCCCGCACTTCGTCGGGATGTAGCAGAGCGGACACCGCCGGATAGAAGAACGTCGCCGGCACCGACTCGTGTTCCAGCAAACGGCGGATCCGCGGGGTCGCCTGGCGGGCGCCGTATTGCCCCTGGCTGATACGCATCGGGCTGGGGTCGTTGTCGCGCAGCGGAATCGTTTCATGGTCGGCGTCGAAGCTGATGGCGACAGCACAACGTGCACCGTTGGGCCAGGCCGCCGGCTTCAGGCTCCTGCCCGCCCGGGCGCGGCCGACCATATGCCGCCAAGTCTCCTCCGGCCATTGCCACGGTTGCAATGCCTCCTTGTCGGCTGCTGTATCGCTCATCCGGGGTTCCCTCCTCTCGCTGCTGCGGTCATGCTGCACCCTGCCCGCCCATTCTGTCAGCCCCTCCGGTCAAGCCCGATGGAAACCGCGCCGATGCCACCCGCCGAACCAGCCGCCCCGAACAATCCCGCCCTGCTCAGCGCCGAGGATATGCTTGCCGGCTTTGCCCGCCGTGAGCTCAGCCCGGTGGACGTTCTTCAAGCCGTTACTGAACGCATCGCCCGCCTCAACCCCACTCTGAACGCGTTCGTGGTGATGAACCCGGGCGCGTTGGAGGCGGCTCGGGCGAGCGCGAGGCGGTGGAGCGCCGGGCGGCCTATCGGGCTGTTGGACGGGGTCCCGTGCACCGTGAAGGATCTGGTCGATCTGGCGGGGTTTCCCACCAGGCGCGGCAGCCGGACGACAAGCACCGAACCGGTGATGGACGATGCCCCGATGGTCCTGGGGCTGAAGGCTGCCGGGGCCGTCGTCATCGGCAAGACGACGACCACCGAGTTCGGCTGGAAATCGCCCGGCGATTGCCCGCTGCACGGCATCACGCGTAATCCATGGAATCCCGCCCACACGACCGGCGGTTCGTCGTCGGGTGCGGGCGCGGCGGGGGCAGCCGGCTTTGGTCCGTTGCATATCGGCACTGACGCCGGTGGCTCGGTGCGTATCCCCGCCGCGTGGTGCGGTCTGGTCGGGCTCAAGCCCACATACGGTCGCATTCCGCAATGGCCGGCGAGTGCTTTCGCCAGCGTCGCCTGCGCCGGGCCGATGACGCGAACGGTGCGCGACGCCGCGCTGATGTTCTCCGCCATGGCGCGCTACGACCTGCGCGATCCGTTCTGCCTGCCGGACGACAGCAGGGACTGGCGTGATGGCATCGAGGACGGCGTCGCCGGTCTGACGGTTGGTATACTGTCTAATCCCGGGTTCGATGCGCCGATCGACGCCGACGGCATCGCGGCGGTGGACCGTGCCGCGGCGTTGCTGGCCGACGCGGGCGCGATCGTCGAGCAAGCCGATGCCGACCTGCCGGATACCAGCAGCGTATTCAGCCGTGTGTGGGGTTCCGCGCTGGCACGACTGGTTGCCGGCCAGCCCACTCAGTTGGTCGGGTTGCTCGACCCGGGCATCCGCGAGGTGGCCGAAGCCCTGGGCGGAATGACCGCCATCGAGTTCATGGATGCCGAGGCCATGCGCGCGGCTGCCGGCCACGCAATGGCCCGTCTGCACCAGCGTTTCGATCTTCTGCTCTGCCCGACCGTGCCGGCCGGGCCACCTCTGGCCGATGCACCGACTGTCGATCCGGTCCGCGCGCTGTGGACCGCCTGGGCGCCCTGGACCTTCACCTTCAACCTGACGCGGCAGCCGGCGATCTCGGTGCCACTGGGTTTGCGAGGCGACGGGCTGCCGAATTCGGTGCAGATCGCAGCGGCGCAGTATCGAGATGATTTAGTGCTGCGCGCGGCGCGGGCACTCGAGTTGGCGGAGCCGTTCATGATGCCGGATCTGGAGTAACCGGAGCAGGTCCATTTTGGATCGGGGCTCACGGCTTCGGCTACAGTGGGGAGTTGAGTTCATGTCAGGCCAGCGTGTCGAGGATCATTACGCCCTCGCCGGCACAGGCAACGTGATCGCCAACCGCATCATTCAGGCGATACGTGCATCAGCCGGCGCCGATACGGCGATTACGCCTGATACCTTGGCGCCTTGCGACCATCTTCATGGTCGAGGGGTCCTGGCAACGCGGGACCTCGTCGCGCTGCTCGAACCGCAGAAGGGTGAGGCTATCCTGGATATCGGCAGCGGTGTGGGCGGCGCGGCCCGGTGGATCGCGGCTAATTATGGGTGTCTGATGACCGGCGTGGATCTGACGGCGGTGTTCTGCGATGCCGCACGGGAGTTGAACGCGGCATGCGGCATGTCCGATCGCGTGCGGATCATTCAAGGCAGCGCGCTCGCTCTGCCGCTTCCCGACGTGAGCTTCGATCGTGCCTATTCGCACAATGTCATCATGAACATTGCGGATAAGGCCGGTGCTTATCGCGAGGCGTTCCGCGTGCTGAAGCCGAGCGGGCGGCTGGTGCTGAGCCATATCAACGCCGGACCGAACGGTCCGCCGGATTTCCCGGTGCCCTGGGCGGCGCTGCCGCGGAACAGCTTCCTGGCGACCGATGAGGAAACCCGCCGCGACCTCATCGCCGCCGGGTTCGAAATCCTGACCTTCCACGACACCACCCAGATCCATTTACCCGCGAATGCCGCCCGACTCCGCGGCATAGAGACCGAGGTGCTGCCGCCGGTCGGACTGCATCTGCTGATGGGTGATCTTTACCGGCAATCCTTGATCAACTCACTGCGGGCGGCGGAAGACGGACGGGCACGGACGGTGGAAGTCGTTGCCCGAAAACCTGCCTGAGCGCGGGATCGTTCGCACGGGACCCTCATCCGGCGATGGTCCATTACGCTGCCAGCAGTTTGATCGTCTCCCGGGCGATCACCCGTTCCTCATCGGTCGGGATGATAAAGGCCGGCCGGCCCGACCCCGCGCCGGTGATGCGACCCTCGCCCCGCTCGTTCGCGGCCGCGTCCAGTTGAAAACCCAGCCACGTCGGGCGACGCAACACCATCGCCCGCAGCGGGGGACTGTGTTCGCCGATGCCCGCGGTGAACACCAGGCCGTCAATGCCGCCCATGCTGGCTGCCAGCGCTCCGACGGTTTGCGTGATGTGATAGACGAAATGCTCCACTGCCAGCGCGGCCAGAGGCGGTTTGCTGGCCAGCAAAACCCGCATCGTTCGACACCGGACAAGCCTCTCAGGCCGCAGTCGTGGTAGAGAAATTGCTCGACCCTTTCGACGCTCCGGCCTTTCTGCTGTTGCAGCCACAGGATCATGCCGGGGTCGAGCGGACCCGGCCACGGCGGGGCTCCTTGGCATCAGCCTGGGGGCCCTCTTGGCCTTTTCCACCGACACCGTACATCCTGTCGGCGAAGCATGATACCTTAGTCACCGCAGTCCGGAGATGCATCATCATGACCACGAAGTTCGGCCTCGCCCAACCCGTCCGCCGCGTCGAGGATCCGCGGCTGCTGAAGGGCGCGGGACGCTACACCGATGACATCGTGTTGCCGAGCATGCTGTTCGGCGTGGTGCTGCGCAGTCCGCACGCGGCGGCGAACATCACGGCAATTGACACCGCCGCCGCCGCGGCGTTGCCGGGGGTGCACGCGGTCTACACCTCGGCGGATTTGAATGCCGATGGACTTAAACCGATGTCCTGCGCGGCGCTGGTGACCAACCGGGATGGCTCACCGCAGGCGGCGCCGCCGCATCCGGTACTGGCCGATGGGGTGGTGCGCCACGTCGGCGATCCGGTTGCCTTCATCGTTGCCGACAGCATCAAGCAGGCCCGTGATGCCGCCGAAATGATTCAGCTCGATTACGACGTTCTGCCGTCAATTACCGACCTCGCCGCCGTTATGGATGTCGGGGCGACCCGGGTCTGGCCGGAGATCGCCGACAATCTGGTGTTCGACTGGGAGATCGGCGACAAGGCTGCCACCGATGCCGCGATCGCCGGGGCGGCGCACGTGACCAAGCTGACGGTGGTCAATAACCGCGTCGTGGTAAACTCGATGGAGGCACGCGCCGCGTTGGCGGATTTTGATGCCGCGACCGGCCGCTGGACCTTGTACTCCAACACCCAGGGGGGCTGGCTGATAAAGGCCATGATCAGTCCGGTGTTCGGCACCGACCCGGCGAATTTTCGCGTGATCACGCCTGACGTCGGGGGCGGCTTCGGCATGAAGGCGATGTTCTACGCCGAACAGGCGCTGACCTGTTACGCGGCGCGGAAACTCGGACGGCCGGTGAAGTGGGCGTCGGACCGCGGCGAGGCATTCCTGAGCGACATCCATGGTCGCGACAACCTGACCGAGGCGGAACTGGCGATCGACGCCGACGGCACGTTCATAGCGTTGCGCACGCGCAATGTCGCCAACATGGGTGCCTATTTGTCTACCTACGCGCCCTACATCCCGACTTACGCCGGCACTTCGGTCCTCGCCAGCGTCTACGGGTTCAAGGCGATCTACGCCAACGTACTGGGTGTGTTCACCAACACGGTTCCGGTGGACGCCTATCGCGGCGCCGGCCGGCCGGAGAGCAACTATCTGGTCGAGCGGCTGGTCGACGCCGCCGCCCGCGAGCTGAAGATCGATCGCGTCGAACTGCGCCGCCGCAACATGGTGCCGCCGTCGGCGATGCCGTACTCCACTCCGGTGGGGAAGCTTTATGACAGCGGCGACTTCCGCATCGTCCTCGACGCCGCTACGGCGAAGATGGAGTACGCTAATTTCGCCGCTCGCCGGTCGGCAGCCGCGTCTCGCGGCAAGCGGCGTGGTTTCGGGCTGGCTTACTATTTGGAAGCCACCGGCGGTGATCCCACCGAGCGGGCCGAGATCCGCTTCGCCGACGACGGTTTTATCGATGTCTATGTCGGCACCCAATCGACCGGCCAGGGGCACGAGACAGCCTACGTCCAGCTGACCGCCAACCAGTTGGGCATCGACGGCGACAAGATCCGCATTCGCCAGGGCGACACCGATACCATTCCCGTGGGGGGCGGGACCGGCGGCGCGCGCAGCCTGTATTCCGAGGGTCAGGCGATCCTGATTACCGCGGACAGTGTCATCGCCAAGGGCAAGCAGGCGGCGGCCGAGGAACTGGAGGCCGCGGTCGCCGATATCAGCTTCGCCGATGGCCGGTTCTCCATCGTCGGCACCGATCGCGGGATCGACATTGTTGTCCTGGCGACGGCGCAGCGGAAGAAAGCCGCCGCCGGGCAGCCGGCGACCCTGCTGGATGCCGCCGAGGTCGCGACGATCGACGCTCACACGTTCCCCAACGGCTGCCACATCGCCGAAGTGGAGGTCGATCCGGAAACCGGCATTGTGGAACTGGCACGCTACGTGGTGTGCGACGATGTCGGCAAGATCGTGAACCCGCTGATCGTGCTCGGGCAGATTGCCGGCGGAGTGGCGCAGGGATTTGGCCAGGCGGTACTGGAACACACCGTGTATGACCCGTCCTCGGGCCAGTTGCTGTCGGGCAGCCTGATGGACTACGCGCTGCCGCGGGCGAACGAGTTCCCGGACATCGAGGTGGAGCTGCTGGAGATCCCCTGCGCGTCAAATCCGCTGGGGGTGAAGGGCGCCGGCGAGGCCGGTGCGGTGGGCAGTCCGCCGGCCGTGATCAACGCGATCATCGACGCGCTTAGCGGCGATGGCGTCACCCACATCGACATGCCGGCAACCCCGGAGCGCGTGTGGCGGGCCATGGTTATGGCGCAGGCGGCGTAACCTCTTTGGTTATGCTTGGCCGCCGATCGTCCGTCGGCGGGGTTCGCGCTCCGGCTTCGCCGCGCGGCCGCCGAAGCCTTGATTACCGCGGCCAGCACTTTTGCCGAGCTGGTCGCCGCGTCCCGCCGACGCTGGTTTTGTGCCGATCCGACATGCAAATCTCTCAGGGTCAGGGCTCTGTTTCGGGCGCTGCCCGGCACCATGTTTATGATCGCAACCTGGAGCCGGTGGGTGCCTTTGCATTCGAAGGCGGTCATTCGAGAGAATCAGGCAAGGAGATCTGCCGTGAAAACGAAACGCGCAGTCGTGCTTGGCGTATTCGCCATGATGTTGGCGACCGTGTCCTCTGTCCGAGCGCAGAACCCGGACTGGGACGCCAGCCAGTCACGACAAGACAGCTCGGTCGAAGGCAGTCTTGAGGGCAACGAGCCGGAGTCGCAGCCGCTGTTTTCGATTGACGGGGTCGGGGTGCACGTTTGGGCGCCAGTAGAGTCACCTTATGATTCGCGTGCAAACACGAATCTCGCGACTGGTTCCCTGTTTGGAACAGATCCGAACCAGTCCGGCTACTGAGGTCTCATCGCGAAGACTTACCCCGTGTCGTGACCGGGCGTGCGAGTGCTGGCCCGGTCGCCGCGAATCTCTCTGTATAGACAAAACGAGCGTGGTCGGCGTGCGCGGGCCATGACACGGTTGAGGGATGCCGGCCGACAGGTAGAGATGAGCAGGCTCGCTCTGCGGTGATGCGCCCTGCCATCGATCCAAACCAATGATCGCGACAATTCGTCGCACCAAAGTGCCCGCCGTCCGGAAACGGATGTTCGATGTTCCCGCCGAGCCATCTCCTCGTGGCACTCGTTGCGGCGATTTCCCTCATTCGTACGTTGCTGAACGGGATCGACAAATATCGACCTCAGCTATATTGCCATCGCCGGGGTCTGCATCGTCTGTTCTGAGATAATACTGACATTTCCCTGGAAAATCATTGGTTCGGAGAGCTGGGTCAACGCCACCGCTACGGCTGCCGTTTGGGCTTCATCTCGCGATTTTTTCGTCATCCTGATCTCGCTCAGTGGTTTCGTGAGATACCACCTGCGCGCTGTGCCGCCCCCTGCCCGCGGTCCCGCGGAGTGTTCCGTGGGTCGCAGCCAGCGGAGATGGATAGACTTGGGCGTGCACACGTGGCGTGTGCTCCTGGAGCAGCTTGAAGAACTGCCGGCGGCGCCGTGAGCGCACGTTTCTCGAGGTGGCATCAACGGGTTGACTTGGCCCGGACCCGCCCTCGCGAAGGTGGCGCGCAGGCGGGAAGATCCACGAATTTCCCTGCGCAGGACAGCAAGTCGTGGGTCACCGTGCCAAGCACGGTGATGACACTGGATGACACTGGATGACACCGGATGACACAGGAGACACTGGAGAAGGATGACACAGGAGACACTGGATGACACCGAATGACACAGGAGAGAGGCAGTGATGACAACCGAGGGAGCCGGGGATGATACTTCGGGTGGGCACCCAGGCGGATCGGTGGCTCTCATCAGCCCGGCGATGCGTCAAGCCGTTGTATGCTACAAAGCTGGTACGAATTCGCAACCCGTGCGACTGACGAGGGCTCGCTCCGATGGTGCAAACAAAATTGTATGCAGCCGGCGACGTCGTAGGCGCCGGACAGTTCCCGACCGACGAACGGCAGTGCCAAATCCGGGCGAGTCCCAGCTCGTTCTGATCCGGGACGGCGATGTAACGATCAAGTTGTTCGATGTGCTCTGAGAGGGCGCCGGCGCTGACGAATTCGAGCGCGTCGTGCAACTCGGTTAGGTTGACTGAGATCGACTTGTCGGACGGGGCGACGGTGTCCTCGCGACAACCCCGGTGGCGCCCGCGGCAGCCGTCGACTAGACTCTGGCACCGAGGCAAATAACCAGAGGGGAATTGAACATGAAATTCGGTGGCATGATGTTCTTCACCGACTACTCGATGTCGGCCATGGAGCTTGCTCGCGCGCTGGAGGACCGCGGCTTTGAATTGGTCTGGGCGCCGGAACACTCGCATATCCCGCTCTCGCGCAAAACGCCCTATCCGGGCGGCGGCGACTTGCCGAAACCGTATTACGACGCGATGGATCCCTTCGTGGTGCTGGCAGCCGCCAGCCAGGTGACCCGCACCATCAAATTGGGCACCGGGGTCCTGCTGGTGCAGCAACGCGATGCGATCCAAACCGCCAAGCTGGTCGCATCGCTCGACCAGGTCAGCCAGGGTCGCTTTCTGTTCGGCGTCGGTGGCGGTTGGAACCAGGATGAAATGGAAAACCACGGGACGGTCTACGCCACCCGCTTCCAGCGGGTACGTGAATTCATCGAGGCGATGAAGGAAATCTGGACCAAGCCGAAATCCGAGTATCATGGAGAGTTGGTCAATTTCGACCCCATGGTGGCCTACCCAAAGCCAGTGACAGAAGCCATACCCGCCGATCCATGTCGGCGGCGCGTTCCCACAGGGCGCCCGACGCGCAATTCGCTACGGCGACGGCTGGATCCCGGTGGCGGGCCGCGCAGATCTCACCGAGGTGCTGCCGAAGTTCGACGAAATGGTGCGAGAATCCGGGCGCGATCGCAGTTCCATCGAGGTCACGATGTTTGGCCTGGGCGAGGACACCGACAAGCTGAAACGCTTTGCCGATTTGGGCGTTACGCGCGTGGTTGCCGGATTGCCGGCGGAGAAGTCGGACAAAGTGCTGCCGATCATCGACAAGTGGGCAAGTATGATTCGACTGGTGAACGGATAGCGGTCATCCGCCGGTCTGGGCCGGGCGGGCGGGCAACGGTGAGTGAAGCGTGAGATCACCGTCCGGGGCTGCCGGCTGGCAACGCCGGCAGCCCTTTCCACTCGCGGCACGTGGCCGATTACGGACAACGCCCGACCCGTGCGCGCTTGCGTGCGGCGCGCCAACGGCATTGAATGGACACCAAGGCACGGGAAGATAGGACCATGGCAGACATCCACGCGCGCCTCGCCCATGTCGGCATCTATGCGACCGACAAGAAGCTGCTGGAGCACTTCTACACGACGGTCCTGGGGCTGGTGGTGACCGATCGCGGCACCGGGCGCAGCGGGACGGAGTTGACCTTCCTGAGCGGCAGTTCCCGCAATCACCATCAGTTGGTGCTGGTCGACGGCCGCCCCGACACCTCCGGCTTCAACCCGATCAACCAGATCTCTTTCATGCTCGACAGCCTGGCCGACCTGCGCACGGTGCACCGCCGAGCGCTCGACAATGGCGCGACCGAGATGCGGGTGACCAGCCACGGCAACGCCTGGTCATGTTATTTCAAGGACCCGGAGGGCAACACCGTGGAGGCGTATCTCGACACTCCATTCCATGTGCCGCAGCCGCACGGCGTGCCGCTGGACCTGACGAAGTCGGATGCCGAGATCATGCGGGAGACCGAGGCGGCCTGCCGAGCGGATGCGGGTTTTATGATGATGGGGGAGTTTCAGCGGTCGCTGGCGGATCGATTGGCGACCTGAGCGCGGGTGCGAGCACACGATGGCGATCAAAGCGTTCGTCTTCGATGCGTACGGCACGCTGTATGACGTGCAGTCGGTCGGTGCCGCCACCGAGGCGGCTTTTCCGGGCCATGGCGACTATATCACGCAGGTCTGGCGTCTAAAGCAGCTCGAGTACACCTGGCTGCGCTCGCTGATGCGCCGCTACGAAGGCTTTCGCGCGGTTACCCGGGACTCCCTCGAGTACACGCTTGGCACCATCGGACTGACCGCGGATGCGGCGGTGCTCGACCGGATCGTGGACGCTTACGACCGACTTGCGCCTTATCCCGAGGCAGCCGACGCGCTTGCCTCGCTAAGTGGTTTCCAGTTGGCAATCCTGTCCAACGGCAGCCCGGACATGCTCGATGCCCTGGTCCGCAACAGCGGATTTGACCGCTATCTGAAGGCGGTCATCAGCGTTGACGCGAAGCGAGCGTACAAGCCAGACCCTCGCGCTTATGAACTTGTTCAGGAACGGCTTGGAGTGGAGCCGCGGGAGGTCGTCTTCGTCTCCTCCAATGGCTTCGATGTCGCCGGCGCCAGCAGTTTTGGCTTCAAGGTGGTGCGCATCGAGCGGGTCACGCCGGACGCTCTTCGGCAGGAACTCGGCCGTGGCGAGCCGGTCGGAGCCGCGACGATGTTCCGCGCCCTGCGCACCCAGTCGGAAGCCCTCGGCCGCAAGCCGGATGCGGAGGTAAGCTCGCTGCGCGCGTTGCCCGGGCTGGTTGCATCCCTTGCGGGCTGAGCGGCGTGCTGACACCGGTCGGAAGATCTGACCTCGGCATGGCATCGCACCGGCCGTGATCCGCGCGCCAACAAGATCGTCCGCCGTCGAGATTTTCCGGTTCACCCAATGCGCTACCTGCCATGCAGGCGCCGCGACCGACCGAAGACTGCCTGATCAAAGGAGAGCCTGAGCGATGAACACCGACCTGTTCGAAATCATCCGAACCACACGATCGATGCGCAGGTTGAAGCCGGACCCGGTGCCGCCGGCACTCATTCGGCAGATCATCGAAGCCGGCACATCGGCACCCAATGGCGGCAACATGCAGACCTGGCGCTTCCTGCTGGTCCGTGACCCGACGATCAAGTCGGCTGTTGCACAATGGTACCGACGCGGCTGGCACGAGATCGTCGCGCCTCGGTATCGAGCCGGCGCGCCATCGCCGGGAGCGTCCCGCGATCGGTTCGACCGCATGCTGACCGCGGCCGAGCACCTGGCTGATCATCTGCATGAGGCACCGCTGTGGATCGTGCCGTGCCTGCAAGGGGGCACCCACACCAGGACTTCGGGCTCGTCCATCTACCCGGCGGTGCAGAACATGTTGCTGGCCGCCCGGGCTTTGGGCCTCGGCGCAACTCTGACGACGTTGTACCTGCTGTTCGAGAAGGAGGCCGAGGCGGCGCTGGGGCTGCCGGAGGATGCCCATTCGTATGCTATTCTGCCCGTCGGCTATCCGTTGGGTCGGTTTGGGCCGGTGGCTCGGACGGCGCTGGAGGACGTCGTGTTCGGCGATCGGTGGGGCGAGAAGTGGACAGAGGCATGACGCGCGTCCCTCGTTGCCGCCACCGCAAATGCAACGATCAACGTCGCCGTTCGGCCAGGTCCTAGCCGAGCCCTCAAGGGTTGCCACGACGGTTCAGCGCGCGCGTGTGATCCGTTGCAGCGCGGCGAGGTGCTTGCGGGCGGCGGCGGTGCAGTCCTCCTCGATGGCGCGATAGCGCGCGATCACCGCCCGTCCCAGTTCCGTCAGGCTGGCGCCGCCTCCACCGCTGCCGCCGGCCGCCGTTTCCACGACCGGCGCACCGAGGCTGGCGTTCAGATCCTCAACCAGCTCCCACGTCCGCCGGTAGGAGATATGCAATGCTCGGCCCGCCGCCGAGATCGAGCCGGAGCGGCCGATTTCCTCCAGGACCGCGACCTTGCCTGGTCCGATCCGGGCGCCGGACGCCAGGTCAAGCCGGATGCTCAACCTGCTGTTGCCTGGCCGACCGACCGTCGACTTGCCTGCCGGCGCCGATTTAGTCCTTGACGAAGCCATGCCGCAACGAAACACGACGCCGGCCAGAGATCAATCGCTTGAGGCGATATATCGGGCCGGAAGCGGCTCGACCTCGCCGCATTGTCCACCACCTAGTCGGTGGCAGACCCGCGAACCCTGACCCGATGTGAGTGCCGGTGCGAATCGGGCAGGCGTTGTTCTGCGGACAGGCTCCGGACCGGCGTCGGCGTGCTACCCTACCGCCTCCCGGCCCATCGCCAGGAACTTGTCACGCCGCTTCGCCCGCAGCGTCGCTCCGTCCAACGGTAACAGGCCGGTCAAGGCCTCGTGGACCGCCTGACCAACCGCCTCCAGTGCCGCCGGTTTGTCGCGATGTGCACCACCCAGCGGCTCGGGCACCACCTGATCCACCAATTTGAGCCGCAACAAGTCCTCAGCGGTCAGGCGCAATGCTTCTGCAGCCGCCGGCGCCTCAGCCGTGTCGCGCCACAGGATCGAGGCGCATCCTTCCGGCGAAATCACTGAATATATCGCGTATTCCAGCATCAAGACGCGGTCGCCGGCCGCCAGCGCCATCGCGCCGCCTGATCCGCCTTCGCCGATGATAGTCGCCACGATCGGCACCGGAGCCTCGAGGCAGGCTTCGATTGAGCGAGCGATGGCCTCGCCCTGGCCCCGGGCTTCCGCGTCGATGCCCGGAAATGCCCCCGAAGTATCGACAAAGCTCAGCACCGGCAGGCCGAACCGCCCGGCGAGTTCGATCAACCGACGCGCCTTGCGGTAACCCTCGGGCCGCGCCATGCCAAAGTTGTGCCGCACCCGGCTTTCCGTATCCGCACCTTTCTCGATGCCCAGCACCACGACCGCGCGGCCCATGAAGCGGCCCATGCCGCCAAGGACGGCCGCATCGTCGGCGAAGGCCCGGTCGCCCGCAAGCGGCGTGAACTCGGTAATCAGTCCGTCGATATAATCCTGTGCCCTCGGCCGGTCCGGGTGGCGCGCAACCTGCGTCTTCTGCCACGGCGTCAAGCGGCCGTATGTGGTTCGGAGCTGCTTGTCAGCGACCAGGGTGAGCCGTGAAATCTCGTCGGCGATATTGATGCCGTCCGGCTCCGACATCCGCCGTAACTCCTCGATCTTGCCTTCGAGTTCGGCGATGGGTTTTTCGAAATCAAGAAAATGGAGCATGCGGCGGGCCGTTTAGCACACTTCGCAAGCGGGGGAAGCTGGTCTCCGACTGACGGAGGAGCTGTCGCCGGTCCGCGGGGGAGCGGGCGCAGCCAGGACGGCCAGCTGAATATTGCGGCACGTATCTGATTTGCCTTGACACAGCCGGGCGGACAGCCACGTGATGGGCACGAATGTAGCCTTTGCTACATAGTATGGTCAAAGGATCATCGTGTCGCTGATACTTCATTTGCCGGCCTGGCCGAGCGGAGCGGTCAATGAGTGACGGGATTGCGTTGAGGACACTGTCGGACCGGACCACCATCGCGGCGCAAAGGGTCCTTTCGGGTCGCCGGGCCGGGCTTCGGGGATATCTGGCGTTCGTCGGACCGGCCGTAGTCGCCTCGATCGCCTATATGGATCCCGGCAACTTCGCGACCAACATCCAGGCCGGAGCACGGCATGGGTATATGCTGCTCTGGGTCGTGTTGATGGCCAATGTCATCGCCATGCTGTTCCAAGGGCTGTCGGCTCGGCTGGGCGTCGTCACGGGCCACAGCCTGGCATCCTTGTGCCGGCGTCACTTCTCCCGCCCGATGGTGATCGCCATGTGGATCGCCAGCGAGATCGCCGCCATCGCGACGGACATGGCGGAAACCATCGGGGCGGCAATTGGCATCAGCCTGCTGTTCCATTTGTCGCTGATGACCGGGTTGCTGATTACCTTCGTCGTTACCTGGGGCCTGTTGACCATCCAGTCACGCGGCTATCGCCCGATCGAGCTGATCATCACCGGCTTCGTCGGAGTGATCGGCCTGTCCTATCTGATTGAACTGATCATTGCTCCGCCCGATTGGGGTGCCTTCGTCTTCCATAGCGTGGTCCCCCAACTCACCAGCGCGGACAGCGTGACGTTGGCCGTCGGTATCGTCGGCGCCACCGTCATGCCACACGTCATTTACCTGCACTCCGCGTTGATGGCTGGCCGGGTTCTCGCGAACGGCGACACGGAGCGCCGGCGGCTGCTCCGGTTCTCGAACATCGAGGTCGTGGTGGCGCTCAGCATCGCCGGGTTGATCAACATGGCGATGGTCACGATGGCCGCCACGATGTTCCATTTGGGACACTCGGACGTCGGAGAGATCGAGACCGCTTTCCACACCTTGCTGCCGCTGATGGGGGTGGTCGCGGCTGGGGCGTTCATGGCTTCGCTGCTTGCCTCGGGCGTCTCCAGTTCGGTGGTCGGCACCATGGCCGGGCAGGTTATCATGCAGGATTTCGTGGGCTTCCGGATCCCGCTTTGGGTCAGGCGCGTGGTGACCATGCTGCCGGCGGCCGTTGTCGTCTGGGTCGGCGTGCAACCGACGGACGCGCTGGTGCTCAGCCAGGTGGTACTGAGCCTGGTGCTGCCGGTGCCGATGATAGCGCTTCTGGTGCTGGTGCGCCGCCGCGACGTCATGGCGCGATTCGCCATTAGCGGGGCTACCCAGTTGCTGGCTGGCGCGGCATCGCTGGTCGTGCTGGGACTGAACGTAATTCTCCTATTGCAAAGTTTCGGGTTTGCGCCAGACCTGTTTCTCGGCAACTGAACCGATGGCGTTCGCATGGCGCATTCGCCGGCTCGATCCCCTGACCGATCGCCCGTCTCGACGGCGCTTCCGGCCGAACCAACCCAGGCCAGACGGTTCGGCAAAGCTCGAACCGCGCAGTCTGGCGCGTTGTTGGAAGATTATGTCGAGCTCATCTCCGACCTGATCACCAACGGCGGCGAGGCTCGGCCTACCGACATCGCCCGTCGGCTTGGCGTCGCTCATGCCACGGTGATCAAGACAATCGGGCGCCTGAAGCGGGAGGGGCTGGCGGTGGCCAAGCCCTATCGTGGCGTGTTCCTGACGGCCTCCGGGGAGCATCTGGCGGCACGGGTACGGGCTCGCCACCGCGTGGTTGTCGATCTCCTGCTCGCGGTCGGCGTACCGGCCGAGGCCGCCGAATCCGATGCCGAGGGCATCGAGCACCATGTTTCCGACCTGACGCTGGCCGCCTTCGCGCAGTTCCTGCGGCGCGGGGGATCATAGGCGACCAGATAGCAACCACCGGTCAGCCCACCGGCCGCTGATAAAATCGCACCCGCTGACCCGCGATTTTCCCCGCACACCGCACCCGTCGTGGGCGCCTCGGCTTCGCACAGTTTCAGGCACGGGCGTGACGCTTTGCGGCGTCCGGGGTGACACCGAGTTGCGATCGGTGTGCTGGGGTCACGGGCTGCTGATTTGGGACTGGCGGTCGAGCCATCCGAGCAGGGCATCACGGAACGGCAACAGGCTCTTGTAGTGGACGATGTCCGCCGGCAAGGCCCGTACCGCCGCCGCCAGCTCAGCCGCTCGGCTGGGTCGATCGATTGCTCGGCCCAACTCGTAACAATGCACCCGAATGCCGAACAACACGGCCCCGCTGGCCGGCAGGCGCCGGAGGGTCTGTCGCTCCACGCGCAGATACGTCCGGCTTCCCGCATTGTCCTCGGTGATGCCGGTGCCGCCATCGCGTCGCCATTTCCCGGTAGGCTGAAACAGTGTCGGGTCGTCCAGCACGGACCAGTTCAGCCGGGACGCGACAGGCCCCACTTTCAGATGCCGCATGAAACGGTCCACCGGCCTCGCCAGGCGGTCGGCGTAGAGCGGTACTGGTCCATGCACCGCGGACAAGGGCCTGCCAATCTTCTCCATCAGCCGCCACCGGCTGGGAAAACACAGCACCCCAGCGGTAAACACGGGGCCTTCGGCGGCGTTCTGGATCACACACAGATCCTCCTGCACCAGACGTCCCGCCAGCTCCAACGGGTCCAGCGCGAAAGGCTCGTTTCGATCCGTCACAGCGGCGTATTGCCCCGCCTCGGGAAGCATCCGCCAGGTTTCGGCGGTCAGATGATTGTGCAGCAGCGACCCGTCGCGGCTGAACCAGTCCGGGTGGTGCGCTGTCAGCGCCGCCACGACCAGGGTCAGCGCCTCGGCCCGCGCCGGGTCGGAGATTGGGACAGCGGCGAACACCTGATCATGGATGGTGTCGAGCAACCGCCGCCGCTCCGCCATCTCCGCACCGTAGCGCTGGTCCAGTTCGAACCACTCGGTCTCCGGAACCGTGACCAGATCCATCGCCATCCGATACGGACCAGCGGCGAAGGGCAGATGCACCGCTTGTTCCGGCAACCGGCGCATTGCGCTACGCGGCCAGGAACAACCGCGCCGGGCCGATCAGTGCCGGAGCATTCAGGCAAATCATCCTGAACCGACCGCCTGCCTCGGCAGCCAACGTGATCATGCCGCTATGCAGTCCCAGCGCGACGGGGGTTCCCTGGATCACCGGTTCCACCGGAATCGCTCTTGCCCGGGGTTCCATCGGAGAAGCCTCAGATGACCCCCTTCTCGCGCAGCGTTGCCAGCGTGGCCGGGTCCAGGCCCAGCCGTTCAGCCAACACCGAGTCCGTGTGTTCGCCCAGCAGCGGCGGCGGGATGCGGTAGTCGGCCGGGCTTTCCGACAGCTTCACCGGATTGGCGATCACTTTCACCGTCTGTCCGGAGCCGTGTGCCATCTCCAGCACCATGTTGCGCGCCACCACCTGCGGGTCGGCGAACACCTCCGACAGCCGGTTGATCGGGCCACAGCCGATCTTCAGCGTTTCAAGTTGCTCGATCCACCACGCGGTCGGGTGCTGGCGCATCACCGGCGTCAAGGTATCGGTGACGAGGTCGCGGTTGCCGACACGAGCAGCATTGGTGGCGAAGCGAGCGTCCTCCAGCAGGTGCGTGAGATTGAACGCCTCGCAAAAGCGCCTGAAGGTAGGATCGTTGCCGACCGACAGCACCATGTGCCCGTCGGCGGTCGGAAACACCTGGTAAGGCACGATGTTGGGATGCTGATTGCCCAGGCGCACCGGGTTCTCCCCGGTTGCCAGGTAGTTCATACCTTGGTTCGCCAACCAGGCGACGCTGGTGTCCAGCATGCCGATGTCGATCTGCTGGCCCTGACCGGTCAGGTCGCGATGACGCAGCGCGGCCAGAATGCCGATGCAGCCATAAAGACCCGCGAACAGGTCTCCGACCGGGACTCCGACCTTCTGTGGCAACCCCGTCGGCTCTCCGGTCAGGCTCATGACGCCGCCCATGCCCTGGATCAGGCTGTCGTAACCCGGCCGCGCCGCGTACGGCCCGGTTTGGCCAAAGCCGGTGATCGAGCAGTATATCAGCCGCGGGAACCGGGCGTGCAGCTGCTCGTAGCCCAGGCCGTACTTTGCCAGCGCGCCGACCTTGAAATTCTCCACCAGAATGTCGCAGCCCGCGATCAGCTGCAGCGCGATGTCCTGGCCGGCCGGCTTGCCGATATCCAGCGTAACCGAGCGCTTGTTGCGGTTCACGCCGGTAAAGTACGCGCTCTCCTGCGTCCCGGGCATGGTGGGCGGGGCGAAGCCGCGGGTGTCGTCGCCAGCGCCAGGGCGCTCGATTTTGACCACATCGGCGCCAAGGTCAGCCAACATCTGCGAACAGGTCGGCCCCGCCAGTACACGTGTCAGGTCGAACACGCGCAGGCCCTTCAGCGGGCCGGTCGGTTCGGTCGCGCGCGTCGGTTCTGTCATCACGGTCTCCCGAGGCGGGTTGATCTTTTCCGTCGCATCTCGATAAACACCTTAGGTCGCCGCAGCGCAAAGAACCATCCCGCCGGTATGGGACAGCGCCGACGCCAAAGTTGACACATGCCAACAACGGTCAGATGGACGTGATCAATCGAACCCGAGGGACGGTCGGAGACAGTATCGAAGGGCCGCAGTCTTGGCGGGCGGCCATTCTGACACTGATTGTCCTCTCGGTTTCGTTCGGTTCTCCGCTGCTTGTGGTTGTTGGAATGAAACCAATCCAGGCGGCGCTCGGCACCGATCGTTCGATGCTGTCGCTGGCCAGCGCGCTGGTCTGGATCGGCATTGGTTCGGGCGGCATCCTCATGGGCTGGCTGGCCGACCGGATCGGGATCCGCAGGATCGCGATGATGGGCGCCACGGCGATGGCGGCCGGCCTGGTCCTGTCCAGCCAGGGAACCGTCTGGGCGCTCTATGTGGGGCACGGGTTGCTGATCGGTTTCCTGGGAAATGGCGCTCTCTATGCGCCGCTGATGGTGTATGTCAGCCGTTGGTTCGATCGCCGCCGCGGCACCGCGCTCGCGCTGATCGCCTCCGGCCAATACATCGCCGGTATGTTCTGGCCGACGGTTCTGGAAGTCGGCATGAAACGATACGGCTGGCAGACAACGATGCTGGCCTATGCGGTCGTGGTGCTCGCGCTGCTGCCGTTGCTCGCCCTGTTGCATCCGGCACCGGCCGAGCCCGTGATCGGCAGGGTCCCCGCGGGCCCCCTCAAGCCGGGGGCGTCGGTGCTGGGCTTGCCGTCGAACACAGTCATGGCGCTGCTCTGCGTGGCGGGCTTCATGTGCTGCGTACCGATGGCGTTACCGGCCTCCCACCTCGTCGCTTTCTGCGGCGACCTGGGCATCCTTCCCGCCCATGGCGCCGCGATGCTTTCGGTCATGTTGGCCTGCGCTTTCCTGTCGCGGCAGTTCTGGGGCGCCTTCGCCGATCGCTTCGGCGGCTTGCACGCGTTGCTAGCCGGATCGGCGCTCCAGACGCTGACGCTCGCGGCCTTTCTGCTGACCCGCAACGAGATCGGACTGTTCACGGTCGCCGCCGCGTTCGGGTTGGGTTTCAGCGGCATCATCCCGTCCTATTCGGTGGCCATCCGCGACCTGTTTCCTTCCAGCGAGGCGTCGTGGCGCATCCCCTCCCTGCTGTTTACCTCCATGGCGGGCATGGCGTTCGGCAGTTGGTTTGCCGGGCGATTGTATGATGACTTTCTGTCCTACACGCCTGCCTTCATCCTCGGGGTGCTGTTCAACCTGGGGAACCTCATCGTGATCATGCTTCTGGTCAACCGCTTGGCGCATCATTCCGGACTTCGCCGTCCGTTCCTGGCGCGCATCGCCAACTGACTGGCCCGATCGCCTGGCCCGATCGCCAACCCACCAGCCAGCGGCGCGGCCAGCAGGTCCTACGCGGCCTCGATTGCGGCGCCACGGCGCAGCAGGACGAGCATCAACAGCATGCCGGGAATCGCGCCCGCCATGCACACGGCATAGAACAGAGTCCACCCCAGCGAGGCCGCCATCAGGCCTGACAATCCACCAATCGTGTGGATGGAAAGCTGCGGCAGCGACGACAGCAGCGCGTACTGCGTCGCCGCGAATTCCCGCCGGCAGAGACCCGACAGGAATGTGAGGAACGCGGCGTCAGCCAGGCCTTGGGCGAACGCCTCGACGGCGACCGTGGCGTAAAGCACCGGCTGCTGGCCGGGCTCTCCCGCCAGCACGACATACATCGCCATCGCCACGGTCTGCGCACACCCCGTGATCAGCAGCGCTCGACCGGTGCCGATCCGCGCCACCAGCCAGCCGCCCAGCGTGATGCCGGCCAACGTCGCAAACAGCGAGAAAAATCCGGTCGCGGCGATCGCCGTCTTGTCGAAGCCAAGATGCCGATAGAATGGCGCCGTCATCAGACCGGCCATCGCCTCCCCTAATTTGAACAGCATCACGAATGCGATGATGACGGGTGCGGACGGGCGCGCCAGAAAGGAGCGCACCGGCTCGATCACCGCCCAACGGAACCCGCTTCCCGGGATGGCAGGTTCGCCCGGCGACGCCGACTCAGGCGGAGCGAACAGAGTGACGAGGCTGCCGCAGGCAATGATGCCGGCGATCGCCAGCAAAGGCCCGCGCCATCCGACCATCGCCGCGACACCAATGACGCCGGTGGTTGCAGCGAGCAGCGCGATCCGATAGCCCCAGACATAGGCAGCCAGCGCGACACCCTGCCGACGCACGGGGAACACCTCGATGCGCCAGGCATCGATGGCGATATCCTGGGTGGCCGAGAGGAAAGCCACGCCGGCCGCGGCTGCGAATGTCAGTAGCGCGCCGTCCGCGAAAGGCAGCCCTGGATGCGCCCGCCCGGGCTCGGACAGCGCAAGCAGCATCGCTGTCAGTGCAAGCAGCGGCTGGATCAGCATCAGCCAGCCACGGCGACGTCCGAGTTGACGCAGCGCGCGCAGCGGCGGCGACTGATCCAACAGTGGCGCCCAAAGGAACTTCAGCGAATAGGCGAGGCCAAGCCAGGCGGTCAGCCCGACGACGGTCAGCGAGACGCCGCCATCCGAGAGCCACAGCCGGAGGGTGAAACCGGACAGCGGAAAGGGCAGCCCTGAAACGAAGCCATAGGCGGCCATCGCCACCAATCGGCGTTCGGGACGCAACGCGGCGGGTATCAACGGCCGCCGGATGAAACGCATCACGCCGGATCAGGTTGGAATATTCGCGTCGCCCCGACCCAACGCCCGCTGCATAGACACCACGTCAAGCCACCGGCCGAACTTCACGCCGACAGATTTCATCGTCCCGACCATATGAAAGCCCAGGCTGGCGTGCACGCCGATCGAGCCAACGTTCTCAGAATCGCCGATGACCGCTATCATCTGGCGCAACCCTTGCGCGGTGGCGAGTTCGATCAGCTTGGCGACCAGGGCCTTGCCAACGCCCTGGCCGCGCACGTCTTCCCGGACGTAAATACTGTCCTCGACGGCGTAGCGATAGGCCGAACGGTCACGGAACTGCGTGTAGTAGCCGTAGCCAAGGACGCCGGTCGCATCGTCGGCGACCAGCCAGACGCAACGCTGACAGATGACCTTGCGAAATCGCTCCAGCATTTCCTCGACCGAGGGCGGCTCTTCCTCGAACGTCCCGGTCCCGTTCAGGACATGGTGGGCGTAGATCACCTGGATATCGGCGACATCGGCTTCTGTCGCGTGGCGAATATGCATCCTGCCTGGTCCCTCCTTGTCCGGGCAGGATAGACGCAATGTCCGACGTTGACGACTGCTGCAAAGGCCGCATCGAAATCAATTGTAAACTTTTTGATGCTATGCTTGCGGCATCAACTAGTACGATCGGTGGTCATGGTTTCTCTGTTCGGTGACATTTCGAAATCGGTCTCGGAATTAAGATTTTTATTGGATTTGGAAGCGCGCTTCGACATAGTCGACATCACGATCGAGCGGCCGTCGAGATCAGGACGGCTCGGGGGCGGCAGTCGACAGGTCGAGACCTATCGGGTCGAATGCTTCGATGGGTCTTGAGCAACTGCATCCGTGTTATCAACCTGGCGAGGCGCCGCGGACCCGTAATTTTCCCGGGGCCATCCGCGGTGCCTGATTTGCCGATAAAAGGGTTCGCTCGTGGATATATCTGACGGACACGAACCGGGGCTACTCGGGCACAACCGCGCGCCGTCGACGGTTGCCCGAGCGCATCCCGGCGACGGGGGCGCGGGCGCGGGCATGTCATCGGCCAGCGGTGGCGGTCGTGGTCCGATCCACCCGCGTTTGCTCGCCATGATGTCGGCCGCCCGCTACCATGGACTGGAACTCGATCCCGCGGAGTTCCGGCTTGGCCAGAACGAGACGATGCCCACCGCCGGGGCGCTGTCCAACTGGGCGCAAAACGCCGGTATGTGGTCACGAGCACTGCGGCTGCGCTGGCGGCACCTGTTCAACGTTACCGGCGCCGGTCCTGTCGTCCTTCTGTTCAATGATGGTACGGCAGGCCTCCTGAGCGGTTCCAACAGCGAATCCAAGGTCGTCCTGATTCGTGATCCACGGGCACCGGAAGCCGAACCGCCGGTGCCGGTCGACGAAATGCGGCTGAGCGAATACTGGAGTGGCGATACCGTGCTGCTCCGCGCCGACCGCTCGCAGGCCGAGGCCGATCCTCCCTTCACCCTGGGTTGGCTCGCCGGGGTGGTGATGAAGCAGCGCAAGCATCTTCGCGACCTGCTGATCGCATCCGTCGCCATCAGCTTCCTGACCATCATCCCGCCGATGATCACTATGCAGGTGGTTGATCGGGTGCTGGCCCATCACAGTTACTCGACGCTGTTCCTGATCTCGATGATTGTCGCCGTTCTGGTGCTTTATGAGACTTTGCTCGGCTATGCGCGGCGGCTGATCATCCTGGTGGTCGGGGTGCGGACCGATGCAACGCTCAACCTGCACGTTTTCAACCGGCTGGTGCGGTTGCCGCTGGATTATTTCGAGCGTCATCCGGCTGGCGAAACGATGTACCGGGTGACACAGGTCAACGTGGTGCGGCAGTTCATCACCGGCAAGCTGATGACCACCATGCTGGATCTCATTACGCTGCTGGTCCTGCTTCCGTTTCTGTTCCTTATCAATGCCACGCTGGCGTGGATCGTGCTGATCTGCGCGACGACGATCATGCTCATCATCCTCGCGTTCCTTCGCCCGCTGCGGTTGGTGTACATGAAGGTGATCACCGCGGAGACAATGAAGCAGGCGGTCCTCGGCGAGACGATCTTCGGCATCAAGACCGTCAAGTCGCTGGCGCTGGAGCCGCAGCGGAAAGCACTCTGGGACCAACGGGTCGCGGAAGTCGGCAAATGGCGCATGGAACTCGGCAGACTGTCGAATTGGCCACAGACGCTGGTGAACCCGATCGAGCGGTTCATGTGGGTCGGTGTGATCCTGATCTACGCCTATCTCGCTCTGTCGGAAGGCAATGCCTACCAGATGGGGAGTATGATCGCGTTCATGATGCTGGCTCAGCGCGTCGCCTCTCCGCTCGTGAGCCTGGCCCGCCTCGTCGAGGAATACGAAGAGGTGGCCGGTTCGATGGCGCAGGCCGCCGAGGTGCTCAACCGTCCGCTGGAATTAGATGCCGCATCCGGTGGACTACGACCGAAATTCGCCGGCGCCGTCAGTTTCGAGGACGTTACTTTCACCTATGCCGGCACCAAGCTGCCTGCCCTCGACCGCATCACCTTCTCGGTTCCGGCCGGCACCATGCTCGGCCTGGTTGGGCGCTCGGGCTCCGGCAAGTCGACCGTCACACGGCTGCTTCAAGGGATCAACCGCGAGTACTCTGGCTTCCTCAAAATCGACGGTGCCGATCTGAGGGAGATCAATCTGCGGCATCTGCGATCCAACTTCGGCGTCGTGCTGCAGGAGAACTTCCTGTTCCGTGGCTCGATCCGCGACAATATCCTCGCCGGCCGGCCTGGCCTGTCGCTCGAGGACGCGATCCGCGCCGCACGCCTCGCCGGCGCCGAGGAGTTCATCGAGCGGATGCCGAACGGCTATGAAACCTACATCGAGGAAGGCTCACCGAATCTTTCCGGCGGTCAACGTCAGCGCCTCGCCATTGCTCGCGCGCTGATCACCGACCCACGCATCCTCATCCTCGATGAGGCGACCAGTGCGCTCGATCCGGAGTCGGAGGCATTGGTGAACGCCAACCTGGCGCGCATCGCGCGCGGCAGAACGATGTTCATCGTGACGCACCGCCTTTCGTCCTTGATCGATTGCGACCAGATCCTGGTGCTCGAGAGAGGCAAATTGATGGATATCGGCCCGCACACAGTGCTGCTCGAGCGCTGTGCGATTTATCGCACGCTCTGGAACCAGCAGAACCGCCATCTTAACCGCGAAGGTTCAGGTCATGCAGCTTTTGCCCCGACACTCCTCCAGGGCGATTAGTTCAGCAAAAACCGACCGGTTGGACCCTACGCTGCCGGCCATACTGGAGTATCAGTCGCCCTCGACGGCGATCGTCAACATGCCGATGCCGCGGATCGCGCGCGGCTTCATTCTGACGATTTCCAGCATGATGGTCGTGTTGACCATCCTGGCTGCGACGATCAAGCTCGACCGGGTCGTTACCGCCAATGGTGTGGTCATCGCCCGCGACTCCACCATCGTCGTGCAGCCGATGGAGATTTCCATCGTCCGTTCGATCGACGTGAATGTTGGCGATGTCGTCCACGCCGGACAGGTGTTGGCTCGGCTCGATCCCACCTTCGCCGCGGCGGACATGGGTGCGCTGGCTACGCAGGTCTCATCGCTGCAGGCGCAGGTGTCCCGCATGCAGGCCGAAATGGAGAACCGGCCGTTCACTTATGATGGGCTGGATCCGAACCTCGCGTTCCAGGCGGCGGTCTATGCCCAGCGGCAGTCCGAGTTCAATTTCAAAATGGAGAACTACCGGCAGAAGGTCGATAGCCTGAGCGCCACGCTGGCGCGTTCTCGTGGCGATGAGCTCAGCTACAGCGATCGCCTGGTGTACGCCAAGACGCTGGAACAGATGCGCCGCGAACTGGAACACCTGAACGTCGGCTCGAAACTCAACACCCTCTCGGCCATGGACAGCCGCGCCGAAATGCAGCGGGACCTGGACGGCGCACAGGAGACATCGCGGGGGGCTCAGCGTGACCTGGCGGCCATGGTCGCCGAACGCAACGGTTATGTGCAAAGCTGGCATGCCGATGTCGCCGAGAAATTAACCGATGCGCTGTCGAAGTTATCGGACGCCCGCGAATCCCTGAACAAGGCGCAACGCCGTCGCCAACTCGTCGAACTGCGAGCGGACAAGGATGGCACAGTGCTTACGATCGGCAAGGTTTCGGTCGGCTCCGTCCTGACCGCCGGGCAGCAGTTCATCACTCTGGTGCCGTCAGACGCACCGTTGGAAGTCGAAGCCAATATCGCCGGCAAGGACGACGGGCATGTCCATGTCGGCGACCCGGTCGATATCAAGTTCGAGACCTTCCCATACACCCAATATGGCTTGGCGCATGGCGTCGTCCGGCTGGTCAGCGCGGACAGCTTCACGCTCCAGGATGAACAACGCAATCCGACCGGGTCCGCTCCGGTCGAGCAGAGCATCGGCGCGGTGTGGTATCGCGCGCAGAATCACCCTGGATGAGATCAACCTGCATGATACGCCGACGAATTTCCATCTGGTGCCTGGCATGCCAATCCAGGCGGATATCCGGATCGGCAAGCAGACCGTGATCCACTACATGCTTGGACGGTTCGTGCCGTTGGCCACCGAGGGCATGCGGGAGCCCTAAGGCCCCATCAGAACCAAACGGATGCAAGTCATGGCGCTTTTGGATAAGCTGATCGGGAGATTTTCCCCAGCGGCCGCCCTGAGGCGGGGGCTACGGCTACAGGAGCAAGGCGACGTCAAGGCTGCCTTCCTGCAGCTATCGAGGGCCGCCCGGGCGGGGATTCCTGAGGCCGAATTTCGCGTGGGCCGATGTTACCTTGAAGGCGCCGGCGTGCCGCCGAGCAAAGGGGACGGCGTGCGGTGGGTCGAGCGCGCGGCTTCCCAGGGGTACGTGGAAGCGCAGGCGCTGCTGGCCACATTGTGCCTGCATGGTATGTCGGCGGGTCACTCCAAGGCGGGCCCGGACGTCAGCACGAGCCTGTTCGGCGGTCGGACAGCCGGCGATCCGGATTTCGTCGCAGCTGCCAAATGGGCGCGACTGGCGGCCGAGGGCGGCTCTTCCGAGGGTCAGGCCGTGCTGGCCTATATCCTGTCCGCCGGACCGGAGGAATTGCGGAACCAGGAAGAAAGCGACGCCTGGTACCAGAAATCGGCGGCCGGAGGCTGTCCGCAAGGACAGCTCGGTTACGCGCTCGCGCTCGCCCGCGACACCAGCAAGCCCGGCGCGGAAGCGGAACTTCTGCGTCACCTGAAAGAAGCCGCGGAAAAGGGCCTCGCGACGGCGCTGTATCTCTATGGGATTATCAGCGAGCGCGGCACCGGTCTGCAGCAGGATCGCGCCCTCGCGGCTGATTGCTTCCGACAGGCCGCCATAAAGGGTCATCGCGGCGCCCAGGCTCGCTGGGGGCTCGCCCTCATGGAGGGCAACGGCGTCGAAACGAACACGTTGGAGGGCGAATCCTGGTTGCGCCGTGCGGCGCTGGCCGGCGACGCGGAAGCCGCCGCGCTGGTTGGCGACATCTACGCCAAGGGCGGCACTCTGCCGCCGAACTATGCCGAAGCCGCGATGTGGTTCCGCCGCGCGGCGGACGCCAAACACCGTGGAGCGACGCGCGCCCTGGGCATGCTCTATTTGACCGGCGCCGGCGTACCGCGAGACCAGGACGAGGCTGCCAGGCTGTTCAGCACCTCGGCCGAGGCAGGTAATGTGAACGCCCACGTCGATCTCGGGAATTTGCTGCTGCGCGGTCACGGCGACGACCACGATCGGTTCCGGACGCGGGAGTGGTTCGAACAGGCGGCTGCCTCGGGCGACCTGATCGCGGCGTTCAATTTCGGTGTGTGCCTGGCCGAGGGCGTCGGCATCGAGCGCGACGACCGCAAGGCGGCCGAGTGGCTGCGCCGCGCGGCGGATGGCGTGGTAAACGCCCAGTACTGGTATGGCCGCATGCTGGTCGAAGGTCGCGGCGTGGAGGCCAACCTCGAGGAAGGCCGTCTCTGGGTGACCAAGGCCGCCGACGTCGGCATGATCGAGGCAGAGGTTATGCTGGCGGACATGCTGTTGTCGGGCCGCGGCGGCGCCACGGATCATCCGGCTGCCCTGGCGTTGTTCGCGAAAGCCGCCAACCGGGGCCACGTCGGTGCCATGTTTGCGGTCGCGGCGATGAACGGCGGCGGCCACCAGGTGCCCACCGACCGGGTCCTGGCGCAGCGCTGGTTCCGAGCCGCCGCCGAACGCGGCCACCCCTATGCGCAGTTGATGCTGGGCCGCTACCTCAGCCGCAATCTTGCCGGTGTTCACGACATCGAGGCCGCTCGCCACTGGCTGGAACGCGCAGTCGCACAGGGGCTGCAGGAAGCCAAGAGCGACCTGGCGGCATTGCCGCCGCCGCCGATTTCGGAGCAACAGAGCGAAGCGGCGTTCAGGGTGGCCGGCGACTGAACCATGCCGCAGCCCAACGCCGGGACCGAGCCGTCGGTCGCAGCGCTGGCCCGTACCGCCGTTGCGCAAGGTCATGCGGCACTGGCGGGAAACGACCCGGACCTGGCACTCCGTTGGCTGGAACGGGCTCATCGGCTGGTGCCGCGAGACCCGAACGTCATGTTGTCGCTGGCGAGCGTCTGTCTTCGACAGGACCCGGAGCGTGCCGCCCGCCTGTTCGGCAGCATCGTGGAAACATACGACGTGAGGCAGGCCTGGCTCGGCCTTGCCGCTTCGTATCTGCGGATGGATCGATTGACCGAGGCCCGGGGGCCGCTTTGCAACGCGCTTACGCGGCACGCCTTTGTACCCGACATCATATCGATCGCCGATCAGATCGCCGGTGGCGCCGGATGGTGCGGCCTGACGTCGGACGGCAAAGTGATGATCCGTCCGCCGACAAACCGGATCGAGATCCGGCTCGACGGCAAGCCTATCCGAGGCACAAACTTGCCGCGCACCTGGCCCGGAGGCAACCGCGTCGACGTACTCTTCGGCGGCAGACCCGCATTGGGCAGTCCAATCCAGATCCGCGCGATCCGACGTATTGTGGGGTGCGTGGAGGTTCGGGACGGTGGCATCCGGGGGTGGGCCTGGCATCCCGGCGATCCGGACATACCGGTCGAACTGACGCTCGCGTACCCGGCGTCGGGACACGTGCAGACGATCAAGGCCAGCACCGAGACGGTCGAAGTCCCGGACGCTGGGCCGCTCGCCCGACCGCGGAGCTTTTGTCTGACCAGGGACGACCTGATCGATCCCGGCGGCCCGATCCATGTCCAAGGCCCTGACGGCAGCGACCTGTTAGGCAGTCCTCTCAATCCGGGGGCAGAGTGGGCCGGTCAGCGCAACGCAGCGCTCCTGCTGGGACAACTCTATCCGACCCGATCGTCGAAAACACCAGACAGGACGGGCGGGAGTAACGGGACGGCGCTCGGCATTGCCCTGGCCGGAGCGGCATTTCGCGCCGATGCCCCGGTGCCAGCCAAACCCGTGGGAGCGGATGGCCGCAAGCGTGCCGCCACCGTGGTCATCCCGGTGCATGACGGGGCGCAGGTCGCGATCGCCTGCCTGACCAGCGTGCTCGCCTCGGTCTCCACCGACACCGGCATTGTCGTGGTCGATGACGGATCGTCCGACGCTGGCTTGATCGCGACGCTCGATGACCTGGCGCGGCAGCGGAGGATCAGGTTACTGCGGCGGCCGACGGCGTTGGGCTTTCCGGCGAGCGCGAACGCGGGGATTTTAGCGGCCAAGGGCCGCGATGTCGTGCTGTTGAATAGCGATACGCTGGTGCCCCCGGGCTGGCTTGAGCGGATGCGGACGGCCGCCTACAGCGCGCTGGACATCGGCACCGTGACGCCGCTTTCGAACGATGCCAGCATTCTGAGTTACCCGGGCGATGCGGGGACGAATCCGCGCCCCGACCAGCCCGCGACCAACCGGCTGGACCGGCTAGCTCGGCGGGCGAACGGCGCCAGTGTTGCCGACATCCCGGTCGGCGTTGGCTTTTGCCTGTACTTGCGCCGCGACTGTCTCAATTCTGTCGGTTTATTGCGCGCGGACATTTTCGCCCAGGGATACGGTGAAGAAAACGACTTCTGTCTGCGTGGCCGCCGACTGGGATGGCGTCATGTCGCGCACACTGGCCTGTTCGTGGGGCATCAGGGCGGCATCAGCTTCGGCACCAACGCCGGCCACCTCAAGGCGCGCAACGCTCGCCTGATCGAGCAGCTTCATCCCGGTTACGATCGCCTGATCGAGCGGTTCATCAAGCAGGACCCATTGGCCGACGCCCGTCGGCGCATCGATCTGTTGCGCTGGCGCAGCAGCGGCCGTGGCTGGCGCCAGGCGGCGGTCCTGATTACTCACGACGCGGGCGGCGGGGTCGAGTTCCAGGTCGCCAAGGCAGCACGTTCTCACGCCGCGGCCGGACGCCGACCGATCGTGTTGCGACCGGCCGAGCGCGCCAACGGCGATCGCGCGATCGCGATCCATGAGGGGATGGGCAGCGACGTTCCGAACCTGGTCTACACCATGCCGCGGGAGCTTCCCGAATTGCTCCGGCTGCTCCGCTCGGCCAAGCCGGCTTGCGTCGAGGTACATCATTTCCTGGGCCACCCCCAGCAGGCCGCTCACGATCTGGTGACCCAGCTCGGCGTCCCCTATGACGTGCATGTTCATGACTACGCGTGGCTTTGCCCTCGGGTATCGTTGGTGGGCGTGCATAACCGCTATTGCGGTGAGCCCGATCTGCCGGACTGCGAGGCCTGCGTTGCCGATCTGGGGCACTTTCTTCAAGAGGAGATAACTGTCGGCGCGCTGCGTGCCCGTTCCGCGAGTTTTCTGGCCGGTGCGCGCCGGGTCATTACGCCCTCAGATGATACCGGCATGCGGATCAGACGACATTTCCACGGCCTCTCGCCGGAAACGGCTCCGCACGAGGATGACACCGCAATCCGACCGGCCGCGAAGTGCCGCGACACCCAATACACAATTCGTAACGAAGCGAACGGCCGCCTGCGCGTGTGCGTGGTCGGCGGGATTGGCGTGCACAAGGGCTATGAAATCTTGCTGGCCTGCGCTCGAGACGCCGCGCGGCGTAACCTGGCGCTGGAATTCGTCGTCGTCGGCAACACGATCGACGACGGGCGTCTGCTGGCGACCGGCCACATCTTCGTGACGGGTGGTTATCATCCAGACGAGGCGGTCGGATTGATCCTCGCACAGCGCGCGGTGCTTGGCTTTGTGCCCTCAATCTGGCCGGAAACGTGGTGTCTGGGTCTGGGAGACCTCTGGCGTGCCGGTCTTGCGGCCGCGGCATTCGATATTGGCGCACCCGCCGAACGCATTCGACGCAGTGGAAGAGGCTTTCTGCTTCCTCTGGGGCTGCCCGCGAGCGCAATCAATAACGCTTTGGTTGCAGCAGTTCAGGTCACACGTCATGTTTAGCCACAGATACCAATAAATTGCTTCCACCGATCCTATCGGCCACGCGGCATAATCGTGTAAGTTGAAGCATGCCCCGAACAGCAGAATTGAAACGCCCCATGTCCGATGCCGTGAACGCCACGCCGGCAGCCCCCAAGCACGAATTGACCAATGCGACGACGAGCGACGCACCCGCGTCTCCAGCGCGAATCTCGGAACTACGCGTTTCCGCCCATTTGATGATGCTCGAGTCCGGTCTCTACTGTGTCTTTCCGACACCGGGCAGTCCGGATCCTGATCCGGTGACTGGGCTCCCGGGTGTCCGCGTCACACCCGCGCCAAGCATCTCCGGTCGGCCCGAGGCCGTAAGCGTGAGTACCTTCCGTGAGGACGGCTGGCTCAATGGCACCGCCGCGCTGGTGCGGGTGACCGATGGCCATGCGCAGATCCTGGTCTCGGTCTATCAGGATGTGGGTCAGAAACAGGACGCCGCGCCGCGACTGCAGGTCTTGCGCCTGAGCAAGGAGCCTGATGGAGGTGCATCCGAGCACGCGGGCGCTGGCAGTCCGGCGGTGGAACGTCCGGCGGCCTCCAACGGACCCAATCCGGAGATCATGGCGCATGTGCAACGTACAGGCGACGTCGGCGGCAAGGTCGGAGAGTGGGTTGGTGTCAGGGGCAGCAGGCAGTGGCTGGAAGGCTTCGGTCTGGCGCCGAACGTCGGCATCTCTCCCGAAGACATAGAGTACCAAGGGGTCCTCGGCCGTAACTGGTTGTCACCTTGGATCGAGGGCGGAAAGTATTGCGGCAGTCGCGGCATGGCCCTGCCCTTGCTGGGCCTGAAACTCCGCCTGAAGGGCGCCACGGCGAAGGCATTCGAATGCACTTATTCCGCGACCTTCGTCGATGGCAGCGCGGTCGGGCCGATCGATGCCGGCGAAGCGTGTGAGGCGGAGAGCCTCGCGCCATTGGAGGCTTTTCAGGTCATCATCCGGCGTCGTGGCGGCAAGGAGGAGGTCACAAAGAAGGCGCCGGAGAAGAAGCCAGCCGCAGCACCGAAGCCAAAGCGGCTGGGCAAGTCGGCCGTGAAGCCAATCGTCAGGCCCACCGGGCGCCGCTAGTGCACTATCAGCCTGGCTCAGATCGCGGAGCGATCCCAGGCTGATGAAATTGCTCGTGAAGCACACGGATAGAGCGTTTCCATTCGGGCCGAAGCGCTCTGGTGTCCGCGGCCTCTTGCGTCGGATAAGCGCGTTCGGGTAGAAGTTTCTAATGCAACCAACGGCTCGGTCGAGGTGGGATTGTCGGGTTGAAGTTCCTGTTTGTGCATCAGAATTACCCCGGACAATTCCTGCACATCGTCCGTCATCTGGTTGCGATGAACCGGCACGAGGTCGTGTTCATTACGGAGCCGAATGTTAACGAGATTTTCGGCGTGCGGAAAATTCCTTATCTGCGTCCATCCCTGGGCAACAAGGAAACTCATATTGCCGCGCGTGAGTTGGACGATGGCGTGCGGCGGGCGGAGGTCGTGTACCGGGCCGCGTTCGGACTGCGGCACCTGGGCTTCAGACCAGACATCATCATCGGCCACCACGGCTGGGGAGAGATGCTGAACCTGCGCGATCTATGGCCCGACGTGCCGATGCTCGGGTACATGGAGTTCTACTATCAGGCCGGCCAGGCGGATGTTGGCTTCGACCCGGAATTTCCGGCCAATCCACTGGACTTTCCGCGCATCAGGGCAAAGAACGCGATCAACCACATCGCGCTCAACCTCGGCTCCGCGGGCCAGACCCCCACTGAGTGGCAACGCTCGACCTACCCCGATTGGGCGAGGCCGCTGATCGATCTGATCTGGGAAGGCGTCGATCTGGAGCGATGCAGCCCGGATGCCCGCGCCCGCAGGGCCGCGATCAAGATCGGCGACATGACGATCCGACCGACCGACAAGCTTGTCACCTACGTATCGCGCGATCTGGAACCCTACCGCGGGTTTCACGTGATGATGCGGGCGCTGCCGCACCTGATGCGGGCGCGCAGGGACGTGAAGGTCGTCATGGTTGGCGGCGATGGCGTCAGCTACGGCGGCGCGCCGCGTCACGGCGGCAACTGGCGCGAGGTGATGCTGCGGGAAGTTGGCGAGGATATCGACCCGGACCGCGTCGTGTATCCCGGCCGGGTCAACTACGACACCTACCTCGCAATACTTCGCCGCTCCGACGCTCATGTGTATCTGACCTATCCGTTCGTCGCGTCGTGGTCACTGCGCGAGGCGCTGGCGACCGGTTGCGCCGTGATCGGCAGCGACACGGCTCCGGTGCGTGAATTCATTACTGATGGTGACAATGGCTTGCTGGTCCCGTTCCTCGATCCGCGAGCGATCGCGGGGTCGGTGCTTGGCCTGCTGGAGGACAAGGGGCTGTCACGCCGGCTGCGCGGCAACGCCCGGCAGTATGCGGAACAACGGCTGGCGATGGCAGACTATCTGATGGCGTACCAATTCGATGATCGAGCGGCTTACGGGAGAAAATCCGGCGACCGCGCAAGAGCTCGAGTTCTCGCTCGCGCGGGGGTCCTTGGCATCTCCGAAGCGGCGCAAGGCGGCCTGAGCGAGATGATATTGTCGTTCTTATAGAGAATCTTTCATGGACGGTGGCTAAACATGTCGGGCTGAGGCGAGAAAAGAACTACATCCATTCTCGGTCAGGGCGCTCGGTTCAGGCAGGTTGCACCACCGCGGCAACTGTTCTTCCATCCTGTCTTCAGATGAGTTGAATATGATCGTTGCTTTGAACGCGAGAAACGGCGAACCTGTGGGCTCGGGTGTCGATGTAGACTCCTTCGGCCGTCGCGGACGCGACAGCTTCCACCAGTGCCGAATTCGCGATCCGGCTCAAGGCGGGTTCATCAAGCCCACTCGGTCCTGGCAATTATCAATACGGCATTTTCCGCATCGCCGGCCTCGGGCCGAGCGGTCCGCATCGGCGCGCAGAGACCGCGGGGTGACGCTGGCCGGCGTTGCGGTTGCCACGGACTGCGCATGATCTGTGCCACATCGGTGGCAAAGGACGCCCCAGCCCGCGCGGCGTTGCGCCGGACGGGCGGGAATGTCCTGTGTCCTGCACTGGATCCTGCTTGGGGCAAGGGAACCTGCCGCCGAAGGAGTTAACAAATCGCTGACGTTGCCCACCGCTCAGCGCTGGTCCTCTTGCACCTCCGCCGCTCGCGACCGCCGGAACATCCCCCGCCGCCCCTTGCCCCATCCGCCCCCCCTGTGCCACCACCACCCACCGCGCATCGCGAGCAAGAGGGTACCCATGGCCGACAGCGCCCCCGCGTCCATCTCTGTCCAAGGCAACCTGTTGCGCGGCAAGCGCGGCCTGATCATGGGCGTGGCGAATGACCGCTCTCTGGCCTGGGGCATCGCGGCCGCCTGCGCGGCCCAGGGGGCCGAACTCGCCTTCACCTTTCAGGGCGACGCGCTGGGGCGGCGGGTCCGCCCGCTGGCCGACCAGGTCGGTTCCAGCCTCGTCGTGCCCTGCGACGTGTCCGAGGACGCCAGCATCGATTCGGCATTCGCCTTCGTCCAGCAGGCATGGGACCGGTTGGATTTCGTCGTCCACGCCATCAGCTTCGCCGACAAGGCTTTTCTCCGCGGACGCTACCTGGACACGCCGCGGGCGGCTTTCCTACAGGCGCTGGATGTCTCCTGCTACTCGTTCACATCGGTGTGTCAGCGCGCGGTGCCGATGATGAATCCGGGCGGCAGCCTGCTGACACTGTCCTATCTTGGGGCGGAACGCTGGGTGCCCCACTACAACGTGATGGGCGTCGCGAAGGCGGCGCTGGAGGCATCCGTGCGCTATCTGGCCGCCGACCTGGGCGCCTCGGGCATTCGGGTCAACGCCATCAGCGCCGGGCCGATCAAGACACTGGCGGCCAGCGGCATCGGCGATTTTCGCTACATCCTGCGCTGGAACCAGCTCAACTCCCCGATGCGGCGCAACGTGACGATCGAGGAAGTCGGGGGCGCCGGTGTCTACCTGCTGTCCAGCCTGGCCGCCGGCGTGACCGGGGAAGTTCATCACGTCGATTGCGGCTATCATACCGTTGGCATGAAACATCCCGACGCACCTGACATAGCGACTGCGGAATTCTGATTGCACCCAAAATCTGGTAGCCGACCACAATGTCGCATAACAGTTTTGGTCATCTGTTCCGAGTTACCACCTGGGGTGAAAGCCATGGCCCAGCCATCGGCGGCGTCGTCGACGGCTGTCCGCCCCGCCTAAGGCTTACCGAGGCCGACATTCAACCATGGCTGGACCGCCGCCGGCCCGGCCAGTCGAAGTTCACAACACAACGGCAGGAACCCGATCAGGTCCGTATTCTCTCCGGGGTGTTCGAGGGACAAACCACCGGCACGCCGATCAGCCTGATGATCGAGAACCAGGACCAGCGGTCGCGCGACTATGCCGCCATCGCCGACCAGTTCCGCCCCGGTCACGCCGACCTGACCTACGACCTGAAATACGGCATCCGCGATTATCGTGGCGGCGGCCGTTCCTCGGCCCGAGAAACCGCCATGCGCGTCGCCGCCGGCGCCATCGCCCGTTGCGTCCTCGGGCCTGCCATGACCATCCGTGGCGCGCTGGTCCGGATCGGCCCGCACGAAATTGATCGCGGCCGTTGGGACTGGACGGAGACCGACAAGAATCCGTTCTTCTGCCCCGACCCGATCGTGGCCCGCACCTGGGAAGACTACCTGAATGAGGCACGCAAGGCCGGCTCATCCGCCGGAGCTGTGATCGAAGTCATTGCCGAAGGCGTGCCGCCGGGTCTGGGCGCTCCGATCTACGGCAAGCTGGATGCGGATATTGCCGCGGCTTTGATGTCGATCAATGCGGTCAAAGGGGTCGAGATCGGTGACGGCTTCGCCGCTGCCGGTTTGTCGGGAGAGGCAAACGCGGACGAGATGCGGATGCACGATGGTCGCGTCGTCTTCGGATCGAACCATGCCGGTGGCATTCTGGGCGGCATCTCCACCAGCCAGCCGATCGTGGCGCGGTTCGCGGTCAAGCCGACCAGCTCGATCCTGGCGCCGCGCGCCTCGGTCGACCGATCCGGCCATGAGGTCGCAGTCGTCACCAAGGGCCGCCATGACCCCTGCGTCGGCATCCGCGCGGTCCCGGTGGGCGAGGCGATGCTGGCGTGCGTATTGGCCGACCATCTGCTGCGGCACCGTGCGCAAAACCCGGATGCGCCGCTGAGCGCCCGCCTGCCGCGCAACTAGGCCGCGACGCACACCGCGCCGATCGGATGACCCGCGGCCAAGCTTGACGGTCAGGAGCAAACGCGCGTCAAATGGTGCAATGCACCAACCGCGCAAGCCATGATGACCGGTCAGTTAGCAAATGTCGCCACGATAACGCTGGAGCCACTTGTCCGCCTGATCGGCGGTGAGAGCTGGCGCCGGCGGCTCAACGAAATCCGCGACCTGGCCGCGGCCGGCCCGCGCGCCGGCCAGGCAATCCGGCAGCGGCATGTGGTCGAGCTGACCATCGAGAGACTCCGCCGCGCACCCGACCGGCCGCGGTCGATTACCGAAGCGCTTCTGGTTCGCATCGCGCAGGAAATCCCTGCAATTGGCGCCAGCCTGACCCGGTCAGGTCGCGATCGTCTGGTCGACCTGCTGCAACTCTGCCTGACCGACGTCAATACCTTGATTCCAGCGTTTCACCTGTTCCGCACCGCGTTATTGCAACGCTCCCGCGGCTTCGCCGTGGCATTCACCGGGCTCGAACACGGCACGCCGCATGACCTGGTGTTGCGGCGCGAGACGACAGAGGCAGACGTGGCGTGCGACGTGGTGACCGCCGAGGAGGGCCGCGGCGTGCATCGTGGCGCCTGGTTTCGGCTCGCGGATCGGGTGGATCCGGATCTGCAAATATGGCTGGCGGCGCATCCTGGTCGCTACCTGCTCAAAATGACGTTGCCGCAGGGCTTACGCGGCGGGTTGCATGACACCGGCCCGGACAGCGAAGTGTTGGGTCACCTGCATCAGCGGATCACCGCCATGCTGGAAGCCCGAACCCGCCAGGATCACGACGAAGCCATCGTATTGCGGCTTGATCCGTTGTTGCTGGCGGGGGCGCAGGCCGAGGACATGGGGCTGATCTCGTCGCTGCGGCGCGAGTTCGGCCCTGAGGCGCATTTGTCGGTTACCGCTGCCGGCGGCGGCGTCTTCGTCATGGCCGCCCGTGCCGGCCAGGAGAACGAGGTCGCCACCGCTATTCGCAGGCGCCTGGCCGCGATCGCGCCGGTGCGTCTCACCGGCGAACGCCCGGGTATCCTGGCGATGTTCGTGGAGGATACCGACCGCCTGGAATGGCGGGGTCTGCGCGACCGGCTCGAGCTGGAAGGCGAGGCCCGCCAGTTTATGACCAACAAGGCGGCGCGGCCGGTGGTCGCGGTCACCTTCGCCTCTCGCCTCGAAATGTTCGGGATCGGTCAGCCGGATGCCGCGCCGGACGGCGAGATCCGCTTTCGCAACCCGGGCCACCCGGCGGCCGGGATAGCGGCCCTGGCGCCTGCGGTGATGTCGTCGGTTTGATCGAAATCGGTATAGTTACCAGCCAGACGGCAACTCATATCCACTTGCCAGCCGACCGCTGCATTGATGGCACGCGGTGCGGTGCCGTGTTTGGAGAGGTGAGTATGACCGACGCCGAGTACAGCCGGAAATTGGACGAGCTGGACCAGCTTTTGAACGACCCCGACGTGCCGATGCAGCCGGACCGAATCTGGTCGATATTAGCGGATGTGTCGCGCCGTGATCTGCCCAAAACGGGCCATACCAGATTGCGCGATGCGTCGGCTGGGACAGTTTCGCAACCCGCATAGTTCGCGATGCGGCGGGCGGATCGCGGCTCTGCGGCCGGATGATCGCGACGCGGCTGGGACCAGCCGCTAGGGTCGCCGCCAACCTAGCCAGTCGATCACGCCCTGCCCCATCACTTTGTCCAGGTCCCGCCCCTTCAGCCAAGGCAGTTCCTCGGTGAACATCGTCACGCACTGCCGATAGCTGCACGGCATGCGCGTGATGTCAGTGCCCCAGAAGAATCGCTCCGGCCCGTAGGCGTCGAAGATCCGATGCAGGCCGTCGTGGATATCGCGAAACGGATAGTCCTGCTGCGAATAGCCGGGCGCACCGGTCGCCTTGATCGCCACGTTCGGCAACTTGGCCAATGGCAGCAGATCGTCCAGCGTGGCGAACGCCGCCTGACCCTGCGCCGACCGCACCAGCCCCAGATGATCGATGATCAGTTTCAACCGCGGATGCCGCTCGGCGATCTGCTTGAACAGCGGCAGGAAGCGCCAGGCCATCGTCGCGATCGGCGTGCCGGCGTTCTCAGCGGCCGGCCAGAGCCAGTCCATCGTGCCGTCCTCGTGCCAGGTCTCCTGCCCTTCCCGCGTCAGCGACCAGCGCAGGCCGAGCATGCCGGGCTGCTGCTTCCATGTCTCGATGCGCTGGCGCTGCGTGGGGTCGTCGAGCGGGAACCAACCCAGGCTGCAGAATCTGTCCGGGATATTTGACTCGCGGCCTCGATCGCCATCTCGTTGGACTGCGGATCCCAGCTTGGCGGATGCAGCACCGCGCCGTTCACGCCGGCCTGGTCCATCTCCTGGATCAGCTCCCCGGCGGTGTAGAGCGAGGTCTGACGGTGGTGTCCGCTGGGCTTGCCGCTGCCCCAGATATGAACCTGTGCGTCGATGATCAGCATGGCTCGTTCCTCCGTCTCTTTGGGCCCCTCTCCTGGCGAGGCTGGCGGCCGGTCCGGAAACCCTGGCCCCTTGATCGGCGGGACGCAACCGGGCCAAACAGGGGCCGCGAACAGGAGAGCACTCCATGCTGGATCGAATACTGCTGACCAATGACGATGGTATCGACGCCCCCGGTATGACGGTGCTGGAGGAAATCGCCGCCCAGTTGGCGCGGGAGGTCTGGGTGGTGGCGCCCGAGCATGATCAAAGCGGCCAGTCTCACGCCATCAGCCTGCATCATGCTCTGCGGATCAGCGAGCGCGGCGAGCGGCGTTTCGGCGTCACCGGCACGCCCGGCGATTGCGCGGCGATGGGTCTTTGCCATTTGATGCAAGATACCCCGCCGCAGCTCGTGCTGTCGGGTGTGAACCGCGGACTGAATCTGGGCATGGAGACGGTCTTTTCCGGCACTGTCGGCGGCGCCATGACCGCGATGATGCTCGGCGTCCCGGCCCTCGCGTTGAGCCAGGCCTTCGCGGACCGCAACGACGTGCCCTGGGACACGGCGCGCACCCTCGGCGTCGCAACGGTCCGGCGTCTGTTGGCGATCGGTTGGGGGAAGAGCGCCGTGCTGAACATCAACTTTCCCCCCATCCCAGCCGCGGAGGCCGGCCCGATGACCCTGGCACGGCAGGGCGAGGGCATGGTTGCCGGGATGCATGTCGAGACTCGTGTCGATCCGCGGGGAATGACGTATCACTGGCTCAACTTCAGGCGCGGTGAGATCGAGCAGGGACCCGAGAGCGACTATAACGCGCTGCGTGCCGGCAAAATCGTAGTCACCCCGTTGCGATACGACCGCACGGATGACGAGGCCTACGCCGAGTTGGCCGCGCATCTGCCGCGGTTTGAAGGCTAGCGCCTGATCGCGCGCCCAGCGGAACATCCGAGCGCGAACGATGCGATCAAACAATCACCCATCGGCCGAGATTGCGCTACCCTGACAGCCCACCGGTCACATCGATCGTCAGGCCAGTAACGAAATCGGCATCGGCGGACGCCAGGAAGCAGATCACCTTGGCCTGGTCCGAGGCCTCGGCCACTCGGCGCAACGGTGTGGCCTCGATCTGCGCGGCCTGTGCTTCGGGCGAGCGCTGGTTCCAGTGCGGCCGGATTCGCTCCGTCAGCGTCAGGCTGGGCGCGATCGCATTGATGTTGATGCCGAATGGTCCCAGTTCGAACGACAGCTTGCGGGTGAAGGCGATGATGCCACCCTTCGCCGCCGCATAGGCGCTGCCGGCGGAGCCGCTCATGCCCCGCCCGGCGATCGAGGCCAGATTGACGATCTTCCCCGACTGCTGCAGTTTCATCATCGGAACGACAGCGTGCGTGAACAGGAACGTACCGTCGAGGTTGAAGGTGATGATGCGATGCCAGTCGTCCAGCGAATGTTCCTCCACGGTCGCTGACGGCTTGGCAATGATCGTGCTGCCGCCAACGGCGTTCACCAGGATGTCGATATGGCCGAACTCCTGAACCGTCGCAGTCGACGACCGCGTCCACCTGTTCCTGGTCGAGCGCATCGCAAAGTCGCGGATGGGCGTTTCCGCCGGAGGCGGTCAGCGCGGCGATCGCGGCGTCCAACCGTTCCGGGTGATTATCCACGCAAACAACGATGGCGCCCTCGCGCGCCATGATCTCTGCCGTCGCCCGGCCGATCCCGTTGGCCGATGCGGTGATCAGCGCAACCTTGTCCTTGAAGCGCATTGTCGATTTGCCTCCCGTTATCAGTTCAGTCGCGCGGCCTGTGCCATGACCTCGATTGCTTCTGGCTGACGCGACCGGACGGTCAGGCCGGTGGCGCCGGACCCCTCCCAGGCGCGAAAGCGCTCGCGGATGCGGGTGACCGGGCCAACAAGTGATTTCATATCCACCCACTCGTCTGGCACCGCGGCGATGGCCTCTTCCTTGCGATGGGCCAGATAGAGTTCCTGGATCCGGTCGGCGGCCTCGCCGAAGCCGCGCCGGATCATCTGATCCTTGTGGAAGTTCTTGTCCCGGTGACCCATGCCGCCGACGTACAGCGCGACCTCGGGCTTCAGCTGTGCCAGCGCCGCCTTGACGTCGTCCGCGATCTCGACATGAACCGACGCCTGGATCTCAAAATTCTTCAGGCTCTTGCCGTTGCCGGCGCGTCGAAACCCTTCTTCCAGCCAGGGACCGTATTCCGCCATGCAGCCCGGCACGAATCCCATCGGCAGCCAGCCATCGGCGATTTCCGCCGTCAGCTTCACGGTCGATTCGCTGCCGGTCGCGAGGTAGATCGGGATGTCCGGGTTCATGTGCAGGATGGATTTCAGCGGCTTGCCGACGCCGGACGCGCCTTCGCCGGTGTAGGGCAGACTGATCTCCCGCCCTTCATGGCGTGACCGGCTCGTCCCGCTGAAAGATCTTCCGCATGATCGCGACATAGTCCTTCAGCCGGTAGTAGGGGCGTCCCCACGGCTGGCCGTACCATCCCTCGACGATCTGCGGGCCGGATACGCCCAGGCCGGCGATGAACCGGCCGCCGCCCGCGAGCGCGTCGACGGTGCCCGCGCACATCGCCGCGTTGGCCGGCGTGCGGGCCGCCAGCTGCATGATCCCGGTGCCGAGACGAATCCGTTTGGTGACCGCGGCCAGGAACGCCAGCGGCGTCACCGCGTCCGAGCCATACGCCTCCGCCGACCAAACTGAGTCGTAGCCGAGTTCCTCGGCACGCTGCACCAGTGCAACCGGCAGTTCCATCCGCGCTTTCGAATAGCCGATCGACAGACCAAGTTTCATATGACGGCTCCAGTCGGTCTCTGTCAGATGCCCGCGTCAGTTGCCCGCGGCAAGCAGCTTTTCCTTGTCGGCCATGCGCTGTTTGAGTTGTTCCGGGGTCAGCCGGACAATATCTTCGTTCTGGTGCGCGTACAGATCGTATCGTTCCGTATCCAGTTCCTGCAGCACGATGCGTTCGGCGAGCACGTCCTGCTTCCATGCGTCCTGAGCCGGCTGCTGCCGATGAAACTCCGGCATCACCTCCCGGGCGAACAGTTCGAGGCTTTCGCAGATGTCCTGATGCGACGTCTTGCCAGCCTGATTCAGCAGAATCACCTGATCGACGTGCGCGTCGGCGAACTGGCGCAGGCGATTGCGTATCGTTTCCGGTGAGCCGATCAGCCCATTGCGCAGGGCCGCCTGTGCCTTTTCAGTATGCCTCCAGTCCTGATATTCGCGCCACAAATCACCTTTGCCCGGCGCATCGACACCCTTGCGTCCGTAATAGCCGAGAGCAAAGATGAAGAAGGTCCAACCGGCCGCCTTTTCCAGCGCTTCTTCATCGGTTGGCGCACACATGAAACCGTTGACGATCGCCACGTTCGGATTGATTGCGTATTCAGTCAGCCGGCGCGGCTGGTGCAGCAGCATGTTGTAGTATTTGTGCACCCAGGCCTTCGCGGCGTCGGGTGAGACGAAGCTAAAGCCGAGCGCGCCCATGCCCCATTGTCCGGCTTCGCCGATGGTGCGGATGTTGGAGCATGCGACCCACAGCGGCGGATGCGGTTTCTGATACGGTTTCGGGACGACGTTGCGGGCGGGAAAGTCGTGGTACTTGCCGTGGAACTCCCAGCTATCCTTGGTGAACATAGGGATGATGGCCTGCACCGCCTCCTCCCACCGGTCGCGTTTGTCGCGCACCCGCACGCCGAACGGATGCAGTTCCGCCGGTCCGGCACCCTCACCCATCCCCATTTCCACCCGGCCGCCGGAGATCTGATCCAGCGTGGCGATCCGTTCGGCCACCCGGTGCGGCTGGTTGGTGGTCAGTTGGACAATGCCATGGCCGAGACGGATCCGCGTGGTGCGCTGGCTGGCCGCGGCGAGAAACACCTCCGGCGCCGAAGAATGAGAATATTCCTCGAGGAAGTGATGTTCGACCTCCCACATGTAGTCATAGCCCAGTCGGTCGGCGAGTTCGACCTGCGCCAGCGAGTTCTGGAACAACTCATACTCGCTCGTCGCGGTCCAGGGACGCGGCAACTGATGCTCGTAGAAGATCCCGAATTTCATCAACTCACTCTCCACTCGCCGGCCGCGGGTCGCGCCTGTAAGCGCCGACGCTCGCAGAGGCCCTGGGCATCGTCAAGCTTGCGGCGCCTTGTCCGGACGCCTAGCTTGGCCGCAACAAAAAGACGAGGGAGACGTGCCATGAACCTGCGAGCCGCGCTATTGATGGTGTTGACCACGGCGCCGATGGCGGTTCCCGCGATCGCCGGCACGAACGACATATTGATAGGGCTTGACGAGAAGATCGCTATCGGTCCCGGCGGCCAGGTAAACAGCGCGCCGGGCCGGGACGCCGTGCTGGTGATGGACGTCTCGAATCCGGCCAAGCCCCGCATTCGCGCATCGCTCCCGTTGATAAACTCGCTGGTCGGACCGCCGACCAACCTGCAAATCACGCCCGACGGCGCGCTCGGCCTGGTGGCCAATTCCCTGGTGATGAATCAGGACGGCAGTGCGTGGAAGACCGCACCGGACAACAAACTGTTCGTAATCGATTTGAATGCCGATCCGCCGAAGCTGGTCGATACGGTCACCGTTGGATCGCAGCCATCGGGAATGGCGATCTCGCATAAGGGCGACCTGGCGCTGATCGCTAATCGAGCCGGCAAGAGTGTTTCCGTCGTTTCGATTCAAAACGGAGCGGTGAAGTCGCTGGGCGACGTGCCGCTGGAGCAGGAGGCCGCCGCGGTGGTCATCGCGCCGGATGGCAAGCGCGCCTTCGTTTGCCTCAACCTGGCCAACCGGATCGGCGTGCTGAGCATCGACGGGCAGCAGGTGACCTATGACAAGTCGCTGGATGTGCCGGCCGGTTTCAATCCTTACAACATCGACATCACGCCGGACGGCCGGTATGTCGTCGCTTCCAACACCGGGGCGATGAAGAACAACGCCGACGCCGAAGTGGTGATCGAGGCCACCGGACCGCACCCGCACGTGATCGACCTCATGACGCCGGGTACTGGCCCGGAAGGTTTTGCGATCTCGCCGGACGGCAAATGGGTGGCGGCGCCGCTGCTGTTGGGCACCACCGCCAAGCAGAGCGACTGGTTCAAGACGACCGACGGCGAGTTGGCGTTCATGTCGATCGGCCCGGATGGCAAGTTGACGGTGACCGGCAGGGCAAAGCTGGGCCCGGTGCCGGAAGGTGTCGCCTTCAGCCCGCGCAGCGACTACCTGTATGTCGCCAACTTCAGCGATAAGACCCTGCAGGTGTTTCAGGTCAATGACGGCAGGCCGGCGCAGATCGGCGAGACCATCACGCTGCCTGGACAGCCTGCTTCGATGCGGGGACCGGCGCGGTAAATCCCAGCAGCGCGCTCAAGCCGTGCGGTAGCGGGCGACCTCGGCCGAATCGGTCTCGACCCGTAACGTTCCCTGCGCAAGCATATGGTTGACGTGTGCCAGCACCTCGCCGAAAGCGAACCCGGTCTGATGCGCGTCCAGTGCACGGGGAAAGATGTAGGGCAGAATCTGTGCCACCGAGAGCGGGGTCTCCCTGCAGGCCGCGGCGATTTCCGCGCAGCGCGCCGCGTGATGGTCGATCAGCGCCTCGATCCGCTCGTGCAGTCCGTAGAACGGCAGCCCATGGCCGGGCAGCACGAGCACATCCGCGGCGACCGTCGTCCTGATATCAGCCAGCGACCGCAGGTAGATGCCGAGCGCATCGAGGTCAGGCTCCATGGGGTGGACGCTGACATTGGGAGAGATCCTCGCGATGACCTGATCCGCCGCGATGAACAGCTTCTCCGCAGGCCGGTAGAGCATTGCCTGCTCCAGCGAGTGGCCGCCGCCGGTGAGCACCTGAAAATCCCGCCCGCCGACCGCGAGCGTGTCGCCATGCTTGATGCGGTGATAGGATGGCGGCACACCGGTGGTGCGGCGCAGATACTCATGACCACGGCTCAGCACGATCTCGGTGGCTTCGGTTGAGAGACCGTGGGTTCGATAGAACGGCCGGAACACGTCCGCGCCAAGATCGGCCGGCGCGAATTGTAGCAGCAGGCTGTGCAGGTATTCGGGTCTTGGCATCGCCATGTCCAGACCGAAGCGTGCGGTCAGCCAGCCGGCCAGTCCGACATGGTCGGGATGGAAGTGAGTCACGATCAGCGAGGCGAGACCCTGTCCCCGCAGCGGACCGGCAAGCACGGCCTCCCACGCATCCTTGCTGTCGTCGGTCCCAAGACCGGTGTCGACCGCCGTCCATGCGGTGCCGTTCCGGATCAGATAGATATTCACGTGGTCCAGGCGGAATGGAAGCGGCAGGCGCAACCAGCGCACGTCCGGGGCGACCTCGGTGAGGGTTCCGGGAGCGGGCGGCTGGTCGAACGGAAACGTCAACGCGGTCGAAGGATCGTGGTGCATTGCACCTAGCTAGCAAATGCGCGCGCGACTGGATACCACAGGACCGCGGCGCCATGGGGCGGGGCATGGTGATTTCCCCGGCCCGCGGCTCAAATGCAAGACACATCACATGATCTGGAAAGAGCACTGACGTCGGCGGGCGATGCGTCCCCGCCCCTGGGGGATCGGGTCCACCTGGGCGGACCCGCCGCGTGGTCGCCAGCTTCGCCGTCGGTCAAGGGCGGCGGACCCGTCACCCGGAGCGCGCCTGCTATCGAGCGCCCGGCAATTTCGCGGAAAATCGCGGCTCTGTCTCCGTGGCGGACAGCGCGCAAGTCAGCGCCAGGCCACCGAATTGCTCCTGGCAATGACGAACGAACGTGACCAGATCGCAACGACATGGTTCGCCAACGCGGCTGTTGCATCAACCCGCTCATGGCGACGATACGCGTTGTCCGGGCAGCACAAAGGCGTGATTGGTGTGTCAGCATCACGGGGCGCCGATATGATTCCGATATCGATCTTAATATATTGATGCTCGAAGCGCCCTCATTCCACGTATTTCGCAGTAAAACTTGCCGGGTTGTTGGGTGTGGCAAAGCGAATATCGTTGGGGCGCCGCTTCAAATGGCTGTTGAAAGCAAAGTGATCGCGGCCTCGCCGACTGCATGCAATACCCGAAAGCTCTTGCTGGAATTGATCCGTGGCGATGAAGTTTAGCTGTATTTGGCACTGAATTCTCTGAGAGGCTGCGAATTTACGCTATTATCACGAGGTTGGCACGGTTGCCGCATGGTTCCTGTTGCAGGAACGCAAGCGGGGACATGCAATGAACCATATTCTCGCGTGGTTGTCAGACCCGTCTGGGCCAACGCAACATGGCCTTCGCCTGCTCTGGGATCCCAAACTCGTCTGGACCTTCGGGGGCACCGACGTCGCAAGTTGCCTGGGCTATTTTTCTATTCTGCTGCTACTCAGCCAGATCGCGCGGCGTCGACACGAGCTTGTGTTCAAGCCTATGTTCTGGATATTTCCCGCACTGGCTCTTCTTTGTGGGACCGGCTATTGGCTCGATGTCGTCACCCTCTGGGTTCCGGCGCACGACACACAGTCGAGTATCGAAACGGCAATTGTCGTTGCCTCGATCTTGACCGCGGCGACACTCTGGCCACTGCTGCACCGGGCGCTCGCGCTGCCATCACCGGAGCAGACGGGTATGGCCAATGCGGCACTGGAGAATTTAGCTGCCGATCGCGGGCGGCCCATCGATACACTGCGTCACAGTCAGGCGGCGCTGCGCCGGATGAACGTTACTCTACGGGCTCGCGTGGCTGATCGCACGGCGACGCTGTTGCAGCTCGAGGAAGCGCTGCACACAGAGACACGCGGGCGTGAACGGGCCGAGGCGGCGCTCCACCAGAGCCGGAGGATGGAGGTGGTAGGCCAACTCACCGCGGGCGTGGCGCACGACTTCAGTAATCTCCTGCAGGCGATGATGGGGGGCCTGGAACTGCTACAGGACCGGGCCGGGGTAGATCCGGCCAGTGACAGACTGCTGGCCATTTCGATCGACGCCGCCCAGCACGGTGCACAGTTGACCCGCCATTTGCTTGCATTTTCACGCCAGCAGGTGCTTCGACCCAGCCAGATCGACATCGCCTCGCTGCTCCGCAAAACGGCGGCAATGCTGGAGCGCATGCTCGGACCCGGCATCATGATCCGCACCAGCGAGGACAGCACCGACCTGCATGCGTTCGCGGATTCGGCACAGCTCGAATGCTGCATCCTCAATCTCGCCTTGAACGCCCGCGACGCGATGCCGCATCGCGGCACGCTGACCATTCGCGCCTACCTTGAGCAGGTCGACCGGTCCGTCTCCTCCGAGGCGCTGCCACCGGGCGACTATGTCGTGCTGGCCGTGCAGGACACCGGCGAACACACCGAAGGCGCCATCCCCGACGGAGTGTTCGAGCCGTCTTTCGCCTCCCGTGGGGAGGGGGACGGCGCGAGCCTGGCGATGGTGCTGGCCTTCGCCAGACAATCCGGCGGCGACGTCCGCATCACCAGCGCCCCCGGTGAGGGAACCCGTGTTGAGGTGTTCCTGCCGTTTGCGGGTCGCGTCGCGCCGCGGTCCGTACCTGCTATCGAGCAAACGCCGCCGCCCTGCCGAGCCGCTGACCGCATCTTGGTGGTTGATGATGTTCCGGATGTTCTGGTGACCCTGGCTGCGTTCCTCAAGGGTGGCGGCTTCGAGGTCACCAAGGCCCACAGCGCCGACGACGCGTTGCGCATCCTGGCCAGCCCGCTGGAACTCAGTGCCATAGTGACGGACTTTGCAATGCCTGGCATGTCCGGCGCGGAGCTGATTCGGCAGATCGCCGAGATGCGGCCAACACTGCCGAGCCTGGTGGTCACCGGCTATCCCGGCGTCGAGGGTTTGAACGAGCTGCCGGAACGCGTCCCGGTACTGCACAAGCCCTTTCCACGCGCCGCCTTGCTGGAGCAAGTGCTGATTTTGCTGGACCAGCACGGACGACCGGGGACGCCGACGTACTGCAATCACGCCTCGGACGATGTCGTGCGGGAGACGCCGACCGCCTGCAATGAAGAACGCCTCTGCCACGCTGTTTTGCGCGCCATCGCGGACATGGCCCGCCATAACTCGCGGCGACAAACCGAGGTTGGGGCAGCTTTGTACCGGGGCAGAATTCAGCTGGATCTGCAAGGACGCGCGAAAGTCCTCGATCGTCTCAGCAACGCCGGTTTGATAGAGCAAATCATCCTGTTGAGCGACGGCGGCGTATTTGTCACCGTCACGTTGGCTGGTCTTCGTGTAGGCTCAACCTAGCCCGACGGAACGGCGTCCTGACAGGTCACTTGCCTTGCAGGTCATTGTCTTGTGCCTCGTCGTCGGCCGGAAGGTGGAGGGTTGCGCAGGTGCCCTCCCCCGGCGCGCTGCGCAAGTAAACGTGGCCGCCTGACTGTCGCGCGAAGCCGATCACCTGTGACAGGCCGAGCCCACTCCCCTTACCGACCTCCTTGGTGGTGAAAAACGGTTCGAAGGCATGCGCCAGGACCTCATCGCTCATACCGAAGCCACTGTCCCGCACTGATACCGTCACGAAGCGACCGGGCCTGGCATCGGTATTTGCGAGGAGATCCTCCGCCTCAAGCGTCACGACTCCAGTGCTGATAAACAGCGTTCCGCCGCCGGACATGGCGTCCCGTGCATTGATGACAAGATTGAGTATCGCAGACTGGAAATGCGCCCGGTCGACACGACACGTTGGCAGATCAGCAGCGTAATCGATCTTTAGGTGGATCGTCTTGTCAAGCGCCCGGAGCAGGATCGTCTCGAACTCCTGCATGACCGCGTTCAGATCGACGCACTCGGCGCGCAGCGACTGACGCCGCGCAAAGGCGAGAAGGCTGCTGGTAAGTCTTGCGCCCCGCTCGGCCGCCAGCCCTGCGGCCGCCGCGTAGTCCAGGATCGAGGCCTTGTGGTCGGCCGACTGGCGGATCAGGTCCATGTTCCCGATTACGACTTGCAGAATATTGTTGAAGTCATGGGCGATGCCCCCGGTCAGGTGCCCGATTGCCTCCATCTTTTGCGCCTGCTGCAACGTCGCTTCGACATTCCGACGTTCCGCCATCTCTTCGCGCAGCCGCTCGTTTGCTTCGCTTAGCTTACGTCGTTGCCGATGGAGCACCAGCTGGAGCCGTATGCGCGCACCAAAGTCGCGATGGTCCCGCAGGCTGGTGATCGACAGTGCCGAAGCAAAGACGATGATCATGATCGCCTGCACGACATGCGGCCCTGATGCGTCGGCGAGGAAGCCGGCGGCGAGCGGCAGGCTGGCCGGCAGGATGAAGGCAAGCACGGTTGGGAGATGGGCCGAATTGACGGTCGTGGCACCGGCGCACATCCCGGCGACGACGAAAGCGAGGAAAAGCTGAAAGATGCCGGCGGATGGGAGCAGGACAGCCGTTCCAACGCCCCAAACAATCCCGGTTGTCAGCGAGCCAAGGACGCTGAGAATCGCCCATGGCCGGCACTGAGCGCCCTCTGGCAGGCGGCGAAGGAAGCGCAGGCGGATCACCCAGCGCGCCAAGGAGACTACTACGATCAGGGTCGCCCAGATCGAAACGACTCCGTAGCCGACGACCGGGCCAAGCACGATCCCTGTTAGAACCGCATTAAGGACGCTCACCGACAGAGTCACCGGCGCATGGCGGAACACGGACCTTATCCGTTCACTCTCGACCAGCAATCTGTCTGGGTCGGAGGTCACCCGAGCCTCATCCGTAATTAAATCGGCAATAGCATAGTCCGAAGAGAGCAAGTCAATTAACTCGCGTGTCCATTCCGGGCGATTGTTCACAACACGGACCGGAAACGCAAAGATGGTCGTCCGAGAGTCGGAATTGATACACTTGCTTTGGCCGTCGGAACGATCATGCCGGCATGAGGTTGGCCGGACTGCCGGGACGCCTGCGAGAGCAATTCCATGACGCGATCCCCGGCCGCTTTCACCGGCAGAAGCCGAGCGGCGGCTGGAGAACGGCGATGACCGATGGCTGTGATTGTGACCCACGCAGTGGGCTGTTCGTCACCCATCGTCTCTCCGAGTGGCGTTGTTTCCCCAGTTCGGCTTTGGCGTGCACTCAGCCCCGCCGCAACTGGTGGGGCATTCGCCCCAAAACCCAACCCCTCAACCTCAAAACTCTCACCAATTCTACTCTGAAATCGCGATAAAACAGGCGTCTCGGCGATCGCGGACAACCCTTGGCAAGCAAACAGGCCTCGAGACCGGGAATATGATCGCCAGCCCGTCGTGTGTTGCGCATCACCAACGCCCATAGACGACGCGGGCGGGGCCTTTGATGATAGCCCCGCCCGTTGCAACCGGAGCACTCGTCTCGGCGCGGCCTATTCCGGGACGGACTCGCCCGAGCCGCCAAATTCGGACGGAAAATCCTTTAGTTTCGGTAGTCCATCGCGGATCGGAAGCACCGTCTCGGCATAGTTCACATGAACCTGAGGCACGAACTTCAGTCCCGGAATGGTCGCGGTGAAAACGTCGATCATTTTCAACGGCGGATGGGTCGTCATCAGGTGGCCGCCACAGATTTTACAGGTACCTGACGATGGCTCATGTCCGTCTTGTGGTAGGTCGCCACATTTTCCGCGCCCTTGACCACCTTCACCGCCTCCGGCGCCCACAGCGAGAATGCGTTCACCGGGCCGCCCGACCAGGATCGGCACGAACGGCAATGGCAATAGCCCATCGCGTTCGGTTGTCCGGTGACCTCAATCTCCACAGCCCCGCAGAAGCAAGCTCCCGAATACGTATCGCTCATGCTTTATATGTCCTCCACCTTTGTGTCTGCCCGCCTGGACCGGGGCTGCACCAAAGCACGATTCCACAACAAGTGGAATGGCGGTGTCGTCCAAGCACACGCGCTGCGGCATGGAGCCTGCGGCAAAACCCGGTCGAACCGTCGAGCCGGTTGGTGTGCCGGATATTCGCAAGCGGACCAAGATCATCCATATTCGCAGCTGCTGAAATTTATTGCGCCGAAGCTCGGCCCATGCCGAGGCCGAAACCACACGACGCATTGGGGAGTATCAGATCATGCGTGCGCCCTCGCCCCGGCTGGTTGGCACTTATCTGGGAACGGCGATCTCCTCGGTGGCGCTGTCCGGAGTGCCTATCGGGACGCTGCGAGCTGAACTCCTGGTACATCACGACCTGCCGTACGCGACCGCACTGACCATCGCGCAAGGGACGGTTGAGAGCTGCGCCGCGAAGGGCTACGCGGTATCCGTCGTGGTGGTGGACCGCGAAGGCGAGACCATCGTCGCGATCCGTGGCGATAATGCCAGCCCGCACACGAGCGAAAATGCTCGGCGCAAGGCGTACACCGCAATGAGTTTCCACACCTCGACGGCGGACTACGCCAAGCGTTTCGCCGACAACAATCCGGTGGTGCGCCAGCAGGTGACACTGCCGAATGTGATCGCCATTCCGGGCGGGCTGCCGATCAAGGTGGGCGATGAGATTGTCGGCGGCGTCGGTGCCTCGGGCTCGCCGGGCCAGGACGAGCCATGCGTGCAGGCGGGTCTGGACAAGGTCGCGGATCAGCTGAAGTGACATGGCTCTGATGCAACTGCCCGCCTGATTTCATCCATGATTTTTTGGGGTGCGAACGTGGTTTGGGCCGCCGATGTCGCGCGCCCGGCAACTTCGTCTGGGCGAGATCGACCGCTCAGCGTGTCTGACGGACTTTCCTGAAGCCGCATCCGCTGAGCCTCGCCATCAACGCGCCCAGCGCGCCCACGTCGGAACCACCTCCGGCCGAACGAAAGCCTCCTCGGGCTCGATCAAGCTGATGCGTGACAGGTCCACAGTCGCTCGGCCTGCCTCATCAAAGCTGACGGCATCGACGTACCGCATCCCGGGGCGAATATGCGCAGCCTCATAGTACTTCATGTCGTGCACCGCCGCGCCGAGCGCCTGGTCCTGGGCCTCGATCGTCAGGAACAGCCTGACATCCGACTGAACCATTTCGTCCCCCTCGAGGCCGTACAGCGGGCTCCCCTCGTCGATCGCGTGCATCAACACCCATGGCACCACGAACAGCGGCAGTTGAGACTGGATCAGCGTGAGATCATGGATGCGCCGCAAGAAGCCGCCTTCCTTGGTGCGTTCCCCGACGAGTGCGAACAGCCTCGCTTTGGCGCTGGTCATGAGCGTCATGCGCCCGTTCGCGGCCCGCACCATCAGGGTCTGCCGAGCATTGTGCGTAGTGACCACGGCATCGGTGGCGTAGACGATCCTTGCCTTGGGTCTGGAGAAGCGCACGAACAGCAAGCCTGTGACGATCGCGGTGAACGCCGTGCCATTGACGATTTCCGTGGCCGAGACGATGTGGCCGTAGGTCGTCACCGGCGCCATGACGCCATAGCCGACGGTTGCCAGTGTCTCGACACTGAAAAAGAATGCGTCGGCGAAGTTACCCGGCCTGGCATTGGCGATGTCGCCCGGGCTGAGGACATAGAGCAACGCGAACAGCAGATTGATCGACAGCCAACTGGCGAGGAGGACGGCCACGAACGCCGGCCACGAGAGGCTGACGACCATATGATACGGATCATGCCAATCGAACCGCGCCGCGCCCAAATTCAACACGCCAAACTGTCCGCGTTGAATGGCGACAGGTCGTGGCCGGCGCTTGCGTGGCTGGGTCATCGGAGCTGGAACGACCATCCGTGCAGGCCACTGGGGCGGTGCCCACCAACACCGCGCGGCCGCCGTTCGCCGGCCCGGTGTTGGGCGATCGCATGCTTCCGGTCGGGCTGCCATGCCCCTCCCCGCCGCCCAACCAACCTATGATTTGCCTGTTCGAGCGCGTTCCTGAAGCTGTCCCGACGGTCGCGCGACCGGCCCACGCAGGCGAGCCTGGACCATGGCCCGAGGCCCCTGCTCGACGGCGACTGAAACGTTGTTTCTGGGTGGGTCATAGTCGGCGTAAGGCTTGCACAGTTCGTATGGTCGCATTGTGGCGCACTCGGGGCAATTGCGCTTCGCAGGCCTGGCATCGATCGCCTTGCCGCCGGCCTCACCCAAACCGGGAGGCTCACCGCAGAGAGGATGTGCATCGTGCCAATGACGCGTGGACCGAGCGGCGGCATTCGGTCGCCTCAATGCCCGAGGGACCGGAGCGAGGGTCGGTTCGCTCATGTGCCATAGACCCTCGATTTTGGATGATATCGCTGGTGTACCTTCGGCTTGATGCGCCGGGTGGCCGGCAAGTCAGCGGCTTTGCGACCCGTATCGATCTGACATTAAAGCCGCACGGCCTTGGGTTCCGAATACCGGGTGGCGGATCGCTCGAGGCCCTTCACCCTTGTTGACAGCGCGGCCGATGGTCCTGAACCTCGGCCTGAAACAGCCGGAGTCGCTTCAAGTCGCGACAGCCTGCGCTGCTTCTCTGGCAATTTGCGCGCTCGCGTCGCGACCACCTCGGACTCATGCGGTCTGGCAGACGGTTTGTGACCTTCGATGCGAACCCATGTCCGAGGCTCAGCCACACAAGCGGATGGCCTTTCACGGCCGACGACGGCATCCATGGTCGATGAACAGCAGCCGGAAGGCGTTCGCTGTCGGCGCTCGGAGGCCGAGCAATGCCTGGGCCGGCAAGTCAGCGGCTTTCGACCCGATCGATTTTGCCGCACGGCCTCTGGGTTCCGAATACCGGGTGGCGGATCGCGTATGAGGCCCTTCAGCCCTTTGTTGACCGCGTGGCCGGGTCCTGATGGATCATCCGGGCGCGCGGATCGGGCGGTTCACTCCCAGCTCAATGGCCCCGATCATCAAACAATTTGGTTTCTATGCGATGAGGAACGGCGGGCGCACGGACATGTTCACGCATGGACTTGCACTGACCTCCTCGATACAGAAGCAGGAAGAGCTGTCGAATTCGGCCGTCTACTTTATGATGGAGCGAGCGCCTGACGACCCCTGGGACGCGCTCAAGAGACTGTTGCGACGAAGAAGCGCAAAGCCTTTTCAGGATCTCCGCTCTCTCGCGCCGCTCGGCTGGTGGCGCGAGGACATAGCGTCCGCGGTCTTTATCGCACGGCGTCCGGGGCAAATCCTGACGTCGCATGGCAGCAAGGAGACCTAAGTCAGCCCGGTGTGCTTGACCGGTTGCTTGACGGCTGCGACGCGGTCATCCACCTGGCGGCCGAGCTCCGCGAGCAATCTTCGATGGAGACGGTCAACGTCGACGCGACAAGGCGGCTCGCCGCGGCATCCCAGAAACATGGCATTCGTTACTTCGGGTATGCGAGCTCGATAGTCATCTACGGATCGCCCAGCCACCGATGGGTGGATGAGGCGACGCCACGCCTCGACCCGTCGGCACCGATGTCGGGACAATACTATGCCGAACCCTATATGCTCGACTACGCAAGAACCAAAGCCGGCGGAGAGATTGCGATCGAAGCACAGGCGCCGAAGATGACGGTCGACTTCTATCGACCTGCTGTCGTGACAGAAGATGCGGACCTGCTGGCAGCCGGCGACTGGAGCAAGGCGCGCAAGATTTTTGCCGCTTATCGTCGGACCCAGTTCGTCACCGCGACCGACGCGGCTGCCGCCTTGGTTTATCTGATGGAGCGTGGCCTTACGGCGCCCTTGGCGTCGCGACAGACGATCGAGGCTTACAACATCGTCGATGATGAGGGAGGAACCTACCGGTCATTGCTGGCCAAGGCCTATCGTGCGACGGGCGACAGCCGCTTCCGGGTTCCGCTGAACATTCCTGTTCTAGCCGATATGGCGAAGGATTTCGCCCGCTACCGCAAGCCAAGACTCCGTTATCCGCTCGGGATGCTCAAACTGTCGAGCAAGAAGCTGCGTGATACGGGCTTTGTCTTCCCGGGCGGCGTAAATCGGGCGCTCGACATGGCCTTGGCTCGGTCCCGAGCAAAGGAATGACGATCGATCACGCGACTACCGAGTGACGCTGGCGCGCCGGCAGGCCTGCCATCGCGACGGCGCGGGGGTGTCTCATACCCACAGGCTTTAGCGATGACCGTCCGTGCTTAGGGTGTCACCCTCGGCGAAGGCCGAAAATTTACGATTTTGACTGCGCCGCACTGCAAGTTGTGGGTTCCCTCGCCCCTCGGCCTGTGCCAAGGGCATGGTCCGCCGGGGATGACACGGGGAAGCGAACGCTGGGTCAACGTCAAGGGCCGCTGGTATCACATCTCATTGCGACTCCGCCGCGAGCGGATGCCCGTACCGGATGGCATGGAAGTACTCGATGCTTTGGCGCACGGTGATTGGCCCCGGTCCTTGCAGCAGCCGTTCCGAGCTTGTCGCGTGAAGGCGTCGCGTTCGCAAACTCAGGCATGACGCGGGGAAAGGCAGCGCGATATTCGTTTAGCGCCCTTGTGCGGCCGGCAGGTCGGCGCCATGTCGCGATGGATTTGAGACAAAGCAAGAACGAACACCCCATGCCCGATCCCGTCGATGCCCCCTCCGATACTTCATTTTACGACAGAGAGGCGATTTTTCACGAGAATGGTCCGTTGCATCCGAGCTTCGTTGAGGAGGCGATCCGCTCGCTGCTCCGCGCTTGTCCGCTCGATCCGGCTGAACCGGAGCATTGGGCGTATCGCCGGATGGACAGTGCCCTCAGCAGCCTGGCGGCACTGCATCCGCGCGACGAGATAGAGGTGATGCTGGGTGTGCAGGCGATATGCGCCTATCACGCCGCCAACGCGTGTTGGCGGATCGGCATGAACCAGCACTCGCCGAACGGCGACAGCACGCGGCATTTGTCGGCGGCAGCGACGGCGGCACGAACCTTCGAGACGATGCTGCGGGCGCTGGAACGGCGGCAATCAAAGCCGCTGGCGGTGCCGGTGGGACGTCCGGCGCCACGGGTCTGGCCCGACCGTGACGCCGCCGCGGCGGTACATCATTGGGAAGCACGCTGCCGTCGGGGCGAGGATGTTCCTGTCCCCGACCGGGCCCAGGAGCGGAAGGCGGTTGTGGTCTGGACGCCGCAAGCGCTGGCGGTTGCCAGGCAAATGCGGGAGCGGGAAGAACTGGCCGCGGAGAATGAGGGGCTGGATATCGCCAACACCGACGGCATCCTGCCGGGCGGCGGGATGATCGTGCCGCAGGAGCCAACCCCACAACAGGTGGCCTACATGGCCCGAAGGTCGGAGTTGATGTATCGGCGGGAGTGGCAGAACAATCTGCGCCAGGGGAACAGAAGATACCCAAGATCCGGCCGATCCGCGTCGGCGATCTTATTCCGTAACCGGATTAGTTCGGCCGGCTGGCCGGTGCAGTTGCCAGAGCGCTTTCACGTCGAGCGGAAACGCTCTGCCTGTTGTTTCACGAGCAATTTCATCAGCCTGAGGTCGCTCCGCGATTAAAGTCAGGCTGGTTTTGCTCTAGGTCCGACGGGCCTGCCGGGTCATCAGCACCAATTCCCGCCGCACATCGGCAGGCACACGCACCGGTGCGGACCAGGCGAAGCGCTGCACACGCTCGCCTTGTGCCAGGTCGAAGCCATCCACATCGGCCGTCACCATCCGCCAATCGCCTGGCTGGCCGGCAATTGCCGCCATGGCATCGGGATGATCGCGGTTACAATGCGCGATGATCCCGGCCTCGGCCGTTGCGATCGCCGTGACGGACTCCGCATCGGGCGTCAGTGCTTGCCGCGGCAGCCGGATCGCCCGCGCGAACCCGCCGACGAATAGCCCCGCGACGGGCTGCATCCGCCAGACCGCAAAATCGCCGAAATCCGCGTACAACGAGGCATACGGATGCACCGCCAGGTATCGCGACTTCAACTCCGGCGACGCCACCCGCTCGGCCACTCCTGTCACCGTCAGCCGTGGCGCGGTCTGTGGATTTGCAGTTTCTGCGACGCCGACCACCAGCACCGAGCAACGCGGATCCGCCGTCAGATGCCTGGTGTGCTCCGAAAGGCCAGACAGCAGCAGCAACAGTGACAGGTCGGGCGCGCATGCGGGCGTCACCAGCGAGGCGAACGGCTGGCCCTTCGCGCTGGTCGCCAACGTTCCCACTCGCGCCGATCGCAGCAGACAGCGGGCCGTCCTAGCGGAATCGTTATCAATCTGCTCCATGATTCATTCACTCCTCGTCCGCAATGCGCCACAATCGCACGCCTTAATCTCCAGGCGTGGCGGCCCCACCTTTGCACCAGCCTCATGGGTGGTAGCGTCACGCTGATAGGCCGGCAGGCAAACGGAGCCGCAAGGAACACAAGATGAAGCAGACCATTGCCCTGGTCGATGATGACCGCAATATTCTGACCAGCGTCTCCATGACCCTGGAGCAGGAAGGCTTCCAGGTCCGCACCTACACCGATGGGGAGAGCGCACTCCAGGGCCTGACCGCTCGTCCGGTCGACCTTGCGGTGCTGGACATCAAGATGCCGCGGATGGATGGAATGGAGTTGCTGCAACGACTGCGGCAGCGGAGTTCGATGCCGGTGATCTTCCTGACCTCGAAAGACGAGGAAGTGGACGAGCTGATGGGCCTGCGTCTCGGCGCCGACGACTATATCACGAAACCGTTCAGCCAGCGCCTGTTGATTGAGCGTATCCGCGCCCTGCTGCGACGGAATGAGGCGGGAAAGGCGGAGGGCTCCGGCACGGCGCCCGGCGGGGTGATGACCCGCGGCGATCTGGTGCTGGACGAGACCAAACATCAATGTACCTGGCGCGGTCATGACATCCAACTGACGGTCACCGAATTCCTATTGGTGAAGGCGCTGGCCGCGCGGCCAGGCATGGTCAAAAGCCGCGATCAGTTGATCGACGCGGCGTATGGCGAGAATATCTATGTCGACGACCGGACCATCGACAGCCACGTGAAGCGTATCCGAAAGAAGTTCCGGACCGGCGACGAAGAGTTCACCCACATCGAGACGCTCTACGGTATCGGCTACCGCTACAAGGAGCAGTGATTGCCCGACGGCGGCTTCCTCTCCGGCCTGTCCCGCGCGACCTCGCGTCCGCGGCGATTTCGCCAGCGGTTGGTATCGCCGCTGTTGCGGCGCATCCTGCTGGTCAACGCGCTGCCGCTGGCGCTGTTGGTGGTTGCGCTGCTGTATCTGGATCAATATCAGAACGGACTGCTGGAAGCCCAGGTCACCGCGCTGCGGGAACAGGCTCGCGTCTTCGCCGGTGCCCTGGGCGAAAGTGCGGTGAGAACGAGCGACCCGGACAATCCAAAGCTGGTCCCCGAAAGCGCCCGCTCCCTGCTACGCCGCCTGACCGAGCCGACACCGGACGCACAGGCCCGGCTGTACGCTCCTGACGGAACGATCCTGGCTGACTCGCGCCTGCGGCAGGGACCGGGCGGCACCTTTACCACTGAACCACTGCCGCCGGCCGTGGATCATGGACCGCTGCTGGCTATGATTGGCTGGATTTACGACCGCATCCTGTCGATGCTGCCGCACCGCGCGCCGTTAACATTGATTGATCTTACGCCGTCGGCCGGCGGACCCGACTGGCAGCCCAACGTCAAGGAGGAACTGCGGCTGAACAGTTCCGGGGAGAGCAACCAGACGCCGCCCTACATTCGTCGCACGCGCGACAACCATCTGCTGGTTACTGTCGCCGTCCCGGTGGAGCGCGATAAGCACACCGTCGGTATCGTCTCGCTGACGCGCGAGGCTCGGGAGGTCGACGAGAGCCTTTTCACTGTTCGGATGTCGATCCTGGCGCTGTTCGGCATGGCACTGGCGCTTACGGTCCTGCTGTCGTGGTACCTGTCGTTGACTATCGCGCGTCCGATTCTTCGCCTCGCGGAAGCCACCGCTGACATGCGGGAAGGAAGCGGCCGGTCCGGCAGCGTGCCGCCATCGCTTCTGATCCGCCGGGATGAGGTCGGCATGCTGGCCTCTGCCTTGGCGGACAGCGCCGCCGCGTTGTGGGAGCGAATGGATGCCATCGAGCGTTTCGCCGCAGACGTGGCACATGAAATCAAGAACCCGTTGTCCTCGATCCGCAGCGCCATCGAGACGATGCGGCGGATTGAGGATCCCGGCCGGCAGCGGCAACTGCTGACCATCATCGCGCAAGATGTGGTGCGGCTGGACCGGCTGATCAGCGACGTGAGCGACGCGTCCCGGCTGGATACCGAATTGTCGCGCGTCACGGCCCAGCCGGTCGACGTGGTGCCGATCCTGCGCACCCTCCAGGAACTGGACGAAGCGACGCGCGAGGAGGACGACGACCCGAGGCTGGAGGTGGTGGCACCACCGAATGGGCTGGCCGTCTGGGCGGTGGAGGACCGGCTGGTGCAGGTGCTGCGCAATCTTATCGGCAACGCCCGGTCCTTTAGCCCACCGGGCGGCCGAATTGTCGTTCGCGTCCGCGAGGCCGGCGGCATGGCTGAGCTATGCGTGGAGGACGACGGGCCCGGAATCCCTGACGCGAACCTGGAGCATATTTTCGACAGGTTCTACTCCGAGCGGCCGAAAGGCGAGAGTTTCGGCGAGCATTCGGGCCTGGGCCTGTCGATCAGCCGGCAGATCGTCGAGGCACTGCGGGGGCAGATTTCGGCAGAAAACCGGCGCGACAGCGCGGGCCGCGTGCGGGGAGCCAGGTTCATCGTGCGCCTGCCGATGGTTTAGCACAATTTTGTCAGTTGAAATGTAGCTGGTGTGATTGTCGCCGAGCCGATCAAGTTTCTAGCGAAAACAATCATATAGACCATTTTGGGTTGATTTCGGTCGCTGATGCCGTCGTTGACGGCAGTAGCACGCCACCAATTTATCGTGCACACTAAACACCCAGGCTAAAATCGTGTTTTAATGTTTTGTTAGTCTTTAACCATGGGAGGCACCCATGCCGTTTGACGGACTCGCTTACATCACGACCCAACCGAAGCCTTCAATCTGGACGCGTCTGTCGCATTTCGTGCTGGGCATTCCGCCCATCGCAAAATCGGTCCCGGCGCACATGTTCCAGCCACTTCCGGCGACCCATCCGGACGCTGTCACCATACAAGTATTGACGATCGGCCGAGCGCTGATCGAGGACCGAAAGGACTGGGTCCAACGTCGGTATGAGACCCGTGATGGTCGACGCTGTGCCGTCGGCGCCCTTCGCGGAGCCGCGAGGCTGCTTTCGCTGCACGGCCCACAGACGGCAGCCAACACCATGCTGCTGTCGGTAGCAATGAGCCGCGGCTTCAACGACATCGAAAGCATGAATGACAACTCGACCCATCGTCAGGTGATTTCGGCCTTCGATGAGGCGATCAGCCGGGCAACCTCGCAATCCAATGGGCAGTAGCCAAGGATCGGCTTGACCGGTGGGTTGAAAGCGGCGGGGTGTCGGCGGGCCTGACCAGGCCGGCCGATCCACGCTTCGGCAACCTCACCCGCCGGCGCTCTCGCGAACCGGGCGCCAGGCGCGACCGTCGCGCGCGAGTAGCGCATCCGCCGCGGCCGGGCCATCGCTGCCGGACGCGTAGTTGGGAAACTGGCCGGGCTTTTCCTTCGCCCAAGCGTCCAGCACCGATTGAACGACACGCCACGTTTCCTCGACCATGTCGGCTCGATTGAACAGCGTCTGATCCCCGATCATTACATCGTAGATCAGCGTTTCGTAGCCAATGTTCGGCTCGCGAGGGAACCAGTCATCGTAACGGAACGCCATTTGAACGGCCGCCAGATCAACCACCGGGCCCGGCCGCTTAACCTCAAATTGCAGAGCGATGCCTTCCTGCGGCTGAATGCGCAGCAGGAGCCAGTTGGGCGGCAGGGCCGCGACATCGGTGTCGTCGAATGGGGCGAACGGCGCCGGTTTGAAGCGGATCGCAATTTCCGTCACACGGCGAGACATATGCTTCCCGGTGCGTAGGTAAAAGGGAACTCCGGCCCAACGCCAGTTGTCGATGGCAAGGCGCATGGCGACGTAGGTTTCCGTCGCAGAATCAGGCGCCACGTCCTTCTCGTCCCGGTAGGCTATGGCGCCAGAGTCCGCGCCCTGTTCACTGTTCGGGTCGGCGGGACCATACTGGCCGCGCACCGCATCCCGCGGGTCCACCGTGTGCATGGCGGAGAACACGTCCGTCTTGCGGCTGCGCACGGCATTCGCGTCGAACCCGGCCGGGGGTTCCATCGCCACCATGGCCAGAAGCTGGAAGACGTGGTTGGGCACCATGTCACGCAGCGCGCCGGTCTTTTCGTAGAACCGGCCGCGGGTTTCCACTCCGACCGTCTCGGCGACCGTAATCTGCACGTGGTCGATCCGGTCGCGGTTCCACAGCGGCTCGAACATGCCGTTTGCGAAGCGCAGCGCCATGATGTTCTGCACTGTCTCCTTGCCGAGGAAGTGGTCGATGCGGAAGATCTGATCCTCCCGCGCGCTGCGCAGAATGGTTTTGTTCAGCTCGCGCGCCGATGCCTCGTCATGGCCAAACGGTTTCTCGATCACCACCCGCCGCCAGCGGGCCGATACCCCGTCCTGATCGGGCTTCTCGTCGAACAGCCCGGCATGCCCAAGCTGGTTTACCACCGGGGCGAAGAAGCGATCGGCGACGGCCAGGTAGAACAGGCAATTTCCGCCGGTGCCAGTGGCTTTCTCAACGCTGTCGAGGTGGCTTTTGAGGTGCTCAAACAGGCCCCCGTCGTTCAGGTCACCGCGGACATATGACAGGCTCTGCGTCAGATGGTTCCACGTCGCCTCATCGACGTGGTCAATCCGGCTTTCGCTGGCGGCCTTCCCGACAAAGCTCTCCATCATCGCCCGCAGGCTGTCGCGCCATTGTTCCGCGGTGAGATCGGCCATGTCGACGCCGATCAGGGCGAAACGCTCCGGCAATAATCCGGTCGAGGCCAGATTGTAGAGCGCCGGTACCAGGAGCCGCTTCGTCAGATCGCCGCCCGCACCGAAGATGATCATGGAGCACGGGCCCGGGCGTTTCGATGACTGTCTGGGCGGTGCGCTCAGGATCTGGCCATTCCGATGCGGTGCCGGTCGGCTCGCTTCGGGTGAGCTGGGGGCGGATGGCTTGGGGTCGGTCATGCTGGACAATGAGGTTGATCCGTTCGCTGTTGGCTATGCGGTGGTTCAGGACGGCGGCTGTTCCGGCTGGTACCAAGCTGGCTTGCGCTTCTCGCTGAAGGCGGTGGTGCCTTCGTGCCCCTCGGCCGAGTGGCGCTGGATCCAGCCCTCGTGCGACAGCGTCGCCATCTGCCGCTCGTCCAACAACAGCCCGTTGGCGCCAAGGAAACTACGCTTGGTCGCGGCAATCGCAGCCGGGCCGCCGAGGAAGATAGCGTCGAGCACGCGGGTCAACGTCGCTTCCATTTCATGCTCCGCGACGACCGCATGGATCAGGCCGATCCGCTCCGCTTCTCGCGCGTCGAACTGCTCGCCGGTCAAGGCGTAGCGGCGGGTATGACGCAGGCCGATTGCATTGACCATATGGGTGGAGATCGGAGTGGGGGCGACGCCCACGCGAACTTCTGTGATGCCGAACCGCGCGTCCGGGGTCGCGAAGGCGACATCGGCGCAGCAGACGATGCCGACGCCGCCACCGAAGCAGGCACCGTGCACCAGCGCGATGGTCGGTCTAGGAAACTCGTTGAGCAACTGCATTGCGCGCGTGGTCGCGAGAGACGCCTTGAAGTTGTCCTCTGGCCCATAGTCGGCGACCTGTCGGAGCCATCCAATATCGGCACCGGCCTGGAAATGCCTGCCGGCGCCACGGATCACCAGGCAGCGTACCGCGGCGTCGTCGGCGAGAGCGCGCAGACCATCGATCAGCGCATCCAGCACATCGGCATTGTACGCGTTGCCAACTGCGGGACGGTTGAGGGTGACCGTGGCAACGCCGCGCGGGTCGATGGATTGCAGGAGGACGGGTTCGGTCACGGTTCCTCTGCTCTGCTGCCGTTAGGGCGGGATATCCGGGTGAGATTGCCGGAGTGGCGGCGGAAGGCAAGGGGTGCCGCTGCGGTCCTGCCGGCCCGAGTCATCCGCTGTCTTCTATTCCCATTCGGGGCCTGCGAGCCAGGCGGAGCTGTTTCCGTCCGCTTCCTCACCAGCCGGTGGGCATTCTCGCGCCAATTGCGCCGACGGAACAACCGGCCCCTTACCCAGGCCATCCGGGGGCGGAATCCCGTTAGGATTTCGCTTTCTTCGAAGGTTTCGATTTGCCGGAACTGTTGAGAGCGACCGCCTCGCGAACGAGCGCCTTGAAGGCGGACTCGTCAATTTCTTCTCCTTCGTGGATGTCGATCGCGCGGCGTACGTTTCCGTCGAGACTCGAGTTGAACAGACGGTCCGGATCCTTCAGAGACGCACCCTTGGCGAAGGTAAGCTTCACGACATTCTTGTAGGATTCGCCGGTGCAGATGATGCCGTCGTGCGACCAAACCGGAGTGCCCCTCCACTTCCACTCCTCGACGACCTCCGGGTCTGCTTCCTTGATGAGCTTGCGCATTCTGCCGAGGGTTTCGCCGCGCCAGTCCCCGAGCTCGGCGATTCTGTTCGAGATGAGCTCCGATGCCGGCTGGCCTTCGCTCGCGCCCGACTTTTTCATGTTCTCATCCTGGAAATTGCAGATAGATGCCCGCAGATTTCACCCGATCCGCTCCAACACCTGCTCCAGGGCCGCGAAGAACCGCTGCCACCCACCCTGAGCGCCCTGGCAGGCCTGCTGCTGATCCGGCCGGAAGCCCGACTGTTCCATGCGCAGGTGAGTCCCCGTGCTCGTTGGGGTAAGGGTCCAGGTGACGACACTCTCGAGACCATAGGCCGCCCAGGTGTAAGACAGCGTTCTGTTCGGCTCGACCTCCTTTACCAGACAGTCGACAGCACCCCAGTCTGCGCGAAAATTGAAACGGTGGCCTACGACAGGCTCGAAGTCGTTCTTCATGAGCCATTCCTCGAGCAAATGCCCTTGCGTGAGCGCGCGCCATATTTTTTCCGGCGGATGGGGCAAGTCCCGTTCAACAACGACCGACCTTATTGCGGGGGTGGCTTCGGACATTGATCCATCCTCCTTAGGAGCGACCCGAACCTCAAACCGGCCGCGATCCAGAAAGTTCCATGCAAATTCATCCAATCAATCGCGGGCACACGGTCCTCGACTCAGGCGGACGAGACGCTACCCCATAAGCCGCAGCCATCCTGTTCCGGACCCTCAACGAGATCACAACCCCTCGCTATGGTTGAATGCGCGCCGCTTATCTTGCCGCGATGCCTATTGGGTGGGTAATAGCGTTGGCTGAGCTTCCTTCATCACCGGCGGAGGGTTCCACTTCCCGGTCAATGCATCGCTCTTCGGCGCATAAAGCCGCATCGTAAGGTTGAATGGTCCTTTCGGAGCCGGCAGCCAGTTCGCCGCCTTGTCGGCGCCGGGACTCGCGTTCTGAAAGTAGAGGTCGAGAGAGCCGTCCGAGTCATATTTAAATGGCATCCAGCTACTGACAGCAAACCGGTTGAGGTTGTTCGCCACCTGGAAACCCTGAGCGTCATACAGTGTGACCGACCAGAACGCGTTCGCCGGCGGCGTGGCACCGTGGTCGAAATGAAGCACATAGGCGCTGTCTCCATCCAGCGGCTTCCCCGTCTCGTCCGCAAGGTTAAGCGGATAGATCGCGTCCTCCGGCAGGTTCGCGCCAAGACCGACCTGAGTGACGATCGCGCGCTTCAGATAGTAGTTGCCGTAGACGCCCATGGTGTCTGTGTTCATCGACCAGCCGTTCACGACGCGGGCCAAACTCGCCACCTTCCAAGCCATCAGCTTCAGGGCGTCCTGCGGCACGGTTGCCAACCCCGCTTTGATCGCCTGATCGACCTTGTCGATGTCAAAGCTCTTGCCCCGCTCGATGCCGATCTTCGTCATCTGGGCGAGAATTGGCTGGTCGGTGATGTGCGGCGGCTGCAGCTTGAGCAGTTCAGCGGCATAGGCAAAGAACTTGCCAGCCGACATCGAGTCCACCGTGAGTTTTGGCGGGGTCTTCATGTCGATCGCAGGATCGACCGTGCCGACAACTGGGTCCGCCGGCATGCCCCAGCGCGACGCCGGTGAAATCTTCAGCGCGGCCTGGAGCGCGTTCACCGCCGCATAGTCGGCTGGCCCGTCGGTCTTGGTACGGCCGATGATCCAGACATACGGCGTCGGTGCATCGATGCGAATAACGCCGGCCGGAAGCGAGCCGCTCCATCCCGGCGGCACCAAGGCATAGTCGCCGGCCTGGGTTCCGGTCGTGCGCCAGCCCGGAGATGCGAACACGTCGGTCCACATGTCCAGCATCGGCAGCAGGTAATAGCGCCCATGCGTGTCCGGAACAGAGACGATCATCGGCTCCTTGGTCAAGTCCAGCCAGGCGCTTGAGTACAGCGTATCGAAGTTTGGTCGGACCACAGCCTTCATGTTCGCCGTCGGGTATTCCGGGACGTTGGCGAACGTGTTCATTGGCGCGCTTATGCCCTCGGCCTTGGCGACGTTGGTCAGCTGCTTTCGCGTGAGGTCCATCGTTACAAGCGAATAGAAATACGTGTATGCGGCCACGCCGATGGAATGTGCTTCCTGTTCGCTGACCGTTTCGGCGGCGCGCGCCATCGCAGATGAGCCGCTGAGGACGACCGCGCTCAGTAAGGCTCCGGCACCCAGTCGACAGATCGACGTGGATTTTTCAGTCATTGGTCCGTCTCCCCTGATTTAGCGCCGTCGCGCGCCGGTTGGCCCACCCTAATGCTTGCTAAGAAAGGCGCTTCGGTCATTGTGAAGCGCAGCGCCGCGGAACAATCCCGGTCTCCCTGCACACCGGCGCGTAATTGACCGAAGCGGGCGGCTTCGCCATTGGAGGACCTCAGGTAAACACGCGGGCGAAAATGCGGTCCACTGATCGCAGGTGCAACGCCGGGTCCATCGCCGCGTCCAAATCCGCCGGCAGCACCCGCTCGGCGATCTCGGGATCGGCCTCCAGATTGGCGCGGAACGATCGCGCCTCCAGCGTGCCCAGTTTTGTCCAGGTCTGCATCGCTGCGGTCTGCACGATCCGGTAGGCGTCCTCGCGCAGGATCCCCGCCTTGGTCAGCGCCAGCAGAACCTCCCCCGAGTGAACGACGCCGCCGAGGCTCTCCAAATTCGCCAGCATCCGCTCCGGATAGACCACCAGTTTCTCGATCATCCCGGCCAGCCGCATCAAAGCGAAATCGAGCGTAACGGTCGCATCCGGGCCGATCGCCCGCTCCACCGACGAGTGAGAGATGTCGCGTTCATGCCACAGTGTAACGTTCTCCAGCGCCGGCACCACGGCCGAACGGACGATCCGGGCCAGGCCACAGAGGTTCTCGCTCAGCACCGGGTTCCGCTTGTGCGGCATCGCCGAGGACCCCTTCTGCCCGGGGTGGAAGAACTCCTCGGCTTCACGCACCTCGGAGCGTTGCAGATGGCGGACCTCGGTGGCTATCCGTTCGACGCCGCTGGCGATGATGCCGAGTGTACAGAAGAACGCGGCGTGCCGGTCGCGCGGTATGATCTGGGTCGAGACAGCCTCGGCCTGCAGGCCAAGTTTGCCGGCGACATATTCCTCAACGCTCGGGTCGAGATGCGCGAAGGTGCCGACCGCGCCGCTGACAGCGGCCACGGCGATCTCCTCGCGTGCGGCGGTGAGGCGGGCACGATTGCGAGCGAACTCGGCGTAGTGATTCGCAAGCTTCAGTCCAAACGTTGTCGGTTCCGCGTGGATGCCGTGGCTGCGGCCGATCGTCAGTGTGTATTTGTGCTCGAACGCGCGGGTCTTCAGCGCCGCCAGCACGGCATCAAGATCGGCCAGCAGGAGGTCCGCCGCCTGGGTCAACTGTACCGACAGGCAAGTGTCCAGCACGTCTGAACTGGTCATGCCCTGATGCACGAAGCGGCTGTCGGGACCAACCGCTTCCGCCAGCCAGGTGAGGAAGGCGATCACGTCGTGGCGAGTTTCCCGCTCGATCGCGTCGATGCGCTCGATGTCCGTTGCGTTGATGGCGGCCAGCCTGGGACCGCCTTTGTCGCGAATGGCACGGGCGGCGGCTTCGGGGATCGCACCGATGCGGGCCATGCCTTCGGCCGCCAGCGCCTCTATCTCGAACCAGATGCGGTAGCGGTTCTCGGGCGCCCAAATGGCGGCCATCTCTGGTCTGGAGTATCGCGGAACCATCGCTGCCTTGTCCGACGCCGGTTAGAGGGCCAGCTAAACCGCTGCTTGCCCTCGCGCAAGCGTGCAGAGGGCCCGCGACTGATGAATTCCGCCATGCTGACGCAAGACCTGGTCGCGCTCGCCCAGGTCGTGATGATCGATGTCGCCCTGGCCGGGGACAATGCCGTGGTGGTCGGGATGGCGGTGGCCGGCCTTCCGGCGCGTCAGAAGCGGCCGGCGATTTTGCTGGGCATCGCCGGCGCGACGGTGATCCGGATCGCGCTCGGGGCGGTGGCGCTGCAGTTGCTGGCGATCATCGGGCTTGTTGCTGGCAGGCGGCCTGCTGCTGCTTTGGGTCTGTTGGAGGATGTTTCGCGAACTTCGGCGTACTCATCGGGCTGGCGGACCGGCCGCACCTGGCAAGACGCTGGGCCAGGCGATGCTGCAGATCATCCTGGCGGATCTGTCCATGAGCCTGGACAACGTATTGGCGGTGGCTGGGGCCGCGGACGGCAGCACCTGGGTGCTGGCGGCGGGGCTGCTGTTGTCGGTTGCGCTGATGGGCATCGCCGCCAACCTGATCGCCAGGCTTCTCGAGCGGCAGCGCTGGATCGCATGGGTGGGGCTGCTGATCGTGACCTACGTCGCCCTGACAATGATCTGGCATGGCGGACACGAGGTTGCCGGGTCGCTGAACGAGGTGATGGGGTAGTTTCAGCCTAACGTGAAAAGGCTGGAGCGTGTCCACTCAAGGCGGCAGGGCTCCAGCAGGTCGGGAAGCTGCCATGCGGGCAATCGACCCGTGCCGACGATCGCGACGCCCCTGGGTCGGGGTTCGCCACGCCTTCAGCGGCGGTGTCCCGCAATGCGACCGGACCGCCACCCGGGTCGCCGGCACATTCGCCGGCCCCCCTGACAGCCCGCCCCACAACCGCTATCTTCGGGCCTAGCTCTGGGAGGGAGGACCCACAAATGTTGAACCCGGTATCGCCGCTGCCGCTGAAGGATCCGACGCTGTTCCGTCAGGCGAACTACCTCGACGGCAAGTGGGTGGAGGCCGACGGCGGCCAGACCATCATCGTGAAAAACCCGGCAACCGGGGAGGCAATCGGCGAGGTTCCCTCCATGGGCGTGGCCGAGACCCGCAGGGCCATCGAGGCCGCGAACCGCGCTTACCCTGCGTGGCGCGCGATGCTGGCCAAGGAGCGCAGCGTCATACTGCGCAAGATCTCCGACCTGATGCTGGCCAACGCGGACGACCTGGCGGTGATCATGACCGCGGAACAGGGCAAGCCGCTGTCCGAGAGCAAGGGCGAGATCGTCTACGCCGCCAGCTTCATCGAATGGTTCGCCGAGGAAGCGAAGCGGGTCTACGGCGACACCATTCCACAGAACGCCAAGGGTCGTCGCATTCTGGTGCTGAAGGAGCCGATCGGTGTGTTCGCGGCAATCACGCCATGGAATTTCCCCGCGGCCATGATCACGCGCAAGGCTGGGCCCGGCTGGGCGGCGGGCTGCACCGGGGTGATCCGACCGGCGAGCCAGACACCCTTTTCGGCATTGGCGCTGGCGGTGCTGGCCGAGCGCGCCGGGATGCCGGCGGGCGTGTGCAACGTGCTGACCGGCGGCTCCAGCGCGATGGGCGGCGAACTGACGTCAAACCCACTGGTCCGGAAGCTGTCGTTCACCGGATCGACCGAGGTGGGCGCGAAGCTGTTGGCGCAGTGCGCGGCGACGATCAAGAAGACCAGTATGGAACTGGGTGGCAACGCTCCCTTCATCGTGTTCGACGACGCTGACCTGGATGCCGCGGTAATCGGCGCCATGGGCAGCAAGTTCCGCAACACCGGACAGACATGCGTCTGCGCCAACCGCATCCTGGTCCAGGATGGCGTGTATGAGGCGTTCTCCGCCAAGCTGAAAGCGGCGGTCGAGGCGATGAAGGTCGGCAATGGCATGGAGACGGGCGTCAGCCAAGGCCCGCTGATCAACGCCGACGCGGTGAAGAAAGTGGAAGAGCACGTGGCCAACGCGCTGTCGCTCGGCGCCTCGGTCGTGACAGGCGGCAAGAAGCACCGTTTGGGCGGCAATTTCTACGAGCCGACGGTGCTGGCGAATGTGCCGCATGACGCGCTGATCTTCCGCGAGGAGACCTTCGGACCGGTGGCGCCGCTGTTCCGGTTCAAGACGGAGGAAGAAGCTATCCGGCTGGCCAACGACACCGAGTTCGGCCTGGCCGCGTACTTCTATGCGCGCGATGTCGGGCGGATCTTCCGCGTGGGCGAGGCGCTGGAATACGGCATCATCGGGATCAACGAGGGCATCATCTCCACCGAGGTGGCGCCGTTCGGCGGGATGAAGTCGTCCGGGCTGGGGCGCGAGGGATCCAAGTACGGCATCGAGGATTATCTGGAGATCAAGTATCTGGCGCTCGGCGGCATCGGAACTTAGCGGCCGCGGCTGTTCGTCTGGCGTCCGCCGCGTTCGGGCGCCGGCCAACGGCTGCAATTCTCCGCCGGAGTAGCCACCGAATGACGTGCGGCGGCGTAGCGGCGCCGCGCCGCTGCCGCCACGCGAGTTAGGCTTTCGTTAGGACTTTCCGCTTATCGTCGGGCCCACCCCAAGTGCCACCCTGGGCACCGGCGGTTGCGCGCGGAGAGTTAATTGATACTCGGACATCTGAAGATACGCACTCGCATCTATGCCGGGTTCGGAAGTTTGATCGTGCTCGGACTTGTGGTCGCGGCCGTCGGATCTTGGGGGATCGATGATCTGGGGCGTCAAACCGTTATCTTGAACGCACTCGCAGGCACATCGGGAAACGTGGCGAGCGCGATCAAGGGCGAGGAATTGATCGCTCGCGTCATGCTGCATGACCGCGACGAGCCCACGGACGAACTGATTCCCCAGTTCCACCAGGCGTTGGATAAGGTGCGGCAATCGCTGACCGAAGCCCGAAGCACGACGTTGTCGGCGGTGCGCAAGGGCATATACCAAAGCGTGCTCGACAGGTTGGACGCGCAGGCCCAGTCAGCCGACAAGATGTTCGATATGGGCCATACGATGGGTGCGAACCGCGACCGCATGGTCGGTGGCGGCGAGGCGTTGGCGGCGGCAACCGCGCGGCTGTCGGAAGCCGCGATGAAGACCCAATCTTTCGAGGCTGCCAGAGCCGCGGCGGCGATCGAACGTGCCGTCCTGCTGGTGCGGATTGCGAACTGGCGGTTTCAGGCGACTAACGATCCGGCCGGGCCGGCTGCGGTTCGCACGAACACAGCCGCCGCCGCGCTGGCCCTTGATACATTCGAGAAGCTGAATGTTCCAGACATGCTGCCGCTTATCCAGCCGGTCCGGGTGGCCCTGGCCACCTATTCCGATGAGTTCGCGATGATGGCACCTGCCCTGCTCGGCCTGATCGAGGCTTACGACACCGTGCAGCTTCCCATGGTCATCGCCATTCAGGCGGATCTTGGCAAGGCCGAGGATTCGCTGCGCCACGATTCTACCGAAGCGGCCACGCATTCGGCCAAGCTCCGCGACAGTACTTCCGAAACCCAGATGGTGGTGGCCGGGCTTGGGTTGATCGGCGGCCTTGCGATGGCATTCTTCGTCGGGCGCGGCATCGCCCGGCCGATTACCGCTATGACCACGACGATGGGAACACTGGCTGCCGGAGACCATGACGTCGCAATCCTGGGGGCGGACAGTCGCGACGAGATCGGCGACATGGCCCGCGCGGTGAACGTCTTCAAGACCAATATGATAGAAGCGGAGCGGCTGGCTGCGGAGCAGGACGTCGCGCGCGCTGCCCGGTCGCGCCGACAGGATGCGATGGACCGCCACACCGAGGTGTTCGGCCAGTCGGTCACCGGCGTCATGTCAGCGCTTGGCACCGCGGCCGGAAACATGCGCCGGGCCGCCGGCGTCATGGCCGAATCCTCTGTCGCGGTGCATGACGAGGCGTCGGAAACCGCAGGCGGCGCGGGTAAATCGTCCGCCGACCTCACCGCGGTTGCCGCCGCCGTCGAGCAATTCACCGCCAGCGTCGGAGAAATCTCCCGCCAGGTCGCTGTCGCGTCGGATGTGGCAAGCCAGGCGGTGCGCCGTGCCGAGGCGAGTCAGGCCACCATTCGCGGCCTGGCAGATTCCACTGCTCGAATTGGCGATGTGGTGCGTCTGATCGACAGCATTGCGGGCCAGACCAACCTGTTGGCGCTGAATGCTACGATCGAGGCCGCGCGCGCCGGCGATGCCGGCAAGGGTTTCGCGGTGGTCGCCGGCGAAGTCAAGGCACTTGCCGCCCAGACCGCCAGGGCTACCGCGGAGATCGGCGCACAGATCGAGACTGTACGGGCCGCGACCGAGGAAACCGTCGCAGCGATGAACGATATTGGCGGGATCATCGGCCGGATGGGCGACGTATCAACAGCCATCTCCGCCGCGGTGGAAGAACAGAGCGTCACCACGCGAGAGATCGCTTCCAGCATCGAGGGGGTTGCTGGCTCGACCGCCCAGGCAGCCCAGGCAATGGTGCACGTGGTAGAGGTCGCGGACCAGGCGGGTGAAGCCAGCCGGAAGATCCTCAGCGAGGCGGCCGAAATCAGCTCCGAGTCAGAGAAGCTGCGCCTCGAGGTCGAGCAATTCCTCAAAGCAGTGCAAAGCGACACCGGGGAACGGCGCCGGTTCGAGCGGATAGCCGGCAACGGCGTCGCTGCCACCCTGCGGCTGCCTGGGAAGACAGCGATGAAGGCCACCATCTCCGATCTTTCGCGTGGCGGCGTGGCCCTCCGCCACAGCGGTGCGGTTGAGGTTGGCTGGGATGTCGAGGTGGACCTGCCAGAGGCCGGAGGGCCGGTGACGGGCCGCGTCGTTCGTGTCGAGGGCGGTCTGGTCTCGATTGCCTTCAGCGACACACCAGCGATGCTGGTACGGGTCGACAGGTCTCTCGCCAGTCTCTCCGCGGCCCGCAAGGCGGCCTGACGTCGCAGCCGGTTTCCTGAATGATTTTGTGACATACGATATCGGAATGAAAACGGCACGCACTCGCGCGCTTCAGAAGTGGCAATTGTCGTTTCGATATAATTATTATATTGCACCCGCATGGCGCATCGTGGGAACCGCCGGGCGGACCGATCAGGCCGGGCCTTGACCCGCAACACCGACGGTTTGGTTGTCACCGACGCTCCCGCTCCGGGCATCTTCGAGGCAATGTTCCGCGCGCTCGATGCCGATTCCCGGCCACTGATCGGCCCGGCGACACCACGTCTGCTCGTGATCCCGATCCGAGACGACGCAGGAGCTGTGACGGGCGGACTGTGGGGTCTTACCGAGTTCCAGTGGCTGCACGTGGAGATGCTGATCGTCCCGACATCATTACGTCGTCAGGGCGTCGGCTCTGCCCTGATGGCAGCAGCGGAAAAAGAGGCGCGTAGGCGGGGCTGCCTCGGTGCTCACCTCGATAGATTCAGTTTCCAGGCGACCTCGTTCTACGAAAAGCTCGGATACGAACTGTTTGGCGTGTTGGAAAACCTGCCACCCGGATATAGACGGCTATTTTACCAGAAATGCTTCGGCACCTTGCAAGTCATGCCGCCCTGAGACGTGATTACGCGCGCAGACAGCCACCGCGCGATACAGCGCGCCCGGGGTTACGTGGCGGCCGGCCAGGACGAGGCGGCGAAGCTGGCATACTTCGACGTCTTACGTCTCGATCCGACGAGTTTGCCCGCGTTGCATGAACTTGGTGCGCTCGCCAATGCCAGCGGCCACCGGTCCGCCGCGCGAACGGTCTACAATCACTCGGTTCGTTACCATCCGAACGATCCGATCGGTCGCGTCGGTCTCGCCAACCTTCTGGCTGAGAACGGCGATTTCCCTGAGGCACGCCATCACTACCAGGCCGCGCTCGGCCTCGACGCTGATTTCGCCGAAGCACATCGAGGTCTGGCTCGGCTCCTGACCGAACTTGGCGACCCGGCGGCCGAGCTGCACTGGGACAAAGGTTTTGCCGGGAATGCCGTTGTCATCCAACGCTATCGGGGCGCCGGAGCGGGAGTGCCTGTTCTGCTGCTGGTCTCGGCGCGTGGCGGCAACATCCCGACGCGACACTGGATCGACGACCGCATTTTCGCGGTCACGGCGCTGTATGCCGACTTTTATGACCCCGCGCTGCCGTTGCCGCCGCATCGACTGGTGGTCAACGCGATCGGCGACGCCGATCTTTGCGGCGACGCCCTGCGGCGGGCGGAAGGGATCGTCGCGCGCAGCACGGCAGGCGTGATCAATCCACCAGCGCTGATCCGAGCGACCGGTCGAGCGGCCAATGCCCGGCGCCTTGGCTGCGTGCCGGGGGTCGTCGCGCCTGGCATCACGACGCTGCCGCGTTCGACGATCCTGACGACGGGCGGGTTGAAGTTCCCACTGCTGCTGCGCTCCCCCGGGTTCCACACCGGCCGGAATTTCATCCACGTCCCGGCCCGTGAACAATTGGCCAGAGCGATCACCACATTGCCTGAAGGCGAGCTGCTCGCGATTGAATATCTCGATGCGCGCGGCCCGGACGGGATGGCCCGCAAGTACCGCGTGATGTTCATCGACGGCGTTTGTTATCCGCTGCACCTGGCGATCTCACCCGATTGGAAAGTGCATTATTTCACTGCGGCGATGGCCGAGAATGCGGCGCATCGGCAGGAAGAGCAGCGCTTCCTGGACGATATGCAGGCTACGTTGGGCAGCCGCGCCGTAACGGCGCTGAACGGGATCTGTGGCAGACTGGGGCTCGACTATGCCGGCGTGGATTTCGCCCTTGCACCGAACGGATCGGTGCTGCTGTTCGAAGCCAACGCAACCATGGTGATCGTTCCGCCCGATCCCGATCCAATCTGGGACTACCGCCGGCGGGCGATCGCCACCGTGCAGCAGGCTGCGAGACTGATGCTCGAGCATCGCGCCGCGGCTTCACCTTGATCCCATGTCGGCCCGTTCGCCCTGAGGCTGAGCAGGCCAGAGAAACCTGCACGCCGGCACGGACGGCGCCTGATTGGCGGCATCATCCGTCGGCGATCGCGTCGCCGCAAGTGAACGCCAGTGTGATGCATCGCGGGCCATTCCGTGTGCCGTGTCGGCGATGACAGGCTTGCGTGCCTGCCGTCCACGCAGCACATTGCGCGTCAGCCGGCTCGGGAGTGCGCGCATGGATTTCGACCTGTTCGTCATCGGTGGAGGTTCGGCCGGGGTCCGCTGTGCGCGGATCTCCGCTGGCCACGGCGCCAAGGTTGGTGTCGCCGAGGAGCGTTTCTGGGGCGGCACCTGCGTCAATATTGGCTGTGTGCCGAAAAAACTACTGGTGCAGGCAGGAGAATATGGCGCATGGGCGGAAGACGCGGCCGGCTTCGGCTGGACGATACAGAAAGGTCCGCACGACTGGACCAAGCTGATCGCCGCCAAGGACCGGGAAATCACCCGGTTGGAGGGCATCTACCGCAAGCTGCTGACCGGAGCCGGTGCGACGATCTTCGACGCCCGCGCGGTGCTGGTTGATCCGCATACCATAGAGGTCGGCGGCGAGCGGTTCACGGCGAAAAACATCGTCATCGCGACCGGTGGGCATCCGGAACGTCCGGATATTCCGGGAGCCGAGCTTGGGATCATCTCGGATGACGCGTTCTATCTCAGGACGATGCCGCAACGAGTGGTGATGGTCGGCTCCGGCTATATCGCGGTGGAATTCGCCGGCATCTTTCGTGCGCTGGGGGCCGAGGTGCATCTGGTTTATCGCCAGCCGCTGCCGCTGCGTGGCTTCGACCACGATCTGCGCGAGGCAATGGCGGATGCGCTGCAGTCACAAGGCATCATCCTGCATCCCAATTGCTTGCCGAAGCGGGTGGATGCCGATAGCGACCGTCGTGTCCTGACCTTCGGCGAAGACGAAACTGTAGACGCCGACCTGGTGTTCTTCGCCACCGGCCGGCGCGCGAACACCGCGGCGCTCGGTCTGGACGCGGCGGGCGTGCAACTGAACGCGAAAGGTGCCGTCCGGATCGACGATCAGTTGCGGACCACTCAGCCGCACATCTACGCCATGGGCGACGTCACCGACCGAGTGAACCTCACGCCGGTTGCCACCGCCGAGGGTCACGCCCTGGCCGACACGTTGTTTGGCGGCAACCCCCGCACTATCTCGATGTGGAACGTTCCGTCCGCGGTTTTCACCACCCCGCCGCTTGCGACGGTGGGCCTGTCCGAGGAGCAGGCGTGCACACTTGCTCCGGTGGATATTTACCTGAGCCACTTCACTCCGATGCGGCACAACCTGTCAGGGCGGCCCCGCAAGACCTTGATGAAACTGGTCGTCGACCACGCATCCCAGAGGGTGCTCGGCGCGCACATGCTTGGCGAGGATGCGCCGGAAATCATTCAGGGCATTGCGATCGCCGTGGTGATCGGCGCCACCAAGGCCGATTTCGATCGCACGATCGGCATCCATCCGACGGCCGCGGAGGAATTCGTGACGCTTCGCACCCGTACCCGAACGACGGACATGGCAAAGGCGGCCGAGTGATCAGGAAACCGATGACCCGGATGGTTTCATTTGTCGGTCGACACAAGCTGCTGCGGCAAAACGAATTGTAGTGTAACGATTTCGCTCTCGCGTCTTGCCGAGCCGGACATGGCTGTGTAATGGGGGCGGCGGCCGGCCAGCCATGTCTTCGCTTATAGGGAAATCCGTGGGTGACCGGGTGCCGATGGGGCCGGCGCCAGGGTTCCACGGAAACACGTGGTAGCCATCGCCCCCGCCACCGGGCATGCTGCATCGCAGTGTGCACCGTCGTCGTCCTGGTCCGCCGCGACCACCCTTACCCCGTACTGCTGGCGGCCAACCGCGACGAGCGGATCAACCGCGCGTGGGATCCCCCAGCCGCCTACTGGCCGGAGCAGCCTGACGTGGTCGCCGGGCGGGATCGCTCCGCCGGTGGCACTTGGATGGGCATCAACAGGCATGGCGTTGTCGCCGCGATCCTGAACCGGGCCGGCACCCTGGGTCCGGTGCTCGGCAAGCGCAGCCGCGGCGAATTGCCGCTGATCGCGCTGAGGCATGCAACGGCGCGGCAGGCCGCGGCGGCCATCGGCGATCTGGATGCCGGCGATTGGCGCGACTTCAACATGGTGCTCGCCGACCGCACTGGGGCGATGTTCGTTCGCGGGACCGGCGAGGGCCATCCAGAAGCGAAAGCCTTGACGGGCGGCGTTTCGATGGTGACGGCCTATGACCCGAACGATCTTGAAAGCCCCCGCGTCGCGCGCCATTTGCCAGCCTTGAGGGCCAGTGCACCGGGCGGCCCGGACGATTGGGGCGGTTGGCGGACGATCCTGTCCGACCGTAGCGGACACACCGGAGAGCAGATCAACGTCGTGCCTCGCGGCGGTTTTGGGACCGTCTGCTCGGCGTTTGTGGCGATCCCGGAACAGGGTGCTCCGGTTTGGCTATTCGCCGCCGGCCCACCGCATGAGGCTGAATTCCTGCCGATTCCATCGCCCTGACCGATCAGCCTTTTGCCGCCGGGATACCGCTGCTATACCGGCCGCGCCGCCTGATGCGGTGACACCAAAGGGATTCCGCTATGGCCCGCCGCCGACAGCTCTATGAGGGCAAAGCAAAAATCCTGTTCGAGGGTCCGGAGCCGGGCACCCTGGTGCAGTATTTCAAGGACGACGCTACCGCCGGCAACGGCGCCAAGAAAGGCATTATCACCGGCAAGGGCGTGTTGAACAACCGCATCAGCGAATATTTGATGCTGCGGCTGCAGGATATTGGCGTGCCGACGCATTTCGTCCGCCGGCTGAATATGCGGGAGCAGTTGATCCGGGAAGTCGAGATCATCCCGCTCGAGGTGGTGGTGCGCAACGTCGCCGCCGGCAGCCTGGCCACCCGGCTCGGCATCGTCGAGGGGACCCGGCTGCCGCGCTCGATCATCGAATACTACTATAAGAATGACGCGCTGAATGACCCGATGGTCTCGGAGGAGCACATCACCTGCTTCGGCTGGGCCAATACCGCCGACCTGGATGATATCGTCGCGCTGACCTTGCGGATCAACGATTTCCTGTCCGGCCTGCTGCTGGGTGTCGGCATCACGCTGGTCGATTTCAAGCTGGAATTCGGCCGGCTGTGGGAAAACGAGGAAATGCGCATCATTCTGGCCGACGAGATCAGTCCGGACAACTGCCGCCTGTGGGACAGCAAGACGAACGAGAAGATGGACAAGGATCGCTTCCGACGTGATCTGGGCAAGGTCGAGGAGGGTTATCAGGAAGTCGCCCGGCGCCTGGGTATCCTGCCGGAGGCCGGCATGCGCGACCTCAAGGGTCCGGAGTTGATGCAGTGAAGGCCACCGTGACGGTGATGATGAAGGCCGGCGTGCTGGACCCGCAGGGCAAGGCGATCGCGCACGCGCTGGGGGCTCTGGGTTTCACCGGCGTATCCGATGTGCGCGCCGGGAAGGTGATCGAACTGGAACTGACCGAGTCCGACCCCATAAAGGCGCGCGCGACCGCCGAGGAGATGGCGCGCAAGCTGCTGGCGAATACGGTGATCGAGAGTTTTCGGGTGGTTGTCGAGGGATAACGCCATCATGAGCGACTACGGGGCCGAGGTCCTGGCGTGGTCCGTGGGAACAAGCCGGTTTGTTGCGCCGCCGCGCCGCCGGCGAGTTGGTCAATAACAGCCCGCTGGAGTGGCCGAACACTGCCGAGGAGATCGAAAGTGTGGGTCAGTCGGAACGGCACCGAATTCGGAGCCACATCGGCACGGTCATAGAGCACCCTGTCAAGTTGCCGGCTTCGCCTGCGACCGATCCCCGGAACGGGTGGACAGCCACTGGCCGGAATGCTCGCCGGAGTATTGCGCGGTCCCTGAAGACCAGCCACAGCCTGCGCCGGGAAATCGCTGAGATGATCGCCGATGAGACCTCGGCCACGAAACAGGACGTGGCAGCGGCTCTGAACGACTATGACGAGCAACCGGTGATGACCGAGGGCCTGACGTTCACCGAGGAGCAAGTGCTGGGGCCCTGGTTTCCTGACCAGGCCCCGATCTGAGGAGGCTCGGCCCCGCCGCAACCAAGGCGCTGGAATTCCTCCGCCAGTTCTGGCACCCCTTCCCTATGACCCCTGGCATCATCATCTTCCCCGGCATCAACCGGGAGCGCGACATGGCGATCGCGCTGGAAAAATCGTTCGGCACCAAACCGCGGATGATCTGGCACAAGGACACCGACCTGTCCGGTCTCGACCTGGTCGTCATTCCTGGCGGCTTCAGCTTCGGCGACTATTTGCGTTGCGGCGCGATGGCCGCGCGGTCGCCGGTCATGCGCGCGGTGCACGAACATGCAGCGCGTGGCGGCTATATCCTCGGGGTATGCAACGGCTTCCAGATCCTGACCGAGGCAGGCATCCTGCCCGGTGCCCTGCTGCGCAACGCCGGTCTGCGTTTCCTGGCGATGGACTGTCGCCTTCGGGTCGAACGGGCCGACACGAGCTTTTCGAGCCATTACCGGACTGGCCAAACCTTCCGCGCGGTGCTGGCTCATGGCGACGGCAACTACTTCGCCGATGACGCGACGCTCGATCGGCTGGAGGGTGAGAACCTGGTTGTCTTCCGCTATGCCGACGAGACCGGCAATGTCACATCGGCGGCAAACCTCAACGGCAGTGCCCGTTCCATCGCCGGGATAGTCAGCCCCAACCTCCGCGTTCTCGGCCTGATGCCGCATCCGGAGGACCTGGTCGACCCGCTGATGGGCGGGACCGACGGAAAACCGCTGTTCGACGCGCTTGCCGCCGCGTAGACGGTAGCGGCAGCATTGCAGGCGAACATGAACAGAGACGTCGACGAGACACTCGCCCGCAGCTTCGGTCTCAGCGCGGACGAGTACGGCCGCGTGCTGACCATCATGGGCCGCACCCCGACACTGACCGAACTCGGCGTGTTCAGCGTCATGTGGTCGGAGCATTGCAGCTACAAATCCTCACGGGTGTGGCTGAAACAACTGCCGACCAAGGCGCCCTGGGTGATCCACGGACCGGGAGAGAACGCCGGCGTGGTCGATATCGGCGACGGCCTGGCCGCGGTGTTCAAGATGGAGAGCCACAACCACCCAAGCTTTATCGAGCCGTACCAGGGCGCGGCCACCGGTGTCGGCGGCATCCTGCGCGATGTGTTCACCATGGGTGCGCGGCCGGTGGCCAATCTGAACGCGCTCCGCTTCGGCCGGCCGGACAATCCGCGCACCCGGCGGATCATCGACGGCGTGGTCCGCGGCATCGGCGGCTATGGCAATTGCGTCGGCGTCCCCACGGTCGGCGGCGAGATCAATTTTCACCCCTGCTACGACGGCAATCCGTTGGTCAACGCCATGACGGTGGGAATCGCACGCCGCGACCGCATTTTCCTGTCCGCGGCCGCGGGTATCGGTAACCCTGTGGTTTATGTCGGCTCGAAGACCGGCCGCGACGGCATCCACGGCGCCACCATGGCCTCCGCCGAGTTTGCCGCGGATTCGGAGGAAAAGCGTCCTACCGTTCAGGTCGGCGACCCGTTCACGGAGAAGCTGCTGATCGAGGCGTGCCTCGAACTGATGGCCACGGACGCCATCATCGCCATCCAGGACATGGGAGCCGCCGGCCTGACCAGCAGCGCGGTGGAAATGGCGGGCAAGGGCAACGTCGGGATCGAACTGGACCTCGATTTGGTGCCGGCGCGCGAGACCGGCATGACCGCTTACGAATTTATGCTGTCGGAGAGCCAGGAGCGCATGCTGATGGTGCTCCGGCCAGACCGCGAACAACTTGCCCGCGAGATCTTTTCGAAGTGGGACCTGGATTTCGCCATCATCGGCAAGCTGACCAACTCCGGTCATATCACCGTGCGGCATCACGGGCATATCGAGGCCGAGATCCCGCTGGCACCGCTGAATGACCAGGCGCCGCTTTACACCCGCCCGACCGTTGACACGGCGAAACGGGAAAAGCTCAATCCGGCCCGCGTCGAGGACCGGCACGGACTGACCCGGGCGCTGGAAATACTGGTGGCCTGCCCCGATCTCTGCTCTCGCGCCTGGGTGTGGGATCAGTATGACAGCACCGTCGGCGGTCAGACGGTAAAGCGGCCGGGTGCGGCGGATGCCGCGGTGGTGAGGCTGGAAGGACTGCCGCGCGCGCTGGCTCTGACCATCGATTGCACGCCGCGGTACTGCGCGGCCGACCCGGAAACCGGCGGCGCCCAGGCAGTGGCGGAGGCCTGGCGAAACCTGACCGCGGTCGGCGCTCGGCCTTTGGCGATCACCGACAATATGAACTTCGGCAATCCGGAACGACCTGAGATCATGGGCCAGTTCGCCGCGGCGATTCGCGGCATGGCGGCCGCGTGCGAGGCGCTGGATTTCCCGGTCGTCTCCGGAAATGTCAGCCTGTACAATGAAACCGAAGGCCGGGCTATCTTGCCGACGCCGGCCATTGGCGGCCTCGGCGTGCTGGATGACGCCTCCCTGGCAGTCGGTCTCGCCCTGCCCGCGTGGCTTGATATCGTCGTGATCGGCGCCACCCAAGGCTGGCTTGGCCAGTCCTTGTGGCTGCGCGAGATCGCCGGACGGGAAGACGGCGCGCCACCACCGCTCGATCTGGCCGCGGAGCGCAACAATGGCGATTTCGTCCGCACTCACATACTGAACCGCACGATCCGCGCCTGCCACGATGTCTCGGATGGCGGCATCCTGGTCGCAGTGGCGGAAATGGCGATGGCGAGCGGCATCGGCGCCCGGCTGTCGACGCACCCGCGTGATATCCCCGGCCACGCCTTCTGGTTCGGCGAAGATCAGGGCCGCTACATCGTCGCCGTGCCCGACCACGCAGTGTTCACCCGCGTCGCCGAATCCGCCGGCATTCAAGCCGTTCGCCTCGGCACGTCGGGCGGACAGGATTTGACTCTGCCGGATGGCGGCACAATATCCATCGCTGCTTTGCGGGCGGCGCACGAACGTTTTTTTCCGTCCCTGATGGATGAACCGAGCGCGTCGTGAACGCATAAGATACGCGTCCCGGTCGGCGATCCGGGTAGCTGAAAGGAACCTGACCGGATGGCAATGGCGGCGACCGAAATCGAGGCCTTGATCAAGGCGGCGCTGCCGGACGCGCAGGTCACCGTCGAGGACCTCGCGGGCGATGGCGACCACTACGCCGCGACTGTCGTCAGTGAGCAGTTCCGCGGCATAACTCGGGTCAGGCAGCATCAGATCGTCTATGCCGCGCTGCGTGGTCGCATGGGCGGCGAGCTGCATGCTCTTGCATTGCAAACCTCCGTCCCGGAATAATGTGAATCGAAGGAGTTCTACAGCATGGCCGATAGCATCTCAGAGCGTATCCAGGGCGACATCGAGCAGCATGACGTGATGCTGTATATGAAGGGCACGCCGATGTTCCCGCAATGCGGCTTTTCCGCGCGGGTGATCCAGATCCTCAACCACATGGGGGTGCCGTTCCAGTCGGCCAACGTGCTGGAAGACATGGAGCTTCGGGAAGGCGTCAAGCAATTCTCGCAATGGCCGACCGTTCCGCAGCTGTATGTGAAGGGCGAGTTTGTCGGCGGCTGCGACATCGTGACCGAGATGTTCCAATCCGGTGAATTGGAGACGCTGTTGAAGGAGCAGGGCGTTCCTGTGAAGGCGCAAGCGTAGGCCCGACAGAATCGGGGCGCGGCAGCCGCGCCCCACGGCGCCTTGACGTGCTCGAGGCCGTGACCATCGCCTTGGTATCCCCGAGGCAGGCGCCTAGCGCCTGGTAGTTGTTACAAAGCACAAACGCTAGACCTTTAAATCATTCTGGAATGGTCGGTGCGAAGCGCCTCGCAGGCCGCCCATCATACCGATAGTCGTTAGCGGTGACCGCCCGTGCTTAAGTTGTCATCCTCGGCGAAGGTTGGAAATCTACGATTTTGAGTGCACCACATTGCAAGTCGTGGGTCCCCGGCCTCCGCCGGGGATGACACTGGAGACGCGAACGGTGGGTCAACTTCAAGGGCCGGGCGTTAATCCTGCATTAAATGCCGACCGGTAAGAAACCTCCTCGCCGCGGGAGGTTGCCATGCGCGTCGGTGTCGTCATCCCCGCTTACAATGTCGCTCCCTGGCTCTCCGACGCGATGCGTTCGGTATTGTCGCAAACGTATCGGGATTGGTCGCTGGTGGTGGTCGATGACGGATCCACCGACCCCACCCCCGAGATTGCGGCCTCGTTCATCGATCCGCGCATCCGCCTGATACGACAGTCCAACCATGGCGTCTCCGCCGCGCGCAACAGGGGACTGGCCGCCATCACGGCGGACGCGATTCTGTTTCTGGACGCGGATGACTGGCTCGCGCCCGATGCTCTGGCGATGCTTTCGGACGCCCTGGCTGACTGCCCGTGGGCGGTGGCCGCCGCGTCGGGTTACGCCAGGGTCAGTCCTGGAGGCGCCGCACGCCACGCCGCACCGCCGCCCTCCGGCGCACTGCTGTCGCGTCTGCTGGTGCGCAATCTGTTCGCCAACGGCGGCCATCTCTTGATCCGGCGATCGGCGATCGACGCCGCCGGCGGCTTCAATATTGGACTGTCGTATGGGGAGGACTGGGAGTATTGGACGCGCCTCGCGCTGCAGGGCGAGTTCGTCTCGATCCATACCCCGAAGCCACTGCTGTTCGTCCGTGAGCGTCCCGGCAGTGCCTATCGCCGCATGGCAACCGATCCGGCTCGTTTTGCTCGCAGCATGGCCGTGGTCTACGATAACCCCGCCATCGTCGCGCGCATTGGCGCTTCCCGGCTGGTTCGGCTGGGGCGGCGAGCGAAGGCGGAAAATGCGTGGGCGACCGGGCGGGAATTGATCCGGAACGGACATCCTCGAGAAGGTCGCGTCTGGCTTCGCCGCTCGCTGCGCGCCGCTCCAGGGCTCAAGCGCATGGCGCTGCTGGTGCTATCGCGGCTGCAAATCGGGCCATTCCGGGCGTACGAAACCCCGCCGACAACCGCGCAGCAACACCATTTCGGAAAGCACACGACCCTGCGGGCAAACAAACGCACTTCCTATCGCCAGTGTGATTGACAGTCATCACACTTTATGTGTCAATTATGGCGTGCAATCGTATTTGGCTTGCCTCGCTGCGCTTCCGTACTCGGGTGCCTCAGGATGTCCAAAGACCCGGTTGTCTAAGCCCCGCACGCTTTTGTACGCGGCCAAGACGGAGATAGACGCAGATGGCGACAGGTACGGTAAAGTGGTTCAACACCACCAAGGGCTATGGGTTCATCATGCCGCAGGATGGCGGCAAAGACGTGTTCGTGCACATTACCGCGGTTCAGGCAGCCGGGCTTCGCGGCTTGGATGAGGGGCAGAAGGTGTCCTTCGACGTCGCGATGGAACGAGGAAAGGCCTCCGCGACCAATCTCAAGCCGGTCTAAGCTCGACCGGCGGGAGACTATCGACGACCGGTTGCTTCGGTGACCGGCCGGCTTCCTGGGGGAGAGAAAGCCATGGCCGTCGGGACGGTTAAATGGTTCAACGCAACCAAGGGTTACGGCTTCATCATGCCGCAGGATGGCGGCAAGGACGTCTTCGTACACATCACCGCGGTGCAGGCCGCGGGTCTCAAGGGCCTCAACGACGGCCAGAAAGTAAGTTACGAAGTTGCCATGGAACGTGGCAAGGCCGCGGCGACCAATTTGAAGCTGGCCTGACCCGCCGGTTCACGTTCCCCTGCGAGCGTTCGCGGTGCCCCGGGTGACCCCAGGGCCGTTGGCGTTCGGGTTGACCGAGCTTCAGGCAGCGGCCGGAGTAATCCGAACCCACTTGCAGCCCTCACCCCAGATACATTGGCCCCTGCTCGCCGAACGCACCGGCGCGGATGTGTGGGTCAAGCACGAAAATCATCTCCCGACCGGCGCGTTCAAGGTGCGGGGCGGACTTGTCCTTGCCGATCGCCTGCGCCGCGAGAGTGCAGACATACGTGGTCTGATCTCGGCCACTCGCGGCAACCACGGGCAGTCCGTTGCCTTCGCCGGTCGCCGGCATGGTTTCAGGGTCAGCATTGTTGTGCCGCACGGCAACAGCGCTGAGAAGAACGCCGCAATGGCCGCCTTGGGTGCCACCCTGGTGGAGTATGGCGTGGACTTCGAGGCCGCACGCGAGGAAGCTCATCGCCGCGCCGAAGCCGCGGGACTGCTGTTCGTGCCCTCCTTCGGCCCGGATCTGGTCAAAGGCGTTGCCACCTATGCGTTGGAATTATTCCAGGCGGTTGCCGACCTCGATGCCGTCTATGTGCCGATCGGGCTGGGTTCAGGCATCTGCGGGACGATCATGGCCCGCGACCTGCTGGGCCTGTCCACCCGGATCATCGGGGTACAAAGCAGCGGCGCCGACTGCTATGCCCGCTCCTTCGAGGCCGGTCGAGCAATCGTCGGAAACCGTGCCGATACGCTTGCTGACGGCGTTGCGGTGCGGCAACCAGATGACGACGCGCTTCGCATCATCCTGGCTGGCGCGGAGCGGATCGTCACTGTGCCGGATGATGAAATCGCGGCGGCGATCCGTGCTTACTGGACCGACACCCACAACCTGGTCGAGGGCGCCGGCGCGGCTCCGCTGGCGGCATTGTTGCAGGAACGCGCGGTGATGAAGGGCAAGCGGGTCGCCCTGATCGCCAGCGGCGGAAACATTGATCTGGCGCTGTTCCGGTCATGGGTCGGATGAGCTCGGCCCGCGAACTCGTTTGTGCGGATGTTCACACTATGTTACATTCTGGCGATCGAGAGCCGACTAAACAGGATGGCTGTGACAATCCATTTCCATGTGGCTCGCAACTCCCAGGAACCGCATAATGCGCCGCGCACCAACGACCATCGCAGTTGTCTCCGTCCTCGCAGTCGGGGCCTGCACCGTGCCGCCGCCGTCCGGCCCGAGCGTGATGGCTCTGCCGGCGCAAGGAAAGAGCTTCGAGGCCTTTCAGCAGGATGATTTCGTCTGCCGTGGCTTTGCGACGCAGCAGACGGGCGGAGCCAGCGCCTCGCAGGCCGCGACGAACAGCGCTGTCGGCAGTGCGGTCGTTGGCACCGCGCTAGGAGCCGGCTTGGGCGCGGCGATTGGAGCGGCTGCCGGCGGTGCGGGTGTCGGAGCCGCGATCGGAGGCGCCACGGGATTGCTGGCCGGCAGCTCGATCGGCGCGGGCAATGCCCAAGCTTCAGGGGCGGCCGTCCAGTCTCGATATGATATCGCCTACACACAATGCATGTATGCGAAAGGCAATTCCGTTCAGGGCTCTCCCGGAGGCTACGCGGGTGGCTTTCCAGGTCCGGGCTATGGCTATCCGGCATATGGCCCGTCCTATTATGGTTTTGGCTATGGGCCCGCGGTGGTAATCGGCGGCGGCTGGGGTTGGGGCGGCGGCTGGGGCGGCTACGGCTGGCACCGACACTGGTAAGAGTAACCGGATAAAGCGGGGCGCGGATCGGTATTGGCAAGCAACGGGGTTCGCTGACAGGCCAAGACGTGGGTGGCCGGGCCAAGCCCGGCCATGACACCAGAATGGGTGGCCGGGCCAAGCCCGGCCATGACACCAGAACAGGTGCAGCGCTGCCACTTGCACGGCCGACGACGGCGCTTTGACGCGGAGACGGGGACGCGACTACTCGCCGGCGCGCGGCATCGGGGCCGACGTGGCGGGTTGCGGCACGGCGGCCGCAGGCACGGCGGCGTGTCGACCGGTCAGATCATCCCCGGCACTGGCCGGCATCAGCACCGCGATTGGCGCCGCCGCCAGCGACATCAGTCCGACCACAAGGAATGCGACACTGAAGTCCGAGGTTTCCGGCGCCAAATGGCCGGACATCGTGCGCGCCACCTCGAGAGCCAGCGCACCGACCGAAACTCCGACCGTCGCGGCAAGCTGCTGGCCCGCGGTGTACAGACTGGTCGCCGCGCTCATCTGCGCCCGCGGGACGTCGCCGTAGGCCAGAGTATTATAGGCGGTGAACTGCAGCGACCGCAGGAACCCGCCAATCAGCAACACCAAATAGATCGCCGCCGCCGGCCAGGTGGGGCGGAACGCCGCGCACAACATCAACATCACTCCGGACAGCGCTCCGTTCCAGATCAGCGTGTCGCGGAATCCGAACCAGCGCAGCGCGTATTGCGCGCCCGGCTTCATGACCAGGGCACCGGCGGAACTTGCGAAGGTGATCAATCCGCTCTCAGCGGCGGCCTTGCCGAAGCCCACCTGCAGCATCATCGGCAGCAGAAATGGGATGGCACCGATACCGGTGCGGAACAGCATCATAGCGCTGAAGGACAGCCCGAAGCTCGGCCGGCTCATCAATGAAAAGTCGAGCAGCGGGGCTGCATGACGCCGAGCGTGAAGAAAGTAGAGGAAGGCGAACGCCAGGCCGACGGTGATCACCGCCTCGGTCAGTTCCGGTGAAACCACGCCCCTGCCGATGGTTTCCAGTCCGAACATGACGCCGGTCAAGGCCAACCCCATCAACAGCAGCCCGCGCAGGTCAAAGCCGCCTCGCGGCGGCTCGCGGAAATCCTTGATGAACAGCGTGACCGCCACAAGACCCAGCAGGCCGACCGGAATGTTGATGAAGAAAGTCCAGCGCCAATTGAAATAGGTGACGATGAAGCCTCCGACCGGGGGTCCGACCACCGGGCCCAGCAACGCCGGCATGGTCAGCCAGGCCATCGCAGCCACCAGTTCGGACTTTGCCGCCGTGCGCAGCAGCAGCAGTCGGCCGACCGGAACCATCATCGCTCCGCCCAGGCCTTGCAGGACGCGAGAGGCCACCAGCTCCACCAAGCCATTGGACAGGCCGCACAGAATCGAGCCGATGGTGAACACGATGATCGCCGCCCGGAACACGTTGCGCGTGCCGAAGCGGTCCGCCACCCAGCCGCTCGCGGGGATAAACACCGTGAGGCTGAGCAGATAGGAGGTCAGCGCGACGTTCATCCGAACCGGATCATAGCCGAACGCGCGGGCCATGGTCGGCAGCGCCGTTGCGATGACCGTGGAATCGAGGTTTTGCATGAACAGCGCGCTGGCAACGATGACCGCCGTCAGGCGCGTCTCACGGGAAACCCGGTTGGAACGGATGCTGGGTGGCTTAGGCATGCCTCCAGTGTCGCCCGAGGAGCCGCCCTGCGAAAGCCCCAGGGTCTTTCGTGGGACGCCATGGAGGCGTTGGTGGGTGACGCGTATCGCTCGCCGGAATGGCGATGTGCTTGCCACACCAATGGTGAAACGTGTGGAGCAAAGCCTGGATTTCCGCTGTCAGTGCCTGCGCCCGGTCCCGGCAAGGCTTCCTACGATCGCATGTCCATTCCGGACAGAGAACGCTACGGCATGCGATTCTTATATACGATGATATTCCGAGGGCATCGGGGGGTTGCTGACGGGCCGCCCGGGGACGAATTGTTTTATATTCAAAGCAAATGGCTTATAGACGTGGCGCCACGGTCCTCGAGGCACGCGCGATGCCACCCCCAATCGATGATGTCAAGAACTGGATGAACATGTTCCGTTGGATCGTCAAATTGATCCGCGACGAATACGAGGTTGATGAAACGATCCTGATACGCTCGGCGGTGCTGGAGACCGATTGCGGGCTATTGATCGAGCAGGTGGAAACAGTCATGGGCACCATTGGCGAGAGTTTCCAGCTCCAATTCCCGGACGGAACGTTGGACGAGGTGGTGAAGCTTGACGAACTGTGCATGGTGGCAAGCTGGATGAAGGGGCTCTACAAGCGCCCGGACTTCATCTCCGCCGGTTTCGAGGAGCGTTGCCGAGCGGCGAACCCTGCCTGCACCTAAGGTTGCCGAGCAAAATCAGCCATCCGAGCCTCGGGATCGATGGCGATTGCGCCGAGATGCTGCCTGGTGGATTGTGGCAGCCTAAAGCACAACGGCCACCGTTCGGAAGGAAGCGCCGATGCCGTCCATGTGGTTCCGAGTTGGGGTTGCGTTCGCAGCGGTGATGATACTAACCGCGTGCAGTTCAGCGCCGGCCAGACACTCTACTTCAATAGATACCAAATACGGGATTCCGCCCTACAGCGTCCCCGCTGACATGATGCAGCCGGACGGGTTCATGAACAACGGGCTATTGCCGGCACAGCCCTACAGTTGATCTCGGTCCGATGGCGGAGAACGCCATCGTGGTCCGCCGCGAATCCCGCGCAAATTTTGTGCTCATCACCGCAGGTCGTTCATCCATCTGACGGGAAGGGCCAAGGCCGCTGCCTGTTCCTCGATCCACTCCCGTGCATCACAGGACGTGGAGCAGAGCTGAGTCGCAGGGGCACGGCTTGTCGCCCACTCACCGACAAACGCCGCCGTAAATCCGCTAGCGCCGCACGGCTCGATCCAAGCCAAGAGGTTACCGCTGGGCATCGAGTACAGACCTGTTTCAGACTTGTCTAAGAAAGGCTGACATAAAACCGAAACCGTTTGCCTGCAATGGGGGTATTCGCCGGTGGGAAAGATGAAGCTGGCCTCGCCGGATCTGGCCGGCGAGATCGCTCCTTGCCGGTCTCTCCGGCAGCGCGGCCACCACCGGTGCCGCGATGGCGAACGTCCAAATCCCGGTTACCGGCGGCGTTGCGACGGGCGCCGAGCCGCGGATACCGGGCTGCGCGATGCCTTTGGAGGCCACGGCGGGGTTAGTGCGCCTGCGCCCAGGTCCGCCCGACCCCGGTCTCCACCACCAACGGCACGGACAGCGTCGCCGCGCTCTCCATCACCTGCCGGGCAACAGTGGCCAGCGCCTCTGCCTCGGTCTCCGGCGCCTCGAACAGCAGTTCGTCGTGCACCTGCAGCAACAGCCGTGACCGCAACCCCTGCTGTCGCAGCACAGCCGGAAGTTTCACCATGGCCCGCTTGATGACATCCGCGGCTCCCCCCTGCAGCGGCGCATTGATCGCCTGCCGCTCCGCATACGCCCGCCGCGCACCGTTCTTGTCGGCGATCCCGGGCACCCAGCAGCGGCGACCAAACGGCGAGACCACGTATCCCTTGACCCGCGCCTCGGCCTTTGTCCGCTCCATATAGGCGCGGATGCCCGGGTAGCGCTCGAAGTAACGTTCGATGTAGTGGCGCGCCTCTCCGGGCGTTATGCCGAGCTGACGGGCCAAGCCGAAGCCCGAGATGCCGTAGATGATGCCGAAATTGATCGCCTTGGCACGGCGCCGTGTCATCGGGTCCATGCCTTCCATCGGCACACCGAACACTTCGCTGGCGGTGCGCGCGTGAATGTCCTCGCCGTTGGCAAAGCTTTCCTTGAGCACGGGCAGGTCGGCGACGTGCGCCAGCAGCCGCAGCTCGATCTGCGAGTAGTCAGCACTGACCAGCACATGGCCTGGTTCGGCGATAAAGGCATGGCGGATGCGGCTGCCTTCCTCGGTGCGAATCGGGATGTTCTGCAGGTTCGGATCGGTCGAGGACAGCCGCCCCGTCGAGGCAATCGCCATGGCGAAACAGGTATGTACCCGGCCGGTCTCGGGATTGATGTCGTTGACCAGCGAGTCGGCGTAGGTCGATTTCAGCTTCTGCAACTGCCGCCATTCCAGGATGCGGTTCGGCAGCTCCTGCCCCTGGTCCGCCAGCGTTTGCAGCACCGAGGAATCCGTCCCCCATGCGCCGGTCTTCATCCGTTTGCCGCCGGGCAGCTTCTGTTCGTCGAACAGCACTTCGCCGAGCTGCTTCGGGCTGCCGACGTTGAACGGATGGCCGGCGAGGCGATGGCAGTCTTGCTCCATCACCGCCATGCGGGCCTCGAAATCCACCGACATGCGGCGCAGGTCATCGGCATCGACCTTGATGCCGGCACGCTCCATGTCCAGCAGGACAGGCAACAGGCGCCGATCAATCTGCTCATACAGTGCCAGGCCGCCGTTCAATCGCAGCCGAGGCCTCAACGCCTCCCACAGGCGCAGCGCGAGGTCAGCAGCTTCGGCGCCGTGGGCGGTGGCGCGGTCGATCTGCACCTGGGTGAACGGTACCCGGCTGCGGCCGGTGCCGGTGACCTCATCGAAGCTGATCGGCGTGTGGCCGAGGTGAAGCTGCGACAGCTCGTCCAGTTCATGCCCGTGCAGACCGGCTTCCTGAGCGTACGAGATCAGCATCGTGTCGTCGATCGGCGCCGGCATCGGAAAACCCGAGCGCGACAGGACCATCATGTCGAATTTGGCGTTCTGGAAGATTTTCAGCACCGAAAGATCGGTCAGCAGCGGGCCGAGCACCTCGATCGCCGCGTCCAGCTTGAGCTGCTCGCCGAGAACCTCGTGCGCCAACGGCACGTAACAGGCGCGTCCCGGCGCGATGGCCAGCGAAAATCCGACCAGGCGCGCACGCATCGGGTCCAGCCCAGCGGTCTCCGTGTCCATCGCGACCCGTCCGGCGGTGAGCGCCTCGGCGACCCATACACGCAACGCATCGGCGGTCGTCACGCTTTGATACGGACCGAAGCCGTGTTCCGTCGGGGGCGGGGACAGTCCCAGGTCGGTCTGGATTCCGCTCGGCCCGGGCAGCTGCTGCACCGACTGAGCCGGCGGCGGCTGGGTTTGCGAGCCGGCCGGTTTCGCTGCCGTCCCGTCGAGCCCAAGACGGGAGACAACGCTGCGGAAGCCCTGCTTCGACAGCCAGGTCCGCAAGATCTCTTTGTCGTAGTCGCGCTGACCGAGCGCCTCCACCGGCAACGGCAGCGGGGTATCCAGGCGCAGACGAACCAACTCTCGGGAGATACGGGCTTTGTCGGCATGCTCGATCAGCATGTCCCGCCGCTTGGAGGGTTTCATGGCAGCCGCCGCCGCCAACACCGTGTCGAGATCGCCGTATTCGTTGATGAGCTGCGCGGCGCCCTTGGGTCCGATGCCTGGCACGCCGGGTACGTTGTCGGTGGCGTCGCCGATCAGCGCCTGCACGTCGATCATCTTGTCGGGCGTGACGCCGAACTTCTCCATCACCTCCTGCGGGCCGATCGGCTTCTGCTTGATCGGGTCAAGCATCTCCACACCCGGTCGGATGAGCTGCATCAAGTCCTTGTCGGAAGACACGATGGTCACCTGACCGCCGGTGCCGGTCGCGGTTTGCGCATAGGCGGCGATCAGATCGTCAGCCTCCCAGTCAGCCAGCTCGATCGCCGGGACGCCGAATGCTGCGGTGGCCTCGCGGATCAGGGCGAACTGCGGGATCAGCTCATCGGGCGGCGGCGGACGGTGCGCCTTGTAGTCGTCGTACAGCCGGTTGCGGAAAGTCACGCGCCCGGCGTCGAAAATAACGGCTATGTGGGTGCCGACATGCTCCTTCAGTAACTTGGCGAGCATGTTGGTGAAGCCGAATACCGCATTCACCGGCGTCCCATCCGGACGGGTCATCGGCGGCAAGGCGTGGAAGGCGCGAAAGATGAATCCAGATCCGTCGATCAGGATAAGGTGCAGAGCGTCCGAAGCTGCAACCGGCGGCGGACTGCCGTCAGCGACGGACGCTGTGATGTCCCCGGGGGTGTCCGCAGCGACGTCCGCCGGAATGTCAGTGATCGCTGTCGTGATCGGCTCCCGGGTTCAGGATGTAAAGGCGGGAACAGTACGGGCAAATGACCTGCTCGTCTGGGATGCGCAGGAAGACCCTGGGATGGCCGAGGGCGCCGTCAACTCCATCGCAGGCGACCGTGCGGCTGTCGACGTGGATAATCTCGGTCGGTGTCACCTGAGGGCCTGTCGTTGGAGGTGGAGTGGTTTCGGCGGCGCCTTCGGGCATCGTGGACCTCTGTCTGGTCGGGGAAGCGGTGTGATGATAGCGATGCGGCGAATGCTTTCAACCGTGATGCTGTGATCCGTCGTCGGGAGTTTGGCCTGCTGGCTATGTTGCTGTTGACCGGATGCGTCACCGAGATGGCGCCGCCGGGCCCGGCGGTGGAAAGACCGATCGAAACCGCCGCCTTCTTCGTGATGCCGGACGGGGCGCAATTGCCATACAGAGAATGGCTGCCGGACGGAACGCCACGCGCCGTGGTGCTGGCGCTGCACGGCATGAACGACAGCCGGGACGCGTGGGAGTATCCGGCGCCCGCATTCGCCGCCGCCGGAATAGCGGTATTCTCGCCCGACCTGCGCGGCTTCGGCGCCACCACGACGCGTGGCCTGTGGCCCGGGACGAACGGCCTCAGCGCTGATGCCCGGGTCATGGCTCGGCTGCTGCGCGCGCGCTATCCGCATACCCCACTGATCCTTATGGCCGAAAGCATGGGTGCCGCGGCACTGATGGTGATGGCGACGGAGCCGGACGCGCCGTCGGTTGACGGCTACGTGCTGATCGCGCCGGCGGTGTGGGGGCGGTCAAAGATGAATTTGCTGATGCGGGCGTCGCTGTGGTTGGCCGACCACACGGTGCCGGGGCTCAAGGTGACCGGCCGCGGCTTTGTGAAGGTAACCGCGAGCGATAACCGCCAGGCGCTGGTGCGGCTTTCGACCGATCCGCTGACGATACACGCGACCCGAGTGGACGCCATCAAGGGTCTGGTGGACCTGATGGACGACGCGCTGGCGGCGGCTTCGCGTTTCCATGCTCCGGCGCTGTTCCTGTATGGCGGGCATGACGAATTGGTGCCCGCGGACGCGACCGCCGCGACATGGCGGGCTCTGCCGGGCTCGCCGGACGGCGGGCCAGTGCTGGCGTTCTATCCGAGCGGCTATCATCTGCTGCTGCGGGACAAAGACCGGGCGATGCCGATCGGCGACATCCTTGCGTGGATTGGCGATCCGCGGTCGCCGTTGCCGTCCGGCGCGGACGCGGCAGCGGCGACATGGCTGGATCAGCAGCGCGGGTCGGCGCCCTGATGGTTCCGCGCGAGCGCCGCGGCACCACGGGGTGGCGATAAAAGCTGGGGTTGTTCCGAGGGACGATTCGGCCGGCTGATCGTGGGGGTATTTCCGATTCCGTCCGGCGTCGACGTCAAAGCGTCGAAAACTCGTGCGGCAGCACTTTGGTAATGGGGCAGCTCGCCGCTTGCATCGCCCAGTTGGCGAATCACCCCTGCCGCCGCTTGCGCTAACGAAAATCGCGTGTCGGCACCTTGATCGTGGGGGATGTTCCGGCTTCACTTCCCTGACCTTCGCCGCGAGGAATGCCATGGCCTAGGCGAAGGTCACGCACGTAAATATCGCGTGCGGTGGGTCTGCCGGCCCGCTTTGTCTCTCGCGGGTCCGGCACGCTGTCACGCCGAGCGTCATCGCCGCGCCCATGCGGCAAGGGGAATTCCTCGTCGCGCTGCCCGACGCTGCGCAGCAGATCGGACAGGTCGGTCAGGCGTTCGGCGATGACGTGGATCACCTCGCCCTCTCGCTGCAATTTGCCGCGGCAGGCCAACATGCTGGCTGACAGCACGAGGCGCCGCTGCGCCTCGAACACCGAGGGCCAGAGGATCAGGTTGGCGTGGCCGGTCTCGTCCTCGATGGTGACGAACAGAACGCCGCGGGCACTGCCGGGCCGTTGGCGCACCAGAATGATGCCGGCGACCTCCAGCCGCTTGCCGTCACGCGTCGTTGCGAGGTCGGCACAGCGGACGATACGGCGCGCCTGCAGGTCCTGGCGCAGAAAGCTGACCGGATGGCGGCGCAGGCTCAGGCCTGTGCTGTGGTAATCCTCCACCACCTGCCGCCCGGCGGTCATCTGTGCCAGCGCCACCGTGGGTTCCGGATCGGGCTCCGCCGGCACCATATCGAACAGCGGCAGCCTGGTGTCGGACAGGCCACGGATCGTCCACAGCGCCTGCCGCCGGTCCAGCCCGATCGTGCCGAACGCATCCGCCTCGGCCAAACGTTCCAGCGCGGCAATCGGCAAATCCACCCGACGCCACAGATCCTCGATCGAGCGGTAGCCCGCGCCGCGTCGCGCAATCATTTCTTCGGCGTGCAGATTGGCCAGACCCCTCGCCATGCGAAGTCCCAACCGTACCGCGAAAGTGCGGGGGTTCGGTCCTGCTGAAGGGTCCTCCAGGGACGCGAAATGCTGGCTGTTCACAGTGCCCGCGGTGTCGTCGTCGGGCGACAGCGTAGTCGCGGGCGGGTCGGTCCGATGAGCCCGGACTGTGCCGGTTTCGGCATCGGTAGTCGTGGGTCCCCGGCCTTCGCCGGGGATGACACTGGGGGAGTCGGGGATGGCACGGGGGGAGTCGGGGATGACACCAGGGGAGCTGGGGATGGCACGGGGGGAGTCGGGGATGGCACCGGGGGAGCCGGGGATGGCACTGGGGAAGTCGGGGATGGCACCGGGGGAGCCGGGGATGGCACTGGGGGAGTCGGGGATGGCACCGGGGGAGCCGGGGATGACACTGGGGGAGCCGGGGATGGCACGGGGGGAGTTGGGGATGGCACGGGGGGAGCCGGGGATGGCACTGGGGGAGTCGGGGATGGCACGGGGGGAGTTGGGGATGGCACGGGGGGAGCCGGGGATGACACTGGGGGAGTCGGGGATGGCACGGGGGGAGTTGGGGATGGCACGGGGGGAGCCGGGGATGACACTGGGGGAGTCTGGGGATGACACTGGGGGAGTTGGGGATGGCACGGGGGGAGCCGGGGATGACACGGGGGGAGTTGGGGATGGCACCAGGGGAGCCGGGGATGACACTGGGGGAGTTGGGGATGGCACTGGGGGGGGGGAGTTGGGGATGGCACGGGGGGAGCCGGGGATGGCACTGGGGGAGTCTGGGGATGGCACTGGCATCGCGCGTGGTACGGAAGGGGTGGGTGATGCTGGAGGACGATCGCTCCTCTACGGGCTCCAGCGTGCAATCCCAGGCTAACTCGTTCACCGAGACCGGCCGCACCTCCACCCCATGCAGCACTGCGTCGCGAACGATCTGCGCGGTGGCGTAGAACCCCATCGGCTGGGCGTTCAGCAAAGCACAGCAGAAAACGTCCGGGTGATGACATTTCAGCCAGGACGAGGCGTAGGCGATCAGCGCGAAACTCGCCGCGTGGCTTTCCGGAAAACCGTAACTGCCGAACCCCTCGATCTGGGAAAATGTCTTCTCGGCGAATTCAGCGGTGTAGTTGCGTTCGACCATACCGGCGATCAGCTTTTGCTTGAAGTGCGACACCCCGCCGGTGAACTTGAAGGTTGCCATGCTGCGTCTCAGTGCGTCGGCCTCGGACGGCGTGAAGCCGGCACAGACGATCGCCACCTGCATCGCCTGTTCCTGGAACAGCGGCACGCCCAAAGTCTTTTCCAGCACCCGGCGCAATTCCGGGGTGGGATATTCCACCTTCTCCAGACCTTCCCGCCGGCGCAGATACGGATGCACCATGTCACCCTGGATCGGGCCCGGCCGGACGATCGCCACCTGAATAACGATATCGTAGAACGTCCGTGGCTTCAGCCGAGGCAGCATCGACATCTGCGCCCGCGATTCGATCTGGAAGGTGCCCAGCGTGTCGGCCTTGCGGATCATCGCATAGGTGGCGGCATCCTCCGGCGGGATCGTTGCCAGGTCGAGCCGCAGGTGTTTATGATCCGCCAGCAGATCGAACCCCCGCCGCATACAGCCCAGCATGCCGAGGCCCAGCACGTCCACCTTCATGAAGCGCAGCGCGTCGATATCGTCCTTGTCCCACTCGATCACCTGGCGGTTGATCATGCTGGCGGGCTCGATCGGGACCAGGTCGTCCAGCCGGTCCTCGGTCAGAACGAAACCGCCCGGATGCTGCGACATGTGGCGGGGAAAGCCGATGAGCGCCCGCGCCAGGTCCAGGGTCAGCCGTAGCCGGCGGTCCTGCAGGTTGAAATTCAATGCAGCGACGTGCTCCTCGGCGACACCTTCCTCGCTCCAGCTCCAGACCTGGGAGGCCAGCGCGCCGGTCATGTCCTCGGTCAGGCCCATCGCCTTGCCGACGTCGCGCACCGCGCCACGGCCGCGATAGCGGATGATGGTGGCGCACAGGGCGGCGCGGTCGCGGCCATAGGTGTCGTAGACCCACTGGATGACTTCCTCGCGCCGCTCGTGTTCGAAATCGACGTCGATGTCAGGCGGCTCGCGGCGTTCGGCACTGACGAAACGCTCGAACAACAGGCCGGTCCGGGTGGGGTCGATCGAAGTGATGCCGAGCACGTAGCAGACGGCCGAATTGGCGGCGGAGCCACGGCCCTGGCAGAGGATGCCGCGTGAGCGGGCGAACCGGACGATGCTCTCGACGGTCAGGAAATACGGCGCGTAGTCCAGCGTGCCGATCAGCCGGAGCTCATGCTGCAATTGTTGCGTGACGCTGTCCGGGATGCCTTCGGGGTAACGCCGGGCGGCGCCATCCCAGGTGAATTTTTCCAGCGTCTGCTGGGCGGTGAGGCCGGGAATGCTGACCTCGTGCGGGTACTGGTAGCGCAGTTCGTCCAGGCTGAACCGGCAACGCTTGGCGATCTCCTGCGTGCGGGCGATGGCGTCGGGATGACGGGCGAACAGGCGGGCCATTTCGTCGGGCGATTGCAGATGCCTGATCGCCGAGCGTTCGCGGCGGTAGCCGAGTTCGTCGATGGTGCAGCCTTCGCGGATGCAGGTCAGCACATCCTGCAGGATACGACGGCCGGGGGCGTGATACAGCACGTCGTTGGTGGCGACGGTGGGCACGTCCAGGGCGCTCGCGGTATCGGCAATCGTTTGCAGGCGCACTGCGTCGTTGGGGCGATACATCAACGTCAGGGCCACATAGGCGCGATCGTTAAAGTCGGATTTCAGGCGGGCGATGTTGGAGGCGGTTGGATCGCTGCAAAGGATGCCGATCAGGCCCTCCGACGCGGCGGCCAGGTCAGGCCAGTAGAGCTCGCATCTGGCTTTGCCTGCACGCTGTTTCCCCAAGGTCAACAACCTCGTCAGCCGCCCATACGCCGCTCGGCTGGTGGGATAGACCAGCACCGACGGCCCGTCGGTCAGGTCCAGCCGGCAGCCGACGATCAGGTCGATCCCGACCTCCCGCACACGCTGGTGCGCCCGCACGATGCCGGCCAGGGAGTTCCGGTCGGTGATGCCAAGTGCGGGCAGGCGCAGAACGGCGGCGCGGGCAACCAGCTCCTCGATATGCGAGGCGCCGCGCAGGAAGGAGAAGTTCGTGGTGACCTGTAACTCGGTGTACATCCGGGCCGGTGTAGCTGAAACCGGCGATGATTCCTAGTTTGTTCTCATGGTCGGTCGCCGTCAGCCAGGGGCTATGAGTTCGGCGTCAAATACCGGCCGCCCGGTGACGCCAGACATCGATCACGCCAGGTACCACCCCCTACTCCTCAAAGTGCCATCCAGGCGAAGGCCGGGCCTGGCCTTGCGAAGGCGAGACCCGATGATTGCGGCGCTTTGTAGCAATTAGCCTGACTCTGCATAATCCTACACATGGCTATGATCGCGCTTGCTCGCGCTCGCCTCCGTTTGCTACGACTTGCGTGAAACTGGTAGCTATATGGTAGCTGGGATGACCTAGCCACCAATAGGACGCAAGGTATGGCAGAGCGGGCAGTGCGAAAGCGAATCGGGCTGCGGGAGGTACGGGCGCTGCAGCCGGGTGAGACAATCTGGGATGGCGCGGTGGCAGGTTTTGGCGCCCGGCGACAGGTGGGTGTCGTAGCTTACGTCCTGAAGGCTCGCACCCAGGAAGGAAGACAGCGTTGGGTCACCATCGGCCGACACGGGGCGCCCTGGACGCCTGATGCGGCCCGCGACGAAGCTCGCCGATTGCTAGGTGAGGTCGCCAGGGGCGGTGATCCTGCCGCGGATAAGCGGTTCAAGCGCAAAGCCCTCACCATGGCGGAGCTTTGCAATCGATATCTTGCAGACGCCGAAGCCGGGCGCGTGCTGGTCCGCGGCGGCAGGCCGAAAAAGCCCGCCACCCTGTTTTCTGATAGGGGCCGCATCGAGGGGCACATCGTCCCATTCCTCGGGCGGCTGGCTGTCGTCGCCGTCACCAGGCAGGACGTTGAGCGCTTCATGCACGCGGTTGCCGCCGGTGACACAGCGAAGACCAGCAAGACGAAGCGGGGGGGCGTATCCATTTTGCGTGGCGGCCGGGGCACAGCGACCCGAAGCATCGGCTTGCTCGGTGCCATTTTTGCCTACGCCGTCGACAACGGAATCCGGTCCGACAACCCCGCCCACCGGATTCGCAAATTCGCCGAGAACAAGCGCGAGCGCCGCCTGAGCGATGCAGAATACAGGGCCTTGGGAGACGGGTTGCGACGAGCAGGCGAGACTGTGTGGCCCTCAGCGGTTGCCTGCGTCCGTTTCTTGGCCCTCACCGGATGGCGCACGGGTGAAGCCGTGGGACTTCGCTGGCATGATGTGGACATAGTCCGACGCACCGCGACCTTGCCAGACTCAAAAACAGGCAGATCGGTCCGCCCGTTGTCGAACGCGGCGTGTGAGGTGCTGCGAGCGTTGCCACGCCTCGGCGAGAGTGCATTGGTTTTCCCAGCTACGCGGGGCGACGGGCTGATGCTGGGGTTCAAGAAGTTCGCCCGCCGGATATTCACCCTTGCAGGCGTTCCGCCCGCGGTAACACCCCACGTGCTTCGGCATTCCTTTGCATCTCTTGCTGCCGACCTGGGTTTAAGCGAACCTACCATCGGCGCCCTGATCGGACATAAAGGACAGACCGTCACGTCCCGATACATGCACGCTGCCGACGCGGTTCTGCTAGCGGCGGCTGATGCGGTTGCCGCGGAGACGATGATCAGGGTGGGAGAACACAGCCCAGCCGGCGCAGTGGCGCCCCGCGCGGTCGGCTGATTACAGCAAGTCCTATCGCCATGTCATTGAAAAAGCAGGCAATCAAGCGGACCGGAACGCGACGCCGACCAACTGCCATCGGCCAGCCGCCGCGAGGACCGGTGGGGGCTATCGGATGGGCGGTGTCAGGGCCCTTTGAGGCTGCGGACATCGCCGCCTTTGGGCTCAACCTCGAGGGGCTGATCATCGTCGCGGGTGCGGACTACGCCGTGCTCGCCGAGAGGATGAACCAGGCCATCCGCGACGCCGCCGCGTTCAGTGACCTAGATCGGGGGCGACCTGCCAACCACGAAATCCTGGATTTTCTCGACAGCGTCAGGGCAGAAGCAGTCGCATTGCTGAAACGGCTCGGTCTCTCTGATCAATTCAATCCATTTCCACGAAACCCGCCCATTTCCGATCAAAATGCGGATTGGTTCGTTCATCTGCGCCACGGCCTTGCGGTGTCCAAGGCGCTACCATTGTGGCTTTCATCAGCGGATATCGGAGGACTTCCGCTTCGACTTAGCGATCAGGCGATCCGAAAGATAGAGAAGTTACAACACGTTGATCCGCCTCTCTTGTATCAAGGCAAGACTTCAGCGGCAAAGGAAGCGCGACCTATCGACACTTCATCGGTGGCGATCGAACTGATGCATGCCGCGCCGCTGATGATCGCACTGATCGCAGAGGCGGCTCGTGCCAAGGCGGCGTCGCTGAGACCTCGCAAACCCCTCCGTGGAGCGCGACAAGACGTTTTTCGCCGCGTTCTGTTTCGAGAATTGACGAAGGTGCACCAAGACATCTTCGGAGTTTTGCCGCGCATCCTGGACAACGCCCGGGAGCGTCGTGGCCCGTCGGTGGATTGGATCGTTCGGGTCCTGGAGTGCGCGGCGAGGCGCGCAGAGGCGAACAATTATCCAGGCGGGGGCAGATCTCCGCGAGATCGCCCAGGAGTCGAAGGAGACGCTCGCTAAAAACTTGCAGACCGCCCGCACTGAAATCGGGCGGATCAAGCTGAATTCCAGTGCCGTGACCCAGTAGCCTCCATCGCCTACCTGGGTAGCCATCGCAACCGCCGGCAAATGTTCCGGCCGCCAGGAATGCTCCGATGGCAAGTCCCATACCCGAAGATCCAAACGCTCTACTGCGGCGAAGGGCCACAGCTGAGGCTTTGACTGCAGCTGGATACCAGACCGCTGAAAAGACGCTCGCGACCAAAGCTTCACGTGGTGGCGGGCCGCCGTACCGCCTGTCGGGTGAGAATCCCGATCTATCGCTGGTGCGACGCTTTGGCGTGGGCAGAGGGCCGGCTTTCC
>CAWEVT010000009.1:0-179842 GCA_963812585.1 uncultured Alphaproteobacteria bacterium | reverse complement strand
GCGCCTCAGGGAAGGTGGAGGGCGATCGGGTCCTTCAGATCAAGGGCCTCGCCTACTCGCTCGAGGACCTGCTTGCCGATGAACAGCATGCGGCGAGTTTCCGCGGCGGTGAGTACCCTGACCTTGCGGCTGACCTCGAGCATGTATCATCGCTTTCACGCGCCTTACGACTGCCGTGTCAGCTCGGTCACGCACATCCCGGGCGACACATGGAATGTGAATCCGATCGCACTGAAACGGGTCGAGCGGCTGTTCTGCAAGAACGAGCGGGCGATGATCAGGACCACGCTGTCCGGCAGCGGATACAATCTGACCCTGGTACCCGTCGCGGCCATACTGGTGGCTGGTATCCGGCTGCGGTTCCTTGATATGCCTTTCATTCGCGGCGACAAGGTCCGACGAACGTTCCGGTGCGACACTTCCTTTCGCAAGGGCGACGAGATGGGTTGGTTCGAGCACGGATCGACTATTATCGTGCTCGCTCCTGAAGGTTTCAGACTCTGCGACGGCGTCGGGGAGGGCACGCCCATCCGCGTCGGGCAGGCGATCATGCGAACGCCGCAATGACGGCTTCAGGCCCTGCCGGCGGCGTATCGACAGCTTAACACTAGCGCAGCATCGCCCCGGTCGCTTTTGCCGCCGCCGCAACGACTTTCTGACAGGCAGCCTCGATCTCCGCGTCCGTCAGGGTGCGCTCACGCGGCTGGAACGTTACTTCGATCCCGAGGGACTTCTTGCCGCTCGGCAGCGTGTCGCCCTGATAGACGTCGAACAGCGACACGGCGGTAATCAGCGTTCGTTCCGCCCCGCGGGCGGCCCGGAGCACACTGTCCGCAGCAACCGTAATGTCCACCAGGAAGGCAAAATCGCGCCGGATCGGCTGAAACGCGGGTAGATCGGGCGAAGCCTTGCGTCGGCGCTTCGGGTCCATCACCGCATCCAGATTGAGCTCGAACGCGACCATCGGTGCGGGCAGGTCCAAGGCAGCGAGCAGACGCGGATGGATCTCCCCGAAGCAACCCAGAATGGTCTTCGGCCCCTGACGCACCAGACCCGAGCGCCCCGGATGCAGGAACCCCGGTGCATCATCGCTTACCAGCAGGGCCTCCAACGGCACGCCGACAGCCGATAGCAGCGCCCACAGGTCACCCTTCGCGTCCGTTGCATCGACCGGCCGCTGCGGCACCAGCCAACCGCGGGGCGTCGATCCGGTGCGTATGCCTGCCGCGACCAGCTTCTGGCCGTCTGGAGCATTGGCCGTGAAGGCCGGTCCGATCTCGAACAGCCCTACGTCCGGGTAGCCGCGGGCCGCGTTGCGCTTCGCCGCCAGGGCCAACGTGGCGATTGGCGTCGGCCGCATCTGGTCGAGGTCGGCGGCAATCGGATTGGTCAGCCGCAGCGCATCGGGAGCACCCCCGAACCGGTCAGCATCGGCGCGCGCCATGAAGCTGAAGGTGACGCACTCCATCAGTCCGTTCGCGGCGAGTGTCCGCCGGGCCAGGGCTGCGCGCTGCTGCCGGGGCGTGAAGGTGGCTGGGGGCACCGGACTTGAGCGTGGCAAGGAAACCGGTGGCACGGCGTCCAGGCCGCGCAGGCGCAGCACCTCCTCGATCAGATCATTCTCCGCTTCCACCGCCTGGCAGCCTTCGGCCGCCCGTGCCGCGGTGACCGGATCGAGCGCCGGGGACTGATCCAATGTGATCGGCGCCGCGATGTCATTGCGCCAGGACGGCACCGCAACGGTAACGCGTTCCGCATTGCGTCGCCGGACGCCGAAACCCAGGCCTTCCAGTGACTCGATCGCCTCGTCCGGCTGGATATCGGAGCCTCCAAGGCCGGCGATGCGAGCAAATCGCAGGGTGGCGTCGCGTTGCCAGGCAGGTTCGGCGCCGGCGGCGGTAACCGTGCCCGCCTCGCCGCCGCACAATTCCAGAATCAGCGCGGTCGCGGCCTCGATCGCATCGGGCAATAGAGCCGGATCGACCCCGCGCTCGAACCGCTGGCGGGCGTCGGAAATGATTTGATGCCTCCGTCCGGTCAGTGCGATCCGGACCGGGTCGAACAGGGCGCATTCGACGAAGACGGTTGTCGTGGCCAGGTCGCAGCCCGTTGCTTCGCCGCCGATCACGCCAGCCATCGACTGTACTCCGGCGGCATCGCAAATCGCGCAATCCTCGCGGTCAAGGACGTAATCGTTGCCGTTCAGCGCCCGCAGCGTTTCGCCGGCACCGCGCCGCAGCACCAGGATGTCGCCGGACAGCTTGGCGACATCGTACACATGCAGCGGACGGCCAAGGTCAAAGGTAAAGAAATTGGTCACGTCGACCAGGGCATTGATCGGCCGTAACCCAATCGATGTGAGCCGGTCCTGCAGCCATTTGGGGCTCGGCGAATTCTTCACGCCGCGGATCGTCCGGCCCAGGATCCAGGGGCAGACCTCGGAAAAGTCGATCACCCAGCGAGGGCCACCGTCGAAGGCAGGCGGGATGACCGCCGGTGCGAACGGCTTCAACGAGCCGATCCCGGCGGCCGCGAGGTCGCGCGCTACGCCCCGCACCGAGAAACAGTCGCCTCGGTTGGGGGTAACGCTGATCTCGATCACCGGGTCGTCCAAGCCCGACCACCGTGCGTAGGGCATACCGACCGGCGCCGTCGCGGCCAGCTCGATAATGCCTGCATGGTCGTCGCCCAGACCCATCTCGCGTGCGGAGAGCAGCATGCCGGCGCTCCGGACACCGCGGATTTCGCCGACTTTCAGCGTCGTGCCGGTGCCCGGGATGTAGCTGCCGGCGGCGGCAAAGACCGCCTTCATGCCGGTGCGCGCATTCGGGGCGCCGCAGACCACCGAGACAATCCCATCTCCGGTATCGACCTTGCACGCCTTGAGCCGGTCGGCGTTCGGGTGCGGGACAGCCTCGACGACATGGGCAACGCGGAACGAGGCCAGCGTGGCGCCCCGGTCCTCGATGCCTTCCAGCTCCAGTCCGATCTGCGTCAAGGCACCGGTGATGCGGTCCAGTGAGGCATCAGTCTCCAGATGCGTTCTCAGCCATGATAGGGTGAACTTCATGGTTCAGAGCCCTTCATGCAGCATCGTCGGAGCAAGTGGGCTGAAACCGTAATGGCGCAGCCAGCGGATGTCGGATTCGTAGAACGGCCGCAAGTCAGCCATCCCGTGCTTCAGCATCGTCACCCGCTCCACGCCCATGCCCCAGGCAAAGCCCTGCCACTCGCGTGCATCGATGCCGCAGTTGGCGAGAACGCGCGGATGCACCATGCCACTGCCGAGGATCTCGAGCCAGTCGCCGCCGCGGCCGAGTTCGCCGGTCTTGCGGTTCCAGCCGATATCCACCTCCATCGAGGGTTCGGTGAATGGGAAATAGGACGAGCGGAAACGGATTGGCAGATCCGAAATGGCAAAGAAAGTCCGCAGGAAATCGATCAGGCAGCCCTTCAGATGGCCAAGGGTCAGGTCGCGGTCGATAATCAGCCCCTCGCATTGATGGAACATCGGCGAATGGGTCGCGTCATGGTCTGCGCGGTAGGTGCGGCCGATGACAACGGTCCGAATTGGCGGCGGCTGCGTCAGCATTGTGCGGATCTGCACCGGTGACGTGTGGGTCCGCAGCACCGGCGGCGCGGCCGCTCCATGCCCGCCGGCGGTGGCGTCGCTTTCGCCGCGGCTGGGAAGATAGAAGGTGTCGTGATCGGCGCGGGCCGGGTGGTGTGCCGGGATGTTCAGTGCACCGAAGTTGAACCAGTCGCTCTCCACGTCCGGCCCTTCGGACACGGTGCAACCCATGGCACCAAAGATCGCCGCGATCTCTTCCATGGTACGCGCGATCGGGTGGACCAGGCCAGTCTCGCGCTGACGCGGTGGCAGGGTCGGATCGATGCGCTCCTGGGCCACGCGGGCGTCCAACGCTGCATCGTCCAGCGCCGCCTTGCGGGCTTCGATTGCGCCGGTCAGGTGTTCCTTCAGACGGTTCAGCGCAACACCCCGTTCCCGCCGCTGCTCGGGCGGCGTCTTGCCGAGGTCGCGTAGCAGTAAGGTCAGCTTGCCGTTACGACCGAGGACGGCGATGCGGATGGCGTCCCATTCGCGCAGGCCGGTGGCGGCGGTGAGCGCTGCGTCGGTCTCAGTCTTCAGCGTTTCCAGGTCGTCGGTCATCATGGTGTCCCGCATACGGAAAGGGCCGCCCTCGGCAGGCGGCCCCTGTTCCTAAGTCTCGGTTTCTGTTTGGAAACCGGCGCTAGGCCAGGGCGGCCTGGACCTTCTGCACGATCGCCGCGAACGACTCCGCGTCGTCGTAGGCGATCGCTGCCAGCACCTTGCGATCCATCTCGATGCCGGCCTTTTTCAGCCCGTCGATAAATCGGCTGTAAGTGAGGCCATGCTCGCGCACCGCCGCATTGATGCGCTGGATCCACAGGCCGCGGAACTCACGCTTCTTCACGCGGCGGTCGCGATAGGCATACTGCAGCGACTTCTCCAGCCGCTCCCGTGCGACGCGATAATTCGTCGATGACCGGCCGACGAAGCCCTTGGACTGCGCCAGAACCTTCTTGTGGCGGGCATGGGTCGTCGTGCCGCGTTTGACTCGTGCCATGTCGCGACCTCCTCAGCGCAGACCGTAGGGGGCCCACTGCTTGACGGTGATACCGTCAGCGTGGGTCAGCACCTGGCTGCCGCGATTGGTGCGCTTGGCTTTCTGGCTGCGGGCGGACAGGCAATGCCGCTTCATGCCGGGTCCCGCGAGAACCTTGCCGGTCGCCGTAATCTTGAATCGCTTCTTGACCGACGACTTGGTCTTCATCTTGGGCATTTTGGTCTCCTTCTCACGTTGCGGCTTGCGCATTCGTCGGGCAGAACGAAGGCAAGCGGTCGCGGCCGGGCATGCCCTTCCAGGCCCGGTCTCGCTGACAGGGATCGGGGTATAGCGATGGCGGCGCGGCGAAGCAAGCCGCGATAAGCTCGCCTCATCCGCGGCAACCGCCGGTGGCAGCGCCCTGTTATGCCGAGCCGCGGCCCGGCGCGATGGGGCTGGCATCGGGGTTTCGACGCCCAGCCGGCGCCATCATTCGGAGGCAGCAACGCGGACCACATTGCTGCAACGATTTCAGACTTAATTCGTCACCTGATACCGGCTTCGTCCGCAACAGCATTTCTAGCAGCATAGAATTCTTTACCTTGACATCAGTGCGAAAGAAACGAACTGCCTACCCGCGAAGGTTGTGGCCGTGGCGCATCGCCGCGGGTGGAACCAGTCAGTTGAGAATGATAGGAATTATGAGACTACAGCCCTTCCCACTTTTGGGCCGTTTCTGCTACAACCATTCGCCAAGGTACAACTGTCTGATTCGTATTAAAACGTCTAGTTGCCCCCTGCAACCCGCGAAATAGCTTGCTCTTCGCGGGCAGTGCTGCAAGCCTTTGGTGGTCGGACCCCGACGCGTGTCAACTTATGTCGATTGTCCGAGTTACGCGGGATTACGAAAAAGTTACAACCCAAACGAGAACCCAGATTGTTAAAATGAAATATCGTCGGTATAATGTTCCAAGAGCTCGGGGAGGTTTCGCATGAAAGAACCTGTCCTGCATAGTGAGAGCGACCTGGCCGAGCAGTTTCGGCTTGAGGAATTCTTGCCATATGGGCTGTCCGTAGCGTCTGACGGTGTGTCCCGCATGATCGCGCGACGCTACCTCGGACAGTTCGGGTTGGGGATGCCGGAGTGGCGATTGCTCGCCGTGGTGGGAAGGCATGGCGTGCTGTCTCCAACCGAGGCAGGCGATCGAACCTCCATGGACAAAGTAAAGGTCAGTCGAGCCGCGGCAAGCCTCGTGGGCCGCGGGCTGCTGCGACAGTCCCGGGATCCGGACGATGGACGCGGGCGGTTGATGCGGCTGACGCGCAAGGGTATGACTGTCTATACGAGCATCGCGCCGACCGGACAGCAGATCGAAAAAACGCTCTCGGCCTGTATGACGCGATCGGAGTGGCTGGCGTTGCATAAGACCCTGGCCAAATTGATTAATCATACTCACACGCTGCTCGAGCAGGAGACCGCGACCAGTCGTCACTGACGCGGAGGCGATCGCCAGCGCACCAATCGGCGAAGCGCTTTGCCCCGGCTCAAATCGCGTTCCGCGCTGACGGCGCGTATGGACGGTGTGGCCGGAGTTGCTCCTGGATCCGGTCCCAGGGTTCCCCGCTGTCGCGCGGCGTGATAGGTCGTCTTCCGGCAAAGTGAGGCTGGCCATGACCATCGAATCCGCCGCGCTCGACGTTCTGTCGGGCGTATCAACCGCCACGATCACCACCGTGCTGCTTAAGAAAGGCTTGAGAAACGTATGGATGCGTGGCACGCGGCCGATTGGGCCGGGCCAGTCCCGCGTTGTTGGCCGGGCATTCACACTTCGCTTCGTCCCGGCGCGAGAGGACCTCGCAACCCCCAAATCATGGTCCTCGCCGATCTCCACCCGAGCCGCGATCGAAGCGATGCCTGACGGCTGCATCGCGGTCGTCGACGCGATGGGGGTCACCGATGCCGGGATATTCGGCGATATACTGTGCGCCCGAATGGCCAAGCGGGGTGTCAAGGCGCTGGTCACCGATGGCGTCGTCCGTGACCTGGCCGGGGTGCTCGGCACCGGATTGCCGGTGTGGTGCCAGGGCACCGCCGCACCGGCCTCGGTCGCCGGCCTGACCTTCGTCAGTTGGCAGGAGCCGATCGGCTGCGGCGGGGTCGCCATTTTCCCCGACGACGTCATTGTGGTGGATGGCGACGGCGCGGTGGTCATCCCGCAAAAACTTGTCGCTGATGTCGCCGCCGCCGCCGCGGATCAGGAACGTATGGAAGAGTGGATCATGCTCCAGGTGGCAGATGGAACGCCACTCCCCGGCCTGTACCCACCGAATGCGGATAATATCGCTCGTTACAAGCAGTGGGCGGAGCAGCGCTGACATTCGATCGAATATGCCCGATACTGGTCCAAGGCAGCGGTCCATCCGACCGGATTGATCCACAACCGCGCGGTTCCGGCGTGGCCATCGCGCGGTCGGCTATCGACGGCCGCGTATCGATATCGGCGAATCGGAGTGCCGAATCTCCTCCAATACTGGTTACCCTGATGCCACGGAATTGATTAATCTATCTTGGCGGGGCTTCGTTGGCTTGCGTAGATTGCGGCGCCGTGAGCGACTCCCGGGTACGACCGGGCCCCGGGTGACGCCTCGAATTGAACTATCGCCGCCGGGAAGATCATTGTTCCGACATCAGTTTGATATTCTCACCGGCACGATGCGGCGGTTATCGCTCGCTACGATCCTGCGCTGGCTGTGGGCGGCAATGCCCGCCCGATGGGCCCGTCTGATCCGCATGAGTGTCGCGTGGACCACGGCGCGGATGCCGCGACCCTGGCGGGCCAGGGTGGTGGGTCTGATGGATCGGTTACGCGGACGAAGCGTGTTCATCGGACGCGATTATGCTGCGTGGATCGGGTTGTATCAGCAGATCGACGAAACCACCCTGACCGCCATCGAAGCCGAGATCGCCAAGTTCGCAGATCCTCCCCTGATATCGGTGCTGCTGCCCGTGTTCAACCCGGTTCCGGATCATCTTCGCGATGCGATACAGTCCGTACAGCGGCAGATTTATCCGCACTGGGAGCTCTGCATCGCCGATGACGCATCAACCGACCCTGCTATCGGCCAGCTTTTGCGTTCAATGCAAGGCCGGGATTCCCGTATCAAAATAGTTTGGCGGGAGCAGAACGGGCACATTTCCGCAGCGTCAAACTCGGCGCTCGAGATCGCCGCCGGCAAATTCATCGCCTTGCTCGACCATGACGACCTGATCTCGCCGCGTGCGTTGTACGAGGTCGCCGCCAGAATCGTCGCGCGGCCCGACGCGGACATCATCTATTCCGATGAAGACCATATCGACGACCTCGGACGTCGTTCGGTGCCGTATTTCAAACCCGATTGGAACCCCGAGCTCATGCTGGGGCAGAACCTGATCAGTCATCTGGGTGTCTATCGGCGCGCGCTGATTGAACAAATCGGCGGCTTTCGGCTCGGGCTGGAGGGCAGCCAGGACTATGACCTGGCGCTGCGGGCGGTGGCCGAAACCACACCCGATCGAATTCTCCATATTCCCATGGTCCTTTACCATTGGCGGCACGGAACTCTGCAAACTAGTTTCTCGGAACGAGCCATGGACCGCTGTCTGGAAAATGGTCGCCGCGCTGTGTCCGAATTCCTGAACCATGGTGGCATCAGCGGCCAGGTAGAAGCCGTACCGTCGGCTCCAACGTTGACGCGCGTGATCTTCCCGGTTCCGGTCCCGGAGCCGCTGGTGTCGATCATCGTTCCCACCCGCAATCACGCCACCATGCTGGCCCGCTGCGTCGACGGATTGCTCAACCGGACAGACTATTCCTCGCTGGAGCTGCTGCTGGTCGACAACGGCTCGGATCAGCCCGATGCGCTGGCGCTGCTCAACGAACTGGTCCGGGACCCGCGGGTGCGTTTGCTCCACGCTCCCGGACCGTTTAACTATTCGGCACTCAACAACCAGGCGGCGCGCGAAGCCACCGGCTCTCTGGTGTTGTTGCTGAACAATGACATCGACGTGATCAACAGTGATTGGCTGCGTGAAATGGTCTCACACGCCATTCGTCCCGGCGTCGGCGCGGTCGGCGCCAAGCTGCTCTACCCGGATGGCACAATTCAGCACGGCGGGGTCACCGTCGGAATGGGCGGCGTCGCGGGGCACCCGTATCTGAACAAGCCGCGAGACGACGTTGGCTATTTCGGTCATCTGAAGTTGGTCCGGAACGTGACGGCAGTGACCGGTGCCTGCCTGCTGGTCCGCCGCCAGACCTTCCTCGATGTCGGTGGGTTGGACGAGACGGCGCTGGCCGTAGCGCTCAACGACGTGGACTTCTGCCTGCGGCTCGTAGAGGCAGGCTATCGCAATCTCTGGACCCCTAATGCCGAGCTGTATCATTTCGAGTTGGCGTCCCGCGGATCGGATCTGACCGGCGAAAAGGCTGCCCGCTTTCGCCGGGAAATCGCTCACATGCAGCAGCGTTGGGGGGAAAAGCTCAACCACGATCCGAACTGGAACCCGAACCTGTCGCTGCAGACCAGCGAGATTGCCCTGGCTTTCCCACCACGTGGCGCCCACGGCGAGGATTCGAACCCGGCATAACAGCCGGAGGTTTCGTTGCGTACGTTACTCCAACCTCGTTGGCAGTGGTCGACCAACACTGATCCGTCGGCATTGGCATGCCCCACGCCGGCGAGCAAGTGCCCTATCTGCTTGATCGGGCCAGCGGAGCGCAGGCGTCAGTCAGCCAGTCGCGTTCTGCCGGGGTTAGTTCCGGGCCAACGGCCTTCAGCACGCGGGCGTGATAGGCATCGAGCCAGTCGATCTCCTCCGTCGTCATCAGCGCCGTGTCGATCAGCCGGCGATCGAATGGCGCCAGCGTCAAAGTCTCGAAGCGCAGGAATGGCTTGCTGGCGTTCGGTAGCTCGGCAGGGCGAGCCAGCAGCAGGTTTTCGAGCCGGATGCCGTAGTGATCCGGCAGATAGAAGCCGGGCTCGTTCGACAGGATCATCCCTTCGGCAATCGGGATCGGCTTGGCGAGACGCGAGAGACTGACCGGCCCTTCGTGCACGGATAGATAGCTGCCGACGCCGTGCCCGGTGCCATGATCATAGTCCAGCCCCACCTGCCAGAGCGCTCGGCGGGCCAGCGCATCGAGGTGGGCGCCGCCGACCCCCTGCGGAAAAATTGCCGTTGCGATAGCAATGTGCCCACGCATCACGCGGGTGGCCCGCGCGCGCAACTCGGCAGGTGCGTCCTCTGGACCGGTCCAGACGGTGCGGGTGACATCCGTCGTACCGTCGGGATATTGAGCACCGGAATCGATCAGATAGATCTCGTTGGGTTTGATCGCTCGGTTGGACTGCTCGGTCACGCGATAATGGATGATCGCACCGTGTTCTCCGGCACCCGAGATGGCAGGGAAACTCTCGCCACGAAACCCCTGCACCGTCTCGCGGAACGCCAACAGGGCGGCAGCGGCGGAGATTTCGGTTTCGCCGCCGGTTGGCGCCTCGGCGGACAGCCAGCGCAAGAAGCGGCATATCGCCACCGCATCCCGCGCGTGCGCATTGCGGGCGCCCTGCTGTTCGGTCTCGTTTTTGCACGCCTTCGGCAGCAGGCAAGGGTCGGCGGCCTCAACGACTGTGGCGCCGGCGGCCCGCAGGCGCTGGGCGAACCAAACCGGGGAGCCACTTGGGTCCACCCGTACAGTCTTTCCCGCCAACCGCTCCAACGCCGGTGCCAGCGCAGCACGGTCGGTCACCGAAACGGTGTTGCCGAGCCATGAGCGCGTGGCGGGTGACAGCTTGGCTGGATCGATGAACAGCTCAGCACCGCCGTCCGCGTGCACCAGGGCAAAGCTGAGCGCAAAAGGCGTGAACGGCACGTCGCCGCCGCGAATGTTGAACAGCCAGGCGATGGAGGCCGGATCCGTCAACACCGTCGCGTCCTGCTTAGCAGCCCGCAAAAGAGCCGCCACGCCCGCACGTTTATCCTCTGCCGTCCGGCCCGCGTAAACCAGCTCATGGGGGATGGCGGTCGCGGCCGGTGGTGCCGGCCGGTCCGTCCAGGTCACATCGATCGGGTTGCTCTCGACCGGAACCATGTTCAGGCCGGCGTCGCTGTAACGAGCCAGACCTTCCGCGCTGAGCAGCATCGGATCGTAACCGATCCGACCTCCTGCCGGTGCGTGTTCGGCCAGCCACGCCGGCGGCGGTTGTTCGGTAATATGCAGCCGTTGCCACAGCGCGGCATCGGTTTGCTTGGCGAGCTGCAGGACGTAACGCCCATCCGTAAAGACCGCAGCGGTATCGGCCAGCACGACCGCCAGCCCGGCACTGCCGGTGAAGCCGGTGAGCCAGGCCAGACGCTCAGCCGAAGCCGGGACGTATTCGCCCAAATGTTCGTCCGAGCGAGGCACGACGAACCCGTCCAAATGGCGACGCAGCAGCTCCTGCCGGACAGAGGTCAGAGGCGAACGGTTCATGCCGGTGTCGGTCATTTTGGACCCTCTATGCGCGGAATAACTCGTAGATCAATGTTATGTATGCTCTTTTCACATGGCAGTTCGCGCGATTTGGCTATTAACCTCATTGCGGCAAGACCTATGTTGCACTGCATCAAAGCCTGGGCGCCCACCGCCGCCCGCGACCTTGCGTTTCTCCCGGGCTTGTATGGACATTTGCCATGAGCGTACGAACCGCCAACTCCGATTTTCACTTCGAGCTCCCCAGATTGAGCTATATTGACGCCAGCTGGGAAGGGCTGAACCACCAGGCGCCAGCCGAAACCAGCGGCACCTCCCGCAAGACCGGCCTGGCGGCGTGGCTTGCCCATCAGGTCGAGGCATTTCGGACCTGGCGCCATGCCGTTCGAGCGACTTCCGAGCTCGCGACCATGTCGGACCGACAGTTGATGGACATCGGGATCTGCCGCTCGGATCTGCGCCGCGTGTTCGAGACTGAGTTTAACCAGGATCTGCGGGAGCGCGCCGGCGTCTCCCGGTGCGCCAAGCCCTGATATGCGACCTCGCCGGTAACCAGCGATTCCCGACCTTCCCCTGTAACGACGACCCCAGGAAGCTATGACCTGTAACGACTGACGGATGCGCGAGACTGACCAGTGACCCAACAGTGGGAGGTTCGCGTCATGCGTCGGCGTAGCTTGATCATGGCAAGCCGAGCGATGGCGGCCGCTGCAGCGACGTGGTCGCTGTCGGCCAGCGCCGGCCCTCCAGTGGCATCGCCCGTGGTTGTCGAGCTGTTTACCTCTCAGGGCTGCTCGTCCTGTCCTCCGGCCGATGCCTTGCTCGGCGAGCTGGCGCGGCGGCCGGAGGTCGTGGCCCTGGCCTGGCACGTCGACTACTGGAATCATCTCGGCTGGCTTGACCCATACGCCAGTGCGGAATGGACCAAGCGCCAGCGTCGCTACGCGCATTTGTTGAACGACGAGGTTTACACGCCTGCCCTTGTGGTTAACGGCGCCCGCATGGTGGTGGGGTCAGATCGCTCGGCGGTGCAGGCTGCCATGGCCGAGCCCCATCCGTTTCCCGTCGGAGTGGAGCTCAGACGGGCTGAGCATGGTCTGACGGCTCGGCTTGGACCGCGGCCGGACAACGCCGTCGTATCTCTGCTCATCTATGATGCGTCACATGCGACGGGCGTGCGAGCCGGGGAAAACGCCGGCCGGAAGTTATGGGAACCTCATATCGTCCGTTCCGCCTTGATCCTTGAACCTGGTGATGCGACCACCGTCTCACTGCCGGACATCGAGCCCGACCAGGGAGCGGTCTTGCTGGTCCAGAACCGCGATTGGGTTGTTCTGGGGGTGGCCCAGGTCAGACCGGCCAGGGCAGACTGGCCTTGAGCACCGCAAGCAGCCTGGGTATTTCCGGCCATTCGGCCAACACCCAGTAGCACATCATCAGCAGCGCAACCCAAAAGAGCGGCGCCGCATAGGCTCTGCCGCTGTGGGTTGCCTTCCGCGATGACGGCATCTCACCCTCCTGCCACCCAGTGACGCTCGGACGAAGATGCCGGCGCCACGCAGTGACCCCCGCCACCGAACAGAAAAAATTTAGCGTCCGCTCCGCAACGATTGCGAGAGGGAAGATAGCTGCCCCACGCCGTATGCATGGGTCGCTGAGCACCTTCCAGCCTTATCGCCATGTCCGGTCCAACTGCTCTCGGAATCCGACCCGAGCTGACATAATAAGTGCTATATGGGACACAAAGTTCCAGGTCACGGTAAGGAGCGGCAAACGCCCTGCTCGCGGTTCGATGCGCCGCGACCACGGGAACCTGACTGCGCCATCCTGGGCATCTCTCTTCGTACGTGATGATGCGCCATCCCAGCTCGAGATCGGGACCCCGATGCTGAATCCTGCGATCCAGGTGCATCCACCGAACCATCCCAGCCGCCTGCGGGCCTCGCCGGCCGCGTCTCGTGCCGGCTGATCATGTCGGACTGGCGATGGTGCTGGCGGTCGATGGGTCGGCCAGCGTGACCTATGAGGAGTTCGGGCTCATCGCCGGGGGTATGGCTGCCGCCCTCCGTGACCCGTCCGTCGTCGCCGGTTTAAGTGCTGGCAGCATGCTGTCGCTGCTGTTGTGGTCGGGTCCCGGACAGCAGGACGTCATTACCGGCTGGACCCGGATCGGTTCGGCCGCCGACCTGGATCGCTTCGCTGATAGCGTGGACAACATGCCGCGCACCGTGCGGGCGGGGACGACCGCTATCGGTGAGGCATTATTGGCGGCGCTGACACTGCTCACGCATCTTCCGGCCGCGCCAAAGCGGAGTATTATCAATGTGATCGGCGATGGACGCTCTAACGATGGCATCGCCCCGGGCCCTATCCGCGACCGGATGGCGGCCGCCGGAATGACCATCAACGGGCTTTGCATCCTGCACGAGGAGCCAGATCTGTTGACATCCTATACCGAAGAGGTGATCGGTGGTCCCGGCGCCTTCGCGATAACCTGTCGTGAGTACGCCGATTTCGTCGAGGCGATGCGGAGAAGCTGACCCGCGAGATCAACCAGCCCATTGTCTGAGCAGCCGTTTCCACGACGGCCGGAAACATATCGAATCATGACCGAGAAACCAAAGCCACCCGCCAACGAGAGCCTGGCCGAAACCGAGGTGCGCCACGAATTCGTGTCCTCGGTGGCGACCGATGCCGGTGCCCCCGGCCATCTCATCGGCTCCGTGACCGAGAAGAATGTCTACCGTCGGCCCGACGATGTGGACGATGACATGCCGCTGCCGACCAATCCGCAAACTATCTTTCTCGGCGGCCTGTTCGTGCTCGCCGTGACGGCGACGATGTATGTCACGGCCGAGGTGCTGCTGCCGGTGATCCTCGCCATCATCCTCAAGCTTCTGTTGCAACCCTTGGTACGGCAGTTGAATAGGTTCTACATCCCGCGTGGCATCGGCGCGGCAATTTCCGTGTTGCTGGTGCTGGCGGTGTTCGGCGGCGGCATCAGTGCGCTGGCTGGCCCCGCTGCCTCATGGGCTGGCAAGCTGCCGGATGCCATTCCCAAATTGCGCGATCAATTGGCGTTTCTGAAAAAGCCGATCGATGCGGTTGAAAGTATGGGACGACAATTGCAGGGAGCGGCGAGCGGCGATGGAACCTCGCAGCCACCGCCGTCGTCCCCCCCGCCGTCGGCCTCGGCCACGTCATCGCCGATAAAGCCAGCCAGCGTGCTCGGAGCGGTATTCAGCGGGACCGCCACCGCGACGTCCGGTCTGTTCACCACGCTGCTGGTACTGTTCTACCTGCTGGTATCGGGTGAAACTTTCTTGCGGCGACTGGTCGAAATTCTGCCACGCTTCAAGGACAAGCGGCAGGCGGTGGAGCTCTCAGAACATATCGAGCGTGACGTGTCGGCCTATCTGCTGACGGTGTTCTGCATCAATGCGGTTGTCGGTCTCGCCACTGGTTGCGCGATGTGGCTCTGCGGTGTCGCCAGCCCAACGCTGTGGGGAGCAGTCGCCTTCGCGTTGAATTTTGTCCCGATCCTGGGACCAATGGTTGGGATCGTCGTGTTCCTGATGGCGAGTATCGTGTCGCTCGGCGTGACCTGGTGGGCGCTGTTGCCAGTAGGCCTCTACATCTGCATTCATGTCGCCGAAGGGGAGATCGCCACGCCCATGCTGCTGGCGCGCCGATTCACGATCAATCCCGTCGCCGTTATCCTGGCGCTGATCTTCTGGTATTGGATGTGGGGCGTTGTCGGCGCGATCCTCGCAGTACCCTTGTTGGCGATCACCAAGATAGTGTGTGACGATCTGCGGCCACTGCGCGCAATCGGGCATTTACTGGAAGGTTGAAGGCTGAGGTCCCGGCGTATCTGCTTGATTTGGCTACCGCGACCGGTAGCCGGGCGACAAAGGCGTGCGAGTTTTCTACGCGGTCTTCGTCGCTACCATCCGCGCGAGATCGCCGACGCAACGAAGGCTGTCCAGTTCACGGGTGTTGAACTTGATCCGCCATTTCTCCTCGCTGGCCATGATGATTTCAATCTGCTTGAAACTGTCCCAGCCCGGCAGCTGCTTTGCCGTCAGATCGGCGGACAGCACGATGTCGTCACGCAGGAAAACGTCGTGAAATATCTCGGTCAATGCGCCGTAGATTTCGGCTTCCGTCGCCATCAGGTCAGCCCTCGATTACATGGATGAAGGTATCGGCGGGGGTAAATCTTGCCAGATCGAGTACGCTATGGCTGCCACCTGCTGCGTCGGTCTCGATTACGGTAAATCCCAGCCGGGCATAGTGGTCCTTTACCATGCCATTCTTCTTGCTCGGCAGATATTCGCCCACGATCCGGCCTGCACCGAGCCTCGCGGCTTCCAGGGCAATCAGATTTAAGGTCGTCGGCTCCACCTGGCGCCCGAGCACGCGGCAGCTCATAAGCCACGTATCTATATAAAGGTCGTTCCCTCGAACGTCGGTCCCGAGGCGCGGGCCCGCCCGGAGCCGGCCGATAATGATCGCAATGATACCATTGTCGCCGAACCGATCCAGCAAGCGCAGTTGCAACCCGAACGCGTCCGGGTCGGCCATGACGGCAATCACATCCTCTTCGGTATAGCGGCGGGTGGTCAGGTTGAACTGATTGGACTTATTGATGAGTTGCACGATGCGCTGCAGGCCAATCTTGTCGAAGCGGCGCCAGACCAGTTGCATCTCCAGCCCACGGAGGTAGGAGGGCAGGTCGGTGACCGCCGCTCTCAGGGCATCGCGCGCCCTGTTGCCCTGATACTGGGAGGACCGCTCGCGGTCCTCCTCGGTTACTGACAAACCCTCGAAATAGCCGGCATCCGCCAGCGCCAGGGGATAACCGGTCGGGTCGTCGGACACTTCCGGCACCGCCACCATGGGCAGTTCCTGACGCACCAATTCCCGCTCGAATGGATTGTCGTCGACGAAGACCAGCGAGTCGAGGCCGATGTTCAGGTCCTGTGCGATGGTCCTTATATTGTCGGCTTTGTTCGACCAGTTGGCAATGAAACTAGCGATGTCGCCGCGCTTCAGCACCATTTCGGGATGCTGCTCGAACGGCTCGATCGCGTTGGCCTCGTCGTTTTTCGAGCACACCGCGAGGATGATGCCACGCCGGCTGAGTTCCCGGGCATATTCCTGGAAGGCGACGTAGGCCTCACCGAGCGGACTGCCCTGGCCAAGGGCTATGCCCTCCAGGCCATCATCCCCGATGACACCCCCCCAGATGGTGTTGTCGAGGTCCAGCACGAGGCACTTGAACGACCGGCCCTGCCTCGCCGCCACCCAACGACCAACCAGATCGCCGTATAGTGGTCCGGCGGTGGGAGCAATCTCTTGCTTCGAGCGATGCCACAATGCGCTGTCGTGCCATTTGCCAATGCCGTGGCGGCTGACCTGATCATCAATGGCAAGGATATCGACGCCATCGGCATCCGCCATGACGCGGATAACCTGGTTGAGACGTGTGACGAAATTGGCACGTGATCCCGGCAGCCGGTACTCGTTATTGCCCAGGATAGGCAAATGCACAGGCAGCACCGCTTGCTGGACGATCGGGCAGCGAAACGCTTGTTTTGCCAGCCGCCAAACCTCGTGGATGCGGTCCTGTGTCTCCTGCAAGGCCGCGTCGGCGCCCTCCTGGTGCAGGCCCGCCGTCACGCCGGCCGTGAGATGGTAAGCGTCGAGCGCGATGAGAATCGCGTTTGGCTTGAATGCGTGCAGCGGCGAGTCGGGCTCCGACAGTTCCTGCAGGTACTGCCCGTATTCATTTTCATATGTATCGATCCAAATTCCGCGGCGCAGGCCGGCGACACGGATAGCGGGCAGAAGGTGGGTTAGCGTCGAGGAACCAATGACCGCCAGTCGGACTTTCTTGGTTGAGAGGACCGCGGGACCTTCAGGCAAAATCCCGCGAATTGTGTCATCGAGCGCGTTGGTGAGGACAAAATTCAACCTTGCATTGCTCAACGTTACCGCATTTTCCCAGGCCGTGGCAGGATCCGCTGGCAGTGCCTTCATGCGCTGGCGCCAGTCCGGCACGGTCGGCAGCCAATGGAGATCTGTCAAGGTTCCTCCGTCGTGCGTCGCGACACCGGGTTACCACTCACGAGGCGTCGGGTTCAACGAAAAAGACCCCGTGGTGAGCGATGTCTCATTTCGGAAAAGAACCGGACTGGCCCGGCTCAGGTAGCGGATCGCAGCCGGATCCCAGTAGCGTCGAATGCACGGAACAGCGCTTCCCGATCGGTCTTTCCAAGCGGACGGAGCGGCAGTCTCACTTTATCCCACGTCGGATTTCCGGTGTGGCGGGCGAGCAATGTCTTGATCACCAGGACCGGCAGGTGTGACCGCAGGACTTCGCCGACGGCGAGTATCGCCCGTTGAGCATTCTTGCTCTGGGCTGGCTTGGTGGCTTGCATGAGGGCGGTGCAGTGGCGCCCCAGTAGATTGGCTCCGGGGCTGATCAGTCCGGCTCCTCCGTGTCGGACCACTTCCGCCAGCATATCTTCGTCGGCTGTGTAGACCTCGAGCCGACGCCCGCGGAAGCGCTCCAACGCAGCAAGCCCAAGCCTGCAGCCGGGAGTTTCGTCACGAATGCCTCGCAGCCGCTCCGGCCCCTGCGCAACGAACGCCTCCAGGGCGGTCAGGCAGGCGGCAGCGGCGGAGCTGCTCACCGACAGGGAGAGATATACGTGCAGCGCGGGATCCATCGCGTGAATGAGCCCCCGGACAGCCTCGGATAACGCGTCGCTCGGCACGATCAGTCCGGTCGCGGACACGCGAAGCAGCACCCCCCTGATGCCGAGTTCCGCAGCCTGGTGGGCATTTCGCACCCCGTCCACCATCGAGCCCGACCCAAGGCCGACCAACAACTTGGATGCTGGGATACCGCGCGACACCAGCCCGGCCACGGTCAGAATGCGCTCTTGCATCGCAAGCGTCGCAACCTCGCCCGCGCTATCAAGGATCACGAGGCCGTGGCAGCCGTTGGCCAGAAGCCAGAAGCAGTGAGTGGCCATCAGATCGAGATCGACCTGTCCGTTTGCCCCGAAGGCTGTCGGGACCGATGCATTGACGCCGCCGAACATCGCCTTGGTCCAGTTGCGCCCGACGTCGTCCGTCGCGTCCTGCGAGGGCCAGTCGATCGTGTGGTTCTCCAGGGGCCCGGCGTGCCGCGGCCTGATGAAGCGCCCCGCGGCGGAGATCCCCGCCTCATGGACGGTATTCAGGTCGCCGGACACAAGCGGGTGCCACCAGTCCAGTGGCTTTCCCAGAAAGACTCGCCGGTAGGCACAGGTCGGCGGTAGCCAATCCATGTCCGAGACCATCTGCGGGGTCATCTTGAAGCACCCGACATCGTGCGACAGTCGATTGCGGTAGTCAGTGCATCGGGCAGTGACCGGGTCGAGCAATTTGCAACCAACATCGAGGTGGTAGACTTCCCCGTTGTCGTCTGCCCTGAGCTTTTCCAGACAGCATCGCCCGCAGCCGTCGCAAAGCAATTCCCATTCGCCTTCCGTCATTTCCTCGAGGCGCTTCTGCCGCCAGAACGGAACTGCACCTAACTCGTCGCACTCGGCCATTGACGCTGCTCTGACGCTATATTCCGAACCGCCTCATGGTGGCTGGCTGGTTCGTCCCGCCGAAGGGGGTTTCTGAGGACATAACATTCAGGCGATCAAGCGAGCCATTCCGTCCCGAACGGGGTATTGATCCAAGGGTGAGCAGCGAATCGTAACGACTGCGGGACCGGTAACGTTCTTCCATGGGATGGCCGCCGCTCCGTCTGTCCAGCGCCAGATCTCGCTGCTGCTCCGCTCGATGTCATTCCATCCGCTCTCCAGCCTCGGGTGGTCCGCCGGAATCAGAACTTCTTCATTGCTTGCACGAATGGCGATCCAATTCACCCGAACGCCTAATCGCCTGGTGTCGCGCTGTGCGGCGATCATCAGATCGGCAGGGACACCGAAGCGGGAGATCAGTGAAACGGACGTGGCGCCCGCGGGCACCACGAACACGTAGCGCGAGTTGCGATTTGACACCGGTTGGATCGTTCGTTCATTGACGAGAAGGTGAATATCTGCACTGTCCACTGTCGACACTTTGGCTATGGGATAGCCGATCGCGACGGACCGCTCGGCCAGTCGTTGCCAGATCGGAGCCACTTGCTCGGGCACCCGCGCCAGGGGCGCACAGGCATCGGTAAGCCAGCGCCCCGCATCGGCATTCAGTTTGAAAGCAGGATGCAGCTGACGCGGCACATCCGCGTTGTCGAACAGACTGCGGTTTCCGGTATCGAGGTAGCTCTCTGTCGGCGTGTTCTCGGCCGTCAGGACCCCGTGCCGGTCCAATTCGATGTGGTAATAGGTGAATGGCGGAAGGTCCCGCTCGCTCACGATTGAGCCCCCGTTCACCAGCAGCTTGGAGGGCACGCACAGACCATCGATGATCAAACAATGCTCTGGAGATACAACCAGATCCCGAATCGGCTGTTGGTCAGCGACCGCACCCGCGCGGAAGCGGATTGGGGCCGCTTCCTCCGGATTGGCATGCGTGGCAATATCGATGTAGCTGTAGCCAATCCACTTCACAGGTTCCAAGGTTGCCTCGCCATCGCGAAGAACTACGACCTCGTCCCCGGGGGCAATCATGTCTACGCTGACTTCGCCTCGCGCGGCACGAATGCGCGCGCCGCTCATGAAGCAACCTGCCCCCATACCCATCAGTCACCTTGCCTTGCAAAAGAAGATCAACAGGATAGCTATGACGCCAGTTCGGACGACCGGAGAGGCCGCTAAGACTGTATGACAACGCCACACCAAAGGGACCTCTGTCAATACTTAATAAAACCAACTGACATGGCAGAATCAATACTATATCGGTAATGTATAGAACGACAGTCTCATGTCGGGCCACCCGCGGGCAGAAGTGGATCAATCCAAAGGATTTCCCCGACTTGATCCTGAATTGTCAGACCGCCGATCCCGGACGTGCCTATTCGACTGTCGGTAGTCTTTACATTTTTGTCAGTGCACGGGAGAGGCTTGGACATATAACCTTGATTCAATTAGCCAATGTGCTCTGGCGCACTACTTGCGACATGTCTGATCAGGCATGTTCACATGCACTTCTCGAGAAGGTAGTCCAGATGAACTCTCGCTTCCTCGCTGTGGGCGCTCTTGCAATGTTGGCGGCCCACGCGGCCAATGCCACAGTCTATTTCGACTCGGTCAACGTCACCAATCCGCAGTCTGGTTTCGACGGCCTCTCCGATGGCACGTCCGCAATGGCCAATTCTTTCACCGCGCCAACACAGAACTTCAATCAGATCTCTCTGCTTTTGGCGGCTGGCACGCCTTCCGATGGCGGATCTGCCTCGGTCTTTCTCGTCCCGGACAACGGCACAGGTTCCCTTGGCGTAGCGGGAAGCCCGACGGCTGCCTTCTCTAGTGGCGTTTTTTCGAGCTTCACGGGCGCTCAGCTTCTCGGTTCGATCCAGGACTCCTCGCTGGCGACGACGGGAAGCGGTGCAACCCTGGTCTCGCTCGCCGTGTCGCCCGCTATTACCTCACCCAACAACGAATACTGGGTCGGGCTAGTACCTGGCTCGGGCTCGTCCGCTGATTGGTACTTTGGGTCGGCCAACGATGGCCTCGGGGTAGCGGGCCAAAGTAACTTCTTCGCAAACACCGGAGGTGGCAGCACGACCCAGACCAATGCCAGTCTTGTGGGCGGCGGACCATACGACTTGATCGTCTCCACACCGGAGCCCGCCTCGCTTTCTATCCTTGGGGTTGGCCTTGCGGGTATCGGATATTTCCGTCGCCGCGGCACGAGACAAGTTTGACCCACTCATGCTCGGCCGCTCCCGCGTCTGAGAGGTTGCTCGAACCGGATGTCGGTTTTCAGCAACTCCGTCCGCCGCAACCGCGACTCCGGTCCGCTCACCGAGCGATTATCCCCAGTCGCGCCAATACCGGCATTCGGTCATCGACCATCTGACTCACCATCTGCCGCAGCACAACACGAGCTTGTATTGGATCAGACACGGCCTCGCCGCCCTGCTGCACCGACCGCCCCGCCCGACTGAGCGTCGCCAACAACCGGTCGGTCAGCCCTTCGATCTCCAAAGACTGCCCGGCGGCACTCTCCCGCACCACCAGCGTCTCCACCAGATCTGCCTTCAGCGCCGAACCGATCGCCGGTGAGGCCAGCCACCCGATGTCAAAACCGTAGCCGTTCACCGTTCCGATCGCAGCGTTCAACCGGTCGGTCGGACCGCGGGCGGCAGTCTGAACGGCAGCGGGCAGTGCCGGATGGATGTGGCCGCCGGAGATGAGCGATGCCACGGCCTCCAGCAACTCCGGCAGTGGGTAATTGGCGACGCCCGCGTGCCGGCGGATCTCTCCCAGAGTGGAATCGCGCGCGGTCAGCACCTCAAACAGTGGACCATACCGGTCCGCTGATCCGGGCAAAGCTCCCAAAGGCGTTGGCAAACTCACCGGTCCGGCGACCGTATCGCCGAACCACTGCAGTGGCAGCGCGTCGAGCATTCGGAGGTGCTCGGGGGCTGGGACAGGAATTACCCCCCGACGATAGATGTCGCGGCGGAATTCCTGGGCTGTGGCGAAATCCCGCAGCGTCTCCCGCAACACCGGATCAGTGGCCCGGGCGATCAGCCCGCTCATGCCCGGCGGCACCGACGCCGACTCGAAGTTCTCCGCCAGCATCGCGCTGCCCACGTAGCCGCATTTCGCCTCGGCCATGCGCTCGGCGACGTCGGCAAACATCAGCGGATGCCAGTCCTGGTTAAGGAATTCGTGCGCCACATATCGCGGGTCCTGCCGACGGATCTCCGCGAGGCGCTGTTCCAGCGATGGGTTCGCGGCAAAGAAGCCAGCCCCGGCCTGCTTCATCGTCTCAAGAAAATCCAGCACGCCTGGCGCCGCGCGATCGGTCCGATCCCCCGCCGACAACAACAGCATTCGCATCAGCGCCCGAAGCGGCGGCATCGCACCCCAGCCGGTCGCAACGTTGTAGCTGAGGTAGGCCAGGCCGCCCGGCCGCAGCCGCTGTCCGATCACCTGCGTCACGTGCCGCTGGTTTTCCCGCGACACCCAGCTCAGGATACCGTGTGCGACCATGAACTCAAACGCGGGCAGTGCCGAGGCGGGTCGCGAGGCCAGCTCCTGGAACGACGTCTCCTCGAACCGGACATTGGTCAGTCCCGCCCGGGACGCCAGCTCACGGGCGCTCTCCACATGCGCCGGGTTGAAATCGAAACCCCACACCTCGGCGTGTGGGCACGTGGCGGCGACGACGATCGCGGTCAGTCCATGTCCGCAGCCGAGGTCGGCGTAGCGAAACGGTCGGGCCAGGTCGGGCGGGGGCTGCCCCGACAGCAGCGCCGCGGCGGCGAGCCATGCCGGCGTGGTCTCTCGGTGGAAATTCCTGGTGTAAACGACATCGCTGACGTAGCCGTCGTCCCAGCCTGCCGTCGTCACGCGCAGCCCCGATCAAGGATGTCGGCATTGTCAGCCAGACCCGCGACCGACCGGACGCCAAAGCGCTTCCCCCTTGAGTGGAAGCACGCTGGCCATATTTTCCCGAGCAATTTCATCAACCTGAGGTCGCTCCCCGATTCAGAGCCGAGCTGACATTGCTCTATCGACCGGGCGGCTCACTGGCGTGGATTTCCTCCAGCCTGGCATTCAGTTCCGCGCCGAGAAGGACCGCGTAGGCAGAGATATAGAACCACATCATGACACCGACCACGGCGCCCAGCGAACCATAGGTGGCGCCGAAAGTGCCGATGCGGGAAATATACAAAGAAAGCAACTCCGAAGCGATCAGCCAAAGGACGGTGGCCAGGGCGGCGCCGGGCTTGATGCGCGGGCGCGGTGGCGGCGTCCGTGAGGGCCCGAACCGATACAGCAGGACGATGGCAACGAAGAAAAAGCCGATCAGCATAGCCATGCCCGCCACCTGGATCAGCGATCCGCCGTGGCTGGACAGACCCAGGAAGTCGATCGCCGGTTGCAGCAGCAGCAGGACGGCAATGGCCATGACGGCGCACAGCACTGCGACGAGCGTCATCGCCAGACCGATGAGCTGGAAACGCAGGAATGGCCGCTGCTCGGTGACGTCGTACGCGACGTTGACGGCGGACAGCACCGACTTGCTGCCGGTCGCGCTGCTCCAGAAGGTCAAAAGGAAACTGATCGCCAGGCTGGCACTCAACGTGTGGGCCGGCTGGCTGGTCAACTGATGGATCCGGTCCTCGATCAGGCCATAGGCCGGCGCCGGCAACAGATGGGACAGCACCACCAGTTGCTGCTCCGCCGTCACCGGGTCGAGCACCATGCCATAGATGGAGATCAGCATGCTGATCGCGGGAAACAGCGCCAGGGTGGCATAAAACGCGCAGCCTGCGGCAGCCAGCGAGACACGGTCCGTCGTGCTGGCCAGGAACGTGCTGGCCGCCACGTTCCGCCACGCTGCCCGCCGCGTCGGGTGCCGGGGCCGGGCCGTGCTGTCGGGCAGACCTCCGGGTGACGCATCCAACTCGCTGACCCTCCGATCAATATTGTATGTGGCGGCCTCGCCGGCAATTTTGACCCCACCGCACATTTCCTATTGCGCGGGGGGTGGGGGGGTCCTATGTGGCCCCCACGCAGCAACGCACGTGCCTCTGGCCCTCTGTGGTTACGCAACGACGTCAAGCGTTCTGGCAATCTTTTGGTCGCTGGTTCGTTCGACCGTTTCGTCAACTGCGCTCATCGCCTTGAAAGGTGAGCGTCCAATAGAGGGAGGCCCGGCGCGATGACCCCGAAAATCGCCCAATTCCTGGCCCAGCATCAGCCGGCGACGCCGTGCCTTGTGCTGGACATTGACCGCGTGGAGGAGAATTTCCGCGCGCTTCGCGACGCCTTGCCACTGGCACGCATCTATTACGCTGTCAAAGCCAATCCGGCGCATCAAGTGCTGGAGAGGCTGGTCCGCCTGTCCAGCCACTTCGATGCCGCCAGTATCGAGGAAGTGACCGCCTGCCTCGATGCCGGTGCCCGTCCTGAGGCGATCAGTTTTGGGAATACCATCAAAAAGCTGTCCGCGATCCGTCGCGCGCATCAACTCGGCGTGACCATGTTCGCGTTCAACTCGCGGGAGGAGTTGGAGAAGCTGGCTTCGCATGCGCCAGGTGCGCGCGTTTATTGCCGCGTTTTGGTCGAGAACAAGGGCGCCGACTGGCCGCTGTCGCGCAAATTCGGCACCACGATCGAGAACGCCCGGGAACTGATGATCCGGGCCGGCGATCTCGGACTGGACCCCTATGGCCTGTCGTTCCACGTAGGCAGTCAGCAGACCACGACGCGCGCGTACGAAATCGCGGTCGGCCGCGTCGCGATGCTGTTCACCGATCTGACCGAGGCCGGCATCAACCTGCGCATGATGAACCTGGGTGGCGGCTTCCCCACGCGCTATCGCGACGACGTGCCGGATATCGACCAGTTTAGCTACGCCATCATGAACGCAATGACCGACCATTTCGGTAACGCATTGCCCGAAATCGTGATCGAGCCCGGCCGCTTTCTCGTCGGCGATGCCGGCCTGGTCTCCGCCGAAGTCGTGCTGGTCAGCCAACGCGACCGCCGCGATCCGGTTCGCTGGGTATATCTGGACATTGGACGGTTCGGCGGCTTGGCCGAAACGGAGGGTGAATCGATCAAGTACCGCATCGCGACGCCGTACGACGGATCGTCGATGGGCCCGGTGGCAATCGCTGGCCCGACCTGCGACGGGGCGGACATTCTGTATGAGAAATCGAATTACCGGCTGCCACTGGCGCTGACCTGCGGCGACCGGGTGGCGCTGCTGTCGACCGGCGCTTACGTCACCACATACGCCAGCACGAAATTCAATGGATTTGCACCGCTTGCGGAATATTACCTGTAATACCAGCGGCCCGAAGGGACGACTGGTATGCGCGCGGGGTTGGCGGGGCGGCCGAGCACGCGAGGGAGGGGGCGGGCCGTCGGTCAAGTGGCCAGCCGTTGCCGATCCGTGGTCGGCGGGCGTGGCTGGCCTAAAGTTCCACCTCGACGCAGACCGGCACGTGGTCCGATCCCTGCGGCCAATCGCGGGCGTCCTTCAGGATGGTCTGGCGTCTTAGCGCCGGTCCGAGGTCCGGCGTGACCCAGATGTGGTCCAGCCGGCGGCCGCGATCTGAAACCCGCCAGTCCCGGTTCCGATATGACCACCACGAATACAGCTTCTGGTCGGACGGCACGAAATGCCGCACGGCGTCGATGAACCCGGCGGCCATCCAGGCATCCAGGCCCTCGGTTTCCGGCGGCGTGTGGCTGACGACGTCGACCAGTTGCCGGTGGCTCCAGACGTCGTGTTCCAACGGCGCGATATTCAGATCACCGACCAGCACCGTGCTTGACAGGCCGGGGCGAGCGGCAAACCACAGGCGAGCCTCGGCAATAAAGTCCAGCTTGTGGCCATATTTCGGGTTCTGCGTCCGGTCCGGCACATCCCCGCCGGCGGGAACATAGAAATTGTGCAACTCGATCGCGCCACCTGGCGTCGGAATCCGTGCCGCCACGTGCCGGCAGTCGCCCTTGCCACACCAGTCCGGCGCGGCGTCATGCACTTCCAGCGGCAACCGGGACAGGATCGCGACGCCGTTGTAGCCTTTCATGCCGCGGAACACAGTGTGGGGGTAACCCAGCGGCTGTAGCCCGTCGGCCGGAAACAGCAGGTCTGGAACCTTGGTCTCCTGCAGGCAGATCACGTCGGGGTCGAGCGCCTCGACCAGTCGATGGAGCAATCCGACCCTTAGACGAAGTGAGTTGATGTTCCAGGTAGCGACGCGTAGGACAGGCATCAGACGATGCGAGTCCGGACCGAGCCGACGCCTTCCACGCTGCCCTCCAGCAAGTCGCCCCGCTCGACGGCGGCAACGTTCTCGGGCGTGCCGGTGTAGATCAGGTCGCCCGCCGCCAGCTTCACCAGCCCGGACAGATAAGCGATCGTCTCCGGCACACTCCAGATCATCTTCGACAAATCGGACGTCTGGCGCACCCGGCCGTTCACCCGCAGCTCGATCAGGCCGCGTTCGGGATGACCGATCTTCGCCGCTGGCACCATCAGGCCGATCGGCGCCGAATGATCGAACCCCTTGCCCATGTCCCAGGGCTTGCCCTCCTTCTTGGCGGCGTTCTGCAGGTCTCGACGGGTCATGTCCAAGCCGGCCGCGTAGCCCCATACATGTGCCAGTGCGTCCGCCTCGGCAATGTTGGCGCCACCCTCACCGATCGCGACCACCAGTTCCATCTCGTGGTGGAGCTGCTCGCTCCGCGGCGGATAGGGCATGTCGGCGTCGTTGACCAGCAAGGCGTCGGCCGGCTTCATGAAGAAGAACGGTGGCTCCCGGTCCGGGTCGCTGCCCATCTCCCGCGCGTGCTCGGCGTAGTTGCGGCCCACGCAGAAGATCCGTCGGACGGGAAAACCCCCGCCGCCCGCGACGGGCACGGAGATAATGGCCGGGGGGGAGATGACGTACTCAGCCATTCGATTGCACCTTAGCTTCAGGGTCAGTTGCACACGATCGGGGATCGGACCATAGCGGGGAGCCGGGCTTAACCGAAACGGGCGGAACAGGCAACCGATAGCGCAACGGCCACGTTCCCCTGAGAATTGTATATACGACGCTTATATTCTGCTTGGTAGAGTTCCGGGAGCACGCCGGACCATCGAGGGTTGTCGGTGCGGATGCAAACGTTCGGCGCCACATCTCTGTTTTGCATAACCGACACTTGGTGCCGTCGCTGCCCACCGGAGGTCGTTACAGTGTCGGTACGGCCGCGGTTAGGTCTGCTGATGCTGTCTCGTCCAGCCAAACCGCGTGCGTCGGATCGTCCTCGGAAGCGATGGTGCCACGTCGATGCCGGGCGAGCTGCCATTTCTTGCAACCGAAATAAAGCCCGGACGTTTGCTATCCGATCCCGCCGATCCGGCACCTGTCCAAACGCTGTCCGAAAGGCCGTGGACCCGATCGGCGTTCCGGCGTACTCTCTGCCCCGGCCACCTCGGCCAGTCTGCCGGCCGGATCGATGGTCTGGGTGGCTGGCCAGAACACGACAGGGCAGACAACTCATGATCCGACGCCGCTTCTTCCGCCTTGTGTTCGCTGCGACCGCGGCATTCTGCCTCGCCGCGCCCCACCCGGGTCACACGCAGGACTGGAAGTCGCAGGTCAAGGAATTTCGCCTTGGCTTGCTGGGCGGAGAGAACACCCAAGACCGGCTGGCGCGTTACGACGGCTTCCAGCGCCTGCTGCAGCAGAAGCTCGGCGTTCCAGTCAAGCTGTTTCCTGCCGCCGACTACGCCGGCGTAATGCAGGCCATCGCCGCGGGCCAGCTCGAGGCCGCCGAATTCGGTCCCTCCGCGTTCGCCGGCGCCTGGCTGGACTGCAAATGCGTCGAACCGGTCGTCGTTCCGCGTGAGAAGGACGGGAGCGCCTCTTACATCGCCGTTATGCTGGTCCGCAAAGACTCCGGCATCACCTCGATCGACCAGATGAAGGGGCACTCCTTGGCCTGGGCTGATCCGAATTCCACCTCCGGCTACCTCATCCCCAGCGCCACGCTGAAACGCCAGGGCATTGACTTGGCCGACGGGGCCTATTTCTCCCGCACCGGTTTTGCCGGCGGCCACGAACAGGGCGTCATTGCCGTACTGAACAAACAGTTCGATGCATGCGTCACCTGGACCTCGGGCCAGGGCGACATCGCCGATGGCTACTCGCGCGGCAACTTGCGCTCGATGGTCGACCGCGGCATGTTGAAGATGTCCGATGTCGCAATCATCTGGCAGTCCGGCAAGATCCCGAATGGACCTTGGGGCATCCGCGCCGACCTGCCGCCCGACCTGAAGAAGGAATTTGCCGACTTCATGCTGGACCTGCCGAAGTCGCACAAGGATGTCTACGACTCGGTGGAGCAGGGGTCGGGCGTCGGCTACCTGCCCGCGACGATGGATCTCTACAAGGACATCATCGATCTGCGCCAGGCCGAGCGGCGCGGAGGCCGGTCGTAGCCTGATGGTGAGTATGCTGTGTGAACCATGACACGCCGCAGTCCCCGGCCGCGGGGCAGCCCGCCAGCCCATGTCCGACCGATGACGCTTCGTATCATTTATTCCAGCGGCGCTTCGGCGCCCTGCGGCGTAGGCGTCAAGCCGAGACGATACTGACCTTCGCTGTCGTCGTCCTGCTGTTTGTCATCTCCGCCGCATCGACGGACTTCTTGCCTTCGAAGGTTGCCGCAGGGCTGCCACGCATCGGTGAATATTTCGGCAAGCTATTCTCCATCGAGCCCACGCGCGGCGCCGACCCGGTCGCCGTGCTGACGCTGCCGCACCTGTTGGGCGGCGTGAAGCAGCCTCAGTCGATCGCCTATTGGTTCTATCGCATCGATGTCTATCTCGCGCTGTTGTGGCAAACCGTCCAGATGGCGATTCTGGCGACCGCGATTGGTTTCGCCATGGCGGTCGGGCTGTGCTTCCCGGCCACCGCGCCGCTGTTGAGAAACCGCCTCGTGGTGTTTGTCGTCCGCCGCCTGCTGGAGCTGATGCGTGGCATCCCGCAGGTCGTGCTGGCCTTCATCCTGGTCTGGCCCTTCGGCATCGGCCCACTGGCCGGCATCCTGGCGATCGCCATCCACACCACCGGCGCGCTGGGAAAATTGTTTGCCGAACTCAATGAAAACACCGACATGCGGCCGGTCGAGGGGATCAGAGCAGTCGGCGGCTCCTGGCTTGCGCAAATTCGATACGGCGTCGTACCCGATGTGTGGCCCGGCTTCCTGAGCTACGCATTGTTGCGATTTGAGATCAATGTTCGGTCATCAACCATCATCGGCTTCGTCGGCGCAGGCGGAATTGGCCAGGAGCTCAAGCGGGTGATCGGATTCAATATCTATGAGGAAGTCAGCGCGATCGTCATCCTGATCCTGCTGATCGTCGTCGCCATCGATCTGCTTTCCGAACAGGTCCGCCACCGGTTCATCGGCGCGCTGGCGGGAGCGGCATCGTGATCATAGGCCCCGAGAGGTGACCCGCCGGATTAGCCCAGCGATCCTGGATGCCGCGGCAATCGCAGCTGAGCGTGCTCGCCATCCCGAGGCGTTTCGTCGCGTCGGTGCCGGGCAGTGGCTGCTTGGTTCGGCGGTGCTGGCCTATCTGCTTTACCTGATGTGGCTGTTCGACCTTGGCCGCGTCTTCACCGATCTGCCACGGGTCTGGGTGATCTTACGGCTGATGGTGGATTGGTCGCACTTCGCGAATTGGGACCACGCCGCGCTTTGGCAGTCGATGGTGGAGACCATCGCGATGGCCTATCTGGGGACGATGCTTGCGGTGGTGTTCGCCCTCCCGCTGGGATTCCTCGGCGCGCGCAACGTCATCCCTCACGCGGTGTTCCGCTTTCTCACACGGCGGCTGTTCGATGGCCTGCGCGGGCTCGACCAACTGATCTGGGCGCTGGTCTTCGTCCGCGCCATGGGGCTCGGCCCGATCGCCGGAATCCTGGCGATCGCCGTGGCCGAGACTGGAGTACTGGCAAAACTGTTCGCCGAGGCGATCGAAAACCTCGACCCTCGCCCGGTGCAGGGTATCATGTCGGTGGGCGCCAGCCGGATCGCACTGTTACGCTATGCGGTGCTGCCGCAGGTGCTGCCGCTGATGATCAGCCAGACCCTGTATTCGATCGAATCCAACTCCCGGGAGGCCACGATCCTGGGCCTGGTCGGCGCCGGCGGCATCGGCCTCCGACTGTCCGAGCGGATCCAGATCAACGCGTGGGATCAGGTGGCCTACGTGATCGTTCTGATCCTCATCTCTGTCGCCATGATCGATACGATCTCACGTTCTCTGCGGATGCGGTTGATCGGTACGGCAGGCAGGTAACGCTTCGCCGACAGTTCGCTGCAGGCCAGAGCGTACAATTCAGGTGGGATGGGGCACCCGCCGGATATGGCGCTTTCCGGGGATCACGGCTGAGCGTACGGCGTATCCGCCGCGACGCCGTACATCGCGTCAAGCGCGGCACAAGCCTGCCCGAACAACGCGGTGCCATCCAGCCCATGTTCGCGCTCCCACGACTTTACGGCATCGACCATGTCATAGATCGCCCGTAACAATGCTACCACGGAACCGTCCTCGCCCGCCTCGGTGTCCCTCGTTCGTTCCATCCAGTGATTGATCCGCTGATGAGCGAACCCGGCGAGACCTTCCGGGCCGGCTGCGATGGCTTCGCGATCAGAGCGGGAGGTGTAGCGATTCGTCCGTTCGATCCAGCTGGCCGCATCGGGATGCGAAAAGTGATGTATGCAAACACCGTCGTCAGCGGCAATCTGGATGGCGCTCTCGGAGTGACGCACAATCCCGGCATGAACGGTGCGAGCGAACGTCACGGCACCGCGACGAAATAGCCTGACGTGATGTTCCGGCCAATAGTAGGCGCGCTCATCGTGCACTCCGAGAATATAATGACGTAAATGGAACGAGTAGATCTCCGCTCGCGGGTTAAGCACCTCCGCCTGGATCATCCGAGCTGCTTCCGGGCTGAGACATTCGTCGTCATCCAGGAACAAGATCCATTCGTGACGACACCGCGTCAGCGCCAGGGTGCGCGTTTCCTCCACGGTGGGGGTCCATGGGACGGTCACGACCTGGTCGGCATACGCCTCGGCGATGGTGCGAGAGTCGTCGGTCGAGGATTTGTCGATGACGATCAATTCATCGGCAAACCTCAGGGCTCGCAGACACGTACCCAAGACGCAGGCGCGATTGTAGGAGATCACGAAGGCGCTGATCTTCGCGTCGGACACCGCACCCGCTCCGCAACCATAGGAAGACCAGCTTGCGGCGACGGGGTTAACCGGAGGTTAACGCGGGTCTCATACCGCCGGCCCGACAGCCGGAGAATGGGTCAACATTTCGGGCCGTCGGTATCAGTCGCGGACGCTTGAGCTATGCCACATCGAAGCTCGCATCCGTTGCGCCGCCATGACGTTGCGTTTCCGGTTGATTAACCCAGGTGTTCCAGCCGAGACGGGGGTTCGCCGCATCGGTCAGCTGGAGCGGCGTGGCGGCCTCTTGCGCCAGGACCGGATTGATCGCGAACCTGGTCTCCAGCCCGAGGAAGGCTTGCACGAGGCTGACCAGCCGACGAAACGCGGGCTGGTCGGGCAGCAGAGCCTCGAACTCGGCCCGCAACAGCGGTCCGATGCACAGCACGATGCGCGCCTGCACGTCCCAGCTTCGGTCGCCGATCGCAGCGTCGATCCCCAACCGATTCCAGGTCCCGTCATACCCCAACCTTGGAAGCGTGGTTTGCTGATCCGCTGGCAGCGTGAGCCATTCGCCGGCGAATTGCCTCACTTTGACCGGCCGACCGAACCAGTCGGACACCAACGCTGCGAGGCGTTCGGCAGAGCGTGGCCGCATCGCGAACAATCCGGCGTAATGCAGCAGAGGGTCGACACCTGCCTCCAGACGTTCGGTCAGACCGGGGGTGGCGTACCCGGTCAGCGCGAGCAACGCCTGAGCGACGGGATCGGGGGCGGCCGGCGTGGTCAATGATGCGACCTCGGCCGAGCGGTGCAGCCTGTACTTGATCCCGCTCCGGCCGAAGTAGCCGACCATCCGATGCGACAGGAGATCAATGAAGTCGTGCAACGCACTCGAGCCGCGTCGAGCCGACTCGCCGGCCAGGACTTCGTACAGGCGCGGCAAGACACCTCCGGCGCCGATCAGGCCCAGCAGCGCCACCGTCACCCGGGGCGTGTCGGCGCCGGTTGATTTCTCTACCGCGATGATTTCCCCAGCCGGATGGGAGCGGCCCGCCTGACTGCGAAAACGTGCGGCTTCCGCCGGATCGCGGACCCGACGATCGCGCATCAGCACACGCAATGCCGCGTCGAAGCTAAATCGGTGCGGCTGGGTCAGCAACAGCCGCATCGCGGACAGCGGTCTCAAAGCAGCACCTGCGCGCCGGCCCGCGCCGGCCAGGCCGCGGCTGTGCCTGTCCTGCCCTGCAATACCACGCGGCTGCGAACGAAGGCGTTGACCGTTGCGTGCAATGCCAGGAATCGATCCAGCACCGAGGCAAGCAGAAACAGCCCGCTCTCCTGCCAAACGCGCGGATCAAACGTCAACGTCACATCCAGCCCGCGGCAGAACGCGCCGGCTCGCGAGCCGGGAACGCGGGCAACCCCCGGAACCGACGAAACCGACAGCAGCCCATCGATAGCGGCACGGGTTTCCGGCGAATCTCGCAGGTCGTACAGACGCAGCACCTCTTTCAGCGCGGCAGCTCCCTCGGCCTCGCCAACCACGGACAAATGCCCGAGGGAAAGATGCGAGACCAGGCGCCAGAACCCCTGCTCGCGCAACGGCGGCCGCAGGGTCGGAGTCGGTGCCGTCAGGAAGGCGAGGGAGCGAACCGCGGAATTGCCTTCCGTTAGTCGCAATGTCGGATGGCCTCCGCCGAACGGCAGAGCGGCGGGCAGATCCCGGTTGAGGCACAGGGCGTCGACGGAAAGTACGGCGTCGGCGGCCTCCATTGGGTCGAAGTCGGAATCATAAATGCCCACATAGGTTTCAGTGCCGCCAACCGGAGAGGATCGCCGGATCGTGTGATAGCTTCCAACCGGCTCGCCGCCCGCAGCCTGCGTCGCGGTCAGGCGATAGAAGGGCCGCAGTGGCTGCACCTTGCCGTCGGATCGTGTCTGCTGCACCCGTTCGACCTGCCATACCTCCAACGCGCTCGGCCGGCGGGCATCTGGCACCACCCGGTATTCGGTATCGGTATGCGATACGGCAAGCGGTTCGCATCGTTGCGGAAACAAGTTGACGACAGGGGTGCAACCCAGTGCGAGTGTGCCGGCACCGATCAGGCGCTCCAGCTCCGGCACGGCACGGTCCAAATAGACAAAGATGTCCAGACGGCGACCGGCATCCAGCAGTGTTTTCGCTTCGAATCCCGAGAAATCAATAAACAGGAACTTCTCGGGGAAGGCGAAATATTCGCTGAGCAGTCGAAAGCCGGAAAAGCTACGGGCCGGCCAGGGAAATAAAGCCTCCTCGGCCGCGAAACCGACCGGCTCGATGGCGGAGGGCGGCAGAATGGCGGGCCTCTGGTCCGCGGGCCCGTCCGCGTATGCGATCGAAATGGTATGAGCGGAGAGCAGCTCCAGCAGCGGCAGGGAGACGTTGCCGGTGCCACGCAGGAAAAAGCGCAGCCGATCCAGCCGAAGCGAGGTGAAGTCCGTTTCGCCGCGACACCGCAGACTGATGCGAAGCACAGCAACCGCACCTGCGGCTCGAGGGTTCGCAGGCGCGGCAATCGGCAGACCGGACAGTCGGTACCTGTTTCGATCTCGATCGGCCATAGGGTTTGCGGCCAGGCGGTCCTGAAGCGACAGGATTCGCCGCGCACCGGTTCGGTATCGATAGCAAGACCGGCCGGCAGACGCAGCGGCACGTCCAGGTCCGGCTGACACTCGAACCGCGCGATGGCGCAGGACGGAATCGGTGCGAGATAGTGCGGATACAAAACGCCCAGCAGCGCGTCGGTCAGTTCGGGGAATTCGTCATCGAGACGGTGCTGCACACGAGCGCCAAGAAAGGCGACACCTTCCAGCAGCCGCGCGACATGCGGATCGTCCACGCTGTCCGGCGACAGGCGAAGGCGGCCCGCAACCTTCGGATGAGCCAGGGCGAATTCCGCTGCCAGCGAGCGTATCGCTGCAAGTTCCCGGTTGTAGTAAGGTAACAAACTCTCAGACATCCGGCCGCTCCCCCTGGTCACGCACACTTACGGAGGTGGTTGCCGTATCGACAAGGGTCTCGAAGGCCACCGGCTCATGCGCTGCCTCGGCGCGCAGCAAAGCTTCAATGCGGAGCCGCAACCGCGGTTCCAGCGGATTGCTGTTGTCCATCAGGATGACACGCAGGAATGCGAAGCGCGGCTCGAAGCGTCGGATCGTCGCCTCGATCCCGGCACGGAGACGTTCGCGCTGAACCGGGTCGTTGAGTACCCCCGCGGTAAAGTCCGGGATGCCATATCCGATCGAGGACACTGGCAGTTCGGTCAATTCCGGCGGCAGCGACCGCCAGCGTGGCCGAGCGTTCAACAGTGCCTCCAGATCACGCTGGACGCTGCGGCGGAGGGCGGCCAGGGCTTCGGCGGCCGAGACCGGCTGGTCAACGCGCTGCTCCGGCGCGTCATCAAGCAATCTGTCCAACAGCGACAATCTGGCTTGCGGCGCCGGCTGACGGCTGCCGCTCATGGCCGGAAATTCAGTTCAGTCAGGTCCATGATCCCCAGTCCCTCCTCGCCGGCCAAGAAGACCCGCTGTCCGCTGCCCCGCACGGGCGCGGCGTCACTCCACTCGGTCGTCCGGCCGAGTCGCAAGGCATCCGATCCGGCGGGCTCCCGCTCAACGTAAAGCACTGGCAGATAGACATCGCCATCCGGACCATCGACCACCGAGACATGCGCCCGACGCCACGCCAAGTCGCGTGGCCGCTGTGGTGGATGGAAGCTAATCGTTTCGATTTGCGAGAACGGCAGCCAGTAGAATTTTCCGGTTGTCGTCAACACCTCCAGCATGCCGGCAGATAAATCGTCGGCGTCACGGAAATCGGCGTGGGTAGTATCGCCGATCCGCACCGGCAGCTTCGGCCGCAGCGCTTCGGCCTGGTCCGCCTTTTGCGCCGCGGCATCGAGATCGCCGCTCCGCCAGTCCAGGATGGCCGACAGCATGGCCCGCTCCGACTCGCCCGGGGTGCCCAGGACCTCCGGCATGCGACCATCGAGCCAGAATTGACGCCGAGCCATCTCAGCCCGCAATAACTGACGAAATTCAGCGAGCACGACGGAAGCTGACGGGTCGGCCGCGGCGGCGGCGTCCAGCACGACATCGGCGCGTTGCAGGTTGCCGGCGAAGACCAGCATCTCGGCGAGCAGGATTCTTGAGCCGGCGTCGGCCGGAGCCTTGCGGACCGCCTGGGTCGCTGCCGTCACCGCCGCGTCAAGCGCACCGGCGCGAAACGACTGGCCGATATCGGAGGAAATCTGTTGCATGGGAGTGATCCCTCTCAAGAGCGTGGAGCGGCGATATCGGTGACCAGGCGAAATGTCGCCGCCACGTCATCGAGTTGGAAATGTGGTTGCAGCATGACCGTGCAGCCGAAGCTGCCAGGCTGTCCGGGCTTCTCTCGCACGGTCACGCGAGCCGCCGCCAGGGGATGGCGAGCGCGCATATCGCCGCTGCTGGACAGGTTCGGATTAACATAGGATTGCAGCCAGCCATGCAGGCGCTGCTCGATTTCGTCGGCCGACCGGAAAGCGCCGACAGCCTCGCGCCCCATCAACTTGATATAGTGGGCGAAGCGTGACACGCAGAGCATCGAATTGAGTTGCGATGAAAACCGCGCATTGGCGTTCGCCGCCGCCTCATTTGGCCCGGTGTAGCGCGGCGGAACATGCAGCGTGCGAACACCGGCATACACCGCCTCCTGCCCGAACGGCAGCGCGGATAATGGCATCAGGCCGGCGGCGATCAGCATCCGCTCCTGTTGGTCGGACAGGGCTACGTCCATGCTGTGACGGAACCAGAACGGATCGGTCGGATAGGGTTCGGCGGTCAGCCCGGTCACCAGGCCGCCGCCGAGCCGATCCGTTTCGCTGCCGCGTACATCGGCCGGCCATGCGTGGTTGGTGAATGCGCGGGCAGCTGCCGAGGCGAACGCGTACCCGGCCGTCATCCACACGCGTTCATCGAGCCCCGCTGCCGCCTCGACGTAATGGAAGCCATCCGGCCTTGCGGGATCGTCTGTCCATGGCGTGCGCGCGAGGATCCGTGGCAACGTCACGGCGACGAAACGTGTATCCTCTTGCCGCGCCAATGCGCGCCAACGGGCAAAATCCTCCGATCGGAAAGGTTCGGCCAGATCGCCGGTCAGCACCAGGTCAGAAAAGCGATCGACCTGGAGCAGCGCCGGGGAAGCTGAAACGACGATCGGCGCGAACGCGGCGGCGGCGACTCCAGCGAGCGACGTCAGGGCGCTGACATCATCGGTGTGGGCTCCCACCGACGGCCGATGGCGCACTTCGTGGTCGATCACCAGCAGCCCGTACGGTTCACCGCCGGGCATGCCGAATTCCTGCTCGTAGACCTTCTGAAACAGCTGGCTGCGGTCGAATTCGGTGGCTCGGGCGAGGTCGCGGCAGAGTTCCGGCCATGACAGGTTCAGTAGCTTCACCCGCACTCCTGCGCCGGGTCCCAGGCCACGCACCAGCCAGTCGATGCCGCGCCATGACCCCTCCAGCCGGCGCACTCGTTCGTGGTGCAGAATCGCATCCAGTTGCCGCCCCACCAGCGCATCGATCGCCGCGATGGTGCGATCGAGCGCTAGGCGGAGAGCCTCCACCGTGCCCGCCTGCCGAGCGACCGCGAGGTAGGCGCCGAGGCCGCTGGGTGCGGTTGCGGACTCGGTTTCGACCACGGACGGTGTCTCGACGGCGGGCACGGACAGCATCGGTCAGGCCTTGTTCGGGAGGCGCGCGACCATGCGCAGGCTGGTGGTCAGTTCCTCCAGTTGCAGCCAGGGCCGCAGGAACGCGACGGCATTGTACGAGCCGGGCTTGCCGGGGATCTCCCGCACCTCGATCCGGGCCTCCCGCAGCGGGAAGCGCGCCTTGGTCTCCGCTCCGGCGTTCTCGTTCGGGTTCACGTAGTTCATGATCCAGCGGTTCAACCAGTTTTCGCAGTCGGTCGCCTCCATGAAGCTGCCGATCTTGTCGCGGGCGATCACCTTCAGGTAATGGGCGAAGCGACTGCTGGCCATGATGTAGGGCAGGCGAGCCGAGATCGACGCATTCGCCGTGGCCTCCGGGCGGTCGTACTTCTTTGCCTTCTGCGCGGTCTGCGCCCCGAAAAACACCGCATAGTCGGTGTTCTTGTAGTGACACAACGGCAGGAAGCCGAGGTTCGACAGCTCGAATTCGCGCCGGTCGGTGATACCGATTTCAGTCGGGCACTTGGTGTCCTGATCGCCGTCATCGGAACTGAAGACGTGGGTCGGCAGATTTTCCACCCGGCCGCCACCTTCCGCCCCGCGGATCGCCACGCAGAAGCCAGACTGGGCATAGGCGTCGGTCAGGCGAGCGCCCATCACGTAAGCCGCGTTCATCCAGCAATACTCGCCGTGAGCCATCGGCCGCGCGGCTCCCGTCGCATCGGCGGGGGCTTCCTCGTAGGCGAATTCGTCGATCGGCGAGGTCGCCGCCCCATACGGCATACGGCCGATCACCCGCGGCATCACCAGCGAAACGAAACGACTATCCTCGCTGTCACGGAAGCTGCGCCACTTGGCGTATTCCTGGCTATCGAAGATCTTCGCCAGATCGCGCGGCTTGGACAGTTCGGTCCAGTCCTCGAAGCCGAACATACCGGCGCCGGCAGCGGAGATAAACGGTGCGAAGCCGGCCGCGGCGACGTTGGAAACCAGACGCAAGGTCTCGACATCATCGGGATGGCTGGTCCATTCATAGTCGCCGATCAGCGCGCCGTACGGTTCGCCGCCCGGAGTGCCAAACTCGTTCTCGTAGATCTTCTTGAACAACTGGCTCTGATCGAACTCAACCGCGCGGGTCAGATCACGGGTCAGGTCGCGCTTGGTCGCGTTCATGTACACGCAGCTTCAAGCCGGTGCCGGTCTCGCTGTTCATCACCAGATGATGCAGACCACGCCAGCTGCCCTCCAGTTGCAGGAAGCGCTTGTCGTGCATGATTGCGTTCAACTGGCCCGACAGCTTGGCATCGATCGCGGCGATGGCCCGCTCGATGGTGCGTCCCAGGTTGCGGTCGAAGGTGATCGTGCCGCTCAGCGCCTGCTCGACCAGTGCCTTCACCAGCTCCTGTGCCCGATCCGGCGCGGTCTGCCGGGTCGCCGCGACAACCTGATCCAGCAGATTGACGCCCTCGACCGAGACTGTCTCGGCCGGCGTGCTTGTCAGTGATTGCGACATGGGTCAGCCCTCCTTCGCGTCGAGGCCAAGCTGGCCGGACAATGTCTTCAGTTCATCCTGGCTCTTCAGTACCTGCTCCAGCAGTCCCTCGAGCTGGGTCGAACGATCCGCCTTGCTCATCAGGTCGCGCAGCTTTTCGCGTGTCTCCAACAGCGCTTTCAGGGCTGGCACCTGGGCGGCGACACGGGCGGGCTGGAAGTCCTCCATCGCGTTGAAGCTCAGGTTCACCGCCATCTGGCTGCCGTCATCCGCCAGCGTGTTGTCGACCTTCAGGTTCAAACCCGGGGTCATCCGAGCCATCACTTCATCGAAGTTGTCGCGGTCGATCTGGATGAACTTCCGCTCCGCCAGCGGGCGCAACGGCTGGGTCGGATCGCCCGAGAAATCGCCCAGGACGCCGACCACGAATGGCAACTCCCGCAGCACCTGTGCGCCTTCGGTTTCCACGTCGTAAGTAATGTGAACACGCGGCTTGCGCACGCGGTTCAGCTTGCTGTGAATACTGCCGCTCATTTCGCTCTCCTGTCCGATTTTCCAGCCTGTCAAAAGATGCAAGCAAATGCTGCGTCTTTCTGAGCGGCAAGCTAGCGATCCCGAACCGCCAAGGTCAACGAAAGGAAGTGCCTGTTTTGGTGACCCAAGTCACTCCATCGGCGTCGGCGGACGAATACCTAGACTGTTGAGGATCGCCGCTCGGCTGTCTGTGTCGGGCACGATCTCCTCCAGCAGTTCAGGCCAGGTGAGGCGGCCGCGACGTACCGCCTCACGCAACGTATAGGCAAGCGGCGAATGCGGCTCAGTAGAGTGAAAGAAGGCGGCGATTTCTTCCAGCGCACGAAACGCATCTTCGCGCGTCGCGATGCGTCCGCGTCCGGGTGGAGCGGCGAACGTTGCAGCCTCACCCGCCGGGGTTTGCTCCGGCGCCATTTCAACGTCCTCGGGTCCGCCGTAGCGTTCGCCGAGCGCAACGATTTCGTTCAACAGGTCGCCCACCCGTCGCATCGGCGGCGCGTCGCTCCCTGCTTGCGCGTCCAGGGCGATTTCCAGGGCCTGCCAGGCGGCGGCAGCCTCTCGGGCCTCATTCCGCAGCCGGCGAAGCGCGGGCATCGCGGCGCGCGCGGAGGCCTCGATATGATCGAACGGCAGCACTCCCGCGCTCAGACGCTGCTCGCGGCGCTCCTCATCAACGACGGTGGCAAGTTCGGCGGACTGTTCATATTGCCACAGCGCGACCATTCTACCGTTCGCGAGCTCGAACAACGGCACCTTCCGCAGCGGCTGGATCAAGGTTCCGTCGGCACCTTCTCCGTTCAGCCCAGCCACCGGCGCGACGCGTCGCGGCAAGCCTTCGTCGTCCGGCAGCGGATGCAGCTCGTCCCACCAGGTTTCGACCAGTTCGGCCATCAAGCGAAAACCCTCGGCCATTCCTGCCAGACCGTTTGTGCGCAGCAGTGCCTCGGACAGCCAGGCCGCGGCTTCCAGGTCCTTGGCCTTGGTCGTGATCAGTTCGACAGCCAGTCGGCTGACGGGACCCCATTGCGCGGGCGGAGGCGCATCATCGGCCTCGGCTGTGTCGGCCTGACGTTCCGCCACACGTGCCTCGTTCCGCGCATCGCGCAGTCGGTAATAAAGCGCATTGGTGGAGAAGTCCTCACGCGGATCGGCGCCGGCCGGATCGTTGCCGGGTATCGGTTCAAGCAACGCGGCCAGGTCGAGGATCTCCATGCGCGCCTTCCATCACTATGCGGACCGTCACCGCGACGGCTCTTGCTCCACCCGAACGTAACACAGTCTCCGCGTCCGACCGGCGCGGTTGAAACAGGAGGATGAATCATGGCTGCGATTGACCTGAAGCGTTTGATCGGACGCTTGGACGACCACTGCCGGCGATCGCTGGAAGCGGCCGCGGGACTGACATTATCACGCAGCCACTACAATGTGGAACTGGAGCATCTGCTGCTGAAGCTGGCCGAGGGCAGTGGCACCGACATCGCGACGATCCTGCGGCACTACGAGGTGGATCAGCCCCGGCTGTTCGCCGACCTGACCACCGGGCTCGACCGTATGACCACGGGAAACACCCGTGCGCCAGGGCTGTCGCCGGATATTGTCGAGGTCGTGCGGCAGGCCTGGCTGTTCGCCTCGGTCGAACTGGGCAGCGCGCGTGTCACCTCCGGCCATCTGCTGTGGGCGCTGCTGGCCGATGAGACGCTGGCCAGGCGGGCGCGGGAGATGTCGAGCCAACTCGCCCGGATCATGCCGGATGCGCTGAAGCGCGACTATCCGAAGTTGATCAAGTCAGTTCCTGAAGAACAGCGCCCCGAGGGCGCCGCTACGCCACAAGCGGCGGCCCCTGCCGGTGGCGCGCTGGAGCGCTACACCATCGATCTGACCGAGCGCGCGCGCGCCGGCCGGATCGATCCGGTCCTGGGTCGCGACAACGAGATCCGGCAGGTCGTCGATATCCTGACGCGCCGGCGGCAGAACAATCCGATCCTGACCGGAGAGGCCGGTGTCGGCAAGACGGCTGTCGTCGAAGGCTTCGCTTTGCGCATTGCCGAAGGCGACGTGCCGCCGGCGCTGGCGAACGTCTCTGTCCGCACCCTGGACATGGGCCTGCTGCAGGCGGGCGCTGGGGTCAAGGGCGAATTCGAGAACCGGCTGAAGTCGGTGATCGAGGAGGTGCAGGCGAGCCCGCGCCCGATCATCCTGTTCGTCGACGAAGCGCATACATTGATTGGTGCCGGCGGCGCGGCGGGACAGAACGATGCAGCGAACCTGCTGAAGCCGGCACTGGCGCGCGGCGAGCTTCGCACCATCGCCGCTACCACCTGGGCGGAGTATAAACGTTACTTCGAGAAAGACGCGGCGCTCACCCGGCGCTTTCAGGTGGTGAAGGTCGAGGAACCCAGCGAACCGGTCGCCATCGCGATGGTCAGGGGTCTGGTGCAGAAACTTGAAGCGCATCACCAAGTCCGCATCCTCGATGAGGCTGTGAGCGAGGCGGTTCGATTGTCTGCCCGCTACATCCCGAGCCGCCAACTGCCGGACAAGGCGGTGTCGTTGATCGATACCGCCTGCGCGCGCGTCGGCATGAGCCAGTCCGCCATTCCGGCGCCGATCGAGGATCGACGTCGCCGCATGACGTTGATCGAAACGGAACTGGGCATCCTGGACCGCGAGGCGGCGTGGGGCGGGGAACACGCCGAACGTCAGTCCGAACTGAGCCGGCAATACGAAACCGCGGCGGCGGAACTGGCAGAACTCGAGACTCGTTGGTCGCGGGAAAAGGAACTCGCGGCGGCAATGGCGTCGATCCGCGGTCAGATCGAAGATTCGGCCGAAACCGGCGATAAAGCTCTGTGCCGCGCCGAGCTCGGACGACTGAACGCCGAACTGCGGGCGCTGCAGGGTGAGCATCCGCTGATCTTTCCGATGGTCGACGGCCAGGCCGTGGCAGAGATCGTGGAGGGCTGGACCGGCATCCCGGCCGGTCGCATGCGAAGCGACGAAATTCGCTCGGTGCTGAGCCTGCGGGAGGCGATGGAGCGTCGCGTCATCGGCCAGCCGCACGCGCTGGAATCAGTTGCGCGTTCGATCCATACAGCGCGGGCGAAACTGACCGATCCGCGCAAGCCGATCGCCGTGTTTCTGATGGTCGGCACCTCCGGCGTAGGCAAGACGGAGACGGCACTGGCGCTCGCGGACCTGCTGTACGGCGGAGAGCAGAACCTGACCGTCATCAACATGAGCGAATTCAAGGAGGAGCATAAAGTCAGCCTGCTGATGGGCAGCCCACCGGGTTATGTCGGCTACGGCGAGGGCGGCGTGCTGACCGAGGCGGTGCGTCGGCGCCCATACTCGGTGATCCTGCTCGATGAGATGGAGAAGGCGCACCCCGGGGTCCAGGACGTCTTCTACCAGGTCTTCGACAAGGGCATGATGACGGACGGAGAAGGACGCGAGATCGACTTTCGCAACACCGTCATCATCATGACCTCCAACGCCGGCACCGACCTCATTACGAAGTTGTGCGCCGATCCCGACACCACGCCCGAGGCCGGTGATCTGGCTGAGGCGCTGCGGCCCGAGCTGATGAAGTACTTCAAGCCGGCATTCCTGGGCCGCACCACGCTGGTGCCGTATTTTCCGCTTCCTGCCGACATCATTCGGCGGATCGTCACGATGCAGCTGGATCGTGTCGGGGTGCGGGTGCGGCAGAACTACGGTGCCGGATTCCGCTACGACACGTCGGTTGTCGATATGATCGCCGATCGTTGCACAGAAAGTGCATCGGGCGCACGCAATGTCGAGAATATTCTGGCTCGCACTTTGTTGCCTGAATTGTCGGCCGAAATACTTTCTCGTCTGGCGACGAATTTGTCGATCATGGAGGTAACCGTGGTCACAGATGCGGCCGGTGGCTTCGCCTACAACGTCACCTAGAGCGGACCGATACGCATCCGGTCATCAGGAAATCCCTCCCGCTCGGAACAACTGCTACGCCGCCGGCAGTGACCAAGGCAAGGCCGCTGTCGGCGGCATTGATAACAGAAAGGACAGAACCATGGCCATCTATATGAAAGTCGAAGGCTCCAAGAAGATCGAAGGGCCGGTGACGACGCAGGGCTTCGCGAAGCAAATCGAGCTGACACGGTGCGACTTCAGGGCGAGCCGGACCGTGTCAACGGCCTCCAGAAGCGAACAGAAGCGGACGCATGCGGAAGCGTTCCTCGAGGAAATCCGGGTCAGCAAGGCCTGGGATGCAACCTCATCCTCGAAGCTGTTCGAGGCTGTGGCAACCGGGACCGCCGACTTCAAGGTGACGATCACGTTTACCAGCGCCGACGAAAGCGGCCCGCTGACCTTCCTTGTCATCGAACTGGAGAAGTGCGCATTCACCTTTTACGATCTTCGCTCGGAAGCCGGTGAAACCGGATCTCAACCGACCGAGGACCTGGCCATCAACTATACCAAGTTCACCATGACGCCTTCGACGGTCGATTCTGACAAGAAGCCGCAGAAGGGAGCTATCGTATCTCACGACATGCTGACCGGAAAGACCGGCTGATCGATCGTTTCGTTCAACGGACCCGCCTTTCGGGCATCACACCTGCTTGTAAAACGAAACCGGCGGCTGATGGACGTCGTGCCATCGCCGCCGTTGTGATTTCTGTTATGGAACCGGGCGCGCTTGCCCCCCTTGGCCCGACGTGGGAGCATCCCACTGGCCGCGTCTGCCGCGGGGGAGGAGCAGGAATGATCGAAGAAATTCACGACATCACCACCCGATCCGGGGCGATGGAAACCTTCATCTGCCATCCTGAGCGCGGTGTCCCGCATCCCCCCGTCCTGCTGCTGATGGACGCTCCCGGCATTCGGGAGGAGCTGTACGATATGGCTCGCCGCCTGGCCACGGTAGGGTATTACGTATTGTTGCCAAATCTATACTATCGCGCCGGGAAAGATACGAAATTTGGTCCCGACGTCACGACCAAGGGCAGCGCGGAGCAGGCGCGGATGCGGGCTGTCCGCACCAAAATGACAATCCCCCCGGTGATGGATGACGTCGCCGATATGCTCGGCTTTATCGACCGTCAGCCGGCGGCCAAAGCCGGTCCGGTTGGAGCGCATGGCTATTGCATGAGCGGTCCTTATGCCCTGGCCGCCGCCGCTCGCTACCCCGACCGCGTCGCGGCAGCCGCTTCGTTCTATGGCACCTGGCTGGTCAGTGACGCGGTCGAAAGCCCGCATCTGAACCTATCCCGCGCCACGGGTGAACTCTATATCGCCTGCGCCGAACATGACGAGCTTGCGCCGTTGCCGATGGTGGCGGAACTGAACGCGCTGTTCGATGCGTCGGGCAACAGTGGCGAACTGGAGATGTACCCCGCCGTGCATCACGGCTTCGCCTTCCCGTCGCGCTGGTGTTACGACAAGCCGGCAGCGGAACGACATTGGGAGCGTCTGATCGCGCTGTACCGCCGTCGCCTTGGTTAAGCATAACAGGTAACGCGTAACGCGTCGATATGTCAACCTGTGCACAACGGAAATGGTTTCCGACCTGAACACGCAGGAGCGTAACCGAGCGCCCGCGAGCCGCGTATTGCGCTGAGTTGCCGCTCACAGAATTTGGCGACTGGCCGTGCGACCTCAGTGTTCCGTCGCTGTCTCAATCCGACATCGAATGGGACGCTGGACGCTCTGCCCGGGCTCGCTCGTGTCCCGGTGCCACCGAATCCAGAATATCTTTTGTCGCCGGGACCGCATCGATTTCGGATCAACGAATCGCCATTAAAAAAGTTTCGGCAACGATGGAATAAGGATGCTCGGACTGCGTCTACCCTTCTGTTGCACCCTCGCACGAAGGTGTGATCTGCAACGAGGTCGTAACGACGGAGCCACAGGCATGCGACATGCTTATGGGCGGGCTCAGAGCTTGCCGAAATTTCTGGAGTAATTTTCGCGGCGTTCACGCGGCGCGCTGTCTCCCTCGACATTGATGTCACCCCGGACCCAACCGCCCCGCTGTCACTCAGGGCGCATCGGCGTACCGCGGCTCGTTTCCGTAACCGCGCACTGAGGGTGAGGCGCGTTCCTGTAGTATCGACATATCGTATAGACAACGACATTCATGCTGTCCGCCTGCTTCGGCGGTCATCACCTTCCTGACTGGAGAAAAATAATGATGAGAAGACCTTTGCGGTATCCGATCCGCAGCGCTGTCCGCGCCGCCTTGGCTTGTGGGCTGCTGTTGATGGCCACGCCTCTGGCATCAGCCGATGATGGCGAAGACGCAGATAGTCAGTGGACGATGGGTGGGCAAAATCTGAATAACTGGAGGAACCAGGATCAATCCAATCTAAGCGCGGAGAACGTCGCCAAACTGACCGCGAAGTGGACGTTCACGACCGGGGGCGATGTCAGCGCAACCCCCGCGGTCGCCAACGGCACCGTGTACTTTCCCGATCTCGCCGGCGATTTTTACGCGGTCGACGCCAGGACGGGATCCTTGAAATGGAAGAGTGCGGTCTCCGACTGGACTGGAGTGCCAAATGATTTCGCACGGAACGATCCGCTTGTCTTTGGCAATATGGTCATCCTGGGCGATCAGGCCGGGTCCATCGCGACCTGGGACGGCACCAGGATAAATGGTGCCGGGGCTCGGATGATAGCGGTCAACGCCCGCACCGGTAAACTGATCTGGATGTCGCAGGTCGAAACATTCCCGGCTGCGATGATCACCAGTTCGCCGGTCGTCCACGACGGGATACTGTATGTTGGAGTTGCTTCAGCCGAGGAAAGCCTTGCGGATATCCAGGGCTTCCCATGCTGCGTGTCGCGGGGCAGTGTGGTCGCGCTCGATGTGCGGACGGGCAAGAAACTTTGGCAAACCTACATGGTACCAGACAATCATGGGGCACTTGGTGGCTACAGCGGCGGTGCCGTCTGGGCTTCGACCCCGGTGATAGATCCTAAGCGAAATGCGCTCTACGTCGGAACCGGAAACAATTACTCCGTGCCCGCAGCCGTGGAAACCTGCTTCAAAAATAACCCGAACAACAAATTCTGCACGGATTTGGCTGACTACTTTGATGCGGTGGTGGCGCTCGACCTGAAGACCGGAGCCATCAAATGGGCCAATCGCGCCATGGCTTACGACGCGTGGAACGTGAATTGTATCATTTCCAACCCGACGGGGCCCGTACCCGGCGCTGATTGCCCGGTGCCCGCCGGTCCTGACTACGATTTCGGCGGAGCCGGTCCGAATCTACTTGTCGTCGGTGACGGCCACGGCAAAAGCCGGGACATACTGGGGGTCGGCGAAAAAAGCGGGGTTTATTGGGCGTTCAATCCGGATGACGGTCAAACGGTCTGGAGCACTTCGGTTGGTCCAGGGTCGTCGTTAGGCGGGATCGAATGGGGCACGGCAACCGACGGCGAGCGTATTTACGTTCCGATTTCCAACTCCAGCGGCACCCCCTACGCGCTCCAGCCTTCCAATGTCTCGGTCAACAGCGGTTCCTGGGCCGCACTTGATCCGGCGACAGGAAGGTTCATCTGGCAGACGGCGACACCTGGCATGTGCTCAACCCAGGTCAGCGGAGCGGCACAAGGCTGCATGGGGCTGGGGCCGGCCAGCGTCGCCGGAGGGATCGTGTTTGTCGGCTCGATGGACCCCAATCCAGCCGATCCGACAATGTTTGCCCTGGATTCTCGTTCCGGGAACGTCTTGTGGTCGTTCGCAGCCGGCAGCTCGGTCAACGCCGGACCGGCGATCGTCGGAGATTCGGTCTATTGGGGTTCCGGCTACGGTCATCTCGGGCCCACCCTTGGGACATCAAACAACAAGTTGTACGCCTTTTCGATTGGCAACAGCGAAGGCCGCTGATCCATAAGATCCATTGATAATACCAGCGGCCCGAAGGGACGACTGGTATGCGGGCGGGGTTGGCGGGGCGACCGAGCACGCGAGGGAGCGGGCCGCGCACGGCTCAATAAGATACCGACGGCCCGACAGCCGGAGAATGGGTCAACATTTCGGGCTGTCGGTATAAAAACGCGACAACAGGGCCGGTCCCAAAGGAACGGCCCTGACGTTGCATCGGGGAGTGCCATCGCCTCGGCCGACCCGGTGACGCCTGACCTCAGGCCCCTGGGATCAGCCCGGACGTCATCATTCGGTCACGCGATGCCCGCATCGCGTCGGCCACCGCCAATGCCGCCACCAGGGCCCGCAGTCCGACCGCGGCGTCGACCAGCACCGGCGCGCCATCCAGAACCGATGCGATGAACGCCGCATGCTCGGCAGCAAGCGAGTCATGATCCTCCCAAGCCACTTCTTCCATGCTGAACCCGCCGACGCCCGGGACAGGGGACAGACCAGCCGAACTCCATTCCGCCTGGCCCTCCCGCGGGCTGCGGCCGATGACCGTCAGCTTGCGTGCCGCGAAATCCGCCGCCAGGTATCGATCCTGCGCGAAGATCCGCATCCTCCGCTCCGTGCGGGGCGAGATCCGGCTCGCCGTGATGGTCGCCACGGCGCCGTTGCGGAACCGCAACCGAGCGTTGGCGATATCCTCGTGCGGGCTGGCAACGGCGGCGCCGATAGCCTCGATGCTTTCGATCTCGCTGTCGACCAGAGCCAATATCAGGTCGAGATCATGGATCATCAGATCGAGGATCACCGAGACGTCGGTGCCGCGCGGCTTGAACGGGGCGATACGGCTCGCCTCGATATACAGCGGTGAGCCGTATAGTGGGGGTCCGACCTTGCCCCTCAACGCCTGAAACGCCGCCGAGAACCGCTCCAGATGACCGACCTGCAGCACCCGCCCGCGCTCCAGCGCCAACGCTCCAAGTTCTTCGGCCTGACGCACTGTCGCGGCAATCGGCTTTTCCACCAGAACGTGTTTGTCGGCGCGCAGCGCGGCAGCCGCCAGACGGTGATGCGCATCGGCGGGGGCGGCGACGATCACGGCCTCGCTGACCGCCAGCAACGCCTCGAACGCCATGTCCGGCGCGCCGGCTTCCCAGCCCACCGTCTTCGCGCGTTCCAGGTCGGGATCGAAAATCCCGCTCAAACGAGCGCGCCCGGACGCCGCGACCTTCAGCGCGTGGTAGCGGCCAAAGTGTCCGGCACCGACGACACCAATCCGAAGACGGGATTTTGGCATGAAGATTCCAACCGAACCAAGCGCTGTCCGGGCGATTCACGCACGGAACCGAGTTCCGGGCAACACACCGTGACCAAAGGTCGGCCCGCTCACGCAAGCCGGGCAGCCGGGGCACCGTCCCTTCGGCACCATCGCCGGTGAAGCCTCGCGCCGCCGGATCGGCCCATTCTTTCCCGCAGGCCGCAAATCACTGGAATCCTTCGCCGCCCTGTGCTGAATCGCTTTCCTATCCGATGAAGGATCGTACCGGTGCGTATCACGATGATTGGCGGCGGCTATGTCGGCCTCGTTTCAGGCGCCTGCTTCGCCGAATTTGGCAGTGAGGTGACGCTGGTCGAAGCCGATCCGCGCAAACTCGCGGCCCTGCGCGACGGGCGAACGCCGATCTACGAACCCGGACTGGATAACCTGGTGCAGGAGAACGTCGCGGCCGGGCGCCTGGCGTTCACCGATGATCTCGCCTCGGCGGTGGACGGGACCGAGGCCGTATTTATCGCTGTTGGCACACCGACAAGACGCGGCGATGGACACGCTGACCTGACATACGTCTATGCCGCGGCGGATCAGGTGGCACGTGCGCTGACCGACTATGCCGTTGTCATCACCAAATCCACAGTTCCTGTCGGTACCGGTCGTCGCATTAAGGAAATCATCGAGTCAGTCCGACCGGACCTGGATTTCGACGTCGCCTCGAACCCGGAATTCCTCCGTGAGGGCAACGCGATCGGCGACTTCATGCGCCCGGATCGTGTGGTGATCGGCGCTGAGTCCGATCGCGCGAGGGAGGTGCTGCGCCGGCTGTATCGGCCTCTGTACCTGATCGAGGCGCCGATCGTCTTCACCACCATCGAAACCGCTGAGCTGACCAAATACGCCGCCAATGCCTTTCTGGCGATGAAGGTCACCTTCATCAACGAAATGGCAGATTTGTGTGAGAAGGTCGGCGCGGACGTCCACGACGTCGCCCGCGGCATCGGCCTGGATGGCCGCATCGGCCGCAAGTTCCTGCATCCGGGCCCCGGCTATGGCGGATCCTGCTTCCCGAAGGACACCCTGGCGCTGGTGCGCACCGCCCAGGATTACGGCGCACCCACCCGGCTGGTGGAGGCGACGGTCGCGGTCAATGACGCCCGCAAGTCCAGCATGGCGATGCGGGTGATCGCTGCCTGTGGCGGCTCGGTACGAGGCCGGACGATCGGCATCCTGGGCCTGACCTTCAAGCCTGAAACCGATGACATGCGTGACTCGCCGGCTATCTCCATCGTTGCCCGTCTGGCCGGCGACGGTGCCATCATTCGCGCCTTCGATCCCGAGGGCATGGCCCAGGCCAAACCAGTGCTTCCGGAGACCGTCATCTATTGCAAGGACGCGCTGGATGCGGCGGCCGGGGCGGATGCGCTGGTGCTGATCACCGAATGGAATGAATTCCGCGCGTTGTCGCCCGAGCGCCTGGCCGAAGCGATGCGAGGCCGCGTGCTGGTGGATCTGCGCAACGTCTACGATCCGGCGGCAATGCGCCGAGCCGGGTTCGACTACCATGGCGTCGGCCGTCCGCTCATTGTTGGCTGATGCGTGGTTGGCTGAAGCGTGGCCCCGCCCGGGATACCGCTTTTGGACCGTTGCGCCACGCGCTACGGGTGCGCAAGTTGCGCCGCGATGTGTAGTTCAGTCCCTTCGATCCGGTCGGCGATCCGCCGCTCGGCCAAGCGGGTAGCCGGCCAGGCGGATTTTTTTGCCGGCTGGTCGACGTGCGCGCATTCGGCCTGATGGCGGATCCGACGCGGGGGTCGGCCTTCGACCTGCTCGCCATGGTGCTGGAGCGGCATCGGACACTTGAAGACGCGCTGGATGCACTGCCGGTGCAACAGAGCCGCGATCGTGCCGCCGCTCATCGTCTCGCCGCGAGCGTCCTGCGCCGGCTCGGCACCCTGGATGCCATCCTGGAACCTTTCCTGCGCAAGGAACCGCCGGAGCCGGTGCGCAACATCCTCCGGATCGGCGCGGCCGGCCTCTTGCTGCTGGATGCCCCGCACCACGCGGCGGTCACGACCGCGGTCGCACTCGCCAAGGCGCGTGGCCTGACGCCATTTGCGGGCCTTGTGAACGCCGTTCTGCGAAAGGTTGCAACCGCCGGCGTCGCGGCGCTGGAGGATTTGGATTCGCCACGCTTGGATACACCGCCGTGGCTCTGGGCCTCGTGGGGAGACCAGGCGCGGGCGATCGCAACGGCCCATCAGATCGAAGCGCCGCTGGATCTGACGCTCAATCCAACGGCGAGCGGATCACGATACGAGACCGCCTCGGCGTGTGAGGACACCACCGCCTCAGGACCGGCCGATCCCGCCGAACCTGCTGAGTCCCCGGCTGGACGGCTGCTGCCGACCGGCTCGCTTCGCTTTCCCGCCGGCACTCCAGTCGCCACCATCGCCGGCTTCGAGGCCGGCGCATTGTGGGTGCAGGATGCCGCCGCGGCGCTGCCCGCCTTCCTGCTGGCGCCACGAGCGGGGGAGCGCGTCGCCGATCTCTGTGCCGCGCCGGGCGGCAAGACGGGACAGCTCGCTGCCAGCGGGGCAAACGTCACAGCGCTGGACCGCGACCCGATTCGGCTGGAACGGCTGAGCAGCAACCTCAGGCGATGGGGTTTACACGCGGACGTGATCGGCGCTGACGCTACCGTGTGGGTGCCACCCGTGCCGTTCGACGCGATTTTGTTGGATGCACCTTGCAGCGCCACCGGCACCGTCCGCCGGCATCCCGATGTGCTACGTCTCAAGCGCCCCCGCGAGGTCCAGGCGATGACCGTGACTCAGGACAAGCTTATTTCCGCCGCACTCGCCATGCTGCGCCCGGGCGGCAGGTTGATTTATGCTGTCTGTTCGCTGCAACCGGACGAAGGTGCCCCCCGCGTTGCCGCCGCCCTTGCCCGACAAAACGCTCAGCATGGATTTCAAATTCGACACGACCCGTTCACCCGCGAAGAACTCGCGGCGCTACCCGAGGCGCTGACATCGGACGGCTTTCTACGCACGCATCCTGGCCTGTGGCCTGACCTTGGAGGTATGGATGGCTTTTTCGCCGCCAGGTTGGTCCGCGGCTGACGCGGCCGCGCTACAGCCGTCATGCCCCGGCTTTTGATGCTCATCGGCTGCCACGCAGGCCGTTGCCGCCGCGGCCGCTGCATTGCCGCCTTGTGCCGCATTGGCGCCGCTGGGTAGAAATACTCCATGGTTTCCAGCTCGCAGCAAATCACCATAGCGCCCAGCCTGCTCGCTGCTGATTTCGGGCGACTCCGGGAGGAAGTGGAGGCGGTCGAGGCCGCGGGCGCGGATTGGCTGCACCTTGACATCATGGATGGTCATTTCGTTCCAAACCTGAGTTTTGGGCCGACCGTCCTGGCCGCGTTACGGCCCCACACCAAGCTCCCGTTCGACGTCCATTTGATGATCGCGCCGGTCGATCCCTATCTGGACGCGTTCATCGCCGCCGGCGCGGACCACATCAGCCTGCATCCGGAAGCCGGTCCGCATCTGCATCGGTCGCTGCAGCATATTCGCAACGCCGGGAAGCGCGCCGGCGTCGTTTTGAACCCGGCGACATCGCCGGAAGCCATCGCATGGGCTCTCGACCTGACGGACATCATTCTGGTGATGTCGGTGAACCCCGGATTCGGCGGACAGAATTTCCTGCCTTCGCAACTGCCGAAGATCGAGGCGCTTCGCCGGATGATCGACGCCTCTGGCCGCTCGATCGCCCTGGCGGTGGATGGCGGCATCACCCCCGCCACCGCGCCGGATGTCATCGCGGCCGGCGCCGATACCTTGATTGCCGGATCCTCGGTATTCCATTCCCCCGATTATGCCCGGGCAATCGCCGCCCTTCGGGTCCATCCGGCTCGGAAGATTGACCAGGGTCCCGCCGCTGGGCAGCTGAATCCCGGGCCGCCAAAGCCCGCGCGCGAAGATCCGTCTGGGGGCGCTGCATGACCGCTGCTAGTCCGCACCGCTGGCTGCGCGGCGCCCGACGTGCCATGGCGCGACTGCCAAGTCTTCGAATGGGGCGTGTGCCCGATGCGCCCGCCTTGTCGGTGCGCGATCCGTGGCCGGGAGACCCCGCCCGGGGCGCCCGGTTGATCAAGGGCGAACTGGAGATCGACGGCGCCGTCCAGGTGCTTCAGCCGGGCGGTTGGGCCGGGGTTACCGGCTCTCCGGAACTGCGCGCTGGCGCGCATGGCTTCTCATGGCTGCGTGACCTGCGTGCTCTGGGGACCGATGCCGCGCGTCTGCGGGCACGCGGGCTGGTCTCCGACTGGATCAGCAACCCGCCCGGCGACCCGACCGCACACCGCCCGGACGTTCTCGGTGCCCGCGTTACCGCCTGGCTCGCGCATTATGACTTCTTTGCCGCGACCGCGGACGATGCGTTCCGTCAGCGGTTGATGGGACGGCTGGTTGCCGATGCGCGCCATTTGTCCGCCGCGCTGCCGCCCGAGGAACTCGACGCGCGAGCCCTCACCGCACTCAAGGGTTTGGTCGCCGCCGCCGTGGCGCTGCGCGAGCACACCGGTTTCCTGGCCCGTGCGTTGCGTTTCCTGCCGCAGGAGATCACCCGCCAGGTGTTGCCGGACGGCTGTCACGCTGAACGCAGCCCGGCCGCTCAACTTTCGGCGCTCCAGGATCTGACCGAGATCCGCGCGATGCTGCAGACATCGCAGACGCAATCGCCGCCCGCCCTGAGCAACGCGATCGACCGCATGGCGCCGGCGTTGCGGGTGCTCCGCCACGGCGACGGCGGGCTGGCGCTATTCAATGGCAGCAAGGAGGAAAGCGGCGCGCTGATCGATCTGGTGCTGACCCAGGCGGGTCGCGGCGGACGCGGGCCTTCCTCGCTGACCGAGGGCGGCTTCCATCGCATGCAGGCGGGACGCAGTGTGCTGATCGTCGATTGCGGCGTGCCGCCGCCACCTGGTTTGGATCGCTTTGCGCACGCCGGAACCTTGTCGATGGAACTGTCCGTCGGGCGCGACCGGCTCATCGTCAATTGCGGCGCGTTCGCCGCCGGACCACCGGAATGGCACGACGCGGCGCGATCGACGGCGGCGCACTCAACCATGGTGATCGCCGACCTGAACAGCAGTGAACTGCGTCCCGATGGTCTGGGCAGGCGGCCGACGGTGGTGGACGTGCAGCGTCAGGAGGCCGCTGGCGCACATTGGCTCGACGCCTCTCACGATGGCTGGAAAAAGCCGTTCAACGCGATCCACCGCCGGCGCCTCTATATGGCTGAAAGCGGCGAGGACGTGCGCGGCGAGGACCTGATCGAGTCACTCGAGCCGCAGCCCTTCACCTTGCGATTCCATCTGCATCCGGATGTTCAGGCCAACCTGCAGCAGGATGGCGCCACCGTGCTGCTTCGGCTCCGGTCCGGTTCGTTCTGGCGGTTGCGCGCTGACGCCGGGAGTCTAAGCCTGGAGGAGAGCATCTACCTGGGTGGCGTCGAGCCGCGGCGAGGCGAGCAGGTGGTTCTGACCGCCTTCGCCGATGGCCCGCAGCAGGTAAAATGGGCCCTGAGCAAGGTCGAACGCGCCGGGTAAACGGGTCGCTCGTGCCGTTGAAAGTCGTGGAAATCACCAATGTCGATTTTTCGCTCCGGCATTTCCTGCTGCCGCTGATGCGTGCCATCCGTGCGCGCGGCCACGACGTGGTGGGTGCCTGCGCCGAGGGCCCGTTGCTGGAAGGCGTCCGCGCCGAGGGCTTTCGCGTCATCGCCGTCCCGTTCGTCCGCCGTCCGTCCCCGCTCAGCCACTTGCGCGCATTTCAATCGCTGGTCGCCATACTCCGGGCCGAGAAACCCGACCTTGTGCACGCCCATATGCCGATCAGCGGCTTCCTTGCGCGACTGGCGGCTCGCATCGCCGGGGTGCCGAACGTCGCCTATACCTGCCATGGCTTCCTGTTCAACCACCGATCCTCGTCGTTGCCCGCCAGGATGCTGTCCTTCGTCATGGAATGGCTCGCCGCCCGCGTGACCGACGTGTTCCTCACCGTTTCCGAGGCCGAGGCGCTCGACGCGCGCCGGTGGCTCATTTGCCGGCATGCGGTCGCGATCGGCAACGGGCGCGACCCCGCGCTGTTTCGTCCCGACCCAGCCGCTCGTGAACGCATCCGTTCAGAGCTCGGCGTGTCGCGGAACCGGGTGGTCATCATCGCCGTCTCCCGTCTGGTCTGGCACAAAGGCTACCCTGAACTGGCCGCCGCCATGCGGGCGGTGCCCGAGGCCGAACTGTGGGTCGTCGGCGAACGCCTCGCCAGTGACCGCGGCGCCGACATGGTCGACCTCCTGCAAGCGGCCGGCCTCGGTGACAGGCTGCGGATGCTCGGCTATCGCGAGGATATCCCGGCCCTGCTCGCCGCTTCCGACATCTTTACCCTGCCAAGCCGCTTCGAGGGACTGCCGATGTCGGTGATCGAGGCGATGCTGACAGGGCTGCCGGTTGTGGCGACCGACGTGCGAGGCCCGGCGGAGCAGGTGGACGACGGTGCGACCGGGCTGAAGGTGCCGGCAGGCGACGTGGCGGCCCTGGCCGAGGCGCTGGGCCGGCTGACGCGCGACCCCGATTTGCGTGACCGGATGGGGCAGGCGGGTCGACAGCGCGCGCTGGACCGCTATGACGAGACGAAAGTATTGACGCGAACCCTGGACCTGCTCGGCCTGTAGGTCTATCCCGCCGCGCTTGCATCAGGACTGGACGCGCCGCATGACCGACATCGTTGCCATCCGACGAGCGTTGATCTCAGTTTCCGACAAGGCCGGATTGGTGCCCTTCGCCCGAGTGCTGGCGGATCATGGCATCGAGATCCTGTCCACCGGTGGGTCAGCCCGCACGCTGCGGGAGGCGGCGGTGCCGGTGAAGGAAGTCTCCGAGCACACCGGCTTTCCCGAGATCATGGACGGCCGCGTGAAAACCTTGGTGCCGCAGATTCACGGTGGCATCCTGGGTCGGCGGGACGTGGCCGAACACGTTGAGCAGATGCGGACCCATGGGATCGCGCCGATCGACCTGGTGGTGGTCAATCTCTACCCGTTCGAGGCGACGGCCGCGAGGGGCGCGTCCTACGATGACTGCGTCGAGAACATCGATATCGGCGGGCCGGCGCTGATCCGCGCCGCCGCGAAGAATCACGATTTCGTCGTGGTCGTGACTGATCCAGATCAATACGCTGACGTTCTCGCCGAAATCGCTGCCTCGGGTGGCACGACACAGTCGTTACGCCGGCGTCTGGTCGGCGAGGCCTATGCCCGCACCGCCGCCTACGATGCGGCCATCGCCGCATGGTTCGCGCAGCAGCGGCAGGACACGTTTCCGAAGCGCCTCACGGTCGCCGGCAGCCTGCGGCAGACGCTCCGCTACGGGGAGAACCCGCATCAGGAAGCCGCCTTCTATGTCTCCGGGTCGCGTCCCGGCATGGCGACGGCGGTTCAGGTGCAGGGCAAGGAACTGTCCTACAACAATCTGAACGACACCGACGCCGCGTTCGAGTGCGTGGCCGAGTTTGACGCTCCCGCGGTAGCGATCATCAAGCACGCAAATCCTTGCGGCGTTGCAACGGCCGCGCGTCTGGCTGATGCCTGGGATGCGGCGTTTCGGTGCGATCCGGTGTCGCCCTATGGCGGCATCGTGGCGGTGAACCGGACGCTGGACGCGGCGGCGGCCGAAAAGATCGCGGCAATTTTCACCGAGGTCATTATCGCGCCCGACGCCGACGCTGCCGCAAAGACCGTGTTGGCACGCAAGAAGAGTCTGCGGCTATTGCTGACAGGTGGTTTGCCTGATCCGACGGTTGGCGGACTGACCTTCCGCAGCCTCGCCGGAGGCTTTCTGGCGCAGACCCGTGATTCCGGGCGGGTCACCGCGACCGACTTGAAGGTGGTCACGCGTCGCGCCCCAACTGACCAGGAACTGACCGACCTGCTGTTCGCGTTCCGCGTCTGCAAGCACGTGAAGTCAAACGCCATCGTTTACGCCAAGGGCGGTGCCACGGTCGGCATCGGGGCGGGGCAGCCGAACCGGGTCGACTCCGCGCGCATCGCCGCCTGGAAAAGCGAGGAAGCCGCCAAGGCCGCCGGTCTGCCCGGAAAGCTTACCGAGGGCAGCGTGGTGGCCTCGGACGCGTTCTTCCCCTTCGCTGACGGGCTGGAGGTGGCGATCGCGGCCGGGGCAACAGCGGTGATCCAGCCAGGCGGGTCGATCCGCGACGCCGAGGTGATCGCCGCGGCGGATGCGGCAGGTGTGGCGATGGTGTTCACCGGAATGCGCCATTTCCGCCACTAAGCCAGACTGCAGACGAGCCGCACGTTACTGAACTCGATCGGTCGTGATCGATTCTTGATCGTTCCTTGACAGGCCCGGGCCGGCGGGGCGACGCTTGAGCCCGAGCATCACCGAGGCCGGAGAAAACGGCGGTGGATGTCGCAAGTTGGCTGCGAAACCTGGGGCTGGAACGATACGAGGCGGCATTCCGAGAGAATGACGTCAACGCCGAACTGTTGCCCAATCTCGACGCCGACGACCTCAAGGAACTAGGCATCACCTCGCTCGGCCACCGCCGTCGTCTGCTGGAGGCGATCGCGGCGTTGCCCCAGGAAGCCGCGCCGACCGGCCCGACCGAGAGCCTCGGCTCATTGACGCCCCTGTCGCCGAACGCCGGCCCGCTCAGCGTGATGTTCTGCGACCTTATCGGCTCGACCGCCCTTTCGGCGCGAACTCGATCCCGAAGACCTGCGCGAGGTCATCCGCGGTTACCAGGCGTGCGTCGTCGCAACGATCCGACAGTTCGACGGCTTCATTGCGCGCTACGTCGGCGACTAGTCGATCTAGCGTGTAGGATGTTTCGTCGTGTGGTTTGTCGCTGCCGCCGTGTCCCCGCGCATCGATCAGGATCATCCGGTATTTCTGCTGGAGTGGCGCGACATAGCCGCACTCGGCCCAATGTTCCAAGGACTGCGTGAAGCCATGCTGAAGCACTAAGACCGGCCCACCGCTCTCGATTTCATAATGAATTTTGACACCATCGTTACTTGTGTAGGACACGTCACGCACGCTCCCGTTGTGCCTTCTCTTGGCGGAATAAGGCCGCGCACGACATCTGCGCCGGGCTCTCTGCTGCGGAGAGCTACGCCGATGCTCCGCTGCCATCACCGACAACGTCAAGGCCCTAGGGCCATCGGATGGACACCGCTGCTGTCGCCGACATCTTGCCGGCAAGAAGGGAACCAACCCAAGGTGCAATTCCTTTCAACCAGCCATGCGACCGGCAGTCCATGAGCAGGGGTCCGGCTCGTGCTTCCCGCATCCCCCAGCGGGCCCCGTCAACGCGACATAAGAATGTCCCCTCGTCAACGCGACATAAGAATGTCCCCTGGGGTAGGCGGGCAAGGGATGGCATTCATGGCATTTGCAGCGCGCTTCCGGGCGCGGCGGTGGGGTCAAGCCCCAAAGCCGCGCAGCGGGGCGCCTTCGGCGTCGGGCTTGATGCCGCCGCCACGCCCGGAAACAATCGAAGCAGCCGGTTTGCGCGCCGCTACGATTGCGTCGAGGCGAGCGTCCAGCGTCTTTTCATCGGCGCCCGGGTCCGCAACCGGATAGGTCCCATACGCGGTCAAGGCGAGGGTTCGGTCTTTATACGTCACGCGTAGTCGGTCGTTGGCAAAGTGGTGCACCGTGACCTTCACCCCGCGCAGCGCAGTCCCGGGGCCGCCAGTGTTGATGCAGTATTTCGTGCCGCCGTAGCTGAACGTCAGTGCCTTTGACAGAACGCGTTCCTCGCGCCGTGCCAACAACAGGTCCAACGCGTCCTCCGTCTGCGTCCACGGCCGGTGCGCCGGTGCCGGGTCGCTCGGCGGGACCGCAAACCTGTCGTTCCAGGCGAGGATAAATGATGGCAGAAACGCCTGTGCCGCCTGCATCGAACTGATGTTGCACAAACGCCATCGATCTGGATCAGTTCGCCGAACCGCGGACGCCGCTGGCGTAGCTGGAACACACGCCGTGCCCTGCGGGTCTTCGGACGCCACAGACCGAGGTCGATCTGGATCCGCGGCACCATCTCGATCGAGACCTTGATACCGTCCCTCTCAAGCAACTTCTCCGCCGCCAGCGTGGCACCGAAATCCGGGTATTTGTCGCGCAAAAGCGCTTCAATCCGGCCGCGCGCAGGCTGGCTCATGCGCCGATGCGACGGCCGGCCACGCTGACGGGAAACCAGCCCGCTGTCGCCCTCCTTGCGCCAGGCACGGACAAGTCGCTTGAACTGACGCACGCCGATGCCCAGACGCTCCGCACACACGCGTTGGCTCAGCTCGCCTCGCGCCGCCTGGCGCACAAGACATGCTCGCTCCGGTTCCATCGCACTCATCGTCAGTCGTCCATCGGACATGCCGTCCCCGCCCAGAGCCACGCTCAAAAGGGGACATTCTAATGTTGGTCGGAGGGGACATTCTTATATTGGGCTAACATCCCCCAGCGAGCCCTCGACGTATGCTCCTGGACAAGCCATGCTCCATCCCGCCAGCGATCCGATTGGGCCAAGGAACGGCAATGGACGTCGCGGACTGGCTACGAGCACTCGGTCTGGAGCAATACGGGACGACATTCCGGGAGAATGACGTCGATGCCGAACTGTTGCCCAAGATAACGGCCGAGAGCCTCAGGGAACTCGGCACCCGTTACGTGGGTGATGGCATCCTGACCTATTTCGGCTGGCCCACCGCCCACGAAGACGACGCCGAGCGCGCCGTGCGGGCAGCGTTGGAGATCGTTCATACCGTCGAGAAGGTCGCGGAACATCGTCGGGACCTGGTGGGGCATGTTGTTGTCAGGTGTGGCTACCTGTTCGACCGCCTGATCCAGGCCAGACAGAGGGAGGTCTGAGCGATGCTGCACAAGGGGGAACTGCGATGAAGACCATGCTGGGAGTTTGCAGTGTATTTATCGCCTTCGTGCTGGCGGATGCCCCGGCTGCATTTGCCCACTGGGCGGATCAGGCACCGCACCAGATCGCTCACCTCGGGGAGTTTAAGCTAGAAGGTGGCGGCGTCCTCGAGGATCTGAAGATGTCCTTTGTCACTCACGGCAAACTGAACGCCGCCAGGGACAACGCCATCCTGTTCCAGCACGGCTTCGCTTTGAACCATCACCAGTTCGATCACATGATCGGGCCCGGCCGACCGCTCGACACGGACAAGTACTTCATCATCTGCCCGGATGCGCTAGGCGCAACGCAGACCCGCTTCGAGCATTCGAGCAGCCCCACCAACAGCGGGCTCAAGATGAAGTTCCCGTTCTACGACGGGCGCGATATGGTCAAAGCGCAGTACAGGCTAATAACTGAAACGCTGGGCATTTCCCATCTGCTTGCTGTCACCGGGATCTCGTCTGGCGCTGACGATAGCGTCCAGTTCGCCGTGAGCTATCCAGACTTCATGGATGGCATCTTTCCGGTCATGGGCGGGGCGGTGTGGGGGACCCAGGGAAATTTCTTCTTCGCCGCTGATGATCTCAATCATCGAGTCCTGCGAGGGCTGGAACGGCGGCAACTACGACAAGAATCCCGAGCGCTGCGCATCCAACGCGCTCTCCGTGCTGATCCCGTATTTCTATACCCGGGAATGGTGGGACCAGTACGTGGACACGCCCGAAGCCTACACGAAATGGCGCAACACCTGGGGCGACTATTACCTCGACGTTCAGGACGCACGCGACCTGTACTACCGAGCCATGGCATCGGGCCGGAGCTGGGTCGGCGACACCCCGGGCTTCAATGGCGACCTGAACGCCGCGCTGGCCTCGATCAAGGCGAAAACGTTGTTCATCTACAACCCCCGCGACCAGTTTTACTTGCCGCACCACATCGAGACCCAGGTCAAGGCGATCCCACATGCGCGAGCGGTAGCTATCGATTCGATTGCCGGTCACTTGATTTGCTGCAACGCTGATCCCAACGCGACATGGGTCATGGGCGAGGCGATACGAGAATTCCTGCAGGATCTAAGTGCGCCGCGTAACGCGGCGAAGTGATACGCCGGTAGCCCTCAAGTCGGCCCATGTGGATAGGAGGCACTGAAATGTACCCATCACACAAGCTCCAGCGCAGTCGGCGAGATTTTCTGAGACGCGCCGCCACGATCGGAGTGGCCGGTTGCCTTGGAGCTCATCGTGCGGTGACCGCGCCGCGCGCCCCGCTCTCGAGACAACGACGATCCGCCTGGTCCATGCGCCGTCCATCTGCACCGCCCCGCAGTACATCGCCGAGGAGTTTCTGCGGCTCGACGGGTTCACCGACGTGCAGTACCTGCCGCTGGGGACGCGAAACGGCCCCTACGCGCTTGCCGACGGACGCGGGGACATCGCCATGTGGGACGTGCCCGGCTTGATCCCGCATCTGGACGCCGGCAAACCGATCGTCCTGCTGGCCGGCGTGCACGCCGGCTGCTACGAGCTGTTCGGGACGCGAGGAGATGCGTGCGATCCGCGACCTCAAAGGTAAGACGGTGGCCATCGCAGTATGTTGGGGGTGGGGACCAGATCCTGCTCTCGAGCATGCTGGCGTACATAGGCATCAACCCGCAGCACGAGGTGACCTGGATCGCTGGCGAGAATGTGAGCGACGCCATGGACTTGTTCGTCTCGGGAAAGGCCGACGCCTTTCTCGGCTACGCGCAGCAGCCCGAGGAGTTACGCCTGAAGCAGGTCGGGCACGTCATCGTCGACACCGCCCAGGACCGGCCCTGGTCCCAATACTTCTGCTGCATGGTCGCCGCCAACCGTGACTTCGCGCAGCGGCACCCGATCGCGACCAAGCACGTGCTGCGCGCGATCCTCAAGGCCACCGACATCTGCGCCGCCGATCCCCAACACGCGGCGCGCTTCCTTTCGGACAAGCTGTACGAGCCGCGCTTCCAGATCGGACTCAATGTGATGCAGCGTCTGCCGTATAACTTCTGGCGGGAAGCCGACCCGGAGGACACGCTGCGTTTCCACGCACTGCGGCTGCACGAAGTGGGCCTGATTCGGTCGAGCCCGCAGACGCTGATCGCCGAGCACACGGATTGGCGCTTTCTCAATGAACTCAAGCGCGAGCTAAAGACCTGAATATTACTTCGATGCTTACGTTCTGGACCCGAACTGAATACCGGTGCAGTCTTGCGTTGCAACAAGGCAGCGCCGGAGTGTGAATAGGGGCGCTTCCGCTGTGATTCTCGCTATAGCGAATACGAAATCGGGCGCTGCTCGCGACACCGGCAACGGTGCCATCGACCCTCGATTTGTGACCGACACGTTGGTTGTGGCATCCAGCCGGTGTGAGAGGGCAGGGCGCTACCGCGGGCAGCGCTAATCCAGCGGAGGGGCCCGGTGGTGCCCTCTACAGAGTATCAGGGCTACGGCTCGAATGTGCTCCTGGACAGATCTGGGGTGACAGAGCCATGCTCTGCCAGAGGTCCCGACTGGGCCAAGGAACGACAATGGACGTCGCAGACTGGCTGCGAACGCTCGGGCTGGAACGATACGAGACGGCATTTCGCGACAACCGGGTCGACATCCGGGTCTTGTCGAAGCTGACCGCCGAGGACCTCAAAGACCTCGGTGTCACGATGGTCGGTGACCGTCGCCTTATGCTTGAAGCGATCGCCGCACTACGCCTCGAAGACACACCGCTCCGCCCGACCGAGAGCCTCGGCTCATTAGACGCCCCTGTCGCCGAACGTCGTCCCCTCAGCGTAATGTTCTGCGACCTCATCGGCTCGACCGCCCTTTCGGCGCGACTCGATCCCGAAGACCTGCGCGAGGTCATCCGCGGTTACCAAGCCTGCGTCGTCGCAACGATCCGACAGTTCGACGGCTTCATTGCGCGCTACGTCGGTGACGGGGTGCTGATCTATTTCGGCTGGCCGGAAGCCCGCGAGACCGATGCTGAACGTGCCGTGCGCGCCGGCCTCGCGGTTGCCGCCGCAGTCAGCGCGACACCCGTCAGCGGTGAACGCTTGCAGGTGCGTATCGGCGTCGCAACCGGACTTGTGGTCATCGGCGAGCCGATCGGCTCTGGTGATTCTACGCCAGCAGACCGCGGTCGGTGAGACACCGAACCTGGCGGCCCGTCTCCAAGGTCTCGCCGGGCCGGGTCAGGTGGTGATCGACGCGGGCACAAGGCGGCAGATCGGCGGCCTGTTCGAGTGCCGGGACCTCGGCCCGGTCGAGCTGAAAGGTCTGTCGGTGTCGGTGCCGAGCCTGGCAGGTCGTGTCTGAAAATCGCACGCTCGGCCAGTTCGAGGCGTTGCGCTCGGGTGCAACGCCGCTGGTCGGTCGCGACGAGGAAATCGAGCTGCTGCTGCGCCGCTGGGGGCAGGCGAAGGCCGGCAAAGGCCGGGTTGTTTTGATCTCCGCTGAGCCGGGCGTCGGCAAGTCTCGTCTCGCCGAGGCGCTCGCCGAACGGATCGCCACCGAGCCGCACACCCGGCTGCGCTACTTCTGCTCGCCACACCATCAGGACAGCGCGCTATACCCAGTGATCGCGCAGATGGAGCGAGCGGCGGGATTCCAGCATGCGGACGATGCGGCGGCGAGATTGGTCAAGCTGCAATCGCTGCTCGCTCTCACCACGCCACCGACGGAAGACTTGGCACTGATCGCGGAACTGCATTCACTTCCGTCAGTCGATCTCGCGCCACCGCTCGATCTCACGCCGCAGCGCAGAAAAGAGAAGACCTTCGAGGCGCTGTTGCGGCAGGTCGAAAATCTGTCGCGGCGGCAGCCTGTGCTGATGGTGTTCGATGACATCCACTGGATCGACCCGAGTTCACGCGAATTGCTGGACCGCACGATAGAGCGCGTGGCGGACTGGCCGGTGCTGTTGTTGGCCTTGTTTCGCCCCGAGTTCCAGCCACCATGGACCGGGCAGCCGCATGTGACGACGCTGATGCTGACACGGCTCGACCGACGTGACACGGCGGCAATGGTTGCGAACGTAGCGGGGAATGCCGCACTCCCGCCCGAGATCATGGAGGAAATCGCCGAACGCACCGATGGAGTGCCGCTGTTCGTCGAGGAACTGACCAAGTCGGTACTCGAGAGCGGCGCCCATGGTGCGGCTGCGCTGTCCTCCGTGCCGCATCCGGCGTTGTCGGTGCCGGCGACCTTGCACGCCTCACTGATGGCGCGACTGGATCGGCTGGGAGCAGCCGCCAAGGACGTTGCCCAAGCTGGTGCGGCAATCGGCCGCGAGTTCAGCCATGGATCTGGTCGCCTCCATCACCGATCTGTCGGAGCCGCAACTTCGCGAGCCGCTTGACCGGCTCGACGAATTCCGGCCTCTTGTTCGTCTCGCGGTACGCCGCCAGACTCCAGCTACATTTTCAAGCACGCACTGGTGCGAGATGCGGCCTATGGCGCCTTACTGCGCGACCGGCGACAGCAGCTGCACGCCCGCATCGCGACGGCCCTCGAAGATCGCTTTCCGGATATCGTGCTGGCGCAACCCGAGCTGTTGGCGCGACACTGCACCGAAGCTGGGTCGACCGAGAAGGCGGTGGCTTATTGGCTAAAAGCCGGTCAGCAGGCGCTTGGCCGCTCGGCGCTGAAGGAAGCAGTCGCCCATCTGCGGAAAGGGTTCGGACCTGTTGGCCGGTTTTCCGGACGGTCCTCGGCGTCGGCAGCAGGAGCTGGACCTACTAATCGCGCTCAGACCGGCATTTGGTGCCACGAAAGGCTGGTCGGCTGCAGAAGTGGGTGAGGCCCTCTCGCGTGGACGCGAGCTGGCCGAGCTGCTCGATCGACCTGAGCACCTCGTGTCACTGACTCACGGCCAATTTGCGTTTCACTTCATGCGGGCGGAGCACGGACTGGCAATCGTGCTAGGCGAGCAGCTTGAAAGAATTGGCGATGCGCGGAACGATGCCGCAGCGCAGCTGCTGGGTCGCTCCTCTCAAGGGGCGAGCCGCCTGCTGCGCGGGGAGTTCGTTGCCGCCCGCGCCGTCCTGGAGCGGTGTATAGGGCTTGCTGATCCGCATCGCGCCATCCTGGGGGTCGATCCCTATTTTATGGCGCTCACGTTCCTTGCCCTGACGATGGCGTATCTGGGGTACATCGATCAGGCACGGTCACGGATGGATGAGGCGTTGTCGGAGGGCCGCCGGCTCCGGCACGGTCTTACGCTGGCTCACCTGCTCATGCAGGCTAACTACGTCGATTGGGTCACCTGCTCGCCGATGACGCATGTGGAGGAAGCACTGGCTCTCTCGACCGAGCATGGGTTTGGGGTTTATTTGGGTTGGGCACAAGCATTCCGCGGACGGGCATTGATAGAGCTCGGGCGAGCCCAGGAAGCCATTACGCCGATCATGCTGGGGCTGGCGGAATTGCGCGCTGGCGGCGGCGTAGCAAACACGCCGATGCCGCTCACGTGGCTCGCCGAGGCTCACGCCGCGCTCGACCAGCCGACCGAGACACGTAGCTGCCTCGTCGAGGCCGCACGGTTCGTCGAAACTTCCGACGAACGGGTTAGCGAAGCGGAGTTACTGCATCGAATTCCCGGGGATCTGCTAAACGCAACCGGCCGCCTTCGCGAGGCCGAGCGGCACTATCGTCAGGCCATCGCCGTTGCCGAGCGGCAGAGTTCGAAGCTGTTGCAATTGCAGGCATCGGTCAGCCTCGCCCGGCTCTGGCGTGACCAGGGCAAGCGTGTGGAGGCTCGTGATCTGCTCGGTCCGATCTACCGCTGGTTCACCGAAGGTTTCGACGCACCGGACCTGAAGGACGCGAGGGCGCTGCTGGACGAGCTGGCGTGAAACGAAGCGCCCACCTTGGGTTTTCCCCTGTGCATCTCCGCAAGTCGTGGGATCCCCTCGGCGTCAGCGGCCGCTGATATCAGGCTACGGTCACCTTCGTCTTTACTGAATTCGCAATGAAACAGACTTCGTGCGCCTCATGATGCATCTGGTCCAGTTTCGCCTGTTCAGGTGCTTCCCCCACCCATTCAATCTGCGGATGGAGAACAACCTTCGTGATGGCTTGCTTGCCCGGCGCGATTTCTTCCATCACGCCCTCCGCATGGTCGTGGTAGGCGGCGACGCTGAAGCCTGCCAGCCGAGCCACGTGCAGGAACGAGAGCATGTGGCAGTCGGCGAGGGCGGCGACCAGCATTTCCTCCGGGTCAACGGCTGCTTCCACCGCCCACTTGCCGACAACGTGCGGTGACGCCGATGCGGCAACGACCGTCCCGCCGTCAAATCTCATGCTGTGGCCACGGCTATAGCGGCCTTTGGCGAAGTCCTCTCCGCTTGCCAACGTCCAGTCGATCTCTGCGGTGTACCTTGCCATCGTTCCCCTCCCGTTCTCGACACCCCAACCCACCGCTTCGAATACGGGGGGCGGGCGCGTGAACCGACAATACCATCAGCCGGACCGCGTGCGATCAGGATCTGCCGCCCGGCCGATACGGCCTCACGCGGGGGCCTGTGGTCCGAACTCGGGAGCGCCGTCAATTAGCTATTGCGACGCATTCGCATTTAAAGCACCATGCTCGCACACACCTCGGAGCCTCCCATTCCATGGGCCAGATCATCCGACTACCCGCCCCTTCGCCGGCGTATCCCGATAACGCGGCAGTTCTGGATTCCTCCGAGCGAGCCTTATTGGCCGGGATCCGCTGCTGGGTCTCCGGCTTTCGCCAACGCGACGATCCGTTGCCTGATCTATGTGAGGCGATGGGCGCCGCCGGCGTCCACGATGCGGCCTTCTCGGTAGATCAGTTGATGGCCGTCTTCGTCCGTTTCTCAAAACGACAGATCGCGATCCGCTGCCCGCGCTGTCCCGGCTTGTCCGACGATGAAAAGCAATTGCTCAATGCCGCGAGCCTTGCTCAGGCAGGCGAAAGCAAACTGGCGGAACGCACCTTGCGTACCACGCTGCTCTCGGCTCAAGGCGCCGAATTCGCGCTGGGTCCCTTGACGGGGTTGGGTGAACTGTTCGCCGAGGCCAGGCTGTTCTTTCGCCGACGAAGGCCACCCGTCGTCGACCGGACACCAAATGCCGCGCAATCGGGTTCCGAGATCCACTGATTGGTGGGAGATCGTACAATGGAACGACATTTCTCCACCGGCGTGTCAACGATCGTTGCGCTGATGGCGGTGCAACGGGCGGCGCCCGGCAGAGCCGATACTCCGCCCGATGCCGCCGAGGACATTCACTTTGTCTCGCAGACCGAAGTTTACTGCGCCGCCGAACAGGTCATTCCGCGCGACGCTGTAGGTGACTGGCTGTCGAGTTTGGTCAAAGTCCCGCGAGCATCGACGCGGGACCAAAGATGACAAGCGATCGTGAAACGAGTTGCGGACCCGCAGTCTCAGCCTCGTTGGCGCCGGTACCGGGTTATCAACGCGTTGGTGGATGAATCATGCGCCAGTTTCGGCTCCGCGCCACGGTGCAGTTCGGGGATAATGCGGCTGGCCAGAGCCTTTCCCAGTTCGACCCCCCATTGATCGAAGCTGTCGATCGCCCAGATCGCGCCCTGGGTGAAAACACTGTGCTCGTACAGTGCCACCAGACTGCCGAGCGTCGCGGGATCGAGCTTGTCCGCCAGGATTATGTTGGTCGGCCGGTTGCCCTGCATGACGCGGAACGGCCGCTGGAAATCGGGTGAGCCTTCCGCTTTCAGTTCCTCGTCGGTCTTGCCGAAAGCCAGCGCCTCGGCCTGCGCAAACACGTTGGCCATCAGCAGGTCGTGTTGCTCGGTCAGCGGGCTGAGCGGCTTGCAGAAGCCGATCAGATCGCACGGAACCAGTTTGGTCCCCTGGTGGAGAAGCTGATAGAACGAGTGCTGACCATCGGTGCCAGGTTCGCCCCAGATGATCGGGCCGGTCTGATAGTTCACCACATGCCCATCCAGATCGACGTGCTTGCCGTTGCTCTCCATCTGCAACTGCTGGAGATAGGCGGGGAAGCGCGCCATATGCGCCGAGTACGGCATGATCCCCAGGCTTTGCGCGCCAAAGAAGTTGTTGTACCAGACCGTCAGCAGCCCGAGCAGCAGCGGCAGGTTCCGGTCCGCCGGCGCGGTGCGGAAATGCTCATCCATGGCGTGAAAGCCGGCCAGCATGGCGCGATAGTTGTCGGGTCCGATCGCGATCATGGTGGACAGCCCGATGGCACTGTCCATCGAGTAACGGCCGCCGACCCAGTCCCAGAAGCCGAACGTGTTGGCCGGGTTGATGCCAAACTTCGTCACCGCGGGAATGTTGGTCGAGACCGCGGCGAAATGCTTGGCCACGGCAGAGTCCGACCCAAGCTTTCCGACCAGCCAGGCGCGTGCCGTCGCCGCGTTGGTCATCGTCTCCAGGGTCGTGAACGTCTTCGACGATACGATGAAAAGCGTCTCCGCGGCGTCGAGATCGTGTGTAGCCTCATGAAAGTCCGCTCCGTCGACATTCGCGACGAAGCGGAAGGTCATCGACCGCTCGCTGAACGGGCGCAGCGCGCGATAGGCCATCTCGGGACCTAGGTAGGACCCGCCGATGCCGATATTGACCACGTTGCGGATACGTTTCCCGGTATGACCCGTGGCGGCGCCGCTGCGCACCCGGCCGGCAAAATCCGCCATCGCGTCCAGCACCTTATGGACGTCCGGAACCACGTCGGCGCCGTCGACCTCGATGCGGAAGCCGCGCGGCGCGCGCAGCGCCACGTGCAGCACCGCTCGGCGTTCCGTGACGTTGATCTTCTCGCCGCCGAACATCGCGTCACGCCGCTTCGCCACGCCGCGCTCCGTCGCAAGCTGCAACAGCAGCCGCAGCGTCTCTTCGGTGATGCGGTTCTTTGAGTAGTCGATGAACAGGCCCGCGCCCTCGGCCGAGAAGCGTTCCGCCCGGCCCGGGTCGTCGGCAAACAGTTTGCGCAGGTGGACGTCCTTGATCTGCGCATGGTGCGTCGTCAGCGCCTGCCACGCCGGCGTCTCGGTCAGGGCGGTCATCGGCATTCTCCTGTCTTTAGGCAAGGACCTTGGTCTTGGACGCGATCGCGCCGATCAGTTCGTCCCAGGACTTCACGAAGCCCTTGGCGCCATCGGATTGCAACTGCGTGGACAGCGCCGTCAGGTCGATGCCCGCCTTGGTGTGCGCGGCGAGCACCGACGCGAAGTCGCCGCCGTCAGGCGTCAGCGATCCCGCGAGCTTGCCGTGTTCGGCGAACGCCAGCAGCGTGTCCTCAGGCATGGTGTTCACCGTGTTCGGTGCCGCGAGGCCGGAGATATACAGCGTATCGGACGCCGCCTTGTCTTTGGTGCCGGTGCTTGCGAACAGCAGCCGTTGCGCCCGCGCGCCCAGGTTCTGCAGCCGTTGAAAGCGGTCGCTCGCCAGGATCTCGCGATACGCACTGTACGCTTGTTTGCTCACCGCCATGCCAAGCGTGTTATGCAGCTCCGCCGGAACCTTGCTGATGACAGCGACGTCCCATCGGCTGATGAACAACGAGGCGACCGAGCGTACGTCGGGTGACAGCCCTGCGTCCACCCGGCGCTCCAGCCCCCGCATGTACGCATTGGCCGCGGCCTTGTACTGATCGGTGGAGAACAGCAGGGTGACGTTGATCGGCACACCGGCAAAGATCGAGTCCTCGATCGCCGGCAATCCTTCCGGGGTGCCGGGAATCTTGATGAACAGGTTCGGCCGGTTCGCCTGCGCGTGCAGTGCCTTCGCCTGTTCGACCGTCGCTTTGGTGTCGTAGGCAAACAGTGGCGAGACTTCGAGAGAAACGAAGCCGTCCACCGTGCCGGTGCGCTTATGGATCGATGCGAACAGATCCGCCGCCCGGGTCAGGTCCTGAACCGCGAGGTTGAAGAACAGCGCCTCGCCAGCCACGCCGCTGTCGAGTTGCTTGCGAATTTCCGTGTCGTACCAGGAACTGTGGGCGATCGCATTGTCAAAGATCGTTGGGTTGGAGGTCAGCCCGGTGACCGAGAACTCGTCAATGTAGCGCTTGAGCGTGCCGCTATCGAGCAGGTGGCGGGTGATGTTGTCGAGCCAGAGGCTCTGGCCGAGTTTGTTAAGTAATTTGGGTGCGTCTGAGGTCATGGGTCAGTTCCTTTATTGCATGCCCGGGGCTTCCGGTGCCGTCAGTCATTCTACTCCTTCGGCTTCTCGACATGCCCACCAAATTCGAACCGCAGCGCGGACAGCAGTCGATCGCCATAGTCCGCCTCGCCGCGCGAGCTGAAGCGGGCGAACAGCGCGGCCGAAATCACCGGCGCCGGCACGCTCTCGTCGACCGCCGCCTGCACTGTCCAGCGACCCTCGCCGGAATCTGAAACGCGGCCGGCGAAATTGGCCAGGTCAGGGCTTTTGCGCAGCGCGCTGGCGGCAAGGTCGAGCAGCCACGACGCGACCACGCTGCCGCGGCGCCAGACTTCCGCCACCTGGGCGACGTCTATGTCATATTTGTAGTGCTCAGGATTGCGCAACGGCGTCGTCTCGGCGTCGTGCACTTGTGTATGCAGTCCGACATTGGCGTGCTTGATGACGTTGAAGCCTTCCGCGTACGCGGCCATCAGTCCGTATTCGATGCCGTTGTGCACCATCTTGACGAAGTGCCCGGCGCCGTTCGGTCCGCAATGCAGGTAGCCCAGTTCAGCAGTGCCCGGGGTGCCCGTCGCGCCAGGGGTGCGCGGCGCCGCCTCGACGCCGGGTGCCAGCGAATGGAAAATCGGGTCGAGCCGCTTTACCACATCCGGCTCGCCGCCGATCATATGGCAGTACCCCCGCTCCAGACCCCAGACGCCGCCGCTGACCCCGACATCGACGTAGTGCAGGCCCTTCTGGCGCAGCTCGCCAGCGCGTCGGATGTCGTCATGGTAGTAGGAATTACCGCCATCCACGACGATATCGCCTGGCTCCAGCAGCGGCACCAGCGAGCTAAGCACTGGATCGACGACCGCGGCAGGCACCATTAGCCACACCAGGCGCGGTTTGCTCAGTTGCTTGACAAACTCGGGAAGGCTGGTGGTGCCTTTCGCACCCTGCGAGACCAACGCATCCACCGCTTCGTGATGGCTGTCGTAGACCAGGCATTCATGGCCCGCCTTCGCAAGGCGTATCACCATGTTGCCGCCCATTCGTCCCAGGCCGATCATTCCAAGCTGCATAATTTCGCTCCTCGGTCCATTGCCGGATATCGTCCGGCCATCAGGTCATAATTCTCGAGAGCGCCTCCACCTTTGATGGAAACGCCCCAGCCGTTGTTTCACGAGCAATTTCATCAGCCTGAGATCGCTCCGTGATCCGAGCCAGGCTGACATTGCTGTAGACGCGCATCCATCGGCCGTTTCCAGGTGGCCGAACCAACCACCGGCTGCTGCGTCCGGTTTGCCACCGCCGGCCTAGGCTGAATATGCCGGCATTGATTATAATAGTATGAACGTGCTCCGGAGTCAGACTGGCAGAGCATTCATCCGCGGTGAAGTCCCATCCCAGCACGCGCCACGAGTAACCGCCGCTGCGCCGTAGCCTCACGGTCCCGTGCGCACTGGAGTGCTTCCACGGTGCACGGAAACGCTGGACGGAAATGCTCTATCCCATTGTTTCCCCGGCAATTTCATCAGCCTGAGGTCGCTCCGCGATTAGCGTCAGGCTGGCAGTGCTGTCGGTCGATGGTGGCATCACAAGCGATAGGCTCGTGCCGCCGTGCCACTGAACAGGGCGGCCTTTTCGTCCGACGACGCGCCTGCCGCGATGCGTTTGAATGCGTTCCAGACCACGGCGTAGCTGCACCAGCGGCGCTGCACGGGAAAATTGCTCTCGAACATGCCGCGTGCCGGTCCAAACAACTCGATGCAGGTTTCCAGGTAAGGCCGCCACGCCGCCGCGACCTCGATCGAGGATGGCGGCATGTCGCGGTCATAGCTTCCTCCGGCCAGCCGGATCGGCAATGCGCCGAGCTTTATCACGACGTTCTGATGCCGCGCCACCCGACCGATCGCGGCCTTCCAGTCGGCGAACACCGCGTCGCGCCTGTCCCGGTATGGACCGCCGAGGATCGGACTGCCGACATGATTCAAGATGATGGCGAGGCCCGGAAACGCTTCGGCCAGTTCGGCGACCTCGTCCAGCTGGGTGTGGTACAGCCACGCATCGAACGACAGACCCATCGCAGCGAGGCAGCCGATGGCCGCGCGCACGCGCGGATCGCGCAGCATCGCCGGTTGTGACACGATGGAGCGTATCTTTTCGCTGGCGTCCCAGCCGGTGGAATAGCGGACGCCGCGGAAGCGGCCGCCGCTTGCCCGCAGGTGTGCTTCCAATACTGGCTCGATCCGCGCGCCCAGAGTGAGATCCGCCGCGCCGAACATCGCGGCGCAGATGCGCGGCTTGCCGAACTGTCCGCTGGCACTCATTGCCGCCACGCCGGTGACGAATTCGGTCTCGCCGATCGGCCGCAGCTCTGCCGGGCCGTCGGCGCGGTACATCGAATGGCATTCGGCGAACACCGTGGCGACGACGTTGTGTCCACTGGCTATATCGGCCAGCAGCTCCGGCATCAGATACGTCTCGCCGTCTCTGATCCACAGGTGATGGTGCGGATCGATGATCGGCAACGCGGGCTCGATGATGTCTTCCTGCCAGCGCGACAGCCATGCATCCAGGGACCCCGGCGGAGTGGTTGCGCTTTGGCTCATGGCGTCCTCCGATCGACCTTACCAGTCTCGGGAGGAATGCTAGGGCGCTCCGCCTCGGGTGGAAACGCTCTATCCGCTGTTTCACGAGCAATTTCACCAGCCTGAGGTCGCTCCGCGATCAGAGTGCGTGCCGGGATCGCTGCGGGATGTCAGGACGGCTCGTGGCCCGATCGTGCTGCCCCGCGATCCAGAACCGGTTCGTCGCGCCCGAGATGAACCCCAGCCGCCGGTAAAGTGCAAGGGCGGGAGCGTTGACGGTCACCACCTGCAGACCGATCAAATCGGCCCCCTGCCGCGCCGCCCATGACTCGAGCGCCGTCAGTACCGCGAGGGCAGCGCCTCGGCGGCGCTCAACGGCACGGGTCGTCACGCACTCGATGACGGCGCAGCCAAAGCCCGCGACACCCAAAGCGGTCGCGACCAGCCGCCCGTTGCGGCGACACCCGAAGAACGCCCGCGGTGCCGGCACCTGGTCCAGGATCAGCGCATTGACGCCTCGGCGGCTCTCCGAAATCTCGCCGAGGTAGACGTCCAGCCAGTCCGCCGAGGGATTGTCCCGTTGCTCCACATCCGGCACCACGCCGCGCCATTCAGCGCGCTTGAACATCGTCGTGGTGGCCTCGCCCTCGCGGTAGCCGCGCGTCAGCAGCATTCCGCTGAGCACCACCGGAATCGTTTCATCATAGATATGAAATCGCGTGGGCATGCCATGCGCCTGGTATCGCGCCTCGACCTCGCGCACCGCTGCCGCCATATCCGGCCCGGAATAATCGATCGTCGAAACCGAGTTGGCCCGCTGCGAGCCGCCACCCGAGCACCGCCACAGCCAGCCCTCGATGACGGCGGTGCTCAGCGCCGGCCAGGCCAGCACATGCGCTCGCTCCATCCGCACGCGGTCTTCGCTGTCGATATGCATCTGCCAGGCTCCATGCATCTGTCAGGCTCCGAAACTTGCCAGTTGGTCCATGCTGACTGGGATCCAGCCCAATTTGCACCCCGAAAGATCGTCCCTTCCGGCCAAATTAGGAAGCATGTCCCAAACATCTTCGCCGGACTCGTGCGATTGATAGTCATTTACAGTTTTGTGGGCTCTGCCCGTTGACCCAAGCGGAACGGCTCGGTAGCCGTCCGTGCAGTTCTTTTATCGCACAAGTCAATCACCAGGGCCGACGTCGCACTGGCGAGGCGGCTCGAGTACGTAGCTTAATTCGAAACGAGACTGTGTTGCTCAGAGCAGCCGGGACAGTCCGGCAGTCAATTTTGACCAGTAGTCCATTTTGGATTGACAACATCGGGAAACCCAAATGCAGCGAATTTCATTCCTCTTACCGCTGACCATGATGATGTTGACCATGGCAGCGTCAGCAACCTTCGCACAAGGGGCCTCCACGCCTTGTTCCCGGCCGGGACCGGGCTCGATTGTCAGTCCGCCACCGGAACTGACGAGTGAGGACGGCCTTCTGCAAGTGTCGCTCAACTTCTTCACCGGCGTGGATGACGCGGGACGGACGCTCTTCTGCTTCAGGACAACCGCCGGCCAGGAATCTCCTACGTTGCGGGTCCATCCCGGTGACACACTTGCGATTACTATAAAAAACAAGATCCCGGGGTTGCCCGCGGGGGCTCCTACCGAGACAGTGTCAAACGCCAGCGATAAATGCGGCAATTCGGTAATGACGGGCACTTCGGTCAACATACATTTTCACGGTATGAATTTGTCGCCGACCTGCCATAGCGACGACGTGCTCCACACGCTGGTAAACTCCGGTGAGACCTTCAGCTACGTCGTCCATATTCCCGCGGATGAGCCGCCGGGGCTTTACTGGTATCACCCGCATGTTCACGGGATCGCCGAAGCGGCCGTCCTGGGGGGCGCTTCGGGCGCGATCATCGTCGAGGGCCTGGCGAACGAACAGCCCGCGGTGTCCGGGCTTCCCGAGCGCCTGCTGATCGTGCGGGATCAGGCGGTCGCGGCCGCTGTCGGCAATGAACCGAACGTTCCGGCCTGGGATGTCTCGCTGAACTACATTCCAATATCATTTCCCGGCTACATTCCTTCGATCCTCAATGCCGCTCCTGGCGCGCAGGAAGTTTGGCGCGTCGTCAACGCCTCGGCCGACACCATCGCGGATCTACAGCTTCGCTTCGACGGCCAGGCTCAACCCCTGCAGCTGGTCGGCCTTGACGGTGTCCCGACCTCGGTCGCCGGGTCCACGCAAAAGCAGATCGTCACGGTAAACCACATCCTGATCCCGCCGGCGGGGCGCGCCGAATTCATCGTCACGACACCTGACCAGAGCGTGCAGAAGGCTGAACTGGTAACGCAGGCAATCGACACCGGGCCACTGGGCGATTTCGATCCCGAGCGGGTCCTCGCGGTCGTCAAGCCATCCACGGGGACCACCCTGCCCACGGTGAGCGCGGATCAGACGCCGAGCGCGACACAGCGTTTCACCGGTCTGGACACTGCTCCGGTGAGCCAGCAACGGACGCTCTACTTCTCCGAAGTGGTCTCCGACCCGAGCAACCCCGCGAGCCCGACAAATTTCTTCATCACGGTCGATGGCGCACAACCGACGCTGTTTGATTCGGTCAATCCGCCCGCGATCACCACCACCCAGGGATCGGTCGAGGACTGGACGATTGAAAACCGCAGTGGCGAAAACCATGAATTTCACATACACCAGATCCACTTCAAGCTGCTTGCGGTGAATGGATCGTCCACGCCGATGGACCAGCAACAGATGCTGGACACGATCCAGGTGCCTTACTGGGACGGTAAAGGTCCTTATCCAAGCGTAACTGTTCGGATGGATTTCCGCGGACCTGATGTCGGTGACTTTGTCTACCACTGCCACATCCTGGGACACGAGGATAACGGCATGATGGCGATCATCCGGGTGCTCCCGGGGTCGGGAGGGTGACAAGCCTCAAAGGATGCGGAATGGTCGCCGCATCCTTGTTCGCCGCGTCCCTGGCGTTCGCTGGAGTGACTGAGTACCGATCCACTTCTCCTGCCCCGAAACACTTTGCCGACGCCGATGATCTGGCGAAGGTGCGCCAGGGGAAACAAACCTACCAGAGCCGCTGCGCCTCGTGCCACGGGCGCAATCTGCAGGGACAGCCGCTCTGGCAGATGAAAGACCAATACTATGGAAAGCGTGCGCCAGCGCTCGATCAGACCGGGCGGGTCTGGACCTTGTCGGATGACGACCTGTTCGCAGCCGCCGGTCACACTCACCTCGACGACGCGGACGTACTCGCGGCAGTAACGTTCATCAAGGCTCATTGGACGGTTGGCTTGCGGATCGCGCAGGCAACGCGGAACCCTGGGAAAGCCGGGATGCCGAAGGTCGACGAAAACTGGTCGCTGCCGCCAGACTGCCAGACCCAGGAGCAGCGGTTCCGAGGCAAGAGCCAAGGAACCAGGCCCAATCCCAACGGAAACAATCCGACGTAACGATATTCAGGGTCGTATCGATCTCCCCAGACCGCACGGGATGGCGACGCTCGATCCTCCAGTGACCTTCATCGTAGATCATCGGGGGAACGCCGAAACTTGCCAGCAGCGGCAGGCGGGACCAGTATGGTGGCAATCATTCAGGAGAAACTCCCCCATGCCAGCATTTGATCTGCTCATACGCGGCGGCACCGTGATTGACGGCACCGGCGGCGCGCCGCGTGAGGCCGACGTCGGCATCATCGGCAACCGTATCGCCGAGGTCGGCACGTTGAGCGGCGGCGGCGCCGAGGAGATCGATGCCAAGGGCAAGCTCGTCACGCCGGGCTTCGTCGACATCCACACGCATTACGACGCTCAGGCGGTCTGGGACAGCCACATGGCGCCGTCTTCGCTGCATGGTGTCACCACTGCCGTCATGGGCAATTGCGGCGTCGGCTTCGCCCCCTGCCGGCCGGCCGACCGGGAGCGTCTGATCGAGCTGATGGAGGGCGTCGAGGACATCCCCGGCGCAGTCATGCACGAGGGTCTGAAGTGGGAGTGGGAGTCTTTCAGCGAATACCTGAACGCGCTGGCGGCCCGCCCGCGCGACATCGACATCTGCGCCCTGCTGCCGCACGCCGCCGTGCGGGTCTTCGTCATGGGCGACCGCGCCATCAACCTGGAGAACGCGAACCAGGCCGACATCGCCGAGATGCGCCAGATTGCCCGCGAAGCCATGCAGGCCGGAGCGTTCGGCTTTTCCACCTCCCGCAGCCTGTCGCACAAGACCCTTCGCGGCGATCCGACCCCGACGTTGCGCGCCCAGGAGGACGAGCTGCGCGGCATCGCCATGGGCATGACGGACGCCGGGTCGGGCATGCTGGAAATGGTGTCGGAGTGGTCGCCTGACCACAACGCGGAGTTCGCCATGCTGCGGCGAGTGATCGAGGCCTGCGGCCGGCCCGCCGTGTTCACGCTGACCCAACGCCACTCTCGGCCGGAGGTCTGGCGCGACCTGCTGGCCCACGCCGACAAGGCAGCCCGTGACGGCCTGTCCATCCGACCCGTCGTGGCACCGCGTGCCATCGGCGTGTTGCTGGGCCTCGCCGGCAGCCAGAACCCGTTCTCCGGCACCCCCTCCTACAAGGAGATCGCCACCCTGCCGCTGGACGAACGCGCTCGCCGCATGAGCGACCCGGATATGCGCCGGCGCATCCTGAGCGAGGATCCGAAGAAAGGCAGCACCTTCCCGCTGTTCCACCGCCTGTCGTTCGACTTCATGTTCCGCTTCGGCAACCCGCCCAACTATCTGCCGAAAAAAGAAGACAGCATCGCGGCGATCGCGGCACGCGAGGGACGCGCGCCGCAGGAAGTTGCCTACGACATGCTGATCGAGGACGGGGGAACCGGCTTTATCTACACGCCGCTCGGCAACTATGCGTATCACGACCTGACCGTCTCCGAAACGACACTGGCCGACCGCAATTGCATCATGGGTCTGGGTGACGGCGGGGCGCATGTCGCGTTTATCCTCGATGCCGGCTACCAGACATGGCTGCTCACCCATTGGGGCCGCGACCAGAAACGTTGGAGCGCAGCCGAACTGATCCGCCGCCTGACCTCCGATACCGCGCATGCGGCCGGGTTGCATGATCGGGGCATTCTCGCGGCCGGCAAGAAGGCCGATGTGAACGTCATCGACTGGGAGAAACTGGGGGCCGACGCGCCATACGTGGTCAGCGACCTTCCCGCGGGCGGCAAGCGGCTGCTGCAGGCGGTGCACGGCTACGACGCGACGATCGTGTCCGGCAACGTTTCGTTCCGCGAGGGCCAGGCGACCGGCGCGTTGCCGGGCAAGCTCGTGCGAGGGCCACAGGCTGCACTGGCGGCGTAACGGCGCCGGCTGGGACTGTCACCGCGACTGATCGTGCCTTAACGCCCGGGCCGGCGAGCTCGGGCGTTTATATCAGTGTCCGACGACGACGCCCCCGCTTGCGGCAGGGCTAATGCTCGTCCCACGGGTTGTGCACAACCGGTGGAGGCAACCAGACCCGCTGGTAGACCTTCTGCAAATCCTTCTCCTTGGCAATTTCGTGCTCCGGATAGACCTTCGCGTATTTCGCCTGAGTCGGGCTGGAATAATTGTATCGATTGAGCCTCGGCGCGGAGATCAAACGTGAAACTGCCCCGGCGCATTTCGGGCAGCGCTCGACCGGCGGGTCGTTCATGCCATGCATCGTCTCGTAAACGATCCGACATGGCTCGCATTGGTATTCATAGGTCGGCATTGGCTTCCTTTGGGGTCAGGCGACGCGGGTGGCCGGGCGCGCTGCTCGCCACCCGAGAAGTAAAAATCTCTAGGCCGTGGTCTTGAGATTCCAAATTCGCGCCGCGTTCTGGCCAAACACCTTGGCTTTTATTTCGGGCGTGAGTTTTGGATAACCGTGTCCCTCGACCAATTGATCCGGGATCTGGAACTTCCGGAACGCCTCGATCTGCCACTGGGGACTTCCCCAAATGCAGGAATCAGTTCCCCACATCACATAATCCGGGCCAAGGTCGCGGAGCAGGGTGCCAACAATATGGGCACACTCAAGCGGCCGGCTGGTGACAGTCGCCGCGAAGGTCGAGCCCAATTCGGAGTAAAGGTTCTTCCGATACGGCTTGAACGCCTTCAATGCCGCCAGGTCGTTTTGGTACGGCCACGCCGAGTGATACGCGATGAAGTTGAGATCCTGGAAATCATCAGCGACGGCGTCAAAGTCGTCGGCGTGGGAATAGCGGGCCATGAACTGGCCAAACGGAAGGCCCTTATGGCAGCCGATATTCTTGATGCCGAGTTGACGACATTTCTCCCAGATCGGATAGGCCAGCTTCTGATCGTCGAACCACCAGCCACGGGCCGGGGTCGCATCAAAAGTATAAAGTTTCAAGCCGGAAATCTTATACTGCTCGACGTACATCTGGAGACGTTCGAGTGTGACACTGAGGCCTTGGTTCGGCGTCAGGCCACCTGCCAGCATGACGGTGCGGTCGGGCCAGCGTTGTTTGATTTCCGCCTGCTCGTCCATCGGGACCATGTCCTTGCCGCCGTAGTCCTCGCGAAAGCCGAACGGATTGAAAATCGCGACGCTGGTGTCACTGCCTTCCAGGATGAGCTTGCCGAAGTTCTCGACGTTCATATCCTTGATGCCGTTCGGCAGCCCCATGCCCTTGCCGGTGTCGTCGAGCAGGTTGACGAACCACATACCCTTTTCAGTGGTGTTCACGCCGGGGATAAAGCCATCCTTGCGCCAGCAGATATGAGTATGAACGTCTACGATGAAGTCCGCTCCTGACTTGCGGCTGACCTGGATCTCCTTGGCGGCCACTGTGTCGGCGGCCTCGGCTTCGCTGACTTCGAAAAAGCGCATGCCGGTCAGCTTGTTCACGGCCAGCATGGTGGCGGCAAATCCAGCTGCGGTCCCGAAGAAATCCCGGCGCGCCACACCCGCTTTATCAGCGTAAGGCTCGGCCTGTTCGCGGATGCGCGACCCCATCGGACCGCCAAGAAAGTATGAAGTGCCTTGCGCTTCCGGGGTCATTGGACCGTCGGTAGTGCGTTTGTAGTCCTTGAAGTATTCGAAGATATTGAATTCCATTTGCCCCTCCCCGTTCCATTGACTTTGTTGGTCTTGTCGAAGGCTGGATGTCGGCCGGGCAAGTTCTGCCACGGGCCACCGCGCATCATGCGCTTCGGCGTCAAGTCGTCAAGGGGATTTCGCTAACTTGCGTCTCCAGTGTCATCCCCGGCGGAGCATGCCCTTGGCGGAGGCCGAGGGGACCCACGACTTGCAGTGCGGTGCAGTCAAAATCGTAAACCTCCGGCAAAATCGTAGATCTCCGGCCTTCGCCGAGGATGACACCTTAAGCACGGACGGTCATCGTTAAAGCCCATGAGTATAATCTCTCACTAACGCCGATAATGTAGCGTCTACATCAAGTAGAACTTCGTACAAATTCTTGGCGAACCATCTCGTCCAGAGCGTCTGACCTCACATCTTCGGGTCCATGTTTTACTTGGTGTCGATGATGTACTTTCGAATGCCATACGATTGCAGCAGAGACCCCGAAATGATCGACATTACCGACACCGGCCGCCGCGTGACTCTCGAAGCCTGGGGCGGTGTGCCGCCGAGCAACCGCGGCTTCGTTCGAAATGTGCGCTTCGCCCGGGCAAGAGAAGCTCGAGGAACTGAAGCCGTATGATCTGCCGTGACGAGGATGGCCAACCCGCCGCGTCGGCTGCGGCAAGTAGAGGATGGTTTTCAGACCGCGCGGCGCGGATTGGTCAAGAAGGAGCCGCTGCACGAACCCTGCAGCTGCATGCGGCAAACCCAACCCGGTCGGCCCCCGTTTTCAGCCGCTGAGGCGAATATACCAGGCGGAACGCAGCGAGTATGCCACCGCGCGCTGTATTGAAATACGGTAGAATATTGAAATCATTGGTCGGAGTGAGAGGATTCGAACCTCCGGCCCCTGCGTCCCGAACACAGTGCTCTACCAGGCTGAGCTACACTCCGACCGAGGGCGGGCATATAGCCTCCGCCCGCCCGCTGGGCAAGATGCTTTGCGGTCGGCCGCCGGAATCCTGCTTCGATTTCCCTGACCGACGATCGGGCTCGCAAGCGAACACGGCCGCAACCGCCGCGATTGGACCGCAACCGTCCCGGCCTATTTATACCAGCGGCCTGAAGGGACGACTGGTATGCGCGCGGGGTTGGCGGGGCGACCGAGCACGCGAGGGAGGGGGCCGCGCGCGAAATCAATAAGATAGCGACGGCCCGGCAGCCGGAGAATGGGTCAACGTTGCGGGCCGGCGGTATTAATCGCCGGTTTGATGGCTCGGACCACTCCTCGGGCGCCGATGCGCCGGTTCGGCCGGGACAGGTCCCGCCGAGGCTGCCTTCCCGTGTCGATTGTGCCATGCCTCCATCAATTGCAGCACCGTCGCAGCCGTCTCCTCGATTGAGCGGCGGGTCACGTCGATCGTCGGCCACCCACGGCTGTTGCAGAGTCGCCGCGCCCACAACAGTTCTGCCTTGACGGCGTCCTCATCGACATAATCGGAGCTATCCTGCCGCATCGGACCGGTTTGGCCGCCACCGCCAATAAGGCGCAGCCGGTGTCGACGGATATCAATCAACGCTTCCGGCGCCAGGGTCAGACCGATCACCGGGCATTTCACCTCCGACAGGCCAACCGGCTCGGCCAGATTCGGCACCAACGGCACGTTGGCGGCCTTGATCCCGCGGTTGGCAAGGTAGAAGCAGGTCGGCGTCTTGGAGCTGCGCGACACCCCGACCAGCACCACGTCGGCTTCTGCCAGGCCCGGCTGCGCCTGCCCGTCATCATGCGCCAGCACATAGTGCATCGCATCGATGCGGGAGAAATAGTCGGCATTCAGCACGTATTGCCGGCCAGGCCGAGCCGCTGCCTTGGTGCCGATGCATTCCTGCAGGACGTTCATCACTGGATCGAGGACGTTGACTACCTTCACATTCAGGCGCCCGCATGTCGTTTCCAGTTCGGCCCGCAAGGCACGGTCCACCAGGGTCGACAACACCGGACCAGGTTCGGCTTCGATCCCCTCCAGCACCCGATGCAACTGAAACCGCGTGCGAATGAGGCTCCACCGATGATGCATGATTTGTGCATGCTCGAATTGAACCGTGGTCGCTCTGGCGATCGAGTTCAGGGTTTCCCCCGTCGCGTCGGATACCAGATGGAGGTTGATGCGTTCGGGGTCCATGAATTGAACCTTAGACCTGTTGTGTTCACTCGCCACCAGGAATGCGAGACCATCAATCGGAAGGAAGGTAAATCGACACCAGCCGCCGACTCGGCCGTCAGTCGAATGCCGCCCTGAGGGTTTGCAGCAGCTTTTCCCGGCTGAACGGCTTCGGCAGAAAGCGGCGGCGGCCATCGATCCGGCTGGCGCGTTCCGGATCGCCGCTTGTCAGCACCACGGGGATCGACTGTTGGTCCGCCGCCTGCAACAAGTCCAAAACCCGGCCGCCTGGCAGCAGGCAGTCGAGTAGGATCAGCGCCGGCTTGTCGAGATACTCAGAGCCTGAACGTGGCAAAGGCCCCAGATGGGCCAGGGCCCCCTCCACCGTCCCAACCAGCACCGTCTCGTAATGGCCATCCAGCATGACGGCGATGGTTTCGCTGACCAGAGCATCGTCCTCGATCACCAGCACGGATCGAATCCGAGTTCGTGATTGCTCCGACGATCGCATCAATCCCGACGCCTCCCGCCGGGTGGTATGCTAGCGGAACGCCGGCGTCTGTTCGCTATGCGACAATGCGGGGCCGCTTGGTGGAAATCCCCAGCGAGTTCGAACACCCGCCGTACGATCTGGTAGCAATCGCACGAGCGTTCCTCCAGCCCCGCGCGGCGCAGCAGCCTGATCCGACCGTGCTCCCGGCGCAGTAGATTTTTGCGCTCCAGGGAGCCAAGGACACCGTTGATCCGCGGTCGGCCGCAACCAAGCAACGCCGCAAGGCTCTCCTGCGTCAGGGCGAGCTCATCCATCCCCGGTACCTGTCCTGCATCAGCAGCAAGGCGCGGCAGCAGCGACGGTCCAGCGCGTGCAGTCGGTCGCACGCGGTCGTCTGCAGTAATTGTGCCGAAAGCGCGTAGAGATACTTTTGCACCGCTTCGCGGATCGGCGGCCGGGCCTTGAGCGCTGACCGGAAGCGGGCGGCGGGAATAACCGAGATGTCGCCTTCGATCTGGACGATGGCGTCGGCAAGGTTCGGGGCCTGATCCAGCAAGGTTTCGACGCCGACGCATCCTTCCGATCCGACGAAAGCGGGTTGGGTGCCGCGGCCATCCGCATCGGTGGTGCCGAGGGCGACCACGCCGGAGTGGGGAAACCAGATGTCGGTCGGGCGTTCGCTCCGGCTGGTGAGGATCTGGCCGCGTGGCGGATGCTCGATCCGTATCGCCGAAGCAAGATAGTCCCAATCCGGGGCTGGAAGACTGGCTAGGAGTTGGTTGCAGTCCGGTGGTCGTATGGTGTGCCCCATAGGAGAACGAACGCATTTTTCCGCTGCCGGTTCGTTTGCGCGATGCCACGTCCGCGTGACGACGCGTGCGCGCGGCCCGGCGGTTCAGGCCTGCCGTGCGCGCCAGTCGGGCAATACGCCGGCCCGGTTGGGCCTAGTTTTTCGCGGTGGAATAGGGGTAGATCACGTCTCCGGTCTTCAGTGCCGGCGGCCACAGGACGACCTCGACATCGGGCTTCTTGAACTGCTCCAGATCGTTGGCTTTGACGCCCTGAAATTGCACTTCCATCACCCGGGCCTCGGTCCACTCGCCGCCCGGGCCGAAGGTGATGTCACCATTCAAGGTGTGAAAAGTGTGGGATCGCAGGTAGTCGGCGAGCTTCTGCTGGTCCAGGCCCTGGGCTCCCTCGATCGCCGCCTGCAGGACCTGCATATCGGAATAGGCGATCGGCGGCAGGTAGTAGCCCAGCAGATCCACCCCGGAGCCGGCTGCTTTCGCCTGGTAGCGCTTGAGGAAGTCGAGTGCCTCGGGTGTCGCGTTTGCTCCAAATGGCAGCCAGAAGTCATAATCGACGATGCCGTTCAGCACCGGGCCCAACTGAAGCTTGATGGCGGTCGACTGCAAGCCGACCATGCCGCCGCCAAACAGCTTGGCTTTCAGGCCGACTTCACTGGCTGCTCGCAACATCCCCACTGTATCCGGGGGATAGGAGGCGACAAAGACCAGATCCGGATTGGTCGACTGGATCGCACGCACGATCGGCGTGTAGTCCACTGTGCTTGGCGGGTAGGTCTTGTCATAGACGATCTTCAGGCCCGCCTCCTTGGCAAGCTCGTGCGCGCCCTCCATGGCGTTGCGCGGAAACTCCGCGTCGGCCCCGACGAGCGCCAGTGTCGCGGGCTTCGGGTTCTGCGCCATTGCGACCTCGAAGAACCCTTTGGAGAAGCTCTGTTTCGGGTGCGGGCCACCGGTCGGCGTAATGGAGAAATAGTTCGGGTAGTTGAACTCGGTGTTCACGGCCAGGCCAAGCAGCCCCAGGAATGTGCGCTTGTGCTGAATGATCACCGGCAGCGCCGGCGCGATCATGTTGGTGCCGTAGCCGCTGATGACGATGTCGACTTTGTCCACGTCGAGTAGCTTGGTATACAGCCCGGGCACCGTCGACGGGTTCGACTGGTCATCATAATAGACCAGCTTGACCGGTCGGCCGAGGATCCCGCCACGGGCGTTGACCTCCTCCTCCCAGATTTGCATCGCCAGCAATGCTGCTTTGCCGTTCGGCGCCAGGCCCCCCGTCAGCGCCATGCCGAAACCGATGGTGATGGGATTTTCCGCTCGCGCCGGCGGTGCGGCGGCGAACAGGCCGGCACTGAGCAGCAGCGCCGAGGCGAGCAGCGCTGCGCCCGACGAGCCGAGCTTGCGGGTTGGCATGGTGGCGTTTCCTCCGATCCGTATTGTTGGCGGCATCTTATGGCAGGGCGAGGCGGGTGGCAAAGAGCGCCGGTTTCGCTCTATGCTGGAAGCCTGAAATAGCCAGGGGAGGCCGATATGCAGGATCTGGACGAGTTTACCGTCACGGACGAGGCGCTGGCCCAGATGGCCGGCACGGAAAATCCGCGCCTGAAAGAGATCGCCGAAGCGGCGGTCCGGCATCTGCACGCGTTCGCGCGCGAGGTAAACCTGACGCCGGAAGAGTGGCTGACCGGAATCCAGTTCCTCACCGCCGTCGGCCAGGCCTGCACACCGCGGCGTCAGGAATTTATCCTGTTGTCCGATATTCTGGGTCTGAGTGCCGTGGTCAACGCACTCCACGACAAGAAAGCCCGCGAACTCGGCTCTCAAAGCTCCCTGCTCGGCCCGTTCTTCCGCGAAGGTGCCCCGGAGCTACCGAATGGCGCGCAGATCGTCCAGAACCCGACGGAGCCGGAAATCGTCGTGTACGGCCGGGTCACTGACAACGACGGCGCTCCCATTGCGAACGCTCTGATCCAGATCTGGCAGACCAGCGAACGAGGCCTGTACGACCTGCAGGAGCGCGAAGGCGACAGCATGGACATGCGCGGCAATTTTCGCACCGGCGCCGACGGCCGCTACCATTTCCGCACGGTACGACCACTCGGCTATTCGATCCCGATGGACGGACCGGTCGGCGACCTGGTGACGGCACAGAAGCGTCACGGCTTCCGACCGTCTCACATCCATAGCCTGATCGGCGCCGAGGGGCATCGAGAGCTGGTGACGGCGCTGTATTTTGCCGACGACCCACATATCGATAGCGACACCGTATTCGGCGTGTCAGGGTCTCTGGTGGTGGACGCCAAGGACGATCCGGCCTCTCCCATTCCCGGGCTCCGCGCGGTACATTACGATTTCCGTCTCGCCAAGGCTGACCCGGGCGAGAGCGGGCGGGTCGGCGCCGATCCGTCCAAGCTGATGCAGGCGGCGGAGTAGTGGCTCGCCGGTTGGTGGATATTTCCTCGCCGCTGAAGGCGGGGATACGCAGCGATCCGCCGCATATGCTGCCGAAGATCGACTACATGGATCACCATCAGACCGCACCGGCGATGGCGGAATACATGGGGGTGCGGGTCGACCAGCTTCCCGACGGGGAATACGCCGCGGTCGAGCGGGCGGAGATCAGCACCCACAACGGCACCCACATGGATGCGCCCTGGCATTTCTTCTCCAGCATGAATCATGCGCTGAAGCCGGGCGGGGAGCCGTCCTGGCGGATCGACGACGTGCCGTTGGATTGGTGCTTTCAGCCGGCCGTGAAGTTGGACTTCCGCCATTTGCCCGACGGCTACGTCGCGACCGCCGGCGACGTCGAGGCAGAGCTGAAGCGGATCGGTCACACGCTGCGACCGTTGGAGATCGTCATTGTCAACACCGCCGCCGGAGCCCGTTACGGACAGGACGATTTCGTCGATCGTGGCTGCGGCATCGGCAAGGCGGCAACGCTCTGGCTGCTCGAACGCGGGGTGCGCGTCGTGGGCACCGATGGCTGGAGTTGGGACGCGCCGTTCTCCTTCACGCGTGAGAGGGTCAAGGCGACCGGCGATGCCGGACTGATCTGGGAGGGGCATCGGGCCGGCCGGGAGATCGGCTATTTCCAGATGGAAAAGCTGGGCAATCTGCCCGCGTTGCCAGCGGACGGGTTTGACGTCGTGTGCTTCCCGGTGAAGGTGCATCGAGCCTCCGCAGGGTGGACTCGCGCGGTGGCGATTTTCAACGACTGATTACGTTCGCAATGGGCCGAGTGGCCGAGGACAAGGGCGACGGGGCCGGGCTGAACCCGTCCTGTCGATCTGACGCCTGCGCTCCGACTCGCTGATCGCGGCCGATGCTGTTCAACTCCCAGGTCTTCATCGTCTTCTTTCTGCCGGCGGTGCTGTGGCTTTACTATGCCCTGGCCGCGAACCGCACCGCTCGCCAAGGACTCGTGGTACTCGCCTCACTCGGCTTCTACGCCTGGTGGGATGTTCGCTTCGTGCCGCTGCTGGTGACCCTTACGCTGGCGAACTGGCTGATCGCATACTGGTTCGGAGCCTCGGGCCGTCGCTGGATCCCGCTCGTCGGCGTTGTCCTCAACCTGGCCACCCTGGCGCTGTTCAAATATGCCGACTTCCTGCGCGGCACCGTCTTCGGGCTGGTCGGCGAGACCTGGCAGCCATGGGGGTTGATACTGCCGCTCGGCATCAGCTTCTTTGTGTTCCAGAAGATCTCCTACCTCATCGATCTCCGGCGCGGCGACCGGCACATCTACGGTCTTCTCGACTTCTGCATGTTCGTCGTATTCTTCCCGCAGCTCATCGCCGGGCCGTTGGTGCGGCACAACGAAATCATTCCGCAATTTGCCGCCGATCCACGCCGACCGGAGATGTGGGAAAACCTCTCGCGCGGGTTCATTCTGTTTCTGATCGGCGTCACCAAGAAGACCGGTTTGGCCGATACCCTCGCCATGCTGGTGGACCCACTGTTCCATCAGGCGCTGCAGGCGCCGCTGACCGCGGTCGAGGCATGGATCGCCACCGCCGGCTACACGTTGCAGATCTATTTTGATTTTTCCGGCTACTCCGACATGGCGATCGGTCTCGCGTTGATGTTCGGCCTGCGGTTGCCGTTGAATTTCAACGCCCCGTACCGCGCGGTATCGGTCCGCGATTTCTGGCGGCGCTGGCACATGACGCTCAGCCGGTTCCTGCGTGACTACCTGTATATTCCACTGGGCGGCAACCGCGGCACGGCATCGCGTCAGGCGGTGAACGTCGTGGCCACGATGCTGCTGGGCGGCCTCTGGCACGGTGCGAGTTGGACATTCGTCGCCTGGGGCGGTCTGCACGGCGCCGCGCTAGCGGTGAACCATGCGTGGGCGGCACGCGCTTTTCGCCTTCCCCGCGCAGTGGCCTGGCTGATCACGACACTGTTCGTCATGACCTGCTGGGTGCTGTTCCGCTCGCCGGATTTCGCCCATGCCGGCGAAATTCTTGCCAGCATGGGCGGCCTGCACGGGATCGGGCACATCGCGGTTGATCGGGAGTACATCGTTGCCCTGGTGATCGGCGCCGTGATCGCGACTCTGGGTCCAACCAGCCAGGAAGCCGCGCTGCGCGGGTTGCGGCCGCGAGCCTGGCTGGCGGTTCCCGCCGGCGTGCTGCTGGCCTATCTGCTGCTGCTGATCGGAGGCAGGCTGCCGAATGTCTTCATCTATTTCCAGTTCTGATCAGGCCACGCGATGGCGCCGCTTTTTCCGTCTCGCCGTTGGTTCGGCCGCCGGGCTCGCCGGCGTGATTTATCTTTTCGTCGTGCTCGTTGATCCGTTCGACACGCTGCCCCTGTCACCGCCGTGGGACCGTGCGCCGGTCACCAGTAATCAACGATTTTCATACCCAAGCCTCGCCCGCTCGCCTCGTTTCGACAGCGCGATACTCGGCACGTCCACCAGCCGCTTGCTGCGGCCTGTCTCGCTCGATCCGGCATTTGACGCGCGTTTTGTCAATCTGGCGATGAATGATGCCACACCCTATGAGATGTCCAGGTTGCTGCGCGTATTCAGCCTTGCCCACCCGGCGGCCAGGGTCATCATGCTCGGGATCGACGACCGCTGGTGCGTCACCGGGGACAGCTTCCGCAAGCTCTCGCCGCGGCCATTTCCGGAATGGATGTATCAAAGCAACCGGTGGTCCGGTTACGGCGAAATGTTCAATCTGTTTGCCGTGCAGGAGGCGTTCAAGGAATTCGGCGTGCTGACCGGACTGAAGCAGGAGGATATGGGCCGCGACGGCTACACCCGTTTCGTTCCGCCTGACGATACTTATGATCCCGCCCGCGCCGCGGTCCATCTGCGCGAAGCTGAACCACGTGTTCCGGGCGGCGAACGTTCCGGGGATGCCACGAGGTGGCGCTTTCCGGCGTTGGAGACCCTTCGCGACGATCTTCTGTCGCTCCCCCAAACGACCCACAAGATCCTGTTTTTCGTGCCCTATCACCGCCGGCTGCTATCGGCGCCGGGCAGCGACGGAGCTCGGGTCTGGGACGAGTGCAAGCACCGCATCGTCGGTCTGACAAGTTTGACGCCGAATACCGTTGCGGTGGATTTCATGCGGCCAAGTCCGATTACCGTGACGGACGACAACTACTGGGATCCGCAGCATTATCGGGTCGCGGTCGCGGATCGGCTCGCGCTGGACCTGACAGCGGCAGATCGCGGACAGGCTTCGCCGGATTATCAGGTGCTGTCGCGCAGGGAAGGCTCGGTGGACGCCGGGACGCCGGCACGCTGATCGCGTCGCGGTGTCAGACGGGCCGCCCTAGGCCGCACCACCCCCAGCGCGGGTCGGGCCTGTCCTCGCCGAAGGTGACACCGAGGTTGGAGGAGCCGTTATGAAACCCGGAGCGTGGGCCGGCCAGATCAGAACCAGGCGGCTTTGTCGACGACATTTCGCAATGGCCGCCCCTCGGTAAACGCTCGGCAATTGTCCAGGATGATCTGGAACCGCCGCTCGTCCAGATGCGGGCCGTGGCCGGCCATGTGCGGCGTCAGCAGGACATTCGCCATCCCCCAAAGCGGATGGTCGGCTGGCAGCGGTTCCTGCTCATAGACATCGAGCGCCGCGCCGGCGATTTCCCCGGCCCGCAGCGCTCCCACAAGATCATCGAGGCGCGTCGTCATGCCGCGGCCGATGTTGATGAAGAAGGCGGTCGGCTGCATCAGCCGGAACCGGGCACGGTTGAAGAAACCTTCGGTGGCAGGGGTATGGGGCACCGTCAGTATGACGAAGTCGGCGCGCGGCAAGAGCTTGTCCAGCGCCTCGGCCGGGTGGAGCTCGCTGACATACTCCGGCTTGTCGGTCCGGCGAGCGTCCACGGCCAGAACATGGACGCCGAAGGTCGCGAGCAGGCGTGCTGTTTCCGCTCCGATCCCGCCCAGGCCGACGATCAGAGCCGTCGCGCCCGGCAACGGCACAACGCCCTGATTGTCCGGTGGCTTCTTCCATTCGCGACGGAGTTGCTGCGGGATGAACACGTGCAGGCCGCGCGCGAACGCCAGCACAAAGGCCATGATGTGAGCGCTGATGTGATCGTTGTATATTTCCCGGAAATTGGTGACTGTCAGCGGATGTGCCACCAGTTCAGGGTAGTAGTAGCCGGCGGGCGGAGCGGCCTGCGGCGCCTGCAGCCAGCGCAGGTTGCTCGCCCGGCGCAGCAGTTCCGGCGGCAGTGTGCCGAAAGCGGCATCCGCGGTCTCGATGGTGGCGGCCGCGCTTTGGACGTCCTCGGCAACAACGATCTGCATGCCCGGAACGCCGCTCGACAGCCGCTTCGCCCACTCGCGCGTCCGGACTGTTTGCGGCGGGAGCATGAGGAAAGTGATCGCGTTGGTGTCTGTCATGCAAATATCTCCAGTCGACCGGGCACTATGGCAGCCCTCAGGATTGAGTGCGGTTGCGTGACGAGGGCGCTCTCGGGCGCCGATCAGCCCGGCTTGCTGGCGGCGTCGATTTTCTCGATCGAACTCCGCATCAAGTTCGATCTCCGCCGCCTCCACCAGTTCGGCGAGTTGCTCCAGGTTCGTTGCGCTGGCAATAGGCGCCGTCACGCCGGGCCGAGCGATTAGCCATGCGATGGCGATCTGGCCAGGCTTTGCTTCGTAGCGCTTCGCAACTTCGTCGAGCGCCTTCAGCACGCCGAGGCCGCGGTCATTCAGATATTTCGCCACCCCGGCGCCACGCGGACGACCCGCGGTATCGGCCGGGGACCGATACTTGCCGGTCAGGAACCCGCTCGCCAGCGAGTAGTAGCCGATCACCCCGACCTTTTCCCGCAGACACAACGCTTCCAACGGTCCTTCGAATTGCGCCCGCTCCATCAGGTTGTATATCGGCTGCAGGCTCTGATAGCGCGGCAATCCCTTGTCGGTACTGATCTTCAGCGACTCCGCCAGCCGGTCGACGGAGAAGTTGGAGGCACCAATTTCACGCACCTTGCCCTGCTTGACCAGCTCGCCATATGCCGACAAGGTCTCCTCGATCGGCGTTTCGGGATCGTCCCGATGCGACTGGTAGAGGTCGATGTAATCCGTCTGCAACCGACGCAGCGAGTCTTCCACCGCCTGCCGCATGTAGGCCCGAGAAAGCCCCTTCTTTCCTGGTACTATCTCGATACCCAACTTGGTGGCCAGTACGATCTTGCCGCGATTGTTCCTGGCATGCATCCAGTTGCCGATTATCGTTTCGGACTCCCCACCACTGTTGCCGGTATGCCAGCGGGAGTAGGCGTCGGCGGTGTCGAGGAAGTTGAACCCGGCATCCAGCCACGCATCCAGCAGCGAGAAGGAGGTCTTTTCATCCGCCGTCCAGCCGAACACGTTGCAGCCCAAGGTGACTGGTGGCACCTGCAGGGATGACTGGCCAAGTCTGCGCAATTCCATGGGACTTCCTCCGGTTCAACGACAAGGGGTCAGGGCGGCGTCAGCGACACCGCCCACCCAACCGGTTAAAGTCTAGCCTATTCCGCGGACGCGCGCACCAGTCGACCTGGCGTGGCACCGGTGTATATACCATTTTCGAACGTGGATATGCCGGACACGAAGGTGTTTCGATAGCCATCCACTCGCTGCACCAGCCGCCGACCGTTCATCGGCAGATCATAGCGCACCTCGGGTATGTGCAGGCGAAGCGCCTCATAGTCGATCACATTCACATCGGCCTTCTTGCCGACAGCCAATCGGCCGCGGTCATGGAAACCGAAAAACTCCGCCGTTTCGCTGGTCTGCCGCTTTACCATCAGCTCCAGCGGCAACTTCGGTCCCCGCGACCGGTCCCGCGCCCAATGGATCAGCATCCAGCTCGGCACACTGGCATCGACGATGGAGGAGCAATGCGCGCCACCATCCGACAGGCCCAGGATGGTCGCATCATCCGTCAGCATGGTGTGAATGATGTCCAGATTGTCCTCATTATAGCCGACGATCGGAAAGAACAGGAACCGTTCGGCGCCGCCGGCGAGGTAGTCATAGGCGACCTCGTCCGGCGTGTGGTTCGTCCGCGCCGCCATCGCGGCGATGCTGTCCTTTTCCTCCGGCTCGTAATTCGGCGGATCGCCCATCGGGAACATGCGGTTCCAGCGCGTAACGATATGCTGGCGGAACTGCGACAACCGGTTGCAGCAACTGCCGGCGACGGCGCCTCAGACAGGATCTGCGCGCGCAACGCCGGATCCTGCATGCGCCTGATGCGTTCCGTCGACCGGCAGTTGCAGCAGCGCCTGGTAACTGGGCCGGATGGAGAACGGATTCAGTGCCGTATCGATCCCCAGCATCACGCCCGACCGGACGGCCGGCGACCTGCGCAGTGACCATTGGCGCCATCCGCGCGCGCCCGGTGCACACCATCCATCAACCGCCGCCAGCGCACCTTGTCGGTCGGACGGTCGGTCAGCAGGAACCACACCGGACGCCCGGTGTCCTGACCGAATTTCGTCATCCACCTCAGCTCTTCGGTTTCATCATCGAAGTCGCTGTTCACGCCGAATGCGCCATACCCCATGCCCTTGAACGCGGAGCCGATGCCAAGCAGCTCCTGGACTTCGGAGTAACGGCCCGGAACCATCTCGCCGCTCGGCGTCTTGTGCGAGTTGGTGCGCGAGGTGGTGAAGCCGAATGCGCCGGCCCGCAAGCCTTGCGTCACCGCGTCGCGCATCGCCGCGATGTCATCGGCGGTCGCCGCCTCCCGGTTGATCGCCCGATCGCCCATCACATAGACCCGCAGCGGGTGGTGCGGAATTTGCGCGGCGATGTCGATCGCGCGCGGCATTTGGTCGAGCGCGTCGAGATATTGCGGGAACGTCTCCCAGTTCCATTTCAGGCCGTCAGCCAGCGCGATGCCGGGGATTTCCTCGATCGATTCCATCATCCCGATCAAGCGCGCTGTGGTCTTCGTTGCGGACCGGAGCGAAGCCGACGCCGCAGTTGCCGAACAGGATGGTCGTCACCCCGTGCCAGGACGAAGGTGCCAGCACCGGGTCCCAGGTGGCCTGGCCGTCATAGTGGGTATGGACGTCGACCCAGCCAGGTGTCACCAGCAGCCCGTTCGCATCGATTTCGCGCCTGCCCGGCCCGGCCTTGCCGCCGACTTGGGAGATGGTCGCTCCGTCCACAGCGACGTCGCCCGTGTAGCTCGCCTGGCCAGTCCCATCGACAATGGTGCCGCCTCGGATCACCGTGTCGTGCATGGTTCGCTCCTGTCGCAGTTTTCCTGTCGAGCATGGGAAACCCGAACTTCCTCGCGGTCAAGTTTACCGCGGTGAAGGCGGCCTGTCTTGCGGCGGAACCGCTTCGATCGTAATGAATTCCCCCGCCGGGTAGCCGGCGGGAATAGACACCGGGAGTAATGTCGATGCGGGTCCATACTGCGATCATCGCTGCTGTCATCGTGGCGGGCTCATGCGCTGCCGCGTACGCTCAGACGCCGCCCGCCACGACCCCCGACGTGGTGCCCGAGGCAATGCCGTTCGACATTCCCTACGGCACCCCCATCACCCTGGACCAGGCCCAATCGATGATCACGGCGGCCGCGGCCGAAGCCAAAAAGCACAATTGGAAGATGTCGATCACGGTGGTCGATCCGGCCGGCATTTTGGTCGCACATGCGACGATGGATGGAACGCAATACGGGTCGACGGAGGTTTCGCAGGCCAAGGCTCGCACCTCGGCGCTGTTCCGGCGTCCGTCCGGCGTGTTCCAGACGGCGGTCAATACCGGCGGCGCGCCCTCGGCCTTGAGCATTCTGATGCTGACCCATGCGGTGGCGAGCGAAGGCGGGTTCCCGATCGTCGTCGATGGGAAGTTGATCGGAGCGATCGGTGCCAGCGGCGGCATTTTCACCCAGGATGCGGTGGTCGCGAAAGCCGGGTTGGCTGCGATGGCCGGGCACTGACAGAAGGCACGGACCGATCGCGCCATGCCGCCTCGAGCCATCGGCCGGCTTATTTTGTTGCAAACAAGACGCCGCGTCGGGGAAGCTCACGACGACAAACAAGTCGTGACAGTCCGTCAGTCTCGGGCAATACCCCGGTGCTCAGGACGTGGATAGGCGAAGGAATACAGAGGCATGGCAACCCGACCGGTAATGCTGGTTATCCTGGATGGCTTCGGCTGGCGGGATCAAGCGGCGGACAATGCCGTCCGACTGGCAAAGACACCGACATTCTCCAGTCTGTGGGGGTCATGCCCACATGCGCTCCTCCACACCTCCGGCCGGGATGTCGGCCTGCCGCGCGGCCAGATGGGCAACTCCGAGGTCGGTCATCTGAATATCGGCGCCGGCCGCGTGGTGAAACAGGAACTGGTGCGTATCGGTGACGCGGTGGCGGACGGCAGCATTGCGAAGGCCCCGGCTTTCACCGCGCTGATCGCCGCACTGCGGAATTCCGGCGGAACCTGCCACCTGATGGGGCTGGTATCGCCGGGCGGGGTCCACTCTCACCAGGAACATGCCGCGGCCCTGGCGAAATACTTGCAGGCGGCCGGAGTAAAGGCTGTCGTACACGCGTTTACCGACGGGCGGGACACACCGCCGCAGTCGGCCGGAGAGGACCTGACCCGACTGCAGGCCGCGCTGCCGCCCGACGTGTCGATCGGCACGGTGATCGGGCGCTACTTCGCAATGGATCGCGATAAGCGCTGGGATCGCGTCGTCCAAGCCTACAACGCCATGGTCGACGGCGCCGGGGCGAAATACCCTACCCCCGAGGCCGCGATCCATGCCGCCTATGCCGCCCAGAAGTTCGACGAGTTCGTTCCGGCCTCCGTGATCGGTGACTATGCCGGGATGCGGGACGGCGACGGGATTCTCTGCTTCAATTTCCGCGCCGACCGGGTGCGGGAAATCCTCGCCGCCCTGCTCGACCCGGGCTTCGACGGCTTTCCTCGCCGGCGCAGGCCAAACTTCGCCGCGGCGGTCGGCATGACCCACTATTCCGACGCTCTCGCGCCATTTCTGGGCGTTTTGTTTCCTCCGGACGAACCGCACAACATCCTGGGTGAGGTGGTCGCCGGCGCCGGCAGGACCCAGCTTCGGATGGCGGAGACCGAGAAATATCCGCACGTTACCTATTTCCTGAACGGCGGCAGGGAAACGGCGTATCCCGGCGAGGATCGGATCATGGTCCCCTCTCCCAAGGTCGCCACCTACGACCTGCAGCCGGAAATGTCGGCGCCTGAGCTCACCGACAAGGCCGTGGCGGCGATCGATACGGGAAAATACGATATGATCGTGCTGAATTTCGCCAACCCGGACATGGTCGGCCACACCGGCATCTTGCCGGCAGCGATCAAGGCGGTCGAGACGGTGGATACCGGCCTCGGCCGCATTGCCGAGGCCATCCGCAGGCAGGGCGGCGCGCTCCTGGTTACCGCGGACCACGGCAACTGCGAGCTGATGAAGGATCCGAATACCGGCGGCCCACATACCGCGCACACCACCAACCCGGTGCCCGTGGTGCTGATGGGGGGCGGCGCGGATGCGATCGAGGACGGCCGCCTGGCGGACCTCGCGCCCACGATACTCGATCTGATGGGAATCGCACAGCCGGCGGAGATGACCGGACACTCGATCATTCGCCATCGGACTGCCCGAGCGGCGGAGTAACGATCCGGCCGCCGGTGTTTGTCGTAACTCGCATGGGGTCGTTCACCGTCACAGCGGGTTCATACCGATGACGGAACGGGTGATCCATGTCAACGCTCCGGATACGATCTATTTCTTTGGCACGCGCATGCGTATCCTGATGTCGGGCGAGCAGACCGGCGGCAGCTTTTGTCTTATCGAAGTCCGCAGCCCGGCCGGGAACGTCGTGCCGCCGCACCTGCATCGACGTGAGACAGAAACGATCCATGTGCTCGAGGGAGGCTTGAGCTGCGTGACCGAGGGCAGGCACATCGCAGTGGCCGTGGGAGAGACCGTTCTGCTGCCGACCGGCGTGCCTCACAGCCTGGTCACCGGCGAAACGGACACCCGCACGATGTTATTGTGCACACCCGCTGGTTTCGATGATTTTGTCCGCGCCGTCGGCACCGATGCGCCGGTGGCACCGACCCCGGCCGGCAGGGCGCACGCCATGGCGCAGGCCGCGCGCTTCGGGATCGAATTCGTGACCGAGTGAAACGCCGACCTCCCCGCCGCGCAAATGCGGACCAAGGCCGAAGGTGACACGTTCGGGGCCGTGTGTCAGCATCAAGGGCCACCGGTATTGTTGCCTGCGCAGGAGAAGCCCTTGACCGCAGATCGCCCTCCGCTGCCTCCGTTCACCCGCGAGTCGGCGATACAGAAAGTTCGCGCCGCCGAGGATGGCTGGAACACATGCGACCCCGAGCGGGTGTCGCTGGCCTATACCGAAGACAGCGTGTGGCGCAACCGCGCCGAATTCCTCCAGGGGCGACCCGCCATCATTGCGTTTCTGACGCGCAAGTGGAACCGGGAGCTGGACTACCGTCTGATCAAGGAGCTATGGGCGTTCGCCGGCGACCACATCGCTGTGCGCTTCGCCTATGAATATCACGACGACTCTGGGAACTGGTTCCGCGCCTATGGCAACGAGAACTGGGAGTTCGACTCGCACGGCGTGATGCGGACCCGCCACGCCAGCATCAACGACCTTCCCATCACCTCCGACGCGCGGCTTTTTCGCTGGCCCCGACAGGCACCAAGGCCCGCGGACCATCCCGGGCTGTCCGATTTGCGCCTGTAGCCGGAAGGCCTGGCAACTGTGCAACGTCCGGCCGGTACACGGCGCGGTCCCCCGGCCGGAAGATGTGCGGTGATTTCATTCCGGCAATAGACGGTACATTTTGCCGTCGAACTGGGCGAGACGCATGCTCTTCATCGGCCGGTAATCAGTCGGGCTTGTGCTGATGGCGATGCCGGGCAGGACCATCGGCAGCTTGGTCGTGTCCGGCAGGTTTGTCGCGGCCTTCAGGATGTTCTCCCGGGACAGATCATTGCCGGCCTGTTTCAATACGATCACCAGCGCCTGCGCCATGGTGTAGCCGTACGACCAGACCGGGTTCGCCGGATCACTGTCGGGAGCATATTTCGCGCGCCAGGCCTGAAACTCTTTCATGCCGGCATCGTCGTTCCACTGCGGGTCGGTCGGGTCTTTCAGATAAGCGGCCGTCAGAACTCCCACGGACTTGTCGAAGCCCGCCGATTCGAGTGCCGGCTTCACCCCGGCGCCGTTGGAATCGACGATGTGCAGCGGGTGCCAGCCGACATCACCCACCTTGCGGATCGCCATGGCGGCGAATTTCGGTGTGCTTGCATCGAACAGCAGATCCGCGCCCGAGGCCTGAAGTTGCAGTATCTGCGAGTCGATGGTGGGATCGGTGACCTCATAGGACAACGTCTTGACGACCATCTTGTCGAACTTGTCGCCGAGGCCGTCCTTCAGCCCATTGAGGTAGTCGCGTCCGAGGTCATCGTTCTGATACAGGATGGCGATCTTGGCATTCGCTTTGTTCTCCAGAATGTACTTCGCGTACATCTGGGCCTCCAGGCGGTAACTCGGCTGGAACGGAATGCTCCACGGATATTCCTTCGGACTCGTCACGAACATCGATGCACCTGAGCCAAGCCAGATGTCGGGCACCTGCTTCTGGTTGACGTACCTGCGGATGGCGGCGTTGCAGGCGGTGCCGATGGTCTGGAACAGAATCGCCACCTGGTCTTCCTCGATCAGACGGCGAACCACCTCGATTGCCTTGGGCGGGCTGTAGCCGTCATCCAGCGCGATCAGATTGATCTTGCGCCCATTGATGCCGCCTTGCTCATTGATCATTTTGAAGTAGTCGGATTCGGCGGTCGAAATCTGTCCGTAGACGCTGGCCGGACCACTGAACGCCGCGCTCTGGCCAATCTTGATTTCGCTGTCCGTGACCCCGGGCATCGGCTTCTGCGCCAGCGCCGGCAGCGCCAATAGTCCGCAGAGCAAAGTCAAAATTCCTACGCCCGGCCTTCGCGTGATCATCTGTGTTCCTCCTCCATTTTGACAGCCGTTCCGACCGCGTAGCAAAACTGGCCTCCCACCGCGCCGGATGACCGCCGGCGGAGAGGCACCCTCTGAATGCGCAGCGTCACCGAGTCTGCCGCGGTCGACGCAGAGACCATAAGATATGAAACAATACGGCCTTGCGCGCGTATCGATCCTGCGCGGCCCGGTTCTTTCCAGGGCCGAAGCCATGGATGCATTCATGTGTCGCCCGCCTCCCCGATTTGTTACAGACCGTTGCCGCTGCGTTGTTGTGCCGGACGTTGGCACTCGCGGACCGCCGGCGCAAGGGATTCGCCACGCGGCTCGGTGGCGGGAAAAATTGTCGAGCCCAACTCACATCGGCGTGACTGCGAGGACCGGTTTTACTGTCGGCTCCCAGCTCTGATCCTGGTTGGATCTCTGGCGGCCCAGGTTGCCGCGGATGCGAACAAGTATACACTAGCCGCATGGACCCAGCTCGCGAGCACCCGACCCAGACGAAAGGTCGTATGACCACAGCGGAGTTGCTGGAACGGCCCGTCATGTCCGGCAGCAGCGGCCGCAACTCCAATTTGCCTTTGATCGACTTCATCCGCGCCTACATGGACGGCCTCGCGGTCGGCTACCGCGTCAATCCTCGCCGGATGCGGGCCCACACCACCTTGGCGATCGAGCCGGACATGCGGGCCGTGGATGCCGACTGTGACGAGGTGCCACCCGAGATGCCGGGCATGGCGCTGCCAGCCGATCGCGCACTGACAGCGGCGGTCAAGCACATCACCGGTTCGAACGGCGCCGGGCAGATTTCCCCCGGCACCGAGGGGGGAGTCAGGCGAAACGCCGGCAGCCCGACGATCGCCTTTGGGCCGGACCACACCGGACGAGCGCACCGGCCCGACGAGTGCGTCGCGGAATCCGAGATCGAAGCCTGCGACCGACGCATCCGGCGCCTTGCCGACCGGCCGCTGGTCTGATCCAAGGTGGTTGATGGGCTCGTTCGTTCCCCCCTCCCCGTTGCCTGATTTCAAGGTCCGGCTGGTTCGGCCGGACATTTCGCGTTGCATCGTGGGGAATAGCGGCATCCCCGCGGTGACGACACGGCACTCGGGACGACCCGGACCTCACGTTGCGTTGCTCAGCCTGATGCACGGCAATGAGATCGGTGGCGCGATTGTCCTTGACCATTTGATCCGGGTTGGGTTGACGCCGACGCGTGGCAGCCTGTCGTTTGGTTTCATCAACGTCGCCGCCTTCGATCGGTTCGACCCGAAACGCCCCACTGCGTCGCGCTTCATCGACGAAGACATGAACCGGGTTTGGGACGAGGCCGTCCTTGACGGGCCTCGGCACTCGGTCGAATTGGACCGCGCGCGAGAGCTGCGCCCGTTCGTCGACACGGTCGATGTGCTGCTCGACCTGCACTCGATGCTTTGGCCGTCAGAGGCGCTGATCCTCAGCGGGACGCCGCCGAAAGGGCAGGCCCTGGCGGCGGCTATCGGAACCCCGCGCCTGGTCGTTTCGGACCACGGGCATGTGAACGGCCGCCGGCTGATCGACTACACGCGGTTTTCCAAGGCCGACACCGCGCCCGTGGCCGCCCTGGTGGAGGCGGGACAGCACTGGGAGCAGACGACCGTAGATACCATGCTGGCGAGCGTTGCCGGCCTCTTGCGGCACTTGGACCTGGTCGCGAGGGACGCGCCGCTGCCGCCGCCGCCCGCTCCGGCGCGGACACGGCTGGCGACGGTAACGACGGCAGTGACTGCCATGACCGCCAACTTCGCTTTCGTGCAGGCCTATCGCGGGGGTGACATCATCCCCCGCCGCAACACCTTGATCGCCAAGGACGGCGAGACGGAAATCCGCACTCCACACGATGACTGCCTGCTGGTGATGCCAAGCCTGCGGCCCAGCCGAGGCCATACGGCCGTGCGGCTGGGGCGGTTCTCGAGCAGCTGAGGCGGGGCCACGAGCCCGCGGCTGCCTGCCACGGCGGTCCGGGGATGCCGCCGGCAGGCGCAGGTGTTTGAATCGCTCCCGCCGCAAGGAATGCCCCGAACCTCTCGGGACGCCGTGGCGCCTCCGGTCCTTCGTCCGATCGCTGTTCGAGCAATACCGGCAAGCCCGCCGATCGCAGCAACCTTGGCGATGCCGGTCACATCAGACCGCCGCCTGACAGCCCACCGAACACACCCAGCGCGCACGTGATCGCAGCTACGATAACCACCGCCCACAGATACCAGCCCTGCAGCCGGTGCGCACGCGGCAAGGCCTTTACCGCCAGCGCGATCAGGAATCCCAGCACGATCGGCAGCAACAGCGCGTTCATCACCTGGACATCCACGTTCAGCGAAACGAGGTCGGGCCACACCCCGACCATCCCCGCGCCAGCCACCACGCACAGCACATAGACGGTGTAGAACCAGCGCGCCTTCAGTGGATGCAATTCCAGCGATCGGCGATAGCCGGCGACCTCACCGAGACCCCAGGCGAAGGCGAGTGAGGCGACGATGGCGGCGACCATTCCGGCTCCGAGCACGCCGACGCCGAATACCAGATTGCCCATCCGAGTACCCGAGGAAGGGGGTCAATGCCTGCGCGATGTCGCCGACCGAGGTGAGACTCGCGCCGGGGTTTTCGCGACCGATCGTGGCGGCGCAGGCGATCAGCACGGCGGCCATGACCAGTTGCGTGAGCAACGCGCCGACGGCGGTGTCCCAACGGGCCGCTGTCAGGTGGTCGGGCCGCAGCCGCTTATCGACCACGGCGGATTGCTGGTAAAATATCATCCAGGGCATGATCACCGCGCCGATATTGGCCGCTGCCAGATAGCGGTAGTCAGCATTGCCAAAGGGAATGTCCACGCTGCCAGACAGCAGCTCGGCAACATCGGGATGCGCCGCCCAGGCGACGAAGAAGAACGCCAGCTCGAACAGGCCGACGGCGATGGCGACACGCTCCACCCGGCGATAGGACCCGGTAAAGACCACGGCCAAAAGCGCGACCGCCGCAATCGGCAGCGATGCAAGGCGCGGCAGGCCGTAAAGCTCCCCCACTCCGGCGACGCCGGAAAACTCGGACAGCAGTGCGCCAATGGTGGCGATGCCCAGGCCGACCGCGGACACCCAGGCCCAGAATTGACCGAACGTGTCGCGGATCAACTCACCATGGCCGCGCCCGGTGAAGATCGCCAGGCGCACGGCCAGCTCCTGCACCATATACAGGATCGGAACCAGCAGAAGCTGCAATGCGAGGAGACGGTATCCCCATTGCACCCCGCTCTGTCCCGCGATGATGACGCTGCCCACGTCGGTGTCGGCCAGCATAACCACCAGTCCCGGACCGAACACGGTAAAGAACCGGCGTAGGCTGTCCCGCGTGGTCGCGTCAGATGTCACGAGGCGCCACCATTGCGAACACTTCTGGACCGAGGTTGTCGGTGGGTAACCGTCACGATCTACCCGTGTCAATCGCTTCGCGCGGTCGCGGCGGTCACCCGCGCGGGCTCAACGTTCTGCGCATTGCCTCCGCCGATGGCGGCGGCATACCTGGGCAAATCTCCTCGCCCGAACCGGACGGCGGGCTTTCCGGCCACGCCGCGGGTCCGCATTATTCTGTCACCCGGTCGGCACGGGTGATTGGCGCGTTGCGTTGCCGGCGGCTTTCGCGGAAAAAGCACAAGCCGAGAATGGGTCGTCGCCAATGCCAGAACTTGTACCTCCACAACAGCCTGAGCCGGCGCAAGGAGCGGTTCGAACCCGTCGATCCGAGCAACGTCCGGATGTATGTCTGCGGCCCGACGGTGTATGACTTGGCGCATCTCGGCAATGCCCGGCCAGTGGTCGTCTATGATGTCGTCGCGCGCCTGCTGCGACGTCTATACCCGTCGGTGACCTACGTTCGGAACATCACCGACGTGGAGGACAAGATCAACGCCCGCGCGAAGGAAAGCGGCGAGACGATAAGCGCCCTGACCGCGCGCACCACGGCGGATTTCCATGCGGATATGGCGGCCCTCGGGGCTTTGCCGCCGGACCGGGAACCTCGCGCCACCGGCCACATCCCCGAGATGATCATGATCATCGAACGGCTGATCGCCTCAGGCCATGCCTATCCGGCGGACGGGCATGTGCTGTTCGCGGTCGCCAGCGACCCGGACTACGGCAAGCTGTCGGGACGCAGCGCGGAGGAGATGCTCGCCGGCGCCCGTATCGACGTGGCGCCCTACAAGCGCGACCCGGGCGATTTCGTATTATGGAAACCATCCACCGATGATCTGCCGGGCTGGGAAAGCCCCTGGGGCCGCGGTCGGCCAGGCTGGCACATCGAGTGCTCCGCGATGTCCTGGCGTCATCTGGGCGAGACGTTCGACATCCATGGCGGCGGCAGCGACCTGATCTTCCCGCACCACGAGAACGAGCTGGCGCAGAGTCTGTGCGCATTTCCGGGCAGCCGATTTGCTCGCTACTGGATGCATAACGGCATGCTGCAGGTGAACGGGGAGAAGATGTCCAAGAGTCTGGGCAACTTCTTCACCGTGCGAGAGCTGTTGGCCAAGGCGCCGGCCGAAGCAATTCGTCTGGTGCTGCTGCGCACGCATTACCGGGCGGAACTTGATTTCACCGAGTCGGGACTGGCCGAGGCGAAGCGCGAACTGGATCGTTTCTACCGCGCGTTGGAGCGCTTCCCGGAGTTGCCGGCGGAACTGACCCCTGATCGCGCGGTCCCGGTGCCGGTGTTGGACGCGCTGTGCGACGATTTGAATACACCGCTTGCGATCTCCGCGATGCACGGGCTGGCGGATGCGGCGCTCGCCGGAGACCGGGACGCTGCCGCCGGCCTGCACGCCGCCGGAAATGTACTGGGTTTGCTGCAGCAGGCGCCGGACGCCTGGTTCCGAGGCGGAGAGGCCGACGACGCGGCGGAGATCGAGACGGCGATCGCGGAACGTCTGGCCGCCCGCAAGGCGAAAGACTTTACCCGCGCTGACGCGATCCGCGCGGAGCTGGCGGCGAGGGGGATCCTGCTGGAGGATGGGCCGAAGGGCACGACCTGGCGACGCATCGGCTGATGACCGGGCGAGACGGCGGTGCCGACTTACGGCCGATCGGCAATTCGCCTGTCGTCGTGCTGGTACGGCCACAACTCGCCGACAATATTGGCGCCTGCGCGCGGGCGATGGCGAACGGCGGACTGTTTCACCTCCGCCTGGTCGCCCCCAGGGACGGATGGCCGCAGGAAAAGGCGTGGCGGACGGCCTCTGGCGCAGACCGTCTGCTGGACGAGGCGACTGTGCACGATACCGTCGCCGACGCGGTGGCGGACCTGCACCATGTTTTCGCCACCTGTCCGCGACCGCGGCACATCGTCAAGCCGGTGCTGACGGCGCGTGGCGCGGCCGCGGAATTGCGCGCGATCTGCGGCCGTGGACTACGCGCCGGCCTGCTGTTCGGGCCGGAGCGGGCCGGCCTCGACAACGACGACATGGCGCAGGCCGACGCGCTGGTGCGCTTCCCGCTCAATCCGGAGTTCATGTCGCTCAACCTGGCACAGGCAGTGCTGGTGATGGCGTACGAATGGTGGACGGCGGACGACGGCACGCCACCGCGCGCGCTGATGACCAACGAGACGCTGGTGGCGACGAAGCGCTCGCTGGAGAATTTTATGACGCATCTGGTGGATCAGCTCGACGCCTGCGGTTTTTTGCGCAACCTGCCGAAACGGCCTGGCATGGTCCGAAACCTCCGGCATCTGTTCCAGCGTGGCGAAGTGACCGAGCAGGAATTGAGGACGCTGCACGGTGTGGTCACCGAGCTGGCAATCGGCCGACGGCGGCGTGGCCGGCTGGAAACTGATCCGAGCAGCAATGTCGATGAATGCTGACGGCACGCCGCTCGGCCTTCGGCGTCATCGCCGCGGCCTTCGGTGTCATCCCCGCAGCCTTCGGTGTCATCCCCGCAGCCTTCGGTGTCATGGCCGGCGCAGGCCGGCCACCCACGACTTGCGGTGCTGCGTTGGCGGAGACGTGGGTGGCCGTGCCAAGCACGGCCATGACACGGAGGAGGTTTCCCGGGTTACCCGCCGCTCACCGAGAACGATACTGCGATACGATCGTGACTACGCGGCATTGGCCATCTGACGCTGGCACGCCGTTTGGCCTTCGGTATCATCCCGCGGCGTTCAGTGTCATCCCCGCGGCGTTCAGTGTCATGGCCGGCGCAGGCCGGCCATCCACGACTTGCGTTACGCGTTGGCAAGGACGTGGCCGGCCGTGCGAGGCACGACCATGACAGGGAGGTTTGAACTGGCACGCCGCTCGGCCTTCGGTGTCATCCCGCAGCCTTCAGTGTCATGGCCGGCGCAGGCCGGCCACCCAAGACTTGCGTTACGCGTTGGCAAGGACGTGGCTGGCCGTGCCAGGCACGACCATGACAGGGAGGTTTGAACTGGCACGCCGCTCGGCCTTCGGTGTCATCCCGCGGCGTTCAGTGTCATGGCCGGCGCAGGCCGTGCCAAGCACGACCATGACAGGGAGGTTTGAACTGGCACGCCGCTCGACCTTCAGTGTCATCCCGCAGCCTTCAGTGTCATGGCCGGCGCAGGCCGGCCATCCACGACTTGCGTTACGCGTTGGCAAGGACGTGGCCGGCCGCACCAAGCACGGCCATGACAGGGAGGTTTGAACTGGCACGCCGCTCGGCCTTCGGTGTCATCCCGCAGCCTTTAGTGTCATGGCCGGCGCAGGCCGGCCATCCACGACTTGCGTTACGCGTTGGCAAGGACGTGGCCGGCCGTGCCAAGCACGACCACGCACCAGGGGAAGTTGCTCCCCCGCACATACCAACGGTTATGCGGCTTTGGCCATCTCACCGTTGATCACCAGACCATCTGGCCCGGCGGAGACATGCACGGTGTCGCCCTCCTTCACCTCGCCCTCCAGGATCATCCCGGCGAGCGGGTTCTGTAGCGATCGCTGGATCACCCGCTTCAGCGGCCTGGCACCGTATATACTGTCGTAACCCTCGGCGCCGAGCCATTCGAGGGCGGAACGGTCGAGCTCGATGTCGATCTTGCGGTCGCGCAGCAATGCCTTGAGATGCTCGAGCTGGATCAGCACGATACTGGCCATGTCGCTGCGCTGCAGACGGCGGAACAGGATGATCTCGTCCAGACGGTTGAGGAACTCCGGCCGGAAGTGGCGACGAACGATCGCCATCACCTCGCCCTGCACCATCGTCGTCGGCTCGCCCTCCGGCTGATGCGCCAGGACATCACTGCCCAGGTTCGAGGTCAGCACGATGATGGTGTTCTTGAAGTCGACCGTGCGACCCTGACCGTCGGTCAGCCGACCGTCGTCGAGCACCTGAAGCAGCACGTTGAAGACGTCTTCGTGCGCTTTCTCCACCTCGTCGAACAGGATTACCTGATACGGCCGGCGGCGGACCGCCTCGGTCAGAACGCCACCCTCGTCATAGCCGATATAGCCCGGCGGCGCGCCGATCAGTCGCGACACGGAGTGCTTCTCCATGAATTCGCTCATGTCGATGCGCACCATGGCCTTCTCGTCGTCGAACAGGAACGCCGCCAGCGCCTTGGTCAGCTCGGTCTTGCCCACGCCGGTCGGGCCGAGGAACAGAAAACTGCCGATCGGCCGGTTCGGGTCCTGCAAGCCGGCGCGCGCCCGCCTGACGGCGTTGGCTACGGCGGTCAACGCTTCTTCCTGGCCGATCACCCGGCGGCGAAGTTCCTCCTCCATCCGGAGCAGCTTGGCACGCTCGCCCTCCAGCATTTTGTCCACCGGCACGCCGGTCCAGCGGGACACCACGGCGGCGATGCCTTCCTCGGTAACCGCCTCGTTCACCAGCTTGCCGTCGGCGGATTTCGCCAGTTGCCGCTCGACATCAGGGATCACGCCATACAGCAGTTCCGAGGCGCGCCCCAGGTCGCCGCGGCGCTGCGCGACCTCCACCTCACTGCGGGCCTGGTCGAGCCGCTCCTTGAGCTTCTGGGTTTCCTGCACCTGGTCCTTTTCCGCCTTCCAGGCGGCGGTCATCGCGTTCGACTTTTCCTCCAGGTCGGCCAGTTCCTTCTCCAGCCTCTCCAGCCTCTCTCGCGAGGCCGGATCGACCTCCTTCCGCAGCGCCTCACGCTCAATTTTGAGTTGAATGACCCGCCGGTCGAGTTCGTCGAGCGCCTCGGGTTTGGAGTCGACCTGCATCCGCAGCCGGCTGCCCGCCTCGTCCATCAGGTCGATGGCTTTATCCGGCAGGAAGCGGTCGGTGATGTAGCGGTTGGACAAGGTCGCCGCCGCCACCAGCGCGCCGTCGGTAATCCGTACGCCATGGTGCAGCTCGTATTTCTCCTTGATGCCGCGCAGGATGCTGACGGTGTCCTCCACGCTGGGCTCGCCGACGAAGATGGGCTGAAAACGGCGGGCGAGCGCGGCGTCTTTTTCGACGTGCTTGCGGTACTCGTCCAGCGTGGTGGCGCCGATGCAGTGCAGCGCGCCGCGCGCCAGCTCCGGCTTGATCAGATTGGACGCATCCATCGCGCCGTCTGCCCGACCTGCGCCGATCAGCGTGTGCATCTCATCGATGAACAGGATGACCTGTCCTTCCGCGGTCTCGATCTCCTTCAGCACGGCCTTCAGCCGCTCCTCGAACTCACCGCGGTATTTCGAACCGGCGACCATTGCACCGAGGTCGAGCGACAACAGCTGCTTGCCTTTCAAAGCCTCCGGCACGTCGCCGTTGACGATGCGTAGCGCGAGGCCGTCGACGATCGCGGTTTTGCCGACCCCGGGCTCGCCGATCAGAACCGGGTTGTTCTTGGTGCGGCGGGCCAGCACCTGGATAGTGCGGCGGATTTCCTCATCCCGGCCGATGACCGGGTCGAGCTTGCCCTCTCGAGCGACCGCCGTGACGTCGCGGGCATATTTCTTCAGGGCATCAAAGCTTGATTCGGCGTTCGGACTGGTGACCTTGCGGCCTTTGCGGATGTCGTTGACCGCCTTCTCCAGCGCCGCCGGGGTTACGCCGGCAGTCTTCAGCGCGCGGCCGGCCGGGGTGTTTGACGCCGCCAGCGCGATCAGCAGCCGATCCTGCGCAACGTACTCATCGCCGGCTCGGGTTGCCGCCTGCTGTGCGGCGTCCAGCACCCGGACGAGCTCGGGCGTGAGCTGGGGCTGGCCGGCCCCCTCGCCGCTGACCTTCGGTTGTCGCGCGACTTCGGCATCGGTCGCCGCGGCAGCAACCTTGGGATCCCCACCTGCCGCCCTTATCAAGCCGGAGGCAGCGCCTTCCTCATCATCCAACAGGGCCTTTTGAAGATGTTCCGGGGTGATCCGCTGATGGAATTCGCGGATCGCGATCGTGCCGGCGGCTTGGAGAAATCCCTGCGCGCGCTCGGTGAATTTCTGTATGTCCATGCAATGTCCCTTTTCTCAGGCGACAGCTCTGTCTCGCCCCTGGAAGGCGACGAGGAGAACCTTTGGCAAACGAAGTGGGGCCGCGCAAAGTATGGCTCAAGGGGGCAGCCGAGATGCGAATCGAATATCTGTACCGCTATCCGGTTAAGGGTTTGACGGCGGAGGCGCTGGACGAAGCCGAGGTTGCGACTGGCCAGGCGATCCCCTGGGACCGCGCGTTCGCGCTGGCCCACGGGGATGCGGGCTTCGATCCGGCCAATCCGTCCTGGCTGCCGAAATGGAACTTCCTATGCCTCATGAAGCACGCCAAGGCCGCGGCGCTGTTCAGCGTTTTTGAGCCTAAGGTTGGCCGGCTGACGATCAGGGCGCCGGACGGGACCTCGGTCGAGGCAAACGCGTTGACCGAGGCGGGTCGAGCGCGGATCGGTGAGTTCCTGACGGCGTATCTGGGAGAGGAGGCGCGTGGCACCCCAAGCTTCCATCACGTGCCGGGGCACGTGTTCGGCGATCAGCGTACGAAGGTGGTCAGCCTGAACAACCTGGCCAGTCTGCGGGACTTCGAGGCGAAGGTGGGTGGTCGGCGGCACCGGCGACGGTTTCGCGCCAACGTCTGGTTCAGCGGGGCGCCCGCCTGGGCTGAACGGGATTGGATCGGGCGCGAGCTGCAGGTTGGCGGGGCGGTATTACGGGTCCTGAAAGGCACGACGCGCTGTCCCGCGACCGAGGTGAACCCGGAGACGGCGCAGCGCGATGCTGATCCGGTTGCCGAGCTTCGCTCGCTTTACGGGCATGTGGAACTCGGTGTGCACGCCGAGGTCATCGAGGGTGGACGATTTTCCATTGGGAACTCGATGGAAATCCTTGGTGGTGAGTGAGCGGCGCGGCCAGAATTGCAACCTATAATTGAGATGTCGAGAAAATACGGTTGCACTCTCACAACGACGTGAGCTAAGAAGGTCTGTTTCCTTCCCTGAACCTTGCCGCGGGGACCCCCCGCGGCGGCTTCTTGATCGGGGGGTCGACTATGACGAGTGCAACTGCGATTGCGCTGAGTCGCGATCGTCCTCGCTCTGGATCGGATCTCGCGTCGGGAAAAGCCATTCTTCTGCAACCCGCTGAGGTCGCGACGTCCGCTCAGGAGACTGAGGACCGAAGACCGACCCCGTGGAGAGAGTACGAAGCCGGTCACTCGGGCAGGTTGAAGCGTTGGGGATCCGCTTCGCGGTAGGTATACGCGCCCAGCGGCTGCAAATCAATCGCAAAATCACTCAAACAATCTATATTTCTGTAACAGATTGCCACAATTTATATTAAAGCGACAAATCCGTTTCATGTAACATTTCGGTGGCGTCTGGCGGGCGTGGCGGATTGCCTCCCGGATCGCGCAGCGCAGCGGCGCAGATGCTCCAGCCCGTCCGCTCGGGCGTGTCAAAAACGCCTTTCACCGGCCCGCGGCGGCAGATCCGGTCATTTCACCAGGCACGTCGCCAGAGAGCAATATCAGCCTGACTCAAGTCGCGAAACGACCTCAGGCTGGTGAAATTGCTCGTGAAACAACGACAGGAGCGGTTTCCACTCAAGACGGATACGCTAAAGCCGACGCGTGAGGTGTAAAATTCCTGCCTGCGCCAGCGCATCGATCTCGCTTTCGCTGTAGCCGTGCTGCGCCAGGATCTCCGAGCCGTGTTCGGCAAATTTCGGCGGCGGCCGTCGCGTGCCACCCTTGGTGCGGCTGAATTTGATTGGCGTGCCGATGCCTTTGTACCAATCGAGTTCCGTCACCATTTCCCGATGTGCGGTATGCGGCGCGGCGGTCGACTGGTCCACCGGCAGCACGGGGCCGGCCGGCACGCCGGCGCGGATCAGCCGCAGCGACAGCTCGTTCCCGTCCTGCTCGGCGAACGCCGCGGCCAGCGCCAGGGTCAGCGCCACGCGGTTGACGTTGCGCTCGCCATTGTTGGCGAAGCGCGGATCGTCCGCCAGCTCCGGACGCCCGATCAACTCGCACAGTTTGCGAAACTGGCCGTTGTTGCCGCTGGCAATGAAGATCTCGCAGGTCCTGGTCGGATACTTGTCGTAGGGCACCAGATTGGGATGCGGGTTGCCGGTGCCGGTCGGGCGCTTGCCGTTGAGGAAGTAATTCGCCGCCTGCGGATGCAGCAGCGCCATGCCGCAGTCATACAGCGTCATATCGAGAAACTGGCCCTGACCGGAGTGACCACGCTCGTGCAGCGCCATCAGGATGCCGATCGCCGAATACAGCCCGGTGCCCATGTCGACGATCGCGGTGCCCAGCCGCATCGGACCGGTCGTTGCGTCGCCGTTGATGCTCATCAGCCCGGTCATCGCCTGCAGGATGGCGTCGTAGCCCGGCAGCCCGCCCAGCGGTCCGTCGCCGCCGAAGCCGGAGACGCGGCAATGGATCAGGCCCGGGAAGCGCTGCGACAATACCTCGTCGTAGCCGAGCCCCCACTTCTCCATCGCGCCGGGCTTGAAGTTCTCGATCAGCACGTCGGCGCCTTCGAGCAGGCGCATCAGCACCGCCCTGCCCTCCGGCTTGCCGAGGTCCAGCGCGATCGCCCGCTTGTTGCGGTTGACCCCGATGAAGTAGCTGGCGTCGCCCTCGTGGAACGGAGGGCCCCAGTCGCGGACTTCATCGCCCTGCGGCGGCTCGATCTTGATGACGTCGGCGCCGTGGTCGGACAGGATCATCGTGCAGTAGGGGCCGCCCAGCACGCGCGTCAGGTCGATGACCTTGATCCCGGCCAGAGCCCCCGGGGTTTTCGCGAGACCCTTGCCAGCCAGGGCTGACGTGCCCGGTTGCACCTTACCCGTCTCGGGTTGGATCAAATCGGCCATCGACAAGGCATCTCCTGTTCGCGTGTGGCGGCTTTCCACCGGCGGCCCGCAGGTCTGACTGGCTCGCGGGGCGCTGGAGCGAGCCGTCGGTATTCGTCCCGCCGGAGCAGAGCCGGCTATGCCAGTGCGGCGACCAGTGCCTCCGCGCTGCGGCCATTGGCGATCGCGGCGGAGCGGCCGTCCCAATGCACCCCGCCGACCCGAGCGAATGCATGGTCTGCGTTCGGGTAGACGTAAGTCTTGGCCTGTTTGTGCCCCGCCGTCGCGGCGACCACCTTGGCGCGTCCCTCGGGCGGGAAGAACTCGTCCTTGTCGGCAACATGGATGAGCAGCGGCTTGGTCACCTTTGGGAGATCGCCCAGCAGTCCGTCCAACCCCACCCCGTAATACGACACGTTCAGGTCCGCATCCGATTGCTCAGCCATCATGAATGCCAGCCGGCCACCCAGGCAGTAACCCATAGTGGCGACGCGGCCGTTGGCCCCGGAAATGGTGCGACAGGCGGCGACCGTGGCCCGCAGGTCCTCAATGCCCTTCGCCTGGTCGAACGTCTGGAACAGCTCGAACGCCCGCTTCCACTCGGCTTCGGACTTGTCGGTGATGTCGATGCCTGGCTCGATCCGCCAGAAGAGGTCAGGACAGACGGCGATGAAACCGATGTCGGCGACCCATGCCGCGGTGTCGCGCATCGCCTGGTTCACGCCGAATATTTCCTGGATGAGAACCACGACGCCGGTCGGCTTCGCCGCCGGCTCCGCCGTGTAGGCGGCAAAGCTGCCGCTGCCGTCAGCAGCTTTGATGGTTATGCTCGCCATGCTGTGTCCCTCCTGCGGTGATTGGCGGGAAGGATACAGGGTCAGCCTGGCGAGCGGGAGGGGTCGCGTGTCGGGTTTTGAGTTTGGCCCGCCGGCCGTCAGGATGCTCGGCCCCGCGATTGGCGGGTGTCCGGCAATTCGCTATGGTGAAATTCGCGGTCTGCGGCGGAGATCAAATGTCTGGTCAATGCGAATGACCGCCGCATCGCAGCCGATGGAGCTTTGCCGTGAATCGCATCGCACCGCCACTCCTGCCGATCGTCGTCGCCTTGGGGTGCTGGTCTTGGACGTTCCCCGCGTTCGCCGACGACCTGCTCACCACGCATCGTTTGTCGGCGGAACTCGCCAGCGTCGCCGTGAGCGAAGTTGTCGCAAGCTGCGCCCGGCAGGGCTACAACGAGACGGCCGTCCTGGTTGACGCGGACGGCGTCCGCCAGGCGGTTCTGCGCGGCGACCGTGCCGGCAGCCATACGCTCGACAGCGCGAACGACAAAGCTTACACGGCCGCGTCATTCAAGTCGGATACCAGCGCGCTGGTGGAACGGGCTAAGAGCGTGCCAGGCTTCGCTGCGCTGTTTACCCAACTGCCACATCTGATTCTGTTTGGCGGCGGGATCGTCATCAAGCTGGACGATCAAGTAATAGGCGCGATCGGCGCCTCCGGCGCGCCGGGAGCTGCTCTGGACGACGCCTGCGCGCGCGCCGGGCTCGATAAGATCCGAGACCGCTTGAAGTAGTTGCATCCGCGGTGCCGTTTCCAGGCGGCCCGCTGGCCCGGATGATGAAATCGCTCGTGAAACAATGGCTGGACCGTTTCTACTCGCCGGTGGAAGCGCTCTGGCCGTGTTTCCGCACCACGATAGTGGTCCAGGGGCCCTGTGGGATAAGGCGCTCCAAGCGTAACCCCTGACCCCGATGGGCGGCCAGCACCGCCCTTGCCTGATTGGCCAGCAGTCCCGCCAGGATGGCGGTGCCGCCCGGGGCCAGATTGAACGCGAGGTCGCTTGCCATCGCGCAAAGCGGACGCGCCAGGATGTTGGCAAACACCAGATCGTAGGGGCCGCCGCGCCGCACCGCATGATCGCGCCAGCCATCTGCCAGCCGAGGCCGCACCATGCGGGACAGTCCGTTCCGCGCCGCGTTCGAGCGGGCGACCCGGATCGACCACGGCTCGATGTCGGTCGCCAGGACCGGCCGCTTCAGCAAGCCGGCCGCGGCCATCGCCAGGATTCCCGACCCGGTCCCCAGATCGAGAATGCGGCGCGGGTGGCGACGCGCAACGGTCTCCAGCGCCACGAGACAGCCGCGGGTCGAGCCGTGCTCGCCTGATCCAAACGCCAGCCCGGCGTCGAGCACAAGCGTGATCCGGCCGGCGGCCGGCGGTCCGGTCAGGTGCGTGCCGCGAACGGCAAAGCGGCGGCCGATCAGTTGTTCCGGAAACGAAGCATAGGTGCGGGCCAGCCACCCGTCCGCCTCGGTTGGGACGCGTTGAAGTTCCGGCGAGATACCAGAGAGCGCGACCGCGAGAGCGATCGAGGCGGTCAGCTCCGCTTCGTTGGCGCCGACTGGCTTGACCCCTTCCACTCGCCAGTTGCCAGTCGCGTCATCACGGAAAAAACCGACCGTGTCGCAGGTGTTGGACAGGGCGGCTTCAAATGCTTCCAGCGCGGTTTCCGGCACGGTGACAGAGACTGTCTCCAGTGGTTGGGCGCGCCGAGGCATCAGGCGATACCTGGTCGAGCCGGTCTTGATATTGCTTGCCATCCGATCGCTGGCAGGCGTGGATCCTCGGTCTTCGCCGAGGATGACACCCTCGTCTGCGATGGGCCTTTCGGCCTGCGCCACGGGCGGCCCGCGCCGGCCATCACACGGACGGCGGGCACCAGTGGCCGCCGCGGTCGGGAAGCGAGCAAGCAGCGCGGGGCACCCGGGTGCGTCACGCGCGTTCCAGGAACCGGTCAAGCACGCGCTTGTCGCCGGACTTCTCGAAACTGACGTCCAGCTTGTCGTCGTCGGCCGCGGTGACCGTGCCGTAGCCGAACTTGTGGTGAAACACACGTGTGCCGACCGGAATCTGGTCCGAGCGCGCCGGCCTGGACGGCTGCTCCCACGCTTCGATCACCTTCGGCCGCCGCGCCATCAGAGGAAACTGACCGGAAAACGAGGTCGCCGCCGCAATCCGGTTATCGCGTGCCAGTGCGGCGGAGCCGGTGAGTTCGATATGCTCCGCTGGCAGTTCTTGTAAGAAACGGCTGGGAATGCTGGCCTGCCAGTTGGCGTAGATGCGGCGGTTCGACGCGTGGCTGACGACCGCGCGCCGCCTCGCGCGGGTCAAGCCGACATACGCCAGGCGCCGTTCCTCCTCCAAACCCTTGTTACCGCTTTCGTCCATCGAACGCTGGTTGGGGAAGATGCCCTCCTCCCACCCGGGAAGAAACACGGTGTCGAATTCCAATCCCTTGGCGCCGTGCAACGTCATCAGGCTGACCCGGTCACCTTCGGCACGCTCCTCGTTTTCCATCACCAACGAAACATGGTCCAGAAAGCCAGCCAGGGTCTCGAAGTCGGCCAGCGCGCGCACCAGTTCCTTCAGATTCTCCAGCCGGCCGGGGGCCTCGGCTGATTTGTCCTGCTGCCACATCTCGGTGTAGCCGCTCTCGTCCAGCATCGTCGCGACCGTCACCACGTGGCCATCAACGTCCAGCATCTCGCGCCAGCGGCCAAAGCCCCGCAGCAGGGTGGCAATCGCCTCGCGCACCTTGCCCTTCAGGCCGCCGGTCTCCAGCAGGTGCGCCGCGGCGGCGGCGAGCGGAATACCGAGCGAGCGCGAGGCCTCATGCATTGACCGCAGCGCTGCGTCACCTACGCCACGGCGCGGCACGTTGACGATGCGCTCGAACGCCAGATCGTCGGCCGGCTGGACGGTGGCGCGCATATAGGCGATGGCGTCGCGAATCTCGGCCCGCTCGTAGAAGCGCAGGCCACCGACAACGCGATAGGGGATGCCGAGAGTGATCAGCCGTTCCTCGAAGGCGCGGGTCTGGAATCCGGCGCGCACCAGCACGGCGATCTCCGCCAGGGCATGGCCGTCTCGACGCAGATGCTCGATCCGGTCGCCGACCATGCGGCCTTCCTCGTCGGAGTCCCACAGACCGACGACGGTGACCTTTTCGCCGCTTTGTGCGTCCTGGCGGCCGGGGCGCAGGGTTTTTCCCAGGCGGCCCTCGTTATGCGCGATCAGACCCGAGGCAGCGGCCAGGATCGGCGCGGTGGAACGATAGTTGGCCTCGAGGCGAACGATCCGGGCGCCTTCAAAGTCCTTTTCGAAACGAAGAATATTTTCAACCTCGGCGCCGCGCCAGGAGTAGATCGACTGGTCGTCGTCGCCGACGCAGCAGATGTTGCGGTGGCCCTGGGCGAGCAGCCGCAGCCACAGGTACTGCACCAGGTTGGTGTCCTGGTATTCGTCCACCAGAATGTAACGGAACATGCGATGATAGTTGGCGAGAATGTCCGGCTGGCCGCGCAGGATTTCCGTCATGTGCAGCATGAGGTCGCCGAAATCCGCCGCATTCAGCGTCCGTAGGCGAGCCTGATAGGCCGCGTAAAGCGCCGTGGCGCGGCCGTTGGCGAAATCACTGTCCTCATTCGGCGTGATCCGGGCCGGCGTCAGGCCGCGGTCCTTCCAGCGCTGGATCACCGCCATCAGTGCCGGCGGCACCCATCGCTTGGTGTCCACCCGCTCGGCCTCCATGACCTGCTTGAGCAGGCGAAGCTGATCGTCGGCGTCCAGGATGGTAAAATTGGAAGCCAGGCCGGCATGTTCCGCGTGGCGGCGGAGCATGCGGGCACAGAGCGCGTGAAAGGTACCGAGCCAGAGGCCCTCGGCGGGGTGGCCGAGGATGGCGGCGACCCGCTCACGCATCTCGCGCGCGGCCTTGTTGGTGAAGGTGACGGCCAGGACCTGATTCGGGAAGGCCCGCCGGGTCAGCAGGATGTGGGCGAAGCGGGTGGTGAGGACCCGGGTCTTGCCGGTGCCGGCGCCGGCGAGGACCAGCAATGGGCCGTCGACAGTCTCGACCGCGGCGCGCTGTTCGGGATTGAGGCGGGTCAGGTAGTCAGTCATCGGGACCGATATAGCCCCGACACCCGGACAGGCCAATCGGGCGCGGGAAACACCGGGTTCGCGTATTGTCGCCTGTGGCGACCGAGGTCCGCGGAAGCTCGCCGAGCGCCAGGCCGCAGCGCGGGTGGTGGTTTGTTCCCCGGTCCGCGCCAGCAGCAGGCGCCCCGGGGGACGTACCCTCTCCGCAGGCAGTGCGAGGCGACGCGGTTCAGGCGCTATGCTTCGACCTGACCGCCGCAAGACCCAGCAAACTGGTGCCAAGCAGCAGCATTGATGCCGGCTCGGGCACGGGCGAGGGCGGCGGGATCGCCGCCGGGGCAGCCACCGTGAAGCTTCCGCTGAATGACCCGAGGTTCGGCGGACTTGTGCCGGTAATACCATTTTCGTTCAGCGTGAGCGCGACGCTCATGTTGTCTGGATCAGTGCCCTGGGTAGTGCCCGAGGGCGTGAACGTGCCGATCAGATATAAGCCGACCGTCTCGCTGCCGTCGGCCACCGAGCCGCTTGTCCCGGTAATTTTCGGCGAGAAGGTGTTCGGGCCGACGGTGATCGATGAGCTACCCGCGAAGGTGCCATCGGCGGATGAAAATGCGAAGGCGGCTAGCCCCGACTGGGTCAGCGTCAGCGATGTGTCGCCGACCGCCGTGCCAGGCGGGATGAGTGCCAGGTTTCCGCTGCCCCCGCCCCAGAACAGGCTGTCGAGCGTGATCGATCCGCCGTTCGCCACGGACGAAAGCAGGTCGGTGGCTGGGCTGGTCCCAACGTTGACCAGCAGTACACTGTCAGACCCCGTGATTGGAGCGGCATGCAGGGTGCCAATCATCGCCAAGGCCATCATCCAGCCCGCCGCCACATGCCGGAAATAAATCATGATAGCAATTCTTTCACTATGCCTTCGATGTGAGCAAATCACCGACCGGGCAGCGCTGACATCTTTCCCGCACAGGTCGACAGCGTCTTATGCAATTGCAATGCCGTGAAATCATATACTTGCTGTTCAATGCGTTAATGACGCTGCAGGGTCGTGTCCGCTAAAGGTGTAAAGCCCTCTGACTCTCGCTGCTGCAAAGAAACATATCCACCACGAGGTCAACCAGCCGCGCGGACGCCCAGAACGTGCGCGATCGCATACGTAAGATCGGGCCGGTTCAGCGTGTAGAAATGGAACTCATCCACCCCGTTCGCCTGCAGCACACGCACTTGCTCGGCCGCGATGACCATGCCCACCATGCGACGAGTTTCCGGGTCGTCGTCGATGCCCTCGAAGAGCTGCCCCATCCAGGCCGGCACGCTGGCGCCACACATCGCCGAGACCCTGGTCGCTTGAGCGAAGTTTGAAACCGGCATGATGCCTGGCACGATCGGCGCGGTGATCCCGGCAGCCAGACAAAGGTCGATGAATCGTAGATAGGTTGACGTGTCGAAGAAATACTGGGTGATGGCTCGGGTTGCTCCGGCGTCCAGTTTCCGCTTCAAATTCTCCAGGTCCGCCACCGGGCTTGACGCCGCCGGGTGGATTTCCGGATATGCCGCCACGGAGATCTCGAACCCTGCGATCCGATGCAGCCCTGCCACCAGGTCCGTCGCGAACGGGTAGCCGCCCGGATGCGGCTGATACGACGATCCGGGCGGTGGATCGCCGCGCAGTGCCACGACGTGGCGTACGCCCGCCGCCCAGTATTGCCGAGCGACGTCATCGACCTCCTGCCGCGTCGCGCCGACGCAGGTCAAATGAGCGGCAGGTACGAGGCTGGTCTCCCGCACCAGGCGAGCGACGGTCGCGTGGGTGCGCTCCCGGGTGCTGCCGCCAGCACCGTAGGTCACCGAGACGAAGCGCGGCGACAGCGGGGCCAACCGGTTGATACAAGCCCAAAGCTGCTGTTCCAGGGCTTCGGTTCGGGGCGGAAAGAACTCGAACGACAGTGCGGGCGCGGGATGATCCTTTGCATGCCTGGGCAGCCCGGCGAACCGCGGGCCGGTGAGCCATCGCTGCAACGTGGGGGCGGAGGCGTCGTTCATGCCGACTGCATCCCCGGATTTGATCCAAAACGCAAGAGTTTCTCGCCGGGTAGTCGCCGCGGCCGCATTCCCCTAAGTTCCCGGGAGGGTTTGACGGTGGAAGTGCACATGTTAGCTATTGTTACCGTTAAGCCATTCACGCGATGGTCAATGCCGAGGTGTTCCAAATCTCGGCCAGTGTCGCCATGTGACTACCCGCCCGGACCAGTGGGCGGTTCGAACACGCTCGAACTTTCGCCCGAGGGAAGCTGATGCCACTTGTCCTACGTCCCCTTCTCTCGATCGTCGGGGCAAAGCGAGCGTTCTTCGGCGCCACGCCGATTTGGGCACTCGCAGGTGCGCTCGTCGTCGCCTTGGCGAGCTGCGCCTCGCCCCCGCCTCCTGACGACCCGGACGCGGTCGCCGACTTCAAGCAGACGAACGACCCGTTGGAACCGACCAACCGGGTCTTCTACGCCATCAACAATGGCCTCGACACGGTGATCCTGCGGCCAGCCGCCGTGGCTTATCGTTACGTTGTGCCCGGCGCGATGCGCGAGGGTATCCACAACATGTTGGGCAATATGGCATCGCCAGTGCAACTGGCGAACGATATGATGGAGGGCAAGCCCAGGCGGGCCGGCGACACCGCGATGCGCCTGGTCATCAATACGACCGTTGGCCTGTTCGGCATTTTCGACGTCGCGAAGAAGTGGGGCTACCCCAATCACGATTCAGATTTTGGCATGACCTTGGCCAGCTGGGGCGTGCCGGAAGGTCCGTTCCTGTTCCTGCCCGTGCTGGGCCCGACAGATCCGCGGGATGCCATCGGCTTTGGCGTGAACATTGTGTTGGATCCGTTCACCTGGGTCGGCGGCCCTCACGATACCGGCCTCACTGCTTTCAATTGGTCGCGCTATGCGCTGAATGCAGTTGACGCGCGCGAGCGGGTGCTGGATTCCCTGGATCAGATCAAAAAGACGGCGCTCGATCCCTATGCGACCTTCCGCAGCCTGTATCGCCAGCACCGCCGCGCCCAGATCGATGATATGCGTAACGATAACCGGGCCACCGTGCCTGCGTGGTTTGCCCAGCCAAAAGCTACACCGGCCCAGTAAGCGGGTCTGCCTTCGGAGTTACAAGTCCGCATGATTCACCGTCGGAACTTCCTGTCGTCAGTCGCCGTGTGTGGCGCCGCCGCGCCCGCGATTCTGGCCGCCCCGCGGTCCGCGCTTGCTGAAAGCACCGACAAGGCGAGCGCCTTCGTCAAGAGCGTGGGCGACAAGCTTGTTGGCGTAGTCAATAATCCCGGCACGGCAAGTGAGAAGCGCGCCGCGATGACCCAGATCATCAGTTCGGCTGTCGATGTCGACGGTATCGGGCGTTTCTGTCTGGGTCGCTTCTGGCGCCAATCCTCGGAGGAGCAGCAGAAGCAATACCTCGAGTTGTTTCACGAGGTGCTGATCACAAACATCACTTCGAAACTGGGCGAATACAAGGGCGTCACATTTACCATGGGACGCAGTCGGATGCAGGATGATGAGGCGTCTGTTTCGACGACCGTCATTCGACCGAACAATCCGCCGACGGCGGTCGATTGGATCATTTCCAATCCCTCCACCAATCCTAAGATTATCGATGTGGTGGCCGAGGGGACGTCGCTGCGACTTACGCAACGCAGCGACTATGCATCCTATCTCGCTCACAACAGCAACAACGTCGATGCACTGATCACCGCGATGCGGCAGCAGGTTTCGCAAAAAGGATGAAGTAGGCGGGCGCCTCCGGGGCGTCGCCCCGTCATCGGTCGCATGACGAGGACAACCCCGCGGCAGCGGACGCCGGTTCGCCTGACGGTCCACTGATACTTTCATACAGGACCATCGGATAGCCGTGCTGCTGGAACGGTCCGACCTCCCGCATGCCGATGCTGCCGAGAACGGTACGGGAGCCGAAATTGCTCTCGCGGGCAACCGCAACGATCCGGGAAAGTCTCCCCCTTTCGTGTCCGAAGCGAAGCGCGGCCCAGGCGGCCTCTCGCGCCAGGCCGAGACCCTGCGCTTCGGGCCAGAGGGCAAATCGCAAGGCGATACCTCGGCCGTCCAGCCGGTGTTCCAGGCCCGTGATGCCGACGAAACGGCTGTGTTCGGCTTCGCGAATCGCCCAGATGCCAAATCCGTACCGCCCCCAGAAACCGACATGGCGCGCCAGATCCTCGGCGGTCTGAGCGTAGTTGCGAACCCCGCCGAGCATGACGGCGAAGACTCGCGGGTCGGCGCTTATCGCACGCAGATCGGGGAGATCAGCGCCGCCCACCGGTGTAAGCACCAAACGCGCGGTGCGCAGGATCCAGGTGGGATTCATCGAAGACTACGGGCGGGAGGGCCGCCGCGCCTTGCTCGGTCAGGTGCGGTAGCTTGAGTCGAGGCCGTCAAGCTGGCGAAGGTACGCCGGCCACTCGGCCGACGCTCGTCCTCGGTCGTGTTGTTCATACTGTGCCGCTACGCGCTCGCACACGCCGGCCGGGATTTCGAGCAATTCGGCGCCGGTGGCTTCCATCCGCAGCTGGATGCGGGCGGCTGTGACGAATTCCCGCAGCAGCGAAAACGCCTCCCGCGCGGTTTCGCCGACCGTGGTGAGGCCATGATGACGCATCACCAAGGCGCGATGCTTGCCGAGGGCAGCAGTGATCCGCTCACGTTCGTCGAAACTGTCGGTCAGGCCTTCATATTCGTGGTAGCCGACACGGTTGTAGAACCGCATGGCGTTCTGCGACAGTGGCCGCAGCCCATGCCGGAGGCCCGAAAGCGCAATGACTTCCTCCGGATGCACGTGGACCGAGCATTTCACATCGGCTCTGGCACGCAGCACACCGCTGTGCAGGGTAAAGCCGGGTCGGTTGACGCCAGACCTCTCGTCGAGGTCGTCGTCCATGCTGACCTCGACAAGGTTGGAGGCCGTGACTTCGGTATAAAGCAGTTCGTGGCGCTTGATCAGGAAGTGCCGAGGGTCGGTTGGGCAGCGCATGGCGGCATGGTTGAATATCACGTCGCCCCAGCCGTGCAGCGCGAGCAGACGGTAGACCGCGGCCAGATCGACCCTGGCCTGATGGTCGAGAGCTCGCGAATTGTGCTCCGAGATGGCGGCTGGTTCGATGTCCACGGACCGATCTCCCGCAAGGAATGTCTGGTCGTCAGATAGCGCCGGCTGGCAACGGGCGCAAATGGGATGGTCGTCAGGCCGTCCCGGCCGTCGTTCTATAAACCCGGTTTGCAACGTTCGCTCCACCCCGGCGATCCGGTTCCGGGCTCGCTGCTCTCTGTCCGATCATGCTATCCATTCGGCCTGCCCGCCTACGCCCGCCGAGTGCGGCCGGGCTGGGCGATATCGGGGAATGGGAGCGCCGACGATGCAGATCAAGAAGGGTTACAAGCAGCTTCTGGCTGAGGCGAATGCGGAGATCGAGACGCTGACGCCGGCTGATGCCATCGCGCTGCACGGTCGGTCGGACACGGTGTTCGTCGATTTGCGTGACCCGCGGGAGATTGCACGCGAAGGACGCATTCCGGGCGCATTTGCTTGCACGCGAGGGATGCTGGAGTTCTGGATAGACCCCGAAAGTCCGTATGCGAAGCCGATCTTCGCGGAGCCACGGCGTTTCGTGTTCTTTTGCGCTGGCGGATGGCGATCAGCCCTGGCTACAAAGACGGCGAAGGAGATGGGGCTGGAAAATGTCGCCCATATAGAGGGCGGTTTCGGCGCCTGGAAGCAAGCAGACGGGCCGGTCGAACCTCCCAAGCCCGCAGGATAAGGTCCAGACGGCGGGTCTCAGGTCCGGGCGGGTGCGTTGGTCAGCAATTCGGGCGGCAGCCACACGCGCCGGACCTGCCACTCGCCCTCGCGCAGTTTCATCTCCAACCGAATCGGCTCTCCCAAACTTTGTTCCCGAAGACTGACGGTGAACTGCGTGGGGCTGTCGAAGAAGGCCCAGTCTACATGGATGTCGGTCTTGGGCTTGGCAGCCGCCTGCTTAGTGTCGGGGAACGCCACACTGGCTGCGGCGATCGCCTGAGGCGTAACTTTCTGATCTATCGGTACTGGACGCAATGCCGCGCATGAATGATGCGCCGAATGGGGGCAATTTGGCGCCGCGCTGCGTCTCGCCGTCGTCCACCACCAGATCGCAAATGTCTTCCTTGATGCCCTCTCGCACCGACGGCCAGTCGACCAGCGTCTCCAGCGTCGCTGCGTCCGCGCCACGAATGGCTTCACCCAGGCGGTAGAGTGTGATGTAGGGGTAGGCGACATAAGCGACGCCCACGCTCAGAACCATTGCGAGCACTGGGAACCTGGCGCGTACCATAACGACACTCCATCTCCGTTGGATACGTCATCATTCTGTCAAGCACCAAAACACAACGCATGACGATCATGAACATTTCCACGAACAAGGCAACCTATTAACCACAACTGGTTGATAATTCGTTAACTCCCCCGTGAGCGGGCGAAACATTCAGCATCACTCGACGCCGGAACGCCATCGATGCCGGATTTTCCACGCCAAACGGCAATACCGGATCACGCGGGAGCGGCAAAGAGCGTGCGCGTGACCCGGAATGAATAGTGCCCGGCGAATAACGGCGCACTGCGATTTCCGTAGACGCAACTGCGATTCGCGACCCCCTGCGCGATAGCGATGCGGCTGAGGCATCGAACATTCTTCCGAACGATACCGGCCGGCGCGCAGGGTTGGTGTGCAGTTGTGCGCGAAATCAACAGGATACCAGCGGTCCTGGTGCGCGACCACGATATCCAGCCGAACGCGCGGCACAGCGAATGATCGTGTCGAAGGTCCTGGCCTGAGGCATCATCGCGGCTCGGCCCGATGGCGCCGATGATCACGAAGTGGAACCGATCGCGCTTCAGTGGTGGACCGGGTCCCGTAGCGATGCAATCAATCTCGCAAGACGCGCAAGGTCACAAAGCGGGGAGAACGACGATGCGAATTTCCATTCTGGGTGGCGGAGGGTTCCTCGGTCGCAAAATAGCGGCGCGGCTGGCAACGGACGGGACCCTGGGCGGCAAGCGGGTCACCAGCCTGATTTTGTTCGACATCGCCGAACCGCCGAGGCCGGAGGCCGGTTTCCCGGTGACCGCGCTGGCCGGCGACATCGTCGCCCTACCCGACGCCGCGATTCCCGCCGGAACCGATGTCGTGTTTCACCTGGCCGCGGTCGTCAGTGCGCAGGCGGAGGCGGATTACGAGCTTGGCCGACGCGTCAACCTGCGCGGCACGGATGCGGTGATCGACCGCTGCCGAGCGCTGGTGGCGGCGGGAAGCAAGGCGCCGCGGGTGGTGTTCACCAGTTCTGTGGCCAGCTTCAGCGCCAATCAGAGTCAGACGCTGGCAGACAATACGCGGCAGGTGCCGGGCAACAGTTATGGTGCGCAGAAGGCGGCGGCCGAGCTGATCCTGGCGGATGCCTCGCGCCGGGGGTTCCTGGACGCGGTGTCGCTGCGGCTGCCGACAGTGATCGTTCGACCGGGGCGGCCAAACAAAGCCGCCAGCTCCTTCTTCTCCGCCATCGTGCGAGAACCGTTGCTGGGCCTGGATACCGAACTACCGGTCGGCGACGATTTCGCGGTCTGGGTTTGCAGTCCGCGGCGGGTGGTAGACTGGCTGCTGCATGCGGCGACGATGGACACCGGTGGGATGGGCCTCGACCGCAGTATCGACCCCCCCGGGATCAGCACCACGGTGGCGCATCTGCTGCAGGCACTGGATGAGGTCGCGCCCGGAGCTTCGGTCCATGTGAAGCGGGTGGAGGACAAGACGATCGCCGCCATCGTTTCGACCTGGCCTCCGGCATTCGAGGCGTTGCATGCCCGCACGCTGGGATTTTCACCGCACGAACCGATCCTGGAGGTTGTCCGTGCTTTCGTCGAGGACGATCTGGCGGCGACCAAGGCGGATCGCGCACAGGTATCCTGAGCGCCGGTTCCGCCGCTGTCGCCGTCCAGGGCTACATTGAACGGCATCACCGAGCTGAACGACAGATGCCGTTTGACCGCGAGAGCCAGGGAGCAATGCGGACGATGCGCGGATGGCTCGCCAGTCTGGTTGTCATGGTAATTTCATCAGGCGTCGTGCACGCGGCCCGCGTGCCCCCGCCGGATCTGTCGCAGGGAGACGGCGGCGTATCACCATTCTATACCTGGACCAGCGACGTGCCCGATGCGCCCGGGCAGATGCTGCGGACCGAGCCGCTCGACCCGACGCTCGGGCTCACCATGGCCGGCCAACAGTTCCGCATTCTCTACAGTTCGACCGACGGGGTGGACGCCAAGACGCCCGTCGCCGTCTCGGGCGCATATTTCGAGCCGAAGGGAACCGCGCCCGCCGACGGTTGGCCGCTGCTTGCGTGGGCGCACGGCACCACCGGCCTTGCGGACATCTGCGCGCCATCGTGGAACCCGCGTTCGAAGCGCGACGCCAACTATCTCAATGCTTGGCTTGAGCATGGATACGCCATCGTCGCCACCGACTACCAAGGGCTCGGCACGCCCGGCCCGCACCCGTATCTTGTGGTGCGGCCGGAGGCCTACAGCTTGCTGGACAGCGTGCGCGCGGTGCTGCAGGCCTTTCCACACGTCGCGAACCGGATCGTCATCGTCGGTCAGTCGCAAGGCGGAGGCGCCGCGTTCGCAACCGTCGGAACGGCGTCCAGTTACGCGCCTGAGCTCGATATTCGCGGCGGGGTGGCGACGGGCGTGCCCTTCCTGGAGCCGGCAGCCATGGGTACTCCGGCGACACCCAATCCGACTGACCAGCCTGACAAGACGGTCGCCTACGATCTCTATGTCGGGGTGATGATGCAGCAGAGTGTTTCCGCCAAAGCCGAGGAATTGGTCACCCCGCGCGCGTTGCCGCTGCTGGAGGAAGCGCGCACCACTTGCATCGGGACGCTGTTCCGTGACGTGCTGAGTGCCGGGCTCAATCAGGGCAACGCGCTGACGCCCCGATATGCCGAGGTCTTCGCAACGGTTTTGCCGAGGATGGAATACTCAACCGTACACTTGCCCCGGCCGCTGTTTGTCGGCACCGGAGCGCAGGACCAGGACGTGCCTCCATCGGAACAACTTACGCTGGTGCGGGACGCGTGCGCCGCGGGATCGATCGTTGAGGCACATCTTTACGCCGGGCTCACTCACAGCGCGACGGTGAATGCCTCGTTGAAAGACTCGATTCCGTTCGTGCGTAAAGTCATGGCTGGCGAACCAATCATCCCGGCCTGTCAGCCCGCCCCGCAGTGAGGCGAGTGGGCGAGATATCCGTCCGGACATAACGATTTCCCCCGGCGCCGGCCGTTTGGCTCGACCTTTCTAGCCGTGTTCCTCGAAATCTGAATCGATCAGCTTCACCAGGGGCATGAGATCCGTCTCGGGCAGCGCTGCCGCCACGGCGACACCCAGACCGTCGTCGATCCAGGCGCAGACGTTGACACCGTCCTCGTGGGTGATCCGCCATGGAGCGTAAAGCTTGGGTGACGTCGCCGGTCGCAGCAGCACGGAGACCCGACGATGGGCCGCGTCGTCGTACATCAGCAGCGCGGCAGCACCACCGCGCTCGGTCGCCAGCAGGCGGCCGCCGATCAGGTGATAGCCGGCCGTCGAAAGGTCCGGCGCCACCACAGTCCTGTCGAGCCGGCTCGATAGCCATTCCTGAAGGTGCGGTGTTTCCGCGCCCGCGATCTCGACGGGATGACGAGAGTCCGCTGCGTACACGATATGGCTTGCGAGCGCCTGCTGCTCCAGCAGCGCCATTGCCCGCTGCGTCTCGCCTCGTCCCGGCGCATCGTGGGCCAGCCAGCCGCCCGCGGCCCCCAAACCGAACGCGAGCGCGACCGATGCGGCGATCAGCCATGACACCCGAGGACGACTACGGCGCTGAGCGATGATGCCGGCGAGCGAAAGGTGCGGCGGTGGCGGTTCGGCCGCGAAGGCCGCTCGAATAGCCTGGCGCTGCATCTGATACGCGGCGACACGTTCCGCTGCCTCCGGGGTCGCCGCGAGATAGCGCTCCACCGCGTCTCGCCGCCCAACCTCGAGCTGGCCGTCTACGTAGGCGTGTAGATCGTCGTCCCCGATCGGCGGTGCGATCTCGTTCATTTCGATCGCCCGAGCACCGGGCTCGCTCGCATCATAATTCACGCCGTATCCGCTCGCGCGCTCGAGACAGACGCGACATCACCGTGCCGATCGGGATGTTGAGCACACGCGCCGTCTCGGCATAGGAAAGGTCCTCGACCGTAATCAGAAGCAGGACGCCACGGAGATCTTCAGGCAGACGTCGCACCGCTGCCATGACCTCGCGCGTCTGGACGTGGGATTCCTGTCGTGCACCGACGCCGATAGACGCCTCATCGACAACGTCCAGCGACTCTGCCTCGCCGCGGGTTTGTCTCCGGCGGACGCGGCTGACGTACAGATTGTGCATGATCGCGAACAGCCATGGTCGCATTTCGCCATCGTCCCGACGCGTATGCAATCGATCGAGCGCACGCACCAGACAGTCGTGCACCAGATCGTCCACATCCTGGCGGTCTCGCAGCAGCGCGCCGGCATAGCGCCGCAACGCCGGGATGCAGGAACTCGATTACTTCCACAGTACCGGTCACGATCGGCTGGCACCGCTTTGCCGGCCCCAGCGGCAGATTTCGTGAGGTGCGGGCATCCGGGGCGGACAAGACATAGCTCGGTGGCCTCTCCGATGGGGTGCCCACAAGAAATGATCCAGACTCTGCTTCCGGCGCTTTTAGCGCATGTCGTCGGGACTGGCATTTTCTTTCGCTCGCTTCCCGGGGATGTTAAGTTGGGCGCTGGAACCGACAGACATCGGGTGTCGTGGCCCACCTGGAAGCGATCCAAGGCACCGCGGCTCCCAGCCTCGACGCCTATCCGTTGGTACCCTCAGTTTCGATTATCAGCGACACGTCATCACCGATATACGGGATGTAAGTCTTCATGCCAAATTCCGACCGCTTTATTTTGCCGTTGGCAGAGAATCCGGCGGCCTGCTTCTTATCGGTGGGACGCAAGGCGGCGCGATTGAAGGTCACGTTCAGCGTGATCGGCTTGGTCACCCCGAGCAGCGTCAGGTTTCCGGTGATGGTGCCGCTGTGTTCGTCGATCTTGCTGTAACTGGTGCCGCTGAAGGTCATCTCCGGGAATTCGGTCACGTTGAACCAGTCCGCGCCCTTCAGGTCGGCGTCGCGCGGGCCGAACTGGGTGGACAGGCTGTCGGTCTTGATCGTCACCTTGACCTTGCTCGCCTCGATGTTGGCCGGGTCGAAACTGAACGTGCCCGCCATGGCGGTGAACAGGCCAATCATGTTCGAGAACCCGAGATGATTGACCGTGAACAGGATATGCGTGTGGCTTGGGTCGATGACATAGTCGGCGGCGCGCGCCGACGAGGCGCCGTGCAGGGCGGCGGCGGACAGGGCAATGGTGGCGGTTGCGGCGAGCAGCGTGCGGCGCATTACGATTTTCCTTCTTTGAGTGGGTTTAAAAAGGGCTTTCGTGCCTGAGGAACAGGATGATCAGAATCGGCACGACGGTTGCCGCCGCTATTACGCCGGTCGCGACAGCGCGGACGCGGGACCCGGGCTGATGTCGCGGCAACACAGTGCGGGCGCCGGTATGGCCGATGAACGGCACCGCCAGAAACACCGCCAGCGCCAGGAAGTCGATATGCCTGGTTATTAAGGTGATGGTATCGATGACCGCGAGCAGTGCGCCGCCGCCGCCCAGCACCGCAGTCAGCCCGAGGCGGCGCGGCGAGAACAGGTTGACCAGGGCCATCATCGCCAGGCCGGCGGCGAGTCCAAGGCACAGCCCGACGCTGGTCGAGGAGCCGCCGAACAGGGCGATCGGCGCGAACACGGCGGGCAGCACCGCAAGCAGCACGGCGGCGTCGAGCGAACCTTCCCCCGCACCATCGACGATCGCCAAACGCCATAGCAACAGCGTCCCGCCCAGCACCAGTGCCGCGACGATCAGCAGCAGCATTGCATCCGTGGCGGCAAAGCGAGGCAGGCTGATCCAGATGGCGATCAGCAGCGAGGCCGTCAGCAGCAGGATCAGGCGGCCGCCCGCCTCGGTGAAACGAGGCGGTGCAATCAGATCGTACAGCAGCCCCGCCAATGCCGCCGCGAGCACGATGTAGAATATCTTGTTGACCGCGCCGGCGGGCGGAAACGTCGGGATCTTTGCGTACGTCAGATAATAGGCGACGAGGAAAACGACAGGCGCCACCAAGCCGGCCGGCCATGCCACCCGCACGACTCGCGCCAACAGACTCAACGCCAGTCCGGTGACCAGGCAGATTCCAATGACGAGCGAAAACGGACTGTCAAGCAACGAACCCATGCGTCTCCCGATGTCGGCGTCGCCCCGCGTTCACCCGCGATTTTTTGTCCGAGCGCGACGACGTGGCAGTCATCAATCACCGCACCCCGCACGGCGGAGAGGGGTGATGTCAGCGTGGGCGCGGGTCGCGGCACGTTCTCCGCAGCAACCGTTCCGATCAGGAACATTATGCCCTCGCCGCCCCGTTGAGAAGCTCACCCCACACACCAGAGGGCGGACGTCCGAAAGCTCGGCCCGCGGCACCAACATCGTGTCCGCACCGGGCTGCCCGAAGCGCCGGCCAGGCAACTCCCCGATCCGGATGGGCCGGGTCGCCACCTGCGCTTCACCCCCGAGCGGGGCGCGGTCAAAAAGCTAGCCACGCATAAAGGAACAGAGTGTTGTTGCCACTCGCGTTGTCTCCGAAGCCGTCATAGTTTTTCGTTCCCCCATTGAACATCGTGTAGATGGTGTACTGGATCCCGAGCTTCAGGTTGGCCAGAGGCCGGCCCCACGATTCGGCCTTGCCGAATGGCACCCAGTCAGCCTCGATGACGAAGCTGTTGCTGTTCGGCTTGCCGTTGGCGCTGCCGCTGATCGGCTCGGGGGCAAACAGTGCCGGGTTTGCGTTGCCCCAGGTGTTCTGCCAGCCCAGATTGATGCCGTAGGTGCTCTGGTAGAAGTACGTAAGGTTCAGGCGAACCTGGTTCAGGTGATTGCCCGGTGCGCTGGACGCCCCTAGGCCTGTGGAGGCCTGCAGGTTTTGCCCCTCATGGGTGTAGATCGCGTCCACCGTCGCGGTGTGGGTGCCGTCCCCCAGAAACTGATATCCCCCGTCGACGGCAACATCCGTGTAGCTGTCGCGGCCGAACGTGGTGTCCACGCTGCGCTCTCCGTTGGCCGGGCTCAGGTTGGAATACAGTACCACCGTGCCGATGTGGGCTGACTGGCCGTTCCAGTTCCATTCATAAGCCATCCGGCCGTACGGAGCCGGATTTGCCGTGGCGCCCGGGCCGAGCGTGGCGCCGGTCAGATTGAGCAACGTTAGTCCATAGGTGTTATAGAGGCCGCCCTCGATGTAGAGATGCCGGTCGTACCATGCGTAGACCGTCGCCCCGACGGAATTGCCGATGAGCCCTCCCGCCAGAAGCGGCTGGGCGGTTGGCGTCGGCGCCAGCGCCGATGTCGCGAACGGAAAGATCCACGCGAAAGTCGAGTTGTACGGGTCCTGGACGGTGGGTCCGTTGTTCACGGAAAGCCCGACACGCACCTCGGTGCCGTGCAGGTCCAGCGGCGTGGTCAGCCGCAGGTCGGTGTTGTCCAGGAAGAATGCGTGGCCGACGCCGTCGTAGGTTCCCTGCACGAAGGCCCCGGCGTAATCGGTGATGCGTCCGGCGAAAAACAGGCTGATCTGGTCGAGGGCAAAATTGTTGTTGCGTCCGAAGTCCGGTGCCGCTGGTTGCGGTTGAGATGTGTTTGTATGGGTGAACGAGTTGAGCACAAATCCGGCGAGCGGGATCTGCGACAGCGGACCGTCGCCGCCCGTCTGGGTATAACCGCCGATCTTGAACGCCCTGCCCAACGGCGTGAGCTGGGGTCCGAACGCTCCGACGTGACAGGCGCTGCAAGGCTGCCCGGTCTGTGCGGCGAAGGACGGAACTGCCCCGGCCGGCCGGCTGGCCGCCGCCAGCATCAGCGCGGAGAGGAGAAGAAGGAGACCACCGAAACAGCCGCGCGAAACCGGCATGATTCGCGTCATGATTCAGTGCAGGGTCACGAGATAGGCAATCAGATCGGCGCGCTGATGCTGGTCCTTCAGTCCCGGATAGGTCATCAGCGTGCCCGGAACGACCTGACGCGGCCCGGCGAGATATCGATCGAGCGTGTTGACGTCCCAGACCAGCCCCGAATTTTTGTTTGCCGCCGAGTAGCGGAAGCCGGAGATCAGTCCCGAATGACGACCCACGACTGAAAACAGACTCGGACCGATGATGTTGCGGTCCGGTTGGGGCGAGTGGCAGATGCTGCATTGCGACCTGAACACCCGCTCCCCGGCGGTGGCGTCCTGCGCATTCGCCATGCTGCTCGCGGGGAGAACTCCGGCAAGCATCATCGCACCCAGAAGCATATGTCGCATGCTCACGGCTCCCTCGCTGCGTTCAATCGGCGGCGTGCTATTTCCGGCCGCGCGCCAGAGCGCTTCCACCTGGAGTGGAATTGATCAGGCCGTTGTTTCACGTGCAATTTCATCAGCCTAAGATCGCTCCGCGATCCCAGGCAGGCTGCTATTGCCCTAGCAAGATCGTGGACGCGTGGAGCGTGGATATATTCTGCCGTTTGAGATTTTATTTGCCGACGGGTCGATGAGTTGAGACACGATCGGCAACAAACCGCGCCGTTCGACCTCGCATTCGATTTCCGTCGGACGTGAACATCTGTTCAGGTTGGACGCCCCGGGGGAGTGCGCAAAGTTGCGAATTCGTCATGAATGTGCATCCGTCCGCTGGCCGCCATGGTGATCGGCTGCGGCCATGGTCCGGCAATGGCGGCAGACGCAGCCGCCGGCAAGGCGATGTCCAGGTTCGGTGCGGCACCCGCGGTCCGGTTCCGGGTGAACGACCGGATGTGTCGTGCCAAGCCGCAATCGATGGGCAGCACGCTGCTGTATGTGACAAGTGCGACCGGTCGGACGCGCTTTCTGCCCCGACTGGGCGATGTTTTTACCACACTCGTGCCCAAATCGGAGCATCGAGTGTTGCCTTGGGACGACCAGACGTCCCACAACACCTAATTCTTCGTTCCTCCCGCTCGGCTGGACACCGCGTATGTCGACATCGCATGGCGAGTTTACCTTCGCGGACGCTCAGGGCGTCCGTCTCGCCAGGAAAACTGTGTCCTCCAGCAAGCCTGAGGCCAGCACCGGACGGGCGACCGTCCGTCGTCCACGGCGTCCGATCGGTTCCGCGGTCCTCCATGCGCCGCAGGTGTTGCGGGCGCTGGTCCGCGCCGATGAAGTCTGGCTGGTCGTCCTGGCGGCATTCCTGGGTTGCGCCACTGGCGTGATGGTGTGGCTGATGGCTTCCACCACCCAGTTGATCCACGAAATCCTGTTCGGGATTGGACACACGCAGCGGCTGAGCGCGATGAGCCACCTCGATCCGATCCGGACGGTCGTGGTGCCGACCATCGGCGGCCTGGTGCTGGGACTGGTTTCATCGGGCATCAGCCGCTGGCGGCCGCGCCGGACGGTGGATCCGATCGAGGCGAATGCTCTCTACGGCGGCCGCATGTCGATGAACGGCAGCATTGTCGTCATGCTGCAGACGGTCATGTCGAATGGCGTCGGCGCATCCGTCGGGCTCGAGGCCGGCTACACGCAGATCGGTTCGGCGATCGCCTCGCGCTTCGGCCACGCCTTCCGGGTGCGTCGCTCGGACCTGCGACTGCTGGTCGGATGCGGCGCCGCCGCCGCCATCTCCGGGGCATTCAATGCGCCCTTGACCGGCGCCTTTTACGCCTTTGAACTCGTCATGGGCACTTACACGCTTGGCACCTTCGCACCGGTCGCGGTCGCCGCCCTGGTGTCTCAGGCCGTGGTACGTGCGCTGGGCGGCAACATCTTCGACCTCACGCCCGACGTGCCGAGCCATGTGGACCCACTCGACTACATCCCGATTCTGGCGCTGGGGATGCTTTGCGCGCTGCTGGGCGTCTCCATCATGCGCGGGGTCACGATCACCGAGGACCTGTTCCGCCGCAGCCGCGTTCCGGTCTGGCTGCGTCCGGGCATCGGGGGCCTGGCCGTGGGGTTGCTGGCGCTGGTGACCCCGGTGGTGCTGTCGTCCGGTCACGGTGCGCTGGGCCAGAGCTTCGAGACGGTGACGCCGCTGAAATGGATCGTCCTGATGCTGCTGCTGAAGGCGTGCGCCTCGGCGATCTCGATCGGCTCCGGGTTCCGCGGTGGGTTGTTCTTCGCTTCTCTGTTCCTCGGTGCATTGCTGGGCAAGGCATTTGCCGGCGTATTGGCACTTGTCAGCACCGCACACGCGGTTTCGCCCATCGTCTGCGCCCTGGTCGGCATGAGCGGCCTGGCAGTCGCGATTGTCGGCGGCCCGCTGACGATGGGGTTCCTGGCCCTGGAGGCGACCGGCAGCCTGCCGATGACCGTCGCCGTGTTGGCCGCCTGCGTGGTTTCGTCGCTGACCGTGCGGCGGACGTTTGGCTATTCGTTCGCCACCTGGCGGTTCCATTTGCGCGGGGAGGCGATCCGCAGCGCCGTTGACATTGGCTGGATGCGCAGCCTGACCGTTGGTCGGATGATGCGACGGGACATGCGGACGGTGCGCGCCGACACGAAACTGACCGCTTTCAAACGCGACTTCCCGCTGGGCACCACGCAACGCGTCATCGCGCTGGACGAGGAGGACCGTTACGCCGGTATTGTGCTGCTGCCGGAGGCCCATGCCGACGCCGACGACGACCACAAGATCCGCGACATCGTGCACTACGCCGAAACCATCCTGCTTCCGCAGATGACCATCAAGGAGGCCGTGGCGATGTTCGAGAATGCCGAGAGCGACGCCCTTGTCGTGGTCGACAGCGCCGAAGGTCGGCATGTGATCGGAGTATTGACCGAGCAATACGCGCTGCGTCGTTACACCGATGAACTCGATCGGCGGCGAAGGGAGTTGTCCGGGGAGTAATAGCGACCCGCAGGATGAATAACGCTTTGCCGCTTCTCGCCCGTCGATGATACGAGCACGGCATGCATTGGCGGGTCGGCTCGTTGGGGACGCGCCATCCTCGCACGAGGCGGCTCACAAAGATCGCGGTAACGGATCGGAGGGCAAACGATGGAGTTCGGGCTGTACCACGAGTTCCCCTCGTTGATCGGCCGCCCCGACAGCGACGCCTTCGCGGACGCGTTTGCGATTGTCGACGCGGCGGAGCGCTGGGGGCTGGACGTCATGTGGCTGGCCGAACTGCATTTTGACCCGGCCCGTTCGGTCCTATCGGCTCCGCTGTGCATCGCCAGCGCCATCGCCGCACGCACCAGCCGAATCAAAATCGGCATCGCGGTTCAGGTGCTGCCACTCTGCAACCCGCTGCGCATTGCCGAGGAAGCCGCGACAGTGGATCAGATCAGCCGCGGTCGGTTGATCTTCGGGGTCGGACGCAGCGGCGTTGCCAAGACCTACGAAGCATACAATGTGCCCTACACCGAAAGCCGGCCACGTTTCGCCGAGACGCTCGACATTATTCAGCAGGCGTGGAGCAACCCGACCGTGTCCTATTCCGGGACCTATTTCAGTTTTCAGGATGTGGCGGTCACGCCCCGCCCGTACCGGTCGCCTGGTCCGCCGATCCGTATCGCCGCTGCCAGTGCCGAACTCCTTCCCGACGATCGGCCATCTCGGCAAACCGATCTTCCTGGCTGTCCGACACGAAGACGCTCGGGTGTTCGCACCCAATATCCAGGCCTACCGGGACGCCTGGCGGGCGGCCGGGCATCCGGGCAACGGCTCGGTCCACCTGCGTGCGCCCGGCTACCTGGCAGCGTCGCATGCCACCGCACGCGCTGAAGCTGAGGCCAGCCTGATGCATTTTTATCGCGCCCAGGCTGCTCTGGTGAGCGATTCCCTCGGCCGAGCGGGAGTTGATGGATCCGACAGGCGGGCGGCGATAGCAGCGCGGCTCAATACAATCACCTACGACGAAGCGTTGCTCGGCAGTGTGCTGATCGGCACTCCCGATTCGGTCTCGGAACAGATCCGCGCGCTAGGCGACGACCTGGGCCTCGACGGGATCATGCTGGAGATGAATTGCGGTGGCAAAGTCTCGAACCAGCGCGAACAAGAGTTGCTGCGCCTGCTTTGCCAGGACGTCATGCCACGCTTTCACTGAGCTGGCCTGGCGAGTTTCTAGCCCGCCGAGCCCCCATTCGGCGACCCGGCATTCGCGCGGAATAATGATTGTGCCGGCCGCGGTCTCATGCCACGCTGACGCCAATCACGAAAAGCGGGCGGTCCACGCTGAGAGCCGAACCCGCGGCGGAGGAGACGATCCGGAACGCGGGCCTGTTTCATAACTGGTCGCGGGCGGAGCAACGCGTCGATGCCCCGGCCGCAAACAAGGGGACCCTCGCCGATGCTCGACAAACCGATCGTCAATACATTTGCCCATGTGAAGCCCGACGATACGCCCTGGGTAAACGAAGGGCTGCGAAGCTTTTTCCAGTATCGCGACCTTGGTATCGCCGATGCCACCGGCGGCCGTGTGGTGGCACAACTGGTGCGGGCCAACGAGGCGCCGGAAAAAGGCACCGGCTGGCATCGGCATGTCGCCGACTTCCACATCGTGATCATGTTGAAGGGCTGGGCCCGCTTTATGTACGAAGACAAGGAGCACCTCGTTGCCGCCGGCGACTGCGTGCATCAGCGGCCCGGGATCACCCACTTCCTGTTCGATTACTCGCCGGACATGGAATATCTGGAAGTGGTCGGCCCGGCGGACTTCAAAACGGTCGAGGTCGAGGGTCCAGTCCCAGTGCCAGCGCCCGAACCCTGGTAACATCGACAGCCCGGGCAGTCTATTGCGCCCGGGACGGTTGCCGCGACAGGCGGACGCCCTCGCTCAGAACTCGATGTCCAGTTCGTCGATCTGCTCAGGCTCGCGTTGAGCCGCGGCGAACCACTCCTTCAAATCCGGCCACGCCATGATCTGTCGGCAATAGCGTTCGCAGAGCGTTTCGACCTGAACATCGTAGCTGCGAAACCGAGTGACGACAGGTGCATACATTGCATCGGCCATAGAAGGGTGCTTGCCGAACAGCCAAGGCCCTTTCCACGTCGTGATGCACTCCTGCCAGATCTCGGTGATGCGGTCGATATCCGCTTGCACCGCTGACCAGACCGCGAAGCCGGGCCGGTACAGGCGCAGGTTCATTGGCAGCGCCTCGCGCAGCGCGGTGAAGCCGGAGTGCATTTCGCCCGAGATGGACCGGCAGCGAGCCCTCGCCTGGCGCTCCGACGGCAGCATCGCCGCGTCAGGAAAGGTCTCGTTCAGAGTCCTCCGCGATGGCGAGCGTATCCCAGATCACCACATCCTCATGCATCAGTGCGGGCACTCGGATCGAGGAAGACTGCATCAGCAGTTCGCGGCGGTTCGCCGGATCCTCCGGGTCTACCACCTTCTCCTCGAACTCGAGACCGGCCAGCCGCGCCAGCAGAAAGCCCCGCAATGACCAAGAAGAATAATTCTTGCTGCTGATGAGCAGTATTGCTCCGGCCATAGTGACAATCCCCAATCCCGCTGGCATGCTGGCGATAATATAACAACAGGATTGCCGTGCTGGCGAGGCCTTGTGTTAGCTTGACGACCGAACGAATGATGGGATTTGCGTGACGCAGCAGGCAATGTTGTATAAGCTTTACCAAGCGCAGGCTGACCTGCTGTATCCCGTTCGTCTGATGGCCCGTTTCGGCGCCGTTCTGGCACGAGCGACGGATATCGGGACATACACACCGTCATCACTGCGGCAGTTCGGCGCCGCGTGCGCGATGCTGGCCGAAAGTGGGCTGACGCACCACCGGCCGGACTACGGCTTCCGCACTAGCAAGATGGGCAACGATCTTGTCGCGGTGACCGAGGAAGCAGCTTTCGAAACGCCGTTCGCCACGTTACTGAGGTTCAAGAAGGATACCAAGGCTGTGCAACCTCGGGTCCTGGTTGTAGCGCCGATGTCGGGCCATTTCGCCACCTTGCTGCGTGGCACGGTCAGTGTGCTGTTGCCGGATCATGACGTCTACATCACAGACTGGAAGAACGCTCGCGACATACCTTTGTCGGCCGGCACCTTCGGCCTGGATGAATTCACCGATCACTTGATTCGCTTCCTGGAGGAAATGGGCGAAGGCAGCCATATGATTGCCGTCTGTCAGCCCGCGGTGGCCGCTCTGGCTGCGACCGCGGTGATGGCCGAAACCGGCAACAGGGCGCAGCCGCGCAGCCTGACCCTGATGGCTGGCCCGATCGATACCCGGTCCAATCCGACCAAAGTCAACGAACTGGCCAAGTCGCGCCCCATCGAGTGGTTCGAGAAAAATCTGATCTCCACCGTGCCGTGGCGCTATCCGGGCGCGCATCGCCGAGTCTATCCCGGCTTCCTGCAACTGACCGCGTTTGTGAGCATGAATCTGGACCGCCACATCAACGCTCATATGGGTCAGTTCCGCGCCCTGGCCGGCGGCGATGAGACGGCGGCCGACGCGCATCGGAAATTCTATGCCGAATATGGCGCGGTCATGGACCTGCCGGCGGAGTTCTATCTGGAGACTGTCCAACGGGTGTTTCAGGAACACGACCTGCCGCTGGGCCGGCTGACCTGGCACGGACAGAAGGTGCGGCCGGAGCGCATTCGTCGCACCGCCCTGCTGACGGTGGAAGGGGAGCGTGACGACATCTGCGCCATCGGCCAGACCATGGCGGCCCTGGATCTGTGCACCGGCATCCGCATCAGCCAGAAGCGGCATCATCTGCAATCCGGAGTGGGTCATTACGGCGTGTTCAGCGGCTCACGTTGGGCGCGCGAGGTCTATCCGAGGGTGCGTGCGATGATCGAGGTTACCAACCATTAGCATCCGCAACGGATCGGGCGGCCCGCGCCGCCGCAATTCTGTATCGGCGCGCGACTTGGTCCGGTGACCCACGAATTTTCCTCACGTAGCAAAGATCTGGATGGCCGGGCCGACCCTCGCTCGCGTGCTCGCTCGCCCGTCCATGACACGAGCGCGGTGAATTCGGTATCGATCCCGATACGACATGCCATCGCCGACAATTCGTGTCACACACTGGGCGATACAGGAGGCGGACCCGGGACGACATTCATCCTTCGCCGCGATGGCACTTTTCATCTCGCCACCTCCGGCGCTACACCGCACCCATGTCCCTCTTGGTTATCACCGGCGTCGTCATCCGCATGGGCGGTCGCATCCTGCTCAACGGCGCCGACCTGACCGTCGATGCCGGCCGGCGTATAGGCCTGGTCGGACGCAACGGCGCTGGTAAATCCACGTTGCTGCGCGCTATCGCCGGGGAGATCCCAATCGACGGAGGCGAGATACGCCTATCGTCCAGGGCCCGCCTGGCCACCGTCCGGCAGGAAGCGCCGGAGGGTCCAGCCTCCCTGCTGGAAACCGTGCTGCAAGGCGACCCGGAGCGACTGGCATTGCTCGAGGAAGCCGAGACCGCCAACCCGCACCGTCTGGCGGAAGTGCATGAGCGGCTGCGAACCATCGGCGCTGACGCGGCACCGGCGCGGGCAGCAACCATCCTCGCCGGCCTGGGTTTCGACGAAGCCGCGCAGGCCCGCCCGGTGGCCGAATTTTCCGGCGGCTGGAGGATGCGCGTCGCTTTGGCCACGGCGTTGTTCGCCAACCCAGACCTGCTGCTGCTGGACGAACCGACCAACCACCTTGATCTCGAGGCGACGCTGTGGCTCGAAACCTGGCTGGCGCGCTTCCCGGGCGCCGCCATCGTGGTGTCCCACGACCGCGGGTTGCTCGACCGCGCGGTGGAGGCAATCGCGCATCTGGACAAGGGCAAGTTATCGCTGACACCCGGCGGCTTTGAGGAGTTCGTCCGCATCCGCACCGAGCGTGCGATGCAGCAGGAGCGGGCGGCGGAGCGGGTCGCAGCCGAGCGGGCGCACATCCAGTCGTTTATCGACCGGTTCCGCTACAAGGCGTCGAAGGCACGGCAGGCGCAGGCCCGCATAAAGGCCTTGGCACGGCTGCCGGAGATTGAAAGCGTTATAGAGGATGCGCCGACGCGCTTTGCGTTTCCGCAGCCGGCCCGGATCGCGCCGCCTATCCTGGCGCTGGACCGCGTCGACATCGGATATGCGTCGGTGCCGGTGCTGCGAAACGTCTCACTCGCCATCGACATGGACGACCGGATCGCGCTGCTCGGCGCCAATGGCAACGGCAAGTCCACCTTGGCAAAGTTACTGGCGGATCGGCTGATGCCGCTGTCCGGAGAAATGCGGCGCGGTCCCAGGCTGAAGGTCGGCTATTTCGCACAGCACCAGACCGATGAACTGGTGGCGACGGAAAATCCGGTCGACCACATGACGCGCGCGTTGCCCCGCGCCACCCAGACACAGGTTCGCTCGCAGCTGGCCCGCTTTGGCCTGGATGCGGATCGCGCGGACACGCCCGTGGCGAATCTTTCCGGCGGCGAGAAGGCCCGGCTCTTGCTCGCTCTGGCGACACGGGACGCGCCGCAGTTGCTGATCCTGGACGAACCGACGAACCATCTCGACATCGATGCCCGTGATGCGCTGGTCAAGGCGCTGGCGGATTTCCAGGGCGCCGTGCTGGTGATTACCCACGATCCGCATCTGGTGGAGCTGGTTGCCGACCGGCTCTGGCTGGTGGCCGACGGAACTGTCCGCCCGTTCGACGGCGACCTCGACGAATACCGCGTGCTGCTGGCGGAACGCGCACGACCGGCGGGCCGGGTGGATGGCGCCACGCGCAAGGATGACCGTCGAGAACGGGCGGAGGCGCGCCTGGCGCTCGCACCGCTGCGCAAGCAAGCCAAGGATGCGGAGGTCCGGCTGGCGCAACTCGAGGCCGAGCGGACAAGGATCGAGGCGGCCCTTGCCGATCCGTCGCTCTATGCGGCTTCGGGTCGCGCCGGGGAAATCACCGCGGCGAACGCTCGGCTGGCAGCCATCAGGAAGGAGGCGGCGGCAGCGGAGGATGCCTGGCTCGCGGCAGCCGAGGCGCTCGAGGGCGCTGCGTGACGGATAACCCGGCTGCGAACAGCGCCAGGTTGGGTCGTTGGTCGGGCGGCCGACCGCACTGGCATGCTGTAATCTTGTGGGCCGGTATTACTTAAGCGGGGCCAAGTCATCGGGCTGATAGTACTTTAGTACGTATTCCGTTGATACTGGACCGGGTATATCGCTGCATCGATGTTCCGATCCGATAACTCCCGGACCTCCGATGACGACGAATTTCCCTGCACAGCAGCACAAATCCGGGTCGCTCGTCTTCGCAAGGGCAGGCCTGTGCCAGGCACGATGATGACACCCTGAGGACGCCGGGGCGCCGTGAGAAGCGATGCCGGTGTCACGGGCCGCTGGTGCTACGTCGTACAATTCGTGACAACGATCGAACTACTTGCGTCGCTGGGATCAGTGCCCGGGATTACGCAGATTTAACAATCTGCGCGACTAGCCCACAGAGACTGAAATAAATCTCAGCAACTCGTGATGCGACATTGGTTTCTCCAGCACGGTCATCACGCCGAGGGCGGCGGCCCTGCGTTCAACCTCGGGATCGTGCACCCCGGTGATCAAAAGTGCGGGAATATTGATCCCTCGTTCAGACAATTGCGCGATCATATCCAGCCCTGTCATCCGCGGCATATTCTGATCGACGATCAGACAGGCCAGACGGTCCATTCGAGCATCGGACAGGAAGTCAGTGCCGGACCTGTAGGTCTCGAACTGATATCCCATCGTTTCCAATAGTCCTCCAAGCACATCTCCGACATCATTATCGTCGTCGACGATGGCAACGACGCTCGCATTGTCCCGATCCATGACCTGGCCTCCCAACAACTGTGTGGATTTGGGCTACGAGACGACATGTTCCAGAACCTATCTATCCCGGCAACCCTATTTAAGACCCAAAGCACGGCATCACTTGCTATTGTTGAGCACAGGCCATACATTACCGGTGTCAGCCGCCGTGAATCGGCTGTCCTTACGGAAGGCGGGTCTCTGCCTGCTGGCATTCGCAGCTATCACTGAATCAAACCGATCAACTATTTGCCTTTTGGCATAAGCCAGCGAGAGACCCCACCGTGTGCAGTTGATGTTGACCGTAACGCAGGTGTCGGCCGTCACAACGGGCGCCCGGCAGGCAAGTGCCTGATCGGACCTTGGCCCTCCCCAATTCTCCCGGGTGATTGAATTGTCTGAAAACGTAAAGTTTCGATTCGACCAGCGATCTGGTCAAAGCCAGCAAGGTACAGCGGGCCCGCTGCCAGGGCCGAATACTCAGTCCCCGAATACTCAGTCCGACGATACGGGTCAGGCCGCCGAAGCCGAGTCGCAAATGCGGAAGGCCCTTGGTCTGCTTGGGGACAGTCCACGCCACCGCCCGGATGCAGACAGGGCGGATCAGCCCAGCCGCGTTCCTGATCGCTTCAACAGCGGATTGCACCGTCGCCGCTTCGTTCAGGACGGCGACGTACCGGTCACCGTGCTCCGGCGAGAACCTGGGCGAGAACCGGGGTACGAAGCGCCCGCGCATCGTTCCGCCGCCGCCGTCGCCGCTCCGTCCAGCAGCCGCCTGCAGCGGACCGAAGCAGCCCTGGCCGCCGAAACCGCCGCACGGGAACGAGCCGAGCGGGCGCTGGCGGACGTGCAGGCGTCGGCACGTGACCTGCAGACCAAGATCGGTCACGCCGAACTCGCGAAGAATGAGGCAATCGTTGCGTTGCAGCGCGAGCGCGATACCACGGTCGGCCTCCGTGCGGATATTGAGGCGCTGGAGACGCGCCTGCAGGAAGCTCAGGCGAGAGCCGACGCCGCGGAAAAGGCGGCGAGCGAGCATCAAAACCTTCTGGCCGAGGAACGCCAGGCCCGTCGGATCCTGGAGAAAACGCTGAGCGCAGCTGAAGCCGCACGCGATGCCGCTCAAAAGCTTGTCGTGAGCCTTTCGGACGATGCGCCGACAAGTCCGCGCGGTGATGATCGCCCGGCGCGGCGGCGCGTTGTCAACGAACCCGTGGTCACCGCCGTCAGGCGCGGGCGTCCGCCATCGGTCGCGGTGGCGGTGGCAGCGGTCGAACCGGAACCAGTGAAGTGGTGGCTCAATCCTAAGCCGGCGTCGAAACGACGCTGAATACCGCGCTTTAGATCTTCTTCTGCCAGCCTCGTCTTCTTCTGCCAGCCTCGTTCGGTCTGCTGCCAGTAGGCTGCGACATGGCCGCCATCGCGCGCCGCTTTCCAGCGCAGACGCGCGGCCGCCAGGGAGTCCTCGTTGTTGCCGTCAAACAGGTCAAACACCCGATCGAAGTCAGCGAGGCGATCGGTCCCCGCACCGTCCACGAGGAACAAATAACGGGCGCCATTCAGCGGTTCGGGCTCAGGTCCTGAGCCATATCGGCTGCAGATCGGGATCGCCATCCGCGGCAACGCCATGCGGTAGCCAGGCCGGCTGCTCCCACAACGAAGTGCTCAGCGCAACCAAGGCTGCAACGCTAGGGCCAACAACCAATGCCCGCTGGCCGGCCGCTAGGGTGCGGACCAGAAGCTGCGGCACGGCCTGTGACAAAGTCGACCGGGTCAGGTGATAGAACCCGATATCCGACATCAGGCCTCGTAATTGCTTGCGACGAGACGGTCCAGCAAGCGGACCCCGAACGCCGTGGCTCCCTTCGGTGCGACCGCGGTGTCCTTGGTGCTCCAGGCGGTGCCTGCGATATCCAGATGCGCCCACGGTTTGCTGTTGACGAACCGCTGGATGAACTGGGCCGCGGTGATCGAACCGCCGGGCCTGCCGCCGATGTTCTTCATGTCAGCGATCTCCGACTTGATCAGCTTGTCGTACGCCTCATCCAAAGGCATTCGCCATACCCGTTCCCCGGTTTCCTGACCGGCGAGCGACAGGCGCTGTGACAACCCGTCGTCGTTGCTGAACAAGCCGGCGTATTCGTGACCCAGGCCGACGATGATCGCTCCAGTGAGCGTGGCCAGGTCGACCATGAACTTCGGATCGTATTTCTGCTGCGCGTACCAAAGGACGTCGGCCAGCACGAGGCGGCCCTCAGCGTCGGTGTTGATGACCTCTATGGTCTGGCCCGAATAGCTGGTAACCACATCGCCCGGCCGCTGGGCCGAGCCGGACGGCATGTTCTCCACCAGGCCGACCAGGCCCACGGCGTCCACCTTGGCCTTGCGACCCGCCAGCGTGGCCATCAGACCGATCACCGTGCCTGCGCCGGCCATGTCCCACTTCATGTCCTCCATCCCGCCGGCCGGTTTGATGCTGATTCCGCCGGTGTCGAAGGTCACGCCCTTGCCGATGAACGCCACCGGCTTTTCCTTCGCCTTCCGAGCGCCGCCGGAGACACCGTTCCACTGCATCACCACCATTCGCGGCTCGTTGACGCTGCCCTGGGAGACACCCAACAGGGCGCCGAATCCCAGCTTGCCCATCTCCTTGGGGCCGAGCACCTCGACCTTCAGCCCGAGTTCGGAAAGTTTGCGGCACCGATCGGCCATTTCCGCCGGATTAAGGACGTTGGGCGGTTCGCTGACGAGGTCGCGGGTTAGAAAGACTCCCTTGGCGGTCGCGTCCAGCGGCTCCCAAGCTGCTTTCGCCCTGGCCAAGTCGGCGGTCAGCACTGTCATTTTGGTCAGCTTCGCCTTGTCCTCCGACTTCTCCTTGGTGCGGTACCGGTCGAAACGATACGAGCGCAGCACCGCGCCCAGCGCAACCTCGGCCGCCTGCGCCGCGGTCAAGGTCCCGGCGGCGACCGCGACGGCGCTTTCGCGGGTCAGAGCGGCGGAAATCGTGCCGCCGGCTTCCTCCAGGATCTTTTGGGTCACCTCAGCCGGCTTGCCGAGACCGATCGCCAGCACTCGGGTCAGCTCGCCGCCGGGCGCCAGTATCGAGCACGACTTACCCTTGCCGCCCTTGAACTCAGCCACCATGAAGGCTCGGCTGATCGCGCCCCCGGTCGCCTCGTCGACTTGCTGCCACAAGCCAGACGGCTGTTCGCCCTCATGCACCAACAGCGCGAGCGCGCCTGATTTCGGCAGAGCCGGCTTGGCGAAGGCGATGTCGAGCATGTTGTTATTTTCCTAGATGGTCGATTGGCTGGATAGCTTAGCCTCCGGTTACCGCCTTTGCCATGGCCGCCGCTCACCCAAGGCTTGTTGCGGAACGGAATACCGGGAGTTTGCCGGCAGAATAGTGCATCAGTCGAGGACTTCGCTGCATCCCGGTTGCGGCGAAGAATTATCGCCAGGACGATTCGAAGTGTGTCGGTGAGGTATGTCTCGCCGGCGGCCGGTTTGTGGGTCTGGCGAGGTCGTTGCCGTGCTGCAATTTTGCCGCATCAGTCGCGTGGTCAGAATGTGCAGGTGGCGCCACGGCGTTCGCGATCCACTCTGCGACTGTCGACCCCACGCCAGCGAACCCAGCGTTCGGATCGTTTGTATGCCACGTTTGATCTGGACTGCTTCCTGCCGGACCAAGGTTGCCCTATGCCTGACCGAATGACGGAGATCCTGCAGCCGAGCGAGGAAGGTGTGGCAGCCGCGGCGGCGTTGCTGCGGCGCGGGGCGCTTGTGGCCTTCGGCACGGAGACGGTTTACGGCCTGGGTGCGGATGCGACGAATGCGCCGGCGGTGGCGGCGATATTCGCGGCCAAGGGGCGACCGCGCTTCAATCCGCTCATCTGCCATTATCCATCCGCCGCCGACGCGTTCGCGCACACCGTTGCAGATGATCGCGCCCGACGGCTGGCCGAGACATTCTGGCCGGGGCCGCTGACGCTGGTGCTGCCGCGTGCGGAGCACTGTCCGGTAGCGCTGCTCGCGGCTTCTGGACTGCACACGCTGGGGGTTCGGGTGCCGCGTCATCCGCTCGCCCTGTCGCTGCTGCGGCAGGCCGCGACACCGATCGCCGCGCCGTCGGCGAATTGTTCCGGCCATGTCAGCCCTACCGCTGCGGCTCACGTTCTGGATGGTCTGGACGGGCTTATCGCGGCGGTGCTCGACTGCGGGTCATGTCCGGTCGGGGTCGAGTCCACGGTGCTTGACCTCAGCGGATTTCATCCGGTGATGCTGCGTCCGGGCGGCGTGACACAGGAGGCGTTGGAGGCCTGCATCGGACCGATCCAGTCTGGCGGGTCGCACACCATGATCGCAACGAATGGAGGTCTGCGTTCCCCGGGCATGATGGCGTCGCATTATGCGCCGGCGCTTCCGGTGCGGCTGGCGGCGACAGAAGTCTCACCGGATGAGGCGTTGCTGGCGTTTGGACCTCCGCTGTCCGGGGCCGGGTGTGTTTTCCAGTTGAGCGAGGACGGCGATACGACGGCGGCTGCGGCCAAGTTGTTCGAGGGGCTGCACTGGCTGGATGCCGAGGCCGCGCTGCTGGGGCGGGGCGGTCAGTGGTTGAGGGGGATTGCGGTTATGCCGATACCCGAGCGCGGCCTGGGGCGGGCGGTCAACGATCGGCTGCGGCGGGCGGCCGCGCCACGCGGGGACACCTGACAGAGCTGAACCGCGCCCCGGTGGGCCGGACCGCTATCGATCAGGCCTGACAATCGGCGTTGTCCTCAAGAGAATGTGCATGATCGGTCGCAAACGATTTTGCCACCTCCGCGGTTCAAATTGCGCGCGGATTGTGACGCGCGCAGCCTACGCGGAGCAACAAGATGCCTGCCAAATCCAAAGCTCAACAGAAAGCCGCCGGGGCCGCCTTGTCGGCTAAACGCGGAGAGCAAAAGGTCAGCAATCTCAAGGGCGCGTCAAAGTCGATGTATAAATCGATGAATGAGACGCAGCTGGATGAATTTGCCTCTACGAAGCGGAAAGGCAAGCCGGACCACGTCCCGAAGAGCGACTAGTCGATCCAGCCCGAGTCGGATCAACGCAACTTGTTGGACGGTCAGGCGCTGACGCGCTATTGGACGAGCCTTGCTTTCGCGAGGACCGTCAATCATGTCAGAGTCGACGATATCAGCCGCGCCACCAAAGCCTCTGCCCGCGCCGCGCGATCAAAACTTGCGCGACCTAGCAGATTGCATTCGCGCGCTGGCCATGGATTCGGTGCAAGCCGCAAATAGCGGACATCCCGGTATGCCGATGGGCATGGCGGATATCGCAACCGTGCTGTTCAAGGATTTTATGCAATTTGATGCAGCCGATCCGCATTGGCTGGACCGCGACCGTTTCGTGATCTCCAACGGCCACGGGTCGATGCTGCTTTACAGCTTGCTGTATCTTACCGGCTACAAGGACATGACGATCGATGATCTGAAGCGGTTCCGTCAGATCAATAGCAAGACGGCTGGTCATCCGGAATACCGCCACGCCGACGGCATCGAGACGACGACCGGACCGCTGGGCCAGGGCCTGGCCAATTCGGCCGGCTTCGCGCTGGCTGAGAGGATCATGAACGCCCACTTCGGCGATGACCTGGTAAACCATTACACTTATGTGTTCCATGGCGATGGCTGCCTGATGGAGGGCATCAGCCATGAGGCGATCTCGTTTGCCGGCCACCTCAAGCTTGGCAAGCTGATCTACTTCTTCGACAACAATTCGATCTCGATCGACGGCCCCACCCGCCTCGCAGTGTCGGACAATCAGACCGAGCGGTTCCGGGCGTGCAACTGGCACGTCGTCGAGATCGATGGTCATGACACCGACGCCATTCGGGCCGCGATTCACGAAGCCCGGTCGGTCACCGACAAACCGTCGATGATTTCCTGCCGAACAATCATCGGCTTCGGTTTGCCCACCAAGGCCGGCACCCAAAAGGCTCACAGCGACGCGCCCGGCGTCGAGGAGATCGCCGGAGCCCGCAAGCTACTGGGGTGGAAGGCGCCACCTTTCGTAATCCCCGAGCCGTTGCTGCGTCAGTGGCGCGAGATCGGCGCCAAGGGGCGCACGGCGCGCATGGCCTGGGCGGAACGGGTGCAGAAGGCGCCCGACGATCCCCGCAAGGAGTTCGAGCGGCGTAACCGTGGCGAACTTCCGACCGACTGGAAGGCAGCCATCGCCGCTGCTCGGGGTCAATTTATCGAGAGCGGCAAGGCGATCGCCACCCGTGCGGCCAGCGGCGCAGTGCTGGATCATTTGTTCGCGGCGATACCCGAAATGCTGGGCGGATCGGCTGACCTGACGCCATCAAACAACACCCGTGCCAAGGGCCAGGTCGAGATCCGCCCGGGCGAGTACAACGGCTCATACGTGCACTACGGCGTGCGGGAACACGGCATGGCGGCGGCGATGAACGGCATCGCGCTGCATGGCGGCCTGATCCCGTACGGCGGCACCTTCCTGACCTTTTCGGACTACTCGCGCCCGGCCATCCGGCTGGCCGCCATGATGCAGATCCGCACTATCTTTGTCATGACGCACGACTCGATCGGGCTGGGGGAAGACGGGCCGACGCATCAGCCGATTGAGCATCTGGCGGCACTGCGGGCGATCCCACATCTCGCGGTCTATCGCCCGGGCGACCCGGTGGAGACCGCGGAATGCTGGGAATGTATCCTGGAAGCGCCACGACAAGCGGCCCTGATCGCCTTGTCCCGACAAACGATGCCGCTGCTCCGCCGCGAGCCCGGGACCGAGAACAAGTCGGCACGCGGCGGCTACGTGCTGGCGGAAGCTGAGGGCGGCCCGCGGAAGCTCACGCTGATGGCCACCGGCTCAGAACTGCATCTTGCGGTGGAGGCCAGGACGATACTGCAGCAGCAAGGCGTTCCCACCGCGGTCGTATCGATGCCGTGCCGCCTGCTGTTCGAGCAACAGGATGTTGCCTATAAACAGGCGGTCCTTGGCGCCGAGAGCGGGGCACGCGTGGCGGTTGAAGCAGCCGTCGAAGTCGGCTGGGACCGCTATTTGGGCTTCAAGGGCGCGTTCGTCGGGATGCACGGGTTCGGCGCGTCGGGCAAGGGCGCGGATGCCTTTGTGAAGTTCGACATCACGACGGACGCCGTCGTGCGCGCCAGCAAGTCGGTGCTGAGCGCGATGTCGTAGAGCAATCGCGAAGCACCCTAGGCTGGCGAAATCGCTCGTGAAACATCGGCCAGGGCGTTTCCACTCAAGGGTGGAACCGCTCTAGCAGCCAGTTGCCCTCAAGGCCGTAGCTTCATCTTTCAGCGGCTCGGCTATTCCGCAGCGTTCGGCATGCTATTCTGCGTTCTCGTGAAAAGCTGTCGCAGATGCTCGCCCGATGTCGTCGGGGCATATTTTGGCTCGGCACCGGGCGCAAGACATGTCGGAATGCAGGCCACGGCGGCGTCGTAGTTCGGGTTGTGAAAGAACACCACCGACTGCCGTCGGCTCTCCGCCCCGGCCCCATCCGGAGGATTGGCGACGCGGTGCAAAGTCGAGACCCAGGCATCATTCGTCCATCGCGCCATTAGGTCGCCGATGTTGATCACGAAAGTCCCCTCGATGATTGGCACATCGACCCACTCGCCGGCGCTATTGAACACCTGAAGGCCGCCGGGGCGATCCTCCGTGCTGAGGATCGTCAGGCTGCCGTAGTCTGAATGTGCGCCGGCGCGGATCTGGCCGGGAACCGGAGGCGTCTCGGGCGCCGGATAGTTGCGCACCCGCAGCCGGCTGATGCTGCGGTCGACCTTGTTATCGAAATAGGTCTCCTCCAGGTCCAGCGCGACAGCGAAAATCCGCATCAACGTCGCGGCCAGCGCGATCATGCGACGGTAATACTCAGTCCAAACGGGGCGCAGGTTTTCCGGGCGGTCTGGCCAGAGGTTGGGGGCGAAATGCCGACCCGCCGCCGGTGCGAAGGCATAGCTGGCATCGGGCAAATCGACCGGTCCGATCATCAGACTTTCGTTCAGGTCGCCCGCGCTTGCCTGCAGACCACGCGATCGGACAAGCGATTCCGCTTCGAGACCGATATAACCCCGGGCGACGTCAGGCGTTGGTCGCGCGACCCGCATCTTCTCCGGTAACGGCAAATCGAAAAACGCTTGGCTCGTGCGTCGCATCGCGGCGATCACTGATGGCTCGACGCCGTGGCCGGAGATCACCAGGAACCCGATATCGCGGCATGCCTGGGCGACCTGCCGGGCGACCCCGCGCTTGTCGCTGCCGTCGCGGAAAGGGGCGATATCGATCGTCGGCACCGCGTGGAGAGGTGCTGGTGAAGCCATGATGCAAATCCTCACATGCCGCTGTGGTCGCTGTCATGGTACCGTGACGCGCGGTATTTTCGCAAGGACGGGCAACGCGCCGTGGCGGTTGTCCATCGCTGATCCCGGTCGACCGTCGCAACGCGCCGAGGGGCTCCTTGTCCTACTCAGCGGGATCCTCCAGCGGGCGACAGGAACAGCGTGGACAGCGGTGGCAAAATCAGGTCAAGCGACTGCGCCTCCCCGTGCATCTGATGCGGTACCGTTTCAAGGCCACCGCCGTTTCCCATGTTCGATCCACCATAGACTGACGCATCGGTGTTCAGCAGCTCCCGCCAGTATCCCGGCCTGGGCACACCGATCCGATAGCTCGGGCGCGGCACCGGGGTCATGTTGCTGACAACCAGCACGACCTTCGCTTCGTCATTACCCTGCCGTAAAAACGCAAACACCGAGTTATCCGCATCGTCGCCGATCACCCAGCGAAAGCCGGTGGATACCGAGTCGCGCTGATGCAACGCGCCCGCACGGCTGTAGAGCGCGTTCAGATCGCGCACCACCGACTGCAGGCCTCGATGCCGCGGCTGGTCGAGCAAATCCCAATCGAGCGACGCATCATGATTCCATTCCCGCCACTGCGCGATCTCGCCACCCATGAACAGCAGCTTCTTGCCCGGATGTCCCCACATGAAGCCGAAATAGGCCCGCAGGTTGGCGAACTTCTGCCATTTGTCGCCCGGCATCTTTCCGATCAGCGAGCCTTTGCCGTAGACCACCTCGTCATGGGACAGCGGCAGAACGAAATGCTCCGAGAAGGCGTAGATCAGGCCGAAGGTCATTTCGTTGTGGTGCCATCGGCGGTGGATCGGATCATACTCCATGTAGCGCAGGGTGTCGTGCATCCAGCCCATGTTCCATTTGAACGTGAACCCCAGGCCACCCTCGCGCACCGGGCGTGAAACGCCGGGCCAGGCGGTCGATTCCTCCGCGATGCGTGATTGCACCGGGGCACCGCTCTTCGACCACCGCATTGAAGTGTCGCAGGAAGCCGATCGCCTCGAGGTTTTCGCGGCCGCCATAAATGTTGGGCACCCACTCTCCCTGCTTGCGGCTGTAATCGCGGTACAGCATCGAGGCCACGGCATCGACGCGCAGGCCGTCGACGTGGAAATGCTCCAGCCAGTGGATGCCGCTCGCAGATCAGGAAGCCCTGCACTTCGCGTCGGCCGAAGTTGTAGATGTAGGTGTTCCAGTCCTGATGGAAGCCTTCCTTCGGGTCGGCATGCTCGTACAACGCAGTGCCGTCGAACCGCGCCATGCCGTGGGCATCGGTCGGGAAATGCGCCGGGACCCAATCGACGATGACGCCGATGCCGGCGCGGTGACACGCATCGACGAAGCGGCGAAAGCCCTCGGCCGGCCCGAAGCGCCCAGACGGCGCGAACAGCCCGAGCGGCTGATATCCCCAGGAACCGCCGAACGGATGTTCGGCAACCGGCATCAGTTCGACATGGCTGAACCCCAGCCCCGCCACATAGGGCACCAGCCGCTCCGCCAGCTGATCCCAGTTCGCGGTGTCATTGCCGTGCGGGCGGAACCAGGATGCGGCGTGCACTTCGTAAACGGAGACAGGCGAGTCAACATTCTGACGCTCGCGCCGCTGCTGCATCCAGGCGTCGTCATGCCAGACATAGGGTGCCGAAGTCACTCACCACTGACGCGGTGGCCGGCGGGCACTCGGTCGCCTTGGCCAATGGGTCCGCCTTGTCCGCCAGGCGAACGCCGTCAGGGCCAATGATGGAAAACTTATAGCGCGCGCCGGGTCCGACACGCGGAAGGAACAACTCCCACACGCCGGCGGGATGCCGCAGCCGCATCGGATGACGTCGTGGGTCCCAGGTGTCGAAATCGCCAACCACCGAGACCGCGCGGGCGTTCGGCGCCCAGACGGCGAAACGGGTGCCGCGCACGCCGTCGATTGTCATCGGATTGGCGCCGAGGGTGAACGCGAGCCGGAACAACCGACCTTCGTTGAACAGATGCAGATCGGTTTCGCTCAGCAGCAGACCGAATGTGTAGGGATCCTCGGTCTCCTGGTCGGCGTCCGGCCAATGGATACGGAAACGATAGGGTTCGCGGCGGTCCACCCGACCGATGAACAGGCCCTCCGGATTCCCGGGTGCAAGCGTTCCCAGGTACTGTCCATCGGTGCGTGAGACCACGTCGACGCCGCGCGCGCCCGGAAGGAACGCGCGGATGAACCGGCCGGCCTCGGTCTCGAACGGTCCCAGTATCGAGAACGGATCATGCAGCGCGCCGTCTTGCAACTGCCGGGACTGCTCCGGCGACAGCGAGGGGACCAGGACAAAATCATTCATGCCAACGCCTCGATACCAAGCAAATGGGTCATCTGACGCACCAGTCCGTGCATTGGAACGTCTATCCAGGTCGGGCGGTTGGCGGATTCATAAATCACTTCCGATGCCGCCTTCTCGATCAGGAACAATGCGAGCAATTTCGGGTTGACACCGGTCTCCGGCTGACCTTCCGCCGCCCCGACGACCGCCTGATAGCCCGCCAGGAAGGCGGCGCTTGCCAGATCGACGAAGCTGGCCAGGAAGGTTGCGACACGCTCATCCGTCAGATGCCCATGGCTGGCCGGGCTGCGCCGCTTCACCACCGCGGCGGCGTAGTCGAACGACCGCATGATCCCGGCCACATCGCGGAAAGGGTGCTCCTTCGCCCGACGAACTTCCACCGGCTTGGCGGGTTCGCCCTCGAAATCGATGATGGTGACATCGCCATTCACCACCAGAACCTGCCCGAGGTGCAAATCGCCATGGATACGCGTCAAGATCGTTCCCTCGACCGCATCGGTCAGCGCGGGCAGTTGTTGCAGCACCGCCTCCCGCGCCGACAGCATCGTTTCGCGGTCCTGTTCCGCGGGGCCGTCCCAGTCATGGCCACCGCCGATGATGCGAAACGCCTCCTCGAGCAGATGCCGCGTACGCTCCTCGATCGCACGGGCCGCATCCCGGGACGCGACGATCGGGTCGAACGCCGGGTCGTCCGAGGGGCGGCCCAGGACCTGATGCATCTCCCCCAGGCGGCGTCCTAACAGGCCGGCGAACTGGGCGTAGTCGACGTGACCGAGCGCGTCGGCGGCGACGGCGTCATCGCCGCTGGTGATGTCGGACAGGCCGCGCATCAGCAGCTCGAGCGTCCAGTTCCAGGCATCACCCTGATTGCGAACAAAGGCCTGCGCGATCGCCAGGGTGTGGCGGGTGCCGTCCGGATCGACGCGAACCACCTCGCCGAGCAGGGCGGGAACATTTGCGTAGCCCTGATCGGTGAGGTGGCGTCCCATCTCGGCCTCGGGATGCGGTCCGTCGCTCACCCGGCGGAACAACTTGACGATCGCGATATCATCGACGATCACCGAGGAGTTGGATTGTTCGACGGAAATCCACTGCATCTCGGCATCCGGCGGCACGGTGATCTCAGCCATGCGCGATGTCGGTTCGAACCGGAGCACGCCACGTTCCGCCGCGATAACATCACTTTGCGCCAGTCCCGTCAGGATACCGCGAGCAAACTCAGCAAAGGCGAATGCGTCGGTGAGCAAGCCGACTCTCGGGCCGCGTCGGATGCGGGCCAGTGCCAACTGAGTTTGCAGCGGCGGCAGCGGACCATCTTCCCAGGCGATGCCGAGCGGCAGCAGCCAGCGGGAGGACGACGACGCCGTCTCGGTCTCGATCTCGAGCAGCAGCATATCGGTACCTGGCAGCCGGGTGATCAAGGCCATTCTGGAGGTGCGCAGGACCTGATCCTTCATCCCGAACCAGCGGCGCTTCGCCAGGTAGGGCCGCAGCGTATCTCGCTCCAACACTGTACGATCAGCCAGCAAGGCCTCGGCGAGATCGCGGCGCATGATAATGGTCTGATATTCGGGCATGGGTTCCGGAGCCGGGGTATGGGTTGATGGCCAGTCGGCAGCCTCCGACAGCAAGAACCAGTAGAAGCCGAACGGAGGCAGCGTCAGCAGATAGGTCAACTGCCCTATCGGTGGAAAGACCGAGTGCCCGTCAAGCTCAATCGGCACGCGGCCCTGGTAGTCGGAAAGATCGAGTTCCACCGCCTGCGGGGTACGGGACAGGTTGGCGACACACAGGATCGTGGTCGCTTCGTATTCCCGCAGATAGGCCAGCACTTTGCGGTTTTTCGGATACAGCAGACGGTAGCCGCCGCGGCCGAACACCTTGTACTGCCGACGTACTGCGATGGTCCGTCGCATCCACATGAGCAACGAATGCGGGTCTGACGACTGCGATTCGACGTTGACGGCCTGGTACGCGTAGAGCGGATCCATCACCGGCGGCAACACCAGACGCGACGGATCGGCGACGCGCGAGAAGCCGCCGTTGCGGTCGGGCGACCACTGCATCGGCGTACGCACGCCGTTACGGTCGCCGAGGTGGATATTGTCACCCATGCCGATCTCGTCGCCGTAATAGATGACCGGGGTTCCCGGCATCGACAGCAACAGATAGTGCAGCAACTCGATACGCCGGCGGTCATGTTCCAGCAGCGGCGCCAGGCGCCGGCGGATGCCGAGATTGAGCCGGGCTCGACGGTCGGCGGCGTAGGTCTCCCAGAGAAAGTCGCGTTCAGACTGCGTAACCATCTCCAGCGTCAACTCGTCATGGTTGCGCAGGAAGATCGCCCATTGGCAGTTGTGCGGTATTTCGGGCGTCTGCCGCAGGATATCGGTGATCGGGAAACGATCCTCGCGGGCGATCGCCAGATACATCCTGGGCATCAGCGGGAAGTTGAACGCCATGTGGCACTCATCGCCGTCGCCGAAATAATCCTTGGTGTCCTCGGGCCACTGGTTGGCCTCGGCCAGCAGCATCTTGTCGGGATAATGCGCGTCCATCTCGGCGCGGATACGCTTCAGCGCGGCGTGGGTTTCCGGCAGGTTCTCGTTGTTGGTGCCCTCGCGCTCCACCAGGTACGGCACGGCGTCCAGGCGTAACCCGTCGATCCCCAGTTCCGCCCAGTACCTCAGGACGGAAAGAACCTCGCGCATAACGCGCGGATTGTCGTAATTCAGGTCCGGTTGATGGAAGTAGAAGCGGTGCCAGTAATAGGCACCGGCGGTCTGGTCCCAGGTCCAGTTCGATCGCTCCGAGTCGACGAAGATGATGCGAGTCCCGGCATATTTGCGATCGTCGTTCGACCAGACATAGAAGTCCCGGTAGATCGACCCGGGCTTGGCATGGCGGGCGCGCTGAAACCAGGGATGCTGGTCGGAGGTATGATTTACCACGAGTTCGGCGATGACCCGTATGCCGCGCTCGTGCGCTGCCGCAATGAAACGCTTGACATCGGCCAGGGTGCCGTAGTCGGGATGCACGCCGCGATAGTCGGAGATGTCGTAGCCGTCGTCCAGCCGTGGCGAGGGATAGAACGGCAGCAGCCAGATTGTGTTCACCCCCAATTCGACGATGTAGTCCAGCCGCGATATCAGGCCTGAGAAGTCGCCGATCCCATCGTTATTGGAATCGAAAAACGATTTGACATGCAGTTGATAAATGATCGCGTCCTTGTACCACAGCGGGTCCGTCTCGGCGAGCACGCCGGGACGCGGTAGCGAATGCGGATGCAGGACATTCATTCAGGAGGCTCCAACCACCGACAGTCGCCAGATGCAGAACGGCAGGTCCATGGGATCAAGCCGAATATGCTGCATCTTTCCATACCACGCAAAGCGGTCGCCTCGCATCAAATCCGCGACCGCGATGCCGGCATCGTCGGGCAAGCCGAATTCCCACAGCGGAATTTCGATCGTCGCTTCCTGAGCACCATGCGGATCGAGGCGAGACCGCCACCAATATCATTGCCCCGTCGTCTTGATCCCGCTTGCCATACAGCATGATCTGATCGTTGTAGGCGGTGTAGAACGTCAGCCCGAGATGCGATTGCAGGGCAGGATAGAGTCGGCGCAGCCGGTTCAGCGCGGTTATCTCCGCGACAATATTGCCGGACGCGGCGAAGTTTCGCGGACGAATTTCATACTTTTCGGAGTCGAGATATTCCTCCCGCCCCGGCAGCGGCGCCGCCTCGCATATCTCGAAGCCGGAATAGACACCCCACAGCCCCGACAGTGTCGCCGCCAGCACTGCCCTGATCAAAAACCCCGCTCGGCCTGAGGTCTGCAAATACACCGGGTTGATGTCCGGCGTGTTGACGAAGAAATTCGGTCGGAAGAAATCGGCCAGCGGCGGGGTGGTCAGCTCGACCAGATATTCGGTGAGTTCCTGCTTCGTGTTGCGCCAGGTGAAGTATGTATAGGACTGCGAGAAGCCGACCTTGGCCAGCCGGTACATCAGCTTCGGCCGGGTGAACGCCTCCGCCAGGAACAGCACGTCGGGGTGGCGCCCCTGGATGTCCGCGATCATCCAGTGCCAGAACGGCAGCGGCTTGGTGTGGGGATTGTCCACCCGAAAGATGCGGACGCCCTGGTCGATCCAGAACTGGACGACGTCGCGCAGCGCCAGCCAGACGGCGGGGAAGGAGGCCTCTCCGAAGAAGTCAGGATTGACGATATCTTCATATTTCTTCGGCGGGTTCTCCGCGTAGCGCATCGATCCGTCGGGGCGCCAGCGGAACCAGTCTTTGTGCTCCTTGACCCAGGGATGGTCGGGCGCACACTGGATCGCGAAGTCCAGCGCGACCTCCAGTCCGTTGGCATGGGCTTCCCGCAGCATGGCGCGGAAGTCGTCCAATGTGCCCAGTGCGGGGTGCACCGCATCGTGGCCGCCCTCGGCGCTGCCGATCGCATACGGACTGCCCACGTCGCCGAGCTCCGCGCGCAGGGCGTTGTTGCGGCCCTTCCGGTTGATACTGCCGATCGGGTGGATCGGCGGAAAGTACAAGACGTCGAAGCCCATGGCGCGGATCGCGGGCAGCCGCGCGATCACGCCGCGGAAGGTGCCATGGACCTTTTGATCGTGGGTGACGGAACGAGGGAACAGCTCATACCAGCTCGCGAAGCCTGCCGCCGGACGATCGACGCGAACGCTGTGCACGGCGCTGCGGGCAGCGAACGGCCGATCGTCGGCCGCGTGCATCGCGGCGCCGGTCTCCGGAGCCATCAGCAGATCGAGCTGAGCAGCCTGGTCAACCAAGGCCAGAACCCGAGCGAGCTGAACGCTGGCGGCCCCACAGACACGCCGTGAGGCGTGTTCGACGAGCTGCCGCCCTTCCTCGATCTCCAGCTTTACGACCTGACCTGCCGCAACCTTGGCATGCAGGTCGTGGGTAAAGGTGCCCCATTGGTCCCACCAGGCCTCCACCGCGAACCAATAAAGCCCGACCCGATCCGGCCGAACCAACGCGGCCCAACGGTCATTTTCCACCAGCCGCATCGGCATCCGCCGCCACGATGGCTCGTCTGCCGCTCGCCACAACAGATCGGCGGTCAATACGTCATGACCGTCGCCAATTACGTCGGCATTGACCGTGAACATTTGTCCAACCACGGTCTTGGCAGGGAAGTCGCCGCCGCTCACCACGGGCTCGACCGCCTCGATCGCAATTCGCGTGGACCGCGCCCAGCCGGCTGTCAGTTCGATCCGCGCCCGCTTCGTGCTCCGCGACCCTTCGCCAACGTCGAGCGCCGGAGCGTCCGGAACTGCGCCTTCTGGGGTTCGGATATCGCGGGTTCGTTGGCATGCCAGGATGCGAACTTCGCCGGGATGCAACGGACGCTGTGATGAGTCGCTGTCCCGCACCGAGAGCGGTGCACCCGCGGACGGCGGCAATGGGGCCAGGGCCACCGGCGCCGGCACGGTATGCACCGCGTCGGGGTTGATGAGCAGCAGGCTGGCTTCCGTAGCGTCCCGAATATCGGTGACGGCGGTTCGCAGCCATGCGGTGACCGATGCCGCCGGTCCGCTGACGGGACGCAGCAGGTTCGGGGGCGGCAGCCGGTCGACGAGAAGATTTGCGGCGATAATGGCCGAGGACAGGTCGATCGCCGTGTCGTTACGGGCCGCCTCGATGTCGGCCGGGCTGGCACGCACGGAATCGAAGCGCCGCGTGGTCGCGTACTCAAACCCCATCGGGACGAACAATCCGGCCGAGGTGGCGGCGGCGATGTTCAGCGCGAGACGGTATGCCGCGGCGAGGTCAACGTCCGGGGGCAGGCGAGAGGCCAGACGCTCAAGAAACGATGGCTCGGGGCTGCCGACAGATGGTGCCACCTGGCGCAACGCCTCATGCTCATCCAGGAACCAAGGGGCGCGGCCGTCCCACCACGCGGCCGAATTGCATGTCAGGTCGAAGCCGACACCGCGCAGCCGATGGAGCGACTCGCCGGACACACCCGGGGTCCAGGCGAGGAACCAGGCGTCGGCGTCGGCGGTTCGGCAGGCGGCGATCACGCGGCGCCAGAACGAGGCCGGAACTGACTCCAATGTCAAGCAACGGAAGCCGGCAATGCCGATACGAAGCAGCCCCTTCAGATGCTCGATCCACCAATCCGCTACCGCGTCGGCCAGGGAAGTCTGGTCGAATCGAGGAACGGCGACATCCAGCCGGCCTGGTGGACGTCGGGGATCCGGCGGCGTGTCGCCACCCGCGACCACGAACCACTCGGGCTGTCGCTGCCGGACCGGTGCGTCCAGGGCGACCTGGCCCGGGGCGATGTCGAGCAACAGGCGAAGTCCATGGCGAGAGGCCTGTTCGACCGCAACAGCCAAGCCCGCCGCGGCGGTGCCGTCGAAGTTCAGGTCCGGATGCAGACGGTCGAATGTCGCATGGACAAAAATATCGCCGTTGTCGCCGGGGGCGAACGGCGGAGCCAGGCAGACGTGACTAAACCCGATGGCCGCGATCCGCGCAAAGGTCGCCGGCCAGGTGCTCAGCGGGCCTGCGACGAGCGGGTGCATATGGTAGATTTTAGGCGCCATGGTGCCCCGCGTTCGATTGTCGCCGTAGAAAAACGGACGGAACGCCTGTTCCACCGTGGGCTGAAGGAGGAGGTCGGGTATGGCCGAAAAGGGGGAGGTTCGTCACGCGGAAACAACGCCCTTGCGGGCTCGCGAGTTCCGCTCCCATGGGATTAACGCAACTGCAGGCCGGGTTCACACCGGCGTCACTTGAATTTCGCGACCATTAGCGGATTTCGGCCGTTCCGGGCGCCATGACGGTACGCTGTCCAAGCGCTGATCCGTCGATTATTGCTGGGCCATTCCGGAGCGACCGACCCTGGGCGAGCGATCAGGCCGCGGCGCTGGATACCGTCAGGGATTTTTCCGCCTGCAAATCGCTGAGCCGCTCGGCGTCGATCTGCCGCATTTCACGGTAAATCGCGTCGGTAATCGTGCGTGGGGGCAGAGCAAACCAAACCTCATCGGTGTAGCGGCTCCGGACCCGGGCATAGGCGTCATGGACAATTTGGTCGCTCATGCAGCGTAAATTCCCCGATTAACAAAATGTGTCGTCTTTGGGCGCGATAGCGTTTGACCGCGCGGCGATTATAATAGAACGTTAAAAAAACGTCAAAACCTCGTTCTAACAGGGATCCGTCGCCGATGACCCAGTCGCACCCAGCTATTCTGACGCTCGCAACCCAAATCGTGACAGCCCACGTTCGCCATAACGATGTCACAACCGACGCGATCCCCCCCTTGATTCGGAGCGTATACAATACGTTACTGGATATCGGACGTAATCTCACCCGGCCCTCTGAACCACCGGTGGCAGCAGCTCACAATCATCATCACAACCATAATGGGCAGGGATCAAGTATTGCACACGCAGAATACGTGCATCCCGCTTACGGGCAGACTGTCTTTGATGATCGCCTGATCTGTATGGAGGATGGACTGAGCATGAAAATGCTGAAGCGCCATCTTCTCACGGTTCACGGCATGACGCCCGAGGACTACAGGGCCAAGTGGGGCCTGCCCGATGAATATCCGATGGTCGCGGCTACCTATGCCAGATTGCGGTCCAGCCTGGCACTGCAGAGCGGCTTGGGGCTGAAGCCGGAAGCACGCAACGGCAAGCTGCGCCGATCACACTAAAGCATTAACCGAGTCGTTATTCAGGAACCCGCGTGGGCGGCAGCGCCTTGCACGGCGGCAACGGCGTGCCCCCGCTGGGTCCACGACGCATGCGCTGGCGGCGTTAGGCAAGACTGTATGCCAAACCGCCAGACCGGATGCTTCGTACCGGATACGTTGAGAACCGAAACGGACTGATCCAACCGGATCGGACAGAGCCTCACGTCTATTCCAATAACGACTGATTGCCGCTCGCTTCAGCCGCGCTTCTTGCCGGGGCCACCGGCTCGGGACGGTACGGGACGCTGCGCTCTGACCGTGCGTTTCGCCTTCGCCACGCCCTTGGGGGGAGCCTTGCCAGCGCGCAGGTCAGCGATCGTGGCGCGCGTCGTGATCTGCTCCGGGTTCATGCGCAGTTCGATCAACGCCGGCTTGCCGCTCTCGACGGCGCGTTGGAACGCCGGGGTGAACGCGTCGGTTTCGCTCACCACCTCACCGTGGCCACCGTAGGCTTCGATCAGCCTGGCGAAGTCCGGATTGGTGAGCGCCGTGCCGGACACACGCCAGGGGTAGGCGCGCTCCTGATGCATACGGATGGTGCCGTACATCTGGTTGTTGAACAGCAGCACGATCGGCGCCACGCCATGATGGAACGCGGTGGCGATTTCCTGACCGGTCATCATGAAGCCGCCGTCGCCGACCATGCTGACGACCATGCGATCCGGGAAGGTAATTTTGGCACCCACCGCCGCGGGCACGCTGTAGCCCATCGCGCCGTTGGTCGGACCGATATAACGCTGGTGTTCGGAAAAATTCAGGAAGCGAGTCGCCCAGCCGGCAAAATTGCCGGCATCGGTGGTGACGATCGCATCGGCGGCGAGCATCAACTCCAGCTCGCGCATCACCGTGCCCAGGTTCAACGTGCCCTGGTAGTTCGGGACGGCGCGTTGCGCTTCCCGCAGCGACCGCAGTTCCTGGGTCCATCTGACCCAGATCGGCTTGACCGGCTCGAGTGCGGCGGCGGCCAGGGCGAACGTATTGAGGTCAGAAACGATGCCGAGCGCGGTGCGGAAGACACGGCCGATCTCGGCGCCGTCCGGCAAGCACCTGAACAATCGGCACACTGCCGGCCATGTCCAGCATCGTAAAGCCCTGAGTGACCGCATCTCCGAGGCGGCTGCCGATCGCCAGGATCAGGTCGGCCTCCTTGAATTTCGCGATCAAGCCGGGATCTGAACCGACGCCCAGATCACCGGCAAAATTCTCCCGCGTTCCGTCGTAGTGCGCCTGGCGCCTGAATCCCACCGTCACGGGTACGGCATTGTCCGCCAGGAACCGGTGTAACGCGGCACGGCCCTCCACGGTCCAGCACGAGCCGCCGACCACGGCCAACGGCTTCTTTGCCTTGGCCAGCAGCGCCCGCATACGCATCAGCGCGTCGGGATCAGGGAAGGCTGGCGTGACCATGGTTCGCGGCAGGTCGGGGACCTGGACGCTGTCCTTCTGCATTTCCTCGGACAGGGCTATGATTACCGGGCCGGGCCGGCCGCTGGTGGCGACATCCACCGCGTGGGCCACCACCTCGGGGATCCGCGTCGCTTGATCGATCTGGGTGACCCATTTCGCCAGCGGCGCAAACATCTGCCGGTAATCGACCTCCTGGAACGCGTCCCGTCCGGTGTCGCCGTGCGGGATCTGACCGACGAACAGCAACAGCGGCGTGCTGTCCTGCATCGCGACGTGAACACCGACTGCGCCGTGGCAAGCGCCGGGGCCGCGGGTCACCATTGCCGCCGCCGGCCGTCCGGTCAGCTTGCCGTATGCGTCGGCCATATTGACCGCGCCGGCCTCAAACCGGCAGGTCACCAGTTTGAGCTTCTGACGCTGATCGAACAGTCCATCCAGGGTGTCGAGGAAGCTCTCGCCGGGAACCTCGAACACATGGTCGATGCCTTGCGCGACGAGCGAATCCGCCAGCACTCGCCCACCGTGGCGCGCGGCGATACGTGTCGTGCGTGCCCGAGCCAGTTCCATGCAAATTACTCCCGTTGCGCGGCAAAAGGATAGGCGAGCGGTGGCGTGGCGTCACCAGTAAGGTCAATGAATGGTGGCTGCACGCATGCAGAGCCGATCCGATAATGAAACCCTGCTGCAAATGCCACAAATCAACCATGAGTTGCGCCTGATGTTGCCGCGGCCGTGCCCGAGGCTGTTTCATATGAGTTGGAGCGGAGGCACCGAATGCTGCGGGATCTGGCTTGGCATGCGACAGATACACTCACGCGGGCGCAGTTCGCCGTGGTTCAGGCGCTAGGCGACGAGCTTGGCCTGAAGGCCGATGATCGCCGGCGGGCGCTGAACCTGACCGAGCGGGAGTGGCAGGCCTGGACGGACTTTCTGGGTGACGGATCGCTGCCAGACGAACCTCTGCTGCCGGAGATGCTGCGGCGTTTGGGAGAGGTGGCGTTTAAACTGTCGCTGCTGGCGGAGCGGCTGGCCTGACTCAGACCGCCGTCGATCCCACATCTGTCGGGACAGATGTCTGGATCGGGGCCGCACATAGGTATAGGCGAGGCGACATTCCACCCATACCCTTACTGGGGTATTCCCTGAGGGAATCCGGGGCAGAGCCCCGCTCCTGCCTGCTTCAGTGCAATTCGGCCAGGTCCATTGCTTGACCAAACCGACGGGATGGCTCGAGCGGATCGCCATACTTGCGATGCATCGCGGTGTGGTATGCCGCGGCCAGCAACAGCTTGTCGCGGCTGGCCTGCTGGTTGGTGGCGTGATCCATCAGAATACACTGCGCGATTTCCTGATTGTGCGGATCGTTGCCCAGTTTGCACGCGGCAAGCGCGATACGCTGCACCAGAGGCGCCCGGTCCGTCACGTTGTCGCAATAGGCTTGCGTCCAGCCGACGGCTTCCTCGCCATTCAGTGCGCAGATCGCGCTGTCGACGCGGTCGAGAAGCTGATCTGCGCTGAGCGCACCGCCGCTCGGCGGCACTTGCGACGGTGCCGGGTGCACCTCACCGAGGCCCTGTTGATGGTAGGCGACGCGGTTGGCAAACATCGCCGCGACATACAGCAGTCTGAGGCGGCGGGGGTGGTCGAACGTGTCGTAGAACCAGCCCAATGTGTTCTGATACTCGTAACAATGATGCGGCATATTGAATGCCGTTGGATCCCGGGTCTCGAGGATCATCTGCGCCACCGCCAATTGTGTCACGTCCAGAATCCGGCGGGGATCCTTGCCGGCCTTCAACAGCCTGGTCACCGCCTCCAGCGTTTCTATTTCACCCTGGCGCAGGATCGCGACGGTCAGTGCGGCGGCTTCCTCCTGGCTGACCGGGTCTTTGTTACGCAGTACCGCCAATTCGGCTTCGCTGACGCCGCCATAAGGCACTGCGTGCAATGCCTCGCCCTCGATCATCAGTTTGACGTAGTTGCAGGCGACTTCGTAGGTGGAATACCAGCGCGGTCCGACCGCGATATCCAGCGCACCGGCGTAGATCACGTTGTGTGCGCCTTCCCAGCCTAGCGCGTTGCCCAGTTCGACAGTGGAGCGAGCGCGATAGGCCTTGTGTCCGGTCGTATAGGAGCGGTTGTGCAGCAGGCGATCCTGCACATCGGCGAGGCCGGCGAAGCACATTTCAGCCAGGACCTCGCGCCGTTCAGCCGGATTCGCCATCAGCCCGAGGAACAAGCGGTATGCATCGATGACCTGACCCCGATGCACCAGGGTCATCCAATTGTTCAGTCGCTCCTTCAATGGACCGGTCTGTACCTCCGGTTCCTGATCCGGCCAGTAGACCACCGGCGCCGGCGGCGCCTCTACGTGGCCCATGTTGCCGCGGTGGCGAGAATAATGTCCCGGCGCCTTGTTGATTTTCTGGTTCCAGATATCGAGGCCCGTCGGAATGTACCAGATGGTCTGCGCCATTGGCAGCATTGCCAGCTTCGACGGCAGCATACGATTGAGATTAAGGCTGGCGCGGGCGCTCAGCAGGCAGTGGTCATTGTTGACGAAGTTCGGGTAGCCGTCGTCCATCCGCTCGTGATACGGCACATGGGTATACGGCGCGTGAATACGAACGCCCTCGGCGATGATCTCAGTCAGCGGGCGGCCGGCACGGACCAGGTCATAGTACACATCGCTGGCGCCTTGCTGGTCGCGCATCAGACAACGGTCTTCCAGCCGGTCGTAGAGAGCCCGGATGCCGCTGTTGTCCTTGCTCGTGCCGGAGCCAACCTTCGTGTCGGCGATGTTCGTGTCCATGTCGTTCCCTAATGACTACCCGTCGGGTTTGGCCGATCCTACGCTTGACATGCAGGCGTCGACAACCATCGTGGCCACATGGGGAGGCAAATCAGCATGACCAAACCGCAATCAGCCACGACCTGGACGTTCAGCATCATCGCCGGCACAGGCCAGCCGGGTTATTCCGGAGACGGATCGTCGGCGCTGGCGGCGGCCTTGAACAACCCTTTTGATCTGGCGTTTTCTGCCGATGGTAGCTTGATCTTCTCTGATACGTTCAATCACTGCATTCGCCGGATCGATGCAGTGACCGGTGTGATTTCGACGATTGGCGGGACCGGCGAGAGAGGTTTTTCCGGCGATGGCGGACCAGCCGTGCGCGCGCAACTGAACGAACCCTACGGCGTGGTCATCGATCGCGCCGGACGGGTCCTGTTCGCGGATCGTCTGAACCGCCGCGTGCGAATGATCGATATCGCCGGTGTCATCACCACGCTGGCGGGCGACGGGTCGGGTCAATACGGCGGTGACCGCGGACCGGCCGCCGAGGCAGGCCTCGTGGAGCCCAACGGCCTGGCGCTCGACCCGACTGAAGCGCGGCTGTTCATCGCGGATGTGGCGGGCCATCGGGTGCGGGTTGTCGATTTGGCCAGCGGGACCATCAACACCTTCGCCGGCACCGGCGAAGCCATCCATGATGGTGATGGCGGCCAGGCATCGCAGGCGGGCGTGTTCGGAGCACGCGCCGTCGCATTCGCTCCGGACGGTTCACTCTACGTGATGGAGCGCCAGGGAAGCTGCATCCGGCGGATCAGTGACGGCGTCATCCAGACCGTGGCCGGCACCGGTGCGCGGGGCTACGCCGGCGACGGCGGCAACGCTCGGGATGCGGTGTTCGCCGCGCCGAAGGAAATGGCAGTCGATGCGGAGGGCAACATCTATGTCGTGGACACGGAAAATCACGCAATTCGGATGATCGACGCGCGATCATGGATCGTGACCACCATCGCCGCGGACCTCGCCCGTCCGCATGGCGCCGCGGTCGCGGCGGATGGTTCCATTTACGTCGGTGACAGCGAGCACCATCAGGTCAGGCGGTTGGCAAGGACTTAGGAGGCCGCGTGTCATGGCCGGGCTTGGCCGGGTCTGTGTCACGCATTCCCGTGTCAATGGCCGGGCTTGGCCGGGTCTGTGTCATGCATTCCGTGTCATGGCCGGGCTTGGCCCGGTCTGTGTCACGCATTCCCGTGTCATGGCCGGGCTTGGCCGGGTCTGCGTCATGCATTCCCGCGTCATGGCCGGGCTTGGCCCGGCCACCCACGTCTTTGCCTATACGGGATAATTCGCGGTTGACCGGTCGGGTCTCGCTCGAACGGCACGACACAGGAACGGCGTGATACCAGTCGCCGCCGTGGTCGCCGCACATGCGCATCGGACGATGTCCGCAGGCGGACGATCCGCGGAGTGGTCAGTCCAGCTTGGGGTGCCGCGTATGCCAGTCGGTGATCGACTGGAAGGCGTGACCGGCGCGGAGCAGCAGGCCTTCTGACATATGCTTGCCGACCAGTTGGAATCCGATCGGAGCGCCACGTTTGTCGAAGCCGCCCTGCAATGTGATCGTCGGCTGCCCGGTGAAGTCGAATTCGGCTGTGTAGCGGAGCAGATCCCCGATGTCGCCTTTCACCAGCTCGAGCCATTCGGCGGCGCCAGGAGTTGGGTTCTTCATCACCGGAATCAGCAGTACGTCGATGTCCTCGAATACCGCGGCAACCTCGCCACGGAACTTGCCGCGGGTTAGCTGCGCCTTACCGAGATCGAATGCGCTCACGTTGCGCCCCGAGGCGATGAAGTCACCCAGCCCCGGACCATACTCGTCCGCCTGGCTGGGATAAGTCGCTTCATGCGCGATCGCTGTTTCGACCGAGCAAAGATGCGCCCACGCGGTTGACGCCGCCGCGATCGATGGGAACGTAACCGAAACGAACCGAGCGCCCAGGTCGGCCAGCGCCTCCTTCGCCCCCGTCAGCGCCGCCAGTACCTCCGGGCCTAGTCCCTCGAACGCATAGGCTTCGGCGATGCCGACTCGAAGACCGCGGATTCCGCCGCCAAGCTCGCCAACATAGTCTGGCACCGGGTCAAGGACCGCGGTCGGATCGTGCGGATCGGACCCGGCGATCGCCGCCAGGATGGCGGCTGCATCGGCCGCGGTGCGTGTCATCGGTCCGATGTGGTCGAGCGATTCGGACAAATGGCAGATCCCATGGCGGCTGACCCGGCCCCAGGTCGGCTTCAACCCGGTCAGCCCACAGCCGGAGGATGGGAAGCGGATCGAGCCGCCGGTATCCGAACCCAGCGATGCATAGCAAAGCCCGGCGGCGGTTGCCGCGCCCGAACCGCTTGAGGAGGCCCCTGTCCAGACGTCCTTGTTCCATGGGTTGACCGGCGTCAGCATCTTCGGGTGATGCGTCGCGAACGCGCCCTCGGTCATGGAGAGCTTGCCGAGCAGTATCGCGCCGGCTCGTTCCAGACGCTCGACGACGGTCGCGCTATAGGACGGCACGAAGTCCTTATGGATGAACATGCCGGCCGAGGTCGGAGCGAAGCTGGTGTAACACAGATCCTTCACCGCGATTGGGACGCCATGCAGCGGGCCGCGCCAGAGGCCGCGCTTCAATTCTGCTTCGGCCTCACGCGCCTTGGCGAGCGCACGATCTGCCAGCAGCGTGGTGTAGGATTTGAGCGCGCCGTCGTGACGCGCGATCCGGGCGAGCAACGCCTCGGTCACCGCGGTCGGCGTCAGTGCGCCACTCTTCAGACCGGCCGAGACGTCCATCAGGCTCAGATAATGCAGGCCATCCGTTGCCATGGCTCAAGCTCCTTATGTTAAAAGCGGCGCCCGACCGATGCGGACGCCGCGCGGCCCGATTATGGCGGTGATTAGAAAGTCCGCCAGTCGCCGAGGGCCTCCAGTCCCGCGGCGGCGCGCAACACGGTCGCCTCCTGGAAATGCCGGCCGACCAGCATCATCCCGATCGGCAGCCCGTCACGCATCCCGCACGGCACGCTGATCGCCGGGTGGCCGCTGGCGTTGATCGCCGCGGTGTTGCCGATCATCGGCAACGCGCCCTCCAGAATCTCACCGAACGTCGCTTGCGTCGGCGGCATCGGCAGGGCCGGAAACGGCACCGTCGGCAACACCAGCAGGTCGCAGCCACCGAACGCGGCGGTGTACGCATCGCGCACCTTACCCCGCAGCGCCTGAGCCTTGGCGTAGTAGTGCCCATGATGGCGATGTTGCAGATGCTCGCCCATCAGCAGCGTGGTCAGCGCCGACGGGCTGAGCGCATCCGGTCGCGACCGCCAGCCCTGTGCGAAGGCATCCAGCAGAGGCATCGATACATGACCCTCGGCGTAACCACCGGTGCCGGCGCCGAACATCAGCGCTGCGGTGCCTTCGACACAGATCGCATTCCAGATCGCGAACATCTCCTCGTGCGCCGGAACGGCAACCTCCTCGATCTCGGCCCCTGCCGCCTGCATTCGGGCCAGCGCCTCGCGCACCGCGGAATTGGTGGCGGGACTGCTTTCCGGCCGTCCGAAGCCTTCCTTCATGATGCCGATGCGTAAACCGCGCAGCCCGCCGCCCAAAGCGGCCAGATAGTCCACCTCCGCGATCGACTCCGGCTGGCGCGGGTCCAGCCCGTCCGGGCCGGCGATGACGGTCAGCAGCCGAGCGACGTCCTCGACGGTGGCACCCATCGGGCCACAGTGGTCGATGCTGGCTTCCAGGGCGCAGATGCCGGTGTATGGCACCAGCCCGTGGGTCGGCTTCAGCCCGACCACACCACACCATGCCGCGGGAATCCGTATCGATCCGCCCTGATCGCAGCCCAGCGCCATCGGCACGTCACCGGCCGCGATCGCCGCCGCGCTGCCGCTGGAGGAGCCGCCCGCCGAGAACGCCGGCGCGTGCGGATTGACCACCCGGTCCGGCCAACTGGTATGGCTATGGCCGGAATAGCTGAGGTTCTCGCACACCGTCTTGCCGTAGATGGTGCCGCCGGCAGCCAGGATGCGGGTCACCACGGTGGCGTCGGAATCGGCCACGAACCCGTCGAGCACCCGCGATCCGTTGCGCAGCGGCAGTCCGCGCACCGAGGTGTTGTCCTTGATCCCGACCGACTTGCCAGCCAACAATCCCTTGCCTGATCCGGTGATCGGCCCCAGCCACGCCCATGCCCCGAACGGATTCTCCGCCGCGCTCGGCGCCCGGCCGGGAGGGCGCGGCGACATATCCGCACCCGCAACGACCGGGTCCGGCATGGCGTCCAGCGCCTGCAGCGCGCCCACGGACTTGTCGAGCGATGCGCGCATGATGGTGGCGATATCCGCGCTCAGCGGCGGCAGGCCGAGGCGATCCGCCCCCTCCTGCAAATCCCGAATGGTCGGGCCAGCGAACCCCACGGCTCAGGCCGCCTGCTGAGCGTGCGCGGACTTGCCGCCCGGGATCGCGGCAAGCACCTCGTCCGTTGCCATCACGTCGGCAAACAGCGTCACCATGTTGACCAGCGTGGCATTGTGCTCCGCGTCGGTCAGGGCGGCGTTGCCGTCGCTGACAAAAATGACCCGGAAGTTGCGCTGCATCGCGTCGCGCGCGGTGGACTCACAACAGCAGTTGGTCAGCGTGCCGGTAATGATCAGCGTGTCGATCTCGGCCGCGTTCAGCCGGTCGTGCAGGTCGCAGGCATTGGGGACAAAAGCACTGAATCGCGTCTTGTCGACGATCCAGTCGGACGCCTGCACATCGAGCTCCGGCCACAGCGCGAAGTGGTGCTTGTCGGGGCCGAACGCCGCCATCATCTCGCTGCGACGGGCACTGTCGAAAAAGCAGTCGTAGAAAGCGGACCAGTCGACCAGCGCGCCGGCATCGGTCTTGAAGCGGAGATACACGATGGTGCCGCCCGCATCCCGCAACGCGCGCGTGATTCGGTTGACGTCCGGCACGATCTCACGCGCCGTAGGCACCTCGACGGGCGCGCCCTGCTCCATGAAGCCGTTCTGCAGATCCACCACGATATGCGCGGTGCGGCGCGGGTCGATGGCGCCGAACATGTGGCGCTGGGCGCGGCTTTGCGCGACGCGTGCCAGGATTGCGGCGGGAATGTCGATCGTGTGCATCTTGGTGCTCTCCCGTGATGAAATCGGTCAGGCGGCGCGGTGCGCCAGGGACGCGCCGCGTACATCGTCCACCCGCAGACACGACGCCGTGTGGTTGACCCCGGCCTCGACGCGGGGCGGGAAGGCGGCGGTGCAGGCGGCGATTTGAAACTTGCAACGCGGCGCGAAGCTGCATCCGCGCGGCAGATTACGCAAATCAGGCGGACTGCCGGGGATCGCCTCGATCGGGGTATCGCGTGACTGGCCATGTACCGTCGAGGAAAGCAAGCCGAGTGTGTACGGGTGCGCCGGCCGCATCAGGACGTCCGCGACGCTGCCGTATTCGACAATCCGTCCGGCATACATCACCGCGACCTTGTCGGCGATCTGTGCCGCGACGCCAAGATCGTGGGTGACGAAGATCATGCCCATGCCGAACTCGCGCTGCAGGCCGCGCAGCATCACCAGAACCTGGATCTGCACCGTGGCGTCGAGCGCCGTGGTCGGTTCGTCGGCCAGCAAAAGCGATGGGCGGCAGGACAGCGCAACCGCGATCATCGCCCGCTGGCGCAACCCACCCGACAGTTCGTGCGGAAAGGCACGCAGGCGTCGTTCCGGCGACGGAACCTTGACCAGTTGCAGCAGTTCCAGCGCGCGTGCCGCAGCGGCTTTGCGTGAGCCACCCTCGTGGCGGATCACGGTCTCGGTGATCTGATCGCCGATGCGGTATACCGGATCGAGTGCAGTCATCGGCTCCTGGAAAATCATCGAAACCACCGGGCCACGCACCTCGTTCATGGCGCGCTCGTCCATCGACAGGATGTCATGCTCGCCGACGCGAATGCTGCCGCTGATCACCGTGCGCCGCGGCGGATGCAGCCGCAGGATCGAGCGCATCGTCACCGATTTGCCGGAACCGGATTCGCCGATGATGCACAGCACCTCGCCCGCCATCAGATCGAACGAGACGCCGTTGACCGCTGCGACCGTGGCCTCGCGGCTGACGAAGCGGACGTTGAGGTCACGGATTTCGACCAGCGGGCGGGGCGCAACGAGGTCCATCATGCCGCTTCCTTGCGCATCAATGCACCAGCCCGCTTGCCACAGCCTTGCTGTGGCCAGATCCGGGATGGACCATGTGGCAGGCGACCAGATGGCTGGTAGCGTCCTGACCCAGCGCATCCGGCGCCGACTCGCTCAACTGGGGTCGCTTTGCCTCGCACACGGGTTCGGCGTGCGGACAGCGCGTCCGGAAGCGGCAGCCCGACGGCGGGTTGATCGGGTTCGGTGGATCGCCGACCAAGGGCGGCGTGTCGATACGGTCAGCGGGATCGACGGTCAGGCGGCACTCCAGCAGCGCTACTGTGTATGGATGACGTGGCGCTGCGTAGATCGCCTCGACCGGCCCGATTTCGACCACCTGGCCCAGATACATCACCATCACGCGGTCAGAGATGTACTGCACCACGTGCAGGTCGTGCGAGATGAAGATGTAGGTCAGGTCGAAGTCGCGCTTGAGCTGGCCGAGCAGGTTCAGCACCTGCGCGGCTACCGATTTGTCGAGCGCCGAGACCGCCTCGTCCAGGATCATCATGCGCGGGCTCAGCGCCAGCGCGCGGGCGATGTTGACGCGCTGCTTCTGGCCGCCCGACAGCTCGTGCGGATAGCGGCCGCCGAAATGTTCCGGCCGCAGCCCGACGAGCTGCAGCAGCTCGCGCGCCGTCTGCCTCGCCTGTGACCGCTCCATACCGTGCACACGCGGCGAATAGGCGATCGATTCCTCGACCGGCAGCCGCGGGTTGAGCGAGGAGTAGCTGTCCTGAAACACCATTTGCATGTTGCGTCGCAGTTCGCGCAGCGGCAATCCGCCGGCAACGCCGACCGGGTCACCATCGAAGATCAGCTCGCCGGCGTCCCGCGAAAGCAGATGCATCAACAGCCGCGCAAGCGTCGACTTGCCGCAGCCGGACTCGCCGACGACACCCAGTGTCTCGCCCTTCGACACGGTGAACGACACGCCGTCCACGGCCTTAACCTCGGCCACCTTGCGGTTGAGAATGCCACCGTGGATCGGGAAGTATCGTTGCAAATCCCTCGCGATCAGCATCGGCTGCGCCTTGCCGCCGCGATCGGCCGGCTGCTCGAGTCGATGTGGCGGCTGGTCTTGCGTTTGCGATGTCATTGCGTGTGCGTCATATTCGGGTTCATGCCTTGACGTCCATCGCCTGCCGCAGCCCGTCGCTGACCAGGTTGAATGCGACCGAGGTGATCAGGATGGCGACCCCCGGCATCGCGCACACCACGGGTTGCACATAGATCGCCTGCCGCAGCGTTGACAGCATCAATCCCCAGTCCGGTGTCGGCGGCGATACGCCCAGTCCGAGGAACGAAAGCCCCGACGCGAGCAGGATCGAAGCGGACACCAGGGTGGATGCGTAGACCAGTACCGGCGAGACCGCGTTGACCAGGATGTGGTGGAACAGGATCGACACCGTCGAGGCGCCGGTCGCACGCGCGGCATCGACGAAATCCATGCCGCGGATCTGGCTGGTCGCCGTCTCCGCCACCCGGCACAGCGGCGGCGTCAGCACCACCGTCAGCGTAATGAGCTGGTTGATCATGCCGCCGCCCAGACTGCCGGAAATCGCCACTGCCAGCAGCACCGAGGGAAACGCGAAGAACACGTCCATGCCGCGCATGATCACCATGCCGAGCCGGCCGCCGGCGTAGCCGGCGACGACACCGAACAAGCCGCCGACGATGGTGGCCACCATCACCGGCAGAATGCCCATGAGCAGCGACGTGCGTCCGCCATACAGCAGTCGTGACAGGATATCCCGCCCCTGTTCGTCAGTGCCAAGATAATTGGTCCGGAAAAACAATGGCTTCAACCGGTGTGCCATGCTGGCTTTGTTGGGGTCGAATGGCGCCAGCAGCGGCGCGAACACCGCCGACAGCACGATCAGGATGATCAGCGCCAGGAAGAACAGCGTCACGTAGTCATACCGAAGCCGCTGCCATACATTGCCCCAATAGCCACGCGGCCCGGTCGGGGGCGCAGCCACCGACGCAGCTGTATCCGTCGGCGTGGTATCCGAGATTACTGACAGGCCGCTCATCCGCGCTTGATCCGTGGATCGATCGCTGTTTGCAGCAGGTCGACGATCAGATTGATCGCAACGAATGCCATCGCCAGCACCAGGATGGTACCCTGCAGCAGCGGAATATCGCGAGTCAGGATGGCCTTGTTGAGCAGGAAACCGGTGCCTGGCCAGGTGAACACGGTTTCCACCAGGATTGATCCGCCGATGAGATAACCGATCTGCAGGCCGAACATTGCCAGGATTTGCGGCAGCGCGTTGCGGATGGCATGCATGACCATGGCGGTGCTGCTCAGCCCTTTGGCGCGCAAGGTCTGGATGAAGTCCAGCGCCAGCACTTCGGCGATGGAAGAACGCGTGGTGCGCATCAGAATCCCGAGCGGCGTCATCGCCAGCGCGATCGTCGGCATCACCGCGTATTTCGCCTCCGACCAGCGAAACCAGGTGAAATTATCCGAACCTGCGGAGCCCATTCCAGTGGCCGGCAGCCAGCCTAGTTCCACGGCGAACAATATCACCAGGATAACGCCCAGCCAGAAGCTCGGCACGCTGATGCCGAGCACGGCGACACCAGTCGAGAACCGATCGAGGAAGCCGCCGACGCGCGTCGCCGCGAGGATGCCCAGGCCGAGCGCCACAGCGAAAGCCAGGACCACCGAGATCACCGCGATCGGAATGGTATTGGCCAGCGCCCGCGTCACCTCGCCCAGCACGGGTCGGTTGGTCTGGATCGAGATGCCCAGGTTGCCCGTCACCGCGTGGCCGAGCCAGATCAGGTATTGGATTGGGATCGGCTTGTCGAGGCCGTAGGCATGTTTCAGTTCAGCAATGTCCTTGGCGGTCGCATCCGGCGGCAGCAGGCTCTGCACCGGATTGCCCGGCGCCAGGTAGATCAGCGCAAAGCAGATCACGGTCACCCCGATGCTGATGGGAATCGTCATCAGGACGCGGCGGGCCGCATAGAGCCACATCGTTTCGCTCCTTGCCGGCGGGCCCGCTGATGGCCTACCGGATTGAGGGTCGGGTTGAACGTCTGGATCAGGGCGCGATCGTGATCGGCGTCAGATCCTGGAACCAGCTCTGTGCCTGGACGAACCCATGCACCTTGGGCGAGATCGCTCGCGGGTTGAGATCGTGGGCGATGAAGATTTCCTGTGCATCGGCGATCGCTGTCTCGTGCATCTTTGCGATCAGCTTGTCACGTGGGCCCGGGTCGAAGGTCGACAGCGCCGCCTCGCCGAGCTTGTCGACGGCGGGGTCGTTGAAGTAACCCCAGTTCCAGCCGTTGGGCGGCTCATACCGGGTCATCGTGCCCTTCATGACGCCCTGCACCGGCTCGATCGACGACAGGCTGACATTGATCGCGTCGTACTTGTCGTATTTATGAGAGCCGCCGATGAACACGTCGATCAGCGAATTCCAGTCCATCGGTGCCAGCGTGACCTGGAAGCCGGCCGCTTCGAGTTGTTCCTTCACCAACTCGTTCATTGGCAACGGCTGCATCTGTCCGGAGCCCGAGGTCGAAATGCCGACGGTGAATTTGCAGGGCATGCAGCCGGCTTCCTTGAGCAACGCCTTCGCCTTGCCGAGATTGAACGTGTATTTCATCGGGTCGCCATACCAAACCTGTGATTCGATGAACTTGCCGTAGCCAGGTGTTGCGACGCCTTGCAGCATGTCCATCAGTTCGTCGCGGTTGATCGCGTAGTTGGCAGCCTGCCGGACGCGAACGTCATTGAACGGCGGGCGGTCGACACGTAGCTGATAGTCCCAGTTGTGTGGATACGGGACCGTGATGATCGTCATCCCCCCTTCCTTGAGACGCGGGATGGTGTCGGGCGACGGCGCCTCGATAAAATCGACCTGGCCGGACAGCAGGGCGGCGGCGCGGGTCGACGCTTCCGGCATCGGCAGCAGCACCAGCCGGTCGTGCTTCGGAATCCGCCCCTTGTCCCAGTACTCCGCGTTCTTCACCAGTTCCAGACGCTCATGCGGCACGACCTTGTCGAACTTATAAGGTCCTGTGCCGGAGGGCTGTTTGGCGAAGACAGCATAGTCGTTGTTGTCTTTGCTGACGGCGCAGTTGGAAACCTGGAAGTAGCCGGTGATCTCATACGGCAGCAGCGAGTCCTCGATCGTGGTGTGCGCGGCAATCGTGTAGTCATCGATCTTCTCGATGCTGGCGATATTTGTCACCTGCCAGCCCTGCATGGCGTGATGGCGAACGTTGTACTGAGGCGAAGCGGAGTCCATGACGCGGTGAAAATTCCAAACTGCGGAGTCAGCATTCCAGTCGCAGCCGTCATGGAACTTGACCCCTTTGCGCAGTTTGAAGATCCACGTCTTGTGGTCGTTCGGATCAATCGACCAACTCTCGGCGAGGGCAGGGCGAATGTCCGCGGCGCGGTCGGAATGCGACAGGTCCCATTCGATCAGGCTGTCGTAAATGGAAAAGCCAACGAAGCGGAAGCCTTCGTAACCCTGGTCCGGGCCCCCGGTCCAGTCGGGGATGTCGGCGGCACTCATGGCGACGCGAAGCACGGACTCGGCGTGTGACGTGCCGGCGCCCAACGTCAAGCAAAGGGCGCAGGCGACGGCCAGAGACCGTAGACTGCCAGACAACGGGACGGACAACATTCCGCGAGTTCTCCTAGACAATGGGATCGACTGCCGCGCCGAGACGCCGACGCGCTGTCCCCCTGCGTCGCGGCGGAACCGCGCCGTTGCACGCGATGGTGCAAGCACGATGCCACGTCCCGGCGATCTCCACGCGTCTGGCGTTTCGGCTCCCGTTCGTCGCCATGGCGGACGCCACGCGTGCACTGCCAGTCGCTCGGCCGATCAACTGCCCAATCACTGGGCACAGTTGCCTTTGGCAAAAGCGCTGATGCTTTCGGGTCGAGCGCCGCGATCACCCCGACGGCATTTCGGGGGCCTTGATGGATCGCCGACGTTGAGCCCGACGGCGAGTTGGAGCATTATGTTGCTATTTCGTATCGATCCCGAAGCCGCGGGTCGACGGGCAGCCTTAGGATAACCCCTATCTCCCGAACAGAAGCGAAAGGGTCAGTTGAGCGGCCCAGATCGAGCCATGATCTCCCGGCCGCACGACGTTATAGTATGTTTCGAATTTCACCGACATCGGCTGGACCCCGATTTTGAATGCCTTCCCGAGACCCGCCCCAACCGGCACAGTCCAGCGCTTGTCGTTGCTCGATGCCCAGTCAGACGTAATGTTCGGCGAGGTGCTCAAGGACCAGCCGTCGCCGAATCGGTAGGATACGATCGGATTGAGGAGCAGGCTGTTGGCCCGGTCACTGCCATGAGGCGGGCCACCAAAAGTCCAGACATTGTTTGCGATAAAGGCAACGGTCCACGGGACGCGTTGTTCCCATACGACCGCGATGGAGGGTCCCGAGCCCCACTTGTTCATGCCTGTTACGCTGTTGGTCGCCGTCGGCAGGAAGACGACGGGCCCCACGCCCCAGAAGAACTCGTCGCCTCGGGCCGGCGAAAGGAAAAGTGTCGTCTGAGTATTGTCAAGTCCATCTTCCCAGTGCTCGCCTTGTTTCTTTGGCGCCTGTGATACGAACGCGCCCTTCGTGCGGGCGATAAGGAACCAATCATCGTCCAGCTGAACTGGAAGGACTGCGTTGCTGACCTCAAGAGTGGACGTCGTCGCGTTGTAGAAGCCGTCCTCGAACGACGCTTTGTACTGCAGCGGAAGCGTATAAAAATGGGTCACCGGATTTTCCGATTCCCTTTCAAAGTCCGAGTTGGTTTTAAATGTGGGCTGCGCCAGAGCACGGGGGCCCCAGGGCAACGCCTCAGAGCCGATGCACAGAGCGGCGATCATCCAAACGTGCCGCAAGATTTTATTCGTCTGGGAGATCAAGCGGGCAGCTTATATCAACGATCGAGAGCGGAAATCCGGTTGCGGCGGTTGATTGATGGCATGGCCTTGCCGTTCGTTTCGCTCAACGGACCCGCCCGACGCGGGTACCAGCGGGCATGGCTTGATGACACGCCCGCTGTGCCGGCCGTTTGGCTATTGCCCTTCGTGGGCCTTCATCATTTCCTCGATTTGGGCCTTGAGCGCCTCGAGATTAAAGGTGGCCGGGGCCTGCATTGGCGGATAGTCGATCGCCGTCAACGCCAGCTTGCCGACCTCCTTCTGCACGTTCACGAAGCGCCAGAACTCGCGTGCGTAGAAGTCGTTCATGTAACCGCCACCAAGGTCATTGAGAGTCTCGCCACGGATCGCAGAGGTCCGCTCGAACGGGTCCTGGCGGATGTTCGTTATGGTCGGCATGTCCGTGACGACCTTTTCACCCGGCCAGCCATAGGGCTGTTGCAGGAATTGAAACTTGAAGTCATCAATTCGCAGGGCGCCAAGCTTCGGTCCAGCGAAGTAGAATAGCTCATGGCGCGCCGACGGTCCCTTGCCCAGCAGAAGATCGGTCTGGTCGTAGCCGTCCAGGTGATTCTTGTAGGTGATGTCGCCCAGTTTCACGCCTTTCAGCAAATCTTCGGTGATGGTCGGGTCGCCTGCCGCATGGGCGAGCGTCGGCAACCAGTCAAGGCCGGAGAAGATGCCGTTCTCCACCGAGCCCGGCTTGACTTTACCCGGCCAGCGGATAATGGCCGGGACCCTGAAGCCGCCCTCGAACGAGGTACCCTTTGTGGCCCTGAACGGCGTCATCCCGCCATCCGGCCAAGTGAACACTTCCGCGCCGTTGTCCGTAGTGAAGATGACGATAGTGTTGTCGGCCTCGCCAATGTCCTGCAAATGCTTCAGCAGATCGCCGATACTGTCGTCCATCTGGGCCATGCCGGCCTCTTCGATGTTGTAGTTGCTCGTTGGGTTCATCAACGCCTGATACTTGGGCGGGATGTAGGTGAACACGTGCATGCGGGTGGTGTTATGCCAGATGAAGAATGGCTTGCCGTCGCCCTTGGCCTTGTCCATGAAGCCCTCACTGGCCTTGACCAGCACGTCGTCGAAGGTCTCCATGTCGTACTTGGCCTTGCGGCCTTCCTGCCAGTTCTGCCGGCCGATCATGTTTGGGAACGGCGCCAGCGGGCCCTCATCAACGATCCGTTGCTTGCCGACCTTGCCCCAGCGCGGCATTACCGTGGCGTCGTCGGTGTCGGTTGCATAGGAATGCACCAAGTTACGCGGGCCCGTCTTGTCTATCCAGTCCTGCGGGTAGTCGAACCAGTATGGGTCGGACATCGCGTCCAGGTGGTAGAGGTAGCCAAAGAACTCATCGAATCCATGTACTGTCGGCAAGTATTTGTTCAGGTCGCCCAGATGATTCTTGCCGAACTGCCCGGTCTCATAGCCTTGCGCCTTCAGCACGGTGGCGAGCGTCACAGCCTGCTCCGGCAAGCCGACGTCGGCACCGGCCTGGCCCACGGTCGTCAGACCGGTCCGCAGCGGCAGTTCTCCAGTAATGAAGTTGGCTCGGCCGGCGGTGCAACTTGCTTCCGCGTAATAGTCGGTGAACATCATACCCTGGGCGGCAAGCTGGTCGAGGTTGGGCGTCTTGCCGGACATGATGCCACGGTGGTAAGCGCCGACGTTGAACCAGCCGACATCATCGCCCATGATAACGAGGATATTGGGCTTTCGTTCTTGCGCCTCCACTGGCGCGATAACCGCGGTTGCCGCGGCGAGCAGAAATCCCGCGGCGAGCGCGGCGCAGGTTCGCGATAGTCCTGAGGCCAAGGTCGTTCTCAACCGTCGATTTTTTGTCGGTGCCTCGCCAAACATCAAGTGGTCCTCCGTTCCGATGATTTGATGAGCTTCTATTGCTGCCGACTGGTCTGGATTCTACGGCCACCGACGTGAGTCTGGTCCGGCGTTCCGGCGAAAATCGAGTGCGGGAGAAATTGCCATTCTGCCTGTCGACCTCGCGTATGACGATCAAACACTTAAACCCTGCTGGGCGCCCACGGCGGTGTCGTTATAATGCGGTTGGCCATCCGGCGTGCCCGCATCATCACGAAGCCACGGCTTCGTATCGATTGGGTCGGCCGGGACTATGCACATCTGGCAACAAACCGAGGCGGCCCGACGAGCTGGGTGACGGGCACGGACCCGCGGCGGCGCAGTCGCTAACTGCCACTGCTCTACGCGGGCGCTCCCGGTCCAGGTCGCCTTCACGCCGCCGGCCGTTGCCGTCGTGGCGATGGGTTCGCCGGCTACAACTGCGGAATTATCGACGAATGTGACTATTTCCCTCGCCGAAAATGTCCGTCATCCGCTTACGCGTTGTCTCACGGCGGCGCCACGACGCGGTAGTAAACACCGTTGGCGCCATAGGCGGGATTGAACCAGGTACCGCGGCAGTCGTAGTAGGCTCTTCCATAATATGTTGAATAGACGCATCCGGCGGGCAACGCCGCATATACATCGCCTGCCGCATAAGCCGCCGCCGCGGCAGCGTTTGCGTTCGCCGCGGCTGCGCCAACCGCGGCGCCGACCGCTACACCGGCAACGCCCGCTGCGGCGACAGCACCCCCGCTCCATCCACCGCAGTTATAGCATCCCGTGCCATAGTATTGATTGACCACGGCGGGAGGGTGGTAGGCGCCCCCGTACACCGCGGTGCCGCTGTAGTGGTTCCCGTAGGCGTAGCCCCCGTTGCCCCCCGCGGCCGCCCAATGTCCGTTATTGGTTGCTACCGCCCCGCCATACGAGCCCGTGGCATAATGCGTACCGTAGGCCGTGGTGCCGTAGCTTCCGGAGTTCGTATGTCCGCTGGCGCTCGTGGCAGACCAACTTCCGTTGTTGGCCTCGGCCGACCCGCCCCGCGAGGTGGTCGCGTAGTGCGTCCCGCCACTGGTCGTGCCATATGTTCCTGATCCGTAATGTCCATTCGCGCCCGCGGCCCAGTGCCCGCCACCGGCCGCCTCACCCCAATGGCCCCCGCCGGCGGCTTCGCCACCGCGCATCCAGGCGCTCGCGGGCTGCATCTGAGCGAGCGCAAGTGCGCCGGCCATCGTCATCAAACCGATCTTTGGCATGACGAGCCTCCTTCCTTCAAGGCTTGCCCGGTGGCTCGGCATCGGGGCGTGCGAAGTCGATGCGCGGCGCCTTCAATGCCTGGGCGGAGGTGAAATCCGTGTCCTTCATCGGCGGGTTGAGATGCCAGTTGGAAAACTGGATCTCATAGCGCGACCGAGTCGGGTCCTTTGGGTAGATCGCACGGGCCATGCGCGGCAGCCCATCCGCCACGCCGATCCATATCTCCGCTTGAACGTTGGCGTTGGCGATCGCCACGATGTCGGTGATGGTGTCGCCAACGACATGCGATTGGCCGACGACGAAGGCGGATGTCAGACCGTCGGACAGGTTCTTGTAAGGATCTCCGACGATCACCTCGGCGAACGGGAAATAGATTGCCGCCTTTTCGTACGCCGCGTGCATCGCCGCCTCGATCGTCGGCGGTGCATCGGTGACCGCGACGAGGTCTGCACCCGGCGAGTAAGCCATCATCGTCTTCCCATCGTAATAGAAATCCGATGGAGGGCCATCCCCTGGCGTAATCACTCGCAACTTGTTCGGGCGTTGCAGCGCGACCTGAGATAGCGTGGAATAGTACAGTGGCTGGCCATCACGCGCGGGCGCTTCGTACGTGGTCACAGCCGTGAAGCTCATGGACTTTGCACCGGCAAGCCGTTGGCTCATGGCCTGGAGCATTTCGAGTGCGGCCGGTTCGATTGCGGGGTGTTCAGGCGGCGGTGGCTCGGCTGGCGGGTGCGGCTGCTGGGCGCGCACCGGGGTGAGCGCAAGCAGGTTGATGACGAACAGCATTGCCAGATGGCCTGCTCTCGGGCGTGTCATGCTAACACTTCTCCGTCCCATGTTCGAATGGCCGGGGTACGACATGAAGCTCTCCACAAGACGTTCGCAGGTCCCACAAGACTTTCGCAGGCTTCGCAGGTCTACGTGCGGCTCATCGCGGCTTGCACATTGGTATCCTTGAACTTAAGCCAAGCGGCGTTCGCCTATGTCACTCGGGTGCGCCGAGACTATGCAATTCCGGCAAAAGCGAGGGCAGGTCGAAGCAATCCTCTCATGCAAATCATGCAAAAGCATACTCCGATGGCATTGACTGGTGGCCTCCAAAGCCTGCGGCGCGCAGGGTCGCGGAGGGCGTTTCACCGAAGATCTGACGATACCTGACAGAGAATCGCCCAAGTTCCCAAAATCCCAGGTCCGTCGCGATGTCGGTAACCGTTGTAACCGCAGGATCGGCGTAGCGCAAAGTGCGGCGAGCCAGGCGCATGCGGCGAAGCAGCAGATACTGGGTTGGACTTACCCCAAACAGCTGCTGAGAAGCCATGCGCAGGGTCCGACCGGAAACACCGATCGCTTCACTGATTTGCGACATATGCAATGGCTCGGACGGGTTCGCTTCCAGCATTTCGCGGAAGCGGCGAATGACAATGCGATGATGTTGCAAAGCCGTGGTGTCTGCGCGGGCACCAGCCAGATCGATGCACTGCAACATTGTCTCGATCAGCGCCTGTTCGAGGGCGGAGGCGGAAGCCAGTGAGGGTTGCGCGGACGCTTCCGCCAAATCTCCGGCGGCGGCGTGCAGCGAACGCAGAGCGGTCAGCGCGGCAGGGGGTGGAGTGATGACGGTACAATCATTTTTCCATTTCGCGTCGCAGCCGAAATGCGAGGCGCAAATCGTTTCCATATCCTCATCGGCAAGCGTCATGCCGCCCCAGCGGGTCGGTCCAGACAGCCGTGAAAGATATCCATTGCCGGCGCTGAACAGCGCGAGATGATCGTATCCGATCTCAGAACCATTCAAAAACATGCTCGGGCCGGGCTCGGTGAGAAAAAGTATCCCCGGCCGGGGCATGTTGACCTGGATGAGGCGGCTGAGATCCTCGCACCTGCGCTGCAAATAGAGCCGGCCGACATCCATCAATATGCTACGGGCGTTGAATTGCCCGCGTTCTGTGACGAGGATCTCGCAACCGTCTGGCCGGATCAATGTCACAAATTCGTCGGCATCGCTCGATGCGACGATCCTGTGTGACCACATCTTTGCGCCCCCGATATTCATTCATTGCATATTTGCTATGCAACTCGTATTTTACCCACGATGTTCGTCACTAACCATGCAGTTTCATAGCCGTGGTCGGCGTGGCGGCATTGATCTAGCTCAATCCGTCCGGTCCAGCCAGACTGCTTCGGTTCGAAACCGGCGAGACTGGCGCATATTGCAGTTGCTTGGAGTGCATTTCAGATCTTCCCGGGCGTCCCCGAACCTTCGTCAGATGGACCTGCGGCCGTTGGGCGGGGAGAGGCGCCCGGGAATAGCGCGAAGGCAGCGACCTTCTTTCGAGATCGCATAGCAGGGCCGTCCACCGGGGGACCGATGTCCGTCCTCTGTCTTTAGGTAAAACGAAATGGGAACGACCCGGTGTCGGGCGGTGCCCAGGCTTCGGAGAATAACAATGCGTGCCGGAACAGCGACACTTACCAACCTTATCCTGATCATCGCGATAAGCGGATGTGCGACATCTGGACCGCCGCCCGTTGCGCCGAAAGCAGCCGTTGCCCCCGTTTCGTTCGAGGGCATCTATCAAGGTACCATCCGGGTCACGACCTCGGCCGCCAGGGGGGCTCAAAGCAATTGGTGCGATACGCCGCCCGCAATCTCCTTATCCGTCCAAAATGGCGCATTCAGCTACATTTTGGCGCATCCCAACATTCCCCAAGACTTCAAACTATTCACTGTCTCCGTCCTTTACGGTTTCCGTCGCTCCCGACGGCTCCTTCAATTCGACAAGCCAAAATGGCGAAGCCGAGATGATTGGCGGAATTACCGGGTCGCACATGGCAGGCAAGATCAATGGAACGGGATGCGCTTACGCGTTCACGGCCGATAGAGCCTGAGCAACTGGGCTCTGCGTGCCTGGCTCACCTGAGCTACTCTAGAACGCGAAGTTCACCATCAGCATCGGCCCCTGAATCCAAAGACGCTGGACGACGACGTTGCTGCCCTGGTCGAAGGATAGGTAGCGGTAGGTGAGCGACACGTCGGCCAGCCCGGCGTGGTAGCCGAGTCCGGAGGAGATCTGCCAGGTCAGATTCGAGCCGCCGGCACCAATGTCAAAGTAATACGGGATGAACAGCCCGGCATTGCCCAGGCGTAGGCGGCCGCGGAAGCCGCCGATGCCGTTCCAGATGTCGCCGGAACCCGATACGCTGCCGATGCCCCCGAACGTCGCGCCGTTGCCGCGCGGCCCCTCGATGGTGAACCCCAGGCTATAATTTACCCTGGCATTCACGTCGAGAAGGCGGAAGCCAGCAATCGCATCGAAGTTGCCCCAGTCGCCCTGCGCGACGGTATAACCACCCGCCAACGTCCATATTGAGGCGTTCAGGTTGAAGCCTTCGCTGCTCTCCACTCCCGCGGTTATCGGAATCGCCGGATGGCCGGGAAAGTTGACCGACCTGAATTGAGCGGGGGTGCCCCCGACGTTCAAATAAAGAAAGTCCGTCAGGACCGAGAACCGGTCGTATCGCGCATCCGCCGCACCCATCACTCCAAAGTTCAGATGGGAGACCAGGTCGCCGAAACCGATCGATGGGTTGGCGCTTACTGTCCCCCCGAGCGCGGGTGGCAGATCGAAGCTGAAACTCGAATGGATGCTCGCGAACCATAAATACGGTGCGATATCGAAGGTCCAACCGGGCGCGCCAGCCTGTGGTTGGCCCAGGCCCATCGGTTGTTGTGCCCGCGCACCGGACGTTCCTCCGGCCACCAGCAGCATCGCCACAAAGGCAGCCACGACGATTCGGTTCAACATCGAGAGTTTCCCCGCCTCAACATCTCGGTCCGATATGAACCGAATCCTCCACGACAGCATCGAATCCGCACCTATGACGAATCATGGATCTTCGCAACATGCGTTCAACGATCAGAAGATGAACGTGATCCTGGGTGCGCCGCCGCCAGGTCGAGCCGAACTCCGGACGGATCGCATTGTAGTAGGCGCCAACGGCGAAA
>CAWEVT010000008.1:0-90481 GCA_963812585.1 uncultured Alphaproteobacteria bacterium | reverse complement strand
GTCCCCATACGCACGTTCGTCGCGTGCTGACGGTGCTCGCCCACCCGCACGAGGTGCGCATCGTGGACGGCGCCACGGTGCTCGCCAGCCATCCGCGCAGCTACGACCGCGACGCGCAGATCGAGCTTCCCGGCCACGTCGAGGCGCTGGTCGGACAGAAATCCGCCGCGCGGCAGCACCGCGCCACCGATCGCCTGGTGCAGGCCGCCCCAGCCAGCCAAACCCTGCTGATCCGCGCCGCCGAACGTGCCGCCAACCAGGGCTTTGTGTGCTATCTGAAAATCGAAGAGGTCGGAACATATGCCGGGGCACTATCTTTCGAGAAATTGCTTTGCTAGGTCGGCTATCGCTCCTCCTCCGGCCTCTGCTATGGCGTTCCCTTACATGGTAACCGAGATCCCATTAGGGCCGACAGTAGTGGAGGGGCTGCCGCCGTATTTGTTGTCGTCGGCCCACATATCAGCGGGTAACTGGGCCTGCCTTGGCCGAAGACGCAACGAATAGCATGCTAAATACGACCGCTTTCATGGTCCACTTATTCATGATTTTTCTCCTGGCCCGTTTATCGGGAGCGGTGGACCCAAGAGCGGGCCGCAATGTATTTCTTCGATCCGGTTGCCATCACCGGCCATGGCGGTGAGGCCCAAACACTAGATCCAGACGTCGCGAACGCACGCAATTTGGGACACCCATGCCACATTCTCAACAGGGATCTCCGACCTCTATCTCAAGGAATTCTACTCGACCCGCCAAGAGGACTTGCTCCGGCCGCTTGTCGAGTTCGCAACCTGGCCCGTTTCAAGTCCCGTCCTGCGCTTCGAGCAGCAGTTGCGCGTCGATCTCCATACATTCCTTCACAGCGATTACTACAATCATCTCTAGCGGCCGGTCGATGAGGCTAACCCCCTCATGTTGGGCTTGCGCGAGGCGGGTGCTGGCGCACGCCCGATCGCGCCAGGACCTGGCGGACGCGATGGGGGTGTCGACCGGCACGGTCATCACCCACCAGAGCAGCATTTACGCCAAGCTCGGCGTGCACAGCCGCGCCGAATTGCTCGCGGCGCTGTAGCCGGGGTGAGGCCGCGAGCCGGTTCTGCCGTCGTCAGTTATAGACAACACCTCAAGCTTCGCGGTGCGGATTTCTTAAATTTCGAGACATTCAAAAACGCCGATACTCACTCCCGGCACCAGTCATTGACCGCGGCCACTGCACGGGCAAAGAGTCAGGAAAATACCGGGAAAACAGTGCCGTGCTGGCGCGGAATGAGAACAGTCCATTGCTCTACAAATCGTCAGCCTTCGGGGCACCACGGCTGCGCGAAAGCAGCTTCAGCAACGACCCGCGCGGCACTCGATAGCTTGGGGCTGCGCCCTACCAAACCTGCCGCCGCGCCACTTCAACGGTCCGCCAAGCCGTTTCGTTAGTTCTCCCCTATTTGCGTCAAAGTCAGACATCGATTTACACCGGGACCTTGCTGCGGTGCGGGCGGACCAAGCTGCGCGTGCATCAGGGCCCGGTACGTCGGAAGATGATGTTGGTACCAACGGATCATTGGCAGGCATGCAAGGGGTGCCCGGCGGATCACCGAACACCGGGACCGAGTTGCCCGCCAGGGCGTAGTTGATAGAGCTGGGGCTTGGCGCCGGTGGGGCGGTGGCGCTCCGAGTAGGAGCGATCCATCACGTTCGGGCCCTTGTTCCAATCCTGCAGCTTTCCCTCAGTGAACTTCTCGTTCTGCGCGGCTGCTGCTCTGCGGAGGTCTGGCGTCCGGCGAACTGCGTCCGTAAACACCTTGTAGGCGAGCTTCATCAATGGCGGCGCGGCACTGGCATTCATCTCGTTCACCAGGTCATCGCCGGGTTCATCGAGAAATTCGATCGATAGCGGCACCTGCGTCACCCAGTCGCGGCTGTTGTTGACCGTGAACGCGGTGCCGTGGCTAGCGGGCGATGCGGGCGAAGTCCAGGGCGAACTGCCAGTTGCCCGGCTTCGGCTGCGCAAACACATAGGACTTCAGTGAGTATCCGCTTTTGCGAAGCCCGTAGCGGTCACCGGGGTCGTTGATCGCGTAGTGCAGAAACGCGTGAGTGAGCGTGGCGATCGCGGCACCCTGGCTATGGCCGGTGATCAGCAGCTTGCTCCCCGCCGGCACGCGGTCGTGAAGCACGCGCAGGATCCCGGTGTCGCCGGCGAACATCAGCACCGCCATACCGTAGGTGAAGCCGAGATGGGTTTCGCCCCTATCGACGTCCGCCATCTTGAACGAGATATAACCTCCTTTGCCCGCAGCGCTGTCGGCCCACGCCTTGATGACCGCCTGCTGCGCTGAAATCGAGGTGGTCACCAGGTCCTGCAGGACGCTGGTGGACTTCTCGATAGTGCCGCGGATCACCACCGCGTAGGTGTCCGGCGCGGTACGGTTCTGCCACAGCCGCCAAGCGTTGTCTCACGGCCCGAGGCATTGTCACCTTAACCTCGCGTGGTCGGCATGAGGCAGAGGGGCGTCGTGCTATGTCGATCTTCATGCGCATTGAACGCACGTCTCCTGGTGCCAGACTTTGAAAGCGTCCGACCGGATCGCGCGATAGGTATCGGCTGCAAGTCGATGTCGGCGGGGATGAAAGTGACCGTAGATGAATGAGTGGGCGGAGAGGAAGTCCTGGGCTTGTCCAGACGATTTGAACCGTTGCATTTGCCGCTCTCGTCGTCGTGTCGGCCGATGCGAGTTCTCGGCCCGATTATTCAGATATCGGCTTTGTCGATGCTCGACGCCGGGAAGTAGTTGACGCTGAGCGACGCCGTAGCTCCGCAACTTGTCGGTCACGATCACCCGCGGCACATATTGCAGACCCTTCAGCAATCGCTTGAAGAACCGCTTGGCAGCGTTGGCATCGCGCCGGGGCTGAACGAGGATGTCGAGCACGACGCCATCCTGATCGACGGCGCGCCAGAGATAGTGCTGCACGCCCTGGATCCGGATGAACACCTCGTCCATGTGCCACTTGTCCCCGGGTCGTGGCCGGCGGCGGCGCAGGCGATCGGCGAAAGTCGCGGCCGAATTTCTTGCACCAGCGTCGCACCGTCTCGTAGGAGACGACGATGCCGCGCTCAGCCAGGATCAGCTCCACATCGCGCAGGCTGAGGCTGAACACGTGGTACAGCCAGACGGCATGGCTGATGATCTCGGCAGGGAACCGATGACGGTAGTGGGGGTCGGGTGGCGACTTCATACCGCCAGTCTCGCCCGCCGCCCGGCCGGCTGCCAGATCCGGTTACCGTGACAATGCCCGGCGGACACGTACGCCATCGGACAAATCGCTACCTAAACAATCGGATTGAGCAAGATCATCGCGGCATCAAGGGCCGATACCAGCCAATGCGCGGGTTCAAGAGCGGCCGATCCGCTGCAAGGTTTCGTCGAAGCTACGACGAACTACGAAACTTCCTCCGCCCCCCGTCAAACCGCAACCAACCTATTCCCGCCAATGACCGCCGACTGCACATCCTCTCCCGCTCCCTCACGGTGCTCAGCATTTTGCAGGCCGCATGAAGGATCGGCGCCGTCCCGCACATCCAATTATACTTGTTGGCGCGAACACTGACAGAACCGGCCTGAGCTTTCTGCTCGGGGCAACCGGGGGCTTGGTCGTCTTCGCCAGTGCGCACGGGGCGCTTCTCGCCGGCTGGCTCGCAACGCGCGGACCATCCTTGGAACTCCTCTCACCGAGTTCAAGGAAGAGATCGCTGCCATAGTGATCTTGGTGCTGTGCATAACACTCGGCCCTCTCCTGACTTTTGCCAATCCGCTCTTCCGGGCCAAACGCCGCGGCATCGCGAATACGGGACCCTCGCGGCACGTTATGTCCGAGAGTTCGATACAAAGTGGCTGCGTGGCGATACCAACGACACAGAGCCGTTGATTGGTAGCCCCGATGTCCAATCCCTCGCTGACATGGGAAACAGCTACAGCGTCGTTTCGTCGATGCGTTCCATACCGATAACTCGGGAAATCATCGTTCGCTTTGCGGTCGCGACACTCTTGCCCGTAGCCCCTCTGATGCTGACACTCATGCCGTTGGAGGTTATGCTGACGAAGCTTGTCACCATCATTTTGTAATCGCAAACACTACGTCTGTTCGGGACGACCAATTTGGTTCGCTACCTGCCGTCGACAATTTCCAACGGCGAACGTCTGCTTGTCGCTTGGGCCTGATGATGACGTCTCGCATACGTGAAGGACGCCGATACCGGCGGCGTCTGGCATTCGGCGATCTCTTCCTCGGTCCATATCTGGGCATTGATCGCCGCACTGACATCGAAACTGCGAGCCGCTCAATTTCGAAACGCATAAACGGAGAAATCAGCCTTTTCAGCATGTTGCGATGTTTCGGAACGCGCGGTTATGTTGCGCTTAGGCCGGCCGAATTAGGTATTGCAGAGTGAGCGCTTGAGCCTATCGGCTGGAATTCCTTGGGCTGGCTGGATGCTTGAAGCTCCGCCAGGGCTCGTCGCGCATCCACCGCCAGGTTAGGGACATCGTGGCGCGCCGCATTCCAGATCACCTCCAGGCTGATCCGGTCATAGGCGTGCCGCAACCGGTTTCCCATACCGCGGATATCGCCCCACGGCTGATTTCGGCATGAGTTCAGCTGCATGCCGACCAAGACGGTGTGCGGCCTCACACACTCGTTCCACACAGCGTTCGATCGCATCACGCACCAACCCGCTGGAGGCAAAGGCATCGCGGTCCATGCCGCCGAGATATACCCCGCTCAGGTCAGAACCCGAAAATCCTTGGCCGAGATAATACGGAAGTTATCCGTTACCTGATCACAATAGATGTCCCATTTTCTGGGCACCTCCTCGCGCAAGAACGTTAGGATCGCCGCTTTGAAGTCGACGAATGTCGCATGACATCGATTGTGGGTGACATGCTTGTGCATCAGGCCCCATAGCCGCTCGGCGGGATCCAGATGTGGGCAATAGGCGGGGATGAAGTGGAGCTTGATCCGGCACCCCGATCGCGACAACCAAGCCTGCACCAGCTTGGCGTGGTGGTAGCGAGCATTGTCCACGAACAGATGGATCAACCGCTTGCCGGGATACATCGCCTCGATCGCCCGCAGCAACATGATCATGCTGATCGCATTCACCGTTGCCGCCTCGATCATACGGGTTCTGCCGGTCTCGAGATCAATCGCACCGTGAATGTTCAGGCGCTGCCGCCCGCTGGTCTGTTCCACGGCAACCGGCGTGTCTTTCGGCGCCCAGCATCCGACCGGCCGCACCGCGTGCGTCGGATGCACCGCATCGCCAAACAGCACCGCTTCATCATCACCAATGTGGTTCAGCAGATTCTCGTAACTCTTGATAAAGGCCGCCTGCTTGTCAGGGTCCAGCTTGGACGACACCGCTTTCGGCTTGCGATGCTCCATGCCCAGCCGGTGCAGCAGCGCGATCAGCCCCGACCGGCTCTCATAGGAGATACCGCACTCGGTCTCGATCCAGGCACCAACTTCGCGGGTTGTCCGAGGCAGCGTCTCGGCGATCCAGGTCTTCAGCTTGGCCTGCTGCGCATCGCTCAAGCGGCACGTACTGCCATCATGGTCGAAACTCACCAAGCCTTCGATGCCCTCGTCCTCATACAGCCGATGCCAGGTGCGCACGGTGTCGTCGTCCAACAGCAGGACCTTCGCGACTTCGTCGCAGCTCATGCCATCATCCAATAGCACCAGCGCGTTGGCGCGCCGGGCCAGCCGGTGAGCCACGGAACCATCGCGACCCAGGTCAATCAGGTCGCTACGCGTTTCAGGGTCAAGGAAGCCGGCGCGGATCATGCAATGACTAGAATCGCGGCGAAACTGATTTGCAAGAGGCGGATTTGGCTTCAAAGAGTCAGGGTATAGCTCTCGATACGCTCGGCATTTTCGATGATGTCGGCCAGGCTGTCAGCCACGCTATGCCTAGAAGGCACGCTGGCGATCCCGATCTATGTTGGCCCGCAGGCGCGGCTTCTCAATTGGTTCCGGCAACAGTTCCACCCGACGGCCGATCAACTCGGCCAGGCGCCGTTCAAGCGCTCCGAGCGCGAACAAACCCGATGCGAGCTGCCGGGTCCAACTCCGCGACGAGATCCACGTCGCTATCGATAGTAGCGTCACCACGGGCAATGGAACCAAAAAGCGCAAGGTGACGAATGCCGGCGCGATGCAGCTCCGCCTCGTGAGCCCGCAGCATGGCAATCACATCTTCAGCCATATTGGTCGTCGTCGTCGTGCCCATTGTCGTGTCCTTCTCCGAAGCAGAGAATCGCATGGAACTGGCCGTCGGGCATGGCATTGAAGTGGGTTTCGCCAAAGGTCGCCCCATCGACTACGCCGCCTCTGCCGGTGGTAGCCGCGAAATCGTGCTGTGCGGACGTTGTAGCTCCGCGCGATCTCGCGCATCGGCTCGCCGTTGTCGCGGCGGCGTAGCGCCTCCTTGATCTGGTGCGGCGTCATCTTGGACGGGCGCCCCATCTTCACGCCGCGCGCCTTGGCGCGGGCGCGGCCTTCGCCGGTGCGCGCGCGGATCAGCTCGCGCTCAAACTCCGCTAGGCCGCCCAGCACGGTCAGCATCAGGCGCCCATGCGCGCTCGTGGTGTCCGCCCATGCGTCGCCGAGCGAGCGGAAACCGGCCTTGCGGTCGGCGATCGTGGCGAGGGTGTTCAGCAGATCCCGCGTCGATCGCGCCAGGCGGTCGAGCCTGGTCACCATCAGCACGTCGCCGGCGTCGAGCTGGTCGAGCGCCTTGCGCAGCTGGGCGCGGTCGGTCTTGGCTCCGCTGGCTGTCTCGCGGAACACCTTCTTGCATCCGGCCTTGGTCAGTTGGCGGACCTGCGCCTCGACGCTCTGGCCGTCCGTCGATACCCGTGCATAGCCGTATTTCATGGCTTTGATATGCACCTAATTAGCGCACCAGAAAAGCCCCATGGTTTCAATGTACCAATTTTGGTGCACCATTCTTGATTTTCGCACGGCAGGTCCGCTTGCGGTGGAAAGCATGTCGATCGGGCGTCCTGTCGACGGTGACCGATGGCGCGGCGAGACCAACAAATGAGCCAGCGTCCGATGGTCTACCCGGGAATACCGGCTCGGCGCATCCCTTATAGATGCGTTCGCGCCCGCCAAGATACACAGGGTTCTCGCTGCGGGCGCCGGCGCGGAAGCGGGCGATCGTGAAACCGGGCTCCAGCTCCAACCCTGCCTTGGCCGCTGCACGAGCCTCGTCCATTCTCCCAAGATGCGCCAACGCAGCCGCGAGCGACAGATGCGTGAACGCAAAATTGCGGTTAGCCTCGATGGCGTGGCGAAACCACAAGACCGCTTCTTCATCCTTCGCAAGGTGGAGCTTTGAGGTTCCGGCGCTGCTCATCCAGTGATGGGCCGCAGCGTCGCGAGGGCTGAGTCGCAGTGCTTCCCTGTAATGATTTTCAGCCTCTTCCGCCCGCCCAAGCGCGGTCTTTGCTATACCGATCAGTGCATGGGCATAGATCAGGTTGCGGTCGAGGATCAGCGCATGCTCAAATTCGGCAATCGCTTCGTCTCCACGATTGACGGCACCGTAGAATGATGCCAAGCACAAGGTGCGCAAAAGCGTGTTCAGGCGCCAGAGAAAGGCCGTGGTTGCGCTCGCCTCCGCGGACGCCAGGCGGGCGGCGGGGCGATCGTCAGCCATGTAACCGGCGCCGAAATCCATATCCACCCATCCCTTTGCGGCCAATGCGTCGACATTGTTTGGATCGAGCTGCAGCGCTCGTTGCAGCAAGACCTCGGCCGGCCTCAGATATTCTGCGGTTGATCCCCGATTGATGAGGGCCCTGGCGCGGAAATAGAGATCCACCGAATCGGGATCGGGCGATCGCTCGGCGCGCCGCGCTTCGGCTTCGACCAGTTGGGCACCCAATTGGCTTGCGAGCCGGGCGACAATTTCATCCTGCATCTCGAACAGATCGGCCAGCGTTTGGTCGAACCGCTCGGCCCACAGATGGGTGGCTGGGTTGCAATCGATCAACTGGACGTTGACGCGCAACCGTTTGCCTCGCGCTGAACGCTTCCCTGCAACGCGTAGCGCACATTCAGATCGCGGCCGATCTGCCTGAGATCGATTGGGCTGCCCTTGTAGACGAAGGCGGTGTTGTGGCCGATCACGAACGCGCCCGAAATGCGCGAAAGATCAGTGGCGAGGCTCTCCGTGATGCCGTCGGCAATATATTCCTGCTCGTGATCACCGCCGATATCCGCAAAGGGCAGCACAACCAAGGAAAGCCGCGGCGGGTCGGGGCCGACGTGATTGGACAGGCTCTTCGGCCCGGGGCCAGCGGCGTCGAATACGAGGTGCTCGCGCCGACACTGTCATAGGAACCGACGTTCGCGGTTTCAGCCTGCCGGGAGGCAGCTTCGCTCGCTTATTGCAGCAAAGGATTCCGCGATCGTGTCGAAACTGCCCTGAACCACCGGGAAGAGTGCCGCACCCGCCGAAGTCAGCGTCAGCGGCCGGGGCCGACGGCGAAACAGCGCGCAGCCGGCAACGGATCTCCAGCAGGCGGATCTGATGGCTGATGGCTGTTGGCGTCAGACCGAGTTCGTCCGCGGCCGCCTTGAAGCTCAAGTGCCGCGCGGCCGCCTCGAAGGCGCGGAGGGCTTTCAGCGGTGGTAGTCTTCGCATCGGCGCACTGTAGCTGAATTAAATTCATCCAGGGCATGAAATCTTCTCGTTTGAACGGCAAACCAATCCCTCTACTCGTGGTGATCGATTATCGATTGCGGGCATCGGAAGTGGCTTCCGGGATCGCGTGGGCTTCCGCCAACTCTAACCGTGCCGCCTATCGACACGCTTTCGAGTGGAACAGGAGACAGCCGATGCTTTCAGGGTCGCCCGTTGCACAAGCCGTATCCGAGACTGCCGGCACGTTCTCAGGTCTGCTGCTCCAGCCGGACGACGCGGGCTACGACGCCGCGAGGCATGTCCACAACGGCATGGTGGACAAGCGGCCGGCGCTGATCGCCCAATGCCGCGGGGTCGCGGACGTCGTCGACGCCATCGAAGCTCGCTCGCGGCTCGGCCTGGAGCTCTCTGTCCGCGGCGGCGGGCACAATGTTGCGGGACGAGCCGTCGTCGAAGGCGGCGTGATGGTCGACCTGGCGGGGATGAAGGGCATTCACGTCGATGCGGGTCGCCGGACGGTCCGGGCGCAAGGCGGGGCGACCTGGGCCGACCTTGAACCGAGAGACGCAGCTGCACGGCCTGGCAGTGACCGGCGGCGCCGTCTCGACCACTGGTATCGCCGGGCTTGACGCTTGGCGGCGGCCTCGGATGGCTCATGGGAAAATACGGGCTGGCCCTCGACAATCTCCGGTCGGTCGAATTGGTGACGGCGGAGGGGCAGGTTCTGCAAGCGAGCGCCGAGGAGAACCCGGACCTGTTCTGGGCCGTGCGTGGCGGCGGCGGCAATTTCGGCGTGGTGACGTCCTTCGAGTACCGGCTGTTTCCGGTTGGACCCACGATTACCGGTGGTCTGATCGCCTATCCGTTCGACAACGCCCGCGAGATGCTACGATTTTATCGGGACTTCACCGCGGCGATCCCCGATGAGCTATCGGTATCCGCGACATTGGTCCACTCCCCGGACGGCTCTGGCGCCAAACTGGCGGCCATGGCCGCCTGCCACTGTGGACCACTGGCCGAAGGCGAGGCGGCGATGCAGCCGATCAAGCGGTTCGGTTCGCCGGTCATCGATGCGCTCGGTCCTATGCCGTATTGCCAGCTCAACAGCATGCTGGACGCCAGCTATCCCAAAGGTGCGCTGAATTATTGGAAATCTAGCTTTCTCACGCGACTGAGCGACGAAGCCATCGATATGATGATCGAGTGTTTCTCTCATTGTCCGAACTCCGATGGGACAGCTGTTTCTCGAGCACTTCCACGGTGCGGCGTCGCGGGTCGGCGCCACCGACACGGCATTCCCGCATCGGCGCGATGGGTACAATTTCCTGATCCTGTCACAGACCATGGACCCTGCGATCGCCGACCGCTGCACGGCGTGGGTACGCGAGACCTACGCGGCAATGAAACCGTTCGTCGCGCCCGGCCGGTATGTGAATTACCTGGATGACGATGAAGCCGCGGACTCAGTTCCGGCGGCGTATGGCCCCAACTACCAGCGGCTTCGGGAAATAAAGACAAAGCACGACCCGGGCAATTTCTTTCACCTGAACCAGAACATTCTGCCCTTGGCATGAACCATAAATATCTTCTCATCACCTTATTGCTGCAAACTTGCTTGAAGTTCGTTGCCCAAACCCACCGGGATGCTTTCGGCTCGGGCGCCCTGCACCAGGTACGGTTCTGTCGCAAATTTCCCAGGTGGCCGAGATCGGGTTGGGCAGCCAAGATTGCTTTATGCCGCTAGCGAATAGAACGCCTGCGCTGGACGCAATTCCCCTTCGTCCGCAACTGGCCCTTCCGGATCATGTGCATCAGTTCGATACCCGTCAGCGTCACCGCAGCCGATCGGAAGGATTTGAACCCCAGCATCGGTCGTGCCAATCGTTTGACCGCTCGATGATCTTGTTCAACGATGTTGTTGAGGTATTTCACCTGACGGATCTCGATGCCGGCCTCATGATCCTTGTTGTAGCTTTCGATCGCTGCCGTGTTGGCGCCGCTCTTGTCGATCGTGATCTTCTCGGGCGTACCGTTCTGCCCGATCGCCTTGCGTAAGAAACGCAGCGCAGCCTTGCGATCCCGTTTGGCTGTCAGCAGGAAGTCCACCGTGGCGCCGGCCTTGTCGACGGCTCGATACAGATACTTCCAGGTGCCCTTGATCCGTACATAGGTCTCGTCCATTCGCCAACTGGACCCGACCGGACGCTTCCGCGCGCGGAATTGCTGGTCCAAGAGCGGGACATATTTGAGCACCCACCGATTGAGCGTGGCGTGATCGACCTCCACGCCGCGCTCCTGCATCATTTCCTCGAGCTGGCGATAGCTGATCGGATACGCCACGTACCAGCGCACACCCCACAGGATCACCTCCCGCTCGAAATGGCTACCCTTGAACTCGATCATCGCCCGTCATCCCATGAGGCCGTCGGAGCCGATCTTACGCGACGCCGCAGCCACCCGAAAATCTGCGACAGAACCGTCCGCCGACTGCCACTGACTTCCATGATGAACTCTCGCCATCTTCAACCCTTTTTATTATACTGCGGCGGCTAAGCCGTGGCGCCTAGTGTGTCAATCCAGTCGAAAGGGGCGAGTGCCGTCACCTCGTGCTTTTGGGTTAAGGCCACAGGCAGGTTTCAGAATTCAATGCAGACCGTGTGAAATTGCAGCGGCTGGGACCTCATGTTTATTTACGGCTCCGAGCGACCGGGCACTATTTCGAGGTACGTGCATCCGTCAGGCGTGGAGGCTTGGTGTCTGGACCCGGCCCGACAGAGGATATAGGTGCCGGGTTCGACTTATGCTGTTCATCAACAAAGGTGCCCGCTAAGATATACAGATGTTCGTCGTGCTCGTGCTGTTCAAGGGCGCCCATCCGGTATCCGGCATCCCATTGGACCAGCATGGTGAGTTGACCTGTTGCCGGGTCCTCATGAGGACCTTGCGTCGCGAGCCGGGCCGAAATTCCTGCCAGTCGGCGTCGTTACTATCCGCATAAGTGAAGAGTTGCCTGTCGTGGGCGTCAACCATAGCGACCTCCTCGGTATGATAGCGTCGTGAACTCTATGGGGCGGCAAGAGCGGCGTCGCGTCAAGCCGATAACCCCCCAGGCTGCGATTTCTGCCGGTGCATAAATTAAGAATTACGCAGCACGGAAAAAGCCCGACTCCGTCTACGAGAATGGAAATCGATACAGGTACTGTTGGTGTGTGGCAGACTTACCGTGATACGTTGTTAGGGGCCATACTCTTGCTGCGGAGTTCTCTTAACCGCCTCTCCACTGAGAGTGATCTGCGCATTATATGTTTTCGCCATCCATCCTCGGAAAACTCACGTCTTCAGCTCGCGCTTGAGTTCGTTCAGGAAACGCCAATCCGTGTGCTCAGCGATAAGCTTCTGCGGGCTGGACTTGATCAGCCCTGCTTCGTGCATGCGCAGCGCGTAAAATAGGAGTGTGTCGCTGGGATCGTAATCGCGCCAAAGGTCGTAACGGGTTTCGTTCAGCATCTGCAGCGCGTAGTCATAGCGGTCGGTATACCCTTGCGCTACCAGCAGCTGAGCGATCTGCTTTGGGTCCGATACGCAGAGATCGGCAGCCTTGAGAATGGCGCGCAGCACTCGCTTGGTTGCGATCGGATATTTTTGGGCAAACACTGTGCTGGTGGATAACATGCAGCAGAAATACTGAGACCACGGGCGATCCGCGATGCTGCTTGCTATCACGTGACCGATATTACGGCTGCGCAGTTCCTGTAAACCGGGCGGACTGGCGAGGAAGGCATCGACTTTGCCCTCGATGAAGAGGTCCTCTGGGGCACGCGAAAGGCTCGGGATCCATCTGATGTCCTTTACAGGATCGAGCCCGACTAACGAGGCCATAATCTTGAGCAACCACTCATCGCCGCTGCCATAAGCTCCCACCGTCCTTCCCTTCAGGTCCGCGATGCTGCGGATGTCGTCTTTCCCGAGCACCTCGAAGCACCCCGAATGCAATCCGGCGAGGATGGTGATCGGCAGACCAGCTTCCGCCGAGGCGATGTGAGATGGTGTGAAATCTCTCGCAAAATCTGCCTCACCGCTCGCGATCATGTAGTCACTGGTGCCGACGTTGGCGGCGGACGCCGCGCGTATGTGAGCTTCCGTCACGTCGACATAGCGGATATCGGTAAAGCCCTCTGCGCGCAGCAGCTCCTGGACAGTCAGCGGCGCAATACAGGTGTTCAGGTCGTTTTGGAGGCGGATTGTAGTGATCTCCGGCGGTGGTTCGGCGGCAACCGAACTTCTGGCGCCCCCGAGGGTAACGGCGCCAGTGCCACCAAGGCCGGCGGCGCCGGCTAACGCAAGGCTGGATAGGAAGCGGCGTCGTCCCTGCATGATCGGCACTGGAAGCCTCCTTCCATTTGGGTAAGGCGGGCTAAATATTCCGTTCGGCGGGCAACCGGTGCCGAGTCCTAGCACGGATCCGGGCTGTAAGCATACTCATTCGAAGCCAGTCGGCAGTCCTCGACTTTAGCAGCGGTGGCCCGCCCGGGGGGTCGCTACGCGGGGGCGCCCTCAGGCAGGCAGTGGCGCGGTCAGAAGTTCCCCGACCAGATGGGGGACAGGGTGGCGATGCAGGTTTGAAGAGTGAGCTTTTGGCCAGCGAGTAGAGGCCGCTCCGCTGGCCTTCTGCTGCAACTATTTTGTGCCGAGCTGCGGCGTGGTGAATGTGGCAGCGCCATTTTTCGTTTCGCTTACGCCGGTGACTTTCACTATCGAAAACGCCGCGAAGGGATCCCCTGATGGAGCAACTATTTTGGCTGACACCGGCTCTGCTTTGCAAATTTCGCCCACGAACGGAATATGGTTGACTTCAGGTTGTTCGCCCTGCGGTGCGAGTGCGACGTAGTTCAGGCGGACAGCCGCCGGCTGGCAGGATCCGGGCACAGGTTTGAAGTCTGCGGTGATGACGTCGTGTCCATTGACCGTGCCGACCGCATGCTTTCCGTCGGCCGTGCTTTCAATGCGTGAGCTGCCCGGCCGTACCGGCAGCCCGTTATATTGCCTTAATGCCTCGGAGGTCTTGGGGTCTGGGCCATAGGCGCCGGCAAGCATCCATCGTCCCTTGACGCCGTCTGGTGAATCAAAACCTTCCACGTCTACATAGAAATAGGCCGCCGAATAAGGCGCAACGACATTGCCTCGCTCGACGGAATAGATATTGATGCCGCCGGTCACCTCCTTCACCGGCTCAATGCCGCGCGGGAGCGCTTTGCGGACCGCCGCCTCATCCCAGACAACGTTGATTTCGACGCCGTTCAATCCCGTCACGAGGTAGGGCGGCGGTGATAGTTGGTCGGCCGCCTGGGGCGATATCGGCATGGCCGTCAGCGCCATGCCGGCAGCCAGGCTGATACCTAATGTTTTGGCGAGGCGGGTGGTGAACATTTGCACGATCCTCTGTCTATATGACACTTGTTATTCTGATTTACTTCAGGCGGATTTGTCGCTGCCGGGTGCGGCAAAGCAGCGCGCTGTGGATTCACACCGCTGCAACTACTGGACCATAACAGAAAGTAACGGTACTCGCAAGCGGAGCGGTCGTCACGCGCCCCGGTCAGATGATTTGTCCGCAGTCGATACGCGGACAGACCAATGAAATTTCTGTGTAGTTACGACTGTATAGCCGAATGACGCAGGTGCAATATTTATTTGGGCGTCATGCACCAAGATATGGCCGAGGCATTCGGTCTATGATATCCGCGGCAATTCAACAGCGTTCACGATCCATGCGGTGGCCGCGACATCACCTCCGCCACCCGGAGGCGTGGCCGTGACCGCCAACTATGCCGGCCGTCGGTGTGACCCCGCGTGTGGCGCAGAACTGCAATGCGCACCGCGGCTCGAACATCGACGGGCGGACAACACGCCACGCCGGTTACCGGCTCAGTCAGGTCGTTCGCAAGCGGATCGAGGAGGCGAACGGCTGGATCAAGGAGGTCGGCGGCATGGGGCGAACCAATTTCGCGGTGTGGGACGGGTCGAGTGGATGTTTGTGTTCAAGGCGGCGGCTTACAACTTGATCCAGCCTGCCGCGGCTGCCGGCGACGGGATCAGTCTGCCCGGAATTTGCCCAAGGCCGCATCAGCGGCTTGGCGGCAGCGAAAAATTGGGCGAAAATCTCTCCTGGACGTCGCAATCCTCGACAAACAGAGTGGATTTTCGTTTTCGGTAGGGCTTTTCGGCAGCCTGCTAGGCATGAGCCAGGGGCAGCCCGTCTCGCCCCGACGGCCTCGGCCCATGACCATGTTCTTGCGGATCGACCGCCAAATAGCGGGACGGCCGCTCGGCGTCCTGCTGGAACACCGACGCCGACGCCAACAAGCGCTTGTCGTCATCGGACAGACGAATGACTTCACGCAGATGATCCGTCCAGCTTTCCATCGACCAGACTTCGATCCACCCCTCGGGATGCGCGACGTCGTGATACAGTCGCCAGAACACGGCTCCAGACCGCCCGCGCACATGATGCACCTCCACCATGAGCTTCAGGAACTCCTTCCGGCGCGCGGATTCGACACGATAATGGGCGATCTCCATGATCCGTCCGCGTGCGTTGCGCAACAGTGGGACAAATTCAGGCGCCGGGGCTTCGGGCAGTGGCCCGGGCAGGTCGGTGCCGAGACCGGCGCCACGAACGACGGCTTCGATGCTAAAGTTACGGACGATCAGCATCAGCACGAGCCCGACAACCGAGGCGGTGAGAAAGGTGTGCGACAAGCCGATCCGGCCGCCGAGCCAGCCCCAGCCGAAGGAGCCGAGGGTGAGTGCTCCGTTCTGCGCGAGCTGGAAGATCGACAAGGCACGGGCGCGAACCCAAGATGGGCAGACGAGCTGTGCCGCCGCCTGGATCGTGGCGAAGGCCGAGGTCCATCCGAGGCCGAAGATAAGCATGCCGAACGACGCCGGCAGCCAGTGGCGTGATACCCCGACGATGGCCATTCCGACACATGACAGGATGGTGCAGCCGACCACGGTGCCGCCACGGGATAACTTGCCCCGCACCATGGGCAAGAGCATGCCGGAGGTGACCCCTCCGATCCCCATCATTCCGAGGATCACGCCATACATGCCGGCGCCCAGGGCAAGGTCATGCCGGACGAACAATGGCAGCAATGCCCAGGGGGCCGAGGCCGGGATCGAGTATGATGCGGTTCGCACCATCGCGGCCTGCACCGCCGGGGTGTTGCGGACGAAGCGCATACCGGCACGCATGGCGGAGACGAAATGCTCGCGCGGCAGGCCGGTGAAATGCCGGCCGCGTCGGCGCCACGCGAACAGCGCCGCGATCACCGAAATGATCGACACGGCATACATTGAGAATGCCAGGCTGGAGCCGCCGAGCAGGATCAAGAAGCCGGCCAGCGCCGGACCGACCGCGCGGGTCAGGTTGAAGCCGATGCCATTGAGGGCGATCGCCTGCACCATATCCTCGCGCGGGACCAACTCCGGCACGATCGCGCTCCAGGCCGGGTTGGTCAGCGCGGAGCCGATGCCGATCGCGAAAGTCAGCACCAGCAGCCATTGGGAGGTCATCCCGCCGAAGATTGTCAGGAGTGCCAGAAGGGTGGCGAAGGCGATAGTCCAAAGCTGGGTGCCGATCAGGAAGATGCGCCGGTCGACAATGTCGGCGAGCGCTCCGCCTGGAATGGCGAGGAGGAACACCGGCATGATCGTCGCGGCCTGGACCGCGGCCACGATCAGTGGCTTGGGATCCAGCGAGGTCATCAGCCACCCGGCCCCGGTGTTCTGCAGCCAGGTGCCGAGCCAACCGATGACGCCGGCGATCCACAGCTGGCGGAAGGTGCCGATGCGCAACGGCACCAGGGCAGCGGGAAGCCGCATCAGGTGTGCGATCCGGGTTGCGGATTGGGTATCTCGACACGGATGCGAATAGTCGAGCCGCCCATCAGGGGGCGGGCTGTGAGCCCCCACTCCGCACGCCTCAGATGGCCGGTAACGACCATGCTGTGGGCGGACCGTTCGAGATCCAGGGTGAAGGGATGGGTTTGGCCGTGCAGCGTCAGGTCGCCGGCGACGGTGTTGCCTTCGCAACCGCCGCGGAAGGCAAGCTGCGGAAACTGCGCCACATCCATGAAATCGGGCCCGGTGACCAGCTCGCGAAGCGACTCATTCGACATCGTGAGGCTGCCTGGTTCGATGTCCAGGATGACCTGGCACTTGCCCGGAGTGGCAGGCTCATAGCGCATCAAGCCATGGAAGCGGTCGAAGCTTCCATCGAATGGCAGGAGGCCCAAACCATAGATGCGGAGTTCGACCCTGCTGTCCTTTGGCGACAGCGTGATCTGGTCGGCCCACGACCGGGCGGCGAACGCTGCGTTGCCGAGACAGAACATCAGGATGAGCAAGCGGCGCATGGTGCCCGGTCGTCGCTCCCATCGGCGGCTTTCGCGTGGCGCTGGTCGGCGACGCCATTGTATCGGCGACGACGGTCGTTTTGTCCATGGCGGTTTGTCGATGGCGGTGGCCGATCAATTCGTCGGCTGGCCAGGGCTTGAAAGTTGCCGCATGATCAGCCGGTCGCGCGCAGCTGCCATAGCAACCCTGCGCGCATACCGGTCAGCGCCCGCGCGGACCGGTTGCTTGGGTGGGCGGCTCCCTCGGCCGGACCGATTTCAGTCGGGCAAGCGTGGCCCAGTGGACAAGGAAGGATGGCTGTCGTGCCTGTGGAGAAGCAAGCCTATCGCGAAGCGATGGCACGTCTTGGCGCCGCCGTGAACGTGATCACGACGGATGGGCCGGGCGGACGGGCCGGGTTTACCGCCAGTGCTGTCACGAGCGTGACCGATACGCCGCCCACCTTGCTGGTCTGTGCCAATCGCACCAACGATTCCTACCCGGCGATGAAGCAGAACGGTGTGTTGTGCGTGAACACCCTCACTCCGGCGCAAGAGGGTCTATCACCGGTGTTCGCCGGCATGACCCAGCACACCATGAACGAGCGGTTCGACGGCTATGCCTGGCAAAGGTTGGAGACCGGCGCTCCGGTGCTGGACGAGGCGGTGGTGGTGTTCGATTGCCGCATTTCCCAGGTGGTCGAGGTCGGCACCCACGACATCTTCATCTGCACGGTCGAAGCAGTGCGCACCGGCACGGCGCATGAGGGACTGATCTATTACGGCCGCGGCTACCACAAGGTCTTTGGCAGTCCCTGAGCCGAACGACGCCATCCCGACCCGCCGTGGTCCGGATGGCGCCGATCCGACGCCGCGTCACATCTGGGCGTAGGAACCGTCTTTCCAGACGTAAAAGACGTAGCCACCGCCGATGGTATCGCCCTTGCTGTCAAAACTGACCGGACCGAGGACCGAAGGCCACTTGCCCGTGGCCTTTAGTTCCGTGGCGACCTTCTTCGGATCGGTGCTGTTCACTTTCTTCACCGCTTCCGCCCAGATCTGAACCGCGGCGTAGGTGTAGAGCACGTAACCTTCCGGATCGATGTTCTTCGCCTTGAACTCCTTCACCACGTCGGCTGCCGTCTTCATCAGTCGCGGGTCGGGCGGGAATGTCATCATGGTGCCGCTTCCGGCGTCGCCGGCGATCTGCCAGAACTCATTGGTCACCAAGGCATCGCCGCCCACCAAGGTGGCCTTCATTCCCTGCTCCTTGGCCTGACGGATGATCAGCCCGGACTCGGTGTGGTAGCCGCCGACATAGATCACGGTGACTCCAGCCTGCTTGAGACGACTGACAAGCGACGAATAATCCTTCTCGCCGGGTGTATAGGCGGTTGCGAGCGTCTCCTTGCCGCCGGCCGCGTGCAGCGCCTTCGCGGTCTCGTCAGCCAGTCCCTTTCCGTAGGCGGAGTTGTCGTTCAGGATCGCGATCTTTTCGTCTTTGAAATGTTTGGCCAGATAGTCGCCGGCGACCTTGCCCTGGTCGTCATCGCGGCCGCAGACACGGAACGTATTCCAGCTTCCGTCATCGGTGTATTTCGGGTTGGTCGAGGCGGGGGAGATCTGCAGGATTCCCTCCTCGGAGTACACCTTGCTCGCGGGGATCGAGCTGCCGGAGCAGAAATGTCCGGCTACCATCTTGTCGCCTTTGGAAGCGAACTGATTGGCGACCGACACCGCCTGCTTCGGGTCACAGGCGTCGTCGCCTACGTCGAGCACGAGTTGCTGGCCCAGCACGCCGCCCGCATTGTTGATGTCGGCCACGGCCAGTTCGGCCCCGCTTTTCATCTGCTGGCCGAAAGCCGCGTACTCGCCGGTGATCGGACCCGCCACGGCGATATGGATCTGTGCCTGCGCCGGCGTGGCGGCGGCAATCAAAGTGATCGCGAGTGTGGCCGCCGCGCCTTGCAGCGAGCCGGGCAGGCCGCGACCGCGTCCCGGTCGAATGGATTTTGTCAGCATGTGCAACCCCGTTCAGTTGATGCCGCGTTTATTTATGCCGCACGACGCTTGGCGCCGCATAGACGTTCTAGGTAGCCAGCGGGCACGATTTAGCCCGAATCCTCGTCCACGGGAACCGACTGCTTTGCGCTTGGCTCGTGTAGCTCCCGGTTTGACCGTGCGGCGAATCCCGATCAGCGAACGTAGACGCGAACCTGGCTGGCGGCGAGGCCGGGATCGCTCCGAAGCCCGAGATGGATGCGGCTGGCCGGCACCCTGTCACGCATGATCGCACGCATCACGCCGGCCGCGCGCTCCTGACCTTCGGCGGCCTCGGACATGTCCTTCATCACCGCGATTACGTCATATTGCACATTTGGATCCCGGTTTTCGGCCGCCCGGACGGCATAGTGCAGCAATTCGGCGTAGTCGGGCGAGGATACCGTGTAGTCGATGGTCAGCAGCGGTGCCCGGGGGTCGATCGCCACCGCGGGCACGGCGGGCGCCGGCTGTGCCTTCGCCTCCGGAGACGGCGCGAATGTCCGCTGGTCGATCAGCTTGCAGCCGCTGAAGCTGAGCATCGCCAGCAGAAACAGAACGGGGCGGCTCATGGCTCGAACCCGTTCATCGAGGCCATCGGGCAGCTCACCAGGTCACCGCCGGGTCAGCGTCATTGCCGGTACTCCGGAGCGTCCCGTTCGAGCCGGCGCTTGATGCTGTCCAGGTGCAGCCGGGGCGAATCGCGGCCGCCCGGGCGACGCATCTGGCGCGCGGTGAGTTCAGCGATCTCGCGCGAAACCGGCACCACGGCGCGGCCGGTGGATTGTGCCAGACGCTGAGCCTCACAAGCCCGCTCCAGGTAATACAAATCATCCCACGCCTTGGCGATGCTCGGCCCGAGAACCAGGACACCGTGATGCCGCATGAACACAATGTCGGCGTCGCCGATGCCGGCGGCGATGCGGTCGCCCTCAGACTCGTCCAGCGCGAGGCCGTTATAAGTCTCGTCCACAACCGTGCGCCCATAAAACTTCAGCGCCGTCTGGCCGGCCCAGACCAGCGGCTCGCCTTCCACCATCGTCAGCGCGGTGGCGTTCGGCATGTGGGTGTGAAAGGCGGCTCGAGCGCGCGGCAGGCGGGCATGCAGCCGAGCGTGAATGTAAAAGGCGGTATCTTCCGGAGCGCCGTCGCCGGCGATGACGTTGCGGTGAAAATCGCAGATGAGCAAGCGGGAGGCGGTGATTTCCGCGAACGACCAGCCGTCGGGGTTGACCAGGAACAGGTCGTCGCGGCCGGGTACCATGCACGACAGATGGTTGCACACGCCTTCGCTAAACCCGAGCTGCGCGGCGGCGCGAAAGCATGCGGCAAGATCGACCCGGGCCTGCCAGACTTCCTGGCTGTCCAAGGCGTCATTTCGTATGATCGAGGGTGCATTCATGCAGGCAGGCTTGCAGGAAGCGGCTCCGCGGGCAAGATGTCGCCATGGACCAGACAAATCAGCCACAGACCAATCAACGCATCGATGGCAAGCGGCTTTGGGACAGCCTTATGGGTTTTGCCGAGATCGGTGCGACTCCCAAGGGCGGCGTGCGACGCCTGACGTTGACCGCGGTCGACAAGCGGGCGCGGGACAAGTTTCGTACGGAGTGTGAGGCGCTGGGGTTGACGGTCCGGATCGACGCCATCGGCAACATGTTTGCCCGAAGGCCGGGGCGCGACCCGAACCGGCTGCCGGTGCTGTTCGGCAGTCATCTCGACAGCCAGCCAAGCGGCGGGAAATTCGATGGAGCGCTGGGGGTGATCGCAGGGCTGGAGGTCATGCGCAGCCTCAACGACCTGGGCATCGTGACCGATGCGCCGCTGGAACTGATCAACTGGACGGACGAGGAAGGCAGCCGCTTCGGCCACAGCCTGATGGGCTCCGGAGTTTGGGCGGGCATCTTCACCTTGGATAAGGCCTACGGGCTGACCGATACCGAGGGGATGTCGGTCGCCACCGCGCTCGACGGCATTGGCTACCGCGGTCCTGAGCCGGCGGCGCCGTTCAAGGCGGATGCCTATTTCGAGTTGCACATCGAGCAGGGGCCGATCCTGGAACGGGAGAGCAAGCAGATCGGTGTCGTTACCGGTGCGCAGGCACAGGTCTGGTACGATCTGGTGGCGATCGGGCAGGACAGCCACGCCGGGACCACGCCGCCCTCGGCGCGGAAGGATGCGCTGGTCTGCGCGGCCCGGATCGTCGATCTGGTGGACCGCTTGATGCGGGCGCGTGGAGAGGACGGGCGCGGTACCCGTGGGGCAACTTCTGGTGTCCCCCAACAGCCGCAACGTGGTGCCGGGGGAGGTGAGGTTCTCGGCTGAGTTCCGCCATCCCAGCGACGCGGAGGTCGACGTGCTGGACGCCGAGTTCCCGCCGGCGGCGCAGGCGATCGCCGGGGCGTGCGGGGTGACGCTCGAGCTGACGACGTTGTTCAAGATCCCGGCCCAGCCGTTCGACGCCACGTGTGTCGATCTGGTGCGTCAGGGTGCCGCGAAGCTTGGTTACACCGCGAGGGAAATTGTATCCGGCGCAGGACATGACGCGGTCTACGTGGCGCGCCACGTGCCGACCGCAATGATCTTTACCCCATGCAAGGACGGCCTGTCGCACAACGAGGCGGAGAGCATTGAGCCGGAGGAAGCCGAGGCCGGTTGCCAGGTCCTTTTCGAGGCTGTCGTGGCGCGCGCCAACCGGAGTTTATCCAATACCGGGAAGGCCGTATCGGACCTGTAGGCAGCAACGCCGGCAGGTCGCAAAGCTCGTTGCGAATGTGTCTTGACGAGTTGGATTGGCGGGCGACGGGCACCTGGGGCGGTGCAGCGTCAGGCCGGTCTGGCGCATGTGTATTTCGACGAGAACTTCGTCAATCTCGTGCCGGCCGAGCAGTTTGAGGGCCTGTACAGCTGTCTGGACTGTATCAGGAGCTGACCGATGCCCCGAGCCGGGAGCTTTTGCAGCGTTACGACACGCGCTTCCCGGGCAGCGCCAAGCTGACTTCGGGCAGCGGCTGCACCGGCCACTACCGGGCGCTGAAGCTGTGGGAAGCCGCGGTCAAGGAAGCGGGCACAGTCGAGCGCGATGCGGTCATCCGCGCGCTCGACCATGCGCGGATCGCGGAAGGCCCGGGTGGACCGGCCGAGATGGCTCCCGGCCAGCACCATGTCCGCATGAACATGTACATCGCGCAGGCGCAGGGCGGACAGTTCCGCGTCGTCAAGCATCTGGGGCCCATCGACCCCAACGAGCGCGTTCTTGACGTCGAACCGGAGGTGGTCGCCGCGGACTGAACAAAGCCGTCAATTGCAACTCGTCGCGGCGCGGGGGAAGAGAGAACTCGACCCCGGCGCACCCATCGGCCGACGGAGGGGCGCACGACAGCGGGGCGCACGCGAGCGCAACGTTATTGCCGACATCCGGATCCGCTTGCCTCCGGGCGGCCAAGGCAGGGGTGCGTTTCGAAACGCTTCCGCCATCGAACCAGGCCATGACGGAGCGAGAGGTGTGAGCGCCCGTTCCCTACTCCCGCAGTCGATCCGATCGGCCAAAAGTCGCGTTCGGAAGCGCGACCGTCTCCCGGCTACCCCGCAAGTCTTGAATTTCAGCCTGGCGCGCCACGCCCCGGCCGGATGACTTTGGCGGCTAGACCACGCCCGCCGCCGCCCTCTCCGCGAAGCCACGCAGGCGCGCGGCGATGACCTCGCCCACGGCCTCGACCACCGCGTGTCGCGGAAAGTGGGCGCGCCAGGCGATCCGCACCGTCCGCCCCGCCCGCGCCGCCAGCGGCCGCAGCACGATCCCCGCATCCTGCGCCGCCCCGGTCGCGAGCCCCGGGATCAGCGTCGTCCCGTAGCCAGCGGCCACCATGTTGAGCAAGGTCGGGAGGCTCGACGCGCGCAACGCACCGCCCAGCGCACCGCTGTAGCCGCAGGCCGCGAGCGCCTGGCCACGCAGGCAATGCCCGTCCGCCAGGACCAGGATGTCTCGCGCGAGGTCCGCCTCGGCGACCACCTCACGCCCGGCGAGCGGATGCTCGGGCGGCAACGCCGCGACGAAGGGTTCGGCGAAGAGCGGCTGGCTCGCGAGATCCGGCCCGTCCACCTCGGTCGCCAGCAGTGCGGCATCCAGCTCATGCGCACGCAACCGTTCGAGCAGCGCCGTGGTCTGGTCTTCCCATGGCTCGATCTCGAGCGCGGGCAGCGCCTCGCGCAGCGGCGCGAAGACCAGCGGCAGCAGGTAGGGCGCCAGCGTCGGGATGATGCCGAGCCGGAAGCGCCCGGCCAGCGGGTCGCGCAGGTTGCGCGCCACAGCGAGGATCGCCTCCGCCTCCGCCACGGCGGCGCGGGCATGGCCGATCAGCTGCTCGCAGGCGACGGTCGGCGTAATTATCTTGTTGGTGCGCTCGAACAGCGCGACGCCGAGCAGCTGCTCGAGCTTGCGGACCTGCACGGAAAGCGTCGGCTGGCTGATGCCGCAGGCCTTGGCAGCGCGGCCGAAATGCTCATGTTCGACCACGGCAAGCAGATAGCGGAGGTCCCGGAGGTTCATCTGGTCAGTCGGGTTGTCATCATAGACGGTGTCTATCGCATCTATTGATTCATGGGGCTTCCCTTTATCATCGAGATGCAGTTAGAGCTATGCCCACTCAGCCACCCGAGGGAGCAACGGCGGGACCCGGTGCCTTACCACGTGTGTCGATGCGCCTGTCGCCGAGAGCCAGGGCAGCCCCGTCGGCCGGCGCGGGCCGGTGCGTTTCGGGTAGTTGTTTATCGTGCCCGCCGCGCCACCGGATCATGTTCCAAAGCAGTCACGGTCCTCACTAACGGACCAGGTCAATCAACGCAGCCAAGATCGGAGAGCAATATGGACGAAGATGGCAGCCAGAGCGCTGGCGGATGCCCGGTTTCGGGCGGGCAGCAGGGACACCAGACCGTCCTGGCCAGGGTTAATCGTGACTGGTGGCCGAACCAGCTCAACCTCCATCCGCTCCACCAGAACTCCCCTCTGCCCAATCCGATGGGCAAGGGGTTCAACTATGCCCGCGAATTCGAGAGCCTCGATCTGGATGCCGTGATCAAGGACCTCGATGCGGTGATGACGGACTCGCAGGAATGGTGGCCGGCCGACTATGGCCACTACGGGCCATTTTTCATTCGGATGGCATGGCACAGCGCGGGCACCTACCGCATCGGCGACGGGCGCGGCGGCGCGTCCTCGGGCACGCAACGCTTCGCACCCCTCAACAGCTGGCCGGACAACGTGAGCCTCGACAAGGCGCGCCGGCTGCTGTGGCCGGTCAAGCAGAAGTATGGCCGGAAAATCTCCTGGGCCGACCTGATGATTCTTGCTGGTAACCGTGCCCTCGAGACGATGGGGTTCAAGACGTTCGGCTTCGCCGGCGGGCGGGAGGACGTGTGGGAGCCGGAAGAGGACATTTACTGGGGGTCCGAGAACACCTGGCTGGGCGACAAGCGCTACCGCGGCAAGCGTGATCTCGAGAATCCTCTCGCCGCGGTTCAGATGGGTCTGATCTACGTCAATCCGGAAGGGCCGAACGGCAAGCCGGATCCGCTGGCCTCGGCGATTGATATTCGAGAGACGTTTGCTCGGATGGCAATGGATGATGTGGAGACAGTCGCGCTGATCGCCGGCGGGCACACGTTCGGCAAGGCGCATGGCGCTGCCGATCCGGGCCAGTATGTCGGTCCGGAACCGGAAGGCGCTCCCATCGAGCTGCAGGGCCTCGGCTGGAAAAGCAGCTTTGGCAGCGGCAAAGGCGTCCACACGATCAGCAGCGGGCTAGAGGGCGCATGGACCACGAGCCCGGCGAAGTGGGACAACAACTTCCTGAACAACCTGTTCAATTATGAGTGGGAGCTGACCAAGAGTCCTGCCGGCGCATACCAGTGGACTCCGAAGGATGCAGCCGCGGCCGGCACCGTGCCTGATGCTCACGATCAGTCGAAGCGGCACGCTCCGATGATGCTCACGACGGACCTGGCGCTCAGGTTCGACCCGACCTATGAGCCGATTTCGAGGCGCTTCCACGAGCATCCGCAGGAGCTGGCGGACGCTTTCGCCAAGGCGTGGTACAAGCTGACGCACCGCGACATGGGGCCTCGCTCGCGGTATCTTGGCAAGCTGGTTCCGGCAGAGGCGCTGCTGTGGCAAGATCCGGTTCCCGACGTGAGCCATGAGTTGGTCGGGGCGCAGGAGATTGCCGCGCTGAAAGCGAAGATCCTGGCATCCGGACTGTCCATCCCACATCTGGTCTCGACGGCCTGGGCGTCGGCGTCGACGTTCCGCGGCTCCGACAAGCGCGGTGGGGCGAACGGGGCCCGCATTCGCCTCGCGCCGCAGAAGGACTGGGAGGTCAACCAGCCGGCTCAACTGGCATCAGTTCTGCAGAAGCTCGAGCAGATTCAGAAGGAGTTCAATTCGCAGTCCGGCGCGAAGCAGGTGTCGCTCGCCGACCTGATCGTTCTGGGTGGCGGCGCGGCGATCGAAGCCGCGGCGAAGAAGGCCGGGCACAACGTGACGGTTCCGTTCTCCCCAGGGCGGACGGACGCGTCGCAGGAGCAAACCGACGTGGACTCGTTTGCGGTGCTTGAACCGACCGCGGACGGGTTCCGCAATTACCGCCGAAGCGGAGACAACAGATCGGCCGAGGAACTGCTGGTGGATCGGGCGCAGTTGCTGACCTTGACCGCTCCTGAGGTGACGGTTCTGGTCGGCGGGCTGCGCGTCCTGAATGCCAATGTCGGACAGTCCGAGCACGGCGTATTCACCAAGCGGCCCGAGACGCTGACGAATGATTTCTTCGTCAACCTGCTCGACATGAATACCGAGTGGCAGGCGGCGGCTGCCGAGGGCGAGTTTGCGGGGCGCGACCGCTCGACGAACGAGCCCAAGTGGACCGCCACGCGGGTCGACCTTGTGTTCGGCTCGAACTCCCAGTTGCGAGCGATCGCGGAAGTCTATGCCTCTGACGACTCGAAGGAGGCATTCGTGCGAGACTTTGTCGCTGCATGGACGAAGGTGACGAACCTGGACCGCTTCGATCTTGCCTGATTTCGGCGGATCGTAGTTGGGACGCACTGTTGTGCCTGGGGAGTGAGTGAGGGCCGGCGCCGGCCACCCTCAAGCGAATACGTGGATGGCCGGCCGGCGCCGGCCATGACACCACTGCGACAGGCCGGACGGACGAGGGCTGGACGGGTCACCCCCAAGCGAAGACGTGGATGGCCCGCCGGCGCTGGACATGACACCACTGCGACGGGCCGGACGGACGAGGGTCGGCCCGGTCACCCGCAAGCGAAGACGTGGGTGGCCGGCCTGCGCCGGCCATGACACCACTGCGACAGGCCGGACGGACGAGGGCCGGACGGGTCACCCGCAAGCGAAGACGTGGGTGGCCGGCCTGCGCCGGCCATGACACCACTGCGACAGGCCGGACGGACGAGGGTCGGCCCGGTCACCCGCAAGCGAAGACGGGTGGCCGGCCACACGGCCATGACATCCGCCGACGAGCTGGACGGTAAGCAACGGATCCGGGCGCCGGCCAGGACACCACTGCGACAGGCCGGACGGACGAGGGTGGACGGTCACCCGCAGCGAAGACGTGGGTGGCCGGCCGGCGCCGGCCATGACATCACTGCGACAGGCCGGACGGACGAGGGCCGGCCGGGTCTCCCGCAAGCGAAGACGTGGGTGGCCGCCCTTCGCCGGCCATGACGTCACTGCGACAGGCCGGACGGACGAGGGTCGGCCCGGTCACCCGCAAGCGAAGACGTGGGTGGCCGGCCTGCGCCGGCCATGACACCACTGCGACAGGCCGGACGGACGAGGGTCGACCCGGTCACCCGCAAGCGAAGACGTGGGTGGCCGGCCTTCGCCGGCCATGACACCACTGCGACAGGCCGGACGGACGAGGGCTGGACGGGTCACCCGCAAGCGAAGACTTGGGTGGCCCGCCGGCGCTGGACATGACACCACTGCGACAGGATCTTTAGGCAGCCAGCGTTGCTTCCGCTTCCATCGCCAGGTGCCCGCTGGCGCTGCGCGCCCACAGCGCGACGCCACCCGAGCCGTCGGGCGCGCCGTGCACCGAGAACGGGGAAATATCGAATAGCGGGCTGACGGCTCGGAAGCGGAACGTCGCGACGGTGGCCGAAGTGTTCCGCCGCAGCAGATCCATCAAAAGCGTGGCGATCAGCGGGCCGTGCACGATCAGGCCGGGGTAGCCCTCGGTTTCGGTGACGTAGCGGCGGTCGTAGTGGATGCGGTGGCTGTTGAACGTGAGTGCCGAGTAACGAAACAGCAGGGCGTCGTTCGGGTGAATGCTGGCGGCGGAAATCATCCTCCGCAGGCACCGGTCGGGGCGCGGCCGGAGCCTCGTTGGGTGGCGGGTTGTCGCGATAGACGATGTCATGCTCTTCGACCAACGCCAGGCCGTCCGGGCCGGAGACCTCGTGCTTTACCAGAACGAAGCAGAGGGCGCCGTTGCGGCCGTGTTTGACCGTTACATCCTGGACGGTGGAGGTGCGGCTGATCGTTGCATCGACGCGAAGCGGCTGGTGGAAGGTGAAGCGGCCGCCAGCCCACATGCGGCGGGGCAGCGGCACGGGGGGCAGGAAGCCACCTCGGGCCGGGTGGCCGTCGGGTCCCAACAGCGATTGCCGGGCAGTGGGGAGGAAGTAGAGCCAGTGCCACAGCGGCGGCAGCGGATCACCGGCCTGCGGCGGCGGATCGTCGCGGTCGAGCGTCGCTGACAGCGCAGCGACCGGGAAGCGCGTGACGGTATCGGTCACGGTCTCCTGCCTGCCGATCCACGATCGCAGGTGATCGACGTTCAGGCCATTCAGCCCGGTCAAGTCAGCAGGTCCCTGGCAGTGTCCCGTGCCCGTGCCGCGCCTTGACGGGCCATATCCGCGCATAGGCCGGTGTAGGCGGTCGGGTCGAGCAGCCGGTTGATCTGGGTAGGCGTCATGTGCGCGGTGACGCGGGGATCGGCGGCGAGCAGGTCGCCAAATGATTTTCCCCGGGTGAAGGCATCCTGGGCAGCGTCGTACACGGCGTCATGAGCGTGCTGCCGGCCGATGGCGAACCCGAGGTCGAGCATCACCGCCTCCGCCATGATCAACCCGCCGCCGAGGTCGAGGTTGGCACGCATCCGCACCGGATCGAGACGCAGGCCAAGCATGACCTCGAGCAATCGGCTGAGCATGTCGCCGGTGGCGATGCAGGCGCGTGACTCGGCGGTGTCCATCATCAGGCTGGTGGTCCGGTCGGCTTCGTGCTCGGTCGTCATCGCTTCCAGGGCCAGCGGCACCTGCGAGCGGATTTCGGCGGCGCCGGCGATGATGTCCTGGCACAGCTTCGGATTGCGCTTCTGCGGCATGGTCGAACTGCCGACGGTGCCGGGCGGGACGGGTTCCTCGACCTCGCCGAATTCGGTCTTCATCAGCGTGTAGATCTCACGCCCGATCTTGCCGCAGGTCGCGGCGAGCAGCCCCAGCAGGCAGATGTTCTCCGCCAGGTGATCGCCGATGGCGCGCGACGGCACGGTCATCGAGCCGAAGCCAAGCAGGCGGCCGATGCCCTGCTGCACAAGCGGCCCGTTCTTGCCGAGCGAGGCGTAGGTCCCTGCCCCGCCGCCGAGCATCGCGACGAACAGGCGGGGGGCTGCCTGACGCAGGCGCTCGACATGGCGGATCAGTTCGTCGATCCAGACCGCAACCTTGTAGCCGAAGGTGGCGGGCACCGCGTGCTGACCATGGGTGCGGCCGGCGATCGGCATCTCGGCCCCCCGCTCGGCCAGATCGGCCATCGCCGACAAGACCTGCCCGATCAGCCGCAGGAACACCTGATGCGCCTGACGCAACACGAGCAGGTCGCCGGTCTGGGTGATGTTCTGCGTGGTGGCGCCCCAGTGGACCCAGCCACCATGGGGATCACCGACGATGCGGCCGAGTTCCCAGACCAGCGGAACGATGGTGTGGCCGGTGCGGGCAAAGCCCTCGTCGATCCGCGCGCGGTCCATCTTGTCGAGCCTTGCGGCCGAAGCGATCGCCTCGGCCGCGGCTGCGGGGATGACACCCAGCTCCGCCTGGGCGCCTGCCAGTGCGACCTCCACGTCCAGCCAGGCCTGCCACCGGTTCTCCAAGCGGTACAGCGCGCGGATTCCAGGGTCGGACACCCGCGTCGCGGTCGGCAGCGTATCGCTCATTGGCAATCTCCTGGCGGCTTCCCCGCTTTCAGGATCGCAGCCGGGCGGGTTGGCGGCAAGCGGTCGCGACTACGCCGCCGCCTGGACGCTGAACGACACTTTCGGCGGGGTCTTCAGCGTCTGCAGGATTACGCAATACCGCTCGGTCGTCTGGATCATCCGCTCCAGCTTGGCGGGATCAGCGTCACTGTCGACCTCGAAGCGGAGCGAAATCTCGGTCAGGCCGACCGGCACGCTGCGATCGATCCCGAGGGTTCCGCGTGCGTCCCAAACGCCATCGGCAACGACTCGCCCCTGTCTGATCGTCACGCCCATCGCGGTCGCCACCGCTCGCAGCGTCACACCGGCGCAAGCGACCAGTGCTTCCAGCAGCATGTCGGCCGAGCAGGCCAGTTCACCCGAACCACCACCGGCCTTGTGCAGGCCGGCCGTCACATCGCCGTGCCATCCATGCACCGAGCAGGCGATGTCGCCGGGGTCGAGACTGCCCTCGGCTCGGGCGGGAACGCGCGCGGCCTCCGGGTTGTCGCGGTAATGCTGCTTCAACGGCGCCTGCAAGGCGCGGAGTTGGTCGGCGTTCATGATCTTTCTCCTCGTGTCGGCCACCGAGCACGCGATAAGGCGGGTTATCGCGGACGCCGACGCCCTTAAGCCTCGGTCTCCAGTTCATCGATGAAGCCGGAGATCACGTCCAGTCCCTTGTTCCAGAAAGCGGGGTCGGACGCATCCAGCCCGAACGGCGCCAGCAACTCCTTGTGCCGCTTGGTGCCACCGGCCCGCAGCATGTCCAGGTATTTCGCCTGGAACCCCGGGTGGCCGCCCTGAAACACCGAGTACAGCGCGTTCACCAGACAGTCGCCGAACGCGTAGGCATACACGTAGAAGGGCGAATGGACGAAGTGCGGCACGTATGACCAGAAGACGCTGTATTCAGGGGTGAATTCGAACGCTGGTCCGAGGCTTTCGGTCTGCACCTGCATCCATAGCTGGCCGATCCGTTCCGGCAGCAGTTCGCCGGATCGCCGCTCATCATGCAGCAGCGTCTCGAACTGGTAAAAGGCGACCTGGCGAACCACCGTGTTCAGCATGTCCTCGGTCTTCGCCGCCAGCATGATCCGACGCTGCGCCGGCGTTGCGCTGTCCAGCAGCGAGCGGAACGTCAGCATTTCGCCGAAGACGCTCGCCGTCTCCGCCAGGGTCAGCGGCGTGCCGGACATCAGGTAGCCCTGCTTTGCCGCGACGACCTGATGCACCCCGTGTCCGAGTTCGTGCGCCAGGGTCATCACGTCGCGCGTCTTGCCGTGATAGTTCAGCAACAAATAGGGATGCACGCCGGGTACCGTCGGGTGCGCGAAGGCGCCGCCGGCCTTGCCGGGTTTCAGCCGCGCGTCGATCCACGGCTGGTCGAAGAACCGGCGGCCGACCGAGGCAAGTTCCGGGCTGAATGCGCCATACGCGGTCAGCACCTGATCGCGCGCCTCCGCCCACTGAATATGCCTGTCATCGTCGCTTGGCAGCGGCGCGTTGCGATCCCAGTGCTGCAATTTTGGCAGCCCCAGCCAGCGTGCCTTCATCTGATAGTAGCGGTGCGACAAGCGCGGATAGGACTGCCGCACGGCGGTGGCCAGCGCGTCGACGACCTCGTCCTCGACCATATTGCCGCGATTGCGCGCGCTGCCGGGCCTCGGGTAGTGGCGCCAGGTGTCCTCGATCTCCTTGTCCTTGGCCAAGGTGTTGGTGATCAGCGAGAACAGCCGGAGATTGTCGCCGAAAGCGGCGCCGATGGCCTTGCCAGCGACCTCGCGCACCGATCGATCGCGGTCCGACAGCTTGTTCAGCGCGTCGCTGACCGTCAGGTCCTTGTCGTCGAGCCTGATCCGCATGGCAGCGATCGTCTCGTCGAACAGGCGAACCCACGCGCTGTTCGCGGTGAGGTCCCGCTCGTGGCTGATTTTCTCCAGATCGTCAGTCATCTGATGCGGCCGGAAAACACGCAGGTCGCGCAGCCAGGGCCCATAGTGTGCGAGCGCCGGGTCGACGAGCTTCGCCTCCAGCACCGCATCGCTCACGCGGTTCAGTTCCAGCGTGAAGAAGATCAGATCGCTGCTGATCGCCGTCACCTGTTCCCTGATCGTCTGGTAGAACTGTCCGATGGCGGGATCGGTGGAGTCGCCGGCAAACAGCAATTGCGCGTAGGACGAGAGGCGGCCGAGGGTTTCCTCGATGCGCTCGTATTCGACAATCGCGGCGGCAATCGTGGCCCCGGGCAGGCCGGCGAGCTTGCCGGCATAGGCGGCGACGAAGCTCCGGACCAGGTCCTGGGCACGTAATATGTCCGCCGCCACAGCCGGATCGTCCGGGGAAGGATACAGGTCGGACAGGTCCCAGGTCGGCAAGGGGCTGACTGAAGCGGCGCTCACGTCGTTCATTTTATTGCTCTGTCCTTGGTTCGTCGGTCGGAAGCCAGCGACGTTTGCTCGACCCGGTTGTGCCGGACCGGATTGTTCCGGACCGGATTGTGCCAGACGGGATTGTGCCAGACGGGATTGTGCCAGACCGAGCCCTGCTGCGTAATCCCGACATGTAGGCTAGGAACGCCCGAGGAAAAGGGAGTGCCGGTTGCGGGCGCCCCACGCCGGAGGAAGCGTGCAAATCTATCCGACCTGGCCGAACCTGGCCGTTATGATGTTCGCATTGGCTCGCGCCCGGCCGGACAGGCCAATGCTGAGGTTCCATCGACACGGCTTATGGCACTCGATCACCTGGGGCGAATTCGGCCGCATGACTGCATCCTGCTCGCGGCATCTTCGGGCAGCCGGTGTGTCTGCCGGCGACCGCGTGCTGATCTGTGCGGAAAACCGGCCGGAGTACCCGATCGCCGAGACCGCGCTCATGGCGATCCGAGCCGTGCCGGTGCCGTCCTACACCACCAATACGGTCGATGATCACGCGCACCTGTTGCGCGATTCGGGCGCGCGGTCGGCGATCGTGTCCTCGGCCGCGCTGGCGGAGAAAGTGCGGCAGGCGATGGCCAGGGCGGCGGCGAAGGGGTCCGGGCGGCCGGTGGATGGCCCGGGCGACCGCGCCGCCAATCAGCCAGCGGAGCGGCCGGGGGATCGCTCGGCCGAGCTTGATCTGCTCGTGGTGATGGATGGGTTTCCGCCGGATGAGGAAGCTGTGCGCGGTGCGCTGGCCTGGGCCGACCTGGTGGGCGATCAGCAGTCGCCGGACGACATCGAATGGGAAGTGGCCTCGATTCCGGCGACCGCGCTGGCCTGCCTTATCTACACCTCCGGCACCGGCGGCGCACCTCGGGGGGTGATGCTGCCGCATCGCTGCATTCTGTCAAATTGTGAGGGTGCGTTCGAACTGGTCCGCCCGCTGCATCTGAAAGACGAAATCTACCTGTCGTATCTGCCGCTGGCGCACAGCTACGAGCACACGGTGGGCCAGTTTTTCTTTGCCAGCATCGGCACCGAGATCGTCTACGCCCGTGGGGTCGAACATCTGGCGGCGGATATGCTGGAGGTGCGCCCGACGATCCTGACCGCGGTCCCGCGTGTGCTGGAGATCATTCGTGCCCGTGTCCTGACCCAGGTGGCGCGCGAAAAGCCGTGGCGCCAGTATCTGTTCCACGCCGCGCTCGACATCGGCATGAAACGCGTCGACCAAATAGCGCTGGGACTACTCGAGCGACTGGCCGACGGGGTGCTGGACCGACTGGTGCGCGCCAAGGTGCGGGCGCGGTTCGGCGGCCGCCTGGTAGCCGCGACATCAGGTGGGGCTCGCCTGGAACCGGAGGTCGGCCGCTTCTTCCTCGCCCTGGGGCTGAAGATCATGCAGGGCTATGGCCAGACCGAGGCGGGCCCTGTCATCAGCGCCAATCCGCCCAATGCGATCCGGATCGATACCGTGGGCAAGGTCCTGCATGGCGTCGAGGTTCGAATCGCCGACGACGGCGAGATCCTGGTTCGCGGCGGGCTGGTCATGGACGGCTACTGGAACCGCCCGCAAGACACCGCCGCCGCGATCCGGGATGGTTGGCTGCACACCGGCGACATCGGTGAGCTCGACGACGACTATCTGCGTATCACGGACCGCAAGAAGGACATGATCGTGCTGTCCGGGGGCGAGAACATCTCCCCGGCCAAGATCGAGGGCATGCTGATGGCCGAGGTGGAGATCGCGCAGGCCGTGGTCGCCGGGGACGGTCGAAGCGGCCTGAGCGCGCTGGTCGTGCCGGCGCAGGGCTACGATGATGTGGCCGCGGCGATGGCGGTAAACCGAACCAACCTGCGGTTATCGGTGACCGAGCGCATTCGCAAGCATGCCGTGGTCGCGCCGTTTACCGTGGAAAACGGCCTGCTGACGCCGTCACAGAAAATCCGCCGCATGCTGGTGATCCGTGACAATTCACAGATACTGGCCACGCTGCATCGCGGACCGTCCGACATTGCGTCACAAACACGTCAGGTATTGTCTGGGAGATTGCCTGAGAGCCCGGCCCGGGGGCGGTCGGAGGGTTTTCCCTCCGGTTCTTCCAAGGAATTGCCGAGGGGCTTACAATGAGGGGACTGTTCGGGGAAGGAACAGCCATTGCGATCGGGCGGACGCTCTGCTAGACGCCGCCGCTCGCGTTTTGTCCAAATGTGGATCGTTTTCGTGACCACCGGTCGCGGAGCCCACGTCGTTTCAGAAGGGTCCTCATCCGATGGCCGTACCCGAAGAGAAAGACCTCGCCGTCCCGTGCCGGGATGCGGCGGAGTCATCAGGCCCTCCCGCACGAGGCACACGCCGAATGCGCCAACTGCGGGGAGTTGAAGCGGCCGCACCACGTGTGCAGTCATTGTGGCTACTATGATGGGCGCGAAGTCGTCGCAGCCGGCAAGCCGCTGCGGGGCGCTGTCCGCGTCTGAGGCCGGGTCGCGGCGTGCCTCTCCGCCGCCTGCGACCTGCGCCTTCACCCTTGCTGTGGATGCCATGGGGGGCGACGGAGCGCCCGAGATGGTGGTCCAGGGTCTGGAATATGCCGCGGAGCGGCACCCGGCGGCGCGTTTCCTGCTGGTCGGCGACGAGCCGGCCCTCACCGCCTTGCTCGGGCGCAACAAGCGGGCACGCGCGGCCTGCACCGTAAGGCACGCTCCCGACGTCATCGACAACGAGATGAAGCCGACCGCCGCGCTGCGCAGCCGTCAGTCGTCGATGCGCATCGCCATCGACGCCGTCGCGACCGGCGAGGCGAGCGGTCTGGTTTCGGCGGGCAACACCGGCGCCCTGCTCGCCCTGGCCAAGATCGTGATCAAGGCGCTGCCCGGCATCGACCGGCCGGCGATGGCGGCGATCGGCCCCTCCGCGCGCGGCGACGTGGTGTTGCTCGACCTCGGCGCCAACGTGCAGTGCGATGTGCGCAACCTGGTGGAGTTCGCGGTGATGGGCGACCTCTTCGCGCGCACCGTGCTGGGGCTGACCGCGCCGACCATCGGATTGCTGAACGTCGGCTCGGAGGAGCTGAAAGGTGACGACACCGTCCGCGAGGCAGCCGAGATCCTTCGTGCCAGCTACCTCGGACCACAGTTTCACGGGTTCGTCGAGGGTCATGACATTGCCGCCGGCACCACCGACGTGGTGGTCACTGACGGCTTCACCGGCAACGTGGCGCTAAAGACCGGCGAGGGCGCCCTCAAGTTGATTTCGGAGTTTCTCCGGCAGGTCTTCACCAGCGGCATACTCGCGAAGGTTGCCTACCTGCTGGTGCGGCCGGGTCTGGACCGGTTGCGCGAATGGCTCGACCCGAGACGCTACAACGGCGGCGTGATGGTCGGGCTCAACGGGGTTGTGGTAAAATCGCACGGCGGCACTGACGCGCTGGGCTTTGCGCACGCGGTCGACGTCGCCATGGACATGGTGGTGCATCGGTTCACCGCGCGTATCCGGGAAGATCTGGCACGCCTGGGGTTGGACAAGAACCTTGCGGCGGAGAAGACCATACGCGACGACAAGGGCGTCCGAAGGGTTCCGCTGGTCGAACAGGGCGACGCTGCCGGCGCGGGCGGGGCGGGCGACGGCGCGGGGGACGCCACCCAGCGGGTCGGAGATGGGCCGGTGGGCGACCGCACAGCCGCCGAGCTGCAACCGACCGGCTCGCCAGCCGCCGGCTCCCGGATCGTGGGGTCTCAACCGGTCGTGTCGCTGCCGCTCGGACCGCAACCGGTCCTGCCGCAGGAAGCGGCGCAGCGACCGGCCTCGACCAATGACGGTCATCTCACCACCGCCTGATCAGGACACACATGCCGCCTCGTTCCATCCTCGCCGGTTGCGGTGGCTATCTGCCTGAACGGGTCGTGACCAACGACGAACTCTCCCGGACGGTCGACACCTCGGATGAGTGGATACGAGAGCGCACCGGTATCCGGCAGCGGCATCTGGCGGCTCGGCACGAGACCGCAGCCTTCATGGGCACGGCGGCGGCGCGCGAGGCTCTGACGGACGCCGGGGCGACGGCCGCGGACGTGGACGGTATCATCCTGGCGACGAGCACACCGGATCAGGCCTTTCCGGCCACCGCGCTGCGCGTTCAGGCAGCGCTCGGGGTGACACGCGGCTTCGGTTTCGATCTGTCAGCGGCCTGCGCCGGTTTCATCTACGGCCTGTCGATTGCCGACAGCATGATCCGCAGCGGCCAGGCACGCGGCATCCTGGTGATCGGCAGCGAGGTCTACTCCCGCATTCTCAACTGGGAGGACCGGGGTACCTGCGTGCTGTTTGGCGATGGTGCGGGCGCGGTGTTCCTGCGCGCGGGCGAGGAGTGCCAGTGGGGCGAGGACGTCTCCGGGCGAGCCGGGCGAAGAGGCATCCTGTCCACTCACATCCATGCCCAGGGCACGCTGGGCGATATCCTTTACGTCGATGGTGCGGTTGGCCAGCCGGACAAGCCCGGCCATCTGGTGATGAACGGTCGCGAAGTCTTCCGCCACGCGGTTATCCGGCTGGCAGAGGCGGTCGAGGAAGCCCTGGCGGCCAATGGCCTGACCCGCGCCGACATCGATTGGCTTGTGCCGCATCAGGCCAACCGGCGGATCATCGATGCGATGGGACGCAAGCTCGGGCTGCGGGCCGGGCAGGTGGTGGTGACAGTCGACCGACACGCAAACACCTCGGCGGCGTCGGTTCCCCTGGCCCTGACCGAAGCTCGGCGGGACGGTCGCATCCGCCCTGGTCATCTCATTCTGCTGGAAGCGCTTGGGGGTGGCCTGGCCTGGGGCTCAGCTCTGATTCGCGTGTGACTGGCATGATCGACTGCAAACCTCTGATCCTGAGCGATTTTTAGTATTCAATATTCTTGACGCGCCGGTATGATCTGCCTAGCGTCGTGCTATGCTGACGATAACCCGCGCTCATATTGCCGAGATGATCTACACGCAGGTCGGGCTTTCGCGCAACGAGTCCGCAGACTTGCTGGAAGACGTCCTGGATCGCATTGCGTCTCGGCTGGAGCGGGGAGAAACGGTTAAAATCAGTGGCTTCGGAACCTTTTCTGTCAGACAAAAGGGGCGTCGGATCGGTCGCAATCCGAAGACCGGCGAAGAAGTGCCGATCCTGCCGCGACGCGTTCTGGTCTTCCGTCCGAGCCATGTGCTGAAGGCTCACGTCAACGGAACTACGCCCGGTCCGGACGACGATGAATGATTTTCGTGCCATAGATGGATTTCGTCGCCCGGGCGCTGAGCCGGATCGCGGGCCATGGACATCGACGTGAGCGATGGCCACCGGCAGAGCGAACATGATCCGGGCGCGCGAGCCCGGCCCAGGAAAGCGCCCAATGCTTTTCGCACTATCAGTGAAGTAGCGGACGATCTTCACATTCCACAGCATGTTCTGCGCTTCTGGGAGACAAAGTTTTCCCAGGTGAAACCACTGAAGCGCGGTGGTGGCCGGCGTTACTATCGGCCTGACGACATCTTCCTGCTGCGCCGGATTGCTGATCTCCTCTATACCCAAGGGTATACCATCAAAGGTGTGCAACGGCTGTTGCGGGAGGGCGGCGGCCAGCTGTCCGACGACATTCCGCCGCCGACCGCGGACGAACGCGCCGCGGCCGAGGCGGAGAAGGCGAACCCGCCCGCGGAGGGTCCGCTGATGATCCCGGGTCTGGAACTCGCGCCGGCTCCTCCGTCCCTGGCGCATGCTGGCCGCACGACAACACGTGCCAGGCCGGACCTGGAGGGCGATCGCCTGCGTGCGCTGCTGCTGCACGCCCTACGGGAGCTCGAAGCACTTCGCGCACTGCTGAACTAGAGCAGGCATCTCAGGCCGGACGCGCGGGACTGGACATGGCTGTAGGGCCCAGCGAGCTATGTCTTTGCTTATACAGGCAAGTCGTGGGTGGCCGGGCCAAGCCCGGCCATGACACGGGGGAGAGGTCGGCTGGGGCCAAGCCCGGCCATGACACGGGGGAGAGGTCGGCTGGGGCCAAGCCAGGCCATGACACGGTGCCGGGGCAAGCGGCCTGGGGATGACACGGGGGAGAGGCGGGGGGAGACGAGGCGGACTGCTATCCTCCGAAGGCCGATAGGCCGGTTTGCGCCCGCCCGAGAATTAGCGCGTGCACGTCATGCGTGCCTTCATAGGTGTTCACCGTCTCCAGGTTCATCACATGCCGGATGACGTGATACTCGTCGACGATGCCGTTGCCGCCGTGCATGTCGCGTGCAACCCGGGCGATATCCAAGGCCTTGCCGCAATTGTTGCGTTTCAGCAGGCTAATCATTTCAGGCGCGGCATTGTGCTCATCCATCAGCCGCCCGAGCCGCAGCACGGCATGCAAACCGAGGGTGATCTCGGTCTGCATATCGGCGAGTTTCTTCTGGATGAGCTGGGTGGCGGCCAGCGGGCGACCGAACATCATACGGCTGAGAGTGTATTCCCGCGCCGCATGCCAGCAGAACTCGGCGGCACCCAGGGCACCCCAGGCGATCCCGTAGCGGGCGTTGTTCAGGCAGGAGAATGGGCCGCGCAATCCCTTCACCCCGGGCAGCTGATTTTCCGCCGGGACGAAAACGTCCTGCATCATGATCATGCCGGTCACCGAGGCGCGCAGCGAAAATTTCCCCTCGATCTTCGGCTGCGTCAGCCCAGCCATGCCGCGCTCCAGAATGAAGCCGCGGATATCGCCCTCGTCGTCCTTTGCCCACACCAGCAGGACATCGGCGATCGGCGAGTTGGTGATCCAGGTCTTCGACCCGTTGAGGACGAAACCGCCGTCAACCGTGGCCGCACGCGTACGCATCGAGGCAGGATCTGACCCGGCATCCGGCTCGGTCAGGCCGAAGCAGCCGACGAATTCGCCGGTGCGAAGTTTGGGCAAGTACTTCTGCCGCTGCTGCTCCGACCCGAAGGCGTGGATCGGAAACATCACCAGCGACGACTGGACGGAAAACGCCGAGCGGTAGCCGGAGTCGACACGCTCGACCTCGCGGGAGATGAGGCCGTAGCTGACGTAGTTGACGCCGGCGCAGCCGTAGCCCTCCAGGGTGGCACCCAGAAAGCCCATCTCGCCGAACTCGTTCATGATCTCGCGGTCGAATTTCTCCTGGCGGTTGGCCATCAGGACACGCGGAAACAGCTTCTCCTGGCAGAACGCGTGAGCCGCGTCGCGGATTGCCCGCTCATCCTCGGACAACACACCCTCCAGCCGAAGCGCATCGTCCCAGGCAAATTGTGTGAATGGGCTGGCGGGGCGTGGCGGGGCGTCATTCATAATCGGGTCTCCGTCGTGGTCAGGCACCCGGGCGCTCGCTCGTGCGGGGGCTCAGGCCTCTGGGTTCTCGGTCGTCTGCGTCGTCGGCGCCCGCGAGCGACGGGCCCGAAGCAACATGAATGCTGGCATATCGTCACCGAAACCGACAACCGCGGGTCCCAAGTCGTCGTCCCGGCGATAACGTTCCCGCCGTGGCTCGACCCTCGGGCTTTCGTCCCTCCGGTTCTCATCCCTCCGGCTCGCGTCCCTTCGGCTCTCGCCGGTCCGAGGTGACCGCTCCGGCGATCGAGCGGTGACGGGAGCCTCCTGAGCCGAGTACTCCAGAAGCGGCGCCTCCTCCGGACCGGGACGCTCGTCCTTCGCCCGTTCGCGCCTGGCCTTTGGCTCGCGCGGCTTGTCCTTGTCCGCCGACGCCCGTTCGGACTTCCCTCTGACTGATTTTTCCCGTTCGGGCCTGGCGCCGGTAGACCTGTCCTTTTCCGGTGCTTTTCTGGCCTCGGCTCGCTTGGGCTCAGCCTTTTTGCGCCCGCGCCGTTTACGCCCGTCATTCTCCGACCAGTCGACCGGATCCAGGCCTTCAACCAGCATAGGCGGGATCGGGTGCGAAATCAGTTTTTCGATCGCCGCCACGGCGTAACGATCATCCGGCGCGGCGATGGTAAATGCGTGACCCTCGAGCCCGGCACGGCCGGTGCGCCCGATGCGGTGCACGTAATCCTCGGCGTGGATCGGCACGTCGAAATTGAACACATGCGACAGGCCGCCGATGTCGAGGCCGCGGGCCGCGACGTCACTGCAGACCAGCAGCTTCAGTTCGCCGGCCTTGAATTTCTCCAAGGTCGAAAACCGGATGGTCTGGGCCATATCGCCGTGCAGCGCACCGGCACTGAAGCGGTGCTTGGACAGGGATTTGTAAAGGATATCGACATCGACTTTGCGGTTGCAGAAGATCAATGCGTTCTGCACGTTTTCGTTGCGGATCATCCGGCGCAACGCTTCCCGCTTGTCGTGCTCGGCCACCAGGGCAAGCCCCTCGATGATGGTCGTCGCGACGGTGGCGGAACGGGAGACGGTGACTTCCTTGGGATTGCGCAGGAAGGCATCGGCCAGGCGCCTGATCTCAGGCCCCATCGTGGCGGAGAAGAACAGCGTCTGCCGGTTGGCCGGGAGCAGCGAGACAATCCGCTCGACATCGGGAATGAAGCCCATGTCCAGCATGCGATCGGCTTCGTCGATCACCAGGATGCCGGTATCCGACAACAGGATCGAGCCGCGTTCGAACATGTCTAGCAGCCGGCCGGGCGTGGCGATGAGAACATCGACGCCGCGCATCAGCACGTCCTTCTGATCCGATACGCTCTCACCGCCGATGATCAGCGCATGGGTAAGCTTCAGATACTTGCCGTATTGCTGGAAATTCTCCGCTACCTGAAGGGCCAGCTCACGTGTCGGCTCCAGGATCAGGCTGCGCGGCATACGGGCACGGGCTCGCCGACCGGTCAGGATATCGAGCATCGGCAGGGTGAAGCCGGCGGTCTTTCCGGTGCCGGTCTGGGCCACACCCATGACGTCACGACCCATCAGGACGAACGGGATCGCCTGCTCCTGAACCGGCGTCGGATGGCGGTATCCAAGCTCTTCGATGGCGCGCAGCAGATCCCCCGAAAGGCCGAGATCGGCAAAGGTCGCTCGCGCCGGTTCCGGCGGCGGCCCCGGGGCGACTGGGACGACTGACGCCTCACTGGGGAGTTCGGCCGGTGGGTCCTGATCCGTCGCGACAGTGGATTCGAGCGATGAAGCATCAGCGGGCGCGGCGCTGCTGGTTGCCGGCGCGACAACCTCCTCGGGCGTCCCGACATCCCGCGAGGAGGTTTCCTGCGCGGATTTCATCGTGGCCGGGACGGCTGGTTCCGCGGCGGTTGGTTCCCGTGAAGCGGTCGTTGAGTCGGTCAAATCCTGTCCTGTCGATTGCATGGCTGCGATTAATGGGACGGCAGCCGCGCGGAAGGCGATTTATCGATCCCACACGCGAGGCGCCGAGCATCCAGTCGCGCGACGCGCGGGGTATCGGGACAACCAACGCAAAAGTCAAGGATCAGCGGAGTGATACTCACGCTGCCATGGGGATGACAATCCGGCCCTGGCCTTACGATACGACTTTGTCGCAGAAGGCGTCGAGAGCTCCGGTTTCAGCGCGCGGTCCGGTAAAGTCGGTGGCCAACCGGGCATACAGGCGAGCGGCGGCGTGAAAGAACTCCGAAGCCGCGGGATCTTCGCCGACGAAAGCTGCGATTTCATCCATCTCGGCCACCCAGCGGTAAGCCTTGGAATGCATCCTGGGCATCTGCGTGGTCAACCACCGCAGCAGTATCGGCTGGCTGACCGTCATCTCGGCGACCAGCGCATCGGCGGTGCCGGCGCGGGTGGCGGCCAGCATCATTGCCGCGCCCAGCGCGGTAAACCCCTTGGTGATGCCGGCGTACGACATCTTCATGGCGGAGGCGGCGCCGACCGGCCCGGGTTGCACCGGCGTCGACAGGCCATGACGCTGCAGTATGGCGACCCTTTCGGCATCAGGTCCCGACAGATAGATGCGGGTCTTGGCAGAATTCGGCTCGGGCGGCGGGCCGATGATGCCGCCATCGACGAAGCCCGCGCCGGTTTCGCGGACCACGCGCTCGATCCGCAGCACCGTATCGGGGCTGACAGCATTGCAATCCACGTATACCGGCTTGATCGCCGCGTTCCGCAGCGCGGGCGCCAGTCGTTCAGCCAACGCCAAAGCCTCGCCGGGCGGCACGATCGAAAGAACGATATCGGACGCGACGATCTGCTCATCGCTCGCATCGGTCATGCCGGCGCCGGCGGCCCGAGCGACGCTCTCGCTGGACCGGCCGGTCAGCGAGGTTCGAACCTCGGCGCCGGCCTCAGAGAGCCGCTTGCCGACAGCGCTGCCCATCATCCCCGGCGCGATTACCGCCACGACCAACGCCATGCCTGTCTACCTTGCCGATTGAGCCCGCATCACTATGCCGAAACATACTATGCCCAAAGAGGGGGGCGCCGGAAAGTCTGGCCCGATGCCGCGGGTCGGACATTGTCCGGTTACGCAATCGTCAGACCTTCGGCGCACACGGAACGTTTCGCAGCGCCGAGCAAGCCACCGGCTTGAGGGACTTCCGCCTATCTCTTCGGATACTCGGTGAAAATGTAATTCTTTGCCTGTGCGAGCGTGTGACACGCAACCCCGCAGTTGGTGTCGTTCGCCTGCGGCGGCGTGTCGCTCTCATTGGCAGGCCTGAAGCTGTCGGATGCGGGTTCGTATTCGAACGCAGCGTAGCCCCATCCGCCGCTGTCCGGGTCCGGGAACCGCTTGCTGTCCTTCACGATGAAATCGACGTTCAGCAGCGGGCCGGGCACCTCTGTTGCCGGATCGGGCGAGTCCGCGCTCTTGGTTGGTTTGTAGTGGATCTTCGCGATCCTGGAGCCGTCGGGAAAGGGCTTGCCGTTGCCCGGGATGCCGGAGCGGTACGCCGCGATCATTACGGGATTTGCAACGATTATGGCGAATGCGCCTTCGGTCTTGCTGACGTTGACGGCCGCCCAGTCCTCGTATCCCCTAAACTCGGAGAACGCGAGCCCGCCGGGCACTTTCACCGTGTATTTATCCTGCGCCGCCATCGCCATGTTGACCGCGATGCCGACCAGCACAGCAATGAACCCGAAGGCGGGGAAGTATTTGATGATAGGCTTACACACCCTCACAACGCGCAACATGCCTGCCCCCAAAGTGAAGCCAAAACGCTGTTTTCGTTCGGCTGGCGAACGGGCCATTCGTGTGACCGGCCAGCCCTGCGGGAACGTCTCTCGTCAGCAGAGCGGATAGAATGACGTCCGCCCGATCGGCCATGCTCTTCGCCTCGTCGCCCAGCGGTTCCTGGTCGAGGCAGCCCTGAGGATTGATCTGCACACGGCACGACGCCCGTGCTCCTGCGCCCGGCCTTCACGGCAACCTTGGCGCCTCAGAATGGAATACGCTGCCTGGCGGATTGTCAACGCCAGGTTGGCCGCTCATGACTTCAGGCACGCGGGCTCGGCCTGCCCCAACGGAACAAATGCACCCGCTTGTCGGTCGCGACTTTAGCGGCCGGGATTGGGGCGGCCGGGATTGGCGCCCACTCATGCCCGATAGCGTCTACAGCAGCAGCGGAACAAGTATGGCGGTCAGCAAGGCATTCAGCCCCATGGCGATGCCGGCGAACGTGCCGGTGAGCGGGTCGACCTGGAACGCGCGCGCGGGTGCCGATACCGTGCGCGGCGAGCCCGGCGGCGAAGCCGCGCGCCCGCTTGTCGCTGATACGCAACCGGTTCATCAGCGGGGTGACAATGATCGCGCCCAGGATCCCGGTCAGGATCACCAGGACAGCAGTCAGTGCCGGGTCGCCGCCAAGCCGAGCGGCGATCGCCATCGCCACCGCCGCGGTTACCGATTTGGGCGCGATGGAAGTCACCACGGAAGCGGGAGCGCCCAGCATGCGGGCTATCATTACCGCCGACAGCAGCGCGGTGAGCGAACCGGCAAGCAGCGCGCAGGCCATCGGCAGGATGGACCGCAAGACGAGATGGCGATTCTGATACAGCGGTATCCCGAGCGCGACGGTGGCTGGGCCGAGCAGGAAGTGGATGAACTGGGCGCCATCGAAATAGGTTGCGTAAGGGGTGTGGGTGCCGAGCACCAGGATGCCGGTCAGGGCGACGGAGAGCAGCACGGGGTTGGCGAGAGGATGGCGACGCAGCGCCGCCGAAACGCGGTCACACGCGCAGTAAGCCAGGATGGTCACGGTGAGCCAGAGCAACGGCGTTCGCGCCAGATACACCCAGAGGGAGAAAACGTCGTGTTTCATCGGACGCGGCGCGCGACGGCGGTGAACACCGCCGCGGTGACAGCCAGGCTCAGCACGGTCGAGACCACGAGAGCGGCCAGGATTGCCACCGCGTTCCCGGCCAGGACGTCCAATCGCTGGATCACGCCGACACCGGCCGGGACAAACAGCAGCGCGAGGTGCGACAGGATGCCCGAGCCGGTTTTTTCGAAGGTACCGTCACGGAGTTCGATCGGCGCCATCCTGCCGATCCGATCGCGAACCAGCAGCAGCAACACACATAGCAACAGACCGATCACAGGTCCTGGCACCGGCGCGCCAGTGCCGCGAGCCATCGCCTCGCCGATCAATTGGCAGAGCAGGATCAGGCCGAGGCTGAGCAGCATCCGGCGGGTCGCGGGTCAGGCGAGTTCGATCGGGGCGGAACAGACCCTGCGGACAGCGATGCAGGCCTCGGACATGGACGGCGTTTCCCTCGCACCGCAGGATGTGACTCCGTCGATTTTAGCCTGGCCGGAAAACGAACGCCAGAAGGCGGCATCGTGGCCACCCGCAATGATCCGGCGCTTGACTGTGCCGCGGCTTTGTCAGCGAGGTGCCTGGTCTGGCCGGGCGAACCCAGCACTGCGTCAGGTTGGCTTGGCGGCGCGTGACGGACAGGTTTATCTGACGGGATCGAAGTGGAGGAAACCGCAATGCTGAGCCTGACGGGAAAGTTCGCGATCGTCGCCGGGGCGGGGTCGGTCGGCCCGGTCGGTGGCAAGATCTGGGGCAATGGCAAGGCGACGGCCATTCTGCTGGCCAGGCAGGGCGCCGCCGTCTTCCTGCTCGATATCAACGAAGAGGCGATGGCCGAAACCAAATCCATCATCGAAACCGAAGGCGGCACCTGTGCCACGCATCGTTGCGACATGATGATCGCGTCCGAGGTTCAGGAGATGGTGCAGGCCTGCCTGGATCGTTTCAAACGGATCGACATCCTGGTGAACAACGTCGGCGGTTCGGCGCCGGGCGATCCGGTCTCGATGACCGAGGAGGTGTGGGACCGGCAGATCGACTTCAACCTGAAGACGGCGTTCCTGGGCTGCAAGTATGTGCTTCCCGTGATGGTCGAACAGGGCAAGGGCGCGATCGTCAATATCGCCTCGGTCGCCGGGATGCGGAACGATTTTCGCAGCGGACGGTCACATGTCGGATACAGTGCCTCGAAGGCGGGGGTGATCCAACTGTCTCGATCGGTTGCCGGAACGTACGCGAAGCAGGGCATCCGCGTGAACACGGTGGTTCCTGGCCTGATGCACACGCCGCTGGTCGAATACCGGCTGGCGCGGACGGTCGGCGGCAACGACCTGCAGGCGCTGATCGACGCGCGCAATGCGGCGGTACCGATCGGGCATATGGGTGACGCATGGGACGTCGCCCATGCGGTCTTGTTCCTGGTCTCCGACGAGGCCCGATTTATCACCGCGACCGAGATTGTGGTTGACGGCGGCAGCACCGCGTCGATGCCGTGACGTTTTCCGCCGATTGATTTGCGCCTCGCTGACCGCACGTCGTCACGTCGGGTTCGGCGTGCCGAGGCTGATCTGGCAGCGAAACACTCCGATCGATCCTGGCATCGCCAGGGTCCCGGATTGGACAGGCCAAGCCGCTTGGTGTGCAATAGGGCCGGAGCAACAGGAGGAACCTATGGCACAAGCCCCATCATCCGCGGCCCGTGACCGCGTCCGCGAGACCGTTCCGAAAATGATCGAAGTGACTGAGCAAGTGCTGTTCGGCGACATCTGGGAACGGCCCGAACTGTCCAAGCGGGATCGCAGCCTGGTGGTCTGCGCTGTCCTGACCGCGACCTACCGGCCCGAACAACTTCGCGGGCACCTGCAGCGCGCCTTGGACAACGGCCTGACCAAGACCGAAATCTCCGAGATGATCACTCATGTGGCGTTCTACGCCGGATGGCCGGCCGCGATGACGGCGGCGAACATCGCGCGCGAGATCTTTGAGGCTAATCCGTAACGAGCCGACGGGGCAGCAGCGGGGGATGGAACCATGAAGGCGGGCTTCATCGGCCTTGGCACCATGGGTGCCAGCATGGCCGCCAATCTGCAGAAGGGTATTCAGAAGGACGGCCACACCGTTCTGGTGTTCGATGTCCGACGTGATTCGGCGACATCGCACATCAGGAACGGCGCGGTCTGGGTCGACAGCCCCGCGGCCCTGGCGGCCGAATGCGACATCATCTTTTCCTCGCTGCCTGGCCCGGTCGAGTTCGAGGCGGTGAGCTATGGCGCGACCGGACTTTTATCGTCGATCCGCCCCGGGGCGGCCTATTTTGATCTGACGACGAATGCGCCGACGACGGTGCGCAAGGCCCATGCCGACTATGAAAAGAAGGGGGCATTCCTGTTCGATGCGCCGGTCAGCGGCGGACCGCGCGGCGCCGCCAGCGGCAAACTGGCGATCTGGTGCGGCGGCGACGCCGACGTCTTCGAAAAGTGGCAGCCGGTGCTCGACACCATTGGTGACCAGGTGAAATTGATCGGGCCGATCGGCGCCGGCTCGGTCGCCAAGCTGGTGCACAACTGTTACGGCTACATCGCCACCGCGGCGGCGGCCGAGGTGTTCAGCATGGGCGTCAAGGCCGGAATCGAGCCGCTGGCGATCTGGGAGGCCGTGCGTCAGGGCGCCATCGGCCGGCGCGGAGCCTTCGAGTCGCTAACCGACCAGTTCCTGCCGAACAAATACGAGCCAGCGGCCTTCGCCCTGCGCCTGGCGCACAAGGATGTGTCCCTGGCGACGGCACTGGGTCGGGAACTGAACGTGCCGATGCGGATGGCCAACCTGGCGCTGGCCGACCTGGCGGAGGGGCTCAACCGCGGCTGGGGCAACCGTGATTCGCGCGCCATCATGGTGTTGCAGACCGAACGTGCCGGCGTCGAGGTGGCGGTCGACCCGCAGCGCCTGACCGAGGCGCTGGAGACCAAAGCCAGGAGTGGCTAGACTGGCCTGGATCGGTCAATCGGCTTGCAATCCGGCGGGGGTGCCAGATATTAGATCGATGAATACCCGAACAAGAGCAGCCCGATGACCTCGCTCACCCCGCCGTCGCGCGAGCCGGCTTGTTCCGGCTCCGGGTCGTGCGATGTCCGGTAGCAACCTGTTCGGCGAAATTCGACGATTTGCCCGCACATCCGGAGCTGTAGGCGGCATTGCAGCCCGGGTCGCCGGCGCACGGATGTTTGGTATCAAGACCGACCGCGCCGCTCACGCCGAAGACCTGAGGACAATCCTCGGCGGTCTGAAGGGTCCGCTGATGAAGGTGGCGCAGTTCCTGTCAACGGTGCCCGATGCGCTGCCGGTGGAATATGCCGAGGAACTGGCGCAGCTTCAGTCCAATGCTCCCGCCATGGGCTGGAATTTCGTGCGTCGTCGCATGGCGAGCGAACTGGGCCCGGATTGGCGCTCGAAATTTGCCTCGTTCAGCCAGGAGGCGTCCGCCGCCGCCAGCCTTGGGCAGGTGCACCGCGCCCGCCTGCCGGACGGCACCGACGTCGCCTGCAAGCTGCAATACCCCGATATGCCGAGTACCGTAGAGGCCGACCTGCGACAGCTCAAGCTGGCGATGGCGGTCTATCACCGCATGGACAATGCCATTCAGCAGGACGAGATCTACAAGGAACTGCGTGAACGCCTGCGGGAGGAATTGGATTACGAGCGGGAAGCCGCGCAGATGCGGCTGTATGGCTTGATGCTGAAGGAGCATCCCAGTGTGCACGTCCCGGTGCCCATGCCGGAGTTCAGCACGAAGCGCCTGTTGACGATGACGTGGCTGGATGGACGACCGCTGATGCATCGGCTGGCGGAAGATCCGCCGCAGGAGGAGCGCAATCAGATTGCCGAGGCGCTGTTCCGCGCGTGGTATGTGCCATTTTACCGCTATGGCGTCATCCATGGCGACCCGCACCTCGGAAATTATCAGGTTCGGGCCGATGGCTCGGTCAATTTACTGGATTTCGGCGCTATTCGCGTGTTTCCGGCCCGCTTCGTGAATGGCGTCATCGAACTGTTCGAGGCGGTTCGCGACAATGATGACGACAAGGCGCACCGTGCCTATGAGCGGTGGGGCTTCGTTGATCTGTCACGTGAAAAGATGGACGTGCTGAACCTGTGGGCGCGGTTCCTGTATGAGCCGCTCACCCAGGACCGGGTGCGACGTATCCAGGAGACGGACGATCCGACATTTGGCCGCGAAGTCGCCGAACGGGTTCATTCCGGCTTGCAACGGACTGGTGGCGTGATGCCGCCGCGGGAGTTCGTTCTGATGGACCGCTCGGCGATCGGGCTGGGCGGCGTGTTTCTGCGGCTCAAGGCGGAGTTGAACTGGAGCCGGCTGTTCCACGACCTGATCGCCGATTTCAACGAGGCGGCGCTGGCCGAGCGTCAGGCGCGGGCGCTGGCGGACGCGGGCGTGCCGCTGGCTCGGTAGAGCGAGTCAGGTGCCGCACGCGCGATCTCTGACGGCCAGGAACGGGCGAACGAGGCCTGGCACTCGCCATGCACTGGATCGCAGCAGCGCGGGACGCCGACGCGTGCCGGTAACCAGACTATTCAACGGCAGGGGTTTGGACGGATGACGGAACGGCGGCCCTTTTATCATGAGGGGATGCGTGCGTTGCAGGACCGGTTCGATGGCCGCCGTGTCGCCGATCGTCTGGCCGAGCGTCGGCGCCGCTACGATTTCTGGGACGAGGATCGGACGATGATTGAGAGCGCGCCGTTCTTTTTCATCGCCACCTCCTGCGGCGACTACACCGATTGCAGCATGCGCTCCGGCATGCCTGGCTTCGTCAAGATCGTTGCACCTGGAACGATAGAGTTCCCCGAATATGACGGCAATTCGATGTATCGGACACTCGGCAATATTGCCCGGAACCCGAGCGTGGGGATGCTGTTCGTGAAGTTCGACGGGAAAACCACCCGTATCCGCATCAACGGCCACGCGACCATCCTTGACGATGCGGACAGCCTGGCCCGGCATCACGCGGCGAAGCTGGCGGTACGTGTCGAATGCGAACTGTTCTCCAACTGCCCGCGGGCGGTTCACGACCTGGAAGGCGGACAGCTCTCGGCCTATTTGCCGCGTCCCGGCTACAAGACGCCCGCGCCGGAGTGGAAAAGCCGCGACTATCTACGGGATATACTTCCCGCGAATGACCCGCATCATCGCGATGATGGCTGATACCGATCACGACCCGGCACCCTCTCATGGTGTCATGACCGGGCTCGGCCCGGTCACCCCACGAACGTCCTGTATAAGCAAAGACGTGGATGGCCGGCCCAAGTCCGGCCATGACACGGGCTCGACGAGCCGTTTCTGGTGTCAGGGCCGGCCATGACACGGGCTCGGACCAGCTGTTGTTCTCACGGTGCCATGACCTGGCTGGGCCTGGTCACCCATGGATGTCCCTGTATCAGCGAAGACGTGGGTGCCCCGCCCAGGGCCGGCCATGACACGGGCTCGGACCAGCCGGTGTTCTCACGGTGTCGTGACCGGGCTTGGCCCGGTCACCCCACGAATGTCCCTGTATAAGCAAAGACGTGGATGGCCGGCCCAAGTCCGGCCATGACACGGGCTCGAACGAGCCGGTATTCTCAAGGTGTCAGGGCCGGCCATGACACGGGCTCGGACCAGCCGGTGTTCTCATGGTGCCATGACCGGGCTGGGCCCGGTCACCCACGAATGTCCCTGTATCATCAAAGACGTGGATGGCCGGCCCAAGTCCGGCCATGACACGGGCTCGGACCAGCCGGTGTTCTCAAGGCTGTCATGACCGGGCTTGGCCCGGTCACCCACGAATGTCCCTGTATCAGCAAAGACGTAGATGGCCGGCCCAAGTCCGGCCATGACACGGGCTCGGACCAGCCGGTGTTCTCAAGGTGTCATGACCGGGCTGGGCCTGGTCACCCACGAATGTCCCTGTATCAGCAAAGACGTAGATGGCCGGCCCAAGTCCGGCCATGACGCGGGCTCGGACCAGCCGGTGTTTTCAAGGTGTCAGGGCCGGCCACGACACGGGCTCGGACCAGCCGGTGTTCTCGTGGTGCCATGACCGGGCTCGGCCCGGTCACCCACGAATGTCCCTGTATCAGCAAAGACGTAGATGGCCGGCCCAAGTCCGGCCATGACACGGGCTCGGACCAGCCGGTGTTCTCATGGTGCCATGACCGGGCTCGGCCCGGTCACCCAGCCGGCGCCGTTTGGCTATATGGAGGCGGTTCCTCGCCAAATACGCTTCGGCCCCCATACTCATGCGAACGTGCGCGCTCCTCGGCGAACAACGCGTCCACGGAGGCTCCCGAGGCGGTTCGCTCCAGCCGTCGCGCCTGTTCGTCCAGGCGCTTAATCGCGGCCAACTCCTCGGATTGGCCGAGTTTGGCCTTTCGCACGGCGGTCTTCAGGACGGCGATGGTGCGATCATAGACCGTCAGCGGCACCGGGTAGGGGTGCCGGTCCTTGCCACCATGGGCAATCGAAAACCGTGCGGGATCGCTGAAGCGATAGGGCGCGCCATGCACAACCTCAGCGACCTGGGCGAGCGCGCGAACGGTTCGCGCCCCCACGCCCGGAACGAGCAGCAACTCGGAGAAGTCCCGCGGGCCGGCTTCGGCGGCAGCGGCCAGATTGCCATGCAGGCGCCTTGTGACGATGTCTTCGGGTCTGACGTCATGATGGCCAGGCATGACGAGATGCGGCAGCATCGCCTGGTTCTTTGGGCCGGGAGGTTCGCTGCCGCTTGCCTCGAACCTGGCGAGCTGCCGCTCGATCCCGTCCGGCCCGAGTTCGCCAAGAACATCGAGCTGTCGTTGTCGCGAGGCCCCGGCGCGGCGATCCGTCAGGTTGACGATTTCACCCTGCTCGACACCGTCAATCGCGGCGTGCGGCACCTCCACGAAGCTGTTCAGGCCTTCGGACAGCCAGTGATAGCGCCTCGCCTGCCGACGATCGCCGTTCATGCCCTGCTGGACCACGACCCAGTGTCCGTCATCGGTGACGATGAAGCCGTGCAGATAGAGGTCGAACCCATCCTGAACCGCCGCGCTGTCGACCTTTGCGACCAGCCGGCTTGCCTTGGCGAGCGCGGCGCCATCGAGCCCGACCCGATCGCCGATCGCGACCAGTTCATGCGGCGTCTGGCGCGAGTGATTGCCGCGTCCACCGCAGACGTGGATGCCGAGCTCCGCCGATCGCGGCGTCAGGCCTCGCTTCAACGCGCCGATGACGCTCGTGGTGATGCCGGAGGAATGCCAGTCCATCCCCATCACCGCGCCGAACGACTGGAACCAGAAGGGATGCGCCAGCCGGCGCAATACTTCGTCGCGGCCGTATTCGAGGACGATCGCCTCGGTGATCACCGCGCCGAGCCGGGTCATGCGCTCGCCCAGCCATTGGGGCACGCGGCCGCCGTGCAGCGGCAGGTCGGCGCTGCCCGCGCGCCGTACCATCACCGCGCCCCTGCGGGAGCGATGCACGGGGCGGTGTCAGGCTCTTGAAGGGTGGTCCCAGGCGCGCCAAACAGCGGCAGGGCCCCGCCGGCATCGGCCTTCGCCGGGTCGAAATTCGATACCGTAACACCGAGCAACCGGACGCCCTTGGCGGTCGGCAGCAGCGTGCGCACCAGCTCGACGCTCGCCCGTCGCAGGAGATCGTGGCGAGCAACCACCACCGGGAAGCTTCGGCTGCGGGTGACCTGCTGAAAGTCGGCGAATTTCACCTTCACCGTCACGGTCCGGCCGAAGGCCTGAGCCTTGTCGCACCAGGCCCAGACCTCGTCGGCCATTGCGTTGACGCCGGCCTCGATTTCGGTCGACGCAGTCAGGTCGCGCTCGAATGTGGTCTCGGAGCCGGAGGATTTGCGCGGACGATCGGCGACGACGGGTCGGTCGTCTTCGCCGTTCGCGACGGCGAGGTACCACGCGGCGGATTTGCCGAAATGCTGCCGCAGAAAGCCCAGTGACTTCGCTCTCAGATCCGCGCCCGTTTCGATCCCGAGCCGCTGCATCCTTGCCGCGGTGACGGGCCCGACGCCGTGGAATTTGGCCACCGGCAGGGATGCGATGAAGTCCCCGCCCATCTCGGGCGTGATGACGAACTGGCCGTTTGGCTTGCGCTGGCTGGAGGCGAGCTTGGCGAGGAACTTGTTGTAGGAAACCCCCGCCGACGCCGTCAGACCGGTTTCCTCGAGGATGCGGGCTGCGAATCTCCTTGGCGGTCGCCGAGGCGGTCGGCAGCCCACGCCGGTTCTCGGTGACGTCGAGATAGGCCTCGTCGAGCGACAGCGGCTCGATCAGCGCGGTGTAATCCGCGAAGATGGCGTGGATCTGGCGCGAGATGGCGCGATAGACATCGAAGCGCGGCGGCACGAACACCAGGTCGGTGCACAGCCGCATTGCCGTGGTCGACGGCATCGCCGAGCGCACGCCAAAGCCGCGGGCCTCGTAGCTCGCCGCGGCGACGACGCCCCGCTTGGCGCCATGACCGACCGCGACCGGTCGCCCCCTGAGCGCCGGGTTGTCGCGCTGTTCGACCGACGCATAGAACGCGTCCATGTCGACGTGGATAATCTTCCGCAATCGGCCTCCGCTGCTCGGCCTCCCTGGCGAACCGGTCCGAAGCGAACGGATCCTGCTGCCTGACGAGGTCTATATCGAATTCTTTGATCAGCCGCTTCTTCAGTGCCTCCAAATTCGCCTGCACGCCAGGCAGGTTCGGATCGACCGCGGCGGCGCGCTGGAACGCGGCAAATGCCTCCCTGTCCTTGCCCAGCCGAATGTCGCACATACCCAGCCCAGACATCGCGCCGAAATGCCGGGGCTCCAAAGCCAACACTTTGTCGATGTCCTGGGTGGATGCCTCAAACCGCCCCATCGTGTACAGCGTCGTAGCGCGCTTGTTCCAGCCCTCGGCGAAGCTCGGTGCCAACACCACGACACGGTCGAAGAGTTCGAGTGCAGCATCGTTGTCGCCCTCGTTCAGGCGAGCGACGCCCTTGGCCATCATGACGTCGACCGTCTCATCCCCGGACTTGGCCCAGATCGCCCAGATCAGCTCCTCGATCGGCCGTGCCGCTTCGGTCGTTGGGGCGGCCTTCAGGGCAGTGAACAGCGGCTCGAGGCGCGGATCGTTCTGGTCGGCCGCAGCCGGCAGTCCGAGGACGAGGCCGAGGCCGAGGCAGCTCGCAAGGGCCCGCGAAATAATCCGTCGACGGTGCATGCGCCAGATATCCATCCACCACATCGATGCAAGTGGGAATTAACACCCGCATCGACCCATCGGTCGAGAGCCGCGTCGTTTTGTCGCCCCAGGTGCCCGCGTCCCTCACCCGCCGGCGGCCGGTTCTGGACGCGACCGAACAAAGTGGCTACGAGTTCAGCGCCCTGAAAACAGCGGGATCAACACTCATGAAGGAATTCTCGGGCAGGATCGCGGTCGTTACCGGTGGCGGCACCGGCATGGGGCGCGAACTGGTGCGCCAGCTTGTGGCCGAGGGATGCAGTGTCGCGATGTGCGATGTCTCCGCCCAGAACATGGCCGAAACGAAACGACTATGCGAGGAAGCTCGGCCGCGGCAAGGGCTACGCATCACCAGCCACGTCGCCGACGTCTCCGACGAAGCGCAGGTGCTGAGTTTCCGCGACGCGGTTGCGGCGCAACAGGGAACCGACAAGATCCATCTGTTGTTCAACAATGCCGGTATCAGCGGCGGCGGCAGCATGATCGCCAATAGTCGCGAGGAATGGGAAAGGACGTTCAACATCTGCTGGGGTGGCGTCTATCTCAACACGCGCGCCTTCCTGCCGATGCTGCAAAAGGCAGACGAAGGCCACATCGTCAACACCAGCAGCGTCAACGGCTTTTGGGCCTCGGTCGGACCACTCGTGCCGCACACTTCCTATTCCGCGGCGAAATTCGCGGTCAAAGGGTTCAGCGAGGCGCTGATCGCCGACCTTCGAATCAATGCTCCGCATATCAGCGTTTCCGTCGTCATGCCGGGCCACATCGGAACGTCCATCCGTACCAATTCGCTCAAGATTCAAGCCGGTCACGACTCGGATGTTTTGAACTCGGCGCAGATCGCCCAGGCGCGCAAATGGCTTGCGTCGATAGGCCGCGATGGTTCCGGGCCGTCAGATGATGAGATCCGGACCATTGTTGCGGATCGCGCGCGACGCTTCATCGACGAAGCGCCGACCACAGCGTCTCAGGCTGCAACGATCATTCTCGATGGGGTCAAGGCCGGCCGGTGGCGTATTCTCGTCGGCCCAGACGCGCATTTGATTGACCAGGAGGTTCGCCAGGCGCCGGAGCGGGCCTATGAGGCTGACTTTTTCGAGGCCTTTGCCACTAAGGCCGGTTGGCGTCTCGGCCGCTGAGGCCGGGGCAGCGCCGCCGATCCGTTCAAGGCTACCGAGGCCTGGGGAAATCGCTGAAGCTATCGTAACAGACTATACCGTTCGCTCGGGATTTCCGGTTGATTGCGGCGGCAGCGAGAACGCCACGGAGACAGATGTGACGATCGAGATCAACGGCATGGCGCACGTCATCCTGACAGTGAGCGACTTCGACGCATCACGCGTATTCTACTGCGAGCTTCTGCCGTTTCTCGGCATGAAGAAAGTCTACGACGGCAACAATTTCGTCTATCACGTCGGCGGCCGGACCGCGCTGGGCATCCAGCGCTGTGCGGAGGAGCACGAGGGCCAGCGTTTCGAGCAGAATCGCGTCGGACTTCACCATCTCTGTCTGCGGGCCCGCTCCCGCGACGACGTCGACAAGGCCGCCCTCAAGCTTCGGGAAATGGGTGCCCACATCGATCGAGGCCCGATGGAGCGTGAGTGGGCCGATGGCTATTACTTTTTCGTTTTCGAAGACCCGGACGGCATCCGGCTCGAGATCAACCACATTCCGGGCAAAGGCCTCCTGACCGAAGGGGGACGACAAAACCCCAGCGATGATCCCAACTGGGACCAGAACGCCTGATCAGTCGCACGGTATCGATCGGAATGAATGCCGTGTTCCTGACAGGCCCCGGCCGTCAGCGATCGAATGAGCTCGCCGGATGCACCGCCTCAAGGCGCAGCAAGACCCATCGCCCGGCGCGCCAGGTCTCGGCACCGCAGCTCGCGGCGAGGCGTGGCGACTTCGCCGGCGTCGTCAGCAGGTAGGCAACGTTCGCCGCGAGCACGTCAGGGCCGCAACCTTGCTCAAACGTGACCCGCCGCATTTCCACGCGGCGATACCACATGATGAGCTCACGATCGTTTGTCGGAGTGAATTTCCACGTCACCAGCGTTGGGCGTCGGGTGACACGCTCGAAGTCGAGCCATTGCATTTCCACGTCCGGATCGATCAGCACGACATCGCCCGGGGCAACCACGCGCGCCACTTCTGCCACCATTGACCGCTTCTGCTGCTCGAGCGCCTCGCTCGCAACGATATCGCGCGCCAGTCGTTCTCCCTGGGCATACAAAAAGGCTGGGCCGATCAGCACCAACAGCGACCCGCGCAGGACCCGCGCCCGGTTGCCAAGTGCCGCGGCCGCGGCTCCCAGCGCCAGCATCAGCCATAGCAGCAGGATCAGCGCCGAGGGTCGGAAGAGGTAGAACTTGCCCAGCATGCCGCTGTTTCGGTCAAGAAATTTTGGACCCAGAATCAAGAACAGGTACGACAACAGGCCAGCCAGCCACAACGCCACCACCCGCAATTGTCGCCCTTCCCCACGTCGGGCGATCCAGACGCAGGCAACCAGCATCGCCAAGGCCATGAGGTAGCCGGGCAGCCAACGGTCGCTGAAATACGCCCAGGACAGAAACGGCGACTGGTGATGCGGTTCACGAATAATCGAGTAAATCACATCGGGCGCCGGCACGTCCCCCGTCCGCTCGGCATTGCCGTCGGTGTATCTCGACCACGCTATCACCCCGATCAGCGGCGCGATCAGGAGCGAATACAGCCCGGTGGCCGCGGCGACAGGGCGCAAGTCACGTGGTCTGTCCAGGGCCCGCAGTGCCATTGCGGCCACGAACCAGAATCCTCCGACCAGAAAGTGGACATAGGTCGCCACGACAAATACCAGCATGGCGGCAGTCATTCGTTCTGATATCAGTACCAGCCTCACGGCGGCCAGCACCAGCAGGTAAGCGGCCACCTTGGCCTCGTAGCCGCCAAACAGCCACTCGCCACCGACGATGTCCTGGCCGATCAGTTCCGTGCCCATGACAGCCAGCGCAGCGTCCAGCGCCGGCAAACCAAATACCCTGAACAGAGCTGAGAGCGTCACCGCATAGCCGGCGACTGTCAGCAGCCGGGTGACCACCTGGGTCGGAGTGTAACCAATGGCCGAGATCAGGGAGCCGAGCGTTATATTACTCAGCGTCAGGTGCCACGACGCATCGAATACCGCGCTGTTTTGCGGCCATGCGCTGGGGCTGACGAATTTCTCGGCAAGCGCGAAGTAATTCTCCTCGTTGTCCGACAGGATGCCGTGTGGCGGGATCAGCAAAAGCAGGACGAGGATCAGGGCAACGATCCCGGCCACCGGCCCCGTGTCGTGCATCCTCCAGGCGAACCGCGGGCATCGAAGTTTCATGGAGTCGACCATGGCGGCCTCTCGAATTCGCGCAACATCATAGCCCAGCTACCTGTGGCGCGAACCGGTTCAGTTCGCTGAGTCCTGCCTTGCACCCGGTCATTGCGCTGACTAGTCTGTCGCCGCGCTTCGTGACCCGGGCAACAACGGGCCGAAGCGGCGCACCAAACTCCGCCGGGAGTGGTGGTGCAGTGGCAGCGAGGGGAAGGACGATGGCCGACGGTTTTACCATAGCGAATTTTCGCCACGTAGCGAACGGACTGCAGGAAGGTCAGTTTGCTGTCGGCGACAAACGCCAGGCCAGCAGTCTGAACGATCTCGCGCCGATCTACCGCCAACTGCTGGACGAGCCGGTGACGATGACGCTCGCCGTCATCGGACCGGATGGTCGCCCCAGCCTGACGCCGATGTGGTTCGATCACTCCGAGGGGGAGGTGCTGGTCAACACGGCTTCGCATCGGAACAAATGCCAGTGGATCCGGGCCAATCCCCAGCTCTCGGTGCTCCTGGTCAATCCGAAAAATGCGTACCATTGGGTACAGATCAAATGCACGGTCCGGCGTGAGCTGCGGGAGTGGGACGAAGGCGGCGATTTTGTAACGAAACAGCTCGATCGCATCTGGACAAAGTACACCGGTCAGCCGGCGCCCTATGCATTGCGCGATCCGACGATCGACGAGAAGCGGGTACTGTTCTTCTGCGGCATCGATCGAATCGCCACGTTTGGGGTGCCATAGCGCCGAAGCATCGGACGGCGCTGATCGCGAGCTAATATTCTCCGAATGCCGCCGCCCTATCCAGTTTCATCCGGTCACTGATATCCAGTGTCATGGCCGGGCCAAGCCCGTCCATGACACAAGCAAGGCATAGTAAGGCGAAGAACTACTTCGCCGGGACGGCCTCCGTCAGACGTGCGTTCTCCTCCCACAGCGTGCGCTGGTCGCGTCCCGCCGCGATCGCCCGCAGACGGTTCATCACCGCACCCGTGCCGGCCGGGATCAACCGTCCGACGATCACGTTCTCCTTCAGCCCCATCAGGCTGTCGGTCTTGCCCGCCGTAGCGGCTTCGGTCAGCACCCGGGTAGTCTCCTGGAACGATGCGGCACTGATGAAGCTGTTGGTCTGCAGGCTGGCCTTGGTGATGCCCTGCAGCACCGGCATCGCATGCGCCGGACGTTCGTCCTTCAGCAGCTTGTTGTTGATCGCATCGAATTCGGTGCGGTCCACCTGCTCCCCGGTGAGGAACGTCGTGTCACCCGGGTCGAGGATTTCCACCTTCTGCAGCATCTGGCGGACGATCACCTCGATGTGCTTGTCGTTGATCTTCACGCCCTGCAGCCGATAGACGTCCTGTATTTCGTTCACCAGGTAGTCCGACAGCGCCTCGACGCCCAGCACCTTCAGGATGTCGTGCGGCACCCGCGGACCGTCGACCAGCGGATCGCCCCGGCGGACGAAGTCGCCTTCCTGGACCGAAACGTGCTTGCCCTTCTGGATCAGGTATTCGGTCTCCTCGCCGGTCTCGTCGTTCTTCACAATGACACGACGCTTGGCCTTGTAATCCTTGCCGAATTCCACCCGTCCATCGCACTCGGCGATAACCGCATGGTCTTTCGGACGGCGCGCCTCGAACAGTTCCGCCACCCGCGGCAAACCACCGGTGATGTCACGGGTCTTGCTGCCTTCACGCGGGATACGCGCCAGCACGTCGCCGGCCTGCACCACGGCGCCGTTGTCGACCGAGAGGATCGAGTTTGGCGCCAGGAAGTAGCGAGCGTCGGTGTTGTTATCGAGGCGGATCACCTCGTTCTTTTCGTCCTTCAACTGCAGGCGAGGCCGCAGATCGATGCTCTTCGACCCCTGTTTGTAATCGACCACGACCTTGGAGGTGAGGCCGGTCACCTCGTCCATCCGCTCCACCAGCGTGATGCTGTCGATCAGGTCGATGTATTCGACCTTGCCGGCGCGCTCGGTGATGATCGGCAGGGTGAAGGGGTCCCATTCAGCGAGCTTCTGCCCGCGGGCCACCACCTGGTTCTCCTCCGCCAGCAGTCGCGCGCCGTACGGCACACGGAAGCGGGCGCGCTCGCGCTGCTTGTCGTCCACCAGGACGATTTCGCAATTACGCGACATCACCACCAGCGCGCCGCTGCTGTTGGCGATGACGTTGCGGTTACGCACGGTGATGGTGCCTTCGTGGCTGGCCTCGACGCTGGATGTCTCGGCCCCCCGCTGCGCCGCGCCGCCGATGTGGAAGGTGCGCATCGTCAGCTGCGTGCCCGGCTCACCGATCGACTGGGCGGCGATCACGCCCACCGCTTCGCCAATGTTCACCGGTGTGCCGCGTGCCAGGTCTCGCCCGTAGCAATGCCCGCAAACGCCGATATGCGACTCGCAGGTCAGCACCGAGCGGATCTTCACCGCCTCGACGCCGGCCGTCTCGATCAGTTCGGCTTCGGGTTCCTCAATCAGCGTATTGTTCGGCAACAGTATCTTACCGGTCGCCGGATCGATCACGTCCTCGGCCGTGGTGCGGCCCAGGGTGCGTTCAGCCAGTGACGAGACCACCTCGCCGCCGTCCATCACGGCGCGAACGGTCAGACCGCGGTCGGTGCCGCAATCTTCCTCGACAATGATGCAGTCCTGCGCCACGTCGACCAGGCGACGGGTCAGGTAGCCGGAATTCGCCGTCTTCAACGCCGTGTCCGCCAGACCCTTGCGAGCCCCGTGGGTGGAGTTGAAGTATTCGAGGACGGACAGGCCTTCCTTGAAGTTGGCGATGATCGGCTGCTCGATGATCTCACCCGACGGCTTGGCCATCAGCCCGCGCATGCCGGCCAACTGGCGCATCTGTGCCGGCGATCCGCGCGCGCCCGAGTGCGACATCATCCACACCGAATTGGTGGGGACGCCGATCTCCTGCTTGCTGATCTCCTTCATCATCGCGCTGGCGACCTCGTCGGTGCAGCGTGACCACGCGTCGACAACCTTGTTGTAACGCTCACCGGCGGTGATCAGGCCATCCTGGTACTGCTGCTCGAACTCCTTCACTTCCGCCTGGGTGTGGGTGATGAGCGCGCTCTTTTCCACCGGAATGATCAGGTCGTCCTTGCCGAACGAGATGCCGGCCTTGCAGGCCTGAGCGAAGCCCAGCCCCATCAGCCGGTCGGCAAATATCACGCACTCCTTCTGGCCGCAGTGGCGATAGACCATGTCGATCACGTCGGAGACGCTTTTTTTCGTCAGTTGCCGGTTGATCAGATCGAACGGCACATTGGGATGCTTCGGCAGAATCTGCGCGATCATCATGCGGCCCGGGGTAGTGACGACCACCGGACGGATGGCATTGCCGCCGGCGTCGATCGTCTCATAGCGCGCCTTGATCTTGTCGTGCAGCCCGATCGCCCTGGCGAACAGCGCGTGCTCGATCTCGCCGATGGTGCCATAGGCCGGGGCATTTTCGTCCGGCAGCGAGCGGAACAGCGGCGTTTCCAGCGACAGGTAGTAGAGACCAAGCACGATATCCTGCGACGGCACGATGATCGGCTTGCCGTTGGCCGGGCTGAGGATGTTGTTGGTCGACATCATCAGCACGCGGGCTTCCAGCTGCGCCTCCAGCGACAGCGGCACGTGGACGGCCATCTGGTCGCCGTCGAAGTCGGCGTTGAAGGCGGTGCAGACCAGCGGATGCAACTGGATCGCTTTTCCCTCGATCAGCACCGGCTCGAACGCCTGGATGCCGAGGCGGTGCAAGGTCGGCGCGCGGTTCAGCATCACCGGGTGTTCGCGGATCACTTCCTCAAGGATGTCCCACACTTCGGGACGCTCCTTTTCCACCATCCGCTTGGCCGCCTTGATGGTGGTCGCGTGGCCGTATTTTTCCAGCTTGGAGTAGATGAACGGCTTGAACAGCTCGAGCGCCATCTTCTTCGGCAGCCCACACTGTTGCAGTTTCAGTTCCGGACCCACCACGATCACTGAACGGCCGGAGTAGTCGACGCGCTTGCCCAGCAGGTTCTGCCGGAAGCGGCCCTGCTTGCCCTTCAGCATGTCCGACAGCGACTTCAGCGGCCGCTTGTTCGCACCCGTGATCGCGCGCCCGCGCCGGCCGTTGTCGAACAGCGCGTCAACGCTCTCCTGCAGCATGCGCTTTTCGTTGCGAACGATAATATCCGGCGCCCGCAGCTCGATCAGCCGCTTCAACCGATTGTTCCGGTTGATCACCCGGCGATACAGATCGTTCAGATCCGAGGTGGCGAAACGGCCACCGTCGAGCGGCACCAACGGCCGCAACTCCGGCGGAATGACCGGCACGACATCCAGGATCATCCATTCTGGCCGGCAGCCGGATTCGCCGAACGCCTCGATCAGCTTGAGTCGCTTGACCAGTTTCTTGCGCTTGGCTTCCGAGCTGGTTTCTTTCAGATCGGCGCGCAGTTTCACCTTTTCCGCATCGGTGTCGATGCGGTTGAGCACCTTCTTGATGGCTTCGGCGCCGATGCCGACCTCGAACTGGTCTTCACCGAACTCGTCCTGCTTCGACATCAACTGATCTTCGGTCAGCAGCTGCAGCATCTTCAGGTCCGTGGTGCCCGGCTCCAGCACGACGTAACTCTCAAAATACAGGATCTTCTCGAGCTCCTTCAGCGTCAGGTCGACCATCAGGCCGATCCGGCTGGGCAGCGACTTGAGGAACCAGATGTGGGCGACCGGGGAGGCCAGCTCGATGTGGCCCATCCGCTCGCGCCGCACCTTTGCAAGTGTCACCTCGACGCCGCACTTCTCGCAGATGATGCCGCGGAACTTCATGCGCTTGTACTTGCCGCACAAACACTCATAGTCCTTGATCGGGCCAAAGATGCGGGCGCAGAACAGCCCGTCACGCTCCGGCTTGAAGGTGCGGTAGTTGATGGTTTCCGGCTTCTTGATCTCGCCGTACGACCACGAGCGGATCTGTTCCGGGCTGGCGATCTGGATCTTGATCTGATCAAATGTCATTGCCTGGCCGGTCTGGCCAAGGATTTTCATCAGTTCGTTCATACGTTTGATACCCTTCTAATCCGCCGGTCCGTCGAGGTCCTGGGTGTCGTGGCCTTGCCTCTCATGTCATGGGCGGCGCAGGCCGCGCCACCCACGACTTGCAGTGTTGGCTCAACCAAAAAAGTGGGTGGCTGGGATCCAGCCCGGCCATGACACATCTGGGATCGTCAAGCCGCCCGGTTGTCCAGGTCGACGTTCAGACCCAGCGACTTCAACTCCTTCACCAGCACGTTGAAGCTTTCGGGGATGCCGGCCTCGAAGTTGTCCTGCTCGCGCACGATGGCTTCATACACCTTTGTCCGTCCAGACACGTCGTCCGACTTCACCGTCAGCATCTCCTGCAATGTGTACGCGGCGCCATAGGCTTCCAACGCCCAGACCTCCATTTCGCCGAAGCGCTGGCCACCGAACTGCGCCTTGCCACCCAGCGGCTGCTGGGTCACCAGGCTGTACGGCCCGATCGAACGCGCGTGGATCTTGTCGTCGACCAGATGGTGCAGCTTAAGCATGTAGATATAACCCACCGTCACCTTGCGTTCGAAGGTTTCGCCGGTCCGCCCGTCGGTCAGCACGACCTGCCCGGAGGTATTCAGACCGGCCCGCGTCAGCATCGCCTCGATATCCGACATACGGGCGCCATCGAACACCGGCGTCGCGATCGGCACGCCCTTCTTCAGGTTCTCGCACAGCTCGACCAGTTGATCGGTGTCCAGATTGGCGACCTGCTGACTGTAGACCTCGTCGCCATAGACCTCCTTCAGCACGTCGAGCAGGGCATCGCGCTTGGCGCCGGTGCGCCGGTATTCTTCCACCAGCTCGCCAATCTGCTTGCCCAGGGCGGCGCAGGCCCAGCCCAGATGGGTCTCCAGGATCTGTCCCACGTTCATGCGAGAGGGCACGCCCAGCGGGTTCAGCACCAGATCGACCGAGGTCCCGTCGTCGAGGAACGGCATGTCCTCGACCGGCACCACACGCGAGACCACGCCCTTGTTGCCATGCCGACCGGCCATCTTGTCGCCAGGCTGCAGCTTACGCTTCACCGCGATGAACACCTTGACCATTTTCATCACGCCGGGCGGCAACTCGTCGCCGCGCTGCAGTTTCTCCACCTTGCTATCGAAGCGAGCCTGGAGCCGACCCACCGCGGCATCGTATTCCCGTTTCAGGGTCTCGATGTCAGCCATCACGGCGTCGTCCTGCACACCGATATGGCGCCAGGCGCCGCGCGGATGTTCCGCCAGCACCGCCTCGTCGATCTCGGTGCCGGATTTGATGCCCTTGAAGCCGCCCGACGCCTTGTTGCCCAGCAGCTTCTCGCGCAGCCGGTTGAGGAAGGAACGCTCCTGGATCGCCTTCTCGTCGTCGCGGTCCTTCGCCAGGCGCTCGATCTCCGCGCGTTCGATCGCCATCGCGCGCTCGTCCTTGTCGACGCCGCGACGACTGAAGACACGCACGTCGACGATGGTCCCGGTGACACCGGGCGGCAGCTTCAGGGAGGTGTCACGCACATCGGACGCCTTCTCGCCGAAGATCGCCCGCAGCAGCTTCTCCTCGGGCGTCATCGGGCTTTCGCCCTTCGGCGTCACCTTGCCAACCAGGATATCGCCCGGATTGACCTCGGCGCCGATATAGACAATGCCGGCTTCGTCGAGATTCTTCAGCGCTTCTTCGCCGACATTGGGGATATCGCGGGTGATCTCCTCCTGGCCAAGCTTGGTGTCGCGCGCCATCACCTCGAATTCCTCGATGTGGATGGAGGTGAACACGTCGTCGCGGGCGATCCGCTCGCTGATCAGAATGCTGTCCTCGAAGTTGTAGCCATTCCACGGCATGAACGCGACCAGCACATTGCGGCCAAGCGCCAGTTCGCCCAGTTCGGTGGATGGACCGTCGGCGATGATGTCGCCTTCGAACACCCGGTCCCCCACCTTCACCAGCGGACGCTGGTTGATGCAGGTGGACTGGTTGGAGCGCATGAATTTCCTCAGACGATAGATATCGACGCCTTTCGTCGTCGCATCTTCGTTGGTCGCACGCACCACGATACGGGCGCCGTCAATCTGGTCGACGATGCCTGGGCGGCGAGCCACGATCGTGGCACCGCTGTCGCGGGCAACCGCGGCCTCCATGCCGGTGCCCACCAGCGGAGCGTCGGCTCGGATCAGCGGCACCGCCTGGCGCTGCATGTTGGAGCCCATCAGCGCCCGGTTGGCGTCGTCGTTCTCCAGGAACGGGATCAGCGCCGCCGCCACCGAGACAAGTTGCTTCGGCGAGACGTCGATCGCGGTGACGTCCTCGGGCTTGACCAGCCGGAAGTCACCCTGCTTGCGGACCGACACCAGGTCCTGGGTGAAGCGGCCGTCGCGGTCCATCGGCGCGTCGGCCTGCGCGACCACCAGACGCTCCTCCTCCATCGCCGACAAATAGCGCGCGTCCTTCTGCACGACGCCATCCTTGACCAGCATGTACGGCGTCTCGATGAAACCGTATTTGTTGACCTTGGCGTAGGTCGCCAGTGAATTGATCAGCCCGATATTCGGACCTTCCGGCGTCTCGATCGGGCAGATCCGGCCGTAATGCGTCGGGTGCACGTCGCGCACCTCGAAGCCGGCGCGTTCGCGCGTCAGGCCGCCCGGCCCAAGTGCGGACAGACGGCGCTTGTGGGTCACCTCCGACAGCGGATTGGTCTGGTCCATGAATTGGCTGAGCTGCGACGAGCCGAAGAACTCCCGCACCGCCGCCGCCGCCGGCTTGGCGTTGATCAGGTCGTGCGGCATGACGGTGTCGATGTCGACCGAGCCCATCCGCTCCCGGATCGCCCGCTCCATGCGCAGCAAGCCGATGCGGTATTGGTTTTCCATCAGTTCACCGACCGAGCGCACCCGTCGGTTGCCGAGATTGTCGATGTCGTCGATCTGGCCGCGCCCGTCCTTCAGGTCGCACAGCGTCTTGACGGTCTTCAGCAGGTCGTCCTTGCGCAGCACCCGCTGGGTATCCGGTGCGTCGGTGATGCCGAGGCGCATGTTCATCTTCACCCGACCCACCGCGGACAGGTCGTAGCGGTCCGGGTCGAAGAACAGACCGCGGAACAGCCCCTCCGCCGTCTCCGGCGTCGGCGGCTCGCCCGGACGCATGACGCGATAGATATCGATCAGCGCGTCATCGCGGTTGGCGTTCTTGTCCACCGCCAGGGTGTTGCGGATCCACGGCCCATTGGACTGATCGACCGCGAGCGTCGGCAAGGTGACGATGCCCGCCTCCTCCAGCGCGGCAAGCCGAGCCTCGGCGAGTTCCTCACCGGCCTCGGCATAGATCTCGCCGGTTTCCTCGTTGACCAGGTCCTGCGCCACATAGCGCCCCAGCAGATCGGTGCGGCCGACCAGCACCTCCTTGGTGTTCTCGGCGATCCGCCGAGCCTGCCGCGCGGTCAGCTTGTCGTCCGCCTTGGCGACGATCTCGCCGGTCGCGGCGTCGACCAGCGGCTCGAGCAGCTTGACGCCGCGGAACGCGTCCGGATCGAACGGCCGCGCCCAGCCCTTGGGCGTGCGGTCGAACACCACCTGGCCGTAGAAGTGGCTGAGGATCTCCTCCTGATCCATGCCGCGGATCTCGGCGATATCGAGCGGCTCGCCCTTGGCCTCACGTGCGGCGCGGAGCTGTTGTGTCGCCTCACTTTCCAGCGCGTACAGCAGGGTGGTCACCGGCAGCTTCCGCTTCCGGTCGATGCGGACGTACACCAGATCCTTGCTGTCGAACTCGAAATCGAGCCAGGAACCACGGTAAGGGATCACCCGGGCAGCGAACAGGAACTTGCCCGACGAGTGGGTCTTGCCCTTGTCGTGGTCGAAGAACACGCCGGGCGAGCGGTGCATCTGGCTGACGATGACGCGTTCGGTGCCGTTGATGATGAAGGTGCCGTTGTCGGTCATCAGCGGCATATCGCCCATATAGACGGGCTGTTCCTTGATGTCGCGGATCGACCGTGCGCCGGTGTCCTCGTCGACGTCCCAGACGATCAACCGCAGGATAACCTTCAGCGGCGCCGCGAAGGTCATGCCGCGCTGGATGCATTCCTCAACGTCGTATTTCGGATCCTCGAGCTCGTAATGCACGAACTCCAGGCGGCCGCGGCCGGCGAAGTCGTCGATCGGGAACACCGACTTGAAAACTTCCTGCAGACCGGAATTGGTCCGGTTGTCCGGATTGACGATCATCTGTAGAAACGCCTCGTAGCTGGCGCGCTGGACGTCAATCAGGTTGGGCATCGGTGCCACTTCGGGTATCCGGCCGAAGCTCTTGCGGATACGCTTGCGTCCAGTAAAAGACCGTGTGATCGCGTTCATCGATGACCCTGTCTGCCGTTATGCCGTGCGCCCATGCCGACCGCAGCCTGGTCGCATGGACTGGAAATTGGTCCGCCGAAAATAGAAACGCGGGCGGAAACCGGCTGATTTCCACCCGCCGCAGCCTGTAACCCAGGCTTTCCGAAGGCCCGGCATCTCGGCGGAGATGCCAGGCCGGAGTCGCTGTTCCGAACGGGTTGCGTTACTTGACCTCCACGGTGGCGCCGGCGTCCTCGAGCATCTTCTTGATCTTCGCCACTTCGTCCTTCCCGACGCTTTCCTTGACAGGCTTTGGCGCGGCTTCCACCAGGTCCTTGGCTTCCTTGAGCCCAAGGCCCGTGATGGTACGGACTTCCTTGATGACGTTGATTTTCTTGTCGCCAGCCTTGGACAGGATGACGGTAAACTCGGTCTGCTCCTCGACCGGTGCGGCGGCAGCGGCGGCGGGCGCGGCGGCGGCAGCGGCAGCGACTGGGGCAGCCGCCGACACGCCCCACTTCTCCTCGAGAAGTTTGGACAGCTCAGCGGCTTCCAGCACCGTCAGGCTGGACAGCTCATCAACCAGCTTTTGTAGATCGGCCATATCGTCTGTTCCTATAATCTAGACTTCGGTTGGTTCCATGCAAGCCGGATGCTCCGGCTCTGGGGTGGGGCTTGTCGGTTGCCTGCCATGTCCGTCCCCGGTCTTGACCCGGGGAGCCGGCCATCAGGCAGCTTCGGCTTCGGCCGCCTCCTCATCCTTTCTGGCAAAGGCCCCAAAGACCCGAGCAAGTTGTCCGGCCGGCGCCTGCAAGATCCCGGCGATCCGAGTGGCCGGCGTCTGGATCATCCCCAGCAACCTCCCCCTCAGCTCATCCAGGCTCGGCAGTTCGGCGAGCGCCTTGATCCCGTCCGCATTCAGCGTCTGGGGTCCTAACGCACCACCGACCAACACGAACTTGTCGTTGGTCCTGGCGAACTCGACAGCGGTCTTGGCGACCGCAACCGGATCGGTCGACCACGCGAGCGCGATCGGACCTTTCAGCAGCGGTCGTATGCCGTCGAACGGGGTCCCTTCCAGAGCGAGGTTGGTCAGCCGGTTCTTCGCGATTTTGAAGGTCGCGCCGGCAGCTCTCATCTTGCGCCGCAGGTCCGTCGCTTCGGCAACCGTGAGGCCCGCATTGCGGGTAACCACGATCATCGACGTGACGGTCAGCGCCTGATTGAGGCCGGCGACGAACTCCCGCTTCTCCGTACGGTCCAATTTTCGTCTCCGTTCGGCCTGCCTCCCCTGACTGGAGTGGCACGCCAGGTTACCGTGGAACCACGCCGGCCCATGCCGACGCGGCTCGGTTCGCCTGTCCAGGAACTACCAAAGATCCTCGCGGCGAGGTCGTCGCCTCGGGCAAATTTGGCTTCCCCATCTTCCGCGCGCGGACCGTTGGGTCCATTACCCCTCCCGCCGGACAGAATCCGTGGATGGGACGAGCGGTCTCGGACAGGTTCGGGAATACCGCCCCGGGTCCAGGCCCGAGGAAAATAATTTCCCTGCCCGCCGGCCCTTGATCTTCGAACGTCGCCCGAATGCCCAGGAACCGGCGTATACTTTAGCGACGCACCCGAACGTCAGGCGCCCAGTGTGGTCACGTCGACCTTAACACCGGGACCCATCGTCGAGCTTACCGATACTTTTTGCACATAGGTGCCCTTGGCGCCGGTCGGCTTCGCCTTCTGGATGGCGTCGGCCAGTGCCCGGGCGTTCTCCAGCAGCTTGTCGGCGTCGAATGACACCTTGCCGATGCCGGCGTGGATGATCCCCGCCTTCTCCGCCCGGAACTCAACCTGACCGGCCTTCGCGGCGCTAACGGCACCCTTCACATCCATCGTCACCGTGCCCAATCGAGGATTCGGCATCAGTCCGCGCGGGCCGAGCACCTTTCCCAGGCGGCCGACGACGCCCATCATGTCGGGCGTCGCAATGCAGCGGTCGAAATTGATCTCTCCAGCCTGCACCTTCTCCGCCAGGTCCTCGGCGCCGACCACGTCGGCATCGGCGGCGAGCGCCTCCTCGGCCTTGGCGCCGCGCGCGAATACCGCGACCCGCACCGTCTTGCCAGTGCCGTTCGGCAGGCTGGTCAGCCCGCGTACCATCTGGTCGGCATGCCGCGGATCGATGCCGAGGTTCATGGACATTTCGATCGTCTCGTCGAACTTGGCCTTGGAGATCGACTTCACCAACCTGATCGCATCAGCGAGCGGGTACGACCTGGACTTATCGATCGCCTCGTAAGCCGCCGCGAGCCGCTTGTTCTTGGCCATCGCTCAGCCCTCCACCACGGTCAGGCCCATCGAGCGGGCCGACCCCTGCAGCATGCGGATCGCGCCATCGATGTCGTTGGCGTTCATGTCCTTCATCTTGATCTCGGCGATCTCGCGCAACTGCGTCATCGTCACCCGACCCACCGATGCGCCCTTTCCCACCGTTGGACTGCCCTTATCGGCGCCGGCAGCCTTCTTGAGGAAATAGGTGTTCGGCGGCGTCTTGGTGACGAAGGTGAAACTGCGGTCCGCGTACGCCGTAATCACCACGGGCAGCGGGATCCCCGGCTCCATGTTCTGGGTAACCGCGTTGAATTCCTTCACGAAGGCCATGATGTTCAGGCCACGCTGACCGAGCGCCGGGCCGACCGGCGGGGACGGATTGGCCTTGCCGGAGGGAATTTGCAATTTGATATAGCCGACGATTTTCTTCGCCATGATCCCTGGTCCTTGTTCCGAGGGACCGCGGTGCATGCGACCAGGGCCGCCAAAGGGCAGCCCGGAGTCTCCCGCGTTCCAAAAGAGGCGCGCATATAGTAGCCGGCCAGCGGCTTGTCCAGCATAATCTTCGCCATGAAGGATGGATGACGACTCATGCGGTTTGTGCAGTGCAGGGTTGACGCACCGCACCGCCGGTGGAGAATGCGGCGAAAGCCATCATCGCAGGGAAGAAGGCCATGATCGCTGCGCCGACCCGTGTATTTCTCGGCTGCGTTGCTGGCGCGATCTCGGTGCTGATCTTCCACCAAACCACCTTGCAGGTCTTCTTCTGGCTCGGTCTGGCAACTCAGGCCGCTTTTCGCGTCGGGCACGTGCCACCGTTCAACATGCCGATGGTTCTCAGCATCACCTTTTGGGGGGCAGTCTACGGCGGCGTTTTCGGCCTGCTGATGCCGCGCATGCGGGGACCGATCTGGCTCAATGGACTGCTTCTTGGCCTTTGCGCCATGTTGATCTCCTGGTTCGTCTTTCTTCCCCTTAACGGCAAGCCGCTCGCGTTTGCCTGGCACGCCTGGCCGATGCTGCGGTCATTTGTTGCCTATGCTTTCTGGGGCCTGGGCGTCGGCATCATTCTGCCGCTGATGTACCCTCGGGGGATCGGGGCGCCACGGCCACCCTATGTGCGGTCCGGACTGGCGACCTGACCCGGCTTGCGAGCTGATCGCGGGTTGCGGTCTATAGCCGCCGGCGCGGAGCGATCCGCCATCGAGCCGACAGGCGGATAGCGCATGAGCTTCATTCCCAGGGCTTCCAGCTTTGCTGCCGTCGTACTGGCGGCCTTGAGCATCACCGTCCCCGCGGCCTCCGAGGCCAATGCCGTTCTCGCTGCCTCCCCGATATCCCGCCTGGACCTGCCGTGGTGGCGCGCCCGGCATGAAGCAAAGCTGAAGGAGTTGGCACGGGTACGGCCCGAGTTGATCTTCCTGGGCGACTCGATCACGCAGGACTGGGAAAAGTCCGGACCGGCCGATTGGCAAGACTTCGCACCGATCTGGAACCGCTTCTACGGCGATCGCAACGCCGTCAATCTCGGCTTCACCGGCGACACCACCGCCAGCTTGCTGTGGCGCATCCGAAATGGAGAGGTCGCCGACATCGCGCCCAAGGTTGCGGTGGTGTTGATCGGCGCCAACAACCTCGGGCGGGTGCACTGGTCGGCCGAGGCTACCGTGGCTGGGATCGATGCGATCGTCAACGAACTGCGCCATCGGCTGCCGGAGACCAAAATCCTGCTGCTGAGCGTGCTGCCGTCGGAACGGTCGGCGTGGGTCACCCAAACGACCGTGGAGATCAACCACCGGCTCGCGGCCAAATACCGGGACATCGCGTCGGTGACCTATCTGGACCTGACCGGCATCTTCCTTCGCAACGGCACGTTGGACCGCACGCTGTTCCTTGACCCACGGTTGACGCCGCCCGACCCGCCGTTGCATCCCTCGGCGCAAGGGCAGATGCTCATGGCACAGGCAATTGAGCCGGTGCTGGCCGCGATGCTCGGCGACCGGCCGCACAAATAGCCGGGACGCCCTGATCGCAGGGCCGCTCCAAACAAGGAGATTAAGCATGCCAAAGGGCTACTGGATCGCCCGGGTCGATGTGTCCGACCCGGAGGGCTACCAGCAGTATGTCGCCGCCAACGCCGCCGCTTTCCGCAAGTTCGGCGCGCGGTTCATCGTGCGTGGTGGCCACTTTGAGTCGCCGGAGGGGGTCGCCCGCTCACGCAACGTGGTCCTCGAGTTTAAGGACTATGAGACCGCCGTCGCCTGCTACCACTCGCCCGAATATCTGGCGGCCAAGGCGTTGCGGGTGGGGCGGTCAGAGGCGGATTTGCTGATCATCGAGGGATACGACGGGCCGCAGCCGAGCTAGCTGCGCCGCCGGCGACGGCGGGCCCAGAAGTCGGTGGGGCGGATGCCGATTATGTCATGCCCGGCGCACCCGACCGCCCCGCCTGCGGCCGATCGTGTCATGCCCGGCGCGCCCGACCGCCCACCTGCGGCCGACCGTGTCACGCCCGGCGCACCCGACCGACCGCCTGCGGCCGATCGTGTCATGGCCGGCGCACCCGACCGCCCGCCTGCGGCCGATCGTGTCATGGCCGGCGCAGGCCGGCCACCCACGTCTTTGCTAATAAAAAACCGTGCCTGGGCCGCCTGCGCCGCGGATGACGCGGGGAGAGCCGAAGCATCATTCGTTGGACGGCGGTGTCCGTTGCCACGCTCCGCCACCTCAAACCGCGGAAAACACCGCCCTATCCATGCGCGGCTGTGCGATCGGGCGGCTTCGCACCCTCCCGTGTGACGGTCCCTTGCTCGCGATCCTGTCCGTCGCCCCGCCGCATCGCGGACTCCGACATCGGCCCCTGCGATGGCCACGCCGGACATCGGATAGGCCCACCCGGCTGTGCCGACCTTTGGTAAGAGGCCGGCGCGGCCGCCCCCCCGGCCGCCCCCGCCGCCGTTGCCACGTTCGCCGGCGCCCGTGACGCGGCCGATTGTCGCTTCGCAGTATAGTCTCGGATCGCTTCAGCGACCGCGGCCTCGATAGCGACCTCGGCGGACGCCAGATCAGGCTCTGCCGCCCCATCGCCAAGGTCGGTCGCGGTCTGGGCGACCTCCGGCGGCGGCGCGCTGGACCTTTGGACTCCCCGGCGCCTCTCCATGGACCGCTCACTCTGCTCGGCCGCGCGGTTGAGAACGGTCGCGCGAGCGAAATACCGCAGTTGCAGCGCCGGCGGCATGTCCTCCGAGGCCACCCGACCCAGCGCGGCGAGCGCGGACATCGAAAATGCGATGGTGCGGCCGATGTTGATGAGGTCCGCCTGAGTCTCGGGCAGGTAGGCGGCGATGGTCCGAACCGCCATGAGGCGCGCGGCCCGCATATCTTCGGCGTCCGTGACAAAAAGCGGCACCAGATAATCGGCAAGGCGGTCAAGCAGATCGTCCGGCGGATCGGCCGGCAACAACGCAGCAGACGGCGACAATACGGAGGGCAACGGGGCGACGGCAGCTTGGTTGGACATGAAGGCTACGGCTCTGGCTGAAATGCGGCGCTTTATTCCTGTTTTGTTCTACCGCAAAAGTCCGGCAGAACGCAAGCAAATCTCATCATCTTCGCTCGCCTCATGGGCCGCCAGCCGGTTCGCGCGCTACCGTTTCCGCGGCGCCAGGCAGGTCTCCATCCGGATCGGTCATGTGCTACACTTCACCCGTGCCGACCTTCTTTGGAGATATCCGTTACCGCCAATCGACCAGCTCAGCAGCGCAAACGTCTCGCCCGGCCGCAGCGTAATGCATCAGGAGGAAACATGACGACGGACATCGCGCCCTTCCGCCCGGTCGTGCCCGGGAGCCAGCCGCAGAACGACACACCATCCTATGGCAGCACGCATCTGCGTCACCCGACGCAACCCCTGCTGCGCATTCCCCAGACCGTGACGGAGACATCCGGACCGAGCTTCGTCGCCTCGCGTTTCGGTGCCATGTCCGACTTGTCGATCATTGATGGCCAGCCGGCCCTGGGCGAGCGGATCATCGTGCGGGGCAAGGTTCTGGATGAGAATGACCGCCCCGTGCCGCACACCATGATCGAGATCTGGCAGGCCAACGCCGCCGGCCGCTATGCCCATCCCGGAGACCAGCACGATGCCCCGCTGGACCCGAACTTTCACGGCGGCGGCCGCGTCTTCTCCGATGCGGACGGCTGGTACCAGTTCACCAGCATCAAGCCGGGAGCCTATCCGTGGCGCAACCATCACAACGCCTGGCGGCCAAACCATATCCACTACTCTCTGTTCGGCACCGGGTTCGGCTCACGCCTCATCACGCAGATGTACTTCCCCGGCGACCCACTCCTGGCGCTTGATCCAATCTACTTCGCGGTCCCCGACCCGGCCGCGCGCGAACGCCTTGTTGCGCGCTTCGACCTCGACGTCACCGTCCCGGATTTTGCGTTGGGTTACCGGTTCGATTTCATCCTGCGCGGCCGCGACGCGACGCCCACGGAGCACGTCTGAAATGCCGATCGCCACGGCCAGCCAGACCATCGGACCGTTCTGGCATCTGATTGATGATCCCGGATGGGCCGACCTCACCCGCTTCGGCGCGACAGGGGAAAAACTCGTCCTGACCGGTGTCGTAACGGATGGCGGCAGCCAGCCGGTCGCCGATGCAGCGATCGAAATCTGGCAGTCCAGTCCGGCAGCGACCGACATCTTTCCCGGCTTCGGCCGCTGTCGGACCGACCAGACCGGACGCTTTCGCTTCTCGACGCTGAAACCCGGACCGGTCGCTGGTCTGGGCAATGCCCTCCAGGCGCCGCACGTCGCACTCTCGATCTTCGCGCGCGGACTGCTGACCGGCCTGACGACACGTCTGTATTTCGAGCACGAGCCGTTGAACGAAACCGACCCGGTGTTGTCCTCGATCGACGATCCCGCACGCCGGCGGACCTTGATCGCTCAGCAGGTTTCCCCGGCCGTGTGGCAACTCGACATCCGCCTGCAAGGTGCGGGCGAGACGGTGTTCATGCAGATCTGATGTCCGTCAAGCCGGCGGATCCATTTTTTCTTTTCCTATAAAAAACGTTTATGTCGCCGCAGCTCCGCGAGCGAGAAACGCCTCCACACCGGCACGTATCGGCGCGGTTAGCGGCGCACCCGAAGCGCCAATCCGATTGCAATCCGATTGCCCGCCTCGGGCAGACGCGCTAAGCGACCCAAGCCGCCCCAGCAGATCACACGGCCGACCAGGAGGACCGCAATGACAGCCTACGACTCGGCTGTACAGCTTCAGGCCAACAACGGTCGGCTCGGACGCACGGTCTCCGAGGCACAGCCCACGCACGTCCTGCGTCGCAACCTCCTGGTCGGCGCGGCGGCGATGGCAGCCGCTCCGCTGACCGCACCTTTTATCGCGCGCGCGGTTGAACCGATCCGCATCGGGCTGCTGCTGGCAAAGACCGGACAGATCGCGGCGCAGACGGAATACCTCGCCAACGGTTCGTTCCTGGCAATGCACGAGCGAGACAATCAGATCATGGGCCAGCCGGCGGAACTGGTCTGGCTCGATGAACCGACGCCCCAGGCGGCAACGCAGAACATGCACAAGCTGGTGCAGGAGAATAAGGTCATCGCGGTCCTCGGCGGCTCCCTGTCATCGAACGCCCTGGCCGAGGAAGCCGCCGCCACCCAGCTCAAAGTACCATTCGTCTGCGACAATGCAGCGGCAACGGACATCACCGGCAAGAATTGCAATCGTTTCACCTTCCGGCTCAATACCCCGGTCGCGGTGCAGTGCCGCATGCTGACGCCGTTCGCGCTGAACTACGGCAAGCGATGGTATCATATCACCGCATCCAGTGCGTTCGGACAGGATATCCTGCGGACCTCACGACAGTTGCTGCAGGCCGCGGGGGGCACCGAGGTCGGCTCGGATGAGGTGCCACTGAATACCGCGGACTTCGGCTCGTTCATTCTGAAGATCGGACAGGCAAAACCGGATGTCGTGATCGGCGGCTTGGCGGCGGGCGACCTGTCCACTTTCCTGAAGCAGTGGAATGAGCATGGTATGAAGGGCACCATCCCGTTCGCACAGATCGCAATCGGCGACACTGACATCTGGGCCGTGGGTCCGGCGGCGGCGACGGGGATCTTCACCAAGATGTGGTATTACAACAACCCGGACAATCCACCGGAGGAAAAGGCGTTTGCCGGTACCTACCTGAGGAAGTACGGCAGGCCGCCGGCCGACAAGGCGTGGATGGGCTGGATCGCCGCCCGGTCGTTATTTGAGGCGATCGACGCGGCGACGTCAACCGATCCGATGGCGATCGTCGAGGCACTCGAGGCCTGGAAGCTGCAGGCCGGCCAGACGACGTACAGTTATCGCAGGTTCGACCACCAGATGATGGTCAGAAACCTCGCGGTGTCGGTCAAGGATCGTATTACTGACCGGTGGGACTATTTCGACGTCAAGGCGACGCTGCCGGAGAACGCCGCCGATCTGGACAAGGTCTTTGGCGCGCCGGAAGAAACCGGCTGCAGGATGACCTGATAGTCAGACCGGCGCCGACTGGCTTCAGCCAGCCGCCGCCGAAACGATGCCGCGGGCGCGCAGATCGGCTATATCAGCGGCAGTGTAGCCGTGCGCGGTCAGCACCGCCTCGGTGTCGAAGCCGGCCGGCGGCACGGTGCCGCGTGGCGTGCCGCTTTCCAGTGACGGCGCGCCGGGAATGCTCGGGATCGGCATCGGCTTGACCAGCCCGGGCTGCGCCAGGTAGCTGAACAACCCGGTTTCCTCGACATGCGGATCGCGCAGCATATCGAGCGACTCGTTCGCGACCGAGTGCATCACGCCATACTCGGTGAACCGCGTCCGCCAGTGCGCGTTCGGTCGGGCCGACAGGATCTCGTTCAGGATCGGCGTCAGTGCGGCGGTATTCGCGACCCGGCCCATGACGGTGGTGAAACGTGGATCGTCGCCAAGCTCCGGCCGCTCCAGGGCATTGCAGAAATCGCCCCAGCCCCGACGCCCGGCCACGATGACGAGGATCCAGCCGTCCGCCGTCGGATAGACCCCGCGCTGGCCCCGCGAACCCGGCGGATCGCCGTCAAAGATGACCCGCTGCAGCATCGCGTACGTGTTGAGCCACGCCGCCGCCTGCATCAGGCTGACTTCGATGTAGCGTCCGCGCGTCTCGTCCCGCCGCGCATACAGCGCCGCGGACAGCGCCTGGAACACGAAAAGCGCTGTCATCATGTCGACCGGAATCGAGGCGATGTTCATCGGCCGGCCGTCCAGGTCGCGATTCTCCATCATGAAGCCGCTGAACGCCTGCAACACCGGGTCCATCGCCGGCCGCTCCGCATACGGACCGCTCTGGCCGAAGCCCGACACCGAGAGATACAGCATCCGCGGGTGCTTCGCCGCTACGGCCTCGTAACCAAAGCCGAGCCGCCCGGTCACGCCGGTGCGGAAGCCTTCGACGAACACGTCGGCGCCTTCGAGCAATCGCCACAAAATCGCGCAACCCTCAGGCGACTTCAGGTCGAGGCCGATGCTCTGCTTGCCGAGGTTACCCATCACCGAAAGCGCCGTGTTGCCGCCCGGCTTCGGCGCACTGACGCGCACCCAGTCGCCGCCGTCCAGCGGCTCGACCTTGATGACGTTTGCGCCGTACTGCGCCAGTAACATGCCCGCGTATGGGGCGGCGATTCCCTGACTGAGATCAATGACCTTGATCCCAGCGAACGGTGCATCGTAGCTCATCGTCACGCCACCTTCCGCTGCCAGCCGATCCAGTCACACACCGCCTGCCCCATGACCCGTTCGAGATCACGTCCGGCCAGCCAGGGCAGTTCTTCAGTGAACATGGTCACGCATTGCCGGTAGCTGCACGGCATCCGCGTGATGTCGGTGCCCCAGAAGAACCGATCTGCGCCGAATGCGTCGAAGATACGGTGCATGTGGTCATGGACCGTGCGATACGGATAGGGCGCCGTTGAGTAACCTGGCGCACCGGTCGCCTTCACCGCAATGTTCGGGTATTTGGCCAAGGCGCACAGCTCGGCGTTCTTGCTGAACGCGGCGTCGTCCTTGCCGCCACTGGTGAACCCGAGATGGTCGATGATCAGCCGCAGGCCGGGGTGTCGCTCGGCGATTTGCGCCACCAGCGGAAAGAACCGGTTGGCCATCAGCGCGACCGGCAGCCCTGCCCGCTCCGCCGCCGGCCACACCCAGTCCATCGTGCCGTCGGCGTGCCACGTCTGCTGTTCCGGCCGGACCAGCGCATAGCGCAGCCCGAGCATCCCGGGTCGATCCCTCCAGGTATCGAGCAGCGCGCGGCTTTCGGGCTGGTCGGGCGGCAGATAGCCCAGAATGGCGAATTGGTCAGGGTGCGTGCGCGCTGCTTCAACGGCTATGTCGTGGGAGCGCGGGTCCCAGCTCGGCGGGTGGATTACCGCCGCATCGACACCGGCTTCCGCCATCTCGCGCAGCAGCTCGTCCTTACCGTAGTGCGATACCTGTCGGTGCGGCGCAAGCGGCGTCCCGCTCGACCAGATATGTACCTGCGCATCAACGACCTGCATCGTGTCGATCCTCCCGGGTCCGGCGATGACTCTAAGCGACCGGCGCCCGATCCGGAAATCCGTCCGCCCATGAAGGTTTCGCCCGGACTGTGCCTGCGCCGCGACCTTGCCATGTTCCACTGATCCGGTCGTTTACCGCACGGATCGGACAATGGTGGCGGTGAAGGTTGCCGCCGCAACGAGGGCGATCCTCGAACCCCAACCATAAGCGCTGGCCGCGCTCGCGCCGACCGGTACGCGGTGTGAAATACTTCAGAGATATTCGGCAGTATTCGGGATCATTCTGCGCTCGTCGGCATGGTCGAGTCGAACGGGGGCGGCTGACAAAGCCACGCAGTCACGGTTCTCACACCGGTAATATGACAAGAACAGGATAATATCATGAACCAAGTCACGTCCGACCGCTTGTCCCTCGTCAAGACCGCGGTCATTACAACCGTCCTTGGCCTCGGCGCGGGCACCCCGTTCGCGCAAGAAAGGCCGCCTGACCCTGATCCCGGGACCACGCCACAGGCATCCCCGGTCTTTTCGGAGGGCTTCAGCAACGTCTCCGGCTACACGAAAACTGGCCTCAGGGTAGCTTGCAAGACGGACGACAAGATCCTGATCCATCCAGCGAAAGCCGATCAGCTTTCATAAGACTGCATCGGGGCCGGGTGACTCCCGGCCCCTCGCTGGAAGCAATTCCGCCCGGGCACCCTGTCCGGGTAACGCCAACAAATGGCGACACCGGATCCTGGTACATTGCCCAACGTTGTCCTGGACATGGCAGCGTCGGGCCGTCCGCGAGGGTTAGATCACCCCAGCGCTCGCGGATGCACGGTCCACGCTCATCGGAGCGGCCGAGCGTGACGAGCCGCCGCGGTCGGCCATGCAGCCGGCCAACACGAACTTCGAGAGCCGGTCGACCCAGCTGTCGTCCACATTCTCGTTCATCAGCATGCGCATTTGCAGCGAGCCGAACAGGCTGGCAAGAACCATCTCGGCGTCCACATCGGCGCGCAACTCGCCGCTGGCGACGCCTCGCGCAAGAATCGCGCGCACCTCGGCGCGGCGCGGCATCACGAAACCCACCAGGAAGGCCTTGATCGTCTCGGGATCGCTCTGCCCCTCGGCGATGATGCCACGGATGATCCGTCCTGCCTTGCCGCGCAGCAAACGTCCGAACAGTCGCAACAGCGCCTGCATGTCCGCAACGACCGAGGCCGTCGGCGGCACCGCGAGGTCAGGAGCCGTTGCCTCCAGGAACCCTTCCATGGCCAGCGCCCCCTTGCTCGGCCACCAGCGATAGATCGTCGTTCGAGCCACTCCGGACCGAGCGGCGACAGCCTCAATCGTGAAGCCGGCGAGCCCAGCCTCCGCCAACAGGTCATAGGCGGCTCGCAGCACGGCCTTGTGTGTCACATCGCAACGCGGGCGACCAGGCGTCCTGGCCGGTGCCGGTAGTGACATCGATGGTCCTCCGATCTATCGTCCATAGCCAAACAGCAAGAAACATAAAGGGATGTTCGTCCTGTCCGCTATTCCGCTACAGCATGTCGCGTATCTGTTTTTGGCGCGGGTGGCCAGCCGCTTCCCGCTGCATATAAGCTCCAAACCGCTACACTCTGTAGCGTAATGGGCGCAGGTCTTCGCGATGGAACAGGCTATGACCGCTGAGCGGGTTATCGACGGCAGGCCTGAGGGCATACGTGCCGCCGGGGTGTCGCGTCGCAAGGGCAAGCTGAAGCGGACGGCGCTCGGTGCCTTGGCGGTTCTTGGCCTGGCCGGCGCGGCTCAGTTCGGCGCCCATTACTGGCGGATCGGCCGCTTCATGATCGCCACCGACGACGCCTACGTGCAGGCCGACAACACGCTCATCGCGCCCCGCGTCTCGGGCTATATCAGCGCCGTGCTCGTCACCGATAACCAGCCTGTCAAGGCCGGGCAGGTGCTCGCCAGCATCGACGACCGGGACTATCAGACCGCGGTACATCAGGCGGTCGCGGACCGGGACACCGCGGAGAGTGAGATCCGCTCCATCGACGCCCAGCTGTCGCTGCAGAACTCCACCATCGAGCAGGCCAATCAGCAGGTCACCTCGGCCGATGCGGCTCTTCGCTTCGCCCAACAGGACCACGCCCGCTATGACCTGCTGGCCCGCTCCGGCGCCGGAACGACGCAATCCGAACAGCAGACCGGGTCGCAACTGGTGCAGCGGGCGGCCGGGCTGCTACAGGCTCGCGCCGCCTTCACCGCCGCCAAGCAACAGGTCGACGTGCTGCAGGCCGCCCGCACCAAGGCGCAGGCGCAACTCGAACACTATCGCGCGGCCGAACAGCAGGCTCGGCTGAACCTTGGCTACACGACCATCGCCGCCCCCGTCGATGGCACCGTGGGTGCCCGCTCGTTGCGCGTTGGCCAATACGTCCAGGCGGGGACCCAGCTTATGGCCGTGGTTCCGCTCGACGCGGTCTACGTCGTGGCGAACTACAAGGAGACTCAGCTGACCCACGTTCGGCCGGGCCAACCGGTGGAGGTTTATGTCGACACCTTCCCGGATGCGAGAATCCATGGCCATGTCGACAGTATCGCGCCGGCGACCGGCCTGCAGTTCGCCTTGCTGCCGCCCGACAACGCCACCGGCAACTTCACCAAGATCGTCCAGCGCCTGCCGGTGAAGATCCTGCTGGACCGCGACCCTGCCGGCGACGAGACCGATCATCACGACGCCGCGGCCGAGCTGCTGCGCCCGGGAATGTCCGTCGAGTCGTCAATCGATACCAGGGACAGTCCGACAAGCACGACCGCGTCGCGCTGAACTGAGACCCGCGCGGCGCGGGACAAATCTTGGCACCGCGTCAATGAGCAATCCACGCCTGCCCGACCGTGAGCCCAAGGCCGACCTGAAGACCTGGATGGCGGTGTGCGGGTCCGTGGTCGGCGCGTTCATCGCAGTGCTGAACATCCAGATCACCAACGCCTCGCTGCCCAATATCCAAGGCGCAATCGGCGCCGGCCTCGACGATGGCGGCTGGATCTCGACCTCCTACCTGGTCGCCGAGATCGTCGTGATCCCGCTCACCGCCTTCCTAACACCCGTGTTCTCGCTGCGCCGCTACCTGCTGGGCAACACCATCATGTTCCTGGTCATGTCGGTGGCCTGCGCCTTTGCGCAGAACCTGGGCCAGATGATCGCACTGCGCGCATTGCAGGGCTTCTTCGGCGGTGTGCTGATTCCCCTGGCCTTCACCATCACGCTGACCATGCTGCCGCGCGCCAAACAGCCGATCGGGCTGGCGCTGTTCTCGGTGTCCGCCACCTTCGCTCCCGCGATCGGGCCGACTGTCGGTGGCTACCTCACCGAAAACTACGGCTGGCAATATATCTTTTACGTCAACCTGGTGCCCGGCGCGATCATGCTGGCAACCTTATGGCCGTCGCTGCGGCCCGCCCCGATGCAGCTCGCGCTGCTCAAGCAAGGCGACTGGTTCGGCATCGCCACGCTCGCGATCGGCCTCGCCTCATTCCAGACAGTGCTGGAGGAAGGCAACAAGGACGACTGGTTCGGCTCACCGTTCATCGTCCGCCTGTCGCTGATCGCTGCCGTGTCGTTGGCGCTGTTCCTGTGGATCGAGCTGACCATAAGCAAGCCGCTGCTCAACCTGCGTCTGCTGCGGCGACGAAATTTCGGCCTGGGCAGCCTGGTGTGCGTCGTGATCGGCGTGGCGCTGTACGGCTCGGTCTATCTGGTGCCGGTCTATCTGTCACAGATGCAGGGTTACAATTCCGAGCAGATCGGCACGGTGCTGGCCTGGACCGCCCTGCCGCAACTGGTCCTGATCCCCTTCGTGCCGATCCTGATGCGGTATGTCGACACCAGGCTGCTGGTGTCCGCCGGGCTCGCGATCTTCGCGCTGAGTTGTTTCATGAACCTTGGCATCACGCCGGACTACGCGGGCGATCAGTTCTTCGTGCCCAACCTGGTGCGTGCGTTGGGGCAGGCGATCGTGCTCACGCCTCTGTCGTCTCTCGCCACCGGTGGCATCGAGCGGGAGAACGCCGGCTCCGCCTCGGCCATGTTCAACATGATGCGCAACCTCGGCGGTTCCATCGGGATCGCCGTGCTGGAGACCTTCATCACCAAGCGCGAGCAGTTTCACTCGAACATCATAACCGCCCGGGTGTCACTGCTGGACGAGACAACGCGCCAGCGCATCGCGTCGCTGCAGGGCCATTTCATGTCCAACGGAGCGAGCGATCCCGCTTCCGCTTTGCATGAGGCCGTGGTGCAGATCGGCCGGACCGTGCGCGCCCAGTCCTACCTGCTGGCTTACAGCGATGCGTTCTACCTGATGGGGATAGCCTTGCTGCTGGCTCTCGCGGCCTCGCTCGCGATGCGCAAGGCCGGCGCCGTCGGCGGCGCGGGCGCGCACTAGAGCAATATCAGCCTGACTCTGATCGCGGAGCGACCTCAGGCTGATGAAATTGCTCGCCAACCAACGACAAGAGCGTTTTCCACTCAAGGTGGAGGCGCTCTGTCTACGGCGGAGCGGCAGCCAGCCCGACCGGGCGTCCGTGACCCTCGGCATCACCCTCCGGGTTGGCATACGTCGATCGCGTAGAGCGCGGCGTACCCGGCGCGCACGCGCAGATGGAACCGTGCGGCGGGCAAGTCGGGCGCGGCGTCGGCCTGTGTCAGCAGCACGGCATCGAAGCCGCACAGATCCGCCTTCAACAGAGCGGCCTGGTCCGGCATATCGCCAATTCGCTCGGCCATCGATCGATACGGCTCCCGGGTCACGATCGGTTGCTGCGATGGGATATCAAACTCGAACGGCCACCAGGCACGCCGCTCGATCAGTGCCAGGGCACCGAGATGCGTGTCGGTCTGAAGGTCATTGGACAGGCGGCGCGACCAGGGGCTGCGGGCCCGGTAGGCAGCCCGATCAGTCGGAGCGGCCGATGCCACGTAGACCGCCTGCCCCGGCAATACCGGCGCCAGCGCCTGCCGCAGATCGGCGAGGTCGGAGCGATGCTGCGCCCAGGCGGCGGTCAGCAGGCCGATTCGCGCGACGAGCAGCAGCACCGCGCCCGTCGCGACCAGGCGGCACAGCCACACCGGCCAACGCACCGGCACGAAGCCGGCGAACAGCATGAACCCCAGCATGATGGCGAAGCGCGCATCCAGCTGATACGTGCCCTTCCAGCCGTACGGGGCGGCCACGTAGGCAAACAACAGCCCGCCTGAGGCCAATGCCGCCGGAGCGGGAATGCGCCCCTTCCCCAGCAGCAGGCACAGAACAGGAAGCGAAAGCGCCGCGACCGCCGTGATGAGGTCCAGCGTCAGGCTGTAGTTGACGAACGGCGACAGCAGCTGCGCCAGCTTCGCCTGCGGCGGCAGGAATTCCGCGTCGCCACCCAGCGTCTGCAGTTGCGAGGCGGAGTACAGCCCGATCGGCGCGGCGAAAACCATGGCCACCGCCGCCCCGCGCCATAGACCAAAGCGCAGCAAGGCACCGAAGCGCCCAACCATCCGCAGGCCCGGCCCGACGGATAGCCGGCGCAGATCGCCGGCCAGCCGGGAGCACTCGGCCGAGGCGAGCAGGATGGCGAGGAAAACCAGTCCCATCAGATGGCAGGCGAACAGCACAACCGCGCCCGCGGCGTTCAGGGCAATCGTCGCAGCCGGATTGCTCTCTCGCCTGCGGAGCCAGACGGCAGCCAGCAAAAGCGCCAGCCCTGCCGCCAGGTTGAAGTTGAGAAAGCCCTGCAGCAGCGTGCTGTTATAGGCCGTCAGCCCCACCGCCAGGGACCACCACTTGCCGCCGAGGGCGCGGCTGTAGGCGACGCTTCCGAGCACCGGCAACAGCACCGCCGCGGCGATCAACAGGCGCCCGACGGCGTGCACCGGAAGCACCCGCATGAGCGGCGGCGCGACGAGGTCGGTGGCCAGATTGGGAATGATGGCCCAGTGGGCGGCATAGAATGTCGCCAGCACCGGATCGGTCGGCAAGGATGCCAGAACGAAGGCCCGGGCGAGATGATTGGGATAATCGAGCAACGGCGGTACATCGACCACGAGCAGTGGTGCGAGCAGCACGCCGCACAGGCCGAGCAGCGCTGCCCACCACGCCCAGGGTCGAGCCGCCGCGATTACACCGCCGAACTGAACCGCCAGCCTCGCCCCAGCGGCCGCTTTCGGTTCACAACGGATTTCGATTGCCACCGAAAATACTCTCGCAACAATGGCCGCTACTATCCCGTGTCATGCCTGCCCTTGCGAAGGCGAGACCCGGTGATTGCGGCGCTTTGTAGCAATTAGCCTGACTCCGCATAATCCTACACATGGCTATGATCGCGCTTGCTCGCGCACGCCTCCGTTTGCTACGACTTGCGTGAAACTGGTAGCTATATGGTAGCTGGGATGACCTAGCCACCAATAGGACGCAAGGTATGGCAGAGCGGGCAGTGCGAAAGCGAATCGGGCTGCGGGAGGTACGGGCGCTGCAGCCGGGTGAGACAATCTGGGATGGCGCGGTGGCAGGTTTTGGCGCCCGGCGACAGGTGGGTGTCGTAGCTTACGTCCTGAAGGCTCGCACCCAGGAAGGAAGACAGCGTTGGGTCACCATCGGCCGACACGGGGCGCCTTGGACGCCTGATGCGGCCCGCGACGAAGCTCGCCGATTGCTTGGTGAGGTCGCCAGGGGCGGTGATCCTGCCGCGGATAAGCGGTTCAAGCGCAAAGCCCTCACCATGGCGGAGCTTTGCAATCGATATCTTGCAGACGCCGAAGCCGGGCGCGTGCTGGTCCGCGGCGGCAGGCCGAAAAAGCCCGCCACCCTGTTTTCTGATAGGGGCCGCATCGAGGGGCACATCGTCCCATTCCTCGGGCGGCTGGCTGTCGTCGCCGTCAACAGGCAGGACATTGAGCGCTTCATGCACGCGGTTGCCGCCGGTGACACAGCGAAGACCAGCAAGACGAAGCGGGGGGGCGTATCCATTTTGCGTGGCGGCCGGGGCACAGCGACCCGTAGCATCGGCTTACTCGGGGCGATTTTTGCCTACGCCGTCGACAACGGGATCCGGTCCGACAACCCCGCCCACCGGATTCGCAAATTCGCCGAGAACAAGCGCGAGCGCCGCCTGAGCGATGCAGAATACAAGGCCATGGGAGAAGGGTTGCGGCGAGCAGGCGAGACTGTGTGGCCCTCAGCGGTTGCCTGCGTCCGTTTCTTGGCCCTCACCGGATGGCGCACGGGTGAAGCCGTGGGACTTCGCTGGCATGATGTGGACATAGTTCGACGCACCGCGACCTTGCCAGACTCAAAAACGGGCAGATCGGTCCGCCCGTTGTCGAACGCGGCGTGTGAGGTGCTGGGGGCTATGCCACGCCTCGGCGAGAGCGCGCTGGTTTTCCCAGCTACGCGGGGCGACGGGCTGATGCTGGGGTTCAAGAAGTTCGCCCGCCGAATATTCACCCTTGCAGGCGTTCCGCCCGCGGTAACACCCCACGTACTTCGGCATTCCTTTGCATCTCTTGCTGCCGACCTGGGTTTAAGCGAACCTACAATCGGCGCGCTGATCGGACATAAAGGACAGACCGTCACGTCCCGATATATGCACGCTGCCGACGCGGTTCTGCTAGCGGCGGCTGATGCGGTTGCCGCGGAGACGATGATCAGGATGGGAGAAGACAGGCCAGCCGGTCCAGTGACGCTCCGCGCGGTCGGCTGATCAGAGCGCACCCTGTCGCCATGTCATTGAAAAAGCAGGCAATCAAGTGGACGGGAACGCGACGCCGACCAACTGCCATCGGCCAGCCGCCGCGAGGACCGATGGGGGCTATCGGATGGGTGGTGTCAGGGCCTTTGAGGCTGCTGACATCGCCGCCTTTGGGCTCAACCTCGAGGGGCTGATCATCGTCGCGGGTGCGGACCACGTCGTGCTCGCCGAGAGGATGAACCAGGCAATCCGCGACGCCGTTGCGCTCAGTGACATAGATCGGGGGCGACCTGCCAACCACGAAATCTTGGATTTTCTCGACAGCGTCAGGGCAGAAGCAGTCGCATTGCTGCAACGGCTCGGTCTCTCTGATCAGTTCAATCCATTTCCACGAAACCCGCCCATTTCCGATCAAAATGCGGATTGGTTCGTTCATCTGCGCCACGGCCTTGCGGTGTCCAAGGCGCTACCATTGTGGCTTTCATCAGCGGATATCGGAGGATTTCCGCTTCGGCTTAGCGATCAGGCGATCCGAAAGATAGAGAAGTTACAACACGTTGATCCGCCTCTCTTGTATCAAGGCAAGACTTCAGCGGCAAAGGAAGCGCGACCCGCCGACACTTCATCGGTGGCGACGGAACTGATGCATGCCGCGCCGCTGATGATCGCGCTGATCGCAGAGGCGGCTCGTGCCAAGGCGGCGTCGCTGAGACCTCGCAAGCCCCTCCGCGGAGCGCGACAAGATGTTTTTCGCCGCGTTCTGTTTCGAGAATTGACGAAGGTGCACCAAGACATCTTCGGGGTTTTGCCGCGCATCCTGGACAACGCCCGAGAGCGTCGTGGCCCGTCGGTGGATTGGATCGTTCGGCTCCTGGAGTGCGCCGCGAGACGCGCAGAGGCGAACAATTATCCAGGCGGCGCGGATCTGCGCGAGATCGCCCAAGAGTTGAAGGAGACGCTCGCCAAAAACTTGCAGACCGCCCGCACTGAAATCGGGCGGCTCAAGCTGAATTCCAGTGCCGTGACCCAGTAGCTTCCATCGCCTACCTGGAGTGCCATCGCAACCGCCGGCAAATGTTCCGGCTGCCAGGAAGGCTCCGATGGCAAGTCCCATACCCGAAGACCCAAACGCTCTACTGCGGCGCAGGGCCACAGCTGAGGCATTGACTGCAGCTGGATACCAGACCGCTGAAAAGACGCTCGCGACCAAAGCTTCGCGTGGTGGCGGGCCGCCGTACCGCCTGTGGGGTCGAATCCCGATCTATCGCTGGTGCGACGCTTTGGCGTGGGCGGAGGGCCGGCTTTCCCCGCCGCTTAGCAGCACTTCGGAACAGGACGCTCGCCGCTGACTGGCGAGCGGGACTTGCGGGCATGCTTGGAAATGAGCGCGTCGACGAAATGGCCCGAACTCATCCGAGCGATGGGGCCTGTGGCCCGCGAGGTGCTCGGCGAGCCGACCGAGGAAAGCAAAGTCAGGCGCGAACTGCGTTTCCGCACTCACGGCAGTCTATGCATCAGTCTCGACACGGGGACTTGGTTCGATCACGAGTTGGGCAAGGGTGGCGGAGTGCTTGCGTTCGTTCAGGATCAGCTGGGCGTCGACAAAGCAGGCGCCATAGCCTGGTTACGGGACCGCGGACACATATCTGAGGCGCCAGCCCCCAAGGCCAACATCAAGCGCGAGGTCGCTACATACAACTATCTCAGTGCCGAAGGCGAGTTGCTGTTTCAAGTGGTTCGTTACGAACCTAAAGACTTTCGGCAACGACGGCCGAACGGAAACGGTGGCTGGATCTGGAAAATGGATGGCGTGAGGAAGGTAATCTACCGCCTTCCCGAGGTGATCACTGCGGTTGCCGCCGGCCGCACCATTTTCGTGGCCGAAGGCGAGAAGGCCGTCCACGCGCTGGAGTCCATTGGCCTGGTCGGAACCTGTTCGCCGGGTGGCGCGGGAAAGTGGCAGCGGCAGTTTGGTGAATTCCTCGGTGGCGCCGACGTTGTCATCCTGCCGGACAATGATCCCCAAGCGACCATGCCCGATGGAACGCCGCGTTGGCACCCAGATGGCCGGCCGATTTTGCCAGGGCAGGACCATGCCGCTGACGTGGCTAAGCAGCTCTATGACGTTGTCGGACAGGCGCGAGTGCTGATGCTGCCGGACCTGCCGCCTAAGGGCGACGTCGCTGATTGGATCGCGGCAGGCGGAACGGCCGATGATATCGGTCGCCTGATTGCAGAGATACCACAGCCGGCGGGAATAGTTTGTGAGCAGCCGGCGATGTCTGAAGATCTTCAACCACCGCCCGAGATAGACGACCCCGCCTATTTCGAAGCCGTAGCGGCGGCTATGGCACCCGATCCTACTGCTGCGCTCATAGCGGAATTCAATGACCGCTACATGGTCGTCAACGAAGCCGGCAAGGCGATCGTCTACGAACCGGCACATGACGACATGCTGAACCGCCGCTACTACGGCCGTATCACATTCGACGATTTCAAGCGCCTCTATCTCAACCGGCGCATCCAGATCCCGAAAGGCGGCGAAGGTGGTACCGCTTTGAAGCCGGTATCGGTGGTTTGGCTGAACCATCCCAATCGGCGGCAATTCATTGGTGGCGTTGTTTTCGACCCGTCCGGCCGCCACGTCCGGCAAGATTCCTTTAATCTGTGGCAGGGGCTGGCAATTCAGCCCCGACCAGGCTCCTGGGCACGGCTGCAGGACCACATGCTCCAGATTATTTGCGCAGGCGACCAGGGCCATTTCGACTGGCTATTGGGTTGGATGGCCCGTTTGGTCCAGCGGCCCGCTGAGCAGGGCGAAGTGGCGGTCGTGATGCGGGGAGTCGAGGGAAGCGGTAAAGGAACACTGGCCAAGGTGCTCCTTCACATCTTCGGTCAACACGGGCTTGCAATCAGCAACGCCAAGCATCTCACGGGCAACTTTAATGGGCATCTCCGCGACACCGTACTGCTTTTCGCCGATGAGGCATTTTTCGCCGGCGACCGGGCGCATGTCGGCGTGCTGAAGGCGTTGATCACCGAGCCGTTCCTAACGATCGAGGCCAAATATCAGAACGCGATCCAGATGCCGAATTTCGTCCATCTCATGATGGCCAGCAACGAGGAATGGGTCGTCCCCGCAGGTCTGGAGGCGCGCCGATTCTTCGTTCTGGAGGTGTCACCGGACAGAGCGAACGATCACGCTTACTTTGCTGCGCTCTGGAGTGAGATGGCGAACGGCGGATACGAGGCGATGCTGCATGATTTGGTCTCGTACGACCTCGGATCCTTTAACCACCGAGCCGCGCCAAATACCGCTGGGCTGCAGACCCAGAAGAAACTCTCGCTGCCAACTGCGGAACACTGGTGGTCCGAGGTTCTGTATCGCGGCTACGTATTCAAGTCGCGTCACGGCCTTGAGGACTACTTCAGCCGATGGCACGAACAGATGACGACCGAATTGCTGTTCGATGCGTACGAGCCTCATGCGAAGGCGCTGGGCGAACGGCACCCATTGAGCCGCGAGGCGTTCGGCAGGTTCATGGCCCGCATGGGTGGAAAGGCCATCAAACCCCGCAACGTAGTGACCGGTGAGCGTATCGCCGATATCGAGAACATCCATGGCGGCACCACCCGGAGGGCGGAGCTGGTCAGGGCTACACGATCCCATGCGTACAGTCTCGGTAGCCTTGAAGTTGCGCGACTTGCATTTGAGCGTGTGACCGAACTTTGCATGGATTGGCCGAAGGACGACGCTCCCGAGGCGTAGGGGGTGGTCCGGGTTGGGGTGGCGTGGTCCGGGTAAATCTCGTCACCCGCCCCAGCTGAAACCCGCAGAACTCCTGGCCTGGTCCGGGTGGGCCGTGTGGGGCGCGTGGTTTTCATCGAAAACTTTCCAGGGGCGCATGGTCGGACGAAGACATGACAGCGGCTGCTGCGAACCCCCACGATTTTTATAACTTTCTATCTTACCCGGACCACCCGGCCCACCCGGACCGTTGTAGTTACCAACAGCGTGTTTCGTGGTCCGGGTAGCCTCACAATCCCGGACCAACCCGGACCAGCCGATCGGATCCCTTTGCCGGATTCCCGGCTATGGCACGGCTCTGCGCGATCAACCCTGTCGTCAGGCCAGAAATCGTAGGTCGGATATTTCGTCGGGGTTGGACGGTGGTGACCGAGGCGGACGCTCTGGACGGAGTCCCGCATCAAGTCACTGGCCAGAGGTGATCGCCTCTCAGCCTGGGTCATGCGCTGCGACCCGTTTGAGTTCCAGCCGATGTTCAAGTTACCGATTGCCGACAACCGTCCCGTGCTGCTGAATCCCGAGGCTGCGATGCGGTGCCGGCTGACGCGCGTGTCGCCCCATGTTCCCTGGTGTCGTAGGCGCCCGAATGGACCGCGGTGAGGCCCCGCGCCAGGTACACCAGTTCCTATTAATGAAGTTCGCGTTGCTGCTGCCGGATTGCAGCGAGTGCAGCCGCCAAGCTTTCAAGACAGCAAGTTTCTCGTCCTCGCGTGCCTGAACCGTGTAGCTACTTATTAAAAGGGGTCATGAGTGCGAACGAGGTGAGCGTATGGGTCGGCGCGCCGAAGTAGGGCAAATCGTTCCCGATGCCTCACGTCCACCTTTGTACGTGGCCCTCTCGCTGGCGAAAAGCCGAGTTGACGTTCCAGGTCGCGATTTTCACGTTGCTTTCACTCCATCGGACGGCAAGGAGTGTCTTGCCCCGGCGAGCGCTTGTCGTCACTCTTTCGGCCACACCTGGACGGAGGGCGGATAGCTCAGTGCAACGTCGCCCATCACCGTCTCCGCAGTGTCGAGGCGATGCCATCCGCTGATCATACATCGGGGTACTGCCGTCGTTGAACACGACCGACACCCTCATCCCTCTGTTCTACAGCATTTCTAACACCACCGAGATCGACGTCATCTCGGAGAGGCCTTAGAGTTGTCGCCTCGGTCATCGGGCGATGGTGTTTCGGAGTCAGAATGTGAGGAATGGGCGTTCGCCGGCGAACTCGGCACGTGACGCCGGCGACTCCCATAGGTCGACGTCCGGCGTCACGCAGGTCGAGCAACTCGGGACATCATTGCGGGCCCCGCACCCCGAGCCTCGCTAGGATTTTCGGCAGGAATCGGGCCCTTGCACCAAGTCTGAGAGGCCGAGAATTGGCAGGAACGGCACAAAATCGTAACGTTGTTGAGAGGGTTCCGCTACAATCTGGATCGACCGGCTAGCTTGTGGAAGGACAGACGAATGCCGATAAGCGATCAGTGACCAAGCATTACAATAAAGCCCCGATCACCGAGGCCATCATCGATATTCAGGTGAAGACGGCGGGAACTGTGTCCCTCAGCGAGTTGGCGCAGCTCCAAGACCGCGAGGGTGGTGCTTATCCCAATAGGAACCCGCTGTTGATGGCTTCGGGCACTTCTGGGGGGCCCCGAGAACGAAGGCGAACTTACAACCCAGACCAGCAAGGAGGAACGCGGCTGGGCATTCATTAGGGCTGACAAGCGCTACGTTTGGCAGGCCAGGCGAGATGGCTTCTCCGGCTAGGCTTGCACCGTATGAGAAGTGGCAACCGTTCCGGGCCGAGGCGCAGCGGCTATGGACGCTTACGCGTGAGACCCTCCACCCCACGGAAGTCACCCGGGTGGCCGTGCGTTATGTCAACCGGCTGGAACTGCCGTTGCCCATAGGGGACTTCAAAGATTATCTTCGGACGGTGCCAGAGGTGTCGCCCAACGCTACCCCAAGCTCTGGCCAACTTCTTCCTACAAGTGCCAGATTCCATTTGAAGACATTGGAGGAAATGGTTACCATTAATCAGACTATCCTT
>CAWEVT010000007.1:0-1499076 GCA_963812585.1 uncultured Alphaproteobacteria bacterium | reverse complement strand
CCATGATTGCTGTGGTGGAAATTGAAGGAACCAGTAACCCGTTGCGTTCCAAGAGCTTTCACGATATGAGCTATGGCAACATGGCCGAAAATACCCTGCCCGACCAGATAACCGGTATCCGTCAGCTGGCTCAAAAATATGGCTACATTGATACCAATAAGTGGGTATCTGGGGCCACTCTGGTGGTGGTTTTGCAACGGCTGCGGCCATGTTTCGTTACCCTGATTTCTTTAAAGTGGGAATCTCTGAATCGGGTAACCACGATAACCGCAACTACGAGGACGATTGGGGCGAACGATACGATGGCCTTGCCGCAAACGCAAACTAGCAAGAAGACGACGAGGTTGAACGAAGCGGAGCCGCCAGAACATTGCTGCATCGCTTCGGATTACGGGCTGAGCATCGTAGGTGATCGCCGATCCGCACTTCGCGCCGCGCCGCAACGACCTGCCGTGGCTGCGGCGGCGCCGGCTGCCGAAGTCGGCGGTCGCGGCCACGCGGTCAAGGCGGCTCCGGCGGCGGCCTCGCTGGGCGGCTCGACGGGCGTAAGCGCGCCGCCGCTGAAGGATCTTCATCACCGGACGCGCGACGGCGAGCACCATCACGACCATCGGGCGCCGCAGCCCGTCGCGGCCCGGCCGCCCGCCCCGGCGCAGCCACCGGCGCGCCCGGCGGCCGTGAGCAGTTCGCTCGACCTGGACGAGCCTACGGCACCGCCGACCACCACCGGCCGCGGCTCGACCGACCGCGCCGCCCGCACCCACCCGCTCCGCCGGCGTGCCGTCGCTCGATCTGGACGAAGCGCAACCATCCACCCCGCCACGCGCGCCCGCGGCAGCCCCCGCGTCGCCGGCCCTGGCCGCGCCCAGCAGTGGCCCGCTACGGCGCCGACGCGCCGATCTGCGCGTGCACGCGGGCGATCGGGTCATCCTGACCCCGCACCATCCGACCGTCACGCTCACCCGGCTGCAGACCGGATCGGCCCGCTGACCATCGAAGCCGCGTGTCCGACCCTCAGCGACCTGCGACTGGGCGCGGCCTACGACCTCCTCCGACTTCGAGCTGACCATGCAGATGACCCAGGGTGAGCGCTTGCCCGCCGCATTCGAAGCGCCCGATCCTCGTCGGGGCCACGATCGGTTCGAGCGGGTCTGATCGATCTGCGGCAGTCGCGGTACTGCGGCGGCTGATCGTGTACGCGTTCTCCGAGAGCGCCAGCCGATCGCCTGGGGCGGCACGCTGGTCGTCGACGACCTTCAGCGGTGCTCGGATCGAGGTGCCGCTCGAGACGCTGCAGGGCGGCGATGTGGCCGTGCTGGCTCTCGATCTACCAGGTGCGCGGCGAGTTCGTGGTGCGCGCGGAGATGCAGACGCTCTACGGCGATGTCCGCGAGGCCTGCCGCGCCTACGGCTACGACCGGATCACCTGGCTCGACGACCGCACGCCGGTCGAGTGAGGCTTCCGTAAGCTCGCCGCATGACGTCGTCCTCGCCCGATTCGATCGACACCGTCCTGCGCAGCGATCACGCCGCGATCAAGCGCGCGCTGGCCGACCTGCGGCGCAACGCCGACCCGCACCGAGACGGGCGAGCTCTTCGAGCAGCTGTCGCGCCGACATCGTGCGGCACTTCGTCGCCGAGGAGCAGTACCTGCTGCCGGCCGTGCGCGAGCATCTGGCCGATGGCGACGCGATCTCGCGACGCGTCCTTCGCCGAGCACGAGCACATCGAGAGCCTGCTGAAGAAGCTCGATCACGACGACACGACCGACGAGCAGATCGGTGCGGCGCTCGACCGAACTCGAGCAGGCCGTCGACGCGCACATCGCCGCGCAGGAGTCGGACGTGCTGCCGGCGTGGTCGCGGCGCAGCGACCGGCCGAGCTGGCCGAGCTCGGTCGACGGCGTGCTCGGCGCCGAGCAGCTCGCCCCGACCCACCCGCGCGCGTTCGTGCCGACAATCGGCGACGGTCAGCAAGATCACGAGCTGGCTCACCGGACTGGTCGAGAAGACCCTCGACGCGCGCGATCCCGACGACAAGCGCTGACCAGGGCGTGACCGCCCAGCCGATCAGTGCGTGCCGCCCAGTTCCTGACCAGGGCGTGACCGCCAAGGATGGAAGAGAAGGGGGTCTGATTAGGGCGTGACCGCCCAGCGCGCCGACGGGTCGACCAGCTTCTTCACCGTCCGGGCGTCGTGGAACTCGCCGATCGCGCGCATCTCCCACACGGCCGGCTCGGCGGTGCGCCGCAGCATCGCCATGATCACGCCGAGTGCGCGCTTCGGCTCTCGGACAGGTCGTAGCGCACCAGTTCCTGCCCGGACGTCGCATCGACCAGTCGGCAGAACGCGCGCGCGATCTCGGTGAACTTCTGCCCGCCGAACGAGGTGATCGTGAAGACGATCGAGTCGACCTGCGGCGGCATGCGCGTGAGTCGACATGGATCTGCTCGTCGTCGCCCTCGCCCTCGCCGGTCAGGTTGTCGCCGCCGTGGCTGCAGCGCGCCGCCGAAGTCGGACAGGTGGGTGAACCAGACGATCGCCAGCTTGCTGCCCGGCCGCGTCGAAGCCGATGCCGACGCGTCCAGGTCGATCGCTTCTTGCCCGGGGCCGGATCCCAGCCGAGGCCCATCGTCGACGAGCGCCAGCGGTGCGTGCCCCGGTCTTGACCAGGCTGACCCGGCTGCCCTTGACGAGGCTCACCCGGCCCTTGTCGAGGTTGACCGTTCCCATCGCCGCAGCCGGCGACCGCGGGGCGGCGGTGGTCGGCGGCAGGGCCGGTCGCGGCGGTGGCACCGGCCCGGCCGGCGGGCGAACCCGGCGGGGGGGCGGCGGGGTGGGTGTCGGCCCGGTCGCGTACCCAGCCGTCGCCGAGGAGGCGGGGGCGGCGGCGGCGTCACGGAGGGCGGCGGTATGGCGGGCGGCGGTATGGAGGGCGGCGGTATGGAGGGCGGCGGTGGGCGGCGGTATGGAGGGCGGCGGTATGGAGGGCGGCGGTATCGATGGCGGTGGCGCCGGGACGCGTCATGACGGGCCGGGCGGTGGGGCGGCACGGCGGTTCGTCCGCCACCGAGATCCCGAAGTCGGTCGCGAGGCCGGCCAGCCCGGTGGTGTAACCCTGCCCGACGGCGCGGAACTTCCACGCGCCGGCCCGGCGGTAGAGCTCGCCGCATCACGAAGGCGGTCTCGTCCGCGGCCCTCATCGCGAACTCGGCCAGCGGGGTGCCCGCCGCGAGATCGGAGATCTGCAGCTGCAGGCCGGGCACCTGCCCGAACGTCCCCCCGTCGGCCGACGCGGCCAGCACGACCCGGTCGACGCTGGCCGGCAGCTGGGCCAGCGAGACCTCGAGCGTGTCCGCCGACCCGCTCTTGCCGGTGTAGCGCACGGCCCCGCTGGGGTGCTGGGCCTGGTTGTAGAAGATGAAGTCGTCGTCGGAGCTCACCCGGCCGTTGTCCTGCAGCAGGAGCGCCGACGCGTCGACATCGGGCACACCCGGTCCGGACGTCCACGCCAGCACGGCGCGCACCAACCGCGACGGAGTCGACGGCGATGTTCGCGCCCTTGGCCATGCTGGTCATGCGGGATCGTCCGATCAGTAGATGGTGATGTGCCGGGCGGCCGGTCGACGAGCTTCTTCACCGTGCGGAAGTCATGGTACTCGCCGATCGCCCGCAACTGCCACAGCCCGGGACCGACCTTGCGCAGGATCGCCATCAGCACGGCCGTGCTCGGCTGCGTGTCGGTCAGGTTGTAGGTGACGATCTGGCGCCCGGTGTCGTCGCTCAGCACGCAGAACGCGCTGCTTGAGGTCGGTGAACGTGTGCCCGTGGAAGGAGCTGATCGTGAAGACGAGCGCGTAGACGTTGTCGGGTAAACGGCCGAGGTCGACCAGAACCCGCTCGGCGGCCGATCCGCTGCCTTCACCCTTGGCGTCGCCGGTGTGCTGCAGGCTTCCGGCGAACTCGCTCTGGTGCTGGTACCAGACGATCTCGAGCTTCTGGCCGGCCGAGTCGAAGGCGATCACCGACGCGTCGAGATCGACGCTGAGCCGGCCCGGCGCCGGTTCCCAGGCCAGATCCAGCATGACCCGGGAGAGCGGGCCGGACGCGCTGCTGGTCAGGTTGATCCGCTCGTTGCGCTGCAGGGTCACCGGCGCCGCGTCGATGGTGACGAACGGCAGGTCGCCGGCAGGGGCAGGGGGCGCGGGGGCGGCCGGGCCGGCCGCGCCGGCCGGGCCGGATACGGCCGACGGGTCGGTCGGTGCCGGTGCCGGCGGTGCTGCCAGGTCGGCCGGAGCGGGCACCACAGGCACCGGTGGCGGCGGTGGCGGCGGCACCGACGCGTCGGTCGGCGGGGCGGCGCCGTCCGGATTCCAGGCCGGTGCCGGGGGAGCTGCGGGCGCTGGTGGGGGCGGGGGAGGCGGCGCCCATGCCGCAGGCGGGGCCATGGGCGGGGCGACCATGTAACGCTGCAAAAGCTCCGGCTCGGGGCATCACTCAGCTCCGGATACCAGTCCAGACAGCTGTACAGGCCCTCAAACTGCTCGGCCGGCACGAGATTGACGAAGTTCTCGTCGAAATACACATCACCAGACCGGCCTGACCTGCACCGCCGCAGGTGCCCGTCGCCCGCCAATCCACTCGTCAAGACACATTCGCAACGAGCTTTGCGACCTGCCGGCGTTGCTGCCTACAGGTCCGATACGGCCTTCCCGGTATTGGATAAACTCCGGTTGGCGCGCGCCACGACAGCCTCGAAAAGATCCTGGCAACCGGCCTCGGCTTCCTCCGGCTCAATGCTTTCCGCCTCGTTGTGCGACAGGCCGTCCTTGCATGGGCTAAAGATCATTGCGGTCGGCACGTGGCGCGCCACGTAGACCGCGTCATGTCCTGCGCCGGATACAATTTCCCTTGCGGTGTAACTCAAGCTTCGCGGCACCCTGGCGCACCAGATCGACACACGTGGCGTCGAACGGCTGGGCCGGGATCTTGAACAACGTCGTCAGCTCAAGCGTCACCCCGCACGCCCCGGCGATCGCCTGCGCCGCCGGCGGGAACTCGGCGTCCAGCACGTCGACCTCGGCGTCGCTGGGATGGCGGAACTCAGCCGAAAACCTCACCTCCCCCGGCACCACGTTGCGGCTGTTGGGGGACACCAGAAGTTGCCCCACGGTACCGCGCCCGTCCTCTCCACGCGCCCGCATCAAGCGGTCCACCAGATCGACGATCCGGGCCGCGCAGACCAGCGCATCCTTCCGCGCCGAGGGCGGCGTGGTCCCGGCGTGGCTGTCCTGCCCGATCGCCACCAGATCGTACCAGACCTGTGCCTGCGCACCGGTAACGACACCGATCTGCTTGCTCTCCCGTTCCAGGATCGGCCCCTGCTCGATGTGCAACTCGAAATAGGCATCCGCCTTGAACGGCGCCGCCGGCTCAGGACCGCGGTAGCCAATGCCGTCGAGCGCGGTGGCGACCGACATCCCCTCGGTATCGGTCAGCCCGTAGGCCTTATCCAAGGTGAAGATGCCCGCCCAAACTCCGGAGCCCATCAGGCTGTGGCCGAAGCGGCTGCCTTCCTCGTCCGTCCAGTTGATCAGTTCCAGCGGCGCATCGGTCACGATGCCCAGGTCGTTGAGGCTGCGCATGACCTCCAGCCCTGCGATCACCCCCAGCGCTCCATCGAATTTCCCGCCGCTTGGCTGGCTGTCGAGATGACTGCCGAACAGCACCGGCAGCCGGTTCGGGTCGCGCCCCGGCCTTCGGGCAAACATGTTGCCGATGGCGTCGACCCGGACCGTCAACCCCAGCGCCTCACACTCCGTACGAAACTTGTCCCGCGCCCGCTTGTCGACCGCGGTCAACGTCAGGCGTCGCACGCCGCCCTTGGGAGTCGCACCGATCTCGGCAAAACCCATCAGGCTGTCCCAAAGCCGCTTGCCATCGATGCGTTGATTGGTCTGTGGCTGATTTGTCTGGTCCATGGCGACATCTTGCCCGCGGAGCCGCTTCCTGCAAGCCTGCCTGCATGAATGCACCCTCGATCATACGAAATGACGCCTTGGACAGCCAGGAAGTCTGGCAGGCCCGGGTTGATCTTGCCGCATGCTTTCGCGCCGCCGCGCAGCTCGGGTTTAGCGAAGGCGTGTGCAACCATCTGTCGTGCATGGTACCCGGCCGCGACGACCTGTTCCTGGTCAACCCCGACGGCTGGTCGTTCGCGGAAATCACCGCCTCCCGCTTGCTCATCTGCGATTTTCACCGCAACGTCATCGCCGGCGACGGCGCTCCGGAAGATACCGCCTTTTACATTCACGCTCGGCTGCATGCCCGCCTGCCGCGCGCTCGAGCCGCCTTTCACACCCACATGCCGAACGCCACCGCGCTGACGATGGTGGAAGGCGAGCCGCTGGTCTGGGCCGGCCAGACGGCGCTGAAGTTTTATGGGCGCACGGTTGTGGACGAGACTTATAACGGCCTCGCGCTGGACGAGTCTGAGGGCGACCGCATCGCCGCCGGCATCGGCGACGCCGACATTGTGTTCATGCGGCATCACGGTGTCCTGGTTCTCGGGCCGAGCATCGCCAAGGCGTGGGATGATTTGTATTACCTGGAGCGGGCTTGTGAGGCTCAGCGTCTGGCACAATCCACCGGCCGCGCCGTGGTGCCGGTTTCGCGCGAGATCGCTGAACTCACCGCGCGCCAGATGCGTCGCCCGGGCGGCCGCGATTCGCCCCGGCTGCACCTGGACAGCATCAAGCGCCGGCTCGAACGGGACGCTCCGGAGTACCGGCAATGACGCTGATCCGGCGGTGACCTGGTGAGCTGCCCGATGACCTCGATGAACGGGTTCGAGCCATGACCCGCCCCGTCCCGTTTCTGCTGGCGATGCTCAGCTTCAGTGGCTGCACGCTGATCGACCAGCGGACATTCGCGCCGTCTCCGGAGGCGAAGGCACAGCCGGCGCCCGCCGTGCCCGCGGTTGCGATCGACCCCCGGGCACCGCTGCTGACCATCGACTACACGGTATCCTCGCCCGACTACGCCGAATTGCTGCACTATGCCGTCCGGGCGGCCGAAAACCGGGATCCAAATGTGCAATATGACGTAATCGCGGTGATGAAGGACATGTCCGAGGCCGCCGAAGGTCAGGAGCGTGCGGCCGGCGTGATGCGTGCGATCATGCGTGACAGGGTGCCGGCCAGCCGCATCCATCTCGGGCTTCGGAGCGATCCCGGCCTCGCCGCCAGCCAGGTTCGCGTCTACGTTCGCTGATCGGGATTCGCCGCACGGTCAAACTGGGAGCTACACGAGCCAAGCGCAAAGCAGTCGGTTCCCGTGGACGAGGATTCGGGCTAAATCGTGCCCGCTGGCTACCTAGAACGTCTATGCGGCGCCAAGCGTCGTTCGGCATAAATAAACGCGGCATCAACTGAACGGGGTTGCACATGCTGACAAAATCCATTCGACCGGGACGCGGTCGCGGCCTGCCCGGCTCGCTGCAAGGCGCGGCGGCCACACTCGCGATCACTTTGATTGCCGCCGCCACGCCGGCGCAGGCACAGATCCATATCGCCGTGGCGGGTCCGATCACCGGCGAGTACGCCGCTTTCGGCCAGCAGATGAAAAGCGGGGCCGAACTGGCCGTGGCCGACATCAACAATGCGGGCGGCGTGCTGGGCCAGCAACTCGTGCTCGACGTAGGCGACGACGCCTGTGACCCGAAGCAGGCGGTGTCGGTCGCCAATCAGTTCGCTTCCAAAGGCGACAAGATGGTAGCCGGACATTTCTGCTCCGGCAGCTCGATCCCCGCGAGCAAGGTCTACTCCGAGGAGGGAATCCTGCAGATCTCCCCCGCCTCGACCAACCCGAAATATACCGATGACGGAAGCTGGAATACGTTCCGTGTCTGCGGCCGCGATGACGACCAGGGCAAGGTCGCCGGCGACTATCTGGCCAAACATTTCAAAGACGAAAAGATCGCAATCCTGAACGACAACTCCGCCTATGGAAAGGGACTGGCTGACGAGACCGCGAAGGCGCTGCATGCGGCCGGCGGCAAGGAGACGCTCGCAACCGCCTATACACCCGGCGAGAAGGATTATTCGTCGCTTGTCAGTCGTCTCAAGCAGGCTGGAATCACCGTGATCTATGTCGGCGGCTACCACACCGAGTCCGGGCTGATCATCCGTCAGGCCAAGGAGCAGGGAATGAAGGCCACCTTGGTGGGCGGCGATGCCTTGGTGACCAATGAGTTCTGGCAGATCGCCGGCGACGCCGGAAGCGGCACCATGATGACATTCCCGCCCGACCCGCGACTGATGAAGACGGCAGCCGACGTGGTGAAGGAGTTCAAGGCGAAGAACATCGATCCGGAAGGCTACGTGCTCTACACCTACGCCGCGGTTCAGATCTGGGCGGAAGCGGTGAAGAAAGTGAACAGCACCGATCCGAAGAAGGTCGCCACGGAACTAAAGGCCACGGGCAAGTGGCCTTCGGTCCTCGGTCCGGTCAGTTTCGACAGCAAGGGCGACACCATCGGCGGTGGCTACGTCTTTTACGTCTGGAAAGACGGTTCCTACGCCCAGATGTGACGCGGCATCGGATCGGCGCCATCCGGACCACGGCGGGTCGGGATGGCGTCGTTCGGCTCAGGGACTGCCAAAGACCTTGTGGTAGCCGCGGCCGTAATAGATCAGTCCCTCATGCGCCGTGCCGGTGCGCACTGCTTCGACCGAGCAGATGAAGATGTCGTGGGTGCCGACCTCGACCACCTGGGAAATGCGGCAATCGAACACCACCACCGCCTCGTCCAGCACCGGAGCGCCGGTCTCCAACCTTTGCCAGGCATAGCCGTCGAACCGCTCGTTCATGGTGTGCTGGGTCATGCCGGCGAACACCGGTGATAGACCCTCTTGCGCCGGAGTGAGGGTGTTCACGCACAACACACCGTTCTGCTTCATCGCCGGGTAGGAATTGTTGGTGCGATTGGCACAGACCAGCAAGGTGGGCGGCGTATCGGTCACGCTCGTGACAGCACTGGCGGTAAACCCGGCCCGTCCGCCCGGCCCATCCGTCGTGATCACGTTCACGGCGGCGCCAAGACGTGCCATCGCTTCGCGATAGGCTTGCTTCTCCACAGGCACGACAGCCATCCTTCCTTGTCCACTGGGCCACGCTTGCCCGACTGAAATCGGTCCGGCCGAGGGAGCCGCCCACCCAAGCAACCGGTCCGCGCGGGCGCTGACCGGTATGCGCGCAGGGTTGCTATGGCAGCTGCGCGCGACCGGCTGATCATGCGGCAACTTTCAAGCCCTGGCCAGCCGACGAATTGATCGGCCAGCGCCATCGACAAACCCGCCATGGACAAAACGACCGTCGTCGCCGATACAATGGCGTCGCCGACCAGCGCCACTCGAAAGCCGCCGATGGGAGCGACGACCGGGCACCATGCGCCGCTTGCTCATCCTGATGTTCTGTCTCGGCAACGCAGCGTTCGCCGCCCGGTCGTGGGCCGACCAGATCACGCTGTCGCCGAAGGACAGCAGGGTCGAACTCCGCATCTATGGTTTGGGCCTCTTGCCATTCGATGGAAGCTTTGACCGCTTCCATGGCTTGATGCGCTATGAGCCTGCCACTCCGGGCAAGTGCCAGGTCATCCTGGACATCGAACCAGGCAGCCTCACGATGTCGAATGAGTTACTTCGCGAGCTGGTCACCGGGCCCGATTTCATGGATGTGGCGCAGTTTCCGCAGCTTGCGTTCCACGGCGGTTGCGAAGGCAACACCGTCGCCGGCGACCTGACGCTGCACGGCCAAACCCATCCCTTCACCCTGGATCTCGAACGGTCCGCCCACAGCATGGTCGTTACCGGCCATCTGAGGCGTGCGGAGTGGGGGCTGACGGCTCGCCCCCTGATGGGCGGCTCGACCATTCGCATCCGCGTCGAGATACCCAATCCGCAACCCGGATCGCACACCTGATGCGGCTTCCCGCTGCCCTGGTGCCGTTGCGCATCGGCACCTTCCGCCAGCTGTGGATCGCCGGCGTCATCGGTTGGCTCGGCACCTGGCTGCAGAACACCGGGGCCGGGTGGCTGATGACCTCGCTGGATCCCAAGCCACTGATCGTGGCCGCGGTCCAGGCCGCGACGATCATGCCGGTGTTCCTCCTCGCCATTCCAGGCGGAGCGCTCGCCGACATTGTCGACCGGCGCATCTTCCTGATCGGCACCCAGCTTTGGACCATCGCCTTCGCCACCCTTCTGGCACTCCTGACAATCTTCGGCGGGATGACCTCCCAATGGCTGCTGGTGCTGACTTTCGCGATCGGCATCGGCTCCGCGCTGACCAACCCGGCCTGGAGCGCGATCGTGCCGGAGTTGGTCCCGCGCGAGGATATGGTGCAGGCGATCGCCCTCAATGGCATCGGCTTCAACCTGACCCGCGCGGTCGGTCCGGCGCTGGCCGGCTTCTTGATCCTGCTCGGCGGCTCCAGCCTGGCATTCTCAATGTATGCGGTGTCGATCATTTCGGTGATCGCGGCGTTGTTCGCGTGGCGCCGACGCGGCCGGCATTTCACCGGCCTGCCGCGCGAGCATTTCGTCTCCGCCATGCGCGCCGGTATGCGCTTCGTCCGCAACACCCCGGCGGTACAGGCTGCGATGGTGCGAACCGCATCATACTCGATCCCGGCCTCGGCCCCCTGGGCATTGCTGCCATTGTTCGTCCGGCATGACCTTGCCCTGGGCGCCGGCATGTATGGCGTGATCCTCGGAATGATGGGGATCGGAGGGGTCACCTCCGGCATGCTCTTGCCCATGGTGCGGGGCAAGTTATCCCGCGGCGGCACCGTGGTCGGCTGCACCATCCTGTCATGTGTCGGAATGGCCATCGTCGGGGTATCACGCCACTGGCTGCCGGCGTCGTTCGGCATGCTTATCTTCGGCCTCGGATGGACCTCGGCCTTCGCCACGATCCAGGCGGCGGCACAGCTCGTCTGCCCATCCTGGGTTCGCGCCCGTGCCTTGTCGATCTTCCAGCTCGCGCAGAACGGAGCACTCACCCTCGGCTCCTTCGGCTGGGGCTGGCTCGGCGGCCGGATCGGCTTGTCGCACACCTTTCTCACCGCCTCGGTTGTCGGGCTCGTGCTGATGCTGATCGTCCGTAACTTCAGCATCGAAGCCGTCGTTCGTGGCGCCGGTCTCGGCACCGACCTGCCCGGGCCACTGCCCGAAGCCCCGGCGCCTGAATTTGTCCCACTGTTGCGCAACGCACGCGGACGGATCATGGAGATCGCCCACTATCGCGTCGAATCCGCGCGCCGGAAGGAGTTCCTGAAGCTCATGGTGGAGGTGCATCATGTGCGCGGGCGGTCTGGAGCCGTGTTCTGGCGACTGTATCACGACGTCGCGCATCCCGAGGGGTGGATCGAAGTCTGGTCGATGGAAAGCTGGACGGATCATCTGCGTGAAGTCATTCGTCTGTCCGATGACGACAAGCGCTTGTTGGCGTCGGCGTCGGTGTTCCAGCAGGACGCCGAGCGGCCGTCCCGCTATTTGGCGGTCGATCCGCAAGAACATGGTCATGGGCCGAGGCCGTCGGGGCGGGACGGGCTGCCCCTGGCTCATGCCTAGCAGGCTGCCGAAAAGCCCTACCGAAAACGAAAATCCACTCTGTTTGTCGAGGATTGCGACGTCCAGGAGAGATTTTCGCCCAATTTTTCGCTGCCGCCAAGCCGCTGATGCGGCCTTGGGCAGATTCCGGGCAGACTGATCCCGTCGCCGGCAGCCGCGGCAGGCTGGATCAAGTTGTAAGCCGCCGCCTTGAACACAAACATCCACTCGACCCGTCCCACACCGCGAAACTGGTTCGCCCCATGCCGCCGACCTCCTTGATCCAGCCGTTCGCCTCCTCGATCCGCTTGCGAACGACCTGACTGAGCCGGTAACCGGCGTGGCGTGTTGTCCGCCCGTCGATGTTCGAGCCGCGGTGCGCATTGCAGTTCTGCGCCACACGCGGGGTCACACCGACGGCCGGCATAGTTGGCGGTCACGGCCACGCCTCCGGGTGGCGGAGGTGATGTCGCGGCCACCGCATGGATCGTGAACGCTGTTGAATTGCCGCGGATATCATAGACCGAATGCCTCGGCCATATCTTGGTGCATGACGCCCAAATAAATATTGCACCTGCGTCATTCGGCTATACAGTCGTAACTACACAGAAATTTCATTGGTCTGTCCGCGTATCGACTGCGGACAAAGCATCTGGCCGGGGCGCGTGACGACCGCTCCGCTTGCGAGTACCGTTACTTTCTGTTATGGTCCGAGTAGTTGCAGCGGTGTGAATCCACGGCGCGCTGCTTTGCCGCACCCGGCAGCGACGAATCCGCTCGAAGTAAATCAGAATAACAAGTGTCATATAGACAGAGGATCGTGCAAATGTTCACCACCCGCCTCGCCAAAACATTAGGTATCAGCCTGGCTGCCGGCATGGCGCTGACGGCCATGCCGATATCGCCCCAGGCGGCCGACCAACTATCACCGCCGCCCTACCTCGTGACGGGATTGAACGGCGTCGGAATCAACGTTGTCTGGGATGAGGCGGCGGTCCGCAAAGCGCTCCCGCGCGGCATTGAGCCGGTGAAGGAGGTGACCGGCGGCATCAATATCTATTCCGTCGAGCGAGGCAATGTCGTTGCGCCTTATTCGGCGGCCTATTTCTATGTAGACGTGGAAGGTTTTGATTCACCAGACGGCGTCAAGGGACGATGGATGCTTGCCGGCGCCTATGGCCCAGACCCCAAGACCTCCGAGGCATTAAGGCAATATAACGGGCTGCCGGTACGGCCGGGCAGCTCACGCATTGAAAGCACGGCCGACGGAAAGCATGCGGTCGGCACGGTCAATGGACACGACGTCATCACCGCAGACTTCAAACCTGTGCCCGGATCCTGCCAGCCGGCGGCTGTCCGCCTGAACTACGTCGCACTCGCACCGCAGGGCGAACAACCTGAAGTCAACCATATTCCGTTCGTGGGCGAAATTTGCAAAGCAGAGCCGGTGTCAGCCAAAATAGTTGCTCCATCAGGGGATCCCTTCGCGGCGTTTTCGATAGTGAAAGTCACCGGCGTAAGCGAAACGAAAAATGGCGCTGCCACATTCACTACGCCGCAGCTCGGCACAAAATAGTTGCAGCAGAAGGCCAGCGGAGCGGCCTCTACTCGCTGGCCAAAAGCTCACTCTTCAAACCTGCATCGCCACCCTGTCCCCCATCTGGTCGGGGAACTTCTGACCGCGCCACTGCCTGCCTGAGGGCGCCCCCGCGTAGCGACCCCCCGGGCGGGCCACCGCTGTAAAGTCGAGGACTGCCGACTGGCTTCGAATGAGTATGCTTACAGCCCGGATCCGTGCTAGGCCTCGGCACCGGTTGCCCGCCGAACGGAATATTTAGCCCGCCTTACCCAAATGGAAGGAGGCTTCCAGTGCCGGTCATGCAGGGACGACGCCGCTTCCTATCCAGCGTTGCGTTAGCCGGCGCCGCCGGCCTTGGTGGCACTGGCGCCCTTACCCTCGGCGGCGCCAGAAGTTCGGTTGCCGCCGAACCACCACCGGAGATCACTACGATCCGTCTCCAAAACGACCTGAACACCTGTATTGCGCCGCTGACTGTCCAGGAGCTGCTGCGCGCAGAGGGCTTTACCGATATCCGCTATGTCGACGTGACGGAAGCTCACATACGCGCGGCGGACGCCGCCAACGTCGGCACCGCTGACGTACATAATCGCGAGCGGTGAGGCAGATTTTGCGAGAGATTTCACACCATCTCACATCGCCTCGGTGGAGGCTGGGCTGCCGATAACCATCCTCGCCGGATTGCATTCGGGGTGCTTCGAGGTGCTCGCAAAAGACGACATCCGCGGCATCGCGGACCTGAAGGGAAGGACGGTGGGAGTTTATGGCAGCGGCGACGAGTGGTTGCTCAAGATTATGGCCTCGTTAGTCGGGCTCGATCCTGTAAAGGACATCAGATGGATCCCGAGCCTCTCGCGTGCCCCAGAGGACCTCTTCATCGAGGGCAAAGTCGATGCCTTCCTCGCCAGTCCGCCCGGTTTACAGGATCTTCGCAGCCAGAATATCGGTCACGTGATAGCAAGCAGCATCGCGGATCGCCCGTGGTCTCAGTATTTCTGCTGCATGTTAGCCACCAGCACCGTGTTTGCCCAAAAATATCCGATCGCAACCAAGCGAGTGCTGCGCGCCATTCTCAAGGCCGCCGATCTCTGCGTATCGGACCCAAAGCAGATCGCTCAGCTGCTGGTAGCGCAAGGGTATACCGACCGCTATGACTACGCGCTGCAGATGCTGAACGAAACCCGTTACGACCTTTGGCGCGATTACGATCCCAGCGACACACTCCTATTTTACGCGCTCCGCATGCACGAAGCAGGGCTGATCAAGTCCAGCCCGCAGAAGCTCATCGCCGAGCACACGGATTGGCGTTTCCTGAACGAACTCAAGCGCGAGCTGAAGACGTGAGCTTTTCCGCGGGCGGATGGCGAAAGCAAATGATGCGCAGACCGTTCTCAGTGGAAGGCGGTTATGAGAACTTCGCAGCAAGTGTATGGCCGCCGTCGGTCACGACGGTATCGAGGACGCGCATGAGTGAGAAGGTGGCGGCGCGCGCTTGGCGGCCCTCCGACCCAGCGATGCTTCGACGTGATTTCGGCGAGCACCGTGATATGGCGGCGGCGAAGGCGTTCTTCCAATCCGCCAAACAGTCACCGATGTGACACCGGACCGGGTAACCACGGATGGCCACCAGAGCTATCCGCGTGCGATCCGGACGAAGTTGGTGAAGGCGTGAAGCATCGCAATGCCTGGAAAGCATCTTGTCATTGTGTGCGTAACGGCCATGCGTTGTCATGTAGATCAGCTGCGAAGATGCTCAACTTTCCGCTCTCGCCAAAGCCAGCTGAAATTATAGGTTCCATGGGATCATCTGACTCTGCGGCGCGACGCGACCGGTTCTCCAATTGCTCTAGCAGGCTGCGGAAAAAGCCCTGCCGAAAACGAAAATCCACTCTGTTTGTCGAGGATTGCGACGTCCAGGGGGTAGCAGTCTGACTCAAGTTGCGAAGCGACCTCAGGCTGATGAAATTGCTCCTGCGACAACGGCTGGAGCGTTTCCACTCAAGGTGGAAGCGCTCTGGCCGGCGAGAAATGCCTCCGTCGGCTGCTTGAAAGCCGAACCGGTTTCGCCAGTCTCCAGTTGACAGTGGCGGCCGTTAAAGCGGCTTGCCTTCGCGGTCGGGCTGCGTCCAAATCGGAGGAGCAGCAGCATATCGACCGCTGGCCAGGCGGATGCGATCGAGAAACCCTTAGGTAGGAGCGTCGTATGCCCGTGAACAGAAGGAGCCTGCTAACCTGCGCTTCTGCGCTACCGCTTCTGCCGGCGGTATCGGCGTCGCTGACACGCTCGGCGTCGGCGGCCGACGCCCCGAGCAATGACAGTTCTCGTCGCATTCGCCCATCCGACCCTGAATGGCCCGATGCGGCCAGTTGGGCGCGCCTTCGGGACGCCGTCGGCGGCAACCTCATCCAGGTCGAATCGCCGTTCGCCGGATGCATGACGGCGAGCGGCAGCGCCGCATGCGCCGAGTTGTTTCAGGAATTGAAGAATCCGTACTTCATCGGCGATGCGGTTGCACTGACCCAAACGCTCGGATGGGTGGACGCGTGGACCTCCAAGCCGAGCGTCTACGCGGTGGCAGCGCATAAGACCGAGGATGTCGTCGCCGCCGTCAATTTTGCCAGGAGCAATAACCTGCGGCTGGTCGTGAAGGGTGGTGGACACAGCTATCAGGGGACGTCCAACGCGGCTGACTCGCTCTTGCTGTGGACGCGGCCGATGAACGCGGTAACCGTTCATGATGCCTTCGTCGCTTCGGGATGCGACGCAGCGGCGCCACAACCGGCGGTAACGATCGGTGCGGGTGCCATCTGGATGCAAGTCTACGACGCCGTGACAACCGGTGCTGGCCGCTACGTCCAGGGCGGCGGATGCCTAACGGTCGGGGTTGCCGGGCTGATCCAGGGTGGCGGATTTGGCAGTTTCTCGAAGAATTATGGCCTTGCCGCCGCCGGCCTGCTGGAAGCCGAGGTCGTGACCGCCGACGGCTCGGTCCGAACCGCCAACGCCTGTAGCAACCCCGACCTCTTCTGGGGGCTCAAGGGTGGTGGCAACAGTCTCGGTGTCATCACCCGGCTTACACTTCGCACTCGGGATCTGCCGAGCCATTTTGGCGGCATATTTCTGACCGTCAGGGCCACCTCCGACGCCGCGTTTCGGCGGTTGATCGGCCGCTTTATCGGCTTTTACGCTGAAACTCTGCTCGATCCGCACTGGGGCGAGCAAGCGGCTTTCCTGCCGACCAACGCCCTCGTGATCTCGATGGTCTTTCAAGGGCTCGATCAGCCTGAAGCCGAGGCTGTTTGGCGGCCCTTCCTGGACTGGGTAAGCGCCTCGCCGCAGGACTATTCGGTGAACCCTGCACCCACAATTCTAGCGGCACCGGCGCGGTACTTCTGGGATCCCGCCATCCTGAAGATGCTGCCCGGCGTCGTGCTGGCCGATGACCGGGCCGGCGCGCCCGCGGAGAATGTATTCTGGTCGGCAAACTGGGGCGAGGCCGGATGGTTCCTTCACGGCTACGAATCCACCTGGTTGCCCGGCCGGTTACTGCGGGGTGATCAGCGGGAACGGCTCGCCGAGAGTCTGTTCAATGCCAGCAGGCATTGGCGGCTGGCGCTGCACTTCAACAAGGGCCTCGGCGGGGCACCGGCCGCCGAGGTTGCCGCGGCCACCGATACGGCGATCAACCCTGCCCTGCTCGACGCCTTCGCTCTCGCAATCAGCGCAAGCGCGGGGCCGCCGGCAGTCCCGGGCGTGCCAGGCCACGAGCCCGATGTAACCTCTGGGCGCGAACAGGCAAGCGCGAACGCTCGGGCGATGAACGAGATGCGAAGTCTTGTGACCGAACCGGGATCCTATGTGTCGGAGAGCAGTTTCTTTGAGCCCAACTGGCAGCGATCCTACTGGGGCGCGAACTATCCTCGGCTCCTTGCCGTGAAGCAGAAATACGATCCCACCGGTCTATTTTTTGTTCATCACGGCGTCGGCAGCGAAGCATGGAGCGCCGACGGCTTCACCCGTCATCCGTGACCCTGCTCCTCGCCCCGTGTGAGGGCCGGCGCAGTCAAGGGCGCGCCGCCGCTGCCCCGCTGTGCACCGCCGCTGCCCCCGTGTCATGGCCAGCGCAGGCGAGGGGTGCGCCGCTGCCCCCGCGTCATGGCCGGCGCAGGCGAGGGCGCGCCACCTCTGCCCCGGGGTGCGCCGCCGCTGCCCCCGTGTCATGGCCAACGCAGTCGAGGGTGCGCCGCCGCTGCCCCCGTGTCATGGCCGGCGAAGGCCGGCCACCCACGACTTTCCCCTGTATCAGCAAACACATGAGTGCCCGGGAATCGCGGGGCGATGAGAGCCGGTCTTTCGTTTCATCCTGCATGGTGTACGAACCGGGAAAAAGTTGCTGCCTGGGTCTAAGACTTGTGAACGCAACCGGTCCCTTCCGCCGCCGTTGACGTGATGTCGGGCGATGCCGCCCGACGCAAACTTTCAGATATGAGAGAGGAAATCGATGGCCGAAGAAAAGCATACAGGGAACCCTGGAAATTTCGCCGAGGATCGTGCGAAGGCATCACGCGCCGGTCAGGTCGGGGGCCAGCACAGTTCGGGCAATTTTGCCAAGGATCCGGAGCGGGCAGCGGAAGCAGGTCGCAAGGGTGGCCAGGCGAGCCATGGCGGTACCGGCGGCCACTCGCAGCCCGCCGGTTCGCAGCCCGCGGGTTCGCAGTCCTCCGGTTCGCAGTCCTCCGGTTCGCGGTCGGAGCGGGACGACGCATCGACCAAATCAGGAACTTTCGCTGATAACCGCGAGAAGGCCTCGGCCGCTGGCCAAAAGGGTGGTCACGCGTCGCATCGGTCCTGACACCAGCGGGAAATTGCCAGCGGCGGGAAATTGCGAGACGAAAAGGGCACCGCGATGACGGATAGTACAGCCGAAGTCAGTCGCTTGCGGGAGATTCGGGCTCGGTTTGACGACCCGGAACGGATGCAGGACGCCGTCAACAGACTGTCCTTGTCCGGTTTTGATCGCGCCGACCTCAGTCTGCCGTCGCACGGCCATTCGCTGGATGAAACGCCGCCCGAGACGGCTTCGAAACCAGCGTCCACCGAGGCGGATGCCCGCCAGGCCCGGACGTTGGGAAGCAGCACCGCAGCTGCGGCGGCTGCGCTGGCGGCAGCGGGTGTGACGATCGCCACGGGCGGCGCCGCTGCACCGGCGGTGGCCGCGGCCCTTGTCGCGGGCGGTGCCGCGGGTGGGGTGACACTTGCCGCCACCGGTGCCGCCGCCAGCGCCGAACAGCAGGAACGTGAGGACCTCGCCGAGAGTGATTCGTTGGTGCTTTCGGTGCGGATCAGCAATGCCGCCAAGCAGCACGAGGCGATGACTGTTCTGCGCGCGGCCGGCGCGACAAGCGTCGAAACCCTCGATGGATAAGTGAAGTAGTAATGCCGGTCGGCACCAGCGCTGACCGGCATCAGCGCTGTATTGAATAGACGCCTCAAAGTGTCATCACCGTGCTTGGCACGGTGGCCCATGACTTATGGTGCCCCGGAGCAAGTTCGCCGGTCACACCTCAGGCAGAACGCCTGCAACGGCTGAACCATCGTGCGAGCCTCTACCGTACGCCAGGCGCAGCATTATCCTCTCTGATCATTGCGGCGCCTTTCTCGCCAATCATGATGGTGGGTGCGTTGGTGTTGCCGGTAGTGAGCGTCGGCATGACCGATGCATCAACAATCCGCAATCCGCCGATGCCACGCACGCGCAGCCGCTGATCCACCACACCGGAGGGACCATCCCCCATACGGCAGGTCCCGACAGGATGGAAGATGGTAGTACCGAAGCGCCGCGCATAGTCCAGCAACGCGTCGTCAGTCGTAATGTCCGGCCCCGGCAGCGTCTCCACTGTGCTGTACGTTGCGATCGCAGGCGACGCGAAGATTTCGCGCGCGAAACGCATGCCGGCGAGCAGCACCCGCCCGTCGCCCGGATCAGAAAGATAGTTTGGCGTAATGACGGGAGCAACCGTCGGGTCCGGACTGCGCGCCAGCACCGTCCCACGGCTGTCAGGGCGAACCGGACAGACCGCGACTGTCATACCGTCCTCTCTCTCCAGCTCACCAAATTTCGCCGCGTCATAGCTGGCGGGGGTAAACAGAAGTTGCAGGTCAGGACTTGCCTTCTCCGGTGACGACCGGCAGAACACCTGCGCCGAGGTGACGCCGAATGTCAGCGCCCCACGACCTTCCACGGCGAAACGCAACACCTCCCGTCCCAGCCTGAGACCACGGGCAAGCTTGTTGATCGAGATCGACCCGCGCACCCGGTGAGAAATGCGTGCAACGTAATGATCCTGTAGATTGGCACCGACACCGGGCAGATCGTGCAGCACCGGCACGCCGATCGTTTGCAGGTGTTCCCCCGGCCCGACCCCGGATATCTGCAACAGGTGCGGCGAGTTGATCGAACCACCGCACAGGATCACTTCCCGCTCGGCCCGAGCCTCGATCGCCCGCCCGCGTTGGTTGAACGCAACGCCGACGCAGCGCTTGCCCTCGAACAGCAGTTTCGTCGCCAGCGCCTCGGTTTCCACCCGCAGATTGGGACGGGCCTGAGCTTCCTTCAGAAATGTCCGTGCAGTCGAGCCACGCCATTTTCCCTTGCGCGTCATTTGCGAGTACCCGACGCCTTCCTGCTGCCTGCCGTTGAGGTCCTTGCTGAAGCTGTAGCCTGCCTGTCGCGCCGCCTCGATGAACCGATGCGTGAGGGGAAGGATCGTACGGTAGTCCTCGACTTTCAACGGACCGCCTTTGCCGCGGTACTCCGGATCGGCACCTTGTTTGTAGTCCTCGGACATGCGGAAATACGGCAGCACGTCATCGAAACTCCAGCCGCGGCAGCCCATCTGCGCCCAGCCGTCAAAGTCGGCCGGATTGCCGCGAACGTACAGCATGCCGTTGATCGAGCTCGATCCACCCAGCGTCTTGCCGCGCGGCCAATGGATGCGCCGCCCGGCGCTTCCCTCGGTCCCTTCCGCGCTGTAGTTCCAGTTCACCACCGGATGATACAGCAGCTTCAGGACCCCGGCCGGGATGTGGATCCACAGCAGAGAGTCCTTGGGACCCGCTTCCAGCAGGAGCACCTTTGCACCGGTCTCACTGAGCCGAGCCGCGACGACGCATCCGGCCGATCCCGCGCCAACAACGATATAGTCGGCTTGCATCGTTTCAGCTCTCGTTCATCCGCGGCAGCGGTTCGCCGGCGAAGAAGCGGCGGGGATTATCATGCAGGATCGAATCGATCTCATGATCCGACAAACCTCTGTCCTTCAGCATCGGTACGAAGTCGGTAAACAGATAGGTGTATGGCGGCGGCCATTTCCCGACCTCCCGCAACCCGTCGATCCGGGACTGCTCCTCGGCGGAAACCTGACGAGCGAATTTGCCCAACCACCCGCAGTGACGGTCCTGGCTCATCATGATCTGCGCCCGATGGCCACTTCGGACCAGCCGCACCAGATTGTCCGCCCGCACCTCATCCGGCTGCAGCCGTACGATCCCAATCCGGTCGAAACCAATATACGAACCACCATCCACCACCCTGCGATGGTAAGCTGGATCGGCGTTGCCGCAGCAATGTCCGATCAGGCAACGATGCGCCTTCACCCCACCCTTGGCAAAGGCCTCCTGCTGCTCGGGCCCGGCACAACCATCCTGCGTGTGGGTGATGATCGGAACGTTCGTCGCCTGCTGCGCGATGCAGGCGGCTTCCAGGAATTTTTGTTCGAGCGGGGTGATGCCGGGGGCGCCCGTCGCCACTTTGATTGCCCCCGCCCTGACCCCTGTCGTTCCGATCCCGCGATCAATCTCCCGTATATACAGCTCGGCGATTTCCTCCACCGTGCGAGCCCGCCAGTAGACCGGCAGTCCCATTTCCTCGAAGTAGAAACCAGTCGTACAGATGATGTTCATTTCGGCTTTTTCGGCGATCTCGCGCATCATCGCCGCATCACGGCCAAGTTCGATCGGACACGGATCAACAAAGCTGCGCACGCCATGCTCGGCGCGAAGCTGCCGCAGGCGCCGCACCGCTTCGGCGATGAAGCCGCCGCGATCGAACGTCGCGGACGGATCGAATTCGGCGCCGGGAAATGCAATGAACAGATGCTCGTGCATCAAGGTCCGGCCGAGCTGGTCGAGCGTGATGGTGCCGGTGACGGTCTGAACTTGCATTCGATATTTCCCTGCTCGGTTTGCTGCGACGGTCTCAGGCGGTGCCGGTAATGTCCTGCCATAGTTGCCGGCCTTCACCCCGTGGATCGTTCTCTATTCGGCATTCCTTGTCCAGGATCAGCGTCGCCCGAACACGCCGCTCATAGCGCGGCCAATCGGGAATCGACTTGTGCCGAGGCGTTCCAGTGCGGGCGAAGGCTGCCCACACGGACGACATTGTGTCCGACAGCGTCTGCGCCGCCACGCTGCCAGCCGTCGCGTTCGTCAGGTCCAGCGTATTGAAAGTGAACGGCACATCCATTGCGTGGGGGGACTTCAACCTGCCGTCCAGCACCGGCGTTTCCCACTCGAACGAATACATCCATACCGGCCCGCGGGCCTTCTCTGCCCGCCGTTGCGCCAGCACCAGCGACCTGATGCGGAAATTGCAATCGGTGGTGATCGCGATCAGTCGTTCGGCTGGATCGAGGCCAGGGTACAGGCGCTGATAGAGCTCCAGCACCCGCCCGGTGTCCGAGCCGGCGATGGCGGCGACACGCTCGCGCATCTGCTCCTCGGTCAGTGTGCGGTTCCACACCCGATCATCAGCCGCCAGGAAGTTCGCCGTTTCATCCTTCATGTCGCCGATGATCAGCGGGACGTCAGCCGAGAGCTCCGGCGCCACCGGGTCGAACGGCTGCGCAGGCACCACGTCGCCGTCCACCACCGGTCCGAACGGATACCGGTCGAACAACGGCGTTGCCGACGGGCCAATGGCCAGCTCCGCTGGTCGCACCGCCGCCAGGAGTTGATCCACCGAAACGGTCTGAAGCGCCTGTATCGATGATCCCGACGAACCCAGATGGCGCAGCACGCACTCGGTCAGGGCCAGGGCACGGTCGCGTGTCCGCAGACGAACCGCCGCGCCGCTCTGGATGATCGCGCGGTGGAACAGCCCGACCGCGCGAGGCATCGCCAGCAACGTACTCACCTTGGCGCCGCCACCGGACTCGCCGAAGATCGTGACGTTGCCGGGATCGCCGCCGAACCGGTCGATATTGTCCCGCACCCATTCCAGCGCGGCGATCATGTCCAGCGTGCCCGCGTTGCCCGAATGACGGAAAGCCGCGCCGCCTAACTCCGACAAATCGAGGTGACCGAAGATGTTCAGCCGCTGATTGACCGAGACCACCACAACGTCATTACGAGCGGCTAACCGGCTGCCTCGCAGCCTCGGCGCGTTGGCGTTGCCATACGCGAAGGCACCGCCGTGGAACCACACCATGACAGGCCGCGCGGCGGCCGCGCCGGTGCCGCGCGTCCAGACATTCACCGTCAGGCAGTCTTCGGTTTCCGGCGAGACATCCGGCGCTCCGGAAAAATCCGCCAGCTCCGGTCTGGGGACAGGCGCCAGGCCGGACTGAGGCGCGCGTCCCGCGAAGACTGTGCAGTCACGCGTGCCGGTCCAGGGAATTGGCGGTCGTGGCGGCAGGAACCGGTTCTCCCCAGCGGTGGACGCGGCGTACGGTATGGTTTTGAAGGCAAGAACATCTTCCTCGATAACTCCAAGGACCCGGCCCGCTGTCGTCTCGACGATCTGCTCCATCGCTTCACCTCCGCGTTGCCTGCACAGCATGACGGAGCACGGGGCGGATAGGGAAGGGCCGGGGGGTCGACCGCCGGGTCGGTGCAGCTCGACGCGCCAAGGACGTTGCAGCGAAATCGACACCGCAACCCAGCATATAGCGCGTCACGGAATCGGCGACGTCAGTGGTATACTCGGAAGGTCAGGCATACGGTCCGGGAACCTCACCCGGTCGAGATCGGATCAGGTGGGAGGCCTGCCCGCCAGCAGCGACAGAGGTGACCGATGATCAAGCGGCCGGCGAAATATCAGGACTTCGAGGACCCCCAGGCGCGTCCCCGCTACACCGGCATTGCGACGTTTTTCCGTTCCCCCGCCGCCGAGCAGACCGACGAGGTGGATATCGGGATCATCGGCGTGCCGTTCGATGGCGGGGTCACCAACCGTTCCGGCACCCGCCACGGGCCACGCGCGGTGCGCGAACAGTCGACACTGCTGCGGCGGATCAATACCGCGACCCAAATCGCCCCATTCGGCGCGGCGCGGGTCCGCGACCTCGGTGACTGCTGGATCGAGCAGCCTTACGAGCTGGTTGCCGCATTGCACGAAATCGAAACATTCTTCCGGACGATCACCTCCGCGGGGGTCACACCGCTGTCGGTTGGCGGGGACCATGCGATCAGCCTGCCGATCCTGCGAGCGGTCGCCGCCGAGGGTCCGGTCGGAATGGTCCATATCGACGCGCATTGCGACACCGGCGATGACTACATGGGTTCGCGCTTCCATCATGGCGCGCCGTTCCGGCGCGCCGTGGAGGAGAACCTGCTCGATCCGAAACGTGTCATCCAGATCGGCATCCGCGGCTCAACCAACGATCCCGATATCTGGGGGTTCAGCCAGCGCAGCGGCATGCGGGTGCTGCCGATGGACGAATTCAGCGACCGCGGCTGGCGCTACGCCGGCGAAGAAGCCCGCCGGATCGTGGCCGACGGCCCGACCTATCTGAGCTTCGACATCGACAGCCTTGATCCGGGCCAGGCACCCGGCACCGGTACGCCCGAGGCCGGCGGCATCACCACCCTGGAAGCACTTCGCTTGCTGCGCGCGCTGCGTGGGATCAATTTCGTCGGTGGCGACCTGGTCGAGATCTCCCCGCCGTTCGATGTCGGCACCCTGACCGCATTCAACGGCGCGTCCATCTTGTTCGAGATACTGTGCCTTCTCGCCGAAGCGTGGCAAACACGTCGAGGCTCACTCTGATCGCGATGGGCAGACCCCTACAGCGCAAAGTCGTTTTTTAAGCAACATCAGCCTGAGCCCGCTCGCAAGGCGGCTTCAGGCCGACGAAATTGCGTTTGAAACAACGACCAGGGCGTTCCACTCAAGGCGAGCGCTTTAGCAGGGGCCCGGCATGCCATTGCTGCAGCTCACGGTCGATCCTGGCGGAACCACGATGGTCGTGCTCTTCGGCGTTGGGTTGTCGTGCAGACTTATGCAGCCCCCTAGCGCCAGAGGCAGCAGGACAGCGAGCAGTACTTTCGTCATGCGTTCAATCCTTTCGGAGCAGTATCGCATCATGATGGTGCCTCGACGCTCGGCTGGAAATGATACCGCCGCTCAAATGACTGTGTGCGCTCCTGAAACGGAGACGCCAGGCAAAGCATCTCCGCGCTCCGTGGGTAGGGTGGCGTCGGGCGGCCGGGGACAGTGAACAGGCTGCGATCGCGATTAATCATCGGGCAAAGGTGGAAGAATATAGGATCATCTAGAATTGATCCGCGAACGTCCCATCCTGGACTGCTCGAAGCGTCATCCCCAGCGCTTTATACCAGCGCCCCGAGGGGACGACTGGGGTGCGCGTGGGGTTGGGCGGGGCGACCGAGCACGCGAGGGAGGGGGCCGCGTGCGAAATCATTAGTCTTGTTGCGCAATCCGTGTGGTCCCGATATGGCCGTCCGATGTTCCACGACGACACACTATGCGGAGGCTCCGGATGAGCAGGATCGGCATCGCCATTTCAGGCGGCCCCAACCCAACCGAAATCATTGATCTCGTTGTCCTGGCTGAAAGCCTCGGCTACGAGTTCGGCCTGGATCGCCGAGGGGCACGGCGGCGACCAGTTCGCGATCCTGGCAGCATGCGCGACGCGGACCTCACGCATCCTGCTCGGCACCAGCATCAGCAGCGTCTTCGTCCGCACCGCACCGACGATCGCGATGGCCGCCTCCACCATCGCCGAAGTTTCCGGCGGCCGGTTCATCCTCGGCCTGGGATCGAGCCACAAAGTGCAGGTTGAACCCGAGCACGGCGTTGCCTACGGCAAGCCGCTGACTCGCACCCGCGAAACCGTCGCGATCGTCCGCGAGCTGATCCGCGAGGGCCGGGTCCACTTTGAAGGCGAGACAATCCGCATCGAGAATTTCGATCTGTGGTACGCCCCGCGGTACAGGGACGTGCCGGTCTTTCTGTCGGCTGTGTTCGCGAAAGGGGTCGCGCTGTGCGGCGAGGTCGCCGACGGCATCATCCTGGTGTCCAGCACATTGCGCACGTCCGCGTCGGTGCGAGCCCAAATGGCGGAGGCCGCGCAGCAAGTCGGACGCGACCCGGCCAAAATACAGGTCACATCGCTGTTGCCGACTTCGATCGGCGCCACCCGCGACGTGGCTCTTGCTGCGTTGCGGCCGGGCGTTGCCTTCTATGCCGGGTTCTTTCCGCGCTACAATCGAATGATGTCCGAACAGGGCTTCCCGGCTGAGGCGGCGGCGATCGCCGAGGCTTGGGCGCGCGGCGACCGCGAAGCGGCCGAACTCGCGGTCAGCGACGAGTTGATCGACGCAACCAGCATCGCGGGCACGCAAGAGCAATGCCGTGCCCGGATAGAGGCATATCGCCAATCTGGCATGGACGTGCCGATCGTTACCCCGTTTGCCCGCGGCCCGAACGCCAAAAGCGTCTTCGAAGCCGCAATCCGAGCCTGTGCTCCGATCCAATGAGCCACCCAACCCGGGTCATGCCACGTGTCACGGCCGGCAAGGGTCGGCCACCCCGGTGAAGGCCGCCACCCATGTCTCTGTGTGATGGCCGGCCACCCACGTCTCTGTGTCATGGCCGGCGCAGGCCGCTACCCACGTCTCTGTGTCATGGCCGGCGCCAGGCCGCTACCACGTCTCTGTGTGATGGCCGGCAAGGGTCGGCCACCCACGTCTCTGTGTCATGGCCGGCGCAGGGCCGCTACCCACGTCTCTGTGTCATGGCCGGCGAAGGCCGCTACCACGTCTCTGTGTCACGGCCGGCGAAGGCCAGCCACCCACGTCTCTGTGTCATGGCCGGCGCGGGCCGCTACCACGTCTCTGTGTGATGGCCGGCAAGGGTCGGCCACCCACGTCTCTGTGTCATGGCCGGCGCGGGCCGCTACCACGTCTCTGTGTGATGGCCGGCAAGGGTCGGCCACCCACGTCTCTGTGTCATGGCCGGCGCGGGCCGCTACCCACGTCTCTGTGTGATGGCCGGCGCAGGCCGCTACCCACGTCTCTATGTTTGGATGGCCGGCAAGGGTCGGCCACCCACGTCTCTGTGTCATGGCCGGCGCGGGCCGCCACCCACGTCTCTGTGTGATGGCCGGCGCAGGCCGCTACCCACGTCTCTGTGTCATGGCCGGCGCAGGCCGGCCACCCACGTCTATGCTTACACAGAGAAATTCGTAAATAACCGGGCGATGAAAGCAACGACGGCGAACGTTAATGCCGCTGATCAATCGTCCGCCGCATCGGCGATCCGTGGCTGGTCTGAACGCGGTGCCGTCGGCCGCGCTGCTACCGTCGTCGGGGTTAGCCCGGACAGCAAGGCCGGGATAAACACCAGGCTGGCCAGCAGTGTACATGCCAGGCTGATCAGCAGCAGCTTACCCATGCTCGCGGTTCCCGGGTGCGCGGACAGGGCCAGCGAGCCAAAAGCAGTGCCGGTCGTCAAAGCCGAGAACAGGATCGCCCGTGCGGTGGCGCTGCCGAGTGGATTGCGCACGCCGGCACGCCAGTTCATCACAAAATATATATTGAACGACACGCCCACGCCGAGCAGTAACGGCAAGGCGATGATATTGGCGAAATTCAACGGCATCGGCAGCACGACCGCGATCAGCAGGGTCAGCAAAGCGGACAACAGAAGCGGCGCCATCACCAGCGCCACGTCTCGCACCCGGCGCAACAAACCGAACAGGATCAAGGCGATCGCACAGACGGCGTAGATCGCCGCCGAACGAAAGGCGCCGACGATCGTTTCACTGGTCGCCTCGATGGTCACCGCGGACCCGCCGGCATCCGGCGCAACGGCGGAGACCTGTTGAACAAATTGCCGCAACCCGGCCGGCTTCTGAGCCGCGTCGGTGGGGTTCACCTGCACCCGCGCCCGACCATCCGGCAGCAGCCAATCCCGCGCGAAATCCGGGGGAATCGAGGCCAGAGTGATCGGCTCCGCGCTCAGGGCCTGGCGCAGCCGGTCGAGCTGGTCCGGCAGGAAGCGGGTCAGCGCAACGTTGGTGGCCTTCAGCACCTCGTCCGATGCGGTCTCCATGCGGCGCAGGTCATCGGCGACCATGGCCAGCGGATGATCCTTCGGCAGCTTCGCCAGCGCCGGGCTGATCTGCGCCAATGCCGCCTTGGCAGCCATCCGTATCTGCTCCGGTGTCGCCGGAGCGGCCGGCGTTTGCGGAGCGAGGGTCGGCGCCAGGATGCTATTGGCGTCCTCGATCACGGCGAGCTTCTGCTTCTGGTCGGATGGCACGAAGCTGTTGATGCTGATCACCCCGGAGACCGTCGGCAGCGTGGCCAGCTTGTCCCCTACCGCCGCCGCCGCTGCTGCATTCGGCGCCAGAACGTCGATCGTGTACGGATTGGTCAGCGGATTGTTGATCAGATCGCGCAAGGTGCGCATCGCTTCGGTATTCGGATTCTTGGTGTCCAGAGGATCAGAGTCGAACTGCAGGAAGCCTGATGACGCGACCGCGGCGATCGCCAGAATCGCGAAAACCGCCAGGATCGGCAGACGGTGGCGCGCAACGACCGGGTCCAGGCGCGCCGCCCAGACAAATCCGACTTCGGCCGCTTCGCCACGCGGCCGGCACAGCGTGATCGCGGCCGGCAGGAAACCAAGGGTGCAGATGAACGCCATGATCATCCCGCCACCGGCGATCAGTCCAAGCTCGGCGACGCCGGAGAAAGATGTTGGCACGAAGGCGAGAAACCCAGCCGCGGTGGCCAGCGCGGCGATCAGAATCTGCACCCCGACGCGACGGGCAGTTTCGGTCATGGCGGTCGCCGCTTCCCCGGTCTGGAACCGATATTCCCGATAACGCACGGAAAACTGGATCGCGAAATCGACAGCAATGCCGACGAACAACACCCCGAAGCCGACCGAGACAAGATTGAGTGTCCCCACAGCGACCGCGGCGAACAGCACCGTCATCATCAGGCCGAGCGACAGGGTCATCAGGATTGGGACGATGAGCCGCCAGGTGTGCACCGCCAGGAACAGCCACAGCGTGATGAGCACGACGCTGCCGATCAGTCCTTGAACCGCACCCTCCGCGACGGTGGCGAACTCCTCGTCGGCCAGAGCGACCTGGCCGGTGATCCGCACCCGGGCATCACCGGATTTCACGAACTCCAGCCCGGCGATGATGTCGCGCATCACCTGCGTCGCCGCGCCGCCCGGCTGCAGTGCGCCGAAGTCCTGCTTCGGCTGGACCAGGACGAAGCGGTATTTGCCAGCCAGTTCCTCGAGCCCACCACCCAGCAGACTTTGCCAGGAAAGCGGTTGAGGGTGTCCGTTCAGCGCGTCGGACATCGCCTGATGGAAACCGCGTATCGGCGGCAGGTACGGTGTCAGGTCGGCGTCGGCCTGCGTAACCCCGACACCAAGTAGGGAGAGCGCGGCAAACAGGCCACGGGCGGACGGGTCGGCGACGAGCTGCCCCAGGAACGGCTGGGCGTCGATGGTCTGGTCCATGATGTCGGAAAGCTGCTTCTGCTGCAGGAACAGCAATCCCTCCTTGGCCAGGAATGGCGAAGAGTCTGGCCGGCGTACCGAACGGAAATGCGTCATATCCGCGCCGATCCGGCGGGCCAACTCTGCCGCGGTAGCGTCGGCCTCCTCCGGAATGCGCGCATCGACCACTGCCACCAGCAGGTCGCGGAACTGCGGAAAGTCCCGGTTCAGCTCGGCCGCTTGCTGACGCCAGGGCAGCCGGTCCGAGAACATCAGATCGGTGTCGGTGCTGACGCCGAGATGCACCGAGGCGAACCAGGCCGAGAACGCCGCCAGCAGCACGCCCCCCAGCACGAACAACAGTGAGTGGCGGCGGCTGAGATCGACCAGGCCGACAAGCAGGCGGATCAGCATCGATGAAGCATGTCTCCCGGGTGGGCGGCCCTGATAGTCGCTCCTCCGTTTCGGGTCTATCGCAATTGCGATGATCGATCCATCTCGCGCGGCGCCGCCACGGTTCCAGCGGGCGGCGGCCTCCGCGAGCGCATAGCGGACGCGCCCGCGTCGAGCCCAAGAGAGGCTTGAGTGAAAGCCAGGAGCTCGCTATAGCCGCCGGCTTGCGCGGCCGGTCGGTATCGGCGGCGCCAGCAAGGAAGCACATCATGAAGCCGGGCATCCACCCTGAGTATCACGAAATTAAAATCGTGATGACCGACGGCACCGAGTTCACGACCCGATCCTGCATGGGCAAGCCCGGCGATACGCTGCGTCTGGACATCGATCCGAAGTCCCATCCCGCCTGGACGGGTGTGCAGCGCATCATCGACAGCGGTGGTCAGGTAGCGAAGTTCAACCGGAAATTCGCCGGACTCGGCATCAAGAAATAACCCTGACAACCGCCGGGTCGTGGCCGATCCCTCTTGAACTGACGGTCAATAAAAGCCAAATCATCCTTGTCGGGAACGCCCGTTTGGGGTTCCGGGACTTTGGCGAGCTGGCCCCTAAGGCAGCTCATGACACAGACCTTGCTTTGCAGGAGGTTTACATATGACTCGAGTTGATTTTTCACCCCTATTCCGTACCGCGATCGGTTTCGACCGTTTGGCTCGGCTTGTGGACAGCGCCGCGTCGGCGCCTGACGTCCAAAGCTACCCGCCCTACAACATCGAGAAAACCGGCAACGAGACGTACCGTCTGACCATGGCGGTTGCTGGCTTCCGCCCTGAGGAGATCGACCTGACGGTCAAGGACAATACCTTGTTCATCTCCGGACGTGTGGCGGAGGAAGGCCAGAAGGCCGAGATCCTCTATCGCGGAATCGCCGGACGAGCCTTTGAGCGTCGCTTCGTCCTGGCCGACCATATTGTCGTCGAGCGGGCGGATCTGCAGCATGGCCTGTTGCATGTAGACGTGCGGCGCGTGGTGCCGGAGGCACTGAAGCCGCGCAAGATCGCCATCGGGACCGCGGCTCCGACCGCGCCGGTTTCGGTCGCCAACGACAAGCAGGCATCCGTACAGGCCGCCTGATCTGGTTAACCCGACAAACTTGGTTTAGCTGCGCTAGAGGGGCCGGGATTCCGGCCCCTTGATGCGTTTGAGGATCGCGTCAGCGTGGTTTGAAGAAGGCATCGGCGGCACTGCGATGGCTTTGCTTGCGGCCGATATCTGCCTCCACACGGGCTATCTCGTCGCGCAACTCGCCGATATAGTCGCGTAACTCCTCAACGCTGAGAGTGTCCAGAAACAAAGGCTCCAGTCGCCGGCGCTTCCGCACCGGCAGGTCCTCATCCGGCTCCATGTCGAACTCCTCCTGGTGTACGCGTCCGATGCTCGTTCCGGCAGGGCCAATCAGGTTCCTCGGAAGGATGATTGCGGCCCAACGCCCCTGCCATGCGTCGTCGGCGACAACAATACCGCAATGAGCGCCTTGACCCACCTCTTTCGGCTTGTCATATGCCCCATTTGGTCGCCTCTTCGACTTGTCACCCGGCAGTTCGCCAGCATGGGACACAGTCAGCGTGAAACAGGCCGGCCGGCGACCTTGAGAGTACGAAAGCCATGACCCTTCCATTGATGCCTAAGGCTACCGCTGTATGGCTGATTGACAAGACCGCCCTCACATTCACGCAGATCGCGGAATTTTGTGGGATGCATCCGCTGGAGGTGCAGGCGATCGCTGACGGAGAGGTTGCCCAGGGCATCAACGGCTATGACCCTGTCGCCAACGGGCAGGCTTCGCCAGACGACATCCGGCGATGTGAGGCCGACCCCAACGCGCGCCTTAAGCTGGCCGCGACCGCCTTGCCGATGCCGAAGCGCTTGCGCGGGTCCCGCTACACCCCTGTGGCCAAGCGCAACGATCGGCCTGACGCCATTGCGTTTTTGCTCCGCAACTTTCCCCAGTTGTCCGAAGCCCAGGTCAGCAAACTCCTTGGCACAACCAAGGAAACAATTCAGAAGGTGCGGGAGCGGACGCACTGGAACAGCCCCAACATCAAGCCGCGCGATCCGGTGATCCTCGGTCTTTGCAGCCAGACCGATCTCAATGCCGCGGTGTTGCAGGCCAATGAACGGCTGGCCCGCGAAGGCCGGGCGGTACCCGTTCCGCCACCGCCGGAGGCGGATGAGGCCGCCTGACCGGCGTGGCGAGGTCGTTGTGCCCGCTCAGCTCTGTTCGGTTCTTAGCCGTTCCATCTCCTCCTTTACGCGCAACTTTTCGATTTTCAGGCGAGTGAGCGCGTCGGAGTCAGGTCGGGGACGATGGTCCTCATCGAGGATGCGGCTCTCCAGAGACTGGTGGCGATCTTTCAAGGCCTCGAGACGCGGCTTGAAGCTCATGGATTGGATACCTCCGTTCAGAACCGGTTGGTTGCCGGCGAACGCCGTAGCGAACCCGGCAACGGACTGTAACGCCGTTGTCGTGGTTCTTTCCAGTCAAACCTCGGCCGTTCGCGCGAGTTATTTGAGTGAATTCTATCGTAGGTTGCATACGTGCTGAGCGACCGGGACTCGCTGCTCCGGAAGCTGCACGGACTTCGTAGCGAGCACCGTGACCTCGACACCGTGATCGCCCGCTTGGCCGATCAGGGAGCATCGGATCAACTCCATTTGCAGCGGCTGAAGAAGCGAAAGCTGATGCTCCGCGATGAGATCGCCTGGCTGGAGAGCCGACTGATCCCCGACAGCATCGCCTGAGATGGCAACCCGAGGACAACCCTCCACCGAGGGCATGCCCCGAGAGCAGCCGCAAATTGGGATCATCATGGGCAGTCAATCTGACTGGCCGACCCTAAGCCATGCGGCCGATGTCCTTTCCCGTTTGGGCGTGTCGCATGAGGTGAGGATCGTCTCTGCTCATCGTACGCCGGACCGGCTGCGGCAATATGCCTGCACCGCCCGCGACCGCGGACTGAAGGTGATCATCGCCGGCGCCGGCGGCGCCGCGCATCTCCCCGGTATGTGCGCATCCTGGACCGCTTTGCCGGTATTGGGCGTGCCGATCGAGACGCACGCGCTGAAAGGCATGGACAGCCTGTTGTCCATTGTCCAGATGCCGGCGGGCATCCCCGTTGGCACGCTGGCGATCGGCCGCTCGGGTGCGACGAACGCTGCCCTGTTGGCGGCGGCGATCCTCGCCATCAGCGATCCCGCCCTGGCCCGGCGCCTCGACGAGTATCGCGCCGCGCAAACCGCGTCGGTGGCCGAAACCCCTGAGGTTGGCGTTGCCACGGATGCGGCGCGCCCGGCTGGTGCGGACTGATGCAGGGCTTTCCGCTCCCGCCAAACGCCACGATCGGTCTTGTCGGCGGCGGTCAGCTTGGCCGTATGTCGGCACTGGCGGCCGCCCGCCTCGGCTATCGCTGCCATATCCTGACGCGCGAGGTCGACAGCCCGGCTGCCCAGGTGTCTCACGCGGTTACCATCAGCGATTACAGCGAACCCGGCTCGCTGCGCGCCTTCGCCGAGGCCGTGGACGTCATCAGCTTCGAGTTTGAGAACATCAGCGCCGAGGGTCTCGACCTTCTGGCGTCGATCCGCCCGGTCCGACCGGCTCCATCGGCACTCCGGATAAGCCAGGATCGGATCGCGGAAAAATCCTTTCTCAATGGCGCCGGCGTCGCGACCGCGCGCTGGATCGCCGTGCATTCGCCGTCCGACCTTGTGGCGGCGGTGGACCGCCTTGGCTTGCCCGCGGTGCTGAAAACCACCCGCCTCGGTTACGACGGCAAGGGTCAGGCTCTCCTCCGCTCGGCCGACGATCTCGCCCCAGCATTCGAAGCGCTTGACCCGAAGCCGCTGGTGCTGGAGGCGTTCGTCGATTTCGCCCGGGAAATCAGCGTCGTGGTGGCGCGCGGCTCAGACGGCGCGGTGGCCTCGTTCGATACGGTGGAAAACCGCCATCGTGACCACATCCTGGACCTCACTTTGGCGCCCGCCCGGATCTCGACAGCAGTGGATCTCGCGGCGCAGGCCATCGCAACCAGAATCGCCGAGGCGCTCGATCTCGTTGGGCTGCTGGCGGTGGAGATGTTCGTCGATGACAGCGATCGGGTGGTGGTCAACGAAATTGCGCCCCGTCCGCACAACTCTGGGCATTGGACGATCGATGCCTGCCCGGCGAGCCAGTTCGAACTTCATATCCGGGCGATCGCCGGTCTTCCCCTGCCGCCGGCGATCCGGCATTCGGACGCGGTGATGAAGAACCTGATCGGCCCTCAAGGCCTGGCGCTGTGGCCCTCCGTGTTGGCTGGACCCGCGCTGATCCCCCACCTCTATGGCAAGACAACGGCGCGGCCTGGTCGGAAGATGGGTCACGTGACCCGCCTGTTTCCACGCGGCGCCCTGCCGGGAGAATTCGGCATCGCGGCCGCCCTGGGTCCTCTCGCGACCGATTGAATGACGCTCGTCGCACTATTGTCGGCGTGCCTGTCCCGTGCCTATAGCGGCGACGCCTGAGGAGATGTCATGGCCGCCGTAGCCGGACTGTCGCGAGATGACCCAGCACTGAGACATCAGGCGGAAATCCTCGCTCGCCCCATCACCGCCGTTCGCCGCATGGCCGACGCCATCCGCGCCTTGGCGGTCGATGCGACCGAGCGAGCGCAATCTGGCGATCCGGGCCTTGCCATGGGCATGGCCGATGTCGCGACCACGCTCTGGACCCGGTTTCATAAATTCGACGCGGCCGATCCGCGTTGGTCGGATCGCGACCGCTTCGTGCTCTCGTCCGGCCATGGGTCGATGCTGTTGTATGCGCTTATCTATCTCACCGGCCACGATGGCATGTCGATCGACGACCTCCGCAATTATCGCCGGTTGAATTCGCCGGCCGCCGGCCACCCCGAATACGGCCAGCACCCGGCAATCGAGGTTACCACCGGCCCTCCCGGGCAGGGTTTCGCCGCTGCGGTGGGCATGGCGATCGCCGAACGGAACATGGCCGCCCGCTTCGGCAAATCGCTGGTGGACCACCGCACCTGGGTGATCGCCTCGAATGGCGACCTGATGGAGGGTGTCAGCCACGAAGCCGCGTCTCTCGCCGGCCATTTGGGTTTGTCTAAATTGACGGTCCTGTACGACGACGACAGCGTTTCGGACGACGGCGACACGATGCTGTCATGCTCGGACGACACGCTCAAGCGGTTCACCGCCTATGGCTGGGCTACCAAGCGGGTGGACGGACACGACCCGCCGCAAATCAATGGGGCTCTGTCGTTCGCGGTGCGCTCGAAGAAACCCACGCTGATCGCCTGTCGCACGATTTTCGGCTTCGGTGCCCCGTCCAGGGCGGGCACCGCCGTGATGCACGGTGCGCCGCTTGGCGCGGCTGAAGCGTCCGGTGCCAGGGCGTTGCTGAACTGGCACGAACCGCCGTTCGCCACGCCGGATGAACTCAGGGAACGGTGGCGTGCCGTCGGAAGTCGGGGTGCTTCCGCCCGTCGATCCTGGCTCAAGCGTCTCGCCCGTCACAACCAGCGCGGCGAATTCGAGCGCGCCGTGGCTGGGCGTTTGCCGGACACGTCGCACGAGGACGTGACTTCCTTGAAGCAGGATATCTCGGCAAGCCGACCCAACGTCGCCAGCCGGATCTCGAGTCAGAGATGCCTCGAGGCACTGTCGCCGGCGATGCCTGAATTGATTGGGGGCTCCGCCGATCTGACCGATCTGAACGGCACGCTGGTCAAGGGAATGGGTGCAATCTCCGCCGGAAATTATGGCGGTCGTTATATCCATTACGGCCGCCGGGAGCATGCTATGGCCGCGGCGGCCAACGGCATGGCGCTGCACGGCGGCGTCGTTCCGTACGTCGGCACCTTCCTGGCATTCAGCGATTACCTCCGCCCCGCCCTTCGTATGAGCGCCATCATGCGTCAGCGGGTGGTCTACGTGCTCACCCATGATTCGATCGGCCTGGGAGAGGATGGCCCGACCCATCAGCCGGTCGAGCACCTGGCGACCTTGCGCGCGACGCCGAACCTGCACGTGTTGCGTCCGGCCGATGCGATGGAGACCGCGGAATGCTGGGAATTGGCGATCCGCCGAACCGAAGGGCCGAGCGCGCTGGTGCTGTCGCGTCAGAGGCTGCCGACGTGGCGGACGGATTGGGGGGAGAACCGTTGCGCACGGGGCGGTTACGTCCTTGCCGAAGCGGAAGGGCCGCGGCAGGCGACGGTCATTGCGACCGGATCGGAAGTGGCGATCGCCATGGCGGCGCGGGAATTACTGGCGTTGGAGGGTATCGCGGTCGCGGTCGTGTCGTTGCCGTGCTGGGAACTGTTCGACAGGCAGGACCGGGCGTATCGGGATCAGGTGCTGGGGGGTGCTATCCGGGTCGGCATCGAGGCCGCCGGAAGCTTTGGCTGGGAGCAGTGGCTCGGATCAGAGGGGACATTCATTGGTGTGTCAGATTTCGGCGCATCCGCCAGGCAGGAAGATCTGTACGCTCATTTCGGCATCACGCCGGAGAATGTTGTCGCGGCAGTGACCCGACGTCTTGGTTGACTTCAGCGGCTGACCAGACGAAGGGAAACCAGGGGCATTTGATCTGCCTCAATGACTTGGACAATGATTGCGTACTACGTGAGGCGATTAGAGCGCGAAAGGGAAATCAGCCATGGCCGTGAAGGTCGCGATTAACGGATTTGGGCGCATTGGGCGCCTGGTACTGCGTGCCATCGTCGAAAGCGGGCGGGATGATGTGGTCCCGGTCGCGATCAACGACCTGGGCAGCGTCGAGGCGAATGCGCACCTCTTCGCGTATGACAGCGTTCATGGCCGTTTTCCCGGCCAGATCGAGGTCGCGGGCGAAACCATCACCATTCGCCATAACGGCCGCGTCTACGGCCCTTTGACTGTGTCCGCCGAACGCGATCCGACCAAGGTGCCCTACAAGGGTGTTGACGTGGCGCTGGAGTGCACCGGGCACTTCAACAGCAAGTCAAAGGCCTCGGCGCTGCTCAGCGCAGGCGCCCGCAAGGTGCTGATCTCCGCTCCGGCGGACGAGGCGGACGCAACAGTCGTCTACGGGGTCAATCATAAGGTCCTGACCAAGGAAATGACCGTCGTTTCGAACGCCTCGTGCACCACCAACTGCCTGGCGCCGATGGCGAAGGTGCTGCACGAGCGGTTCGGTATCCTGCGCGGCTACATGGTAACGATTCACGCCTATACCGGTGATCAGAACACCGTGGACACGCTGCACAAGGATCTGCACCGCGCCCGCGCCGCCGCTGTTTCCGCCATTCCAACCTCGACCGGGGCCGCGCGTGCCGTCGGTCTGGTGCTGCCGGAGCTGAAAGGCAAATTGGACGGGACCGCTATCCGTATCCCCACGCCGAACGTGTCGCTGGTATCTTTGGACGTGAACGTGTCCAAGCCCGTCACCAAGGACGTGATCAACGCGGCGATGCAGGACGCCGCCAAGGGTGAGTTGGCCGGCATCCTGGACTACAACAAGGCGCCCCTGGTCAGCGTCGACTTCAACCACAGTCCTGCCTCCTGCACGTTCGATGCGACGCAGACCGCTGTGGTGGACGGCGTGCTGGTACGGGTCATGGGCTGGTATGACAACGAATGGGGCTTCTCCAACCGGATGTCCGATACCGCCGCTTTGTTCGGAAGCTTGTAGCGTCACCAGCCGGGGGTAGCCGTAACGGCCGCCCTCGGATCGGCGGTCAAACGATCCGCACCTGGGGCGTCACTCGGCAGACGGGGTTGCAAGCGCAGGCCGCGAGCGGTGTTAGCCGCCGCCAGCCTGGACGGCTGCCCTTGCCTTCCGGCGTTCGCGGCCCTGCTCATCGGCTAGAAGAGACTTCGACGGCTGCGGCCCACTGGCCGGTTCCACGCTCTGGGGCGCGCCATGGCAGTCAAAGCAGCCAAACACTCTGGAGTTCATGCATGTCCTTTCGCACCCTGGACAACCTGGACGTCGCCGGCAAACGCGTCCTGCTGCGCGCCGATCTCAATGTTCCCGTCCGGCAAGGCAAGATCACCGACCTGACCCGCATCGAGCGGCTGTCTCCGACCATCCGCGAGCTTGCCGGCAAGGGAGCCAAGGTGATCGTCTGCAGCCATTTCGACCGCCCCAAGGGCAAGCGGGTGTCTTCCATGTCGCTCGCCCCGATGGCCACGGCCCTCGGCGAAGTCCTCGGCACCCATGTCCGTTTCGTCGAAGACTGCACCGGCATCGCCGCCGAACAGGCAGTCGGCCTGCTCTCACCCGGCGGCGTTCTGGTGCTGGAAAACACCCGCTTCCACGCCGGGGAAGAGGAGAACGACCCGAAATTCGCCGCCGATCTGGCGAAGCTGGCGGATATTTTTGTCGATGACGCATTCTCCGCGGCTCATCGAGCTCATGCCAGCACCGAAGGGGTGGCGCATATCCTGCCCTCCTATGCCGGCAGGTTGATGCAGTCCGAGCTGGAAGCGCTCAATTCCGTGCTGGGCACGCCGGTTCGCCCGGTCGCCGCCGTTGTCGGCGGCGCCAAGGTCTCCAGCAAGCTGGAGCTCCTGGGTAACCTGGTGGACAAGGTCGACGTGCTGGTGATCGGTGGCGCGATGGCGAACACCTTCCTGGCCGCGCAGGGCAAGGCCATCGGCAAATCATTGCAGGAGCCCGAGCTGTATGACGCCGCTCGGCGGATCATGGATCAGGCGAGCAAAGCCGGCTGCCGGATCGTGTTGCCGACCGACGTCGTCGTCGCGCGCGAATTCAAGCCCAACCCGGCAACGCTGACCGTCTCGGTCGACGCGGTCCCGGCGGATATGATGATCCTGGACATCGGTCCGGCCTCGGTGGCTCATTTGATCGCTCTGTTGCCGTCGCTGAAAACCCTGGTCTGGAATGGACCGCTGGGCGCCTTCGAGACGCCGCCCTTCGACATCGCGACATCCGCGCTAGCCCGCGCCGTTGCTGCTGCGACGCAAAACGGCGGATTGCGCAGTGTATGCGGCGGCGGCGACACGGTCTCCGCATTGCATCACACCGGGGTGAGCGAGCAGATAACTTACGTCTCCGCGGCAGGCGGTGCCTTCCTGGAGTGGCTCGAAGGCAAGACCTTACCGGGCGTCGCCGTGCTGGAGGCCTAGTGTCATCCCCGTGCGTGGCACGGTGACCCACGACTTTACGCTGCAACCCGCTGCCGAGTGTCATCACCGTGCTCGGCACGGTGACCCACGACTTTACGCTGCGACCCGCTCCCGAGTGTCATCACCGTGCGTGGCACGGTGACCCACGACTTTACGCTGCAACCCGCTTCCCAAGTGTCATCACCGTGCTCGGCACGGTGACCCACGACTTTGCGCTGCAACCCGCTTCCCAAGTGTCATCACCGTGCTCGGCACGGTGACCCACGACTTTACGCTGCAACCCGCTTCCCAAGTGTCACACCGTGCTGAACGGACCCCGACTCGCTGCAACCCGCGCCAGGTGTCATCACCGTGCTTGGCACGGTGACCCACGACTTTGCCTCAACGGCACCGCAAGTAGTTGGATCATCGTGCCACACACGGGGTGTTACCGAGGCGTGATCGGCTCGTTGCGACACGGGCCGCTGGTTAACCTGCTCGGTCTTGCCCTTGGACCGTTCCGCCCGGCAGCCGATCGAATGCGCCTCCCGAACGGCCAATGCGACTTCCTTCCCCCGGGTGGGCGGCCCCATCGGCAATCACGGGTCACCCGATCAGGTCATGGACCTCGTGGGCCAGCGCAGCAATGAGCTCGGTGATTTGCTGCTGGACGACCCGGAACCCAGGCAGTCGTTCAAACCGCAATTCGTCCATGTAAAGCCGACGGGCGATTTCGATCTGCAGCACGTGAACGCCGTCCGCGGGTTGACCGTAGTGCTCGGTGATAAATCCGCCCGCATACGGATCGTTCCGCCGCACCACGTAGCCCCTGGCGGAGAGGAACGCCTCAACGAACCGGGTTGCACGTGGTGCGCAGGCGACGCCATGCAGATCGCCCAGCACGAAATCGACCGACCGGGCTCCCGACCACGTGGTTTGGCTGCCGGTCGGCATCGAGTGGCAATCGATCAGCCAGCAAAAGCCGAACCGCGCTTTGGATTCGTTCACCAGGCCTGCCAACGCCTCGTGAAATGGTCGCCAGTAAGTGTCTATACGCCGTTCAGCCTCGGCGAACGAAAGTTTCGAGCGGTAGATCGGTTCCCCGGAGGCCACGACCCTGGCGATGGTGCCAAGTCCCGCGGTCACCCGGGCGCTCGTCGTGTTCACCCAAGGGGGCAGCGGATCGGCAAACATTGCCGGATCGAGCTCCCATGGCTCCCGGTTCGCATCGCAAAAGGCTCGGGGGAAGTTTGCCGCCAGAAGCGGCGCTCCCAGGTCAGGAGCCGCGCCGAATAGTTCGTCGACAAAACTGTCCTCGCTGCGGCGTAGGCCCAGCGGGCACAACCGCACACCCGGCAGGAACTCGGCGCCATAGGACCGACCCGAATGCGAAGACGTGAATACGACCGGTGAGACGGGCCGCTCCGGCATCAGGAGCCGGAAAGGACCGCCTTCGGTAGATGCCACCGGGTTTAAGGGTATTGGACCGTCCATCAATGCATAAAGGCCGCGAATGGGTCGGATGTCACCAGGGATGATGATCCCTGGCACACCGCGTAGGACGCTAGCGACGTACCGCCGGTCGATCAAGGTCGCGACGTTACCAAATCAGCCCAGCCAGAATATCCGAGCCCCGCCGCGCGGTCGGCCTGAGACCGATCAGCCGCTATTCGGACCGGCCGAGGAATGCGCTAGCATCGAATGCCATTATGAGGGGGCGACATGCCAATTCGCGTGTATCTCGCCGGCCCGGACGTCTTCCTGCCGGACGCGGTGGCCTGGATCGAGCGGAAAAAAGCAATTTGCGCCGGGTTCGGACTGCAGGGGGTATCGCCGCTCGACGATCTGACGAATGAACCCGCGGATTGGGCCACGCTGCCGCAGTGGCGCCGGATCGCTCGGCGCAATGAGGCCCATATCAGCGGTTCCAACGCCCTGATCGCCAATTTGACCCCATTTCGTGGTCCCAGCGCCGATGTCGGCACCGTTTATGAGGTTGGTTTCGCCCGTGCCCTCGGCCTGAAGCTCTTCGGCTACGCGACCGTGACCACCCCGTTCCTCGATCGCACCCTGACCGCTCTCGGTGGCACCGCTCGTCTTGCCGCCGATGGCTCCTGGTGGGACGCCGAGGATCTGCTGATCGAGCAGTTCGGCCTGTTCGACAACCTCATGATCGAGGGTGGCATCATGGATTCGGGCGGCATGCTCGTGCAACATGATCAGGATCGCTGGCGTGACCTGTCGGTGTTCGAGCGCTGTGTCCGCGCCACCGCCGATGTGATGTGTCGCGAGCATTGAGCGCCCGGCCCGCATAACGGCCCGGCGTCAGCAAACCTCCCGGACCGGTCGATTATCTCGCTACGCCTTCCGGACTGCGCGCCTGCAGACCCGTCAGCTTTTGGTGCAGCGTGTCTGCGCCTCCGGTGCCACATGCGGCCTCAACGGTTCGGAGTGGCGCAGAATCACCGCGATCCGGCTGCCGACCCGCTTGCACCGAGACGGGTATGAGGCCAAATTTCCGGAATGGCCCAGTCTTCTCCCAATTCCGATGGCTCCTCGCCGGAGTCTTTCCTGACCGGCCAGTTGCTGATCGCCATGCCGGCAATGGCGGATCCGCGGTTCGCCCAAAGCGTGATCTATCTGTGTGCCCACACTCCCGAAGGGGCGATGGGGCTGGTGCTGAACCGCCCGATCGTCAAGCCGACGTTCGACGATCTGCTGAAGCAACTGAATGTCGAACCCTTGCCGCCGATGCGCCAGATCAAGCTTTGTGCTGGCGGTCCGGTTGGCAACGCCCGAGGGTTCGTCCTCCACACCAATGACTGGACCGGAGAGGGCAGCCTGAAGGTCGACGACAGCATGGCCCTCACGGCCAGTCTGGATGTTCTGAAAGTCATCGCTGAGGGCGGCGGTCCACGCGAATGCGTTCTGGCGCTGGGCTACGCCGGTTGGGGCCCGGGCCAACTCGACAAGGAGATCCACGAAAACAGCTGGCTGTCGGTATCCCCCGATGAGACCCTGCTGTTTGATGCCGACCACGACACGAAGTGGCGGCGCGCGTTGGCAAAGTTGCATGTTGACCCATTGTTGCTGTCGGGCGTCGCCGGCCACGCCTGATACCCTTCGCCTCGCCCCGAATAGTCGATCAGGCTGTCTGACGGGCCAAATAAGAGCAATGTCAGCCTGATTAGAATCGCGGACCGATCTCAGGCTGATGCAATTGCTCGCGAACCAAACCGGCCGCCGTTAACCGGACTCTAATGTCTTCCGCGGTTCAATCACGTCCCTCCACCCATCGAAGGAGCAAGGCGTGGCCGCACCTCTTGTCAGTATCACCGACGTCGTACGCAGCGTGCTGCGAGACCCCGACATCGAGCTTTCGTCCGCCACACGTTTCGACGAACTGTCCGCGTGGGACTCCATGCACCTCATTGCCGTCGTGGTGGAAATCGAAAGCCGGTTCAATCTGTTATTTGAGCTCGACGAGATTGAAAACCTGCACGCCGTCGGCGACCTTCTGCGCTTGATGGCGCACAAGCAGGCGCTCGCCGGAGTCTGATCTCCGTGCCTTTCAACTCCCTTGTGTTCCTGCTGGGCTTTCTACCCTGCGTGCTGGCCACCTACGGCGCCATTTGCCGTCTGGGACCCGTCTGGGCGAAATCGTGGCTGATCGCCGCGTCGCTGTTATTTTACGGCGCCTGGGCACCGCAATTTCTTCCCCTGCTGCTGGTCTCGGTCTGCGGCAACCTCGCGCTGCTTCGGGCGATGCCGAGAACGGCGGCCCGTGCCCATCTCTCCGCGCTCGGCGTGGCGCTGAACCTCGCGCTACTCGGGTGGTTCAAATACGCTGAACCTTCGGTTTGGCCGGACGCCGTCCTGCCCCTGGGGATCAGCTTTTTCACCTTCACCCAGATCGGCTGCTTGCTGGCATATGCCGGGGCAGACGTGCCGCCACCCAGAGTCCTTGATTACGCGCTGTTCGTCTTGTTCTTCCCCGCGCTGATCGCCGGACCAATCCTCAACGCACAGGAGATGCTGCCGCAGTTCGAGCGCACCGCCGGATGGCGGCTTTCTGCCGACAACCTTACGGTCGGCGCGGGATTTTTCCTCATTGGACTGCTGAAGAAGACGGTGTTGGGCGATTCGCTGTCCGGCCTCGTTACCGCTGGATTTGCCGATCCCGGCGCAATGTCCCTGCTTACCGCCTGGCAAGCCGCCGCCGCCTGGTCATTGCAGCTCTATTTCGATTTTTCCGGCTACACCGACATGGCAATCGGCCTCGCCTGGCTGTTCGGCTTCCGCTTTCCCGACAATTTCGAGCAGCCTTATCGCGCGCAGTCGGTTACCGCGTACTGGCAGCGCTGGCATATGTCGCTCACGCGGTTCCTGATGACCAACCTGCACGCGCCACTCACCCTGGCGATCCTGCGCCGGCGCAGGGCGCGCGGTCTGCCGATCAACCAAGCCGCGCAACAAAGTCCGGGCGGCTTTCTGAGCATGATCGCGGCACCGATCGTGGTCACGATGATCCTCATTGGACTCTGGCACGGACCGACGCTGCCATACCTGCTGTTCGGCGCATTCCACGCTGGCCTCCTGCTGATAAATCACGCCTGGCGCCTGTGGCGGGCGCCCCCGTTGCCGGCGCGGGCCAGTGTCGCGGTGACTTACCTGAGCGTGCTCGTCGGCGCAGTGGTGTTCCGCGCCGGTTCAGTCAACGACGCGGGCTCGCTGCTCGCTGGCATGGCGGGTCTCCATGGGCTCGGCGTCGTGACCGCACTCTCCAACATCAACGTCGTGGCCGACATGATATGGATTGCCGCGCTCTATGCCGTGGTCTGGCTTGCCCCAAGCACCCGCCAATTGATGCAAGGCGGCATGGCACCGCGATTTGCCTGGCACCCCACCCCACGTTGGGCCGTCGTCATGGGCTGCGCCGCCACCCTCGGCCTGCTCGCCTCCGGCGGCACCGGCGAGTTCGTGTACTTCCACTTCTGATGCGGTATTGGCGAACCCTCGCGGCAACGGCACTGGCGAGCTTCGCCCTGGTCTGGGTTTGGGTGGCGACCATGCCAATGGCGTTCATGGACCCGGAATACCCATCCTGGCTGGCCAAGCTGATCCTGCTCGATCGCTGCGATCTGGGTGAGGCCATCATCCTGGGTGATTCCCGCGCCGCTGCGGACATCCTGCCTTCGCTGCTGCCCATCAAGGCCACCAATCTGGCCGTCGGCGGCGGCGAGGCGATCGAGGCCTACGCCGCGCTGGTGCGTGCCCTGGCCTGCCCGGTCATCCCCCGTCTGGTCATCATTTCCCTCGATCCCGGTCACTTTGCCAATACAGATTTGTTCTGGGAGCGCAGTGTCCGCTTCGGCTTCGTTGGTGAAGACGATATAGCCGCCTTGCGAGCGGCATCGCTGGAAACCGGCGATTATTCCGTCTATGCCGGTCGCCAGGCCGATGGAATACCTGCGGTCTTGCGCGATGCGCTCTACAGGATCCGCTTCCCGCCGCTGTATTTTGGCAGCCTGGTCCGCGGCGTGGGCGCCATGCGCTGGTGGCACAACCGGCAAACGCTGGATGACACACTGGCGGCGCGAGGCCATTACTACTTCGGCACCGGTGCCGGATCGGACGCCGTCGCGTTGGATGGTCATCTGACGGAGTTTCGTCCGCGGCCGATCCTCGACCATTACTTCAATCGAATCCTCGCCTTGCTGGCGAGCCGTGGCATCGAGGCCCGATTTGTCGCGATGCCGGTGAACGATGCGACGTGGCGCGAAATTCGTCCCGAAGTGCGAACCGCCTTTCTCGCCTATCTATCCGGCTATGGGTATCGCTACAGGCTGTTCCACGTCGACCTGGACCTGATGCCGCACTGGCCGGACCGCTGGTTCGGTGACCAGTTCTGCCACCTGAACCCCGAGGGCGCCGAGCGTTTCAGCCGGTTATTGGCTCAGCGGCTGCAGGCGGCGCCGCCGAGAACGCAGAATGAGCCGCAGAATGGGTGGTTGAGCGAGACCGCGCCAGATGCTTCGGCCAAGGTGATGCCCAGTTCAAAGCGCGGATCATAGGGCAGCAGCGTGCAGGCCACTACCACCGGGCTGGCGCTGCCGCGTCGCTTGACCACCATCCGCGAACCAGAGCACATCACCTCGTCGGGAGACTTGCGCAAGATGCCCCAGCAGGCGGTGGTGATCTCCGGCACGTCTCGCCCAGCTTCCATCTCCGGGAACAGCATCAGGCGTATCGGATCGTGCGCGTCGATCGCTATCCGGTGCCGGGCGAACAATGCGGCGAAGCCGTCGCGCAGCGATCGCTCGGGTTCGGCGGTAAAGCGGCGGCCGGCTACGTCCAGCCGAAAGCCGTTTCGTGCCAGCCAGATCAGCCCGTCCAGCGTGGGTTCCCAGGCTCGGCGGCCACGCTCCGCCTCGTGGATCGCCGGGTCGTAGTGGTCCAGCGACACCCGAATTGTCAGCCGGTCCGAATACCTCTCGCACAGATCCAGCAGTGCGGCTCGCAGCTTGCGCATCGGCTTCATCGCGTTGGTCAGCACCAGCGCGAGCAGACCGCGCGACAGCACGTCATCCAGCATGGCGACGATGTCGGGGTTCATGAACGGCTCCCCTCCGGTGAAGCCGATCAGCTTGGTGGGCAGCCCGTCGCGTTCGATTTCGTCCAGGTATCCGGCAACCTCGGCCCTCGTGAGGTAGGCGAGCCGGTCGTTGCGCGGCGACGATTCGATGTAGCAGTTGCGGCACGTCAGGTTGCACAGGGTTCCGGTGTTGAACCACAGCGTCTCGAGCGCACGCAGCGCGACCGTCGCCCGAGGCTCCCCTTTTGCCGTTACCACGGGATCCTGAAATTTTGCTGGGTCAAGCACGCTGCCGATTTGGTCCAAGCTGATCTCCCGACACCGAAGGCTGCAAACAGGGTCGGCCCATGATGCCGCATTCGCGGTCCTGTGGCATCATCCTCCCGGCAGCGATGCAGGGGCATCGACGCCCTGGAGTGATATGGAGGCAACAGACATGGCCGGCGCACTCGATCATCTTCTGGTTCTGGACCTGACCAGTCATCTATCCGGTCCTTACTGCGCCATGCTGTTGGCCGACCACGGCGCCGAGGTCATCAAGATCGAGCCACCCAAAGGCGACTCGGCGCGTGGCATGCCACCCTTCGTCAACGGCGAGAGCGCGCCCTTCATGACCTGGAACCGCAACAAGCGGTCCGTGGTGATGGACCTGAAACAGCCGGCGGATAAGGCGGCATTGCTGCGGCTCATCGATCAGGCGGACATCCTGGTGGAAAATTACCGGCCGGGCGTCCTGGATCGCCTGGGCCTCGGCTGGCCAGTCCTGCACGAGCGCAACAAACGGCTGATCCTGGCCTCCATCTCAGGCTTCGGCCAGACCGGACCGTACCAGTCCGCGCGGCGGCTTCGACCTGATCACCCAGGCAATGTCCGGCCTTATGAGCACCAACGGGCCTGCCGATGGCCCGCCGTTCCGGCTGCCAATCGCCATTTCCGATGTCACCGCCGGCATGTTCTTGGCCTTCGGCGTGCTCGCGGCGGTCGAGGCCAGGCATCGCACCGGCGTCGGCCAGCGCGTCGAAACGTCACTTCTGGAAGCCGCGACCTCCCTGGCCGTCTACGAGTCGGCACATTATTTCGCGACCGGAACACGGCCGCAGCGGATCGGCCAGGCGCATCGGGGAAGCTCGCCGTATCAGTGCTTCCAGACCGCGGACGGCTACATCACCGTCGGCGCGTCGCAACAGAAATTCTTCGTTCAGTTCTGCGATTTGATCGGCTTGCCCGAGCTTGTCGCCGATCCGCGGTTTGCCACCAATGCCGAACGGGTGGCGCACAATACGGTGCTGGTCGAGCTTCTGGCGGAAAAGCTGCGTATGAAACCGTCGGCTCACTGGCTTGCGGCGCTGGAGAAGCTTGGCATCCCCGCCGGCCCGGTGCTGCATTACGACGAGGTCTTTACCGATCCGCAGATATTGGCACGCGAGATGGTGGTGGAGACCAGCCACCCGGTGACCGGCCCGTTTCGGACCATGGGCGTGCCGGTCAAGTTATCGGACACGCCCGGGTCTGTTCGCCGCGCCGCACCGCGATTGGGCGAACACACACATGAGGTGCTGCACGAACGCAAGGCTGCTGAGTAGGGTGTGCCGGTACCTCCGAACCGTGTTTGCCGGCTACGAGCCAGGATCGCGGCAACGGACGAGATTCATCGGCTTCATCGTCATGACCACCTCGCCACGCTGATTGACCACCTCCATCAGGCTATGCACCAGTCCACGATCCGGCTTGCTGCGCGACCGTCTCGCTTGCTGCACGGTGACACGCAGGTTCAGTGTGTCGCCGGGTCGAACCGGAACGGGCCATCGCAGTTCGTCGATCCCCGGGGCGGCGAGGCCATTCGACGGCAGGTAGTTGTTCACCACCAGTCGCATCGTCAGCGCTACCGTGTGCCAGCCGCTCGCGATGACTCCCCCGAACGGTCCGGCGGCCGCGAGTGCCTTGTCGATGTGCATGGCTTGCGGGTCATACTGACGGGCAAAGGCGATGATCTCGTCCTCGGTGACCGTGGTCGATCCGCAGTCATAGGTGGCGCCGACAATATAATCCTCGAAGCGGCGTTCGGCTGGTGAATTGGGGAGTGACGTGGAGAAGACATCAGTCATTGATCATACCGCTTGTTGCCGTTTGGTCCGCTAGCATGCGGTATCATGGCGGACAATGATCGGTCCGATGTCCCGGACCTGGACCCGTTTTCGCGCCTGCGGCAGCGCACGGATGTGCGCCATTGAACGAGTCGGCTGACGACACAGCATTCCTGCGCGCCCTCGGCAAGCGAATGCGTTTGCTGCGAGCGCGCCGCGGTATGACCAGACGCATCCTGGCCGATCAGTCCGGGGTATCGGAACGCTATATCTCCGCCGTGGAGGCCGGCACCGGCAACGGCTCGATCCTGCTGCTGCGCTCGCTCGCGACGGCGCTGCATGTCGATCTGCGGGCGCTGCTGGAAGATGATCCCACGCCGGCCTTGCCCGTCGGCGCGCGCGCCGAAGGCTACCGCCACCGCATCGCGCTCATCGGCTTGCGAGGCGCCGGCAAATCCACGCTCGGCTGCCTTCTCGCGCCACGTCTGCGGGTGCCCTTCCTCGAACTCGACCAGGAAATCGAGCGCGAAGCGGGCATGGAACTCGGCGAAATCATGGAACTGCACGGCCAGGCCGGGTTCCGGCGCATGGAGCGGACTGTTCTCGATCGGCTGATCGCCACCCATCCAGCCGCGGTGATCGCCGCCGGCGGTGGTATCGTCGCCGAGGCAGGCACCTTCATGTGCCTGATGCAAGCCTGCTTGACCGTCTGGGTGAAAGCCTCACCCGAGCAGCATATGCAACGGGTCATCGATCAAGGCGACCTGCGGCCAATGCGCGACAATCGCCGGTCGATGGCTGACCTTCGAGCTATTTTGTCCAGCCGTGAGGCACTCTACGCGCAGGCGGACCTCCAGCTCGATACCACCGGACGGGATGTCGAGGCGACGCTCGAGGCGTTGACCCAGGCCGTAACCGGCTGACCCGCCGCGCCGTGGGGCAAGACAGCCGGCTACGAGGAACCTCCGCACAGTTGGTCGCACGGGTTGTCGTCGAAGTATCTCGGCGCCTTCGCTGCAACTTGCTGTAAAAAAAGGTCGCGGCGCAAATGATGTTGCGACGCATTCTCATTTAAGCCATGCTGTGGATCACCACGGAGCAGACCATGACCCCAACGAAATTTAAGCCTGTCGCGCAAGCGGCCTTGCTGGCGACGTCGCTGTTGCTTCCGCGGCAGGGGTTCGCCCAGGCTCAGCCGCAACCGCAGGGGAGTACCGGATCCTGGATTTCTCACCGGCATTTGGACGCGCAGCACCCTGCTCGGCGATGTCGGCGGCTTTCGAACCGCGCTCGGCAGCGTCGGATTGTCCTTCGGTCTGCAGGACACCAACGAAGTGTTCGGCAATGTGACCGGCGGGATCAAGACCGGCGCGGCCTACGACGGGCTGACGATGTTGAGCATCGGCCTCGACACGAAGGCGGCATTCGGCTGGGACGGAGGAACCTTCAATGTCAGCGCGTTCAATATCCGCGGCCACAATCTAAGCGCCGAAAACCTGCTGAACCTGCAGACCATCAGCGGCATCGAGGCCGAGCCGACGACCAGACTGTGGGAGTTGTTTTATCAGCAGTCATTCTTGCAGGACCGGTTCGACGTAAAGATCGGTCAGCAAAGTATCGACCAGGAATTCATCACGAGCCAGGGCTCCAGCACGTTCATCAACACCATGATGGGCTGGCCGATGCTGCCGTCCGCTAACCTCTACGCCGGCGGTCCCGCCTACCCGCTGTCCTCGCTCGGCGTTCGGCTGCGCGGCAGGCCGAGTGAAAACCTGACGTTGCTGGGCGGCGTGTTCGACGACAATCCTCCTGGTGGCTCGTTCGCCAACGACAGCCAACTTCGGGGAGCGGAACGTACCGGCACGCTGTTTAATTTGAACACCGGGGCGCTGTTCATTGCGGAAGTACAATATGCCATCAATCAGCCATCCAACGGCGAGCTCGTGACGGACAGTGCGAAACCGAGCGGACTGCCGGGCGTCTACAAGCTGGGCTTCTGGTATGACACCGCCTCTTTTCCAAACCAGCAATTCGACAACACCGGTTTGTCGCTCGCCGATCCGAACAGCACCGGCATCCCACGCGGCGAGTGGCACAATTTCAGCGTCTACGGCGTTTTTGACCAGATGCTCTGGCGGCCGGCCCCGGAAGAGAACCGAGCGATCGGCGTATTTGCCCGCGTCATGGGTGCGCCAGGCGATCGCAATCTGATCAACTTCAGCACCAACGCCGGCGTTACCTTAAAGGCGCCGTTGCCTGGTCGTGACGACGACACCTTCGGCGTCGGCTTCGGCTTCACCACGATCAGCGGCGGTGCCCGAGCTTTCGATCAGGCAACCAATTTCTTCAACGGCACCTCAGCGCCGGTTCGCTCATCGGAAACCTTCATCGAAGTAACGTACCAGATCCAGGTAACGCCCTGGTGGGTCATGCAGCCGGATTTCCAGTACATCTTCACGCCCGGCGGCGGCATCCTGAACCCAAACAATCCGACCAAGAGTATCGCCAACGAGGCCGTTTTTGGCCTGCGCAGCGTGGTCACTTTCTAGTCCGGCCAGCGTCCACTTGCACCGGCTTGGCGGGTGCAGTATATGCAAATGATTCGCAATATCATCTCCGGCGGCGGTGTGCTTGTCCGGGAGGGGGATCGATGAGCAGCGTGCGCACAACCAATTGGGCCGGACTCGCTTTGGTGCTCGCAATTGCGGCAGCGCCGGCTGGTGCCGGTGCGACCTCCGAGGGCTACCTCAAGGGGATCCATCATTTTTCCACTTTGACCTCAACGGTGCCGGACAACGGCGACCAGAACCCCTACGCGATCGTCGTAGCCCCGGTATCGGCTGGAAGCATCGCCAAGGACGATGTGCTGATCACAAACTTCAATGATCACAACAATCTGCAGGGGTTGGGAACCACGATCGTCCGGTTCACGCCAGCCAGCGGCAAGCTGGCGACATTCGCGAGCATCCCTCGCCATTTGCCGGAGTGCCCCGGCGGAATTGGTCTGACCACTGCCATGGCTATGCTCAAATCCGGTTGGGTGATCGTCGGCAGCCTGCCGAGCGAGGACGGGACCACGGCGACGAAGGGGCCGGGTTGTCTGCTGGTCCTCGATAGCAGCGGTAAGATCGCAGGCACGATCACCGGCCCGAACATCAACGGTCCCTGGGGCAACATGGCGGTGATTGACAACGGCAGCACTGCCTCCCTGTTCGTGAGCAACACCGGTTTCGATGTTGGAGCGCCCGGCCAGAATGTCGTGAACAAGGCGAATGTTGTCCGCATCAATCTGGCTATGGCGCCGGGAAAGCCGCCGACGGTGGTCGATGAGACGGTGATCGGCGACGGTTTCGGCCAGCGGGCCGACAAGGACGTGTTCATTATCGGGCCAACCGGTCTGGCCCTTGGGGCCAATGGCGCGCTCTATGTTTCCGACGCCATTCACAACCGCATCTCGGTGATTCCCGATGCCGCTACGCGCAAGGACAGCGCTGGCATTGGCAAGGACCTGACCGTCGACGGGATGCTGCGCCGGCCGCTGGCCATGACCACCGCCCCGAACGGCAATCTGCTGGTGATCAATGGATTGAACGGACAGGTTGTGGAGATCGACCCGGCGAGTGGCAAACAACTGCACGCGCTGTGGATCGATGCCAACCGCGCTCAGTCGCCGCCAGGCAGCGGCGATCTGTTCGGCATCGCCATGACCCCGTCCGGCGATGGCTTCTATTATGTCAAGGACGAGGTGAACACGCTCGTTTTGGCAAAATGATGCCAACGCGCAAGATAAATGACTTGTCGGCATGCCACGCTCGTGACATCCCCGGTGAGCCGACCACGCCAAGTCCTGCTCGCGTCATCTCGCGCTCGTGTCATGGCCGGCGAAGGCCGGCCACCCACTGCTCTCTGGCTCGTCATGCCGCGACAGATTTCGTAGACGAATGGTCCCGCTCAGTGGCGATGATCGGGGGACGAAATCGTCGCCGAACCTGCATCCGGCGCCCGTTCGGCGATCGCGGTCGCGCACCGCCATGCGCGATTTTCGGGCATTTTGTCTAGCCGCGAGGCCCCTGCGTGCAGGTGGACCCTCAGCTCGATTCCACCGGACCAGGCGCCAAGGCGATGCTGGAGGCACTCCCCAAGGCGGTGATCGGCTGCAGCAGCAGAGTGCCGGCCGCGGCAGCGACCTGCTCCACGTCAATCGCGGCCATCCTCCCCCCGGAGCCTTCGACCGCCATCGCTCGGCGGCCCGCGGGCGCATAGATCGTCGCATCAGTCGGGCCGAACAGGCCGATTGTCGCCGCGCCCGCCGCCGCTGACAGGTGCATCAGCCCGGAATCGTTGCCGATGAACAGCGCCGATCGCTCCAGGCAGGCCGCAACCTCCGGCAGTGACAATCGACCGACGAGATCGATCGACGTCGGCAACTTCGCCAGCAGCGGGGCCGCCATCGCGGCTTCCGCCGCTCCCGGGCCGCCCAGCACGATTGGCACCGCGCCAGGCAGGATCGTTCGGGACAACAGGTCGAACACGGCGGCAAAACACTCAGCCGGCCAGATTTTCGGTTCCCAGTTGGCGGTGGGGGCGAGGGCGATGATTGGCCTGCCCACCGGCAGAATTTCGGCAACATTCGAGCGGTCCGTTTCCGCGATCCAGGCCACCGGCAACGGAGCAGGGAACACTCCCAGGATCGTGGCAAGCTGCTCGATCTTGGGCCCGTCGGAGCGGCGAAACACCGCCCGATGCCGGGTTGGCACCAGCCAGGACAAGGCTGATCCGCGAATGTCAACGACCAGATCCCACAGCGTGGTCGCGGTCGCGGCCCACAGCGGCAGCCAGTGCCGCCCGAAGCGTTGCTTGGCGAGGATAATGGTGCGCGCCCGGTTCGGCATGCGGGCGAACACCCCCTCGGCGACCGGTCCGCAAACCACCGTGATCCGGGCGTCGGGGTAATTCACGATCAGATGGTCCAGCAAACCGGTCGATAGGATCGCATCGCCCAACCGATTGGATGTCACGAACAGGATTTTCATTCGTGGCTCGGATTAGCAGGGGTTTGACCGGTCCGCCATCGTTCGGCAGCGTGCGGACCGGCCGAACCGAAGGAGCCGCATCATGTCCGAGGAAACCTTTGTCGCCCTGGGAGAGGACTATCCGGAACTTCGCGCCTCGGTGCGGAGGATCTGCGCCGGCTATCCCGGCACCTATTGGAGCGGCCTGGAGGAGCGTGAGGCCTATCCGACGGAATTCGTCGAGGAACTGACCCGTGCCGGCTTCCTCGCCGCCTTGATCCCCGAGGAATACGGCGGCTCCGGGTTGCCGCTACGCGCCGCGGCGGTGATCCTGGAGGAGATCAATGCATCGGGCTGCGTTGCCAGCCAGGGCCACGCGCAGATGTATATCATGGGCACCCTGCTGCGGCACGGCAGTGAGGCGCAGAAGCGAACATACCTGCCGGAGATCGCCGCCGGCCGCCTTCGCCTGCAGGCGTTCGGAGTGACCGAGCCGACCACCGGGTCTGACACCACGCAATTGAAGACCAGGGCAGTACGGGATGGTGACGGATACCTCGTCTCCGGCCAGAAGGTCTGGACGTCGCGCGCCATGCACTCGGACCTGATGTTGCTGCTGGCGCGGACCACACCGGCGGACCAGGTGAGGAAGCGCAGCGACGGACTGTCGGTCTTCCTGCTGGACATGCGCGAGAAGAACACCGGCAAGGGGCTCGAGGTGCGTCCCATCAAGGCGATGATCAACCACAACACGACCGAAGTCTTCTTCGACAATTTCCGCATCCCGGCCGACAGCCTGATAGGCGAGGAGGGCCGCGGCTTTCGCTACATCCTTGATGGCATGAACGCCGAACGCGTCCTGGTCGCCAGCGAGGCGGTCGGCGACGGCAGGTGGTTCGTCCGGAAGGCGACGCAATATGCCAAGGACCGCGTCGTCTTCGGCGCGCCTATTGGCAGGAACCAGGCTGTGCAGTTCCCCATTGCCCGCGCCTGGGCTGAGTTGGAGGCAGCGGACATGATTTGCCGGCGGGCGGCGGCGTTGTTCGACAATGGCCAGGAGTGCGGCGCGGACGCCAACATCGCCAAGTTGCTGGCGTCGGAAGCGGCATGGAAGGCCGCCGATACCGCGATGCAGACCTTCGGCGGCTTTGCCTATGCCAGGGAGTATGAGATCGAGCGCAAATGGCGCGAGGTACGATTGTATCAGATTGCGCCGATTTCGACCAACCTGATCCTGGGCTATGTCGGACAACACGTATTGGGAATGCCGAGATCGTATTGATCCGGTCGGGCTCGGCCCCCCGCGCAGTCGCGATCGTAACTGCGGCGGCAGGTCGTCTCTACAGCGAATTGTTGCTTGCCCTTCGCGCCGGCCGAGAGGACCCACGATTTGCTGTGCTGTGCACAGAATACGTCGGTCACAAGTGCAGATACCGTGCAAACAGCGTGTCGGCGTCATAAGCGATTGGTAACGATACCCCGGGATCCGAGCCAGGCGTGGGAACGTGCCGAGCCTGTTCAATGACGCTTAGTTCGACCATACCTTCCGCGGCGAACATTCAGGAACCCGAGCCATGCCGCAAACCCTGCCCGCACTCAGTCTTGTCGCCGTTCCGGGACGCCGCCGGCGGACCATAGAGATCGCCCAGGACATCGAGCGCCGGGGCTTTGCCGGGATCTACTCGCCCAGCATGTTCGGCAACATGTCGTTCTGCGAGGCCTTGGCCTGGAACACAGCGCGTATCCCGTTCGGCACCGCGATCGCTCCGATCTATCAGCGGACGCTGCTCGACTTCGCCCAAAGTGCCGCGGTGATGCACGAGGTCTCCGGCGGCCGCTTCCGGCTGGGAATCGGCGTCGCCCACGGGCCGTCACATATCCGCATGGGCGTTACGCCAGGCAAACCGCTGGGTGACATTCGCAGCTTCGTCGAACGGTTCCGCGCGCAGGAAGGTCTCGGCACCCTGCCGCCGATCATCATCGCCGCGCTGCGCCGGAAGATGGTGGCGCTGGCCGGGGAGATTGCGGAGGGTGTGGTGTTCGCCAACGCCTCCCGCTCGCACATGGCGGCATCGCTGGCGGCGCTGCCGGAGGCGAAGCGGACGGATCCTGATTTCTTCATCGGCAACATGATCCCGACCTGCATCAGCGATGACGTCGAGGCCGCCAAGGCGGTCAACCGCCGCACCCTGACCAACTACGGCTTGCTGCCAAATTACCGGAACTACTGGAAGGAAGCCGGCTACCATGAGGAGATGGCGGCAATCGAGACCGCCATCTCTGAAGGCCGGCAGGATGACGTGCCGAAGTATTTCTCCGACAAATGGCTGGCCGACAACACGCTGTTCGGGCCGGCATCGAAGGTGCGGGAAGGGGTCGAGGCCTGGCGTGATGCCGGCGTGCGCGACCTGATCATCGTGCCTTCGTCGGCCGCGGGCAATCAGCTCAAGGCGCTGGAGGAGGTCTTTTCGGCTTTTGCCTGACAGCTCGGCTTTTGCCTGACAGCCTGGCCGGCCATCTTATCCAACGGCGCATCGTGACGTCCGGCTTGACCAACCTGCCCACCGCCGTCACCGTTGGCGCACGCGACCGGCCTGGACCGGCACGACGTATAGAAGGACATTCGTATGGCAACGCATGAGGGTCTACGCTTCGGCATCTTCCTCGCCCCGTTCCACCGTGTTGGCGACAATCCGACGCTGGCGCTGGGCCGGGACATGGAACTGATCCAGTGGCTCGACCACCTCGGCTACGACGAGGCCTGGATCGGCGAGCATCACTCCGCCGGGTGGGAGATCATCGCCTCGCCGGAGATCTTTATCGGTGTCGCGGCGGAGAAAACGCGACAGATCATGCTGGGCTCAGGTGTAACCAGCCTGCCTTATCACCATCCGCTGCTGGTGGCGCAGCGTTTCGTGCAGCTCGATCATATGACGCGCGGGCGGGCCATGCTGGGCTGCGGGCCCGGCGCGCTGGTGTCCGACGCGTACATGATGGGCATCGAGGCCGACAACCAGCGGCGGATGATGGATCAGTCCCTCGGCGCCATCGTGGCGCTGCTGGAATGCAAGGATCCAGTCACCCTCAAGACCGACTGGTTCGAACTCCGTGACGCTCGGCTGCACCTGAAGCCCTACACCAAGGGAGGCTTCCCGATCGCCGTCGCCAGCGTAACGACGCCGTCCGGCGTGATGGCCGCGGGCAAATACGGCGTCGGCTTGCTCTCGCTGGGCGCTGGACTGCCGGGCGGCTCCGACAAGCTGGCCGAACACTGGAAGGTGGGGGAGGCCGAGGCGGCGAAATACGGCAAGACCTTGAACCGGTCCGACTGGCGGCTGGTGATCAACATGCACTGCGCCGAGGACGACGAACTTGCGATGGCCGAAGTTCGCAGGGGCGAGCGCGTGGAGACACTAAGCTATTTCAGCGAGACCCTCGGCCGGCCGCCGATGCGCAGCGAGAACCCGCTGGCGGAGGGGTTGGCGGCAGGGTCCACCCTCGTGGGCTCCCCCGACACCATTGCCGCCGGGATCGAGCGGTTGCTGGGCTTCACCGGCGGCGGGGCAGGGGCCGTGCTGTTCAGGGCACATGAATGGGCGAACCGGGAGCAGACCCTGCGCAGCTACGAATTGTTCGCTCGCTGGGTGATGCCCCGGTTCCAGGGCAGCCTGGATACCACGGTCGGTTCGCGCGAGTGGTGCAGCGAGAATCGCGCCGGCATCTTCGGCCCCTCGATGGGAGCCCTGCGGAAGGCGTTCACGGATGTCGGACAGGAGGCACCGGATCTCGACCGCTTCCGGCTGCACACCGGCAAGTCGGAGGTTTAGCGGGCCGGCTGAACGTTGGGCACGGGTGATGGCGGTGGGGCCATCGCCCGATCCCGTGCAGCCTTTGGGCCTGGCCTCACCCGGATAGCCTGCCGCAGTGGAGGCGGACCTAAGCGTCGCTCTCGTACCGCGCGGCAGCGAGAGATGATTGATACCGGCGGCCCTTGACGATGAGCCACCGCTCGCGTCTCGGGTGTCGTCCCCGGCGGAGCATGCCCTTAGCGGAGGTCGAGGGGCCGGGCCTGCCGTTGCGAAGCATGCCCTTGGCGTTGGCCGAGGGGACCCACGACTTGCAGAGCGGTGCAGTCAAGATCGTAGATATCCGGCCTTCGCCGAGGATGACACCGTAAGCACGGATGGTCATCGCTAAAGCCTAAGCATATAACTCTGAGCTATCGAGGTGCCATGTTAGGTACACTCGAGGTACTCAGTCCCTCTTTGGCCAGTAAATCGCGATCGAGGTTCTCCAACTCCTGGTCCGTCGCTTGCTGGGAACCCATTGACGGCCGCACCCCTGCGGCTTTTTCTCTATGGATAACCTCGCCGGGTGTCGGCTGATAATCGAAGCCGTTTGCGCGATTGCCAATGCTGCGGGGCACCGAACCATCACCAACAGACTGTGCCGCCGCTGCGCCCATGAAACAAAAAGTTGCCACTGCAACCAATAATGTCATGCGCATTTCTGGTCCTCCTCAACGTGAGGGCTCCGAACTGCCAACTCCGCTCGCGTGACATCCGGAATGCCGCTCAGCCGCATCCTAAGCATCTGGCCAGTAGTGTCTACGCCCAGGGCACATCGATGATGTCGCGGCCCCACTCTAAATCGGCCGTTGCAGCCCTTCAACCCGGGCGACCACCTTCAGCCTCGACGACGGTGGTCTTCCGATGCTCGGCCTGGAATCCATTGCTTATCTCACACCTTCGCCCTGCTGCCTAAGTGCCAGTTTCCGCTCTGCGCTCTGTCACCGCAGTAACCGGATCGTATCTCTCCTCGCAATGAACTCGTCGAGGGATCGACCGACCATCAGCTGTTATGACGCCAACACATGGTTCGCCACCCGAGCCCGGTGATGGCACCGTGAGAACCGTGTCAGCGTCGCGGACGGTTCGCATCGGTGCCGCGGGAAACGCCGCTGCAGCGCTTCAGTGATACCCGATATCGGCGCGAACCTTGCCCCGAAATACCCAGTACGACCAAGCGGTATACATGATGATCACCGGCAGCAGGAACAGTGTGCCGACCAGCAGGAACACCTGTGTGCTGGGTGCGGACGCGGCATCCCAGAACGTGTAGTGGCGCGGCACCACGAACGGCCAAAGACTGATCGCGATGCCGAGATAGGACATCAGGAACAGCCCCATCGCGCCGGCGAACGGTCCGGCGTGGCCGTCCCGGTTCAGCGACCGCCACTCCGCAAACGCGATCGCCACGGTGATCAGCGGGACCGGCGCCAGTAGCATGATGCCGGGCCACCCGAACCAGCGTTGCGCGATCGCCGGCTCCATCACCGGGGTCCAGACGCTGACAACACCGATCGCCACCGCCACCCCAACGAAACAAACCCGGCCCATTCGCCGTGCCCAGACCTGCAAGTCGCCCTCGGTCTTCATGATCAACCATCCCGCGCCCAGCAGGCCGTAACCGAACATCAGCGCGACGCCCGTCAGCACCGAGAACGGTGTCAGCCAGTCGAACGAGCCGCCGGCGAAGTTTCGGCCCTCGACTTTGAAGCCCTGGATCAGCGCGCCAAGCACCGCACCTTGCGAGAACGAGGCGACCGCCGAACCGACGCAGAACCCGCCAGCCCAGAAACGGCGCAGGCGCGGGTGCTTGAGGCGGAACTCGAACGCCACCCCGCGGAACACCAGGCCCAGCAGCATGGCGAGGACGGGAAAATACACTGCGGGAATGATGATGGCAAAGGCGAGAGGGAATACCGCGAGCAGTCCGACGCCGCCGAGGATCAACCAGGTCTCGTTGCCGTCCCAGACCGGCGCAACCGAATTCATTACCAGATCCTTCGACGCCGCGGGGGCAAAACCCCAGAGCATGCCGACACCCAGATCGAAACCGTCGAGCAAAACGTAGAAGAACACCCCGGCGCCGAGGATAACCGTCCATATCGGAACCAGATCGAAAGCACTGTCGGCCATCATCCTGCTCCTTCCACGTCGCGCAGCGGCAGCGTCGTGCTGGGACCGCGTGACTGCAGCCCCTCGATCACTTCGCGTTGCTGCGCCTCACCCTGCACGCCGCCGCGCACCATGCTGACCATGAACCCGATGCCAGTGGGAAACATCAGCAGATAAACCGCCATGTAGAGCAACAGCGAGCCAAGCACATCGCCGCCGGTCAGCGACGGCGACACGGAATCGGCCGTGCGGAGCAGCCCGAACACCGTCCAGGGCTGACGCCCAACTTCCGTTGTGGTCCAGCCGGCGATCACCGCGATGAAGCCGATCGGGGACGCACATTGGCAGAGCAGCAGGAACCATCTCGTCTCGAACAGCCGGTGCTGCAGCCGCAGGACCCATCCGGTGACGACCGTCGCCAGCATCAGCAGACCGATCCCCACCATGATGCGAAAGCCGAAGAACACCGGCCATACCGGCGGACGATCCTCCGGCGGCCATTCCTTCAGCCCTTTCACCTCGCCATTCCAGCTATGGGTCAGAATCAGGCTGCCGAGGTGAGGGATCCTGATCGCGTAGCGCAACTGCTCCGCCGCGTCGTCGGGGATACCAAACAGCGCCAGCGCGTCGGGTTGCTCGGTGTCGTAGACGCCCTCGATCGCGGCCAGCTTGGTTGGCTGGTGGGCACGCGTATTGAGGCCGTGCATGTCACCGAGCACGATCTGCAGCGGCACCAGCACGATCAGCAGGTTCAGTGCCATCCTCACCATAAGCTGGGCTTCCTCGGTCGACTTGCGCGAGCGAAACAGATAGGCGCCGACGCCGAGCACGACGAAGCCGGTGGTGATGTAGAACGCCGTGACGTTGTGGGCGAACCGGTAAGGAAACGATGGATTGAACACGATCGCCAGCCAGTCGGTCGGGAAGAAGCGCCCATCGATAACCTTGTAGCCGTCGGGGGTCTGCATCCAGCTGTTCGCGGACAGAATCCAGAACGATGACATGAGCGTTCCCGTTGCCACCATCAATGCCGCGAAGAAATGCGCCCAGCGTGGCACCAGCGCCCGCCCGAACAGCAAAACCCCGAGGAACGACGCCTCGAGGAAAAACGCCATGAGGCCCTCATAGGCCAACAGCGGTGAGATGATGTTGGCCGCGGCGTCCGAGAAGCGCGCCCAGTTGGTGCCGAACTGGAATGGCATGGTGATGCCTGATACCACGCCCATGCCGAACGATACGGCAAAGATCTTGGTCCAGAAGCCCGAGATGCGAAACCAGACCTCGTTGCCGGTAAAGAAGTGCAAACCTTCCAGTACGGCAATGAAGGACGCGAGCCCCACTGTGAAGGCCGGCAGCAGGATGTGCCACGCGATCACCCAGGCCCATTGCAGCCGTGAAAGGAAAACCGGATCCAGGTGCATTGCCCACTCCCGTTCTTTTCGTCGGCGCGCCGGACAACTGGCGGCGCCCTGGTCAGCCGCCTTGATTTGCCGCACGGCGATAACGTTCAGGACAATCAGTCACCACGTCCGACAGCGCAACCGCCGTGCCGCTTCTTCGCGCCACTGGTCGCCGGAAGCATGCAACGATCGATCGGACCGCCGCAAGTCGCGAAGCCGCCGCCCGAACCGCCAATCACCGCTCGGCCGCTGCCGGGGCCGACGGACGTTGATTTAATGCGCCGGGAGGGGGATCACGTCGGGCGGCGCGCTGTTGCCTGCCCCTTCAGGTGAACTTGATCAGAGTTCCGGCCACACCGTCGCTCGAAAGGGCGAAGTTGCTGGTGACATAAGCGCCCACCAGCGTCAGGCTGGCATGGCTGGCGCCATTGGTTATCGTCAACGTCCCGGAACTGAACGAGCGGGTCGCGGCCGAGCTGAAGGCGAAATTGCCGAGATCGATCTTGTCGCCGCTGCCGAAGCCGCCGATCGATGCACCGAAGGCGGGAAGGTTATACAGGGCCAGGTCGCCGCCGGTGCCGGCGAAGCTCATCGTCTGGCCGGCCGCCATCGATCCCGAGATGTTGGCCGTGCCGCCCGACAGCGTCAGACCCGCCAGCACGACGCCGCCCGAGCTTACCGTCATCGTCGCGCCGGAGATCACCGTGCCGCCGCTGACCGGTACCGGCCGAGCGGATGAACTGCGATCCCGCCCCGGCTGATGGTCGAGAACCGATCAACGCCGCCGGCATAAACGATCTCCTCGCCGCCGCTCGATACCACCGTGTTGCTGGTCGTTCCGCTGTTGAAGACGCCTTCAAAGCCGCCGCTCAGAACCACTGTCCCATGCGCGATGCCGCGGGAGATCGTCTCGAAGCCGCCCGATGACAGCACTGTTCCGTTGGCGGTGCCACCGCCGTAGACGATCTCGGTCCCGCCGGCCTTCGCGATCGTGCCGCTGGTCACGCCGCCTGGGTTGTCCCATTGCGTGCCGCCGTTGACGACGGTGCCGACCGCGGTGCCATCGACCGCCATGAAGCCGCCGGGGTCCACCACGGTGCCGTTGGCGAGGCTGCCCGCGCGCACATTTTCCTGGCCCCCGCTCGAAACCACCGTGCCGTCAGAGACGCCGTAGACACCGCCCGATACCACCTCGAGGCCGCCCGAGCTGATCACGGCGCCGCTGGTCGTGCCGGTGATGAAATCTTCTTCGATGTAGTTGCCGCCGCTGACGAGCAGACTGCCCCCGGCGGTCACGATGGTTCCGATCGCTGTTCCGCCGAACAGGCTTTGTGTGCCGCCACTGTGCACCGTCGCGCCGGTCGCTGAGCCGCCGCTGAAGTTGTTGCTGACTTCGTCAATTCCGCCACTGTTCACGACAGTGCCGAAGTTCGTGGACGCCCCTCCATCGTTCAGTCTCCCGCCGTTCACGACGGTGCCGATGGCGTGGTCGGACGCTTGTCCCAAATCCATCACGCCGCCGCTGTTGATCATGGTGGCGCTGGCCGTGCTGCTGGACACAAAATCAAACGAGCCGCCGCTGTTCACGACCGCGCTGACGGATCTTGCCGCCGTCCAGGGTCAGATTGCCGCCGTTGTTCACGACTGTGCCGGTCGCGGTGCCGCCGGAGCTGACATATTGCGTGCCATTGGAACTGACCATTGCGCCGATCGCCGAGCCGCCGGTGAACACCCGCTCGGTACCGCTGTTGGCCAGGAGGGTTCCGTGGGTGACGCCGCCAGCCAGCACGTCGTCCTCCGACGTCGCCCCGGTGACGGCCAGATTGCTGACGGTATTGCCAAGCTGCGCGACCGTGCTGGGACGGGTGAGAAGTATGACGCCAGTCGAGATGACACGACCTCCTGCCTTGACTGTCGTGCCGGTGGCGTTGCCATCGGGCGCGATGAAGATCCCGCCGCTGTTCACCATCGTGCCGGTCGCCGAGCCGGTGCCCAAATATTCCAGTCCGCCGCTGTTGATCACCGTGCCGACGGTGCCGCTCCCCTGGTAGTCGACATACTCGGCCCCACCATTGTTGATGATGGAGCCGGTGGTGGTGCCACCGAAGGAGACATCGACAAGGCTGCCGGAATTGATCACGGATGCGATCACCGTTACTGCGCCTTCCAGGGCGGTGTCGCTGTTGCCATTGAATACCGCGCCGCTTACGGTGGCCCCGACACCCACGACAAGCTCGGCCCCGTTGCCGTCGACGATGGTTCCGCTGGCGATCCCGCCGGACTCGACCCATTCGGTGCCGTTATTGATTACGGTGCCAATGGTCTTGCCAAACACGTCCTGGAAACCCCCGTCCGTTGTGTTCACGGCACTCCCGCCCTGGAGCACGGTCATCGTGTCGCCGGGGTTAAGGGTGATGCCGCTACTGGTGTGGCCGGAGCTGACGGTATAGGTCGCCATGACATTTCCCTCGTTTATTTGCTTTGTTGCTGTCGTTGCGCCGCGAAATTCCGAATGGTAGAATTTCACTCAAACGATCTCATTTTTTGCGTCGCATCACAAGGGAACGTCTTAGGAACGATATCATAACTTGGATCACATTATCGCGGAGCACCCCGTCTGCCCGTCCCTCACCTCGCGGGGTTGTCGGTGGTGGTCAAGCGCGCTGCCTCGGTGGCAATTCCCCGTTTCTTCTCGCGCTCTGGTTGATGATCTAGCCTTCCGCGCCGCCTCCGTTTCGTCGCTTATTTGGACACACTGCAAGGGCGAAGGGACCCACGACCTGCGGTGCTGTGGAAGGCAGATCGTGGGTCACTCAACCAAGTGACCAAGTCCGGTGATGACAGCCTGAGGACGGTGTGCCGCCGCTCATGTCATTACTTGTACGCAAGACAATCCGTATCCTCGCCTATGCGCCGCCGGTCGGTCGCCCGGGTGTGGTAACAATCGCGGCAGTCCAGCCCGACCAGCGCGCACGGTTGTCCGCCGAGCAGCCTACCTCGCTCGGCGGACCGCCCGCCGCCCGACCCTCAGGCGAGCTTCACCAGCGTTCCGCCGACGCCGTCGTTGGTCAGCGTGAAGTTGCCGGTGCCGTAGCTGCCGATCAGGGTCAGGCTGGCATGGTTGCCGCCACCGACGACCGACAGCGTCCCGCTGGTGTGGCTCGCTGCCTCGGTGAAGGAGGCCGTCACGGCGGAGCCATACGCCAAGCTGCCGAGATCGATCTTGTCGCCGCTGCCAAAGCCGCCAATCGATGCACCAAAGGCGGGAAGGTTGTGCAGGGCCAGGTCGCCCCCGGTGCCGGTGAAGCTCATCGTCTGGCCGGCCGCGATGGATCCTGAAATGACCGCTCTGCCACCCGCCAACGTCAGACCGGCCCGCACAACACCGCCGGAGGACACCGTCAAGGTCGCGCCGCTGATGACAGTGCCGCCGCTGACGGTTCCGGCGGAGCGGATGAACTCAAGCCCGCCTTTGCTGATGGTCGAGAAGCGATCCACGCCGCCGGCATAGACCAAGGCTGTGCCACCCGTTGAAATCAGCGTGCCGCCGGCCGTTCCGCCGTTGAAGACGCCTTCGAAGCCGCCGTCGCGGATCACCGTGCCCCGCGCCACGCCACCGCCCGAAATGGTCTCAAACCCGCCCGAGGACAGCACGGTTCCGTTGGCGATGCCGCCGCGGTAGACGATTTCGGTTCCGCCGGCATTCGCGATTGTCCCTGACGTGACGCCGCCACGGTTTACCCACTCCGTTCCGCCGTTGAGCACGGTGCCGATCGCCATGCCATCTATCGCCTGGGTGCCGCCGCTCGCCACCACGGTGCCCGCGAGGGCCTTGCCGCCGCTCGCCACGGTTTGTGCCCCGCCGCCGCTGATCACACTGCCGCTCGCTATGCCGTACGCCTGGACGGCCTCCAGACCACCGCTGCGCACCGTGGCGTGGCTGGTCGTGCCGGTGACGAAGTAGTTCTCGACATAATTCCCGCCACCGACGGTGAGGACACCGCCGGCGCTGACGACGGTGTCTATCGCCAGCCCGCCGAACAGGATCTGTGTGCCCCCGCCGAGCACCGTTGCGCCGTCCGCCCAGCCGCCATCGAAACTATTTTTGACCGAATCGATCCCGCCGCTCCTCACGATGGTGCCAATGGCAACACACGCCCCGCCATCGATCAGAGTCCCCGCCAGCATTCACGATGGTGCCGATGGCATGGTCGGACGTGCTCTCCAGCTCCACGGTGCCACCGCTGTTGATCACAGTGCCGACAGCGGTGCTGCCCGAGACGAAGTTGAAGAAGCCGCCATCGTTCACGATCGTGCCGCTGGCGGTGCCCCCGGACAGGACGTCGAGGCCGCCGCTGTTGACGACGGTTCCAGTCGTGACGCCGCCAGAGTTGACGAGTTGAGCGCCGTCGTTGTTCACCACGGTGCCGATGGTCTTGCCGAACACATCCTGGAAGCCACCGTTGAATGTGGTACCCACCGGGCCGTTAACTGTGGTGCTCACGGCGGTGCCGCCGGCGAGCACGTTCATCGTGTCGCCGGTGTTGAGAGTAATGCCACTGCTGGTATGGCCGGAGCCGACTGCGTAGGTCGTCATGACGGTCCTCGTGCTGAAGTGTTGCATCGCAGTAATTATTGGGGTGAGCTTCAAACCATGTTACTTTTTGTCTGGCGCTTTCAAGCGAACGTTTAAAGAACCATGTCATAACTTACAATAAATGATTGCGGCTGTGACCAATCCGCCTCTGCCTTCCCTGGCCGGCCGCCGGCCTGACATTGTGTGGCACGCCGCGTTTCAGATCATCGTCCTGTATTCATTCCGGGGCCCGCCGCGAATATCCGGGACTGTCCGCCCCGTGGACGTCTATTCGGTTGTCGCTTCGTATGTATGACAATGATCAATACCGGCGATCGGTGACGCCAACACACCGGTCACGTCTTGCGCCACCCCGGCCTCGCCGCAAGTGTCATCCTCGGCGCAGGCCCGGACCAGGTCTCGCTGATGACACCGTGAGAACCGTGTGTCAGCGTTACGAGCAGACAATATTACGTACGTCTGTATTACATACGTCGCGGCGCCGTCGATCGAGACCCTACCGCACCCCGGACATTAAATAATTGACCGCCATGTCCCGCCCGGTCCGCCACCGCCCGGTCAGCGGATCAACCAGCAGCCCGGTCGTCTGCCCCACCCGCAATCCCGCCGCCCGCATCATTCCCGCCAGTTCCACTGGCGTGATGAACGCCTTCCATTCATGCGTCCCCACCGGCAACATCCGCAACACGTACTCGGCGCCGAGTTTCGCGACTATCCAGGACCGCCTCGTGCGGTTCAATGTTGAGATCACCAGCAGCCCGCCCGGCTCGAGCAACCCTGACAGAACCCGCACGAACGCCGCCGGATCCGGCACGTGCTCGATGACTTCCAGCGCGGTTATTACCTGAAAGCTCAATCCCTCGGTCAGCAGTTCCTCGGCCAGGCCGCGCCGATAGGTCAGCCGCGGAAGGCCGTCAGCGTGCGCCTTTGCCGCGGCGATCGCCTCGCCGGCGGCATCGATCCCCAGCACCTCGTGCCCGCGCCGCGCCAGCAACTCGGCTGCCAGACCGCCACCGCAGCCGACATCCAGCACGCGCGCGGGCGCGCTGAAAATTCCGCCGATCAGGCCCTCGATCCAGGCGATCCGGGTCGGATTGATCTGGTGCAGCGGTGCCATAGGACCCCGGGGATCCCACCAGCGCGACGCCAGCCGGTCGAATTTTGCAATTTCTTCCGCCGAGACCGTGCCGCTGCTCATGGTTGTTGCTCCTCCGGACGAGCGCCCCTATGTGTGCGGCCGAGCTTCAATTTGGCAACCGATCACCGCTCATGGCCCGCATCGTGATGAAATTCGGCGGCACCTCCGTCGCCGACCTCGACCGTATTCGCACCGTCGCCCAGCGGGTGAAGCGCGAGGTCGACGCTGGCAACCGGGTGGCCGTCGTCGTCTCCGCCATGTCCGGGGTGACCAACCAGCTTGTCAAATGGTGCACCGAGCTCTCCCCGCTGCATGACGCACGTGAGTATGATGCCGTGGTGGCGACCGGGGAACAGGTGACCTCCGGCCTGCTCGCAATCGCGCTGCAGGATATTGGCGTCGATGCCAGGTCCTGGCAGGGCTGGCAGATCCCGGTGCACACCGACACCGCCCATGGCAAAGCCCGCATTCACGGCGTCGAGGGCGATGATCTGATCCGCCGCATGCTGGCTGGACAGGTCGCCATCGTCGCCGGCTTCCAGGGCCTAGCGGCCGACAATCGTATCACCACCCTGGGGCGCGGCGGGTCGGACACCTCGGCTGTCGCGCTGGCGGCGGCACTCAAGGCCGATCGCTGCGACATTTATACCGACGTGGACGGGATTTACACGACCGACCCGCGCATGGTGCCGAAAGCGCGTAAGCTGACACGAATCGCCTACGAGGAAATGCTGGAGCTCGCGTCGGTGGGCGCCAAGGTGTTGCAGACCCGCAGCGTCGAGCTGGCGATGAACGAAGGTGTCCGGGTGCGGGTGCTGTCCAGCTTCGAGGAGGCCTCACCCGCCGAGGACAGCGGAACCCTTGTCGTGGATGAGGATGAGATCGTGGAAAAAGAGAATGTCTCCGGGATCGCCTATTCCCGCGATGAGGCAAAGATCACCGTTCGCGGGGTGCCCGACCGACCCGGCATTGCCGCGTCTATCTTCGGTGCGCTCTCCGAGCAGAATGTCAACGTTGACATGATCGTGCAGAACATCTCCGCCGACGACACCACCGACATGACCTTCACGGTGGGCAAGGCCGATCTGGCACGTGCCCGCGCGGCGCTTGCCGCCCTGCGCGATCACATCAAATACGGCGCGTTGCTCGAGGATCCGGATGTCGCCAAGATCAGCGTCGTTGGCGTTGGCATGCGCAGCCACGCCGGCGTGGCCAGCACCATGTTCAGCGCGCTGGCCGACAAGGCGATCAACATCCAGGTGATCTCCACCAGCGAGATCAAAGTCAGCGTCCTGATCGCCGCCGAATACACCGAACTCGCGGTGCGGGCGCTGCATACCGCCTACGGCCTCGATGCCAACTGAACCGCCCGTCGTGGACGTGTTGGCGCCGCCGGCGGGTGAGGAGCTTGCCGAACGCAATAACCGCATCGCCGGTCGCCACCGCGGCGGAACCGTCCGGGGCGGGGGCCGAGCTGGAGCGGCTTTGGGCGAGGGGAACGGCGTTTTTGGGTTGCCGCGTCGCCATCATGGGCGGCGCGATGAGCTGGGTGAGCGAGAAGAACCTGGTGGCCGCGATCTCCAACGCCGGCGGCTTCGGCGTCATCGCCTGTGGCGCCATGACCCCCGACCTGCTGGCTGAACAGATCGCCGGAGCTCACGCGCTGACCGACCGGCCGTTCGGCGTCAACCTGATCACCATGCATCCGCAGCTCGATGACCTGATCCGGGTGACGCTGGAAGGCAAAATCGGTCACATCGTGCTGGCCGGAGGCATCCCTCCCGGCAGCGCGGTGCGAGCGGTGAAGGACGGCGGTGCCAGGCTGATCACCTTCGCGCCGGCGCTTTCGCTCGCCAGGCGGCTGGTTCGATCCGGCGCCGACGCCATTGTCATCGAGGGTTCCGAGGCCGGCGGCCACATCGGCCCAGTCTCGCTGACCGTGCTGGCACAGGAGATCCTGCCACATTTGCGCGACGTTCCGGTTTTCGTCGCCGGTGGACTGGGCCGCGGCGAGGCCATCCTGTCCTACCTCGAAATGGGCGCATCCGGCGTCCAGCTCGGCACCCGCTTCGCGGCGGCGGTGGAATCGATCGCGCATCCCAACTTCAAGCGCGCATTCATCCGTGCCAACGCACGCGACGCGATGCCGTCGGTCGAGCTCGACCCGCGCCTGCCGGTGATCCCGGTGCGCGGCCTGCTGAACCAGGGAACAAAACGCTTCCTGGAGCATCAGGCGGAAACACGTGACAAGTTTGTTGCGGGTGAACTGACCAAGGACGCCGCGCAACTGGTCATTGAGCGCTTCTGGGCGGGCGCGCTCCGCCGTGCGGTGATCGACGGCGACGTCGAGACCGGTTCGGTCATGGCCGGGCAGTCGGTCGGCATGGTGACCGCCGAAACGCCGGTCGCGGCGATTATTCAGGAGTTGGTCGACCAGGCGGTCAATGCTCTCGCCGTCCGAGCCTTGGCCAAAACCGGCACCTGACGGAGAATAGCAGTCTGTCTCCGATGGCGGAGCGACCTCAGGCTGATGAAATTGCTCGCGAAACAACGCCTGGGGCGTTTCCCCTCAAGGTGGAAGCGCATTAGTATCGACCGGCCGGCTGAGTGACCGGGCGATATCGCTTCGACCACGCCTGCCGGAGCCCGGGGCGGGCGATTACGCCAGCGACGACGACGTCCCGGGTCGATGCGCCTCGCATCCAGGCTGCGCCGGCGCGTTGCCGGCAGTTTCAGCCCAAGGGGCCGGTCGGTCGGCCAGGGGCGCGATCCGGCGGGCGGCGAGCGTCGATTTCGCTCAACAGGAGGTGACGACGATGCGGGGTGGCTGGTCGACGGCGATCATTTCCCGCCCATGACGGGTCCCAGGCGCCTTCTGTCCAGGCTGCGGGATCTGCGGGCGCACGGAGCGGCTCCCTTGTCGGTGCTGGCGCGTCTCGTCGGCTCGGAACTTGTAAGCGAGGTGTGCTCGATCTACGTGCAACGCCCTGGCGATATTCTTGAACTCGCCGCGACCGAAGGGCTGAACCCCGACGCGGTGGGTCACACAAGGCTGCGGGTCGGCGAAGGCATCGTCGGCCTTTGCGCCGCGACCGGTACGGTGATGAACCTGCCGGACGCCCAAAACCACCCCGCCTTCGCCTATCGGCCGGAGACCGGGGAGGAGCCGTTCGCCTCCATGCTCGCGGTACCGGTGCGACGCTCCGGCCGCATCCTTGGAATCCTCGTGGTGCAGAACCGCACGCCGCGACAATTCACCGATGAGGAGGTTGATGATCTGCAGACCGTGGCAATGCTGCTGGCGGAGATGTTGCCGATGAGCGGCGCCACCGATGGTTCGCCGGAAGGCGTCGGCGGGACAGTGCGCCGATCGTTCTCCGGGACCGCGCTGATGACCGGCCTGGCGGTTGGACCGGTCGTGCTGCTGCGCTCGACCCGATCGACCATAAGGCTGCTCGCTGACGACCCAGGCACCGAGCTGGAGCGCCTGGATGATGCGGTCCGTCGCATGCAGCGCGGCCTGGATGACCTGTTTGCCGAGGTTCCAAACAACGGCCGGCCGGCTGACGTCAGTGCGTCCCGGGAAGTGCTGGAGGCCTATCGTCTGGTGGCGGCCGACGCCGGCTGGCTACGCCGCGTCGGCGATGTCATCCGCAACGGCATGACCGCCGAAGCGGCAGTTCAGCGGGTCGCCGCCGAGTTGCACGACCGTATGCGGCGCATCAGCGACGTTTATCTGCGCGAGCGTCTCGCGGATATGGAGGATTTGGCGAACCGCCTGCTGGCCGCATTGACCGGCGAGGTTCCCGTCCTCCCCATCGAAACCGGCGCCATCCTCCTTGCCCGCCGGCTCGGCCCGGCCGAATTGCTCGACTGGCACGCGCGCGGCATCGCCGGTTTGGCGATCGAGGAAGCCAGCCCAGCCGGTCATGCCGCGATCCTGGCACGCGCCCTCGGTGTTCCCGCCATCGGCAATCTGCGCGGCATGCTCGACAGCGCGGAGCCAGGCGATGACGCGGTGGTGGACGCCGACGAAGGGCGCTTCATCCTGCGCCCGGAACATGAGCTGAGACAGGCGTACGCAAGGGCTCGCGAGGCACGCTCCGCCAAGTATGCCGGCCTGGCGGCGCTCCGGGACCGCCCGGCGGTCACCGCGGATGGTGTCCGTCTGCAACTGATGCTGAATATCGGCCTGAGCCTCGAACTGCCGCAGATAGAGCGGACCGGCGCCGACGGCATCGGCTTGTTCCGCACCGAGATCGCCATGCTGGCGCGTGGCTCGATCGCGGATGTCGCCGAACAGGCGGCGCTATACGCCGGGGTGTTGGATGCGGCTGCCGGCAAGCCGGTGCTGTTTCGCACGCTCGACCTTGGTGCCGACAAGTTGCTGCCAGGAACCGTCATGGAGGAAGAAAACCCGGCAATGGGCTGGCGTTCATTGCGCGTCGGCCTGGACCGGCCGGCACTCCTCCGTCGCCAGTTGCGTGGCCTGCTGCTGGCGGCGGGTGGCCGGGATTTGTCGGTGATGTTCCCCATGGTCGCGACCGTCGCCGAATTCCGCGCTGCCAAGTCACTGCTGCTGGCCGAGGCAAAGCGGGTCACCCCGACGCCCGCCTCCCTGCGGATCGGCACCATGGTGGAGGTTCCGGCGCTGCTGTTCCAGTTGCCTGATCTCCTGAAAGAGACGGATTTCGTCTCGATCGGATCGAACGATCTGCTGCAGTTTCTGTTCGCCGCCGATCGGGGCACGCCGGCGCTGTACGATCGCTACGACTTCCTCTCCCTGCCGGTGCTCGACATGCTGGAACGTCTCGTGACCGCGGCGAACGAGGCATCGGTGCCCGTCTCGGTCTGCGGTGAGGCCGCCTCCCGGCCTTTGGAGGCGCTGGTGTTGACAGCGCTGGGCGTGACCTCCCTGTCGATGCCGGCGAGCGCGATCCTGCCGATGAAGGCAATGCTGGCGCAGGTCGAACTGGCCACATTTCGCCCCGTCTTGACGGCGATACGGCGCGGCGGCGGCACCGGTTTACGTGAGCCGATCACAACCTGGGCGCGAGAGAATGGTTTATTGACTTGAACCTGTAGTTGAACGGTGCCATGAACGCCGCACCGGACAGATCGATGCTCTGGTGCCGGCACATCCGATCAATATTTTAATTCCGCCGCCGTGACATGAGACCATATGCCCGTGCCCCCGGACTGCGCCTCCTCATTCACCGGAACAGACTTCCCGAGTCGTCCCGGAGCGCATCGCGCCGCGGTGTTGGAGGGAGCAGTCGGGGTTGCCCCTCGCCGCGGATATCTCTGCACGGTGATTTTGACCGGTTGAGTCGATCGGAGGGGCCTCCCCGTGTCATGACCTGGCAAGCGAGGACACGAGCGTGCGTCGGCCCGGTCAACCACGAAGCTCTCTGTGTCAGCAAAGCCATGGGTGGCGGGGCCATGCCTCGCTCGGGTCTTTCGGAACGAGGGCCCAACGGCATGGCTCGCTGGCCTGGCCCCGACATGAGCATGGCTTTAACGGGTGAGCTGGTGCTGTGCCGCTGGACGCCAGCCCCGAACCATCTGACCCCCCGGACATGACGCCGAACGCCGACCCGTCGCTGGCGCAAACCCCAGTGGCGGCGCGAGCGGGTGCCGACCTGCGGGCCGCCCGGGGACGCCTTGGCTGTTCGGTGAGCGATTTTGCCGCCGACCTTCGAATCCGCCCGTGCCACCTCGAAGCCCTGGAAGCGGGGCATCTCTCGCAGCTTCCGGGCAACGCCTACGCCGTGGCGTATATACGCTCGTATGCCCGCGCGCTCGGGCTCGATCAGGACGAGATGGTCCGCCGCTTCAAGGCGGAAGCCGCCGAGGTCGGAGGTCGGCCAAAGCTGACATTCCCGGTGCCGTTACCCGATCGCGGCCTGCCGGCGGGCGCCGTTGTTCTGCTCGGCTTGGTCTTGTCGATCGCGGCCTACGCCGGGTGGTACCGGTTGTCCGCCGACGGTCACCTGCCGGCCGAAGCCGTCACCGAGGTTCCGGAGCGTCTGGCCCCGCTCGCCGAACAGGCATTGCCCGCGGTTGCCCCGGTGACCGCGGTCGCGGCGAACTCCGCGGCGCCGAACCGGCCTGCGGCCGCCGACGGACGATCCGATGCACGGCGCATTGCGTCATCGGAGCCTGCCGTGCCCGCCCCGATGACCTCGCCCACATCCGCCGTGGCCGCGCCGGTTCCTAACCCGATCCCGGACGAGGTCATGGCGCCCGCGGTGCCTGGAGCGGCCGGCGCGGCGATGTCGACTGAAAGCCGGATCGTATTGCGCGCCAGCGCCGACGCCTGGATGCAGGTCAAGGATCGCAGCGGAACCATTCTGCTGAACCGGACGATGAAAGCAGGCGAAGTCTGGCCGGTCACGCCGCATGGCAGCCTGCTGTTGACCACCGGCAACGCTGGGGGAACCGAAATCCTGCTGGATGGCGCCGCAACGCCTAGCCTCGGCGCGTCTGGGACGGTTCGACGCGACATGCCGCTGGATCCCGACCTGATCAAGGACGGCAAATTGGCGGCGGCGTTGGCACCCCAGCTTGGGCCGTCCCGCCCTCGGCAGTAGCGGATCGCTGCTGACAGATACCATAATGGCGATACACGGCCGGCGCGAACCGGATCGTCGAACGGCGACCTCGTGGACTGCGCCCGGCGGCAAAGGAGACTTGCATGAGCTATCGCCCCTACCAGGAGATCATCCGGCGAAAATCCCGCCGGGTCTATGTCGGCGCTGTACCGGTAGGCGACGGTGCACCGATCACGGTGCAGACCATGACCAACACCCTGACGACCGATGTCGCCGGAACCGTGGCGCAGATCAGGCGCGCCGAGGCAGCCGGCGTTGACATCGTACGCGTCTCCTGCCCCGACCAGGAAAGCGCGCTGGCACTGAAGGACATCGTCCGCCAGGTCAAAGTGCCGATCGTCGCCGACATCCATTTCCACTACAAACGCGCGCTGGAAGCTGCCGACAGCGGAGCCGCCTGCCTGCGTATCAATCCCGGCAATATCGGCAGTGATGAGCGGGTGAAGGAGGTGGTGAAGGCCGCCCGCGACCACGGCTGCTCGATGCGCATCGGCGTCAACGCCGGCTCGCTGGAGCGGCACCTGCTGGAGAAATACGGCGAGCCGAACCCGGAAGCCCTGGTCGAGAGCGCGCTGTACCACGCCAATATCCTGCAGCAGCACGACTTTCATGACTTCAAGATCAGCGTCAAGGCGTCCGACGTTTTCCTGGCGGTCGCGGCCTATCAGCAACTGGCCGAGGTTTGCGACCATCCGTTGCATATCGGCATCACCGAGGCCGGCGGCCGGCGCATGGGCACGGTGAAATCCTCGATCGGACTGGGTTCGCTGCTGTGGGCGGGGATCGGCGACACATTGCGCGTATCTCTTTCGGACGAACCGGAGGAAGAGGTCCGCGTCGGCTGGGACATGCTCAAGACGCTCGGCATCCGCCATCGCGGGGTCAAGGTGATCTCCTGTCCGTCCTGCGCCCGCCAGGGCTACAACGTGATCGAGACAGTGCGCACGCTCGAGGAACGGCTCGGCCATATCGAGACGCCGATCACTCTCTCGATCATCGGCTGTGTGGTGAACGGCCCAGGCGAGGCGCTGATGACCGACCTCGGCCTGACCGGCGGCGGCAACGGGCGGCACATGATCTACAGTGGTGGCAAGACCGATCACACGATCGACAGCGCCTCCATGGTCGACCACATCGTGGAACTGGTCGAAGCCAAGGCCGCGTCGCTGAAGGCCGAGCAGGATCGGGAGAAAATCGCGGCGGAGTAGCCGGTGGCGGTCGAGATCGTCTTCTATCGACGAGCGCAAAAGGAGCTTCGGGGCCTGCCGAAGGCTGATTGTGACAGGGTCCTGGAGCGGCTGCAGGCCTACGCCGCTGATCCGGACGATCCCCGGCACGCGGTGCCGGCCTTGGCCGGGCAGGTGTCGGTCTTCCGACTGCGCGTCGGCGATTGGCGTGTGTTGTTCGACCGCGCCGACGACAGGATCGAGGTCTGCAACGTCCGCCATCGCCGCGAGTCGTATCGATGAGCACAAACATCCCGACCGGCGATGCCGCCGAACCCGGGACGGAAGGACTGGAAGACAGTTTTGATGTGGCGCTGGTGACACTGGCGCGGGCAGCGCAGGCGAACCACGAAACCGTGCCGCTCGCGACCGTTCGGCGTCTATCGGAGGGCGAAGTTCCGTTGGTCGTCTGGCGCGAATATCGCGGCCTGTCGCGGGAGCAACTGGCCGCCATCGCGCACCTTCAGGTAGAACTCCTGGCGGCGGTTGAAGCCGGCAAGGAGGACGTTCCGCTGCGGATCATGGATGCGATCGCCCGTGCGCTGCGCCTTGATCTGGACGATCTGGTCCCTTGGTCCACCCATGCCGGAACGGCCATGCCGGCAGCGCTGAACGGCTGATCTGCGATGACGCACCTCGACACAACCTCGTTGGTCAGTGCTGTCAGTCGCTTGCGGGAAGGTCTGTCACGACACCAAAGCGATCCGGCGGACGAGCAGCTTCGCGACGGCCTGATCCAAAGGTTCGAATTCACTTACGAACTCTGCCACCGTACGCTGCGGCGTTTCATCCGCCTGGGCGCGGCCTCCCCCGAGGAGGTTGACCGCATGCCCTTTCAGGACCTGATCCGGACGGCCAACCAGCAGGGCCTCCTGCTCGGGCACTGGCCGGCATGGCACCGCTTTCGTGACCTTCGGGCAAGCACCAGCCACGCCTACCATGCCGAGACTGCCAAACAGGTCGCCGAAGCCATTCCGGATTTCCTGCTGGAGGCCGAATACTTGCGCGACGAGTTGCGCAAGCGACTGGCATGACCAGGGCGATCGATCTGTCCGAAGCGGAACTGGCGATCGTTCGGACGATCCTGCGCGCCCATCTGTCGCCGGCTGTCCGGGCCTGGGTGTTCGGCTCGCGGGCGACGGCGACCGCCCGACGCTACTCCGACCTCGATCTTGCCCTTGAGGCGGAAAACGCGCTCAGCACCGACCTTCTGGGCGATATCGCCGAGGCGCTGTCCGAGTTCGACCTCCCCTATAAGGTGGACGTCGTCGATCTGCGATCAGTTGACCCCGCGTTCCGCGCATTGATCGAGCCGGCCATGATCGCGTTGCCATTCTGACCCGGCACGATCGACTGAACCTGGCCAGCCGAGTAGCTTGCCGCCTCGCCGAACCTATATACAGGCGCGCCTACGCACCAAGGACCCAAAGTGAACGAATTGCAGCCCGTCCGCGGCACCCGTGACCTGATCGGCGAGGATCAGCGCCGCTTCCATCACGTCGTGGACATCGCCCGCCGCGTCGCCGCCACCTACGGATTCGACGAATGGGCCACGCCGATCTTCGAGGACACGCGCGTGTTCTCCCGCACGCTGGGGGAAACCTCGGACGTGGTGATGAAGGAAATGTATACGTTTGACGACCGCGGCGGCGATTCCATCACTCTCCGGCCCGAGGGGACTGCGGGTGTATGCCGAGCGCTGGTGAGTAACGGGCTGACGCAGTCGCTGCCGCAGAAGGTGTTCTATGCCGGCCCGATGTTTCGCTATGAGCGGCCACAGAAGGGCCGCTACCGGCAGTTTCACCAGATCGGCACCGAACTGATCGGCCCGGCTGAACCGCTGGCCGACGCCGAGGTCATCGCCTGCGGCTGGACCATCCTGGAGGCCCTCGGGGTCGCTGACGACACCGTGCTGGAACTGAACACACTCGGCGACAGGGACAGCCGCCAGGCGTACCGAGATGCTCTGGTCGGCTATTTCACCGAGCATCAGGCCACGCTCTCGCCGGACAGCCTCGACCGGCTCAGCCGCAATCCGATGCGCATCCTGGACAGCAAGGACGAAGCCGACCGTCGCCTCATCGCGGACGCGCCCACCATCGGGCCTTTCCTCACCCCGGAGGCGGCGGAGTTCTATGCCAGGTTGCAGCAGCACCTGACCCTGTTCCGCGTGCCATTCCGGGAAAATCCACGCATTGTCCGCGGCCTCGACTACTACGGCCACACCGCCTTCGAGTTCGTCACCTCCAAACTCGGCGCCCAGGGTACCGTCATGGCTGGCGGCCGCTACGACGGTCTGGTCGCGGAAATGGGCGGCCCTGCCACACCCGCGGTCGGCTGGGCCGCGGGGATCGAGCGCCTGGCCATGCTGATGGATGCATCCCCAACGCTTCCGGCGCCGGTCGCCGTGGTGCCGATCGGCGATGCCGCCGAGGCCACGGCGGTGGAGATCATGCAGGCGCTGCGGGCCAATGGCACTCGCGCCGAGATGGCTTATCGCGGCAATCTGCGCCGGCGCATGGAGCGGGCCAATCGCATCGGCGCACGCGCCGCGGTAATCCTTGGTGAGGACGATATCGCCAACGGTGTCGCGCAGGTCAAGGACCTCACCACGGGTGCGCAGGAGGCGGTGCCGCTGGCCCACGTCCCCGCCCGCCTGCGATGACTCTCGCGCTGAAACTGGACCGCATCGCGGCCCGGGCGGAGGAACTGCGGGCCTTGCTGTCCGAGGGCATCTCCGGCGAAGCCTACGTAAAGGCATCGAAGGAACTGTCCGACATCGAGCCCGTGGTGGCCCGGATCGGCGATTTGCGGGCCGCCGAACGCGCCCGCGACGAAGCTGAGTTGCTGCTGGCCGACCCTGAGATGAAGGAACTTGCCGAAGCCGAGCTGTATACGCTGAAAGATCATATCCCGACGCTTGAACATGAAATCCGTCTGGCGCTGCTGCCCAGGGACGAAGCCGACGCACGCTCCGCTATTCTGGAAATCCGTCCCGCCGCCGGCGGCGATGAGGCGGGGTTATTCGCGGCTGAGCTGTTTGCCATGTACCAGAGATACGCCGAAGGCCGCGGCTGGCGGTTCGAAATCCTGGAATATAGCGACACCGGCCTGGGCGGGATCAAGGAGGCCAGCGCCGAAGTCAACGGCCGCAATGTCTTCGCGCGGCTGAAATACGAGTCCGGCGTGCATCGCGTGCAGCGCGTGCCCGCGACCGAGAGCCAGGGGCGCATCCATACCTCGACCGTCACTGTCGCGGTGTTGCCGGAAGCCGAGGAAGTCGACGTCCAGATCGATGAGGCCGATCTGCGCATCGACATCTATCGCGCGTCAGGCGCCGGCGGCCAGCATGTCAACAAGACCGACAGCGCGGTGCGGATCACCCACATCCCTACCGGCATCGTGGTGGCGATGCAGGAAGAAAGAAGCCAGCACAAGAACCGCGCCAAGGCGATGAAAATCCTGCGCGCCCGCATGTATGAGCAGCAGCGGGCCAGCCTGCACGCCACCCGCGCCGCCGACCGGAAGTCGCAGGTCGGCACCGGGGATCGCAGCGAACGCATTCGCACCTACAATTTTCCCCAGGGACGCGTCTCCGATCACCGCATCAACCTGACCCTCTACAAGATCGACCGGGTGATGCAGGGCGACCTGGACGAGTTCGTCGACGCACTCACCGCCGAGGACCAGGCCGCCCGCCTGGCCGCGGAGGAATGAGTTTTCATCTGTTGCCCGCTGTTGCCCTCGCCGGTGGGCGGGTGCGCCAATGACGGGCGAGATCTTGGCCGAGAATGACGCGCGCGACGGCCGGCTGCCGATGGTCTCGGTTGCCGCAGCCCTTCGCACGATTGCCGCCCGCCTGCTGCATATTACCGACAATCCCCGCCTCGAGGCGCGGCTTTTGCTCTCGCACGCGTTGGGCGTCGAACCTGCCGACCTCATCCGCGATCCGGCCAGGCCGGTGGACACGGCCGCTCTCGAACGGCTTGTGGCGCGCCGCGAGGCAAGAGAACCGATCGCCCTGATCCTCGGACGCCGAGAATTCTGGAGCATGGAATTCCTCGTCTCGGACGCGACCCTGATCCCGCGTCCCGACTCGGAAACCCTGGTCGAGGCGGCGCTGGCCGTGTTCGCGAAACGGCCGCCGCCCCGCCGCATTCTCGATTTGGGAACCGGCACCGGCTGCCTGCTGCTTGCGATGCTGCGGGAGTTCCCCGATGCCTTCGGCGTCGGCGTGGACATCACAGCCGAGGCGGCCGCACTCGCCAGCCGCAATGCCATCCATCTTGGACTGACCGATCGAGCGCGGTTCATCTGCGCTGATTGGACCAATGCCATCAGTGGCAGGTTCGATCTCATTGTGTCGAATCCGCCGTACGTCGCGACTTCGGAGGTGGCGCGACTGATGCCGGAGGTCGCCCACTATGAACCGAGGCGGGCGTTGGATGGAGGCAGCGACGGCTACGATGCTTATCGCTCGATCCTGCCGAACCTTGGTGCGGCACTGGCCGCGGACGGTACCGCGATTCTGGAAGTGGGCGAGGGACAGGCCGCCACCGTGTCGGCTCTGGCGTGCGAACGCGGATTTGCAGCTTCAACCCGTCGCGATCTCGCGGGAATCGCACGTGCAATCGTGCTGTCGCGGCGGATTGGATGAAAAAAATGTTTGGCAGGGCGCAAGCGGGCGGGTTACAATGAGTTAGGTGGTAGGGATGCTGCATAGCGGCGGTCTCTGACCGTGCGGGCCTGGAATTGCAGGTTCTGCACACGCCATCTTCAAGGCCGATGGATCGCGGTTGACCAAGGGGGATCGCGGGAGGCGTGCGTATAGCGCCTGGCCACCCCATCGGTCTGCCGACAATGGGAAAGCACGACGGCAACAGAATGAATATGAAACGTATTCGCGGCCGCAACCACCGCTCAGGCGGTGGCGGCGGAGGAAACGGCGGTGGCGTGCGTCACCACCCGGGTGGCGGAGTTCCGCTCAATCGCAACCATGTGTTCGATAGCAACGGCCCAGAAGTCCGCATCCGTGGCACCGCACAGCAGCTCTTCGAGAAATACCTGCAGCTTGGGCGTGATGCCACCAGCAGCGGCGACCGGGTAACCGCGGAAGGCTTCTTTCAACATGCGGAACACTATTTCCGAATCTTGAACGCGATGAACCAGGCGGCGCAGCAGGGGCAGCCGAACGGCCAGGGCCAGAACCAGGGCGGCAATCGCCGGAACTATCAGCAAGGCGAGGGCTACCAGGGCAACGACGAGGGACAGGGCGGCGGTTCGGAGACAGACGAGTCCGATCAGCGCGCGCCGGGCATGGGGGACCAGCCGGAAGCGCGCGAGATACCCATTGCCGCCGCCCCGCCGGAAGGCTGATACCAGCGGCCCGAAGGGACGACTGGGTCAACAATTCGGGCCGTCGTTATGAGACGCGAAACGGCTGCGGTCGCGCCGTTCGGGCGACGCTCCGCCGGCACTGACGGGGTTTCCGCCAAGCCGGCGAGGGGTCGCTTTCGAGGTGACCAGGTCTCGCCAGGCCGGCAGCGGTCGCCGGCGACCGGTCGGGTTGCAGGACCATCGCTTGGCGGTCGGCTCGCCTCTATGGCGTTGGATGGCCGGCCCGCAACGCGCTGCTGAGTGATCGGGCGGCGGAACCACTGATCAGTCCACGCCGGATGAGCAGGTCGATCAGCACCAGATTCACGTTGAACTTGAAATCGTCCGTCCGCGCCACCGTTTCGGCCACCAGTTCGATTGGCCAGAGTTCGAACGCTTCCACCTCGCCGTCCGCGGCCACCGGGGTGAAGTCGGGCGGCAAGACCAGGTCGTAGGAAAATACCCAGTCGCGTCGCAGCCCTTCGGCTCGTTCCATGCTGTACCGCAGGACGGAAACCTCGGTCGCTTCGGCGGCCAGCGCGGGTGAAATCGAAGCCTCTTCTCCAGCCTCCTTGATCAAGGTCTGCCACGGGTCGAGACCCGCTGGAACCCCACCGGCCACGATATGGTCCAGCTTGCCAGGATCCAGCTGCTTGTCCTTGGCGCGGCGAGCGACCCACACATGCACGCCGTCCGACCGCTCTACCAGTCCGTTGACGTGCACCCCGATCGCCTGGATGCCAAATGAAGGGATCGCGCCGCGGTCTATCCGCGCCAGCGATGGCCCGTCGGGACTCGCCCGCACATCGAACTCTTCCCGCCGCTCGCGAAAAAATCCCTGCTCGGCCAACGCCCGACCGATCGCCGGCAACGCCTCGGGAACCGTCAGCGCCGCGCCGCCAGCACAAGTGCTGATGGCCGGAAATGCAGCCAGCGCCTGAGAGATCGCGGGCGACAGCCAACCGACCTGATCGGAGCCAATGCGGAACGGCCGTCTCGTGCCGGGCAGTCGCGCATTGTTGCACGCCCTGATGTGGCGTTCGAAGCCGGTTTCGAGCAAGTGGTGAGCCAATGCATCGCCTTTCCAGCGCAAGCCGGCACCGTGTCAGATGCACGCTTGTCTTTCAAATAGCCCGGCACCGTGCCACATGCGAGACATGAGACAAAGTCACGCCACGCTCGCACCCGCGGCAGCGCCGCCTCGCAATCAGGTGCAGCGCTCCAGCGTGCGGACAGTGATCTCGTTGCTCCCCTACCTTTGGCCTACGGGCAACGTCGGTGCGCGAATCAGGGTGGCAGTGGCGATCCTGTTCATGTTGCTGGCGAAGGTCGCCGCGGTTTATGTGCCGATCATCTACGCCCGCATCGTCGATCTACTGGCCCCCAGGGACAGCACCACCATCGTCCTGGCGACGCCGATCGCACTGATCCTGGCGTACGGCGCGGTACGTGTCGGCAGCGCCGGTTTCGGGGAGTTGCGCGACGCGCTGTTTGCCTCGGTGCAGCAGCGCGCTGTGCGCCTGCTGGCGCTGCGCACCTTCCGGCATCTGCACACCCTCAGCCTCCGTTTCCACATGGACCGCCAGACCGGGGGCATGTCCCGAGTGATCGATCGCGGCGTGACCGGGATGCAGTCCGTGCTGCGCCTCGCCGTGTTCAATGTCGTGCCCACGGTATTGGAACTGGTGATGGTCACTGCGATCATCTGGCACATGTTCGACTGGCGCTACGCCGTCATCACCTGGGTGGCGGTCATTTTATACGTCGGTTTCACCGCTTTCTTCGCCGGCCGCCGCGGACGATACCGCCGAACGATGAACGATACCGATAACGACGCCTCCACCAAAGCCTTGGACAGTTTGCTGAATTATGAGACCGTGAAGTATTTCGGCAATGAATCCCATGAGGCGGAGCGCTACGATCGCGCCCTGGCGCACTACGAACGGGCCGCTGTGCGGGTGCAGGTCTCGCTTAATGTGCTCAATCTTGGTCAGGCCGCGATTATCGCCTGCTGCCTGACCCTGATCCTGTCGATGGCCGCCGGAGGAATGCGCGACGGCAGCATGACCATCGGCAAGTTCGTGCTGGTGAATACCTATTTGATCCAGCTCTACCAGCCGCTGAACTTTCTCGGAGTGGTCTACCTGACGATCAAGCAGGGGCTGGTGGACATGGAGCAGATGTTCAGCCTGCTGCGGGTCGAGCAAGAGATTTCCGACCGCCCGGGGGCCCGCGCGCTGGTGGCGCATTTGTCCGAGGGATCGGCCGGCGAGGTGCGCTTCGACGACGTCTGGTTCGGCTACCAGCCCGACCGGACCATTCTGAAAGGCCTCGACCTGACCATTCCGGCGGGCCACAAGCTGGCGATCGTCGGCCCGACCGGCGCAGGGAAGTCCACCATCAGCCGCCTGATGTTCCGCTTCTATGACGTAACCGGGGGCCGCGTCCTGATCGACGGGCAAGACATCCGGGATGTCACGCAGGACAGCCTGCGTGCCGCCATCGGCGTTGTGCCGCAGGATACTGTCCTGTTCAACGACACGATCCGCTACAATATCGGCTATGGGCGTCCCGGAGCCTCGCAGGAGGAGATCGAGCACGCCGCGCGCCTGGCGCAGGTGCATGAATTCGTGCTCCGCCTGCCGCAGGGCTACGACACGAAGGTCGGCGAACGTGGCCTGAAGCTGTCCGGTGGTGAGAAACAGCGGGTGGCGATCGCCCGGACCATTCTGAAGGACCCGCGCATCCTTATTCTGGATGAGGCGACCAGCGCGCTGGACAGCCGTACTGAACAGGACATTCAGTCAGCGCTGCGCGTGGTCTCGAATCACCGGACCACGCTGGTGATCGCCCACCGGCTTTCGACCGTCACCGATGCGGATGAGATCATTGTGCTGCAGGACGGTCAGGTCGCCGAACGCGGCCGGCACGCCTCGCTTTTGGCCATGGGCGGCCTTTACGCTCACATGTGGGCCTTGCAGGCGACCGAGCGGGATCCGACCGAACAGCAGTCGGAACCCGCGCACGCCATCTGAAGGAAAACGCACATGCCCGTCGAACCAAACGACCTGCCCCCGGGCGATCTCAGCCACGCTGGCGCCGTGGTCGACAAGGCCATCGAACATATGATGGGGCAGAATTTAAGCTCGCTCGCCATTGCCTCCGCTTTGCTCGGCGGCGCCATGGCACTGTTGTCGCGCGGAATGCCGGACGACGCGATTATCAGCATCCTGAATAATGCGATCGCCAGCGTGCGGTCCGGAGAGCTTCGTGACCGCACATGAGCCTGGGTGTTTCCGTCGTTGGAGGGCGCAGTCTTCCTTGACGCCACCGATCACAGCCGCCATAACCCGCGCCTTCCGATCTGGACCGAGGAATAAGTGCGATGTCGCGTCGCTGTGAAATTACCGGCAAGGGCGTTTTGAGCGGCAACAATGTCAGCCACGCCAACAACAAGACCCGTCGCCGCTTCCTGCCCAACCTGCAGGTGTCGTCGCTGCTGTCCGATATACTGGGACACCCGGTGCGGCTTCGCCTTTCGACGCGCGGCATTCGCACGGTGGAGCACAACGGCGGCATCGACGCGTTCCTGCTGAGCACCCCGAATGCCAAACTGACCCCGGACGGCCTCCTTCTGAAGCGCCAGATCGAGCGGGCGAAGGCCAAGCGCGCCGCGTCCTCGGCCGCCTGAGCCGAACGCAAGCGCGCGCGAGCAAGCCGGACCGGCATCACCACTCGGTGCAACGTCCGCCGCCGGTGTCATGAATCGGGCACCGTCTGGCGTCATGACCGGGCACCCTTGGCGTCATGACCGGCCCCTTGGCGTCAACTCACCGTGTGATGACCGCGCGCCCTCGATGTCACGTCCGACCTCCGCGTTAGAGCCCACCCCCGTGTCATGACCAACCCCCGTGTCAGCACCACCTCCGTGTCATGACCCGCCCCCGCGTCAGGACCCGCCTCCGCTGTCAGGACCCGCCTCCGCGTCAGGACCCGCCTCCGTGTCAGGACCCGCCTCCGTGTCAGGACCCACCTCCGTGTCAGGACCCGCCCCCGGGTCAGGACCCGCCTCCGTGTCAGGACCCGCCCCCGTGTCAGGACCCGCCTCCGTGTCAGGACCCGCCTCCGTGTCATGGACCCGCCCCCGGGTCAGGACCCGCCTCCGTGTCAGGACCCGCCCCCGGGTCAGGACCCGCCTCCGTGTCATGACCCGCCCCCGGGTCAGGACCCGCCTCCGTGTCAGGACCCGCCCCCGTGTCAGGACCCGCCTCCGTGTCAGGACCCGCCCCCGTGTCAGGACCCGCCTCCGTGTCAGGACCCACCCCCGTGTCATGACCCACCCCCGTGTCAGGACCCGCCTCCGTGTCAGGACCCACCTCCGTGTCAGGACCCGCCCCCGGGTCAGGACCCGCCTCCGTGTCATGACCCGCCCCCGTGTCAGGACCCGCCTCCGTGTCAGGACCCGCCCCCGTGTCAGGACCCGCCCCCGTGTCATGACCGGGCTTGGCCCGGTCACCCACGACTTTCCTCTTATAAACAAAGGCTTGGTTGGTTAAGTCAGGCCCTGCGCCTCGCCTTCACAAGGCGCCCCGACACCCGCACGGCATGCCGACGGGTCGCTCAACGAACGAGCCGGCATGACGCTGCGCAGCTCAGAACGGCCGATCCCCGACAGGCAGTCCGTCAGCGAAATCATGCGGAACGAGCCGGCGGCAGGCTCGTTCAGAAGACCCCTGTAATGAACGCCGCGTCCTGTGCGGTAGCAGAATTATTATTCCGCTGATCCGCTCGCGGTAATTTCGACGTCACGCGGCGCGGAAAAAATCCTTCCTCTCACGGACGTGATTCTAGGAATGCTTCGGTCAGGCTATTCTGGTGTCATAACAGGAGACGCCGTGGACGCGAAACATTTCCGGAAAAGGGCCGCTCGAGCGCGGGAAATGGCGAAGTCGGGAGATGATCCGCGGCTTGCTGAAATGCTACTGGAGGTAGCGCACGACCTCGAGGCCGAGGCGGATGTCATCGACGCCGAAAGCGCCGGCGAGACACCGCATGCAAGCCCAAAGACCTGTCGGGAGCTGTTCGGTTCATTGCTGTGGCCGACGGAGAACGGCAGTGATGCCAGCCCGGTCCAGGTTCTGAACATCTCCAGGCGCGGCGCGGAATTGCGCACCGAGAGCATCTGTCAGGCAGGTTTCGACGTCATTCTGGATTTACCGAAGGAAGGACTGCGACTTGCCGGTCGCATCATCCGCACCGCCGGACTCGAGGCGGGAATGCTCTTCGAGCCGGCCGCCACGCAGGATCCCGAACTCGCCCGATATCTGCGGTTGCGGCGCCGTTCCGAGGCCGTCGGCGCGAACTGAACCTGCCGCCGGCATTGCCGCCTGCGACAATCGCCCGTCGGCGGCCGGTGGCAGTTCGTGGCGCCCCTGTCCGCCGTCGACGCCACCGTTCAGGGCAAGCGGCACAGGATACGGACTAACGACTTCGTGCGCGCCGAGAACAGCCGCGGGGCGAAAAACGATCCGGCCGCGCGTTTGCCGGCCTCTGATCGGGTGGGGTAGGGCACAATCAGCCCGGCCAGCGCCGACAGTGGTGTCCGGCGCGCGATGGCCAGGCTCCACTGGCTGATCATCTCCCCCGCGTTCGGCGCCAGGATGCCCGCCCCGACCACCCGGCCGCGGCTGATCACGAGCTTGACGAGTTCCCCGCTGTCGCCCTCCGCCACGGCTCGATCGTTGTCCGCCAACGGCCATCGCAGCAGGTGGACCGAACGGCCCGACGCTTTTGCTTCGGTCTCGGTCAGACCGGTCTGCGCCAGTTCCGGATCGGTGTAAGTGACGCGGGGAAGCGCCGCGTAGTCAAGCCGAGCGGGCAGTCGGAACAGGATCCGGCGGATGACGATACCGGCGTGATAGGAGCCAACGTGGGTGAAAGCGCGAGGCCCGACGCCGGCAGGGTCGGCGATATCACCCACCGCGAAGACACGCCGGTTGGTGATACTGCGAAGTCCTCGATCGGTCGCTACCCCCGCAGGACCGGCCTGGATGTTTCCCGCCGCCAGTTGCAGCGCCTGCAGATCCGCTGTGCGGCCGGTTGCCACCAGCAAATGCGATCCGCTGATGCGCCTGCCATCGGCCAAAATCAGCGTTGGACCCGCCTCCACCCTGGTCACAGCAGAGCCTTCCAGGATCGCAACCCCGCGCGCGGTTAGCGCAATGCGCAGGCCCTCGGCGAGTTCGGGGTCCTCCTTCGCGGCGATCCGATGGCCTTCTACCAGGGTGACCCGGCAGCCAAGGCCGTTGAACGCATCCGCCATTTCCAGCCCAACCGGGCCACCGCCCAGAATCATCAAATGGTCCGGCCGCTCCTCCAGATCAAAGAGAGATTCGTTGGTCCAATAGCGGATCTGATCCAGCCCCTCGATCTTGGGCACCGCCGGCCGGCTGCCAGCGGCGATGACGAAGCGCCGCGCCGTAAGCGTCTTGCCCGCCACCGAAAGCGTGCTGGGGTCGAGGAATTGGGCCTCGCCGCGCAGCACGATCGCACCCAGGGCGCGAAACCGCTCCGCCGAATTGACCGGAGCAAGTTGAGCGATGATCGAGTGGACGTAGTTTCTCACGCCGTTCCAGTCGATCACTGGATCGGCCGCCGTGACTCCGAACCTTGCGGCCTGCCGCGTCGCACGCGCCGCGCGGGATGCGGCCAGCAGCGCCTTGCTGGGCACGCAGCCGGTGTTGAGGCAATCGCCGCCCATCCGGCCACGCTCGATCAATGCAACGGAGACGCCGAGCTGCGCTGCCCCGGCGGCAACCGACAGACCCGCCGCCCCCGCACCGATCACCGCGACATCAAAATCGTACCGCCCCCCGCTCGGCCCGCCCCGAACGACCGCCGGTTCACCGCCGGGACCAGTCACGCGTCCGGCCGTGACAAGCGTATCCGACGTGGATCGGCCGGCGAGGTGGCCGGGTTATGGGGCACGGGAGGCCGGGTGACGTCGCAGCATCGCCGGAAGCAATGACAGCAAGGCGAGGCAGCTGAGCGGCAGCAAGATTTGGGGTGCGAGCACCACCGACAGGTCCGGCGCACGGCCCGCCGCCAGAATATCGCCAACGCCGGATCCAACCGAACTCAGTATGAGGCTCGTGGGGATGATCCCGAGCACCGTCGCCGGAACGAAGGCGCGCAGTCGCATGCCACCGACAGAAGCCGCCAGGTTGACCGCCCAGAACGGAAACAACGGAATCAGGCGCAACGCCAGCAGATAGAGGAAACCATCCCGCCGAAGTCGTTCACGCACCGTCTCGACGATCCGTCCGCCCCGGCGCGCCAGCGGTTCGCCGAGCACGGAGCGTGCCGCCAGAAGCAACAGCGAGGCGCCGATCGTCGCGCCCGTCACCGTCAGGATGCAGCCAGCCACGGTCCCGAACAGGAGCCCGCCGGCGATTGTCAGCACCGAGGCATGCGGCAACGATAGCGCCGCGACGAGAACGTAGCTCAGCAGGAACAGCATCGCCGAGGCGACGGGATGCAGCGTGACCGCGCGCGACAATGCCTCCTGATTGCGGGCCAGGCTGTCCCAGCCGAACTGGTTGCTGAAGCCAATCGCCACAGCGGCGGCGCCGGCAAATGGCAGCAGAAGCAGTAGCGGCAGGAACTGGCGAACGCGGCGCATCACCGGGTAACGCGACGACGCAGTCTGGTCGTTCCTTTGAAACGCGTTGCAAAGCAACGTGCGTGACTGCCTTTGCTTGTCCGATCGCCTGTCGCACCGATATGTTCACGCATGAGCCAAGCGCACCATAACCCAAGCCTCCATACAAATGTCCTCATCATTGGCGCAGGTCCCGCCGGTTATACCGCCGCGATCTATGCCGCGCGTGCCAGCCTGTCGCCGATACTGGTGGCCGGCCTGCAGCCCGGCGGTCAACTCATGATCACCACGGATGTGGAGAACTATCCGGGCTTTGCCGACGTCATTCAGGGCCCCTGGCTGATGGAGCAGATGGAGGCTCAGGCCACCCATGTCGGAGCCCGGGTCATCCACGACCTGATCACTGAGGTTGATTTCTCGCGGCGGCCGTTCGTGTGCCGCGGCGACTCCGGCGACGCCTACACCGCCTCCGCCATCATCATCGCCACCGGCGCCCAGGCCCGCTGGCTCGGCCTGGAGTCGGAACAGACCCTGCAAGGCCGCGGTGTCTCCGCCTGCGCCACCTGTGATGGCTTTTTCTATCGCGGCAGGGTCGTTGCCGTGGTGGGCGGCGGTAACACCGCCGTTGAGGAGGCGCTGTATCTGACCCACCACGCCGACCGCGTGATCCTGATCCATCGCCGCGATACCCTGCGGGCCGAGAAAATCCTGCAGGCCCGATTGTTCGCTCATCCGAAGATCGAAGTGGTCTGGAACAGCACGGTGGAAGAAATCGTCGGTGGCGGCACGCCGGAGGCCGTTGTCGGTGTGCGGCTGCGTGACGTGCGGTCCGACGCCATCTCGGTGCTGCCGGTAGACGGCGTATTCATCGCCATCGGGCATACGCCGACTACGATGGTGTTCGCTGGACACATCGATATGGATCGAGAGGGTTACATCCAGACCACTCCTGGCAGTACCCGGACATCCGTCCCTGGGGTGTTCGCGGCCGGGGATGTGCAGGACAAAGTGTTCCGCCAGGCCGTAACGGCCGCCGGTACCGGCTGCATGGCAGCTCTGGAGGCCGAGAAATTCCTCGCCGAGCACCCCGGGATGGCTTCTTTTGCCACGTAACAAGCAAAAATAGGCTTGTTGGACCAATTTCCGTCCCATGAACTCGTAAAAGTGTGGTTAGGGTTGACACACCGCATATGAGTATAATCGTTGGTTGAGCGGGGACGGGAGAGGCTTCGTGATGGACTGGGATAAGCTGCGCGTTTTCCACGCGGTGGCTGAGGCAGGAAGCTTCACTCACGCCGGCGACACGCTCAGCCTCAGCCAGTCCGCCGTATCTCGTCAGATCTCAGCGCTGGAGGAGGCGCTTCAGGTCCCGCTCTTCCACCGCCACGCCCGCGGCCTGATCCTGACCGAGCAGGGCGAATCGTTGAACCGCACGGTGCGGGAGGTGTTCGCCAAACTCGCGATCACCGAGGCGCTGCTGACGGAAAGCAAGGAAAGGGCCGCCGGACGCCTGAAGGTGACGACAACGGTCGGGTTCGGCTCATCGTGGCTGGCGCCCCGGCTGTACGGGTTCCTGGAAGCCTATCCGGATGTCTCGGTCTCGCTGCTGCTGGATGATGCGGAGCTCGACCTGGCGATGCGGGAGGCCGACGTGGCCATCCGCATGCGCCCGCCCAAGCAGCCCGACCTGGTGCAACGGCACCTGATGACGTTGCAATGGATGATCTGCGCATCGCCGGAATATCTGAAAAAGCACGGAGTGCCGCAACGCGCTGAGGATCTCGACGCGCACCGGCTGATCCTGTTCGGGCCCCACCATCCGCCGGTACAGGAGGTCAACTGGCTCGCGGATGCGGGGCGGCGGCCGGGAAATCCACGTCGGGCCCTGCTGGAGGTCAACTCATTCCATGCCCAGTTGCTGGCGATCCGCTCCGGGTTGGGGATTGGCGCCCTGCCGGACTACGTCATGGCGGAAAACCCGGACCTCGTGCATGTGCTGACCGATATGAAGGGCCCCAAGGTGGACGTGTTCTTTGTCTACCCCGAGGAGTTGCGGAACTCCAAGCGCGTGGCCGTGTTCCGTGATTTTCTGCTGGCCCGGCTGGCGGAGATGCACTGACGAGACGGCGCGGTCGGGGTTCCCATGGTATCGGGCGACGAGATCCGCGGTGCCCGCTGCGGAGCTTGCTCGCCGGACTCGCCGGGAAATCCGCAAGCCGCAAGATCAGTCGTCTGACGCTCATGAAATGACCAAGTAACAAGGCCCGATCGCTGGGTCCGGCCCGCACGTGCAGTCCGCGACCGAGGACGATCTTTGCAACTGCGCGTCGCGGCAAAGCCCCAACCGAGGCTTGGCAATTCCGCGGCACTGGTTTCTAACAATGCGTTGTGGGACCACTCTGATGCGCGCGACGCGCGGCGCGGTCGCCGGGTATTGCCACAAGGAGCGCGGTATCATGCGACGGGTGCAGGCGACGCTCGATAATCCCTCACGAGTGGCCTGAGAAATGTCGGATTTCACCGGCAAGCGTATCGTCGTGACCGGCGGCGCCGGCGGCATCGGGGTCGAGACGGCGCGCGCGTTCATGGACCGCGGCGGCCACGTCGTCATGGCGGACATCGATCAGCCAGCATTGGCACGCGCGCAGCACGAGCTGGGACGGGTACGGCTGGCGACCATCGCCTCGGCGTTGGATACGCCTGCGGAATGTGCCCGCGTGATCGAAAGTGCCGGCGCGCCGGTCTATGCGCTGGTGCATCTCGCCGGGCTGTTCGAGCGCGATGCCTTGGACCCCGACGACCATGGTGTGTGGAACCGGGCGATAGCTGCGAACCTGACCAACGCTTACGACATGGCGGTGGCTTTCTCGACGCGGTTCGATCAGCGGCAGCCAGCGCGGATCGTGCTGACCAGTTCGATCGCGTATCGGCGGGGTAGCGCGGACCGGGTGCCATACGCGGCGGCGAAGGGGGGTATCGTCGGGTTGACCCGCGCGCTATCGCGGAAGCTGGCTCCGGACGTGTTGGTGAATGCCGTGGCGCCGGGGGTGATAGAGACGAAGATGACGGACCCGATCATCGCCGAACGCGGTGAAGCCTACCGGCAGGAGATCCCGCTGCGGCGCTTCGGCAAGCCCTCGGAGGTCGCCGCTGTGATCCGGTTCCTCTGCTCGCCGGATGCGTCCTATATCACCGGACAGACGATCACGATCGATGGCGGCCTTACCAACGCGTGAGGCAACCCGCTTTCAGGATCGGCAGATGCAGGGTCCGCCTCAGGATTTGAATTGACTCAGTCCGGGTGCTGCGCGGCAGAACTCACAAGCCATCCGTCGCACCCAGGGGACCCGGCGCCGGGCGCGCCGGCAGCTGACCGATTTGTAATGCAACTGCAAGGACAGACAGCAGCCCTGCATTTCGGGCTGCGAGCGTGGCGAATGCCCGTTTGGCCGCGATCCGTTGACCGGATCAGATCAATTGAGCTGCCTTGACAAATGCGGACAGCCTGCGGAAACAGTCATAACAAATATGCAAATACCGGAGGTCACGACGATGCCAGCTAACGGACCAGTATTCAATCGGGCGAGGTCGGGCGCGCGTCGCCTGTGCATGCCCCTGATCGTACTGGTCGCAACGGTCATGATCGGCGGCGGCGCCATTACAAATGCCTCGGCGGCCGATGCCGTACGGGGTGTCACCGACACCGAGATCGTCATCGGATCCATCACCGATTTGTCCGGGGTCACCGCCATCCAGGCGGTCAACAATATCGATGCCGTGCGCCTGGCATTCGATGAGGCAAACGCAAATGGCGGCGTCCATGGCAGGAAGATCCATCTGATCGTCGAAGACACCCAGTATCAGGTGCCACGAGCCGTTCAGGGCATGAACAAGCTGCTGAACCGGGACAACATTTTCTTCACGCTGGTCGACGGCGGCACACCGATGAACAATGCCGTCATGCCAATGCAGTTCGAGAAGAACGTTCCGAACCTGTTCCCGCTGACAGCCGCGCGATCCATGTACGAGCCGTTCAATCGATTGAAATTCGGCCAGTTTGCCTCGTACTACGACCAGATGCGCGCTGGCGTGAAGTATTTCATCAACGACAGAGGCAAGAAGACCATCTGCGCAATGTACCAGGACTCGGACTTCGGGCGGGACGTCATGGCCGGGGCAGTGGATCAGCTCAAGGCAATGAACGTTGCGCTCGTCGCGGAAACCGCCCACAAGCCGACGGACACCGACTTCAACGGACCGATCGCGAAGTTGCACGACGCCAACTGCGATCTCATCCTGCTGGGGACGATCGTCCGCGACACCACGATCATCCTGGCGACGGTGAAAAAGATCGGTTGGAACGTCGACCTTATGGGGCAATCGGCGTCCTACGATACGTCGGTGGCCAGCGCACCCGGCGGGGTCGGCGAAGGGTTCTATTCCATGACGCCCGGAATCTACGCCTACCCCGACGATCCGCGTCCGGCGGTGCGGGAGTTCGCACAAAAATATAAGGCCGCCACCGGGCGCGATCCGAACTTCCTCGGGGAAACCGGCTGGACCACGGGTCACGTCGTCCTGCTGGCGCTGGACCGGGCGGGACGCGATCTCACCCTCGACAGTCTGATCAAGGGGGTCGAGAGCATCAAGGACTATCATGACATCTTTGGTGGTCCTCCGCTGTCGTTCGGTCCGGATCAACACCACGGCTCTTCGGCATCATTCCTGGCAGTGGTGCACGATGGAAGATGGGTGCCCGCAATCGACAACCCGATCGGCTACTAAGGCTCTGCATCGCGGTCTCGTTGGCGGTCGGGACATCTGGTCCTGACCATCGCCAATTCGTCTCGGTCGTCGTGAAAGGGTTTCAGCGCAATCCGGCAACATGATAGATCGGAGGTGGCGCCTGTGCTGCGCCGCCATCATGACTCGGGCGCCCCCCCGGGCCGAAATGACTGAGGAGGCGGCGATGCAGGATGCACCCGGACACCCTGGCATCGAGCCGCGATGGACCTCCAGCGACAAGGCCGGCGTCGGCACCGCGCTGTCGGCCCTGAGCCGCGTCTGGTTCACCATCAGTCATGGGATCCTGAACGAGGTCTATTATCCGCGTGTCGACCAGGCCTGCATGCGGGATTTCGGCCTGCTGGTCAGCGACGGCGCGGGCTATTTCTCCGAAGAAAAGCGCGACTGCCACCATCGCGTCGCCGCGTTCGAGGATGGTGTCCCCGCTTTCCGCCTGACCAACACTGCGGCCGACGGACGCTACCGGATCGTCAAGAGTATCGTGTCCGACACCAAGCGCGATGTCGTGCTGCAATCGATCCGTCTCGAGACGCTGTCAGGCGGCAAGCTTCGCCTCTTCGCGCTGCTCGCGCCGCATCTCGTCAATGGCGGCGCGCACAACACCGGCTGGGTCGGCGAATACAAAGGCCATGAGATGCTGTTCGCCGAGGGCGACGGCACCACGATGGCACTGGCTGCCTCGGTGCCGTGGCGCGCCCGGTCCGCCGGGTTCGTCGGTGCCAGCGATGGCTGGCAGCAGATCAGCCGGACCGGTGGCCTTACCACCCGCTACGATCGGGCCAAGGATGGCAACGTCGCGCTGACCGGCGAGCTTGAAGTTGACGCTGCCGGCGACGGGGAGATTTTGCTGGCGCTTGGCTTCGGACGCTATCCGGCCGAGGCCGCGTTGCGCGCCCGCCTCAGTCTGGCGGAGGGTTTCGAACCGATTGGGCGGGGCTACGTCGAGGCATGGCGCTCCTGGCAACAGTCGCTGCTGCCGTTCGACCGGATCGCGGCGAACCGGCGCAATACCTATCGCATCAGCACCGCGGTGCTGCGAGCACACGAGTCGCCCGGCTTCCCCGGGGCATTTATCGCCAGCCTTTCCATTCCATGGGGTTTTAACAAGGGCGACGACGACCTGGGTGGCTATCACCTCGTCTGGTGCCGGGACCTCGTGCAGACCGCCGGCGCGCTGATCGCCTGCGGCGCCGGCAAGGAGGCCCATCGGGTGCTGGAGTATCTGCGCGCGATCCAGGAGCCCGATGGACGCTGGCCGCAGAACACCTGGCTCGATGGCGTACCGTACTGGCGCGGCGTCCAGATCGATGAATGCTCGTTTCCGATCCTGTTGATCGATCTTGCGCGCCGCGACGGTGTGCTGACAGCTGACCACCTGTCGGCGTTTTGGCCGATGGTCCAGGCGGCGGCCTCTTTCGTGATGCGCCACGGGCCGATCACCGGCCAGGACCGCTGGGAGGAGGATGCCGGCTTTTCCCCCTTCACGCTCGCCGTCGCCGTTGCCGCCCTGCTGGTCGCCGCCGAACTGGCGGACCTGCTGGGGATGCCTGAACAAGGACGCTTTATTCGCGACACCGCCGACGCCTGGAACGATGCAATCGAGAGCTGGACTTTCGCCACCGGCACCGAACTGGCGAAACGTGAGGGCGTTGATGGATACTACGTGCGGATCGCGCCGCCGGCCGGATTGGACGGCGCAATTGAGATCAAGAACCGCGACCCCGAGGACACCTTCCATCCCGCCGCCGAGGTTGTCAGCCCGGATGCGCTTGCCCTGGTGCGTTTCGGGCTGCGGGCGCCGGATGATCCGCGGATCCTCGGCACGGTGCGCGCCATCGACGCCACGCTGCGTGTCGAGTTGCCGCCCGGCCCGTGCTGGTATCGCTACACCCGTGACGGCTACGGTGAGCACGAAAATGGACATCCGTTCGACGGCACCGGCATCGGCCGGCCGTGGCCCTTGCTCACCGGCGAGCGCGCCCACTACGAGCTGATCCTCGGCAACATCACCGAGGCCGCTCGACTGCTTGCGACCATGGAGGCGCTGACCAGCCGTGGCGGTTTGTTTCCGGAGCAGGTGTGGGACGCCGGCGACATCCCCGAGCGTGAGCTTCTTCTCGGCCAGCCGAGTGGATCGGCGATGCCTTTGGTTTGGGCGCATTCGGAGCACATCAAGCTCATCCGCTCGCTGACGCAGGAGCGTGTGTTTGACATGCCGCCGCAGACCGTCCAGCGCTATCAGCGCGAACGCGTTTCGGCACGCTGCGCCGTGTGGCGCAAGGACCTTGTGCCGGCGGAAGTCCCAGCCGGCAGGGTGCTGCGCATTGATCTGGCGGAACCGTCGCGGGTCCGCTGGACCGACGATGACTGGCGATCCTTTGCCGATACCGAGACCACTGACAGCGGCCTCGGGCTGCATTTTATCGAACTGCCGACCGCCGACCGAACGCCCGGGACACAGTTGATTTTCACCTGGCAGCGGCTCGAGACCGGGGCCTGGGACGGACAGAATTACCTGGTGGCAATCGCCCCCCGCGACAAACGATGCGACGGCGGCCGTCCACCCATCGCGCCCTCAGGCTGACCCCCCGATCGCGCTGTCAGTGTCCCAGTGTCGTCCCCGGCGCCCAGTGTCATCCCCGGCGCCCAGTGTCATCCCCGGCGCCCAGTGTCATCCCCGGCGCCCAGTGTCATCCCCGGCCCCAGTGTCATCCCCGGCACCCAGTGTCACCCAGCGTCACCCCGGCACCCAGTGTCATCCCCGGCGAAGGCCGGGGACCCACGACTAACTAGCTTTGGCTGGGGACCCCACGACTATCCAGCTGTGAGGGACGGCAAAATTTCGTCGTCAGAAACCGTGTCACTAGGCGAACGGTTGTCACCTGGCCGATCCGCAACGCAGGGACAGGTCGGCGCGGCCGCGTCTACCCGACCGCAATCGAATAGATATCCTTCACCCCCGACGGCAGCGGCAGCGACTCCCAGCTTGCTCCGCCGTCCTGGGTGCCATATATTTCGCCATCATAACGTGCGCCGATATAGACCTGGTCGGGATCGGTCTGGTGCAGCGCGACCGACATGATTGTGCCGTGCACCTGTACTTTGTCGAAACGTTTCCACGTGGCACCCTTGTCGCCGCTGCGGTAGATCGCGCCGTCCTTGCTGGAAGCCGCGACGCTCAATGCCGAATACAACGTGTTGCCGTCCTGGGGTGAGACCTTGATGTCGCGGCCGTACGTGGTGGGGGAGAAGCGCCCCACCTCCATGTCACGCCAGGTCTGTCCGGCGTCCTCGGTCTCGAACAATCCCATCCGCACGGCGACGATCACTTTGTCCGGATCGGCGGGGCTGATGGCAATGGCATGGCCGTCCAGCATGCCTTCGTTGAAGGTGTCGCTGACGATCTTGCTTTTCAGGTGCGGCTGCTGCGCCAGACGAACAAGATCCTGGCTGCAGTCGCTCCAGCTTTCACCGCCGTTCGTCGTGCGCATGACGCCGTTCACCTCCAGCGCCGCGAAGATGGTGCCAGGCTTCGACGGATGCTGCGCCATCCGCATCACCCGGCAGGAAAACGGCATCACCGCACGGTCCGGCATGCCCGGATCAGGCAGCTTCCGCCATGTCTCGCCGCTGTCTTCGCTGCGGTACAGGCTGATCGGGGAGCCGCCGGCATAGACCAGCTTGCGGTCCGCGGCATCGACGAGGAATGACCAGATCTGCACGCCCTTGTCAGGGAAGTTGGTGCGTTGAAAGGTCTTGCCGCGGTCGGTACTGCGGTAGACGCCATCGGCCGTGCCGGCAAAAACCACGTTCGGATCGGTGGGATGCACGTTCACCGTGTAGGTCTCGTGGTCGGACAGCACGTGTTCCCACCGCCCGGTTTCCGCCGGCCTCGTGAACACCCCGACGCTTCCCTTCTGGTCCGCCCTGGCGACATTACCCGCGACGCCGGCGTATACATTGGACCTGCTTGCCATGATGCGCTCCCGTTGGATCGTCTCCTGGCGGCAGAATACGCCCATTTCGCCGTTCTGGCCAATCAGGGGAGGCTGCGGTAGCCTCACCCCCAGTGCGAAACGGGAGATCGTCCATGCCCAACGTGTCGGCGGAAAAGCTGATGGATGTTGCCAAGGCCCTGCTGGTCGCCGCCGGCGCGTCGCAGGACGAGGCGGCCGTCGTCGCCCGTTACAACATCGGCGCAAACCTGGTCGGACATGACAGCCACGGCATCATTCTGATCCCAACCTATATCGATCGCATCAAGGCCGGCCATATCGTTCCGCAGGCGCCCTGGGTGATCACGCAGGAGACCGCGACCACCACAGTGATCGACGGCAATTGGGGCTTTGGCTACGTCGTCACCGACCGCGCGATGCGCTACACCATCGAGAAGGCGAAGACCCAGAACGTCGCCGCGGCCACAGTATTCCGCCAAAGCCATATCGGACGTCTCGCCAGCTATCCGCTGCTCGCGGCGGGGGAGGGCATGATCGCAATGATTACCGCCGACTCCGGCCGCAGCCCCAAGCATGTGGCGCCGTACGGCGGCGCCAAGGCACGCCTTGGGACCAATCCGATCTGCTTCGCCGTACCCTCCAACCTCGACGGTCCGCTGGTGTTCGATATGGCAACGTCAGCCGCCGCGGCCGGCAAGATCAACGTCGCGACCGCCCGGGGCGATCAGGTGCCTGGCGGCTGGCTGATCGACGCCGAAGGCAAGCCGTCCACCGATCCCCGCGTGCTGAGGTCCGGCGGCGCTCTGCTGCCGTTGGGTGGTACCGAGGGCTACAAGGGCACCGGCCTCGCTGCGATCGTCGAAATCCTGTCCGGGCTGCTGACCGGACTTGGATTTGGTATCGAACCGACCGGGCGGCACAACGACGGCTGCTTTATCGCTGTGTTCAAGGTCGAGGCGTTCCGCTCGCTGAGCACTTTCAAGCAGGAGGTGACCGAGTTCGCGCAATATCTGAAGGCGACCCCGCCGGCACAGGGCTTTACCGAAGTGTTCTATCCGGGCGAGGTCGAATTTCGCAAGGAACAGGATCGGCGCAAGAATGGCGTGCCGGTGGAAGACGCCACCTGGAACAAGCTGCGAGATTTGGCACAGGGCTATGGCCTGGCCGATAAACTCGGTTTCTGAATGGCATCGAACAGCCCGGTGACCTTCATCGGGCGATCCACCCGGCGGCTGGAGGATGCGCGTTTCCTGACCGGACGTGGCGTGTTCGTTGACGATGTGAATGATGCTGCCCAGGCCTGGGCCCACGTTGTGCGCTCGCCCCACGCACATGCGACGATAGACCGGATCTCCGGTGCACAGGCGGCGGCGCTGCCCGGTGTCCTCGGTATCTACACCTATGATGACATTGCTGACCTCGGCCTGCTGCCATGCGCGACACAGGTGGTAACCGTCGGGCCGATGATCGTTCCGCCACGTCCGGCGCTGGCGAACGGCAGGGTACGCCACGTCGGCGATCCGGTCGCATTTGTTGTCGCCGAAACGAAGACGGCGGCGCGTGACGCGGCGGAACAAGTGGCGGTGGATTATTCACCTTTGCCAAGTGTGGTTGAGGCGGTTGACGCTCTGCGGGCCGATGCGCCGCTGTTGTGGGACACCGGCAACCAGTCGTTTCACTTCCAGCGAGGTGACCAGGCGGCGGCGCAAACGGCGATTGCCGATGCCGCGCATGTCGTGGAAATCGAAGTGGTCAACAACCGACTGGTGATCGCACCTATCGAAACCCGGGCGGCGGTTGCACGTTACGATGACGATACATTCGACCTGTTTGTCTCCGCTGCCAGCGTTCATGCGATCCGCGACCAGCTTGCCGATAGCGTGTTTCGCTGTCCCCGGGATCGCGTGAGAGTTTCGGCGCCGGACGTGGGCGGCGGCTTCGGCATCAAGAATTGCCTGTATCCGGAATGGGTGATGCTGCTTGTGGTGCGCCCGCCGGCTCGGACGCCCGGTCAAATGGGTCGAGGACAGGGCAGAGGATTTTCTTTCGACAGCGCAAGGTCGCGACAATGTCTCGCGTGCCCGGCTGGCCTTGGATGCCGAGGGAAACTTCCTGGCACTCGACGTCGACACGATTGCCGGCCTCGGAGCCTACATGTCTGGCGGCGGCCCCGGTAGTTCCACCAACGCGCCGGCGGCGGCAATGGGCGGCGGTTACGTCATTCCGGCTATCTTCATGGACGTGCGGGCCGCCTTCACCAATACCGCGCCGATCGACGCCTATCGCGGCGCCGGCAAGCCCGAAGCGAACTATCTGATCGAGCGCCTGATCGACCAGGCCGCTCGGCAATGCGGCTTCGATGCGATCGAACTGCGCCGCCGCAACCTGATCGCATCGTTCCCATACCGTAAGGCCCTCGGCACGCTGGTGGACTGCGGCCGTTTCGCTGCGAACATCGATGACGTGCTGGCCGTTGCCGATCAGACCGGTTTCGCCGCCAGGCGCGCCGAGACCGAACGCCAGGGCCGGTTGCGCGGCTTCGGCATCGCCTGCTTTCTGGAAACCGCGCGTGGTGCCCCCAACGAGGGCGCGGAAATCCGCTTCCGTGACGACGACACGGTGGCGCTGCTGATCGGCACACAGAGCAACGGCCAGGGCCACGAGACATCCTATCCCCAGATCGCCGCCGACCTGCTTGGCCTGCCATTGAGCCAGTTTCGTTACATCCAGGCTGACACGGCGGAGATCCCAGAAGGCAACGGGCACGGCGGGGCACGCTCGATGCACCAGGGCGGCGCGGCGCTGTTCCGTGCCGCCGAGGAAGTCATCGCCAAAGGCAAACCGATTGCCGCCAGGCTGCTCCAGGCCAATCCGGGACAGGTCGTGTTCGTCGATGGACGGTTCACGGTCGAAGGTCGCTCGATCGATCTGTTATCCGTCGCCCGCGCCGCCCGCGACCCGGCCAGCACCGATCCTCCACTGGACACCTATATCTGGAATCAGTTGGACATCATCACCATCCCGAACGGATGCCATGTCGCGGAGGTGGAGATCGATCCGGAAACCGGCTCGGTGACGCTGGACCGCTACACCGCGGTCGACGATTTCGGTACTCTGATCAATCCACTGCTGACGGTTGGCCAGGTGCAAGGAGGTGTCGCCCAGGGCATCGGCCAGGCGTTGCTTGAACGCACCGTTTACGACCCCGAGTCCGGCCAGATGCTGAGTGGATCGTTCATGGACTATCAGTTGCCACGCGCGGTCGACCTGCCCGACCTGGACATCACCCTGACCGGCGTGCCAACCGCGGCAAACCCGCTCGGTGTCAAGGGCGCCGGCCAGGCCGGCGCCATCGCCGCGCCGCAGACCATCATCAGTGCCGTGCTGGATGCGCTGGCACCGCTGGGCGTCACACACATCGACATGCCCGCCACCCCCGAACGCGTCTGGCGAGCGATCCAGGCCGCAGGAAACTCAGGACACACCTCATGACCAAGCGGATCGCCGCCGAAGACTACCTGGAAGCGCTCGCCGCAAACGGGATCGAGCACCTCTTCGTCAATCCCGGCACGGACTTTGCCCCGATCGTCGAGGCGTTCTCACGCGCGGCTCGTACCAACCGTGCGGTGCCCCGCCCGATGGTCGTTCCGCATGAAAGCGCCGCGGTCGGCATGGCGCACGGCTATACAATGGTGACCGGCAAGCCGCAGGCGGTGATGCTGCACACCAATGTTGGCCTGGCCAACGCGATCAACATGCTGATCAACGCCAGCCGCGAACGCATCCCGATGTTGCTGACCTCGGGCCGGACGCCATTCACCGAGCAGGACGCTGAGGGATCGCGCAATGCCCACATCCACTGGGCGCAGGAGATGTTCGACCAGGCCGGCATGTTGCGGGAGATGGTCAAGTGGGATTATGAAATGAAACGAGGCGATCAGGCAGCCTCGGCCGTCGACCGCGCGATGGAGCTTTCTACCGCCTCGCCGCAAGGTCCGGTCTATCTCAGCCTGCCGCGCGAAGTGCTGGGCGAGATACTGACAGCACCGGCCGAAAGCAAACACCACCGCCGTGCGATCCCGCGAGCACCGGAGCCTCGGCCCAGCGACATTGAAATACTGGCGGACTGGATCGCGGCGGCGAAAAGACCGCTGATCGTTACGGGCATGTTGGGCAGGGACCCGCGCGACAGCGTCGCTCTGGCGCAACTGGCGCAGCGCTATGCGCTGCCCGTCATCCCTTACCAGACACGCTACTTCGCGCTGTCCTCGGACCATCCGATGTTCCAGGGCTCGGCGCCGGGTCCGTTGCTGGCGCATGCCGATCTGGTCATCGTCTTCGATGCGGATGTCCCATGGCTGCCCTCGAAGGAGGCGCCGCCGTCCGACGCACGCGTCGTGCAGATCGGCGAAGACCCGTTGTATCGCCGCCTGCCGATGCGCGGGTTTCCGTCAGACCTCACCATCACCGCGACCTGCCTGTCGGTGCTGGAGGCTTTGCAGGCGGCGCTCGCCTCGCGTGCCACGCCGCATGTCGAGCCACGCGATGCCTGGCTGCGGGACCGGTCGCGCGGCCTGCACGAAACCTGGCGGGCGGAGGCCGAACGCGCCGGTCAGGCCGACCGCATCACTCTACCCTGGCTCAATCACTGCCTGCGCGAAATCGTCGACGCGGACACCAAGGTGATCAACGAATATTCGTTCCAGCAGCAGCACTGTCCTCTGCACACTCCCGGCAGCCTGTTCGCCGTGAGTTCCGCCGGTGGCCTGGGATGGGGCTTTCCGGCGTCGCTCGGCGTCAAGCTTGCATCGCCGAGCAGCCTGGTCGTTTCAGTGCTCGGCGACGGCGCCTACATGTTTGCCAATCCGACATCCTGTCACTACACGGCACAAATGCGGAACCTGCCGGTGCTGACTATCATCTACAACAATGCGCTGTACGGCGCGGTGCGGCGTGCGACATTGGACATGTATGGGCACGGTGTCGCCGCCGAGGCGGACGGACGCCTGCTGGCTGAATTGCCAGGCCCGGCCTTCGAGAAGATTGTCGCCGCCCATGACGGGCATGGCGAGCGGGTCGACAAGCCCGCCGATCTGCCCGCCGCCCTGCAGCGCGCCGCGGCCGCGGTCCGTGCCGGACAGCAGGCGCTGGTGAACGTCATCTGCCAGACTACCCAATGAGCGCCACGATCTACGAAGCGCCGCGGGCCATCGCCGAACCGGGCGAAACGATCATCACCAGTACCTGCGGCCACAATTGCGGCGGTCGCTGCGTTGTCAACGCCCATGTCAGCGACGGGCGCATCGTTCATATCTCCACCGATGCGCGGCGCTGGCATCCGGACCATCCGCCGTTGCCGGCCTGTGCTCGCGGCGTCGGACAAATCGAGCGCACCTATCATCCCGACCGGCTGAAACATCCGATGCGCCGTGTCGGCCCGCGGGGCTCGGGTCGGTTCGAGCGCGATCGGCTGGGACGAAGCGCTGGACACCGTGGCGAGAGAGATGCTGCGAATTCGGCATACCTACGGCAACGCCTCGATCCTCGATGCTTCCCGCACCGGCAGTCAGTCGGTGCTGCATGGCCGCGTGGCGGCGCAGCGGTTCCTCTACATGTTCGGCGGCTGCACCGATCTGTGGTCCAACATGTCGGCCGAAGCCGAAGTGTTCTCGGTCCGCATCACCTATGGCGAAAAGGACTACAAATCGGCCGGTCGCGAACCGACGGATTTCGTCAATTCCAAGTTGATTCTGATGTGGGGCTGGAGCCCTGGGGACGGCACCTTCGGTACCGGAACCATGCAGTATCTGAAATGGGCGAAACGGAACGGCACGCGGATCGTCTGCGTCGACCCACGGGTGACGATGACCAGCCGCCAGTTGGCCGACGAGCATGTCTTCATTCGCCCGTCCACCGACGCCGCGGCACTGATCGCCATGGCCTACGTCATCGTCTCCGAGAACCTGCACGACCAGGCCTACTGCGATCGTTACGTGCTCGGCTTTGACGACGAACATCTGCCGGATGGCGCGCCGGCGCTCGCATCCTACAAGTCCTACCTGCTGGGATTATCCGACGGACAGCCGAAGACCCCGGAATGGGCGGCCGCGATCACCGGCATACCGGCCGAGACGATCCGCCGTCTGGCGATCGAATTCGCCACCGCGAAACCGGCCGCGCTGCAAGCGGGCTACGCGGCCGGTCGGACCGTCGTACGGCGAGCAGTTTCACCGCGCGGCCTATGCGTTGGCCGCGATGACCGGCAACGTCGGCATCAGCGGTGGCAACTCCGGTGTCAGCAATGGCGCGACAAGCCGCGCGGGTATCAAAAGCCTGCCGACCGGGACCAATCCGATCGACGCAAAAGTTGCCTCGCCGTTGCTCGCGGATTTGCTCGCACGCGGCAAGGCGGGCGGCTATCCGGCGGATATCCGGATGATCTATTCCTCCGGCGGCGACCTGTTCAACCAGTGCCCGAACGCCGGAAAGATCGCGGCCTCGCTGGACAAGGTGGAGTTCTTTGTCGCCCAGGACCACTTCCTGACGCCCACCGCCCGCCTCGCCGATATCGTGCTGCCGGCTACCACCTTCTGGGAACGCAACGACGTCCATACGCCCTGGGCCGGCGCCGGCCACTACGCCATCTACATGCGCCAGGCGATCGAGCCGATGTATCAATGCCGTAACGATATCGACATCTTCGACGAGCTTTCCCGCCGCGTCGGCATCAAAGGCTACAATGACAAGAGCGAAGCCGACTGGCTGCAGGACCTGACCGCCGACGCCGTGGACGACTTTCGAGGCCTTCACCGGCAGGGTGTGGCGCGCTTCCCGGCGCCCAAGGACGCGGTCGCATTCGCGCAGCAGATACGTGACCCGGACAACCACAGGTTCTCGACACCTTCGGGTCATGATCGAGATCTACTCGATGACCTTGGCTGCCAGTCCCGATCCGTATGGGCTGGGCGTTATCCCGCCGATCCCCACCTGGATAACGCCGCCCGACGACGACACGCCGAGCGCTTTCCGCTCCGCCTGTGCACGCCGAAATCCCGTGCTCGCACACATAGTATCCATGGTAACCAGCCGGGCCTCGCGCGGGTCGATCCGGATACCGTCTGGATACATCCCGCCGACGCGGCGTCGCGCGGCATCTCGGATGGCGGGCGCGTGAAGATCTTCAACCACATCGGCGCGACCATGCTGCCGGCCCGGGTGACCGATCGGATCGCGCCCGGCGTCGTCTCGATCAAGGAGGGTGCCTGGTTCGCGCCAGGTCGGGACGGGATCGATACGCAAGGCTGCGCCAATGTGCTGACGGCGGACCGGGCCGCTCCCTGTGGCGCGACGACCTACAACACGAACCGGGTGCAGATCGAAGCCGCCTGACGGCACCTTAGCCTCGCGGTCGGGACACCCAGCTATAGGCAGCTCCGACCGCCATCAGCACCGCTGTTCCCAGGAACACCGCGCGCATCCCGATATGACCTCCGACGAAGCCGCCTGCCAGCGGTCCCGCCACCTGGCCCACATATTGTGATGAGGTGGAGTAGCCGAGAATGCTGCCGACGCTTCGGTCCGGTACGTTGTGGCGGATCACCGTAGCGACGCAGGGCAGCAGGCCGCCCAGCGACAACCCCATCAGAAAGCGCAACACGATGAGTTGCCATCCCGCCGTAACGAAAGCCTGTGGCACGAGCAGCGCGGCCGACATCAGCAGGCAGCCGGCAATAACCGTCCAGTGCCCCACGCGATCGGCGACCTTCCCGAGCCGGGAGGCCGACAGGATGCTGCCAAGCGCCGCGGCCGACATGACCAGACCGGCGACGATTGTCACCCTCGACGGGTCCGGAACGATCTGGGCGACGTAGACGGTGATGATCGGCTCGATCGACATGTTGGCGAGCATCAGCAGCATGCCCGTCACCAGCATGGCGACGACGGGCCGCTTGTCTGGAATGGTGGCCCAGCCTCCGTGTCGCTCCGCCGTGCTTCGCCGTCGCGGTCGAGCCTCCTCCTTGATCAGGAATGTGGTGGCCAGGAACGTAATGAAGATGATCGCTCCGGCGGCGAGGAAAGTCTGTCGGATGCCGATCAGCGGGGGCAGCGCGCCACCGACCAACGGACCGGTGAGGTTGCCGGCCATGACGCCGGAGGACAGCATGCCCAGGGCCCAGCCGGTACGCGCCCGCGGCGTCTGCGTCGCGACCAGGACGATCGAGCCGGATGAATAACCGCCGAGCAGCCCGGCCAGCAGGCGAAGTCCGACAAGTTGATAGACGTTCTGCGAGAGGCCGATCAGTGACATCGCCACCGCCATGCCCAGACTGGCACGGATCAGCATCAGCTTTCGCCCATACAGGTCCGCGAGCCGGCCCCAGAGCGGTGCGAACAGGGCGGCGGTAAAAAACGCAGCCCCATAGGCGACACCGGACCATTGCACGATCGCTGCGTGATCGCTGACGCCGAGCTGCTCGACATAGAGTGGCAGGAACGGCAGCAGCAGTGTCATCGCCACGATGGTGGTGAACGAGCCAAACACGCACACCGCCAGATTTCGCTGCCAGTGAGCGGTATCCGCATCGTCGGTGTCCGCCATCAGCCGGAATTTGCCGAGGCAAGTCGCGCCTCCGTCGAAAGTCTCTCAAGCGCCGGAATGACCTTGTCGCGGAACAGGGTGAGGCTGCTCGCGGTCTGCTCATACGACATCGGGCCGAGGCGGAACTGGATGATCAATCCGCCGACGCCGGTCGTCGCGAGCCCCGAAAGCTTCTCGGCTACTGTCGCCGGCGAACCGCAAACCAGTGCGTTCTCCACCAGCTGGTTCTCCGGCGGCGGGGTGCCGGGCGCCGGCATCGGCAGGATCGACTTGCCCTGCTCCCGAAAGACCCGTTCGCGCATCTCCACTCGGCGTTCGAGCTTGGTTGATGAAGGCAGGGACGGCGATACGTTCTGCCTCCGCATCCGTTTCCGCAACAAAGATGTTGCGCCAGACCCAGCATTGTCCGACGCGGCTGGCGATTTCGCCATCGGTCAAACCGACCTCCCGAAGCGTCTCCCGGTACAACTGCATCCGTTGGACGGTGACCGCGTTGCTCTGCACGTTCATCATGAACGGGTTGCCGCGGCGGGCGATGTCCAGCATGCCGTGCTCGGTGGCGGCGGCGCGGATCACCGTGGGATGCGGCTTGGTGTAGGTCGCCGGGCGCAGTCCGGGTAATTTCAGGTCGAAGAATTTCCCATGGTGTTCCAGCGGCTCGCCCTTCCATGCCTCCAGCATGATCGCCTCGGCTTCCTCGAAGCGGGACTGAGCCTCGGTGTGGTCGATGCCGTAGCCTTGGAAGTCGTAGATGTTGTAGGCGGTCCCGCGGCCCAGGCCGACGATCAGCCGCCCCTTGCTGAGATGGTCGAGCAACGCGATCTGCTCGGCCAGCCGGATCGGGTGGTGCAGCGCCATCTGCGCGACGGCGAAGCCGATCCGCGCGCGGCTGGTGGCGGTGGCCAGGGCGGCGGCGAAGCTGACCGGGTCCACATAGGCGCAGATGCCGTCGAAATGGTGCTCCGCCAGCCATATCGTGTCGTAGCCAAGCTCATCGGTCAGGCGGGCTTCTCGCAGCGTTTCGTCGATCACGCGCCCGTCGTGTTCGGGGGACGCGCTGTCGGGGAACAGAAAGTTGGAGAATTTCATCCGATGCCCACGTTGCCGTCCTGCCGTCTGCCAGCATCCAACGGCGCGGCTTTGCAGGCAATGCCCCTTCTGGTACGTGCACCGGGAAGGCCGATGGAGTGCTGCGCATGAGCTTTGAACCGAAGCGGGCCGATTTTTCGGCCCCCGTCCGCATCAACCTGTATTCCGACACGCAGAGCCGTCCGTCCCAGGGAATGAAGGAAGCGATGATGGCGGCGGAAATGGGCGACGAGCAGGGCGGCTCCGACCCCACCGTCTGGGAGCTGTGCGATCGGGCGGCGGCGCTGCTCGGCAAACAGGCGGCGATGTTCCTGCCGTCCGGCACGATGTGCAACCAGGTCGCCATCGCCACGCATTGCCGACGGGCGACGAGGTCCTGGCGCACGAGGACGCGCATATCCAGTCCAGCGAGGCAGGCGCTCCCGGTGCGATCAGCGGCGTAATGGTTCGCGGGCTTCCGGGCGAGCGCGGCATCTTCACCGCCGACACGTTGCGCGAGGCGATTCGTCCGGTTTCCCGCTATTCGCCTCCGCAACGACTGGTGGAGGTCGAGCAAACCGCCAACCGAGGCGGCGGCACCTGCTGGTCCGATCTCGGACCTGCACGCGGTTGCCGAGGTTGCGCACGAGCATGGCATGCGGGTCCACATGGATGGCGCGAGGCTGCTGAACGCCGCGGTCGCGCTGCGGGCGGCGCCGCAGCGACGTCACTGCGGACTGTGATACCGTCTGGCTGGATTTCACCAAGGGGCTGGGGGCGCCTTTGGGCGCGGTCCTGGCGGGGTCTGAGGAGTTCATCGGCGAGGCGTGGCGCTGGAAGCAGCGGCTGGGCGGATCGATGCGGCAGGGCGGCATGAATGCCGCCGCCTGTATCTACGCGCTGCAACACAACGTCGAGCGACTGGCGGAGGATCACGCCAACGCCACGGCTCTGGCGAGAGGCATGGCACAGATCCCAGGGATCACGGTCGAATGGCCTGAAACCAATTTATTGTTTTTCGACACCGCCGGGACCGGGCTCACAGCCGCGGAATTTGCCGCCCGGTTGCGGCCGCGTGGCGTGACCGTGTCGGTATCGGATCGATTCCGCGGCCGGGCGTGCACCCATTTGGACGTGACCATGGCGCAGATCGAGGAGGCGGTTGCGATCATGCGTCAGGTGGTGGCGGGGTAGGGGTTCCCGGCGGGACGTAAAGGCCCGCTTGACCGCCCCAAGGCGGCAAGTGGACGGCGCGTGGTGCAGATCTCCGGACCGGCGTCCTGGATTTCACTGCTGCATTCTTCCCCGGAACTAAAACCCTCTCGTCCGAGCGACGCGGCGGCCCTACCGCTCGGAGCGCCGCCCGATCTGCGACCCGTGTGGGGTAGTTCACATCTGAAACCAAAACGCGGGCCTAAAAGCAGCCCGCGATGATTTGCCTCCTAAAGGCAAGCCATCCGTCAAACAGAAGCGAGAACCGACGATGGCACAATTTGACTTGCTGGTATGGCTGACACGGCCTTTTGCGGCAACATGGACGCATATGGTAAAGGGGAATTTCGCAGATCCACAATTGGAAACCAAAGGCGCGACTGATCTTTTCTGCTACGATGCCAATTCAGGCGTCGGGGCATTCTTTGCCACCGTGAAGAACGGCTTGTTGGACAATGGGACCCCAGGTCCAGGATGGTCCTTATCAAGTCGGACCAAACCTGACCTTTAGCAGACGATGGACCCAGATCGTGACCGGTTTCGCCGCCACGAATCTGTTGCTGTTCTACGATGCGACCTCCGGCGTCGGCGCGTTCTACGCTACGGATGGAAAGGGAAATTTGGCCCTGCTTAAGCAGTACGATGGATGGCGCCATTCCTGGAACATCATCATCGGCGGCAGCTTTGGCCGCGCCGGCCTGATGTTCTACGACGCGGCGGGCAGCACCGGCGAATTCTACTCGGTGGACAACGCGGGCAACATGGCATTAGTACGGTCAGTCAACAACTGGCGCAGCAGCTGGTATGCGATTGTCAAAGGCCGCTTCAGCGGCAGCAAGAATGATGATCTGCTGTTCTATGACCGATCCGCCGGCGTCGGTCAGTTCTATAAGATTGACGACCAGGCCGGGATGCAGATGTTCAGCGAACACGACAACTGGCGAACGACCTGGCGCCAGATCGTTCCCGGATCGTACACCGTCGGCTCTCCTGGCCTGCTGTTTCAGGAAGATAATACCGGCTACACCGAGCTTTACTCGGTCGACGTCCATGGCAGCATCAGTCAGATCGATGTCAATCTTGGAGACCAATGGTTAGCGTTGCCATGGCAGAATATTCTTGCCGGGCTCTTCACGCCGAATATCGGATTGGCGACTGACAGCTTCTGCAACTATGATGCCAAGGACGGTGCCCTTCGCGACTTCTATTTCTGGCCCGCCACCATCACGACGGCAATCAATCTGAACGGCACATGGGCAAGCGGAGGAACGCCGGGACCGGTCATTTCGGCCGCATTCACATCGCTCACGGTTGATATGTCAGCCTACCATCGGCCGCCCGCCCACGGCTCAATCATCGACGGTACCACGATCACAGTCACCTTTCCCGATGATGGCACCTATACCGGCAAACTCGAGCTGCCGAATGTCATAGCTTGGTCAAATGGTTCGGCCTGGACCAAGGTCTGACGGGCGGCGACCACTGACACCGGATGGTGCGACTGACGACCGGCGCCCACGCGCCCTCCGGCCGGACCTGTACGGACCCCGTTGATGGTCCGTGCAGGCGGCCGCCGCTGACAAGGCCACGGGTAGGCTTGCCTTCAGCCTGCGCCAGCAAAGCGACCGAGGCCGGTTTGTCCGGCATCGCGTAGCCCGGGACAGCGTTGCGGCCGGCTTTTCGCCGCCCTGCCCTCTCGAAGGTGCGCTTGACCGCGGCCCGGCAATCGCTATCCATGCCCCGAACGCCAGGAGCAGGAGGCAACGATGCGCGCGTGGGCCGTGGTCGAAAACGGGCAACCTCTTAAGGAAATCGAACTGCCGACGCCTGACCCGACTGGCACCGAGGTGCTGCTCGAAGTCACTCATTGCGGCGTCTGCCACTCCGACCTGCACATCTGGGAAGGCTATTACGATATCGGCGGCGGCCAGAAGATGTCGCTGGTCGATCGCGGCGTGACGCTGCCGTTGGCCATGGGTCACGAGATCATCGGCCGGGTGGTCAAGTTCGGCCCCGACGCAAAGGGTGTCAAAGTCGGCGACCTGCGTATCGTCTACCCCTGGCTCGGCTGCGGCAAATGCGAGCAGTGCCTGAGCGAAGACGACAATATGTGCAGCGTGGCGGCGCGCAGCCTCGGCGTCTACCAGAACGGTGGCTACGGCACGCATGTCGTCGCCCCGCATCCCCGGCATCTGGTGGACCTGGGCAGCCTCGATCCCGCGGTCGCGGCAACCTATGCTTGCTCCGGCATCACCGTTTATTCGGCGATCAAGAAGGCGATGCCGCCGAAGCCGACCCAGCCGATCGTGCTGGTAGGAGCGGGCGGCCTGGGCCTGAACGCCATCGCCGTGCTGAAGGCTCTGAAGCACCAGAACATCATTTCCGTCGACGTCAGCGCCGAAAAGCGGGAAGCCGCGCTGAAAGCCGGCGCGCACAAGGTCGTGGACGGCAGCGGCGACGGTGCGGCAGTGACGAAACGGATCACCGATGCTGCCGGCGGCCCGGTGCTCGCCGTGATCGACCTGGTGAATGGCACCGCCACCGCGCGCTTCGCCTTCGGCGCGCTGGCCAAAGGCGGCAAGCTCATCCAGGTCGGCCTGTTCGGCGGCGAACTGATGCTGCCACTGCCGATCATGGCAATCCGAGCCCTTACCGTTCAGGGCAGCTATGTCGGCAATCCGAAGGAACTCCGGGAACTCGTGAAGCTGGCTCAGGATGGTGAGCTTCTGGCCCTTCCGGTGACCACCGTGCCGCAGAGCCAGGCGAATGACGCCCTGATGCGGCTGCGCGACGGCAAGGTGACCGGACGGCTGGTGCTCAAGGCCGAGGCCGCGTGATGAGCGCCGCGGCCGCGACGGGAGGCAGTCCCGGGGCCGGCGTGTCGGGTCTGCGCCAGTCGGTCGTGCTGAAGCGGCGGCCGAAGGACGAGCCCTCGGCCAGCGACTTCGACATCAAGCAGGATCCAATTCCGACACCCGCCGCGGGCGAGGTCCTGACGCGCACGATCTGGCTCTCGATCGATCCCTATATGCGCGGACGCCTGCGTGAGGAGCAGACTTACGCCGTGGCGATACAGATCGGCGAAGTCATGACCGGCGAGACGGCGGGCCAGGTCATTGCATCGGCGCATCCGGATTTCGCGGTCGGCGACCTGGTCGTGGGTTCGCGCGGCTGGGAAAGCCACTCGGTCACGCCGGGCGAGCGGCTGACCAAGGTCCGCAAAGGCGCGGCGCCGCTGTCGACCTATCTGGGCGTGCTGGGAATGCCCGGTGCCACGGCGTACGCGGGGGTGACGGAGATCTGCAAGCCCAAGGCCGGCGAGACCTTCGTCGTATCGGCTGCGTCCGGTGCGGTCGGTTCGGTCGCCGGACAGCTTGCCAAGCGCGCCGGTGCCCGCGTGGTGGGGATCGCCGGCGGCCCGGACAAGTGCCTGTGGGTGCAGGACAGCCTGGGATTCGACGATTGCGTGGATCATCGCTCGATGAACCTTCGGCAGGAACTGGTCGCGGCCTGCCCGAACGGGATCGACGCCTATTTCGAGAATGTCGGCGGCGCGGTGCAGGCGGCGGTGTTCGAGCAGCTCAACCCGTTCGCTCGCGTGGCAATGTGCGGGATGGTCTCGCAGTACAACGAACCTGTCTTTCCGCCAGGCCCGAACCTGGGGTTTGTCATCGGCAAGCGGGTGTTGATCCAGGGCTTCATCGTGTCCGACCGACCGGGACGGATAACCGAATGGCGCGCCATGGCGCAGCCGTTGATCGCTGACGGCAGCCTCGCTTACCGGGAAGACGTAATCGATGGCCTGGAAAATGCGCCCGACGCGCTTGCCGGCATCCTGGGCGGTCGCAACTTCGGCAAGCTGCTTGTCAAGGTTTCCCACGAGCCGGCCTGAACGCCTCGCGACCAGGGGGGCGTCGGTTCGCGGACGCTCTGGCGCCCGGCTGCGACAAAGTCGGCCGCGCGACGGGAGGTTGGCATACGGTCTGAGCAATTCGCGGAGGATGGTTGCATGAAATTCGGCGCATCGATGTTTTTCACCGATTATTCGATGACCCCCGCCGCCCTGGCGCGGGCGCTGGAGGAACGAGGCTTCGATATCGTCTGGGCACCGGAGCATTCGCACATTCCGGCCAGCCGGAAGACGTCGTTCGTCATGGGGGGCGATCTGCCGAAGCGGTATTACGACGTGATGGACCCGTTCGTGACGCTGACCGCGGCGGCCTTGGCGACAAAGACGCTGAAGGTCGGCACCGGCGTCTGCCTGATCGCACAGCGGGACCCGATCCAGACCGCCAAACTTGTCGCCTCGATCGACCAGGTGTCCGGCGGGCGCTTCGTCTTCGGTGTCGGCAACGGCTGGAACCAGGACGAGATGGAGAACCACGGCACCGCGTTCACCACGCGTCACAAGCTGGCGCGCGAGCGGGTCGAGGCCATGAAGGCGATCTGGACCCAGCCGAAGGCCGAGTATCACGGAGAATTCGTGAATTTCGATCCGATGATGACCTGGCCGAAGCCGGTGCAGAAGCCGCATCCGCCAATCCTGGTGGGCGGCGCGTTCCCGTACAGCGCCCGTCGCGCGATCCGCTATGGGGATGGCTGGATGCCGCAGGTGACACCGACCGCCCAGGCGCCGCTGACCGAGGTGATCCCGCGCTTTCGCCAGATGGCGGCAGAGGCGGGACGCGACCCGGCGACCCTGCAGATCGCCATCGGCGCGCAGGCGGCGGATGTGGCGCTGATCAAGCGGTATCAGGAGCTGGACGTGGGCACGGTCTCCACCAGCCTGGAATCCGCAAAGGAGGACGTGATCCTGCCGATCCTGGATCGCTGGGCCGGGATCATCCGGCAGGTGAACGGCTAGACCGGCCCTGCCAGCGCATGACGCGTTAGTGCATCCTCGGCTCTCTGCACTGGCGTCATCTTCGGCGCAGGCGGGTTCCGGACCAAGTCTGAATTGGCCGAGGCGCTCCGGGTACGACCTGCCTTGATCCCGGTCAGCCCGCCGCCGGAAACAGGCCAGACACCGTAATGCCCGGCGGATCGAGGCGCAGCGTCCCCTCACGAACGATCCGGGTCAGGATCGTTCCGTCTGCGTTGCGCGCGTGGTGGATGATGGCGCGATCCTCGGTCCGGAAGATCAGGTAGTGGTGCACCGAAGGCAGCCGGAAATAGTCGATCAATTTGGCCCCTGAATCGCGCGCCCGCGTTGATGGGGATAGCACCTCGACAACGATAACCGGGTCATTCAGCTTGACCGCATCGTCCGGCAGGCGCGGACCGCAGCGGACCAGGGCATCCGGCTCGTAGACGTTGCCCAGGTCTACTTCGACGGTCATCCCGTCGGGATAGACGTCACATTGCAACCCGGCCGCCTCGACCGCCTCGGTCAGCCGCCGCCAGGCGTGTGCCTTGGTGAGCGCATGCGCGCTTCGCTCCGGCGCTATCCCGACGACCTCGCCGGCGGCGAGTTCGTAGCGTCGCCCCTGCTCCATCGCCCAGGCGATGAATTCATCCGAGTTCATGCGGCCCGGAATGGAAATGGGGTCGGACATGCTCGATCCCGTTGCGATGCATCAGCCGTATGGGACGAAACTCTTGCGCTCGCGGGGGTTGGCGCGCAAGGCTGTCGCCTCGCGCCGGTTCGCCGTGCGGTGCCGGCCCAGGGGGCACTGCTTCGCCGTCATCCCGACCTCAGGCACGAACCGCAAACCGCACGCGCGCCGGGGGACGGACGGGAATGACGATGGACGCTACGCTGCACGAGACCCTCACCGCATGGCGTCGCCATCTGCACGCCCATCCCGAACTCACCCTTCACGAGCGCAACACCGCCGCCTTCGTTCAGGCTCGGCTGGCCGAGCTTGGGGTGCCGTTCGTGGCGGAGATCGGCGGGCACGGGGTAGTGGCGACACTTCGCCGAGGGCAATCGAACCGCTCCGTCGGTCTGCGGGCCGACATGGACGCGCTGCCGATCCAGGAGACCAGCGGCGTGCCACACGCCTCCGCCACACCCGGGGTGATGCATGCCTGCGGCCATGACGGGCACACCACGTCGCTGCTGGGCGCCGCCGCGCTGCTCGCAGCCGACACCAGTTGGTCCGGCACCGTCCAACTGGTCTTCCAGCCCGCCGAGGAAGGCGGCGGCGGCGCCAAGAGCATGATCGCCGATGGCTTGTTCGACCGCTTCCCGATGGAGCGGATCTTCGGCTACCACAACTGGCCGGGCCTCGACCGCCGGAACGGTCGCCGTGCATGACGGGCCAGTGATGGCGGCCGGGCAACCGGCTGTTCTTCACCGTCACCGGTCACTCCGGCCATGCGGCACTGCCGCATCTGACGCGTGACCCGATGGTCGCCTCCGCTCATCTGCTGCTCGCGCTGCAGTCGATCGTATCCCGCTCGGTCGATCCGCTGGACAGCGCGGTGGTGACGATCGCCACAATGCAGGCCGGTTCTGCCGCGAACCAGATTTCCCATCAGGCGGTGATGCGCGGGACGATGCGCACGCTGCGAAACGAAGTGCGGGACGAGGTCGAGCAGGCGATCCACCGGATGGCCGAGGGCATCGCCCGCACCTTCGACGTCGAGATCGATGTGCAGATCCCACGCGGCAATCCGGTGACCACCAACGCGCCGATCGAGCGCGACCTGGCGGTAGAGGCGGTGCTGACCGCCGGCCTGCCGCTGCGGCGTGACCTGGCGCCGGCGATGACCGGGGAGGATTTCGCCTGGTATCTCGACCAGCGGCCGGGCGCATTCGTCTGGATCGGCAATGGCTCGACCGATGGCGGGCGGGAACTGCACAATGCCAACTACGACTTCAACGATGCTGTGCTGCCGGCCGCGTCGGGCTTTCTCGCCAGCGTGGCGAAGCGGGCGCTGGGCTGAGACTTCGCTGCCGGCCGCCGGGGCTCGCGGCAAGCGCTCGTCGTCCTGAACCCGGGAACCGTCGCCGCGGTGCTTGCCTCACTCCGATTCCCTCCCACTTCAAGATCGCATCAACCCCCGGAAAGGGATCCCTCCCCATGGCCGAAATTCCTGCTGCATTTCTAGATCTGCTGACCGAGAAGAAGGCTTTCGCCAATATCGCGACAATACAACCGGACGGCTCGCCACAGGTGACTCCGGTCTGGTTCGACTACACGGGTGGTCATATCCGGGTGAACACGGCGAAGGGCAGGGTGAAGGCGCGAAACATGTCGGTCGGGACCAAGGTCGCCTTGTCGATCCTCGATCCGGAGAATCCCTACCGCTACATTCAGGTCCGCGGGACGGTGACCAAGGAGTCCGTCGAAGGCGCCGACGCGCATATCGACAGCCTCGCAAAGAAATATTTGGGCAAGGACAAGTATCCGTGGTCTAGCCCCACCGATGTCAGGGTGATGTACGAGATCACACCCACCGCCGCGCACGCGATGGGGTGAAAAGCTTCCGCGCGGTGCCGATCAGGCCAACGAGATTGAGACAACGAACAGGGCGTTTCCACTCGACGTGGAAGCGCTCCAGTCGAGCTGGTCACGTTATGAACTGCTCGATGCAACACTCGCCGGCAATGGCCTCAGCGGCAGGGTGATCGTGAATACCGAGCCTTCTCCGCGGCTGCTGGCCGCGGTGACGGCTCCGCCGTGGCGTTCAATGATCTTGCGGCAGATCGCCAGCCCGATGCCGCTGCCTTCGTAATCGTCAGTGCTGTTCAGCCTCTGAAACGGCTCGAAGATGCGCTCGCGGTAACGGCGGTCGAACCCGATCCCGTTGTCCGCGATCTTGAGTTCCATGACCGGCAGGCGCGGAAGACCTTGGCTGCCGCCCCCCGGTCGAGTGGTCGCACTGACCTCGATCACCGGCGGACGGTCAGGGTGGCGATACTTCAGGGCGTTGGAGACGATGTTTTGCAGCACCTGATGCATCTGACTCGGATCGCACATGATGACGGGCAACGGTTCCGAACTGATGGTGGCGCCAATCTCCGCGATCGGAAGTTCGAGATCAGCAACCACCTCCCTGAGCACGGTGTCGAGGGCGCAGGGCGCCAACGGGCTGGCGTGCTGGCCGAGCCTGGAATACCTCGCCAGGTCGTCGATCAGCACCCGGAGGCGACGCGATGACGCCTGGAGCCTTTCAAACCAGTGTGCCGGGTCGGCGCCCGGGGCCACTCGATTGCTGAACGCGTGTTTCAGCTGCGATCCGAAGATTTCGATCTGGCGCAGCGGCTCGTTCATAATGTGTGAGGTGAGATAACCGAGCGCCTCCAGTGCCTCGTTGCTCCGGACCAGCTGTTCATTCATTGCCTCGAGTTGCAGCGAGCGGTGGAGGATGATGTCGACCACCAGGTCGCGCAGCCCTTGGGCCGCCGCGCGTTCGTGCTGCTGCCACGGCCTGCTGCGCCCCCGTACCTCCTGGCCCCACGCTTCGAAGGAGCGGCGGGGATGCAGGCGCTCCGGTTCAGCGACCGCGGCGACGGGCTTCGCGGGGTCGCCGCCCCAGGTGACGGTCTGTGCGATCTCCGGTCGAAACCATACAATCAGGTTGTCCGGCGCGCCGCCGAGGGGAACCGCAAGGACCCCAGCAGCTTCCACATGGCCGGTCGCCGGCGGATAATAGGCGCCGAGATTGTCGGTCTCGAACATCTCCGGTCCGCGCCGCGACAGCCATGCCAGCAGGTCATCCAGCATATCGTCGGGCGGAGTATTGCCCAGTGCCGTTGTGCTGCCGCCATTGCACAGCACAAGGCCCCTGGCCTGCAAAAGGTCGAGGAGCGCATTACCTTCGCGCAGCAGCGACTCCCGGTAGTCATGCCCGGCCGTGGCCTCTTGCAGGAGTTTGGTCTCGATCGCCTTCACCCCGACGCTTCGGCGCATCGTCTCGGCCTCTTCGAGGACGCCGAGTTGCCAGGCAACGATCTGGGCGAGCAATACGCTCGCCTGGCGCAGTTCCGGGGCCACATAATGGGCAGTGCGGTGGTGGCAGGCAACGAGGCCCCAAAGCTCGCCTTGATGCACCATCGAAACCGACATCGAGGCGCCAACTTCCATATTGCGTAGGTATTCGATATGCACCGGAGAAACGCTGCGCAGCATTGCCGCGCTGAGGTCGATCGGCTCCGGGCCTACCTGCATGAGCGGCACGGGCGTGTAGCCGACGTCGGGGATCTGCCGCTCCGGATTGCGTCGGTAGAGTTCGCGCGCCTGGACCGGAATATCGGAGGCTGGAAAGTGCAGCCCGAGATAGGACGGCATCTCATCGACTTTTGCCTCGGCGACGACTTCGCCACTCCAGTCCCGGGCGAAACGGTAGACCTTGACCCGGTCATAGGCGGTGAGCCGGCGCACCTCCTCGGCGAGACGTTGGCAGGCGGTCACGGTGTCGGGCGAGTCCTGTAAGCGCCGGGTTGCCTGTTCATAGCTCTCAAACAAATCGGCTGCCGCGAGTTCAGCCGCCGGCCGCGGCAGCATGGCCTCCAGCAACAGGTGTTCGGACGAAGTGTGCAGATAGGCGCGCCAGGGCGTCGTGTGCGCCCCGTTCAGGCTGACCCGGATCAGGCGGGTCGTGCCGTCGGTACTCTGGCTGGCGGCCTCGGCGACGGCGGCGAACGAGGTGGCGTCGATGCATTCGCCCAATCGGCGGCCTAGGATCGCGCCTGGCTCCAGACCGCTATGTTCCGCGACGTTCGCGCTGACCGCCGAGACATGCAGATCGGCTGCCGAGAGCACGAAAAGGACGCCGTGCGGCTGGATGGTGCCGGGAATGTGGATCGGTTCGCGGTCGCAGATCGTCAGGTCCGGAGCCGGTCGAGCGCTCTCGAGGTCCTGCGCCGGTGGGTTGGCGGCTGTCATGATCGTCTCCCGATCCGCTGCCGCGGCAAGTTATACCGTTGCGTGGTCAGGTAAAGCCGGACAAGACCGAGATTCCACCACTGGCACGCTCGGCGCGGCGGTCGTTGGGCTGGCGCAAGAAACTGTTGATCGGAGGTTGCCGCGGGCTGCTTCACCATGTCGCTCCGACCGGGGTCGCGCGGACACCATCAGAGCGCCCAACCTTGACATTCGGACCGCGGCGTCAAACTCTGGCGGACACACCGGGGTGCCCTTACGTCGAGGGCTGAGATCACACCCGTGAACCTGCTCTGGGTCATGCCAGCGAAGGGAGATGGTATGCAGATAGTCATCGTTGGTGGCGGCGTCCTTGGGGCCAGTGCCGCCTACCATCTGTCCCGTGCAGGCACGCGGGTCGTGGTGGTGGATGCACGCCTCGAAGGGCGCGCGACCGCTGCCGGTGCCGGCATCATCTGCCCGTGGGTTTCCGGTGCGCAGGACGAGGACTTCTACCGGCTGTATGCCGCGGGCGGTGAATACTACGCCGACCTGATCGCGCAATTGGCGGCCGTCGGGGAAACCGAGCTTGGCTACCGGCGCGCCGGGGCCATGCTGGTCGCCCGCGACTCCGAAGAGCTCGACTGGATCGAGCGCCTTGTGGTTCGACGCCGAGCGGGCGCTCCCGCGATGGGGAATATCGCCCGCGTGACGCCCGAGCAGGCGCGGGCGTTGTTTCCACCGTTGGAGCCAGATTTCGGTGGCGTCCATTTGACCGGAGGCGCTCGCGTTGACGGGCGGCTGCTCGCGGCCGCGCTGCTTCGCGCCGCACAGCACTATGGGGCGACCGTTCTGCAAGGGCATGCGGAGTTGCTTGTCGAGGCCGGTCGGATCCGCGGGGTAGAGCTCCGCGACGGGCGTTCAGGCGACCGGCGATCCGCGGATCGGACCTCTCGCGACCGGATACCGGCCGACCGGGTGATCCTCACGGCGGGAGCCTGGGTCGATCAGGTGCTGCGGCCGCTGGGCCTCGCGCTTCAGATCGAACCCCAGCGTGGCCAGATCGTGCATCTGCGCCTCGAGGGCGTCGCGACCGAGGACTGGCCGGTCATCCTGCCGCCCGGCAGCCATTACATCGTGCCGTTCGATGGCGGTCGCATCGTCGCCGGCGCAACCCGCGAGTCCGGCACCGGCTTCGACTACCGGGTAACCGCCGCCGGACAGGCGGAGGTGCTGTCCGAGGCGCTTGAAGGTCGCGCCTGGCCTGGGGGCGGCGACGATGATCGAAACCCGCGTCGGCTTCCGCCCAGTCCCCTCCGAGGTCCGCCCGCTGCTGGGCTGGGTCCCCGCTGTCGAGGGCCTCGCCGTCGGCAATGGTCTCGGCGCCGCTGGCCTGACGATCGGCCCGCTTGCCGGCCGCTTGCTGGCGGAACTGGTGCTGGGCCGCGCCGGCCTGCTGGACCTGGCGCCGTTCGATCCGACGCAGCGCGCCGGGCAGGGCTCCGGGCCGCGGACGGTATTGCGGTAGCAGCAGGATCAGCCTGGCTCGAACCGCGGAGCAGCTCCAGGCTGAGAATGCTCGTGCGACAACGCGAGCGTTTCCACTCAAAGTGGATGCGCCTAGCGGTTCATCCCGCGCACCGCGTCCACCACCGCTGCCGTCACCTCCTTCGTGGTCGCCGTCCCGCCCAGGTCAGGCGACAAAATCCCGGCGCCGCAGACCTGCTCGACCGCCCGCATCAGCAGTTCGGCCGCCGGTTTCTCGCCAAGATGCTCCAGCATCATCGCCGCGGTCCAGAAACTGGCGACCGGATTGGCGATGCCCTTGCCGGTGATGTCGAACGCCGACCCGTGGATCGGTTCGAACATCGAGGGACTTCGCCGCTCCGGATCGATGTTGCCGGTGGGCGCGACGCCCAGCGAGCCAGCTAATGCCGCCGCCAGATCGGACAGAATGTCGGCATGCAGGTTGGTCGCGACAACCGTGTCGATCGAGCGCGGCTTGCGGACCATCCGCATGGTCATCGCATCGACCAGTTCCTTGTCCCAGGTCACATCCTTGTAGTCGTGTGACACCAGCGCCGCGATCTCATCCCAGAACACCATGCCGTGGCGCTGGGCGTTTGATTTCGTCACCACTGTCAGATGCTTGCGAGGCCGCGACCGGGCGATGTCGAAGGCGAAGCGCATGATCCGCTCGACGCCGCGGCGGGTGAAGATCGCCGTCTCGGTTGCCACCTCCTCCGGCAGCCCGCGATGCGTGCGTCCGCCCTGGCCGGCATACTCGCCTTCCGAGTTCTCCCGCACGATCACCCAGTCGAGATCGCCGACGCCGACGTCGCGCAGCGGCGAGGTGATGCCCGGCAGGATTCGGGTCGGGCGGACGTTCGCATATTGATCGAACCCCTGGCAGATCTGCAGCCGGAGCCCCCAGAGCGAGATATGATCCGGGATGTTCGGATCGCCGACCGCCCCGAAGTAGATCGCGTCCGCGGTGCGCAGCCAGGCCAGCCCGTCCGCCGGCATGAACTCGCCATGCTTGCGGTACCAGTCGGAACCCCAGCCGTAATGGTCCACGATCAGCGAAAAACCGCCGTCGCGCGATGCGACGGCATCGAGCACCTCCAGCCCGGCGCTGATCACTTCGGGTCCAATGCCATCGGCGGGTAGCGAGGCGATGCGGTATTGGCGGGCCATGGAGCGCTTCCTTAGCAATGGTGGTTGTCTCTCGTAGCGCCTGCAAGACAGCGAACCAAGTCAGGGTGAGCGGCACGCCGGCGTGATACCGTGCAGGCTAGGTAGCAATGCGCGATCACCCGCCGACCCGCATGACCGTCGACGAGTTTCTGTATTGGGACGCCGACGACGAGACCGGCCGTCGTTGGCAACTGGTGGACGGCGAACCGGTGCTGATGGCGCCGGCGGCGGAGGTCCACGGTGCAATCCAGGCGGAACTCGCCGGCTTGCTTCGCGATCATCTGCTCGCCGCGAACAGCCCCTATCGGGTCATCATTGCGCCCGGGATCGTGCCGCGCATTCGTGCCAACGAGAATTTTCGTGTGCCCGACCTAGGGGTCACCTGCGCGCCTCCTTCGCAGGGTATCATGGTGCCGGATCCGGTGTTGCTGGTCGAAATCCTCTCGCCCGGCAACGAAGGCAAGACCCGTTCGAACGTCTGGACCTACACGACGATCCCCAGCGTCCGCGAAATCCTCGCGATACGCAGCACGCGGATGGAGGTCGAAGTGCTCCGACGGGGGGCTGATGGCAATTGGCCAGAGGCACCGGCGATCGTCCGCCCACCAGAGGTGCTTGAATTGACCAGCCTCGGCTTCGCGACGCCGGTTGCCGACGTCTATCGCACCGCGGGACTGCGCCAGTTGCGGCTTTAGCGCTCCAGCGGCGCCCGCCGCACGATCCGGCAAGCCATCCCGCGCGCCAATCGCAAATGCGCCGCGGCCCCGCGACCGGCGGAAGCCGATCCCATGTCCGGTGGACAGGTCAGGGTCCCTGTCCTGTCATGTTGCATTGCAGCATAAATCAGCCATGTATATACAGTCGTCAAAGGCCGCCCCTACGAGGGTTGCTTCTGGCGGCCCACGACAAGGGTTTTGGACCGATGCACATGACTCTCCCGCATCTTTTGCGAAATATCCTGGGTCTGACCACGCGGCATGATGAGCACCTGCTTGCCGGAGCCGACGAGGCGTCGCTGCAGGCGCTCGGCGTCAGCCAGTCTGTCCTGGCGAGGTTCCCGGACGGCGTGGCTGTTCTTTGTCCAGACCTGCTGCATGAGACGCAGATCGGTTTGGCAGGAAAATAAGCTCGGTCATTCCAACGTGATCGAGGCGCCGCCCTGATATTCCGGCTCGACCTCGCCGATAATCGCGGCCTCTACTCCCGCCTTGAGCAATGCTTCAAGACAGGCGTCGGCGCGGCTCGGCGGCAAGCCCAGTAGAAGCCCGCCGGAGATCTGCGGGTCAACCAAAAGGGCGGCTTCCGGCCCAGCGGCAACGCCGCCCAGCGCCCGCCGGTTGTCCTGCGCAGCGGCGCTCTCGACACCATGCGCCGCCAGCGCACGGGCGCCTTGCAGCACGGGAATCGCGTCAAACCGCAGCACTGCCGCGACATCTGAGACCCGCAGCATCTCGCGCAGATGCCCCGCCAGTCCGAAGCCGGTGACATGGGTCCCGGCGTTCGGGCGATAGCCGGCCGCGATCCGCGCCGCTACGGCGTTGGTTGTGCGCATGGAGTCAATCGCGGCCAGCAGCCACTGTGCGCGGGCTTGGCCTCGCATCTGGCCGGCCAGAATGATGCCCGTACCCAGCTTCTTGGTCATGATCAGACGGTCGCCGGGCTGCAGGCCAGATTTTCGCAGCATCTTGCCGTGGTCGATGAGCCCGGTGACGGCAAAGCCCAGCGCGGTTTCCGCGGCCTCGCCCCAACGCTCGCCAACCAGGGCACAACCATCGCCGCGAAGCACCTCGACGGCTCCTTGCAGCATCGCCTCAAGCTCTGTTCGCATTTTCCGCTTCGGGGCGTCCGGAACCGACGCGATGGCGATGGCGGTCCAGGGTGCGGCGGCTACTGCGTACAGGTCCGACAAGGCATGCGCCGCGGCGATCTGACCGAAGAAGAATGGATCATCTACGCAAGCCCGAAGATAGCTAGCCGATTGGACCAATAGCTTGCCGACAGGCGCGTTGAGTACCGCCGCGTCGTCCTGCGCCAGCCACGGACCGAGATCGTCGCCGTCTGAGGCGGTCAACGTTTCAGCCCGAGGGTCCGATGCATCTGTGTCGCCGCCACCAGCGCGCGCCGGCGTGTCGTCGTCCGCCCCAACAGGCAGTTCAGTGTACATCCGCATCCAGCGCCGATCGATCTTGTCCTTGAGCCACCAGACCTTGTGGCCCTGGATGGCAATGCCATTGCGCCAAGCCACCGCCTTGCTCGATCCCAGGCCCAGCATGACCAGTGCATGACGCTGTGGCTGCCACGGGCTCAGCGGCCGCCCTCGCGCCGCCCGCCGCAGGTTCTCAGCCAGGACAGCGCCGGCCCGCACCGCCCAGACACCGGCTTTCGGCCGCTTGTTGTTCTCCACTGTCGCGCAGTCTCCAGCGGCAAAGACGTACCGGTGGCTGATGCTGCGCAGATTGGCATCGACACGGACGCAGCCTGACGGGTCACAGGCCAGACCGGATGCGGCGAGGAACTCTGGCCCCGCCACGCCGGTTGCCCAGATCGCCGTGGCGACGTCGAGGAAACTGCCGTCCGAAAGCGCCAGTCTGCCAGCGTGCAGATCATTTGCCGCGACGCCGCAAACCACCTCCACGCCCGCATCGACCAGCGATTGCCGGACCGCTCGGCGCGCCAGGGCAGGGGCCGAGGCGATCGGCTCGGGACTGGCGCAAACCAACACGAGGCGAAATCGGCCCGCGAAGTGGACCGCAAGCGCGAGAGCCAGTTCAACGCCGGCCACCCCGCCTCCTACCACGGCGATCCGAGCGTCCGGGAACAGCTCGTCCTCCAGGGCGTGCAGACGATCGAGGAACCGGCCGATCGGCTTCACAGCGATACCGGCGCCCGCCGGAACGGGCGGCGTGCCGCCGACATCAATCGAGAGCAGGTCGAATTCGATTCGTGGACGGTCCGGGATCGTTACGCATCTGGCGTCGAGGTCGATAGCGGTCGCCTCCGCTATGATAAGACGTGCGCCGCCGGCGGCGGCGATCGGCGCGAGGTCGACATGCACCTGCCGAAAGTCGTAATCGCCCCGGATCAGCCCCGGCAGCATGCCCGAATAGGGCGTCTCCGGCTCGCGGCCGATCACAGTAAGTCGGACACCCGCTTCCGGACGCATTGCGAAGTTCCGGAGCACCTCGAGGTGCGCATGCCCGGCGCCGAGCAGAACAATGTCGATTTCGATCCGGTGAGACGGTCGCATCGCCGCAGACTATCCGCGTTTACAGACTCGAGACATGGCCGATCTTGGCGGATGATCCGGCAACCGGCGCGGGCACGCATCGCAACCCGCATGACCTGCTCCGCCCGCTTTCGCCATCCGGGAACGGCATGCGAGCGGGCATGTGGCAAATTGGACAGCCAGAATTTTCCGCGGTGCATCACAACCCACGCGCTAATGACGGTCCCATTGACTGCGGCTGAGCCGGTGAGATCAGCCTGGTGCGGGATTCGGCGGACAACATCCACCTCCCCGGGCTCGGTCAAACCTGGCAGGCGGCGGCGATAAGCAGCCGCGTAATCGTCTGATCGCCCCGGCGGCGACCAGCGGCTGACGTAGTCGGCGGTGTGCAGCGAACCCTTGCCGAAGCTAGATGGCGATAACAGCGGAAATCAGCTTGCCACCAGACCGGGCCGTCGACTGAGTCGGGGTCGATGCGGTTCGACAGACGGCCTCATCCCATCGGCGCGGCGGCGACACGGCCGTAGCCAGCCGGTCCGCTTGCGCCGACGATTCGCTGTGCTTGCTGCTGTCGTTGCTCGCATCAATTCGGCTGCGAGCGCATTGAACTGACCGGCGGATGCGCCTGGATGGGCTGCGCGGCCATCGGAGAACACGCAACAGATCTGGGTGCCGAGCCACGCGCAGTTGCCCGCGTCCTCGCGATGTTCCTGTTTTGTCTTAGCCATCATCAAATCAACGGCGCTTCGATGGTTTACGTTGCTGGCCGTGGCGCAACACACATCGGCATTAAAAGGTTTTTTCACTTTCTCCACTTGACGTTTGCGCGGGGCTTTAGCGAAATGTCTCCAAGACGTTATGTTGCGTACCGATATGACGTCAAGCAAGGGTCGCACGCGGCCCGCCGGGGAGACCTAGAATGATCAAGAATAACCGGCGTTATGTCCGGCATGGCCTTTTGCGCGCGAAACTTATGTCTTGATCGATCAATGATTGATCTGGACTTGCCGATGGTTTGTCACATCCCTCGGTTTCATTTCGAGGAATGTTTCGTTGGTCGCCAATCCGACGGGCAAGCCTTGGAGATTGTGGCGGCGATCATCCGCTAGACTTTGTTAATGGTCCGGAATAGGGGAACTCAATGTACAAGCTGCTTTACCGCGTTTGCTTGGGCGCATTAGCTGTGGGATGCGCGCTCGCGGGCGTCTCCGCGCCCAGCCGCGCGCAAACTGCCGCCGCGCCCGCGGATCCAGGTATGTTCGCGGGCGTGACCGCGCTCGGACAGACTCTGAAGAACGATGGCATTTATTTGCAGTTGGGCTATGGTGAAATCGTCGCAGGACTGGTTTCCGGCGGCCTCCAGACGGGCACCTTCCCAACCGGGGAACTCTATTTCGGCACCATACTCGATCTGCAGACCATTATGGGGATCCCCGGGGCGTCGCTCCATGTCACCTTCGACCAACGCAGTGGCTTCTCGCCCAACGCTAATGCCGGCACGCAAGGTCCACTCAATAACAACAGCGGCCCAACGCGGGCTACTCGTCTCTCGGAGTTGTTCTGGGAGCAGGCCTTCTTCGATGACCGCATCGACATCAGGGTGGGCCGCACCAATCCGACGCTGGACTTCTTCACGTCTGACGTCGCCTGCCAGTTTGTCTCCAGCATCCTCTGCGCGCAGCCGGGCAGTTTCTACTTCAGCAACAACAGTATCGGCTATCCGGCCTCGTCATGGGGCGGCTTCCTGAACGTCGTTCCCGCGCCGAACGTGTATGTCCGGACCGGCGTCTATGACGACGACATCAGCCAGACCGGACCCAACCAGAACGGCTTCACCTGGAACGTGTCGGGCTCCGTCGGCGTGTTCGTTCCCTTTGAAGTGGGCTACCAGACCAACTTCACCAATTCGTTGCTGCCGTCCCACTATTCCGCCGGCTTCTACTGGGACGACGCCACCTACACGCCGCCTGGCGGCCATGAAATGAATGGCCGTGTTGCGACGAATTTTCTGGCCGAGCAGACCGTATGGCGGCCTGATGCGAACACCAATCAGAGTTTGACCGTGTTCGGCGGCGGGCTGGTCTATCAGGGCGGCGCGCCATACTGGGCGCAATACTACGGCGGCTTCCTCAGCCGGGCCCCCTTCGGGCCGGTTCGCTCGCGCGACACGCTTGCCTTCATCGCTTCCTACTACGCGAATAATCAGAACGAGCACCCGAACAAGGCCACTCAGTGGATCTACGAATTGAACTATGGGCTCAGCATCATTCCCGGAATAACGTTCCAGCCCTATACGCAATACGTCGTCAGCCCGAACAACTTCCTCGCTCCGGTGGGATCAAAGCAGCCGAACTACGCATGGGTTGTCGGATTCCAGATATCGATCGACGTTGCCGCAATGTTTAACTTCCCTGTCTTCGCGGCACACTAACCAAAATCTTGATACGGGGGCGGTTTCTCAATCGCTTCCCTTACCTGCATAACGGGAGACGGGCGCAATGCCCGTCTCCTTTTGGCGTACGGCAGATGGCTCAACCAGCAAAGCGAAATTCAACACCGTGGGTTACGCCACGTCGCGGCCAGGACAGCCGGGAGCCTCGCCTACTCCGGGATTAGCTACCCTCGGCTGCGCTCATAGGCGGGCATAGAAGCTGGCGGTTTTTTCCGCATGATGGTCGCGTCGGCGACAGACTTTCGCCGTCGGCGGGTCGCGATCACCGACGCCCTCCGACTGCGCGCCGTTCAAAGCTGGTGGTGACGAAGGTCGCGCGCATCGAACGCGTCGGATAACGGCCGGCAAGCCCGGCAAGCGATATTATTGCGTGGCTGAATGCGCCCAGCCCGAGGTGACCGGCTCGAAGAAATTGACCTGGACCTTGACGGATTTATGCAGCCAGGTGCCTGCAGTTCGAACGTAGACATCGTCATAGGCTGCCAGCAGAAACTTGCACTCCAGCTTGCCGCCTTCGTTTTGGGTCGCCGGCTGCCACAGCCGCCACTTCCCCGTTGCGGTATCGTTGTCGACGAAGCTGATGATCGGGTTCATCACCAGATGAGCCGCGAACACCAAGGACCCAGATACGCCCTGGAAGAACTGCCTGATTGCCTGCCTGCCCTCGTAGCGGCCAAAGATGCCTCCGTCCCACACCGCGTCTTCGGTGAATAGCCCGGCAAGGCCTTCCGGATCGTAGTCGCGATCACAGAACTCGCAGTAAACCGCCTTCAGGGTGCGGATCTGCTCGATCAATTCAAGCCGTGCTATCCGTTGCTCAAGCGAAGGCTCCGCCATTGTCAATCCATCCGTGGTTGCAGGCTGCGGGGATCGAGACCGTGGAAGCGAGCACTATCTGAATGTATACGCATTCAGCGCGTTGTCGCGGAACAGCATACGCTTCTCCTGCGCCGTCATCTGGAAACGAAAAGCCAGATGCGGATCGTCGAAATCCCAGTGGGGATAGTCACTGGAATAGACCATCCGATCCCAGCCGATCCACTCAAACACCTGACGCAGGTCGTCAGGGTGTTCTGGTTCTTCGACCGGCTGGGTCGCGAACCAGAGATTTGTTCGCATGTATTCCGAGGGCTTGCGCTTCAGCGGCATCTCATCGCGCATCTTGGCCCAGTGCGCGTCCAACCGCCAGGCCAGGGTCGGCGCCCAGGCAAAACCGCCCTCGATCAGCACCACCTTCAGGTTCGGGAACGCGTCGAACACGCCCTCCAGGATCAGGCTGGCGGCCTGGTTCTGCATCGAGTGCACCAGCATATGGTGATCCTCGATGTAGAACTGTGGCCAGCCGCCGGCCGAAGGGGCGCTGCTCTGAGTGCCGCCGATGTGGAGGCCAATCGACAGATTGTTCGCCTGGGCCGCGGCGAAGATCGGCCAGTAGCGGCGACGCCCCAGCGGCTCGGAAGTCTTTGACCCAAGCTGGATCTGCGCGAACCGCCAGTCGCCGGCGCGCTGCTCGATTTCCTTGACCGACGCTTCGGGATCATCCTGCGGCACCAGGATCGAGGCCCGCAGCCGAGGCTCCGGATCGACGAAATCATGTGCCTGCCAGTCATTCATGGCGGTGCACAGCGCGGCGGCCTCGTCCAGATTGCGCGAGGTGTTGCCGCCGAGCAACGGTTCGAGGACGCCGTGGGCGATGTTGTAGGGGTCGAGAAGTTGCTCGCGGATGAAGCCGACATCGGACCCGGGCAGTCCGCCGCCCGGGGGCCACGCGTCGCGCCGCGACGTGTTCGGTGAGAACCTCGGGTAGGTGCCTCGCTCGGCATACGGACCACAGTTGAATTTGCCGTACTGCGCCACGTGCTTGCGCCAGCGCTCCGATAAATACTGGTTCAGCGCGCCGGGCTTGGGGTAAGGATGAATGTCGCAGTCGATGATCCCCAACCTGTCGGAGATCGCCGGGGCTTTCGTTGCGAGATCGACGGCGGCGTTCATGGCACGGCCTCCTTCAGGCGAGGATAGGTTGCCAGCGGATTATCCACGCGGATGCGTTGTCGCAGGGCCTCCGACAGGCCAGGTGGCGTGATGGCGTCGCCCTCAAACTGCCAGTGCGGATAGTCTGATGCAAACAGCAACATGTGGTCGGCGTCGATCTGCTCGACGATGCGTTCCACCGCCGCGCGGTCCGGCGCATCGAACGGTTGGATGGTCAGACGGACATTGTCGCGCACGATGTCAGCGGGGGAACGATTGACCCACGGCACCTCGGCACGCACGCCGCGCCAGGTCTTGACGGCCCGCCAGATGAAGCCAGGAAGCCAGGTGACGCCGGATTCCAGCAGCACGAACGTCAGGTCCGGGTACCTGTTGAATACGCCGTTGCTGATCAGGCTGAGCAGCTGGTCCTCAAACGTCTGCGCGTTGGCGACGTAGTCATGCAGATAGTGCGACGGCCAGCCGGTGGAGGTTGGCGCATAACGATACTGACTGCCGGCGTGGATGCCGATCGGCAATTGATGGCGCGCCGCCGCCTCGTAGATCGGCCAGTAGTAGGAACGGCCGAGCATCATTTCGCAGGCGACGGGTAGCAGCACCTGCACGAAGCGGCGGTCGGCGGCGCAACGATCAATTTCCTCGGCTGCCAGCAAGGGTGCCTGCGCCGGCACCACGATGGACGCGCGAAGCCGGGGCTCCCGGTCCAGCCAGTGCTGCCTGATCCAGTCGTTGGTGGCGGAGCAGATGGCGGCGCCCATGCTCTCGCTGACCGCGACCTGACCGCCGGTGAGCGGATTGCAGATGGCGGCGCCGATACCGAACGCGTCGAGCGCCTGGCTGCGCATGGCGTCGAGGCTGGCGCCCGGCCGCTGGCCCGGGACTCGCCAGTCCGGCCGGCAGGTGATCGGCGCGTTCAGCGGATAGGACATCATGTCGAAGCCGTCGATGCCGCGCGCGACAAACGACTCCTGCCAAAACTCATTCATGTACGGCAGCAGCGCCTTGATATCCGGCACGCCCGGGTGGATGTCGCAGTCGATCGCGCCCACAACTGTCATGGTCTGCTCCCGGTCCGACTATGCCGGGAGTGACTTTTTGCTGTCAAATCAAGCGCTGTCAGGCGCTCTTGATCCCGGCGCGTCGGCCAAGCCGGCGGTCCGTGGTCCGTCGGCCACACCACAGGTCGTCAGGACACCTTGTCCTTCACCGGCTTGGTGTCGTTCGCGGCGACCGGCTTTATCACCGAGGTGATCGTCTCGCGCAGCACGGTGACACGCAGGTTTGGGGCGATCTCGACCTCGATCTCGTTCGAGGCGATCTGTTTGCCGTCCTTGTCCTGCACCATCGGCACCCGCTGTACGGTGCCCAGTATGCCGCCGCCGGTGACCACTTTGTCGCCTCGCTTCAGCATCCCCAGCATGGACCGCATCTCCTTCTGCTTTTGCTGTTGCGGCCGGATCAGCAAAAAGTAAAAGACGGCGAAGATCAGGACCAGCGGCGCGAATTGCGTGGCACTGCCCAGCAGCCCCGACACGTCTTGCGCGTAAGCCGGGGAAATCAGCGCGAACGGGTTCATGGAAAACGGGACATCAGTGGGCGGGTCCTTGCGATGAGACGGGCCGGACCATAGTTTCCGCCCTCCTTTCGTCAAGCTATCCCGGAATCTCCGTTCGCATGGAACCACGTCTGATCGAACTGATGAGCCGCATCGCCGACGCGTTGGAGCGTCTGGCACCGCCGCCGCCCGATGGCGTTGACCTGGCGCAGGCGGATGCTTTCGTCTGGCACCCGTCGCCGCCGCATCTGGCGCCGGTCCCCGAGGTCTCGCGGGTCGACATCGGCCTGCTCAAAGGTGTGGAGCGGCAAAAGGCCATCCTGGTGGAGAACACGCTGCGTTTCGCTCGGGGCCTGCCGGCCAACAACGCGATGCTGTGGGGCGCGCGCGGCATGGGAAAGTCGTCACTGGTGAAGGCGACGCACGCCGTGGCAAATCTCGAGACCCCAGGCTGCCTGGTGCTGATCGAAATCCATCGCGAGGATATCCGGACGTTGCCGGAACTGCTGAATTTACTGCGCCCGGAGCGCCGCCGCTGCCTGATCCTGTGCGACGATCTGTCGTTCGAAAGGGAGGATGCCGACTACAAGGCGCTGAAATCGGTGCTGGATGGCGGCATCGAGGGCCGGCCGGACAATGTGCTGTTCTATGCGACCTCGAACCGCCGCCACCTGATGCCGCGTGATATGATCGAGAACGAGCGCTCCACGGCGATCAACCCGAACGAGTTGATCGAGGAGAAAGTTTCCCTGTCGGACCGTTTTGGCGTGTGGCTGGGGTTCCACAACTGCGACCAGCCGACCTTCCTGGCGATGATCGACGGCTACGCGGCCGATCTGAGGCTGCCGATCGGTACCGAGGAACTGCATGCGGAGGCAGTCGAATGGTCGGTGACCCGGGGCGCCCGATCGGGCCGGGTGGCATGGCAGTTCATCCAGGAGATGGCGGGGCGGCTGGGGGTGGCATCGTCTCGTTAGCGCGGTAGCGGGTTGCGGTCCTCACCCAGGGTGACGACTGGAATGACTCGGAACGAGAGCCGGGGGCTGGGCTCGCGATGATAAGGGGACAACTTCGCGGTATCGTCGGCCAACCAGCCGTTCGGGTAGCTGTCCTGCTATGGGTGGTCGCCAATATGGCCGCCCTGCTGCTGGCCGACGGCGTTCTGCCATTCGACCGGCCGGCGTTCGGCGCCATGCCGTTCGCCCAGCAGATGGCCCTCCCGACCTTGGGACTGATCGAGGTATTCCTGCTGATGGCCGTTGTCTTCGTCCTGACCGGGCGGCGGCTGATCCCCGATCTGGCCGCGCGGGCACCACCTCGGGCCCGGGCGGTGCGCGAGACGGTTCTTCTGCTCTGCTACGCCGGCGTCGGCCAGGTCGGCGGATGGATTGTCGGCCCCATGCTCGGCTATCGTGCGTTCAGCTTCCACCTCGCCGGCACCCTGGTCGGCTGCTCCTCTCCGCCCAGCGTCGGCGAGGTCTGGACCTGGGCGATCTACAATTTCGTGGTGTTCGCCGTCGTTCCGTTCACCTGGTTTCGGCTACGTTATTCGGCAATCGATCTGAACCTGCGCTCGACTGACAGAACCAACGATCTGCTGGTGATCGTCGTCGTCGCGGTCATCGAGGGCGTGGTCGAACTTGGCACATTTCCGGGGCTGTTCGAGATGAGCGCCCGACAGATCCTGCTCGCGGCGCCGCTGTCGTTCTTTGTGTTCATGATTGGCACGGTGCTGCCGACCATGGTGCTGATCTATGCAATCCTGGTTCCGCGCTATCTCAAGCTGACGGGATCGTTCGCCACGACCGTCCTCCTGGGCGGCATCACCTATGCGGGCATGCACATCGTCGAAGGCTGGTCGGTGTTCAGTACGCCAAGAAACGTGGCGCTGTCGTTGATTTTTGTTGGTCTCCAGTATTTCGGTCCCGGCATGATCAAGACAGTCATAACGCTGCGCACCGGCAACGCCTGGGTCCACGCCATCGGCTACCACGCTATCGCACCGCATGTGCTGGTCGATGCGCCGATGATCGCGAAAGTGTTCGGCGTGAGGTGACCTGCCCTGCAGTCCATTCTCGCCCTGAGCTCCACCATGTTTGATTGTCCAGGTCGTTTCCCGAAACGTCATGTCAGGCGCGGCAGGGGAAACGGCCATCGCGCGTCTGCTCACGCCGAACTACTCGCCGTCCGTTGCAATTAGTCCAACGGAGCGAGCGCCTGGGGCTTCATGATGAGCAGTCGCCCGGCGTCCTTGCCAATGATGCCCTCGTCCTCCCATTGCCGGAGCTGCCGGTTGACCTTCTCCCGCGACGCGCCGGCCAGACTGCTGAGGTCTTTCTGCGACAGTTTGACCTCGATCCGCGTGCCGTGCTGCGCCGCAACGCCATAATCGCCGGACAGCCGTAACAGGAGCCGGCCCAGACGCGTCGGCAGGTCGAGCAATGCGATGTCCTCGAGTGCCGCGTTGGTGCGCCGCAGCCGCTGGAACAATACCGCCAGAAGATGCAGGCAAAGATCGCTGTTGGATCGTAGCAGGCGCAGGAACTGCGTGCGCTCGATCATCAGTAGTTCGCAATCCTCCTGGGCGGTTGCATCGGCGCTGCATTCGCCGCCATCGAGCAGGGTCATCTCTCCCAGGACCTCGCCGGGGCCAAGCATCGTCAGGGTGACCTCGTGACCGTCCTCCGAGATCAGGCTGATGCGCACCCGCCCGCTGACGATCACTACCATCCCGGTGCCGGGATCGCCGCGACGACGAATGACCTCGCCCCTGCCGATCCGGCGCACCATGGCACGAGCCAGCACTGCATCGAGTTCGGCCGGTCCCAACGACTGGAAGATCTGTGTGCGGGCCAGTGCCTGGCGTCGTGCGGGAGCATCCATCATTCATCCCTCCTGATCCGAATCGCCGGTCGCCAACCGCGCGCACAGCGGCGTCCCGCGCCGCGGGCGCCGATAGCCGTCGTCGGTGTGACCTGCGACACCAATGCCGACCCGTCGGCTCCGGTAGTCATGCGGCGGCGCCCAGGCGGCGCCAACGACGCGACGTTTTCGCTGGAGCGGCGGCAAGCCCATGCAACTGGATGACAGTCTTGATGGAGTAGACGGAAAGGGTGGCCTCCCGCCCGCGTACCGCCACCTCGTGTTCGCTGACTGGCCGCATCGGATAGCTGCTCAGGGCGTACACAGACTGCGAGACGACGGCCTCGCAGCCGAATTCCTTGCACATGGCCTCCAGCCGGGCAGCGACGTTCGCGGCGTCGCCGAGTGTGGTGAAGACGCGACTTTCCGCGTAGCCGATCTCGCCCACCACGGCGGAGCTGCCGTGCACGCCGATACCGAATCGGATCGGTTCGGCCATCTCCGCCTGCAGGACCTGGTTGAGCGCAGCAACGTTGCGACCGATCAGAGCAAGCGCATCGATGGCCTGGCGGGCGGCCTGGTGCGCGCCGCAGGTCAGACCGAAGGTCGCCATCAGGCCGTCGCCGGTGAAGTGATTGGGCCGGCCGCCGGCCTCGGTGACCGCGGCGCCGATCGCGTTGATGAAGCGGTCGATGATGAACACCGCGTCGAACGGCAGCCGGGTCTCCGCCAGCCGCGTCGAGTTTCGCATGTCCACCACAAGAACGACGATGAAACGCTCTTCCCCGGGCTGTGGCATGGTCTTGGTCCGAAGCGCCGTGGCGTCCCAGTAGGACGGCAGCAACGGCACAACAGCGATATCGTTTTCCGGCCGCAGTTGACACGCCAGGCGCACCAGCGGCCCGGCCCCGACCCGGTTCAGCACCGCCCGCTCGATGTCCGAGGGAGCCGGAATGTGCCCACTGCCGGCAACGACACGAATCCGGCAGGTCGAGCAGCGTGCTCGCCCGCCGCATACACTTGCATGCGGGATGCGCGCCGACCGGCTAGCCTCCAGCACGCTGAAACCGTTCGGAATACGGGCGACGCGACCATCCGGATAGCTGACGCGGATGATGCCGCCATGTTGCTCCCGCCAGGCGCGCAGGCCGCGGGCGAGCAGCACCAGGGCCACCAGGCCCAGCGCCGCCAACAGACTGTCGTCGCGCTCCATTCGCAGGGTCGCATTCTCCGCCGGCCGGCCGACCTGAAACGGTTTCAGGTTGGCTTCTCGCCAGGCCGGATCCTGCGCCAACTCCAGCACCGTGCGGCCGCCCTGGTAGAAGCCCAGCAAGGCGAGCATCGGCAGGATGATGGCGATGCACAGCAGGGCCGGCCTGGCTGCCTCGAAGAAACGTTTCAGCCGCAGCCACAAGTAGACCCCGATGCAGCCATGGATCCACGCAACGATGAGGACGGAAACCTGCAGCACCCCGAGGTGCGGCGCGGACACCCAAAACGAGTAAAGTTCCTGCGCGTAGCCCTTCTCCAATCCGAACTGGACCAGCGACATGCGCGTGGCGAACAGGTGATTTATCAGCAGGAACGGAATCAGGAGACCCAGGCTGAGCTGGGCGATTTCGGTCCTGGTCCAGCCGAAGTGGCGTCGCTCATAGAACGCCCACAGGCCCAGGATGAAATGCGTCGCCAAAGCGAAATAAAGCGCTGCCGTCCCGAGGGCGCCTTGCCAGATCCATTTTTGTATGAGCAGGCCGGCTTCCATCGCAGCAATCGATACGTTGCCGAGGGAATGGTTCAGCAAGTGGGTGCCGACGTAGGTGAACAGCGTAAGCCCGGTCACCAGACGCAACGTCCGCAGCGAAAACCGGCTTTTGCGGTGCATCCTGCCGCGCGGTTGCGTTCCTGGCGCATGTCCCGACAGCGGCCCAGGCCGCTTCGGCTGGCCGGCTCCCCGCCCGTACATTCAACCAACCCCGTTCGATACTAGTGAACAATCGCATGATGAACCTCGAGGAGGCGCACGTATAGCCATGGGACTGCGAGCCAAATTCAATCTGGCCGTGCTGGCGGCTTTCCTGATAGGATTTGCCGGCGCCGGCTATTTCCTGCAACGGCTGTTCATCGACAGTGCGCGCGAGCAGGTGCTGCAGAACGCCCGCATCATGATGAGTTCGGCCGATGCGATCAGGCACTTCACCAATATGTATATCGGGCCTCTGGCGGCGGCCCAGAACAGCACCGGGACGAAGTTCGTCGCGGCGTCGGTGCCATCGTTCGCGGCGCAGACCACGTTCAAGGACGTCCAGGCGCGCTTTCCGGATTTCACCTACCGGGAGCCGACGCTCAACCCCACCAATCTGACGGACCGGCCGTCCGACTGGGAATCGGACTATATCAATACGTTTCGCAACAAGTCCGGCTTGAAGGAGCTGAACGGCGATCGGGAAACCCCCACCGGCCGCGTCCTCAGCCTGGCTCGGCCGATCCCGATCGACAGCCCAGAATGCCTCGAGTGCCACAGCACGCCGTCCAGCGCACCAAAAACCATGCTGGCGACCTATGGCAGCGCCAACGGCTTCGGCTGGCAACTGCACGAAGTGGTCGGAGCGCAGGTCGTCTCGGTGCCGATGGCACTCCCGTTGCAGCAGGCGCATGAAATGTTCATGACCTTCATGGCGATCCTGCTGGGCGTGTTCGTGCTGATCGTGGTCATACTTAACATTTTGCTGCATTACACTGTGGTGAAGCCCGTGGTAACCTTATCGCGCATCGCCAATGCGGTAAGTCTGGGTGACCCGACGGTCGAGGATTACGAGCGGAAAGGTCACGACGAGATCGCCGTGCTGTCGAACGCCTTCAACCGGATGCGGCGCAGTCTCGACAGCGCAATGAGGATGCTGGAGCCATGACCCGGCGGCACGCATGATCGATCGCATGCAACCCCCGCGAACAGGTGCGTTCCCTCGGAGCGTCCCTGGTGCGCGTGCCCTCGATGCGCGTGCTCTCGATGCGCGTGCCCCGGACACGGGCACCCAGGGTGAGGAGCGCCGGCCGACTTCGATCGGTCGATACCGCATCCTCGATCTCCTCGGCAGCGGTGCGATGGGCATCGTTTACAAGGCGCACGATCCGGCAATCGGACGCAACGTCGCGATCAAAGTGGTGCGGCTCGACGCCGACGGAGCAGAGCAGCGCGCCGCGGCGCTCGATCGCTTCAGGTCGGAGGTGCAGGCGGCGGGTCGGTGCAGCCATTCCGCGATCGTGGGGGTGTTCGATTTCCTCGAGCAGGGTGGTGATCCGGCGATCGTCATGGAACTGGTCGAGGGCACCAGCCTGTCGGGCAACCTGCGCGATCCGGCCAGGCGCGCCCGCCTGTCACTGCCGCATATCGTGCTGCAGGTGCTGGAGGGTCTGGGATACGCGCATGGTCAGGGCATCATCCATCGCGATATCAAGCCGGCGAATATCCTGCTCACCCCGTCAGGCCACGTGAAGATCGCCGATTTTGGCATCGCCCGGCTCGGCGACGGCAACGCTACGCAATCCGGCGCGATGCTTGGCACGCCGAGCTATATGGCCCCAGAGCAGGTAACCGACGACACTGTCGATCGTCGGGCCGACCTGTTCGCCGTCGGCGCCATCATCTACGAGATGCTGACGGGACGACCGCCGTTTGCCGGACGCACGACCGCGGACACTCTGGTGCGCCTTTCAGGGCCGCTGGCGGCCGATCTGAAGCCCGTGGCGGCAGCCGGCGGCGAAGCCTATCTCGGCGTATTGCGGCGGGCATTGGCCAAGGATCGCGCCCTGCGTTTCCAGACCGCTGATGAATTCGCCGCGGAGGTGCAAGCCGCGGCTGCCAGCGGGGGCGCCCCGAGGGGAGTTGGCGTTCGAGCGGACAACAGCGTTGATCGGAACTTCGTGGCGAATGCCGCGGCGGATGATCCGCAGGCGACCGTGGTCATCGGCCCCGGCGCGGCCCGCTCGGTTTCGGCCCCGGCTGCCTATGTCTGGGATCGGTCGCTGTTGCAGCGGGTCGAATTGCAACTCGCCCGTTTCGTCGGCCCGATGGCGCGGGTGATGGTGGCGCGAACGGCGCAACAGGCGGCCAGCCCCGACGAACTGTGCACCACCCTTGCGCGGGCTCTGCCCAATCCTGCCGATCGCAGCGTGTTCTTGCGTGCCGTCGGCAGCGGCCGGGTCGAGCCAACCGTTGGCGGCCCCAGGGCCTCGCAGACCGCAGCACCGCGCACCATCGCGCCACGGACGCTGGCTCCCGCCGCCGTGACCCTCAGCTCTCCTGCTACTATCTCCCCCGAGGCCGCGACAGCTGCCCAGTCTGTCCTTCTGACCTATGTCGGCCCAATCGCTCGCGTGCTGGTGCGGGAAGCCGCCGCGCAAGCGGTTTCCAACCGGGACTTCGTCGATCGATTGTGCGCCCATGTGACCAAGCCGGACGAACTGGCCACGTTACGCCGCCGCCTGCGTGCCGAGGTCGAACCCAAGCTATTTTGACCCCGGGATCCGCCTTCGAGCAGCGATCAGGTCGCGGTCCAGCCGCCGTCCACCTGGTAGGCTGCCCCGGTCACATAGCTTGCCCGATCCGAGCACAACCAGACCACCATCTCGGCGATTTCCCGCGGCTCGCCGTAGCGGCCAAGCGGCGTGCGGCCCATCACGGCTTCGCCGCGCTCGTCGCGCGTTGGCGCGGTCATGCGCGTGGTGATGAAGCCGGGGCAGACGGCGTTCACCCGGACTCGTTCAGGCGCGTATTCGATCGCCGCTGATTTGGTCAGGCCGATCACACCATGCTTTGCCGCAACATAGGCACTGGACCCGCGCAGGCCGATCAGGCCGGCGATCGAGGCGGTATTGACGATCGCTCCACCGCCGGCGGACTGCATTCGCGGCAATTCATGCTTCATACAAAGCCAGACGCCCTTCAGATTCACCTCGATCATCCGATCGAACGAGGATTCAGACCATTCATGGGTCTTTTGACCCACCGCGCCGACCTGGTGCCCGGCGACGCCGGCATTGTTGAAGGCGCAATCGAGCCGGCCATAGGCGGCGATCGTCGAGGCGACCATCGCCTCCACGTCGGCCGCGCGCGTGACATCGCCGGACAGGGAGATCGCCTGGCCGCCGATCCCGTTGATCAGTCCCACCGTGTCAACCGCCGCGTTTGCCTCGTAGTCTGCCACCGCCACGCGGGCTCCCTCTCGCGCAAAGGCCAGCGCCGTTTCCCGCCCAATGCCGTTACCGCCGCCCGTTACCAACGCGATTTTCCCGTCGAGCATGCCGCTCATGTCGTCGCCTCCGTCAGTTATTGCCGCCAGCATCCCGCACCGGGTGTTGAATTTCAATCCGCCAGCCGCGGCACCACGTGAGGTAGATGCACGAACGACCCGAACCTCGATCCCGCTCCACGCCCTGGCGAACCGTAATCCTGGTCTGCCGCAAATGCGGCAAGAAACAGAACGGCGGGTTCGGACCCAAACGCCGCGACGATTTGCGGTCGGAATTGCGCCGGGCACTGCGGGATGCCGGCCGTCGACGCGATGTCAGGGTCGTTGACATCGGCTGCCTCGGTATCTGCCCCAAGCGCGGCGTCACCGCGTTGAACGCTACGTCGCCTGGGACTGTCCACGAGATTGCGGTTGGGACCGAGCCGGACGTCGTGTTGCAGGTACTGCTTGGTGGGCTCGCTCACTCGAATTTTTCCGAAACCTGACGCGAGACGCACTTCCCGCGCGTTAGGCCGGCCGCCTTCAAATTCGCTCGATGGTGTCTTCGCCGCCTGCAGATCGACAACGTCGAGCGCTTCGCCGGACCGCCGGGGTGGCCGATGACCCTGCATGCGGTGTGCTACTTGGCGGGTTGCACCCTGTCGTCGAGGAACGCGCTGTCAAATCCGCCCGACTGCCGTCGCCACAGCCGAGCATAGAGTCCATCGAAGCGCAGGAGTTCGGCATGGGAGCCGCTTTCCACGACGCGGCCCGCGTCCAGCACGATCAGCCGGTCCATCCGCGCAATCGTGGACAGGCGGTGGGCGATGGCAATCACGGTGCGGCCCTCCATCAGCCGGTCGAGCTGTCCCTGGATCGCCGCCTCCACCTCGGAATCAAGCGCCGAGGTAGCTTCGTCGAGCACCAGGATCGGGGCGTCCTTCAGGATCACACGAGCCAACGCCACGCGTTGCCGCTGGCCGCCGGACAGCTTTACGCCGCGCTCGCCGACATGGGCATCATAGCCGCGGCGGCCGTGCCAGTCCTCCAGGCCGAGGATGAAATCATGCGCTTCGGCTTTGTGGGCCGCCTCGATGATCGCCTCATCGGAGGCGTTGCGGCGGCCGTACCGGATGTTTTCCCGGATCGAACGGTGCAGCAGCGAGGTGTCCTGCGTCACCATGGCGATATGCGCGCGCAGGCTTTCCTGCGTCACGTGAGCGATGTCCTGGCCGTCGATCAGGATCCGGCCGCTTGCAGGGTCGAAGAAATGCAGCAGCAGGTTCACCAGCGTCGACTTTCCGGCGCCGGACGGGCCGATCAGACCGACTCGCTCTCCTGGCTCGATAACCAGATCGATGCCATGCAGAACACCCGGGGCCCGGACGCCGGGCAGGCCAGGGTGCGCACTTTGCAGCCGGTCGCGGATCCGGCCGTAATCGAAATGCAGATCCTCGATGCGAATGCAGCCGCCGGTCACATGCAACTCCACGGCACCAGGCGGATCGGGCATCTGCCGCGGCACGTCGATTGAGCGCATGCCGTCCTGCACCGTGCCGATGTTCTCGAAGATACCGGTCACGCTGCGCGCCACCCAACCGGCGATGTTGGTGAGCTGCCACGCCAGCGGAATGGCCGTGGCGACTGCCCCAACCGCGATCCTTCCGTCAGTCCATTGCCAGATGGCGACGCTCGAGGTGGTAACCACCAGCAACGCATTCATGAGTGACAAGGTGATCGTGTACGCCGAGGTCATGCGGGTCTGATCGCGGAATGCGTCGGTGTGGTCGGCAATCGCTTCCTGGACGAATTCATCCTCGTCGCGGGCACGTGCGAAAAGCTTGACCGTCAGGATGTTGGTGTAGCTGTCGACCACACGGCCGGTCAGGTTGGAGCGCATCTCGGAGACCTGCCGCGAGCGGTCCCTGAGCCGAGGCACGAAATAGCGCAACATGAAAGCGTAGCAGGCGAACCAGAACAGCATCGGGATGGTCAGACGCCAGTCCAGCCGGCCGAGCAGCAGAAGCGCACTGGAGCCGTAGACAATGATGTACCAGGCGGCGTCGAAGGCCATGACCAGGCTCTCGCGCAACGCCGGACCGGCCTGCAGCACCCGGTTGGCGATCCGGCCGGCAAAGTCGTTCTGAAAGAATGTCCAGCTTTGCCGGACCACGTGCCAGTGGTTCTGCCAGCGGATCATGTTGGAGAAACCGGGATTGACGATCTGATTCACCAGAACGGTGTGCGTCATGAAACTCAACGGCCGAACGATCAGCAGAACGGCCGCCATGCCCAGCAGGGCCGCGCCGTCATCACGCAGCAGCGCGTCCGGTGCCTGGGTCGAGACCATCCCGACGACGCGCCCGATGAAGGTCGGTATCATGGTGTCGAGAATGGCGATCACGCCGCCGCAAACGAACAGCGCGACCGTCAGGCCGCGGACCTGGCGAATGAAGTGCCAATAGAAGCGTGCGAGCCCCATCGTCGGGGGTGGGGCCGGTATGCCGGCCACGGGATCGAGCAGGCGTTCAAGTCGGCGGAACATGATTATCAGCGGTGGACTATGACAGACCGCCCGTCAATCGCCATCGCTGCCTTTGCCACGGCGGGGCCGGCGGATCAGCGATGCCAGCGGATCATGCCGAAGCGCCGATGCTCGCCGCGAACAGGCGTAACCAAAGTTCGGCTCAAAGACCGGATCAGCCCCAGTGGCCGCGAACCCAATGCGGCCCCGCCCAATGAGACGGCACCCAGACGCGGCGCGGGGCGACAAAGCCGACCGGCGGTGGGCCGTACCCCGGGGCCACATACACTGGCGGCCGATACGCCGGTACCGCGACGACCGGGGGCGCGACGAAAACCGGTGGCGCCACGACAACAGGCGGGACGACGACACCAACGCCGTAGCCGCCTTGCCACCAGGCGTTGGCATCGTGCGGCATCGCCGTGACGCCGACGGCGACCAGCCCGGCAAGAACCGCGCCCATACCCAGACGCTTCCATGGGAGCATGGCAACCTCCTGTTGCCGGTTAAAACATGCCGAGGAGATAGGTCGGCGATGTAACGCTGCTGTATCTCGATTGTATCCGCGCGTTTTTGTTATTCGGCAGCCAGCAGCGGGGGATCGATCATACCGGCAGCGACCGTCAGATCGACTGACAGCAGTCGCGATACCCCGCGCTCCTGCATGGTGACCCCGTATAACCGGTCCATCCGGGCCATGGTAAAGGGGTGGTGGGTAACGACCAGGAATCGGGTACCGGTGTCCCGGACCATGTCGTCCAGCAGGGTGCAAAACCGCTCCACGTTTGCGTCGTCAAGCGGGGCGTCGACCTCGTCCAATACGCAAACCGGGGCCGGGTTGCAGCGGAATACGGAGAAAATCAGCGACAATGCCGTCAGCGCCTGCTCGCCGCCCGACAGCAGAGACAGGGTCGCGAGTTTCTTGCCCGGCGGCTGCGCGTAGATTTCCAGCCCGGCGTCCAGCGGATCGTCGGAGCCAACCAGGGCCAGGTGCGCCCGCCCGCCTCCGAACATGCGGGTAAACAACTGTTGAAAGTTACGATCGACCTCCTGGAATACGGCGCTCAGTCGCTCACGGCCTTCGCGGTTCAGGTGACCGATCGAACCGCGCAGCTTGGCAATGGCGGTGGTCAGCTCGTCTCGCTCCGTTTCGATGCTGCCGATCTGCTGCTCGACGGCTTCGGCCTCCTGCTCGGCCCGCAAGTTGACCGGACCCATCTCCTCCCGCTCTTTCCACTGGCGTTCCAACCGCTTGCGGGCACGATCCTCGCTGTCCTGCGACAGGTCTGCCGGCGGGTCGGGCAGGGCAGGGGTGGCGCCCAGCCGCTCCAGGATGCGTTCCGCAACGATGCCCCAGGCGTGGCTGGCTTGCTGCAGAACGCCCTCGGCGCGCACCGCCTCCTCGCGGCGGGACGCCACCGCCGTCTCCGCCGCCCGAGCGCTTCGGTCGGCCTCAGAGGCCTGGGTCAACGCGGTCGACAGCGTCTCGGCCGTCCGCCTATGCGCCGCCTCCGCCGACTGTAATGAATCCAGCGCCTCTGCTCGTCGCGCGGCGACCTCGGCCGGGCGGGCTTCGAGAACCTTCAACGCATCTTCCGCTTCGGACAGGCGAGCAGCCAGGTCGGTGACGCGCTCGTTGGCGTCGCGGGCACGCTCGGTCCAGCCGCCACGTTCAGCATCGATCGTGTGCCGACGGGTGGTTCGGGCTTCGTGCTCTCGCAGCAGCGCATCGCGTTCGGTTCGGGTAGTGGTTTCGAGCGCCCGAGCAGCCGACAGGGCGGCGCGGGTATTGTTGACCGCATCGCGCGATGCGGCGATGTCCGGCAGCGCAGCGTGGACCTCTCGCGCCCGTGCGAGCGCCGCGAGCGTTTCGTCGCGTTCCAGGGTGATGCGCGCGAGCTGGTCGTCGGCCGAGGCAAGCCGGGCACTCGTGGTGGCCGCCTGGTTGCGCAGGGCACTCAGGCTGATGCGAGCCTGTTCCGCGGCATGCTCACTGTCTCGTCGGGCGGTGCGGGCCTGCTGTTCGACGGTGGTGGCGAGCTGGGCGGCGGCTTCAGCCGTGGTCCGCTCGGCGCGCGTCGTGGCGGCGTCGTGCTCAGCTACTGTCAAACGGGCGCGCAGGGCCGAGAGGCGATTGCGCTGCTGCAGGCGGACTGCCGCCTGGGTCGGCGTGCCCGCGCGGATGGTGTAGCCGTCCCAGCGCCAGATCGCGCCCGAACGGGAAACCAGGGATTGGCCGGGCTGCAGAGTGGTCTGATGTTCGGCGCCATCGGGCTCGTGCTCGATCACTCCAATCTGCGACAACGACCTCGCCAAAGCCGGCGGTCCTTGCACAAACGCAGACAGCGCCGCCGCGCACGCCGGCAGCGCAGGTGCCGGGTCGAATTCCGGCAATTCACGCCAATGTCGCGCGGCTCCTGGATTGAGCGCGGACGTGAGCTCTTCCCCCAGTACGGCGCCCAGTGCCGCTTCGAGGCCATCGGTGACGGCCAGCGAGTTGATCATCGGCGGCCATCGTTCGCCATCCCTGACTGCCAGGATCTCGGCCAAAGCCTGCGCCTCGGCGGCGAGGCGGGCTCGTGTCGAATCAGCCGTTGTCTGCGCCTCGCGAGCCACCGCAAGCGAGCCGGTCGCGGCAGAACGCGCATGCTCGGCCTGCTCGACGGCCTGTCGAGATGCCGCCAGCACCGCGTCCGCCCGCGTCGCCGCTTCCGTCGCCTGGGCAATCTGGGCTGGGTCGACCTGCTGAGCGGCGACGCGGGAGCGGTCCTGAGTGAAGGTCTGGAATTGCTCGTTCAGCCGCCGGGCCCGTTGCTCCGCCTGGGTGAGCAATTGCACGGCGGCCTGCGCCCGCGCGTTGGCTTCGGCCGCGGCTTCGGTGCAGCGGTTGGCCTCGGCCTCGGCTGCGCGAACCGCCTCTGCCGCGGTCACCGCGGCGGCTTCGGTTGCCATCGCATTTGCATCGTGGCCAAGGTCGGCCTCTGCAAGTTGCGCCGCCTCGGTCGCCAACCGTTGTTCGGCAGCCGCGGAATCGTGCTGTAACTGCCTCGCGTGTGCCAGGTCCTGCGTGATCTGTCCGAGGCGACGTCGCGCCTCCGCCAGCTCGGCGCGGCTACGTTCTTCCTCGCCGGCAATCTGTTCCTGCGAGACCCGGCGGCGTTCCAACACTGTGCGGGCCCCAGCCTCCTGCTCACGCAGAGCGGGCATTTCGGCTGCGGCCCCGGTGGCGCGGGTTGTGGCGGCGGTGGCAGCTTCGGTAGCTGCGGCGACGCTCAGCTCCGCTGCATGCAGCGAAGCAGCGGCCTGCGCCCGCGCTTGCTCGACCCTGGCTCTCTGCAGCGCAAGCAACTCCGCCTCGGCGGTGCGGATGGCACCCGAGATGTTGCGATAGCGGCTGGCCTGCCGAGCTTGGCGCTTCAGTCCGCCGAGTTGGGTTTCGAGCTGGGCGCGAAGATCTTCAGCGCGGGCCAGATTGGCCTCAGCGGCGCGCAGTTTCAGCTCGGCTTCATGTCGGCGGGCGTGCAGGCCGGTGATGTTGGCGGCTTCCTCCAGCACGGCCCGGCGTTCCTCGGGCTTGGCGCCGACCAGCGCACCGACTCGGCCCTGGCTGACCATCGCGGAAGCGCGAGCACCGGAAGCAAGGTCGGCGAACAGGGTTTGCACGTCGCGGGCTCGGACCTCGTGGCCATTGATGCGGTACGCCGACCCGGAGCCACGCTCGATCCTGCGAATGATTTCCAGTTCCGCCTGCTCATGAAACGGTGGCGGCGCCCGTCCGGTCGCTTCGTCGAGGAAAACGGTAACTTCGGCAATGTTGCGGGAGGCACGTCCGCCGGACCCGGCGAAGATGACGTCCTCCATTTCGCCGCCGCGCAGGCTGCGGGCGCTGCTTTCGCCCATGGCCCAACGCAGCGCCTCGACCACATTGGACTTACCGCAACCGTTTGGCCCGACGATTCCGGTCAGTCCAGGCAAGATCTCCACGTTGGCGGGTTCGGCGAAACTCTTGAACCCTGAGATGCGGAGACGGCGAAAACTGACCGGCAATGGCTGCTCCTAAAGTGCGTTCACACGGGGATCAGTTTTCGAAAGGCCTCGTAGTCCATTTCCCCAGCGTATTTCTGACCGTCGATCACAAAGCTTGGAGTCGAGTCGATCTTCCATTTGTCCTGATCGGCCTGCTGCTGCTTCAGAATCCAGGCGCGCAACTCGGTGTCGGCGACGGCTTTGTCGAAAACCTGGCGCGACATCCCGGCCAGCCCGGCGGTCTTCCACAATTGCTCGGTGGGATTGGAGCCGCGGGCGAAGGCCCAGCGATCCTGCGTTGCGAACAGCGCGTCGACGAACGGCTCGTAGCGATCGACCGGCAGGTAGCGCGCCACCACCGCGGCCGTCAGCGCCACCTGATCCAGCGGATAATCATGGAACACCCAACGAACCGATCCGGGGTCGATCAGTTTGGTTTTCACCTGCGGCAGCGTCGTCTGAGCGAAGGCGGCGCAATGCGTGCAGGTAAGGGAGAAGTATTCGTGCACCGAGACCTTCGCGTCGGGCTTGCCGATCGAGCGTTCGGCCCTGGTCGGGTCCGCATCGGCCAAGGCACGTCCCGGCAGGCCGACTAACGGGGCCGCGGCGGCGGGGATGATGGACAGTAGGAGACGGCGGGTGACGGTCATCGGAACCTCTAGATTAAAGTAGTCTTACAACACATTGATTCAGCTTGTCCAGCGGCGAGCGCGGCCTAACACGACTCGTCCCAGGGCGGCCAGCGCAGAGCGAAGATCGCCCTCCGGCAGGTCAGCAACCGCCGCCTCGGCTTCGTGGGGTGCTTCGGGCGGTGGCCGCGGCGGCGGGGGTGATTGCGGTGGCATGCCGGCCTGGGTGAAACGCAGCGAGTGCACCGGCCGCCCGCCCAGGTGTCCATTGATCCGGTTCATCAGTTCGACGCCGACGTAGTGCAGGTCCATGGCGACCGGCCCGGCGCAGGCGATCGTCAGTGTCCCGCGGTCGAGCCGTCGCGGCGTCGTCATCGAAGCCACCTTTGGACCCACGATGACGGGCCAGTCCGCCATAATCTGTGCCGCTGCCGGGCTGTGGCGACGAAACGTGGCGCGGGCAACGCCTGGGACCAGCGCGCCCATAGGGCGCGGGCCATGGACGATCCCGCGGCGGTTGGTCATATCTGCGTTCGTGTCGTCCGCCATGGCTCCCGCCGATCTGCTGCTGCACTGGTATGACCGCCACCGGCGTCGCCTGCCGTGGCGGGCGGAACCCGGCGAAGACCAGGATCCCTACCGTGTCTGGCTAAGCGAAATCATGTTACAGCAGACCACGGTCGCGGCTGTCATACCTTACTATGAACGCTTCGTAAGCCGGTTCCCGTCGGTACAAGCCCTTGCCGCCGCTCCCCTGGATCACGTCCTCTCCGCCTGGGCGGGGCTCGGCTATTATGCTCGGGCGCGCAACCTGCATGCCTGCGCGCAGGTCGTGGCCGGCATGGGCGGGTTTCCGCCAGCCCTGGAGTCGCTCCGGGCGTTGCCCGGGATCGGCGCCTATACCGCCGCGGCAATCGGCGCCATCGCCTTCGGCATCCCGTCGGTTCCCGTAGACGGCAATGTCGAGCGCGTGGTGGCTCGTCTGTTCGCGGTCGAACAGGCGATGCCCTCGGCCAAACCGGCGCTTCGCCTGGCGGCGGAACAACTTGGCCGCGACCCGGCGGCGCGAGCAAGGCCAAGTGACTTCGCGCAGGCTCTGTTCGATCTGGGGGCGTCGCTATGCAGTCCGGCGGCTCCAGGCTGCGCATTGTGTCCGTGGATCGCTTCCTGTCGGGGGCACCGGCTTGGAATCGCCGCCGACCTGCCACGCCGGTCGCCGAAGAAGCTACGGCCGGTGCGCTATGGCGTGCATTTCTGGCTGACCGACCAGGACGACAATGTGCTGTTGCGTCGCCGCCCACCGAAAGGATTGCTTGGTGGCATGACCGAATTACCCGGCACGGCCTGGCGTGACACGCCCTGGACAGTGGTGGAGGCACTGCCCCTGGCGCCGATCAACGCGGATTGGCTCCCCGTAGGCCAGGTGCGGCACGGCTTCACTCATTTCGAGTTGATCATCGATCTGCTGGCCGCACAGGTCCCGCGCATCGCCGGCGAGGGTTTCTCACATAAACTGTCGGCGCTCGATGAGGCGGCGTTGCCCTCGGTCATGCGCAAATGTGCCAGGATTGCCGCTGGCGGGAAGTCTTGATAATTGTCGAAGTTAAGCCCGAGGGAGAGCCAACATGAAGGTGCGCGCTGCGGTGGCCCGCAAAGCCGGCGAGAAACTCGGCCTGGAAACGGTCGATTTGGATGGACCGCGCGAAGGCGAGGTCCTGGTGGAGATCAAGGCCACCGGCATCTGCCATACCGATGAGTTCACCTTGTCGGGGGCCGATCCGGAAGGACTGTTTCCGGCGATCCTTGGACACGAGGGTGCGGGCGTGGTGGTTGACGTCGGCAGGAATGTCACCAGCCTGAAAAAGGGCGATCACGTCATTCCGCTTTACACGCCGGAGTGCCGGCAGTGCGAATATTGCCTTTCGCGCAAGACCAATCTGTGCGTGGCGATCCGCGCGACCCAGGGCAAGGGTCTGATGCCAGACGGGACCAGTCGGTTCTCCAGCGGCGGTGAACCGGTATATCATTACATGGGCACATCGACATTCGCCAACTTCACCGTCCTGCCTGAGATCGCGTTGGCAAAGATCCGCTCGGACGCGCCATTCGACAAGGTGTGCTACATCGGTTGCGGCGTGACCACAGGGATCGGCGCGGTGATCAACACGGCCAAGGTGGAGGCCGGAGCGCGTGCTGTCGTGTTCGGCCTGGGCGGCATCGGGCTGAATGTGATCCAGGGCCTGCGCATGGTGGGCGCGGAACAGATCGTCGGCGTCGATCTCAACCCTGGGCGCAAGCCGATGGCGGAAAAGTTCGGCATGACGCATTTCGTCAATCCGAGCGAGGTGGAGGGCGACCTGGTCCCCTATCTGGTGGACCTCACGAAAGGCGGCGCTGACTACAGTTTCGAATGCATCGGCAACGTGAAGGTGATGCGACAGGCGCTGGAGTGCGCGCACCGTGGCTGGGGCAAGTCGGTGATTATCGGCGTCGCCGGCTCCGGGCAGGAGATTTCGACCCGCCCGTTCCAGTTGGTGACCGGACGCTCCTGGATGGGGACCGCGTTCGGCGGCGCGCGGGGACGCACCGATGTGCCCCGCATCGTCGATTGGTACATGGAGCGCAAGATCAACATCGACGATCTGATCACCCACGTGCTGCCGTTCGAAAAGATCAACGAGGGTTTTGAACTCATGCGGCGGGGCGAATCGATACGCTCGGTCGTCGTCTACTGACCGGCGGCGGGGTGAAAATCCGCGGCGGTTGAAACAACGCACGCGGCGAGACCGGGAGATATCTCGCCGCACGGCACCTGCCTGTTACCCTGGCGCCACTGCCATGAGTGCATTGGCCTTGGCGGTTACCGTCTCCGGACTGTCACCCGGTTTGTATATTGCGGAACCGATGCCGAACCCGGCCGCGCCGGCGGCCTGCCAGGCGGGTATGTTCGACGCATCGATCCCGCCTACCGGAAATACCCGTGTCCCGGTCGGCAACACCGCGCGCAGCGCCCGCAGCATGGCGGGACTGCCGGCTTCGGCGGGAAACAGCTTGAGGGCATCGGCGCCCGCCGCGATCATCGCGAACGCCTCGGCTGGGGTGAAAAACCCTGGCACCGCCAGCATCCCGTGCTGTTTCGCCGCTCTGGTAACGAGTGCGTCAGCGTGCGGGGTCACGATCAACCGGCCGCCGGCGGCCGCAACCTCAGCTACCTGGGTTTCCGTCAACACCGTGCCGGCACCGATCAGCAGGCGGTCGCCGAACAACCGTGCCAGGGTGCCGATGCTGGCGAGCGGATCGGGGGAATTCAGCGGGATCTCGATGATCGCCACGCCGCACGCTTCAAGCGCGGACGCTACCGCCACCACCTCCTCGGTCCGGATGCCGCGCAAAATGGCAACCAGCCTGCAGCGGCTCAGATAGGCAGTCAGCTCCATTGGGCATGCTCGGCGATCAAGGCCAGACCGCGCGCCGCCGCCTCGCCGTCGTGGCGTTCCGCGTAGCCGCCGCAGGCAGCAATCGCCCGGGCGTAGAGAGCGGTCAGTTCCGGGGTGCCAATCACCTGCACCACGGTGCCGGTGGTCGCATGGGCCGATAGGTTGGAAGTTCGCGCCAGGGCCGCGCGCACCTCGTGGCCGATGAGAATGCCCGAGAGGTAGGCCGGGGCGTCTGCCTCCTCGAGCCGATTTGCCAGACCCAGCGCGCGGACACCGAACAGGTGATGCAACAAGCCGCCGGGTTCGGCCGAGCGAGCGAGACCGGCTTCGAATGGTGCGCCATCCGCCGGTCCGTCCCGCATCATCCGGCCCAGGATGGTATGACCACGCAGTGCCGCAAACGCTTCGCCGGTCATGTGGGTGGTGAAGCCGACGATCCGGCCACCCTCCACGCGCACCCATTTGGAGTGGGTGCCGGGCAGGCACGCCATGCCTCCGTTGCGCAACAGCGCCTGCACCCCCATGACCTGGGTTTCCTCGCCCCGCATCACCTCGGCCACCCCGGACTCGTCGGAGCCGGACAGCCCGGGGACTAGTTTGACCCGCGCCCAGTCGAAGCCAATGTCGACCAGCGCGGCGGCAAGCGCGACGGGACCGGCGGGACACGGGAGATAGGGCGCTTCCTTCCAGCCCTGGCGGCTGCCGATCATTCCGGACAGCAGCACGTGCTCCTCGCCGGCAGCCAGCCAGGGACCGATCTCATCGCGCAGGGTGTCTCCGAACCGGCCATCGGGGACATTCATGATCCCCCGTGGCCCGGCTCGCCGGTCACGGATCACGCCGTCTTTGGTGACGCGGAACGCGCGGAAACTGGTCGTACCCCAATCGACGCCTATCATCCCGTTTTCCTCCCCGACTCGGAGGTTAGCATAGCCGCATTACCCCGTGGCGCTCAGATCGCACGCCCAGGATAGTTTTGACCGCATCCGATGGCCGCGGTGGATGCAAGGCTGCCCAGGGAAAACGCCGTGCGTCGACCGCGAATCAACAGTTGCCGGCCGACCGGCTGTCGCTGTCCGGTCGGGCTTTCGTTCCCGGGTGGGCGTAACACTGGTTGACCGGTGAGGCGCACACCGCGCACACCGCGCGGATCAATTCAGCATGGAGTCGACCCACCAGAATGGCGGAGGCCTTGACCGCGGACACACTGCCGGCGCCGCACGGCTTCTTCACCCGACGCGGCGGCGTCTCGACCGGCCCCTTTGCCAGCCTGAACTGCAGCCTGTCCGGCCAGGACGACCGCGTCGCCGTGTTGGAGAACCGGGCCCGCGCCGCCCGCTCCCTGCGCGCCGACCCATCCCGGCTGCTTGGGCTGACCCAGGTGCATGGAACCGCCGTGGTGACGGTGACCGAGCCTTGGGCGCCGGGGCGCGGCGAAAGGGCGGATGCCATGGTCACCGAGCGGCGGGATGTCGCGCTGGGTATCGTCACGGCCGACTGTGCCCCGGTGCTTTTCATGGATCTCGAGCGGAACATCGTCGGGGCCGCCCATGCCGGCTGGCGCGGCGCGGTTCAAGGCATCCTGGAGGCCACGATAACCGCAATGACCGCGCTGGGCGCCGCAACCGGTCACATCGTCGCCGCCATCGGCCCCTGCATAGGGCAACAATCCTATGAGGTTGGATCGGACCTGCGCGATCTTGTCCTGGCCCGATCAGAAGCTGACGCGGTGTTTTTCCACCCGGCGCGACGAGATCAGCACTGGCAGTTCGACCTTCCCGGATACTGCGCCGCTCGGCTGCGATCCGCTGGCGTGCGACAGGTGGAGGTAATCGGCGTCGATACCTTGGTTGACGAGGACCGCTTCTTCAGCCACCGCCGGCGAACCTTGGCCGACCAACAGGCCCGGCATGCTGGCCGCCCCGCGACAAACGCTGGTCCGATCGGACACCAGATCTCGGTAATCCGGCCGGCATGAGCGGACACCCGGCGCGGCCGACTGGCAGCGCCCCCAGCAGCGCGCCGCCCTATCGGATTGAACCAACGACATGAGCTTTCGACACCGTAACATCGCCTTCTTGCTTGCATGCCTAGTACTTGCAGCCTGCGGCGATCTGCCGGAGCCGTTTCTCGGCAATCCGGGCGCCACCGCCCGCCGGCTGGCGCAGCCGCTCACGCCGCTGCTCGCGGTACCCCCGGGCAGCGACACCATGCTGCCTGATGTTGCCAACGAGGAGTTGGCGAAGCGACTCGCCGCGGCGCTTCGCGACACCGAGGTCCCGGCGCTGGAGCGTCAGCCCCAGAAGACGGACTGGCGCGTGGTGACGACGGCACAGAGGGATGGCAAGGTGGTGAAGCCGATCTTCACTGTGAAGGACCCCGAAGGCAAGGAGCAAGGCACCGCGGAGGGAGAGCCGGTGCCGCTGCGAACCTGGTCCGCCGCCACGCCGGACCTGCTGCAACAGATCGCCGCCGAGGCGGCGCCGCGCATCGGAGCCGTGCTCACCGGCATCCAGGTGGCACGCAACAAGGCCGATCCCAACAGCCTGTACAATCGCTCGGCCCGGGTCCAGGTCCCAGACGTGACCGGCGCGCCCGGCGACGGCGATCAATCGCTCACGCAACAGATGCGGGCGCGTCTGGCAGTGTTGGGGCCGGTGGTGCTGACCACGAAAGCGGGCGCCGATTTCGTCGTGCAGGGACAGGTCAAGGTCGTGTCGATGCCCCAGCGGCAGGAACGCGTCGAGATCCAGTGGATCGTGAAGACTGGGGGCGGTGATGAGCGGGGCCGCGTGATCCAGCTCAACGAAATTCCGGCCGGTACGTTGGACCACTATTGGGGGGACGTCGCCGTCGTGGTCGCCACCGAAGCCTCGAACGGGGTGAACGATGTGATACGCCGGCAATCAGGACACGATCCTGCCGGCCAGGCTCGTTCGGACCATGATCAGTCCGGGCACGGACAGCCCGGGCAGCATCCGCCGGGTTCCGAGCCGCCGACGAATAACGCGAACCAAAAGCGGCCGTCGGCGGGGTAGGCGCGACCGCTACCCACCTTTAGCCGCGGATCAGGGCGGCGAGCGGCCGGCAACACACGTGCGCGCGAACCTGCCCGCCGTGACGGTCGCGCGTGTGACAATCACAGCTTCACCCCAACGCCCCGGATGAACAACCTTGATAGCTTCGACAGCTAGATGACCCCGCCCGCCCAGACCACCCGCCCCAGCACCGTCACCTCGGCCGCCTCGGCAGGAGGGACGAAGTCTGGCTGATAGGCGGAGTTGTCGCTGATCAGCACCAGGCCGCCGTCATGCTTGCGCTGGACCCGCTTGACCAGACGCTCGCCGTTGATCTCCAGGACATAGATTCCGAAGCTCTTGACCGAGGTTTCGGTGGTGTCGATCAGCAGGGTACTGCCGTTCTTTATTGTGGGTATCATCGACTCGCCCACCGCCAGCTCCAGCCGCAGGGCATCGGGTTCGACGCCGCACACCGATCGGACCCAGTCCTGCCGCAGCGCGAAGTATTCGCTGCCCGATGGTGCGGGGGGCGTCTCAGCGCCAGCAGCCGCGGCTTCAGGCCGCTTGGGAAGCAGCACGTATTCGCCCCAATCCACCTGCTCGTCTGGATAGCCGCCTGGGATCCTACGCCGGCTGCCGGGGACCGTCTCGAAAACGGGCTCAGCGCCCTCGCCTTCAGCCAGCCAGCCGACCCCGACACCGGCCGCACGCGCCAAGGCGACCAGCCGCTCACGGCTAGGCTCGGCCTCGCCCTTCAACCACTTCCGGAAGGCGGACGGAGAAACTTTCATCTCGCGCGCCAGCCGGTCTGCACTTGGCCAATGCGTTAGGATCGTATGCAGGCGCTCTACGAATGCAGATTTGTCGGCGTTTGGTGCGCGATTTGTGCTGCGACCACTGCCATACGAATTATCCAATTGCCCCATCTTCCCCCATTCCGGTCGTAACGACATATCCCGCCAGGCTTCCGCCCTTGCTTTGGCGACGATCCTGCGGAGTGCCCTCCCGCGAGGCGAAATCTGCTAAAATCGTCCCGGTCAGAGCGGTAGGTCGGGTTTCCCGAAGCAATCGGTTTGCCGCCGGAAGACGTCGGGCCCATCCGCTACCGCCGAAGCGTCCTACCTGGCCGCCCGAAGCAGCGATCAAGCGAAATTGATGGCGCATCTCCCGGCTACACGGTTGTCTGCCGGCGCTTGCTGTGATCGTCCGCGAGAACCCGCTCCACAGTATCGACCAGGGAGACCAGGGTGAATGGCTTCAGAACGAACGCGCGTGATCCATCGATGAACTTGTCGATGCGTGAGCTGTCTCCCGACATCAAAACGACCGGTGCGCCACGTCGATCGGCCTCGGGGATCAGATCGGCATCGAGCCCGCCGGGAAGCGTGCAATCGAGCAGCATCAGCTCGATATCGCCGTTCCGGAGTTGCACCAGTGCCTCGTTCGCCGTCCCAACCAGGGTTGTTCGGTAGGCGTCGTCGAGAGCTGCGGCAATGACCTCCGAAACCAGGGGGTCATCTTCAACCACGAGAATATGGACTTTTTCCATCATGATATAATTCCGGCTCTGCGTGCTATTTTGACGGCCCGCCGGAGCGCTGGCTAGTAGCCCTATGGGTAAGCCGCCGGCTCGTCACACCGGGTCCAAGCTGGCGAATGAGCGCATGCTGCCGCGGCACAAGAAAGCTCCTATCTCCGATTTACTGCGACTGAGCCTCATATAGTGCGAGCCCAACGGCGCACAATATGGCGAATTCGTCCGCCGCAACACTTTCTGTTCGATTGCACGCTGGAAAAGACGTGTTGACGCCATCGATGCGGATGCTTTCCGCTCATGGCGAGGAGCTCCGGTATCGCCAGCGTTCGGCGGCGGCTGTCGGCACAGCAGGTTCAGGCTCGTATCTCTTCTCCTAGCGCGGCTTCGTAAACCCGAACGATCGAGCAGGAATTGGATGCGCCGAGCCCCATTCCACGCGCCATGCGCATCAGGCTCATGACCTGTGGCGCGATCATCCCCGGCACGCCCAGTTCGTCGGCCAACTCCAGCGCCAGGCGCATGTCCTTGTGCGCCAGATCGAGTGCAAAGCTCGCCGAGAAGTCCCCGGCCAGCGTCTTCTTCGACATGCTTGCATAGCCCGCTGACATGCCGCTGGCATTGCGGATCACCGCGTCCAGTTTGTTCAGGTCGATGCCGGAGCGCTTGCCGATCATGAGTGCCTCCGCCGCGGCCGCGGAATTGCAGAAGGCGAGCATGTTGTTGATCAGCTTGGCGGTCGAGCCGAAGCCGATCTCCCCGAGGTGGATCACCTCGCCGCTGAATGATTTCAGCAACGGCAGCTGCTGTTCGAAAACGCCGGCATCGCCGCCGACCATGATGACGATGGTGCCGTCCGTCGCGCGCGCCGTCCCACCGGAGACGGGCGCCTCCAGCATCGCGATGCCTTTGGCTTTCATGCCTTCGCTCACCCGCTTCGCGGTCGCCGGGGAGTTCGTGGAAAGGTCGATGAACACCGTGCCAGGCTTCGCATTTGCCGCGATCCCGCCCTCGCCAAGGGCAACGTCCTCGACGACCCGAGGGATCGGCAATGAGGTGATCACCACATCGCAACGCGTCGCCACATCCGCCACCGAGGTCGCGGCTGAAGCGCCGAGGTCGGTGCACGCCTTCACCGCGTCGACGTTGAGGTCGAAGACCACGACTTCATGATTGGTGTTGCGGATGATGTTGCGGCACATCGGGCCTCCCATATTGCCCACGCCGATGAATCCGACTTTCATGCTGTTTCCCCCTTTGCTTGCCCGGACTATCCGGCCCGGACGCCAGCATGAAGCAACTCGGCGCGCGAGTCAGGCCACGCCCGGCCCAGATCGGCGCGGACAAGGCTCTCACCGAGGCGGAAATCCTGGCAGCGGCGGGCAAGCCGGTGAATGGACGGCAAGGACCTTGAATAACCGCCCCATCGCGTCCGGCCCCGCCAGGCGGGCGGCGGCATCGAGCAACGCCCGAGCCTGCCCCGGCGAGCGGTTTCGCGCCAGCCGGTCGGTTCGCTGGAACAGGCCAAGTTCGGTGAGAAAAGCGCCCTGCTCGGCGGGACCCTGGATCGCGCCGCCGGCGGCCCGGGCGACTTCTGCCAGATCGGCGAAATCCACGTGCGCGGTCAGGTCGGCGGATCCGGCGGGCGACAGCGGATCGACCGGTCGCTGGTCGGCGATCGCCTGCAAGGTGTTGCCGGCGGCGCTGCGCTCCGGCCCATAGTCGAGCACCAGCGCGGCGGTTGCGTGCTGCCGGGCGTGGGCCGCGACCGCGGCGACGAACTGCCGAGCCGTTTCATTCAACTCGACGGTGTCGCCTTCGCAAGCGCCGCGGCACGTCGGCACGTCGGCGGGTTCGGCAGGTTGCTCGATCCACCGCCCGGCGTCGACGAACCGTTCGGTCCAACCGGTGCCGCGGCGCACGAACTGTCGGATCGGCAGCGCGTCGAGAAATTCGTTGGCGAGCAGGATCATCGGTTGCCGCGGCACGGTGGCCAGTTCCAGATGCCAGCAGGGCTTTGGCAGTCTTGCGGCCTGCGCCACCCGCAGCCGTGGCGAGGTCTCGATGAGATGCAGCCGCGACGCCGCCGCGAATGCCGGCATCACCGTTTGCACCGCGCGCAGCGCGTCCGCCATCAGCGTTCCGCGGCCGGGGCCGGCCTCGACCAGCATCACCGGGTCGGGACATCCCAGAAGCTGCCAGGTGACGGCGGCCCATAAACCGATGATCTCGCCGAACACCTGGCTGATTTCCGGCGACGTGGTGAAGTCGGCGAACGGATCGTGGGTCGCATAATAGATCGCGTTGGCCCGCGCCATGTAGCGGTCCAGGCGCTCCGCCGTCATGCTTCCCGGCGAGCCCGCACGACCAGCCAGAGGCCAACCAGGAACATCGGCAGCGACAGGATCTGCCCCATCGTGGCACCGAACGCCAGGAACCCGAGGAAGGCGTCGGGCTGACGGAAGAACTCGCCGATGATGCGGGCGACCGCATAACCACAGAGGAATACTCCGGTCAGCAGGCCGAATCGGCGCCGCAATTCCTCCCGCCGGGATAGCGCGATCATCAGCAGAAACAGCAGCAGACCTTCCAGCAGCGCCTGATAAATCTGGCTTGGGTGGCGCGGCAGCATGTCGGCGCGGGGAAAGACCATCGCCCACGGCAGCCAGTCCGGTGCCGGACGCCCCCACAGTTCGCCATTGATGAAATTTGCCAGCCGCCCCAGTCCGAGCCCGAGTGGCGCGACGATTGCGATGCGGTCGGCGAATCCGAGCAGTGGGATGCTGTTCCGGCGGCAGAACACGATGATCGCGATGGCCACGCCCAGCATGCCGCCGTGGAAGCTCATGCCTCCTTCCCAGACCGCCAGGATATGGACGGGATGAGCCAGGTAGGTCCAGGGCTGGTAGAACAGCACGTAGCCGAGTCGCCCGCCCAGGACCACGCCCAGCACCGCCCAGGTCAGGAAGTCGTCAACCTGGACAGGGGTGGCGACCGCGGGAGGCAACCGGACCAGGGCGCGCACGAGGCGCCAGCCGACCACCAGGCTGACAATATAGGCCAGTGCGTACCAGCGGATCGCGAACGGCCCGAATTGGACGATGACCGGGTCGAATTGCGGAAACAGCAGAACCGGAAACATCGGCTGCGATCAGGCGAACGGGTCGGGCGTAGCCAGATGATCCTGAACGTAACGCCGAACTCCCTCCTCGAGCGGCGTGAACTGGCCCGGGTAGCCGGCGGCCCGCAGCCGATCCATCGGCGCCTGGGTGAAGGACTGATATTGCCCGATCAGACTCTTTGGCATGTTGATGAACTCGACCTTGCGGGGTTTTCCCGCCGCATCGCAGACCGCATGCGCAAGGTCCAGATAGGTCCGCGCCCGCCCGGTCCCCAGGTTGAACAAGCCGTTGACCGCGGGCGTATCGAGCAACCATAGCATGACGTCGACCACGTCGCCCACCCAGATGAAGTCCCGTGCCTGCGCGCCATCGGCCAACCCCGGCTGGTCGGACTTGAAAAGCCGCGCCGGCCCGCCCGCCGCGACCTCGTCATACTTGACCTTGACGACCGAGATCATGCTGCCCTTGTGGTATTCGTTCGGGCCATAAACGTTGAAGAACTTCAGCCCGACCCATTGCGGCGGCCGTTCCTTTTGAACCGTCAGCACCTTGGCCACCAGCGTGTCGAACGCATGCTTGGTCCAGCCGTACAGGTTGAGCGGCCGCAGCCGCTGCAGCGCGGCGAGCGAAAATTCATCCTGAAAACCCTGCGCTCCGTCGCCGTAGGTCGCCGCCGAGGACGCATAGACCAGGCGCACTTGCCGTATCGCGCACCACTCCCAGATGCGGCGGCTGAGCTCCACGTTGGTCGCCCAGGTGTGGTCGCCGTCAAGCGCGGTGGTTTCGCTCACTGCGCCCAGATGGAATACCATCTCCAGCGGCGGATGCCCGGCGAGAAAGTCGTCCAATCCATCCGGAGGTACAATGCGCGTGGGCGGGTGGTTCGCGAGGTTGCGCCATTTGCCGTCGCTGCCCAAATGGTCGACCACGACGGTTTCGTGCCCGCGTCGCGCCAGCGCAGCTTGCAGGTTGGAGCCGATGAAGCCGGCCCCGCCAGTTATCAGGATCATGTCGGCGCTATATACGTTGCATGACGCGACCACGGAAGCCGTTTCCGACCGAGGTGCGTAACGACCGCCGGCAGATCTGTCCTGTCGTCGGCCGTATTGCCGGATATTTCGACCATTGGCGGGGGACCTTCCATCGCGGTCGGCCAGCCCAACGGGAGCAAGCAAAGCCATGAGCGATCGGCCACGATTTTTCGACGATCTTGCCGGTGTCGCCGGCGGAGCGATTTCCGCTCTTGCCGGGCTGCGAGAGGAGGCGGAGGCCATGCTTCGCGCCCGCCTCGATGATCTGATCCAGCGGCTCGATCTGGTGCGCCGTGAGGAACTGGAGGCGATCCAGGAACTCGCCGCCAACGCGCGCGCCGGCCAGGAAGCCGCTGAGGCGACTGTGGCAACACTGACGACCCGTCTTGCCGCGTTGGAAGCGCGGGTCGGGGCACTGGAAGCCAGGGATTCTTCCGTCGGCTCGCCGGAAGACCGGTAAGCTTCGGATCGCGACAGCCGGGCCCGTCACGGTCCGGATGAGGTTAAGACGGAGAGTGCCGACCTCGGCCCATCGTCATGAAAAAAAACACATCTAAAGTTTCTGGCGAAATTGAATGATGCCACTTGCGGCGGGTGCTGACACATGAATAGGCTTGCTCCGTGGCCAACTCCGGGCGAGCTCCGGCGTTTCGGTACCCAAACCGTCCCGGGGGTGAAGGCCACGCTCGGCCTTCCTTTTGACGGGAGACCCCGCATGTCAGCATCGCTGACCACGTCGTTCGACACCGCAGCCAATCCCCTTGATGTGATGGAGCAAATCGTCGCCGCGAATGAATGGGAATTTGACCGCCGCAGTGATTCCGAAATGGCGGCCGAGGCACCGGGCCACTGGTGCGACTACGGCCTGTTTTTCAACTGGTCGCACGAAATCAGCGTGATGCACTTCACCTGCGCCTTCGACCTGAAAGTGCCGGAAAAACAGCGCGCCGCGCTGTATGAACTGCTGGCGCTCGCCAACGAGAAGCTCTGGCTCGGCCATTTCGGCCTGGAAAGCGAGGACGGCATGCCGGTGTTCCGCCATGCCGTATTGCTGCGTGGTGCGCCGGGCGCCTCGGCGGAAAGTCTGGAGGATATGATCGACATTGCGCTGACCGAATGTGAGCGGTTCTTCCCGGCGTTCCAGTTCGTGCTGTGGGGCGGCAAGTCGCCGGCCGAGGCGCTGGCCGCCGCGATGCTGGACTGCGTGGGCGAGGCATGACCGCGAGCTCCATCCCGCCGATACTCCTGGTGGGATGCGGGCGAATGGGCAGCGCCATGCTGTCCGGGTGGCGGGAGCAGGGGTTGGCGGCGTCGTTCGCGGTCGATCCCGCATCCTCGGCGGCCGCGTTTGCCGGTCCGGACCTGACAGTCGTCGCGACGCCCGGCGCGATTCCGGCCCAGTTCGCCCCTGCCGCCGTGGTGCTGGCGGTCAAGCCGCAGAACGCCCCCGAAACCGTGCCGGCTTACGCCCATTTCGCCGGGCGTGCGGTGTTTCTGTCGATCATGGCAGGACGCACCATCGCCGGCATTGCCGCCTCGCTTGCCCCCGTCGTGGCTCAGGCTGGCCCGGCTGCGATCGTCCGCGCCATGCCGAATACGCCTGCCGCGGTACGCCAGGGGATAACGGTGGCCTGCGCCGGTGCGGGGGTCGACGACGCTCAACGCGCTCTGTGCGACCGCCTGCTGCAGGCGATCGGCACGGTTGCATGGGCGGAGCAGGAGGCGCTGCTCGATCCGGTCACCGCAGTATCCGGCAGCGGGCCAGCCTATGTTTTCTTGCTGGCCGAATTGATGGAACAGGCAGCGATCGAGCAAGGCATTCCGCCTGGTCTGGCTCGGCTGCTGGCGCGCCAGACAGTCTCCGGCTCAGGTGCGCTGCTGGCGTCCAGCCCGGACGCGGCGGCCGATTTGCGCCGAGCGGTCACCAGTCCCGGCGGCACCACGGCGGAGGCGTTGTCGGTGCTGATGGCGCCCGACGCCTGGCCCGCTTCGTTGTCACGCGCGATCGCCGCGGCGACCCGGCGGTCTCGCGAATTGGCCAGTTGAGCAAAACCTTCCCGCGTCGTAGCTTTTCGACATGAGTGAACCTGATTTCGACACCGCCCTGGTGACCGCCGCTTTCCGGATCGCGGCTGACCAGGGTTGGCGGAACGTGAACGTTGTCGCCGCCGCGCGCGCTGCCGGACTGCCGCTCGACGAGGCGCGCGCCCGGTTTCCCAGTCGGTCCTCGATACTGCTGCGCTTTGGCCGGCTTGCCGATCAGGCGGCATTGAAGGACGCTCCGTCCGAAGGGCCGATTCGGGACCGCCTGTTCGACCTCCTGATGGGGCGCTTCGACGCCTTGCAAGCGCATCGGTCCGGCGTCAAGGCGCTTCTCAGGGCACTCCCGACCGAGCCGCCTACCGCGCTGCTGCTGGCGTGTGCCACACGCACCAGCATGCGGTGGTTGTTGCAAGCCGCCGGCGTCACCGCCACCGGTCCGCGTGGCGCGCTACAGGTGCGGGGTCTGGTCGCCGTATGGCTGTGGGGCGTCCGAGCCTGGCAGCGAGACGAATCGGACGATCTGTCCGCTACGATGGCCGCGGTCGACGCCGCGCTTGGACGGGCGGATCGCGTCGCCTCGTGGCTGTCTGGCAGCGTCCGCTCGACGCCTCCGCCCCCACCGGCAGCTCCCGGAGCAGGGGAGATCGATCCGTCCGACCCACCAGCCCCCAGCGGAAGCGGACCAACCCTGGGCAACCCACCCCCCAGTGCGCCGCCGGAAGCCTCCACCGAGGCTTGAACCTGCCGGCAGCGAGGGGCGGCTGATGCACTGACACACGGGGTGACACTAACGAAGCCGCAGCGCCCCCCGTGTCATGACCGGCGCAGGCTGGCCATCCACGAATTTGCAGGCCGAACGTTACCCCGTAACGACCCAAAGGGGTGCGAAGGCCACCAATGTCTCCGAGCAAACTGGCGCGCGTGACAATGTCGCTTTCGTAGGATGGCGTTAGGCCGGGTCCGTCCGCGGCGCCCGTTACGGTAGAAGCCGGCGCCGCGGGACCATCCGGGAATTCGTCTGCGCGACAGCGCTGTCGATCCGAGACCACGCAAGGAGAATGCCGGCCAGCGCGAGTCGGGCGGTTACGCTTGCGCCTTGTCGGGGTGATGTCCGCCTCGAGCTTGTTAGTTCAGACCAATCATTTCGGCAGACACCGAGCCGCCGGGCGGGACGACCGTCGACAGAATCCCGGTTGATCGCTCAGACGTGTACGTGCGGGTGCGTCATTGGTCCCGAACCGTGATCGTGCCGGATGTTCGATACCTCAGCCGGCACAACGTGCAAGTTCGAATGGCGGACCCCTCGCTGGGTAATGATTGCGTTGGAAAAATCATGTATCGCCGCCGCTGTTCCCTGAAGAACAGACACCGCCAGACAGCTTTCGTGATCCAGGTGCACCTGCATACTGGCGCGTGTAAGATCGTGATGGGCGTGAAACCCTTCGGCCAAACGCTGCCCAAGACCGCGGGTATCATGATCATAGACATAGTCCAGCACCGCAATGCACGGGTTGTTGTTTTGCGAGACCTTCACCCTCGCGGCGGCATCTCGGATCATGTCGCGAATCGCCTCTGACCGGCTGGTGTAGCCGCGCCGCTGCATCAGATTGGTCGACAACTTCGAGAAGATCCTCGTCGATGGTGATCGTGATCCGCTCCATGCCGCACCTTCTCCCTCGGTTCAATCGTATGATTCGTCCACTATTGATGTCACGCCTGCAAGCGTGTTTTAGCGCCGAATGCCGATGGTCGGGTCATGCGACAATACGACGCTTGTAAAGCACGCGTCCCATGCGGCGGGATATGGGCGTCCCGTCGAGTTTGGACCATCGGACGGCAAACCAGGGAATACGCAAAATTTCGTCACGCGTGTCGCCGTTCCATCTGCACGCCACTTCCGCTTCAATCACGCGACGTTGGGGCTTGTCTTAGTATGAGGATCTGGCCTTAATGTGAGACGAACGATATCGTCAGCAGGGGGAAATGCCATGAAGACAGGAGCAATCTGCGGGGCCTTGATGCTTGCGGTTTGGGCGCTGCCGGCCGGTCCGGCGGGCGCCGCCGATAAGCTGAAAGTTGCAACCAGTGTCGCCCCGATCACCGACATTGTGCGGCATGTTGGCGGCGACGTGATCGAGGTGACCGGCGTGATCCCCGAGGGCAGGGACTCTCACACCTACGAGCCAGCGCCTTCGGATGCCAAGATTCTCAGCAGCGCCGACGTCATCATCATGAATGGACTGCATCTCGAGACGCCCATTCAAAAGCTCGCACTGAAAGTGAAGAAGCCCAAGGCGCCGATGTTCGAACTCGGGGAAGCCGCGATCACCCATGACGACTGGCAGTTCGACTTCAGCTTCCCGAAGGAAAAGGGCAACCCGAACCCGCATCTCTGGGTCGATGTCGCCTTTGCCGGTCGATACGCCGAGATTACCCGTGACCGGCTGTCCCGCATCGATCCGGCCCACGCACAAATTTACGCCGCCAACGCCACCAGCTACCTCGCGAAGCTGAGCCGATTGGATAATGCCGCCTTTGCTTGCGTTGCCTCCATTCCGGCCAACAACCGCAAGTTGGTCACCTACCATGACTCCTTTGCCTATTTCGCACCCCGTTACGGTATGGAGGTGATCGCGGCCGTGCAGCCGGCTGATTTCTCGGAACCTGCACCCAAGGACGTCGCGGCTATCATCGATCAATTGAAGCGTGAGAAGGTGCCTGCGATCTTTGGGTCCGAGGTGTTTCCTAGCCCGGTGCTTGAGCAAATCGCCAAGGAGGCCGGTGCCAAGTATGTCACCGATCTGCGCGACGATGAATTGCCGGGTGAGCCTGGCACGCCGGATCATACCTATGTCGGCATGATGGTGAACAATCTCAACGAGATCGCCGGAGGCCTGGGCGGAGATCCGCACTGCGCCAGCAACGTCGGCAGCTGAGGTGGTATCGACGCTGCTCGCGCTCGAGGGCGTCAGCGCCGGCTATAACGGGTCTGCGGTCTTCAGCGATCTGACACTCGGCATCGAGGCCGGCAGTTTCGCCGCGATCGTTGGGCCGACCGGGGCGGGCAAGACCACTCTGCTCAAGGTGATGTTGGGGGCGTTGCCCCCACTTGCCGGGCGGATTCTGCTCAACGGCGACCCGCTCGGCGGAGCGAATCGGGCTCGCGTGGGCTATGTGCCGCAGCGGACAGCGACCGATCAGTACTTCCCCATCACCGTCGAGCAGGTCATCCTGATGGGACTGCGGGGGCGACGATTGCCGCCTTGGCCAACCCTCGAGGAACGTCGTTCCGCCGCCGAACTGGCTCGGCGGCTGGGGATCGCGGGCGTGCTTCGTCACCACATTTGCGATGTCTCGGGCGGCCAGCAGCAACGCGCCTTCCTGGCGCGCGCCTTGGTTTCGGCTCCGACAATTCTGGTCCTTGACGAACCCACGGCAGGGGTTGACATGCGCACCCAGCAGGAGGTGCTGCGGCTGCTCGATGAGCTGAATCGCGATGGAATCACTATTGTAATGACCACGCATGATCTTAACGCCGTCGCCGTCCATCTCCCCGAAGTGCTCTGCTTCAACCACGGCCTGATCGCCCGGGGAGAGCCGGCCTCGGTCTTCACCGATGCAGTGCTCGCGGCGACCTTTGGCGAAGACCTCAAGGCCGTGCACCACGCAGGGCGGCTGCTCGTCGCGCACGTCACGCCGCTGCGCCGATGAGCGCCGTGCTCGAACTTCTGCTTGAGCCGATGCGATACGAGTTTTTCCGCAATGCGCTGCTTGCGGCGCTCATGGTCGGCGTGTTGTCGGGGGTGATGGGCGTTTACATCGTGCTGCGTGGCCTGAGCTATATCGGCCACGGCTTGTCGCACGCTGCGTTTGGAGGTGCGGTCCTGGGCTACGTGTTGCGGGTCAACTTCTACCTCGCGGCAACCGCGAGCGCCCTGTTGGCCGCGTTGGTGATCCAGCGCATCAGCGACGGCAAGCGGGTGCGCGGCGACGCGGCTATCGGTATCGTCACCAATGCCGCGTTCGCGGTGGGCGTCGCGCTGATCAGCCTCAAGCACCGCTTCGAGCGCAGTTTCGAAGCAGCGCTGTTCGGCAACATCCTGGGTGTGACCGATCTCGATCTCGTCGTCATGGCGTGCGTTCTTGTGCTGTGTGTCAGCGCGATCGCCGTGTTTTACCGTGACCTGTTGTTCGCCGCGTTCGATGATGAGACCGCCGCGACCGCAGGGATCGCCACCGCGCGGCTGTGGGCAGGGTTTTCGTTTCTTTTGGCGTTGGCGATTATCGCCTCGATGAACATCGTTGGAGTCACTATGATCGCCGCGGCCCTGGTGATGCCGGCGGCAACAGCGCGGATGCTCACCGACAGCTTTCACCGCTTGGTGCTGCTCGCGCCCGTGATTGGCGCGCTCACCAGCGTGGTTGGCCTATTCTTGAGCTATCATCTGAACGTCGCCTCCGGCGCAACGATCGTGTTGTTCGGCGCCGTCCTGTTCGGCGCCGCCTGGCTCATGCGCGGCATCCAAATGCGCGTCACGGCGAGGCATGTGCACGTGCATCAGCACGGCGGTCTGGTTCACGCCCATCCTCATCTGCACGGCAAGGAACATCCGCATGCCCATGGCGGGGTTTCGGGAGACGGTTAGTTAGAAAGGAATCTGCCCCAGACATAGTTGTCCGGAATGCCGCAATCACCGAGCAGGGCGGCGTGCAGGGCTAAGCTCGAGAGAGGTTATCGCCTGGGACAACGTTCGGTGGTAGAGTTCGAACCCGAACAACGGCCAGAGCGCCTTGAGTAGAAACACTCGGGCCGTTGTTTCACGAGCGATTTCATCAGCCTGGGATCGCTCGGTGATTTCGAGCCAGGCTGATATTGCTCTAGTCAAACAAAGCGTGCATTACTTTGATTGCGATATTTGCTCCGGTGCCGGCAGGAAACCGAGCTCGCGCATGCTGGTTGCCATATCCCAATAGTCCACGTTACGCTTGATCTTGCCATCCTCACATTCCATGAGAGATGCGCCAGCAAGATCGACAATTCTCTTGTTCGACGCAGGCATCCCCGGCATATCGCCTTTCTGGGTTCCACTTACCAACCAGGCAACCGCTGCCCGGTCTCCGGAGATCACGGTCCACGTAGGAACGAAGGTGATGTCTGGGAATGCTTTGAACCAGCCTTCAGCGAAGCCGCGAAGTTCGTCTTTGCCGTGAAGGACGGCGTGAACAGTTGTATCTTCGTACACGACGTTGTCAGTGAAAAGCGGCATCAACTTCGGCGTGTTGTGACTCCAGCCAGACAAAAAGTCCTTGGCCAGCTGTTCATTGCAGCCCTGTGCGAGCGCTGAATCAGCGGGCGTCGCCAGAAATGCTGTCGTAAGCAGAAGTGATAGGATCGCTCCGCATGCAGTTTGTCTTTTCATTGGTTCCTCCAGTCGAGAGAAAACTCGTGATGATCTGGTCTTTATTCGCCAAACTCTTGAGCCACCCTTGCGAAGGGTCACAACGCCTGTACTCAAGGACTGTCACGTGATCAGTGCGGCCTCGTGCTCGTCAAACCGCGTCAAATACTCTGTACCGCGTGCGAGACATGCGGCAAGGAAAAGTGCTCTTGAAAAATGATATTTCCGTCTTTGTTACATTATGTTACTTTACGACACCGTAGGATGAATGCGTGCGACCTCAGCACAATCGCCGCGGGCAGTGCCGGTTGCGTCGGCCGCGCCCCGGCGGCGCATCTATCCGCGCTTCCGCTGACTGCGTGAACGCGCCACGCGGCGCCACCATCCTCGCTACTCGATATCTTCCAGGCTGAACTGCTCGGCCTCCTCATCGTAACTGAACAATTCGGCATACCGACCCCAGGCGATGACCGTGCGCAGCGTGTCCTCGGCGTAGTCGGGGGACATGTGGTCTTCCAGTTCATCGCGGAAACGAACCGCCGAGGCCCGGTGGTTCCATCGCTCGTCCAGCACCTGGCGAATCATGTTGACCAGCGGCACATGCTGTCTCAAAGCTTCGGCGAAGATACGCTTGCGCTCGTCTACATCCGCATCGACGAATGCGCGGCCCAGGTCAGTCAGTGTGATATCGCCTTCCTCCAGCACCGAGAACCCGAGCAACTGCAAGGTTTCGCCCAGCGGCAGCAGGTCATCCACCTCGTACTGCAACGATGCGGCAAGCGCCGGCAGGTCTGCCCGTCCGTTGTAGGGTTCCGCCGCGAGCGTTTCCATCAAACCGGACATGATGTTGGTGCCGACCCGCGGCAGCGGCGTTGCCAGCGGCGGGATCGGCGCCGAGGCCGCGGTCTTCGGGCCGACCGGGGTGCGTCGCGTCATCAGTGCATAGATGTCGTCCACCATCTGACGAAAGTCCGGGTCAAGACGGTTGCGCGGATGCGGAAAGGGCACCTTGAGCTCGCTCGCGACCCGCCCGGGATTGGAGGCGAACACCAGGATACGGTCGCACATCAGCACCGCCTCCTCGATATTGTGCGTCACCATCAACATCGACTTGACCGGCAGCTTGCCTTCGATCCAAAGGTCGATCAGGTCGGTACGCAGCGTTTCTGCTGTCAATACATCCAGCGCGCTGAATGGCTCGTCCATCAGCAGCAGATCGGGATGCACCACCAGCGCCCGCGCCAGCCCGACCCGCTGGCGCATGCCGCCGGAGAGTTCCTTCGGATAGGCGTTCTCGAAGCCGCCAAGTCCGATCATGTCGATCGCGTCCTCGCCGCGTTTCTCCCGCTCCGCGCGTGGTACGCCCCGCGCTTCCAGGCCGATCTCCACGTTCTCCTGCACGGTCAGCCAGGGAAACAGAGCAAAACTCTGGAATACCATCGCGACGCCTTCGGTCGGACCCATAACCGGTTCGCCGCGCCACAGCACGGTGCCCGCGGTTGGACGCAACAGCCCGGAGACGATCCGCAGCAGGGTTGATTTGCCCGATCCCGAGCGGCCGAGCAGCGCCACGATTTCACCTTCGTGCAGCGTCAGATTGACGTCATCCAGCACCACCAGGTCGGCGTTTGCGTCCTTATGGTACGCCTGCCGGCAGGACTTCACGTCGATCAAATGGGGACGCACGTCGGCCGTGATGTCCATTGACGATATTCCTCAGGTCAGGGTTAGGCGTCGCTGCGCATAGGCGTACATCGGCCGCCACAGCACACGGTTGAACAGGACGACGAAGGTTGACATCACGACGACCCCCAGAACCACCCGGGCCATATCCCCCTTCTGCGTCGCATCCGCGATATAGGCACCCAGCCCGTGCGCTTCGAGCTTCGTGTCGCCCCAGGAGGCCACCTCTGCGACAATCGCTGCATTCCAGCAGCCGCCCGATGCGGTGATCGCTCCGGTGACGTAATAGGTGAAAATGCCGGGAAGGATGACACGCCGCCACCACAGCAAGCCGCCGATGCGGAAATTGCTGGAGACTTCCTTCAGATCGCCCGGGAAGGCGGCGGCTCCGGCCACCACATTGAACAAGATGTACCACTGGGTGCCGAGGATCATAAGCGGCGTCAGCCAGATGTCCGCGCTCAGATGAAAGTAAACGATGAACAGCACGAACGGGGGGAACAGCAGATTGGCGGGGAATGCCGCCAGGAACTGGGCAATCGGCTGCGCTCGCCTGGCCCAAACGGGACGCAGGCCCAGCCAGACACCGATCGGGACCCAGATAAGGCTGGCGAGCGTCATCAGGACAACGACCCGAAGCAGGGTAATCAGCCCAAGCAGGAACGCTTGGGTCACGTCGCCCCAACTCAAGGCCGAGGACGCGAAGACGATCACCCGCCACATGGCAAGCCCAACGAGCATGAGCAGCACGCCGATCCAGATGGCGTCAATGATTCGTGACGGCGCAGTGAAGCTATCCTGCTGCCGCGTGCGGAACGACAGGCGCAGGCCGCCCACGAAGGCGACCGCATCGCCTACCGTTTCACCGACCAGTTTCAACAGGCGCGTCCGCCGCATCAGGCGCAGCATCCAAGGATCGGACGCGGTGGCGCCCGCGATGGTTTCGAAACGAAACTTCGCCGACCAGGCGACCAGCGGGCGGAACAGCAACTGGTCATAGGCCAGGATCACCAGCAGCATCGCCAGAATGGCCCATAGCACGGCGACGATGTTCTTCTGCTCCAGCGCCAGGGCGACGTAGGAGCCTATGCCGGGCAGCTTCCAGTTGTTATCGCCGACCGACACAGCTTCCGAGGCGACCACGAAGAACCAGCCGCCCGACATCGACATCATGGTGTTCCAGACCAGCCCGGGAACCGCAAACGGCACCTCCAACTTCCAGAAGCGTTGCCAGGCAGTCAGATGGAAACTATCCGCGGCCTCGATCAGGTCTGCCGGAACTGTCTTCAGTGACTGGTATATGCTGAATGCCATGTTCCAGGCCTGGCTGGTGAAGATGGCAAAGATCGCCGCCAGTTCCAGGCCCATGACCTTGCCGGGGAACAGGCCCATGAAGAAGACCACCGTAAAGGTCAGAAAGCCCAGGATCGGCACCGATTGCAGCACATCCAGGACCGGCACCAGCACCAGCGCTGCTCGACGGCTCTTGGCCGCCGCGGTGCCGTAAGTGAAAGTGAACAGCAGAGAGGCGACCAGGGCGGCGAACATCCGCATCGTGGTCCGCACGGCGTATTCTGGCAGTTTCAGCGGATCCAATGTGATTTCGGTCGCGCCCGGCGCGTCGATCGGAATGAACGTGCCCTGGGCCTCGTGCGCCACGGTGATCAGGGCGGCGAAGACGCACAGAATGGCGGCGGCATCCCAGATGTTCGGCAGGCGCCTTCCGGCGACCATCGAAGGGTAGATCGTGGTTGACATGCGCACGGGGTCCGGAGGGATTGGCGATTGCCCTGTTAGCCCGGCCGACGCGTCCGTGTCACCCCCGCACTGCGTTGCAGTTCAGTGACCGGGCTGGCCCTGGCGGCGACCGTCGTCAGCGCTGAACGGCTCGCCGACGACCCTGGATGGTGCCGACGCGGACACACCGTCGGCGCTTGGTATCAATCCCCGTTGCGCGTCACCAGGCGGCCCGCGCGGGCCGCGGTGGCACCGACGCCAAAGACGTAAGCAGACTGGCCGTTGATCCAGGTTTCGATGATGCCCCGGGCGGGCCGCGTCGGTGCGTCGTAGGTCGAGGCGTCACACACCGTAGTGGGATCGAACAGCACCAGGTCGGCGTAGGCCCCGGTTCGGATCATGCCGCGATCGGTCATACCGAACACCGAAGCGGTATGTCCGGTCATCTTACGCACCGCTGCCTCGAGGCTGAACAGCCCGAGGTCGCGGGCATAGTGGCCCAGGACCCGCGGGAACGTGCCCCACAGCCTCGGATGCGGATAGCTGTCGTGCGGCAGTCCGTCACTGCCGATCATCGCCCGGTGGTGCGCCATGATCCGCTGCACGTCGGGTTCGTCCATCTGGAAATAAATCGCGCCGGCGGGCACCAGCTTCTCGGCCGCCGCCCGCGGCTCCAGCCCCCATTCGCGGGCGATGTCGTCCAGCATGCGACCTGCGAGTTCCGGGTAAGGAACGGACCAGGTGAGCTGGACCGGCACGTCCCTGCGCAGCCGATGCGGCATCAGCACAGTCGAGCCGGCGGCGTAGGGATAAATATCGAAATCCACCTGCTGCCCCTCGGCGCCCTTGTCGATCAGCGGCAAGGTCTCAACGCTGCGGCCGAAATTCTCCGGCATCGAACACTTATGGTGACTGATCACCACCGGCACATCCACTGCTCGGCCGATCTTGAGCGTCTCCTCGATGGACAACAGGACATCGTTCGCCTCGTCGCGCATGTGGGTAACATACATGCCGCCGGTGGTGCGCAAGGCTTCCGCGACGGCGATCACCTCCTCGGTGGGGGCCATCATGTTGGGTGGATAGTAGAGCCCGGTCGAAAAACCGGAGGCACCCTGGGCCAGGGCTTCCTTGAGTTGCGCCTGCATATGGACGGCTTCGCGGTCGGTTGCCGCTCGCTGGGTGTCGCCGTTCATCGCCTCCACGCGAAGGGACATGTGGCCGATCAGGGCATAGGTGTTGACCGGCGACGGATCGCTGGCGAGGCGTTCGGCGTACTCGGCGAAACTATCGAAGGTGAACCAGCTTTCGTCACCCAACAGATCGAGCGGCGGCACCGGGCGCGATTTCATCCGCACCGGCGACAGTGAAATACCGCAATTGCCGACCACGACCGTAGTGACGCCCTGCGACATCTTGCACAGCATACACGACGGTCCGCACAGGACTGCTCGATCGTCGTGCGTGTGGGCGTCAATGAAACCCGGGGCAAGTGCCAGACCTTCCGCGTCGACTTCGCGGTCTCCGATCAAGCCACCGAGGTCGCCGATTGCCGTGATGCGGTCACCGGTGACGCCGATATCGGCATTGAAGCGCGGCGCACCCGTGCCATCGAAGATAGTGGCCTCGCGGATGATCAAATCGCAATGCAGCGCCATGTGTTATCCTGTAGGACGGTGTCGCGGGACTGGGAGACAGATCATGTTCCGAAGCAGCCGCCATGACAATTGCCGATCTCGCGCCTCTGGCGGCCATCCTTCGTGACCATCGTTTCGATCGTTCCGGCTAAGTTAGAAAGTTTCCGCGCGACCCGGGCTTCTGCACCCCGGTTTGCGAGCACGGTCCCAAGGCGCCATCTGAACGGGTCCGAGACGTTTCCGATCTTCGGCGTCGCGGTGATATCGGCCGAGATGCGTCAGGCGCCGCAAGTGTCAAAACCACTGCGACGGGGTGTCAGTAATCAAATGCGCCCAGACCCCAAAAACCGACCGGTCTCTGATACCGTTCGATCCGCCGCCGAGCGGCGTGGGTTGATCAGCGTCCAGGTCCACAGATGAAAGTCTCGTGTGCGTAGCCGCGCGCAGCCGCCCCAGCGTATGCCTGCCAAGTTGCAGTGCTCCGGAAAGTCGCCAGGGATCGACCAGCAGCAGGCCAATGCGCTGACGCCGTTGCGCCGCCCAGCCCTGCTTGTAGTCGTCGTCGCCGCGGCCGAAGTCGATTTCGGTCGCATGCTCTTGGTCCAGGAGATGGCGCAACGTCAGCGCGGTCAACACGGTGCCGGGGGAATAGGCCGTGAAGGCCTCATCATGCGCCAGCTTCAGGATCGTGGCACGCCCGCATTTTTCGACCACCCAAAGCTGCACCGCGACCGGCGTCGAGCCCAGCGACCAGAGCGCGAACCGCAACAGACCAAGGTCCGCCATGGCCCGCATCAGCGCAACGTTGAAGCTGGGATAGGGTTCGGGATCTTTCCAGCAGCGACGATGGACGGTCTCGAACGCCTCGGCCGCGACGTCCACTTCGGCGGGTGCCGTGAGCAGCGCAAACCGGGCTTCGGGCTGCCGCGACGCCCGCCGCAACCGCCGCCGGATGGTTTCCCGCAGCACGCCGGGCCGGCGCGCCAGATAGCCGGCCCAGTCCAGACCGGCGACTTCCTCATACCAGTTGCCGAAATGATCGAACCGAAGTGGCCGCAGTCCGGCCTGGCGCGCACCGGTCAGAAGGTCCGGCAGGCCGTCCCACTCGGCCGGGATCGCGTCGAGGCGGGTAACGCCACCGGGCCGGCAAAAGTCGGAGAATGCCCGCAGCACGGCGATACGGCGCGCGCTGCCCAGGCTGGATGCAACGACCGGCGTGTAGCGGCAGCTGTAGGGCGTGGTCAGGCTCTGCAACCCTCCACGAACGCGAGGACGCAACATGGGGATCACCGCAGCCACGCGTCCGCCGGCCCGGCACACCATCAGGACGGCGCTCGCCCCGGGCGGCATGGCATCCGACAGGACGACATCCCACCAGCTGCGTCCGGCGAATACTGATCCAGCCTCGTCGAGCAGGGCCAGGGCGTCTGGTGGCAGCGCCTTCGTTGTCGCGAAAGTCTCGATCGAGACGTCAGCGCAGCTTGTACCACTCATAGCCGATCCATTCATGCAGCGCGTAGTAGGCGATCAGCCCGGCGCCGGCACGCGGCAGGAAGTCTGTAATGTTGGGCGCGAGAGGGTCGTCGAGCGGGGTCGGGGCCGCCGTAACCGTCAGGCCCGTACCACGAAACGCCAACAGGGCTCGCCGCATGTGCCATGGGCTGGTGACGACGTAGATTGAAGTAATGCCCTCCCGGCGCAGGATGTCGGCACTGAAGCGCGCGTTCTCCCAGGTGTCACGCAATTCGTCCTCGACCCAGCGGGCCGGCGTGCGGAAATCATCGGCCAGGCTTGCGGCCATTACAGTGCCCACGGCGGCGTTATCAAGCCGGGTCGAGCCGCCGCTGACCAGAATCGGCAAACCCGTGCGCCGAGCCAGGGCAACCGTGGCGCGCAGCCGTTCCAGGGTCAGTGGCCCGGGCCTTGCGCCCAACTGTTCGCTACGGCTCCGTATCACCTCCGCCCCCAGCACTACGATTGCCAATGGCGGATGATCCGCCGGCGCGGCTGTCGGCAGGTTGGTCTCCAGTGTCAACAGCAGGTTGTTGGACACAATCGGCATACCCAGCAGGATCAGGGCTATCAACGCGACCCACGCAAGTCCGAGGCCGAAACCTCGCCACCGGCGTTGCAGCAGCAGGCCGGCGAAGATCAATATGACAAGGCTGGTCGGCGGTATCGCGATCGTTTCGATAATGCCGCGCATGGCCCTAACCCGTCCCCGCGGTTTCGGCCAGCCACGCCAGCACCTTGATAAGGCCGTCGCGCAGCAATATTGGCGCCGGCAGGCCCAGCGTGGCGTCTGCCATTTCGTGCCTGCCAAGCGAATGTCTGATCTCTCCCGCGCGCGGAGGCTGGCCGCGGACTTGCAGCGGCTTACCGCAAATTTCAGCGATCAGGCGTGCCAAAGCCACGATTGACGTCGGGATGCCTGTGCAAACGTTGATGACGGGACTGTCAGCCGGCTTCAGTGCCATCGCTGCAAGCATCCCAGCAACGACATCCGTTACATAGACGAAATCGCGGGTCTGCTGGCCGTCGCCGTGGATGGCGATCGGCGCACCCACCGCGATCCGCTGACAAAAGATGGATATCACTCCGGAGTATGGGGAGCGCGGATCCTGGCGCGGACCATACACGTTGAAGAAGCGCAGGCCGGCGGTTGGAATATGGTGGAGGTGGCTGGCCACCCTGGCGTGTAATTCGCTGCCGCACTTGTCCGCGCCGTAGGCCGACAGCGGCGTGCGGCCGGCACTTTCCGGGGTTGGGAGCAGCCCGCAATCGCCGTAGACCGCCGCCGAGGAGGCATAGACAACGGGGATCCGGCTGTCCTGACGTCGGATGGCGTCGAGCACGGTGACGGTACCGGTGACATTGGCTCGATGACTGCCCAGCCAATCAATGATGCCCCTCTCGACCGAGGCTATTGCAGCCAGATGGAAGCATCCATCCACGCCCGTCATGGCTCGTGCCATCACCTCGGGATCGGTGACGTCGCCTTCAATCAATGTGGCGGCAGCGGGAACGTTGATGCGCCTGCCGGTCGAAAGGTCGTCCAGGACGCGCACGCCATCACCGCGCAACACCAGTGCTTCGCACAGGTGGGAGCCGATGAACCCGGCGCCGCCGGTGACCAGATAGGTGGTCATGCCCGACCGCGGGGTCCGCCACCCGGCCGCCCTGACGGCATAGGCGGGTGGGCGAAACGGTGGCAACCGGTGCGCGACAAGAACGAGGCCGGGGACTGGTGTCGGCTACCGAGGCCCGGATCAGGTATGCGGCCGCAACCACCGGCGCGAAGCCGCTGCATCGGCGAGGCGATCAAAATCTGCACTGATTTGCTCAAATGTGATGAACACACAACGAAGTTTCCGTGGCGGCAACGCGCGGCGCTGATAAAGCGCTATGCGGCGCGGAATGTCACGCTGAACGGCGCAGGAAGCCCAATATACGTTTCCCGCTGCTCATCTGGGCCGCCTGCGGGAAGAAGAAGTACGTGCCGGGATTGCGGGCAGGCCGTCACCGCTGGCAGGCGGCAGGTGTGGCGCGGGCGGGGTCGCTGGCCGGAGTGGCGGAACGGCGGCTTTCGATCAGGTGTCCGGTCCGTCCCGGTTTACCGCGTGGATCTTCTCCTGGGCGCTTTCGCAGTAACGATCGTGGCCTTGCCCGACGGCCGTGTTTCCTTTTCCGCGGCGGGCGACTGCCTCGTCGCGCCGGATTTTGTCAGGTCCGGCAGCTCTCGCCGGGATCCGTCGAAGTCTGCCCAGGGATCGGCGCGCAGGCTTGCCAGGCGGTCCGGAACGGTCCGAACGGTGAAGGCCTGAAGATCCAGATCGGCGTTCACCTCGCTCCATGCCAGCGGGGTCGCCACGCCCGCGCCGGGCCGGGCGCGGGGGGAGAACGAGGCGACGGCGGTAGAACCGAGGCCGTTACGCAGCCAATCAATCAGGATGCGGCCCTGGCGGTCAGTCTTCCTCACGGTAGGAAGATATTTCTCGGGATGCTCGTTGCTCATGGCTTCGGCAAAGCTCTTGCAGAAGGTCCTGACCGGGTCCCATGGCTTTCGCGGCTGCAGCGGCACGACCAGGTGCAGGCCCTTGCCGCCACTGGTCCGGCAGAACGCGGCCAGGCCGATCGCTTCGAGACTTTGGCGCAGGTCGAGTGCCGCGGCGACAATGTCCGGAACCCCGACGCCCTCACCGGGATCAAGGTCGAAGACCAGCTGGTCCGGATGCAGCGGATCAGCCTCGGTGGCTCCCCAGGCGTGCAGTTCGATCGCCGACATCTGCGCCATGGCGACCAGACCCTGGAGGTCATCGATCACCAGGTAAGGTGCCTTGTCCGCCTCGCCCTCCCGCACCCCGGCCGGCATCGTCCCATGGGCATGTTTCTGGAAGAAGTGCTGACCGTTCACACCCTCCGGACACCGCACGATCGCCAGCGGACGCTTCGCCAGACCGGACAGGGCATGACCGGCCACCTGCTGCCAATAGTGCACCAGGTCGCGTTTGGTGATCGCTTCCCTGGGCTCCCCGTCAACCGACCATAGCGCACGATCGCCATGCGTCAGGGTGATCCCGTCGATCGTCTCGGAGCGAGCGACGGGTGCCCGCGCGGTGACGATCGCGCTGCTGCTGTTTCGGGCGGCGGCACTGCGCATCGGGGTTCGTTTTGGCGGCAACGCGATGACCGGTTTCTTGCGCGCCGACCCACCACCTGGCTGCTGCGGATCGACCCGCCGTCGCGTCGCGTCGGGGTCGGCTGTCGCGAGCACAACCTCGCTGGCCGCCTTGTCCTCGCGCAGCCCCAGATAGACGGCGTGCCGCACACGGCCGGCGCCGGACCAGGTTGAGAACGAGGTTTCGACCACCAGTTCCGGCTTCACCCAATTGATCGTCTTCTCCAGATCGTCGCCGGCGACCAGCAGGCCCTTGGGTGGTGTCGCGGGCAGCCTGGCCAAGGCGTCGCGCAGTTGCCCGAGAACCTCGTCGGAGAAGCCGGTGCCGACGCCGCCGGCGTAGTTCAGGTCTCCATTCGGGTCGTAATAACCCAGATGCAACGATCCCAGCCCCTGCCGGCTGCCGTTCGGCTCCGTCCACCCGATGACGACAAACTCTTCGCGGCCCCCGCACTTGACCTTCAGCCAGCTGTGCCCGCGGCCAGATTTGTAGGGTGCGTCGGCCTGCTTGCAAATGATGCCTTCCAGCTTCATGCGGCAGGCCGCCTCCCGCATGCGGACCGCATCGCCCTCACTGTGATCGCTGTAGCGCAGCATTCCTTGCCAGGTATTGAGGCCGTGCAGCAGTTGCTTGCGGTCCCGCAGGGCACAGGCTCGCAGGTCCCAGCCGTCCAGGTAGAGCAGATCGAATAAAATGAAAAAAAGCGTCTCGTCGCGGCCGTCCGACAGGGCTGCCTGCAGCATCGGAAAGTTCGACACGCTGGATTTATCCAGCGCCACCAGTTCGCCATCCACCAGGGCGGAGGCGACGTCAAGTCGCCTGACCGCGGCGGCCACAGCGGGAAGGCGATCCGTCCAGTCATGCCCGTTGCGGGTGGTCAGCTTTACCTCGCCGTCCCGCACCGAGGCCAACAGGCGGTAGCCGTCGAGCTTGATCTCGGTCAGCCAGCCAGCCGCTTCGGGCGGAGCATCAGCGACAGAGGCGAGCTGTGGCGCCTGGCGTTGCGGCAGCGGCCTCCGCACCGCCTCCGGGGCCGGAGGTCCCTCCCGCTCGGCGTCGGTTTTCGAGGCGGGCGGCCTGGGTGGCGGAATGGCGGCCTCGAGTGCCGCCGCATCGCCGCCTTCCTGCTCCAGGCCGTCGTGTCCCTTGATGAGCAGCCAGTTGTCCTGCCGGCCGCGCTGATCAGGCTTCGGGCGCAACCGCACGATGGTGAACTTGCCATTCAGCCGCTTGCCATGGAGAACAAACTTGATCTCGCCGTCCCGCAATCCGTTGTCCGGATCTATCAGCGGCTCCCAGGTGCCGCGATCCCAGGTCTCGACCGTTCCGGCGCCGTATTGGCCGTCCGGAATGGTGCCCTGGAAATCGGCGTACTCCAACGGGTGATCCTCGACATGCGCCGCGATGCGTTTGTCGTGTGGGTCGAGTGATGGGCCCTTGCGGACCGCCCAACTCCAGAGGACGCCGTTGTGTTCCAGCCGAAAATCCCAGTGCAGCCCGGCGCGATGGGCGCGATGTTTCTGCACCACGAATATCGGGGCGTCGCTCTTGGCGTTCGCCGCCGCCGCGGACCCTGTAGCCGGTGGCGGCTCCGCGGTCGCGGCGAAGTCGCGCTTCTTGCGGTAGGTCTGGATGGAGGTGTCTCGTTGCGACGTGGCCATGCGAGCCATGCGAGCGCCCCTTGACGCGGGTTGAATGATCGACCGGAACGGTCGGTCGTCGCCACGGTTCCGTGGCACATGGCATAGATAATGCCGCCATCTCAATCGTCATGTAGCCGCATGGGCGATTGCGCGTCGATGAATGTGTCGGTAGGTTGCCCAAATGATGGGCAATTGTCGTTCACACATCACACCTGGTGCCCTTGGATCGATTGATCTGGGGCAAGGCGTTCGTATCGAAACACCGGTCATCCTCGCCCCGATGTCCGGGGTCACCGACCTGCCATTTCGGCGCACCGCGAAAGCGCTGGGCGCCGGCATGGTGGTGTCGGAAATGATCGCATCGTGGGCCATGATCCGGGAGAATCGCAAGACCCTGGACATGGCGGAAATCGACGGTTGCGGCGGTGTCTCCGCTGTCCAACTCGCCGGGTGTGATCCGGCTGCGATGGCCGAGGCGGCTCGATTGGCGGTCGGCAAAGGCGCGGACTTGATCGATATCAACTTCGGCTGTCCGGTAAAGAAGGTCGCGGTCGGACAGGCCGCCGGTTCGGCCCTGATGCGCGATGAGGTTGCCGCCGGTGCGATCCTGGAGGCAACCGTCAGGGCGGTATCCGTCCCCGTCACGCTCAAGATGCGCATGGGCTGGGACCATGGCAGCCTGAATGCGCCCAGCCTGGCGCGTGTCGCGGAACGATCGGGCATCCGGTTGGTCACGATCCATGGCCGCACCCGGCAACAATTTTACACCGGCGCCGCCGACTGGGGGTTTGTCCGTCGGGTGAAGCAGGCGATTGGTATCCCGGTCATCGTCAATGGCGATATTCTGACCGAGGACGATGCCGCCACCGCACTTGCCCTGTCCGGCGCCGACGGCGTCATGATCGGCCGCGGTTGCTATGGCCGCCCGTGGTTTCCTACCCAGGTGGCCCACTTCCTGCGCACCGGCGAGCGCCTGCCGGAACCGCCCCTTGCACGCCAGAAGGCCGTTCTGTTGGGCCATTACGAGATGATGCTCAGCCGGTTCGGCACCGGCCCGGGCGTCCGCCTCGCCCGCAAGCATCTATCCTGGTATTCCCGGGGGCTACCGGGGTCGGCCGAGTTCCGTGCCGTGGTCAATCGTCTCGCCGATGCCGCGGCCGTGCTGCAATTGGTCGAGGCCTTCTACAATCCGCTGATCGCCCGCGGCGCGAGCCGGACGACGGAGCGGGCCCAAGGGCCGGACGACAGCCCATCTCAGCGGGGCGGCGACGAAGCCGACGGAGCAATGACACCGGCGCGGGCGCTGGCGGCATGAGCACGGTTGTCGCCCGTGCGTCACGCCTGCTGGCTGGCCGCAATCGCGGCACCGATGCGACTGCCATACTGGGCGCGTTGCCCGTGCCGGTCATCCTGCTGGATCCGGAAAACCGCTTCCGCCACGTCAATCAGGCCGCTGAACAGTTCCTCGGAATATCCGCGGCCGGCCTGGCGCAGTTCCGGCTGAACGACCTGCTGCCCGCCGACAATCCGGTGTTCCTGTTGATCGAGCAGGTGCGCCGCAATGAAGCGACGATCGTCGATCATGATCTGAATCTGGAAAGTCCACGGCTGCACAAGCGTGGTGTCACGGTGCAGGGCTCGCCGCTGCCGGAAGAGCCTGGAGCGGTGTTGCTGGTGATGCAGGACGCCTCTGCCGTTCGCGCGCTGGATCGCCAGCTCGCATTTCGCGGCGCCGCCCGCAGCGTAAGCGGTATGGCCGCCATTCTGGCGCATGAGGTGAAAAATCCGCTGTCCGGCATTCGCGGTGCGGCGCAGCTTCTGGAAGCCAGCGTCGGGCCGGCCGACCGGGAGCTGGCCGAACTGATTCGCGATGAAGCCGATCGTATTCGCGCGTTGGTGGACCGGATGGAGGCGTTCGGCGAAAAACCGATCGCCCGCACCGCGGTGAACATTCACCGCGTCCTGGAGCATGTGCGCAAACTCGCCCAGTCCGGTTTTGCCGCTCACATCAGCTTCCAGGAACACTATGATCCATCCCTGCCGCCGGTGTGGGCCAATCGCGACCAACTCGTTCAGGTGGTGCTGAACCTGATCAAGAATGCCGCCGAGGCGGTCACCGTCAACGGTGTCGGCCACCCCGAGATCATTCTGGCAACCGGCTTCCAGCATGGCATGCGGATTGCGATCCCGGGCAGCACCGCGCGGCTCGACCTGCCGCTGTTCGTGGCGGTTCGGGATAACGGGCCCGGTATCCCGGATGACATAAGGCCGCATTTGTTCGAACCGTTCGTCAGCTCCAAGTTGTCCGGCAGCGGCCTCGGCCTGTCGCTGGTCGCCAAGATCATCGGCGACCATGGCGGCCTGATCGAGGTCGACAGCCGCCCGGGCCGCACTGAATTCCGCCTGCACCTTCCGGTCGTGACCGAGAAAGACGCCGATCTATGACACTTCCCACGGTACTCGTTGCCGATGACGACCGCTCGATCCGCACCGTTCTGACGCAGGCGCTGGGGCGCTCCGGCTACCAGGTGCGCAGCACCGGCAATGCCGCGACACTCTGGCGATGGGTCGAGGACGGCGAAGGCGATCTTGTCATCACCGACGTGGTGATGCCGGATGAAAATGGCCTCGATCTGATCCCGCGCATCAAGCGGATCCGGCCGGAGTTGCGCATCGTGGTCATGAGTGCGCAGTCCACTCTCATCACCGCGGTGAAGGCTACCCAGCGAGGGGCGTTCGAATACCTGCCGAAGCCGTTCGACCTGCGGGAACTGTTGTCGGTGGTCGGAAGGGCGCTGGCGGCACCGTCAGAACCGCCGATGATCATCAGCGAGCCACGCGACACCGAGGAGCGCTTGCCGCTGATCGGGCGCAGTCCCTCGATGCAGGAGATCTACCGCACCATCGCCCGCCTCACGACGGCGGATCTGACCGTCATGATCAACGGCGAGTCCGGCACCGGCAAGGAACTGGTGGCACGTGCACTCCACGACTACGGCAAACGCCGAGCCGGGTCGTTCGTGGCGATCAACATGGCGGCGATTCCTCGGGAGCTGATCGAAAGCGAGCTGTTCGGCCACGAGCGGGGCGCATTCACCGGCGCCACCAATCGATCGCAGGGGCGCTTCGAGCAAGCGAATGGCGGCACGCTGTTTCTGGACGAGATCGGCGACATGCCACCGGAGGCACAGACCCGCCTTCTGCGCGTGCTGCAGGAGGGCGAATTCACCAGCGTCGGCGGCCGTCAGCCGATCAAGGCCAATGTCCGGATCATCGCCGCGACCCACCGGGACCTGCGCACCGCTATCCGACAAGGCCTGTTCCGGGAAGATTTGTTCTACCGGCTGAACGTGGTGCCGATTCGCCTGCCGCCGCTGCGGGAGCGAGCCGAGGATATCCCCCTGCTGGCCCGCCACTTCCTCGACCGTGCGCGGGAGGATGGATTGCCGGCGAAGGCTCTGGATCAGGGCGCCGTTGACCGCTTGAAGCAGCATGGCTGGCCGGGCAATGTCCGCGAGCTGGAAAACCTCATGCGGCGGCTGGCTGCGCTTTGCCCGGATGAAGTGATCGGCGGCGAGGTCATCGCGGCGGAACTCACCGATCCCTCACCGGCGCTGGCCCCCGGCCTGGCCGCGCAGACGGGCAACGGGCCGGAAACGCTGTCGAGTGCCGTGGAACGTCACATCAAGGAGTTTCTCGCCACCCACAACGACGGCATGGGCGTGACCGATGTCTATGACAAGATCATCGCTGAGGTGGAACGGCCGCTGATCCGGCTGACGCTGGCCGCCACGCGCGGCAACCAGATCAAGGCCGCCTCGATGCTTGGGCTGAACCGCAATACCTTGCGCAAGAAGATCCGAGACCTGGAAATTCCGGTGGTACGAGGCCTGATGTAAATGGCCTCGCGTTCGTTCTCCCGGATTTGGTGTCAATGGCGGTCAAAATGCCAGGACCAGACGACATGCCAGGACCTGACGACATGCCAGGACCTGACGACATGCCAGGACCTGACGAGATGAACGTCTCACCGGGGCAGCGCTCGCTGCGACGGTCCAGGCCACCCGACATCATCTCCGAGCCACGCTCCTCTTGGGCTGGGCAGTTGGGCGACGTTCTGTTGGGCAAGGGCGTCACCCTGGCGCTGACCACGGCGGCGCTGATGGTGGGACTGGCTACGTTCATCATCCTGGCGCGTGGGTCTCCGCTGGGATGGAAGCCCGGTGTCGGCGTCGGCCTGGTATTGGCGAACCTGTCGGTCCTGCTGCTGCTGGGAGCGGTGCTCGCCGGCCGGCTCACCCGGGTCTGGGTGGAACGGCGGCGCGGTTCGGCCGGATCGCGGCTGCATGTCCGCCTGGTCTTCCTGTTCAGTGGCGTTGCCGTGGCGCCCACCATCGTCGTCGCCTGCTTTGCCGTCGCGTTTTTCCATTTCGGCATCCAGTCCTGGTTCAATGACCCGGTCCGGGCCTCGTTGGCGGAATCGCTGCAGGTGTCACGCGGCTATCTGGATGAGCATCGCAACAACATTCGCGCTGTCGCGCTGGAGATGGCCAACGATCTGGCACGCGCCGGACGCTTCCTGTCCGCGGATCCCACCGTGTTCGCGGAGGTGCTGGATACCCAGACGACCCTGAGGGGCCTGACCGAGGCCGTCATCTACGAGCCCACCACCGGCCAGGTGTTGGCCGCGGCCGGCATCTTTGTCGGCATGGGTGTGGAGGCGCCGCCGCAATCCGCGACCGAGCAGGCGCTGCGGGGTGATGTCGCGGTGCTGAACGGAGGCGATGGCACCCGCGTACGGGCCGTGGTCCGGCTGGAGTCGATCCCGCCGCTGATGCTGATGATCGGCCGTCCGATCGACCCTGCGATCCTGGGTTACATGCAGCGAACCGAGCAGGCGGTCTCGGAATATCAGCGGCTGGATGAAAACCGGTCGTGGCTGCAAATCGCCTTCGCCTGGATATTCGCCATCGTGGCGCTGTTGGTGCTGCTCGCGGCCGGCCTGATCGGCTTGATCATGGCCAACCAGATCGCTCGTCCGATCGGCACCCTGATCAACGCGGCGGAACGGGTGCGTAGCGGCGATCTGGGCGTCCGGGTGCGGGAGGCTGCCACCGGCGATGAGGTTGCCGGCCTGTCGCGTGCCTTCAACCGCATGACCGGTCAGTTGGCGGCCCAGCGGACCGAACTGATGGAAGCGTACAGCCAGATCGATGAGCGCCGACGCTTCACCGAAACAGTGCTGGCCGGTGTATCGGCCGGGGTGATCGGGTTGGATGCCCAGGCCAGGATCGAACTGCCCAACCGCACGGCGGACGAATTGCTGGGCCTCGATCTGCTGGCGGCGATCGGCCATAAACTGGCGGAGAGCGTGCCCGAGTTCGGCGGTTTGATCGAGGATGTCGCGGCCTCCCCCGAGAAGCCGCGGACGGCGGAAATCCAGATCGGGCCACCGAATCGCCGTCGCACGCTGCTGGTGCGGATCGGCGCCGAACTGTCCGGCGGCCGCCCGGATGGGTTCGTTGTCACATTCGATGACATCACCGAGTTGCAGTCGGCGCAGCGCAAAGCCGCCTGGGCCGACGTCGCCCGCCGCATCGCGCATGAGATCAAAAACCCGCTCACCCCGATCCAGTTGTCCGCTGAGCGCCTGAAGCGCCGCTTCGCCAAGGAGATCCGGTCGGATCCTGAGACCTTCGCACTCTGCGCCGACACCATCATCCGCCACGTCGGCGATATTGGCAGGATGGTCGACGAATTCTCGGCGTTCGCACGAATGCCGCATCCCGTGATCAAGCTGGAAGATCTTGGCCGCGTCATTCGCGAAGCCTTCGTGCTGCAAAAGACCGCTCGGCCCGGCATCGAGTGGACGTTGGACGTCGCGGAACGCGGTCCGGTCGTGCCGTGTGATCGGCGCATGATACGCCAGGCGCTGACCAACCTGTTGCAGAACGCCGCCGACGCGGTCGCGATGCGCGAAGACGGCGGGCGTGATGGTGCCGGCCACATAGCGGTGACGGTGCGCGATGTAACGGAGGGCGTTCAAGTTTCCGTGACGGATAACGGTATCGGCCTGCCTGAGGAGGACCGCTCACGTCTGACGGAGCCCTATGTGACACACAAGCCGAAAGGGACCGGATTGGGATTGGCCATTGTGAAAAAGATCATGGAAGACCACAGCGGCAAGCTGACGCTGGACGACCGGCCGGACGGTCCGGGCGCGATTGCCAGCCTGTCCCTGCCGCTCACATCGGCAGGTTCGTCAACCGACGTGGAGGAAAACATCCCGGCCGGCGAAGCCGTAATGGCGGGGGAACGGACGCAGGTGTCGCATGGCGCATGAGATCCTGATCGTCGATGACGAACCTGATATCCGGATGCTGATCGACGGTATCCTGCAGGATGAGGGCTACGAGACCCGCGGCGCCGGTGACGGTGAATCCGCCATCGCCGCGTTTCGCGCCCGCCGGCCATCCCTGGTCGTGCTGGATGTGTGGCTGCAAGGGTCGCGGGTGGATGGACTGGCCATTCTGGAAATCATGCAGACCGAGGAACCACACGTGCCGGTGGTGATGATCTCGGGCCATGGCACGATCGAGATGGCGGTCGGGGCGATCCAGCTCGGCGCCTATGATTTCATTGAGAAGCCGTTTCAATCCGATCGACTGCTGCTGGTTATTCGGCGGGCGCTGGAAGCGGCTGCACTGGCGCGCGAAAACGCCGAACTCCGCCTGCGTGCCGGGCCCGAGGTGACCCTGACGGGCGAATCCGCGGTGATCGCTCAGCTTCGGTCGCAGGTCGAGCGGGTAGCGCCGACCGGGTCCCGCGTGCTGATCTCCGGTCCCGCCGGGTCGGGCAAGGAGGTGGTTGCGCGGATGATCCATGCGCGCTCGCGCCGGTCCTCTGGCCCGTTCGTGGTGATGAATTGCGCGACGCTCAATCCGGCACGCTTCGAGGAGGAGTTGTTTGGGCTGGAAGCCGGCAGCGATCCGTCGGCGCACCCGAGAAGGGCCGGTGTGCTGGAACGCGCCCACGGCGGCACCTTGCTGCTGGATGAGGTATCCGACATGCCGCTGGAGACCCAGGGCAAGATCGTCCGCGCCTTGCAGGACCAGACATTCGAGCGTCTCGGCGGATCGTCCCGGGTCAAGGTGGATGTGCGGGTGCTGTCCACGACCAATCGAGACTTGCAGGCGGAAATTGCCGCCGGCCGGTTCCGTGAGGATCTGTATTACCGCCTTGCCGTGGTGCCGGTGAAGGTGCCGGCGTTGCGTGAACGGCGGGAGGATGTGCCGAGCCTGGCGCTGCTGTTTATCGCGCGGTCGGCGGAGAGTTCGGGGATTCCGGCGCGGACGCTGTCGGCCGATACGCTGGCGGCGCTGCAGGCCTACGACTGGCCCGGCAATGTGCGGCAGTTACGCAACCTCACCGACTGGCTGCTGATCATGGCGCCCGGCCATGTCGGAGAGACGATCCGAGCCGACATGCTGCCGCCGGAGATTGGATCTCGGGCACCGGCGCTGCTGAATATCGACCCGACAGCCGACATCATGTCGTTGCCGTTGCGCGAGGCACGGGATCTGTTCGAGACACAGTATTTGCATGCCCAGTTGCTGCGCTTCGGCGGCAACATTTCGCGGACCGCTCAGTTCGTCGGAATGGAGCGTTCGGCGTTGCACCGCAAGCTGAAACAACTGGGGGTAAACTCGGAGGAGAAAGTGGGCGGCTAGACATCGTCAGGGCTCCGGGCAGGGAATTGCGTTGCAGTACTGGTTCGTTGGGGAACTCTGCCGGCAGGACGCTGCGATCTGAAGCAGGATGGCCCTTGCGACTTGCCGTCGGGATCGTCATTGCGGAAGTAATAGGTTAGAATGGCTCGGCCGGCGAACCAGGATTCTCCCCTCGCCGATCGTGTCTCTGCTTTAGCTCCGGAAGGGAAGCGTCATGCGGCTTCGTGAAATTGGCCTGATTGCCGCGCTCGCGGCTGGACTGGCGATACCTGCAGGTGCGCAGAACACACAGGCAACTCCGCCGAAATCGGCTGGGGCAGCCACATCTCCCCCTGCGAAGTCCGCCATGGCGGGTGGCGGCGCGACCGCCTCGACGGGGCTTGTTGATATCAACTCGGCCTCGGCGGAGGAGCTGGACGCGCTGCCGGGAATCGGGCAAGCGCGCGCGGCGGCGATCATTAAAGGCCGGCCTTACAAGGGTAAGGATGACCTGGTGAACCGGAACATCCTGCCGGCAGGGGTCTACAATGGCATCAAGGACAAGGTGATCGCCAAACAGAAATGAGGCGACGGGCCGGCACTGCAGGGCGGCGGCCGCTCAGCCGACGGCGAAACGTAAACCCGTGCCGCTCCTATTCATGCGGGATGTGTGGCTCGTTATTCCGAGTGTATCTCCGACGCGTGTAATCTGATCCCAACCTGGGCCCTTGGCCCGAGGGGGATCCATGACAGCGTTCGAGAAGTGGCTGGCCGATATCGGGCTGCAGAGCTACGACGCAGTCTTTACCTCCAACAAGATCGACTTCGACGTCATTCGCTCCTTGAGTGACACGGACCTTCGAGAGCTCGGCCTTACGCTGGGCGATCGCAAGCGTCTGCTCCAGGCTGTTGCCAGGCTGGACGACCGACCCGACACCAGCAAACAGCCGGCCGGGCCGGATACCGTTCCGGAGCCAGTTCAGTCCAGTGGCGAACGCCGCCAGCTTACTGTGATGTTCTGCGATCTGGTAGGTTCGACGGCGCTAAGCGAAAAGCTTGACCCCGAAGAACTGCGGAGCCTGCTGCACGCGTATCGTATCCAGTGCGGCGATGTGATCGCGCGCTACGACGGGTTTGTCGCCCGCTACGTCGGTGATGGCATCCTGACCTATTTCGGCTGGCCCATCGCGCATGAAGACGACGCCGAGCGCAGCGTGCGGGCAGCCTTGGAAATCGTTCCTGCGGTAAAGCGGTCTTTGTCCACTGAGAACTTGTCGGTCCGCATCGGCATCGCCACGGGTCCTGTCGTCGTCGGCGAAGCGGCCGGTGTAGGCGATCAGTCGAAGCTGGCGGTGGGCAGCACGCCCAATCTAGCGGCGCGTCTGCAAGGACTGGCCACCTCCGACCAGATTGTCATCGCCGCCTCAACCCGCCGGTTGGTCGGCAATGCGTTCGAGCTGACCGATCTCGGCGAAAATGACCTGAAAGGCATCGCGGAACCGGTTCACGCCTGGCGGGTGGAGCGCGTCCTGGTGGCGGAAAGCCGGTTCGATGCCAATCGCGGCGGTAGCGCGCTGACGCCGCTGGTGGGTCGCGAAGTCGAGGTGGATCTCCTGCTTACCAGATGGTCGCAGGCGAAGGACGGCGAAGGTCAGGTGCTGCTGCTGTCGGGCGAGCCCGGGATCGGTAAGAGCCGCATCCTGAGCGCGCTGCGCGAGCGTCTCGAAGCGCGAGGCGTGCGGGCTTTGCGCTTCCAGTGCTCGCCCTACTACGTCAACAGCGCTTTCTGGCCGATCATCGACAATTTCGAACGAGCTCTGAAATTCGCCCGCGACGAAACCGCAGACTCGAAACTCGACAAGCTGGAAGCACTGATCGTCACCCACTATGACCGTCCGCTGGCCGACGTCCGGTTCGTCGCGTCGATCCTGTCCATCCCCTGCGAGCAGCGCTACGGGGCCCAATCCGATGACGCCGCAGAAGCACAAGGACGAGACGCTGCGGACTTTGGTCGACATCACTGAAGCGGCCGCCCGCAGGCAGCCCACCGTGATGCTGTTTGAAGATGCGCACTGGGCCGATCCCACCACGCTGGAGGTACTGGATCTGCTGATCGATCGGGTAAAGACCGTTCCGCTGCTGGTCGTGCTGACCCATCGGCCGGAGTTTCAGTCCCGCTGGTCCGAGCACGGGCATGTCGTCGCCCTGAACCTGTCCAAGCTGACCCGAACGCAGAGTGCTGCGATAGTCTCCGCGCTCACGGGCGGCAAAGCGTTACCCGAAGCGCTGCTGGAGCAGATCCTGACCCGAACCGACGGCGTGCCGCTGTTCGTCGAGGAGCTTACCAAGTCCATTCTCGAATCGGGAGAGCTGACGGAGGCAGGCGATCACTACGAGTATGGCGGCGCGGCTCGCGCGGTCACCATTCCGGCCACGCTTCGAGACTCGCTGATGGCGCGGCTGGATCGGTTCATGCCGGTGAAGGAAATCGCGCAGATCGGTGCGGCAATTGGACGTGAATTCAGTTACGAGTTGATCACTGCGGTTGCGCCGATGCCGCAGGCCCAGATCGACGACGCTCTGTTGCAGCTGAGCGCGTCGGGGCTGGCCTTTCGTCGCGGCACGCCGCCTGATGCGGTCTACACGTTCAAGCACGCGCTGGTTCAGGACGCGGCTTACGACTCGTTGCTCAAGCGCCGCAGACAAGAGTTGCACGGCAAGATCGCGCGGGTGATCGAGGCGCGCTTCCCGACCATCAAGACCACCGAACCCGAGGTACTGGCGCATCACCTCACCGCCGCGGGTCTTGCTGCGGCCGCTATTCCACTGTGGCAAGCCGCCGGCGAGCTCGCCCTGAAGCGCATGGCCCTGACCGAGGCCATCGCCCATCTCAACCAAGGGCTTGAACTGGTCTCCACCCTGCCTCAGTCCTCGGGGAGAGACGTTAACGAGCTTGAGTTGCGCACACGCCTTGGCACCGCGTGGCTGCTGCTCCGAGGTTGGTATGCTCAGGAGGTTTGGGACAGCTTATATCCCGCACTGCACCTAGCGAAATCACTCAAACGCAACGACGCGCTGGCACCGATTCTCCTGGGACTGACAACACATGTCCTGACACAGGGACGCGTGGCCGAGGCCGTGCCCTGGGCAGAAGCCATGCTGGATATCGCTCAGACGACCGGTGATGCCGATCTATTGATCGCAGGACATGGAGTTGCCTGCTGCTGCTACTGTTTTGCGGGCGAGTTCGCTAAGGCTGTGGAACACGCCGATCAGGTGCTGGACCTCTATGACGAGGAGAGCCATCGTCACCTCGCGGATCTCCTCGGCAACGATCCCAAAACTATGGCCGGCATCTGGGGCTCGATTAGCACGTGGGTATTGGGCTATCCGGACCGAGCCGCGTGGCTGAACGATGAAAAAGACGCGCACGCTCGCCGACTCGGGAATCTCTTCGATCTCGGATGGGCGCTGATTTTGGGGGCGCATGAGTACAACCACCGCGATGACGTCGAGGGCTTGTTCAGGCGTGCCGAGGAATGTGAGCGGCTCGGACGAGAAAATAGTCTGCCTTTTTTGTCGGAGGTCATGGCGCCAACGGGATACGGTCAAGCTCTTCTTCAAGGAGGCAGTAGCGCCGCCGAAGCAATCCCCTTCTTGAGAAACAGTCATGCGGCGTATGAATCGGCCGCCGGCAAAGTTCGCGTCCCGGTTACAAAGGGACTTCTGGCCGAAGCCTCGGCATTGGTGGGCGATCTCGACAACGCGCTATGCCTGCTCAACGAGGCGATCGACCAAATCGAACGCCCCGGGTGGGAGGAACGCTTTTTCTACGCCGAAACCCTACGGCTCAAAGGCTGGGTGCTCTCACTCAAGGGCGACCTTGAAGGCGCCGAACGAAACTTTCTCGCCTCACTCGACTGGGCGCGCCGCCAACAGGCGAAGTCATGGGAGCTGCGAACGTCGATCAGCCTCGCGCGCCTTTGGCAGGGTCAAGGCAAACGCCAGGATGCCCACGACTTGCTGGCCCCGGTTTACGCCTGGTTCACCGAAGGCTTCGACACCAAGGATCTACAGGACGCACAGCTGCTGCTCGCCGAACTCCGGTAGTCGATTGACAGTTGTCGGTCCAACAACTGGATCAGGCGCGGTCGATCTTTACGTCCAGGTCTCGCCAGTCCAGCCGGTTTCATCGTATTCGGCCATGCACTGATCGACCAGCGCCTCCATCTTCGCCATATCGCCGCCCTTCTCCGCGCCGGTCAGCGTCTGAGCGCGAATATCCTCCCACCCACCGGCGTAGTTGCGTTCGTATAGTTCGTGCCGGCCGCCGAACTCGGTGCCAACCGCGTCCCACAGCAGTTTCATGATCTTGATACGCTCCCGATGCTCGATCCCGTGCGAGCCACGAACATACTGCCGTAGATACGGCTCAATAGCGGGGTTGGCGAAATCCTTCACCGATGACGGCAGGTAGATCAGCCCGGAGGTGACGGTGCGCTCGATGATATCCTTGATGCGCGGATAGGCGTCGGGAGCGAACACGCGATAGGCCTGCCCGGCCTTGAGGTCCGGCAGCACGGCATCGCCGTTCCACTTGTTGGGGTTGTGCGCCATGGCGTTCGACAGCGACCAGAACAGATTGCGCCAGGCCACCGCTTCACCCAGCAGCACCTGGTTGCCCCGCGCCTCGTCGCCGCCGGTGCAACGCAGCGCCTTCGCCAGCAGCCCGACGATGAAATCCAGCTTCACGGCGAACCGCGTGCAGCCCTGGAACTGGAAGCCATTGGTGAAGCCCGAGCGCGGATAGAAACTCAGGACGCGAGCCGGATCGCGGTAGATGAAGACGTCCTCCCACGGCATAAATACTTTGTCCAAAATGAAGATCGCGTCGTTTTCATCGAAACGCGAGGACAACGGATAATCGAACGGACTGCCGTTGCGTCGCGCCGCTTGCTCATATGACGTCCGGCAGATCAGCTTCAGTCCCGGGGCATCGATCGGCACCAGGAACATCAGCGACATGTCCAGATCTTCGGTCGCGGTCTTCGAGGACTGGCCCATGAAGTTGTAGTGGGTGATCGCCGCCGAGGTCGCAACGACCTTGGCGCCGGAAACGATGATGCCGCCATCGACCTCCTTCTGGACACAGACGAAAACATCCTTGGACGCCTCGGCCGGCAGATGGCGATCGACCGGCGGATTGACGATCGCATGATTCATGAACGGCACGGTTTCCTGGGCTCGCCGGTACCACGAACGGGCGTTCTCCGCGTACGGCCCATAGTATTCGGCGTTGGCGCCCAGAGTATTGGTGTAGGCCGCCTTGTAGTCCGGTGTGCGGCCCATCCAGCCATAGGTCATGCGGGACCACTCGGCGATCGCCCCTTGCGCGGCGATCAGATCCTCCCGCGAGCGCTGCACCCGAAAATACCGATGAGTGTAGCCGCCCGAGCCGGTGTCGGTCGGGCAGGTCAGTACATCATGACGCTTCGGGTCGTGCAGTGCGTCATACAGACGGGCGATCGACCGGACGGAGTTGCGGAAGGCCGGATGGGTGGTGACGTCCCCAACGCGCTCGCCGTCGATATAGACCTCGCGCCCGTCCCGCAGGCTCTGGATATATTCCGCGCCAGTATAGGGCCGCCGCCGATCGGCGATGACGTCTTCCGGACGCATGTCTTATTCCTCCCCCTGGCGGACCGGCCCCTGGCGGACCGGCGCGGAAGCACCGGAGTGTGGTCCGCGCGGCCGAACATGCTCCAACTTGCGCCGGCCGATCAATCGTTTCGCCAACCGCGGTGGCTTTCGCGTCGTCCAGCAACCATACCAGCGGCCCGCGAGCTAGACCTACCGTTCGCGACTTCAGTGTCATCCCCGGCGGAACGTGCCTTGGCCGGAGGCCGAGGGGCCGGGCCTCGCCTTGCGAAGCCTGCCCTTGGCGCAGGCTGAGGGGCGAGGGGACCCACGACTTGCAGTGCGGTGCAGTCAAGATCGTAGATCCACGGTCCTCGCCAAAGCCCATGGGTATAAGGTCGGTCGATGCGGGGTTACGTCACCACGGGCCGGTGAACTACGTCACGGCTGCGCCGGTCGGCCTGCCGCTGCTCGCGCCAACGGGCGCACCAGGAACAGCGCGCTGCCAGCCAGGACCGCCATTGCCAGGAACGCCAGCCCGCCGGACCGCGAGTACAGCCAGCCGGCCAGCAGCATCAGCAGCCCGCTTGGCGCACCATAACCTAGAGCGGCGTGCAGGGCCTGCGCGGTCGTCGCCCGTTCCGCCGGGACGAACCGGCTCAGCACCAGCATCGCCGACAAATGCTGCATGGCGAACGTTGCCGCGTGCAGCGGTTGCACCATTGCCAGTATTGGCAGCGGCGGGGCGAGCGCGGTGACCGTCCACCGCACGATGGACGCCGCGGCGGCGCAGGCTGTCAACCCCGCGGGGCCGAGCCGGGCGATCAGACGGCGGCCGCGGGCGAAGAGGAATATCTCCGCGATAATACCCTCGGCGATCAGCAGACCGATCACTGTGTCGCTGATCCCCTGGGACCGCCAGAACAAGGCGGCGAAGCCGTAGAAAGCAGCATGCGCGCCCTGAATAAGTGCGGTGCAGCCGACCGCCAGGCGAAACGCCGGGTTGCGGAACAGCATCAGGCCAGCAAAGGGCCGCCGCGCCGCCGGCAGGGTTGACGCCTCGGGCAGAAACGGACTGAACGCGGCCGCCGCCCCATATCCCGCTGCCAGCAGCCACGGCACCAACCCCGATCCCGCTCGGCTCAGCGCCCAGCCCGCCGCCGCCGTCGCGATCATATAGGTCGCCGAGCCGACGGCGCGAACCGGCCCATACTCAATTCGGCCATCCCGGGCCAATGCCATCGCCAGCGAGTCAGCCAGCGGGTTGATCGCGCTGGCCGCGATCCCCTGCGCCCCGGCGATCAACAGCAGCGGCAGGAAACCGCTGGCCGCGACCAAGGACGCTGTGAGGCCAGAGGCAGCGAGTGCCGCGCAGAACAAGATCGGCCGCCGTCGTCCGATCCGGTCCGCGACATTGCCCCAGCCAGGCCCAACCAGAACGCGCAGCAAAGCCGCCGCCCCGAGGACCTGGCCGATTTGCGCGGCCGACAGACCGCGGTCGGCGAACCACAATGGCATGAAGGCGCTGATGGCGTTGGCGGCAAAATAGGCGCCCAGGAACCCGCCGACGCGCGCAGCGGCCGAGCGTAGCCGTCCCGACATTGGCTTGTCCGGCCCTGACCGGTCAGGCAGCCCGTTGCATCGTGGCGACTTCTCGCAGCTTTCGCGCCATCGCGGCGATGCCGTTTCCACGGTTGGTGGACAGCGCCTCCAGCAGTCCGAGATCCTTCAGGAACACCGGGTCGGTGGCGATAATTTCATCCGCGGACCGGCCGGAATAAACCCGCAGCAGCAACGCGACCAGACCGGATACGATCGCGGCGTCCGAAAGGCCGGCAAAATACAGCTTGCCGTCGCGCGGGACGGCCTCCATCCACACCCGGCTCTGGCACCCCGGCACGCGATGCGCGTCGTTCGTCCAGTCGTCCGGAAATGGCGGCAGTTTGCGGCCCATTCCGATAATGAATTCGTAACGATCCATCCAATCATCAAACAGGCAGAGCTCGTCGCTGATGGCCTCGATCGCCGCGGCGGCGCTGGGCTCCGCGGGTTGGACGAAGGGATCGGTCATCAGCGGGATGTGCTGGCGCCCGACGCCGACGTCAAGTGGATCCCGTCGCCGGCGACAGCCCCACGAGCAGCGCTCGGTGGCTCCGAAAATGACCTGCCACGCGGCTGGCTGGCACGGGATCTTGCCATTGCAGTCTCTCCACGCGGCATTGCGGCTGCCGAGCACCCGGTGAAGGCCGGCCACGGCCGCGACGATCGGAGAAGGTGCCCCTGGTCCGATTACCGTCATCAGACTGACTTGTTACTGTCATCTGACTGACTTGTAATTGTCATCTGACTGTCATAAAGCATGAGACGCGACGCCTCACCAGTGCTGCGTTGCCCAGGGGAGAACGCCATGAACCCGGCAAGGGAATTTCCGAATCTGGTCGCCGTGTCAGCGGCTTACGATCCGCTGTGCAGGTTGTCCGGGGGGCGCGGTGAGACGCCACGACAGAATGATCGCGAGCTGCCGCCGAAGCTGACTGTTCGCCTTCGCGCACCTGCGGTCGGACTGCGCGCTGCTGGCGCGGGTGGCCTTGGTTGGCGCCGTGACGTTGGGGTCCACCCTGGCTGCCGGATGCTCGACAGGGCCGCTGCCGAACACGCCGCAGGGGGTCGATGCCGCCTATGGCATTCCGTCCGGTAGTGTGCCGGCAGATCTGCGCCGCCCGGATGGAATGCTCAAGAACGGCCTCCTCCCGGCGCAATCGAACGGGTAGCGGCGGCGGCAACCGGTGACAACACCGCAGCCCGCCGGCTGCCGCCAAATGGCGACGAAATGTTCGGTGGTTTAGCTAGAGAATGAACCGGCTCAGATCGCCCTTCTTCGCCAGCGGAGCAACCTTCTCGTTGACATAGGCCGCATCCACCGTGATGCGCTCACCGGATCGGTCGGTGGCGGAGAAACTGACGTCTTCGAGCAGCCGTTCCAGCACGGTGTGCAGGCGGCGCGCACCAATGTTCTCGATTCTGTCGTTGATGTCGGACGCCAGTTCGGCGAGCGCATCCACGGCGTCGTCGGCGAACTCAAGTGTGACCTGCTCCGTCGCCAGCAACGCCGAGTATTGTTTCAGCAGCGAGTGCTCCGGTTCGACCAGGATTCGCCGCAGGTCGTCTCGCGTCAGTGACGACAACTCCACCCGGATCGGCAGGCGCCCCTGCAACTCGGGCAGCAGGTCGGACGGTTTGGCCAAATGGAACGCGCCGGAGGCTATGAACAGGACGTGATCGGTCTTTACCAGGCCGTACTTGGTGTTGACCGTGGTACCCTCGATCAGTGGCAGCAAATCACGCTGAACACCTTCCCGGCTGACGTCACCACCGCGGAACCCGCCTTCCATCGTTCGCGCGCAGATCTTGTCGATCTCGTCGATGAATACGATGCCGTTGTTTTCCGCGTGCGAGACCGCGTCCTTCGTCAGTTGCTCGTTGTCGAGTAAACGGTCGGCTTCCTCGGCTTCCAAGACCCGCCGAGCCGCCTCGACCGTCATGCGGCGCTTCTGCTGCGGCCGATTGCCCATGAAGCCCTTCATCATCTCGCTCAGATTGATCATCTGGCCGGGTGGCATCCCGGGAATGTCGAGTTGACTGATCGGGTTGCCACCCGAGTCAGCGACCGAAACCTCGATCTCCTTCTGCTCGAACTCGCCGTTGCGCAGCATGCGACGGAACTTCGAGCGGGTATCGGCAGCCGCCTCGGCGCCAACCAGAGCGTCAATCAGCCGCTCCTCGGCGGCGCCCTCGGCCTTGGCCTGGACCTCCTTGCGACTGGCCTCACGCAGCATGTTCAGGCTGGCGTCCACCAGGTCACGCACGATGCTCTCCACATCGCGACCGACGTAGCCGACCTCGGTGAACTTCGTCGCCTCGACTTTCAGGAACGGCGCCTGGGCGAGCTTGGCCAGCCGACGGGCAATCTCGGTCTTGCCGCAGCCGGTGGGACCGATCATCAGGATGTTCTTCGGGACCACTTCTTCGCGCATCTCCTCCGGCAATTGCTGCCGGCGCCAGCGGTTGCGCATCGCGATGGCGACCGCGCGCTTGGCGTCGCCCTGGCCGACGATGAAGCGATCAAGCTCCGAGACGATCTCTCTCGGCGAGTAGGTAGGAGCGTCCATTTATATCGACTCGATAATGACATTACCGTTGGTATACACACAGATGTCCGCCGCGATTCGCATCGCTCGACGAGCAATCTCCTCAGCGGACAGGTCGGGGACCGCCATCAGGGCACGCGCGGCGGCCAGGGCATAGTTACCGCCTGAACCGATGCCAATGACCCCATCTTCCGGCTCCAGCACATCGCCATTCCCGGTGAGGGTGAAACTGCGGTCCTTGTCGGCGACAGCCATCATGGCCTCCAGCCGGCGCAGGTAGCGGTCGGTGCGCCAATCCTTCGCCAGTTCGACGCAGGCTCGCTCAAGCTGGTTCGGATACCGCTCCAGCTTGCTTTCCAGTCGCTCCAGCAAGGTGAAGGCATCGGCCGTCGCCCCGGCAAAGCCCGAGACCACGGTGCCGCCGGTACCGATCCGGCGCACTTTGCGCGCGTTGCCCTTGACGATGGTCTGGCCCATGCTGACCTGGCCGTCCCCTGCCATGGTGACTTGTCCATCCCGCCTGACGCAAAGAATGGTGGTGCCGTGCCACCCGATCGGGTCGGCACTCGCGGAAGTGTGAGTATTCATAGCGGCGGTAGATGGCGATCAAGCAGGGCCTGGGCAAGAGCCATGAGTGCGCCGCAGGCCGGATCTGCGCAAGTGGCTGAGCCCACGCGCCAAAATGGCGATGGCGGCCGGGACCGGCGGCCGGCGAAGGCAAAGCCGTGCCCGGTTCTCAAGCCTCTTCCCCTGCTCTGCGGGACGCCTTAAGGAACGGTCAGGCTTGTCGGACAGGGGATTGTGCATGGCTCGCCTGTTGAACGTCGCGGTCCAGATGGACCCGATCGAGAGCATCAACATCGATGCGGACTCCACGTTCGCCCTGATGCTGGAGGCTCAGGCGCGCGGCCATACGCTTTGGCTCTACGAAGTGCGCCACATGGCATTGAAGGAGGGCGCACCACGGCCGGACGGCGGCAAGCGGCAGGATCGGCTGTTCGCGCGCGCGCGCAGGGTGACGGTGGAACGAAAGCATGGCGCACACTATCAGCTTGGAGCCTTGGAAACGCTGGATCTAGGCCGCATGGACGTCGTGCTGATGCGTCAGGACCCGCCGTTCGACATGGCGTACATCACGGCAACTCATATGCTCGAACACGTTCAGCCGGGAACCCTGGTAGTGAACGATCCCGCGGCGGTCCGTAACGCTCCTGAGAAGATCTTGGTGACGCATTTCCCCGATCTCATGCCACCGACCTTGATCACCTGGGACCTCGAAGCAATCCGGTCGTTCCGGCTGGAATACAAGGACATCATCGTCAAGCCGCTGTTCGGCAACGGCGGCGCCGGCGTGTTCCGCATCAAGCCCGACGACGAGAACCTGGCGGCGTTGCTCGAAATGCATTTCGCCCGCTCGCGCGAGCCATTGATGTTCCAGCGTTATGAACCGGCGGTGCGTCGCGGCGACAAGCGCATCATCCTGGTGGACGGCGAGCCGATGGGCGCGATCAACCGGGTGCCGGCTGAAGGCGAGACGAGGTCCAACATGCATGTCGGCGGCCGGCCCGAGAAATCGCCAATGACCGAGCGCGATCTTCAGATTTGCGCCGAAATCGGGCCGACACTGCGCGAGCAGGGGCTGATCTTCGTCGGCATCGACGTCATCGGGGACTATCTGACGGAGATCAATGTCACCTCGCCCACCGGCTTGCAGGAAATCGCCCGGTTCGACGGCATCCACCTCGAGAAGTCGATTTGGGATCGGATCGAAGCCAAAGTCGCCGCCTGACCCTTGCTTTCCCGGCCGGCCGGCGTACCCTGAACCCACCACCAGGGAGAACGCCAATGAAGATCCTTCGCTCCTCCGCCAGGAAGACTAACCGTGGGCCGGCGTCGAACTTTACCGGCGTCGTCTTCGCCGACGAAGTCGTGGTGGGAGCCGCGCCGTCCCGTTTGCGCGCAACGGTCGTGTCGTTCACGCCGGGTGCCCGCACCGCCTGGCACAGCCATCCGGTGGGGCAAACGCTATTCTGCCTGTCCGGCGCCGGGCGGGTGCAGCGGGAGGGTGAGCAGGTGCAGGAGATCCGTGCCGGTGACACGGTGCAAATTCCGCCGAATGTGCGGCATTGGCATGGATCGGCGCCGGACAAGCTGTTCTCGCACCTGGCTATGTCGGAGCAGAACGACAAAGGCGAAGGCACCGCCTGGTTCGAGCACGTTTCGGACGCGGACTATAACGCCACGCCGGCGGCAGTGACGTAGGCCGCACCGCGAACGCTACCCGGTTACGACGGGCAACCCTCAGGCTTCCACACCCGCTTCGTCGACGCGGGGTTGCGGATCAGCCGGTCCGCCGGCCGAACCGGGCGGCGCACCAGTTCGCCGCCACAGTTGGGGCACCGCCCGCCCAGCCGCTCCTCCGCGCAGTCAGCACAGAAGGTGCATTCGTAGGAGCAAATCCGCGCCTCGAGGCTGGCGGGCGGCAGATCGCGGTCGCAGCACTCGCAGTTCGGACGCAGTTCCAGCACGATGTGCGCTCAACTACTCCGCCGCCACGGCCACGCGGGATGCCCCGGCTAGCTGGAACCCCTCGTACCCGTTTGCTGCGACTTCGTCGCATTTCTGCCGATAAGCCCCGACGCCACCGATATACGGCATGAACACCCGCGGCTTTCCGGGGATGTTCGCGCCCATGTACCAGGACGCGGCGGAGGGGTAGAGGGTGGTGTCCGCGACCTGGTTCACGTGCTCGACCCAGGCATTCTCGGCCGCAAGGGTCGGCTCGATTCGGTCGAGTTGACGGCTGGTCAAGCGGCCCAGGCAATCGGTGATCCAGTCGACGTGCTGCTCGATCGAGACGATCATGTTGCTCAACACCGACGGACTGCCCGGACCGGTGATCATGAACATGTTGGGGAACCCGGCCGTCATCAGACCGAGATAAGTGCGCGGACCGGCCTCCCATTTGGCCGCCAGCGTCTCCCCGCCGGGGCCCGAGATATTGATCCGGGTGAGTGCACCGGTCATCGCATCGAAGCCGGTGGCGAATACGATCGCGTCGAATTCGTATTCTTGATCGCCGGCACGCAAGCCATTCGGCGTGATCGCTTGGATCGGCGCGCCGCGCACGTTCACCAGCGAGACGTTGGGCCGGTTATAGGTCAGGTAATAATCCGTATCGACACAGATACGCTTTGTCCCGATCGGATGATCTTTCGGTGCCAAAAGCTCGGCTTTTGTCGGATCATTCACCATTGCCCGGATCTTATCGCGAACGAACTCCGCCGCGGTGTCGTTGGAGGCCTTACTGAAGATCAGGTCATTGAACGCGGCCATGAAGGTTGTGCCGCCGCTTGCCCAGCGATCCTCGTAGACCGCCAGTCGCTGGTCTTCCGGCGTTTCGATCGCCGACACGTCGTTCGGGTTTGCCAGAATGCCGTTGCGCGACAGCCGAGCCTTCTCGCGGTGCTCGGCGTACTGCTGCTTCCAGGATTGCTCGTAGGATGCCGGCATCGGACCGTTGCGCGACGGAATGCTGAAATTCGGCGTGCGCTGGAACACTGTGACATGCGCCGCCTGCTGCGCGATAACCGGGATTGCCTGGATCGCCGAGGACCCGGTGCCGATCACGCCGACGCGCAGGCCGGTGAAATCCACCCCCTCATGCGGCCAATGTCCCGTGTGGTAAGTGTTGCCCTTGAAACTATCCAGCCCTGGAAAATCCGGCATCCGCGCGGTCGACAGACACCCGGTCGCCATGACGCAATAACGCGCGGACACCGCGTCGCCCCGGTCCGTCCGGACCGCCCAACGATGCGTCGCCTCGTCGAAACTCGCATCGGTCACCCGGGTCTCGAAGCAGATGTCGCGCTTCAGGTCCAACCGATCAGCGACGAAATTGGCATAGCGCAGGATCTCGGGCTGGCTGGAGAAGACCTCGCTCCAACGCCATTCCTGCTGCAGCTCCTCGGAGAATGAATAGGAGTACTGCATGCTCTCGACATCGCAGCGCGCACCCGGGTAGCGGTTCCAGTACCAGGTCCCTCCGACGCCGTCCGCCGCCTCGAAAACGATGGCTGACAAGCCCAGGCCGCGCAGGCGGTGCAGCATATACAGGCCAGCGAACCCGGCACCCACGATCACGACATCAACAGACTGGGGCACCGCGGGCCGGGCATCGGGTTGGGTCTGGATCGCCTGAGACATGGATCTTCCTTGATATTGCTGCTACGGTCCAACCGATACTGACCGGGGAGAATTTGTCAACTCGCCGGTAGGTTTTCGCACTGACTGGTTTTATGCCCACCGCGTCGCGGCGCCGAGCGGGTGGTCCATGGGCGTCGCTCGGTCCCGGCCCGGGGAAACCCCTTGACCGGGCTCGGTCACGACGCCATAACCCGCGCCTTCTGAACCACCGGACACTTAGAAAAATACAATGCTAAAGACAACACCCTCCCTAAAGCCGTCGGAGGTGACAAAGGACTGGGTGCTGATCGACGCTGACGGCGTCGTGCTCGGCCGCCTCGCCGTCCTGATCGCCAACCGGCTACGCGGCAAGCACAAGCCGCAATTCACGCCGCACGTCGATTGCGGCGACAATGTCGTGGTGGTGAACGCGGCCAAGGTGCATGTCACCGGCAACAAGGCAGAGCAGTCCGTTTTCTACTATCACACCGGTTATGCGGGCGGCATCAAGGGACGGTCGATCCGCCAGCGACTGGAATCGCGCCACCCGGAGCGTGTGCTCGAAAAGGCGGTAGAGCGCATGATCACGCGCGGTCCACTGCAGCGCAGGCAAATGAAGCACCTGCACATTTACGGCGGCGACGCCCATCCGCATGACGGCCAGCAACCCAGCAAGCTGGATGTCGCCGCGCTCAACCCCAAAAATAAGAGGCACTGACCTCATGTCAGGAACTCAGACCGGTACCCTCGCTGACCTGAAGGAAGCGCTGGCCGCCCGCCAGGCCGCAGCCGAAGCCGAGGCCACCGCGACCGGACAACCGATTCCGGTGATTCCGAGCGACCAGCCGAGGCGAGAGCCGAAGCGGGACGCTCTCGGTCGCTCCTACGCTACCGGCCGCCGCAAGGAATCCGTCGCACGCGTTTGGATCAAACCCGGTAAGGGCGAGATCCAGGTGAACGGCAAGAAGGTCGTGCAGTACTTTGCTCGGCCGGTGCTGCGGATGCTGATCACGCAGCCGTTCCTCGTCGCGGACCGCTACAACCAGTTCGACGTGTTTTGCACGGTCGATGGTGGGGGATTGTCCGGCCAGGCCGGCGCGCTACGGCATGGCATCAGCCGGGCGCTGACCAACTATGAACCTGATCTGCGCAGCATTCTGAAGGTGGCGGGGTTTCTGACCCGCGATTCGCGCGCCGTCGAGCGTAAGAAGTATGGCCGCGCGAAGGCTCGCCGCAGCTTCCAGTTCAGCAAGCGCTGAGCGTCTCCCTCTGTCTTGCTGACGAAGCGGGGCTGCGCAACGGCGCAGTCACCGCCGCGGCACGGCCCGTACGTCAATGATATGAACCACCAGCGACCATATCTTCCATTCGGTTCTTAGCCGATCGCGCCGTTGCACCCCGGCCGTTCGTCATGGTGATACAACTGCGGTCGTGGGCGAAGGTGCCAGGCCAGGCACGATGATGCGGCCCGGTTGTTACCGCAAATCGCGGCCCGGCTTGGCCTCGGCGGCCACCCAGACATCCAGGCAACCTGCCTTTCCGCGATGGTAAACAGCGAGACCGTCAAATGCTGCGATCCGGCGGTAGCGGGACCAGGCCCGTGCAAATGCCGGGTCGGCGGCACTGAGAATCTTGATGTAGTTGGTCGTCTCGCGCGTATCGACCACCGCGATGTCGGGGCACCCCGCAATGAAATCGTGGGCGACCCACCGCGCGATCGGCCACTCCTTGGCAACGGACGGATCGAACCCGGCGCGCCAGACCTCGCCTTTCAGCGCCCACATTGAATCGAAGCGGGACGCCCAGGCGACGCCTGTCTCGTTGACGACCGGAAAGCCCAGCGCGATCCATTCCGAGAAAGCGACATAGGTTCGGGCGTGTTCAGTCCGAATGAGCTCTTCGAGATGAGCCTGCATCGTATGCTGTGGCCTGACGGCTTGCTCCACCGCCGGCTCAAGGCGCAGGACCGTGCTGTAACAGAAGACCAACACCGCGAAGGTTGCGATCACAAAGGGCAGCCGCAGCAACGATCGACGCTGACGAACGATCTCTGACACGCACCACAGCAGCAGGCCGAGTATGGTCGTGATCGCAGCTGGCAGTTGATGATAATACCAGTTCTTGCCGTCAATGAAGCAGATGGTGGTGCTGGTGGCCGCAAAGGCCACAAGGGTCAGCATCAGACTGTATTGCGCCAGTGTGCGGCGCCGCAACCAGAGTAGCCACGCGGCGGCGAGTTGCGCCGTAATCAGCGGTAGGCTGTCGGACAGCAAACCCAGGAATGGAGCATCCGTCGCACCGTACAAGGCCAATGCGAGCGGAACCGCTCGCCGGAGATAGGCTGGACAGAGAATGGCGACCAACCCGGCGTAGCCCAGCAGGGTGACGCCGGCGGCGATCGGCATCACGCGCCATGGGCGCAGGCCGCGAGTCAGTGCGACACATTCGAACACGGCGAAGACGGCGCCATAGCGTGGCTTCAACGCACATCCCAGCCCGGCGAGAATTCCCGCCACAACCAGCGACGGACCAGAAGCTTTGCCGCCTTCCAAACTTCGGGCGAACAGCACGAGATAGGGCAGGAATGCTGCCGCCAGCAGATGTTCCCGCTGACCCACATCCGCGGCGGGAACGATTAGCAGGATCGAACCGATCAGCGCGAACACCGGCAGCCGGTCGGCAAAGATACCACCATTGGCACGCAGCAGGCCAGCACTCCACCACGCGCAGGCGAGCACGGCCGCCACAAAGACCGGGATGACGACCAACTGGGCGTCGATGTCCAGCCAGCCCGCGATAGCAATCGGGATGGCGGAGATCCATACGATCAGCGGCGGGTTGATCTCGACGACGTCGACGTAGAGTTCTCGTCCGGCCATCCATCGGCGCGCGACGTATAGCAGCCAGGCAATGTCATCCTTCAGCGGCGACCGCATGGCGACGAAGAGTGCCATGGCGATGACAGCGGACAGCAGCAACAGACTGATTGCTGATACAAGAGGCCTGGCGGTCGCGTTGACCGGTCGCAGGTTCCGGCTTTGTACCTGGCTCATGAATGATCTGTCTGATCGATGCTGGCTGGAGGGTGCAACGCCGTGCTGGCGGTGCTTGGTTGCCACATCGTTAAAGCTGAGCCAAGTGGCCGAATGGTGGCGCCCGATTTGAGTACGGCAAAAGTCGGGATCCGCTCACCGGGAACTACCTCCGGTCGCGAATTTCGCCAGCGCAAATATCGGCCCCAGCCGGACCAATCCGGCGAGCCGCCTACCGTCCGAGCAAATCTTGGATGCGCCTTGCGACGTGGGCCTGCGAATAGGGCTTATCGATAAGCTTGACGCCCTTCGCCACGTCGATCGATAGACTGCGACTGCTGTTGTATCCCGATGTCAGCAGAATCGGGATGTCCGGATGATTCTTTTGCAGCCACCGGGCCAGGCCAAATCCGTCCATGGGACCAGGCATCCGAACGTCGCTGAACACCAGGCTGACCACACCGCCCGAATGGACGGCCGCCATCGCTTCAGCGGCATCCCCCGCTTCCAAGACATTATATCCGCAGTCGCGGAGATACTCGGCGATCGGCATTCGCACCATCGCATCGTCCTCGACTACGAGGACGGTGTAGGCTGAACCCCGCGCCGAAACCACTGAGGAGTGAGGCATGATCATATCCATACACCCCAATGTAATCAGGCACCGACGCTGAATCGCGCTGCCACAACGGCAATTTGTTGTGATATCATTTATTACGGCGAGGCGCCGACCATAGCAAAGCCGGTCCACCTGTCAACGCGTTGACACTTTTAGCTTACAGTCAGCCGAACCGTCACCAAAGTGCCGCCGTCCTGTAGCCGGATAACGTTGAAAACCAAACCTTGTTGGACCAGTCGGGCCAGGGACGCCAATACAGCGTCCGGCGACGCATGCAGGTTGGCCCGGAAAAGCGCCGCTTGAAGATCTGCCTGGGCTCGCGGACTTCTGACCGCCAGGTCCCTCAGAGCTCGAAGCAAGTCACGGTCGAAGGCGGCAAAGCCATCTTGCTCGGTGCCAGATGCCATGTTCGATGCCTGCCGGGCGGCCGATCCTGGGCCGGGGCCGGACACAATAACAGCGCTCACGATATATATGGTCAGCCCTGCACACGGGGACGATTATCAGCGAACCGTGATCGAACACCACCGAGGGCGCAACCGGGGCAAATCCGCGCGATCCGGCGCCAATACCAGGCAGCGTGACGCTGACTGGTATGCGCGCAGGGTTGGTGTGGCGGCTGCGCGCGAAATCAATAAAATACAGCCGACCGGCCACCGGACGAAGAGTTAATCTTTCGGCCGGTTGGTATAGGTTTAATCTTTGGCTGCTTGATCAATTATCGTCGGCGGCGAGGCCGCTGGTCACCTGCGTTTCACCCCCGTCCTCCCTCGGACCGCGGATATGGCGTCCCCTGGTGATGTCGTCCATTGCATGCTGATCCCGCTTCTCGGCCTCGGCTCGCGCCACAGCCGCGCGTTCCTCGATGGTGCGCTCCACCACCCTCGCAGCCGAGCGGGCGGACGCAAGCACAGCGCGGGCCGCCGCGCTCTGAGCTTCCCCGTCGGCGAGCGCGGCTGCCGCGGCAAGCCGCTCGGCACTGACACGCACCGACCAGTGGGCGAAAACCTCCATCCCGTGAGGTAGCTCCGGAAAGCGGTCCGCAAGCGCCCGCTCTCGCAGCACAGCATCATCGATCGCACGAAGCGCCTCCGACGCAGCGGCTTCAACCCTCAGACATCTGGCGAGGGACTGGCGCGACTTGTCGATCGCTCGTCGCCGGATCGTGAGCAAGACATCCATTTTGTCCCGAGCCATCCTAAGTGCCCATCGCCTGGTCGAGCAGCCGGAACGACTCATCGAAACCGGTGGTCTCATCCCGTGCCTGCCGCAGGACGGCCTCGATCGCCGGCGTCAGGCGCAAGGCTTCATCGACCGCGACGTCGGTTCCGGCGCGATAGGCTCCAAGCCGCACCATGTCGACCATCTCCCCATGCACCGCCAGCAACGCGCGCGCCCGTCTGATCAGGGCCGATTGGCTCGCGTCCAGGCAGCTCGAGGCCAATCGTGACAGCGAACGCAGGACGTCGATCGCCGGATAGCGTCCCGACTCCGCGATCTTGCGATCCATCACGATATGGCCGTCGAGGATCCCGCGCACGGCGTCGGCAACCGGCTCGTTGTGGTCATCTCCCTCGATCAGGACGGTGAACAGGCCAGTGATCTGGCCGGCGGTGCCATTCGGCAGCTGGGTGCCGGGCCCAGCGCGTTCCAGCAGCCGCGGCAGTTCCGCGAAGACGCTGGGAGGGTAGCCACGGGTCGCGGGGGGTTCGCCTGTAGACAGTCCGATCTCCCGCAGGGCAAGGCAGAAGCGGGTCACGCTGTCCATCAGCAAGAGGACGGATTTGCCTTCGTCGCGAAAGTGCTCGGCGACCGTCATGGCGGTGTAGGCGCATTGCCGGCGCATCAGCGGCGGCGCATCGGAGGTAGCAACCACGACCACCGATCGCGCCAACCCATCCTGCCCGAGATCGTCCTCGAGAAACTCCCGCACCTCCCGTCCACGCTCCCCCACCAGGGAGAGTACCACAACGTCGCATGCGGTGCCGCGGGTCAGCATGGCCAAGAGAGTGGACTTGCCGACACCGGAACCAGAAAACAAGCCAAGGCGCTGGCCCTGACGACAGGTGGCAAAGCAGTTCAGCGCCCGGACACCGAGATCGATGCGAGGCCCCACCCGGGCACGAAGCGTGGCTTCGGGAGCGGCGCGACGCGTCGGTCGAGCGACCGGGCCACCCAACAAGGGACCCTCCCCATCGAGCGGCGCACAGAGCGGATCGATGATGCGGCCGAGCCAGGAGGAGGCAACGTCGAGCATGCCGTGAAATCTTGTCAGCAGCTCGGCTTTTGCCCCCGGGCCAAGGCCATCCAACGGCGCAAAGGCCATTACCTGTGCCAGCCGGTTGCGGAACCCGATCACCTCCGCGGGGATTATTCTGTCATCGCGCGCGCGCAGGTTCAGCCGATCGCCGATCGCAATGAGATGGCTCAGACCGTCGACTTCGACCAAAAGTCCGTAAAGGTTGACGACGGTGCCGCTTACGTAAGCAAGCGGTATTCGCCGTAGCAGCGCAACGGAAGCATCCAGTCGATCAGCGAGACTGTAGTCTCTCATTGAGACAGATATATCCAAAATACATTTACTGCCGCGTACATCCGTGTTCAAAAACCGTCTGCATCGCGGCGTATGCTACAAAACCACACCAATTCGTTGATATTTCGATAGCATAAGACACGCTATGGTGGTAGTTCTTTCCTTTAGGATCGTTAGGAGGGACGAATGCGCGTATTGCTGGTTGAAGATGACCTGATTGCTGCGCGCGGTATTACCCTGATGCTGAAAGCCGCCGGGGCAATCGTCGACCAGACCGACAGCGGCGAGGAAGCGCTCGAACTCCTGCGGCACTATGAGTACGACATCGTTCTGCTTGATCTTGCGCTGCCGGATATCGAAGGGTTTGAGGTGGTGCGGCGCATGCGCATCTCGCGCAATGATACGCCGGTCATTATTCTCTCCGGGCTGACAATGCCTCAGGCTCGGGTCAAGGCCCTCAGTCTCGGGGCGGATGATTTCATTACCAAGCCGTTCGACAAGGCGGAATTGCTCGCACGCATGCAGGCGATCGTGCGTCGTTGCAAAGGGTTCAGCCAGCCCGCGGTGCGGCTGGGTTCGCTCGAATTGAACCTCGACAGCCGTGAAGTCACCGTCAACGGCAAGGAAGTGCGGCTGACCGGCAAGGAGTATTCGATCCTGGAGCTGCTGGTTTTGCGCAAGGGCATGGTGCTGACCAAGGAAGCGTTCCTGAACCATCTGTACGGCGGGTTGGACGAGCCGGAGGTGAAGATCATCGACGTCTTTGTCTGCAAGCTGCGTAAGAAGCTCGCGCTGGCGGGGGCCGATAACATGATCGGGACGATATGGGGCCGCGGCTACATGATCCGTGAGCCCGCGGCTGCGGTCGCCTATGCGCCGGCCTACGAACCACTGCGTGTGCCGCGGCTCGCGCCGGTCGGCTGACCGTCGCTCAATGCTGACACTTGCGCCACACATGGCGTAAGGTCGCTCGGTCCGCTATATCCCGGCCATGAGCACCGGCTTCGTGAAGATGCATGGCTGTGGCAATGACTTCGTCATTATGGACGAGCGGCTCGAGCCTCTTGCGCTGAGCCCGGCGCGCGCCGCGGCCATCGCCGATCGGCACACCGGCATCGGTTGCGACCAGCTCGTGGTGATCCAGACTGCTGGACCCGGGGCGGACGCGTCCATTCGCATTCTTAATCCGGACGGCTCCGAGGCCGGCGCCTGCGGCAACGCCACGCGTTGTGTCGCCGAAGTCCTGTCGCGGGAGACCGGAAAGACCTCCATCGTCATCCGCACCATCTCAGGCGACCTGCCCGCCTTCCTCCGCCCCGACGGCCAGATCCAGGTCGACATGGGACCTGCTCGGCTGGACTGGACTGAGATTCCCCTGTCGCGCCCGATGGACACACTTCGGCTCGACCTCTCGGCCGATGCCGTCGCCGAACCAGCCGCCGCCAGCATGGGTAATCCGCACGCGACCTTCTTCGTGGCGGATCTGGACGCCATTCCGATCGTGCGGATCGGTCCTCGGCTGGAGCACGACAGGCTGTTTCCGCAGCGTGCCAATATTGGATTCGCGCAGGTGCTTGACGCCGCCACGATCCGCCTGCGGGTCTGGGAACGCGGCGCGGGTCTGACCTTGGCCTGTGGCTCGGGTGCCTGCGCCGCGTTGGTGAACGCCCATCGTCGAGGCCTGACGAACCGACGCGCCCGCGTGATCCTCGACGGCGGTGCCCTGGAGATCGAATGGCGCGACGACGGCCACGTGCTGATGACCGGCCCGGTCGCCACTGCCTTCACCGGCCAGATCGATCAAAGTGCATTTCCGCCATGACGGTGGAAATCCTCACCTTCGGTTGCCGCCTCAACACCTATGAAAGTGAGGTGATGCGCGGTCTCTCCGGCAAGGACGCTGCGGCTCGGGCAGAGACGGTGATCGTCAACACCTGCGCCGTAACGGCCGAGGCGGAACGTCAGGCCCGCCAGGCGATCCGCCGCGTCGCCCGGGAACGTCCGGATGTCCGCATTGTCGTCACCGGCTGCGCGGCGCAGATCGATCCGGACGGCTGGGCCAGCCTGCCCAACGTGCATCGCGTGCTGGGGAACGATGACAAGCTGAAGCCGGAGAATTGGCAGTCCGGCGCCGGGTCGGCGGTATCCGACATCATGGCGGCGCGGCAGACATCGGCGCATCTGGTGACCGACTTTGTTGGCCGGGCCCGCGCCTTCGTACAGGTGCAGCAGGGCTGCGACCATCGGTGCACCTTCTGCATTATTCCTTACGGCCGCGGTCGTAACCGGTCGGTGCCGATCGGCGCGGTAGTGGAACAGGTGCGAGCACTGATCGCCGGCGGCTACCGGGAAATAGTGTTGACCGGGGTCGACGTCGCCTCCTATGGCCCCGACCTGCCCGGCGCGCCAAGCCTCGGCCAGATGATCCGCCGCCTGCTTGCCATGGTGCCGGAGCTGCCACGGCTGCGCTTGTCCTCGATTGACCCTGCCGCCATCGACGACGATCTGTGGCGCCTGATCGCCGAGGAACCTCGCCTGATGCCTCATCTGCATCTCTCGCTTCAGGCCGGTAGCGATCTGATCCTGAAACGGATGCGTCGTCGCCATGGTCGCGCCCAGGCGATGGCGGTGATCTCCCGAGCTCGCACCCTGCGGCCGGGGATCGCCATCGGCGCCGACCTTATCGCCGGCTTCCCTACCGAAACGAACACGCAGTTTGAGGAGACATATGATTTCGTCGAAGAAATGGAAATGCCGTATCTGCACGTGTTCCCTTACAGCGAGCGACCCGGCACACCGGCGTCGCGGATGCCCCCGGTGGCAATGCCGGTGCGGCGGGAGCGCGCCGCTCGGCTGCGGCAGGCAGGAGGGGACATCGCGGCCCGTTTCCTGGCCAGTCATGTGGGACGGGTGGTTTCGGTGCTGACCGAGGCGGATCAGTCTGGTCACAGTGAACATTTTGCTCCGGTGCGGCTGGATCGTGCGGCCGAACCGGGGACGCTGCTGATGGCCAGGGTGACCGGAACGGCGGACGGCTCGCTTCTGGCCGAGGCTTGCTGATGGCCGAGACAGGCTGATGGCGGAGCGAAACTGATGGCGCTCGGCGGCTTTTTCTCGCGCCTGAAGGAAGGGCTTTCGCGTAGCACGCAAAAGATTTCCGAAGGCATTGCCACGGTCTTTAGGAAGCGTCGGCTCGACGATGAGGCCCTGGAGGAACTCGAGGAACTTCTGATATCGGCGGATCTGGGCACCGCCGCCGCGCACCGCGTCATCGCCGCCTTCCGGCGCAGCCGCTTCGGCAAAGAGGTCACCGACGACGAGATCAAGCAGGCGCTGGCGGAGGAAATTGCCGCAATCCTGGCGCCGGTGGCAAAGCCGCTGGAGCTTGATCCGGCGCTCAAACCCCATGTTGTATTGGTGGTCGGGGTCAACGGCACCGGGAAAACCACCACGATCGGCAAGCTGGCGCAGGGCTATCACGAGCAAGGCAAACGCGCGGTAATGGCGGCCGGCGATACGTTCCGCGCCGCGGCGGTGGAGCAGCTGCAGATCTGGGGGCAGCGCACAGGCACACCCGTCGTCGCCGGTGGCCGCAATGCCGACTCAGCGGGTTTGGCGTTCGACGCTCTGACCAAAGCTAAGGCGGACCATGCGGATGTGCTGCTGATCGACACGGCTGGGCGACTGCACAACAAGGCCGCGCTGATGGATGAACTGCGCAAGATCATCCGCGTGTTGCGCAAACAGGATGAAACGGCGCCGCATTCGGTATTGCTGGTGCTGGATGCGACCACGGGTCAGAACGCAATTCAGCAAGTGAGAGTATTCAAGGAGATGGTTGAGGTGACCGGCCTGGTCGTCACCAAATTGGATGGCAGCGCCCGCGGCGGCATTGTCGTTGCGTTGGCGGAGACGTTCGGGCTACCGGTTCATGCCGTGGGGGTAGGGGAGAAGGCCGGCGATCTGCGGCCGTTCGATGCGCAAGATTTCGCGCGGGGTCTGGTCGGGGCCGATCCGTTGCCGTAGCCGAGCGTTCAGGCCGCGAAGGGTCAGAAGCGCTGCGTCAGCCCCGCCAGGATCGTGCGGCGCAGCCCGTATTGGGGCGCACCGACACTCACACCGGTGCCGTTGCGGATCTGGTAGATCGTGTCGCCCACGTTCAGCAGATCGAGACGCAGTTCGGTCCCCGCGCCGACACCGAGCTTCAACTTCTGCACCACGGACATGTTGACCACGCCGTACCCGGGAAGTGCGATCCCGTTCGGCACCGTCTCCGTGCTCGCACGCAGGCCGCTGGCTCCGAGGAAGTCCATCGACAGCAGGGTCGGATGATCGGTCTCGCGGTTTATCTTGTAGGAGACGCCGGCCGAACTGGTCCATCGCTGGTCGTGATCGACATAGATCCAATTGGAATTTATATAGGCGAGTTCATACGCTGAGAAATTGAACTGCGCCGAACTGATGCCGGTGGCCGTCGACGTGGCCCAGCCTATATTCGCGTAGACGGACCACGGCCCGCTGTCATAGTTCGCGGTTAATTCACCACCGTAGATTTTCGCTCTGGCGTAGCTGAACGCGGTCAGAATGATGGGTGCACCGAACTGACCGACGTCGCCCTCGTTTGTTGCCTGCTGCAAATAGGCATCGAGGCCAACCTGAAGACCCGGCAGGAGTCTCTGCGTAATGCCCGTGTCGAAATAATTTGACCGCGTGGCCTTCACCGGATCGTTTTGTGTTACCTCTGGCGCCGCGCTCGTGTTTTGGAACGCAGAAATATTGGCCTGGGTGACTGCCTCCAAGGGCGGCGGCGCGAAGTAGCGCGCGTATCCGATATGCATCGTGGTATCCGGCGTCGCCTTCCAGACCATGTTGATGCGTGGGCTCAACTGGCTCTCGTTGACGAATGCATCGCTTAGATCGAACCGCGCGCCATAGTTGATCGTTACGGTCGGCAGAATGCGCCACTCATCCTGCAGGTAGATGCCATACAACCATCCGGTCTTGCCGCCGCTTTGGCCGATGGTGATCGGGCCGGCAGCCGACTGATTGCCAGTGGCATCGAGCGGCAGGACGTTGGATGTGGTGTTGAACGAGGCCCGCTCACCCTGGGTCAAAACGCCACCGCGAATCGTGTGATAGTCGTTCACCTTCCAGCTCGCATCCGACTGCATCCCGGCGGCGAAATCCGATCGTGTGGCCAGTTGCGAAATTCCGTTGAACAGTAAATCCCCCAGCGGATCGGGCGTGAAGTGCAGGTAGCTGTTCCGGCTGAACAGCGCGAACTGCGCATCGACGACATCCGTGTGTTTCTGCAACGACAGGATTCCGAAATTCGCTGACTCCTGCTGGTTTTCATTCAACGCTGCGCTGGAATAGGTGCTCATGCCGTTCACGCTCAGCCCTGGCGTCGTCGGTTGCCCGGGGGAGTTGGGAATCTGAAACTGACCCGAATAGGCGCCGACCAGGAGGCTGAGCCGCGTGCTTTCATCGAGGATGCCGGAGACATGGGCGAAGCCATGAAACTGGTTGGTCGTGTCGTGCAGCGCGTTATAGCTGGAGACCGGATTTTCAATGCCACGGTCGTTCTGCAGGTAATCACCGGTGATATACCAGTCCACGGGGCCGCGGTGACCGCCTTCCTCGAAGCTGGGCTGGAGCCAGTTCCAGCTGCCGCCATACATCGATAATGCCAGACCGGGATTGGTAAATCCGGTCTTGGTCTGGATGTCGATCACACCCGCCGTATTGATCCCGTATTGCGCCGGAAGTGACCCGGTCAGCACCGAGACGGAACTGGCGAAGCGCGATTGCAGCGCCTGGCCAAAGAAGGAAAGACCCTCCGGAATTTGCACCCCGTCGATGCGATATTGGATGTTGGCCATCTCGCCCCGGATGTGGATCTGGCCAAAACTGTCCTGCCAGACGCCCGGCGATTGTAGCACGACCTGGTTAAGACTCGCGTTGGAACCCTGCGGGATCGCTTGCAGCGCTTGCTGATCAAATTGAAACGTGGTGGCGCCGAGACTCGGTTGAATCTGCTGGCGTGCCACATCCAGGCGCTTCGACGTGATGTCGACCTCGAGCGGTGTATCCTCGTTCGCAGCGGGAGCAGGCGGGTCGGGAGCAGGCGCGGGTTGGGCGGAGACAGAAGGCGGCGGAAAGGTGAGCAGGGAAGCGCTGACCAGCGCAAGAAGGGCACGCCGCGCCTTCATTTTGTTCCCCTCCCCACGCCAGCGCAGGCCGGTTAGCCAGCTCGTTTTCGTTTCTCGCCGCGATAGCCCGTACGTTAGGCAACCTGGTCAGAACTGTCCAGCCGGCGGCCGTTATGCCCGGAGCCTGAACGGACATTATCAATCAGCAACTGCGTCCTGAGGCGGTCGCCTAATCGTCAAGCCGATACCGAAGTCGCACCGTCCGGCTGATCTCGACCTGCGGCGGCGGCAGCTTGGCGCCGCGCAGCAACGCCCGGGCTGCCTCGTCCAGCACCGGGCTGCCGCTGCCTGTCACCAACGCGACTTCAAGCACGGTGCCGTCGACGGCCACCCTGAAGCGCAACGTTACGCTTCCCTGCTCGCCGTGCTGCCGAGCGGCCTCCGGGTATGTTTTGCGTGCCGCCAGCCAGGCCGAGAAGAGCGTGTTCCAGCCAGCGACCGCCGGAGATGGCGACTGCGCGGCTGTTGGTGCCCCGGAAGTTGCCGGTTCGGCGGGCGCGGTGGCGGCGGGGCCGGGCGGCGGCGCTGTCGGCTTCGCCGCCGGCGGTCGCGCGGCGATTTGTTTTGCCGGGGGCTTCGAATGCGGCACCAGCGGCGGCGGCAAAGCCGGCACCTGTAAGACGGGCGGCGCAGAGGGGGGCGGCGCAGAGGGGGGCGGCGCAGAGGGGGGCGGCGCAGAGGGGGGCTCCGGCGCTGGCTCCGGTGCCGCCGCGACAGGCAGGGGTTGCTCCACGCGATCGGGTAGCGGGGCAGCCGACGGCTCCGGCGTCGGTTCCGCCGCCGGCGACACGGGTGCCGCTTCGGCGCTATCCGGTGGCACCGCGGCCGTCGGCTCTTGCACCGGCGTATCAGACTGACTTGGCTCCGCAGCCGTGGGCCCGGGCTGCACCGCTGGCGCGGCCGGTTGATCCGCCGGCGCTTCGAAGACAACTGACACCGCCGCGGGCGCTGGTTCCGCTGGCATAGCGCGCCAAACCACAGCCGTCAGAGCAATGCCCAGCAGCAGGTGCGCCGCGCAAGATGCGACAAACGCCGTTCTGACCCGCACCGAAGGGTCGGTCCCTGGTGCCGCGAACCATGCTCGTTCCGCTCGAAGCAATCCGCCTCCCCCGCTCACCGCTTGGGACTGAGAGCACGAAGTCTATCGCAGGCAAACCGCCGGTGCGGCAAGCGAAGCGACCTGCACGCCGCTGGAGGTCTTTCCCGGCGCATACCAAGACCCCCCGCCGTCGCTCTCGGAGGTGCGGGCGACCTCGGCCGATCCTCCGATTTTTGCATCCGCGGGCATGTGACCAGACAGACCGTCTGCTGACGTAACAGGTATGATCCTCGACCGGGAAGCCGAGCCGAGAGCGCGGCCGGACGCCGCGCCGGTCCGGCAGCACCGCGTGCGATCACCGGCCGCCCTCCGCTCGGCTCAGTTCAGCAGCATGCCCGCCTTGAGGGTTGCGATGTCATGCCGGATCATCTCGATATAGGTGCCGGCCTCGCCGTCAGGCTTCGACAGGGCGTCACCATATACCGTGCCGCCGATCTCGGCGCCGGTCTCCTTGCTGACCCGTTCCATGGCGCGCGGGTCGGTGATGCTGTCCAGGAACAAAGCCTTCACGTGCTCACGCCGGATCTGGTCGGTCAAACGGGCCAGATCGGCGGCCGACGGTTCCGACTTGTTGGTCCAGCCGTTGACCGAGATCATCGTGATCCCGAACGTCGTGGCGAGATATTGCAATGAGTCATGGGATGACAGCACGCGTCGCTTGGCCGTGGGCACCGCGGCCATTTCGGTGTGCGCCCAACTGTCCAGGTCCCGCAGTTGTTGGGTGTACGACGCGGCCCGGGAGTGATAGTTGTCCGCGTTGGCCGGATCGATACGGGCCAGGGTGTCGGCGATGTTCTTCACATAGATGATGCCGTTACGCGGATTCATCCAGGCGTGCTGATCGAGCACGACGGCCTTCGGCTTGCCCCCCTGCGGATGCTCGTCCTCGGCGCTCAGCCCCTTGACGCCCCGGCTGACGATGACCTTGGCGCCGCTGAATTTCGCCTGTGCCATCAGGTTCGGCAGCCAGGGTTCGAAGTCGTCATTGAGCCCGTTCATGAACAGGATCCGCGCATTGGCCATTTTCGGAACGTCGGCGGCGGTCGGCTCATATTCCTCACAATCGCCATCGGGGGGGACGATGGTGACCAGATCGACCAGATCGCCGGCGACATTGGTCACCATGTCAGCGATCACGCTGAAGGTCGCGACCACCTTGATCTTGTCCGCCGCGGCCGCGACGCCCGGCTGCATCAGGACGACGCCGACCACAAGCAACACCAGCGTGGCGTAAAATAGCCGTCTCATCGGTCGCCCTCCCCACCTCTATATTATGTTATATCATAACGTGCACTGGTCAACTGGGTAGGTGCGCTGGTGCCGGGCGGCTTCTCAGCTGCCAGGATACCGATAGTGCCACGCTACATCAGAAACGTTGCGTCACGCCTGCCAGTACAGTGCGACGCATGCCGTATTGCGGCGCGCCGACACCCACGCCGGTTCCATTGCGGATCTGGTAGACCGTGTCACCGACATTCAGCACGTCCAGCCGTAATTCAGTCCCCCTTGCTACCTTCTGGACGGCGGACAGGTTCACCGTGCCGTATGTCGGCAGCGCGATCCCGTTCGGTATCGTGGCCGTGCTCGCCCGGAGTCCGCTTTGCAGCAGTGCATCCACCGAGAACCGCGTCGGGTGTTGGCTGTCCATGTTCAACGTATAGGCAGCCCCGGCGGAGCCGCTCCAGGTCTGGTCGTGATCCAGATGAATATAATTGTTGCCGATGAAGGCCAGTTCCTCTGGACCGAAATTGAACTGTGCCGAGGTAATTTCGGTACCGACAGCACGTGACCAGGCTATGTTGCCGTAGACCGACCAGGGGCCGCGGTCAAAGCTGGAGGTCAACTGGACACCCTCCTGTATGCCGTGCGCGTAATTGAAAGCCGTCAAGATGATGGGGGCGCCAAACTGGCCTTCGTCGATCAAGTTGTTGGCAATCTTGTAGTAGCCATCCACCCCGACGGTCAGGCCAGGTATAATCACCTGGCTGGCTCCGATGTCGAAGTAGTTTGACCGTTCCGGCTGCACCAGGCTGTCCTGCATAACTCCGGGCGCGGCGGTCGTGCCGGCGAACTGCGTGACGGTGCCCGGCGCCACAAGCTCGAACGGCGGCGGCACGAAATACCGGGCGTAACCGGCGGTGATCGTGGTTGTGCTGGTGGGCTTCCAGACAACGTTCAGACGAGGACTGGCCTGGTGTCCCGTGGTGTATTCAGCCACGCCGTCGAACCGCAATCCGCCATTGATCGTCACCTTCGGCAGGATGCGCCACTCATCCTGCACATACACTCCGTAGAGCCCGCCGGTGTTGGCAAAGCTGTTAGGGATTGCCAACGGCACATCGGAGGTCGGCGTGCCGGTGCTGTCGACCGGCAGCACCTGCGAAAACGTCTTGCCGGTTGAAATCTCCTGCTGCAGCTGGACCCCAAAGCGCAGAGTGTGCTGATCGTTGATCTTCCAGCTTCCGTCGGTTTGCGTTCCATAGGCGGAATTGGAGCGGGTCGCCTGCTGGGCGATGCCGTTGAACAGCAAATCACCAGCCCAATCGGGAGAGAAACGAAGCCAACTGTAACGTGCGTAGGCAGAGACCTGAAGGTCGATGTCATTGACATGTTTCTGCCACGACAGGATGGCGAAGTCGTTGCGCTCCGATTGGGTTTCGTTGAGTTGTGAGCTGCTGAAATTGCTGACGCCGTTCACTGTGTAGCCCAACGTCGGCTGCCCAGGATTGTTCGGGATTTCGAACTGACCCTCGAAGGCGCCCAGGATCATGCTGACCCGCGTGTTCGGGTCGATGATGTCCGAGGCATAGGCCAGCCCGTGGAACTGGTTGGTGATGTCGTGAACCGGGCTGTAGCTGGCGGTGGGGTTCTCGATGCCGATGTCGTTGTGCAGATAGTCAGCGGTGATGAACCAGTCCACAGCACCGCTGTGCCCGCCATACTCGAACGACGGTTGCAGCCAGTTCTGCTGTCCCCCATACATCGAGACGGCGAAACCCGGATCGGTGAGGCCGGTCTTCGTCTGGATGTCCACCACCCCCGCTGTCTGGAACCCATATTGGGCCGGCAGTGCTCCGGTGATCAGCGACAGGCTATGGGCGAAGCGAGACTCGAGTGCCTGGCCGAATACCGACAGCCCCTCGGGCAGCTCCACGCCGTTGAGCCGATACTGGACGTTGGCGTGTTCACCACGGAGATGGATCTGACCGAAACTGTCCTGCGCGACGCCGGGTGCCTGCAGCAGCACCTGGTTGAGCGGGGCGTTTTCGCCCTGCGGGACGGTCCGCAGAGCCTCAGGCGAGAAATTATACACGCTCGCCCCTAGGCTCGGCTCAATCTGTTGTCGCGCCACGTCCAACTTCCTGGCGACAACGTCAATATCAATCGTGTCCGGAGGTTGGGCGGATTGGTCCTGCGCGGCCGCCGGAGAGGGTTCGGCGGCAATCACCGCGGATGCCAGGGCGAAGAGCGCCAACCCGGGCGATGATCGAACAGGCATGCGGTGGCATTCCCTCGGTAGGTCAATCGACCCCGAGATGATATGTTATAACATATCATTTAACAACGTCCGTTGCATGCAGTTGCGTCGGACGTTCTCCTCCACAACTCGCCGCGGATGGGCGGCGGGGTCCGTACGACCCCTGGATCGGCTCAGGGAGACATGCGAAGCGGTTGCAGCGCCGATTGACTGCGCGCTCGACGTGCGACGGAAATTGTCACTGCGATGGCATCGCAGCGTCGGTGCCGGCACAAGCCGCGATTGGGCGAGCCCCTTGTATGCCCCGCCGAACCGTTACGCGCTGAGATTTGCCGTGAGGTGTCCTTTCGCTTCCGGGCTTGTCGCAATATCCAACAGCACGGTGCTGCGACTATACGCCCCACTGACCAGTGGAACGGTCCAACTCGCCACCTCGACGTGGTCGGGGGTGCGGCCAAGTCCGTCCTGATACAACGATGTGACAAAGGTCGCGTTGTCCTGGCTGCCGTGATCAGCCAGGAACTCCGGTGAGGCTGCAATTCCAGCCGCGATTTGTGCCGGTGTTTCGGTCAGGTAAGCCGCCTGGTAGGACGGCAGTGCCGCCAGCTCGACTTCGCGCCCCAGGCCGGTTTCGTACAGCTCGTGCACCAGCGTGCCGGCGGCGTTCGGCACGAAGACCTGCGCCGTGGTGGAAGCGAGGTACGCCTTTGATTCGGCCGAGTCGGCGATGCCGACGGCCACAGCTCCCGGTGACTTTCCGCGTGCCAGCGCACCTGTCCAGGATGCCAGCCCCGCCTGCTCTGGGGGGCGGCCGAGCAGACCTTGATAGAGGCTTGTAACCAACTGGTTCGCCGTTTGCGTGCCATGGTCCGCGAGGTATTCGGGACTGTTCAGGATCTCAGTGGCAACCGTCGCCTTGCTGACCCCTGCACTGAGTTGCGCATCGTACGAACTCATGCCGGTTGGGTCGCCGCTGCGTCCAAGCAGGCCCTCATAGAGGCGCTGCAGCGTGGCCTCATTGGTGTCCGGCCCGACGCTCAGCGTGCCGTCGACCAGCAGCACCGCCTCGGTGCCGCCGATGAAGGCGAGCGTCGCCCCCTGGTCCAGCACCGCGCTCAGATCAGCGGAGCTGAAATCGGTGGTGCTGATCCCGTTCACGGGTGCCTGCACGTCGAACACCGAGACCGGCGCGGACGCGGCGGACTGGACCGGCGCGTCGTTGACCGAGGTTGTTGCGGTGGCGGTGAGACTGTTCAGGCCCAATGCGAGCGCTGCGGTGACAGCGAAGGCGCCGCTGCCATCCGCTGTGGCGCTGCCGACAGGCGTGTCGCCGGAGAACAACGTCACCGTGCTGCCCGGCAGAGCTGTGCCTGAGACGGTGGGTTCGCCGTTGGTGATTTCGCTGGTCGTCGTGATCGTGGGCGCCGCCAGTCCGATCGTGATCGTGGTCGATCCCGGTGGGTCGGAGAGATTGAACGTTTCGCCGGTCAAATTCCCTGCGAGTTGCAATGCGTAGCTGTTTCCTCCCTCCGTCACCGTCAATACGTCGTCGGTGGAATTCAGTGTCGCCGAGCCGGCGCTGTCAAAGGCGATGTCTGTCAGAACAATGGTGTCGCTGACGGCGAGACCGCTGATCGGTGTGGTCGGCATCGTGGTGCCTCCGATCACCAGCGCGGCGTCAGACCCGTCAAACTGGATCCCGCCGGACGCCACTCCGCCGCTCAGCAGATTGAGCGTTCCCGATGTGGCGATCGTCGTGGCACTGGCCACGCCGCCAGCGGAAACAACCTCGAAACCACCGCTGTTTACTGTGGCGCCGCTGGCGGTGCCGGCGGCGGAGACATACTCGAAGCCGCCGCTGTTCACCGTTGTGTTCATCGTTGTGCCGCCGGACGCGACATTCTCCACGCCACCGCTGTTCACCGTCATCCCGGTGGCCGTCCCGGCGGCGAGAACGTTCTCAACGCCGCCGCCGTTCACGGTGCCGCTGAATGCCGCGCCGCCACTGAGATTTTCGGTGCCACCGTTCACCACGCTGCCGCTGGCGGTACCGCCAGAGACGGCCTGAATCCCACCGCTGTTCACCGTGGTGTCGGTGGCCGAACCGCCGGCCGAGACGTTTTCGAAGCCGCCGCTGCTCACCGTGGTGCTGGTGGTCGTGCCGCCGGCCGAGACGTTTTCGAAGCCGCCGCCGCTCACCGTGGTGTAGGCGGTCGCACCGCCGGCCGAACGTTTTCGAAGCCGCCGTTGCTCACCGTGGTGCCGGTGGTCGTGCCGCCGGATGCGATATTCTCAACGCCGCCACTATTCACGAGGTCGTCAACCATCGAGCCGCCGGAGCCGACCTCTGCAGTGCCGCTATCGTTAAGGATCGTACCGCTGGCGATGCCGCCGGCGACTTGCTGGAAGCCTCCACTGGACACTGTGGTGTAGGTGGTCGCACCGCCGGAGGACACGATTTCGACGCCTCCACTGGACACTGTGGTGTAGGTGGCCGTACCGCCGGCCGAGATGTTTTCGAAGCCGCCGCTGCTCACGTGGTGCCGGTGATCGCACCGCCGGAGGACACGATTTCGACGCCGCCGCTGTTCACCGTGGTGCTGGTGGTTGCACCGCCGGAGGACACGATTTCGACGCCGCCGCTGCTCACCATGGTGCCGTTGGCCGAGCCGCCGGAGGTGACAATCTCTGTGCCGCCGCTATTCACGAGGTCGTCGACCATCGAGCCGCCGGAGCCGACCTCTGCGGTGCCGCCATCGTCGACTATCGTACCGCTGGCGATGCCGCCGGAGACTTGCTGGAAGCCTCCGCTGGACACCGTGGTGCCGTCGGCGGTGCCGCCGGAGCCGACCACCTGCGAGCCGCCGCTGTTCACCGTTGTATCGGTGACCGTACCGTTAGATGCCACAGCCTCGGTGCCGCCGCTGTTCACCAGGTCGCCGACCGCGGCGCCGCCGAAGACGATGGCCGCAAAGCCGCTGACTATCGTGCCGCTGGCCGTGCCGCCGGAGACCACCTGGAAGCCTCCACTGGACACCGTGGAGCCATCGGCGGTGCCGCCGGACTCGACCAGTTGCCCACCTCCGGCGAACATGACGCTCGCGGAGGCAACGGCGCCGGAGGTGACAAACTGTGCGCCGCCGCTGGACACGACCGTCCCCGAGGCCGTGCCGCCGGAGGAGACAATCTGTGCGCCGCCGCCGGCGGAAACAAACTGTGCGACGTCGGCGAGATTTCCGGAGTGGAGGAACGGCGCGCGCTGTCGCCGCTCACCACGGTGCCTCCGGCCGTGCCGCCGGAGAACACGGTCTCGGTGCCGCCGCTGTTCACCATGGTGCCGGTTGTCGTGCCGCCAGACACATTCTGGAAACCCAGGCTGCCTACTATGGTGCTGGAGGCCGTGCCGCCGGAGAAAACGTTTTCCGTGCCGCCGCCGCTCGCCGTGGCGCTGAGGCTCGAGCCACCGGAGGAGACATTTTCGGTGCCGCCGTTCAACATGCTGCCGCTGACGCTGCCGCCCGAAACATTCTGAACGCCACCGAGGTTGACAACGGTGCCGCCGGCCGTGCCGCCGGCTAGAATGAACGCGGTGCCACCGGTCGCCACCACGGTGCCGGACGCGGTGCCCGCGGCGGAGACATATTCGAAGCCGCCGTTGCTCACCGTCGTGCCGGTGGTCGTGCCGCCGGCGAAAGCATTCTCTGTGCCGCCACTCAGCACGCTGCCGCTGGCGGAGCCGCCGGAGATATTCTGCACGCCGCCGAGGCTGACCACGGTGCCGTCGGCGGTGCCGCCGGAGGCGATGAACGCGGTGCCACCGGTCGCCACCATGGTGCCGGATGCGGTGCCCGCCGCGGAGACATACTCGAAGCCGCCGTCGCTGACCGTCGTACCGGTGGTCGTGCCGCCGGAGGACACGTACTCGAAGCCGCCGCTGTTGACTGTACCGCTGGCGGACGAGCCGCCGGATGCGACATTCTCAACGCCGCCACTGTTCACCACGGTGTCGCTGGCGGTGCCACCGAGGAGGTTCTGGAAACCGTTCACCGTTGTGCCGATTGCGACGCCACCGGCGGATACGTTCTCCGCTCCGCCATCGTTCACCGTGGCGCTGAGGCTCGCGCCCTCCGAGGAGACGTTTTCGCTGCCGCCGCTGCTCACCACGGTGCTGACGCTGGCGCCCCCGCTGGCGCCGCCGGAGACCATCTGCACGCCGCCATCGCTCACCGTAGTGGCGCTGGCAACGCCCTCGAAGACGATCACCACGCCGCCGCTGCCCACCGTAGTGGCGCTGGCAACGCCACCCTGGAGGACGATCAACTCGCCGTCGCTGCCCACCATAGCGCCGCTGGCGATGCCGAAGGAGGAGATGGTCTCGAAGCCGCCGCTGCTCACCGTGGTACTCACGGTCACGCCGCCGGAACGCACAAACTCCCCGCCGCTGCTGACTGCCGTGCCGCTGGCCGTGCCGCCGGAGACCACGGTCTGAACGCCACCGCTATTCACGAGGTCGTTGACCGCCGAGCCGCCGAAGCCAATCGTTGCAGACCCGTCACTGTTCACCAGCGTCCCGCTGGCGATGCCGCCGGAGACCACCTGGAAGCCCCCGCTGGACACCGTGGTGCCGTCGACGATGCCGCCGGACGCGACCAACTGACCGCCGCCGCTGGACAGCACGGTCCCGGAGGCCGTGCCGCCGGAGGAGACAATCTGTGCGCCGCCGCCGGAGGTGACAAACTGCGCTACGCTGACGACGCCTGCGGAATTGACCAACGCCGCGCTGCTATCTCCACTCACCACGGTGCCTCCGGCCGTGCCGCCGGAGAACACGGTCTCGGTGCCACCGCTGCTCACCGTGGTGCCGGTTGTCGTGCCGCCGGACACGTTCTGGAAACCGAGGCTGCTTACTATGGTGCTGGAGGCCGTGCCGCCGGAGAAGACGTTTTCCGCGCCGCCGCCGCTCACCGTGGCGCTGAAGCTCGAGCCACCAGAGGAGACATTCTCGGTGCCCCCGCTCAACACGCTGCCGCTGACGCTGCCGCCGGAAACGTTCTGAACGCCACCGAGGTTGACAACGGTGCCGCCGGCCGCACCGCCGGATAGGATGAACGCGGTGCCACCGGTCTCCACCACGGTGCCGGACGCGATGCCCGCAGCGGAGACATATTCGAAGCCGCCGTTGCTCACCGTCGTGCCGGTGGTCGCACCGCCTGAGGAGACGTTTGCGACGCCGCCGCTGCTCACCATGGTGTCGGTGGCCATGCCGCCGGAGGTGACGTTTTCGACGCCGCCGCTGTTCACCGTGGTGCTGGTGGTCGTGCCGCCGGATGCGACATTCTCAACGCCACCACTATTCACGAGGTCGTCGACCATCGAGCCGCCGGAGCCGACGTCTGCATTGCCGCCATCGTTAACCATGGTACCGCTTGCGGTGCCGCCGGAGACCTGCTGGAGGCCTCCACTGGACACCGTGGTGCCGTCGGCGATACCGCCGGAGCCGACCGACTGCGAGCCGTCGCTGTTGACCATGGTGCCGGTGGTCGTGCCGCCGGAAGAGACGTTTTCGAAGCCGCCGCTGTTCACCGTGGTGCCGGTGGCCGTGCCGCCGGAGGTGACAATCTCTGTGCCGCCGCTGTTCACCATAGTGCCGCTGGCGGCGCCACCGAGGACGTTCTGGAAACCGAGGCCGTTCACCATTGTGCCGCTGGCGGCGCCGCCAGCGGCTACGTTCTCCGCTCCGCCATCGTTCACCGTGGCGCTGATGCTCGTGCCGCCCGAGGAGACGTTTTCGCTGCCGCCGCTGTTCACCACGGTGCTGAAGGTGGCGCCGCCTGTGGCAACGTCCTCGAGCGCCTCCGCTATCCACCAGGGTGCCGCTGGCGGTGCCGCCGGAGACGTTCTGCACGCCGCCACTGCTCACCGTGGTGGCGTTGGCAACGCCACCCTGGAGGACGATCAACTCGCCGTCGCTGCCCACCATAGCGCCGCTGGCGATGCCGCCGGAGGAGATGGTCTCGAAGCCGCCGCTGCTCACCGTGGTACTCACGGTCACGCCACCGGAACGCACAAACTCCCCGCCGCTGCTGACTGCCGTGCCGCTGGCCGTGCCGCCGGAGACCACGGTCTGAACGCCACCGCTATTCACGAGGTCGTTGACCGCCGAGCCGCCGAAGCCAATCGTTGCAGACCCGTCACTGTTCATCAGCGTGCCGCTGGCGATGCCGCCGGAGACCAGTTGAAAGCCCCCACTGGAGATCGTCGCGCCGTCGGCGATGCCGCCGGACGCGACCAACTGACCGCCGCCGCTGAATACGGTGGTGGCGGAGGCAATGCCGCCGGAGGAGACAATCTGTGCACCGCCGCTGGACAGCACGGACCCGGAGGCCGTGCCGCCGGAGGAGACAAGCTGTGCGCCGCCGCCCGAGGAAATAAACTGCGCTACGCTGGCAACGCCTCCGGAATTGAGGAACGACGCGCTGTTGGTGCCGCTCACCACGGTGCCGTCGGCGGTGCCGCTGTAGAACACGGTCTCGGTGCCGCCGTTCACCATGGTACCCGTTGTCGTGCCGCCGACGACGTCTTGATTGCCGCTGCTGGTGACTGTGTTGCCGCTGGCGAAGCCGCCGAAATACACTTTTTCCGTGCCGCCGATCGTGGCGCTGACGGTTGTGCCGCCAAGATAGACGTTCTCCGTGCCGCCGCTGCTCACCACCGTGGCGCTGGCCGAACCTCCGCTGACGTTCTGGCTGCCGCTGGAGATTACGTCCCCGCTCGCCGTGCCGCCGGCGAAGACGTTCACGACGCCGTTGAGGCCGACCAACTCACTTTGGGCAGCACCGGCATTGTCGACATTCAGCGTGCCGCCGTTCACGTGGGCTCCGCTGTCCTCGCCGCCGCTGTAGACGTTCTCCGTGCCGCCGCCCAAGACCGTGGTTGCCGATCCCCTGCCGCCAGAGATGTTCTGAAGACCGCCGCTGGACACGGTGGTGTTGCTGGCCACGCCGCTCGAATAGACGTTTTGAGTGCCTGCGCCGTGCACCGTCATCCCGCTGGCCGTGCCACCGGAAGACACATTCTGGACGCCGCCGCTGTTCACTGTGCCGTTTCTGGCCAAGCCATGGGAAAGCACCACTTCGGTGCCGCCGTCGATCACGCTCGCGCTGGTCGTGCCGCCGGAGATGGTCTGAGTGCCGCCGCTGTTCACCATAGTGCCGGCTGCCGTGGCTCCGGACGACACAGTCTCGAGGCCGCCGCTGTTCACCGTAGTGCCGGTCGTCGCTCCGCCAGCGGACACAATCTCGAAGCCGCCGCTGTTCACTGTGCCGCTGATGGCCGAACCATTGGCAAAAACGACTTCGATGCCGCCATCGATCACGCTGGCGCTGGCCGTGCTGCTGGAGACATACTGATGGCCGCCGCTGTTGACGACGGTCGCGCTGGCGGTGCCGCCGGCGAATACGGTCTCGGTCCCGCTACCGTTCACCGTGGTGCCGGTCGTCGTTCCGCCACCGGACACATTCTCCAGGCCGCCGCTGTTGACCGTGCCGCTGATCGCCGCGCCGCCGCTCTCGACGTCCTCCGTGCCTCCGCTCAGCACGCTACCGCTGGCCGTGCCGAAAACATTTTGCACGCCGTCGCCACCCACTACCGTTCCGCTGGCGGTCCCGAGCGGCGGCGACCTGTTCGATTCCGCCGCTGCTCACGGTCGTGGCGCTGGTCGTGCCGCCGGAACTGACGAACTCGATACCGCCGTCAGCGACCATTGTCCCTGTGGTCGTGCCGCCTGAGGAGACGTATTCGCCGCCGCTGGAGAGGTTATCCAAACCGCCGCCGCTCACCACGATCGTCCCTATGGTCGAGCCGCCAGCGCTGACGTACTCGAAGCCGCCGCTGCTCACCACCGTTCCTGTGGCAGTGCCACCGGCGAAGATCTGCTGGGTGCCGCCGCTGCTGATCGTTGCGCTGATGGACGAACCGCTGACCGGGAGGAATTCTGATGTCGGGAATGAGGCCAACCACCGCGGGGCTGGCATCGAGATCGAGACCTTCGCCCGAGATGTCCTGAATGCCGCCGTTGCTGACGATAGTATTGCTGGCCGTTCCACCGCCAAGCACATCCTCAATGCCACCGCTGCTCACTGTTGTGCTGGTGGCCGTGCCGCCCGAAGCCACGATCTCGGTGCCGCCACTATTCACCAGGTCGTCGAACGTCGAGCCGCCGAAGCCGATCCCTGCAGAGCCGCCATCGTTCACTGTCGTGCCGCTGGCCGTGCCGCCGGAGACCGCCTGCAAGCCTCCATTGGAAACCGTGGTGCCGTCGGCGGTGCCGCCGGAGGCGACCAGCTGCACACCGCTGGTGAACACGACGGTCCCAACGGTGGTGCCACCGGAGGAGACAAACTGCGCGCCGCCGCTGGAGATAACGGTTCCGGAGGCCGTGCCGCCAGCCGAGACGATCTGCGCGCCGCCGCCCGAGGCAACAAATTGCGCTGCGTCGACGTCACCTTGGGAATTGACGAACAACGCACTGTCGCTGCCACTCACCACGGTCCCGCTGGCAGTGCCGCCCTCGGATACGTCCTCCGTGCCGCCGCTGTTCACGACGGTCAGATTGGCGGCGCCGCCGGATACGTTCTGGGCGCCGCCGCTGCTCACGTCGGTGCTGCTGGCCACGCCGCCCGAGGCGACGTTTTCGGTGCCGGAAGCCGTTATAGCGGCGCTGATGCTTATGCCGCCCGACAGGACGTTCAAGATGCCGCCACCGCCGATCGAGGCACTGTTGGCCGAACCGCCACTGTAGACGTTCTCGGTACCCCCGGAGATGAGGCCCGAATTGGTGACGCCGTAGACTTGTTGAATACCGCCCGAACTAATCAGGTCTAAGTTGGCGATGGCGCCGGCGAACACGTTCTGGGTCCCACCGCTCACGGTGGTTCCGGAGTCCGTGGCGCCGGCAAAGACGTTTTCAACGCCGCCGCCGGCGATGAAGCCGGAGACGGCTTCGGTCGCGGAGTAGACGTTTTGCGTGCCGCCGCTGTTCACGACGGTAAATTCACCTGCACCTCCGAGCAGATTTTGCACACCGCCGCGGTTTACAACCGTCGCGGACGCGGAGCCTCCGGAGGACACGTTCTCAAAGCCGCCGTCCAATATCGTTCCGACATCGGTACCACTGGACAGGACGTTCTCGACGCCGCCGGTATTCACCATGCCGCTGACGGCCGAGCCGCCGAGGTAGATATTCTCGAAGCCACCGCTGTTGACGATGGTACCGCTGGCGGCGCCGCCGTCCACAACCTGCTCGATGGCGCCATTGTTGACCCGGACGCCGAACGTGGTGCCGCTGAAGAACACGTCCTCGGCGGCGCCGCTGCCCAACATGGTTCCGCTGGCGGAGCCACCTTGCCAGACCTGCTCGATGCCGCCACTCGAGACGGTGCCGCTGACCGACCTGCCCCCGGAGTCGACCTGCTCCAATCCACCGCCACTCACGACGGCGTTGCTGGTCGTGCCGCCGGAGGAGATATAGATATTGCCGCCGGATTGCACGAAAGTGATCCTGGCGGTGCCGCCTGCGGAGACGTATTCCGACGCCCCGGAGCTCAGTGTGGTGCTGTTGGTATTACCGCCGGAGACGTACTGTATGGCGCCGCCTGACACCTGGGTGGCGGAATCCGTGCCGCCCGTGATGACAGTTTCCGTGGCGCCGCTGTTCACCGTGGCGCCGAGGTTTGTGCCGGCGGTGATCTCGCTGCCGCCGGCTGAGATCACCGTGTTCCTGGCCGCCCCGCCGAGGCCGACCATCTCGATGCCGCCGGAAGACACTACCACGTCGATGGCCGTGCCGCCGGATAAAACCGTTTCGGAGCCGCCACTGCCCACAGATGTATGGAGTGTTGTGCCACCAACGGAAACGTATTCGGTGCCGCCGCCGACGCTGGTGAGGACGTCGTCAATCATTACGGTACCACCCAGTACCGTATTGCTGGCCGTTCCGCCGCCCGAGACGAACTCCTGGCCGCCGGCAAACACGGTGTCGCTGGTGATCGTGCCGCCGCCGATGACAGTCGCGGCGCCTCCGAGGTTCACCGTGAGCACCATGGCGCTGCCGCCGGCGAAGATGTCTTCGTTTCCCCCGAAATTCACTGTCGCGCTGTCGGTTGCGCCGCCGGCGGAGACATTCTCTGTTCCGCCATTCAGCACGGTATTGACGGCGAGGCCGCCACTTGTGTTCTGCACGCCGCCGCTGCTGACGACGGTGCCGCTGACAGTGCCGCCGGACGAGACGTTCTCGACGCCGCCGGTGTTCACCGTCTTATTGGTGGTCTTGCCGCCGGCGGAAACGGATTCAACGCCACCGCTGTTCACCGAGCCGCCGACGGCCGAGCCGCCGCTGGAGACGGTCTCGATGCCGCCGTTCAGCACCGTGCCGCTGGCGGTGCCGCTGGAGAAGATCTGTTGACTTCCGCCGCTGCTGACGATGGTGCCGCTGGCGATGCCGCCGGAAGATACGTTCTCGACGCCGCTGCTGTTCACCGTCGTGCTGGTCGTCGTTCCGCCACTGGACAGGTTGATGGTGCCGCCGCCCATGACCGCGCCGCTGACGGCAGACCCGCCGACGCGGACGTATTCAATGCCGAGAACGCCCACCGTGGTGCTGCTGGCGACGCCGCCGGAGATGAACTGATTACCACCGAAGCTTACCGTCGTTTCGACGGCCAGCGCTCCGGAGCTTACATTTTGGGTGCCTCCGACGTTCAGCGTTGTGGCGGAAGCGATGCCGCCGGAGGCTACGTTCTGGGCGCCGCCAGCGTTGACCGTTGTGGCGGAAGCGGTGCCGCCGGCATTCACGCTCTCGGCGCCGCCGTTGAACACTGACGTGTTGGAAGCGGTGCCGCCGGTGTTCACGTTCTGGCCGCCGCCGCTGTTCACTACCGTGCTGGAAGCGGTGCCGCCGAGATTTACGTTCTCGACACCGCCGCTTAGTATGGTGAGGAGAGTGCTGGCGGAATTTACGTTCTGGACACCGCCGACGTATACCGAGGTGGTGACCGTGGTGCCTCCGGAGTTCACGTTCTGGACACCGCCGCTGTTTACCCTGGCGCTGGTGGCGGCGCCTCCTCCGTCCACGTTCTCCGTGCCACTGAAGTTCACGGTATCGGCGAACGATGTGCCGTTCGAAATGGTGTTAATCTGGCCGGAATTAACTGTTGTTGTTGTCATGACAAATCCTCTCCGTCAAATGCTGGCTTGAAATATCAGAGCAAAAGGGTCAGGTGGGCGGCGGCAACGGCGGCCGGGAATCCCGGCAGGCGACTGAACTACGGCGCCAACCTGGTGAGTGGTTATCAACCGCGCGCGTTGGAACTGCCGCGGTGTGGCCGCGTGTTCCGGACACCGCACAAAGTGCTTGTAGTCGGACCAACGCCCTGGGTTCGTTCCGGCACGAGTTACCCGCGTCATGGTTAACAATACGATACGGTGTAACAAACTCATTACTCGGATGCGGGAAGCTGCCGACCAACTCCACCGGCCAACCGGCCGCCCGGGCGAGCCACCCCAGTCCATTCGATAGGCCGACGAAGGCAACGGCGTGACGCAACCAGCCCAGCCTCTCGACCAGGCGCCGATCGCCGGTCTGGGCCTCCGCGCAGCATGGGATTTCGGTCCAGACCACGCTTTGTCCGTGCGCCGGCTTCTGGTCGATGCAGACCACGCGGCTGCCGTTCGCCCTGAGGGGCGCGACTGTCTCGCGCCAGCCTTCCCGATTGTTCGAGTATTTCGCTCGTAATAACTCTGCACCGAGATGCGCACTTAGCGTTCTGCAATCGGCCGGATCCCGTCGGGCAGCGCGAGCCGCGATGCCCATTCTTCGCGGCACAGTCCGACGATGAACCCGGCGGGTCGCTGGGCGGATGAAGGTCCGCTTGGAACTGCTGAGGGCGGACGACCCGATAGTGGTCTCGCCCAAGGTGTTGCTGGTCTTGAGTTCCCGCGGGCGTGGGTGCCAGTTGCCCGACGGCACGAGTACGCGGCAGCCGAGATTGAAGCCCAGGCGCAGGCCGTGCGGCGCCTCCGGGGGTGGCCCAAATCCGACCGGCAGGTAAGCGAATTTCGCCGCCGCGCCGCGCTCGGCGCCGTCCTCCCCCTCGGTCATGAAGACGATATCGCTGTGCGCGGATTGGCCCGGGAACTGCGCCATCGCAATCGGCGAGGCAGGAAAAGCGGGCGGCGGACGTGTGCTACTGCAATACCATTCCGCCATGATTCGGAATGGCAGGGCGGCAGTCCAAATTCTCCAGGCGGCACAACCATATCGTTAAACGGCTCACCATGGCCGCCCTCTTTGAGCACTGTCTACATATCTATCTCTCCTTTTACGGATCATCAGTCAATCATATTCCCCTTATAAGGGAAAATATGAACTTTAATACAAGTTATGATTGTGTAAACATATAGAGAACGATCCAGACAGCGATGGTATGCCTCGATGTTAGGTTGCAAAACCATCTACGCACCAAAATCGCTGGGCGTCGCAAGTAATTGGTAAGATACGATGTTCTCGTTTCGATGGCGCGGGTGTTATGGCGGCGTCGGGTTGCCCGCACCATGACAACCACCAATCAACTCCCCAAGGGGCTGGCCTGCCTGTCATACATTGTCGCCCCGGCGCCCGGGTCGGCCTGATTCTGGAAGGCGTAGACGGTCGGGGCAAAGCCCCAATATAGCCCCAATACCGGGGGTTGCCGACGCCGACTTCTCGGACTTCAGCTTAGCCGGCGTCGACAGCGGGGAGCTGGGCGAGGCACCGCAGGAGGACTAAATGGGGCAGCCCATAGCCACAAACTCATATCGGTTCGCTGGACGTTCACCTCGTGGCGTACGCACGCTTTAGCCAGGCCGCGCTCTCCCCGGACCGGATCGGCGACAGTCGTTCAACGGGATTGCCCAACCAGCGATCGCTGACGAACCAGGTCCTATTGCTTCCATCGGCGCGACCTGGGTTGTTACGGAATGTCACACGATTCGTTTCGGGACGCAGAACGGGCGGATCGCACCCAACGGGCTGCCCCGAGGATGCGAGCGAGCGGCACCGACGCCACCACCGGCGATTGGGCTTGCCGCTACAGGCAACAAGCAGGGTAGGGTGGTCTTCACGACGTTTATCTACCGGGCGAGTGGCGCATTCTGCCCAATGCGAACAGCCATGCTGGCTCACGTTTCGTGGCTGGGGCTGTTGCCGCTGAAATCTACTTAGCTCCCGGCTGAAGATGATCCGGAATCCGGCCCGGACGACCACGCTGCGCGCCGTCCGGCGGGACCGGATCCATCGCGCCCAAATCGGGTCGGTGCTGATCGATCGATCGAGGCAACGGCAGTGGTGATTCCGTCATCACTGGATCAGTTGAATGTAGTTTCATTTGCTCCGATATGATATGGCGTCCGCCAGATGGCCTATCGAGGATCGGGCATTTGCAGCAGGAGCACACCATCGATCAGTACCAGGATGCGGCAACCTTCGGCCGGAGCGAGCAGAGCGGGACGCAGCCTCGAGCGCGTCCGGCGCGGCGTGGCACACGTCCGGGGCCGATCGTCGGGCGCCGATCGACGGAGACCATTTCCTTTGCGGTACTGGTCGGTTTCGTCCAGTGCGCGGACATCGCCCTGCTGTGCACTGCCGGAGTTCTATCCATCGCCCTCGTCTCCTGGTGGTACGGTAGCTATCCAGATTCGCCGATCGCCCTGGCTATCGTCGGGGCGGCAGCCGCAACCAACCTGGACCTCAAGCGGAGCGGCGCTTATACGCGCATCGCGCTGATGTCCTGCGCAACCCAGATCAGGCTGCTGACCAGGCCGTTGTTGATCGGCATGCTCTGCCTGATCGCGCTCCTTTTTGTGCTCAACCAAGACAGCCCGCTGACCCGCCTCTGGGTGCCCACTTGGACACTGACCACGGCCGCGCTATTTTCGGCCAGCCGCATTCCGCTCGGACGGCTGATGCGCAATTGGACGACCGCCGGACGCCTGGCCCGTAAGCTTGCCATTATCGGCGTCGGCGAGTTTAGCCGTGAGTTCATCGAACGGCTGCGTGACGACCCTAATGCGTATCGAATCGTCGGTATCTATGACGACCGCCTGTCCCGTGTGCCCGACAGCCACATGGATATTCAGGTCCTGGGCACTGTGGCCGATCTGGTACTCCGTTCGCGCGAGGAAAAGATCGATGTCATTGTCATCGCCCTGCCGCTGAGTGCGGTCGATCGAATCAAGGCCATCATGGACCAGCTCAGCAGCACCGTGGCCGACATCGTGCTGACCACCGACCTGGCTGGGCTGCATTTCTCACGCACGCAGTTTGAGGGCATCGGCCGCAACCCGGTCGTGAGTGTCCGGGACGCGCCACTGAAGGACTGGAGAGCGCTCGAAAAGAGAGGCCTCGACATCGCCATCGGAGTATTGGCGCTGCTGCTCTTGTCACCGCTTCTGCTTCTCACGGCCCTGCTCATCAAGCTTGACTCACCGGGCCCGGTGTTGTTTCGCCAGCCGCGTATGGGTTTCAATAATCAACTGTTTCTTTGCTACAAATTTCGCTCGATGCATCATGGCATGACGGACCTGCTGGCCGACCGGCAGACCACTCGCGCCGATCCGCGCATCACCCGCGTAGGCCGCGTCATTCGCAAGCTGTCGATCGATGAGCTGCCGCAACTCTTCAACGTCCTGGCAGGCAGCATGTCGCTCGTCGGCCCTCGCCCGCATGCGCCCAATACCAAAGCGGCAGACCAGCTGTTCGCGGAAGTGGTGCAGCAATATGCGGTGCGCCATCGGGTCAAGCCCGGGATCACCGGCTGGGCGCAGGTCAACGGATGGCGGGGCGAAACCACGACCGTCGACCAGATCGAGCAACGGGTCGCGTGCGACCTATTCTATATCGAGAACTGGTCGGTGCGATTCGATATCAAGATCATGATGATGACATTGTTGCGTGAGGTGACCAGCCGCAACGCGTTCTGATTTCAACTGCTGGAAGCAGCCTCGCATGTATACGCTGCCCATCCAGCTCTGGTTCCGTGCAGATCGCGCCAGTGACTCGAATGCAAGGTCGTGACGTCCGGCGCCAGGCAATGTCTCGTCGTGCATTGTTGGCCGCGCCGACTGGCCTGCTGCTTTGTGGAGCTTCGTCCGACGCGCCGCCGGGATTGAACGCGAGGGCAGCCGGAAAAGGATTGTTCTACGGGTGCGCGGTATCGACGCCGGCACTGACCGGGGATCCGGCTTTGATGGCGCAGGTCGCCACCGAGGCCGGTATTATCGTCGCCGAATATGGTTTCAAATGGGCCGCGGTGCATCCCGGTCCGCGCCAGTACCGACTGGAGGGAAGCCGATGCCCTGATGGCGTTCGCGGCTTCCCATGATCTTCGCGTTCGTGGTCACACGCTGGTGTGGCACGCGAGCAACCCCGACTGGCTAGCCGATGCGTTGACGACTTCGAACAGCTGCCGAGCGTATCTTGCGCGAGCATATCCACGCGGTAGTTGGAAGATATCGTGGCAGGATCGCACATTGGGACGTCGTCAACGAGCCGCTGCGGCCGGAGGACGGACAATTGTTCGACCTTCGTCGGCATCCCATGGATGGCAAGTCTCGGGCCGTCTTATTTCGACATAGCTTTCGACGCCTGCAGGGCTGCCGATCCGGCGGCCTTGCGCGTCCTCAATGAGTTTGGCCTCGACTACGCAATTCCATGGCAACAGCGGCGGCGAGATTCTGTACTAAAGCTACTCGCCGATCTGCTGGCCAGAAAGGTGCCGGTGGACGCACTCGGAATTCAGGCACATCTCAATGCTGCCGAGTCCGCCTTCAACGAAGGCGTGCTGACCCGCTTTCTCGATGATGTATGCGGCTTGGGCCTGAGGGTCATCGTGACCGAGCTGGACGTCCGCGACGACGGGTTGCCGTCCGCCATTACACCGCGCGACGCGGCCGTTGCCGCGCAAACCAGCGCGTTCCTTGACACCGTGTTGGCGCACAAGGCCGTGCTCGGCGTATTGACGTGGGGCCTCTCGGACAAGGGGACCTGGCTGAACCGAACGTTTCCCCGTGCCGACGGATTGTCGCAAAGGCCGCTTCCGCTCGACGATGCGCTCGTCCGAAAGCCGATGTGGCAGGCGATCGCCCAGGCGCTGGATTCGCTGCCCTCGCACCGATAGCGAAATCCGCCGTCACACAGGACCCGTCATCCGATGCCTGGGCGCATTAGATTCAGAGGTAACGATAGATAAGTCCGGGCAGGTAGAAGCGCCGCTTGTTGAGAATGACACCACCGATACAGCCGCCTGCGTCAAGAATTCGATCACGCAGGTTCTGCGCCACCGCCGATCGGGTCTTTTCGGCCTCGACGATCAGGAAGGTCACGTCGAGGTCGGGGGCAAGCATGATGCCGTCATGGGACCGATCGGATGATGGGCTGTCGATGATCACCAGATCGAAATCGGTTCGAAGAGCCGGAAACAGATCGATCCACACGGAAGGACCGGCGGACGGGGTGCCCCGGATTTCGCTGACATACAGGGTCTCAAGCCCCAGTCGATGGATCACTACGTCCCGGGGCGCTGCCATGAGTTGCCGCGTTTGAGAGATCGTCGCGCCGAACTCCTCGAGCAACGCTTTGACTTGGACGTCGCCCGGCGCGCTGAGGTCAAGCAGGAGCACGCGCGTGCGTCCTGTCCGAGCCGCCACCAAAGCAAGATCGCGTGCCAGGGATGAAACGCCCTCTCCAATCCCAGAGGCGATGACCTGAACAATCGTGCCCACGCCGGGCCTGTTGCGAAGCATGTGGACGAGGCGGTCGCCGTCGGCGGTATCGAGGAAGTGCGGCGACACCCGAGCTTCGGCGTGCGCTGGTGGTTCCGGAATTGCCGGCGCGCCCGCGGACGGAGCGCTCTCGGGTAGCCTGTCGTGTGGCAAACCGGCCAGCTTGAGCTGCGGCGCCCGCAAGTCGCGGCTTGTCCCGGTTCCGGCTCCGGCTCCGGTGGCGTATTGCCGCCGGTTCCCGATCGCGGCCAGCACCGGCAATTCTAACCCGACCCCGGTGTCGCGCGTGCTGACGAATGTTTGCTTGAGCGCGTTACACGTCGCCAAAGCGGCGATCGCGGCGATCAATCCCACCATCCCACCGCCGGCGATCAGGATCCCTCGCAGGCTGTGGCCCACCGCGGGCCGTTCCGGTGGCTGGATAACCCGAATGTTCGCCGCCCGGTTGCGCTCCGCGGTGTCTGCAATCTGTGCCTCTTCGTTGTTTCGAACAAAGACACGATAAGATTTGTCGAGCAGGTCCCTATTTCGCTGCAGGTCGCGGTATTGTCGCGCCGCCACCGTGATGTCCTTGATCCGGGCGTCGGTTGCCATGGCTCCCTGCTCAAGCTCCGTCAGCTTGGCCTGCAAGCCTTGCAGCTGTGCCTGGAGGGCGGCTTCCTGAGCCTGCACATCCTGATAGACCGGGTTGAGACCTTCATGAACGACCGCTTGTTCTCGTTGTGGTTCCCGAGCAATCTCAGCCTGGGCCCCCGCAATTTGGCGGTCCAGGGCCTGCATCGCGGGAAAGCTGTCCTGGTAGCGCGACGCTAGCTCGCGGCGCCTGTTCTGCAGGCGCATCAGGTTATCGGTCAGCAGCAACGACGTCTGCGACCGGTTGCTCTCGTCGTACGACTGGATCTTTGGCGGTAATTGTCCGAGTTCCTTCCTGACGGCCTCAAGCCTTGCGGTAGTCTCGCTGACCGCCTGCAATGCCTCGTTTCGAGCCTGAGTATCGCGGGACTGCTGTTGCAGCAAAAGGTTGAGCTGTTGATCCGGATTGGCGATGTTGTGCTGATCCGCGAAGCTCGATAGCGCATCCTCGGCGGCGTGCACCCGGCCGAGGAACGCGCTCTGTTCCGCCTGCGCCGATGCGGTCGGCGAATGTTGGAAGATCGTAACCCTGCGCTTGAAATAGTTGTCGATCAGGCTGCGCAGTACAGCCGCCGCGACGTCCGGGTCGTAGCTGCGGAAGCTCAGTTCCAGGACATTGGATTGTGCGATGACTGTCGCGGTGAGGTCATTGGCCATGCGCAGCGCCGCATGATCAAGCGCTCGTGGATCCCCCGCCGGTGTTCCGGGATATACCCGGTCCACTCCCACAGCTTCGAGGGTTTCCATCGCCAGGGTCATGCTTTGCAGCACCTGGAGTTCACCCAACATGATCTCATTGCGATCGAGCGCCACGTTGGCGTTCGTCTGACCCGCGGCCGGGCGGTAGAAATACTCACTGCCGTACAGCACAAGCAGTCGTGCCTGGGCTACAAAGACCGGCCTGGTGACGGCGGCGGCGGCAAGCGCAATGATCAGGGGCACCAAAAACGCCAGGAGCATGGCGCGCTTGTGATAGAACACGACGATCAATAGATCACGCAAAGCAAACCGTTGCTGAGCGACCGGCGGACGCATCAGGCTGAGAACCGGCCTGGTGCTGGGGACTACCTCTACGTTCATCTAACGCGCCTTGAAATAGACCGGCCGGGAATGACTTGACGTCCTGGAGCAATATCAGCCTGGCGCGAATTGCGAAGCGACCTCAGGCTGGTAAAATTGCCCGTGAAGCAACAGCTCGTGAAACAACAGCTGGAGCGTTCCCACTCGGGGTGGAAACGCTCTAGAGAGCCTTGACCTCGTCTCTCGACGAGCTGTTCGTTTTCCGGCGCAATCGCAAAACGGCGTGCGCGCTGTGCCGGGCGCTTCGGCGGTTGACGGATACGATGCTCAAATGAACTTCGCACTGTCCAAACGAAACCCGGATAGGTGCATAAGGATCACGGTTGCAACGAGCGCGGCCAGAAGCTCGACTGTGTGGCGTGCTGGTCGACTGGATGTAGGCCGGGCGCCCCAGCAAACCCAGGCGGCCGAGGCACACCCCAGGCCAAAGCCGATCACCACGTCGGCCGGGGTGTGGGCCTGCAAAATCACACGGGTTACCCCGACGCCGATCAGGGTGATCGCGATGAATACGGCCGCCAGCAAGGAGATTGGCGAACGGTCCAGGCGCAGGAGCAGGACCGCCATGCCGCCATAGACCAGTGTGGTCATGGCCATGTGGCCGCTCGGGGCACCTGTCGATAGCGCAAAGGGGGTGCCGACCAGACTGTCACCGACCATGCGCGAGACCACCTTCAGACCGCAGACCGCCGCAAAAGTCGCGGTGAATGCGCAGAGGAAGCGCCACGCGATGGCAACATCCCACCGCCGTAACAGCCAGTACCAGCAGACGATCGCAGCGGGGCCGACGACCGCGAGGTTGCCAAGGTCGGTCAGCGCAGTATCAAAAGGCATCGTGTCGGGAGGCATGCAAAACTTGACCTTTTGGACGATGCAAGGGAAGCGATTTGGTTCGTCAACGCCAGTTCCGGCGACCATGTCTGCCATGCCCCAGCCGGGCATATCGCCATTTAGTCACAAATGCAACCACATATCTGATGCGGACGCGCGATCCTGAGTCAGACTTTCTGCGAACGGTGCTGGAAAATCTTGCCGCGATCCAAATATCCGGGATCCAGCTCATATCCCGTCGATATGGATCGAAAGATCTGGCTATGTATTTTCGATACATACGAAATAGGCGTTGAAAACTGTATGTTCGATAAGCGATAGAAGCCATCGAACGGTCCGCGGAGCCAAGCGCGATCGGGTGTTGCCGGCGGTGAGGTGATCCGACCCTATGAGCGCTGTGCCAGAGCCTCGCATCCGTGTCCTTGTCATTGCGGATTCATGCAACCCTGAATGGGAGAGCATACCCCTGGTGGGTTGGTCCCACGCGAACGCCCTCCGCGAATTTGTTGAGGTTCATATCGTTACCCGAAGCTGGAACGCCAATGCCCTCATTCGCGCGGGCCTGGTGGAAGGCAAGGATTTCACGGCGCTCAACACCGAGGCGCTGTTCAATCCAATGGAGCGCCTGGTTCGGCGGATCAGCGGGCCGAACAAGGGTTGGGCAATGCTGACCGCGCTCACTATTCCCTCCTACCTATGGCTGGAGCATCTGCTGTGGCGGCAACTCGGAAGCCAACTCCGCGCCGGAGATTTCGATCTGGTGCACCGGCTCACGCCGCTCAGCCCCGCGGTGCCAAGCTGGATAGCGGGTCGCTGTCGACGTGCCGGCGTGCCCTTTGTCCTTGGACCGCTGAATGGTGGTTTGCCCTGGCCCGCGAGTTTTCCCGGACTGCGCCGGCAAGAAGGAGAGTGGCTCTCGCATTTCCGCGGTGTGTACCGGTTGCTGCCAGGATATGAGGCGACACGACGCCACGCCAACGCGATTATGGTGGGAGGCGCCAGCGCATTGGCTGACCTGCCAAAGCGCCTTCATACTAAAGCCATCTACGTGCCGGAGAACGGCATAGACCTGTCGCGTTTTCCGACACCGCCGAGCAAATCGGCGGACAGCTATCGCAATCGCCCATTGCGTGCCGTGTTTCTTGGCCGCCTGGTACCCTACAAGGGCGCCGATATGCTGATAGAAGCCGCCGCGTCAGTCCTTGCTGAAGGTCGTCTGACGCTCGAAATCATTGGCTTCGGACCGGAGCGAGAGTCACTCGAACAGCTTGTGGCAAAGTTGGGGCTGACTGACCGCGTCGTATTCATCGGAAAGATATCGCATCATGATGTGGCCGCGCGATTCAGTCAGGCGGACATCCTGGCGTTTCCCAGTGTTCACGAATTTGGCGGCGCGGTCGTGCTCGAGGCGATGGCAATGGGCGCAGTTCCTATCGTCGTGAATTATGGCGGCCCTGGTGAACTCGTCACACCGACAAGTGGTCTCGCGATCCCAATGGGCACGCGTGAGCAGATCGTGACGAACCTGCGCGAGATCCTCAACCAATTTGTTCTGTCACCGCACCGCCTGGCGCCATTGTCGGCCCAGGCTGTGAAGCGCTCTCGTGAATTGTTTTCGTGGCCGGCCAAGGCGCGGCAGACACTGGAGGTGTACCGCTGGGTTCTCGGCCGGCGGCCAACGAAGCCTGATCTTGAAATTCCATTGGCTGATGCTGACGCTTCGTTGCTGCCCCGCGGGATGGCGGTCGCGGATCTGGCCTTTCAGGGCCCCTGAATTGATGCGCTTCCTGATCTCCATAATCGAGCAGGGCATGGGGTCGATCATCACATTCGGTATCAACCTTTGGCTCATTCGCAACGGAAATGCGGCGTCGTACGGCGTTTACGTCTTTTGGTTGTCGGTCGCCTGGGTCCTCGCCACGTGCCAATTCACGCTCACCGTCGTTCACCTCTCCTCGTTGCCAAGCGGCGGCGACCGCTTGCTCGAGCGGCGAGAACCTGAGCGGGTGTTGCTGTCGGTCACGCTGATCATCCTGCTCGTGGCGGCACTCGGCGTGTTTGCGGCAAACCGGATACTGACCGGAACCGGCAGTGACCTGGCCGATCAGTCGGCGGTCTTGTTCATTCCGGCGTTCCTGCTCTACCAGTTTGTTCGCGCCTTCGCATTCTCGCGCGGTCGGGTAAGGCTCGCCGCAGGCCTGACCGGTGCCGTCATGGTCACCTCCGCCCTTGCGCTCGGCTATGATTTCAAATGCGGCAATTTCCCCGATGCAACGCGCGTCCTGATGATCGTCGGCCTGGCATACGGCGTCTGCTCCGTGCTGATGCTACGCCTTATGGATCCCAATATCCGGCCGATCACGCGAATCTCCGGACTTGGCTACGCACGCTACCTGCGAGGCACGAGCTGGCTGATGGTAGGTGCCGCCTCGAACGAGGTCACCAGCCGGTTGTATAGTTTCATGGTGGTCGGATGGTTCGGAACCGAGGCATTGGCCCGGCTCTCGGCGGTCCAGGTGGTTATCCGCCCGGCCTGGATGCTGTCCTCGGCCTGGGCATCGATCGGCTTCCCCACCATGGCGACGCACCGTGCCACCGCCGATCGGCGAGGTCTTATCGCAACGATGTGTCGCGGCGCAGTCTCGACCGCCACGGGAAGTGCGGTTTGGAGCGGTATCGTGATCGTCGCCTGGCCTTGGGTCTCAAGGGCGCTGTATCGCGGTCGATATGAGGATATTGGTGATTTGGCGTGGCTCTGGGGCGGGAATGTTGTGCTCGGGAGCATAGCGGTCGCCTTGAATACGGCGATGCTGGTGCTCGGGGACTTTCGCAGACTGGCGGTGATTGACCTCGTGGGGGCCGTTTGCTGCAGCATCAGCATTCTATTCCTGCTCAACCATTTTGACTACACGGCCTCCATCGTGGGCACCATGATCGGTCAATCGATACAGATTGGTCTAATGCTGATCATGCTTTACCGACGATTTGGCTCTGACCTGCTGCTCGGCGCGATAGCGGTATCATGACCGCTCAAAGGCTCCTGAGTGTGGTGTCGGTGCAGGCGTCAATTTGATGGAAAGAACGCCCGTCAGCAGCGTTGTCATCTGCACATATAATCGGCCAACGCTTTTCGAGGCCGCATTGGTTTCATGCTTGCGCGATGCCACGGTCCGTGGCTTGCCATTCGAGATCATTGTCGCTGATAACAGTGTCTCCGGCCACGCGCAGGCGATCGTCGATCGGTTGCCACTCGGCGGCATCGAGGTCCGCGTCGTCACGGTCTCTCCACCAAACATATCCCTGGCACGAAATGCCGGGATCAGGGCCGCGGCCGCGCCTTTGGTTGCATTCATGGACGATGACCTGGAACTGGAGCCAGGTTGGCTTGACGCCCTGGTCGACGTGCTTGCATCGACTGCGGCGGACGTCGCCGTAGGGCCGGTGCGGCCGAATTTCGCCGTCGACGGACCACCCGATTGGGACCCAACTGGCGCCCGTTTCACGCGGGCGCTCCAGATAAAGACCGGCAGCCAAATCGCCGCGAGCGGTCCTGCCAAACCGGCGGATTTCGCCTTGAGCACGGCGAGTTCGCTTTGGCGCGCCGCGACATGTTTCACCGACATGGTTCCATTTGATCCGAACTTCGGCGCGTGCGGCGGCGAAGACTTCGATCTTTTCCTCCGTCTCGAGCGGCGCGGCTGCCGCTTCGTCTGGTGCGCCGAGGCCGGCGTGCGCGAGACGGTGCCTCCCGGGACGCAGGCGACTTAGCTATCAATGGCTCCGAGCCTACAGCGGAGCGCAAGTCTATAGCGCGGCATTGATAAAGAACTCGGCCTCACGTCCCGTTGCGGTGCTGAAAGTTGGCTTGCGGGGCCTGGCGCAGGCCGTGACTTACGGCTCCGCCGCCATGGCACTGGCTGTTGTCGGCAGACTGAGCGGCCGGGGCCTGCGCCGACCGGCGATACGAATGGCGTTCGTGGCCTTCGGCGGCTGGGGCAAGCTGACCTGGTGGCGACGCGTGCGCCTGTATCATGCTGAAAGACCGTCCGGATAGTTGCGGTTGAGATGAATCCGATGCCTAAAGAGAACGAGATGCCCCAGGCAGAGACAGGAGTGAGCATGCCGGCTAGCGACCCGGCCAAGCCGGGACCAACCGACAGGATAGAAGAAATCAGCTTTCTCGGCATTCCGTTCGCGACGCTTGAGCTGCCGGCGGTGGTCAGCGTCCTGGTAACGCGGCCGGCGTCTGCTCGGTTTGCTTTCATTGCGACGCCGAATGTCCAACATCTCGTGCTATTTCGGCGAGGCGTGGAAGGTTTTGCGTTCGGACTGTCGCGCGCCTGGTTCCTGACCTGCGACAGCCAGGTGCTGCGCGGACTCGGCCGGTTTCTGTTCGGAATAACACTTCCCCTCGTCACCGGCAGTGACCTGACGCTGCATCTGCTGCGGCACGTGATCGACGACGACGAGCCGGTGACGATCATCGGGGGCAACGATGAGCTTCGTCGAGACCTGGCCGAACAATATGGATTGCGTCGTGTTGCATTATACAGTCCGCCGTTCGGCTTCAGGACCGACGCCGCTCTGCTGCAGCGCTGTATCGATTTCATACGAGACAATCCGGCGCGCTTCATCTTTCTTGCTTGTGGCGCTCCTCAATCCGAAGTTCTCGCGGCCCATATTGTCGAGATGAACGGCGCCACCGGGACCGGTCTTTGCATCGGGGCCTCCTTGCTGTTCGCAACGGGGCAACTGAAGCGGGCGCCGTTGGCATGGCAGAGACTTGGATTGGAGTGGCTCTACCGACTGATACAGGAGCCACGCCGGCTCGCCCGTCGATTGTGGCACGCACAGTTACCGATCCTAGGGATGGCCGCTTATGCATGGCTGTCGCCACGCAAGGGCGCTGCACATGTCAGTGTCCTGAGACGGCGGTGATGGCCCAGACCAGTATCCGGAGCGCCGACCATCTGGAGCCAAGCGCCTGATCATTTGCGGCCCGGCGCCGCCTGCCCCGCAGGAGCGCCAGCAGGGGTCGCTCGACCAGCGCGTAAGTCGCCTGTCCCAGCAGCAAGGCAAGTGTTGTCGCTGAGACGAGAAATATCCAGGGTGCAAGACCGATCGGCCATAGTTTGCCGAGGGCAGAGATGAAGAATGCATGGGTCAGATAGATCGAGTAGGACGCGTCGCCGATCCCGCTTAGAAGCTTCCCGACCGACAGGCTTCCATTTAGTTCTGCACCGACCGCGCCTCCAACAATGAGAAATGCCGGCACGCCATACTGGAACAGACGCGCAAGATCATCGTCGGCCGCCGGTGCCGCGAAGATCAGCAGGACAACACCGACCGCGACGCAACTCCAGCACCTCAATGCATCCGGCCGCAACCCGCCGATCACAAGTCGGGCGAGTATGATGCCACCGAAAAACTCCACCAGCAGGGGGCTCAGCAATGCCGCCGCGGGCACTTCCACGATATGTCTTGCCAAAGGCAGAAGCAGTAGGATGGCTGCCATAAAGCCGAACCGGGCCCGCGAGGGAAAGATCAGGGCCGCGGCGAACAAGACGTAGAAGAACACTTCGAAGTTCAACGTCCAACCCTGTCCCAGGACCGGCGTGATTTGCCCGCTGTCCGGCGACATGTGCGGCAGGAACGCCAGGGACAGTGCGACGTGGCCGACAGTCGGGTGCATTCTGGGAAACGCCGAGGGGAGCACCGCCCACGCGGCAATCAGCGCAGCGGTCCAGAACCAATAGAGCGGCACGAGCCTCACGAAGCGACGGCGCAGAAACGCAAACGGGCCGCCGGGACGCCGCGCCGCTACCGTCCACATGACGAAGCCGCTGATAATGAAAAAAATATCGACGCCTGCATTGCCTATGCGGAACGTCGTCTCTGATTGATCGAACCGCAGACCGGCGTGAAAAATCGTGACCATCACGGCGGCGATTCCGCGCAATGCCTGAATGGACTGGAAGGAGCCACCCTGTTCGATCTCCGCCGCCCGGGTCGGTTTCGACGGGTCCTCGGTTGAATTTTTTGTCATGACTGGCTTTGCGCAACGTGGCACGCCCGGGTGACGAATCCGCCCAATGATGCTCCTATTATCGTTTGATCTGAAACTACATATATGGCAGAGGAGCGCTGGTATCGCAAATGATCCGACGGAGATTCCGGCATGCTGGCGACGTCCGACGGCATCACGGGGCCGAGCAGTGATGCGGTAAGTATCATTGTGCCCTGTTACGATCGCATCGCTCTGCTCGAGAGGACGCTGCGCGCGTGTTTCCTGCAGCATCTGCCGGATGGCATGGGGTGGGAGATCCTGGTCTGCGACAATCATCCCGACCAACTTGCGATGCCGCTCGTCGAGGGGTTGCGGTGCGCCTCGCCCGTGCCGCTGCGCTATCTGCCTGCACCGGCCCGGAATATCGCGCGGGCCCGCAACGTCGGGGTTGCTGCGGCAACCGGCCGCTACATCGCATTCGTTGACGACGACGAAGCCCCGGAACCGAACTGGCTGGCGAGTTACTTTGCCTGCCTGGAGAGAACCGGCGCCGACGCTGCGTTCGGGCCGAAATTTCCGGTGTTTGCGAGCGGCTTGCCGCCAGCGTGGGATCTGGCGGCAAGCCACTACACGACGGATTTTCAGGTGCCCGCCGATACGCAGATTGGCCGCGTCGGGCGAAGCGGGCGGGTGCTCGGGGCTGGGAATTCGTTCATGCGCGTAGCCACATGCCTGAACGAGCCGCAGCCATTCGATGAACAACTTGGGGCGGCGGATGGCGAAGATACGCAGCTTTACTTCCGCTTGTTGAAGCAAGGTCGCCGCTTCGTCTGGTGCCCAACCGCAACAGTGCACGAGGTCATGCCGGAGGCTCGCCTGTCTTATGACTACATGCGCAAACGCCTGAAGCAAGGATCCAAGACCTCGGCACGCTGCCGAATGAGCGTGAGCGAGTGGAAGTTCGCGACCCATGCGATGCTGATCACCGTCGGACTTTCCCAGGTAGTCGTACATGGGGTCTTGTTTGGCCTGACAGGAGAGTTTCTGACCTGGCGACGCGTCCGCCACAGACTGGGGATTGCCCGCGGCCTGGGCAAACTGACCTACCGCAGCGGCCAGGTCAGTTTCATCGAGGAACGACCAGTTCTGGCCTCTCAGATCGGCTGATGATCAGCGACGCGAACTCCATCGACACCGGCGCGGCGCTCGATTGCGATGTTTGCATCGTCGGCGCTGGCGCAGCTGGGATCACCATTGCGTTGCAATTCCTGCGGTCCGATCTGCGAGTGATCTTACTGGAATCCGGCACGATGGTGCCGGACGCGGCGACGCAGCAGCTGTACGCGGCGGAAATTGTCGATCATCGCCTGCATTCTCCGGGCGATCGCTACCGGGCGCGACGTTTCGGCGGTTCGACCACAATTTGGGGCGGTCGTTGCGTGCCGTTCGATCGATTCGACTTCACTTACCGCCCCTGGGTCACCGAGCAGTCCTGGCCGATCGAATATTCCGAGGTCAGTCAGTACTATCGGGATGCCAACGAGCTGTGCGAGGCGGGCGAGTTCGTCTACGACGCGGACGGTGCGTTGCCCGGCGGAATGCGACCGATGATTTGCCGCTTCAAGCCGGCCCATTTTTCGGCGGAAAGTATCGAGCGGTTCAGCTGTCCGACGGACTTTGGTGCGCGTTATCAGCATCGCCTGATGGCAAGCCGAAACGTGCAGGTGTTGCTGAATGCCAATTGCACAGAGCTGCTGACCGATCCCGATGGCACGATAGTGGAACGGCTGACTGTGCGGACCCTCTCGGGCGTGGCCATGGTCGTGCGCGCGACACAGGTCATCCTCGCCATGGGCGGCCTGGAGATCCCGCGCCTTCTGCTCGCCTCGCGTCGAACGCGTAGCGGCGGGTTGGGCAATGATTATGATCAGGTCGGACGCAACTATATGTGCCATATTGCGGGCACCATCGGCGGTTTGAGCTTGGACGTGCCGCGCGAGGACGTATGGCACGGATACGAGGTGGCCGATGACGGAACGTATTGCCGGCGCCGCCTCGCGCTGACCTGGGCGGCGCAGCGGGATTTTGGGTTGGCGAGTTCGATCGTGCGGCTGCATTTTCCCTCAATCCCCGATCCCGCGCACCGTACCGGCGCGTTGTCGGCGCTCTATCTGGCAAAGCCCTTGATCCCATACGAGTACGCCAAGCGGCTGACGGGCGAGGGCGCGGTGAGTATCGGCACGTGGCTGCGGCACGTTGGGAATGTTGCAGCAGATGTCCCGTATACCGCTTCCTTCCTGCTGCACTGGTTGCGCAAGCGCACTTTCTCCGCCCGCAAGTTTCCCTCGGTGGTGGTTCGTCCGCGTGCCAACAGGTTCAGCCTGGATTACCACGCTGAACAACAACCCAACAGCGCGAGCCGCGTTACCCTGGGGTGCGAAACTGATCAGCTCGGCTTGCCCAAGCTGCTCATCGACTGGCGCTACAGCGCACTCGATGTTCGGACCGCCATCGAAACGCTGCGGCTGCTGCGAGAAGATCTCGCCGCCTGGGGGCACGGCCGGCTTGATTACGATCCCGATGGCGTCGAACAGCAAATTACCCGCGATGGCGCCTATGGCGGGCATCATATTGGCACCGCGAGAATGGGACACTCTCCGGCCACCAGCGTGGTCGATCGGAATTGCCGCGTACATGGTCTGCGCAACCTTTATGTCGCCGGCAGTGCGGTGTTCCCGACATCCAGCCAGGCCAACCCAACGTTGACGATCGTTGCGCTGGCCCTGCGGTTGGCGGCCCATATCCGGCAAGTCATGGACGGCAACGTCGCGCAACGTACGGATTTATCACGAACCAGAGCGCTGGAGGCTCCATTGTGAGCTGCCTCGTCACTTGGCGACCGGATCCGCAACCGCACTTTGGGCCGCCGTCAGTCATGTCTGATCGAGCAGCGCCCAGGATTGGCCTCCAGCGGCGGCGCGGGCCGCAGCTGCGCCGACCGGGAACTCCAGGCTTTGAACCAGGCAGCGGCGTGGGCAATTGCCTGGTCGGGCGCCGTCCGTGCAAAGCCAAGTCCCGCGTCGGCTTTGCGGTGATCGAGTTGAATGTCCTGTCGCCACAACGGCAGCAGGGACCTTGGCAGGGGATCGAACGGCAGTCGCCCGATACCTGCAAGCCCGGCGGCGATGGACGCAAGCTTCAACGGCGCCGCAAGGGCGGTTTCGACCCTGAGCCAGGGCAACGAGATGCGGCGCACCGGTGTTGCGCCGATACCCCGTCCGAACGCAACGAAATAACGGTTCCATGGACCAGGATCGGGATCGCTCACGTTGAAGGCTTCGCCAGCGATGCCAGGGCGCTGAAGCGCAGCGACCACGGCGGCGGCGATGTCATCGATGTAGGTCAGGTTGCACAGCCCATCGCCCGCGAGACCCAAATCGCCGATCCGGTGGCTCGCAAGCAAGCGTCCGATGAGTATGGTCCACTGCTCGCTTTCGGGACCATGGATGCAACCGGGCCGCAGGATCACACCATCTCCGCCCGCGGCGGCAAACCTCTGCATCATAGCCTCAGAGGCGACCTTTGCCCTGGCATACCAACTGCCACCCGGGTCCAGTGGCTGTTTCTCTTCAATCAAGCCTGTCACCGGACCGTACACCGACATGCTGCTGACATGGACGATCCGTCGCAACTTCGCCGTCATGCCTCCCTGACACAAATTATGTGTTGCCGCCTCCATTGTTTTGGCGTCGCCGCCCACGCAGTTGACGGCGTAGGCGCAATTGGCGAGCGCGGCCGCAACCGAGGCAGCGTCGACCGCATCGCATATGCGCCACTCGACATCGGTGGTATCATTTCGAACCGGCTTGCGAACAGCGGCGATCGGACGGAAGGTTTCCGTTGCGGCCAAGTATTGCACAACGCGACGACCGACAAATCCGTTGGCTCCGAGAACGACGACAGGCTGGGCGGACTGGCTGACAGACAACGTGGATCTCCTTCAGGCGAGCGGCTCGCAAGCGAGACCGGCCGTGGACCCGTGCTTGCCAAGTTAGTCTTGCCGTGCGTCAAACGCACGTACAGTTTGCTCTGAAGTCGATACATATTCAGGTGGGGCGGGCGTAATGCGCATCGGGATTGTTGGCTGCGGATTTGTTGCCGACAATTACATTGCAATGCTTGCCGAGCACCCGGAGCTAACGCTCGTGGGCGTGTACGACCGTGACCCGGACCGGCTGTCGGCGTTTGCTCGATTCCATCGGCTGCATGCTTACGACGCTTTTTCCTCGATGCTGGGCGACGAACGCGTGCAAATGATTGTCAATCTTACAAATCCGGGCAGTCATTATGAGATTACGATGGCGGCCCTGCGCGCGGGTCGACATGTCTATTCCGGAGAAGCCGCTCGCCATGACCATGCAGGAGGCGACGGAACTGGTCGGCGCGGCGCGCGCGATGGGACTGGGCTTGGCGGCGGCTCCCTGCAACCATCTCAGTGACGCCATGCAGACCCTGCGGCGAGAAATTCAGTCTGGCCGGCTTGGTCGGATCGGTACTCGCGCAGGCCGAAATGGACGATGGTATGGTTGGAAAGCTAGATTATTCCGGATGGCGCAGCCGTTCCGGCGCACCATGGCCTGCTCGCGACGAGTTTGAGGTCGGTTGCACGATGGAGCACGCGGGCTATCAAATCACACCCCTGGTGATGTTGTTCGGGGCGGTTCGGAGGGTCACAAGTTTCAGTGTGTGCTTGTTTCCTGACAAAGGTCAGGAAGTCGGCGTGCGGACCCCCAGCCCAGATCTTTCCGTCGGCATGCTCGAATTCGATGGCGGGGTCGTGGCCCGCCTGAGCAACAGTATCCTTGCTCCGGCAAATCGCTCGTTGCGTGTCATCGGGCTCGAAGGAGTGGCCACGGTCACCGACGTCTGGGAATACCATGCGCCGGTCAGAATAAGCCTGACCGGCGGAAGCTTCGGGCCGCGTCTCATCCGCGCATTCGAAAAGCGGCTTTCCAGATATATTCCGGGCCTGCTGATCGGTCGTTCCGCAAAAGCGGTGGCTGGCCCCAAGGTCGGCAAGACCGCCGGGGGCCACCGAATGGACTTCGCTCGCGGCATCTCTCAACTGGCCGCACAGATTGAACACGGGGCGCCGGCCCGGGTCGGTGCGGACCTCGCGCTCCATGTCACTGAGGTAACACTGGCCTTGCAGGCGCCATCAGCAGATGGTCAACCGGTCACTATGCAAACCGGCCTCACGTGACCAACGCGCAAAGCTCGCCAGCGCCATACTGGAATAAATCCGACGGCGCGTTGCGGCCGAACAACCGGGCCGGCAAGAGTGACCGTGCGATGCCCGCCCCCAGGTCCGAGGCTTGGGTGCAACCCCTTGCCATCATCGTGCTGGTGCTAACATTGCTGTACGTCGTGTTCGGCGTGCTCGGCGATGATCCAACCGACACAAGCCAGACCGACCATGTCAACCCACTCAACAGCTGGATCTGGCTGGGATTGCTGACCATGGCAACGCCGGTGCTGAAGCAGCGCTGGCGTGAGGTGTCGGCCCTCATGCTGGGCAGTTGGGTGCTGCTGTTGCTGTTCGCTTACTTCGCGCTGAGCGTCAGTTGGGCGTTAGACCCGACAGCGTCCATGCGTCGATTATCCTTTACTGGCGTGCAGATTATTCTGTTCACCATTCTGCTGAGCGGCATCCGATGCGCGCCGATTGTGCATGTGGTCATCGCCGCCGTCTGCACCGCTGCCGCGCTGGCCGATCTGTTCTCGTGGGTCGTCGCACCCGGCTATGCCATGACCAGCGAAGGTTTCGCAGGCTTGCAGGGTCAGAAGAATCAAACCGGTTTGTTGATGATGTATGGCTGTCTTTCCACTGCATCATGTATATTTCTTCTACGGCGCCGGTTGTGGCAGATTGCTTTTTTGTTGGCGACGGCGATGATGGCGGGCCTGCTGGTGGCGACCCGGTCGACGACCAGCCAATCGGTTGTGATCTCGGCGGCTGTTGTGATGCCCATCCTGCTGTTGATCGCCAAACTGCCCCGACGTCTGATCCTTGCCGTCGCGAGTATCTGCGTCCTTTTCATAACCGGAAGCTTCGTCGGCTATCTCGCATGGTGCGGCGTAACAGACGTGGATCCGATGTTACCGCTGCGTGGCGCTACGTTCACCGCGCGGACCGACATCTGGTCATTTGTCATCGCCGAGATCAAACAGCGTCCTTTTCTTGGCGCCGGCTTCAGCTCGTTTTGGAGTATCAATCCGGCCGTGCAGCCAAGCTTGAAGTCGGACCAATGGTTTGGCGTCTATGCCATCATCAATGAGGCACATGACGGATATCTGGACCTGCTGGCCACGACTGGCATCTTCGGGTTGGTCGGCGCTTTGACGCTGCTCTTTCGTGCGATAGTGTTGTCAGTTCGTGCTATCAACCAGGCGCCCACCGTGGCGCAGTCCTGGATTGACGGTCGACTGAGTTGCCCGACGGCATTCTTCTATCTTGCTTTGCTTCTAGGGCTGATTGTTCACAACTTCACCGAATCCAATCTGTTTTCCAACAACGCCCTGCTCGCGGTTGCCTTCCTCCTCGGCGTGCTGGACCTGGAAAAATGGCGTATCACCACCTCCAGCGGTGGTCGCTAGCTGGTGCGCATCGCGCTCTGTACTGACCGGTGTTAATCAGACCGCAGCGCGTGGATCCGGTTCGTCGCCTCCTCGGCATCCATACTCAGTGCCCGCTCTGCCGTCTCTCGCGCGAAGCCGGCGCGCGCGAGCATTGCAAGCTCCTTGCGTCGCGTCGCAGCCGGGTCCTCAGGTTCGGCGGCGCGGAACGATCCGATGCGGCGTCGGCGTACAAGGATCAGCGCGGCGGCGAGTTCCGCCCCGGCGTCATCACCCGCCGCGCTGCGTGCAAGATCAGGCGCGACACCTTTGGCCAAGAGCTGCGCTTGTATGGCGCGACGAGAGCGGCCGGTGCGGAGCATGGATCGCGCGCGTCCTTGGGCGAAGCCCTCGTCACTGAGCGCTCCGGCGCGGACCAGGTCGGCGATCACGCCCTTGATGGCTTCGCGCGCCGCGGCCACCAGTGGCGCAGCCTCGTCCGGGTCCTTTTGGGTCCGCGCCCATCGCTCGACCCGTTTCCCCAGGATGCGACGCAGAACGGCCTCGGTCGCGGCGTAACGGGCGAGATAGGTCAGAGCGGCCTCGCGCAGAATGCTGGCGTCGGGCAGCGGCGGATCGGACGGCGGCGACATGGCGCAACGATGCCGAGCCGGCGTGGGGATGCAAGTGTGATTTTTGGTGGCGGATTTCCCGCGCCGGTGTTCGCGAAACGATGCGATACCGAAGCCCGCACCGGTGTGGTCGCATCGGTTTCCCCGTTAGCCCGGCGACATTGTTCTGCCGCGCCGCGCGAACCGGGAAAGCCTCGTTTGACACCGGCGGACGCTTCGAACAAAGTCCGCCACTCCCCCGGACCCGCCCCGAAAGGTCGCGGGCGGGTGATCCGTTGGGGAATGTCCAAAACCGAGGGTTGAACCCCGATGATTTCCGCTCTGCTGCCGAACTACGCTCGACTTGACCTCGCCTTTGAGCGGGGCGAGGGCGCCTGGCTGTGGACGGTGGACGGGCGACGATTTCTCGATTTCGGGTCGGGCATCGCCACGGCCTCGGTCGGACACGGCAATCCGCATCTGGTGAAGGCGATCGCGGAACAGGCCGCCAAGGTGATGCACACCTCGAACCTTTACCGGATACCGCAGGCGGAACGCCTGGCACAGCGGCTGGTCGATGCGACCTTCGCCGACAGCGTTTTCTTCTGCAACTCGGGCGCCGAGGCGAACGAGGGCATGATCAAGATGATGCGCCGGGCGATGTCGGACGCCGGCAAGCCCGAGCGGTTCCGCTTCGTATGCTTCGAGGGGGCGTTTCATGGCCGCACCCTCGCCACCCTCGCCGCCACCGGAAATGCCCACTACCTGGAGGGATTCGGTCCGGTGGTCGAAGGTTTCGATCATGTGCCGTTCAACAACATGAACGCGGTGCGCGATGCAATCGGGCCGGCGACCTGCGGGATCATTGTCGAACCGATACAGGGCGAAGGTGGTGTGCGCCCCGCCGACCTACAGTTCATGCGCGATCTGCGCGCTGTGTGTGACGAATACGGCATCATCCTCGGCATGGACGAAGTGCAGTCCGGTATGGGCCGCACCGGCAAGTTGTTCGCGCATGAATGGGCCGGGATCACTCCGGACGTGATGTCCGCTGCCAAGGGTATCGGCGGCGGATTTCCGCTCGGCGCGGTGCTCGCCAAGGAGAAATTCGCCAAGGCACTGAAGCCTGGCACCCACGGCACGACCTACGGCGGCAATCCGCTCGCCTGCGCCGCCGGGAATGCGGTGCTGGACATCATCCTGGCGCCCGGATTCCTCGAGGAGGTGCAGCGCAAGGGCCGCAAGCTGCGTTCCGAACTCGACCGGATCGCCCGCGAGTTTCCCACGGTTTTCGTGGACGCCCGGGGCATGGGTCTGCTCCTCGGAATGAAATGCGTCATACCGCAGGGTCAGGTGCAGGCTGCCTGCTCGGCCGAGGGGCTGATGGCCATCACCGCCGGCGAGAATGTGCTGCGTCTGGCGCCCCCGTTGGTGGTCACCGACAGCGATATCGATCAGGCGGTGGACATGCTGGGCCGAGCGGCGGTGAAGTGCGCGGCGGCGGAAGCAGCCAAGGCCGCGGCGCAATGAGCGGGGCCGCGATCCGCCGACCGGCGTCGCAGGGAAAGCCGCCCCGCCACGGATCGGCCACGCCTCAGGGCCGCCGCTATGGGCAGACAACCGAACAAAGGGCCGGCCCCAGGCATTTTATCGATCTGCGCGATTTCGATTCGCCGACGTTGCGTCAGATGCTGGACGTCGCGTCGGGCTTCAAGCGGGCGGGGGGCGTAACCTCCCGGCCGTTGGCCGGCAAGACGCTGGCGCTGATCTTCGAGAAGCCGTCCACCCGCACGCGTGTGTCCTTCGAGGTCGGCATGCGACAGCTCGGTGGCGACGTTGTCGTCCTGTCGGGCAGCGAAACTCAGCTCGGCCGCGGCGAAACCATCGCCGACACCGCTCGCGTGCTGTCGCGATACGTCGATGCGATCATGTTGCGCACCGACCGAACGTCGAAGCTGCACGAACTGGCGGAATACGCGACTGTTCCTGTCATCAATGGCCTGACGGAGACCTCGCATCCGTGCCAGTTGATGGCGGATGTGCTGACGTTCGAGGAGCATCGAGGTCCGATCGCCGGCCAGGTGGTCGCCTGGTGCGGCGATGGCAACAATGTTGCCCGAAGCTGGATCGAGGCGGCGGTGCGCTTTGGCTTCACCCTGAGACTGGCGACCCCCGATGGCTTGCAGCCGCCGGCCGAACTGGTGGCGTGGGCACTTGAGGAGGGCGGCCGCATCGAGCTGACCGGTGATCCGGTGGAGGCGGTGGCGGGAGCGCGCTGCGTGGTGACCGATACCTGGGTCTCGATGTCGGACGATCCGAACCAGAAACGCCACGCGCTCCTGGAGCCGTATCGGGTGACGAGCCGCCTGATGGCGGAGGCAGCGGCCGACGCGGTGTTCATGCACTGTCTGCCGGCGCATCGAGGTGAGGAGATGGATGCCGACGTGATCGATGGTCCGCAATCGATCGTGTTCGACGAGGCTGAGAACAGGCTGCACGCGCAAAAGGGCATTCTGGCCTGGGTGATGGGCGCGGCGCGGTAGGCATCGGGTTGCCGCGGCGGCGGGTCGCCCCGCGGTTGGCTGGATTGTTAGCCCCCTAGGTCTCCGGGGTGCGGCGCGGGCATACTGTGTCGAACGGTCGGCGTGACGATAAAGCCTATGGGCGGCAGCGCAGCTTCCACCGGGACCCGTCCAGGGTGTGAAATACTTCACAGCTAACGTCCAAGGTTTGCGGTTATTTTCCGTTTGTTGCCACTGTCGGGTGGAAGGCGCATCGCGATAGGGGTGTCGAACCAACGTCAAAGGGCGACCCAGTGCAGCCTTGGGGCGGCGGATAATCGACGCCAATCGATAGGCGATAGGCTTGCTCGCATGAACAAGGGCATGTCGATGGTGTGAACTACTTCAGAGGTCTCGGTCAGTATTCGAGATCATGGTCTGCTCGTCCGCCCGGTCGGGTCGAAACCCGTCGTGGTCGACGCAGCGGGCGTCCCGGCATTTTGCCGGCACTGGAGAACTCACATGCTGGGTTTTGTTCCCTTCCGCGGTTGCTCTTGCCGGAGTTTTTGCGGCAGCACACCCGGATTTTGCTGATCTCCGTTCGCAACGAGGTCAGATGACGCCCGGTCGTCGCCACCGAGCAGCCTGCTCCCGTGGCGGCGAGCCGCGCCGTATCAGACGCGAAGGCCCCCGTCGGGCTTGGTGGGGCTAGGAAAGGCCGTTCCAATGTGGAGCATGTTTATTTGTCTTCTAGTGGCTGGTGGCTTGCTGTTGCTGGCGCTGTTCGTCGATATCATTCTCGATGATCTCGTCGGCCCCAAAAGGTGGGCGGTCAGGGCGGCAGTTGATCGCACCGGCAGCGGCCGCTCGTGAACAGGCCGAATGGGAGCGACTTCTGACTGTGCTTTGGCGGTTCCATCAATGCCAGATACAGTGCCCTGACTACCTCGGGAGAAAGCGGCAATGTCATCGCTGAGCGTTCTCATCATCCGTCATGCCGAGAAGCCAAACGAATCCTGGCCCGGGCCAGGCCTTACACCGGCCGGCTCCGCGGACCAGAAATCCCTCGTGATCCGAGGCTGGCAGCGTGCCGGTAGTTGGTCGGCGCTTTTTGGCGCCGGCCTCGGAGGCGAGGACTATCCCCAGCCATCCATAATTTATGCTGCTAACCCGACTGCGGCCGGCGGCAAAGAACCAACCCAGCGTCCGTTCGAAACAATCGCCCCGCTCGCATCGCGGCTGAACGTTACGCCCATCGTCAAATACGCGCTCGGGCAGGAGTTCGAGCTCGTGCTCGAAATAACCGGCCGCACCGGCGTTGTACTGGTGTGCTGGGAGCATAAGGCCATCACTGATGCAATCCTGCCGGCGATCGCAGGTGGCCACGCCATTTCGACGATGCCAACCAAATGGGACGGCAAGCGCTTCGATGTTGTGCTTCGCTTTGACAGAAGTGGGCCCGGCGCCCTCTGGTCCTTCCGCCAACTATTCCCGCGCCTGTTGTCGGGGGATTCCGAAGCGCCGATGAAGTGAGGGCAACGAATGTTTGAGGGCAGGGGCCGCGTCGGCCCCGGCGTATCCGGCACGGCCGTGACTTGCTGGCGCTGGAGATGCACAATCCTGTCTAAGGCGTCCCTCCGCCCAAGAAATGGATAGGTTCTGACGATCGTGGCTTCCCGCCCTTCGCCGCCCACCGCTCCGGCGTGAGCTCCCAAAGCACATTGATGATCTTCCAGTCGCCTCCCGCTTTGACGAGATGCATGTATTCGACCCAGTTATCGAAGGTTGCTCGAACGCTTGCCGCTCCCTCGTAGCGGTCAAGGATGACGACATCGGCATGGCGGCTGCGATCTGTCGGATAGGTCTTGATACTCCGGATCAAAGTCAGCGCCGAGATGTGCGATAGTTGCGGTTTGCCGTCGACACCCGGCAGGTAGGCGCGCTTCGCCAGATCGGGATGAAGTGCGCGCTCCATGCGGACCGGGTTTGCTTCCAGCACTCCGGCGTTATAGTCGAGGACCGTGGCCCGGATTTTGGCCTCATCGTCGATCGGGTTTCTACCGCTACTCATGACTGTCTCCACTGCTGTCCGGTGCGACTTGGTTCGCCTTGGCAAGGCTGTCCACTGTGCGCCGCACCGGCGTTTGCTGTAGCCTGCCGCTCCGTTTACACCGGCAGCCGCGACCATTCACTCGTTTCGTAAGTCATGACGAGAGGCGGCGCAGACTTCAACTCAACAGGTCTGCTGGCCACGCCCGACTGGATGCGGCAGCGGCAGGCCACGTCAGATGGTATAATCGATCGGCTCAGCTGGACCGCACTTGCCATCTTGAGTAAATTCTCCACTGAATATCGTCTCACCTTGAGCCTGGCGGACGCGGTCTGGCCCGCTGGAGGACGGACCCTCACCGTTCGATGCTGACGCGATGAGGATGACGACGCCCAAGGAGGCAACATGATCAATCTGCACGACATTCGCTATGCGCGTCTCGGCACACAGGATCTGGATGGCGCCATCAAGTTCGCGACCGGCATCGTTGGTCTGCAGCTCGCCGCCCGTGAGGGCAACGCGGCCTACTTCCGAAGTGACAAGGCAGCGACCCGCGGCGACACACGTGATCACACCCTGGTTTATTTCGAGGGCGATCCCGCGGACCAGACAATCGGGCTCGAACTGATCGATCCTGACGATCTCGATGCTGTGGGGGCCGCTCTGGAACAGGCGGGGCGGCCGGTGCATTTAGGCACGCGCGAAGAATGCGACAGCCGGCGCACCAAGGCCTTCATCGCCTCGTCCGATCCGAGCGGCAACAAACTGGAAATTCTGGCGCGCCCCTATAACAGCGGCGCCCGGTTCCTCCCGGCGCGCGATGTGGCAATCACAAATTTCAGCCACGTCGCGTTGTTCAGCACCGATACCAAGCGAGACACGGAATTCTGGACCCGGTTGATCAATGCGCGGGTATCGGATTGGTTGGGCGATGCAGCATTCCTGCGCATCGGCACTGTGCACCATACGGTGGTTTTGATGCCATCCACGCGACCGGGAATTCAGCATATCAATCATCAGGTGGAAGACATTGATGATGTTATGCAATCTTACTACTGGCTCAGGCAGCAGGGCGTCAAGATCATCTATGGTCCAGGGCGGCATCCGATCTCTACCGCCATGATGGTCTATTTCGAAGGCCCGGATGGGATGGTGTATGAATACTCGGTCGGCGTGAAGCATATCCTGCCCGAGCAGGAGGCCACCTATCGCCCGCGCCAGTTCGCGCTGGAACACTACAATGGCGATATGTGGGGGTCGTTTACGCAAACAGAAGGATTACCCCGTGAGCCGGCAAATGGCGCAAAAATTCGGCTCGTCGTGTAGGCGTCCAGCTTGCCGGAAGTAAGCGGTTGCGGGTAACGACGGGCCAGCCTTTGTCGGCACTTCGGGTCACCGAAAGCCGCAACCGTTACTGTAATCGTTGCGGCTCTCGGCATTGCTCGGCACCGTGGCGAGGCTCGGATGTCGCGACCCGGGGATCGCATGCGCGCCACGCGGCGCGATGCCGGTGAGGTCAGGCTTGGCCGCGGGCCCGCGACCAGGCACCCGCTGCAACAAACGGTCTGGTGACCGATGGTCTACTCGTGCAGCAAAACGAAGCGAGTGCACCAACCCTCGCGCGTGACCGCTCCAGCAACAATCGCGCAGGTTTTGGGTGCCTGGAAATAGGTACAGAAGAGACACTTCTGCCAGTCATTCGGTGTCGGCTGATAACCCACCGACTCCGGGGCGAGCTTCTCCGTCGCCGGTTGCTCAGTCGCCTGGTTTCCCGCGGCAGCGTTCTCCGCCGCTTGGGCCGAGCCGATAGCAACAGCGCTGCCAATCACGGTAAGTCCCACCTTCAAGATCCGCCGGCGCGTGGTGTCTTCTTCTTTATTTCGTCGCGGCATTTCAAACGACCTCCCCGACCAACCTCATGAACGTTCGGGGCTAAGCCAACCACAATGGCGATAGGAAAGCGAGACTGCCAACAACTGCGCCGCCCGTCGCGGCGCCGCCGAACATGACAACTAGAATTCGCCGCTCCGATACGCTTCGTCCAACCGCCTCGCCTCTTCCTCGGAGAGCTCCGGCCAGGGATCGCCACGTCGGCGGAGAGTACCGTCAAAGTGCGGCGGACGCTTCTCGTTGAAGGCCTGACGACCTTCCTCGCCGTCGACCGTCGTCTGGATCAGCAGCGAGTTGATCAAAGTCTGCACGTGCCAGGCCTGGTCGGTCGGCAGGTCACCGAAGCGGACGATGAACTCCTTCATCATGCGCACCGCGACGGGCGGCAGGGTGACGATATGACGGGCCAGTTGCTCCGCCCGCTGCAACAGTTCGGCGTGTGGGACCACTTCATTGATCAGACCGACCCGCAGAGCTTCCCGGGCGTCGAAGGGCTCATCGGTCAGCAAGATCTTCATCGCGTCGACGTATCGAAGCTGCCGGATCAGCATGCTGGCGCCTGGCCCATGTCCAAGCCAGCCTTGGGAGATGAGGGAGAATTTGAAGCGGGCGTTCTCCGCGCTGGCGATACGGATGTCGGTTGAGGTCAGCAACATGTAAAGGCCCGCGCCGGCGGCCCAGCCATTGATCGCGCCGATGACCGGCTTCCAGACGCGCGGATAGTGGTCGCCCATGCGGCCGTCTAGGCCGGTTTTCTGGCCGTGCACCGTGCCGGCCAGTGGCCAGAAGATGCGCTGAGTGCGCAGATATTCGCGATCCTCCGCCGTCAGGTCCGGCCGTGGAGCCAGGTTGTGTCCACCACAGAAATGCCGGTCGCCGGCGCCGGTGACGATGGCGCACCGGATGTCCCTGTCCTCCCACAGGTCGATCCACGCTTCCGAGATTGCATCCGACGTCTGCTTGTCGAGGATGTTGGCCTTGGCCGGGTTGTTGAGGGTGATATAGGCGACCCCGTCTCGCTTTTCGTAATCGATGGGCACGATAGGGTCCTCCCGAGGTGACGTTATGCCGGCCGGCTCGATCCGGACGATTCCGCCGACGATCGAGCAACCACATTGGCACGGCGCATCCCCCGACTGGAAGCTACGAGCGCCGATACAAACTGTGCTTGCAAGGCGACGGCCGCCCGCCCTAGAGGGGACTGGTCAATCCAGTCACACGAGAAAGCCATGCAGCCGATACAACCGATGCCGTGGCCGCTGCGGCGTGCCGTAACACCGGCACGCGTGCTCGTGGCCCGTCAATTCCTGCGTTTCGGTGTCGTCGGATTGATCGGCCTGGTCATCGATACGGCTGTGGTCTACGGCCTGCGCGGCAGCTTTGGCCTCTACGGTGCGGGCTTTCTCGCCTATTTCGTGGCTGCGACCGGAAACTGGTTGCTGAACCGGGTTTGGACCTTCCGCGGACATGGCACGGGACCAGCGCATCGCCAGTGGGCGATGTTCGTGACCACCAATCTGGTTGGGTTTGTGTTGAATCGGGGCACCTATATCCTCCTCGTGACGTTCCTGGCTGCAGCCGCGGCTCAGCCGGTGATCGCCACCTCGGCCGGCGCCATTGCAGGCATGTTCGTGAATTTCAGCCTCTCTCGCAGAGTGGTGTTTCGCTAGCCGGCTTCGACCATGAGTGAAAACGCCGCACTCGCCGTTGTTTCACGAGCAACTTCATCCGGCTGACGTCGCCACGCGATTTGAGTAACGCTGCCGTTGCTGCGGAAATAACTTTACCCGCCCGCTTGCGTTCGCGTGTGGCGTTAACCGAACCCTAACGCGTCCAGGTCCAAGCTGATCGGCAGCGCAACCGATAGATGCGGCCGTCATGTTTGCATTCCACCCTCACAGCTTCGAGCCACTGGCCTACGGCAACGGCGATCCGACCCTGGCCCCGATTTCCTTTTCGTCGTCCATCGTGCAATCAGCCGTCGCGCCAAAGGCTACCGCGCAGGCCATCGTCAAGCGCGCCGAGGACATCGTCATCGCGCTCGCGCTGTTGGCAATCCTCGCCGTGCCGATGTTGGTGATCGGCATCTTGATTCGGCTGGGAAGCACCGGTCCGGTGCTGTTCCGTCAGGAGCGCATCGGCTTGAATGGCCGCCGCTTTGTGCTGCTGAAGTTTCGCACCATGTACCACGCGGCGGAAAGTCCCGCGGGTTGGCACCAGGCTCGGCGCGGCGATCCTCGGGTGACGCCATTCGGTGCCTTCCTCCGCCGCACGTCGTGCGATGAATTGCCGCAGCTTTTAAACGTTCTCGCTGGGTCGATGTCGATGGTTGGCCCTCGCCCGCACGCACCGGGGACGTGCGCCGCGGGCCTGCCCTTCGAATACGTCACGCGCCGCTACGCCGGCCGCCATTGTGTGAAACCCGGGATGACCGGCTTGGCGCAGGTGCGTGGCTGGCGAGGCGAGACCGACACAGAGGAAAAACTGCTTCGCCGCCTGGACAGCGATCTCGAGTACATCGCTATTCGGAGCGTCGGCGTCGACCTGATGATCCTATGCCGCACCACCGTCGCGGTGGCGGGCATGCTGAACGCCTACTAGGCGGAAAGATACGCCATGTCGCTGACCATTGACCAAGTCAGAATTTCGCAACCACCGGTTCTTGACCCTGCGCCCCCCATCACTTGTCTGCAGGAGGCTCAGGGCTGGTTCGCGGACCGCGCGTTCGAGCAGCAGGTCGGCATCCTCACGAACCAGCCTCGCGTGGCGGTGCTGATACCATGCCGCAACGAGGAGGCCTCGATCGGCAGCGTCGTCTGCGACTTCCACACGTCGCTGCCCGACGCGATTATCTATGTCTACGACAACAACTCCACCGACCATACCATGTTGTACGCGCGCGCGGCGGGGGCTGTGGTGCGGCGGGAACGGCTGCAGGGCAAGGGCCATGTCGTCCGCCGTATGTTCGCCGACATCGATGCGGACGTCTATTTTCTGGTCGACGGCGATGACACCTACGATGCCGCTGCCGCACCGGGCATGCAAACGATGCTGGTCAGTCGTCAACTGGACATGGTCAGCGCCGCCCGTTTCAGCGCCGCCTCCAGTGCCTACCGGCCCGGTCACCGGCTCGCCAATGTAATGCTCAGCGAGGTGGTGTCCTGGAGCTTCGGCACCGGCATCACTGACCTGCTGTCCGGCTATCGTGTATTTAGTCGTCGCTTTGTAAAATCCTTCCCCGCGATGTCCGTCGGTTTCGAGACGGAGACGGAATTCACAATCCACGCGCTGGCGCTGCATATGCCTTTCCAGGAGGTGCGAACCGCCTATCGCAGCCGCCCGGCCGGCTCCAGCTCCAAACTCAAGACCGTCGCGGACGGCATACGCATCATGCGTGCGATCGTGGCACTCATCGAGCAGGAGCGGCCGTTGCAGGTCTTCTCACTGGCGGCGCTGGCGTTGCTGGGTTGCGGCATCGGACTCGGGGTCCCAGTGGTCTTCGAATTCCTCCAAACGGGTCTCGTTCCCCGGTTGCCGACCGCGCTGTTGTCAACCGGCCTGGTCCTGCTGGGGTTCCTGTCGCTGACCTGCGGGCTGATCCTGGACTCCGTCGCCCGCGGACGAAACGAGGTCAAACGGCTGGCCTATCTCGCTATCCCGCCGCTGGAGTGGCAGGAGTGAACGCGCGTCTGGTAGCCGGTGCGGTTGGCCCTCCGTCTGGGCACTACGATGCGGACATCATCATCCTCGCGCTGGATCGCGCCGACGAAACTCTCGCCGCGGTCGCCTCGGCACTGGGCCAGACTGATGCATCGAAGCATCTTTTCATCCTCGACCAGGGATCGCGGCCCGAAACGTTGCGCCGGCTCGCCGACGCGGTGTTCGGCCGCATCGACGCCACGCTGCTGGCGGCGGAGAACAATCTGGGCGTATCAGGGGGACGCAATTTCCTATCCGGACTTGGGCATGGGCGGGTGATCGTTGCGTTGGACAACGATGCCGAGTTTGCTGCCGTCGACACGGTGGCCCGTATCATTACGGCGCTTGACGCCGACCCCGCGCTTGCGGCGGTGGGCTGTCGCATCGTCACCTTTTCGGACGGTCTCGACGATCTGTCATCCTGGGGCTACCCCGCAAGTCTGCTGCCTCGTGCCGGAGAGCGTTTCGACGCCGTCACATATGTCGGGGCGGGACACGCCATCCGCCGCACCGCCTGGGAACAGGCTGGAGGCTACGACGCGTCGTTGTTCTTCTGTTGGGAGGAGTATGATTTCTGCCTGCGCGCCATCGCTCTGGGCTGGCGGATCCGCTATCATGGCGACATCGTGATCCGTCACCGGGTCTGCGGCGAGCGGCGGGTCGACTGGTCCGCCGACCGATGGTTTTATTTTGTTCGAAACCGGCTGCACATCGAGCGAAAACTGGGCCGACGCTGGTTCGCGCTGGCGCCTCGCGCGGCGGGCTACCTGTTGAAGGGCTGGCGAAACGGGCTGCTGCTGCAAACCCTTCGCGCGGTGGCTGCAGCCCGAACCATGGGGTCGCGACGCGTCACCACGACGATGTCGCGGGCCGCGGTGTCCTATCTTGCACGCAACGATCGGGCGCATCGCGGATCGCTGCTGGGCCGGCTCAGGCGCGAGGCGCTGGGCCGGATCATTCGCCCACCAGACGTTGCCGCAAGAGCAGACTGACGACACGCGGACTGTCTATCAAATAGCGTCGCGCCAGCCGCCGCGGATCGGTTGCCAGACGGAACAACCACTCCATTGCCAGGCGCTGCATCACCACAGGCGCTCGCCTCTGCGCGCCGGCGAGGAAGGCCAGACTGGCGCCGACGCACAGCGCGGTTCCGGTGGCCCCGCCGGTGGCGGCGATGGCCGCTGCAAGACGCTCCTGTTGTGGCGACCCGACAGCCAGGAAGATGAAGCGCGCGGGGTTGGCGCGAACGAAGGCCGCCGCGGCCTCGAGCGCGGGCGGATCGAGATCGAAACCGACTGGCGGGTCATTGTGCGCCAGCGCCTCCAGTCCATATCGCGCAATCAGCGCCGGCAGCCACACCGCGGAGAGTCCGAGGATCGTGATCCGCTCCCCCGGCCGTACTTCATTCGCCAGCAGATACGCCGTCAGGTCGCTCCCGGGCACGGCCGGCGGCGCGGCAAGTCCGATCATCCGGGCGATGCCTCCGACGACGCGAGAATCGAGTAGGCACAGACGGGCGCCGCGGTAGATCGCACGCAACGAGGGATCACGGCTCAAGCGAACCAGATGATCCGCGTTCGGGGTGACGACATAGCTGAATGGCGCCTCCAGGGGCCGCTCGGCGATGCGGCACGCGGCTTGCTCCAGGCTCAGCACGGCAAATCCGACGCCGAGCAGGGTGACCGATTGGGTCAAAGCAGCTTCGATCGGTCATGTGTCGAAGACAACCGCAGCACTTTCACCTCGAGAGCCCTGCAAGCACGCACCAGAAGAGTGATGGCGGAACCCGCATAGACACTGGATACACGCGAATGGTAAATTCATGATGAACCAGGCGGGCTACAGCGATATCGCGCCGCCGCCTGGATGACGCCGTGTTCCGGTCACTGCGCGGAAGCGGTGGTCGTTTGCAGCGGCATGTCGGTTTCCCAGCCGCCGCCGAGAGCCTTGTAGAGCGCAACGAGATTAGACGATACGGTGGCGGTGCTGTCCGCCAGTTGTTGCTGTGTCTGGAGCACGCTGCGCTCGGCATCCAGCACCGTCAGGAAGTCCGATACACCCTGTTGATACCGGCTCTGCGCCAGGCCGAGCGCTCGACGGTTTTCGGCGACGGCCTGGATCAGTTCATCTCGCCTGGTTTGCTCTGCCTTGTAGGCGGTCAGCGCGTTGTCGACATCGTGCCAGGCCTGCAGCACAGTCTTCTGGAAATTGATTGCCGCTTCCTGCTGCTGCTCTTTCTTCAGTTGCAGCGTGGCGCGCAACTGACCACCCTCGAAGATCGGGATCGTCAATCCCGGTCCGAGCGCGTACTGCTTGGACGCCAGATCGAATGCGCTGCTAAACTGCAACGACTGCAATCCGAAACTGCCTGTCAGGGTGAGCGTCGGATAGAAGTTTGCCTGCGCCACGCCGATATCGGCGGTCGCGGCGTGGAGCTGGGCCTCAGCCTGCCGGATGTCTGGACGACGACGGGCCAGTTCCGACGGGAAGCCTACCGGCACGACCGGCGGCACGGGCGGCACCGGATGCGGGACTGCCAGATCGGCCCGCAAAGCGTTCGGCGGCTGGCCAAGCAGCAGGCTCAGTGCGTTGATCAACTGTGCCTCCCGCTGTTCCAGGCTGGGGATCTGCGAGAGGGTGGTGCGCAACTGGGCGGACGCATTTGCCACATCGAGATCCGTGGTGACACCGCCCGCGGAGCGCTGCTGCGTCAAGTCGAGACTTTGGCGCGCGGTTTGAACGTTGTCGTGAGCGATCTGCAGCATTTCCTGTGTGCCGCGAAGCTGGATGTAGTCCCGAGCGACCTCCGCCAGGCTGGACAGCAATGCCGCTCGTCGCGCCTCATCGGCCGCGACCGACGACGCGGTGGAGGATTCAACCGAACGGCGGACGCGGCCCCACAGATCGACCTCCCATGACGCGTCGAAGCCACCCTGCCAGATATCGAAGGGTTGAATGTTAATGCCATTGATGCCCCCGGTGGTGTTGCCGAACGCACCGTTGGCACCCGCGGCGGAAGGAACCGCCGCGAAGATGCCGTTGTTGCTCGGCTGCTGGCGCTCGTAGGACGCATTGCCGTTCAGGGTAGGGAACTCGGACGCTCGCGTGACACGGAGTTGCGCGCGGGATTCGGCCAGCCGGACGCTGGCGAGTTGCACGTCCAGGTTTTCCGTCGCCACCCGCCTCTCAAGACTGGTCAGACGTGGATCGTTGAACAACGTCCACCAATTGACGTCGATCGGTTGCGCAACCGGGACGCTCTTGGGCGGCTTGACGACTGCCTTGCTGCCGGCGAACCAGGATGACGGTGAGGCCCAACTCGGGCGCTCAAAATTTGGTCCCACGGTGCAGCCGGTCAGGGCTAGCAGCATCGCAACGGCCGGCGCCGTTAGGTTGGGGACCTTCGACAACCGACGTTTGGCCGGCAGGACCAGAGACACATTCGACCACATCGGCGCACACACACCTGGGACTCGGACGAGAAGAGACACGGCCTAATGGGCTGGGGCCGCACCCTTCGGCACGCGTGGCAACAGCAACACGACAGGCCAAACGAGCAAGGCCACAACTCCAAGAAGCCAGAAAATATCGAGATAACTCATCACAGACGCCTGTGCTTGCACCAGTGCTCCAATCGGGGCAAGCGGCGTGTTCCAGCCGAAGCCATTATAAGCGGTGATGTGCTCCGCGAGCCGCGCATGGTGGAACTGGGTCCGTTCCTGCAGCATCGTCGTTGTGAATGACACGCCAACGCTGCCTCCGAGGTTGCGCATCAGGTTGAACAGGGCAGAGGCTTCATTGTTGTTACGCGGCGGCAGTCCGACGTAGGAAACCGCGCTGAGCGGGATGAACAGGAACGGGAGCCAAATAACCTGCGAGATCCGGACGGCGGAGATGCTCCAGAAGGAAATGCTCAGATCGAGATTGGAGGCGCGGACCAGCGACCAGCCAGTGCCGAGCACCGCCATCAGGATCAGCCACTTCGGTTCCACGAAGCGACCGGTGACGATGCCGGCGACCGGCATCAGCAACAGGCTGACGATACCCCCGATACCCAGGGTCAGGCCGGCGCTGGTGGCGTCGTAGCTCAGCAGCGTCTGGGCGAGTTGCGGCAGCAATTGGGTGGTGCTGATCAGCAGGAAGCCGACCAGGAACATCAGGCCGCAACAGATGCCGAAGGTGCGGTGGCCGAGCAGGCGCACGTTCACCACCGGTTGTGGGTGCATCAACTCCCAAAAGATCAGGCTGGTGAGGGACACCAGGCTGATCACCCCCAGGGTGGCGATGAAATTCGACGAGAACCCGTCATCCTGCTCATATCGGTCCAACAGTATCTGCAGCGCGCCGAAGCCAAGGGCGACGAGACCGAAGCCCAGAAAGTCGATGTTGAATCCCTTCGACAGCAACGCCCGTCTTTCCCGCTTCAGCGTCTCGGATTCGGTGACGAGAAGCTGCACCAGGGTCAGCGACAGCAGGCCGACCGGCAGATTGATCAAAAAGACCCAGTGCCAGGAATAGCTGTCGGTCAGCCAGCCGCCCAGGACGGGGCCGATCGCCGGCGCGCTCACCACCGTCAGGCCGTACAACGCAAACGCCTGGCCGCGCTTCTCCGGAGGAAATGTGTCGGCGAACATCGACTGCTCGGTTGGCGCCAGGCCGCCGCCGCCGATCCCCTGCATCACCCTGGCGATCAGCATCATCGACAGCGACGTGGACATCGCGCACGCGACCGAGCTGGCGGTGAACAAAGCCACGCACAGCATGTAAAACCGCTTGCGTCCGATGACGTTGGAAAGCCAGCCGCTGACCGGCAGGACGATCGCGTTGGAGACCAGGTAGCTGGTCAGGATCCAGGTGGATTCGTCCTGGTCCGCGCCAAGGCTCCCGGCGATGTGGCGCAGCGCGACGTTGGCAATGGTAGTATCCAGCACCTCCATGAAGGTGGCGATCGAGATCACGACGGCGATCAGCCATGGATTTCGATCGCCGGCCGCGGACCGTGGCAGGCTTGCCTGAGGCTGTGCCGCACTCGGCCGGTTCGCCACCGCTCAACGCACCCGCACGTCAGGCACCACCGACATGCCCGGAGCCAAGGGAAATTTGTTTACCCGGTCATCGTCGAATACGATCTTCACCGGCAGCCGCTGCACGATCTTTACGAAGTTGCCTGTGGCGTTCTCGGCCGGCAGGCTGCTGAAGGCCGACCCGGTGCCGGCCTGGAAGCTGTCGACCTTGCCGCGGAAGGTGATCGACGGCACCGCGTCGATCGCCAGGTCCACAGCCTGCCCAGGGCGTATCCTTGAAAGCTGCGTCTCCTTGAAATTCGCCGTAACCCAGCGTTCGTCCTGGACGAGTGCGAACAACGCCTGGCCCGGATTGACATAGTTGCCGGCATCGACGGTGCGGTGCGTGATGGTGCCGGCAACCGGCGCGACGATGGTGCAATATGACAGCTGCAGCTCCGCGGTTCGGGTGTTCGCCTCGGCCTGCTTGACCGCGGCCTCGGCCGCCAGCACCTGAGCCTCGGCGGCATGAACCTGTGCCTGCGCCGCACCGGCGGTCTCTCGGCTGGCTTCCAGCTTCGCCTGAGCGGACCGAAAGTTTGCCGTGACCTGGTCGATCTGCTGGCGGGTCACCGCCTTGGGATTGATCGCATGGTAACGGTCGTTGTCTTCGCGGGCCCACAACAGATCCAACTCGGCAACCGTCACGTTGGCACGCGCCTGGTCCAGATTCGCCTGCTGCACCGCAACCTGGGCACGCGCCTGTTGCAGCGACGCATCGGCACTGATCTGTTGCGCCCGCGCCTGGTCGAGCCGAGCCTGAAAGTCACTCGGGTCAAGCAGCAGCAGCGTCTGTCCGGCGGTGACATGCTGGTTGTCGGAGAACAACAGCTTGGCCACCTGCCCGGCGACGCGAGGCGCCATCTGCGTGGTGTAGGCATCGATGAAAGCGTCATCGGTGCTCTCGAAGTTCCGCGAATTCAACCAGTAGCGGGTGCCCCCCACGATCAGCCCGATCACCACGAGACCACCAACCGTGAGCCCGATCAGTCTTTTCAGGCGGCTGGGTCTGGTCGGTTGAGCGTCATCGCTGGGTGAGGCGTTCTCGTCGTGTCGCCGCCGCATATCGACCGTCTGGTCGTCCATTGTCGACCTCGCTTCGCGTTTGGTTCCAGGCGTCACGCCGAGTTGACCGAACGGTTCGGTCATTGTAAGCAGGCACGTAATCCATCCAAATCCGTTGTCAAGGCGGAGTTGCGGGTGCAAGGGGTGGCGGCATGGAGATCGAGGTCTCTTTCACACCGGAGAAGCGGGCGCAGATTCTTCGCGGGGCGGCCGAGGCATTTGCCGCTGACGGGTACCAGGGCGCCAGTATGGCTCGGATCGCGGCTGTCGCGGGAGTCTCCAAGGGCACCCTGTACAACTACTTCGACACCAAGGCCGCCCTGTTCACCGGCTATGTCGAGGATGAGTGCGCCCGACATCTGTCGAATGTGTTCGATGGCGCCGATCATGACGGCGACCCGGCGGTCGTGCTGCGCGGCATCGGCCGGCGGATGCTGAGAATGCTGCTGTCCGACGTCGGCTTGGCGATCTATCGGATGGTGATCGCCGAGGCGACGAAATTCCCCGACCTGGCACGCGGTTTCTTTGAGGCGGGACCAGCACGGGCAATCATCTTCATGGCGGACTGGTTGGCCGAGGAAACACGTCGTGGGAGGCTGTCCGTGCCGGATCCGACGTTCGCGGCGGAACAGTTCGTTAATTTGTGCCAGACGAGACTGGTGCTGCGGCGCAGGCTCGAGATGCTGCCCGACCCGCCAGCGTCAGAGATCGACCGCGTGGTCGAGGCCTCGATCACGATGTTCCTGCGGACTTACGGGGAAGGGATGACACGATAAGCATGCCGGCCAGATCAACTGGTCGCTGCGGCATAGCCGAAGGCACTCAGGAAAGGCATGAGAACAGCGCACCTTTCGGTTTGATCTTGCGTCAAATCATATTTCCATCGGCCGATCGAGGCTTCCGGGTTGGCACTTGTCGCGTGGACATCGAACAATGTCCTCATGAGTTGTTCATTGGTTTCGATCGCGCGCAGACCTAGAAACTCAAAAAGCATTGCGAGGGTCTGTGCACGATTCAGGATGAAATCCTCATATCGCACGAACAGGACAGCGGACCTTTGCTCACTACGAATTTCCATAATGCGCTCACCGGCGGAAAAGGCGCTATCGAGGAGACTATCGAAACGCGAGCCGTTCGACCGCATCGACGAGCAGATGACGTCGCGCGGATCCCTGACCAGCACGATCTCGCGCGTGTTGGGAAACATAAAACGGATCCCCAGCCTTGCGTCGCGCTCCGGAAGTGATTTCTCGGCAAAGTAGATCGGGTGATCGATGGCCTGATCGCGGGCCAGTTCCTCGTAATAGTCGAGAATGATTTCGCGGAATGCGGCACCGACGCGCCCTGGAACTCGGGTGGTCAAGTAACGCCGGAGGGTCAGGGGATCCTTGAAGACGCGGGAAAATGATGCCTCAAAGTAAGGGTTGAAGCCGAGATGGAAGCGGTTCTCCGAGGCCGTTATGGCATCTGTGCTCAGTGATCTCACATGGTCACCTTCCGCAACGAGTGTGCGCAGCGCATAGGCATAGTAGCATCCCAGCTCGACCTCGTACGGCCTTTCCCCGGCAACGACGATGTTCGGGTGCTGAGCCAATACCGCCATGATCGCGGTTGATCCGGTGCGACCCATCGTTGTCAGCAAGATCGGTCCATTGGGGCGCGGTGCCGGAACATTTCCATTGTCCTCGATCGGCCTGATCGGAGGATGCCCGTGCACGAGATAGTATGAAGTCTTACCGACACGAACTGAAACTTCGTATTCATGATACAGCGACAGCGGGACGGCGAAATAGAACTTGAAGGCGTAGCGTCCGGTCGAATTCGGATGCAGAGCGTCCAACTTGTCTCTGAATTGATCGGCTACACAGACGCCGCGTCCTTTTCCATTTACAAGAATCTCGACCTTGAGTGCGCTGCTCCAGTCGTCGCGATCGGCAACCCAACCGGCCACATAAAAGCGGCTGACCACATCGACGTAACCTACACAGTCCATCCTGAACCGACCTAAGAAGACATAGATGGGATACGGAGTATCGTGACAATAGAGTTTGCAGGATGCAGGCAGGCAATGCAACCGGTGCTTGATCGGCGCGCAGAATTTTCGCGCGTGATTCGCTTCTGGCCCCGGACATCCGTCACGGATTCAGCGCCGCGCGAGAATCAGGTGACCAGGACTACCCGGCCGACCGCGTGAAATGGCTTGCGAACGGTAGCCGGCCGCGTGCTCTTCAATTCGGTCAGTGGCCGTGCCGGCTGATATTGCTCTAACCACCGCCGATTTTAGGGATCAGATAGATCTCGCTGCCCGGCCGTAACTCGGCTGCGTAGGCGTCCTGGAAGATCTCGCCGTCGATGGCCACCGCCATGCTCTCCTCGACCTGCTTGCCCAGGCCAGGAAACCGCCGCTCCAACTCCAGGATCAGGCGGCGAAAGCTGGTCGCCTCCACCTCGAATTCCGTCTGCCCGTTGGTGAACTGCTGGCTGGCGGAACCCGAGGAAAGGACGACCTTCGGCATAAGCCTTACGGCTCAGCCCTGCGCGTCAAACGCCGCGCGCACCTTGGGCGGAGACATCGGCAAGTCCGGCATCCGAAGACCGGTAGCGCCACGGATCGCGTTGGCGATCGCAGCCATCGGCGGGACAATCGGCACCTCTCCGACGCCACGGGCTCCAAACGGGTGGCGCGGGTTAGGCACTTCGACCAGCACCGCCTCGATCATCGGCACGTCCGAGGCAACCGGCACCCGGTAATCCAAAAAGCCGGCGTTCTCCATCTGGCCCTTGGCGTTGTAGATGTATTCCTCGCTGAGCGCCCAGCCGATGCCCTGCGCGGCACCGCCTTGGATCTGGCCTTCGACGTAGCTGGGGTGGATCGCCTTGCCGACGTCCTGGATCGCGGTATAGCGCTCGATCTTGACGTGACCGGTTTCCTTGTCCACCGACACGTCGCAGATGTGCGCCCCGAACCCGGCGCCGGCACCCTGAGCGTTGACCGAGACCTCGGCGATGATCGGGCCACCGGTGCGGGCAGCCTTCAGCGCGAGGGCGGCCAGATCCAAAGGCTCGAACGCGCCGGCGTTGGAGCCCGCGGGATAGGCCTTGCCGTCCTTCCACTCCACCGCTTCGACTGGGATTTCCCAGATCTGCGCGGCACGGCTCTTGAGGTCCTCGACGACCTTCTCGGCCGCCTGGGTCGCCGCCATGCCGGTGGCGAAGGTGACCCTCGACCCGCCGGTGACATGAGTGAAGCCGATCGACGCGGTGTCCGCCACGATGGTGCGAACCGAGGTAGCCGGGACGCCCAGAACCTCGGCCACCATCATGCCGATCGAGGCCCGCGAGCCGCCGATGTCCGGGCTGCCGGTCGCCGCTGTGATCGAGCCGTCTTCATTGACATGCACCTGCGCCGAGGACTCGCCACCGATGTTGAACCAGAATCCAGTCGCCAGTCCGCGCCCATGACCAGGCTTCACCGGCGCCTTCCAGTGTGGATGGGCCTGCACGGCGGCCAGCACCTGAGTATAGCCAATATTCACGTGCGTCGGCCCGTAATGCGTCTTGGTGCCGTTGGTCGCCGCGTTCTTCTGCCGCAGGGTCAGCGGGTCGATGTCGAGCTTGATCGCCAGCTCATCCATCAGGCTTTCGACCGCGAAGGAGGTGATCGGTGCGCCGGGTGCGCGATAGGCGGCAACTTTCGGACGGTTGCTGACCACGTCGTAGCCAACGACATCGACGTTCGGCAGGTCGTACATGGCGAAGCCGCACATGCATCCCGGCCCGATCGGCGAGCCGGCGAACGCTCCGGCCTGGAATTTCAGCACCTGCTTGGCGGCGACGATCGTGCCGTCCTTCTTGGCGCCGATCTTGACGTCCATCGACGCTCCCGAGGTCGGACCTGAGCCGCGGAAGACGTCCTCGCGCGTCATTTGCATCTTGACGGTGCGGCCGGACTTTTTTGACAGCGCGACGGCCAGCGGCTCCAGATAGACCAGCGTCTTGCCACCGAAGCCACCGCCGATCTCGGCCGGATTGACCCGGATGTTGGACATGTCGATGCCCAAAAGCTTGGCGGTATAGGCGCGGACCATGAAATGGCCCTGACTGGAACTGTGAATCTGCACCTGACCGTCGGACGCGTAGGTCGCCAGGCAGGCATGCGGCTCGATATAGGCCTGATGCACCGGCTGGGTGGTGTAGTGCCCTTCCACGATCACGTCGGCGTCAGCAAAGCCGGCCTCGGCGTCCCCCTTCTTGAAAGTGACGACTTTGGCAATATTCGACGGCTTGGTCGGCTTCGGATCGACGCCTGCGGTAAACATGTCATCGTGCAGGACCGGAGCGCCGGGTGCCATCGCTTCATCGACGTCGATGACATGCGGCAGCACTTCATAGGTTACATTGATGAGGCCCAGGGCCTGATCCGCAACTTCCTGCGTGATGGCGGCAACCGCTGCGAGGGCATGACCTTCGTATAGCACCTTCTCCCGCGCCATGCAGTTCAGCGCGAGGTCGCGGAAGTTCATCGGGCCTTCGCCGACAAATGCTTCCTCTGACTTGATATCGGGGAAGTCCGCCGCGGTGACCACGGCTCGGACGCCCGGCAATGCTTCGGCCTTGCTGGTATCGATCGAAATAATGCGGGCATGGGCGTGCGGTGAGCGAAGGATCTTGCCCCACAGCATTCCTGCCGCGCGGGTATCAGCGGCGAATAGCGCGCGTCCGGTCACCTTGTCCACGCCATCCGGGCGGATCGGACGAGAGCCAACAACCTTCAGGCTGGAATCAATGTAGTTCATACAACAGTCTCCCCTCGCAATTCGGCGGCAGCGTCCATCACAGCGCGGATTACTTTGTCGTAGCCGGTGCAGCGGCACAGGTTGCCGGCCAGCCAGTAGCGCGCCTCGGTCTCGGTCGGGTTCGGATTCTCGTCGAGCAGAGCCTTGGTGGCGACGATCAGCCCGGGCGTGCAGAAACCGCACTGCAGCGCCGCATGCTCGAGGAACTTCTGCTGCACCGGGTGCAGTTTGTCGCCCTGTGCGATGCCCTCGATGGTGGTGATTTCGGCGCCCTCGGCCTCGACGCCGAGCACGAGGCAGGAGCAGACGAGACGGCCGTCCATGATGACCGAGCAGGCACCACAGTCGCCCGACGCGCAGCCCTCCTTGCTGCCGGTCAGGCCAATCACGTCACGCAGCACGTCGAGCAAAGTCTGCTGAGTCTCACACAGAAATTCCGCGGATTCGCGGTTGATTGTAGCGGATACGTATTGTTTGGCCATTACTCAGTGAGCCTTTCCGTTCTTGATACCTTGCGCACGGTCGAATGCGATCGCGGCGACACGGCGGGCCAGGACGCCCGCAACCTTGGTGCGATATTCGACAGTGCCACGCTTGTCGCTGATCGGTTTGGCGGCAGCCTGCGCCGCGGCATCCAGTTTTGCCAGTGTTTCAGCATCCAACGTGTGCCCGATCAGCACGTCCGCCGCTGCCTTGACCAGCAGCACCGTCGGCGCGACGGCGCCCAGAGACACGCGGGCCGCCGTGCAGACGCCCTTCCCGTCCAGAGTCACGCTGATGCCGCAGCCGACCACGGCGATGTCCATCTCGGTGCGCGGAATGAAGCGCAGATAGGCATCGCTTGACCGAGCCGGGCGGGGCGGCAGATGGAATTCCAGGATGAATTCGTCCTTCGCGAGGGAGGTGCGGCCCGGGCCGGTCGGAATCTGCTCCGCCGGCACCTCGCGCCTGCCCTTGCTGCCAACGACGATCGCGGTGGCGGCGGCGGCAAACAAGGCCGGCACGCTGTCGGCGGCTGGCGACGCATTGCACAGATTGCCGGCCAGCGAGCAACGGCCCTGTACCTGCGTGGAGCCGATCAGATCGAGTGCCTCGACCAAACCGGGCCACGCGGCCTTCAGGCCCTCGTGGGCCTCGACCTGCGCGCCGGAGGTCGCGGCGCCGATGATGAAACCGCCGTTTTCCTCGCGGATGCCGATCAGGCCGGGGATCTTTTTCGTATCGACGATCAATTCCGGCTTCACCCGACCCGAGCGAAGCTGGACCAATAGGTCGGTTCCGCCCGACAGCACCTTCGCCACGCCGGACGCACCGGCAAGTAGTCTGACCGCATCATCCACCGTGGTGGGCGCGGCATAGCTGAGACCTGGCATCATAGCTCCCGTGAACTGCATTCGAGCCCCAATTAACGCGATTGGGGCGCTCGTGGTTAAGTTTAGGCCATAGAACCCCTCCGGTCGAGAGGGCGCCCCCTTGCACAGCCCGCCGGCATCAGGTTCCAGTGTCGGCGATGCCGATCAACCCTGACATAACGCAGCCTGCTGCGCCCGGGATTGCTATTGGACCGCCAGTAATTACGGAGGGCGGCGGAGCACGGCCGTCGATGCCCGGAACGGAAGGCTTCGGAATAACCCCCTCGCGGCTGGCGGCTAACGTCATGCACTTTGCCCGCCTGTTGCGGCGCGCTGGACTGCCGGTCGGGCCGGCCGAGACGATCGGCGCCCAGAAGGCGATGATGCACGTCGATCTGGCGTCGAAAATCGAGGTCCGCACCGCACTTCGCGCCGCCATGATGCACCGCCACGAACACCGGGAAGTGTTTGAGCAGGCTTTTTCCCTGTTCTGGCGCGACCCGTCGGCCGCGGAACAGGCGGCGGCGATGGCACTGCTGGACGCACAGAAGGATCGCAAGCCGGAGAAGCCGCCACCAGCCGCCCGCCGCGTCGCCGAGGCGTTCGCAGCAAGAAACGAGCGACCCCCGACGCCGCGGGAGGAACCGCCGACACGCGACATGACGATGACCGTGTCGGAGCAGGAGCGGCTACGGCAGATGGATTTCGAGGCGATGGGCGCGGGCGAAATCGCCGAGGCGAAGCGGGAAATCCGCCGGCTGGTGTTGCCGCTGGACCTGCGGCGCACACGCCGGCTGCGAGCCGACAGCAGCGGACCCGTCACCGATCTGCGGCGTACCATTCGCGCCAGCCTCCGCCAGGGCGGCGAGATCACGTCGATCGCGCGCAGCCGCCGGGTCACCCGGCCGCCGCCGCTGGTGGTGCTGTGTGATATCTCCGGGTCGATGGCACGCTATGCTCAAATCCTGCTGCATTTCCTGCATGCAGTGACCAACGACCGCGACCGCGTCAGCGTCTTCCTGTTCGGTACCAGGCTTTCGAACGTGACTCGCCAGTTGCGCGCCCGCGACCCTGAGGTGGCGTTCCAGATGGTCGCCCACAGCGTGCCGGACTGGTCCGGGGGCACCCGCATCGGCGAGGCGGTCTCCAGCTTCAACCGGCTATGGGCAAAGCGGGTGCTCGGCCAGGGCGCGGTGGTGCTGCTGATCACCGACGGCCTGGATCGGGACGGCGCCCATGGCCTGGCCGAGAACATGGACCGGCTGCATCGGTCGTGCACAAGGCTGATATGGCTCAACCCACTGTTGCGCTGGAGCGGCTTCGAACCAAGGTCTCAGGGCATTCGGGCGATGCTGCCGCATGTGGACGAATTCCGTCCGGTGCATAATCTGGCCAGTCTGCGCGCGTTGGTCGATTTATTGTCCCGTCCGGTGGCTCCGAAGGGCCGTCTCGGCGGAAGTTTTGAAAGGCTGAACTCATGAGCATGTCAGAAGTCGAGGACGTTCTGGGCACCGCCGCTGCATGGCGCGCTGCCGGAGAACAGGTGGCGGTTGCAACGGTGACGGAAACCTGGGGCAGCTCCCCCCGCCCCGCCGGCAGCCAGATGGCAGTGACGAAATCCGGCCGTATGGCCGGATCGGTGTCCGGCGGTTGCATCGAGGGCGCGGTCGCCGATGCCGCGATGAAGACGATCGACACCGGCAGTCCGCAACTACTGGATTTTGGCGTCAGCCACGAGCGCGCCTGGGAAGTGGGTCTCGCCTGTGGCGGCAAGGTAAAGGTGTTCGTCGAAAAGCTAAGCTGATATTCGGCTTGCGGCCGGGAATTTGAAAGACACCGATGGGCGGCCCGGCTGGGGGGTGTGCGAATCACGCGCGCCGAGCATATCGCTGCCTACCGGTGTTCGTCCATGCTCATCCATGGTTCGATACGGGAACACTCGTCCCAAGGACAAACACACATGACACCCGAAATCCTCGCCGCGTTGGAGCAGGCCAGGCGCGACAAGCGCCCGGCGGTATTGGCAACGCGGCTGCCGTCCGGGGAGCAGATGCTGCTGCCCGACCCCGATGCCCCGGCGAACCTGAACGAAGCCGCCGCCCGGGCGCTGGATCGGGACGAAAGCGGCACGGTGAAGCTCGGCGACACGGACTGGTTCCTGCACGCCTACAATCCGCCGCTGCGGTTGATCGTGGTGGGCGCGGTGCACATCGCACAGGCGTTGGTGCCTTTCGCGGTGCCGTGCGGCTTCGCGGTGACCGTGGTCGATCCGCGGCGCTCGTTTGCCTCCGACGAGCGCTTTCCGGATGTTGCCATTTCAACCGACTGGCCTGATGAGGCTGTTGAGGCGTTCGCACCGGACAGCCGCACCGCCGTGGTGACGCTGACCCATGATCCGAAGCTGGACGATCCGGCGCTGGACCGCGCGCTGAAGTCCCAGGCGTTTTATATCGGCGCCCTCGGGTCTCGCCGCACGCACGCCGCCCGGCTCAAGCGGCTGCGGGAACTTGGGCACCAGGACAACGCCCTGTCGCGCATCCGCGGACCGGTGGGACTGAACATCGAAGCCGTCACCGCGCCGGAAATCGCCCTGTCGATCATCGCCGAGATCGTTGCCGTGCGCCGCAACGCACCGCTGCCGCCCAAACCGACGCCATGAAGTTCGGCGCGGCGCCGCTCTCCGATGCCCGCGGCGCCATTATGGCGCACAGTCAGAAAGTCGGCGATCGGATGATTCGGAAGGGATCGCTGCTGGATGAGGCGGCGGTCGCGGCGTTGCGGGCCGCCGGTCGCACGGAGGTCATCTGTGCCCGCCTCGAACCCGGCGACGTGCCCGAAGATATCGCCGCCGACCGGCTTGCAACGCCCCTCGTCTCGCCGCTGATCGCGCGCTCCCGTTCCGCAACCGGACGGGTCAACCTGTCGGCGGAAGCGCCCGGCCTGTTGCGGGTGGACGTCGCCAGCATCGACCGGCTGAACACCATCGACGAAGCGATGACGATCGGCACGTTGCCCGACTATGCCGTGGTGGCGCCGAAGGACCTGGTCGCGACCATCAAGATCATTCCGTTCTCGGTCCCGGGAACCGTACTTGCGGTCGCCGAGACATTGGCTCGTCAGGGCCCGTCGCCGCTGACGCTGCACCCGTTTCGCCCCCTGAAGGTGGGGCTGGTGGTAACCGAATTGCCGGGTCTGAAGGCCAGCGTCACAGAAAAGACCATCCAGATAACCGAGGCACGCGTCACCGCGCTTTCTGGCTCGATATTGCCGCCGATGCACTGCGCGCATCATGAGGAGCCGATCGCCCGTGCCCTCGATAGTCTCATCGGGCTCGGCGCCGACCTGATGCTGGTGATCGGCGCCTCCGCCGTGGTGGACCGGCGCGATGTTGGGCCGGAGGGGATCGTCCGGGCCGGCGGTGAGATCTTGCATTTCGGTATGCCGGTCGATCCCGGCAATCTGATCTGTCTGGGCCAGATCGGCGGCCGGCCGGCCCTGGTGCTGCCAGGCTGTGCGCGCAGCCCCAGCCTGAACGGAATCGACTTCGTGCTCACCCGGCTGTTTGCCGGCCTGACCGTGACCCCGCGCGACATGATGCGGATGGGCGTGGGCGGGCTGCTGAAGGAAATGGAGACACGACCCATGCCGCGCGAGAAAGCGCCGGCAACGCCTCGGTTGGGGGCTGCGCCGCGCAGCGCGCCGGTTATCGGAGCCCTGGTTCTGGCGGCTGGACGGTCGCGACGGATGGCGCCGCACAACAAGCTGCTGGTCGCCGACAAATCCGGCAAGCCGATGGTCGCGCGCGTCCTCGACAATGTCCTTTCCTCCAATGCACGCCCCATCCTGGTGGTCACCGGACATCAGGGGGAGCAGGTCGAGCAAGCACTGGGCGGCCGTCCGGTGCGCTATGTGCACGCACCGGACTATGCCGAGGGTCTGTCGGCCAGCCTGAAGGCCGGCATCGCGGCGGTTCCGCAGGAATGTGCGGCGGTGCTGGTTTGTCTGGGCGATATGCCACTGGTGACCGGGCGCATGATCGACCGGCTGCTGTCGATGTACGACCCGGATGAGGGACGGCTGATCGTGCTGCCGACCTTCCGCGGCAAGCAAGGCAACCCGATGCTCTGGGACCGTCGTTTCTTTCCCGAAATCCTGCAGATAGCCGGCGACTCGGGCGCACGATTCCTGGTCGGTAAGCATGCCGAGGTGGTGTGCGAAGTCGAGATGGCGGACGACGCGGTATTGCGGGACTTCGATACCACAGAGTTGCTTGCCACGCTGCCGCGCGGCATGCGTCCGGTGGGGGTCGGATAGCACGCGGCCGGTGCCTTGGTTTCGAGCCATTGCGGAGCGGGCGTTGACCTGAGGCTCGGATAGAAACTCCCGTCCCGCCTCGGACATCACATATTCCTCGCGCGGCGATCGCTTGCTGTAGCTCAATCCCGCTTGCGTCAGCGCCTTCAGGCGCGTGGCAGGATGTTCGGCGCGATATCCGGGTTGCCACGGAACTCTGATCAAAACGCCCCGGGCCCGAACCCCGCGTCACGCAGGATCAACATGCCCCAGGCGTCCCCACCATCGCGAGCCTTCGGCCGCGGCGACCAGAGCTGGAACATAATTTTCCAACGTCCATTGCATGATGATAGTTTAGTCAGTATCTGCATGCAAGCGACCACGAATTCTCGGGGCGCAAGGAGATCTGATTGATGGCCGAAAACCCCAAGGGCACTGCCCTCATCACTGGAGCATCCTCCGGCATCGGCGCCGTCTATGCCGATCGACTCGCGCACCGAGGTCACGATCTGATCCTTGTCGCGCGAGATGGGGCACGCATGGAGGCAATCGCCAGCCGACTGCGCGCGGAAACCGGACGGAGCATTGAGGTGCTGCCCGCAGATCTCACAAGCCAAGCCGAACTGGCGAAGATCGAGGACCGACTGCGGAGCGATCGCGCGATCACGGTGCTGGTCAACAATGCGGGCGCCTCGCTGAATGGCGGTTTGCTCGATAACGAGCCTGCCGGTACTGGCGAAGCTGATCGCCTTGAACATTACGGCTCCGACACTGCTTGCCGCCGCCGCAGGCAAGGCGTTCGGCCAGCGTAAAGCCGGCGCCATCATCAACATCGCTTCGGTGCTGGCACTGGCGCCTGAGCTGTTCGACGGCGTTTACAGCGGCTCAAAGGCCTATCTGCTCAATCTTACCCAGAGGCTCGCGGTGGACCTGAAGGACAAAGGCGTTCGTGCTCAGGCGGTATTGCCGGGCGCCACCCGGACGGAAATCTGGGAGCGTTCCGGCAAGGATGTCGATGCCCTGCTGCCGGGAATGGTGATGGAGGTGGATGATCTGGTGGACGCAGCGCTGTTCGGGTTCGATAAGGGCGAGGTGGTAACCATTCCGCCGCTCGCCGACGAGGGACTTTGGACCACGTTCAATCAGGCCAGACTGGCGTTAGCGCCGAATCTGTCCCGCCGCGAGGTTGCGAGCCGGTACCGTCAGACAGTGGCCGCCTGATTCGTTTCAGGTGGTGGATGGCCGCCGGGGACCGCGCCCGTGGAAGCAAGCCCGTGGAAGCAACGTCCCGTGCAAGCAAACCTGCGCAAGCAACGACGTGGCTTGGCGCGGGCCTGAGCCTGTCCTCGTGCAGGCTATCGGCTAGGTCCGTGGGCCGGCCATGACAACGATGTGACCCGCGGCCACCGCCGCGTTTATTCCGCCGCCATCGCCATCGGCGCGGGCTGCGACAACTGCGCCAGCAACTGGGTGCGCCGGACCTCCGCCTTGGTCCGGTTGGCATCTTTCACCGGACCGAAGCCGCGAATCTGCTCGGGCAGTTCCGCCAGCGCCACCGCCGTGTTCAGCGTGTCTGGCCGCAGTGCCGCCAGGACCGTGTGCAGGTCGGCGGCATACTGATCTATCAGCGCGCTTTCTGACCGACGTTCGGCCTGGTAGCCGAACGGATCCAGCGGTGTGCCCCGCACCAGTTTGCCGTGACGCAGCACCCGGAACAGTGGCAGGGCCAACCAGCCGGGAATGGCGATCTTGCGCCGCCGCCCGGTTGCCTTGTCCATGCCCGTGATCAGCGGCGGCGACATGTGGAACTCGGGCTTCTCCCCGTAGCTTGCGGCGGCGTGCAGTCGTGCCACCTCGTACTCGTCCTTGTATGCCATCACGCGATACAGCCCCTCGGCCGCCGCCCGGCTTAGGCGTCCGGGCGCACCGAATACAGCGACTTCGCGGTCCATGACCGTCTGCACAAGCGCATTGTAGCGACGGGCATACCGCTTCGACTGATAGCCGGCCAGTGCCTCCATTCGTTGCGCGATCAGCGCGTCCAGCGTCGCCGGCGAACCCTCGCTCAGTCCCTCCAGAACCTGTCCGATCAGCTCTGGACGCTCCGCCAGTATGCGTCCCCACAGGAAGGCGCGCCTGTTCAGCTTCACTGCCGCGCCGTTCAGTTCGATGGCACGCAGGATCGCCGCCTCGCCGACCGGCACCAGACCGCGCTGCCATGCCATGCCGAGCAACATGGTGTTCATGGCTTGGGAGTTGCCGAAGAGGCGTTCGGCCAGTCGGACGCCGTGCAGCCAGAGGGAGCGTCCCGCGTCGGTGACCTTCTCTATGGTGCGACGATGCAGCGCAGCGTCGATCGACAGCAACGCATCGCGCTTGAATTCCGCGGTTGCGGCAAGGTCCATGTTGCCGATCACCACCGAGGACTTGGCATTCCGCTCCAGCACGCCGGCCTGGCAGGCAACGGCGAGATCAGCCGCCAGCATCAGGTCAGCGCCGCCCAGCGGTATCCGCACCACATCCAAGGCCGCTTCGTCGGCGGCGATTTGCACGTGCGCCACCACCGCGCCGTTCTTCTGCGCCAATCCAGTAAAGTCCAGGGTCTTGACCGCCCGACCCTCCAGATGGGCGGCCATCGCCAGGATAGCGCCGGACGTGACAATGCCGCCGCCGCCAATGCCGGCAAACAGTCCGCGCCAAACAGCCAGCTTCGGCAGCACCGGCTCCGGTAACTCAGCGGCGAATGCCGCCTCCTGTTCCTGCCACTGCGTGTCGGCATCGGGCGCGGCGGGCGGACCGGACTGGGTGACGAAGCTGGGGCAGAAACCCTTCAGGCAGGACAGGTCGACGTTGCAGCTTGTCGGGTTGATGCGGCGTTTGCGGCCGAGCTGGGTCTCCACCGGCTCGATGGCGATGCAGCCGGACTGGGTGGAGCAGTCGCCGCAGTTCTCGCACACCGCCTCATTGATCACGACATGGCGTGTCGCCTGCGCCATCGATCCCCGCTTGCGGCGACGACGCTTCTCGGTGGCGCAGACCTGGTCGTAGATCAGCACCGACGGACCTTCATAGTCGCGCAGTGATTTCTGCACGGCGTCGAGGTCCTCGCGGGTATGGCGGGTGACGCCGGGCGGCAGATCCGCAGCGGGCGGCAGGCGATCGGCCTCATCCGCCACGACGGCGATACGCTTGACGCCCTCGGCCGCGACCTGCGCCGCCAGCATCGGCACGGTGGGCGAGCCTTCCGCCGGCTGGCCGCCGGTCATCGCCACCGCGTCGTTGAACAGCAGCTTGTAGGTGATGCGGGTCTTCGACGCGACCGCCTGGCGGATCGCCATGATCCCGGAGTGCATATAGGTGCCGTCACCGAGGTTGGCGAACATGTGCTTGACGTCGGTGAACGTGGCCAGTCCGACGAACGGCACGCCTTCGCCGCCCATATGGGTAAAGGTGCGGGTCTGCGGTCCGTCGTCCAGGGCCATGAAATGGCAGCCGATGCCGGCGCTGGCGAAGCTGCCATCGGGCAGCTTGGTCGAGGTCGCGTGCGGGCATCCCGCGCAAAACGCCGGCGCCCGCCTGAGCAGCCCGTCCGGCCGTTCGACCGCAAGAGGCGTCGGCGGGGCGGGCAGATTGAGCCCGGCCCTGCCCAGGAACCGGGCCATGCCGCCGGCAACGCTCTCCGGCGAGAGCTCCATCAGCGCGGACAGCAGCGGCGCGCCCAGCGGGTCGGTCTTGCCGCTGACGTCCGGCCGCTCGTCCGCAGGCAGATGATAGAGCGCATCGCGGATCTGGCTTTCGACGAAGCCGCGCTTTTCCTCGACCACCAGAAGCGCGCGCTTGCCGCGGGCGAACGCCTTCAGCCCCTCGGTTTCGAGCGGCCAGGTCATGCCAATCTTATACACCGCAAGTTGCGGGTGCTGGTCCAGACCAAGCTGGCGTAGCGCGTGCAGCGTGTCCTCGTGCGCCTTGCCGACTGTTACCAGGCCGATCGAGGCATCCGCCGAACCACTCACCAGGCGGTCGATCCGGTTGGCCCGCGCCCAGGCGAGGGCGGCGGGAATTCGTTCCTCGATCATGCGGCGCTCGAGTTCGGCGCGATCGGCCGGAAAGTGCAGGCCGTGATCGAAATTCAACCCGTGCGGGGGCAGCGGGAAGTCCGGGATCGCGAAGCTCCGGTTCGACGCGACGATGGCGGTTGACGCTTGCTCCATCGTCTCGGCGGTCGTCTTCATGGCGACCCAGAGGCCGGAATACCGGGACAGCGCCCACCCCGCCAGACCCAGATCGAGCACGTCCTGCACCGAGGCCGGGTTGAGCACCGGAATGAAGCAATTCTGGAAGATGTATTCGGTCTGGTGCGGATAGGTGGAGGAATGCGCGCCGTGGTCGTCGCCGGCGATCGCGAGAATGCCGCCGTGTTTGTGCGTGCCGCCCATGTTGGCGCAATGCAAGGCGTCACCCGAGCGGTCCACGCCGGGCCCCTTGCCGTACCACATGCCGTAGACGCCATCGACCTTTGCGCCCGGAAAAGCATCGAGTTCCTGCGTGCCGTACAGCATGGTGGCCGCGAGGTCCTCGTTCACTCCGGGCTCGAACCTGACGGCGTTCTCCTGCATCAGGGCCTTCTGCGCCCACAATTCCCGATCCAGGCCGCCCAGGGGCGATCCGCGATAGCCGGAAACGAGCGCAGCGGTGTTGCGGCCGGCCGCCTGGTCCAGTCTCCGCTGCTCCAGCAGCAGTCGCAACAGCGCCTGGATGCCCGTCAGCAACACCGGCTGATCCAAATCGGCAAAGCGCGATTCCAGGGTTATGGCGGCGCGCCCAAGACCGATGTCCATGGATGTCATCCCTTCTGGGTTTCCTCTGACCTCTACATAGTAGGTATGGCGGCGCGGGAAAGCTTGCCATAGTGACCCGGGCGGAGCGTCATTTTTGGTAGGAACGGTCACAACGCCGCGCAACGGGCAAGGATGGGTCGATGGAGTTGGACCGGCTGGACCTGGCGATCCTGGATCACCTTCAGGCCAGCGGGCGGGCGACGGCGCAAGAGCTCAGCGATGCGGCGCATTTGTCTCCGTCGTCGTCGCACCGGCGGCAGAAGCAGCTCGAGGAAGCCGGGGTCATCAGCCGCTATGTGGCGTTGCTGGACCAGGACAAGGTGGGCCTGCCGGTCAACGTGTTCGTGACGGTCAGGCTGGCGAGCCATACCGACGAGGCCTTGCGCACCTTCGAGCGAGCCATCGAGGCGTGCCCGGAGGTCATGGAAATGTATGAGATGACTGGCGCCAATGACTACCTGCTGCGAGTTGTTGCCGCCGACGTTGCGTCATACGAGGCATTCCTGCGCGGCCGGTTGACGCACATTCCCGGGGTGCGCTCGTTCGAGTCGGCACTCGCTTTGAAGCGGTTGGTTTACCGGACCGGTCTGCCGCTTCGCCTCGGCGGGCGGTAATTACCCGTCTGGCGTCAATCGAGGCTTACCCCAGCGCCCCGGACCGCCGCAGCCGGCTGATCTCCGTCTGCGACAATCCGAGCACAGTCGCCAGCACCCGGTCCGTGTCCTCGCCCAATCCCGGCGCCGGGCCCGAGGCGCGACCGAAACTGGCCCGCCACGGTAGGCCAGGCAGCACGCCGCCGTCGCAAACGTCCCAGAATCCCCGCTCCCGCAGATGGCTGGATGCCACAAGGTCGAGGGATGTCGCTGCCGGCGCCGCGGCAATGCCGGCGGCCAGCAACACCACGGCCACTGCATCCGCGTCCCGTTGGCGCAGCCAGACCTCCAGCGCTGCGTCGATCGAGCTGCGAGCCTCGATGCGCTCATCCAATGCGAGGCCGGCCATGCCGGAGAGGGCAGGGACCACTGAACACAGAGCCCGCCAAGCCGTGTCATCGGTTACCGCGATGGCGATCCAGTGGTCATCTCCGGCGCATCGCCATACCCCGTGCGGCGCACATTCCGCCGCCTCGTTTCCGCGCGGTCCGGGCGGCGCGGAAAGCTGCGCCGCCAACAGCGGCTCCGCCATGGTCCAAAGCATCGCCTCGATCATCGAGAAGTCGACCCGCGCCACCTGCCCGGCCCGCCGCCTTTGCCAGATGCCGGCCGCGACGATGAATGCCAGCATGAGCCCGCACATCGGGTCCAGCCACGCCATGCCAACCCGAGGCGGTACGCCGGGGTGTCGGTTCAATCCGGCAAATCCGGCATAGCATTGCAGCAGCGTCCCATAGGCCACCGCCCGGGACTCCGGCCCGGTGCGCCCCAACCCGGACGCCGAGACATAGATCAAGGTGGGATTGACCGCTCGCAGGTCCGCTGCCCCAAGGCCCAGCCGGTCCATGACGCCGGTGGCGAAATTCTCCACCAGCACGTCGGCCCGCGCTACAAGTGCCTTCGCGATATCAACTGCCTCGGGCTTCTTGAGGTCGAGAATGATGGCTTTCTTGGCCTGCCCGAGAACCGTGTGCAGCTCCGACGTCCGTCCGGGGTCGCCCTGTCCCGGAGCCTCGATCTTGATAACCTCCGCCCCCATCGCCGCCAGGTAACGAGTTGTCGTCGGCCCCGCGATCACCCAACTGAAGTCCAGCACCCGAACGCCCGCGAGGGGCAGCGCACCCGCGTCGCACCGGGCTGGCGTGGGCTCGGCCGGCGTCAATTGCAGCCCGAACGGTGGACCGGGCACCTTGACCGAGACACCGCCTATCGTGCCGGACCGATAGAAGGCGCGGTGTCCCAGTTGCGGGCTTTCGAGTTGTTCCGCGGGTTCGCGCAGAGGAAAACTTGGCACGTGCGCCGCCTGCGCCGTGTCGGCGATCCACTGCTTGCCGTGGTCCCCGCTCCAGTCCGACATCAGCCCATACAACGCGTCCCAGTTGGCGACCCGATCGGCCTTGCGGGCAAAGCGGGCCTCGCTGCCCCAGGCTGGAGAACCCATCGCCGCAAGCCAGGATCGAAACTGGCGCTCCTCGCGCGGCGAGATTGCGACATAGCCGTCCCGCGCCGGCAGGATACAGACCGTCGCTCCATTGCCGTCGGTCATCCGCTTGCGTCCCCAGCCCTTGCCGCTGGTGCCGGCGCGGGTCAGTTCCGTCATCGCCATGGTGGCGAGAGCCTCCTGGATCGACACGTCGACCACCGCCCCGGCTTTCGTGCCCGTCGCGGAACGGACACCGCCGAGGAGGGCGGCATGCATACCGGCGCAGGCGGCTGCGAGACCGCCGAGGAATGCGGATTGCTCGCCGACCGGACGGATCGGAGCCTCATCCAGGTCGTCCACCTGCCCCGTCAGCATCCGGGCGATGCCACTGGCAAAGAACAGTGTCAGGTCGGTCGCCGGCTCTTCCGCCCGCGGGCCGGTCTGCCCGAATGCCGAAATCAGCACCAGGACCGCCCGGTCGTTGACCCGGCGTATCCCTTCCGGGTGGTAGCCGAGCGCCCGCAACGCCGAGGGGTTGCCCTCGGTGACGATCAGGTCGGCAGCCGCCACGGTGTCCACCACCTCCTCGGGTCCGACCGTCGCACCTTGGTTAAGATGTTGCGCGAGCCATGTCGACCGGTCCGGATCGATGCGCTCGACCGTTGCCCCGACATCGGCAAGCAGACGGCCGCAGACCGCGGCAGCGAGGCCCTTGCCGATCTGCACTACGCGGAAACCGTTCAGCAGCGACATCCGAAAGTCCCCTTTCCGCCCGAACGATGCACCGGGATGCGACGTGTCACCAAGAGGATCTCATCCGATCGGGTGGTGCCCCCAAGCAGAGGCATCTCGCTGTTGCCGCGGCGATCGCGTGTGGTTGCAGATGACGATTTCGCCTCGTTCCGCTCCGGCACCACTGATATAGCTCCAGGGCAAGTTGGGGGATCATAGGATGCAGCGACGCTCGTTCCTGGCGGCCACGGCCGTTGCGTTGGCCGCGCCATCGATCGGTCGAAGCCAGGGGACTCGCCTGCTGCGCTTCATTCCGCAGGCCGACCTCGTCGTGCTGGATCCGATCTGGACCACCGCTTATGTCACCCGCAACCACGGCTTCATGGTCTTCGACACGCTGTATGGGCAGGACAGTACTTACAAGGCGTCACCACAGATGGTCGCCGGGCATGTGATCGAGGACGATGGCAGGCTGTGGAAGCTGACACTGCGGGACGGGCTCAGATTTCACGATGCCACGCCTGTTCTCGCGCGCGATTGCGTTGCCTCCATCCAGCGCTGGGGCAAACGCGACGCCTTTGGGCAGGCTCTGCTGGCGGCGACAGACGAGCTCGCGGCCCCGGACGACAAGACCATCCAGTTTCGCCTGAAGCGGCCGTTTCCGTTGCTGCCGGACGCGCTGGGCAAGTCGCCCTCGCTGATGCCGGCCATGATGCCGGAGCGGCTGGCCCGAACCGACGCCTTCACGCAAATCACCGAGATGATTGGCAGCGGCCCGTATCGTTACATTGCCAAGGACCGTATACCCGGAGCCAAGGCCGTCTATGAGAAGTTCACCGATTACGTACCTCGTGCCGACGGCAAGCCGGACTGGACTGCCGGCCCGAAGGTGGTGAACTTCGACCGGGTGGAATGGACGACGATCTCCGACCCGGCCACCGCATCCGCGGCACTGCAGAACGGCGAGCAGGATTGGTGGGACTACGCAACAGCCGATCTATTGCCGCTGCTGCGGCGTGCCAAGAATCTGAAGGTCGCAGTACAGGATCCATCCGGCCAGATGGCGATGCTGCGCTTCAACTTTGTCCAGCCGCCGTTCAACAACGCTGCCATCCGACGAGCGCTGCTGGGTGCGGTGAACCAGCAGGATGTCATGACGGCGGTAGCGACAGACGACACGTCGATGTGGCACACGCCGACCGGCTTCTTCTGTCCAGGCACGCCGATGGCAAGCGACACCGGCCTGTCGGTCCTGACCGGTCCACGCGATTACGACCGCGTCAAGCAGGAGCTGAAGGCCGCCGGGTACAAGGGCGAAAAGGTGGTGCTGCTCGCCGCCACCGATTTTCCCGTGCTCAAGGCGATGGCCGACGTGGTCGCCGACATGTTGCAACGCGCCGGACTGAATGTTGACTACGTCGCGACTGATTGGGGCTCGGTCAACCAGCGGCGGGTGAAGAAGGATCCAGTGGAGCAGGGCGGCTGGAGCGCGTTCTGCACCGCATGGGCGGGGACGGACATGCTGTCTCCAGCCGGCCAACTGGCACTGCGGACCAACGGCGCCAACGCCTGGATCGGCTGGCCCGACATTCCCAAGATCGAGCTGCTGCGCGACGCCTGGTTCGCGGCGTCCGACCTGGCCGGCCAACAAAAAATTGCCAGCCACATCCAGGCCGCGGCATTCGAGGATCCGCCCTACCTGCCACTCGGCCAGTATCTGCAGGCAACCGCGTATTCGACCAGGCTGACCGGTGTGCTGAATGGATTCGCGGTGTTCTGGAATGTGCAAAAGCAAGCCTGAGGCAGCGGCAGGTCGTCGGCGGTCCGACACGCGACACGCGATGAACACGCCGGTGACGGACACCCGCACCTCAGCGGTTCGCGCCTGCCGGTCGCGCCGGTGTCCGAAGGCAGCGTGGCCGAATATCCACCTTCAGCTTATCGTAGTGTCGCAAAAAATCTCGCAAAAGATCGCCAAAACGGGGAGATAACGATCATGCTCGGTCTGATGCAGAACCGGCCACTGCTTATCTCGGGTCTGGTGGACTATGCCGCCTCGTGCCACGGCGACCGGGAGATCGTCTCACGCGATCCAAATGGCTTGATCAGCCGCACCACATACACGGCTGTCGCGGAAAGAGCGAAACGGCTGATACCGGCCCTGGAGGCTCTGGGCGTCGGCTTCGGCGAGCCCGTCGCGACGCTTGCCTGGAACAGCTCCCGGCATCTGGAGCTGTATTATGGTGTAACCGGCGGCGGCCGTATCCTGCACACCGTCAATCCGCGACTGTTTCCCGATCAGATCCAATACATCATCAACCATGCGGAAGATGCCTACGTCTTCTTTGATCCGGTATTCGTCAAGCTGATCGAACAGTTGGCGCCTCATTTGCCGCGGGTGCGGGGATGGGTGGCGCTCTGTGACGATGCCGAGATGCCGCTGGTGAACGTCGAAAATCTGCTGTGCTACGAAGCGCTTCTCACGCCTTCCGTTGCGCCGGCGGACTGGCCGATGTTCGATGAGAATACCGCTTCCACGCTTTGCTATACATCCGGCACCACGGGACATCCCAAGGGGGTGCTGTACAGCCATCGATCGACGGTGCTGCACGCGTTCGGTGCTTGCGCGACTGATTCGTTCGGCTTTTCAGCGCGTGATACGATCCTTGTAGTCGTGCCGCTGTTCCATGCCAATGCCTGGGGCATTCCGTTTGCCGCCGCGCTGTGCGGCGCCAAGTTGGTGCTTCCCGGACCAAAGCTTGACCCGGAAAGTATCTACACGCTGCTGCAACAGGAGGCCTGCACCGGGGCGTGCGGCATCCCCACGGTGTGGCTCAACTTCCTCGCCTGGGTCGAAGCCAACAAGACGCGGCTTGAACTGTCGCAACTGAAGTTGCGGCGCGTTTCCGTCGGCGGAACTGCGCCGCCCCGGAAAATGATCGAAACGTTCCGTGATCTGTTCGGCGTTTTTCTGCTGCACGCGTGGGGCATGACAGAAACGAGTCCCATCGTGACCATCGGGTCCTTGTTGGCCAAGCACGAAGCGGCAACCCCGGACGAGATCGTCGACGTTCAGGCCAAGCAGGGACGGCGGGTTTGCGGCGTCGAACTCAGGTTGGTTGGCGCCGACGGTGGGGGATTGCCACATGACGGCCGGTCGGTGGGCGAGTTGCAAGTGCGCGGCAACTGGGTGATCTCCGGCTACTTCAAGGGCGAAGGCGGCGAGGTCGTCGGTCGTGACGGCTGGTTCGCCACCGGCGACGTCGCAACGATCGATCCCGATGGGTATGTGCAACTGACCGATCGCCTGAAGGATGTGATCAAGTCCGGCGGAGAATGGATCTCGACGATCGAAATCGAGAACCTGGCGGTTTCCCATCCCGATGTGTTCGAGGCCGCTGTCATCGCCGTGCATCACCCGGTGTGGCAGGAGCGGCCCCTGCTCTTGGTGCAGCCAAAACCGGGACGCACTCCTGACAAGCAGTCAATTCTCGACTTCCTGGCGCCTCATATCGCCAAGTGGTGGATGCCGGACGACGTGGTGATGGTCGACAGCCTGCCGCACACCGCGACCGGAAAGCTGCTGAAAACGGAGCTGCGGGCGCGCTACCACGGTCATCTGGCTCTGCACGGATAACCCACGGCCCGGGGCGCAGGGGGCGCCGGCCATAGATTTGGATCGGCCCCGGGCCTGCACCCGAGCGCTTCAAACTGTGCGTGCGCGCCGAGCGATTGCTGCCACCGGGCCGCCGCCGTCCGGCCCTTGGTGCTCGGCACCGCCGGATACGAACAAATCGGTGCGGCCTATCAACCCTGCCAACACCCCGCCGACCAACGCCCGCGCATGGCGCGTTGCATTGATGTCGCTGTCGTCCAGCATGATATGGCGGGCACCGCGGATGCGGCCGGTTGAGCCCGGATCGGCCTTGGCCAGGAGGGCAAGCAGTGCTTCCCGCCCGCGCCTGATCCAACTGGCCCCCCGGCAATTGACCACCCGGTGCGAGCCCGACGTCGGCCAGCGCGCCAACCACCGCCGGGAGGTCGATCGCGTCCTGCATCACGCGATGCGCAATGATCGCATCGCTCGCCCAACTATCGCTGTTGCCAAGCACGATGATCTCGTTGTGCATCAGCTCGATCCCGGCGCTCGTCCTCGCCCGTCCGGACCACAGATCGAGCCGCCGACATACCGCATCGTCGTTCAGCGCCTCACGCGCCACTTCACCCAGTGCAAGCGCAACACCAAGCGCCGAGGCACCGCGAGAGTAACCCATCGACGCGTATGTGTCCTCGGTCGCGACAGACCGCCCGTGCGCGACGGCTGCCAGCATCCGCTCCGAGGTCAACAGGGGACACTTTATCTGCACGTAGTGTGCGTCCTCGGGATTGGTGATCCCGGCTTGCGCCATTGCGGCCGTTACAGCCTCGGCAGTGGCGTCAATCTGCGCCATGCGTCCGACTTCCTCGGGCAGGAAGTCCCGGGTGACGGCCGTCGCGATGGCGAGGCTGCGCTCCGGCTTCGCATCCGGTGGGGCGGGACAGGCAGCGAATACCAGCAGGTGCGGTGACAGCCCGCCCTCGGTCCCGCCTGACATGACCAAGGCGACCCGCTTGCCGACCTCCGCCGGCGTGCAATTCAGCCGCGGAGCGAGTCCCGCCTGAAGCGCGGTCACGGCGTATGCCCGGGTAAAATCGTTGACGCAGCCATTGCCTTCGGTTTTGCCGAAGATCGCGCGAATGTCCGCCGCGGCGATGGTCCCGGTGGCGATCAGGTCAAGCACCCCGGAGATGTCGGCCGGGTGCATGGTCGGCACGCGGAACACCCGGCACTGTCGCAGGGGTGCGTCTATCGGCTGTTACATCTGGTCCAATGGCCGCTCGCTCCGTCGGTGCGCAAATCAGGGCGGCAGATTAAGCCGGCTGCCCCGATCCGAAAATCACAGCGATCGCCGCCGCGCCATTCGCGGCTCTCAGTGCGGAATTCTTTCATGCCCGAAACAGCGCCTATCGGTTCCGGCTCAGATCTGTTGGCCTGCGTTGCAGCGCTCCGCGTGTGATTGAATGCCACCTGCCGCACAGGCTTCGCCAGCAGACTGGCTCAAACCCGATTGCGACCGCCTAAGATCCTTCCAAACGTGCGATCCGGGTGCGATAGGATTGGACGACGCAGCCGCGCATGTCGACCGCACTGGCGCAGTCGTTGCGCTGCTTTAACCAGGCAAACTCTTCGCCCCTGAGCCATCGCTGATCAGACGATGACAGGCGACCCATTTTGGTTTGATAAACATGCGCCAGCGACACGTCCAGCTCGGTCAGCCCTGGGTCGCGGCATACCAGGCGCGCGACGATTGTCCCCGCGTCGTCGCAGCGGAGGCTCGATGTCGCCGCGTCTTGCGAGGAAGGCTGCTTACCGAGGTCCGGTCCACCGGGCGTCCGTGTCACGATCGGCTTCTGCGCGAACCTCGACGGCGGGGTGGACCCTGACGGCGGAGAAATCGCCACCGGCGCACCGGAGGCCGTCAGATCCCACTCATAGTGCCAAACGTCCCGCACCTGTTTTTCAATTATCGCGATCGGGGTTGCCTCGGTATACAGCTCGCCATCGTCAACGATCATTCCAACGATGCCATCATTGGAGATCAGAGGTCCGCCGGAGCTGCCGGCGCGAGCGGCCAGGCCCTCAACCTGGATTTTCCCGGTGAAGGGGTTGGTCTGGGCCACGATGCCGGGGGAGGCGGGGATGTTCCAGTTGCCCACCCGTCCTACCAGCCACACGTTGGTGCCCCGGATAACGGGCTTAGGGTCGATCGCCGCCTTCACAGCCGTCGCGTAAGCCGGGCGAGGCACCAAGATGACCGTGAGATCGCCGCTGCCATGCGGCAACCTGACCGTCTCCAGCTTGCCCTGGACCTGAGAGCCCTGGGTCCTGAAGAAGGTAATCGTCGGCTTCTTGTCCTCGGCGCCGGGATCCTCGCCGCGGACCACATGGTCGGCCGTCACCACAACCAGGTTTCGGCCCTGCTCGCCGACGATGATGCCAAAGCCGGTCTGCGTGCCGCCCTCGCCGAATGTCGCGGTGATCTTTACCACGTTGTCCTGCAAGGCCGCGGCCTTGGCGTCGCTGGCCGATGGTTGCGCTCGTGCATCCGTGGCCGCAGCCCATGATCCCGCCATGCCGAACAGCAGAATCATGATCCGGCTTAGCCTGCTCTCCCATCGCATCGGCTTTTCCCGCTCCGCCTCGTCACCGTACCAATGGCTTGCCTATTGTAGTTTGCGGCCCATAATCGTATGCGGAGTCGAAGTGGGAAAACAACAACAGTAACGAGAATTGCCGTGTTGACCGACGTCCTCGCGGCCATCACCGCGATCCTGCTTGTGGTGCCGTTCGCCGCAACCGGCGCATGCGCCGCTCCGTGCAGACCCGATCTCCCTCCCGCCGAGGCTTCCTACGGTTACCGCTACCGTGCCGCTCCAGACCGTTGCGAGGGCTTGTACAATCAACCGGTGGCCGGCGAGGAACTCGAGCTGCTCTCGTTCTTGTCCGGCCCGGGGCCGTCCAGCCCGGACAGCGGTCGGGCGCTGACGATCACGGCGCCCGATCTGCGCGGCCTCAACGCAACAACGCAGGTGACCGTCGTCGGCCGAGCCCTGCCACCCCGGGTTTACTACCGGATGGATGCCAGCATACCTTCGGCGGGCTCACTCACCTGGTCGCTGAATGACGTGGTCACGGCGGCCCATCTCGATCCGGCGTGGATCGGACTGACTGGCAGCGTGCGCACGGACAAAGGCACGGTTTATGTACCATTGCGTGTTGACGGAGGCCACGCCTCCAGCACCGCCGGCACGGCAACCAGGATGGTGTTTCGCTCTTCGGTCGACCTCGAGAGTTTCCATTGGCGGCTTTATGAGCCTGGCAGTCCGGCGCCCCCCTGGAACCGGATCGACCATACGGTACATGCCGGAGACACGGTATCGCTCGCGCTCGACTCGCCGGCAGGCAAGGAAATGACGCTCGATGTCGCCGCCCGTCCGGCCGGGGCGGACTACATCCAGAGTCGATTTAAAATCTTCCGGCCCTGATGCCGCCGGATGGCAAGCGTCGAACCGTGGGTGCCTTGGAGCAGCGGTCGGCGATTACCCGCGCGATTGAGGAACTGGCCGCCGATGTTGGGCGCAAGGCGATTGCCGGAGAAACGCCGAGCGCTGAGATCGAGCGGCTGCATGCGCTGCAGGCGGCTCTTGCGGCATTGCCCGGCAGGCCCGGCCGCTTCGGTCTGTGGGCCGGGCTGATCGGACTGCTCTGCCTCGTTGTCGCCAGTGCTGCCTTGACCGTCCGTGTGCCGCGCACGCGGGTGCAGCTCGATCTGCATACCACTACCGCGACATTGCGGCTCGCCAGCGACCTCACGTGGGACGGCAACTGGTCGAGCGCAGCGGGCGGACTGCGGGTGCAGCACTTTACCCAACTCGACCTGCCGCCAGAGTATGGTCAGCAGACGACGTCCGGACGCGAGCAATCGCTCGACATCGCCGCGCCCGCCGGAAGCGTTCGCCTGCGCCATCTGTCCATCGGCGGCGGCGGGGTGCTCACCGTGTCGCGCAGCTCGGATGGCGGTGTCGATATTGCTGTCCTCGGTGCCCCGTTCACCGGCGACATCGATGTGACGGGCGCGGTCCTCGCGAGCACCGATTCGGGCGCGGGAGCCAGCCTGCCGGCCGAAACCTTCCCCGAAGACCAACCCCCGGCCCGCTTCGGCTTCCAGTACGACGGCCGGGGCCCGGTGTCGGCGCTGCTGCACGACAGGCCGCGCGATAGCCTGGTGCTCGAGGAAATGCAGGTGTCCGGGCTGAGTTTCTTCGATGAGAGAAGTTCAAGTACCGGCGAGTCGGCTTTTGCGTCGCAGATCGAGCGGGGCACACTGACGCTGACCGATGCAGACGAGCAACTCACCCTGTCGCGCGGCGCCGCGCTGCGCCTCGGCGATGCACACGGCATTGTCTCCGAGATGCAGGTCGGCAAGGAGGGCCTCCACATCACCTTCGAAGGCACCGTGGCGACGGCGGCGCTCGGCAGGGGGGATTTTGATCACAACATCAAGCCGTCCTTGCTGGAGTGGCTATATCATCAGCAAAAGGTTGGCTTCCTGTGGGGCGCGGTCACCTTTCTCTGGGGCGTGATCTGGAGTGCGCGTAAAGTCTTGAGCGGCAGCGGCTGACTTCAGGCCCCTGCAGCGTCCGCGCGCAGTCCCGGCCCGCGCAAGCTACCCTTGTCCAGATTGCCCACTATTGCCGGGACTGAATCTCGGCTAGGGGTCAGATGGCCTGTCAGCTTGTGTTGATCGGCATCATCCGGGGCAGGCGCTTATAATCGCCATTCCGGTAATCGCCATTTCCGGCGTGATGGTGGAAATGTAACAGGAAGGCGCGATTTGCCAATGAGCGCATCCACGACGCCGTCGGGCGTGATCGCACCGTCGGTTCGCCCGATGACGCGGGACGAGATGAAGGTCATCCTCGCTTCGTCCCTCGGTACCGTGTTCGAGTGGTATGATTTCTATCTTTACGGCTCCCTCGCGGTCATCATCGGCGCGAAGTTCTTCGGCCAGTTCGATGAAACCACCCGCAACATATTTGCGCTCCTGGCATTCGCCGCGGGCTTTCTCGTGCGTCCCTTCGGCGCCCTCGTGTTCGGCCGGATCGGCGATCTGGTGGGTCGCAAATACACCTTCCTGGTGACGATCCTGATCATGGGGACCTCAACGTTCATCGTTGGCGTCCTGCCGACCTCGGACAGTATCGGGCTCAGCGCGGCGGTGATCCTCATCGCGCTGCGGATGCTGCAAGGCCTGGCGCTGGGCGGCGAGTATGGCGGTGCGGCGACTTATGTCGCCGAACACGCACCGCAGGGTCGTCGCGGCTTCTACACGAGCTGGATCCAGACCACAGCGACACTCGGCCTGTTCCTATCGCTGTTGGTGATCCTGCTGACCCAATCACTCATGAGCGGCGATGACTTTCGCTCGTGGGGGTGGCGTGTGCCATTTCTGGTGTCGGTCCTGCTGCTGGCCGTCTCGGTCTGGATTCGCCTGCAGCTCAGCGAGAGCCCGGCGTTCCTGAGGATGAAGGCAGAGGGCACCCATTCCAAGGCACCGCTGACCGAGGCGTTCGGCCAGTGGCAGAATGCAAAGTGGGCCATCCTGGCCCTGCTGGGCCTGGTCGCCGGTCAGGCCGTGGTCTGGTATTCCGGCCAGTTCTATGCGCTGTTTTTCCTGACCTCGGTACTGAAGGTCGACGCCTTCAGCAGCAACATGCTGGTGGCTTGGTCGCTGGCGATCGGCACCGGTGGGTTCGTGCTGTTCGGCTGGCTGTCCGACAAGGTTGGGCGCAAGCCGATCATCCTGGGCGGCTGTATCATCGCCGCGCTGACCTACTTCCCGGTGTTCAAGTACATGGCGGAGGTCGCCAACCCGGCGCTGTCGCAGGCCCACGAGACGGTACAGGTTGTGGTGGTGGCCGATCCCGCCGACTGCTCCTTCCAGTTCAACCCGGTCGGCACCGCCAAGTTCGCCAATAGTTGCGATGTGGCCAAGGGCGCCTTGTCGCGGGCTTCGGTGGTTTACTCGCAGGAGGTCGCGGCACCGGGGACCCCGGCCAGTATCCGTATCGGTGACCAGACCATCTCCGCTACGTCTGCCACGTTCGCCAAGGATCTGGCTGGCGCGCTGACCTCGGTGGGTTACCCGGCTGCCTCGAACCCGTCGGTTGTGAAGCTGGCGCACCCCTGGGACGTGTTCCGGCCGCAGCCGTTCACCCTTGTTCTGATCCTGGCGTTCCTGGTGATACTGGTCACCATGGTCTACGGCCCGATCGCCGCCGCGCTGGTCGAACTGTTCCCGACCCGGATCCGCTACACGTCGATGTCGCTGCCGTATCACATCGGCAACGGCTGGTTCGGCGGGCTGTTGCCGGCCACCGTGTTCGCGATGAACGCGCAGTCCGGGAGCATTTATTTCGGGCTGTGGTATCCGATCGTGATCGCCGCCGCCACCGCCGTGATCGGGCTGCTTTTCATCCCCGAGACCAAGGATCGCGATATCTTCGCGGGCGACACATCGGTGCATCCCGGCGATCGCATTGTCGAATTCGATCCGAACGCCGCCGACTACTGAGATAACCTCGCCGGGCTGCCGGCGTCGCGTTTCCCGCCGAATTCGCTATGCTTCGCTCTGAGTGGCGGATAGAGCGAAGATCATGGCGACAATGCAGGCGAGATCGGTCCGGCGGCTCGAGGATCACCGGTTGCTCACCGGCCGCGGGAACTACGCGGCGGACGCCGCCCCGGCCGGGTTGGCGACCGCGGTCTTCGTGCGCTCTCCTTACGCCCACGCCAGGATCGAACGGATTGAACGCGCTGCCGCGTGTGCGATGGATGGAGTTCTCGGGGTCTATGTCGGCGCTGATCTGACTGATGTCGCGCCGATCCCGGGTGGGATTGGCTTTCCGCGGCCCGACGGCAGCCCCGCCCCAAAAACCGACCGTCCGTTGCTGGCGCCCGATCGCGTGCGGTTCGTGGGCGAACCCGTAGCGATGGTCGTTGCCGAAACGCGCGCCGCTGCGCTAGAGGCGGCCGAGGCGATCATTGTCGATTATCGTGCACTTCCTGTCGTGACCGAGCCGACCGCCGCGTTGGCCTCGGGCGCGCCTACGGTCTGGGACGACGTGCCCGACAATATCGGTTTCCTGTGGCAGCGGGGCGATGCGGGCGGCACCGAGGCGGCGCTGGCTGCCTCGGCGCATGTCACGACGCTCGACTTCACCGTCTCCCGCGTCACCGCGAACACGATGGAGCCGCGCGGCGCCTGGGCCTGCATCGCCACCGACGGACGGATCGAGATCCACGCCGCGCATCAGTCGCCGTTCGCGCTGCGCAACGGCATGGCGAGCGGCAATTTCAACATCCCGCCGGCCGATATCCGCGTGTTGCCGGGCGACGTCGGCGGCTCATTCGGTATGAAATCCGGCGTCCACCAGGAACCGGTCCTCGTCGCCTGGGCGGCGCGCCGTCTCGGCCGTCCGGTGCGCTGGATAGCGGACCGTACCGGAGGGATTTCTGACCGACGAACAGGCCCGGGAAATGCGCGTCAGCGCCTCGCTTGGTCTCGATGCCGAGGGCAAATTCACCGCGTTCAGACTGCGCTGGGACGTCAATCTGGGGGCCTATGTGTCCGGCCGCTCCGGCTGGGGTGTCGGCAATATCGGCGGCATCGCCGGGGTCTACATCATCCCGTTCATCGCCGCGCAGGTTTGCGGCGTGCTGACCCACACCGTGCCGACGGCAGCCTATCGGGGCGCCGGCCGGCCGGAGGCCACCTACGCAATCGAGCGGATGATCGACGTCGCCGCGCGGGAGGTAGGGATCAGCCCGTACGAGCTTCGCCGCCGCAACCTGATCCCTCCCGAGGCGATGCCTTACAAGACCGCGCTCACCTTCACCTATGATTGCGGCGAATTTGAAGGGAACATGCGCGAAGCCGCGGCGCTGGCCGAGTTCGCCTCGTTCGAGGAACGCCGGACGGAGGCGGCGGGGCGGGGCATGCTGCGTGGCATCGGGCTATGCAACTGCATCGAGGTTGCCGGCGGTCCGTTCCTGCGTCCCGCCAAGGACACCGCCAGCCTGCGTCTGGCCGAGGACGGTACTCTGGTGCTGCGTTCAGGTTCGATGTCGGTGGGGCAGGGGTTGGAGACGGCGTTCAGCCAACTCGTGGCCGAGAGGTTCGGCGTGGCGCTGACTCAGGTGCGCTACCAGGGCGGCGATACTGACCTGTTGCCCGGCGGCAAGGGCAACGGCGGTTCGGGCGCGCTTTGCATTGGCGGATCGGCGGTCACCCTGGCAGTGGACAAGGTGATCGAGAAGGCCACCCGTATCGCCGCCGAACTGCTTGAAGCCGCCGTGGTCGACGTGGAGCTGGCGGAAGGAAAATTTACCATTGCCGGCACCGACCGCTCGGTGGATCTGGCCGCGGTTGGGCAGGCGGCGCACGATCCGGCGCATATTCCGCCTGGCCAGGAAGGCGGCCTGGTCGAGAGCGGGGAGTTCACCCCGACCGCCGTCACCTTCCCGAACGGCACGCATATTTGCGAGGTCGAAGTCGATCCGGAAACCGGGGTGACCGAGATAGTCCGCTACAGCGCGGTGGAGGAACTTGGCCGGGTGCTGAACCCGATGCTGGTAGCCGGGCAGATCCATGGCGGTGTGGTGCAGGGGGTCGGTCAGGCGCTCGGGGAGGTGATCGTGCATGATCCGGAATCCGGGCAGATGCTGACGGCATCGTTCATGGACTACCAGATGCCCCGAGCCGCCGATTACCCGTATTTTCGCCTCGCAACGCGGGAGGTGCCGACAGCGGTCAACCCGCTCGGCGCCAAGGGCGTCGGAGAAGCCGGGACAGTGGGCGCGCTGGGCGCGGCGATGAATGCGATCAACGATGCGCTGGCAGGGCTGGGTATCCGGCATTTCGATATGCCTGCCAGCCCGGCCCGGATCTGGGCGGCAATCCAGGCGGCCAACGGGTGACCGCCGCTGAAACCATGGTTTCCCGACGGTCGTCAACGAACGCTCAACGTAAGATTTTTATCAATAAGGCTGCCAAGATCCCGGCTCCTGGATTATTAGGGTAGGGTTACAATCCCCAGGGCGCCCGTGCTTGGGGCCGTGGAGCTGCCGTCGCCGGGCGATACGCCGCCAACCGCCGAGAAAGATCGCAAGCCATGACCGAGACAGCAACACTCACCAGGACCGAATCACCGACGGCCGAGCACTTCGACGTGCTGATCGTAGGGGCCGGAATCTCCGGGGTCGGCGCGGCCTATCACCTCACCAAGCAGTGCCCCGGCAAAAGCCTTGTCGTCCTGGAGACGCAGGAAAGTTTCGGCGGCACGTGGCTCACCCACCGCTATCCGGGCATCCGGTCCGACAGCGATCTGCATACCTTCGGTTATCGCTTCAAGCCATGGACCAGCGCACCGATCGCCACAGCGGCTGAAATCCTCAGCTATATGGGTGAAGTCATCGACGAGAACGACCTCGGCTCGCACATCCGCTATCAGCACAAGATTGCCTCGGCGAGCTGGTCGAGCCGCGAGGCACTTTGGACGATCGAGGCGACCCGGACGGACACCGGCGAAGCGGTGTGGTTCACCACGAACTTTCTCTGGATGTGCCAGGGCTACTACCGGCACTCGCAGGGCTACATGCCGAAGTGGGACGGCATGGAGAGCTTCAAGGGGCAGATCGTTCACCCGCAGAACTGGCCGGAGGATCTGGATTATGCCGGCAAGAATGTCGTCGTCATCGGCTCTGGCGCCACCGCCGCAACGCTGATTCCGGCGATGGCGGCCGACTGCGGCCACATCACGATGCTGCAGCGCTCGCCGACATATTTCAGGGCGGGGCGCAATGCGATTCCACTTGCCGAGGAGTTGCGGGCGCTGGGCATCGACGAGGCATGGATCCATGAAATTGTCCGCAAGAAGATCCTTTACGAACAAGACGTGTTCACGCGCCGTTCCTTGACCGAACCGGAAGCCGTCAAGCAGGAATTGCTCGGCGCGGTGCGAGCCCATCTAGGGGCCGATTACGACGTGGACACGCATTTCACGCCGACTTACCGGCCATGGCGGCAGCGGATCGCGTTTATTCCGGACGGCGATCTGTTTCAGGGGATCGGCAGCGGAAAAGCCTCGGTGGTCACCGATGAAATCGAACGGTTCACCGAAACCGGCATTCTTCTGAAGTCCGGCAAGTCTCTCGCCGCCGACATCATCATCACGGCCACCGGGTTCAATCTCAATGTTCTCGGCGATATCGAATTCACCATCGACGACAAACCCCTGGTGTTCTCCGATACCGTCACCTATCGCGGTATGATGTTCACCGGCGTGCCGAACATGGCATGGGTGTTCGGCTATTTCCGGGCGAGTTGGACGCTGCGGGCCGATCTGGTCGCCGATTTCGTCTGCCGGCTGCTCAACCACATGCAGGCGAAAGGTGCCCGGATGGTCACGCCCTCTCTGCGGCCGGAGGACAAGGACATGCCCTTGCTGCCCTGGATCGACACCGAGAACTTCAATCCCGGCTACGTCTTGCGCGGCATGCACTTGCTGCCGAAGCGGGGCGACAAACCTGAATGGCAGCACACGCAGGACTACTGGACCGAAAAGGACGAATGGCCTGCGATCGACCTGGATGGCGGAGTGTTTGTCTACAAGTGAGTCGGACTGGGCTCGCTGCGGCGATCGGGTTCGCGGTAGTTCCGCCCCGAGGCGTCGGCCTGATCGCTGATTTCAATTCGGCTTCTGCCGCCGGGCGCAGGTGGGTCGGGGCTTCGCCGCCAGGGCCAGGCCAGGCACAGGACAGTCCGCGGCCGAGGCGACAGCCCTGAACTCGTCATGCTGGGAGCGTGAAAGCGTCGGTCGACAGCTACTTTGTCGGTTGCATGCAAGTATCGACGTGGTCGCGATCAGACTTGGGTTGGTCTCGCCGGCGGTCAGCGCCAGTGCGGCAGCTCCAGCGTGGCCGCGGCGCCGTCATCGCCTTCGAGCCGCAGCGCGCCGCCATGCTTCGCCGCGAAGCCGCGGGCCAGGGCCAGACCCTCACCTTCCCGCGGCCGCCCACTGAAGCCCCAGCCGTTGTCCACGACCGCGAGTGTGGTGCTCGTGTCATGGCTCAGCAACCGCACCGAGATGCGGCCGCCGGGCCGGCCTTTCATGCCGTGCTTGACGGCATTGCCGATCAACTCGTGAGCGGTGCGCATCACCGCCATCCGCAAATGACCGGGACATGCGCCGCGGACCAAAACGCCGACCCGAATAATCTGATTCGCCGCACCCATCAGGTCCACCATCGCACCGGCGAGCAATCGCAGCCGCTCCGCCATCGAACCCGGTACCTCGGTGAAGCCAAATAGTGTATTGGAAATTGTCGCGGACAGGCAGATGCGCCGTTGCAGTTCCCGTGCGAGTTGCTGGCCTTCCGGCGTTTCTTGCAATCCAGGCAGCTCGCCGATCAGGCCGATCATCCGCTGCAGCGTGTTCTTGGTATGATGCCGGAGCTGACGCAGATCGATCTCAGGCGTGGCGTCGACGGCGCTACCGGCTGCCTCAATGTCGCTGTTGATATCCATCGATTTCTCAGACCGGGTTGCATCGAGCGTCGCGTAGCGCTGGCCGGTCAACTGCGTCTGGGCGGTGCCGTAGGCCATGTCGGATGGATCCCAATTTTGCTCTAGTGCGACTTGCTCTAGTGCGACCGCCCAAGCGGCCGAAGCACCGAGTTGCGGGAAGTCACGAGATTTGCTCGGCGGCGACTGACACTTTCATTGGAAACATGCTGCAATCACGAGGCTCCAACATGGTGTTAACAAATACCTATGTTGGAAAATTGCCTAAGTCAATTGTTTCCGTCTCGTGTGGAAGGCAAACATGGAAGGAATTGTGCCCAATCGGCCCGGGGGCCGGGATGGTTTCAAACGCAGACACCTTCTGAGCATATGACGGATGCGTCCGAAAATACGAAACGCTGCGACCAATTTTGCGCTGACCGATTTTGCATCCAGTTCTGGTCAGGAAGTCTTGCCAATAGCTGCGTCAGTCCGACGGCTGGTGCATATTTATGGAAAATAAGACGATTTTGGGGAAGTATCGGCAGGCGGCATTGCAGTGCTGAATTGTAATGATCGACCGCTCGATCGTCGCCGATCGATCTGCATCGAAAAGTCCACCAGGGCAGCGCGGCTGGCTGCCGAGACCGGATTAGCCCACCCAATCTTTTTGCCATCGGCTACCAGAGTCCTGGGATCAGACGCGCGGTCCGACTGCGATACTCATCGTATTCGCGGCCGAACTGCGAATGCAGCAGCGCCTCTTCCGCGCGGATGCGAGCGAGAACCGGCAGGACGATCAGCAGCGTGAGCAGAATGCCGACCCCCGACCGAAAAGCCAGTGACCACCCAAGCGAGTTCACCAGCAGGCCAAGATAGCTGGGGTGCCGGATGAGGCTGTACACGCCACCCTTGACGAGCGTATGTCCGGGTTGGATCGCGACCAATCCACTGAACCGTGGGCCAAGCACGAAAACCGGCCAGAGCCGCAGCGCTCCGCCGGCGGCGAAAATAACCACCCCAAGCCAACGGACGGTGTCGCCGCCAAAGGTCCAGAACCCCACACGGTCCGTGTAGGGTGGTAGAATGGCGATCAATAGACCCAGCAACCCGAGGACTGATATCACCCAGCGATTGCCGCGATCCTCACGCTCGCCAGGGCTCATGTTTCCGCGGGTGAACGCCGATGCGCCACCCAGGGCGAGCAGGATGAGGACCAGGGCGACGCGGGCCGGGTGGTCGAAAAAGATGGTGAACCCGCCCCCGCTGATGACGGCGAGACCGATGTACAGCACCGTCGCGGCTGTCGTGAAAACGGCCAAACCAGCGGTGGGTATCATGCCGTCCCTCGCTGACACGCGGATTTTCCATAGCGCCGGCTCGAATTGGCCGACGCGCGCCACTCGGTGCCCGATCCAACCCCGAAAGCGCGCCACTCGGTGCCCGACCCAACCCCCTCCGACCCACGGATCTGGCGGTTCGGCTGGTGACGGCCGGCGTCGCAGCGACCATCCGGCATCCGCAAGCGCCAGGCAAGCCGGGCGTCAAATCGGTGACGAGCGATCAGGTCGGCCGACAAGCATACTCGGACGTAAACATCGATCGGCGAACTGTCTGCCGATCCGAGATTGCGCCTGCCCGCAGACGCGGCGCGCCACGGAAAGTGGCCGCGCTCACGGCGATGTGCCAAAGCACCCGATCGCCTCGGCCGCGATGCGCCGTCGCCCCGGTCGGACGGGCGAGCCTCGCCCGTAGCCGGCGTCCGGGTCGGTTATGTGGCGATCAGCGGGAGTAGAACTCAACCACCAGGTTGGGTTCCATCTGCACAGGATATGGCACATCCGACAGCTTCGGCGAGCGTGCAAAGCGGCCCTTCATCGCCCGGTGATCCACCTCCAGATACTCCGGCACGTCACGCTCGGTGCTCTGGGTTGCGTCAAGAACCATGGCAAGCTGCTTGGATTTTTCCTTGACCTCGATCACGTCGTTGTCGCGCACCAAGTACGACGGGATGTTCACCCGCCTGCCGTTGATCGTCAGATGACCGTGCGAGACGAATTGTCGCGCGGCGAACGGCGTGACGGCGAACTTCATGCGGTAGCAGACCGCGTCCAGCCGACGCTCCAGGATTTCGATCAGTTTCTCCGAGGTGTCGCCCTTCCGGCGGACCGCTTCCTCATAGTATTTGCGAAACTGCTTCTCGCCGATGTTGCCGTAATAGCCCTTCAGCTTCTGCTTCGCCATCAACTGGGTGCCGAAATCGGTCGGCTTCTTGCGCCGCTGGCCATGCTGGCCGGGACCGTAATCGCGCTTGTTGATGGGGGATTTCGGTCGGCCCCAAAGGTTGATGCCCAGCCGGCGGTTGATCTTGTACTTACTCTCGGCGCGCTTGGTCATGGGCGCGTTGCCCTTTTCGTCATGGTTGTTGCACCGGTAGGCCCATGGCGGATGGATTGTCCACGCGCCACGGGCGGGCGCGGATCACCACGATCCGTCCACGTTCCCGGCCATAAAGAGCGGCGCCTATAGGCGCTTGGCCGACGTCTTGTCAAACGTTCCCCTGGTCGGTAGCAAGCCGGGATGATCACTCGAGGCGAAATTATCTGGCTGGGCGTCGCCGCCGGAGTGACCGGGTCCCTGGTTGGCGGCATGATGCTGGGTATCGGCATGGATCTGATCGTCAATTCCCAGCCGTTGGGATGGCTGTTGCTGCTGCCCGCCGCCCCAGCCTCCGCATTGCCCGGCTGGCTCCTCGCCCGGAAGCTCAGCCGGCAGCTTTGACCCAGCGACTGCTTTGACCCAGCGACTTGGGACGTATCGCGCTCTCGGTCTCCCGACCCAGTGCGCCCGTTCGGAAAAGCGGGATCGTCGGAGCATCCGTAGCCCGCGGCATGGCAACGACGTCCGGCGATTGCCGCCCTCTGGCCGAACTCGTCGGCAAGACGGCATCGATCATCATGGCGGAGGGGCCGACTCCAGCTCGATTTTTCGGCCGGCCGTGCCATAGATCCGATTGGTCAATTCATCAATACGGGAGAGGAATTTCTTCAAAATCGGCGATTTGTTCGTCTTGTGATATCCGATCATCAAATCCACCGTCGGCTGCTCGCCTGTTAGCCGACGGGAAGTAACTGACCACGGCAAGAAACCCCGGACGGAGCTCGGCAGCAGAGCGACACCGCGCATCGATGTTACGAGCGAAATAGCCATTGCGAAATTATCGATCTCAAATGCCGATTCGATCTCGACGGCGGATCGTTTCAGATAACCATTGACTGCGGCGCGCAGCACGGGCGCAACATTTGATATTCCGATAAATGTTTCGCTGACGAGATCGTGCGGATCGAATAGGTCCCGCCGAGCGAGCGGATGATCACTTGGCAGGATCACAACGAGCGGCTCCTTTGCCGCCAGTTTGTATTCGAGATCGGGTTTCTGTTCCCGGCGCAGGATTGCGACATCAAGCTTCCCGCGCTGGAGGTCGTCCGCGAGCGTGGTCGAAAAGCCGCTGAAAACCCTGATTTCGATATTCAGCAATTCATCTCGAAGAATGCTGGTCGCGTGCGGCAGCCAATCGACTTCCTGCCCGGTCAGGAAGCCCAAGGCGAAAATCGGCTTGATGGGTTGCGCCGCCCGCCGTGCCGCCTCCGCGGCTGCCTCCGCCTGAGTGACCGCCAGCCGTGCGTGGTCGAGGAATGCGCGACCGGCGGCGGTCAATTCGATCCCGTGCACGCTGCGGCTGATAAGCTGAACACCGACCTCGTATTCGAGATCGCGGATTTGGCGACTAAGGGAAGGCTGCGCCGTATGCAGCCTTCCCTTGGCCGCGAGCGTCAAGCTGCCCTCTTCCGCGACCGCGATGAAATAACGCAGGTGCCGAAGCTCCATTGCCTTCCATACCTCCCAGGCATGCCCCTCAGCTTACAAAGTCTTTTTTGCAGTCGCCAGGGGGACCCAGATGACCATCCAACAAGCCGTACCCGCGACCGATCTGAACCTCCAAATAGCTGCGAGCCGTGGTGGCGCCATGCTCAGCCGGTGGGGGGAGAGGAGCTGTTTTGTCCCTTTTCCGACAACTTCGGAGGCGATGATGTCGACGCTGTTCACCCCCGCGCAGATCGGGCCCTACACAATGTCCCATCGCGTCGTCCTTGCGCCCATGACCCGGCTGCGGTCAAACGAGACCGATACGCCGCTTCCAATGATGGCGGACTTCTACGGGCAGCGCGCTTCGATGGGCGGCTTCCTGATCGCCGAATCCGCCGCGATCTCGATCTCTGGCCGTTCTTATTACGGCGCACCCGGCATCTATTTGCCGGAACATGTCATCGGCTGGAGAGCCGTGACCGATGCGGTCCACGTCAACGGAGGCCGGATTTTCCTTCAGCTGTTCCATGGCGGCCGCCAGAGTCACCGAGACGTAACGGGTGGGTCCACGCCCGTCGCACCATCGGTCGTGCCCTTTAAAGGGATGGCGAAGACGGCAAGCGGCTTCGTTGACTCCGGGCCGTTTCGCGCGCTCGAGATTGCGGAGATCCCTGGAATTCTGGCCGACTTCCGGCGCGCGGCGCAGTTGGCGCTCGAGGCCGGATTCGATGGCGTCGAGTTGCATGGTGCCAACGGTTACCTGGTCGATCAATTCCTGCAGGACGGATCGAACAAGCGAACGGACGCATACGGCGGCTCGATCGAGCGTCGGGCCCGGTTCCTGATCGAGGCGCTCGAAGAGCTGATCGGAGTCTTCGGCGCCGACCGTGTTGGTCTGCGGCTGTCGCCTGAAGGTCAGTGGGGTGATGTCCGCGACAGCGACCCTCGCGCCACTTACGGCTGGCTGGCGGAGCGGCTGAGCGGCCTCGGTCTCGGCTATCTCCACATCATCGACCCGCGCATCAGGGGCGACGCGACGCTGCATGAAGGCCGAGATCCCGTCGCCGCGGCCTTCATACGCCAGCACTACGACGGCACGATCATCGCCGCCGGCGGCTTCGACGGACCAGAGGCCAAGCAGATCATCGAGCGAGGTGACGCGGATTTCGTTGCGTTCGCGCGGTGGTTCTCGTCCAATCCTGACCTCCCCGAGCGCCTGCGCCACGGCTGGCCGCTCATGCCTTACCAACGTGAGGCGTTCTGGGGCGGCAACGAACACGGCTATTCCGATTTCCCGCCCTACCGTGGAGTTCCGGACTTTGCGGAGCCCGACAGCGCGTCGGCTGTCATCTGCAGCCTGGAGTGTGTTCAGTGTGGCCTCAGGGGCCCGGCCCATTCGATGCCTTGTTCCCGCGCGGAAGGAAGTCTCGCATGTCTCGTATCGTAGAGTTCACCACTTATGGCGCGCCCGAAGTCCTTACGTTCAAGGAAGTCCCCGAGCCTCAGCCCGCTGCCGGGGAAATCCGCATCCGCGTAAAGGCGATCGGCCTCAATCGCGCCGAAAGCATGTGGCGTCACGGCGAATATATCGAGCCCGTAAAGCTTGCCCGCACGACTGGGCTACGAGGCGGCGGGGACGGTCGATGCACTCGGTGAGGGTGTCGCAGGGTTCGCTCTCGGGGAACCGGTCGACGTCATCCCTAGTTTTTCGATGAACGAGTACGCAACCTATGGTGACCTGATCGTCGTGCCGGCCAGCGCGGTCGTGCAGCAGCCGGCCTCGCTCTCGTTCGTGCAGGCCGCATCGATCTGGATGATGTTCGTCACAGCGTATAGTGCGCTCATCGAAGATGCCAATGTGACCAAGGGCGACTTTGTCGTCGTTCCGGCCGCTTCCAGCAGCGTCGGACTGGCGGCGATCCAGACTCGCCAACTATGCAGGAGCCACCTCCATCGCGCTCACGCGCACATCAGCAAAGAGGAAACAGCTGCTCGAAGCCGGTGCGATGCACGTGGTTGCCACGAGTGAGGTCGACCTCGTGCAGGAAGTGATGCGGATTACCGACGGCAAGGGCGCACGCGTCGCCTTCGACCCAGTCGGTGGGCCGGACTTCCCGAAACTGATTTCGGCACTGGCGTTCCAGGGCATCGTCTACATCTACGGCGCACTCGGCGAGGGCATCACGCCGCTGCCGCTGCTGGAGATGATCGCCAAGATGCCGACCATCAAGGCGCACAACATCTGGCTTACCAGCGGCGATCCTGAGAAGCTCAAGGCAGCGGTCGCTTTCATTCGTCGCGGCTTTGACGAGGGCAAACTGAAGCCGGTCATCGATCGTATCTTTCCGTTCGACGATATCGTCGAGGCTCATCGCTACCTGGAAGGCAACAGCCAGTTCGGCAAGATCGTTGTTACTCTTTGAAGGCACGAGGCTCGCGGGAAAAACCGCTCTCGTACCCGACGGCTCTCGTGGAACCGGCCGCGCCGGTGCACTGATGCCGGCCGCGGCCGCGGCGCAGGTTCTTGTGGGCGGCGGCGTTTGACGATCGTTCGAACATCATCGGATAGAACGCTATGACCATAAATGCACTGAAACTTTACCATTCTCCTGCGTCTCCCAATTCACGCCGCGTACGAATCTTCCTGGCGGAAAAGGGACTGACGGTGCCTTTGGTGCCGATTGATCTCGGGAAGGGCGAACAACACTCCGAGTCCTACCGCGCTATCAACCCGCGCCGCGTCGTGCCAACGCTCGTGCTCGAGGATGGAACGGCGATAGGCGAAGTGCCGGCGATTTGGCGCTATTTCGAGGAGACCTGTGCGATGCCGCCGCTTCTTGGATCGACGCCGAAAGACAAAGCGCTGGTCACCATGTGGGAGCGGCGTGCGGAGCTTGAGGGATTTGCCGCGGTCATGGAAGGTGTTCGCAATGCGGTGGCGAGACTGAAAGGCCGCGCGATCGCCGGGTCGCACGACTATGACCAGATCCCGGCGCTGGTCGAGCGCAGCAAGCTCCGGGTGAAAAACTTCTTCGCCGATCTCGACGCCCGTCTGGCGGAGGTTCGCTTTGTCGCCGGCGGCACGTTCTCGGCTGCGGATATTACGGCACTGGTCACTGTCGATTTTGCGGCCAACGCGATGAATTTTCCTGTGCCCGATGAGCACATGGCTGTGGCACGCTGGTACGCAGAAGTTTCAAGCCGACCTGGCGTGGGTGCCTAGTGGTCCGATGCCAACGCCCAATACCCGAGCGTTGGCCGAATCGGCGGCCACCAAATCAAAGGCTAGTGGGAAAATCTGGCGGCTCTTTCCGTCAGATTTTCTCCACCAGCAGTCGGCTGAATTGCTCGCGAAACCACGTCTGGAGGGAGCCCGCTCGAGGTGAAGGCACTTTAGCCGGGCGCCAGTGCTTTCTATCGACGCCAAGTTGTCAGCCCGCGTCAATTCCACCAAACAGGGTCCGCGCGGTCAACATGTCGTCCAGCGTTCCGAAGGCGTTCATGTAGTGTCCGTCATACCCTTTGGCCTGCAGTGACCGGAACAGTCCAACAAAATCGAAATCACCTTCGCCGGGACGCAGGTGCTGTTCGATCCCATTCCGCACGCAATCGGCGAGCCGCACCTCCTTCACACGATGCAGCGGCATGGTATCGAGGAAGCCCGCCACCCCTTCCGGCACCAGGTGGGCATGATTGGCGGTGAACGACAGCGCGAAACCGGCGGAATCGATTCTGTCGTAGTACCAACGCCATTCCTCCATCGTGTGTGCAAGGTAATGGATCTCCGCGTCAGGCGGTTCCTTGTTCAGATTTTCCAATAGCAGCAGCGTGGATTTCGCTGCGGCATAGTCGGCCATACGCCGCAGGCGGTCCAACCCCGCCTGCATGCGCGGTTCGATGTCGGAGGAGAAATGGAACCCGGCATGTACGATGATCCATTGGGCGCCAAGCAAGTCGGCGGTGTCGATGTATCCCTTCAGGTAGGCGTCGACCGCCTCGCCCACCAGTGGCGCATATTCCGCGATATTGACCGCGGATAGCGTGTGCAGGCCGAGCCGCACGCCGTGCTGGTCGCAGGCGCGACGCACCGCGAGGGCGCGCTGGCGGTCGAACCGGGTGAAGGCGTTTTCGCCGCTGTCAAGCTGGACGTCGATGATCCGCACGCCGCTGCGAGCGGCCCAGCCGATGGCTTCCTCCAACCGCAGCTTGCTGCCGATATCGATGCCAATCCGTTCGGATCCAATTCGTGACATTGGGCGTAGCTCCCAGGCGATGTGGTCACTTGGCCGGTCAAACTCGGTCCAGCACTCAGGGATAGACTGCCGACCTCTACCATAGCCAGCCTGATTGTCATTGTCTTTCGCGCCCAGCGTTCCGATCGCCTCCAGATAATGGTCTGGTCGCAACTTTCGGCGCGCGACCGTTCCGCCCGATTCGTCTGGCAGAATCCCCTCGGCACGAGCACCCGCGGCTGGATTTGCCACGACTGGCCCCTGCGGCGAGGACAGCCTACAACGTTTGACGGCCCGCGTGATCCTTCCAGGATCGGACGGGACCAGTTGGCGAAAGCTCGGGCGAGACCGGAAGGTTGGCACTTCGCCATGCTTGCCGGCCCAACCACCCAGTCATAATTGTGACGGCTACACCTGCGAAGAACATGTACGACGAGAGCGGGGACAGCCACGTGCCGGCAAGTCGATTCAACGGCACGATTTCGTTGCCGAGCAAAAAATACGCGATCGCCAACGCCACCCACCAGCGCCGGCGGACGTCCGGAGAGCCTTGCTCTCGCGAGATCAATGCAGCGAATGAGAAACAAAATGCCGGTAGCACCAAGCCCCAGTGATGGTCCCATACCACTGGCGAGGACATGGTAAAGCAGGCGCCCGCCACGATCATTGCGCACAGGCTGCCACGGCCGGCAGTCGATCGCAGGCCAAACCCCACGCCGAACGCAACGAATGTCAGAGCTGCGAGCAGGCTCGACGCGTGGACCACCGGGTTATAGGGCGCAAAGTCGTGTTCATGCCAGGTGATCGCGTCACCGTTGCCAAGCAGCCGATTGACCAAGCCGTTCACCGACTGGTTCGGGGCGAACGCTTCGCCGTGTGCCCCGATGTAGGCCATCACGTTGGCGAAGTCGAACGGCCAGCGCGGTCCATAGAGAATCGCGGACGCGATGTAGCCGATGGCCACAACGACCAGCCAGCCAATGGCGAACGGCCAAACGCGATGTGCCAGCGCCCATAGCAGGAACAGACCCAGTTGCGGCTTGATCAGCACGCACAGCCCGACTAGCGCACCGGCGAGGGCCGATAGACCACGCGCATGGGCGCAGCAGGCGAGGATGAACAGCGCGTCGATCACGACCTGGACCTGCCCGAGTTCCAGCCCCCGTACCAGCGGCAGGAAGCAGGCCGTCGCCACCGCCGCCGCCGCCGCCAGATGAAGCCGGAGCCGGCGATCGAGAGGGACGCCCGCCTGATCGGCCAGGGTCACCGTCAGCAGCGCTGCGCCGCCGCTGCACAGCATCGCGAACGCCAGGTTCATCAGATTAAGCAGCCGCATCGCCTCCTCGAATGTCATCTGACTGGTCCATTCGATGAAAACCAGGGAGGTCAGCGGGTAATGGAACTTGATATGGGAGACGAAGAAGATCTGTTGGTAGAGGTCCTGGCCCGGATGCGCCGCGAGCCAACGCACCGCCGTCAACATTGGATACCAAGAATCGCGTTCGTCGGACCAGACCGCATGGTAGGCGGTGCGGAGGTTGTTGACCGGCGCGGAAACGAATACCAGGCCGACGACCAGGAACACACATGGAATGATGACGCTCATCACGCTGAGCGCGTGCGGCAGCGATGCGTACCGCGTTTGAGCTGGGGGCTTGCGAAGTTTCGTTTGGCTCCGCGACCAGACCCCTTTTTGTTGGGACTTTAGGGCTGTATCGAAATCCGGCATTGCGGCGATACCTTCTGCGGGACGCCCTACATACCGCTCGTCCGACACCGCCATCGCTGGTTATTCAGGATTAGATTGACGCCGCGTTTCGCCCTTTCTCGCTAACCCGAGTGAGTAGTCGGGACGCAGGTCTTGGAGCGCCTTATCTGGACCGGTCTACCAACGGGTCATTTCGATAACCAAAATCTGCTGAGCGTTCGCTCGAGCTGGAACCGCTGTCTAGGTCCCCGGAACGAAAACGAACGCATCGCCCTCGGCCTGCACCCGCCCGACGTGCGGCGCACCGAAATGCGTCGGCAGCAGCAGATGCCCGTGCTCGGCGCTCTCGCCCAGGATATGCCGTCGCGTCGCCCGGGCGGCGTCCTGGTCCTCGCAGAAGGCACTGTTCACGTCCGGGTAGCAGCACTGGATCGGATTGTGCATCGCATCGCCAATGAACAGGCCAGTCGCACCCCCGCTCCGCGCGCGGATCATCACGTGACCGGCGGTGTGCCCATGTGTTGGCTCGACGGTAAGCGTGTCATCGAGACAGTACCCGTCATCGACAAGATGCGACAGCCCAGCCTCCACAATCGGCAGCACACTGTCTCCGATCACTCTGCCGCCCATGGCCGGCGCGCCTTCGCCGGTCCAGTGCTCGAACTCGCGCCGGCCGAACAGATATTTCGCGCGCGGAAAGGTCGGCACCCACCTTCCGTTGTCAAGCCGCGTGTTCCAGCCGACGTGGTCGACATGGAGGTGGGTGCACATCACGAAATCCACCTGCTCGGGTGTCACCCCGGCGGCGGCGAGGCGGTCGAGCCACGGCACGTCCAGCCGGTTGAAGCGCGGAAATTCCGGCCGGTCCTTGTGATTGCCAACGCAGGTGTCGATCAGCACGGTGTGGTGCGACGTGCGTATCAGCCAGCTGTGGATGCTGGAGACGAATGCGTTGAGCTGCGGATTGTAATAGCGCGGCACCATCCAATCCCGATGCCGTTCGAGCGCCTCCGGCGGCAAGTCAGGGAACATCATCTGGGGCGAGAACCCTGGTCCGTGGCTTTCTTCGATGCGCATCACCTCGAGGTTGCCGATACCGATCCGGGTCGTGTCCATTGCTCTGTGCCCTCTGTCCGTCGACCCACAGGTGACCATGGGACCGCGGAGTGGTCCAGCGGTCGTCGCCTGCGACCCATGGCGCGGCATAGCTCATCAGGCTCTCGTGTGTTCGCGGGCGCGCGAACGGCCCCTGATTGTCGCAAGGCCGACCGCGGCGGTCATTCCGGTCCTCGAAGCCGGATGATGGGGTTGCGGAACAGCCCCTCGCACGCCATGATCGGCGCTATCATGGGCGCCGGTCTCCCAAACCAGATTCTCGCAGCCGCCGGGTTGGCGACCTCGGGTTTGCATGAGCGGCAAGCAACCGACACCTTGAATGCCTCGCTGTTCAGCCCTCTGACCGGTTCGGTGTTCGGCTCGGACCCGGGGTGGTCACCTCACCCGCCATTCGCCTGATGAAGCGGCAGGTGCCCAACCCTGCAGCGATGCAATGACCGTCCGGGGCCGGCCGGAAGCGAGATCATCCTTGCGAGGTAGGCCACAATCACTGGCATGTCGCTTGCAGCTTCCCAACCATCCCGCCGGAATTCCGGCACCAACGAGACAGGGGTTCGCATGGCTTTCGATCGTCGTCGTCTACTGAAGGCCGGCACCGCCGGAGCGCTCCTGACGCCGTTCATCAGCCGACGCGGCTTCGCGGCCGCGGAGCCGGTCAAGGTCGGCAGTTTGCTCGATCAGTCAGGGCCGATCGGCACATCCGGTACGCCGATGTACTATGCCGCGCAGGTCGCGGTCAGCGAGATCAACGCCGCCGGCGGGGTCTTGGGCCGTCCGCTGCAGTTGGTCCACTACGATACCCAGTCGACGATTCAGCTCTACTCGCAATACGCCCAACAACTGGCGCTCCGAGACAAAGTGAGCGTCGTCCAGGGCGGCATCACCTCTGCCTCACGCGAGGCGATCCGGCCGGTCTTCGACCGCAACAAGATCCTGTATTTCTACAACGTGCTGTATGAGGGCGGAGTCTGCGACCGCGACATTTTCTGCACCGGAACGACACCGGCGCAGACGGTGAACAAGCTGGTCGCCTATGCACAGAAGAACTGGGGAAAGAACGCCTACATCGTCGCGGCCGACTACAACTATGGCCAGATCACCGCGAAGTGGATGACCAAGTATACCACCGACGGCGGCGGCAAGGTGTTCGCAACCGAATTCTTCCCGCTCGACGTGTCCAATTTCTCCGCCACCATCAGCAAGATCCAGGAAGCCAAGCCGGATATCGTTCTGTCGGCGCTGGTCGGGTCCAACCACACCGCATTTTACCGGCAATGGACGGCATCGGGGATGAAAAGCAAGATTCCGATCGCCTCGACAACTTTCGGCCTGGTGAACGAACTGGCTACGATGGAGGCGGCGGAAAGCGACGGTATCGTCACGGCCTATGGCTATTTCGAGGAACTCGACACGCCGGCAAACAAGGCGTTCGTCAAGAAGGTCAAGGATCGGTTCGGCAAGGACATCCCCTACATGGGCGAACTGACCGCGGTGAACTACGAGGGCTATTTTCTGTGGGCGGCAGGTGTGACCAAGGCCGGCACCTTCGACCGTCTCAAGGTGATAGAAGCGTTGGAAAGCGGCATCGAGATCGACGGTCCTTCGGGTCACGTCAAAATCGACCCGCCGACCCACCACACGATCCGCAACGCCTACCTGGGCAAGGCGGAGAACAAGGCCTGGCACGTCATCGAGAGCTATCCCGACCAGCCGCCGTCCGATACCGGCGCGGTGTGCGATCTGATCAAGCATCCGGATGTGAACAAGCAGTTTGTCATCGACATCAGGACCTGAGGCGCGCGCATGGATCTGTTCGGACTGGTCGGCTTCAATGTGCTCGTAAGCATCGCCTCCCTGCTGCTGCTAAGCCTGGGCCTTGGCATAATCTTCGGCCTGATGAAGATCATCAACCTGGCGCACGGGGAATTCCTGATGCTGGGAGCCTATGCGACGGTCCTCGCGACCAATGCCGGGCTGAATATCTGGTTCTCGATGCTGGTGGTCTCGCCACTATTGGTGGGCGTGGTCGGGCTGCTCGTCGAGCGCGCTTTCATCCGTTTCCTCTATGGCCGGATGATCGACACCATGCTCGCCACCTGGGGGCTGAGTCTGTTCCTGATCGGGCTGACAACGACGATCTTCGGCAACACTGTAAAGGGCATCTCGGCACCCCTGGGTGGCTTCGACATCGGCGAGTATCACACCAGCGTCTACGGGCTCGTGGTGATCGCCATCGCTCTGCTGGCGGTGCTCTTCGTGTGGCTCGGGCTGCGCTTCACCAAATTTGGGCTGATCGTGCGGGCGACGATGCAGAACCCGGCGATGGCGGCCGCGCTTGGCGTGTCGCCGTCGCGCATCTATATGATTACCTTCGGGCTGGGGGCCGCGATGACCGGGCTCGCGGGGGGCGTGCTGGCGCCGATTTCGGGTGTCTCGCCGGTGATGGGATCGGTTTACGTCGCCAAGGCATTCATCACCGTGATCGGTGGCGGCGCGGCGATCGTTACCGGCACTGGTCTCGCCTCGGTACTGTTCGGCTTCATCAACCAGATCGCCGCGTTCGAGACGACGCCGGTGTTCGGTGAGGTCGCACTGCTCGTTTCCGCAATCGTGATGATCCGTATCTTGCCTCAGGGCATAACCGGCCGCTTCCTGCGGCGCAGCGTATGAGCGTCGCGCTCACAAGGTGGGCGGGATTCGCCGGCATGGTGGTGGCCGGATTGGCGCTGATGTTCGGACTGCCGATGATCAGCGATGAGTTCGGTCTGGTGCAGTTCACCGTCTTCGTGGCGATGGCGATCCTGGCGCTCAGCCAAGGCTTCATCTGGGGCTACGGCGGGATCATGTCCTTTGGCCAGTCGGCCTTCTTCGGCATTGGCGGATACACCTACGCGGTCGCCGTCATCAATCTGGGGGACAGCAGCCTACCCGCGCTGCTTTCCATATTGTTGCCAGCCGCCTTCGCGGCACTGCTCGGCTACTTCATGTTCTACGGCCGTATCAGCGACGCCTACGTTGGTGTCATCACGCTGACCGTGACGGTGATCCTGTTCAACGTGATGAACTCGACCGCCGGCGACATCTTCCACATCGGCAGCGCGCAGCTCGGCGGCTTCAACGGCATGCCCTCGGTGCCCCCGCTCAATTGGCCGAATGATCCCTCGAACGCGTTTGGACCGGTCGAGCTCTGGTATGTCAGCTCGGGTGCTCTGTTATGCGTCTACATCATCCTGCGCGCGATCCTGGCGAGCCGCTTCGGCAGAGTGGTGGTGGCGATCCGGGAGAACGAGACCCGCGCCATGCTTCTCGGATACGATCCGCGGCTCTACAAGCTGATCACCTTCGCGATCGGCGGAGGTGTCGCCGGGCTTGCGGGCTGCATTTTCGTCAATTGGGGTGGCTTCATCTCGCCGCCCGTGTTCAGCCTCGCGCAATCGGCGCAAATCATCATATTCGTGCTGCTCGGCGGCCTCGGCACCTTGCTCGGCCCGATCCTGGGAGCATTCGCCGTGCAGTACCTGATCACCCAGATCGGCGCGCAGCAAACCCTGGATGCCAACCTGCTCCTGGGGGCGATCCTGGTTGGCTTCGTGCTGCTGGTGCCCCAAGGCGTCGTGCCGGCAGCGACAACGTTGATCACGCGTGCCTTCAGGCGACGGCCGGCGACACCGGCTGCCGCGGTGCTGGCGAAGCGCGCGTGACCGCGCCGCCGCTACTGGAAGCCCGCACCGCGACCATGCGCTTCGGTGGCGTGACGGCCGTCGACGCGGTCAATTTCACCTTGGCCGAGGTGGAACTGCGCTGCCTGATTGGCCCGAACGGGGCGGGCAAAAGCACCTTCTTCAAGATGCTGACCGGTCAGCTCACGCCCACGTCTGGCCAGATCCTGTTTCGCGGCAACGACATCACCGGTGCGCGGCCACACGAAATCGCGCGGCTGGGGGTCGGCATCAAGACGCAGGTGCCGAATGTGTTCAACGGCCTGTCGGTGCATGAGAACATCTTCGTCGCCGCCGCGCGCATGGGCTCCGCGGCAAAAGCGCGCAGGATCACCGGCGAAGTGCTGGATCGCCTGGGCCTCACGGGGATAGCGGACCGATTGGTCGGCCAGCTGGCGCACGGGCAGCGTCAATGGGTGGAGATCGGCGCCGTCCTGGCACAGGATCCCGACCTCATCCTGCTGGACGAACCGGCCGCCGGAATGAATCACGAGGAGGTCGTGCGCACCTCTGAACTGATCCGCGAGATCAACCGCTCGCACGCTCTGATCGTCGTCGAGCATGACATGCAGTTCATCCGCATGGTCGCGACGACGGTTACCGTGTTCAATCAAGGGCGCATCCTGGTGGAGGACACGGTGGACCGCGTCATGTCGAACCAGGCCGTGCGAGACGTCTATCTCGGCAAGCAGGCGGCGTGATGTTGTCGGTCGAGAACCTTCGCGCAAGTTACGGGCGCATACCAATCCTGATGGGTGTGAATTTCCAGGTCAGCGAAGGCGAGTTCGTCGGCATCCTCGGCCATAACGGCATGGGTAAGACGACGCTGCTGAAAGCACTGATTGGTCAGCTTTCCGCCGACACCGGGCGGATCAGGCTGGATGGCGCCGATATCACGCGTTTGCCACCGTCGGCGCGCGCAAGAGCTGGGATCGGCTACGTGCCGCAGGGCAGGGAAATCTTTCCGGCTCTGTCGGTGCGCGAGAATCTCCGCATGGGGTGCCTGCTGTCCAAGTTACCGGAGGCGGCGACCATCGACGACGTACCTGACATCCTTCCCGCGCCTGACCAAGCTGCTGGATCGTCCTGGCGGCGCGCTGTCCGGCGGGGAGCAGCAATTGCTGGCGCTCGCCCGCTGCCTGTGCGGTGCGCCACGCCTGATCCTGCTTGACGAGCCGACCGAGGGCATCCAGCCCTCGATTATCGACGAGATCATCGAGACCCTGCGTGCCCTCCGGGGCAGCCGTCACCTGACGGTCGTATTGGTGGAGCAGAACCTGAAGTTCATTTCGGCACTGTCGCAGCGTGTACTGATCATCCAGAAGGGCACCATCACGCGGGAAGTGACGCCCGAGGCGATCGCAGATCCCGCCTTGGTGGCGGAATTCGTCGGAATGGCGGCCTAGTCGGAGCAAAAGAGAGGAATGATCACCATTACCGCGATTTTGCGCGCCCGCCCCGGCTGCGAAGACACGATGCGGCAGGCGCTGTTGGACGTGGCAGCAAATGTGGCGGCGAACGAGCCAGGAACTCTGGGTTTCTTCATCAGCCGGAAGTGCGACGATCCGGCCGTGTTCACCACCTACGAGCGTTTCGCCGACCGCGCCGCGATGGACGCACACAACAATTCGGCTGCCGTCGCCCGCTGCTTCGCGATCTTGCGGCCGATCCTTGACGGTGACGTCGTGCTCGAGACGTGCGAGGAAATCTCCGCCAAGACCGCCTGACCGAATGGAAAACGTCTGGTCGAGCAGTGCCGATGCCCGTCAGCGTGAATTGGCCGATAATTTGCCCGTCGCTGATCAATCCACCGCCCCGTGCAGGTCCGCTCAGCATAAACAAAGCTGTCGATCGGCGCGGGAATCGCGAGACCCCACCAACCTACCATGGAGGCGGAGGGGCGGAATAATCGCAGGCAGCGCGAACGCGAACCGCGTCAATTCGCCGCAACTCATCATAGATCAATTTGGTTCGGACGCGAGGCCCCAACGCCTCCCATTGCTCATCGGTATAAGCCGCGTGTGCTATCGCGATGGCGCGTTCCAGGTCTTCATCCATGGTTTGAACTCCGCCTGACGGCGGATATACGAGTTGCGCCCAGATTTGGATCACCGCCCCTTGCGTAATTCAGCGGCGTCCCTGCCGACCAGCTCGATTCCTGGCATCATGGCAGCGGACAGCCACGGACGGCGCTGCTGCTCGCCGCCCGTTGCTTTCATCGCCAGCAGCCCGACCCCTTGGTTTTCGCGGAAGCGAGCTGGTTGGTGTCCCGGCTTCAGGCTGACAAGGCGGCCGGCTCGGTGCGCAGCCGCTTGACCAGCAACTTGTTCAACGCGTGCACGTAGGCCCTGGCCGAGGCGACGATCGTATCCGTGTCCGCCCCCTGGCCGTCGACCATCTTGCCGTTTTCCTCCAGCCGCACCGTCGTCTTGGCCTGCGCGTCAGTGCCCTCGGTCACCGCGCCGACCGAGAACAGAACCAGATTGGCGGTGTGCGGGAAAATTATCTGGATCGCCTTGAACGTCGCGTCCACCGGACCATCCCCGGCCGACACGGCGGATTTCGTTACCCCGTCGACCTCCAGCTCAAGTTCCGCCCTCGCTGGGCCCTTCGATCCAGCATGCAGATCCAGTGAAATGAAACGAATCCGCTCATGGTCACGCATCACCTCGTCGTCGACCAGCGCAACGATGTCCTCGTCGAACACAACCTTCTTACGGTCAGCCAGGTCCTTGAAACGGCGGAACGCGTCGTTCAGTTTGTTGTCGCCGATGACGTAGCCCATCGTCTTCAGCTTGTCGCGGAATGCGGCTCGCCCTGAGTGCTTGCCCATCACCAGGCTGGACTTCTGCCAGCCAACGCTTTCCGGCAGCATGATTTCGTAGGTGCCGGCATGTTTCAGCACGCCGTCCTGGTGGATGCCGGCCTCATGGGCGAACGCGTTGCGGCCGACAATCGCCTTGTTCGGCTGCACGTCAAAGCCGGTGATCGCCGCGAGCATCTTGGAAACCCGCAGGATGTTCGGCGTCTTGATGTTGTTCTTGAACGGCACGGCATCGTTGCGGACCCGAATCGCCATCACCGCCTCTTCCAACGAGGCATTTCCGGCCCGCTCGCCGATCCCGTTGATGGTCGCCTCCACCTGACGCACGCCGGCGCGGATCGCGGCCAGCGTGTTGGCGACCGCCAGACCCAGATCGTTGTGATTGTGGGTGGAGAGAATAACCTTGTCCGCCCCCGGCACGCGGGTGCGCACCATTGTGAAGATGCGTTCCATATCCTCGGGAACGGCGTAGCCCACAGTGTCGGGAATGTTGATTGTGGTCGCGCCGGCCTCGATCGCGGCCTCCACGCACCGGCACAGAAAGTCAGGGTCGGTGCGGGTGCCGTCCTCGGCCGACCACTCGACATCATCGGTGTAGTGGCGGGCCAGGGTCACGCTGTCGGTGACCGCCTGCAGCACTTCGTCCGGCTCCATCCGCAGCTTGTATTTCATGTGAAGCGCGCTGGTGGAGATGAAGCTGTGGATGCGCTTGCGCTTGGCCGACCGCACGGCGTCAGCGGCGCGGGTGATGTCCTCACGTCCGGACCGCGCCAGGCCGCAGATCACCGGGCTGTCCTCGCGCTGGCCAACGGATTCGGCGATCGCCTTGACGCTTTCGTAGTCGCCGGGGGAGGCGATCGGGAACCCGGCCTCCATCACGTCGATGCCCAGGTCGGTCAGTGCCTCGGCCATGCGGACCTTCTCCTGAATGTTCATGGAGAAGCCAGGTGACTGCTCGCCGTCCCGCAGCGTGGTGTCGAAAATGATGATGCGGTCGTCGGCCAACGTGCCGAAGCTGGGATGGATGATGCTCATGGTGGGGTCCTACGCAGGATGGTGACGCGACAATAGCCTCAGGGGTTCCCCTGAGCGAGCCGGCGTTCAGCAACCCGGCGAAGCGCTCAGGGGCGGCTAAGTCGAAGGAGGAGGAGCAGGTCGACGCGCGTGGCGAAACTGCCCTGCGAAGGACGGGCGATCACGCGAGCAGAACCGGACGCGTCGGCGTCAACGGTCAGGCTGGCAGGGGATGCGCCTGTGAACATCAACGCACCATAGCCGGACCCTTCATCCGTCGCAACACCCGCCGTATGGTCGTGTCGCGTGCCAACCGCTCAAAGCTCGTCATCCCGCACCTTCTGGCGCGATCTTTGCTCGGGGCTCTATATAGTCTCGATCGCATGGGAGCCATGCGGAACTGGAGGGGATCATGATCGACCATCCCATCACCCGGCGAACGGCTGCAGGCGGGATTGCCAGCATCGCCGCCGCGGCCACTCTCCGGTTCGGCGCGGTTCGGGCGGCCGATAAGTCGGTCACGGTCGGGCTGAACCTCTCCCTTACCGGCGCCCAGGCCCAATCCGCCAAGCTCGTCGAGTACGGCGCGATGATGGCCTTCGACGAAATCAATGCCAAAGGTGGCGTCAACGGCTACAAGATCGAGCTGACCCCCTACGACGACGGCACCGCGACGTCCGGCCAGTACGATCCCGCACAGGCAGCGACAAACGCCCGCAAGATGGTCTCCGACAAAAGCACGGTGGCGGCGATCGGGCCATTGAACAGTGGTTCCGGCAAAGCCATGGCGCCGATCCTCAGCCAGGGCGGGCTGGCCATCATCACGCCGAGCTCGACCAATCCAGACATCACCGACCCGAAGTTTGCGGCACAGTATCGGCCGGCCGGCAAGGCGATCTACTTCCGCACCGTCGCGACCGATGCGTTCCAAGGACCATATATGGCGAACTATTACGCCGACGTGCTGCATGTGAAGTCGGTTTTTGTCCTTGACGACAGCGGCGCCTATGGCGTTGGGATAGCGGACGCCTTCCAGGGCCAGGCAGACAAGAAGAACGTCAAGATTATCGGCCGCGACCGTCTCGATCCGAAGGCCGCCGACTACTCGTCCGTGCTGACCAAGATCAAGTCGCTGAACCCCGATTCCATCTATTACGGCGGCGATATGCAGGCCGGCGTCAAACTGGCCAAGCAAGCCTATGACATCTTGCCGAAGATGACGAAGGGCGGCGGCGACGGGATGATGGGACCGGAGTTGCTGACCGCCGCTGGCTTTCCGGCCAGTGAGGGTTGGTACACCACCAACGCGTCACCTCATCTCACCGACGAAGCCAGGATGGCGGACTGGGTGAAGTCGTACAAAACGAAATACAATGTTGATCCGGACGATTACGCAGTCACCTCTTACGATGCGGCAATGGTCATCATCGCCGCGGTCAGACAGGTCACCGACAGCGGCGCGCCGCCCACGCGGGCAGCAGTGCGCGACGCCATCCAGTCCGTCAAAGTCGGCACCCTCCAGGGACCGGTATCGTTCGATACCAATGGCGACCTGGAGGACAAGACGATCAGTGTCTTCCAGATCAGGCGCGACACGAATCTCGCGCCGGAGGATCTGCGGCAATATCATTACATTGGCGCCGCGCCCTCGGCCTGATCTGGCCGCATGACCACCGCTGACCTGCTGCTGCAACAAACCATCAACGGGTTGAGCCTGGGGGCGATGTACTCGTTGCTCGCCCTCGGCTTCACCCTGGTCTACGGTATCCTCGAGCTGATCAATTTCGCCCATTTCAACGTCTTCATGGTCGGCAGCTTCATCGGCATGTGGACCCTGCATCTCATGGGCATCAACGGCCAGGCCGTCGTCCTGACCGGGCTGCCTCTGCTCGGCGTCATGACGGCGGCGCTCCTTGTCACCATGCTGCTGTCGGGCACTCTCGGCGTACTGATCGAGCGGCTGTCGTTACGGCCGTTGCGCGACGTCAAGGGACCGGCGGCGATGATAACGACGATCGGCGTCTCCTATATTCTGTTCAACGTCGTGCTTCTCACGGTCGGGGCGGATTCGAAAAACTACCCAAATCCTCTGCCGCCGGTCCAGTTCGCCATCGGCGGTGCCGTCCTCCGTCTGCGCGAGATCCTGATCTGGGCCATCGCCGCAATCCTCATGCTCGGCCTGCATTTTCTGGTCCGGCACTCCAGGATGGGGCGGGCGATGCGAGCCACCGCACAGGACCCGGAAGCGGCGCGCATGATGGGTGTGGAAGTTGACCGCGTCATCGTCATCGCCTTCTTCATCGGATCGGCACTGGCAGGCGCCGGCGGGCTGATCTTCGGCCTTTATTACAATTTCACCAGTTTCATCATTGGCTTTACCGCCGGTTTGCGTGCCTTCACTGCGGCGGTGCTCGGCGGCATAGGCAACGTTCCCGGCGCCATGCTGGGCGGCATCATCATCGGTCTGATCGAGGCAATGGGCGGCCAGTTCGTCGCCAACGCCTGGACCGACGTGATCATCTTCTCGATCCTGGTTCTCGTCCTGGTGTTCCGTCCGTCCGGACTGCTCGGCCGCATCGCCCCCAACCGGTCCTGAGGAGGCCGCGACGACAACCCAAGCGGTGATTTCGGTCTGGGCTCGGCGCTTCGCAGGTATCTTTCGTGCCCGCCGCGAACAGATATTCACACTCCTGATCGCCGCCGGGGCGATAGCCTTTCCGCTGATCCACGACAACGATGCGGACATCAACTCTGCGGCGAATGCCGCGGCTTATGCCACCCTCGCACTTGGTCTGAACATCGTCGTCGGTTTCGCCGGGTTGCTGGATCTGGGCTACGCGGCGTTCTTCGCAATCGGCGCCTACGCTTACGGCATTCTGACTTCATTCCAGATCATGCCGCACTGGACGTCGTTCTGGGAGCCATTTGCCTGGCTCGATCTGGTGCAGCGCGTCCCCCAGGCTGACGGCGATCTGGTGCATTTCAGCGTGTCGTTCTGGATCATGCTGCCGGTCTCGGCTCTGATCGCGGCCGGCTTCGGCGTGCTGTTCGGCGCGCCCACCCTGAGGCTGCGTGGCGACTACCTGGCCATCGTCACGCTTGGCTTCGGTGAGATCGTGCCGATCGTGGTTCGCAACCTGGACAGCGTGACCAACGGCGCGGCCGGACTGAATGGCGTCCAGGCCCCGATGCTCTATGGCCACAGCTTCGGCGTCGACGCCTGGCCATACTATTATGTCGCTATCGCACTGGTCTCGCTGCTGATCTTCATCAGCGTGCGTCTGAGGGATAGCCGTATCGGGCGCGCCTGGATGGCCATTCGGGAGGATGAAATCGCCGCCGCGGCGATGGGGGTCGACCGGACACGAACGAAACTACTGGCCTTCGCCATCGGCGCGGCATTTGCCGGCGCCACCGGCACATTCTACGTCGCCAAGCTGCAGACCGCGACGCCCGACATGTTCGGCTTTCCGGTCTCGGTGATGATTCTGGTCATGGTGGTGCTCGGCGGGATGGGCAGTGTATGGGGCGTCGTCGCCGGCGCTGTCGTGCTGCAACTGTTACAATCATGGTTCCTGGAGGATTTGTCCGGCTGGCTGCATGCCCTTGGCCGGACCATCGACGTGGCATGGCTGCGCCAGATCGACCTGACTCAGTCCATCGAACTCATCTTCGGCCTCATCCTGGTGTTCATGATGCTGTTTCGCCGCGATGGGCTGATCCCGGCCAGCCGCAGGCAAACGGCGCTAACCGACGAGCAGCAACATGCCGAGGTCCGTCGTGGCGACCTCAGCGCTCTGACCGGGCTGGGGGCGTTCGCGCATGAGGCAGGGCACGCTGGCCTGGATGTAACGGGCATTACCGTCCGTTACGACGGTCTCGTGGCGCTGAATTCGGTCGACCTTAGCGTGCCCGCAGGCGGAGTCGTCGCGGTGATCGGCCCGAACGGGTCCGGCAAGTCGACACTGTTCAACGCCATCACCGGCCTGACTCCAGCCGATAACGGAACGATCCAGTTCGATGGTCATGATCTTGCGGGCTTGCCACCACACGAGATTATGCGGCTCGGTGTCGCGCGCACCTTCCAGAACATCCGTCTGTTCACCAACCTTACCGTTTTGGACAACGTGCTGATTGGCCAGCACGCCCGACTCAGGACCGGTCCCATCGCCGCCGTGCTGCGTCCGCCGTTCACCCGCCGCGAGGAAGCCGCCGCACGGGAATGGGCGCTGGAAATCGTATCCATCTTCGGCAACCGGTTATTTCCGCGACTCACCCAGACGGTGGCTCATTTATCCTATGCCAACCGACGCCGAGTGGAGATCGCCCGCGCGCTTGCCTCCCGCCCGAAAATTCTGCTGCTGGACGAGCCGACCGCGGGGATGAACCCGGCCGAAACGCTGGAACTTGCAGACCAGATCAAAAGTCTCCACAAGCTTGGCCTGACCGTCCTGTTGATCGAGCACAAGCTGGACGTTGTCACTCGTCTCGCCGACAAGGTCGTGGTGCTGGATCATGGCGAGAAAATCGCCGAAGGCACGCCCGAGGAAGTGCGCAACAATCAGGACGTGCTACGAGCCTACCTCGGGCGCGGGGCACTGACGGAAAGTGCGGTCGATGTCTGAGCCCACGCTGCTGCGGTTCGACGCGGTGAACACGCACTACGGTGATCTGCATGTCCTGAAGGACGTGAGCTGCACCATCGGCCAAGGCGAGATCGTTTCTCTATTAGGAGGGAATGCCAGCGGCAAGTCGACGGCGATGAAGACAATCATGGGGATCGTGCGGCCAACAACGGGGTCGGTGATCTTCGACGGCGTAGCGATCGAAAAGCTATCTACGGCCGATCGGGTCAGACGCGGTATCGCCCCGGTTCTGGAAGCCAGGCGCTTGTTCCCGCGCATGACGGTGTTCGAGAACCTGGAGATGGGAGCCTATACCCGCAAGCATGGGCCGGAGCTCGCCGAGGACCTCGATCGGGTTTATTCGTTGTTCCCGCGCGTGAAGGAGCGACTGAAGCAGGTTGCTGGCACCCTCTCCGGCGGTGAACAGCAAATGGTCGCCATTGGCCGAGCGCTCATGGCTCGGCCAAGGTTGATTTGTATGGATGAGCCATCTATGGGATTGTCACCACGATATGTCGAGCAGATGTTCGATATCATCCAGGCCATCAACCGTCAGGGCACGACGATCTTTATGGTCGAGCAGAATGCCAATATGGCGCTGTCGATCGCCCATCGTGCCTACGTCCTGCAGACAGGCAGGATGGTGTTGTCCGGGTCCGCGGATGAGCTGCGGCGCAATCCAGCGATCCGAGAGGCGTATCTCGGTGAGTTGCAGGTTATGACACCAACTCCCTGCTCATAATGCTTGAGCTTCGGCCATGCTTCGGCGAAGGGGGGATTTGGCGACCGCATACGATGAAATAGAGTTCGTCGCGGAAGCGTCACTATTGCCGAACGTGCCGGAAGAAAATGCTCCAGGCGAAACCGGCGTGTTGCAATCGGCTGGTCAGCAGACGGCGGACCGGCTCATCGTAAATCTTGAGGGCTGCGATGCTCAGGGCCAGGACCAGCACAACGACGATTGGGCCCTCGACAGCGATGTTCTGTGACCCGAAACGCGCGCGATGGAGACCGTTGATCCAGGCGAATAGAGGATAGTGAAGGCAATAGACCGGGTAAGAGGCAGCACCGCCGAGCACGCACACTCGGCTCGTGCGAATTGACAGACGGGCGCGAGGCCCGAGCAGCACCGTCAAAGGGGACAGGATGGCAACCCAGATGAGTTGGATGGTGAAAGCTGCCTTCACGGGGATGTAGAATATAACCGCCATTACCGCGGCCAAGGCCCAGAAGGCCGCTGTCCAGCCGCGCCAGTGTGGCACGTGACATTCCAAATGAAACATCGCGACACCGGCAAAGAACGAAGCGCCGACGCGAGGAAACCCGCTGTAGAAATTATCCGGACGATCGCCGCCAAGTCCAACCAGAGGCAGCAGCAGAAAGCAAACTATGGCCAGAACGAGCGAGAGTCGGAGTTGGTTTATCCGGCGAGTGGCCCACCATACTATATTCACAAAGAGTTCTAGGAACAGTGTGTACTGAGGACCATTCAGCGGAAAGAGCTCAGGTCCGCCGATCGTTGGTGGGGCTCCGAAATAAGGGCTCTCGAAGGCTTCGATCGCCTGTCACATCTAGCGTTGAACAGCCTTGATTTGATACCGGCTCCCCGGAATTCCTGCCTAAAAGCCCATCTAAGCGCGCGTGGCGGGCGGTGTCATGAGGGGATTTCTGGACGGCTTTATGGGATGTCCGCGAGGTCATGAAGTATCGTTCGGATTTCACCCCGCCCGAGCCCGAGGAACTGGCGGCCATCGCGGAGTATGACCTCGTCATCCTGCGTCGCAACCGGGAAGCCTTCCGAGTTCGGGTGATAGCGGTCAGTGCGACGCGCATCCGCGGGCGCATCGGGTACGAAGATTGCTCTTGACTCTGGTGCCTTTGCCTATATGCCGGCGAGGATGATCCACGAAGGCTGGACCAGGTCAGATCAGAGGCTCTATGCTTCATCCATATGGATGGCCTGGGACTATAATCCGGTGGATCGTACTAAGAATACCGAATAAATAATAGTAGTACAGGGAGACCTAAAATGAAACTCATAATAGCTTCGGCCTTGATACTGGGCTCTGTCTTACCTGCCACAGCAGGTGACCTTCCTAAGGAAGGTACCTTTTCAGGTATCTATAATACCTTAGGTCAGTATAAGGCCTATCCAGTGGGAAACGATCGTGTGCTCTTTTCTTTAGGTGATCAAGGTGAATTAGTTAGTGATGGTTTTCTTGATCATTCTACATGGCAGTGCTGGGGTAAAGGAGACCATACAAAGGGCACAGGACACGATCAAGGAACTTGTGTTGCAACTGATCCATCTGGAGATAAAGTAGTCGATGAATGGATCTCTGAAGACTATACAATCGGACAGAAAAAGCCTTTCAAGATTAATAACAAGTTCTCTGGTGGGTCGGGAAAATATACTGGTATCACAGGAGACTTCACCGGTAGTGTTGACGGTGGGTTCAGTGTACCTGAAGGATCATATATTGTTAGGACTGAGATGAAAGGATCGTACAAACTTACTCCAACTAACCAACAATAAGTAGGGAGGAACTCAAATTAAGTTATTCGCATTGTCTGCTGCTGCGTTATTTGTAGCTGCGCCTCCTGAGTTGTGTTACCCTAAGAACGTATAGCGTTTTTCGCTTGGCGGCGCGGCGCACAGACCTCTGCGCTGAGGCTCCGCAGCTGTCCGCGCCGGTAAGGGAAAAACGTGTTGACTATCAGCGCCTCGATGGCGGGGCCATAGGTGCACCTTACCCGCTGACGGTTCCCGGCTGCCTTCAACAGTTGTACAAACGAGGGAACGCCTCAGCGTTCGTCAGCCGCGCGCAAGGGCGTAGATCTGCGTACCTCCCGGCGGTGGGGGCCGGACGGTCCAGCTTTCGCCGCCGTCGAGGCTGCTGTAGACGTCGCCGCCGTTGGTGGCACAGGACAGGCGCGACGGCTGTCTTTCGTCGAAGGCGAGCTTGAACATCGTATGCGGCGGCCGCACCCCCATATCCACGCGGCTCCAAGTGTCGCCGCCATCGCCGCTGTAAAACAGCACGCCCAAATCGCTCTGGAAATCTGCCCCCGCGGCCACCCATAATTTGCGCGGATTGCCCGGCACTTCGTGTATGTCACGGCAATAGATCTGGCCCTTGGCGTTGAGTGCGTCGAGCTTCACGTGCCGCCAGTGGTCGCCGCCATCGGTGCTGCAAAACATGCCGGCCCGGCCAATGCCGAACACCGTGCCAGGTCGCCAGCGGCTGGCCAGCACGCCGTGCATATCGACGGCGTCGTCGTTGAGATACTGGCCGTGGCTCAGATTCTCCCAGTGCTCACCGCCATCGGTGGAGCGAATGGTGCCGCCGACTTCGATCGCCGCGTAAAGGTGGTCGGGCTCACTGACGCTGGCGTCCAGCATAAGCACACGCTTTGCGGGGTTGGCGCCGGCCGCCGTGGCGATCTCGGGGAAGCGCACGCTGACGGGCAGTCGGGTCCAGTGCTCGCCGGCATCGTCGCTGCGATAGATTTCACAGTTTTCGTAGCCAATAAAAATCACGTCAGGGTCATGCGGGTGGAATAGAAACGACCAGACCGGCAGGTCGTGGTCTTGAATGCCGACCCTCTCCCAGTGTGCGCCGCGGTCGTCGCTGCGATAGGGCCCCGCTTGCGTGCCGGCGTAGAGGATGTCGCGGTTCACTGGGTGCACCGCCAGCGCGCGCACCGCCGGAGCCTCGGGCAGGCCGTGCTGCAGCGCCTCCCATTCATCGCTGCCGTCAGCCAGACGATATAGACCGGACTGGACGACGCGGCCGCGTCCGGTTTCGCCGGCCAGGCCTAAATAGATGTGGGACCGCTGATCATTTACCCCGCCGCTTGCCATGAGATCCTCCTCATCTGACTACGGTCACCACGATCGCACCTATCGCCGGCGCGCGGTAGATGGGGCAAATGGGGACGCCGATTTCCTCCGCCGGTTTGTCCGCCGCGCTGCCTCTGCTACCATGAACCGCCCAAGCCATACCAATACGAGCGGGAGGACTCTCAATGACCGACGTGACTGGCTATCACGCCCATGTCTATTTCGGCCCTAGCACCCGACCGGTCGCCGAGCGCCTGCGAGACAAGATAGTCAGCAGATTCCTGGTTGAGTTGGGCGCCTTCAGCGATGAGCCGATAGGCCCACACCCGATCTCTCAGTTCAATGTCATCTTCCAGCCGGGAGAGTTCCAAAACATCGTGCCCTGGCTGATGCTCAACCGCGAAGGGCTCGACATTCTTGTTCATCCGCTGACCGATGACATGGTCGATGACCACGCCGTCTATGCCCTTTGGCTTGGCACACCGGTCAAGCTGAAACTCGACACGATGCAGCGCAGGGGCTATCGCGCCGGGTTACTGCCGACCGCGTCGGCCCAACCGGGCTGATCGCTTCGTTCGGTCAAGTTCGCCTGTCCCGTTTCGAAGACCAGTCGAAGGTCGCGAAGCGGCGCCCCTCCACGCGCGCGTCCGTGACCGCGCTTTTTTCCGCTTGTTACCCGCCCGACGCTGGCAGCTTGACTCCACGCGACTGCGCGGCTCAGTCTTTTTTCGTAAGTCCGGCAACAAGTTCACAACGACAAGTGAGCACAGGGAGGCGACCATGCGAGACACTGTTCGGTGCCTAGATTTTCGCGCGATCACGGCCGGACTGGCTTTCGGCCTGGGATTGGGTGTAGCGCTGGTGCTGCCACCGCCGGCCTGGGGCCAGACCTTCACCCTCGGTTACTCGACTGGGTTCTTGCAGGACCCGTTCCAGGTGATCCAGGCCGACAGTGTGATCGCGAGCGGCAAGAAGGCCGGTTACAAGACGCTGCCGGTAGCCAACGCCAACGGCGACCCGGGCAAGCAGATCACCGACTTCCACAACCTGATCGCCGAGGGCGCACAGGGCATCCTGTTCGTCGCCCGCGACAGCGAAGCGATCGTGCCGGCGCTCGACTTCGCAGCCACCAAGAACGTCCCTGCGGTCTCCATCGACATGGGCCCGGCAGGCGGCAAGGCGGCCATGGTGGTGCGCGCGGACAACATCCGCATGGGCGAGGACGCCTGCAAGCTCACCGGCAAGGCACTCGGCGGCAAGGGCATCGTGCTGTCGCTGATGGGTGATCAGGCGACGCTGAATGGGCGCGACCGCACCAGCGGTTTTTCCAACTGTATGAAAAAGGATTTTCCCGACATCAAGCTGATCGAACAGCCGACCTACTGGGCGACCGACAAGGCGACCTCGATCGCGCAGACGGTGGTGACCTCGACGCCCAATCTCGGGGCGATTTACATGCAGAGCGACGCGGTCATGCTCGCAGGCGTGCTCAACGTCTTGAAGAGCGCCGGCAAGCTTAAGCCGGTCGGTGAGCCTGGCCACATCTTCCTGGTCAGCATAGACGGCACTCCGCTGGCGATGCAAAAGATCCGCGAGAATCAGTTGGATGCCGCAATCTCTCAACCGCTGAACCTGTACGTGAAGTGGGGTCTGTACTACCTGCAGAACGCGGTCGCCGGAAAGACCTTTGCCGCCGGTCCGACCGACCATGACAGTCGCATCGAGATGTTCAATGGCAATCCGATGGACATGCTGCCGGCGCCGATAGTCACCAAGGCCAATGTTGACGATCCGGCGCTGTGGGCAAACGCGGCGAAGAGCTGATCGCATTCATCCGGCGATCCGCGTAATGGCGGCCATACCACCGGCTGCGGGAGCCGACGGGGCACCCCCTCCGGCGATCGTGGAGGTGCTCGGCGTCTCCAAGCGCTTTGGTCTGAATCAGGCATTGAGCGACGTCTCCGTGCGGGTTCCGGCAGGCGATTCACGCGCGCTCGTTGGCCGCAATGGGGCAGGCAAGTCGACGCTGGTCGGCGTGCTGACCGGCATCCTCGCTCCGGATGTCGGCCGCGTGCGCTTCGCCGGTCAGGATGCGCCCAGACTGGCCGACCGCCACCGATGGCGTGACCGCGTCGCCTGCGTCTACCAGAAGTCCACGCTGGTGCCGACGCTGACGGTGGCGGAAAACCTGCTGCTCAATTCGCAACCGACAGGCGGGTTCGGCTGGATCCGTTGGGGCGCGGCACGGCGCGAGGCAGAGCGCGTGCTGGCCGGTTGGGGGATGGAACTTGATGTGGAGCAGGAATGCGCGCGCCTCTCGGTTGAGCAGCGGCAGATCGTGGAAATTGCCCGCGCCTTGATCCAGGGCGCGCGCTTCATCATCCTGGACGAGCCGACCGCGGAATTGGAAGGGCGCGAGGTGCGGCGGCTGTTCGACCGTATCACGCATTTGCAGGCCACCGGCGTCACCTTTCTGTACATCTCGCATTACCTTGAGGAGATTTACGAAGTCTGCCGCAGCGTGACCGTGCTGCGCGATGGGCGCGTGGTCGCCGACTCGCCGCTTGTAGACATGCCGAAGGACCGAGTGGTCGCCGCCATGGTGGGAGATGCAACGCGTGCCGACGACCGTCGCGGTGCCAGGGCTCGCATCGCCGGAACATCGCGCAAGCAGCCAGTGCTGGAGCTGCGCGACCTCCATGTGGGTGGTGTGGTTTCAGGCGCCAGCCTGCAGATCGCCGCGGGCGAATGCGTTGGACTGGCTGGGCTGGCCGGCTCCGGCAAGGGTGACATCGGCGATGCCATTGCCGGCCTGCTCACTCCCAACAGTGGGACGATCCGGGTCGACGGCACCGATCTCCTCGGCGGCGACGTGGCGCATGCGCAACGCGAGGGAGTCGGCTATGTGCCCCGCGACCGTCATGCACGTGGCATCGTCCCCCTGCTCTCGGTCGGCGAGAATATGACTATGACCATCCTCGAGCGGATGGGGCGGGCCGGCGTCATCCTGCCGTCACGTCAGGCGGACGCAGCGGGGCGCATGATCCGCTCGCTGCAGATCGTCGCCGCCTCGACCGATCAGCCGATCAAGGAACTCAGCGGTGGCAACCAGCAGAAGGCGGTGATGGCGCGGGCCCTCGCATCCGACCCCAAAGTGCTGGTGCTGCTCTATCCGACGCAGGGGGTGGATATTGCCTCGAAGGAAGCGCTGTTCGCCATCGTCGAGCGAGCTCGCGCCGGCGGCACCGCCGTGCTCATCATCAGTGACGAACTGGACGAACTGTCGGTGTGCGACCGAGTGCTCGTCATCTTCAAAGGCCGCCTGACCGCTGAGTTCGCCGCGGGCTGGGAGAGCGAGGCACTGGTGGCGGCGATCGAAGGTATCGGGAATGGCGAGCGAGCAGATTGACGTCGTGCCAGGCCGGTCGGTTACGCGGCGCACGCGTGGCGCCTTCCTGGGCTTGCGCGAACTGACCCTTGTTCCGGTGATCCTGCTGGTCATCATCATCGGCGCGTTTGCATCCGATGCCTTCCTGACCACCGATAATTTCCTCAACATCCTGCAGCAATCGTCCGAGCTCTCGGTCGTGGTGATCGCCGAGACATTGATCCTGCTGGCGGGAAAGTTCGACCTGTCGCTGGAATCGGTCGTTGGGCTGGCACCAATGCTGGGCGCGTGGCTGATTATCAAGGACGTGCACACCGGCGGGTCCGGCGTTGGACTGCAATGGTGGCTGGCGATCCCGGTGGTGCTGGCGACCGGCGCGCTGGTCGGTCTGATTAACGGCTTCCTCATTGTCAAGCTGCGGCTCAATGCCTTCATCGTCACGCTGGCGATGCTGATCCTGCTGCGCGGCGTGCAGCTCGGAACCACCAATGGCAAGACGCTGTTCGACCTGCCGGACGGCTACCTCTATCTCGGCTCCGGTAAGTGGGCCGGCATTCCGGTCTCAATCTGGATCGCCGGCATCCTCTACCTGGTCTTCGGCCTGTTCCTGCGTTACCACCGGCTCGGCCGCGCGATATACGCAATTGGCGGCAACGCCGACGCGGCCCGCGTGGCCGGCATCCGCGTGGAGCGCGTGCTGTGGGGCACGTTGATCGTCGGCGGCATGCTCGCGGCCCTTGCCGGGTTGATGCTGACCGGCCGCATCGCCTCGGTGGTGACCAGCCAAGGCCAGAACATGATCTTCTACGTGTTCGCCGCGGCAGTAATCGGTGGCATAAGTCTGAACGGCGGCAAGGGGCGTCTGCTCGGTGCGCTGACCGGCGTGCTGCTGCTGGGTATCCTGCAGAATGTGCTTACGCTGGCGGAAATTCCCGCGTTCTGGATAGACGCCGTGTATGGCGCGATCATTCTGGTGGCGCTGGTACTCGGCCGGGTGGCGGGAGGTACGACAGAGGAAGCGTAGGCAAGCCAAAGTGTGCCAGGGCTTGTGCGAGATCGGGTAATCCGTCGCCAGCCGATTTTCCCGTTGGGCTTGCGGCCGTCGGACCATGACGGTCAGCTCATCTGGCAGGGCAAGGTTGATGGCGAACCTCGTTCGTTCATCGAAAAGCCTGCAAGCGCGGCGATAGATCGTGGCGACGCTGCTACAGGTTCAGGGCACAATCCGTGGCCTGCTGTGAGTGTGCGGCCTCAAGGTTGGTGAGATACATCGGAATCAGTTCGACAAGCGCGTGCGCGAGTTGCTGAGCGAGATGGTGGATATGACGGCGTAGGAAGCAAATCAGCGATTATCCATTTCCCGGCGGGCAAACTGCCACCTGCGCGTTTTTTCTGGTCCATGACGCTCTACACGACTGCCTGACCGCTTTCTCTATGCGAACGAGATTGATCGCTACTCGATTGGGGATCGAACTCAAGGGGTGCATTTCGGCCCGGATGGATCGCTGACGATCTACCTCAGCCATGCCAGCCCACCGGCAGACAGAAAGGCAAACTGGCTGCCCGCTCCAGAAGGGGAATACGTCATCGTGGCAGGCATCTATGGGCCGAAGCCCGACGCAATCGACGGCAGCTGGAAGCTGCCCCCCTTGCAGAGCTTATCTCCGCAATAGCCTCGGGAGAGACGCAATGAACCAGACCGCGTGTTTGGCTGCTGTACCTTGCCGTCGCGTTCACCGCGCCGGCTGCGGCACAGGACACTCCTTCCAGCAGCCCCTACGTATTTGAGCATGGTTACCCAACGCAGGACACATCGCACCGGGCGCTCGACGACGCTGACTTTCAACGAGCTATAACGGCCTATCGCTTCTGGTATCCGGCGGTTTCGGTCGAAGGCATTTTCAATGGGAACCGTGCCATCGGCATTAGAGACAACGAGGATATGGGCATCGCGGCAGCCGGTCCACGCGAGGTTGGCTTTACTCTTAATTCCGACACGCCTTATGGCTCAGCTGCGCTCGACCTGAAGGACGGTCCGATGGTGATCGACATTCCGCCGGGTCCGTTTATTGGACTGGTCGACAATCACTACCAAGGTTGGATTCTGGATGTGGGCCTGCCCGGGCCGAACGCGGGCAAGGGTGGGAAACATCTGCTTCTCCCGCCGAACTACAAGGGCAATGTGCCGAGCGGCTATGAGGTGGGCCGGTCCTCGTCATACAAAGTTTTAGTTGCGGTTCGGGCGCTTCCGATCGGAGGGAACGTCAGGGGTGCAATGGACGCCCTCCGGCGCATCAAAATCTACCCGCTTGCGACCGCCACCAATCCGAAACTCATCAAATTTGTCGATTCGACCGAAAAACCCATGGACAGCTCGTCGCTGCGCTGGGAGGACAACATTCAGTTTTGGGAGGTGCTGCATCAAATACTTGATGCCGAACCGCGCGTGGATCAGTTCCTGCCGATGTATGGACTGCTCTCCGCGCTGGGTATCGAGAAGGGCAAGCCGTTCGCTCCTGACGCGCGCACGAAATCCATTCTGGAGCAAGCCGCCAAAGCCGGCCGAGACCAGATGCTCGTGTCCGCATTCGATAGCAGCCGTCCAGACCGGGTAGCGTGGTCAGATCGCAAATGGGAATGGGTCGGCCTGGTCCCCGGCAGCGCCCAGTTCGAGACACCTGCCGGCATCGATCTTGAAGCCCGGGACCGTTGGTTCGCGCAGGCCATTGTGACTTCACCCGCTATGTTCCGCCGCTCCGTCGGTGCGGGTTCGCTCTACTGGCTTGCCGTGCGCGACGGCGCCGGCGCTTATCTCGACGGCTCCAACAGCTACAAGCTGTCGATCCCTCAGCCGGTTCCGGATAAACTCTTCTGGTCGGTGACAGTGTATGACGCCGCCACCCGTTCGGAAGTTCAAACCGACCAGGACAAGGCCGCTCTCCGTTCGATGTTCGAATTGAAGGATGCGGCGACCGCTGTGCCAACCGAATTGTATTTTGGCCCCACCGCCCCCGCCGGACATGAAGGCCAATGGATCAAGACCGTCCCGGGTAAAGGCTGGTTCGCCTACGTTCGTATCTATGGCCCGGAGCAAGCTGCGTTCGATGGAACTTGGAAGCCAGGGGATTTCGAACAGGTGAAATGAACCCGCAGGTCTGCCACGACACAACACTATTCTTAAATGGGTGAAGATCGGCCGCCACGTTTCAGCGAACATCATCGCCGTGGCAGTGAACGCGACGGCCGGCGGCAAAACGATCGGTTGCGTGCGCGGTCATCTGCGGCATGTCGGTGGTCGGGGTGCGGGACCGCGGATCCGCGTCAGACTTGCCATGGGCACGTACAAGGATAACACTAGCAGGAGTAGCGGGAGGAAAACCGTGGCCAGCATGCACGACATCGTTATCCGTGGCGGCACAATCATGGACGGCAACGGCGGCACACCCTTCATCGGTGATGTTGCGATCAAGGACGGCAAGATAGAGGCGGTCGGTGCTGTATCAGGCAGCGGCAGGGAAGAAATCGATGCTGAAGGCCTGTCGGTCACGCCCGGCTTCGTGGACATCCACACGCATTACGACGGCCAGGCGATGTGGGACTCTCACTTGGCGCCATCGTCCTGGCACGGCGTAACTACAGTGGTCATGGGCAATTGTGGTGTCGGCTTTGCGCCGGTGCGCAAGGGCACGCAGGAGGCCGTGGTTGCGCTGATGGAAGGGGTTGAGGATCTGCCTGGCCCCTGCCTGAACGAAGGCCTCGACTGGAGCTGGGAAAGCTTCGCCGAGTATTTGACCGCGCTGGAACGTCGCAAGCACGACATCGACTTCTGCGCCCTGCTGCCACATGCGCCGATGCGGGTATATGTCATGGGAGATCGCGCGCTGAACCTGGAGGATGCTAACCAGGAAGACATCGCGCGTATGCGCGAAATCACCGCCGAGGCGGTTCGCGCCGGCGCGTTCGGCTTCTCCACGTCGCGTACCATCGCGCACAAAACCCTGGCCGGTGACCATACGCCGACGTTGCGCGCCCAGGAGAATGAACTGATGGGCATCGCGATGGGGCTGAAGGACGCCGGTGGCGGCTTTATCGAAATGACCTCGGACTGGAACACGCCCGATCCGGCGACCGAGTTCGAGATGGTCCGACGCATCATGGAAGCGTGTGGCCGGCCGCTGGTGTTTTCGCTGAACCAGCGCCACGATCGTACCACCGCATGGCTGGACCTGCTGGAGTTGTCCACCAAAGCCGCGGCTGACGGCCTGCCGATTCGCTGTGTTGCACCGCCGCGGCCGATTGGCGCGCTGTTGGGGCTGTCCGGCAGTCAGAACCCGTTCGCCGGCACACGTACTTACCGTCGCATCGTCGACCAGCCGCTGGCGGAACGGGTGGCAGCGATGCGCGATCCGGCGATACGCGCGCAAATACTCGCTGATGATCCTTGGGAGTTCAACACATGGTCGTTGCTCGACCGTATTGGATTTGAGCGGATGTTCCAATTCAGCGATCCGTTGAACTACACCCCATTGCGCGAGGACTCGATTGCCGCGATCGCCGGGCGCAAAGGCCTTTCGCCACAGGAAGTGGCATACGATATGCTGATCAACGGTGACGGGAAGGACTTCATCTTCGCTTGCCTGGTGAATTATGCTGACTATGACCTCGAGGCGGTGAAAGTGATGTACTCCCGCCAGCACGTCATTCCGGGCCTGAGCGACGGAGGCGCACATGTCGCGTTTATTTCCGACGCGTCCTTTCCGACCTTCCTGTTCAGCTACTGGGGTCGCGACCGCAAGGACGGCCGCATGCCGCTACATGATCTGGTGCGTCGCCAGACCCGCGAGCCGGCGCGGTTTGCTGGATTGCATGACCGCGGCGTGCTCGCTCCCGGCATGAAGGCGGACATCAATGTGATCGACTTCGCGAACCTTGCATTGGAACGTCCAAATATGGTGGTGGATCTGCCTGCCGGCGGGCGGCGGTTGATGCAGAAGGCACGAGGATATGCGGCCACGCTGAAGGCCGGGCAGATCACCTATCGCGATGGTAAGGCGACGGGTGCCCTGCCGGGAGGGCTGGTCCGGGGAACGTGCGTCGCTTGATCGGTCATTGCGCACACACCACTATCAACGGACTCGATGGCATAAGTCCGCGGCGGAGCGGACAGAAAAGTGTTCGGTAAAATCCTCACGTATCTGACGCCGACAACGCGACGCCCGCAAACGTCGCCGACAGGGGGCAGTCGACAGCCCAGTCGGGCCCTAAATCCGAGCTTGCATCCCACCCTGCAGGCATCGGAAGGGTAGAGAAATTATCCGTGACGGCATTTCCCCGGCCTATTTGACCGGGGCCATAGGGATAGGTACAAAGTGCATAAGGCCGGCGAGTTCCGCAGTGCCTGGCTTAGACCGATCTGGAGATGAGTAGCATCGAGCCGCTGGCAAGATATCGCGCTTACGATAGCACCCGGTGCGGTTATCGATCCTCCGTCCATGACTGAGAAACCTGTTCCGAGGGTCGCCTGCAGAGGCACTCGTAGATCCGTTCCCGCATCGTGCTGGATAGTTACGATGATGGTGGAGGCGGACAGCGTGTAGGCGCTCATGATCTGCGGTCCCCCGACCTTCGGAAGGGCATCTGGAATGGTGGAAATTGAATCGAAAGCGCCTTCGGCGACCAGGCTGCCCGCCACGACGGGACTAGCCAGGATGGCAAACCTTAGATTGTCGGCGCTGTCTCGATGAGCTGAATCGCCGCCGGTCGACAAACCGGTCGTGGGGTCCCATGATGATCCTCGCGCGTTGCTATCGCTGGTTTGCGCATTGCCGATAACAACAAGCTGGCCGGGTGTGTCAGCTATTGTTCGCACCACGCTTCGATGCATCGTTATTCCCTCGATGGACCCGTAAGGGATCGCGTTCCACCATACTACCGGCACATGGCCTGCGACGTCGCCGATCATCGCTCGAAGCAGCGAAATAAACCGAGCCGCCGCGGCCTGGAATGTCGCCAATTCATCATACTGACGGAGGCTGTCCGTCTCACTCCAGGGCCAGATTATCGCCGAGATATCGGAGCGATCTTCGGCAGCCAGGCTGCCTACCGCCGCTTCCACTGCGAGACCGTCTGCTCCCAGGGACCACCCTGAAGGGTTTGAACCATCCCCGGGATCCATGACGAAGCTACCCGGATACGGATACCCCGAGTTCGCCACGGTGTAGATGCCATGACCGCTCTGCATCGTATAGCTTGATGGACCACTGTCCGTCGCCAGAACATTGTAGGCGAGAGCGCCAATATACCAGGCCACCCCGCGTGCCAACAACGCGGCGGCGCCATCGACCAACGCATAGTTGATGGCGTTCGACTGCCCGTTGAATAGAAGAAAAATGCCCTTCCTGTCACCTCGTGCCCATCGCCCTAAATAGCCCAACACGGCAGCGACTTCCGCATCCAGTAAAGAGCGCGCCCAATTCGCTGCCTCGTGCAGCCAACATTGTGCGGCTCCCAGAGCCGTCGCGTCGTGCAACAGAACCACGGTCCCGGATGAGCCCCCCGATGTCCAGGAGGCCCCCTGTGCCACCGGGCCATTGTCCAGCCAAACATCTGCCCCAGCTGCCGGCGAGTATCGAATGACTATGGAGTGCGTGTGACGGCGGGCCATGCTTGTGCTGAGCACCGTCTCCTGTGAGCCAGGAAATAGGACAAGCCGGTTAGGACCCGGGCTGACTATCCACTTGGAGCACGACGGTAGAACCCACGGTAAGCAGAGCTATAGGATCGGCGTCTCGGCCAGATCCTTGCCGCCAGTTCGGGCGTGACCACACCACCAGCCATGTCCAGCTGGAGCCCGGGCCGATGGCAGAACTACCCGCTCCCCAACCGCCGTCGGGATCCAACGAAGGCTGCAACAGACCGGCGCTATCTGTCGGGTATCCTGCACCGCCCAGCAGTCCGCACAGATGCGGCGCACCCTGGGGCGATCCGGATGCCGATTGAGTAAAGAATGGATTGAGGTTATGCCCATTACTTGAGAGATCAGCCAACGAGGTCCCTGGCGTGTTCCATGCCGCAACCGGCTCGGCATTCGGTCCGAGCAGTCCACTTGAAGTGCTCGCATCCCACCAACCCGCGACCATCGGCGCCAGATCCGCCAGCGAGGCTGTAGTTGATCCGGAGACCGATGCTGATGTTAGGAGTGGTGCGCACAACGCCAAGCGGCCATCGCCGACCCCCATCGCAATCCCGGGCCGAACAAAGAGCAAGCTCACGCTATTGAACTACGAACGAGGTGGCAAAAACCGTGGGGCAACTCCCATCGGTGCCCTCCGCCCACGCGTACCATGTACCCGCCGTTGCGGGGGTTGGTACATAGGCAGCCCAGATGTTTGAATTGACGTGCAGTGCAGCCGTCCACAAGGTAGCCGGTATCGTGCTGGATGTGGAAAAGCCAAACTGAACAGCGGCGGACGATGGGGAAATATTGGCATTTACCCCAATCGTTCCGCTCCCGTGAGTATAGGGCCCGCTCGGAACCATATTCCACGTGATCGACGTCACCGCGTTACCAACCGCCGCTGTCACTGCCGAGGCCACAAGAGAAGCGGTCCCGGTACCGCTTGCGTTCACTCCAGAAACGCAAAAATCGTAGCTCGTAGCAGATAGCAGGCCGGTTACTGCCTGGCTGGTTCCTGAAATCCCCGTTATCGACGAAGTCCATCCTGTAGAGCCGGTCGTCCGATATTCAACAGTATAGCTCGTTGGCGCGTTCGCCCCGGTCTGACCGGACCATGAAAGCCCGATGCTTGAACCCGACGTCGCTGCGGCTACGAGACCGGCCACTTGATCTGGCGGCGATGCCTGAACTTCCGCCGTTGTCGATATTGTCAGGATCTGCGAGGCCGCGCCCGTTCCGCTCTGGTTAGACGCTGCAACCTCAATATCGTAGCTACTGCCTGGTTGGAGACCAGATATCAGGTAACTCGTTCCGGCTACGGTCGCTGAGCTGACAGTCCATACAGTCGAACCCGACGACCTGAATTGCACCGCGTAAAGGGAAGGAGTACCGCCGCTTGACGGCTGCTGCCACGTCAATGCGACAGTAGTGGTGGTAACACCTGTCGTCGCAAGCGCGGTCACCTGGCCGGGGATGGCCGGCGCCGCCACAGAAATTTGCGGCATCGACGCATACACCACGGTCCCTCCCGAGTAGTTTAGGCACCATATTGTGACCGTCTGTTGCGGTCCGACGATGGAGCTTCCCGTCGAGGTGAGAAAGCCCTCCCCAAGTGTAACGTTCCCGGCACTGAGATTGACCACTTGGCAGGCGAAACCGCTGCCCATGTTGACAGCCAGAGGGGTTAACGTCACCGGTTGACTGCACACCAGGAAACGGCCATTGTGAACGGTCGTGTCTAGGTTAACGCTTGTAGTTATCTCGATTACCGGCGGCTTGTATGTTGGCAGCTTGCCTGCAACCCACACCCAGATCGCGCCAAGACTTTGGCTTCCCATGACATTCGTCGATTGAGCCACCCAGATCGTGTCAGAGTTGGCTGAAGGGCCGGCCGATGGTGCTTGGTCGATGGTGATCCCATCCAGGAAGTTCACGTATGTGACGGCGTGGTCAGTGCCCGCCTGGCAGATTGGAACGAGGTCTTGGGCAGTTACCGACGAGACGACCTGCAACGATCCGATGGCGCTTCCGAGCAGGGTAGTGGGGGATGAGGTCCCGCTCACTGTTGCCGAAATGACTCCGCTGCCATCGATTGAGATGTTCTCTCCAGATGAAAAGAGCCCGCGAAGGAGAGCCGTCGGCATGAGCATTTGACTGCCCTGGTTTGATATCACCAGGTTCGATCCCAACGAGAGGCTTGACGTCGAAGGGTAGGTGGCATGATCGGCGCCGTTTGCGGCGACGGTTCCCTCCGAAAGTTGCAAGCCGACACCGACAGTTATTTGCTCCGGCCCACCCGAGCCGAGACTGCTCCGCCCAAGCAGAGATGGGGATTGGACCGTGATAACTGGCTGGGCCGCAAGCAAAAGCGCCCCAACCGAAGCCGCGTTTGCGCTTCCACCCTGACTGATCGGGATCACGTCGGCCGGTGACACGGTGCTGGCGGGCGGTAGCTGTGTAATTGTGGGCATCAGGTCCCTCTCATCATGGATGAAGCTTTTGCCCCCGGGGCAGCATCACGCTGAGACAACACTACCGCTGCAACCCGAAATCCAATGCTGACCGTCGTAAAATACCTCCACTCCACTCCCAGCGCCCGCTGCGTCGGTGGGCTTTCTTCCGTTTGTCGCAAACGCTTGGGCGCCGGCGGTCAATCCCCCCGGAAGTGTCGCGACGGTGTAGGAAGGTAGAACTGGTGGAGCGGTGAACCGTGGCGCAACCGAATTGCTCCTAAAGAGCTCGTGCCAGGTACCAGAGCCATCGGAAATAACATGATATCGGTCATTGGTCCGCAAAACCACGGGAGCCAAGTCGATGCCGTCAGTTCCCCCTGGTACAATGTTGACTGTGCCGGGCCCAGTAGCTGAAAATGTGTACCCGGTGCCCGCCGCTACGGTATTCGCAGGGGGAAGGGTTATGGAATACGAACCGGAACCGGTCAGAAAGATGATATTGCCCGAAATGTAATTCGGCAGTGTAGCCGAGGCTGAATATACGTTCAACCAGCCGACCGCGATCCCTTTGCCAACCGGATACGATAGACTTCCTTGATTCCACCGAAGAGTTCCAGTCGTGCTGTCGTAGAGAAGCCGGTTGGAATTGGTCCCCTCAAAAGCGATTGCTTGACCGGCTGCCATCTTGATAACGGGCGCGCCATTGATCTGTGTCGCGCTCGTAGCGTCGAGCACCGCGTTTGAAAAGGGCACATTGACCGAAAACACCGTTTTCGCGCTACCCGCAGACCCGCTACTGAGCCAGACGCCGACGACGGAGCTAACCTCTACAGCAGGTCCCGTAGTACTGTGCTGCCCTATCACCAGGCTTTGTACGGTTCGGCTATTGGCATCATCCAAACCGTTGCCAAACCAGTCCAATTCGATTGCCAACCCGGCATTCGTCACGCTGGAGGGTTGTCCGGATTCATCGCGATACTCAAGACAGGCAGCCCAAAGTTGAGGCTGAGGCAGTGGAAGTCCATTAGCCCCATTTGTGACGTTGGCCCGCAACGTCTGAATATAGCGGCCGACATGCTGTGCGGGAGACGCGGCTGTTGGTGTCTGGGTCCCGGCCCAAATGAGCCGGTCGAGGCCTCCCCAGACGAACGACCCAGGGCTATTATAGATGATGGTATCTACACGAGAATTAGAGATTACGCCGGTTCCGCCATTGTGCCCGACAATATAGGAGGATTGTTGAACAGCGACGTCGGTTGCTTGCGAACTTCCTTGCGAAGTTGTCAATCCGGTTGCCGTGTTGCCCAAAACAAAGCCCGGTAGGACGAGCTCAGCAGGCCCAACGCCGCCGGGAACACAGGAACCCAAAGGGGTGCCGTCGATCAAGGTCGTGCCATCGACAAACCACTTGACCCGCTTGGTTAGAGCTATTCCCCAGGTGCCGGGCTGTTGCAATACCGTGGTCCCATAAGGGACGTAGATGGCCGCTCCGGACGCCGCAGCCAGATATGCTGCCTTGAACGCGGCTGTGTCATCCGTTACGCCATTCAAGCTCGCGCTGTAAGGCGGCATTGCGACGTTGATGACGCCCGTCGCGGCCGGATTGGCATCGACGTACTTTTTGGTTGCGGCATGCAGAGGTAATGTCGGCGCGGCGGCGAGACTCAATATGCCGGTAAGAGAACCCCCTGCAACAGGCAAAGTGGTCGCCACCTGACCATCCACGTACTGCTTTGTTGCCGCTTGCGATGGAAGCGTCGGAGTCGTCGCCAAGGACAGCGCGCCCGCAAGTGTTCCCCCGGTCAACGGAAGAGCAGTGAGCGTTTGCACATCGACATAATGCTTTGTTGCTGCTTGGCTTGAGCCGACCGGATCCGCATTCAAGGTGAGAATGCCCGTCAATGTCCCGCCGGTCCTCGGCAACACGCCGGCCAGCTGACCATCAACGTAGTTCTTTGTCGCGGCCTGTGCAGCCGTGACAGGATCCGACGCCAAAACCAGAGCGCCAATCAGCGTATCTCCGGTCCGCAGAAGGCGGGTGTCGGTGTATTCCTTGGTCGCCGCCTGCATTGATGTCGTGGGATCGCCGGACAGAACCAACGAACCAACAAGGGTCCCACCTGCCTTGGTGAGTGACGTGGCGGTCTGCGCGTCAATATATTGTTTGGTTGCCGCCTGCAATGGGGCCGTAGGATTTGCAGCCAGGTAAAGCGGGCCGGTTAAAGTATCGCCAATACGCGCTACGCGCAGGTCAACATATTGCTTCGTACTTGCGTGAAGCGGAAGCGAGGGGTCGAATGCCAATGAGAGCGATCCCGTCATAGACGATCCGGCCCGCATCACCGAGTTGGACGCCTGAAGATCGACGTAGTTCTTAGTTGCTGCTTGGTTGCTGACGAGGGGATCCGCGGCTAACACCAACTGACCGCTGAGAGTGTCGCCGCTCCGAAGAAGCCTTTGATCGACGTATTGCTTCGTAGCCGCTTGTGCATTCGTTGTGGGATCGAACGCAAGCAATAGGCTTCCCAGCAATGTGCCGCCCGTCATGGGCAGGGCGGTTCCCACTTGTCTGTCCACATAGTTTTTTGTGGCCGCCTGAAAAGCGGATATTGGGTCTGCGACAAGCGTAAGGACACCCGTCAGCGTATCCCCGGTTCGGGAGAGCTTGAGGTCAGCGTAGTGTTTCGTAGCGGCCTGTAATGTACTGGCCGGATCGCTGCCGAGCAGGAGTGCTCCTGACAAAGATCCTCCGGCGATCGGAAGAGCAGCCGCGACCCCGGCATCCACGTAGGCTTTGGTCGCCGAATGCAACGGCTGCTGCGGCGCTGCAAAAAGACTTAGAACTCCGCTGAGAGACCCGCCGGCCAACGGGAGTGCGGTGGATATCTGCTGATCGACGTATGACTTGTTGGCCGCTTGAGTAGGCACGGTCGGATCGCCGACAAGAATTGTTGTGCCGGTTAGGCTGCCACCCAATAGAGGCATGATCTTGGCTGTCAGGGAAGCGAGTGTCTGACCACTCAATGACCCGGAAGGTGTGACCAGTGCCTGCGAGACGTCAACGTTCGGCACACCGGAAAAGCCATTCAATAGCTGCCCATATGTCACAGCCGCATTTGTACCGCCTTGCGAGACCGATACGAGGTCCCCGGTCGCCGGCACCATGCCGGACGGCAGTTGACTAATCATGAACGGACTAGCCGTTGCCGATATGGTACCGGCGTTGAAACTCAGATTGCTGCCGACCGAAATCGCCTCCGGTGCGCCAGTTCCAGGTACCTGACGCGGCCCAACAAAGAGGAGGTGGGGATGGCCAGTTGTGGTTGGACCCCATTCAGCACCTGGAGGCGCGTGATTGACCGGGCAACGCCAGCCTGGCTGACAATAAACTCGTCGGTGTCGGATGCCGAACTTGCCGGAGCTAGCTGATCAATTGTGGGCATGACTTATGTTTCTCCGAGACGCCCAAATTCTAAATAGCGCTGGCAATGTTCCGCCTTCTGGCGGTGCGCAATCGCGGGGCAAGGTCGCAAACGCTAATCACTCGACAGTACGGGGTTTCCATTTTGATCCGTCAGAACGACGCCCGCCGATATGAGAATTGCATTCGCGGGAACGGGCGGCACTGACAGAAGAAGAACCGGAAGAAGAACACTGCGCTGCAAGGATCGGCCGTTTATCGTCGTAATCGCGAACGTGATTGTGTATATAGTTCCGGCCTGCCCTTCCGAGAGCCATAGGACGACGCGGCTACCATCTGTAGTCATGCTCTGGAGGGTTAGGTCACCTGGATTGGACGGATCCAGCGTAACGTCTAAAGTCGCGATCCCGTCGCCGTCATTGCCGACCACTGCCGGCGCGATGTCTAGCAAGTAATCCAAAACATCACCCGGGTCTTTTGTCGGCCAATTCAGTGGCGGTGGAGCGACGGCAGAGGATCCTCGTGGAACCGCTATAAACGAATCAATCGTTACGAGCCGAGCGTGGCTCGGCTTCCATACGTGAGTAGCAGGCGTGGACATTGTGGTTCCATTTGGCTGCATCGGGTGCAAGCGTTGGTGGGTAAGTCGTTACGCGAGGCGCTGACCAGAAAAGAGTGTGCTTAAGCCAATGAGGAGGCCGACTGTGTATCAGCGAGTGGAGTTCGGTAGCCTCGGCGAACCTTGCTTTTTCTGCATCGACCGGCCCGCATTGGTGCTACCAGCGAACTACCACTAGGCCGCCTCCGCCAACGGCGCCGTTGAAGGCCGAGTTGCCTCCCGCCCCGGTGCCGGCACCCGCAGCGCCCCCGCCCGGGAACGTACCAACGTTTGCCGCGGTGCCGCTGTTCTGAGCACCCCCTATAGGCGCGGCCGCACCCATTCCACCTTGATTGAGTATGGCAGCGGTACCAGCCGAGCCGGTGAAATTGACGTCGCCACCAACACCAACGCCAGGCGGCGTACCCCCATTCTGCGGTTGCGTGGTCGACGCAAGATAGTTGAGGCTTCCGCCCGTCGCACTGACCACCTGTCCGAAGCTAGATGTCCCACCGGGCTGTGCTGCTGCGCCGCCGACTGTACCGCCAGCACCTCCGGCGCCGACCGTGACCGGTAGCGATTGCCCCGGTGTTAGACCAGTGACCAACTTTCGGGCGTAACCGCCGCCTGATCCGCCGCCGCTTGGCAACCCTGGCACGGAAGCAAAGCTGCCTGCGCCGCCCCCCCAAATCTCAACTTCCACCTGTGTCACGCCTGCCGGCACGTAGAAGTTTCCACTGCTATTAAAAGTTTGAACCCCAGAGCCAAATCCGGGTCGGAGCGAGGGCAATTTCCAACCTAGAAATGGAGCAGTCGGTACGACAGCGATGTCGGCAACCCCAATCTGCGTTTGGCCGTAGGCAAGGGTGATCTGATATAGCCCTGCCCATCCCGCATCGACAGCCGGGGTGATCTGGCTTCCAGTATTCGCCGGCACGCCCGCTTTTACTTGAAGTTGGACGCGCTGTATCCGCAAAGTGTTCTGTGTTGCTCCATTGTTTGCCGGCCCGCTAAAGGTTTGCACGGGATTGCTTGCATTGTAATAGGGCAGGACAACGGGATCAGAATCAGCCTCCAAAAAAGACCCTTCGACAAGATAAATCAGCGATTGACCAACACTAGAGGGAGCGGTCAAACTGAACTCGGTAGCGCTCATGTTTATACCCATCTTCACAACGAGGTCCGCTGTGTCGGCGGGAATGGATCCGTAAGCCGCGACGTCCACCATTCCAAACTGAGTCATGCTACCGGGACCAACGACAATATTTAAGGAAGGCGGATTGGTTGGTTGGCAGATCAAACCGTCAACTACCGTGCTTGTGCCAAGTACCGCCTGGGCGAGGAAACCAATACCTATCATTGCGTTTCGGTTGACAGTGAGCAGGTCCGTGTCAAGCGGTATACTGCCAGGATAGACGATATTGCGGTCCATTGGGTTCGTCCACTATATGATTGGGATCAATGTCGTCATGAAATCCGAAGCCAGGCTATCGTGGTGACCGGTAGGACCTTGGCGAGCGATAGGGCAATATCCTCGTCATCGACGAGCCCCCCGAGAAGCGCAAGGTCGAAATAGGCAATCGGACCAATCCCGTATCCGCCGAAACCCGTTCCGTATCCGGCTATCGAAGACGCACCCTGATTTTCGGGACGACGCACAGTTACGAAGAACTGGAATGGTAACTGGAGGGTTCCCCAGCCACCGGCTGTCCCATATGCCAGACCAAGGAACGCAGTGGTCGATCCAACTGCGATTGCTCCGTAGGCTCCCGTGTCGCCGGCATTCGCCGGTTCGAATATCTGAGGCGAAAAGCCGGTCAGATGTTCGAGAGTCGCATCGACCGCCGAACGAGTGGCCGCCTCCTGAACCAATGCCCACTGAATTCGAGCCCGATAGGTGGCATCAACCTCTCCGTTACCGCGTCGGAGTGAATGACCAAAAAAGTCACGCGAAATCAGGTCCAGCCATTGGCCACTTGCGCTGTTCAAACGAGTCTGCGTTATTACGTATTGACCAAGACCATATAACCAAGCCCAGGGTGTCGCGATACACGTCAACACCGCATTGAGCGTTGGGCTTTGATCGGGAAACCAGCGTATCGGAAGTACGGCACGCAGTCGCCCACAAATATCAGTGACGTCACCCAGCATCGACGACGGCCGTGATCTCTCCCGCTTTTATGACGGTACCGGCGGGAGGCGCTACGTCCAAGGCGAAGCCATTTAGCAAGACGGAAGTCACGTTTTGAATCGCGGTGTTCGCCGAATAGGCGCTCATCGCGACGCGCGTCGCGGACGCAACGCACCCGATCTGCAGGCTGTTTAAATACGCAGTAATTTGTGCCTCGATAGCCGGCACGAGATTATCCGTAACATCCGTCTGCCTGACATACGCTGTCAGAGAAACAGTGACCTTTAGTACAACGGGTGGAACAACTGTGAACGTGGTTCCTATTGGTCGGACCAGATCTACGGCACTGGCCACCGTGGACAAAAGATCGGCAGATGGATACCCTGATCCATCGTCAACGATAACCAGGAATGAACCCGGTCTCGCTGTTCCGTCAGGACTGAGATTTTCCGCGATTGAAAATATCAGTCCTTGCTGGACACTTGATACTGCATTCTGGACCGCCGCTAGCGTCGCTCGAGACCGGCTGGCCAAATAGCTCTGAAATCTCGATCGGAACGCCTGATCGCTTTCCGAGTCTGTCCCGTCGGTGAAAGCGTTGGCATTGAGAACCTGGTCGATTCCCGGGATTGACGATGCTATAGTCGTAATGGTTCCCGGGAGCACATTTCCTGCCGACCCAGCTGTGAGACATTTCACCGGAATATCGGCCGAAGTGACGCCGATAGGCACAACATATCCCGATGATTGCTGCTGCCATGTCGAGAGGGTGTCATCTTCGGTCACCGCGAAGCTGAGCAATCCGTCGGCTGTCTTCGCTATAGCTCCGAGCGGGACCAAGGCGGGCAGGGTGGTTGCGAACCGCGAGAAACTCAACACGCCCGTTGCAGGGGTGGCTGCCAATCGAACGGCGCCAAAGTCGGCCATCCATGAGTTGAGATCGGGGCCTGCAGAGGTTGCCGCTCTGGTCATGCTCAAGGTTTGGAGCACGAGCCATTGCAGCCAAAGTACGACTGACGCGTTTGCTTCGAAAATCGCCCGGATCACCGATCCAACCGAAACGTCCACGAGGCTCGTCGCCGAACCCTGCAGCGCGGCACCCATGTCCTCGATTAGTTGGCTGAAACTCTTAAGACTCAATTGCATGTCGGTCAGTTCAAGACAAAGTTGAGGTTCACTGAGCTATCTGAGGAGGGGTCGGAATACGTAATGTCAGCCACTACATAGCCGCCCACCGCAATGGTCTGTACCATGACGTTTGGTGCTGGCGTTGACGGGACCGCCGCCTCGAGTGAAATTTGATTTCTGATTACGGCTTCTATATCCAACAAGTCCGCGGTCGATCCAACGAAACTACCTAAGCCTGCGCCGTAAGCGAGGTTCCAGATGTAATCGCCCGGGTTTGTCAGGAGGCGTCGCATGACGCGCTGATTCGTTTGGGTTGATCCGTTGACCAAGGCGAGGTCGCCGTTGCTTCCAACGGAGAGGTCGGTACCCCACTCAAGATAAATATCGTACATTTGAGTCAATTAGTGGGAGTAGGGGATGTGGTTGTCCCGTTTGCCTGGACAAAGTGCGTGTGGCCGTTATAAGTTGTTCGCAAGCTCGACAGTGACCCGTGTTGGTCATAGACGTCGCCGTCGACATGGAGGTCTCCGCCGATACGGATGGTTCCATCGTTGCAGATTTTCAGGAAGCTTCCGCTTTGGTGAATCAGCCAGAACTCACCGCCCGGGGCTTTAGGCGGCATTTGAGCGAGGGAGTAAGTCCTGCCAATTATGATCCCCTGTTCTCCGTCGCCTTCCTGAGGCACCAGCAGGACTTGGTCTCCGGGGTTCGGCGGACATATCATGCCCCAGCCATTTCCGACCCAATGTGAGAGGATTGGCAGCCATCCCGATAGAACTCCATCGGGCTGTATCACGACGCGCGCGTTGCCGGTTTCGTAGTTGACCGAGCTTACTGTCCCAAATTTTGCCTGCCCGGAAGAGTTATCCATACCAGCGGCGTGAGCCTTTACTGCGTTCGTCAGCCTATCCAGCATGCAACCGCACTCCTCGAGTTTATTTGTCTAGCTTTGTAGTTAGAAAGCAACCGGCCAGGATACCGCCCGGAGCGTCTGGCCGGATCCGGTGGTGGAGTTATAGCGACGCTCAATGCTGTCAACCTGGTACAGGCCATCGAACGAGGTGTCGGTGTCCTGCAGTAGAATCAGCGATCTCGCGGAGATATCGAGGTTCAAAGGCATGTCGACATGAAGGATCGTTCTCAGGCGGCCAATCTCATTCGAATACTGTAGTTGTGCGACGTCCGTTTGCGAGGACGTGAGATTCGATCGTGAGAAGAGGTAGCCTTGTGGGTTTGCCGCCGTGACGCCGGACGAGGCGGTCAAACTGGCGCTAGGTGGGGTCGCGCAGTAGGCCGCCATCTGTTGTGAATTCCAGGATTGCACACTTACTTTGGCGCCCGGCTCAATTGCTAAGTTCCGCTCCAAACGCATCGCAGTCACGTCTCCCGGACAGATTTGCACAGCAGTGTCCGAAGGGCTTGCGGCTGGTTGGAACATCAACGTCGTCCCCCGGACGAACGCGTCGAAATTCCGCTCGCGTGCAAGTTGGGCTACGAGGTCCCAATCGGAACGCATCCTTGAGAACTGACCAAGAGAGAGTTTGGTGAAGCCGTCTCCGAAATAGCGACCCACGTTCCCCGATGTGGCTGTTGCCTGGGCGCTCAGACCGTGAGCTTGTGCTATAGTTTCCACAATCTCTGATGCCGTCTGATTGACGTAGTCTTGCTGAGAATAAGAGTCGATAAGGCGGGCCGACAGATCCCGTCCCTCGATCGAAAATGTCCGAAGGATTGGATCGATTATGAGCGAGTTCGGCTGTCCCGGTTATCAGGTCTGTCGATATCGGCGAGCTTGTGTCAACCACGGTTACAAGGGGAGCGGACAGGTCCACCCACAACGCGAGGCAGGAGAGCGAAATCTCTCTTAGCGCGAAAGTCAGCGAGAAGGAGTTGGCGGAAAAATAGTTGCTCGTCGTAATATTGGCCTGTAGCAAGCCGGGAACCGGTGTGTTGTTGATGGCAACTTGTAAATCCACTTATTTGCGTGCCGTGGCAGGCGTCATTGGGGTCCAATACCGTCTGAAAATGCAGCTGACGCGCTCGGAATGCTCAATTCGGTAAGGCCTGTGATAAACGGGTCCGCAATATCATTGGTACGTGCGATGTTGATCCATTGCAGGGCATCGCCGAGTGCTACCGCGGCAATCTGAAAGAGGTTCCCACCCGTTACGGTCAACGTTGCCACATCATGCTCCTGAAAGACTGAGATTGACACGAATCAGACCCAGGTACGATCTGGCGTTCGCTGTATTGGCCAATAATGCCGAACATCCGACCGCTGTGGTGAAGGAAGACGCTGGGTCTGAGGAGTTTGATCCTTGGACGAGAGTTGAGCAAAGCTTCGGACTCCAAGTCGATTTGCCCTTGGACCGCGGACAGAGAGTCGCCGGCGGTGGTGACGGCGAGCGAATTGGCGGTTGACCCGGGGGTTAAGGCGTCACTGCTTGAAAGCGCCGACGACAGGGCGGATGTGTCAATGTTTGTTCCCAAGAGGGCATCTTCGGCGCTTGCGAGCGCTCCCAATATGAGTGCTTGGGTCGTGAGGAGAGGGGAGGAGATAACACCTGATTGGTGGGCTACAACGCAGCTCAGCTGATAGGAAATCCACCACCGACTATGGTACACCGCCGAGAAGTCCGCAACGATGATCTTGTAGCGGAATGACTGCCAGGTAAGCCAAACTGCGATGCCAGATAGCCGGAGGTTGTCAAGTGCCCTTGCCCTGGTTTCGGCATTCGGTCCGGAGAATATACCCTCAAACCAGATCTCGTCGTCGTCAGGGCCAAGGGGCTCGATGGTTCGTGTCCCATCTGAGGTGCGATGGATCACAATCCTCTGCTTACCGCCGAATCGGACCGATGTCGGAACTTCAAAGTCTTGCAGACTAATCGAACCAATGGTTATCGCTTGGCTGCTCAAAGGCTATCACCTACGTCGGACCAGATTTTTTAGGGCGGCAGGAAACAAGGTTGGTTCCTTTCAAAAAGGTGAGATGTGTCCTCTGGGCATGGTTGCCCGCGGGTCAACTCCGGTCATCCCGTTTGAAGGCCTCGCCAATGCCCGCTCGATATGATGGACGGCCCATCGTCCCAAGGCTGCCCCATCGAGATGCACCGTCGCACCAACGATTTGACCACCATCACGGGCGTCCGGTCGTGTCCCTCTATTTGGTCTTGACGGCGAACTCTCACTATAGTTGGTCAGGGCCGGGGGCCAAGGCGTGCTGCTGAGCGCGCGCGCGGCTTCGGATCGGGCAAGCTTGATCTCTGGAGCGATCTTCGGTCTCATGGTCTCAGGCGCCGGCGACGCCGACTTTCCCGGTTCCCGATGAGTCGAAGCGGGGACAAGGGAGGGAACAGCCCGGACAGTTTCGCGTTTAGCGGAATCTAGCGCAATGTGGAATAATCTGTCCGGACGTCGATTGGGACTTACGAAGTCCGAAGCGATTGTGGACCGCCGAGTGTCCGGGGCGGTGACCGGCGGCGTTCTTGCTTGTTTGCCCGAAGTGTTATGGCGCAGCGCCACGGATCGTAGACGGGGGATCGCCGATCCTGCAGCCGACACGGTAGGGAGACCAGGTGCAATGTCACCACCAATATTTGCCGGGAATTTCCGTGCTCCTCTCGGGGGTTGCACCCCGGTGGTTATTCCACCGACACCGACTGGACCGGTTCGGGAACCATTCAAGGACCTTGCAATTCTATTCGGCCACCCGCCAGGAAGGTCGTGATGCATGACAAGCGGATGACGAACGGTTGGCAGGGGCGCCATCGATACTGATGAAAGCCGCGTCACGCGTGGAAAAGAGAGATACCGCGCAACGCGGCGCCGACTGGAACCAAGGTAGCTTCTCAGAGCGTGAACGAGTGGCAAGAGAGGCGCCCTTTCGGGTGAGCGGCTGAATTTATAACGAAGTCGTCCCGGATGAAGTCGCTCATTCCCAGCGGAAGGCGTTCCAATCGAAGGTGTTCCCATCCAAGGTTCCGATAGCTATAACGAACGCCATTCTGTCCTCAGGTTGGAGGGCGAAAGCAACATCGAATGGCACCCCGTGCCGCACTAGGTATAAGCAATCAATCAAGACGGGGTGCCGGGCAAGTTTCCCACGCGAGCTGGCCTCCCGGCCTTTTCTTGCTCGTCGGTTGCGGCGGCAATGGCGGCGAGGCCGTCTTCCCCCAGCCGGTCGATCAGCGCCTCGATCTGAGCCTCGCTCGCAGGTGCAGGCACAGGAATACCCTCGATCTCATGCACCGAGCTGGCAAGGCTCGCCATCGCCAGCCACGGCTCATTCTGCGACAAAACTGGTCCTGCCGCCTTGAAGAGGCGCAACGTGTCGAGCGCAGTGAGGGTACGGAGCGACAGCTTTCGGCCAACTTTATCAATTGTCGAAAAGATATGGGCACATTCACTCAGGATCGTTTGTGTGGGCTTCATCATATTCTTCGTTTCCTGGTAGCGAAAAATTCCAACTTTTGCCTGACACTGGAGTCACCTTTCCACATGCCAGCGTTGGCGAGCTTGAAGACAACGCCATCGAACTGATATGTTGAGGTAGAGCTATCGCTTTCGGTGATGTATTGATACATGGATCCGGATTGGTACTTGAACCGTTGTAAAAGTTTTGCTCAATTGCTGCGATGAAATCGTCAAGTGCTGAAGTTCCGCGCTCCACTTCAAAGCTTCCTTCCCACCCCTTTGGGAGTTCCGCCCCTAGCTGCAGTCCCGTCGATCCGCGCCACGCGAATCGGCGCAGTGAGTTGCTGGCTCTCAAAGCCAGTCACGTGACTAATATCCAGGCGTCCGGTTGGACCCATGACCACCAGTTGCGTGTCACGTCCAATTGAGAAGTCTGTCAATGCCATGGCTTGTTCTCCTAACTAACCTGACCGGCTGGCAGGGTTTGGAGCGATACCTGGACGGTCTGGCCACCTTCGACATTGACAATAAATCGTTCGTTGATAGCCTGATATTGGACCTGCGCGTCAGATTGAACGTAGCCTAGACCGATTCGAGATTGCGGATTATTCGTGGTATCGCAAATCACGCTGAAGGGCAGGGAGCCATCCGTACTTCCAAGCAGTCCTTGGCCGAGCATGTTGTTCAGGAATGAGAGTTGCGTTGATCGAATTTGCTGAAAAAGTTCCTGATTGATGACCATGCCGACATATTGTCCCATGCCGGCGGCAAGCGTTGCCGCAATATAGTTTGTGAGGCGCGTGTAGTTGTCGCCGTTTGTTGCTGCATTCGAGGAGGTATTTATGCCACCACGAACGCCCCAAAATGAACCAGCCGGCTGCGGGTTGCAGATCACATCGATGCCTGCGGCAAGCAAGACGCTGAGATCCGCGGATGCATACGCTGTATTCCATCCGGAGCCCGGAGCGCCGGATCGCTGGCTTCCGACTATACCATAGATTTGCTTGTTAAGGCTCGACTGTTCTGGGGACAGGTTCGCGAGCCGGCCGGCCGCGAAGCCCTGTGGCGATACAAGTCTTACAGTGCTGTTAACCTGATCTGACCACCAGAGCCAGTCGCCAAACATCAATTTCGCGGAATACGCATTGAGGCCTGCCTGGTTCATGGTGGAGACCGCGTTGCTGATCGTGTCGCCTGAAGGGGTCGTCAGTATCATGTAGATCCCCTCCTGCAAGCCGAAGGCAGCTTGAATTGTCCACATGGTCGGATCGTCGCAGTCAGCAAGCAATGCCAATCCACAGCCCTGAGCCCGCAATGCGTACATGCCGCTGCGGGTCGTCCCGTCGATGCCGACCATCTGGGCTCCGGCTGTGAGCGAGGCGCCGTCGGTGCCGGGGGAACCTGAGCCCAATCCGATTGAGAATGGCGCGGGCGATGCGGTCGTTCCGCCGGAAGTGGCGACAATGCATTGGGATGGTCCCCGCTGGGGGCCCATTCCCGAATTGACGGCGGTGACCAGTCCGCTCCAGAATGTTGCGCCGTTCCCAGTCAGTCCGTCGTATAGCTCGGGCTGAAGACCCGGCGCGAGTACCGACAGCAGCCAAGTGCCTGGTTTGCTACCAACGCCGAGAGTGATCGTGATGCTGTTTCCGAGCACGCCCGAGTAGAGTGCTGCGAAGCTTGCATTTGAGCCGGGGACCGTGTTGTACGCTACGGTGTCGGTTCCGTCGCTCACCCTTACACAGCGGAAATTCTGCGCCCCCTGCTGAACGGCGGCCGCGACCTGTGTTCCCATATCATACTTGCGCGAGATGATCTGGCCAAACATCTGGGCGTAGTCAGCCATCGTCGCCACGATGATAGGCTCATTGACCGGGCCCCAAGATGCTGTACCCACGATGCCCAAGACATTGGTCGGGACGCCGTTCAGTACCAGGTTTTGTGGCGGGACTATTTGTACATATAGGTCCGGTACGATCAACGAGGTGGTGTTTATGCTGCCTTGTTGAATAATGGGCATGGTGTCAGGACTTCCCAACAACAGGCGAAGCGACTGATCTTACCGACCTAACATTGTCACTGTCCAGCACTTCACGAATCTTCGCGGAATCCGTAATGATATCGCCGCGCACGAAGGACTGAAAGGACTTCGTCACGACCAACATTTCAATCATAGTGATGTACCTAACCGAAAGTGATTTGTCCGTTGATGGCGGCGGCGCCAAACAGCATAGAGGGCAGACTCACGGATATTACTGTTGGATATTCGACACAATAGACGAGATCTCGCCGGTAAAGCAGGGCATTCTGAGACTGATCCGAGGTCGTGGTATTTCGATAGCTCACGCGCGCAAACGTGTTATCCAGCAAAGGCAAGAAGGGACTCTGTTCAACGCAAAGATCTATGGTCGCCGAAAGTGAATCCCTTATCATTGGAGTGGGGCACCAGCAGATCGCTCGGAAATCCTTTTCTTGACGGCGGCCTTCATAGGAAGCGCTATTATCGCAGACTACCCGCACCATGATTGCTGCCGCCCCTGGCAGGTCGATCTGAGGTCCGTGCGCGGTCGCGATGCGATCGGTTTGCATGGCAGTGCATAGGTTAGCCGCGACAAGGTCCGGTGTATCGTCCGAGCAAACCCGATAAGCGTAGGCCTTGCCATCCACGAGGGCTCCGATGACGTTGCCAACAAGAGCGACTCCCCCAACCGAGATCGTTTGGCCGGTCGCGTCCGCCGTGAGGCTCGGTGGCACTGATATGTACCGCCATTCCCGCAAATATCGGGTTGTGGTCTTCCCGGACTGGTTGTCGGCGGCAATCGTGACGTTGACGATCCCAGCGTTGAGGTCGGAGTTAAGCGTCGCGGAGTTCGGCCATCCTCGGTAGATTCGGCAAGTTACACCGAGGATACTGGCCTGCGTCGGACCAAGGGGGTAAAGTAGATTGGTAATACTGGCTGCAAGAGCCTGTTCAACATCGGATATGTCTGCCATCAGGTCGTTGCCAGTTTGGCGCTCAGTCGCCAGCCCAGATGGCTTAGTTCCGAACCAATAATTACCGCGCTACGGCCCAGATCATCGCTGATCAGATCACCCGGCGACAAATTGACACCGGGTGATGCGGGCATAAGGACCGCCATGTAGGGGATAAGCTGGTCTGTCGGCAGTCCAGCAGCGGGCTCGCCCTTCTCATTGGCGCTGAGCACACTTGCGGGCCATCCATTCATCAGGACGGTGGTACCGCCCTCTGTGTAGCCCCCGTAGGGATTGCTTGCCGCACTCGTTTGCAGAGCTGGCTGTGACACAGAGATCGTTCGATTAGCCTGGATGCAGAGCACCGGCAAAAGTGGCTGCTGGGCCGCGACAAAAAAAATCCGCTCCCGTTGCACAAGGTAGTCACCGGGCCTTGTATAGGCAGCGTCGAAGAGCCCCTGCCATAGTGCGGTACCGTAGCCATTAGCCCGGGTCGCACCGCCTTCCATTGGGAGAAATGATGCGGGCAGTCGGAGGAAGCGATTGCTCTTGTCAAGCGGATGATCGGGCCCGTTGGGCCGAAAGGCATCGGTAAAGTCGCCGGTGCGGCGAGCGGTGATCCCAAGGCCGTAATACAGGCGGTCTTGGAGCCGTTGACTGTCCATGCTTCAAACAACCAGCACGCCAGTGCCGCCGACCAGCGCGGGTCCCGGAGGGACGCCAATGAAGCCGCAGAGCCTGCGCCTCCACACGTCGAGCAGCCCAATTCTGTCAATCACCTCGCTTTTGTTCCTGGTCCACACCGAGGCCTGGTCGGTGTCGAGATTGTCGCCGGCCATGGTAACCGCTAGTTCGAGGGTGATGAGCGTCCCAAGGTAACGACGCACCACTGCAATTTCGTTTCCCGATAAATTGGTAAGCCTGAACTCAAGCAAGCCGTACACGGTAAAGAATCGCCAGGACTGCATTCCGGTTGGCGCGGCGCCGTAGGCCGGGTATCCGCAAAAGCGCCGAACGTCCACCCGCTCAGAATCCGAAAGCGGGTTCAAACGATAGATCCATCACCGCGACTGAACAGGATGCTACCGCTACCGGCTGGCGCAAGCGCTGCCGCGTAAGTGATCAGGCTGTTCACCGATAGGATAACTCGGCTGTTGGGTAAAACAGGCATGTCTGATATCGAAGCGGCGACAGTGGGATCGGCGCCAAATCTGATATAGGCCAGAATACCCGACGGATTGGTGACCACCACCAAATCACCGCCGCCTGCCAGTGGCCCGTTTACGGACACGTTGCTGGTCGATAGGCTGATGGTTCCGGTTGGACGGAATGGACTGACCGAACCGAGCGGCATGTCGATTTGTCCTTCTGAAGCGGATTACCCGACATGTTCGACGATGACTGCACGCTTGTAGGCGGCATTCGTAGCCGTCGGCACAGTGGTGGCATTTGTGGTGGTATCCGACGGAGCACAGAAGCCTCCGATCCAATACCAGGATTGTGCAATGATTTGCTGCAGTCGGTCGATTGCCTCACGCGTGACCATTGCTATGCCGTCGACCATCGAAATAATCGAATCAGCCGGCGCGACGTCCTGAGTCGCAGTTCCAGCAAAATCTCCCTCGATGAGAGCGCCAAGTCCGCATATGACCGGGCGACGGATCATCAGGCCCGACAGGGAAGGATGATTCTGGACGAAGGCCTCGGTGGTAGGAACAAAGCGTAAGCCAAGAAAATCGTTTGTCATACCATTCTTGAATACCTGGTTGGCGGATGTCGCACCTTGGAAGAGTTGCTTGAAGTCTGGATCGGCGAAAAGCTGACGAGACGAGACGGGGTCGAGATAGCAATTGTAGGCACCGTCGATCTCCGGAACCGCGTTCATACGTAATTTCGCCACTGCATCCAGAAGACAGGACATCGACAATGTGTCGGACGCAAGGATCAAGGAAGTGTTAGTCCGCTGCGAGGGGCGTACAATTATTGCTCCGCTCGCTGCCATGACTGTATTTCCAGCGGTGCCGTCCGAGGTGGACACATTGCTGGATAGCGTGAGGATCCCTGAAAGGCCATTCGGCGAGGTGGATACGTTGGTCGTGTCCAAGGCTGCGGCGACAAGGGTATAGGCATTGGCGCCGATCGTAACCGTCATCGGTGCGGTACTGCTGACAGGCTGCTGAACGCCATTGACAAACGTGACCTGGAAACCTCGAACGTCGTCAACCGAGACCGCCGGCCCCGCGCTCGAAAGACTGATCCGTACCCGAGTATTACCCCCGAGATAGGCACCGAAAAGTGCATTGCGCCCCAGCTCGTCAAGACTGCGACCAGCCTGCTCGCCGTTGACGTAAGCATTTTGAAGAAATTGTGAAGCGATGCCGACGCGCTCTGTCACCATGTTCAGATCCATGGTGGCGGCGTAAAGGTTGATTGTGATCGTGTACTGCTCGACGCCCCAGGTGGTGGGGGTTAACCCATTGTCCAGGTTTGTATTCGTCGCCGGCACAAGCGGTATGGTTACCGAGGGTTTGAGGCCTGCTCGCGTCTTGGTCAACGTCTCGCCGATGCCAACCGCTATGTCCACGCGTTCCGCGCAAGCCCGATATCCTAACTTGGAGCGCAATGCCTGAGCGAACTCCCGTTCCAGAAAGCCCTGCTGAATGATCGGTTGAAGCGAAGCAGGGAAGTTTTGGATACCCATCGATGATTCCTATTGGGAGAGTTTTGATTTTGATCCGACGGGAATTGTCAATAACGACGCTTTATCAGGGCTGCCCGCGCGGTTCGATATTCTGCCTCAGTCATTTCGATGGCGGTCTTTTGCCGAACCGGCTTGGAAGCGGGAGCCTCCGCCACACTCGAAGAAGACGACGTGCCGAATAGCCAGGGTCTATTGCGACGCAATTCGTCGATGATTTTTCGACCGCCGACCACCTTGTCGTCAGGACCAAGCTGAACGTCGGCAAGATCGATCAACTTCAAGCCATCCAGATCCACAATCCCGGCCCGAACGGCTTCGGTTTGAAGGTTTGCGACTATCAACCGGGACTGGAATTCGCTTCGGATCCTCTTGAACTCCTCGGCAATGTGCTCCGGGTAAGGACTATCATCTGCGATCTGCGCCGGCGAAATCGCCGGATCTTCCGGAGTATTATCCATTTACGTCTTGGGGTTCAGAGTTGTTCATCGCAAGATCAGTTTCATCTTCAATAAATTCGATATCATACGAACTCGCAATGGTCTTTAATACGGTCTCACGGCTGATACAACCGGCTGCGACAAGTGTCGTCAATGACTGAGCATCCTTCTGGCGATCCTCGGCCGACGATGGATACCATCTAGGCCACTTAAGGCTGAGCGAAACGCTTGGATCGATAGGTGCGGTCTTTTCACCGAGGACAACAAGTTGATAAGTTTGCGAAGCCCGGGCAATCAGCCGCGCGAGTTGGATAAGCGCTACCTCGCCGTAACTGATTCGCAGATTATCAGCGAGCCAGATCAAGCCTTGATTTAACAGCTCCAGTGCTCGGCCGGATTGCGCCGCCGTGATCCGCTCCGGACTTGCTCGGTTGCCATGAATGCTTTCCAACGCAAGTTCCCTCAACGTTCGGACGTACTCGATGACCGCGTTGGAGGCGGTCCCTCCGATTTCGAGGAGACGGGCATCACCTTTTTCGGAAACGATCAAGGCATTCCCGGCGCCTTTTATAATTTCACCGTCGGATAGCGTCGGGTCCTTTAGAAGCAAAGTGGGATCGCTGCTGTATTTTAGGCCCCGGCCCGCCTGACTTAGCTGGTAGTCGATCTCAATCTGCATGTGCATGGCGGCGGCGAAGGTGCACGCACCGTCACTTTTGTCCCCGGTACTTGGAGTGCCCGGCAGGTTTCTGATCCAGACGATGGGCACGACACCCAATTTGTGGGGGACCGTTCTGACAGTGTCCACCGTGAACGGATTGAGGACGTCGATAGGAGCTGGGTCAAACCAAATCTCGCCGTCTGTGTCCCAGCGCCTGGCGAACCAGAACTGCTGATCCGGATTGGCGATTGTATAGCCATTGCGGATGAGATCGGTCCCGGACGTTTTATAGAGCTCGTCCACTTTCAGAAGTGTATCGGGCGCATAAGGATCCCATGTCGGCGTGAGGAAAGTAGTGTCGAGTACCTCAACGAAAATCCGACCCTTCAAGACGCGCATCAGCAGGGCGACCGAACCGACCGCCCCTTTCATTGCTGCGTCAGTCATAGTCATGTTGAGGTGGATCTCCTTCACGATGTTCGCGAAAATCTGACGTACTCGGCCATCAGGGCTATCAATCGTTGGGAAGTGTCCCTCACTGAATAGCAGGGAGACACTGTCTTCCACGACTATACGCGAAAGTGGATATCTCACGCTTGGCCGACGTTGTCTTAGCGGGATGTATTCCCCGATTTCGCTCCGCTCCTGGTGGAAGTGGTAAGGGAGTACATTGTATATAGTGCCGTCTAAAACGCGATTTAGTATGTTAAGCTGCCGCACACGATCTGGGTAGTCGGTATCCCTCGGTATTAGCTCGCAGAGAGTGTCAAACATGCATTTCGAACGCCGGTGTTGCTGGTGGTCAGCGGTTGAATATTGGGACGCTAACGTTTTGTGCTGGACGTGATCTGGTCGACAGGGTTGTAAAGGCCCGGACCAAAGCGTCGACCTGGTCATCCTTGCGGCCGAAAGGAAAGTCACGCAGTTCGTCGATGAAAGACTTGTTCCAGTCAGCCTGTGTCAGTCCGAGGTTTCCGGCCTCTATCTGCGAAGCGATCGGCATCGCCCGGGTCGCCTTCGATCCGGTCTCGCGCGCCGCAATCACGTGGAAGCCCGCGAGCTGCCTGGTCAAATATGCCATTTGGCTTTTGCCGGCTTGACCGGGGTCTTCCGGGATGCCCACGATGACGGTGGCGCCGTCGTCATGCGCGGTACTCACTATGAGATCTTCTACCTGGCGAGGTGTGCCACGGAGGCGGAGGACACTTAGCACGACGTAACGACCGTCGTTCTGCTGTGCCAGTTTGAGTCCGACCGTCCAATCCGGATCATTCTGTCCCGTTGCTCCCGTGGCGGCCAAGTCCCATGCCCTGATGATGCTCTTCAAGAGGCTTGGGCCTGGTCGGTCGATGATCGCGAGCCGGTCGACGGAAAACAGTTTGCCGCCCGCGGGGTGTGGATCCTGTTGAAACAGCGCGGACCATGCTCGCTCGCCAATAAGTTCACGCTTGCGCATGAGCGCCTGTCGATCTTCCCACTCCGGCCACAACGGTGCACCCTCGGGCCGTCGCAATGGATCGTCGATCTCCGCCAGAGCTGGTAAGCTAATGACTCTCCACTGCGATCTTGCGCGCGCGAGCAGTTGTCCGGCCAGGTCATCGGGATGCCATCGCGTCATGATCAGGACTATTTTGCCGCTCGGGCGCAGCCGCGTGGTGAGGTCGGTCTTGAACCACTCCCAAATGTAGTCGCGTTGCTGCGCACTTTCTGCATCAGCTTGAGATCTAACTGGGTCGTCCACAACGATCAGATCAGCCCGTCTTCCAACGATTGCCCCGCGGACGCCGATTGAGAAGTAGTCGCCGCCGTTGGTCGTGGACCAAGCTTCGGTCGATCGTTGCTCGCGCGCGACACTGAAGCCCAGGTAAGCAGATTTTGTAAGAATGAGAGAGCGTACCCGCCGGCTAAAGTGGGAGGCCAAGCTCGACGAGTGTGATGCGGTGATGATTGAGGATTGCGGATGTTGAGTAAACCACCACGCCGGAAACAAGACCGATGCGTACGTGGACTTGGCCGATCCAGGCGGCATCAAGACCAGTAATCTATCAGCCGGCCCATTCGATAAGTGCTCCAGTTCAGCCAGAAGAAGGAGATGATGAGCTGCTGGTCGCTGGCCCGCTTCACGCAGTGCTTCTATCGCCCAATCACGAAGGTTGCACCGGATCCTACCTCGTGAGTAAAGAATCTGTCCGAATGTGTCATGATAATCCAAATATAAACCCAGACCATTCCCGGGTAGCGGCAGGCCGATGGAACTAGGCGGCTTATCGGCATCTGATGATTGGCGAGTCTGCTATTGACGGGACCGTAAGCGGGCACTTCGCGCTCTGCCCAAACCCTCCATTGAGCATGGTATGTTTCATTGGGGCGTTTTAGCGCATACACGGCAGGATCGTACGTTCCGCGTGCGCCGGTACCGCGGTGCTGAGCTCGGGGAGGAGGCCGTGCTCGGCCGATTGGTTCGGTCAGATGTGACCTGATGGAATAGCCAGAGCGGAGGAGCGAGGATGTCTTAGTGACGACCCTATCTAGGAATATAAGCCAGAGTGGGGCGTTTGGTCAAGCTTTTTCTCTTGCCCGCGACGTATACCTCAACGGCGCGGCGGCGAGAGTCATGACGGAGCAAACGTTTAAAATGAGGTCGTGACGTCAACGCACGCAATTTGAAGCGTGGACCTTTGTGCATCGGACCCGCTCATATCGATGCATTTTGCACCGAGTCGACGATCTATTCATATCGCAGAGCCGCGACCGGTCGGGATCTGGCCACCTGAATGGCGTGGAATGCGGTCGTTACGACGGCGATGGCGATTGCTCCGAGGCCGGCGACAAGAAACGGAGCTGGCCCAAGATCGATTCGATAGGCGAAGCCGTCGAGCCAAGTGCGCATGAACCACCAAGCGATCGGCCAGGCCAGCGCATTCGCCACCAGAACCGGCTTGGTGAATTGCTTGATCAACAGCCAAGAAACATCGACAGTGGAAGCGCCGAGTGCTTTGCGGATGCCGATCTCCTTGGTCCGGCGCTCGGCGGTATAGGCCGAGAGCCCGATCAGGCCCAGGCAGCCGATCGCAACCGCGAAAGCGGCGAACGTTGCGAACATGCGGCCCTCTCGAGTGACATCCAAATAAAGCGTGGCGATGCGATCGTCCAGGAAAACGCGATTGATCGGCCGTTCCGGAACGAACTCATGCCAGACGGCATCGAGGCCGCGCAACGTTTCGGGAAGGTTGGACCCCGACAGTTTTACGTTCAAAACGTTAAACATATCCGGATCGACTATGAAGATTGTTGGCGGCACCGGATTGCGTACCGAGCCGAGTGGGAAATCCGGGACCACGCCGACGATGCGGTGACGGCGCTCCGGAAACCCAGTATCCATGCTTCGAACCTCCTGTCCGATCGCCGCCGCAGCATCGGCGAAGCCCAGCATTCGCATCGATGTCTCGTTAATTATAGCGGCGCTCAGCCGAGACTTGTTCTCGGCCGACATCTTGTCTTCGCTGAAATCGCGGGAGAAGTCGCGGCCGGCGAGAATTGGCACCTGGTAAAGGCCGAAGTAGCCGAAATCGACGGGTAGTATAGTGAAGGCAACAGAGGGCCGGTCCGTCCAATCCGGCCGGCTGAAATCCAACGTAAATGATTGTGTCAACAGAGGCACAACAAATGTGGCGGCGATAGCTTCAACGCCGGGCACTGCGCCAAGCTGGGTGCGCAGGGCCTCCACAGGCGCTGCCTCACGCCGATCCAGGCCATCCGGAGTTGCCTGCTGCGGCATACCGGTTAGGTCGATGGTGAGTATAAGGTCCTTTTCGAAGCGCAGCGCCTTTGAAGTGGCGAAGGAGATCTGATGATAGATCACCATTGTTGCTATCAGCAGGGCGATTGTCACGGTGAACTGAAACATGACCAGCCCGAGACGCATCTTGCCGCCGCCGACCGATGCACCGGCTCTCGCCTTCAACACCTGTGCTGGCGGGAAACGTGACATAATCATAGCAGGGTAAACACCGGCGACGAGGCCGAGCAGGATTGCAGTTGCGACGGGCATGGCGGCGAGCAGCGGATGGTGCAGGAAGTCGAGGGCGATCCGCCGGTCGAGAAATGCATTCAGGCGCGGCAGGAAAAGCGCCGCCAACCCAACGCCACCAAACATTCCGAGGAGCGAATAGCCAAGCGACTCGCCCATGAACTGGATCACCAACTGGCTGCGCAGGGCACCCAGTCCCTTGCGTACCCCAACCTCGACCGCCCGGCGTGTCGCCCGTGCGGTCACCAGATTAACAAAATTAATCCCGGCGAGCAGTAGGATGAGCAGTCCTGTCGACGCGACTGCAAAGAGTGTCTGCACGCTGTTGTTGGGCTCATTGGTGTCGGGGTTGTAGGGATGCAGATGCACCGTTGCCATGGAGTTGAGGAACAACGATGCGAAGAGCGGTTCCGAACCATCGCCGCTGGGGTAGTGGGCCTGGGCGAAGGCCCGGAGGCGGGCGGCAAGGTCTCCCGGCGCAACGCCCGGGCGAAGCCGCACGTAGGTCGCCAACGTGAGGTTCAGTGCGGTCATCACCTGCGGCGCGGCATCCAAGGCGGCGAGTTTGCCGTACCCGGTTTTGCCCGACGCTAGTGCAACAAATTTTAACGTCGCATTTGATGGCGGGTCTTCGGCTATGCCGGTGATGCGCATTGAGTGGGTATTGTTGATATCCAGTGTTTGTCCCAGACAATCAATGGTGCCGAAATACTTCTGGGCCAATGACTGGGTCAATACGATCGTGTCGGGCTCCACCAGGGCCGTGGCTGGATCGCCGCGCAGCAGCGGGTATCCCAGCACTGCCAGGAAATCGGCATCCACCCATTCGATGCCCTCGGCCGCAGTAGTCTCACCGCGACGCATGCCGACGCTCTGCTTTGCGTCCCGCGTGATTGCGGCAATCTCAGGAAAATCAAGCTTCAGCTCCGCGGCCATCCGATCCGGGGTCGCTGCCCACGAAACCGGCCGCTGGCCTGGTTCGGCAATGGTCAGTTGCACACGGTATACGTCCTGATAGCCTGGAAGGAATTGATTGTAGGACAGCTCGTCCCGCACGAAGAGCCAGATCAGAATCACCACGGCAAAGCCCAAAGCGAGGCCGAATATATTGACCAGAGCATAGAACCTGTCGTAGCGCGCGTTACGCCAGGCGGCGGCGAGGCAATTGCGGAACATGGCTTTCCTCTCGGTTCGGCGGCGTGCTCAGGCGGCGAGGTGCTGTATCAAGGGCCCCGAGGGCACGACCTGACCATCGAGCAGCTCCAACGTGCGTTCGGCATAGGCGGCATGCGCTCGGCTGTGCGTGACCATGATGACGGTGGTTCCGGCCGTGGCGATCTCGGTCAGCATGTCCATGACGGCATCGCCATTGGCGGTATCGAGATTGCCGGTCGGCTCGTCGGCCAGGATCAGCTTGGGCGCCGCGACCAGCGCGCGCGCTACCGCGACGCGTTGCTGCTGGCCGCCGGAAAGCTGCTGCGGGAGATGGCGGGCGCGATGCGGCAGCCCGACCCGCTCCAGCGCCGCCTCGACGCGCCGCTTGCGTTCAGCCGAACCGACGCCTCGATAGATCAGCGCAACTTCGACATTCTCGGCGACTGTAAGCTCGTCGATGAGGTTGAAGCTTTGGAACACGAACCCGACGTTGGCGCGACGTAGCAGGGTCAGCTGGCGTTCCGACGCGCGGCTGATCTCCTCGCCAAGGAAGAAGAAGTGACCGTCGCTTGGGCTGTCGAGCAGGCCCAGGATGTTCAACAGGCTTGACTTGCCGCAGCCCGACGGCCCCATGACCGCGAGGAATTCGCCCTGCCTGATGTCCAGGTTGACCCGGCTTAGCGCCAAGGTCTCCACTTCGCTGGTGCGATAGCGCTTGGTCAGATCGACGAGCTTAAGCATGATTGCGGTTACTCCTGTCTCGAGATCAAAGGGCCAGTCGGTCGATGCGATCGAGGCCGGTGTAGTCGGAGGTTACGACACGATCGCCGGGATGAAGCCCGCTCTGCACTTCGACCGCCTCGGTAGTACGACGGCCGAGCTTGACCGCTCGGCGTGTGGCGCTGGACCCGTCGTTATCGAGCACGAACACCCAGGCACCGCCCGAGGCTTCCAGGAATGGACCAGCGGGCAGCACCACCGCCAGGACATCATCACCCAGCTCCAGCTTGCCCTGGACCGCCTGGCCGCGCCGAAGCCCACGGGGTGTGGAACCTTCCCAGGCGAGATCGATTTCGAACTTTCCATCCTTGACCTGCGGATAGAGCTTCGTGACGACCAAGGTGCTGGGCGTGCCGTCGACGGTGACCGCCACGCGCTGTCCGGGTTTGACGCGGGCCAGGTAGAATTCGTCCACTTGTATCGTCACCTTGAAGCCGGCATCGCGATCGATCTGGCCGAGATGCTGGCCTCGGTTCTTTTCCTCACCGATATGAGCGTCAAGAGCGGTCAGCACGCCATCCGCCGGCGCGCGCACGGTTAGTGCGTCAAGCTGGCCTTTGGCCGCGGCAAGATTGGCGTCGAGACGCGGGGCCGTCTTCTCGATCAGGTCATTACTTTCCCTGATCACCGCGGCATCGCGCTCAAGGGCATTGACGGACATATCCCTGAGCCGACGCTGGTAGGCCAGCTCGTCAGCCGACTGGTCGAGCTTCTCCAGCGATGTGAAGCCTTCCGCAGCGAGGGGGCGCCGTCGCGCGACCTCCCGGCTGAGGCGCATGATATTGTATTCAGCGGTCGCCACGGCCCTGGCATCGCTTGCTCGCGTCAACTCAAAGTTTAGTTGTAACGAGCGCTGGCTGTTGATCTGCCCGATCACCTGTGTCTCGCGGGCGATCGCATCCAGCTCGAGCGTTGGGTCTGACAGTCGGATCAGGGGTTGGCCCGCGACCACCCTTTGGCCGGCCTCGGCCAGCACCTCTTCGACCCGACCGCCTTGCACGGCGTCGAGCACGATGCTGACGAGCGGCACAATCCGTCCACGCAACGGAATGAAATCGTGGAACGGCGCCGCCGACACAGTCGAGATCGTGATCTTGGACGCCTCCACCCGGAACGTCCGTTCGGCGGGATGCAGCCTCATCCAGGCGATTGCCAACAGCGCGGTCGACAGCGCTGCCCCGCCCGCCAGCATCGGTGAGGTGACCCGACGCCGGGCGAGCGGACGATCCATCGTCGTAAAAATACTCGGGTTTCCGACGACGTCCATGACTATGCGGGCTCTCTGCAACGTTCCGCAGTGTCGAGATCGTGCAAGTAAAGATCCTGCCGACTGATCGCCCGATAAATCGCCGCGCGATTCTCGTAGTGGGCGGGCTCCCGGGGATCGAGAGCGATCACATCGTTCATGTCCGAGAGCGCTCGCTCGTACGATTTATTGTTGAAGTGCAGAACGGCGCGATTGACCCGCATGGCGATCGAGCCATTAGCAAGACCAATGGCTCTGTCGTATTCGGCGGTCGCCGCGTCTGGCTGCCCAAGTTCGATGAATATTTCCGCCCGAGCAGCATGGAGGTCCGGTTGACTCGGGTTCAATTCAAGACTGATCCCCGAACACGCAAGTGCGTCAGTCCACTGCTCTTGATGGGCGTGAGAGATGGCCTTGGTAAAATAAACTTCCGGACAGGGCGGGCTGCATCCGATAGCTCTCGTATAGTAATCTATCGCCTCGCGATGACGGTCCAGTTGTTGGAGGATATTCCCGCTTTCTACCAGATACTCGGCGTAAAACGGATCCATTGAAATTGCCCTGCCATAACACTCAAGCCCTTCTTCAAGGCGCCCCAGCATGACGTAGACCTGCGCCATGTTATACTGAAGCACCGACCGATGCAGCAGATGCCGGTCCTCACCCATTTCACTTGTCACGGATTGATATGCGGATTGGCATAGATCGAGCGCCTCCTGATGTCGCTTCTGCCGTACTCGCAGAAAAGCCAGCCCATTGTCGATGAATGCCTTCAGGAAGGCGTGCTCATTTGCCTCAGGGCGATCTTTCGCCGCACGGATATTATCCACCGCCTGCAGGATGTAGCGCTCCGCTCGCTCAATATCCCTGGATTCGAGATAGCGAAGATGATGCATTCCGAGGATGTAGTTCATGTTGGCAAGCAAATGAGGCTTGGTTATGTGGGGGACAGCGAGATCCGTAACGATGCGAAGTGCCCGGGCGGCATCGCCTGTGGCCACCAGGCAGCTGTTCATCTCGCTGACACTGTTCATGCGCCGGAATTCTTCGTCCTGCACCAGATCATCGATACAGGGAAGAATATCTTCAATAAAGCTCTTGGCCTCGTGGTAATACCCGCGGCGATTGTAGATCTGCAGCACCTTGAATGCCAACCGTGCCGCCGCGAGACCGACGCCATTCGCTCTATAGTATTCAAGCAGCAGCGGGTATTTCTGCTCGAGAATGGCGTCCGAACCATCCGCGATCTCGTTTTCGAGCGTCGTTGCCTCGAGGTCACCGATGGAGGGGCGGGCGGCCGTATCCGGGATGACAGCCGCGGTCCATGGCGCGGCTGGCGCCGTCCGCATACCGGGAATGTGTGCCAAGAGGTCGGACTGATCACGTCGGGTCTGGATAATGACGTCGATCTCGTTTTCGGGCGCCGTCGCGCGCCGGGCCAGTTCCGAAATGAATCGTGCCGCCAGGTGCTGCGCGTGGTCGAAGTTCCGTATGATAATCACCCAGTGGCCTTGGTCGCGCAGCACCCGCTTGGACTGCAAGATCATGCCCACGAGCCCGTGCACCAGACGGTACGCCCGCTCCTGTGGATAGAAGCGTGTCTTTTCCGTGGCGACCGCCGTGTCGGTAAGGCATAGATACTTTGGACGGATGCGATCACGATACATCGGCAGTACCATGTACAACTCGTAGTCGTGCTCCTCGATGATCGCCTTTTCACCGATCGCCAGAAGGTCGAGATAGACTTCCTCGACCAATTGGCTCACGCCGGACCAGGCGCCGGAGAACTCAAACCGAGCATCCAGGTCGAAACGTCGACATTCGGTCTTGGCCTCCTGGCATGAAGCCCATTCACGATCGGCATTCACGTCCCCAAGAGGTAGGAGTTTAAGTACGTGAATGTCTTCGTCGGGCGCCGCAAGCGGAGTTAGGTCACTCCTGGTTGGTTGGTCATGGGGGCTTCTCCACTGTGCCGTTTGTCGGGATCATCTGTTTTTGAGCCACATATACATGCCGGCGCCGAGCATCGTCAGGGTCATCGTAACGTAGAGGATAGTATCGCATGCCATCCACACGGAGGCGGACGGTCCACTCAATAGCTTGCTGGCGGCTGATATATATTGCCACATGGTTGGTAGGAACACGCCAAAGAGAACGCACAGCGACAGGATCCTGCCGAACAGCCAGATTGCCGAAAACGCTCGCAGTACGGTCAAGTGCTTGAAAACTTGAGGGCTCGCTCTGCTGCCGAAGCGGCCGAAGGTGGTCCGATGCACAATGTGGCCAAGATAAGTACGCGCATCCCTGTCCAGGTCGGGATAGCTAAAGTAGTTGCAGACAACAAAATAGATATCGGTTTTGACGAAAACGTTGAACTGCCATGCCATCGTGATCAGAATCTCCAAGACCAGAACCTGGACAACCTGGATCGCAAAGGGACGGGCGCCATGCCGAAATAGGGCATCGAGGAGGACAGTAAGTAGCGATACTACCAGAATGTCTACCAGCAAGCCTGCAAGCATTGGAAGATAACGCTTCGACTTGGGCAGTGTCAGGATGCCGGTCAGATCGGATTCAGCGACGATACTCCAGAGGCGATTGCTAATCCCGTATTTTGACTTGATGCCTTGTCTTGCTGCCGCAAGCATGTGGCCCAATTCGTGCATTACTGTATGTAACATTGAAAGGACAAGTAAAATGACCAAAAGCGGCGTCTTGTTCGTCTCGGTATAGAAGGCGTTGACGTTGACCCGCAGATGGGGATTTTGGAGGGCGTCGAGAGATGCATACAACACGACGGCCAAATAGCAAACAAGCAAGGGGATGGAAAATATCGCCCTGGCCACATCGGGAGCGACGTTCAAGGTTCTCCGTGAATCCTTCGCAGTGACCTGCAGCCGATCCTGGATGATTTTTCGTTGGCTTTCCGGATGAATGAATTCGATAGCGACCAACTTGCTGAGAAAGTCGTCCACATCAATTGTTTCCGGGTCCTCGGCTGCGAGCCGGGATTTGATTTCGGCGGCCGTGTCCCCAGATCGCAGCATTTGGAGAATTCTCACGCCGAGTTCAGGAAATTGGTAGAAGTCCCCCAAATCCGAATTACCGACGACATAAGAATCCGCTTCCTTCTGTATGGACAGCGGAATTACGTAGTATTGCTTCATGTCCGGAGCCGAAATAAGGTCGCGGGTCGGCGACGGGGATCCGTTGTATTGGAGACGTGAGTTCAGAAAGCCCTGTAAAATCTCCGTTTCCATTGAAAGGACTCCGGGCCTTCTGCCTGAGAATTATTGCAGTCTGTTGGTCTATAGGAGACGCATATGCCAGCGACGCTTGTGCGTCGCTGGCAGCGTGGTCCGACCCTGATCAGGGCAGGCAGCTTCCGCGTTGTGGTTTCCCGAGCGCGGAAGCGACACGGTTATCGCAAAGCAATGAGACAGTAGTGGGCGATAATAGCCACGGCCGGCCTGGTGGTTTTGATCTGCTGCATCTTGGTGATAGGGAGCGTCTTCATAGTGGTTCCTTTTGGAGAGAGTTATGAACGCCACGGTGAGCGAGAAGGTGCTTTGAGGTGACTGTCCCTTGTCGCAGGCTGCGACAGAGATGAAGTTCTGCCGCGCCGCGAACTACAACATAATAGCGGCCGTCGGGTCCTGAAAAGGCAGTGAAATCCCGGTGAAAAACTGCTGAGATCGACAATTCCGGGCGGCATTTAGTGCAGGCGCATTTATCAGTCGCCCGTCGCTGAACAGGAGTCGAGGAAAACAGATTAGCTGACCTGAAGGGGCCTCCGGCCAAGCGATGCTGTCGCGCCGCACGGTCTTGGGGGGTTAGAACGCCGGATGCTACGCCAGGTCGGCGCGAGCATCTTCCTGGCGTCTCCATTCGACAGAGGCTTGCCGACGACGCCTCAAAGATCATGATAGGCGTAAGCGCTTGTTCCAGGCTGTCGCCTACAAAGCGAATTCCGATAAGGTCCGCCGATGTCCCGGCCCGCTTCCTGCAACCAACCCGCTATCATCTCCATACCCTGTCGTGTCCGGGGGCATGGGCTGATTGCCGCCGCGTTCGAGGGTCATACTTACGCTTCGGGGCGGTGGATTGCCCCGCGGCATCGCGATCACGTCGGAGGTAAACCGGTAACCGCGGCGGGGGAGTGTTTGGAGGGTTTGAGATGCTTCGGAACCCAGGACGCGACGAATATCGTGGATGCATTGTGTGACGTTGTTCTCCGTGACGAACAGATTTGGCCACAATGCCGTCATGATCGTTTCCCGTGACAGAACGCGTCCGGCGTTCTCCGCCAGCAGGTGCAGCAGTGCGAATGATTTTGGCCGTAGCGGCCGTTCCTTCCCGTCGGCGGCCAGCAATCCGCCCCACTCGAGATCAAGGACAAACGACCCAAAACGGTAGAGTATAATTTGCTCTGAACCAGTCATGACCGATGCTCCCGGGCTGTCGGACTTGGCGGGAGCGACCGACCGCTGAACCGTCGCTCCCAGGTGGTGGTTCGCCCGTTCCACCGATCTTTGGAATAGTCGAAGGTCCGGTTGGGATATGTGATGTGGCCCACACTCAAAAAAAACCAATGGGTATCCCTGAGGTGGCGGGAAAAGTCGAGGCAATCTATTGCAGCATATCTCTGTCAAGACACCGCCTCTCCACGGTGGATGTGGTCCCGGTGGTTACGGTGACTGCAGACACTGAAGGTGTTGAACCCGGCCGCGGCGGTGGATGGAGAGGCCGGTCTTGGTGCCGCTCAAGTCGCGCTCCGGAAGCCTCTTATGATCCGGGGCAGGGGTGCCTATTTTCTCATGCAACATGGTCCCTGATCAGGTCGGAATCACAAGCCAGCTGCCTTCGGGGCACTATTTCGGCGGATCGACTTGCTCCATCAACGCCAGGCCTTCCATCGCCAGTCCGTAACCAAGCAGATCCTGCATGCGCTTTTTCAAGTATTCCGTAAACATCAACCGCGTGTAGCGCAGCAGCAGGGTTGGCTTTGCCGCCAGGGCTTCGGCGTGTTCCCAGGCACGCGCCAGGACTTTATCGGGTGCCAGGATCTCCGCCACCAGGCCGAGTTCCTTCGCTTCCCGGGCCGACAGGGTCTGGCCGGTGAGCAGGAAGTAGCGACCCCGGTTCACACCCATCAGAAGAGGCATCACGATATGCATGCCGTCCCCCGGCAACATCCCGGACATGAAATGGGCTGAGTCCTGGAACGCCGCCGTATCCGCTGCGAGCACGATGTCCGACAGCAACGGAATTTCACAATGCCGCCAGGCCGGACCGTTGATCGCAGCTATGACCGGCACCTCGATGTTCAGCAAGTTCATCAGCAAGGCGCGGCCTTCCCAATGCACGCGGTCATACACGTTGGCGGTCAAGCCCTGGGATAACGATCGCGTGCCGGTCGTGGCACGGACCCCGGACCATTCGTCGCCGGTTCCGGTCAGGATCACCACGCGGTTCTCCCGGTCGCGCGCGACGTCCGCGAAGGCATCGGGCAGTTCACCATGTGGACCTAGTCCCCAGCGCAGCGGACCGTTGTCGGTGTGAAACCGCATCTCCAGGATGCCATTCTCGCGCCGCATGTGGATACACGAGTATTTGGTTGCGTAGCTTTCGAAGCGGCTCATCACGATGTCCTCTGGGGTTCGGTGCTGGCTCAGGGCACGGTCAACCGATAGACCCGAGCCGCGGTGCCGCTATAAAGCGCGGTCTTTTCGCTCGCCGACGCGTTGGCGGTGATGCGTTTGAACGCGTTCCACAACTCGGTATAGCCGCCGGACTGCTTGTCCGGCGGAAAGTTGCTTTCGAACATGCAGCGATTGACACCAAAGGCTTCAATGCAAGGCTCGATGTATTGCCGCCACGCCGCCGCCAGATCCTCGGATGAAGGCGGAACGTCACGTTCGTGGAAGTCGAAACCAAACGAAACCATGCCGATCCCGCCAAGCTTGCAATAAACGTTCGGGCATTTGGCCAGTTCGAAAATATCCTTGCGCCAGTTGGTCAGGATTTCCTGTCGGTGGCCGGAATAAGGCCCAACGCCGAGCACGCCGCCGACGTGATTGAGGATGATGGTGGTGCCGGGAAAGGCACGCGCAAGGTCGATCGCATCCGGTAGTTGCGGATGATATTGCCACGAACTCGAAACTCAGGGCCAGCGGCGCCAGCTGGGCGAACCCCTCGCGGAATTTCGCGTCCAGAACCAGATGTGGAGGAACCACCCGGGAGGCGAATTTTCCGACTGCTTCGCTGCCATCCCAGGCGACACCGTGGCGAAGGCCGCGAAGGCGCCCTCCGGCGGCGGCTATTTCGGCTTCCAGCAACGCCCGCACACGCGCGCCGACGCTCAGGTCTCCACCGCCAACGATACCCTCGGCGACGCGGCAGGGCCCGTAGTTGCCGGAGGCACTCATCGCCGCAATGCCATTCACGAACTCGACCTCACCCAGGGCCGCCATCTCCGGCGGGCCACTCTTGCGATACATCGCGCGGCATTCAAGGAAAACGGTCGCGACGATGTTGTGTCCGCCGCCGAGGTCGGCCAGCAGTTCCGGAAGCAGGTAGCGGCCGCGTTGGGGCGTATCCCAGAAGTGGTGGTGCGGATCAATTATCGGTAGGTCCGGCTCCAGCGCTGCTTCGGTGGGTCGTTTCGCCAGCCATGCAGTCAGGGCGGCGTCGTCGCGGTAGGTGGTGCCGCGATATTCACCTTTGGCGTCTCCGACGTGGGGCATTCTTGTTTCCTCCGTTCATGCTCGACGCAGCTTCGCGCTCGGGCGCTGGCACCGTCTCGGGTCCCTGCCTTGCTGGATCGAGCCAGGGCTTCCATGGCGATCAGACTACGACAAGACCAGGTGATGGCAAACCGCGCCGGCCCGACACGCGGCGCATGTTGCGGTCGGCGCTCGACTGCCGCGCTGGTGCTGACAGCAGTATTTTTGTTACTTTCAAGAAAGCAAAAGGACGAGCGGCTCGACCTATGAAGGCATGATTGCGGAGACCCTCTCGGTCTGGTCGTTTCTGACCCGAAGCGTCACCCGGGGTGCGTGTTGCATCCGGTTGCGAAGCCGGCACTGGAGATCAAGCCAGCGACGCTCCCTGCTCATGAAAGCAGACGCTTCGGGCCTTGGGCGGCTGTTCGGTAACCGCCGCCTGATCGCGCCCCCTTGTCAACTAACGCTCTGGATACCTGGTCAGACTCATTCTGCGATGCGTGGCAACACTTTATCAGTCAACAGCCGGAACGAACGAGCACTCATCGGCGCCGCCATCAGATAGGTCATGCCGATCTCCGCGGCGAACGACTGGATCTGGTCGACCACGCTCTCCGCGGTGCCGTGTATCATTACGTCGTCCACGTAGAAATCGACCGGATTCTTGTCGCCGAAATTTCGCGCCTCCTGGCGCACATTGCCGATATGCTTCGGGCCGACATAAGACGCGATCGTCCACTCTGCGACGCGCGTCGCCACCGCGCGCGCCTTCTCTTCCGTCTCATCGACCGCGATCAGGCGCGCCATCGGGATGGTTCGACCGGCGTCGTCGTGGCCAGCCTCAACCAGCATCGCCGCATAATGTCGCCGCTTGCTGATCAGCTCGGCGCGGGATGAATGCGGGTCCATCAGGATCGAGTGGCCCTGACCCGCCGCCCACTCGATGGCCGACAGGGATGAGGCAGCCATCCATACCGGCGGATGCGGCGTCTGCAGCGGCTTGGGCAGAACCTCGACGCCGTCGTACTGGAAGAACCTGCCGTGGTGGGTGACGCGCTGGCTGGTCCAGGCTTTCAGCACGATATCGACCGTCTCGTGGAAGCGGGGTGCGCTCTCCTCGCCCGGGATGCCGAAGGCGGCGAACTCACTTCGCTCGAAGCCGCGCCCCGCGCCCCAGTTGACCCGTCCGCCCGAGAGGACATCCAGCAGCGCCACCTCCTCGGCGAGCCGCAACGGGTTGTAGAACGGGGCGAGTGATACCGCCGTGCCGATCCGCAGCCGTTTGGTGTGCGAAGCGGCCATCGTCCCCATCATGTGCACCGACGGACAGACGGAGAAGGTCGAAAAATGATGTTCGGCCAGCCAGACGGCGTCGTAGCCCGTCTGATCCATGATGGAGAAACGGTCGATCGCTGTTTGATAGACCGAATTGAGCGGCACGGACCGGTCGCGCCAGCCGAAGAACTGCAGAATTCCGACTTTCATTTGTCCTCTCGCGTTCGTCCTGCGGGCTGGCCGCAGTCACCGCGCGGGGCTGCCCGGTGCCGGCCCGCAGCCCGACGATGTTGTGTCTCCAGGGGGCGAAAGTCCAACTCCCAATGCCGAGCCTTGCCAATGCATGGGGATCGCACGGGGACGGGCGAACGCAACTTGAGCTTTCGCTGAACCCCGAGCGCGTTCAGGTCAGTTTCGTGTGCCCTCTGCCCTCGAAGCGATGGCCAAATGTGCGCGGCCCGGATCGTGCGCTGGAATCCGGCGCAGAGAAACCTTACACTTGAACCTCCGCTTTCCCCCAAAGCCGCGCCGAAGCAAGGTCAGCCCCCTGGCGACATGCTCGGAATTTCGCCCACACCACATCTTCGCTCACCCATTCCCACCCAGCGAAGGTGCCGAAGCCGCAATCGCTGCTGGCGATGACGCGTTCCCGGTCTCCGACCGCGGCGACGGCAAGCTCGATCCGCTGCGCGACGACCTCGGGGTGCTCGACAAAGTTACTGGTGCTGTCAATCACGCCTGGAAGCAGCACGAACTCGGGGGGCAACTTGTTCCGTCGGAGCGCCGCGACCTCATGCTGGTGCCGTGGATTGGCCATCTCGATCGACAGCCCGCCGACCTTCGCCTGATAAAGTACCGGCAGCAGCGGATCGAGCGCGATGTCATGCACATGCGGCCCCTCCCAATTTCCCCAGCAAATATGCAGCCGCACCCGGTCGCGGGGGATTCCCTCAAGCGCAAGGTTAATCGCGGCCACATGGGTCTCGACGACGCGGACATACTCTGCATCGGACATGTCCTGGAACAGGAACACCCGCTCCATCGCAAGATCGGGCGCATCGATCTGCAACACCAGACCACTATCGACAACCGCGCGATATTCCTGCCGCATCTCACGAGCGAGCGCATTCAGGTAGGCCTCGTGGGAGTTGTAGTGGGCGTTCAGCATCGTGGTGGCGATGATGCCGGGCGAGGGCGAGGTCATGAAGGTTTCGGTAAAAGGCGGCTGCTGTGCGGCAGCATGGCGCTTGGAGCGCTCGATCTCCCCCCTGGTGACGCTGATGTCCTCATACTTCACCGGCCCCACCGCCTGGGGCGCACCGAATACCTTGCCGGTGCGTGGGATGCGGGCCTGCAAGCGGGCGGCGAATAGCGGGAACTCGGTGAACTCGGGCGGTGCCGGACGCTTTGACTCGCCGCCGAACCCGGTCATCCGCTGCGGAATATAGGTCTGGAAACCGATCCGCCCTTGCTCTCCGTCATTGGCGACGTCTATGCCGGCCTCGTGCTGCTTTTGCATAACGAGGGCAACCCGACGCTCGATTTCCGCGGTAAGCGTGGTGCGATCGACCGCCGGATGGAGTTCATCCTCGATCAAGAGATCGGTCAGGCGTTCACCACGCGGCAGGCTGCCGACATGCGTGATCAGAATGCGGCTGTTGCTTGTTTTCATTCTTTCATTCCTCCATCCCTGCAATACTGGTGTCGGCCGCACTGACGCCAACCTGGACTTCCTCCGATATCCGCGGCCAAACGCACATCGCACCATGTCAACTCTGTACCCGGCGTCAACGGCTCGGCCGTCACAGAAGCCGCGCCCATCAAGCCACCGTCGTGCGGAGGTTGCGTATCGCTCGGCCTCCAAGCGCCGGCGGCGAACACTCCACGGTCGTGCGGCGGTATCAATTCCTGGCAATAACGGAACGGACTCAATGGGCAACCAGGTGGAACATGCGTGGCGTCATCAGCTGTTTTTCTCCGGGAACTTTACGCGGACGACAGCGGCGAACAAGCCGCGGCGGTGACGCGCGCCAGCACGATCATCCGGCGCGCCGCCACGCCCGCGCCTGCAACATCGCCCGCCACGTGTCGCAACAATGGGTGCGCAACAACCGCATGAGCGGCAGCGTTGACAGCCATTTCAGTGGCGGCAACGGTTGCCGCGGCCAAGGCCGTTTTCTGGAGCAAGGTGAGCGTTCCCAGGATACCTGGTCGCATGCCATGCAGTGCCGCCACCTGCCGTATGAGCCGCACCCCGCACCAGCCCACGGTCAGCGTGTCCAGTGCCGGTGAAGGGGTCGCCGCAACGATGGCGACACTCTGGAAAGCCGCCGTCCGCCCGAGGAGATCCGTCGCCTCTCGCAGCGCCTGCAGCGGTCCGGCACGCAGCAGGGCCAGCACGGACTCTGGAGTGTCAGCCACGGTCAGGGCCGGCAAGATCGCGGCGTACTGCGGCAACGCCTCGAGCCAACGCCGAGCCGCCTTTTCGACCCTGACGGCTTCGCCGCTGGCAAATTCCGCGCGGAGCTGGTCAACCCGATGCAGTGCCGCCACACCTCTCAGTTCGCGGCCTATGCTCACGCCGATCAGAGCAAGCCCGACGACCGGAACCAAGAGACTCACCCAGCCCAGTGCACCCCAGCGGTCGAAAAGTGCGCTTACCAACCAAACGGCCCAAAGCATCGGAAAGCCCAATCCGAGGATTGCCGTTCCGATCAGTGCGGGCGACCATTGTCCGCGGACCGGCGCCGCTGTCGGCAAAATTAATGGCACCGCCTCCAACCGTGGGGCTGTTTCGGGCTCAAGCACGAGAAACGGCTCAGGTGCGCTGTCCATCAGAGCAGATCCGTCAGCAGGAATGCGATCAAACCGTCTAGGCCCAATTGAGGTATGCCGCCACGCCCAGTCTCAGGTAGGCGCATTGGTTCAAAATCGGGCAACGCAAGGAAGCGGTGTTGCCAGAATGTGTCGTCGGGAAGGCCGTCCGGAACCTCGCCGGGATAGAAGCGCGCCGGCCGGGGCTCGCCAATGATACGACCGCGGACGGCTGAAACCGGCCGTCCGGCCAGCGTCTCCACCACATCCTCGGTGCAACGGACCGAGGCGATGGCAAAGACAGCTGAAGTCGTTCCGGCGTCTGGAATACGGGTTACGCGCCGCATCAGTGCAGCCAGGTTGGCACGCTGGCGTGCCGCGATATGGTCGGCCTTTGTCGCGACAAAGGCTACACGCCCGATGAAACGAGGGGGCAACTCGAGGCGGGCGAATGCGGCCAACCAATCTGTCCACGAGCGATCCCATCGCAAAGCGTCGGCCGCGGCCGCGAGCGCCAGCTGCGCGTCATTGAATGCGGATTGTCCTTGGTTCAAGGCCGAAAGCAGGTCGGTCAGAACCACCAGACCATCGAGATCACCAAACATGGGCGACATGAGGTCCCGTCGAACCGCGTCCACGTACGCATTGAAGCGCGTCTGCATCAGACCGGCGAGTGGGCTGCGTCCGGGTAGCGGAAAAAACTCAGTCCATGGCGGGGCAGCGCCCGGTGGGGGCATGAGGAAGCGCCCAGGCTGCAGGAAAGCTAATCCGGCATCATCGCGCAGGCGCCTCAACAAGTCGGTGTAGAGCCGGTGGCCGGCCAAGGTCAGCGCCTCCTCCGCTCCCACCCCAGCCGGCAGCCCGCGGACGAAGGCCATAAACGGACGTGTGATGTCCGCACGCTCGTTTGTTTCAAGTCGGTGCAGCGTTGCCTCGGACCAGCCCGCGAAGTCCTGAGTAAGCAGCGGCAGATCGAGAAGCCACTCGCCCGGATAGTCGAGGAATTCGAGCCGTCGACGCTGCGGACCGACCGCCGCCAGCAGCCCCTCCCTCGGCACATCGACGTCGAGCGCGAGCATCGACACCGCCATGGTCCGTTCGGGCCACCGAGGCGGGTCGGCGGCAAGCGAGGCGACATGAGATGCCACGTCGAACCGGGGAATGTTCGACGCGGCCGCTGGCGCAATGGTCACCTTCAGCCTTCGACCACGAAGCCCCTCGGACACCGCCGGCAGGGCCGGCCGACCGGCTGAGAGCGCCAGCAGGTTAGCCGCGAGCGACGTGAGCAACGCGGTTTTGCCTGCTCGCGCCAAGCCGGTAATGCCGATCCGGATTGTGCTGCGAAGTTGCAGCACGTCCGTCGCTAAGTGGCTGGCACCCAGCAACACGGATACGACTCAATTGAGCTGAGAGGTGGGCTTGCAACGGTGGCGTTCATGGCGATGTGGCCAACCTCAATCATTCTCCCGACCTTCTGGCTGGCGGGCGTGACCGCCGCCGCAATCCACCGTCATCTCGAAGAGCAGACGCCCCGTTTGCTGTTGCACTCAAAAATCTCTTGCCGCAAGACCGGAGGATCGGCCGGCGCCGACCGGTGGGCCCGCGCCTGACGGACCGGCGTCCGATCACTTTGGGTTCATTCGATCCGCGAAGGCCGCCGACATCGTCGGCAAGGCTGGTCTCTTGCGGCCGCGGTCCAGGTCTCAGGTCAGGTTTTCTCGCCCGCGTGGTGCTAGCTGCCGGGCAGGGGGCCGGGCGTCACGAACGCGTCGACGATATTCTTCGTGAGCTGCGAGATGGAGTTCTGAAAATTGCCGCAGGGCAGGGCGCTGCCCCAAGCGATCGAACCGGTCGAAAACACCGCGCCATTGCCGGGCGTGGTGAAATAGACGAGGTCGGCGCGCACCCACGGGTGCTGCGTTCCACCAAGGCCCGGCGTCATGAAATAGATGTCCTCCTGCACCAGCGGATAGTTATCGGTGAGCGGCTCCGACGAAGCCAGGATGCGCGCATGCGGCGGCGTGCCGAGGGCAAGGTCGTAGCGGTCGATCTCCATGCCTGCGGCGCCGCCACCGGCGAGGCCAAAATCACCGAATATCTCGCCCTCGACGCCGGCAAAGATCCAGGACACGGCGCGATGATAGCTGTCCGGCATACGACGATACGGCACCGACATGTCCATGCCCTCGGAGGTGAAGCCGACCCCGACCAGTTTCTGCGGCGGGCGGCCGCGATGGCGCCACAGGCCACTGCGTTCGCCGGTACTGGCCAGGTAGTGTTCCCCCGGGCGGGCCTGCCAGGCGCGCGACCCCCCCTCCAATTTGCGAACCTCCATCACCCACGGTTCGTCGTCGCGGAAGCCGACGCACCAGTAGTAGCCGTTGCCGCCGAGATAGAGCAGCCGGCCGCCGTCGGCGAGGTAGTCCTCGGTGGCGTCCATCATGCGCTCGGAATAGTATTCGTTGTGCGTGCAGTTCAGCACGACGCGGTACGGCTTCAGCGCGCCGACGCCGTCGCGGTGCAGATCCTCGTCTGTGATCACCTCGTAATCATATTTCATTGCCTCCAGCCACCCGACGATCGACAGGTCCGCGGCGAACTGCCAAGGCCCGCCGATGCCGGGGGTGCGGTATTTGGGCCGCAGGTTGATGATTGGGCGGCGATAGGAGCTGTAGCAAACGCCTGCGCCGTCGTCGTGCGAATCGTACGTGGAAAGACCAAACTCGACATTGTTCTTGTAGACTTCGACATCGAGTTCCCGGAAGATCGGAGTGACGGCGGTAATCGACTGCAACAGCGCGCCGTCGAACGCCGAGCCGCTGTTGGCGTAAGCGAGGTAGCTCGCGGTCGGGATCAGCAGGCAGATCGAGGCTCTGGGCGTGGCCGGGCGGACGATGAAGGGTGTGTATTCCTCAGCATCCTCGGCTGTCAGCTTGACGGCGTAGACGCCGCTTTTCAGATCGGCTGGGACCGTCAGGCTCAACGTCGGCTCCCACCGGCAGTCAATCAGAGCGTCGGCATGGAATTCGATGCCACCGAATTCGTGCGGGGCGAAACGAAAACAGTCGTTGCGGCCGCTCCAGTTCCAGCCTGTCTGCCCGCGTACCGGGCGGTTGACGCCCTCGGCGTGCAACTGCGACGGTCCAGTATCCAGCACCAGGTCGCCGATGCCGCGCTCGGTGTAGCCGGCCGACGTGTCCCAGTAGGCGAGCACGCCGGCGACGTCCGGTGTGCCGCCGTCGCGGATGGCGTCCAGCACCCCGCGGTCGAGTGCCGCGCCCTGCACGCCGCAGCGATCGATTTTGCCGTTGTAGCACTGGCTGTAGAATGCGCCACGCGCCGGATTGCGCTCGGTCGCGGCACCGATCAGGAAGCCGGAATGTTCCGGCAGCGTTGGGCGCACCCGCAGCGTCTCGGTGACGTGCGAGCGGTAGTCGTATGGCACGACCTTGGAGAGCAGGCTGTTGTAGCGATTTATCACTGCTTCCTGATACAGCGTCGCGGCTCCGCTCGCGGGATCGTAGCTGATCGCAACCAAGTACCACACGTGGGGGATCAGCTTGACCTCGGCCGCCAGAGCGTCGATCGCGGTGCCGTCGCCGACCCAGAATTCGAGCCGGCCGGACGGATTGATGCCGAGACCGAAACCGCTGGTGCCATCGACCGACCAGCGTCCCAATAGCATCTGCCGGCCAGCGTCCGGCAGTGTCGGGAAGATGTAAGCATGCAGCGTGATCGGGCCGGTTGGCGCGAGCTTGTTGTCGACGTCGGCAACGCGGAGAAAATTGCCCTTCTGAATGTATTGCTTGCGCACCGGCCAGTCGCGATCGACCGGCGAGGCGACAGGCCGCTCCATGAAGCCCGGCCCGTCCGGGTGCTCATCGCCGTGGATCAGTTGGACGAGCTGCGCCCTTATCGTTTCGGTGGCGTCGGCGCTCGCCATTACGTTGAGCGTGTCACCGGCCTTGACCGAAAGTTTATCAGTGTAGGCGGAGATGCGGATGTTGGCCATAATCGCAGCGTTCCTTCGTCAACGCATAAACCATTTTCAGTCCGACGGCAGGCCTGAAGGCGGTATAGCTCTTGGTTTAAGATCATGAATCACGGGCTTGAACGTTCCGCTCAGCCAATTGCGAACTAGGATTCCATCAGGCCCTGCACCCGCTTAAGGAAGACACCGTGCAGCGCTTCGTCGGGTGTGTGGAACACCTGGTCATCCACCACACGCGGCGGCACGCCGCGGCGCCCGGAGAGCGCGACGATGCGATATTCCGCAAACGGCGTGACCGCGAGCACCGCATATTTGTCGGCGGCAGCGGTACGGCGAAAGTAGGTCAGCACGCGCTCGAGCGCGTCGCTGCGCCGTTTACCCGCGGTCGTCCGGTGTTCCTCGATGAGTTGATCGGTGATGAGCCGCTTAAGCTCCAGCCGCAGCTGCGCGTCGAATTGTCGGACATAGATCGTTTGTTTGTCAGCGATCTCGGTTGCCTCGTCGGGCATGACCTCACCTCCTTTGCCGGACTGCACCGCCCGACGTTCACTGTGTTTTTTCCCGCGCCATGCGATGAGCTGCGCGGGAATGCCAAACAGGCCGCCGCGCAGGAACAGTACGGTCCCGAGCATGATTCCGGCAATGAGGATCAGCCGCGTCGGACCGAGACCGATGAACACCTTGTCGAGCAGCACGACGATCAGCGTGCCAAGCACCGCGCCTTCAGTGGTGCCGATGCCACCGATGACGATCATTGCCAGCAGCAACAACAACTGATCGATCGTGAACAGTGATGGCGAGGCACCATGCAACAAGGTCGCGTAAAAGCCGCCCACGCCGCCAAGCGCCGCAGAGGAAATCAGGAACACCTGGATGCGCGCGGCACGGTAGTTGATGCCCAGCGCCTCGGCGAACGCCTCGTGCCTCTCAGGGGCGGCGCGCAACAGGCGGCCGAGGCGCTGGCCGTTGACCATGCGGTACAAAGTCAGTGCCCCCAGCATCATGACGAATGCCGCGTAGTAGCCGAGAATGAGGCCGTGTCGCTCCGACATGCCGTCCGGCACGAAGCCGTCGGCACCGAACAGACCGCCATTGGCGGCGCCGAGCAGCTGCGACTGCACGACGTAAACGCGGCACAGCTCGGCGATGCCGACAGTCAGCAGCGCGTAGTAGAAGCCTTCGAGCCGGATCGCCGGGATCGCAATGAAGACGCCGAACACCAGGCCGAACAGTGGCCCGCTGAGCCACATCGCCCAAAACGGAAAGCCGAGGTAGACGGACAGGGCGGCGGTGCCATAAGCACCCACGCCGACGGTCGCCAGACTGGCGAGCGAGAAGATGCCGGCCGTGCCGATGGTCAGCATCCAAATAACGTTGATCGCGGCGTACATCGCGAACGTGGTGGCCGCTGCGACGAACGAATTGTTGCCGAACAGTGGTGGTGCGATCGCGAGCACGATCAGCGCCAGCAGCCACAGGATCGGGCGCCGATCGAGGATACGGCGTTCGGCGGCGAGCGTGATCGGGTTATAGGTCGTCTCGAAGAGCAACGGTGTGCGACGGGTAAGCGGGTATCGCCAGCGGCGCCAACTGCTGCCGCCGTGGCCCTTCAGCGCCGGCAACACCCGGCGGCGGCCGACCAGCGCCCCGTTTGGCATCCCGCCCCCTGGCGGTGACACCTCCAGGCTGGTCGGCGCGGCCTCGTTCGCACGCGTTTCCACGGGCCTCTCTGCGGGCACTCGCTACTCCCGGGTATGCTCGATCATGCCGGCGATCCCGCGCGGGCGTATCAAAAGCACGGCGATGATGAACAGGAATTGCGTGATCAGGACATATTGGCCGCCGAGTCCGACCGCCGTGACCGACTCGATGAAGCCGATCAGGATGGCGGCTATCAGCGCACCGGCCACGCTGCCGAGGCCGCCGGCCAATGCGACCACCATGCCTTTCACCAGCGGCGTCGTGCCGGCAAACGGGCTGATGAAATAGTTCTGCGAAAGCAATACCGAGGCGAGCCCGGCCATCGCTCCGGTTACCATCATCACTGCCATCGCGGTCGAGCGCAGCCCGACGCCGACCAGTGCAGCGCCCTCCGGGTTCTGCATCATGGCACGAATTTCCAGACCACGGCGACTGCGTTTCATCCAACCCAGTGTGATCAGCAGCAGGATCGCTGAACACACGATGGAGCCGATCTTGTCATGGCTCGCGACCGCGGAGCCGATATGATAGTTGCCGACGCCAAATATCTTCGGCAGCGCCTTCACGCGCGGCCCGAACACCCACAGCAGGCATTGTCCGCCCATCAGGCTGATGGCGAGCGTCGCGATCAGACTGCGTAGCGGGAAGTTGGGCTTGTCATAGAGCGGAATGAAGGCGATGCCGCCGATCAACGCGCCCGCGAGCACGCCGGTGATCACGCCGCCGGCGACCACGACGAAGCCATTGCTGCTGATGTTCTGCGCAGCGAGCCAGGCGCCGTAGCCGGAGACGGCGAAGGTGAAGCCCTGCGCCATGTTGATCATGCCGAGGCTTGACCAGATGATTGAAATGCCGAGCGCCAGTAGCCCGTAAATCGAAGCCAGTGTTATCGTCGTCAGCGCCAAATAATACGGATCCATACTTTCTCGATTGCTCGCCTGTCGCCGGAGGGAAGGTTAGTGATGACGGTGGTGGTGCGCGTGCGGTGTCAGGGCGGCATCGGGCGCCGCCGCGCCGCCTTTGAGCTTGCCGGCGTGCAAGCCGATCAACCGGGAGACCTTGCCCTCCAGCAGCGACAGGTTCTGCTCGGCGATCACCATGGCACCGCTCCGGATGTCGATCTGCATCAGCGCCTCAATGAGGCCCTTGCTGATTTTCGGTGCGAGGCCGAGCGAAGGCTCGTCGATCAGCAAAAGTTTGGCGTCGTCCATGAGCCCGCGGGCGAGGCTCACCATGCGACGTTCGCCGCCCGAAAGCTTTCCGACCGGTTGCCCCAGCAGCTTTCCGAGCGGGGGAAAGATGCCAAGCACACGCTCCCGCCGCTGCTTGCGTTCGCGCCACGCAAGCGGCGTGTAAGCGCCGCTGTCCAGATGATCCGCCACCGTAAGTCCATGGAACAGCGCATCTCCCTGCGGCATCAACGCCAGCCCCATGCGGACGATCTTGTGGGTGTAGCGCCCCGGCCCCTGGCTGCGCGTGCCGCCAATCTCCACGCCATTGAGCTTGATCGAGCCGCTCTGCCAGCCGGTCAGCCCGGCGATCGCCTTCAGCAGCGTCGATTTGCCATGCCCGTTCAGTCCAATGATGCCGACGCGCTCGCCGGCGCGCACCGTCAAATCGACGTTATGCAGAACGCCAAGCGGTCCGTAGCCGGCGGAGAGACCGGTGATGTGCAGCACGTCGGTCATGCGGCTTCCACCTCGAAGTAGGCAGCTCGAACTCGCGGATCCTCAAACACGGTTTCCGGGTCGCCTTCGGCGATCAGCTTGCCCAGATCGAGCACCACAACGCGGTCGGCGATAGCGGAAAGCAGTTCCAGTCGATGTTCGACCAGCATGACGCCGACGTTCATCTCGCGGGCAAAATGCCGAATGATGCTGTCAAGCTCGTCGATTTCCGAGTTGATCAAGCCGGCGGCCGGTTCGTCGAGCAGCATCACCTTCGGTTGGCGCATCACCAGGCAGGCGAGCAGCAGTTTTCGCCGGTTCAGTGTCTCAAGACCGCCGGCGGAGGCCGACATCGGCACATGTAAGCCAACCTTCTCGGCTGCCCATTCGGCGTGAAATCGGGTCAGAAAGGGCCGGTATGCCTGCCTCGCGGCGCGAAAGACTTCGCCGACGGTCTGCGCGTCCGGCACCACAGGCGACTGGTAGGTGCGGCCGAGCCCGAGGCGCGCGCGGGCGAACAGCTTCAGCGAGGTCACGTCGCGACCATTGAGCACGACGCGCCCCTGGTTCGGCTGGTAGCGGCCGGACAGGACCTCGAACAGCGTTGTCTTGCCGGCGCCGTTCGGCCCGACCACACCGAGAATCTCGCCGGGTCGTATGCCCAGCGAGATGCCATCAAGGATCATCCGGCCGCCAAGACGAATGTGGATGTCCTCGCAGGCAAACAGCCCGGGGGCAGGCTCGCGGACAGGCTGGGTTTCCGTCGTAACGCCTGCCGCGGTCGTATCAGACATGGGTCAGACCCAAGGGAAGGTCCGGAATTTCGATTCAGCCAGCACTGTAGGTTCGATGATCTTGTGCGCTCCGTCCTGCACCTGGAAATACAACTGCGCCATGCCCTTGTTGAGGTCGTCGGTTTGCAACGGATAGTGCAGCGCCGCCTGGTACTCATTGTCGAGCACCACGGCGCCGTCGACGCCCCGGTACGGATGCGTGCGGATGTAGTCCGCGACCGCCTTGAAATCGTCCGGATTGGTATTCATCCAGGCGTTCTTCAGGATGTAGGTCGTGTCATAGGCCGAGCCATTATAGCAGAGGCCAATCACACCTGGGTGCTTCGCCGCATATTTCTTGCGGAATTCGGCGCCCTGAGGGTCATTGTACACGCCCAGCACCGTGGACCAAACGAAACCTTCAGCCGCTGGTCCGGCGACATTCAAGAACTCGGGCTGCGACGGGCCGTACTGGATATAGACCAACGCGCCCTTCACCGGATCGGCCACGAACTGCTGGCAGAACGCCGCTTCCTCGGCGCCCACCCAGTAGTCCAGCATGATAGTGCCGGCGCCTTCCTGCTTGATCGCCTGCATGACAGGTCCCCAGTCCTGCACAGGATACTGGATATCGGTGATCTTTGAGAGCTTGAACTTGGTGCTGGGCAGGGTCTTCGCGACTTCTTCCGCGATCACCATGTTGTAGTTGTTCTGCTCGCGGATGATATGCACCTTTTCGTTGGTCGGCTTCCATGCTCCGCCGGCTGCGACCTTTTCCAGGAAGCGCGGGAACATCTGGCCGTAATAGGTCTCCGGCGGGTCAACCTGGAAGAAATTCCAGTATTTGGCGCGGTTCTTCTTGGCGTAGGCGATCATATCGAAGTTGGTGTCGCCGCTGAGGTAGGGTGCCTTGTAGTCTCCAAGCGCCTCGAGCGCCGGGACACGAACCAGTGTGAAGGCGCAGCCGATCGCATGCGGCTTGGAGTCCACGACGGCCCGAAACGCCGCCTGCGTTCCTTCCGGTGTCAACAGGTCGATGTCGTGGGTTTCGATCTTGATCGGGCGGCCGTTCACGCCGCCGGCAGTATTGATTTCATCCACCGCCAACATGGCGCCATTGAGATAGTCGGTGTGATCGGCGATCTGTGCCGCGATGACGGCGAAACGGATCGGCGAATTGTCGGCGGCAAGCGCAGGCGCCACGAACGGTGCGGTCAGCGGGGCCGCCAATGCGGCGCCGATGCCTTTGACGACGGTGCGTCGGCCGGGTGTCCTGTTCGTATCGGTCATGCAATCCCCCTTGATTCCCTGTTCGTTCTTGTCTGTGCTTGGGCCGCCTGATCGGGTGCGGCAACTTCCAACGACTCTTGCGACAGCATCTCCAGTGTCGGTTTACGGTCGAAACAGGTGAACGGTCGCCGGTCGGAAGCCGTGATGATGATTGCGCGGCAGCATTGTCTCGCGCTGCGTGCCCGCGCGACGGTCATTCGTGATGCGAGCAGCGCCGGCCATGGCACCGACGCCGGCCGGCGAGAGTGGGTCAAGCGACTGCCAGGGCGCCTGGACCCGGCACCAACGGTATCCATTGCTTGCTCCCCCAGCAGCGTGCGACTGTTATTTGAAGGTGGAAGGTTAGAGGGTCGGTGTTCGCAAGGTCAAGGGCATTGGTGTACGAATATGCAAGCAGCGTCGGGGCGTGCGTGGCAAGGCTGCATGGGCAGATGTATAGTCAGACCTCCGCTGCCGCCTGGGGGCGCCAATCGTGTGTGAAACGGAGCAGTGGCTGCAACCTGCGCGGGCGCGCCTGTGGACTTTACGCAGCTTCGCGTGGGCCATACACTCAGCCTCACGACCAAACAAGATGATGCGGTGTGCTCCGTCGGCTCCGCGCAGTAGCGAGTGCGCTACCGATCAATGGCTTCGACAACGCCATATCGCACGTCGTGAAGAATTTGGTCGATGGATTTGCCGCCGGTTTCGCTTCCCGACGAGCGACAAGTTAACGTGCCGTCATCATACGCCGGCGAGGCTCGGCAGGTCTTATTCAGGAGTTCCAGTCCATGAACGATCGTATCGAGCGCACCGAATACGTTCCGAGCTCGGGCGCAACCGCTCACCCGCTCGATCCGTTATCGGCGGCTGAACTCACCCGCGCGGCGTCGATCATCCGTGCGCATTTCGAATGGGGCGAAGATTTGCGCGTCGAGACCATTGATCTCGATGAGCCGGGCAAGGATGTGGTGCGCGGGCACCGACCGGGGGCCGACCTGCCCCGCGTTGCACGCTTCAACGTCTATCGCAGCGGCGCCGCTGGCGTCTGGCAAGGGCGGGTGGATCTTCGCACCGGGCACGTGACGGACAAGACGCTCAATGCGACCGCGCGACCCATGGTGGCGGTCGAGGAAGTGCTTCTGATCGAAAAGACCGTCAAGGCCGATCCTCGTTTCCAGGATGCGCTGCGCCGGCGCGGGCTTCTCGACGAACTAGAGTATGTGTGCATCGATCCCTGGACCGTCGGCGATTTCGGCGTAGAGCAGGAGAAAGGCCGGCGCCTGCTGAACTGTTTCGTTTGGATGCGCACCTTCCCGCTGGACAATTTCTACGCCCATCCGGTCGAGGGGCTGCACGCCATGATCGACCTCACGACCTTCGAGGTGATCAAGGTCGATGACCATTTTGCCGAGAACGGGGACTATATCCCAGTGCCGCGGACGCCGCTCAACTTCGACAGCGCAGTCCTGAAGGAGTTCCGTCCCGCTTCGGCGCCGCTGGATGTGGTGCAGCCGGACGGCGCCGGGTTTCGTGTCTCCGGGCATTCGGTCTCCTGGGAAAACTGGGATTTCCGGGTCGGCTTCAACGGCCGCGAGGGGTTGGTGCTCTATACGGTCGGCTACACGCAAAATGGCGTGCGGCGCCCGGTTCTGTATCGAGCCTCGATCGCCGAGATGGTGGTGCCGTACGGCACGCCGGAGCGCAGCCATTATCGCAAGAACGTCTTCGACAGCGGCGAGATCGGCTTCGGCCGCATGGCGAACTCTCTCACGCTGGGCTGCGACTGCCTGGGCGTCATCCATTACTTCGACGCGGTCGTGCCGGACCTGTTCGGCGGCACGCGGACGATAAGCAATGCCGTCTGCATGCACGAGGAGGATAACGGGCTCGCCTGGAAGCATTTTGACGTGCGCAGCGATCGCACCGTGGTACGCCGAGCGCGGAGGCTGGTGATTTCGTCGATCTCGACGATTGGAAACTATGAGTATGCGTCTTACTGGTATCTACATCAGGACGGGCGGATCGAGTACGAGATGAAGGCGACCGGGATCATCAACACGGCGGCCTGCCATCCGGGTCGGCCGGGCAAGTTTGGCAACGAAGTCGCCCCCGGGGTCGTCGGCCACATCCACCAGCACGTCTTTTGCGCTCGGCTGGACGTGGAAGTCGACGGGCCGGACAATACGGTGCTGGAGGTAGATACCGAAGCGCCACCTCCGGGACCGGACAATCCGTATGGCAACGTCTTCTATCAGGTCGAGCGGTCGCTGACGCACGAGCAAGAGGCGCAACGTGACGTCGACTTTTCCCGGATGCGCTACTGGAGGATCGTCAACCCGCAGAAGAAGAACTGGGTTGGAAAGCCGACCGGCTACAAGCTGGAGCCCACCTCAGCGGTTCGGCCGTTCACCCATCCCGACAGCCCATCCGGACGACGCGGCCGGTTCATTCAGCACCAGCTTTGGGTCACTGCCTATGATCCGGCGCAACGGTTCCCAGCGGGTGAGTTCGTCAACCAGTCCGACGGCGGTGACGGACTTGAAACCTGGATGCAGGCGGACCGGTCAATCGACAACACGGACATTGTGCTGTGGCACAGTTTTGGCCTGCACCATCTGCCGCGGCCTGAGGATCATCCGGTGCAGCCGTGCATTTCGTGCGGATTCACCCTGATGCCGTCGGGGTTCTTCGATCAGAATCCGGTTATCGATCTGCCACCGGGCAAAAACATGAAAAGCTGTCACGCGAAAAGCTGAGGCGGACGCCGGCGACGCTTCGATCATGACGCTGCAGTGCCAAGATGACTGTCATCCTCGGCGGAGGCCGAGCGCGCCCTTGCTCGGGCGAGAGGACCCACGACATGCGGGGCTGAGACGTAGGAGGTCGTGGGTTCCCGTGCCAAGCACGGGAATGACACTGTACCAAGCACGGGAATGACACGGTAGGTGCGCTTGGCAGCGAACAGGCCGGAAACGCCATAGCTGGCACGACCATGACACGGAGAGTTTCCGGCCGCGGCCGTGCTAACTCTCAGGCCGGTCTCTGACCGACGCGCGATGTGGCGGCGGCAGCGTCCGATGATCGTGCCGTCGCTCGACTGAGACGTCGCCCACCCGCTCTGAGGGCAAGCCGAGCGCCACCAACTTCCAGCGCGGTGGCGACCAGAAGCGCGACGCCGTTGGCGATCTGCTGGTTGGCGAATGATACGTTCATAATCGCCAGCCCGTTCTGCAGCACGCCAAGGAACAGCACGCCGAGCACGATGCCGAACACTGTTCCCCGGCCTCCAGCGAAGGCAACGCCACCTAGCAGGACGGCCGTCAGGGCACTTAGTTCGACGCCCACTCCAAGGCTGCTGGAAGGCGCGGCGTCGATGCGCGCGATGGTGATTATGCCGGCGAAACCAGCCGCCGCACCGCTCACGATAAACAGCAGAAGCGGAATGCGGCGAATGTTGATGCCGGAGAAATATGCCGCTTCCTGGCTCACGCCGATCGCGTAGACGTGCCGGCCGCCGGCGGTGAATTTCAGGAACACGCCACCCACGACGCAGACCGCGGCGGCGATCCAGACCGGGATTGGAACGCTGAGAAAATCGCCCGACCCGAGTTCGCCGAATCCGGCACCAAAGTCGTAGAAGGTCTGCGGCGTGATCACGAAGGTGGCGCCGCGCAGAATGGTCAGCATTCCCAAGGTAACGATCAGTGCAGAAAATCCAAGGTAGGCAACGAGGATTCCGTTGATCAGGCCTGACACCGCGGCCAACGCGACGCCTGCAACGGACGCCGCCAGGGGACTCCAGTGCGCCTGCGTCATTAGATAGCCCGCGGCCACGCCGGCGAAGCCCATGACCGATCCAACCGACAGATCGATGTATCCGGCGATCATTACGAGGCCGAGAGCGACCGCAATGATGCAGAGAGTGGCGCTCTGCAACGCCACGTTCACCAGATTGTCGGCATTGAAGAAGCCATCGCCGCGGAACGTGAAAAAGACGAACATCACGATGAAGGCGGCGGTAAGCGGTGCTGCGAAGATGAAGTCGGCGGCGCGGCCGTGCAAATTCTTAAACATGCAGTTGTTCCGAAAGGCTTTTGGGGGAGTGGCCGTTCTGGGGACTAGGGTCGCCGAGGTGGGCCGCGTGGATCAGATCATCCTCTGTCAGGCTGCTGCGCTGGAACTCGGCGACGATCCTGCCCTCTTTCATGACCAGCGCACGATCGGCGAGAGCGACAACCTCCTCATGGTCGGACGATACAAACAGCACGGCGCGGCCGTCCCGGCGTGCGGTCTCAAGGATGATCCTGTACAATTCGCCGCGCGTGCCGATGTCGACGCCCTGCGTCGGTTCGTCCATCATGAGCACGCAGACCGGGCGGGCGCTTTTCAGCCAGCGGCCGACGATCAGTTTCTGCTGGGTGCCGCCGGACAATTGCCTTCCGCGCCGGCGCGAAAGCCCGGTCGGAAACGATGTCTCCGCGGCGGCGTCCGCGAAAAGTTGTCGCTCGCTCCGCCAACGCCGAAAGCCAGCAATTGCCAACCGCGCGAAGCTCGGCAGCAAAATGTTGTCGATCGCATCAAGTTCGCTGAACAACGCTTGCCGCAGCCGATCGGCAGGCACCAAGGCGATGCCTTCCGCGATCGCGCCCGCTGGTTTGCGCGGATCGACCACGCGGCCATTCACGAGCACGCGCCCGCTGGTTGGCCGGCGAGATCCGAATATCGTTTCCAACAATTCGGTCCGCCCCGACCCCAGAGCGCCGAACAGCCCGACAACTTCGCCGGCACCGACCTGCAGGTCGATCGGTCCAAAGCGGGTTCCGCACAGAGCCTCGACCGTAAGCACCGGGGCGACGGTACCGACCTCCGCTCGCTCCGGATGCACCACGCGCGCGCCGGCGATGGCAGTGACCACGGCCGCGGGATCGAGGTTGGCGACTGGCTGGCCAGCGAGTGCCACCTTCCCGTCACGCAGCACCGTGACGCGATCAGCGATCTCGAATACCTCGGCGAGCCGGTGCGTTATGTAGATGATATGCAGTCCCTGGCTGCGCAACGTGCGCAGGCGATCGAAGATCACCTGCGCCTCGGTCTCGGTCAGCGCCGCGGTGGGTTCGTCCAGGATCAGTAATTTCACCTGCGCGCGATTGAGCGCCTTGGCAACCTCGACCAACTGGCGTGTGGCAATCGGCAACGATCCCACCTGGGCGTCGGGATCGATTTCGGCCGATCCGAGCAGGGTGTGCAGCAGTGCCGTCACGCGAGCGCGCTCCTCGCGCCGGCGCACGAGGCCGCCCCAGCTTGTAAGCTCGTCGCCGAGGAAGATGTTCTCGCTCACGGTCAACGACGGGATCAGGCTCATGTTCTGATAGATGACCGCGACACCCGCTTCGATCGCCAGTTTCGGCGTCAGTGCCTCGAACACCCGATCCCCGATCGCAATTTCTCCGGCATCCGGCGCAACCGCTCCCGACAGACACCGGATCAGCGTCGACTTACCGGCGCCATTTGGTCCGAGCAGTGCGTGCACCTCTCCGGCCTGCACGTCGAAGTCGACGCCGGAGAGTGCCGCGGCGCCACCGAAGGCCTTGGACAGACCCCTGATCGAAACCGTCATCGCGGCGACCGCGTTCGTCAGCCCGGGCTCAATTGCGCGAGATATTCGTCAAGCAGCGCGGTGTCGTCGTGCATCAGAAGCTTGACCGGCACGACCGCATCTTCCTTCGAGCCGCCATTGGCGACGTCGATCGGATGCTGCACGACGGCGGCGGCGAGATCGCGGACAGCGAGCGCCGAGCAGGCTCGGTACATCGTGCCCTTCTTGATCAGTGCGAGCGCCTGCTGCGCGCCGTCCTGACCGCAGATGAAGATCTCGGGATCATTGGCGTCGTGTCCGCGATCCAGGAAGGCGCGGTAGGCGCCGAGCGCGCCATCGTCATTGATGCCGATCACGACCTTTACGTTCGGATGCGCGGCCAGGACGGAGTTGGTGATCTGCAGGCCGGACGCAGCATCGATCGACCGCTGCGTTGCGACCACCTTCGCGTCCGGCACCAGCTTGGCCAAGGTCGCGTCGACTGCCGCGTCGCGCTCGCGGGCCAGTTCGCCGCCTTCAGGGAAATTGAAGCGCAGAATCTCAGCCTTGCCGCCATGCACCTTGTTGATAAATTCGGCTGCGGCTGTTGCGACGAGCGTCCCGCTTTCGGTGTTGCCGAACAGGACGGAACTGTCCTGGTTCTTGAGGTGTGCCGCATAGCTCACCCAGGTAATGCCTTTGGATCTAGCCTTGGCTGCGATCTTCTCGATTGCGCTTGGCTCCATCGGAAAGCAGCAGATGGCCTTGACACCCTGGGAAATCCACGTTTCCAGATTGGCGATCTGGGCGTCGAGCTTGCCGTTATCCGAGGTGTAGAGGGCGGTCAGGCCATGCGCGTTGGCGTAGACCGTGCCCCAGCGCTGGATGTCGCTGACATAGGTGACGAAGCTGAAAGGGTGGTCAAAGCCCATTTTGGTCACTTTGTCGGCTGCTGCCGCGGATTCGCCAAAGGCGCCGAGAAGTCCGGAGCCGGCTGCGACGGCCATCGATGCCTTTCCGGCCGAAGCGAGGAAGCGGCGGCGATCGATACCCTGGCGGTTCGCGGTGTCGCCGGTTAGTGCGTCCTCGTCGGATGAGAGGCGGCTCATGTTGGTCTCCTATTTGGTGGGTTTGCGGCTGCAAGCCACGTGCCACGCGATAGCTGAAACATTCTTCACTGCGCCGGCTGATTTCGCATACATTCTGAGCAGACGCGCATGCTGGTTGCATCGTCGTCGCGCCGGTGGACCGCAAGCGGTTTCGCTGCACTGGCTATCGCCTAATGGGCAGCGCACGTTGACCCACGGATCTGAAGATCAGGAGCGCACCAGGATGAGCAAGCCGCTTCGCGTGCTGGTAGTTGGGCTCGGCAACATGGGTATGGCACACGCCCGCGCCTATGACGCGCTTGAGGGGTTCGAACTGGCTGGGCTCTGCGCCCGATCCATCGCCGGCCGCACCGACCTGCCCTGGAAGGGCGTAGCCAGATTTGCAACCTATGAGCAGGCTCTCTCCACGGTGAGGCCTGACGTCGTCTCGATCAATACCTGGCCTGACACCCACGCCGACTATGCGATCGCGGCCATCGAATCGGGCGCGCATGTATTCGTGGAGAAGCCGCTCGCCCCGACCGTAGAACAGGCGCGGCGCGTGGTCGACGCAGCGATCCGCCACGACCGCAAGCTGGTGGTTGGCTACATCCTGCGCGTCCATCCGTCCTGGACGAAGCTCGTCGAGCTGGCCCGCACTCTCGGCAAGCCGCTCGTCATGCGGATGAATCTGAACCAGCAGTCGATCGGCCCGGCCTGGACCTGGCATCGCAACCTGATGCAGACCTTGTCGCCGATCGTTGACTGCGGTGTGCACTACGTCGACATCATGTGCCAGATGACTCAGTCGCGTCCGGTGCGCGTTCACGGCATCGGCGCCCGCCTCTCGGACGAGGTCCGTGTCGATAACTACGGCCACTTGCATGTTGAGTTCGAGGACGGTTCTGTTGGTTGGTATGAGGCCGGCTGGGGGCCGATGATGAGCGAGGTTGCCTTCTTTGTTAAGGATGTGGTGGGCCCCTACGGCGCGGTCAGCATTGTCGCGTCAGAGCAGGCGGCCGAGGCGGAGCAGGGGGCTTCGGCGACAGCCTCTTCTGACATCGGCCGCCATACCAAGACAAATCTGATCCGTCTCCACCACGCGGCGTTGCTCCGGGATAATTCCCTGGCGCGTCCCGACGAGGTGTTTCGGATGGATGACGAGCCCGGACACGATGAGTTGTGCGCGCGCGAGCAGTCCTATCTGCTGCAAGCCATCGTCGAGAACCGTGACCTGACCGATCATATGAGCGACGCGGTGAATAGCTTGCGTATCGTACTGGCGGCAGAGGAGAGTATCCGGACGAAGCAGGTCGTTACGCTGTAACTCCGGCCTCACGATTCCGAGTCGGGCAATTCCAATACTGCCGAGCGTGACGGCGAACACCCCAATTCGCGATTCGCGAACTCGGATGGTGGTCGTTGCGGTCAGTCGGACAGGGCGGTTGAGTTTGACTGCAGGTGGGCTCGCTGCGTTCACACGTAGGCTATGGCCTGCCCCGCCGCATTGAGTCATAGGGTTTTCAAAACAACCACTGAGTGCAGTCGGAGGGTGTAGTCCGCATCGGCGCGAAGGAATCCTCACCGTGCCACTTCAGGTGGCCGCTAGGTCACGACCGAAACGGGGCGTCGGCGTGGCAATAATTGCGCTAGGCGCAACAATCAGGTTGCTTAGGGCGACCAGCGTCCGAAATTATACTCGCACCGCAAGGCGATCCAAACGTTGGAATTGCTACCAAGACGTGCCCTTCTCGACTGCTAGACTAGTTTTTGGCGGTGAACCCCGATCGCCTGCAGGTTCGTCATGGGGATGTCCAAGATGAAATAGGCAATAAGTCCTATCTATTATGTGACGTTCGGGCAAAATGCTAAAAATTCCGCTGCATACAGCCCGAGGTTGAGGAAATCTCAGTTGCCTCTATTGCTCCGTCGATTGTGCTGGAGTAAGCGATAAGTTGTTACCCAATCATATTCCCGCATGCTGAGGCAGGCGTTTCTAGTCCGTAACTTTTCTACGGAGACAACGAACCGTGGTCACCGAAAGTTCACCAGCGTCTGTTTTCAGAGTCCAATTCTGAGGTGGCACTGAACGGGCATGGCGAGGACCATAGAGGCACGCCTCGAGCCTCTGTCGTGATACCTGTCTTCAACCAAGAGTCGCTTATCACTGCCTGCGTCCGATCGGTGCAAGCCCAAACGATCACAGACATCGAAATAATCGTCGTCGATGATGCATCGACAGACGGCACCGCAAAGACGGTCGCGACGTTGGGCGCTCAGGACCCCCGGATTCGTCTCGTGCGGTGCGAGCGAAACAGTGGCCCAGGGGTGGCGCGCAACCGCGGAATTGCTTTGTCCACTGGCGCATGGGTCGCTTTGCTGGACGCCGATGATGTCTACCATCCAGATCGACTGCGATGCTTGCTCGAGACTGCTTACGCTACCAAGGCCGACATGGTGGCCGATAATCTATGGCTGTGTCCGACTGAACCTCGGCCGGCGCCTGAACTCATGCTCTCGGATACCGAGTTTCGTGACGAGATGGTAGTGGAGGCCGCAGAGTTCGTTAACCGGAACATGGGCTCCAGCAGCAGACGTCGCGACGCGTACGGTTTTCTTAAGCCAATTATCCGGAAGGACTTTTTGGAGGCCCATACTTTATGTTACGATGATGCGCGGTTTGCCGAAGATTATCTGTTTTACCTGAGATGCCTGATAGCAGGAGCGCGATGGATTATCATTCCGTCGGCATTGTATTACTATAGAGTGTCGACGAATGGCCTTACTCATCGGCCCAGCCGGGAGGACTTGCTTTGCGTGGTTGCTGCCGAGTTGCAGATGCTGGTGAGTGACGCGATCAAGAGTGACGACCAACTATCCGGCGCAATCGACAGACATCGGCAATCCGTGATCCTTTCGCTGTCCTGGTCTGGCTTTGCCGAAGCCCTTAAGCGGAAAGATCCTGTCGGAGCCATGAGTAGCTTAGTCAGTGCTCCTGGTGCGTTCGTGCACATCGGACGTCAGAGTATACGCGCTCTTCCACGAGCGCTGGCGCGACTTGCGAACGCCGCGTAAGGCGACCTGGACCGCGCGACGCACACCGTTTCTGTCCCGGGCGGCAGCACGTCGCAGCCGAGAATGGAATGATAGCCGGTGGCTTCGCCGATTTATCCCGGTCGTGTTGATGTCGTAGGATTGTCGTATTCGGCTATTGGACGAAGTCCGGCCGCACGACGTATGCGCCATGGACGCCCGTAGCTAACCTAACGCCAAGTCTCGCCAAACCCCGCATACAGACCATTCAGAAGCGCCGCGATCTCGGGGCGGCCGGAGATCCATTCAGGCAGGAGTTCAACGGCCGGCCGCGATGGCGGGACACGATGCCCGCGTCGGCGCATTGTCGCCAGGAACAAACCAGCCGTTTGAACTGGCGAAACGCCGATTTCCATACGTTCGGAGGCCTCACGCCGGCCCAACCCACCTTTCACGTGCTGACGCACCAAATGCGAACGCTCACGCTCGTCGGCGCTCATTTTAAAGAAATCCTTTGGACATCTAACCCCCGCCCGACCTTGCGGCCAAACCGGGACATCTTAATTTTGCGCGGAGGAGACATTCCTCTTTGGGGCTAACATGGCTGCGTCAGGTGCTTGCGCTCACAAGCGAAGCGCCTTACCGTCGCGCTGATTATGCGGGCGTAGCTCAGGGGTAGAGCACAACCTTGCCAAGGTTGGGGTCGAGGGTTCGAATCCCTTCGCCCGCTCCAGATTTTCCTCAAGGAAATCAAGGCGTTAAGAACGGTCCTTTGGGGCTAATTTTGCTTCGCCTACCTCGGCGCGAAAGCCCGAAAGCCGGGGGAGCAGGGGGGAAGCAACCGAAAGCGAAAGACGGCAGGCCCACCATGCTTCCCGGGATGCCGAAGCGAGGCCCATTCTGCTTCCCCGAGCGCTTCCCCAGCACGGGCACCGAGGGGGATTTGAAGCTCATCGTTCAGCCCTCCCGCTCGCAAGACGCATCGGCAGCACGAGCCGCAGCGAGTCCGGCAATCGCACGAACCCGTGCGTCGCATAGAACCCGGCTGCCGCATCGTCCAGTGCATCGACGATCACCATCGAGGACCCAACTGTGCTGGCGCTCTCGAACGCCCGCTGCAGTGCGTCGGCCAACAGAACAGCGCCCAGGCGCTGTCCTTGGCGGTTCTTTGCTACTGCCAAGGCGGCCGATCAAGGTGGCGCTGACCAGTGGATAGCGCGGGACGTGCTTGCGCGCCGCCTCCGGCACGTCGCCTTGGGAGATCGCCATCGCGCAAAGGGTATAGTAGCCCAAGATGCGCGCTGGCTCGCTGTCTCGCTCAAGATGAACACGGCATTCGCCTTCCGGCGCACGTCCTGGCCTGCCTGGGTCTTGAGGTAGCGATCCAGGCTCTCCACACCACAGGTAAAGCTGCCCCGGTCGTGCTCCTCCCCGAGCAGGACGATCCGAAGATCCTCGGATGGCCGCTTCGCCATTCACGGCACGACCCGACGCTTATGCTCCGCAAACGCCCGCTGGAGCCGCTCGCTCGGCGCTGGTGGATTGACCAACGCATCGAAAAAGACAGCCCGATCCCGGTCGGACAGAACAAGCGTCTGATGCTCCGCGATCGTCCGTCGGGCGGCGTCTGTGAGCACCGTCATGCAGAAATCCGTCAGCTTGCGTCGTTCAAGCTGCGCCGCCCGCTCAATAAGGGCTTTGGTGGGCTCGTCGACGCGAAACCCGAGTCGCTCTTCTCGGAGCCGCCGGTCGCGCCTTGCTATCGTAGCCATAGCGGTCGCCCAGCGATCGCGCCCAGGGAAGCCTTGGCGAGCGTCGCGCGCTGGTCGGCCGGGACGACCCCGACCTGTCGGTCGCGGCGCAGTGCCGATTGCTGAACGTCGCGCGCTCGACGCTGTATTATCAGCCGGCACCGACGGACCTTGACGACTTGGCGCTGATGCGGCGGATGGACGAGCTCTATACGAAGTGGCCGTTCTATGGGTCGCGGCGGATGGTGGCGGCGCTGCATCAGGACGGCCTGAACGTAAACCGAAAGCGCGTGCGCCGGTTGATGCGGGTTATGGGGCTGGAGGCGATCTACCAGAAGCCCTACACCAGCGAAGGGCATCCGACCACCAGATCTATCCGTATCTGCTGCGCGGATTGGCGATCGATCGCCCGAACCAGGTCTCGTGCGCGGATATAACTTATATCCGATGGCCAAGGGCTTCGTGTATTTGGTTGCCGTGATGGACTGGTTCAGCCGGCGGGTGCTGTCGTGGCGGCTGTCGATCACGATGCAGGCGGATTTCTGCGTTGAGGCGTTGCAGGACGCGATTGCACGTCATGGCCCGCCCGAAATGTTCAATACCGATCAAGAGGTCCAGTTCACGGGCGCGGGCTTCCTCGATGAACAGGAAAGCCGCGGTGCCCGGATCAGCACGGATGGGAAAGGGCGTTTCCTGGACAACATCTTTATCGAGCGGCTGTGGCGAAGCCTGAAGTATGAGGACGTGTTCGTCAAAGCCTATGGCTCGGTTGCGGAGGCGCGCCAGGGCACCGGGGGCTGGCTGAGCTTTTATAACGATGAGCGGCCGCATCAGGCTCTGGGTTACCAGACACCGCGCTCAGTGTTTGCCAGCAAAGCCTGTGAGCATGTGGATAAACACCTGCGCATCACTACGAGCTGCTACGGCGTTACCCACATGCTCACAGCCCCAACATCAAGAAGAGAAAGAGGTACTAATGTATTGACTTATGTATAGTAAGCTCTATACTTGAACTAGACGACCCCCTGGATCGGGAGGGACACTGGAAACACGGCGGGGCTCTTTCTTAAGTCACCCCGGTTTCTGTCCAGCCGATGGGGTGCACCTCACTGGCATCTGCATCTTCCTCGTAACACCCAAGCTGAACTGGTCGCGACATCGATAAAGTCTGCATTTGATCTTGTATGGCAACGCGCCGATTTCATTCTGGAGAACTCCGACTTGGTCTTGGTACTCGGGAAAGACAGCGGCGCGGCGCTAGATCGTCTGAAGAGTATAGCGTCCAGGCTGGAAGATCTCGGCTATTATACATACATCATCAAAGAGCAGCCAGACCGGAATGGCGAAAGCGTCGTGCAGAAAGTACTCCGCTATGCCTTGTCGTCCAAGTTCGTGGTCATCGAGAATACTGAAGCTTCCGGCCACCTCTACGAGATTCCGCATGTGGCCAAGGCCGCCGAATGCGTAACGGTCGTCTTGCAGGAGGAAGGAAGAGGCGCGACCTGGATGTTTGAGGACGCGTACGCCAAACACAAACACTGGCACAAACTGACATCAAGGTCGGCGAGGCGGAACGAGCCGTTGATGGGGCGGCGGCCTGGGCCGAGGAATTCGTTGCCGAGTTCGCCGACTACCAGATCGCCAACCTACCGTGGCTGAAGAAATGACGCTGTCCCAGCCCACCAAGCTGGATGACGAGCGACCGATACTCCGGGTGGTGCAAAGGTGGGCTCTTGAACAGATCGGGGATCCAACCTTCAGGAGGGTGTTCTGCATTTTCGCGATGAAATTCAAAAGCGACTCGGTTCGTGATTATAGGCCGCCGAGAATCAATGGAAACGCGAAAGCCCCGCCCGGAGTGCCGGGCGGGGCGTTGCAGCGGGGTCGGCTTAGCCGCCGTTCTGCCGGCGGGCGCGGGACCAGATGAGGGTGTAGCCGTCGCCGTCCTCGTCGTCGAAGAGGTTGGCGTAGATCGGCGCGTTGAAGCCGGGTCGTCCAGCTTGACCGAGAGGTAGTCGCGGCCCTCGTTGGAGCGCTTCGACCAGGCAGCCCCGATCTCGGCGCGGCCGACATAGACCCGATGGCTGGGGGCGTTGTCGTTGGCGCGGTTGGTCTCGGGGACGATGCGGACGTTCTTGGTCTGGACGCTGAGGGTGACGATCTCGCCCTGGAACTCGCTGCCGGACTTCTTGAAGGAACCGATGTTGGCCATGTCACTTCTCCTTGGCTGTTTCGAGCCCGCGACCACCGCGGCCTCGATGGCGATCTGCAGGCCGGAGGCGATCGACGACGCACCCGCTTGCAGGCCGGAGCACCGCGGAGGATGGCGGCGGGGAGAGTTTCTTGCCTCGCGAGGAATGCCGGCCTCGCCGGCAGGGGAAGAAAGTCTCACCGACGCCATTGCGTCTCAGGCGATCGAGGCGCAGCCGTCCTTCGGCCAGATCAAGCCATTGAGAGGCCGTGTGGTCCGGGTGTCGAACAGCATCCTTGGGAGAAGACGTGGCCAACATCGACCGCCGCGCACAAGTGGTCCGGCGTTCCAGGCGAGGAAATAGAAACCCTGGCGCACAGAAAGGACGGCTTCAGGACCCCACCACTCGCGCGAAAGACGACGCTGACGGGAGGTGTCTCTGTCGGCCCGCCGGCGGAGGGCGACCGCGAGCGTTGCAATAAGGGCCGCGACGTTGCAGATCGTCCGGACGAGCCGTCATCGCGCCGATAGCCAAACGGACGACCGCGAGGCGCTGGCCCTAACCCTGCGTAGTCGCCGGCGAGAGAGGCAGTTGAGCCGAACCCTCTGCAACGCCCTGCCCGCCATTTGGGGAGGAACAGAAACATGCGCCCCCAAGCGGTGCCGCCAACAAGGACAGCGCCGACGATGGCGAATGTCTCACGCCAGATCTCGGACGGCATGCCGATATGCGCGAGTCCGTGGGTCGCATGGCAGCCGGCAATGGCGGCGCGCACGGCGTAGAGCAGCCCGATCGCTGCACGGATCAGCGGCGTGCGGATTGTCGCGAAGACAATCTGCCCGATCGCCAGGGTCGCGCCGCCGGCGAGGCCTCCGACAATGAGCGCGCCGATCACGCCTGAGCCATTGTGAAAGGCGGCGAGGCCGGCGGACAGCCCTGCGAAGAAGGGAAGCGCGCGGAACCGTAGAGCTGCCGAGCCGTCAATGCCCGAAACCGTATTGGCGCAGCGTCGTGACTCCGGATTTCCGGCTGGCCCTCGGTATCGCCCGTCATCGTCGGCCGCGAGATCCCTGACCCAGGGCCCGGCACTTCAGAACCAGCCGCCCACAGACACAACTTCAGAATATTGATTTCGAGGGCCGGACGAAGACGTTCGTCTCGCTATTCCAGATACGGCCTCAGCACATCTTCGATCCACTTCATGAATGCGCGGACTCGGCGCGACAGATTGCTCCGATGTGCTACGACGATCGACACGGGGAGCGCCCGGCGACGAAGATCGGGTATGATCTCCACAAGCGCTCCACTCTCTAAGTATCGGCCAATCCCCAAGAGTGGCGCCTGAATCAGGCCAAGGCCGGCGAGGGCAGCGGCTTCGTAGGTCTGCGCGCTGTTGACGTGTAGCGCACCTGGCAACTGAAGCGTCGCGTAGCTGTCGCCGTCCGGATATTCCCATCCAATGGGTCTCGCGCCCAGCATCGTCGAAAAATGAATTGTCCGATGTTCCTGACGCCGGAGATCTTCTAGCGATCGAGGGACGCCATAGCGCGCCAGATAGGCAGGACTGGCAGCGTTGGCCGTGCGCAACAGGCCCAGCGGCCGGGCAATCAACGTCTCGTCCCGTATGGGTCCAAGCCGCAATACGCAGTCGAACCCCTCTTGAACCAGATCGACTTGCCGATCCGTGCTCGACAGCTCCAGCTCCAACTCTGGGTGAGTCGCCATGAAATCCGGCAACGCCGGCATGATCGTCGTGCGCGCCACCTCGGTCGGAAGATCGACCCGTAAGCGCCCGCGAAGTGCAACGCGATCGCCTTCGAACATCGAGTGTAGGTCATCGACTTCAGCAAGCACATCGCGGGCACGGGCATGAAATGCGCGTCCGTCCTCGGTCAACTGCACGCTGCGCGTCGTCCGGTGCAGCAGCCTGACACCGACATCTTCTTCCAGCTTTCGGACCGCCGTTGAGGCCCTCCCCTTCTGGATGCCCAGGCTATCGGCCGCGTGGGTGAAGCTCCCCATTTCCGCTACCGTTATGAAAATGAGGATGGGTTCCAGATTCTGCATTTTCGTGCCTCGGCATTGTTCACCGGCATGAGAACAGTGTGTTCGATTTACCGGTGTTTATCATACCTTAGAGACACAATAAGTTAAGCCTCGAAATTAGGTGACCCCATCGGAGAACGACAAGTGTCCCAAACCATGAACCTGCATCACGTGCCTGAAACCATGACCTTGGATCGCGCCCTGTGGGCCGGCCGGACGATGAGCGCGTTTGTCGTTATCGCTCTGGCGGCAGACGGCGCTATTCAGCTTTTCGCGCCGGCACAGATCGCGAGCATGTTGCAGGAAACCGGCTTCGCGATGGACCTGACCCGTGTCGTCGGTCCGATCATACTCGCCTGCGCCATCCTTTACGCCATCCCGGCCACCGCGGTCCTCGGCGCGATCCTAGTGACGGGCTTTTTAGGAGGTGCCATCTGCGCCCATGTCCGCATTGGTGAGTTGGGGTCGCCGCCGGAAATCATTTCCCTGCTTCTGGGCGCGATGACATGGGGCGGCCTCTACGCGCGCGATCCTCGCATCCGGGCCATTCTGCCGCTCATCCGTTGAACCAACAGGGGCAGTGCTCTGTCTCTCAAGATCAGGAGAAAACACATGTTTTGGTGACGGGAGTTACCGGAAGAGTGGGCGGCGCGACGGCAGAACATCTGTTGGCGCACGGCAAGGGAAGTACGCGCGCAGCAAGGCACGGTCAGTTCCCTCAGACCGCCGTTTTCCGCCCGGGGAATAGGCCGCAATTCCTCGCACTCTATCGAGAAGGCTCGCTTTGGAAGTCTCTCGCTTCCCCGGAGGTCGAAGCGAGAGCGATTTGCTTTCCCGGACGCTTCCCCGCCATTGTCGCGAGGCGGATTCAGCGCTCCCGCCGCGAGGCGCATCGGCGAAACGAGCCGCAGCGAAGTCCCGTAACCGTAAGAACGCGTGCGCCGCATGAAAGCCGACTGCCGCCTCCAGTGCGTCGAGGATCACCATCGCAGATCCGGCCGTGTTGGCGCTCTCGTAGGCTCGTTGGAGCGCGTCGGCCAATAGACGTTGTCCCTGCCTGCCATTTTGCGACGGCCAGCCGGCCAACCAAGGTGGCGCTCGCCAGCGGGTAGCGTGGAACGTGCTTGCGGGCTGTCTCCGTCACTTCGTTTTCTTCGTTTTGGGATATCGTCATGGCGCATAGGGTATAGTTGCAATGGAAGCGGGTCGGCTCGCCGATTTCGCTCAGAATGAACACCGCATTCGCCCTCTGGCGCGCGTCCTGGCCGGCCTAAATCTTGAGATAGAAATCCAGGCTTTCCACCCGTCGGATAAAGCTGCCCCGGTCGTGCTTCCGCGCGAGCAGCACGATGCGAAGATCATCGCTTGGTCGTTTCGCCCTTCACGGCATGACCCGGCGCTCATGCTCTGACAACGCCCGCCGGAGCCGCTCGCTCGGCGGCGAATTGACCAGCGCATCGAAAAACACCGCGCGGTCCCGGTCGGAAAGAACGAGCGTCTCATGCTCTTCGATCGCCCCAGGCTGCAGCTTCATGCACACTGGCGATGACGAAGTCGGTTGGCATCCGCCCCTGAAGCTCCGCCGCTCACGGGAACATGGCCTTCTGGTTGTGCGAAATCCTTCGCTTCAAGACGTTCGCCTCGCGCCTTCGGCGGCCGTTTGCGTGCAGTCGTCCGATCAGCCATTGCCTTCACCTAGTTTGCGCTTCCGATGTACGGCCTGCCGCCGGACGTAACAATGCGGCGGTGACGTGGGAGCATTTTTGATCTATGCGCTCAGTCCACCCTCGAAATCAGCCCTGCGGTTTCGCTGGTCCCGATAATCGGCGGCTCAACGAGCAGAGGTATTTCATGGCTTTATGGGAGGGATTTCTGCCGGCGAATTGGGTCCGCGCACGCATCGCAGACATCGGTGCGGTGCGGTCATCGGACGTCAGCACTCACCAGACAAACAGAGCGACCGTTTCGCAACCAGATACCTTCGCGGCAGAAACATAACTCCATCCGGCCTGAATCTCATACACGTTCTCGAAATGGATTTCACGGCGGCCGAGCGGGCGACATTCACCTTGGTGGATAGAGATCCGGTTATCACCGAAGCATCCGGTAGCAGCGGGCGTGCCGCATTTGGCGAGGCGAAATTCCTGGCTGCTGCTTCTAAAACACCGCTATCCGACTGCGACCGCACGCAATCACCCCGGGGGCGGGATTGCCGACGCTCCGGTACCTGGCTAACTCAGCTGAATTCGAAGGAATTGCGCGGGGTTGGAATCCAGCATCTGGGTTCGTATCGCTTCGCAGAAGTTGTGATTGGGCTTCCACCGCTTGCCGTGCAGTTTTGAATCGCGGAGGCGGCCGGCAGGAAGTTGAACGAGCCTGCGCTTTCCTGGATGGGCTCGGACCACGATCGGTCAATCCGGCGAAGTCATGCTTGGGAAGATGCGCGAACCCGCCGACACAACGGCCCAAACATGGAGCCCTGTCTCCGTGTCACCAATGTATTTAAGTCGCGCACCGACATAACCGTCATTGACATGCAGCCCGTCGGATTCCAACGACGGCGACCTGGACACGCGTCGCATCGGCTATTTCGAACACTCTTTTAATTCAGCTTCAGAGATCGAAAAGGCGTACGCCTTGCCAGACTCTAGCGTCACGTCCTTCACAATACAGGTGTGCCCGCCGACGTCTGTGAGCTTTACATCGTAGTGACCGGCCGTCAGTCCAACAAGCTTGAGGCGCTCGTCCGGATCGACACTTCCATCCGCGTCATTGGCGCATTGGTCGGGCCCCCATTTCGTGGTGCCCGTCGGAGCCAGGTACAGTTTGGTGATCTTCGTGCCCGTCAAATTCCAGAACTGCATCCGGTCAGCGGACCAACCGCCGATCGGCATGACGACGCACAGCAGAAAGAAGACGACTGATGCGTATCTGTTCATAGACGTTCCCTTTGTCTTGACTTCTGGCCGCAATTGCCGTCAGCGTGCCGTTTGGTGTCTCTTGCTTGTACAAAGGCATCGAATGGCCTGGGTGTTCCGGATTCAGAATGTGATGCGCACGCCGCCGAAGCCTCCGACGGGCGCCGCTGGGCTGTAGGCACGTGGATTGGTCGCGTTCGGTGCCTGGGCGAGAAACACCGATGTGGTCGGCGAGAACGTTCCAAACGTGTAGTACTTCTCGTTGGTAACGTTCTCAACCGCTGCAAACAATTGGACGTGCGGCGTAACTTGATAGCTGGTACTCATATTCAAGGTGAAGAAGGCTGGCAGCTGTGGCGTCAGATTGGCCTCGTCACCCACCAGGAACTGCCCGCTCTGCGCGATGAGTACGCCGGCAATGGTCCACTTGTCGGTAACGCGGAAAGTCATCCCCACCTTGCCCTGATTGAGAGGAACGCCTGGCAGCCGGTTGCCGGCGTTGATGGTGATGTTGCCGTTGGCGTCCGCGGCCGGGTTGCTGCCCGCAGACTCGACGAAACTGCTTTGGAACGTTGCATCGGTGTAGGTGTAGGCGGCGTAGGCGGACCAGCGAGACGCCTTGTATTCGATACTGGCATCTATCCCTTGTCGGCGTGTCTGGTCGACATTAGTGAAGAACGCGCGATTCACCGTGACGCTGTTGACGAAAATGATGTCGTCGTCGAGGTTGCTCCGGTAGAAGCCGAGATTGTAGTTCAGGCGATCGGTGTCGGTGGTGGGCACGGTGCCACGAAAGCCAACCTCCAAGGTGTGCGACACCACCTGCTTCAGATCCGGGTCGCCGGCGAAGAAGTTCGCCAGGCTACAAGAATCATTTGGACCCGCACAGGAAAGCTCGGACGGGGTTGGTGCGCGGTTGGCGTCCGCATAACCGGCGTAGGCCGTCAGCCACGGCGTCACTTGATAGGTCGCGCCGCCTGCCGGATTAAAGTGTGGGTAGTAATGATTGCCGGTCAGGTCGCCGCCGTTCTGGTCATTGAGGTTGATCTCGGCTGCGTTGAACCGGCCCGAGGCGGTCAGTGCCAGGCGATCCGTCACGTCAAGTGTGTCGGTGAAAAACACACCGTAGTAAGCGTCGCTGACCCCCACCCGAACAGGCACGTTGGTCCCGGGCTCGTCGAGAACGACCTGGGGTGTGGTGAACACGCGGCTGATGGGGGTGATACCGCCGATAAAGGAGACACCGGTGAAATCGCTCTGTGCGCCGTCGAAACTGAGGCCGGCGACCAAATGGTTCTTAAAGCCAAACAAAGTCTGCGTATCGGTGGCTTGGATCGAGGCGCCGTAACCGTTGGTGTTCGTCGTCTGGTTGTCCAGCTCCGAATAGGCAAACGGGTTCGGGCCGAGGAAGGCTGGGATCGTGCCGCCGCCGCGCGTAGTGCTCGGCCCAGAATCGGTGCATAGCAGGCCCGAACCGTCATTGCACGGAGCGTCGTTCGGGGCGTTGCCGTTGGTCACGCGCTGCAGGAAATTATTGTAGTAGGTCGCGCCCTGGATTGAAATCGTATCGCTGACGGCCATGTTGCCTGTCAGACTAACCTGAAAGAAGGTGTTGTAGATCGCATTGGGGCCGGTGAACTGGGCGGCGGAGTCGGCGGCCAGCAATTCAATCGGCGAGGTTCCAGGACCGTTCAGTCGCGAGTTGGCCAGCAAGGTGTTCAAATGCAGTTCGCCGGTATTGCCGCGCCAGCCGATATCGCCGTAGAAATTCTCGATCCCGGAGAATTGTAGGTCACGCCAGCCATCCTGATGCACGCCGCTGGCGGCCACATAGACCGCGGTGTCGCCGCTCTGCTTACCGTATTGGAAGTCGCCACCGTATGTGCCGAACGAACCGGCGTGAATGTCGATCTCGCCGCCCTGGTAGGTAAAGCCGTTTTTGAGCTGAATGTTTATCGCGCCGCCGAGAGCGTTCAGACCGAATACCGGGTTTGAACCGACCAGGTTCATTTGGTCGATTGCCAGATTCGGTATCAGATCAAAATTGACCGTATCGCCGAATGCCGAGTTGAAGCGAACGCCGTTGACATAGACGGCGAGACCTTGTGGCGTACCTTGCAGCGCCGATGCCTCGAACCCGTGGTAAAACATGGTTGGTTGAAACGGGTTGCCTGAGGCCGAATTGAGGTTGACCCCACCGACCTCCTCGTTCAGTGCCCGCGTTACGTCCGGCGCGAGCAAGGTACCGCCGCGCGTGAGATCGCGGCCCTTGAGCACGCTGGTTTCGGCCGGCACCGTGTCGCGGTCAACGCCAGAGCCAAGTAGCGGCGAGACACCGATGATGTTGACGGGCGGTATGCTGAGCGGCTCTGTTTGGGATGCGTCGGGCGACGCCGGCTGGGCTCGAACGGGCAAGCACGGCAGCGCCAGCAGCGCTGCCAAGGCAACCAACCAGCTTTTGCTCCGGCGCGCGTCGCTTCCGGTGTGTTTTGCCATCGAGGCTCTCCCGGCACTGATCTTGTCGACGCGGATTGTTTCCGGTTTCTCGAAATTCGACCATGGCAATCTTTCCCGATATCGTCGGGACAATTTCCTAATCGTCACGTAACGAAGGAATTTCGGTAACAACTCCGTGTACGGGTATATTCTCGCACGGCCTCTGACGTGTAACGACGGGATCGCTGCTGTCGTCCTTGCGTCGCTCGCGCATCGATGCGAGACCGGAGGAAGCGTGAACATCCTGCTTGTTGACGACCATACAATTGTCCGCTCCGGGCTGCGCAGGCTTTTCGCGGCGCTGCCTAATGCGCATATCAGTGAGGCCACGACGGGGGAGGAGGCCCTGACGCTGGCGCGGACCGAGCGGCCGGCGTTGATTGTGCTTGATCTCAATCTACCCGGCCTCGGTGGATTGGAGCTACTGCGGCGGGTGCTGGCCGAGCACCCGGATGGCAGGGTGATTGTGTTGAGCATGCATGCGGAGGCACTCTACGCCACCAGGGCGCTGCGCATGGGGGCCGCTGGCTATCTCAGCAAGAATGCGTCGCCTGAGGAGTTGCTGGAAGCCGTGCAGCGGGTGGCCGGCGGCGGAAGCTATGTCGAGGCCGAGATCGCGCAGACGTTGGCGATACGAACAGCAAAGGTCGGTGACCCGATGGAGCAACTGACCGAGCGCGACCTCGAGATCATGCGTCTGCTCGGCGATGGCCAAAGCCTGTCGAATATCGCTGCCGCACTCGGAGTCACTTCCAAGAAGATCGCTAACACATGCAGCCAGCTAAAGGCGAAACTTGGCGTCGCGCGGACCGCTGATCTAGTGCGACTATCGATTGAAAAGGGCGTGGCGTGAAGCAACTCAGGTGCCCGAACTGCGGGTCAGAGAAAGCGATGCTGAACTGTGTCGCGCCTTGCGACGCTGTCGGCGACTGGCTATTGAGCCTGGCTCGAAATGCGCGCATTGACCAGGAAACGAGCAAGCGCGATGGGAACATAACGCAGGAGGTATTCATGAAAAGCCGGTCCGTTTTCGCTGCATTTTCGCTCACTGTTGTCGTAGCCATGGGTCTGACGCCTGCATTCGGAGCGCCCGATTTGACTCCGAACGACGAAAGTCTAGTCCTATCCAAAATAGATACCGATCATGACGGGACCATCAGCCTGGACGAGGCAAAAGCGGCGGCCTCAGCAAAATTTGACGCGCTGGATACCGACAAGGAAGGCACCCTGGACGCAAGCGAGTTGACCGGCATTCTGAGCCCGAAAGCCGTAAAGAAGGCTGACAGGGACAAGGACGACACTCTCGACAAGGCCGAGTTTCTGGCGCTGGTCGAGAAGCGGTTCAACGCGGCCGACCATGACCACGATGGGAAGCTCGATGCGAAGGAACTCTCGACCGATGAGGGCCGCGCGGTAGTGGCGCTCCTAGCCTATTGAGACTCGCCGCGCGATGACGAGACGCCCTGGACCGATCGACCGCCGGCGCGGGTTGACCATGCGTTGCTGGGACGCAACGAGGGGCTAACCGGTCCAGACGATGATTGCCGCCATCAAGCTGCTCCGGTGCCACACTGGCGGAGTTACGGAAATGACCGTCCGCGAGGTATCAACCTCGACGGGCGATTGCCTGATGAGGAAAACGCTGACCAGGCCCCAGTCGGCGGACAGCAAGTCACTTCGAGCGGCCGAGCAGGATCGACTGGAATGGCTGAAGCCTGTGGTGAATGGCGTAAGAAGCAATCCGGCGCAACCCAGCGTACGGTGATATTTATCGATGAGGCCGAGACCGAAACGAATGTGACCCGTTCCCCGGGCCGGGCGCCGTGTGGCAAGCGGTTGGTCGATGCGGTGCCGCATGGGCACTGGAGGACGGAAGCCTTCATCGGCACTCTCCGCCGCGACGGGCTTGACCGCTATTGCTCGTTCGAGGCGGCGATCAACGGCGAGATATTCCCCGTCGACAACGAACAGATTATTGTCCCGAAGCTCAGATCCTGCGACATCTTTTTTACTGCAGACGACCTGCTTTCACAGCCGGCGCGCGTGAGACGGTCGAAGGTGGGCGCAAGCCTGCTTTCATTTGCGCCTATATTCGGAACATCGATTTTCGCATGGCTGCGATCCCAGCCAGGGTAAAGGTGCTCTAGCGGAGACCCATGATATGACCCGAACCATCTTGACGAAGGCATGGTTACTTTGAGACGACAGTCCACATCAACAAGGCGAAGCGGTTTGGCACTACCGCTGACAGCCTGGACGGTTAGTTTCGAGGATTCGCCATGAAGCGCACCGAGAGCATTCGCTATATCGAGGCTAGGGCGGACACCGGAGACAGCGCCGTGGCTGGAACGTATCATAATCACACCGATATTCTGACTTGGTCGGAGCAACAGGCCGGATTGCTACGTCGCGTCGAGGGCAGGGGAGCCCATCAACGATCAAGTCGATTGGGATCGCCCGAGCAGCGACGCAAAGGCGCGCCGCACAAACGCCGCGTCCCCTTGAGTTGGCAGATCCCCATGCGCAATCAGCACACGCTCGATCGGCCAAGCGAGAACCCGGTCGAGTGCCGCTCGCGCCGCACCACGGTCGAGGAAACTCGCGCGCCAATCACGCGGCGCGCCAGGATTGGGCGCGACAATTCCACCGAGCCGAGCAAGCATGCCCCGCCATCCTTTGAACCAGTCGCGCGGAAAATTCTGGATCAGATCGGCGAACAGGGCGGTGTGGCTGTGACGATGAAAGAACACGATCTCAGTCAGGAAAAAGCTTCCGCGCATCACGACCTGGTCGATGTCAGCCGCCCACTCCGGCTCAGGAGCCTCGGCCAGCGTGGCGTCGAACGCAAGATCCTTGCGCTTGCCCCGCAGCTGTGGCGAAGCGTAGAGGCTGGCGTCCGGATACGCGGATTTCCATTCCGCAAGAAAAAGGTGGTGCAGTGCGTTGGGGGAGACAAGGTAGCGGACCGGACCAAGCACGTCGATCGAAGCACGCAGCGAACCCGATAGCGCAACCGGCGACCAAACAAAGAGGCTGCCGTCAGAGAGCCGGATCACCGCCATCCGCGTGGGATAGGGGAAGCCATGAAACGAAGCGACTGGACCGTCAGCTATCCAGATCTCGGGTCCAAATTGCAGCAGCGGCTCCCGCATGTAATCATCGCCCGAATCGTCCGCGAGAGTTGGGGACTGCAGAGCAGTTGATCAAGTCACAGCCAGGCTTTGCGCTTGGCGCCGAATTTCCGATCTTGATGCGCCAGCGCCGTGAGCGGGATCGGAAGAAACCTACTCCAAGCAGTCACAGCCTATGTCGGCATGAGACACTTTACGTGCCCCAAGAGGGCTGGTTATGACATTCCGAGACAGCCTTGCCCAAAGGTCCAGACCCTATCATGGCAACTGCTGTTGCGTGGGCCGGTTTTCGACTATTGTGGATGTCGGCAAACAGCGAGACCGGTCCGATGCCAGGTGGCGGCGGCGGTAGTCCCCACGGCTGTATGTGTTCCTGTGGGGGTGTCCCAGGCAGTGGGGCGTCGGACCCAGGCGTCCGCGCCGACGCCGTGCCGGCTAACGTCAGCGCGCCCGAGAATGCAAGCGAAAGGGCACAGACAACCTTTTTCAACCTCAGCGTCATGGCAGACCTCCCCAGGCACCTTTGCAATCATTAGCCGCGCCGCTAAGGAGGCTGTCAATTGGACAACCTGGGCTGTCGTCGGGCCGAGCAGGCGCGTAGGTTTGCTGGACGCCGCTGCCAGAACGCCCCAACGCGTCCGAAGGGGTAAAGGCAGGGGAGAGATCACCTCATGAAAAGCGCCAGCCGTCTCGTTTTGATGTGCCTGGGACTACACGTTGCCGCAGCTAAAGCCGAAGAGCCCAACAGAGCGGAGGTTTACGGGATGCCCGTAGATATCTGTGGGCCAAGTTGTGATAGGGCAGGCGTTACCGAAGCCGCATCGCAAGTTTGCATAGCCAACAACAGAGGGACAGTAGCGATAGACTGGGCGTTCCAAGTCAAGCATTTCGACAATGGGGTGCAGCATTACAATGGCTCTAGCTGGCAACCAACGTCATCCTCGGCGCAATTTACAACCGTTACCTGTCAGTAGGCTCGGTCCAGGCTGACGATCGGCCCGTACAGGCCGAAAGCGTGGCCAACTTCGTCAAGGCCTACGCCAAGCGCGCCGGCTTCCTCACCTCGGCCTCCGAACACGGCGCCTCCATCCGTCAAGATGAGGGAAGTGTCCCGCCACAAAAGCGTCGACGTACTTCGGGGTTACATCCGCCGCGTCGAGCTCTTCAAACAGCACGCCGGAGCAGGGTTTCTGTGACGCTGAGGCTTCCTCGGCCTTTGTACGAGGAATTTGGCGGCCTCGCCACCTCGTGTATTACAGGCGGTGGCTGAAAGCGGGGCAAGCGGGTTGACGACGGAAAATCCGCCGTGGATGGCGTCCAAATTCTCGCCGCCGACAAGAGTGGCCGTGAAGCGTCGGATTCCATCGATGGGCTTGCCGCATCGCAACCCGGTCGTAATAACGGGCGTTACGGACTCTCATTTGATGCGCACGTCCAAAGGTGGGCCGAGATGACTGATGACACGCGCTCCCCGGGACCGATCGTCGCGCCGATGGTTGAGACCTTGATCAAGGCACCCCCAGCCCCTGTCGCCCCGACTGAGGAGTCCATTCGGCGTTTACGCCTCTTGCCGATCTCACTGCTCGCGCTGAGCGTCGGCATCATCACTGGCTTTGGCGCCGTGGTGTTCCGTGGCCTGATCGGGCTGATCCACAATTTGTGTTTCCTCGGCCAATTCTCGTTCACGTACGATTCCAGCGTCTTCACACCATTTAACCCCTGGGGCCCGGCGGTTATCCTCGTTCCCGTGATCGGCGGCATCGGCGTTACCTGGATCGTTTCAAACTTCGCGCCAGAGGCAAAGGGGCACGGCGTACCGGAAGTGATGGACGCGATCTACTATAAGCAGGGGATCATCCGGCCGGTCGTGGCGGTCGTGAAATCCATCGCGTCGGCCATCGCAATCGGCACCGGCGCCGCCGTCGGGCGCGAGGGCCCGATCATTCAGATCGGCTCCGCGCTCGGCTCCACCTTGGGTCAGATCATCCGGCTGCAGGCCGGGCAGCGCATCACCCTGGTTGCGGCCGGCGCCGGGGCGGGCATCGCGGCGACCTTCAACACGCCGATCGGCGGTGTCTTGTTCGCAACCGAACTGATGCTGCCGGAAATCAGCGTCAACACGTTCCTCCCCGTAGCCGTGGCGACTGGCACGGCTACCTTTATCGGCCGACTGTTCTTCGGCGATCAGCCGGCGTTCAACGTGCCGCTCAATCTGACCGCAATGCCCGATCATTTGAGTTCGGCTGTCACCTTGGCCCTTTATGCTGTTCTCGGAGCCCTGACGGGGGTTGCCGCGGCCGGGTTCATCCGGGGACTGCACTGGATTGAAGACGGCTTCGATCTCATCCCGGGCCGCTACATCCGCCACATGCTGGGTATGTTGCTGGTCGGCATCCTGATTTATGTGCTGTGGACCCAGGCTGGGCACTACTACATCGAGGGCGTTGGCTACTCGTCTATTCAGGCCATGCTACAGGGCCAGATCCCCGGTGCTGGGTTCCTTCTGATCTTGTTCATCGCTAAGCTATTAGCGACCTCGGTCAGCCTTGGATCCGGGTCATCAGGCGGGATTTTCTCGCCGTCGCTATTCATGGGCGCGGCACTTGGCGCGGCCTTCGCATCGGCGATGCAGACGGTGTTCCCGGGCATACCGGTCACCTTGCCTGCCTTCGCTATGGTCGGTATGGGCGCGATGGTCGGCGGCGGTACTGGCGCGGCAATGACCGCGGTGACGATGATCTTCGAGATGACCCTCGACTACCAGATCGTCCTGCCGATGATCCTGGCGGTCGCGATGTCCCTCGGCGTCCGGCGGATGCTGTCGACCGAGAATATCTACACAATGAAGCTTGTCCGTCGCGGTCATCCGATCCCGAAGGCGCTGCATGCCAACATGTTTCTGGTTCACAGTGCGGCCGAGATCATGGAAAGCGACGTGTTGGTTCTGGATGAGGCGACGCCATTCTCGCGGTTTCTGGAACTGGCGACGAAGCAGGGCGGCTTGCGCCATGTCGTCGTGACACGAAGCGGAACCGTCGTAGGCTGCTTGCGTGTGAACACGGATCTGCGCCGCACGTTGGGCGTGGCGGCCAACGAAGTGCGCCTGGGCGACATCGCGGGGCCGAACTTCACCATAGTGAGAGAAACCGAAGTCGCTTTCGACGTGATCACCACGATGTGGGACCGAAATGCTACCATGGCGATCGTGGTTAGGCAGGATGGCGGGACCCAACGGGTGCTGGGTGTTGTGACCAAGGAGCACCTGGCCGATACGGTCGCGCGCAGCATCAAGATCTATCCAGGTTGATTTCTCCATACCCCAATGGAAGAAAGCGAGAGCCAATGCCAATTCGCCTCCCGGAGCCACACTGGCCTTCAGAGTTGACAGAGGAAGGGCCGCCGGAGGATCCGTCGATCCTTCTCGGGGGCGCCGCCGAAATCGCGAACGCGCAGTATCGAATTCTGGCCGTTCGGCTCAATCCACGCACTCTGGCGGTAGATTACCGGGCTGATCTAAACGAGGACATCTACGCCGACTATGAGATTGAGGGTACGCTGGACGAACTGACGGTGCTAGATGACATCGACAGATCCGTTCTGGTGCCGATCGAGGGTGGCCACTACGTCGTCTGGATGCTGCCGTTCAGCTCTGCTGAGCGAGAATGATGCAACGTAGCCAGGATACGAGCTGTCCGGCACGCCACTGCGAAAATTCTCCAACGCTGCAAACCCTGCGATATTGGCAGCGAGGGTTGGAGGGGAAACCGGTAAGAGTTCCCACCCGGTTTCGATATCGTCTTGCACTTTTCGACACGTCATCAGCGGTTTGCGTATCTGACGAATCAAGGCGGCGTTCTCAAAACTCAGGACCTCCGGCCTCCTCGGGCGGCGGTCCAGTGGCGAGTTGGCGCTCGGCTGGGAACCGGAAGCTAGCCGAGGTCGAAGCTAACCCTGCTGGGGCCTCGACAACGGCGTAAGGGAACGTCAGGTTGAAGGGATATCTGGCGCCACTGCCTCGACAAATGGCGGATCTGGTTTAGAATCAAACGAAGCCAACAAGAAATCTGGGAAAACGACATGACGGACCTGATGACGCCGACCTACGCAAGCAACATGCGCATCATCGGCCATACCGACCAAGGCGGCGGGCGCGCCGACGGCGTGCAGATCATGGTCCACAAGGGCCACGCCTATAGTCGGCGCACATCTTCTCCAAAGGATTTTCCGTCATCGACGTGCGCGACCCGACCAAACCGACGCCGGTGAACTACATCGCGACGCCGCCGAACACCTGGTCGATCCATCTGCAACAGTTCGACGACCTGTTGCTGGTGATCCATGCCAAGGACATGTTCGCGCAGCCAGAACTGGCGGACGAAAAGAACTACTACAAGGGCAAGATCGGCGACCACGGTGACGCACCGACGGAGCAAACCTGGTCGGCCGGCATGGCGGTGTACGACGTCAGCAAGCCGGAGGCGCCGCGGCAGATCGGCTTCATGCCGGTCAAGGGCGGCGGGCTGCACCGCCTATGGTACGTCGGTGGCCGCTGGGCCTATGCGTCCGCGCTGCTGGACGGGTTCTCCGACTACATCCTGATCACCATCGATATGGCGGATCCGACCAAGCCGGTGCTGGCGGGGAAGTTCTGGCTGCCCGGCATGAACGTCGCAGCCGGCGAGGTGGCGAACTGGCCGAGCGAGGTCGGCCGCTTCGGGCTGCATCACGCGATCGTGCATGGCGACATCGCCTATTGCAGTTGGCGCGATGCGTGTCTGGCGGTGGTGGACGTCAGCGACCGAACCGCGCCGAAACTGATCACCCACAAGTTTTGGGCGCCCCCGTTCGGCGGCGGCACCCACAACGCGCTGCCGCTGCCAAACCGGGAGTTGCTGATCGTGGTGGACGAGACCGTGCTCGACAACCGCGAGGACGGCGAGAAGCCGATCTGGGTGTTCGACAACCGGGTGAAGTCCAACCCGATCAGCATCGCCACGTTCCCGGAGCCGAACGACACCGATTATCTGAAGGTTGGCGGCCATTTCGGGCCGCACAACATCTACGAAAACCGGCCTGACCAGTTCGTCAGCGAGGAGCTGATCTTCGCGACGTATCAGAACGCCGGCGTGCGGGTCTACGACATCCGCGACAAGTTTCGCCCGGTGGAAGTCGGGGCCTGCGTGCCGCCGCCGCCGACGAAACTGGTCGATCCGCGGCCGAACCGGCCGAAGGTGCTGCACTCCGCGGACGTTTCGGTGGACAAGAACGGCATTGTCTACTGCACAGACTTCTCGGCTGGATTGTATATAATGGAGTATATGGGGTAGATCATCTGATAAGATATCGGAAACTATTGCCCTGTACTTCAGACCTTTTTAAGGACCTCGCGGTATCGGTTCTGCGTATCCTGGAAGTTGCCCAGACGCCGAGCTTGTGAAGGTTGGCGTTGTGGAACAGGGTGGGTGGCGCCGTCAGGTGTGCTTGCGCAAGCACACCTGCTGATGTTCCCTATGCGGAGCTGCGCGAAAAAAGAGCGGGGGAGGCAAATGCGTGACATCCGGAAGCGAGGCTGAGAGCGCTGCAATAACAAGCGTTACGGCCGCTCCGCCTCTGCTGGAGGTGCGGGGCGCCTCGAAGCAGTTCGGCGCCACCCGCGCGCTCGACGACGTTAGTCTGAGTGTCGGCCGGGGCGAGATCGTCGCGCTGCTTGGCGAGAACGGCGCGGGCAAGTCCACGCTGATCAAGGCTCTGGCCGGCGTCCACGGGCTTGATGGCGGCAGCATCCGCTACCGCGGCCAGGACATCGAAGATGGTGTGCGGCACTTACCGATCGCCTTCATCCATCAGGATCTCGGCCTGATCGAGTGGATGACGGTGGCGGAGAATATCTGCCTCGCGCTGGGCTATCCGCGCCGTCTCGGACTCGTTGACTGGACCGCGGCGCGCCGGCGGGCGGCACAGGCACTGGAGGCGCTGGGTGCCGATATCGATCCCGATACGCGCGTGGCATCGCTCAGCCGGACGGAGAAATCGCTGGTGGCGATCAGCCGGGCGTTGGCGGCGGAAGCGGAACTGCTGGTGCTGGACGAGCCGACCGCGAGCCTGCCGGCCAATGAAGTCGCGCGGCTGTTCGCGAGCCTGCACCGGCTGCGCGACCGAGGCGTCGGGATGATCTACGTCTCGCACCGGCTCGATGAGGTGTTCCAGATCGCTGACCGCATCGTGGTCCTGCGGGACGGCCGCATGGTCGGCGAGCGGGCGACCGCGGGCACCAGCGCCGAGGAAGTCATTCTGCTGATCGTCGGCCGCGAACCCTCGCAGGTATTTCGCCGGCCAGCGCAGCGTGCTGGTTCGGCGCGCCTGGAACTGCAGGCGCTTGGGGTCGGCGATTTGGGGCCGATCGACTGCCAGCTGCATGCGGGCGAGATCGTCGGCCTGGTTGGCTTGCGCGGCGCCGGGCAGGAAAGCGTCGGGCGCGCGCTGTTCGGACAGGCGTCGCTCAGCGGCGGCGGTATCCTGCTGGACGGAAAGCCATTCGCCCCGACCTCAGCGCGCCAGGCGATGCAGCGGGGCATCAGTCTGGTCTGCGCCGACCGAATGGCGGACTCGGTGGTGCCGAATTTGAGCGTGCGCGAGAATCTGTTCCTCAATCCATTCGCCGCCGGGTTGCGTGCGTTTTCAGCCCTTTGGCCGACCCGCGAGCACAACGCCGCGTTCCGGCTGGGGCAGGCGATCGGCTTGCGTCCTAACGATCCGGCGCTGCCGATCGAATGGCTGTCCGGCGGCAATCAACAGAAAGTCGTGGTCGGCCGCTGGCTGCATCTGCAAAGCAAGGTCTATGTCTTCGAGGATCCCACGGCGGGCGTCGATGTCGGCTCGAAGGCGGAGATCTACCGGCTGTTCGATGTCGCGCTGATGCGGGGCGCGGCGATCCTGCTGGTTTCGACCGATTTCGAGGAGGTCGAAAAGGTCTGCCATCGGGCGCTCGTGTTTGACCGCGGGCGGGTCGTCGCGGAGCTCGGGGTCGGTGACATGTCGGCCGAGAACCTGCTTGCCGCCGCTTCCGCCAGCATCGGCCAGGTGGCCGAGGCGCTGACGCGGATCGAACCACTTCAGGCCAGCCATGCAATCGCTTAAGTCGAACGCGCTCGAACCCACCCGTTCGGAGTTGGCCGGGCTGACGCGCTGGCGGGCCGCGGCGCGGATCCTGCCGATCTACGGCCTGCCGATCATGACGGTGGTGCTGGCGGTCTTCTTCTCGATCCTGCTTCCGGATTCGTTTCCGACCGCACTGAACGTTCGCTCGATTCTGAGCGACAAGGGCATCATCGCGCTGCTCTCACTAGGCGCGATGCTGCCGATGATGGCCGGGCGCATCGACGTGACCATTGGGTTCGGCATCGTCCTGTGGCACATCATGGCGATCAGCCTGCAGGTCTGGTACCATGTGCCCTGGCCGCTGGCGATCCTGATTGTCTTGCTGTGCGGCGCTCTGGCCGGTCTGGTCAACGGCGTGTTGGTCGAGGTGGCGCAGATCGACAGCTTCATCGCCACCCTGGGCACCGGCACGATCCTTTATGCATTGGCGCTGTGGCTCTCCGGCGGGCGGCAAGTGATGGGGCACCTGGCACCCGGATTCATCGATATCAACGCGCTCGCACCGCTCGGGATTCCGATGCCGGCCGTTTATGTGATCGTGTTCGCGGCGGTACTTTGGGTTGTGACCGAACGGTTGCCCCTGGGGCGGCAGATCTATGCGATCGGTGCCAACGAAAAGGCGGCGGCGCTCAACGGCATCCCTGTACGGGCGTACGTGATCGGCGTGTTCGTCGGCTCCGGGCTGGTCGCCGGGTTCACGGGTTGCGTGCTCGCATCCAAGCTGCAGATCGGCCAGGCGAACGTCGGGCTCGACTATCTGCTGCCGGCGCTGGTCGGCGCCTTCCTCGGCACCACCACGATCAAACCGGGCCGGGTGAATGTTCTAGGCACCATCGTCGGCGTGATGATCCTGGCGATCGGCATCTCGGGCATCCAGCAGCTTGGCGGAGAATTCTTCGTCGAGCCGCTGTTCAACGGCACCACCCTCGTCGTCGCCATCGCGCTGGCCGGCTTCGCGCAGCGCCGTCGATCGGCGGCGGTAGAGAAGGTGGCGAAGTCGGTGCAACCGCCACCGGTTGACGAATCCTTAACAACACGCAAGGCAGCCGCGCGGTGTACGGAAGCTGCCAATGAGGGGAAGGGAATACAATGTCGAAATCTCGCGTGCTGTGGCCGGCCTTACTGGCTGCGGCTGCCGTGATGGCCACCGCTGCGGCGGGCGCCCGAGCGGCCGATGATGCCTATCTGACCGAGGCCAAGGCCTATATCGCCAAAGTAACGGCGCCAGGGTTGCCATGGACCGGGCCGACGACAGGCCCCAAGGCGCAGGGCAAAAAGCTGGTTATCTACGTCTCCCAGGACCAGCGCAATGGCGGTGCCCAGGGCGTCGGCGACGGAGCGCAGGAGGCGGCAAAGGCGATCGGCTGGGACTACCGCATAATCGATGGCCAGGGCACGGTGTCACAGCACACCACGGCGCTGAATGAGGCGATCGCTTTGAAGCCGGACGGGATCATCCTCGGCACGATCGATGCCAAAGAGCAGGCACCGGTGGTCGAGCATGCGGTGCAACTGGGGATCAAGGTGGTCGGCTGGCATTCCGCCGGGGCACCAGGCCCGGTAAAGGACCCGCCGGTGATCACCAATATCACCACTGAACCGGTCGAGGTCGGTAAGGCAGCGGCGCTGTACGCTGTCGTGGATTCGAACGGCACTGCCGGCACGGTCGTGATCGGCGACAACCTCTATGCGATCAGCACCGTCAAGACCGACGCCGCGACTGCTGCGGTCAAGGGATGCAAAGGCTGCACGACGCTGGCGTTTGAGGACACGCCGATCGCTGACGTCGCCAACCGGATGCCGCAGCTCACCACCACGTTGCTGGCAAAATATGGCAAGAAGTGGACCTACGCGATCGCGGTGAACGACCTCTGGTTCGATTTTGCCGCGCCGTCGCTGCAAGCGGCCGGCATTAATCCTGACGGCGGCTACCCGCGGCTGATTTCCGCCGGGGACGGTTCGGTGCCGGCGTTCCAGCGCATCCGTGAGCGTCACTATCAAATTGGAACGGTCGCCGAACCGCTCAACCTGCATGGCTGGATGTGCATTGATGAGTTGAACCGAGCCTTTGCCGGTGAAAAGCCAAGCGGCTTCGTTCCGCCGCCGCATTTGTTCATCGCCGCCAACCTCGAACACGACGGCGGTCCAAACAATAACTATGACCCGGAGAACGGCTACAGGGACATCTACAAGAAGATCTGGGGGAAATAACCGGCGGGCATAAGGATCGCGCGGCTGAGGTGCGGAACGCAGCTCGCGACCGGGGCGAGGCGCAGCGGTTGATTGCGACGTTAGGCGAATAACTAACGAAGCCGCGGTGTGTGGCGGTATCGTCGAAGAATAGTGCGGCGCTGGCCCGCGAGCTGGCCGAGAAGGGCTATACAAATCGGCCAGCGGCACCGAAGCCTTGCTGGTGCTGGCAACTCATGTTGACGAACTGGTCCCCGTGACCCAGCAGGCCAACCGGTGTCGTTCGTGTCGCCGTTCGGAAGGAGAAGAACCGATGACCGCGGCCCTTCATTCGGTGGCGTTCATTGTCCCAAGAGTGCGGACACGGCGGGCCCGGAGGCCGCCAGCGGCAGGGCAGGGGACCCGGGCGGCCCCCGCACCGAATTGTCTTATCGGCGCGTTGGACGGTTGGCTGAGATCTGCCGCGTGCGTGGCTGTCGACCGTCGCCAGGATCGTGCCCACGTTACCCACCGCCCAGCCATGCGTCGCATCTGCCCAGGCCCAGCAGACGGCCGGTTTTCCCGGCCGTCACCGCGGAATGTGGCGATGGATACCAGCCGCATCGCCCCAGAAAACGTTCCCCGAGCCTGCTATGGCAACGCCGATCGCATTGGCGCCGATCGCGTACAGCGAGTCCTCACCCGAAGGCACGTCGAAGTGCAGCCGACACGATTGCGCGTCGCACTGCGTCCAGGCCTGGGCATAGACGCCACCATGCGTGCTCGTCGAGATTGAGGTCGGGATGAACCCGGCGATTGTTGAAATCGTCTCGGCCGATGAGCCGTTTGCCAGTATCACCCGGATGGCGCCGCTCTCCTCTCCCCAATAGATGAAGTCGAGGACGGCATGGAGCGCGGTGACGCGCTCCGCTCCGGCGACGATCGTTCGCGTCGATGGCGGGGTCGTCGCGCCGCCTACCGGCACGTAGCGAATATCGGCCACCGAGGCGTAGATCAGATTGCCGTTTTGCAGCGCGAGGCCTGCCGTCGGCGTGTTCGGGCTGGCCTCGTCGAGCACGGTGATGACGCCGCCGCCAATTGGCATCTTCCGCACCGATTGTACATCCTGCCAATAAAGATTCGCCCCGTCGGTCACAAGATTGCGGTGACTATTCGCAATATCGATGTCGGTCAGGGTGGCGAGCACGGTGGCGGCGCCGCCGGTCAACGGAACGCGCTTGATGGCGATGGTCCCGCCCTCCTGCTGCGCAAAGAAGTAGCCAAAAAACGCGCCGCCGACCTCGGCAAACACAATGTCGCCGAATTGCGGACCTGGCTCGGAATACAGCAGGATTTCTTGGCCGGGAACGGCATCCTGCGAAGCCCTCCACACGCTGGCGGTCGCCCCGTCGTGGTAGGTGAAGTACAAATTGCCCGTCGACAGGATCAGCCCGTCCGGGCTGCGGTAAGACACCGGTTGGCTGGTCGAAGGGGTTGGCGGCGAAAGTGCTGGCTTGATCCAATTCATGGCATTCCTCGCTCGATTGTTTCCTTTCCGCGCGTACGACCTCGGCAAGCAGCGCCGCCTACCGAAGCCGCATCCCTAATTGGTCAGCCGAAGGTCTTTTGAAGCGTCGCAACTTGAACATGCGGCCAAGCAAAATTCGGCGCCGGAACTGGCGGATTGGCGGTCGGTCTAGCTAGCAAGAGAGCCGGAAAATTCAACATCGTCATCTGCGCGTATTGCAGCTGCATCAGAGTTGGTAGGGTGGGATGTGTAAGCTTCTCCAGCCAAAAGGTGGCATAAAACAGCGCGGTGAAGGCATTGTTCGGTGGACCAGATGAAAGACTAGGTCCGAGAAGGAAATTGATGTTTCCGATATCGCCACCGGCCTGCACCAGCGTCACGGGCGTCGCGGTTGGTAGTGGGCTTGCGTTGATAACCGGTGCGTCGAAGAACGCGATTTCCTTGGTGGTCGAGATATTGAGAGCGACCCCGCTGAATGAGTAACCCTGGGCAAGTTGGTTTTGAACCGTTTGTTGCAACAAGGTCACGGGGTCGTTAAGAAGTTGTTGGGTGATTGCCGAGGGCAGTATTGGGGGCAAGTTTCCCAGCGGGGTTCTAGTGTTTGTCGGATCTGTCGGGCCAATAGGGAGTGAGAGATTGTACTGGTGAAAGCCACCTCCTGGCTTGGACTGTGCTTCCGAGGTAGCCGCCGCAAAAATCGGAGCGCCGAGCGGCACACCCGCTATAAGTGGAGGCTGCAGGTCAATTGCGGTAGTGTTAAACGAAGGAAAAACGGAGAAGGCTGGATTGCCGCCGCTTATCGGATTCGCGCCGGGGCTGATGGTTGGCGGACCGTCAAAAGGCGTGGCAGTGCCTTGGGCGACTAACGAATTCCCGTGGGGTATATTGGCCATACGGGTGACCAGTTGCCCTCCTTGAGGCGGCGACAGTAACGGTTCCGAGGTCGCTGGCTGCATGACCCAGATCCCAGGCTCGATGTGCAGTGCTCCGCCGGTGGTTGCGTCGCTGATGTGCACAAGGTACGTCAAGCCAAAAAGTTCGATATCGGGTTGGGCGAAACCCCGATTTGGGATCGATGACGAGATCGGGGTAAATTCCGTGGTTTCACTGGTGAGATTGAGCTCGAGAAATAAGTTCGTCTGATCCTCGAAGTCCGGTCGCGCCACGAGATTAAACCCCGTCCCGTGCCATCTCCCAGCCAGTTCCGCCAGCAGCCCTAGATTGTCCAGAACCGTCGCATTATCAGCGACCTTTCGAACCGTAGGTATGTTCGAAGGCATCCTCGTTGCTCCCTTGAAATTATACTGTCCTGAGCCTCTGCTGACACCTGCACTGCGCTGAACATGAACGTGCCCCACATTACGGCAACGACCTTTTTGATTTCTCCGCAAGAGTCTGTGTTCGTCAGTCCAAGTTTCGTCAGAGACCGGTGACATGGCACAGCCGTAATGCTGGTGCTGTGATCTGGGCCACAGCGCGACCAAATCGATCCCAGTTATAATTCGACCATGGCGCAAGATTCGCATCGGCATCGCACACGGTATTTCCATGATAACAGATTCGATCGAGATAAGCGTGATGTCGCCTTGGTGCCAGCGTAGGCGATAGGGATCTAGGCCGCTTGGCGACATTCCGCCGAAAGCGCCGAGTTCTCGTTTAGCTTTGCCAGAGACAACCCATGCCGCAGGCTTTCGGTATCGGCCGAATTGGTGAGCGCGACGTCCGCATCTACGGGATCAAGGCGTGGGAGCAGCAACGCAACTCGTCCGGCGCGCGTCAAACGGAAGTTCACCACGCAAAAGGCGCGAGACAAGCTGGCACGCGCTTATCCCCACACCGCCAAAGGGTCATAATCGCTGTGCAGAGGTACTAGGTACCTATAGGCTTGTGCCGCGATCATGTTGGAATATCGGGTTGAACGTGCGTCGCTATCCCCAATGGCGCGTCCGGATCCGAGGATGAGGTCGATGGTCAAGAAGCAACAGACTCCAGGCGCGATTATGCGGAACCTACAAAATTCTCGCCCCGACATCGGGGATGTGCGGGTAACCTGGGTGCAGGAAAGCCAGGAGTTTGTTGCAAGGTCGTTCCCTTCCAGCGCAGCGCAGCTTGCCGAGTTCGATGCTCTGCGAGCGGGAAAGGAAGGCCCCCTTTACAGACGTGGATGGCGGGCGGGCTGGTCGGTCGCTTACGGTGCGGGCGACACGCTGGAAGCGGCCCTGGCAGCCATGATAATCCGACTGGACGCTGGGGAGCGTATAGACGAGGGGAGCGTCCGCCAACCTACCCCGTCCCTTGCAGCTACGATTGGCGCTCGGATAAAGGAGCGAATTGTCAATGGATAGCTGGTCGCATCACGGCACCTTTGCCTGCTGGTTCTGCCGCGGCACCCGGACCCATGGGGCCGACAACGGCATGCGTGCCAAGACTGAGCTTAACGCGCCGATCGTCTTCACGGCATTGAGCTTACGGCCGAATTGACGGGGCAATCGTCCGTCGCGCGAGGCACCGGAGCAGCCTAGACTGGAGAAACCGATGGTGATTTGGACTAGCCTGGAGGATTGGCAAACTTAGCGGCGACCCGGACGCAGCATGTCAATTCATAGCGCTTATGACTGTGCCCCTGACCAAACTAAGCTGTCCGACGCAATTGCCAGCTTCGACTGGTCACTGCTGACCCCCGGAAGGCGGTTTGACCGATGACCCGGCCGCAACATCGCAGCACTCGCTCGGTTCAAGTCGCTGGGCTGCATCTCCTGTCATCAGGGAGTGAACGCGTGCGGTAATCTATATCAGCGTCATGGCATTTTCGTGGGCTGGCGGCGCGAAAGCCCGAAATTCTGCGTGCGCCCCGCCTGCGCAAGGTGGCAATAACCGCGGCGAATTTGCACGGTGGCGGCCGGCCACCATGGACGGTGCAGTAAGATGGCCGCCGCGCGGCTCGAACAACCGACGGAAACCGGTGCTATATCGTAATGTTCTGCCACAAGACCATATCGGTTAGCGGCCTCGAGCTCGGACGCTGCGCGATCAGCAGGCCGACATAAAAGCGGCTGCTAGCACTCAATGCAGCTGATATGCCGACCTCCGAGCGGATCCCTCGACGTGGCGAAACGCGGGCGCGCCACCGGCGGCGATTTCATGCACCAAAGTCGCCAAAAGGGGTGGATTTCGACAAGCACCGAGAGGATGCCATCGGTATTTCGGATCAGCCCGCTCATCAGGGAGATCGGCGCGAGCAACATCAGACTACGCGTGTGGCAAGTCCAGTCCCGGACTAGCAACGCGGTTCAGGAGAATGCAAATGAGCTTGATCGAACACGCGATTGCTGCGAGCCGTAAGACGGCAGAGCACCATGATCCTTCGCTGGCAAACAAGCCAGCTCCGAAGGTTGCAATCCTCACTTGCATGGACCCGCGGCTGAACGATCTGCTCCAATGGCTGGACATCAAACCGGCCGATGCGGACGTGATTTGGAACGTCGGAACGGCGGCAACGTCGGACGTTGTACGGTCTCTCATGTTTTCGATTCACGTTCTGGGCGTGCGCGAGGTCATGATCATCGGGCACACTGGCTGCGGAATGGAAATGTTTTCGGAAGAAGAGTTCGAGAACCACCTCCACACACAATGCGGCGTGTGGGCAGTAGCGCCAGACAGATTCCACTTCTACTCCGATGTAAATCGGGCAACAGAAAAGCAGGTATTGAAACTGAGGTCGCACCCGTGGGTTCCTTCGAAGGTAGTAATTCGTGGATTTGTATTCGATTTGTCGACGGGCGAACTGCGGGAAGCCACACCGAAGGGAGACAAGTAGTCGATCACCCGAATGGAACTCGAATAATGCAAGCGCCGCTGTCAGCGTTGGGGTATTTCCGGCGCTGCTTTGCTTGGGTGGCGTTTGCTGGATAGCGTTGGAATTGGCCATGCGCCGTGCGGCGCACAGCATAAAATGACTGCGGGGCGAGTCGTCCTCAAACGGATGAAATCTGGAACCAGAACCTGAGGAGAGATCTTATGACTGCCAGCGCCATTGCCGCTGATGATGTTGCGCCGTCCGCAGCAACCATCGAGGCCATCGAGCAAAAAGCAAAACGGTTGAGCATACTTTCGATGATGTCGACAACGGCGGCTGGGTCCGGACATCCGACATCCTGCATGTCCGCGGCCGAGCTGGTCGCGGGAACGTTCTTTTACGCAATGAAGTTTGATCCGAAGGACCCCAACTCACCGGATGGGGATCGTTTCGTTCTCTCCAAAGGTCATGCCGCGCCGGTCCTTTACGCCGCGTTGGCTGAGGCAGGCGTCTTCCCGGAGTTGCGCCTGATGACGTTACGCGAATTCTCAAGCGAGCTGGAAGGTCATCCGACACCGCGTATTCCCGGTGTCGACGCTGCGACAGGTTCGCTTGGCCAAGGTTTATCTGTCGGTTCGGGGCTCGCAATCGGCGCTCGTATGGATAAGAGTCCGACGCGTGTCTATGTGCTGATGGGCGACGGCGAAATGGCCGAGGGCCAAGTGTGGGAGGCGGCAGCGTTCGCCGCCCATTACAAACTCGATAACCTCACGGTTCTGGCTGACATCAATGCGTTGGGCCAAAGCGAGCCGACGATGTACCGGCACGACATGGAAATCTACCGCAAGAAATTCGATTCGGAAGGGTGGGCGACAGAAATCGTCGATGGGCACGACGTCCCAGCCGTGCTCGCCGCCCTCGATCGCGCCAAGGCGACGAAAGGGCAACCGCAGGCGATCCTGGCGCGGACGATTAAAGGTCATGGAGTAAGTTCCATCGCCGGCAAGGAACATTGGCATGGCAGGGCGATTCCGAAGGATCAGCTCGCCGCCGCGATCAAGGAAATCGGACCGGCAATCAGCCTGCCCGACGACCCCGGAAGATCGTACGCCAGGACGTCGTTGCCTGCACCTCCCAATTTCCCGGCTCCTGCGCCGTTGGACTACGATCCTTCAAAGGCTGTCGCGACGCGCGAGGCTTACGGATTTGCGCTCAAGCGGCTGGGCGCGGTCAATCCGCACATCGTGGCTCTTTCAGGCGACGTGAAGAACTCGACTTTCTCGGAAACATTTGGTGATGCCTACCCGGATCATTTCTATCAAGGCTACATCGCCGAGCAGAATCTCGTAAGCGCGGGGGTGGGGCTTGCCGCGCGGGGCAAGGTGCCTTTCCTTGACACCTTTGCGTGCTTCCTGTCCCGCGCCTATGATCAGGTCCGGATGGCAGCGATCAGCCGGAGCAACATCAACCTGTGCGGATCGCATTGCGGCGTTTCGATCGGCGAGGACGGTCCTTCCCAGATGGCACTGGAGGACATCGCGATATTTCGTGCCGTTCATTCCTCGGCCGTTCTGTATCCGGGCGATGCCATCTCTACGGAGAGGCTTACGGAAACCATGGCGAGGCGTGCGGGCATCAATTATCTGCGGACGTCGCGGCCGAAATTTCCGATCCTCTATTCGAAGGACGAGACGTTTCCGATCCCCGGGTTCAAGGTTCTCCGACACAGCGCGCAAGACAAAGTAACGGTGATCGGGGCGGGAGTCAAGCTTGCACGAGGCGCTAAAGGCCGCTGACCAGTTGAAGGCGGAAGGCACAGCCGTGCGGGTAATCGACCTTTACTGCGTCAAACCGATCGACGGAAAGGAGCTGGCCAAAGAAGTTGTCGCAACAGGCGGTCGGCTCATCACCGTGGAAGATCATTGGGCGGAAGGGGGAATTGGGGAGGCGGTCTTGTCCGCCCTCGCGAGGGCTGGCGTCGCCCCTGCCAAGTCGCAGCTCATCGCGGTCCGGGATATGCCGCACTCTGGCGAGCCGGACGAGCTCATCGACGCCTTCGGCATTTCGGCAAGACATATTGTGGAGGCGGTGCACGCGTTTTCATAGCATGCCTCGCGGAGACCTGGGTGGATGCGACCTGCTATGCCGCGAATGGGTGGTCGCGTCCAGGCCGCGTGGCGTCACTAACGAACGAGCGAGGCGACGCGGCAGAGCTTCGGCGTTGGTTGGGTTGTTATGAGCATCGCTGCACGGGCGTCGAGGTGCACCTCATCGATGCGCAGGAGGATCCCGTGGACTTCAATGGTCGGACTTTGGGTCAGACGTGGGGCTGGGGTGGATATCAGTCGGTGAGGCGCGCGGAGCGGCTGGGACCGGAACCGGACACACGACTTTGGGGCGATCTGGTCGGATCCCGAATGGCCGGTTTCGGGCGGTGGACGCGAAGGTCCGCCGCGCGCTTGTTCTGCTACGGCTGCGATCCGCAGCGCGCAATACCGCTGACCCAGAAACCGATTGAACGATCGCGCCCTGATGAAGTGATGGAATCACCAGGTCCAGTGCATTTTTGGAGAGAATTGTCGAGTTTCCGGCGGTACACTCTGACGCGGTAAGGGGGAGGCTGCCGAATGTCGCAACGCACGCGATGGGGTGACGTGTCGATCTGGCCGTTCGGCTGCCGGGATGAGCGCCATACCGTTATCAGACGCATGCTGTGGTTGGGCCTGGTCATTGGCCTGACCAGCCTGGTCTTTTCCGACGCATCAGCGCAGGTCACGGATCGTCCGCCTGACACGATGGAGGCGCGCCTGCGGGCATGCGCGGCTTGCCATGGTGAGCAGGGCCAGGGCACGGACAACGATTATTTCCCGCGCCTGACCGGCAAGCCTGCCGGCTATCTGATGAACCAGCTTGTCGCTTTCCGAGACGGCCGGCGACGCTATGCGCCGATGAACTATCTGCTCGAATACATGCCAGACTCGTACCTGCACCAGATGGCGGATTACTTCTCGGGACTGCGGCCGCCGCCACCGCTGCAAACCATCGCCGATGTCAGTTCCGGCATCCTGGCGCGCGGACAGGCCATCGTAACACAAGGCGACCCCGGCGCGCGGCGTGCCCGCTTGCTCGGGGTGTCACGGCACGCAGGCTCACCGGAATGGAGCCCGCCATTCCTGGCCTTGTCGGGTTGCATGCGAGCTATATCAGTGCGCAACTGGGCGCATTCCGCTACGGCACCCGCACCGCTCCCTCGCCCGACTGCATGCAAGTGGTTGCCGCCAGCCTTACCGAGAACGAGGTGAGTGCCGTGGCTGCCTGGCTCGCGTCCCGCCCAGTTCCAGCCGATCCATCTCCTGTTCCGCGCGGTTCGTTGGCGATGCCAATGGCGTGCGGCAGCGAACCGAACTGAGACCGGGGCGAGCGTCATGCGCAACTGTTACACCCTGTTGGCCACCGTCCTCGTCGCGGGCCTGCTGCTGATCGGTGGGTCTCGATTGGTGTACGGCCAGGATGCGGCGCTGCTGGCCAAGGGCGAATACCTGGCGCGGGCCGGCGACTGCGTTGCCTGCCATACTAATCCCGGCGGTGCGCTCTTCGCCGGCGGGCTTGCCATGCCGACACCGTTCGGCACGCTTTACTCGTCCAACATCACACCAGATCGCGAGACCGGCATCGGCACCTGGACAGCGGATCAGTTCTACGCCGCCTTGCATACCGGACGCTTCCCAGATGGCGGGCTGATGTATCCGGCCATGCCATACGGCTCTTACACCAAAGTCACGCGCGCCGATTTAGACGCGATTTACGCGTATCTTCGTTCGGTCCGGGCGGTGCATCAGCCGAACCGGCCGCAGGACCTGCGTTTCCCCTATGACAACCGCTCGCTCATCCTGGGCTGGCGCACTCTGTTTTTCGACCAAGGCGAGTACCAACCCGACCCGACCAAGTCGGTCGAATGGAACCGTGGCGCCTATCTGGTCGAGGGTCTCGCCCATTGCGGGATGTGTCACACGCCGATCAATGCACTGGGCGGCAACTCGCGGTCGCAAGCGTTCCAGGGCGGCCTGATTCCGATGCAGAATTGGTATGCGCCGTCGCTTACCTCCAATAAGGAGGCCGGCCTCGGCGACTGGAGCATCGACGAGATTGTGGAACTTCTGCGCACCGGGGTGTCACATCGGGGCGCTGTCTATGGACCGATGTCGGAAGTCGTGTTCGACAGCATGCAATACCTGAACGACACCGATGTCCGGGCGATGGCGGTCTATCTCAAGAGCCTCAGCCAGGGCACGCCACCCGCGACGGAAATCACCAGCATTCCGACACCCGAGGGCAGTCTCTTGGTGCATTTCGGCCAGACCGTTTACGAGGCGCGCTGCGCCATCTGCCATGCGAGCGATGGCCGCGGCATGCCGCCCGCGTATCCGCCGCTGGCTGGCAATCCTTCCATTCAGATGCAGTCCGCGGTGAACCCGATCCGCATGGTGCTGAACGGCGGTTTCCCGCCGGGCACGCAAGGCAACCCGATGCCTTATGGCATGCCGCCCTTCGCACAGAGTCTGTCCGACGACGAGGTTGCCGCGGTCGTCACGTACATACGGGCTGCCTGGGGCAACCGTGGCGCGCCGGTATCTGCGCGCGATGCAAATCAATTGCGTACTGCACCTTTGGATTGATGCCGCCATGCTGAACTCCGAACCAATCGAAACCGGCACTGAGGACGCGTTCGCGCAACATGCCGCGAGCCAAGGGTCCGCCGGAGCAATTGCGTTGGCTGGTATCGCAACGCTGGTTGTCGTTGCGATTTGGTTTGCCTTCTATCTGCTGGTGTTCGTGCCGCGCGCGGGGGCACCGTGAGCGGCGGCTCCGATCACGACGAGAACCGAAGCGAACGCATCGAGCATCGTTGGGCGGCAGTCGCCAGCTCCATCATTGTCCTGCTGATCGTGATGGCCGTGTTCGCCGGTGTGCACCAGGCAGTGCTGCCGCAAAGTCGTGTTGAGACCGCTGACCCTCGCACGCTGCATCTTGGGGGTGAGTTCATCGAGAGCAACCTCGGCAGTGCCCTGGAGCCTGACGGCTCCGTCATTGTGCGCGCGATTGGCCAGCAATACTCGTTCACGCCGCAGTGCATCCTGGTGCCGACGGATACTCCCATCACGTTGCGCGTCACCAGCGCCGACGTGGTGCATGGGTTCCTGATTACCGGGACCAGCATCAATCTGATGCTGGTGCCAGGCTACATTTCCAGCATTCCGGCGCGCTTTTCCACGGCGGGCGAACGGCACATGCCATGCCACGAATTCTGCGGCTTTGGGCATGAAGGCATGTGGGGCCGGATCAAGGTCATCGAAAAGGCAGAGTTCGCGCGACTGGCCACGGATACCAGGAGGTTGAGCTGTGTTGCCCAGTAGAAGGTTGATCCTGGCGCATTTCTGGCTGGCCTTCGGAAGCTTCGGCGCAGCGCTGTTGCTGGGCGAATGGCAAATGTTCGTCCGCAGCCCACTGCACGCGTGGATCGGCGACCCCGAACTCTATTACCGCTCTGTCACCGCGCACGGCACCACGATGGGGTATGTGTTTCCGACCCTCGTCGCGATGGGGTTCGGCTATTTCGTAACCGAGGCCGCCTTGCACCGCCCGTTGGTTGGCTTGCGCTGGGCATGGGCGGGCTTCGCCCTCATCGCCGTCGGCACGGTCACCGCCGTGGTCCCGGTCGCGTTGGGTCGAGCCTCGGTGCTATACACCTTCTATCCGCCGATGATTGGCAATGTATTCTATTACATCGGGGTTGTACTCGTCGTTGTAGGCTCCTGGATCTGGGTCGCGCTGATGTCAGTGAACCTGCGTATCTGGAAGCGACAAAACCCCGGAGCACCGGTACCATTCGCGATGTTCGCAACCGTCGCGGGATCGTATCTTTGGGGCTGGACGGCGGTTGGTGCCGCTCTCGAACTGATTTTCCAGATCATCCCTGGTGCCATCGGCCTGACCAACACGATCGACGCTGGTCTCGCGCGGGTCTTCTTCTCCTGGACTTTGCACGCGATCGTCTATTTCTGGCTGATGCCAGCCTATATTGCCTATTACACAATCGTTCCGCGAGCGATTGGCGGCAGGCTGTTCAGCGACCAGATGGGGAGGATCTCCTTTATACTGTTCCTCGTAGTCGCCATGCCGATCGGCGTGCACCACGTGTTCGGCGACCCGGAAGTCGGTTCCGGGTTCAAGTTCCTGCATTCGGTGTTCACCGGCCTGGTTACGATACCGACGCTGCTGACCGTGTTCACTATCTGCGCGTCGGTAGAAATCGCGGCAAGACTGCGCGGCGGCGGGGGGCCACTGGGATGGCTGACGAAATTGCCGTGGCGCAACCCGGTCATGCTTGGCGTGGCATTTTCCTTCATCATGCTTGGCTTTGGCGGCGCGGGTGGCCTTGTCAACATGAGCTATCAGCTCAACACCACAATCCACAACACGCAGTGGGTCACCGGGCACTTCCATCTGATCTTCGCTGGCGCAATCGTCATCATGTATTTCGTCATCGCCTACGACACGTGGCCGCATTTGACCGGTCGCACGCTGGACAGTGTCGGTCTGATGCGGACGCAGCTTTGGCTGTGGTTCATCGGCATGATCGTCCTGACCTTCCCGTGGCATTACGTCGGCATTCTCGGTATGCCGCGGCGCATGGCGTTCTACGACTACACCGATCCGGTCATCGCCCAGCAAGCGGCATCCGTCGTGCTGTCGGTGATAGGGGGCGCCATTTTGGTTATTTCCGCGGTGCTGTTTCTTGTAGTGCTGGCACGCGGCCAGATATCGACACGCGTGGAGCCGGGCAACTACCGCTTCAGCGTCGCCGTACATCCGCCGAGCACGCTGCCCGCTGCGCTGAACGGCTTTGGTCTGTGGCTCACTCTGATGATCGGCCTTACAATCGTTAACTACGGCTTTCCGATCGCACATCTTCTCGCGACACCCGGCACCGCAGTGCCGGTCATACGCGTTGGAGCACAACAGTGAACTGGAACTGGCGTCCGCTGCTGCGTGATCGTTGGGTCGTCACCAGTGTCGCGGTCACCGCTGGCGTCACGGTCGTCGCCATCCTTGCAGGTTTCGCCTGGCTGCCGTTCCAGCAACCCGGCGAGCAATTCCGCGGTCTGTGGGATGCGATCTGCTCGGCGGCCGGCCTGGTCCACACTGCGCCAGCCAGTCAATCCGTCGTGCAGGCCAGTTATCCGACCACACAGGTCGAAATCATCCCCGGCATGCTGCGTGACGCCAGTGCGGAGTCGATCGGTCGTGGCGCGACACTGGCATTGCGTTGCACCATGTGCCACGGAGCACGCGGCCTGAGCCAGGCAGATACGCCTAACCTTGCCGGGCAGTATCCGGGCGCGATCTACAAGGAGTTGGCGGACTTCAAGAGCGGCGCGCGCAACAGCGCGATTATGATGCCTCTCGTGGCCGACCTGAGCGACCGCGATATGCGTGATCTCGCCGCGTACTACGCCTACTTGCCACGTGTCCACGACGAACGCGCCTCTGACGGGGCGGCGCCACAGATCGTCGCAGAGGGTGCACCGATGCGCAACATCGCACCGTGCGGAGCGTGCCATGGCGAACTGGCCAGTAAGGTCGGCGCTTCGTGGCTTGAGGGCCAGCCCGTCACCTACCTGCGCGCGCAGCTTGATGCCTTCGCCAACGGAACGAGGCGAAACGATATTGACCAGCAGATGCGCAACGTGGCGCGCGGGATGACGCCTGACGAGATCACCGCCGCGAGCCGCTATTACGCCGGAAGTCCATAGCGCAGCGAGCTGCCGGCGCCGTTCCGTTATCCGCGACCTCGCCGAGAACAAGAGTGGTTTTGACGACAGGGCTGGCTGGTTAGTGGCTGAACTCGGCGATCGCGGTATCGGACAGCCGCTGGAACCGCCTGGCGCTGTTGGCTTCTTCCAGAAAGCCGGTCGTCAGGCAAACCATCGTCATCTCACGCTCGGGATCGACCCAGTAATTTGTCGTCCCAGCCCCCATCGCTCCGTAAGCGGTCGGATTTGCGAGTTGGCCGCAATAGGTCGGGATCATGCCCTCGCCGCGCAGAAAGAACCCCAGACCCAGATTTGCGGGGAATATCGGCCAGTTCAGCATTTCGCGTGCGTAGTTCCAAAGGTTGTTGGGCATGGCGCCGGTGTGGTTGCGGGTGGCGAACTGGATCATGGGACGCGACAGGATGCGTCCGTCGCCGAGTGCGCCGCCCTGCCGGAGAGCCTCGGCGAAACGGAAGACGTCGCCCGCGGTGGACACGAAGCCACCCGCCGGGATTTCCACATCCAGCTCCGGATTGAGGATCATCTGAGCCAACCCGACCAGGGCTGAGAGATCGAACATGCCGGGACTGTCATCGGTTTTGCACGGAACGATTGCGCGACGGGCCAGATCGGACCGCATGCCCAGCGAAGTGTCGGTCATTCCAAGTGGGTCGAGCAGATCGCGCTTTGCCAGGTCGCGAAAGCGCTTTTGGCCACCCTCCAACAGCCGCACGCATTGGGCAATGACGGCATGCGCCATGACCGGTGCATAGCTGACTTCCTCCCCCGGAACCGTATTGACCCCGACGTCGCAGATCGATGCCACGACGGCATCGAGGTCGCCTTGAAGTTCCGGCGCCACCGGCGGAAAGCTTGCCGGCAATCCGGCGCAGTGGCAGAGCAGTTGCCCGATCGTCGCCCGCTGTTTGCCTCGGGAGCCGAAGGCGGGAAGGATCTCGCAAACCGGGGTGTCCAGCCTGACCTCCCCTCGCTCGACCCGTTGCAGCATCAGCACTGCCGTCAGCGACTTCGATATCGAGAAGACGGGAAACACGCTGTCGCGGCGAAGCCTGATGCCGTTGGAGCGGTCGGCGTAGCCGAGCGCTTCATCGAATACGATCTTGCCGCCAACCGCGACGATGGTCACTGCACCATCATAGAGGCATCGTTCGATATCGCGTTCAATCGTTGCACTTAGCCTGCCCATGATCGCCTCCTGTTTGTTCCTGCGCCGTCACCGGACAATGCGGACATCGCGCCACAAAGGCGAGTCGTCGCCGCCACTTCGAGCCCGATCTCCCTGGACCTATGCTGGCGCGAAAACATAGAAGGAATGCACCGCGCCCATGGCGAGCGCGGTATACCAGGCAATGACGCAGCAGAACATGACCGCGCACAGGATACGGGCACCTGTGGTCATGACTGGCGCTTCGACGAAAGTCCGCTGCGGATAAGCCCCGAAGCCGCGTGACTCCATCGACATGACCATGGTCGAGGCGCGCCGCAGCGCGCCGACCAGAAGCGGCATCGCGTACCGCTTGGTTTCGCGCATCCGCCCGGTCAGTCCCTTCTGCCGGTCCACGCCGCGGACGGCCTGGGCCGAACGGATGATCTCGATCTCTTCCTCGATCGTCGGAACGATCCGCAGCGCAATGAAAAACGCGTAGGCTATCCGATACGGAATATGCACCTGGGTTACCAGGGCGATCGCAAGCTCCCTTGGATCCGTGGCACGAACGAATACCAGCGAGCCAAGAATGATGGTGTAGATGCGCAAAGCCGACGCCAGCGCGTAATCGGTGCTCTCCGCATAGATCGGCCTGCCGAATACATGGAAGATCTCATGCGTCCCCGGCAGCGTGAAGGTCTGGATAACAAAGAAGCTCGCGCATGCCAGAAGAAAAATCCAGGTGCCTCCCAGCAGCTCCCGAAACGAAATGCCGGCGAAGCCGACCGCGGTCGTAAGCACCACGGCGGTGATGAGGATCTGGATCCAGGCGATGTAGGCACCGAAGGCAAGGAGCGAGATCGACAGCATCCAGGCGAACTTGGTGAGCGGATCGAGTCGATGAAAAACAGAGTTACCGGCTTGGAACCGGAAGACGGTCGATCGCGCCATGTGTCGCCTTAGTGCAGTATCGATTGGATCAAGGTATCGACGGACAGCAGTGCACCCGGCACAAGCTGGGGATGCCTGCCGGCCAATGCGGTACTGACATCGAAGATGGGCGGTGGCAGCAGGCAACTTTCCCTGAGCAATCGGTCTTGCGCGAACAGTTCCGCCGGCGAACCATCAAAGGCAATGCAGCCGCCGGCCAGCGCCACCGCTCGGTCGGCCCATTCTGCCACCAGGCGCACATCGTGGGTGATCATTATCACGGTCGTGCCGTAGCGTTCCCGCAGCCTCGCCATGAGGCCCATCAGATGTTGGGCGCGCTCGTGGTCCTGGCCGATTGTCGGCTCGTCCAACACAAGCAGTCGTGGCTCGAGCACCAGCATCGTTGCGACGCTCAGCCGCCGCCGCTCACCGAGGCTCAGGCTAAAGGGCGAACGGTGCCGGTAGCGGGCGAGGTCGACGATTTCGAGCACTTCATTGACGCTTTTGGTGATGGCATCGTCGGCAAAGCCGCGAACCCTCAGCCCGTAGGCCACCTCCTCGTCCACCTGGTCGGTGACGAACTGGTGGTCGGGATTCTGGAACACGTAGCCGACCTGGGCCGACAGCTCTCTCCGACTGAGGTCCGCGATATCCTTGCCATTCAGCCGCACGGTCTGCTTCGGGACGGCATTGATCCCGATCAGGCACTTGGCCAAGGTCGTCTTTCCGGACCCGTTCTGACCGAGCAAGGCGACGATGCTGCCGGTCTCGAGCTCCAGCGAGACGTCCCGCAAGATCGGCCGGTTTCGTTCGTAGCCGAACGAGAGGTTGCGGATCGAGAGCAGCGGCCTGGCCTCCGCCGCAGCGAAATCTTGAGGCCGGTTCGGGACTTTGCGTGTCCCCGGGGGCGTCCGCATGAAGCGTTCGGCGAAGGTGACGGCCTCGGCCACGTTGAGCGGCACCGCATCGGGATCGAGTGGGACCCGCGCGGCGGCTGCCAGATCGAGCGCGAATTCGCTGACCTGCGGAAACCATGCGCTTCTGGTGATCAGCTTCGCTTCTTCCGAGTGCGCAACGCGGGGCCGAGAAAACGCCTCCCGCGGCGGCCCGTCGAACACCACCCGGCCGCGATCCATCATGACCACACGCGACACCCGGTCAGCCAATTCGTCCACTCGGTGCTCGACCATAACGATTGTGGTGCCGAACTCGCGGTTGAGGCGATGCAGTACCGCGAAGACTTCGGCCATGCCGGCCGGATCGAGATTGGCCGTGGGTTCGTCGAGCGCCAGCAGGCGCGGGCGCGCCGCCAGCACGGCCGCGATACTGACCCGTTGCTTCTGGCCGCCCGACATGTCGAAGATCGAATCGTCGCCGGCATCGGGCAGGCCGACGAAAGCCAGCGCCTCGGCCTGCCGCGCCATGATTTCGGCTGCCGGTCGGCAAAGGTTTTCCAGCCCGAAGCAGACCTCGTCACGGACTCGCGTATTGATGATCTGGGCTTCGGGATCCTGGAAGACCATGCCAACTTCCGTGGCGAAGGTTGCGACCTTCGTCAGCGGCACCGACTTGCCGCAGACGGTCGCCTGCCCCTTGAGAGTTCCCTTCAAAGTGTGCGGTATGGTGCCGTTGAGCACGTTCAGGAACGTGCTCTTGCCGCAACCGCTGGGGCCGAGGATGAGAACGAACTCACCCTGGTGAACCCGCAGCGAGACCCCGTTCAGAACCGGGCTGGTCTGGCCCTCATACGTATAGTCGAGGTCTTCGATCTCGACCAGAACAGCCGGCTCCTCACCAGTGGCCGAAGCGCTCTCGTCGGCAGGTACTTCAGTCGCGCCTCCTGCCCGAGAGGAGCGGGACTGCGGCTCGTCGTTGCCCAGCGCGACCGTGGTGCCGCCGGGGTCGCCGGTTTCGATCATTACGCTGTCTGGCCGGAGAGGCGCGCCTTGCTCTCCTCATCGGCGATCGCGGTGCCGCGCAGCACGCCTGCCTTGGCGAGGCCGCGGGCGATCGGGCGGACCAGAACCATTGCGTAGACGGCTCCGCTTACCATGCGAATGACCAGCGCGAGCAGGTTGTAGCCGATCCCTAACTCTCCGACGCCGAAGAAGTAGACTTCAGGGATTTGTTGCAACAGCGGAGCCAGCGCGCCGGAAAGACCAATGACCCCGAGGGTCCAGCGCTTGTAGCCATAAAACGCGAAAGCAAGATCCGACATGAAGCCCTGCAGGAAGCCGGCGCCGAGAACCATGACACCGTTCGGATTTCCGGATAGGACCTGGGCGACGCCGTTCATCGTTTCGGCCAGCGTCGCCGCACCAGGTTTGCGGATGATGTAGGCGCAGAGCGGACCAGAGAGGTAAAATCCGCCGCAGATCGCCGAGAAGGCCAGGAAGCCATAACTTCCCGAAAAGGTCATGAAAAGGCGGCCCAGCATGGCGTTCGGCGTGCCCAGAACGCCGTTGATGATGCCGATGATCGCCATGATGACGATCTCCATGAGCGTGAATCCAGTAACGAAATTCCCCAGGTTTCGGTTTCTCAGATAGGCGGCAAGGGCAAGCACCACCCCGATCACCACAACGATCAAATACAGGGTCGCAACGTTCATGATCGGCGCTCCTGAGCACTGCCGTCGCCGCGGCTGGCCATCGACCTTGAGATCAACGAATCACGGCAGGTCCAGAAATGCATAACGCATGCCACCGTGGGTCGATCGACCCTGTCGCTCGATGCCCGTGAAGGGTGCCTTTGGTTAAGGTGCACGTCGCAAAGCGGGAAAATAGAACATGCGGCAACCGGGCGAGGGCGAGCGAATGGACGAGGGTGTTCTATCGGTCGAACCGGTCACTCTGTAGGCAGTTGCGGGTCAGTTTGCCCAGAACGTCCTCACGTCGGTCTTTCGTCCGAGCCCTCAGCGTCCTGTTCCCGGCTCGCTGGTGGGCTCGGTGTTTCCACCCGACCTGCACCTCGCGGCCGGCACGGATCGGGCAGGGAAGGGCGGTTCACCCAGGATCGCAATAAGCTGGACGCAACCTGCTTCGCCGGTCAGGCCGGCTGAATGTCGCACCACGCGGCCAGCGGTTCCTCGGCTGGCACGGGACGTGCTGCGACCAGACATAGCCAGCGCCGAACATTTGGGTAGCAATCTGCTCGGCCGGGCAACTCTTTCGCGGGAGAGCCGCCGCAATGCAGTTAAACTTCTCGAACCAGGTCGTCATCATCACCGGTGCCGGGAGCGGGATCGGCAAATCAGCGGCGATCGATTTCGCCAAAGCAGGGTCCACAACGATCTGCGTGGACGTGTCCGGGGCTGACACCGTCGCAAGCGAGATTGTCGCAGGCGGCGGTCGAGCGGAGGCGCGGACGATGGATGTGCGCGATGCCGCCGGTTGGACAACACTGGTGGCAAACATTACGGCTCGGCATGGCAAAATCGATGTTCTGGTGAACAATGCCGGTGTCGCCGTCGCCGGCGACACGGCAATCGATGTGTCAGAGGTTGTTTGGGACAAAATCCTCGACATCAATGCCAAGGGCGTCTGGCTGGGCATGCGAGCCGTTCTGCCAGGCATGGTGGAGCGGCGGAGCGGCAAGATCTGCAACGTCGCTTCGACGGCGGCGCACATTGGCTTGCGGGATGCGGCCGCCTACTGCGCCTCAAAGGGAGCGGTCCTTGCTCTGACCCGTCAGGCCGAAGTCCAGTACGCGCCTTTCAACGTGCAGATCAACTCGGTTTCGCCGGGCACCACCATGACCGGATTGCAGCGAGATGTGACCGAGGCGCAGCGGACAGTGTTTCGGACACTCACGCCGATTGATCGCTTCGCCGAGCCTGAGGAAGTATCCGCGGCAATCCTGTTCCTGTGCTCACACGGCTCCTCGTTCATTACGGCGAGCGATCTGAGTGTCGATGGTGGCATGGTCGCACTCTGATCGCGGCGACCTTACCGATCGGCGGCGCCGGCAGAGTCGGACGGGTGCAAAAACCAACGCCGGCGTTGCTGGGGGCGGCGTCCACGCGGGGAACGCAGAGTGGTATAAACGGCGTCTCCCGTTGGATGACGATTTTGACAGCCATGCATATAATCGCGATCGGACGTCTGCGCGACAGTCCCGAGGCGGCGCTGTTCGAACGCTACAGCATCAGGCTCCGCCCCAGCCTCTCCGTCACCGAATTGCCGGAAGGTCGGGGAAATCCGGCCGAGGTCAAACGGCGCGAGGGTGCCGCCCTGATCGCCGCGCTGCCGCGGCAGTGTTTTGCGGTGGCACTCGACCTGGGCGGAAAGGTGCTCGACAGTGAAGCTTTTTCCACCTGTTTGCGGCAGTGGTCGGAGACCGGGCGGCCGGTCTGTTTCCTCGTCGGCGGCGCGGAGGGACTTGAGTCATCGGTCATCGCCCGGGCCGATTTTGTGCTGTCATTTGGCGCGCTGACTTGGCCACACTTGCTCGTCCGCGCCATGCTGGCGGAGCAACTCTACCGCGCGCGCTCGATTGCTTCCGGGCATCCTTATCACCGCTCGGGCCGACCAGCCGACTGAGCTTCGCGTCGCCTCCGCGGCAAACTTCGCTTGCATCACGTTGCAACACGCGCCATGTGCTGGCAAACGATGTACCAGCTAACGGCTGCCGGCTCGATATGAAGCCTAGCTCGATATGAAGCCTACCGGAGCTTTTCGGTCATCGTAGCGGTTTTGGAGGATCTATGGGTAGTTTCAGCATCTGGCACTGGTTGGTGGTTCTGGCCGTGATTCTTGTGCTGTTCGGTGGCGGCAACAAGATCAGCGGGTTGATGGGCGACTTCGCGAAGGGCATCAAATCGTTCAAGAAGAATATGGCCGAGCCCGAAGACGAGTCGATGGAGGAGGCCACCAAGTCGAGCGGGACGATAGCCGGCCCTGGAGCCAGAGCGGCGACGACCAGTCGCGAACCCTCCACTACGCACTAATCTCTCCTCGGCAGATAGTCGAGTTCAGGTGGCAATTGCGCCACAATATGGGCGCTTGGCCCGCTTGCGCTGTAACTCGGGCTCAACTAAGCCGTTAATATAACGACCGGGCACCCTGAGCCGGCGAATCGCCGCCGAGCTTTTGGCGATCGGCGGAAGGATGCCAGGCACCGTATGAACAGGACCATCGGAAAGCAGAACGTCCCGGCCAGGCCGGCGCAGTTCGGGCCGGCGGCGGCGCTGGACACAGAATCAATTCTCGAGGCCTATCGACGATGGGCAGGTGTCTACGACACGCTGTTCGGTGGCATCTCATCGAAGGCTCGGTTTCGAGCGGTTGACCTCGTCAACCGCCTGCCTGGGCGCGAGGTACTGGAAGTGGGCGTCGGCACCGGCCTCGCCCTGCCGCATTACCATCGCGACAAGTCTATCACGGGAATAGATCTGTCGTTTGAAATGCTTCGCAAGGCGCGGCAGCGGAAGACGCGGGTCGGATTGCCGCATGTGCGGGCCTTGCACGAGATGGACGCCGAGGCGACCAGTTTCCCGGATCACGCCTTCGACATTGCCGTGGCGATGTTCGTGGCGTCGGTCGTGCCGAATCCTCGCCGCCTGCTGGCGGAGATGCGCCGGGTCGTGCGACCAGGCGGAAATATTCTGCTGATCAATCACTTTGCTGCCTCGAAGGGCCCCAGATGGTGGCTCGAACGTACTATGGCACCCGCCTCACGCGCTCTAGGCTGGCATCCGGATTTCGCCATGGACGCCATCTTTTCGCCCGAGGACCTCACCCGGATCGAGGCTGATCCGGTGTCGCCGTTTGGCATTTTCACGCTGGTCCGGCTGCGGGCCTGACCTCCGGCAGCTCGACAGATCGGGACGCTGACCCAGGCCGTGCCGCTGAATGCGTTCGCGCTCGCGCGGCGGCATTCGAAGCGGTGCCTCGACCTGTGCTGCGACGGACGGGCCTTCGCCATATGACCATGCCAGATCGTTGGTCGGGACCTTGATCTTCAACGTTGCGTCCGCTAGGCGAGCGGTGTTGAGCCATTGATCGGGCGCACCGGTCGAGGGCCACATGGGCGGATGGGATGGTTCGATAGATGCGGATTGTAAAGTGGTTCCTGGCGATCATGGCGGGGTCCGCCATTTGCCTGTTGACGGCGCCGCTCGCGCTGGCGCAAGGCGCCGTGGGTGCTCCGCGCCCCTGGGAAATGGGGATGCAAAGGGCGTTCGGTCCGCTCAAGGAGCGCATAATCTCGCTCCATGACCTCGTGCTGGTGATCATCACCCTGATCACCCTGTTCGTCGGCGTTCTGCTGATCTGGGTCATGATCCGCTACAACTCCCGGCGGAATCCGGTCCCCAGTCAGACCAGCCATAATACGATCCTGGAAGTCGCCTGGACCGTCATCCCGGTGTTGATACTGGTCATCATTGCGATCCCATCGTTCCGCTTGATCTATTTCCAGGATCGGATAACGGACCCCGACATGACCATAAAGGTCACCGGTCATCAGTGGTACTGGGAATACACCTATCCCGATCAAGGTAATCTCGACGTCGAGAGCCGCTTTGTGGCCGATGAGGATCTGAAGCCCGGGCAGCTTCGCCTGCTGGACGTTGACAACCAGATGGTGATCCCGGTTGGCAAGAAAATCCGCATCCTCACCAACAGCACCGACGTGATCCACAGTTTCTTCATCCCGGCCTTTGGTGTGCAGCGCTACGCCATACCGGGTCGAACCATCGAGATGTGGCTCGAGGCGTCGGAGGTCGGCACCTTCTACGGCCAATGCAATCAGGTCTGCGGAACAAACCATAGTCGCATGCCAATTTCGGTACGCGCCGTCCCGCAGGAGGAGTTCGAGGCCTGGGTGACGCAGACCAAGAAGGCAGCTGCCCTGACCGTGCTTCCGAAGGTCGCTTCGAAGTGACCGCGACGATGGGCCGGGCCGCGTGAGCGATATGATCTCATCGGCAATTGCCCGTGACGCCGGCCCTGGCTCATTGCAACTCGCCCGGGGCGGCGAGCAGACAGGCGCCGCCGACGGGATCCTTGAAGCAGACTACCGTGACTGGATCACGCTGCTGAAGCCGAGGGTGCTGAGCCTCGTGGTTTTCACCGGGGTGATCGGCCTGATGGTGGCGCCCGGGCGGATCAATCCGGTGCTGGGCTTCACCGCGATCCTGTGTATCGCCGTGGCCGCCGGCGCCTGCGGCGCGATCAACATGTGGTACGACCGGGATATCGATGCGGTGATGCGGCGAACCCGCAACAGGCCGATTCCCGCCGGCCGCATTCAGCCCGGGAGCGCCCTGGGCTTCGGCGTTGTCCTGGCCGTCGGTTCGGTCATCGTAATGGGGCTGGCGATCAATGTCCTCGCCGCCCTGATCCTCGCGCTGTCCATATGCTTCTACGTATTCGTCTACACGGTATGGCTCAAGCGCCGGACGCCGCAGAATATCGTCGTCGGCGGTGCCGCCGGCGCGTTCCCACCACTGGTCGGCTGGGCCGCTGTCACCGGGACGGTCGATATCGTCCCGCTCATGCTGTTCGCCATCGTGTTTATCTGGACGCCGCCGCATTTCTGGTCCCTCGCGCTGTGGGCGAACGAGGATTACAAGCGAGCGAACGTCCCGATGCTGCCGGTCGTCGCCGGCGCCCGCGAGACCCGCAAGCAGATCTTCATCTACACCCTTGTCCTGGTTCCTTTGACTTTGGTGCCGGTGTTCCTCGGCTTCAGCGGCATCATCTACGGCGCTGCCGCGATGCTGCTAGGGGCGCTTTTCCTGCGGCACGCTTATCACGCACTGACCGATCGTCAGGACGAAAAAGGCAATAGCCTGACCAATGATGCGCCCGCCCGGGCTGCCTTCAAGTATTCCGTCGTCTATCTTTTCGCATTGTTCGGGGCCCTGGCGGTCGATCGCCTGCTGGGATGAGCGATGACTGACCGGCGAAGCCCCTCCGGCAGCGAGCCGATGGCCGAGATAAGCCGGCGAAGACGCGGCAGAAGTCTGGCCATCCTGTTGGTATTATTCGGCTTATGTGCGTTATTTTATGCGATCACGCTGGTCAAGATGGCGCATCCCTGAATGACCCCGAGAAGACGCAATCTCATCGTCGGCTGGACCATATGCGCAATGATTTGCCTTATGGTGGGCGCGTCGTTCGCCGCGGTGCCGCTCTATCGACTGTTCTGCGCCGCGACCGGCTATGGGGGAACGCCCCGCATCGGTCTCGCCACCGCCCCAGGCGGCAACGGGCAAACGATCCGGGTGCGCTTCAATGCTGATACCGACCCCGGATTGCCATGGAAATTTGCGCCGGATCAGGTTGAAGTTAAGGTGAGCCTGGGCGACGAAAAGGTTGCGTTCTACCGGGCCAGCAACCTGTCCAATCACCCCGTAACGGGCATGGCTCTGTACAATGTGACACCTGAGAAGGTCGGGAAGTACTTCCACAAGACAGCCTGCTTCTGCTTCAACCAACAAACTCTGGCGGCTGAGCAAACCATGGAGTTCCCGGTTAGCTTCTGGGTCGACCCGGCGATCCAGGACGACCCGAACACCAGCGACGTCAAAGTGATCACGCTGTCCTATACGTTCTTCCACTCATTGGACGATGCGGCGAAATCCGGCGCCTTGGCGAAGGCCGGCCCGCATGTCGCGCCGTTCTCGGCGGCCGAGGCGCCGTCGAAGGCACGGACGAACTGAACGCATCTTTCCACCCGCCTCGCTACTTGAACTGGCACCGGATTTGGCGATTATGCGGCTGCCGTGTCCGGGCGGTTTCCCCCGGTTGCATTGATATGGATTTGGCATGAGCAGTGACGCGCACGGTGCAACGGTTCCGGCAGCCCACCTTCCGGACAGTTCTGGCCCGATAAGCTCTGGCATAAAACAACCATATCATCTCCCCGACCCCAGCCCCTGGCCGATCATCGGGGCGGTGGGGGCCTTCCTGACGTTGTTCGGGATCATCCTGGCGGCGCATTTCGGCAACTATATCGTGCTGATCCTCGGCGCCATCACCGTGCTGACGACGATGTTCTTCTGGTGGCGTGACGTCATTCGAGAAAGTCGCACCCCGGGCGCTCATAGTGCCATTGTTCGGCTGAGCCTGCGCTATGGCATGACGCTGTTCATCGGCAGCGAGGTGATGTTCTTCGTCGGGTTCTTCTGGGCCTTTTTCAACTTCCTGCTGTTCCCGGAGGTGCAGGGCAATGGCCAGACCGTCTGGCCGCCGTCCAACATACAAACCTTCGATCCGTTCCACCTGCCCTTCCTGAACACCATGATCCTGCTGCTGTCCGGCACGACGGTCACCTGGGCACATCACTGCCTGTTGGAAGGTGACCGCAAAGGGCTGGTTCGCGGTCTTGGCCTGACCATCCTCCTGGGCCTCAGCTTCACCCTCTGCCAGGCGATCGAGTATTCGCATGCGCCGTTCAAGTTCAACGGCGGCGGCGTTTACCCGTCCACCTTCTTTGTTGCAACTGGCTTCCACGGCTTCCACGTCATCGTTGGGACCTGCTTCCTGATCGTGTGCTGGTTCCGTGCCCGCGCCGGGCAATTCAGCCCTGAGCGGCATTTTGGCTTCGAGGCAGCGGCCTGGTATTGGCATTTTGTCGATGTCGTCTGGCTGTTCCTGTTTGTCTGTATCTATTGGTATGGCGCCGGGCAGATTGCCGCCGAATAAATCCGGACCGGAGGAGAGGGCTTCCTTCCTCCTGGCCACATTGCGCTGTCGATGTCCCCGCTGCGGTGTCGGTCCTCTGTTCGTGAACCTGCTGGAGGTTCGGTCCGCTTGCTCGTCCTGCGGGCTGGACCTGCGTCAGGTGGATACCGGCGATGGCGCCGCGGTTGGGGTTATCCTGGTGTTGGGTGCCTTCATCGTCGCCATGGCCTTTTGGGTCGAATTCCGCTTCGAACCGCCGCTGTGGCTGCATGTGATATTGTGGCCGGCGGTCACCATCCCGCTGGCGGTTCTGCTGATGCGGCCGGCAAAAGCCGCACTGATCGCGCAGCAGTACCGCCATAGGGCGGCCGAGATGGGATTGTGAGCCCACCGCGCGGGCGCTTCCTGGTTCCTGCCGTCACCGTCGTCGCCTTGCTCGCGGTCCTGCTCAGCCTGGGGACCTGGCAGGTTTATCGCCTGCAATGGAAAACCGCCATTCTGGAGCGCATTGCGCAAGCTGAGCGGGAATCACCGGTTCCCTTGGGGCCCGATCCGCAACCGTACACCAAAGTGACGGTGACCGGACGGTTCCGCTTCGACCTCGCGTCCCAGTTCGGCGCCGAAGTCCGCGATACGAGCAGTGGGCCAACACTTGGATTCTTTCAGATCGTGCCCCTGCAACGTGACGGTGAGCCGCCCATTCTGGTGGACCGGGGCTGGTTTCCACAGCAGCGGGAGACGGCCGTCGACGATCCGTCCGGGGTGGTGGACGTGACCGGATATATCCGCCCGGATGAAAAGCCCCATTGGTTCAGCGTGAAAGACAATGTCACGGCGCGGCAGTTCTTCACCCTCGACACCGGAGCCATCGCGGCCGCGCTTGGCCTGGCCGCGCCGATGCCGTTTACTCTGATCGCCCTGGGTTCGCCGTCCCCGACGTCTTATCCGGTTCCGGCGCAACATCTGCCCAGGCCGCCCAACAATCATTTGTCCTACGCCATCACATGGTATGGTCTGGCACTGGCGCTGATCGTCATCTTCATTGTCTGGGCACGAAAGCCTTCATCCGCATGACGCAATACAACGCTTACGACCGGCTGACCGACCGCTTCCGAAAGGTCGCCACGATCGGTGAGTGCATGTCCACGCTGAGTTGGGATGCGTCGGCAGTCATGCCACTCGGCGGTTCGGCTGCGCGCGGCGACCAACTGGCAACGCTGGCCGGGCTGCGTCATCAGCACCTGACCGCGCCCGAAATGGAACAGGACCTGGGGACGGCCGAGGCAACAAACCCCTGGGACGAGGCGAACCTGCGACTGATGCGGCACGCCTATGTCCGCGGACAAGCGGTACCCGAGAAGCTTGTCGTCGCGCTGACCAAGGCCTGCGCCACATGTGAGAAGGTATGGCGGGCGGCTCGGCGGGACGCTGATTTCGGACAGGTGGAGCGCTACCTGTCCGAGGTCGTGCATCTGACGCGCGAAACCGCCGCGGCGCTCGCCTCGGCGCTCAATCTCAGCCCGTATGACGCACTGATGGATGGCCACCAGCCAGGCATCGGGGCGGAGGATGTGGCACCGATCTTCTCCGCTTATGAGACTTTCCTGGCAACGGCTTTGCCGGCCGCGGAGGAGCATCAGGCGAGCCACCCCGAACCGCGGCGTCCGGCCGGGCCGTTCCCGGTAACGGTCCAGGAGATGCTCTGTCGCGCCTTAGCCGAGGGCCTGGGGCTCGACTTTACCCACGCGCGGCTAGATCAATCGGCTCATCCGTTCTCGGGTGGATCGCCTACGGATGTTCGGATCACTACCCGGTATGACGAGGCGGATTTCTCCCAGGCCGTGATGGCGGTGGTGCATGAGACCGGGCATGCGCTGTATGAGCAAGGGCTGCCGGCGCAGTACGCCCGCCTGCCGGTCGGCGAGGCCGCCGGAATGGCGATGCATGAGAGCCAATCGCTGATTTTCGAGATGCAGGCATGTCGGTCCGACGCCTTCCTGGGGTGGATGGGCACGAAACTGCACGAGGCCTTCGGCGGTGACCCGGAGCCGTACCGGACCCCGAACCTCGGTCGCCTGTTACGTCGGGTGCAGCGTGGTTTCATCCGGGTCGACGCCGACGAGATGACCTATCCCGCGCATGTCATCCTGCGTTTCCGGCTGGAGCGTGCGCTGATCGACGGCGAGTTGAAGGTTCGGGATCTGCCCACCGCCTGGAATGAGGGGATGCAGGCGCTCCTCGGGGTCACACCTCCGGACGATGCTCGGGGCTGCCTGCAGGACATTCACTGGTACGACGGAGCGTTCGGATATTTCCCCAGTTATACACTGGGGGCGATGGCAGCCGCACAGTTGATGCAAGCGGCGCGGAGCCAGATTGTCGGTCTGGAGGATGCGTTCGGGCGAGGTGACCTGTCACCCTTGCTGGGCTGGCTCCGAGAGCATGTGCACGCTCAAGGCAGCCGCCTCACATTCAACGCCATTTTGCAGCGCGCGACTGGCCGGACCCTGGATGCCAGCGCCTTCGAGTTCCATTTGCGAGAGCGCTACCTAAGTTAAGCAACCCACCGAGCCGCCGCATCATTGACCCGGATGGAGCTCATCGATGGCGTGCGAGTGGCACGATGTTTGCTGGCGCACGAGGTCATGGCTGACCCGACCGGATCGGGATACGAATGAAAGTCCGGTATACAGGAGGTCCACAATGCTGCCGTTGTCGCTTTCGCGCCGCCACGCACTTCGCGTTGCAGGAACCGCGGCCGGGGTGCTGGCCGCGCCGAAGATCCTGCACGCCGCCACGACCGAGGTGGCCTTTGTCGAGGCGGTCCACAACCTCGGCTACATCGACCTTTACGTCGCGCAGGCCGCCGGATATTTCGAGCAGGAAGGCATCCACCTCAACGTAACCGCAGCCGGCGGAGATACCCAGGCGTTCGCCGCGGTGCTCGGCAAATCCGCATTGTTCGGCATCGGTGATCCGACCATGGTGCCCATCTCGGTCGAGAAGGGGGGCCCGGGCAAGGTGGTCGGCAGCGTGGTGCAGCGCGCGCACTATTTCGGCGTATCCAAAACCCATGGGCCGATCACTGATCCAAAGCAGTTCAAGGGCTTGCGCCTCGTCACCTCGCCCGACCCGAATACCAACTACAGCGTAACGAAGAAGCTGCTCACCGAGGCTGGACTGACTATCGGGAAGGACGTCGAGATTATTCAGGTCAATCCCGGCACCGAGATCGGCGCCATGCTGGCGGGCCGCGCCGACGTGGCCATCGCCTACCAGCCAAATGTTGCCCAGGCCGAGTCCCAGGGAGCCCAGGTGGTATTTGACTTCTCGAACGCGATCGGCCCGTTCTGCAACACCGGGATCATGGTGCTGAACGACACCATCACCTCGCAGCCAAAAATCATTCAGGCACTGTGCAACGGATTCGAAAAAGGCATGCGCAAGACCTATGGCGACCCGGCTTTTGCCAAGCAGGTCGCCCGCAAGGAGTTTCCGCAGCTGTCCCCCGCCGTGATCGACAGCGCGATCGATTCCGAACTGAAATACAAGATCCCGTCGCAGACCGTCGTTGTTGATCCTGCCCAATGGGCGAACCTGATGGCGATGCAGGTCTACCTCAAGAACATCAAGGGCACGACAACGTTCGAGCAGATCGTCGACAATAGTTTCGCCACCCGGGCAGCCGCCGCGGCCTGACCCCTATGGCCGGCGCCTTCGAACCCCTCGAGGCGCCGCTCGAGGCATATCAGATCGGCAAGAGCTTCGTCGCGGATGACGGGGAAGCGCTGGAGATCATCCGTTCAGTGTCGTTCTCGCTGCATCATGGTGAGGTCGTGAGCATCGTCGGGCCGTCGGGCTGCGGCAAGACGACGTTGCTCAACCTGCTATGTCGCATCATCGAACCGTCGCGCGGCGCGGTCATGTGGCACGGACAGGAACTCGGTGGGGTGCCGCCGAGCGTCGGATATATGCTGCAGAAGGATCTGCTGCTTCCCTGGCGTACCGCGATCGGCAACGTGATGCTGGGCCTCCAGGTCAAGGGTATGCCACGAGCCCCACGGCTGCGGCGAGCGCGGGAGCTGCTGGAGACTTTGGGTCTGGCTGAGTTCGCCGAGCACTATCCATCGACGTTGTCGGGCGGCATGCGTCAGCGAGTCGCCCTGGCACGGACGCTGGCGCCGGATCCGGAGGTGCTGCTGTTCGATGAACCGTTCTCGGCGCTGGACTTCCAAACAAAGATCCTGATCGAGCGCGACATGTTGCGGCTGGTGCGCGAGCAGCGGCGCTCCCTGTTGCTGATAACCCATGACGTGGAGGAGGCCGTCTGCCTGTCCGACCGGGTCATCGTGCTTTCGCAACGGCCCTGCAGCATCGTCGCCGAACATGCGATCGATCTGCCTGGGGATCGTTCCAACCTCATTGCGCTGCGTGAGAGCGCCGGATTTGCACAGCATGTACGCCAGATCTGGGCTGAGCTCGATATCCGCTGACGGCGGCCGACTTGCCACTCGTCGCGGCTTGCGGCTGGTTCGGTCGCGCGCGCGCCTGCGGGTGCTGGCCTGCCAGGTGCTGGCCGCCGCCGGAGTGCTGGCTTTGTGGCAGTGGTTGACCGAAGCCGGCGCGGCGAATGCGTTTCTCTACGGATCACCCTCCGAAATAGCCGGGGCGCTCGCCGCCACTGCCGCCGACGGCACGCTGTGGCACGATATGTACGCGACCGCAACGGAAACGCTGGCTGGATTTATTCTGGGCAACAGCGTCGGTATGACGATTGGCCTGCTGCTTTGGTATTCACGTTTCGTCTCCCGGGTGCTCGAGCCGTTCATTCTGGCGCTGGGGTCGATTCCGATCATCGCGCTGGCACCGATCACCATCATCTGGTTCGGCACCGGCTTCGCCTCGAAGGTCGCGATGTCGACCCTGTCGGTCGTCGTCGTCGCGATCATCATTGCCTACAAGGGCGCCCTGGGGGTGGACCCGGACCAGATCAACCTGATGCGTTCCCTCGGCGCGCGTCGGGTGCAGATTTTCCGCTACCTCGTGGTTCCAGCCTCGATGACCGACATCTTTGCAGGGCTGAAGATGACGGTCGGTTTCGCCCTGGTCGGCGCGATCGTGGGTGAGTTCATGTCCTCCTCCGAGGGGTTGGGTCATCAGATATTCAAGTCCGGCAGCCTCTACGCGGTCTCCGCTGTCATGGCTGAGCTGATCGCCACCATTGCGCTGGCGCTGCTGCTGTCCGGCGCGGTGGTGAGGATGGAACGGTGGTTGTTGCCCTGGCGGCATGACCTGTCATGACCTAACCTATTGCAAAAAAATGGAATTCGTGGGTTACGGCGATGCCTCCGACCCACGCCAACCGAAACCTCCGGAGCACTCAACCTATGCCAAAGCATCACGAAATCCCGGCAACGCCGGACAAGATGGTCTGGGGCTATCTGGACGCGACGACCCCGCCGGTACTTGAAATCGATTCCGGCGATACCGTGCTGCTGCATTCGTTTCCGGCCGGCGGCCGCGAAAGTCTGCCGGAACTGTCGCGGGTGCCGGCGGACTACCTCGCCGCGCTGAACGCGCTGCCCCCCGGACCTGGGTCACACTTTATCACCGGTCCGGTTTATGTGCGCGGCGCGCAGCCCGGCGACACGTTGCAGATCGACATCCTCGAGGCGAAGGTACGAATGGACTGGGGTTTCGTCGCGATCCTTCCCCTGCTGGGAACCCTGCCGGATGAATTCACCGAATACGAGACGATCCACCCCACGGTAGACCACGCGCGCGGGGTTGCCGTTCTGCCGTGGGGGACCGAACTCGCGCTGGAACCGTTCTTCGGCATCATCGGCGTGGCGCCGCCAAGGGCGTGGGGCCGCTGCGGTTCGCCGGTGCCGCGTGCCTTTGGCGGCAACATGGACAACAAGGAACTCAAGCCCGGAACAACACTTTACCTGCCGGTGTTCAATGAGGGCGCGTTGTTCATGGCCGGTGACGGTCATGGGATGCAGGGCGACGGCGAGGTTTGCATCACGGCGCTGGAGATTGGTCTGTCCGGCACGTTCCGGCTGACCGTACGCAAGGATCTGAAACTCAGTTTCCCGTTTGCCGAGAACGCAACGCACCTGATGTCCATTGGCCTGGACGAGGACCTGGACGACGCGGCGAAGCAAGCGGTGCGGGAGATGGTGAAGCACGTCTGCGCACGCACCAACCTGTCTCGCAATCAAGCTTACATGCTGTGTTCGCTGGCTGGCAATCTACGTGTCACGCAGTTGGTGGACGGCAACAAGGGTGTCCACATGATGCTGGCCAAAGCGCATCTGTGACGATGCGAGCCGCGTGGCCGCGTACACCCCGCGGCGCATCCGTCCGTTGCTGCCGGTGATGCCGAGCCGGAGGAGCTGGCGATCCGCGAGATCGACACCGGCGATCTCGACACGCGTTAACCGACCGATATGATGCGGCGGAACCACCTGGTGAACATGCCGTCGCTTTGCCTCTCCCGCGCACTGACCGAAGGAGACTGACAGGATGACAACGGAAACGATCAAAATTCCTACCCTCGACCAACTCCGCGACGTGGCCAACTCACTGGGCCTTACCATGGGCGATGCAGAGTTGACGGAGCATCTGGAATGTCTGCTTCCAGGCTTCGCCGCCTACAACATCGTGGATCGGATGCCGGACGAGGTGCCTGCCGTCGTCTATCCGCGCACACCGGGACGGCGCCCGTCCGCCGAGGAAAATCGTTTCGGCGCCTGGTACGTGAAGAGCACGGTGGAAGGGGCTGCCAGCGGCAAGCTGAAGGGCAAGACCGTTGCCGTAAAGGACAACATTTGCCTGGCCGGGGTGCCGATGATGAATGGTGCCTCCACCCTGGAGGGCTATGTGCCGGATGTCGATGCAACTGTGGTACGACGCATTCTCGACGCCGGTGGCACGATCCTAGGCAAGAGCGTCTGCGAATACTTCTGCTTCTCCGGCGGTAGCCATACCAGTTCCACCGGTCCAGTGCACAATCCGCACCGCCACGGCTACTCGGCAGGCGGTTCCTCCTCCGGCAGTGCCGCGCTGGTGGCGGCCGGCGAAGTGTCCATGGCGCTCGGCGGCGACCAGGGCGGCTCGATCCGTATGCCGGCGTCGTTCTGCGGCATCTATGGCATGAAGCCGACGCACGGGCTCGTGCCCTATACCGGCATCATGCCGATCGAACTGACCATCGATCACACCGGCCCGATGACGGCGACGGTGGAGGACAACGCCCTGTTGCTGGAGGTGCTGGCCGGGCCGGATGGCCTCGATCCGCGCCAGTACGGCGGTCAAAGCCTGGCGTATCGCGAGGCGCTGGGGCAGAGCGTGGAGGGGCTGCGCATCGGTGTGGTGGAGGAGGGGTTCGGCCACCCGCAATCCATGCCGCGCTCCGACGCGGTGGTGCGAGAGGCGGCCAACCGTCTGCGCGGCCTGGGCGCGGTGGTGGAGACGGTGACGATCCCGATACACCGACTGGGCCTGGCCATATGGCTGCCGATCGCCGCCGAAGGTGCCACGGTGCAGATGATGCTGGGCAACGGATTCGGCTTCAACTGGCAGGGTCAATACGTCGTTTCGCTGCTGGATGCGCATTCCGCCTGGCGGGAGCGCGCGGACGAGTTGTCCGACAGCCTGAAGAACACGATGCTGCTTGGTCAGTACATGACTACGCACCATCGTGGGCGCTATTATGCCAAGGCGCAAAACCTGGTGCGCCGGCTTCGGCGTGACTATGACGAGGCACTGTCGCGCTATGACCTGCTGATGATGCCGACCCTGCCGATGACCGCGACGCCGTTGCCGGCTGCAAACGCCCCGGTGACGCAAATCATCCAACGGGCGTTCGAGATCCTGCCGAACACCGCACCATTCGATTGCAGCCACCATCCTGCTATGAGCGTACCCTGCGGCAAGGTCGATGGCTTGCCGGTGGGTATGATGCTGATCGGCAAGCCCTATGACGAAATGGCGATCTATCGCGCCGCAGCCGCTTTTGAGCGAGGCGTGGACTGGCAGACGATCACCCAGTGACAGCGGCGTCCTCGCCGGGCGCGACGAATCGGAGAGCAGGGGCATCCAGACGCGCGCTGGATGCCCCGCTTCAGATCAACTGGATCGCGATGACGACACGCTGATTCGGGCTGAAAACACGCGAAAACAGACCGAGGAGCTGTTTCCAGGGGCGATATTTCCGATCGAGCAGCCGCATACCGCGATCGAAATCATCACCGGTGACGATTTCGGCGCGCCCGTCGACCCATTGGCCCGTCACGGTCCCGCGCATGTTGCATGGAGCAACCTTGACGACGTTGGACCGTCGTAGGCGCTTGGCCTTGCCGGAGGTCGTGGTTGAGTAGACATAGAGCTTTGGAGCGTCGCTCCGTTGCGTGTCCGGGGCAATCGCGAACCAGACGGGGGTTCGCACACTCGCGCCGGTTTTGCGGTAGGTTTCAAGGTTGAGGTATCGCTCGCCCTCGAATGCGCTTGCCTTACCTGCGGCGTTCATCATTTAGTTGTTCTGGTCCCCAGGCGCGCTTGATCCGCCGGCCCGCAGCCGCCGCGGGCTTTGCTGAGACGGTATTTCTCGGCAACCGCGGCAGCCGTCACCCCGTGGCGAGCAACGGCGCCGCAGCCTCGCCTCAATACATATGCTGCCCGCCATTGATCGATAGTGTTGAACCAGTAACGAAGCCCGCCTCCTCCGCCGTCAGAAACGCGACACCCCTGGCGATATCCTCGGCTTGCCCCAGACGTCCGATCGGGATCTTGGCAACGATCTTGCGCAGCACCTCACCCGGAACCGCCCGAACCATTTCTGTATCGACATAACCCGGCGCGATGGCGTTGACGGTGATGCCATAGCGAGCACCTTCCTGCGCCAGCGCCTTGGTAAACCCATGGATGCCCGATTTCGCCGCGGCGTAGTTGACCTGGCCGTACTGGCCGGCCTGTCCATTGATGCTGCCGACATTGACGATGCGGCCGAACTTACGCTCGCGCATACCCTCGAATGTCAGTTTGCACAGGTTGAAACAGGAGCCGAGGTTGGTGTCGACCACTGCCTCCCACATGTCGCGCCGCATCCGTCCAAGGGTGCCGTCACGGGTGATGCCCGCATTGTTCACCAGAATCTCGATCGGCCCGTATTCGCCGGTGATCTCTGCTATTCCGGCCTCACATTCATCGAACTTACTAACGTCGAACCTGATGACCGGAATGCCGGTTTCCTTTCGGAAGGCTTCAGCGGCTTGATTATTGCCGGCGTAGTTCGCGACGACGGTCCGTCCTTGCGTTTTCAGCGCCAGACTGATGGCGGCGCCGATACCCCGAGTGCCGCCGGTAACCAGTGCAATACGTGCCATCGGTCCCTCCCTTCTTATAGTACAAACCCGCGGCAGTCTTAACACTTCCGCCGGCCATGCATAGGGCAGGGCGGGTGGCTGCGCGTCGGTCTGGGTCGCCATGCCGGAGACTTGATGCGAAAGCGCATTTGTGTCGGGGTGGCCGACCGCTGCATCCTCAGGGCGCGTCGAATCTGAGATACCGCCGCCGGACAGACCGCGAGCGCCGGCGTCGGCCGCGCCGGTCGCGAGCGCAGCGGACATCCGGCAGCCCCCGAACCGCCGCCGGCGCGGAACGCTCTGAGGCCCGCCGCCCCGATGGCCCTCCGACCGGGGGCTGAGGTCCGGTTCGCTTAGCGCTCCAGGGCCATGGCAACGCCCATGCCGCCACCGATGCAAAGCGTCGCGAGCCCCTTCTTGGCGTCACGCTTCTGCATCTCGTGCAACAGTGTGACCAGGATGCGCGCCCCGGATGCGCCGATCGGATGACCGATCGCGATGGCACCGCCGTTCACGTTAACCTTGCCAGTGTCCCAACCCAGATCCTTGTTCACCGCCAGCGCCTGCGCGGCGAACGCCTCATTTGCCTCGATCAGGTCGAGGTCATCGGGTTTCCATCCGGTGCGCGCGAGCACCTTTCTGGTCGACGGGATCGGGCCGGTGCCCATCACCGCGGGATCGACCCCGGCGGTTGCGAAGCCGGCGATGCGCGCAAGTGGGGTGAGTCCGCGTTTGCTGGCCTCACTCGCGGTCATCAGAATCAGCGCGGCTGCGCCGTCGTTGATGCCAGACGCGTTGCCGGCTGTCACCGTGCCGTCCTTGGTGAAGGCGGGCCGCAAACGAGCCATGCCTTCGATGGTCGAATCGTGACGGATATATTCATCGTCGATCACCTGGATGTCACCCTTGCGGGCTTTCACCGTGACCGGAGTGATTTCGTCCTTGAAGCGGCCCGCCTTCTGCGCCGCGGATGCCTTCTGCTGTGAAGCCAGCGCGAAACCGTCCTGTTGTTCGCGACTGATCTGGTACTTGGTCGCGACGTTTTCCGCGGTGTTGCCCATGTGGTAGCCATGGAAGGCGTCCCACAGTCCGTCCTTCAGCATGGTGTCGATGAATTCCACGCCGCCCATCTTCGTGCCATTGCGCAGATGCGCCGCATGAGCGGACAGGCTCATGCTCTCCATCCCGCCGGCGGCGACGATGGCGCTCTCACCGGTGCGGATCTGCTGCGCGGCCAACGCAACGGCACGGAGCCCGGAGCCACAGACCTGATTGATGCCGAATGCCGTCTTGGAATCCGGCAGGCCGGCTGTGCGACCCGCCTGTCTGGTCGGGTTCTGGCCCTCGCCGGCCGCCAGTACCTGGCCGTAGATCAACTCGTCGACGTCGTTTGGCTCGAGCTTGGCGCGTGACATGGCAGCCTGAAGCGCGACCGCTCCTAATTCGTGCGCGTGGATCGAACTCAGGGCGCCATTGAAGCTGCCGACAGGCGTCCTCGCCGCAGAGACGATGACAATGTCCTCCATATCTTGCTCTCCCTCGTGCGGTTGATCCGCGACAGGCGGCAGACTACCGCCATAGCCTCAAGTGCGTAAGCGGGTGACAAAAGGCAAGGCGGGCTAGACGCCGAGCTTGGCTGCCATGTCCTGGATGTCAGACGCCACGACGTCCCAATCCTGTTCCGCCTCGTAGTCGCGCTTCTGATGCGGGCCGTATTCGTTGGGACGGGGAAAGAAAGCGGTCAGCAGCCCACAGGCACGGGCGTTGCCGAGGTCTCCATTGTGCGCCGCCGCCATCATTACTTGATCAGGTCGCAGGTCCAGCAGCCGCGCGGCCCCGAGATAGGTCTCCGGATCAGGCTTGAAATGCTGGAAAAGGTCGGACCCGAAGATCATGTCCCAGGGAATGCCGGCGAATTTCGCCATGTTGAGCAGCAGCGAGACATTACCATTCGAGAGCGGCCCGATGATGAAGCGCGACTTCAGGCGGGTCAGGCCCGGCACCGCGTCGGGCCAGGGGCGCAGCCGATGCCATCCGAGGTTGATGTGGATAAGATCGTCCTCGGAAAGTCCCTTGATGCCGAAATCCTCGACCAGCCGGTCCAGCGAGGCGCGGTGCAGGGCATCCAGCTTTGTCCACGGTTGCTGGCCTTTGCGCACGCGGTCCATCGACGGGTGGTAGGCGGCGCGCCAGGCATCCACCAGGGCTGGCCAGTCAGCGGTGACGCCTCGGGTAGCGCCGTAAGCGGTCAGGTCGGCGATCAAGCTGGATCGCCAATCGACAACGGTGCCGAATGTATCGAACACGATTGCCACCGGTTGCTTGCTCGTCATGATATGTCGCCTCCTGCCTGCGGGAAGGAACCTCGCCGGCGCGTCCGCGTCAAGCGCGCGGGTCGATGAAGCCCTGGTGTCAGGCCGCGTGCCCGACATCGGGCGAGGAGCCAATGGTGTCAGGCGCGGCGACGAGACGCAGTTCGAGGGGACGCGGCGGGTCGGATTTTCCGGGCGGGGTTTTCGAGGCCTTGCAGCCAGCCAAGGAGCGGACGCCAAAGCGACGTCTCGGCGCGCGGGCCAGCGGCCATACCGATATGTCCAGCCGCCGGCTGGTGCAGGATCGCGCCGGGAATCAAGTGCGCGAGCGGACGCGCGGAACTTGGTGGGACGATGCGATCGCGCCCTGGTACCGCGACGAAAGTGGGTGCCGTGATCGCTGTGGGATCGACCGGTAGGCCGGCGATCCGCCATTCGCCGCGCGCCGGCGCGTTGTCGCCATACCATCCCGACAAGCAGGCGCGGGCAACTTCCGCGGCCAGCGGCACGCCGTCGTTCAGCCAGTCTTCCAGCGCAACGAACAGCCTGGCGCGCTCGCCATCCTGCGGCAGGCTCGCGAAGCTTCGGTATTTTGCGGCGACGCCCCAGGGATCAGCCAGAGCGAACAACGATTGCAGCATATCGACCGGCAGGGTCTGGCTGAACGCCAGTGCGGGCTCCAGCAGCGGCAACATCCGTGCCGCCTGAAGGGCATCGTCACGATTTTCGGCATGGAAATCCCAAGGCGCCGCCAGCAGAGCCAGACCGCGGATCAGGTCGGGTCGCCGCTGCACCGCTGCGACCGCGAGCGTGCCGCCCATGCAGTAGCCTGCCAGCACGACCGGTTGACCGGCGGCGTGAGACGCCGCTTCGATGCCGCGCTCCATCCTTCCGGCCACGTAATCGGTGAGGGTGAAACGGCGTTCGGCTTCCCCTGGCCAACCCCAATCCAGCAGAAGCGGCCGCACGCCCTGCCTCGCGAGCCAGCGGAGCATCGAATTTCCTCCCGCCAGATCGAGCACATAGGCGCGGTTGATCAGGCTGGGCACGAACAGCACCGGCAGGGCCTGGTTGTTCTGGCCGTAATCCAACAGCCGCGTGCCGCCCTCGGACCAGATCGTCGGTGGATCGATCAATGTACGGTGCCAGCCATGCCGCCGGTACGCGGCGACGCCGCTGATCAACTCGGCGTCCTGCCTCAGGGTCTCGGCGATGATTTCGGCGGGAAATGCGCTCTCATGGTTTCCGCCGCGGACGGCGCTTCTGATCGACTGAAGGACCTCTTTCACGTTCGAGTTCGGCCAGTCGGCGTTCCAGTGCGGCGACGTGACGCGCGAGACGGTCGATCTCAGCATCGCGAGGGTCAGGTGCAGCAGCAGCGGGCGCGGCCCGCGGCGCATCAGGGGGCCCGGCGCGTCGATCCGATCCGTCATGGCGGGCGTGAGGCTGACCCGGGACCGGTCCGCGGGGCACAGTTTGCAACATAGCTGTCATCGCGGCCGCCCAGAGTGATGCCGTCGTCTGCCAACCTTCGCGCATTTCCCGGTCCGCCGCCATCGCGGTCAGCTCGCTTTGCCACAGCGTGATCCAATCCCGCGCCAACGCTCGCGTATCCAGGGTATCCCGCCTGGCGTCCACCCGCTCGCCAACCTGATCCGCGCCGGGTCCGAACGATGCTTCGTCTGCTTGGTCGGTCACGTCTCGACCGTCTCACGTATTTCCCGGTATTCGTCGTAACCGGAGTCCGCCACCCCATGCCGCATCCGTGCTCCCTCTCGGGCGGACCATAAGCTCGGTCCGTCGGCAGCGAAACGTCAAAGCAGGTGTTATTACAGGTCGGTCCAAGCTCTGACCGGTATGTGCGCAGGGTCGGCGTGGCGGCTGCGGGCGAAATCAATAGGATACCAGCCGACCGACCGTGACAAGAGCGGCAAGCTCTCGGCTGGCTGGTATTAGTTTCCGATTCGGGCTTTCGCAGGTGCGAAACACGCGCTAACATTTGAGAATTGCCCCGAGGAACGAATGGCCGACCCCGTCCAGACACTGCCGGATACCAAGACCAGCGAAAAAGCGCCGGTCGTGGTCAAGAAGTATGCCAACCGGCGCCTGTACAACACCGAAAGTTCCAGTTATATAACGTTGGACAATTTGGCCGAGATGGTTCGGCAGGGCCGGGACTTCGTCGTCTACGACGCCAAATCCGGCGACGACATCACCCGCGGCGTGCTCACTCAGATCATTGTCGAGGAAGAGGGCAAGGGCCAGAACCTGCTGCCGACCAACTTCCTGCGGCAGCTTATCGGGTTATACGGCGGCTCCATGCAGGGTCTGGTGCCGAAATACCTGGAGCACGCGATGTCGTCCTTCGCCCAGCAGCAGGACCAGCTGCGGGCGGCGATGCAGAAGACGATGGGCAGCCTGTTTCCGTTCGGCAACATCGAAGAGGTCGGCCGGCAAAACGTGGCTATGATGGAACGAGCGTTCAATCTGTTCACGCCGTTCTATCGCGGGGTCGAATCCAGCTCGGAGGAGCCCCCGACGAATGAGAGCACGGAAATAGCTGCGCTACAGGCAGAGGTCGAGCGGCTGAAAAGTGAGCTGGCTGCCAAAAAGAAGTAGCGTGGCAGCTTCGTCCTGTCGGCTTCTTCTGTCCACGATCTCCCTGCGGTAAGCGACGGATCAGGAACGCTTTGCCTCGCGAATGAAGGCTCGGATCAGCGACGGATCCTTGACCCCCTTCTGGCGTTCGACGCCGGAGGAGACGTCGACCGCGACCGCGCCTGTCTCCCTGACCGCCGCCGCCACGTTGTCCGGGGTCAGACCGCCCGCCAGAATCCAGGCGGCCGGGGCGGCCCAGTGCCGTAGCAAGCCCCATTCAAAGCTGGTGGCATTGCCACCGGGCCGAGTTGCCTCGGCTGGTGGCTTGGCTTCCAGCAGCAACGCGTCCGCATCAAGAGAATTGGCTGGCAGATCGGCCGAGGTCGCGATCCCGACCGGGCGCCAGATCGGCAAACCAAAGCGAGCCCTGATGGCAGGAAGGTCGTTCACCCGGCCGTAGATCTGGATTGCATCCAGCGGGAGCGTTTCGAGCACCCGATCGATCGCGGCGTCCGTTGGATCCACGAACAGGCCCACACGCATGGGTCCCACTGTGGTTCGGCCGGACAAAGCTGCCGGCGGTACGTGGCGTGATGTATCGCGGGGAGCGCGAAAAGAACACGAACCCGATCCAGTCCGCACCGGCGTCCACGGCGGTGTCGAATGCCAAAGGATCATTTATGCCGCAGATTTTGACCTTGGTCACCGGATGCCGGCCGCGATCGCCGCGGCGGCCGCCCCGGGGTCGTTGGACCCGGTGATTGGCCGCCCAACCACGATCCAATCCGCGCCGGCCGCGATGGCGTCGACTGCACTCATGGTCCGAGCCTGATCGTCGGCGATGGCGCCGGTCGCGCGGATCCCTGGCACGACCAGCTGGACGCTCGAGCCTAGTGCCTCTCGCAGCATAGCCACCTCGAGCGGACTACAGATGAGGCCGTCGGCGCCCGCCTCGAAAGCCAGTCGACCGAGACGCAATACCTGTTGCGCCGTAGGTGTGGCGACGCCGGTCGCATTCAGTGTTGCCTGATCGATACTGGTCAGCACCGTCACGGCCAGAATCATCGGACGTTCCGCACCCGCCACATCGGCGGCCTGGCGAGCGGCGCGAACCATGGATGCGCCGCCGGAGGCATGGATCGTCAGCATGGCGGGATGGAGGGGCAGGAGGGCCCGCACGCCACCCGCCACCGTATTAGGGATATCATTCAGCTTCAGATCAAGAAAAAGTGGCGCGCCAGCGATGCTCCGGACGCCCTCGGGCCCATTTGCCAGGAAAAACTCCAGCCCTAACTTCAACAGACCAGCGTGAGGACCAACCGCATCCGCCCAGGCCCGTGCCTTGGCGGGTTCAGCGGTGTCCAGCGCGACGATGAGGCGTTTCGGTTGAGCCATTAAGCGGTGGGCGGCGATGAGGCCGTGGACATCGCCAGCGCCGGTGCGGTGGAGCGCGCCTGCAGTTCTTCGATCTTGGCTTCCAGCAATCGGACCGTTCGCTCTGCCTGGCGCGCCCGTCGGCGCTGACCCAATTCCGCCACCCAAACGATCAGTGCGCCCAACAGGAAGGCCAGAGCCATGCTGCCTAGAATAGCCAGGGATAGAGGCAAATCGACCGTGTAGTCGGTCGGCCAGAACCCGAGTTTAACCGGCTCCATGTTGGACAGTACGAACAGCACGAATGGCAGGCAGAGGACAATGGCGACGATGAGGAACAGCATGTGCGAAACCCGGTCAGGCCTGCCTTCTCTCCGCGGGGGAGGCGCGGGCGATCTTCCCGGCATTTACCCTCAGCCGAAGTTCCTTGCCAGCCTTGAAAAATGGAACCGACTTTTCATCGACCGCAACCGACTCACCGGTCCTCGGGTTTCGGCCGGTTCTTGCGTCGCGATGCTTCACGGTGAAAGCGCCAAAACCGCGTAATTCCACTCGTTCGCCACGTGCGAGCGCGTAAGTTATCTCCTCAAAGATTGTTGCCACGATGGTTTCCACATCCTGGCCGCGTAAGTGCGGGTTGGCAGTCGCCAACTCCGCGATCAGCTCTGATTTGGTCAAAGCGCTTCCCCGGGTCAGTCTCCGGAACGTTGCCAGACGGCCAAGGCTCCGTCAAGACTAACGCTTTGTGAAATCAGACTTTTCCATACGTCCTGAACGATCCATCCCAATTCGCCACCGAACGCTCGGCTGGTCAAACCGCCGGTGGAGACGTCTTCGATCGGCAAGCTTGCGGAAACGCCCTTTTCCGCCACGAGCCAGGTTTTCGCCTCCTTCTCGCCGCCTATCGCATCGACCAGGCCGAGGGCAAGCGCCTGTCGCCCGGTATAGGGGCGTCCGTCGGCGAGTTCATGAACCTTGGCGGGGTCAATGTGACGGCCGCTGGCAACCATCCCGACGAATTGCTCATACATGTCGTCGACCAAACCCTGCAGCACCACTTTGCCCTCGGGCGATAACGGCCGCGTCAGACTAGGCTCATCCTTGAGCGGCCCCGATCGGATCGTTTCCGCGCTGAGCCCCAGTTTGCCGAGAAGGCCAGAGGCTTCACCGGTTTGTAACAGGACGCCAATCGAACCAGTGAGGGTCGCTTCACGCGCCAGGATACGAGTTGCAGGCACCGCTATCATATAGCCGGCAGAGGCGGCGAGACCCCCCATGACCGCCACGACCGGCTTATTCGCAGCCACGCGGGCGATCGCGTCGTGCAGGCTCTCGCCTCCTGCGACGCTGCCGCCGGGACTGTCAATTGACAGAATGACGGCCTTGACCTGGCCATCATCGGCCATTCCGTCAATCGCTTCGACGAGCTTGCGGTCTTCGAGGATCAGTCCGTTCACCGTGACGCGGGCGATGTGTGCTCCGACCGGCGTCAGTCCGGTGCCACGCAATGCAACCAGTATCGCCACCACGACCGCGAGCACCGCAAACACCCGCCAAAAGACAAGGCGGCGCTTGAGGCGCCGCCTGTCCAGAAGAAGGTCGGTTTCCAGCGACATCGCTGGCCGGGTTAGCTGTCCTGAGCCAACTGGTTGCGCCGCCGGATCGCGGCACCCAGGATGTCGCCCAGCGAGGCGCCGGAGTCAGACGAGCCGAACTCGGCCATCGCCTGCTTCTCTTCCTCGACTTCCTTGCCTTTGATGGTCAAGGTCAGCTTGCGGGATGTGCGGTCCACCGCGGTGATCTTGGCATCGACCTTTTCGCCCACGGCGAAACGGTCGGGCCGCTGATCTCCCTTGTCCCGTGCCAGCTCGGCCCGCCTGATGAAGCCGGTCAATACGTCGTTGACGCGGACCTCGATGCCATTGGCCTGCACCGCGCTGACAACGCAGGTGACCACGTCGCCCTTGTGGACGCTGCCCAGGATGGTCGCAGCCGGATCGTCACGCAATTGCTTGATGCCGAGACTGATGCGTTCCTTTTCCACATCTACGTCCAGGACCTTGGCTTTGACGATCTGACCCTTTTCGTAGCCGGCCATCGCCTGTTCGCCAAACTCGTCCCAGGACAGGTCGGACATATGGATCATGCCGTCGATATCGGGCGACAAACCGATGAACAGGCCGAACTCCGTGATGTTGCGGATTTCGCCTTCGACTTCGGAGCCGGTCGGATGCTCGTCGACGAACTGTTCCCAAGGATTGCGCTGCACCTGCTTGAGGCCCAGCGATATGCGCCGCTTGGAACTGTCGACGTCCAGCACCATGACGTCCACTTCCTGGCTGGTGGACACGATCTTTCCAGGATGGACGTTCTTCTTGGTCCAGGACATTTCGGAGACATGCACCAGCCCCTCGACCCCTGGCTCCAACTCGACGAAGGCGCCATAGTCGGTGATGTTGGTGACGCGCCCGGAGTATTTCGCGCCCGGCGGATATTTCGCAGCGACGCCCTCCCACGGATCGGCTTCCAGCTGCTTCATGCCCAGGCTGATGCGCTGGGTGTCGGAGTTGAAGCGGATCACCTGAACCTTGACCTGCTGACCGATGGTCAGGGCCTCCGACGGGTGATTGATGCGACGCCACGCGATATCGGTGACATGCAGCAGGCCATCGACGCCGCCCAGATCGACGAAGGCACCATAGTCGGTGATGTTCTTCACCACGCCGTCCAGGATCATACCCTCCTTGAGGCCCTGGATCAGCTCACTGCGCTGCTCCGCCCGGGTTTCCTCAAGGACGGCGCGACGCGACACGACGATGTTGCCGCGGGCGCGGTCCATCTTGAGGATCTGGAACGGCTGCGGGGTTCCCATCAGGGGCGCAACGTCACGGACCGGTCGGATGTCGACCTGACTGCCGGGAAGGAACGCCACGGCGCCACCAAGGTCGACGGTAAAGCCACCCTTGACCCGACCATAGATCGTTCCGTCGACGCGTTTCTGGCTCTCGAAGGCCTTCTCCAGATTGGTCCAGGCCTCCTCGCGTCGCGCCTTTTCGCGCGACAGAATAATCGATCCGTCGCGGTCTTCGTAGCGCTCGACATAAAGTTCGATGTAATCGCCGGGCTTGACGTCCGGCTTGCTGCCCGGCGGTCCGAATTCCTTCAGGGCGACGCGGCCCTCGGACTTCAGCCCGACATCGACGACAGCGTATTCGTCGGTCAGGCGCAGCACTCTGCCGGTTACGACGGAACCGTCGAACCCTGAGTCGTTGCCGAGTGTTTCGTCGAGAAGAGAGGCGAAATCGTCGCCCCGAAAATGGTCTTGCGCGGGCTCGTTGGCACGCGCGGTGGCGGATGCTGCCATGTGGCGGATTGGTTCCGTACGGATAGCCGGGCCTAAGCCCGGGAGTTGCCGTGGTATGCGCGCGTCACGAGCGTGAAACACGACTTGCCCGCGCTAAGCGCGCGGGCCGGATTAAAGACCTTTTGCCGGACCGGATGATCCGTAGAAGTCCCAAATAGACTTCCGATCATTGAAGTCAAGAGCACAGCAGGCGGGGGCCATGTCTCAGACCGCTGCCAGCACCGCGTCGCAGATCTGATCGACCGCTCCGTCGTCGAGGTCGGCATGGATCGGCAGTGCCAGAATGCGATGCGCAAGGTTCTCGGAAACCGGCAGTGAAGTCGCGTCATGCTGGTCCCGATATGCCGGCTGAAGGTGCAGCGGGCGGGGATAATAGATCGCGGTCGGCACCCCGTCGTCGCGCAAGGCTGCCTGGACTCGATCCCGCGCAGTCTGGTCGGGCAGCAAAATGGCGTAGATCGCCCAGGCACTGGTGCTGCCGGGCACACGCGCCGGTGTGACGACCGCATTGCCGAGCCGCTGGTCGTAGGCACGGGCGATGTGTTCTCGAGCGGCCAGCTCCTCGGGAAACACGCCCAGCTTGGCGAGCAATATCGCGGCCTGGATGGAGTCCAGCCGCCCGTTCACGCCGGTCCGCAGCACCTCATACCGGGTCTTGCCCTCGCCGTGGGTCCGCAGGCTGCGATAAAGTTCGGCGCGAGCGTCGCTCTCGGTGAACAATGCGCCGGCGTCGCCGTAGGCACCCAGCGGTTTGGACGGGAAGAAGCTGGTCGCGGTGGCGTCCGCGTGGCTGCCGAGGATCGCCCCGTGCAGCGAGGCACCAAAGCTCTGCGCGAGGTCGTCCAGGGTGAACAGGTCGTTGCGGCGGGCGACCTCGGACAAGCTAGGCCAGTCTGCCGGCTGTCCGAACAGATCGACGCCGATGATGGCCCGTGGGCGCAGTATTCCGGCGGCGCGGATCTGGTCTATCCGCAGCGCCAGGTGCCGGGGATCGATCTGGAAGGTGCGCGGGTCGACGTCGACGAAGACCGGTGTCGCCCCCAGCAGCAGCGGTACCTCGGCGGTCGCGGTGTAGGTGAAAGCCGGCAGGAAGACTGCGTCGCCGACACCGATGTTTTCCGCCATCAGGGCGATCTGGAGCGCATCGGTGCCGGAACTGACACCAACGCAATGCTTCGCGCCGCAGAATTTCGCCAACGCCGCCTCGAGTTCCCTCACTTCGGGGCCCAGGACGAACTGGCAGTGCTCCAGCACTGTATCGAGCCGGCGCCGAAGGTCGACCGCGATCCGCGCTTGCTGCGCCTTCAGGTCCAGGAACGGGATGGGGCGGCGTGGCGAGTTCGGACATGCAACCTCAATCGTGGCAATCGGAGTCCAGGGATATCAGGTCCTGGCGAAAAGTCAGGCGCGAACTTCCCCGGCCGAGCCGTCGGCATTGTGTTCAAACTCGGGGATCAGCCGGCCGAGAAGCGTCAAGGCCAACTTGGCCTGGCCGCCGCGACAGGCGCTGCCGATCTCCTCGATCGCGCGTCCCACAATAGCCGGATCAGCGGTGCGCGGGGATGCCATCAGCAAGCCGGGATAGCCAGTGGGGATCGGCGGTTCCTTGCCGTGGAACAATTCCTCGAACAGCTTCTCGCCGGGACGGAGGCCGGTGAAGCGGATATCGATATCCTGTTCGGGCTGCAGGCCGGCGAGGCGGATCATTTGCCGAGCGAGGTGCACGATCTTGACCGGTTCGCCCATGTCCAGCACGAAAATGCCGCCGTTCTCGCCGGAGGGCAGGGAAACGCCGCCGACGCCGAGAACGCTGGCCTGAAGGACCAGAACTCACTGCTTCACGCACTGTCATGAAGTAGCGCTGCATGTCGGGATGGGTGACGGTCAGCGGGCCGCCTCTGGCCAACTGGCGCTGAAACAAGGGCACCACCGATCCTGTGCTGCCGAGCACGTTGCCGAAGCGGACCGTAATGCAACGCATACCCTGGCGCGCGGCATGGGCCGAGATATCGAGCGCCTGACAGTACATCTCCGCCAGTCGCTTGGAGGCGCCCATGACGCTGGTAGGATTGACGGCCTTGTCGGTGGAGATCAGGACCATGGCGAGTGCGCCGGTCGCCCGCGCCGCGTCGGCGACGTGCCGGGTGCCGGCGGCGTTGGTGGCCAGGCCCTCCAGTGGGTTCGCCTCGACCATCGGCACGTGCTTCAGGGCGGCAGCGTGGAACACTAACTCAGGGCGATGCTCCTCAAAGATCGCGCGGATGCGGCCCTCGTCGCGGATGTCGGCGATCAGCGCCTGGCGCGGAATCCGGGGATGGGTTTCGGCAAGCTCCAGGTCGATTTGCCACAGTGCATACTCGCCGTTGTCCAGCAGCGTGAGCGTGCCGGGACCAAAGGCGGCAACTTGCCGGGCGAGTTCGCTGCCGATGGTGCCGCCGGCGCCTGTCACGATGACCCGGCGACCTTGGATCAAGCGCGCCATGCCATCGCGGTCCAGCGGCACCTGGGGGCGATTGAGCAGATCCTCGATTGCGACCGGGCGCAGTTCAACGGGGCGAGGCTTGTCGGTCGGATCGGCCAAGGCGGTGGGCCGTGGAGCCTGGCGGACCTGCAGGCCAAAGCGGTCGGCTTGGGTGACCACCTGGGCGAGACGGGCGCCGGCCAGCTCCGGCGTGACGAAGACCAAGGTGCCGGGCAGGCGGTCCTCAGCCTGCAACTGGTCCAGGACGGAGCCGGCGTCCTTGAGTGAGCCGAGAATGCGATGGCCCTGAATGCGGCGGCCGGTCTGACGGTCGCTGGAGGCAAGCAATCCCTCGATGCGGAAGGCCTGGCGGCGGTCCTGAGGCAGGGCGCGGATGAACAGGTCGGCGTCCTCGATGCTGCCGACCAGCAGGATGGAGGCGGCGTCGACTTCGGCTGGCCTGGCGTTGGGGCGACCGCGCCGCCAGCGGTAGCCGACGCGAGGGGCGCCGAGAAACAGCAACAAAGTGAGGGCGTGGATGACGGCGAAGGCCGGGTTGGCGGGGGCGGTCGTGGTCAGCGACGTGACAGCGGCAAAGAGGGCGGCGCCGGCGGCGGCGCTGGCGGCGACGGTGAGCAGATCTCCGATAGCGGCGAAGCGCCAGTACTGCAGGGAAAGACGGAACGGGATGCCGGCGAGCAACAGGCATGCCGCGCCGACGGGCATTCCCCACAGCGGGTGCAATGCCGGCGCGTCCGGATTGGCGAGCCACCGCGCCACGGGAACCGATACTGCCGCCAGGCCGCCGTCGAGGGCGACGTTGACGGCGATGCGAATCAGGGAACGCGACGCGGCCATGCGGCGGATATAGCGTGTGTAGCGCGGAGGGAACAGCAGGGTCGCAGCCTCGGTTTCGTCGCTGAAGTATTCTGGCTTGATGTGCCTGGCTGGCAGATGGAGCCTGATTTGTGGTGACGAGCAGGCTGGTGACACCGCCGATCGGGTCAATCGTTCTCGCAACGAGGGCGTGAGGGGCTGCGTATGCGCGGCGGCGGAGCAGGCGATCTTTCGGCCTCAGGCGGAAGACCCGGTCAGTTCCCGCACGGCCCGGGTCCAAACAGCTTCCATGTCGGTCGTCCAGTCCGCGCCCAGGACGTCCTTGAATGTGGCCATGACTGTCAGATAGAATCTGTCGAACAGTGCGGGATCGACGCCGAGGCCCTCATGGTTGACGCGCTCGATTTGAACCAGGTTTGCGCCGTAGGAGCGGTCACTCAGGAAATCCAACAGGCTTTCGATCGTTACCTGAAACATCTGGCCGCGGACACTGCCGTCGCGATCGCGAACGAACAGGTCCTCCAAAGCGGGCAACTCCTTGAACAATCGCTGGAACACAAGCGACGTCGGATCGCCGGCGCGTTCGGCGACCCGTTCAAGGGTTTCGGTGATGATGGCCACATCGTCGGTCATGGATGCTCCCGGGGGCAGGGACAGCGGTCGCAACCCTGCCGCATCCTGCACTGGGCGTAAACGGTCCCACTCCAGCCAGGCTCAGGTCACCACCCGATGGGTTGCGGCCAGCCGCTGCGGCATGATCGGCCTCGGTGAGAATGGGCGGATGCGCATGCGAAACCGTCGCGGCCCGCGCGACCGACCGGTTTCGCGACAACCCCTATACCGCGCGCACAAGTATCGTCGCCGTATCGATATCAAAGCTGCCGTCCGCGCCGATTGCGAAATACTCCCGTACCACCGCTGGTGCCGTGGTCTGCAACGACCGGATCGCGTCCGCATGCGCGGGCGAAGTGCGGGTGCGGGCAATCCAGACCGGGAACTCCAACCGCAACCTGCGGACAGTGACTCCCGCGACGGCCAACCCGGAGCGCGACAGGCCCCCGACCCATTCCGAGATGCTGTAGTTTCGCACGTGAGATATGTCGCGCAGCAGTTCGACCGCCTGCATGTGTGTATCCAATACCGGGTCGGCGGGAACGACAGTATCGATGAAGAGAGCACGACCGGCAGGCTTGAGGACGCGTCGTGCCTCGCGCAGACCTGCCTCCATGTTCTGCCAGTGATGCGTGGTGAACCGGCACAGGACGAGATCGAAATAGCCATCCTCGAAGGGCAATGCCTCCGCGGCGGCCTGTCGCACCTCCACATTGCGCAGCCCACGCTCGGCTGCGGTCGCGGCGACAGCCTCCAGCATGCTCGCGGTCACGTCGCAGGCGACAACCTTCGCGACGTGCGGCGCCGCGCGGTAGGTGACATGGCCGCCGCCGCATCCCAGGTCCAGAACGCGGGCGCTGCTTCTGCCCCGAACCTCGGCCTCGATCTGGTCGAGATCCTCGCCGGTGCTGTGGACCACGCTGGTGACATAGTCACGCGCCCGGGGTTCGTACTGCTGGGCGGCGAAATTGTACTGCTGGGTGCTCATTTGGATCGGTTCCCTCAATGCAGGTGGGCATCCTCCAGCCAACGGAGAACTGGTATAAGTTGGCAGGATATACTGGTATATTGAGTGCTACCATGGCCCTGTCGACCGACCAGCGGCGCCAGCTGGGCGCCTTCCTTCGCACCCACCGGGAAGCCCTGCGGCCTGCTGACCTGCCCGTGACGCCGCAAGGGCGCCGCCGCACGCCGGGGCTGCGGCGCGAGGAAGTAGCGCAAGACTGTGGCCTCAGCACGACCTGGTACACCTGGATCGAGCAAGGCCGGGATATTTCTCTCTCGGCCGCGGCGTTGGCGCGCCTCGCGGACACGCTGCGGCTGACAGCGACGGAGCGGGCCTATCTGTTCGAGCTGACCCGGCGGCGCGACCCGGCACCGCCGGCGCCCGGCCCGGAGCCTGAAGCCGCTCCGCCCGAGCTTGTGGAGGTGCTGCGTTCGACCGCTGTTCCCGCATACCTGCTCGACCGATTGTGGCACGCGCGTGACTGGAACGCCGCGGCAGGCCGGCTGTTCGCTCCGTGGTTGGACAGCGGCGAGACATGTCTGTTGCGCTATGTTTTTCTCGATCCCGCTGCGCCCAAGTTCATTTGCGACTGGGAGAACCGCGCCCGACGGTTGCTCGCGGAATTCCGCGCGGATACGGCCCACAACCCGGAAGATCGCGGGATAGAAGAGCTGGTTCGTGAACTCCTGCGTGATAGCGCGTCGTTTGCTCGCCTTTGGGGACGCCAAGCCGTACTGGCGCGAGAGGGTGGCGAGCGCGTGTTCAATCATCCGCGCGAGGGGACGTTGCGCTACGACCAGGTCACACTTGTCCCAGCGGCCCACCCTGGCCATAAGCTCGTGATGCTGCTGCCGAGGGACCCCTGACACCAGATCCAAGGGCGCTATCGCCGGCCTCGGCTGCTTCGGCGCCATAACCAGCCATGATTTTCCACAACGCTGCAAACAACGGCTGTTTGAAGGTCCCCATCGGCGTGGGCGTAGATCTCCTACACGGCGTCAGGCTGCTCGGCGGGATTGCGTCAGGACAGATCAGAGCCTGGTCGATCTGGGAGAGCGCATGCGCCTCGGAGCTGAACACAACGGCGAGCTCGCCGTTGCCACATCGGACCACCCTTGCGGGCACGCTGCCGCCTCCCGCCGGCAGTTCGACTTCCAGAGCGGCGCCTGTCGGCAGTGTCAAATCGCTGCTGACCGCGGCGCCGCCCCGCGAGATGTTCCGGAGTTCCACGCGTGTCGCAGGATGACCCTTGGCTTGTAAACCGACCATGACACCGTCCACACGAAAACGTTCGTACTGGCGCTTTTCCTCAGCCGTATCCCCTCGCACCGCAGCCAGGAACTGCTCCACCTCGGTGCGCAGCTGTTCCGCGTCACCACCAATGCCCGCTGCGCCTCCCAGGACGTCGCGACTGACGCTCCCGGCCTTCTGCGAGACGGAAACGACCTGCTCCATTGCCTCAGCGGTGCCGGCGGTCGCGCTGGCCACTGCCTGAACGCTGCCGGCAATTTCGCGCGTCGTTGCATTCTGTTGTTCGACCGCGGCTGCGATCGCACTCGATATATTGCTGATTTTGCCGATGATGCCGCCAATTTCGGCCATCGCCGACACTGCCTCGCCGGTGGCGACGCGGACGGTCTCGATCTGGCTGGCAATTTCGGAAGTGGCCTTCGCGGTCTGCGCGGCGAGCAGCTTCACCTCACCGGCGACCACCGCAAAGCCCTTGCCGGCATCGCCGGCGCGCGCAGACTCGATCGTTGCGTTCAGCGCAAGCAGATTGGTTTGGCTGGCAATGTCGCTGATCAGCCGCACCACGTCGCCGATGCGCTCGGTCGCCTCGGACAGGCCCTGCATCGTGGCGTGACTCGAATCGGCGCGTTGTACGGCTTGCTGAGCCACAGTGGCGGCCCCTGCCAGTTGGCGCGAAATCTCAGCGACGCTGGCGTTCAACTGCTCGACCGCCGCGGCGACCCCGGCTAGATCTTGCGATGACTTCGCCGCGCCCGAGGAGGTGTTCGCCGCTTCGCGATGCACCACACTGGACGCTTCGGACATCGCCTCGGCAGACTGACGCATCGCTTCGGCAGAGCCCGCCAGCGAGGCCATGACGCCTGCAATCGAGCTGCCGAAGTCTTGCGTGTGCTGCTCTATCGCAGCCTGACGGCGCGCTTTGGCGGACTGCGCTGCTTGCTGTTCCGCAGCTAGCCGGTCCCCATTCTGCAGGGCAAGCCGCAGCGTGTCGATGGAATGGGACAGCGCACCGATCTCGTCGCCGCGGCGCCCCTGGCGTAGGACGAAGTCGTAGTCGCGTCGTGCCAACTGGGCCAAGACCAGCGATGCTCGCACCAATGGGCGGGCGACGCCGCGAACGAGCCCATAGCCGACCCCGGTGGCCAGGACGATAGCTCCGGCCAGCAGACCCCCAACGATCCAGAGGGCACTGATATATTGCGCGGCGGCCTCATCGCCGAGTCGGCTCGAACTCCTCCGTGTTGAACTTCTTCGCCTCCCCGAGCGCGGCGTCGATGGCTTCGGCTTTGATCACGCCGCCGTTGGAGAGATAGAGCGCCCAGGCCTCGTCGAGCTTGCCGGCATGGTAGAGCGCAACGGCCGGGGTAATGGCATCCAGATAGGCTTGCATGGAACGCTGGATTTCGTTGTCCAGCGTTACTTCCGCCGGTTCCTGGACCGTCGGCCTGAATTTCGCCTCATGCAGCCGATAATTGGCGAGGGCCTGGTTGGCACTGACGTCGAATTCCGGATTTAGATCCTTTGCGATGATGTAGCGAGCGACGGCAAGACGGTAGCGCAGCAGCGCCTCGCGCATGTCGCCCAGTTCGCCGACCGCCACCATCGAATCGGAGACGAGTGAATCGACGGTGCGCGTTGAATGTGGTTAGACGCGCCACCGCGGCGAAGCCAAGCGCGGCAACCAGCGCAAGGATCACGGCGAACGCTGCGGCGATCTTGTTCCGGATTGACAGATTGACGAACAGGCTCGTTATGGACATGGACAATGCTCTCGGCGGCGATTGCTGGGGCTTCGACCCGCTTAACATGCTATCGGTTAACGAAGGCTTAAGCGCCTGCGGCACAACGCTCAGGACCGCCGCAAAGGGGCCCGTACCATCGCGCTGATGCTGCCCGCTTGGCAGGCAACCGCCGATGCGCCGGATTTTCACTGTGCGGGCATCGGCCCCGATCGTCAGCGAGTCCGCCGGCACCGGACGGGAGCCGTGAAGACGCAGGTTGTAGCGTGACGGTCTTAGCCGGAGGCACCCTTCGTCACCGCGGACAACGGCGGCGCGATATCCTCCAGTGACCGCCGCTCGGCGTCGATACCCAGAAAGCCAGCCACCACGGCGGCACCGACCATCAACAAGCCGCCCAGCAGATAGCCGTAAAGGATCGACATCCGGGACCCGGTCTCGATCAGGGCCCCGAACAGCGCCGGGCCGGCGACACCGCCAACGCCCGTCCCGAACGCGTAAAACAGCGCGATCGCGACCGCGCGCACCTCGAGCGGGAAACTTTCGCCGACGGTCAGGTAGGCCGAGCTGGCTGCGGCCGAGGCGAAGAAGAAGATGATGGTCCAGGCGATGGTCTGCTGCACCGCGTCAAGCCAGCCCAAGGCGAACATCCAACCCGTCAACGCCATCAAAACACCGGATAGACCATAGGTGGCGGTGATCATCACCCGCCGACCAATGGTGTCGAACAACCTTCCCAGAAGCAGCGGACCCAGAAAATTGCCCACCGCGAAAGGCAGAATGAACAGGCCCACGTTGCCGGACGGCACCTGGTAGAACCGCGTCAGGATCAGCGCGTAGGTGAAGAAGACCGCGTTATAGCAGAACGCCTGCGCCGCCATCAGCGTGACCCCCAGCCAGGTCCGTCGCCGATAGATCGTGACCAGTGCCTTCGCTCCGGCCCAGAACCAGGAATGCACGTCAGTCCGCAGCGTCAGAAACCCCGGCGGAACCGGCGGCAAGGGTCTGCCGGTTTCAGCCGCGACGCGCTGTTCGATCTGCGTCACAACCGCTTCGGCTTCCCGCGGGTAGCCATGGGTCATCAACCATCGAGGGCTTTCCGGCAGGAACCGCCGTAGCAGCAGGACGATGAAGCCCAGTACGCCGCCGATCACGAAAGCCGCCCGCCAGCCGATCTCCGGCGGCATGATGGAGGGGTCCAGCACGACATAGGCCCCCATCGCACCGATCGCCGCGCCGATCCAGAAGCTACCGTTCACCACCAGGTCGGTGAAGCCGCGCCGCCGAGCCGGGATCATTTCCTGGATGGTTGCGTTCACCGCGGCGTATTCGCCGCCGATACCGGCGCCCGTGATCATCCGGAACAGTGCGAACGACCAGAAATTCCATGACAGTCCGCAGGCGATGGTAGCCACAAGATAGACCAGCACAGTCACTGTGAAGAGTTTCTTGCGGCCGAGACGATCGGTCAGCCAGCCGAACACCAGGGCGCCGGCGACGGCCCCGATGAGATAGGAACTCGCCGCCGCGCCGACCTCGCCCGCCGTCAGGCGCAGCACTGGGCTGTCCGTGAGCGCGCCCGACAACGAGCCGACGATCGTGACCTCCAGCCCGTCCAGGATCCAGGCAATCCCGAGAGCGCCGATCACCAGCCAGTGGAAGCGGCTCCAGGGCAGCCTGTCCAGCCGGTTAGGGATATTCGTTTCAAAGGTCGCACCTACCATTGCCCGTCCCGCTTTTCTGTTGCCTACTGGCTTTGCCGCCCGCTGACCCGGCGATGAACCCGGAGACCACGACTGATGGATGAATTCCTAGCCACGACAGAAGCAACAATTGCGCGATGGCACGGAATTAAGCCGCCAAATGATCCGGCGGAACGACTGGCGGCTGAATTGAGCGCCACCATCGAGGCATTCGAGGCGCTGCGGGGTACTTTGGTCTTCGAGGATGAGCCGTCCAGCTTCGAAGCGGCGCTGCAGGCTTGCAAGGAAGGCGCCTGATGGCGGGCCTTGCCGATTTCTCCCTGGTCCAGGCCGCGGATGCCGTCGCCACGGGCGAAGCAACGTCGCTCGATCTGCTGCATGCCTGCTGGGCTAACCTCGATGCGGTCAATCCATACGTCAACGCGATGATCTGGCAGGAGCGGGAGGCGGCCGACTCCGCCGCCCGGGTCGCCGACGCGGCGGTGCGAAGCAAGACACGCCTGGGACCGCTGCACGGCGTGCCGATGGCACACAAGGACATGTACTATCAGGCCGGAAAGCTCAGTACCTGCGGTTCGGCGTTACGCAAGGATTTCCGTCCCAGCGTCACCGCGACCGTCATCGAGCGCATGGCAGCGGCCGGCGCCTACGTGTTCGGCGGACTGAACATGGCCGAGTTCGCGCAGAACCCGACTGGGCACAACAAGACGTTTGGCGACTGTCACAATCCATGGAACCTGCCTTACATCACCGGTGGGTCATCGTCGGGGTCCGGGGTCTCGGTCGCGGCACGCTTCAACTACATGGCGCTGGGGTCCGACACCGGCGGCTCAATCCGCCTCCCGGCCTCCGCCTGCGGCATCACTGGATTGAAACCGACCCAGACCCGCGTCTCCCGTTTCGGCGTGATGCCATTGTCGTTCTCGCACGACAATGTCGGTCCACTCGCCCGCACGGCCCGCGACTGCGCCCGGGTCCTGGGGGTGATCGCGGGGCATGATGGACGCGACCCAACCAGTTCGCGTGAGGCGGTGCCGGACTACGAATCATTCATGACCGGAGATCTGGACGGCGTGCGGATCGGCGTGCCGAGCAATGTGTTTCTGGACGGCGCGGACGAGCCGGTGGTCCTGGCCATGGAAGCGGCTTTGCTTGTGCTGGCGGAGCGGGGCGCAACGGTCAGTCGCTTCGAGCTGCCGCTGATGGATGCCGTCGCGGCATATGGCGGCATCGTGTCGCGTGTCGAGGCGGCAGCGATCCACTCCGAATGGATGCGATCCGAGCCGCAGACCTATGGCGCGCATATCAGCGCTCGCATGTATCCTGGCTATGCGATCCCCGCGACCTATTATCTGGAGGCCCTCAGCCGCCGTGGTCCCATCCTCCGGGCGTTCGCGGCCGACGTGTTCGCTCGGGTCGACGTGCTGGTGACCCCCACCATCCGCACCTGCCTCCCGACCTTGGCGGAAACCGATATCGACCACGGGCCGCCGGGCACCGAACATCGCTTCATGGCGGTGTCCGCCAACACCAGGCCGTTCAACTATCTCGGCTTGCCCGCGATCAGCGTGCCGTGCGGCTTTGATCCGAACGGTTGCCCGATCGGCCTGCAGATCGTCGGCCGGCCGTTCGGGGAGGGACGTATTCTGAACGTCGCGGGTGCCTACCAACGAGACACGAACTGGCACTGGGCGCGCCCGGGGGTGTTGGACGGTAGGGCGTCCTTCGCAGTGCCGAAGGCCACCTCTTCGGAGCCCAGCCGATGACCAAGCCAAAAGTCGCCTTCATCGGCACTGGGGGCACCATCTCCGCGCTCGGCCGAGACCCCTTGGACCTGCAGGACTACAGTGTCGCCGGCGTCATGATGCACGCCGAGGAGATCCTGGAACGCTGGCCGGAGACCGCTCTGGTGGCCGACGTGCTGGCGGTCCGCTACCGCAACGTACCGAGTACGGCGATCGGTTTTGCCGACTGGCAGGCGCTGTCCGCGCGGTGCTCGCAACTGGTCGCGGACCATGCGGATCTCTCCGGCATCGTCATCGGCCACGGCACCGCGACGTTGGAGGAAACTGCCTATTTCTTAAATCTGACCCTCAAGGTGCCGGTTCCGGTTGTTGTGGTGGGTGCGCAGCGACCTTCCAGCGCGCTGTCCAGCGACGCCGGCATGAATCTGGTCAACGCCGTTCGTGTGGCTGCCAGCCCGGAGGCGCGGGGCCTCGGCGTGCTTGTTGTGCTGAATGACGAGATCCACGCGGCCCGGGAGGTAACGAAGACCTCAACTCTGCGGCTGCAGACCTTCCGCACCCCGGATTTCGGCGTACTGGGACATGCCGACGGTGATGCGATCGCGTTCTATCGCCGGCCGATCCGTCGCTGCGCGCCCGATACTGAATTCGACATTGCCGGCCTGGATGCCATGCCGCGGGTTGACATATCATACTCATACGCCGGCGGAGACGGCACCGCTATTCGCGCCTTCTCTGCGGCAGGGGCCCGAGGGATCATCGCCGCCGGTTTTGCCCCCGGCTTCTGCACCCCGGACGAGATCGAGGCGCTGACCGAGGCTGTCGGGAAGGGGATCATCGTGGTGCAGAGTACCCGGGCTGGCTCCGGTCGGACCTTCCGCGGCAGCAAGATGCGTGACGCCGGGTTCCTCATCGCGGACAATCTCAATCCGCAAAAGGCGCGGATTTTACTGGCCTTGGCGCTGACCGTCACCAGTGATCCGGAAGAAATCCTGCAAATCTTCCTCACCTACTGACGGCAACCGCGGCCCCTGAACACGCGACTGGCCAGGTTTCATGGTCAGGTGCAGGGGCGTTTTTTGCCTTCAGCGCCGCCGCCAGGGGTCGCTGGAATATCGCTGCGAACAGACAACAATTCGAGTGCCGAGCGCCGAGGATCTGCGCGCAGCCTGGAATGGACGCGAGCTGAAGCCGATCAGCCGGAACCGCGTCGCACCAACTCGCTGCCAATACCAGTGCGCGGACCGGTTACACGGTCTCGAAAACGCGTGCCCAGTCCTCGATCATTGTTTCGCAACCCGGCATGATCTGCACCACCGCCTCATCATAGCCGGCGTCCTTTAAGCGTCGCATCCGGTCACGCAATTCGGGCGCGGTGCCGGTGGCCGTGGTCGCGCGTATCAGATCGGCTGTCGCGAAGCGCTCCTCCTCCGGCCGCACGAACATCAGGTGCCCGCGGTGCAATGTCAGATACCGGGCGTCGGCCGGCTGGTACGACAAATAAATGGCGCGATACTCACGCTCCAGTCGTCCGAACGGCGAATCGGCGTCGGTCGGAGGCGTCTCCCCGCCCACCAGATTGCCGTGATCCTGTGCCTCCATCGCGTTGTGCAGCATCATCATGGCCGCCGGACCGGCTTCCGCCCTGACGCGGGGGCTGCCGCAGGTCTCGCCGTCCTTGAGCACCGACCCGAACACGAAGATGGTCTTATGCATGCTGGCCGGATCCTTGCCGGCGACGCGGTAGGCTGCATCCATTTCCTTGGCCGTCGCCGCCGAGATTGCCTCGCCAAAATCGGCATTGATCCAATGGGCGCCCAGCTCCGCGGTCACCCGGCGCGTCTTGGGCCCGAAGGCGGAGACGTAGATCGGGATCGGATCTTCAATATTGATGAGTTTGGTGTCCGGGTTGAGAAACCGGACCTTGCGGGTCTTGCCCTCGATGTGCAGCTCCGGCGTCTCGCCTCGCCACATCGCCGAAATGACCCGGATATATTCGGCCATGTCGGACAATTTATAGGCGCCAAGGCCCATGCTGCGCCGGCCAGTATAGCCGGTGCCGAAACCGGCGAGGATGCGGCCCGGCGCCAGCGCATTCAGCGTGGCCAGGCCATTGGCTGCAACGGGCGCTATGCGGTTCGATGGGATCAGTACGCCGGTGGCGAGGCGGATCCGCTCGGTCTTCACGGCCGCTGCGCCCATCGCGACAAACACATCGGCGCTCAGGATCTGCGTGTCGTAGAACCAGGCGGTGCGGAATCCAGCATCCTCCGCACGCTTGACCGTCCTCCACGAATTCGCGGGCGTTGGAAGTGCGATGCCGAAGTCCATTTTTCCTTCCCCCCTTTGCGGTTCGGTTCTTCTTATTTGGCGACACGTTACCCTGCCGCCCGCTGCGCGTCGAGCGTCCCCGCGCGGCGTCATCGCCCGGACGCGCGTGAGCTTACCCGATCGCTGCCGCAATGGCGGTTAAATGGCCGTGTTCGCTATGAGCTTGCGATACCGCGTCACTGGCATGCTCGTATTGTTGTTTCGTTAACGATATATGATCGCCATGTCACCGGTTCGGCCAGAGACCGGGCGTGGCAACTTCCAGGGAGTGGCCATCCGGGTCTCGGAAGTAAAGGCTTGTGCCCCCTCCCGGCCAATGCAGAGTGCTTTCGAGTGCAATATTGTGGTGGGACAGATGTTCCTGCCATGCGGCCAGTTCGCCGAAAGGGATCGCGAACGCCAGATGCAGCGCGCCCCGGCCATGATGCGGCGGGATCATCCCACCTGGACCCGGTGCAGGTCGATCGGTCATGCCGTGGCGGAACAGCAGCAGCACCTGCTCGCCGGGGACCTCCATCGCGCACATGCGCTCGTCCTGAAAGAACGCCGTGAAGCCGAAGAGACGTTCATAGAAACCGCGTGACCGCTCCAGATCTTCGACATACAGCGAAGTTTCCAGGATCTGGCTGACCCGCGGGGTGGCTTTCTGCACGTTTCGCTCCTCCATCCTGCCCGAAGGACATCAGATTGGGAGGGCGGCGTCGGCGATCAACAGAGCGTGCGGTGGACCTATGGCAAGGACGGGCACCCGTGCTATTGACGGGGTGGGATCTGCCGTGACCGACATCGCCCTTGCCCGCGTCCTTCATGTTCTTGCTGTCGTTCTGTGGATCGGTGGCGTTGGGATGGTGACGACAGTCCTGCTGCCCGCGATCAGGCGATCCTATCCACCAGCGCAACGCTTCGCCGCATTTCATACGATCGAGGCGCGCTTCGCCCGGCAAGCGAGGTTCACCACGGCCGTGGCCGGTATCAGCGGCCTCTACATGACGTGGCGACTTGACGCCTGGAGCCGGTTCGAGGCGGCCAGTTTCTGGTGGATGCACGCCATGGTCCTGACCTGGCTGGTTTTTACCGCGATGCTTTTCGTGATCGAGCCATTGTTCCTCGAACGGGTGTTGGCGCGCCGTGCCGCATCGGCTCCCGAAGCGACCTATCGGGTGATCGAATGGCTGCATCGATTTTTGCTCAGCCTTAGTCTGCTGACCGTCGCCGGCGCCGTTGCGGGCAGCGTCGGCGTCGATTTGTTCGATTGGTGAGGCGCTGAAGCCTGACGCCGTGCAGCGGATGGCCGGCCCGGAGAGACCGGTGCCCAACCCACCAGATCCTTCGGACGATGGGGTGCCAACCAAGGCTCAGGTGTGACAGAAGCCGCTGCGATATGACGTCGGGCGCAGCACATCCCGACAATGCCATCATGAAGGATCCGGCTCCGTGACGCATGCGACCGCGCTTATTGCAATCGTTGCCCTGGGGTTTGTCTCGGCCTTTCTGTTTGGCATGTTGGCGCAACGACTGCGGCTGCCGCCTCTGGTCGGCTACCTGATCGCGGGCATCGCCATTGGCCCTTTCACACCGGGTTTCGTCGGCGACGCCGAGCTGGCGGCCCAACTAGCCGAGATCGGCGTGATACTCCTGATGTTTGGTGTCGGTCTGCACTTCTCGATCAAGGATCTGATCGCCGTGCGGACGATAGCGCTGCCCGGGGCGATCGTGCAGATCGTGGCGGCGACCGCAATGGGCACCGCCCTCGCAATGGTTCTGGGTTGGCACTGGGGCGCCGGTATCATCTTCGGGCTCTCGTTGTCGGTTGCCAGCACGGTGGTTTTGCTGCGTGCGTTGGAGGGCCAAGGGCTGCTCGACAGTGACAAGGGCCGCATAGCGGTGGGCTGGCTCATCGTCGAGGATCTCGCGATGGTTCTCGCTCTCGTGTTGCTGCCCGCGTTGGCGCCCACGTTGGGTGGCGATACCGCCCACACACATGATGCGGCGACTCGAAACCTGTGGCTCACACTCGGACTGACGCTCGCCAAAGTCACGCTCTTTGCAATCGTCATGCTGATCGGCGGCCGACGGTTCGTGCCGTGGCTGCTGGAGCAAGCCGCTCGAACCGGCTCGCGTGAGCTGTTTACGCTGGCAGTGCTGGCCCTGGCGCTCGGCATCGCGTTTGGTTCGGCGGAATTGTTCGGTGTTTCGTTCGCGCTTGGGGCTTTTTTCGCCGGCATGGTGTTGGCTGAGTCCGACTTCAGTCACCAGGCCGCGGCCAATTCGTTGCCCCTGCAGGATGCTTTCGCGGTCCTGTTCTTCGTTTCGGTCGGCATGTTGTTCGATCCCGCTATCATCATCCGGGAGCCGCTGGCTGTCGTCGCGGCGCTCGGAGTGATCATGCTCGGCAAGTCGCTCGTGGCGGTCGCGATAGTCCTGGCATTCAAACATCCGATCGGCACCGCTCTCACGATTGCCGCAAGCCTGGCGCAGATCGGCGAATTCTCGTTCATCCTTGTCAGCCTGGGCCTGTCACTGAATATCCTGCCGCCTGAGGGGCGGGACTTGATACTTGGGGGCGCCCTGCTGTCCATCACCCTCAATCCGTTCGTGTTTGCCCTTGCGGGAAAAGCCACGGATTTCTTCGCCAGTCGGCCGGGTTTTGCGGCAAGGTTCGAACGGCAAGACCGGATCGCTACCGAACTTGCAACGAGTCCGTCGTCACGAAGCGGGCACGCGATCATCGTCGGCTACGGGCGCGTCGGCAGCATCCTTGGCAAAGCCATGACTGCATGGGGCCTGCCGCATATCGTGGTGGATGGAGATCGGCGCAAAATCCTGGAGCTGAGGGCGCAGGGAATGGAGGCTGTCTTCGGCGACGCCTCGGCCCCCGGCATTCTTCATGCCGCCGATATTGAACAGGCGCGGCTGCTTATCATCGCTACGCCGGATTCGCATCAGGCCCTCCGGCAGATCGAAATCGCGCGCAGGGCCAACCCAGCGATCGACATCGTGGTGCGCACCCACAGTGAGACTGAGCGACGCAGGTTGAAGGAACTTGGGATCGGTCTGGTGCTGATGGCGGAGCGGGAACTTGCGTTCGGCATGATGCACTATGCCCTGCGCGGCCTCGGTGTCCCGGAGGCGGACGCGCGGGCCTTCGTCGACGTCAGCCGCGCTGAAGAAGATCCGCGGGAACAGCCTGCTGAGCCGGAACTTGAGCGGACGACGCCGGAATTGCGGTTCCGACGGACCGATACGGCTGAGTAGGACGCGCCGTGGCATTCTGCTTCTCGGATGGCGTCTCGACTGCTGTCCAAGGTCCCGGTGGCAGCGGGCGGACCGGCCCGCTCGGTTCAGCGACCGACTGGCTCGGGCGGTAGGATTCGAACCTACGACCAATCGGTTAACAGCCGATTGCTCTACCGCTGAGCTACGCCCGAACAGGCCCACGGCGGCGGTGACCGCAGGGGCGCCTATCTAGTGGGCGAGACCGGGCCGGGTCAACCGCGGAAACGTGGTTTATCCTGCTGGCGCTTCCCTGTATGATGCGACCGGACGACGCCTGCGGGGCGAGAGTGGCGGAACGGTAGACGCAGTCGAACTCAAAATCGACCGCCGCAAGGCATGGGGGTTCGAATCCCCCCTCTCGCACCATCGCTATCGCTGCTTCGCGATATCCACGAAGGACGCAGCGGTCAGTTGAGCCAGATCGGCGGGTAACAGGGCGAAGACGGCGTTGGCGGAGCCCCCCGCGGCCCAGATCATCGGATATCGCTCCAGATCCGAATCGAGAAATGTGACAGGTCGGCTCGCGTGTCCGACCGGCGGCACACCGCCCACCGAGAATCCCGTGTGCAGCAGTACGAAGTTAGGGTCCGCGCGGGCAATTTTCTGCCCCAGCAACGCGGCGACCTTGCGCTCGTCCACTCGATTGATGCCGGAGGCCACAACCAGCACCGGTTGGCCATCCGTCGCTCGGAACAGCATCGACTTGGCGATCTGCGCCACGTCACACCCGATGGCCGCCGCAGCTTCGGCTGAAGTGTGAGTGCTCTGCTCGAATTCGATGACCCGGTACGCATCGCCCAGGAACGCCTGGACACGCATGGCGCCGTCGCTGCTGGCTGGTCTCAAGGGCTCGGCCTCCTACTTTGATCGGCATGACGTTTTGCCTAACCGAGATGGTTTTTGGTAGTCCGCGCGGCGTAACGGTGCGAAAGTAGAACGCATGCGCGCCGGCCGTCATAGCCACCCGATCCGACGAGTTCTGGCGGCGCGAATCGCCGTCCATCGCGCACCGCGCAAGCCTCCGGGAAAAGGGCTGTGGGCCGCGCTTGGTCCGGGGTTGATCACTGGCGCCTCCGACGACGATCCGAGTGGCATCGCCACCTATTCGCAGGCAGGCGCGCAATTCGGCTTCGCGATGTGCTGGGTCATGCTGTTCACCTTCCCGCTGATGGCGGCGATCCAGGAGATCAGCGGCCGCATCGGCCGGGTGACGGGGCAGGGCATCGCCGGCAACATCCGCGCGCACTACCCGAAGTCGCTGCTTCGCGGGATCGTCGGGCTGCTGCTGGTGGCCAATATTATCAATCTGGGCGCCGACCTTGGAGCCATGGGCGACGCCTTGACCTTGCTGATCGGGGGGCCGCCGCATCTCTATGTCATCGGTTTCGCGGTCGGATGCGCCGCGCTGGAAACCTTCTCGCGGTACGAGCGCTACGTCGTGCTGTTGAAATGGAGTTCCGCGTTCCTGCTGGCCTATGTCGCGACAGCGCTGGTGGTGGACACACCCTGGGGCCTGGTCGCGCGGAACACATTCATCCCCACGTTCCGCCTGGACACCGACTACGTCGTCGCCATCGTCGCCGTGCTCGGCACGACCATCACCCCCTATTGCTTCTTCTGGCAGTCGTCGCAGGAAGCCGAGGATGAGCGGATCGATCCACACGCCAAGGCGTTGCGGGACGCGCCGGAGCAGGCAAAGCTGCAGATCGGACGCATCCGGCTGGATACCTATATCGGGATGGGATACTCCAACCTGATCAGTCTGTTCATCATCATCACGGCGGCTTCGACGTTGAACGCGCATGGGATCACCGATATCGCGACATCGGCGCAAGCGGCGGAGGCACTACGGCCGATCGCCGGTCCGCTGACGTTCTGGATTTTCGCGGCGGGGATCATCGGCATCGGGCTGCTGGCGATCCCGGTGCTGGCAGGGTCTTGTGCCTACGCTCTGGGGGAGGCGCTGGACTGGCCGACCGGACTCAATCGCCTGCCGCTCGATGCACGCGCGTTCTACGGCACCATCATCTTCGCGACGCTGATCGGTATCGTCATCAACTTTATCAGCCTGGACCCGGTGAAGGCGCTGTTCTGGGCAGCGGTGATAAACGGCGTTGTCGCTGTGCCGCTGATGGCGGTGATCATGGTCATGGCGATGGCGCCGAAGGTGATGGGGCAATTCACTCTGTCACGGGGATTGTGCGCGATGGGATGGCTGTGCACGGCCGTGATGACGGTGGCGGTCGGGATCATGTTCGCAACCTGGTAGAGGGCCGGGCTCGCCGGTCGATGCCGGCCGCCCAGATCATCGGCGGAGCGACCGCCGGTCCGATGACGCCGCGGCCCGCCATGCGATCCTCCCTGGATCGCTCGACGTCCGGCGGGGGCCCTCCCGGTAGCTTACGATGGTGTTGCGGACCAGGCGGTGATCGTGGGTCCCGAGCCAATGCGGTAATACATCGTACTCTGTGTCCCCGGATGGTCGATCGTCACCGGGGCCGAAAAGCTTCCACTCGGAGTGACGGTTGCCTGCACCCAGTCGCCATCACCGAGCACTGGCGTGCCGTACGTGCGCCAATCGAGGAAGATCGACTGCGAAGGATCGGACTCCATGCCAGTGATCGTCTGTAGGCCTGCTATCAGTGGAGCCGGGCGATTGACCGTCACGGTATCGACCGTTGATCCAGGCCCTGAGGTCCCGGGAGCCAGGAAGCTGAAGCTTTGGGGGCCCTGGAAATGCTCGGTGAGCGTTGCGCCAGACACCACGCTGCCGTCGATCGTCGCGCCGTCCACGTAGAGGTTGCGGTCTGCGCTGGGCGAGCCGCCATAGGCGTCGTTGAGGAAGTTGACGGTCGCGGTATGGCTGCCGGCGGCGAATGTTCCCAGCACGTTGAACGTCTGTGTCTGCCCCGCGGCATGGGAGGCAGTCGTGGTCTGGGTGCCGCCGATCTGATGGCCATCGACCGAGACGGTGAACTGCGCATCGCCCAGATAGGCATCCTCGGAGACCTTCAGCGCCAGAGTATCCGGGCCGCTGCCGATCGTGACCGGCGGAGGTGTTACTGGTCCAGATGTTCCAGGGGCCTGGAAACTGAAGCTCTGCGGGCCTGGCTTGCGCTCACTGAGCGTTGCCCCAGAGACCACGCTGCCATCGATCGTCGCCCCGTCGACATAGAGATTGCGGTCCGTGCTCGGTGAGCCGCCATAGGCATCGTTGAGGAAGTTGACGGTTGCGGTATGGCTGCCGGCAGCAAATGTTCCAAGCACGTTGAACGTCTGTGTCTGCCCCGCACCCTGCAAAGCGGTCGTCGTCTGGGTGCCGCCGATCTGATGGCCATCGACAGAAACGGTGAACTGGGCATTGCCCAGATAGGCGTCCTCGGAGACTTCCAATGCCAGTGTGTCGGGGCCGCTGCCGATCGTGACCGTAGGCGGCGTGACCGGCGCAGAACTGCCGTTGAACCCGGCGGTCCGTACGTCCAGCCCGGTCAGAGGCGTGTTCGCACTCAGAGTGTGGGTTTGTCCACCGAGCGTCACACTGACAGCCTGATCAGCCTCCACAGCGGTGACGTTCCCCTGAGACATCTGCAGGATAAAGTTCACGGCCTTGCTGAACGTCACGTCCGGGGTGCCGCTGCCGGAGATTGCGATCGACGAGCCGAAGCCGCCGGCGGAGGTGCGACCTGAGTAGAGGGTGCCGCTGACCCACCCGAGATCCGAGGTGTAGCCACCGCTGTTCAGCGCAAAGCTTGAGTCCACGGTGGTCGGCGGAAGGATCACCGGAGGTGAGGGGCAGGACGAAAATGTCCTGAGTGGCACTGGCGGATCGGGCGCTCACAGGCGTGACTTCACCGTAGGTGGTGAGGAGGTCCGGGTTCGCGGTGAGTGTGGCGCCAGGGTCGAGAGCGAGGAAGTTCTCGCTGCTGGTGCCACCGGGATAGGAGACCGATGCCAACGAACCCGAGATAGTTTGGTTAAGTGTGGTGCGGCCGTCGAAGTGAAGGAGCGGCAGGGTCATTCCGAAGGCGTCGCTACTGCCGGATTCGGTGGTCTGTGAGAGCACTCCGTCCGGTGTGATCGTGAGCTTTTGGTTGAAGGTCGGGTTGCCGGAACCTCCGGACCAGACGACGGTCAGGATTGTGAGGACAGGGGAAGCGACTTGCGTCGTGACTGTACCGAAATAATTGCCGGGATGCTCGGACAGCCGTGTCCAGGTGCCGTTGTTGTTCCACTCAGGCGCGAAGGTCACGCCCAGACCAGGTGCTGGCGCTGTAGACTCCATCGGCGGGGCCGAGCCGCGCGTCCAGCCCGACGGCACCGATGCGGTCGATACCGAGGGCATTCCAGGTCTGGTTACCGTTGAGCGTCGTGCTACGCCCGGAGGTCTCAATCTCCAGGTTCGTGCCGCCGGCTGCGGCCACAGTGGTATCAAAGGTGGCGGGCGTGGTGTAGACAAAGCCGCCGATCTGAACTTTATCCGGAACGTTTGGCAGTGTGGGGGTGTTTATGAGCGCCTGGTAGGCGTCCGCGGTGAAGGAGAGCAGGTCGGCGTTGTAACCGGAGATCGTGCTCGCGTTTTGAAATCCTACCGCGGCGGTCGCGGGGTATTGATTCTTCGTGACCGAGTAACTGCCGTCGCTCTGGGCGTAGGGCGCGATGTCGTTGAAGAGCAAGTCGGCGTTGGTCTGATATTGTGCGGCCAGCGCGGGGTTAGAGGCGGCGTTCAACTTGGCCAGGGTCTGGTCAATAGCCTGGTAGCCGGCGTCGACCCAGACGTGGTCGTCGGTACGTCCGCCGGCCGGGACTTCGCCGTCCGCGTTCGTCAGCAAGAGTGAGGTCTGACCACCCTGCTCGATGGCCGCCGACATTGCCCCGGCGCTCGGCCCATCATAACCGGCGGCCACCAGTTCGGTAAGGTTGCCGCGGCCCACGGCCTCGACGGACAGAGAGGTGGGGGGAGGGCCAGGATCTTGATAGAGACCGTCCGAGCCGGTGATGAGAGGCTGCTGGTATTGGGTCCAGATCGACTCAATCTCGCCCACGGCAGTAGCGTGGCTGACCAGTCCAGCCTCATACTGCTGCCAGGCACCGTTCATCGCGTAGGTCGACCAGTTCGAGTTCGAGCTGCGAGGCCGTGTAGTGAAAACCGCTCAGATCCTGAGCCCAGGTGGTCAGTTCGGCTGTGGTCGCCAGTCCGCTATTCTTGAAAATGGTGTAAGCGGAGACGAGCGGAGGGAGATCAAACTCCGGCGCGCCGCTACCAGTCGCGTAGGCGGCGGCTGAGAAGTTCATGGCGTTGATACTGGCCGCCAGGAAGGTGGTGTTACCGGTGGAGGCGAGGAGAGCGCCCCCGTAGGCAAAAGCGCCGCCGGTGTTGGCCTGGATCACCCCATTGAATTGATCTGGGAGCGAACCGTTCGCGGCCTGGTGCACGGCGAAGTAGGACATCACCGATGTGATGCGCGCGAGGAGTTGCGCCGGCGTGGCGCTCGGGTCCGTCGTAGGTTGTGCTGTGAGGTGAAAGTTGGTGTCGCCTGTCAGGGTAGACATTATCCATCTCCAAGCCGCTGTGTGGGTATGAGCTGCGTGGCCTATGCGGTGCGGTGGCGTTCGAGTTTGGTGGCTACGTCCGGCATGGCGGAAAGCGATATCGTCATCTTCGGCTGGACAAGCACCAGGACATCTGCCGCGGGCGATCGCGGTAAAGTCGGTCCTGTCACCCGACAATCGGTCCACGGCCGTGATCACCATCACGTTCCGGTCGCTACGTTTGGCCTGTAGCCTCGTAAATCTCCGCCGCTCAGCGTTCGCGTCGCGGAACTTGTTTCGGAAGATGACAACGCACTTTGCGACCTTGAGTTGGGCCACCTGATTGATGCGGCCCTGGTGGTCGGTCCAGGTACCGGCAATGCCGTAAGTCATGTCTGATTGTGCGTGAGAACTGTGCATCGGAAAAGCATAATCGGATCAATGCCCTAAATGTGATCCACGCGTCGCCGCCTTGGACTTCGACAGCACGAGGATCAGTCACGAGTTGACTGCGGATTCCGACCGCGAACCAATGCCGGGATGCCAGGCGGGGTAGCGCAGTCAGTCCCATCAACTCAAGCGCTGGTCACAGTTAAGTTGGCAACGCCGCCGGCGGCTTCCGGAGCGTCCATCCCGAGTCTCGATAAGGCGCCAGGAGTAAAACTGAGGCATCGATCACGGGGAATTGGTATCGAAACGAGATCGGCGAATTTCACAAGCAGAATTTGCTACCTCCCAACGGGCATTTTTGCGACGATACCGGCCCTGGTATGAAATGCAACTTTTTTTGATCGTTATTCCCGTTCGAAGATCGCAGCAAACGGGCATTCCTTCATGGCAGAGTAACGGAGAACTCTGACGCCTTCCTTACGTCGCGGACCAACCGGCCATTCTCCAGGCTAAGACACACTGACTCCACGCTGTATTTGTAACCGACAATATCGTCGATGCGAAGTCCGTTGAATTCGGTAAACACCCAGGGATTTGGTAACATGTGATGTGGATAAAAATAGTACAAGTTGTAGTTTTTTATGATGGGATGCCTTCGCATCATGCTGTCCACGTTACGGACCAGGTCTTCGGTTGCATCGAGGGTGACCCCAGTGTTCTGGTGAGGCAGGGTTTGTGCGCCGCAGGATCGCGCATCCTCCCAGGACGCGACATCCATATTGTTGCCACCAATCCTCAATTTGAAGTGCCCGTCGGGGAGGTACATCCTGGTCTGGGCGATGGTGTAGGAATACACGCCGAAATAATTAGACGGGATGGCTACTTCACGATTGTCCCGCGTAACCGCATAGAATTGCGGGCTGACCAGCTTGGCAGCATCCAGCCATCCAAGGAAATTGGTATAGAACACATGGTGACCAAACAATGCGGTCAACATCATTACGATCTTCATCGGCCAGGTGAACCCGTGCCGGGGCAGCGATGCCGCCGCCGCTACAATCACCAAGTTCATCGCTATCCAAAAGAAGAAAAGCGCACCCAGTGTCAAATAGACAACAATGTGAAACATATCGAATAAAAGGCAAAACGCCGACAATACCGACACCGAAACCGCGGCAAGCGGCGCCAGCAGTTGCAGGCCGAAGACGAAGATATTCAGAAACGGCTGTCCCCAGGCGATGCCGTCCGAGAGCGCCTGGAGCAGATGCGGCCAGAGCGCCAGGGGGTTGTCGCCCCGTTCGAGCCCAATCAGAATAGAGTTCTGCGTCGGATTATGCAGCACCCAAAAGAACGGATCTGCCCCCCCGACATGCATCTTCATCCGTCCGGAATGATAGTAGCTGCCAAGATGGGCGCCGACGCCGCACGCCCAGATCAGGCCAAAAGCCAGTCCTCTCGTCGGCATCCCTCCTTCCTGCCCGACGAACACTCTCCACAAAAATGGAAGTCGCTCGCGCACCCACGACGAAGTCACAAAGATCGCAACGAACGCTCCGAGCGTGCTGAAGTAGCCCACATCGAGCAAGCCGAGATAATCAGTATCGACAACCGGGATGCCCGACAGTGTTCCTATCAACTCGCGCCAACCAACGTAGAACAGAAATAGTGGGATCAGGAACGAGGGCCGCCATAGTGCCGCCACCCCGGCAAACACGCCAATGACAGCCACATAACGGAAAAAAAGGACTGGCCCTTGATCTCCAAACAAGATGTTTGGCGGCCCCGGAAACGGTCCCAATGCATCAAAGAGCACCTGAAGAAATATGAAGATCCCAACCCATCGCATGGTGATCCGCAGGGCAGAGGTCACGTCGCTGTATCGTATTTGCCTGAGAGCGATGGCTGCGGCGAACGCGGCGACGACTGCGATACTGGAGAACAGCTCTGACGATCTGCCCAGGTTGGTCATTCCCGGGCGGGAAATCGCAAAACCGATGATCGACACCACAAGGACCTGCAGCGGACCGCGCAGGCCCTGGAAGTCGAGGCGAACCATGCTGCGCCGGTACAGGGTCGTGCTCATGACAGAGGTCCGTTATGTTGATGGACGTCGAAATTGACGGCTGACGGCCCGTTGTGGAGAATTCGTCACACGCTCAGCAAACCAGTCGGTTCTTCGAAGTGGAGCGGGCGGAGGAACGCGATCGTGCCAGATTTCGGCGCTCATCCGAAACGGATCTTTCGTCGAACTTGAAGAAGACAGTGACAATGAACGAACAAACCCTGGAGAACGCCGCTTGATCGCTGCCAGGACACGGCGTCACCGGACCTGACGTAACCCATCGGAGGACGATCTCGGTCGACACCAAAAGCCATCGTCGACGATTCTCCGCCCATGGGGTACGAACCCGCCTCTTGCTGGGTTATTCACGACACAGCTTCGAAATACGACTCACGATATGTTCCATCAATGCGCTGGGAGTGGCCAGGGCACGGTAGGCCGCCAGATTTTTCGACAAAGCCCTTGTGTTTCTATCGGTCAGCGCCTTTCGAATATGATAGACCAAGCCAAACATCAGGGCGGACCGAATCTGACGGCGAAGCCGATTACTGCTGAACCTGCGTATAGCCCGATGAAAGCCCTCCTGCTTGTCAATATCGATCGGACCGTTCCAGTAAGCGTCGAGAACCTTTTGAAACATGCCAATCTGGGCCGGGGTTAGCGATTGGACAGCCAGCGCGTTCGCGAGCGTCGACGCTTCTTCGAGATCCCGTGCGGCAAGGTCCCATAGACTGCGCTTGGCCATAACACAGCAGCGCTGGATGAGCGCCGTCATACGCTCACCCGGCGCCAATTCGTTCTCTGGTCGCACGAGACCGCCCGGCGTGTGAGGCAGGTATTCGCTCAACGCGACAGGTACTATAAATGGTAGTGAAGTAGCGTTGATCGTATTGTTTCCATATTTCTTTTTTCTTATCATCCGTGACTATGAGAGCCATCGTTCCGCGCGGACTATCGTGGTGCCGCTGGTGGAAGGTCACGCCTTCCACCCCCACTCCGCGAAAGCGGCGTGAAATGCGCAGCAGCATCTCGTAATCCTGCGAGCGGAGCAACGATTCGTCGAACGGACCCACGGTCTCGTAGCAGCTGCGCCGAGCTACCATGCCGCAATGAAAGATCGAGCAATTTTCCAGGAGTGCAGGGTACAGGGCCGCCGGATCCGATGGCCGAAAGAAGCAGGCCTTGGTTCTCCATGCGGTGCCGGGGGAGGTTGCGAAGTGATCATAATTGCCATAGACGAAGCCGCAACCGGGATTGTCCTCCAATGCACGGACAAAGCGTGCGAGAGCGGTCGGGTCCGCTAGATCATCATCATCAAACACCCAGATCAGCTCGCCGAGCGCATGCTTTAGGCCAAAATTCAAGGCACTTGATTTGCCGCCATTCGCCTTTCGAAGCGACGTTACGAGCCCGCCGAAGGATTCCACCACCCGAGATGTGTCATCGGTTGAACCATCGTCCACGATGATCAACTGATCAATCCGACGGGTTTGCCCAAGAAGGCTACGAATTGCTTCGCCGAGGTAGTTGCATCGGTTGAAGGTTGGTACGATCGCAGTGACGGTGAGGGCGCCCCGAACGGCTTCTGCCTGACTGGTCGTCGAAACACCCCCAGGCGCTGGCGGTGGCGCCCAGATGTCTGTCGGAGGAACATACCGCTCAACCAAATAGAGCGGTCGGCGCTTGCCTTCGTTAAACACGCGGCCGAGATATTCACCAATAATACCTCGCATAATCAGCAGAATACCACCGAGGGACAGGACACCAGCGATCGGGCCAGGATACCCAGCTACCGCGTTGCCAAATAGCAATGTACGACCGGCGATAGCGCCGCCGTAGATTATCGCCGAGGCGGCGGCTACAAAAAACAGCCCCAGGTATGTTGCGGCCTTCAGCGGTGCAACCGCGAACCCAGTAACAGCGTCGACAGCGAGGCTCCACACCTTTCGGTAGTTTTGGCTGGCTAGATCGGATTGCCCCGGCTCACGGTCGTAAAGAATGGCTTTGCTCGGGAAGCCAATCCGGGCAGACAGGTCTTTCATAAAGCGATGCTGTTCGCGCAACCGCAGCAATGCGTCCGCCGCGCGACGACTCATCAGGCAACAATTCCCGTTATTTACAGGCACCGAAAAGCCGACGCTCACCGGGTGCATCAGGCGGTAGAACGCTGCTGCCGTTCGCGTTCTGGGCGGTGTCTCGCCACGACGGACACGACATTTGGCGTTGACCACATCAAAACCTTGACGCCACGCCGCGATTAAATCCGAAATGATTTCGGGGGATCTTGCAGATCAGCATCGATCACGATTATGGCGTCACCGGTGGTGTGCTCCAAACCGGCGGTCAGCGCGATTTCTCGACCGAATTTGCCAGATAAGTCAAGGATCGCAACGCGACTATCTTCGCAATGAAGTTCTTCCAGACCGGAGATTACGGCATCGCGACGGCCATCGTTAACGTAGACAACCTCCCACGGGTCCCTGAGCTTCTCCATCACGATGCGTAGGCGGTGATGGAAGTCACGCAGGGGCGCCGATTCATGCAAGCTTGGAACGACAATCGATAAGGTCGGGTGACAAGCCCGCTGGACGTCAGCCGCCTCGTGGCGCTCGAGCGCGTTGACCGAAACTCCGTGTGGCGCGTTGATACTCCCGGACGGTCGCTGATCTCGGCGATGGACTTGCTCTGCAACGACGCCGGCACTATGTCCGGCACACTTGCCATTGCTGACGATCAAATCGGTGACAGCCATTCCGCCTAATTCGCCTGTCGGAATGCTCATCGTTCTTTGATTCTTAGAGCGATGAAAAAACATACCTTGTCCGCTGCCGGACTAGGCGACCGGGTGCGGAATCTCCGTCCCTATCATATGAAACGACCATCCGCCAGCTCCTGGCTGCCGAGTTTGCCCGACATCTGCCGCACTCTCCGAGTTGAAGGGGCTACGCTTCGCTGCCCAAAGTTACCGATGCTACCAACCCGGATGCTGCCACCCCAATTTACCGAACTCGTGGACTTAATCATATATACGTAATGCCAACAAGATTTAGTTTGATGGGTTTCATTGGAAATGACCGGTAATGAACAGCATGCGGCCGATCGCCGCCGGCCTCGAAGCGCCCGGTTCGCCGCACTCCGGCGCGGCAGCCACAAGAGTAGTTCATCAAGTTCGCCGAGTGTGACCAAATGGTCGGCGAAACCTGCCCCCGGTTGCGGAGCTTGTGCCGGCCCAATTTCGGGGAAGCTGGGGATTTGCTCACGCGGAACAGTTGTTTGATGGACGACGGGCCGTGGCATCAGTCGGCTTTTGGGCCAGGCCCGATCGTCTTCCGGGCTTTTTCGGCAGTGATCGACTTGTGTGTGGTTAGTTGCCGCCAAAGTAGTTGCAGGTCGCCCTCGGGCGACGAGCACGCGAAGGGATCGGAAGCCGCACTGCGCCCTCGCTAAGCTTCCAGAGCGGGCAGGCGCATCCAATGCGGGACACGTGGAGTGAGTTTCGCGTCGCCACAGTGCAGTTCGTGACGGAGACTGTCGAGACGCAGGACGGCGAGGCCGATCTGTTTGCGGCCGGAGCGCATGATGCCGACCTCGACGCCTTCACGCAAAATCGGAGTACCCGGCGCGGGCAGCGGGCCATCGACTGCCACGGGTACCAGACGCCGTTTCAACAGGCCGCGATATTTCGTGCGTGCGGTCAATTCCTGGCCCATATAGCAGCCTTTGGACCAAGACACGCCGGCTAGTTCGTCGAAGCCTGCCTCCAGCAGAAGGGTGCGATCCGGCTCCATATCACGTGATCCATCCGGCAGACCCGCTGCGAGGCGATAAAGGTCCCAATCTTCCGCTGTGGCATTGCTCATCTGGCTCGCGGTCGGTCGATCCTGACTGTTCGCCTCAGGCGAGGCGAGGATACGCCAGGCAAAATCCGGCAGGCGCGGATCGGGCGCGACAACGCCCCCGACCTCTGGTTTGGCGCCCCAGGCGACATAGAGCCGAGCGTCGTCGTCCGTGCCCAGGGCAACGTTCATACGAAGCCGATAGCGGGACAGACGCTGGATGAGCATGGGGATCTGCGCCCGCTCACAGTCAAGTTTCAGAGTTTCGTCGTGGTCGAAGACAAAGAAATCGGCAAGCCACCTGCCTTGCGGCGTCAGCAGCGCGGCCCAGACAGCGTGGCCAGGGGCCACGGCGGCGATGTCGTTTGACACCAGGCCTTGCAGGAAAGCGGCTCGGTCGTTGCCTGCAACGGTGATGATCCCTCGTTCGGGCAGATGAGCCAGCCAGTGCATGTGCTATAATTGGCGCTGGAAGGTCGCGCTGCAAGCCGGCGCTCCTGGCCCGCCGGCGCCGATCGCGGCATCCGTCAGCGTCAGGCGGTCCGGGTCACCCGGTGCTCGGCTTGCCTCGCGGTCAGCATATGCTGCCAAGCGTTGCGTCGCTCCTCGGTTTGGCTGGCCAGCGTCGCTTGCCGAAGGAACGCCTCGCGCGAGCGACCCGCAATCGACCGACGCAGCTCCTGGTCGCGGACCATCCAGGCAAGGGCCGCATACCAGGCGTGAGGCTGGTTCGGAACGAGCCTGCCTGCCGGCCCGTCGGCGATCGTGCGCTGAAAGACCGGCATGTCTGACGCCAGCACCGCCATGCCCATAGCCGCATAGTCCATCGCCTTGATCGGCGACTTGCATCGGTTGAACGGCGTGTCGAGCAGCGGCGCCAGACCGATATGCCACGCCGGCTGGGCAGAACTGAGCCAGTGGACGAAGCCGGGATAGGAGCGAGTGGCGTAAATCGGCGGCGAGATGCGATTCAATCCAGCCGGCAACAAGTCCTTGCTGGTCATTCCGAGTATGTCGATCGCGACCCTGGCGCCAAACTCCTCCTTCAGGCGGGAAAGTGCCGGCTCGATCATGGCGAAGTCTTGGTCGTGAGTGGTCGTCCCCATGCACAGGATGCGCACCGGCTCGTCGCGGAACGGTCTCGGCGGCGGAGAGTGGGTCCAAATCCGCTCATCCAGCCGGTTCTCGACGACCACCGCGTCCGGACGAACCGATGAAAGCCGTTCCGCCAGGGTCTGTGTGGAAAGCCAGACGACGTCCGCCTGGTCCAGCATCCGGCGCACGATTTTTACCCGGGGCCGCAGCTCCGCAGCGTCCGGATGGCTGCGCGGAATGCTGAGCAGATGGTCGTCGAGATCGTAAAGTAGCGTCGCTCCAGTGCGCCGAGTATGGGCCAAAAGCGCATCCGCCGCCTCGAGGTCAGGAAGTGCGTAGCGTTGCGTAACAATGATGTCGACTGCGTAGTCGAGCACGGATTCATTATCCATCACCCGGACGTCAAAGCCGGCGGCGGCGCCCAGGTGGTGCAGCGGCTGCAAGAGTTGAATATAGGCACAGGGCGTCGGGTACCCGATGTCGAAACGTTCCGGCAGGACGGCGATGACCGCGCTGGATTGCGTCCTCCGGATACGCTGCGGGGATGCCGAGCGCGGAACCGGTTCCGGCAACAGGTATTTCGTGGCGTAGAAATCTTCGACCTCGGGGCGGACCGGGACAGGGCCGTGTCGCGTTTTGCCCAGGAGCACTTGTCGTACGTCCTCGAAGATGTTGATCCAGTCGGCGGTCGGCGTGGCGACATCCGTGAACCAGGTGAATGGGCGGCCGGTGAGTTGTTCGATAAAGGCGCCGATCCGAGTTGCCACTATGGGACGGCCAGATGCGATCGCGGCACTCAGCGTGTAGCTGAACGTCTCGGGCCAGGCGGCCGGAAACCATATGATCTGTGGCGCCAGCGTCTCGATCAGTTGCTCCAGTTCCGCGTCGTTGTATTCACCGGTGACGTTCAGTCGGCGCAGCACGGGCTGGATGAAATTGTTTTCGGTCGAACCGATCAAGTGGAGCTCGGTGGTCCTCGGGTCGATCGCTTCGGCCACGGCGGCGACGGTACGGGCTCCCTTATGGTCCGCCAGCACGCCCAGCACTGCGACCCTGAGCTTGCCGCCACTGGGCCTCGGGGGATGCACCGGCCAGGGGCCGGCCGCCACGGGTTCATGCGGCGCCAGGATGGCGTTGGCACCCAGGCCATGCCGTTGCAGCCGGGACAGGACGTCGACGCTCGGGCAGAGCACGCGTTCGGCCTCGATGAACTGCCATGCTTGTTCCGCCCGCCAGGACAGGATGTCGCGTGCGCCATGGGACGGCAGGGCGGCGATGCACGCATTGCAGCCGGCGACGCCGGGTTCGCCACAATAGAAATCATCCGGCCGGGGCAGCAGGTTGGTCTGCGGGCAAATCGCATAGTAGTCGTGCACTGTCACGTCGAACGGCAACGCCAATCGATGGATCAGTTTGCGGACGTCCATATCGACCCCGAGCAGATGGTGGATATGCACCCGGGACAGGTTCATCGACCGCAGAAGCAGGATCAGATCGTCAATTCTTTCGGCCGTCAGCATCAGCACAGGATGGTCCGGCAGCGCCGGGACCGACAGCGCAGAGCCCCGGTCAGTGCCTGCAAGAAGCAGGACCCGGGCAGTGTCGCGGTAGCGCTCCACAAGGCTGCGAACATGTCGCCTGATGCCGCCGCCGAGGTTGTGCGCGACCATCAGGATGACGGGAAGCTTCGACTGCCGGAACAGCGCCGCGGTCACCGCGAAGCGGAACGGGACCACCGCCCCCAGGGTGACGTATTGCGCGACGCCTCTGGCATAGCCGGGATAGCGCTCCTCGATCAGCTTCGCCGCGCGTGCGCTCAGCGCCTCTGTTCTGTCACCGAAACTGACTGAACCCTGATGGTAGACGAAGGTGTCGCATGCAAGTCGATGCCGCCAGCCGAGGGCGGTGGCACGCAGGCAGAAATCATTCTCCTCGCCGTAGCCTGCAGTGAAACGGTCCGCGTCGAAGTCGCCCACCTCGCGCAACGCTTCCCGGCGGATGTACATGCAGAAGCCGACGGTTGTCGGCAGGTTGACGGAGCGCCCGAGATTGGCCTCGCGGCATGCCTGGTCGATCCGCCCAACGGAATGTGCAAATACCGGCGGTCCACCCGCGTTGCCTGGATAGCCGCAGATCGTGGCGTTATTGGAAAACGGTGAGACAGTCGCGATTCGCGGCTGCGCATAGGCCTGCGCCGCCAACCGGCGCAGCCAATCGGCCGGGACCTCGGTGTCACTGTTCAGCAGCACGACGTCATTGTCCCCGGCTGCCGCGACACCTTGGTTCACCGAAGCAACGAAGCCGAGGTTGCGGCGGTTCCGGATCAGCTCGATCCGGTTCTGGGTGGCCAGCCGCTGAAGCCAGGCGGCGAGTGCCGGCTCGGGCGAGCGGTCGTCGATCACGATGACCCGCCCCAACGGTCGGCCGCGATGCGTTAGAACCGACTCGATGCAGCGCTTGGTCGCTTCAAGGCCACGGTAGACCGGGATGACGACGTCGACGACCAACCTGCGCGGCAACGGCAGAGCTTCCCGCGCCGACGGCAGGTAGTCGCCGATCTCGATCGGCTGTTCGGTCAGATAGCCGCGCGCCAGCCCGAAGCGAAGGTGATACAGGAGCGGGTTGGAAGCAGCCTCAGGATGTTGGTCGACGTAGTAGACCGCATCGAACCGGGGATGCGGATTGCGGAGTTCCGCGGCGCCCGCCTGCAGGTAATGCAGCAGCGGGTGCATCCCGCTCGCCGCCACATCCGGAAAGTGCTCGGTATACCACGCGCTGTCGAAGAATCGGTTAGGATCGCGCCGTTCCGCCGCGCCATGACGGATGAAATGGTGCAGCGGGTCAGTATTGGCCGACGCGACGTCCGGGTATCGGGCCAAATACCATGCCGCATCGAAAAACCCCGCCAGGGCCGCCACGATCTCGACCTCCCGCTGGTCGGCAGCGGGAGCGGTCGCGGATGGCTCCTGTGGGCGAGGCGGCATCGTCTAGATCATCCTGCTGCCGTGGCTGGAACGCAACAGTCGATTCAGCAAGCCGTATCGGGATGACGTGCCCGCAAACCCGCTGGCTTCGCCGTGCAGAAGGAACCGGCTGGGGCCGTCGCGCATTGCGCTTTCCATTTCCGAGCGGAACTGGCGCAATTCGCGGTCATTTCCCCATGGCATCCTGTACCTCCTGCTGCCCGATGATTTGCCGAGCCAGCAGAAGATTTCGCTCGTTCGCCGCGGGCTCGAAGTGGCTTTTCGCCGGCAACACGATGATGCCGCCGGCAATCATCTTGTATAGGACTCGTTCCTTGCCATCATGCTCGTCATCGCTGCCGCCATATCCGATCCGGATCAAGCGGCGAGAATGTTCGACATGTTCGTGCCCATAGCCTTTAAAGCGTGGGTCGAAATAGCCGGCATAGGTGAGAGCGGAGCGCGAATAGGCCGCGCACTGTGCGGTGACCATGGTGGATTCAACCGGGTCACCGGGCGTTCCGCTGCCTGACACGAAGTATTCGCGCATCCAATCGCCGGCATAGTTGATATGCCCCCAGCGCTGCGCCGCCAGCATCCACGGGGCTTCCCACCCGGGACTGGCTGGCTGGGTGTCATCTTCCAGCAGGATGACCGTCGAGCAGCCCAGCAAATGCGACAGCAGGAACAGTGCCCGGTTCTTGTTCCATGCGATGCCCATGTTGGTGCCGGTGATCATGGGGACCTGTTTGTCGCGCAGCATCTCCAGCGTTCCGTCGCTGGACCCGTCATCGGCGATCACCAGTGCGGCATCGGGCTCCTTGGTCAGAGCGCGCACCTGCGCAATGGTGCTGTCGACAAGGTCTCTGCGGTTAAAAGTGATTATTCCGATGCCGACACTAAATGGCATTGTTCCCTCGGGACAATCCTGGGCTGTCCTATACGGCGGCCAATCACGATCCAACAAGCAGCAATATGCCTGCGCCCAGAGCCAGCAGCAGGATCGGGCTTATCATCGTCGCGCTGAACAATGCGGTGCTGGCGATCGTCACGGACCAGAGCAGCCAGCCATGTTCAGTGCCTCGCATCAGGGCCAGGCCGCTGGCCAAGGTCAGCCCGACCGCAATCGGGGCCAGCGCCCGCTCCACTACCGCGCGCCAGGCGGAGCGGGCAGCACGCTGCCAATAGCGCGCGACCAGGTGGACCGCCAGTGAGGAGGGTGCGAACATCGCCGTGAAGGAAATCGCAGCTCCGGCAAGCCCAGCAGCCTTGAGGCCGATCAGCAGGACGATCAGCGACCCGGGCCCCGGAGCGGCGCGGGAGATCGCGAACATGTCAAGGAATTCCGTTGCGGTCAACCAATGGTATTGCTCCACCGCGGCGCGCTGCATGTCGGGGATGACGCCGGCGCCACCGCCGAACGCCAGCAGCGACAGCATGGCAAACAGGCCGGCGAGTTGAAGCAGCACGGGACTCATGGGGTGCGGGTCAGCCAGGCGGCCAAGAGGCTGACCGGCAGCATGACCAGTAGTACATGCAGGAGCGTGAACCCGAGAATGCCGACCGCCAGCGCGACTGTCGCGGCGATAACAACCGATAGTCTGCCGCTCAGGCTGTGCCGCGCCAAGCGGATGCCGGTGCCAAGATTGAGACCGATCGCCACCGCGCCCATGCCCGCCAGCGCGCTGCTCAGCCAGGCCGCGCTGGCACGGGTCTCCGCCTGCAGGTAGAGGACGCCCGCCAGCAGAACGATGGTCACCGGTAGGGCGGTCAGTCCGACGAAGCAGGCCAAAGCGCCCGGCGTGCCACGCAACTGGGTGCCGATGAAGACCGCGAGGTTGACGTTGGTGGCCCCGGGCACCAGCTGCGACAGAGCGTAGCCGGACAGAAACTGCTTGTCATCGAGCCATCCGCGGTTCTGTACCACCTCGCGACGCGTCCAGGCCGTGAGGCCGCCACCGAAACTCATCATGCCAATGCTGACGAAGCTGGCGAACAAGGATAGCAGGGCGGGTTGCGCCGGGGCAGGATGATCGGCGGGTCGGTCCAGGGCGGGTTGGTCCATGGGGCGGTCGTCCAACTGGGGATGGGCCTGAGAAGGCTTGCGATACCGGGGGGACTGTCGATCGGGTCTCGCGGCGGTTATTCAAGCCTGTCCGGGCCAGGGTGGACAGAGGCACCGGGGCGGACAGGGGCAACGGGAGTGAGCGTATGGAATACCGGTCACTGGGTGCGAGCGGTCTGACGGTCTCCAATTTATGCCTGGGCACCATGATGTTCGGTGGTCCGACGGACGATGCGACGGCAGAGCGGATCGTCGCGCAGGCGCGGGACCAGGGGGTGAACTTCATTGATACCGCGGACGGATACAGCGGCGGCCGGTCGGAGGAAACGGTCGGCCGGGCTGTCCGGGAGCACAGGGGGTGGTGGGTTTTGGCGACGAAGTGTGCCAACCCGACGGGGCAGGGGCCGAATGCCAGGGGTTTATCCCGTCGCCACGTGCAACTCGCCGTCGAGGCCAGCCTGCGGCGGCTGACGGTCGAGGCGATCGACGTGCTGTATCTGCACAAGGAGGATCACACCACGCCGCTGGCGGAAACCGTGCATGCGCTGGCGGATCTGATCCGTGCCGGCAAGATACGCTACTTTGGAGTTTCGAACTACCGGAGTTGGCGGGTGGCCGAGATCTGCCGCCTCTGCGATCAGGCGGGGATCGACCGTCCGGTGGCCAGCCAACCGTTGTACAACGCGCTGAATCGCGAAGTCGAAACGGAGCATTTGCCGGCGTGCGGCCATTTCGGGCTGGGCATCGTGCCGTACAGCCCTCTGGCGCGAGGGGTGTTGACGGGGAAGTACCAAGCGGACGTCGCACCACCGGCGGAAAGCCGGGCAGGCCGGCGAGATCGGCGGATGATGGAATCTGAGTGGCGGCCGGAAAGTCTGCGGATCGCCGGCCGGATCGCCGATCACGCGCGCGAGCGCGGCGTGACGCCGGGCCAGTTTGCAATCGCCTGGGTGCTACACAACCGCTTTGTCACCGCAGCGATCGGCGGCCCGCGAACGCTGTCACAGTGGGAGGATTATGTGGCGGCCCTGTCATACCGGCTGGATGCGGAGGATGAGGCGCTGGTCGACGGGTTGGTTTCGCCCGGGCACCCGTCAACGCCCGGTTACAATGACCCGGCGTATCCGATCGAGGGTCGCGTGCCGCGGGACTGATCGGGCGGCGTGACGGTCGAATTTCGACAGTAGCTGCCTGCTTATCTCCGTTGCTTGGCTACCAACCGCCGCACCAAACGCCCAACCCGTGGACAATTCCCACTGGAAAGAAGACGGCGTCAGCTACCAACAATGGTCGCAAGCCGTTTGCCGCACAGAACACGATTGATGTGAGCCAAGCAGCGTAACACAAAACGGCGCCCAGCAGGAGCGTTGCCGCCGTCGACATGTCCATTGGTCCGGGTCGAGCAACACGCATCACCAACCCTCCTCATTAGGGCGTTCACGCCGAGCGACCAGTTGGGAGTATACTCTCGGGCCGGTTAATGTGCTCTTAGCAGACCCAGCGGAGCAAGCTAACTTTTGGTTACCCGGTGTAGGTGATGGGACGGGGATCGAAATGTGAGGGTGGCTCAGGCTGCTCCCTCTGAAGGCAGAGCCTGAAGGCGGAGTTGCTCGTGGCATCTTCGCTCCAGCGCGGCTCGGCTCCGGTTGATTGCACCACGCGTCGCTGCGTCAACAGTCCCACGCCTTCGGATGCTGCAGCTGCCAGAGCCGTTCATACGCCGCGACCAGGCTTTCCTGCGTGCGGCGCTCCCTTCCACCTGGGCCCGCTGGCGGCCGCAGCGCCATGAATTCCAGGACGTTAAGCAGGCTCGATGCAATCTCGATGTCTCCCTGATCGCACGCGTGGTGAAATGCGACGAAGATCTCATCGGATAGGCGTCGTCTGCTATGGCGCTCCTTCCGGGGTATCGTTGGTCTCTCCCAGCCGTCGGGACGAGTGTAACGCATAGATGTTGCTGCACGATTGCAGACGCGTACGACTAATCAACTTTTAAGCGAGCGCTTGTCGGGAAGGCCAGGCATCGCGTTACGGCCAAAGCGGGTCAGCCGTTTTTTGGGGGGTCGCCGTCACATCAATCCTGTGCAGCAACTTCGCTGGCCGGTGTCAGTCCTCGTCGACCGGCACCTACCCGAGAGCCTCCGCGCCCTTCCTGAGCCTCACCCCGGGACCCCCGCCATTCTCCGCGATGAACTCGATCCCGCCGGCCTCAAGGGCGCGACAGACGATATTCATTGTCGCCGGACGTCGCCGAGCGCCATTCCTTTCGAATTGGCCTACATCCGACACCCCAATCTGCGCGGCGGATGCAAGTTGCCGTTGTGACCAATCGAGAAGTGCACGGGCGGCGCGGCATTGAGCCGGAGTAATCATTGGGCGGCTCTCAACTTGATATGTGGAGGCGCCATAACAAATGGAATCGACATAGGGTTTTGCCAAGAACACGGTACTTGGAAATGTTACCAATCCTTGCTGACGTCTGCCGGCTCAGCGGCACGCGGATCATGTCCGGGGGAAGAACAATGTGGCGGTTACAGTCGGACCGTCTCGAGCGGTGAAACGAGGTGATGGGCGACGGTCCGGTCGGTTTCGCCCACACTCCCGTCGAGGCGGGTTACGAGACCAGCGGCATCGACACGCGCCACTCCGCCGACCCGGGGCTTCGTGCCGGCAAGATTTCTGTTATAGTGGGGTGGTGTCTCCGTAGCTCAGCAGGATAGAGCACAAGATTCCTAATCTTGGGGCCGTGGGTTCGAATCCCGCCGGGGACACCAGTTTAGTAACTTAATTATATGGACTCATTGATCGTCTGCCGGCGGCAAACCCGTCTGCTCCTTCTCATCAACAGGAAATTGACAGGACCTATGAGGCCAAAAGGTTGGCGGCAGTGTTCCACGGTGGAACCGAGCGTCGCAGCAGCCAGCCCAACCTCCTATCCGCGCCCTGCGACGATCCAACCGGGGGCAGGGAATCGCAGAGTGGTCAGAGCGCGATCCAGGAGATCTCGCGCCAGGAGACGGCGATTGCTCGACAGCATTGGCTCACCAACCGGCCTACGGGTCAACGTGAAGCACGAGAATCCATTTCCGGCAGCTCCGCGCGGGCACCGATGGATGCTGGCCAAACGGCACGCAACTGATTGTCGAGACGGTGTTGATAAGTCCATCTTGGGGCGTCGGCCTTCTCCTGTCACGTTGCAGCATGACAACTTACGCCATCTCCCAGCATCAATTGTGCAGTTTCCCACTCCGGGATTAGTGAACGTGCCGATGAAATCTCCACCACGCCAGATTTCAACAAGGGCAAAGTGCTGCTCTCTCGTTTCGCGAAGGCGATAGCTGGCGCCTCCCGCTGGCAAACGCAGAAGCGGATGCCGAGGTTTGCCACAGCGCAGACGTCGTCAACGAACACAGCAGCCACGCCGGCTGCGGGCAAAGCCTGAATTCTCCCGCTACTGTGACGCTGATAGTGTGCACCGTGCCGGCGATCACAGCCGGAGCGCCGCTGCGATGTCGCGTATCGCTTGGACCTCGGCCGAGCGAACTTTCCTGTCCGCATTTACAATTCGAGCACAGGCGTCCACGACCATGCGCGCCTTATGCGGCTCAGCCGCCAGTCGTGCCACCTGCAGCAGTGCGGCCTTGCGCGCGGCCTCAGGATCCGTTGTGAATGCCTGACGATGTATTGCCCATTCTTCGCCAATGACAGCCTTCGGTAAGGCGGCCAGCAGAGGATCATCCGAGACCACGTCCAGGAGTCGCCAGCGTTCAATCAGACTGCTCGTCCGATCGGCGAAAGAGATGATGGCGAAGGCAGCAACCATCGCCTCCAGCAACACTGTACCACGCAGTTCCGCCGCAAACGGCGTCAGGTCGGTCGGGCGGTCAGGAGGCTTACTGTTACCCTCGCTGGTCATACGAGGCATCATATACTTTACAGGTGGCAGAAGCGAGACACCGCCTGGTCGAGCGTATTGCTTCTGGGTTACCCGCCGCCCTCCGCCATAACCGTCTGGCCGAGAGCCCCTCGAGCCACTTTTGCCGCCGTAGCCGGGAGAGTGATTTCTCCGGCGTCGCCGCACCAGGCGATGAAGATCGCCACGTCGGCGCGTAGCGTCCGCTCTGTGTTGCCGCATAGGCACCGCGTGCCGCCGCGGCGTTGCGCTGCAGATTGGCCAGCGCGCCGGCCTCGATCTCGGCCGGTATTGCGGTCTTAACTTTGGCAAGTTCGGTCACCGGCATGCCCTGAGTTGAATGGACAAGTCATGCCCGATAATAACTATTATCAAGCATAAATCGGACAGATCGGTGCGGGGCGTGACAAAGTCAAAACGCGTCCGTTACTCGCGTGCAAACCCGGGCCTGATGCAACATTGTCTCTGGGATAAATGTTGATCGCGCCCGGAGGTGTCTGCCTGGGCTTGGCCTGACAACAATGGTACTGCTTGGGCGTGACATAGGGTAGCCCCCTATGCTAGAAGGGGCGATGACTCATACCATCCGCGACAAGCAAAAGCTGCTGGCCCGTGTGCGGCGCATCCGAGGTCAAGTCGAGGCCATTGAACGGGCGCTCGATAGCGAAGCGGGCTGCGAACAGGTCATGCATCTGATCGCGGGCGCGCGCGGAGCTATGGCCGGACTGATGGCCGAAGTGGTCGAGGACCACGTCCGCACGCACCTGGTCGATGCCGATCATCATCCGGGCGCACTCAATGCCGAGGCGACGGAGCAATTGCTCGAAGTCGTCCGCACCTATTTGAAATAAGCGCCGCCATGAATGAAGTCGCAAGCGTCGCCCTGTCCCGACACAGCCATGTATTCCTTGGGGATGGACATGAAAAAAGTGAGCGCAAGACATGGGCCGTGATCTGGCTTTGCGGGGGCATGATGATCGCCGAGATTGTCGGTGGCCTGCTGTTCGGCTCGATCGCCCTTGTCGCGGACGGAATGCACATGAGCACGCATGCCGGCGCGCTGCTGCTGGCCGCTCTCGCCTACGGCTACGCACGCCGACATGCCGATGACGCCCGCTTCACCTTTGGAACCGGCAAGCTCGGCGATCTGGCGGGGTTCACGAGTGCTATCATCCTCGCAATGATCGCACTGCTGATCGGTTACGAGTCGGTAAGCCGCTTATTTGCGCCAGTGCCAATCCACTTTGCCCAGGCGATCCCGATCGCCCTCTTTGGTCTCGCCGTGAACATTGCCAGCGCCTGGCTCCTGAGCGGCGGCGATCATCGCCACGGGCTCGGTGGCGGCCGCTGGCATGATGAGGCTTACCGCCTGATAACGGCGTCCGGAGCCGTCATACTTGAGGTTATCGAGGACGGGGCGCCGCCACGTTTCCGTCTGCACGCCGAAACTGGTCCGGCCTTGAGGGCAGACGCGGTATCGGTCGAAACCGTTCGTCCGGATGAAGCGCGGCAATTATTCGCGCTGATTGATCGCGGCCGTTATCTGGAATCGATCGATGAGATTCCGGAGCCTCACGCCTTCACCGCTCATGTGCGGATTGGCGCCGAGCGTCACACGGCCGTATTTGCAGAACATGAGCACGCGCACGGCGGGGCTGACCAAGATAACAACATGCGAGCCGCGGTCATTCATGTCTTCGCGGATGCGGCGATATCCGTGCTCGTCATTGCGGGACTGCTGCTCGCCCGCGCTTTTGGTTGGCTCTGGATGGACGCTTTTGCGGGCGTCGCCGGGGCCTGTGTAATCGCGAGCTGGTCTTTCGGCCTGATCCGTGACACCGGAGCCATTCTGCTTGATGTGAACCCCGACAGGGGCATGGCCGAAAAGCTGCGGCAGGTGATTGAAGGCGAAGGCGATTGGATCGCTGATCTCCATCTTTGGCGGCTTGGACCGGGACATCTCGGCGCGATTATCTCGGTCATCACCAAACAGGCGCGGGACCCCGGCTATTATCGCACCCGGTTACTAGATTTTCCGTCACTTTCGCACGTTACGATCGAGGTCCAGCAGAACGCATAGTTACAGAGCTACGCAACCGGCTCATCAAGAGACGCGCTGTCGCCGCCGGGGGCCCTTCCGGCATGGCGAAGACCGAACGGACGTTCACCCCGCACAGCACGTAGGTGTCTGCACCCGATGTGGTGCGCGGTCCATACAGAATAGGGGCTCGCGGCACTACAGCGAACCACTTGGCAGACCAGTTCCCTGCACGAGAGATCAGCCCAAATCGGCCCGTTGCTCAACCTCGTCGAGAAGACAATGCACCGGAACCTAGCCACTGCGCCGTGCCGGCGGTATCTCATCTTGCCAGTGGGCGTGATTGTCGCCAACAATTTCGCTGCGCGATCCGGTGAGAGGCCTTCCGCTTTAATTTTGTCGAGGCACGTCTTCAAGAAGCACTGCTACCATAAGCGCCGTAGACATTTCCATTGCCGCCGCCGATCTCGGTTTCCCTTGCACAGAAAACCCCGGGAGAATGCACTATGACGTCCGAAACTTCGATGAGCGAACAGCGCGACCGGACTTGGACGAAGCCGAACGGCTTTGCGAACATCAATCAGCCCACGGCCGGCCCCGCGGATACGGTCGGTCGCGTCAGTCGTCCCGTCGCAAGGTGAGGTTCCAGTCACATGAGGCGAATGATTCTCAGCGCTTTCTTTTTCAACCCACAAGGCGATCATCGAATCTCCTGGCGACATGCGAGAGCACCGCGGCGTGAAGTCTATGATATCGCGTACTTCCAAAAACTAGGAGCGGCGGCAGAAGCTGCTAAGCTCGATGCACTTTTCGTCGCCGATCACGTCGGGATGTGGGATACTTACGAAAGCAATATAACTCACTACGCCAATCCCCGTCTTGAACCGATAACGCTCCTTTCCGCACTATCGGCAGTAACTTCCAAACTTGGGCTTCTCGCCACCGTCTCGGCGTCCTACACCGAGCCCTACAACCTCGCTCGGATGTTCGCGTCCCTCGATCATCTCAGCAACGGGCGGGCAGGTTGGAATGTTGTCACATCGTCGATGCCGGAAGAAGCGATGAACTTCGGTCTCGATGGCAATCTCGACCACGCCAACCGCTATGAGCGGGCCGACGAATATCTCGATCTCGTCAAGGCGCTTTGGGACAGCGTGGAAGACGAAGCTCTCTTGCTCAACCGCGAGACCGGGTTTTTCGCCGACCCACAGCGGATCCATCGAATTAATCACGTGGGGAAATATTTCAACGTCCGTGGTCCGTTGAACGTGCCTCGGCCGCCACAGGGTCATCCGATCATTGTCCAGGCCGGCTCATCGGATGACGGCAAGGCGCTCGCGGCGAAGCATGCCGACATCCACTTTGCCATCATGCGCACGGTTGATGAAGGCCAGCGCTACCGCCTGGATTTCCATGCACGCCTCATCGCCGCGGGCCGAGAGCCACAAGACTTGAAGATCCTGCCGGGAATCCACCCGATCGTTGGCACTTCGCGTGACGAAGCGAAGGAAAAAGAGGATTTCCTGGAAACGCTCGTCCCCGAGCGGATTGGAGTCGATCTCGTATCGAGCTGGAGCGGGGTCGACGTGTCCGGTCACCCGATCGATGGTCCTCTGCCGCCATTACCAGATATCGACACATATGACGGGCAACGCTCCAATCTTGAGCGTATTAAAGCTTTTGCCGATCAGGGCCTCAGCATCCGCAAGATCGCCCATCGTCTCATCAATGCGGGCGCTGTGCCATCGATCATCGGGACGCCCGTCGATATCGCAGACCAGCTGGAAGCCTGGTTCAAGGGCGGTGCGGCGGACGGATTCAATTTGATGTTCCCTCTGCTCCCCGAGGATTGGCTCCAGTTCACTACACTTGTCGTACCGGAGCTACAGCGGCGCGGATTGGCCCAGACTGAGTACCGTGGCGCCACCCTGCGCGATCGCTTGAGCTTGAAGAAACCAAGCAATCGCTTCCGTCGAAGCTGACAATTTCGGCGGGGAAAGGCTCGGTCAGAAAGGGGCGGGTGGTCTCCCGGTTGGTCCATGATGTTTATCAAGCATAAACCGGGCAGACCGGTGCGGGGGCGTGACAAAGGCCGACCGCCAGCCTTGCTTGCTTCGCGTCGCCGGGTGGAAGCTGACGCAGAGCCCGCGCTCCGCCCGGCTACGCGCCTCCACCTATGTTCCCTGTACAATGGCACATTAATGCTGGCGCCCAGCTAGTGGATAAAATCTGACGGAAAGAGCCGCCAGATTTTCCCATTAGCCTTTGATTTGGTGGACCAATTCAGCCAACGCTTGGGTAGTAAGCGTTGGCATCGGACCACTAGCGCAGCAGCACGGCCGGTATGATGAGGATGCGGCGTAGGCTGCAATGGCACGCCATCAGCCTGCGTGCACGTCGCCAAGTGTCTCGGCCAACCCGGACAGACGGGTGCGACGATGCGGCGCGAGCCAGTGCCGCAACTGGTCCATGTAGAGATAGATGACCGGCGTCGTATAGAGCGTGAGCGCCTGGCTGAGAATCAAGCCTCCGACCATCGCGTAGCCCAGTGGCTGGCGTAGTTCCGAGCCGGCGCCGTGCTCGAGCATCAACGGCAACCCACTCAGCAATGCCGCCATCGTCGTCATGAGGATTGGGCGGAACCGCAGCAGGCACGCCTGCCGGATGGCTTCCAGCGGATGCATGCCTTCATTGCGTTCGGCGTGGATGGCGAAGTCCACCATCATGATACCGTTCTTCTTGACGATGCCGATGAGCAAGATGATGCCGATCATGGCGATCACCGAGAGATCGGTTCCGGTGAGCATCAGCATCAGCAGCGCGCCGACGCCGGCCGAGGGCAAGGTCGACAGGATGGTAATCGGCAGGATGAAGTCCTCGTAGAGGATGCCGAGGATGATGTAGACCGCGATCAGTGCCGCGGCGATCAGATAGGGCTCGGACGCCAATGAGGTCTGGAATGCTTGCGCCGTGCCCTGGAACGAACCTTGCAACGATAGTGGCGCACCCAGCGCGTTGCGGATCCCGTCGATCGCCTGGACCGCCTGGCCGAGCGAGGCGCCCGGTGCGAGATTGAACGAGATGGTGACGGCCGGGAACTGGCTTTGATGGTTCACCGCCAGGGGGGTAACCGGTACGGTGTCGATCTTCACGAGTTCGGAAAGCGGAACGGCCTGACCGTTCGGCGACTTCACGTAGAGTTTGCGCAGCGTGGAAACATCGCCCTCAAGCTGGGGGGGCACCTCCAGGATGACGAAGTAGGAATTGAGCTGGGTGAAATACTGCGTCACTTCGCGCTGGCCGAAGGCGTCATACAACGTGTCGTCGATCTGCTGCGGCTGGATATTGAAGCGCTGCGCCGCTCCCCGATCGATCGTCAGCGTCGCCGTGGTGCCGGCGATCTGCTGATCGGTCGCGACGTCGGCAAGGATCGGAAGCTTCTGTATTTCCGCCAGCATTTTGGGCGCCCAGACGTTCAATTCGTTTGGGTCGGCGTCTTCCAACGTGTACTGGAAGAGCGTCCGGGCAAGTCGACCGCCCACGCTGATGTCCTGCGCCGGCTGCATGAAGATCTGCACTCCCGGGACCGTCTGCGCCTTCTGTCCTAGCCGCGTGATGACCTGCATGACCCCGTCGCCCGGACGCTCGTCCCATGGCTTCAGGTTGATGTACATCCGCCCGTCATTGCCCTGCTGTCCCGCGGTGCCCGCACCGACCTGTGATGCGTAGGAGGCCACCGCGGGGTCACGGCCGACGATGTCGTTCAACTTCCGCTGGAGGTCGGCCATATGTTGGAACGATGAGTCTTGGGCGCCCTCGGTCACGGCGATGATCAGGCCGATATCCTCGGTGGGAAAAAATCCTTTGGGGATAAGGACGAACAACACGCCCGTTGCCGTCACGGTCGCCAGGAACACCATCAACGTGGTGAGGCGGAAACGCAGGGCTACCTCCAACGTACGCCGATAGAAGTCCAGCATGCCGTCGAAGGCCGACTCCACGATGCGATAGAGCCGGTTGTGGCCACCGTGATGGCCGGCCAGGAAGCGCGCGCACATCATCGGCGTCAGCGTCAGGGACACGAAGGCGGATACGACGACCGCCGAGGTGACCGTCATCGCGAATTCGCTGAACAGACGGCCGACAATTCCCCCCATCAACAGCAGCGGGATGAACACGGCAATCAGCGAGATGCTGATCGACACAATGGTGAAGCCGATCTCGCCCGCGCCTTTCAGTGCGGCGTCCATCGGCTTCATGCCGTCTTCGATATGGCGGTAGATGTTTTCCAGCATCACGATCGCATCGTCGATGACAAATCCGACCGCGATGGTCAGTCCCATCAGCGACAGATTGTCGAGGCTGAAGCCGAACAAGTACATGATCGCCAGCGTGGCGACCAATGCCATCGGGACCGTGATGCTGGGAATGATTGTCGCCCACAGATTGCGCAGGAACAGGAAGATCACCATCACGACGAGGGCGATCGACAGGCAGAGCGTGAACTCCACGTCGGCGACGGACGCACGGATCACCTGCGTACGGTCCACCACGGTGCTGACATGGATCGCGGACGGAATGCTTGCCTCCAGCGCAGGCAAGGCCGTCTTGATCCGTTCGACCGTATCGATCACGTTGGCACCGGGCTGCTTGAACGCCAGCAACAGCACGCCGGGCTTGCCGTTCTGCCAGCCGGCCAGCTCGCGATTCTGCGGACCGCGCACCGCTTTGCCGATATCACGAATGCGGATCGGAGCGCCGTTCCGATACGTCACCACGACGTCGTTGTACGGCGCGGGATCAACCAGCTGATCGTTATCCTGGACCGTATACGACTTGTCAGGGCCGTCGATGCTGCCCTTGGGACTGTCCACCGTGGCTGTGAGCAACACGTTGCGGACGTCTTCGAGGGTCAAGCCCATGGAGGCCAGCTTTGCCGGATCAATCTGCACACGGATCGCTGGTTTCTGCTGACCGCCCACCGAGACCTGCGCGACGCCCGAGATTTTCGACAGTTGCTGGGCCAGGATGTTCTCGGCGTAGTCGTCGACCGTTGTCAGTGGCAACGTGTCCGACTGCACCGCCAGGATGAAGATCGGCGCGTCGGCCGGATTGACCTTGCGGATCGTCGGCTGGCTCGGCAGATTTTTGGGCAACTGCCCCTGCGCCGCGTTAATCGCTTCCAGCACATCGGTGGACGCGGCGTCTATATTCCGGTTGAGGTCGAACTGCAGCGTGATCGTGCTGGTGCCCAGCACGTTCATCGACGTCATCTGCGCCAGCCCGTTGATCTGGCTGAACTGCGTCTCCAGTGGCTCTGCGACGGACGAGGCCATCGTTTCCGGACTGGCGCCGGGATACTGCGCGGTGACGGTCAGCGTCGGGAAATCGACCTGAGGAAGCGGGGCCACGGGCAGCAACGGGTAGGCCGCGAGCCCGACCAGGAAGATCGCCGCCATCAAAAGAGTGGTGCCGACCGGCCGGCGGATGAAGGGTGCCGAGATGCTCATCGTCTTCTCTTCTGACTTGCTATGCGGATCGACCGACACGCAGTACGTTGGTGGCCGCGACGCGGGTTCCGGCGTCCAGTCGGGATGCGCCGTCCACGACGACACTCTCGCCGCCCTCCAGACCCTTTGTGATCACGGCCTGTTCGTCATCCTGGTAACCGACGCTGATCGGCTGTATCGCCGCGGTTGCGTCCGGCTTCACCAGGTAGACGTAGAGCCCATCCGGGCCGTGCTGAACGGCTTTCTGCGGCACCGTCACCGCGTTCTGATCGATGCCGACTTGCAGATGCGCGTTGATGAACTGGCCGGGCCAAAGCGTGTTCCCAGGATTGGGAAATTCCGCCTTCAGCGTGACGGTGCCGGTCGTTGTATCGATCTGGTTGTTCGGCGTCAGCAACGACCCGGTATCGAGCGCGGTGCTGTCGTCACTGGGATATGCCATCACCGGCGTGCGGCCCTTCGCCAGGGAGGCCATCACCCGCGGCAGCTCCTCTTGTGGCAGGGTGAAGGTTGCGGCGATCGGGTGATCCTGCGTTATGGTGACGATGCCTGTCGTGTCGGTCGCGTGCACCAGATTGCCGGGATCCACCAATCGCAGTCCCACGCGGCCCGGAATCGGCGACGTGATGTAGCAATAGGCGAGGTTTAGCTGGGCCGCTTCGATCATCGCCTGGTCCCCGGCCACGGCGGCGACGTCCTGCGCTACAAGGGCTTTTTGCGTGTCGGCCTGTTGGCGCGAGGCGAAATCCTGCCGCTCCAGCGTCTCGAACCGGGTCAGGTCGAGATTGGCATTATTTAACGCGGCGACGTCCTGCTGCTTCTTCGCCATCGCCTGGTCCAATGTGGCCTGGAACGGACGAGGGTCGATGATGGCGATCAGATCGCCGGGCTTGACTTCCTGACCTTCCTTAACGGCGACTTGCATGAGGGTGCCGTCGACACGTGAGCGGACCAGCACCGCATTGAGCGCCTGGATGGTCCCGACCCCTTCGGTAAATACAGCAACGTCCTGGCGGACCACCTTCACGACACCCACCGGTACCACCGGATTGGCCATGTTTGCCGCGGGTGGGGAGGCATGTTGAGCGAAGCCGCGAGCTCCCGCCCCGGCGGCAGATATCAACAGGATTGCGACGCAAGTATTGCGTAGCCAGTGCCGCGCCATGACAGTCCTCCGAAGGCGGACCTGCCGGATGGCATGCGGTCCGGGTGACGAGGGCGGTGACGGTCAGGCTCACCCAACCGCGTCCTCGGCCTGGCATATTGCGATGCACCATGAGGGCTTCGACATCGGGGCCGAGCATATGGACATGCCCGAGGTGAATTCTTGAAGCGCTTTCGCCTGTGAGTGGAAACGCTCCAGCGGTTGTTTCACGATCGCTCCGCGATTCGAGCCACGCTGATATTGCTCTAATCGCCGCGCTCGAGGCACTCGCGGATGGTGTCCCGCAGCCAGCGTTGCGCCAGATGATTGTCGAGCCGCCTGTGCCAAATCATCGCGAGGCCGAGGGTCGCGGAGGCAAACGGCAGCTCCCGCACGACTACGGGGCAAATACGCGACAGGTCCACGGCAATCCGCCGCGGCAGCACCGCTATGCGATCCTGGTCAATGAGCATCAGCACGATCGAAAGCAAGGTAACCCGAGCGGCGATCCGACGGGTGAGCCCAAGCTGCTCCAATGCCAGATCCACGAAGCCGGTATCGTCGCCCGTCGACGTCACGACCACATGCGGGATTTCCGCAAGGTGGCGGGCGGTCAACGCGGTTTCGCGCGTTACCGGGTGGTTCCTGTCGATCAGAGCGACAAAATCATCTTCGAGGAGCCGCACGCACTTGAACCGCTCGCCGCCTTCGACAAGCCGCGTCAGGGCGACATCCGTGCCGCGGTCGAGCAGATCAAGCACATCGACATTGCCGATCGGCTTGACCTCTATCCCGACACCGGGCGCGAGTTTCGCCACTCGCCTGGCCAAGGGGGGCACGACGGCCCTTGCGGCATAGTTGTTGACAACGAGATTGAAAGTCCGCGTCGAGGCGGCGGGGTCGAAGTCATCAGGTTCCAGCGTTGCGCGTATCAGGCGAAGCGCCTCGCGCACCGGTTCCGCCATCTGCTCCGCGTAGGTGGTCGGCTGCATGCCCTGCGGGGTGCGAATGAACAGTTCGTCGCCGAGCATGTTGCGGAGCCGCGTGAGCGCATGGCTGGTTGCCGGTTGGCTCAGGCCGAGACGCCGTCCGGCTCGGGTCAGGCTGCGATCCTGAATGATCGCGTCGAACACGATCAACAGGTTTAGATCGACAGATCCCCAGCCGAAACTGCCCGACGGTACGGCGTGACCACGGGTCGGCCCGGTCGATGTCGGACTGCCGGCGGGGCGAAGCGGCTTTGTTGTTGGCGCCATGGTCGATATTCCGGTTGATGTCGTTACGCCGAAAGCCCCGGCGTTCCGTTCGCTGCATCGGCTGCTCGGGGATCGATCCCAAGCATCCTGTCCACGGTGTGAGGCTATTCCGGCGGGGCAGGCAGTTAGGCCAGCGACTAAGCCATTGTTTCGGTCTCTTCGGGTACGGCGTCGGACGACGGCGGAAGCGCCGCGACGTCAGTGTCTGGCAGCGTGTAGTGGCGCACCCGTTCACGTTGGTCCGGATCCGGTGATTTCGTGCATTTCACTGGCCGCGCAGGCGGGTGCGCGCGGATTACGTCCTCGTTGATCTCGACGCCCCAGCCGGGGCCGGCCGGAATCACCAATTCGCCGTCCTCGATCCCCGGCGGCCTGCTGACCACGTCGTCCTTCCAGGGCACATCCTCGATATCAATCTCCATGACGTGGAAATTTGGGATCGCCGCGCACAGATGCGCGCTCATCAGCGAGCCGAGATGGCCGTTGAAGTTGTGCGGCGCCAGGCTCACTTCACAGGCATCAGCCATGGCGGCGATCTTGGCCGACTCGAGGATGCCGTTCCAAGCGACGTCGATGATTGCGACGTCGACCGCCTGCCGCTGCAGGTAGGACCGGAACTGTCGCCGGCCATACAGCGACTCGCAGGAGGCAATGCCGGTACGGGCACTGCGTCGGATGGTCGCCAGCGCGGCCGGGTCGTAGCTGTCGATCTCCAGCGCTATAGCAGCCACCATCATGCAATCCTAATGCTTCGTGTCGTTACGAACCGTTGCCAGGCGACCTCATGTGGTTTGCAACAAACTATGCATACGATCCAGCTCCTGATCAGGCTGCTGGCCAAAGTCTAGCCATCCAAGACCAGGACTGCGAAACGCCAGCGCCGACATCCGTGAAGACGGATCTACTTCAACATAATATGTCGCGTTCGGCCGATAATGAACAAGTGCCCCTTGAGGGAACTGCTGCGGAACCTCCGGCATCATGTTCGATCGCGTCCTGACCAGATTAGCTGTTAAGCCATCAAGCTCGCCAGTTGACTTACACCGATGCCCTCGAAGATCGAACTTCCCCGCCCGCTGGCGCAGCCTTCGTATATGCACCCTACGCTGGTCGAGCAGACGATGGGCATGGACGACCTCAATGACCAAGACACAGTGTTACTGCGTGCCGTTCCATCGCTGGCGAAGTTAGAGGCATCCAGCCCTACGGCGATGCCACACACCAGTCGCCCAGACTGACGGGACAACTTCAGACAGCCGGAGACGGGTCTCCGCCGACCCGATAAAGCTGCTGAAGCCGCACGCCGCGTTCTGCATGCCGCAGAACGGCCACAGGAAGCCCGCTGGTGGCGCATGGGGCGCGGGAGGGTCGGTCCAAGCGGGGCGAGAATGGGAGCCTCCCCAGGCGTTCGGAGTTCGTGCCGTTGTCTGAGACCGATAGTGCGACATGACCGACGTGGCACAGAAGGCGCTCAACTGGGGAAATGCTCGACGTGAGTTTCGGCGGTGCGGCCGAAGTAGACGGCGCGCCGACCAGTGAACGACACGACATAACCTACGCAACCAGCCGCCATGACCTTCGCGCAAAATCCTGCGTAAGTGTAGCCAGGCACCAGTTGCTGCGCCTCCCGGATGGCTGCCTGGACGGCCACCGAGTTGAGTGTTTCCGCGATCGGCACTATGTCCCGGTGCGTCGGCAGCACGACGCTGTCGCCGTTCGGCAGATAGTAGGTCGCGGTGGCGCGGCGGAAGTCGATAGCGTAGCTCTCGATGCCCGCTTGCATCAGCATTCCCACGATCTGTGGGAAGGTCATGCTGTTGTTCTCGGCCCCGTTGAGGCAGGTTTGAGCGGTCTCGGTCAGACGGGCATCCATGATGCTCTCCTTGATGTTGAATGGTGAAGGTGGCTGGTGGCATCACGGGCAGAGTGACCAACAGGGACCATGTGCGGCGTTCCCGGCGGAGGATCGATGCTCGCAAGTGGCTGCCGTCGAAGGCTTTGCCTAGGAAATAGGGCGATAAGCAGCGCCAGTGGCGTAGACGGGATCACCATCCATCGTACGCCAGCAGGCATTGGATTTGATGTCCTGTTCCTCGGGTTCAGGCGGCCGATTGACATCCCAGTCCCGGTTTGTTTTCAGGTTGGTGGTTCGCCACCCACCGTGCTTGATCTTTCCGCAACTCGTCCTCTACTACTTGGATGGGAACGCTTCGAAAGCGATCTTGATCTCCCGCGTAGTAGTTCAGGAGGCGATCGCGATCGACCGGATGCATCGCGTTCAGGTGTGCCGCATCCGCACGGTCCTGATCATACTTCCGGGCGATGTGAGCCTCATGCTGTTCGCTCGCCATGCGGTCTATTATGCGGCTTTCCCACGCTGACTCGGCGGCCGGCTCCATCCCGAACGCCGTCATTAGCCAGTCCTTGGCGTCGAGCGCAGTGTTGATCACATTGTTAATCAGACGCCCCATTGCGGTCTGCTCGCGCTTCCAATAGCCATCGTCGGCCATAGTGTCTCCCTTCTATTACGGAACGAGAACGAGCTCGATCTCGGATGTCAATCACTGGACCGAAATAGCGACTATCATATGATCGGGAGTCGCCAGTACTCGATCACCCGCACTTTGACCACGCCGGCTGAATGGGCTCCGGTGATCGCCGTGCGGGGCGGCCCGATCATCGTGGGGCAGGGGCAGCGCGCTGGATCAGGGACTGTTTACCGTCGGCGGCAAGGCGTCTTCAGATCGAACGCAGCGAGAGGATCGGCAAAAGTCGGATGTGTGGTTGCAATAACGCTGGCAAGTGCAACCAAGAAAAAGACGAGGTGGAGCATGTGACTTTCCGGTGTTAGCTAATTTCGCCGGACGACACTTAGACACAAAATCGTGGCCATGATTGTGAAGCGCGTCACAGCCGCCGCCATCGCGCGTCGCAAATGTGACCTGGTCACTAATTGGCCCGCGCTGCTTGGTCGCTGGTCGGCAGGCGAAGTCTGTCGACCGCGACGGGGACGACCTGGCCGGCGTGATCGCCGGCGCGCAAACCGATTCAACTCCCCGATATGTCGCCACTTTGGGCATCGCCCAGTGCCGATGCCGCCGAGCAGCAGAGCACAACGGTGGTCCGCCGCTTGAGCCACGCCGTCCGGGGCGATGCGCGTTCGCTGTTCCCAGCATAGGACCTCGCGCCGCCGCGGGGTGCTGCAGATTGGTGGCCACCTCTTCGGTCCGCTCAGAACATATAGGGACGTCATGGCAGTCCGGGTGCACGGGTAAACCGTCAATCGGCGTCACCCACGCGATTTGTGGCCGGACCGGTCCGGTGTACTGGACGTCGAATTCACGGGCGGCTGGCTGATGTCGTAGAGACGCCCCATTTCAGCGCCGGATTGCTCGCGGTGATATCTCGCCGCTTGTCCAGATCCGGGACCTATGCGCCCCTCCGGCCAGGGCGCCCGCCAGACCGACCGACATCCGTTCGCGGATCAATCCAGTCGGCTTTTGTCTCACGAGCAGTGATCCAGCTCACAGACATGGCACGTCTGCCTCGCCTAGATTGTTGCAAACGAAAGAACCAGGTCGGGCTTCAACGCTGCCGGTCAATGGCTGGCGGCGACGATTCTAAACAGGAGAATGAGTGATTGTGTGCATCGGCTGAACCAGGAGACGTGCGTTCCGATGGCCCAGCCAGCTAACTATGGCCTGCCAGAAGCTCTCGGTTTTCCGGTCAAGAGCCCCGCCGATCGCCACTCGCTGAAGTTTCTCGCTCTGGCAAGGCGCTTTTTTATCCGGCAGACGTCTTTTAAGTACTACTGCGGTCGTAGTTCGGATCCTGCGATCAGGGTTGTGGTGAATGTAGAAAGCCTGCACCCGCATGTGACCGAACCGATTGCGCGAATATCCAGACCTGCACTGCCTCAAATAGTTGTCGCAAATATCCACTTATTTGCTCGATGATTGCGACAGCAAAGACCGTCGATCAGTTCCGAGCGTGAGCAGCCATAGGACCTGACCGTTCCAGCTTCGTGGCTCTCAGTTATCACAAAGAGGAGGAAAATGATGCATCGAATTCTTGGGGCGACCACCGTCCTGTGTTTGCTGTCACCACTGGCAATGGCTCAGAGCAAGCCAGATAGAGCGACTTTCAACCTGGTACCAAATCCAAAATTCCTCACTTGTTTGAGTGGTAGTAGCGTAGCACCAAATGCTTCGGTGGAGATCAAGCGCGGTGATTTGAATGATACTGGGATTGTCCACGTTAGTGGATTGAGACCCAATTTGGACTTTGATTTGTTCACGGTACAGCGTAGTCCGTTCGACAGTGATGGATCTTCTGTAACGCCCTTCAAGGGTTTTGGGTTGGCGTGGTACCAGTCTGATCTCCACTCGGACGACAAAGGCAACGCCAAGGTCGTCATTAAGACGATCCTATTGGACCAAATCTTTGGTTTCGATGCTGATGCTGTCCCGGAACCTAGCGACCCACCTGCGACCGTCTTGAAACCAACCAACACCTTCCATCTGGGCTTTTGGTTCAACAATCCGGAAGACGCAGCGCCTTGCGGGTTCGACGTCACCAAACCGACGCCATTCAACGGCGAACATCGAGCCGGCCCGCTTGCGATGATTTCCCTGCCAGTCGCGCCCGCTAATCTAGTGTCCTGCCCCACAAATACCGGCTAGCATGCCTCCCAGATTGAACCGCCGGGGAATTGGGGATGGCACCACCGATCAAGCAACTGCAAGCCGACCCCGTCGTGGTCAAGGAGCTTCAGCGACGATCGCGCTCGGCCACCATCGCGGTGCGCGATCGCGGCCGTGCCGACATCATCCTGCTGCGGCTCGACGGTCTCGGCGTCGAAGTCGTCGCCCGGCGACTGAACACCACGCCTAAGCGTGTCTCACTATGGTCACGCCGCTTCGAGACATCCGGCCTCGACGGGCTTGCCGACAAGCCTGGACGCGGCCGCAAGCCGTCGATCCCAGCCCCGAAGGTGGCGCGCGTCATCACCGAGGCGACGCGTCCGCCGAAGGGTAAGCGCCGCTGGAGCATTCGCTCGATGAGCCGTCACGCTGGCATTTCGGCCAGTTCGGTGCAGCGTATCTGGTCTCGGAACGACCTGAAGCCGCATCGCCTCTGAGTGTCTGTTTGGGAACCGGTTGGGTCGTGATCTCGAATAGGCGGCTTGACCGGCTCGAATCGCATGTGACTTTATCGCGGGCACCGATTTGCGAGGTGCCGCATGTGGACGACGAAGAATCGAGGCCAATACAGCCGCGAGAGATTGCGCTATCCCACCGACCTGACGGAGGCGGAATGGGCGGAAGTCGGGCCTCTGATCCCGCCCGCCAGACCGGGCGGCAACAAACGCCGTGTTGATATTCGGGAGGTGGCCAACGGCCTGATGTTCATACTGGGTACAGGTTGCCAGTGGCGGGCGATCCCCAGGGACTTGCCGCACTGGAGGACGATTTACGATTACATGGACCGCTGGAACCACGATGGGACGCTGGAGCGCATGCACCACGCTCTCTATGTCAAATGCCGTGAACGGGCCGGCAGGGAGCCCAGCCCGACCGCGGCCGTGATCGACAGCCAAAGCGTTAAGAGCGCCGAAAAAGGGGGGCCTCGATCGACCTGGCGGGTTATGACGCAGGGAAGAAGATCAAAGGCAAGAAGAGGCACATTCTTGTCGATACGACAGGGCTGATGCTGCACGCCGTGGTCCATGCCGCAGATATTCAGGACCGCGACGGCGGCGCGCTGGTCATGGCCACGCTTTTCGGGTTGTTTCCGTTTCTCGGCAAACTCTACGCCGACGGCGGCTATCAAGGCGCAAAATTCCAGACCGCGGTCAAGCGGGCGATCAATCAACTCAATGTCGAAATCGTCAAACGCTCAGATGCAGCCCGAGGCTTTTTGGTGCTCCCCAAGCGGTGGGTCGTTGAGCGGACGCTCGCGTGGCTGAACCGCTGCCGACGCCTCGCCAAGGACTGGGAATGCCTCAACCGACGAGCGCGCGGTTTCTTACTCCTCGCCTCCGTCCGGCTCATGGTGCGCAGGATATGCCGCAGCACGATATGATTCCAAACAAACTCTAAGCACCTTCAAGTTGTCGAACGACCCGGCTTTCGAGGCGAAGTTCTGGGACGTGATCGGGCTCTATCTCAATCCACCGGAGCAAGCGCTGGTGTTGTGCTGTGACGAGAAAAGCCAGTGTCAGGCGCTTGAACGCACGCAATTGGGACTGCCGCTGGCGCCGAAACGCCCGCCCACAATGACGCACGATTACGTCCGCCACGGCACGGTCACGTTGTTCGCAGCGCCTAGCCAACTGACCGGGAAACTGATAACCCGGACCGAGGCGAACCATACCCATGTCGAATGGCTGCGCTTTCTCAAGCAGATCGATCGCGAGACGCCGCGCGGCCTCGACCTGCATCTGATCGCCGACAATTACGCCACGCACAAGCATCCAAAAGTACGGGCCTGGCTCAGAAGCACCCGCGCTTCAAAATGCATTTCACGCCAATCTCGTCATCGTGGCTCAATCTGGTCGAGCGCTTCTTTGCCGACCTTACGGGCGACGTAATCCGCGCCGGCAGCTTTACCTCAGTCAACCAACTGGTGCGTGACATCAAGGCCTACCTTGCCCAGCGCAACGCTGATCCGAAACCCTACCTCTGGAGGGCAGCAGGTGCCGACATCCTCGCCAAAATCAGACGCGCACGCGCCGTAATCAATACAGCAGCGGTCGCATGAGTTATTGCGAGGTAATTCAGAGTCGGGACACTAGGCCGCTTTGTACTAGCCCAACTGGCGCGACGGGACCAGATGATAGCGGCGCAGACCCGAATGACACTACGGTACTTGCTTGTAATCCATGATTTAGCCCCTAACGGAGGTCGTTGCGCTGTATGACGTGCTGGTCTGAGACCGTTATACAGCGCACCTCCCAAGTCCGTCCCGCATTCAGCCCCGGGGGAGTTCGCCTTGCCGGATCCGACAGTCGCCCGTCATACCGCCCAACTTCGTGACGGTGGCGACAAATTCGCCTAGGCCAGATGATGCGGGTTCAGGCGGTCAGGTGTATCTTTACGGCTTTAGAACGGATAACTCGATCGTCAAGGTCGTGCCTCGAGGATCATGTTGAACGGCGTCGCGGTCGCCTTTCGCACCTGCCTGAAGCCGCCGTCGCTGATCACAGACGACAGCTTTGCGAACCCTGCCTGTGCGCCCAGCGCCGCTCCGACCGGCTGATCCAGCGAGGTGGGGACGCATATCAGAGTTGAGCCGGCATAGTAGAGCCGCCCCACCGGATTGAGATTTTCCTCCAGCCGATCGCCTGCCGCCGGCTCGACAACCATCCAAGTCCCGTCCGGCTTCAAGGTTTGGCGCACATGTCGCGCTGCGCCGACCGGATCACCCATGTCGTGCAGACAGTCGAAGAAGGTCACAAGGTCGAGGTCCTTGCCTGGAAATTCGCTGGCCAAGGCGACTTCGAACCGGGTGTTTGCCGTCACCCCATGCTCCGCGGCGTGCGCTGTTGCCTGCTCGATCGAGCCGGGATGGAAGTCGTACCCGACGAAGGTCGAGTTTGGGAACGCCTTGGCCATGATGACCGTCGAAACCCCGTGCCCGCAACCGACGTCGGCAACCGTCGCGCCGCGCTCCAGCTTTGTCACAATGCCGTCCAACGCGGGCAACCATGACGCTATGAGATTGTTGTGATACCCGGGACGGAAGAAGCGGGCCGTGGTGCAGAACAGACACCGCGACTGATTGCCCCAGCCAACACCCTTGCCGGTGCGGAACGCGGGCTCGACCAACGCCTCGTTCTCCATCATCACCGCGGCCAAATCGAACCCAGCCGTCAGGTAGACGGGGCTGTCGGGTTCGGCAAACACCATTGCCTGTTCGGGAGGTAACGCAAACCGACCGGTGCTCGTATCATACGAGAGGTAGCCCGACGCAGCCTGATGCGACAGCCACTCCCGCACATAGCGCTCGGCGACCTTGGCCTTGGTCGCCAATTCGCCTGGCGTCATCGGCCCATCCGAATGCAGTGCCTTGTAGAGTCCCAGCCGGTCACCGATCCGCACCAACGATACGCTCAGCGCACCGCCGAGGTCGCTGAGCATCTGGCCCATGAATTGATTTAGCTTTGCTTCGTCGACCATTTTACCATCCTCTCGTCCGACTTTGCCTGCGCGCACCCGCGTGAAAATATACTGCCACCTTGGTCTTCCGGCCTGCAATCCGTTTCGCGCCCAATTTATCCACTTTGCGCCCAAATCTGCTGCATCAGGGATTCGTTTTTGCTGGCGTCGCCCATAGTCGCCCGCGCCCGCGCTTGCGGTTCTCCCATTCGATCTGACTGGCACCGGGACACATCGTGCCTCTGGCATTGGCGACGAGATCGCTGCGGCGCGCTGTCGCCATCATCGGGTCGCAGTACCGAGGCGTCTATGGGTACTTGTACCTTTCCTGCATTTCGACGCTGGAATAGTGCGAAGCCGCGAGCTTACATTTGCGCGAAGGAGGCATTGGTGTTGGATGTCAAGCTGGACCCTCACTCGGTGGCAAACAAGGCTCGCGTCGGACATATGGCAAGCGCGGCGACAGGCGGCGATCGTCGCTTGCGTCTAGATGGCGTCGTACTTCGCTTTGGATTGGATCAGTTTGGTTCAAGTGCTTCCGGATATGGTTTCACATGTGGAATCCGCCAGCGGCGGCCAGTCTTGCTCTCCTCGTAATAAAGGGGCCGAGCTTTGCCCCGCGCTGTTCGTTGCCGGCGTAATCTCAGGTGGTTTGGTTGGCGGCTTCCTGTTGGGCGTCCAACTGTCACTTGCGAGCGATTTGATCGTCGCAATCGGATGTAACGGCGTCGCCGCCGCGTTGCGCCGCTATGTTCATGCCGAGCAAGGGTTTCCGCGAGTAGTGGACGTCGTGTGGCTGCTGCTCATTGTGGGTGCCGGCACATCTGTCGTCGCTTGCGTTGTGGTGGCGGTCTTCGTGATGATGTACGAGTTGCCGCTGGATCTTACGGAGCCTTCTATACGGCACTTTTTCATCGGGGACCTGACTGGCATTGTCGGTTTGCTCCCTGTTCTGTTGACCGCTCGACAGGCGTGGGACCGATGGAAGGAAGTGCCACCGATCACCCGGATCTTCGATCTCGGGGTCTTCGCACTCGGGTTAGGATTCGCGCTGTCGGTGGTGTTCGGTGTGGCACACTCTCAGGAACTGGAGTTCTTTTATCTGCTGCTTCCTCCAGTGGTCTGGATTGGCGTTCGTCACGGGCTGCCGTGGTGCGCGATAGCTATTTTGGTCGATCAGTTGGCGCTCATATTTATTATTACGCTCCCGGACTACCCGACGGCGGATTTTTGGCGTTTCAAATTCTGTCCATTGTCGTGGCAGTTACGGCGTTGATCCTGGGTGCGACGGTCACGGAACGCCAAAGTGCTGAACGCTCGCTTCGTCAACAGCAGGCCGAGCTGTCCCGGGCGACGAGGCTCACCATCGCAGCCGCGTTGGGCGCAGCCGTCGTGCATGAGATCAGCCACCCGCTCGCCACGGTGGCGACGTATGCCTATGCTTGCCGACGCCTTCTGACGTCGAGACCTGCCGACCTTGAGCTGTTGGACCGGTCAATGGCCAACGTGGAATCCGAGATCCGTCGGGCTGGCGACATCGTTGAATGTCTGCGTGATTTCCTCGGGAAAAGTCAGCCCAGATGGCACTCCATCGACCTCACGGAAGCGACGCCAAGGCAATCAGCGTGCTTGCCGACGAGGCTCGAATACAGAGGGTGACTGTCCGGATCGACGGGCGTCCCCTGCCTCGTATCGCCGCTGATCACATCCAGATCGAACAAATACTGGTAAATGTGATTCGCAATGCGATTGAGGCCGTAGCTAGCTGCGTCAACCGAGAGCGGTGGGTGCGACTGACAGCGAGTCTGTCGCAGCCATCCAAGATCATCCTTGTCGGCCGTCGCTACCTGTGAGCGGCTCAGGTTGAAATTCCTCGGACCAACTCGGCTGAGCCAGATACCAAGTCGCGGTCCAGGTAAGCACTCGCGGAGGAGGTTGACGCCAGTAAATGGTCCATCGACTCCGGAATTGGACGCGAGGTGCCGGAACACCCCGCGCCTAATCCAGCTTAACGAAGCACGGGGGAGCTTCGGATGGCCGAACGCGGCAGGAAATACAAGACGCTGTTGGGGCTTGTCGATGCGTACAACTACCCTGCCCGGGAACTGGGGCCATTAAAGTGAGGTTCATTCGGGCTGGTGGCTACTATGGACCGGTTCGATGTCGCCTGATGCCGGCGGCCCATGGGAGACGAACAGCAAGGGCCGGCGATCTCCTGGCGCACGGTAAACCGCCGCCGGCGTTCCGATTCTCCTTGATAAAAGGGGTTGGCTGCTTAAATCCCGCTGAACTGATCCGGGCCCCTCTGGCGAGGATGACGACATGGTGTCGTCCAACCTCGCGATGTCGGATCGCCGTGTCTCCGCCGCGTAACGGCTGGAAACGGTTGATCTGTGCCCGGTGATATTCGTTCCCGCAGTTCAGCCGACCCAGCCCCGATGCGCTCACACGGTGAGTTCAGGAAGGAGCCGTGCGCTTGCAGGTCGGGAAAACCAACCATGAGGTCAGGGGCGACATTCACGCCCACCGGGAGTGGCAGCTCGAGCTGCTGATCCAGCGATTGCCAAAACGTCTTCAATCGGCCGTGCGCTGGCTGCGCCGACCCTCTGCACGATGGGTGCGTTTGCCCACGGGGTTGCTGCTCATTGTGGGAAGCATCTTCAGCATCCTGCCGATCTTGGGTCTGTGGATGCTCCCGCTGGGTTTGGTGCTGCTGGCCGAAGACGTTAAACCGTTGCGACGCCTCACTGATCGCGCTCTGGTCTGGATCGAGCACCGGCGGCCGCACTGGATGGGCTTATCCCGAACCTCCTTCGCGGGAGATCGCCGTGATCGATAACCGGCCCTGCGGCGGTATCGGGTGAGTCCCATGGGCTGGGTGGCAGATCCACATGTATGGGCAAGTTTCCTTACCTTATCAGCGCTCGAAATTGTGCTCGGGGTCGATAACCTTGTGTTCATTGCACTGCTGGCGGACCGATTGCCGCTGGAACAGCGCGGAAAGGCCCGCAAACTTGGTCTCGGACTGGCTTTGGGGACGCGGCTTGCTTTGTTGGGGTCGATTGCCTGGCTCGTCCATCTCACTGACCCGGTCATATCCCTTGCCGGTCACGCGTTCTCATGGCGCGACCTGATCCTGCTGGCCGGAGGCGCCTTCCTGTTGTTCAAGGGTACGCACGAAATCCATTCGCGCGTGGAGGGTGACGACGACATTGACGGCAAGGACCAGACCAATGCCAGTTTCGTCGGCACGGTTATTCAGATCGTGTTGTTCGACGTGGTCTTCTCGCTGGACAGCGTCATCACCGCGGTAGGTATCGTCGAGGAAATCTGGGTGATGGTGGCGGCAATCGTGGCTGCGATGGTCCTTATGCTGGCGGCCTCCAACCCGTTGGCTTCGTTCATCGAGCGCCACGCGTCGGTGAAAATGCTTGCACTGTCGTTTCTGCTATTGATCGGCATGATGCTGGTAGCAGACGGCTTTGGTTTTCACGTACCGCGCGGCTACGTCTATGCCGCCATGGGCTTCTCGGTGCTGGTGGAGAGCCTGAACCTGCTGGTCTCCCACCGGCGACGAACAAAGAAGAGGCACTTGCAACAGAGCACGCAATCCGCACCTGCTCGGCAATGACGCTTTTCGTCGACGCCCGCCGCGCGCTGGCGATCTGGAGTGGTTCCGGCACCATCCCTGCGGAAGTCGCGACCTGGGGCCGCGGAATGGCCGGCTATACGAGCGCCCGGGAGAATGACCTAATCGGCCAAGTGATAAGCGGAGCAGAGGTAGATGTCGTTGCGCGTCAAGCTCCGGCAAGAATGAGGAGGAGGCACAAATGACACAACCCGTTTGCGTGGTAACAGGGGTCGGTCCAGGGACCGGATCGGCATTGTCGCGCCGCTTTACCGTCGGCGGCTATCGCGTCGCCATGTTGGCACGAAACGAAACGCGGCTTGCCGACTTGGAGCGAGAATTGCCGGGTGCCAAAGCGTACGTCTGCGACGTGACGGACGCAGCCCAGGTGGACGCGACAATGACCGCCATCGAAGACCAACTCGGTGCCCCGTCGGTGCTGCTTTACAATGCCGTCGGCGGGGGCTTCGGCTCCTTCCTCGACATCGACCCTGCGATGCTCGACCGCAACTTCCAGGTCAACGCCATGGGCCTGCTCTATGTCGCTCGCCGTTTGGCGCCGGCCATGATCAGCTTTGGGAAGGGTGCGATCGTCGTGACCGGCAACACGTCGGCCCTTCGTGGCAAAGCCGGCTTCGCCGGATTTGCACCAACCAAAGCCGCGCAGCGTATTTTGGCGGAGGCGATCGCGCGTGACCTGGGGCCCAAGGGAGTGCATGTTGCCTACATCGTCATCGATGCGGTGATCGACGTACCTTGGACGCGCGAGCGCTTCAAGGAGAAGGCCGACGACTTCTTTATCAAACCTGCCGCGATCGCCGATGAAGCCTGGCATGTGGTCCATCAGGATCGGTCAGCCTGGTCGTTCAATGTGGAGCTACGGCCATTTCACGAACCGTGGTAGGCCACCCGTCGAGCGCGGTAATCGTGACCGCCGGCCAACCGTCCATCACCTTGCTACCTCTATAAAATGCCTTCAGCTCCGTTGCCGCTGGTAGGAGGGTGGTTGTAGCCGGCATAGGCGGCCGACGGGAGTTACTCGCGCACCCTGCTCCAGTCCCCCAAAAGCCAGCATGGATGTCCCACGACCTCGCCGTCGATCGGCCTTGCCCCAGCAATTATAGCCGTTAGCCTCCGGCTATGACCTTCTTCGAAAGCCTGCTGCTACTGCTGCTGGTGGCCATGGTGCTGTTGCGGATTGCTCGCCGTGCGGCACTGCCATATCCGGCGATGCTGGCGGTGGCCGGTGCCGCGGTGGCGTTCATTCCCGGCGCGCCAACCATCCGCATCGACATCGACCCGGAAACTACGCTGGCGCTGTTTATCGCCCCAGTCCTGCTCGATGCCGCCTACGACTTTCCCGTCATCACAGCAAGCGCGCTGTGGCGGCCGTTGGTGGTGCTGGCAGCGGGAGCCGTGCTGGCTACGACGGCGGGGGTTGCTATCCTCGGATGGTGGACAGCCGGGCTGCCGGTGGCAGCAGCGCTCGTGCTGGGCGCGATCGTTGCTCCACCGGATGCGGCCGCGGCCATCGCTGTGCTCGGCACCGTAGTGCTACCACGCCGCACCATCGAGGTGCTCAAAGGCGAAAGCTTGTTCAACGATGCGGTGGCATTGCTGTTGTTCAACGGCGCGCTGACGATCCAGATGTCGGGCAATGTCGACGGCTTTACCGGCCTGCAACTAGCGGGTGCAGTGCCAGGTGGCATCCTGTTGGGTATTGGGTTGGCCTGGGTTATCAGCCGGGTCGGTCGCTTCGTTACCAACACGTTGGGCGGCAATGTCTTCCAGTTCCTCAGCGCCTTTCTAGTGTGGATCGTCGCCGAGCATCTTCACCTGTCAGCCGTGCTGGCCGTGGTTGCCTGTGCGATGACGCTGGCGCGCTCGCCGACGACAACCAGCTCGCCCCGGATGCGGGTGCATTCCTTCGCGGTGTGGGCGTCGGTGGTATTCCTGCTCAACGTGCTGGCGTTCCTGCTAATGGGGTTACAGGCACGTTTGATCGTCGGTCGCATGCCGAGCGACCGGCTGGCGGAGGCAGCGCGCTTTGCCGGGCTGGTGATCGTGACGATCGTGGTGACCCGTTTCATAGTGGTGATGATGTGGAACAGGCTGGCGGTGCACTTCGCCAGTGTAAGGGGGCGATTGCCTCCGCCGACGTGGGGACAAGGCGTGGTGGTCGCCTGGAGCGGGATGCGTGGGCTTGTAACGCTCGCCACCGCCTTTGCGCTGCCCATCGGTTTTCCGCAGCGTGACTTGGTTGTGTTGACCGCCTTTGCTGTCGTTTTGGCGACGCTGGTCGTGCAGGGGCTGACGCTGGCTCCGCTGATCCGTCAGCTTCGGCTCGATCAGATCGAGGATCCTGCCAACAACGTGGCAATCGCGCGACGTACACTGGCACGGGTCGGATTAGAGGAAATCGATGCACTTGGGGCCAGGAATGACCTGGCACTGCGAGACCTTTACACGCTCAAGTGCGCTGCGTCGCTGCTGCCTTCCGCGGCCGAGCGGCTGGACGGATATCGACATCTGGGCCTGGCGGTGGTTGGCGCTCAGCGCAAGGCGCTCCTACGTCTGCGAGATGAGCAGCAGATCGATATAGAGGCTTATTACCTGCTGCAAGAAGAGATTGACTGGCGCGAGTTGACCCTGCTGCCGGATAGCCAGCGCCGTATCGACGAAGTATGATTTCGACTACGAAGCGATTTGCCTAAAATGGTCATGGCAGAGGAACGTACATGAGAGCAGCCAGATGCGCGTCCGCCTGTGGGTTAAACGCATCACCCGCCGCTTTCGCGCCATGGCGCCGGCGATGTTCATGCCCGCGCGCAGCCTCGACCTGAGTGTGCCGAACCGCATCCCGGCCAACGTCGTAGCCTCAGACATGTAATGCTCGCGCGGCCGACGGCGACCATCAGGCGTCCACGACGGGTCATCAGGTGCGTATTCATGAAGCGGAGATCGAGCTGCGACATCGGACGTCTCATTGCGGAAAGTGAAAATCTCCAAGTGGAGACGTCTGAGATATCGATACGACCATCCATTCATTGAATTACAATTTGTCCATGCCGTTGCCGGCAGGTTCTACCGGGAAACGGGAAGCTGCCTGCCGCCGGCCCAGCTATAATGTTGTTATATCAGACTGATATTCACCTTATTTTTCGGAGCGTCCGCCTGACATCTTTACACCTCACCGGTCTCGGTATCTCGATAATTGAGGCCATATGTCTATTTTATGGGTGTCTAGGAGGGTAATCGGCAGCCTGGAACTGAATTGCTGCAAAGGGCAGTGCCGGTCTATCCGCTGCGGCTGATGATGCGGGAACATGGCGACGCCTTTTTGGCGCGGGTGTGGCCTGGCTACGGCGTGACAGTGCGGCAAACCCCCTGCGCCGGACTATCTGTGCGCTGACCATCGGGAAGGCGGCAGCCTAGAGTTCGCCGCCCGATTGGGCTATTGAATCCGGTGCCGGCGGAACGCTGATTGGCGGAGAAAGTATATGTTCGCGAGGCGACTACAACCGTTCTGCGAGAAGTGGGGCATGGCGTTATTTTCCGCTGGCATGGGTTTCCTCGCTATCGACCTCGCGAGTACGTATCTCGGCGAGGAATGCTTTCGCTTTGGAAGGCCGCTGCCTGTTTGGCCTTGGAACATTCACGATGCCCTAGCGTTCGGGGTCGCTGGTGCTGGGGCGCTGCTGTGGCTGGCAGGATACCTGTTGGAGCGACGGAAGGCCGAAGAGTGACCGAGCCTGGGATTGCGCCGATCATCGGGGCAAGCGGTTTCGTCGAGTTCACAGTGCACGGTCAGGCCGGCATCGGTGGTGGTGGCGCTGATTAGGTCGATGATGACCTGATAGCTGACCAGTGGCCTGGCACGCCAGTTCATGCTGATGAACGAAAATAGGCGGTGCTCGATCTTATTCCATTTGCTGGTGTGCGGCGGCAGGTGATGAACTCGGATGTCGATGCCAAGTTCGTTGGACTGACGTCGCAGCTCGCGTTTCCAGAGCCGCACGCGCGAGCCATTGCTGCCGCCACCGTCGGCTGTGACTCTCAAGTATGTGGCGTTGGGATATCGCTTGACGCCAAGGCCGCGCCATCAACGACGGCCCCGTCTCGAAACGGTTGTTCACCCGCATCCGACGCAAGTCGTCTGTCTCACGCTCATCATTCAAACTGTAGATGCGGAGGGCTGGCTGAAGAGCGTTTCGTCATTGGGTGGAGACGGCTGTGGTGTTTGGCTCGATGTCCAGTGACTTGCGGTCGAACATCAGCATACCGAGGAAGAACAGTCCGCCGACGAGCATCAAGCCGAGGACGATCAGGATCGGGACGCGCGCCACCCCTGGCGTCACCAAAACGACCATTGCTAAGACCAGCCAGACCAACGCGACGATCGCGACCGGTAGCTCGAAGCGTCCAAGGTCGAACGCGCCCTCCTTGCGGTCCAGCCGTCTGCGCACCGCCAGGTAGAGGGCGACTGTCGCCCCGTAAATGATCACGGGCAGGATCGTCGACGCTGTAATCAGTTCCAGTAGCGCTTCACCCGGCAGTGCAACCATCAGGGCGACGCCTCCAGCGAAAACTAGGATCGTCGCCGGAATCGGCGTCTGCGTGCGAGGATCGACCTGTCGCATCAGCCGGTGGAGGGGAAATCGTGCGTCACGCGACATCGCGAAGACCAGCCGCGCACCCGCCGCCATCACCACCATCCCGCAGGCGAAAAACGCAAAGGTAATCACAACCAGCAGCGTCGTTTCCACCAGCGGACCGAGCTGATCGCGCAGGATTGCCGCGACCGGCGAGCCGCTGTGGCTGATCCGGGTGATATCAGGGATGGCGACGGTGAGCGCGATCAGAAACAGCAGTCCCAACACTCCGGCCGCCACCACCGACCCCACGATCGCGCGCGGGACGGTGCGGTACGGATCCTTGGCCTCCTCGGCGAGGTTCGCAGCGGCGTCGAAGCCGGTAAGCGTGGAGAGGCCCATGACCATAGCGAGCATCAGCCCGCCACCGAGCCCGAAGTAGTCGGCGTCACCCTCGGTGATCCCGCGCGAGGTGAGGTTGTCAGCGGAGCCCAGTCCCGTGGCCGCCACCGCGACCAGCAACGCGATCACCAGCACCCCTACGATCGCCACCTCGACCCCCACCGCGCACGCGTTGAGCACGCCGACGATGCGCGTTGAGGCGATTGTGAGCACTGCCTGGAACAGCAGTACAATGAGCGTGATCAGGCGGGCGGTGCCTTCGTCCGGCCCCATGCCGAGCAGCGGCATGAACGCCTGGCTTGCCAGGGCGTTGTCGACTGCCACCACGGCGATCCCGAGGTAGCAAAAGCTCAGCCAACCAAACCCCCAGCCGATCCTTGGGTTGGCTAGCCGCGAGGCCCATTGATACGAGGAGCCGGTGAGCGAGATACGCGCGGCGAACTGTGCTATCACCAACGCCACGAACGTTTGCCCGACCGCGACGATGATCCATAGCCAAATCCCGATGGGCCCCGCGTTTCGCAACACCTCATCGTATGTCCCGAAGATGCCGACGGCCACCGAGATGAACGCGAACGAGATCGCGAACACCTGAGAAGGCCCGAGCGTCCGTCCCAGTTCCTGGCGGTAGCCACCGAGATCGGGTAGTGCAGCGCGGAGCTCTTCCGCCATATGTCATCTCCTGGCGCGCAAGGCGAATGATCTCAGTATGGCCACGGTTATGACGTTGCATATGGAACTATATGCCGGTCGCTGTCTAGCGTAACCCCCCGAACAGGCTATGGCGGATATCCGCCTCTGCTTCGCTGGCAAACCCTTCATGCGGTTGGATCGGCCGAGTGCTGCTGAGGTTGGCGAAAAGAGTTCTCCAATTAACAGCAAAGTCCAGATATTCCATGCGCCTAGTGATGTAGATCTACCAATAAGAGACCCGGTTGCCGACAATTTACCGACAGTGGCAAAATATGAACCACTATCTCCTAATAGGGCGAAATCGAATGCTTCGACACTAGCTGCGCACAAGCGGCTGACACTGGGGTCTTGACTCCCCATCGCCAGCGTAACCACCAGACTTTGGTGAAGGAAAGTGTGGCGGCTGATAGGGAGCTACCTGCGCTCTGGGGCCTATCCAGAGCCAACTATTGGGCACTGAGCCGGCCAATCTGCTGGCCAGACTGGAAGGCCGTTCAGTCGGCCTCGTGGTTGAGCGAGCCTTCCGGGCCTACGCCAGCGCCTCGCAGGTCTTTGCACATTCTATCCGTATTTTGTCTAGTTGCATCCGGTGACCTGGCGGCGGCCATCCCGTCCTCTCCCTCAAATCGTAGCCGATCGTTAACGAACTGACGGAATGCACTCTGCAACTTTTGCCGAAAATCCGACCGCCATCGACACGGTCTAACTGTGCGCGAACAAATTCCCACCATAGGGCGCATCGCCATTCCCGGCCGCTATCAGGAAGTTGGTAACTGGTCCGGCATCTCTGTTGATCGCTTCGGGGCTGTTCACGATGGCGCTCACGACACTGCCGATCGACATCGTGCCAGTCTGGAGCATGTCTACCCAGAATGCCTGGCCGCCAGGGTCAGCCGCGCGCCCCAGCGCTTCCTGGTAGAGATCGTTGATGACGCTGGTATCGGTCGCTGTGCTGGTGGCCGCGGTGGGTATGGTGTTTCCGTATATCTCTTCGCCTTCAGGCGATGAGATGAAGCTTAGGCCGATGGCGCTCATGGGATCACCGGCTTCGTAAGCATGTACCCATGCAGATAACCCCGCCTCATCGGGCGCCCTGCCTAGCACGGTGTACATCCTAACGATCGGATCGACCCACGTCTGGGCCTCTGGCGAGGTCGCGATAGCGCTATCGACGGCCTCAGGTGTCAGGGTGCCGCTGGTGAAGTATTGCAGGCCGGCGGCGTCGGGAGAGCGCTGGAGGATGTGTTGATAATACTGGGCTACCGGTGAGCCGCTCGAGGAGACTGAGCCGGCACCAAAGTATTTCTCCCAGGCCGCTGCCTCCATGGGTCGTGTGCTGTTGTTGAAGGCGTCGTCCCCAACGTCCCAGATATTCACGTTTTGAATAGTCACGCCACTTGCCTGGGCGCTCGATAACTCACTGCTGAGCCATTGAGGAAAATCGGGATCGTCTACCGGCCCGAACGAGGCGGGATTGGTGACTCGAATTTCCGGCCCCGGTTTCCGAGAGGGATAGTGGCTTATTGTGCAGTTCGGCAAAGGCGATGGCATCCTATATTGACCAGCCCGGCGAACTGAGTCCTGGCGTAGGATTTTGCTGACTGGCATTGGTGTATTGCCAAAAATGCTCGCGGTTGATCGGGTTGCCAACCCAGGTCGTGGGATCGATTTGCTGCGTTCCGCCACCTGCCCAATTGGTAAAGTCCGTAGTCCAGGTGGGCGAATACTCATCCAAACTCATGACGTCAACGTACTGATCACCGGGATAGAGCTGCGTCGTATTTCCTGAGACCGATGTTCCCGGATTCCATACGACCTGGGCCGTCGCGCCCAGTGCTTTCGCCTCAGAGTGGACGATATTGGCAATTCTTTGGAATGCAGCAACGAAATCCTGACTTGCCGTGGGAGCGCTCGAATTGAATACAGCCCACGGTATGCTCCCAACATTGAACTCGTATCCAATGCGGAATTGGATGGTCTTGAATCCCTCATTAATCCAGTCGTCCACAATCCCCTTGAATGCGGCATCATATTTGCCGGACGCTATGTCCTGAAAAGCGGCATCTACGTTGCTTCCGCTCTCACCAGCCCATCCCATCGGAATGCCGACAACTGGCACGATACCAGATCCAGGCCCAACGTAGGCAGAGCCCGTTTTGGCCCACGACCACGAAGCCCATCCGGCGTTGCTCACCCAGGTTGACGGATCTCCCTGGGAATTATCCGTGAACGCGTCCATAAACTTGGGGCGGACGCCCATGATTGTCGAGAATTGATCAAACGTAGATTCAAACTGGGCGTTGGCGGCGGGGTCGTTGCCGTCAGGCCCTCCAACATAGGTACCAACGGGAAATGCCGTGTTGTTCGCCATAAGTCACTGATCCAAAGGCCTCGTGATGGACTTAACAGCTCGTTAGCCAACTTTTCGTGAAAACGCTGCTGGTACTTAGCAGAAAGCTCGATCGGGTAGCACAGATCTGCAACAATTGAGAATATAAGCCTTGGAAGCAACATGTGTCCCGTGAGGGACTCGGTATCCCGCGGCGACCAGGCTTGCCTTAACGCGGCGCTCTGTACCAACTGGATTCGATGGGCGCCGCCGAGCCTCCCAGCCCACGGTTCCCGCATGAATCCCAGGATTGGCTGCCCCTTTGCGCTGTAGCTGCCGTAATCATTGTGGAACCTTATAATGATACGGGGATTTATTGCTTTATTCTGATCGGCCGCAACCGGTAGGCCAACCCACGCTATCCGGATGTGTGGGAGCTGTGAGCTAGCTCATAGCAGATGTCAATTCTGCGTTCCAAGTTTACTTACGCCGTGTCACCAAAGGCTGACATCCTTCCACCATACAACTTCAAATTGGAGTGACGAAAATGGCAACTGCATTCCCGCTGGAAATCGAGGCCCTCGACGTTCCCTTTGCTGTGGTCCCAAATGCGGCTTTTCCTGATGCCACACCGGTATGCGTGCTAGCAAACAATGGGGCAGCTCCAGCCTTCGACACATTCATCAAGTCGTATACTTTTGTCCCTCCGCATCCTGCTGCCGGTCTTCCGGAAGGTCCGGACCCGTGGCAGATTGAGTTTCGCTGGCAGACGAAAGGGCCAGGCATCGCCGGATCTTGGCACCTTGACGCATGGCTTGAGAGCCTCACTGTGGGGCCGAACATCCGTGTTCCCGGCTTTCCGCGAGTGGTTCCGGGCGGATCGCCGGCAGCCTACGATGAGATAGTCCCGATTGCCGCGGACGCTGTCGTGCCATCCCTGCCTGAGGTTGGGCCGGCTGTCACAGCCAAACTGTTTAGGCTCGTTACAACGATTCGGTGGGCTGAGACCGCGGGGCCGGCGCATGTCCGTGTCGTCGGTCGGGGTGCAGGGCCAATCGTCGAGTTCTACACGCCTTTGGTATAGCCTTGCGCGGCCGCCGCGCGTTGGTGCTTCGTTGATCGACGCGCGAGCGGCGTCAGGATGCTGTCGCTGGAGGTGTCCTTTTTCTGGGAGTGCGGTCTCACCAGCGAAACGACGCCCAGACAGCCGCTTCCGGAGACTGGAGAGTTGTACAGATCGGAGCCTGAAGCGGATGTCACAGGTCCTTGGGGTGGATGGTAAATTCTAAAATCCTTGCCCCCAACGAAAGATTCGTTTGACCGCGAATTGACGTCAAGCTGCTATAGTAGATACCTGAATATACTCACCAGTAGCTCATGGACGACGTCCGTAACGTGCTCATCTATGGTGCCCTCGGGTGGCTATTCGCATTCGGGATGGCCGCGGTAGTGCATTCGGCCTTTCCGGAGCCACACGACATAGTGCCCCTTGAAAACACCGGGCCTGGCCGGATGGATGCCAAAATGCTGAGGATAGCCGCCCAGGAGGTGTACAGGTTGCGGCATCGAGTGATCATCGGGCGCGCGGACCTGACGTTGGGGTTGTAGGCGGCACGGTCTAACTGTGCGCGAACAGGCCTCGGCCAAGCGATAGCGTTGTCGACGGCCGCGGGTGTCAAGACGCCGCTGGTGATGCCGTTTGTCCAGAACTGGAGGCCGCCGGGGTCAGGGAAGCACTGGAGGATGTTCACATAGTCCTGACTGACCTCCGCCTGAGTAGGCGATGTTGAATGCGGCGGCGGAGCAGAGTTGGTTTGCCGAACTCGACCATGAAGCAGCGTAGCGGGCTGCGTGTTCTACGTCCCGACGGTAAGGACGGACGATACAATGGGCACTGCTCGCGGTTTCTTCGGCGCTTCTCGTGGTCGCATGATCGAAGGCAAGCACGGACGTTTCTTGTGGCTGATGAATGACAGATGCTCCACGCTGCCAGCCATCGTCCTCACCGCTGAACGTCGCAAATGAATGTTCGATGCTAATAGGCAACGTAACTCCATGCGGGCGCAAAGGTATCATTCGTCAAGATCGGGATGGTACAGTTGCGCGATGCGGGAACCTTCGAGGGTCAGCTTGAGCGAACGTGCATGCCTCCCATGCGCTCGGGAATAGCTGGAGCGGACGTCCCCGGCATTGCGACGACCGCGGATCAGGTCGCCGTCGCCCAAATGCGAGGCCACAGACAAACTTGGCAACAAATGAAGATTCACAGAAATGATTCTCGATATCCCAACAGGTGTAGACTCGTCCTTGGCAATCCGTTGATGGAATGGGAACCGCAAGACCGCCCCGATCGCCGATGGAAGGAAAGTCCACGATCAGAAGAATGGAGCAAAAACCCTCTTTTTCCCTTCCCAAATCGCGATTGTTGCGTTGGCTGACACAGGCGGCCGATCATGAATCGGAGGAGATCAGGACGCTCCTGACCTCGACGTTCCTGCAGCGAACGGCCGCCCTCGTCCTCGCGACCGTGAATGTCATGGTCCTTGCAGCGATCACCGGATTCCGCACCGGCGCCACCTGGCCGCTGGTCTGGCTCGCCACCGACGCCGTCCTTCTCGTCGCGAGGCTGTTGCTGATCCGAGCCTGCCAGAAGGCCCGTCCGCTCGGGGCCGCCGGCCCGATGGACGCGATGATGACCGCCAGCCTGCTGTGGAGCTTCATCATGGGGCTGGGCTGCGCCGCTTGCGTGATGACGGGCGATATCCTGCTCATCGCCCTGGCAGCGATTCATGTGACTGGGATCAGCGCCGGCATCTCCGCGCGCAACGCCGCGGTGCCGCGTTTCGCGATGACGCAGATCCTGCTCTGCGGCACGCCCTTCACAATCGCCGCGGCGACACTTTCCGCCAACAACCTTTGGATACTGGCGATCGAGACGCCGGTGTTCATGGCCGGGATGTGCACCGTGCTTCAGCGACAATATCGAGACACCGTCGGCCTGATCCGTGCCGAGCGGCAGAATACCTTCCTGGCGTTCCACGATTCGCTGACGAGGCTGCCGAACCGCGTCCAGTTTCATGAACAACTCTTGTGTGTCCTGACCGACACCCCGTCCCCTGCGCTCAAGCGTCGGCGGACAGCCGTGCTTTATCTCGATCTCGATGGCTTCAAGGCGATCAATGATCTGTACGGCCATGCGACGGGTGATGCCTTGCTGCGCGAGGTCTCGGATCGGCTCGATTCCGCGGTCACTCAAAGGGGTTTCGTCGGCCGCATTGGCGGCGACGAGTTCGCGGTCTTCTTGACCAATGTCACGGAGGAAGAAGCCTGCCAGTTCGCGCGAGACCTGATCGCAAACATTTCGATGCCCTGCGCGGTCGGCGCACCCGAGCAGATCACGGTGGGCGCGAGCATCGGCATCGCGCTGGCGCCGCAACACGGCAACACGCCGGATGCCCTGCTCTCGTTCGCGGACCGGGGGCTGTATGCCGCGAAGCGCATGGGAAAAGGCGTCTACCGGATATTCGATGCAAGCATCCCGGTGGCAGAGGCGGTTGGCCTGAGCGGCGAACTGAGGCGAGCGATCCGCGACCGGATCGAGGAGTTCGTGCTGCACTACCAACCGATCGTCAATCTTGCGACCGGCGCGATCGTCGCACGGGAAGCGTTGCTGCGCTGGCAACATCCGTTGCGCGGCCTGATGCCGCCGGTCGATTTCATCGCCCTCGTTGAAGCGAGTGAGCGGATTGTGCCGCTGGGTGAGTGGGTCATCCGACGCGCTTGCCATGACGCAGCCACGTGGCCCGATCAGGCGCGCGTGACCGTCAACGTGTCTCCGAAACAATTGGGCGGCCGCGGGCTGCCGCAAGCTATTGTGTCCGCGCTCGCCGATGCCGGTTTGCCGGGTACGCGGCTCGAAATCGAGGTGACCGAGACGATCGCACTGGATCCAGCTGGGATGATGCTGGCCGACCTCAACCTCATCCGCGACCTTGGCGTGAGCGTTGCGCTCGACGATGTCGGCGTGGCCTATTCCTCCCTTGCACTGCTGCAACTCTTCCCCTTCGATCGGATCAAGATTGACCGCTGCTTTGTCCACGATGTCGGACGGCGGGCCAATAACGCCGCCATCCTCAATGCCCTGGCCAGGCTGGGGCAGGAATTGGGCGTGCAGGTGACGGCGGAAGGGATCGAAACACCTGAGGAACTGGCGGTAGTCCGTGCCAGCGGCTGTACCGATGGGCAAGGCTTCCTGCTGGGACAACCTGTGGCGCATCCCGAGTTCGCGGACGCACCGCCCCGGTCGGCGCAGCCTCGGTGATACCGCCGCCCCGGCAGCGGACGCCCTTGTCAGGCATCAGGGCTTGCGGATTCGGTAGCGACCACCATTGGCCGACGGAATTTTGGTTCGACGGTTTCCGGGCACCCTCGCAACTCCATCCCTAAGTCAAACAGCTCGCTGTGCTTTACGGCTCCGCCTCGCGGTGCGCAGCCAACAATTGCACATAAGCGTCGGTGAACTTCTGCTGTCCGCTTGCAGAAAAATGCAGTCCGTCGAAGCGATCAATTGCTTTCAGGTCGTGGTCCGTGTTTGGCCCGGCAAAAACGAATTTGCCATCCACCAGCGCGGCTTGAGCCTTGGATATAGGATTGTCCTCCGACCAGTCCGGACTCAGCTGAAGACTGGACTGAGATATATAGAAGGGCGCTTTGACACCCTCGGCGTGAACTGTGTCGATCAGTGATTCGAGACCCGCGCGGTAAGTTTCTCCCGGTGTATGCAATGTAAAATCGGTTGCACCCTGATGCCAGAGAACCCCGGTTATCGTGTAGTGCAATTTGGCCGCGCGGATCACCCCGAGCAACATTTGATTGAGGTCGCCTCCAGCGGCCCATCGGTAGATGGGTGTACTTCCGACCGCGGCCGGTATGAGAATGACTTTAGAATACAGGCCGGATTGCACGAGTTTCATGCCGAGCAATGTCCATGATTTGCCGTTGCGACCATCGGCCCCGAGCAAGGGAGAACTTGAAATGTAACAATGATCTTCTGAGAAGTTGATAACGCGATCATCCGGGCTTTGATATCGCTGTCCCTGAGAATTTGCCGCGTTGGATTGCCCGAGAACCATGAGTACGGCTGTCGTTGCGTCTTGTGACGGACATGGTATCTCGGCTTTACCGGCATAGCGAAGCAATCGCCCGAACTTATCCGTTTGGACCGAGGCGCTGTTGAGCCGCGTCCTGGCAAGCATTTTCAATGCGGGTACCGGCCACGTGCTGTAGTATCCGGTGTAGATTCCGCCCAGATACGCTGAGGCACACAAGGCGATCGCTATCAGGATTCGAATCGTCGATGCCATCGGATGGTTCAACGCTCCCGGGTCTTCTTACGACAGCACAATGACCAACAGTCCCGGCGGAACCCGGTCAGGGTCAGCCTTCGGCGGCGACTGTGCCGGCGATCATCCTACGTTGTTTGCCACGCTGCGTCTTAGCCTTTTCTGGTAAATACCATATCAATTCGGCGGACGCCGGCGCCGACCGAAAGCAACGGTAGCGGCTGCCTGCTGAAATTCCTACGGTTGCTGGCTGGAATCTGGTTCGGGCAACATTGGCAAGCGTGGACGCAACATATCGTGCGCCGTTGGAGTAGGTCGTAGGGAAATGCTTCGGGTCAGTCGTGACAGCGTCGGCCGGCAGACTTAGCGTGACGCCACCTGCCGCGACCGCACGGCGGCGTCCTGGTTGCTGACGTCAAGGGCCATCGTCGCTATGCTGAGAGATACAGTGCCATGCCAGCCGGAACGGCGAGAAACGTGTCACCTAATTTGACTGGTGCTGAACTAATGCGGGCGTTCTTCCAACTATGACACGGCGTTTGGCGTTTGTTCTGGCTGCCATCGCAGCATGCGCGGTGCTGTTCGGCACAGCGTCTCATACCCTCAGTGCAGCACGGTTAGGGAATTTGCAGTTTTATATGTGGAGGGCCATCGGGGGCAAAGCGCACGGCGGGCAGTATGTCGCTGTCAACAATATTCGACTTTATTATGAAACATATGGCAGCGGGCGACCGGTCCTGGTGTTGCATGGGGGTCTCGAAGCCTTCAGCATGAGCATGCACTATCAAATTCAGGCATTGGCGGCCAAGTGGTTTGTGATTGCCCCGGATAGCCGTGCGCATGGGCGATCAACCGACGGCGACGAGCCGCTCAGCTATGGGCTGATGGCGGACGATATGGTGCAGTTGCTTGATCACCTGGGGGTCGACCGGGTGGATGTCGTCGGCTGGAGCGACGGCGGCATCATCGGACTGGATCTCGCGATGCGCCACCCGGAGCGTGTCGGGCGGCTGGTCGTCATTGGTGCCAACTATGATGTGGACGGCCTGGTCAGCGTACCGACCCTGAAGGCAGTGATACCACCGCCCACCAGTTTCTACGCGCGCAACGCACCTGACCCGTCTCATTGGCCGGTGTTCTACCGCAAGGTTATTGAGATGTGGCGGACTCAGCCCCGCTACACTTTGGCGGATCTCAAAAAAATCGAGGCTCCGACACTCGTCGTGGCGGGGGAATTCGACGCGATCAAGCGCGAGCACACGGAGCAGCTCGCGAGGGCTATTCCCAACAGCAAGCTGGACATTATCGCCGGGGGGACACATGCGCTGCTCGGCGAAAAGCCTGACATCGTCAACGCCGATATTCTAAAATTCCTCGATGAGCGAGCGCCGTAACCACTGCGCACGAACGACCTAACCCCCGGAGTGAACTATTTAACTGACCTTGGAGCACGGCGGGCACAGTCTGCGGCAAGCGACGCAGCCGCACTGGCGCGTTGAAGGACCAGGGACCTCGTTTATGCGCCCCGGTCGTATTCTGAGGGAATGGGGGCTGCGTGGAAACCATATTACGATCGGCCGAGCGCCACGACAGGGCATTAAGCAGCGACGAGATGACCCCGCAGGAACGGCTGCAACGTCTCGCAGACGCGTTCGACACCGAGCCAGACTGGGCTGAGCATCTGGTTATGGAGGCGGTGGCGGCCGATCAGGATCGGCCAGCGCGCGCACCCGCCACGGCGAAAAGTGAAAAGGTCCGAAAAAACGGTCAGGGCCGGTTCCGCGGGGTCGGTCTGTTCCTGGCCATCGTGGTCGGCACGGCAGGGGCCGCCGGCGCAATCTGGCAGGTTGCGAGCCCAGCTCTCCATTCTCAGGATGTATCGTCCGGTCCCTCCGCCGCCACGCGACCGCTTCAGTCACCTGCCGAGATTGGGCCGCTGCCGAACGCGCCAGCCCCTCAGCCTGCCGCGATGACGGCCCATGACGACCCGGCAAATCACCAGTCGGACCGGTCTGGGCCGAGCCCTCTCGTTCCGGCGACTTCGTCATCGCCCGCGAGTGTTGTCGACTTACCGCCCCGCGTGCCACCCCGGCTGTCCCTTATCAGCCCGCGCGGGCAGCGACCGACCTACGTCACCGGAGAGACGCTGGTGCTCGCCGTGGAGCCGAGGGAAGACGCCTACGTCTATTGCTTCTATCAAGATGCCAACGGGACGGTTGCCCGTATCTTCCCCAATCGCTTTCAGCCCAATCCGTTTCTGCACGGCGGTAAGCGGATCGAAATTCCGTCGGCCGATCAGCAGTCTTTTTTGATCCGCTTTGACCCCCCGGGCGGGAGGGAGACGATTTCGTGCGTCGCTGCCGATCGCGACGTTTGGTCTCGGCTGCCCGACAATCTTAAGGCGGCAGATCTCGAGCCGCTGGTGGTGGGCGGGTTGGATGAAGTGGCCGCTCGGTTCAGGGAGGTTGCGGACGTGCAGGTCGGCGAGGTCAGGCTGCTCGTGAATGTGATCCGATGAGCTTCCACCGATGGCCAAGAACTGCAAATCCCTGTAGGCGGAGCGCGTGATGGTTTCGATCTAGCATTCATTGGCCGACACAGACTGCTCGGGACCACCGCCGATATGCGGTCCCGAGGCCGGCTGAGGTTTGGCTCGCTATCCCCTTGCGGCTCAGACCCCTTCGTATTCGGCGGAGATCTCCTTGTTGGTCTGATCCGATAACAATGCGGTCGCGATGATGCCAATGACAGCGCATAGCAGGATGTAAAGCGCGATCGGCAAGCTCGAATGGAAGGTGGCGAACAGCGCCGTGGCGATGAACGGCGATGGACCACCGGCGATGATCGATGCGAGCTGGTAGCCGAGTGACGCTCCGCTGTAGCGCAAACGCGGCGAGAATGCCTCGGCGATCAGTGCCGCTTCGGGGCCGTACATCGTCATGACCGGGAGCAAGGACAACGCGACGGCTATGAATATCAGCGTTGGCGACTTGGTATCCAACAGGGCGAAGTAGACGAAGCCGAAGATTCCCATGAACACGCAGCCGATGATGTACATGTTCTTGCGGCCGATGTGATCCGAAAGCCGACCGGCGACCGTGACCCACAGAAACCCGAGGACGGTCGAGAGGATGACGCCGATCAGGAGAAAATCGCGCGACACCCCAAGCACTGTGGTCCCATAGGTGAAGATGAATGCGCCGACGATATAGCCTGGTGCCTGCTCTGGCAGCCGCAGCAGCGCGGTCAGCAAAACCTGCTTGGGTTGGCGCCTGAATACTTCGAGCACGGGCACGCGTTCGACGCGTTCATCCGCGATCACCTTCTGGAATACCGGGGTCTCGGAAATACCAAGCCGGATCCAGAGGCCGACCGCGACCATGATGATGCTGATAAAGAACGGAATGCGCCAGCCCCAGACCAGGAACTGGTCACCGGATAGCCAACTGAAGAACAGCACTGCGGTGTTCGCCAGGAACAGTCCGGCCGGAGCGCCGAATTGCGGCCAGGAGGCGATGAAGCCTCGATCCTTGTTGGTCCGCGACCATTCCATCGCCAGCAGCACCGATCCGCCCCATTCTCCACCGACCCCGATGCCCTGGATCAGGCGAATGAACGTCAGAATGATGGCGCCCCAGATGCCGATGCTGTCATAGCCCGGCACCAGACCCACGGCGAAGGTGGCGATGCCTGTCACCAACAGTGTCACGATGAGGGTTGCCTTGCGACCGATTCGGTCGCCGTAATGGCCGAAAATCGCCGCGCCGATTGGCCGCCCGACGAATCCGATGAAGAAGACGCCGAACGCCTGCAGCACGCCCACGACCGGATCAGAGCCAGGGAAGAAGAGTTTGCCGAAGACCAAACCCGTTACCGTGCCGTAAAGCAGGAAATCGTACCATTCGATCGTGGTGCCGACGGTGCTGGCGATCAGGGCGCGCCGTAATTGGGCGTCGTGTTCGGCGTCGGAAAGACCACCAGCGGTGATACCGGTCGCAGCCATACTGTTTCCCTCCCTTGGTGCGGGGCGGGTGCAGATGCTTCTTGTTGTTCCGACCAAGCACGCCAGCGACAGCGGAAAGGCCCCTGGCGTGCCGTGTGGCACCTGAACCAGCTGGCGTCATCGTCGCACGAACGAACCTTCGGGGCAACTCGCTTCATCCTGGAACGTGTAGATGCGCGAGACGCGGGCACCGGCGTCAAAACGAGAATCGCCGGCGATGTCGGTCATGCGGTCGATCCGATGATCGTGGCAGACGCATATCGGCGTGCCGATCTATTCAGTAGAATTCAAACCATTCGATCCTGGCGCGATACGGCCAGTCATCGGAGCGCGGCGCACGGTTGCGATTATGCTCTGTTCCTTCCCCGCTGGCGTTGGGCACGTATGGATGCTTGATATTGTCCCGATACGACTCGCCATCGATGGTAACCGGCCTTCTGGCGGCGCCAATACCAGCCGAGCTCGTGGACGTAGTCACTCAATCCTTGGCGTTACGGTCTATATGGTGCAACCCGGATTCGCCACGCCACCAATAATCCGTGGCGCATCTCTTCGGATCGGTGCACAGGTCACGGTCGGGGCTTTATGGTAAAAGTCGGGCATGGGACGCACACACATACGCAAGGCAGGGTTCGCCGATATCCCTGACCTCATGAGATTGCGCGGGGCGGTTCGCGAGAACCGGCATTCAGAGACAAACAAGGTTACCGACGAGGACGTCGAGGACTTCCTGGAGACCGGCGAGATCTGGGTCTGGGAGGAAAGCCGCCGCATTCTGGGTTTCTCCGCGGGGGACGCGGAAATCGGCTGGATCTGGGCACTTTTCGTTGATCCTGAGCATGAGGGCAGGGGCATCGGCCGGGCCTTGCTGGCGCTGGCGTGTCGCACATTGGTGCGTGCCGGGTTCAGCAACGCGACGCTTACCACGGACCCCGGCACTCGTGCGGCGGGCTTCTACCGGCGGGCCGGGTGGACTAACTCAGGACGGACCGAGGATGGTGAAATCATCTTCACGCGGCGGCTCGACACCGCCTTTGACGGCGGCTAGCCAATATGGGAGACGGGCTGCGCCCATGTACCGCGCCGCGGAAGAATACCGCCAGATCCCGAACCGCGCGTGATCCAGCCGATCCGGACGTGGAGATGGGGCGCACCACCGGGGTGCTAAACGGCTGAATCCGCGGGATAAGGCCCAGAGTGGGTGAAAATCGTCTCGGTATGGATTTGCCACGTGCTGCCGAGGCGCACATCGGTCGTTGTCCAAGAACCCCATTGATGAACGAGGCCACCCGACCCCTGATGCCTGCCTGACCAAGTTCCGGCCCTCAGCATCATGTCATGCCCGATCGCCACGACATGTTCGAGCTTTGATGGGTGCGGACTGTACCGCCCGTAGGCCTGTGCATAGGCATCCTCGATAGCTGCCCGCCCGCAAAGCAACCCGCTGGCATGGATCACGGTCGCGTCTTCGGCGTACAGAGCGGATATTGCCCGGGCGTCACATTCCATGAGTGCCCGATTGAAGTATTCGATAATATCGCCGCCAGCGTGAATTGCCGCCGCGTCCGAACGCTGTTCGGCAACTGCCCGGCACTGCGCGGGCCTTGGTTTGGCAGCGAACCGATACCCGACCCCGGGAACAGTGACGATCAGCCGCGGCTGCTTGGGGTCGGCCTCGATCTTTCGGCGGAGACGGCCAACATATACATCGATCGTGCGGTCGAAGGCCTCAGCTTCACGGCCGGCGATAGCATCCAAGAGAATTTCCCGGCTCATCACCCGACCAGGGCTGCGCGCGAGTGTCAGCAGCAGATCGAATTCCCGCCGCCGCAATGCGACCTCGCGACCGTGCGGATCAATCAAGATTCGGCCGTCCAGGTCCAGCACAAAACAACCGAAGTCAAGATTGCGGCTCGGGGTTGCTGTGGCGAGCCGGATGCCATTCTTCTCCGGCATCCACTCATGGTTTCGATCACCGACATGATTTCGATCACCGACATGGTTCCGATCACCCATGCAACGCTCCTCGGTCTTACCGTTGGTCGCGGAGGCTTTGGTCGGGCAGGATAATCGTCGGTTACCCGTGCGAACCACGGAATTGAAATATTCTGCCGTTTATATCGTCAGGTCCCGGGCATGACAACTCCATGTTACATGCCGCGGGTAAGTTCTTGGCGGACGCAGGAGTCAGGACCACTACCAGCCGGCACCGTGAAAAGGGCGTGGCAACGCAATACATAACTCAAGGAGACATCGATGTTACGTTCCTTCAGTGTCGCCGCCGTGGTGGCGATCGGACTGGTCATGCCGGCGGCGGCACAGCACATCTCGGACCAGGATGCGCGACAAGCGGGCGAAAGCGTTGTCCAGGCGTTCAACAAGGCGGCACTTGCGAAGGACGCCGCAGGATTGGCCGCCCTCTACTCCGAAGATGCCACTTACGTAACGCCTGACGGACCGCTTTTCGGCCGAGCGGCAATTCAGAAGCAATTTGCGGAAGATTTTAAGCTGATCACGCTGGAGCCGGCCAAGCTCGATCGAGTTGCAATGATCGGCGACAACGTCAGACTGCGGGACGGAAGTTGGTCAGGGGTACTGCAAAGCCCAGACGGTCCGGTGCACGTGAAGGGGTATTGGGCAACCACCGATCTGCGCGATGGCAGTACATGGAAGATCCGCATGGAGACAATGAATATCACCCTGCCTCCGCCACCGGAAGCCGGAAAATAGTGGTCTGATCCGGACGGCGGAACGTTGCAGGAAACGTTCCGCCGCGTTGCCGATCGAGGCACGCCGGTAGAGACGACGCCGGTGACTGTCGGGGCCCGTCCGCGCCTGCGCCACACGTTAAGCGCAACGGCCGGGCCGGGCTTTCGGCGCGGTCGGCCGATGACGGCGCCCGGGCCGCACGAGCGCCCGGTGCCGCGGCAGACCTTACCTGATCCACACCCCGAGACTGTCCATCGCCATTCGCCACCGGGTCTCAGGCGGCTGCTCCCGACCGGGGACTTTCAGGCAGACGCGCCCGCAATGATGTCCCCGAACAGATCCCAGGTCTTACCGGTCCAGCGCATCAACTGGAGCTGGCGGATCGGGTGATAGTTGGTCGGGCTGGTGTTGATCTTGATGCCTGGCAACAGCACCGGGTTTTCGACCTCATGCAGGCTTGTTGCCTGTTTCAGCATGTTCTCCCGCGACAAGTCTTCACCGCAATTCGTGAGCACGGTCCTCATGGTGTGTGTCAGGCCGAAAGCCGTGACATTGCCGGCATCCTTGAGATCGCCTTCGGGATAGTATTTCGCCATGAATGCCCGCCACTCCTTCATTCCGGCGTCGTTCTCCCAGCGCGGGTCAGTCGGGTCCTTGCCGTAGGATGAACTGATGATGCCAACGCCGTTCTCCGGCCCGGCCGGAACCATTACGGCACCCACGGAGACCGAGACGCCGCTCAGTATGTGCAGCGGCTTCCATTTCATCTCCGCGACCTTGCGGATCGACTGGGCGGCGAATTTCGGCGTGGCCACCGTCATCAGCACGTCGATGCCGGCGGATTGCAGACTGACAAGCTGACTATCGATCGTCGCGTCTGAGGTCTCATATGAGACGGTGTGGACCTGGTCATTATAACGGTCCTTCAGCACGTCCCGTACGCCGCGCAAGTAGTCTTTCCCGAAATCATCGTTCTGATACAGGATGCCGATCTTGGCGCTGGGCTGCTGTGCCAGGATGTACTTGGCATAGACCTGAGATTCAGTGACGTAGCTTGGTTGCCAGCCGATCGTCCACGGGTGTTCCTGATAGTCGCCCCACTTGTCCGCGCCGGTGGCCACGAACAGATGCGGCACTTTCTTCTGGTTGATGTAGCGAACGATCGCCGAATTTGTCGGCGTCCCCAATTGGGCAAATGTTGCTGCGACCTTGTCTTCCTCGATCAGCCGGCGGGTCTGTTCGACGGTCTTGGGTGGGCTATAGCCATCGTCGTAGGAGATGAAGTTGACCTTGCGGCCGGCGAAACCGCCCTGGTCGTTCGCCATCCGGAATGCGGCCGCGATCGCCTTGCCGATGGTGCCGTACGCCGAGGCCGGGCCACTGTAGGGCACGGTATTGCCGATGCGGATTTCGGTCGCCGTGACGCCGGGCAACTCGTCGGCACGCAGGATTGCCGGGGCGGCGGGAACAAAGCCGGCCGCCGCGACCGCCGTCAACAGTGAACGCCTCTTCAGCATGAATTCATCTCCTCCCTAGATATCAGCCCCTCGTTTCGGGCATACCCCGGCCAACTTACCGCTGCCTGGCCCGGAACGCCATGAAATATGCGACATGTTTGAGGCTGGGGGATATGAGATGGACAGTCCCACCGGCATCGATGGCGGCGGGCATCGGGCGGTCGAGCACACTCGGCAAGATCGCCACAACAGCAAGTGGATCACGCCGACAACCGATATTCCATCCGGTCTCGATAGCCGGGCTGCAGAGGCGGAATTGCGCTATCTGGTGCGGGCGGAATGGGCGCGCATCGCCGGGATGTGGTGTGGCGACGCAGCAAGCTCGGGCTGCACATCACAGCAGGCGAGATTGCCGCTGTCGACGATGCAATGTGTGACATGGAGCGCGAAGCAACCGCGGTGACATCGGACCAGCGGGTTGACGGGCGAATGGCGTCCAGCGACGACGATCGGCGAGAGCGAGCAGGGAGAACGTCATGGCGCGGCACATCCTCGTCATTGATCAGGGCACGACATCGACGCGCAGCATGGTGTTCGATTCGAACGTCGCGCCGGTTGCCACGGCACAACAGGAGTTCGGCCAGATTTACCCCAGGCCGGGCTGGGTCGAACACGACCCCGAGGAAATCTGGACCACTGTCCTCGCGACCGCTCGGCAGGCCCTACGCTCCGCCGGACTTGCCGCCTCCGACATCGCGGCCCTTGGGATCGCTAATCAACGGGAGACGGTGGTGGTGTGGGACCGCCGCAGCGGGCGCCCGATCCACAATGCGATTGTCTGGCAGGATCGCCGCACCGCAAAGGTTTGCGAGCGTCTGGAGCGGGCAGGGCACCACGCCCGGATCGCCGAGCGCAGCGGGCTCCGGCTGGATCCTTATTTTTCGGCGACGAAGATCGGCTGGCTGCTCGATAGCGTTGAGGGTGCGCGCGAGGCGGCGGTGGCGGGGCACCTCGCATTCGGCACGGTGGACAGTTTCCTCCTGTGGCGGTTGACCGACGGCGCGGTGCACGCCACGGACGCCACCAACGCCTCTCGCACGCTGCTGTTCGACATCCATCGCGGTGTCTGGGACGAGGACCTGCTGCGTCTCTTCGGCATTCCGGCCGCCATGCTGCCGTCGGTGCGCGACAGCGCGGGGATGTTCGGCACCACCGCGCTTCTGGGCAGCCCGATTGCGGTGCGCGGCATTGCCGGCGATCAGCAGGCGGCGCTGATCGGGCAGGCCTGCTTTCGTCCCGGCATGGTCAAATCCACCTACGGGACCGGCTGCTTCGCCTTGCTGAACACCGGGCGGGAGGCGATCGCCAGCCGTCACCGCCTGATCACCACCGTTGCCTACCAATTGGACGGGGTACGAACCTACGCCCTTGAAGGCTCTATCTTCGTTGCCGGTGCCGCTGTGCAGTGGCTGCGTGACGGCCTCGGCCTGATTACGTCGGCCGACGAAACCGGCGCGTTGGCGGCCGAGTCCGACCCGATGCAGCAGGTGTATCTGGTTCCGGCCTTCGTCGGCCTCGGCGCGCCACATTGGGACAGTGGTGCACGGGCTCTGCTGACCGGCATGACCCGTGGAACGACACGGCGGGAACTGGCCCGCGCGGCTCTGGAGTGCGTCGCGTATCAGACCCGCGACCTGATTGACGCCATGCAAGCCGATCTCGGCGACGGCTGGCTCGATGAGTCGCCGACGGTGATCCGCGTCGACGGAGGCATGAGCGCAAGCGACTGGACGATGCAGTTCCTGGCTGACATCCTCGCCGCCCCGGTGGACCGGCCGTCCTGCCTGGAGACCACGGCCGTGGGAGCCGCCTACCTGGCCGGTATGGCGGCCGGGGTCTATCCCGACGCCGAGACCTTCGCGGCGGGCTGGCGAGGCGAACGACGTTTCGAACCGGCCATGGCGGCGGCGGATCGGGAGACCAAATATCGCGGTTGGCAAGACGCGGTGGCGCGCACCCTGTTGCGGTCGTGACTCTCCGACCGTTACCAGATTGTCCGTTGCCGCAACCGACGAAAATGTGGACCGGCGCCCCGCACGGACGGCATCGACGTTTTTATTGCTGAAATGCCATCCTCTCGCTGCCCGGCGCCGGCGGCACGTCGCTCTCAGTCACCGCCGCCTCCTCATGCTGCCCGCGCGCGCCCAAGGTCCTGATCAAATCGCGGACCTCGATGGCGGGAACCGGACGGCTGAACAGGTAGCCCTGCACCATGCTGGCACCTTGATCTCGAACGACCGCAAGCTCCCGCTCGGTTTCCACGCCCTCTGCGATCGTTGTCATGCCGAGGGCGCTGGCAAGCCCGATGATGGCACCGACGATGACGGTCGAATCCTTGTTCACGTCGACATCGCGGATGAAGGACCGGTCGATCTTGATCGTTTCGAACGGAAAGCTGCGAAGATAGCTGAGTGAGGAAAAGCCGGTGCCAAAATCGTCCAGGGCGATGCGAATGCCGAGCGCGCGGAACCGGTGCAGCAGGGCCAGCCTGTCGTCGCTGTTCTGCATCAGGACCGATTCGGTGATCTCCAGTATTAGGCGGGACGGCGGCAATCCCGAAACCTCAAGAGCCTGCTGCACTTTGTCGAACAAGTTGCAGCCCCTTGACCTGAACCGGTGACAGGTTGACCGCGATGTTGATCTCCGGCGGCCAGCCGGCCGCTTCCAGGCAAGCGGTTCGGAGCACCCATTCGCCGATTGGAACAATCAGGCCGGTGTCCTCGGCGATCGGGATGAAATCGGCAGGGTTTATGAGCCCGCGGACGGGATGGTTCCATCGGATCAGTGCCTCGAATCCGACGACCTTTCCGGAATGCAGATTTATGATCGGCTGGTAATACAGCTCGAAGTCGTCCGCCGGCAGGGCATTGCGCAGATCCAGTTCGACAACGCGGAGGGACTGGGCGTGCGCATCCATGTCCGCTTCGAAGAAGCGGTGGACGCCGCGATGCTCCGCCTTCGCCAGATAGAGCGCGATGTCAGCATTTTTCAGCAGCGTCTCGGGGGAGGTTCCGTCGCTTGCCGCCATGGAAATCCCGATGCTGGCACCTACCACGATTCGGTGGCCATCGATCGTAAAGGGTTGCGTCAGGGCGGCGATAATGCGATCCGCGAGCAAGGCGGCATGCTCGGGGTTTCTCAGACCCACCTGGACGACCGCGAACTCGTCGCCGCCCAGGCGGGCGACCGTATCGACCTCTCTGACGCACTCCGAGAGCCGATCGGCGACAACGCACAGCAACTCGTCACCGATCGGGTGTCCCAAGGTGTCGTTGATCACCTTGAAGCGGTCGAGGTCGAGGCACAGCAAGGCACACTGGCTGTCGTGGCGCGCCGTTGAGACCGCCTGCTCCAAACGTTCCTGAAACAGCGTTCTGTTGGGCAGCGTGGTCAGCGCGTCGTGTCGCGCCATGAACGCCAAGCTGGCCTCGGTACGGCGCCGTTCAGTGATGTCCTCATGCGTGGTGACCCATCCGCCACCGCGCATCGGCTGGAAGTGCAGACTGACCGACCGGCCGTCGCTCAGATTATCGATAACATCATAGGGTTTGAGCTGCTGGAACTCCACGTCGAGTCGGGCCACATAGTCCGCCTGGGTCATCGCCACGAAGGTTCCGCTGGCAACACGATGATTGAGGACATCCGTCAGCGGCGTTCCGACACGCGTTTGATCGGCCGACAGTCGGTAAATCTCGCGAAACCGACGATTGCAGACGTTCAACCTGCGGTCGCCGCCGAAAAAAGTGAGACCCTGGGACATGTTATCAAGCACGGCGTTGAACTTCAGACGACTGCTCTCCAACTCCGCATTCTGCCGCGCCAGCGAACCTTCTGATCGTTCCAGCCACGCGAATTGTCTGCCGAATACCCACAGCAGGAATACCGTGCAGACAGTCATGATACCTGCGCCCGCCAGCAGCAAGCTTGTCTGGTGGCGCCAGCGCGACAACACCGCGGCCTCAGTCGTACTGGAGTCAATGACCAGGGGAAAATCAGCCAGCGGATAGATCGACACCAGGCGCGCCACGGCATCCACGTAACCTGGGGAGCGGTACGACCCGCCGCCATGCTGTACCAGCCGATACCAGGGCGCTTCCTCCGGCAGCTTCCATCCCGGCCCGTGTTCGATGATCGGATAATGGATCAGAATAGTGCCGTCGCGCCGCAGCAGGGTAATGGCCCTGTTCCCCGGGGTCACCGCCCGATAGAAATCCTCGAGATAGGCCAGCGTAACGGATGCCACGACGATGCCTGCGAACTGACCGTGGGCGTCGTTGATTCTACGGGCCAGGAGAACGGTCCAGTTGCCGCCGGAAAATGACTGGATTGGCGCACTGACAAACAGCGCGTGGTCGTCGATCGCGCTCAAATACTTGTAGTAGTCGCGGTCGGACAAGTCTGTCCGTGGCGCCGGGAATTGGCGGGAGAAATTTACCACGCGCCCGTCTGCGCTGATCACCGCGAGTCCCTCGGCTTGCGGCACGCCCTTCAACTGCTCGACCAACCAACCATGTGTGGTTACCGAGGCCCACGTGGTGAGGCTGTCCTGGGGTTGCGAGTCTGTGCTCATCAGCCGGTCCCGTGTTGCCCGGAGCATGAGGTCGACGGGCTGCAGTGTCCGGGACGTCTGTTCAGCCAGAACCTGTGCGATTCCGATGGCCTCCCGTTGGCTGTCGGCCAGGTCAGACGCGCGCTGTGACCAGATCAGCCAAACTGCCGCGCACATGATCGTGGTCACGAGTGTGGCACCGGTGATGATGAGATGGCGGCTGGTCATGGAGAGCCGGAAGGTCATCAGTCGGGCCGACGGGCGGTTTGCACGCAAGACGACGCGGCGCCCGTTTCAAGCGGGTGGGACAAAGCGGCGGCGGTCACGGTCGGGAACGTTTCGGGCTGGGTCAACCGGGTGCGCCGCGATGCCGAGCCACCGCAAGAGGGCGGACCTCGCGGCGGCGATGCATTGCCCTTGACCAACGTGAAGCGCATAGCACCGCCCTGCGACAAAGCAATGCATCGTCATGCGCACGACGACGTAAACCAACAGTTAATGTGGCCGGCGATTTCCCGCGGCATCGCGCGGCCCGGACTGGGAAAGTACTGCAGCGCCGGCCTGGTACGAGCCGTCCACGGGAGCCCCGGAACACCACGGTGGATCCGGTGAACCGCCCGCCTTCGCCGGAACGGCGGCGTTCCCGGCCTCACTTCGGCCACCGGCAAGTCAATCGGCTGAGTGTCTCGATTCGAGGAGGCGGATCTATTCCACAGTAAAACACTTCGTGATTGTCATGTCGCCGCGCCGCCCCGGGATCAGCCGCCTAACACATTGATTGCCGGTCGAAAAACTCCCCGTGGCCGGAGCCCTCGATCGGCAATGGCCCCGATGCATGGCCTGTACAACGCCTTCAGAATGCCAAAAAGGTTGTGTTACTTGCCAAGAAAGTCCTGACTGCGTGGCGATGTGAGGCGAAGGGTTTCTCGCCCGCCGGTCTGCAACGGTGGTAGAGTGATCCGGGCCGGCAACTGAGAGAGGTCAGATGGACTACAGCACTCCGTCAGTGGGCGCCAAGGGCATGCTTGATCCGGAGGGCCTGCAGGCGCTGATCGCCACCCTGGCCGCGCGTGGCTATCAGGTGCTCGGGCCAACCGTGCGCGACGGCGCGATCGTCTATGATGCGCTGACCAGTTCGGCTGACCTGCCCGGCGGGTTGGACCGAACGACAGGATGCCGGACACTATCGGCTGGAACGCCGCTCCGACGCAGGCGCTGTTCGGCTACGCGGTCGGCCCGCAATTCCTGGAAGCGCTTCTCTGCATCCGCCGATCGAGCGATTGTGGCAGGCGCAGCCGCGAGGGCGACGGTTTTGCCGTCATCGCCGACGAGGAGGCAGCCGCCGAAACTGGCCTTCATCGGCGTGCGCGCCTGCGAACTGCATGCGATCGCCATTCAGGATCGGGTGTTGATCGATGGTCCGTATCTCAACACCGCCTATCGCGACCGCCGCCGTGACAATTTCATCGTCGCGGTGAACTGCGGCGAGGCCGGTGGCACCTGTTTCTGCGTGTCGATGAACACCGGCCCGAAGGTCGCGGCCGGCTTCGATCTCGCGCTGACCGAATTGCTCGACGGCGAGGGCCACCGGTTTCTGGTCGAGGTCGGCAGCGCTGCCGGCGCGGCGCGTTGCTGGCCGAGCTGCCGCACGCGCGCGGCCGCGACGGACCAGGCTGCCGCGGCCGACGCCGTCGTCGCTCGCACCGCGACCCAACATGGGCCGCCATCTGGACACCGACGGGCTGAAGGACGCTGCTGCAGGGCAACCCGACGCACGCAGCAATGGGACGACGTCGCGGCCCGCTGCCTGACCTGCGGCAACTGCACCATGGTCTGCCCACCTGCTTCTGCACCACGGTCGAGGATCACACCGATCTGACCGGCCAGACCGCGGAGCGGGTGCGGCGCTGGGATTCCTGCTTCACGCTCGATTTCTCCTACATCCATGGCGGCAGCGTGCGGACCGAGACCAAGTCCCGCTACCGGCAATGGATGACGCACAAGCTGGCCAGCTGGATCGACCAGTTCGGCACCTCGGGCTGCGTCGGCTGCGGACGTTGCATCACCTGGTGCCCGGTCGGCATCGACATCACCGCCGAGGCGGCCGCGATCCGAGCCAGCCCCGGCAAGACGACGGAGGCCCACCATGGAGGGGCTTGAACGCATCGTCCTGGCGCATCCGTTTTTCGCCGGGCTCGATGCCAAGACTCGGCGAAGTGATCACCGGCTGCGCGCGCAATCATCGCTTCGATCCCGGCCAGTATCTTGTCCACGAAGGTGATCCACGCCAACGAATTCTTTCTGATCCGCCACGGCTCGGTGGCACTGGAAATCATGCCGCCCGGCCAGCCGGCGGTGGTGATCGCCACCGAACAGCGAGGGCGACATCGTCGGCATCTCCTGGCTGGTGCCACCGTATCGCTGGCGGTTCGATGCCCGCGCCAGGGACCTGGTGCGCGCGATCGGCATCGACGCCAAGTGCCTGCGCGACAAATGCGAGGCGGATAATCATCTCGGCTACGAGATGATGAAGCGCTTCCTGCCGGTGCTGGTCGGACGGCTGGAGGAGACGCGGCTGCAGTTCCTCGACGTCTACGGAAAGCGCCCGCGTGAGCCACGCCACGCTGCCCGACCCGTTGGTGCCGACGGCCTATCGGGTGCGGCGTGCCCGGCGTGAGTTGGCTGACATCGCGACTCTGGAGCTGACGCCGGTGGCGGGCGAGGTGCCGTCCTTCCTGCCAGGCCAGTTCAACATGCTGTACGCCTTCGGCATCGGCGAAGTGGCGATCAGCATCAGCGGCGATCCGGCGCAGCCGGGTGCCTTTGTCCACACCGTGCGCAATGTCGGCGCGGTCAGCGGGGCCATCGCCAAGCTCGGCACCGGTGCGGTGCTCGGGTTGCGCGGACCATTCGGGACCGCGTGGCCGACCGCGGCGGCGGAGGGCAGCGACGTGGTGATCGTCGCCGGCGGCCTCGGCCTCGCGCCGTTGCGTCCGGCGATCTACCAGGTTCTGGCAAACCGCGGCGCGCTACGGCCGTGTGGCGATGCTCTACGGCACTCGCACCCCGAGCGAGATCCTGTTTCGACAGCGAGCTTGAACGGTGGCGCCGGCGGCTGGATGTCGAGGTCGCTGGTCACCGTCGATCATGCCGACGCGACCTGGCACGGCGATGTCGGTGTGGTGCCGAAACTGATCGCGCGAGCCGGGTTCGATCCGCACCACACCGTCGCGATGGTCTGCGGGCCCGAGGTGATGATGCGCTTCACCGCCACCGCCTTGCTCGGCGCGGGCGTGCCGGCGAACCAAATCCACCTGTCGATGGAGCGCAACATGAAATGCGCCATCGGCCTGTGCGGCCATTGCCAGTTCGGCCGCGATTTCGTCTGCAAGGATGGCCCGGTCATGCGCTTACGACCGCATCGCCGACATCCTCACCGTGCGGGAGATCTGAGAATGGCAGCCAAGCCCCGACCGCGTCTGGCGGTCTGGAAATTCGCTTCCTGCGACGGCTGTCAGCTTTCCCTGCTGGACTGCGAGGACGAGTTGCTGGCGGTGGCCGACGCGGTCGAGATCGCCTATTTCCCCGAAGCCTCGAGCGCGATGGCGAAGGGGCCGTATGATCTGTCGCTGGTCGAGGGCTCGATCACAACGGCGCACGACGCTGAGCGCATCCACCAGGTACGGCGGCAGTCGAAAGCTCTGGTGACGATCGGCGCCTGCGCCACCGCCGGCGGCATCCAGGCATTGCGCAACTTCGCCGACGTGAAGGACTACGTGGCCGCAGTCTATGCCTCGCCGCAATACATCAAGACGCTGGCGACCTCGACGCCGATCTCCGCCCACGTGAAGGTGGATTTCGAACTGCGCGGCTGCCCGATCGACAAGGCACAGTTGCTGGAGGTGCTGTCCGCCTTCCTGGCAGGGCGCAAGCCGGCGATCGCCGGGCACAGCGTCTGCATCGACTGCAAGTTGCGCGGCAATGTCTGCGTCATGGTGCTGGGCAAGCCGTGCCTGGGCCCGGTTACCCATGCCGGCTGCGGTGCGATCTGCCCGGCCTATCATCGCGGCTGCTACGGCTGTTTCGGTCCCATGGAGCGGCCGCACACGGCGGCACTGGCGGCGGAATGGCAACGTCTCGGCGCTTCGCGGCGCGACATCCATCGCGTGTTCCGCAGCTTCAATGCCGCGGCCGAACCGTTCCGCCAGGAGAGCGACGCACATGGCGACTAGGACGATCCGCGTCGACTATGTTCGCTCGTGTCGAAGGCGAGACCGCGCTCGATCTGCGCATCAAGGATGGCCGCGTCACATCGGCACGGCTGAAGATCTTCGAGCCGCCCCGGCTGTTCGAGGCGCTGCTGCGTGGCCGTGACTTCGCCGAGGCTCCCGACATCACCGCCCGCATCTGCGGCATTTGTCCGGTGGCGTATCAGATGAGCTCGGTGCACGCGATGGAGGACGCGCTCGGCATCACCGTCGGCGGCCAGTTGCGGGCACTGCGCCGGATGCTCTATTGCTGGCGGAATGGATCGAGAGCCACGCGCTGCACGTGGTGATGCTGCATGCGCCGGATTTCCTTGGCTACCAGGACGGCATCCAGATGGCGCGCGAGCACGGCGAAGCGGTGCGCGGCGGCCTGGCGCTGAAGAAAACCGGCAACGAACTGATGCGCCTGCTGGGCGGGCGCGAGATCCATCCGGTGAACGTCCGCGTCGGCGGTTTCTATCGTGTTCCCAGCCGGGCGGAGTTCGGTCCGGTTACGGAAAATCTGAAACAGGCGCGCGACCTCGCCGTGGCAACCCTACGCTGGGTGGCGCAATTTCCGTTCCCGGACCTCGAGTGTGACTACGAGTTTGTCGCCCTGCGCCATCCGGACGAATACCCGGTCAACGAAGGCCGCATCGTTTCCAGTCGCGGTCTGGATATCGCCGCCAGGGACTACGACAGCGAATTCGAGGAGCGGCATGTCGCGCACTCGACCGCACTGCAGGCGGTGCTGAAGCGGCGCGGCAGCTACCTGGTCGGACCGCTGGCGCGCTATAACCTCAACGCTGACCGGCTGCCCGCCGACGTGCTGGCGTTGGCCAGGGAATGCGGGCTCGGCCCGACCTGCCGCAACCCGTTCCGCAGCATCATCGTGCGCGCCGTGGAGATAGTCTATGCCTGCGACGAGGCGTTGCGTCTGATCGCCGACTACCAGCCGCCGGACGCGCCATTTGTGCCGATCGAGGTACGCGCCGGCATCGGCCATGCCTGCACCGAGGCGCCGCGCGGCATGCTGTATCATCGTTACGCCCTCGGCGATGACGGCAGCATTCTCGAGGCCCGCATCGTTCCGCCGACGTCACAGAATCAGGTCAGCATCGAGGAGGATCTGTGCCGGGTCGCGACTGATTCGCTGGAGCTGTCCGACGATGCGCTGCGCCACCGCTGCGAACAGACTATCCGCAACCATGATCCGTGCATTTCCTGCTCCTGCCATTTTCTGAAGCTGTCGGTTCACCGCGAGTGAGCGGTCTGCTGGTTATCGGCATTGGCAATCCGGACTGTGGCGATGATGCGATCGGCCCGATGGTCGCCCGCCTGCTGGCCGGGCGGGTCGGGGCCTACGCCACGGTTATCGAGCGGAGCGGCGATATGCTGGGGCTGCTCGAGGACTGGTCCGGACGCGACGGCGTGGTGATGGTCGATGCGGCCGCACCGACGACCGCGCCCGGGGCCATCCATCGTATCGATCTCTTGCGTGACGCCTTGCCCGCAGGTCTTTCCCGGTCCTCGACGCACGCGTTCGGGGTGGCGGATGCGGTCGGGCTGGCGCACGCGCTCGGCAGCTTGCCCGGGCGGCTCATCGTCTACGCGGTCGAGGGCGCCAGCTTCGATCCCGGCGCGGCGCCGAGCGAGGCGGTCAGTGCCGCGGCTGGGGCGGTGGCGACGCGTGTGGACGCCGAACTGTGCCGGATGATGGCGGAACTACCAGCTCGCCAAGTGAATGACGAGTTACCGCTACTGTGTGTGATGCCCGCTACAGGCCGGCCACTCGCGATTTTCCCTGGATAAGCAAGGACATGGGTGGCCGGGCAACCCTCGGTCGCGGAGTTGCCTAGCCGCGCGTGGCCGCAAGAATCGCCACCCGATATGCGTAGTGCAGCGCTTCCCCGTCACGGTGGACTTCGATCCCCATGCTGTCCCGCTCCACCTGTGCCGCGAACAGCGCAGTGATCCTCTCCGCATCCCCCGGCAGCGGGAACGAACGTCCGAGCAAGCTGTGCACCTCGCCGCGTAGCTCATATAGGCCCACGTCCGGCTCGGGCAATCCGGCGCCGCGGAACAGCCTGGTCAGCTCCGCCAAGCTCAGGGCCCGAACATGCGAGGGGTCGCGCAGCACCTCCAGCCGATTCCACGCCTCTGCCTTCGCCTTCTCCTCGGACGCATACATATCGACCACGACGACCCGTCCGCCCGGGCGACAAACCCGTGTCATCTCGCGCAGCGCCCCGAGCGGGTCCTGGAAGTGATGAAACGAGAAACGGGTGACGACGATGTCGAAACGGGCATCTGGCCATGGCAATGAACGCACATCGCCCTGCTGCCACGTGATGTTCTCCAGCCGCTTCTCGGCCGCCAGCGCGCGGGCGCGCTCCAGCATCGCCGGCGTCAGATCGATGCCGGTCGCATGCCGGACGTGCGGTGCAAAGGCGCAGACAATGAGTTCCTCCGCCGCACGCCAGATCAAGCACCTCGTCATTTGGGCCCGGCCGGGCGGCGGCCACGATCTTGGCGAGCGCGGATGCGTCGGAGATTGGCGCCGCGGTGCTGAAAGGTATCGCCTGGCGAGTGAACTGATCGCGTATCAAATCATTATGGCTGTTGTCGCTCATGCCAGCCTCTCGGTAGCTGACGCGACCTTGGCACATGGGTCGCGTAGGCTCAAGGCTTGCGGGCCGGCCAGTGGAGAAATCAGCGTCCAGGTCACCAACGGCTCACTCCGCGGCAAAATCAAACGCGCCTTCGGGGTGAGGGATACCTTGAGACGCTGTCGGCATTTTTCTGAAGTGCAATTGCCCTCAGGGTACGACTTTGTCGCACTGGGCCAGTTGGCAACGAAAGGCGCTTGCCGCCGGCAGAACCACGCGCCGTCGAGCGATCATTATCGTAACGTCGCCAGCAATTCTTTGGCTGCCACCAAATCCGGCATATCGAAGCCTTCCACCAACTTCTCGAATATCGGCTGCAGAACCGCGCGTGCGCGTTCGAGTTGTCCTTGGGCAGCCCAAAGCGCCGTCAGGTCGAGCGCGGTGCGCAACTCCCACGACCGCGCACCTTGGCGACGGCTCCAGTCAAGCGACTGGACAAAGCAAATCTCCGCGTCATCCTCCCGCCGCCTTGGCATCGACAGAAAGACATTTCCCCGCACGCGCAGCGCCTCGGGCATGTACATAAGGTCTCCGTTCGTCTCGACCAGACTGATGGTCTCGTTGATCAACGCGAGGGCCGCGTCGAAGCGTCCGGTCGCCATGAGGCCTTGAACGAGGGAGAGCTTGAAGCCGGTGTTCAGTATCCTGTAACGCACCGCATGGAGCTGCTCCAGGCAGCTTCGCAGATCCTCAACCCCTGTTCTTGCGTCACCCCGGCGAATGGCCAGCGAACCTTTGTAGCCGCGTGCGACTGCCAGGTACGGCCGTAGGGAATAGGATTCGGCGTGCGAGCGCAGCCAATCCGCGTACTCTTCGGCGCTCTGCAGATCGTCGGTCCACAGAAATATCTCCGGGGCCCAGGACAAGGCGAGGCCGAGCGACGCCGGGTGGTTTACGTTCGGCATCATTGATGGTCTGGCGTGACGCGTTCCGTGGCCTGAGCCGGATGGCCTTGCAACCACAAATTCCGTGCCAGGCCAATACCGACCAGAATGTGGTGATCCAAGCCGAGGTAGACCTCGCTGGTCTGCTGCGACTTCGTCCAGTACCGAAACGAAGCCTCAGCTCGAGGCGAGACTGGTCGTGGTCACCGACAAACTGGAGGGCCCGTCCCAGAATGGAATTTGCCAAGGCCATTGCCGCCGGGTTCTCAACAGTTCCGGCGACCGCCCTGCTGCGCCTTGCGTAGTGCAGCGAGGTTTTGAAATCTCCGTCGCGGACGTCGAACATCGACAACATGCCGAGCAGGCCTACCTGGTTGAGGACGTCGCCGCGTTCTTCGGCAATGGTCAGGCTCCTGCTCAGGGCCGCGCGGGCCGCATCGCTTTGCCCGTGAACCTGCATCGACGAAACCCCGAGGCTTGCCTGAAGGTTCATCTCCTCGGACCCGCCACGCGTCGCATCGCCGAGCGCGCGTATGGCTCGCTCCGACCAGCTGTGGCATTCAGGGAGCAGCGACATTGCCAGGAAAACCGGCGCGGCAGCCGCGGCGAGCCCAACGCCGATTGCAAGGTTGCCGCCAACGCCGAAGCACCATTCCAATGCCGCACGAACATTGTCGATATGGGCGAGAGGAATCGATCTCTTCTCCCACTCATTCTCAATTCGTTCGAGCAGCCCTTTATAGTATTCGGCGTGCCGTCGGGATAGTTCCTGCAGTTCGCCGCTCTCGGCCAGTCTCGAGAGCGCATAAACCCTCGTCGTCTCAAGTAGCCGGAAATAGCCACCGCCTGTGGCAAGGTCTGCTGTCACCAGCGATTTCGCGACGAGGCTCGCAACACCGTCGGCAATTTCTACCTCCGAGGCCTCACCCTGATTGGTCACCGCGCCGACGGCCGCGAGTGAAAAGCTGCCTGAGAATATCGCCAGGCGCTGCAGCAAGCGGCGCTCGGCATCGGTAAGAAGCTCATAGCTCCAGTCGAGGGTTGCGCGGAGCGTCCGATGCCGTGGGAGCGCAGTGCGGCGCGCCGTTTTCAATAGCGCGAAGCGATCGCGCAATCCTGCGGCCACCGGCTCGATCCCAAGCGTGGCAGCTCGGGCCGCGGCGAACTCGATGGCGAGCGGTATGCCATCGAGCTGGCGACAGATTGCGGCAATCGTCGGCAGGTTTTCGGCGCGTGACGCGAACGTCCGAACCAAGCTCGTTCGCTCTGGCGATGAAGAGTTCCGGTGCGCTGTGGCTTCGAATTTGGTCCGCTTCGAGCTGGTCGTTCGCGGGCACTTCAAGCGGCGGCACGCGATAGGCGTACTCTGCCCTCGATCCGAAGCAAGCTCGCGGCTCGTCGCCAGGATCGTGGTCCGCGGACACAGGCGCACGAACATCTCGGCCAGGGTCGCCGCCGCGTCGATGACGTGCTCGCAATTATCGAGGACCAGCAGAAGCTTTTTTCCGCCGACGGCTCGGGCAACGGCTTCGGCGGAGTGGACCTCTGATCCAAGTCTCAGCCCGAGCACCCCGGCCACCGCCGATGGCACGAGGTGCGGATCAGACAGCGACGCCAGTTCGACGAGCCACCCGCCATCGGCAAATTCGCCGAGGACGCGGCGAGCGACCTTCAATGCAAGGGTGGTCTTTCCAATGCCGCCCGGCCCCGTCAGGGTCACCACGCGGTAGGCGGACGCGAGGTCGTGCAATCTCCGCACCGCGCCGATTTCGGCCAATGAGGCGCGTGGCGGCAGCGGGGAAATTGGTCGCCGGAGCTTCGCCGGTCGCCCGTGTCCGCTCGCGGAGCGGCCGCGGGTTTCGCTGCGTCGTGACGGACGGACAGTCCAATCGCCGAGCAGGCGATAGCCGCGGCGGGACTCGGTCTTCAACAGATCGCGATACGGGCCGAGCGCCTTGCGGACTGCCGCTGCGTGAACATGAAGCGTGCTGTCCATGACGATGGCGCCAGGCCAAATACGGTTCATCAATTCGTCTTTGGTGACCAGTTCGCCGGCCGACTGCGCCAGAACTTCGATGATCTCGAAGGCGCGCCCGCCCACCGGCGCGGGAGATCCGAGTACCCGCAGTTCGCGGCGAGCAAGATCGATCTCGCACTCACCCGAAGCGTAAACCCGTCGAATGCCCTCAGCGAGCACGGCAACGGCCCGCTATGCAACGTCTGCGTCCGCGGATTTTCATAACATCAACCCTGAGTCACCTCCACACCACCAGCGCGCCAGATCACCGGTCCGTGATCACAAGACCAATCCCTTGGGGATGATTGAGCGCGCCGATCCTCTTTAGGACTTTTTAGGAATTTCCCCAGGACTTCGCAATCGCTCGCGCCCGAATCTTATCGCGACGCCCTGACCGACACAAAGGAGAGCCATGATGACCTCGAGCGCTGTGAACGTGGTCGTCGTCCATGGCGCCTGGGCCGACGGATCGAGCTGGTCGAAGATCATCAGGAAGCTGGCGGCCGACGGTGTTGGGGTCGTTGGCGCCGCCGCTGCCTCTGACCTCGTTCCAGGACGACGTCGCGGCGCTTGACCGCGCCCTGGAACGGGTGCCCGAGCCGATCGTCCTCGCCGGCCACGCCTATGCCGGCGCCGTGATTGCGGCCACGCGCAGCGACAAGGTAAAGGCACTCGTCTACGTTGCCGCTCTGGCCCCGGATGAGGGCGAGACCGTCGCGGACGTTTTCTACCGTGGCGAGCCGCATCCGCGGGCGCCCAAGCTCGCGCCAGATGATCACGGGCTGATCTATCTGCCCGACACCGCCTTCGGCGCCGTCTTCGCGCAGAACGCCGCCGCGGAGGAGCTGGCGGTGCTGGCTGCCGTCCAGCGGCCAATCTCGCCCGCCTGCATCACCGTGGCGGTGCCGCGACCTCTGTGGAAGGATCGCTCGACCTGGTTCCTGGTGGCCGAACAGGACCGCATGATCGTCCAGGGCAATCAGCGCTTCATGGCCGAGCGCATGCAGGCCAGGGTCCGATCGCATGCCGTCGATCACGCGCCGATGGTGACCGCGCCTGCCGTCGTCCTGGAGGTGCTGCGCGAGGCGGTCGAAGCGGTCCGAGCCGAGAGCCTCGCATGAACCTAGGGTCCAGCCTCGAGCAGTTCAGCGAACCCGGTCGCCGAGCATTGCTAGATCATTGGACAGCTCACTCTCCAATCAAAGGAAAAAGCGTCATGGCTACCATCACCTATCGCACCGCCAACGTAGACGGCATCAAGATCTTCTATCGCGAAGCCGGCGCGCCGGATGCTGCCGAGGCTGCTATTGCTGCACGGCTTTCCGAGCGCGAGCCACATGTTCCGTGACCTCATCCCGCTGCTGGCCGACCGGTTCCACATCGTCGCCCCCGATTTGCCAGGCTTTGGAAACTCCGACATGCCAGGCCGCGGCTGCACGTTCGACCGGCTCGCGGACACGATCGACCGCTTCACCGAGATCGTCGGCTTCGACCGTTACGCCCTGTATGTGTTCGACTATGGCGCGCCGACCGGCTTTCGGCTCGCCGTCAGGCATCCGGAGCGGATCACCGCGATCATCTCGCAGAACGGCAATGCCTATGAGGAGGGGTTGAGCGACGGCTGGACCCCGATCCGCGCCTATTGGCAGGACGCGTCGGCCGCCAACCGTGAGGCCCTGCGCGCATTCCTGAAGCCGGAGACGACCACCTGGCAGTACACGCATGGCGTTCCCGATGCGACCAGGGTCTCGCCGGACGGCTATACGCTCGACAACTTCTACCTGTCCCGGCCGGGCGCCGACGAGGTGCAGCTCGACCTGTTCGGCGACTACAAGAGCAACGTCGCGCTCTACCCAACCTTCCAGACCTACTTCCGGACCCACAAACCGCGCCTCCTTGCGGTGTGGGGGAAGAACGATCCGTTTTTTCTGCCGGCGGGCGCCGAAGCGTTCAAGCGCGACATTCCCGACGCGGTCGTGCGCTTCTTTGACGCCGGCCACTTCGCGCTCGAGACGCACGCCGGCGAGATCGCCAGCGCCATTCGCGACTTCCTTGCTCGCTGATCCCTTGACCCGGGGTCCGCCCACTGTCGAGCGGGACGCTCGGCTGCACGATCAACGGCAGCTACGCCAAACTTACCAGCGCGTCGGTGTCGAACGTCGCACTGATCGAGGCGAATCTGCCGTGGGCCGATCTGGCGGCGATACCCGAAATCTTCGTCGCGGCCCGTGGCGTCGACCTGACTTTTTTCGCTGCTTCGTGTTCGGCACACGGGCTTCCCACTCTCGGGCGTGCCCCCGGCAGGCGATCGCCGTGGGACGGCCCGGCTCGATGTTACGCCGCTCTGGTCTTCCGCTTCGTCGAGATCCGTGGAGCGCACCGCATGATGGAGGCTAACGAAGCGCACGAAAAACGGTCGCGGACCACGCATGAAGCCACACTTTGGAATCAAGGAGAGCTCGGATGTCGAAGTCAGTTGCTGTCATCACCGGGGCCAGCCAGGGCATCGGGCGGGCCAGCGCGATCCGCCTCGCGCGCGACTTTTCAGCACTGGTCCTGGTCGCGCGGAACCGCGTCAGTCTGGAACAGACAGCCGAGGCGGTAACAGCCGCCGGCGCGGACGCACAGGTCATCGATGCCGACCTGGCGCAACCCGAAGTCGCGCAAGCCGTGGTCGATCGGACCCTGGCCGCGTTCGGCCGGATCGACGCTCTACTCAATATCGCGGGCGCGGTGCCGCAGATCGACCTCTTCGAAATGACCGATGCGCAGTGGGAGGACGGCCTCGCACTGAAGCTGCATGGCGCGCGACGGCTGACAATCGCGGCGTGGGCGGCTCTGAAGGCGACCAAGGGGTCCGTCGTGCTGATGTCGGGCAACTCGGCCCTGTTTCCGAAAGCACCCTATGCGGCCGTAGGCACTATCAATGCCGCGATCGTCGCCCTGGCGAAGGCGTTCTCCGATCGCGGCATCACGGATGGCGTGCAGGTCAACAGCGTCCTGCCCGGCCCGGTAATGACCGCTCGTCGCCGCTCTTACCTGCAGCACTGGGCTCCGCTGCACGACATGACAGTGGAGGAGGCGACAGAGAATTTCCCCAAGGAAGCCGGCATAGCCCGATACGGCGAGCCGGAGGAGATCGCGGAGTTGATGGCGTTCCTCGTGTCGCCCGGTGCCCGCTGGATGACAGGTTCGACACTTCGCATGGATGGCGGCGAGGTGAAGTCAATCTGATCAATGTCACTGTCGGCAAGCGACGTCTGTTCCGTTTGACCGAGCGCTACCGCCAGGCCGGGTCACGCGGCCCCGCTTCGTCGTCGCCGGCGCATTGGCGTCCGCGCGGACCGTCGCGCGCGTCGCACAGGAAATCATCAGCAGAAAGGAAATAGCGATGTCTCAGCCTGAAATTTTCGACGTCGTCATCCTCGGCAGCGGCCAAGGTGGCAAGCACCTCGCCTGGCATCTGGGGCAGACCGGAAAAAAGGTTGCAGTCGTGGAGCGCCAATGGGTCGGCGGCTCCTGCCCCGCTGTGGCATGTCTGCCCTCCAAAAACGAATTGTGGAGCGCGCGCGTCGGCTCATCTGGTGCGGAATGCGGCCAGCTTCGGCACCCTCGCCGATGAAGTGAGAACCGACATGGCGCGAGTGCGGCGCCGTAAGCAGGACATGGTGGAGCGCGAGATCGAGCTCCACCTTGCCATGTACCGGCAAACGGGTGCCGAACTCATCATGGGCAGCGGCCGTTTCATCGCTCCGAAAACGATCGTGGTCGCGCTGAATGAAGGCGGCACGCGCGTGCTTGCCGGCAATGAGGTCGTGATCAACGTCGGCTCGCATGCGGCCATGCCGGATATTCCCGGCATGAGGGAGGCTCACGCGCTCACCCATATCGAGGCGCTCGAACTCGATGACGTGCCGCCGCACCTGATCGTGCTTGGCGGTGGCTATACCGGTATCGAAATGGCGCAGGCCTTCGGCCGCTTCGGTAGCCGAGTGACCATCATCGAGCCCGGCGCACAGATCATGGGACGTGAAGACGCCGATGTCGCCGAGGAGATGGGCAAGTTTTTAAGTGGCGAAGGCATCGAGATTCTGCTGAGCGCCCGACCTCTCCGTGTCGATGCTGTAAGCGAACAATCTGTTTCGGTGAGCGTCCGAACGAAGTCTGGCGAACGGAAGATCGAAGGCAGTCATCTGCTGGTAGCGGTCGGCCGGATCGCGAATACGGCGGACATCGGTCTCGACAAGGCTGGAATCGCACTGGACGCGCGCGGCTTTATCCAGGTCGACGAGCGGCTGAAGACGACCGCGTCCGATGTTTGGGCGATCGGCGAATGCGCCGGCAGCCCGCAGTTCACACATGTGTCGGTCGATGATTTCCGGATCGTTCGCGACAACATGGCGGGTGGGAACCGCAAGACAAATGATCGGCTCATTCCGCATGTGATGTTCACCGATCCGCCGCTCGCCCGCGTCGGTCTGTCGGAGGGCGAGGCGCAACGCGGGGGCATCCCCATCCGTGTGGCAAAGCTGCCGATGCGCAAAGTCCTGCGGACGCTGACGACCGACGAAACCGAAGGATTCATGAAAGTGCTGGTTGGAGTAAGGGACGATCGGATCTTAGGCTTTACGATGATCGGCTCAGAGGCAGGCGAGGTGATGGCGACAATACAGACGGCGATGCTCGCTGCGCTGCCTTATACGAAACTGCGTGACGCCGTCATTGCGCATCTCACTGTCGCCGAGGGCTTGGGGCCACTGTTCGAAAGCCTGCCGCCGCGGCCGCTCTGACCGTCCGGAGGTCGATTAGGCTCTTCACTCCAGCAAGCAAAACTGCTGCTTGTCCTGGAGGAATTGGCAGGCCTTCCCGGACACGTATCGAACCTGTGCGTGGCGCCGAAGCCAGATCTCCTGCGCGTGCTTGAGGGGATCCGGGGGATGCGGCTCGCCGCCTGATGTCGAGACGCCAACTGCACAGGGGGTAATCGGTCAACCAGTGTGCCTCTGACTGACCCGAGCACTTCTCGACCCATGCCGGTCCCTCGTGCCGAAGCCCCGGGCGGGTGAACCAGTCGATAGCAAATGGCCCCGCAAGCCAACCCATGATAGCCTTAGGCGCAATTGGAGGGTTCAGATGAACCTCGCTCAACCACGGACGGATAGATACTACTCGCGCGAGGAGTTCAGGCGGTGGTGTGAAGCCCAGACGAAGGGTCGCTACGAACGCGTGGAGGGCTGGATCGTGGCCATGGCACCCGAGCGCGGCGCGCACCTGCGCGTCAAGGGCGCAATCTACAAGGCGCTAGACCGCGCGGTCACTTTCGCCGGTGTGCCCTGCCAAGCATTGCCCGATGGCGCGACGGTAGAAACCGGCGACAGTGACTACGAACCGGACGCCCTGGTGAATTGCGGCGAGCCAATGGCCGACGACGCGGTCGCGGCGCCGAACCCGGTGATCATCGTCGAAGTCCTCTCGCCCGGCACGACGTCGACGGATACCGGCGGCAAGTTGGCTGACTATTTCCGCGTGCCATCCGTCGCTCACTACCTGATCGTGCATCCGACCCGCCGAACTGTTACCCATCACTGCCGCACCGGCGACGGCATCGACACACGGATCATCGTCAACGGACCGATCTCGATGGCCCCACCCGGGATCGTCATCACGATGGAAGAAATCTACGGCGCTCTATAGGCTGATCGTCCGGTACCAATGGATCGGCGGTAGGTTTGGTGGACCGACCAACCGCCGCTTGCGACGGCGATAGCGGCGTGGCTGATGAGGTGACCACGATCCCGGTGGGAGCGCGATCTTGGCACGTTGTGATCCCAGCCGGACCGGGTTCCAATCCAGCAAGGGGGAATGTCAGCAAGATATTGATAAATATTGGCGGATTTCGTGGCTGGCCTGCCTGGATACGTATCGAACAATGTGCTTCGTGCCGGAAACCGGTTTCGGCGTGTTCTTGAGGAATTCGGCGGGACGCAGGTCGCCGTTCGATGCGGGGACGCCAGGCGTATTTGTCAGCCGAAATCCCGCCGATCCGCACCGACCGCTGCCTTCGACCCAAGCAAGACGTTCAGCGATCGAGTAGCTCTTCTCGAAAGCCAACATCTGGCGGACGCCTACGGGATCACTTCGTCTCCACCTCTCGGCAATCCCTCAAGTCGGCAGCACGAACCGCTTGAGGACGCGTGTCAGCTCACTGAAATCCGGTTTCGTCTCGATATGCAGGATGAAGTCGAGGAGCAACTCGTCGACACTATCGTCTACGATGCCGGCGACAATGCTGCGGTGTTTGGCGATCACATCGTCGAGGCTCAGTGGATTGCGCGGATCGCCCTTGGCGTGCGTAGTAGCGGCTTCGAGCCTTCGGCCATCGGCAAGTGTGACCTCCACGCGCGCAGGCCATGCCGCTGGATACTGTGCGTCCAATTCGGGATCGACGCGGCAGGTGACACGATCCATCAAACGAACGATCCCCGGGTCAGCGAACGCCGCCGGCGTGAAATCGACGAAGAGCAAACGCTTCCTAACAAGGCCGAGGGCAACGTTGAACGGCACGCTGAACTGCGCGTCGATCATTACTTTTGGCCGGCGCTTCTGCTCGATCGGCTCGCATACCAGCGCCATGGCGGCCTGCACTGTGTTGACGACAACACTTTCGATCGCGTCGATCTGGAGATCCGGGCGCGCCGCGAGCTGCAGCACTGCATCGTTCACCGACTGGATGTAGTAGTTGCAAGGGTAGTACTTCATTGCCGTCTGCGCGATGGCCAGAGTTCTCGCCTTCGCCTATGGCCAGCGCCTGCGGCAACGGATCGCCAGAATAGGCATGCAAGTAGCCGAACTTGCCTTCGATGGAGGTTGCCGGCGCCGTTAAACCATACTGCGCCAGCTCCGCCGCAACCATGCCGGCGTGCGAGGCCCAGCCGCCGTGGAAGCGCTTCGTCCAGGAGCCATCGGTCACGAATTCAAGCAGGCCGGCGGCTTGGCTGCATGCAATTCCAAACGCAGCCGTCATTTGCGCCGCATCCAGGCCGAGCAGCGTGCCGGCGGCCGCAGCGGCGCCCAGCGCGCCGGTGGTGCCGGTCGGATGGAAGCCGCGCCGGTTCGTTACTGCCGGTTGGAGCGCGGCGGCAACCCGGCAGGCAACCTCGAACCCGGCGACGACGGCTTCGAGAAAGCGCTTGCCGCTGGCGCCGCGCTCCTCCGCCAGCGCCAGTGCCGGGGAAAAGACAAAAGATTCGTTATGGATTGAGCCGGGAAGGTATGTGTCATCCAGCTCCATACTGTGCGCCGCCATTCCGTTTGCCAGGGCGGCCCAGCTCGCGTGAACAGGATCGCGGCGGCCAAACAACGTGGCGCCGCCTGGGATCGGCCGGGCCGCTGCGAGCGCACGTACCGGTCGGCTGGAATCGAGCGTGGAGGCGTGCAGCGCGATGGCCATGTAGTCGATGAAGAAATGCTTGGCACGCTCCACCACGGTGGCTGGTAGCGCATCATATTCGAGTCCGGCGCAGAAGCGGCCGAACGCCTGTGACGCGGTCACGCGTTCACCAGGGCTGGCTTCGGAGTGGCCATATGCGTTGCCTCCGGGCGCTGCGTTTGCCTGCCGCGCGGTGTCATCGCCATCATATATATCTGCCACCGGAGCCCTGTGTCACCTGACCTGGACGCGGGCAAACGCGTCTTGCCGCCGCCGACGCGGCGAAGCGTTCAACAGCGGCTGCGAGGGTTCGTGGCGCCGAAGCCAATTCGTGATGAGCCGCGAAACGACCGCTTATGCGATGTTGGGGGCGGAAGCCGACCGGCTGCTTCCCACTCAAAGCGGCGGTAGCCGCGAAGTCCCGCGGCCACCGGAACCCGTCGTAGCTTCATCCACCAGGGTGATTCTCCCTATGCCCCATGTCGGCTTCGAAGCCGGGCCGCGCCCCTGGCGCCATACCCGCTACGATCCCGGCAAGAGCCACGTTCGAAGTCCGGCACGGGTCTAGGTCCGCAAGATATCGATGACTGTCGAAGAACTTCGTGGCTGGGGGACCTGGATTCGAACCAAGGATGCCCGGGTCAGAGCCGGGAGTTTTACCGCTAAACTATCCCCCACCAGGCGCGGGTTGGCGGAATAGCATGCCCGCCCGCGCCTCGCAACGCATCCCTAGCCGATCGCATTGAGCTCCCGCCGCAATTCGGCTGCGCGCGAGCTGGTCACCTTGCCGAACAGCACGTCCCGTGATGTCAGGGTCCGGCCATAGTAATCAGAATCCTGGTTTGGTTCGGCCCGAATAATCGATCCGTCGATTGTCAGGCCGCCGTACAGGCCGGTGGATGACGACCACACCACGATATCCGGCGGCGAGGCACCACCTATGGCACCTTCGACCCCGGAACCAAGCGTCACGACGCTAATCCCCGCCTGCGCCCCGATCTTGAACTGATCGCGCAGAACGCCGTCCAGACCCTTCTGGGTCATGATCAGCAAGATCATCTCCGACTGCTCCAGGCCGGCCTGCAACCCGAAAGACGCAGCGCCGATCGCATAGAATGCCGGGTCGCTCCAGCCGTTGTGACCACGCACCATCAGCACGCCATCGCCGCCTTCGCCGCCGACGATGAAGCCGCCCTTCAACAACTTGGGAACGATCAACACCGCGCGCGCCTGCCGCATAAGGTGCGCGGCGTTACCAAACGCCTTGTCGTGCCGCAAATCCGCCAGCACCTTACGGGCGCCATCCACTGTCACCTGCTGACTGGACTGCGCCTGCGCCGAGCAGACCAGAACCGGGGTGGCCAGCGTCGCCAGCAGTGCCACCGCACCCAGCGAACTTCTTCGTGATAACATCTTGCGTCCTTTCTTGTCGTGGCGAAACAAGCAACACCAACAAGGCTGCATATTTCACTGCGACAGCCGGACGGTAGCGCGCCGAAGGTAACCACTGCGTGATCGCAATGACATCGCGAAGTGGTTATCGGGACGGTGAAACCGTTTCCATCACGTTCCGAGAGCGGTCTCGATCTCCACCGCGGAAAGGCCCCAGGCCGCCAACGCCTCCTCGGCCGGCACCGCTCCGGGTGCCCGTGGAGGCTCGAGCCTGGTTGCCGTGAAGCGCGGCGCCGGCGCTGGCTGGCGCACGCCGCCCACCTCGACGAACGCCGAGCGCGCCTGATTATGCGGATGCAGGTAGGCCTCCTGCATCGAGAGGACCGGCGCGAAACAGACATCGGTGCCCTCGAGGAGAGCGCACCAATCGCCTCGGGTCCGGGTGCGGAATCGCTCCGTCAGCATGGCTTTCCAGCGTTCCCATCCGGCTTTGTCGGATTGGGCAGGCATCGTCGCCGGGTCAATCTCCAGCCGTTGCAGCAACTCGGCGTGGAATTTTGCCTCGATCGAGGCAATCGAGATGAACTGCCCATCGGCGCATTCATACACCTCATAGAAATAGGCGCCGGAATCGAGGGTGTTGCCGCCGCGCGGGGCATCCATTCTCCCCGCCGCCTGCATCGCATAGATCGGCGTCATCAAGGACAGCGCGCCGTCCACCATCGCGGCGTCCACCACCTGACCTTGCCCGGTCGAACGGGCGGAGATCATGGCGGCGAGAACCCCGGTCACCACATACAGCGCGCCGCCGCCGTAATCGCCCACCAGATTCAATGGCGGCGTCGGCTTCTGGCCCGCCCTTCCGATTGCATGCAGCGCGCCGGACAGCGCGATGTAATTCAGATCATGGCCAGCCGCATGCGCCAGCGGCCCATCCTGGCCCCACCCGGTGATCCGTCCGAAGACCAGACGCGGATTGCGGCCGAGGCAGACATCCGGTCCCAGGCCAAGCCGCTCCATCACGCCCGGGCGGAAGCCCTCGATCAAAGCGTCGGAGTCGCCGATCAGCCGCAGCGCCAGTTTGATCGCTGCCGGTTGCTTCAGGTCCAGAGCAATCGTCGCTCGGCTGCGACGGGTAAAGTCAAGTTCGCTCGGCACCGGCAGCCCGAGGCCAGCATCGGTCGCGCGGTCGATCCGCAGGACGGTGGCGCCCATGTCGGCCAATAACATTGCTGCCAAAGGGCCAGGCCCGATTCCGGCGAACTCGATGACCTTAACGCCAGCCAGAGGTCCCATCGTAACTTCCTTCCCGTGTACCGTCGCGCCGCGGTGCTCAGCGCCGGCGGCGCTGCCCTGGTCCAACCGGCACGGCCAATGCAGTTCCGCCTGCCATTGGGCCGTAACCGGGCTTGTGTTTGCCAGATCAGGGCCGGGCTGACGAGGCTGCGCGCCTTAGCCGCGCTGCACCAACTCGATTTTGTAGCCGTCGGGATCTTCGACGAAGGCGATCATGGTGGTGCCGAACTGCACTGGCCCGGGCTCGCGCGTGACCTTGGCGCCCGCCGACCGCAGCTTCTCGGTGGTTGCCGCGACGTCCGGTACGCCGATCGCCAGATGCCCGAACGCGCTGCCCAGATCGTATTTGTCGGTGCCGTAGTTGTAGGTAAGTTCGATGACGGTATTTTTGTCCTCATCGCCGTAGCCGACGAAAGCCAGAGTGTATTTGCCGTCCGGCACATCGCGACGGCGGATTTCCTTCATACCGAAACCCTTGGTGTAGAAATCGATGCTGCGCTGCAGGTCGCCGACACGCAGCATGGTGTGCAAATATTGACTCATGGTTGTTCCTCTTCTGCATCAGGTCTGGGTCTCGAGCGCCTCGGACGCAATTCGAGGATCAAGACCCACAGGATCAAGGCCGAGCAGGAACAGCCCTGCCGCGTCTGCCGCGGCCACGCAGGCCTCCCGCTCCGCCAGAATGGTTGCCCCGGCTTCGAACGCAAGCCCCCTCAGGCCGGCGGCGGCGGCATGGCGCACCGTCTCCGGACCGATCGTCGGCAAATCCGCTCGTCTGTCCTGACCTGGTTTCACCAGCTTGACCAGCACGCCGCCTATGCCGTCGCGGCGCAAGGTGGCCGCACGGGACAGCATCGCGTCGGTTCCTTCAATCGCTTCAACCGCGAGCACGAGGCCCTGCTGAATCACACAACCCTGGCCGACGTCCGCCGCCCCGAGCACTCGCGTCACTTCGACCCCACGGGCAATGTCAGCCAACGCCGATGCGTCCGGTACCAGGCGCGACAGTACCCCCAGCGGGGCGATGACCCCCTGCATGATCTCATGCGCCCCGATTACCCGAAACCCTTCTTCCGCGAAGACCCTCATGATCGCGGCCAGCAGGCCGTCATCGCCCAGAAAGATCGCGCGGCCGATGCGCGCCAGAATGCGAACACCATCCGCGTCGGGCCGTAGATCGAGCAGCGAGGGCCGGCGGACCGGGCCGATCATCACCAAGTCCTGGCAGCCATTCTCCCGGAACGCTGCGACAATGCGCCCGGCCGCCCCGATGCGCAGGATCTCATGCGGCCATGGTGCCAGCACCGCCCGATCGGCAAATCCTTCGACGCCGATGATGAAGACCTGCCGCCCGGCGGCTCGAGCGGCCGTTGCGACCTTGGCGGGCATCGGACCGCCGCCGGCGATGATGCCGAGGCTGCGCGGCCCCGACGAGCGCGCGGCGGCATCGCGCTGCGGGGCAGCTCTATCTTCCATTTCGGGTCCCGGACAAGGCGATTCTCCCCTTGCAAGCCGCGCGGATTTGTCTGCATAGAGCAAAAGGTCTAAATTCACGATCCCGTGAAATCGCCGTTCGACAGAGATCATCTGCCCATGAGTGAAGACGATTTGCCCGAAACCACTCGGCTGGAGACGGCGGCGAACGTGCTGCAGTGCCTTACCATGCTGGTGGAAGAGGCCGAAAGCCTGAACCTGCCGCGTACCGATGCAGGCGCTGCGCAAGGCAATTCGCGCCTGCCGAGCCGAGCAGGATCGGCCGCCAGCCGTGGTGCGCGCCCGCCGGCATGTGGTTCTGCACTAGCGACCGGACGGAGATTGACGCGGACGGTGGACGGGCGGTATCGGGCTCGCCTTGGCGCGGCAGGTAAAGAAAACCGCGAAAATGCGCTTCTGCTGCGCTTGCGAAGGTTGCGTCGCGGCACAGAGCGCCATAATTTTAGCGTTGACCACCGTTCCGGCAGGACGACGTCCGTCTGACGGGCTGGCGGCGTCGCACTGACTCCAATCACAAGGACATCGCGTATGAGCGCCAAACGGTCGGTCACGGTCACCCTGGACGGGTCGAACAAATCAACCAGCTTGCCACTGCTCTCCGGCAGTATTGGTCCGGATGTGTTCGATATCCGCAAGCTGTATGGCGATCTGGGCGTGTTCACCTTCGATCCCGGCTACGGCGCCACCGCATCCTGCGACAGCAAGATCACCTACATCGATGGCGATGAAGGCGTGCTGCTGTATCGGGGTTACCCGATCGAGCAACTCGCGGAGCACTCCAACTTCCTGGAAGTCTGCTATTTGTTGCTGAACGGCGAGCTCCCGACCGAGGCCGAGGGGAAGGATTTCGAGAACGGGGTGATGCGGCACACCATGCTGCACGAGCAGCTCCGTGTCTTTTATAACGGCTTCCGTCGCGATGCGCACCCGATGGCGGTGATGTGCGGCGTGGTCGGTGCGCTGTCGGCGTTCTATCACGACAGCCTAGACGTCCACGATCCGGAGAGCCGCCGCATCAGTGCGTTCCGGCTGATCGCCAAGGTGCCGACGATTGCCGCATGGGCGCACAAATATGCCGTCGGCCAGCCGTTTATCTATCCGCGCAACGACCTCACGTACGCGGAGAATTTCCTCTATATGTTCCACGCGGTGCCGGCCGAGGAGTATGGGAGCAACGCCGTGCTATCTCGCGCGATGGACCTGATCATGGTGCTGCACGCGGATCATGAGCAAAACGCGTCCACCAGCACGGTTCGGCTGGCCGGCTCCACCGGCGCTAATCCGTTTGCCTGCATCGCGGCCGGGATCGCCAGCCTGTGGGGTCCGTCGCATGGCGGTGCGAACGAGGCCGTGCTGAAAATGCTGGCGGACATCGGCCACGTGAAGAACATCAAGCAGTTCCTCGCCGACGTGAAGGATAAGGACAACCACACCAAGCTCATGGGCTTCGGCCACCGGGTCTACAAGAATTACGACCCGCGCGCGAAGATCATCCAGAAGGCCTGCCATGACGTGCTGCAGGAACTCGGGATCAAGGACGATCCGTTGCTTGACCTGGCGATGGAGCTGGAGAAGATCGCGCTCAATGATCCGTATTTTGTCGACCGCAAGCTCTATCCCAACGTGGATTTCTATTCCGGCATCATCCTGAAGGCGATGGGCTTCCCGACGTCGATGTTCACCGCGCTGTTCGCCGTGTCGCGCACGGTGGGCTGGGTCAGCCAGTGGAAAGAGATGATGGAGGATCCGCAACAGCGCATCGGTCGCCCGCGGCAGCTCTACACTGGGGCACCAAAGCGCGACTACGTGGCGCCCTCCAGGCGCGGTTAGCACGCCGTCACCGGTTTGATCTGAAAGCGGCCGGTGGCGGCGGGCCACTGGCTGTTTTTGTTTCGGGGCAGCAGTCCCGCCACCGAATTTCACACAGTGAAATTGCGTCTGGCCTGTGGCGGGAAGTCCTGACCACTCGCCGTTGCTGACATATCGGATCAACAGTGATCTGTTAGTGCCTGACGAATGTCCAAAACGGGTCTTGTAAGAAACGATCATCGGACGTTCGCTCGGCCTCCTGCGCTGGGGTCGACCCGCATCAAGAGCGGGCGACGCAGCGTCATTTTTTGGATAGGACAAATTTAATAACGCCTTCGTGAGATTAGAATTTCCCTGAGAATTCAAAGCCTTTATCACGCGTGTGGGTTGTATTTCATCGTGCGATGTTTCAGGAACAAATCGATGGTGGATAAAATTTCTTTGGACATTTTAGTCAAGAGCCGGCTGAAACAGTGGGGCCAGCGGCCGCCAGGCGTGAAGCCGCGGCGAGGTAAGGAGGCCTGGCTTCGCGGTCGCCCATCAGAAGATGAAAGCAAGATCTGCAATCCGTTTCTCAAGATCCCCGGCAGCACACGGCTGCGCACTCTGCCCGACGGGCTTTGGCTTAACTTCGGCGGCTGTTTCGCCGAACCCTTCGTGGATATTCTGGCGATCGAAGCCTGTAGTACAATTCAGAATCTTCTCGACAAACGCTCACGCTTTTCGCCCAGCACGCACTCCCTCATGTGCGTCTGTCCGACCGAGTGGCTGCTGGCGCCGATCTCCGCCACCGATCCGACGCCGCGGTGGAAAACGACCGGCGTGATCATGCATGAGCCGTTCAACGACGTGGTCATTCCGGTGCGGGAAATGCGCGTGCTGTATGGCCTGAAAAATGATCACTATAAGGGCTTCGCCAGACATCAGTTGCCACACGCGCACGAATTTTTCGTCCCAATGGAAACGCTGACGGAAGAGCACAGTGAAGACAACCCTGGACTGCAAGAACTCATCGCCCGTACCTCGGTGTCAGCTAATTTTTTCTGTCCCTGAGGCGCGCACAGACCTGACTGCTGCCTTCGGCCAGCCCTAGCTTCCAGCCCACGCCAAGGCCAGATCCGGCCGATCCGAGATCAACCCATCGACCTGCCAGTCGGCGAGACGTCGCATGTCCTCGACGTCGTTGACCGTCCACGGCACCACAGCCAGCCCCAGTGCATGGGCCTGCCGCACCATAGCCTCGGAGAGGTCGGCATGATCGGGTGCCCATATTTGCCCTGCGGCTGCACCGCCGACCGCCGCAACGAATTGCGGCACCGACCGCCAATCGTCGACTGAACACCCGATGTCCCACCACAGCTGGCGTTGCCGAACAGTTTCCGCTCGGGTCAGCCATGCCACCCGGACCTCGGGCCGGGTGCGAGCGACGTGGCGCGAGACCCGCCAGTCAAATGATTCGATGACGACACGAGCGGTCGAACACGCCTGATCGACAACCGCGAGAACCGCGTCCGTCACCGTGATGGCGGGGGCCGTATGATCGGGCGCGCAGCGGATCGGTCTTTACCTCGATGACGAACATCGCGTCAGGCAGCGACGCCAGCACCGACGCCAGACTCGGGATGCGGGCACCGTCAAACGGATGTTGATCGGGAAACCGCAGGCTGATTGCTGAACCAGGCCGGGTCCGCCCGACGTCATAGCCGGCAAGTTCGGCCATGGTCAGCGAATTGATCAGTGGTCCAGGCTCCGCCAGCCAGGCGCCCGAAGCGTCACGCGTGAGGTCTCGATTGAGCGTCAGATCATGACAGACCACCACCACCCCGTCGCCGGTCATCCCGACATCCAGTTCGAACGCCGACACGCCCAGTGCCGCGGTGGCGCGGAACCCCTCCACGGTGTTTTCCGGAAACAGACCCCGCGCGCCTCGGTGTCCAATAACCAGCATCCGGTCCGCCTCCACTGACGCCATCTCCAGCGGTCGTCCCCGCGCCCGGCTGCGCTCACCAGGCCAACATCGCATCGCGCGGCAATCGGGGACGCACGTCCACCTGCAACACACCGTACCAGGCGGCGTCCGACCGCGGGTCAGTGCCAACCCGGTCCACGATAGTCCAGAGCAGCCGCTGTTTCACGAGCAATTCCATTAGCCTGAGGTCGCGCTGCAATTCGCGCCAGGCTGCTTGCTCGATTGACCCGTATCAATGAGGTCCCCGCGGCGGGGCTTTACAGTGGCCGGTGCACAACGCTCCAGCAGGAGGAGGAAGCCGCCAATGCCCAAGCATCGAAACCTTTTGATCGTCGTCGCCGACGGCGAGCATGTGCGCTTTATTCGTCCCGCTTCAGACAATGCGCTTCACAGTGAGACGACACTTGACTCAACCGCGGCGCATTTGAGGTCGGCGGATCTCGGCACCGATCGTCCGGGCGGGTCGTTTCATTCGGATTCGACTGCGCATCATGCGCTGAACCCGCGGCGCGACCTGCAGGCAATGCAAAAAGAGAAGTTCGCCCACTTTGTCGCCCGGCAGCTCAATGATGGCGCGGCGCGTGGCTCGTTCGACGAATTGGTTATCGTGGCGCCTCCCCGTACGCTCAATGCGATCTGCGAGAAGTTGGAGAATGCCACCGAAAGCAAGATCATCGGTACGCTCGCCAAGGCGCTGACCAAAACGCCCGACGACGAGCTCTGGCCGCATGTCCGCGAGTGGGTTCGTCCGACGCACCGCCCGACGGCATGACAGGACTGCGACAAAGTTATTCACCGTTGATTTCGATCAATGCCGGTGCGCCGGGAAAGTGTTTCTCTATCCAGGGACAATGTTCAAAAGAGGAGGATTCTCAAATGGCAACAGTACCCGTTGCGGCAAAGCAGTCCGCCCCTTCCGCCGTGGGACATCCAGAAGCCTGGCGTTCACTTCGTAGCGAAATGGACCGGCTTGTTTGACCGCTTCACCGGCGGCTTCGGTATGATGCCGTTTCCGGCTCTGCGCACCGAACCAGCGTTCGGCATCGGTTTTCCCGCCGTCGACGTTGCCGAGGACGAGACATCGTTCAAGCTGAGCGCCGAACTTCCGGGCATGGCCGACAAGGACATCCAGGTGGCACTGTCCGGCGACACACTCACGATCAGAGGTGAAAAGCGCCAGGACAAGGAGGAGAAGAAGAGCGGCTATCATCTTTCCGAGCGCAGCTATGGAGAATTCCAGCGCGCCTTCACACTGCCCGACGGCGTGGACGGCGAGAAGATCGCCGCGGCCTTTGCCAACGGTGTGCTGACCGTTACGGTGCCAAAGAAAGCACAGGCCGTAGCGAAGAAGATCCAGGTCAAGGCAGCCTAAGCACCAGATCAGGCCAGCGTGAAGCAGGGCGGGGCACATGTCCCGCCCCCGGGCGCGGCGAGACAAGGAGCAAACGACGTGGTTGGGATTACACTGTCGCCGGAACAAATAAGCCAGGCACCGCCCGAAGTGAGACGCTGGCTCCAACAGCAGCTTGCCGAGGCGTTCGGTTTTGATGGCGGCGGCCCCGCTCTGCACACACCTCAGCGCCACCTGGTCGGCTGCACTATCCAGGACGCGCAAGCGCTGCTCTCAGCGATCCAGGGCCTCCTGCCCGTCGTCAGCGTGTTCTTCGAACTCGGCCGCGAACCTGCCGCCGCGTTGGCGAACGGTCTGCGCGCGCTGCGGCTGGACGAGATGACGCGCCATGCCCGATTGCAGTCGCCCGAACAGGTGGTTGCCTGCCTGCAGGCCATTGACGAAGCGTTGCAGAGCGTGTGCGGCAATCCCGAGGCGGTGCTGACGACATTGGATGGCACCGGCCACTGCCTTGTCGCCGAAGTCACGGCACGAAGCATCCTGGCCTTGTGGCAGGAGATCGTCGCCTCGCGCCAGCTTGGCCAGCCCGCCGTCGGCTCGCCACCGCCGCGGCAAGCCATGCCGCAGGGGTTTCAGCCACCCTATGCGGTTTCGACGCCCGGCTTTGCCGTCCCGGAACAGGCGTCGCAAGCCGACGGTGTTGCCTGACCATCCCGCCGCGAAGCGGGGCAGGGGCCGCCAGACCGGTATCGACGACAACCATCCCTCAGGGCGCGCGCAGCTGGTCCAATCCGTACAATGCGGCACCGAGAAGCGCCACCTGATTGGTGATTACCTTGACCGGGATATCGCCAAGAAGGGTGGCAAATCGGCCTTTGTCGGCGAACGCACGCATGAAGCTACCCGCGTCCAGTTGCGGCAGGATTCGTGGTGGAATACCGCCGGCCAGATAGACCCCGCCGGTCGCCACAACCTTGAGGGCTAGATTGCCAGCCTCGGCACCCAGGCTGGCTATGAAAATGTCCAGCACCGCTCGGCACAGCGCGTTGGTCGGGTCTTCCAGCGCCGCTTGGACGATCGGCGGCGTGCGATCCGTGGCTGCTGCCAAGGTTGCTGCAAACGCCGGCGACTCGGGCACCCGGCCGGTGTCGCGCAGAAAGTCGTAAATATTGGGCAGCCCGCTGCCGGAACAGATCCGTTCGTAGGCGACATGCCCGAAGCGCGCGAACAGGTAGTTCCAGAGTGCCACCTGCGTCTCATCCCTAGGGGCGAAATCGGAATGGCCGCCCTCCGACGAACAGGCTATGTAACGGGTTCCGTCCCAGATCAGAAACGCCTCGCCCAGCCCGGTTCCGGGGGCGATCACCGCGATTGGGCCATGATCCTGAGGTTTGCCGGCGTTCATCGTATGTGTCTCCTGCGGCAGCAAATGTGGCACCGCATAGGCAACAGCCTTCAGATCGTTGAGCAGGCTGACTTGCTTGAGGCCGAGCGAACGCCGGAGTGGCTCCTGTTCGATCACCCAGGGAAGGTTGGTGAGGCGAGCCTGGCCGTCGAGGACGGGCCCGGCGACGTCGAAGCAGGCAGCCTCCACCGGCCGCCCAATTTTCGCTATGAACTCCATCACGAGTTCGTCGAGCGTACCATAGCTTGCGCTGTGAAATTCCATCTCGGCGATCGGGTTTCGAGGATCGGCTTCCTGCCCGTAGAGCGCCAGCAACGTCTTGGTGCCGCCGATATCTCCCGCGATCAACATCCGCAATTCTCCATGCACTCGGAACGTTGGTGCCAATGTAGACCATAATGTCCGACATGCGGACCCCAACGCCGCGTTGCGACCTGCAGGTGCTGCCCCCACCGCGAAGGTAGCCCGCGGACGCCGACCGCGATACCTCTGGTGTTCAGCGGGCAGGGCACCGTATAGCCGAAACGGCGACGCCTGTGGAGCTCCCGCCCCAGCGTGTGACTGGTGTCGTCTCCGTCATCGACATTTTGATCATCGTCACCGCATGAGATGCCTCGTGGCATCCCTGACGCCCGTGGTGGTCAGCGCCGCGTCAGCGGCGGCTCGTGGCCCATATCGTCTATTGGGAGACATTCGTTTCAGTCTGGTGTTTCTTCGCCGCTGCCCCGAGCGCGGTGATCCTCTGCCATTTCCAGTCCTCGCGCCGGCGGCGCCCTGGAAGCGCCGGCACCTGGTAGCGGCGCGAACTCTCGGATGCGCTTGTTCTCGGTGACTCCGTAGGGGAACCCTCCGACCCGCGCGTCAGTTGCCAGGTCCCGCCGACGACGTCCGGTGCATCAATACTGCGCTGGTGATCCGCGCTGCCGCGCCGCACCGAATACGACGGATTAACCAATCATTAAGGAATGAGCCTGCACTATCGGCCATTCGCTCAGGTTGGGGGCGACACGGCAATGTTCGAACCGCGAGTGCGTCGACAAGGCCCGCATACTTTGAGCGGTCTTCGAGGCGCGGATCACGAATCGAAATCGACGGGGACGAGAATGGCTCAAATGCACCTTCATGGCTGTTCCAGGTCGCTGCGTGAGCCGCCGCCGTCTCTCCAGGCTGATGAGAAACAGCGGAAATACCTGAAACCCCGAGGTCGACAAGAGCGGCTGAATAGGTGGTGAGCGTGGCGCCACGAGACATGGACGTTAGGCTTTGGCCGCACGACCGCGAAAATCTCCGGCACATTGACGATGCCGGCGATTTCGTTGCGGCTCTGTTAGCTGGTGGCGACGGCCGTGTCGCGGTTGATCCGCATACTGGTCTGAACAAGTATCTGTGCCCAGCGATACCCGCACCGGACATTATCTGCGCATCGTCATGTACCGCGTCGCCTATTTCGGATCGAGGTTTCGTCACTGCCGCCAAGGCCTTCTCCGACATTATCCAGGCGCCGTCGCCGAGGCAGCGAGCGCGCCGGCTCATCACACTGACCAAAAAAATCGAAGCCCGGCTGCTGCGATATTTCGGTGTCGAAGGGTTGGCGCAGGCAATTCTGTGTGCGTCCGGCACCGACGCCTTGTTGACGACGGCAATGCTTATTGTTGCGGAACGACCGAATGAGACAATGACGGTCATCCTTCCGGCGGCGTCGGAAACCGGCACCGGCGTTCCGCTGGCGGCTGTGTGCCGCGTGTTCGATGGACCGGACTGTGGCAAACCCCTGAGCGACTGCAAGTCGAACGCGGTGGAAATCCCGCTGCGGTCGGCGGACGGTTCACCTCTGGGCGAGGACGAGGTGAATGACGCCTTCGCGGCCGCGACGGCCGCGGCGCGGGGCAGCGCTATCGTCTACCATACGTACGGCACGAAGACGGGGCTGATCGCGCCAGTTTCGCCACCGCACGGTTCGAATGTGATTGTCGACGCCTGCCAATCGCGCATCGAGCCGAAGGTGGTCGAGGCGTATCTCAGGCGTGGTTGGCCGGTCGTGGTGACGGGATCGAAGTTCTTTGGCGGTCCCGCGTTCTCCGGAGCCGTCCTGTTCCCCCGGGCGCGGCTGTCGGCGATCGGGTGGCGACGGCCAACGTCTGGGTTGCGGGACGCCGCCGAATTGGGGACAGCCCTTCGCTGGACGGCGGCGGTGGCCGTGATCGATGCTTTCGAGCCCCTGGCCGCCAGTTTGGCAGACGTCCTCGCCGATCGTGCTGCGACCATCGCACAGGCGTTCGCGTGCAATCCTGCGTTGGTGCCGGTTGGTGGTCTGCCGCCACGCGGCCCCGGGTGGGCCGACCGACCCAGCATCTTCACCTTCGGCGTGCGCGATCCGACCGATCGCGGACGGCGGCTGTCGGTCGCAGAGTTGCGGCCACTGTATGCGCGTCTGGCGCGAACGGGTGTCCTACTTGGTCAGCCGGTTGCCCTGGGATCATTTGGCGGCCTGCGAATCGCGATCGGCGCCGGAGACCTGATAGATGGCCCCCGCGACGGCGGGCTGCCCCGGATTTTTGCTGCACTGCAGGAGGCAACCGCACCGTCGCGCTGCCTCGACGGTCGCTAGCTGAAACTTCGCCGATCAACAGGTCGCCGTACGCTCGCCCGGCAACGCCCGGAGCGTGATCTCGACAGGTTCGCCTGGCCTGGTCGGGCACAAAGACCAGCACGGCCGATCCGGCCGGAACACCGGCACTGGAACGCCCAAATCCTGCCCATAGCGGCCTGCGCCAATGAGACAACATACCATTGACAGCACGCGCGCTCGGCGGCACCCGGACAGGGCCGATGATCGCTTACAGCGGATCGCCAGGGCCGAGCGACGTTGAGATAAAACGCGACCGCGAGCGGATCAGTTGGCGGTAACTGGAAGGTGTCACATGCGAACCGATTTAAACTCGTGGATGGTCGCCGTCGCCCTGACTGTCGCGTTTGCGCTGCCGGTTCGGACGGCTCAGGCGCAGTACCAGGGGGGAGATTCTCACGGCCACGGTCCTCAGGGACATGATCATCATGGCCCGGACTATCATGGCCCCGGGTTTCACGGCCCCGACTTTCACGGTCGCGACTTTCACCACTTCACGCCTTACGAGCGACAGGTCTGGAGCGGCGGACATTGGGAGCATGGCTGGCATGACAATCGCTATGCCTGGTGGTGGACAGCCGGCGGTGGTTGGTATTTCTATCCGGCGCCGATCTATCCGTATCCGACCTATGTGCCGCCCGCGATCGTGGTGCAGCAGCCGCCCCCGGTTCCCACAGGCCTTCCGCCGGCGCAGTTCTGGTATTACTGCGACAACCCGCAAGGCTATTACCCCTATGTCGCGGCCTGCCAGGGACCGTGGCGAGAAGTTCCCGCGACGCCGCCGAATTAGGGTGTGCTGGCCTCGGAAGGGGCGACGGCGCCGGCCGCGGCTTGACGGTCTGACCGTCGAAGCCGCACCGCGACCGCCGGGACGAGGCCCTCGGTCCTACGGCACGCCGGTCGGCACCACGCTGATGCTGTTGAACGGCGAGCCGTTGATCAATTTCATACTGACAACGGTATAAACCAGCACGTGCTTTTCCGGGTCCAACGCCCGGTGGATCTGAAACGTTTTGAAAAACAGCGACGCGGCGGAGAACGCGATCACCTCGCTCTTCGGCATCGAGCTCGGCATGGTGACCGGTCCGACCGCTCGACAGGCAACGGAGAACCGGCTGGGGTCCTCCGCCAGACCGAGTTCGCCCTTCAGGCCGCCGGTCTCAGCGCGAGACAGATAGCACGACACGTTCTGCACCCGCGGATCATCGTAACGTTCGACCACGATCTTGTCGTCCGGTCCCAGCCAGCGGAAATTCGTATTGATGGAATCGATTCGGGTTTGAGCCAACGCCGTGCCCGTCAGCAAAGCGGCGCCGAGCGATGATCCGCCCAGCACCGCCGTCACAGCGGCAGCCATAGTTGACGACCAGCGCATCAAGTAATCCCTTTCGCGTTTAGCCGCTTCGCAGGCGTTCGGCCAGATCCACCAGGATTGCCGCGGTCGCACCCCAGATGTAGTGCTCCGGATGCGGCCAGACCCAGTACCTCCCGCCATGTCCCCTGCACATGCTGGCGTTGTCGCCGCGGTGCATCCGGGTCAAGCACGACCGGCATCGGCAGCTCGAAGACCGCGTCTACCTCGTGTGGCGAAAGCTTGAACTTGAGGTCGGGCGGGACCAATCCCAAAATCGGCGTAATCCGGTAACCGGTGCCGGTGACGTAATTGCGCATGCGTCCAAGAACTTCAACCGACTCGGCCGACAGGCCGATTTCCTCCCAGGCTTCCCGCAAGGCCGCAGCTTCCGGGCCACTGTCCTCTGGATCAATTCGGCCTCCGGGAAAGCTGATTTGCCCGGCATGCTGGGCGAGGTGAGACGTGCGTTTGGTCAGCAGGATACCGGGCGTTTCGCCCATCACCACCGGCACCAGCACCGCGGCCGGCTTGAGCGGCCTGGCACGCGTGACGAAGCCGACAGCATCCTGATCCGCTCGCGTTGCTGCGCCCGATGTGTCGTCGCCGTGCTCACCAGACGGTTCCGGCGGTGAGGTAGCGATCTGCGTCAGCCGCGCCCGAAGTTCTGCCGCGGTCACCCCTGGCCAGGCGGCAAGTCGCCCAGGGAAAAGAATTGGCCCTCGCTCCAGACGCCCAGCACGCGCCTGCTGCCGACCCACCGCGGCACCGCCAGCGCGACAAGTTCATAGTAGGTGGCTCGATTGATGCGAGCCTCGACGCCCAGGTGACCGGCGGCCCCGGGCCGGATCAGGATGTACGGCGTCGGCTCGCAAGTGATGATGTCATGCGAAATCCGGATCGGATGCTCCGGTCCGGCGGTGACCACCTCATCTATGTTGGTGCGGAAGGACAACACCTGATGCTGGCCGTCGCCAGCCCAATCGAGCTCCACGGCGACGAAAGGCGCATCCTCGACCTCGATTCGCCCGCGCTCCGCCGGGGTCTGCAGCCACCAGCTCCCGTCAGCCTCGCGACGCAGTACGCTCGCGAACAGACAGACCAGCTCTTTCCGGTTGATTGGCGTGCCCCGATACATCCAGGTGCCATCTCGCCGGATCAGGAACGGCAAATCGCCACATTCGGTGGGCGGCCGCCGGACACGCCGCTGCGGCCGCTCTCCCGCCGGGTCGTCCACCAACGCACCGTCGCCGGACCGAAGGTCCGTGGCTTTGAGCAGGCAACCTCTGAGTTCCTGAGCCGTCGGGGTATGGACACCGCTTGCCGCGCTGTGATGCCTGGGCGGAACAGCGGACCCGGGTCCGGGAACCGCCTCGGCCTCGATAATGTTGGGCACGCCAGTGTCGTTCACGTATGCATCTCCACTGGAAGCCGGATTTTCCTCGGACACAAACGATATAGGGAGCATCCCCCCTTCGGCAAAAGGGCCTATATGCTCTACTCGGCACAATCACAAAGGGCTCAACTTGTAATGTCAGGCGGTATGGCTGCGACGCCACAAAGTTTTTCCAATCGGCACGGACCCGGCTTCGATGATCCTGACGCTGTTCTTGCGGCCGCCGAAGTCCCTGGGTGTCCGAATTGGCCAGGTGCGGGCCGCGGTCGGCCACGTCATCTTCGGCCAGGACGAGGTGGTTGATCAAACCTTGATCACTTTGTTGTCGGGCGGACATGTCTTGCTGGTGGGCGTCCCGGGCCTGGGAAAAAGCCGTCTGGTCGAGACCCTGGGTGTCGTGCTGGGCCTCGCCACCAAGCGGATTCAGTTCACTCCGGACCTGATGCCAGCCGACATCGTCGGTAGCGAGGTGCTGGACGAGACTGACGGACGTCGCACCTTTCGCTTTGTCCCCGGCCCGGTGTTCTGCCAGTTACTGATGGCGGACGAGATCAATCGTGCCAGCCCGCGCACCCAGTCCGCCTTGCTGCAGGCAATGCAGGAGCAACGGGTCGCGGTCAGCGGCGTCGAGCATCCGCTGCCGCGCCCCTTCCACGTTCTGGCGACGCAGAATCCGATCGAGCAGGAAGGGACTTATCCGCTGCCCGAAGCCCAGCTCGACCGCTTCCTGCTGGAGGTCATCGTGACCTATCCGGACCATGACGCGGAACGGACGATGCTGTTGGCGACCACCGGTTCGACCGAGGCACGCCCGATGCAGGCGATGACCACCGAGGAGCTGATGTCGGCGCAGGCCCTGGTCCGGCGCCTGCCGGTGGGTGAGAAAGTGGTGGATGCCATTCTGTCGCTGGTGCGCGGTTGCCGTCCTGAAACCGCCAGTGACGAGATCGTTCGCCGACACGTCGCCTGGGGCCCGGGTCCGCGTGCCGCGCAGGCCCTGATGCTGGCGAGCCGCGCCCGGGCCCTGCTCGATGGTCGGCTCGCGCCAAGCGTGGATGATATCATCGCCCTGGCGAGGCCGGTGCTGCGTCACCGCATGGCCCTGAGCTTTTCTGCCCGTGCCGACGGCATCGTTCTCTCTGATGTGATCGATCGGCTGGTGGGACAACTGGGCTAGGATGATCCGATGATCACGTGCAACAAAGCGGGATCGCATGATCCTGGTCCACGCGGGCTCAATTAGTGGCGCCTGACGCGCTCGCGGCCGAAGCCCTCGGCTCCCGCCTGCCGCCGTTGCTGATCGCGGCCGATCGTGTTGCCTCCACCGTGGCTCAGGGTGTGCATGGCCGGCGACGTGTCGGTCAGGGTGACAGTTTCTGGCAGTTCCGCCGCTTCGTCTCCGGTGATCCCCTGGCTCGGATCGACTGGCGGCAATCGGCGAAATCGGGCCGTGGTGCGCCGGATGGCTGGTTCATCCGGGAAACCGAGTGGGAGGCGGCGCAGACCGTCTGTCTGTGGCGCGACGGATCGGCCTCGATGCGCTGGCGGTCACGCCAGGTGCCGGTGCAAAAGCGCGAACGCGCCGATTTGTTGCTGCTTGCCCTCGCCTCGCTGCTGCTGCGCGGCGGCGAGCGGGTGATGATGATGCGCGACGACAGCTCGCCCCATCGCCAGCCGCGCCGGGCTCGACCGGTTCGCGGCGGACCTGGTGGGGCCGGAAGACGAAAACGGCTTGCCGCCGTCCGTGCGCCTGCCGCGCCACGGCACAGTCATCCTGTTCAGCGACTTTCTGTCGCCGCCGGAGGAAATTCGTGCCCTCCTGGGACGCCTCGCCGCGGTCCCCGTCACCGGATTTCTGTTGCAGATCCTTGATCCGGCGGAGGCAGTCTTGCCGTATCGTGGCCGCATCCGCTTTCGCGGGCTGGAGCGTGACGGTGACACCCTCGTTCCCCGCGTGGAGTCAGTGCGCGATGCCTACGCGCGGCGGCTGCAGGCACAGCAAGACGAACTGGCGTCGATCTGCGGGACGGTGAATTTCGGTTTCGGCGTGCATCACACCGATCATCCGCCGGAGATGGCCCTGCTGACACTCTATGCGGCGTTGGCGGCGAGATAGATGTTTGCTCTCCCGACTTTTATCGCCCCCTGGGTCCTGGTCGGTCTGCTTGCGCTGCCGATGCTTTGGTGGCTGCTGCGGGTCACTCCACCTGCCCCGAGATCAGAGGATTTTCCAGCTGTCCGCTTCCTGTTCGGCCTGAACGCGACTGAGGAAACGCCGGCCCGCACGCCCTGGTGGCTGATGGCCCTGCGGATGACCGCTGCCGCGCTGGTCATTCTGGCGCTTGCCCGCCCGGTGCTCGACGCTGGTTCGGCTTTGGCCGGCAAGGGGCCCGTTCTGCTGGTGATGGACAATGGTTGGGCCGCCGCGAACGACTGGGCACGCCGCAAGGAAGCTGCCGGGACTTTGCTCGATCGAGCGGAGCGGGCCGGGCGCAAGGGCGCGCTGCTGCCGACCGCGCCGGATGGCAGCGGTGCGCCGGTCGCCGTGTCGGCCGAGATGCCTATTCCCGAGCTGCGCGCACGCCTCGCCGCTTTACAGCCCCAGGCTTGGCCGTCCGACCGCGCCGCCGCCGCCGCCGCAGTGCGCGCCTGGCAAAGCGGCACCACGGCGTCAGGCAAACCGGTGACTGGCGCGTCCAGTGTGTATGTGCCGGACGGGCTGACCGACGGAGGGGATTTTCCCGCGTTCGCGCAGGCCCTGCGGGAAGTTGGCCCAGTGACCGAGGTCTGCTGCGACACCGCGTCGGCCGCCTTGCTGCTGCCACCGACGAGCGAGGCCGATCGTCTGGTCGTGCACCTGGCGCAGGCGCCGCGTCCGACTCCGACCGAAGTGGCCGTTTTGGCGCAAAGCGGTGACGGACGCACCCTGGCGCGCACGCCGATCACCGTCCCGGCGGATGCGGCTGCCGCCTCGGCCGGCATCGTCTTGCCGCCGGAACTGCGTAACCGGCTCAATCGGTTGGTGCTGGAAGGTCCGCCGAGTGCGGGATCGGTGGTGTTGCTCGATGAGCGCTGGCGGCGGCGGCCGGTCGGACTGCTCTCAGGCGACCAGTCCAGCGCCGAGACGCCGTTTGCCGGCCCATTGTATTTCTTACGTCGGGCGCTGGAACCGTTCACTGAATTGCGCTCGGGCGATGCGGCGACCTTGCTGAAGCGCGATATTTCTGTCCTCGTCCTGGCTGACCGGCCGCTGCCGGACGGGGCGGAGCGGGACGCGCTCACGCGCTGGGTCCAGCAGGGCGGCCTGCTGATCCGGTTTGCCGGTCCGCGCACTGCCGAGGAAGCCGGCAATGACACCGATACCCTGCTGCCGGTACGGCTTCTCAGCGGCGACCGGCAACTTGGCGGCGCGCTGTCCTGGAGCCGCCCGGCGGGCCTGGCGCCCTTTGTCTCCGGCACGCCGTTCGCCGATCTGGCGGTGCCGGAGGAGGTGCGGATCAACCGACAGGTGCTGGCTGAACCAACCACCGACCTGGCGACCCATACCTGGGCGACCCTGGCCGACGGGACACCGCTGGTGACCGAGGCGACACTGGGGGCAGGCCGGATCGTGCTGTTCCATGTTACCGCCAATGCCGACTGGTCCAACCTTCCCCTCTCAGGCCTGTTCGTCGACATGTTGCGCCGCCTGGTCGCGCTGTCCGCCGGTGTGGCCGCGGCGCAGGAGACTACAATGCTCTCACCGGTTCAGGCACTGGACGGATTCGGACTGCTGACGCAGCCGCCGCCGGCGGCGACCGCCCTGCGGGGTGACAGCTTCGCCCATACGCCGGTTTCGCCGCGGCATCCGCCGGGATTGTATGGCCCGGAAAACGGGCGGCAGGCCCTGAACCTGGGCACCAGCTTGCCCGTCCCGGAGGCAGCACCGCCGATTACCGGCGCGACGTTGGAGACCTTGGCCGGTTCGGCGCAGCAGCGCGCCCTGGGACCGCCGTTGCTGGCGGTGGCGATCCTGCTGCTGTGCCTCGATATGCTGATCTCGCTGGGCCTGCGGGGCCTGCTGCGCCCGCGGGTGTCCGCCACCGGCGCTGTCGCTCTGCTGCTGTTGGCGACCCCGGCGGCGCACGCGCTCGACACCAGCAGCAATCCGGCAATCGACACACGGCTGGGCTACATCGCCTCAGGCGACGCGCAGGTGGACGGCATCGCCAGGTCAGGGCTGGAGGGATTGTCCGATTACGTCAATCATCGCACCGCCGCGACCTTGTTCGAGCCCGATCCGGTGCGGCCGGGACAGACCGACCTGAGCGTGTATCCGCTGCTGTATTGGCCGATCACCGCCGACGCCGAGGCATTGACCTCGGACCAGACCGCGGCGTTGAACGACTACATGAGCCGCGGCGGCATCATCCTGATCGACACTCGCGACTCCGGCTCCGGCAGCGGCTTCGCCCCCGGCACCGAACAGGCACTGAAGCGGCTTAGCCGGGGCCTGATGATTCCTCCGCTGGCGGCGTTGACAGGGGAGCATGTGCTGTCCCGCTCGTTCTATCTGCTGTCGGACTTTCCGGGCCGGTTCACCGGCGATACGGTTTGGGTGCAGCGCGACCAGGACCGCGCCAACGACAGCGTCAGCCCAGTGATCATCGGCGGCTATGACTGGGCGGCCGCCTGGGTGGTCAGCGAGGACGGCAGCAACCCGTATGCCGTGATCCCCGGGGGACAGCGGCAGCGGACCCTGGCTTATCGTTTTGGTGTCAATCTGGTGATGTACGCGCTGACCGGCAACTATAAGGGCGATCAGGTGCACGTGCCGGCGATCCTGCAGCGGCTGGGGCAATAGCGCGATGCGTCCGGAACAGGTGATATCCGCCGTCCGCTTCGATCCGCTGCTGCCATTCTGGATGTTGCTGACCCTCGGCGCGCTGTCCCTCCTGGTCGTAGCGGTGGGCGTGTGGCGACGCGGCCGCGGCACGCTGTTGCGTTTGGCGGCCTTTGCCGTGCTGCTGCTTTGGCTCACCGGGCCTCGGCTGGTGCAAGAGACGCGGCAGTCGCTGAAGGACATCGGGCTGCTGGTGGTCGATCAGACTGCTTCCATGCAGGTCGGCGACCGGGCTCGGCTGACGGACCTCACGCGCCAATCGATCGAGGCACAGGCTGCCCATCAGCCTGACCTGGAGCTTCGGACCATCTCCGTGCCGGAGAGCGGCAATGCCGGGACCCGCCTGTTCAGCGAAGTCGACCGGGCGTTGGCTGACATTCCACGGTCCCGCCTGGCCGGAACCGCCGCCATCACCGACGGTCAAATTCACGACGTTCCGTCCACCTCGCCGGGCGGCGCACCGCTTAATTTGCTGCTGGCCGGACACGGTGAGGAGACCGACCGGCGGCTGCGGGTGATCGAAGCACCTGGCTATGGAATTGTCGGAAAATCCGTCATTCTGCGCGTCTCGGTCGACGATCTGGGGACCACCGGGAGTGTTGGCCACAGCGGACCCGCCACTCTGACGGTTCGTCGGGATGGCCAACCGTTCGTCGCGGAGAGCGTGCCTATCGGCGTCGAGCAGCGGATCGAGATTCCGATCACACGGGCTGGCCCGACGGTCATCGACATGTCCGCCAGCCCGTTGGCCGGCGAGATCTCGCAACTCAACAACCGAGCGGTGGTCGAGATCAACGGCGTACGGGACCGGCTGCGGGTGTTGTTGATCTCCGGTGAGCCGCATCCGGGTGAGCGCACGTGGCGGCGTTTGCTGAAGGCTGATCCGTCGGTCGACCTGGTGCATTTCACCATTCTGCGTCCACCGGAAAAGGATGATCGCACGCCGCTCAACGAGTTGGCGTTGATCGCCTTCCCGGTACGGGAGCTGTTCGTCGACAAGATCGGCGAGTTCGACCTGATCATCCTGGACCGGTTCCAGAACCGCGGCCTGCTGCCGCTGCCGTATCTGATGAACATCGCCAACCGGGTGCGCCAAGGGGGCGCCCTGCTGATGAGCGTCGGCCCCGAGTTCACCGGTGCCAGCTCGCTCGCATCGACCCCGCTCGGCGCCGTGCTGCCGGGTGGTCCGGCTCACGGTGACGCCGTGGTTGATGGTCGCTTCCGCCCCTGGGTTTCCGACCTCGGTCAGCGCCATCCGGTCACCCAGGGCCTGGCAGGATCCAACCCGCCGGACAACCCCGCCGCCGCGCAGGGAACTGCCGCGCAGCCGGCCAAGGGCCCCGACTGGGGACCCTGGTATCGTCGCATCGAACCAGGTCCGGTAAGCGGCGAGGTTCTGTTGCGCACGCCGGATGGGGACCCGCTGCTGGCACTGGACCACGTCGGGCAGGGACGTACCGCGCTACTGCTGTCCGACCAGATCTGGCTGTGGTCGCGCGGTCATCAGGGTGGTGGCCCGCAGGCTGAATTGCTGCGGCGGATCGCTCATTGGCTGATGCAGGAGCCGGATCTCGAGGAGAACGCACTGACCGCGCGGGTAACCGACGGGCGGCTGATGATCGAGCGGCGCTCCACTGACGCGGCCCCGCCTGGGCAAGTGATCGTCGCCGATCCGGACGGAAAGACCGAAACGGTGGAGCTGCACGAGGACTCGCCGGGACGGGCGACGGCATCTCGCAAGGCGACCGTCCCTGGCGTGTGGCGGGTGTCGCAAGGGCAGCAAGCGGCCTACGCCGCCGCGGGTGCGGCCAATCCTCCTGAGCTCGCTGATCTGCGAGCGACCGCCACCGTTGTTGGACCTTTGGCGCGGGCATCCGGCGGCGGCGTGCACTGGCTTGCTGGCGCCGGCAATGAGGTGAACGTGCCGGAATTGCGGCGCACCGAGGAGGGAAGCGCCGCGTCGGGTAGCGCCTGGATCGGGATGGTGCGACGGCACGACCATGTCGTCACCGGCGTGGCGGCATTGGAACTGCTGCCGGGATGGGTATCCCTGCCGGTAATGGTTGGACTGCTGCTGCTGGCGTGGCGCCGCGAGGGCCAGTAAGCCGCCCTTCACGCCCACGAATTCGGACGCCCGGTCGGGCAGCCTTGACCTGGACGGGTTCAGTTCACCGCTGGAGCATGGCTGCCGAGTTGCTCGCCGCGACAGCGGCTTCTGGGTGTGGCTTTTCTTTCATGCCACGACGTCGCTGTCCCGCCGGTTGAATGGCGTGATGCCCGGACGGTGCCATGACGATTTGTAATGACGGCTTTGGCTGTTAACTCGTTCACAACTATTCCACCGGCATGGGGATAAATCCTATGCGGATGGGCAAGATTATCAACCGACCGGGATGACTCCATATCAGCGCGTGTCGAAGCCGGGGCACTCTCGCCTCTGGCAGTAGATTGGAGATTTCCGATGAAGACGATGATCCTGATTGCATTGGCCGTGCTGAGCCTCGGCGTTGGCAATGCATTCGCCCAGGGCAAGCCGCTTAGCGCTCACACTGGCGTCTACGGCTCACAATACTAACGAATGCAATGATTGCATGAAGGCCGGGAAACCCCCGGCCTTTTTGCTGTACCGGCCGCCACCTGCTGGGGCAAGCAGGCCCGGGGCGGCGATCGCGACTCTCTCCCCAGGCAGCCCGTATACTACGTCGTCAGAAATCGATCACCGCACGGATGGTCGCGTCTGTCTGTTCCAAATGCGGAACGTGCCCGGCCTTTGGTATGGTCACCAGATCGGCGTTTCGAATGCCCGCCTTGAATGCCTCGCCATATGGCGGAACAATAAGCTTGTCGCTCTCGCCCCAGATGATCCGCGTTCGCGCGGTGATCCGATAGAGGCGGTCTTTCAACCCGCGCTCGGGGATCGGGAACAGGAACTTGCCTGCCATGCCGAAAGTGCGGGCATAGTTCACCAGAAACGGAATCAGGAAGTCCGGATCTTCCATATTGATCCCGCCACTCAGCAGCTTGGCGCCGAGCTCGACGTCGTGAAACAACGCCGCGGGCAATTCGAACGGCATCATCGAGAAGATATCGGGCATAGGATACGCATCGAGCCACAGGCCGGCCGGGTCGATCAACACCAGACGCTCGACCTCGTGAGGTGCAATCGCCGCCATCTCCGCGGCGATCATTCCGCCGAGCGAGCAGCCGACAAGCGTCGGCCGCCGCAGCCCCAAAGCCTCGACCACGTCGAAGCTGTGCAGCGTGACGTCGAGCATGTCGCGGATGTGCGGCGCTTCCTCGCTGTCGCCATAGCCGGGCAGCAGCGGCGCGTAGACGTGGAAACGTTGCGCCAACGCTTGCAGGAAGGGGTGATCGGCGGTGATGCCGCCGGCGTCGTGCAGCAACACGAGGTCCGGGCCCTTGCCGCCCTCCAGCACCTGGACAGGGATGCGGGGGGTTTTGACGGTGCGAAGCTCGATCATCATGCCCTCCTTGCCGCGACGATCGGCGCCGGTTCGGCGCGTCGTTCCAGGGGATGGCACCAGAAGCGGCTGTCGCCGGCGTGGTCAGGCCAGAGGTTCCGCAGTTTAGGCATGACCTTTTCGGCAAATAGCCGAGTCGAGTGCATCGTCAGGTCTTTCGGCATGTCGCCGATATGGAACAGCAGGAACAGGTTTCCGACGCGCAAGGTCTTGACCAGTTCTTCGAGTCGCTGACGCACCGTCTCTGGGCCGCCGGCGATGATGAAGGCGTCGTTGACCAGGTCCTTCCAGCTCAGTGTCGCCCATTTGGGGTCACGAGAATATTGCGATAACGCACCCATCTTGATCGTTTTGATGGTGCGATAGCCTGGCGCATCGGCGAACCCGGGATAGATGTGCAGGCATCGGTTGTAGAAATAATTGGTGTAGGCGCTATACAGCCTCTCGGCCTCGGCGTCGGTCTCGCCGACGCACACCACCTGGGCAAATCCGGCGCGATAGGGCGAGTTGTCCAACTCGCGCTCAGCGACTCGATCCCAGTATGCCTTCATCACCGAGCTGGCGCGCAAGTATCCATAATAACTGAGGTACGAATAAGAATAGGTGTTATCGAGACAGAAATCATAGGTCTCGACCGAGCCGCCGCCGGGAATGTGGATCGGCGGATGCGGCTGCTGCAAGGGCTTCGGCCAGGTGTTGACATAGCGCAGTTTCGTATAGCGGCCGTTGAAGGCGAACGGCTTGTCCTCGTGCCAGGCCCGCATGATCAGTTCATGCGCCTCGGCGTATTTTTCACGCGTGAGCGCCGGCACCGTCCCATAGCAGAAATTGGTGTCCATCGAGGTGCCAACCGGGAAGCCGGCCACCAGCCTGCCGCCCGAGATCACATCGAGCATGGCGAATTCCTCAGCCACGCGGATCGGCGGATTATACAGCGCGATCGAATTGCCGAGCACGACGAGTGCCGAGCGCGACGTGCGCCGCGCCAGACTTGCGGCAATGATGTTGGGTGACGGCATCAGCCCATAGGCGTTCTGGTGATGTTCATTGACCCCGATGCCGTCGAAGCCCAGGGTATCGGCCTCTTCGAGCATGTCGAGATACTCGTTGTAGACCGTGTGTCCCTTCACCGGATCGTAAAGCGTACGATCGATGTCCACCCACACCGAGTGATGCTTCTCGCGGAAATCGTCGGGTAGGTAGGGCCACGGCATCAATTCGAAATAGGTGAATTTCATCGCGTTCCTCCTGCTGCGCCGTTCTTGCTTGGTCGTTTATGTTCGGTCGCCGGCGGACGTCGCAGCGCCCATCCCGCCGCGAAGATCGTGACATCAAGCGAGCAGGATTGCCATAGGGAGATCCTCAGGACGCTGACGGACGCACTGTCATGGGGTCGGGTGACCCTGGACGGCCCTTGCGCAGTGATCCGTGAGCTGGCCGCGTCAAATGCTGGTTTGTGGGCGGCCTGCACCGACCTCGCGTGGCCGTGCGGTCAGTTAATCACCATGACTTGAGCGCTCGGAGTGTCGGCGTCTTCTTGAACGCGTGCGCATCCATGCGGGCCAGCAGCCGATCCAGCAGTTCGATCGCGGCGCCGACCGCGGGACCCTTGTTCAGCATCACGCACTCGGCCCGCCCGGCCATGGCGGCGTCGGTCATCTCACCGCGCGACTGGACACCGCGCGACACCAGGTCCTCCAGCACTTGCGTCGCCCAAATCGCTGGGACGCAGGCGGCTTCGCAAATCCACAGGATCTCCTCCTGCATTTCGGCCAGACGCTCGAAGCCGATTTCGGCCGCCAGGTCGCCGCGCGCTATCATCACGCCGAAGGGCCGGCGGCCGCTGACACAGGCGATCAGGCCGGGCAGGTTCTTCACCGCTTCCGGGCGCTCGATCTTGGCTACCAAGCCGAGCGGGTGATCCTTGGCTCCGTGTCGCTCGAGGGCTTCCTCGAGCAGATTGATGTCTTCCGGGCGGCTGACGAAGGAATATCCGAGCATGTCAGCGCATTCGACGACAATGGCGAGATCGCGTTCGTCCTTGGCGGTCAGCGGCGACAGGCCAAGCGCGGTGTCCGGGAGGTTCAATCCCTTCTCGGACTTGAACTTGATCCCGCCCGCCTTGGTCCGGGTGACCCGCACGACCGCCTCACCCGCACCGATACTCTCGACGACACCCTCGAGCTTGCTGTCGTCGTAACGCAGCCGATCGCCGATGTTGAGGCGGTTCACCATCTCGGGAAGCGAGACAGCTGCGGAAAACGGCACATCAGGTGTGACCAGCGGTGGACCTGATGCAACCAGACGGAACGCATCACCGGTCTGAAGCTTGCGCCTCCCGTCCGGGACGATCACCGCCTCGGTGCGGATCTTTGGGCCGGCGATGTCCATCAGCACCGCCAGCCGACGGCCGACGAGCGTGCTGGCAGTCCGCACATGGGCCGCCATCGCCCGCCACGCCACATTGTCATCGTGCGCGCAGTTGATCCGAGCGATGTCCATCCCTCGCCGCGCCAGATCGATGACGAACTCCGCATTCTCGGCCGCCTCGCTCGGCAAGGTGACCATGATGCGGCTGCGCCGGTGCAGCGGTGGTGGGCCGAACAAGGTGTCGGTTGCGTGCGCGAGCCGCGTCTCGCCTGAAAAGAATGCCACCTCCGAGGGCGCGGCGAATGGCGGCAGCCGGCCGGTCATGGCGGCGAGGGCAGCGAGAACCGCGTCCAATGTCGGCAGGACGCGGCTTTCGAGCCGGCCAAGGGATGAGAGACCGTGCCACATCAGCCGCCGCTGCAAAGGCCGCAGATCGTGGTGACGCAGTGCGAGATAGTGAGCGAGATTTGCCATTGCGTCGTCGTCCGACCCGCGGGTCGGACGGGCCATCGGCTCGTTGGCCGCGGCAACGGCGATGCGCAGAGCAAGAAGCTCATCCATGAGGCCGTCGGCAGTGGTGGGCGAGGTTGGCATGTCCATGGGGGGTCTTCCTCTGTCGATGCACGATAAGAATAGGCTGCCACCGAACGCGATGGTTTGATCTAAGTCTTTCGAGATCGATACGATTGGGTGTCGCCAAGAGCGGTCCCCCGTGTCACGGCCGGCGCAGGACGGTCAGCCACGCTGCCCTGTGTCATGGCCGGCGCAGGCCGGCCACCCACGATTTTTCCCTGCTGAAACGAAGACATGGGTGGCCTGGCCAACCGTCGCTCGCGTCCCTCGGGACGAGGGCCCAAGGGCATGGCTCGCTCGCCCGGCCATGACACGCGCGTGCCATGTCGACAGGCCACCGCACCGAAGAGCCGATCCGTCGGCTTCCGGAGGCACCGACTTGGGCACATTGCTCAACGATGTTTTGGCCAAGATGAAATCCGGCTCGGCGGCGGCTTCTCACTTGCCGACCGGTGACCGCCGCCCCGCGGCTTGCGGCTTCGATTTTCGCCTCGGCGCTGTCCATTCCCGCTTCGCCGCAACCCGGCGCGCTGCTGCCAGCGCCGCCCGCGCCCACGCGACAAGCTCCTCGGGTTCGTCGAGCAATCGCTCCGGCACGCGCCAAAAGGAGAGGTCTATGGCGCGGCCCTGCTTCTTGTAGCTGAGGGGTGGAGCGGACTCGGCTTCTTTGAACACTGCCCGGTTGTGGTCATCAACCCGGAAATACAGCACGTCGTTCGTCACCATCCCGAACATTAGCCCGCTGCAGAAAACGCCAGTCTTGCCGAACATGCGCCGGGTCGTGACGCGGCCGAGTGGAGCGAGTTGCTCGCGCAGAAACTCGGCAAAGCTGTCGCTGGCAACCATTCTCCGTTCTCCGCTCCGGCTGGTCGTTTTGGTTTCCGCAGGATAGCGTGGACGGTGCCCAGTCAGCAGAACGGTTGCCGAGATGTCTGTCTGTGCTCCGCCGGCCGGACCGGCATCCAGATCATCCGGGATCAGGCAAGGATGGGCGACAGCCGACCGCGGCCTCAGTCGTCGTCGAACAGGATCCGGTTCGCCGCGCCGTCCATGTCGTCGTACTGGCCGGTGCGCAAGGACCACAGGAAGAAGCACAGCCCACCCGCACCCATCGCGAGGCTGAGTCCAAGCAGATACAGAATGATTGTCATCGATCCGCGCCACGGTGCAGGCGAAGGCTGTTCGCCATCACCAGCAACGAAGAACTCGACATCGCGGCGGCGGCCAGCCAGGGCGTGACCCAGCCGGTGACCGCGAGCGGCACCATCACCACGTTGTAGCCGATCGACAGCAGCAGGTTCTGCCACGTGACGGTCTGGGCCTGTCGGGCCGTCCGCAGAGCCACCGCCACCGGCGCCAGGTCGGCGCCCTGGAACACCAGATCGGCCACCGTCTGGCTGACATCCGCGGCGGTAGCCGGCGAGGCCGAAACCGAGGCCGCCGCCAGCGCGGGACCGTCATTCAACCCGTCCCCCACCATCAATATCTTGCTGCCATGCGCGCCCCAGTCCTCCAGCAGCGCGACCTTGTCGACCGGCGAGCAGCCTGCACGCCAGTCCTCGATGCCGAGGATCGAGGCGACGCGCGCCACCTGTCCCGGGCGGTCACCGGACACCAGCCTGACCGTCATCCCCATATCGAGCAACAGGCGGATCGTGGCCCGGGCATCGGCGCGCGGCCGTTCGTCGAAGCCGAAGCGAACAGGTGCAGCGCCGGGACGCGCCAGCCACATCTCCGGTCCGGTGGCGGCGTCATCGGGATTGCCGCAAAACGCGCGGCTGCCCAGGCGGATCTCGCCGTCGGGAGTCATGCGGCTCAGGCCCCGTCCGGGGTGTTCCGTCACGCCATCGACGGGCGCTACCGGGCCAGCGGCCGCGGCAAGGGAACGAGCGAGCGGGTGACGGCTCGATGCCGCCATGGCAGCCGCCTCACGCACCGCATCGGTGTTGGTCTGACCGGTCAGCGCCAGCAAGGGCTCAGTCAGCGTACCGGTCTTGTCGAACACGACGGTATCGACTGCGGCCAGTCGTTCCAAAGCAGTCGGCGACTTCAACAGCATGCCGGCTCGGAACAGCCGTCCGGTGGCAATCACCTGCACCGCGGGCACCGCCAGCGCGAGCGCACATGGGCAGGTGATGATCAAGACCGCGCTCGCGGTCAGCAACGCTTGGCCAACCGGCACACCGGCTACGAAGAACCACCACAGGAACGTGGCCAATGCGCAAAGATGCACCGCCGGTGCGTAGCGGCGCGCCACCCGATCGGCGAGGACGACGAAGCGGCCACGCCGGGCCTCCGCCGCTTCGATCAGGCGGACGCATTCGGCGAGCAGCGTGGCATCGCCCGTTGCCGCCGCGCGGATGGTCAGCGCGGCGCCCAGGTTCAGCGTGCCGGCGAACACCGCGGTGCCGGGTTCTGCGGCGACCGGCAGGCTTTCACCGGTGACCAGGCTGGCATCGAGTATGGCTGAACCGTGTTCCACGACACCATCGACGCCGATCCGCTCGCCGGTTGCCACCAGCACGCGCTCGCCCTCGGCGACCTGCTGCTGACCGCGGCGCAGCGTGGTTCCGTCCGCTTGCAGCACAGTGACATCTATCGTGCGCAGCGCCAGCAACTGCTCCGCCGTCGCCCGCGCCCGGCCGCGCGCCCGATGGTCCAGCACGCGGCCGACCAGCAGGAAGAACAGCAGGGTGATCGCCGAATCGAAATAAGTGTGCGCGCCGCCGGAGATTGTTTCCGCCAGGCTCATGCCCGTGACCAGTGTGACGCCCAGCGTGATCGGCACGTCCATGTTGGTGCGGCGCTGGCGCAGGGCGGCCAGCGCGGAGGCGAAGAACGGCCGGCCCGCATAGGCAATCGCCGGCATCGCGATCAGCGCGGAAACCCAATGCAGCAGCCCGACGGTCGCCGGGCCGATGCGGTCCGCCACGCCGCCGCGCTGGCCGGCCCAGACGCCGATCGAGATCAGCATCACGTTACCCGCGGCGAACCCGGCGACGGCCAGGGATCGCAGCAGCGTCCGCCCGGTGCGGTCCTGCGCGGCTGCCAGAGCCGAGGTGTCGAATGGCACCAGGCGATATCCCAGCGCCTCGACCCGTGCGACCAGGCGGTCAGCGTCTTCGGGCGTGCCGCGCCACGCCAGGCGCAGACGGCGGGTGGTCATGTTGACGCGGCCCGCCAGTACGTTCGGTTCCTGCGCCAGCACCTGTTCGATCAGCCAGACGCAGGCGCCGCATAGCAGACCGTCGACAGCGAGTGTCAGCTCCTGGGTGCCATCCGCGCGGCTGACAACGTGCCGGCCCAAATCCCAGCGCTCGGCCGGTTCCGGCTTGGGTGGCCGCGCCCCGGCTAGCAGCACCCGCTGACGATAATAGCGCCCAAGGCCAAGACCCTGAATGATGTCATAGGCCGCCGCACAGCCGGGGCAGCAGAAGCGGCGCCCCAACGCCGCCGGCAGCCCACAATGCGCACACAGCGCCTCGGCGGCGGTGCTGGTTGGCGCCAGAGACAGGCCAACCGTCGCGCTCATGACGGGCCGGGCGGCATCAGCGGACGATCACCCGCCGCGTCGTGCTGTCGGTCTGGCCACCCGCGTGCACCGTGACCATCACGTCCCATTGGCCTGAGAACAGTGTTTGCTCGGATTGAAACCGGCCTTGCCCCAAGGGCTGGAAGTTGAGCACGGTCGTCTCGGCAGGTCCCACCGGGCGTTCGGCATGGGCTTCAAGCGCGTCGGGCCTCAGTGGGGTGCCGGTCTGGTCGGTGAGATGCAGCAGCGGATGGCGGGTTTCGTCCAGACCGGACTCGATCCGCCAGCCCAGGGCCGACTGCTGCGCCGCCGCCTGCAGCACTCGGGCGTAGCCGTTACTAAGGTCAAATCCGTCGGTGCCCGCAATGCCGGGAAAGCTGCTGAGCGCCGAGTAAACCATGTAGCCGTTCACCGCGAAGACGAAGCCCATGACAGCGATCAGACCAAGGGGAAACCAGCGCCAGGCAGTCGTGTTCATTTGTTCACCATTCCGATCAACGCGCGCCGACGGCATAGCTGATCGGGCCCATGAAGGTTGAGTGATAAATTGTCTGCGCCCCGGTCACAGTGTCGCGCAGGATGAAATCGACCGGCTGCGATCCGTCCACCAGTGCCATCGGCCGAGCGGTGACCAAAAGGCGGAAGGATTCCACGTGATCGGAGGGTGCCGCGACGCGCAGCACGGGCTCTCGGGTCAGATCGCCCTCAGCGACCGCCATGACCGCGCCCGGCAGGCCCGCGATGCTCAGATCGAAGGCTGCGTTGGTCTGCGTTTTGTTGGCAATCTTCAGGGTGTAGCCGTTGCGCAGGCTGCCGTCCGCGAGCGGAACGAACAGCGGCGCCCGGTCGCGCAACACCGAAAGCCCGAGTGTCGATCGCGTCGCCAGAGCCACGCTCAGCGCTCCCATGGCGCATAGCAGCGCCGAGACGTAGATCACCGTGCGTGGGCGAAAAAAGCGAACCGGTTCATGGCGTCCCTCTTTCTTCGCCGCCTGTCTTGTCAGCGTGTCCCAGGATATCAGCCATTTGTCGCGTCCTGTGCGCTCCATCACGTGGTTGCACGCGTCCATGCAGAGCCCGCAATTGATGCACTCGAGTTGTATGCCGTCGCGGATATCGATCCCGGTCGGGCAGGCGGTCACGCACGCACCGCAATCGATGCAGTCTCCGGCGGGCGGATCGTCTTCATGGCGCTTGCCGCGGACCCGCGGTTCGCCGCGCCACGCCTGATAGGTCACGGTGAAGCTCTGATCGTCCAGCATCGCCGACTGGAAGCGCGGCCAAGGGCACATATAGGTGCAGACCTGCTCGCGTGCCCATCCGGCCAGCAGATAAGTCGTGAGCGTGAACAGTCCGGTAAAGAAATAGACCTGTGATGAAGCGGTGCCGGTCCAGAATTCGACTGTGACGGTCGGAGCATCGACATAGTACATGATCCAGGCGCCGCCGGTCCAGAAGGCGATGCCCAGCCAGATGGCGTGCTTCGCCACCTTTCGCCAGACGGTATCGAATGAAACTGGATCGGCGTCGCGCTGCATGCGTTTGTTGCGGTCGCCTTCGAGCACGCGCTCAACCCACATGAAAAGGTCGGTCCACACTGTCTGCGGGCAGGTGTAGCCACACCAGACCCGGCCGACCACGCTGGTGACCAGAAACAGGCCGACCGCTGCGATGATCAGCAATCCAGCCAGCAGCCAGATATCCTGCGGCCAAAGCTCCAGGCCAAAAAAGTAGAAGCGCTCGTTTGCGAGGTCGAGCAACACCGCCTGATTCTGCTGGCCGGGGCCGCGGTCCCAGCGCAGCCAGGGCAGTGCGTAGTAGATCGCCAGGCACGCCACCAGCACCGCCCATTTGATTTGGCGAACATGGCCGTGCACCGATTTCGGGTATACCTTTACACGGTTGGCGAACAGGTGCTCGCCCGCTGCCTCCTGCTGCAACTGAAGCCGGCGATCACTCTTGCTGATGCGTGCCACGCCACATGGCTCCTAGTCGCCGCCGCCAAGCGAATGGACGTACAGCGCGACGGCCTTGATCGTTGCCGGATCGAGGCGGGGTGACCAGTTCGGCATCACGCCCTGTCGTGGAGCGTTGATCTGAGCAACGATCGTATCGCGGCTGTCGCCGTACAGATGGACGTGGCTGGACAGACGCGGCGCGCCGACCTCATGGTTGCCGAGACCTTGTGGGCCATGGCAGACAGCACAGTTGTCGGCAAACAGTTTGGCGCCGGCGGAGACGTCCTGTCCCGTCGTCGGATGGCCGTAGAATGTGGACCAGACGAAATCCGCGATCTGCTGGATCTCCGGTGGCTTGAGAATGCCATCGGCGCCGAAGCGGGGCATCGCGCTTTGGCGGGCGTCGGGATCGCCGCTGCGGATGCCGTGGGTGATGGTCTGCTGGATCTCCTCCGGCGTGCCGCCCCAAATCCACGCTCCGGCCGCCAGCGCCGGGTAGCCTGGCCGGCCGCCTCCACCCGCCCCATGGCAGGGCTGACAGTTTTCCGCGAACGCGATCCGTCCACCGGTCAGCGCCACTTCCTGCAGTGCCGGATCAGCGTTGATTTCGGCAAAGGAAAGTGTGGCGATCTTGTCCATCAGAAACTTCCGCTGCGTGGTTATCTTGGCCACGTCGGCCTCAACGGTGCGTCGCTGCGAGTAGCCCAGGATGCCGTGGAAATAGCCGGTTCCGTACGGGACCGCCGGGTACAGGATGAACATGCCGAACGCCACTACGATGCTGGCGTAGAAGACGTACAGCCACCATTTCGGCAGCGGCGTGTTCAGTTCTCTGATCCCGTCCCACTCGTGACCCGTGGTGTCGCGGCCGGTAACCGCGTCCTTTTCGATCTTCGTTGGCACTACACGTCATCCTCGAGCGGAATACGCCCCTGCTGTTCGAGCTCATCCTTGCGGCTGGGCCAGTAGTTATAAGAGACGATCAGGATGAAGATCAGGGTCATGATCACGACCGAGTAATGTTCGAACCAGTGCGCCATCACCAGGAGCATACTCATTGCCGCAGCCTTTCGGTATTGATGTCGGCGAAATTCACCAGCGTCCCGAGCATCTGAAGGTAAGCGACGAGTGCATCCATCTCGGAGACCTGATGGCCGTCGCCCGGCACGACGTTCGCCTTCGGATAATGTGCCAGCAGCTTTGCGGTGTCAGCGTTGGGGTCTGCCTGAGCCAGCAGATCCGCCCGGGCACTGGCGATTTCCTCATCCGTATAGGGCACCCCGACATGACGCAGGGCGATCAGATGGTCGGTGATATCGTCCGGATCGATCTTGTTGTCCGCCAGGAAGGCGTAGTGCGGCATCAGTGACTCCGGCACCAGTTCCTGCGGGTTCTTGAGATGCGCGTAGTGCCAGTCGCTGGAATATTTCGCCCCGACGCGCGCCAGGTCGGGTCCGATTCGCTTCGAGCCCCACTGGAACGGATGATCATACATGCTCTCGGCCGCGATCGAGTAGTGACCGTAACGTTCTACCTCGTCGCGCAGCGTGCGGATCTGCTGGCTGTGACACAGATAGCAGCCCTCCCGCACGTAGATGTCGCGACCGCGCAACTCCAGCGGCGAGTAGGGACGCATGCCCTCGACATGCTCGACCGTCGTTTCGATCGTGAACAACGGCACGATCTCGACGATGCCGCCGATCGCGATGGTCAGCAACGAGCCGATGAGCAGATAGATCGCGTTCTTCTCGAAGAATTCGTGGCGTATGAACATGACCTTACTCTCCCGCCACGGCGATCGCGTCCGGCGGCAGCCCGACGATCGCGTGGCCGGCTCGAGGTGCCTCGGTGGTCGGGCTGTAGACCGTGCGGATCAGGTTGTAGACCATGATGAGCCCTCCGGTCAGGAAGAAGACGCCGCCCAGCATCCGGATCACGTAGAACGGATGCACCGCGATGACCGATTCGACGAACGAGTATTGCAGGAAGCCGTACTGGTCGTAGGCGCGCCACATCAGGCCCTCCATGATCCCGGCGACCCACATCGAGACGATGTACAGCACGATTCCCAGTGTGGCGATCCAGTAGTGCCAGGACGCCAGCCGGGTGGAATACAGCGCGCGGCGCCCCCAGAGCACTGGCACCAGGTAGTACATCGCGCCGAAGATGATGAATGCGACCCACCCCAGCGCGCCGGAGTGGACATGGCCGATGCCCCAGTCAGTATAGTGCGACAGCGCATTGACCTGTTTCACCGACATGACCGGCCCCTCGAAGGTGGCCATACCGTAGAAGGCGACGGCGGTGACCGAGAAGCGCAGACCCGGATCGGTGCGGAGTTTGTCCCACGCCCCGGACAGCGTCATGATGCCATTGATCATACCGCCCCAGGACGGCATCCACAGCATGATGGAAAATGCCATTCCCAGCGTCTGGGTCCAGTCGGGCAGGGCGGTGTAAAGCAGGTGATGCGGACCGGCCCAGATATACAGGAAGATCAGCGTCCAGAAATGCACGATCGACAGCCGGTAGGAGTAAATCGGACGATTCGCCGCCTTCGGAATGAAGTAATACATCATCCCGAGGAACCCGGCGGTGAGGAAGAAGCCGACGGCGTTGTGACCGTACCACCACTGCACCAGCGCATCCTGCACGCCGGAAAAGGCGGAATAGCTCTTCGCCGCATAGATCGAGATCGGCCACGTCAGGTTGTTGACGATATGCAGCACCGCGATGGTGATGATGAACGCCAGGAAGAACCAGTTCGCCACATAGATGTGCGGCTCGGTGCGCTTGATCAACGTGCCCACGAAGATCAGCAGATAGGCGACCCAGACCACCGTCAGCCAGACGTCGATATGCCATTCCGGTTCGGCGTATTCGCGTCCCTTGCTGAAGCCCATCACATAGCTCAGCGCTGCCATGACGATGAAGAACTGATAGCCCCAGAATACGAAATTCGCCAACGCTTCGCCGCCCCACAGGCGCGCCCGGCAGGTCCGCTGCACGACATAGAATGAGGTGCCGAGAAGCGCCGAACCGCCGAACGCGAAAATCCCCGCGGAGGTGTGCACCGGGCGCAGACGGCCGAAATTGATCCAGGGCAGTCCGAAATTCAGCGCAGGCCAAGCCAGTTCGCTGGCGATATAGACGCCCACCAGGAACGCCACGATACCCCAGAACATGGACGCGATGACAAACTTCTTCACCACCGCGTCATTGTAGATGATGTGCCTCGCGGGCAGGGCGAGATCAGACATGAGCGACGACCCGCGCCGCCGCGCGTGCCCGGTCCTGCCGGTCGAAGTGCCGCCGTATCAGGCCGAATTCGAAACAAACGGCGAAACCGCCCAGCGCGAGGCCAAAAATATACATCTCATCGTCGACCGCGCCGGCCGCAAGGAACAAGCCTATCAAACCAAACACTGCCATCATCGTGCCGACGATGACCGCACCAGCATCCTCGTCCATCTTAATCCCCCTGGGCTGGCACGCTATCTGCCACGGTCAGGGGTGGCTCGCTTTGATCCAAATCAAAGTGTTCCATTCAGAAATGGCGCACGGGCGGACGATGATCGGAAGTGTTTCCTGGTTGGGTGCGTTGTGCGCGTCCGAGGTCGGGCTGCGTGGCGGATTGCTGCTGGGGCTGTTCGTTGCCGGAGCCACCGGCAGCGTGATGCACTGCGCGCCGATGTGCGGCGGTTTCGTCCTCGGCCAGGTCTCCGAGCGACTGGCCCGCCTGCCGCCTGAGCGACTGTGCGAATCGCGCCGGATCAGCAGCGGCTTGCTGCTCCCCTACCATCTGGGACGGTTGACGACCTATGCCATGCTAGGGGCGGTGACAGCCGGTTCGGCCGCGGTGTTGGGGCGGCTCGCATGGTTCGGTCCACTGTCGGCCGGGCTGCTGGTGCTCGCCGCCGTGCTGTTTCTGACCCACGCGCTGCGGCGGATCGCGCCTTCAGGTGCCAGATTCATGGCGTGGCTCGACCGTGGGCCGCGTCGGTGGGGCCAACTGCTGGCCCGCCTCACACGGCGTATCCCGCGCGGCTCGGGTCCAGGCGAGTTCCTGCTGGGAGTCACGCTGGGTTTTTTGCCGTGCGGCTTTCTGTATGCCGCGCTCGCCGCCGCCGCCGCCAGCGCACGGCCCGCTGTCGGCGCAGCCGCGATGCTTGCGTTCGGGCTGGGGACGGCACCGGCGCTGATGCTGGTCGGTATCGCGGGTCATGCCGCGGGACGCCGGTGGCATCGCTGCGTCGCCGCGGCGGCGCCGGCTCTGCTGGCGTTCAATGCCGTGCTCTTGCTGGTCCTGGCCTGGCAACGCATCTCATAGGGCGCCGCCAGGTCGGTCATGTTCTCGCCGGCGGTTGAATATGCGTCATAGCCGCTGGCCTGTGCACTGACCAAGATTACTGTATATTTCCGTCGTTGAATGTCCTCGCATCGAAGCAGCGAGCGGGACATCGGGCGAACTTGGTGTTGAGGACCGGGGTGCCCACGGTTGGGGTCTGGTAGTGCCGAGCGCTTTCTTGCCGGCGGCGTGAGCGTCGTGCTGGCCGAGGGTGAAGCGGACAGAGCAGAGGTTCCGTGATGGTGAACGACACGCAGAGCGGGATGATTCCTTCCGGCACGCCCATCGATCGTGGCGATGAAGCACCGGAGATCGCAGGTATCGCGTTCCGTCTGCAGAGCGACGGCGCCCCCGTCGGGCCTACAGTCCATCTCGACGGCGGGCGCCTGATCCTGAACGACACCGTCCCAGTCAACGATTGAGTGTCGCGGGGAACCGATGCGATCAGGCGGCTCTATGGTCACACAGATTGGCACGCTCATCGTTGCAACGAGCGTCGTGCAGCTTGCCAACGGCTTCTTCGGCACATTTATCTCGTTGCGAATAGCGGTCGAAGATTTCGGCGCCACGCTGAGTGGGCTGGTACTCAGCAGCTATTTCGTTGGCTTCACGCTGGGGGCGCTGCGCTGCGGCCAGATCATCCAGCGGATCGGCCACATCCGCGCCTACGCGGCGTTTGCCGGTTTGGTCGCCCTGGCGACGTCCATCATGCCGCTACTGGTTGGTCCGCTGTCCTGGCTGGCCCTGCGCGCGATCATCGGCTTCGGCTGTGCCGGCCTCTTCGTGACCATCGAGAGCTGGCTCAACGCCAAGGCCCATCCGGCGGCGCGCGGCACCGTCTTTGCGGTGTATATGGTGGGCACCTTCGTGGCGCTCGCGGCGGGACAGCTCCTGATCGCCCGGGTCCCGATCGATGACGGCGCACCGTTTAACGCGATCGTGGCGCTGTTCGCCCTGGCGCTGGTCGCGGTCAGCACGGCGCGGGTCGAGCCGCCGCAGGTAACCGTCACGCCCGGGCTGCCGTACGGCCAGCTTTCGCGGGCGGCACCGGTCGCAGTTGCAGGCTGCGTTCTGAGCGGGATCATCACCGGCGCATTCTATGCCCTGATTCCGGCGTGGATGCAGGGTGAAGGGATCGAGCGTGAGAGGATCGCGCTGTTCATGCTGGCGACTGTGCTCGGTGGGCTCGCCTTCCAGATTCCGATCGGCCGGCTATCGGACCGTTTCGACCGCCGCATCGTCCTGGCGGCGCTCGGCGCCGGCTTCGCCGCGGTCGCGATCGTGCTGGTATTTCTGCCGCCATCGCTGCCGCTGGTGCTTGCTGCCGCCGCGCTGCTCGGCGGGTTCATGTCGACCCTCTACCCAGTTTGCGTCGCCCACGCGCATGACCGCATGCCGGCCGATCGGGTCGTCGCGGTCAGTGGTCGTCTCATTCTGGTGAGCGGACTTGGGTCCGTGATCGGCCCGCTGCTCGGCGCGGTCCTGATGGCACGCTTCGATATCAACGGTGTACTTTACTTCATGGCTGCCGCGGCGCTGCTCCTCGCGCTCGTCGCTGGGGCCGGAAGCAGGCTAGCGCCGCCACCGCCGCATCTGGAGCGGACGTTCGGCGTCCTGACGCCGCAAGCGGCATCGCTCGCGCATGACCCAGCCGGTGGCACGGACGAAACCGGTTCGCCGGACGCCCTCGCGATGCCTTCGAACGCTGATTGATTGGCGCGGAGCGAACGGCGCCTGGCAGGCGGCGATACGGCGGCCGGCCAATAATCAGTCGAAAATGTCCGCCGGCGCGTCAACACGCAAACTGGTCGCGAGGGTCTGGCCGATCCGCGCCGCGTCTACCGGGCGACCGGTCAGGCTGCGGGTCAACAGGAACGAGCCATCGGTCCGGGCCACCGTTCCGGTCAAACTCAGGCGCCCATCGTCCCGCATGTGGGCATAGGCGCCGATGGGGGTTCGGCATGATCCGTCCAGTTCGGCCAGAAGGGAACGTTCGGCCGTGGCGATCGCGCGCGTCTCGGGATCCTCGATCTTCGCCAGCATATCTCGCGCCCGGGTGTCATCGGCGCGGATCGTTATGCCGATGATCCCCTGGCAGGCAGCCGGAACCATCTGATCTGGCGACAGCACGATCGTGCGCGGAACCACGAGCCCCAGCCGGTTCAGGCCCGCCAGCGCCAGTACCGTTGTATCGCACTGCCCGTCGCGAAGCTTCGCCAGTCGCGTCTGCACATTGCCGCGCAATGTCACGACAATCAGGTCTGGGCGCGCATGCAGCAACTGCGCCTGCCGCCGCACCGAGGATGTGCCGACCACGGCGCCTTTCGACAGCGCCGCGAGAGGATCGGATGGGTCCGGCTCGCCGCATCTGTCACTCAGGATGAGTGCGTCGCGCGGATCCTCTCGGGGCAGCGTGCATGCCAGGACGACCCCTTTCGGCAGATCGGTTTCCAGGTCCTTGAGACTGTGCACAGCAAAGTCGATCCGCCGGCCGACCAGCGCCTCGTGGATTTCCTTGGCGAATAGGCCCTTGCCGCCGATGTCGGCCAGCCGGCGATCCTGCACGGTGTCGCCGGTCGTCGTGATCACATGCTCCTGCAGGGCATCGGCACCCTGTAATCCCGGGAACGCCTCACACAGCACCTGCATGAATACACGCGCCTGGACCAGTGCCAGCGGCGAACCGCGGGTGCCGACGCGTCGCGGCAACGGGCGATGATCGGTTGTTTCACCTGAAGCAATCCCAGTCGCACCTGGCGCCGCGGTCATGGTCGCCCCCCTTTCATGCTAATCTATCTCGGATGTGCATGTCGGGTCCCGCGTGTCGACATCAATCGGCGGTCGCACAGCAAATTGAGCGGCCGCCGTTTCGGGGAACCGCGCGCCGCGCCGCGCCACGCCGTGCACACGGGAGCGTCGGGCCCCCGGTAGGTCTGGCGTGTGTGCAGGAAGCGGAGCGGCCAATTAAAATGAGGGCAGGGCCTGGCGCGCCGCCAACGCCATGGCAATGAGCGAGGAGCCGGCGAATATCAGGTCGATCCCCACCAGCAGGCCCAACGCCCAGGCAAACGCGCCGGGCAGACCGGAGAGGATCAAGGCGGCGAGCACCAGATCGATCACGCCGCCGATGATCATCCATTCCCAGCGGCTCGATTGCTCGCGACGATGCTCGATGGCATGGATGATGGACAGCACTCCGTCGATGACGAAATAGGCGATCAGGACATAGGTTAGGGTCGCCAGCCCGGCCAGCGGGTTCCACAACAGCGAGAGGCCGACGAGTAATGCTACCAGCGCGGACAGGAGCGACCACCAGAAGCCCGGAATTTGCCGCGCCCCGAATGTTGCGACCATGCCGACCAGGCCGCCCGTCAGGAACAGCCAGCCCAGGATGATGGTGATTCCGAGGCCGGCGACCAGAGGAACGACGATGGCCGCGACGCCGAGCACCAGGAGGATGATCCCCTCGATGAGATAGGTGCGCCAATGTTGGTGCAGCGACTGATTGATCGCAGCGACCAGGTCAGCACCATCGGTCAACGCCATGTCCTGTCCTTCTCGCCGCATGCCAGACAGTGCTCAGCCGCCGACGTCGCATCTCGCGGGCGGATACAAGGGGTCGACCACTGCCACTGATGGCATGGTTTACATTCCGACAGGTGTCAATCGACTGATCGGAAACCAATGCCGCACATCGACACTTTTGGCGGCTCAGGGCCGGCGGACGCAGCACCCACGCGTGGTCGGGTCAAACTCCGCCACGAGGTAGGGACCAAGAGCGTTGGCGTTTGCAGGACCGCGATTCGTGGCCGCGCCACCGGAGTGCGGCAGCGCCACCAAGTGCCTTCGCGGGCGGCCCCGGGATACTGACGATAGCTGCATCGAGTTCGTCTCGCCTTGGCCGAATGGCCGGCCATCGACACATGCAAGCCATACTTGACCGGAACACGGCATGGGCAAACACTCGTTTCGAGCATCCTGAGCCGGAGCCAGTCCTGATGAATGTCTATGCGCCGAGCATTGCCCCGATCCGTCCCGATGCGCCCGAGAGCATTCCGGTTCTCGACCTCGCTCCGCTGCTGCGGGGCGACCCTGGCGCGACGCAAGTGCTCGGCGCCGCGCTGCGCGACGCGTTCGAGAACGTCGGCTTTTACTTCGTCGTCAACCACGGCGTTCCGAAATCCCTCATCGACGCCACGTTCGACGCCGCTCGGCGGTTCCACGACATGGACCTGGACCGCAAGCTGGCGTTGCGGATGAACAAGAGCAACGTCGGCTACCTGCCGTTCAAGGGATCCATTACGCGGCACTCGCAACTGAACGCGAACAACCAGCCCAACCTGGTGGAGGCTTTCTTCGCCAAACGGGAATTGCCGCCGGGTCACCCCGACCGCGAGACCGGGTTGCCGTTCCGTGGCCCGAACCTGTGGCCGGACGATCTTCCCGGCTTCAGGGAGACCGTGGTGAGCTACAGTGCGGCCATGGAGCGTCTCGGGCTGTCGCTGCTGCCGCTCTATGCCGTGTCGCTCGATCTGCCGCCGGATTACTTCGCGCAGTCGTTTCGTATGCCGAGCTACACCCTTCGGATGTCGCACTATCCGCGGCAGGAGGTCGTGGAGGACAACGAATTTGGTCTCGCACCGCACACCGACACCAGTTTCATGACGATGCTGGCGCAGAACGACGTGCCAGGATTGTCGATCCGGCTGCCAAATGGTCGCTGGCTGGATGCGCCCGCGCTACCCGGCAGCATCCTGGTGAACGGAGGCGACCTGTTGCGACGCTGGACCAATGATCGCTTCCTGGCGACGCCGCATAGGGTGATCAATCGGTCCGGTCAGGAGCGGTATGCGATCCCGTTTTTCATGGATTGCGATTACGACTGGCGAATGGAATGTCTTCCCACCTGCACCGATGACGACACCCCGCCTCGTTACGAACCGATCACCTACCCCGAATACATGACCTGGTTCCGCAACCTCAACTATGCGCAGGCAGTGAAGCCGGACTAATATCCCATCACAATGGTTTTGACTGATTGAGCGTCCCCGGGGCTGAGGCTGCGATTTGCGGCCCTGAGACACGAAGGCTTGTTCGTCGGTTCAAACGGGCGACCGGTCTTGACCAACCGAATACGGTCAGCGCCTTCGTATTGGAGGGCACGGGAAATGCTGGAGTTCACAAACCAGCCTGAAGGCCGCTTTGCTGACTGAAGCGCAGATCACGCCCCGCCCGGTGGATAGGTTGAGCAAGAAGTCGGCGGATCTCCCGGTTCCTGGCAAGTGCACCGTGCTCAATGCCTGCCATGGTCACGGCCACGGACATGCTGGTATCATAATTGCTTCTGCCTAACGGCGGCTAGTGGCCTGACGGCGACCAATGGCTTGCCGCGCCCGACAGGACGCAAACTTTGAAGGATCGTGCGCCGTTCCCATGAGCAATGAACCTCGATCAATCCGTCGCCTGCTGGACGGCGTCCGGCGTTTTCGGGAACGGGCCTTTCCCGCTCGGCGACAGCTTTTCGAGCAGCTCGCCTCAGGCCAAAGTCCGCCCACACTGTTTGTGACCTGTGCCGACAGCCGGATCAGCCCGACGCTGATCACTCAGAGCGGCCCTGGCGATATGTTTGTCTGTCGCAATATCGGCAATATCGTCCCCGCCTATGGTGAGATGATGGGCGGCGTCTCGGCGGTAGTGGAATACGCATGTGTGGCGCTTCGGGTAACCGACGTCATTGTCTGTGGCCATTCGGATTGCGGCGCGATGAAGGGGTTGCTCGACCCGGAAAAGTACGGGTTGGCAAAGATGCCAACGGTCACGTCGTGGCTGCGCAACGCCGAAGCAGCTCGCAGCGTCATCGCGGCGACCAAACCCGATCTGCAAGGTGAGCCGCTGATACAAGCGCTGGTCGAACAAAACGTGCGGCTGCAGCTGGCCCATCTGCGCACCCACCCTTCCGTCGCCGCAGGCGTGGCGGACGGACATCTGACGCTGCACGGCTGGATTTATGACATCAGGACCGGCAATGTCAGCGAGTTCGACCGCGACGAGCGGAGTTTGATGCCGATCGCGCAAACTGCCGTCTCGTGATCGTCGCCGGGGTTGCGGGCTGGCTTCCGCTGCTCAGGCGGATCGGACCGATGGCTGCCGCACTGTTCGCCTACGATCTCGCCGTCACAATACTGAATTTGCGCTTTGGGCTGCTATCGCTATCGGCTGGCGAGCTTCCGCTTCCGCTGCTCGGCAGCGCCCTTGGCGTGTTCATGGGCCTTCGCAACAGCCTGGCCTACAACCGCTGGTGGGAGGCACGGACGCTCTGGGGCGCCGCGGTCAACCACAGCCGCAGCCTGGTCCGTGGCCTGCTGTGGATGCTGCCGGACGATGCCCGGACACGGACGATCGCCCATCTGCAGATTGCCTGGGCACATGCGCTCCGCTGCCGGTTACGTCATCAGGAGCCATGGGATGAGATTGCGCCCCTTCTGGAGGCGGCAGTCATGGCCCGAATTCGTCAGGCAACCAATACGCCAACCGCGTTGCAGACCGAGCAGGTCCGTATCGTTGGTTTGGCAACGCAGGATCGATCAATCGATACCATTCAGGCAGCGGCGATCGACCGGGTCATGAGCAAAATTGCCGAAGCGCAGGGTGGTTTGGAGCGTATCAGCAATACGCCGTTGCCGCGGCATTTCGATCATTTTCCGCTGTTTTTCGTCATCGCCTATTGCGTGCTGTTGCCGGTTGGCATGGTGGGTGAACTCGGGGGTTTCACGCCACTCGGTGCAACTTTCCTTGGCCTGATCTTTCTCGCCCTCGACCGCATCGGTCGTGATCTCGAAGTCGCCCTTCGCCAATACCGAGCATGACGTACCGCTCAGCGCGATTACGCGCACGATCGAAATCGACTTGCGAGAGATGCTGGGTGAGGAGAACGTGCCCAAGCCGCTGGCGCCGGTGAGAAACGTGCTGTGGTAGGCGCGCGACGCTGCAACGACCCCGTCATGGGCTGGCGAAAAGCGCTCGTTTGCCGCTAAGGCTTTGCCGGTGCTGGGGACCGCCGCGGCCCCTGCACGAAACGGCCGCCGCTTATCCAGACTGCCGCAACGCCGAGACGATAGCGGCGGCACGGTCATTGTCCATGTCGTCCAGGGCGGCGATGGCGGGCGCAGCCAGATCGGGCAGATTTCGAGCAATGCGCCCCAGCGTGACGATGCAGACATCGTCGGCGATTGGGATCACGGCGTTGATGACCTCCGCGGATGGGGCCTCTATCAGCAGGCGGATGAGCAGCGGGCGGGCTTCGGTTCGTCCCATGCGCCCGAGGGCGCAAGCTGCTGCGGTCGCGACCGGTCTGTTCAGATCATCGAGCAGCTCAATCAGCAGGTTGATCGGCTCGCGCAGCGGCGGCGCGCAACGAGCCGCGTTGCGTCGCAAATTCGGATCAGGGTGGCGCAGCAACACCGCGGCATGGTCCGGCGGCAGACGGCATTGCAGTTCGGCGGCGGCGGCGATCGCGGTGCCCAGGCCGGGGCCGTGCACCACATTGCCAACAATGAGCCGGACCACCGCGGCCGCTGCCTCGGCGCCACCGATGGCGACAAGGCCCTGAAGCGCGGCGGCTTGCTCGGGCACGGTATTGACCAGTCCGAAGCCTTTGAAGCGGCGGCAGAGCGCCTCGAGCGCAGGCAGGGCCGCGACCAGGCGCCGTCGTCCGGCTTCCTCGGCCAGCCCGTGGCACGTCGCAGGACCGGCGTCCACGATCGCGGCAACCAACGCGGTATCATCGAGGTCGCGCGCAGGCACAGGTGATGGCCGAACCACGGCCGGGGCTGCCGGAGCCACGGAAAAGCCCGAGGCTGCAAAGAGGTCGAGTTGGCGATCTGGCAACATGGCTTGATCATGCCCACTTGGACCGGCGGCTAAAACCATCGCCGGGCGCTCGCCGATCCCGGCGGCAACCGTGCCTCGCTCAGGCGTGGATCATCGGGCAGCCGCCTTCGCTCATTGGGCGGAAGGCGTCGTCCGTCGGAACCGTCGCCAGCTTGGTGAAGAAGTCGCCCCGATAGCGGCTATCGGCGGGCCGTTTCACCTTGAACAGGTAGCACGGATGGATCGTCCGTCCGTCGGCTCGGATCGAGCCAGCTCCGAAGCAGTCATCATCCGTCGGCATCGCTTTCATCGCTGCCACCGACTCCCGGCCCGACGACTTGGCCTTCGCAACACCGAGCTGTTTGACCGTTTTGAGATAATGCGCAACCGCGGCATAGGCACCGGCATGCACCTCATTAGGAAAGACGCCCGGCAGCAGACGCGGCTTCACGCGGGACATGAAGGCGCGCGTGCGATCATTCTCATCCCAGTAGAAGCACTCGGCGAGGTTGACGTCCTGCATCGTCTCGAGCCCGGCACCGGTGACGGCGGTGATCGAACCGACCATCGCTGCCACGGCCAGTCCGTCACTGGTCATGCCAAATTCACGCAGCTGCTTCACGCAGTTGATCAAGTCGTCGCCGGCATTGGCGAAGGCGATCACATTCGCTCCGCTCGCCTGCGCGGCCAGCAGATAGGAGGAGAAATCGGTGGTGCCCGGAAACGGATAGGCGCTGGAGCCGACCACCTTGCCGCCCGATGCCGCTAACAGGCCGGTCGTGTCGTTCTGGATCGAATGACCGAACGTGTAGTCGGCAGTGACAAAATACCATTTGTTGCCGCCGCTCCCGACCAGTGCCTTAACCATGGTGTGTGCCAGGGCCCAGGTGTCATAGGTCCAGTGGACCAGGTTCGGACTGCAATATTTACCCGTCAAATCGGATGAGCCCGCCGCAGAGTTGAGGTGAATTCTGTCCTTCTCCTGGGCGATCGTGGTCACTGCGATCGCCGCCGCGCTGTTGCCTACATCCGTGATGACGTCGACGCCGTTCTGGTCGAACCACTGCCGCGCGATACTGGCTGCCACATCGGGTTTGTTCAGGTGATCGCCGCTCATCAGCTCGACTCTTGATGCCGGGATTGGCCGCCGCGAACTCGTCGACAGCAAGCTGCGCGCAGGCGACGCTGGTTGGCCCGGTCACGTCGCGATAGTTGCCGGAAAGGTCCGTCAGCACGCCGATCCTGATCACATCCGGCGACTGGGCCACGACAGGGAACGTGGGGATCGCGGCGGCGGCCAATGCGGCACTCAACACGGTTCGGCGGCTTGCAGGCATCGAACGTTGTTCCAAAAACCAGGCGTTTCAGATTCGATTGTGGCACCAGGTCACGGGCGGCGGATCACGCTCCAGGCGACCGCGGCGCAGGGGTTCGGTCGTGGCGGCGCGACGACGAAAATTCCACCCGCACGGTGCCAGAACGGAGCCCCGCCCGCAACCGAGATGCCGCTCGCGCTTCATCCAACCCTCCGCGTGAGGATCTCGTCGATGCCGCCGACGGTCCACCGCCAGTGACACCGATGCGCCGATCGACCCGGAAGCCTTGGCTTAGCAGGCGATGACATGCTCGGAAACACGAACATCTTCAGAAGGGGAGTTGACGAACCGGGGGGAAGACCGAACATGGTATGCGCCGTCCCAATCCGGGCCGGCCGACCAATCCGTGGGGTACGTTGTGATGCGCCCAAGGCCGTGCCGCCTGACGCTGGTTACTTCCGGCGAGGTCGAGGAATGCGGTGACGCCCTCTGGACCCGACTGCGGGTCGAGGCTGAGGAGGCTTACGAGCGCTCGCCCAAATTGGCGCCGCTGTTTTTTGACAGCATTCTGAACCAGCCCAGCTTTGAGGTCGCTGTCTTCCATCGGGTCGCGGCCCGGTTGAAGAACGACGTCATCTCGCTGCCGCTGATCGTCCAGGCTTTCAGTCGTGCGTATGCCGCCGATCATGGGATCGGCGATGCGCTGCAAGCCGATATCCTCGCTGTTTTCGATCGTGACCCTGCATGCGAGCGGCTCATTGAGCCGTTTCTCTACTTCAAGGGCTTTCACGCGATCCAGGCACACCGGCTGAATCACTGGCTGTGGCATAACGACGACAGGGATTTCGCGCTTTACCTGCAAAGCCGCTCCTCTGAGGTGTTCCAGACCGACATCCATCCGGCGGCGAAATTCGGCCGCGGCATCTTCCTCGATCATGGCACCGGCCTCGTCATCGGCGAAACCGCGGAGGTCGGGGACGACGTCTCGATGATGCAGCACGTCACCCTTGGCGGCACCGGGAAGGAAACCGGCGACCGTCATCCAAAAATCAGAAAGGGTGCCCTGATCGGCGTCGCGGCCAATATTCTCGGCAACATCGAGGTCGGTGAGCACGCCCGCATTGCCGCCGGCTCGGTGGTGCTGAAGGCGGTGCCCGCCCACGCGACCGTCGCAGGCGTCCCCGCCCGAGTGGTCCGCATTACGGATTCCGACGAGCCGTCACGCGCCATGGACCAGGCGCTCAGCGACCTGTCATACGACTCCTTCGACTATACGATTTAATCGGCTGGCGCTGAAATGAACGGCGCCTGATGGCTGACGACATCGCGGGTTTCTCCATCCCGCACAGCTCACACTGGGGCGCGTTCTCGGTCGCCATTGGCGATGGCGGCATCCGGGTCCTGCCGCATCCCGGTGACCCTGATCCGTCCCCATTGCTGGGTAACATCCCGGCCGCCCTCGGCCATCGCGCGCGCATCGCAGCGCCGATGATCCGCCGCGGTTGGCTGGAGCGAGGGCCGGGGGCGGATCAGAACCGCGGGCGGCAGGATTTCGTGCAACTTTCGTGGTCGGAGGCGCTCGACCTGGCGGCGGCCGAACTCCGTCGTGTCTATGCCGAGCATGGCGGCCGGTCGGTGTTCGGTGGCTCGTATGGGTGGGCCAGTGCTGGGCGCTTCCATCATACCCAGGGCCAACTGCACCGCTTCCTCAATGTCCTCGGCGGCTACGTCAGGTCAGTCAACTCCTACAGCTCCGCTGCCGCGTCGGTGATTCTGCCACACGTTCTCGGCTCGATGGAATCCTCCGGGCGGGAAAATGTCAGCTGGCAAGAACTGGCGAGCACGACCGAGGTGGTGCTGGCGTTCGGCGGCCTGCCGCTGAAGAATACCAACGTCAGCGGCGGCGGCACCAGCCAGCATGTCGCGCGCGATCATCTGCTCGCGGCACATCGCCGGGGTGCGTCGTTCCATCTGATCAGCCCGTTGCGCGATGACCTGCCGTCGGCGATCGACGCGCACTGGCACCCGATCCGCCCGGGCACCGATGTCGCTCTGATGCTGGGGATCGCCCACACACTGATGTCGGAGCAATTGCACGACACGGAATTCCTCGACCGGTTCTGCGTCGGCTACAGGGAGTTCGAGCGGTACCTGAGCGGACGGTCCGACGGTCAACCGAAAGATGCCGGCTGGGCCGCGGCAATCTGTGAGCTGCCGGCCGAAAGCATCCGCGCCTTGGCGAGGGAGACGGCTGGGCGCCGGACCATGATCACCTGTGCCCAGTCCCTGCAGCGGGCCGAGCATGGCGAACAGCCGGTCTGGATGGGCGTCGTGCTGGCGGCGATGCTGGGCCAGATTGGCCTGCCGGGTGGTGGTTTTGTCTATGCGATGGGGTCCATCGCCAATGTCGGCAAGCCGGCCCTGGCGGTGCCGCTGCCGACGTTGCCGCAGGGGGTGAACCCGGTTCAGGACCTGATCCCGGTGGCCCGCATCGCCGACATGTTGCTGCAACCCGGGCAGGCCTACGACTTCAACGGGCGTCGGCTGACCTACCCGGACATCAGGTTGGTCTACTGGGCCGGCGGCAACCCGTTCCACCATCATCAGGACATCAATCGGCTGCGGGATGCCTTCACGCGGCCCGACACCGTGATCGTGCATGATTTGGCATGGACCGCCACTGCTCGCCACGCAGATATCGTGTTTCCCGCCACGGTGACGCTGGAACGATCAGACATTGGCGCCTCCGCCAACGATCCGCTGATGGTGGCGATGCACCCCGTCGGCAAGCCGTACGGTCAGGCCCGTGACGATTTTTCGATCCTGTCCGGCCTGGCTGCTCGGCTTGGGGTGGAGGAACGTTTCACCGAGGGTCGCTCGGTCGACGCCTGGTTGCGGCATCTTTACGAGACGACCCGCTCGGCGTTGGCGAAACAGGGCTATAATCCGCCCGATTTCGATGGCTTCTGTGCCGAGGGAGAGCTGACCCTGCCTACCCTCCCGTGGGACGGTGGCATCTTACGCGCATTCCGCCATAATCCGGACAAGCGAAGGTTGCCGACGCCGAGCGGGAAGGTGGAGATCGTCTCCGCCACGATCGCGGCCTTCGGCTACGACGATTGTCCCGGCCATCCGACGTGGTTACCGCCGGTGGAAGGGGCGGGCACTCGCATCATGGAGCGATACAGGCTGCATCTGGTCGCCAATCAGCCTGCCACGCGTCTGCACAGCCAACTGGATTTCGGCGCCACCAGCCTGGCCTCGAAGGTCGACGGGCGGGAGCCGGTGCGGATGAACCCGTCGGATGCCGCAGCGCGAGGGATCGCCGACGGCGACATTGTGCGGCTGTTCAATCACCGCGGCGCCTGTCTCGCGGGCGCCGTGATCAGCGACGCGGTGCGTCCAGGCGTGGTGCAAATTGCCACCGGCGCCTGGTATGACCCGCTCGATCCGGCAGCCGAGCAAACGCTGTGTGTGCATGGCAACCCCAACGTGCTGACCCGTGACGTCGGCACCTCGAAGCTGGCTCAGGGATGCACCGGCCAATTGACCGTGGTCGAGGTCGAGCGCTTCGAGGCAGAACTGCCGCCGATCCGTGCATTCGACCCGCCGATCGGGTGATCAGCAGAGGCGGATCGACGGCACCGTAACGATCACGCCTCCCTCAATGGCTCCAACCGCCGTGGGACGTGGTGGGTTGCCTGGCTAGATTTACTATTCCGCCGGGGTAATTGCAGGGATAGCCGACAAATACGTGTAAATTGCCAGGATATCGCGGTTGCTCATGCTCTGGTAATCCGGCCACGGCATGACCTGGAGCAGCGGCCCGAATTGCGGAGTAGCCTTGTCCAGATCAATGCCGGTCCGGATTATCTGCTTGAACTGGGCGAAAGTTCGACCGGCCGGCAGTCCGTTTTCCGGCGTGAGATTACGCGACACTATGCCGGGTCCAAATTGTTGGCCGCCCGCCAGATACCCGGCGACGTTGATCTGTTTCGGCTGACCCATGAACGGATTACCGTTCGCTGCGAAGGACGGATTTGTGTGACAATCGTTGCAACCCCCTACGGCATTGACAAGGTAACTGCCCAAACCGACCAGAACTTCGCTCTTGTCCTGGAGATTCAGTGGTACCGGCGCGATTTTGAATCCGATCTTGACTTGCCGCTGCAGCTCCGGGTCCACCCTGAAATCCTGATCCGCCTTCGCGCCTTGATGGAAAGTTTCATCGGAAACGTCGTCGTCCTGCGCAAAGCTGTGTCTCGGGGCGATCGACAGTATTGCGGTCATGGCCGCGCAAAGCAGAAAGAAACGGCGCTTCTTCATGGTTGACTTCCTTCCCCCATTTTTGATTCGGATGTCGTGACATCGAATTGGATCGGCTGGCCCATCGTTCGATCACGGGCCGTATCCTGGCAGGTGAGGCAACGGTGTCAATCAATGCGCGATTACTGAACGTTTCTTGCGACCCATGCATGTCAGGGTGGGGCTGATTTGATCAGCCCGGCGAGATATTCCGCCAGCTTCTCCGTCTGACGACGGATATCCGGCACCGCGGTCATTTCCCAGAAGGTGCCCTTGGTGACTGGACCCACCGCAAACAGGCGACGGGAAATCGCACCATCGCGGTTCAGCAGCGCGCAGTTGCCGGTAACGTCGAGCCCCAGCCGCAGGGGATCGGGCCGCACCACGCCGTCGCGCAGCAAGCTACGGATCAGCGGATCGGAAATTCTGTCGAAGTCGGCGCCGGGACCGGCACAATTCATCACCCGAGCGACCCGAACTGTGGCGAGGCATTCCTGCCGCCGTGGCCGGTACACCACGTCCACCTGTTGGCCCTCGATCGCATAGTCGCGCACACGTCCGACCATGATTCGTAATTGGCCGCTGGCCTGTGCGGCTTCGATTCGATCTGCGACTGGTCCTGCCATGCGATGGCGGTGTACGTCCCACCAGGGGCGGAGATGCCGCAGGAAACGTTGCCGGTCGGGCAGCTTCATGGTCTGCCAGACGTCGACCATGAACGGCCGCAGTTCGTCGATCACCGGCTGCCAGCCACTGCCCTGGGCTGTCGCACGAGCGGTCTCGTTGCGCAGGAACCGGGTCAGCGCGGTCACTGTGGTGGGATAGGGCTCGTGCTCTGGCGCGCGCATCGGCACCGCGGCATGCCGGCGCGGCAACAGGCCGCGGCGCGACAGCGCATAGATCGGGCCGCGGTGCCCCTGGTCGAGCAGCGAGATCACCGCATCCACCGTCGTCAGGCCAGTGCCCAGCAACAGGACGGCGGCGTCAGGGTCGAGGTTGGCCAGGGCGTCGGGTGCCCAGGGGTCGGGCCGGTAGAACGGCGTGTCATAGAAGCTTGGATTGGCGACCGGCATCGGCTCCGGTGGGAAGTTGCCGGTTGCGAGCACTGCGAGGTCGGCCTGAACTGTCCTGTCGCGGTCCAACGTCAGGGTCAGCGGATGAGGCGTCCTGTCCAGAGCGACCACGTCGCCCTTTACCAATTCAAGCCGATCTCGCCCGCTGCGCTTGATCTCCTCGTTCAACAGCGCGCGGACATAGGCGCCGAAGAGGCGGCGAGGCGCGAATGTCTGCGGGCCGACCGCCATCCCGTTTTCGCTCTCGGGTTGACTGGTCAGCCAGGTCAGGAAGTCGTCGGGTTGGTCATGGAAGGCGCTCATGCGGCCGGCCGGGACATTCAGGATGTGGCTGGCATTGCCGGTCGAATACGCCAGGCCGCGACCGAACTGGCTGTTCCTCTCGATCAGCAGCAGTCGGGTCGGCGGTGGGCAATAGCGCAGCAGATGCAGCGTCAGGAGCGTGCCGCTGAAGCCGGCGCCGATCACCGCGATCGTGGTCATGGTCTGGCCGGTTCGGCGTTTGAGTGGACAGGACCGGCCGAGCCTGGGTTCCGACGGTGGAGCAAATTGGTCTCCCGGTGGATGGGGGATGGTATCGTCTTGTGAGGCATCGCTTGGGCCAGCGGGCTTGCTATGTGCCGAGCGCATGGCAGATCAACGCAGTTGAGGGCGCGGGACCACCTCTTGTCCAGCATATTTCGTATGTCAGAGCCGGTCGAAGGATTTCATGTCAAGTCCGTGGATGACCAGAACACGTCAGCGGTGCCGGACTTACGTTTTCTAGTTGGAATTGCTACAATGATATCAGCATGAATTAGCGCTCTATTGTGGATTGACTGACATCCATTTGTGGATCGCACCAGCGGTCGCGGTTCATGCAGCCCCGATCGTGCATTTGCCGTGTTGCCTAAAGTGAGGCGATGGCGGGGTCGTCATTTATGCAACGACTGATGCACGCGACAGCGCCCCTTGGTTCCATTCACTTGCCTCATTGCGCCCGACGTCCCTGGCGTCACATCGGCGGGACCAGGTGATCCTTGCCGACCGCAATGCGAGTGGCCGTCAGGGTTTTGCCCGGACCCTCGGTGGCGAACACGATAACGTGAGCAGATGGAATCAGCAACTCGCGGCCGCCCGGTTCATAAGCCACGATCGGGGTCTCCGGCGACACGAAGATCGTTTTCTCACCCCCCTTGTAATTCACCTTCAAGGTCCTGCCCTCGGATCCGATGACCTCCCCGACGGTGCCGTTCGTCATCGTGCTTCCGGGACCGAGATCAAAAGAACGGTGGCCCTCACCGGTGCCACGCATGGCTTCCGGAAAAACATGCACCTCCTGTGCGCGCAACGTTCCGTCCGGTTGGCCGACGGCCGCCGAACCGATGAACGACCCTGGCTTTATCGCGTCGATGGCGATTGGAACGATGGCTTGGATTTTCAGGTCGTCCGCCGTTTGCAGAGTGAATTTCTCGCCGCGCCGGCTGATGATGCGAATCTCATGTGCGTCGACCGATTCAATGTCGCCGCGGATCCGGGTCGGGCCTGGGGTCTGCGCGTCGGCTGGTCGGGAGATGGCCTGCGTCGCGGCATCTGTCACCAGAATCGCCAGCAGGGTGAAAGACGCCCTTCGTGACATGATCATCGCGACACCCCATTGATCGAACCACCTGAACGCACATGATACCCGACAGAGCGACCACGCGTAACCTGCCCGATGCGAAATCGGACGAGTGGCTCAAGAGCGGAACGGCTTGGCGTGAACCTGACGACGTTGCTGTCGCTGGCTGGTCGACGCGTGCGGTTTGTAGTGCTGGTGATGTGTCCGCTTCGTTCCTGTTCCGCTCCGGGCCATGGCCCGGAGCGGAACTGCCGCGCTGGAAGCGTGTCCCGCTCCCGCCACGCGCCCATGGCGTCGGCGTCCGCGGTCGGCAACGAACGCCGAACCCTCCTGCTCGGCATGGACCGCGAACAAGTTATGTTCCGCCATATAGGCCGCGCTGAACCAACGGTTGGCGGCCTCTACCGTGCCGATCCAGGCCAGCCTCAACTCCTGCGGCAGTCAGTCCTGCAACGTTGAGAACACGGCCCTGGCGATTATCATTCATGATAAGTAATGAAAAATAGCATGCAAATTGGACTGCATGCCTGATGACCGGCAAGAGCCGATGCCGTCGGGCAGGGCGGCAGAAGCTGCTCCGATACGTATCGGTCGACCTTGATCAGACTGCATGGCTGGCTGACGAACGCAAAACGGGAAGTGTGCCGAATGAGTGGCCGGATACGGACGGTCTGGCGGAATAGAAACGAATAGGCGGACGGACTCGCAATCGTCGGTGCAGCGTATCCAACGGTACGCCGCCCGCGCATTGTTTCGAAACCCAGCATGGCCCCCGGCGCGCGGCTTCAGCCACGCGTAACGGCGGGTGCCCGCAATATGCTCTCGTAGACGCTCAGTGTGGCTTTCTGCATCGCACGCACGGTTGGCACCGCGGCGCGTGCTCGCTGTCCCAGCGCCTCGCGTGCCGCCGGATCCAGTTCGAGGACCTGGTCAATCGCTGCTGCCAAAGCGTCCGGATCGCCGGGTGGGACGTGCCAGCCCGTTACTCCGTGGCGCACCGTTTCCACCGGGCCGCCGAGGTTGGCGGCGATGACTGGGCGACGCATGGCCTGCGCCTCGATGACCACGCGACCGAAGGCTTCCGGCTGGGTCGATGCGTGCACGACCACGTCCGACAAGCGAAGTGCCGCGGGCATATCGTCGCACTGCCCGACCACTCGTAGCCGGTCCGCGATGCCCAGGCGGATGGCCTGCCGCTCCAGCTGTCGCACGTAGTGATGGCGCCCCTGGGGGGAGCCCACCAGGACGCACAGGACATTCTGACGGCCGAGACGGGCAATGGCGTCCAGCAAGATCGTGTGGCCTTTCCAGCTTGTGAGACGCCCGGGCAGCACCACCGTGCGCGCACCGTCGGGTAATCGCCAGTCGCGGGCCAGCTTGGCTATGCGATCGCTCGAGATCGCATCCGGATCAAACTCCGAGGGATCGACGCCGCGAGGAATGACCCTGATCCGCGCTGGATCAACTTGGTGGCGATCGGCGATGAGGCCAGCGATGTAATGGCTGGCGGCGATGATGATTTCGCCGCGCGCCATGACCGCGTTGTACTGGCGTTTGAAGGGCAGGTTTTCGTTATAGGTGCCATGGTAGGTCGTGACGAACGGAACCCCGGTGCGTTGGCAGGCCAGCCAAGCGGACCACGCGGGTGCGCGGGAGCGGGCGTGGACGATCGACACGTGATGCTGTCGGATCAATGCCTCCAGCCGGCGTGCGTTGCGCCAGATGCCGAGCGGATCCTTCGTCATCAGTGGCAGAGCGATGTGGATGCCGCCGGCCGCTTCGACCATCGGCACCATACGGCCGCCGGCGCTTGCCACGATCGCTATGCCCTTGTCGTCGGCGACGGCCTGGGCGATCTCGATGGTGCCGCGCTCGACCCCGCCGGTGTTCAGAGAGGGAAGCACCTGCAGAACGATCGGTGAATTAAGCGAGCGGGACATTGCACTATGCTTAGCATGGTTGCCGTGCGACCCCAGCACGGGTAGAAATGCACGGGTAGTCTTGCCCCGGAGAACGGACGGTGCGGCTCCCGCTCTACGACCACGGCGCCCGCCGCAAAACCGTCAGTGTCACGCTGAATGCTGATCTGGCAGCGCGGGCGACGGCGCACGGGATCAATATCTCCCGCATTGCCGAAGCCGCATTGGCGAAGGCATTCGAGGAAGCGGAGAGAGCCACGATCCGCGAAGAGATCCGCATTGCCATGCAGTTTGCTGATGAGCTCGCGCGCGAGCATGGGCATCCGTTCCCCGACCAGCGAGCCATGTTTGTGCCGGCCGACGACACCGCGGTGACGGCGCAATCGTCGCTCCGTTGACCCTGGTCACGGCGCTCACCCCGAAGTAGCGGCTGCTGCCGATCGTTAGCCATGGCGAGCAGCATTATGTTGTCGTATTCAGCTTCGTTACGAACATAACGGCTCGCCTGTTACGCCATTCGGTCGGTTCGATCGCGGCCTATCGCGACGACTTGACGCGTGCATTGGACTGCCTGCTCTTTGGGATATGAAGTCAATGGATGAGACCACTGGACCCACTCCGATCACGGGCCGCCTCGATCGCGGCGATGGCGTGGACCTGTCCTGGGTTCGGCTGGACGGACGCGAGCCCACCGTTGTCTTCATGACCGGCTTCCGCAGCGACATGACCGGCGACAAGGCGACGTCTCTCGCCGCGTTCTGTGCTGCCAGGGGCCAGGCGATGCTGCGCTTCGACTATCGCGGCCACGGCACCAGCAGCGGCGCCTTTCTGGACGGCACGATCGGCGTCTGGGCGGCCGACGCGTTGGCGGCGATCGACCGGCTCACCAGCGGGAAGCTGGTCCTGGTGGGTTCCTCCATGGGCGGCTGGATCGCGCTGCTGACCGCCTTGGCTCGCCCCGAGCGAGATCGCCGCATTGGTTGGTATCGCCGCCGCTCCGGATTTTACCCAACGCCTGATGTGGGAAGCGATGACACCGGCGGAACGCGGAGACTCTCGAGCGTGATGGTGTGCTGTATGTGCCTAGCCAATACGGCGAGCCGACCCCGATCACCGTCGGCCTGATCCGGGATGGCGCAAACCATTTGGTGCTGACGGGGGCTATACCGATCCACTGCCCGGTTCGCCTGCTGCACGGCCAGGCAGACCCGGACGTGCCTTGGGAACTGGCGCTGCGTATCGCCGAGCAACTCGAGACGCCGGACGTGCACGTAATCCTGGTCAAGGACGGTGACCACCGGCTATCCCGCTCGGCCGACCTCGCGCTGCTAGGGCAGACCCTTGCCGCGCTGCTCGACCAGGATGGCACGTAAACCCTCGCGAAACGTCGGATAGAGCCAGGAAATCTCCAACGCAGCCTTGGTCTTCTGGCTGGCGACCTTACGGTTCTCTGCCCAGAAGCTGCGTGCCATCGGGCTCATGGCGGCCAGGGCGTCGGCGAAGGCAATCGCGGGCGGTGGATCCACCCCCAACAACGCCGCCGCCTCGGTGACGACAACGGCGGTCTCGGCCGGTTCGTCATCGGCCAGATTGAGGATGCGCCGGCCTGGCGGCCGATCCTGACGCACCGCGGCGACGACGGCCCGAGCGATGTCGTCGCGATGGATGCGGCCGAACTGGTGGTCGGGCTTGATTATGCGACGAGCACGGCCCGCCCTCAGGTCGTCGAGAGCTGAGCGGCCGGGTCCGTAGATGCCGGCGAGGCGGAAGATGTCCACCGCATATCGGTCAGCGAAATCGGCCCAGGCATTTTCGACATCGAGTCGGCGCAGGCCGCGCGCCTGTGCGGGCGCGGCCTCAGTATCTTCGTCCACCCACCCACCGCCTCGGTCACCATAGACACCGGTGCTGGACAGGTAGCCGATCCAGCGTAAATGCGGCGCCGCCGCGATGTTGCGGCGATAGTGTGCCAGGACCGGATCACCGTCAGCATCGGGCGCGGCAGTGCTCAGCAGATGGGTGGCGGACCGAATAAACTCTGCCGCCGCATGGAATGAGATTGTACCATTTGATCCCTCCCGCGTTGTTCCGATGGCTTCGAAGCCGGCCGCATTGGCGGCACGAGAGATGGCAGCGCCGCAGAAGCCCAGGCCAAATATGAGAAGTCGGATCATGTCATTGCTGTCTTTCGGTTGCGGTTCATACGACGCCGCGACGGCGAAGAATTGCCTGACCGACCGCACCGAGGCCGAAATTGATCACGATGCCGGCCAGGGCAAGCAGCACCAGGGCGGCGAACATACGCGGCATCTCCAGCCGGAAACTTGCCTCCAGGATGCGGTAGGCCAGGCCGGAAGCGAAACCGCCGGATCCGGCCACCAGTTCCGCCACTACTGCACCCACCAGCGCAAGGCCGCCGGAGATACGCAGGCCGGTGAGAAAATGGGGCAGGGCGGCCGGCAGGCGCAGCAGGGACATGGTTTGCCACCGACCGGCGCCGTACAGCCGGAACAGATCGTTCAGCTCCGGAGGCGACGACGCCAGGCCTGCGGCGGTATTGGCGAACAGTGGGAAGAAAGCGATGATGGTGGCGCAGACAACCAGCGCGGCGAACGGCTCACCCACCCAAATGATGATCAGTGGCGCGATTGCCGGCAGCGGCGTCACCTGCAGCGCCACCGCCCAAGGCTGGATTGCCGCTTGCGCCAGCCGGCTGGCCGACATGGCGACCGCCATCGCTCCTCCCAGCAAAGCGGCGACCAGCAGAGCCGCGAAGGTGACGATAAGCGTTGCTGCCAGCGCCTGTAGCAGCCCGACCGGGTCGGCGGCGAAAGCGCCGGCGATCGCAATTGGACCTGGCAACAGGTAGGCCGGGACCTCGGCGAGGCGTACCGCTGCCTCCCACAGCAGCAGCGCGAGCAGCCCGAACAACACCGGGGCGAGGCGCAGCAGGCCGAGCGGAATACGGCTCCGCGGGCTTCCACGACGCTGCTCGTCGCGTACGCGCGGGTTCACGCGGCCTGAACTCTCAACGCGTCTTCCAACCCGCTGGAGATCTCGGCCACAAGCGCCGCGTAGGCGGGATCAAGCCGGGTCGCGGAACCGGGAACGAGATGGGAGACGATTTCCCGATCGATGCGTCCGGGGCGTGGGGTCATCAGCATGACTCGCCGCGCGAGGAACGCTGCCTCGTAGATCGAATGGGTGACGAACACGATGGTGCAACCGGCGGCTCGCCACACCTCCAGCAGGTCGGCCTGAAGCTTGTGACGGGTGAACTCGTCCAGGGCGGCGAACGGTTCGTCCATCAGCAACAGGCGCGGGCGCGTGACCAGCGCCCGCGCAATGGAAACACGCATGCGCATGCCACCGGACAGTTGGCGCGGCCTCGCCCGTTCAAAGCCGGTCAGACCGACCCGCTCCAGAGCGGCGTGGACGCTCGGCATCGCGGCTTCGCGGCGTATGCCACGGAGGCGCAACGGCAGAAACACGTTGTCCTCGGCGGTTGCCCAAGGCAGCAGGGTGGCGTCCTGGAACACATAGCCGACGTCGCCCGGCGCGGGCGGATGTCCGTCCCACGCGAGCCGGCCGTCGTCAGGCTGGTCCAATCCGGCGATCAGTCGCAACAAAGTGGATTTGCCGCAGCCGGACGGGCCGAGCAGGGTGACAAAATCGGCTTCCAACAGGCGCAACGAGGTGTCTCGCAGTGCTTCGATCCCGCCGAGGAAGCGGCGGCCGACATGGCTGACAGTCAGCACGCGTGGTTGGTGGTCGAGCGGTTCGGGACCGATTGAACCAGGACACCGGAAATCAAGGCTTGTGGTCCATTCCGGCTCTCCACCTTGCGCAGCGCGGCATATAAGCCTCGGCGATGTCCATGTCCTTCGTACCGGCTCCTGGATCCGAAACGGTTTGGTTCAGGCCCGTCGATTGTTCCGCGGTCATCGGACCAATTCTCAACCGCCATATCCGGGCTCCGCTTTCCAGCGGAAGCCAAAGGTGATCTTCTCGTTCGCATGCGCTGCGACGGGCAACAGCAGCGCAGGAACATTGACCAGGCTACACATCGTGGGCTCCCTTCCTGATGTCCCGACGATTTGGCTCGCAACATGGCACCGACGGGGAGGGAGGCAAGATGGGGGTAGGAGTCAGTTTCGGGCTGGCGGGGCGCCGAGCGATCGTCACTGGTCACCGCGGTGGCATCGGCGGCGCCATCTTCGACGTCCTGGCGGCGGACGGGGTGGAGGTGATCGGCGTCGACCTGCCCGACTTCGACCTGTCGGACACCGCGACGTTGGAGCAGCGTCTCACTGCTCTGGTCGCCGAGCGAGGGCCGGTGGACATTCTTGTCAACAACGCCGGCGTGACCGTACTGGGCACCGTCCTGGAAACCCCGCTCGCGGAGGTGGAACGGGTGTTCCGGGTCAACTTCCTGGCCGCGTACGCTCTGATGCGCGCGGTGCTGCCCGGGATGGCGGATCGCAAGCGCGGCGCGATCATCAATATTGCCTCGGACCAGGCGCTGATCGGCAAGCAGGTCAGCGCGGCCTATGGCGCCTCGAAGGCGGCGATAGCGCAGCTGTCGAGATCCGCTGCACTGGACTGGGCACGTTTTGGAGTTAGAGTGAACTGCATCGCGCCGGGCAGTACGGACACCGCCATGCTGGCCACGGTGATCGGCGATTTGGCGGCGAAATATCCAGACCGGTTCCCGGTGTCCTCGGCTGAGGCCTATAAGTCCGGGGTTCCGCTGGGCCGCTTCGCCGCGCCCGCGGAGATCGCGTCGGTGGTGGCGTTCCTGGCCTCGGATGCCGCCTCATTCATTACTGGTGTGGTATTACCGGTGGACGGTGGCGGCACGGCGCAATGAACGAGGTGGCTGCCAGGCAGGCTGTGGTCACCGGCGGCACGAGCGGGATCGGTCGGGCCGTGGCGGATCGGCTGGCGGCCGACGGCTGGGATGTTCTGGTGCTGGCGCGGCGAGCGGCGGCTGATTGCGCGCATCGTTTCTTGGCGTGCGACGTCGCTGACCCCGCCGCCGTGCGTGCGGTGTTCGCTGGCCTGAGACAGCTCGATGCGCTGGTGAACTGTGCCGGGGTCGCAGGCGCCAACACGCTCGAGGGCGACGATGATACGCTCTGGCACCAAATCATCGCCAGCAACCTGCATGGCACATATCATTGCTGCAAGGCGGCATTGCCGCTGCTGCCGGATGGCACCGGGCGTATCGTCAATATCGCCTCTGTGCTCGGCTTGCGCGGCGTTCCAGACCAGACGGCGTATTGCGCCGCCAAGCACGGCGTGGTTGGTTTCACGCGCGCACTGGCCTTGGCCGTTGCGCCGCGCGGGATCACCGTCAATGCGCTCTGTCCCGGCTGGGTAGACACCGGAATGGCGACACGACGCTATGCGGAGTTGGGCATAACCGCCGAACGGGCGGCGGCCGGCGTGCCGACCGGCCGGATCGCCTCCCCGCAGGAGGTTGCGGCTGCAACGATCTGGTTGCTGGGTGCGGAGTGCCGCAGCATCACCGGCCATGCACTGCCGATCGAGGGCGGAGGATTGGCGCTGCCCTGACCGCCGGGCGAAACTTCGCTGCCGGTTATATGCGGCGGCCGACAATGTTTCACGGCGCACGCACGGTCGGTAGGTTTTCGCAATCATTTCGAGCGCCAAAACCGGTCGGCCCTTGGCTGGCGGGCCAGCATCGTGCCAAGATTGCCACGGCCAAGAAAAGGGGGAACGGACATGGTTACCTTAGGAAGCGGCGAATACGTCTACCAGCCGGTGGAAGGCTGGGCGAAACTGCCCCCTGGCTGGTCGTTCAAGGAAATTGGCGGCGTCGGCGTGGACAGCCGCGACAACGTCTACGTGTTCAATCGTGGCGAACATCCGATGATCGTGTTCGACCGTGAGGGCAATTTCCTCCGCTCCTGGGGCGAGGGCGTATTTCCCCGTGCGCATGGCGTGTTCGTCGCCCCGGACGAGACGCTTTGGCTGACCGATGACGCCGACCACTCGGTACGGCGGTGCACATTGGAAGGAAAAGTCCTGCTGACGCTGGGCACTCCGGGCAAGCCCGCTCCGTACATGAGTGGGGAGCCATTCCACCGCTGCACTCACACCGCGATGGCGCCGAACGGCGACGTCTATGTCTCAGACGGATACGGCAACTCACGGGTCCACAAATACAGTCCCGACGGGCGCCTGCTGATGTCGTGGGGAGGACCTGGCACCGATCCGGGCGAGTTCAATATCGCCCACAATATCACCTGCGACGCCGACGGCTGGGTCTATGTCGCCGACCGTGAGAATCATCGGGTTCAGGTGTTCGACGGCAACGGCAAATACGAGACGCAATGGAACAACCTGCACCGTCCGTGCGGACTGTTCATGCCGCCCGGGAAATGTCCGATCTGTTACATCGGCGAACTGGGTCCGACGCAGCCGGTCAACCGCGACATGCCCAACCTCGGCCCGCGCGTGACCATCGTTGACCACACCGGTAAGCGCCTCGCTCGCCTCGGCGGGCTGCACGCCGGTCTCGGGCCGGACCAGTTCATGGCTCCGCATGGGCTAACGGTCGACAGCCATGGTGACATTTACGTGGGCGAGGTCTCCTGGACCAACTGGCCGCAGTCGTTTCCGGATAAGCCGCGTCCGGACGGCCTGCGGTCGTTGCAGAAATTCAGGAAGGTTTCGTCATAGGCGGATACCACCCGGGCGTGGATTGCGACCGTGCCGACAGACCGGCACGGCTGGCGCGGTCGCGGCCGCTTGCACGGTCGGTGAGACGGGCCGGCCGCGGCGAAGGGCCGCCAGGAATGACCGGCGGCCGTCGGGGTCCGTCTCGACGATGCGCTGCTAGGCCGCGACTTTACGCTGCTTTGGCCAGCGTGCGGCAACCTGGGGCAACACCTCTTCCACCAGCCGTTTGGTCTGCGCCAGCATCTCCCCATCGCCCTGTGCCACTGGGCGCAGAATGAACTTTGACGCGCCGGCCTCGATGTATGCCGAGAGCCGCCGCAGAATAACCTCGGCGTCCCCCATCGCGAACAATTCGGCCGGGTCACGGCCTGTGCGGGCCTTGTACTGCTCCATCACCCGCGCAACCCCGGGATCGTCCGGTCCGCCAAAGCGGAAGGCGAAGGCGGCGCCGTAATGGTCCTCATCGATCGTGCGCCCGGTCTCGGCCAGCGCTCGCTTGATGCCGGCGATCACCTCGCCGACCGTCTGCGGCGTTTCCGGCCCTGCCTGCCATCCGGTGCCAAGTCTGGCGGTTCGCCGGATCGCCGCATCCGAGGAGCCGCCGATCCACATCGGCAGGTCCGGCTGCACCGGCACCGGCGCGATCGAGGCCCCGGTCAGCCTAAAATGCTTCCCCTCATAGTCGAGCGGCGCCCCGGTCCATAGCCGGCTGATGATCTCCAGAGCCTCGTCCGTTTTCCGTCCTCTGGTCGTATTGTCCAGGTGCATCGACGTCCACTCCGCCCCACGCGGACTGCCGATGCCGAAGCCCGGCAGCAGCCGGCCGTTGGACAGCACGTCGATCGTGGCACACTGCTTGGCCAGCAGGACCGGCTCGCGCATCGCCACCGAGACGACGTTCACGCCGAATTTGATCCGGCGAGTTCGGCCGGCCACTGCGGCCAGGGTTGTCATGCATTCCAGGATCGGCGCCCGGCTGACCAACCGGTCGGTCTGCCAGATCGAGTCGATGCCGCCCTGTTCGCACAGATCGACCCAGCGCCAGAAGCCGTCCGCCGTATCGAACGGGTACTCCATGATCCCGACGCCGACCGCGATGTTGCGCGCCATGTCCGATGCCTTTCGCCTGTTCGCGTGGATCGTCCCTTGATTTGCGCTGTGTGGCAATGACGCCAGTCGGCCAGACCGGACGGCCGCAAGCGTCAGTCCGGATCCGTCGCTCGGCGAGGGGTTCCACGCTTGCAGCCAGATCGACACCGCTGCGACCGGCAGAGGCCGAGATGCCAGGAAACCTTGCGCCTCATCGGCTCCCAGCGCGAGCATGGCCGCCCAGATTTCCTCGGTTTCGACACCCTCGGCGACAATGGCCAGGCCGTGCTGTTTTGCGTGGATGATCGTTTGGGCCAGGAAGTCCCGAACCTCAGACGAGTTGATCACCTGCCGCACCTGGTCCTTATCCAGCTTTAAACTGGTAAACGGCAGTTCCAGCAGTGGGGCGAGCCGCGGCACCGCGGGACCGACGTCATCGATCGCCACGCCGTACCCAAGGTCGCGCAAATGGTCCAGCGAGCGCCTCAAGGTAACGAGATCCTCCACCGGGCGGCTCTCGGTCAGCTCGATGATGATCCGGCGGGCCGGGATGCCTGTGGCGGCCCGCTGCTCCTCCATGCGGTCCAGCGCGGCAGGCATCAGCATCACGTCGAGCGGAAAATTCACCGACATGCGTAGCCCGGTGCGGTTGAGGGCTGGGCTGGTCAGATCGGCCAGCACACGGGTGGCCACCAACTCGGTCATTTGAGCGGCTAGACCCGCCTCCTCGATCTGCGGCAGAAACTGGTCCGGCAGCATGGTTCCGGCCACCGGATGATTAAGCCGAGCCAGCGCCTCCAAGCCAATCGGACGGCGATCGGACATTCGAATGATGGGTTGGTAGCGCGTCTCGATCATTGCCCCGTCGAGCGCGGCTTGCAATTCGATCGCGCCAAATGTCATCTCAGATCTGTTTCGCGGCGGGGTGGTCATAAGGGCCTCTCGCACGGCGCTTGTATCGGCTGCCTTGATTGTCGGGATATGCGGCCACCCGGATTCCGCCATGCCCAACACCAGCATATCAGTGTTGGGGTCGGCAATCTCATTTGCCAGGTCAGCAAGCTCTTTGAGCAGCCCGTCCGCGTCCTTCTTATCCACCAGCAAATGGGAGTAATGCGGCGAAATACCAGCCAGGCGGGTCAGCGCGTCTCGTGCCCCGCAGGTCGAGATGCCGCCGCCGCCGATTTCTGCCGTCGCCGATCTGACGGCGCGCGCCCAATTGGCGCTGCGACTGACCAGCAACAGATTAAGTCTCCCATGAGCGGCACCGGCGGACGGCGGCCCGGAATTGCTGGCAACCTCCATCTCGGTAAGCCTTTGCCTCGGCACGCGTTTCGTCATCCAGCAGCGTTAGCCGATTCGCGCAAAATTTGCGAGAGCAATCCCGCTATTTGGATTCGGATAATGATTTAATATGACTTAGTTAATTTGCTCTTAATGCCAGACAGGATTCGCCTTTCGGTACAAACCACATAGCACTCCGGACAAAGTTTCAGCCGAGCTTGAAGTCTGGCTTTCGCTTATCGACGAATGCTGCCATGCCTTCGATTTGATCAGGCGTGCCGAACAGCGACAGGAACAAGGCCCGCTCGTACCGGACGCCCTCGACGAGCGTTCCTTCGAACGCCCGATTGACCGACTGCTTGGCAAACTGCACCGCGACCGGGGACAGATTCGCGATCCGCTCGGCGATCTTCATCACTTCCGCGAGCAACTGGTCGGCAGGAAAGACCCGCGAAACCAGGTTCGCGCGTTCCGCTTCGGCCGCGTCCATCATGCGGGCGGTCAGAACCATGTCCATAGCCTTCGACTTGCCGACGGCGCGGGTCAGCCGCTGGGTGCCTCCGGCGCCCGGGATCACCCCCAGGTTAATCTCCGGCTGGCCAAATTTCGCGGTATCCGCGGCGAAAATCATGTCGCACATCATCGCGAGCTCGCAACCGCCGCCGAGTGCGAAGCCGGCCACCGCCGCGATGACGGGCTTCTTGACCCGGAGCACGCTTTCCCATCCCGCGCCGATGAAGTCCTCCACCATTGCGGCCGGGTTGGTACGGCCGCGCATCTCCTTGATGTCGGCGCCAGCGGCAAAGGCGCGGTCACTGCCGGTGATGACGATAGCGCCAATTGCCCGATCGGCGTCGAATGCCATCAGTTGTTCGCCCAGCTCGTGCACAAGCGCGTCGCACAGCGCATTGAGCGCGGCGGGACGATTGAGGCGGATCAGGCCGACCCGGCCCTGGGTTTCGACAAGGATGTTCTCATAGGCGGCCATGATGAAGTGTCTCCGGTCAAATCGGATTTCGGACATTATCAGAGGACGTAATCTAGCACAGGACTCCGAGCGGCAGGACGCTGCGCACCGACGGGGGGTCGCTCGATGCGGGAAATCGGTGCTCGGGAAGGCCTGAGGGTGCGGATAAAATAGTCGACATGTGTCATTAATTATCCGACGCAACGATCCATCCGACGCATCGATAGCCGACGTTGAAGGCCTAGCGTTGCGTCCGTGGGCAATAGAAGGTGCTGCGGCCGGCCTGCACGATCCGGCGGACACCAGCGCAAACAGGTTCGCCCGGACACCCGGGGCAGGGCTCCCCTTCGCGTCCGTAGACTTTCCAGGCGTGCTGGAAATAGCCCAGTTCTCCGTCCGGCCGAATGTAGTCACGCAGCGAAGATCCGCCGGCCGCGATTGCATCCAGCAGCGTCTGCTTGATCGCCGGCACCAACCGGGTTGCCCGTGCGCCGGGCACGCTGGAAGCTTGGCGTTGTGGTGAGATCCGGGCGCGAAACAGGGCCTCCGACACATAGATATTGCCCAGCCCGGCGACGACCTTCTGGTCGAGTAACGCCGCTTTGATCGGCGTCCGTTTGCCGGTCAGAGCCGTCGCCAGCACGGCGACCGAGAAGCTGACGTCCAGTGGTTCCGGCCCCAGGCCTGCCAGCAATTTATGGCCGTCCTCGTACGCCGTCTCTACCAGATCGACCGAGCCGAAGCGGCGCGGATCGACGAAGCCGACCCGCCATCCGTCGTCCGTCTCCAGCTCCAGATGCTCGTGCAACGTGACGCTGTTGACGCCGCCCGATCCCATCGCCGGCCCAATCACCATGCGCCCGGACATGCCCAGATGCAGCAGCACCGACCAGCCACTGTCGAGCCGCATCAAGATGTATTTGCCGCGACGGCGAAACCCGGCGACACGCGCGCCGGTCAGTCGTTCGACCAGCCCGGCCGGCAACGGCCAGCGCAGATCGGGTCGACGCGCCACCGCTCGCAACAGGACCCGCCCCTCCAGACGCGCCTGCAGGCCTCGCATCACGGTTTCGACTTCGGGGAGTTCCGGCATGGGCGGGTTTCACGCTATAGATCCGAGACATGAGCGACAATGGTGCAGCAAGCGGGCCGGCGACGACGGTGGATTTCGGCTTCCGGTCGGTGAAGTCCGACGAGAAAGCCGGATTGGTCCGTGCCGTATTCGACCGTGTGGCACCGCGCTACGATCTGATGAATGACCTGATGTCACTGGGCGTACACCGCCTGTGGAAGCGGATTTTCATCACCGACCTACGGCCATCGCCGCGCGATACCCTGCTGGACCTGGCCGGCGGCACGGGAGACATCAGCCTTGGATGGCTGCAACGCGGCGGTGGCCCGGTGCTGCTGACCGACATCAACAGCCCGATGCTTTCGATCGGCCGCGACCGTGCGCTGGAGCGCGGCTTCGCCGGCGACATCACCCTCGTGGTCGCGGATGCCGAGAAATTGCCGTTTCCGGATCGTTGCGTCGATCGCGTTTCCATCGCCTTCGGTCTGCGCAACTGCACCGACAAGCACGCCGTTCTTGGCGAGGCTCGGCGAGTGCTGAAGCCTGGCGGTCGGTTCGCATGCCTGGAGTTTTCTAGGGTCAACGTTGTCGCCCTGGCTGCGATCTACGACGCCTGGTCGTTTCAGGTGTTGCCACGCCTCGGCCGCAGGGTGGCGCGAGACGAGGCCAGCTACCGATACTTGGTCGAGAGTATTCGCACCTTCCCCAGTCAGCAGGCCCTGGCCACGATGCTGAGGGAGGCCGGGCTGGCTCGGGTCAATGTCCGCAATCTGTCCGGTGGCATCGCTGCGATCCATTCGGGCTGGCGGCTGTGATGCGGGTAGCCGAATGACCCTGCCTCCCGGCCGGCGCCTGCCGTGACGTTCCCTTCGACTCATCTGGCGGGCAAGAAAGTCCTGCTGATCGTCTCAGGCGGCATCGCTGCGTTCAAGGCGCTGGAGCTGATCCGGCTGCTACGCCGAGAGCAATGCGACGTCACCTGTGTGCTGACCGACAATGGTGGCCAGTTCGTCACGGAGTTGTCGCTGCAGGCATTGAGCGAGGCGAAAGTCTATACGCAGCTGTTTTCGCTGACCGACGAGTTAGAGATGGGGCACATCCAATTGTCGCGCGCCGCCGATCTGCTGGTCGTGGCTCCGGCCACCGCCAACATCCTGGCGAAGATGGCGGCCGGCCTGGCCGACGATCTGGCGTCCACCGTGCTGCTGGCGACCGACAAGCCGATACTCGTCGCTCCGGCAATGAACGTCCGAATGTGGCTGCATCCGGCGACGCGGGCAAACATGTCCGTGCTCGCGCAGCGCGGCGTCCATGTCGTCGGCCCGGTAGAGGGCGTGATGGCGTGTAACGAGTTCGGTCCCGGCCGCTTGGCGGAACCACCGGTCATCGTCCAGGCGATCGAAACGCTGCTGAACCGTTCATCCGGATCGCTTGCTGGGCGGCACGCACTGGTCACCAGCGGGCCGACCTACGAGCCGATCGATCCGGTTCGCTATATCGCAAACCGCTCCTCCGGCCAGCAAGGCCACGCCGTCGCGGCAGCCCTGCGCGAACTGGGTGCGCGGGTGACCCTCGTGAGTGGTCCGGTCAACGTTCCCGATCCTCCTGGTGTCACGGTACGAAAGATCGAGACCGCACGCGAGATGCTGGATGCCTGCCAGTCGGCCCTGCCGGCTGACATCGCGGTTTTCGCTGCCGCCGTCGCCGACTGGCGGGTCGATAATGCCTCGGTCAGCAAGATCAAGAAACGACCAGGCGCCGCCGCTCCGCGCCTGAGTTTGGTGCCAAACCCCGACATCCTGGCCACCATCGCCGCTCCGGGCCCGGGCCGGCCGCATCTGGTTGTTGGTTTTGCAGCCGAGACAGACGACCTGATGCGCAATGCGCAAGAGAAACTGGCTAGAAAGAATGCCGACTGGATCGTCGCCAACGACGTCTCTCCGGCTACCGGGATCATGGGTGGAGCGGAGAACGCAGTGCAAATTGTTTCTTCCGCCGGCGTCGAGGAATGGCCTCGGCTGGCTAAGCAGGACGTCGCTCGTCGCTTGGCCCTTCGTATCGCCCAAGCCCTTGGCGCGACACGATTAATGCCGCAGAGCGGTCGCCCGCCTCGGTCGCTGAAGTAACGTAATTCTGGGTCGGGTCGGCGGCGTGCCTTCAGGGTTATGCTGCCCGCAGATCAGCGATTTCCTCCAACTGCGCCGTATCGCCCCAGGGGCAGACCAGCAGGGCGTCATCGATGCCAAGGTCTTCGATTCGCTTCAAGCGGTCCCGGGCCTCGTGCTTGGAACACAGCAGGGAGATCTTCGGCACGTGGCTGATCGGCAGGCCAACCGGCGGCTGACGCAGATCGGTGAAGATATTTGCCAGCACGGCCCGTGTGCCGCCGGCGTCCCGGTACATTTTCACGCCGACCGCCAGATCTTCCCAGGACGTCTGGATGCCGGAAGCGATCCAGCCCTGCAACACCTTGGCCGCCAGGTTGATCCATCGGGCACTGCGCCAGGCGCCCAGCAGCACGGGCGGCCCGGCTTCAGTGCCGGGCCAGACCGAAAGGGCCGGCCCATAAACCGGCTCGCCGCGCCAGACCTGCCGCATCACCTCCAGATAGGCCGGCAGCGTCTTGAACCGCGTGTCGAAGTCGGCCTGCACCGCGGCAAAATCGTCGCGCGTCGATCCGCAGCCCACGCCGAAGCGGAAGCGTCCCTGACTGAGCAGGTTCAAAGTCTGGACACGATGCGCGTGTTCGACCGGATGCCGCAGCGGGACCTGGACGACGCAGGTACCTAATTCAATGCGGGACGTCTGGCTGGCTATCGCGCCCAAGAGGATCAGTGGGTCGAGCGTGGGCTTGCCGCGGGCGAACGCATCGGTGAGCCAGATCCCGTGAAAGCCCAGGCGTTCCACCTCACGGGCAAGCGCCACAATCTGTTCTACAAACGGAGCGGCATGCGGCGCCGGTTCGGCGGTAGACGGGGATACTGGTATGGCGACGATACCGATACGCATAGGTCACTCCTGCAGAACGAGCGCCGGACCGGCGCGTGAACTCGGCGAATCAAACCGCTATCACGTGCCGGTGAATCGGGCCTGGCGCTTGTCACGGAATGCTGCCACGCCCTCTGCATAGTCGCTGGTCATCGCGGCTCGGGCTTGCAGCTTTGCTTCGAGATCAAGCTGCTCGTTGTAATTGTTATCCAGGCTTTGCCAATACATCTGTCGGATCAGGCCGAGCGATTTCGGGCCGGCGGCGAGGCTTTTGGCGAGGTCGAGGGTCTTCGGCATCAGCGTGGCGTCGTCTTCCAGCCGGTTGATCATGCCCCACTGCAGTGCGGTTTCAGCCGGCAGGCGCTCGGCGAGCATCGACAATTCCATCGCCCGCGCCATTCCGATCAGGCGCGGCAGGATCCAGGATGAGCCGCAATCAGGCACCAGGCCGATCCGGGCGAACGCTTGCAGGAAGCTGGCGGATCGGGCGGCGATCTTGATGTCACCGGACAAGGCCAGGCTCATGCCGGCGCCCGCGGCAATGCCATTGATCGCTGTTATCAAAGGGAATGGCAGGTTGCGCAGGCGCAGGAAGGTTGGGTTGTACCAGTCTTCAAGGTCGCTCTTCAGCTCCCCGCGGGCTTCCGCGGCACGATCGCGACTCGGCCGGTCGGGATCATTCAGATTGGCACCGGAACAGAAGGCGCGGCCGGCTCCGGAAATGACCAGGCAGCGCGGCGGCGCGGCGTCTATGCTGTCCAGAGCGTCCTGCATATCCTCCCGAAGCTTGAGGCCGAAAGCATTCAGCACGCCGGGATCGTTCAATGTCATGACGGCGACGTCGCCGATGGTCTCGAGCAGGATCTTGCCGTGCCGCATCGCACTCATTGTCTTCGTTCTCCGTCGGGTTTGCAGTCTCCTGTTGAGAGGACCGTAACATCAAGACCGACAAAAGTCAGCGGCGGCTTCGATGGGAGGACGCGGGGGGCGACAGGCTACGAGTGCAGGGACATATCGCGATCATCGCGCGGTGAACCGGCTGGACGTCACGCGCGGGCAGTGGCGGCCCTTAGCCGGATCGATGCGGCCGCAGACGCGTTATGGCAATACTTTGCGGTTGCGGCTGTCGCGGCCGCAGCGGCGCAGTCCTGCATGCTACCGACACAACTCCGGTCGCGTCAGGGAGCCGAGCGTCCGGGCAGCGTGCGGTCGCGGCGGCAGGGCGGGTGCAGCGGACTTGCTGTTTCCGAGTTGACAGTGAAAGCGGGTCGTTGCTGCAGCGCGCGGCATGTTCTTGGACTGGGCTTTGAGATTGTGCCGGCCTGAGGTCTGATCGTTGCCGAGGCGCGGAAGCAGTTCCGGGCTGATCGAATGATGAAGCGGTCTGGGAGCCGCGAAGCATTCGGGACGTTTTCATTTCCGCGGCGTGAGGTCACGTTTGGCGACGTGGTTGCCTTGTCTGATCGCTATTGTCCGCTGAAAATGGGCTTTCAGCCAGCCCGATCAATCGGGGGCGGCGCGACCGAAGCAAGAAGTGGGCTTTCCTCCGCCACGGCGGTGCCCAAGCCTTGAGCCTCCCCCGGCTGCGAGTTAGCCGACGGTCCGTTTTTGGTCGCTCGACGATTCCCGGCGCCCGCGGCGGACGCCTACGGCGCAAGCAGCAGCCGGCGTTGCTATATCACGCTGCTTGCGATCTTATCGGGCCTTTCCAGGCCGTGTCAGCCTCTGGCGCTGCGCTTGATCACGACCTTGCGTGCAGGCTTCTTTGCGGGGGTTGTCCGACTGCGGCCGAGGCCCATCTTTTTGGCCAAGGTGGAGCGCGTTTCGGCGTAGTTCGGTGCAACCATCGGATAGTTCGAGGGTAAACTCCACTTTGCCCGATACTGGTCGACCGTCATATTGTGCTCGGTCATCAGGTGCCGTTTCAACATCGTCATCTGTTTGCCGTCTTCGAGGCAGACGATGTAATCGGGAAAAACCGATTTGGTCACAGGGACCGCAGGCTTGGGCACACCGACAGGTGCCGCGACTTCCCCCACGGTGGACAGGGTCTTGTAGACCTCCCGGATCAGCGCCGGCAAATCCTCGACGGGAACCGGATTTTTTGTCACATGCGCGCTCACAATCTGCGCCGTGAGACCCAAAACATCTTCACTCATATATTTCTTTCCTGCAACTCGGCGGAACCAATATAATGGCTTGTGGCAATAGCGCCATAGTCGTTTTACACAATTTTATGTAAAAATGCGAGTGATCATTGGTGCGAGTTTGCCGGGCGACCAGCACAGCATCCTTCAAGGCAACGAATTGCCACCAGACAGACGATGGCAACGGAACATCAGCATTAGGACCTGTACGAAAGTCGCACTTGTAACCGCGTGAGCCGACACATTGAGACAGCCTCGCAATAGCAAACCGCCAGAGAACACATAAGCCTTTGACCAGTGCCACCGACTCGGGCGGAGCATCCAGCAACAGCCCCAGGTAGCAGCAATGCAACCGACGTCAGCACGCTACTGTATGCGACTGACCGCGCGACTTAATTTCAATCGGAAACGCCGCAACTTCCTCTGAGGAGCTGGCCACCTGCTTTTGCTAGTCAGCAAAAGATACAGGGCTAAACAGACGCGAACCTGCCTCAACCGGAACTCGTCGGGAGGAATGATGGTCTCACGGTTGGCGCACGAGTAAACCGGCGTCGCATCGCTCCATCCGCGACAAAGCGACCGCGCTACTCAAGATCGTTGGCATCGATTCCCTTGCAGGTTGTCCGGGCGTCACCATCGGGGGTTAAATGACTGCCGCGCCGCTCAACCTTACTCGATCTGAAATCTCGATACCGCCGAGCACCCCGATTATCGTGATCGATCCTCGGTTGATCGGGGACCGACCGTTTCAGGCGTAACGTCGCCGCGGGGTGAATTCTCCGTGAGCCGTAACGAGGCCATTTTCTTGTCGTGTCTTCGCACCGCACGATGGGGGCGGCCGTCGGAGCGAGTTGATTTACTCCCGCTTATCTTGCCGGTGCATCAGCGACCACCGACGGCGGCTCCCCGGTCGCTTGGTCAGCCTGACACCTGTACTATATCCTGACACCTGTACTATATAAGGCAAGTGAGTGCAGGATAAGGCAAATGAGTGCAGGCGCCGGGTGGGCGACGCAAGTAGCATACACGTCGTTGCTGCGCGCTGCGCCGACCCGCAGGAGTCGCTTCGCGAGTATCGCGGCGGCCAGTATTCTGCACAATCGCCGGCGCACTTGACGGTGTTTCGCCTTTGGCGTGGCGGTGGCTGAACCGGCGCAGCGTTGCGTACGCTCACGGCTTCCGTCGGCGACGGGAAAGTCGGGAGGCAGCGGCATCGGGGGGGCAAGGTCGCGGCAATCGCGGCGGGCATAATGGCTAAGATCGGGGCGCGCCGAGCGTCGGTGCGGCGCAAATCGAGATTCCGCAGGCTATTTATATGACCGTCTCGCGCGCAGCCCGCCAGCGGCGCACCCGCCAATATCTACAGCACAAATTCTGTTTCATACGATGGTATCAAATTCATGCGATAGGTCGCGCATAAACTGGATCTGGATATGAGGGCGATGCACCGCGCTTGACCGAGCATGAACATCGGCCGGGGCGAGTGTTAGGCCTGCCGCCTGGCTTTTGCGCCGGCTTCCCTACGAAGGGGTACAAGCAAACGGCGGTGTCCGACTAGATTCGGGAATTTGCTTTGCAGCAGGCAGTTCAGAGCGCCAGTAGTTACCCACGTCGACCTGCTGGCTACAATCTGCGGTAAGTCAAATCTCGCGATGTAGAGGAAAGCGACACCCTATTGTCGGTTTGTAGCCGATCTTCTTCCGAGCATGACGGAAGGAACGGATGCCGGCTCCCCTCCGGCTCCCCTCCGGCTCCCCTGGGCGCCGCACTCACGATCGGACAATTATGCCGGGTGTCGCCCCCACGCCGTCGCTGCCGGGGAAGACACTTGCGAGCGCGGTGCCGTCCAGGCCGAGATGCGGGCCCAGGATGCCCTTCACCACGGACCGCAGATCTGTGGTCGGCGCCAGGTCGCGGCCCTCGAACAGCTGTCCCGCGCCCAGGCCCGGCCATGTGCCCGCCACCCGGCCGCCGGCGACCGCGCCACCAAGGACCAAGGCGACCGTGCCGGTGCCGTGATCGGTGCCCCTGGTCCCGTTCACCCGGGCGGTGCGGCCGAATTCGGTCATCACCAGCACCACCGTCCGCGCCCAGTCCGGGCCAAGTGCGGTCTTCAGCGCCACCAGTCCGGCGTCGAGCTGCTGCAGCGGCCCGACCAGCCGGTTGACCTGCGCAGTGTGGGTGTCCCAGCCGCCGATCTCCAGCGCTGCGATGCGCGGACCATCAGGTGCCCGCAACATATCGCCGGCGGAGCGTGCGAGGGTCGGGAACCCGTCGCGCTCCCTCGGCTCCTGCCGGCCGTCGATGACGGCAGTGCTGAAACCGCGGGCGCGCAGGCCCTCGGCGATGGCGGGTCCGATGATCGGATCGCCTTGGTTGAGCGCGGCGATCGCCGCGTACAGATCCGGTGCCGGTTGCGCAAAGCCGTGCGGTGCCCAGTTGGCAATCGGCGCCGGGCCGCGGAGCAGCAGCGGGACGGATACGCCGATCGCGATCGCCTCGCCTTCGGGCCGGTCAGTTCCAAGGGGCGGATCTTCCGCGTGCATCGCGGCGACGACCCGGTTGAGCCAGCCGCTGGTCATGCGGTGGTCGGCGCCCGACTCCAGGCAGTCCTGCGCCTCGAAATGGCTGCGCACCCGATAGCCGCCGGCAACGGCGTGAACGATCAGCGCCTCGCTTGACCGGTAGATGTCGTACAGCCCGGTCAACGCCGGATGCAGCCCGAAGAAGCCGCCGAGGTCGAGCAGCCCGCCGGACTGCCCCGGTGCCGGCGGGACGATCTCCGCGCGCAGCGCGGTCAGGCCGGGATCGCCATAGGGAGCCACGGCGGCCATGCCGTCGAGCGCACCCCGCAAAATCACCACCACCAGACGTTTCTCGGTGGCCGCAGCGGCCAATGCGAGCGTGCTGCCGCCGATGTAAATCGACGTGCTCAGACCCAGCAGCGCGGCGCGGCGGGACAGCTCCATGATCATCGCCTTTGGAATTCGGGACTGGTCAGCAGCAAAGTCATCGCCTCCCGGCGGGAACCGGCGCGGCGGATCGCGTCGCTCGTGGCGGGGCGCAGCAGAGGACCGAGGGTTGCGCCGGCAACTTCCAGGACGTCGTTGCTACCGACCCGGCCGGCAAATCCGCTGGCCCAGTCGATTCGGCGCAGCATGGCCTCCGGTGCCGCCCAGGCCGTGGCACGGTCCGGCCAGCCATTCGGCGCCGGTGCGCTCCAAAGCGGCTGGCCGAGGCCGCTAAGGATGCCGATCATGTTGGGTCGCTCGGCCGCTGCCAGGTCCAGCGCCCGGACGCTGGCGACCACGTAGTCGAGCGGGGCGCGGATTTTCGCTCCCGGTTGCCAGGCGTCCGGAAGTTCCAGCAGAGCGGCCGAGGTGACGCCCAGATCGCCATCACTGTCACGTAGTGTGGCCGTAATGACACCGATTGCGTCCGGTGGTGGATCGTCGGCGACGAAATGGCGCACCAGCTTGGTGGCGAGGAGGTGATGGGTCGCCGGGTGGGCGGCGAGAAAGCGCAAGGCGGCAACGCCGCCGGCCTCGTCGGCCGAAAATGACTGTTGCATCACGATCTGATCGCCAGGCTCATGCGCGCCAGGTCGGTAGCGAAAGCTCGGCGGATCGGCCTTGAGATCGATCGACCAACCGGTCAGCACCATGGCGAAAGCGGTGACGTCGGCCTGGGTGTAGCCCGCCAGCGGGCCGATGGTGTGCAGTTCGAGGCATTCCCGCGCGAGGTTTTCATTCAGTCCGCGATGGGAGCGAATGCCGGCCTCGCTGGAAGGCCCGACCGAGCCGACATTGTCCAGATACAGCAACATCGCAGGATGCCGCATCACCGCGAGCAGCATGTCGGCGAAGCGGCCAGTCACGTGCGGGCGAATGGCCTCCTCGACGAAGGCGGCGGCCACCGGGGCGCATTGGCGTCGGCGCAGGGAGACGCAGAAGTGGTTGGTCCAGAACCAGACCAGGCGTTCGCGGAACGGCGCCGGGGTGGTCAGGGCGTTCGCCAGCTGTGCGGTGGCCTGGGCCAGGAACAGTTTGCGTGACAGAGACTCGCCCGGGGGTGGCTTGGTTTCCCGGTCCGCGCGCAGGGTTGCCAGGCCCTCGGCGCTGCTGGGTGGATTGTCCAGGCGTGTCGGGTCCGGCTGCCGAAGCTGATCGATCAGCCACGCGGCCGGGTCGCTCGGCAGGGTCTCGCTGCCACGTCGCCCCAAGCCGAATTGGATAAGAGCCTGAGCCGTGCGCGTGTCCATGGCGAACACTTTAGGCGGTTCGGGTGTGTCGGAGTGTGATGAAGCGTCCTTTAGTTTGGCGCCATTGGAGATACGGCATTTGGCCGCTCCGCGCCCGCCGCGCAGAATTCGCACTTGCAAAACGCCTCACTCTGACGCATTTCCCGCACTATAACCGGCTGAGTGTTCGGCCGGCGCTGCGGGTGGGCGCGCGGAGGGGGAACCCTCGGATCCAGCGATGGGTCACGCGCCCTTTCTGATATGCCCGCTTGCCCGCTCAAAGGAGGTTCGCCGTGTCTACGATGCCGCTCGATAGAATCAGAAACATTGGGATCACCGCGCATATCGATGCCGGCAAGACCACCACGACCGAGCGGATTCTCTACTACACGGGTGTCTCGCACAAAATCGGCGAAGTCCACGACGGCAATACCACCACCGACTACATGGATCAGGAGCGGGAGCGGGGTATCACCATCACCTCCGCGGCGGTGACATGCGAGTGGAAGGACTACCGCATCAACATCATCGACACGCCCGGCCATATCGATTTCAACATCGAAGTGAATCGCAGCCTGCGCGTGCTGGATGGCGCCGTCTTCATCATCGAGGGCGTGGCGGGCGTGCAGCCGCAGTCGGAAACCAACTGGCGGCTGGCCGACCGCTACAAGGTGCCGCGCATCATTTTCATCAACAAGCTGGACCGCACGGGCGCCGATTTCTTTCGGGCGTTCGCCACACTGAAAGAAAAACTGGACATCGTCGCATTGCCGCTGCAGCTCCCGGTGGGCGTCGAGGACCAGTTCCTGGGCGTCGTCGACCTGGTGGAGATGAAGGCGATCATCTGGGAAGGCGGCGAACTGGGTGCCAAGTATCATTACGAGGACATTCCCGCCGACATGACGGAATTGGCGGCGGAGCACCGGCAAATCCTGCTGGACACCGCGCTGTCGGTCGATGAGCAGGCGATGGAGGAATACTTTGACAAGGGCGACGTCTCGGTCGAGACGCTGAAGCGCTGCATCAAGCGCGGCACGATCGATGGCACGTTCCGGCCGGTGCTGTGCGGCACCGCGTTCAAGAACAAGGGCGTGCAGCCGTTGCTGGACGCGGTGATCGACTACCTGCCGTCGCCGATCGACGTTCCCGGAATCGCGGTTGCGCTCGAGGAAGGTGAAGAAGACGGCGACAACCCGAACCGTCGGCGAATTCCGGCGAACCCCAGCGCGCCGTTCGCCGGCCTGGCGTTCAAGATCATCAACGACAAGTACGGCACGCTGACTTTCGTCCGGGTCTATGCCGGCACGCTGAAGTCGGGCGACATGGTGCAAAACACCACCAAGGGTCACCGCGAGCGCATCGGCCGGATGTTCCAGATGCACGCTGACAAGCGAGCCGAAATCAAGGAAGTGGAGGCCGGCGACATCGCCGCCTTCGTCGGGCTCAAGGACACCGGCACCGGCGATACCCTGGCCTCGGCTGACGACCCGGTGATCCTGGAGCGTATGGCTTTCCCGGTGCCGGTGATCGACATCTCGGTTGAGCCGCGCACCAAGGAAGCGGTGGAGAAGATGACGCTGGGCCTGCAGAAGCTGGCCGGCGAGGATCCGTCCTTGCGGTTACGCACCGATCAGGAGACCGGCCAGACGATCTTGTCCGGCATGGGTGAGTTGCACCTGGAGATCATTATCGACCGGCTGCGTCGCGAATACGGCGTCGACTGCAACATCGGCGCGCCGCAGGTGGCGTATCGCGAGACCATCTCTCGTTCTTTCACGGAGACCTATACGCATAAGAAACAGACTGGCGGTTCCGGCCAGTATGCCGAGGTCAAGGTGATCTTCGAGCCGACGGAACGCAACGCGGGGATCGTGTTCGAGAACAAGGTCGTTGGCGGGTCGGTGCCGCGGGAATATATACCCGCGGTCGAAAAGGGTATTCGGGTGCAGGCCGACACCGGCGTGCTGGCGGGCTTCCCGACCGTGGATTTCAAGTTCACGCTGGTGGATGGGAAGTACCACGACGTCGACTTGTCGGCGCTTGCCTTCGAAATCGCTGCCAAGGCGGCCTTCCGCGAAGGTATGAAGAGCGCCGGTCCGATCATTCTGGAACCGATCATGGACGTCGAGGTCACCACGCCGCAGGACCATGTGGGCGACGTCGTGGGTGATCTCAATCGCCGTCGCGGCATGATCCAGAACCAGGAAAGCTCGGGATCGACCGTCATCGTTCGGGCGCATGTGCCGCTGAAAGAGATGTTCGGCTACATCTCACACCTGCGCAGCATGACCAAGGGACGCGCATCGTTCACCATGCAGTTCCACCACTACGATGCGGTGCCGCGGAACATCGCGGACGAGATCATGGCCAAGAGCGCCTGATACCCAGCGCAGGACTAACCCGAAGGGCGGTGGCGGTACCGCCACCAATGCCCCTTCGCTAGGTCTTTGGTGTCGTCAAAGGCGAGGGCCCGTCGGGAGAGACGGTGCCCGGCGGTCCGTCGGGCTCGCGCCCCGGGATCAGGCGGTATGACGCGGTGCAGCGATCCTCGCGTCCGTCGCACAGGCCGTCAGCATGATGCAGGCAGCGTACATGATGATTGACGGGTTCCTGGACCGCTGCCACGAACCTCTGTGAAGGCCCGTGACCCGGTTTCAACGGCCAGCCGAGGCATCGCCCGGCTGCGCCGTCGGTGGTGCAGGTTCGGCATCACATCCGAGTGGGCCTCGGTTCAATATCGTAACACAAGACATATTTATCAGTGATTTAGCCCGCTCCGGTCGGATCATCAGTGATTTGTGATGTTTCGTCGAGTCATCCGGGCAAACCAGCGCCTCACTCCACTCGCTTTCACTGGCGTCCGGCAAATCACAGATGCCGTGTTACTGTGAATTTGCGAGATTGATCAATGAGAGGAGTGTCTCATGCATCGTCAAGACTTCGCTCGGCTTCGCGGACCCGTCCTGGCGGCCCTCGCGATCGGCGGTCTGGCCACATCCGCATTCGCGCAGACGTCCACTATCATCGTCGCGCCGAGCGCGCCGCCGCCGCCGCGGGTGGAAACCATGCCGCCGCCTCCGCCGGCCCCGGAGCCGCGGGTGATGACGTGGCAGGCTGGGCATTGGGCCTGGAACGGAACTGCCTGGGCCTGGGCAGAGGGGCAATATGTGCAACGCCCGCAGCCGACGGCGGAGTGGGAGCCCGGTCACTGGGCGCCGCAGGCCGCCGGTGGCTACGTCTGGGTGGACGGGCGCTGGCGTGGCTGACGCGTCTCCCCTTCAACCCATCAACGAGGGAGTTTGAACATGCGTATCAGTCCTTCCGTGTCGCTGGCGCTACCGGCGATGTTGTTGCTGGCCGGCTGCGTCGAGTCGACGACACCGCCGCAGGCGACCCAGGTGATCGTTCAGCCGCAAGCGGCCATTACCCCTCTCGCGCCGATGCCGCCACCTCCGTCGCAGGCGGAACTGGTGCCTCCGCCGCCACCGAGCGCCTCACCGACGGTGTGGCAGCCCGGCCATTGGCGATACACCGGCATCGCCGGCAGTCCGTGGTCCTGGGCGAGCGGGCAATACGTTGCCGTGCCGGCGGGCGCCAGCGCGTGGGTGCCCGGACAATGGCAGCAACAGGGTGGCGGATTTGTCTGGCGCGAGGGCCACTGGGCCTGACCTGGGTTGCCCAGCCCTGATCACGGCAGCAACCAGATCGGCTCCTTGATTCGGGTGAGGAACGCTACGTGGGCCGCAAGCTCCCGCTCGGTCGGTTCAACCGGGCGGGGCATGCGCGGGCCGGTGTGCTGATACACCGCGACGGGTCGGCGAGAGTCCCGGGCGGCCAGTGACAACCCGCGCTGCCGGCCGCCGGTCAACTCGACATAAACCTCCGCCAGCAGACGGCAGTCGAGCAGCGCGTTGTGCATTGTCCGTGCCGACAGATCGATGGCGAAGCGGCGGCACAGCGCGTCCAGGCTGTTGGGCATGCCGGGGAATCGGACCTTGGCCAATGCCAGGGTATCGATCATTCGATCGCGGGCCGGAGCCGGCAGGCCCGCACGACCAAATTCCATGTCCAGGAAGCCGAAATCGAATAGCGCGTTATGGGCGATGAGCTTGTCGTCCCGCAGGAACTCAAGCAACGGAGGGGCGATCGCCGCGAACAGTGGCTTGCCGGCCAGATCGGTGGAGGTCATTCCGTGCACCCGGCTTGCCTCAGCCGGGATGTCGCGCTGTGGGTCGATCAGGGCATGAAAATGGCGGCCGGTGGGCAGGTCGTTGATTAACTCCAGCGCCGCAATCTCGATCAAGCGGTCGCCATTCAGCGGGTCGAGGCCGGTGGTCTCGGTATCGAACAACACCGACCGGATCATCGCCGCAGCCCATTGATGAAGCGGCGCAGGGCCCGCAAAGCATGGTGGCGCGACAGCCCGGTCTGGACCACCAGGCCAGCGCGCCGGCGTTTCTCGCGGTCGGGCATCTGGCGCGCGATCACCGCACGAATATCCGCCGTGTTCATGCGTCGCCGCTGGCGCACGCGATGGAGCTGGACCGAGGGCGGAGCAGACACGACGACCACGGTGTCGACGCGCCTGTCGCCTTTGGTTTCAAACAACAGAGGTATATCCAGCACCACTGCCCGCGCTCCTGCACGACGGGCTCGCTCGACGAAGGCACGTTCTTCCGCCTCCACCATCGGATGCAGGATGTGCTCCAGCCGCGAAAGCGCGCCGCGGTCATTCAGGGCGGCCTGGCGAAGAGCGGCACGGTCGACGACGCCGTCCCGCACAGTCCCGGGAAACGCCTCGCCGATTGCCCGTACTGCTCGGCCGCCCTTGGCCTGCATCCGGTGCACCGCCGCATCGGCATCGAAGACCGGGATGTGGGCGCGTCTGAAAGCGGCTGCGGCGGTGGATTTGCCCATTCCCATTCCACCGGTCAGGCCGACAATCCTCATCCCGTCAGCAGATCGGCGGCGACGAAGCGGCGCAGGGCACCGTCCACCGTTGGCTGAACGCCGAACCAGGCGCTGAAGCCGGGCACGGCCTGGTGAAGCAGCATGCCCAACCCTTCGACACATGCGAGGCCACGGCTCCGGGCGGCGGCCAAAAGGGGGGTTTCCAGCGGCACGTACACGATATCTGCGACTGCCAGGGCAGGCGAGCCACGGTCGAGGTCGATCGCCAGCGGTGGCTGCCCAGTCATGCCGAGGGAGGTCGCGTTGACCAGTAAGGCGTGGTCAGACAGGGCGTCGTCGCGACTGTCCCATTCGATGATCCGCAGCCCACTGAGATCGCCCGCAAGCCGTTCCGCGCGGCTTCGGGTGCGGTTGGCCAGGGTGACTCCGACGCCGAGTTCCAGAAGCACGGCGGCGATGGCACGAGCCGATCCGCCGGCGCCCAGGATCAGCGCGGGACCCGCGGCGGGGTCGACGCCGCTAGAACGCAGATTAGCCAGGAAACCCCAGCCGTCGGTGTTGCTTCCGCTGATCCGGCCGGCCTCGAAAATCAAGGTGTTGACGGCGCCGGCACGCCGAGCCGAGTCGTCGACGAGGTCGCAGATCCCGAAGGCGGCGACTTTGTGCGGGATGGTGACGTTAACCCCGGCAAAGCCGGACAGCATCAGGCCACGCACTGCGGCTGGAAAATTGTCGGGATGGATGGGCAGGGGCAAATAGGCGCCGTCGACCCCGTAGCGCTCCAACCAGAAGCCATGCAGCCGGGGCGAGCGGGAATGACTGACGGGCCAGCCGGTAATGCCTGCGAGTCGCGCGCTGCCGGATAGAGTGTTCATACCCGGCAACATTCCCTGCACGCCGGCGAAGATCAACCAACGATTGTCAGTTGAGGAATTTCTCCGTCCAGCTCTTGTAGTCGCCCTCTCTCGTGACCCTCGCCATCAACTCGGTCGAGGCAATGCCCTGCAGCGCGGCCGGTCTGGTGCCGTCACGCAGGGCCTTTAGCGTGTCATAGGTCGCTTTGACGGCGGCTGAGAACGGCTGATGGCCCTGCAGGGCAATCCGCACCCCGCGGCTCGCGAGGTATTCCTTGTCCTGCAGGTCGGTCGAAATGCCGCCCAGCATCAGCGGGATCTTTACCTCCTCGGCGATCGAGTCGAGGTCGTGACGGGTCAGGCCGCCGGCGATGAACAGGGCATCCACGCCTTCCTTCTCGTAGGCCTTCAGCCGCTTGATGCCGTCGGCGAGACCGTTGATCGCGGGGGCGCTGGTGCGGCCGATGATTACCAGTGATTTGTCCTCCCGCGCGGCGAGAGCGGCGCGCATCTTGCCGATGCCTTCCTCGATCGAAATGACGGTGGGCTTGTTCTCACTGAATGCGCGTGGCAGCGAGGTGTCCTCGATCATCAAGCCGGCGACGCCGGCAGTTTCAAGCTCCTGCACAGTACGCATGACGTTGAGAGCATTGCCGTAGCCGTGGTCAGCGTCGACCATCAACGGCAGCTTGCCGGCGCGGTTGATGCGGTAGGCCTGGTCGGCGAATTCGGTCAGAGTCAGCACGATCAGATCGGGCGCGCCCAGCACTGTGAAGGAGGCGATCGAACCGGCGAACATGCCGACCTCGAAGCCGAGTTCCTCGGCGATGCGGGCGGAAATGGCGTCGTGGACGGAGCCGGGGTGGATGCAAACGCTGCCGGCCAGAACGGCACGGTAGCGTTCACGGCGATCGGTCCAATGCATGGTTCCCCCCGTAGCGGTATGACGCACCCGGACGGTACGCGGAATTCGGCCCGGCGGGAAGCGGCCGGGTCGGCGCCGTGGTCGGCGTGGCGGACGTGGGTTTGCGCTGACCACGACAACCGTAGGAGGGATCATGCTCGACCGAGTGCTCAGTGCGGCGCGATGGGCGATGGCCGATTTCGGTCCGCTGGTGGTGTTCTGGATCCTGCTGCTGGCGTTCGGCATAAAGATCGCCATCGCGGGGTCGGTGATATTCATCCTGGGGGATTGCCTGTGGCGCTGGCACCGGGGTGTGACATTCACCCGGATCTATTTGCTGACCAGCGGCCTCACCGTGGTGTTCGGCGCGATTGATCTGCTTTCGACCACACCCTTCATGCTCAAATACGAAAGCGTGGTCACCAACGTTGTCACCGGCTCGGCCTTCGTGGCGGGTGCACGCGGACCTCGGCCGATCGTGCAGGAACTTGCCGAGCAGCGGCGGGGCGAGCGGTTCGAGGATCGGCCAGACATCGTCCGGTTCTTCCAGCTCTTCACGCTCTTGTGGGCGGCCTATTTCTTTGTCAAAGCGGGGTTCTATCTGGCCGTGGGACAGATGATGCCGATGGCCGAGGCGATGGCCGTCCGCTCGGTCGTCGGGAGTGCAAGTCTGGGGCTGATGATTGTGCTCAGCTTCACCCAGGGGCGGCGGCTATTCCTGCTGTGCCAGCGGATGGGGCTGCTGCCGCCCGTCGCCGAGCCGACACGCTGAGTTTATTGGGTCGCGCCATGGCGGGGTGGGCGGCGAGAGTTGCCATGCCGGCGATGGCTGCAAGTATTGCGGCGTTACGAAACGAGGCAGAGTGAAAGCAGCGGACACTGGCGCGCAAGTGGCTGGCCGCGGCAAGGGGGGACAGGATAGTGGCCGAAGTGGACCATCATCACGCTGATCTGGGTGACGTGCGGCTGCACTACGTGACCGCGGGAGCGGGATTTCCGGTCGTTTTGCTGCATGGCTGGCCACAGAGCTGGTACGAGTGGCGACACATCATTCCGGGACTGGCCGACAGGTTCCGAGTGATCGCGCCCGACCTTCGAGGGCTCGGCGATTCGTCGCGGCCAGCGGACGGTTACGACAAGAAGACGGTGGGCAACGATATCTGGCGCCTGGTCAGCGAGGTCCTGGGGATCGGGGAATTCTATCTGGTCGGACACGACTGGGGCGGCCCGACGGCCTATGCCGTCGCGGCGGCGCATCCGCAGGCAGTACGCAAGCTGGTGATTCTGGATGTTACGATTCCGGGTGACGGCAGCCAGAACATCAGTCAAGGCGGCCGGCGCTGGCACCACGGCTTTCATCAGACACTCGATCTTCCCGAAGCCCTGGTCGCTGGGCGGGAGGACATCTACCTCGGCTGGTTCTACCGCACCTACGGCGCTCGGCCCGATGCAATCGGCGAACGTGATGTCGCGGAATACCTGCGCGTTTATCGTCAGCCGGGCGCTCTGCGGGCGGGGTTCTCCTACTACCGCGCCATTCCACGCGACATTGCCGACAACGCGGCCGTACTGGCTCGATCGAAGCTGCCGATGCCGGTGCTGGCGCTGGGCGGTGACCGCTCGTGGGGACGCGGCCTCGAGGTCGTGGAGTCACTGCGGCGCATGGCCGCGGACGTGCAAGGCGGGGTGATTGAAAATTGTGGTCACTGGATGCCGGAGGAGCAGCCAGCCGAACTGCTGCGCCGGTTGCTTGTATTCTTTGGCTGAGGCCGAGGAGGCCGCGATGTTGGTTGTGTTCGGCGGTCTGCCGGGCGTCGGGAAATCCACGATCGCGGCGATGCTGGCTCGCCGTCTCCTGGCCACGTACCTGCGTATCGACACGATAGAGCAGGCGCTGCGTGCGTGCGCGACGCTGCCGGGCGGTGTGGTCGCGGAAGGTTATGCGGTCGCCTATCTGGTCGCGGAAGAGAACCTTCGTGCCGGTGGCACGGTTGTCGCGGATTCGGTCAATCCGTTGCCGGTGACGCGGGACGCGTGGCTGGCGGTGGCAAACCGGGCGCACGCTCCAGTGCTGGAGGTCGAGATTGTCTGCTCGGATGCCGAGGAGCACCGGCGCCGGGTCGAGACCCGTCGGACCAACGTTTCAGGTCTGAGGCTGCCGGCGTGGGATGAAGTTCTGGCCCGCGACTATCAGCGGTGGGACCGACCGCATGTCATTTTGGATACCGCGGCCCGGATCGCCGAGGACACCGTTGAGGAGCTGCTCGCGATGCCGCTGCTGCGCGCCCGGGCCGGACTTGACGCGGCGGCCGGTCTGGCGACCGGGGTGGTTGGAGGCATATCAGCCTGAGTTACCCGGCGAATCGCGTCCGCCTCATTTCGGTCTAAACATAGCGAAACGTCGTGAACATGCCGGCTTCCAAATGGTAGAGCAGATGGCAGTGGAAGGCCCATAAGCCAGGATTATTGGCGTCGAAGGCAACCACCACACGCTTGCCCGGCGGCACCAGTACGGTGTCCCGCACAGCACCGGCGAAGCGTTCGCCGTCGATCTCGACCACCTGAAACTCATGCCCATGCAGATGCATCGGATGCGGCATTGGTGTCCGGTTCACCATGACCAGCTCGACACGCTCCCCTCTGGCGAGGGGCAACGGCGGAACTTCCCTGTTCCAGACGACATCGTTGATTGACCATAGATACCCGGCCATCTCGCCGGTCAGGTCGAGGGTGTGAACGCGGTCCGCTTTGCGTGGAGCCAAGGGCTGTATCGCGCTCAGGCGGCGCTCGAGATCGAGCGTCAGCGGCGGGGAAGGCATCTTCGCCAGCTCGGGGATGCGGGCGATCGGCCCGGTTCCCGCGACCAGCACGATACCGGTTTGACTGCGCTCACCTTCCAGCACGGCAAGCACCGGATGCGCGCCCGGTTCACGCGGGATCTTCACACGAATATCCAGACGTTGCGCAACCGTAAGTGAGAATTTGCGGACCGTCACGGGGGCGACCGGACAACCATCCACCGCGATCAACTCGCCATCAAGCTGGCCAAGATCAATGTGGTACGCGCTCATCGAGGAACCGTTGATGATCCGAAGCAATACGCGCCCGCCGAGCTCGACCTTCACCACCTCGGGGTCGGCGAGCGTGCGGTCATTGGCCAGGAAGGCATCATACGTTACGTCGTTCAGGTCAGGTGCGGTGGAGGCGTTTCCGTTCGTCATGCCCGGCATCGAGGCCATCGCCGTGCCCGAGGCTGCGCCGGCCGGCCCTGCCATGTTGGCCATGCCTTTGGTGTTCCTGAGATCCTCGAATATCTGCTGCGGCGGGGTGAAGCTGAAGTCGGCGAGCATGAGAACAACTTCCTGCTGGTCCTGGCGGTCGCGCTGATCATGGATAATCAGCGGCGCGGCCATCAGCAGCTGCTCCTGCAGGCCCTGGTGCGAATGCATCCAGAACGTACCGCCGGAGCGCAGCGGGAAATCATACTCGGCACTGCCGCCCGGGAGAATGGCCGGTCCAGAAATGCCCGGCACGCCGTCCTGTTGCCAGGGTGGCGTCAACCCATGCCAGTGGATCAGGCTCGGTTCCTCGATTTGATTTTCCACGCGCACACGGAAGGGCCTATCGACCACGGTGGTAATCCCGGAAGTGCCGTCCGGCTGACGGATGCCGAACACCGAAGCGGCCTTGCCGTTGACCTCGATGTTTCGGCGCTGCAACTCCAGAATAGTCGGCGGCCCTGCGTTGTCGCCTGATTTCCCCGCAGGCGAGGTCTGCGCCCGTATTGCGAACGGAGAGCAAGCGGAGGCGGCGAGGGCGCCCGTGACGACCGTGCGGCGGGATGGCATGGAAAACCTCTCTCGACAGGCTTGTCGGGACGGATATGAAAAGGTTGTCGGACGAAACTATATCGCCGCCTCTCCGCGTTCCGCCAGCAGGATGATCTGCCGTGCAACTCAGGGTAATGACTGTCCGATAGGTCCGCTGCGCTGACCATGTGGAATTGCCGCGGACCACACCTTCTGGATCGGCACCATAGGTGAAATTTCGGCGACGCCGCCAGCGGGGCGCCTGCGCGACGGCTAGCGGTAGGATGCGTGGGACGCCCGGGGGGGACGGGAGGCCGATCGTCGGGTTGATGGCGAGCGCCCAAAAACGCCGCCAGCAACCCAGCTCTGTAGGCGGCCCCCGATTTCCGACGGCAGTTATCGATCGCAGGCTACTTGATGCGTTGTGGCAAGCCGGATTAGGTACATCCTGAAACGAATTCGGAGCGGGGCGAATTCCTTGCCCCTCGTTGAAGGCAGACCGCATATGAAGCGCACAACCGATGTACTGATCGCCGGCGCCGGGCCGGTCGGACTGCTGCTTGCGGCGGAGCTCTCGCGGGACGGCGCGGACGTGCTGCTGATCGAGCGACGGACGGAGCGCTCGTTCTTTTGCAAGGCGCTCGGTGTCACCCCGCGCACCCTGGAAATCTTCGACGATCTCGGCATGGTCCAGGACGCAATCGATTTCGGGTGTGTGGTTGCGCGGCGTCACCGCGTTCGACGATGATGTTCCAGGGCCGGCAATGGACATGCCGCCCGACCTGCCGTTCGGCAGCCTCTCGCTGGCACAGTTCGACACTGAGCGTTTGTTGGAAGCCTGCCTGAGCCGTCACGGCGGCACTGTGCTGTATGGAACGGCACTGGCCGGATTTGCGACGCATGCGAACGGCGTCCGGGCGCAGGTCACCGGGCCGGGAGGCGATGAGCAGACCATCGACTGCCGCTGGCTGGTCGGATGCGATGGTGCGCACAGCAAGGTCCGCGCCATGCTCGGCCTTGACTTCGATGGTGGGCAATATCCGCAGACCTTCGTGCTGGCGGACCTGGAGGTGGACTGGGACCTGCCACGCGGCCGGATGTATCGTTTTAACCATAGCGCTGCAGGGACGTCTCTGGCGGCGGTTCCGGTGCATGGCTCCAACCGCCGCTATCGGCTGTCCGCGGTGCGTCCGGATGCCGCCGGTGCAGCAGCGGGCGACGCGGCCGAGGATGCCACACCGCCGACTCTGGAGCAGATCATCGCACTGCTTGGGCCGCTGCTGCCGAAGCGCACGATGCTTTCGTCGCTGCACTGGTCTTCGGTCTATCGGGTCAGCCATCGGATCGTGCCGGCCTATGGAAAGGGAAACGTGTTCCTGGCCGGCGACGCCGCTCATCTGCATCCGCCGGTCGGCGGCCAGGGCATGAACACGGGTCTCCAGGACGCGCACAACCTGGCCTGGAAGCTGGCGCTGGCAAGTCGCGATCTGGCGACACAAAGGCTCCTGGACAGCTACTCGGCGGAACGACGCCCGGTGGGCCTGGACGTGGTGCGAAACACCAGTCGCGCCCTGAACGATGTGCTCGCCCAGCGGGCGCAACTGCCCGGCATGCGGGAAACTCAGTTGCTGATCAGCTACCGCGACAGCGGCGTCGTCAGGGATGAGAGGACGCAAGCGGCGAGCGCACCGCTTGCCGCCGGAGATCGCGCCCCGAATGCGGGACAGCTCCGCCGCGCGTTCGTTGGCCATGCGGTCAGGCTGCATGAGCGACTGGGCCATGGACGCCATGTCCTGCTGGGCTTCGTCGGGGCGGACAAGGCAATGGCGGATACCCTGGCGGAAATGCTGACCCTGCTTCGCACCGTGTTCGGCGATGGCGGCAGCGGATTCGCCGTCGTGGCGCCCGACGCGCCGCCGCTGGAACGAGAGGATCTACCGAGTCTGGCCGATTCCGGCGGTGAGTTTGCCGCCGCGTTTTCCGCCCAGCCTGGTATGGCGTGGCTGGTGCGGCCGGATGGGTATATCGCCTGGTGCAGTGCCGCGCCGTCGGCCGCCGGATTGCGATCCTTCCTGCAGACGATCGTCCGCATGCCGCTCAACGACATGTAGATACGTTCCGCCATCGAGCCATCGAGCCAGCGTTCTCAGTTGCAGGTTCGGCGATCGCCGAACCTGGCGTTGCCGAAACAGAGCCAGACGGATCGGGACAGCCGCTGCGAGGGTGCGCGCGTCAGCCGGAATGATCCTATGCCGGAACTACAGCATGTGAGGTCAGAGGCCCTTGAAGTCGACCCACCGTTCGCGTCTCCAGTGTCATCCCCGGCGGCGGCCGGGGACCCACGACTTGCAGCGTGGTGCGGTCAAAATCGTAGATTTCCAGCCTTCGCCGAGGCTTGAGCACGGACGGTCACCGCTAAGGACCATCGGTATGAGATCTAGGCTTCGACGGGGATCCAGATCTCGAGCCCACCGGTTCCCGTAAGCGGATCAAAACTCTCGGTATAGCGTTCGAAATTCGGTGCGTCGGCAACGTGGTGACCGGACGCAGGCAGCCAGTCGTTCCAGATCGCGGCAATCGTGCCGCGGACCGTTGCGATGTGATCGGTGTGCTGGAATACCAGGTAGCGCTGTTCGGGTATCCGCACCCGACTGAGCTCGCTGGGCAGGAGGGAAAAATCCGCGACCTCGACCCCGGCGATGTAATCAAAATTGCCGGCATCGTCGCCATTGCAGCAGACTCCATAGGCGGCCCTGCCAGATTGGCCGGGGATGCCGCCGGGGTAGGCATGGAAGCGCTGCCACAACGAGGGGATCTTGGCGCTGGTCTCCCACGTGCAGCGTTCGGCCAGTCCGGCAATCAGTAGCGGCCTGCCGTTCTCCAGCCGTGGCGGACGCGGATTTGGCGGTGCTGTCGCGGCCATTTTGATTGGCTCCATCAGTGAGATGTGATCGATGCGGCGATCGCCGCGGATGGTTTCCGGCGTCACGCCGAACCGCTCGCGAAATGCCCGGGTGAATGCCTCGTGAGAGCCATAACCGGCGTCGAGAGCGACCATCAGGATATCGGGCGCGCCGTCGGCAAGCGCCCGGGCGGCCTCGGACAACCGTCGAGCCCGCACGTAGCGCATGACCGAGCGTCCTGTCGTGGCACCGAAGGCCCGCACCATGTGGTAGCGCGAGACGCCGGCGATCGCGGCGATCTGCTCGAGAGTCAGATCGCTGCCGAGGTGGGCTTCAATGAACCAGATGGCTTTGCTGACGGGGTTCATGACGGCTCTCGGCATGGGCCGAAGATAGTCACATTTCAGCAGTCCATTTGATCGCTGTTGCCGTGGAGAAAATTCTTCCGTGAAAAATGACCGGGCGTTACCGGCGGCCCTGACGTCGACCCACCGTTCGCGTCTCCAGTGTCATCCCCGGCGGAGCATGCCCTTGGCGGAGGCCGAGGGGCGAGGGGCCCACGACTTCAGGGCGGTGCAGTCAAAATCGTAGATGTCCGGCCCTTCGCCGAGGATGACACCTTAAGCACGGACGGTCATCGCTAAAGCCTATGGGCATCAGACAGTCCGCGGCCGGCGAGATGGCACCAGCGCTCAGCGCATCGGCCGTATGGCCGAGTTTCGTGAAGCCCGCAAGGGCGACACGGTCCGTCCAAGGCTCCCGGATGCTCAGGCAGCGGGCTTCTGGTTGAAAGGGTAATAAGGGGGGAACTCCCCCACCGCCGTCATGTCCACTTCCACAATGGTCAAGCCCGTCACCGCCAGCGCCCCGGCAACGGTGTCGCCAAATGTATCGGCATGATCGCAACGAAAATACGGGATATCGGACACTGCCGCGAGCTTCGAGATGTCGGGACTTTGCAGGTCGGCGTAGAAACGGCGGCCTTGGGCGGTGGCATCCTGGATGCGCTTGATGACGCCGTAGCCGCGGTCGTTCATCACGATCACGACCATGTTCAGGTTCTCCTGAACCGCCGTCCACAGTTCTCCAACATTCAGGAAGAAGCCGCCGTCGCCTGTCATGACGACTGTCTTTCGGTCGCCCGCAGCGGCAGCGGCACCAATGCCAAGCGACAGGCCTTGGCCGATGCCGGCGCCGACCGGATAGACGTTCTGATTCGGATGGTAGATTGGAAAGATGCGGTTGCCCCAGGTGCTGTGGCTCTGCGTCACGTCGCGAACCCAGATCGCATCCCTTGGCATCGCCCGTCGCAGTTGCTCACTGAAAGTGCCATAGACCCCCAGGGTGCCGATGAACTCCTTTTGCGCCGCGCGCTTGAGGGCGGCGAATTCGTCGGGATAGCCTTGGGCGACGGTTAGCTTGTCCTGGATTCGACTGACGAGACCCTGCAGCGTGGCGTTGGCGTCGCCGCAGACGAAATAGCGGCTGGCGTAGGTGCGGCCATTGGCGCTGGGGTCGCTGTCGATCTGGACCAGATTCTCCGGCAGTCTGACCGCGAAGTCGCCGGTTTCCTGGCCGCGAAGGCGGCAGCCGACCACAAGGCACAGGTCGATGGTGCGGTAAAAATCGGTGATGATCGGCATGCCATTGCCGGTCAGGGAGCCCAGATTACGTGGATGATCTTCCGGTACCGTGCCGCGACCGTTGAAGCTGGTGACCACGCCGAAGCCCATCTCCAGCAGGCGGGCGGCCGGCCCTCCCGCACCCTTCGCCCCATTGCCGAGCCACAACATCGGACGCTTTGCGGCGATGACCCGTTCGGCCAGGCTGTCCAGCTCAGCGTCGGTCGGAGTGCGCGGCGCCGGCAGCGGGAGAACGAAATTATCCAGTATGGCGGGGCGCTCGATCTTCTCGCGCTGCAGGTCGATCGGCACCTCCACGCTGACCGGACCCATTGGTGCGCTGAGCGCATCCACCACTGCGCTGGTCAGCACGCCGATGGCGTTCTGCGCCGAGCGGATGCGGTAGGCGGATTTCGATACCGATGCGAGCATGCCAAGCTGATCATAGGCGTCGTGCACCGTGCCAAGCTGACGATCGACGTAACGAGTAGCAGTCTGTCCGGTGATATGCAGGACCGGGGAGCCGGCGAAGCGGGCCTCGATCAGGCCGCCCACCGCGTTGGCAGCGCCTGGGCCGGTTGACGAGACGATCACCCCGATGCCGCCGGTGACGCGCGCATAACCGTCGGCCATATGAGCGCCGCCAAGTTCGCCACGCGCCATCACGAAACGAATGCTGTTCCGCCGGCCGATCGCATCCAGCATTGGAATGTTGTGTACCGAGGCGATGCCGAACACGGTGGCGACACCACAGGCAGATAGAAACTCGGCCACAAGATCGCCGACGGTATAGTCGTTGGCCACAACGGTCACTCCCCTGACGCCAGAGGAAGCTGTAGCAGACACGCGACCTCGTCAACGGCGTTGCCAGCGGCAGGGACGCGAGGGTTCGGCGTCCGGGGCGGTCGAAATCCTAGCTAAGGGTGGGTCGAGGGGAGGCGACACGGTTCGACGCCTCGATCGCCTGGGTGCAGGATGTCGGGCTTCCGCCCGGAGATCCCGGCTGTCGCGACGTCATTGAGGGGGGTGCGCCAGATTGTTGCCGCGACGCGGATTCCTTTGGTCGTCACAGCGGAACCAAGCTACCTGTCGCCACTGAAAAAGTTGCCGGGCCCATTGCCGGTTCTGGCATAGGGGCCGCCGTGCTGGACGTCCGTGATGGCACGAACACGGGCAATCGGTTCGGTTATCGTGTGCCGAGACGATCGAGCCTTGTTCAAATATGGTCTTGAAGTGCCATGGCTCAAAGCGCTCACATAAGTCTTCGGGACGGCATGGCTCGGCGCCGGGTCAGCCGACTTCATCGTGGTATCCCTGGCTTCGATCGCGGCCACGGCAGGGGAAGCCTGCACTGTTTCCGGTCCAGGCGCGGGCTGGTCGGCTGTGGCCGGTCGCGGCGTCGTGGCAGCGGCAGCCAGCGCGGTTTCCGGTCCAGGTGCCGGTTGATCAGCCAAGCCCGGCCGCGGCACCCTGGGGGCAACAATCGCATTTGCCGTATCCGAGTGGGCGTTCCGGCCAAAGTGGGGTGGACCCAAAGCTGTCAGAAGTGCCCCGCAAGGGCCTATCGTAACGACAAGGATGGCGAGGAAAAGGCTTATTCTGCTTCGCCAGCCCGAGCCTCGTGCATCGTCTTCGCCGGCCGCAATCGCGTGGGACTGGACCGGCGGCCGCTCGGCGACGGGCTCGCCCCCGTCCTGTTGGGCGTGCAGCGTGTCCGCGAGGCGCTGAAACCGTTCCGAAGGGGTCAATTCAATGCCAAGCAGCGCGGTTGGGTCTTCGGGTAATGCAGAACCTGTGCCCATGAGCCGATCCTTCTCAATCCGAAGCTTCGCCGTCGACGCTCGCGCCATTTCGTCCGCTGGCGGAAGCTGCCGCCCTGAACATGCAACTGGACCAAATTGATAGCCTAATCAAACGGGCATCACTCCTCGGTATTTGCCTCTGATGGGCAGCAGGACAACAATAAGCTCACGATATGTTGCGCCCAACGACGCATCGAGATTTCCCCGCTCGGCAAGCGTCCATTCTGGCGCTCGTCAACCGCGTTCGGACAGTCCCTGCCCGGGTATTGGCACCCCCGGCAGCTTCGCCGCCCGCGCGATTGTCAGCGCGACTCCGGTGCTGGAAACTAGCTTCCATCATCCGGGTAACTTTACCATTGTCTCCCATGGTCGGCCAAGACTTGACTTAACCGACTTTAGCGTCCGTCCGCACGGTGCGATATATATACATCTGACCAGACGCAGTTCAGTCGCTTTACCGCCGGACGATTGACCACCGTGGCCCGCATTTCGTTATGAGCGTGGGGAGCAATCATCTGGCGCCGGGGCGTCGGCACCGAGGCTCGACGGCGGACGGCACAGTGCTTCGCCGTGGTCAGAGCCATTCAGCTGGATGGGTGGGTAGGCTGGCGCGTAGCCGGGCAGGCGCGTGTAATCCGGAGGCAGCGATGGCCGAGATAGTGAATCGAAGAAATGATCCATTTGTCGAATGGGAAACATCTGGTTTACTGAGGCGTTTGGGTCGGAAGTGCAGCCGAACAGCGAAAGGACACCAAACACTGCGGGAAAGACCCGGTATCCTGACATGGGAAGCGCTTGCTCCGTAGATCAAATGCAGAAACAATGATCTCGTCGCTTGGTTTCCGGGCTACAGCAAATTCGAAGACGGTCTCAAGATGCACACTCGTAACAACCTGGGCCTTTCGCGGTTCAGGCCGTGTGCAATAGTGGCGATAACGTTCCGCCACTCCACGGCCGCGGGCCGGTGTGGACGATGACCAAATCGTTGCGGCCAGCCTAGACTGGCGACGCTGGCCGCAACCAAAACCTGCCGCGATGGCCCGATCAGGCGACGCCGAAATTGATCAGGTTGCGCACCGGCGCACCGGACTTCAACATCTCGAAGCCCTCATTAATTTGGTCCAGCTTGACCTGACCAGAGATCAGATGGTCGAGCTTCAATCGCCCCTGTCGCCATAATTCCAGCAACCGAGGCATATCTACACGGAAGCGGTTGCCGCCCATGCTGGTACCCTGGATCTTACGGTCGCGCAAGAAATCGGCGCCGTGCAGTTCGATCTTCGTGCCGAACGGGATCATACCGATTATCGTTGCGACGCCGCCGGGGCGCAGCATGGCAAACGACTGTTCCGCGGTGGTCTTCAACCCAATGGCCTCGAACGAGTACGGCACGCCCTTACCGTCGGTCAGATCCTTCACCGCTGCCACTGGATCGACATTCGAGGCGTTGATGATGTGCGTCGCCCCCATCTGCTTCGCTTTATCCAGCTTCGACGAATTGGTATCGATCGCAATGATCCGCTCGGCCCCGGCGATCGCCGCACCATTCACGGCTGAAAGGCCGATACCGCCGCAGCCGATCACCGCAACGGTACTGCCCGGTTCCACCTTCGCCGCATTGAAGACGGCTCCGACACCCGTCATGACGCCACAGCCAACCAGGGCGGCGCGGTCAAGCGGAATGTCCGGGTTGATTTTCACCACGGCATGTTCGTGGACCAGCATCTGTTCGGCGAAGACGGACAGGTTGAAGGCCTGGTGCAGGACCTCGCCTTTCCATTTCAACCGCCGAGCCACGCCGGGCAGGAGTTTGACTTCGGTATTGTCGCAGAGATTGGTGTGGCCGGTGGTGCACTGCTCGCACTCGCCGCAGAACACCGAGAGGCAGGTGATGACGTGGTCGCCGGGCTTGACGTAGGTGACGTCCTCGCCGACCGCCTCGACGACGGCGGCGCCTTCGTGCCCGAGCACTGCGGGGGTAGGGTAGGGATAAAGGCCCTCCATGAAATGCAAATCCGAGTGGCACAGGCCGGCGTAGGCGGTGCGGAGCAGCACTTCACGCCGCTTGGGCTTCTCGATTTCCACGTCCTCGATGGTCAGTGGCTGATGGGGCGCGTGGAAGACCGCGGCTTTCATGGTTGGTTACCTCCGTTGTGTGCAATCCGCCGCTACCCTACGCGGCCCGTGCTCTAACGCAAAGCTTCCGCGAGGCCCGTGGAATGAGGGGTTCCCGGCACGGCAGCCGAGCTTAGCGTTGGCGACATTGTGGCGACGACACGGTGCTTGGGACTGTTGCAAAAGCGACCCGCTCCGGGCCGGGCGGCCGGCGTACCAGGACAGCGGCGCCGGACGCCGCCGCTTGAACCGGCGGCCCGGGCCAGCAATCACAGTTCCCACGATCAGGGCACTACACGAGGCCGCCGAAGTGACGCGGCGGAGTTGCCTACATCTTGCCGCCGCCGGGCGCCCCGCTAGCCGGCATGTCGTGCATGCCTGCCCCTGACGCTGGGGCGGTATTGCCAGCGCCAGATCCGGACACGCTGAATGACTGGCCCTGCTGCGCGGCCTGTAAGCTCTGCTCGTTGAGGCGATCAACCATCGCGTCCTGCGAACGGTCGCCTTTCGAACCGCGCATCGCGCCACCGTGGTGGTGCGCCATCTTGTGCATCGGCTCCTCGGATCCGGCTGGACCGGTCGACGCAGGTGCCATGCTGCCAGGCATTGCATCATGAGTGGCCGGAGCGTTTGCGGCGCCTCCGGCTGCGGCGTCGCCGGTCTGGGTGTTGTTTTGTGCGAACACGGGTGAGGCCGCGAGCATCGCAACGCTACACGCAACCTGCAGCAAACGTGCCTTTGCCATATTAATCTCCTTCGATCGCGGCCGAAAGTTTTGCGATGCGCTTCCGGCGCTATGCCGATGTGGGGCCAATCAGATGGTTCTTCCGTTCACATCCAGTTGCGGTCGCGCAGATTGTGTCGGCATGAACTTCGCCGAATGCATTCGGATCCCCACGGACTGCTTACATTATTCCGGCAGTTCCTCCAACCCTTCGTAGATTTAGGCCAGAGGAAGACGCGCCCGCGATTGATAAGTGGCGATCCGGGCGCGATGCTATCGGCCGTGGCCTGCTCGTCGATCAGGCAGCCGTCCGCCGATCGCGCAATCGCCGGATTTGCCAAAGGCGACCGATCACGGAGTGGCTTTAACCAGCTGCGCGCCGGCGAGCCTCCGGCACAGAGCCGGCACCTCGGACACCGGACGCGGCGGGCTGAAGAGGTAGCCTTGTGCCTCGCGGCAGTTTGCCGCGCGCAACCGCTGCAACTGATCCTCGGTCTCCACCCCCTCTGCGAGCGCAATCATCCCAAGGGTGGAGCAGAGATCGGTTATCGCGGCCACGATCGCGTCGCAGTCACCGCCCTGGCCCAGGCCCTCGACAAAGGAGCGGTCTATTTTGACCTTGCTGAACGGAAAGCGCCGCAAATAGTTGAGCGACGAATAGCCGGTGCCGAAATCGTCCATGGCGATGCCGACACCAAGGTCCCGAATCCTGTGCAGGATCGCCAGTATCGAGTGGGTCTCGTCGAGCATGACCGTCTCGGTGATCTCGAGTTCGAGCCGTTCCGGTTCCAGGCCGGATACCGCGAGGGCGGTGATGACGTCCTCGACCAGTGTGCGGCTGGCGAACTGGGTGGCCGAAACGTTCACCGCCACCTTGATCTTGTCAGGCCATTTCGCCGCATCGAGGCAGGCTCGGCGCAATGCCCATTCGCCCAGCGGTATGAGCAGGCCGATCTCTTCCGCAAGCGGGATGAAATCGGTTGGGGGGATCATACCGCGACGAGGGTGAAACCATCGCATAAGCGCCTCGAATCCGGTAACCAGGCCGCTCTTGAGGTTTACCAGCGGTTGGTAAAACAACTCGAACTCGCCGGCGACGAGCGCATTGCGCAAGTCTATCTCCAGTGTTCGCCGCTCCTGCATGCGTGCGTCCATTTCCGGTGTGAAGAAGCGATACCGGCCGCGTCCTTCTGCCTTGGCACGGTAGAGAGCCAGATCCGCGTTCTTCAGGATCTGGTCCGGGTCCTCACCGTCGGTCGGAGCGAGGACTATGCCGACGCTGGTGCCGAGCAGCACCTGCTGCCCGCTGATTTGTACGGCACGGCAAGCGCCTCGATAAGCCTCGTCGCCAGCGACACGGCGTCCTGCGGCTGGTTGACGCTCGACTGCACGACGGCGAACTCGTCGCCGCCAAGACGCGCCACCGTGTCCACCTTTCGCGTGTGCGTCAGCAGCCGCAGGGTCACCTCCCGCAGCAGGGCGTCTCCGGCCGGATGGCCAAGCGTGTCGTTCACCGCCTTGAATTGATCGAGGTCGAGATACAGAACGGCGCACGATTGTCCCTTTCGGCTTCGCGCCACCGCTTCGCCCAGCTTGTCACGAAACGAGGCGCGGTTTGGCAGCCCGGTCAGAGCGTCATGGCGTGCCATGTGCGTAATCTTGTCTTCGGCGACGCGCCGCTCGGTGATGTCATCGAAGGTTATCAGCCAGTCTTTGTTCTCCACCGGCACAAAGTTCACCGCCAAGGTGCGCCCATCGGTCAGCTTACGGACGCCGGCGTGCCGCCTGCCCGCCGCTTTCACCTTTTGGATGTCAGACCGCATCGACTCCACGTCTGTAGTCGAAAGGTTCGACTCGCCGTCTGCCCGTCCCAGGAGGGTTTCGAGGGTCGCCCCGGGTGTAATTCTGCTCGCAGGCATTCCGAACATCTCTGCGTGCCTGCCATTGCCGATCAGCAACCTGTCCGATGCATCGAACAAACATAACGCCTGTGACATGTTGCTCAGGGCGGCCACGAACCGGGCATTCTGGATGGCTAACTGCCGCTCGGTCCGCTCCCGCTCATGCGCCATAGTGAGCTGGGCTTCGGCGCCCACGCGGGAGACTTCGGCCTCCGCGAGCGCGGCGCGCGCCTCGTTCAGCGTCCGCTGGCCACGCAACTGCCGCAGCATGAGCATGCCTATGCCAACCACCAATAATTCCAGGATGACGGCCGCTCCGACCAGATAAGCAGCCTGCCCTCGCCATCCCGCCAGAATGGACGAAATCGTGTTGGTGACGGTCACCAGAATGGGGTAGTGCTCGAGGCGCCGCGCCGCGACCAGTCGATCGAGGCCGTCGAACGGGCTGATCTGGCGGACCACCAGACTGTCGGCGCTGCTCCCTTTCAGGCCACGGAAGGGCTCGGTCGCGGGGTAGATGCGTCCCAGCTCAACGCCGACCTCAGGATATCGGGCCAGCACGCGACCGTCCTCGCGGAACAGCGCCACGGAACTTTCGGCCGAAGGGGCCACCGAGCGATAAAGCGCCTCGAGTTGGTCCAACGACAGCGCCACCTCGACGATGCCGAGGAATTCCCCGTCCGGGCTTGCCGCCTTGCGAGCGATGGGCAGCGTCCACTTGCCGGTGATGGCGGACTGCACGGGATCGCCGATCGACGTGGTCTGCTCGGGATGTGACCTCAGCCCTTTGTAGAAGTCGCGGTCAGCGACGTTGGCGGGCGGAAACGAGATAGGTTTGATGCTAGAGGAATTGATCAGGCTGCCAGCGGCATCGCTGATCACGATCGCATCGAGTTGCGGCAGCATACGTCCACGTTGCCGAAGTTCCTCTTGCATGGCGGTGCCCGACATCTGCTGCCGAAACCCCTCGGGAGTTCGCGCGCCTGCGTCCTGCAACCGCTCCAGGATGGCGGACTGAACAAACTCCACCGCCGCAAAAGCGCGTTCGGCCTGATTTGCCAGTAGCAGGGAAAGGCTCCGCTGCTCGCGATCGGCCTGGGAAAGTGCGTTCTTGCGCAGGTGCATGATCAATGGCCCGGTCGTCATCGCAATCATGGTACCGAGCATGATCATGCCCACCAGGAGGATCCCGCACGGCGTAACCAGGGGTCGCGTCAGCGGCCGGGAACCTGTCAACGCCGGAGACGACATGGGTGAACGCAAAGTGGGGAAATAAGGCGTCGGACGATTGTGATGATAAAGCTGCGGCTTCGTCGTGACTGGACGGGACAACAATTGGAGCGCGACGCGGCCTCGACAATCATATCGGCAGGCTCGGGTCGCATCACACGCATCTCGGCTCGTTACATTCTCAAGGTTCTCGGGGCAGTCGGCATAGCGCGAGGAAGTTGAAGATCCGGTTAAGAGGGATGAACTTTCGCGCGCCGAGACGTGCGGCACGCGCCGGCCAATTCCCAAGCGGCGGCGGAACGGGACAGGCGCGGGTGTCGCTGGTTGCATTCCCGGCGGCGGACGCATATAGCATCGTCATGGCCACGTTATTGCCCGCCTCGCGATTTTGGTACCGCTGGTATGCACCGGCGGCCTAGGATCGTGCCCACGTAGCAGGACCCAAAGCCGCCCCCTCCGGCGGCTTTCGTTTTTCTGCTCTCCCGTCACGAAATCCGCTGAAGATGGTGTCGCCCTCCGGTCCCGCATCAAGGAGGTTTCCATGCATCCGACGCATTCACTCGTTACGCGCTTCGACTTCGACGTGGTCACCGGTCCCGTTGAACCGCGCCCCGCCTTCAAACCGTTGCCGCAGCCGTCTCCGGTGCCGAAAGTGACGCCTGCTGCTCCGACGCGGGAAGCAACGAAGGACCCGACCAAGCCCGCGACCTGACCGTTCGGCCAGCTACGGTACGTCCTGATGCCAGGTGCCAGTTGTCGCGGTCGTGGGCGCCTCATCCATGAACGACCAACGCAGCGGCAGCGCGGCGCGGCGTCGCACGCCACGCGTGATATGGAACCGCCAGCTGCGTTCGGCCCCGCCGATCTTGCGGCCAGCACCCAGACTCCAGTCGATTTCCGCCAGGCCCTGCAGGTGCAGCAGATCACCACGTTCGAAGTCGACGAACAACAGGGCGGAGCGGGGTTCGCGAAGCAGATTGCCGAGCGTGTTGAAGTAGCGATTGCCGTGGAAGTCCGGGATCCAGAGGGTATCACCGTCGATCCATACGAAACCGGGACGCCCGCCACGGTGGGAGATATCGGCACCGCCGCGCTTGCCGTTTCCGGATCCTGACCGACTGGCGACGAACAAGGTATCTGCCTGCCGGATCAGTGTCGTTGCCGCGACATCGAGGCCTGACAAGAATTCGGGCGGTTGTGCGCGCCGCTCGACCGGGTGGACTGAGCGGCGCTGAATGTACCGCGGACAATTGCCGAAGCTCTGCGATACGCTGACCGTCATGCCTTCCGTATCGACGGCAAGCAGACGGCCGTTGGCGCGATTCCGCCGCCGCGTGGCGAGGTCGATGCCGAGCAGGCCGACCTCGCGGCCGGGGAGCAGGGTGGCCCGGGCGGGATCGGATCGATCCGGAAGGCTATCGATGCGAAGGGTCGTCGCGTCCGGCGCGTGAGTGAATTCGGGCTGGCCGGTCAGCATCGTCGCGACAGGCCAGCCGTCGCGATCAGCGGTGGTGACCGCGAGATAACGCAGCGAGGCGAAAAAGCCGCGGTGCTGATCGGGCATAAAGTCGCGGATTGCCCAGCCTGCCGGTCCGCCGCCGGCAAGCCGCTGCGCCGCGCGCTCATCCACATTGAACGGGGACATGTCCATCGATGCCTCCACTTGTTGACTTTCGGTCTCCGGCTTCCATTGAGACCTCGTCAATGTGATCATTGCGGTTCGCAGGAAAATGTGGCGCGCTCGAAAGTCAGACTTCCGCCAAAGGGAATAATCCGTGGACCGGCTGGATGAACTCGCACTTCTGGTGGCCGTCATCGACGAGGGCAGCATGGTCTCGGCAGCCCGTCGGCTGCGCCGCTCGCCGCCTGCCATCACACGTGCTCTTGCGGCCTTGGAGGATCGCATCGGAGTGCGGCTGGTAGCGCGGACCACGCGTCGTCTCGCGGCAACCGAGCACGGCCTTCGGATGGCGGAACGCGCCCGTGCGGTGCTGGCCGAGTATGAAGCGATGACGAGCAGCGTCGCCGCCGTACCGGTTCAAGGACTGCTCCGGTTGACCGCCCCGGTGCAGTTCGGGCGCCTGCACGTGGCGCCGCTGGTTACCAGCTTCCTCGATGCATATCCGGCGGTGCGCGTCGAACTCGTCCTCAACGACCGCAATCTCGATCTGATCGAGGAGGGGCTCGACCTGGCGATCCGAATCGGCGACCTGCTTGACTCGACGCTGCTGGTGCGGCGGGTCGGGGAGGTGCGGCGTTTACTCGTGGCCAGCCCGGACTATTTGGCGGCGCGCGGAGTGCCGCGGACGCCCGCGGACCTTGCGGGTCACGACACGATCTTCGGGGCGCCACGATCGGGGGCGTCTGAATGGCGGTTCGCAGCCGCCGGCCATGGCGCGGTGATCCGCCTCTCGCCACGTCTGCTGGTCAACGAAGTAGAGGCGCAATTACTCGCGGCGCGGGCCGGCCGTGGCGTTGCGCGGCTGCTGTCGTATCAGGTGGCGAAGGATCTGGAGGCAGGATCGCTGGTGCGATTGCTGCCTGGATCCGAGCCGCCGCCGCTGCCGGTGCAACTGGTTGCGCGCGGCGGCGGCCACATGGCGCCGAAGATTCGGGCCTTCCTCGACCACGCCTGGGAGCGGCTCAGGATTCTGAAGGTGATCAACCCGACTGAGGAATAGGTCTCGTTTGTCGCGCGCCGCCGGACAGGCGGCTTTGTCATGCGCCCGGGTGCGGTGTAGCATGGCCGACATGACCAGCACGCATCTGCGCCCGACTGTGCCACCGCGGCCCGACGCGCCCTTGGCGCTGCGTGCGTTTCTGCGCGCGGCGCGCACCAACGCCCTGACGCTCTGGCCGCATGACGCGTATGAGCAGGACAGTTCCGAGCGCAGCTACTTCGGCCGGAGGAACATCCTGCTGAACGCGCACCCCGCGATCCACCACGTGCTGGTCGCCAATCCAGGCAACTACCGCCGGACCCCCGCGACCATCCGGATCCTGCGGCCGATCACCGGTGAGGGTCTGTTGCTCAGCGAAGGAGAAAACTGGAAGCTGCAGCGCCGCACCGTAGCACCGGCGCTGGCGCCGCGGGTGATGCCGATGCTCGCCGGCCATGTCGCCACGGCGACCGATGACGCGCTCAATCGTCTGGGGGCCATGGCGGAAGCCTCTGCCGGAGGTGTATCGGGCGCGACGCCATGGGTTTCGGTGGATCTGCTGACGACAATGCAGAATTTGACGCTGGACATCGCCGGCCGGTCGATGTTTTCACTTGAAGTGGCGCAATATGGCGCTGCCATGCGCCGTCTGCTGATCGAGTTCGGGGAACGGTACGCGCAGCCGCATTTCCTCGATATGATCCTTCCGCCGCAGATTCCGAATTTCCGGGACATTGGTCGAGCCTTGTTCAAACGCCGTTGGATGCGGTTGATCGAAACCATGATCGCGGAGCGTCTGCGTACTCCTGTCCCGGAAACGCCTCGCGATCTGTTCGACCTCCTGCGCTCGGCACGCGATCCGGAGAGCGGCGTGGGCTTTTCTCCGGAGCAATTGCGCGACCAGATTGCGACCCTGATCCTGGCGGGACACGAGACCACGGCCGTAACGCTGTTCTGGGCAATCCTCATGCTCACCGAGGCGCCTTGGGAACAGGACCGCGTTGCGGCGGAGGCTGCCGCTCTGATCATCGAGCCCGCCACCGCCCACGCCGCAATGTCCGGACTGGTCTATACCAAGGCCGTGGTGAGTGAGGCTTTGCGGCTGTTCCCACCAGTCTTCACCATCGTCCGGCAAGCGATCGCCGCCGACCGGGCCGGCGATATGGATCTTGCAGCCGGCAGCCTGCTGATGATCGCGCCCTGGGTGCTGCACCGCCACCATGCGCTGTGGAACGATCCGGACGCGTTCGATCCGTCGCGCTTTCTGCCCGACGCCTCACCTGCGCCGCGGTTTGCGTTCATGCCGTTCGGCGCCGGTCCGCGCGTCTGTGTAGGGGCCCAGTTCGCGATGACCGAGACAGTTCTGGTCCTGGCCTCGCTGATCCGTCGGTTCAGGGTGGTGCGGGAGGACACTCGGCAGATCCTGCCGGTCGGTATCGTCACCACCCAGCCGGATCATCCGGCGCAGATCAGACTGATACCCAGGTGTGAGAGCATAACAGAGTCAAGCCTGGGTATCGCCGCCGGTCGGTCCCTGCATCACACAACGGCGTAGATCGTTCCGGTCGGTCCGTCAGGCGATCTCACGACTGCGGCGATCTCACGACTGCAGGGTACGCTCGTTGCTGGTGCGCGGCTTCGCCCGGATGGCATTTGACCGGGGTCGCGGCGACGCCTCGGTCGTTACGCCGAACTGAACCATGTAGGGTCGGAAGCTCGAGCGCTCCTGTTGCTCGTCCAGCCCATGATCGGCGAAACTGTATTCGTGTTCGCCGTAGCCGCCATTTGGCTTGGCCGCCACATATTGCTCGATCGCGGCGGCGGTCCGCGGTGGCAGCATCATGCCGAAATGGCGATAGACCGTGTCGACGGTGCTGACCGGGTCGCTGATCAGGTCCATGTGATGCACATGGCACACCGGGTCGGGAAAGCCAGCATCGTCACCCACCGCCATCATGCGGCGGGTCCCGTCCAACCAGCGCCGGCTTTCCATCGGGCCAAGCGTCCGCGGGTCGAGCCGACGGGTGAAGGGACGTCGCAGAACCTCTGTAAGGCGGGCCTGCGACAGCAGCACTCTTACAGGATCACGGTGAACGAAAACCAGGCGCGCATCGGGATAGACCGCTCGGATCGCCTGCAGGGCGAACAGATGCTCCGGGCACTTCAGCACCCAGCGGCGCGGGACACCGTCCTGATGTTGCAGATACTGCAGAAACCGCTTGTGAAAGCGATAGGCCGGAAGATTGCGCAGCACATCAGCGTCAAGCCACGCGCGGTATGATGGGATGTGATAATTCGTATCGAAGCGCAGGCTGCGAAACACGTGAGCGGTGATCTCGCTGCATTCCTGCGGCGACGTTGCCTGCAGCGGATGCAGCGAACGGAACGCTGGTGCCAGCCATTCGAAGGTCTTCAACTGGCGGCCGACGCGCGCGATGCGCCGGTCCCTGGTGCCGGCAGACGGCGACGGGTAGATCGTTTCCCAGACCAGCGGCGCGCGATTGTCCACGTCGGTCATCATCAGCCGGTGCAGAAAGGTGGTTCCGCTGCGTGGCAGACCGGTGATGAAGATAGGTTGGCGGATCGGCTCAGACTGGATTTCCGGCGACTGGACCGAGGCTTCGTGCAGCAACAGCAGATTTGACAGGAAGCGAACCACGTCCCATCGCGTCGCGCTGCGCCCGACGAGACCGAGAGCCGATTCGGTTGAACAGGAGTCCAGCAGACGGCTGAGCGGCTCGATGAAGGATGCGTCGCCGAACTCGGTCAGTCCGGTCCGGCGATGGGCGACTTGGATCAGTTGGTCGGGGTTGAGCGGTTGATCGAACAAGCCAAAACTCTCGGCTATTTTGTCTGTTAGGCTCAGAGCCTTCGACCTAATCGACAAAATCCGGTCTCCTGCAGGCGGCGCCATTGTTTGGCGGCCGGTAAGAGGTAGTCTGCTCATAGGATGGAATGCAGCACAATCGTGTGATCCTGGAAACGCTGCCATGCGTGACTTCCAACGGAAAGCGCCCCATGTAACCGGCCGAAGGTAACTACCTTGCTCGGCGCGTTCTGGCGAGTGTGGCGACAAAACATTTTGGGGATTTGTTCTATGCAGACAAGGCTCTGCCGCCGCCGTGAGCTGCTTGGCGTGGCCGCCTCTCTCCTTGCAGTCGCTGTTGTTCCGGCACGAGGCGCGGACAACAACGGGCTCGTGGCTCCAATTCAGAAGCTGTGCGACACCCTGCTTCGGGTGATGAAGGAGGGTCACGCTACGCCGTTCAATCAGCGTTTCGACATGCTCGCTCCGGTCGTTGAGGAGACCTTCGATCTGTGGACCATCCTTCAGGAGGCGGTGGGCCCGTCATGGAACACGATGCCATCGGATCAGCAGCAAATGCTCTTCCAGGCATTTCGTCGCTATACCGTGTCATCCTACGTGAACAATTTCGACAGCTATAACGGGCAGCATTTTGAGGTGCAGCACACTCCCAGGCCGCTGGGCAACGGGGAGATGGTGTTGAAGACGGAGTTTGTCCCGGTCTCGGGCGACCGGCATGAGCTGGACTATGTGATGCGCCAAGGTTCCAATGGCTGGCATGCGGTGGACGTACTGGCGGACGGGGCTGTCAGCCAGGTCGCCGTGGAACGGTCCGACTTTCGGCGCCTGTTAAATCGCGGCGGTGCGCAGGCGCTGGCAGAAAGCCTGACCAGGAAGGCGGCAAACCTATCGAATGGGCCTGGCTGACAACTGACCTCGCGCGGCGACGCCTTCGATCACCGCGTCGACGGATGCTGCTAGAGCGCTGCCACCTTGGGTGGAAACGCTCTTCTCGTTGTTTCGCGAGCAATTTCATCAGCCTGGGGTCGCTCCGCGATCAGCGTCAGGCGGATATTGCTCTGGTGCATCATACCGTGGCGACCGGCGTGGCTGGTGAGCCAACGGCGCCCGGCAGGCGAAGTGGCGGCGCAGTCAGCAGAAAGCGGCTGCGTCCGTTGGCGCGAAGCCAATCCGCCAGTTCGGTGAGATACCACATCTCTCCCAGGTAGCAGCCCAGCTTGAACAGGCAGTGGGCGTGCAGCGGCAGCATCGCACAGTGATCATCGGCGCAGGGCCGCGCCGGAGTGGCCTCAACGGCGTAGTTGTCGGCCAGGAGGGCGACGGCGCCGCTGTCAGTGACCCACTGCTGCAGTTTGGGATCGCGTCCGTCGAAGGCCGAGGTGGTGGAGAATAATACCTTCGGATCGGGCTGCCGGTTCATCTCCAGCAACAATTGGGCAAAGCCGGTGCGGATGCAGACGAAGTCGCCGGGCTCGATAACGACGCGGTCGCGGTCGAGCACGGTCATCAGATCTTCATATCCGACGATCTTGCCGGAGCGGCCGAAATGCGCCTCCAGGTCGATCATGACGGCGCGCCCCTGGACGCAGGCAACCGCCATGTTCTCCACGCCCAGACGGCGAGCGCCGGGGGTCTGGTTGGTCGGGGTCTGATTGCCCTTTGCATCATATAGGACCGGGCCGATGATGTCGGTGCCGGCGCGATAACCGTTGTAGAAGACGTCTTCGGCCACGCCGTCGCCGTTGGCATCGAACATCTGGCCGACATGCGACAGGCTATCCCATTGGGTGGAATACTGCAGGGTCAGAACCACCTGGTCGTCGCAGACGATGTCCAGCGCGGTCGGGTCGTCGCAGCGCAGCGGGTAGTTCATGTTCGGCCGCCCGTTCCGCTCGGTCGGTCGCAGCAGCGGCGGGTGGCGACGCGGATTGATTATGTTGCCGCCGGGATAATCAAGCGGCAGCGACAGGCAGAAGGTTTTCCCCACCTTGACCTCCGCGATGCCCTGCAGAACCTTCTCCGGAGTTACCAGATTGAGGCGGCCCAGCTGATCGTCCGGGCCAAAATCGCCCCAGGTGGAACCCTCCGGGCGGCGTGTCCAGCGCGGATTGTCGGCCATCTTTGTTTCCTTTCCTGTCCCGGTGTCGCCAGCGTACCAGTCGACGGCCGGTTTTCAAACCTTGAGGCCAAGCACGCGGCGAGGGATCGATGGTGACCGCCATCAGGATCGCCCGGACGTCGGTGGGCGATTGCGGCCGCCCGGCACGGCAACAAGACCAATCGGCAGTTGCGGACACCGCGCCCCGCCATGTAGTAGGGAGCGGCCACGCCTCAGGAACACAGCATGAACGATCTGTTCGGATCACAGCACGGAAAGACCCCGAAAAAGCGCCCCGTCCCGCCGGTCACCACAGCGGCGGCCAAGCCTGCGGCGAAACCGAACGGCGATGCGGCCGATAAGCGCGGCGTGCTGGCGCGGGACGACTCGGACTACTCGGCCAAGGATATCGAGGTGCTGGAGGGGCTCGAGCCGGTCCGCAAGCGGCCAGGGATGTATATCGGCGGCACAGATGAGTTGGCGCTGCATCATCTGGCGGCCGAAATCCTGGACAACGCGATGGATGAGGCCGTGGCGGGCCATGCCAGTTTCATCGAGGTCTCCCTGGAAGAGGACAATTGGCTGACGGTGCGTGACAACGGCCGCGGCATCCCGGTTGATCCGCACCCCAAGTTCAAGAACCTCAGTGCGTTGGAAGTCATCCTCACGACCCTGCATTCGGGCGGAAAATTTGGCGGCAAGGCCTATGCGACCTCGGGCGGACTGCACGGGGTCGGCAGTTCGGTGGTGAATGCTCTGTCCGAGGCGATGGAGGTGGAGGTCGCACGCGACCGTATCTTGTGGAAACAGAGCTATGCCAAGGGCAAGCCACTCACGAAACTGAGCAACGCGGGTTCGGTGCATAATCGGCGCGGCACCAGCATCCGGTTCAAGCCCGACACCGAGATTTTCGCCGCCGTGGCGTTTGTCCCGGGCCGGCTGTACCGGCTGTGCCGGTCCAAGGCTTACCTGTTCCGCGGGGTAGAGATCCGCTGGAACTGTGCGCCGGCGTTGCTGAAGGCGCCCAAGGACGAAACGCCTGCCGAAGCGGTACTGCATTTTCCCGGTGGCCTGCGCGATAGCCTGGAGGCCGATATCGACGCGATGCCGCGGGTATTGCCGCAAATCTGGGCCGGTGAAGCCAACCTGCCAGGCGAAGGCGCCGGCAAGGTTGAGTGGGCCGTCGCCTGGCTGGAGGAAGGCGATGGCTTTCTCCATTCCTACTGCAACACGGTGCCCACGCCGCTGGGGGGCACCCACGAATCCGGCTTCCGCGCCGCATTGATAAAGGGCTTGCGCGCCTGGGGCGAACAGCGCGGCAACAGGCGAGCGGCGCAGATTACGGCGGATGACGTGCTCGACCCGGTCGCCTCGAAGCTGTCCCTTTTCCTGCGTGACCCACAGTTTCAGGGGCAAACGAAGGAAAAACTGACCAGCAATGAAGCGGCGCGCCTGACGGAGACAGCGCTGCGCGACCGATTCGACCATTTTTTGGCCGGTGATCCGGGTTCGGCGGACAACCTTCTGGCATTCGTCATCGAACGGGCGGAGGAACGCATCCGCCGCAAGGAGAATAAGGACACAGCGCGGAAATCGCCTACCCGTCGGTTGCGGCTGCCCGGTAAACTCACCGATTGCACGCGGGAGAATGCGGCCGAGACGGAGATATTCCTGGTGGAGGGCGATTGGCCGGTGGTTCGGCAAAACAGGCGCGGAACCGGGAGACCCAGGCGGTGCTGCCGCTGCGCGGCAAGATCCTGAACGTGGCCAGCGCGTCGGCGGACAAGCTGCGGCAGAACCAGGAGCTTAAGGACCTGATCGAGGCTTTGGGCTGCGGCGTGGGGGAGCGGTTCGACCGCGCCAAGCTGCGCTATGGCCGGGTGATCATTATGACCGACGCCGATGTCGATGGTGCCCACATCGCGTCCCTGCTGATGACGTTCTTCTATCGCGAACTGCCGGAATTGGTGCGGTACGGGCACATCTATCTGGCTCAGCCTCCGTTGTACCGGCTGACCCAGGGCGCCAAATCGGTCTACGCGATGAACGACGACGACCGCGAGCAGAAGACCAAGCGGGAGTTCAAGAACGGCGCCAAGGTGGAGGTCAGCCGATTCAAGGGCCTGGGCGAGATGCCGCCGAACCAGCTGAAAGAAACCACCATGGACCCGGCGAAGCGGACCCTGCTGAAAGTGGTCGCCCTGCCGGAAGAACGGGCGACCACCAACGATCTGGTGGAAAGCCTGATGGGCCGGCGGCCTGAGCTGCGCTTCGCATTCATCCAGGAGCGTGCAAAGACCGTGGTTGACGTAGACGTCTGATCGCCTCGGCCAATATGGTGCCGGGCTAAATTCGGTGGGACGGGCGGCGAAGGCGGGACTCCGGGGCATCTTCGGAGCGGAGGGCGAAACGTCCCGCGCGGCGCGTCTACTCGATCTGACCCAGTTGTTACGCCGATGGCGACGGCCCGTATCGGCGGACCGTCTTGCCGACGGCTGTCATTCCCTTTACCCACTGCCACACGGCAGCGACCTCGATAGCTGGTTGGGCGTGTCGCTCCGCACCGTCTATCGCGACGTGGCGACCCTCATTGCTCAAGGCGCTCCAATCGAGGGGGCGCCAGGACTCGGGTCCGTGCTCAATCCTGGCTTCTTTCTGCCACCACTGATGTTCACCGAGGACGAGGCAGATGCCGTGATCCTTGGTCTCGGGCTTACGGCACGGCGCGGCGATGTCGCGCTGGAACAGGCCGCGGGTCAGGCACTGGCCGAGATCACCACAGTCCCGCCGTGGAAAATCGAAGACGCCAGGGCGACCAGTGGTCTGCTTGCGGCGCCCGCCGCCTGTTATGCCCGCCCGCCAGCATCAACCCCGGAGGCATCGGTCATGTTCGAGTTTGCACCCATACTGCAGGGCCAGCCGCCGGCGGAGCCGTCGCCCACGGTCGGCGTGTTCGCGAGCTCGTCCGCCGGCGGGGCGGGCCTGTGGTCGCGCCACATCGTGGAACCGGCATCGCAGGCCGCCTGTGGGGGCGCCGCGGTGGCCTTTTCGGCGGCAGACGCCGACGCCGTTGTTCATCAGGACCGGGAGCGGCGTGGTCCGCCTACCACCCTGCCGGCGACCGACCCGCGTCGCCCGCGGCTGTTCGCACGGTCTGAACAGCAATGACAGCCTGGCTCGCGGTGGCCAGCGCCGACCACGTCCGGCGCGGGCGGGACGGCGGCTTCATGCAGGTCGGTCACGGCAAGCTCGCCCCCCTGCGCCGCATCCGGCCCGGCGACGGCATTGCCTACTACTCGCCGTCGATCGTGTTCGGCAGCAAGTCTCCCTACCGGGCATTCACTGCCCTGGGTACAGTCGCGGAGCGTGAGCCCTATATCGCCGACATGGGCGGTGGCCTCCAACCGGCGCGTCGCGACGTGCTTTGGGAGGACACAGCGGACGCGCCGATTGCGCCGCTGTTGCAGAGGCTGAGCTTTTCGGCGGGCAGAAAGAACTGGGGGCAGGCGCTGAGGTTCGGGCTTTTGGCCGTCAGCGCGGAGGATTTCGCTGTCATTCGCGCTGCCATGGGCCTTGCGGCTGCTACGCCCGAATCTCCACTGAGACCTCCATCCCGAGAAAATCACCCGGCTTGCCGGTGAAGCTTCCCTTCAGCGGCACCGCCTGGCTGGGGTCGCGCGTCACCGCGACGCGGATCAGGTTGCGATCGCTGATCAGCCCATTGGTGGGGTCGAAAGGCACCCAGCCGGCGCCTGGCAGGTAGATCTGAGCCCAGGCATGGGTGGCGCCACCGCCAATCACTGTCTTCGGCTCGCCGCCGATCTTGCTGTCGTCGTACAGGTAGCCGGACACGAAACGTGCGGCAAAGCCCAGGCTGCGGGCGCCCTCCATCATCAGCAACGCATAGTCGCGGCAAGTGCCGGCCTTGGTACCGAGCGTGGTCACCGGATTTTGTGTCCCCATCTCGTCGCGCGGGTTGTAGGTGAACTCCTTCTGGATCGCCTTCGTCATCGCCGACAGGATGCCAATCGTGTCATGATTTGGGGTCGCCGCGACGAACCGGCGCGCCCAGCGATCGACGTGGCGCTCCGGATCGGGATAGTGCCGTTCGGCGGTGCGGCCAATGTCCGGCACCTCGGAGGCGTCGTAGGTGAACGGATATTGCCGAGCGTAGTCCTCGATCTCGACACTGGCCTCGGGAAGCGGGGAAGTGTTCGGCGCGGAACACCGATTCGACGTATAGTTCGGTTGCCGGCTTGTTGAACCTGGCGATGGCGACCGAGTTGCCGAACACATCGTGGATCCAGCGGATCGATGCGGCCGGACGCAGGGTCAGCGAGGTCTCCAGCAAGCGCAGGTCATGGCTGTCACGTGGCCGCATCATCATCCCATGCTCGCCGAAACCGACCGGGTTGGCGTAACGATAGGTCGTACGGTGGGCCACGGTGAGGATGGGCATTTACGATCCTTCGGGGAGATTTCCGGATGCCGACGAAGCGGTGTCGTCCCGGCCGCCGGCCGGGCGAATTTCATGCGGTCGTGCAGCCGAATTCAAGTCGTGCAGCCGGGTCGAGCGGTACCGATAAGGTTACCAGCCGCAGAACCGTGGGGAGAAATCGGCCGTCGGCCCGCATGACCCGGCTGTCGCCGGACCGGCCATCACGGCTGGTCCTTCTCGTTCAGCGGCTCCAAGTCGACGCTGACCGACAGGGAGTGATCACCACCGCCGAGGATCACCCCGCGCACCGGGCTGACATCGATGTAGTCGCGTCCCCAGCCCAACAGCACATGCTCATCCCTGACCACGATGCCGTTGGTGGGGTCGAGTTCAATCCAGCCATGCTCCTCACCCAGCCAGCAGCCGATCCAGGCGTGCGACTGATCGGAACCCTGGCGCCGGGGCTGGCCGGGTGGCGGCCGGGTGCGGATGTAGCCGGAGGTATAGCGGGCCGGCAGACCTAGTCCGCGCAAGGCGCTGATCATGACGTGGGAGAAGTCCTGACAGACGCCTTCCCGGCGCTGCATCACCTGCGCTACCGGGGTGGAGATCGTGGTGACTCCGGAGCGAAAACGAAATTCGGTGTAGATACGATCGTTCAACTCGATCAGGGCCTCGAGGACCGGCCGTCCCGGTGTAAAGGACTGACTGGCGAAGTCCTTCGTCTCGGCATTGACCGGCGCCAACGCGCTGCCGAACTGAAACTCACTGGATTGCCAGCCGCCGGGCTCGTGCACAGCCTCGACCACGCGCTCCCAGGGCAGCGTATCGGTCGGTTGGGGTGGGGAGGGATACTTGACGTCCACGACCAACTCCGCGGCGACCACGAAATCGGCATGCGGCAGGTCGAGGAACAGCCAGGTTACAAGGTTGCCGAAGTAGTCCATTCCGTCGCGTCGGCGGGCCGGCGCCGGCTGGCTGGTGATCTGCTGGGAAATGATGGTTTGCCAGGGGCGCGGGCGCGGGCGCAGATGCACCATATGAGCGGCGAGTTCGACCGGGCTGCCGTAGCCGTAGCGCGAGATATGCCGGACTCTGTAACGCATGGTGCCTGTTTAGCCGGGGCAACGGTGATTGTCTGCGCCGCAATCCGGTCCGGCCGGTTCCCAGGCGGCTGATCCGCGCAATTTGGTGGATCGCCATCACCGGCGCCGGCCAAGCGGCCGCAGCGGGCAGGAGGAAAACGCGCCGGCCGACGATCAGGCCGTTGTTGCTGCGGCGGCCAGCCATACGCCCGACGCCGTCAGCATGGCCTCCACGCCGGTGCGTAGCGTGGGGTGGATGGCGGGCGCGAAATCCGGCGCGTGGTTTGCCGGCAGGGTGTCCACCGTTCCCGCCTTTTCCGCAGCCGTGAAAATGGCCTCGTCGACGCCGCCGACGAACCACATCACGCTCGGCACACCGAACGCCGTGCCAAAAAGTCCGAAATCCTCACTTGAGGCGGCCGGCTCCACCTCCCGCACTCGATCGGCGCCGAACCGGTGCTCGAAAGCCTGCGCGACGTCGCGGGTCGCCGCCTCGTCGTTGCTGGTCACCGGGTATTCGCTCAGCACCGAGAAGTCCGGCGGTTTCGGCGCACCTGACGCGGTTGCCTCGGCCTCGAGGATGCGTCGAATCGCAGCCAGGACGCGCCGACGGACCGCATCCTTGAAGGTGCGGACATTAAGGCGCAGCAGCGCCTGATCGGGAATGACGTTCTCGGTCATGCCGGCCCGCAGCGTCCCGACCGTAACGACCGCGGCATCCGTCATCGCCACCTCGCGTGAGACCACACCCTGCAGACGCATCACCGCCGAGGCGGCCATGACAACGGGGTCGATGCTCTTTTGCGGCATGGAGCCGTGGGCGCCGCGGCCAAACAGCGTCACCTCCCAACTGTCGGCGGCAGACATGATGGTGCCGCAGCGCCAGCCGATTGTGCCGGCCGGCGCTGGAACGACATGCTGCGCCAATGTGACGTCCGGCTTGGGAAAACGCTTCGCCATGCCATCCTCGATCATCGCCCGCGCGCCCTGCGCGGTCTCCTCCCCCGGCTGGAACACCGCCATTATAGTGCCGCTCCAGGCGTTCTTGTTCTCAGCCAGGACACATGTCGCTCCCATCAGCCACGCAACGTGCATGTCGTGCCCGCAGGCATGCGCAATGAGAGTGGCCTGCCCGAAGCGGTCAGTGCCGGTCGCGTGGCTCGCATAAGCGAGCCCGGTGGTCTCTCCGATCGGCAGCGCGTCCATGTCGGCCCGTAGCAGCACAGTCGGTCCGTCGCCGTTGCGCAACAGACCGATCACACCGGTGCCGCCAACGCCGGCGGTGACCTCGTATCCATGCCGCTGCAGCCACTCGGCCGCGATCCCGGCGGTTCGACTTTCCTGCATCGACAGCTCGGGGTTGGCGTGAATGTCCTTATAGACCCGTTCCAATTCCGCCAGCAGTGCGTCCGAGGGCCCGAAGGCAAAGCTGATTTCCTGGGCTCGCGCGGTGGTATCCTCATCCATTCCGGTCACTTCCTGACGTTCCTACCGCGTCACATCGGAGCGCAGGGTGCTCGGGTTGCGTCACCTCCAGAAGCCGCCCGGCAAGGCGCAATGCCAGATCAGCCGGCAGGGCATGCGGGTGCTCGAGCAGAGCCAGAAGCTGCAACACTTTGCTTTGACTCACCGTTACCGGGCTGCCCTCAGGCTTGGATGCGCAAAGGATGCACACGTGATCCTCCGAATGCGGGCGACCAGAAGCGCCCGGAGTTGTTGCCGCCAGCAACTCGCGATGGCGGAAAATACCCTCAAATGTTGGCGCAGTCAGCCGGATTCGTCTTTCGATCATCCGCGGCGCTACAGCTGTATCGATCCGAGGATTGGCGAAGCGAAGCGCGGTATCGCTCGACGTTGCGCGATACCGCAAGTGAGGTGAGACGATTCGGCTGTTGCAGGCATATCCTCGCCGCTGGCCGTGTCGAGCAATATCGCGAAGCGGCCTCCGGCTGATGAAACTGCTCGGCAGAGATGAACCGTCTAAAGCCCGGCCTGCTTCAGATACGCATTCATCGTATCGATGAGGTAATCCGCTGCCTGTTTCTGCGTCGTGTGCGCGCCCACCCAGCTCAGCACCGACCGAAGCAGGGAGCCGGAAAGTTCCAGTTGGAATATCGCTCGGAAACGCTCCTCGATGCCGTCACGGTATTGTTCGGGGTCCAGCTTGCCGGTCGGCCAGGGGTCAAGCGCCTCGTCGAGCGCCGCCTGATCGAGCAGTGGAATGATCGGTAACATCCCGGCGCCCGCGGTGCCGCGGAACCTGATCTTGTCGTCCGCGCTCCAGTCCTTGAACACCTGGTTGCGCTCATCCAGGGTAAAGATCTCGCGCAGGAAAGCCTGGCAGTTCTGCCGCCCCAACAGGTAATCGAAGCGCATGAAGGCCGGGCAGGCGAAGCCAATGAAAGCGCCCAGCCCACCGCTGGAGATGGCTTCTTGCCCGGTCAGCGAGCCGCGGGTCGGGGTCAGCATGAAGCGGCTGAAAACTTTCTTGTCGGCTGCCATGAGCAGGTCGGCGGTGTCGTAGCGTGTTTGCTGTGTCAGAGTGGTCACGACCGCGCTGAGATTGGTTGGAAAGGTCGTGGCTCCTTCGGGGCCGAGTGGCGCCCGTCCGGCGAACGGGTCGATCAGCCAGACCGCACGATTAGCCTCCTTTGGGTCACGCGGATTACGGTTGAGTAGGCCCGCCAGAGCGGTCCTCGCGAGTTGGATCGGCTCGTTGTCGGTTGCTCCGCCGTCCACCGCCAGGAAGCGCCAGTCGTCGGGCACCTCGGTGCCGCCCTTCGGGATCATGGCCTCCCAATCGGGCCAACTCAGCAGAAAGCCCGTAGCCCCGCCAGGGTCAGACGGATAGGCGACGGCGCGCCAGCGGTAATGCTCGGTCGGCCGACTCAGGGCGCGCGCCGGGAAGCCGATCGGAAAGGCCGCCGTGGCACGCGCGAATTCGCTGAATTGTTCCCAGCTGGTGCGCTGCGGCAGAGTTTGGTCGGTGAAACCCAGCACCATCTCGTCAGGCCGCGGCTCGCCAAGCGTCTGCCCGGGGTAGAGCAGGGCGAAACGCGCAAAGTCGGCATGGTCGATGTAGCCTTGGCTGAGTTTGTCGCCGAAATTGGTCTTGTATGGCACCCCACGCAGGCTGGTCAGCGTGAAGATCACCTGCAGCGGCCCGGCGACCCACTCCCGCGCCCTGGGTTGCCCGTTGGCAAAGGCGATTATCGCGCCGGCACCGTCATCGATCGGCTTGCCGTTCAGCAGCGACGTAAGCTCCTTGGCGATGTCACTGGTGTCGAGGAAACGGTCGAGCCGAAGGGTATTGATCCAGACATCATAGAACGGGTTACCCGAGGCGCCGGTACCGATCGGCGTGGCGTGCGTAACATGCGGATAGTCGTAGGCGAGGACGCGCGCGGCGATCGCGGCATTGACGCCGCCGCCCGAGGTGCCGGCGATCAGCCTGAGTTGCACCTGGTGCCTTGGGGCACGACCCTGCAATCGTGCCTTTGCCAGACAGTCCAAAGCCTGGATCAGGAAGTCCACCGCTCCGGCGGTATAGGCGCCGGCTGAGACGGTTCCTCCCAGCACCAGCGCGAACTCGAAAACGCCCGGCTCGAGGTCCGGGACGTTGATAAACCACTTTTCGATTTCGGACGCTGTCGGTGGATTCCGGTCTATCGGCATGATGGCTTCCTCCCCTTCGTTTGACCCGGACGCGGTGTTCGCGCGCGGCCGGATTGCTTGCTTTTGACGTCCCTCGGCCAATCCCTTGCGGACGTTCTTTCGACCGTCGAGACGCTCGGTGTCAGGCCGCGTTCGTAACAAGAAATGCCACAGCCTTTCAGCCGACCACAACTTCTTTGCGAAACTGATTTTGCGCTTCCTCAGGGATCAGTAACAGCCGAAGTCGAAACAATCGTCAGGTTCCTCGAGTTGTGGGAAAAACGGCTACGGGCGGTGGAGCGTGCTCCTGGATTTTAAACCACGATGTGATCTGGCTCACATCACCGGTTTGCCAAACGGTGCATTCAGTGATCAGGCTGTTTCGTCGCTCAGGCTGGCGCTCGTCGCATCTCGATGCCTCCGGTCCATGAGCAATATCAGCCTGACTGAAGTCGCGGGGCGACCTCAGGCTGATGAAATTGCTGGTGAAACAACGACATGAGCGTTTCCATCAAAGTGGAAGCGCTCATGTGCCGGTGAGTTGCCGGTTCGCGGCTCGGGGCTCCTTGTCATGGCATTTCGGAAGCATGGCCGTCATCGCCGGTTGCGACCCGGCCGCGGTGCGACCGGCCGGCGCGAAAGCGGACGTTCGAATGACCGCCATCCGCGGCGCGCGCCGAAAATGGCAAACTGCGTCGTGGCCGCCACTTCTTCTGCGCGGCATTTTGGTTTAGTAACGTCACCGCATCAATGGGGAAGCAACGATGCCAAGATTGGTTCGGCCGCTGCGTCGACGAGGCGGCGTGATGATGATGCTGATGCTGACGGCTTGCCATGTTAACCTGGTCGCTCCGTACAGTGACCAGGTTGTCAGGGACGCCGTCGTGGTCCAGACGGATTTTGACACCCTGGCGCAGACACTTCGCGACCCTCCGACCGGGGCCAGTGTCGGGTACGACGCCAACAAGTCGGCGTATAACAAGATCAATGTGGACCTGACCGGCTTGCTGACGCGCGCGCAGGCCTACCCCAACAATCAGGCCATGATCGATTCGATCAATAAGCTAATCGCGGAGGTGCAGAAGATGGAGTTGGAGCACAAGAATAATGGCCACGTATCCGCCGCCTATCTTGAAACAAAGCAGGCGACCATCGATCAGCAGATTGCGATCCTTATTCGAACCGAATCAGACAAGAAGGCGCTCAACTAGGGAGACAAAGCCATGGACGTCGCGAGCGTAGCTACCGCAATGCTGAACGCCGCCAAGGATGCGGCAGGCCAGACCTGGCCGCAGATTCAGCATGATTTCGCATCGGATCTTGGCGCGGTATTGCGTAACGCCGCGAAGATCGAGACCCAGTTGGCGGCGGGCGAGTTGACGCAGGACGAGGCCAAGGACCTTCTTGAGGATCAGAGCAACACGTTGTTCATGCTGACGGCGGAAGTTGAACAGGCGTCGAAAATCGCCACGCAGAATGCCATCAACGCCGCCATCGATGCGCTGTGGCTGGCGATAAGGGCTGCCATTCCGTAACACCGCCATTCATGCGGTCGTTGCGACTCCGACACGGGCTCGTTGCCGGGACATTAGCAATCCCGGTCGCGTCGGGTCTTCGCCTGCGGTCGGCTGCATTCCGGGTTCGAAGGCCCCTCACTCAGGCGGCTCCGCGCAGCGTTGTGCTCTCCACGCCCAGGCTCCGTGCAACCGGCAGCAAGGTGAAATACCGCCGGGACACCCGTTCCGCCACCCCGCCGATCGCGCGTGCCAAAGCCCGCAGCCGCGCCGGCAGCCGCGCGGTTGCGGCCATCTGGTCAGGTGAGCGCATCACTTCTCGGACGATCTCCTGCGCCTCCTGCAGCAGCGGCTCCATCGCGGCGACGAGCGTGTCGCCGTCCTCGACGATCTCCCGCAGCAGATCGCGCACCGCAGCGAGCTGGAAGGCCAGTCCACGAGGATTGCCCTCGTCGGCGAGGATCAGATCCAGCGCCGGGGCTGGCTGCAGCACCGACAGATAGCGGCTGCGATAGGTGATGACGGAGTCCCGCAATTCCAGCGCCAGACGCAGTCCGGCCTCGACCCGTCCCGGCTGGGTTACCGCGCCCGGCTGGTCCAATACCTCCGCCAGTTCGGTGGCGATCGCCTGCGCTCGTTCCGTCCGCCGGCCGAAATCCAGGAACAGCCGGCCGCCGCCGCGCACCATGTTCTCGGCGGCGAGCCCGGCGACCGTCGCGGCGAATTCCAGCATTTCGGTGGTCAGGTGGGAGGCGTGCTCAAGCGCCCGTGCATCCGAATCAGCCGGCAGCTTGCGCATCGTCTCACCAAGCTCCCGCAGCGATCTGGTCAGCACGGTGTACATCTCTCCGGTCAGGCGATCGCGGAGCTGATCCACCTGACGGGCGACATGGGTCAGCACCCGGCGCATCCGGCCGTTGTGGCGAAACGCGCGCATCACGGTGGACGCCAGCATGCCGACGCCCAGGACAGACTTTTCCTCGGGATCGACCATGCCCGCGTTGCTCAGGCTCGCCATCAGTACCTGCATGTCGGCGATTTCCCGTGCACTTGGCGACGGCCGCAAAATGCGCCCAATCATGGCGCGCTGCAGGCGGGCGGCTTCCTCCAGGCGCTCCAGGTAGCGGCCCAGCCAATAGAAATTATCCGCCACACGGGACGGCAGGTCGCCGGCGGTACGGCGGATCGCGAGCGTCGGCGTAAGCAGCCCCAGGGCTCCCTGCGTCGCGCTGCGTTCCTCCGCCAATACCCAGACGTCTTTCGACAGGGCGTTGCGGGGCAGCCGTCCCGCCAGACCGTCCTCCTCCGACAAGGCGCGTGCGAGGCCGCCGGGGAAGGCGCGCCAGCGGGTGCCGTCGAACGCGAGAAACATTCGCAGCGCGACCGGTTTGGCTTCCAGCCCGAGTGGTCCCGCACACGGTGCCACGGACGGATGCGGCGCAATGGAGGCGGCGTATTCGGCGGGCCTCGCAGCCATACGGGCTGCCAGGGCAGCACGCTCCTCCGACGACAGCATCATCGGAACGACCGGCACGGTATCACCATCGGTCGCCGGGCGGATCACCCAACCTTGCAGATCGCGCAGCACGGTTCGCACCACGGCGCCCTCGCCGAGCCACAGGGTGGCCTGGCTTGCCAGTTGCAGCTCCTCGTCCAGCAGGATCCGGGCCAGTCTGGGCAGGAATGCGGCGAGCGCGGGCGCCTCGGCCAGCCCGGACCCGGCGTCGTTGACCATACGGATCGAGCCCGCCCGGAGTGCCTCCAGCAGTCCGGGAACGCCGGTTCCCGCGGCCAGCTCCAGCGAATCAACGAGATTGCCTGCCTTACGCCGGAACAGCACGCCGATCCGTTGCAGCCCGCGCAACGTCTTCAGGAAGACCTGGCCATTGCGCAGTGTCAGATCGCCGCTCTCGACCAAATTGATCGACAGCTCGCGCGAGAGCAGCACGTGCTCGAACCACATCGGGTCGTCATGCCCGGCGCTCAGCAGCGCAACGCCGGCGCCATCATCCGGGGACAGCGCCTGTAACGCTTCGCTGGTGACCTCCAGGAAGGGGCGAAGCTGCAGGATCTTCTGGGTCAGGAACAGCTCGGGGATCACGCGTCCGAGGATGCGCCGGTTTTCCAGCGCGTAGGCAAGGCCTTGCCCCTGGCCAGTCCGATCGGCCAGGACGCGCCACGCGCCGTCGGGACCGCGCAGCAGATCGGCCGCGTAGAACGCCAGATAGCGGTCGCGCCGGCGGCCCTCGACGGACCGGCATGGACGCAGAAAGGCCGGATTGCCATAGACCAGTCCGGGCGGGATCAGCCCCTCGGCCAGCAAGGTCTGCGGGCCGTACAGATCCGCCAGGATCAATTCCATCAGTCGCGCGCGTTGCGACAGGCCGGCCTCGAGGGCGGCGAACTCGGCCGCGGCGAGGGGCAGCGGGATCGGATCGCAATGCCAGTTGACCGCCCGCTCCCCCGGCAGGATGGCGGTGATACCCTCCTCCTCGAAGGTCTGGTCGAGCAAGCGGCGCCGTTGCGCCAGAGTTTCGTGACCCAGGCTGAACATGACGGACAGCAGCGATCGCCAGTGCGGCTTTGCACCACCCGAGCCGTCCGCCATTTCATCGAGCGGGCTGTCGCCACTTGCCGGATCGTCACTCATGCGATGGCGACTCGTGGACCAGCAACCTTCAGTACCGCGACGACCTGTCTGGATTGGCTGATCAGGGCCGCCAAACCCTTGCAGGCAGGCACGGATCTCTTCCTCGTCAACGATGCAAGGAACACAGCGTGCCACGGCATCCGAAGATTTGTCCAGGACCGCGAGAGGATATTATCCAATGCCGCTGCCGGACATGCGGCGCTGAACCGGATCGCGGTCAGGCAGCCACGTCGAGTTCATCGCCGGTCGCCGCCGACGCCGGATACTGCGCGTTAAGAGGCGGCGACCGCACCGGAGCCGGCCGCTCGCCGATCAATCGGCGATACAGCGCCTCATATTCAGCCGCCGCCCCGGACCAACCGAAACAGCGCGCCATCGCTGCTCGCCGCATCTCGGCCAGCAGATCGTTGTCCTCATAGGTCTCGAAGGCGCGATGGCACGCCGACATCAGTCCATTCGGGGACAAGTTGGAAAACAGGAAGCCGGTCATCCCGTCGTCGATCGTGTCCGCCAGGCCGCCGGTGGCATGGGCGATCGGCAGGGCGCCGTACCGCTGCGCCTGCATCTGCGTCAGACCGCAGGGTTCGAAGCGGGACGGCATCAGGGTGAAATCGCTGCCGGCGACGATCCGCCGAGCCATCGGCTCGTTGAAGCCGATCAATACGCCGATATCGTCACGATGGCGGCGCGAGGTCCGACTGAGCATATGCTCGATCTCGGGATCGCCCAATCCGAGGATAGCGATCTGGCCGCCATTCTCGACGATCTCGTTCGCCGCCTCCGCCACCAGGTCCAGCCCCTTCTGGTGCACCAGACGAGAGACGATGCCGAACAATGGCCCTTCCGACGGACGCAGGCACAGATCGGTGCGGACCGCGTCGCTGTTGTGCTGCTTGCCGTCGAGGTCGTCGGGGTCGAAATGATGTGGCAGATGCGGATCACTGCCCGGGTCCCAACTCTCATCGATCCCGTTTACGATACCCGAAAGCTGTCCCCGCGATGCTCGGCTTTGCATCAGACCGTGCAGTCCCGCGCCCTGCGTCTCGGTGGTGATCTCCTTGGCATAGGTCGGACTGACGGTCGTGACATGGCTGGCATAGAAGCCGCCCGCCTTCAGAAACGAGACGTGGCCGTGGAACTCTACTCCATTGATGTCGAAAGCTGCATCCGGGATCCCAAGCAGGTGGCGCTGGCCGGCATCGAAGTTGCCCTGATAGGCGATGTTGTGGATCGTCAGCACGGTGGGGATTTGGGTGCCGTCCCACTGCATGTAGGCTGGCGTGAGCCCGCCCGGCCAGTCGTTGACGTGGACGATATCGGGGGTCCATCCCAGCCCGCTACGCCCGGCCGCTATGTCCGCCGCGGCGAGGGACAGGCGGGCGAAACGCAGGTGGTTATCCTTCCAATCGGCCCCCTCGGGCGTGCAATACGGTGTTCCGCGTCGATCGAACAGAGTAGGCGCGGCCACGAGATACAGGATCGTGCCATCGGGCAGGAGCGTGTGTCCGATGCGAGCGCCCGGAATGGCGGCTCGCCCGGGAAGGTGGCCGGTCCAGTCGACGTCAGGGAGCTTTGCGATCACCTCGCGGTAAGCCGGCATGACGATGCGGACGTCGATGCCTCTTTGCCGTAGCGCCACGGGCAGGCCGGCCGAAACTTCCCCGAGGCCGCCGGCTTTGGAGAGGCCGGCAATCTCGCTTGTGACGAAGAGCACCTTGATGGCTGTCACAGGACCCCCCGACCTTCAACACCCGCGCGGCCTTCAATACGGGCGCCGCCCACTTCCGCACCGGCGATTGTTGCTCATGGTTGGCCAGGCCGCCGAAAAAGGTCCGATGCCCCTGAACACGCTTCGCATTATCAATCTTGATGGATGGGTTGATACCGGCAACGCAACTAGATGTTATCGGCGTGGCGAGTGGGCCGCCGATATCGCAACGAGGTCGCTTTGAAAGCGGTGGAAAATCCACGCTGTATCTAGGGTTTTCGCCGGAAACGCTACATCCTGTCGAAACTACCGGTGGTCACGCCGATGTGATCCATGTTCGCATCGGGCAAGAGGTTGATTCAGACAATGGTCTACACGCCTGTGGCGCGAATGTGATCTGCCACGTCCTGCGACGGCTCTTCAGGACGATCCGGCGTCGAACCCTGCTCCCACGACAAAGACGGCAGCGCCGCCGGCACCCCAGGAGTGGATGCCGCGATGATCGCTCTCGACACGGCGATGTTGCCGCGGCGCGGGCACGCCGGCGCATAGTACGCCGCGTCGAGAGCTTCGGCGTGAGATACCTCGTTCTGGTCAGCGGGTTACAGCACCACCGACGGCGCCGACGCCGCCGCCGATAAGCGCGCCGGTTGCCGGCTTCCCGCCGGTGAGTGCCGAGATCCCGGCGCCGGCGCCGGCGCCCATCAGGCCCCCGGTGACAGCCCTGGTTCCAGTGCTTTCACCGCATCCCGCCAACCCCAGCACGGTTCCTATCAACAACGTGAATGCCATAGTGCGCATCATCTTCCTCCGCTTGGATCATATGCACAGCGTCTCCATGCATAACCGTCCATATTCGCTCACAGTTGCACTGAACCAAGACGAAAAAGCGGCAATTGCGCGGCAGCCGATCAAGCGTCGGTCAAGCAACCTCTTGTGAAGCGCATCCGTCAGGTTTAAGCCCACGCGCCCTCGGCGGTCGACTTCGTTACGCCGCGGTATCAGCGACAAAGGTCCTCTGGATGTTCAATCGGTTGCTGGGCCTTGTGTCAGCCGACATGGCCATCGATCTTGGCACCGCCAATACGCTGGTTTACGTCAAGGGCAGGGGTATCGTGCTCGCGGAACCCAGTGTCGTCGCCATCGCCGATGTCCGCGGCAAGAAGCAGGTGGTTGCCGTCGGCGAAGAAGCCAAGCAGATGCTCGGCCGCACCCCCGGATACATTACCGCCAGCCGCCCGCTGCGCGACGGCGTGATCGCTGATTTCGAGCTGGCGGAAGAGATGATCAAGCATTTCATCCGCAGGGTGCACAACCGGCGCACCTTCGCCTCGCCGATGATTGTCATTTGCGTGCCCTCGGGCTCCACCGCGGTCGAGCGTCGGGCGATCCAGGAAAGCGCCGAAAGCGCGGGTGCTCGGCGGGTGCATCTGATCGAGGAGCCGATGGCCGCCGCCATCGGTGCCGGCCTGCCGGTGACTGAACCGTCCGGATCGCTGGTGGTCGATATCGGCGGCGGCACGACGGAGGTCGCAGTCATTTCGCTTGGTGGCATCGTCTACGCACGCAGCGTCCGGGTCGGTGGTGACAAGATGGATGAGGCGATCATCGGCTATATCCGTCGCCACCATAACCTGCTGATCGGCGAATCATCGGCGGAACGGATCAAGATGGAACTGGGTGCCGCCGGAACCCCGGAGCCATGCGATGAAGGCCCGTGCCGGGAAGTCCGCGGCCGCGATCTGATGAACGGGGTGCCGCGCGAAGTGCTGGTGAGCCAGCGGGAGATTGCCGACAGTCTCGCCGAACCGGTTTCGGCCATCGTGGAGGCGGTGAAGGTCGCGCTGGAAAATACGCCCCCCGAACTGGCGGCCGACATTGTCGACCGCGGCATCGTCCTGACCGGCGGCGGGGCGTTGCTTTACCGGTTGGATCAGGTGTTGCGCGACGCGACGGGACTGTCGGTCGTGATCGCGGAAAATCCGCTGCAATGCGTCGCCTTGGGCACCGGCCGAGCGCTGGAGGAGAGAAAGCGTTTGAGCAATGTGACTGACAACAATGTATTGAGGCTACGAGGCTGGAGGGTTGGCAGCGTTTATTTGAGGTAAGTGTGGTCACCCGCACTGATAGGCCGGCTCGCCATCCCTGAAGGTGCCAATGATCCGCCTCTCGATCCAGGCCCGCCAGGCATTGGCACGGCTGACCTTGCCGGTCCTGATATTGGCGTCCTTTGCGCTGATGTTGCTTGGCAAGGCCGACGCACTGCTGGCGGAACGGGCTCGGATGGCTCTGGCGGACGGGCTCATCCCGATTTTTAGTGTCCTGGCGGGCCCGATGGGACGAGTTCACGGCGCCGTCACTGAGGTCGCAGAACTATGGGACATGCGGGAGGAGAATGCCCGCCTGCGCGACGAAAACGAGCGGCTGCGACGCTGGCAGTCCGTCGCCCTGGCACTGGATGCCGAGAATCAGAGATTGAAGGCGAGCCTTCGCTGGATGCCCGATCCTGACGTTTCGTTCCTGACCGCGCGCGTGGTCGCTGATGCCGGCGGCGTTTACGCCAAGGCCGTGCTGCTGTCGATCGGCCCGAATCACAGCATCCGCAAGGGTGAAATCGCGGTCGATGAGCGTGGACTGGTCGGCCGGATCACTGAAGTCGGCGCACGAACGGCCCGCGTGCTGCTGATTACCGACCTCAACAGCCGCATTCCTGTCATACTGGAAAGCTCCCGCGCGCATGCCATCCTGATCGGCACCAATGGAGTGCGGCCGCGGCTGCTGTATTGGCCGGAGGGCGTCGTACCGGGAGAAGGCGAGCGGATCGTCACCAGCGCCGAGGCCAATGCATTCCCGGCCAATCTGCCGATCGGCACCGTGCACTACTCGGCCGGCGGCGCCGCCCGAAGTGGAGCCGGCCGCGCTGCTGCAAAAACTCGAGGTAGTGCGGATCTTCGACTATGGCCTGAACGGTGTCACCGCACCCGATGCGCCGGCATCGCTGACGCCACCGACGCCGCAGATCACTCCCGGACGGCATTGATGACGTCCGTCGACCAGCGTCCCGGCGTTCGCCCCAGGCTCACCCTCGGCCACCGGATGGACAATTTCGCGCGGGCCAGTTTCCCCGTGAGCATCACCGTCCTGCTGATGCTGCTGATCGAGACGCCACTCGTGTTCATCGGCCAGGCATCGCTGCTGCCGGCGACCGCGATCGGCGGCGTCTGGTTCTGGTCCCTGACACAGCCGGAATATCTGCCACCGCCGGTCGTGTTCCTGATCGGCCTGCTGCTGGACCTGCTCGGCTATCTGCCGCCGGGCGTTGGCGTGCTGACCTTGCTTTGCGTTCACAGCGTTGCGCTGGCGTTTCGTCGCTTTCTCGCGCAACGTGGGTTCGCCTGGGTCTGGCTCGTGTTCGCGGCGGTCGCCACCGGCGCCGCCCTGCTGGTGTGGCTGTTGGTCATGCTGCTGACGCTGCGGCTGTTCTCGCTCGACCCGGCGATCCTTCAGGCCAGCATCAGCATCGCGATATATCCGCTTCTGGCCGTGCCGCTGGCCGCGGCGCAGCGCTCGATCACGAGTTCGGGGCAGGCGTAGCGTGAAACGGGACGAGCCGCGCAGCAGCGTCTTCACCCGGCGAGCGCTGCTGCTGATGGGTGGACAGATCGCGGTCCTGGGTAGTTTGGCAGCCCGGCTGTACCAGGTGCAGGTGCGGGAGGTCGCTCGCTATACCACGCTCAGCAACGAGAACCGCGTCAGCGCCCGCATGATCGCGCCACCGCGCGGCCGCATGCTGGATCGTTTCGGTGTCGTGGTAGCCGGCAGCAGCACCAACTGGCGCGCCGTGCTGATTGCCGAGGATGCGAACAACATTCCAGACACACTGGAAGCATTTTCCGCCCTACTGCCGCTGAGCGAGTCCGAGCGAACGCGGATCGACCATGAGGTGCACCGGCGACGCAAATTCATTCCGGTCATGCTGCGGGAATTCCTGACCTGGGACGAGATGGCACTGATCGAAGTCAACGCGCCTGACCTGCCCGGCATATTTGTCGACGCCGGCACCACGCGGGATTACCCACTCGGTGAGCAACTTGCGCATATCGTTGGCTACGTCGCGCCGCCAAACGATCAGGATGTGGCTGACGACCCTCTAATGGCACTGCCTGGTCTGCGGGTTGGGCGCGCGGGGATGGAGCGATCGCATGATCTGGGTCTGCGCGGCCGGGCGGGCGCGGTTCAGCTAGAGGTAAACGCGCTTGGCCGGGTGATCCGGGAACTCGATCGTGAGGAGGGTGTCCAGGGCGAGGAAGTCGGCCTCACTCTCGATGCGGGTTTGCAACAGTCGGTGTTGCGGACGCTGGGTGACGAGAGCGCCAGCGCGGTGGTCCTGGACTGCGGCAACGGCGAGGTCCTGGCGATGGCCACCAACCCGTCGTTCGATCCGACACTGTTCAACTCGGGCGTTTCTCAGGCGCAATGGCTGCAATGGACCAGCGACCGGCGGACGCCGCTGATCAACAAGGCGACGTCCGGGCTGTACGCGCCCGGGTCCACCTTCAAGATGGCGGTTGCGCTGGCCGGGCTGGAGTCCAAGGCAATCAGTCCCGGCGACCGGTTCGGTTGTCCCGGCTATCTCGACCTGGGCAACGCGCGCTTTCACTGCTGGCGCAGGGGCGGCCACGGCGTGCTCGACCTGCAGGGCGGGATCAAGAACAGCTGCGACGTTTACTTCTACGAGGTGGCGCGGCGCACCGGGATCGACCCGATCGCCGCGATGGCAAATCGTTTGGGACTGGGCGTGGAGTTGGAGCTCGATCTGCCCGGCCAGCGAAGCGGACTGATGCCGACGCGGGCGTGGCGCGTCAGCCACGGCCACGCCTGGAACCTGGGCGACACGATCGTCAGTGGCATTGGCCAGGGTTTTATTGAAGTCACGCCGCTGCAGCTCGCGATCTACGTATCCCGCATTGCCAGCGGGCGTTCGGTGCAGCCGCACCTGACCCGTAAGCTGGCCGGTGCGCTACAGCCCGGTGCGCGATACGGTGACGCGCCGGCGTTAGGCGTCGCCGCTAATCTCTTGCACCGGGTGCGCCAAGGCATGTGGGCGGTCGTCAACGAGCCCGGGGGCACCGCGCCGCTGGCCCGGCTGGCGGACCCGAACGTGCAGTTGGCTGGAAAGACCGGTTCGGCTCAGGTGCGACGGGTATCGCGGGAACTGCGTGAGAGCGGCAAGTTCGACAGTCGGCGATTGCCCTGGGAATACCGCCCGCATGCCCTGTTCGTGGCTTATGCCCCGTATGACGCGCCGCGTTATGCGTTGTCGGTGGTGGTTGAGCATGGCAACGCCGGCGCTGCGGCCGCCGCGCCGATCGCGCGCGCCATCATGACGGAGGTATTGCGGCGCGATCCAGCCAACCGGATCGATGCTCCGGCTGCCCGGGGCTCACAGGTGCGTACGTGACGGAGCGTCGCCTCTGGCGGGAACCGTCGTTCGACTGGATGAGCAAGGTGCTGCGGATCAGCTGGCCCTACGTCCTGCTGCTCTGCGCGCTGGCCGGCGTCGGCTACATCGCTTTGTACAGCGCGGGCGGTGGTTCGGCGGAGCCGTTCGCTACGCGGCACGCGCTGCGCTTCGCCTCCGGCCTTGTTGTCATGATCGCGATCGCGATGGTGGATATTCGGATTATCGCCAAACTCGCGTGGCCGGTCTGGATGGTCAGCGTCGTGCTGCTGGTGCTGGTCCTGCGCATGGGCCACGTGGGCAAGGGGGCACAACGGTGGCTCGATCTTGGCGGGCTGCAGTTGCAGCCGTCCGAGATGATGAAGCTGGCCTTGGTGCTGGCACTGGCATCCTGGTTTCATCGTGCCTCGTGGGAGCAGATGGGCAATCCGTTATTTTTGCTGCCACCTGTGATCGCCGTGCTGCTGCCCGTCGCGCTTGTGTTGAAGGAGCCTAACCTGGGCACCGCCGCGATCACCGCGATGCTGGGAGCGGCCATATTCTTCGCCGCCGGCGTGCGCTGGTGGAAATTTCTGCTGGTGATGCTGCCGGTTCCGCTGCTGGCGAACTTCGGATACGCCCATCTGCACGATTACCAGCGGGCACGCATCGATACCTTCCTCAATCCCGAGAGCGACCCACTCGGTGCCGGCTACAACATCATTCAGTCGAAGATCGCGCTGGGCTCAGGCGGGTTGTGGGGCAAGGGCTTTCTACAGGGCACCCAGGGCCACCTGGATTTCCTGCCCGAGAAGCAGACCGACTTCATCTTCACTATGATCGGTGAGGAATTCGGCCTGGTCGGCGGGCTGACGGTGATGGCTCTGCTGTGCCTGATCATCCTGGGCGGCATGCTGATCGCACTGCGCTGCCGCAATCAGTTCGGTCGTCTGGTGGCGCTGGGCATCGCCTGGAACTTTTCCCTGTATGTCTTCGTCAATATCGCCATGGTGATGGGTGTTATCCCGGTGGGTGGGGTGCCGCTGCCGTTGGTCTCCCACGGCGGTTCGGCGATGCTGACGGTCATGGTCGGCTTTGGTGTCCTGATGTCGGTGCATGTGCATCGTGACGTGGAGTTCACTGCCGCGCGCAATGCCACATAACATTGCTAACCGCCCATGCAGTTGAACGCCCGGTTCTGACGCGTCGTTACCTGACCGGTCCGGACCTGCTTTTGCGGAGCATGCCCCGGGCGCAGGCCGAGGGGCGATGGGACCGACCAATTACCCATGGGCCCTAGCGGTGACCGCCAGTGCTCAAGGTGGCATCCTGCGCGAAGGCCGGAGATCCACGATTGGCTGCACCGCACTGCAAGTCGTGGATCCCCGTGCCCCTCGGCCTGCGCCAAGGGCAGGCTTCGCCAGGGATGACACTGGAGATGCGAACGGTGGGTCAACGTCGAGGGCCGCTGGTCATAACTTGTTCGCGCAGTATCGATGTCGTGGCTCGCCGCGCCGAGATCGATGTCGTGGCTCGCCGCGCCGAGATCGATGTCGTGGCTCGCCGCGCCGAGATCGATGTCGTGGCTCGCCGCGCCGAGAGACGTTGATGACACTTAAGAAGCGATACTTCTTCGGCTGGTTCCCGCGGCTGTCACGGCTTTCGCGCGTCTGTCGCTCATTCGTCGTCAGACGGCGGCATATCCCAACGCGGCTTTCGGCGCGGCGGTTTGCTTACTACGCGGCCCTCCGCATCGTAATAGACCGGGCCGCCGCAAATGAGTCGCAGGCGGCGCTCGGCTTCCTCGAGAGTTTGGTGGCGTGAGATGACTTGCCAGGTGGTCGCCTCTTCGGGCGCGAGGTCGGGCCAATATTCGTAAGCTTTCTGGCACAACATGGCCGAACCGTCGGCGTCAAACTCGACGCAGTAGGGCGGCGCGGCGCGGAAGAAGCGCCGTGCGGCATGGCGTCGCTCACGGTCGTCGCCCGGCTCATTGGGCCTCGCGGTCGTCTCCGGCACCGTCGCCGGGATAAATTCCTCAGTCCCGCGCACCGCCGCGCCTCCTCGCCTCATCCGGGAGAACACTAAGGGCAACGATTGCACGAACCAAGTGGGGTCCGGGCGAAACATCAGGCCTCAGCAATGGTCGCGAGATATCATTATTTTGTGTAGTCTTCAGGCGAACGACCACGGCGCGGCCGAGCGCATCGGGTTCGCTTGGTCGTTTTGTGGTCCTAGGCGACGCATGCACCATTACCTGCGACAGGTCTATCGGATGACCCGGTACGAGGTGGCAGGCGCGACGTTCCGGGTCGGACGCCGTTCGCCGGGTATCGACCGCCTGCTGATGTCGCGCGGCTATCGTGTCGCGACCTTCGTCTCCGCGTTCAACCCGTTCTCCCGGCGGATGCCACCGGGCTGGAATCGACGCATGCAGGCGCGGCTGGCGGAGACGGCACACCGGGCGGTGGCAGCGGGAGGGAAGGGGTCCTGGCGCGGCTGGTGCGAGGCGCATCTTCTGCTGTTCGGAGACCAAAGGCCGGCAATCCGGTTGGCCCGGCGTTTCCGTCAGAACGCCGTGGTCGTCGTCAGGCTGCGGCAGCCCGCACGCCTGGTCTCGACGGCCGGCTTTGAGCCGCTCCGCTGAGTGGCCCGAGTTAAGCCGGAATTGGCGCCTACGATGATACCAAAGTCATATTTAATATTTACATACAATGCATTATACTGCTTAATTCGTGCGGCGTCCTCTCGCCCCTCGGCCTGCGCCAAGGGCATGCTTCGCAGGGGCAGGCCCGGCGCCGGAAATGACACCAGATGCTCGTTGGCATTCCACCTCGGCCCGGGCGGCGCCTTCTATCCCCACCGGCTCAGGCCCGCTGCCTTTGCCCTGCGCACGACGAAAGCGGTCCATACGGCCTGTGGCAGCAGCGTCGCGAGTGGGATCAGCGGTTTGTACGCCGACGGCGCGGCAATGAAGATAAAGCAGCAGATGCCGCCGTAAACCGCAAAGCCCCAGTGGACGAGGGTAACAGCCGTGGCAGGAACTCCGGAGCGTTGGGCGACCTGATAGAGATGTCCCCGGTGCGCCTGCGTCACCATTTCTCCGTCAAGGGTCCGGCGGACCAGGGTGAAGGCGACATCGAACAGGACGCCAGAGAGCAGCATGGGCATCAGCAGGAAGGATAGCTCGACGCCCTCGAAGCGGCTGGCGACCACGGCAAGCACAGCGAGCATGAAGCCGCAGAATTGGCTGCCGACATCGCCCAGGAAGATGCGCGCCCGCGGAAAGTTGAACGGCAGAAATCCGGCCAGGCCCGAGGCCAACAAGCCGGCGGCGGCGTAGCCGAACCAGCCGTCGTGGCGCTCCGCGATGAACCCCAGGAACAGACAGGCGATCAGCGCGACGCCGCCGGCCAGTCCGTCCAGCCCGTCGATGAAGTTTACGGCATTCGTTGTGAACAGGATCCACGCAACCGTCGCCGGCACGCCGATCCAGGCGAAGGGAAGAACCGCCCCCAAATAGGGGAGGTGGAAATTCTGCACATACAATCCGCTGCTGACGGCAATCAGAGCGGCTAGAAACTGCGCGCTGAGCTTGACGGTGAAGGGCCAGTCGAACAGGTCGTCGAGGAAGGCAACCATCGCGATCGCGACGGAGGCCTCGATGACGCCGAGGAAATATGGATCGGCCAGGCGGGCAAAGGCGGCGAATCGATACAGCACGGCGAGCCCGACCAGGAAGCTGACCAGAACCCCGACGCCACCCCCTTTTGGCGTCGCCCTGGCGTGCGCCTTGCGATCTCCCGGCGGGTCCATGACCCGAACGGTGATCATCATGCGGACGGTGGCGGCTGACAGCAGTACCAGCAGCGCGGCAAATCCGAGATGGCGGAGAAAGGCGGCAAGCGTCATATGGCCGTTCCGTCAGTGCAAGGCGATCGTCTAACGCCTCACGTACGCCGGGGCCATCCCGGCCCTGCGACAGGGAACCGCTCGTGCTTCTTCCCGAAGGCGGGAAGAGCGCCGCGGACTTTGGCACGCCCATCGGCACCACCTTGACAGCCGGTGAGGTGGCTCGTGCACGGCCCGGTCCCAAGCAGCGCCGAGCCGGCGGTCGGTCGGGCATCAGTCGTCCGGCAAGGACAACCGCTCGTCGGATCACTGTTGGTGCCGTGTGATGATCCACAGGGTGATGTCCCACGCGTTGTGGAGACCGATGAGCAGCAGCATTCCAGTCGACACCGCAAGCGCCACGCAGCCGAGGTCCATTTGCAGACCTAAGGCAATGCCCGACCCGGCGACGAGCAGATAGCCCAGAACCGGGAACGCCACATACCACGTCCGATCTTCCAGATCGATCGAGGCGATCAGGCCCTCTCGATGCGTATCGCGCCAGGCGAGGCCGGAATGGATCAGCCCGAACAGCCCGCAACCGGTGATCAGCACGCCGAGCAATATCCAGTTCCGCACCGGCGACACGACGATCAGGGATGACGCCAGGATACTGCTGAAATTGACCACGCTGGCCGACAGAAAGATACGCAGAGCTGCTCGCCGGCTGCTGGAGAACACACCGGAGCCGACTGTTGCGGCGACGAACAGCAGGCCGATCATCGTGCCAGACGCCGTGCCGAGCAGGACGTAGAATTCGTGCCAGGGACCGAGGGCGACTTGTAGCGGCGGCATTTCGGTGGTCTCCGCATCCGACACCCCTCCTAGCCAGCAAAAGATGCGGCGTCACCTCAGCGGTATTCGGAGCCACCGCATGGTGTAATCCATCGGATCGGATCCAGCGGCCAGGCTTGTGCGTGCCATGACCGCGCCCGCGGATATCATGAAAGGTCAATGCCGTAGGCACGGCGAAGGCATCAGCCCTCGGGACAAGCGCCTGAAGGCAAGGTTCACTTGGCGGCGACGGGGGGATCGGCGCCAAGCCTCGCGGTCGGTCATCTGGTTTCTTCCGTTGCCGCGGGCTGCGGTGGCAACCGGCGCTCGCCTGCTTTATCAGGTCAGCAGGAGCCGCCGGGAGCCGGGCCGGAGCAGCGGCTTGGTGGAATGTTCTCGCGGAACACGCCGCGATGGCGGGTGACCGCGAAAGGATGTGCCCATGTTGAAAGGTCTCAGCCCGCTGCTGACCCCCGACCTGCTCCACGCGTTGGCCGCCGCCTGCCACGGTGACGTTATCGCCATTGTCGATGTCAACTTTCCCGCCGCTCGCCTGGCCAGGCGGCTGATCCTGCTGCCAGGCGTCGATACCCCGGAGGCTTTGAACACGGTGTTGTCCGTCTTGCCGGTGGATGATTTCGATCCTTACCCAATCCGTGTGATGCGCGTCGTCGGTGACGCCACCGCGGTCCCCGACGCGGTGCGAGATTGCACGGTGATCCTGGAGCGACATGGCCTGGGCGTCCCGGCGGCACTGGATCGGCACCTGTTCTACCGAGAGGCGGTGGAGGCGTCGGTGATCGTGCAAACCGGCGAACGACGCCTCTACGGGAATGTCCTGCTCACCAAGGGGGTGATCCGGCCGGACGCCATACTGTGACAAGGCACGGCGAATGCGCACCACCGTGTCTGCCGATTGCCCACCGTGATGATGACAGGACGCAAACCCGTTGGACTGGTGGCCGAGGCCTTCACGCGCTGGGAGACTGACGACATGCGACCCGGTGCCGGTTCGTCATGATCCAGGTGACGAAGACCCTGGCGATCGACGAAACTGCGCTCGAGGAGACCTTTATTCGCGCCTCAGGCCCCGGCGGACAGAACGTCAACAAGGTGGCGAGCGCGGTGCAGTTGCGTCTCAACCTCGAGCGCGCCGCCCTGCCGCCAGCCGTGCGCAGCCGGCTGGAGAAACTGGCCGGCAGACGGGTAACGCTCGACGGAGACCTGCTGATCACGTCGCAACGACATCGCACCCAGGAGAGGAACCGGGCGGAGGCGATGGCGGCGTTGATCCGGCTGATCCAGCGCGCGGCGATCGCTCCGGTCCGACGGGTGGCGACGAAGCCGAGTTTCGGCTCGACGCTGCGCCGGCTCGAGGAGAAGTCACATCGCGCAAAGATCAAACGCGGCCGCGGCCGTGGCGCCGACCGCGACTGATCGCCGCTCACGTCATCGGGCCAATTAAGGGGAACGTCGACGAGGGATCGCCTGGGCGCCCGTTCAGCGTGTGATACCAACGCCTTTGGCGCTGATCGTCGGTGCTCAAGTTGTCATCCTTGGCGGCGGCCGAGGGCCAGGGATCGACGATTTTGACCGCACGATAGTGCAAGTCGTGGGCCCCCTCGGCCTGCGCCAAGGGCATGCTTCGCCGGGGAAGATACTGGAGACGCGAACGGTAAGTCGTCGTCAACGGCCCCTGGTATAAGTGGCTCGTGACCCCGACGATCCACGAATTTTCCGCGCAGCACCGCAAGTCGTGGGTCCCCGGCCTGCGCCGGGGATGACACTGAAGCCTGCGCCGGGGATGACACTAAGCCTGCGCCGGGGATGACACTGAAGCCTGCGCCGGGGATGACACTGAAGCCTGCGCCGGGGATGACACTGAAGCTTGCGCCGGGGATGACACTGAAGCCTGCGCCGGGGATGACACTGAAGCCTGCGCCGGGGATGACACTGAAGCCTGCGCCGGGGATGACACTGAAGCTTGCGCCGGGGATGACACTGAAGCCTGCGCCGGGGATGACACTGAAGCTTGCGCCGGGGATGACACTGAAGCCTGCGCCGGGGATGACACTGAAGCCTTCGCCGGGGATGACACTGGAGACGCGAACGGTGAGCCGTCGTCAACGGCCGCTGGTATAACCGATAGTCCGACGATCACCCGAAGAGCACGGCGGGACGAGCCGTGGGGGAGGGCCGTCAGGCCATCTCGGGAGGTTGTCCTTCCGCTCGGCAGAGCCGCCACGAGGTTGCATATCGATCTTAGGATATCGCTGTAATTGATTGATATTGATAAATTTCAAGCAGATTGCCTGAGGTTGTCGCAGCCTTCCCTTTGACCAAACGGCGGGTCCCCATCCAGCCGAAAGCAGCTCCGAGGCTTGTCAGTTCGGTCGATAGCACGCATGTTGGCGGGATGAAGCCTACGGCGACCATCTCGCGGCGCAGCCACGGCACGGATCATCGGCTGGGCGGTTTGCCCAAGAGCAAACACTGATCATTTCGATCGGTCGCATCCCCAAGTCCAAATCGCATCGGGTCTTTACTCATTTTTAAATATTTCCCGTTTGACTATCGAGGTACAATGGCAAGGTATTTTGCACTCGGCTGCATTGCGGCTTCCGCGCTGCTCGCCTGTCCCGAAGGGGTGGCCTGGGCGGGCGATACTTTCGTGCCATATCGAACGGTCGAGCCGCCGCTGGCGGCCCAGCCAAACTCGTGGCTGGGAGAGACTGGAACCGCGTCCTATTACGGCCTCAAGGAGGATGGTCGCACCTCCGCGAGCGGTCTGCGCTTCGACAAGCGGCTGCTGACCGCCGCGCATCATTGGTTGCCGTTCGGCACCAAAGTCCGCGTAACTTTGGGCGGCACCGACAGGTCCGTTATCGTCACCATCACCGATCGGCTGTATTCCCGCCGCCGTATCGTCGACCTTTCCGTGGCTGCCGCCCGCGAGCTTGGCATCATTCGGCGCGGCCTCGCTCGGGTGACGCTCGCCCCAGCTTGATCCTCAGGCCAATCCACGAGTGAATGCAACCGCATCCCGGCTCGGCTCCTCGCCAACAGGTTAACCAGTCGATCCCCGTCGCGATGCGCGTGCATCGCGCCCCGAGATGGTCTAAAACCAGCGGCCCGAAGCGCCGACGGGCATGCCGCGGGGTTGGCGGGGCGACCGAGCACGCGAGGGAGGGGACCGCGCGCGAAATCAAAAAGATACCGACGGCCTGACAGCCGGAGAATGGGTTACTCCGGGCCGTGGATATCGGTTGAGCAGGGAAGGAGACCGGCATGTTTGAAGACTGTCGCGGGCTGGCCTTGACAACGACCTCCGGGCAGGCGGCCGTCGCCTTCGATCACGCGGTGGATGGATATCTCGGCTATCGCACGGACCTGGCCGCCCGGCTGGACGCGCTGCTGGCGATTGATCCGGACTTCGGCATGGCCCATTGTCTGAGGGGCTATCTGTTCATGATGTCGTTTCGCGCCGATGCTTTACCGGCGGCCAGGGCGGCCTCGGCGGATACCTGGCGAACAATGGTCAGCGCGACGCGACGCGAACATGACCATGCGGGCGCCCTGGATGCCTGGGTTGCCGGTGATCCGGAACAGGCGGTCGCGGTGTGGAACCAGATCCTGCGGGATCATCCGCTCGACATCCTGGCCTTCAGGCTGGCTCACTTCGTCAACTTCTGGCTCGGCCGGCCCGAGGCGATGCTGGCCTCGGTGCTGCAGGTCGAGCCTCACTGGAGTCCGGCCTTGCCCGGCTATGTCGCGCTGTTGGCCTGCCGCTGCTTCGCGCATGAGGAAATGGGATATTACCTTGACGCGGAGCAGGCCGGCCGCGAGGCGATCCGCCGCGATCCCACCGATCTCTGGGCGGCGCACGGTGTTGCGCACGTGCTGGAAATGACCGGCCGGCGCAGCGAGGGCATCGCCTGGGTGGACGGCCTGCGGCCGGGCTGGGAGGGCGGCAACAACCTCAAGCACCACCTGTGGTGGCACCAGGCGCTATATCATCTGGAGCTTGGCGACATGGCGAAAGTCCTGTCGCTGTACGATGACGGCTTTCGCGACCTGGCCTCGCCGCTGACCGAGGGCGTGCCTGATCTTTATATTGATGTGCAGAATGCCGCCTCGATGCTCTACCGGCTGGGGCGGCTCGGCGTCGATATCGGCGACCGTTGGGTCGAACTGGCCGACAAGGCGGCGGGGCGGATCGGCGATTGCCTCTCGGTATTTACCTTGCCGCACTGGATGATGGCGCTGGTGGCGACCGGACGGGATGAGGCGGCAGGGGCGATGCTCGCCGGGATGCGGGCGTTTTCGGAGCAGGCGGGGCCAGTCCCTCGGCTGGTGCAGGAAATTGCCTTGCCGGTCACGCTGGCCGTGCTGGCGAACGGGCAGGGTCGGCACAGGGACGCGGTTGCAATGATGCGCCCGGTACTCGGCGAGATGTATCGCATGGGCGGCAGTCATGCGCAGCAGGACGTGCTGGAGCAGGTTTTCCTCGATTCTGCGCTCAAAGCTGGGGCGGATGCGGACGCGCGGATGCTGCTGGAGCGGGCCTCGGGACGGCATCCGGTGCCACCGGGACGTCGGCGCGGCTATGCCATGGCCACCAAGGTCTGGTCTTAGGCTGGTTCTTCGCGGGACGCCCAGCATGCGCTTGCCGATCGCACGAGCTTTCGGTGGATCACCTGATCGCTTCCCGCGACCGTTTCGATAAAGCGAGCCAGCGCCGGCAAACGGTTGTCGCGCCGCCATACAAACTCGAGATTTACCGGAACAGAGAGATCGTCGACGTTGCGAAGAATAACGTCCCGCGAGGGCAATGAACCGAACGAGCGATTGAGAAATGCGAGACCGACCCCCGCGGCGACGAGGTTGACAATGACGTATTCGTTGTTCGCCTCATGCACCTGGCGCGGTACCAACCCTCCGGCGACACAGGCCGCCATGAGCCGACCGTAAAGCACGCGGTTGGCTTGTTGTGACATCATGATGAAAGGCTCGTTCGTGAGATCGGCCAGATGAAGCCCCGGTCGGCTCGCCAGAGGATGGCTACGCGGCAGGGCGATAACGTGATCGTCATCATCGATCCCGATAGCTTGTAACTCATCATCCTCGATCGGGCGATGAAACAGAAAGCCCGCGTCAATTCGGCCGGCACCCAGCGCCTCGAGCTGTAACTGCGACGACAGCAGAATCAGCCTGATATCGATCTCGGGAAACTGGCATCGAGCCGAATGGAAGAAGCCGGGAAGATAGGACTGACGGGCGGCGATTTCATTCAACCCGACCCGGATGGTTCCGATCTTTCCCTCGGCTACGCGGCAGGCCCGCTCCTTTGCGCGCTCGACATCCGCCAGGATATGCCTCACATCGTCGAGAAAGGCTTGCCCCGCCGGCGATAGCTTTGTGCCGCGCGGCTGCCGCTCGAACAGTTCCACGCCGAGCATTCGTTCGAGAGCGTGGATTTGACGGGAAAGGGCGGGCTGGGCCACATGCAGGCGGGCGGCGGCGCGGCGAAAATTTTCACACTCGGCGACCGCCTCAAAGTAACGCAAGTGCCGCAGTTCCATTCCAGGGTCTCCCGAGGGATCGATCGAGTGATGCCGAAAAGGCATCAGCTAAGGAGATTCATAGTATTGGACGTAGCGAGCGAAAAGTCCGAGCCTGTTCGGGGACGGGTTTGGACGCTGGGCCAACGCGACCGCTGACGCGATGAACGGGTCAGTTCGTCGCCCGAGGGGAATTTTCCGAACCGCGAGCTTATTCCGGCAATTTGCCAACTGGTCTATTGGCTGAACCCAGCCAAGTCATTGGGCATCCGGGAAGACCGACTTTTCACGCCGCCGACAGGGAGAATATAATGGACGTTGGAATCCAGATGATCTTTTCGACGTACGGCTGGCCGGGAATGAGTGACCGGCAGGCCTGGGAGGAAGAGATCCGTCTCGCGCGGCTGGCCGACGAATTGGGGTTCGATGTCATCTGGTCGGTCGAGCACCATTTTTTTGATTACTCTTTCTGCCCCGACAACACGCAACTCCTGTCGTATCTGGCGCCGCTCTGCACGCACGCGGATCTCGGGACCGCGGCGATAATTCTACCCTGGAATGATCCGCTTCGCGTCGCAGAGAAAGTTCTGGTTCTCGATCTGTTGAGCAACGGCCGGCTGCGGCTCGGGCTCGGACGGGGATTGGCGCGGCGAGAGTTTGCGGCGTTCCGCGGAACGATGGACGATTTGCGAGAGCGCTTCGACGAATCGTCGAAAATGATCCTTGACGCTCTGCGCACCGGCTTCATCGAGGGCCACGGCAAATTCTACCCGCAGCCCAGGATCGAGCTTCGGCCGCGGCCGGAAAAAAGCTTTGAGGGACGCACTTATGCGGTCGCGTCCAGCGACGACTCCATCGAGGCGGCCGCTCGCCTCAAGGCGCGTATGGTGATGTTCGCGGATCGGCCCTGGCCACAGAGAATTCCGTCAATTCAGCGCTACCGCGAGCTATTCACTCAGTATCACGGCGCCGCCGCGCCGCCGCCGCTCACAGCGGATCAGTGCGTGTGCGCCGCCACCTCGGAGGAGGCGATCGAGCTGGGTGACCGGCACATGGCCAGCTTTGTCGACAGCAATCTGGAACATTACGAACTGATGAGCACGCACTTCGCGACGGCCAAAGGCTACGACGCCTACGCGAAGAAATCAGAGTTGGCACGCTCCGCGGGCCGCGACGGCTTGGTCAACGCGCTGCTGCAGGTGGCGGTCCGGGGCACGCCGGATCAGGTTCTTAGAGCTTATGAGGCACGACGCGCCCTGCTGGGCGACTTTGAACTTTCCAGTTCGTTCCGCTTTGGCGGCATCCCGCTGGCAAAGGCAGAGACGTCGATGCGGCTTTTCGCCAAAGAGGTGCTGCCGGTGCTCAAAAGCTGGAAGCCCTCGGAGCCGGCGTCGGGGAACACGGTCGAGGAAACGGTTGGCTGATCTGCCGTGGGCTGACTGTCTGATCCATCCCCCGAAGTTTCCAGCCGTTGGCCCGCGAGGTCGGAGAGAGCGTCCAGAGCCGGCCCTCGAGACGGCGTGGACCCATGGCCAATACTGCTGGCTAGACGTGGGTCCCCGGCCTGCGCCGGGGATGACACTGGACGTGGGTCCTCGGCTCGCCGGGGATGACACTGCGTGCGCCGGGGATGACACTGGACGTGGGTCTCCGGCCTGCGCCGGGGATGACACTGCGTGCGCCGGAGATGACACTGGACGTGGGTCCCCGGCCTGCGCCGGGGATGACACTGCGTGCGCCGGAGATGACACTGGACGTGGGTCCCCGGCCTGCGCCGGGGATGACACTGCGTGCGCCGGAGATGACACTGGACGTGGGTCCCCGGCCTGCGCCGGGGATGACACTGCGTGCGCCGGGGGTCGACACTGGACGCGTGGGTCCCCGGCCTGCGCCGGGGATGACACTGGCAACGTGGTTCCCCGGCGTGCGCCGGGGGTGACACTGGACCTTCTTGCTCTTACTCAGCCGCCGCTCGTTGCTGCGGGATATCGGTCGAGTATCTCAGGTGCACCGGTGCATTCGCTTCCCACGGGTCCTTCAGTCCCAGACCGGCCGCGTATTCCTTGATCGCAGGCATCACCTCGCCGCAGAGCAACTGGATGCAGCGGCGGCGGTCCTCCTTGCTGACCGTGCCGTCATTCCCCCAGATGCCCATGATGCCGGGACGCGTCTCGCGAACCAGATACTTGAGCCGCTCGATCACCTGATCCGGTGTGCCGGCGATGATCATCGTGTCGGCGACCTGCTCCTCGAAGGTCGGGTTGCCGCGAGGATTCTTCGCTCGCCCGACCGCGAACTCGACAAAGCCGCGACGACCGGACGGCGAGAAATAACCCGCCGGGTTGGCCCACACGGGGTTGGCGAGACCAGTGAATTCGCCCTGCATCCACATGAACTGACGTGCGTTCTGCAGTGCCTTCTCTTCGGTGTCCTGCACATGCACACGGATCAGATAGCCGAAATTTTCCGGTCCGGCCTTGTATCCAACATCGGCGGCCGCCTTGTCGTAGGTTTCATGAATCGTCTTGGTCGCCTCGATCGAGGTGTTCAGTGCGATATAAGGATAGCGTTGCTGCGCCGTCCAGATCACTGTCTCCTTGGACAGCACACCCGGTATCCACACCCGTGGATACGGCTGCTGCAGTGGCAGAGCCCAGGGGTTCACCACGCGCTGCTGGTAGTGCGTGCCCTCCCAGCGGAACGGCCCATGTTGGGTCCAGGTCTTCTGGATCAGGTCGTGCGCCTCGATGAAACGCTCGCGGTTGAAGGCGGGATTGACGCCGTTCGCCAATTGCTCCTGGCCGCCGCCGCGCACGAAGCCCGACACCAGCCGGCCCTTCGAGATCATATCGATCATCGCCAGCTCTTCGGCCAGTTGGACCGGATTCTCGGTCAGTGGCAACGGATTGCCCAGAATGACAATCTTCACTCGGTTGGTAATCGCAGCAAGGATCGCGGCGAACATGTTGGTCCGCGCCTGCATGCAGAACGGCGCATTGTGATGCTCGTTCAGCATGATCCCGTCGGCGCCGCATTCCTCGGCCAGGATATATTCTTCCATGTACTCGTTGTAGAGCCGGCTGCCTTCCACCGGATTGTAGTAGCTGTTGGAGAAGGTCAGGGCGGTGGCGCCATAATCCAGGCCAGCCTTGGCATCGTAGGCCGCCATCGGCTGTTCAGTGAAATACATCATATGCATGGTCAGGCCTCCTTCGGTTCGGCTTTGCGCGGGTCAGTTGCGGGATATGAAATCGGTGACGAGTTTGGCCACCACGTCCGGCTTCTCCATTTCGGCAAAATGACCACAGGCCGGAATGGTCGTGAGCGTCGCGTCGTGGAAAGCGCGGGCATAGGCGTGCCCGGCACTGACCGGAACAATTTGGTCATCGTCGCCCCAGATCAGCAGCGCCGGTGTGCGGACGCCGCCCAGCAGATGCGGCAGGGTCTGGCTGTACATGTAGGGTTTCCAGGCGGTCCGGAAGGACATCTCCCGAGCGATGTCCCACGCCTCGAGCTGGTCCGTGGACACATCGCCATAGACGCGGGCGAACGCGGCCTCGTCATGGAAACCAGACTTCGGATAGTCGAGGTACGAGACGATCGCCTGGTCCGCGATGTCGCCTTCGGGCGGCTTGATACCCATCGCGCCAACCAGAACCAACCGATGGTACGTTGTGGGTGACTGGCTTGCCATTTCCGCCGCGATCCAGCCGCCGAAGCCCAGCCCGACCAGCGTTGCGCCGTGCAGCCCAAGTTCCGCCAGCAGCCAGCTATAGATGGCGGCGATATCGCGCGGATGGCGCAGCCACTGCGGCCGTTCCGATTTGCCCCAGCCGGGATGATGCGGGACAATGACATCGAATTGTTCCGCGAGAGCGTCATAGAATGGCAGGCGATCCGGCGTGCCGATGTCGTGATGCAGCAGCAGCACCGGGGCGCCAGTGCCGGCGCGCGCGATGTGGAGCTTGCCCCCGGCAATATCTTTGACCGTATCGGTCCAGGCGACGCTCATGCGCGGTTTCCTCTCGGACGTTTTTTCCGCTGCGAGGATACTCACCAGTAGTCCCGCTTGTCCAATCCTCGACGATCGCCGAGCCTTGGGTTTGGAAGACTGCGTCCGGGGCCGCAGACCGGCGATTTGCTGGCGCACCTGGCGGAATTTCGCCACGGTCGATCCGACTGGAACCGAGGTTGCCGGGGTTCGACCGCGGCTTTCCCTCTCTCGCCCTACGATATCGCGGAATGAGCCGGCAGGTCGCTAAACTAGACGATCTCGGGTGGACGCTGGCGACAAAGGGCGGCTTCCAGCTCGGTCTCCATCTGGATCGTTGTGTGTCCGATCCCGAACCGATCCCGCAAGGCGCTGGCCAAATCGTGCAAGCCATGCTCGGTCGGCGGCGTGGTGCAGACAAGATGCGCGGTCAATGCGGTCTCAGTCGTGCTAAGGCCCCAGATGTGCAGGTCGTGCACCTCGGATACGCCCGGCAATGCCCCGAGCCACGCATCCACCTCGGCATGGTTCAGCCGGGACGGCACCGCGTCCATCGACAGATCGAGCGATTCCCGCAGCACGTCCCACGCGCCGACCGTGATCACCACGATGACGATGAGACTTGCTGCTGGGTCAAGCCAACTCCAGCCGGTCAGCTGGATTGCGAGCGCGGCTGCGACGACGGCGAGCGAGACCAGAGCATCGCCGGCTAGATGAACGAACTGGGCGCGGACGTTCAGGTCACTCCGCCGATCGCGCATGAACAGCAGTGCGCTGCCGCCGTTCACCACAATGCCGGCGGCCGCAACGGCCATGACGATGCCGGAGGCGACCGGCTCAGGCTCGAGCAGGCGCCGGATCGCCTCATAGCCGATCGCACCGACCCCGATCAGCAGCACCGCGGTGTTGATCAAGGCCGCGAGGATGGAACTGCGGCCCCAGCCGTAGGTGCGGCGCGCGGTGGGCGGCCGGCGTGTCAGCCAGACGGCGCCCCAAGCCAGCAGCAGGGCCAGCACATCGCCCAGGTTGTGTGCCGCGTCGGCGACCAGGGCGACCGAGTTGGCAATCACCCCGTATCCGGCCTCGACGATCACGAAGGCCAGGTTGACCGCGGCACCGATGGCGAAAGCGCTGCCCGGCGTCGTCGGCAGGTGGTGATGACCGTGACCGTGACCGTGGTCATGCTCGGGTGCGTGGTCGTGTGTTGCCATGGTGCCGATCATGCCATGCTGTCGCAGTCAGTGCGAAGGCGCGTTCGGTGAATTTTGCGCTCTAGCTGCCGTTTGGGGACGGTCCTATTCCGCCGGAGCGGGCATGCAAGATTATCAGCGCCGGGGGCGTGCAGCCGTTGTAATACTGTGCGAACGTGCGGACCGGCGCGGCAAATGGCAGCCTTGGCTGTGGGACGTCGGGCTTGTGGTGATGTGCCGGTACTGGAACACCACGTGACCGGTGTCGGGTGGCAGGCTGCGGCCGATCTGCTGCCACACGTGGCGGGAGGCGCCGGACATGAGCAGTGACGACCAAGGCCGTCCCGAGATAGAGGAGTTGGAGAGAACCGTCGCGTGGCGACTACGCCTCGTTGACGCCGACCCCACCGACAGCGTCAGTGTCGACGCCGCTCGCCTGCTGGAAACCCTGGCGGAGAGCCTTCGACGGGAAGACTACACGTCGCTGTGGATGGAGTTGGGTGCTCTCGGCAACTGGCTGAGCGAGTTGGACGCGATCTCCGATTATGCCGAAGCTGCGTCGGATTACCGGGCGCGGATCGGCGTTTCGGCTACGCCGGCGAGTGGCGCGGATTACCTGCGCGGCCTGCTCGCCATCGCCCGCAGCCTGGTGTGACGAGACCACCTGGTTCAGGGGTGATTGCTGTCGACGTATCGCTGGGCCGACAAGCATACGGGGTTTCGGCGACGCACATAGCTATTCGGGTCAATAGAGGCTCTCAGCGCAGTGGCTGCCCAGGGGGGCGAGCCGCATCGAGCAGATGACGTGCAATTGGTCGTCGTGGAAGCAGGAGGTGAAGTCGGCTTCGGCGGGTCCAAGAACGGCGGTGCTGTAGTCAGGGCTCCGCGAAACGATGGCAATGATGGCATCCGCCGCCCGGAGCCGGCGGGTCGGGTCGGCTGCGAAGAAACGGGCGATCATCTGCTGCGTATAGAGGTGGAAGATGCGCTGCGTGCCGAGATAGGGCGAGTTCATCGTCTCGCGTTCCGCAAGGATCACCGGCGGCAGACCCGGGGGCGGGCAGACACGTTTATAGCGATCCACATAGGACACGAGAAAACCCTGCAACGACGTTTCCGGTTGGCGCAGGTCGAATATCTCCGCGGGCGCCCGCATGTCACGTTTGCATATCCAACTGACATTGGCGAAGGTGCCGGGAATGAGATCGGAACCGACGAGCCAGCAGCCGAAGCCAACGGCCAGCAGCCGGCCTCGCCGCGATGTGCCCAGCGTCCGCATGATATCTTCCGCCTGCCGTGGGTTCATCATCAGCAGCGGCGAAAAGCCGAACGACAGTGGCAAAAAGTAACGACCTTCCGACAGGAAATTCAACAGCGCGACAGAGCAGACAAAAAACCATGCGCCCGACGTCAACGCGACCACGCGGCGCGAACGGCGGACACGGCAATCCGCCAGAATGGCTGCCGCGAACAGGGCAGCGAACAGCGGCGCGCGGGAGGCGGGGAAGACATGAAACCCAGCCGAGTCGATGCCCGGGTACAGTGTCGGGCAGATCGTTTCCAGCGCAAACATATTGCATGCGGCCAGAGCCGCGTTGCTCGCTATGCCGCCGCGAATCCTGGCATCGTAGCGGTTATTGCCTTGGAGCATGATCTGGTGCGGCCCCGGAGGGTCGGTGACGGCGGCGAGTGTTTCGTTCAGTCCCAGCAAACGCCCTGAAAACACGACGTTGCGATCAAGCTGCGGTAGCAGAACGATGGCGCCTCCGAGGACGGCAACCGCCAGCCGTGGCGGGGATAGCCAGAACTGCCGGTATCCGTTCAGATGATACAGGACGACCAGGGGTGCAACGAACGCCGCGTTGACCTTCACCGCGATGGCGATGGCGAGAAAGGCGGGCCAGGCCGGACACCGGATCAGCGAGGCGACCAGGAACAGCAGCAGCAGCGGCTCCTGATACGAGGTGCCTTGACCGATCCCGGCTTCCGACAAAACGAAAGCTGAAATGCCGGCGAACGCCACCACAGCTCGCCCGGCGACGGTCTCGCGTCGCTCGATCGGGAATGCAAGCGGCGAGATACCCAGCAGCAACACGAAGCTGAGTGTCGATATCAGCGGCGGCAGGTAGTCTCGCGTGATGATGACCAGGAGAGCGTTGAGTATCTCCTGCAAATTCGTGCCGACCATGAAACCGTCGACAATCGCCATATCGCCGGTGCGCCATTCCGCGATCTGATAGGGCAGGGTCGTTTTGTACATGTAGCTGTCAAAGGCGACGTCCGGGAGTTTTCCGCGAAGGACCGGAAACAACAGGAGCGCAAACGGCAAATAGCGCGACAGGCTGGGAACGATCAGGTTGTCGGCTGCCATCTCGGCGCGGAGCGAAGCGATGACCGCGACCGAGGCTGCCGCGGCCAGGATCGCGGCGGCTCCGATCAGCCACGTTGGGGCGGTCACGCCTCGGAGACTCAGCGGGAGTTGTCCGAGGGCAGCCAGGAAGCCGAGCGCAGACACGATGAACAAGGCGCTGATCGGCATGAGGTGGGCTCGCGTCCATCGCCACGCCACCCGGGTGCGGCTGAGGGTGGCGGGGATCGCGGCCAACAGGGCGAGAAAAATGACGGTCCGGGGATGCGGTGCGAACACCTGGAGCAAGCCGATCAGCAGGAAGGGCAGCACGATGATCTGTGACAGGCGATACGGCCTCGCCCAGGCCGGCGACGCGGACGCTGCAAGATAGAGCCCGGTTTGTCCGATACAGATCAAAGCGAGCAGGGTGGTTCCCGGAAACGCTTCGACCCGCCCGCACCAGAAAACCGGGGAAGCGAGCACCTGGAAATATCCGCCGGCGGCGACGGCGGTGCACAGGCCAACCAGCAGCCATGACACAGTCTTCCTCATCTCGGTATTTTCCCGGAATAAAAACTCGATTGCTGCCGCCTGGGTACACGGATAAGGTAGTCACGGCGTCGAAGCCAGCGTATCGCGAGTTTGTCGCGGCTTTGGTCGAGCAATGAGAACGCGGACAGGGGGTGGGCCGAGTTTCCAGCTTGGCGATATCAGGACGGCCAATCAGTGTCGCGTGACTGGCCGCCGGCGATCGGATGCGGATTGAAACTTCGGCATGTCGTGGGGCGGAAACTGGTGGGTAAGCGGCCTGTCGGCTTGGCGCGGCGGCGCCAGATGCGGCCCGATGGCGGTCGCGTCACCGAATCGTCCGGTGCTTTCGACGCCAACATCCTCTAACCTAGCCACTCAACTCGGCCGGAGCCCCTTTGGATGAACATGCTACAAGCCCTCGTGATCGCCATCCTGCAGGGGGCAACCGAGTTGTTTCCCGTGAGCAGCCTTGGCCACGCCGTGGTGCTACCCGCCTTGCTGCACTGGGGAATTGACCAGCGATCACCGGACTTCCTGCCGTTCCTGGTCATGCTGCATCTCGGAACGGCGGCCGCGCTGCTGGCATACTTCTGGCGGGACTGGTGGACCCTCATCACCGGCATCCTCGGCATCGGCGCCGGCCCTGAGGTTCGGGAAAGCCGCAGGGTCTTCCTGCTGGTCGTGATCGCCACGGTTCCCGCCGTCGTCGTCGGGTTTGTTCTGGAGAAATCGCTTCGCGGCCTGTTCGGCTCGCCGGTGGTCGCGGCCTTGTTTCTAATCGTCAACGGCGGGCTGCTGCTGTTTGGCGAGCGGCTACGCGGACGCGGCGGCCAGCGTCCGTTGACCAGCCTGACAACCATGGATGCCCTGACCATCGGTTGCTGGCAATGCACCGCCCTGATCCCCGGCATCTCGCGCTCCGGCGCCACCATCGTGGGTGGCCTGTTGCGCGGTATCAACCACGAGGATGCGGCGCATTTCTCGTTCCTGATCGCCACCCCGATCATCCTGGGCGCCACCGTGCTGGAGGTGCCCAAGCTGATGCACGAGAGCGTGGCGCCGGGTGTGCTGATGATGTCGGTCATCGCCGCGGTGGTGGCCGGGGTCACCGCCTTTCTCAGCACCACCTTCCTGATGCGCTATTTCCGCCAGAACGACAGCCTGGCACTCAACCCGTTCGCCTATTACTGCATTGCGGCGGGCGCCTTCAGCGTGGCGTTGTTGCTGCTGCTCTGACCTGCTGGCCGCGACCGCCACATTACCGTTGCCTGCAAGCAACGTGTCCGAAGCGCCGCGTTGGTCTGCCACCGCTCGTCGCCCGCCGGTCAGGGCACGACAGGGCGTCACCCGCTGCCATGCGTCGCGTTCGGTGCGCCCGTGACCCGGACGGACCGCCGTCGGCTCACCGCAACAAGCGGATCACAACTCGAGGAATATTTTGTGACTGCCGCGGTGGGCGGTTGAGAAAGGACTGCAGGCCGTTGCAGTAATAGCTGGAACAAAGCTCCGCCCGCAGTTCGGGGTTCAGCGTGCATCCCGCGGCACCGTGGAACAGGCACGACCCGGCATACGACAAATCGGCGACCTGACGGATGTAGGCGGCAATCAGCTTCCGTGCATTCAGCTCCGGCCGCTCGCGGCGAACGCGGGCCATGGTGCGTTCGTCCAGCCACGCGTGCTCGCCGCCGCTCAGACAACAATGACCCTGACAGGCAGCGCATCCCGCCCGCAGCACCGCCGCCACGTCTCCGTCTGGTTGGGGCGTGCGCGGCTGGACCAGCCTGTCAGGCCGTTTGGCCGCCCGAAGATCACGCAACGATTCGACCAGGTGACGGCGCAGGCGACGCACACGTTCGGGCGAGGGCGGTTCCAGCGGCCGATTTTGATGCGGGACGGTGATCTCGACAAGTGGGTCGGGCGCGGTGGCCGCCACGGTTTCACCTCTTGCTCGGTCCTTGGCGTTATATCAAACCCGGACGACGCGGCAATCGAGGAACCACGACATGCCCATCCCGATCATTCTCGACTGCGATCCCGGGACCGATGATGCGCTGGCATTGCTGCTGGCCCTGGCATCGCCCGAGCTCTCGGGTACTCGCCGTTACCGTCGCCGGCGGCAACGTAGGGCTTGAACTGACGCTGCCGAATGCACTCGCCCTCACCGCGCTCGCCGGCTCCTCGGTCCCTGTGCACGCCGGCGCCGACCGCCCGTTGCTCGGCCGTTTTGCCAGTGCGCCGCGCATCCACGGCGCCGACGGGCTGGGCGGCGTTGTGCTGCCTGCTGGCGGTTCGCCAGCGCCCGGCCTCGCCGCCGACATCATTCGCCACACCCTGCGGCAAGCCGCGGAACCAGTCACACTCGTTGGCATTGGCCCCGCAACCAATTTGGCGTTGGCGCTGACCACTGAACCCGCGCTCGCCGCCCGGGTCGAGCAGATCGTGCTGATGAGTGGTGCGTGGGCCGAAGGCAACGTCACCCCAGCCGCCGAGTTCAACGCGTGGAGCGATCCGGAGGCCCTGGCGATCCTGTGCGCCACCGGCCGGCCGCTGGTCTTCGCCACGCTGGAACTCACTGACCAGGCATTGGTGACGCCGGCTCGCATTGCCGCCTGGCGCGCCTCGGGCACTGGTCGCTGCTTGCACCTGGCCTGCGATATCCAGGCCAGCGTGCCGTTTTCCCCGAGGCTCCGTGTGGCAGGATCGCCGCTACACGACCCCTGCGCCATCGCATGGTTGATCCGGCCCGATCTGTTTACCAGCCGAGGCTGCGGCGTGCAGATCGACCTGGGACCGGGCCCCGGTCGCGGCCGGACGATCATCGACCGCTGGGGCAGCACGGGTGCGGCGGACCATGCCACGGTGCTGGAAACCCTCGATGCGGACGGGTTTTTTGCGCTGTTGGGGGAGAGGCTCGCGTCACTCCCATGATCGTGGCACCGTCGCCCGACCGCAGTGGGGAGCAAGAGCATGGACCTGAGCGCGCTGGCCTTTGACACCGATGCGATGCTGGCCACGCTGCGTGAATGGGTGGAGTGCGAAAGTCCGACTTTCGATCCGTCGGCGGTGAACCGGATGATGGATCTGGCGTCCCGGGCCCTGGTGCTGGCCGGGGCGCGGGTCGAGCGTGTCGCCGGCCGCATGGGCTTCGGTGACTGTGTCCGCGCCAGCTTCCCGCATGCCACGCCGAATGAGCCTGGCATTTTGCTGATGGGCCATCTCGACACGGTACATCCGATCGGGACGTTGGCCAAACTGCCGTTCCGGCAAGATGGGCAACGTGCGTGGGGACCCGGCATCCTGGACATGAAGGGCGGCAATCTGCTGTCGCTGGAGGCGATCCACCAGTTGCAACGCGCCGGGGTGCCTACAAAGCTGCCGATCACCGTGCTGTTCACCAGCGATGAGGAAGTCGGCAGCCCCTCCACCCGTGACCTGATCGAGGCCGAGGCCGCTCGGCATAGATATGTGCTGGTGCCCGAGCCGGCGCGGCCGGATGGCGGCGTGGTGACCGGCCGCTATGCGATCGCGCGCTTCAATCTGGAGGCGATCGGGCGGCCGAGTCACGCGGGGGCGAGGCTGGGTGACGGGCGGTCGGCGATTTGGGAGATGGCGCGCAAGCTGATCGAGATCGAGGATATGACGACGGAAAGCTGCACGTTCAGTGTTGGCGTGATCCATGGCGGCCAATGGGTGAACTGCGTCTCGACGACCTGCGCTGGCGAGGCGTTATCCATGGCCAAGCGGCAGGAGGATCTGGATCGCGGAGTGGCGGCTATGCTGGCGCTGCGGGCGTCCTCCAACGAGGTGACGTTCCAGGTAACGCGAGGCGTCACGCGGCCGGTGTGGGAACCGGACGTCAGATGCATGGCGTTGTACGAGGCCGCGCGGCAAATCGCTCAAGGTTTGGGCTTTCAGATCAGCGCACAGAGTTCCGGTGGTGGCTCGGATGGAAATTTCACCGGGGCGATGGGCATCCCGACGCTCGATGGGCTGGGGGTGGCAGGAGCCGGGGCGCATACACTGGATGAGCATATTCAGATCGACAGCCTGGCGTATCGCGGCCGGCTGATGGCGGGGCTGCTGGCGACGTTGGCCTGAACCGGGGCGGCGGACAGGAAAGGGGGCGGGCGATGGGAGCGGTCTGGCGCGCGGTCCGGGCGCGTCGCAGGTTGCTCGCGGGAGCAATTGCCGGCCTGGTTATGGCGCCGGCGTTGCCAGCTACCCTGTCGGCGACCACCCGCCTGATCCTAGCCTGGGATTTTGGGGTGCTCGTGTTCCTGCTGTTGTGCGCCCGGCTGTTCCTCACCGAACCGGCAGAACGAATGCCAGCCAACGCCGAGGCGCAACAGGAGGGCGAGTGGACGATCTTCTCGCTGACCCTGGGCGTGGTGATCATCAGCTTTGCCGCGGTGACGCACGAGTTTTCATCCCTGAAGGAACTGCCCGCGCCGTGGCGGGGGCTGGACGTCATACTCGTTGCGACCACCTTGCTGGCCTCGTGGCTGATGACGCACGTCATCTTCGCGTTGCGCTATGCGCATGAATACTATGCCCGCGACGAGGGTGGTCCGGAGGTCGACCGGGGTCTCGAGTTTCCGGGTGAGACACAGCCCGACTACCTCGACTTCATGTACTTCTCGCTCGTGCTTGGAATGACGTTTCAGGTTTCCGATGTTCAGATCACCAGTCGGAAACTGCGCCGTGTGGCGACGCTGCATGGGCTGATCAGTTTCTTGTTCAACACGGTGATCGTCGCGCTGACCGTGAACATCGCCGCGGGGCTGCTGTAGAGTTGCAGCGGCGCGGGCGAGCAGGGGACGAGGCGCCGGTGGCCGGCGGCTCGCCAACCGGACCGCCGAACGACCGCGGCGTGCCGATTGCCGCGTTCCGCCTGACTCGATCCGACCGCGGCGAACCGACGGACCGGCACCCAAGCCGCGCCCGCTCAGCTGAGGGCGCGACGCCCCCGGGCTTCAGTTCGCCATGTGCGAGGCAGCAGTCTGGCCGGCCTGGCTGTCGTCGTGCCAGGGAGGTGCGCCGAGGTTGACGTCTTTCGGCTTGGTCGCGGCACCCGTCGCTGCACCGGCGGCGCCGCCTATCAGACCGCCGGCAACCACGCCGACCGGGCCACCCACCAAACCGATGGCCGCGCCCGATGCCGCGCCGGTCGCCGCGCCGCCCTCGGCGCGCTCGGGTTCCCGGTTGCCGCAGGCGGCGAGCAGGGTAAGGGACAGTAAGGCTGCAATTATCGCGGTCTCGCGCATTGGATCATCCTTTTGCTGTAACCACGGGCGGTGCCGCGGCAACGGAATCGGATACGCAACGCGCAAGCAGCCGGTGCGGTGGCAGAATCGCTGACGATCGATCAGGCGTTGAACACGAACGTGATATAGCCGCCCGATGGATCGCCCCCTTTACCGACCTGGCCGGTACTGATTGCCGACCGTCAAGCGATCAACCAGGCGGGTAGCCACCCGGAAACGATCCGGGCGGCGGATAGCCCGGCGGCGGAGGCGGTGGCGGCGCGCCTCGCGGTTGGAATCCGGGAACCTGGTTGCCGCGGGCGTACATACACTGAGAATAGGCGATGTCGTAGCGCTGCTGCAGGCTAAGTTGCGCCTGGGCCGCCGGGCCGGACCCGACAACGGTGCCGCCCAGAGCTCCGGCACCGGCTCCGATCGCCGCCCCTTGCCCGCCCCCGATCGCGGCGCCGAGGCCGGCCCCCAGCAGGGTCCCGATGACCGCCGTGCCAACCTGTCTATTGTTGGCGTTCTGTGCGCCGCCCTGGACCTGCCCGTCCGCGAACTGCCTGCACAGGGCCTGGTCGGACTGGAATACATCGAACGGTTTGCCAGGCGCAGGCATCACCGCCACGGTTGGCCCCATGGGCGTCGAAGCGCAGGCCTGCAGCAACAGCGCTGGGCCAAAGACGGCGGCACACAACTTCAAGCATCGCATCCAAAGTAATCCTTATCCGCTAGCAAGGCGGCGTTTGAGGGATCGGACCAGAAGGCAGCACGCTGGTTGACCTCGGTGGTCCGGGACAGCGCGGGATACATACCAGCAGTTCCCCGCGAAAACACCTCACGACGGTACGTGATCCATCGCGATCCCGGGGATGCTTCGCCGAACGACGGAGAAATCGGGCGCAGGGCGGACCATGGGGGCTGCCACCTTGAGCGCAAGCGCTTCAGCCGTTGTTTCGCGAGCAATGGCATCGATCTGAGGTCGTTCCGCGATCCGAGTCAGGCTGATTTTACTCGTGACGGACCAGGATTCCGCCCCCCTTTCGGTCAGATGCACCCCGCTGGCATTGCCGCCCGCGGCATTCAGCGTCCGTACCACCGCGATACGCCGGTGTGGCGGGATGATGAACATCAGGAAGCCGCCGCCGCCGGCGCCGGAGACCTTGCCGCCGACTGCCCCGTTGGCGAAGGCAATATCGCGCAATTCCTCGATCCGGTCCGTGCTGATGCCGTAGGCGGTGCGTTGCTTTGCTTCCCACGAACGGTTCAGGATCGCTGCCATTCGCGGGATCTCGCCGAGCAGCAGCGCTTGCTTCATTTCCTGGGCGTCGTGCTTGAGCTGATGCAGGCTGTCGATCACGTTCGCGGCAGGTGGTTTCCCGGCGAGTGCGCTCATGCGGCGTTGCTGCTCGACGATGATCTCGCCCGAGCGGCGGGAGACGCCGGTGAAACAAACCACCATCGAGGCTTCCAACTCATTCAAAACCGTGGACGCGACCCGCAACGGATTGACGATCACCCGGTCGGCGGCGTGGAATTCGATGAAGTTGGTGCCACCGAAGGCGGCGGCGTACTGATCCTGCTTGCCGCCTGCCAGAAGCAGCTCGATGCGTTCGATCTCGTAGGCGATTTGCGCGACATCGTAGGGACCCAGCGGCGCGTCGAGCAGCGCGGTGAAGGCTTCCACCAAGGCCACGACCAGCGCCGAGGAGGATCCGAGGCCGGAGCCGGCTGGCGCGTCGACGTAGGACGTGACCCGCATCGGCGTGACCTTGCCGCCGCCGAACTCGGTCACCATGCGACACAATACCCCCGCATGCAGCAACAGGCGGGCCTCGGCAAGAGCGGTGAGGTCGGGCGGAAACGTCTCCTCCAGATCGATGTCGGGTGCGACGAAATGCAGCAGTCCGTCATCGGACGGCTCAATGAATGCGTAGGCATAGCGGTCGATCGTGGTGTTCAGCACTGCCCCGCCGTACTTGTCGCAATAGGGGCTGAGATCGGTGCCGCCACCAGCCAGTCCGAGGCGAAGTGGGACGCGCGCACGGATGGTGCGCTCGCAAATGTGCAACCGAGCCTCCTGAGTTGTATTCAGGATTGAATATCTATTAATGGTTGTAGAAAGGACAGCAAATTTCCCCCCGGGAACAGATGTCCCGGCACGCCGGCCGCTGCCGCGGCAGCCATGTCAGTCGCCTGATCGCCGATCATCAGGCAGCTGGAAGGATCGACCTCCCAGGCTTTGATGAGGTCCAGCAGCATGCCCGGTGACGGTTTGCGCCAGTCATGCGCCTGCCGGTAGGCCTCGATCGTCGCCTCCGGATGGAACGGGCAGTAGCGCCAGTCGTCGATCGTGCCGCCGGTCAGGCGGGCCTCGTCGCCGATCCAGTCCAGTGCGGTGCGCACCGCAGCCTCATCGTAGAGGCCGCGAGCGACGCCGGACTGGTTGGTCACTATGAAGACATGCCAGAAGTTGCGGGTGGCAAATCGAACGGCGTCGAGCGCCCCATCCACCCATTCGAACCGGTCCCGCGAGCCGACATAGCCGTGGTCGATATTCAGTACGCCGTCACGGTCCAGGAACAATGCCTTTCGGTGCAGCAGCGCCGGGATTTCCGCCTGCGCCAAGGCGAAGTCGTCCGGCATGCCGATGTCGCGGAAATAGCCGTCTGTCAGCGTGCCGCACAGCGCGCCGGCCATCGCCAGGCGGGGCAACACATCGGCCTCAAGCGAGCCGATCGGCGCAAGGCTGTCGATCAATGCGTTTCCGAACAGATAGACGCCGCCGTTGATAACCCCGCCGCCGCCGGCCGACGGACGTTCGTGAAACGCGGTGATCCGGTCTGCGTCGAGCGTCACGACGCCGCAGCGCGAAGCATCGTCCACCCGGCGCAGCAGCACGCGGCCGATCACACCGGGCGGATCAACCGCCGCATCCATCAGCAACTCGGCCAGATTGCAGTTGAACAACGAATCACCGTTGCACAACAGGAACCGCGCATCGAGCCGGTCGCGAGCGTGGAACAATGCGCCGCCGGTGCCGGCGCGGGTTGGCTCTGCCGACAGAGTGATACCGACCGGGCGCGGCAGTGACGCCTGGATATCGGCGGCGGCGCGCTCAATTTCGGCCGACAGATGGCCGGTCAGCAGCAGGAAGTCGGTGACGCCGAAGCGAATGAACTCGCGCATCAGCCAGGCCACGAAGGGACGGTCGCCGCAGCGCAGGAGCGGTTTCGGGAGGTTCGCGGTCAGCCGACCCAAACGGCTGCCGAGGCCACCCGCCAGTATGGCGCACTGGGTGACGGTTGCGGTCGGTCGGATCATCGGCCTGGCTTCAGATTTCAGCCGCGGGTTCGCGGCCGGCCAAGACCTTGTCGACGCGACGACCGTCCATTTCCAGCACCTCGAAGCGCCAACCGCCGAACACGATACGGTCGCCGACGCGCGGGACCCGCCGCAGCAGTGCCAGCAGCAAACCCGCCACCGTGTGGTAGCTTCCTTCGGCCGGCAGATCGGGGAGCGACAGGCGGGCCTTCAGTTCGTCCACCGGGGTCATGCCGTCGAGGGTCATCGAGGTCTCACCTTCAGGTCCCGGCACCCCGTCCTGATGGTCAGGGCCGGTTGGATCGCCCACGATCGCCTCCAGCACGTCAGCGGCGGTGACCACGCCCTCGAAGCTGCCATACTCGTCCATCACCAAGGCCAGCCCCAACGGATCGGATTTCAGCCGCTCCAGCGCATCCAGCGCGGTGACCGTATCGGGTACGATCATCGGCTGTCGCAGGCTGGCAGTGACGGACAGTTCCCCGCCGCCCAGGATGCGATCAAGCAGGTCCTTTGCCTGCACCACGCCGACCACATTGTCGATCGAATTGTCACACACGACGAAGCGTGAGTGGGGTGCGGCCTTCAATGCCGCGGCGATCGCCTTGGCGGGATCCGTGCGGTCGATCCAGGCCAGCTCGGTGCGCGGTGTCATTATCGCGCGGACCGGCTTGTCGGCCAACCGCAGGACGCGCTCGATCATGTCCCGCTCCTCGATTTCAAGTACGCCGGTCTGCGCCCCCTCGATCAGCAGCGCTTTCAATTCTTCCTCGGTCACCGACGGGCGGCGGGCGCGGTGCAGACCGAACAGACGGAGCACCGCCCAGGAGGATTTTCCCAGCAGCCAGACCACCGGCGCAGCGACGCGGGAGAGCCAGATGATCGGACGCGCGACGGCGGACGCCATCATCTCCGGCTGGCGCAGCGCGAGTTGTTTCGGCACCAGTTCGCCCAGCACCAGGGTGAGGAACGTGGTGACGACGACGACGACGGCCAGCGCGATCGTCTCCGCATAGGCGGCGAGGCCGGGGAAGCCTTGCAGCCAGTTTTGCAGATGGGCGGCGATGCGGGCGCCGCCGAAGACGCCGGTCAGAACGCTGACCAGGGTGATGCCGATCTGGACAGTCGGCAGGAAGCGCTGCGGCTCATCCGACAGCGCGCGGGCGGCGGCGGCACCTGCAATCCCCTTCCGTTCCAATACCGCAAGGCGCGCACGGCGTGCGGAGATCAGGGCAAGCTCGCTCAACGCAAACAACCCGTTGAGTACGATCAGCAGCAGAATGATGACGGCTTCAAAACCGATGGCCATGGGTCTTCCGGATCGGGTGAACAAAGAGATGAATGGCGCAAGGGATCGACACGACTTTCATCCCCTATCATATCCAGGTCGCCGGCATGAGGGACTCATGCCAGGTGAGATTAAACGCCAGCCCGGACCGAGGAACGCCGATGCCTTCGATCATCATACCGCTAAGCCTGCTGGGGCTTGTGCCGTTCGTTATGTTCGGTCTGGCCTCGGTCGGCCAAACTCCGCAGACCGCGGGACAGGCGCTGGTCGGATTGATCGACTACGCGGCGGTGATCCTGGCGTTTTCCGGCGGAGTGCACTGGGGCCTCGCGCAGTTGCCTGGCTCGGTGCGCCCATCGGTGCGGGTGGGGGCCGGCGTGCTGCCGATGCTGGTCGGCTGGGCGTCGCTCGTGCTGGCGCAGATGGTTGCCCCGACGATTGCTCTCAGCGTGCTCATCCTTGGCTATATTGCGACAGTCCTGACCGAGCACCGCGCGGCGCAGCGGTTCCTGGTTCCCTCGCGCTATGTCTGGATGCGCTGGGTGTTCAGCACGGTAGCGGTGATGATGATGGTGACCGTCCTGGTTCTCCGGCTGCTCGGTCAGACCATTCAGACCATTGTATTCTAACATTTTTCTCGTGTTCCGCGATGATTTATGATTTATTAGGAACTGCCTGAAAAGTAACCGGAGCGCGCAGCGATGACCCCGACGTCCACCGAGCAACCGAACGCGGACCCGGTTGTGCAGACCGCCGAGATCATTCCCTTCCCAACGCGCCAGGTGGCACAGCCTGTAGAGTTGCCGCACGAGCGGTTGGGCCGTGCGCTTACCACGCTCAATGCCGCGCTGGCCGAACAGCGCCTCGCGATCGCCGCGTGGCGAGGCGCATTGGCGGAATTGAAGACCACGGCGACCGGGCTTGGCGAGAGTCTGCAGCGATACCGCGACAGCCTGGGCACGCTCGGTGAGGGCGTCGCGGCGCTGCATACGCAAGCCACGGGTACTGCGCGACTGGGCCGAGCAGACGGTGCCGCCGCGGGAGTGAGAGGTGCGGGCTTTTGCAGCAGCTCGTTCGATGCGGCAGCGTAAGATCGACTTTCCGGTTGAACCGATGACCGGTCGAGCCGGGTCGGATTGCGTTGCCGAGGGCACCAGACGTTAGCGGCGGCTCCTCGAACGTGAGCATGCGTTGGCGGAGAGTTCCGGAAAGTAATAGGATTATTGACAACGCTGCTGCATCGGGCGTTTCTCGCCCGTTGGAGGAGTTCAAGCAATGCCGAACCACATCCTGATCGAAAGGCTGTGTGCGGCACGGGTGGTCCCGGTGATAAGAACCCATTCCGCTTTTCACGCCGCAACCGCGATCGAATGGCTGCGGGAGGCGGGGATGCGGGTCTTCGAGATCACGATGACCATCCCCGGTGCAACGGCGCTGATCCGGTACACTGGCGGCCGACCCGGACCTGCTCATCGGTGCCGGCACGGTCCCCGACGCTGCCACCGCTCGGCTTTGTCTGGATGCCGGAGCCCGCTTCATTGTGGCACCGTGGATCGATCCGACTTTGGCGGAGCCGTGTCGGCAGGCCGGCGCTGGCCTGATGCTGGGTGCCGTCACGCCGACCGAGGTGCGTGCCGCGCTGGTCGCGGGTGCCGATGTCGTGAAGGTATTTCCCGCCGGCTCGGTCGGCGGACCGGCGCATATTCGTGCCCTGGCGAGCGTGCTGCCGGATGTCGCGTTCTGCCCGACGGGCGGAGTGGAGCCAGGCAACCTCGCCGCCTATCTGGCCGCCGGCGCCGCCTTCGTCGGCATGGGCGGAGCACTGGTGGATGTGAAGCTGATCGCCGCCGGCGACAGGACCGCGATCCAGGCAAGCGCGCGCGAGGTGCTGGGCGGGCAGGTACAGCAATGAGTGTCGATTTGCTGTGCATGGGCGAGCCGATGCTGGAGTTCAACCAACTGCCGCCCGGTCCTGATGGGGCTCGGCATTATCTGCAAGGTTTCGGCGGCGATACGTCCAATGCGGCCGTCGCCGCGGCGCGCCAGGGGGCTCGCGTCGGCTACATCACAGCTCTGGGCCAGGACATGCCCGGCGATAGCTTTATCGAGCTGTGGCAACGGGAAGGTGTCGATACCTCCACGGTGGTGCGGACCGAGCGCTACCAGACCGGGGTGTATTTCGTTACGCATGACCGCGACGGACATCACTTCCTGCATTACCGCGCCAACTCGGCCTCGGCGATGTTCACTGCGGCCGACGTGCCAGAAGCGGCGATTGCGGCGGCTCGCATCCTATATGTGTCCGGCATAAGCCAGGGCATATCGGCGTCCGCCTGCGATGCGACCTTTGCCGCGATCGGGATGGCGCGGCGTAACGGCGTGAAACTGGCCTACGACACCAATTACCGTCCGCGTCTGTGGCCCCCGGCTCGCGCCGCGGCGGTGATGCACGCGGCCATGGCTGAAGCTGAGTACGCAATGCCGGGGTTGGAGGATGTGAAGATCCTCACCGGACTGACCGACCCCGACGCGATGCTGGATTTTTATCTTCGCCTTGGGTGTCGGGTCGTCGTGCTGAAGATGGGCGAGTCCGGTGCTTTTCTCGGCACGCCGGACATGCGGGTGCGGGTCCCGCCCCACACGGTTCGTGCGGTGGACGCGACAGGGGCAGGGGATACGTTCTGCGGTGCCTTTCTGGCCCGGGTCCTGGCCGGTGATACACTGCCGGCGGCGGCGCGCTATGCCGGCGTGGCTGCCGCGTTGAAGTGCACCGGGTACGGCGCGGTGGGACCGATCCCGCGACCTGCCGAGGTCGATGCGGTGCTGCGAACGATGCTGTCGGACTGAGAGCAGGCGAATACGCGTTTCTCCGCCGGTCGGCATTATCCATCGCCCCCGCCGCGCACTCAGATCTGGACCTGGTCGGTCCGCGCTAGTCGCCGCCGTCACTCAGAAGCCAGAGGTTGCGCCAGCACGGCGCTTCGATCGCACTGGTATCATTTTCAGGAGGTCGAGGTCGTCGGCCGTGTTGGTAGTTTCTGAGAAGCAGCAAAACTGATTTCTGGCTCATTCGCGCGCTGGCAAGGTGGGTTCCCATGTGTCGTGCGAACGAAAATTGCGCAATAGCAATTATCGCTTGACGGTCGATCCTGTCCATCGCAATAAAGCGCGCCTACCGGGCATCGCCGCCTGGATAGAAGCAAACAATGCAACCGAAAGTAATAGGCGCGGGAGGATACACGATGAAAAGCACAAGACAGTTGCTGTCGCTGGCTGCCCTTTCTGCCGGGTTGATCATCGCCGGAGGGGCACGGGCCGAGGACTGGAAGGTAGCAGGGAACTTCGGCTGGCTCGGGGTCGGCAAGGTATTTCAGATCGAAAAGGGACATATCTATTGGGTCGGGGAATTCGCAGGCAACTTCGCAAACGACAAGGGCAAGGGGAGTCCGCTCGATCAGACCGGCTGGAAATGCCCTGGGTTTAACGACGTGGATTCAAACAACAAAAAAAGTAAGGCGGCGGGATACTGCATAGTCAGTGATCCCAGCGGCGACCAGGCATACACGACGTGGCAGTGCCAGGGTGATACCCAAAGCTGCAACGGGACCTTCGAATATACTGGCGGCACTGGAAAGTACCAGGGCATCAGCGGCAGTAACACGTTTGTCGGGCGCACTCAGGTGAACTGGCCGGACGGCACCGCTTCCGGTTACTCCACCTTCAATCGATAGTCGAGTTAGGTGCTCGCGATGCATGGGCGAGCATCAGCTCTGTCCGCTTTGTTCGGGACCAAGCCTGACACGGTCACAGGCCAAAAGCCTTACCAGGCCGCCCGTGGCCGTCGTCTGACCTCGGCTCTTACGTGGCGAAAATTCAGCACCGAGGGGTCGGCTACCACCGGGCCAGGTGCGACCACGACAATGATCTGTTCCGCCACCGGCGCGAAATCGGCACGGAAGTGCACCGAGGATTTCAGTGCGATGATTGAGCACTCCGCCGGCTCGATTCCAACATGGCGGATGATCGCCTGATCGAGCGCCTGCATCTTTCGCGATGCAACGATGACTCGGACGCCGCTGATATCCACCAGCGCGGTGTCCCCGAGATTGCCGGGGTTTCCGGCGCCCATCGGACCGGTCAGGGTGAACACACCATCCGTGAGCGCCTCCACCCGCGCCGAGCAGGCGAACGGCATGCCGTCGGACTTGCCGCCGAGGGAAAGGGCGACGGTGGCCCCGATTCCGGCGGCATGGCACGTCGCCGCACTTTCGGCATCGTTGATCAGGCACACGACGGCGCCTTTCGCCTGCTGCCGCACCAGTTCCGCCAGCAGCTCGGTGGTGTCGCCATGGCCGCCACCGCCGGGATTGTCCTGGGTGTCGGCGAGCACCACGGGTCGCCTCGCATCACGAGCCAGGCGCTTCGCCTCTGCCACCGCCTCGGCCGAGGGCAGCGTCTCCTGCACGAACAGCGCTTCCTGAGCGTTGACATAAGCCAGCATTGCATCCGCAGCGGCGTCCGCCTGCGCCTGGCTGTCCGCGAAAGCAGCGATCGCGGCGCCGCATCCCTCGAAGTCGGCGTAGGGAAAGCCGAAGCAGAATCCCAGCTCCACCGCCCCCAGCCGTTCCGCCAGCGCCGCCCGCTCGGCCATCACCGTTTGCATCGGCGGCGTCATCGTGCACTGGCTGCCCAACGGGATCCAGAAATCCAGGGAGCGGAAGGCCCGCGCCCAGGGTTGCCCGCGCTCGATGCGCCGGATCAGCAGTTGCATCGCCAGTGCCCCGGCCGCCTTCATGTCGATGTGCGGATAGGTCCGAAACGGCACCGCCGCATCGGTGAGCCGCACCATTTGCGGCGTCAGGTTGGCATGTGGATCCAGGCTGATGGTCAGTGGCATCGCCTCGCCGACAATGGCGCGCACCCGGCGCAGCAGTTCGCCCTCGGCGTCAGGAAAGCTTTCCACTAGCGCGGCACCATGCAGGTCCAGGTAGACCCCATCGAGCGGCGCCACATCCAATGCCAGGGACAAAGCGGCGCAGATTCGTGCGGCGATCCGCTCGAACGCCTCGTCCTGCACCGGGCCGGCCGGATTGGCGAAACCCCAGGCGAGCGGCACGAGGGACACGCCGGCCTCGTCCGCCGCCGCGATGGCGCCGGCCAGTGGGACAGAGCGGGGCCGCAACGCGGCGATCAGACCGTCTCCCGCGGCGAACGGCGGCAGACCGCCCGGCTGGAGGAAATCCGCATACGTGGTCGGCCGGGGCGCGAAGGAATGGCTTTCGTGGAGAAAGCCGCCGACCGCGATACGCAGGGCCATTCACTCATGCTCCATGGTCAGGACAGCAGATTCGCGGGCGATCGTCCGGCGAGGACGGCTTCGATGCCGCCCAGCACCACGCGCCCCATGGCGTCGCGGGTCTCTGTCGTGGCGCTGCCAAGATGCGGCAGCAAAACGACGTTCTCGAGCCCGAGGTAGTCGTGGTGGAGCTTTGGCTCGTTGTTGTAGACGTCCAGGCCGGCGGCGGCGACATGCCCGTCGCGCAGCGCCTCGATCAGAGCGACGTCGTCCACCAGCGTGCCACGTGCCGCGTTCACCACCACCGCGCCGGGCGGCAATTTCGCGATCCGACCGTGGTCGAGCCAGTGTCGCGTCCCATCGCCGCCGGGCGCGTTCAGCGACAATACCTGGCACAGCGGCAGGAAACTGTCGTCGTTGTCGTGGAACGTCGCGCCCTGCTCCAGTTCGGGCGGTAGACGGGCCATGTCGCGATAATGGATCACCATGCCGAACCCGCGCGGCCATCCGTGCGATTTCTCGCCCGATCCGGCCCATGCCGAAAATCCCCAGGCGGCGGCCGGAAACCGGTGTGCCCAGTAACTGGGTCGGTGCCCAGCCCTGCCAACGGCCGGCGCGGATCAGCCGCTCGCCCTCGCCAGCCCGCCGTGATGCGGCAAGTACCAGCAGCATCGCGCATTCGGCGGTGGCGACACTGAGCACATCGGGCGTGTTGCAGACCTTGATCCCTCGGCCGGCGGCGGCTGCGAGATCGATGTGATCATAGCCGACACTGAATGTCCCGATGACTTTAACCGATGCCGGCAGCGCGGCGATTGCCGGTGCGTTCAGCACATCGCCAGGACAGCACAAGATCGCGTCCGCTCCCGCGGCACGGGCGACCAGGTCCGCAATCGGCGTATCCGACGCGGTCAGGCGAGCGTGGTAATCTTGCTGGGCCTGAGCCTCGACCGCGGCGGGAAGCCGGCGTGTCACGAGCAGGACGGATTTCGGCAATGGTATTCCCCTATCGTTGGTGGTTGACCCACTCGCCTGCCAGCCGTACCGCGGCTCGGGTCACGAAATCCGCGCCATCGACCGCGCGGCTATTCAGCGCCGGTTCGCCGACTTACTCGCGCCGCAAAGGGCCGCATCAATAGATCGTGGTCCGGAGCCGCTCGGGATATTCGCGGTCGAATTGCTCGCCGCCGACCTTGCCAGCGGTGATGTCGGCCAGGATCGTGCCCGTGCTGGGCAGCGACCGGCGGGAGATATGCTTCTCCGGGTTCCACAATTCCGATCGGACGAGCGCCTTGGGGCACTGAAAATATACCCGCTCCGCACGCACCACGAGGACCGAGCGAGGCAGGGTGCCGCGGAACGGAAATCGCTCTATCAGTGCCGGCGCTACCGAGATCGATGCGCGACCATTCACCCGCAGGGTTTCGCCGACACCGGGAATGAGAAACAGCAGAGCGACGCGGTCGTCGTGCAGGATGTTTCGCAGCGTATCGACCCGGTTGTTGCCGCGCCGATCGGGGATCAGCAAGGTCTTGTCGTCGAGCACGTGAACAAATCCCGCCGGATCGCCCCGGGGGGTAGCATCCAGGCCGCCCGGCCCGCTGCTCGCCACGACAACGAACGGTGATGCCTCGATCATGGCGCGGTAATGCGGATGGATATAGTCGATCTCCTTGGAGATCGCACCGCCGGAGGCCTCACCGTACAGGGCTTGCAGCGCCGCCTCATCGCGGATCAGATAGTCGTCGGTCTGATCGTCGCGGCTGATCGCATCCATACACTTGCCCTCCGTCCGCGGTGGTCGGTGCCACGGAAAGCCCTATACTCGACCCGAAACGCGGAATCGGGCAAGGAGGAAACAATGGGCCCAAGCCCGGGAGACCTGGCGGACAAGGATGCGATACGGGAACTTCTCGCCCGGTATTGCTACCATCTCGACAACGACCGCTTCGAGGAAATGGCTGCGCTTTTTGCACCCGACGGAATTTGGGAAACGGCGTTCGGCGCTGCGACAGGTCATGTCGGCATCGTCGCTCAGGCACGCAGTATCGCCTCCGGCCCGAGGCCACGGAGGGTGCATCTCACCACCAACATCGTGATCACGCTGAACGGCGACACTGCGACGGTCGGGTCGAACTGGACGCTGGTGCAAAACAGCCCAAGCGGCCCGATCGTCGGCTCCGGGGGTGCCTATGACGATCACCTGGTGAAGCGAGGCGGGCATTGGTTCTTCCAGCGCCGCACGATCGATCGTTTCATCGCAGAAGGTCGAAACTAAAAGCATCGGGCGGCCGCTGCCGGCACCGATCTCGAGATTGCCAGCGAGCGATGTCTGGCCAAAGCATGACAAAACAACTACACGGTGTCGTTGGATCGTGCTGCAGCGGTTACAGTCATCCAGGCCGAGCGGATGGGCCGATAGTTCGGGCTGGAGCGGTGGGGGAGCAGTTGCAATGAACGGTGCGGAAAGCCTGGTGCATTCGCTGCTGAAAAGTGGCGTTACCACGTGTTTCTCGAACCCGGGCACGTCGGAGATGCATTTCGTGGCCGCGCTGGATCGGATCCCCGGTCTTCATTGCGTGCTCGGCCTGTTCGAGGGTGTTGTGACCGGAGCCGCCGACGGATACGCTCGTATGGCCGGCAAGCCCGCCGCGACCTTGCTTCACTGCGGGCCCGGCCTGGCCAACGGCTTGGCCAATCTGCACAATGCACGACGCGCCGCGACCCCGGTGGTGAACATCGTCGGCGATCAGGCGACCTATCATCGACCGTTGGATCCGCCGCTGACCGCGGACACCGAGGGCTGGGCGCGAGGTGTCTCCGGCTGGGTTCGCACTGCGACCGATGTGCGTACGGTGGGGAGCGACGCGGCCGCCGCGGTGCAGGCGGCGATGATGGCGCCAGGTCAGATCGCGACCCTCATTCTGCCGTCCGACACATCGTGGAACGAGGGTGGCGTGGTGGCCGAAGCGCTGCCGAGGCAGGCTGCCTCGCGGGTATCGCCAAGCCAGATTGAGGCAGCTGCCAACGCGCTGCGCCGTGGCGGCGCCGGCGTTGTATTGCTGCTCGGCGGAACGGCGCTGCACGAGAAAGGCCTGGCGCTGGCGCACCGCATCGCCACCGCCACCGGCTGCCGCGTCGTGGCCCAGGGTTCGAATGCCCGGATGGCGCGAGGCCAGGGCAGACTGCCGGTGGAACGAGTGCCCTACGTCGTCGATGTCGCCGTCAAGGCGATGGCCGGAACCAAGCAGCTTATTCTGGCTGGATCACGTAAGCCGGTGACGTTCTTCGCCTATCCGAACATGGTGCAGTCCTCGGTTCCGGACGATGCCGAGGTTCACGTCCTGGCCCGCCCGGAGCAGGACATCTCGGATGCCTTGGCGCAACTGGCGGACGCCCTCAACTGTCCGATGATCGCGGCGCCCAACAACGGCGTCCGGCCGGATCCCGGCAAGGGCGCGCTGACGCCGGAAGCGGTGGCGGCAACGCTTGGCGCGCTGATGCCCGACGACGCGGTGATCGCGGACGAATCTGTGACCTTCGGCCGCGGCTTCTTTGCCGCGACCCGGGCAGCTCCGCCGCACGACTGGCTGAACGTGACGGGCGGCGCGATCGGCGGCGGCATGCCGATGGCCACCGGCGCCGCTATCGGTGCGCCCGGACGTCGTGTGATCAACCTGCAGGCCGACGGGTCGGCGATGTATACGGTGCAGGCGTTGTGGACCCAGGCGCGGGAAAAACTGGATGTGACGACCGTCCTTCTGTCCAACCGGAAATACGCGATCCTGTTGGGCGAACTGGCGAATGTGGGTGCCAACCCGGGCCGCACCGCGCTCGACATGATGGACATCGGCAATCCGGATATCGAGTGGACCCGGCTGGCCGCATCGATGGGAGTGGAAGCTGAGCGCACCGACACGGCGGAGGGCTTCACCGACCTTCTGGCGTATTCGCTGAAGCGGTCTGGCCCGTTCCTGATCGAGTTGATGATTTGATCGAGCTGACGGCCGTTACCGTTCCACCGAAGTCATGGGTCGTAACGTCGCGCTTGACTGTAGAGACATTCGTGCGTACACGTCGGATCGACGCGGGTGTCGACGAGCTATCCGAATCGATCTAGCGTCACGGTGCAATCGGGCCCGGAACCAACCTGGCCCATCCTGAAGGGAGGATACAAGATGGCTAAAGTCGAGCGTACTGGACGTGCGACGTCCAAACAACGGCATGCGACCGTGGCGAAATCGCAGGCCCGGGGCAGGTCGATGCCGACCAAGGTCGCAGCACACACGCAATCAAATGTGTTGGCGCGTGCCGCCGTGGAACAGCCGCGCTCCGGCTGGGCAACCGATCTGGTATTCGATGTGCGGGAGCCAAAGCTTGCGGTCAGTCTGCGACTGGATGCCGACGTGCTGCGCTTCTTCCGGGGCTTCGGCGCCGGTTATCAGACCCGCATCAATGAAGTATTGAAGGCCTTTATGCAGGCGAGGGAAAGCCTGGAGATCGGTGCCCAGGTCGCGAGTGCGAAGGCTTCCCGCAGCGTAAGCAGCGGCAAGCGCGCCCGGTAATCGAGGATGGCGGACGGGGCAGCCGGTGGCTGCCCGTTCGACCTGGTATAGACGGCCGTATGGTTTGGGTTTTCAGTCCGCGATAGGTTCGTTGCGGGGTGCGACTGCTTGGGCCGCGACCCACGCCCGCAGAACAAAGCCGGCCTCGGCGCGCCAGTCGGCGTGATTGCTCTTGAACCATGCGAGCGTCGCGGTATCGATCGTCAAGCCGACATTTTGCAGAGTGACAGGTGGCCAGTCAGGCATGCCATCGCCCGCATCGGCCGCCGGAACGCCCCCCGACCGAGGTGTCCCAGCATCCAGGTAGGCTTCGAACAATGCATTGTCGTCGAGGTTGGCGGCGTCCTCGTCCGGTTGGTCTGAAATCGTCATCGTCTACCAGGTCCGGCTTGAATGAAGGGTTTGGATCAAAAAAACGGGCGAAACGTATAAAAATCCATGTCGCGGCAAATCCGGACGAAGACACCGACTATAAGATTACCCAGAAAGGGTTAAGAAAGGGTTAATGGACGCCGGACAATTCATTTGAACGCTATCGGGACAAAGCCTGTTGACCGATGACGGGATGAGCTTAGTCGGCCGCATCCGCCACTTCGTCAATTGGCTTCTTGCCGGCGCGGATTCGCGTTAAGGCCTTCTCGACGTGCCGACTGAAGACGTATTCCGCCGGTCGCTGCTTGTCCAAGGGGATGTCGGGAGCCATCGGCCCCTCGGTACGAATACCCCGCATCGCCTGGGCCACCGCCCGCCAGGGCTTGCGCACGGTCTCGGCGACGGCGCTTGCCTCGTATCCGGAATGCACCATGCAGTCGGCACACTTCTCGTAGTTGCCGGTCCCATACCGATCCCAGTCAGTGGTTGCCATGAGTTCTTTGAACGTCTTGGCGTAGCCCTCACCCAGCAGGTAGCACGGGCGCTGCCAGCCGAAATAAGTCCGGGTCGGGTTGCCCCACGGCGTGCAATGAAAGGTTTGATTGCCGGCGAGAAAGTCCAGAAACATGGACGACTGGTTGAACGCCCATTTCCGCTTGCCCGCGGTTTTTTCCTGGCGGCGAAAAATCCCCCGAAACAACTCCTTGGTCTTAGAGCGGTTCAGAAAGTGCTGCTGGTCCGGTGCGCGTTCGTAGGCATAGCCGGGTGAGACCGAGATACCGTCCACACCCATCGCCATCACGTCATCGAAGAATGACGCGACCTTCTCGGGTTCGGCGTTATTGAAAAGCGTGCAATTGATAATGGTGCGGAACCCTCGCCGTTTCGATTCGGCGATCGCGGCGACCGCTCGGTCGTACACGCCGGTCTGGCAGACCGAAACGTCGTGCTCCTGCTTGCCGCCATCGAGGTGCACCGACCACGAAAACCATTTGCTTGGCTTGAAAAGATCCATCTTCTTTTCGAGCAGCAGCGCATTGGTGCAGACGATCACAAACTTCTTGCGCTCGATTGCACCCTCGACCAACTGGTCGATTTCCTTGTGCAACAGTGGCTCGCCCCCGGCAATCACCACGACCGGGGCGCCGCATTCGTCGATCGCCTCCATGCACTCAGCCACCGAGAGGCGTTGGTTCAGAATTTCAGGCGGGTAGTCGATCTTGCCGCAGCCGGCGCAGGCCAGGTTGCAGCGGAACAGCGGCTCCAGCATCAGCACAAGCGGATAGCGCTTGCGGCCGACCAGATGCTGCTTCACGACATAGGCACCCACTCGCAGAACCTGATTCAATGGAACGGACATGTGTCGTGCTTTCTTATGCGTCGGAAAGTTCGGCGGGAAAGCGGAACCGGACGTCCTCGGCCACTCCGTCCTGAGTGGAGATTTCGATTTCGCCGAACTGCCGCAACCCATCCAGAACTCCCTGGACCAAGGTCTCCGGCGCGGAGGCGCCAGCGGTCACACCGACCGACGTCACTCCGGCGAACCATTCGGAGCGAAGTGCGTCGGCATCGTCGATCAGGTAAGATGGCTTTCCCAGCTCCAGCCCGATTTCGCACAGCCGATTGGAATTGGAGGAGTTTCGTGATCCGACCACCAGGATCATGTCGACCGCGTGCGCCAGATCGCGCACCGCCTGCTGGCGGTTCTGGGTCGCATAGCAGATATCGCGCACGTCGGGACCGACGATCGTGGGGAAGCGCTCGATCAGCGCGGAGATGATCCCGCGTGTGTCGTCGACCGACAGGGTGGTCTGGGTGATATAGGCCAGCTTGTCGCGATCCTTCACCTGCAGCAGCGCGACGTCTTCCACCGTCTGCACGAGGTGCACCTTGGCGGGAACCTGGCCGATGGTGCCTTCCACCTCGGCGTGGCCGGCGTGCCCGATCAGCACGATCTCGCGGTCCTGCCGAGCGTAGCGGCGGCCTTCGTTATGGACCTTGGCAACCAATGGGCAGGTTGCGTCGATCACCGGCAGACCGCGTTCGGCGGCGGCCTCTTCCACCCGCTTGGCAACGCCGTGGGCGGAAAATACCGTCATCGCGCCCGGCGGGATCTCGTCCAGTTCATCAACGAACACAGCCCCACGCGTGCGCAGGTCCTCGACGACGTGACGGTTGTGCACGATTTCGTGACGAACGTAGATCGGCGGGCCGTATTTCTTCAGGGCACGCTCGACGATTTCGATGGCTCGTTCCACACCGGCGCAAAAGCCCCGAGGTTGAGCGAGGACGACACGAATCATGCGGTCTTCTCCAGGCTGATCAAGACGAGCCAAGGCGCCATATGGCAGGTCGATCGCTCTGTCGCAACGCCGGGGGTACGATCGCAGGTGTGCTGTACGTGGAAGCTGGCATGGTCCCATCGCGGGAGTTGGGCGATGACGCGGGACAATGGCAGAAGCCTCCTGGTATTTGCCTCTGACCCTGCCCACCGTGGCATATCGGCAACATTCACAAGGATCGCGCTTGAGCGCCCATGCATGCCGCCAAAGGGCATGATAGTGATGAAAGGAGTGGCTCCAGAAGGAGTCGTTGGGTCACGGGGCTGAAAGTGACGCCACAAGGACTGGAAGCTTGACCGACACCGACCTGCAGACGGCGATGGGCCGCGTCGCCGCGTATGTGGAACAGGCGCTCGAAGTATTGCTGCCACCGGTTGATGGGCTCGAAGGTCGTCTGGCGGAGGCGATGCGATACGCAACACTGGGCGGCGGCAAGCGCATGCGAGCCTTCCTGGTCATGGAATCCGCGTCCCTGTTCTCGGTTGCTGAAACCTCCGCGGCCCGTGTCGCCGCCTCGGTCGAGATGCTGCACGCCTATTCCCTGGTGCACGACGACCTACCGGCGATGGACGATGACGACCTGCGGCGCGGCAAGCCGAGCACGCACAGGGCGTTTGATGAGGCGACTGCGATCCTGGCTGGCGACGCTTTGCAGACCCGCGCGTTTGAGTTGCTGGCGGAGCCTGATACCCACTCCGATTCGCTGGCTCGGTGCGAGCTGGTGGCGGCACTTGCCGCGGCCTCGGGTGCGAAGGGCATGGCCGGTGGCCAGATGATCGATATGGTGACGGAGGGCCAGACTTTGAGCGCACCAGCCGTAACGCGGCTGCAGGCGCTCAAAACCGGCCGTTTGATACAATACAGTGCTGAAACGGGTGCCATTCTTGGCAGGGCATCATCGCACCAGCGGCATCTGCTGGCGGCGTATGGACGTGATCTGGGGGCTGCCTTCCAGATTGCCGACGACCTGCTCGACGTTGAAGGCAGCGCGGAGGAGATTGGCAAAACCGCCGGCAAGGATTTGGCCGCTGGCAAGGCAACCATGGTGGCCGTATTGGGCGCGGAGATGGCCCGTGCGCATGCGGACATGCTCGCTCGACAGGCTGCCGACCATCTCGAGGAATTTGGCGATCGCGCGACGAATCTCCGCGCACTCGCTGCATTCGTGGTGGCTCGGCGGAACTGAGAACAGGAGTTCAGATGAGTCCAATCATGACGACGACGCTGGATCGCGTTCGCAATCCTGCCGATTTGCGGAACTTTTCATCCGATCAGCTCCGCCAGCTCGCTGACGAGCTGCGGGCGGAGACTGTCGACGCGGTGTCGGTTACGGGAGGGCACCTGGGCGCGTCGCTTGGCGTGGTCGAGCTGACCGTCGCGATCCACGCCGTGTTCGATACCCCACGTGATCGTCTGCTGTGGGACGTCGGGCATCAGGCATATCCACATAAGATCTTGACCGGGCGGCGCGACGCGATTCGTACCCTGCGCCAGGGCGGCGGACTGTCGGGGTTCACCAAGCGCTCCGAGAGCGAATACGACCCATTTGGCGCCGCGCATTCTTCAACCTCGATTTCCGCCGGTTTGGGCATGGCAGTTGCGCGCGACCTGAAGGACGCCCGCTACAGGGCGTCGAGCGAGCAGGAGCGCGAGCGACTGGGACTGCAAGCCGACGAGCGCAACGTGATTTGCGTCATCGGTGACGGCGCCATGAGCGCCGGAATGGCGTATGAGGCAATGAACAACGCGGGCGCTCTGAGGTCACGGCTGATCGTCGTGTTGAACGACAACGACATGTCTATTGCGCCCCCGGTGGGTGCGATGAGCGCGTATTTGTCCCGTCTGATGTCGTCGCGCAGCTTCCTGTCGCTGCGCGAGCTTGGTGCCAAGATGGCCAAGCGCTTTCCTCGTGGCATCGAACGCACTGCGCGACGGGCGGAGGAGTATGCGAGGGGGATTCTGACCGGCGGGACGTTGTTCGAGGAGCTGGGATTCTATTACGTCGGCCCGATCGACGGCCATAACCTGGATCACCTGCTGCCGGTGCTGCGCAATGTCCGGGAAGCCGAGGAATCCGGTCCGATTCTGGTGCACGCCATCACGCAAAAGGGCAAGGGTTACGCGCCGGCCGAGAAATCCGCCGACAAATACCATGGCGTTTCCAAGTTCAACGTCATTACCGGCGAGCAGGCCAAGGCGCCTCCGGGACCGCCCGGCTATACCAAGGTCTTTGCCGACGCCCTGATGCAGGAGGCGGCGAAGGACCCGACGATCGTCGCCATCACCGCGGCGATGCCGTCCGGCACTGGCCTGGATCGCTTCGCCAAGACGTTCCCTGACCGCACCTTCGATGTTGGCATCGCCGAACAGCATGCCGTCACTTTCGCGGCCGGCCTGGCGACCGAAGGCATGAAGCCGTTCTGCGCCATCTACTCAACCTTTCTGCAACGCGCCTACGACCAGATCGTACATGATGTCGCGCTGCAGTCGTTGCCGGTCCGCTTCGCCATGGATCGCGCGGGGCTGGTCGGTGCCGACGGCGCCACCCATGCGGGCAGCTTCGATCTCGCCTACCTGGGCTGTCTGCCGAACATGGTGATCATGGCGCCCTCGGACGAGGCCGAATTGGTACATGTGGTCGCGACCGCTGTCGGCATAAATGATCGTCCCAGTGCATTCCGCTACCCTCGCGGCGAGGGCACCGGCATCGCGCTTCCCGCCGTGGGGACTGCGCTCACTGTGGGGAGGGGGCGGATACTGCGCGAGGGCACGAATATCGCCATCCTGTCCCTGGGCACCCGTCTGGGCGATGCGGTGAAGGCGGCGGATGAACTCGCCGCCCGCGGTTTTCCGACCACCGTGGCGGACGCCCGCTTTGCCAAGCCGATCGACATGGCACTGGTGGAGCAACTGGCACGCCATCACGAGGTCCTGATCACCATCGAGGAAAGCGCGATCGGGGGCTTCAGCGCCCAGGTGATGCAGTATTTGGCCCTAAAAGGTCTGCTGGATGGCGGCCTGAAGATCAGACCAATGACATTGCCGGACCGGTTCATCGACCATGATTCGCAGCCCAAACAACTGGCTGAGGCGGGTCTTACGACCAAGGATATCGTTGCGACGGCTTTGCAAGCGGTCGGACTGAAGGCACCTCGCGGCATTTCGATCAAGGCTTGACCGCTGCGATGACGGCACTCAGCAGACGGGTCGTTTTGTCGATATCCGGCGCAGCCGTGGCCCTGGCGCGGGCCTCGCTGGAGACAGCCCAGGCCGACGTCGGCGCGCGTCTGGATCAGCCTATCAACGACCTTCACGCGGCGCTTGAGGCGGCGATGCGGACCGGGCAGGCAAAGTCGTTCGCAGCGCGATTCGATGCCCTTGCGCCGGTCATCGAACGTGTGTTCGATCTCGGTACCGTTCTGAAGGTCTCGATCGGCATGCGCTGGTCATCATTCAATGCGGCGACCCAAGAACGCCTTTCCGCGGCCTTCCGTCGCTTCACGGTCGCGACCTACGTCGCCAATTTCAGCAAATATGATGGCGAGAAGTTCGCGGTCATACCTGGCACCCGCCTGTCCGGCACCGACCGTATCGTCCGTACCGAAATCGCCTCCGCGGCCGCCGATGCTGTTCGGCTGGATTACGTGATGCGCGAGTCCGGTCTGACCTGGCGGGCGGTGGATGTGCTGATCGACGGCTCGATCAGCCGCGTCGCGGTGCAGCGTTCGGATTTCCGCATGATCCTCGCCAATGGCAACGCTGAAGGGTTGATCAGAAGCCTGCATCGCAAGGTGGCCGATCTGTCCGAAGGCGCACTGAGCGCGTGACCATGATTGTCGCCGGCCTTACCACGGCGCTCGCCTGTGCCGGCGTGGCGCAGGGATGGATCGGATCGCGGCTGGTGACGGCGTTCGCGCGGCGGGTGGAGACACCGGTGACTGACCTGCCCGCAGTCAGTGTCCTCAAGCCGCTGTTCGGCGACGAGCCACTGCTCGAGGAGGCGCTGGCAACCATCTGCCGACAGTCATATCCGGTTTGGCAGATCGTCTTTGGAGTGCAGGATCAGGCTGACCCGGCGGTCCGCGTGGTCGAGCGTCTGCGAACGCAATTTCCCGAAAGCGACATGACCCTGGTCGTCGATCCGACCCGGCATGGCCGCAACCTGAAGGTCGGCAATCTGATCAACATGCTTCCGGCCGCTCGCTATGACGTCCTGGTTATTGCGGATTCCGACGTTCACGTTTGCCGCGATTATCTCGCCCGACTTGTAGAAGCACTGTCGCGCCCGCGGATCGGTCTGGTGACAACGCTCTATGCCGGGCTTCCCGCTTGGTCCAATATCGTCGCGCGACTGGGTGCGGCCCAGATCACCTACGGTTTCCTGCCGGGCGCGTTGCTGGCGCGGGCCATGGGGCGGCAGGATTGCCTGGGCGCCACCATGTGCCTGAGACGGGCGGACCTGAACCGGATAGGGGGGCTCTACACGCTGGTCGACCATCTTGCCGACGACAACGTGCTCGGCAGGCGCGTCAGGGGGCTGGGACTCGACGTCGCGTTGGCCGATACAGTGCCGCTGACGACCGTGCCTGAAGTCCGTGCCGGCGCGCTGTTCCGCCACGAATTGCGTTGGGCTCGCACGATCCGGGCACTGGAACCGATGGCGTTTGCCGCTTCCATACTGCAATATTCGTTGTTCTGGGCACTTCTGACCATTCTCGCCGCCGGCGGGGCGCTCTGGTCGCTTGGCCTTTTTGCTTGTGTCTGGGTCATACGGGCGGTGGCGGGATGCGTTATCGACGGTGCCCTGGCGCCACGCTGGGGCGGCGATCAGGGGAGGGGCCCAGCCCTTGGGCAGGGCAGGGATGATTCGACCAGGCTTGCATTCTCCTGCCCAGTCGGGCTTCTACCGTTGCGAGATGTCCTTTCGGTTGCCGTGATGCTGGCCAGCTACGCGGGACGGCGGGTGGACTGGCGCGGCCACAGCTTGCACGCGGATACGCCGCCGCCATGTGAGGCACAGTCAAAGGCCGGACCTCCTGCCATGTTCCGCCCCATCAAGGGAACCAACACGCGATGATGAAGACCCTTTTCCTGCACCCGCCTTCGTTCGATGGTTTCGACGGAGGCGCCGGCGCGCGCTATCAGGCGAAGCGGGAGATCAAGTCATTCTGGTTCCCGACCTGGCTGGCGCAGCCCGCGGCCCTGGTGCCAGGCAGCAAGCTGATCGACGCGCCGCCTGCATCCATCAGCCTTGAGACGGTCGCCGGGCAGGCGCGCGACTATGAGCTATGCGTGATCCACACCTCCACGCCGTCATTCGCGTCGGATGTGAAGGTGGCTGAGGCGCTGAAGCAAGCGAACCCATCTCTGAAGATCGGCTTCGTCGGCGCCAAGGTCGCGGTGCAGCCGGCGGAAAGTCTGGCGCAAGGGGCGGTGATCGACTTCGTCGCCCGCAACGAGTTCGACTTCACCATCAAGGAAATCGCCGAGGGCCGGGACTGGAACGCGGTCGACGGCATTTCCTATCGCGACAGCGCCGGCGTCGTTCTGCACAACAAGGATCGCGCGACTCTCGAGGACATGGACCAGCTTCCCTTCGTGACCGAGGTCTACAAGCGAGACCTGCGGATCGAGGATTATTTCATCGGTTACCTGCTGCACCCTTACGTCTCGCTCTATACCGGCCGAGGCTGCAAATCGCATTGTACGTTCTGCCTATGGCCGCAGACTGTGGGCGGCCACCGGTACCGCGTGCGCTCTCCCGGACACGTCGCGGAGGAAATCCGTGTTGCCAAGCGGCTTTTCCCGCAGGTGAGGGAATTTTTCTTCGACGACGACACCTTCACCGACAATCTTCCCCGCGCCGAGGCTATCGCCAGGGAGCTTGGGAAAATGGGCGTCACCTGGTCGTGCAACGCCAAGGCGAACGTGCCGCGGGAGACGCTGAAGGTCCTCAAGGACAACGGCCTGCGGCTGCTGCTGGTCGGTTATGAGAGCGGCAACCAGCAGATCCTGTATAACATCAAGAAGGGCATGCGGATCGAGGTTGCGCGAAAGTTCACCACCGACTGCCACGAGCTGGGCATCAAGATCCACGGCACCTTCATCCTTGGCTTGCCCGGGGAGACGAAGGAGACAATCGAGGAGACCATCCGGTTCGCAACCGACATCAATCCGCACACGATTCAGGTGTCCCTGGCGGCGCCGTATCCCGGAACGTTCCTGCACAAGCAGGCAATCGAGAACGGCTGGCTGGATATCAATCATGCGGAGCTGGTCGACGACAGTGGTATCCAGATCGCCCCGCTGCACTATCCGCATCTGTCGCACACCGAGATTTTCGACAATGTGGAGACGTTCTACAAACGGTTCTATTTCCGTGCGCCCAAGATCGCCTCGATCGTGGGCGAGATGGTGCGCAGTCCGCAGATGATGAAGCGGCGGCTGCGGGAAGGAGTTGAGTTCTTCCAATTCCTCCGCGAGCGTCACAAGGCGGCGTGAACCGAAACTGTGCAGACCTGTTCGGATCCCGCGACCCAAGAGAAGGGGCAGCGGGTTTTCGTTCGGCGAGAGAACTGAAAGGCGGCGTTGAGGACTGTGACCTTCTCGGCCGACGATTTCGGCCTGACCGAAGCCGTCAACGAGGGGATTGAGAGAGCCCACCGCGACGGCATCCTGCAGGCCGCGAGTTTGATGGTCGCCGCGCCTGCCGCCGCCGACGCAGTCCGTCGCGCGCGCACTATGCCATCGCTGAAAGTCGGCGTGCACCTCGTTGTCATCGAGGGCCCTGCCGTGCTGCCTCCAGCCGCTATTCCAGATCTGGTGAATGCCGCCGGGCGGTTTCCCTCCGACCAACTGCGGCTTGGAATCAACTACTTCTTCCGCCCCCGCGTGCGACGCCAACTGGAGGCCGAAATCCGAGCCCAGTTTGCCGCGTTCGCCGCAACCGGACTACCTCTCGACCACGCCGACGCTCACAAGCACATGCATCTGCATCCGACGGTTGGAGGGATGATGATCCGCGCTGGCCGGCAATATGGTCTGCGCCGTATCCGGGTGCCGGCGGAACCACCCGCCGTCATGGCACGCTGCGGCACGCCGGTAGGGACAGGCCCCAGGTTGCTTTACCAATGGACCAGGATTCTGCGCCACCAAGCCCGGGCAGCAGGGATAATTACCAATGACCACTGCTTTGGACTCGCCTGGAGCGGCCATATGACCGAGCACCGCGTGCGCGATCTGCTGCCGAACCTGCCTGACGGGGACAGCGAAATCTATTTTCATCCCGCCGCCCGTCGCGACCTCGAGCTACAGCGGCTTATGCCAGAGTACGAGCACGAGGCTGAGCTGGCGGCGCTGCTTGCAAGCTATGCAACCGCGGACGAAGGCGACGAGTGCCAGACTCATTGATGAAGGATCGGTCGGGCCGGCAGCGACGATCCGACCGGCTGGTCTGGAGATGCCCTGTCCCGCGAAGGCGAACCCGCAATTTTGCCTGCAAGTCATGGATCCCCGGCCTTCGCCGGGGATGACACTGGGGGCCTTCACCGGGGATGACGCTGGGGGCCTTCACCGGGGATGACACTGGGGGCCTTCGCCGGGGATGACACTGGGGGCCATCGCCGGGGATGACACTGGGGGCCTTCGCCGGGGATGACACGGAGGGCCTTCACCGGGGATGACACTGGGGGCCTTCACCGGGGATGACACGGGGGCCTTCACCGGGGGTGACACTGGGGGCCTTCACCGGGGGTGACACGGGGGCCTTCACCGGGGGTGACCGGGGGCCTTCACCCGGGGTGACACGGGGGCTTTCACCGGGGGTGACACTGGGGGCCTTCGCCGGGGGTGACGCGGGGGCCTTCACCGGGGGTGACGCGGGGGCCTTCACCGGGGATGACACTGGGGGCCTTCACCGGGGATGACACGGGGGCCTTCACCGGGGATGACACTGGGGGCTTTCACCGGGGATGACACTGGGGGCTTTCACCGGGGATGACACTGGGGGCTTTCACCGGGGATGACACCGGGGGCTTTCACCGGGGGTGACACTGGGGGCCTTCGCCGGGATGACACGGGGGCCTTCACCGGGGATGACACTGGGCGGCTCATGCGGACGTTCGAGCCGGCTTCCCTTTCGCGTCTATTCGCCGCAGCGCGCGCCTAAGCGCGACGAAACGCTGGCAGCACCGCCTCGGCCAGCCATTTGAACTGGTCGAGCATCACCGCCTGCGTCGTCCCCATGGGCATGCTCAGGCCGATGTCCTCCATCCCAGGGTAGCGGGTCTCCAGCTCCTTCAGGTAGGCCACCAGACCTTCCGGTGGGCCGGCGTACCATGCGCCGGTTTTCATGTAGTCCTCCAGCTTCGGCACGCCTGCTTCATACCAGCCGCCACGCTTACTGATCGCCTCGATCTGCGGCGGCGTGGCGCCCGGCAGGAAGCCTAACGGCGCAAACATCTTTGCGTGTTCCTCATACAGCGGCCGCAGCGCCGCCACCGCCTTTTCCTTGCTGTCCGCCAGATAGACGAAAATCCCAAGCATCAGGTTCTCGCCGAGCTTCAGGTCCAGTCCCACCCGGGCGGCGGCATCGCGATATGCGGTGATCGGACCCTGCTGCAGCGTTGCCGCGCCGCCGCCGACCGCGCCCTTAATGCCGTGCTTCACCATGAAATCCAGCCCCCGGGCACTGGCGCTGACCACCGGCTGCCAGGTTTCGACCGGCCGGTTGACGGGCCGCGGCACCAAGGTCAGCTCCTTGAGCTGGTAGCCGCGATACGGCACCTCCGGCGGCAGTGTGTAGTATTTACCCCGGTGCGAGAACGACTCGTTGTTGAATGCCTTGAAGATAATCTCGACCTGTTCCTCGAACAATTCGCGGTTTGACTCTTGGTCCAGCATCGGCGCACCGAAGGTTTCCACCTCACGCGTGTGGTAGCCGCGACCGACACCGAAGATGGTGCGTCCCTTGGTCAGAATGTCGGCGACGGCGAAGTCCTCAGCCAGGCGCAGCGGGTGCCACATCGGGGCGATGTTGAAGCCGCAGCCGATCTTCAGGCTTTTGGTCAGATGGGCCAGATGAACGGCGACCATCAGCAGGTTGGGGATGGCCTCGTAACCTTCGTATTGGAAGTGGTGTTCGGCCAGCCAGAGGGTGTCGAAGCCGAGCCCGTCCATGCACTCGGCGATCGCTTCGGTCTTGGCGAACACGCCGGCAAGGGCCTCGTTGGAGAATCTGCGCTCGTTTGCCGGGGTGGCGTCCTGGCCGCGGTCGGGCAGGTCGATGTGGCCCGGATAGACGGTCGCGAATTTTCTGATCATCTGCCTTTGCTCCCTTCAGATACGGCCATGCCGCGCCGCGACCGTCGAAGGTTGGTAAGCGCCCGGCCGGGTCGCTGGATTTGGCGGCATTCTTAGCAATGCTTGCCCTGGCGGTCGAGGGCGAGCCCGCTCGTCCCGGGTGCCCAGCGCTTGTGAGTGGTGGGACACAGTGCCGCTGCAGTTCCCTTGGCGTCGCGCGGCCCTGGTCGGCGCGCCGCCCCGTCAGCTCGGCGGTACGAGTGACTTGATATATTTCGCCATCAATGCGATCTGCTCATCGTCCAGGAACCTGTGAAACGACGGCATGTAACCGGGCTTGCCATCGCGGATGCGTTCCTGGACTTCTCGTTCCGTCATCTCTGTCCCGGCCAGTCGCGGACCCTTGTCGGGGGCCATGCCGTAGCTACCGTGACACCAGCCGCACTGGGCGGCGAAGATCGCCTTTGCTTCAGTCCTCTCGGCATCAGTGATGCTGTGGGACGCGCCATCGGCCGCAGTGCTATGCGCGGATGACTGGTCCTCCGCGGCTGCCGCAAGGCACGGTCCCAACAGCAGACTGCAGACGACGCAAAACAGCGAAACGCGAACAGCGGTGAACGTCATCATTCCTTGCTTTATAAAAAAGAAAGCTCACAGCCCGACGGGCTGCGAGCTCTTCAGTTGTCTCGTGCGGGCTGGACGATATCAGAGCCCGTAGACGATCAGCACACCGCTATCCATCGGCATACTCTTGAACGGCTCGCCGAACAGGCTGGCCAGGTTCTGCGACACATAGGTGCCCCAGCCGGTGGTCACCGCGATGTACTGCTTGCCGTTGACCGCGTAGGAGATGATCCCGCCGTCGTGGCCGATGCCATCGTTATGCGACCAGAGCTTCTGCCCCGGTCTTGGCATCCAGCGCGTCGAGCATTGCCGTCGGCGCCCGGCACGAACACCAGTCCGCCCTTGGTCGACAGCAGGCTCGCCACCGGCGGGTACTTGTAAATCGACCTCCCAGCTCTTTTTGCCGGTGATCGGGTCAATGGCGTTGATGTGTCCGTAAGCCGCGTCGTGCCCCGTGTGGCGGGAATGGCGTTATAAGTGGCGCTCATGTACATCTTGCCGGAAAAGTCCTTCGGCTTGGGCAGATGTCTGCGCCTCCATGTTCTGGCACCATTCCTGGCCGACCTTGTAGTAGAGGCCGGTATCCGGGCTGTAGGTTCCGTGATTCCAGCTGATCGCGCCGTCGATCGCCGGGCATACGTTTCGTGTTTCGCCGATCGTTACGTCATGCCGGCCGATGAGCTGGCCGGTATGCGGATCGACGCCCTCGACGAAGTTCGACGTCTCGCCGAGATGCCACACGTTCTCGATCTTCAGAGGTGTCCTCACCGATATCGCGGTTGTAGACGTAAACGTAGCCGCCCTTGTTGGGATGCGATGACATAGTGCTTCCCGTCACGGTCGATCATCACGAACTCGCCGACGGCGCCGTCGAAGTCCCAGCTATCGTGGGGCACCTCCTGAAAATAGGACTTCAGCTTGCCGGTGTCGAGATCCAGCGCGACAACGCCGGAGGTGTATAGGTTGTCACCGGGTCGTGTGCTCGATATCATAGTCAGGTGCCGGGTTGGAGGTCCCCCAGAAAACAGTTTCGTGTTTGGGTCATAGGTGCCAGTCATCCAGCCGCCGCCGCCGCCAGTCTTCCAGCTATCGTTGCCCCAGCTCGCGCGCGAGCGATCATCGCCGCCGATGACGTCGAACTGCCACAGTTTCTGTCCGGTGTGGGCATCAACCGCAAAGATTGGCCCGCAGCATCCTGCAGCGTTCGCCGCCAGTGGAGCCGATGATTACTTTGTCCTTAACGACCAGCGGAGCTCCGGTGATGCCCTTGATGCCCTTGGCAACATCAATCAGCTTGTTATCCCAGACCTGCTTGCCAGATTTCATATCGATCGCGAGCAGATGGCCGTCGACAGTACCGATGTAAAGATTTCCGTATGCCGCAGCCAAACCGCGATTATAAACGGTCGTGATCGTGTTCTCCGCAGTCCTCATCGATCTTTGGCTTGAAGTTCCAAAGAAAAGCGCCGGTGGCTCCGTCGACTGCCCAGACTCTGATCGTTCGCCGTTGTGTAGTAGACGATGCCATCGATCGCCAACGGGAAGGACTGAATGCCGCCGTGGGGGCTGGCTGCCTGGATTGTGCATCCAAGCAAGTTGCAGCTGCTTGATGTTGCTGGGTTGATCTGATCCAGTGGGCTGTAGTGCCAGGACTTGTAGGTTCCGATGGTACATCAGCCAGTCGTTCGGGTTCTGATCCGCATTGAGCAGCGCATTGCCGTCAAGCTCCGCGGCTCGAATCGTCATGCCAGATCCGGCCAGGAACGCCGCCGCCGCGATTCCCCCCAAAAGCCATTTCTGTCGTTTCATCCTTGCAGTTCCCCCATTCGATTTCTCCTGTTGCAGCCGCTTAGTCTACGATGGCGAGGCTGCACACGTCTACCGGCGGTTCCGTGGGCGTCTCGCCGGAGTCGGCAGGCGGTCAGAGTGGCTCGGTATCCAGCGCGTACCCAGCGGTTCGCACCGTTCGCACCACGTCGAGCTCCTTCGCGCCATTGATCGACTTGCGCAGCCGGCGGATGTGCACGTCCACGGTGCGCGGCTCGACGTGGATGTCCGGCCCCCAGACCGCGTCCAGCAATTCCTCGCGGGAGAACACCCGCCGCGGATGCTGCATGAAGAATTCCAGCAGGCGGAATTCGGTGGGCCCGAGATGGACGCGACGTTCGTTGCGCGTGACCCGATGCGACCCCAGATCCATCTCGATGTCGTGGAAGGCCAGCAGCCCCTTCACCGGCATCGCGTTGGAGCGGCGCAGCAGCGCGCGCATCCGCGCCAGCAGCGCCTCGATGTTGAACGGCTTGGTTATGTAGTCGTCGGCGCCAGTATTCAGTCCGCGCACCGCATCCTGGTCCTCGGTGCGGGCACTGACCATGATCACCGGCAGGTCGCGAGTTGCCGGCCGCCGGCGGATCTGGCGACAAACCTCGATGCCGGACATCACCGGCAGCATCCAGTCGAGCAGCACGAGGTCAGGCTGAGCTTCGGCGATCCGGGTCAATGCTTCCTGCCCATCCGCCGCCTCATCTACGCGGAAGCCCTGCTTTTCGAGGTTGTAGCGCAAAATGGTGGCGAGCGGAGCCTCATCCTCCACCACCAGGACCAGCGGCTTGGGCAGACTAGATACGGCGTCCAGCATCATCGTCTCCGGGGTTTTCATGTCTCAGTCCTTGGGCCGAACGACCGCGTAGGCCGAGGTGTCACCCTTCGGCCGGGTGTCGGGAAGCACCTCGCCCGACACTGCGTAGTAGACCGTCTCGGCGATGTTGGTCGCATGATCGCCGATCCGCTCCAGGTTCTTGGCGATGAACAGCAGGTGCGTGCACGGGGTGATGTTGCGCGGATCTTCCATCATGTAGGTGATCAGCTCGCGGAACAGCGCATTGTAGATATCGTCCACAACGCGGTCGGACCGCCACACCTCGACTGCCTTGTCAGTGTCATTGTCACCCAGCGCATCGATGATCGACTTCAACTGGTCCTGCACCATGTGTGCCATGTGGGCGAGCCCGGCGAGCGAGTAGGGCAGGGTGTATTGCCCGAGCACGATGCTGCGCTTGGCTACGTTGGCGGCGTAGTCGCCGATGCGTTCAAGGTCGGTGGTGATCTTCAGACCGGCGACGATCCGACGGAGGTCACCCGCCATCGGCTGGCGCAGCGCCAACAGGCGGATGACGAACTGCTCGATCTCCCGTTCCAGGGCGTCGACCTTGGGATCGTCCTCGACCACCCGGGTCGCCGCGGCGCTGTCGCGATTTATGATTGCCTCTGCCGCCATGGCGACCTGGCTTTCCACGATGCCACCCATTTCGGTCAGCATGTCCCGCAGTCGTTTCAGCTCGTTGTCGTAGCTCTTGACCAGGTGCTCGGTGGCGTCGGACATCGCTGTCGTCCTTCTGTCTGTCAGCCGAACCGGCCGGTGACGTATTCCTGTGTGCGCTTTTGTTTCGGTGCGGTAAAGAGCTGCGCCGCGGGAGCGCACTCAACCATCTCGCCCAGGTAGAAAAAGGCCACCTGATCGGCGCAACGCGCTGCCTGCTGCATATTGTGGGTGACGATCGCGATGGTGAAGTCGTGCTTCAGCTCATCGATCAGCTCTTCGATTTTCAGTGTGCTGATCGGGTCCAGAGCGCTGGTTGGTTCATCCAGCAGGATGACCTCCGGCCGCACGGCGATGGTGCGCGCGATACACAGCCGCTGCTGCTGGCCACCCGACAAGCCTAGCGCGGAGGTTTGCAGGCGGTCCTTCACTTCGCCCCACAAGGCAGCCCGGGTGAGCGACCATTCCACGCGCTCATCCATGGCCGACTTTGACAGCCGCTCGTGCAGCTTCACGCCGAAGGCGATATTCTCGAAAATCGTCATCGGAAACGGTGTTGGTTTCTGGAACACCATCCCGACACGGGCGCGAAGGGCATTCACGTCCAGCTTCGGGTCGATGATGTTGGTCTCGTCCATCATCACCTGCCCGGTCGCCCGCTGGCCGGGATACAGGTCTGTACATCCGGTTGAGCACGCGTAGCAGGGTCGACTTGCCACAGCCGGAGGGTCCTATCATGCCGGTCACCTGGCAGTTCGGAAGATCGAGGTTGATCTCCTTCAACGCCCGATTGGTGCCGTAGAAGAAGTCCAGGTTGCGAATCGCGATCCGCGCCGGGTTCATAGCGGTCTTGGCGCGGGCCTGGACGCCGCCGAAGCTGGCGGTCTGACCGAGGCCTTGGCTGGATGTCGTTGTTGCACTCATCTTGACCTCTTTGCGTCGCTCTAGCGCCACGTCAGCGACTCCGATGCAGCAGCAGGCGGGCCGTGATGTTGATGGCCAGCACGCCGACGGTGATGAGCAGCGCGCCGACCCAGGCGAGCTGCACCCAATCGTCGAATGCCGAACCGGCGTACTGGTAGATGGTGACCGGCAGGCTGGCCATCGGCTTGCCCAGGCCGAGCGACCAGTTCAGATTGCCGAGGCTGGTGAACAGCAGCGGCGCGGTTTCACCGGCGATTTGGGCGACAGCCAGCAGGATGCCGGTGGCGATGCCCTGCTTGGCGGCACGATAGCAGACCAGCACGATCATCTTCCACTTCGGCGCGCCCAGCCCGATGACCGCTTCCCGCAGAGTTGAGGGGATCAGCCGCAGCATGTCCTCGGTGGTGCGCACGACGATCGGGATCACGATCACCGCCAGGGCCAGACAGCCGGCGAAGCCGCTGAAGCCGCCGAACGGCGAGACCGCGAGCTGATAGATGAACAGCCCGATCAGGATGGACGGCGCCGACAGCAGGATGTCGGAGACGAAGCGAACGGCATTGCCCACAACCGACCCCTGAGCATACTCGGCGAGGTAAGTGCCGACCATCAGCCCGATCGGAGTTCCGATAGCCGCCCCGAGCAAGGTCTGGATCAGGCTGCCTATGATCGCATTCAGCAGTCCGCCATGCGATCCGGGCGGCAGGGTCGAGGTCGTGAACACCGACAGTGACAGGCCGCCGAAGCCACGCCAGACCAAAGTGAAGAGGATTGAGGCGAGTAGCGCGAGTCCAATTATCGTCGCCAGTACGCAGAGGGCTTCCACTATCAGGTTGGTGAAATGCCGTCGGCGACCCAGCGCGCGTGAGGTCATTTGGTTCTTTGCCGGCCCAGGAGCATGTCCGGCGGAGATCGTGACGCTCACGTCTTCAGCCTCGGCCGCAGCAGAAGTCTCGAACTGGCCAACACGATGAAGGAGATGACGAACAGGATGAAGCCCAGCGCCAGCAACGAAGAGAGCTTGAGGCTGCCGGACTGGCTCTCGGGGAACTCGAGCGCGATGAGCGAGGCGATCGTGTTGCCTGGTCCGAACAACGACGACGTAATGCGATTGGTGTTCCCGATCACGAATGTCACCGCCATCGTTTCGCCAAGTGCTCTGCCCAGGCCGAGCATGATGCCACCGACGACAGAGGTACGGGTGTAAGGAATGACGATGGAGCGCATCACCTCCCAGGTTGTGCAACCCAGGCCGTAGGCCGACTCCTTGAACACCGGGGGAACAGTTTCGAAGACGTCGCGCATCGTCGCGGCGATGAACGGGATGACCATCACCGCCAGGATCAGCGCGGCTGTCAGGATCCCGGTCCCGAACGGCGGCCCCTGGAACAGCAAGCCGACGATGGGCAGGTCGCCGAGGCTGTCGATCACGGCAGGTTGGATATATTGCGCCATGATCGGAACGATCACGAAGAATCCCCACATACCAAAAATGATGGAAGGCACCGCCGCGAGTAACTCCACCGCCGTGCTGACCGGACGGCGAAGCCAGACGGGCGCCAGCTCGGTCAGATAGAAAGCAATGCCGAAAGCCAGCGGCACCGCCAACGCGAGGGCCACGATCGCGGTGACGACGGTGCCAAAGATCGGCACCGCCGCGCCGTAGATATCCTGCACCGGGTCCCAGTCATCGGTGATCAGGAACGCCGGTCCGAACGCACGGAACGCCTGCAGCCCGCCGAGGAAAAGTACCACGATGATAGCGCCCAGCAGCAGCAGCACGAACCACCCGGAAAGGCGGGCGACGGCGGCGAAGACGATATCGCCCACACTGATGGCCTGACTTTTCGTCGAAAGGGCGGAGGCGACCTGCTGCATTGTGGCGTCCTTACTGGCGGCGCGGAGGTCTCAGGAGTTGCCGCCGGCTCCTGATCCCGGATACGCCGTCACTCAGTTTATTGGTTTGCCATCGGGCGACATGATGTTGCTGTGCCAAGCCGCGCGAACCGCATCCTTCACCGTTTGAGGCAGCGGTATGTAATTCAGGGCGGTCGCTGCGGCGTCGCCGTTGGTAAAGGCCCAGTCGAAAAACTTCATCACCGTCGCGGACCTTGCGGGATCCTTGGGATCCTTCGGCAGTACCGATGAAGGTAGCCGATACGATAGGCCAGCTCTTGTCTCCTGGCTGATCGATCAGGACGACGGCGAAGTTCTTGGCGTTCGCCCAGTCGCCGTTTGCCGCCGCGGCCTGGAATGCCTCCATCGTAGGTGCCACGAAGATTCCGGCTTTGTTTTGCAGCTGCACGGTTACCAGGTGGTTCTGGCTGGCATAGGCGTATTCGACGTAGCCGATCCCCCCGCGCGTGTTGTGAACCGTGGCGGCGACGCCGTCGTTGCCTTTGGCGCCTGCTCCGGCCGGCCACCTCACACTCGTGTTGGCACCTACCTTGCTTTTCCAGTCAGGACTGACGGAAGACAAATAGGAGGTATAGACGTAGCTGGTGCCGGAGCCGTCCGCTCGGTAGACCGGTGCGATCGCCAGATTTGGCAACGTCACGCCCGGGTTGGCCTCGACCACCTTGGCATCGTTCCATTTGCTGATCTTGCCTTGATAGATACCGGCCAGCAGTTCGGCTGGCAATTTAAGCTGATTGGCTTCGATGCCCGGGATGTTGACGATCACCACGACCGAACCCATCACGGTGGGGAATTGCAACAGGCGGCCGGACTCCAGCTTCGCCGGATCCATTGGCGCGTCGGTGGCGCCGAAGTCGACGGTGCGCTGCAGGATTTGATTTTGGCCGCCGCCCGATCCGATGGCCTGGTAGTTCAGCTCGATGCCGGTGGCAGCCTTCGCCTGCTCGCCCCACTTGGTGTATACCGGCGCCGGGAAAGTCGCCCCCGCGCCGGTGATCTGCTGGGCCTGCGCCACGCCGACTGGGGCAGCTGCCACAAGTCCGGCCATGCCCAGGACCAGAGCCGTTACGGCGAACTTAACCATGCAACCTCCTCGGTGGACAATGCGCCTCGGCGCGGCCGGAACGTAGGCAGCAGCGGTGACGCGAAGATTGCGATTCGATGAAGCTTCGATGACAGGCCGACCGCCGTTATGCCAACACATTGGCATGTATCAGAAAGTATGGGGTTTATGCCCCGACAGGGGCGCCGCCAAAAGGCTCGGATGCCAGTGAGCCATGCCGTCGCATACCCCAAAGGCGGTGGTATGTTTGAGGGCGACTTTACGGGTCGGACTCCTCATCTGTCAGCATGTCCATCCGCGTAGGATCGTCATGCTCGCGTCCGTGCAGCAGCAGGGCCACCAGACCGGTCCAGCCGGTCTGATGCGACGCGCCGAGGCCGCGCCCGGTATCGCCATGAAAATATTCGTGGAACAGAACATGATCACGGAACCGCGGATCGTTCTGCAGCAGCGCCTCATCGCCAAACACCGGCCGCCGTCCGTCCGGCCCGCGGAGGAACAGGCCGGTAATGCGTTCGGACAAGGCGTCAGCAATCTCCTTCAGGCTTAGCGTGACGCCCGACCCGGTCGGGTATTCGACACGGAAATCGTCACCGTAATACCGGTGAAAGCCGTACAGCGACTCGACGAACATGAAATTGACCGGCATCCACACCGGTCCCCGCCAGTTGGAGTTGCCGCCGTATTCGCGGCTGCTGCTGTCGCCCGGGACGTAGCCCACGCTGAAATGCCGTCCATCCAGGTCCAGCGTGAAGGGACGATCGACATGGATGCGAGAGACGCTTCGTACCCCGTACGGCGAAAGAAACGCAGTCTCATCCAGCATCCGCCGCAGCAGCGCCTTCATCCGGCTGCCACGCAGCAGCGAGAGCAGGCGCCGCGATCCCTGACCCTTTACCTCCCAGTGCGAGACCAGCTTCGCGAGATCCTGCCGGTGATCCAGTACCCACTGCAGGCGCTCGGCGAATTCGGGCGAGCGCTCCAACGTCCCGGGTTCCAGCACCTCGACGGCGAACAGCGGGAACAAACCGACCAGCGAGTACAGCCGCAGCGGAATGATCGAGCCGTCCGGGCGGTGCAGCACATTATGGTAGAACTGGTCGGCTTCGTCCCACAGTCCGCGCCGCCCGCTCTGGCGGGTCATCACCTCCGCGATGGCAAGGAAATGTTCGAAGAACTTCGTCGCGGTGGCTTCGTAGACACGGTTGCGAGCGGCGAGTTCCAGCGAGATGCGCATCATGTTCAGGGCGTACATCGCCATCCATGATGTGCCGTCCGACTGGTCGATTCTGCCGGCGACCGGAAGCTTCTGGCTGCGGTCGAACACGCCGATGTTGTCGAGCCCCAGGAAGCCGCCCTGGAACAGATTGCGGCCTTCGATGTCCTGGCGGTTCACCCAGCCGGTGAAATTTATCATCATCTTGTGGAAGACGCGCTCGAGGAACTCGAAGTCGGCTTTGCCGGTCAGCGCAGCGTCCATTCGATAGACGCGCCAGGCGGCCCAGGCGTGCACCGGCGGGTTCACGTCGCCGAACGCCCATTCGTAGGCGGGCAGCGACCCGTTCGGGTGCATATACCATTCATGCGTCAGCAGCAGGAGTTGATGCTTGGCGAAGCCGGGATCGATCAGCGCGAACGTAACGGCATGGAAGGCGAGGTCCCACGACGCGTACCAGGGGTATTCCCAGGTATCCGGCATTGAAATGATGTCACGGTTGTTCAGATGCAGCCACTCGGTGTTGCGGATTTCGAGGCGCTCGGGCGGAGGCACGGGCTGCAGCGGATCGCCTTCGAGCCAGCGGCGGATGTCGAACCGATAGAATTGTTTTGACCACAACATGCCGGCCAGCGCCTGGCGCTGCACCAACCGAGCGTCGGCGTTCTCGATGTTGGACTGCAGGACGGAATAGAACTCGTCCGCGTCCGCGAGACGGGCCGACATGATTTCGTCATGGTCGGCAAACGGGTCTTTGGCGAGAAGATCATTCGCTGCGACGGCGGGCCGCCAGCGCAGCCGCAGCACCTGCCTCGCACCGGGCGCCAGCGTCAGCCTGACATGCGCCGCGCATTTCGTTCCCTGTTGACGATCGACGCTTTCCGTAGATCCGTCCACGACGTAGTCGTTGATGCCGTCCTTGAACGGTCCGGCCGCGTCAGAGCCGTAAAGTCGCTTCGTATTGGTTTCGTTGCGGCAGAACAGCCAGGTCGCGCTTGCGTCGATATCCAGGCGACGATCGGGCATGCGGTTATGCTTGGCGTGCACGCCGCCTTGCACCAGATGCAGCCGCGGCTCGGGTATCCCCGGCCTCCAATCCCACGTATTGCGCGCCCAGAGCTGCGGCAGCACGTGCAGGTCAGCGGACTCGGGCCCGCAGTTCTCGATGGTGATACGGATCAGGATGTCTTCCGGGGCGGCCTTGGCGTATTCCACCGTGACGTCGAAATAGCGGCCGCGGTCGAATATACCGGTATCGATCAGCTCGTATTCCGGCTCACTCAGACCTCGCTTGGCGTTTTGCTCGACCAGTGCCTCGTACGGAAACGCTGCCTGGGGATACTTATACAGCATGCGCATGTAGGAATGGGTCGGTGTGCCGTCGAGGTAGTAATAGAGCTCCTTGACGTCCTCACCGTGATTGCCTTGTGCGTTGGTCAGGCCAAACATCCGCTCCTTCAGGATCGCATCGCGTCCGTTCCACAATGCCAGCGACAGACACCAGCGCAGCCGGTCGTCCGTGAAGCCGGCGATGCCGTCCTCGCCCCAGCGGTAGGCGCGGCTGCGGGCGTGCTCGTGCGGGAGATAGTTCCAGGCGTCGCCGGTGGCGGAGTAATCCTCACGAACGGTCCCCCATTGCCGTTCGGCGAGGTACGGTCCCCAGCGCAGCCAGGCCTCACGGTCCGCCAAGCGCAGGCCCTCGGTGGTTTCCAGTAGTTGAACTCGTCATGATGCCTTTTGCCGGACAACCGCGCGCGCTTGAAGCCAGGAAACACCAGCACGCGCACACCGGCACGCGAGTCGGATCATCTCGTCTGATACCAGCGGCTTGAGGGGCTGGCCAGACCGGTGCGCGCAGAGCCGCGACGCCGCTGTCCGGACGCCACTCGGCGGCCCACGCCCTAGCGCGGCCGCAATGCCAACCGCCGCTCGTACGCCTGGGCCAGCAAGGTGCTCGGAAACAGCAACGCAAAATAGATCAGCGCGACGACGGTATAGACCTCGAGCGGCCGATAGGTGTCGGCCGTCACCAGCGTGCCGTTGTAGAGCAGATCAGGCACCGCGATGGTCGAGACCAGTGAGGTGTTCTTCAACTGCGTGATCGACTGATTGACGAAAGGCGGGATCATCCGCCGGATCGCCTGCGGCAGGATCACCCGCCGCATGGCGTGCCATCGCCGCAATCCGAGTGCCCGGGCCGCATCCCACTGGCCACGCTCGATGGAGTTGATCCCGGCCCGAAAAATCTCCGCATAGAACGCCCCGGCGTAGCAGGACAAGGTCATGATGGCCGCCGCCACGGCCGGAATCTGGATGCCCAGCAGCACCGGCAGCGCGTAATAGAACCAGACGATCTGGACCAGCAGCGGGGTGCAGCGAAACGCCTCGATGAAGGCGACCAGCGGGATGTTGAGCAGTCGGGAGCGCGACAGACGGCCCAGCCCTACCGCCAGTCCGATGATCAGCCCGATGAAGATGGTCGTCGCGGTATAGCTCAGCGTGACCAGCACGCCGCGCCAGAACAGCGGTGCGTAGCGGAGCAGAAGAGCGAAGTCCCACTGGTAATGCATCGTGGGGCCTCCTCGGGCGGCTCAGAACGTCAAGCCGGGCGGCACCTGATCGCGGGTAACGCCGGATTTCGCCAGCCCGTCCAGCATCCATTCCCGGATCTGGCCGGTGCCGCGATTGAAATCCACCCAGGCGTCGATCACCTCGCGGAACCGGCCGTCCTGCTCCCGCTGCAATCCCAGGCAGCTTGGCAGTGCGATGGTCGGATTGGTCAGCAGGTAATATGGTCCAAGCGACGGATTTCGGCCGATCGTCGACAAACCCAGCAAGGCCGCCTGGATAAGCACGTCCGCCCGACCCGACTGTAGCGCCAGGGTGCACTCATCCCGCGTCCGGTAGCCGGTCAGTTGTGCCTTCGGACAGTAGCGGCGCGCGGCTATTTCGTGCAGGGAACCGATATCGAACACGATCGTCAGCTCGGGCCGGTTCAGATCGTCCCAGGTCTTCGGCGCGAGCCCTTGCTTCGCCAGGCAGCCGAACGGGTGGATGATCATCGGCCGGGTGAAAGTGATCGACAGCGCCCGTGCCGGCGTCGCGTTGAGCGCAAACGCCAGATCGACCTTGTTGGACTGCAGGTCGAGCACCGAGTTGCTGAAGGTGGAGTCGAGATACGTCACGTTGGCGTCGAATGTCCTGGCGATGTCTTTTGCCATCTCGATGCAGGCGCCCGACCATTCGCCGCTCACCGGGTCCCTCTGAAAGTATGGCAATTCCCCGGGCAGCGCGGCGATACGCAACACTTTGGTGCGTCGGATCCGGTCCAGAGTGCTTTCCGCCGCCTGCTGCGCCCCGGCTGATCCGATCGGCGCCAGCCCGGCCAGTAATCCCAGCACCGCCGCCAGGTCGCGCCTTCCGGGTCCCTGGTTCGCGACACCCCTCGTCATGCGCCTCTCTCCTTGCCTAAAGCGGCGCCGCCACGTGGGTGGAAGCGCTCGGGCCGTTGTTTCGCGAGCAATTGCAGCAGCCTAAGGTCGCTCCGCGATTCGAATCAGCCTGATGTGCCTCTAAGCGGTGCCTCGCACCACTCATGCACACCGTTCGCCGAGCACCTTCGCCGGCACGTTATGCACTGAAACGGAACGGTCGGCAGCAGCACGGAGGCAGGCATCGACGGCGATGTCCCGACGTTGCGGCGGCAGCGTAAAATTACCTCCACCTGCTTCCAATGACTCCTCCCGACTCGGACACCGCGCCTATCAGCCAGGTTCGGTACGGCGGGGAGACACGTAGAATGATCCGGTTCCTGGGGATAGCCGCGCTGGCTTTGTTGTTGCCGCCGATGGTGAGCTGCGGCTCGAGTGAGCCAGGCGAGCAGCAGACCCTGGTGGATCGCGCCACCCTGACGGTCCAGGATATGATGAGCCAGACGGTGTCGCAGGATCCGCGGACACAGTTGCAGCGGGCCAAGGCGGCGATGGTCTGTCCGCGCATCTTCAAAGCTGGCTTCTTCTTTGGTGGCGAGGGCGGACGGTGCGTTCTGCTGGCCCGGGCCGGCAACGGCACGTGGTCTTATCCCGCCTTTTACACCATAGGCAGCGGCAGCTTCGGCCTGCAGATCGGCATCGAGGACAACGAGATCCTGATGCTGATCATGACGGAAAGGGGCCTGAACGCGGTGCTGGACAACCAGGTCAAGCTGGGTGGGAATGCCTCGATCGCGGTCGCGACCCTGGGTGCCGGCATCCAGGGATCCACCACCACCGCGATCGGTGCGGACATCGTTGCCTTCGCCGCTTCCCGCGGTTTATTCGTCGGCATGACGCTCGAGGGCAGCGTGATGGCTCCCAATACGCAGTGGAACCAGGCGTACTACGGCCAGCGTTTTTCCAGTCGGCAGCTTGTCATGCAGATGCAAGGTGCTAACCCGGGCGCCGATCCGCTGAGGGATATTCTGACACGGTTTGGCACGCGGCCTGGGGCGCCGGCAGGCGCGATGCCGGCTGGGTCACCGGCGGGACCAGTCAACCAACCGCCGCCGGCGGGACCGGGCGCTGGGCCGCCATCGGCAGGACCGGTCAGCCAACCGCCGCCGCAGCCATACAGCCCGCCACCGCCGAACCAGGGTTACCCGACGCCGGTGCCGAGTTCCGCGGGTCGCGGCCCGATCCAGGAGCAGCCGCTTCCCCCGCCGGCGCGATAGCAGACTGCCGGGCCGGGCGCGCGGTCCACCCGGCTCCCGCGCGAAAGGCCGCGGAGGCTGCTCGCGATCGACCAGTGGAAAACGGCGCGTCCGGCACCGCACGGGCGCGCCAATCGAGGCATCGATCACCCGCGCATAATCCGTCGGTGGCGTGCTCGCTTCAATCAGCGGCCAACTTGCTCTAGGCTGCACCGGCATGGAAAGTGATCCGCCATTCTGGAAGACCAAGCGCCTGGAGGAGATGACCCGCGATGAGTGGGAATCCCTCTGCGACGGCTGCGGCCGCTGCTGCCTGCACAAGCTACGGGACGAGGATACCGAGGCGCTGTCCTTCACCAATGTGGCCTGCCGCCTGCTGGACCTGCACTCCTGTCGGTGCAGCGACTATTCCCGGCGGCAACGTCGGGTGCCCGATTGCGTCAGTCTGACGCCGCGATCGTTAGAGTCGATCGACTGGCTGCCCCCGTCCTGTGCCTATCGCCGACTGCGTGATGGCCTCGACCTGGAGTGGTGGCATCCGCTGGTCTCCGGCGATCCGGACACGGTGCATCAGGCTGGGGTCTCGGTGCGGGGGCGAGCCGTCAGCGAACGGCGCGCAGGTGCGCTCGAGGCCCACGTCGTGGACTGGCCTGGCGAATTACCAGGGGACCCGGCGCCCGGGAAATGAGCGGGAGCAGGAAACTGCATCATGATGAAAGGTGCCGCACAATGAAGGATGCTGTTTATGGCGGGGTGAACGCGGCGGTGCTGACGCCGATGAACGCCGACCTGTCGGTCGATCTGGACCGCATGGCGGGCCATTGTCGCTGGCTGCTGGCAAATGGCTGCAACGGCCTCGGCGTGCTCGGCACCACCGGCGAAGCCAACAGCCTGGGCATCAGCGAGCGGATCACGGTGCTGGAAGGCCTGGTCGCGCGCGGCATTCCCGCGGCGAGGCTGCTGCCTGGAACCGGGACCACGGCGATCACCGACACCGTGCTGCTGACGCGCAAGGCCGAGGCCCTCGGATGCCCCGGCGCGCTGCTGCTGCCGCCGTTCTTTTACAAGAACCCCACCGAGGACGGGCTGCTGGCGTATTTCAATGAGGTGATCCAGCGGGTCGCGGGTGACATCAAGATCTACCTTTACAACTTCCCTCAGCAGTCTGCGGTGCCGTTCACCGTGCCGTTCATCGACCGACTGCGGTCCGCCAATCCGGGCAAGGTAAAGGGCGTGAAGGACAGCAGCGGCAGCTATGAGAACGGCGTGGCCTATTTGGAGGCCTTCGCTCGTGATGGTTTCGAGGTCTATGCCGGCGACGATACGCTGTTGAAGCCATTGCTGGAGAAAGGCGGCGCCGGATGCATCACCGCGGCGTCCAACGTGAACTGCGCCGTCGGTGCGCAGGTCTATGCCGGTTGGGACGCCGCGTCCGGCGCGGCGGCGCAGGAGATACTTTCGGCGACGCGCAAGGCGGTGATCTCGGTGCCGTTGATCTCGGGGCTGAAGGCCCTGGTGGCGCGGAACACCGGCGACGCGCGCTGGCATAATGTTCGTCCGCCGCACCTGCGGCTGAGCGAGGCGCAACAGGCAGCGTTGTTCAGCACATTCGACGGCAGCGGAATGCGGCTGCCCAAGGTAGCCTAGCCACGCCCCAACGGGTGTCGTGGCCAGCACGCGCAAAGGGGCAGGGCCGTTCGTCGCGGATCGGCCCAAGTCACGCCCGGGTCTTATTCGGTGCCAGGCTTGGACTCGCCGTCGTTGGTGGGCGCCGGCTTCTCCGTGGGCGAGTGGTGGTCCGATACCGTTTCGGGTCGCACCGGCGCGTTCTTCTGAATCGCCCCGGTCATTGGAATAAAGAACACGCCGATATCCCGGCGAGAGTGGATTTTGCCCTCGGCATCCTTGGTATAGACATACAGCACCTGGCCGCGTTTGAACGGCTGGCCGATCGGGATGACCAGTCTGCCGCCGGGCTTGAGTTGCTTGAACAGATCGGGTGGCGCGAAGGTTGCCGCGCAGGTGACGATGATAATGTCGAAGCCACCCGGTATCTCGGGCCATCCATAGTAGCCGTCGCCCACTCGAGTGTGGACGTTGTCGAAGCCAAGCGGAGCGAAGATATGTCCGACCGCTTTGCCGAGTGGCTCGATGATTTCGATCGAGTAGGCGGTCTTGACGATGCGCGACAGCAAACTGCTCTGAAAGCCGCTGCCGGTGCCGATCTCGAGGGTCACCTCACCCGCGGTGGGCTTGCAGACCTGGGTCATGTAGGCTTGGCCCAGATAGTCGGACAAAGCCGAACCGTAGCCCAGCGCCCATGGCTTCGGCGGGTCTTCATAGGCGTCGCCAGGCGTTGCCCGATGTTCCGGATATTCGTAGTGAAAATACTCTCGCGGCACCGCTTCAAAGGCAGCCAGCACCGCCGGATCGGCGGTTCCCAGATGGTCCTTCAGGTAAGCTTCGATCCGTTTCATGGCGGCCGGCTTGCGGTTCTGGATCGCGTCGAACTGAGCGTCGGTCAGGCTGACCGGTCGCCCCGACTCGCGCATCGCACGCTCGTAGGCGGCTTTCGTCCAGACCGCGGCTGCCAAACCCGATTTGGTGACCATGACAGATGCGGCGGCGGAAATTACTCCGCGGCGGGTGATGGTACGGTGATCTCGTGCCACGCGGAGCGCTTCCTCATCGCTGGAAATGTAACTACGGCGATGCCATACAGGATCGCCGAGCACAAAAGAACCCGGCTGAATCCGGCTTCGCGCGCGATCAGGTTCGCCAGCGGCGTCGCCAACACGGAGAATGCGCCGTTCAGGCCCCAGGCCCACGGTAGAAATCCAGTCGTTCCGGCGGTGCCGAGGCCCAATGGAAACGGCATGCCCAGGGCGATGGAGACCGGCGCGGTGATGGCGAGCAGCAGGCCGGCGCGAGCCGGGTAGCTCCAATCCAAGGTGGCCAGGGTCAATGGCTGCAGCAAAACCAGCGTGACAGTGCACCAGGCAATGATCACGACGGCGGAAAGGGCCATGGCACGATGCGGCCCGGCGGCAAACCGGCCGCTCATGAGGCTCCCCAGACCGGAGAACACCAACATCCCGGTCAGCACGAGAGCAAAGCCGCTGGTCCGGTCGGTCAGCCAGAAACTGGCCTTCTCGATCAGATAGATCTCGATGAACAGGAAGCCCAGGGCGAGCGCAGGAAAGTAGATCACTGATCGCAGCAATCCGGCTCGCGGCGCGGCCAGGCGGCGAGGCGCGGCAAGCGGCACCAGCAGCACAAGGACCGCGATCACCGTTGCCTGAGCCAATACCGCAAGGTTGACCAGACCGCCTACTTCCGCCTGCGGCAGGATTTCCAGTCGCTTCAGGATGGTGCCGATCCGATCCAGCCGAAGCACCGCATAGAAGAACGGTTTGTCCAAGGTGATCGGGGACAGGTCGAATTGCTCGCGCGACGGTGAGGCCCGACCGGACAGAATTGCCTCAGCCTCGTCGGCAATGGCATCGTCCGGGCCGCCTGCCTCCACCTCCCCCCGGTCGAAGGACACAGCGGGAAGGTCATTGTAGATCCCGCCGCGGGCGGCGACCACGTCGATGCCGGGATACCACACCATGTCGAACGAGCGCTCATCAGCGAACTTGCGCGCGGTGGTGATTTGCTGCGCGCTCCAACCGTCGCGGGATATCAGGATGCGGACGTTCCAGGCGGAGCGATAGACGATGACGTGCTGGGCCGGATCGTCGATGCCGGCAGACAGCAGCGCGGAGCGGACAGTCGCCAGCATGCGCAGGGCATAGACGGGAAAATCACGGATCGAGACCGGGATCGATACGATGCCGCCAGGTGCCAGATCGGCCAGGTAGCCAATGATCGCCTCGCGGGTGAACGCCGTGGCGTTGATGTCGGCTGCATCCAGGAAGTCGGCTGACAGATCCACGATGTCAAAGCTGTCGCGCCTTGCGGTCCCGATTGGACCCGAATCGGTGATGTGAACATTAGCCGACGGACCGACTGGCGGCACCGGGCCGAGGCCATTGCTCAGCGCACCGAACAGCACCGGCTCAGGTTCCAGCGCGCGCACCTGGCTGGCACCGAGCCGCAGCACTTCGGCGATGCGGAAACCTCCGGAGGCGCCCGCAAGCAGCGTTCGGGCATGTGGGATGAGGGTGTAGGGCAGCGCGTCCAGTGCCGCCGCGGCATAGCCGGTGTCCGAGCCGGCGTCTTGTTTTGGCAGGGCCGCGATCCGGTTGCCGTCGCGATACAGGCCGTAGGAGCGCGGCGGCCCGTCCAGTCCCAGCATGCCCGCATTGTTGGACACATCGGTGTCAACCCGCTCGGTGAAGTCGTCGAGCAAGGCGTAGTCGCCTCGGGGTGAGGTCACCTGGGCAACGATCTTTGCATCTGGCGTGTTAAGTGGCGCGTAGATCGCTTTGAAATCATTATAGGCAGCCTGATCGTCGAGGAGCAGCAGCGCTTCGCCGGCGCCAAGCGCCAGGACCGCCGCCAGCACCGCTCGGAGGCGATACCGACCGCCCGCGAAGAACGCGCTGAGAGCCAACGGCACCAGCAGCAGCGGCACCAGGGCGAAGGCATGAACCAGATACATTGCCGCGAGAACCAAGGCGGCGCCGGCTCCCGCGCCGGTCAGGTCAAAACCATAGACCAATCCGATGCGGTCGGGGTCGCGGACAAAGCTCAGGCTGATGAACAGACCGGCCAGGAAGAAGAACGGCAGCAGGGCGAGGTAGTATCCGGCAATATTCCAAAGCTGCGGCTGCCAGGTGGCCGGATTCTGCAATTGCAATGGGTTGAAGGGATTTGTGGTGGTGAAATGGTAGCCGGCCGCCGCGCTGACCACCAACAACGCAGGCAGGGCGGCCATCAGGGGCGGTGCCTTGCGAGCAAATGCATCCCGCCACAGCGCGAGAATCACGCCACTGAGGGCGAAGCCGACCATGACGATGGAGATGACCCAGTAGCCGTATTCCGACCACTTCGCGACGGCGAAGTAGCGGGTCAGCGCGGTCTCATAGCCGACTGCCGCCAACGAGATAAGGAACAGCGCGATCAGGTTCACGGCCAGACACGCCGGCGCAGGAAGCTGTCGATTACGCGATCGAACCGCGCCGGGTCGTCGACGAACAGCGCGTGGCCGGCGTCACTGAACACTTCCATCTCGGTGTCGGGCCGGTTGCGCACGAGATTCTGACCCTGTGCAACCCAGCGTGGGCGCACAGCATAAAGCACCGGTACCCGGGTCGCGTAAATTGCCTCTTTCCAGTAGGAGCGCGGAACCGGATAGGCCAGCAGCGAACGGCTGGCCGCCTCGGGGGTCCGGAGGCAGGATGCCGTGAGCTGGTCCAGGTAAGAGGCCGATGGAGCGTGGCGGAACATCGCGCGGACGAATTGGCGCATCGCCTGGGCACGGGGTGGTGGCGGCCCGAGGCGCCGCGGCAATGGATGGTAGGGCGGCGGTGGATCCTCTCCCACCGAATTGTCCACCAGCACGAGCCCGGCGAGCAGACGGTCGCCCTGGGTATGAATCGAGGCCAATGTGTCCAACACGCCCAATGACCAGGCGATGACCACGACGGGGACAGGGTCCAGGTGGGCGATCAGCTCAGCGATGTCCCGGCCGCGGCGACTCGGTTCATAGCCGTCGGCGGGAACGCCGGAATCGCCCTGACCGCGTGGATCGAAGGCCACGACGTGGTACTGCTGGGCGAAGGCCTGGATCTGTGGCGCCCAGATCCAGGCGGGCATCGTCCAGCCCGGGACAAAGACGAGTGTGTGGGCGGTGGACAGGTCCAGCTTCGAGGTAGTGCAGCCGGACGCCATCACTGGATAGGAAGAAGCGGTCCCTGGCCTGCCCTCGCGCGAGGGGGGCAAAGGACAGCAAGGCGAGCAGCAGGGTCGTGGCGAGGAACAGGGGGCGATGCATGGGCTGCCGGACACCAGAGCGCTTCCACCCTGAGTGGGAACACTCCAGCTGTTGTTTCACGAGCAATTTCATCAGCCTGAGGTCGCTCCGCAATTCGAGCCAAGCGAATATTGCTCTAGCAATTTCGATGATCGGCCGGCCAATTCGCAGCCGGCTTCACCGAACGTTGATAGCCGCATCGGCTGACGGGCAGTAGGGGTCTCGGCGGGTCGGATGCCGAGGAGCAATGCCTACAGCAGGAGGTAGAGGGTAAATGCGATCAGGCCCAAGAAAGGCAGGGACAGGAGCACGGCGGCAAGAACGCCTCGTGGCGTGATGAGGCGATCGTCATCAGCCAGCACGTCCCGGTCGGCGGCGGCCGACAATGGCGGCGGGGTCGAGGGGCTCTGACACTCCGCATCGGCGATCTGAGGCGGCATTGCTGCATGCCTTTGTTGTGAGGAAACCACGATGCGTGGCAGCCATATCCATTCCATTATCAATCGCCTGTTCGGACTAATCCATCTCAATGCTGCTTCACAACGCCGCGAATGGCTCAAACCGATCCGGTCGACCCGAAACCGCCCGCGCCGCGCCGCGACGGGGAGGTGAATTCCTCAACGACGCAAAACTCTGGCCGGATGATCGGCACGAACACCATTTGCGCGAACCGCTCACCCGGCTTGATGATGATCGGGTCGTCCCCCGGCGGGCTGCGGTTCCATGTGCTTACCATTATCGGACCGGTGTAATCGGCATCGATGAGCCCGACCAGATTGCCGAGGACGAGGCCTTTCCGATGCCCCAGGCCCGACCGTGGCAGAACCAGGGCGGCCATGTTGGGATCACGAAGATGAACGGACAGGCCGGACGAGATCAAGGTGGGCTGCGTACCGGGATGCAGTTCGAGCGGTGTCTCGATGCAGGCATGAAGATCGATGGCGGCCGCCATTTCCGTTTGATAGCGCGGCAGCCCCCATTCGCGCAGGCGCGCGTCCAGCACTTTCAATTCAACCATCGGCCTGCTCATGGAACGCGCCTCATTCAGCGCCGTGCCGCTTCGGCAACTGCTGCTCCACCAGTGTCGCCCACCATGACGCGCCGATCGGCAGAATCTCGTCGTTGAAGTCATATTTCGGATGGTGAAGCAGCGGATCATCATCGCCACGGGCCCCGCCCAACATCAAGTAAGCGCCCTGCTTCGCGTTCAACATGTAGGCGAAATCCTCACCGCCCATCGTCGGCGACTGCAGCTCAAAAACCCCCTCGGCCCCGGCGACCGATCTGGCGGCATTCACCGCGAGTATCGTTGCATCGGCGTCGTTCACGGTTGCGGGCGCGTGACGGTTGAACCGGAGTTCGGCCTTGGCGCCGAAACTCGCGGCAATCCCCTCGACCAGCCGATGCATCCCGGCTTCGATCTTGTCGCCCACTTCCGGCTTGTACCAGCGAGCCGTGCCCTTCATCACCACCCGCTCCGGCAGAATGTTGTAGGCCTCGCCACCGGTGATACTGCCGACCGACACCACGCCGCCCTCGATGGGTTCGATCGAGCGTGAAACGATCGTCTGCAGCGCGCCGATGATCTGCGCCGCTACCACGATCGGGTCGATGCCCTCGTGCGGGAAGGCGCCGTGGCTGCCTTTGCCGGTGACGACGATGTCGAAAAATCCAACCGCGGCCATCATCGGACCGGGGCGCCACATGAATGCGCCAGCCTTCGCCTGCGGCCAGTTGTGCAGCCCGAACACCTTGTCCATCGGGCAACGCTCGAACAGTCCATCCTTGACCATTTTGTCAGCGCCGCCCTCGAACTCCTCCGCCGGCTGGAAGATCAGATACACCGTGCCGTCGAAATTGCGTGTCTCCGCCAGATATCTCGCCGCCCCGAGCAGCATGGTGGTGTGGCCGTCATGACCGCACGCGTGCATCACGCCCGGGTTGCGGCTGGCATGCGACAGCCCGGTTTCCTCCTGCATGGGCAGCGCATCCATATCGGCGCGCAATCCGATCGCGCGGTCCGAGGCACCCCCACGGATCACTCCGACGACGCCATGCGTCGGCCATGCCGCTGATGATCTCGTCGACGCCAAATGCCGCCAGCTTCTCACGCACAACGCCGGCGGTGCGCAACTCCCGCATCGACAGCTCCGGGTGCGCATGCAGATCCTGCCGCCATGCGGTCATCTCGGGGTGAAAGGCGGCGATGCGGTTGATGATCGGCATGGCAGTCTCCGAACGAGGGATCAGGATTCCTGGTGCGGACTGAAGGTCAGCGCAAGCCCCTCGGCCAATGGAATTGGCTCGACAGCAGAAGCGTCTCGCGCATATTCGAGATATCGAATGTTTTGTCTTCCATCAGGCGGCGGATTTCTTCCGGCCGGATGGTTGGCAAGGCTCTCAGGTGCCGGGTCAGTCTGGCGGCCGCGATCAGCGGTCGCGCCGGAAACGGCAGGATCAAGGGCCGCCGCAGTCCGGCGGCCTTCGCGACCGCCCGGACGAAGTCGGCGTAGCGGATCGGTTGCGGTCCGGCAACGACGATGCTTGTCGCGGCACGCCACTGCAACGCCAGGGCGGCCCGGATACACATTGTCACGTCATCCTGGTGGATCGGCTGCACGAGGAAGCGACCGCCAGCCGGAAGCGGCAATACGGGCAGCCGTCGCAGCAGGGCCGCCAGCCGCTGGACGTTATCTTCACCCTGTGCGCCATAAATCATCGTCGGGTGCAGCATCACCCCTGGCCGGCCGGCCGCGAACAGGGCGGCTTCCCCCGCCAACACGCCGTTGCCATGACTGTCTGGCCAACGGGTGAATTTGCGTGTGCTGCCGAGCAGAACGAGCGTGGCGGAGGCGGGCGCCGAGGCAAGGATCGCGGACGTGTGTCGGGCGTGCGCGCAGGAGACGATCCGGGTCGCGTCCGCCAGGGCACTCCGAAGCGACGCATCGGTTGCGCCCGGCTGCTCCAGATCGGCTCGGCGAGGGGCGTCCGACCCGGTCGCCGTCCACTTAGCCGGGTTTCGCACCACCGGCACCACCGTGATGCCGTCGGCCATCAAGGACGCGCTGAGTGCCAGACCGGAGCGACCGGAGGCGCCGATGACATGAACAGGATCGGTCATCCCGGCTGCAACGCATATCGGGCGCAGCGGCACAAGCCCCTCGCTTGTGTGGCGCCTATTGCCTAAGTTGCCGCGAAATCATCGCCGGAAGAAGCCGAATGGAGAGCGCCCGAATGACCATCAGCCGTCGTGGTGCCATCGGCACCGTCGTGGGCGCCGTCGCGGCGAGCACGGTCGTGCCCGCCATTCGCGCCCGCGCTCAGGCCAGGGCGGTCATCAGGGTCGGCGTGATGAACGATCAGTCCGGCCCGTACCGCGACGTTAACGGCCCGACCAGTGTGATCTGCGCCAAGCAAGCTGTGCAGGAATATGCCGCCGGCGGCTTTGACGTCGAGGTCCTATCGGCCGATCACCAGAATAAGCCGGATGTCGCGGTGTCCCTGGCGCGGGAATGGTTCGACCAGCGCGGCGTCGACGTCATTATCGACGTGGCCGCGAGCTCCTGTGCGCTCGCTCTGGCGTCGATCGTCAAGGCAAAGAACAAGGTGATGATCGCCACCAGCACCGCGACCTCCGATCTCAGCGGAAAGGCCTGCACGCCGAACTCCATCCACTGGGTGTTCGACACCTACATGGAAGCCCGCTCCACCGGCGGGGCCATGGTGAAAGCGGGCGGCGACAGCTGGTTTTTCATCACCCCCAACTACGCCTTTGGCGAAGCGATGCAGCGCGACACCACCCGGCTCGTTGAGGCCGGAGGCGGCAAAGTGCTGGGAGCGGAGATCTACCCCTTCCCTGAAACCACGGACTTCTCGGCATTTCTGGTGAAGGCGCAAGCCTCGGGGGCAAAAATCCTGGGCATCTGCGGCGCCGGCGCCGATCTGATCAACATCGTCAAACAGGCGCACGAATTCGGCTTGCCTCATACCATGAACCTGGCTGCGATGGTCGCCTATACCACCGACATACGCTCGATCGGCCTTGAGGTCGCCGCGGGCACGCGCCTTTCGGAGACCTATTACTGGGACCTGAATGAGCGGACCCGGGGCTTCCAGGCGCGAGTCCGGCCCAAGGTCACACTGTGGCCCAACATGGCACAGGCCGGCGACTACTCCTGCACTCTGCACTATCTCAAGGCCGTGGCTGATCTGGGTCCGGAAACGGCTAAGGCGGATGGCGCGGCGACGGTGGCTCGGATGAAGGCGATGCCGACGGACGACGACTGTTTCGGCCCCGGCAGAATTCGGGAGGACGGCCGCAAGATCCACCCGGCCTATTTATTCGAGGTCAAGCAGCCCTCGGAGAGCAAGCACCAATGGGATCTTTACAAGCTGATAGGAACAACACCCGCCGAGGACGCGTTCCGCCCGCTGTCGGACAGTGCCTGCCCGCTGGTGAAAGCGTAGCCGGAGCGGAAGACCCTGATCGTTGGTTGAAGCTACCGGCTGGCGGGACCCGGAGTGAACTGAACGGTGACCCGCCGTCCCGGACTCGCCGGCGCCTCCGCCACTTCCTCGAACGTGCGCCACGGTTTTTCGGCCGCGGGGCGAAGATCGGCCGGGCTGCGATTAATCGCCGGCAGAGGTGCCGGACGATCGACCTGGGCGATCATGACGCCGTTGTCGGGGCGATTGTAGATGAACCCATAGGTGGGATAGACCGAGCCGAATTCGCCGGCCTTCGCGAGCTGGACGCGAACCGCGGACCAGTTGTTGGCTTCCGAGACGTCCACGACCCTGATGTCGCGCGAAATGCCGCCGCGCATCCCAACGCCGGGCCAATTGGCGTGATCGACGATGACCTCGCGTCCGTTCAGCACCCGCCTGACGACCGCCACATGTCCTAGCCGCATCCGGCCGTTGCCGCGGAACGTGAGGACACTGCCCGGCTCAGGCCGATAGCCCCGGGCATATAGTCCAGACGCATTGTTCCACCACTGCGAGGCGTTTCCGGCCACCAGTATGCCGGACGCTTCGCGCGCATAGGGGACGCAGGAGATGCTGGAGGACTGAGTGGCCCCACGCGCCGCATTCGCTTGATGAAGCTCGTGCGAGCCGCCGCGGTGGTTCCCGGCGATACGGACGCTGACGTGTCCGACTGGAGACGTCCAGGTGTAATCGTCGGAGGAGGTCGCATTCGCCTGGACGGTGAGCAGCGGGCTGCACAACATGAGGGCGGATCCGAGCAGGCGAGCCTTGGTTTCGGCGCTCAATGTCCGCATTCGGCTTGACTCCAGTCGTTTTCAGGCCAAAGCCGCGGTAGCAGCAGGGTTGCAATCCTGACAACCCTCCGGGACGATCGTTCCGCGTACGGCAATTCATTTCATTAGTTATTGCCTGTGGATAACTGTTAATGTAGGGAAATAATACCTAATAATGGCAGTTTCGCAACACTGGCATCAATTTTTAGAATGGATTTGGCGAATCTTCTGTCGCAATTCCCGGGATCGGTGTTCGCTCCGTGTGGGCGGAGCCATCTCATTTTATAGGAATATTCGCCCGCTTGACCCGGCTCGTTGTGCCCCGGACAAGCAGCTTTTGGCCTGCGGGCCGGCTGAAAGAGAGGCGCCTTCATGTATCCCGAGACCGCCCACACAGTGCGTGTCGGCTCGATCGAAATCGGTAACGATCGGCCATTCACCCTGATTGCCGGACCCTGTCAGATCGAGTCGCGTGACCATGCCCTGGAGGTTGCCCGGGAGCTCCGCGCGATCTCTGATCGCACCGGGGTCCCGATCATCTACAAGTCCAGCTTCGACAAGGCGAACCGTACCAGCGCCTCGGCCGCACGGGGTGTCGGGATGGACCCGGGTCTGGCGATTCTGGCGGAGGTGCGTCAGACCACCGGCCTTCCGGTCCTCACGGACGTCCATGTGGCCGAGCAGTGCGCGCCGGTGGCGCAGGCCGTGGACGTGCTGCAGATCCCCGCCTTTCTGTGCCGCCAGACCGACCTGCTGATCGCGGCAGGGGAGACCGGACGCGCGGTCAACGTCAAGAAGGGGCAATTCCTGGCGCCATGGGATATGGTGAACGTTGCGGCCAAAATTGCCAGCACGGGCAACCGGGACATCCTGTTGTGCGAGCGGGGCACCAGCTTCGGCTACAACACCCTCGTCAACGATTTTCGTGGCCTGCCGATCATGGCGCGGACCGGCTACCCGGTGGTGTTCGACGCCACGCACTCGGTGCAGCAACCGGGCGGGCAGGGGACGTCCTCCGGCGGTCAGCGGGAGTTCGCCCCGGTGCTTGCACGCGCTGCTCTGGCGGTCGGCGTGGCGGCGGTCTTCCTTGAGACCCACCCCGACCCGGATCACGCCCCCAGCGACGGGCCGAACATGATCCCGTTACGCCAGATGGAGGCACTGGTCGTGCGCCTGGCGGCGTTCGACCGCCTGGCGAAGCAGGGCGACTAAGCGATGGCCGGCGTATCCACAGAAAGAGATCTCGGCAGACGTCGCCGGGTTCCTCGCCCGAGGGGACGAATATTGGCGGCAGAGGCGTTGGCTGCGACCGGAGGCGTTAGAATAGCTGCGCCCTGCAGTCCGCCATCGCCTCCTGCAACGAGGCTGCATCAGCAGGCCGCGAAGCGGCCATGACCAGGAATAGGATCGACCCCGTCAGGGCGCACCGTTTATCCCGCGTCGCATCACTGCGGAGTCGACCCCCGACCGGCCGTCAACTCGGTTCGGCTTCGCGTCTTGTGGCAAGCCGGTGCGGGCAGACAATGTTCGCGGAGGATCAGCCCGGAACCTGATGATCAGCAATCGAGACGATACACTCGCCGTGCCGTGCCTGCGAATATCGCCGCCTTTTCATCGGCGGAGCACCCGGCGGCCAGGCGCTTCAGGGCGTTGAACAGCGCGGCGAAGCCGATGCCCATCTTGTCGACCGGGAAATTGCTCTCGGCAATGCAGCGGTCAGCCCCGAACAGTTCGATGCAGGTTTCCACATACGGTCGCCAGTGGGCCGCGAGCTGTTCGGATGACGGCGGCGCTGGCAGCGCCATATAGTCGTAGGCCGCGAGCCGCATCATCATGCCGCCAAGCTTCATCGTGACATTCTGGCATTTCGCCAGCTCGGTGGCCGAACGCTTCCAGTCGGCGAAGACCTCGTCTCGCTTGCCGGCATAGCGACCGTAGCCGAGCGGGCCGCCGCAGTGGCCGACGATGATGTTGGTGCCGGGGAAGGCCCGGGCGAGGTCGGTGATCTCCGGCATCTGCGGATGAAAGCCCCAGGCGTCCAATGACAGCCCGAGTGCCGACAGCCGCGCGAGGCCGGCACGAAAGTCGCGGCGCGCATAAAGCCCCGGTTGCATGTCGGGCGCGCTGTTGCCGATCACCGGATCGGCATCGTACGCGGCGGAGTGCCGGACACCACGGAATCGTCCGCCGCCCGCGCGGATGTGAGCCTCGAGCACCGGCGTCACCCAGTCACCGGCGGTGAGGTCGGCGAAGCCGACGATGCCGGCGCAGACACGGGTCTTGCCGTAGCCACCACTGTCACTCATCGCGGCGGCACCGGCGACGAATTCGGTCTCACCGACCGGAGCGCATCGGCAGCGGGCCGGAGGCGCGATACATGGAGTGGCACTGGAGAAATACGCTGCCGATGATGTTATGACCGGCCGCGCAGTCGGCCAGGTATTCATCGAGCAAATAGCGAAGCGCGGGCACTTCCCATGAATCTCCGGCCGCCCCCGTAGCCTCCTGGCGATGCCAAAGGTGATGGTGGGTGTCGATGATCGGCAGTCCGGCATCGATGATCGGCTCCGCGGGCGCCTTGGCCAGCCAGTCCGGCGCGCGGCGCGAAGATCCGTCCAAACATCGGTTTGCTCTGCGTGGCGCTCATAGGCGTTTCCTCCTGGGTTTCTCGCGAGGCGAATTACCGCACGGCCACGACGCATGCTCAAGCCAAGCGGACAGTGCGGCCCAGGGGCGTGCCGGAGGCGGTGCCGCTACCGCGCCGCCGTCGAATTGCATCGAGGTCGATCGGTCCCTGCCGGGGCGACAGCCGAGCGGGCGGAGACGTCCGCACCCAGCGCCGAAGGACTGTGCCGGGCCGCGCCTCATTGGCGCCGTCGGCTTCTCAACGGAAAGTGACGATACGCCAGGCCGCCTGGCCCATCGCTTCAGCCGGTCTTCTGCGGGCGAGGCGAGCGCGGCGCGCTTCTCGCTGGCACCATCTTCATCGAGATGTTAGGGAGCGCCGCGACATAGTCCCCGGAGAGCCTGCCATGGCCGCCATCGCCGACATCACCGCCCGTGAAATCCTCGACAGCCGAGGTACTCCGACAATCGAGGTCGATGTCGTGCTCGAAACCGGGACCATGGGCCGCGTCGGCGGTGCCATCAGGCGCGTCGACCGGCGCCCATGAGGCCGTGGAGCTGCGCGACGGCGACAAATCCCGCTATGGCGGCAAAGGCGTCCGGACGGCGGTCGCCAACGTCGAAGGTGAGATCCTGGAAGCGGTCAGCGGCATCGAGGCGACCGAGCAGGTGGTCATCGACAACATCATGATCGACCTGGACGGCACACCCAACAAGGCGCGCCTTGGCGCCAATGCCATCCTGGGGGTGTCGCTGGCGGTGGCCAAGGCTGCCGCGTCCGACCTGGAACTGCCGCTTTACCGCTATATTGGTGGCGTCTACGCCCGGACCCTGCCGGTGCCGCATGATGAACATCCTGAACGGCGGCAAGCACGCCGACAATCCGATCGACATCCAGGAATTCATGATCCATGCCGATCGCCGCCGCCACGGTCGCGGACGCGGTGCGGATGGGCTCCGAGGTGCTGCAGGCGTTGAAGAAGGGCCTGCACGACGCCGGGCACAACACCAATGTCGGCGACGAAGGCGGCTTTGCCCCCAACCTGAAATCCGCCGACGAGGCACTGAGCTTCATCGCCAAAGCGGTCGAGAAAGCCGGCTACCGGCTCGGCGAGGACATCTGCTTTCGCGCTCGATCCGGCCTCCATCGGAGTTCTTCAAGGACGGCAAGTACCATCTGGAAGGCGAGGGCAAGGTGCTCGATGGCGAGGGCATTGTCCGCTACTACGCTGATCTGGTCAGCCGCTACCCGATCGTCTCGATCGAGGATGGCTGCGCCGAGGACGACTGGGAAACCTGGAAATTGCTGACCGAAACGCTGGGCAAAAAGATCCAGTTGGTCGGCGACGATCTCTTCGTTACCAACCCCGAACGCCTGCGCCGCGGCATCGCCGACGGTTCGGCCAACGCCATCCTGGTCAAGGTCAACCAGATCGGCACGTTGTCGGAGACGCTGGAGACGGTCGAAATCGCTCATCGCGCCGGCTGGAACGCTGTCATGAGCCACCGCTCGGGCGAGACCGAGGACGCCACCATCGCCGACCTCGCGGTTGCGACCAACTGCGGCCAGATCAAGACCGGCAGCCTGGCTCGCAGCGACCGCACCGCGAAATACAATCAGCTGATCCGAATCGAGCAGCAACTTGGGGCGGCCAGCCGGTACGCAGGCGCAACAGTATTGCGGCGGTAGCTCCCGTCGGGCCGCGTTCGATCGATACCTGTGTTCGGAAACACTTTCTTAACCAATTTGTGACATTGATTCTCGTGACCTGCTTCGCCGGGACAAGTCACGATGCCCGAAACGCTCCTCAATCCAGTCAAGTCACCATCTTCGCGCAAGCTGGTCAGCGATCTGGTGCACGACACATTGGTCGACAGCCGGCAACGCTGGCAGCATTTGGTGGGTCTGGCCGCTGATCTGGCTTTCGAGACCGATGCGAACGGCCGCTTTGTGTTCGTCTTCCCGGATGACGTCCTGGGCTGGTCCGCCTGCCACTTGATCGGTCAGCCGTCGGAGCTGTTGCTGGGTGACACCGGCGGTATCGTCTTCAATCCGTTCTGTCCTGACTTGGCGATACGCGCTCAGATGATCTGGGTCAAACGCCGCGATGGCAGCGTGGTCTGTATGGACTTCGCCGTGGACCCGCTGTGCGACGAAACCGGGCACATCACAGGATATCGCGGGACCGCCAGGGATGTCACGGAGCGCAGTGCACAGAATGCCAAGATAGCCGGCAATCTCCGCCGGGGCGAAGTTCTGGACTACATACTTTGGTGTGTAGCGCAGGAAGTCATGGCGCCACGCATGATGGATGCGGCGCTTTCGGCACTGACCAACGCGCTGACAGCCGAGGGTGCAACAGTGGTCGCGGTCCGTGAGGAAGGGCGGCTGGAGCTGCTGCACGAATCAGGACCTGCGTCACCGGTGGTGCGCGAAACCGCCGCGGGTCTGTTGGCTGAGCATGGAATTGGGCCAAGCGAGGGGATAACCTCGGACGGCCGCCTGGTGCTGGCGGTGGGATGCCAAACCCGCTTCGGGGCGAATGCCGTGCTGGCGATCTGGCGGACCGCCAATTCGCGTCCGTGGGACCACGACGATACGTTGCTGGCGGGATCTGCGACGCGCATCATTCGCATGGTCCTCGAGCATGAGGCAATTCAGCGCGAAATGGGCCGTCAGGCCCGTACCGATCCGCTCACGGGATTGCTGAACCGGCGCGCGTTCCTGGAGGAGATGCAACGTCATGCCGACAGGCTGGATCAGGAAAACGCACCCGGCACGCTGATGTTCGCGGACCTGGATTCGTTCAAGATGGTTAACGATCGGCTGGGCCATGAGATGGGCGACCAGACGCTGGTCCATCTTGCCAAAATGCTGCGCGACCTGTTGCGGCCGGCTGATCTGATTGCCAGGCTGGGCGGCGACGAGTTCGCCGTCTGGATGTCCGGCGCCGACCAGTTGACCGCCGCCGAGCGGGCTGACCACCTGCGAAAGGCTGTGCCGGCAGAACTGGCCAATCTGCTCGGAGAGGCAATACCGGGGCTGGGTTTGTCCATAGGCATTGCCTGCCGCCGGGCGGGCAGCCATGAAACCATCGAGAGCCTGCTGCACCGGGCTGACGTTGCGATGTACGAGGTCAAGCGCGGCGGCCGCGGCAATTGGCGGGTCTCGCTGCTCGAGAACGGCTGATGTCCGGCAATGAGGCCGCTCGGGTCCGACAGAGCGCAAGTGCCGCCACCCTTCCAGCTGCGCTGACAAGCCTCGCGTATGATCCGTCTGCTACGGTTCGTGCCACGCTGGCGATGAACCCAGCGGTCTCAAGCCAGGTCAACTCGATCCTGGCATCGGACCGGGACGAGAGGGTGCGGATCTTGTTGGGACGCAAGCTCGCCGCACTAACTCCAAGCCTTACGGAGGCGGCGCAGAGTCGCCTGCAACAGGAAACAATGGAGACCTTGACGGCGCTGGTCGCTGACGAGGCCGAACGGGTGCGGGCGAGCATCGCGGAGACGGTCAAGCACATGGCGGATGCGCCGCGGGCCATTATTCTGCAACTCGCGCGCGATACAGCCGTCATGGTGTACGAGCCGGTGATCCGGTTTTCGCCGGTGCTGACATCAGAGGACCTGATCGCCCTGATCGTCGCCGCACCGTCACCTGGCACGATCGTGGCAGCGGCTCGCCGCCAGCAAATCGACACCGCGGTATCTGATGCCATTGTCGATGCGGCCAATTCCGAGGCGATCGGTGCCCTGTTGGCCAACCCCTCCGCGCAGATCCGGGAAGTCACGCTGGATGCCCTGGTCGCGCGTGCGACGCAGCAGACGGAATGGCACGAACCCCTGGTTCGAAGGCCTCGCCTGCCTACACGAACGGCCCGGGCGTTGTCAGAGATCGTTACCAACCATCTGCTGGAAGTCCTGCTGGCCCGTGATGATTTGGACGCCGCCTTGTCGGAAGAAATTCGGGACAGATTGGTTGGCGCGAACGGGCCGGAACCGGTGGCGGAGGAGGTGAGTGAACAGGCGATTCTCGCCAAGGCATCCGCCATGCGCGACGCCGGGCAACTCGACGACGACGCGATGCTGACTGCCGTTCAGCAGGGTGACGTCGGCCTTGTCAGCGCGATGTTGGCGGTGAAGGCCGGCGTCTCCCTGACAGTGATCGAGCAGGCGTCGGCCCTGCGCAGCGCCAAAGGACTTGTCAGCCTGAGTTGGAAGGCGGGGCTATCGATGCGGGTCGCGGTTGCCTTGCAAATCCTGGTGGCGCGCCTGCAGCCCGAGGCCGTACTGCGACCCCGCGCGGGGGGTGGCTTTCCGATGTCGGTGCAGGAAATGCGCTGGCAGCTTGAGTTCATGTGCCGGGCCGCCAGCTGACGCCGGGTGCAGATTTGGAGCGGGATGGCGCAAATTATTTGCGCGAATGATCTCGATCGTTTGCGCTTCAGCGGCGGATCAGTGTGCCGGGGCCGGCCTCGGTGAACAGTTCCAGCAAGCAGGCGTGGGGCACGCGGCCATCCAAGATCACCGCGCCCTTCACGCCTTGTCGCACGGCTTCCACGCAATTCTCCACCTTGGGGATCATGCCTCCCGTGATCGTGCCGTCAGCTATCCTGTTTTGCGCCTCCGGGACACTCAGTGCATGGATCAGCCTCTTGTCCTTGTCCAGCACGCCCGGCACGTCGGTGAGCATCAACAGACGCGTCGCGTTCAGCGCGCCAGCCACGGCCGCGGCCACGCTGTCGGCATTGATGTTATAGGTCTGCCCATCGGCGCCGACACCCACCGGCGCGATCACCGGCACCAGCCCTCCGCCGGTCAGGGCGTGGATCACCCTCACGTCGATACTGGTCGGCTCGCCCACGAAACCTAGATCGAGTGCGCGCTCGATATGGCTGTCCGGGTCGATCTTCGTCCGGGTCAGCTTGCGCGCGCGGATCATCGCGCCGTCCTTGCCGCAGATGCCGACCGCCAACGCGCCGGCGTTGGTAATCAGACCGGCGACGTATTTGTTGACGGTGCCGGCCAACACCATCTCCACAACCTCGACCATTGCCGCGTCGGTCACCCGTAGCCCATCTATGAAGGTGGACTGGATTGCCAGTCGCTTGAGCATCGCGTTGATCTGCGGGCCGCCTCCGTGCACCACCACGGGGTTGATCCCGACCTGCTTCAGCAATGCGATGTCGTTGCCGAATTGTCGCGCAAGATGTTCCTCGCCCATCGCGTGGCCGCCGTATTTCACCACCACCGTTGCGCCGGCGTAGCGGCGCAGGAAGGGCAGCGCCTGGGCCAGGACCCGGGCTTGTTCGGCCGCCGCGGCGACATCGCTGGGGGAGGGGGCTGTCTCGCTCATGGTGCGCGTGTAGGGCGGTGTTGGTTCCAGGGTCAAGAACCCGGGGTCAAAAAGCGGGCCGGAAACCATGGCCGGCTGCCGGCGGGGGCGAAGTGTGATTCCCCCGTCGGCCTAACTCGGGAAATAGTGCCGAACTTAACTCTTTCGTAAGGCATTGCTGACAATCATCGGCACAGACGATTCGGGCCGTTGACGGAGGCAGGGAGTGCGTGAAGCAGGCGTAGTGCGACAACCGGACGGCCTTCCCGACGGCATCGAGGCGGTCGGCGAAAACCGGGAAAAAACCACCAAGCCTCGCGGATCGGCTGCTCAGACGCGTCTTGTCAGGCAGGCCTTGGATAACCTCCCGCTGAGCGTCGCGGTGATCGACCGCTCGCTTCGGCTGCAATACTGGAACCTGCATGCGGCTGGGTTACTCGGCATTGCTCCGACGATGGTCAGGGAGCCGCCGATGCTGGCGGGAACGCTAAAGTCCTCCGGCCGCGTCACGGCCAGGCAAAGCGAGCGCATCATCGAATTCTGCAGCGGCATCATAGGCGAAGGCGACCGTCCGCAAGCCGCGACCTGGCTCCGCCTGTCGCTCGGCCGGCAGCAGCGTGTCGCGTTCAAGCTGCAGCCTCTGGGCGGCGATCTCTGGCTGCTGGTGGTCGAGCACCTCCATCCGGTCGCCGAAGGCAACCTGGCTGCGCGGGATGCCATGGTGGATGCACTTACCGGGCTGAGCAACCGCCGACATTTCAATGATGTCTTACGCGATGTAGTCCAGCAGGCTGGGCCATACACCCAGCACGCCGTCCTCGTCGTCGACCTGGATCATTTCGAGGCCATCAACGATTCACTAGGGCATCCGATCGGCGATGCTCTGCTCTGCCTGGTTGCCCAACGCCTCCATCGGCAAACCCGGGAGGAGGACGTGGTGGCACGACTTGGCGGCGATGAATTCGCCGTTCTGCTACCCGATGGGCAGACGGCCGAGGGCCTGGCCAGCCGTCTCGTGGACGTGCTGTCGCGCCCCTTCCTGGTCGAAGGCCACATAGCCAATATCAGTGCCAGCATCGGCATTGCGCGGTATGAGGAACAGGGCAGCTCCGCCGATGATTTGCTGCATCAAGCCGACCTGGCCCTGCGCGACGCGAAAAGTTCCGGCAGGCGAACGTGGCGGATATTTGATCCGGCTACCGCCGGCCCGGTTCAGGCCCGGTGGGATTTGGAGACCGACCTGCGCAAAGCACTGACGCTGGGGGAGCTCTCGCTCGCCTATCAGCCGCAGCTCAATCTTCGCTCCAACCGGCTGACGGGATTCGAGGCGTTATTGCGCTGGAATCACCCGACGCGGGGTGAGGTTCTCCCTGTGGTGTTCATCCCGGTTGCCGAGGACATCGGCTGTATCCAGGGGCTGGGGGAATGGGTCATCAAGACGGCGTGCCAGCAAGCCGCGCGCTGGCCGGATTCACTGTCGGTTGCGGTCAATATTTCACCCGTGCAGCTCGCTGACTGCGACCAACTTTTCAAAGTCATCGAATCCGCGCTGCAAACGTCCGGACTTGCCGCGGCGCGGCTGGAGATTGAAATCACCGTGGGCGCCCTGCTGGCGCAGGAAAAGCCGGTGCTGGACCTGCTGCACCGACTTCATGCCCTGGGTGTTCACCTTGTCATCGAGGATTTCGGCACCGAATACTGGACACTCAGCCAGTTGCCCCCGACCCCAATCTCCTTCGACAAAATCAAAATTGATCAATCGATCATCGCCGGCCTTGGTCATGACCGCGAAGCATCCATGATCGTCAGAGCGATCACCTCGCTCGGCGCTGACCTTGGCAAATCGACAACAGCCGAGGGGGTTGAAACAGCCGAGCAGGCGAGGTTGGCGGAGACGGACGGCTGCACGGATATCCAAGGGTTCCTGATCAGCCGGCCGATTCCCGCTGCCGAAATTGACGGTCTCCTGCGCCGGTTCGCAGCCGGTCGTATCACGTCATGAGAAGAGATTCCATGTCCGGACCGCTGTACAGACTGCTTTACTGTAGCCGAAACATGATCGCAGCGAACTCGGCTTCCGGGCAAACCGTCGATATGGAGGCGGAACTACGGGCGATCGTAGCCGGCGCGAGAAGGCGCAACAAGGCAGACAACATAACCGGGGCTCTTCTGTTCACCGCGTCGGGCTTCGCCGAGGTGCTTGAGGGTTATCGGGAGGTCGTCGAGCGAACCTTCGATCGGATCGGTTCCGATCCCCGCCATTCCGATGTCACGGTGCTGGCATTCACACCGATCGAACGGCGCAGCTTTCCGGATTGGCCCCTGGGGTTCTGCGGCCAGATGAAGCTGGGGCTTGCCGATCCCCTGGCGCATCTGCTTTCCGACGCCACGTTTTCAGGTGAGCGGGCGACCACGGGCGGCGATCTGTTGCGCATGCTGGAAAAGGTCGTTCAACAAGAAGACGAATGGATCGTTGCCTGAGTAGGGCGAAGACAAGCGAGGTGCGCGTCGTCTCATGAAGCATGGCCTTCCGCGGCCCCGAAACGGCGAAACGGCAAGGGCATCTGCTGCGCAAACTCGCCCCGGACCTGATGCTGCTGCAAGAGGTCAATGCCTGCTCGTCGGTGGTCCTCGCCGATGCTGCCGGTGCCGACCGGATAGTCGGTAGCATCGATCTGGGCGCCGGGAGCCGGCCACCCGCCGGTACGGCGGCACGGGGTCGCCATCGCCGGCCGCGGGCTGGCTCCGTGTCGTTCGTGGCTCCTTCATGCACCGGACCGGACGCAGGAAGATACGCCAAGCGCAGGACGGCGCTTCGATTTTATCCGGGTCAGCCGCCATTGGGCATGGCGGCGTCGCCGGAACCTCCCGCAGCACTGCAAGTCGTGGGTCACCGTGCCGAGCATGTTGATGACAGGTCGAGAACGACTAAATGCCGGCTCGCGTCTTCATCGGCTCGCGGCGTAAATATCGTGCGCGATCACGTCCGCCGCAGAAAATCCAGCACCCGCTCGGTAACCTCCTGCTTCGGGAACATCCCGGCGAGGGCGCGTGCGCGGGTCAGCGGGTCGCTGGCGAAGAACCGCTCGTACAGCACCTGCCGGCCACCAAAGGAACTGCACGCGATATCCCACGCCAGATGGAACAATCGCACCCGATCTCTCGCCGAACTGGCGTCGGTTGCCAGGTACTGGTCGATCCATGGTGCCAGTGGTGAGGCAAAATCCGCCTCGGTAGGCAGGATCATCAAACTGGACGAGCCGAGAAGCTGCAGGATTTCCACCATCCGCGGATAGGCGGTCATGAACAGGTTGCGCGTCGTCTCGGCCGGCAGCGGCGACGGGCACATGATGCCCCATTCATCCAGTTCCGCATCCGCCTCGGCTGCCCGCATACAGGCGCGCATCAGCTCCGTGTACATGACCAGCTCGCCGATCCGTTCCTCCGCATGCGGCAGATGCGCATTGCCGAGCGTTTCGGTCGCCAGCAGTGCCACGCCGAGCACCAGCTCGCATTTCGCCAGGTTCTTCGCGCAGCCTTGATGCGCCGTGTGTGCCGAAGAATGAGTGATCGACGCCGTCTCGTTGAGCAGCCCGACGTCGCCGTGAATGAAAACCCGCTCCCACGGCACCAGCACGTCGTCAAAGAAAACGATGCTATCCATTTCCTCGAAGCGCGAGCCAAGGGGGTGGTCAAAATGCGACTTCCCTTCGTCGAAGCTGTCGCGGCACAGGAATCGCAGGCCGGGGGTATCGCAGGGCAGTGCGAAATTTAGGGCGAACCGGCTGTATTCCGTGGAATGCTGCGCCAGGCGAGGGGCGTAGACGGCGATCTCGTCGGCGAGCGGCCCCAGCGTGGCCAGCACCCGCGCACCGCGCACCACAAGGCCGGCAGAAGTTTCCTTCACGACCTGAAGGGCGGTACCTTCCTGCAAGTTGAACATCCCGCTGACGTTTCGGCTGCGCTGCAGGTTGATGAGCGCATGCGTCAAAACCAGGTCGTTGCGTGCAATGTACTGATGGTAGCGCCGCATGTTGGCGGCGAATTCCGGTTTGCCGCGACCGAAATAGTCTGCCGCGCCGGCCCAGCACGCGAACGTCACGTTCATGAAGTCCGGCGAGCGACCCATCATTCCGCAGGTTGTGCGGGCCCAATTCAGCATCATCACCCGCCGCCGCTCCAGGTCTTCGCGTGAGCGGGGAATGATGAACGACAGACCCAGAGTGTCGCCACTGTCGGGGTCGGTGAAGGTCATGGCGTCACGGTGCGCGGGATCGCATTGCAGGTCATACAACGAAGCGATGGCCCGCGCGCCGTTGGCCAAGCCCGGATGGGAGGTCACGTCTGCCACCCGCTCGCCGCGCATCCACACCTCGGTCTGTCGCTCGCGAAGGCCGGCGAGGTATTCCGCGCCAGTGCGTGCCGGCATGTCAGTCTCCTGTCGAGGTTTCCCTTGGTTCTTGTCTTCCGGATGGTCGCCGGCGTCGCGCTGACGCTACCAGCCGCTGCTGCGTGCGGCCATGACGGTTTGCTTCGCGATGCTGTTCATGATCGGGATGGTCTCAAGCGGAGCGTTACCGGTGAGGATGTGGCTCAGGATCACGAACTCAGCGGTCCAGCCGCGATGTGCCTTGGTGGTCGCGGCCTGGCACCACATTGCCATCAGCAGGAAACGTTCCGCCCAGGCCATACGGGCACCGGGCAGGATCTCATTCAGCACCAGCAGGGTGGCGCCGGCATTGTCCTTCCGCGGCACCTTTGCAATGACCTCCCGGACGGTCTTGCTATCCTCGAACCAGGAGGCGGCGATGGGCTCCCGCTGCATCCAGGCGGCGCCACGATCCAGCGCGGCTTGCACGCCCTCCGGTCGCCTGTCGGCCGCGGCCAGTCCGTCGAACAGCCGTTCAGCCTCGGCCGCTATGTCCAATCGGCGATCCTTCCACTCGGCTCCGCCCGTGGCCTCAGCGATCGCGAGCAATTTGTCCGCCGGCACTGTCCCCTGCGCCAAGCCCGTGGCGATCGCGTGCTGGACCACCGCGTCGACATACGACCGGTCGACCTCGTCCGAGGGCGCTTCGGTTTTCATATCGCGCAGCATCGCGTTGATATTGACGCGCGACACCGCCGGATCGATCCAGGCGTCCTGCACGCCCGCGCCATGCTTCAGCAGAAGCCCCGCAATGAGGCCCCTCCTGCCGCCGCGGCTTATCGCCAGAATGCTCTGCGCGCCGGAGCCATCGACCATCGAGGCGTGAAACGCGATATCCGCACGCGAGCCGACGGCTCGACCGCCGACGGCGGATGGCCATGCGCCGATCGGTACGCCGGTGGAGCGGACCTTGCGGATCGCTCGGTCCAGGCCGGTGCGGTCGGCTTGCGGGATCCAGTTGCGAACCGTGATCGCCCGTCTCAGGCTGTCCGGTGACACCGCCGCCGCGGTCTGCTCGATGGCCGCCGCCGCGGCCCGCCGGACGGTGGAATTGGTGTCCAGCAGCATGAGCGGTGCCGCTTGCCGCAGCACCTCATGCGCCGACAGCGCCAGTTCGGTCGCCATGAAGCCGCGCAACGTAGCGGGCATCACGGCGCCGGCCGAATTGAGCGCTTCGATCACCTCAAATGGGGACTCGACCATGTCCGCGAGTTCGTCCGAGAGCCCGCGCAGCGTCGCCAGCAGTTCGTCCGGCGGCACGGCGTTCGGAGTTTCGCTCATCCCCGCTTCGGCCAACGCCTGCTGAACCCCATCGGAAACTGGAACCCGTGCCCGGGTCAGCGCTCCCGCCATGGCGAACCAATCGGCCGCCTCAAGCGTGCCGGTTTGTCCGAGGGTGATCAGCCGCTGCTGGTAGTCGTTCAACATCGCGGACGCCCAGTCCCATTCGCGATCCAGGCGGTAGCGGACGAATTCGAGTTGCTGGGCGACCAGGTCAAGGCAGACGGCGATCCGGGTTTCGGCGCGCGGCCTCGCGGTCATCGCCTCCACCAGCAGATCGGTGAGCACCGGCAAGGTCTGCGGCGTGGTCTCGAGCCACATCAAGTCCTCCATTCGCGGCCCGCTGTCGGGTTTGCGGCACAGTTGCTCCACCAGTGCGCGGGCACGATCGCGCTCCGCGCTGGTGGCTGGCGGCGGTTCCCGCGGATTGTCGCCGATCAGCGGGGTCTCCAGACCATCGGATAGCGCGGCCAGCAAATCGTCCAGCTCTTCCTTTGACGGCTCGTCGCCGGCGAGCACCTGCATCAGCGAACGCGCCGCTTCCACGATTCGCTCAGGATTGCCGGTGCGCTGCACGACCCGGCCCTGACGCAACGTCTCGCGCTGAAATTGCCAGGTGCCTTCGATGTTCGCGGTAAAGGCGGGGTGGCGCATCGCCACCCGGAAGCTGTTCCGCTGCCCCAGCACGCTCAGGCGCCACTTCAAGGCCATCGCGTCCTGCAGCAAGGTTGCCTCCGCCAGCGGCGGATCGTCGGGAGCCGCCCGCCTCGACGGATACAGCTCCAGGAAGCGGGCTTCGTTATCGGGATCGAAGAAGTACTCGGCAAGCAGGCCTGATGCGAGGTCGAGCAAGAGCCGGTCGACCTCGGTCGGTTCGGTCCGCGGTCGATCGCGCGGTGCTTTTGCCATTGATTACTGGTCCCTCACCAACTCGAGAAGCGTCGCCAGTTCTCCCCGTAGCGCGGGAACACCATCGCCGGTTTCGCTGCTGGTGTGGAGCACCTGCGGAAAAGCCGCCGCGTGTGATCGTGCCAGCCGCTCTGCTTCCGCCAATTTGCGCACCAGTGCAGCCGGCTTCAGGCCGTCGGACTTGGTCAGCACGATCTGGAAGGTGACCGCGGCACGGTCGAGCAATGCCATGACTTCACGGTCCACCTGCTTCAACTCGATCCGCGCGTCGAGCAGCAGCATGACCCGCCGCAGGGTGGGCCGGCCGCGAAGATAGTCGAACATCATGCCTTGCCAGTCCGCCTTGATGTCTTTCGAGGCACGGGCATAGCCATAACCGGGCATGTCCACCAAGGTTACCACGCCGGCCAGATCGAAAAAGTTCAATTGCCGGGTGCGGCCGGGCTCGGACGACGTGCGCGCCAGTGTCCTGCGCCCGGTCAACGCATTCAGCAGCGAGGATTTGCCGACGTTGGAGCGGCCCGCGAAGGCGATCTCGGGTCCCGCGATGGACGGCAGCTGGTCCAACCGCTGGGCGCCGAAGACGAATTTACACTCGGAGGCAAACAGCAGACGGCCGGCTTCCAGCGCCGCCGCCTGCGTCGCAGCTGCTTTTGCCGACAGCTCGGCGGCCTGCGCAGGCGCGTCCGGGAGCGGTCTCTCGTTCAGGTTCTGGCCAGGGAGGGTTTGGCCAGCCGCGTGCGTCGTTGGATCAGCCATTGTTGCGCGACCGAAAGCGTGTTGTTCCAACTCCAGTAGATGATCAGTCCGGCCGGGAATTTTGCCATCATGAAGGTGAAGATGATCGGCATGAACTGGAACAGCCTGGCTTGCACCGGATCCGGTGGCGGCGGGTTCATCTTCTGCTGCAGGAACATCGTCAGGCCCATGATCAACGGCCAGGCGCCCAGATGCAGCAGTGGGACATAAGCGGCCGGATCGAACGGTATCAAACCGAACAGGTTGAATATGTTGGTTGGATCGACCTGCGAGAGGTCGTGGATCCAGCCGAAGAAGGGCGCCTGCCGCATCTCGATGGTGACGAAAATGACCTTGTAGAGCGAGAAGAACACTGGGATCTGCACGATCATGGGCAGACAGCCGGAGGCTGGGTTTACCTTCTCGGTCTTATAGAGCGCCATCATCTCCTGCTGCAGGCGCTGCGGCTCGTCCTTGTAGCGTTCCCGCAGCGCGGTCATTTTCGGCGCCAACAGCTTCATTTTGCTCATGGAGCGATAGGAGTAGTTCGCCAACGGGAAAAACAGCGCCTTCACAAAGACCGTGAACACCATGATGGCCAGGCCGAAATTGCCCAGCAGGCTGTTCAGGTAGTCCAACGCGAAAAAGATCGGCTTGGTCAGGAAGTAGAACCAGCCGAAGTCGACCGCCTTGTCAAAGCTCGGTAAATGAAGCGCGTCCTGATAGCGGTCCAGCAGCGACACTACCTTGGCACCGGCAAATGCATGGGTGGTGATCGAGGCCTCTCCGCCGGCCGGCACCACCTTCGCGTCCGAGGTAATGTAGTCCACCTGGTAGCGGTCGCCGTGATCCTCGATATGGCGGAAATTAACTTTGGACGGGAGGCTTTGATCGGGGATCAGAGCGGTCAGCCAGTATTTGTCGGTAATACCGGCCCAGCCTCCGGTGGAGGTGGCGTCGAAGGCGATGCCGCCCTTCTTCTCCCCCTCGCTTTTCGCCTTGTCGTAACCGGTTTCCTGCAGCGTGCCGTTGGCGACGCCCAACAGCCCCTCAAACAGCACGTAGTAGCCGGCGACGTCGGGCTTGTAGTCGCGGCGAATCCGCGACCAGGGAAACAACTGGACGTCTTGTCCGGTGGTGTTGCGCACCGTCTGGCGGACCGTGAACATGTAGTCGTCGTCCACCGACAGTTCGATCAGGAAGGTCAGGCCCGCGGCGTTGTCCCAGGACAATGTCACCGGTTTGCCCGGGCTGACCTGCTCCGAGGAGGCGCTCCAGACCGTGTCGTTGTCCGGCAGCTTCACCACCTCGGTGCCGGCGGCGGTCCAGCCGTATTGGATGTAGTAGGGATGTTCCTCCGAGCGTGGTTCGAGCAGCCTGACGTCGGGGGAATCGGGCTCGATCGTCTCACGGTACTGGGTTAGCAGCAGGTCATCGAGACGGGCACCGAGGAGGCTGATGGAGCCGGTGACCTTGGGGGCGACGATTTTCACCCGCGGCACCTTGCTCGGTATCGCGCCGGCGCCTCCCGCGGCGGCCGGCGCGGCGGCGCCCGTGGATGCGGTGGAACTCGCGGCTGGCCGGGGCGGAGCATCGGCGGGCGTGGTCAATTCGGCGACCGGCCGCGGTGGCGCCTTCGGCAGGTGCGGCGCGATCAGGAACTGGAAGCCGAGCAGGATGGCCAGCGAAACCGCGATCGCGAGGAAGAGCCGCTTCTGGTCCATCACCGCCGCTCCCGCCGGTCTGGCTGGCCGGCCGCTTCGCTCTGCGTCCCCGGCACGAGATCAACGCCGCCTGGGTTCCACGGATTGCAGCGGAGAATGCGCTTCGTCGCCATCGCCGTTCCCTTGAGTGCCCCATGGCAGCGCAGGGCGTCGATCGCGTAGTCGCTGCAACTGGGCCAGAAGCGGCAATTTGGACCGATGAACGGACGCAGCGTCCACTGGTAGACGCGCACCGCACCGACGCCGACCGTGGCAGCAGGTGTCATATCACCTCATTCCTGTCCAGTGCGCGCTTGATGTCGTCCTGAAGCGCCTGGAAGTCGCGCTTGCGTGTACTGTCCCGGCCGATCAGTACGAGATCAGCGCCCCGCAGCGGGCGATTTTGCAGCACGAGGCGTGCCGCCTCCTTGAGCCGCCGCCGTGTCCGATTTCGCACCACGGCATTGCCGACCTTACGGGTGACGGTGAACCCAAGCCGAACCGGGCCGTCATCGCCGCGCTTCAGCGCCTGAAGCACCACGCCGCCGATCGCCGACTTTTTGCCGGACGCGGCAACACGCAGGAATTCGGGCCGTCGCCTGAGGCGACCGGGCTTGCTGTCGAAAATGCTCGGGATCGGGGTCTGGGGCACGATCCGGGGTGGGATCAAGGCTGGCATGATGGCATACCAGCATACGCGGTTCGGCTCAGGCTGACAGCCTTTTGCGCCCCTTGGCGCGGCGATTGGCAAGCACCTTGCGGCCACCGACGGTCTCCATGCGGGCACGAAACCCGTGTCGGCGCTTGCGGACCAGTTTGGACGGTTGATAGGTGCGCTTCACGACTACTGCTCTCCGGAACCGGTAGACGACGACCTCGCGGCCGGCGCCAATTCATGCATAGCGGCGGGCTCGCCTGCGAGTGCGGCCCGTCGGGAGCGCCGGCTTATACGGATGCGACCTCGGCACGTCAATCGCCAGGAGTGCCAGCAAGCCGCAACCGTCGCTATGGATTGCCCGGGTCGCGCAGACCGTCGAGCAGCGCCTTGTGGAAGATTTCGGGCGCCTGGATCTGCGGCGCGTGGCCGAGATCGGGGAATTCGACCAGGCGCGCGTGCGGAATGGCCGCCGCGGCCGCCTTTCCGAGCGCCGGGTAGTTGCCCAATGTGGATCGGACCGATGGGGAGGCAAGGTTTTTGCCGATCGCCGTGGTGTCCTTGTCGCCGATCATCAGCAGTACCGGCATCGAAAGCTGGCCCAGTTCGTAGATCACCGGCTGGGTGTATATCATGTCGTAGAGCAGCGCCGAATTCCAGGCGACGATGGCGCGTCCGGGTCCGCGATACAGTCCGGCCAGCATCTGCACCCAGCGCTCGAACGCCGGCTGCCAGGTTCCGGCGTAATAGGTCGAACGCTCATACTCGCGTATTCGATCGGCAGTGGTGTGCAACTCCTGCTGGTACCAAGCGTCTGGACTTTGCCATGGGACACCCTTGGCTTTCCAGTCCTCCAGCCCGATCGGATCGACCAGCACCAGCAGGTCGACATCGGCGGAATACATCAGCCCGTAACGGATCGCCAGCATCCCTCCGGTTGAATGCCCGATGATCGTCGCCTTGCCGATCCCAAGCGAGTCGAGCAGCGCGCGCGTATTTCCGGCAAGCTGCTGAAAGCTGTACTGGTAATGCGCTGGCTTGGTCGACTTGCAGAAACCGATCTGGTCGGGTGCGATCACCCGATAGCCGGCCTGGCTGAGTGCGCTGATGGTGCTCTGCCAGGTCGCGGCGCAGAAATTCTTCCCGTGCAGCAGCACGACGGCACGACCGTTCGGTTGCGCCGGTTTCACATCCAGAAACGCCATGTCCAGGGCGACGCCCTGAGAGGTGAAGCGGAAATGCGACACCGGCGAAGGGTAGTCGAAGCCCTGAAGCTCGGGTCCGTATGCTGGGCCGGGGTCATCGGTTGCGGCGCGGGACCACCCTGGAGGGGCGACGGCGAGACTGAGTGACAAGCCGATCGCCGCCAGGGTTGCGCAAAGGTATTTCATAGCATCCCTGTGTCCTGCCGCCGTCGCCGGAACGGCACGTCGGACAAGGCCCGTGCCCAAAGTTGCGTCGCGATGCGTTTCTGCGGCTCGGGATCGGTTGCCGCCGGCCAGCGGTCTCGAACCCGGGCAGGTCGTTCCGTGACGTGGGTCAGGCTGGTATTGCGCTAGTCGAATGGGAGGCCAACATAGTTCTCCGCCAAAGAGCGGGCCGAGGCACGAGAGGTGCGGAGGAGATCGAGGTCGGCAAAGTGTATGCGCTGCTCGAAATCCGTCTCCATATCGTTCTTGTGAAGCATTGTCGTCATATACCATGAGAACCGCTCTGCCTTCCAGACGCGGCGCAGACAGGTCGCGCTGTAGTTCTCCAGGCCGTCCGGTTTGTCGTGGCGGTATTTTGCTTCCAGGGCGCGGGCGAGAACCAGGACGTCGGCGACCGCCAGGTTCAGCCCCTTGGCGCCGGTCGGCGGAACGATGTGAGCCGCATCGCCGGCGATGAACAGGCGGCCATACTGCATCGGCTCGCAGACAAACGAGCGCAACGAAATGATGCCTTTCTGCAGAATTTCTCCCTCGCGCAGCGACCAGCCATCGGTGTCCAGCCGCGCGTGCAGTTGGTCCCAGATCCGGGCATCGGACCAGGCGGTGATTTCGTCGTTGGGGTCGCACTGCACGTACATTCGTTGCACGTCAGGCGAACGGGTGCTGAGCAACGCGAAGCCATTCTGCTGGTTGGTGTAAATCAGTTCGTGCCAGGAAAGCGGGGCCCTGGTCAGAATGCCGAGCCAGCCGAACGGGTAGATTTTTTGGTATTCGATACGTTGTGACGACGGGATGGCCTGCCGGCACGGCCCGTGGAAACCGTCCGCGCCAACGACATAATCGCAGTGAAGCGTCTGCAGTGTGCCCGTCCCGTCACGGAAGTCGATTGCCGGGGTGGCGGTGTCCAGGTCCCGGATCCTGGTGTCGCCAACGTTGAAGAGGATGTGCCCGCCGTCCGCCAGGCGGCCCGAAATCAGGTCCTTCAGAACCTCGTGCTGAGGGTAGACGACAACCCGCTTGCCGTCGGTCAACTCCTGAATGTCGAGGTGAAACCGCTCGCGATTCCACTGCAGAGTGATGCCGTCGTGGAAATGACCTTCGCGCATCATGCGCTCGCCCAGTCCCAGTTCGTTCAGCAGCGCCACCACCCAGTATTCCAGAACGCCGGCGCGGACTGTCGTCTCCACCTCCGAGCGGTCGCGGGTTTCCAGGTTGACCGCGTCGATCCCGGCACGGTGAAGGAGGTGGGCCAGGAACAGCCCCGCCGGGCCCGCGCCGACAATTCCCACCTGAGTGCGCACCGCGTGTCCCCCTAATTTGGCCGCATCCCGTCCGCCACATGCGCTACGGGTTCGGTCAGCTACGGATCAGTTTCGCAGGATCCTCGCCATAGGGCGGTGAATATATGACCAGCACCTTAAGCCGTTCGGACAGAGCCTTGAACGCATGAAAGACCTTGGCGGGAAGAAAGATCATATCGCCATTGCGGACATGGTGGTCCTCGCCGTCGATCCCGACAATGGCCTCGCCCTCCAGGATGTAGACGGCCTGTTCGGTATCCGGATGGGCGTGCGCCGGGGTGCCCTCGTTGCGTTCGATATCGCCAAGGACGATCTCCAGATTTTTCGCGCCGTTCACTTGTGGGCCGACCAGACGATAGTTCTTCGTGCCGCTGTGGTTGGCGGGACTGTAAGGCTCCTGCTGTTCGGCGCGGATGATGTAGGGCGTGGTTGCGGTCATCGATGTATCCTTCTCGCAGCATCCATGGGGCGCCGGCGGTCGGCAGACTACCGGATCAGCCGAGCACATTCACGCGGCGCCGGCCGGTCGATTTGGGTTCACCGCGGGCACGCCCAACCTTATACGCGGCAGGCGGCCAGTGCCGACAGGGTGTGTTGGCCGAGCCGACAGCGCGGCATACTCAGGCGTCCCAGCCGGGACATTGTGTCAGCGGGGCCGGGCGATCTGGACAGTTGTCAGGTGGCCACGTAACCCTGGGCGTTGGAATTGACCGAGGCATGTCATGTTGTTCGACTTCACCGATACCACGAACACAAACATTTATAAGCTTCTGGTGGCGACGATTGGGCCGCGGCCGATCGCGTGGGTAACCACCCGGGACACCGACGGAACGATCAACGCCGCGCCTTTCTCGTTCTTCAACGCGATGTCGGGGGATCCGCCGGTGGTGGCATTCGGAATCGGCGGGCGCGCGCCGGGAGACGTCAAGGATACCGGTGGCAACATCCGCCGGACCGGCCAGTTTGTCGTCAATCTCGTGAGCTTCGAACTGGCCGGACAGATGAACGTCACCGCGATCGATTTTCCAAAGGGCGTTGACGAATTGAAGGAAGCCGGCCTGACGACATTGCCGTCGCTCCACGTACAGCCGCCCCGGATCGCCGAGGCACCGGTCTCGATGGAGTGTGAGCGCCTGGTGATTGTCGACGTTGGCGTCGACCGGGCGGTGGTGCTCGGCAAGGTGCTGGCGATCTACGTGCGGGACGACTGCGTGCAGGACAAGGAGCGGTGCTATATCGACACGCCGAAGCTGGATCTGATCGGGCGCATGCATGGCAGTGGTTGGTACTCCCGCGTGACCGACCGGTTCGAACTGCCGCGCATCAGTGTTGAGGAGTGGGAAGCCCGCAAGCTCAAGGCGGCCGAATAGCAGCGCGTCCGGATCGAAGGCGCGAGCGTGCGCGACGCGTGGCAAGGAAGGCGAATCCGGACGCTCGCCTGACCGGGGCGGAGTGCTGAGTGTCCTGCGTGAGGCGGGGGATATGGCGGTCGCTCGGCGGTCAATCGAGTGGAGTGATTCAGTTTGTTGCAGCAGGGCGCTCGAGAATCCGGCACTACTTGGCCCGCAACAGCTTCGCCGACGCCGGGTTGGCGGAGACAAAATCGAGGGCGGGACGACATCCCCCGGATCAAAGTGTGTCCTGACAACGCACACGACACCGGGAGCGGCTGGACGGCGACAGCCGGGGACTTAAGATCGACGGTTCGGCCTGTCATGCCCGCGGAACAAGGCGCGGAACAAGGCAGTGCAACAGCGAACGCGACGCAATAAAGGGCGACGAAAGCGCCGACGGTTCTCATTTTGCCGCCGCTGCATTGCAACCTTATAACTTGCCAAGCTGGACCAGCTCACTTAGATGAACGGTTCCCCAGAACCAAAACCCGGAGGATGAGCGCATGGCGCGCGTCACCGTCGAAGATTGCGTCCAAAAAGTTCCGAACCGATTTGAGCTTGTACTGCTGGCCGCGCAGCGCGCGCGCAATATCAGCCGCGGTGAAGAGCTGACCGTCGATCGGGACAATGACAAGAATCCGGTTGTCGCGCTACGTGAAATTGCCGATGAGACGATCGAATTGCCCCGTATCGAGCAGGACCTGATCAAGTCCCTGTCCCGTGCGCCGGAGCCGGAACCCGCGGACGAAGAGGTGCTCGACCTCATCCCCACCGATCAGAACATCTTTGGTCTGCAGGATGTCACCGCCGAGGAGGAGGTGGCCGGGCTCCCTGCCGAGAACGAGGCCGACGAACTCTCGCCCGAGGACATGGAAGCCGCTATCGCCGCGGAACTTGGCGTTCGGTCTCCGCGGTAACCTGCGATGAAAGGCGGGGGTTTCGGCGGTGACGTAAACCGGTCCGCGCCATCCCCCGCGCGGTCGTCGGGCTTGTCCGTCACCGGCCTGGACGCAATCTCAGGCCCGGGACCATCAGCTTTCGGACCCTCGACGGCAGAGCGGCAGAGCGGTGGGCTGGCGGTCTTCGAACGGCCCATCCTGCCGGGGCCAGACGTCATTCAGCAATGCGATCTGACCAAGAAGATTCTGGCCTACGATCCCAAGGCTGACACCAGCCTGATCGACGCCGCCTATGAGCTCGCGACCAAGGCACATGGCACGCAGCGGCGGGACAACGGCGATCCCTACATCACGCACCCGATCGCGGTCGCGGAGATCCTGGCTGGCTATCGACTTGACATAGCCTCGATCGTCACCGGTCTGTTGCACGACGTCATCGAGGATACCCCGGTCAAGCTGCCGGAGATCGAGGCCCGGTTCGGCAAGGAAATTGCCGGACTGGTCGACGGCGTGACCAAACTGACGCGGTTGGAGCTGCAGTCCGACCGGACCAAGCAGGCGGAGAATTTCCGCAAGCTGGTGCTGGCGATGAGCCGTGACATCCGCGTCCTGCTGGTCAAGCTGGCGGACCGGTTGCACAATATGCGCACTCTGCATTTTGTTCGCGATCCGGAGCGGCGCAAGCGGATCGCTCGTGAAACGATGGAGATCTATGCCCCACTTGCCGAGCGGATTGGCATGGACGCTCTCAAGGTGGAGCTACAGACCCTCGCATTCACTCAGTTGGAGCCCGAGGCCTACGCGACGATCCAGGCACGCCTGAACTTCCTGCGTGGCCAGGGCGCCGACGTGATCGACGAGGTACGGCGCGACCTGATCCATGTCTGCAAGCAGGCCGGTGTCGATGTGATCGACTTGAATGGTCGAGAGAAGTCCCCCTTCTCGATCTGGGAGAAGATGCATCGCCGTAATGTCGCTTTCGAACAATTGTCTGATATCATGGCGTTTCGGATCGTTGTTGAGACAAAAGGTGATTGCTACGCGGCTTTGGGGGCGGTCCACTCGGCTTATCCGGTGATCGCCGGGCGGTTCAAGGACTACATCTCCACGCCGAAATCGAATGGCTACCAGTCGCTGCATACCGGGGTGACGTTGCGCGAGCCGCGCAATCAGAAGATCGAAGTGCAGATCCGCACGGCGGAGATGAACGACGTCGCGGAAAACGGCGTTGCGTCCCACTGGGTCTACAAGGCGCCCGACAAGAAAGTGGACGGCAGGGAGGTCCAGCGCTTCCGCTGGGTGCAGGACCTGCTGGAAATTCTCGATAATTCGGATGCACCGGACGAATTCCTCGACAACACCAAGCTGGAACTCTACGCCGACCAGGTCTTTTGCTTCACTCCGAAAGGGCAACTCATCCAGTTGCCACGCGGTGCCACGCCGGTTGATTTCGCCTACGCGGTGCACAGCCAGGTTGGCGACACCTGCGTCGGCGCGAAGGTCAACGGGCGCCTGATGCCGCTGCGGCACCACCTGCAGAACGGCGATCAGGTCGAGGTCATGACGGCCAGGGGCGGTACGCCGTCCCCGCAATGGGAGCGCTTCGTCGTCACCGGCAAGGCTCGCGCCCGGATCCGGCGGTTTATCCATCAGGAACAGCGACAACAAAGCCGCGATGCCGGCCGGGCGGAGTTGACGAAGGCGTTTCGCCAGGCGGGGGTGGACGGTTCGGAAAGGGCACTGGAGCCGGTGCTGAAGACCATGAAGATCGCCGCGCTGGACGATCTTTACATTGCCGTGGGCGCCGGGAACCTGGCCGCGAAGGACATTGTTCACGCGGCCTATCCGGAACTGCGCCAGGCCCCGCGCGCACCCAGGATGATCCCCGCGCTGCTGCCGCGTGGCGGACGGCCGCCGACCCGTCAGGACTATGACATGCCGGTGACCGGTCTGGTGCCGGGGATGGCGTTCAGCTTTGCCGGTTGCTGCCACCCGGTGCCCGGCGATGAAATCGTGGGTATCGTGACGACCGGCAAGGGCGTGACGATCCACAGCCGGGAATGCCAGACGCTTACCGGTTTTGCCGCCACGCCCGAGAGGTTCATCGACGTCGACTGGAATTACGAAGCTGTTGGCAAGAAGGGCAACAATGGCGCCGCGACCGGACATACCGCCCGGATCAGCGTCATCGCCGGCAATGAGCAGAGTTCGCTGGCCGACATGGCCAACGCCATCGCGAAACAGGAAGGAGCCATCGCGAACCTGAAGATTGTCAATCGCCAGCAGGATTTCATGGAAGTTCTCGTGGATGTCGACGTGCGCGACATCGCGCATCTTTCGAAAGTGATCGTCGGGCTGCGCGGGCTGCGTGAAATCAAAGGCGTGGAGCGGACCACCGGCGGATGATTCTGGGTATTGGGTCCGATATCTGCGACATCCGGCGAATCGAGTCCGCGATCGGCCGCCACGGGGCTCGCTTCCTGGAACGAGTGTTCACCGAAACCGAGCGGGCGAAGGCGATGCGGCGGGCGGAGAAGATCCAGGCCGCGACCTTCGCCAAGCGCTTCGCCGCCAAGGAGGCCGCCGCGAAGGCACTCGGCACCGGCTTCCGCAACGGCGTGTTTTTCTCCGATCTTGGTGTCGTCAATCTTCCGGGTGGCAAGCCCACGCTGGCAATGACGGGCGGATCGGCTGATCGGCTGCGCGCGCTCACGCCGGCCGGTATGCTTGCCCAGGTCGATCTGACGATGACTGACGAATACCCGTATGCCTACGCGCAGGTGATCATCTCCGCGATGCCGACCCCGCGATGAACGTGGACTATGTGCTTGTCCCGGTGTTTGTCCCGGCGGCGGCCGTTCCTTGACAGCATTGCGCGGCATGGGCTTGATCCGCCCGATTTTCGCGGCCGCGGCCGCAAAACAATGATCTGAAAGTCTGTTGGCCCATGGCGACCACAAAGGCGAAACCCAGACGCCAGGCCAGCGCCTGGGTCGAAAACATCAAGACCATCGTCTACGCCGGGCTGATTGCCGTCGGCGTGCGGACCGTGGCGTTCGAGCCGTTCAACATCCCATCGGGCAGCATGATCCCGACGCTGCTGGTAGGCGACTACCTGTTCGTCTCGAAGTACAGCTACGGCTACTCCCGGTTCTCCATCCCGTTCGCGCCACCCCTGTTCTCCGGACGAATTTTCGGGTCCCTGCCCAAGCGTGGGGATGTGGTGGTGTTCAAATACCCGCGCGACACGTCCGTTGATTACATCAAACGGGTCGTTGGTTTGCCGGGTGATCACATCCAGGTCCGCCAGGGACAGCTCTACATCAATGGCGAACTTTGCCCGCGCCAGCCGGAGGGCGACTACCTCGCGGATGACAACGGCATAAAAATGATGCGGCGACTTTACCAGGAAACGCTGCCTGACGGCGTCAAGCATGACATCCTGAAGGAACGGGACGACGGTTGGGTAAACAATACCCAGGACTACGTCGTGCCCGCGGATCATATTTTTGCGATGGGCGATAATCGCGACAATAGCGCGGACAGCCGTTTCATGGACGGCGTCGGCTTCGTGCCGGTGGAAAACCTGGTCGGGCGTGCCGAAATCCTGTTCTTCTCGATCGACGGTGAACACCCGTGGTGGGAGTTCTGGCAGTGGCCGTTCGAAATACGCTGGAACCGTCTGTTTCGGCCCGTGCATTGAACGTCGGGCGCCAGGCCCCTGATTTTGCATGAGCGAGTCTTTCGAAGCCATTCTCGGCCACTCATTCAAGCACCCATCCCTGCTGAAGGAGGCGTTGACCCACCGATCGGCCCTGCATGGGCATGGTCGAACGCACGGATCGAACGAGAGATTGGAATTCATTGGCGACCGCGTGCTGGGGTTGGCGGTCGCCGAGTGGCTGGCCGAACGCTTCCCGCGTGAGCAGGAGGGTGAGCTAGGCCGCCGACTTGCGTATCTGGTGTCCCAGCCCGTGCTGGCTACCGTGGCCGAAACCATCGGTCTCGCTGCCGCGTTGTCAGTCGCTCCCGGGGAGGCCAGGGCTGGGGTCACGAAACGCGCCACCGTCATGGCAGACGCGTTGGAAGCCGCCCTGGGTGCGCTGTATCTGGATGGTGGTCTGGACGTCGCGCGGGATTTTGTCCGCAGGGCATGGAACGATGCGATGACCGGACAAGCCGAACCGCCGAAGGATGCCAAGACCGCCCTGCAGGAATGGGCGCAGAAGCGTGGCCTGGAGCTGCCGATTTATGCGGTGACCGGCCGCTCGGGCCCACCGCACGCACCGGAATTCATCATCACCGTAAGCGTCGGCGCAATGTCGGGCAGCGGCAGCGCCGGCAACAAACGCGCTGCGGAACAGCTTGCCGCCGAGGCACTGTTGCCCAGACTTTTATCATGACCTCCCGGGCCGCGTCCCGTTGCGGATTCGTCGCGATTGTCGGTGCGCCGAATGCCGGAAAGTCGACACTTTTGAATCGACTGACGGGCGCCAAACTTTCGATCGTCTCGCCGAAGGCTCAGACGACGCGCTTCCGGGTACTGGGTATTCTGATGCGAGGGGCGGCACAGGTCCTTCTGGTGGACACTCCCGGCATCTTTCGCCCACGCCGCAAGCTGGATCGTGCGATGGTGGCGGCCGCCTGGACCGGCGCCGCCGATGCCGACCTGGCGATTCTGCTGGTCGATGCCCGTTCAGGGGCGAGGGAGGACGTGCGGACGATCGCCACCCAACTGGCGGCGTCTGGGCGGCGGTGCTGGCTGGTGCTGAACAAGACCGACCTGGTCTCAGCGCCATCGCTGCTGCCGCTGATCGAGGCGTTGGGGGCGCTCGCGACGTTCGAGGAGACCTTCATGGTCAGCGCCGTGACCGGCGATGGCATCGGTGCACTCGCGGATGCCCTGGCAGCGGCCGTGCCCGAGGGCCCGCATCTCTATCCCGATGATGATCTGACCGACCTGCCGGACCGGCTGCTGGCGGCGGAGATCGTGCGTGAGCAGATCTTCATGCAGACCCATGAGGAAGTTCCCTACGGCACCACCGTCGAGACGGAGACGTTCCAGGAACGCAAGGATGGCTCGGTTCGCATCGACGCGACCGTGTATGTTTCCCGGCCCGGCCACAAGGCGATTCTGATCGGCGAGAAAGGCAGCAAGATCAAGGCGATCGGCGCCCGGGCTCGGCAGGACCTGGCTTCGCTCCTGGAGCGTCCGGTGCATCTCTTCCTCAACGTCAAGCAGCGCGCCGGCTGGGACGAGGAGGGCGCCCGGTTGCGCGCCATCGGCCTGGACGATCCAGGGAAGGCATGAGCGTGCCGGCAATGCACCGGAGGGACCGCTCCGGCGGTTGATCGCTGAGAATGCGGGCGCATCGCTGTGTGCCGATGAAGCGGCTCCGGCCTCCGCCCGGGACGACACTGGAGACGCGAACGGTGGGTCAACGGCAAGGGCCGCTGGGTATGATATCTCGGATCTCGAATCGACCTGATGTTGCCGGCGAAAGCGGTTTCGTCGCTTACCGAGCCGTCGCCTTCGACACCGCATTTTCGGCCGCCACGAACATCCCGTACAGCGCTCGCGACTGAGCGCCGCGACCCACGAGCAGCACACCGTCGCCGGCCTCGATGACTGTCCCCGGATCCGGCTGGGTCACCGCTTCGCCGGCGCGGCGGTTGATCTGCACAATGAAGAATGCGCCTTTGGCCAGCTGTTCAACGGCTTCGACGGTTTGTCCGATGACCCTGCTGCCCGGGGCGGCGGCAACGACATCCATATCGAGGCCGAGCGAGAGCAGGACCTTTTCGAAATCCTTCATGCGGTCCGAGCCGCGAATGAAATCCGCCGTCTGCTGATAGAGCAGGATTTCAGCGATTCGCTCGGCACCGATATGGGTCGGCAGCACGACCCTGTTCGCACCGGCGTGCAGAAGCTTGCTTTCCGTGCTGGGCTGTTCGCCGCGCGCGATGATCTCCAGGTCACGGTTCAAGCTGCGAGCGCTCAACGTGATGAAGACATTGGCGGCGTCGTTCGAGAGCACGGTTGCCAGCGCCCGGGCCCGTTGCACTCCGGCCGCCCGCAAGGTCGCCTCGTCGGTGGCGTCCGCGTGCAGGCACAGCAGCCCAAGATCCCGAGCCTGCGCGACACCGGCTTCGGCTTGCTCCAGCACCACGAACGGCGCCCCGCCAGCCTGCAGTTCCCTCGCCAGCATCACGCCGATACGGCCAAATCCACAGATGATGACATGGTCTTTCAAACGGTCGATCTGCGTGTTCATCCGCTTGACTCCAAAGAACTGGTTGAGCTGATTGAGCGTGATGAACTGGACCAGCACGCCGCTCAGAAAAAACACGCCGGTGCATCCGAAGATGATCGTCACGATGGTGATGGCGCGAAGCAGGCTGGTGTCGATCGGCCGCACCTCGGCGTATCCGACGGTGAACACGGTCACCACGACCATGTAGAAGGCATCGCCGAGGGGCCAGCCGACACACACATAGGCGGTGGTGGCAAGGGTGATGACGGTGACGATGTACAAAAACCCGGTGGCGAAATTGCGCAGCGGCGAGCCCAGCAAGCCCGACGCGGCGGAGTTCATGGTGCGGCGCGTTGCGTCGAAGGCAGCGTTATGAGCGGTCAGGGAGATGCCACGAACCCTTTGCATCGGTCGCTGAGCGAATCGTATCAGCGTGTTGGAGGAACCGCCTTAGCTATAGCAGACTGGACTATAGCAATTGGCGGCGCGGAATGAGTCAACGCTTGCCAGGCCGAGGACGGGAACCGAAACGCGATGGAATGGGAAGCGCCGACGATCGTGCTCGATGCGCGGCCGTATGGCGAAGGCGACGTCCTGGCCACCGTCATGAGCGAGGCCCACGGACTGCATCGCGGCCTGGCCCGGGGCGGTGCCTCAAGGGGAAAAGCGGCCACCTGGCAAGCAGGCAACCTGGTGCAGGTGCGATGGACCGCTCGACTGACAGAACAGCTCGGCAGCTTCACCGGCGAACTGATCCATCCCGCCGCCGCCCACGTGATGGATGACGCGCTGGGGCTGGCGATGCTCACCGCTCTGTGTGCCGTGGCCGAGGGCGCGCTGCCCGAGCGTCAGCCGCACCCGCGGATCTTCTCCGGACTGCTGGGTCTCATTCCCCGCCTGCCGCTGGGCGAAACCCAACTGACGGATGTCGTCCGGTGGGAACTCGTGGTGTTGTCCGATCTGGGCTATGGCCTGGATCTATCGGCCTGCGCGGTGACCGGTCGAACCGACGGTCTGACCTACGTTTCGCCGCGAACCGGACGGGCGGTGACACGGGAGGGGGCGGGGAGCTGGTCAGCGCGGCTGCTGCCGCTACCCGCTTTCATCATTGGCGGGACGGGTGCTGATGCGGCCGCCTGGCGGGACGGATTACGGCTGACCGGTCACTTCCTGGGGCGCGATGCCTTCGGCCACCAACATCGGCCCCTGCCCCGGGCGCGGCAAATGCTGTACGATCGGGTGGCCGCCATGGCGGACACGGCGGAAACCGCGCCAGTAACGGAAGATCAGAATAAGGACAGCGGGAACCAACATGCCGGATGATCTGATCGGCACCATCCACGATACCCAGCTCAAGGATGCGCTGTCGGAGCGTTATCTGGCGTATGCGCTCTCGACCATTATGTCCCGCTCGTTGCCTGACGTCCGGGACGGACTGAAACCGGTGCATCGGCGGCTGATCTACGCCATGCACCAGCTACGTCTCGATCCGACCGCCGGCTTCAAGAAGTGTGCCCGAGTCGTCGGCGATGTCATGGGTAAATATCACCCGCATGGCGACGCCTCGATTTACGACGCCATGGTGCGAATGGCGCAGGATTTCGCAGCGCGGTATCCGCTGGTCGAGGGTCAGGGCAACTTCGGCAATATCGACGGCGATAATCCGGCCGCCATGCGGTACACCGAAGCGCGCCTCACCGAGGTTGCGCAGGCGATGCTGTCCGGCATCGATGAGGATACGGTGGACTTCCGTCCGACCTATGACGGGGAAGAAGCCGAACCCATCGTCCTGCCGGGCGCATTCCCGAATTTGCTCGCCAACGGCGCGGCCGGCATCGCGGTCGGCATGGCGACCTCCATTCCGCCCCATAATGCCGGAGAAATCTGCGCCGCCGCGATCCACCTGATCCACCACCCGAAAGCCTCCACCGCAGACCTGCTGCAGCACATGCCGGGTCCCGATTTCCCGACCGGTGGCGTGCTGGTCGAGGACCAGGTGGCGATCCAGGCCGCATACGAGACCGGCCGCGGCGGTTTCCGCCTGCGCGCCAAATGGGAGGTCGAGAGGGGCAAGCACGGGACCTGGCAGGTGGTCGTCACCGAGATCCCGTATCAGGTGCAAAAGGCCCGGCTGATCGAGCAGATCGCGCAACTCATGGAAGACAAGAAGCTGCCGCTGGTGGGCGACGTGCGGGACGAGAGCACCGACGTGGTCCGCCTCGTGCTGGAGCCGAAGGTGCGCGGCGTCGAACCCGAGGTTTTGATGGAGACGGTGTTCCGCGCCACCGCTCTGGAAACCCGGTTCCCGCTGAATATGAATCTGCTGGATGCCACGCGGACCCCGCGCGTCATGGCGCTGCCCGAAGTGCTGCGCGCCTGGCTCGATCACCGGCATGAGGTATTGGTCCGCCGCTCCAACCATCGCCTCGCCGCGATCGACCGGCGGATCGAGGTGTTGGACGGTTATCTGATCGTCTACCTCAACCTCGACGAGGTCATTCGCATCATCCGCGAAGAGGAACACCCCAAGCCACGGCTGGTCGAGCGGTTCAGCCTTACCGACACCCAGGCCGAAGCGATTCTGAATATGCGGCTGCGCAGCCTGCGGCGGCTCGAGGAGATGGAGATCCGCAAGGAACACAAGGCGCTGTCACGGGAACGCAAGGACTTGCAGGCGCTGCTGAAGGACGAGCCGCGCCGTTGGGTGAGAATTGCCGAGGAAGTGGCGGAGATCCGAACGAAATTCGGTTCCGGACCGCTGGGTGATCGCCGTACCAAGCTGGGCATGCCGCCGCCGGTGGTGGATTTCAACACCGATGCGTTCGTGGAACGGGAGGCGATCACCGTCATCCTCACGGAAAAAGGCTGGATCAGAGCCGTCAAGGGTAACATTGCCGATCCTGCTGAATTGAAATTCAAGGAAGGTGACAAGCTGAGATTGCTGTTGCCGTGCCAGACCACCGATCGCCTGACGCTGTTCGCCACGAACGGCCGGGCCTTCACACTGAAGGCGGCCGAATTGCCGCGTGGGCGAGGGGATGGTCAGGCGGTGCGCCTGCTGGCGGAACTCACGAATGAGGATGCGGTCATCGCCCTGTTCGTGGCTGGCGAAGGCATGCGCTATCTGGTCGCCTCCAATACCGGCCGCGGTTTTGTCGTGCCGGGCAGCGAGTTCGCGGCGGAGAGGCGGACCGGCAAACAGATCCTCAACCTCAAGCCGAACGAAGAGGCGGTGCTGTGCGTGCCGGCCGATGGTGACCATGTCGCGGTAATCGGTGAAAACCGTCGCCTGTTGATCTTCCCGCTGGACCAGGTGCCGGAGATGGCGCGCGGCGCCGGGGTGATCTTGCAACGGTACAAGGATGGTGGGCTGTCCGACGCGAAGATATTTCGCCGCGATGATGGCCTGACGTGGCGGCTGGGGGAGCGGGTGCGGACCGAGACCGACCTTCGCCCATGGCTGGCAGAACGAGCCACTTCGGGACGTCTGCCGCCGAACGGGTTCCCGCGGACGCCAAAATTCGGCGGCTAGCTCGCCTCGACCACCCAGCCTTGAACGACCCTTGAGAAAGATAGCCCCGGTCGGCTAGACATCCCGGCGATAACCATTTCGAACAATCAACGCCCGCGCATTTAAGCCGCCGGCGTCCGGGGAGAACGAGACGATGAATACGACACGCCGAACCCTCATTGCTGGAGCCGCGCTCGGCCTTGCGCCGGTGCATCGCCTATGGGCGCAGCCTCGCCCAAAGCTCACAATCGGGGTACTGACTGACCTGTCGGGCACTTATCGCGACAATACCGGGCCGACATCCGTCGCGGCCACTCAGCTGGCGGTCGATGAGATGAAGCCGCATCTCGACTTTGACGTAGAGGTCATCAGCGCGGACCACCAGAACAAACCCGACATCGCAGCCGCCATTGCTCGGCAGTGGTTCGATAGTGGCGTGGACTGCGCCGCCGACGTCCCGACGTCGTCGGTGGCACTGGCCGTCGCACAGATCGCGAAAGAAAAGGATAAGCTGATGTTGAACGCGTCAGCCACCGTGTCCTCGCTGACTGATGCGCAATGCAGTCCAAATACGATCGTATGGAGCTTCGATACCTACGAGAACGCGCAATCCACTGGCGGCTCGCTAGTCGCGCAGGGTTTCAAGTCGTGGTTTTTCATCACCGCGAATTACGCCTTTGGGCAGTCACTGGAGGAACTGACAGCGGCGGTCGTCAAGAAGGGCGGCGGAGAGGTAAAGGGTGCGATCCGTTACCCATTTCCCGACACGACGGATTTCTCTTCCTACCTGGCGCAGGCCCAGGCGAGCGGCGCCACCGTCGTCGGTTTCGCCAATGCCGGACTGGACTCGGAAAACTGCATCAAGCAGGCTGCGGAGTTCGGGCTGAACCGCTCGATGAAGCTCGCGCCGCTGCTGATGTTTTTACAGAATCCCCACGCACTGGGGACGCAGATCTGCGGCGGGCTGACGACCACTGAGACATTTTACTGGGATTTGAACGACCGTACGCGCGGGTTCACCAAGCGGCTGCTCGAGCGAACGAAATTGAACAATTATCCGAACCAGGCACATGCCAGCTCGTACGGCTCGACCATTCACTACCTAAAGGCGGTGGCGGCATTGGGCGTGGCGCAGTCGAAACAAAGCGGCCGGGCGGTTGTTGCGAAGATGAAGGCTTTGCCGACGGATGATGATGCGTTCGGTGCGGGCAAGGTTCGCGCCGACGGCCGAGGCGAGTTCCCCGCCTATCTGTTCGAGGTCAAATCTCCAGCGGAAAGCAAGGGAGAGTGGGACCTTTATAAGTTGGTGCGCACGACACCGGCTTCCGAAGTGCTGCACCCGCTCAATCCGAAATGCGGTTTCCCGATCGGTTGACCGGGGCGGTGGTCGATCGCGTGCGCCGCCGCTAACACCGGGTGGCCGAGAGCTCTGCCCTCGGCCACCCCGGTCGTATCAGCTATCGGTTATACCAGCCCGTGGAGAGATAGTTTCGCGAACGGCCGCCACGCCTAACGACCGGCTGAGCGGCCTCGTCGCAGGTCTTGAGGCACGGTGATGACACTTGGGGAGTCCCGCGAGTGGCACCGCCGCGTGCTTGCTGCGTCGGCGCCGCGGGCTGCTATTCGGCCGCTCGGGGCACGCCGCTGTATTTCTCGACCCACTCACGGCCGAGTCGAAGCGCTTCGTCAGGCGTCAGCCAGGACCATTCGGCACCGCGGGCCCGCAGCGCTACCCATACGGTCTCGCCATGGACGTGTTCTTCAACCGCGAGGGGCGTTGGTTGAGACATCGATAAAGCCTCATGCGTAACAAAGGTGTCTGTTGGCGGCGGTCGCCGCGGCAGTTGTATGCCGTGGCAGTTTTCGCGCGAATCGCTGATTACAGCCGACGTTGTGATCGCGTTCGCCACATTCTTGCCCCACTGCTGTGCGTCGCCGCAACCCAAAACGTCGGATTCATGGCAAGATGAGGGGGATTTTAGAATATCCGGTCAGCAGCGTGGGATCCGGGCAACAGGCCGTCCCTCAATTTAACCACCGCGAAACATCGGGCATCAGATCAGAAGCCGAACATGTGGTCGAGTGAGAAGCCCCCAGCCTCGTCCATCAGTCCGTGATAGCCAAACAGCCTGCAAGTGGGGTCGCGTACCAGTACATAGCCGTCGGGCCCAGCGGCCTTCAGATCGGCTGGATTGAACGTCGTATGTGGCCAGATCATGATCGAGCCGGAGCACGCGATGCCGACCCTTGCTTCCGCGATCATCGCCCCGGTGCCGTTATGCAGCCCCAGAATCGTCGATGAGAGCGGATGCCACGGACCAGAGGCCGGATAAATCAGCACCGCGAAGCTGTTGCGACGACCATCTCCAAGCTTGAGGAACAGGCGCGTGGAAAGGCCTGGCGGCGGCCCGGAGTACGATTGGGGTTCATCCTTGTAGGTCATGATGGTGTTGAAGATATGCGCACCGAAGCTTGACTCCGCGGCGTGGCCGGTGTGCCGGTCCTCATAGCGGAACAGCGCGTGCAGCCAGCCATCGGCCCCACCGCCCTCGCGAAAATCATAGACCAGCTCAGCGTGTCCTTCATCGAGGTCGAACTGATCGAGATCCATCGCCAGGCTGCGGTCGCGCGCCAGACAACCCAGGAATTCCGAGGCGCGCTGCGTTCCGGCCTGGTCGAAAACATCCAGCCGGATCGGAAGATTGCGCTGGGTCGTCGCCATCGGCGTCGGCTGGACGATGCTGCGGAAGCGCGCCTTCCGCAGGATCGGGAACGGCAGGATGTAGCCGCGGCCAAGTTCGGCCGGCAGTGACGGGATCACCGGATCGGGGCGCAGATTGTCGCGCTCGACATTCACATGCGCAATTCGGACCCGATCCTGGCGTGTCACCTCGTACCGTGGCCGAACCACGTGACGGCCCGCACGCAATTCGATCTGCTCGGGCCAGAACAGGCCGGGCAAATAGTCTGCCACGTCCAGCGCGACGGTGGCGAAAGGACCGACCGTTTGCTCCAGCGTGACAGGCTGCTCCGCCCCCATGCGATCGAGTGCGATGGTTCCGGCTGGAATTGGCACGGCGTGGCTGTTTTGCAGCCAGAGCACGACCCGCTCGTCCGGTCGCGGCGCCGGCAGTCCGGCGAACCGATCCGACGGCCAGGCGTTCGCATCGTGGGTGCAGGATAGCGATGCACCATTGTCCGACGCAAACGTATCAAGCGCGTATTTCACCACGTCATGACCGGCGACACCGATGGCGTGGATGAACAATTGTCCGGTGAACGGGTCCAGGCCAAAGCGGTCCCTGACCAGACGACTATCGATCGAGAAGCCTCCCGGACCCGCTGGCAGCTTCTGCTCCCAGGTCGCCAGCACGGCGCCCGAGGTATCGAACAGGCGCAACCACAGCCTAACCTCCGTCGCGCCGTAACCGGCCCAGTAGTTGGCGGAGACCAGACGGGTCGAAAGCCCCTCCGCGTCGCGAAAGAACGCGAAGTTGGTGGCGAAGTTGAGTTTGTCGAGATAGCGGCTGCGAATACTGAGCAATCGATCGGGCAGGCGGGCTTCGCTCAGCGTGACCACGTCGGCGCCGGAAGGCACCAGACCGCCGATTCTCTCGGCCATCTTGCCGTCATCGAACGCGGCAATCAGCACCGTGCCGCTGCCGCTGGCCTTCAGCTCGGTAAGTGGACGAGCGATCATCCCTGCCCGCCGTTGGCCGACGAGTGACACGTCGTGGACGAAAATGCTGTCGATGGCGGTGGGATACAAGGCGATCAACGCATCGGCGATGCCGTCCGGGTCATAGAGTGCGACTGGCTGCCGCAGCCGATCATACTGCCGAGCGATTGCCTCCGCCGCGAGCGGGTGGGACAGCGCCTTGTAGATGACGTTGCCCCCGGCTCGGGCGTCGAATGTCTGGATTTGCAGCATGAAACCTCGGAGATCTAGAAGCCGAGACGGCGGCGCATCTCGCCCGCTGCCTCCGCGGTATCGTTCAGCGGCGAAACCGGCCATTGGACGAAGCGGCCGTCGAAGAGACGCACCCGGCCTGCGTCCATCATGGTTCGCAGAAACAGCGTCTGGCGGCGAGACCGTCCGGGCAGTGGGGCAACAACCACGGCGGCCTTGGTCGCCGACGCCTCGGAGATCATCGAGACGCTGTCCTGAGTGACGATCACCATGTCGGCCAGAGCCAGCATGCCGAAATACGGGTTGTCGCCGGTAAAGTCCCAGACCCAGCCGCCAACCGGCTGGAGCGCGTCGCGCATCAGTCTCGTCACGGCGGGATCGGTTCGGCGTGATGGCGTCACCACGATCCCCACTCCATCCCGTCTGGCCATCGCGGCGAGGTCCGACGCCAGCCTGGCGCCGATGTCACGGTCCAGGCGGAAGCGACCATTGCTGCCGCCAAGCAGGACCGCCACGAGAGGTCGCTTGTATGCGGCGAACCGGTCCGACCAAAGCGCAGCCTCCGCTGCCAGGCGTTCGGGCGTCACGCGGTGCAAGGCGGTACGGATCACGACGACATTCGGGCCGGTCAGCTCGTCGTGCCGATTGGCGATCACCAGATCGAATCGCCTGATGTCGATACGGGGGTTCTGGACTTGCACCACGCGCAACGATTGGCGGCGCAGGGCGGCCAGCACGGCACCCGCCATGCCGCCGCAACCGATCGCCAGACCGGGCAGCGGCGCTTTCACCGAATCGGCCACGGCGGACAGCGGGTTGGGCCAGAACTTGGCGGCGATCCATTTCCAGGGCGCCGTCGGCTTCAGCACACGCGATTCGGGCGAGAGACCCGCCGCCTCGGCCAAGCCCAACGCCTGGGTATGCAGTCCGGCCAATCCTTCGCTGACGATCCACGGTGCGGCGAGATCTGACATGAGTCGGCTTTTCGGCGTGACGTCATCAAACGTCAATGTGGAAGCCGCGATAGCGTCCTCGCACCGACCCTGCGGCAACCGCGGCTTGAATACCGCCCCGTCGCTTCCCAAGTCATTAGCACTCTCAGGGTCAGAGTGCTAAACAGTGGCACTTGACGTGAACCGGCGAAGTAACCGGCAAGCCGACCAGCCTTCCGCTGGCACCAGGTTAGACATAATTCTAATGAAATTTCGCCCGTTACACGATCGCGTGGTGGTTCGCCGCCTCGACGCCGAGGAAAAGTCCGCAGGCGGCATCATCATACCCGACACCGCCCAGGAAAAGCCAATGGAGGGTGAGATCGTCGCTGTCGGGCCAGGAGCCCGCAACGATGAGGGGCAGATCGTCGCTCTCGAGGTGAAGGGCGGCGACCGCATCCTGTTCGGCAAATGGTCGGGCGTCGAGGTGAAGCTCGACGGTGAGGAACTCCTGATCATGAAGGAGTCGGACATCATGGGCGTCATTGAAGGCCGCCCGGTGAGCAAGAAAAAGGCCGCGTGATCAGGCCGCATCTGCAATTTCAGGAAGGATAAACAAATGGCTGCGAAAGACGTCCGCTTCGGCGAGGATGCCCGTCAACGCATGCTACGTGGCGTCGACATACTTGCCAGCGCGGTGAAGGTTACGCTCGGCCCGAAGGGTCGCAACGTGATCCTGGACAAGAGTTATGGCGCACCGCGTATCACCAAGGATGGCGTGACGGTCGCCAAGGAGATCGACCTCTCCGATAAGTTTGAGAACATGGGCGCGCAGATGGTGCGTGAAGTGGCCTCGAAGACCAATGACGTCGCCGGCGACGGCACCACCACCGCCGTCGTGCTCGCTCAGGCCATCGTGCGCGAGGGTGGCAAAGCGGTTGGGGCCGGCATGAATCCGATGGACTTGAAGCGTGGCGTTGACCTTGCGGTCGTCGCGCTGGTTGAAGAGCTGAAGAAGCGCAGCAAGAAGATCACTACCCAGGCCGAGACGGCGCAGGTGGGCACCATCTCGGCCAACGGCGAAACCGAAATCGGCGAGATGATCGCCGAGGCGATGCAGAAGGTTGGCAACGAGGGCGTCATCACGGTCGAGGAAGCCAAGGGCGTTTTGACCGAACTCGACGTCGTCGAGGGGATGCAGTTCGACCGCGGCTACATGTCCCCTTACTTCGTCACCAACCCTGAGAAGATGAACATCGAGCTGGAGCAGCCCTATATTCTGATCCACGAAAAGAAGCTCTCCGGGCTGCAAACGCTGCTGCCGTTGCTGGAGGCAGTGGCACAATCGGGCCGTCCGCTGGTCATCGTCGCCGAGGATGTCGAGGGCGAGGCGCTCGCGACCTTGGTGGTCAACAAGCTGCGCGGCGGATTGAAGGTTGCCGCCGTCAAGGCGCCGGGCTTTGGCGATCGCCGCAAGGCGATGCTCGACGACCTCGCGGTGCTCACCGCCGGGCAGGTGATCAGCGAGGAACTTGGCATCAAGCTGGAGAATGTCACGCTGGACATGCTAGGCCAGGCGAAGAAGGTGCTGATCGACAAGGACAGCACCACTGTCGTCGAAGGCGCCGGTGCAAAGGCTGACATTGTTGGTCGCTGCAATCAAATCCGGGCGCAGATCGAGGAGACCACTTCGGACTACGACCGCGAGAAGCTGCAGGAGCGGCTGGCGAAGCTGGGCGGCGGTGTCGCGATCATCCGGGTCGGCGGCTCGAGCGAAGTCGAGGTGAAGGAACGCAAGGACCGGGTGGATGACAGCCTGAACGCGACGCGCGCCGCGGTCGAGGAAGGCATCGTGCCGGGTGGTGGCGTCGCATTGGCCCGAGCATCACTGATCCTGGCCAAGCTCAATGCCGAAAATCACGATCAGAGGGTCGGCATCGATATCGTGCGCAAGGCGGTGCAGATCCCGCTGCGCCAGATCGCCGAGAACGCCGGCGAGGATGGTGCGGTGATCTCGGGCAAGATCCTCGACAGGGACGAGTACAACTGGGGCTTCGACGCGCAGACCGGCGAGTTCAAGGACATGGTCAAGGCCGGTATCATCGACCCGACCAAGGTTGTGCGCGCCGCGCTGCAGCATGCGGCGTCGGTGGGTTCGCTGATGATCACCACCGAGGCGATGGTCGCCGAGCAGCGGGAGAAATCCTCCGCCGGCGACGGCACGACGCCCGGGGACATGGGCTACTGAGCGACGATCACCTGACCACACACATGGCCGGCCGCGTTTTTACGTGGCCGGCGCACTGCCGCGTCGACCGAAGACCCTCCAGCCGACGGATCACGGCTGGAAGGAACGCGGGTTGGGCCTCAGAAACCTTCCTTGTATGGGCGTAAGTCGATCTCGTGCGTCCAGGCCGAGCGCGGCTGACGGTGGATCTGCCAGTACATCTCGGCGATCGCATCAATGCCCAGGAGGCCGTCCTCGCCCCGCTGCTCGACGATCTGTGGCCGAAGGGTGAGCAGCTTCTCGCCCGCGATTCCACCATCGATGACGACGTGGGCGACGTGGATGCCGAGCGGACCAAACTCGCGAGCCATGCTCTGCGAGATCGCACGCAGGCCGGCCTTGGACGCGGCGAAATGCGCGAAGCCGGGTTTGCCGCGCAGGCTGGCTGAGGCGCCGGTGAACAGCACGGTGCCTCGGCCGAGCGGGACCAGCCGCCGCGCCGCCTCGCGGCCGAAAAGAAAGCCGCCGAAACAGCCGCCGCGCCAGAAGTCCTCGAAGGTCGCGGCGGAGAGTTCCCGGAAGTCGATCATGCGGTTGTTGCCGGCGTTGTATACCAGGAGGTCGGCTGGCTGGGACGCGCCGCCGCCCGCCATCGCCTGGTCGAACAGGGCGATAACGTCCTGCTCCCGAGTTACGTCGGTGGGGAACGGGGTCGCGCGGCCGCCAGCCCGCTCGATGTTTGCCGCGACCTGCTCGATTTTTGCCGGCGTCCGTCCCGCGACGAGAACATGATATCCCTCGCGCGCGAAGCGGCGGCAGAGTGCGGCACCAACGCCAAGCTCAGCGCCGACACCGGCTACGACGGCGGTGCTCATGTGGCGTCCGCGGTTCGCAGGTGCGGGGCGAGGACCGCTTCGAGTTCGTTTTCGGTGTGCATTGCGCGAACGATATCGCAGCCGCCGATGAAAGTGCCCCCCACATAGAGCTGCGGAATGGTTGGCCAATCGGCATAGCTTTTGATGCCTTGTCGCACCGCGGCGTCCTCAAGCACGTCGATCGTGTGAATATCGACGTCGTAGCGCTGCAGCACCTTCACCGTGGCGGCCGAGAACCCGCATTGGGGCTGCGCCGGGGTGCCCTTCATGAACAGCACGACCGGATGTTCACGGACGATCCCGCCGATCCGATTACGCGTAGCATCGTCATTCTCGATCGGGTTCATATTTTTCTCCTCGCTGAGATGGTCGGTCATCTTGTTCCTGCACACGCAGCTGCATTCGCCGTGACGACGTGCTCATCTGAGCAACGTCTTGAACACCACGTCGTGGAAATGCTGGTGCGCCGTGCCGTCCTTATCAACCTTGGCGCGAAGCACGGTGCCTTCCCATGCGTTGACCAGGAAAGCGGCGAGCGTGGCGGGGGGGATGTCGCTGCGGACCTCTCCGGTGCGCTGCGCCTCGCGAACGCATGTCTCGATCGAACGCGTCCAACCGGCGTAGATTGCCGACAGACGATCGCGGACGAGGCGACTCTGATCGGCCATTTCGGCGCTGAGGTTGCCGATGAGGCAGCCACACCTGTAGTCGCGGTCGGCAAGATTGCCGACCATCGAGGCAAAGTAGCGGCGCAGACGTTCGAGCGGGGCAAGCGTCTCGTCGCTCAGGATGCGAAGGGTCCTGCAGGCGCCGCGTTGCCAGTATTCGTCCACCACCTCAGCGCCGAGCGCTTCCTTACTGTCGAAGTGGTTATAAAATGACCCCTTCGGCACTCCGGCTGCCGCGGTGATATCGTTAACGCCGCACCCGTTGAAGCCGCGGCTACGCACCGTCTCGATCGCGGCGTCCAGGATCTTTTCTCGCACGTTGGGTCTGGGCATGGGACCAATATGACCGGTCGTCTTATATCCGTCAAGCGCGGGGCGCACGATAACCGCCTCGCCTGGCTGAGAAGGGTTCGGCGACGGGCTCCTAGTGTAGTCGGTCTAAACGGGCGATGGCTCGGCACTTTCGTTGCAAAGTCATGCCGGGCTGCACACTGACGCGCAGCATACCGATCGCCCCGGCAACGAATACTTCAGGCCACTGCCGGGGTCGCGGTCACATTGAATGTCCTGGCCGCTTCCACCTATTGGTCACGTCGCGCAAAAAGTGCTGGGACCGTCTCAGTTTATTGGTCTCATCAAGTAACAATACATGCCGTCCGAGGTCGAGGTATCTTCTCGAGTATAGCGCACCCTTGATCAGTCGTGGATATCCTGCCTCTTATCGCCGCGATAGGTTGGGGCGCCGAAGACGCTCGATTGCTCGCCGAGACAAGTCAAACAGGGGAGAAGGGTCGGCATGGACACGATCGAACACCGGACCATGGGTAAGGTCTATCTGCATATCCTGCCCTTCACGTTTGCCCTTTACGTCATTTGCTACCTCGACCGCGCCAACATCGGCTTTGCAGCGCTCACAATGAACCGCGATCTCGGTCTGAGTTCGTACATTTACGGCCTTGGGGCTGGCGCGTTCTTCTGGGGTTACTTCTTGCTGGAAGTTCCCAGCAACCTGATTCTCGAAAAAGTCGGGGCACGACGATGGATTTGCCGCATTATGATTACCTGGGGCGTGGTGTCCGCCTGCTTCGCTTTCGTGGAAGGCCCCGTCACGTTTTTCCTGTTTCGTTTCCTGCTGGGCCTGGCGGAGGCGGGCTTCTTCCCCGGAATGATCCTGTACTTCACCTACTGGTTTCCGCCCTATCACCGTGCGCGCGTGATCGCCGGATTTATGGCGGCAATTCCAGTCGCAATCGCCGTTGGCGCGCCGATCTCGACGGCTCTACTGGAACTCGACGGCACCCTTGGGCTGGCCGGATGGAAGTGGCTCTTCCTGTTCGAGGCACTGCCTGCGATTATTCTCGGTATTGGTGTTTGGTTCTACCTGACTGACCGACCCGCCGACGCACGCTGGCTTACCACGGATGAACAGCAATGGCTCACCTCGGTGCTGGCGGAAGAGCGGCATCGAGTGACAGAGAAGGGCAAGATCAGTGTTCTCCGGGCATTAATCGATCGGCGCGTGCTGGCGTTGGGCGCGATCCATTTCGCTCAGGCCGGTGTCAGTGTCGGGATGGCGGTGTTCATTACGCTGATGATCAAGAGGCTTGGCCTTACAAATATGCAGACGGGGTGGCTGACGGCAGTGCCGTTCATATTCGGCACCGCGGGCATCCTGATCTGGGGATATGTCTCCGACCGGATGAACGAGCGGAAATGGAATTTGACAGCGTCTTGCTCGTGCATGGCGGTCGGTTTGGCTATGGCGGGGTGGACCGAGGGCAGCTATCTCTCGGTCGCCGGACTCTCGATCGCAATGATCGGATTGTATGCTTCCAATGCCCATCTTTTTCCAATCCCGTCGATGTTTCTGACCGGCGCCGCCGCGGCCAGCGGCATTGCGTGGATAAACTCCCTGGGCATCCTGGCGGGCGCTGTTACCTCGCCGGTCATCGGCTACATCAAGGACACAACTGGCAGTTATCAAGGCAGTCTGTATTTTCTTGCCGCATTGAGCGTTTTGGGGGCGATTGTAACTGTCATTGGCGTCGAGGAAACGCCCGCTGTCTTGCGCCGAGATTTCACATAGCATTCGCTTGACGTTGGCGCCGATCGTTCGTTGGCGGTGAGACCCGCGGCCCGATCGGAAAGTCAGCCCGGTTTTGGTTTGCTGATCCGAACGTCCGGTCATTCCGGATACCAATGGATACCGTAGCGATCCCGTCACGACAAGGGCGCCCCAACGGTCTTGAGGTTCATCGATCTGGTTCGCTGACGCGGCGCCGGTCAGTGGCGCGACTGACCAATTTGAGATGCCAGGTCCTGGTATTCGCTCCCACTGGCAATATCGGCTAGGGTGGGGACAGAGCGGGCCGGTAGGGGCCGCAGCCGCATCATCAGTGAGGGCACGTGAAAATGGAATTCGGCGCGTCGATCTTTTTCACCGACTACTCGATCTCCCCAACCGAACTCGCCGTGGCGCTGGAGGAGCGTGGCTTCGATTCGTTGTGGGCCGCGGAGCACTCTCATATTCCCGTCCCCCGTCGCACTCCGCCGCCTGGCGGTGGCGAACTGGCGAAGCGCTACTACGACGTGATGGATCCGTTCGTCACTCTAACGGCCGCCGCGGTCGTCACCAAGAAGCTCAAAGTCGCCACCGGCATCTGCCTGGTCATTCAGCGCGACACCATTCAGACCGCGAAACTGGTCGCCTCGATCGACCAGGTGAGTGGCGGACGGTTTCTGTTCGGGATTGGCGGCGGCTGGAATGCCGAGGAAATCGAGGCTCACGGCACGGTCTTCGACACCCGGATGAAAAAGATGCGCGAACAGATTGAAGCGATGAAGGAAATCTGGACCAAGCCGACGGCGGAATACAACGGCGATATCGTCACGGTCCCGTCGATGCAGACCTGGCCCAAGCCGACGCAGAAACCATATCCGCCGATCCTTGTCGGTGGTGCCTTCCCCTGGGCGGCGCGGCGGGCGATCCGTTACGGCGACGGCTGGTTCCCGAATGCGAACAGCGGCAATCCGGACGAATACATGCCGCGCTTTCGTCAGATGGCAGCCGAAGCCGGGCGGGACCCGAAATCGTTGCCGGTGACCATCGGCGGTTCCCCCGAAGACCCCACCCAACTGAAACGATTCCGCGAGCTTGGGGCTGCCCGTGTGAACGTGAGTCTGCCTGCCGAGGGCGCCGACAAGATCTTGCCCATATTGGACCGCTGGGCGGGACTGATTCGCCAGCTACGCGCCTGATCGCGGCTCGGTTGCCGGGCAACGTCACGCATGTGAAGCGGATGCGTGTGCCGGCAGAGGCCCCGTTCGGTTTTCGGGCGCAGTCAAAGCGGGCAGCGGCAATGCCTCGTTCGAAGGGATGGAATTGTGCCTCTCCCGCCTTGCCTGACCCGGGTGATCTAACGTCGCGACCCGGGCCAACCGGCGTCACTGAGGGAGGAACTTGAGGATGACCACATTCGTTCTTGTCCACGGGTCTTATCAGGGCGGTTGGATCTGGCAGCGCGTCGCCACGCGTCTGCGCACCGCGGGGCACACGGTTCACGCCCCGACCATGGATGGTTGCGCCGAGCGACGGCATCAGCTGCGACCGGGCATTGACACATCGACCTATGTTGCCGAGGTGGCCGACCTGCTGTTCTACGAAGACCTGCGTGAAGTCGTGCTGGTCGGCACAAGCTCGGGCGGCATGGTGGTCTGCGGGGCGGCGGAGGCGATGCGGCACCGGGTTGAGCGGTTGGTCTTGGTGGATGCCCTGGCCCTGTTCAATGGGGAGCGGACCCGCGATATCGTCAAGCGCGCGACCACCGGGCCCGCCGTGCTGGCCTCGGGGCCGTCGCGCGAGGACGCAGAAAACGGTCTGTTCGCCGATCTGGATCCGGCGACCCGGGCGTGGGTGCTCGACCGTTATACGCCGCATCCGACCGGATGCTCCGAGACCCCGGTGAGGCTGACCGATTTCTGGGATCAAACCTGGAAGGCGACCGTGATCTGGTGCCGCAAGGCCGTCAATCCAGGCGAGGCACACCAGCGGCGCGCCGCATCCCGCCTGGGGGCCAGATGGTTCGAATTGGACACCGGGCATTATCCGATGCTCAGCATGCCAGATGAACTCACGCGGCTACTGACCGACGGGGACTGAGGTACGAAATCAGAGGCTTGGGGGGTTGAGGATTGATAGCCTCTGACCCAGGGCCCCAAGCGTCGCGGCTACCTCCGCCTTGTTGACGCCTCCCTTTGGCCGCTGCGACGGTCGCGCGTGAACTGATGCCGTTCGAGCCGCTGCCGGAGGTCAGAACCCGGGCTGTTGCTCAAGCATTTTCGCCGCATCTTCCGGAGTATGCAGATCGGTTGGGATCAGTATCCATTTCGGGTAGTCGCGCTTGCCCTGCAAATAGCCTTGCACCACGTCGAAGATATACTTTCCGATGTTCGACTTAACCTCGACGGAGGCATTCGCATCGCCGGCCAGCATGGCGTGGTATATGCCTGGTACCCCATCCACCGAGATTGTCAGCACATCCTTGCCGGGGTGCAGGCCCGCTGACTTCATTGTCTCGATCGCGCCAAGCAGCATGTCGTCGTTGTGCGCCCACACCGCGCAAACACCTTTTAGCCCGCCAATTGTTTTGATGAATTCCGCCATCACGCGCTGGCCGCCCGCGGCGGTAAAATCGCCACTCTCCGAACGGATGATCCGCATACCGGGGAACTGAGCGATGACGGTTGCGAAGCCGGTTCTCCGTCCGATCGTCGGCGCCGCCCCGGTGGTGCCTTGCAGTTCAACGATGGCGCAACGCCCGCGGGTCGCCTGCGCCAACCAGGATGCGGCAAGTCGGCCCTCCAGATTGGTGTCATTGCCGACGCGAGCGACGAACAGCGACGGATCGGCGTCAACTGATCGGTCGGCTATGAAGACCGGAATATGGGCGGCCCGCGCCTCCTGCAGCACCGGTGTCCAACCGGCCACGACAACCGGCGCGATGACGATTGCATCGACCCGCTCGACGATGAAACGCCGCACCGCGGCGAATTGCGCGTCGACGCTACCCTTTGCATCGTCGAAGTGCAGATCGATGCCACGGATCTTGGCCTCGGCCTTCATATCGGCCGAGAATGCGGTGCGCCAATCACTCTCCGACCCAACCTGTGAAAAGCCGATTGTCGTGGCTGATGCGGCCGTTGCAGTGGCGAGCAGTGCCGCGGCCAAAAAACTTGCGATCCGGATCATTTGCGGCAATCCCATGTGATTGATCGGGCGAGACGACTCACGCCGACGGCCGGAGATGGCAAACCCGCCGGCGCGTCGGGCGCACGACGCAATTTACCCGCCATAAATTAGCAATTTCTTAAACGCGGACGCTTTAGCGTCGTCGTGTTCGCAAGATATGGCCGCGCCCGCGAGGGAGGTTGGACAATGATCGCTGCTGCTGAGAATTTGGCCACAGACTGCCTTCGGAGGCCTTGTCGTCAATGGGGAAATTCAGCCCGCACCGCATACGCGCGTATATTCAAGGTCCCGCGACGGACTGCGATCGCCGGCACGCCGAACGCCGGCATGGTTGGCCTGATCACCCTGCTCGCCGCACTTGCGGCCATTGCGATAGCAGCCATTGTGCCGGTCTCATGGTTCTTGGTCGCCCAGGCGCATCTGCGCGGCGAAATTGAAATCGACGCCCAACTCTACGCCAACCGGGTGGCGGACGAAGCACGCCAGAACCCCGTCCTCTGGAATGCCCTCGCGGATGGCACGGCGGACCCCGCACTGGATAGCTTGGAGATCGCTCGCCCGTTAACCTCAGACAAACCCAGCGCCGCTGAACGACGGCGGGTGCTTTCCACGGCCGGTCAAACGATCATCGAGACGGCGACTTTCGTGCCGCCGGCTTGGCCGCTGGAGACCGCTCGCCTGGCGCTGACGGGAGGCGACGCGTCGCTCGGCCAGGTGGATATCGCGCGCTCGCTACGGCCGGCATTGATCATTACCGCCGCGGTGGCCTGCGGATCAAGTTGCCTTGGCCTGCTGGTATTTTTGCTGCTGCGGGTGGCGCCGCTGCGGATGCTTGCGGCGGCCGTCGATCACGCTTCATTTCTGTCGGCGCATGACCTGCTGACGGGTCTGCCGAACCGCCGATTGTTTTATGACCGGCTTGAACTGGCCCTCGCCCAGGCGCACCGCGAAGGCGGACGGGTCGGTGTGTATTACATGGACCTGGATGATTTCAAGAGCATCAACGACTTTCTCGGCCATCCGGCGGGCGACGCGACTTTGCGGACGGTGGCCGAAAGGCTGCACACCTGCCTGCGCACAAGCGATACGCTGGCGCGGCTTGGCGGCGACGAATTCGGGGTGATCCAACACCTGGTGCGACGCGCGGAGGATGCCGATGCTCTCGGACATCGAATTCTCGCCGCGATCGACGCGCCGATCGACCTCGATGGCGAGCTTCACCATGTGGGCATCAGTATCGGAGTGACCCTGTCCGAAATCGGAGCATTGGATCATCCTGACCAACTCATGAAGCAGGCGGATATCGCGCTGTATCAGGCGAAGCACGAGGGAGGCAGTCGATTCCGTTTCTATGCGCCAGACATGAACGTGAAGCTACGGGAACGTCACGCCATGGAGTTCGATCTCCGTGCCGCGGTCGCTGAGCAGAGCCTGATGTTGCACTACCAACCGCAGGTCGATCTGGTAACAGGGCGCATGATCGGCGCGGAAGCGTTGCTGCGGTGGAACCGGCCCGGCCACGGTCCAGTGCCTCCCGACCGGTTTATCGGCCTCGCGGAGGACACCGGCCTGATCGTGCCGATCGGCCTATGGGTGCTGCGCGAAGCCTGCCGGCGCGCGACGACATGGCCGGAGCACATAGGAATCGCCGTCAACGTTTCGCCGGTGCAGCTTCGCCACGTAGGATTCTGCCAAAGCGTGCTCGACACCATCCGGGAGAGCGGGATCACGCCGGGGCGTCTCGAGCTGGAACTCACCGAGGGTGTCCTGATGCAGGATACCAAGGAAACCCTGGCAACCTTGCAGCGCCTACGTGACCTGGGCATCAGATTTGCGATGGACGATTTTGGCACTGGGTACTCGAGCCTGGGCTATTTGCAGAAATTCCGCTTCGACAAGATCAAGATCGACCGCAGCTTCATCTTGCGGCTTGGCGAGGATCCCAATGCGGACGCGATCGTACGCGCCGTTGTCGGCATGACTGAAGCACTGGGGGTCCGCGCCATTGCCGAGGGCGTGGAGACGACCACGCAGGCCGACGTGTTGCGCGCGCACGGTTGTTTCGAGGCGCAGGGCTACCTCTACAGTCGGCCGGTGTCGGGGGAGATTTTTGACGGACTGGTCGTCTCCGGCCTCAGTCCGCTGACCCCCCAACGTCAGAAGACGCTTGTGTAGACCGGGCGCTGTGGTGAAGTACCGAGAGGATTCCGCGGATCTCGACCATTCCCCGCTCGATCGCAGAGCCAGAACGATAGGCTATCCGAGGGCACAGGAGTGTAGCAGAGTATCGGCCGACCGGTGAGGTCGCGCGGAAGCCGGCTATGATCGGCGCCGAGGAGGGGAGTGAAGCCGCCATGATGATCGTCGACGCGCAGGTCCACATCTGGGCGAAGGGCACGCCATTGGCGCATCATCGCCAGGGACGGCGTTGACAGGTTCCGGCGCCGTCGGCGAGCGAATTGGCGGATTCGTCGCCGCCTCGCACTGGGACACCCTGCCGCAACCGTTGCGGCACGAAGGTAAGCGGTCGGTGCTGAATTTTGTCGGGTGTGCCGTTGGCGTCGCGCAAACGCGGCCGGTTGGCATGGCGATGGGCGTCCTGACCTCATTGTCAGGCTCCGACCGGGTTACGGTGATCGGCCGCTCGGAGAGGCTCGACATGCTCGGCGCGGCATTCGTCAACGCGGTCGGGGCAAACCTGCTCGACTACGACGATACGCATCTGCGGACCGTCATCCATCCCACGGCGCCGGTCGCCCCGGCCGCACTCGCCCTCGCGGAACAGCGCGGGCTGTCCGGGGCGGCGATGCTGCACGCCTTCATTCTGGGCGCTGAAGTCGAGTGCCGGATCGGCAACGCCGTCTCGCCGGGCCATTACGCCCGAGGGTGGCACATCACCTCGACATGCGGGGTGTTTGGCTCCGCGGTGGCGAGTGCGAAGCTGCTGGGCCTGGACGCCGAGCAGACGTCGCACGCGGTAGGTATCGCCGCCAGCCAGTCCGCCGGGTTGGTGGAGAACCTGCCCAGCGCGGCGAAGAATGTTGCTGTCGGCAATGCGGCCCGCAACGGCCTGTTCGCCGCTCTGCTGGCGGAACAGGGCTACACCGCCGCGCCGGCCGCGATCGAGGGCAACCTCGGGTGGGCCCGGGCAATGGGAGACCATCCCGCGGTTGGCGAAATCACGGACGGCCTGGGTGAGCGCTGGGAACTGTTGCAGAACACCTACAAACCCTATCCGTGCGGCATCGTGATGCACGCCGTGATCGACGCGTGTCTGGCGCTGCGCCGCGATCATGCGGTGACGGTGGCGGAGATCGCCGAGATCATTGTCTCCGGCGACCAGTTGCTGCTCGATCGTGGCGACCGGACGGTGACCAGCGACCGGGATGCCCGGGTAAGCATCCATCACTGCGCTGCCGTATCATTTCTGTTCGGGGCCGCGGGTCTGCAGCAATTTTCCGAAGAAACAGTGCATGATCCGGCGGTCGCTGCACTGCGAACACTGACCAAGGTGCGGCTCGATCCTGACAGCCCCAGAGGTGCCGCGACAGCGACGGTCCGCACCACCGATGGGCGCATGTTGAGGTCGACGGTGCTGCATGCCATGGGCAGCAAGGAGCGACCGCTCTCCGACCAGGACATCGAGGCGAAGGTGCGCGAACTCGCTCAGCACGGCAGTTTTCGCGGCTCGGTCGAGGACGTCATTGCGGCGGTGTGGCAACTCGATACGTTGGCAACGATCGAGCCATTGATTGAGGCGTTGCGTGTTGCCCCATAGGCAAAAATACCGGAGAGACCCCCATGAAGGCGATGTTTCTGACCGGCCACGGCGGCCCGGACATGCTGCGGCTCGGCGAGGCCGAGGATCCCACGCCGGCGCCGGATGAAATCGTTGTCGATGTTCATGCCGCAAGCGTCAACGCCGCCGACTACAAGGTGCGACTGGGTGGGCAAGGCCATAGCGTCCGGTTCCCGCACATTCTGGGCCGTGACTTCTCCGGAGTGGTTGCCGCAACCGGCGCCGAGGTATCCGATTTCAAAGCCGGCGATCCGGTGTTCGGCGTCAATGACGCGGGTAAGGAAGGCGCGTATGCGGAAAAGCTCGCCATCAGGGCGGCGATCGTCGCGCGCAAGCCCGAGCGCCTGTCGCATCTGCAGGCCGCCGCAATGGCCTTGACCGGTATCACTGCGATCTGGGCTATCGAGGACACGGCGCAGCTTCGGGCGGGTGAAACGATTCTGATCCAGGGGGGCGCGGGCGGCGTGGCCGGCTTCGCGATTCAGTTGGCGAAGTATCTTGGCGCCACCGTGGTCACCACGACGAGCGCCGCCAACGTCGACTATCTCCGCGGCCTCGGAGCCGACCGGGTGATCGACTACAACGCCGAGGACTTCACCAAGGTTGTCTCCGGCTGCGACGTCGTGTTCGATACCGTCGGCGGCGACGTTCAAACACGTTCGTATAGCGTGTTGAAGCCCGGCGGGCGGTTGGTGTGGGTCGCGCCGGCGGCAGACGGCTCCGGACAGCCGCGCTCCGACGTCAGGGTGTTGCGTCCGGCGGTCACGCGTGATCGCGCTCACCTGGAGCGGATTGTAGCTCTGCTCGACGCCGGCGCGGTCTCGCCCCCTGCCATCACGCGGTACGCTCTCGCGGACGCCGCCGATGCTCATCGTGTCAGCGAAGCGCGCCATCTACGGGGCAAGCTTGTGCTGGCGGTTCGCTGAACCGCAGCGCGCGCATCGCAACTTCGGCGGCGCATGTGCCGACGCAAAGCGGGGAAGGCGATGATGCAGCCAGGCAATGCGGATGATGGCGAGACATTCGATGTCGTCTACCTGGTGCTCAGCGGCACGACGACGGCTTCACGCTGTCCAGACCTGCTGCGTGGGCTGGTCGCTTTGGGCTTCGGGACTGTCATCGCGCTGCCCACACCAAATGCATCGCGCGTGGTCGCGTTGCGTGACCTCGCGGATGTCGAGGGAGCGCAAGTCATCGAATCTTACTTCGATGTGGCGATCCGTCCCCGGCCACCGCGCGGGGTCGTGCTGTTCGCGCCCTGCAGCTTCAATTCGCTCAACAAGCTTGCACACGGCATCGCCGATAACCTCGCGCTATCCGTCGTCGCCGAGGCGATCGGCAGGGGCACACCGGTGATCGTCGGTCCGTCGCTAAATCAACCGCTCTTGGATCACCCTCAGGTGCGGGCATCGCTCAGCACGCTGTCCGACTGGCACGTGACAGTGGTGCCGCCGGTGGACGAAGGCAGTGGACCACGGCTGGCGCCAGACGCGAAACTGCTCGACGCCGTTCGGCCTTACGTGGATTCGGACCGAGGGCGAACGGCAAAAACGTAAAAGCCTGACCCCGGCAGTGACGCAAGGGGACGTCTTCACCCCGGGGTGAAGTTTCCGGTCGGCCCGAAAAGGTTCTATGCTCCTGGTAACCAATAGGGGAGGGGCTCCATGCGGAGCAACGCCGCTGTCTTTCGCAGGGTCCATGAAGCACTGACGATCGAGGCTGTGGACATCGACCAGCCGCGGGGCCGGGAAGTGCTGGTGCGCACCGCCGCGACCGGCGTGTGCCACAGCGATCTGCATGTAGTGGACGGCCTGAGCCGCTATCCGACTGACCGGCCGTTCGTGCTGGGACATGAAGGCGCTGGCGTGGTCGAGGCGGTCGGCGACGACGTCACCACCATGCGGGTGGGCGACCACGTCGTCGCGTGCCTGTCGGGGTTCTGCGGCACCTGTCCGCAATGCCTCAGTGGCCATCCGAACGTCTGCACCGGCGGCATCGTCGCACGGGCGAAGTCCGCAACTCCGCGGGTGTCGCAGAACGGCAGGCCGTTCCGGCAGTTCGCCAACATCGGGAGTTACGCCGAGCATATGCTGCTGCACGAGAACTCGCTGGTGCGGATCGACCCGGAATTGCCGCTGGATCGCGCCGCGCTGGTGGGATGCGGCGTGCTGACCGGTGTCGGCGCGGCGTTGCGGACGTCGGGCTTGCAGGCGGGGCAGACGGTGGCGGTGTTCGGCTGCGGCGGCGTCGGCCTGTCGATCATCCAGGGCGCGCGCATCGGCGGCGCGCGGCAGATCATCGCCGTGGATCAGTTCGACTCCAAGCTGGAGATGGCGAAGGCGGTCGGCGCCACGCACCTCGTCAACACGACGCAGGACGACCCGGTGAAAGCGGTGCGCGCGCTGACCGGCGGCCTCGGCGTCGATCATGCGTTCGAGGCGGTGGGTATCGCAAGCTGTGCCGGCAGGCGATCGAAAGCCTGGCCGTGCGCGGCACCGCGACGATTGTCGGCGTGCTGCCGCCCGACGCGATGATCGAGTTCCCGTGGCTGGCGATCCGGCCGGAATGCAAGGTGCAGACCTCGCGCATGGGGTCGAACCAGTTCCGCACCGACATTCCGAACTATCTGGAATTCTATCGCCAGGGTCGGCTGGAACTGGACGAGATGGTCAGCCGGCGCGGGCGCCTGGGCGATATCAACGAGGCGTTTCGCGCGATGAAGGCCGGCGAAGTCGCGCGCACCGTGCTGATGTTCGACTGATGCTGGATCGATTTGACCGACGTTGACGGAGTTCTTGTCCGACGAGCAGATGTCGGACCTCACCGGAAGGCCAACCAATGCTGACCGTAACGCAAAATATGATGCTGCCGACGGCGATCACCGGATCCTACCCGCGCCCGCTGTGGTTCGACCTCAGCCTGGACGGGCGGTCCTTCAAGGCGGCGCTCGGCGAGTCGCTGTTTCGCGAACAATACATGGATGCCGTCGCCGCGGTCATCAATGCGCAGGAAGCCGCGGGGCTGGATATCGTTACCGATGGCGACAGCCGGTTCGACCTCGCGGTCGGCGGCAAATCCTGGTTCTTCTATCCGATCGAGCGGCTCGGCGGCATTCAGGGGCCATCGCGACACGTCGCGCGGCTGGATGGGTCGGCACGACCTGCGGCCGGGAAAGATCCTGTGGGAAGTGCAGGAGGCGTATCAGCCCAGCGTCGTGAAGGAAAAGCTGACGCGCGGCCCGTGGGAATACACTGCGCTGTGGCAGGTGGCGCAACGCCTGACCGATCGGCCGGTGAAGTTCGGCGCGATCTGCGCGCCGGCGCTCGCCAGCATGCTGTGGAACGAATTCTACACCGACGACAAGGCCATGATACTCGATCTGTGCGACATCATGAATGCCGAGCTGCGCGAACTCGCCGACGTCGGGTTGTCCGCTGATCCAGGTGGAGGAACCGCCGCATCACGGCCGTTCGTTGCGGCCGGATTGCACCGAGGCCGACCTGCGAATTCCTGACCGAGGCGTTCAACCGCCAGCTTGTCGGCGTGAATGCGGAGATCTGGGTGCACACCTGCTGGGGCAATCCGAATCAGCAGCGAGTCTACTGGGAGGTTCCCAGTTACGAAAAGGCCATGCCGCATCTGCTGCAACTGAACGCGGATGTGATCACGTTCGAATGCGCCAGCAGTGACGGCAGGGACCTGTCATCTGTTCGGGAAATATCAAGACCGACAAGAAGATCGGCATCGGCGTGGTCAACCACTGCAATACCGTTGTGGAGCCGCCGGAATACGTCGCCGGCCTGATCCGCCGCGCGCTGGAGTTCATTCCGGCGGAGCGGCTGGTGATCACCACGGATTGCGGCTTCGGGCGCGAAGGGCTTAGCCGCCGGATTGCCTATTACAAATGCGTTTCGATGGTCGAGGGCACCAATATCGTTCGGCGCGAGCTTGGCCTGCCCGAGGCGCGGGTGCGGGCTTCCGATCCGAAGCTGTATTTCGCCGGCGGCGCTCGGAACTAGAGCCTAGAGTGACGACGAGAGCGAGAGCGAGGTACCAGCCCGACTTTCGCCGGTCCACCCATGTCTTTGCTTATAGAGGGAAGGTCGTGGGCGGCCGGCTGCGGGGAAAGTCGTGCGTGGCCGGCCTGCGCCGGGAACAGTCGTGGGTGGCCGGCCTGCGCCGGCCATGACACGGAGGAAGCGTCGCACGTCATCGCGGCAGGAAGCCAATCGACACCCAGGGCACGGCGACAACGATCGCCAAGGCAACCGCCAATGCGCCAAGGTATGGCCATATGCGCCATATCGCCTCGTCCGGTGAGACTCGCCCGATCGCGCAGGCGCCGTAGAATCCGACGCCGAACGGCGGCGCGAACAGCCCGATCCCCATCGCCAGGATGATCACCATCGCGTAATGCACCTCGTGCACGCCCATCGCCTTGGCGACCGGGAACAACAGCGGGCCGAACAGCACGATTGCCGGTATCCCCTCCAGCACGCTGCCGAGGATGATGAAGGCGATCGCGGTGATCGCGAGGAACCCGACAGAGCCGCGCGGAACCGAGGCCATGGTCGATGACCAGCCATTGCGAAAACCCGGACTGGGTCAGTGCCCATGCCATCGCCGTGGCGGTGCCGATGATCAGCATGACCGCGCCGGTGAGCGAAAGCGTCTCGACCAGAAGCGGGATAAATTCGGCGCCAATCGAACTGGCGGTAGACCAGCAAGCCGAGCAACGCGGTGTAGACGACGCCCACGGTGGAGACCTCGGTGGCGGTGGCGACGCCGTCGATGACCGCGGCGCGGATTACGAATGGCAATGTCAGACCCGGGTACCGCGATGACGAAGGCGCGCATGATCTGCGAGACGCGCGCCCGCTCACCGCCGCCGATGTCCATGTGGCGCGAACGGTACCAGCTCACCACCACCAGCGCGACCGCCGCGACCGCCGCGGGCAGCAATCCGCCGGTGAACAGTGCTGAGATCGACACGTTCGTGACCGATCCGATGGTGATCAGCACCAGGCTGGGCGGGATCGTTTCCGACATCGCGCTGGAGCTCGCCAGCAGGGATGCGAGTTCGCCCGGATGCGAGCCGCGGCGGCGCATCTCGGGGAACAGCACGGGCGCCACCGCGGCCATGTCGGCGGCCTTCGAGCCGGAGATGCCGGACACCAGGTACATCGCGCCCAGCAGCACGTAGGACAGGCCGCCGCGCACATGGCCGACCAGGGCCGCAAGGAACGCCACCATCACGCGCGCGATGCCGGTCATCTCCATCAGCAGACCGAGGAAGACGAACATCGGCACCGACAGCAGCAGCAGGTTGGACATGCCCTCGTCCATCCGGTTGACCACGATGGACAGCGGCATGTTGCTGGTGAGGGCGAGATAGGACAGCGTCGCGATGCCGAAGGCGAACGCGATCGGCACGCCGATGCCAACGCAGGCGGCGACGATCACGACGAAGAACACGATCAGGCTGCCGAAGCCCATCTGCGAGCAGCACCGGCTGTCCCATCCAGAGCAGCGCCGCGATGCCGCCGACGGTGAGCAACGCCAGACCGAAGCTGCGAACGGTCGTCGTTTCGAGCAGGCGCAGCAGCGCGATCACGGCAGCCAGCCCGGCGCCGACCAGCAGCGCGACGACGCGGTAGCCGTCGGAAATCTCCAGCGATATCAACTGAACAAAACGTTGCTGGTCAAGATATTCCGCGGCGGGCAGCAGGATCTCCAGCACGAAGGCGATCACCACTAGGGACGCGACCGCAGAGAACCAGCGGGCCCAATGGTCCGGCACCCAGTTGGCCACCGTGGTCAGCCGCATATGGCCGTCGCTGCGCAACGCCACGACCATCCCGAGCATCGACAGCCAGAGGAACAGGAAGTTGGCCAGTTCGTCGGTCCAGAACAGCGGACTGTCGAGCAAATAGCGTGACACGACGCCAGAGAACAGGATGACCACCTCGGCCAGGACCAGGCCTGCGCCGATCGCCTCACAGCCGATACCGATCGCCCGATCAAGTAACGTGGCGGCCTGCCGCAATCCGATTCCACTCCGCGCGGTCACCGGCGTGATCACCGCATTAGGCTTCGAAGCGTCGACCCTCATGATGTGAGCGAGCCGACGTATTTTTCGAGCAGGGCCCAGGCCTTGTCACCGGCGACCTTCTTCATGTCAGGATAGTAGCCGTTCGCGGCCAGCATCTCACGAAATGGCTTGATGTCGGGTGTATTGAAAGCCAGCCCTTTGCTGGCGAGGTTCTGCTGTTCCGACTGCGTCATGGTGATGAAATCCTGACGCTCCGCGAGCGCGCCCGCGACGAAATTTCGGTGAGCAATCTCCTGCAGATCGGGCGGCAGCTTCTTCCACGCCGCTACATTGAAGGCAGGGTGGAATCCGGACCAAGTGTGGTTGGTGAGGCTGCAATATTTCTGCACCTCGTAAAGCTTGGCGGTGTCGATCAGAACGAGCGGATTTTCCTGTCCGTCGACGATTCCGGTCTGCAGGGCGCTGTAGACTTCGTTGAAGTTGATCGCGGTCGGCGAGGCGCCGAGATGGCGAAACAGCGAGATAAGATAGGGTGCGACCGGCAGGCGGATCTTGAAGCCATGCAGATCGGCCGGGCCGGTGATCGGCTTGGTACGCGTGGTGATCTGGCGGAAGCCGTGATCGTAAGGTTTGTCCATGCAGTAAAAGCCGATCTGTTCCGCGGCACCGCGCAGCATATTGCCCAGATCGCCATCCATCGCGGCCCAGACGTGATCGTAGTCGGGAAAAGCGAAGCCGACGCCGGAGATGCCGCAGGCCGGGTTGCGCGGCGCCAGCAGATCGATCGGCAGGTTATACATTTCCAACGCGCCGGCGATCACCTGCGCGACCATCGCCGTGTCGCCGCCGAGGGCGCTGTTGGGATAGATCGTGATCTCCAGCCGGCCGTTGCTCTCCTGTTTGATCTTTTCGGCGGCCTCCTTGACGCGCGCCATAGCGGGGTGTTCCATCGGTGCCGAGGAGCCATATTTGTAAGCGAATTCGGCGGCGTTGGCCGGCCAGTGCAGGATGGTGGCGGCACTGACGGCGGCGGTTCCCGACATCGCGAGCCGGCGCGACAGTTTGTTACGCAACATAAAGCGTTTCCCTCCTCTGGGATGTGGCCGTTTCGGCCCTTCAAGGTTCCTGCAACGTGCCAAGCCGGCGGTGGAAGTCAAGTCGGCGGCGAAGGTTCGGCCGCCCCGCCGCGTGGCCATGGGCGGGCCGGGCGGCATCGCCAACGCAATCGTCCAGGGCCTGTGCGTGGCGCGCGATCGCCCATGGAGATGGCGCCTCTCAGTCTGCCTGTGCCGCGGCGACCACGGTTTGTTCCGACGCCATCGTGCTTGGGATATGCAGCCAGAACGCTGCGATTGTTGCCGCGGCCAGGCCAAGCGCCGCGAGGCCCAGCAGACCACCAGCGTAGCTGCCGGTCAGGTCTTTGATGACTCCGACATACCATGGACCAAAGAAGCCGCCGAGGTTGCCGAGTGAGTTGATCCAGGCCAGTGAAGCCGCCGCCGCCGTGCCGGTGAGGAACATCGGTGGCATCGCCCAGAATGGGCCCTTCGAGCCGTAGAAGCCGATAGCAGCGATCGACATGCCTGTCAGCGCCCACCAGGTTCCCATGGTCAGACCGGCCAGCAGCAGACCCAGCGTTGAGACGACGCATGCCGCGAGCAGGTTCCAGCGCCGCTCTCGCATCCGATCTGAGATGCGGCCCCAGATCACCAGCGACACGCCGCCGCAAATGTAGGGAATCATGGTGAGCCAACCGACCGTCATGTTGCTGCTGACGCCGAGCGACTTGATGATCTGCGGGATGAAGAACAGCATGCCGAGGCTGGCCGTAACGATACCAAAATAGTTCAGCGACAGCAGCAACACCTTCGGGTTGAACATTCCCTCTGCGATGGTGAAGGTTCGCACCGCTTCCTTGGCCTGACGTTCATCGGCCAATTTCGCGGTGAGCCAGGTCTTTTCCCCGACGGTGAGGAAGCTGGCCTGCTCAGGCCGGTCGGTCATTACGAACAAGGTCGCGATACCGAACAGGACGGTGGGAATTCCTTCGGCGATATACATGATCTGCCAACCGTGCAGGCCGAACAGGCCATCAAGTCCCAGCAACGCCGTCGATATTGGCGCACCGGCAGCGACGGCCACGACAAATCCCGCCAGCAGACCGGAGACGATTCTGGCGTGGTGATGGGCGGGGAACCAGTAGGTGAAGTAAAGGACCATGCCCGGAAAGAACCCTGCCTCGGCGACGCCGAGCAGAAAGCGGACCGTGGCGAAACTGATGGGACCGGTGACCAGGGCAGTCAGGCCGGCTAGAAGGCCCCAGGTGATCATGATGCGGGCGATCCAGAGGCGAGCCCCGACTTTCTCCATGATGATATTGCTGGGGACTTCGAAGATGAAGTAGCCCCAGTAGAAGGTGCCGACCGCGAAACCGAAGACCGTGGCAGACAGGTCGAGATCGCCGCGCATGGTCAGGCCGGCGAAGGTGACGTTGATCCGGTCCATGTAACACAGCGCATAACTGAGGAAGGCGAACGGAAGCAGCCGCAGATAGATCTTCCGCATCGCAGATTTTTCGACCGCCGTATCCATGGTTGCCTCCCGCCTCAGGTTTGCTGCCACCCTGGCACCTTGAAGCGGATTATCAGGGCAGGGGCAAATGCGAACCGCTGGACGGTCTGACATCAACCGGTTCGAGGCTGGCCTGCCAATGAGGCCCTCGGCAAACCAATTCGGCGCTCGGCAGTCAGATCGACGCCGGTCTATCGAAGCGGCGTCCGACCTGATATCCTCGAACTACAAGACTTTCGTTGTGCAAAACGCCTGACACAACGGATGCCAAGCCGCCCGTCGGGATGACCGTGGGAAAACGAAACAAGATCAGGAGGGATCGATGGCCCGCATTCTGTTCAAGAACTGCCGCGTGTGGGATGGCTCGGGCGCGCCGGCCTATCCGGCCGACGTCCTGGTCGAGGGCGAACGCATCCGGTCCGTTGCGACCGAACGCGGGCAACTCCAGGCCGCCGGTGCGGATGTCATCGACGCCAACGGAAAGACCCTGATGCCGGGCCTGGTCGAGGGTCACTCGCACATCACCTTTATCAACGCTGCCCGGGCGACCGACGTTGGCGACACGCCGCCCGAGGAGCACACGCTGATTGCAGCGCGCAACGCCCGCATCCTGCTGGATCATGGCTTCACCAGTGCGTACAGCGCGGCCAGTGCCAAACTTCGCATCGACGTCGTCATCCGCAACGCGATCGATGCCGGCGAGCTGCCGGGACCCCGCCTGCGGGCCTGTGGACCTGAGATCACCGTGACTGCGGGTCTCGGTGACGAGCGCCGAGCGCATCAGTTTCGCGACAGTTTCGCCATCATCGCGGACGGCCCGGACGAGGTAACGAAACTTGCGCGGCTATGCGTGCGGGAGGGGGTGGACAGCATCAAGCTCAACATATCGGGCGACGATCACACAAGTTCGGGCGCTTTGCCGCGCACCGTCATGAGCGAGGCGGAAATCCGTGCGGGCGTCACCGCGGCGCATGACTTTCACCGCAAGGTCAACGCCCATTGCCGAGCAGCGGAGGCGGTGAAGCGTGCGGTGCGGTGCGGCGTGGATGTGATCTACCATTGCGAGCATGCCGACGAAGAGGCGCTCGACATGCTCGAATCGGTGAAGGATCGGGTATTCGTCGGTCCCGCGATCGGCTTGCTGCATACTGCGGTCCACGAGGCTCCCGAAGGCGCTTTGCCCGGCGGCGTGCGGCAGGGGATTGAGCTTGGCCTGGCCGCGGCGGCGCGCGCTTACCCGGAGATGAAAAAGCGCGGTATTCGCGTCGTTATCGGCGGCGACTATGGGTTTGCCCGAACGCCGCAGGGCGAGAATGCCCGCGACATCGCCCATTTTGTGCGCCACCTCGGCTACAGTCCGGGCGAGGCGCTGGTCTGTGCGACCCGCCATGGAGCGGAACTGATGGGCATGGGCCATGAGGCTGGACTGGTGCGCGAGGGTTTCCTGGCCGACCTGCTTCTGGTGGACGGTGATCCGGTCGCTGACGTGAGCGTCCTGCAGAACAAGGACCGCCTGATTGCGATTCTGAAGGGCGGCGAGGTCTACAAGCTCGATCGGCCCAGTCTGGAGCGACAACAGATGCGCGCGGCTGAATAGTCTTGCGGCGAGTGCGGATTGTCGTGGCGTCCCGGGCGGGCGGCAGCGGCGTTCGGGCACCTGATGGCGTGGGAGGAGCCGGTGGCGGTGAATGCGACGCCGGCGAAACAGAGTAAAGCTGACACAGCGTCATTGCATATTTTGCAGTAGACGGCGGCAAAAGTGGGGGAATTCCGATGAGTACCGCAGATCCAAATCATCTGATACTTACTGGCGAAAATCCGTTCATCCGTCTGAGCAGCGACGACGGCGGCGCCACGACCACGAATGCCAGTTTCTGGCGGATCATCACCTGTCCGGCGGGGCCGGGACATGTGCTCTACCTCCAGAGCGAGGTCACGGAGAATCGCTGGCGGATCTACTCCGACAACATCGCCATGGCACGTTGGCTGCAATCGACGGTCCAGGGCATGCTCAACGCCCAGACGGCGGACCCGGACAATTCCGGTAATTGAAGCGCAGTTCAGCAAGTCTGGCGACCCTCGGTATTTCTGGACCGAACGCCTCGTCGCCCGAGATGAAGAAATTTCCCTTACCTGGTATGATATCGGCGAGCCGTTGCTGATCCACACACAACCCCATGCGGAGCCGGGACGCCCATACGGTGTCTGCACCGTTCTGATCCCGGCGCTCGGTGCGCGCTTGTCGCGCAATGGCGTCCAGGCGACGGGGCGGGCGTGGCCGAGGGAGCGTGAGGGACGTCCGTTCAGCACGTGTGCCCTGGCGTTTTCAGAAAGCTGGACCGAGGGCCGATAAACGCCCATTGGTTCTGCGGCCGCGGGCCATGGTCGCGGAAGCAGGATGCGTCGGGCCCGCCGACGGTGTCGGAGCAGGGGGCGCGTCAGCCTATGGGGTCGCGCGGCGTCAGGGGTCCGGGCCACGCATCAGCCGGCGGCTGGGGAAGACCTTGACGGCGGCTGACCGCCGGTCGGGTACGGCAGTAAAAGGGGAACATCAGGTGCTTCGCCAGCTTGCGCTGTTCGCCCTTCTGCTCGCGGGCGATCCACTCTTGGCCACCGCGCAAGCCGTGAGAGACGAACAGCCTGCCACCCCATATTACCCGGACGCGACGTGGCAGCACAAAACGCCCTCGGAAGCTGACACCAACCCTCAGCTCCTGAAAGCAGCAATCGACTTCGCCGTTGCCAACGAGACGAAGGCGCCGCGCGATCTCGTTTTAAATCACTATCAAACCTTCGGCCGCGAGCCGTTCGGCGAGGCGATCGGGCCGATCAAGGACCGGGGTGACCCGACCGGGCTCATCATTCGTCATGGGTACTTCGTCGCTGAATGGGGCGATCCACTGCGGGTGGACATGTCCCACAGCGTGACGAAGAGCTTTCTGTCCAGCGTCGTGGGGATCGCCGTCGACCGGGGTATGATCAAAAGTATCAACGATAATGTCAGGGATTATGTCGCGCCCATTCAGGTCTACAATCCGTTCCCGCCGAGCAATAAGGCGGACGCGCTTACGGCGCCGGCTTTTCTGGCGCTGTTCGAAACGCCGCACAATCGTCTGATCACCTGGGACAATCTGCTGCGGCAGACCAGCGACTGGGAGGGCACGCTTTGGGGTAAGCCGGATTGGGCTGACCGGCCAGGGCCGGACCCGGCGGAATGGACGACACGAGCGCGCAACAAACCTGGTATCGCTTACAAATACAACGACACCCGCGTCAATGTCCTGGCGCTCGCGGCGCTCAATGTCTGGCGGCGCCCGTTGCCGCAGGTGCTGAAGGAAAATATCATGGACCCGATCGGCGCCTCGAATACCTGGCGCTGGTTCGGCTACGAGAATTCGTGGATTGTTCTGGACGGAAGCCTGGTGCAGTCGGTGACGGGCGGTGGGCATTTTGGCGGCGGCATGTACATCAACGCGTACGACATGGGGCGCTTCGGCTACCTCACGCTGCATTGGGGCAAATGGAAAGACCGCCAGCTGCTCTCCAGGCAATGGGTCGAGCTGGCGCTTACCCCGACGAAGCCTGAGCCCACCTATGGGTTCATGAACTGGTTTCTAAACACCAACAAGAGATTGTGGCCGAGCGCGCCGGCGAGTGCGTTCGCGCATATTGGTAACGGGACCAATATGATCTATGTCGATCCGGAGCACGATGTGGTTGCCGTGGTGCGTTGGATAGACAATGGGGCGATCGACGGCTTCTTGAAGCGGCTTCTGGCGGCGGTTGATCAAGGATAGATCGACCGTCGCGAGCACTACCGGTTCGGTGATGGCGCCACAGGAATCCTGGCCGGGCGCGAGGCGTACCCGGGGCGACCGCATCGTTGGGGCGGAGGGACCAAATGGTTCAGAGTAGTCCCCTGCGTACTTTTCCGCTTGTTCTCTGAAAGTGTCTCCTTCGACCCGGACTCCGGTAAAGGTCGTTGGGTCGGTGGCCTTGATGATATCGCCGCAGAGAAACCCGTGTTCCGGGAAGGCCGGGTCTGCCGGCATAACTGGGCCTTTCGTTGAGCAACGTGCCTGATTTTGGCGCGCCATTTGAGTGATTGCATACAATCGGACGTTCGGGACGAAAAAAGCAGAAAAATCAGCTCCCCGATGGCGTGAGGTGTTTTCGCCGGCGAAAATTCGCGGAGGGCCGAAGGCCGGCCTGAGCATCGCTCCGGAGACAGAAAATGGCCCCGAATCGCGCGTCGGTCAGGCGCCGCCAGATGTTGTCAGATGTTTCTCAATGTCGCCAAGGAGGGCGGGGGCCTCAGCGCTCTGTGGCTTTATTGGGCGCCGCTGAGGGGGGCCTGGCCAGCATCGTGGGTCGTGGGCCCCGGCGCCTTACGCAAGGGCAGGCCGGTACGCACCGGCATCCGCCGCGAGGACGAAAGTCGCGTTATTCCAACGATGTGATGGTGCTGCTGGAGGGTATCGAACTCTCGACCTCTCCCTTACCAAGGGAGTGCTCTACCACTGAGCTACAGCAGCGCGCCAAGCGACCAAGCCATGGCCGGGCGGGGCGTTCCTAGTCGGTTGGGCGGACCGATGCAAGCCTGCCGAATACAATGCAGTCGGCGGCGCTTCTCCTGTGCGTCCCAGGCAGCCAGCGCGTACCGTTCCCGGTAGCGCGGATGGCGCGAGGTCCGGCGCCGTTCAGAACGCTCCCAGTCCCATGATGCCGTCCGTCACGTCGAAGTCGCCGACGATTTTCTTGCCGATCAGGTCGCGCAACGTCTCCGACGCCCCGCCGCCGATCGAGCCGTACCGCGCGCCGCGATAGAATCGGGAAACCGCGTATTCATCGGTGAAACCGAAACCACCGTGCATCTGCACCGCCTCGGTGGTGACGCGCAACGACATTTCGTTACAAAAGACCTTTGCCGCCGCGGCCATGAAGGGGTCAGGGAAAGGGTTCGCCGTCAGGCAGGCGCGATACAACAACCCGCGCGCGGCCTCGATGTCCTTGAACATGTCGGCCAATTTCCAGCGAATACCCTGGAAATCTGCGATCGGCTTGTTGAAAACGGTGCGCTCCCGTACGTAGTTTACCGCCTCGTCGAACGCTCCCTCGGCCAGGCCCAACGAAATCGCGGGATTCAGACACCGCTGTGTGTTGAAGGCTGTCAGAAGTTTCCGGAAACCATCCTCGCGAATGACCAGGTTCTCCAGCGGCAGTTCGCAGTCGTCGAACTGAATCTCGTGCAGGTTTTCGCCGCCCATGGTGTGATAGGTACCGGTGACCGAGAAGCCCTTGGTGTCAGGTTCCAGCAGGACACAGCCAATGCCCTCGCGTCCCGGCTTCCCGTCAACCCGGGTAAAGACCACGAACATCCCCGCCTCGCGCGCTCGGCTGATCAGCGTCTTGGTCCCCTTCAGAATCACCCGGTCGCCAACGATGCGCGCGTTGGTGCGATAGTTGGCGACGTCGGTGCCGGCATGCGGCTCGGTCATGCACACTGCCAGGATGCAGTCGCCGCTGACCACGAGTGGCAGAATACGCTCCCGGATCGAAGGCGGAGCATAGCGTGCAATCACCCGTGTCTGCACGCCTGCTTCTCCCAGCACCGCCATCGCGGTCACGTAGTCGACCTTGGCGATTTCCTCCAGGATCAGTGCGGTATCCAGGATCGGCAGACCGAGGCCGCCGTATTCCTCGGGTACCGACATCCCCAGGACGCCGAGATCGGCGAGTTTCTTCATGTTCTCCCAAGGGAATGTGCCGTCCATCCAGCGCAGGGCGTTGGCCTTGAACTCGGTCTGCGTGAGCGAGCGCACGGAGGCAATCATTTCTCTCTGTTGCGCGCTGATCTGGAAGTCCATGGTTTCAGTCCTTCAAACACCACTGTTGCGCAGCCTCGTCAAAAAGCTCAATATGTTGTCAGTTAACAATGGATCGGGCAAATGAGCGGAACTGTCATAAGCCTTATTATCTCTCTCATATCCGGGGCGGCGGGTGGCAACATCGTAGGCACCCTGCTGAAACAGTTCAATCTCGGGCCGCTGGGAAACAGCCTGGCGGGCATCATCGGCGGCGGTCTCGGCGGCCAGCTTCTTGCTATGCTGGCTGGCGGCGGCGCCGCGGCGACCGGCGCAGCGGCGAGTCCCGATATGGCTGGTGGACTGGATATCGGGACGATCGTCAGCCAGATCGTGGGCGGCGGCGTGGGCGGCGGTGTCCTGATGGTCATCGTTGGTTTCATTCGCCAAATGATGGGCGGCCAGGGAAAGTAGTCAGTCGATCGCCTGCAGGTGGAAACCGCCCTGAACTCCTGCCGCGGGACAACATATCGGTGAAATATCGATAGCGCGGCGCTCTCGGGGGTGACGCAGCGACCACATCCTTTCGCAAGGACAATATAGGAGCGAGGTCTTTGATGGTCCAGCGAGCTGATCGCTTGCTGTTGCCGATTGCATGGGTTGCTGGCGGCGGCGTGTGACAATCACTCTGTGCCGGGTGTTAGCGCGCGCCCTGGTAAGTCGTCCGCGCCTGCCAATGTCGGCGCCACAAAGATTGCAGCGACCTCATCTCGCCGGTGGCCACGCCGAGAAGACCGACCTTCCCCTTGCCAGACCCGTTTTATCGCATTCCGTAATTTGAAGGGGTTGCCAATGGCCGCACTCTCAGGCCAGATCTCGATACCGATCTTGAATGCGGCTGGCGTGGTCGGCGGACGCAGGTCTTGCCGGCCCGTTGTCATTTCACTGTGGCTCGCAATCTTCGTCCTGTTCGGCACCGCTGTCCCCACGCCGTGTCTGGCTCAGGCGCAACCGGCGGCCGAGCGGGTGACCGCGCTCGTCCCGTCCCTCGAAGCCTATATCGAACAGGGGATGCGGACCTTCGACTCGCCCGGCCTTGCCATAGGCATCGTGGCCGACGACCGGCTAGTGTACAGCAAGGGCTTCGGCGTGCGCAGCAAATCGGCTACCGCGCCGGTCGATACGAGAACGTTATTTCAGATCGGCTCCACGACCAAGGCTTTCCTTGCTGCGACCATTGCGCTGATGGTTGATCGCGGCAAACTGCACTGGGACGACCGGATCATCGACCTCGATCCGGAATTTCAACTTTTGGATCCGTGGGTGACCCGAGAATTTCGCGTGTTCGACTTGTTGGCGCAACGGTCCGGCTTGCCGCCCGACGTGAACGACGGCTTCGGCGTATTCGCTTATCCCGAAGCAGACCTGATCAATTCGCTTCGCTATGTGACACCCGTTTCGAGTTTTCGATCCACGTTCTCTTACACCAACATTACGCACCTGCTGGCCGGCCGCATAGTCGCAAAGCTCGCTGGCGCCCCGGACTGGAACGCCGTTCTGCAGAAGGAATTTCTCGAGCCGCTGGGGATGAAAGATACCAGCTATACCGCCGTCGCCATGCAGGCGTCAGCCAATCACGCGATGGGATACCGCTGGAGCCCGCAAGGCACGACCGAGCTGCCGTTCAGCCAGATCTTTCCCTATGATTATTTTGGCGCTGGAGACATCAACTCCAACATCGACGAGATGGCCCGCTGGATTCGGCTGCAGCTGGGGAACGGCGAGTTCGACGGTCATCGGCTGGTGTCCAAGGCGAACCTTGAACTTACGCATCAGCCGAGAATCGCGATCAACAACAATTTGTCCTATGCGTCCGGGTGGGTGGATCAACAGACGCAAAATGGCAATATCGTCTGGCACAATGGCGGAACGGCCAGCTTCGGTGCCTTTGTCGGGCTTTTGCCAGTCAAGAATGTCGGCGTCATCGTCCTTAGCAACGAGGTCAATGTGGGCTTTCCGGATGCAATCGGCTTGTGGACGCTCGATCGCATTCTGGACAATCCGGATGTTGATCATGTCGCCGCCAGGCACCGTGCGGCTGTCGCCGATTTCGAATCTCAAACAAAACAGTTCGCCCGACCCCCTGACGCACGACCGGCACTACCGGCGGAATCCTTTGTCGGGGACTTCAGCAACCGCGCTTTCGGCAAGGCGTCGGTGATGCTGGAAAACGACGCACCGGTCATGACCTTCACGGCGACCGGCGCGGCTCTGAGGCTGGATGCCTGGGACGGCGACGTTCGAACGGCAACCTATGTTCGGGCGGGCCGATTTGCCGCAATGGCCGAAGCGCTTGGTCCTTCACCTGTGGGATTCGTGCAGCTTCAGATGGACGGGAATGGCAGACAGAAATCTGCTTCGTCTGACTTTCTCCGACGGACAAGGTTATGATTTCACGCGGGAGCCGGCGCTGAAGCCCTAGGTCGCTCCGCAAATCAAGTCGGACTCATATTGCTCTAATGTCCGTGGGCTTTGGCGATGACGGTCCGTGCTTAAGGTGTCATCATCCTCGGCGAAGGCCGGACATCACCGCACCGCGAGTCGTGGGTCCTCTCGCCCCTCAGCCTGCGCCAAGGGCATGCTTCGCAAGGGCAGGCCCGGCCGCTCGGCCTCCGCCAAGGGCATGCTCCGCCGGGGACGACACTGGAGACGCGAACGGAGGGCCAACGTCAAGGGCCGCCGCTCTAACAGGCGATCGGAGCCGCGTGGGGGGCGTGGACACGCAGGACGGGCGCTTCCCGTCGTCGCATTTGAACGGATAATGACTGCGAACCGACCGAGGTGTCGTCATGAGGCTTTATCGTTGGGTCATTCGTTTCAGTTCCATGGTGGCAGGCATATTACTGCTGACGTCGCATCTCGCCGCCGCGGACGAGTGGGGCCACAAGCTGCCCGGGCAGCCGACACAATTCGTCTTCGGATATGGCTCCCTGATTGACGGGGAGTCGCGCGGCAAGACCGCGGGCGCGATCACTCCCGCGATCCCAGTCCGGGTGTCATCCGGCTTTGGCTATCTTCGCGCGTGGGTAGACCGTTGCCCGTGCGGATTCACCGCCCTCGGGCTGCGCAAGCCACGATCCGGCGAAGCTGCCCTGACAATCAACGGCGTTATTTATCCTGTTGATGCCTCCACGTTACCGGCGTTCGACCAGCGGGAGGCCGGCTACCGGCGCCTACTCGTGCCGCGCGACATGATAGAGGCCGTATCCTGGCAAGGAATGCCGGATGTCGGGCAGATCTGGGTTTATGTGCCCGTGGGTGCGGGCGGCGAACCCGGGATCGATCTGCCGGAACCGTCAGCACGATACCCGATGTTGCAGTCCTATATCGATCTCGTTCTGCACGGTGCCCTGTCCTATGGCCCGGATTTTGCCCGCGAGGTGGTCGAAACGACCACAGGCTGGAGCATTTACTGGCTCAATGATCGCGACGAGCCGCGCCGCCCCTGGGTTCATTCGAGCGACTACCAGGTCATTGACTCGCTGCTCAGGCAAACCGAGCCGGCCTCCACTCACATCAAGGATCGCCTGTTCCCAGAAGAGTTTACGGCAATGCGTCTGATGTCCCCGTCGGAGCCTCACTGACCGTTGTGGCTATCCGGCGTGGCGCGGCTGATGCGGGGTGTCGTCATGACACGACATCGGCGAGAATCGCGTGGTGGCGCCGATCGACTTGAGGTCATTTCAGCCTGCTTCGATCCGGATCAGTGTCGGATCTTCCATCACCGTCGGCAGCGCACCGATCCTCTCGAGCGCCGAGCGCATCTCACTTTCGCGGGTTTCGTGGGTTACCAGGACGACCGGGACCGCCTCCCCCGGGCTTCGACCTCGCTGCAACATCGATTCGAGAGAAATCCCCAGATCCCGCAGAATTGCCGTTACGTCGGCGATCACGCCCGGCCGGTCCACGACCATCAGACGCAGGTAGTATGGTCCGACATGGTTGCTCATCGGCACCGATGGCGCGCTGGACAGTGAAGCGGCCGACGCGCCCCAAACCGGCGTCATTCGGTTTCGCGCGATATCGATCAGATCCGCGACCACGGCCGAGGCGGTCGGACCGGCGCCCGCCCCGCGTCCCTCCAGCATCACCCGACCAACGAAATCACCCTCCGCCACCACGGCGTTGAACACGCCGTCGACCCGGGCGATCGGCGCTGTCCGCGGCACCATGCAGGGATGGACCCGGGTCTCGATGCCGGCCTCGGTCTGGCGCGCAATGCCGAGCAGCTTGATGCGGTAGCCGAGTTCGCTGGCGAAGGCGATGTCGAGGGCGGAGACGCGGCGGATGCCCTCGATATGCACCTGATCGAACGCCACCGGCCGGCCGAACGCCAGGGCGGCGAGGATCGCCAGCTTGTGCGCTGCATCGATGCCGTCGATATCGAAGCTCGGATCGGCCTCGGCGTAACCCAGTTTCTGCGCGTCGGCCAGGACATCGGCGAATTCCCGTCCACGCTCCCGCATCTGGGTCAGGATGTAGTTGCAGGTGCCGTTCAGGATGCCGGCGACGGCGCTGATACGATTGCCGGCCAGGCCTTCCCGCAGCGCCTTGATGACCGGGATACCGCCTGCCACGGCGGCTTCGAAGGCCAGCGTCACGCCACGTTTCTCCGCCGCCGCGGCCAGCTCGGCTCCATGCACCGCGAGCAACGCCTTGTTCGCCGTTACCAGTGGCTTGCCGGCGCCGATGGTGGCCTCGGCGAGGGCGAGCGATGGCCCGTCCGAGCCACCGATCAACTCGACCACGACATCTACCGCCGGGTCCGCCGCCAGGGCGATCGGGTCCTCGTACCAGTGCAGGCCGGACAAGGAAAAACCGCGATTCTTCGTCCGGTCCCGCGCCGAAACCGCGGTTACCGCGATCGGTCGCCCGGCGCGTGCCGCGACGATGTCAGCATTGTCCCGCAGCAACTTCAACACGCCGCCACCAACCGTGCCCAGGCCAGCGAGTGCGACAGACAGAGGCCGGGTCATGGCGCGGCTATTTCGGACAACACCGGTTCGGCGACATTTGAGCCGGCCTGCATGAACCCGCGAATGTTGCGGATCGCCTGGCGCAGCCGATGGGTATTCTCGACCAGCGCGATCCGGACGAAGCCCTCCCCGTGCTCGCCGAAGCCCAGACCTGGCGCGACCGCGACCTTGGCCCGTTCCAGCAGCAACTTCGAGAACTCGACGCTGCCGAGCGACGCGTAGCGCGGCGGCACCGGCGCCCAGGCGAACATCGACGCCTCGGGGCTTGGCATGGCCCAGCCGGCCGAGGCCAAACCCTTGATCAGCACGTCCCGCCGTTCGCGATACAGGTTGCGCATCTGCTCGACACATTCCTGCGGGCCGGTCAGAGCGGTTGCCGCCGCCACCTGGATCGGCGTGAATGCGCCGTAGTCGAGGTAGGACTTCATCCGCGTCAGCGCGTTGATCAGCCGAGGATTGCCGGCGGCAAAACCCATCCGCCAGCCGGGCATCGAGTAGGTCTTGGACAGGCTGGTGAACTCCACCGCGATGTCCTTTGCGCCTGGCACCTGCAGGATGGAGGGCGGCTTCTTGTCGCCGAAATAGATCTCCGCATAGGCCAGATCCGACATCACCCAGATCTCGTGCCGGCGCGCGAACGCGACGATCTCCCTGTAGAACTCGATGTCAGCCAGATATGCCGTTGGATTTGAAGGAAAATTGACGATCAAGGCGGTGGGCTTCGGCACCGAGTGCCGCACCGCGCGATCCAGCGCCCGCAGCATATCCTCGTCGGGCGTCGCCGGAATGCTGCGCACCGCGGCGCCGGCGATGATGAAGCCGAACTGGTGGATCGGATAGGACGGGTTGGGCACCAGGATGGTGTCGCCGGGGCTGGTGATTGCCGAGGCGAGATTGGCCAGCCCCTCCTTTGAGCCGAGTGTGGCGACCACCTCGGTTTCCGGGTCAAGACCGACATCGAAGCGGCGCTGGTAATAGGAAGCCAGGGCACGTCGCAGCCCGGGAATCCCCTTGCTGACCGAATAGCGGTGGGACCGCGGGTCCTGCACCGTCTCGACCAGCTTGGCGACGATGTGCGGCGGCGTCGGACTGTCGGGGTTGCCCATGCCGAGGTCGATAATGTCCTCCCCGGCGCCACGCGCCTTCGCCTTGGCCGTGTTCACTTCGGCGAAGACGTAGGGCGGAAGACGGCGGATGCGATGAAACTCGCCGGAGGATTCGGAACTCATGACAGGCCTTTCGGGGTTTAGAATCGGATCATTGTAGCAAGCGGAGCGAGGCGCCGCGACCGGAAGCTTCCACGCTGACGCGGATGGCGTTGCCCGGCACGCCGGCCTGCTTCAGCGAATCCGCCACCGCCTCGGCGCGTGCCAGGCCGAGCACGAGGGCGGCCGATTGCGCCGCGGGGTCGCCGGAGGCGCTGTCACCGAAGCCGGTAACGACGATCGCGCCATTGCCGCGTTTGGCGGCGAAGGCTTTGACCTCGTCCGCGGCCGGTGCCGACAGGTTGGAGGAGCCCTCGGGGAACACGACGGTGGCGGTTTGACCGGAACCCGGGGATGGCATTGGGGCCGGCGCCGCGGGTGGTGCCGGCGGCGGTGATCCGGCAGCGGCCGGACGCGGCGGCGGCGCACTGGAGAACGCGGGCTGCGGCGGCTCAGGTGGCGTGGCGGCCTGTGCCGTCGCGGCAGGCGGGGGTGGGGCAGGGGAGGAAGCTGGTGCCGCCGCCTGGGACGATCCGGACGCGGGAGCCGCGCCGGCAGTCGCGGCCGGTGCGGCGGGCGGCGTCGAGGGCGGCGGCTCAAGGTCGGCACTTTGCACCGGGCGACGCGGCGCCGGCGACGGAGCCGGCGGCGCGGTCACGGCGGGCATCGATGCATTCGCGGTGGGGGCGCCGGAATTCGAGCCTCCCACGGCCGGGCCACCCGCGGCGGCCGCTCCGGCTGAAGTCTGGGAGGCTGTGCCGGGCGTGGCGGCAGCGGAAGCCGGAGCGGGCGGAGGCGCCGTCCCGACGCCAAATAATGACGGCGACGCGCTCGGTGACGACGGATCGGCCAGCGGCGCCGCCTGTGCCGCGTGCTGGGCGTTGGTCCGGTCCGCGACCAGGGAAGCCGTCAGCTTCTTCATCGCCTCCGCGTCAGCCGGCGGGGGCTTGGGCGGCACTGTGGACAAATTCGGATACGCGGCGTCAGCCCCTGGCGGGGGCGGCCGCTGTTCGGCGATCTTGCCGCCCTCCTGGCGATGCCACCAGTTCACCGGATTGATCGAAGACGTGGAACATCCGGTCAGGAGGCAGGCGAGGGCGGCCAGGACCACCGCGGGGCGAAGCCCCGGTCCGAGGTCTCGGTACAGCGATGCAGACGCTGCTTGAACGCTCAATCTTGCGCCACTACGTTGCGCGCCACTTTCGCTGACCATCATATGCTGCTTTCGCTCTTCGCTAACGGCCGTCTGTGTAGCCGCTGGTGCCGCCGACGCAAAGGATGTCTCCATGGCGCAAAACGATAAGAACGCGGGTACGTCCCCCGCGCATACGGCCCCTGGCCCCGACAACGCGGGCTTCAAGGTCCCTGATGCCAACGCAATCGGCCGTTCCATGGCCGATATCGCCGAACGCTCGCAGCGCATCGTAGCCGAATGGCTGAAGCGCCAGTCGGAAACCGAGCACAACGCAGACCCGCTCAACATTGGCCGTGCGTTCTTGGAGATGACCGCGCGGCTGATGGCGAATCCGGCCAAGCTCGTGCAGGCGCAACTGGGTTTCTGGCAGGATTACATAACGCTGTGGCAGAATACCGCCCAGCGCATCATGGGGATGGATACCGACCCGGTCATCGGCCCCTCTAGCACCGATCGCCGCTTCAAGGATGACGCCTGGAACGAGCACGAGGTGTTCGATTTCATCAAGCAGTCGTACCTGCTGTCGGCTCGGTTCGTGCAGAACGTGGTAACCCACGTGGACGGGCTCGACAGCAAGACCGCGCAGAAAGTCGACTTCTATTCCCGGCAATTCGTCGACGCCATGAGCCCGTCGAACTTCCTGCTCACCAACCCGGAAGTGCTGCGCAAGACGGCGGAAACCGGCGGCGAGAATCTGCTCAAAGGGCTCAATAACCTGCTGGGAGACCTGGAGCGGGGCAAGGGTCAGCTGCACATCAAGATGACCGACATGGACGCCTTCAAGGTCGGTGAGAACATCGGTGTCTCTGCCGGCAAGGTGATCTACCAGAACGACCTGATGCAGTTGATCCAGTATGACCCGAGCACTGAAACAGTGCTGAAGCGGCCGCTGCTGATCGCGCCGCCCTGGATCAACAAGTTCTACATCCTGGATCTGCGTCCGCGGAACAGTTTCGTGCGATGGGCGGTGTCGCAGGGACACACTGTGTTCGTGATCTCATGGGTCAATCCGGATGAAACGCTCGCCGAGAAGGACTTCGAGGATTACATGAAGGAAGGCTATCTCGCCGCGCTTGACGCGATCGAGCTGGCCACCGGCGAGAAGGAAGTCGACGCCATCGGTTATTGCCTCGGCGGCACGCTGCTGGCTTCGACCCTGGCCTACATGGCGACCAAGAACGACAATCGGATCAAGACGGCGACGTTTTTCGTTACGATGATGGACTTCCACGAGGCCGGCGAACTGAGCGTGTTCATCGACGAGGAACAGTTGCAGGCGCTCGAGGAGAAGATGAACAAGCAGGGCTACCTGGACGGCAGCCACATGGCGACGACATTCAATATGCTGCGAGCCAATGACCTGATCTGGTCTTTCGTCGTCAACAACTACCTGCTGGGTAACGATCCGTTCCCGTTCGACCTGCTGTACTGGAACGCCGAATTCCACCCGCATGCCGGCCCGGATGCATAGTTTCTACCTGCGTAATATGTATCAGGAGAACTTGTTGGCGAAGCCGAACGGCATCACCCTTGGCGGCGTTCCGATCGACCTGGGCAAGATCAAGGTGCCGGCATACTTCCTCTCGACGCGAGAGGATCATATCGCGCCGTGGAAATCCACCTATCGCGGCACCCAGTTGCTTGGCGGTCCGACGCGGTTCGTGCTGGCAGCGTCGGGCCACATCGCCGGTGTGGTGAACCCGCCGGACGGTGGCAAATACGGTCACTGGATCAATAAGGACCTGCCGTCGCAAGCCGAAACCTGGTTCGAAGGTGCAACCGAGATGTCCGGCTCCTGGTGGCCGGACTGGCATCGCTGGACACTGTCATTCGGTCGTGAGGATGTGCCGGCCCGCCATCCCGGTGACCGCAAGCTGAAACCGATCGAGGATGCGCCCGGTCGTTATGTGAAGGTGCGCCTGTCGTAGCGGCGGTCACAAGGTTGCGATCGGGCGGCTGAAGGCTACGCCGCCGAAGCCGTTGCGCGCCGGTGCCGTGCGCCGGGCGTGATCCGGGTCGACGCCGCCAGGACCTTTGCCCAGAGGTTTTGGATGTTTGGTGGAGTGGCAGCTCCGACCCACCAAATGCTTTTTGCCCGGATCAGGGTGCGACCTACGGCGCAGATTGTTGTCGGCGCAGATCCATATTTGTCGGGGGCATATCCGAATTGGTCCAAGCCAGCATTTCGGAATTCACACCGCCGACTACCGCCTGAGTCTTCGCGAGCGGGTCTGCGTTTGCGCACGGGTGACCGCACCAGACACCAGGAGCAGGCAAGCCGTGGTGTGCTTGCAGGCACCCAATGCAGTACGTGGCTTCAAAACTGCATTTTTCGTCTGATCCCCGTTACGGGCATCAGAATGGGCGCGGAGTTTCCGCCTTCAAATTGATTTACATCAACACGGACTGCCGGGCGATGGTGCACGAAGCCGTCTCGGCCCCCCGACTAGGATGTTGCCATTGTGGTATGAGAGTTGGTTTTGGAGCCTGCCGCTCATCCCGGCGACGGTGATTCTTCACGTCTTAGGGCTTGGAACGATCCGCGAAGACAGCCACGTCCTGCTCGAACACATGGCTGAACGCCGTAGCCTCAGCATCGTGTTCGCGCTCGTCACAGGGATGATCGTCTTGCTGGTTACGGTGCTGCACGCAGTTGAAGCGGCCGCATGGGCCCTGGTGTATCTGTGGCTGGGCGCGCTTCCTGACGTGAAGTCAGCGATGCTGTACTCGTTGAGCGCGATGACGACCTACGGCCACGCAAACCTGCACCTTGAGTTCTCAGTGGCAGATGATGGGCGCCATTGAAGCACTCAACGGCGTCGTCCTGTTCGGTGTCACGACCGCCACTTTGTTTTCGGTAATCGAGAGCATGTCGAGGATGAGTAGCGGGCGCCGTCGACGGTAGGCCCTGGTCGAGCAGGCAAGTTCGGCTGACAGACGTCGCACCGTTTCGGACCGCGGGAACACGATCGTGAACGGCCGCTGTCGGGTAGACGCAACGTCGGAAGCGGAAATGACCAAGCAACCTCTGTGCGTGGGGGGACCCGCTTCGGCTCGGCAACAGACCTTGATTTTGCGGAACGATACCCTTTAAGAGAGAAGTGGTCATTGGGGATGCTTGGCCGCATGGATGACGACAAGATCATCGATATCGTCCTGCAGTTCGAGGGTGGCTTCGTCAACAACTCGGCCGACCACGGCGGGCCTACCAATTTCGGCATCACCGCCGCCACGCTCGGTCGCGCCCGCAATCTCGGCCGATCGGCGACGCTGGATGAGGTGCGTGGCCTGTCGCGGAGCGAGGCAGCGGCAATTTACAAGAAGTCGTATCTGACTGATCCGGGTTTCGACGGCATCGACAATTTCAATACGCGCCTGGTACTTGTCGACACCGGGGTGCTGCACGGACCGGCTCGTTCAATCGCCTTCCTGCGCCAGAGTTTGGGGGTGCCGGCGACGCCGAAGCCGGTCTCCAAGCTCGATGCTGAGACAGTGCAGACGGCCGCGAAATATGCCGACCCGGGTCAGCTGGCGAGCCAGCTGCTCAGTTTGCGGCTGAAATCCTATACGACGATCGTCAGGAATGACCGGACGCAACTACAATTCGTGGGCGGATGGGTGAACCGGGTCGCCGCATTGCTCGAACAAGTCTGAGGCGGTCATGTCCGAATCCGTTCCCTCTGCGCTGGTCACGCTGAAAACGGCGTTGACCGGTGCCAACGCAGGCATCCTGGCCGACATGCTCGACGGCCCGTCGAGCGCGGTCGCGATTGCCGCGCTCGGGCGCGTTCTGCTGGGCGACGACAACGCGGCCGCCGCCGATATCGCGGCGGCGGTGAAACAAGGCGGCGTCGATCTGTCGTTGCAATTGCAACAGGCGGAGCAGCAGTGCCTGAGCCGACTGCACCAGGCCGACCCCTCCTGGCTTGCCGCCTTCCCGGTTGGCAACGTGGTGACGCAACTGAACGTCGACGACACGCTTGATGCCCGCAAGCGCCAGATCGAGCTGCACGACAATACCAACCGGGTGCTCGCCTATGTTGTGACCGGAGAATTCTTTATACTGATCCTTGTCGTGACTTTCTTCTCCGGGCGTTTTGATGACAGTGCCGTCAAGAATTTTTTGTTTACCCTCCTGGGCGTGGTGGCCACCGGGTGGGCGAACATCATCGGCTTTTACTTCGGCTCGAGTGCCGGCTCGCAGCAGAAGTCCCAGACGATCGGCGCTGCTCTCACCCGGTCAATTCATCAAGGCGGCCCCACGACGGCCGCACGGGAATTCTTCGCCCCGATCAGGTTCGAAGCTTGCAGGGCGGTCGCGCGTGCCGCGAATTGGAAACGGCTCGTTCCCTGTGGTGCATCGCTTTGCCTTGCTCAGCCGGGCTGGTTTGCAGCCCCCGCGTCGTTGATTGTCGGTCGGTCGGTCGCTGACCGCACCGTCGCGGCCTGATCGGCTGCCAATACGCTCGCCGCCGCCGCGACCAGAAATTCATCCGCCAGCCCTGGATCATCCGCGAGTTTGGCGAGCACAACGGCGCCGACCATGGTGGCGAGAGCGGCGACGGCGCGCTTCCGGCGCAGGCGAGGCGTTGCCCCCGGAATGCACCTTGTCAACGCGTCCAACATGCCGCGAAGCGCTCCAGCCATCACGCCGCGGGTCGCGGCTCGGCGTGCCACGTCGGGGCCGAGCGTCGTCAGTGGACAGCTGGCGGTTGACACGATCTTCGCGGGGTTGAGATAGGAGAGGACGATCTCTCGCAGGGCAACGTCACGGTCCGGCGAGCGGCTTGCCTGGTCCCACCGCGCCGCGGCCTTGTCCAGCAGCGACTGGGCGACCTCGGCCGCCAACGCCTCTTTCGAGGCGAAATGCAGGTAGAAGCCGCCATGGGTCAGACCGGCCTCACGCATCACGGCGTCGATCCCAACGCCGTCGATGCCATGCTCCCGGAACAACAGACCGGCCGCGTCGAGTATTCGTTCTCGGGTCTCCGCTCTGCGCAGGGTGGTTTCCCGCATTGGCAGCCTCCTTCCCTTGGGGTCCAGACCGATCGGCGGAGCAGGGTCCGGACCAATGGGTTTTGTGCTTGACATCTATATGACGCTCGTCATTTAGAATGCAACTGCTTCCGGAGCGAGCTTTATGGGACCCAACAGCATCGCGCGCATGGTCGCGGGACGGGTGCACTATGCGTGGATCGTCGTCGCGGTGATGTTCATAGTCATCCTGGCGTCCGTGGGGGTGAGAGCCGCGCCGGGGGTGCTGATCGTGCCGCTGGAGCAAAGCTTCGGCTGGAGCGCGGCTGTCATCTCGGGCGCCATTTCGCTTAATATCTTGCTGTTCGGGCTGGTAGGGCCGTTCGCTGCCGGGCTGATCCAGGTGATCGGCCTGAAGCGCACCGTGCTGATATCGATGGCGCTGCTGGTGGTGGGGGCCGGGCTCAGCAGCTTCATCACGCAAATCTGGCAGCTTTATCTGACCTGGGGAGTGCTGGTCGGACTTGGGTCGGGGGCCGGGATGGTGGGGCTGGCAACGGCGATCGCCAATCGCTGGTTTGTCGCTCGGCGTGGATTGGTGGTGGGACTGCTGACGGCGGGCAACGCCAGCGGGCAACTGGTTTTTCTGCCGCTGCTGGCCAGCCTCGCCACATCGCAGGGCTGGCACAGCGTTCCCATGGCGGTGGCGCTGGTCATCCTGCTGCTGATGCCGGTTGTGTTGCTGATGCTGCCGGAAAGCCCCGCGTCGGTGGGTCTTGGACCGTTCGGGTCGAACGAAATCGTCACGTTGCCGCCGCATTCCGGCAATCCGTTCTTCATCGCGATCGAGGGCTTGTTGCGAGGCTGCCGTTCGATGGATTTCTGGCTGCTGTTCATCAGCTTCGGGGTTTGCGGCTTTTCCACCAATGGACTGGTGGCGACGCATCTGATCCCGTTTTGCGTCGATCACGGTATCGCCGTTGTCAGCGCCGCTGGGCTGCTGGCGGCGATGGGGGTGTTCGACCTGATTGGCACCACATTCTCGGGCTGGCTGACCGACCGATACAATCCGCGCATCCTGTTGTTCTGGTATTACAGTCTGCGCGGGCTATCGCTGCTGGTGCTGCCATTCACCCAGTTTGATGTCGTCAGCCTCGGTATATTCGCGGCGTTCTATGGACTGGACTGGGTGGCGACCATTCCGCCCACGGTGACACTGACCAATGACGTGTTCGGCAAGCGGGACGCTCCCGTGATGATTTCCTGGATTGTTGCCGGCCATCAGTTGGGCGGCGCGCTGGCCGCTCTGGGTGCCGGCGAGACGCGCTACCTGACCGGCAGTTACGCGCCGGCGTTTTTGGCCAGTGGAGTGGCCTGTCTGATGGCAGCGCTGCTGGTGCAGCGGATCAGCCAACGCCGCACTGCCTGGGCAGCCGCGGAATAGCACTCAAGATTGGACACCCGGGCTTGGGCGCGTGCCCGGGATGCATGTGTCCGGTGTCACGCTCATCGGACGAGTTCCGGTCCATCGGCTGTTTTGTTCTATTTTCGCCATTTGTCCCGATTGAACCAAACGCAACTATTACCAGGACATACCGAGCACTAATACGGAACAAACTTCATCTGTCCGGCGGCAAAGGCTGCGGAAAACCGCGATCCAATCGTCGCCTACCCAGCCAAAACCGTTCTTATTTCCTCCAGCACCGCCGGGTCCTCGATGGTGGGCGGAACCGCAACAGTTTCACCATCGGCGATCTTGCGGATGCTGCCCCGCAGGATTTTCCCCGAGCGGGTCTTCGGCAGGCGAGCCACCACCCGGGCATCCTTGAACGCTGCCACCGGGCCGATGCGCTCGCGGACCAGCGCGACCAGTTCAGCGGCGACCTGCTGCTCCGGCCGATCCACCCCGGCCTTCAGCACCACCAGTCCGATCGGCGTCTGGCCCTTCAGTTCATCCCTGGCACCGATCACCGCGCACTCGGCGACGTCACGATGCGAGGCCAGAACCTCCTCCATCGATCCAGTGGACAACCGGTGGCCGGCGACATTGATGATGTCGTCGGTGCGGCCCATGACCCAGACGTCGCCATCCGCATCCACCATGCCGGCGTCGCCGGTGCGGTACCAGCCGGGAAAGTCCGCCAGGTAGGCGCCGCGGTAGCCCTCGTCATTCTGCCACAGCGTCGGGCCGCAACCCGGTGGCAGTGGCAGGCGCAGCGACAGGTTTCCGGTCGCGCCTCGGGGCAGCAGCTTGCCGTCGTCGTCCAGGGCGTGGAGGTCGTATCCGGGACACGGTCGCCCGCCCGATCCGGGCTTGAACGGGAACAGACCGAACTGGCGGAAGCCGGAGGTGATCGGCCAACCGGTCTCGGTTTGCCACCAGTGATCAACGACGGGCCTGCCGAGGAGTTCATGGGCCCAGAGGGCGGTCGGCGGATCGCAGCGCTCGCCGGCCAGATAGAGGGCGTCCAGACACGTCAGATCGTATTGGCCGGTCAGTTTGCCCTCGGGATCCTGCTGCTTGATGGCGCGCATCGCGGTGGGGGCGGTGAACAGCACTTTCACCCGATGCTGTGCGATCACGCGCCAGAAGGCGCCGGCGTCGGGCGTGCCGACGGGTTTGCCTTCGTACATCACCGAGGTGCAGCCACGGAGCAGTGGCGCATAGACGATGTAGCTGTGGCCGACCACCCAGCCGACGTCGGACGCGGTCCACCAGACGTCACCCGCCCCCAGTCCGTAGATCATGCGCATGGAGTTCCACAGGACGACCGCGTGGCCGCCATTGTCACGCACCACGCCCTTGGGGCGGCCGGTGGTACCGGATGTGTAGAGGATATACAGCGGGTCAGTCGCCAGCACCGGCACGCAGGCGTGCGGCGCGGCCGCCGCGACGGTTGCCTCGTAATCGAGATCACGGCCCGCCACCATCGAGGCTTCTGCCTGCGGCCGTTGCAGGATCAGGCAGACCTCGGGCCGATGCGGCGACATGGCGATCGCTGCATCCAGCAGCGGCTTGTATTTCACCACCCTGCCGGGCTCCAAACCGCAGGAGGCCGAGATGATGACTTTCGGCTGAGCGTCGGCGATGCGGGTGGACAACTCGGCGGCGGCGAAGCCACCGAAAACGACGGAATGCACCGCGCCGAGGCGGGCCGTGGCGAGCATTGCGACGGCGGCCTCTGGGACCATCGGCATGTAGATGATCACCCGGTCGCCTCGGATCACGCCCAGTGCAGCCAGGGCGCCGGCCAGCTTCTCGGTGCGGGCCAGCAGATCGGCGTAGGTGAAGGTCTCGATCCGGCCGGTCATCGGGCTGTCCCAGATCAGCGCGGGCTGGGAGCCTCGGCCGGCTTCCACGTGGCGATCCAGGCAATTGAAGCAGGTGTTGAGCATGGCTCCGGGGAACCACTGGCCGAAAGCGCCGAGCGCGGGATCGAACACCTTGTCCCACGGGCGATCCCAGGTGATGCCCGCAGCCTCGGCTGCCCACCATACGGCGGGGTCGCGCATCCAGGCGCCGTAGGCGTCGGCGTACGATGTTGCTTCGGTCATCGCCCGTTGCTCCCTGGTGTTATGCACCGGTTTTCCGGCGGGACTGTTCGGCGGTCAAGGCGGATGCGTTGATCTTGCATCCGATTGCCGATCGGTGGTTTCTGCGCCAGCGCAACGGAGAGCGGAATGATGCAGATCAAAGATCTGGCGGCGGTGGTGACAGGTGGTGGTTCGGGCCTGGGTGCGGCAACCGCGTCGCATCTGGCGGGCCTCGGCTGCAAGGTTGCCGTGGTGGACATCAACCAGGCGGCGGCCGAGGGTCAGGCGGCGCGGATCGGCGGGGTGGGTATCGGCTGCGACGTCGCCGACGCGGCGTCCGGGGAGGCCGCCTTTGCCCGCGCCTGCGCCGCGCATGGGCCGGTGCGCATCCTGGTCAATTGCGCCGGGCTCGGTGCGGCGGGCCGTATTGTCGGCCGCGACGGGCCGCTGAAGCTGGACGCGTTCGAGCGCATCGTCCGGGTCAACCTGATTGGCAGCTTCAACATGCTTGCGCCTCGCCGCGGCCGAAATGAGCGAAGCCGAGCCGCTGGATGAGGATGAGCGCGGGGTGATCGTGAACACTGCCTCGATCGCGGCCTATGAGGGCCAGGTGGGGCAGGCTGCATATGCCGCTTCCAAGGGTGGCGTGGTCGGGATGACGCTGCCGGCGGCGCGGGAGCTGGCGCGGGTAGGGGTGCGAGTGGTGACGATCGCGCCCGGGCTGTTTCAAACCCCGATGGTGGATGGGCTGCCGCCGGAGATACAGGCGAGCCTAGGTGCCGGCATTCCATTCCCCTCGCGGCTCGGCCGGCCGAGTGAATATGCCGAGTTGGTGGAGCATATCGTGCGCAACCGGTTCCTGAACGGGGAGGTCATCCGGCTGGACGGCGCTTTGCGGATGCCTCCTCGATAGGCGATTACGGGCCGGTCTCGGAGAGTAACTGAGATCCAGGCGGCGCCGGACGGCTGCAGTCGGTCGAACAGCGAGGCGAGCGGCAGTCGGGTGGCTTCGGTTTCGCTGAGCCGCAGAAGCAATTCGCCGCGACGATCAGTGTTGCGAATGACGCTGCGGAAGTCTTGATTGTCGCGACTACCCGCGCGGTCCAGAAGACCGCTGCGCCGTCAGGCCTCACTGCTCAGGTGATACGCGGTTCCAGAATTCGTCGAAGTCGCGCGTGTCGAAGAAGGCAATGGCGCTGACCACCACCTTCTCCTTCATGCGGAAATACCACGTGTAGGTATTGCTGTAGGGCAACCCGTCTCTCGTCGTGGCGGCGGCGTCAAACAGGATGATCACCATGTCACCATCGCCGTAGAGACCACGCACAGTCGGCACCAGCGGCGTCGCCATTCGCGCGTTGAACGGATGAATCACCGCATCCAGGAACGCCTGTCGACTATAGGTCTTCGAAAGCGGAGACGAACCGACGATAGTCCAATCGGCGTCGGACGCAAGCAGCTCGAAGGGGCTGCCGGTGCCGGCTTGCCATCGATCGAAGCTGGCCTGGACGAGCGCCTTGTTCTCAGCAGTCTCGGTGGAACTCGACACAGTTGGGTTCTCCAAACCGGATGATTGTGCCACCGAGGCAAGTCGCGATGGTAGACCAGACACCTCGGTCCCTCTGCATTATCGCGAAGCTCCGAACCGGGCGTCGAGCGCCGTTTAATTCGCTGCCAACGTTGATCCGCGTCTCTGCATCCATCCCGAGGCCATCTGGGGATCGCTGCATTTCCATTACGGTCATATCTTCCGGGAAATCCGAAAGTCTTGATTTCTGCACCGTCCGGGTCGGGCGGGGAAGCGGACGTCCGAAACGCCGCCACATCGAGCGTTCGTTTTGACGACATGGAAGGGCGCGCATGTCACTATTGCAGCGGCCGAGGTCCGGCTTGAGGAACAACCCCGATGTTGTGGAGTGGGCACCATGAGGCTTGAGAGCAAGGTGGCGTTGATCACCGGTGGTTACGGCGGCATGGGTCGCGCGTCTGCCAGACTGTTCGCGAAAGAAGGCGCGACCGTGTTCATCGCCGGCCGCAATCGAGGAGCGCGGAGACAGCTTGGCCGCGGAGATCAATGAAGCCGGGGGTAAGGCCCACTTCGTAGAACTAGACGTGGTCAAACAGGATCAGTGGGACGCCGCCGTTATCCATGTCAAAGAGCAAGCGGGAGCGCTGCATATTCTTATGAACATCGTTGGCAGCAACGCCCTCGTGCGGTTCCCCAACGTAGACATCGACGAATGGAACAAGCTCTTCGAGATCAACGTCACCGGCACCCTGAGGGGCATCCAGACCTGTGCTCCACTGATTAAGGAATCCGGAGGAGGCTCGATCGTCAACATCGGGTCAGTTGCTGGCATCACGGGCAACTTTGGCACCGGCTACTCCTCCTCCAAGTGGGCGCTTGAGGGACTGTCGCGATCCGCAGCGTATGTCTACGCCGACTGGGGAATCCGTTGCAACGTCATCCAGCCCGGTTGGATTGAGACAGACCTCACCGCGTCAATGAGCTCAAATCCGCTCGTGAAAAAGATCCAGTCCAAGGCAATGAATAACACCGTCCTGTTGCGCAGGAGCGGCAAGGCAGAGGAGATCGCCTTTACAGCCCTGTTCCTCGCCAGCGACGAGTTCTCCTACATCACTGGCACCGACATTGTGGTCGATGGTGGGTGGTTTTCTTCAGCGCCTTACCTCGCCAACGAGCGCTCCCACCATATGCTCCAACTACTAGATGCCAAGGACAAAGCCACACATTTTATGGAAAGTTTCCTAACTCACTTCCGTTAGTGGTCGGAGGTTTTGGGGCTAGACCGTCGCCGCATCCGGGCGTTGTAGTATCAGGACTTTAATGTCGTGGTTGGCACTACCCGGTTCCAAGGTTTTTCCAATTTGCAGAAGTCTTGAATTACGCGACAGCGAGGCCGCGTAGCCTGGATATACGTCGTGAACTACAGGCCCGAACGACGAGCCGCCATTGGCAAAGCGCGTGGACCCTTCTTCGCGAGCGGAAAGTCTCCGGCGAGCACCCTTGTCGGTGTCGCAGCCCTGGCGCTCCCTGATTGGCTTGTAGAGAACGAGGATGTTGCTATCGTTGACTGAGAGGATCATCCAGCGCTGCGGAAGTCTTGATTGTCGCGACTACCCGCGCGGTCCAGAAGACCGCTGCGCCGTCAGGCCTCACTGCATAGGTGATACGCGGTTCCAGAATTCGTCGAAGTCGCGCGTGTCGAAGAAGGCAATGGCGCTGACCACCACCTTCTCCTTCATGCGGAAATACCACGTGTAGGTATTGCTGTAGGGCAACCCGTCTCTCGTCGTGGCGGCGGCGTCAAACAGGATGATCACCATGTCACCATCGCCGTAGAGACCACGCACAGTCGGCACCAGCGGCGTCGCCATTCGCGCGTTGAACGGATAAATCACCTCATCCAGGAACGCCTGTCGACTATAGGTTTTCGAAAGCGGAGACGAACCGACGATAGTCCAATCGGCGTCGGACGCAAGCAGCTCGAAGGGGCTGCCGGTGCCGGCGTGCCATCGATCGAAGCTGGCCTGAACGAGCGCCTTGTTCTCCGCAGTCTCGGTGGAACTCGACACCGTTGGGTTCTCCAAACCAAATGATTGCGCCGCCGAGGAAAGTCGCGATGGCAGGCCAGACACCTCGGTCTCCCTGCATCATCGCGAAGCTCCGAACCGGGTGTCAAGCGCTGTCTAATTCGCTGCCAACGTTGATCCGTGTCTCTGCATCCATCCCGAGGCCACCTCAGATCGCTGCATTTCCATTACGGTCATATCTTCCGGGAAATCCGAAAGTCTTGATTTCCGCGTTCACCCTCGCCGTATGAGCATTCCTCAAAACCTCGACAGCGTTATGAAAGCAGCGTTACCTACCGATGAGGCCGCCACGACGGAAGTCGATCCTATTATTCGACGTCGGCGGTATGTCTGGAGGTCATGGTAATGGCAGAGAATTTTCCAGATGTGGTGATGCTGGACGCTTTGCAGCTTTCGCACGCGATCCACCAAAAACAGGTTTCCTGCCGGGAGGTGATGCGAGCGTATCTCGATCATATCGAACGCATGAACCCGCTCGTTAACGCCATAGTCTCGCTTCGGCCAAGAGAGATCCTGATAGCCGAGGCGCAGGGGTGCGATGACAAACTCGCGCAAGGCCACACGGCAGGTTGGATGCACGGCTTCCCGCATGCCGTGAAGGATTTTGCCGCGACTGCGGGCCTGCGGACCACGTTCGGGTCTCCATTGTTTGCGGACCATATTCCTTCGACAGACGCCATTTTCGTCGAGCGCTTACGCGCTGCTGGCGCGATCATCATCGGCAAAACCAACACATCCGAATGGGGCCTCGGCTCGCAGACGTATAACCCGGTGTTTGGCACAACACGTAACGCCTACGAGCCTTCGCATACGGCCGGCGGCAGCAGCGGTGGTGGGGCCGCCGCATTAGCGCTACGCATGGTCCCGGTGGCAGACGGAAGCGATATTGCCGGCAGTCTGCGGAACCCACCTGGCTGGAATAATGTGGTCGGTCTTCGCCCGTCGCGGGGGCGCGTGCCATTTGGACCAACTCCCGAGCTGTTTATGCAGCAGCTCGCGACGGAAGGACCAATGGCCCGCACTGTAGCGGACGCCGCCATGCTGCTCGCCGTCATGGCCGGCCCGGATGCTCGCAGTCCTCTCTCGCTTGACAACGATCCGAGTGTTTTCACCCATTCCTTGGCGGGCGATCTCCGTGGTCGGCGCATTGGCTGGCTCGCCAGCCTAATTGGGCAGCTTCCGTTTGAGCCTGGCGTGCTTGAGCTGTGCCGAAGCGCACTCGAATCCTTCCAATCAATCGGCTGTATCGTTGGTGACGCCCGGTTGGACTTTTCTCGCGAGCAACTCTGGGATGTTTTTGTTAGCCTCCGCGCATGGTTGACAGCCGGTATGTTACAGCCGCTTTACGCTGACCCAGCAAAGCGGGCGCATTTGAAACCAGAAGCCCTATGGGAAATCGAGACCGGAACCAGACTGTCTGCGGACGCAGTATACGCCGCATCGCTTGCCCGCTCAGACCTGTATCAAAAAGCCCGGAAGCTATTCGATGATTTCGATTACCTTTTGCTACCAACCGCTCAGGTGTTTCCATTTGACGCCAGCGTTCACTGGCCGAAGGAAATTAATGGCGCGCGCATGGATTCCTACCATCGTTGGATGGAGGTGATTGCCCTACCAACGCTATGTGGCCTGCCAACCGCCGCCGTGCCGGCTGGCTTTGATGCGAGCGGGCGTCCCATGGGGCTCCAGATCATAGGCCGTCCGCGCGATGATATAGGTGTGCTCAAGGTCGCGCACGCCTACGCGGAGGCCTCTGGTTGGATGAAGGTGCTTCCGGTGGCCCTCCGGCCAAGCTGAGCCAGCGGCAGCCAACGTTCCGAAAGTCTTGAATTACGCAACAGCGAGGCCGCGTAGCCTGGATTAGCGTCGCCAATTTAGGGCGAGCAAGCATGTTACAGCGAACACTGCCCTAAGCAGCGCGAGTTACGAAAAACGGCGGGGGGTCAAAACCAGCGGCCAGTCCTGCCGCGACCGGCCATGATGTGGAGGCTTCGGTCGCGGCGTCTTCATCGCTGCCTGAGGTCAGTCGACCTCGGACACCAGGATCGTTGCGCCGCCGCTCGCGAAGTTCGGCACGTCGTCCACGATCTTCTTCCATTCCGGCCGCGCCATGATTTCCTGCATCGCGGGCATGTTCTCGAACCATAGCTCGGTAACTCGATAGAACGCCGGAGGTTTGCCGCCGGGCCCCGGCAAAGGCTTAGCCAGCTCGATGCGCGATACTCCCTTGACCGCATACACCATCGGCATGTGGGAATTCAGATAATACGCCTCGAAGGCCGCCGGGTCTTTCGGCGCCCCATAGAGGACTGTCACCTTGATTGCACCCTTCGCATCCGCCGCGCGCCCGTTCGCGGCGAGCAGCACGCTACCCGCGGCCGCCAGCCCGAATGCCAGCCCGGTCCGCCGCGAAATCGCACCGCGGTTCTCAGTCGTTTCCATGCCATCCTCCGGTTGTTGTCGTCCGTAATTCCAGGCCAATCTTCCGCGAACGGGTGCGAGGTGGCAAGAGACGTCACCGCTGGCAGGCCGCAACACCATGCGGGGCGGCCGCGGGCAACCGCATCTCCGTTTGAGGGCGTGTAGCGAGGTTCATGATGCTGGGCCTTTTCCGGGTCACCCTTGCAGGTATTATTTCCCTGGCGGCCGTCGCGCTGGCGGTCGGGATGCTGCACCAATCCGTCATTTCCGGCCTGTCGAGCGCTCGACGTGGGGCGCCGGCGATTGAGGTGGCCGTTGCAACGTGGCTGCTGCGCGAAAGCGTGCCCGCGGATGACAAGGCACGCGTCAATCCGCTCGGCCGCGACTCGGCCGACGTTACAGCGGGGCAGGACCTGTTCAGGCAGAAGTGCGAAGTCTGCCATGGCTACGACGGCGGCGGAAAAACGGAGATTGGGGCAGGGGAGTATCCGAGGCCGCCCACGCTTCGCTCGATGAACATCATGGCGCTGACGGACGGCGAGATTTTCTATCACATCCGGAACGGAATTCGAAACACTGGCATGCCGGCATGGTCGATGCCTGATGCGCAGGTCTGGCAACTTGTCCTCTATCTGCGTCATTTGCCAGCCATTGCCGCGCCGGTGCCGGCCGCGACAGACTCCGCCTCAGCGTCTGGCGAGGCCGCGCGCTACGTCGGCTCCGTCGCTTGCCGGTCGTGTCATACCGGCATCTATGACCGCTGGAAGAAGACGCGGATGGCAAATGTCGTCCTCGATCCAAGGGACCACCCAGACGCGATCATTCCAGACCTGTCGAAACCCGACCCACTTGTCACCTTCACCAAGGACGATATCGCCTTCGTATACGGCAGCAAGTGGAAACAGCGCTACTTCAAGAAGGTTGGCGATGACTATTTCCCGTTGTCGGCGCAATGGGATGTCACTCACAAAGTCTGGCGAAACTATCTCGTTCCCAACGGTACGGATTGGTGGGTTCCGTTCTATCCGGCCGACAATGCCCAACGACCGACCGGCCCACTCTGCGATGGGTGCCATTCAGTGGGCTATGATATCACGACCAAAACCCCCACGGAGTGGAACGTCGGCTGCGAGCGGTGCCACGGGCGAGGCAGCGCGCATGTCGCCGATCCGGTTCGCGAGACGATCGTGAATCCGGCCCGGCTCGACTACGTGCACGCGAACGACACCTGCATCCAATGCCATTCACAAGGGCAGCCTCGCGGCAACCCGATCGACGGGAAATACTACGATTGGCCGGTCGGATTTCGCATCGGCCTCAGTCTTCATGATTTTTGGAAGTTGGAGGAGCACAAACTCGGAGAAACCACGTTCACCCATTTTGCCGACGGCACCGCGCACAAGAATCGAATGCAAGGCAACGACTTCGTAAACAGTCTCATGTATACACGGGGTGTTACATGTTTCAGTTGTCACGACCCGCACGGGTCGGAGAATGATGCCATGCTGCGGCAGCCAGGCAACGCCTTATGCCTGGCGTGCCACGGGCCGAACTCGCAGAACGGGCCGCATGCCACGACGATCGAGCAGCACACGCACCACGCGGCGGACAGTGCCGGCAGCCAATGTGTTGCCTGCCACATGCCGAAGATCCAGCAGACGATCGCTGAAGTGAACGTCAGCAGTCATACCTTCCGCTTCATCTATCCGGAGCGAACCGACAGCCTGAAGATCCCGAACGCGTGCAATGTCTGCCACATCGAGAAATCGACCGCGTGGGCCACCGAGGCCTTGATGCGGTGGATGGATCGTTCCCCCTGGCGCATCTCTGATTAGACGGCTGCTTATGGGAATTTGACACTTTGAGGCGTCCAACACCGAGGCGTGGATGGGTGTGTCGAGGTCACGGGCCGGCGGTATAAATAAACGCTCCTGTTGACCCTACGTTGCCCTGTCGTCTGGACCGGCGCCTATTGCCGGGGGTCAGGCAGCAACCGCCAGCTGGCGGAATGAATATCCAAAAGAATGATTGCCGGCCCTTACGGCGGCGAACGGAAACCAGCGGCTACACAAGTCTGCTGACCTCGGCTGGCGTTGCGGCCAGGATGTCCGCGCCGGCTGCCTGCAGTTCCGCCTGACTGCCGTAACCCCACAGCACTCCGATCGAGCGGAGCCGGTTGGCCTGAGCGGCATGGATGTCGTGCAGGCGGTCGCCGACCATGATTGTGGTGGCGGTATCGTAACCTTCAACCCGCATGATCTCGGCCAGCAGATCCTTCTTGTCATCCAGACCGCCGCCGGGAATTGCGCCGTACACCTTCGGCAGACAGGCCCGAAGATTGAGGTAATCGACGACTCGATCAGCGTAGTCTCGCCGCTTGGAGGTTGCGACGCACAAGCGGTGGCCGGCGTCTTTCAACGCTGTCAACATATCGGAAATGCCGGCAAAAACACTGCAATCGTAGATGCCGACGGTGGAGTATCGGTCGCGATAGACGGCAATTCCCTGCTCGACCCGGTCGTCGCCATATTTCTGCAGCAACCTGCGGATCGAGACCGCGATCGGCGGCCCGACCGCCCAGGTAACGTCCCCGACGACCGCCGGGTCATGCCCCAGTTCAGCCAGCATGTAGCGGAAGCAGGCCTCGATGCCGGGCCGGCTATCCGAAAGCGTTCCGTCCAGGTCGAGCAGAATTGCTTGTGCCACCGGCTCAGGCGGCCTTGCCGAATAGCCCGCCACGTTGGGCGAGAGAGGCCAGATGCGTGTCGGCATCGCCGAACAACTGTTCGATCATGGTGACGCGCTTGAAGTAATGACCGACTGCGTATTCGGTGGTCATGCCGATGCCGCCATGCAGTTGGATCGCCTCCTGCCCGACATGTTTTCCCGAGCGGCCGATCTGCACCTTGGCGGCGGAAATCGCCCGCCGACGCTCGATTGGATCCTCCTCGCCCGCCATCACCGCGGCAAACAAGGCCATGCTGCGCGCCTGTTCCACCGCCACCAGCATATCCACCGACCGATGCTGCAGCACCTGGAACGACCCGATCGGCCGGCCGAACTGCTTTCGGGTCTTCAGATATTCCAGTGTCAGTTCGTGCATCGACTGCATCGCACCGATCGCTTCGGCGCAGAGCGCCGCGATGGCCTCGTCCACCACATGCTCGATCAGCTTCAGCGAATTGTCGCTCATCAGGTCGTCCGCCGCGACCCGCGCGCCGGCAAAGGACAACTCGGCGGCTCGCTGGCCATCCTGCGTCGGGTAGCCGCGGCGGCTGACGCCGGGGGTGGCCGGATCAAGCAGGAACAGACCGATGCCGTCCCGCGCCCGCCGCTCCCCGGCGATGCGCGCGGTAACGAAGATACGGTCAGCGCTGTCGCCGTGGATCACCACGCTCTTGGCGCCGTCCAGGATGAAGCCGCTGCCATCCTTACGCGCGGTGGTGCTGACGTCCGCCAGATCATAACGTGAGTGCCGTTCGACATGCGCAAAGGCAAGCTTCAGCTTGCCCGCGGCGACGCGTGGCGCGAGCGCGCCCAGCACGGCGGCCGGCGCTGCTCGGCGCAGCAGTCCACCGCCGAGGATGACGGTGGCGAAGAATGGCTCCAGCACGAGGCCGCGACCGAACGCCTCCATGACGATTGCGGTCTCCACCGCGCCGCCGCCAAAGCCGCCCAGTGTTTCCTCGAACGGCAGTCCGAGCAGGCCTAGCTCGGTGATCTGGTTCCACATGGCGGGGCTGTATCCGCCGGGTTCGCCCGCGTATTTCTTGCGCTGTTCGAAGCCGTACTGGTCAGCGATCAGGCGATCGACGCTGTCCTTCAGCAGCCGTTGGTCCTCGGTCAGATCGAAATCCATGGAGGTGTCCTTTGTGCGCGCTCGGTCATTAAGGCTCGGGCGGGTAGGCTTGCAGCAAATTCTGATAAAGCTGACTGCCCCGCTCCTGGACGGTCGCCGCGATGGTGTCCGGGGTCAGGCCCACGGGGCGGCTGCCGGGGAAGATGATCGTCACGACCCCGGAGGCGATGCTGGTGTCTCTCCCGCTCTCGGTGCAATTGCCCGCGTCATCGCGCGCCTTGCAGACGTCGTTGCCGAGGGCGGCGTGCAGCGCTATCGAGCCCTCACCGATCTTGTAGAACGGTCCGGTGTCGGCGACGATCACCGGCACCGCCGGATGGCCGTCGCGGATCACCACGCCCAGGTCGCCGACATGGATACCGGTCTTGTCCCGGAATACCGTCGCGGGAGCGCCGGGCGGACCCGACAGCGGCAGCACAACGTATGGGACCTTGTCCGCCGCGACCGGAACGCAGCGAGTCGCGGCCTCGTCAGGTACGACGCATTTGTGAGTCGTGGTTGCGGGCAGCATCAGTGCGGTCCCGCATTGATCCGTGATGCCCGCCTTGTTGCACGCAATCCACGACCCGTCGCGGTCGACGGCGAGCTTCGAGGTGAACAGGACAGCCAGCCGCGATGGCGCGGCGGCAGGCAGCTGGACCAGATTCTCCAGGCGACTGGGATCAGAGCGGCAGGGGAACCATTTGCTTCCGTTGCGATCGACAAACGGGAAAGTCAGCTCGCCGAACGCATCCTCCCGGTCACAGCGGGCGTATTCCGACTGCAGAGCCGCATCCACCGGCGTCGCTCGGGCCAGATTAGGCAGCTCCGACGAGGTAGCGGTAGCAGTCGCCGGCGGAGCATCGGGGGCCGAGGGCGCACCGGCCGGCCCGATTGCCGCGACCAGCAGCAGGAGAGCGATCAGGAGCCGGTACAGCATGATGGCCTCCTTGCTCGACGCGCGTAACGATCGGGCGCGTCAGAGGCCCAGGATCGCCTTGGCGATGATATTCCGCTGGATTTCGTTCGACCCGCCGTAGATCGAGACCTTCCGATAGTTGAAATACATCGGCGCTGCCTCGGTCGCGTAGTCCGGCCCGATCACCGGCTCGTTGCGGCCATCAAAGTCCCGCTGGTACGGCATCGCGTAAGGCCCGACGACCTCCATCACCAGTTCGGTCAGTTGCTGCTGAATGACCGAGCCTTTGAGCTTCAGGATCGACGACGCCGGGTTCTGCCGTCCCTTCGCGAGCTTGCGTTCGTCTGAAACGACACGAAGCTGGGTCATCTCCAGCGCCTTCAGCTCGACTTCGACCGCGGCAAGTTTTTCGAGGAACCTAGGGCTTTCGATCAGCGGCCGTTCGCCGGCGAATTCCAGTGCTGCAAGTTCCCTGATGCGCGCGATCTTCGCCTTCGATGCACCGACCCGGGCAATACCTGTGCGCTCGTTGCCCAACAGGAATTTTGCGTAGTCCCAGCCTTTGTTCTCCTGGCCAACGAGGTTCTCCGCCGGGACTTCGACTTCGTCGAAAAAGACCTCGTTCACCTCACGGCCGCCGTCGATCGTAATGATCGGGCGGACGGTGATGCCGGGCGTCTTCATATCGATCAGCAGAAACGAAATTCCCTCCTGCTGTTTAGCGACCGGATCGGTGCGGACGAGACAGAAGATCCAGTTGGCGTATTGCGCCAGTGTCGTCCAAATCTTCTGGCCGTTGACAATATACTTGTCCCCCTTCCGCTCGGCCTTGGTGCGCAGCGAGGCAAGATCGGATCCCGACCCCGGCTCGGAGAAACCCTGGCACCAGAAGATGTCGGCGTTTGCTGTCGCCGGCAGGAAGCGTTCCTTGATCTCCTGGTTGCCGAACTGAGCGATCACCGGCCCGACCATACTGACATTAAACGGGATCGGCGCCGGAACGTCGGCCTGCTGCATCTCATCCTGGTACAGGTAGACCTGGATCGGCGACCAATCCTTGCCGCCCCACTCCACCGGCCAGTTCACCGTCGCCCAGCCGCGCGCATTGAGGATGCGCTGGGAGGTGATCATATCGTCGCGCGTCAGTCCCTCGCCCTCCGCCGTCTTGTCGCGGATGGATTGCGGGATTTCGGTGCGGAAGAACTGCCGAGCCTCGGCACGAAAGGCGAGTTCTTCGGGGGTGAAATTGAGGTCCATTGGCGTCTCCCGGTCGCGGCTGGTTCGTTAAAGGAGCGGGCTATCCGCGTCAAACTCCCCTTGTCGGGGCCGATCCGGCCGTGCCCGCCCGGGCCGGCGTGGCCGATGACGGGCAGGCCGCTGCAGGCCAAGCGGCCACCTGGTCCGCCTGACCGGCCGGCAGGCCGAACCGACAGATGCCGCGAACGACCGGCTTGGCTGTCCGCTATTCCGCGGCTTCCCGTTTCAGCCGATCAGCGAACTGCTTGCGGAACTTCGTCACCTTGGGTGCCACCACGACCTGACAATACCCTGTCCACGGGTTGCGCGCATAGTAATCGTGGTGCTCGGCCTCTGCCGCATAGAAGGTGGTCAGCGGTTCGATCTGCGTCACCAGCGTCGCCGGCCAAATCTTGGCCTCGGTTATCTCCCGTACCACCGCCTCGGCGGTTTCCCGCTGGGCGTCCGAGTGGGTCAGGATGATCGAGCGATACTGCGGGCCGACGTCGTTGCCCTGGCGATCCGCCGTGGTGGGGTCGTGGATCGTGAAGAACACCCGCAACAGGTCGGCATAGGACAACTGGCCGGGGTCGAAGTTGACCTGAACGACCTCGGCGTGGCCGGTGCGACCACCGCAGACGGCCTTGTAGGTCGGGTTTGCCACGTGGCCTCCGGCATATCCGGACATCACCGAGTTGACGCCGCGGAGATCCTTGAACACCGCCTCAAGGCACCAGAAGCATCCTCCGCCGAGGGTGGCTGTTTCCTGCGTTGCGCTCATTTGTCTGCGTCTCCCGTTCGGTTACAGGCAATATATAGGGTGTCCCGGCCGATGTCTTGAGGGGACGACCTCTCGATCGTCGCGGGCTCGGGCATTCCCTGCGCCTCGCCGCAGCGCGGCCGGGATTGCGGCAGCACGGAATGTTGCGATAGTCGATGTGACCGCGCCGCACAATCAGACTGCATGCCGACCCGGTTCGGCTTGCTTCTGCAACGCACAATAATCGGCGGCGCGGAATAAAATGGAGGATATGTCGAGATGGCCGCCGTTGAATTACTCGCCGAGGTCGAACGCCTTCGCCCATTGATCATGGAACACGCTGCGGACGCCGAGGCGAATCGCCAGCTTTCCGCCGCCGTCTATGACGGGATGTACCGCGCCGGGCTGTTCGGCATGCTGGCGCCCAGGGCACGTGGCGGCCACGAAATCCATCCCGTCGCCTATGCTCAGATCATCGAGGCCGTCACCCGTATCGACGCGGCCACCGCATGGGTCCTGCACATGAACCAGGGGTTCGCCTGCCTTGCCGCCTGGTTGCCACAAGCGGGCGTGGACGAACTTTTCCGCGACGGCGTCCCGACAATAGCCTCGGCGTTCAACCCGCCCGCCGCGGCGGTCCGAGCCGAAGCAGGCTGGAGGATCACCGGACAGGTGCCGTTCGCAAGCGGCTGTCACAACGCGCGCTGGCTGGCGATGCCCGCGATCGAGATGGAGGGCGGCCAACCCAAACCTGATCCCGCGACCGGCCAGCCAAGCCCGATGCTGGTGTTCTTTCCGCGTTCCGCGGCGACGATCCTCGACACCTGGCACACCGTCGGAATGCGGGGCACCGGATCGGCCGACATCGCCGTGAACGACCTGTTCGTCCCCGACCGGATGACGTTCGCGGTCGGGCCGCTCCAGAAACCGGCCACCGGGTTCGAGAAACCCCTCTACAGGCTGTGGCCATGGACCCTGTTCCTGGGCGAGACGACGGTATCGATCGGCATTGCCGTCAGTGCGATCGAACAAGCGGTTCTTCTGTGCAAGACCAAGACCCCGGCCTACAACGCTGTTCCGCTACGCGATCAGCAACTTACCCATTACCTGCTGGGCAAGGCGCAGGCGCGCGTGACGGCCTCGCGGGACACCCTGCACGCTGCGATGACGGCGGCACACGACGAACTCGAGCGCACCAACGCGCTGTTATCCACCGATGCCAAGGCCAGACTTGCACTGGCCGCGTGCTTCGCCGTGGAGGCCTGCGCCGAGGCCGTGCGGTTCGTGGACGATGTGGTTGGAACATCGTCGATACGGCTTGGCCAGCCATTCGAGCGGCATTTCCGCGACGTCCATGTCCTGATGCAGCACGCCACCAAATCCCACGGTGTCTATGGGACGGCGGGACGGACCCTGCTGGGTCTGGAGCCCGACCGTTTTTGGTTCATCTTCTAGTGTCCTGCCCCACAAATACCGGCTAACATGCCTCCCAGATTGAACCGCCGGGGCATTGGGGATGGCACCACCGATCAAGCAACTGCAAGCCGACCCCGTCGTGGTCAAGGAACTTCAGCGACGATCGCGCTCGGCCACCATCGCGGTGCGCGATCGCGGCCGTGCCGACATCGTCCTGCTGCGGCTCGACGGTCTCGGCGTCGAAGTCGTCGCCCGGCGACTGAACACCACGCCTAAGCGTGTCTCGCTATGGTCACGCCGCTTCGAGACATCCGGCCTCGACGGGCTTGCCGACAAGCCTGGACGCGGCCGCAAGCCGTCGATCCCAGCCCCGAAGGTGGCGCGCGTCATCACCGAGGCGACGCGTCCGCCGAAGGGTAAGCGCCGCTGGAGCATTCGCTCGATGAGCCGTCACGCCGGCATTTCGGCCAGTTCGGTGCAGCGTATCTGGTCTCGGAACGACCTGAAGCCGCATCGTCTAAGCACCTTCAAGTTGTCGAACGACCCGGCTTTCGAGGCGAAGTTCTGGGACGTGATCGGGCTCTATCTCAATCCACCGGAGCAAGCGCTGGTGTTGTGCTGTGACGAGAAAAGCCAGTGTCAGGCGCTTGAACGCACGCAATTGGGACTGCCGCTGGCGCCGAAACGCCCGCCCACAATGACGCACGATTACGTCCGCCACGGCACGGTCACGTTGTTCGCAGCGCTTAGCCAACTGACCGGGAAACTGATAACCCGGACCGAGGCGAACCATACCCATGTCGAATGGCTGCGCTTTCTCAAGCAGATCGATCGCGAGACGCCGCGCGGCCTCGACCTGCATCTGATCGCCGACAATTACGCCACGCACAAGCATCCAAAAGTACGGGCCTGGCTGCAGAAGCACCCGCGCTTCAAAATGCATTTCACGCCAACCTCGTCATCCTGGCTCAATCTGGTCGAGCGCTTCTTTGCCGACCTTACGGGCGACGTGATCCGCGCCGGCAGCTTTACCTCAGTCAACCAACTGGTGCGTGACATCAAGGCCTACCTTGCCCAGCGCAACGCTGATCCGAAACCCTACGTCTGGAGGGCAGCAGGTGCCGACGTCCTCGCCAAAATCAGACGCGCACGCGCCGTAATCAATACAGCAGCGGTCGTATGAGTTATTGGGAGGTAATTGAGAGTCGGGACACTAGGCGACTTTACCAGTGGCGTGGGTCAGGTGAATGGATACTGCGTCTCAACGGACCCCACGGGCGACCAAATCGTAACAAATATTGCCAGTGACGGAAAGTTCGGCTTGGACGCCAAGAGCTTTAATGGGACGACCACGTTCACGACGGGCACCGGCAAGTATGCCGGCATCAGCGGTGGTTATACCATCGTTCTTCACGGGCCAGAATTCCGGACGGCGGCCGAAGGAACCTATATCCAATACGGAAAGATGGAGTGCAGCTACAAACTTCCATGATTTCACAGCCTGCAATCCAGTGAGAAGAAGCAGCGGTAGCGACCTCGCCATTCAAGGATGCCGCACCTTGGCGGGATGCTGATCTCGCCGTAAGCGACCCGCAGATGTTGGCGGCAGAACGATTACGTAGCCCTGGCCCCAGGGCGACTGGGGGCAAGTACCCATAGACTTGGCCACAGGTTGTGCTTCGATGAGAATAGTCTTTATCGAAATGCGGTCGGCGATCCGAGAGAAAGATCCCGGATCTGATCGTCGAGCCAGCCAGCAATTGGACCGATATGGAGGTTACAGTGCTAATTCCACAGAGCCGCCGTCGCTTCATGACGAAAATCGCGTGTGCCAGCGCGTTGGGCCTTGGCGGATTTGGTACTTCCAATATCGGAAGGACTGCAAGCTCGGCCGCTGACGACGCTCCACCGGAAATAACCACCGTCAAACTCGAGACGGATCCCGTCATTTGCAATGCGGCCCAGATCTTCGAGGAGTTGCTGCGAGCCGAGGGCTTCACTGACGTCCGCTATGTTCAGTTGTCACAGGAACACGTCCGGAAAGCCGACGCCGTCAACATGGGTCCAGTCACAAAAATGCTGGCTGACGGCGAAGTAGATTTTGCCAGAGATTTTGCCCCCACTCTCATCCTTGGCATAGAAGCGAAGGCACCGGTCACAATTCTGACAGGACTGCACCTCGGGTGCTTCGAGGTGCTTGCAAAAAATGACATAAAAAAGGTGTCAGATCTGAGGGGCAGGACCGTTGGTTATGGGGTTGGCGACAAGCCACTCCTAACCATCTTGGCTAACTTCATCGGGCTCGATCCCAAAGAAGTCAATTGGTACCCTGCTGCGCTAACAGACCCGATAGATGCCTTTGCTGCAGGCAAGATTGATGCGTATCTCTTCCTTCCCCCCGCGCTTCAGGAAGTGAAGGCTAGAAATATTGGTCATGTGCTCTCCAGCCAATTAGTGGATCGCCCGTGGTCTCAATACTATTGCTGCATGCTTGCGACGAGGACCGAGTTTGCCCGTAAATATCCAGTTGCTACTAAACGCGTTATGCGGGCGATGCTCAAGGGTGCCGACCGTTGCGCATCCGAGCCCAAGCAAACAGCGGAACGGCTGGTCGGCCGAGGGACGCCGAGCTATGACTATGCGCTCCAAATGCTGAACGAAGTTCGGTTTGACGTATGGCGGGACTACGACCCCGAGGATACAGTCCGCTTCTACTCCTTGCGGCTACAGGAAGTAGGCGAGATTCGTTCGACGCCGAAACAGATCATAAGCGACGGTACGGACTGGCGATTCCTAAACGAATTGAGGCGCGAGCTGAAGGCCTGAGCGCCTGAGCCTGCTTTGGCAGTAGTCATCAGGTTCGCGTCCAGAGCGAAGGCCATTGTCGCTCCGGTCAGCGATTGACTGATGCCGCCCCTTTAGTGGGATAGATTTCCGCGCGGAACGTATCTCAGATTTGATGGTTCCGGAGGCTGGAGGGACGGCCCCAAGGGAAAGCTCTTACAGGCTAATGGGCGCTCAGGATCCGATAACGTGAGCTCGGGCTCCGGCCGCGGTCTGACGATGCCTCCCTCAAAATGTATTACGACATCGCGATGGAAGAAAAATGAAAGATACCGGCCAAAGGCCGCCGCTTGACCGGGGTAAGTCTGGCCGCACGTTAGCCGCATTCCCGTCGCCCGGTGTCGATCGGATAGGGGGATAGGGAACGGGTCCTTGGACCCTTCAGCTCGACGGCCAGATTAGAGGCATGCTGGCCGATCAGCTGTGCCAGCGATAACGCCGATGCCTTCTGACAAGATCCCCTGGGTCATCCAGGACCAAGAGTGCGCGTTCCGAGGCAAATCAGGCAAGCCGAACTGCCCCGCCCGGGGTTGCCCAACGAGTCGGGACTCGCCCATGACTGGATTGGTCATGGTGCTGATCACCGGAGCCGTATCGTTGTCCGCTTCGGTGATTCTCTCAACACGAAACTTGGCGGATGTGAACGACGAGGTCCGGGCGTGACGCGCGCGGGACGAATAAACGATTTCCCCCCGCGCGAGCTTCAGGCCAGGATCAAGGGCGGGTGATCGCCTCCGGTCAGCGCCGCTTCGATGCCACGCGACTGGTGCGGAACGCACGCCCGGACCCTGTTCCCCATCAAGCCCGCCCGCGCGCCGGGGTCTCGCCATGCATCTTTCGGTCGGCGCATGCCTTCTCGATCGCGGCGAGCAGGATGCACAGCGCGATGCCTTCCGACGCCGCGGTGACATCCGCCAGAGACGGAAAAGTGGGAGCCAGACGCAGATTGCTGTCGTGCGGATCATTCCTGTGCGGCCAGGTCGAGCCCGCCGCTGTCAGCGCCAGCCCGGCATCTTTCGCCAGCGCGACGACCTGCTTCGCCGTGCCGGGCGTGGCATCCACGCTGACGAAATAGCCGCCCTCCGGCCGAATCCAGGTCGCCGCCCCGGTGCCCCCCAGGCGACTGTCCAGCGCGGTGATCACCGCGTCGAACTTCGGTGCCAGCAAGGCCCGATGACCGTCCATGTGGTGCCTCAAGCCAGCCTCGTTCTTCAGGAATCGCACATGCCGAAGCTGGTTCAGCTTATCCCCGCCGATCGTGCGCTTGAACGCACGCGCCAGGTACCAGGCCACATTGGCTGGCGAGGAGGCGAACAACGCCAGCCCGGCACCGGCCAGGGTGACCTTCGAGGTCGAGGCGAAGATGAACGCCCGGTCCGGGTTGCCGGCTTTCGCGCACAAATCGAGGATGTTGGCGATCGTGTGCCGGCGCTCGGTCAGGTGGTGGACCGAGTAGGCATCGTCCCAGAACAGACGGAAATCCGGCGCACCGGTGCGCATCGCGGCGAGGCGGCCGGCAGTTTCATCGGAATACACCTCGCCGCTCGGGTTGGAGTATTTCGGCACGCACCACATGCCTTTGACTGCCGGATCGACTGCCAGCGCCTCCACCGTGTCCATATCGGGGCCATGGCCGGTCAGCGGGACGGGGATCATACGAATGCCGAATTCCTCGCAAATCGCGAAATGGCGGTCGTAGCCGGGGACGGGGCAGATAAAAGCTGTCGTCGACTTACCCCAGGGTTCGGTCGATCCGGGAACGCCCTTGAGCAGCGACCAGACAATGCAGTCATGCATCACCGCGAGGCTGGAATTGTCGGCGACGCAGATCTGGCTGGGTGGAACGCCAAGCACTGGGGCGAACAGGCCGCACGCTTCGGGAAGGCCTTGCAGGGCGCCGTAGTTGCGTGCGTCTTCCCCGGCCGAACTGAGGTAGTCGCTCTCGCCGGGAAGCGAGAGCAGGGCGTTGGCCAGGTCCAGTTGCTCCGGCGAAGGCTTGCCGCGCGTCATGTCGAGTTTGAGCCCGCGCGCCCGGAAGGCGTCGTATTCGCCGCGCACCCGCCGGCGCAGGGCTTGAAGGTCGGTATCGGACAGGTCGACGATTTGGTTCATGAGCCCCTCGGGGTAGCTGGCGGTGCTGTAGCTTAATTGTGCCCGACGGTGGAGGTTTTCGAACCGGCCAGCAATTTCATGAGCGGCTTGACGAAATCGTCGCCCATGCCGGTCTCGGGCCGGTCGCAGCTCACGTCCACGCATCGGACGGATCCTCACTCCAGGATTCAGACGGCTGTGTTGTGGGCTGCTGTCGCTACGGTGCCTGGAGCTATTTCCACGACGCGCGGCGGTTCCGATGTCAGTTCGTTCTGCAGCCAATGCTTCGAAACGACATCCCGCAGCCGGTCACTTGACCGGAACGGATGGTGATGGCTGCCGACAAGGAAGTCACGGACTGCATGCGTGAGAGGCCCACCCGTCACGGGGCGGCGCCGCCATTGCTGAGCGACAATGTTCCACCTCGATCGATGGAAAGTATCACTTGATAGAATCGAAAGTCATCTGGAAATTCTCTGTGTGCGCGCTGGGTGATGATCGCGGAAGATTCAGTGACGAAATTCAACGACTGGGTCATCGAGGCGCGCGGAGAAGATATGTCGATGACGGAGAGATGCCCTAGGTGTTCTGCATTCTCTGCAGGGGACTTTGGTTTTTAGCGGAGGACCTGGAAGTTGGCTGACGTCTTGAATTTCCCGGCGCGAGGACAAGAACTCGCGTATCGACGGGTATATGATTTCTCGGCCCGCCTCGCGGCTCTGGTCAAGGAGGCAGAGGCCGGCGGGCTGCCGATCGAGACCCAGATTGCGGTATTCGAAGACGCGCTGGATGTGCTGCGCGCGGAGGTCACCTGACGGCCGCCCACTGGACTGTTGCATTGGCCCGATGCTCGCGCCGAGGGCGATCGCCATGGTCTCCTGTTTGTGATGAAACTAAATCGCTTACGCGGTGCCGATATCGCCGTCACACCGTGTCCGGCTCGCGGCAGGGCCAGTGCCCTTACGGCTCGCGGCGTGCGTCGTTATCCACCAGAAAGGGCTGACGAACCGAGCGGCCGCGGTTGGGCAATCGGGCCGGAGGCGCCGTCGGACCTGATCGGCCGGAAATGCGCCGACGGACCGGTTCCGGTCGGCCGGCCGCTTCCCGCCGCCGCCGATTTCGTATCGCATCCGAGACCTCGTTGGCTCCTGACGGGTCACCATGCACTCAGTCGATCAAATCGGTGCTGAGGCCTGTCATCAATCAGCACGGTTGGCAACTTTGCTACGGTGCCGCAGCCAGCTCCGCGTGCGACGCTGCTCCGGTTGGATTTTCACCGAATATTAACCGTCATTTGCTGTGATGGCGTCTTCCCAGCCAGTAGGCGCTCGGTGGCAAATCAGGCGGACCAGATTCAGCAGACCGTGTGCGCATTGATCCGCGAGGAGGTCAGCGGCCTGGTACTTTCGTCGACCGTCGGATCGCGGAACTGAGCGCGGAGGTTCACGCGACCACCCAGTTGATGGATTTCAGCGAGAGCAATCTGACCGGGCAACTGGCCGGCATCCGGGAACAGATCAGTGGGGTCCTGGCACTGCCGTCTGCCGCCACCCGCAACAGCGGGTTCGAATTGGAAGCCGTGGTGCAGGCGACCGAGGAGGCCGCGAACCGCATCATGGAAGCCGCCGAAGCGATCGGCGAGTGGCTGCGCGACGGCAAAACTGATGCCGCGTCGGTGGAAGCGATGAACGGCAAGGTCGCCGCGATCTTCGAGGCGTGCTCGTTCCAGGATGTCACCGGGCAGCGCATCAGGCGGGCTATCCAGCACCTGCAACAGGTCGAGACCATGCTGACGGATATGGTGCCTGGCGATCCAGGTCCGGCGGAGGCCGAGAAGGTCGTGGTCATCGCGCCATTTGTCAGCCGGGCCGCAGGCGAGGAGATGCCATCCGGGGGAAATCCCGACCTGGGACAGGACGCAGTGGATTCGCTGTTTGACTGAGCGCCGGTTTCTTTCCGTCGCGTTAATCTCTGGTCACGACGCTCTCATCCAGTTGCATTAGCGCATGGTTGCGCTATGTCCGCCGGCCAACTGGGGACAGAGGGGAACGTAGGTGGCGAATCGCGTTGCGGACGCATCGGACCGACCGGCTGCGGTCGAGCCGGCCCTGATCGAAATCGAGCAACTGACCAAGCGCTTCGGCGGCTTTACCGCGGTCGACAATGTCTCGTTCCAGGTGCGGCGAGGCGAGGTCCTGGGCTTTCTCGGTCCGAACGGCGCCGGGAAATCCACCACGATGCGCATGCTGGCGGGGTTCATGATCCCAACCGCCGGTACCGCTCGCATCCAAGGCCACAACGTGCAGACCGACGGCGTTGCCGCTCGGCGGGTGCTGGGCTTCTTGCCGGAGGGGGCGCCCACCTATCCCGAGATGTCGGTGGAGGGCTTTCTGCGGTTCTGTGCCCGGGTTCGCGGCTACGTCGGCTCGGACCTCGCGGACCGGGTCGAGTATGCCCTCAACCTGACGACCTTGCGGGGTGTGCGGCTACAGCCGGTTGAGACGCTGTCTAAAGGCTTCAAGCGCCGCGTTGGCCTGGCTCAGGCGCTGCTGCACGATCCGCCGGTGCTGGTGCTGGACGAGCCGACCGACGGCCTGGACCCGAACCAGAAGCATGAGGTGCGCGGCCTGATCGAACGCATGGCGCCACGAAAGGCCATCGTGATCTCCACCCACATTCTGGAGGAGGTCGACGCGGTGTGTTCTCGCGCCATCGTCATCGCGCGTGGCGTGATCGTCGCGGACGGCACGCCGAAGGAACTGGAGGCGAGGCATGCCTCGGGCAAGCTGGACGACGTGTTCCGTGCTCTGACCATGCCGGAGGCGGCCTGATGGTCCGGCGCAACCATGGCGTCGCTGCGCGCGTCGCACTGTGTCATTCTCGGCGAAGGCCGGCCAGGCCGGTGCTCGAGGTTCGCGAGAAGAACAGTCGTGGGTGGCCGGCCTGCGCCGGCCATGACACAGGAGGCCCGGACCGCCGCGGATGCCGCGTCGCACTGTGTCATTGCTCGGCGAAGGCCATGCCAAACCGGGGCCTGAGGTCCGCCGAGGACTACAGTCGACGGCGTGGCCGGCCTGCGCCGGCCATGACACAGGAGGGCCGGAGTGCTGGCGGATGCCGCGTCGCACTGTGTCGTTCTCGACGAGGCCATGACAAGCGGGTGCCTCGAGGCTCGCGGGAAGAACTAGTCGCGAGCGGCGCGGCCTGCGCCGCCCATGACACAGGAGGCCCGGAGCGCTGGCGGATGCCGCGTCGCACTGGTCGTGTCTCGGCGAAGGCCGTGCCAGGCCGGTGCTCTGGGTCCGCCGGGGACTACGTCGTCGGCGTGGCCGGGCTGCGCCGGCCATGACACAGGAGGCCCGGAGCGCCGGGGTCTGCGCCACGGCATGGCTCACAGCCATGACAAACGGGGCCTGGGCCGCCGGGGACTACGCGACGGCGTGGCGCACGCCCATGACACAGGAGGCCCGGAGCGCCGGGGTCTGCGCCACGGCATGGCTCACAGCCATGACAAACGGGGCCTGGGCCGCCGGGGACTACGCGACGGCGTGGCGCACGGCCATGACACAGGAGACCCGGAGCGCCGGGGTCTACGCCACGGCATGGCGCACGGCCATGACAAAGGGGGCCTGGGCCGCCGGGGACTACGCGACGGCGTGGCGCACGGCCATGACACAGTAGGCCCGGACCGCCGGGGTCTACGCCACGGCATGGCTCCTGTTTCGGGATATTGAGAATGGCGCGATCCACCGTCTTTATCATCGCCGGACGCGAGCTGCGGGCTTACTTCGCCACGCCCGTCGCCACCGTCTTCATTGTCATCTTCCTGGTTCTACAGGGCGCGCTGACGTTCAACCTCGGCCAGTTCTTCGACCGCAGCCTGGCTGACCTCAACCCGTTCTTCACGTTCATCCCCTGGGTCTTCCTGCTGCTGATCCCGGCGATCACCATGCGTCTGTGGGCGGAGGAACGTCGGCTCGGGACGATCGAGCTGCTGTTGACGTTGCCGATCACCCAGGGCCAGGCAGTGCTGGGCAAATTCCTCGCCGCCTGGGCGTTCTGCGCCATCGCGCTGCTGCTGACGTTTCCGTTTGTCGTCGCCGTCAACATTCTGGGCCGGCCGGACAATGGCGTGATCGCGTCCGGCTACGTCGGCTGCCTGCTGATCGCCGGCGCGTTTCTCTCGGTCGGCGCGGCGATGTCGGCGGCCACGCGCAACCAGGTCATCGCCTTCGTCCTGGCGGTCGCGATCTGCTTCGTCTTTGCCGTAGCCTCCAATCCGATCGTCAACGACTTCCTGGCGCACAACGTCCCGGCACTGGGGGCCTTTACCAGGCGGCTGGCGATAGTCGACCGATTCAACGACTTCACGCGCGGCATCATCTCGCTGCGCGACCTGATCTACTTCGCGACCTTCATCGGCTTCTGGCTGTTCCTGAATACCGTCCTGGTCGACCAGCGAAAGGCGGACTGACCCGATGCGCCGCTTGTCATTCTCCATCATCGGCGTGATCGCCGCCGCCGCGATCGCCATCGGCATCAACATGTTCGCTGATGCCCGGCTGGCGAACGTGCAGCTCGACCTGACCCAGGGCCATCTCTACACCCTGTCGCCTGGCACCAGACAAATACTGGCCGAGCTGAAGGAGCCGGTTACGCTTCGGCTGTTCTATTCCAGGCAGTTGGGAAGCACCGTGCCAGCGTACGGTAGTTACGCCGACCATGTGCGGGAGATGCTGGGCGACTATGCCTCGCTGTCACATGGCAAGGTGCGGCTGGAGTTCTATGACCCCGAGCCGTTCAGCGACACTGAGGATCGCGCCATGGCGTACGGGCTGCAAGGCTTGCCGCTGGACCAGGGCACCACGCAGATCTATTTCGGGCTCGCCGGCACCAACCTGGAAGACGACGAGCGGACCATCCCGTTCTTCCAGGCGGAACGCGAACGCTTCCTGGAATATGATCTGACGAAGCTGGTCTACGAGCTTTCCAATCCGAAGCGGCCGGTCGTCGGCGTGATGTCGTCGCTGCCGCTGGACGGTGACCCGCGCAGCATGATGATGAACCAGGGACAGGGACCGGGCGGTCAGCCCTATGCCTCCTCGGTCCTGCTGCGGCAGACCAACACCGTGAAGACCGTCGCGACAAACGTCCAGGTGATCGACCCCGACATCCAGGTGCTGCTGGTGGCGGAGGCGCAGAACCTGTCGCCGGCGACGCTTTATGCCATCGACCAGTTCGTCATGCGCGGCGGCAAGCTGATGGCCATGGTCGATCCCTGGAGCGAGGCATTGGCCTCCACACCATCGCAGACCGGAATGCCGCCGATGGATACGCATTCCGACCTGAAGACGCTGTTTGACGCCTGGGGCATCGAGTTTGACCCGACCAAGATCGTGGGTGATCTGACCGGCGCCTGGCGGGTGCGAGCCGGTGGCGACCGGGTGCAGGCGGTGAACTACGTCGCGTGGTTCAATATTCGAGGCGGCCTGAACCATGACGATCCAGCAACCGCGGATTTGCAGCAGGTGACCGTGGCCTCGTCGGGTTATCTCGCCAAGGCGCCCAATGCGACGATCGACTTTACCCCGCTGCTCTCCACCAGCGACCGGTCCGGGGTGATGTCGGTCGATCAGGTGAAGATGCCCGATCCCGCCAAGGTGCTGGCGGATTTCAAGCCGGAGGGCGGGCCCAGGGTGATCGCCGCCCGGGTGCATGGGGTGCTGAAGTCTGCTTTCTCCGGGCCGCCACCTTTGGTGGGCGAGCAAAAGCGGCCAGACAACTTTCCTGAGCACAAGGCGCAGACCGACGGGCCGGCGAACATGGTGGTGGTGGCCGACTCCGACATACTGGTGGACCGCTACTGGGTGCGCGTGGCTGACTTCTTCGGCCAGCCGACCGCCACCCCGTTCTCCGATAACGGCCCGTTCGTCGCCAATCTGATCGGCACCCTGGCCGGCGGCGACGCGCTGATCGGCCTGCGCTCACGCGGCGACACCAACCGCCCGTTCACGCTGGTGTCCCGGATGCAGAGCGAGGCCGAGGCGCAGTACCGTCAGACCCAGCAGACGCTGCAGAAGCACCTGGACGACGTGGAGAAGCAGCTTCGTACCTTGCGCTCCGGCGGCCCCGCGGCGAGTGGCGCCGCGGAGGGGGACAATGCCAAAGCCGATGCCGTGATCACTCCCGATCAACGCGCCGCTATCGACGCCGCTCGGCAGGACGTGATCGAGACGCGACAGAAACTAAGGGCCGTGCAGTTGGAGCTGAACCGCGACATCTCGCATCTCGAGACCGAGATGCAGATTTTCACCATCGTGCTGGTGCCGGCACTATTGACGGTGCTGGCGATCGCCATGGGGATAATACAGCGACGGCGGCGTGCGAGGGTCCGCCAATGAGAGCGCCTGTCGTTGCCGCGCTGGTCGTGCTGGCTGTCCTCGTGGTCGCCGGAGGCTGGTATTTCGGCACCGCTACAGCGCCGCCCGAGCGGACGACGATCGCGTCCGGCGGGTTGATGTTTCCGGAGTTGGCGACGCAGTTGCGCGACGCCACGAAGGTGGAGATCACCCACCAGGACAAAGTGACGGTGATCGAAAAGCGGCCCGGCGGCGGCTGGGGCGTCGTCTCGCTCCACGACTATCCGGTGCAGGAGACCAAGCTGCGCGGCTTGCTGACCGGGCTGACGGAGTTGCGGTTGGCGGAGGCTCGCACCAGCGATCCGGCGGAGTTCGCGAGGCTTGGGGTGGACGACCCGAAATCCAAGGGTTCCACGGGCGATCTGCTGCGGGTGTTGGACGCGAGCGGCAAACCGCTGGTGGCACTTATCATCGGGCACCGCCGGGTACGCGGCCAGGCAAACGTGCCGGACGAGGTCTATGTACGGCGGCCGGAGGAAAACCAGTCCTGGCTGGCCGAGGGTAGCCTGCCGCTGGAGGCCGACGCCACGCAGTGGCTCGACCGGGATGTGCTGAACATCGCCCACGACCGCATTGCCTCGGTGACAGCCGCGAGGGTCGAGGAAGGCGGCGGAGCCGGTCAGCCACTGGTGTTCGCGCAGGTCGACGGGAAATTCTCGCTGACCCAGCCGACCGATCATCCGAAGCTCGAAGACTACAAGGTGGATGATGTGGCCCGCGCGCTGGAGCAGTTGACCTTCCAGGCGGTCCAGGCGGACGCGGATGTCACCGGCAGCGAGGTTGGCCACTCGGTATTTACCACCAAGGAGGGGCTTGCCGTGAACGTCACGGTGCTCCACGTCGACAAGGACGCCTGGGCGCGCTTTACCGTCTCGAGTAGTGATGACAAGGCGAAAGCCGAGGCCGAGCGGCTGGGTGGGCGGCTGGCTGGCTGGACGTATCAGATCGGCTCGTGGAAGGAACGGTCGCTGTTGCCGACGATCGACGACCTAAAGGCGGCCGAGCCGACGAGGCCAGCGGTGCAGGCGATGCCGGTCGCTCCGCCCGGGTCAATGGCTCCGCCAGCGCTCGGGGAACCGACGACGCCCGCACCGGCGGAGGCACAAACGGCACCGGGGGCGGCCGCACCTGAGGCTGACCACGCGGCTGACGCGGACAAGAAGTGACCGATCGCGAGTTTCCCGCGCGGCCTATCGTCGGGATCGGGATCGTCGTGATCAAACGTGACGTCCGGGGTGATCAAGTGCTGCTGTGCCAACGGGGCAAGCCGCCCAATCTGGGAAGTTGGACGCTGCCGGGTGGTGCTCAGGAGGTCGGCGAAACCTGCGAGGAGGCCGCTCGGCGCGAGCTGTTCGAGGAGTGCGGACTACTGGTTGGCCCGCTGCATTTCTGCGCCTACGTGGACACCATCCGGCGGGATACGGACGGTCGAGTGCGGTTCCATTACACAATCCTGGACTTCGCCGCGCGCTGGGAGAGTGGCGAGCCGATAGCAGGGTCCGACGTGACCGCCGCGATATGGGCTCCGCTGGATGCACTCGAGCCATACGAGCTTTGGTCGGAGGCGCACCGGATCATCGCCGTTGCTCGTCGCCTGGTGCAATGAACGTCCTTCGTTCGCCTCGAAACTGCTGATTGTTCGCAATCTGTTCAGTATCAGTCCAGCAGCGGAAGCTGCTTGCCGCAGCGCTGGGTGAGCGACAGTCCCGACTGCGTCAGGCCGGCTTCGGCCCGCGGTGACGCATCACCGGTGATCCATACTTCCGGCGCGTGGGGCTGCGCCTGCGCAAATCCGTTCGCCAAGGCGGCGTTGCGCTCGATCCATAGCAGCCGATCAATCGGCAGCAGCAGAAGCACCGCGTCCTTGGTCGTCGTGATGAGCGGCAGGTTGAGAACGATGGCGATCTGGCGCACCGGTGTAACGAGTGTGTGGTAACTCGCGATCAGCTCCGCCATCTGCTGGAACATCAGTGCCGCCTCTTCGGTGTCGGCGTTGCTGGCGTATTCGATGAAGCTGGATTGTCCCGGAATATGTCCGAGCACCACCATGCTGGCGACGATGATCGTCTCGTGGCGAGGAGATAGTGCTGCGTTTCGAAGGAAGCGGTCGGTGGCAGCGTCAGGCACGCCGAGGCGCCGCAGTTGATCCCGGTTGCGCTTGGACAGCTCGCTCGGGGGCGTTGCTTCGACAACATTCTGGGCTTGCTCCAGCAGCCGAACGTTGCTGGCGACCTGGAGGGCAATGGCTCCGGTCGCAACGGAAAGGGCGCCCAAGGTGAGGTTGCCGGCGGCCGAAGCCCATGCCATCCGATCCAGCTCCTTCTGCAACACCTCATTGCTGGAGTACACATCCACGCCGAGCTTTGCGGCATAGTCCCGCTTGTAGCTGGACACGGCGAGGATTTGTTTGGCCGGACCGTCTTGGTACCGACTGCGGCCCTCGCGACGCAATTGCTGGTTGGCCCGTGTGAAGATGCTGCTGATGCCCTCAGGGATCGCGGATAGTGTCGCGACCGGGTCGTCGAGTAGGTTCTTCGCACTTCGGAATGGTGACTTTCCCGCCTCGATGGCCGCCTTCTCGAATGCCTCGGTCTGCTGCATCGCCTGCAGCTGCGCGATCGCCGCGATCTCGCGCAGGAGCCGGCGGAGCCTGGCATCGCTTGGTGCGATGAACGGCCCATAGTCGGTCGTGACTGTGTATCGATTGAGGTATGCGAGGGTCGTGACGGTGGGCCCGAGTCCGTAGTGCGGACCGGACAACAGGTCAGCGGCCACGACCGACTCGGTAGGGCGGATTTCGGGCTGGGTGTCCCAAGCATCCTGCATGGCAATGCCGGCGGCGGGAGGGAGCGACGCCGCTAAACCTGTTGTGGCGAGAAACGCTCGCCGAGTGAGCCCGAAACGAGACATCGTTGTCCTCAAGAATGATCAGAACAAGAGTATGAGATCCGGCCTGCGGCAACCAGACGACCTCGGATCTTCACGCTGCGCCGCCCACTGTCGGTGCCGCAGTTCGCCGGCGGCGCCCGTGCAGTTAGTTTGGCAAACCGTCGTGTACCGGGCGAGGCCACGATCAAGCACCGAAGCGCCGTGTGCCAATCCCGAGATTGGAGCGTTGTCGGTGGTGAGCGAGCGGCGGCGCGATGGCTGCAAGGCAAGCCGGTCTTGACCGCGGCGCCGATTTCCGTTAATGCGACTTATTCGCATCTTCAGGAGCGGGCGGGTGGTTCGAGTTGGTCCGGTGGCGGGCAAGCAATACTGTGCGCGACAGATCGATAGCGACCAGTCGCAAAAGTTGCCCAGCGGCCGCGGCAACCTGCTCGGGACCGTGCTCAGGCCGGACGGCAGGCCATGCTATCATGCCGAGTACGACATGAATTCGCTCATGGAGGCGAGATGAGTGGACCGGGTGATCGCTATCCTCGGCCGTCTCGCCGCGGATTGCTCGCCGCCACGGGCGGCCTGATCGCTGCCGTCGGGGCACGATCCCCGGCGCGCTCCGCCTCGATCGATTATGGTTCCGAACCGAACGTCAAGCCGGGAAGTAACACCGAGCCGTTCAGGGGCGCTCATCAAGGCGGTATCATTACCACGCCACAAGATCATTGCTACTTTGCGGCTTTTGACCTGACCACCGACAAGCGTGACGAGGTGGTGGAACTGCTGCGAGGCTGGACCGCGACCGCCGCGAGGCTGACCTCCGGCCAGACCGCCGGACCGTTGGACGGGGACGCCGATCGTGCCGCCGCGGACTCGGCGGAGGCGCTTGGCGCTGCCCCGGCGCGACTGACCCTGACGTTCGGTTTCGGTCCGGGTCTGTTCGAGAAGCACGGAAAAGACCGTTACGGATTGGCGGCGTCGCGGCCCGACGCCTTGGTCGATTTGCCTCGTTTCAATGGCGACCAGTTGGTGCCGGAGAGGACCGGCGGCGACCTCTCGATCCAGGCCTGCGCCGACGACCCCCAGGTTGCCTTTCACGCGGTCCGACAACTGGCGCGAATGACGTATGAAGTTGCGGAGCTTCGCTGGGCGCAGACCGGTTTTCGGTCGATCCCGGCGAATGGCGGGACGCCACGTAACCTCATGGGCTTCAAGGACGGCACTCAGACGCCGGAACAAATCGACAGGGCCATCTGGGTCGGTGACGAGGGACCGGCCTGGATGCGCGGCGGCAGCTATCTGGTCGTCCGGCGTATCCGCATGGCTTTGGAACACTGGGACCGGACCGAGGTCTCATTCCAGGAGCAGACCATCGGCCGGCACAAATACTCCGGCGCCCCGCTTGGCCTGAAGGGCGAATTTGAGGCGCTGGGCCTGGACCGGAATGACACCGACGAGAACCCGATCATTCCGGAGAACGCGCATGTGCGTCTGGCCAACGCGGCGGCCAACGGCAGTGCGGAAGTCCTGCGGCGGGGCTATTCCTACAACGACGGGGTCAGTTTCACCGCCGAGCGCTGGCCGCCGTGGCGGCAGGGGATGGAGTACGACGCCGGCCTGCTGTTCATGTGCTATCAGACCGATCCGCGAACGGGCTTCATCAAATCGTTCGAGAAGATGGCGAAGTTCGACATGCTCAATCAGTTCGTGACGCACACGGGCGGCGGCCTGTTCGCCTGTCCGGGCGGGATCCACGAGGGCGAATTCATCGGTCAGAGACTGTTCCTGCAGGCGTGACGAAATCGCGAGTTTGGATATCGCCATGCCCGTGCGCCCACCGGCCGCACGTCCTGGTCCAGTGGCGGCGCGGTGCCATCGACGCGGCCGGCGAGCAGCGGGTCGACGATGTCGGCCTTCCGGTGCAGGCCCTTCACGCCGCGCCGCAATTCCGCGAACGGATCGACATCAGTATCCAAATGCGGGAATAATGGTCAGGCAACGGTCAGCGCCCGGCGAGAAGGCGTAGCCTGTGCCGCATCGGCACTCGGGGCATCACCCCGGAGAGGTGACGGGGCGACGAGGATGAACGAGGCCTGAACTGTCGGCAGGTCGGGGGAAACAGCAATGAGCCGAATTGAACGCGTTGAACTCAGCCTGTTCGGTTTTGAGGTGGATGGGCTTGGCCTGCCAGCCCACGGCGCCGCCGGCGTCGGCAACGTGATCGCGCGCAAGGGGTCCCGCCTGCCGACGCAGCGCTGGGCGGTGCGGATCGAAACCGACGACGGTGCGCGTGGTGAATATGTTACCCACTGGGTTGGCACACCCTCCTCGTTCGCGCAGGCCCTGATGCTCGCGCCGCACCTGCCGGGGCGTGATCCGGACCAGCGTGAAGGGATCTGGCAGGACCTGAGGCGCGAGGTGCGGGCCTACGACCACATGGGCCATGGGCCGATCGACATCGCCCTCTGGGACCTGGCAGGTCGGCGCCGCAATGTCTCCGTGGCCCGTTTGCTCGGCGGCTTCCGCACACGATTGCCAACCTACGCCAGCAGCTACCACGGCCAGGATGAAGGGGGCGGGCTCGACAGTCCGGCCACATTCGCCGCCTACGCGCGGGCCTGCCGCGAGCATGGCTTCGCCGGTTTCAAGATCCACGGATGGCACGATGGCGACGTACGACGGGAGACCGCCAATGTGCTCGCCGTGCGCGCCGCCGTTGGTGACGACTGGCCGCTGATGCTCGATTCCGCCTCGGAGCTGCGCACCTGGGTGGACGCGCTGTACGTCGGGCGGGCCTGCGACGAGGCCCGCTACTTCTGGTACGAGGATCCGTACCGCGACACCGGCGGTGCCATCGAGGGTCACAAGCGGTTGCGCGAACGCCTTGCCACGCCGCTGCTGGTGGGCGAGCACGTGCGCGGGCTGGAGGCCAAGGCGGCATTCCTGATCGCCGGGGGTGGGGACATCATCCACGCCGACCCGGAATACGACATGGGGATTACCGGCGCGATCAAGATCGCGCATCTGTGCCAATCGCTCGGCCTGGACGTGCAGTATCACGCCTGCGGCCCGGCGCACCGCGCGGTGATGGCGGCGACACCGAACACACATTTCTACGAAATGGCGCTGATCGGGCCGGAGATGCCGAACATTGTCCCCCCGGTCTATGCTTGTGGCTACTCCGATAACCCCGATGCCGTCGGCAAGGACGGCGGGGTGCCGGTGCCGGACGGGCCTGGCCTAGGGGTCCAATACGACTGGGACTTCATCGAACGCCATCGCGTGCAGCATCACGTGCTCACCAGCTGACGCAAGGCCAGCGGTCGTCCAAGACACGCTCGGAGTGCGCGGCGTCGATCGTTCAGGAGACCACATCGACGCTTCTTGGCCGGCGGATAGCCCGCACTTTTCCACGCGGTCCGCCGCCGCAGAAAAATTGGTCGCCGCCATCCGATTCGAGCCCCGAGACGCCGGTTCCGACCGGCATATCAAGGCGTACGAGCACCTCTCCCGTCCCGGGATCAACGCGTCGAATATCGCTCTGCTCATCCTGCCATGTGCCGTGCCAAAGTTCGTCGTCGACCCAGGTGACACCGGTGACGAAACGATCGGATTCGATTGTTCGGAGCACGGCCCCGGTTTCCGGATCAACCTGATGGATTTTACGGCCACGGTGCTGGCCGACCCAGAGCGTACCTTCGGCCCAGGCGAGGCCCGAATCCCCGCCACCGCCGGGCGCCGGGATCGTGGCAAGCACCTTGCCGGTCGCGGGATCGATCTTTCGGATCATGGCTTCGCCGATCTGGAACAGGTGTTGACCGTCGAATGCCGTTCCCGCATGGGCCGGAACTTCGAGCGCGCCCAGGAGCTCCCCGCTTTCCGGGTCAAGGGAATTGAGCCTGTCGCCGGAGGCGAACCAGACACGCCGCCCGTCAAAGCTGACGCCACCCACGTGATCGATGCCGGGAAAAGGGCCATATTCGCGGACGATTTCGGCTTCTATGTGTTTCATGCCTGCAATCTAACCGCTGGGCAGTGGTGCCGGGAGTAACAAGCTTGTCGGGAATCCCGGCACGTTCGGTGCGATCCAGCGGCAGGCGCGTCCTTGACCGAAATTTTCGACCTTGCGGGCCGCTTCGAGCGCTTCGAGCGCTCGTTGCGTGGTGCGCGGGCTGACGCCGAGCGCCAGCGCGAGCGCCGAGCTTGACCACGCCTCACCGTCGGCGAGCAGAGCGAGTACCTCGGCGTGGTCGCCTTCGACGGGTGGCACCACGACGGCGACTGCACTCGCCCTGTGCGGCTGCAGCGCGAAGCCCCGCTTCGTCGCATTCAGCCCCGCCAGGGGCGTCAGTATCTCGCGAAGCCGCCCGATCTCCACGCGCAGCCGCGCGCGATGCGATTCATCGGCATGGCGGGCTCGAAAGGCGCGTGCGAGGAGCGTTCCCCGCGACACATCATCGGGCCACGCCTCGGCGAGCGCGCGAACAAGCGCGAACAGCACCGGCCGACTGGCGAGGGGAACGATCGTCGGCCCGGCGCGTACGACGTTGCGACAGGCATCGACGACGAGCGCATCCGATGCCAGCAGCGCCTCAACCTCTTCGAGCCGCAGCAACCGTTCCCCGTCGCGCGCGATCAGTCGCGCGGCGGGCGCCTCGAGCGCGCGCGATGCCAGGTCGACCTCGACCACCAGTGCGGGGATCGCGGCCTCGCGCGCGGCGTGGGCAGCCTGATCGAGTGCTGTTCGGGCCAGCTTGGTACGAATACGCCGCATCGCTATGCCAGCAGCGACCAAGCCGTGTCCGGCCCGCGACGCCGGTTGCATCGCGTCGACGTCAAGCCCCTCGAGCGACCGTTCGGCCTCATCGAGCTTGCCGATCAGGAGAAGCTGCCTGGCCTCGAGATAGCCGGCATGAGCGGCGTTTGCGCCGTCACCATGCGCTTCGAGTGTCGCCCGCGCCGCGCTGAGCGCTGCAACGGGCCGGCCCAGGTCACGCGACACGAGCGCAATCTCGGCCTCGGCAACGACGCAACGTGCGCGGGCGATGGGCTCTCGCAGACCAAAGGCGCGGGCAGCGCTCCGCAACAGTTCCTTGGCACGGGTGAACTCGCCAAGCTGGGCCATTGCGGTGCCACGCAGCGCGAGCGCGGGTGGGTCGTCCCGCAACGCCACGTATTTCAGCGCCGCCAACGGATCGCCCGCCGCAAGCGCCCGCGCCGCGGCCGTGATCAGCGAGTCCATCGAAATCCCGTCACACTTGTCACTCTGACCGTTTCGAATTCCGGCGGTAGATCCGTCTCGCGACCAACAATCACATCAGAAGGAGAACCCGGATATGCCCGATATTCTGCACAAAGTCGGAATTAAATCGTCGTCCCGGGCTGACGTCTACAGGGCATTGACCGCGATCGAGGGTCTTTCCGCATGGTGGACGACCACCACGGAAGGGGAAAGCATCGTGGGCGGCGTGCTCCGGTTCCGCTTTGGCAACGGTGGTTTCGACATGAAGGTGCTTGAACTTGACCCGACCAGGCGCGTGGTGTGGCGGGTGGTTGACGGGCCCGAAGAATGGATCGGCACGACTATAAGTTTCGATCTCGATCAGAGAGGCGACTGGACCATTGTCCTCTTCAAGCACGAGGGTTGGAAGGAGCCGGTGGAGTTCATGCACCATTGCAGCACCAAGTGGGGAGTCTTCCTGCTGAGTCTGAAGTCGCTGCTGGAAACCGGCAAGGGTGCCCCATGGCCGAACGAAATCAAGCTCGACAGTTGGGAATAGAGCTGCTGCGACCAAGGAAGTGAACCAATAGCCGGACCGGGGCGTTCAAGGAGTGGCTTGCGGCGCAAATCCCGCCACACTTGTAACTCTCACCGGTCGCTCCTCCCGACTTAATGACTCGCTGGGCCGGCAACGGTCGGCAGCAGTCGAAATCACTCAGGAGGCTGAAAATGACTGCGATTACAGCGACAAAGAAGCGGACTGCGGGAACGTGGCGGGGGCGCGATGCAGTGGGCTGGATCAGCCTCGCCGCGTCGCCGACCTTTGCTCTGATGGCGTGGACCGCGGCGACCGATACGCCGCGGATCGCACTCTGCGCTTCGGGTTCGGACATGCTGTCGATTGATGGCATGGCCTGGATGTACCTGCTGATGAGCCTCTTCCATGTGTCGCCCTGGCTGAAGCTCGCTTTCGACCGCCCGCAACGGCTCGTCCACCCACAGCACAAAACTGAAGGAGACTGACCATGCAGCATCGTATCGTTTCGCGCGAAGACTGGCTTGCCGCCCGCAAGGCGCTTCTCGTCAAGGAGCGCGCCATGACGCACGAGCTTGACGCACTCCGCGCCGAGCGGCGGCAACTGCCCTGGGTGAAGGTCGAGAAGTCCTATGTCTTCGAAGGACCTGAGGGTAAATGCACACTCGGCGACCTGTTCCGCGGCCGCAGCCAGCTCGCTGTCTATCACTTCATGTTGACGCCGGGCTCGGATCATATCTGCCCGGGCTGTTCGTTCACCGTCGACCATGTCGACGCGGCGCGGCAGCATTTCGAGCACGCGGACCTGTCATTCACCGCTGTCTCGCGTGTGCCACTAGAGCGGATCGATGAGGTCAAGAGTCGGATGGGCTGGACCTTCCCCTGGGTTTCTTCACAAGGCAGCGACTTCAACTTCGATTTCGGTGTCTCGTTCACACCGGAGGATCTCGCCGCGGGTCGGGCGCTCTACAATTACGGCACAGTCATCCGTAACAGCCAGGACTTGTTCGGCACGAGCATTTTCGTCAAGGACGACGAGGGAGCCGTCTTTCACACCTATTCGACCTATCATCGCGGCTCCGAGCTGCTGATGGGCGCGTTTAACTGGCTCGACCTTGCCCCGAAGGGGCGCAACGAAGCCGCAGGGACCATGAGCTGGGTGCGGCTGCACGACAAATACTGAAGCAGACGAACATCAACTGTGAAACGAACAGCGCGAACGGCAGCCACTCGCAATGCAGTTTTCCAAAGCTGCCGTTCCGCACTGGGCCATCGTAATTCGGGGGCCGCGGCCGGTGCTGTCGCGGCACCCCGATGGAGTTATCGGTATAACGTCGGGTTAAATCTTGCGGATCAGCTCCGCCCAGCGATCCAGGATCGGCAGCACCACGTCGCCCTTGTCCGGCGGCAGGAACACCGTGAGGCGGTTGATACCCATATCGTGATAGCGCTTCAGCACATCCAAATCCTCTGGTGGCGCCATTAAGTCGACCTTGCACGCCTCGGGATCGCGCCCTTCCTGCCGCACCATCGCCTGGAACTTGGCAATGATTTCGTCCGTAAGCGTCATCCCGACCGGCATCCAGCCGTCGCCGTAGCGGGCGGCGCGTCGCGCGGCATGCGGGAACCCGCCGCCGACGAGGATCGGCGGATACGGTTTCTGCACCGGCTTTGGCCAGGCGATGATCGGGTCGAAATTGACGAACGTCCCGTGATACTCGGCCTGCGGCTTGGTCCAGATCTCCTTCATTGCTTCGATGCGCTCACGCACCAGCGTGGCCCGGGTATCGAATGCACTGCCGTGGTTCTCCATCTCCTCGACATTCCAGCCGATGCCGATGCCGAACAGGAAGCGCCCATCGGACACCTGGTCGATCGAGGCCACCGCTTTTGCCGTCTGGATCGGATCGCGCTGGTTCAACAGGCAGATGCCAGTGCCCACCTTGAGTGTTTTCGTTGCCATAGCCGCCGCTGTCAGTGTCACGAACGGATCGAGGGCGCCGTAATATTCCTTCGGCAGCTCGCCTCCCATCGGATAGGGCGTGCGGCGCGAGGCCGGGATGTGCGAGTGCTCTGGGGTCCAAAAGGAGTTGAACCCGCGGGCCTCGAGGGCCTGGGCCAGCTCCGCCGGCTTCATCGAATAATCGGTGAGGAACATCAAGGCGCCGAAATGCATGATCGGGTCTTCCCTGGTTGTGCTGTCCGCTGAGATGGGGGCGATGGCCGTGGTAGGAAAGAGCCTCGCCGATATAAGCGGCGCCATGGCGACGCTGAAGCTTGGCTCGATCGCGGACGACGAGCCGGTGAGACCGACTATCGAGATATCTGCTCACGTTCGCCGCGATCTCGTCGCCGACGCCCAGGTTCTGGCGCGGGAGACCTCTTAGCGGGCGAAGGGCCGTGCATTCAACCCTGGGGCCAAGTCGGGGTTTATCTGGTCGGGGCTGACTTCCGGCGGAAGGATTGGCGTCGGGATCGTGGCAAGCTCCGCATCCGCGCCTGTCGTCGGCGGAATACAGCCCGGACCAGGCGACGGCGGTTCGAAGACATCCCGTGCCGATTCCACGACCTCTGCAGACGCTCTGAGCAGGAAGATGCATCCGTATCCGGTTCGTTGCGCCGGTCGATCACGGTGGCCGTCAGCCCCGCGATCAACGGAACACCCGACGGAACCCGCGTGATGTGGACGCGAACCGGTACGCGCTCGGCAAGGCGCACCCATGTGTAGACCGCGTTCGCATTCGGCAAACCTTGAATGCTGGGGGTCGCATCCGACACGCTGATGCCACGCGTTACGGTGTCGATCCGCCCGATGATCGGTGCCCGGAAACCGAGCAGCTTCGCTTCTACTCGATCGCCCACGCACAGCCTGGCAAGCTTGGTTTCCTCAAAATAACCGTCGATCCATGACGGCGGCGGAAAAGAGGCTGTCGGGCGTGTCAATCCGCTGAATGGCAACGATCGAGACTGTATAGCCGCAGAGAATAGCACCTTAAGCGCGGTTTCCATCGAGGAACCCGGCAGCAAAGACGCAGATGGCAAGCCACGCGGAATAGGCAATTACGTAGAGGTCGCGGGTCTGCCGAAAGACATCCGTCATGACAATCGACGCGACCGCGCCGATGCTAGTTCCCAGCATGCGGTAGAAGGCTTTTTCGAGCATTTGTCCGCGCGGTTCGCGCTGGCGAAGCAATGATCGCAGTGACCCAGAATCCCAATCCTCCGCGCCACCTTGTGCTCGGCCGTTGGGTTTTGACACGATTGTAGAACGACTGGAACAGTGCGTGAACGAGATTGTCAATCGGCGTTGGATCTTGACCCCCCCACACATTGGAGTGCGCCCCTGCGGGTGGACAGTTTGAGTTCGTTTATTCGACCCCCCTTGTCGGCTTCTGGAGAATAGCAGCCATGACCAAGCATCGTTCCCATAGCGTCGCGTTCAAGCGGCAGGTTGCCGGGGAATTCATCGCCGGTGAGACGTTGCACACGTTGTCCAAACGTGACGACATTTCCCGGCAACTGATCCGGATCTGGGTCGGCAAGTTCGAGGCGGCGGCACTGGATGATGACATGCCGGCGGCTGACCAGCTCCAGGAATACGAGGCCAAAATCGCAGCTTGGACGGATGGTGGACGACAGGCGTTAGAGATCGAGATGCTGAAAGGGGCTTTGAAGCATGCACGGCCGAGAAGCGCGAACACCTCCGTGGTTACCGGGCCCGTGGTGTCTCGGTCAGCCGGGGATGCGAACTGATGGGACTGTCACGCTCGACGTTTTATGATCCGGCGCCCGTGGCCGTGGCTCCCGGTGAGGTTCTCGTTCGGACGAAGGCAATCTGTGACGAGTTCGAGTGCTATGGCTACCGACGGGTGGGTGCGGCTTTGCGTCACCAGGGCATGGTGGTGAACAGCAAGAGGTTGCGGCGTCTGATGCGAGAGCATGACCTGCAACCCAAGCAACGTCGCCGCTACGTGGTGGCGACCGACAGCGAACACGACGGCTCGATCTTCAAAAACCTGACGAAGGGTCTGGCGCTTGAGCGTCCCAACCAGCTTTGGATCGCGCATCTGACCTATGTCGCGATCTCGCCACACCAACTGAACCACCAGCGATACTCGTCAAGCGCGGCGGAAGAGACCTAAAATGCTGCCGTCGCATTCATTCCTCGAGGACACATGCCGCCGTTATTCGTGAGCATCACCACCTGTTCAGTTGGGTCGCGCTTGCCCGATTTACACACTTTCACCGCCGCTTCGGGCCAGCGTCGTATACAGAATGCACCATTATCAACGAGGCCTCGCTGACAGTGCATTTTCCCCGACGGGTCAACGACGCATCGCGACGCTCCAGCATCACCCCGTTGGGCAATATGATGTGCGTGCACCGGATAGATCCGACGGCCAATTGCCGGAGACCAGGGAAGCCTTTGGCGAGATCGCGACATTTTTCGCAAGCCCTCTCGCACGCCGGACTTTCAAGGTCGGGACACTTGCGCTCCGGTCCGGCGCGATCTCGGGATGGCCGAGGCTTCCTCGAGGACCGAGGCACGGTTGACGGCGACGGATCGTTTAGCCACGAACGGTGTTGGCGCCGTCGGCCGAAAGAGCATCGAAACGAGCCGTTCGTGCGCTTTTTCGGTGTGACGTAAGCAATCCTCCGAGCGTGCGCCCGCGCGTCTGGCGACGTTCGCGCAGCGGGACTGGAGAAGAGGTATGCCATTGATGCTTGCGACGTTGGGTCCTGCGTTGCCCCTGATGCTCGCGACGTTGCTTCTGATTGCCACGATGTTCGACATCTGGTGGGACCGCAGGCGCCCGCTGTGGCTGTGTTTCATCATCCGCGCGGTCGAGTTTGCGGCGCTGACATGGATGCTGCAGGTCGCCGTCGGGTCGCCGGTAGCGCCGCAGCTCGATCCCGCCCAGGTCGGAATGCGGATCTGGGCAAAATTCGTCGAGGTCGGCTGGTGGATGCTCGGCGCTCGCGTCGCGGTGGGCATTCTGCGACTGGTTGTAGTGCTGGAAAACCAACCGCGTGAGACAAAGATCGTTTCCGACCTTTTGGCCGGCGCGATCTATCTCGCGACTGCCCTCTCTGTCGTCAACTTTGTCTTCGGCGTTGCCATTGCCAGTCTGATAGCAACCTCCGGCGTCGTCGCAATCATTCTCGGCCTTGCGTTGCAGAGTACATTGTCCGACGTGTTCTCCGGCATCGCCGTCGGGCTGGAGCGTGCCTACAAGCCGGGCGACCTGATCTGGGTTGAAGGAGGCATCGAAGGGCAGGTCCTGCAGCTCAATTGGCGCTCGACTCAGATCGCCACTTTTCAGGACAGCATTGCGATTGTGCCCAATAGCGTCATCGCTAAGTCACGCCTCGAGAACCGCAGCGCGCCAACCCCAACTCGCAACCTGACCATTACCATCAATGTGGACGCCACGATTGAGCCGACCCGCTGCATCGCTGCACTCAACGCTGCGGCGCTTGCCTGCCGGTTGCCCCTCCCAAGCCCGGGGCCCGCGGTGGGATGCACCAGCCTGCGAGGAGACGGGAACGCCTACGAAATCACTCTAGCCGTCGGCTCGAGTCGCCTGATTCCGGCCGCTCGCACGGAGATATTGGGGCTGGTGCACCGCCATCTCCACTTTGCCGGGATTGCCTTGAGCGTGAGCGGTATCGCGCCGCCGCCCTCGGAGTCGATACCGACGCTTGCAGATCTCGTGGCGGCATCAGAGCTGTTCGGGCCGCTCACGCCGGAGGAACGAAGCCTGTTCGCGGAGCACCTTGTTGCAACCAGCCGTCAGGAAGGTGAAACTTTGCTGTGCGAGGGGGAAATGCCCGACGCGGTCTATCTGTTGTCCGGCGGCACAATCGAACTGGCGCGGGATGCCGGAGTTGGTCGGCAGGTGGTGCTCCGAGCAAGTCCAGGCGACAGCGTCGGGATGATCGCCCTGATCACGGGCACTCCGATGTCGACGACGGCAACCGCGCTGACGCCTGTGACTGCCTACCGTTTGGACAAAGAGGCTATTGCCGCGGTCCTGCATATTCGCCCAGGACTGGCGAGCAGCCTGGAGGAGCAGGCCAAGCGTGGCCGAGCATGGCTGCGCTGCGAGGTCGAGGCACACCAGCAGCGAGAGATGGCAAAGCATGACGTGACGCTTGATCGCCTACGAGAGTTCCTCCACCGCCTCAGCACCTAGTGGCCGGATCGTCGTACACGGCGCGGGACCGCCGTTCACTGACGCAGTGATGGGGCTTGATCAGGCCGCGGTGGTTGCCCCGGACACACATGCCTATTGGACGTTCCGAGGCAAGACAACGCTTGCGCCAGGGAGTTTCGACGCCGCCGCGGCTTCGCATGCGGGGCGGCGAACCCCCGCGAGCGATACCGCACTGCATCTCCACTGACCGAGGCGAAAACCCAACACCCGACCTGGTCACCCTCTCTGCTGAGAAACGATCTTTGGAGCGCGACATGAACGCCATCCATCCTGGACCGGGGTGCGCCGTCGGAGACGTGACATACGAGGATGCACTCCAGCGATTGCTGTGTCTCGTCCCGGCGCCAACTCCGTGCCGGTCGGTGGACGCGGCGGCGTGTTCTGGCAGCGTGCTGGCCGAGGCTGTGGTCGCACGTCGTGACCTGCCGAGCTTCGACCAATCGGCCATGGACGGTTACGCAATTTCCGTGGCGGATGCCGCAAGGCAGAAATTTCTGCCGGTGATCGGGCGGACCGCCGCCGGCGACGCGCCAGGACGGCTGGTCACGCCGGGCGCGTACCGTATCTTCACCGGGGCACCTCTGCCGTCGGGGGCAGACTGCGTCCTCGCGCAAGAGGATGTCGATATCATCGAAGGGAGCCTAATCCTCGATACACCGCCACCGTGCGGCGCCAATATCCGGAGACGGGGCGAAGACGTTCGCATCGGTGACATTCTGATTTCCGCCGGCACGGTGCTCGACTGGCGGCATCAAACAATACTGGCGGCACAGGGAATCCAAGCTGTCGCGATCCGGCGTGCCGTGCGCGTCGCGGTCCTGTCCACCGGCAATGAATTGTCTGCCACATCCGATTTAGCGCCCGGCCAGATTCACGATTCCAATCTGTGGATGCTCGCGGGCCTGCTCGCGGCCTGGGGTGCGGATGTGCGGACCACCGCGACTTCTAGGGATAACCCGACGGCGATGCGCGCCGCCCTCCAGCGTATCGCGGCAGATGTGGATCTCGTCGTCTCGACCGGTGGGATTTCGGCGGGCGAAGAGGATCATGTCCTGGCGGTCGTCCATGAAGCGGGCGGCCGCGGTGCAGTCCTCAAGGTAGCCATGAAGCCCGGCAAGCCGCTGGTCTTGGGCCGACTGGGCGACGCCGCGTTCCTCGGGCTGCCGGGCAATCCACAGGGCGGCGCTCGCGGGTGCGGTCGGGTTCCTGAGCCCGCTGCTGGCCATTCTGAGAGAGAATCTGCGGTTTTCGGGTCCGTGTCGGACGCGGAGAAGCCGCCAGTGTGCGCAATTATCCGATGCAACATCTAGCACGTTGATATTGCGGTGAGGCCGGCTGGAACGAACATGGGCGCCCCATCTCGTCCCGATCTTAATGGAGGTGGGGACCCCCTGCTTCTTCGGACCCCGGCAGACCCCCACGGGGAGAAACGTGGTGCCGGCGCACAGAATTGAACTGTGGACCTACTGATTACGAATCAGTTGCTCTACCCCTGAGCTACGCCGGCCTTCCAGGCGCGTGGCTATACAGCCACGACGCAGGTCAGGCAACCAAGTATCCTGTGCCGATGACATCCCCAACCGACCCAACCGACCCCATGCTGCTGGCCCTGGCCGAAGCACGCGCCGCCGCCGCTCGCGGTGAAATCCCGGTCGGCGCCGTTGTCCGTGCGGCTGACGGCAGCGTCCTGGCCCGAGCCGGCAACCAGACGGAAACCGCGACTGACGCCTCTGCCCACGCCGAAATCGTCGCGCTGCGTGCCGCCGCCGCGGCCCGGGGTCAGCCTCGCCTGCCCGACTGCGACCTGATCGTGACGCTGGAGCCCTGCCCAATGTGCGCCCACGCGATCAGCCTGTTCCGGATCCGCCGCCTGATCTTCGGTGCCTATGATCCAAAAGGTGGCGGTGTCGACCACGGTGCCCGCATCTTCAAGGCATCTTCCTGCCACCATCATCCTGAGGTTATCGGTGGGGTCCACGAGGCCGAGGCGGCCGGTTTGCTGCGCGACTTCTTCCGGGAGCGGCGCCAGTAACGAAGCCGCGCCGCCCGGGATTACAGCGAGATCGCAAGCCCGTGCAAAGACCGCCGTCGTCTTTCCTTGCCCGACGACAACAATGATAGGTCTTCAGGTGGTCAATAACGCCTATTTAGTCGAGCCAGTCCGGTTCGCGACCGCCCGGCCCGGATGGCGCCGGATCAAGCCGCGGCCATGACCAGACACACATTCTGGCCTCCGAACCCGAACGAATTCGAAATCGCGTGGCGCACACTCGCCCGGCGAGCAACGTTCGGCACGCAGTCCACCGGAAGTGCAGGGTCCGGAACCTCGTAATTGATGGTTGGCGGCAATATCCCATGCCGGATGGACAGAACCGTGAAGATCGCCTCTACCGTGCCGGCCGCGGTCAGACTGTGACCGATCATCGACTTGTTCGACGAGATCGGGATCGTCCCGGCCCGCTCGCCAAACACCGCCGACACGCCGACCCACTCCATCTTGTCGTTCTCAGGCGTTCCGGTGCCATGCGCGTTGATGTAGTCGATCGCATCGGGAGTGAGCCCGGCGTCGGCAAGCGCGTTACGCATGCAAGCAACGATCGGCTTGCCGTCCGGTGAGGACCGGGTGCGATGGAAGCCATCCGCGATCTCGCCGCAGCCTTGCAAGACCGCCAGCACCTCGGCGCCCCTGGCGCGGGCATTGGCGAGACTTTCCAAGACGAGCGCGCCGGCTCCCTCGGCCATCACGAACCCCTCGCGGTCCTTGCTGAAAGGGCGAGACGCCGACGATGGCGGATCATTGCGCGTGGAAAGCGCCGACAGCAGGGAGAAGCGGATCAGGCTCTCGGCGTTGACCGACGCATCGGTGCCGACCACCAAAGCGGCTTCGGTCTCGCCTCGGCGCAACGCCTCCACGCCGAGTTGAATTGCCGTACCGCCGGAGGCGCAGGCGGTCGAGGTCGCGATCGGAGACCCCTTGGTGCCGAACCGTTCCGCCAGATTCTCACCGACCGAGTTGAACATGAACCGCCGATAGACAGGCTCGAACGAACCGCCCCCGGCGGCCCCCAGCAAATCCTTGTAGGTCACGGTCTCGCCGGCACCGGTATGCTGCGCGGCTCGGGCAGCCACCGCGAGACGCTGGGTCCATTCCATTTCCACCGGCGGCAGCGCCAGAAACAGCGGACCAGGAAAATCCCCGAGCCGGCCAATCCCGGCCTCGCCCATCGCCTCCTCGATCACCAATTCGGCCAGACGTTCCGACAGGGCAGGGGCCGAGATTTCCTCCACCGGGACGAAATCGATGGTGCCGGCAATCGTGGTCCGCAATCCGGTGGTGGAAAAACGGGAGATCCGGCGAATGCCCGAAACCCCGCGGGTCAACGCGCCCCAATTGTCGGACTTGCCCTGGCCAAGCGACGTAATGATACCCATGCCGGTGACGACGATGATCGGCCGGCCCAAATGATCCGTGTCCTGAATCATGTACATTTAGCTCCGTCATTGGCTTGGCGGGGCGCCGTCAACGGCGGCCGCCGCACCGGCCTGCGGCGCATCCGGCCCCGTCGTGGCGAGCAGTCCCGCATCAGACGCCGACCACCAGTGCCAGGGCCTCGCCGCGCCAGTTGCCCCAGGATGTCACCAATACCTGCCGCAATGGCCCTGCCATCGCATCTTCGGCCGCTTCCAGCGGCGGGAAAAGCGTCCCATGCTGCACGGCAATGGCCGCAAGAGCGAGGCTGGCAGGCAACGACGGCTCCATACTATGGCCGAGCGCGGTGGCTGTCGCGCGGACCGGAAGCCCGAGCCTGGCAAGAAACGCCTGCTCCTCCCGCGTCGTCACGGAACCACCGCCTGCGCCCGAGATCACGGCGGTGGTTGCGCTATCGTATTGTCCCGCCAAGGTGGCAAGTTGCGTGCTTGCGTTGGCGGTCGCCTGGCCGGGCTCTCGCCGGCACCGGGTCGTCTGGATCGACGCGATGCGGGCGATTGCGTTGGCGCCGCGGGCTACGGCGTGGGCTCGGCTCTCGATAACCAGGAAGCAACCGATCGAGCCCACCACCAGCCCGCCACCCGTCGCCTGGCGGCCCCAGACGCCGGCGAAGGGCGCGCGCCTCAGCACATCCCCCATCTCACAGATCAGCAGCACGTCCGCTCGCTGGGCGTTGTACGAACCCCCGACCAGCACCAGGTCGCCCTGATTGGCCGCAATGCGGGCGCAGGCGATGCGAACCGCGTCGGCGCCGCTGGGTTCCTCACCCATGAACGTGCGCGAGGAACCTGTCACGCCGTGGACGATGGAGATATTGCCCGCGAGCAGATTGGAAAGCTGCGCCAGAAACAGAGTTGGCCGCAGATCGCGTTGCAGACGTTCGTTCAGATAGGCACCGGGATCGGCGGCTTTCGGCAGACCGGACAGAATGGCCTCGTCCACCGCATAGTCGCGTTCGCCGCCGCCGGCCGCGACGATCATGTCCATCTTGGCCAGCAGCTCCGCATTGCCCTTGATTCCGGCGGCGTCGAGCGCCAGGCCAGCGGCGAACGTACCGATGCGCTGCCACGGCTCCATCTGTCGCTGATCGCCGCGCTTGGGTATCTGCTTATCAAGCTCCAGCGGTGCCATCGGGTGCACCATGAAGGGTGCGAAGGTGTCCGCATCCACCACCGGCTGGAACCCGGCGGGATTGTTGAGCGCATCCCAATGCGCGGCCACGCCCGTGCCGAGACAGGAGATCAGGCCGATGCCGGTGATCAGGGCGTCCCGGTCGCTCGGGGTGGCAGGGTCATTCGGCATGGAGAAGATGCTCCGGCACATCGATGCGACGGGCGGTTTCCAGCATCATCGCCCGCATGCTTTCGTTCGGGAACGGCAAGACGCCATACCTGATCTCGGCCTCCGCCACTTTCTTGTCGGCGGTGCCGGCCGGACCGCGGCTGCCGATTGAGGCCTTCACCACGGCGTAGCCCGAGCCATCGTGAAGCAACTCGGCCACCGCGACCAGCAATGTGCCGGGCACAACGAAGGATCGCATCTTGGCTTTCTCGACCTGAATCAGCAACGGCATCCGGGCGAACCGTAGCGTCGCCAGAATCAGCCAACCACCGGTTTGCGCCATCGTTTCGATCATCAGCGCACCGGGCAGGATCGGGTGGCCGGGGAAATGCCCCTCGAAGACCGGCGAATGGTCAGGCACCTGGCAGGAGGTCACGATTTGGCGGGTTGCAACGTCGAGGCTGACTACACGGTCGACCATCTGGAAATATTCCAGGCGCATCAGGTCGCCGTATCGGTGTTCGGCAGCATCGGATACGACTTCAAGACGAATCGCGTGAGATCCAGGTGGCGCATCGATTATGTCAGGCGGGTTTCTCTGCCGCCACCAGCCGGTCGATCGCGGCGCAGAGGTTCTTCAGGACGAAATACTCGTCGGTGGAGACTTTCCCCTCATTAACCTCCTGGGTCCACTGCTCGAGCGGCATTTTGATGCCGAACGCCTTGTCGATGGCAAACGCAACGTCGAGGAAGTCGAGGCTGTCGATACCAAGGTCATTGATCGCATGGCTTTCCGGGGTGATCTTGTCTCGTTCAATGTCGCAAGTGTCGGAGATGATCCCCGCCACGGTTTCGTAGGTCGATGCCATGCGCCAGCCCCTGAGAAGGTGCGCGGGCACTAACATTGTCGTCTCGGGGGTGCAAGGCTGCCATGGCCCGAGTCCCGTCTCGTCGGGTGGGATCAGCGACGCGGCGTTTTGGCTGGCGAACGTCACGTCGAGGCGAGTATTGCCGTGGCGGCGTCAGTCAGCACCTGGCAGCCCAGAACCAGATCCTCATCCTTGGTATTTTCGGCATAATGATGGCTGATCCCGCCGATGCTCGGCACGAACAGCATCCCAGCCGGCAGCCTCCGCGCCAGGATCTGGGCGTCGTGTCCGGCGCCCGAGGGCATCCTTTGGTGCGACCCGGGGGCGCGGGTGCCGGCCGCCGTCTCGAGTGCGTCCTGAAAGACTGGGTCCATCGCAGTGGGTGCGGCAACGCCGCGTGAGATGACGGCGACCTCACAGGGACCGCGTGCGGTCTCGGCCAGCAACTCGTGCAGCGTCGCCTCCAGCGAGTTCGAGGACGGCTGGATCCGTATCCCGGAACTGAAACACCAGGTCCGCTCTGCCCGGCACGACGGAAGGCGCTCCCGGGTCGAGCTTGATATCGCCGGTCGTCCACACCGACCGTGGGCCAGCCACCGCCGGAAACCGCTCCTCGATCCGCGCCACGAGCTTTACCAACGCCACGCCGGCATCGCGGCGGATCGGCATGCGAGTGGTGCCGGCATGATTTTGCACGCCATTGAATCTGATAAGGAATTTGCGACTGCCGACGATCGCGGTGACGATGCCGAGGCGCAGGCCATGATCTTCCAGGTCGGCACCCTGCTCGATATGCGCCTCCAGATAGCCGCGATATCGCGCCGGATCGATGATCTGACGCGGCGTCCCGGCAAATCCGGAAGTTTGCAGCGCGTCACGCAGCGTCACGCCGGTTTCGCGGTTGGCGCAGGCGTCGATCTCCGCCTCGGTCAGTTCGCCGCAGAATGAGCGGCTGCCGATGAACGATGCGAAATGGCCTTCTTCATCGGCCCAGGCGGCGACATCGATGCCGTGCCCGAGGGTGCGCGCGACCTCCAGGCCGTAAATTACGCCCAGGGCGCCGTCCAGCCAGCCGGCCCGGTTCTGCGTCTCGATGTGGCTGCCGAGCAGGAGCTTCCGTCCGGGTGTGGGGTCGAGCCCGTAGACGTTGCCGATGCCGTCGATCCACGACCGGAGGCCGGCCTCGGTGAAACGGGCGACGAGCCAGTGTCGCGCCTCGACGTCCTGTGGCGAGAACGTCGGGCGATGCACGCCGGTCTTGTATTCGCCGATTTTGCGCACCGCATAGAGATCGCGCAGAAGTCGGTCAGCGTCGATCGCGGGCATCGAAGTGCTCCGATGGTTCAGGTCGAGGGTGCAACGACCTGTCGAGCGCGGGGCCTCGCGCGACGGATGGCATCGAACCGGGCCATCCGCCGCTGGAGGGATTATGCGAAACGCTCATGACCTTGACGCGGTTGCCACGGTGTCATCGCCAGGCCGGGCCCGATGACCCACGATTTCCCCTGCGTCGCGACCGCAAGTCGTGGGTCACCGTGCCAAGCACGGTGATGACACTTGGCGAGCCGGGTGCGACACCGAGGCGGGTCCGGTGCGACACCGAGGCGAGTCCGGTGCGACACCTGGCGGGTCCGGTGCGACACCGAGGGGTGATCGTGTGCCGGCGTCGCTGACCGCTAGGGTTACTTCACGGATGAATACGGCGTCGGCCCGAGAATGAAATTCTTTACATTCGCCACGATCGGTCCGTTCGCCTCGGTCTGGGCGCGCGCGCTCAGCCACTCGGGATCGACCCCGAAAGCGTTCCACTTCTTCTCGCGTTCGGCCAGCGATTCCCAGGCCAGCATGTAGTAAAGGGTCTGGTTCGATTCGCCGATGACGGTGGTCCAGAAACCGGCTTGCTTGATGCCGTGTTTCTCCCAGAGCTTCAGGGTGATGGTGTCGAAGCGTTTATTCAGGTCCGGCAGGCGGCCGGGCACGCATTCGTAGATTCGCAGTTCATACAGCATGGGGTGGTCCTCCCTGGTAACGAGCCGCCTCAGTGTGCGGCGAGAGGGGAGCGCGGGCAAGCCATCGGCGACGTACGAGACGGGACCCAAGCCAACAGTGCAGCCTCGGCGACGCAGGCGGACCCGCCCCGCAAGGGCTGGCACTGATCGGACACGGATGAGCGAAGGATCGCAAACGGTCGATGGAGCGGATGGCCACCGAGTTCGGTTGTATAGATATGCACAGAAATGCTACTTTAGATTGTATAGCCGGTCGAATTTTATAACTGCGCCAACTTGAGCCGTTGCCGATCTGAAAAGGGATTTCTATGCGTCGCATTGTGATTTCCCTGACCGCGGGATTTGTCGGCGCGGGAATGCCATCGATGGCGCTGGCGGCCAGTCCACAAAATGCTCTACCTGCACTGTCGCTTACCTCGTCAGGTACCGACGGCTCCCAGGGGCAGTCGCTGCTGGCACAGGCTGCGGTGCCGGCGGCTCCGGATACGACCCAACCGGCGCCACTGGCTGTGAGTGTGCCGCGCTATTTCGCCAACTGGTTCGATCGTGTCGAGCAGGCGCAGGCCAGCCAGCCGCACTGGATGTCGCCACTGGTGACCGTCACACCTGTCCTGGTGCAACAGGTGCGGTATGACCAATACTGGGAAAATCAAGGCAATGGCGGGGCGGTCGACGTTTTTGGCGCCGGCAAGGGGCTGGAGCTTATCCCGACCACCACGAACGAGGTTCTGATCAATCCGCCGGCCTATCAGGAACGCTATAACAAGAGACCTGCGTCTGGCTGGGCTGATGACCAGTTCCTTGTCGTCAAGCAGCGTCTGCTCAGTGCCAACGAGCAGGAAGGCAACTATATCGTTACGGCTTTTCTTGGCGTCACGGCTCCCACCGGCACGCCGGCTTTTTCAAATCGTGCGTGGATCGTAACGCCGACGATTGCCGGCGGCAAAGGGTGGGGCGATTTCGACATTCAGGCGACCATGGGACTGCCGATCCCAACGGCGTATGCAGGCACGATTGGCACGTCATTGGCAACGAACGTCGCATTTCAGTACCACGTCTTCAGCTATTTCTGGCCCGAGTTCGAGATAAACCACACATACTGGTTCGATGGTCTGCGAGGCGGCAAGAATCAGGTGTTCTTCACGCCAGGCATCATTCTCGGACGCTTCCAGATCCATGACCGCATTCGCTTCGTCGTCGGTGTCGGATACCAATTTTCGGTTGCACCACCGCTGGTGCGGCAACCGGCGCTGACACCGGTATACGACCGCGCCTGGATACTCACGACCCGACTGACCTTCTAGGCGCCCGCGGCCCGCGGGAGCGTTGCGCTGAGCGTGGCCACGGCTCGTCCGGTAATTGCAAATCTCGTTGGGTAATTGCAAATATTGCATCCCGAGGTTGCCATCCTGGCTCACCGGCTCTTCAGGCGGCGCGCACCCCCGCCACGAATTGGCTCACCTCCGCATTGAGTTGCTCCGCCTGTTGCGCGACGCCACCGGCTGCCTCCAGCACTTGAGCGGCGGCGGATCCCGTGTAATTGGCCGCCTGGCTGACGCCTGCGATATTCGAGGAAACCTCCTTGGTGCTTTCGGCTGTTTGTTGCACGTTGCGGGCGATCTCCGCCGTTGCGGTGCCCTGTTCCTCGACGGCGGAGGCAATGTTCGTAGCAATCGCGCTGATTTCCTCGATTGTGGTCGTGATCCCCTTGATCGCTTGGACTGCCTCGGCCGAGGCGCTTTGGACTTGCGAGATCTGGGCCTCGATCTCGCCGGTTGCCTTCGCGGTCTGATTCGCCAGGCTCTTGACCTCACTGGCCACGACCGCGAAGCCCTTGCCTGCGTCGCCGGCGCGTGCTGCCTCGATCGTTGCATTCAGCGCCAGCAAATTGGTCTGTCCTGCTATATTTGAGATCAACTGAACCACATCGCCGATCTTTTGCGCCGATTCGGTCAGTGCTTTCATGATGGCGTCGGTGTGGCGCGCGTCGGCCACGGCCTTGCCGGTGATCTGGGACGACTGGGCGACCTGGCGGCTGATTTCCCGGATCGATGAGGTCAGCTCCTCGGCGGCAGCGGCGACCGTCTGCACGCCGGAATTGGCCTCTTCCGCCGCGGCTGCGACGTTGGTCGCCTGCTGGTTGGTCTGCGTCGCGGTGGCCGACATCGACTGCGCCGTCGCTTGAAGTTCCGTCGCGCCGGAGCCCAACATGCCAACCAATTTGCCGACCGCGGCTTCGAACCGGTCGGCGAGGTTGGTCGCCATCTGCTTGCGTTCGGTCTCTGCTCGCCCCTTTTGCGCCGCGGCCTCAGTTTCAAGTTCGTGGGCATGCAATGCGGCCTGCTTGAAGATTTGCAGACCTTTCGAAACGTCGCCGCATTCGTCACCGCGCTCGGCGCCGGTAATCACTGTCGATAGATCGCCCGCCGCGAGCTGGGTCAGTTCGCCAACCGAGCGGTTCAGTGGCGAGGCGATGCCGGACGTCGCCATCAGGTAACCCAGGGTGACCCCAAAAACGATCCCACAGCCTGCCACGCCGATCAGGACACGGATGGCGAAGCTGCCGCTGGCAGCGGCGGCGTCGGACATCGATTGGCTCTTGTGGTCCAGGTAATCGACGTACTTCTTGATCTTGTCCTGCAGGTCGTCGACGGTTGCCCGGCTGGCTTTCAGTAGTTCGTTGAGTTTCTTCTGCTGATCAGTCAGGACTGTGCTACCCGCAAGGATGGTGGCGTTGTTGGTCACCTCATGAGCAGCCGCGATATAGGCTTGATATTTCTCGGACACCGCATCAAGCATTGCGATCTCGTCGGGACTGGCTTGAGCTCGGGCCTGCTTGATCCGATCTTCGAACTGCACGCGATTGGCGTCCGCTGCGGTGGTGGCCGCACGAATCGTGTCGATGGATGGATCGGCCGCGATGCGATATTCCGCTCGATTCATGACGATCAGGTTCTGATTTGCCCGTGCGCCAAGTATTTGCACGTTGCTTATCTCGTCGTTCGCAGAAAGGGCGCTGATCAGCCCCATAAGTCGTGTGGTCCCGATGGTTGCAACGACCGCAGTCACGGCCGCCATCATGCCAATCAGCAATAGGAGCTTGGTTCTGATGCGGAGATTTTCGAGGTGCATGAGGGATCTCCAGAGAGCATCGCGGCTCTCGCGATTAGGTGGAGTCACATGCCCTGAACCAGCTTAATTAAGGGTTAATCGTAACGCTGAAATGCCACGCTGTTGCCCTGACGGGGCTCCTTCGGTAGTTTCCGCCGCTTTCTCGCTGCCCCCAAGTTCCGTTTGGAATTCGTCATGCCGCTCACTGCCGAACGCCTCGACCGCATCCAGCCGAGCCTGACCATCGCGATTTCGACCGTCGCGCGTCGCATGATCGCCGAAGGGAAGAACGTGATCAGCCTGTCGCAGGGCGAACCGGACTTCGATACCCCACGCAATATCAAGGATGCCGCGATCCGCGCGCTAGAGGCGGGGCAGACCAAATACACCGACGTCTCCGGGACACCCGAGCTGCGCAAGGCGGTGGCCGGCAAATTCGCCCGCGACAGTGGCATTGAATACAAGCCCGAGGAGATCATCATCTCGACCGGGGCCAAGCAGGTGCTGTTTAACGCCATGCTCGCCACGCTGAACCACGGGCGACGAGGTGATCATCCCCAGCCCGTGCTGGGTCAGCTACCCAGATATCGTCACTCTGGCGGATGGGAAGCCGGTGCTGGTGCCGTGCGGCCAGAACAATGGTTTCAAGCTGCGGGCCGAGGACCTCGAGGCAGCCATCACACCGAAGACCCGCTGGTTCATGCTGAACAACCCCTGCAACCCGACCGGCGCGGCCTACAGCGCAGATGAGCTCAGGCCGATCTGCGACGTGCTGATGCGGCATCCGCAGGTCTGGGTGTTGACCGACGACATCTACGACAAACTGGCGTACGGGGGCTTCAGGCCGGGGACGATCGTTGCGGTTGAGCCTCGGCTGAAGGATCGCACCCTGACGGTGCATGGGGTCTCAAAGTCGTACGCCATGACCGGCTGGCGCATCGGCTTTGCCGGCGGCCCGGTCGGCGCTGATCAAGGCGATGGACAAGCTGCAGAGCCAGTCCACCTCCAACGCGAACTCGATCGCCCAGGCGGCGGCGGTGGAGGCGCTCACCGGCCAGCAGGACACGGTCGAGGCGATGCGCGTGGTGTTCGAGCAGCGCCGCGACCTGGTGGTGGAAATGCTGAATCAGGTACCCGGGATGAACTGCACCCGGCCCGATGGCGCATTCTACGTCTACCCGTCGATCCACGGCTGCATCGGCAAGACCAGCGCGGGCGGCCGGCTGATCAAGGACGATGAGGCGTTCGCGCTTGCCCTGCTGGCCGAGGAGGGTGTCGCCACGGTGCACGGCGCGGCGTTCTGTTACCCGGGCTACATCCGCATCAGCTACGCCAACGCGACTGAAGACCTGCGTGAGGCGTGCGTCCGCATCCAGCGCTTTTGCCAAGGCCTGCACTGATGCCGACATTTTCACAACGGCTGGGCCGGGTGCAGATTGCCGCCAGCGTGCAGATGACGATCAAGGCGCGCGAGTTGCGCGCGGCAGGCAAGCCGGTGATCACCCTGACGACGGGCGAGCCAAATTTTGCCAGTCCACCGCACGCGATCGAGGCGGCGCATCAGGCGGCGCTGGCCGGCGATACCAAATATCCGCCGCAGGACGGCACCAGAGTGCTGAAGGAGGCGATCCAGCGCAAGTTCAAACGGGATTCCGGACTTGACTACGCACTGGACGAAATTGCTGTATCGAACGGCGGGAAGCAGTGCATTTTCAATGCTATCATGGCGACTGTTAATCCTGGAGATGAGGTCATCATCCCGGTCCCGGCATGGGTCGCCTACTCGCAAACAACCGAATTGTGCGAGGGTGTTCCGGTCCTCGTCAGCTGTTCGCAGAACAATGGCTTCAAGCCGCGTGCCGAGGACATCGAGGCAGCCATAACTCCACGCACCAAATGGCTGATTCTAAACAACCCGAACAATCCGACCGGCGCCTGCTGCTCGGCGAAGGAAATCGGCGAGATCGCCGCCGTCATGCGCAGACACCCGCATGTCTGGGTAATGTCGGACGATATGTACGAGCACCTGCTGTTCGACGACTTCGAGCATGCAACCTTCGCGCAGGTCGCTCCGGACCTGAAGGACCGCACGTTGACCCTTTCCGGCGTATCCAAGACCTATGCGATGACCGGTTGGCGGGTCGGCTTTGCCGGTGGTCCGAAGGCTCTGATCAGGGCGATGGTGGTCATGCAGGGTCAGGCCACCGCCGGCATCTCGACCATCGGGCAGGCCGCCGCGGCGGCAGCGCTGGACGGTCCGCAGGATGGCGTGGACGTGCAGATCGAGGCGTACAAGCGCCGGCGCGACCTGGCGGTGGACATGCTGAACCGGGCGAAGGGCATCAGTTGCCACAAGCCTGAGGGTGCATTTTATGTATTCCCCAACGTCGCCGGCTGTCTTGGCAAGACCACCGCAGGCGGCCGGGCGCTGAACACCGACGAGGATGTCTGCCTGGCGCTGCTGGAAGAGAACTACGTCGCCACCGTGCATGGCGCGGCCTATCACATGAGCCCGTACCTGCGGATCAGCACCGCCACCGCCGATGACGACCTGCTGGAAGGTCTGAAGCGGATCCAGACATTCTGCGAAGGCCTGCGGTAGCCACCTGACGATGGCGGGGGGCGAGGCCGGACCGGCCTGGCGCATCCGCTTGGGACTGGATACCGACGGACCGGCGCTGGTCGCGTTGATTTGGGCGTGCTGGTCGCGGCATCCGGGCATCCGCATGGATGTGGACCGCGAGATGCCCGAACTGCATGCGCTGGCGACGTATTACCGCGGTGCCTTGTGGGTGGCGGAGCTGGACCAGCGCATCGTCGGTATGATCGCCGTCCGTCCGCTCGACACCGCGGTCTGGGAAATCTGCCGCGTCTACGTCGAGCCGTCGCTGCACGGCAGCCGGCTCGGCCACGCGCTGCTCGATGTCGCGGAAGCCCATGCAACGGGGCAGGGGGCACTTCGCCTGGCGCTGTGGAGCGATACCCGCTTCGAGCGCGCGCATGCGTTCTACGAAAAGCGATCCTACGTCCGGTATGGCCCGATCCGGGTGCTGCACGACATTTCCGGCTCGCTCGAGTTTGGCTACGCCAAGCCGGTCAACGGCTTCGAGGTGCTGGATGTCGCCGCTGCCGCCTCTGCCGCACGGCGCCTCGCCGAGATCCTGGTCGCCTGCGTGGACGGGGGTGCCGCGGTCTCGTTTCTGCCGCCACTCGATCCCGGTAAGGCGCGCGCGTTCTGGCGCCGGGTGAGCACCGAGATCGGCGCTGGGACGCGGCTGCTGGTTGCGGGGTGGCGAGGCGGCACAATGGTTGCCGCGGGAACGCTCGACCTCGCCACGCCGGAAAACCAGCCGCACCGAGCCGAAGTGCAGAAGGTCATTGTGGATCCCGCGGCCCGCCGCGCCGGCCTCGCCCGGATGCTGTTGCGGGAGCTGGAGGTCCTGGCGGCCGCGGCCGGGCGGTCGCTGCTGACGCTTGACACACGTGCCGGCGACGCCGGCGAGGCGCTGTACCGCGCCGAGGGCTGGCACGAGACCGGCCGCATTCCGAGGCACGCACTGGGCCCGGACGGCAGGCTGCACGATACGGTCTTGTTCTGGAAGCGAACGTCGTCGGGCGACGGGTAGCGACCGTGCCTTTGCCTAGTGTGGCCGGTTTCAGCCGCGATGTCAGCCGTCAGCGAAGCGAGGGCATCAACGGAAAATCGAGTGGGGTCGGGCCAGGTTGATTACGCCACCGGCCATCTGCCATCCGGTCGGTGCCTGTTCGCCGTGGAGCAGGCCGTTCTGCACCTGTGCGCCGACGGCGCCGAGGGCCTCGGACAATTTGGCTGCGGCGGCGATGACCTGGGGCAGCAGTGCGCGGGGCCGCGGCGGGCGCATGCGCATAGACGGCGCGCTGATGTGCAGCACTGCGATGACCGCGCCGACCGCGTCGCGGACGGGAGCGGCAATGCCCACGGCGCCGGCGACGACTTCGTCGGCGGTGATGAGATAGCCGCGGGTGCGGATCCGCTGCAGGTCGGCGGCGATCCAGGTGGGGTCGATCCGGGTTGCCGGCGTGTAGCGGTTCAGCCGCTGGGCGAGCAGTTGCGTCTGCACTGACTCCGGTGCGAAGGCGAGCAGGATACGGCCGCAGCCGGCATGCAACGGCCCATGCGTGCCCACCTCGGAATACATCCGGATGGCTGCGTCGGTCTGGTAGATGGCGACCGTCTCGGTCTCCATTCCCTCGCGGATGCGAAGATAGACGTTCTCCCCGGTCGCCTTGCCGAGCGCCGCGAGGAATGGCATGGCTGTGGCGGCAAGGGCGCCTTGTTCGGAGGCCGCGCGGCCCAGCACGCTCCAGCGAGCGCCCAGACGCCAAAGGCCACGCGCCTCGTCCTGAAGGGCGAAACCACGGGTCTGCAGGGTGCGGAGCAAGCGGAATGCCGCGGTGCGGGTGCAGCCGACGGCCTCGGCCAACGCTGCGAGTGACGCGGGGCCGAGGCGAGCAAGTGCTTCCAGGAGATCAAGGGAACGATCTACCGCGGCGATATTATAGTCTTTTTGGCTAGTGTCCGGAAATGGACCCACGGCGGTGGCATTAGCCTTTGACTTTGCCCGAGGCACAGTCCCATTGCTGCTCTTGGTCGTCGCCACTGATTGGGTTGACCCCATTTATCCGGCCCCTTCCTGGGTAGGAGGCACCTAGAAGCTGGGCATCCGAATTGATGCCTAACCCTGATTGCCCAACACCCGAATTACTGGTCGGTAGAGTTGCATCCCAAACGGCTCGCGTCAAAGCCGAAAATGCATGGGAGCTATGCACATGAGGCGGGAACTGATTAAATTCAAAGCAATCTTTGGGCCTTAAGCGGCATTCCGACAACAATCCTTGCATGTCGGAACCGGCGCCAGCCTGAGGTTGTGCTGATCGCCGAAAGCCGCGTCCACGCTGCGAATGATGTGATCGCGATGCCTGGTTGCTTGTCGTCCCCCCGGGGCTGCGCTAAAGCGCCGCGTTCGTGCCGAGCGATGAGACATGAGCTTCGGGGTGTGTGAATCGGCGATGCGGGCGTGGTGAAATTGGTAGACACGCCAGATTTAGGTTCTGGTGGCGAAAGCCTTGGGGGTTCAAGTCCCTTCGCCCGCACCATCACCGATCCGGCGCCGGACGAGCCGGTACATTTATTAGGATAGGCTGGAAAATGCAGGTTACCGAGACGCTGTCCGAAGGGCTGAAGCGAGGCTACACCGTGGTTCTTCCGGCGGCGGACCTGGACTCGCGACGCACCGAGCGGCTGACGACGCTGGGCAAGACCTTGCGCCTGCCGGGGTTTCGCCCTGGCAAGGTGCCGATGCCGATCGTCAGGCAACGCTACGGCACGGCGGTTTCGGCCGAAGTGCTCGATGAGTCGGTGTCGGAGGCGACGCAAAAAGTCCTGAGCGAGCGGGGCCTCCGGCCGGCCCGGCAGCCAAAAGTCGACATGGTGACCGAGGATCCGGCGGCGTTTCGCTCCGACCTCGAGTTCAAGGTCGAAATGGAGATCATGCCGGAGATCGTGCTGCCCGACTTCAGCACCATCGCGCTGACCCGGCTCAAGGCCGAGGTGGCGCCGGACCTGGTGGAAGAGACGATGCAGCGCATCGCCAAGAACAACCGCACCTTGGAGCCGATCCCGGCGGACGAGATCCAGGGGCGCCCGGACGCGGGCGGAGCGGTCGCCGGGGAGGTGCTGACGATTGATTTCGTCGGTAAGATCGACGGCGAGCCGTTCGAGAATGGCTCCGGCACCGACGTCCCGGTCGATCTCGGCGGCGACGGGTTCATCGCCGGTTTCGCCGAACAGCTGATAGGCGCCAAGCCGGGCGAAACCCGGATCATCGACGTCACCTTTCCCGCCGACTATGGCAAGGCGGACTTGGCCGGCAAGCCAGCGACCTTCGAGATCACGGTCAAGCAGGTGAGCCGGCAGGTCGTACCGGCCTTGGACGACGAACTGGCGACCAAGCTGGGGGCTGAAAACGTGGCCGCGATCCGCGAGGTGGTAACCAAGCGGCAGCAGCAGGAATACGACCAGATGTCCCGGGTGCGGCTGAAAAAGGAGCTGCTGGACGCGCTGACGGTGATGGCGAGCTTCCCGGTACCGCCATCAATGCTGGAAGATGAGTTCAAGCAAATCTGGCAACAGCTTGAACAGGCTCGCAAAGCCGGCACCGAAGATGACGACGACAAGGGGAAGGACGACGAGACCCTGACGGCGGAATATCGTCCCATTGCCGAGCGGCGCGTCCGCCTCGGCTTGCTGCTCGCCGAAATCGCGCGGGTGAATACGATCACGGTGACCGACCAGGAGCTGGATCGGGCGTTTTACGCCCGGGCGATGCAGTTTCAGGGACAGGAAGCGCAGATGCTCGAATTGTATCGCAAATACCCCCAATTCGGTAACACGGTCCGTGGCCCTTTGATGGAGGACAAAGTCGTCGATTTCGTGCTAGAGCTGGCCACCGTGACGGACCAGTTGGTCTCGCCTGAAGAACTGGCAAAAGAATTGGACACTTCGGCCGACGCGGTCGTCGCCTGATCGACAGCGACACCGGCCGCTCGGCCGGGTGGCTGGACTTCCGGGGTTGTGCACTTATTTATGAGCGGCTTGTCAATTCGATCCTCAGTCAAGTGTTAGGTGATCATCATGCGGGACCACGACCCTGTCGAGATCTATGCCAATTCCCTGGTGCCGATGGTGGTCGAACAGACCGCTCGGGGGGAGCGCGCTTACGACATTTTTTCCCGCCTGCTGAAAGAGCGGATCATTTTTCTCACCGGCGCGGTCTATGACCAGGTCAGCGCGCTGATCTGCGCCCAGTTACTGTTCCTGGAGTCGGAGAACCCCAGCAAGGACATCTCGTTCTACATCAACAGCCCTGGCGGAGTCGTGTCTGCCGGATTGGCGATCTACGACACCATGCAATACGTCCGCAGCCCGGTCAGCACGGTGTGCATCGGCCAAGCTGCCTCGATGGGCAGCCTGCTGCTGACCGCCGGCGCCAAGGGCAAGCGGTATGCTTTGCCGAACGCGCGCGTCATGGTGCATCAGCCGTCCGGAGGAGCACAGGGTCAAGCGACCGATATCGAGATCCAGGCGCGGGAGATCCTGACGCTGCGCAAGCGGCTGAACGAGATCTATGTCCGCCACACCGGCCAGCCGATCGAGGCGATCGAGCGCAAGCTGGAGCGCGATTCGTACATGTCGGCCGAGGAAAGCCGCGATTTCGGCATTGTCGACGAGGTGGTGGAGAGCCGTCCCCTCAGCGGCGTCGATGATCCAGGAAAGTCCTGACGTCTGCCGTTTGGCCGACTAGTCCCCGCCGGTCGTCGAACGACCGGGAACCTTTTGCTTAGCAATTGATTCTGGTCTCCGGCGCACGGTCCGCCGTATCATCCCCAAAGATTTGAGGGATCGATTTTTCGCGGTTCTTGTCCCGACCGCGTGTAGGGAGTTATGGTTCCCCATTGTGCCCCTGTTTTCGGGGGAGGAGTGCGCATGAGCAAGTCCGGAGATTCGAAGAATACCCTCTATTGCTCGTTCTGCGGCAAGTCGCAGCACGAGGTCCGCAAGCTCATCGCCGGTCCGACGGTCTTTATCTGTGACGAGTGCGTCGAGCTTTGCATGGATATCATCCGGGAGGAGCACAAGACCCATCTGGTTAAGTCTCGCGACGGGGTTCCGACCCCGCGGGAAATCTGCAAGGTCCTCGACGACTACGTGATTGGTCAGGACCATGCCAAGCGCGTCCTGTCGGTGGCTGTGCACAATCACTACAAGCGGCTGGCGCACGGGCAAAAGAACAACGACATCGAGATTGCGAAGTCCAACATCCTGCTGGTTGGCCCGACCGGCTCCGGCAAGACCCTGCTGGCGCAAACGCTGGCCCGGATCCTGGACGTGCCGTTCACGATGGCTGACGCCACAACGCTGACCGAGGCCGGCTACGTCGGTGAGGACGTCGAGAATATCATACTGAAGCTGCTGCAGTCGGCCGACTACAACGTCGAACGAGCGCAGCGCGGCATCGTCTATATCGACGAGGTCGATAAAATATCGCGAAAATCCGACAATCCCTCGATCACCCGTGATGTTTCCGGGGAGGGGGTGCAGCAGGCATTGCTGAAGATCATGGAGGGCACGGTTGCCTCGGTGCCGCCGCAGGGTGGGCGCAAGCACCCACAGCAGGAGTTCCTTCAGGTCGACACCACCAATATCCTGTTCATCTGCGGTGGCGCCTTCTCGGGGCTGGAGCGCATCATCGGCGCCCGCGGCAAGGGATCAGGCATCGGCTACGGCGCCGAGGTCCGGTCCCCCGACGAGCGCCGGATGGGGGCGATCCTGCGCGAGGTCGAACCCGAGGATCTGCTGAAGTTCGGCCTGATCCCGGAGTTCATCGGGCGCTTGCCAGTGGTGGCGACGCTCGAGGATCTGGACGAAGGCGCGCTGATGGAGATCCTGACCAAGCCGAAGAACGCGCTGGTGAAACAATACGGGCGGCTGTTCGAGATGGAAGGCGTGAAGCTGTCTTTCACCGACGACGCGCTGAAATCGGTGGCGACGCGCGCCATCGCCCGCAAAACCGGCGCGCGCGGGCTGCGCTCGATCATGGAACAAATCCTGCTGTCGACGATGTTCGATCTGCCCGGGCTCGACGGTGTCGAGGAGGTCGTGATCAACCGCGAAGTGGCGGAATCACGCTCTAACCCGCTGTACCTGTACGGCAAGGAGCGGGCGGAAAGCAGCGCCTGACGCATGCGCGCGTCATCACCACGAGTCGCGGTGGCATGAGCACGAAATTCAAGGGCTTGCGGCATCCCGTTTGGCAGCCATATCGGGTCGAACGGGTTGTGACAAACCCATGAAAGCGTCGCCCGTGCCGCTTTTGGGCGGAAGACGCTGACTGTCCTTTAGGAGGTCAATTATGACGGAACAAGATCGGGCCACGCCGGAGCAGGATTCTGGTGCTGACAAGGGTGGCGCTGACAAGGGTGGCTCGGACAAGGCTCAGCCACAGGCCCATGGCGACCTGCTGGCGGTGCTGCCGCTGCGCGATATCGTAGTGTTCCCGCACATGATCGTCCCGCTTTTCGTTGGTCGCGAAAAGTCGGTGCGCGCGCTGGAGGCGGTGATGAAGGAGGACAAGCAGATCCTGCTGGTGGCGCAGAAGAACGCCTCGCAGGATGATCCGTCGGTCGACGACATCTTTCGGGTGGGCACCGTCTCGACGATCCTGCAATTGCTCAAGCTGCCTGATGGCACCGTGAAGGTGCTGGTGGAAGGCGGCCGCCGGGCGAAGATCAACAGTTTCAAGGAAACCGAGTCGTATTTTGAGGCGATGATTGCGCCGATGCCTGATCAGGGCGGCGACAAGAAGGACCTCGAGGCGTTGGGGCGGACCGTCGTCTCGCAGTTCGAGCAGTACATCAAGCTCAACAAGAAGATCGCACCCGAGGTCCTGGTCTCGCTGAACCAGATCGAGGAGCCGTCGAAGCTGGCCGATACGGTCGCCAGCCACCTGAACCTGAAGATTCCGGAGAAGCAGGACCTGCTGGAGATCGCCCGCATCAGCGAGCGGCTGGAACGCGTGTTCGGTCACATGGAGTCGGAGATCGGCGTCCTTCAGGTAGAGAAGCGCATCCGCAACCGCGTGAAGCGGCAGATGGAGAAGACGCAGCGCGAATATTATCTGAACGAGCAACTCAAGGCGATCCAGAAGGAGTTGGGCGAGGGCGAGGACGGCAAGGACGAAAATGCCGAACTCGAGGCGCGGATCAAGAAGACGAAGCTGTCGAAGGAAGCGCGGGAGAAGGCGGTCGCGGAGCTGAAGAAGCTGCGCACCATGAGCCCGATGAGCGCCGAAGCAACCGTGGTGCGCAACTATCTCGACTGGATGCTGTCGATTCCGTGGAAGAAGCGCAGCAAGGTCAACAACGACGTTGTCGCGGCGGAAAAGATCCTGGAATCCGACCACTACGGCCTGGAGAAGGTTAAGGAGCGGATCATCGAGTACCTGGCGGTGCAGGCGCGCAGCCCCAAGGTGCGCGGCCCCATCCTGTGTCTGGTCGGGCCTCCGGGTGTCGGCAAGACCTCGCTCGGGAAGTCCATCGCCAAGGCCACGGGTCGCAATTTCGTCCGTATGTCGCTTGGCGGCGTGCGGGACGAGGCTGAGGTGCGCGGGCACCGGCGGACCTATATCGGTTCGATGCCCGGCAAGGTCATCCAGGGCATGAAAAAGGCCAAGACATCCAATCCGCTGTTCCTGCTGGATGAGGTTGACAAGCTGGGCTCCGACTGGCGTGGCGATCCGTCGTCGGCGCTGCTCGAGGTGCTGGATCCGGAGCAGAATTCGACCTTTGCCGACCACTACCTGGAGGTGGACTACGATCTTTCCGACGTGATGTTCGTCACCACGGCCAACAGTCTGCGCATGCCGCAGCCGCTGCTGGACCGGATGGAGCTCATCCGCATCCCCGGCTACACCGAGGATGAAAAGGTTGAGATCGCCAAGCGGCATTTGTTCAGCAAGCAATCCGAGGCGCACGGCCTGAAGAAGGAGGAGTGGAGTTCTTCGGAAGAGGCGCTGCGTGACCTGATCCGCTACTACACCCGTGAGGCGGGCGTGCGGAACCTGGAGCGGGAGATTGCCAACCTGGCGCGAAAGGCGGTGAAGGAGATCGTCACCAAAAAGACCGCGAAGGTTTCGATCACCCGCAAGAACCTGGAGAAGTATGCCGGGGTCAAGAAGCACCGTTACGGCGAGACCGAAGCTGAAGATATGGTTGGCGTTGTGACCGGATTGGCCTGGACCGAGGTTGGCGGCGAGATCCTGACGATCGAGTCGGTGTTGCTGCCGGGCAAGGGCAACGTCAAGCACACCGGCAAGCTGGGCGACGTCATGCAGGAGAGCGTGTCGGCGGCGCTGAGCTATGTGCGGAGTCGCGCGATCAAGTTCGGCATCAAGCCGACCCTGTTCGAGAAACGCGACATTCACGTTCACGTGCCAGAGGGGGCAACTCCGAAGGACGGCCCGTCGGCGGGTATTGCCATGGCCACCTCCATCGTCTCCGTGCTGACCGGTATTCCGGTGCGGCGGGACGTGGCGATGACCGGCGAGATCACGCTCCGCGGCCGTGTGCTGCCGATCGGCGGCCTGAAAGAGAAGCTGCTGGCGGCGCTGCGCGCGGGGATCACGACCGTGTTCATTCCGAAGGATAACGAGAAGGACCTGGCGGAAATCCCTGATAATGTGAAGAAGTTGCTGAAGCTGGTTCCTGTCGCGGACGTCGACGAGGTCATCGCGCAGGCCCTGGCGCGTCGTCCGGTGGCGATCGAGTGGGAGGAGCCGGCTGACCCGCCGGTGCCGCCCGCCGGAGCGCAACAGGCGCCGGCCTCGCTGCCACACTGACCACTGGCCATTATCGTCCTTCTGAATGAACGGTGATGGCGTCTGGTTTTTTTCCAACGGCTCGCTGGTTCGCCCCGGCGAGCCGTTTTGCTGAGAATTCCTAAAAGCCAGCATTGACGCGGCGGAAAGCGCGCCAGTAGTGTCCCGCCACTTTCACGGGATTCGCGCCCTGGCTTCGATTCGTGATCATGGACATGAGAGGAAACGCAGTGAATAAGATGGACCTCATCGCAGCGGTGGCCGACGGGACTGAGCTGTCACGGATCAAGGCTGGAGAAGTTGTAGATGCCGTTTTCGAAGCGATCACCGATGCGCTGAAGAAAAAGGAAGAGGTCCGGCTGGTGGGTTTCGGCACCTTCGCCGCGGCGATCCGGAAGGCCAGCACGGGCCGCAACCCTCGGACCGGTGAAGAGATGGAGATCCCGGAGTTCGACCACTGTCCGCTTCAAACCCGGCAAGGGCTTGAAGGACTCCGTGAGTGCGGTCTAGCCGACACAGGCTTTTGGGGCGCTGCCGCTTCGCCTGCGGTGGCGCGTTGGCCCGGGCGTGTCTCTCGGGCGGTTAGCTCAGCGGTAGAGCGTCTCGTTTACACCGAGAGGGCCGGCGGTTCGAATCCGTCACCGCCCACCAGTCGCCGCCCTTCAGGCCTTCGCCCGCAACCTGCCCCGGTTGCTTCGTCGGCCGTCGTGGGATTGCCCATCGGCCGGCTGGCACCTTATTTCTTTTGTGCATCTACCTCGCCGATCCGCCGCACATATCGATCAGTGCTCAGGCTGACCGGTGAAGCGTGACGGGCGCATGCCCGGATGCTGTGCGTCTGGTCCAGTCGGGGGCAGAATTCCGGTGGCCTTGAACGGCCGAGCAGTTCGAGGGTCGTGGCTGGACTCTGGGGTGGCGCTTGACGGTATCCCTCGCGCGGCCTAAACGCTGCGCCCTGCCGCTGCGGGTGTAGCTCAGTTGGTTAGAGCGCCGGCCTGTCACGCCGGAGGTCGCGGGTTCGAGCCCCGTCACTCGCGCCAGCGGTTGCTGCAATAAACCCCGCGACGACGCGGAATTTTGGATCCGGCCCCCTATGGCGGTCGCGGACGGATCGGTCTAATGTTCAATCGTGCTGCACCGCGGGATCGGAAACGCTGACGCTTGAGGCGTTCGGCCCGTCCCGCGCTGCGGTGGGCGCAACACGACCTGGTGCGGAACCGTCATGCAGCCTGTTCTCTTCGGATATCTGCCGATCTTCGTCTTCCTGGTGATCGCGGGTGCCATCGCGATCGCCATGGTGGGCGGCTCGATGCTGGTTGCGCATCAGAAGCCGTATGCCGAGAAACTGTCGCCCTACGAGTGCGGCTTTGAGCCATTCGATGATGCCCGCCGCCGCTTTGACGTGCGCTATTATCTGGTGGCGATCCTATTCATCATCTTCGACCTCGAGGTGGCGTTTCTCTTCCCGTGGGCGGTCGCCCTGAAGGGCATTGGCGCATTCGGCTTCTGGTCGATGATTGCGTTCCTTGGCGTGCTGACCGTCGGCTTCGTATACGAGTGGTGCAAGGGCGCGCTGGAGTGGGAGTAGCGGCATGAGCGATGCAACCATGGTGGCGTGGAACCGGGATCATCTTCCGGTCGGCCCGGAGCAGGACGCGGTGATCAAGGGCATCACCGGTGAAATCGCCGACAAGGGTTTCCTGGTTGCCAACCTCGATCGTGTGGTGAACTGGGCGCGCACCGGCAGCCTGTGGCCGATGACGTTTGGTCTGGCCTGTTGCGCCGTGGAGATGATCCACGCCTATATGCCACGCTATGATCTGGACCGGCTGGGGATCATCCCGCGCGCCTCACCGCGGCAAAGCGACGTGATGATCGTGGCCGGCACGCTGACCAATAAAATGGCGCCTGCGCTGCGGAAAGTCTACGACCAGATGCCGGAGCCGCGCTGGGTGATCAGCATGGGGAGCTGCGCCAACGGCGGCGGCTATTACCACTATTCCTACTCGGTGGTGCGCGGCTGCGACCGCGTGGTGCCGGTGGACATCTACGTGCCGGGCTGTCCGCCTACGGCCGAGGCGCTGGTGTACGGGATCATGCAGTTGCAGAAGAAGATCCGCCGGACCGGGACGATCCTGCGTGGCTGAGGAAGTCAAAGCCGCTGAGGCCGAACCGCCGGCGCCGCCACCCTCGGCGCTGGAACTACTGGGCCAGGCGGTGGCGACCGTTCCCGGCATCGTTTCGCATCGGGTGGAGAGCAATGAACTCGTCGCTCACGCCGAGCGCGGCGCGCTGCGGGAGGTGATGACGGTTTTGCGCGACGATCCGCGGTTCGCCTTCGAGCAGGTGATGGACCTGTGCGGCGTCGACTGGCCGGACCGCGTCGAGCGGTTCGACGTGGTGTACAATCTGCTTTCGGTATCGCTCAATCATCGGGTTCGGGTGATCGTCACGACGGACGCCGACACGCCGGTGCCCTCGGTCCACACGATCTGGCCGGTCGCCACGTGGTGGGAGCGGGAGGCGTGGGACCTGTTCGGCATCGTCTTCGCCGGCCAGCCGGATTTGCGGCGGATCCTGACCGACTATGGCTTCGAGGGTCACCCGTTGCGCAAGGATTTCCCGCTCACCGGCTACGTCGAGGTTCGCTACGACGAGGACCGCAAGCAGGTGGTCTACGAACCGGTGAAGCTGACGCAGGATTTTCGCAGTTTCGATTTTCTGTCGCCCTGGGAAGCCGTGACCACCTTGCCGGGCGACGAAAAAGTCTTCACCGAGCGCGCCGAACAAGCGAAGGGCTGACGCGGATGAGCGAGACCATTGTCACGGATGTGACGCCGTCCGGCAAGTTCGTCGAGATCGACAGCCACTCGATCAATTTCGGTCCGCAGCATCCGGCGGCGCACGGGGTGCTCCGCCTGATCCTGGAACTGGATGGCGAGGTGGTCGAGCGGGCCGATCCGCATATCGGACTTTTGCACCGCGGCACCGAAAAGCTGATCGAACACAAGACGTATATGCAGGCGGTGCCGTATTTCGACCGGCTCGATTACGTCTCGCCGATGTGCGAGGAGCATGCCTTCGCCCTGGCGGTGGAAAAACTGCTCGGCATCACCGTGCCCGATCGCGGCCAGTGGATCCGCGTGCTGTTCGCCGAAATCACCAGGGTGCTGAACCACCTGCTCAACGTGACGACCTTTGCGCTCGACGTCGGCGCCATCACCCCTAGCCTGTGGGGTTTCGAGGAACGCGAAAAACTCATGGAGTTCCATGAGGCCGCCTCGGGCGCCCGCCTGCATGCGAACTACTTCCGTCCGGGCGGCGTGTCGAAGGATCTGCCCGCCGGGCTGACCGACAAGATCGCGGCCTGGGCCGAAACCTTTCCGAAATTCGTCGACGACCTGGAGCAACTGCTGACCAACAACCGCATCTGGAAACAACGCACCGTCGACATCGGCGTGGTGCCGCCGGAGATGGCGTTGGCATGGGGGTTCAGCGGGCCGCCGCTGCGGGCTTCCGGCGTGCCGTGGGACCTGCGCCGCTCGCAGCCTTACGACAAATATGCCGAGGTCGAATTTCAGGTCCCGGTCGGCCGCAACGGCGACTGTTACGATCGCTATCTGGTGCGACTGGCCGAGTTGCGGGAGAGCGTCAAGATCATCGAGCAGGCGCTGAAGAAGATGCCGCTGGGTCCGGTGAAGGTACAGGACCGGAAATTCTCGCCGCCGACGCGTCACGAGATGAAGCGGTCGATGGAAGCCCTGATCCATCATTTCAAGCTGTATACCGAGGGCTATCACGTCCCGCCCGGAGCCACCTACACGACGGTTGAAAGCCCAAAGGGCGAATTCGGGGTCTATCTGGTGGCGGATGGGACCAACATGCCGTATCGCTGCAAGATCCGGTCGACCGGCTTCGCGTTCCTGCAGGCTACCGACGTGATGGTGAAACGTCACATGCTGGCCGATGTCAGCGCGATCGTCGGATCGCTCGATGTCGTGTTCGGCGAGATCGACAGGTAGACTATGGCCACACCAGACGGATCGAGCTTCGAACAGCCGGCCAGCTTTGCGTTCGATGCGGAGAGCGAGGCCGAAATCGCCAGGGTCGTGACGAAGTATCCTCCGGGCAGGCAGGCCAGCGCGGTGCTCCCCGCGCTCTATGTCGCGCAGCGGCAAATGAAGCGGCAGACCGGCAGCGCCTGGATCCCGATCAAGGCGATGGACGCCGTTGGCGTCCGCCTCGGCATGCCGGCGATCCGCGTCTATGAGGTCGCGACGTTCTATTTCATGTTCAATACGAAGCCGATCGGCACCTATCTGCTGCAGGTCTGCACCACGACGCCGTGCTGGCTGCGCGGATCGGACGAGGTGACCGCGGCCTGCCGGGAGGCGACGGGCATCAAGGGATGGGGCGAGACCAGCGATGATGGCGTGTTCACGATGACCGAGGTCGAATGTCTCGGTGCCTGCGTCAACGCGCCGATTCTGCAAGTGGACGATGACTTTTATGAGGACATGGACGCCGGGAAGGTGACCTCGCTGCTGGCGGCGCTGCGCCGGGGCGAGCGACCAAAACCGGGGTCGATGACCGGACGCCAGACCTCGGCGCCCGAGGGCGGTCCGACGACGTTGACCAGCTTGCACTTCGCGCCGGAGGGTTAGGATGCTGCAGGACAAGGATCGCATCTTTACTAATCTGTATGGTGAATTGGATCCGTTGCTGAAGGGGGCGCGGACGCGTGGCGACTGGGACGGCACGGCGGCGATCCTGGCCCGCGGGCGTGACGCGATCATTCAGGAGATGAAGGATTCCGGGCTGCGTGGCCGTGGTGGGGCCGGTTTCCCCACCGGGCTGAAATGGTCGTTCATGCCGAAGCAGTCGGACCGGCCGTGCTACCTGATCGTGAACGCCGACGAGTCCGAGCCCGGCACCTGCAAGGATCGCGACATCATCCGTCATGATCCGCACAAGCTGGTGGAGGGCTGCCTGGTCGCCGGCTTCGCCATGGGGGCCTGCGCCGCCTACATCTACATACGCGGCGAATTCTACAATGAGGCGCTGGTGCTGCAGGCGGCGATCGACGAGGCCTACTCGGCCGGGCTGATCGGCAGGAATGCCTGCGGTTCCGGCTATGATTACGACGTGTTCCTGCATCGCGGCGCCGGCGCCTATATTTGCGGTGAAGAAACCGGTCTGCTGGAGAGCCTGGAAGGCAAGAAGGGAATGCCGCGGATGAAGCCGCCGTTCCCCGCGGCGGTCGGACTGTATGGCTGCCCTTCCACGGTCAACAATGTGGAAAGCATAGCGGTCGCTCCCACCATTCTGCGGCGCGGCGCGGCGTGGTTCACCGGCATGGGACGGCCGAACAACACCGGACAGAAGGTTTTTTGCATCTCCGGCCACGTCAACAAGCCGTGCAATGTCGAGGAGGAACTCGGCATCCCGCTGCGGGAGTTGATCGACAAGTACGCTGGCGGCGTGCGCGGCGGCTGGGACAATCTGCTGGCGGTGATCCCGGGGGGCGCCTCGGTGCCGCTGATCCCGAAGTCGGTCTGCGACGATGTGCTGATGGATTTCGACAGTCTGCGAACGGCACGCAGTGCGCTGGGGACTGCGGGGGTGATCGTGATGGACAAATCCGCCGACGTGATCAAGGCGATCGCGCGGCTGTCGAAATTCTACATGCACGAAAGCTGCGGTCAGTGCACGCCGTGCCGCGAAGGCACCGGCTGGATGTGGCGGGTCATGATGCGCATGGTGGAGGGACGCGCCGACCCCTCCGAGATCGACACGCTGGAGCAAGTGACGCGACAGGTTGAAGGCCACACCATCTGTGCCCTCGGCGATGCGGCCGCCTGGCCGATCCAGGGGCTGATCCGGCACTTCCGCCCGCTGATGGAGGAGCGAATCGCCGCCTATAAGTCTCGTGGCGCGGCGCGGCCCATGCCGTTGGCGGCGGAGTGAGGCATGGTCGTGATGACCGATAGGTCCGAATCGATCACCGCGAGCGACAGCGATCTGACCGGCTCGACCTTCACTCGCTGCGTGCTGCAAGGCGCCGTGTTTGATGACGTGGCGATGTCCTCGGCAGCGTTCCGAAACATCGAGATGACGGACGCGGTGATCCGCGAGGTGAACCTGTCTCGCGCCAGTTTCACCACGGGCATGCTGCCGAAAACCCGGTTCACCGACGTGAACCTGGCGGACGCGATCTTCGACAACGTCGACCTGTCGGGGGCGACGGTCCGTGACGCCAATCTCAGCGATCTAAGGGTTAGCGGCTGCACGCTCGACCGCATGCGGATCGACGGCATCCTGGTGACCGATCTTCTCGCCGCTTATCGGAAGAGTGTCTGATGGCCAAGGTCACGATAGACGGCATCGAGGTTGAAGTCGCCAACGGCTCGACCATCCTGCAGGCGGCGGAACAGGCCGGGATCGAAGTTCCGCGCTTTTGCTATCACGAGCGGCTGTCTATCGCAGGCAACTGCCGGATGTGCCTGGTGGAGGTCGAGAAGGCGCCACCCAAGCCGATCGCCTCCTGCGGCTACCCCGTCGCCGATGGCATGGTGGTTCATACCGAAAGCAAGATGGTGCGCGACGCGCGGCGTGGCGTCATGGAATTTCTGCTCATCAACCACCCGCTGGATTGCCCGATCTGCGACCAGGGCGGCGAGTGCGACCTGCAGGACCAGGCGATGGGCTACGGCATGGACCACTCTCGCTATGCCGAGAACAAGCGTGCGGTTCCCGACAAGAACCTCGGGCCGCTGGTGAAGACGTCGATGAACCGCTGCATCCACTGCACACGGTGCATCCGCTTCATCACCGAGGTTGCCGGCGTCCCCGACCTCGGCGCCACCGCCCGCGGCGAGCACATGGAGGTGGGGACCTACGTCGAGAAGGCGCTCGGTTCCGAACTGTCGGGCAATATCATCGATCTTTGCCCGGTCGGCGCACTGACCTCGAAGCCATACGCGTTCGTCGCCCGGTCATGGGAACTGGCGAAGGTGGACAGCGTCGATGTGCTCGACGCGGTCGGCGCGAACATCCGTATCGATGCGCGGGGCACCGAGGTGCTGCGCATCCTGCCGCGGGTGAACGAGGACGTGAACGAGGAGTGGCTCGGCGACAAGGCCCGTTTCGCGCTCGACGGCTTGAAGCGTCGCCGGCTCGACCGCCCCTGGCTGCGGGAGAACGGCAAGCTGCGCGCCGCGACCTGGCAGGAGGCGTTCGATGCCATCGCGACCAGGCTCAAGCCGCTGCCGGGTGATCGCATCGGCGCCATCGCCGGCGACCTGTGTGACGCCGAGAGCATGCTGGCGTTAAAGGATCTGTTCGCCGCGCTGGGGTCGGCCAACCTGGATTGCCGGCAGGACGGCGCCAAGATGGATGTCGGCCGGCGGGATTTCTACTGCTTCAACACCTCGATCGCCGGGATCGAGGGTGCCGATGCAATCCTGATCGTGGGGTCGAATCCGCGCCGCGAGGCGCCGGTGCTGAACGCGCGCATACGGAAAGCCTGGCTGGCGAAACCGCTGCCGATCGGCTTTATCGGCGGCGACGCGAGCGGGGTTGATCCGGACCTCACTTACTCGGTTACCCAGTTGGGCACCAATCCGTCGGTGCTGAATGCACTGCACGACGGCTCGCATGATTTCGCCAAGGTGCTGACGGACGCGAAGACGCCGATGATCATTATCGGCCAGGGCGCGCTGGCTCGACCCGACGGCGGTGCCGTGCTGGCCGCGGCCTGGAGGCTTGCCGCGCATATCGGGGCGCTGACCCCGGACTGGCACGGTTTCAACGTTCTGCACACCGCGGCGGCGCGGGTTGGTGGGCTGGACCTCGGTTTTGTTCCCGGCCCGAACGGCAAGAGCGTCGAAGCGATGCTGTCCGGCGGCGTCGATCTTCTCTGGCTGCTCGGCGCAGACGCGATCGATCCTTCGCATATCGGTCCGAACTGCTTCGTGGTCTATCAGGGTCATCACGGCGACGCCGGCGCACAGCGCGCCGACGTGATCCTGCCCGGTGCCGCCTACACGGAAAAATCCGGCACCTACGTCAACACCGAGGGGCGGGTGCAGCGCGGCTTCATGGCGGTCTATCCGCCGGGAGACGCACGAGAGGATTGGCGGATCATCCGTGCCTTCAGTACCGTCGTTGGCAAGACCTTGCCGTATGACACGATCGAGGCGCTGCGGACGCGCCTGGAGCAGGTCAATCCGATATTTGCCCGCATCGGCTATCTTCCCCGCTTCGGCTGCTCCGACCTGACCGGCCCGGTCGGTGATCCGGCGGTGCTCAGCGACGCGCCTTTGGTGTCCTCGGTGGCAAATTACTACGTCACCGATCCGATCAGCCGAGCGAGCCCGACGATGGCGGCGTGCGTCGAGGCGCAGGCGTCCGGGCAAGGCGCGCCTGCCTTGGCGGCGGAGTAGGGGGATGCGCGACTTCTTCCTGAATACGAATGTCGGCATTGTCATCCTGACGTTCCTGGAAGCGCTGGCCATGCTGGTTCCGCTGCTGATCGGCGTCGCCTACCTGACCTATGCCGAACGAAAAGTCCTGGCGGCGATGCAGTTGCGCAAGGGACCCAACGTGGTCGGCCCGTTCGGGCTGTGGCAGCCATTCGCCGACGCGCTCAAGATGCTGATGAAGGAAACCATCATCCCATCGGGATCGAATCGTTTCCTGTTTCTGCTAGCCCCGATGCTGACCTTCTCGCTTGCCATGCTGGCCTGGGCGGTTATTCCGGTGAATGACGGATGGGCCATCGCGGACATCAACGTAGGCATTCTCTACCTGTTCGCGATCTCCTCGCTGGGCGTCTACGGGATCATCATCGCCGGCTGGGCGTCGAACTCGAAATACGCCTTCCTCGGCGGGCTGCGGTCCGCCGCGCAGATGGTCAGCTACGAAGTTTCGATGGGCTTCGTCCTTGTCTCCGTGCTGCTGTGCGTTGGCAGCCTGAACCTGACGGATGTGGTGCGAGCGCAGCACTCGGTCTGGTTCTGCGTTCCGCTGTTCCCGATGTTCATCGTATTTTTCATTTCGGCGCTGGCGGAAACCAACCGGTCGCCGTTCGATCTGCCGGAGGGCGAGTCGGAGATCGTGGCGGGCTTCTTTGTCGAATACTCAGCCATGAGTTTCGCGCTGTTCTTTCTCGGCGAATACGCCAACATGATCCTGATGAGCGCGATGACCACTGTCCTGTTCCTGGGCGGCTGGCTGGCGCCATTCAACATCGCGCCGTTCACCTGGCTGCCCGGGGTATTCTGGTTCGTACTGAAGATCTGCGTTTGTCTGTTCATGTTCCTGTGGGTGCGCGCGACGCTGCCACGCTACCGTTATGATCAGCTGATGCGGCTGGGCTGGAAGGTGTTTCTTCCGCTGTCACTGGCGTGGCTGGTGATTACCGCCGGCGCGCTGATGGCGTTCGGGTGGTTGCCTGGTCAGCCGTCAGTGGCCAGCGGTCCGTTGTCGGGGCAGCACGCCGTGCTGGATCAGGCGAAGCCGTTGTTGCCGGCGTTCCCGCCGCGAGCGAAGGAGCCCGTTTAGATGGCACTGCTGGACCGCACCGCGCGCAGTCTGCTGCTCGGCGAACTCGTCGCCGGCCTCGGGTTGACCCTGCGGTACTTCTTCAGCCGCAAGGCGACGATCAACTACCCGTATGAGAAGGGACCAATCAGTCCGCGCTTCAAAGGCGAGCACGCGCTGCGCCGCTACCCGAACGGGGAGGAGCGTTGTATCGCCTGCAAGCTGTGCGAGGCGATCTGCCCGGCGCAGGCGATCACCATCGAGGCTGAGCCGCGCGCCGATGGCTCCCGTCGTACCACGCGATACGACATCGACATGACCAAATGCATCTACTGCGGGCTGTGCGAGGAGGCGTGCCCGGTGGATGCCATCGTGGAAGGCCCGAACTTCGAGTTCGCGACCGAAACCCGCGAGGAGCTGATGTACAACAAGGACAAGCTGCTCGCCAATGGCGACCGGTGGGAGCCTGAACTGGCCCGCCGGCTGGAACTGGACGCGCCCTATCGATGATCATCACGTTTTTCTTCTACCTGTTCGCGGTGGTGCTGCTGGCCTCCGCGGCGATGGTGGTCAGTGCACGCAATCCGGTGCACTCGGTGCTGTTTCTGATCCTGGCATTCTTCAACGCCGCTGCTCTGTTCCTGATCGCGGGGGCCGAGTTCCTGGCGATGATTCTGGTCATCGTCTATGTCGGCGCGGTCGCGGTGCTGTTCCTGTTCGTCGTGATGATGCTGGACGTCGACTTCGAGGAGCTGCGTAACGGCTTCCAGCGCTACCTGCCGGTTGGCGCGACGGTCGGTGCGGTGCTGTTCATCGAGCTGGTGGTCGTCATGGGAGGTTGGCAGCTCGCCCCCGGATCGGTGCAGTTACTTATGTCGCCAGCGCCGGCGGGCATCAGCAATACGCAGGCGCTGGGCCAGGTGCTCTACACCGACTACGTCTTCCTGTTTCAGACGGCCGGACTCATTTTGCTTGTCGCGATGATCGGCGCCATCGTGCTGACGCTGCGTGACCGCAAGACCTCCCGTCACCAGGTTATTCGCGACCAGACCCAGCGGACCGTGGCCGAGACTCTGGAAATGCTGACGGTCTCATTGGGGTCCGGCACGACCGGGTCCGGCGGCTTCCTGCGCCCGAAAGCGGCTGAACCGGAGCCGGTGGCGGAACCAACCGCCGGGGAAGGACATGGCCATGGGCATTGATCGCCGGACGGCTGTTGTTCTTGGTGGTTCCCGGCGTGCCGTCGGGAGTTTCGTTGCCAGCGGCGGTCAAGACGTGGGTCCCCGGCCTGCGCCGGGGATGACACGTGGGTCGGGGCAGATGATGGCACTTGGGTCGGCGGTCAGATAACGGCACGCGCACGTCCCCTCGTGTCATGGCCGGGCAGGCCGGCCACCACCTCGTTGCCAGCGGTGGTCGACGTGGGCCGGCCTGCGCCGGGGATGACACTTGGGTCTGGGACCGATGGGGTCGGAGCACGTGGGCTGGCGGTGAGACAACGGGCGATGGCCGCGCATGCGTCCCCTCGTGTCATGGCCGGCGCAGGCCGGCCACCCACGACTTTCGTTGCCAGCGGTGGTCAAGACGTGGGTCCCCGGCCTGCGCCGGGGATGACGCTTGGGTCGGGGCGGATGACACTTGGGTCGGGGCAGATGATGGCACGTGGGCCTGCGCCGGGGATGACACGTGGGCCGGGGCCGGGGATGACACTTGGGTCGGGGGTGACGTCGGCGGTGGAGCGGCGGTCATGATGACCGTCGGTATCGGCCACTTTCTGGTGGTGTCCGCCATCCTGCTCGTCCTGGGCATCTTCGGCATCTTCCTGAACCGCAAGAACGTCATCATCATTCTGATGTCGATCGAATTGATTCTGCTCGCGGTCAATTTGAATTTGGTGGCATTTTCCGCGGTTCACAACGATCTGGCAGGGCAGGTGCTGGCGATGCTGGTGCTGACCGTCGCCGCGGCGGAGTCCGCGATCGGGCTGGCAATCGTCGTGGTCTATTTCCGCAATCGTGGATCGATCCAGGTTGAAGACGTCAACCTGATGAAGGGCTGAAGACCAGTGGTCAGTTTTGATTGGTCGGCGGTCAAAGAATGGCCAGCCGCGCCGGGGGTCGGGATATGATTTACGCGCTCGCCGTCTTCGCACCGCTCGCCGGCGCCCTGGTGTCCGGGTTGCCAGGCAAAGCGATCGGCGACCGCGCGGCGATGGGTGCGTCGATCCTCGGAATGGTGATCTCGGCGATCTGCGGGCCGCTGGCGTGCTTCCAGTTGATCGGAGGAGCGGCCAGTCCAGCCGTGCTCGACCTCGGCACCTGGATCGAGGCCGGGCGGTTCCACGTCTCCTGGGCATTGCGCTACGACGCACTGGCCGCGGTGATGGTGGCGATGGTGTCGTTCGTCTCGATGCTGATCCATGTCTATTCGATCGGCTACATGGGTCACGAGACTCGCCCCCGCTACCGGTTCTTCGCCTACCTGTCGCTGTTCACCTTCGCGATGCTGATGCTGGTGACCGCCGACAATCTGTCGCAGCTGTTTTTCGGCTGGGAAGGTGTCGGCCTGTGCTCCTATCTACTGATCGGCTACTGGTATGACCGCCCAGCCGCCAACGCCGCCGCGATCAAGGCGTTCATCGTCAACCGCATCGCCGATCTGCCGTTCGCGGTCGGCCTCGCGCTGATCTTTTTCAAGTTCGGCTCGCTCGACTTCTCGATTATTTTCCCGGCCGTCGCGCAGCACGGGTCGGACACCTACGCGCTGTTCGGTGAGAGCTTTCCGGCACTCGAGGTGATCGGGTTCCTGCTGTTCATCGGCGCCATGGGCAAGTCGGCGCAGTTAGGCCTGCATGTCTGGCTGCCTGATGCGATGGAGGGGCCGACACCGGTCTCCGCCTTGATCCACGCGGCAACGATGGTAACGGCTGGCGTCTTCCTGATGGCGCGGATGTCGCCTTTGATGGAATACGCTCCGGCGGCGCTGGGTTTCGTCACGTTCATCGGCGCGTCAACCGCGCTGTTCGCCGCGACGATCGGCTGCGTGCAGAACGACATCAAGCGGGTGATCGCCTACTCGACGTGCTCTCAGCTTGGCTACATGTTTGCCGCCGCCGGGGTCGGCGCCTTTCAGGTCTCGATCTTCCACCTGGTCACCCATGCCTTCTTCAAGGCGTTGCTGTTCCTGTCCGCCGGCTCGGTCATCCACGCGATGTCCGATGAGCAGGACATGCGGAAGATGGGAGGACTGGCGAAACTCATTCCGGTCACTTGCACGGTGATGTGGATCGGCAACCTGGCCCTGGCCGGCATCCCGCCGCTGGCTGGCTCGTATTCCAAGGATGCCATCATCGCGGCAACCTACGCGGCCGGTACCGGGATCGGTTATTATGCCTTCGTCTGCACCGTTCTGGCGGCGTTTCTGACGGCCTTCTACTCCTGGCGGCTGCTGTTCATGACATTCCACGGCAAGTCGCGCGCGGACCATCATACGCTGGAGCATGTGCATGAGAGTCCGGCCGTGATGCTGGGGCCGCTGATCGTGCTGTCGATCGGTGCGATCTTCGCCGGTTGGGCACTGGATAAATGGTTCATCGGCGCTGACTGGCAGCAGTTCTGGAATGGCAGCATCTTCAACGGCCCGAACAATCAGGTGATCGAGCGGCTGGAGCAGGTGCCTGGCTGGGTGGGGCTGGCACCGCTGATATTCGCCTTGGCTGGCATCGCTTTGGCCTATGTCATGTATATCGTCGAATCCGCTGCTGCCGGTCCGCCTGGCGCAAAGCTTCGGTGGCATCTATCGGTTTCTGTTGAACAAATGGTATTTCGACGAGCTTTACGACGCGATTTTCGTGCGCCCGGCGATTCGCCTCGCGCGGTTGCTCTGGCAGGTCGGCGATGCGACGCTGATTGACGGGGTGCCGAACGGGCTGGCCGAGCTGACGAGTGACAGCTCACGGCAGGCGGTCAGGATCCAGACCGGCTCGCTTGCCGTCTATGCCTTCGCCATGCTGATCGGCGTCGTCGTGCTGGTCGGCATCTTCATGCTGAGCCGGTGACCAGATGACCGCTGTATCCAACGCCGCCGGTTTCCCGATTCTATCGCTGATTACCTGGCTGCCGCTGGTCGGCTGCCTGGTGATCATGATGGTGCGGGGTGATGAGGAGACGGTCGCGTCCAACGCCCGCTGGACGGCGCTTTGGACCAGCCTGCTGGTCCTGGTGCTTTCCTTCGTGCTGTGGGTTCGCTTCGACCAGTCGGAACCCGGCTTTCAGTTCAACGAAAGCGTCGAGTGGATGCCGGACTACAAAGTGGGCTACCGGATGGGCGTCGACGGGATTTCGGTCCTGTTCGTGCTGCTGTCGACGGTGCTGACGCCGATCTGCATCCTGTCGGCCTGGGAGGCGATCAAGTTCCGCGTCAGGGAGTTCATGCTGGTCTTTCTGATCCTGGAGACCATGCTGGTCGGCCTGTTCTGCGCCACCGATTTCGTGCTGTTCTACATGTTCTTCGAGGGCGTCCTGATCCCGATGTATCTGCTCATCGGCATCTGGGGAGGTCCGCGCCGGGTCTACGCGGCGGTGAAGTTCTTCCTGTTCACGCTGACCGGCTCGGTGCTGATGCTGCTGGCGCTGATCGCCATGTGGCTGCAGGCGGGCACCACCGAGCTCGCGGTGATGATGCACACAGTTTTCCCTTCGAGCATGCAGACCTGGCTGTTCCTGGCGCTGTTCGCCTCGTTCGCGGTGAAGGTGCCGATGTGGCCGGTGCACACCTGGCTGCCGGACGCGCATGTGGAGGCGCCGACCGCCGGATCGGTGATCCTGGCGGGCGTGCTGCTGAAGATGGGGGCGTACGGATTTCTGCGCTTCTCGGTGCCGATGTTGCCCGAGGCGTCGGCGAATTTCGCGCCGTTCATTTATTCTCTGTCGGTGGTGGCGGTGATCTACACCTCCCTGGTCGCGCTGGCGCAGGAGGATATGAAGAAGCTGATCGCTTACTCATCGGTCGCCCATATGGGCGTCGTGACGATCGGCATCTTCACGATCAACGTCCAGGGCGTATCCGGTGCGCTGCTGCAGATGCTGTCGCACGGTATCGTCTCCAGCGCGTTGTTCCTGGTCGTGGGCGTCGTCTATGACCGCCTCCACACGCGCGACATCGTGCGCTACGGCGGGCTGGCGGACCGGATGCCGGGCTATGCGCTGGTGTTCATGCTGTTCACCATGGCCACGATGGGATTGCCGGGCACCTCGGGCTTTGTCGGTGAGCTGCTGGTGATCGTCGGCTCGTTGCAGGTGAATTTCTGGTTGGCGCTGCTCGGCGGCATGGGGATGATCCTGGGTGCGGCCTATATGCTTTACCTCTACCGTCGGATCATCTTCGGCCGCATTACACGAGACGACCTGCGGAACATCATGGATCTGAGCCCGCGGGAATGGGCGGTGTTCGCGCCGCTGATCGTGCTCACGTTATGGATGGGCATCTATCCGTCCAGCTTCACCAATTTCTTCGACGCGTCCGTGGGGGCGATGGTGCAGCAGCATGCCGCGGCCATGGCCATGACGACCAAGCTTGCTGGGATCATGCACTGATGAGTTCTGCGATGAACTGGACTCTGGCGCTGCCTGAGATCGTGCTGGCTGTCGTCGGCATGGCGACCCTGGTCTTCGGCGTCCTGCGCAAGCAGCAGGATACGACGCTGTTATGCACCATGTTCACCATTGGCGGATTTCTGATCGCTGGTCTGCTGGTGCTGACGCGGACGGCGGGGTTCGGCTTCAACGGCCAGTATGTGGCTGATCCGTTCAGCGCCTTCAACCAGATCCTGATTCTGTCCGGCGCCGCGCTGTGCTCGATCCTGGCGCTGGACTGGAACCGCTCACAGGGTATCGCCCGGTTCGAGTTTCCTGTGCTGATGCTGTTCTCCACCATCGGCATGATGATCATGGCATCGGCCGGCAACCTGATGTCGCTGTACCTGGGGCTGGAGTTGCAATCGCTCGCGCTTTACGTCCTGGCGTCGTTCGCCCGCGACGACGTGCGGTCATCGGAAGCCGGCTTGAAGTATTTCGTCCTCAGCTGTCTGGCGTCGGGGCTGTTGCTGTATGGCGTGTCGCTGATTTACGGCTTCTCCGGCACAATGGATCTGGCCGCGCTGCACACGCTGCTGTTGCAGCCGGACAGCGCGTCGGCCGGTCTGGTGGTAGGCATTGTCTTCGTGCTGGTCGGGCTGGCCTTCAAGGTGTCGGCTGTGCCGTTCCACATGTGGACGCCTGACGTTTATGAGGGCGCGCCGACGCCGGTCACCGTGTTCTTCTCGACGGCCCCGAAAGTGGCGGCGATGGCACTGCTGTTGCGGGTGATGGGGACCTCTTTCGCCTCGCTGGTGGGTGCGTGGCAATTGCTGGTGGTGATCGTGTCGATCGCCTCGATGGTGCTGGGCGCGCTGGCGGCGATCGGGCAGACCAATGTCAAACGGCTGATGGCGTATTCCTCGATCGGCCACATGGGGTATGCGCTGATCGGCCTGGCGGTCGGTTCGGCTGCCGGGGTTCGTGGCACGCTGGTCTACATGGCGATCTACGTCTTCATGACGGCCGGCGCGTTCGGCTGCATTTTGGCGATGCGACGGCGAGGCCGAGCGGTGGAGCAGATTTCGGATTTGGCGGGTTTGGCAACGAACGATCCGGCGCTGGCGCTGGCCTGGGCGGTATTCATGTTCAGTCTTGCCGGTATCCCGCTGATGTCAGGCTTCTTCGCCAAGTTGTATATCTTCCTGGCGGCGGTGCAGGAGGGCCTGTGGACGCTGGCGATCATCGGCGTGCTGACCAGCGTCGTGAGCGCCTACTACTATATTCGTATCGTCAAAGTGATGTATTTCGACGCTCCCGCGGAACGATTTGACGCTCGCCCGGCGTCGTTGTCGTTCGTGGTTGCGGCGACGGGGCTGTTCACTGCGTTCTTCTTCCTGTTCCCCGCTCCGGTGGTTGGCGCGGCTCAGGCGGCGGCTGGCGTGTTGTTTCGGTAGTAGGTTGATTGTGCGCGTCCGATCGGCGTGGGTGGTCCGGGCTAACGTCGGAATGCCGAGCTTCGCCTGTGGGCGCCCTTTCAAGTTGTCGGAATGTCGTCGAGTAAGGCCGGGACCGGTAGGATTTCCGTTGCCACCGCTCATGACAACTCATCCAGCAGCGATTTCGCGTCCTTCAGGTCCGGGGCGTCGAAGCCTTCGGTGAACCAGCGGTAGATCGGGGCAAGCAGATCATGGGCTTCCGCGCGCTTGCCCTGGTCGCGCCAAAGCCGGGCGAGGCTGACCGATGCTCGCAACTGGAAGAGCTTTGCGCTTTGCCGCTCGGCAACGTCGATGGCCTGGCGATAGTGCTGCTCGGCCCGGATTGATCGCCGGTGGCTTCAGCAAATCGCCGCGCACCCGGTGCAGCAACTCGGCTTCAAAAACCCGCTCCTCGGTGGCCTCGACGATCTGAGCGGCCTCAGCAAGGCAGTTCCGTGCTTCGGCAGTCTGCCCGAGCATGGCGTGGGCATCACCTACCATTATGAGGCGAAACGTGATCCGGCATGGCGATGACGGCGCCGGTGGGACGCAATTGCCTCCCCGTTGAGCGACGCAAGGCCTTCCTGCGCCTGTCCGTGCGCAATCAATGACCTGCCCGCGATGCCAGTGCCCAACCTAGAAAAATGCGAAAACCATGCTCGCTCGAGAGAGCCAGAAGTTCCTCGGTGCACCATCGGGAGCGAGTGATCTGCGATTCTATCCAGAGTCGCCAACAGCGAATACGATAATGCATAGGGACGTGCCGAGCCGGCGGCCTCCGACACCGCTTCGTCCATCCGTGACCGCGCCTGATCGATGTAGACCCAGGCACTGCAAGCTCGTCGGTGCTGAGGTAAACGACCGTCGGATCTGCGTAGGTTAGCATTGGAGAGCCATCATCGCTCCAGGTCGCGATGCGCTGGATCGGCACAGGCCCAATAGCTCGCTGCAATAGCGTGGCAACGCCGAGCTCACCCATAAGGAAGCATGCGGCGTCCTGCAGAATGTAAGCGCCCAGCAATTGCGTGGCATCATGCCTTACCTGCCAATATTCCAACTGTTAGCCTACGCAGTACTCGCCATGTGCTCGGACCAGCGAATGGATCGGTATGCCAGTGCCGGCCCGAGGTACTCTTGGCGATCGAGCTGCTCAGCCAGCGCTCGCGCTCGGGAGAGGTCTCGTCCACGTCGGCCGCCGACCAGCCTTTCGTGGCAGCCAGCGCCGATCCGAGCGCGATTTGCAGATCCAGCTCCTGTTGCTGGCGCTGGGGCTCTCCGGCAGACCGGCCAGCACCTCCAAGCCCTTGCGCAACTGGGCGACCGCTTCCGCTCATCGCTGAACCCGCCAACGCCTGCTGACCGGCCTTCAGCCAATAACCGACCGCCTGCTCCGCGAGCCCGGCCTCCGTGCAGTGCTGAGCCAACAGCGCCGGTTGCGCCAGCACGATCTCCGGAAATTGGCTCTTCGAGGGTCTCGGCAATTCGGGCGTGCAGTCGCTGGCGCCGGCTGCGCAGCAACGTGCCGTAGGCAGCATCCTGCACCAGCGCGTGCTTGAAGATGTAGCTGGATTGCGGCGGCGTGCCGCGAACGAACAACAGGCCGGCGTTCGTGAGCCGATCGAGCGCCTCGCGAAGTTGCGGCTCCGGCAGATCGGTGACGGACGCCAGCAGCCCGTACCCGAACTCGCGGCCGATCGCCGCGCCGGTTTGTGCAACGTCCTTGGCGGCCGGTCCCAGCCGATCCAGCCGCGCCATCAGCGAGGCGTGCAAAGTCGCCGGCACCGACAGCGCCGGATGCGGCACGGAGGACAGCGCCGCGGACGCTTGCGCGCCGGATTCGAGCACCGCCTTGGTCAGTTCCTCGACGAACAGCGGCACGCCGTCGGTACGCTCGGCGATCTCCTCCACGATCTCGGGTGGCAGCACCGCATTTCCGGCGACGTTGGCGACCATCGCCGCCGTGTCGCGCCGGTCGAGCCGGCCAGCGTCAGCATCGTCACATGCGGCTGCCCGGTCCACGGTGGCTGAAACTCGGGACGGAACATCGCCAGCAGCAGCACCGGCAAGTCCGTGATCCGCTCTATCACGCGATCCAGCAGTTCGCGCGAACTCGGGTCGATCCAGTGAAGGTCATCGAACACCATCAGCACCGGCTGCTGCCGCGCAAGACTTTCAACCTGCCGCAGCAGCGCCTCGAACGTCTTTTCCTTCTTGCGTTGCGGCGTGAGCGTCGAGTGGCGGTGCGAGATCGGCTGACGGCAGCGAGTGCAGGTCGGCGATCAGCGCCACGTCTTCGATCGGCGGCGCGGTGGCCGCGAGCAGCGCCTGCAGTTTGGAGAGCTTAGCCCCTGGCCCGTCCGCGTGCAGCGAAGCCGGCCGCTCGCTCCATCTGGGCGATCACCGGATATAGCGCGCTGTCCTGATGGTGCGGCGAGCAGAAATAGCGCAGCCGGATATGCGGTTCGGCGGCGATCCGCTCCGCCAGCGCCTCGGCGAGGCGAGACTTGCCAACACCCGGCTCGGCGGAGATCAACACCACCCGTCCGTTGCCGGCCTTCGCCTGCGCCCAGCGGCGCAGCAGCAGGTCGATCTCCTCGTCGCGACCGACCAGTGGCGTGGCGCCGGAACGCAGTGCCTCGAACTGGCCGAGCGTGCGGTTTTCAGACACGACCCGCCATGCCGGCACCGCCGCCGGCAGACCTTTGAGTTCGACCGTGCCGAGATCCTGGCACTCGAACAGGCCGCCGATCTGCCGGCGGGTGGCCGCGTCGATCACCACCTGACCCGGCCCGGCGAGGCCTTGCAGCCGTGCCGCGAGGTTCGGTGTCTCACCGACCGCGGTCTGCTGGCGAGAATCGCCTGAGCCGATCGGCTCGCCGATGACCACAAGCCCGGTTGCGACGCCGACACGAACATGCAAGCGTTCGCCGCTCGTGGGTTTCGCGCTGACTGCGGCGGCAACAGCGAGGCCGGCGCGCACGGCACGTTCGGCATCGGTCTCGCGGGCTTCCGGCCAGCCGAAATAGATCAGCACGCCGTCACCGACGTAACGCGCAATGAAGCCGTCGAATTGTCGGATCGTTGCGACGACGCACGCCTGGTAACTGCGGATGAGCTCCCGCAGGTCCTCGGGATCGAGTCGCGCCGAAAGGGCGGTCGAGCCGATGAGGTCGCAGAACATTACGCTGAGCGGACGACGTTCGGCGGTGGTCTGGGCCGAGTCTAATGCAGCCGAGGCTGCTCGAGTCGGGTCGGAGCGGTGTGGCTTCGAGACGCAGTGCGGCGATCGCCACCATCAGTTGGCGGCGATGGCCAACGGCGGCGACGCCAAGTTCCTTGAGATCTTCGGTGGTGAGCTGGGACAATACTTCGGCGCTGACGGCATTCTGGTGGAATGCCGCCGCATATTGTTCCAGACCGAGATTTCGCAGCCAGTTCGCTACATCCACCGCCGTTCCTCCGGCTCGGTGAAGCGTCTGGTATCGCGCAGATGGCCCATACCTGTCCAGGAACGAACATCGTCCGATCGAAGCCCGCCCACGGAGCAGGCGTACGACCGATCATCGCCGAGGACGTGGCTTCTCAGTCTGCCGAGATATAGCTCACCAGATCGTCGACACCGGCGCCGAGTTCACGTACGAAGAAGCCACCTTCGGTCGGGGTAAAGCGGAGCCTGGGGTAGAGATCGGCGACGACGGCGTTTTTTGCGGTGGGAAGATATTCGCCGATGACCCGGATGCGCTCCTGCCTTCTCGGCGATGTCGAGCAGTCCGCGCAGTATGTATTGCTCCGCCGAGCGGGAGAAAATTCGACAACTCATGAGCCAGCTATCGATGCGCAGCGTGTCGCCTTCGTGGAACGCGATCAGGGTGGATGTCAGGCCGTGGTCACCAAAACGATCCCGCAGCCGGAACGCGAGCAGAACGGCATCATCGCGTGTCATGAAGGTACGCAGCTGAGTCTCGGAGTAGCGCCTCGTGGTGAGGTTGAACTGATTGGTTTTGAGCTCAAGCTGGCCGATCCTGCCGAAGTCGGCTGCTTCCGGCCGGCGCAGCGTGGCCCTCATTTCGAGGCCGGCCAAATAGCGGCCGATATCCGTTGCCGTCGCCTGTTCGGTCAGCGCCGCCGACCGGGCAGTGTAGGCGGCCGCCCGCCCCAGATCTTCCCGGGTGTAGGCGTTCACGTCCAGCCAATGGCCGGCGTCGAACAGGTGGATGAACGACGCGGGTTCGGTGCCAAGGCAGACCACCGCGACCTCAGGCAGTTCCTGCCGCACCAGGTCGCATTCCGCTGGGTTGTCATCGCAGAAGACGAAGCTGTCGAGGCCGACATTCAGGTCCCTGGAGATGCGGCGAAGGCCCGAGACCTTGTCGCTCCAGGAACATTCGAAGGCGGCAAAGTCTGACCGCCGCAACGCCGAACTCGCGTGGGTGAATGCGCTCTCGGCAATCTCCGGGTCGTTCTTGGAGCAGATGGCAAGGATGACGCCACGCTCGCTCATTGACTTGAGGTAGCGCTGCCAGTCCGCGAACGCCTCGCCGGCCGGCGTGGCCGACCCCAAGCTGATCCCGTCGACCCCGTCATCGCCGATGACGCCACCCCAGAGGGTGTTATCCAGGTCCAGCACCAGCACCTTCTTGGCCCTGCCGTTGGCCGATCGCCAGGCGGCGCGAAATGGCGGCAGGTAGTCGGGCAGCCACTTCTGGTCGTGGTCCAGCTTCGCCGCATGGTAGAACCGGGCGGGGGAAAATCGGCTTGTGCCGATTTCGTTCGCGAGCGCTTCCATGTCCACCCAGGTGACCAGACCCCGGCCGGCGTCCAGCAGCATTTCATTCAACCGGTGCACCTGGTTGGCGGGCGAAGGCCGGGCCAACCGCTCCGCCACGCCGCGGTAATGCTGTGACGGCGGCGCCACCAGGTGCTGGATGATCCTGATGCCCTTGCCGGCGAGTTGCTGCCAGAGGGTGCGGAACAGGTCGACCTTGGATCGCAGCGTCGCATCGATTTCCGCGGCCGCGCTGCCGATCGGCAGCGGTGTGACCATGTCCCGCCAATGGGTGGCGATCACCACCAGTTCCGGCGCGAAGGCGTGAAAGTCCGAAGCGGGATCGAGGACCTGCTGCACGTAGGAGCCATAGGGCGCCTGGTGGACGATTGGGAAGACATCCTCCTGCAGCACGCGCGCAGGCGACGGTTCGGCGGAGAAAGTCGATCGTCACCGCGCCGCCCAGCACCGCAATCCGTTGAGACTCTGTGCCGGCCGGGAGCTGAGACGGGTCGGCGCCCGCTTCGGCGATAGCGTCCCCCACCTGGAAAATCGAGGTAAGGGTAGGGCCACTGGCGCCGAACCGTTGCCGAAGCGCGGCCAGAAAGGTGCTGGGAGGCGCCGGGCGATCGAGCAAGGTCCTGTTCCTTCCGACACGCCGTTCAAGCCGGACGGGATGAGCTGGTAGCAATATATCCGGCTGCGGGTGTTGGCACGTGCTTTTTTTCATCGCCCGCAATCTGCGAAGGTCGGATCGCGACGGTTACCTACCAGACGAAGGTGCTGGGAAAGTGAACACACCTGGTATAGAAAGGGCGTCCCGGACCAAGACCAAGGTTTCTGACGTCGTCATGAATGCTGACACGATCGCGGACGTGGACCTGACCGATCGCGAACTCGCACTGCAGTTCGACAGCATCGGAGACAATTGCGAGTTGGGGCTCGTGCAACGCAAGGTCGGTGCCGAACCGCTGGGCATGTTCCGCTTCGCCGGTGCGCCTCTGGGTCATCTGCTGGCGGCGATGCATGCCAGATTCGAGGGCATGGCTGATCCGGCGCACGTCCAAGTGAGCGCCGAGAACGGCGAGTACATGATCAAGCTCACGAAGTATGACTTCGTTTACCATGCCGACGTCAAAGTCGGCGAGGCCGATCCCGATGTGTTGCGCAAACAGCAGGTCCGCACGGTCGATTTTCTGGTCGAAAAGCTGATCGGGGATCTGGAGGATCCGAGCAAAATCTTGGTGTTTCGGCAGAACGAACCGTTGTCGGCGAACGACCTGGTCGATCTCCGGATGGCGATAGCCGCCTACGGACCCTCGATCCTGCTTTGGGTTCAGGAGGCTCGCCCTGGGCACCCGCCCGGCAGCGTGGTCGTTGCGGATGATACCTTGATGCTGGGCTTTGTCAGCAGGTTGGCAAGCCGCCAGAATGTGCCCGACCTCGATCTTGCGTCGTGGCTGACAATGCTGCGCAAGGCACACGATATGCGCCCGACGCCCGCAACCTTGGCAACCGGGCGCTCCGGGGCGTTTCCGCGTGCTGAGGTGCCGTCGGCATTCCGCACCGAAACGGTATTTGGCAAGGGGGGCAATTCGGCGGGCCAAGTGGGGTACGGCTGGTCCGCCCCGGAAGACGGCTATACCTGGTCGATCGGAGATCGCAGCCTGCTCATCATCGATAGTCCCGGCTCGGCCGACGAATACTGGCTGGAAATGGACGTCATTCCGTACGTGGCTCCGCCCGCCGTCAAGTCGCAGAGCCTGCGGATCGCGATCAACGGGGAACCGGTCCACACCTTCGATCCGCTGAAGCGCGGCCGCGTCGGTTGCGCGATACCGGGACGATTACTGCATGGTATCGACAGGGTCCAGATCATCATGGATCATCCCGAGGCCGCCAGCCCGAAGGCGGTGGCCGGCGAACGAGACGACCGGCGCCTCGCGATCGCCTTTCGCTCGCTGTCGATTGTCTGCAATTGATTCGATCCTCGACGGCGAGGCGGTCCGCGGGGGTGCCCGTCCCGCCGGAGCCGAGGCAGCGCCGAACAGCCTTCGAAGGCTAGACCTTGCTGTGCGCCTTCAGGACGTCGCGGATCTTGGCCACGGAGTTTGTTTCCAGCATATCATGATCGCTGAGTTCGATACCGAAATTAGTTTCGAGTTCGGTCATCAGCATGATCTGTCGCAGGCTGTCCCACTTTCTGGTATTGGCCATGTTCGACGCCTCGGTGATCTCGGACGGCGGGACGCCCAGTGTTCCGGCGATCAATCCCAGCAATGTATCGTCAGGCATCCGAAAACTCCTGTCGGTTCGTCATGATTGTCGACTATCGCTAGTCCAGGTACGGCGACCATCTTATGTATCGCAGGATGTATTGCATGAAGGTCCACTCATGGCCGTGCCAGCGATAGGTGGCATTCGGATGATAGAAACGCAGCTTGAGACGCTCAGCCACCAACGGATGGATTGGCACGGATTCATGATCCTGGCCCCGGTGTGGCCGCAACAGAACGCTGACCTCGGCGATCGCGGCCCGCAACAGAGCCGGCTGCAGGATGGTAGAGCGGATCAGCAATTGCTTCATCATGAATTCGGTTGCCAGCGCGGTGATGTGGCCTGAGGTGTAGAACAGATTGACATTGCGGAAGACACGCTCGACCCAAGCGGCGGCCTGCACATCGGCGATGGCGTCCGCGGCCTTCCATCGAGCGACGTCCAGGCGCAGCCGCCGATCCAGATCCGGCATCCGCTCGCTCGTCAGCCGCAGATATCTCTCGATCAACGCGTCGTCCGGCAGGTCTTCACCGGCCAGCGTGGCCGCGACAGAGTCGGGCCATGGATAGCGTAGCGGGTCAGCGGCAATGCGCGGGTCATTGCCCGCGAATGGCCAAAGACACAGCGCGGTGAGCGGCGGAAATTTGACCACCGGACAGTTGCGCGGGATACGTTCATACAGTTTGGCGCGGTGGGCCGAGGTCGGACCGGTTTCAACCTGTTCCCACATCATTGCTACATCCGCCATGAAATCGGCGTCATATCTGGTGTCCCATTCAGCCTCGGTGGCGAGGTGCAGGGGTATCCACTTGAATTCAACGCGCCCGGCCATGCTTTGCATGAAGTGGCCGGTCTTCTGCAGCTCCTCGCCCTGACAGTTGGCGTAGATCAGGATCGATTGACTCATGCAATCTCCCGGTCGCAACCCGGGTCGCCGATGATCCTGGCAACGGCGCGCGCGGTCATGGACGCCACTGGTTCCATCTGATGTAATTGATCATCTGGTGCAGGCCGGAATAACGGTTGCCGTGCCAGCGATATTTGATTTCTGGCGACCACCAGGTCAGACCGAAATGGGCGGCGACCCGCTTCTGAACGGGCCATTCCTCCCGCCAGCCGACAAAGCCCTGCAACAGCACGTCAAGTTCCGCCGACAGAACGTCGGGCGTGGCCAGGTCCTGAACGACCGGAACGCTGAGGACCTGCCGGATCATCTCCCGCAGGAGCACTGGCCCGGGAACCGTCGGTGCGAGGAAAACCCGGGCGGACTGGAAATGCCGGGCGATGAAGTCCGCCAGTTTGATGTCGGATCGGTTGTCGTCGAGCCGCCAGCGGGCCAGGTCGTCGGCGAACATCGCGTCGAGATCGAGCGGCTCGCGGGCGGCTGACATCTGGTACATCAACGCGACGACATCGTCCGGGATGTTCAGCGATTGCAATGCCATCCCGATCCGGTCACCAAACGGATACCGTGCCGAATGGTAGCGTCCCGGCTCCGGCACAGCGCGGGGGTCGGGCGCCAGGAACGGCCATAGCGCCTGGACCGATGGCGTGTAGAAGGTTCGCGGCGTGCAGTCCGCGGACAGCCGCCGGAGCAACGCGTTGCGCGAGGCGGGCGTGCCCGAACCTCTGTTCAGCCAGCAGAATTGCGCTGTTTCCAGAGTGTCGGGCGGCAGGTGTTCCGTTGCTTTGTCGAACGGTTCGGACAGATCGATCACACGGATGCCGAAGCGGCCGCGCAGTGCCGGCAGTTTGCTGATCGCATCGCCGATGCGCCGCGCCGCGGAATCGCCGGCGATCAGCCCGTGGATCGGCTCAAGCTCCGTCGCATGGGTCGGACTGGAGGCGTCGGCGTCGCTCGAATTTCTTCGCGTCAGGCTGGCGGAGTGGAAGCACAGTGCCAACAGCCGCAAATCATCTCCATGCCGATAGTCGCTCGGCCGGACCGCGTCCGGATGGACCAACGTCAGATCGAGGCTGTGCCGTCGCCGGGTCAGTTCCAAGGGCAACGGAATGGCGATTGTCTGGCGCGCCGTCATCTGGAACGAGCCCAGGATCGTCTTGCCCAGCCAGATGGTCAAACGCTGCCGGCTGACCGCGCCGGGAAGGGTGAGAGGATGCACGTCCAAGCGCAGAAGGTAGCACGTGTCATCGCCCGGCAGCGGAAGGACGATGCGGCTCTCGGCCCCGACGGCCCAGGCGAAGTGCTCTTCAATCGACCAGCCATTACCCAGGGCATGCGACAGATTTCCCATCGCCCCGAAGACATAGGCAACGTCCAATGACACACCTGCCAGACGGTTACGTTACATTCGATACCGACGCCTCGGGACCCTACGTCATGCGGCCGGAAGATTCAAGACAACAATGATGATGGCAGAATGTAGCGGCATAGTAGGGGCCATTTATACTTGTTCCCGGTTCAAAGGCGGTTTGCATTCATCCGCCATGAACCGCGGATCGGGGCATCGGCGGGACTGCCCGGTTTTGACATCGGTGGAAGATGCGGAGAGAACAAGGCGGAATCAGAAGGGAAACACGATGTCGGGCCTGCCAGCCGCGCAATCAGCACGATCGATGATCGGCTTCATTGGTCTTGGCGTGATGGGGGAGCCGATGTGCGGCCATCTGGCGCGCCGCTCCGGCTTGCCGGTTCTGGCGCACGACCTGCGTGCCGAGCCGCTGGAGCGGCTGGCGGAGCATGGGGTGAAAGCCGCGTCGATTGAGGAAATCGCGGCGGCGAGCGACGTCATCCTGCTTTCGCTGCCGGACGGCCGTGCGGTCGGCGCCGTGGTGCAGCAGCTTGAACAGCACCTGCGTTCCGGTTCCACCGCGCAGCCGGCGCAATGCATTGTAGACACGAGCACCACCTCGGTTGAACTCACGCGGCAGATCGGTGCTCGGCTGACGGCAAAGGGCGTGCTTTATGCAGACGCGCCGGTGGCGCGGACGCGTGACGCGGCGGCCCGTGGCGAACTCAGCATCATGGTCGGCGCCACGGCGGAGACTTTCGCGCATATCCGGCCCATCCTGCAGACCATGGGCACGGATGTCACCCATTGCGGCCCGGTCGGCTGCGGCCAGGTCGTGAAGATACTGAATAATATGCTGGTCTTTCAGCACTGTGGCGCGCTGGCTGAGGCGATCGCGATCGGCCGGCGCAACGGTGTGCCGGCGGAGGTGCTGTTGCCGACGATGGCGATGGGCTCGGGCGACAGTTTTGTCCTTCGCAATCACGGCATGAAGGCGATGGTGCCCGGGGTGTTCCCGGAGCGGGCGTTCTCCATTCGCTATGCGATGAAGGATTTGTCGTACGCGCTGGAGATGGCCGCGGCGTCCGGCCTGGACGTGGCGGCGGCGAGGCTGACGATGGATCGGCTGAAGCAGGCGGAGCAAGCCGGTTACGGCGAGCAGTATCATCCGGTGGTGCTGCGGGTCATCGATCCGGAATAACCGCTCTCCCGGCCGGTTTTTGACTTGCCCACCGGTGCAAGGCCGGCGATGGGCGGACGATCGCACGCGATCTGTTCCTGGCACGCGGACCCGGATCTCAGTAGCGTCACCTTATAAAGGTCAGGCCGCTGTACTAAACGCTGCCTGCGCGGCAGCTCGGCTGGCTGTTGAAGAAACATTACTTTGGAAATGTAAGGACAAATGAAGGTTCCGGCTCGCGGGCAACGGACGTCAACCGGCGCGGACGTAACCACAGTTTGGGATGACGCCAAGGCGGCGCCCGGGAGCATTTAGAGGGCGCAGGGTGAAAGCAGGCTGGGAGCGGCGGCAGCAGCGATGCGGCGGGTTGATGCTACCGCGGGTCGTCGGCTGGCGATCATGGCGGATCAGCCGGATCAACGCTTGACGGCCGAGGCGCCGCGGTGAACCTTGGGCGTCCTAATCCGCAGGACCCTACCGTCATGAATGTTGCCGCTTCACCCGCTTCGATCGCCGGCGTATCCGATACCGAATGGCAGATCCGCTGCGATCTCGCGGCGCTGTATCGCCTGGTCGCGCACCATCGGTGGACCGATTTCATCTACACCCATATCAGCGCGCGCCTGCCCGGGCCGGAGCATCATTTCCTGATCAACAAGTACGGCGTGAACTTCCACCAGATGCGTGCCTCCGACCTGGTGAAGATCGACCTGGACGGCAACGTCGTGGAACCGGGTGACGTGAGCAGCCGGCGGGTCAATGCCGCCGGATTCACCATCCACTCCGCTGTCCATATGGCGCGCGCGGACCTGATGTGCGTTGTGCACACCCATACCGCGGCAGGCATAGCTGTCTCCGCGCAGAAGGACGGGCTGCTGCCGATCTCGCAACATGCGTTGAGGTTCTACGGCCGTCTCGCCTATCACGGCTACGAAGGCATCGCGCTGGATCTGGATGAGCGGGAGCGGCTGGTGGCCGACCTCGGCGGCGAGCACAAGGCGATGATCCTGCGCAACCACGGTCTGCTGGTTGGTGGCGCCTCGATCGCAGAAGCGTTCCTCAACATCTACATGCTGGAGCGTGCGTGTGCTGCGCAGGTGGACGCGCTTTCGGGCGGCCGGGAGATCATCCTGCCGCCGCAGGAGGTGTGCGTTCACACGTCGGAGCAGTTCCGTTCGCATGAGAGCGACGCCCACTACGCCATGGTGTGGGATGCCGCGTTGCGGCTGATCGAGGATGGCAAGCCAGACTATCGCAGCTAGTGGACGGCGTCGGGGTCGTGGTCGGGCTTTTCGTTAAGCGAAGAGCGTGCGGCAGGGACCTTGTCCGGGCGGACGGGCGCCGCCGCCGGTCGTGAAGCGTCAAAATGTATCGCGTGGCGAGACGGTCAGGCAGGGCAGTCCTAGACCGCTCAACCGCGAACAGGCGTCCGTCGCGGCAGCCGGTGACAGTCCGACGAGGCGAGCGCGGAAGGCAATCTTGCCGCCGAAGGGGGTGGTCGCGGGCAGCTCGGTCTTCGCGGTTCGCAACAGCTCCGGCAGCATCGTCCGGGCGTTCTCTGCCGCGGCCTGTGCGGTGGCGAGATTGGCAAAGGCGCCGACCTGAATGCCCCAGGCGCCGAGCGCGGGGGCAGGGGCGGGCGGCCAAGGCGACTCGTTGCGCGGTTGTTTCCTGCAGGGGACGCCTGGCGCCGGGTATGTAATCCAGGTGCCGGCCGGTGTCCGGTTGCGGCAGGGTCGCGACGATGACCGGCGTCGATGGGGCGATTGCCGCCGGGAGGGGTGCCGACTGGACCGGCGAAGGCGGAACGGGTGCGGCGGGCGCCGGACGACAGGGCCGCGTCGGATCGTAGGCAGCGTCGGGATCGCAGCCGCCGAGCGGGGCAGCAGGGGCCAAGGCAGCGACGGTGACGGTTTTGACACTTGGCGTCGGCGCCGGCGTGCATGGCCGCGCAGGGTCGTAGGCGGCATCGGGATCACATCCCGTGCCCACGTAGGTGGGCGGCGCAGGACCGGTGGTGTAGACGGCGGGCTGGTACAGTCGGCCGGCGTGCCGGCGTGCAGGGGCCACCAGGCGTGTAGGCTGCGTCCGGATCGCAGCCGCCGACCGCGCGGGAAGCAGATTGCGTCGCGTAGCCACGCGAGCCGGCGTAGACCGCCAAGGGGCCCGACATCGGCGTAGCGGGACCCAATGACGGCGCGATCGATGCTACGTAGCTCACCGTCTCCGCCGGCAGTGGCGTGCCGTTGCTCAAATAGAGGTCCAGACGATTGGGACCAGCATTATAGGCGGCGAGGAAACCGGGAGCGCCGAAGCGGTCATACATCTCCCGCAGGTAGGCGGTCCCGGCGAGAATGTTGTTGTGCGGATCGTACGGATCAGCCCCCAGGTTGTAGCGACCGCGCAACGCGTCATAGGTTTCGGGCATCACCTGCATCAGCCCCATGGCGCCTGCCCAGGAGATGACATCCTCCTGACCGCCGGATTCCTGGCGCATCACCCGACGGATCCACGGTTCCGGGACGCCGAAGCGGCCGGATGCTTCATGGATATAAGGTCCCCATGGGTCGCTCGGCGGACCGGGCGGCGGGTAATAGCGTGACGGCTTGTACCGGGTGCTGGCGTGGTAGGCCGGCCGGCTGCCACAGGCAGCGACAGAGCAGAGCAGCGCCAGGCAGGCGATCAGCCGAACCCAGGCGAAAAGCGGAGGGAAGGCGAGACACCGATACCCGACGCAGCAACTCATGGAAACGGGACCAACCCCATAGGTTCCAGGTGCCGGTTACCATACACGTTTAACGATGCAGTGGAAATGTTTGTAAACTATCTCAACATCGGTCCCCTGGCCTTGGAGAAGCACGATCCTCGACGCCGCCGCAGGCTGACGTGCGGGTGGGTTCGAGCCATGAAGGCGCTGTGGGCGCCGACAAACGCGCTTGGTCAGACAGGAAGGTGGCAGACGGCCTCGATGTTGTGTCCGTCCGGATCGAGGATGAATGCCCCGTAGTAGTTCGGATGATAGTGCAGCCGCAGCCCCGGCGGCCCATTGTCGCGACCACCGGCAGCGAGGCCGGCAGCGTGGAAGCGGTCGACCGCGGCACGATCCCCGACGGCGAAAGCAATATGGACGCCGGTGATCGGGACCGTCTTGAGGCCGATCCAGAAGAATGGCTTCTTATCGGCGCCGTAGCCGGCGAACGCGGCGTCGTCGCCGTGCAAACAATTGATGCCGATGACGGTCAGCGTCTGGTCGTAGAACGCCTTCGACCGGGCGAAATCACTCACCCCGATCGTTACATGATCAAGCATTCCAGCTTCCCTCCCTGCTGTCGCCGGCGCGCGGCGGTCTGCGAGCGGGCAGCTCTCAGTCGATCGCCGCGTGCACCAGATTCGCAACTCGGTCCAGGCGCATGGAGTGCCATGGATCGGGCGAAACGTAGTTGGTCAGGTAGGAGAAGGAAACGCCACTGCTGGGATCGGCCCAGGAATACGATGATCCGACCCCGCCATGCCCGAACGTCACCGGCGCACCGATTGTCCCGAGTCCGCGAATACGGTCACTTTCCCCGCGCACGTGGGGCCCGAGACCGCGATGCATCGGGATTCCGGTCATCGCCAGATCGGGCGCCTCCGCCGTGTGGTTGCGGGCGACGTAGGCGATCAGGCGCGGCGAGAACAGTCGTACCGAGCCCAGACGTCCGGCGTGTCCCAGCATCTGATACAGCGCTGCCATGCCGCGCGCCGTTGCGTAGCCTCCGCCGCTCGGCAGTCCAGCGGAGCGGAACGCGGCGGAATTGTCACGTGCCTCAGGCCCATAGGTGTCGGCGCAACGCACCTGCTGATCCTCCGGCACGCCGACGTAGATGTCGCGCCCGAGGCCGAGCGGCTCGATCACCCGCTGGCGGATCACATCGCGAAAATCCTCCCCGGTCACTGCCTCGATCACCATCGCCTGTATCAGATGGGCGGCTCGGCCGTGGTAGTGCAGCCGCGTGCCGGGGGTCCATTCCAGCGAGAAGTCGCAGACCTCGGCGCGCATGCGTGCGTGATCGGTCCAGGTGGCCTGGCTGACGTCGGCGCTTGGGAAGCCACCCTGATGGGTCATCACCTGCTCAAGAGTTATGTCACCCTTGCCGCGTGCGGCGAACTCCGGCAGGTGGTCGGCCACGCGGTCCATGAAGGACAGTTTGCCTTCCTCCACCAGCGTCCAAACGGCGGCGGAGGTGAGCACCTTGGTCTGGCTGAACAGCAGAAACAGCGTGTCGTTGGTCGCAGGGATGGTGGTGCCCTCGGTGCGCGCGTTGCCGTAGGTGCGAAACAGCGCCAGCTTGCCGTGCCGAGCGAGGGCGATCTGCGCGCCGTCGTAACGGCCCGCGTCGAGATGCGACTTGATGAGCCGGTCCAGATGGTCCAGCGGTCTGGCGGCCAGACCAAGGGAGGCCAGTTCGCCGGAGGGCAGGGGGTAGGCGTCGGACATGGTTGTTCTCCCGGGCAGCGCCGGCGCGGCGCGATCTGGCTGCACGCTACGCCCGCCCAAACCTGGCGCCAACTGGCGAACGCGTCCGCGATCGTAACAGCACCCGCGACCATCGGCTGAGATTCCGGTTTGAGCGTGATGGGCCGAAGCAAACCGCGCCGTCATATTGAAATGATGGCGTCACGTGTCATATGAGAGACGACACGTGACAGGCACTTCCATGACGGTTCGAACCGAAGCCAAAACTCAACCACATCGCGATGTGGAACTACAGCGGGTTGCGGCCCTGCTTGGGGGCGAGGGCGTCCTCCGCCATCTGCTCAGAGGCCCGCTGGACACTCACGAAATGCTGCTCCGAGGCTTGCCGGGGGAGGCGCTGACACACCTCATTTCCAGCTTTGTTGTCCTGCACAAGACGGCATCCCTGGAAAAGGCGGTCGGGATCAGTCTGCGCACCTTCCAACGCCGAAAGGACGCGCCAGGAAAGCCGCTCAGCCAGGAGCAGAGCGGCCGTACCTGGAAGTTTGCTGAAATCCTTGCCCGGGCGACCGCATTGCTTGGCTCCCAGGAGGAGGCGGAGCAGTGGCTGGAGAGTCCCGCGGTGGGTCTGGACCAGCGACGGCCGATCGACCTGCTGGCGACCCCGGCGGGTGTCGAACTGGTAGAGGAGTTTCTGCGGCGCCTCGAGTATGGCGTCTACACTTGACGCCGTTGCCGGCGGGCCTAGGCGGCACCGAACTGGTAGCGTGGCGGCTGGATCAGGCGCGATTCAGTGCGAGCTGGGACAGCGGTGAGGGCGCCTATCTCGCCGGGGGCCGCTGGAACAGCCGGGGCCTGCGCGCGGTCTACTGCTCGATCGATCCTGCGGCGGCGATCCTCGAGGTCGCGGTGCACACGGGTTTCAAGGCGCTCGACACCGTGCCGCATGTCCTGACGGCGCTGACAGTGATCGATCCAGCGCGGGTTCATGTCGTGGACCCGGGCGAGGTGCCTAACCCAAACTGGCTGCGGCCAGGCATTCCGGGTGCGGGACAGCAGGTCTTTGGCGACGCGCTGCTTGGCCGGCACGCGTTCGTTGCGATCCCGAGCGTCATCTCGACCCATAGCTGGAACCTGATCTTCATCGGCGCAACGGCCTCCGGCGCGTATGCTCTCCGGTCACAGGAACGGTTCGCGCTCGACACCCGGTTGCATCCCGCTGCCTCACCCTGATGGGCGGCGCGCTCCGGTGGTTCGCGTCCACCCTGGCGCCGTCGACCATGGTGATCCCGCCATGGCCGCCTGGGCGACCCGTCCGCCCTTGTTTCCCGATCCTGGATCGGGTCTGATCCGCCCGCGCATCGGGAGGAGTCAGCATGGCCGAAATCAGAACCGCGCATCTCATGACCCTGAAGCTTGCCGTCAGCGGTCTGCAGCCGATCGGGGCGACGCCGGCGGGAAACCGGCGCGTTGGCCTGGTGGCCGGGGGTACGTTCGAGGGCACGAAACTGCGCGGCATCGTGCTGCCGGGCGGCGCGGACTGGATCATTGGTCGTCCCGACGGCGCCACCACGCTGGACGTCCGCCTAGTGCTGGAGACCGACGACAAGGCAACGATTGGGATGACGTACCGCGGCATGCGCCATGGTCCGGCCGCGGTCATGGAAAAGGTCAACAGCGGCCAGCCGGTCGATCCGTCGGAATACTATTTCCGCACCGCGATCAACTTCGAGACCGCGGCGCCGAAATACGATTGGCTAAACCGCATCATCGGCATCGGCACCGGCAATCGTCCGCCTGAAGGCCCGGTCTACGAAATCTTCGAGGTGCTGTAGTCATGGCGAAAATCGGCTTCATCGGACTCGGCAACATGGGTGGGCCGATGGCCGCCAATCTGGTCAAGGCAGGCCATGTCGTCACCGGCTACGACCTGAACAACGCGGCCCTCGTAACGCTCTCGGACGATGGTGGCCAGGTGGCGACCAGCGCGGCCGAGGCGGCACATGGCGCCGACGTAGTGATCACCATGCTGCCGGCGGGCGAGCATGTGCGCGAGGTCTTTCTCAACCAGGGCGGTCTGATCGACGTGACCCAGGGCGCCGGCCCGTTGTTGATCGACTGCTCCACGATCGATGTCGATACCGCCCGCGCGGTCGCCGCCACGGCCGAGGCCGCGGGCCTGGCGATGCTGGACGCGCCGGTGTCAGGCGGTACGATTGGTGCGCTGAATGGCACACTGACCTTCATGGTCGGTGGCTCGGAAGCGGCCTTTGCGCGGGGCAAGCCGATCCTGGATGCGATGGGCAAGAATATCTTTCACGCCGGCGGCCCGGGCGCCGGGCAGGCGGTGAAGATCTGCAACAACATGATGCTGGCGATCAACATGGTCGGCGTGTCCGAAGGCTTCATCCTTGCCCAGAAGCTGGGGCTGGACTGGGCCAAGCTGCACGCGATCTGCTCCACCGCGACGGCGAACTCCTGGGCGCTGTCGACCTACTGTCCGGCACCCGGAACGGTCGCCACGGCGCCGTCGAGCCGCGACTACGCGCCGGGCTTCATGGCGGCGCTGATGGTCAAGGACGTGAAACTGTCGCAGGCAGCGGCCGAGGCAACCGGCGCGCCGACGCCGCTCGGCGCGAAAGCGCTTGCTTTCTACCAGCAGGTGGTCGACGCCGGCGACGGCGGAAAGGACTTCTCCGTCGTGTTCCGCTGGCTGGCGGGGCAGCCGCGTGAGTAGCACGAGCGTCGCGCCGACAGTACCGTCGCGCAGGAGGTTGGACGATGACTGATCGGGCATTCAAGGCAGCGCGTGATTTCCTGCTGCGCCACCGGACCGACTACGCCGTCGCCTATCGTGATTTTCGTTGGCCTGAACTGGAGCGCTTCAACTGGGCACTCGACTGGTTCGATGCCGAGCTTGCCCGCGGCGACACCGCCCACCAACCGGCGCTCGTCATCACCGGCGACGGCGCCGCTCGGCTGACGTTCGCCGAGCTGTCGGAGCGATCGAACCGGGTGGCCAATGGACTGCGCGCGCTGGGGGTCAAGCGTGGCGACCGCATTCTGCTGATGCTGGGCAACGTCGTGCCGTTGTGGGAAGTGATGCTGGCGGCGATGAAACTGGGCGCCGTGGTGATCCCCGCAACGACCTTACTCACCGTCGGCGACCTGGCGGATCGGTTCGAGCGCGGCCGGGCGAGGCATGTCGTCGCGGCGAGCACCGAGGCCGGCAAGTTCGACGGCTTCGACCCGGGGCTCAACCTGATCGCGGTCGGCGATCCGATGCCCAACTGGACGCGCTACGATACGTTGCTTGCCGCATCGGCGGAATTTCAGCCGGACGGTGAAACCCTCGCCGACGATCCGATGCTGCTGTATTTCACCTCCGGCACGACCGCGAAGCCGAAGCTGGTGCTGCATTCTCACCGGACGTATCCGGCGGGGCATCTGTCCACGATGTATGCGGTGGGCCTGTTGCCTGGGGACATCCATCTGAACATTTCGTCGCCCGGCTGGGCCAAGCATGCCTATAGCTGCTTCTTCGCGCCGTGGAACGCCGGGGCCACGGTGTTCATCAACAACACCGGCCGGTTCAATGCGCGCGCCTTGCTGGACGCCATCGTGGGCAACAAGGTCACGACGCTATGCGCACCGCCGACGGTGTGGCGGATGTTGATCCAGGAGGATCTGAAATCGGCACGGCACAGCCTGCGGGAGGTGCTGGCCGCCGGCGAGCCGCTCAATCCGGAGGTGATCGAGCAGGTTCGGGTTGCCTGGGGACTGACCATCCGCGACTTCTACGGCCAGACCGAGACCAGCGCGCAAATCGGCAACCCGCCGGGTCAACTGGTCAAGTCCGGCTCGATGGGCCGCGCCTTGCCCGGCTTCCGCATCCGGTTGCTCGATGAGGAAGACCAGGATGCGCCGGAGGGTGAGGTATCAATCGCGCTCGACCCTCCGCCCGCGGGTCTGATGCTCGGCTACCAGCAGGAGAATGGTTCGATCGCCGGGCTGACGGGAGCGGCTTATCGAACCGGCGACGTGGCTTCGATCGATGCAGACGGTTATCTGACGTACGTCGGCCGGGCGGATGACGTGTTCAAGGCGTCGGATTATCGGATCAGTCCGTTCGAGTTGGAGAGCGTGCTCATCGAGCATCCGGCGGTGGCCGAGGCGGCTGTCGTGCCGGCGCCTGATCCGATGCGCCTGGCGGTGCCCAAGGCGTATCTTGCGCTGGTGGCGGGTGGCACCCCCGACCGTGCCACCGCACTATCCATCTTCCAGCACCTGCGCGCCCGGCTATCGCCATTCAAGCGAGTGCGACGACTGGAGTTCTACGAGTTGCCGAAAACCATCTCCGGCAAGATTCGCCGGGTGGAACTTCGGCGCGAGGAAGTTGCCCGCGCCGCCGCCGGGTCGCGTGGGGCAGCCGAGTTCCGCGAGGAGGATTTTTCCGAACTCTCCGGTCGATAGGCCGACAGGTCGATAAGCCGACAGGCCGGCGGCCACTCGCGCGCTGCTGAGGCGTCGCCAGCGTGGATTGATTGCAGCCGGCCGAGCCTGCGAGCGGCGCTTGCCTGGGCGACCAAATATTTGTTGCGAAGGGAAAGTCGTGGGTGGCCGGCCTGCGCCGGCCATGACACTGGAATGGGGTGTTCGGGTGCGCCGGCCATGACACTGGCACGGCCGTTCGGTGTGCGCTTCCATGACACTGGAACGGGTGTTCGGTGTGCGCTTCCATGACACTGGAACGGGTGTGCGCGGCTATGACATTCGAGCTCCCGCGACGACGATTTAAAATCCCTGGGCGGTTGCGCTGGCGATTGCGGTGTCAATCAACTGCATGCAGGTGGCGCGATCGTGCGATGCCAGGGCCTGAAGCGCGCCGGAAATCTGCTGCACGGTCGGGTTGTCGTTTGGGTTGTTGGTCTGTCCCATCGGCACCGATCGGTCCAGCATTCGGGTTTGCGCCATCTCCAGCGCCTGTCGCGCCTCGCCGGTACGGCCCGCGGCCAGCGCACCCTGGGCAGCCTTCAGATAATCCGAGGCACGCTGCTCGTCTCCTCCCGGCGGCGAGGGCAGGGCCGGGACAACGGTGGATCGCGTTTTGTCGAGCGCCAGGGTCATTGCGCGGCTGTCCATCGTCACGCTGCCGTCGAGCGGATCGTTGCCGGCGCGGGCGCCGTTGGGCGAGAGCTGGAACAGTGCAGCAGTCGACATCGCGACCAGCAGCGGAACAGACAGAACAGATCGACGCATTGAATCCGATCTCCCGCAAGGACTACGCCAGCAAGTGGTTACGTAGCCGGTGTGACGAAAGCATGGCGGAGCAGGGTCACGGGACATTGACGACCCTCAGCGCCAGCGCCGGTGGAACCACAACCACTGACCGGGTTGGTCGCGGATCCATCCCTCGATGATCGAGGTGATCATCTGCGTGGCCGCGTTTACGTCGATTTGCCCGTCGGCGCCTCGGGGCAGCTCATAGGGTCCGTCACCGGTCACCAGGAAGCGGTGATGGGGCAGGCGAATCACCCGCATGCCGAGGACGGGGCAATCGAATTGCCTCGCCAGGCGGGCGATCGACGGGTTTGCCTTGCAGCGTCGCCCGAAGAAGGTGACGTCGACGCCGCGTGAGAAATGCTGATCCACCAGCATGCCAAGATGCTCGCCGGCCTGCAGTGCCGCCGCCATCTCGAGCGCCGCCTGGGCTCGGGTGCGAATCAGGCGGCCCATGAGCGGGGCGCGGATACGGATGATTTCCTTGGCGACCGCCTTATTGTTCGGCATCCGGTAGACGACCGCGGAGGGCATGCCATGAGCGGCGGCGGCGATCGCCGGCAACTCCCAATTGCCCAGATGGGCGGCAAAGCATAACGCGGGCTTGCCGTCGTCCCGTATCATCTCGAACAGCGGCCGCTTGTCCGAGAGAATACGCCCGCTATTCGGATGGTCCGGGTCGTAGTCCCAGATCCGCCCCATATGAACATACTCGCCGGCGACGCGGCCCAGATTGTCCCAGGCCTGCCGCAACGTCTGCTCGATCCAGGCCGCGTCCCGGTCGGGAAACGCGGCGCGCAGGTTGGCCTGGCCGATGCGATGCGCCGGCAACAGAGGGCCCAGGCGGCGCGCGATGGCACCGCTGAGGTCAGACGCTCGATTCGGGTTGGTTCGCCCCAGGACCCATATCAGCCACTTGACGAGGCGACCCAGGATCCGATCGCCGTACAGCACCAATGTCCGTCGTATCCGCCGGGCGCGACGCACCGGTTATAATTCGATCAGGAGCTTGCCGAAGACGTCACGGCTTTCCAGCCGATCCAGCCCGGCGCGGAACTCTGACAGTGCGTAGACGGTGTCGATGACCGGCTGCACGCCCGATGCGATGCGGTCAAGGCCCCGCGCGAGGGCAGAAAGTGGGGCGCCGAACGAGCCGATGATGCGGTACTGCTGCTGAAACAACTGCATCAGGTTGAGGCTGGCGGTGGGACCGGAGGTAGCGCCACAGGTGACCAGCCGGCCGCCGCGCTTCATCGACAGGAGCGAGCCAGCCCAGGTGTCGGCACCGGTGTGCTCGAACACCACGTCCACACCCTTCTTGCCGGTCAGTTTGCGCACCACCCCCTCGAACCGGTCCTCTCGGTAGTTGATGACGTGGTCGGCGCCGAGGGCGCGAGCCTTGGCGGCCTTCTCGGCCGAGCCGACGGTGGTGATCACGGTGCAGCCGATCGATTTGGCGATGCGGATCGCGATGCTGCCGATCCCCGAGCCACCGGCGTGGACCAGGACCCACTCGCCGGGCTCGAGCCGGGCGTTGTCGAACAGCATGTGCTCGACGGTGGCGTAAGCGACGGCGACGCAGGCGGCGTCACGCAATGCGACCGAATTGGGGATTCTTGCCACCAGGCGGGCGGGATGGTTGGTGAGGTCCTGCGCGAAACCGTCGATATGGAAGCCACGTATGCCACCGACGTTCTCGCACAGGTTTTCCCGCCCGCGCCGGCACGATGCGCAGATGCCGCAGACCAGCGCGGCGTACGGCACGACCCGGTCGCCGGGCTTCAGGGCAGTGACGGCCTCGCCCACAGCGACGACCTCACAGGCGGCCTCGGCACCGATGGTCAGCGGGTAGAGGCGCTTGGCGAACGCCATGCCGCGGAAGCCCCAAAGGTCGATATGGTTCAGCCCGACGACGCGGACGCGAAGCTGCACCTCATCCGCGGCCGGCGGCGCCGGCGGATCGATCTGCAGCAGCTCGGCCTGGCGATCGGCGAGCAGCCGAAGGGCGCGGATCATGGCCATAGGGAGGCGGTCCTGGGATCGTTCATGCCAGCCCAGTAAGCAGGGTTGGGCGGAAGGGCAATCCCCGATGCGGCGATTGCACACAAGCTGCGACGATCCGACCAGCGTGAAACTCGGAACCGCCAAGTAGCCGCCGTGATTGACCGATCCTTCAGACCGGGCGGCCAGCCACTTAAGTGAGGAGCGACGGGCGAGCGACCTTGTTGCCAGGGTCGATGCAATGAGGAGCGGTCACCGAGTCATCGAGGTCGCCACCCGACCGATGCCGGAAAACACCGTCTCGATCCGGTCGCCGGGCGAGATGGGAAACTGGCGCGTGAACGATCCGGTCATCACGATCTCGCCTGCTTTCAGGGTCCGACCGTATTCCGCCAACTTGCGCGACAGCCACACAACCGAGTTCAGCGGATTGCCGAGCACCGCCTCGCCCAATCCTGTCGCCACAGGCTGGCCGTTGACAGAGACGCTGGCCTCAATGGTCGCCAGTTCGAGTGGAAGCGCGACCGGCGAGCCGAGGATGACGGTCTTCTGTTGAGCGTTGTCGGCCAGGGCAAGGGCGATCTGCTCGGTGAACGGCCCGCGCGTCTCGATTATCTCCAGCGACGGATAGACCGCATCGATGGCGTCCCGTGCTGTCTGAAGGTCGGTCGCGCCCGACAGGTCGGTTCCCAGGCGCATGCATAATTCGTTCTCGAAGCCCGGGCTGATCAGGTCGCCGGGCGCGAAGGCGTGGCCGGATGGCTTGCTGTCCAGGACACAGCCGAACACCGGCTCGTGGAAGCCGAACTGCTGCTGAATGGCCACCGCCGTCAGCCCGACTTTCCAGCCGATCTGCCGCTCGCCTGCCGCGCAGCGCCGCCCCACCAGGCCAAGTTGCACACGGTACGCCTGATCCAGACTGAGTTTGCCGAACCAGTCGGGGGGAAAATGGACCCCCCGAAGCTGTGCCTGCCAGAACGCATCGATCACGCTTTCGTCGGCGCGTGCTCATCTTTTCCCCCTGCCGCTCCCCCTGGCCGCTCCCCCTGGCCGCGGCCGTTTTGGTCTCGGCTTGCGCGCGGCTTGTCAGCCTTGGACCCGACGCTTAGCGTACAGCCTGCATCGAACACCAGTCTCGGGGGAGATCGTCGCCATGAAAATCCTGGTTGTCCAAGGCGCCGGTATGAATATGCGGGGCAAGGTGCAGACCGAAATCTTCGGCACCATGACCATGGACGAATACAACCGGCACATTCTCACCTACGCGGCCGAACTCGATATCGAAGTCGAAATCTTCCACTCGAACATCGAAGGCGAGGTCATCAACCGGCTGTACGGGGCGAACGATCAGGGCTTCGACGGCGCGCTGGTCAACCCGGCTGGCTATTCGCGGGGCTACCCGGCGCTGACAGCAGCGATCAGCCAGGTGAAGTTCCCGGTGATCGAGGTGCACATCTCCAACCCGGTGCGTCGGGGGCCGATCTCGGACACCGCGCAGGTGAGCCTTGGGATGGTCACCGGCTTCGGCGTCTTCGGCTACTATCTCGCACTGCGAGGGCTGCGCGACACGCGCAAGGGAACCTACTGCGCGACACGCGCACGGGAACCTGACTGCGCTGCGCTCGCAAGGGAACCTGACTGCGCGACACGCGCACGGGAACCTGACTGCGCGACACGCGCACGGGAACCTGACTGCGCTGCGCTCGCAAGGGAACCTAATCAACTCTTTGTCAGGACAGTCGCACGGTCACCGGTGGCAGCGGCGTAAATGTCACCGTCACCGTGGTTGGCGCGGTCAGCCAGATCGGCGGGGTGACGCTGCCCAGCATGATGACCTGGCCGGCCTTCAGGCCACCAAACGCCGCGGCGACCGGCGAGCCGGCGAGCCAGGCCAATCCATTCAGCGGGTGGCCGAGAAGATCCGTCGTAACACCGGTGTCCTGGGTTCCATCGCTCAGGCTGATAGAGCCGGCCAGAGCGCCGATATCCAGCGACCGCCAATTGACCTTGCCCTGGTCGCCGATCGACCGCGGCGGCGTGATACATCTGATCGGCCACCAGCGTGGGCGTGCCGAGTTCCTTCAGATCACCGTAACAATTCTCGACGATTTCGATGCCCGCAACGAAGTCGCCGACCGCGGCAATAGCCTGGTCCAGGGTGCACGCGCCGGGTGGCAGGTCACGCGCCAGTCGCACCGCGACCTCACATTCCACTCCTGGCCGGATGAAGTCTGCGAAGCGCAGGTCGGCATGGCCGGGATAGACGTCCTTGCCGGCCATGAAACCGGCGATCGGAGCATCGACGCCCAGATAGGCCTGCATGCGCCGGCCAGTCGCGCCGATCTTGAACCCGAATGGCGGCACCGCGTCGGCCATCCTCGCCAACGCACGCTGGACTTCAGCGCCCTGGGCTTCGGTTTTGGGCGCGATGCCGGCGGGCAACGGAGACACCAGGACGCGCTCCCGCCGGATCTGTCGAAGGGCGGCCGCGGCCGGAGCGGGATCAAACGGCATCAGCGGCGAGCCAATTCGTAGAGCGCGACAGAGGCGGCGGCGGAGACATTCAGACTTTCCACCGCGCCTTTGATGATGAGGCCCGCGATCTCGTCGCAGGTTTCCCTGGTCAGACGCCGCAGTCCCTCACCCTCGGCGCCCAACACCAGTGCGACGCGCCGATCGGCGAAGGCTGGTCCGGACAGCGCCGGTCCCGCCGCGTCAAGGCCGATGCACCAGATATTCGCGGCCTTCAGCGCGATCAGCGTGCGGGCGATATTCACCGCGCGCAGCAGCGGCATCGTCTCCAGCGCGCCGGAGGCGGCCTTGGCGAGGCCCCCAGTCTCCTCGGGTGCGTTGCGGTCCTGGGTGATCACGGCGGCGGCGCCGAACGCAGCGGCTGATCGCAGGATCGCGCCGACGTTGCGCGGGTCGGTGACCTGATCCAGCACGACGATGACCCCGGGCTTTTCCAGCACCGATTGCAGGCTGGGGGGCGCCAGTGGATCGGCCAACAGCGCCGCACCCTGATGCACCAGATCGCGGCCAAGCAATTGGTCGAGACGGGCGCGATCGACCCGCTCGGGGGACACGGCCCAGGGCGGCGCCAGAAGCTGGCCGATCGCGGCCTCGGCTTCCTCTGTCAAAAGCAGGCGGCGCAGTCGGCGGGATGGATTGGCCAGGGCGGCCGCGACGGCATGGTGGCCATACAGCCATACCGTGCCCTTGGGCGTCTCGGGCGCATGGCGTGGGGCATCGTGCTCCCGGGGTCGATGTGGCTGGCCGCCGTGGCGCGGTTTGAAACCGTCACGGTTCGGCCCCTGTGAGCGCTTGAACTGATCGGATCGGCCCTGTGGTTCGGCGCCTTCGCGTGTCGGTGCCTCCCGCCCGGGACCGGACTGAAAGCCACCCTGTGGGCGCGGCTTCTGCTGGTCCCGCGATCCGGCCTGGCCTTGCTGGTTGCCGTCGTGGCTCCCGCCGTGGCCGGGGCGAGAGATTGGTCGTGGACCAGACCCACCCGGCCCAAAGTTCCGAGGCGGAGCGCCGCCGGGTCCCCGATAAGGGCCGCGGTCGGACGGCGGATGATGCGAGCCGCCGGGGCGATTGCCGTGAGGAGGTTTCATTGTAGCCTGTATAGCCCGCGCCCGCGCGCCTGCACAGGCGCCTCACCCTGCTCGCCTCACTCACACTATGGCGCCTCACTCGGCGGAGCCTCACCCTCACTGGCGCCTCACCCTCGGCGGACGCCACTGATCAGCTCAGGCGAACCATGCGCGGGTGACGCTGCGGCCCCAGCGTATCGCCGGCTGCTCGATCCGACTATGCAGCCAGGCCGCGGCGAGGATCGGCAGCAGTATCGCGGTGGGGATCCAAATGGCGGTGAAAATCACCCCGTGGCCATCCGCGAGACGGCTCAGGCCGTTTGCGATCAGCTTGTGGATCGGCTCATTGACCAGATAGACGCAGTAGGAGATCGCACCCAGATATTGCATCGTCCGGCCGCACAGCAGCCGCGACAACTGGCGCAGGCCGATGTAGTGCGGATGGATTTGAGCCGCGAGGCACAGCGCCCAGACCAGAGGCGGCAGCGTCTTGCCGAACGAGCCCAGGGTGGCGCAGATCGCAAGGGTGACGGCGAGTGTAGCGCAATAGGCCGTCAGCGCGCCGCGGCGTCGCTGCACCAATGCCAGACTGGTCACCCCCAGGGCAAAGAAGTGCGCCTTATTCGGCAGGAAAGCTCGGCTGAACTGCCATCCCTCCGGCGCCCACCAGTGCCAGGCCAGCCCGGCAACGGCCAGCATCATCAACTGATTTCGCAGCCGGTCCGGGCCGGCGAAGCCGATGAGCAGGAACACATAGAACTGCCACTCGGTCGACAGGCTCCACGCGGAGCCAAGGAAGGCGAGCCAGATATCGGGCAGCACGGCGTTCGGAAACAAGCCGTGGGTCATGGTCAGATGCGCGACGATCTGGATCGGCCAGTTGTCGGGCCAGCCGGTGGCGCAGATCGCTCTCGCCGCGTTGTCGGGCCCCACCCAAGGCATGCAATCGAAGCCACACGAGAGTGCCTGGATCAGAACGGCCAGTGCGAATACCGGCAGGAACACGGGAAATATCCGCGCCGCCCGGGCGGTCAGGAACGGGCCGGCGCGGCCGCCGGCGCGGTAGAGCGATTGGGTGATCACCAGGCCGCTGAGGATGAAGAACACCTCCACGGCGGCATTGCCATGTGAGACGAGAGCCTGGATCTCACCCGGAAGGACAGCGAACGGAGCCATGTGGCCGAGCAACACGTAGACGGCGAGTGCGCCGCGCAGACCATCCAGGCATTCCAGCCGCTTCATGGCGGCCAGGATGTCAGCAGGAGGTTAATAAGTTGCGAAGCCTTGCAATCGTCCGGCTCACTCGCTATTTCGTGGCGAAATCATTCTCCGCGATTGCACGGGGGGTGGCTTTCGCGGAGTTTGTCTTCGCGGGCCGCCTCTTTTTTGTTTGGACCGCGGCTCTGTTTTGGACGGCTCTGCCTTGGACGGAAACGAACCGGCTCACACCACTTTGGAAGCCAAGCTGGCAGCCATCATAACGCCCCGAACTCGAGTCGATGGGATTCGAGTTGGTGCGGGTGGCAATACTGGGTCGCGACCGGCCGACCATCCAGGTGATGGCCGATCGGGCGGACGGCTCGCAGATTTCGGTTGATGATTGTGAGCGGATCAGCCACGACGTGGGCGCCGCGATCGACGTCGATGATCCGCTGCCTGGCGCCTGGACGTTGGAGGTCAGTTCCGCGGGTATCGACCGTCCGCTGACGCGGACGAAAGACTGGAACCGCTTTGCCGGCCACCGGGCGCGGGTGGATACGTTCCTGCCACAAAACGGACGCAGGCGCTTTTCCGGGGTCGTTCTCGGCGCCGACGAAACAATTGCTCGGCTGAGGTTGGACGATGGATCGGAGGTTTTGTTTCGCGTGCAGGACATTCGAGGAGCCAGACTTGTTTTGACTGATGCGTTGATCGAAGCCACGGCGAGGCCGCCGCGCGCCAACTGAATCAACTCTGCCGTACCGGACCCAATCATCGAGGTTGCCATGGACACCGCTATTGCACGCCCCGAGCTTCTACTGGTGGCCGACGCTGTCGCCCGGGAGAAGAACATCGACCGTGAGGAAGTGCTGGAGGCGATGGAGCAGGCCATCCAGAAGGCGGGCCGCGCCAAGTACGGGCATGAAAAGGACATCCGCGCCACGATCGACCGCAAGAGCGGCGATGTGCGGCTGTCTCGCTGGACCGAGATCGTCGAGGCGGTCGAAAACGAAGAAACCCAGATGGGAAAGTCCGACGCCGCCAAGCTGTTTCCCGACAAGAAAGTCGGAGAGTTTGTCGTCGACCCGTTGCCGCCGATCGATTTTGGCCGCATCGCCGCACAGACCGCCAAGCAGGTCATCGTTCAGCGCGTTCGTGAATATGAGCGCAAGCGGCAATACGATGAGTTCAAGGATCGCGTCGGCGAGATCATCAACGGCGTCGTCAAGCGCACCGAGTACGGCAACCTGATGGTGGAGCTCGGGCGCGCCGAGGCACTGCTGCGGCGCGATGAACTGATCGCTCGCGAGAGCTTCCGCAATGGCGACCGAGTGCGTGCGTACATCTACGATGTGCGCGAGGAACCGCGCGGCCCGCAGATTTTCCTCTCACGCACCCATCCTGGCTTCCTGGCGAAACTGTTCGCGCAGGAGGTGCCGGAAATCTATGACGGAATCATCGAGATCAAGGCGGTCTCGCGTGATCCGGGGAGCCGCGCCAAGATGGCGGTGATCAGCCGGGATTCGTCGATTGATCCGGTGGGGGCCTGCGTCGGTATGCGCGGATCGCGTGTGCAGGCGGTGGTGCAGGAGCTGCAAGGCGAGAAGATCGACATCATTCCCTGGAGCAGCCAGGCCGCCACGTTCGTCGTCAATGCGCTCGCCCCGGCCGAGGTCACCAAGGTGGTGCTGGACGAGGAGGCCGGTCGGGTCGAGGTCGTGGTGCCGGATGAGCAGCTTTCGCTGGCCATCGGGCGGCGCGGACAGAACGTGCGGCTGGCCTCGCAGCTCACTCGCTGGGACATCGACATCCTGACCGAGGCCGAGGAAAGCGAGCGCCGCCAGGATGAATTCCGCCGCCGCTCGGGGCTGTTCGTCGAGGCGCTGGACGTGGACGACATGATCGCCGGATTGCTGGTCACCGAGGGCTTCACGACGGTGGAGGAACTGGCCTACACGCCGATCGAGGAAGTCGCGGCGATTGAGGGCTTCGACGACAGCGTGGCCGAGGAACTGGTGCGGCGGGCCGAGGGCTTCCTGGCGCAGCGTGACAACGATCTGAACGATCAGCGGATCGAGCTTGGGGTTGGCGAGGATGTCGCCGGCATTGAGACGCTGACGCCGGCGATGCTGGTGGCGCTGGGCGAAAAAGGCGTGAAGACGCTGGACGACCTGGGCGACCTGGCGTCGGACGAACTCATCGAGATCATCGGCGCCGATAAAATGGATGAAGCGACGGCGAACGATGTGATCATGGCCGCGCGGGCCCATTGGTTCGATGGCGCCGAGCCGTCAGTTGCTGCGACGGAGGAGGCGAGCAACGACTGAGATAGGATTCCCTAGGGGCGTCGATCCGGCGATGACGGCCGTGGATGTCGTTGCGTTCGCGGCGGAGGCACGCGGCACCCTGGATCCCGATCGCGACAATCCGGGCGACGGCGAGCCGGAGCCGGAGACCGGTCCGCTCCGGCAATGTATCGTGACGCGTGAGCGATTGCCGAAGGAGCGGATGATCCGTTTCGTCATCGGGCCGGACCATCAGCTGGTGCCGGACCTGGTTGCACGGCTGCCAGGACGGGGAATGTGGTTGAGCGCCTCGGGTGATGTGGTAGAAGAGTTGCCGCGCGCTCAGGACGACGGACAAGGAAAAGAAAAGCGCGGCGGTGGACTTGCGGATCGCCGCCTTACGCGGGCATTTTCCCGGGCCGCTCGCGGCCCTGTTTCAGTGCCCCCTGATCTTTCCGCGATTCTTCAGGCGGCGCTGGTGCGGCGGATAACCGAGCTTCTGGGGCTGACCCGACGCGCTGGGCAGGCTGTGGCGGGCTTTGAGAAGGGGCGCGAATACCTGCGGACCAGTTCGTCCCGGCTGGTCCTGCAGGCGTCAGATGGCAGTGTCGCCGAACGGGCGCGGTTTCTCTCGGGCGCGTCGGCGGACACGGTGGTATTTGATCCGTTGCCGGGGGCGGTCCTGGGACGGATCTTCGGCCGGGATCATGTTGTGCACGTCGCGGTCGCGCCGGGCAAATTGGCGGAGTCACTCGCGATTGAAGCGGGCAGGCTGGCCGGGTTGAGAAGAAGGTCCGAAAGGACCATGGGGTCCGAATGGACCACGGGACGGGAAACCGTCGCGGTGAACAAGCAGCGGGCGCTAACGGATAAAGCATGAGCGAAAGCAACGATCAGGACGGCGGCAAGGGTCGGCTCTCCCTACGTCCGGCAGGACGGCTGGAACTGGGGCGGACCGTCGATGCGGGATCCGTCCGGCAGAGCTTCAGCCACGGGCGGTCGAAAGTCGTGCAGGTGGAAGTACGCAAGAAGCGCGCGCCGCTGCCGACGACCCCATCGGCCGCCGCGGGAGCCCCACCCCCGACACCAGCCGGAGGAACGCCTGCGCCACGGGCTTTGGTTCCCGGCACTCGGCCGGCGCCAGGTGCGGGTCGGGCGCTGACCGCGACCGAGCAGGCGGCGCGGCAGCGTGCACTGGTGGAACAGCAGCGCGACTCCGCGAAGCGCGACGCCGAGCGCCGCGAGCAGGAGAAGATTTCGATTCTATCCGCTGCCGAGGAGGCTCGCCGTCGGGAAGAAGAAGCCCGTCGCGCGGCGGAAGAGGAGGCCCGGAATCAGGCCGAGCAGGCGAGGGCGGAAGCGCAAGCCAGGCGGGCGGAAGAGGCTGAGGCCGCTGCGCAAGGCCGGGCGGCTCCGTCGGTTGAGCCCGCATCATCGGACGGCACGTTGGAGTCCGAGGAAGCCTTGTCGGCTTCCTCGTCGCCATCCTTGACACCGGCGCCCGCGGTCGATCAGGCGGAACAGGAATCGGCGGAACAGCTCGCTGCCCGGGCGCCGGGCGGACGACCGGTGAGGGCACCGCAACCGGCCGGCACGGCTGCGCCGTCGGCCGCGACCGAGACGCTGCGCCTGCGGACGGGAGCCGCTCGCGCCGAAGACGACGACGAGGCGCGTCCGGTGCGGCGTCCCGGTGCCGGGGGCCTGCCGGCGCGCAAACCGCCGATCGTGGCGCCGAACAAAGGCACCGGCGACCGTCGTCGCACCGGCCGCATCGACGTCCAGGCGGCGATCGAGGGGGAGGATGAGAAGGTTCGCTCGCTCGCCTCGGTCCGTCGCCAGCGTGAGCGTGAGCGGCGTCAGGCGGAACTCGACCGCCTGCGGTCCGATCAGGTGAAGGTGGTGCGTGACGTCATCCTGCCGGAGCAGATCACCGTCCAGGAACTGGCGAACCGCATGGCCGCGCGCGGGCCCGAGGTCATCAAGACATTGATGAAGCTGGGTATCATGGCGACCATCACACAGACGTTGGATGCCGATACGGCGGAACTGGTGGTGCAGGAGTTTGGCCACCGTGCCCGCCGGGTTTCCGAGTCTGATGTCGAGATCGGTCTGGAAGGTCTGGCCGATACCGACACCGATCTGATCGTGCGTCCGCCGGTGGTCACCATCATGGGCCACGTCGACCACGGCAAGACCTCGCTGCTCGACGCATTGCGCTCGACCGATGTTGCGGCGGGTGAGGCCGGCGGCATCACCCAGCATATCGGCGCCTATCAGGTTAACCTGTCGGCCGGTGACCGGATCACCTTCATCGATACGCCGGGTCACGAGGCGTTCACGGCGATGCGTGCGCGTGGCGCGTCGGTCACCGATATCGTGGTTCTGGTGGTTGCCGCCGATGACGGTGTCATGCCCCAGACGATCGAGGCGATCCGGCACGCCAAGGCGGCCAATGCCCCGCTGATCGTCGCCATCAACAAGATGGACAAGCCGGATGCCAATCCTGCCCGCGTCCGTCAGGAGTTGCTGAGCTACGACGTGGTGGTTGAGGAGATGGGCGGCGAAACCCAGGACGTGCCGGTTTCGGCGCTGAAGCGGACCGGTCTCGACGGGCTCGAGGAAGCGATCCTGCTGCAGGCGGAAATTCTCGACCTGAGGTCGAACCCGAACCGCGCAGCCGAAGGTTCGGTGATCGAAAGCCGTCTCGATCGTGGCCGTGGTCCGGTCGGCACCATGTTGGTGCAGCGCGGCACGCTGAGGCAGGGCGATATCGTGGTGGCTGGTTCCGAATGGGGCCGGGTGCGGGCGATGCTGGACGACAAGGGGCGGCCGATGTCTGAGGCGGGCCCGTCGACGCCGGTCGAACTGCTGGGGCTGAGCGGCGCTCCGTCCGCGGGCGAACCGTTCGTGGTGGTCGAGAATGAGGGGCGGGCGCGGGAGATCACCGAATTCCGCGAACGGCGGCAGCGCGACAAGGCGGCTGGTGCCGCGGTCGGGGCGCGGGGAACGCTGGACCAGATGCTGGCTCGCATTCAGGCCGGCGAGCAAAAGGAAGTTGCGGTCCTGATCAAGGCCGACGTGCAGGGCAGCGCCGAGGCCATTCAGGCCACCGTGCTGAAGCTGGCGCATGAGGAAGTGAAGGTCCGTGTGCTGCTGGCCGGCGTGGGGCAGATCACCGAGAGCGACATCCAGCTCGCCAAGGCTTCTGGCGCCGTGATTGTCGCGTTCAACGTGCGCGCGACGTCCCAGGCGCGCGAACTCGCGCAGCGGGAGAGCGTCGACATTCGCTACTTCTCGATTATCTACGAGGTCTCGGACGACATCGAGAAGCTGGTCCGCGGCAAGGTTGCGCCGAAAGCGCGGGAGAAATTCCTGGGCTACGCCGAGGTCCGCAAGGTCTTCAACATCACCAAGACCGGCAAGGTCGCGGGCTGCATGATCACCGATGGCCTGGTAAAGCGCGGCTCCGGCGTGCGCGTTTTGCGCGACAACGTGGTGATCCACACCGGCGAACTGTCGCAACTCAAGCGCTTCAAGGACGATGTCCGCGAGGTTGCGCGTGGTTACGAGTGTGGTCTGTCCTTCGCGAACTTCCACGACCTGCAGGAAGGCGATGTGATCGAGTGCTTTGAGACGGAGATGGTCGCGGCTTGAAGAAACCCAGCAGGGCAGGTCCAACGCAGCGACAACTGCGCGTGGCGGAGGAAATCCGTCACGTGCTGGCTGGCGTGTTCGCTCGCCACGAATTCCGTGACCCAGAACTCGCGGAAGCCGAGGTGACCGTTACCGAGGTCAGGATTACCCCCGACCTCAAGAACGCAATCGTATTCATTGCCAGGCTAGGACGTTCGGACGTCGAGGCGCTGCTGCCGGCGTTGAAGCGCGCCACCCACTATCTGCGCGGGCTGGTGGCGCAGAAATTGCGGCTCCGGTTCGCGACGGACCTGAGTTTCCAGCCGGATACCGCGCTAGATTACGCGACGAAGATCGAGGAGCTGATGCACCGACCAGAAGTCGCGCGTGATCTGGAAGGATCGTCAACACAAAGTTAGAATGCTCCCATTGGGATGCCCGGCACAGCGAGTTGTCGGCGGCACCCATGGCGTTCTCTGGGCGGGTTCGTGGCCAAGGCTCACGGCCGCGCGGCGCAGCGGCGCCGGTTTTGAGTGTACCATAGTAAGTCGTGGGTCCCCTCGCCTTCGCGAGGGCAGGCCCGGCTCCTCGGCGTCCGCCGAGGGCCTGCTCTGCCGGGGATGCCACTGGGGCCGCGAACCGTCGATCAACTTCAGGGGGCCGCTGGTACAACTTCGCACGAAAGTGGACATTCCTGCCTTGCGAGGAGGAAATTGCTTGACAGTGGGGCATTTACCGGCGACAATCTAGCCTGTCTGGATTATGGTGATCGCCGTGCAGGACTGGCAGTTACAGGAAGCTAAGAACCGCTTCAGCGAAGTGGTGAAGCGTGCGCGGGAGGAAGGTCCACAGACCGTTACGGTACATGGACAGCGCGCCGCGGTCGTAGTGTCCGCGCCCGAATTTGACGCCTTGGTCAAGCCGCGGATGTCATTCGTTGATTTTCTGCTGAGCGACGGGCCGGATGGCGAGCCATGGCCGGACGATGTGGTGGACGCGATCAACGATCGCGGCAAGGACGCCGGCCGCGATATCACTTTCTGATGTATCTGCTGGACACCTGCGTGGTGTCGGAGGCGCGCCGCCGCTCCCCACAGGCCGTGGCGTGGTTGCGGGGATCGCAGTCCGACACTTTGTTCCTGAGCGTCATCACGATTGGGGAGATCATGAAGGGCGTGATGATGAAGGCCCGCACGGACCCGCCTCGAGCGGCTGGTCTACTGCGCTGGCTCGATGAATTGCGATTTGTCTACTCGGGCCGGATCCTGCCGATCGATGATGCCGTGGCCACAGGGTGGGGCAGACTGATGGCGGGGGGGACCCGACCGATGGCGGACGCACTGATCGCCGCCACGGCGCGGGTGCACAACAAGGTAGTGGTCACTCGCAATACCGCGGATTTCGTGGATACCGGCGTCGATCTCCTTGATCCCTGGGCGGTCGCGAAATGACTGACTGGTATCGGGTTTCCGCCGCCGGCCTGGCCACCGCCTATGCCCGCGAGGAGGTCTCGCCCGTTGAGGTGCTCGAGTCCTGTCTGGACCGGCTGGCAAGCGTAAACCCGGTGCTGAACGCGGTAATCGCCCAGGATAGCGCGGAAGCGAGGTTTGCGGCGACCGGAAGCGCTGCACGATGGCGGGCCGGCGCGCCGCTCAGCCCGCTCGACGGGGTGCCTTTCACGGTCAAGGACAACATCGTCACCGCCGGATTGCCGACCACCTGGGGAAGCCCGTTGTATCGCGACCATCGTTCGGCGGTGGACGAACTTCCGGTCGCACGCATGGCGGAGGCAGGCGCGGTGTTGATCGGCAAGACCAACATCCCGGAGCTGGCTTCCCAGGGCTACACCGACAACGCGCTGTTCGGCGCCACCGCCAATCCGTGGAACCCGGCGCTCACGCCGGGCGGATCATCCGGGGGCGCCGTCGCCGCGGTGGCGTCCGGGATCGGCCCGATTGCGCTAGGCACCGATGGAGGCGGGTCGATCCGACGCCCGGCTTCCCATACCGGGGTGGTCGGGTTGAAGCCGACCCCGGGGCGGATCCCGCGCTGTGACGGGCTGCCCGCGATCCTGTTGGATTTTGAGGTCATCGGCCCGATCGCCCGCACCGTGATCGACCTGATCGCGGTGACCCGGGCATTGTCCGCACCGGACCCGCGCGATCCGATTTCTCTGTGCCTGCCGGATTTTGCCCTTCCGGCCGAGTTGAAGCGGCGGCGCATCCTGTTTGTACCCCGCTTCGCCAACCATCCCGTCGATCCGGAGATTGCGGCAAGCGTCGCCGGTGCGGCTCGGGTGCTGGCCTCGCTCGGGCACGAGGTGCGTGAGGGAGAGGCGCCGTTCGACGTGGAGACGGTGGCGGCGACCCAGGCCGCGATCAGCCAGGCCGGACTGGCGTGGCTGATCAACCGGCACGGCGACGTCCCTCCGGCTTCGCCGGCGGTGAAGGCTTTGGCGATGTCGGGTAACGCCATGCCGGCGAAGACCTTGTTTGAGGCGTTGGACGCGACGGCGAAGCTGCGCCGGCTGATGGCGGTGTTCTTCGAGACCACCGATCTCATTCTGACCCCCGCGGCGGCGGCGTTACCATGGCCAAAGGCGCAGGCTCACCCGTCGGTCATCGATGGGCATGCCGTCGGTCCACGTGGCCATGCGGTGTTCACCGCCTTTGCCAATGTCGCCGGACTGCCGAGCCTTGCGCTGCCAAGCGCGGCGTCGGTTGGAGGGCTGCCGATCGGCTTCCAACTTGTTGGGGCGGCGGGAACCGATGCCGGGCTGTTGGCGCTTGGCGCCAGCTATGAACTGGCCTTGCCGTGGGCCGATCGTTGGCCAGCCGACCCGGCGTAGAGCAGCTCCACCTGGAGTGTGCTGGCCGAAACAGGCTCATATTGCTCTGGCGCCGGTCGATGTCCGCTGGTCAGGCAGCAGTCTGCCGCATCTCGTTCATCCGCGCCTGCAGCGCCGCGGCGAGTAGGTCGCGACGCTCCCAAAGCGAACGATACCAGGCGATCCGAGGCGCCACCTGATACGCCAGCATCCGTTCACGCAGCACATACTCCCGGGCCGCGTCGGCCAGACTGCATGCCAGATCGGGCATGGCGACCAGACGTAGCAACCGACTGTGGAGTTCGCTTGCATCGCGGAACAGCAGGCCGGTCCGGCCATCCTCGACGCTGTCGCCATAGACCACGGTACTGGCCAAGGCTGCGACCCGGCGGGAACCAGCCTCGATGAATTTCAGGTCGGATTTCGCGCGGTTGAACGGTGTGTCGGCCAGTGGCATGAACGAGATCTCAGAGTTGCCGAGAAGCTGCATATAGGTGGCGTAGTCGCAGGTCGGCGTGAACGACTTGTGCGGCGACTCCAGGGCCTGAAAGAACTGCTGGTCGTGCACCACCTGAAATCTGAGGCGCTCGCCGGCCTTGGAGGCCACGGCGTTGATCGCCGGCAGGAGCGGTCTCCAGTCCTCCTCGCGATTGAGGGCGCCAAAGAAGCAGGTGATGGTGCTCGGATCGGCGAAGTTCCGCGGCGGCGGCAGTGACCAGACAGCGTTTGGAAACACCGCGATTTCCGGATTGTACTTGCGCAAGACTTCGGCCAGCGCCGGAGTGCTGGTCTGAACGGCGTGGACGCCACGGAACGACACTTCGCCACCAAGCTGCATCATCTGGAAGAAATCCGGATGATCATCAAACTCGGTGACCACGAGGTAGCCGGCTCTGATCAGGCCACGCAACATGTCTGGTCCATGTCGCCCTGTGAGGGCCGGGCGGTGCAGTATGAAGATGCGCGCCGCATCGTCGGTTGCCGCCGGGGTGACAGCGACCTTGTCGGTCACGTTGACGCTGATCAGGGGATCGGTCCCGATCGCTTGCAACGGATGCACGACGCGGACATGCGACACGCCGCCGACAGGCGCCAGCATGTTGCCTGAGATGTGCATGCGCCGCCGCTTCTCCTTCCGGAGCCGCCAGACCAGATGGGTCGGTGAAGCGCGCCGTATGTAGTCGTCCGGGTCGACGCCGAGGGCGGATAACGCGGGGAGGATGGCGTCGATGAACCGGCTCGAGGTGCCCTGGCCGGCCGCCGCGTCATGGCGCATGACGTCACACAGCACCAGGCCAGCTTCGAGCAGGGCACGCCGCATGGCGTCGAGGGTAAACCACAGCCGGTACGGTTCATGTTCTGGTTCGCTCGGGGCAGCGGACCAGGTGCCGCACAACAAGCGGTCGGCCACGCTCCAATGTTCCATGTTCGGAACGCGGATCAACATCATGCCGTCGGGACTAAGGGCCTCGGCGTGCCGGCGAAGCAGCCCCCACGGGTCACGTAGCCGCTCCAGTATGCCGTCGTAGATAATGCAATCGATGCCGCCCCGGACCTCGAACGGGAGCGACTCCGCTTGGACGTCGATTGTGGCAATTTCGTCCAGGCGACTGCTGGTCGAGGCGTCCGGGGCGGTATCCATCACCAGCAGCCTGGCGGTCGGGTTCATCGCCCGATAGGCGGCGGTGAGGGAGCCGGAGCCGCCGCCTACATCGAGGATGGTGCGGGCCCACAGCGGGATCCGGCACAGCATTTCAGGGTCGGGCGGAGGAGGAGGCTGCATCGTCGGTGCTGGTTTCCCGCAAGCTGTCGGCGGCGGAGCGCTGGCACGGTCAGCCAGTCGTCTTGGGTGGTAAGCGGAATCGGCACAGCCGCGCAAGCGGGGTGGTCAGTTAGAGACTCACTACAGCTTTAGATTGTGGATCCTCCATATCAGACCATCCCGGGAAAGGGTTCCCGACGCAGTTCGGCCAACGCCTCCATCATCCTGGCCTGACATCGTTGCAACTCGGCGGTCGCGGAGAGCTGTGGCGAGGCGGATGCGGCGTGCCGCAAGGCATTGGCTGCCCGGGCGACCAACCGGTGGGACGCGATTCCTTCCAGCTGGGGTCCATGCCGTTCGAGCCAGAGCCGGCCTCGGTGAGACAAACCGACGCCGCTGACATCGATCCATTCCCGCACCGAGGATGCGGGCAGGCATTGCCACCGTATCGTCAGCTTCATCATATCGGACCAGTCCGACCATTTCGGACGATGAACGGCGGCAAGCGGACGGATCGCGATCCAAGGCACGCGGAGCGCATCCGCGACGATCACGCCATGCAGTGCCTCGCTCAGCAACAGCCTACAGCGTCCGATGGCATTGATGATTGTGAGCGGAGGATCGCGCGGGTCGATGAGGACAATGCCAGCCATGGCCGCAGCCTGCGTCCAGGCGCCGCGCGCGACACTTTCGAAATGCGGCATGAAGCCGATGTCAGCTCCGCCGGTCGCCGGAGGCGGAAGCACCAGTGGCAGCAGCGCCGCCGGATCACCCAGTGCCAGTTCAACCGGAAGGCCAAGCGTCGCGGCCGTGCGCGGGCCCCTGACCCAATGAATGACCCAGTTCCGATCCAGGCTCGGCTTCGGTTGATAACCACCGTAGCCAGTGCCCGCGACCAGCTTCAGCACATGCGGCGGGTGGCGGCAATCGAGCACCGAGCCGATCCCGAGGAAGCGTACGCCAGGATCATCATCGAAGAATCCCGGCAGCAGGCGCGGCCAGATGATCGTGTTCAACTCATCGCCGAAGTTTGCCGTGGTCCCCTGCCAGCGATAGAGGATCATGCGGCTATCTTCACGGCGGCCTCGCTGCCGACCGAAGGTCTTTGATGCCAACCGAAGGCTGCCTTGACGAAGCCAAGGGCATAGGCAAACCGCCAGCGTAGCGCGAGCAGCAGGGTGGAGCGCCGGGGGATGAGGGCCACCGGTGCCAGCATCGCCGCCAACAGAATCCGTCGCGGCAGTTCGCGCCGTACCCTCCCCGGCTGGCGCAGCAGTCGCCGCGTCAGTACCGTCGATGCGCCCTGCCAGTACAGCCGGGTCAACAGCCAGTCAGGCTCCAGTCGGCGAGCCTGGATCTGGTGGTGCACGACGATACGGGAATCGTAGCGGACGGAGTAGCCGGCGTCCTGCAACATCCAGGCGAGTTGGACGTCCTCGTCCGAAAGCAGACTGTCGCCGTAGCGCCCGACCGTGGTGCCGAAACCGCCCGCCGCCAGTAGCGACAGCACATGAACCACCATGTTGGCACCGTAGGGTTCCAACCCTTTTGGCAGCGCCAGGGTGCGGTATTCGCCTTCGCCCTGATATTCGATGATCGACAGCACGCCGCGGAGCGAGGCGGGCCACCAGGCGGGCAGCGGCGCTTCCCATTTCGGTAGGATCCGACCGCCGATCAGCGCCGGCGGGCGCCCAGGCTGACGGATCGCAGTCAGGATCGCGGCAGCCCAGCCGGATGCCGGGATCGCGTCGTCGTCAATGTAGGCGATGTATGGGGTGTGGGTTGCCCAGGCGCCGGCATTGCGTGCAGCGCTGACGCCCGATTGGTCGACGCGGATCAGGCGAGCCCCGTGCTGAGCCGCCAACGCCGCTATTTCGGCAGCCGGCCCGGCGCGAGAGGCGCTGTCGACCACAATAAGAGCGAAGCGGTCTCGCGGCAGGCTCTGCTGGCGCAGTCCGTCGAGGCAGTCACGGACGTAGCGTGGGCGGTCTTGAGTGCAGATGCAGACGGTCAGGTCCATGCCCAACAGCCTACAGAACATTGGTTGCCGGACGATTAATAGCGAATTGCCAAATCAAAGACGCGCCGCGCTCCTTCGCGGGTGACCGGGTGAGCGAGCCATGCCGTTGGGCGATCAACCACGGGCGGGAGGGCCTTGTCCCGAGTGACGCGAGGGAGGGTTGGCCGAGCCACCCACAAACGTCCCTGTATCAGCAAAGGCACCTGTATCAGCAAAGACACCTTTATCAGCAAAGACATGGGTGGCCGGGCCAAGCCCGGCCATGACACGGGCAAACGCGCGGCGAATTGCAGCCACCCGGCATCCGCACCTGTATCGGCAAAGACATGGGTGGTCGGGCCAAGCCCGGCCATGACACGGGCAAACGCGCGGCGAATTGCAGCCACCCGGCGTCCGCACCTTTATCAGCAAAGCCCTGGGTGGCCGGGCCAAGCCCGGCCATGACACGGGCAAACGCGCGGCGAATTGCAGCCACCCGGCATCCGCACCTTTATCAGCGAAGACATGGGTGCCGGGCCAAGCCCGGCCATGACACGGGCAAACGCGCGGCGAATTGCAGCCACCCAGCATCCGCACCTGTATCGGCAACGACATGGGTGGCCGGCCCAAGCCCGGCCATGACACGGGCAAACGCGCGGCGAATTGCAGCCACCCGGCATCCGCACCTGTATCGGCAAAGACATGGGTGGCCGGCCCAAGCCCGGCCATGACACGGGCAAACGCGCGGCGAATTGCAGCCGCCCGGCATTCTCACCTTTATCAGCAAAGACATGGGTGGCCGGCCCAAGCCCGGCCATGACACGGGCAAACGCGCGGCGAATTGCAGCCACCCTGCATCCGCACCTGTATCGGCAACGACATGGGTGGCCGGCCCAAGCCCGGCCATGACACGGGCAAACGCGCGGCGAATTGCAGCCACCCGGCGTCCTCACCTGTATCGGCAAAGACATGGGTAGCCGGCCCAAGCCCGGCCATGACACGGGCAAACGCGCGGCGAATTGCAGCCGCCCGGCGTCCTCACCTTTATCAGCAAAGACATGGGTGGCCGGCCCAAGCCCGGCCATGACACGGGCAAACGCGCGGCGAATTGCAGCCGCCCGGCGTCCTCACCTTTATCAGCAAAGACATGGGTGGCCGGCCCAAGCCCGGCCATGACACGAGCAAACGCGCGGCGAATTGCAGCCACCCGGCATCCGCACCTTTATCAGCAAAGCCCTGGGTGGCCGGCCCAAGCCCGGCCATGACACGAGCAAACGCGCGCGAATTGCAGCCACCCGGCATCCGCACTTTATCGGCAAAGACATGGGTAGCCGGCCAAGCCCGGCCATGACACGAGCAAACGCGCGGCGAATTGCAGCCACCCGGCATCCGCACCTTTATCAGCAAAGACATGGGTGGCCGGGCCAAGCCCGGCCATGACACGGGCAAACGCGCGGCGAATTGCAGCCACCCGGCGTCCGCACCTTTATCAGCAAAGACATGGGTGGCCGGGCCAAGCCCGGCCATGACACGAGCAAACGCGCGGCGAATTGCAGCCACCCGGCATCCGCCTCTATCCTGCGGCGGGTCACCAAAGGAAATGTCATGCCCGGACCGCTGGAATCTTACCGAATAGTCGACCTTACCTCGATGATCTCCGGGCCACTGGCGACAATGATCCTGGCCGACCAGGGCGCCGACGTGATCAAGGTGGAGAACCCGGACGGCGGCGACCATACTCGGGCTTCGAATAATCGCCGGGCCGGCTTCTCGGCGTCGTTCCTCAACAACAACCGAAATAAGCGGTCGGTGGCACTGGACCTGAAGAGCCCCGATGCGTTGCAGGCCCTGCTGCGGCTGATCGCCACCGCGGATGTGTTCGTGCAGAATTTTCGGCCTGGTGTCGCCGAGCGGATGGGGCTGGGGGAGGCGGCGGTGCGGGCGGTGTCGCCGCGGATCGTCTATGTCTCGATCAGCGGCTTCGGCGAGGCCGGGCCGTACGCACAGAAACCGGTGTATGATCCGCTGATCCAGGCGGTGTCCGGCCTGGCGACGATCCAGGCTGGTTCGGACAGCGAGCGGCCGCGCCTGGTACGGACCATCGTGCCGGATAAGCTGACGGCGGTCAGTGCCTCGCAGGCGATCACGGCGGCGTTGCTGGCGCGCGAGCGGACGGGGCAGGGGCAACATGTCCGGCTGTCGATGCTGGATGCGGTGATCGCCTTCCTGTGGGCCTCCGACATGGGGAGCCAGACCTTTGTCGATGCGGCGATACCGCAGCAGGAGGCGGCCAGCTTCGTTGACCTGATCTACGAGACCGCCACCGACCCGATCAGCGCCGCGGTGCAGACCAACCGCGAATGGCTGGCGCTGACGCGGGCGCTGGACAAACCAGAGTGGCTCGATGATCCGCGGCTGAAAACGCCGGCGCTGCGTCAGCGTCACATCAACGAACGGCTGAGTATGACCCAGGAAGTGCTGCGCACCCGCTCGGCGGAGGAATGGCTGGAACGGCTGACGCGGGAGGGCGTGCCGTGCGCGCCGGTGCTCACGCGGACGGCGATGCTGTCTGATCCGCAGGTGGTGGCCAACGGCATCGTGGTGGAGGTGGACCATCCGCAAGCCGGGCGGCTGCGCCAGGCGCGACCCGCCGCCCGGTTCTCCGCGACGCCGGCCTCGATCCGCCAGGGTGGCGCCGGGCTGGGCGAACATACGGCGGCCGTGCTGGCTGAGCTGGGCTACGGCGCGGCGGAGATCGAGGCACTGATGTCCAGGGAGCAGGTCGCATGATCGACTTCTATTACTGGCCAACACCGAACGGCTGGAAGGTCTCCATCATGCTGGAGGAGACCGGGTTGCCGTACACGCTGAGGCCGGTGAACATCGGTGCTGGCGACCAGTTCAAGCCGGAGTTTCTGGCGATCAGCCCGAATGCCCGCATGCCGGCGATCGTCGACCATGACACGCCAGACGGCACGCTGCCGGTTTTCGAGTTGGGTGCCATCCTGCTGCATCTGGCGGAGAAGTCGGGCCGGTTCATGCCGGGGACACGGGTCGGGCGGAAGGAGTGCCTCGAGTGGCTGTTCTGGCAGGTGGGCAACCTGGGACCGATGGCGGGGCAGCTCAGTCATTTTGTGAACTACGCGAAAAGCGTGGAGGAGACCGATCACAGCTACGCTCACAAGCGCTATGCCGGCGAATATAACCGGTGTCTCGGGGTGCTGGAGCGGCGGCTGGAGGGGCGGGCGTTCATTCTCGACGAGTATTCCATTGCCGATATGATCTCGTGGCCATGGGTGCTGATCGCCAAGCCGCTGGGCCAGGACCTGGCGGAGTTTCCCAATGTCTCCCGTTGGCGGGATGCGATCAAGGCGCGGCCGGCGGTGCAGCGGGGCGTCGACCTGGGCAAGGAGCTGCGGCGGACCGGGCAGCATAGCGAGGAATCACGCAAGATCCTGTTCGGTCAGTCGGCGCGTTCGTTGCGCGGCTGAGCGGCCGGCGCGCGCATCGCCGGCGCATTGGCGAGTGTCGGGATCGCGGGCTTCGATGCGGAGACGAGGGCATGGCATAGTCGCGCTCATCGGACCATGTTCGACGAGCACGCCTCTGACCTTGGTGGTTTCATCTCGCTCGCCGATGACTGCGGGCCCCGCAATCGGTTCGAAGGTCGGTGCTCGCAGGCGGGATCGGTATCGATCGAACCATGCCGATACAAATCGGGCATTTTTTGTTCTCGCTTGCTGCGGTGGCAATCAGGGATGCTTGCGCCAGTCACGTCACGGATGAATTGTTGCTTCGAGGTCGCCCGCCGAAATGCGCCAACCGCAGCGGATGGGCGAGGCATCTTTCCGGCCAGGACGAGTGGTGGCATTTCGACGCCGTCCGTTCATCGCTTGTAGCGGGATTCCGACATGATCGAGCAAAGTAACAAGCCAGCTTCCATCAGTGCGCAAACGACAGCGAACGACGAGACTTCGGCTGACCGCGATGCAAAGTCCGCGCAGACACCGCCGGGGGCCGGCGTGGTGCCGCAGGTGGCCCGAAAGGCTACGCCGAGGCGAAAAAAGATTGTGGCCGGTGTGCTCGGTGTCGCTGTCCTGGCAGCTCTGCTCGTCTTCGGCATCCCGTGGGTCAAGGAGATGCTCAGCACCGTCTCCACGGACGACGCATATGTGAATGGGCATGTGACGTTTGTCGCGCCTCGGGTGGCAGGACAGATTTCGCGCGTCCTGGTGGATGACAACAACCGTGTACGCAAGGGAGATCTCCTCGCCGGCTTGGACAAGGAGCCGTACCGGATTGCGGTCGCCGAGAAGCAGGCGGCGGTCGACACCGCGAAAGCAGACCTGCAAGCAGCCAGGGCGGCGGCGCGCGCGGTCGAAGCGCAGGCAATGAGTCAGCGCTGGAGCCTGCAACACGCCGTGGAGGGTGTCGACAGCCAGGTCGCGCTGTTGCACGCGCGGGTTGCCGACATCAACAAGAGCAAGGCTGCCCTGGTGTTCGCGCAGCTTCAATTCGATCGGGCGCGGGAACTCGTCCCCCGGGGGGATACGCCGCGTGAGGTGCTCGACGAGCGGCAAGCGGCGCTGACGACGGCTGGAGCGCAACTCGTCCAGACCTTGGCCGAAGCGTACCAGATCCGAGTGTCGCTGGGGCTGCCGGCACAGCCCGGCGGGGACGGCGATCTCGGCCAGGTGCCGGCCGACCTCGACGAGACGTTTTCGTCCGTCCTCCAGGCGCAGGCGGAGCTCATTCAGAGCGCGGCTCAGCTTGGCATCGTGCACTCGTTCGACCAGGGTCCGAAAGCGATGCTCGATCAGTTCTATAAACTGGGCGACGTCAACACCACGTTCGACCGGTTCGCGGCCAATGCTCCGGCTGTCAAGCAGGCCGAGGCGAAACTCGAAGTCGCCGAGCGCGATCTCGCGCAGGCTGAGCTGGATCTTCGTTACACCGACATCATTGCGGAGATCGACGGCGTTGTCACACGGCGCAACGTCAATCCGGGCAACTTTGTTCAGGTCGGCCAGAACCTGATGGCAATTCGTTCGCTGAGCGAAATCTGGGTCGACGCCAACTTCAAGGAAACGCAGTTGGGCGACCTGCGTATCGGCCAGCCGGTCGATCTGCACGTCGACATGTACGGTGGCCGGCACGTCTTCAAGGGCCGGATCTCAGGCTTCACCGAGGGGACCGGATCGACCCTGGCATTGCTGCCGCCGGAGAACGCCACGGGCAATTTCATCAAGGTGGTGCAGCGGTTGCCGGTCCGGATCGACCTGGTTGATTACGACGCCGAACAGGCCCCGCTGTTCATCGGCACCTCGGTCGTTCCCTACGTCTATATCAATAAACCGCCAACCGGACCCGATGCCGGGAAGTTCCTGCAGGCGTCTGTGCCGCAGACCTCTGTGCCCCAGACCTCTGCCCCCGGACCTCTGCCCCCCAGACCTCTGCGGCGCAGTCTCCGAGCCCTGGTCCGGCCGCCAGCGCCTCGGACACCCACACGTCTGGCACTGGACAATGAGCGGCGCGGCAGCGTCGTCGACCCCGCTGAAGTCCGCGTCCCGCGCGGCGATGAATCCGTGGGTGGTGGCCGCTGTTGTCGTGGTGCCGACGTTCATGGAGGTGCTCGACACCACGATCGCGGTGGTGGCGCTGCGCTATATCGCGGGCGGGCTGTCGGCCACGGTCGATGACGGCGAATGGGTCATCACCAGCTACCTTGCCGCCAACGCGATCATCCTGCCCATCACCGGCTGGCTGATCGCGCATCTTGGGCGCCGCAACTATTTCCTGCTGTCTATCGCCGTCTTCACCCTCGCCTCGGGGCTGTGCGGAATGGCCACGAGTCTCGGCCAGCTGATCTTGTTTCGCGTGATCCAGGGTCTTGCCGGCGGCGGCCTGCAGCCAAGCAGCCAGGGCGTGCTGCTGGACGCCTTCCCACCCGAGCGGCAAGGCATGGCCATGACGCTGTTCGGCCTGGCCGCGCTGATCGCGCCCATCGTCGGCCCGACGCTTGGCGGCTGGATCACCGACAGCTACTCCTGGCGATGGGTGTTCCTGATCAACGTCCCGGTCGGCATCCTGGCCCTGGGCGCCTGCGCCCTTACGCTGCGGGATCCGGATTACCTCGTGGCGCAGCGCGCGGCGTTGCGAAAGCGACCGTTCAGCTTTGACGGCGTTGGCCTGTCGTTGCTGGTCATCGTCATCGTCTGTTGGGAGGTGGCGCTCAGCAAGGGCCAGGAGTGGGACTGGTTCAGCGACCCATCGTGGCGTGTGCAAACACTGGTGATCCTGTTTGTCGCCGGCCTGGCCGGGCTGATCTTCTGGGAATTGCGCCATCCGACCCCGGTGGTCAATTTTCGTCCGCTGCGAGAACGGAACTTCGCCGCCTGCTGCATCATCATCTTTTTCGCCTACGCCGTGCTGTATGCTTCCAGCACCGCGTTGCCCGCCCTGCTGCAGACGCTGTTCGGTTACGATGCCCTGAGCGCCGGGTTGGTCATGTCGCCGGCCGGCATCTTTGCCGTCCTCACCATGCCGTTCGTGGGGCGCGTGCTCGGGCGTGGAACCGATGCGCGGTGGGTGATTGTCGTGGGTCTGCTCACCATGGCCGCGGGGAGTTACTGGATGTCGCAGATGAATCTGGACATCAGTCCGGGGCAGGCCGTCTGGCCGCGGGTGGTGCTGATCATTGGGATCGCGATGTGCTTCGCCCCGGCCAACATGGCGGCTTACCTCTATACGCCGGTCTTGCTGCGCGGGGCGGCGGTCGGCCTGTTGAGCCTGCTGCGCAACGAGGGCGGCAGCGTCGGGACCTCGATGGCGCAGACAATTCAGGAGCGTCGTGACCAGTTCCACAGTCTGCGGCTTGGCGAATTTCTCGATCCCTTCAACGCGGCGGCGCGTGCCTTCCTTGATCAGGCGTCCGCATCGTTTCTGCAGCAGACCGGCGATCCGGTGGCGGCGCAGCAACTCGCCCTGCAGACGCTCGCGAACCTGCGCGAGCAACAGGCATCTTCGCTCGCCTACTTCGATGTGTTCTGGGTGTCGGCGGTCGTCATGGTCGCGCTTGTGTTCGTTGTGCTGATGATGAAACGTTCCGTGGCGGAGAAAGGGGCCCGGATCGGATCCGAGTAAGGTGGGCACACGTGGCGGCTCTGTAGGCCGTTTTGGAGGAGTACATTCCTGCGGTTTTGAACCATTTAGAAACCTGTCCGGAACTATGGCCGTTGCGACGGGCCAGCGCGCTGGCTCGACCTGATCGACACCTGCCGCGTCCGCTTGACCGGTGCTCACGGTGTCCCATCCGAGGCTGGTCGCATGGGCGCTTCGGCGGGAACCGGGCGAGCCATGCATTTTGCTGCGCGTCGGACTGGGTCGGCGGTGCCAACCGGGTCGTGCAGATCCCGCGTGCGTCCGAGCGTGGGGCATGATAGACCAGTATCCATCCTGGAGCCGATTCGGAACCATGCCCGTTAACCTCTCCATCAAGAATGCACCCGATCACGTCGTGCAACGCCTACGGAAACGGGCCGAACAGCATCACCGGTCGCTCCAGGGCGAGCTGATGGCCATCATAGAAGCCGCCGTGCAGGAAGACCGCCCCGCGACGCCCGCCGACATCCTCGCCGAGGTTCGTCGACTTGGAGTGCATACGCCGAGCGAAGCCGCAGCCTTGGTCCGTGCCGACCGCAGCAACTCGCCTCGCAGACGCTCGCGAACCAACAGGCATCTTCGCTCGCCTACTTGATGTCGTCTGGGTGTCGGTCGTCGTCATGGTCGCGCTTGTATTTGTCGTGCTGGTAAAGCAACGTCACGCTGCGGAGAAAGGCGGCCCGGATCGGGTCCGAGCCAGGTGAGCGCATGCTGGCTCTCGGTCGCGGCAGATGATCGGCAGCCAATCAGGGGTGTTGAACCTGCATCAAGTGCGTGCGGAAAAACGTGACCACGTCCGCGTCGAATTGCTGATGGAAGGCGACACGGTCGAAGCCCGGCGCATCCGTGCAGAGTTCGGGCCGCTTCGTAGCCAGAGCTGGAGAACAAGGCGTCAGGAAGGCAAAGTGCCCAGCATTCGACACCACGTGGTACTCGTGCTGCCTTGGGAGTTCGCTGTTCACGGCGGCAACGCTTTCAGGCGACACGCCGTCGCCGCCACGCGCCGACGCCCACAATTGGACCGGCACGCTGACATTGGAAAAGCGGTTGGCGGTAAACATGACGGCGAGCGGGTCGGCGATCACGGCGGCCTTGATCCTCGGGTCGTGTACCGAGGGGCCGCGGCGGAAACTCCTGGTGCAGGATTTGCTCGCACATATGGCTGCTCGAGTTTCGGCAAAGGGAGATGGTGCTGGCCCAGTCGGGATCGCCACCGATCAGGACGAGCCCCGTGTAGCCACCGCGCGAGAAGCCAAAGAAGCCGATGCGTTCCGGATCGAGCCTCGGTGCGATCGACGACGTGCTGAGCATGAAATCTATCAGCCGCTTGATGTCGGTCGGCCGCTCAACCAGCGCCGACAGATCGTCCGAGTGACTCATGTCGGTGACGGTGTCGCCGGGGTGACTGATGGCGGCGACCGCAAAGCCGGCATCGGCAAGTGTCTCAGCCGTATCGTGGTGGCCGGTGAAGCTGCCGCCTCTACCGTGGGAGACGACAACAAGCGGCAGTTTGTCACCGCTTACCGTGCAATCCTTCACCGCTGACGAGGTGGTCTTGTCGATGCTCACCGGTTGGGGCGTTTGGGAGCACGGATACCAAATCGCTCCGTGCAGAGCGGGGCCCTCGGAGTTGGCTGGGACATCGATAGATTGGATGCCGGCGGCCTGCGCGAGTGTCGCCGCGAGACAAAGCGACATCGCGACGATGATTCTGGAAGCGTGCATCAGTGAGTCCCTGGCTTCGGCGACAGCCTGCCGCCATGTCGCGCGATGAGGCAACCTGTCCGCATGAATTTGATCTGGCGGCTGCCGGTTCGACATCGCCTCTCGTTTCGCGTCGGACTGCTTGACGTTTCGCATCATCGCTTCAAGGCAGGTCGCCACTTGTCGGGGTCCGGCTGTTGCAATGGAAAAGCGCAGCGGCGCACTATTGGGGCTGCAGGGTATTTGCTGCAATGCCGCACGTGGGGGTGAAGCAATGAGAGCTGTTATCGGCGCGCTGGCCTGCGCGGCATTGCTGGCGAGCGGCGGGGCAGGGAAGGGCGCCGAGCCGCCCGCCTGGGCCTATGCCGTCAACCCGCCGGGCCTGCAGCCGGCGCCGGACGTTGGCACGGTGCAACACGTGCCGGGCGGCGCGGTCGGTTTCACGCTGCACTCAACTGCGCGACCTGTTCAACGTGCCGGACTGGTATCCCGATGACCATCCGCCGATGCCCAACGCGGTGGCGTTTGGCAGCAAACCGGCCGCCTTCGCCTGCGGGTTCTGCCATCTGCCGAACGGCCTCGGCAGGCCGGAAAATGCCAGCCTCGCCGGCCTTCCTGCCGAGTACATCGTGCAGCAGGTGGCCAATTTCAGAGACGGATCGAGAAAGAGTTCGGTTCCGAGTTTGCCGCCCACGCTGATGATCGCCACCGCAAACGGTGTTTCTGACGCCGATTTGAAATCCGCCGCCGCATACTTCTCATCGCTGAAGCCGCGCCCCTGGATCCGGGTGGTGGAAGCAGCGACGGTGCCGAAAACGCGCGTCCTCGGCTTCATGCTGGTTCCAGACGGAAGCGGTGAAAGCGAGCCGATCGGCAACCGTGTGATCGAGATGCCGGAGGACGTGCCGCGCACCGAACTGCGCGATTCCCGCTCCGGGTTCATAGCCTATGCCCCACCGGGCAGCCTCGCGCGGGGCGAGGCGCTGGTTACCACCGGCGGCTCCGGCGAGACCGTTCCATGCGGGATCTGTCACGGCGCGGACTTGAAAGGCCTCGGCCCGGTGCCGGCGCTTGCGGGCCGATCGCCGAGCTACCTTTTCCGCCAGCTTTACGACATCCAGCATGGTACGCGGGCCGGATCGTGGACTGCGCTGATGCAGCCGGTGGTCGCCAAGCTCAGCGAGGAAGAGATGGTGGCAATCGTGGCCTATGCGGCGTCGCGCGCGCCATAGTTTCATCAGCCCACAAGGCTACAGATGTCCGACAGACCGGTGTTTGCGCAGCGTTGTTGTCCGACGAGGCAGAGCAAACGCAATAAACATCATTAGACTTTCGTTGCATTCGGTATCGCTATCTGCTAGCTGATCGTTATGTCCACGATGCGAACCTCGGTTATGACCTTTCTGGTTCTCCCTTTGATTTGCAAAGGGTATCGGGGCAGCGCGCGCCAAGGCTGGTAGCTAGTTCAGCCGCTCGTAGCCCCTCCGGTTCGGACGGGGCCTTCATTACATAGTCGATCCCTGTCCGCCCGCACGTCGTTGGTGACGAGGCGTATTATGCTACGGCAGTTCTTTCTACCGCATCATCCCAAGCCGGCCGGCCTAGCATCCTCCGGGAGTGCGTCGTCGGTGAGCGGTCGCCTGACGTCGGTCATCGGCAGACGCTGGCCACTATGGGCTGATCGGATAGCGCGAAATAACGGCAGCGCCAGCCGCCTGATGGCTGCGGTCCACACGGACATTGTCGGCTACAGCCGACTGTTCACCCTTGACGACACCGGAACGGTCGCGCGTCTGCGCGACCTGCGCAGGAACCTGGTCGCACCGGCGATCCGCCGCCACCATGGTCAACTTGTGCAAACCGCGGGCGAACTCGATGCTGATCACGTTCGACAGCGTCACTCAGGCGGTAAAATGCGCCGTGACGATTCAGTACGAGCTGGGACTGCAGAACAGCCTCTGGCCGCACGACCGCCAAATGCTTCTGCGCGTGGGCATAGATCTGGGCGACGTTTTCGAAGAAGGATCGGACTTCCACGGCGACGGCGTCATCATAGCGGCTCGGCTGCAGGCCGTGTGCCCACCGGGAGGTGTTTGCGTCTCGCAGGCAGTGACACGATCGAGGCGGCGATCGGCTTGGCCTGCGTTCCGAAGCTTTGGGCCCGCTCCGGCTGAAACACTGCGCGCGGCCGGTGGAGGCTTTCGTCTTGTGGCCGTTACGCCACGAGGCGGCGGGTGCAAGGCAGCTTGGTTACGCCAACGGGATAACGGCGACGCGCTTGCCGGCGCTTCCGCGGCAAGAGCGGCAGCCGATGTTGGTCGAAAAACGGCCAGATGCCTCAGACGCCACGCCGGAGCGGTGACAGCAACGCCGGCGTGGTCCCGAAGGTCTCTCGGAACGCGGCCCCAAAGGCTGGCGCGCTGGCGTAACCCACCGCCGCGCCAGCCCGCGCCGGCGGCATCCCCTGGGCGATGCGCGACAACGCCTCGGTCATCCGCAACAGGCGCCGCCATTGGTGAAAGCTCATGCCGGTTTCCAAGCGGAACAAACGCGCCAAGGTGCGAACCGAGGCCCCGGCGGCCTCGGCATGCGCTGGCAGGTCGCGCGGATCGGCGGGATCGGCAACCAGTGCGGCGGCGACGCGCGCCAGCCTCGGATCCCGGCACGCCGGCAATGACAGCTTCCGCGTCGTCGCGCGGCCGATTTCGTGCAGCACCAGCGCCGCCACCAGCCGCATTGGCCCGCGTGCATCCCACACCACCGGCTCGGCGCACACCGTCAGGATCAGCTCCCGCAGCAGCGGCGAGACGGCGATCACCGTCGTCGCGGACGGGCCGGACGCCGCGGCATCCGCTCGCAGAAACAGCGCCCGCATGCGCACGTCCCCGTCCATGCGCACCCCATGTAGCGGTATCCGCCGGAACCCACAAACCGGTGCCGGGCGGGACGGTGAACAGTGCCACCTCGGTCGTGACCCGCATCACCCCGGCGGTGGCGAACAGCAACTGCGCCCGAGGGTGCCGGTGCAGGCCGGTCTCGTGGCCGGATTTGTAGTCCGCCGCATAGCCGGCCATCGGCCGCGGCGCGCGCTCGAATGGAGCCAGCCCGGTTTGGCCGGATTGCGACAGGGAATGGCCCGACATCGCCATTCCGTCACGCTAGCCTGAACCGATCGCCAAGCCAATGCGTTGGCCAGGGCGCGCTTGCAAGGACGACTACGATGACCCCAGCTACCCGCCAGATCGTTTTCATCAACACCGCACACTCGATCACTCACTACAGCCTGCTGATCCTGCCGACCGCGGTGCTGGCGATGGCTGTCCCGGGCGGCCCGTTCGGTGGTTCGTATGGCCCCATTCTGGCGTTGGCGACCGGCATGTTCGTGCTCTACGGCCTGTTGTCGCTGCCGCAGGGCTGGCTGGCGCAGCGGTTCGGCCGCAGAGCGCTGATGACGGTCTTCTTCCTGGGCACCGGCCTCAGCCTGGCCACCGCCGGCCTGGCGCACTCATCGATGATGCTGGCGGTCTCGCTGGCCGTCGCCGGCGCGTTCGCCGCGATCTACCACCCGATCGGCACGACGATGCTGGTCGAGGCCGCCGGTGACAAGCCTGGCCGAGCGATCGGCGTGAACGGGGTGTTCGGCAACTTGGGAGTGGCTTTGGCGCCGGTTGTCACCGCCTTCCTGGCCCACCAGTCAGGCTGGCGCTCGGCCTTCATCGTGCCGGGGATGCTGTGCGCCGCCGTCGGGCTGCTATGGGCTCGCATGCCGCAGGCCGAGGGAGCGCATCACGCTGGAGGCCGCCCATTCCCGCCAATCCCGCGTCATCTCGTCAGGCGAGCGGTGCTGGTGCTGATGCTGATCGCGACCTCCTCGGGACTGGTGTTCAATGCCTTCACCCTGCTGCTGCCGAAACTGATGGAGGAGCGCCTGGCCAGCAATGTCGGGCTGCTGCCGCTGGTCGGCGCCGCTGCGTTCCTGGTCACGCTCTGCGGCGCGCTGACCCAGTTCACCGTCGGCCGGATGATCGATCGCAACACGTTGAAAAAAGTGTTCCTGCCGATCAGCCTGGTGCTGGCCCCGGCGATGGCGGCATTGTCCTTTGCGCAGGGCTGGATGGTTCTGCCGCTGTCCGGACTGGTGGCAGCCTCGATCTTCGGTCAGGTCACGGTGAACGAAACCATGGCCGCCCGCTATATCTCTCCCGAACTGCGCGCCCGCATTTACTCCGTGCGTTTCTTTGTGGGCTTCCTGGGGGCCGCCGCTGCCGCGCCGCTGGTCGCGGTGCTGCATGATCGCACCGGCAGCCTGGCGTCGGTGACTTTGATGCTGGCGGCGTTTTCGGTCGTTACGCTGGGCTGCGCGGTTTTCTTCCCCAACCGGAAGGAGGAGTTGCAGCCCGAACTCTGGACCGGGCCTCTGCCGATGGCCGCCGAGTAGCGCAGCACGGCCACGCCGCCGAGCAGGAGGCTTGGTGGCGATTTGCAAAGCAGGCCGCCAGGCGCCAATTGTGTTGGCATGTTGCACCGCCGTCGCGTTTTGCAGTCCGCCGCTGCCCTGATCCCGTTCGGGATGCTCTCTGATGTCGTATGGGTCGATCCTGCCGCTGCCCAGCCGGGACCGGTAGCGGCGGCCCCAGTCCGGTCCGGGCCAGTCCGTCCGGGCCAGGCCTGTCCGGGCCAGTCCGGCCAGGGGCGGTCCAGGCCGCATTGACCCCGCCAGGCGCGGCCCCACCGCGATCCGCGCAGGACCAAGCCGACATCGCCCGCGTGGAGAGCTACCTCAACGGGCTGAAATCGCTGAAGGCGCAATTCGTCCAGGTTGCCGGCACTGGCGAGATGTCAAAGGGCGCCGCGTGGCTGGAGCGCCCCGGGCGAATGCGCTTTCAATACGCACCCCCTTCGCCATTCTTGCTCGTCGCCGGCCATGGGGTTTTGACCTTCACCGATTCAGCGCTCGGACAGACCACCAACATCCCGCTCAACCGCACGCCGTTGGGCATTCTGCTGGCGGACAACGTCGTGCTGTCCGGCGCAGTGACGGTCACCGCAATGCAACGCCTGCCGGGTCAGCTCCAGCTGACGCTGGTGCGGTCCGCGAGCCCGGGCGATGGCTCGCTGACACTGATCTTCGCCGATCAGCCGCTGGCATTGCGGCAATGGACGGTGATCGACGCCCAGCGCCGCGAAACCCGCGTCACGCTGTATGATGTTCAGCTTGGCGGGCGCTTTGACCAGCAACTGTTCGACGCGCCGGTCGCCCGTGACAACTGACACCGACGGCCGCAATGTTGACCGTTCTCCGGCTGTCGGGCCGTCGGTATCATAGTGATTTCGTGCGCAGGCCCGGTCCCTCGCGTGCTCGGTCGCCCCGGCGACTCCGCGCGGATGCCAGTCGGCGCTTCGGACCGCCGATATGACCGTCATGATCCGGCCGCAACCCAGTCGCCGGCGGACCGCATGACGGAGATGTGCGCGAGGGGATGAAAATGTCTTCTATTCGACGCGAAACTGGGGGATGATTATTCCCAGCATGAGGTCGCCCCGCGTCGTCAAACCACTCATTGGCATCAGTTGTTGCACCAAGCAGTTCGGCATCTTCGGCATGCCGAACCATGCGGCCTCCGACACCTACGTGCGGGCGACCGATGAGGTGATCGGCGCTGCCGCGGTGCTGTTGCCAGCCAACGGTGCGATGGCCGACATCGAGACCCTGCTCGAGCGCCTGGACGGGATCATACTCACCGGCAGCCGCTCCAACGTACAGCCGAACCTGTATGATGGTCCGCCACACGCGGAAGGCACTCCCGAGGACCCGGGACGGGATGGCATCACAATGCCGCTGATCCGGGCGGCTATATCCGGCGGCTTGCCGCTGCTGGCGATCTGCCGCGGCTTCCAGGAACTGAACGTGGCGCTGGGCGGTTCCCTGCATCAGCGCCTGCAGGACCTGCCAGACCGCATGGACCACTCGACGCCGATGCAACCCTCCTCGCGGATCCGGCAAGCCAAGGCGCACGCGATTCGCGTCACCCCGGGCGGCTGGCTGCACCGGCTGGCCAGCACTACCGAGATCGCCGTGAATTCGCTGCATAACCAGGGCGTTGACCGCCTAGCCCCAGGACTGGTCGCCGAGGGCGTTGCGCCCGACGGAACCATCGAGGCAGTTCGGGTCATCACCGGTGACCAAGGGCCGGCTCCCGGCTTCGCCGTCGGGGTGCAATGGCACCCGGAGTATGACTGGCGGAGCGACCCGGTCTCGCGCGCCATTTTCGATCAGTTCGGGGCCGCCGTCCGCGCCTACGCGGCGAATGCCCGGACCGGTGGCATTTCCATCGCGGCGGACTGATATCGCGCATCGCGAACGATGCCTCGACGGCGACTGCCGCGATGTCGGAAAAAAAGCATCCCCACACGCATACGGCGTGGGCCAATGACCCGGCACAAGCGGCCAGCGGCGCGATGGGGCGTTTCCTCGGCCGCCCCTCTTGCCAGCCGGGCGGTTTCGACCGATGTAGCCTGCTACGACCGGACCTGCACGGTCCGGATTCAACCACACGACATCAGAACAGGCCTGTGACATGTTCATTGAAACCGAAGGCACGCCGAACCCCGCCACCCTGAAGTTCCTGCCAGGACGCGAGGTCATGGGCTTCTCCACCGCCGACTTCGCCTCCGCCGGCTCGGCCGCCCGCAGCCCGTTGGCAAGCGCCTTGTTCGGGCTGCCGGGCGTCGCCAGAGTTTTCCTTGGCGGCGACTTCATCAGCGTCACGCGGAACGATGAACAGTCCTGGCAGGCGTTGAAGCCGCAGGTGCTGGGTGCGATCATGGATCACTTCGTCGCCGGCAGGCCGGTGATCGAGGGTGATGACGACCTTGCCGAGGCGGAAGATGTCGATCCGGCCGACCAGGAGGTGGTTGATCAGATCAAGGAGCTGCTGGACACCCGGGTGCGTCCGGCCGTCGCCGGCGATGGCGGCGACATCGTCTTCCGCGGCTATCGCGCAAGGTATTGTGCGCCTGCATATGCAGGGGTCGTGCTCCGGCTGTCCCTCCTCCAGCGCGACCTTGAAGCACGGCATCGAGAACATGCTGCGGCATTATGTTCCCGAGGTCGTGGCGGTCGAACAGGTCGAATTCTGATCGGGTCGAAAGCTCGCGCTCGACGGCGGGGCAGGTTGACGCGCGGCACCCGCTCTTTCATGTTGCGACGCAGCATTGCTGGGGAATAGACCATGACCATCGAGGCCGCAGGGCTCGACCTGCTGTTCCGTGAGGCGCGTACTCACAACAAGTGGCGTGATCAGCCGGTCTCCGATGAGACGCTGCACGAGCTTTACAATCTGATGAAGTTCGGGCCGACCTCGGCCAACAGCTCCCCGGCTCGTTTCGTCTTCATCCGCACCAAGGAAGGCAAGCAGAAGCTGGCGCCGGCGCTGTCGGCCGGCAACACGGAAAAGACCATGACCGCGCCGGTGACCGTCATTGTCGCCTACGACCCCAAGTTCTTCGAGAAGCTGCCGGATCTGTTTCCGCACAATCCGGACGCCGCGTCCTGGTTCACCAGCAACGACTCGCTGGCCGCCACGACCGCGTTTCGCAACGGCACGCTGCAGGGCGCCTACCTGCTCGTAGCCGCCCGCGCCCTCGGCCTTGACATCGGCGCGATGTCCGGTTTCGACAACGCGACGGTCGACGCGGCATTTTTCGCCAGCAACGGCTGGCGATCCAACTTCCTGGTCAATATCGGCTACGGCGACCCGGAAGGCATTTTCAACCGTTCGCCTCGTCTGGCCTTCGAGGAGGCCGCGATACTGGCCTGATACGAGCCTGTGCCGCCGGCTGACGGGGCGCGGCGCCGGCTATGCACGACGGACGCGCGGGCCAGGTGTTTTGGTCGGGCGATCTTTCATTGGCGGATCGATGGACTAATTTCGCGGCACGATGCGCATCCTCGCTCTTGATTCGGCCCTGGCGCAATGTTCGGCGACAATCGTGTCCGGCACTCAGGTCGTCGCCGGCCAGCAGAAAGTCATGGACCGCGGCCACGCCACGGTACTGGCCGGCATGGCGCGAGATGCGCTGCATGACGCGTCGATCGAGGCCGCGGCACTTGACCTGATCGCCGTCACCGTTGGACCCGGCAGTTTCACCGGTATTCGTGGCGCAGTTGCGCTGGCTCTGGGTATCGGCGTGTCGGCCGAGGTCCCGGTTGTCGGTGTCACCGTCGGGGAAGCCCTGGCGGATTCGTTGCCTTTCCTTGGCGATCGCTTGTTGTGGTGCGCCATTGCCAGCCGCCGAGGGCGGATCTTCCTGGAAATCGGCGAACATGTGCTGTCGTTGCCGGTGACCGATCTGCCCGAGCCGGATCGTCCGGTCGCCGTCGCCGGCAGCGCTGCCGACGATATTGCCTCGCGCCTTGCCGCCCGCGGCGCCAATGTCATGCTGACCGATGCCAGGCTGCCGCTTGGGCGCCACATCGCGCAGGTGGCGGCGCTGCGCTTTCAGGGCCTGCTGCGGCCGCTGCCCGCCGAACCGCTCTATGTTGACGCGCCGGAGGCCAAAACGCCCGCCGGTCTGCGCCCGTCGCCGATCGGCTGAGCCGTGGCAAGCGATCCATCTTGCCTTGAGGTGCCCCGACTTCGTCTGGCCACCGAAGCCGATGCCGGCTTGCTGGCGACGATCCACCAGGCTGCCTTCCCCGTAGCCGAGGCCTGGAGCGACGACGTGTTCGGCCTGCAACTGATGCTGCCGAACGTGATGGGTCTGCTGCACGGCGAGGACGGACTGGTGCTGGCCCGGGTCGCCGGTGAGGAGGCGGAGATTCTCACCCTCGCGGTGGTGCCGGCGGCAAGACGACACGGGGTGGCGACGGGTCTGCTGCAGGCGGCAATCGTCCGGCTGGTGGCGTCCGGCGCGGCCGTCGCTTTCCTTGAAGTGTCGGTGAAAAATACTGCTGCTCTGAGGCTTTATCTGCGCCAAGGTTTTACCCAGACCGGGCGCAGGCCAGCGTATTATTCCGACCGGTCGGATGCATTGGTGCTGCGATTGGACCTGGGATGACCGCGAAAGACCCGCGGGCAGGACAATTTACTTCCCGCGGCGGAGCAGTAAGTGACTGATTCCAGATGGGTCCGTTTTGAGGTAAAGTATTTCATGCCCTTGTTCCGTTGCGGCTGTGGGAACGTTTTTCGTCGGTTCGTCGCCCTTCAGCTTGACCAGAAGTGTTTCTCCCGGCGCCAGTCGGTCCAAGGCCAGACGCGTCCTGACGAACGTCATCGGGCAGACCTCGGATGTAATATCGAGTTCCCGGGTGGCATCTTGCATCTGCGTCATGATCTTTGCTTTTAAAGGACTGACCAGTCGCCGTTGCTAAATCGCGCGTATGCTTCATATATAAAGCAGCATAGCGACGGGAAAGGGGCCCTGTGATGGCCGAAAAATTGACGGACAGTAATCTGCTTGGATTGACGGCCCAGATCGTCTCGGCTCATGTCTCCAACAATCCCGTCGAGCCGGACGTACTGCCGAGCTTCATTCGTAACGTTTACAAGACGCTTGCGCATATCGGCCAGGAGCCTACCGCCCCGGCGGAAAAGCAACAACCCGCGGTGCCGGTACGCAAGTCGGTCTTTCCGGATTACATTATCTGCCTGGAAGACGGTAAGCGGCTGAAGATGCTGAAGCGGCACCTCGCTGCCTCCTTCAACCTCACGCCCGAACAATACCGGGAAAAGTGGGGACTCGAGTCGGGCTATCCCATGGTGGCGCCGAACTATGCCGAGAAGCGCTCGTCCCTCGCGAAGCAGATCGGGCTCGGCACGCGGCGCATTTCCGGCGACTGAACCGCTTCCCGGCGCGCCAAGGCCAGGCGTATCGAGGGCCGCGTACAGGACTGCATCCCCGGAGCACCCGCATTTCTGAGTGGAGCCGCCACAGCCGTTGTTTCGCGAGCAGTTTCATCAGCCTGAGGTCGATTCGCGATTAGAGTCAGGCTGATATTGCGCTAGCTAGCTTCCCTGACCCCGCCGAGGCATTATATGCGGGTGCCTCGGGTGGCCCCGGTGAGGGGCGCGCGGGAAAGACCGGCCTCAAGGAACCGAATGGAATCGCGCATCGAGCGCCTCTGCATCGAACGGGGTCTAAAGATGACCGGCCAGCGCAGGGTTGTCGCGCGGGTCCTGTCCGAGGCCGGGGATCATCCCGACGTCGAGGAATTGTACCGCCGAGCCTCGGCGTTGGACCAACACATCTCGATCGCGACCGTCTATCGGACCGTCCGGCTGTTCGAGGAAAAGGGCATCCTGGACCGCCGTGATTTCGGCGGCGGGCGGGCCCGGTACGAGCCCACCGAGGATGGCGGCCACCACTACCATCTGATCGACATCGAAACCGGCAAGGTTATCGAGTTTCAGGACGCCGAGCACGAGAAGTTGATGCACACGATTGCCTCGCGCCTCGGGTTCGATCTCGTGTCGCTGCGGCTGGAATTATTCGGACGGCCGCGCGAGGCAGCCACAGTGGGTCGCGCGCCGCCGGACAGCGACAGCCGGGAGACCGACCGGGATAGCAGCGACGACGATGAACCCACGGGTGCGAGACGATGATCCAGCACGATCCCGCCGCGGCGTTTCCCGAAATACGTGCCGGCAAGCTGGGTGTTCGCATCGCCGCCAACGCGACCGAGATCGACGCGGTGCAAGCTCTCCGCTACCGGGTTTTCTATCAGGAACTGGGCGCCCGGGCGGATGCCGATACGGTGCGCTCGCAACGTGACAAGGATGTCTACGACACCGTTGCCGACCATCTTCTGGTGGTCGATCACAGCCTGGGTGACGGAGCGCCGGGTGTCGTCGGCACCTATCGCCTGATTCAGCGAAAGGGTGCCCGCCGCATCGGCCATTTCTACTCGGCCGGCGAATACGACATCAGCTGCATCGAGGCCCTCACCGGCCGGATCCTGGAACTCGGACGATCCTGCGTCGATACCGACTATCGCAACCGGGCGGTGATGCAGTTGCTGTGGCGCGGCATCGCCGCCTATGTATTTCATCACCGGATCGACCTGATGTTCGGCTGCGCCAGCCTGCCGGGAACCGACCCGGATGTTCTCGCGATGCCGCTGAGCTACCTGTATCACTATCATCTGGCGCCACCCCCGATCAGGCCGCGCGCGTTGCCACACCGCTACATCGAGATGCGACGGCTCGAGCGCGAAGAAATCAACGCGCAGGCCACGCTGATCAGTCTGCCGCCGCTGATCAAGGGCTACCTGCGACTCGGCGGATTCGTGGGGGAAGGCGCGGTGATCGATGCCCAGTTCAACACCACCGATGTCGCGGTCGTGGTGCAGACTGATTTGGTCACCGAGAAATACTATCGTCACTATGAACGCCAGTCGCGCGAGGCGCCGAACTGAACCGCGACGGGGTGCGGCGGCCTCGCGCCATCTCCATCGAGGGTGCGGCCGACCGGCTGGCCGCGCTGACCGGATGGCGTGCCGACGTCGCGGCGCTGTTGGCGGGTGGCCTGTCCGTGCTGGCCCTGCCGCCGGTCCATCTGATACCGGTGCTGCTGCTGACAGTGCCCTGTTTGCTCTGCCTGATCCAAGGTGCGCGCCGGCCTGCCACCGCCGCCCGCCGCGGCTGGTGGTTCGGATTCGGGCTTATACGGCGCGGGACTTTACTGGGTCACCGAGGCCATCCTGTTCGAGGCCGCCCGATTCTGGTGGCTGGTTCCCTTCGCCGTGCCGGCCCTCGCGGCGGTATTGGCCCTGTTCACCGCCGCCGCCACTGCCGTCGCCCGCCGGGCGCCACCCGGCTGGCCGATGGCATTGACACTGGCCGGCGCGTGGGTGCTGACCGATCTTGCACGCCAGTTCGTTGCCACCGGGTTCCCGTGGAATCCGCTGGGCAGCGTCTGGGAACTGTCCGGACACGCGGGCGATGTGCTGATCCAGCCGGCCTCGCTGATCGGCGTGCATGGCATGACCTTCGTCACCGTGCTGTTGGCCGCGACTCCGGTTCTCGGGTGGCGTTGGCGGTTTGCCGGCGTCGGGCTGCTGTCGCTCTGGTGCGGTTTCGGCATTCTCCGCCTGCAACAAAAACCGCCGCCCGCTCCGGGCGTCACGGTTCTGTTGATTCAGGGCAACGTGGCACAGGGCCAGAAATGGGATGCGACCCTGCTGTTCGGCATCTTTCAACATTATCTGAGTCTGACCCGCGAAGCCCTGGCGGCGGCCGGCGACAACCCTGCCGTCGTGGTATGGCCGGAGACCGCGAGCCCGGCTCTGTTGCAGACGGACGCTGCCGCCCGCGACTTGATCGCCCAGGCTCTCGGTGATCACCAGGCTCTTATCGGGGCGGTCCGATTCGATGCCGCGCGGCGGCCACGCAACAGCCTGTTTGCACTCGGCGCCGGCGGCGTGATCGAGGGTATCTACGACAAATGGCACCTGGTTCCGTTCGGCGAGTATCAGCCGGACTGGCTTCCCCTGGGCATCCAGGTCGTGCCGGGCGGCGGCTTCGCCCGAGGTCCGGGTCCGCGAACCCTGCATCTGCCAGGCCTGCCGCCGGTGGGTGCCCTCATCTGTTATGAGGCGATCTTCCCCAATCAGGTCATTGACGAATTGGATCGGCCTGCCTGGATGATCAACGTGACCAACGACGCCTGGTTCGGCAATTCCGCTGGCCCCAGACAGCACCTTGCCGCGGCTCGGCTGCGCGCGGTAGAGGAAGGTCTCCCGCTGCTGCGCGCGGCAAACACGGGTATATCGGCCGCATTCGACGCCAGAGGTCATGAGCTGGCGAGACTGGGGATGCGGCAGACAGGCTTTGTAGCGGTGCCTTTGCCGGGAGCACTCCCGACGCCGTTGTATCCGCGACTCGGGTTGTTGCTGCCCGGCGGGGTTGGTGTATTGACAATCTTTTTTGGATTGTCGCGACGGCGCAAAATATCGACGACTGAAAATGCGTTCTAATTATTATACAGTATCATCTATATGCTACTATTGACAGGACGTTGTCCGTTTATTAACAATTAGTGGTTGCGATTTTAGGGCTGATCGGCTAGATGCGCGAGGGCCGATGTGATATGAAACTGTTGATGGCGAAGCGGGCCGCGGACCTATATACCGTCCGTATTGGAAAAAGGGGCGTAGGATGATGGTGGGGGCCGAACAGGTCGTGGGCACTGAAAGAGAGAGCCGGCCGAGCCCGATCGACGTGCACGTGGGCACCCGCATTAGGCTGCGTCGCACCCTCCTGGGCATGTCGCAGGAACGACTCGGAGAGGCGCTGGGCCTTACGTTCCAGCAGGTCCAGAAATACGAACGGGGCGTGAACCGAGTCGGGGCCTCACGGCTGTTTGATCTGTCACGGGTCCTCGACGTTCCGATCAGCTTCTTCTTTGACGACATGCCCGACAGCCTGTCCGCCACGTTCGGCGGTACCCCCAACCGTCGATCTTCCGGGCTGCCCGACTCCAACGATCCGTTTGGCGACGACACTCTGAGCCGACGTGAGACGCTGGAGTTGGTGCGCGCTTACTATCGCATCACCGATCCGTCGGTGCGCAAGCGCGTGTTCGACCTGATCAAGTCAATGGGTCCGAACGAAAGTTCCTGAATACGCACCGCTTCTGACGCTGACGCACGGTTCGAGAGCGCTTTCATCTTGAGTAGAGGCGCTCCTGTCGTCGTTTCACGATCAATCTCATCAGCCTGAGGTCGCTCCGCGGCCGGAGTCAGGTTGATATTGCTCTAGCTGACGGTGTCATCAGCGGACTTCGGCAATTCTGCCCGGCGCGATTCGGCTTAGCGCTCGCGTAATTGCTCGTTGTCGAATCGCGGTTGGCGCACGCGATGCAGAGCGTCTCGCAGCGCCTCGAACAGCGACAGCTTGGCCGGGGCGTGGAGAAACGCAGCAACCTCCCGGCCTCTGCCGTGGCTTCTGAGCAGCAGCCGCGAGTCTCGATTGCCGGTTGTTTCCAGCCTGATCTGAAGCCACGCGGACGGCAAAGAGAAACTGCGGCGGCGACCTCGATGATCGGTCTGGACGACGGTAATTTCCGCTGAACTCAGCCTGATGAGTTCTCGCGCGCGGGCGTGACGGAAGTTGATGCTCAACAGCAGAGTCGCCAACGCAACCTCAACGCCGCTGAAAGCAATGACGGGCCAGGCGCCGAGGAACCAGAACCGAACGGCGATACCCGCGCTGCACAGCGCCAGACCGGCACTCAGGATCAGCATGCCGCGGCGACTCAGACTGCGATGCGGCACGACCAGCGCCTCGAAGACAGTCTCCGGTTTCCCGGGCTCCTGCTCGCGACGCGCCCCTTGCTCCTCAGGCCACTCAGCCAGCACCGATGACATCCGAACACCGTAGCAGCGCGCCGTCGGACAGCGCTAGAGTCGTTCAGCGCCTGATGGCCGACAAACCGATCACCCACGCGTGCGCCTTAGCGCGTTATGCCCTTCTCTCCGACGCCAAAGCCGCCCGCTGCATTCGCCAGCCGTTGCAGATCGCTTCGCGCCATCGCCAGATCGACGGCCGACCCGCAACTGTCACTTCCCTCGGATGTTCCGCCGCCGGCCCAGTGAACCCGATAGAGCACCGACGGCTCAGTCTCGCGGCCTTCGACGACCAGACTTCCGCCATCCGTTGCCATCACATTCGGATCGAGTGAGCAATCTGTCGCGGACGCAGTCCTCGTCGGCAGCGTAGTGGCCTGTATTGACATTTGCCACATATCAGGGTCCTGGGAGCCTGGCTTGAACACGACGATGTCACCAATCTTTGGCTGAAATTCGTCCATTTCCAGCACCAGAATGGTGCTCAGGCAGCCGGTGACCATGATCGCCATCGCCGTCACAATCGGCAGCCATGTCGTCAGCAGCGACGTGTTGTTCGAGTGGTCTTCGCGATGATCCGGTCGCCTCATAGCCTGACCGCCTTTGTCGCCATTGTGTGCATCTCTCTTCCGACGCTGATATTGTGCAATGCAACATGAATGCAAGGCCCTCGTTTGGAATCCTCGAAAGCTGCTTTTTTCGCAGCGCGCTCGGCCTGCGCCGGCGGTCTTCCTGGGACGGCGGAAAACGAAAATCCCGGTTCGACAATCAGCTTGGTTTCGCAATCACAAGAAACGCGCCCGTAGTCCCGCCATCGTGATTACCAGTATTAACCTAGAGGTCACTTGCGTCGCGTGAGCCACCGCCCTATGTGGGGCCGCCAAGGTAGCGGAAAGGCGCACCGCCCATGGCATTCGATATCGCACCTCAAACCATCCCCAACTCGGCCAGTGCAAGGTTGTTGGCCTCGCGTGTCGAGGAAGCCCTGGCGTTCGACGATGTCTTGATCGTCCCCGCCTATTCCGCAGGTACTGCCGTCGTCCGTCAGCACCGCGACCCGACTGACCCGGGGCATCGCACTCAACATCCCACTGATCTCGGCCGCGATGGACACCGTCACCGAGGCCGAAATGGCCATCGCAATGGCGCAGCTTGGCGGCATGGGCGTGATCCACAAGAACCTCAGCCCGGACGAGCAAGCTGCCCAGGTTCGCCGCGTCAAGAAATTCGAATCCGGAATGGTGGTCAATCCGCTGACCATCCATCCCGACCAGACCCTCGCCGACGTCAAGGCACTGATGTCCAGCCAGCGGATCAGCGGCATCCCGGTGGTCGAACGCGAGACCAACCGCCTGGTCGGAATCGTTACCAATCGCGATGTCCGCTTCGCGAGCGAGCCGAGTCTCAAGGTCTATGAGTTGATGACGCGGGAGAACCTGGTCACGGTCAACGCCGATGTCGGCCCGGAGCAGGCCCGACGGCTGCTGCACAAGCACCGCATCGAGAAGCTGCTGGTCGTCGATGATGCTTACCGCTGTATCGGTCTGATCACCGTCAAGGACATGGATAAGGCCGAATCACATCCACTTGCGAACAAGGACGAGCTCGGTCGATTGCGCGTCGCTGCTGCCACCGGCGTCGGTCCAGACGGCGAAGCGCGTGCCCGGGCCCTGATCAAGGCCGAGGCCGATGTCATCGTGGTGGATACCGCTCATGGCCACTCGCAGGCCGTGCTGAACGCGATCGAGGCAATCAAGCGCGCCTCCAACACCACGCAGGTGATCGCCGGCAACGTCGCCACGCCGGAGGGCGCGCTGGCGCTGATCGCCGCCGGAGTGGATGCGGTGAAGATCGGCATCGGACCCGGCAGCATCTGCACCACGCGAGTCGTCGCCGGTGTCGGTGTACCGCAATTCACCGCCGTGCTGGAGACGTCCGCCGCCTGCAAGGACCACGACATTCCCGCCATTGCCGATGGCGGCATGCGCACCAGCGGCGACATCGTCAAGGCAATCGCCGCCGGTGCCGAACTCGGTGATGATCGGCAGCCTGCTCGCCGGCACCAACGAAGCTCCTGGCGAGGTTTTTCTCTACCAGGGCCGCTCATATAAATCTTACCGCGGCATGGGCAGCCTCGGCGCCATGGCCCGCGGCTCGGCCGATCGTTACTTCCAGCAGGACATCAAGGATCAGTTGAAGCTGGTGCCCGAGGGCGTCGAGGGCCGCGTCGGCTACAAGGGCCCGGTGGGCAGCGTCGTCCATCAGCTTGTCGGTGGCCTCAAGGCAGGCATGGGCTACACCGGCAGCCCGGACATCGCCAATCTGCAAGCCACCACCCGGTTTCGGCGCATCACCGGCGCCGGCCTGCGCGAAAGCCATGTCCACGACGTTGCGATCGACCGGGAGGCGCCGAACTACCGGCAGGACTGATGGCTGATACCGGCTGTAGCCTTTGACCCCCGCCGCCCGGATCGCAGCCGCGATCGAGTTGCTGGACGCAGTGGAGACCGCCTCGAACCGTCCCGCCGATGCCGTCGCCAACGATTTCTTCCGCTCGCGTCGCTACATCGGCTCCGGCGACCGTCGCGCGGTCTCCGACCGGGTCTGGAGGGTGCTGCGCGCCCGGCGCCGCCTCGGCTGGTGGCTGCACGAGGGCCGGCCGAGCGATGCCCTGACGGGAGATGGTCCGCCGGCTGACGCCACTGCGGACACATCCCGCCCGGACGCTCCCAGAGTGACGCCACGCCTGCTGGTTGCTGCCTCGCTGCTGCTCGAGGGCTGGGCGCTGTCCGGCATTCGCCAGGCCTTCTCCGGAGGCCAGTTCGCGCCGGCGGGATTCGAGCGGCCGGAAACCTCGGCTCTGGCACCGATCGAGGGCCACGGCCTCGACCATCCCGGCATGCCGGATGCCGTCCGGCTGGAGATCCCCGACTGGCTCCTGCCTCGCCTGACCGCCCGCTTCGGCGCTGCGCTGCCAGCCGAGATGGCGGCCCTCTCAGGCTCGGCACCGCTCGACCTGAGGGTCAACTCGCTGAAGGCCGATCGAGCAGAGGCGCAGGCTGCACTGGCAGCCGAAGGGTGGGACGCGCGGCCGACACCGATTTCGTCATGGGGCCTGCGCATCGATGGACGCCGTCCCGTCACCGCCGGTCCGGCTTTCACGTCCGGCCTGGTGGAAATCCAGGACGAGGGCAGCCAGCTGGTCGCCGCCTTGGTCGGAGCCGCCCCCGGCATGCGTGTGGCCGACTGGTGTGCCGGCGCCGGCGGCAAGACCCTGGCGCTGGCCGGGATGATGGAGAACCGCGGCCAGATCGTCGCCTGCGACGTCTCCGCGAACCGGCTGGACGCGGCGGTTCGCCGGTTCCGGCGCGCGGGTGTGCACAACGTTGAGCGTCACCTGCTCGAGCCGGGCGACAAATGGGTCAAGCGACGCGCCGGCACGTTTGATCGGGTCCTGGTCGATGCGCCCTGCACCGGACTCGGCACCTGGCGACGCAATCCGGATGCCCGACTGCGCCTGCGAGAAAACGACCTCAACGAATTGGTTGCAAAACAGGCGGCCATACTTGACACGGCGCAAACCCTGGTTCGCAAATTTGGGCGTATGGTCTACGCTACGTGCTCCCTGCTGGAAGAGGAAAACGAGGCTCAGGTGTCTGCGTTTCTGCTTCGCCATCCCGATTTCGATATTGTCCCGCTGCCGCGCGCCTGGTCATTAGCCACTCCAGTGCCAAACAGTGGCGCTTTCCTGTCTCTTACCCCGGCTCGGCACGGAACCGACGGCTTCTTCGCCGCTGTGCTGGAGCGCGCGCGTTGATCTCACTGCGCAAGGCCAGGGTCGCGGATGCCATCGCCATCGGCGCGGTGCATGTCACGGCTTGGCGCAGCACGTATCCTGGGATCCTGCCGGATGCCTTTTTGGCTAAGCTGTCGGTCTCGCGCCAGGCGGCCCACTACGACGCGGCGATCCGTGGCGGTACCGGCGTGCTGGTAGCCACCGCGTCCGGCGCCGATGTGCCGAGCGGCAGCGGACCGCGCATCATCGGCTTCACCACGGCGGGGCGGGCGAGGCACGCGGAGATCGGCGGCAAGCGGCTGGCCGAGGGTGAGGTCGAGACACTCTATGTCCTGGACGACTGGCGTGAGCGGGGCGTCGGGCGCCGACTGATGCGCGCCGCCGCTTCGCATCTCGTGGATATCGGCTGCCGATCCGCCTTCGTGTGGGTGCTCCGCGACAACCCCAGCCGCTGGTTCTACCAACGTCTGGGCGGGCGGCCGGTGGCGGAGGCGGCGATTCAGATCGGTGGCGAAAAGGTGCCGCAGACGGCCTTTGTCTGGGATCCGATCGAGCAGTTGCTGGCCGCCTCGCCGCAGTCTTCCTGAGCCCCGGGAGCGACCGGGCGCCGCCTGCGCCGGGAGTTGGGCACCGCGGATTGGGCCGGCGGCGTCAAATCCCGAACAGGGTCCTGGCGTTGCCGCCGGCAATCGCGGCGCGGTCATCGCCGCTCAACGACGCGACGGAATTGATGTGTCCAATCGGATCGTACTCGCCCATGTCGTACGGATAGTCGGTACCCAGCAGGATCTTCTCGACACCGAACAGATCGACCAGGGCTGCGAGCTGCCATGGGGTAAAAACGATGGTGTCGAGATAGATTTTCTTCAGATAGAAGCTGGGCGGCTTCGGCAGGTCGCCATGCGCGTCGCTGCGCGCGCCCCAGGCATGGTCGATACGCCCCGAATACGCCGGCAGATATCCGCCGCCATGCGCAGCGATGATCTTCAGGCTCCGGATAGCGTTCCAGCACCCCATCGAAGATCAGGTGATGCAGCGCCATCGTGGTGTCCAGCGGATTGCCGATAACGTTGCTGAAGTAGAAGCGCCCGAAGCGCCGCGGCTCGGTGAAGCCACTCGGGTGGATGAACACCACGGCGCCCAGCGACTCGGCACGCGCCCAGAACGGCTCGAAGCCGGGGTCAGACAGCTCCAGCTCGCCGACATGGGCCAGGACCTCGACACCTTTGAGGCCCAGCACCTTGACGCAATGCTCGAGTTCCTCGGCTGCCGCGGCGCCCCCCGCCTGCAGCGCCACCGAACCCAGCGCCGCCGGAATCCGATCCGGCAGCCGCGCGGCGATCGCGGCGACGCCTTCGTTGACCATCCGGGCGGCCTGAATGCCGATCTCAGGCGGCACGCCATAATAGCACTGGCCCGGCGCCGGACTGATGACCTGGGCATCCAATCCCATCGCATCGAAGTCGCGCATCCGCAGCGCCAGGTCGGTCAGATGCGGCGTGCGGTCGGCATCCTGCCTGCGCGTCAGAATGCGGGTTTCCTCGGTGTAGACGCTCGCCCTGGGGTCCGGCTGCAGATGCGGCCGGACCAGATCCGCGGCCGCCGGAACCGACACATGGCAGTGGATATCGACGGTCAGGCTGGATGGCCGGCTGTCCCTCCCCGGCCGCCCATGATTGCGCGCGGCGGTCAGGCCGTATTGATTAGTCGGTTCGTTCATCGGACGTTGCTCCCTCTAGTGCGCGGAGTGAGCCAAGCGTGTACAAGCCCCGGGCTAAGGCATCGCATCGCGATGCCTCCTCCGCGGTGCCCGACGGTCTGGCACGACCTGGTTTCACACCGCCTTGATACAGGATAGATCGCAGCATGGTGGCGCCTCCGTCTTCTCTCATCCCCGAGATCCTGTCTTCCTTTCGGCAGGAACTCCTGGCCGACTGGCTGGATGCGCTGCGGGCGAAAGGCGACGACCGCAACACCCCGGGCGAGCTGGATGCGCAATGCACGGAGATCATCAGCAGGCTGGCCCAGGGCAGCCGTGCTGGCAATGTCACGGACCTGGACGATCCCGGTTTCGCACCACTGCGGGAGACCGTGGCCGAAATCGCCATCAGCCGCGCGCTTCAGGGGTTTACCCCGTCGGAGACCGCGACCTTCATCTTTTCCCTCAAGGAACCGCTGTTCACCCGCCTGCGCGTCGTTCTGGCCACGCAACCCGAGGCGCTGGCCGCGGAAACCTGGTCGGTGAGCCGCCTGATCGACGGCATCGGTCTGGCCATGCTGGAACGCTTTCAGCGTGCCCGCGAAGAAGTCATTATCCGGCAGCAAGCCGAGATGGCCGAACTGTCGACGCCGGTGGTGAAGCTGTGGCAAGGCATCCTGGCCCTGCCGCTGATCGGCACGCTGGACAGCTCGCGCACCCAGGTGGTGATGGAGAACCTGCTGGACAGCATCGTGCGGTATGAGGCCGACATCGCCATCATCGACATCACCGGCGTTCCCACCGTCGATACGCTTGTCGCGCAGCACCTGCTGAAGACGGTCGCCGCCGCCCGGCTGATGGGCGCCGACTGCATCATCAGCGGCATCCGGCCGCAGATCGCCCAGACGATGGTGCATCTTGGGGTCGAGCTGAACGTGGTCTCGAAGGCCAACCTGGCGGACGCGTTCGCGCTGGCGCTGCGGCGGCTGGGCAAGACGGTGGTCAGCGTCCGCCCCGTCGCAGCAACCGAACTGAGCTGAGGTCGCCGGCGCATGGACCGCATCCCGATCCTCAAGCTGGGTCATGCCCTGCTCGTCACCATCCAGGTCGATATGCACGATCGGCTGGCGATGGCGCTGGAGGAGGATCTGACCACGCGAATCGTGGAGGTCTCCGCCACCGGCGTGCTGATCGACATTTCCGCGCTGGAAATCGTCGACAGCTTCATCGGCCGCACGCTGGCCAACATCGCAATGATCGCCAAGGTGCTCGACGCCGAGACGGTGGTTGTCGGGATGCGGCCGGCGGTGGCGATCACCCTGGTGGAACTGGGCCTGTCGCTGCCCGGCGTCCGCACCGCGCTGAACGCCGAACGCGGGATGGCAATGATCCGGCGGCTGACCGCGGACGCCGGTACGCATCTCGGCGAAGGAGATGCCGACGGGGATCATGGTGCCGAGTAGCACGGTGCCGATCCGCACCGGCGAAGATGTGGTGCGGGTCCGCCAGGAAGTGCGCCGCTTCGCGATCGAGGCGGGGCTGGGGCTGGTCGATCAGACCAAGATCGTCACCGCCGCAAGCGAACTTGCCCGCAATACGTTGGATTACGGCAAAGGCGGTCAGGCGAATATGGACATCGTGCAGAGCGGCGGCCGCCGTGGCGTCCGGATCGTGTTCGAAGACCGGGGACCGGGCATCGCCGATATCGAGCTGGCGCTGAAAGACGGCTATACCAGCGGCAAGGGAATGGGGCTGGGCCTCGGCGGCGCCCGTCGCCTGTGCAATGAATTCTCCATCGATTCGGTTCCCGGCAAGGGCACCAAGGTGATCATCGCGAGGTGGAAATAAGCGCTGTGAAAGCCATACCGGTGCGCGATCCGACCGATGTCGCGGCTGCCCGGCGCAGCGCCGTCGGTATGGCTGGAGCCCTTGGTTACAAGGACTCCGACGCCGGGCGAGTCGCCATCGTGGTGACCGAACTGGCGCAAAATCTGCTGCGCCACGCCGGCGGCGGAGAAATCCTGGTCAGCCCCGATCCCCGCCACCCCGCGCGCTTCGAGATCATGGCGCTGGACCGCGGCCCGGGCATGGCCGACGTCGCCGCCTGCCTGCGCGACGGCTTTTCCACCGCCGGCACCAGCGGCAATGGTTTGGGGGCGGTCCGCCGGCTGGCGCATCAACTCCTGATTGACAGCCGCCCGGGCTCCGGCACGGCACTGCTGGTGCGCATGGGCAGGGAGGTCGATGCAGCGGACGACGTTGCCCGGAACACCGCGACGCTCGCCGTCCCGAAGCCGGGGGAGCAGATCTGCGGCGATGCCGGCGCGATCGTGACCCACCCGGACGGTCGCCTCGCGGTCCTGCTGGCCGACGGGCTGGGGCATGGACCCATTGCCGCGGCGGCCTCGGAGGAAGCGGTCCGGCTGTTCCAAAAGGCTGCCGCCGGCACTGCCGCTCCGCTGACCCCTGACGGGCTGCTGCCGATGCTGCACGCCGGGCTGCGACCGACGCGCGGCGCCGCCCTTGCGGTCGCCTGTATCGATCCAGCCGCCCGCCGGGTGGCGTACGGCGGCGTCGGCAACATCGCCGGCTTCATCATCGATTCCGCCGGCCTCCGACGCATGGTGTCGCACAACGGCATCGCCGGCCACGCCATGGGCCGGCTGCAGGCGTTTCAATATCCGTTGTATCATCGGCCGGTGGTGGTGCTGTACTCTGATGGCCTGGCGACCTCGTGGTCGCCGGAGAATTATCCGGATTTGTTCACGAAGGATCCTGCCCTGATCGCTGCTGTGCTATACCGAGCGCATGCCCGCGGACGCGATGACGCTTCTGTCGTCGTCTGGAAGGGTTGAAGTCATGTTGTCGCCACTTCTGACGGTCGCATTGAAGGCGCCAGAAGACATCGTCACGGCGCGCCAGCGGGCCCGGCAGGTCGCGGCGCTGACCGGCCTCGACACGTCCAGCCAGACCCGCTTCGCCGCCTCGGTGTCGGAGATCGCACGCAACGCGGTATCCTATGGCGGTGGCGGCAGCGCCGCCTTCCTGATCAAGCGCGGCCCGCCTGCCGCCCTGGTGGCCCGCATCACCGACCACGGCAATGGCATTCGCGACCTGGATGCAACGATGGAAGGCCGCATGCCAGGCCGGGGCATTTCCAGCGCCCGGCGCCTGGTCGACGATTTCAGCATCACCACCGGCTCCGCCGGCACCACCGTTTCGCTCACCAAGCGCCTGCCCGAAGGCATCGCCCTTGGCGACCGGGATATTGCCCGTGTCACCGCTGGACTGCGAGCTGACCTGACGCTCAACCCGACCGCTGAATTACAGACCCAGAACACCGAGCTCGTCACCAGCCTGGCCGAATTGCATATCAGGCACGAGGAGCTGGAGCGACTCAACACCGAACTTGAGGACACCAACCGCGGCGTCGTCGCGCTGTATGCCGAGCTGGATGAGCGGGCCGAACAGCTGCGGCAGGCGAGTGAGCTGAAGTCCCGCTTTCTGTCCAACATGAGTCATGAATTCAGGACGCCACTCAACTCGATCCTGGCTTTGTCCCGGCTGCTGCTGGACGGCACCGACGGGCCGCTGACCACCGAGCAGGAACGCCAGGTCACCTATATCCGCCGCTCCGCCGAAAGCCTCACCGAACTGGTGAACGATCTGCTGGATCTGGCCAAGGTCGAGGCCGGAAAGCTGGACGTTCGGCCGCGTCTGTTCACCGTCGGCGAGTTGTTCGGCGCATTGCGCGGTGTGATGAAGCCGCTGCGGCAGAACGAAGCGGTGGAACTGGTGTTCGAGGAGCCGCCGGAGAACCGGACGCTCTTCACCGATGAGGCCAAGGTCGCGCAGGTGCTGCGCAACCTGGTCTCCAATGCGCTGAAGTTCACCGAACGCGGTGAGGTCCACGTGTCGGCAAGTTTTGATGCGGAAACGACCTTCGATGGCGAGCGGATTGCCGGGCGATGCAGCCTGACGGTGTCAGACACCGGCATCGGCATCGCGCCGGAGAACCACGAGCTGGTGTTTCAGGAATTCTCCCAGGTCGCGAATCTGTTGCAGTATCGTGCAAAGGGCACCGGGCTGGGGTTGCCGTTGTCCCGCCGCCTGGCCGAACTGCTTGGCGGTACACTGACGTTGCGCAGCGCGCCGGGCGGTGGTTCGACCTTCACCTTGTGCATCCCGGTCTCGGTTCGGCCGACGGGATCGCCCGCTCCCGCCCTGGCAAGCAAACCCGGACCCGGCCGAAGCGTTCTGCTGATCGATGACGAGGAGACGTCCCGCTACGTGCTACGGCAGATGCTGATGGGTGGTTTCGACCTGGATATCCTGGAGGCCGAAACCGGCGTCGAAGGTCTGCGCCGCTCCGCCATCGAGCAGCCTGATGTGATCATTCTCGACCTTCGGCTGCCGGATATGAGCGGCTTCGAACTGATGGACCGACTGGCGGAGGACCCGGCGACCAGGGACGTCCCGGTTGTGGTCTGCACCTCCTCGATCCTGGGGACGTCCGAACGGAACCGCCTGGCGCGAGCGCGGACGATCCTGTCCAAGGCGACGTTGACACGCGAACTGATGCAGCGTGCTCTGGCCGATGTCTGGCTGGAAATCGCCTCAACGCGGGAATCCTCCGAATGAGCAGCGTCGCCCGCCCCTCGCTGGTATCGCCCGCGCCCGGCGGGATGGCAAAGCCACTGATCCTGAACGTCGACGACGACGCAGCGGGACGCTACATCAAGACGCGCTCCCTGCAACTCGGCGATATGGAGGTGATCGAGGCCGGCGACGGCACATCGGCGCTGGCGCTGATCGCCGAGAGGCGCCCGAGCCTCGTGCTGCTGGATGTCAATCTGCCCGATATTGTCGGCATCGAGGTGTGCCGCCGGATCAAGTCGGAATGGCCGGACATCATCGTGATTCAAATCTCCGCGACGGCGACCACCGTCGCGGACAAGGTCATCGGACTGGACAACGGCGCCGACTGCTATCTCACCACCCCGGTTGAACCGGTCGAGCTGATCGCCGTGGCCCGCGCCATGCTGCGACTGCGCGACGCCGAAATTCAGGCGCAGGAAAGCGGCGAACGCTACCGCATGATGGTCGAAAGCGCGGTTGACTACGCGATTTTCACCTGCGGCCTGGATGGCCGGATCACCAGTTGGAACACGGGTGCGCAGGCGATCTTCGGATACGCTCCGACCGATATCATCGGCGAGCCCGTACGCCCGCATCTTTACCGCCGACGATGTCGTCGGCGACCGGCCGGAGTATGAGATGCGCGCCGCGCGCGGCGAAATCAGTGTGAGGTCGGAACGTTGGCACCGGCGGCGCGACGGATCCCTGTTCTGGTCCAGCAGCCGGATGGTGCCGCTGCGCGATGCCCGCGGCGATGTCGCGGGCTATCTGAAAATCCTCTACGACCGAACGATGGAGAAGGAAGCCCGCGACGCGCTTGAAGCGCTCAACGCGGAGCTGGAGGTCCGTGTGGCCGAGCGGACGCGGGACCTGGCGGAGGCGAATGAGAGATTGCTGGCGGAGATCACCGAGCGCGAGCAGACCGAGGAACAGCTTCGCCAGTTGCAGAAGATCGAGGCCCTCGGCCAGCTCACCGGTGGGATTGCGCACGACTTCAACAATCTTCTCACGGCGATTCTAGGTGGGCTGGAGGTGATGCGACGGCGCGTCGAGGACCCGCGTACGCTGCGGCTGATCGACGCCTCCACCAGCGCGGCCGAACGAGGCGCCAAGCTGATTGCCCAGCTGATGGCCTTCGCGCGCAAGCAGAAGCTGAATGTGGAACGGATCGCCCCGAACACGCTGGTGCGCGAAATGGTGGAATTGCTGGAACGCAGCGTTGGGTCGTCGGTGAAGGTCTCACTGGAGCTGGACCCGGAGGCGTGGTCGGTCCTGGCGGACGCCACCCAAGTGCAGACGGCCCTGCTCAATCTTTCGATCAACGCCCGGGACGCGATGGAGGGCGGCGGGACCTTGTGGATCTCGACCGGCAATGAGGTCGTCTCCGCGTCCGCGAATGGCCCCATGCTGCCAGCCGGCGAATATGGCACGCTGTGCGTGCGAGACAGCGGCGCCGGCATGTCCGAGGAGGTCCTGGGGCGGCTGTTCGAACCGTTCTTCACCACCAAGGAGGTCGGCAAGGGCACCGGCCTGGGTCTGGCGCAGGTCTACGGCTTTGTCCGCCAGTCCGGCGGCGACATCAGGGTAAGCAGCGCGCTGGGTCGCGGCACGAGCATGACAATCCTGCTGCCTCGCGCGCTGCCGGCGACCGATCATGCGGAGGCCGCGACCACCGCAACCGAGACCTCCTCCGATCGATGACATCCGGCGGGAGCGCGGACGCCCCCGCTACCACAGCAATCTGACCGAATAGCCGGCGAAAGCACCATCAGCCGTGACGATGGTCATGTCCTCGGCGATCGCCTGTCCGATAATAAGCCGATCCATTGGGTCGCGGTGATGCATCGGCAGGTGAGCGGCGACCTGCGTGTGATGCGTGGTGATCGGCATCTGGATAAATCCGTTTGGCTGAGTGCACCACCCGCAACTACCTCCAGAGCTTCAGCCGTGCTGCCGCTTCCCGCATGTCCGCCTCGGGACCGCAGTAGCTGAACCGCAGAAACCGTCCCCCGCGGGAGTGGTCGAAGTCCACGCCCGGCGTCGCCGCCACGCCGGCCTCGAGCAGCATCCGGGCGCAGAATTCCACACTGTCGTTGGAGCGGTCACTGATGTCGGCGAACAAATAGAAGGCGCCCTCGGCCGGTGACAAACGAGTGAATCCCGCTGCCGGCAGCGCGGTCAGCAGATAGTCGCGGGAGCGCCGGTAGCGGGCCACGTTGGCCTGCAATTCGGCGTGGCAGTCGAACGCTGCCTCCGCCGCGACCTGCGAGATGTGCGGCGCGCTGATGAACATGTTCTGCGCCAGGCACTCGACAGGCCGCACCAGGTCGGGCGGCAGCACCAGCCAGCCAACCCGCCAGCCGGTCATCGAGAAGTACTTCGAGAAACTGTTGACCACCACGGCGCTGGGGCTGAACTCGGCGGCCGAGGCGATCGGATGGTCGTAGTTCAGCCCATGATAGATTTCATCGCTGATCAGCCTGACGCCGTTGCGGTCGCACCAGGCGGCGATCGCCGCGAGTTCGTCCCGGTGCAGCATGGTGCCGACCGGATTGCACGGGCTGGCAACGATCAGACCGTCCGGCGGCGGGTCCAGCCGTTCCAGCATCTCGACACTCGGCTGAAAGCGTGTTTCCGGTCCGGCTTGCAGGATCACCGGCACCATTCCCAGCGCGGTGAGAATATTCACGTATGGCGGGTAGAACGGCGCCACCAGCGCAATGCGGTCACCCGGATCGAACGCCGCCAGGAACGCGAGAGGAAAACCCCCGGATGCCCCGACGGTGACAGCGATTCGCTCGATCGGCGGCGCCACCCCGTACCACGCCCTCGCATGCTCGGCGATCCTCGTTCGCAACGAGCGCAGGCCGAAGGCCTCGGTGTAGCCCATTGGATTGCCGGCGGTCAGCGCCGCCTGAGCCGCGGCGACCGCCCCCGCCGGAGCGCCGGTGCCGGGCTGGCCGACCTCCATCCGGATGATGTGCGGCGCACCAGATGGTAACGCCGCCTGGCGGGCGTTGGCGGCGGCAATGATATCCATCACCAGGAATGGCGGTGCCGCGGCACCCTTGCCGATCTTCAGTGCCATAGGGCGCTCAATCCCACCGTGTGCCGTCCTTCAGAAATTCACTCGATCAGTTCGCCCCCAGCGCCAGGCCAGCCTCCCGCGAGTCCGCTGCCCAGCCGCAGTCGCGGTTGTCACCGGGCAGGTAGCGGCTGCAAGCGATCACGTTGGCGCGTCCCGGCTCGGGCACCGGCACGCTCATCGGCCGGCCCGTGCGCAGGGCGTTGATCAGGGCGGCCGCGACCGCCAGGGGTGCGCCGGCCTGGCCCGACCCGCCGGCTTCCGCGCGAAACGCCTTGAGGTTTTCGTTCCACACCATTCCCGCCGAAAGCAGCGGCGGTGCCACCGCGGCGGGGGAGGCGGCGGCCAGAAAGCCAAGGCCCGGAAAAATCCGACCGGTGCCGAACAGATTGTCCATCGTCAGCGCGCAGACGACGGCATCGCCGGACCGATCCAGGGTGGCGAAGGTCGTGGAAGCCGGCAACAGCGGCAGAGTGCCTGCCGGCAGGTCGGTCGAGGCCAGCACCGCCTCGGGGGTCATGCCACCGGCGCGATAACGCGCCGCGACAGCCAGCGCTCGCTGGTTGGCCAGGTCGAGATTGTCAGGGCTGGTGGCCAGCACGTCGAAGGCGGCATTCGCCGCCAGGCCACCATCGGCCGGCGGCGGCAAAAAGGCCACCTTGTCTTTCTGGTACGGCCGCACCAGTGCTGCGGCCGGCTTCGGCAACGCAGCCCGCAGATCGGCGAACGGGATCGGACCGCCAATGACGGCGGAAGCCTGTTCCATCCGATGCGCCAGCGTGCCCAAATACATGTCGCCGACGCCGGCGGTGCGAATGTGCCCCAAGGTCGACCCGAGGTCGGGCTGGCGCAACACCTGTCCCTCGGCCAGCGGCACACCATCATGGCTGAACACCGCGCGAGCTCCCGGATCGGCCAGCAACGGGCCGGCAACCAGGGCGAGGTCCTTGACCAGCGCACGGGAGGACGGCACGCCGGCGCTCGCAAGTTGTTCAGCCGACGCCACCATATTCTCGAACGGGAGGGTGCCGTAGCGGGCATGCAGCAGGAACAGACCGCGCGCCAGCATCGGCACCGCCGCCGGCCGGTCCGCGGCGGAACTCAGCTCGGTGCTGGCGATCGGGGTGAACATGATGGCTTCCGGCACGCCGTGATTGACCGACTTGCTGCCGGCCGCGAATGCCAGGCAGGCACCGCCGCCACCCAGGCCCGCCCGCGACGGCAGCGTCACCGCAAGGGTCAATCCGACCGCGACGGCGGCGTCCGCTGCCGTGCCGCCAGCCGACAGGACTTCCCGGCCGGCGAGCGCCGCCAGTGGTTCATCCGCCACCACGCCGCCGAGGAAGCCCGCGACATAGCCTGGCTGACCCAGCGTCCGGCCACCATCACCGCTGCCGCCGCCGGAACAACCGGGCAGAAATGCCAGCAAGCCAAGCACGGCACGGGCCCGAGTCAGCGGCCGGCGAGAAGCTCGGCACGGACCTGATCGCGTCGCTTGCGACTCGTCGGAGTTGGGTAAGCCGCAGCGCATTCCGTTGATCCTGTCCGTCTCGCCAGCCCCGGGGACCGCGCACCTGTCGATGAAGCGCGTGCCTTAACCGGCTTCGCCATCAGCGGCAACCGCCTGCGCGTCCCGACCGAACCGGTGTGGCAAGTGGTCGCGGCGGCGTTGAGCAACCGATTTCAGCCGCAACTTGTGGCGACTTTCCCGGTTGGCGTCATTGCCACGGAAACACACCTCGCCGGCTGGACGGACCGGATATTGTCGACCGTGAGGCGGGACGCGAGGCCCGGTATGCGGCGTGTCGGTTCGGCCCTATCATGTGCCGGCATGGTAAAGGACCACTCATGATACGCCCGTCCAGTGCCTTGGCGCTGCTCACCCTGATCTGCGCCGTCCTGACCTGGGAAACCGGCGCCCGCGCGGAGGCGTTCACCCCGGCCCAGCGGGCGGAGATCGTCAGCATCGTTCGGGACGCGCTGAAGCAGGACCCTTCGATCCTGCGCGACGCGGTCGCCGTCATGCAGGCCGACGACAGCCAAAAAGCCCAGGCGAAAGCCCGCGCCGCCATCTCCGCTTCGCGGGACGCACTGGTGAGCGCATCCGATCCGATCGCGGGCGACCCTCGGGGCGATGTCACCATCGTCGAGTTCTTCGACACCCGCTGTCCCTATTGCCGGCGCATGGAGCCGGCGATGACACAGTTTCTCGCTCAGGACCGGAAAGTCCGGCTGGTCTACAAGGACCTGCCGATCCTGGGACCAGCCAGCGTGCTGGGAACCAAGGCGCTGCTGGCCGCACAGCGGCAGGATGCCTACGTCAAGATGCGCGAGGCGGTGATGAAGCTGCCGCCCGATACGACGCTGCAGCAGATCGAGACCACCGCGAACAGCCTCGGACTCGACTGGCCGCGCCTGGCGCATGATATGCAGGATCCGTCGATACAGGCCCAGATCGACCAGAATCTCAAGCTGGCGCATGCGCTGGGGATCGAGGGGACGCCGGCCCTGGTGATCGGTAATGATCTGATCCCTGGCGCGGTCGATGTGGCCGAGCTGACGAAGGCGGTTGGGGCAGCGCGGCGCTAGTTGTGGGATCCGGGGAGGGTGTCTTATCCGGCCTCTGCCCTTGTGCTTGCGTCGATGTGGCGGGCCCAAGCCGGAGCCGCCGCGGGCGGGCGTTTCGCATGCGGTGGCAAGCACATCGCCGTCAATCGCGCAGGCTGATGCGACAGATTGACCCTGCCCCCGCCTTGTCCGACCATCGGTTCAATGGGAGACACCATCATGACCGAAATCCTGCTGATCGACGAACCGTCGCCGGGGATCTGCCGCCTGACGATGAATCGGCCGGAAAAGCGCAACGCTTTGAACAACGCGCTGCGCGGCGCGATCCTGGCCGCGCTTCAGCAAGCTGATGCCGACCCGTCGGTGAAGGTCTCGATCCTGCGCGGCGCCGGCCCGACATTCTGCTCCGGCTATGACCTCTCGGCCAACAACGCGGTTGATCAGCCCTATTACTCCGCGGGCGGCGCCGGCCAGTGGGCGCGCCATGTGGTGGATGGATGGTTCAAGATCTGGGACCTGGCCAAGCCGGTCATTGCGCAGGTCCATGGCTATTGCCTGGCTGGCGGCAGCGAGCTCGCGACCTGCTGCGACCTCGTTTACGTCGCCAATGATGCCAAGATTGGATACCCGCCGACCCGGCTGATGAGTCCGCCCGACAATCAGTTTCATCCCTGGCTGCTGGGCATGCGAACCGCCATGGAGATGTTCCTGACCGGTGATGCGATCAGCGGCGAAGAAGCCGCCGCGAAGGGTTTCGCCAACCGCGCGTTTCCCGCGGAACGCCTGGAAGAGGAGGTGCTGGCGCTGGCGGGACGGATCGCCCTGGTGCCGACGGAGCTGGCGCAGATCAACAAGCGCAGCGTCCACCGCGCGATGGAGATCATGGGCATGCGGGCGGCGATCCGCGCCGGAACAGAGCTGCAGGCGCTGGCGTTCACGACTGAGCCGAGCCTTGCGTATCGGGCGGGATTCAAGCGTGACGGCGGCAGCGTGCGAGACCAACTGTCGAAGCGTGATGCGCCGTTTCGCGACTATCGGGAAGGCGAGTGAACCGGTCACCGCATATGCCAGCGCCCAGCCGTCGGGGATGACCTGAGCATCGGCTTTGAACGTGGCGGCGTGCCTGGTCGGCTGTGGGGGGTGGTCCGGGGCGGATAACGCGCAGCCACTGACCAACGGACTCGGCCGCTCGAGCCAGCAGAGGCCGAGGCGCGGCCAGGCGGCATCAGAATGCGCACCCGGTCGTTCGGTCGGATGGAGGCAGCGAGCCAACTGGTGTCCGATCTCTCGCATGTGACGGGCTGGCATTGGCGGTTCCAAGGCCGCCCTGTTCTTCCCACCCCCTTTCCGCTATCCGGGGCGCCAGAAGGAGCCACGCCATGACCTATCTTGTCGCCGAAGACCTCCCGACGGTTCCTGCCGGAGACCGCTTCCGCGCGCTGCTCGCGCGACCCGGCATTCTGCAGCTTCCCGGCGCGCATAACGGTCAGGCCGGCCTGCAGGCCAAGGCGGCGGGCTTCGAGGGGCTGTACCTGTCCGGCGCAGCAATGACCGCATCGATGGGCATTCCAGACCTGGGCATGATCACGGTGGACGAGGTCTGCTTCTTCGTCCGCCAGATCGCTCGCGTGACCGGCCTGCCGCTGCTGGTGGATGGCGACACCGGCTACGGCGAGGCACTCAACGTCATGCACATGGTCCGCAGCTTCGAGGATTCCGGTGCCGCCGCGGTGCATATCGAGGACCAGCTGCTGCCGAAGAAATGTGGCCACCTGAACGACAAGAAACTCGCCGATCCGCATGACATGGCGGCGAAGATCGCCGCCGCCCGCCGCGCCCGGCGGCATCTGTTCATCATAGCCCGCACCGACGCCGCCGCCAGCGAGGGCCTGGACGGCTCGGTCGGACGCGCGAAGCTGTTCATGGACGCCGGCGCCGACGCCATCTTTCCCGAAGCGCTGACCACAGCCGATATGTTCAAGGAGGTTGCCGCCCGGCTGCCCGGCGTGCCTCTGCTCGCCAATATGACCGAGTTCGGCCGCACCCCATTCTTCACCGCCGACGAATTCCAGGCGATGGGCTACAAGATGGTGATCTGGCCGGTCAGCAGCCTGCGTGTCGCCAACAAGGCCACGGCGAAGCTTTACGCGGCGATCCGTCGCGACGGCGGCACCCAGAATATGGTCGATCACATGCAGACCCGGGCCGAACTCTACGCGACGATCGGCTATCACGAGTACGAAGCACTGGATGCCTCGATCGTCACCACGATCGTTCCGCAGGCGATGCCGCAACGCTCCTGAACCCAGGCTGATCCTTGAACCCACCCGAGGAAGGGTCGCGCATGGCCCTGGATCGGCCGCTCTACGTCAGCAGCGAGATCTACCGGAACTCGAGCTATGGCCCGAAGCACCCGCTGGCGGTGCCGCGCGTCTCGGTCTGCACCGACCTGTGCCGGTCGCTCGGCTGGCTGCCTGACGCCGTCTACCGCGACGCTCCGGTCGCTACGGAGGCGGAGCTGACCCGCTTCCACGATCCCGCCTACGTCGCCGCGCTGCGCCAGGCGGAGGCGGATCAGGCTGTCAGCGACTCCGTGCGCGCCCGTTTCCGCATCGGCGCCGAGGGCAACCCGGTCTACCGTGATGTCTATCGCCGTCCGGCAATCTCCGCCGGTGGCGTGATGCTGGCGGCGCGCCTGGCCGCTTCCGGCGGCATTGTCCACTGCCCCGGGGGTGGCACACACCATGGACGGCCGGACCGTGCGTCTGGCTTCTGCTTCCTCAACGACCCCGTTCTCGGATTGCTGACATGGCTGGAGCTCGGCCTGGACAACATCGTCTATCTGGACATCGACGCGCATCATGGCGATGGCGTGCAGGACGCCTTCCACGACGATCCGCGAGTATTGACCATCAGTTTGCACGAGAGTGCCCGCTGGCCGTTCACCGGTGCGGCGGACGACCGGGCGGGCGGGGCTGCGCGCAACTTCCCGCTGCCGGCCGGCTGCAACGACAGCGAGTATGCCTGGGTGATGCAGCAGGCGGTCGTGCCGCTGATCGTCGCCCGCCGGCCGCAGGCGATCCTGCTGCAGGCGGGAGCGGACGCGCTGGAGGAAGATCCGCTGGCGAAATTATCGCTGTCCAATAACGCATATGTCTCGGTAGTTCGGGCGGTGATGCCCCTGGCGCCCCGGCTGGTCGTGCTTGGCGGCGGCGGCTACAACCCCTGGACTGTGGGCCGCTGTTGGGCGCTCATCTGGGGAACCCTCAATCATTTTCCCATACCCACCCGCCTGCCGCCCGACGCCGAGGCGGGACTGCGCGCGCTGCGCTTCGATCGCGCCGCCGGTCGCAACCCGCCGGAGCACTGGCTCACCACGCTGCTGGACCGGCCGCGCGACGGTCCCGTGCGGGATGCGGTGCTGCAACTGACCAAGGAGAGCCAATCCGCATGAAACGCCGTCTCTTACTGGCGCTGCTTGCCGCCTTGCCCGCCGCCGCCGTAACCCGCGCGGTACCGGCGCGGTCGGCTGAACCGACCGGTCCGCAGCCCGAACTGCCGAAGGAGAAGCTGATCATCGTCACGCGCGACGGCGTGTCACATCCGTTCGAGGTCGAGATGGCGTTGACCGAGGCGCAGCAGACCGTCGGGGAAATGTTCCGCCCCAACGTGGCGCCCGAGGCGGGGATGCTGTTCGACTGGGGGTATCCGCGCGCCTCGCAAATGTGGATGCGGAACACACTGGTGCCGTTGGACATGGTATTCATCAACGCCGACGGAACGGTCCGCTCGATCGCCGAGAACACGGTGCCCCGAAGCCTGGCGGTCATCGACAGCCGCGGCCCGGTGCGGGCGACCCTGGAGTTGGCCGCCGGCACTACCGCGAAGCTGAACATCCGTGTCGGCGACAAAGTCCAGCAGCGGATTTTTGGCAATTCGCCGTAGCGACTTCGCCCGACCCGCCGCGCCCCTCCCTCGGGAGCAGATGCAGCCGGCCACCGCGATCGTTCGGTCGTCGCACGACGTCATGGTCGAGCGGCCGTCCCCGATGTTGGGCGCGTCCGGGGTGTTCGAAGACGGCCTGATCGCGCTGGCGGCGGTGACTGGGAGTTTGCAGCTCGCTCGGCGGTCTGCGATCGCGGTCGGCTGGTGGCGAAGCATCCCTACCGGCACGTCGCCGCGGGCGAAAAAGCACGAGAGGTTCGGGCATGCCGCCCACTGGCCTTTGACCGATCCAGCCGCGGCCCACTGGCAGGGGGCAGTAGCTGCGCGACAGCGAATTTTCCGGGCTGGCGCCGAGCGGCGGCGGAGCGTAACGCTTGCATCCTCGTGGCGCCGCTCATAGGTTCCCGCGATTCCCGGGCGCCTCAGTCCCGGGTGCTATCAGTCGGGGCGTGGCGCAGCCTGGTCAGCGCGCCTGTTTTGGGTACAGGAGGTCGTGGGTTCAAATCCCGCCGCCCCGACCATTCGTGCCGCGGCGTCAGTGACGGAGAAAGTTATATGCGGGCCCGCATCTTCCAGCCGCCGAAGACCGCCATGCAATCCGGCCGGGCCAAGACCCATGCCTGGGTCGTCGAATTTCTCCCCACCACCGCGCGGCACCCGGACGCGCTGATGGGATGGAGCGGCGGCGGCGACACCCAGACCCAGGTCAAGCTGACGTTCGAAAACCGCGATGAGGCCATCACCTATGCCCAGCGTGCGGGCCTGGACTACGAAGTGGAACTGCCGCAGACCCGACTGGTGAGGCCGAAGGCGTACGCCGACAACTTCCGCTATGGCCGGATCGAGAACTGGACCCACTGACAGTGGCTTGCCGCGTTGCCCGCCTGGTCATCGCTTGCCTGGTGAGTGCTTGCAGGCGGCCGGCTCGGTCCTGATGCCGATCGCGGCCTGCCGCGGCTTTGCCGACGACGTCCCCCTGCCGTCGTCGCATCAGGACCCGCCGCGCCGCGGTGATGAGGCCTGGACGCAAGGTCCCCGACCGGTCCCGCTGTCGAGACTGAACCGCGCAAACCGGCCGTCGGCAGCGTTGTCCTGATGGCCGTCTATACCGAGGTCACGGACGACGCCCTGACGGCATTCCTGTGCGACTACGATCTCGGCACCCTGGTGGCGTTCCGCGGCATCGCCGAGGGCGTGGAGAACTCGAACTACTCGCTGCGAACAACGGCTGGCGACTTCATCCTGACCTTGTACGAAAAGCGGGTCGATCCGACGGAACTGCCGTGGTTCCTCGGGTTGATGGAACATCTCGCGCTGCGTGGGCTGGTCTGCCCACAACCGGTGCACGGTCGCGATGGTCTCGCGTTGCGGCACCTGTGTGGACGCCACGCGGCAATCACCACATTTCTGCCAGGCGTCTGGCCGCGCCGCGTCCGCATCGAGCACTGCGGACCGCTGGGCTCTGCACTGGCCTCGCTGCACCGCGCGGGAATGGATTACAAGCCGCGGCGGTTCAACGCGCTTGGACCGATCGGCTGGATGCCGCTGCTGCAACGCAGCCGAGCGCGCGCTGATGAGGTGCAGCCGGGTCTGGCAACCGAGTTGGACCGTTCGCTGCGGCTGATCCTGGCCGGCTGGCCCGCCGGGCTGCCGGAGGGACATATCCACGCCGATCTGTTCCCCGACAACGTCTTCTTCCTGAACAACCGTTTGTCCGGGATCATTGACTTCTATTTTGCCGCCACGGATCTGCTGGCCTACGACGTTGCGGTCTGTCTCAATGCCTGGTGCTTCGAGGCGGATTTCTCCTTCAACGTGACCAAGGGAAGGGCGCTGCTTGCTGCCTACCACGCGGTGCGGCCACTGTCCGCGCCGGAACAGGCGGCGCTGCCGGTGCTGTGCCAGGGCGCGGCGATCCGCTTTCTGCTGACCCGCCTGTTCGATTGGCTCAATCAGCCTGCGGGCGCGCTGGTAACGCGCAAGGATCCGTTGGAATATCTGCGCCGCCTCCGCTTTCATCTCTCGGCAAAGGACGCGCATGCCTATGGCTTCTGACGACCGGCTCGATTCCGGTGACCCGATGGCACCTGGAGACATCGTCGTGTCGCTGCCGCCTGATCCATCCCAGATGGTCGAGGTTTGGACCGATGGCGGGTGCCGGCCAAACCCCGGGCCGGGCGGCTGGGCCGCGATCATGACGTTTCGCGGCGTTGTGAAGGAGCTTTCGGGTGCCGAGGCGACGACCACAAACAACCGCATGGAACTGACCGCGGCGGCTGCGGCGCTGGAGGCGCTGAAGCGCCCATGTCATGTCGTGATCCACACCGACAGCCAATACGTGCGCAACGGCATCACTCGCTGGAGTGCCGGCTGGGTGCGCAAAGGCTGGCGCAATGCCACTGGCGATCCGGTGGCCAATATCGACCTGTGGCAGCGAATCCTGGCGGCGGCCAAGGTGCACCGGGTCGACTGGCGCTGGGTGCGCGGGCATGACGGCAACGATATGAATGAGCGTGCCGACCGGCTTGCGACGTCCGCCCGACGGGCGGCATTTGGCGGCGGCGACGGCTGAGGCGTAGGCTATCCCCGGACCGGCGGCTTCGACGGCCCGCCGACCGTATCGAGGAGGTTTTCATGCCGCTTTCGAAGCATCTGGCGACTGCTCTGTTCGCAACCTTCCTGACGCTCGCCACCGGTGCGGTGTCACGAGCCGCCACGCCGGCGCCGTTCAGCGAGCAGGCGTTCCAGGCCTCGCAGCAACAGGGCAAATCCATTCTGGTCGAGATCACCGCAAGCTGGTGCACCGTCTGTGCGCAACAGCGGCCAATCCTGAGTCGGCTTCTGGGCGACCCGCGTTTCCAGAACGTTGTCGTCTATAACGTCGACTTCGATACCCAGAAGGACGTGGTCCGCGCCATGGGTGCTTTCACGCAAGGCACGCTGATCGTCTTCAGCGGCAGTGCCGAGAAGGGCCGCGCGGTCAGCGTGACCGACCCGGCCGCCATCGAGAGCCTTCTCGCCAAAGCGAATTCGTGACCCCAGCAGCCGGAACCGCACCGGCGGGTATTGCCGCGCCGATGCCCGAAAGACGATAGTTCGCGCGAATGAGCCTGCCCGCCGGGGCCGTCGCGTTTGGCTTTCTCGCCGGTATGCTCTCGACGCTCTCGCCGTGCGTGTTGCCGATTTTGCCTTTGGTGCTGGGTCCTGCGATGGCCACACATCGCCTCGGGCTGCTGGCCATCGCCGCCGGGTTGGTCGCCTCCTTCGTCGCGATCGGACTGTTCGTCGCCACAATCGGCTTCTCCATCGGGGTCGACGGTGACGTTTTTCGTTTCATCTCCGCGTTGCTGCTGGCCGGGCTTGGGGTGCTGCTGCTCAGCGATGCCTTGCAGCAACGGTTCGCGATAACGGCCGGAGGTCTCAGCAACGTCGGGAATCGTTTGTTGGCGCGGTTTTCGCCGGACGGCATAAGCGGACAATTTCTCCTCGGACTCCTGCTCGGCGCCGTCTGGACCCCCTGCACGGGTCCGACACTGGGCGCCGCGTCAGTCCTCGCGAGCCAGCGCCACGACTTTGGCGATGTCATCGCGGTCATGGTCGCGTTTGGCCTCGGCACCGCTGTTCCGCTGCTGCTGATCGGTCTGCTGTCGCGCCAGGCCATGGTGCGCTGGCGCGGCCGGCTGCTGCACGCCGGGAAGTTCGGCAAGGCAATCCTCGGTGGTGCCGCCCTGGTGGTATCCATCCTGATCCTGAGCGGGCTGGACCGCAGAGCCGAAACCGCCCTGGTGGCGGCGTCGCCGGCCTGGCTGACCGACCTGACGACGCGGTTCTGATGTCGGCGGGGCTGGCTGCGGGCGATGTGAGGATGCTCTCCGTTCGCGCCTAGAGACGCTTAATTCGTAACCCGAAAATACTTCGCGCAATGGCATGGTGAAACTTGCCAGCGTGAAACCAGTCGCCCGGCCGATTATCGAATATGGGCGGGGGGTGATGGGTGGCCGCGCCAGGCGCCTTCAGCCGACCACGAGGATTGCCTGTTGGTGGTCCACAACGACGAACCGCCGCGCCGGCAGGGGGCAAAACACAAGATCGCGGAATGCCCCGGGGCAGGGGAACAAAGCCGGCGGAGGCGCGTTGCAACGACGCACTCAACGGAGGATTTGATGCGTCGTATTTTGTTGGCTACCGCACTATTGGGCTTTGTCGCCTCGGCCCATGCAGATGATACCAAGAAGCCGGCGGGAACCGCCAAGGGCGCCGCCGTGGGTGCTCTCGCCGGGCATGAGGTAGGCAGCGGACACGCCGTTGCGGGCGCTGCCGCGGGGGCAGCGATTGGTCATCATCAGTCGAAGAAGGCTGCCAAATCACAATCGAAGCCATAAGCCCGGTATGTCCGCGGCGGCATCCGGCGGGTAGACGGGTCCATCCGGCGCATAGACATCCGACCGGATTGCGCCGCGGACGGCCCCGGGATAGGGAAGAACGAAACCTGCCCGGGGAAGCGATCCGACATGGCAACGACTGTGCTGTATTCCGAAAATCTTTACCCTGACGACAACGTGGAACGGCGGATCTTCGGTCCGGACGTGCGCGTGATCTTCCCCAAATCGTCCAATAGGCTCGCCGATCTGTCCGATGCGGACTGCGCCGCGGCCGAGGGGCTCATGATCCTGCGCCACAAGGTCACGGCGGCGGACCTGGGGAGGTTTCCGCGGCTGCGCGCGATGTGCCGCATGGGCGTGGGTTACGACAATCTCGACCGGGTGGCCGCGGCCGCACGGCAGATCATGATTCTGAATGTTCCTGACTACGGCACGACCGAAGTTGCCGATCATGCGATGGCCTTGGCGTTATCGCTGCGGCGCGGCCTGCTGCTGCATCACGAGACGCAGCGTGCCGATCCCCCGGCCGCATGGGGCTACATCGTCGACCCGCTGGTTCGGCGTTCCTCGGTGCAAACCTTCGGTATCGTCGGCATGGGACGGATCGCAACCGCGGTCGCGCTACGGGCCAAGGCGTTCGGCTTCCGGGTGGTATTTTTCGATCCTTATCTGCCGAACGGCGTGGAACTGGGACTGGGCATCCATCGCGCGGCGACGCTGGAGGAACTGCTGCGACAAACCGACACTTTGTCGGTGCATGCGCCGCTGACCCGGGAAACCCGTGGCCTGCTCGGTCTGAAGGAGCTGTCGCTGCTGCCGGAAGGAGCGGTGGTGGTGAACACCGCCCGCGGCCCGATCATCGACATCGATGCCCTGGCGACGCTGCTGAAAAGCCGTCACCTCGCCGGGGTTGGCTTGGATGTGGTGCCGGTGGAGCCGCCGGTCGAGCCTGTCCCTGAGCTGATGCGGGCTTATCGCGCGCGGGAGCCGTGGACGCTGGGACGGCTGATCATCACGCCGCACTCGGCGTTTTTCACCCCGGAGGCGTGGGAAGATATCCGCGTCAAATCAGCCGAGACCATGCGCGCCGCCCTGCTCGGCCCGCGGCCGCAGAACGTCATCCCGCCGGAGAGCGATTGAGCCGCCGCTGCCCGTCGGCACCGGACGGCCGGCTGGCTGCGGCAGGCGAGAAGTGACCAGCGAAACGGGCAGATTGCCGCATGACCGGCGTCGTCCGCCGTGGTCATAAGTTGCGATCGAAACAAAGCGTGCTACGCGCCAGCGGGTGTTGTCCGAACAGAGCAATCCGCCAGATGAGTGACTCCCGCTAGTTTGCGGGCAGCGGAAACGGGCTGACGATCACCGGAGGTTCGATATATACGACCCGCATCTCCTTGCTGACCGGATCGACACAACTGATCCAGGTTCCCTCCGACGTTTGCGGGCTGAACAGCCCGTTCGGCTCTGCCTGTGAAAGCACAACGGTCTTCAGCGGATTTTGCTCGGGATTGGTGAACTGGGTGGAATACGGAAATCCATAACCGATGCTGTCGCAGATTTTATGGGGGTGACCGTTCATATCGACAATGTAAGTAGTTGTGTTTATAGCCTGGTCCCGAATTTCGAGGATCCGCTTGAGCATTTTACGCTCCTCGAAGTTCACGATCGCAGGCATCCCGGTGGCGGCGTTGGCTGCTCGGAGCAGTACTTCCTGCTGGTCGTGCTGCAGTTGGTCGGATGATCGATTATAGACGAAAAGACCCCAGACGATCATATTAGCAATGACAATCAGGGCCGCCAGCTTCACCATCGCACAAACTCCAGAGTAACGTCACGCCCGGGAAACCGTCGGAAGATAGGACAATTCCTCAACGCGGGCACCTGATTAGGGTGAGGACGGCGGTTTCGCAGCAGCAGCGCGACGATGCCAGGCTGGGTCCGACGACCCCTTCCGGCCTGCCTCGCCACAGCCTGCCCGATGCGCGCGGCGTGAGCCGGGGAACGGCTTGGGCAAAGCATTGCGGCGGCAAAAGCGATTGCGGTATGGCGGGGTGATCCATAATCCCGATGTCGGCGAACGCGCGTGGGGCCAGTCAAAGTGGAGCTGAGAGCCGAGCAGCATTCGGATGGGAAGGCGCCGGCGGTCGGGGGGCAAGCCCCGCCACTTGTCGTGCACGTATTTCCCAGCTTCGCGGTTGGCGGCGCGCAAGTGCGGTTAGCCGCCGTGGCCAATCATTTCGGTGCCGCATTTCGCCATATGGTTGTCTCACTGGACGGCGACCTGACCTGCCGGTCACGACTGCGGCCTGAGCTGGATGTCGTTTATCCGGACATTGGCGCCAGCAAAGGATTGACACTGGCCAACGCCTGGCGCTTTCGGCGTCTGCTGCGGCAATGGCGGCCGGACCTGCTGGTAACCTACAACTGGGGCGCCATCGAGTTCGCGATGGCCAATGTGCCACCGGTGACACGTCATTTGCATCTGGTGGATGGATTCGGGCCGGAGGAGCTGTCGGGACAACTCCGTCGGCGGGTGCTGCTGCGACGGATCCTGCTGAGCCGCACCCAGGTGGTGGTGCCCTCGCGCAATCTCGTCAGCATTGCCACGGAAATCTGGAAGTTGCCGCCGGAGATGATCCGCTATGTGCCCAACGGCGTCGACCTGACCCGCTTCGCCCCGGTCGGTGCGGTGGATGATGGGGAGGGCGCGAGTGTCGCGGAGACCGCAAGGACGGTTGCGGCGGAGCCGATGGTTGGCGTTGCCTGGCCCAGCGGGGTTCAGCGCGGGTCGGAGGCGCCGGTGGTCGGCACGGTCGCGGCCTTACGCCCGGAAAAGAACATTTCCCGGCTGCTGCGTGCCTTCGCGCTGGTTGTGGCGGACACTCCGGCGCGGCTGGTGATCGTCGGCGACGGGCCCGAGCGGCAAGGGCTGGCCGCTCTCGCCGCCGAAATGGGGATAGCGGATCGGGTTGAGTTTGCCGGCCAGCACGAGGACACGCCGGCGTTCTACGCCCGGTTCGACGTCTTCGCGCTGTCTTCGGACACCGAGCAGATGCCGTTCTCGGTGATCGAGGCGATGGCCAGCAGGCTGCCTGTCGTCGCCACCGATGTAGGCGATGTGACGAACATGCTCGCACAGGAGAATGCGCCGTTCGTCATCAGGCTTGACGACGCGGCGCTGGCAGCGGCGCTGCGAACGCTGCTCTCGAACGAGCTCATGCGGTACGACATCGGTGCCGCCAACCTGTCGAAGGCTCAGCGGGACTTTGACGCGGCCGCGATGTTCGCCGCCCACGGTGCATTGTGGCGTGGTGCGGCGGACGGATCGTGACGATCATCCAGGTCCGCCACGTGACCGATTTCGCCGCGCTGGGTGAACGTTGGCGCGACCTGGAGCAACGCGCCGCCGGCTCGTTCTTCCAAAGCTGGGCTTGGACAGGCTGCCTGGCGGCGGAGCGCTTTCCCTCGCCGCTGCTGGTTGAGGCGACGGAACGCGGCCGGACCGTCGCGCTGGCGCTGTTCAACCGCGTGTGCCGGGGCTTTGGCCTGCCACGGCTGTTTTTGGGCGAGACCGGCAATGCCGTTCTGGATTGTCCCTACATCGAGGATAACGGCGTCCTGGCCGAGGCGGGCCGTGAGGATGCGCTGACCGAGGCCTGCCTGCGAGCGGTCGCGAAATCGCACGTGCTCGTGCTGTCCGGCGTTGGCCCTGCGATGCTACGAGCGGCCCGACGCGCGGCAGGGGCGGTCTGGATACGCAAGCAAAACGAGGCTCCGTTTGTCGATCTGGCGGCGTTGCGCCGGGGGCAAGGCGACTATCTTGCGGCTCGGAGCGCCAATACGCGTCAGCAGATAAGGCGCTCGGACCGGTCCTATGCCGCGGGCGGAGGGCTGACAGTGCATCAGGCCGAGACGCCGGCGGCGGCGCATGCCATGCTGGATGCGATGGCTGCGTTGCATCAGGCGAGCTGGCAGGCGCGCGGCCAGCCCGGAATTTTCGCAACGCCGTTCTTTGCGCGTTTTCATCATGCCTTGATCGACTCGGCGTTTCCGCATGGACAGGTCGCGCTGACGGCGGTCCGCAGCGGAGCGACCGTGGTGGGAGTGCTGTACAATTTTTCGTTTTACGGGCGCGTATCTGCCTACCAGAGCGGCTTCAATTACGCTGCCGCCGGAGTGCACGGGAAATCCGGGCTGACCTGCCATCATGCGGCGATTCGGGACGCCCTCGATCGAGGCTGCGACGTCTATGAATTTCTTTCTGGCGACGACCGTTACAAGCGGAGTCTCGCCGATGGATCGAAGCCGCAATACTGGGTCGAGGCGGGGCCGATGTGGTCGCCACGGCTGCTGTCGCGCCGGATGTGGAGCCTAGCTGGACGATGATCGGTGGCGACCGCTGTCGCCCGGGCAACCCGGATGTGATTCATCGGCGGCGATCGGGCGGCGTAGTGAGGCGAGCCGCAAACGAGCGTTGGCATCGTCGGTTTGAGAGGTCTCTGCTTCGCCGGAATGAGTAGATTCCGACTCTTTCAGATTACTCCGAAATATGATTTGGCTCGCTTAAGAGTGACACCAAATGGCTGATCGGGACTAGCCCTGGCCGGGGACACAACGTCCTAACTCGTGACTGATCACTACCGGTGCGAAACAATGAACGACAAAGTTACGAGCAAAATCACACCAAGCCAATATGATCTGTCGGCTTTGGACGAGCGAATACGGCAATGGCGCGACGAAGCAGATCGCGCCACCTCGGAGACGATGCGTCGGATCTGCCTGATTGAAATGCGCGAATGCGAACGGCGGCTGCGCCGATCACTTGCTACCCCGATGCTGCGTGAAAAAGTCGATGTCGATCGCTAGTCCAGCTTCGCGGGCGCCCGCATTCCTGGCCCACTTAGCGGTCGCCGCGCGTTGGGTCATCCGTCAGTCGGCCTGCGAGCCCCGGGGCACCGCGGCTCGCGTCGTATTGTTCGGGATGTTCAGCGAAAAGGCGCAGATCATTGTCGCGATAAAGCTGAACAGCGCCAGGCCGTACAGCCCGCCAGCGTAACTTCCGGTCGCATCTTTCACGACACCGACGTACCAGGGGCCGAAGAAGCCGCCCAGGTTGCCGATGGAGTTGATCCAGGCGATCGCGGCGGCGGCCCCTGTTCCCGTCAGGAACATCGGCGGCATTGCCCAGAACGGCCCCTTCGAGCCATAGAAGCCACAGGCGGCGATGGTCAGACCGACCATCGTCCACCAAGTTCCCATGGTCAGCCCGGCCAGCAGCATGCCAAGCGTTGAGATGGTGCAGGTCCAGAACAAATTCCAGCGCCGCTCGTTCATCCGGTCAGACACGTAGCCCCAACCGAGCAAGGCGAAGGTAGCGCAAATGTAGGGTATCATGGTGAGCCAGCCGACCGACATGTTGCTGACGCCGCCGATGGATTGGATGATCTGCGGAATGAATATCAGCATGCCCAGGCTGGCGGTGACGATTCCCATGTAGTTCAATGACAGCAGCAGTACCTGCGGATCGAGCATCGCCTGCCGAATGCTGAACAGCTTCACCGCCTCCTTCGATCCGCGTTCCCGCGCCAGGGTGGTGACCAGCCAGGTTCGTTCTTCCGCCGTGAGGAATTTGGCCTGCTCCGGCCGGTCGGTCAGAGTGAACAACACGACGAAGCCGACCAGGATTGTCGGTATCGCCTGAAGCAGATACATGTGCTGCCACCCGTGCAGACCGAAGACACCATCGAGCGCGAGAAAGGCAGTTGACAGCGGAGCGCCGAGGGCGACCGCGATCGGCAGCCCGACCAGGAAAGCGGAGACGATGCGTGCGTGATGATAGCTCGGGAACCAGTAAGTGAAGTAAAGTACCAGGCCGGGGAAGAAGCCGGCTTCCGCGACACCCAGGAAGAAACGGACGACGGTGAAACTCTCGGGGCCAGTGACCCAGGCGGTGGCGCCGGACAGAAGCCCCCAGACAATCATAATGCGGGCGATCCAAACGCGGGCGCCGAGCTTCTCCATGATGATGTTGCTGGGAACCTCAAAAATGAAATAGCCCCAGTAGAATGATCCTGCCGCGAAGCCGAACGCGGTCGCCGACATGCCGAGGTCGCCGCGCATGGTCAGCGCGGCAAAGCCGACATTTATTCTGTCAACGTAACAGAGAAAGTAGCTCAGCAACGCGATCGGCAGCAGGTGAACGTACAACTTGCGGATTGCCGATTGCTCGACAGTCTCGGTCATGGAAGTCTCCCCGAGGTGCCCTTGGTGCCTTGGCGGCCGCCGGGCCTATGATCAGGGACGGTAGCGCATTGCCCGATCGGCACGCAACGCAATCGAGACCGGGGTGCTGTGGCCTGGGCGGCCACGTGTGGCGTTCAATCGGCCAACTCGACTGCGTCTCACCTCCCGGTGTTGGCCGCGGCTGGGTGATCCTGGCCGCCGTGGTTGACGTCCCCGCGTGGTCAGGCAGGGCGGGAGCGAAGCCGAGCGGTTTCGGCCGCATCGATCTGGTGTGTGGCGGTGATCGCGACTTTATAGAGCGTTCGCGCGTTGGCGACCGAAACGAGACCATCGCGGACGTCGCGAGCGACGAGGGCGGGGTCGCGGGTGGCCGGATCGCCCATGCCGGCGCCGCCGGGCAGCTCCAGAATGAGCCGGTCGCCGTCGGGGATCACCTGGAATCCCTTGGTTCGAAGCACCGTGCCGGATTTCCGCGTAACCCGCCCGGCGGCGCCGTCGAGCCCGCCTTCGCGGCCTTTTGGTGCGTTGGCCACACGGTCGAAGGTCGCATTCACGGCGAACTCCAGATCGCCCTTGGTGGCGATCTCCATGATCTGGCCGACGCCGCCTCGGGTACGCCCGGCGCCGCCGGAATTGGGTTTCAGCTCCTTGCGCCACAGGATGACCGGGGCGACGTTTTCGGTTGCCTCCACCGGCATAGTGCGGACGCCGGAGGGGAAGGCGGTGGCATCGAGCCCGTCCTGCGTGGGACGCGCCCCAGTGCCACCGGAATTGAAGGTAATGATCTCGAAGTCCGCAATGACCGGCTTGTTGCCGCGTGCCTGGCCGGAGACCGAGCCGCCACCGCGCAGCGGCGGATTCCACAGCGCCGAGGCACCCTCGGCGGTGACCCGCTCCGGCACGGCCTGGTGCAGGCAACCCATCATCAGGTCCGGCAGCAGATGGCCGATCACGTGGCGGACCGATACGGGGTAGGGGTGCGGCGCATTCAGGATACAGCCGTCGGGAATTTTCATCCGGAATGGTGCCAGCGAGGCCCAGTTGTTGGGGATTTCCGGCGCCACCACGCATTTCAAACCGAAGCACGAGTAGGCGCGGCAATACGCGGGCGGAACGTTTATGCCGCGGGAGGACAGCCCGGATGTGCCGGCGAAATCCACCTCGATCCCGTCATCGAGGATCTCCATTCGCGCGGCGAGCCGGACGGGTTCCTCATAGCCATCGGAAAAAATTTCGTTCTGATAGGTGCCGCGTGGGATGCGGGCGATTTCCACCAGGGTGGCACGGTGCGAGCTGTCGAAAATAAACCCGGCCAGCGGGTCGAGGGTGGTCATTTCGAACTCCGCCATCATCTCAGTCAGCCGGCGGGCGCCGGCATCGTTGCAGGCACAGAGCGAATAGATGTCACCTTCCAACTCGACCGGCAGACGGGAGCCGGCGCGCATAAAGTCGAAGAAGGTATCGTTTGGCTTGCCCTGATCGAAACATTTGACGATCGGGATATACATGCCTTCTTCGTAGACAGAACGTCCCTCCGGGCCCATGCCCAGGCCGCCGATGTCGATCACATGGGCGGTGTTGGCGAACAGGCCGACGATCTCGCCGTGGTGGAAGGCGGGCGTGACGACGGTCAGGTCGTGCAGATGGCCGGTGCCCAGCCACGGGTCGTTGGTAATGTAATGGTCGCCGGGCCGCATGGTGGCGGCGGGGAACTTCTTCAGGAAGTGCCCGACGCTCTCGGCCATCGAGTTGACGTGACCCGGCGTTCCGGTGACCGCCTGCGCCATCATGCGGCCGTGCAGGTCGAAGATGCCGGCCGAGAGGTCTCCGGCTTCCCGCACGGTTGTAGAGAAGGCGGTGCGGATCATGATCTGCGCCTGCTCCTCGACAACCGCGATGAGGCGGTTCCACATGATCTGACGATGGATTTGCGCAATGGCGTCGGTTTCGAGGGACATGGGGCGAAGGCCTGTTGGAGTGGGGCAGTAAGCGGGTCAGCAAGCTTTTATGCGTCGGCTTCAGGTTCGGCGCGACCTGATTGATCGGAGTTCGTGACGAGCCTGGCGCGGCCAGGCATCAACTTTTGCGCCGCATCTCGATATAGCCCAGGTGGTTGACCGCTGCGGTCCAGCCGGGTCCGACCAGGGTGGACGTCTCGTCCTCGGTCACGATCGCGGGGCCGGAGATGCGGGCACCGGGCGACAAGGTCGCGCGGTCGTGGATCGCCCAGGCCGATACGACTCCGGTCGTGGTGTCACGCACGGGCTGCGACCGCTCGGTCAGGGCATCCGTCCGGTTCAGCACGGAGGCAGGCGGGGCCGGCGGCGCGTCGGTCACCGTCGAGACAACGACGGCGTAGCTCATGATTTCAACATCCGAGCCCGGCACCGGCCGGTCGAAGAATTTCGCGTACTCCGTGTCGTAGGCGGCACGGATTGTCGCCACATCGTCCAGGGTGAGCAGCCGGGACGGCAGCGGCACCGGGATTTCGTGACCTTGTCCGACATAGCGCATATACGCCGTGCGTGTCTCGGTGACCGGCGCGCCGAAACCGCCTTGCCGCACCACCACCAGCGCTTCTTGCTGCATCGAAACCAGCAAGTCGTTGATCGCTGCCACGTTCAGGCTGGAGAATCGCTGGTACAGGCTGCGCACGACCTCGTAACCGACCGGCGCCCGCAGGAACCCGATTGCGCTGCCGACGCCGGCGCTCGAGGGCACCAGGACGCGGCTGATGCCGACTTTCTCCGCCACGCGGCAGGCATGCACCGGGCCACCGCCGCCGAAGGCGATCAACGTCCGACCCTCGTAGGTCTTGCCCGACTCGATCGCGTGCACGCGGGCGGCGTTGGCCATGTTCTCATCGACCATCTCCACCACGCCGAGCGCCGAAAGTTCCGCGGTCAGTCCGAGTTTGGCACCGACACCGGCGAGCAATGCATCGTGTGCCGCGGCGATGTCGAGCGTCATCGAGCCGCCGGCGAAACGTGCCGGATCGTAACGGCCGAGCGCCAGGTTGGCGTCGGTGACGGCCGGACGCGAGCCACCGCGGCCATAGCAGGCGGGTCCCGGATCGGCACCGGCGCTTTCCGGTCCGACACCGATGCGGCCCATCGTATCGACATGTGCGATCGAGCCACCGCCGGCACCGATCTCCACCATCTCGATCACCGGGATGCGCAGCGGCAGGCCGGAGCCTTTGCGGAAGCGACCGACGCGCGCCACCTCGAAGCTGCGGGCGGTCTGTGGCCGGTGGTCGTCGATCAGGCAAATCTTCGCCGTGGTGCCGCCCATGTCGAATGACAGCACGCTGTCCAGACCACATTCGCGGGCGATATGGGCGGAGAAGATGGCGCCGCCGGCGGGACCGCTCTCGACCAGGCGGATTGGAAAGCGGCATGCGGTTTCGATCGTCGTGAGGCCGCCGCCGGACATCATCAGGAACAACGGCGCGGTGGCGCCAGCGTCATGCAGATCGGCTTCCAGCCGGCGCAGGTAGCGTGCCATCATCGGCTGCACGTAGGCGTTGGCGACGGTGGTGGAGAAGCGCTCCCATTCGCGCATCTCCGGTGAGACCTCGGACGACAGCGACACCGGAATTTCCGGATATTCCTGCTGCAGGATCGCCTGGATGCGTTGTTCGTGTACCGGATTGACAAAGCCGTGCAGCAATCCGACGGCGATGCTCTCGACCTTCTGCTGTCGCAAAACCGGGATCAGCGCGCGCACCGCCGCCTCGTCCAACGGGCGCAGCACCTTGCCTGTGTTGTCCAGTCGTTCCGGCACCGGCAGACGCAGATGGCGCGGTACCAGCGGTTCCGGCAGCGTGATGTTCAGGTCGTACTGGTCGTAACGGCTTTCGTTGCCCATGGCGATGACATCACGGAAGCCTTCGGTCGTCAGCAGGGCGGTGCGGGCGCCCTTTCGCTCGATGATCGAGTTGGTCGCCAGTGTCGTGCCGTGGATGATCAGCGCGATGTCGGACGCCGCTACGCCGGCCGCCCGGGTAATCGCGCGGACGCCGTCCATCACGCCGCGTTCCGGCGCGGACTGAGTGGTCAGGATTTTTGTCGTTCTGCGCCTGCCGTCGTGCTCCAGGGCCAGATCGGTAAAGGTGCCACCGATGTCGACGGCAAGGCGGGCAGACTTCATCAAATTCCCCAGGTGATTAGCGTGCAGTCGCGCCGGGTCGTGGTGGTCTCGGGCAGGATAGCGATATTCGTTGGGGCTTTCGATATGCGGTCATCGATAGCGGCGGGGGCTTGGCGATCGCATTGATACCTTCGATGGCGTCGCTGCGGTGATCTAGGCCGCCACCGATCCCGGACAGACCTAAGGACCAAACTGGAATACGCTTGCCGGCTCGTCGGTGAACTCCCAGGACCGGCCGAGGTGGCCGACCATCTCCTCGACATAAGGAGCGCTTGCGCATAGCTGCTCGAAATGGTCGTCCGGCACGGTCAGCCCCGCCCGTTGGCAAAGCGCCGCGATCTCGCTCCGCCGAGCCTGGCTGATGTTGGCGCGGGCCGGCGGTGGAATTGGCGGGGCGGGCAACGGCGCTGCTCCGGCCTGCAATTGCGGGCGACGGCCGCGCCACGGGGTCGCGTCTTCGTACGCCTTCGCCACCCGCATGACCATGGCATCGGCAAATGGCTGTCCGACGATCTGCATCGACAGGGGCAGACCTTCTTCGGTGAAGCCGATGCATTGCACCAGCGCCGGACCGCCGGTCACGTTGAATGGCGTCGTCACCGAGCTGCGCTGCCAGAAATTGATCGTGCGCCAGGCGTCCAGGCGGGATGCCGGACCCGGGCCGGCGGTGAGGAGGACGTCGTATTTGGCGTAAAGCGGGGCCATCTCGGCAATCATGATGCGGCGTTGCCGCGACGCCTGCATGTAATCCGAGCCACTGATGAGCAGCGCTCCCAGGACCCGGCCCAGGAAATCGGCGCCGAAATCGTTCAGCCGCCGGCGCAGTACCGGTTCATGCACCGCGAACAGTTCGCTCTCGGCGCCGGTGATCTTCACCGCGTGATAGTCGGACGCCGGTCTGATGCGGGCGTCCTCAATCGAGGCACCCAGGCCGCGCAGCACGTCGTAGGCTGTTTCCAGCGCCGCTTTCAGGGACGCCGGGACGGGCACGTCCTCCTCGTATAAGTGCCGCAAGATACCGATCCGCAGGCCCTTCACTCCGGCCGACAACTCCGCACGATAGTCCGGCACCGGGCGCGCCGCACTCGCCGGGTCCTTCGGGTCGTGGCCGGCGATCGTTTGCAGCAGGATCGCGCAATCCTCCACCGTCCAGGTCATCGGTCCGGCGTGATCGTAGCTGAAGGAATTGGTATAGACCCCGGAGCGGCTGACCAGACCGTATGTCGGTTTCAGCCCGACCAGCCCGCAGAGCGCGGCGGGATTGCGGATGGAGCCACCGGTGTCGGAGCCGAGCGAAGCGGGGGCGAGGCCGGCGGCGATGCTGGCGCCGGAGCCGCTGGATGATCCGCCGGTGAAATGCTCGCGGTGCCACGGGTTGCGGGCGGCTGGCCAGGGCAGGTCGAACGATGGGCCGCCATGGGCGAACTCGTGGGTCGAGAGTTTCCCCAGCAGCACGGCCCCAGCCTGGTATAGTTTGGTCACGGTGGTCGCGTCGAAGCCGGGCACGTAGTCGGCCCGGGTGCGAGAGTGGCATGTCGTGCGGATGCCGGCGGTGCAGTAAATGTCCTTCAGAGCGAACGGAATGCCGTGCATCGGGCCGCGATAATGGCCGGCCCCAATTTCGGCCTCAGCTGCGCGGGCCTGCGCCAGCGCCTGCTCGGCGGTTACCAGCAGATAGCCGTTCAACTGCGGATCGATCGCCTCGATGCGCTCCAGGTAGGCGCGGGTCAGATCCACCGGCGAGAGGTGGCGCTGGCGGATCAGGCGGGCGGCCTCGGTGACGGTCAGGAAATGCAGGTCGGAGGAGGGCGTTGGCGCGGCGTCGGGCATGGCGGGTCGGTCTCCAGGCAGGGCCAGGACGTTGCGCTGCTCTCCGTTGGTTCCCTCGTCGCGGTCGTTGGCTGCCGGTTGTTTGGGGCAGTTTCGCCTATCCTGCCGCGGGTGCAAGAGGCGGGGCGGTTTTCTCGCGGTCGGGTGCTGGAACCCCGCCAACGCTGCCATATCGTGATGATCACGCCACCAGCCACGATGAATAGCATGTTGCCATTCCGAACGGCACCGGCCCTGCCGATTGTCGCTGGGGGTCTTTCGATCTGAACGTTGCCTCGGATAGCAAGTCCGCTAGCTCGGGTGGCAAAGGTCAGCTGCGAAGTAGGAATTTCAGGAGCGAGCAGAAGCAAGGGTTGCCCTTCACGATGCCGTGATGTTGTCAAATCCGCATTTATTCAGACTGCGGATGTGACATAGGTTCCCGAAACAATAACGGGAGGCTGCCTGACATGGCGAAGCGATACCCCCGACCATTCGGAAGCTAATTTCCGCCGATTGAGCCACGGCCTTTCCCGGTGCAGGGTCTTGACCTAGGCACACGGCGTATCCTTCCGTCGTTATCTACAGGCGCTCCGAGTAGCGTATGTGTCTAACTGCGGGAATGATCAGATCGTATCATGACTGTACCGATACTTTCGATCAATACTGGCAAATACGCAGGCATCAGCGGTGGTGGCAAGTTTAATTGTCACGGCTCAAGGTTCCGATCGGCGGAGGGGACCTTTGCGGAGTATTGTCCTATCGCCGGAGGTGAAGCCCTCGGTACCGTCCGTTTCAGCTTTGATCCAGCGGTCGCGGCAATCGCGTTAGAACCAAGCGGGTCTGGCCTCGCGGCGGAACAACCGATGTGGAGACAAGAAACGGTATCTCCGCTCATATGACATGATGAAGAGGAAAACGCCAATGCAAGGAAAAACTCTGTCCGCCTGTCTGTTTGGCTCTGCTATATTCCTGGGAATAGCGACGCTGGCGGTGCCAACCTACGCCGCGGACACGGATGTGTCGAAGTGCTCTACGGCTACCCATTGGCAGGATGCCTACAACAAAGGCGACGCAGCAGCGGTCGCTGCCATGTACTCGCTCTGACGCAATAGAGGTCACTCCTGGTGGAATCACAGTCGGTCCCGCGGCGGTAAAGGAGCGTGTCGAAACGAGTATCAATAAAGCAGGGATGAAGACTGCGGTGATCACTACCACCAAGTGCAACGTGGACGCCACTTTGAAGTGGTCGGCGGGAGAATGGAAGAGCACGACGCCTCAGGGTCCGGTGGGTGGATACTGGACGGCGATCGAAGCAAAGGACGGAGATACCTGGAAGATACACAACCTTACCTTTAACTTGACACCGCCGCCGGCCAAGTAGGAAGGCGTAACAAACCCCGGGACCAGGTGCTGAAGAAGTTGCTGTCCCACCGCGACCGGTCGCTGCCCGGCCGCCGCCGGCAATCGCTTGGTTTCCAGCGGTATCTTGGCGGCGGGGTTTGCGCCTTACGGCATTGGTGAGGCGCGCTAGATCCGATGCCCGCGCCTCGATCATTATCGCCGCACTCGGGTGCGGGCTGGTTTGGGTAGGGCGGATCGCTACGGGGTCGAGCTAGTCACATCGTGATCGTCACGGGCTGTGAACGTTGACGGCGTAACGGGCGGAAATCGCCGGCATCCACGCTGGCAGCATTGACCATGCAGACCCAGGCGGGCCAGATTGCCGGACAAGCGCGGGCGTCGACTCCACTACAATTTGAACTGGCCATCAGCTTATCATGCTGTTCGGCACCGATTCGGTGGCGGGCCAGCAGCTTTGCACGTTGAATGATGAATCCTGGCAACATTGTCAGGCGGCGGTGATAAAATTTGCAAATCCTCCTCGATCAAGGGCGGGTGGTTTGTGACACAATGGGGGAACCGGACATTACGGCCGCCCGCTGGTGCGCTCGCTCGTCCCTTGCACGCGAACTCTCCTGTCTCAAACAACCGACCCCACCGGAGGAAACAATGAACGGTGCTAGATTTCTCTGTTTGGCCAACGTACCAATACGGTCGGGCGCAGCCATCCTATTTGCGCTCGCAGTCATCATTCGTTTCGCGACACCGGCGATTGCCCAGCAGGACAATGTCGGCGAGGGCCAAAGGATTTGGGCCGAAAAGGGCCAGTGCCAGGAGTGTCACGGCTGGGCGGGCAACGGTGAAAGAAGCACTTTGCATGCCGAAGGCAAGGCACCGTCGCTGCGGCTGACGCAGCTTACCCGCGATCAGATTCGGACGACAATACAATGTGGCCGGCCAAGTACGGCGATGCCCCATTTCGATCGCTTCGCCTACACGGACAAGCGCTGTTACGACATGACCGCTGAGGATCTTGGCGACGCCGTTCCCAATCGAGCCGCGACCACGTTGCAACCGTACGAGATTGACGCCTTGGCTGACTTTATCGCAGTCAAGATCAAGGGCGCCGGACCGGTGACGCGGAGCCAGTGTATCGCCTTCTTCAAAGAGAGCGCAGGGATTCGTTGCGAACGATATCCCGACGAGTGAGATCGGGCGTGAGAATTACATGGCCCGAATATCGTTGCGGGCCATGTTTGATGGGACCGCGACAGGTCCTTCACCCAGCCTGCGCTTGGACCGGTCAGCGCATTCGCTGACCGGTCTCAGGCGCATGCATTAGCGAGGTCGGGCGAGGATCAGAGCCCGAACACCCACAGCATCGAAGTGTTCTGCAGGTCTTTTTACTCCGGTGACTTGTTCAGCATGTCCCGCGCAATGGCCTGTGCGCCGATCAGAACGGCGACGTATTGCTTGCCGTTCACCGAGTAAGTCATCGGCGGTGCCGAACTGATCGAGCCGGTATTGAAGCTCCAGAGCGGCTTCAGGGTTACGTCGTCCAACGCCCAGACGGTGCCTTCGGCAGTCGTTGTGAAGACCAAACCACCGGCGGTCGCCGTGACGCCGGAATAGACCGCGTGACCCAAGATCTGCTGTGCTGCTTTCTTCCCGGTCGCTGGCTCCACAGACGTAACGCTGCCTTGAACCGCCTCGGCGTTCTTAGAGGCGCCACCCAGCCAGAAGACACCGTTGTCATCGTTGGTTGGATCGACGGTGACGTTCGAGCAGCCCTCGATGCCGCCGCCGTACGATAGATGAGTCCGGTGGCTATACGAGGTCGGGAAGAAATTCACGCCGCCTTGGATGTTCGGGCAGCCCTCAATCTGGCCCTGCTCGCGCCGCGACGCCTTGCCGATCTTATAGACCTGCAAATCCTTGTTCGGATCATACTCCACTGGCTTGCCGGTCTTCGGATCGATCCCGCTCGTCCAGTTCACCTTCGCGGCATACTGCTGGGCCTCGATGAACTGGCCGTTGTTGCGGTCCAAGGTGTAGAAGAACCCGTTGCGGCCGAAATGCGCTACGATCTTGCGATCCTCGCCATTTACCTTGGTGTCGATCAGTTGGTTTATGCCGATCTCATCGAAGTCCAGGAAGTCGCCGGGCGTGTACTGGAAGAACCATTTGATCTTGCCGGTATTGACATCAAGGGCGAGGGTGGAGTTGGTGTACAGGTTGTCACCAGGACGGTATTCCGGATCGTACATCGGCACAGGCTGCCCGGTGCCCCAGTATGTCAGTGACGTGGCGGGATCGTAGGAACCGGTCTGCCAGAACGAGCCGCCGCCATGCAGCCAGGCGCCGGTATTGCCCTTCCAGGTGTCGCCGCCGGGCTCATTCGGGGCGGGAATGCTGTAGGTCCTCCAGAGGCGCTCACCGGTATCGGCATTGAACGCGTCGATATGCGCGCGTGCGCCACGGTCGCCGCCGCTGCCGCCGACGATGAGCTTGTCGCCGATGACCAGAGGCGCCGATGTCAGCGCGCAATGGGACGTCTTCATGTCGTCGAACTGGACGGTCTTCACCAGTTCGCCGGTGTCGGCCTTGGTCCACAGCACTTTACAGTCGCCGGTCACTGAAACGACCAAGTCTTTGTAGAGCGTGACGCCGCGGTTTGAGGGGACGAACATATCGGCCTTGTTGACGCCTGGATCCATTTGCCAGATGATTCGCGCGGTCGCCGGATCTCGCACATCGATCCTGTACACGGCGCCCCAACCGTCAACCACATACATGAACCCATCGTTGACGAGCGGCGTGCTTTGATGCCCTCCCCCGCCCGAGTATAGCCCTGGAGTGCCGGTCACCCCGCCCAACGCGACGGCGAACGCCACGTGAAGATTCTTCACATTGTCTTTGTTGATCTGGTCAAGTTCGGAATAGCGATGCGAGCTGTAGTCTTTATTGACCATCAGCCAGTTCTGCGGCTCTTTGTCGGGGTTCATCAGCCGCTGAGATGTCACATCAGCTGCCCAGGCCGATAGCGATGTCGACGCGAGCAGTACGGACGTCAGCAGGACTGCGTTTTTGACCGAATGGACTTTCATTGTTGTTTCTCCCTTTTTTGCGCAATGCAAGAGACTGCTTGCCCGGCCCCGCCTTGGCACTTCGTTAAGTGTTCAGCTTCACATGGGGTATTGCGGTTAATCTTCGTGCAGCAACCTCGTCGATTGTCGCCGGGACAGCGTAGTTCGCAACGCGTGTTGCGACAAGGCCTTTAGCGCATCGGGATTTCGAATTGACTACAATCCCGATTTTCAATCGACCCAGAGTCGGGCAGACGATCCTCGATGTGATGTCACCTTCCGTCGGCTTTCGTGTCGGTGGCAGGGCTTTGCGGTCCGTTGTTGTGCTGTATCCGGCCGTTTTGAGATCGCATCGCAACCTTGCGTCCGAAGTTGAGTGGTGCGCGGCGATATGAGGAGGCCTTTATCAACGCGTATGGCGCGATGGTCGAGGCGCGGGCGGGGCATCGGCGGATGGTTTTCTTCCCCGACGCCGACATGCACGACGTCGATAAAAGGAAGTATCAACTGATAAACCCCGGGCCAGGCAGTGAAGAAATGGTTGTCCCGCCCCGAGCGGGCACTGCCTGGCCGCCGCCCGCCAACACCGGGCGGGGCGTGGTGCGCCACGCTGCGCGCCGCCGCTACGCGTCTGATCGCGTTGTCGCCGGACGCCAGCCGAAGCGCCTGTGCCGTTGCGCGACGTCCCCGGACGGTGGCGCGACCGGGCCTGCCTTTGAAGTGTCATCCCGAAGACTTTGCCCGCACAATGCTGCCCGCACGGTGTTGTCAGGTTTGGATCGCGGCGCCTCGGCCTGCGCCAAGGGTATGCTTCGCCGTACCGCAGACGCCAGGGACGACCCGACAGCGCAGTATGCAGTTCCCGCGGCAATCGCGTAGAAGCGTCTGGGACTGCCACGTCCAACGCTGCCTTGAGGCGCGGTGGCCCGGGCTGGCGAACAGGCAACCAAAGGGCGGCGTTGTGCGGCGAGACACTATTGCGATGATCTGGATCGGAGGTTTCGTGCTTGCGGCGGCGCTCTATTTCGTCGGTCCGGATCGCTTCCTCGAGGCCTGCCTGGATCTGTTCGATCAGATCGACGCGGCATTCCACGATCTGCTGCTGCGGCTGGGCGCCCAGGCCTATGCCGTCGTCCGGGCGCTGGCCATCGCGCTCTACGTCGTCTTCGCCATCCTCGCGCTGCTGGCGGCGCAACGAGGCCATCGCGGGGCCGCCGCCATGGTAGTGGTGACCGTCGTCTTCCTGGTGCTGGTATGGCAGCCCTACGATGGCTTGCCGACCCCGCTCAGCCGCTGGGTTATCGCGCTTGTCCTGGTGCTGATCGGCGGCGTGGTCATGACGCAGCGTCTGATGGGGTTGCCGCGTCGGCGTGAGGGTTCCTGGCCGCCGCAACAACCGCCCGTCCGGCCATCGTGAAGGGGCGCCAGCCATGACCGAGGCACCGCAACCCGCCGCTCCGTCGCCGAGCGGCAATATGGTCCCGGGCGGGGCATCCGTGCCGCAGCAGGGGGCTGAATTCGTCCTGGCCCTGCTGCTGACCCTGGCGGGCGTGTGGACGTTGCACCGCTACCTTCCGGCGCTGGTTTGGGCGGCCATCCTGGCGATCGCGGTTTGGCCGCTCTATCAGCGAGCGATCCGACGCTGGCCGCCGGGCAAGCACAATATTTTGTTGCCGGGGGTGTTTACGGCGGCGCTGGGGTTGGTGTTCATCATGCCGCTGGTGATGGTGGCCTATCAGGCCGGGCGGGAGGTACGCGGCGTCTACGAGACCATCGACACCGCCCGCAATGAGGGCATTCCACCACCCGAGTGGCTCGGCAACCTGCCGATCGGCAGCCAGCAGGCCACCACCTGGTGGCAAGAGAATCTGGCCAATCCGGATTCCGCCGAATCGTTGCTGCAACGAGCCCGTAAGTCCCAATTCCTGTCAAATCCGGGCGAGTTGGGCGCTGATCTCGCACACCGGGCGATGCTGTTCGGCTTCACCCTGCTGACGCTGTTCTTCCTGTTCCGCGATGGTGATCGTGTCAGCGCCCAGATGCTGCGCGCCGGCAACCGCGCCTTCGGTCCGGCCGGCGAACGCGTCGGCCGCCAGATGATCGCCTCGGTCCACGGCACGGTCGACGGCCTTGTGCTCGTCGGCCTGGGTGAGGGCGTCCTGCTGGGCATCGGCTACTTGCTGACCGGCGTCCCGCACCCGACGCTGTTCGGGCTGTTCACGGCGATCGCGGCGATGATCCCGTTCGGCGCGCCGCTGGTGTTCGGGATCGCTGTGTTGCTGTTGCTGACGAAGGGCTCCGTTGCCGCTGCGATCAGTCTCGGCGTCCTGGGCCTGGTGGTGACCTTCGTGGCCGACCACTTCGTTCGTCCGACCCTGATCGGCAGTGCCACCCGGCTGCCGTTCCTATGGGTGCTGCTCGGCATTCTCGGTGGCGTCGAGACCTGGGGACTGCTGGGCCTGTTCCTCGGTCCCGCAATCATGGCCGCGCTGATGCTGCTATGGCGGGAGTGGTCGGGCGACGGCGGGGAGGCACCGACGGCGGGACGATGAGGGACCGCTGTTGCGGCGGCGGCAGCACATTGTCAGGTGGTTGCGGAACACTTCGGAGGTCCGGTCTGGTGCGGCATGATTGCCCGGATGCTCCCCGGGGCCACGCTTGCACGCACCTTGGGCGATTGATAATGGTTGGCGGATGAGCGGATCGCGCAAGGTCTTCACCGGCGGCTGTCTTTGTGGTGCGGTGCGGGTACGAAGCCGAGGGTGAGCCGTCGGCCACCGGCCACTGTTACTGCGCCGATTGCCGGAAGGCTTCAGGCTCGGGGTTCATTCCGTTCATGGGATTTCCGAGCAGTGCCGTGCGCTTCAGCGGCCGAACCCTGCAGTTCAGGTCGAAGGCCGCGAGCGGCGGAGACGCCGTGCGCAATTCCTGTTCCGTTTGCGGCGGTCTTGTGTTCGGGGGCGAGGTCGGCAAGGACACATCCCATACGATCTACGCGGGCTCGCTGGATGACCCGTCATCGTTTCATCCGAAAATCGCGATCTTCACGCGCGACCGTCCGGACTGGGCCATTATCCCGCCAGACCTCACGGTCTTCGAAACGATGCCGGGATGAGCGGACAGTTCCGGAAAGGAACAATCCTGTCCCGCGCAAGATTGACCCTTGGCGTGGGGTGTGCCGCAGTGAGACCCAATAGGCTTTGGCGATGACCGTCCGGGCTTAAGGTGTCATCCCCGGCGAAGGCCGGAGATAATGCGATCTTAACTGCACCGCGCTGCAAGTCGTGGATCCGCGGCCGCCGCCGGGGATGACACTGGAGACGCGAATGATGGGTCAACGTCAAGGGTCGATGGTAGCGCAATCGAGACGCGGACCGTGACGGTTGGCGAGCTCAAACTCGACCCGCCCGGACTCACCATCAACTTCGAAGACATCTACGTCGAGTAGCGCCGCGATGACACAAGACCTTGCGGCGCCGATCGTTACACCAGAATATCCTCGATGCGGATTGGCAGCTTCCGCACCCGTACCCCGGTGGCGTGGTAGACGGCGTTGGCGATCGCCGCCGCGACGCCCACCATCGGTAACTCGCCGATCCCCTTGACGCCGAGCGGGTTGGAGGACCGTTCATGGTTTTCGGACGATGATGGTCTGAATGTCGGGCACGTCGGCGTTCACCGGCATCAGGTATTCGGCGACGTTGCTGTTGACGATGCGGCCGGTTTCGCCGTCGACCAGTGTTTCCTCCAGCAGCGCCATGCCGATGCCGTAGGTGATGCCGCCGATCAACTGGCTGCGCGCCGTCTTGGCGTTCAGGATACGGCCGCCATCGAATGCGCCGACATAGCGGCTGACCCTGATCTCGCCGAGATCCGGATCGACGCGGACTTCCGCGAACTGGGCCCCGAAGGCGTGCATCGAGAACTTCTGCTTCTCCTCGCCGGGCGCAGACCTGACGATGGTCTCGACAAACGGTTGTTTGTCCTGATCCAGCAGGGCGGCGACCGTTACGCGGCGGTCCGGCCCGATGACCAGACCGTCGCGAAGCTGCAACGCGTCCCGGACCTGGCCAGGCCACCCGCCTCGCGGGTCGGCTATGGCAAGGTCCTTAATCTTCTCGGCCAGCGCCTGACACGCGGCCTGCACCGCGGGCGCCACACTTGGCACGGTCGAGGACCCACCGGACACCGGAGCGACCGGCAAGGCGCTGTCGCCCAGTTCGAACCGGATCCGCTGCAGTTTCACGCCCAGCGTGTCGGCGGCGACCTGGCTCATGACCGTGTAGGTGCCGGTGCCCAGGTCCTGGGTGCCACACTGAACCACGACGCTGCCGTCGCGGTTCATCCGCACCCGCACCTCGGCTGGCCGGCGATTGGTCGGGTAGGTGCTGGTGGCGAAGCCCCAACCGATCAGCATGTTGCCGTCGCGCATCGAGCGGGGCTCCGGCGTCCGTCGATCCCAGCCGAAGGCGCGGGCGCCCTGCTCGTAGCAGGCTCGCAATGCCTTGCTGGCGAATGGTTTCTGTTCGTGCGGGTCGATCTCGGCATAGTTGCGCAGGCGGAACTGGATCGGATCCAGCTTCAGAGCGACCGCCATCTCGTCCATCGCCAACTCCAGCGCATAGACGCCGGAGGATTCACCGGGCGCCCGCATGTAGGTGGGCAGCGGAGCGTTCAGCGCGACCAGACGATGCGTAATCGCGACGTTCGGACAGGCGTACAGCATCTCGGTCGCCAGAGCGACCGGTTCGACGAACTCCCCCAGCATCGGCTGCGACATGGAACTGATGCCGTCATGCCTGATCGCCAGCAGTCCTCCATCGGTCGCGGCCGCCAGCTGCAACTTTTGCACGGTGCGCGGACGGTAGCCGTTGGAGGTGAACATCTGCGCCCGCGTCAGCACCAGCTTCACCGGGCGTCGGACGGTGCGCGCCGCCAGAGCGGCGAGCGTGGCCGGCGGCCAGGTGTTGCCCTTGGAGCCGAAACCACCGCCGACATAGGGGCAGATCACCCGAACATCGGTCTTGTCCAGTCCGAACTGTCCGGCCAGCGTACGCTGGGCGCCGGAGATACCTTGAGTTCCTGTCCACACCGTCAGCTTGTCGCCGTTCCAGGCGGCGATCGTTGCGTGCGGCTCCATCGGGTTGTGGTGCTCGATCGGCGTGATGTAGGTCGCTTCCAGCCTGACCGCCGCGGTGTCGAAAGCACCAGCCGGATCGCCCCTGCTGGAGTCCGGCGGCCGCTCGCCGTTACGGAAGTGTTTCGGCACGTAGGCCTGTCCCAGCAACGCATCCATCGAGGTGGCGGCTTCGCCGCGGGCGTAATGAACGCTGACCCGCGCCGCGGCGGCCAGCGCCTGATCGAGTGTCTCGGCGACGACGACGGCGACATGCTGACCATTGAACACGATGTCACGATCTTGCAACAACGGACCCGCCACCGCCTGGGGCACGTCCTTGGGGCTGCTCAGCTTACCGGCGTTGTCCGGCGTGATGATCGCAAGGACTCCGGGCATGCCTTGCGCGTCGGTCAGTTCAAAACCGCTGATCGATCCCGCGGCGATGGTGCTTTGAACCAGCACCGCGTGCACCAGATCCGGCACCGGAAACTCGGCCGCGTATTTTGCCGCGCCGGTGACTTTCAGTCGTCCATCGATACGATCAATCGGATTGCCGACGAGTGCCATATCAAGCCCTCCCAACAACGCCATCGGGCGGGCCGATGGCGAGAACGTTACAGATGCAAGAGATGATCAGCGCCGCTGAACCGGCTAGGCCGATACGGCCTGCAACGCGCGCAACACGGTGCGGCGCAGCAGAACCAGCTTGAACGCGTTCATCGCAGCGGGCTTCGCGCCGTCTCCCGCCTGCTCGGCGGCCGCCTGCAAGGTCGCGCTGTCAGCCCGTTTGCCGGTCAGGGCGACCTCGACTTCGGGCAGGCGCCACGGCCTGGTGCCGACGCCGCCGGCGGCGACGCGGGCCGAGCGGATTGTGTCGCGTTGGATGTCGAGCGCGACGGCGGCGGAGACGAGGGCGAATTCGAAGCTCGCCCGGTCGCGCACCTTCAGGTAGTGCGAGCGTTGCGCGGCGGGCGAGGTCGGCACCCGGATCGCGGTGATCATCTCCCCCGGGGCCAGGACCGTTTCGATATGCGGCGTGTCGGCCGGCAGGCGATGAAAATCGGCGATCGGAACGCTGCGGGCTCCGTCGTGGCCATTCAGTTCCACCACGGCATCGAGAGCCAGCAGCGCCACCGCCATGTCGGAGGGGTGGGTGGCGATGCAGTGGTCGCTGCCGCCGAGGATTGCCGCCATGCGGTTCTCGCCATCGATCGCCGGGCAGCCGGAGCCGGGCAGACGTTTGTTGCAGTTGAAACCGGTATCGCGGAAGTAACCGCATCGCGTGCGCTGCAGCAGGTTGCCGCCCATGGTTCCCATGTTGCGAATCTGCGGCGACGCCGAGGCCAGCAGCGCCTGTGACAGCACCGGCCAGCCCTGCATCACCGCCGGATGTGTTGCGACATCGCTCATGCGGGCCAGCGCCTCGAGGCGCAGATGGTCCGGTCCGGCATCGATACGGGAGAGGTTCAGTGCCTCCAGATCGATGATCCGGTCCGGCGTCTCGACACCGTCCTTGGCAAGCTGCAGCAGGTCGGTGCCACCGGCGATATACTTTGTGCCGGGAAGCGAGGCGGCGGCGACAGCGGCCGGTCCGTCGGCGGGGCGGATAAACGAGAAGGCCTGCATGGCTCAGGCCTCCCCAGCTGCCTGGCGGACCGCGGCGACGATGTTGGGATAGGCGCCGCAGCGACAGATATTGCCGCTCATCCACTCGCGGATCTCATCGTCGCTGCGGGCATGGCCTTCCTTGATCAGCGCGACTGCCGACATGATCTGGCCTGGCGTGCAATAGCCGCACTGGAGCCCGTCATGCTCTATGAAGGCGGCCTGCACCGGGTGCAGGTGGCCGGCCTGGGCCAAACCTTCGATCGTGGTGATCTGCTTGTCCTGGCAGCGCACCGCCAGGGTCAGGCAGGAGATAACCCGCCGGCCGTCGATGTGCACGGTGCAGGCGCCACAGGCGCCTCGGTCACAGCCCTTCTTGGTTCCGGTGAGGCCGGCCTGTTCGCGCAACGCATCCAGCAGGGAGGTGCGCGGGTCGACCATCAATTCCAGCGTCTCGTCGTTCACCCGCAGCTTAACCGGAAGCGTGCCGCCGGGCGGCAGATCGCGGCCGGGTCGATGCACGGGGACCGCGTCGGTCGCGAAGGCGGTCGTCGTTGTCAGGGCCACTCCGCCGGCGGCGGCCACCATGACGCCGCGGCGGGTGATCGAACCATCCGTCATTGCCATTCTCCACTGATGCGGACCCTCGAGGTAGTTTGGCGTGACTGGGCTGATCCGCCACGGCCCGCGCCGCTACAACGCCAGCGAAGCGACATCGTTTCCGGCGGGTGGAATACAGATGCGTTAGATCGATCCGGCGAGGAGCAAGGTCCAACGAGCCGCTCTGGTGCCAACGAGCCGCTCTGGTGAATGACCGAAAGACCTGCTGGAAGTCGTGGGTGGCCGGCCTGCGCCGGCCATGACACTGTGCGGTGTCCGGTCGGGTGGCCGGGCTGCGGCTGCGCCGGCCATGACACTGTGCGGTGTCCGGTCGGGTGGCCGGGCTGCGGCTGCGCCGGCCATGACACTGTCGGCTGTCCGGTCGGGTGGCCGGGCTACGCCGGCCATGACACTGTGGTGTCCGGTCAGGTGGTCGGGCTGCGCCGGCCATGACACTGTCCGTCAGGTGGTCGGGCTGCGCCGGCCATGACACTGTGCGGTCGGCGTTGGTCGCATTCAGGCTAGGGTGGGACGGGTTCGGTAAGCAGGCTGTGGGCCACCGCCTGATTGGCGCTTTGCGCAACCTGTTTGCCAAGCCGCGGTCGCGAAACCGGCGCGATACCGCCGCCAGGGCGCCCACATGATCGGCCGCGTTGGCCGGGATCAGCAACAGGAACAGCAGATCGACCGGGTTGCCGTCGATGGCGTCAAACTCGACCGGCCGGGCCAGCCGGATGAAGAAGCCGAGAAACTGGCTGAGGCCTTCGATGCGGGCATGCGGCAAGGCGAAGCCGGCCCCGAGGCCGGTTGATCCCAGGCGTTCCCGCGCCAGCAGTGCAGCCTCGATGGTGGTGGGGGGGATAGCGGATGTCTGGCCGGCGGCGACACGCGCCAGGTCGCCGATGAGTTGTGCCTTGTCGCGAGCCCGAAGATCGAGCAGGACCCGGGCGGGCGCGATCAGTTCGGTGAGTTCCATGCTCGGTCAACATCCATGCCGGACGCGATCCTACTCGTTGATCCGCAGCCTGTAACCAACCCCGGTTTCGGTGAGGATATGGCTCGGCCGTTCCGGATCCGGCTCAATCTTCTGGCGCAGCGCGCGGATGTAGATACGCAGGTATTGAACGTCGGTCTCACCGCCCCATACCTCCCGCAGGATCATCTTGTGCGTCAGCACCTTTCCGGCGTGCTGCACCAGCAGGCGCAGGACGGCGTATTCACGGGGCGAAAATTTTACTTCGTGGCCGCGAACCGTGACGATGCGCCGCACGAGATCGACCATGAGATCGCCGCTGTGGAAGACTGGTAGCTCGCCTTCGCGCTGCAGTCGGTGGCGCTGGGCGGCCCTGATCCGCGCCAGCAGTTCATCGATGCCGAAGGGTTTGGTGACGTAGTCGTCGGCACCGAGGTCCAGTGCATCGACCTTGGCGGCCTCATCGTTGCGGCTGGACAGCACGATGATTGGGATGGTCGATCCGGCGGCGCGGATACGGCCTATGATCTCGATGCCGTCGATGTCGGGCAGGCCCAGGTCCAGAACGATCAGGTCGGTGCCCCTGCGCCGGGCGATGTCGACGGCGGGCAGGCCCTCCTCAAGTTCGGACACCACGTAGCCCTGGCTGGACAGGCCAGCGCGCAAGAACCGCCTGATCGCCGGTTCGTCGTCCACCACCAGGACCCTTAGTGGCCCTGATCCGGCGGTCATGGGTCGGTCGCCATTGGGGCGGTTTCCTCGGGTAACGGCGCGTTGGGCAAGGGAGCGTTGGCGGGGACCGGCAGCTGGATGGTGAATATCGCGCCGGATCGGTCAGACCGGTTCTGTGCCGTGACGGTTCCACCCATGGCCTCCACGAAGCCACGGCAGATGGCAAGCCCAAGGCCGGTGCCGGCGCGCCGGTGATCAGCGCCTCGGGGTGGGCCGGCGGCCTCGTTGTCATAGCCGTACCGGGGATGGGACCCGGCAGCCTGGGCGTTGTCGAGACTGAAAGTCGTGGGTCCCCGGCCTTCGCCGGGGATGACACGGTCGCCGGGGATGACACGGTCGCCGGGGATGACACGGTCGCCGGGGATGACACGGTCGCCGGGGATGACACGGTCGCCGGGGATGACACGGTCGCCGGGGATGACACGGTCGCCGGGGGTGACGCGGTCGCCGGGGATGGCGCGGTCGCCGGGGATGACACGGTCGCCGGGGATGACACGGTCGCCGGGGGTGACGCGGTCGCCGGGGATGACACGGTCGCCGGGGATGACACGGTCGCCGGAGATGGCACGGTCGCCGGGGATGACGCGGTCGCCGGGGATGACACGGTCGCCGGGGATGACACGGTCGCCGGGGATGACACGGTCGCCGGAGATGGCGCGGTCGCCGGGGATGGCACGGTCGCCGGGGATGACACGGTCGCCGGAGATGGCGCGGTCGCCGGGGATGACACGGTCGCCGGGCGTGACACGGTCGCCGGGGTTGACGCGGGGCCCCGGTGCGATCGGCCCCGCGGCGCGGTAGAACTTGTCGAAAATACGCTCCAGGGCCGGCGGCGGGATGCCTTCCCCTTCATCGATGATCTGCAAGATGATCAGATCTCCGGCCGGATCGTTCTCCGGGCTGCGGCGCGCCTGCAGGCGGATCAGCGAACCGGACGGCGCGTGTTTCGCGGCATTGTCCAACAGATTGAACAGCACCTGCTCGAACAGCACCATATCCAGCGCCAGCATCGGGAGATCGTCCGGCAGATCGACCTCGATCCGGTATCCCTGCAGGATGCTCGTGGCCCGCTGCAGCGCCGCGCCGACCACGTCCGACAGCACGATCAGGCTGGATCGCGGCTGCAGCGCCCCGGATTCCAGCCGCGTCATGTCCAGCAGATTGCCGATGAAGCGATTGAGCCGGTCGGCCTCTTCGATAATCGTCCCCAGCAGCGCCTCGCGGGTTGCCTCGTCCAGCATGGCATGCTGCGAGCGCAGGCTGCTGGCCGATCCGAGAATGGAGGCCAGCGGCGTCCGCAGATCATGCGAAATCGAGGTCAGCAGGGCGGAGCGCAGGCGGTCGGTCTCGACTTGGAGCCGGGTCACGTGCAGGTCGCGGGCCAGGTTCACCCGTTCGATCGCCAGCGCCGCCTGGTCGGCCAGCGCATCCAACAGTCGTTGCTGATCCGGGCTCAGCAGCGGACCCGGCTCGTCGCGGATGATGCCGACGACGCCGAGCGGGCCGCGGCCGGTGCGCAACGGGAGGAAGAGCCACTTGGCGCCGGGCAACGTGTCGGAGCCGCGGCCGGCAATGTGGTTCTTTTCCCAGCACCATTTGGCGGCGGCGAGATCGGCGTCGTCCAGCATATCCTCGGGAGGAAAGCCGGCGCGCACCGAGATGCTGCCGCGGTCCACGGCATTGCCTTCCGGCAGCAGCAGCACCACGCGCACCTTCAGCATCAGAGCGATCTGGTGCGCGGTGGCCCAGAGCAGGTCGTCGAGGGTGATCGCGACGGTCAGCTTACGGCTGAACTGGTAGAGATCGTCGGTGGTTCGCGCCCGTACCCGCGCGGTAACCGCCTGACTGCGAACCCGAGCCGCCAGGTTGCTGGCGATCAGCGCAACAATGGCGAAGAAAAACAGCGCAACGACGTTTTCCGGATCGGCAATGGTGAAGGTATAGAGCGGCGGCAGGAAAAAGAAGTTGTACGCAAGGATCGAGGCCAGGCAGGCGAGCAGAGAGGGTCCCAGACCGAACAGCACCGCATCGATCAGGATTGCGGTGAGGAAAACCAGCGCGACGTTGGTAATACCCATGACACGCAGGCCCATGGCGAAGGCGGTCGCCAGGGCTACGACCAGCGTCGCAATGAGATAAGGTTTCGCATCGGCTGGCGGTTTTGCCTCAACTGATGCCGCCACCGGGGCGATGTCGCGCTTTTCGACCGGCGCCTCGATGATGTGGATGTTGATGCCGCCGGCGCGGCTGATCACCCGCCGCGTCACCGACCCCGCCAGCCATTCCCGCCAGGCCGGCCGCTCCGACTTGCCGACAATGATGTGGGTCACGTTGTTGGCGCGGGCGTAGTCGATGATCTGGTCGGCCACGTCCTGTCCGGGAATCATCACCGGCTCGCCGCCCAGGCGCTGCGCCAGACGCAACGCCTCGGTCGCGCTGTCCTGCTCCGCCGGCCCGGGTTTGCTGGCACCGGCGGTCTCGACGTTGAGCGCGGTCCAGGGCGCGCGTAGCTGATCGGCCAGTCGCTTGGCGTGGCGGACGGTCGCGGTAGCACGCGGGCCGCCTTGCACGCAGACCAGCACCCGCTCACCGGCGGGCCAGGGACCCTCGATGGCGTGGCTGCGCATGTAGTCAACCATCTGGTTGTCCACACGCTGGGCGGTCCGGCGCAGCGCCAGCTCGCGCAACGCGGTCAGGTTGCCGGGGGCGAAGTAGTGCCGCACCGCGCGTTCGGCCTGCGCCGGGACGTAGACCTTGCCGTCCTTCAGCCGCTGGATCAGGTCGTCCGGTGTCAGGTCGATCAGCGCGATATCATCGGCCCGCTCGATCACCGAGTCGGGGACAGTCTCGCGGACCCGAATGCGGGTGATGCGCGCAACCACGTCGTTGAGGCTCTCGACGTGCTGGATATTCAGCGTCGCGTAGACGTCGATACCGCCCGAAAGCAGCTCCTCGACGTCCATGTAGCGCTTCGGGTGGCGGCTGCCGGGCACGTTGGTGTGGGCCAACTCATCGACCAGGACCAGCTGCGGCCGCCGTTCGAGGATCGCGTCCAGGTCCATTTCCGTCATGGTCTGGCCGCGATAGACCATGGTGCGCCGCTGCACCGTCTCCAGCCCCACGGTCAGTGCCTCGGTCTCCGCTCGGCCGTGGGTTTCGACGACGCCGATCACCACGTCGATGCCCTCGCGCCGCCTGGCCTGCGCGGCGGAGAGCATTTCGTAGGTCTTGCCCACGCCGGGTGCCGCTCCGAGGAAGATCTTCAGACGGCCGCGGGAGGTTTTCAGCGCCTCCCGCAGCAAAGCATCCGGAGACGGGCGACGATCCGTATTACCGTTTTCGCCCATGGGTTTCGTTTGGCGGTCTGCTGAGGATCCGAGTGTCTCAGCTTCGGCCGATGGCGTCCAGAGCGAGGTTCAACTCCAGCACATTGACGTGAGGCTCGCCGATCAGGCCGGCGATACGGCCGGTGGTGTGCTGTTGCACCAGTTGGCGGACCTGCTCCTCGGGCAGGTTGCGCGCCTTGGCGACGCGCGGAACCTGAAACATCGCGGCCGCGGGAGTGATGTCCGGATCCAGACCGCTGGCGGAGGTGGTCACCAGGTCAATCGGAACCGGCATGCCGGGGTTCTGCGCGGCGAGCGTGCCGGCATCCTGCGTCACGCGGTCCACCAACGCCTTGGAGGTCGGGCCGAGGTTGGAGCCACCCGAGTTGCCGGCGTTATAGGGCGCCGGCACGGTCTTGGTGGAATCGTTCGGATCGGTGTCGGTGGTCGCCGACGGGCGCGGGTGGAAGTAGTTTTCCTTGGTGAAGTTCTGTCCGATCAATGCTGAGCCGATGACGTGCCCGTCTCGCTCGAGCAGGCTGCCGCCTGCCTGTTTGGGAAAGATCGCCTGGGCGATACCGGTCATCGCCAACGGATAGGCCAGACCGGTGAGAATGGTCATCGTCACGATCATCATGATCGCCGGACGGATTTGCTTGATCATTGGGGTTTGTCCTTGGAAGTGCGAATGCCTCGCCCGAGCCATGCCCTTGGGCCGGCGTCCCGAGGGACGCGAAAGAGGGTGGGCTCGGTCACCGACGGCCTCGCGTGACCTGTGCAGAGTGAAGTCGTGGGTCCCCGGCCTTCGCCGGGGATGACACGGAAAGCGGGGATGTCACGGAAAGCGGGGATGTCACGGAAAGCGGGGATGTCACGGAAAGCGGGGATGACACGGGAAGCGGGGATGACACGGAAAGCGGGGATGGCGCGGAAAGCGGGGATGTCACGGAAAGCGGGGATGACGCGGGAAGCGGGGATGACACGGGAAGCGGGGATGACACGGGAAGCGGGGATGGCGCGGGAAGCGGGGATGACACGGAAAGCGGGGATGGCATGGAAAGCGGGGATGGCACGGAAAGCGGGGATGACACGGAAAGCGGGGATGTCACGGAAAGCGGGGATGGCGCGGGAAGCGGGGATGGCGCGGGAAGCGGGGATAGCACAGGAAGCGGGGATGGCGCGGGAAGCGGGGATGTCACGGAAAGCGGGGATGGCGCGGGAAGCGAGGATGTCACGGAAAGCGGGGATGACGCGGGAAGCGGGGATGGCGCGGAAAGCGGGGATGACACGGAAAGCGAGGATGGCACGGGAAGCGGGGATGGCGCGGGAAGCGGTCGTGACACGGAAAGCGGGGGTGGCGCGGGAAGCGGGCGTGACATGCTGGGGCTGTCCAACCATGAGTTACACCAGTCCCAGAACGTTGACGCCCATGTCGATCAGCTTGATGCCGATGAACGGCACGATGATCCCGCCAACGCCGTAGATCAGCAGATTGCGGCGGAGCAGGGCGGCGGCGCCGATCGGGCGGTAGGCGATGCCGCGCAGCGCCAGCGGGATCAGTGCCACGATGATCAGCGCATTGAAGATAATCGCCGACAGGATGGCACTTTGCGGGCTGTGCAGACGCATGACGTTCAGCGCCAGCAACTGCGGATAGAAGGCGATGAACATTGCCGGGATCATGGCGAAGTACTTCGCCACATCGTTGGCGATGGAGAACGTAGTCAGCGCCCCGCGAGTCATCAGCAATTGCTTGCCGATCTCGACGATCTCGATCAGCTTGGTGGGATCGCTGTCGAGATCGACCATGTTGCCGGCCTCGCGCGCCGCCATAGTGCCGGTGTTCATCGCCACGCCGACGTCAGCCTGCGCCAGGGCAGGGGCGTCGTTGGTGCCGTCGCCGCACATCGCCACCAGCTTGCCCTGTGCCTGCTCGTCGCGGATGAGTTGCAGCTTGGCCTCGGGTGTTGCCTGCGCGAGGAAGTCGTCCACTCCGGCCTCGGCGGCGATCGCGGCGGCGGTGAGCGGATTGTCGCCGGTGATCATCACGGTGCGGATACCCATTCGGCGCAGTTCCGAGAAGCGCTCGCGGATGCCGCCCTTGACGATGTCCTTGAGGTAGATGACCCCGAGCAGCTTGCCATCGCGGGCGACGGCGAGAGGGGTGCCGCCGGCCTTGGCGATTTTTTCCGCGATCGCACTGAGTTCGCTCACCGCCGCGTCCGAGACGGTGGGACGTAGCGCGGTCGCGACACCACCCTGGCCGGAGGTGGCCTTGGGCGCACGCACCCAGGTGAGCACCGCGTCTACCGCACCCTTGCGAATGGATGAATGCTCGTAATCGATTCCGGACAGGCGGGTCTGCGCCGAGAAGGCGACGAAATGCGCGTCCAGAGGCGCCATGTCGCGGCCACGTATGTCGTATTTCTCCTTTGCCAGCACGACGATGGAGCGGCCCTCCGGCGTCTCGTCGGGCAGCGAGGACAACTGCGCCGCGTCCGCGAGATCGCGTGGGTTGACGCCGGTCAGCGGGAAGAACTCGGTCGCCTGGCGGTTGCCGAGGGTGATGGTGCCGGTCTTGTCCAGCAGCAGCGTATCAACGTCCCCTGCCGCCTCCACCGCGCGGCCTGACATGGCGAGCACGTTGAAGCGCACCAGCCGATCCATGCCGGCGATGCCGATGGCGGACAGCAGCGCGCCGATGGTGGTCGGTATCAGGGCGACGAACAGCGCCACCAGGATGACGACGGAGATCGAACCGCCGGCGTAGGTGGCGAAGCTCGGGATTGTCGCCACGGCGAAGACGAAGATGATCGTCAGGCCGGCGAGCAGGATGTTCAGCGCGATCTCATTCGGCGTTTTCTGCCGTTCGGCGCCTTCCACCAAGGCGATCATGCGATCCAGGAAGGTGGACCCCTGGGCGGCGGTGATCCGCACCTTGATCCAGTCGGACAGCACCCTGGTGCCGCCGGTGACGGCTGAGCGGTCGCCGCCACTTTCGCGGATGACCGGAGCGGACTCGCCGGTGATGGCGGATTCGTCGATCGAGGCGATACCCTCGATCACCTCGCCATCGCTCGGGATGAGTTCGCCGGCCTGCACCATGACGATGTCGCCCTGCTTCAGATCGGCGGCGGCGACCTCCTCGGTGCCGGTCGCCGTCATGCGGTGCGCCATCGTCTCGGTGCGCGTCCGGCGCAGGGTGGCGGCCTGAGCCTTGCCCCGGCCTTCGGCGACGGCCTCGGCGAAGTTGGCGAACAGGACGGTGATCCACAGCCAGAGGATGATCTGGAAGGTGAAGCCGAGATGTTCGCCGCCGGTCAGCAGGTCACGCAGGAATATCACCGTCGTGAGAGCGGCGACGATCTCCACCACGAACATCACCGGATTGCGGATCATCATCCGGGGGTCGAGTTTTCGCACTGCCTGGCCGGTCGCCGGCAGCAGGATGGACGGGTCCAGCAGGCTGGATCTGGCGTCGCGGCCGCGGGTTCTGGTTTCCATGGTCTTATGCCTCAGTAAGTGGTGCCGGCGTGCATCGACAGGTGCTCGACGACCGGCCCGAGAGCGAGGGAGGGGAGGAAGATCAGGCCGCCGGTGATGAGGATCACGCCGACGACCAGGCCGACGAACAGACCGCCGTCGGTCGGGAAGGTGCCGGCCGAGATCGGAACGATCTTCTTGCGCACCAGCGAGCCGGCGATCGCCAGCATCGGGATGATGATCAGGAAGCGGCCCATGAACATCGCCAGGCCCAGGGTGCTGTTCCAGAACGGCACGTTGGCGGACAGGCCGGCGAAGGCGCTGCCGTTGTTGCCGGTGGCGGAGACATAGGCGTACAGCGCCTCGGAGAAGCCGTGCGGCCCGGCATTGGACAGAGCGCTGGTGCCGATCGGCAGCACGACCGCCAGCGCGGTCAAGCCGAGCATCGAAAGCGGCAGGATCAGGATGCCGAGCATGGCCATCTTGACCTCCTTGGCTTCGAGTTTCTTGCCGAGGTATTCCGGCGTGCGGCCGACCATCAGCCCGGCGACGAACATCGCCACGATGACGAACAGCAGCATGCCGTAAAGGCCGGAGCCGACGCCGCCGAAGATGATCTCACCCAGCATGATGTTGACCATCGGCACCATGCCGGCCAGCGGAGTCAGGCTGTCATGCATGTTGTTGACGGCACCGCAGGAGGCATCGGTGGTGATCGTCGTGAACAACGCCGAGTTGGCGATGCCGAAACGAACCTCCTTGCCCTCCATGTTGCCGCCGGCCTGCAGCGCGCCGGCGGTCTGATCGACCGGCAGAGATGCGAACAGCGGGTTGCCGGCTGCTTCCGCCCAGTAGGCGGTGAGCGTTCCGGCGAGGAAGAGCACCGCCATCACGCCGAAGATCGCCCAGCCCTGGCGCTGATTGCCCACCATGCGGCCGAACACGTTCGTCAATGCGGCGCCGAGGGAGAAGATCAGCAGGATCTGGATCAGGTTGGTCAGCGCGGTCGGGTTCTCGAACGGATGGGCCGAGTTGGCGTTGAAGAAGCCGCCGCCGTTGGTGCCGAGCATCTTGATCACTTCCTGCGAGGCGACGGGGCCTTGCGCGATGAGCTGCTTGGCGCCTTCCAGTGTAGTGACCTCTGTATAGGCGGACAGATTCTGCGGCACGCCCTGCCAGACCATCACCAGGCCGACCGCAACGCAGATCGGCAGCAGGATGTACAGCACACAGCGGGTCATATCGACCCAGAAATTGCCGATCGTCTGTGCCGAACGGCGTGAGAAGCCGCGGATCAGGGCGATGGCGAGCGCGATGCCGGTCGCGGCGGAGACGAAGTTGTGTACCGTCAGTCCGGCCATCTCCACCAGGTAGCTCATGGTGGTTTCGGGAGTATAGGATTGCCAGTTCGTATTGGTAAGGAAACTGACCGAGGTGTTGAACGCGAGATCAGGCGACACCGCGTCGAGCTTCTGCGGGTTGAACGGCAGCAGCGCCTGCAGGCGCTGTAGTGCGTATAACACAACGAAGCCGGCGAAGGTGAACGCCAGCATCGCGACGGCGTAGGTCACCCAATGCTGTTCCTCGGCTTCATCGACGCCGGACAGACGATACAGCAGCCGCTCGACCGGTCGGAACACCGGCGACAGCGGCGTGCGCTCGCCGGCGAAGACTCGGGTCATGTAGCCGCCGAGTGGTTTGGTCAGTAGAACGAGCAGGACGCAATATAGCGCGATCTGCAGCCAGCCATTGACTGTCATCGGTTATGGTCCCCAACGGGAAGGCGGGTCATGCGGGGCAGACCACGCGATATGAGGTAGCGGTTCAGAAACGTTCTGGTCGGATCAGGGCGAACACCAGATACGCCAGGATGAACAGAGTCACGCCGCCGCCCAGGATGTAGTCCAGGATCATCGGGGTGCTCCTACAGGCGATCGCAGGCGTAGGCGTAGAGGACGCAGAGGTAGAGGAAGATCGCGCCTGTCGCGATGAAGGCGAGGTCGAGCATTGGCTGTACTCCGTTATCCGGTGGACGCCCTGGTCCAGCCGGAGGATCATTCAGGTCGGCGTCAGAGTTAGCCTTGGCCAAGTAAAGAAACCATGCGCGTTGGGCCGCGCTCGTATATAATTCATATATATAAGCCGGTCGGGCTGGCTGCCGGTTGCGGTGGTATGTATAGGCCAGCGCGCGGCGCCGCGGTTTGCGCCATATCAAGGTACAGGGTGATTTATCGCTGGGCCCGAGGCCGGTCCGCGTGACACCACTGTGCCACGGTGCGTTTTCCCGCTGCTTCGGCTACGTCAGGGACGGCTCTTGCGAAGGGGTGGAGACCTACAAATCTTCCTGCACAGCACAGCAAGTCGTGGGTCCCCGGCCTCCGCCGGGGATGACACTGGAGAGAGACGGGGATGACACTGGAGAGAGCCGGGGACGACACTGGAGAGAGCCGGGGATGACACTGGAGAGAGCCGGGGATGACACTGGAGAGAGCCGGGGACGACACTGGAGAGAGCCGGGGATGACACAGGAGAGAGCCGGGGACGACACTGGAGAGAGCCGGGGATGACACTGGAGAGAGCCGGGGATGAGCGGAGAGCCGGGATGACGCCGAGGCGGGATCGGTGCGTCGGGCCCACGGGCTGCCGGGGTTGATTACTTCGGGTGCGCGGCGAGGTAACGCAAATAGGCGATGACTGCATCGATATCAGAATCTGCGATCGTCGCGGCGTCGAAGGCCGGCATCTTCTGGTCGGGCCAGCTTCGCACGGCGGCGGGGTTGCGAATCAGCGCGTGCAGGCCGTCTGCGGTGAAATACGCTGCTGCTGCCATCGGCCGCAGCAGGTCGGGCCCGACGGTCCCCTCGCCGTTGCCGCCGAGGCGATGGCAGGGCAGGCAGTTGACGATAAAGACTGCCTGCCCGCGGCGAGCCGGTGCGTCGGCCGGAAGCGATGCATCGACGGCGATTGCCGGCCAGCGCTGCACCGGAGAGGCCACCGCGGTCAGCGCGGCCAACGCATACGGCCACTGCTCGGGGGGACTCGAGCACCTTGGGGATCCTGCCAGATCAGGTAGAACGGGCCGGCCGAGTCGGTCTTGCCCGGAAGATGGGGCCAGGGATGCGCGGGGTCTTCGATGGCGACCCAGGGTGCCGCCGCCCCTTCGACCAGCGCGCGAGGGAGCTGTGATACGAACCCGTCAGTCGCACGAGCCTCGGTAGTGTCCGCCGCGTCGGGTGGCAGTGCGGAGAGCAAGGCGCGCAACGGCACGGCGCGATAGGTCATAGCCCGGTCATAGGCGGGATCGTGCGACAGCGTGAGCGTTGCGGCGTCGCGCCGCGCCAGCAATTCGTCGCTGGTAAACTGTTTTGCCGCGCCGCCGGCCGTCACAACGAGGACCGGCTCAGCCGCCACAACTGGCTGTCCGGCGAGGCCGGCAAACAAAATCGCCAGCACGCGGAGCATCTTCATCGGATGCCTTCCCCCTGTTTTGGTTCACTTTCCGCGATTCAGCTTAATCCGGATTTCGCGGGGCGCACAGACCCATCTGCGGGGATCCCGCAACGACCTCGCCCGCGCGAGATTGAGCTGATCGCTTTCGCCACATGGGCCGGCGGTCGGTGGCGCAGGGCGATTTTCGCCACGCCGAATTCGCTGCGCGCTGTCATTCCGCGGGCCTGAAGGTTGTTTATAAAGCAAATTATGGATGGCGGGCCCACTTTCCTGCCATCCCTGGCTGCGGGGATCAGAAGTGGATGGCGCGTTTGTAGGCGTCGAGCACGGCCTCGTGCATGGTTTCGCTGACTGTCGGATGAGGGAAGACGGTGTGGATCAGCTCCGCCTCGGTCGATTCCAGGGTACGGGCGATGGTGTAGCCCTGGATCATTTCCGTCACCTCCGCGCCGATCATGTGGGCGCCCAAAAGCTCGCCGGTGGCGGCGTCGAACACGGTTTTCACCATGCCCTCCGGCTCGCCCATGGCGATCGCCTTGCCGTTTGCGATGAAGGGAAATTTTCCGACCTTGACCTCGTGGCCGGCGGCCTTGGCGCGGGCTTCGGTGAGACCGACCGAGGCGACCTGAGGCCGGCAGTAGGTGCAGCCGGGGATATTGAGCACGTCCATCGGATGCACATCATTCAGGCCGGCGATCTTCTCGACGCAGATCACGCCCTCATGACTGGCCTTGTGCGCCAGCCAGGGTGGCCCGGCCAGATCGCCGATCGCGTAGACGCCGGGTTCCCCGGTGCGGCAGTATTCGTCGATCACAACATGAGTGCGATCGACTTTGACCCCGGTGCCTTCCAGACCGAGGTCCTCGACATTGCCGACGATGCCAACGGCCGAAATCACCCGTTCAACGGTAATGTCCTGGCTCTTGCCGCCAGCCTCGACGGTCACCGTGACGCTTTCGGCAGCTTTCGTGGCGCCCTTCACCGTGGCGCCGGTGAGGATTTTCATCCCTTGTTTTTCGAACGCCTTGTGGGCGAAGGCGGAGATTTCCTCGTCCTCCACCGGCAGGATGCGAGGCAGCACCTCCACCACCGTCACCTGTGCGCCCATGTTCAGGTAGAAGCTTGCGAACTCGATGCCGATCGCGCCGGAACCGATAACCAGCAGCGATTTCGGGAACATCGTGGGGACCATTGCTTCCCGGTAGCTCCAGATCAGCTTGCCATCGGCCTCGATACCGGGAAGCTGGCGGGCGCGCGCGCCGGTGGCCAGGATGATGTGCGGCGCCTTCAGGGTGGCGACGTCCTTGCCGGCTTTTGTTACTGAAACGGTCTGTTTGCCGGTGAGCGTCCCCGCGCCATCGATGACGGCGACCTTGTTCTTGCGCAGCAGATGGGCGACGCCGGAAGATAGCTGTTTCGCCACCGCACGGGAACGTTTCACCACCTTGTCGAGGCTGAAGTGAGATTCGACGGCCTCGAAACCAAAATCGGGCAGATGATGCAGCAGGTGGTTGATCTCGCTGGTGCGCAGCAGTGCCTTGGTCGGGATGCAGCCCCAGTTCAGACAGATGCCGCCGAGATGCTCGCGCTCGACCACGACGGTCTTCATGCCGAGCTGTGCCGCACGGATGGCGGCGACGTAGCCGCCGGGACCTCCGCCCAGCACAATGAGATCAAACGTTTGGTCAGCCATGGGAGGTTCCTTCCGCCAGGGCGGCGAGCAAGTCGCCCCGTAGTTGTCTGGTGTGCCAGCCCTGCATCGGCTTCGCGCCGAGACGGCGGTAGAAATCGATAGCGTGCTTGTTCCAGTCAAGCACACGCCATTCGATGACATGGCAGCCCTCTGCCACGGCGAGGGCTGCCACATGTTTCATCAGGGCGAGACCGATGCCGGTGCCACGGTGGGCGGGCTCGACAAACAGGTCCTCGAGGAACAGCCCGGTGCGACCGGCGAAGGTGCTTATGGTGTAGTAATACAGGGCGATTCCGACCGGTCTCTGACCGGCGATTTCGGTCAGCACCACGTGGGCCCGGGGGATGTTGCCGAACAGCAGGGTCCGCAGGTCCGGCTCGGTGACCGTGACGTGCTGCAGGTTGCGCTCATACTCGGCTAGACCGCGGATCAGCCGGAGGATGTCCGGCAGGTCGGCCGGAGTGGCGGGGCGCAGGGCAGGGATAGTCATGAGGGCGGCGTTCTTTGTGGTGTGGCCCGGGCCGGGTTCGCCGTGCGATTGCCGTGCGTCGTGTCATCCCCGTGCTTGGCACGCGTCCTGTGGGGGTCGGGAGGTCGGCGCAGCACGCTCCTGCCGGGTAAGCGCTTTGTTAATCCCTTGGTGGCACCATGTGCGCTGTGCCCGCGGGCTGGATCTACATCATGACCAATCGGCCGAACGGGACGCTGTATGTGGGCGTGACGAACGACCTGACGCGCCGCGTGGGCGAACACCAAACGCAGGCCGGATCCGCGTTTACGACGCGCTATGGGCTTGACCGGCTGGTTTATTCCGAAACCCACGGCGATATGCTGACCGCCATTCAGCGTGAGAAGACCATCAAGCACTGGCCGAGAGCTTGGAAAGTTCGGCTTATTGTCAGCAGCAATCCTGACTGGGAGGATTTGTCCATCGGGTTGATTTAATGCAGCTTCGACATGAAGACGTGGGTGGCCGGACCAAGTCCGGCCATGACACATTAGCGAGTGACCGGGCCGGGTTTGGTCATGACACATTAGCGAGTGGCCGGGCCGGGATTGGCCATGACACAATCAGCGGGTGGCCATGACGCAACGTCGGCGGGTGGCCGGGCCGGGATTGGCCATGACACATTAGCGAGCGACCGGGCCAGGTTTGGCCATGACACATCAGCAGGTGGCCATGACGCAACGTCGGCGGGTGGCCGGGCCGGGATTGGCCATGACACATTAGCGAGTGACCGGGCCGGGTTTGGCCATGACGCAACGTCAGCGGGTGGCCATGACGCAACGTCAGCGGGAGGCCATGACACATTAGCGGGTGGCCGGGTTGGGTTTGGCTATGACGCAACGTCGGCGGATGGCCGGGTTGGGTTTGGCCATGACATATCGGTGGGTGGTCCACGACCTTGCAGCCTCCCGCCGCCTTGGCCCTACAGCAGCAGGCTCAAGGGGTCCTCGACCACTTTCTTCAGGGCACGCAGCCATTGGGCGCCGAGAGCACCGTCGACCACGCGGTGGTCGACCGACAATGTGCAGGTCATGACCGTCGCGATCGCCAGCGCGTCGTGCTTCACCACCGGGCGCTTCTGTCCCGCGGCGACCGCCAGAATGGCACCCTGCGGTGGGTTGATGATGGCGGCGAACTCCGACACGCCGAACATGCCCATATTAGAGATCGAGAAACCGCCGCCCTGGAATTCCTCCGGCTTCAGCTTGCCGGCGCGTGCCCGACCCGCCAGGTCCTTCATCTCCCGGCTGATCGTCGACAGCCCCTTCTGATCGGCCTTGCGGATGATCGGCGTGATCAGTCCATCGGGAATGGCCACCGCGACGCTGATATCGACATCGTCGTAGAACACCATGCCGTCTTCGGTCCAACTCGCATTCACCGTCGGGATCTGCCGCAGTGTCGCCGCGGCGGCCTTGATCACGAGGTCGTTGATGGTGATCGAATAGGCGCCGGGACCTTCCGCCGGCGCTTTCGCGTTCAACTGCTTCATCAGGTCGATCAGCGCATCGATCTCGATATCCATCGATACGTAAAAGTGCGGGATTGTTGCCTTCGCCTCGGCCAGTCGGCGAGCGATGACTTTGCGCATCGAGGAATGCGGCACCAGCTTGTGAGGCGCGGCGATGACCGGCGATGCAGGCCTCGGGACTGGCGCGGCGGCAGGTGCGGCGAGCGGCGCGGCAGGCGCGGTCAGCGGGGCAGCGGCGCCACCCTTACGGGCCGCCTCGATATCCGCCCGAACGATCCGTCCGTTTGGCCCACTTCCCTTCAACGCGCTGAGGTCGATCCCGGCCTGCCTCGCCATCCGCCTGGCCAGTGGGGACGCGAAAACGCGCTCGCCGGCCGCGACGTCATGTCCGTTGGTCGCCGGTCCCGGGGCCCTGGGCGCGGGGCCCCCAGGTGCCGGGGTCCCGGCCGCTGTCGCGGGGATTGCCGCAGGAGGCGATGTGGGTGGCTCGGCTGGAGGCGCCGCCGCGGGCTCCTGTCTCCGGTTCGCCGAGGCGCTTGCTTCGGGGGCCGGCGGTGTAGACGGCGCGGGGCCCCGAGCGGCGGACGGGACGGCGCCTGACGGCACGGCTTCCCCTTCATCGACCATCACGGCGATTGGAGCGTTCACCTGAACCCCCTCGGTGCCGTCGTCGACCAGGATCTTGCCCAGGACGCCTTCCTCGACCGCCTCGACCTCCATGGTCGCCTTGTCGGTCTCGATCTCGGCGATCACGTCGCCGGCTTTGATCTGATCGCCTTCCTTCTTCAACCAGCGGGCCAGGGTGCCCTCGGTCATCGTCGGGCTCAGCGCCGGCATCAGGATATTGGTCGCCATCGTGCAAGCCCCCCGGTCAGACGATCTTCTTCACCGCTTCCACCACCCAGGCGGGCTGCGGCAGCGCCAGTTTCTCGAGATTGGCCGCGTAGGGCAGCGGCACGTCGACGCCGCATACCCGCACAGGCGGCGCATCGAGCCAGTCGAAGGCGTGCTCGATCACCTGCATCGCGACCTCGGCGCCGATCCCGGCGAACGGCCAACCTTCCTCGATCGTCACCAGCCGGCTGGTCTTCTTCACGCTGTCGACGATCGTCGCGGTGTCCAGGGGGCGCAGGCTGCGAAGGTTGATCACCTCGGCCTCGATGCCCTGTTCGGCCAGCGACTCGGCCGCCTTCATCGCCACGTCGACCATGATGCTGAAGGCGACCAGGGTCACCTGCGAACCGGTCCGCTCGACCCTGGCGCGACCGATCGGCAGGATGAACTCGTCATCGACCGGACACTCAAAGGTGTGGCCGTAGAGGATCTCATTCTCCAGCACGATCACCGGGTTGGGGTCGCGGATGGCTGCCCGCAGCAGCCCCTTGGCATCGGCCGAGGACCATGGCGCGACCACCTTCAGTCCCGGCACGTGGGCATACCAGCTCGCATAGCATTGCGAGTGCTGCGCGCCCACCCGGGATGCCGCGCCGTTCGGGCCGCGGAACACGATCGGGCAGCCCATCTGGCCGCCCGACATATAAAGTGTCTTGGCCGCCGAGTTGATGATCTGATCCATCGCCTGCATGGCGAAGTTGAAGGTCATGAACTCGACGATCGGCCGCAGCCCATTCAGTGCCGCGCCCACCGCCATGCCGGTGAAGCCGTGCTCGGTGATCGGCGTGTCGATCACCCGCTTCGGGCCGAATTCGTCGAGCAGGCCTTGGCTGATCTTGTAGGCGCCCTGATATTGGGCGACCTCCTCGCCGATGAGAAACACGTCGCCGTCGCGGCGCATTTCCAACGCCATGGCGTCGCGCAATGCCTCGCGCACGGTGGTTGGCTTGGTCGGACCCCAGTCTTTCTCCGGGGCGGCGTGGGGCTGCGGACTGGACGCCCGGGACTGATCAGGTTCGGCGAGACGTGGGTCCCCGGCCGCTCGGCCTTCGCCGGGGGCATGCTCCGCCGGGGATGACACTTCGCGGGGCGGGGTCGTCGGTTGCGGCGCGGCAGAGATGTCCTCACCGTTCATGCTCAGCACAGCGATCGGGGTGTTGACCGCTATTCCCTCGGTGCCCTCATCGACCAGGAGCCGGGCGAGCTTGCCCTCGTCGACGGCCTCGACCTCCATGGTGGCCTTGTCGGTCTCGATCTCGGCAATGACGTCGCCTGCGCGCACGTCGTCACCGACGTTTTTCAGCCACTTCGCCAGCTTTCCCTCGGTCATGGTGGGTGACAACGCCGGCATGAGGATTTGCGTGGCCATCCTTCAGCCCTCCAGCAAAACGTCAGTGTAGAGCTCCGACTCGCTCGGCTCCGGGCTGCCCTGGGCGAAATCGGTTGCGTCCTGGATGATCGCCTTCACCTCGTCATCGATCGTCTTGAACAGTTTTTCCTCGACATCCAACGCCTCCAGCCGATGGCGGGCGTTCTCGATGCAGTCGTGCTGGGTGCGCATCATCTGCACTTCCTCACGGGTGCGGTAACGCGCCGGATCGGACATCGAGTGGCCGCGGTATCGATACGTCTTTGCCTCCAACAGATATGGGCCCTTGCCGGCGCGGCAAGCTGCCACCGCCTGTTGCGCGGCGTCCTTCACCGCCAGCACGTCCATGCCATCCACCTGATGGCCGGTGATGCCCCACGGCGCGCCATTCTTCGACAGATCGCGGCTAGCCGAAGCCCGCTCCACCGAGGTACCCATGCCGTATTTGTTGTTCTCGATGACATAGACGACCGGCAATTTCATCAGCGCGGCGATATTGAAACTTTCGAACACCTGGCCCTGGTTGGATGCGCCCTCGCCGAAATATGTCAGCGCGACCCGGTCATTGCCGCGATACAGGTTGCTGAACGCCAAGCCGGTGCCCAGGCTGACCTGAGCGCCGACGATGCCGTGGCCGCCGAAGAAGTTCTTCTCCTTGCTGAACATGTGCATGGAGCCACCCTTGCCGTGCGAGTAGCCGCCCGACCGGCCGGTCAATTCGGCCATCACGCCGCGTGCCTCCATGCCGGTGGCGAGCATGTGGCCGTGATCGCGGTAGGAGGTGATGACTTCATCGCCGTCGCTGAGCGCCATCTGCATGCCGACGACGACCGCCTCCTGGCCGATGTAGAGGTGGCAGAAGCCGCCGATCAGACCCATGCCGTAAAGCTGGCCGGCTTTTTCCTCGAAACGTCGGATCAGCAGCATGGCGCGATAGGCCCGCAGCAACTGGTCCCGATCGCCCGTCGGGTGTTTGCCTCGGGTCAGATCCTTCCCTCGCGGGCTCGGTCCCGCACCAGGCTGAGAGCCGGGGGGTTGGCCGGAGGCATGAGCCTTGCCGCGCTTTCTTGTCTCAGCCGCCTGTGCCATCTGCGACGCCCCCGATCCGGTTGCCGAAAAAATGCCACCACAACTAGCCCGCCATGGCGTGATCCGACAAGCGAGTGATCAGGGAAAAAGAATGGTGGTGCAATGCAATAGTCCGAGTTAACCAGATTCTGGTTGATCGGCCGGATGGACAGCGGTCATTGCCCCGCTGGCGGGAGCTCGATTACCCAGGCGCCCGCAGCCACGAAAGTAAATTTCGCCGCTACCCCGGTATTCGCAGTGACCTTGCCGAAGAGCGGCTGTCTCCGCGTGAGCGATCAGGTCGGGACGAGAGAAGGTCTCGGCGATCGACCGAGCAGCCGGCGCAGTAGTTTCTGGCCGGGCCGTTCTATCGTCCTGAGCATCACGCTTGCCACCAGGATGGCGGTCGCCGCTGTCACGAGGATCGCCACGTTCGGATTGATCCCGTGGCTCTCGAGGATATCGATCATACGGTAACCGGCGGCCTGGTGGATCAGATAAAGGCTGTACGAAATGTCGCCGAGCCATGGGAGCAGGCCGACCTGCAATATCGTGATCCGGCTGATCGGTGCCACGTAGACCAGAGTGGCAAAGGCGATCACCAGGCCGGCATGCTGCAAGCCGAACCGCGTGCCGCCAGGATTGTGACCGCTCAGCGCTTCGATCGTCATGATTGCGACCGGCACCAAAGCGAGGCCGATGACCGGAATGGTCAGGCGGGTCCGCTGTCCCTGGTGGATGCGGCGGATCATCATTCCGAGCACGAACAGATAAGCATAGTCCGCGGCGGTGCCGACGGCGGGTGAGAAGCCGGGATGCCCCAGAGCGTTCGGCACCGAGAGCTGCAGCACGAATTTGCAGAAATAGGCGACCAGCAACCACGCGATGCAGAGAAGTTCGAGTCTTCGGATATGCAGCATGAGCAGACCGGTACCGACGATTGCATAAAAGACGAACTCGTAGCTGAGCGTCCAATAAACCGTGTCCACGGGCCTGATGCCGAATAGATACGTAACCATCACGAAATTGCCTGGCACGTCGGAGGGCTGTACCAAACCCACCCGAAATCCGCTAAAGAGGGTCACCGACGCGGTGAACAGCATGGCGAATATGAAAGGCGGGTAGAGGCGGCTGAACCTGCCAACGGCGAAGGAGTAAAGGTCGGGCGATCGTTCGACGGTCATCAGGATTACATAGCCACTGATGATGAAGAACAACTCGACGCCGTATGATCCTGAAAACAAAGTGCCGAGCAGGCCAGGCGTATGCGGATGTATAACGTGCGCGTAACCAAATGTGTAATGAAAGAAGACGACGAGGATAACGGCGATACCACGGAGGCCGTCGAGTCCACGCAGCCGCTTCATGGCAAGGTACTTTTACCTCTCGATTGTCTGTAACCATCGGTCATTTTCGGGACATCTCTGACGGTGCGATCGCAGTGTGTTGAGGGAATGAAATGCCTCCGGGCTTGGACGATCCTGGCTCCGAGGCGCGACGTCTTGCTATAGCCATAGAGTCGCACGTGCTTATCACCAGCGCCGAATTGTTGTCAACAAAAAGAACGAACTAGCGGATGGTTGGTTGCCGAAGAGCACGAAGCCGAAGGCGCGACCGGAGGGTCGGCCGAGCGGGGGGAAGCTCGCGTGGTTGTGTACCAAATTCTGTTCAATTCAACCGCTCCGACCTTGACCTGGGGCGGACCCGTTCTTTCCCACGATTGACTTGCCGCTTCGGCAACTACTGCGGTCACTGGAGAGGGCCGGCTGGTCCGAATGAGGCGAGTCGGCGTGGGTCTCAGCAGGTCGCCGGATTGTCCAGCCGAGGGCATGGTCGGGCGAACAGATATAAAGTCACGCCATAAAAGTCGAATATCACGGGTTCCTGATACCGCGCCTGGATCTGGTCGAACAGCGGGGTCTTGTGGCCGATGCCGGACCGCGCGAACACCCAGATCCGATTCGCGCTGAGCACGTCGTCAGCGTTGGTTGTCGGGGCGCCGATCACGGCCTCATGAGCGACCGGTGACCGATAATAATACGCAAATGCATTGCGTGCACCGGGGGAGGCGAAGAGAATTTGGTCCGTGGCCTTGAAGCGGCTGGAGAAAGTGGCGACAGCCGCGCGAAAGTCTTCACGCTGATTGACCATCAGGCTGGCGTAGGCTCCGGGCAGCGCACAGGCCAAAAGGATGATGGCGGCGGCGATCAGAACCAGTCGGTTGAAGCGGAGAACCGTAAGCCCACGCGCGGCCAGCAGCAGGATCGGTGGCAAAGAACTTATCAAATAATTACTGACAATGACTGGCCGGGCGACGACCGACACAAAATACTCGACAAGGAAAGGGACGAGTGCCCAGGAGAGCAGTAAAATATTCCGCCACCCGAGTACGATTTGGAAGCGTGGCCATAATCCGAGCTGTATGGACCGTTCGGTGGGCGAATTCCTGTCCCCGGCCACCGGCAAGAAGGAAAGCAGAATGAGGATCCCCAGGCAGCCGAGCATGGCTGCACCACCGGCCATGGAACGGAACGTCCAATAAAGGAAGTCAGGCGTCGGAAAAGGTATCCAGAAGCCCTGCATCACCTGGTGCACTTGGCCCACGAGTGCTGCGGCCCACGGCAGGAAACTAAGGCCGACGAGACCCTGGATCATCAACCAGGTCCTGCCGTCGGCTGCGACCCATTCGGCTCGCGTGAACAGCGCCATCGCGATGACGGCATCGATGGCGACCCAGACCAACGGGCCATAGGTGTGGCTATAGAGCAGCGCCACACCGGCGATCGCACAGAACACCGCGCGGGTTCGGCCTGGTGCCGTGACGTAGAGGACGCTGGCCAGCGCAAAGGCCGTCGCCATGGCGGCGAACAGGGCGTACATCCGGGCTTCCTGCGAGTACCAGATATGGAACCCCGAGACTGTCAAAAGCGCTGCCGCGAAGACGCCCGTCAGTCGGTCCCACAGGACGCTTCCCAGCCGGTAGAGCAGGTAGACGTTGGCGATACCCAGTATCGCTGAGGGAAGCCGAAGTATTGTTTCGGAATCACCGAATAAACGCATCATCACATAGAGAATGATATCGAAGAGCGGCGTATTGTAGTCTCCGGACTGCTCCCGGAGCATGGTCCAGAATGGATGCCGGGCCATATTCCACGAGGCCGCCTCATCGTTCCAGATGCTGGTCCGGTCGAGCCCGTGCAACCGAAGAACAGACGCAACGACGACGATGGCCAGCATCGCCAGGGTCAGCCGCAGCGCAATGTCCTTCCGCACGGTGGCGGCCGGGTGATCGGCTGCGGACCCATAGCCGCTCGTCAGATATTCCCGCCAACCTGAGCGCGCCGAGGTAGATGTCCTCATGGTCCCCATAGAGCTGTTCTGTGACAGGCGGCCGGCGACATTACGAAATGACCAGGTGTCCGTCAGACGGCCCTGATCGCGCAGCCATTCTAGCCGATGCCGGGCCCATAGTCACGATTGTTGGTCGGTAGTGTTTGCCAGCGTCATGCCCGATGCGGCCATGTCCCCTGCGATACGGCGCACCAAAGCTGGGGGACGCTGCGTTTGGCGGTCGGAATACAACAGCATGCACAAGGGTGTCCAGCGACGCACGCGCCTGCCGAGTCGCATCGAGCGGATCGGTTTCGTTATCATAACGAGCGCGTGCGACAGCGGGCCTCGCGCGCCTGCTTGACGGCGTCCCGTCCGGTTCGTCGGCTGGTGTCGCGATCCAGTGCGACGGGTCAGCTCGGACATGGCGTGCAAGGCGAGCTCCTGCGCGCGGCATAGACCCGAAGTTCGGTCGGCCGTGCGAGCCGTTCGGCGGCCATCGTTATCGGCGCCGGCTCGGCAGCACACGGCCGCCAGGACCACCGCGATCTTCGACCGATCGTTGCCATGGGTTCCCTTGCGTCTGAAATGGTTTCCACCGGCGTACGATGTGCCGCGCCTCGTCGTCAGGTTTGTCGGGACGGCGGTGATCCGTCCATCGCTGTGCGGCGTAAGAGAGGTTGTGAATGCAACATATCTCCATGTTGAGCCGGACCCAGAGCCAGCCGAGCGCCGGCGCGAATGCGATAGCGCAACAAGCGGCAAGGGCTCGAGCCGCCGTGGCGTGTGGGAGTTTGACGCGTGCCAGCGCGGCGGGCGTGAGAGGTGGACTGCCCGGGAGGCGCAGGCGTGGGGGATGGTCATTCGGTTCGACGGCCGTATATCCGCCGGAGGAATGACTCGACAAACTTTAACCGATGGCCCGAACCACGCCGCGCTGATCGAGGCGATCGCGCAGCGGCAGGACCGCGCCGCGTTTGGTGAACTGTTTCGCTATTTTGCGCCGCGCATCAAGGGCTGGATGCTGCGCGCCGGGGCCAGCTCCGCGGCGGCGGAGGAAATGGCGCAGGAAGCGATGCTGGTGGTTTGGCGGAAGGCTGACTTGTTCGATGCGAACCGTGCCGGCGCTACCACCTGGATTTTCACCATTGCCCGCAACCTGCGGATCGACATCGTGCGGCGGGAGCGCCATCCCAGCACGCTGTTGCAGGATCCGGTCGCTGAAACGGAATTTGCGGAGCCGCCGGACCATGCTCTCGACTGCGCCGAACGCGACAAGCGCGTGCGTCTGGCGCTGAGCCAGCTTCCGGCCGAGCAGGCGATCGTCATCCGCAAAGCGTTCTTCGAGGACAAGCCGCACCCGGTCATCGAAAAGGAGCTTGGTATCCCGTTGGGGACGGTCAAATCACGCCTTCGGCTCGCGGTCGCCCGGCTTCGGGCAGTGCTGGAGGAGCCGACTTGATCACCCGTCATCCCAGCGCGGCCAGTCTGCTCAGATACGCGAGCGGCGCGATGCCGGAGGCACTTGCCCTGGTCCTCGCGACCCACCTGGCGCAATGCGCGGACTGCCAGGGCACGCTGGCGACCATCGAAGCGGTGGGCGGGGCGCTGTTGGACGAATTGCCGCCGGCTCCGCTGGCGCCCGGCGCACTGGACCCGGATGCGCTGGACCGGCTGCTCGACCGCCCGCTGGAGCCAATTTCGGCGCCGGCGATCTTGCATCCGGAGCTGCCCGCGCCGCTCGATCGCGTGGCGATGGGACGCTGGTGGCCGATCGCGATCGGCCTGCGTTTTCGGCCGTTGCGGGTTGCTGGTTCGGCTTGGGGCGGGTTGATCCTGGGACAGCCTGGCCAAAGCTTACCACGGCACGGCCACGACGGGCTGGAGCTCACCTGTGTTCTGCGGGGCGCCTTCGCCGATGCCGGCCGTACCTACACCGAAGGCGATCTGGCCGAACCGGAGGAGGATCACGATCACCCGCCGGTCGTGATCAGCGCCGAACCCTGCTTGTGCGTGATCGCCAGCGAGGGCATACGGCTGCGCGGCCTATTTGGCTTGGCACAGCGCCTGGTGAGGCTATGAGACATATACCGACGGGCCGAAACGCGCGCGCGGGCTCGATCGCCCCGCCAACCCCGCGCGCATACCAGTCGTCCCCTCGGGCCGCCGGTATAAACGCGGCATTCGGCAGCAACCGGCACCAAATCGCTCAATCGTGCGCCAGCGAGTGCAACCCAAATCGGCGTCGGGTCGCCAACGCCGCCGGCCGCGCATAGCAGCGATGTAACCAGTTATCGACATGGCGATACGGCGTAAGATCAAGATGTATGGTCCGTGAAGGTGAGAGCACTGAGGCTACGTTGAGATCGCCGACGGTGAAATGCTCCGAAACCAACCAGTTTCGTTCCGAGAGGACCGCGTCAAGCACGGCGAGTGCGGCGTTCACCGTGGCGCGGGAGTGCGAACCAATCGCCTGTCGCAAGTCGGCCAGCAGCGCGTCCTGCTGCATCCAAGGTTCAAGATGAGATTGTGCCCATAAGGTCCAACGCCATACGCTGGCCTCGTCCTGCGCAGATGCTGGGTAGAGCGGCGCTTCGCCGTTTGAGCCATATCGTTTGGCCAGATACAAATTGATCGCCAGTGATTCTGACAGCGCGAAACCGTCATCGACAATGGTTGGCACGGTCCCGGCTGGATTCAGGCGCACGTAATCCGCTTGCTTGAGCCTCGGATCATCGAATGCGAGCGGGACATGCTCATAGTCAAGTTCAAGTTCGGCAGCGGTCCAGAGTACCCGCATCGTGCGCGAACGTGGTGATCCATAGATGATCATCTACGGACACAGAACCGCGGTGCTCGTGCGGTCACACGGTTGCCGATACCTCCGATTTGGCACCGCCCGATCGATTCGCCCGATCAGAAATGGGCCGACCAGTGGAGTCGGCTCACGTCCCTGTTCGCCCGGTCGGTTCGAACAGGCGGAGGCGGTGTCGATCTCCACTGAACCGGCACGGCGGGCACGCATCAGCGCTCCAAATCCACGATTTCGCTTTCGAAGCTGGCGCGCGTTGCCAACCGGCCCATGATGACTAGATTGTTTGCTATATGCTGCATGTTATGAAAATCCGGCGTCGAGAGTCATCTGTCCCGCGGTGGCGGCTGCTACCGAATACCGCGTAAATGCGCGGGTTGTTTCCGAGCGTGGTGGTACTGACGTTACTGCCTGCCTGTTCCCGGGTCGGGGTCCTGAACGCGCTGTCCCCCCGGGCTGGGATCACTGAGGTACACGATATTCCATACGCTGCCGGCGAGCGCCACTCGCTGGACATCTACGCACCAACAGCGGGACTCCGAGCTGCCGCCGCCGACGCCCAAGCGGTGGCGGCGGCAGGGCAGTCCAGTCAGCCGGACCGCACCGCGGGGGCGCCTCGGAACGGCGCGCCGGTCGTCATTTTCTTCTATGGCGGCGGATGGAAGCAAGGCAACAAGGCGATCTACCGCTTCGTCGGGGCGACTTTTGCGGCGCGGGGATACGTGACCGTCGTGCCGGATTACCAGCTGTTTCCGGCGGTGCGCTTTCCCGTGTTCATTCAGGACGCCGCGGCCGCGGTCGCCTGGACCCGGGAGAACATTGCCCACTACGGCGGCGACCCGCACCGTATCTTTCTGCTGGGACATTCCGCCGGAGCGCACATCGCGGCCATGCTCACCCTGGACCGGCAATGGCTGGCCGCCGACGGGCTCGATCCTGATCGCGACATCGCCGGTATGGTCGGGCTGGCCGGGCCGTATGATTTTCTGCCGTTTCGCGATCCGAAGGTCGGCGAAATCTTCGCCCCGGCGGGAGACCTGCGCCGCACCCAGCCGATCAGTTTTGCCCGAGGCGATGCGCCGCCGATGTTGCTTGCCTCGGGCGCGGAAGACACGACGGTTCTGCCGCGGAACTCCGAACATCTCGCTGCCGCGATCCGCCGCGATGGTGGGCAGGTCGAGGAAAGGCTTTATCCCCGGCTCGGCCACGTATTGATACTGGGATGTATTGCCTGGCCGCTGCGCTGGCTCGCGCCCGTGTTACGCGACGTGACCGGGTTCATGGACCGGCGCGCCGCTGCAGCCACCGCGGGAGGCGGCGCCGCGTTGCCGACGCCGCAGCCCGCCGGCGCGGCGGTGGAGCCGGTCCGCCCGTGATCCTCAGCTTCATGGCCGACGCGAATTTCGCGGTGCCGTTCCGGCAGGCACCGACCGCTCGTGACGCTGACACACGGTTTACCACGGTGAGGTCATCGGACGTTGTCCTGGCTTGCGCTAGCGACGGCGGTGACACTTTGAGGAGGCTGGGGCGACATCGAGGCTGTCGGCGTCGCTGGCCGGCGGCAAAACATCGAACGTTACGGGTCAGCGGCGCCGGGACGGGTGGCTATATACAGCCACTCCATCGGCAACAATCCGAACCTGACTTCCTCGGCCGGGGTCACCCGGAATGTCTCGACGACAAAACCGGCTGACCTCAGTCGATCGGCGAAATCGAGACCGTAGAAACGGCGATGATCCGGGGCGTTGAAATGCGCCTGGCGCCCAACCGGATCGGTTATCGCCGGATCCTCGTATGTCGTCGCGCGGGTCGGATTGATCGGTACGGTCAGCAATGCGACTCCGTCCGGCCGCAGGACGCGAAACAGCTCCGCCATGGCCTGGCGATCGTCATCGATGTGCTCCAGGACATGGTTGGCGATGACGACGTCATAAGTCGCGTCCGGGAGTGGCAAATGCCGGACATCGACGCGGTGGGTCACGCCGGTCTGGTACAGGTCTGCGGTCTCATACGAGGGGTTATTCCGCAGCGCTCGACGCAAGGCCTTTTCTGGTGCGAAATGAAGAATATGTTTCCTGGCGAGCTCATTCCCGCCCTGCCTGGTGGCCCACAGCCACAGCAGCCGATGGCGTTCGCGACTGCCACAGCTTGCGCACCGGGCATCCCATCGCGGGGGATGACCGACGCTTATCATGGTGCCCTGATGCCCGCAGATCGGGCAAAGACGAGGCAGTTTGCCGCCGTCGAACTGATGCCGGTCCCGCAGCCATGCCGAGAACAGCCGGCGCCTTATCGTCCATCGCGGTGAGTGTACCGGTTTTGGGTCCATGTCGCTTCACTGAACTGTATCGATGCGCCTCGGGATGCTTAAGGCCGGGGTTTCCAGATCAGTCCCCCGAGCCGGCGGCATCCCTCGTGCTCGGGAATGCATCGCGATATGCGTCATGAGTGACCGGTGTCAACAGCTGGACGAGTCCACGCGTTTGTGGTTCCGGACACGCGACGTCGAGGGTCCGAACGAGCCACCCGGCGTGGAATTCACTTGCGGAATGCAGCGGTTTTGCGCTAAGAACAAATCAGGAATCTACACCGTCGCTATTTGGACATTTGGCCTGCCAGAGGCTCACCCGATCTCTATTCATCATATTTCTGCGTGCCCAAATTCGTATAGGACCCTGCCATCGCCACCGCCGACCAAAATGCCGCCGCCTCGCCGCTGCCCTTGCCGGCGGATACGAGGGAGGGCCTGATCGACCGTCTCGCCAGCTATCTTGCCCCGTTCTTCGACACCAACCCTCATGATCTGCCAGCCGCTCACCTGACGGCAGTCCGCGCGATCGCCTCCTATCAGCCTGAGACGCAGGCTGATTGCATCAATATTGCCCGTTCCATTTCGTTCTCGATGTCTGCGCTTGCCGCGCTGCGCAGAGCCGCGGCGGAGGAGATGCCGCCGGCGCTGCAATTGCGCTATTTTGGTGGCGCGAACTCACTCAATCGCAGCGCCGACCAGAGCGAGCGAATGATGGAACGCCGGCGCCGCTATCAGCAGGCGTGCGCCTCGACGGTGCCACCAGCCTGGACTGCCGGCTCCGCTGCAGGAGCCGCCGCGGTAGCCCGCGAGGGCGGCGACGGCGCTGGTCAGGAGATCGATGACGCTCGGCTCGCTGAGCGTTCGGCCATTGATTTGGGGATCGGCGACGCGGAGATCACCGAATTGGAGGTTGGCGAGGCCGCTATCGAGGCTGCGGTCGCCGAAGCCATGTTGAAATATACCATTGGCTGCAAGCCTGGCTCGGCGGTGGGCGCTGCGACCGGTAACCCATTGACGCCGAAAGATATGTCCGCTGGACATCTGAGCGGTGTGTCGCCGGCCGCGTCAAAGCTTCATCGCGGTGTAATGCCAGCGGCTCACCTGGTCGGTGACCCACGATTTTCCCAGCGCAGCGCCGCAAGTCGCGGATCACCGTGCCCAACACGATGATGACGCCCTGAGTAGTGCCGGGCAAAAGGGCTCAGTCCTGCGAAAATTCGCCTGACTTGCCGCCCGCCTTGTGCGTCACACGCAATCCGTCGATCCGCATCGACCGATCGACGGCCTTGCACATGTCGTAGACGGTCAGCGCGGCTACGCTCGCGGCGGTCAGCGCCTCCATCTCGACGCCGGTTTGGCCGGTAGTGCGCACCGTGGCGGTGATGTCGACCGCACTGGCCTTCGGATTGGCGATCAGATCGACCGTCACCGCCGAGATCGGCAGCGGATGGCAAAGCGGGATCAACTCGGCCGTCCGCTTGGCTGCCATGATGCCGGCCAGCCGAGCGACGCCGAGAACGTCGCCCTTTTTGGCGGTGCCCGCCTGGATCATGGCCAGCGTGGCCGCCTGCATGACTACGCGCGCGCACGCCGTCGCGTCACGTCGGGTCACCGGTTTGTCAGAAACATCGACCATCGCGGCGTTGCCGGCCTGGTCGAAATGAGTGAAGCTGCCGCTCAATCGGCGGGCCCAGACAAATCCGGCGTGAACCGGACTTTGGAACGCTGGTTCACGGGGGCGAACGGTTGCTGTCGCCCAGCAACTCCCGCACCGCCTGGGCGACGTCCGTCTGCCGCATCAAGCTCTCCCCTACGAGATAACCCTGCGGACCGACAGCCGACAACCGGCGCAGATCGGCGGTGTCGCGGATACCGCTCTCGGCGATCAGGAACCGGTCAGGGGGGACGAGCGGTCCCAGCGCAACGGTCGTCGTAAGATCTGTCTCCAATGTCTTGAGATTACGGTTATTGATCCCGATCAGAGATGTCTCCAGCAGCAGCGCGCGATCCAGCTCGTCGTGGTCGTGCACCTCGACCAGTACATCCAGATCGAGACTGATGGCGAGCTGCTCCAGCTCGCGCGCCTGGGCATCCGTCACTGCCGCCATGATGAGCAAGATACAATCCGCCCCCATTGCTCGGCTTTCGTACACCTGCCAGGGATCGACGATGAAATCCTTGCGCAGCACCGGCAGGGAGACCGCCGCCCGTGCCGCCTTCAAATGGCTCGGCTCGCCCATGAAGTGCCGCCGCTCGGTCAGCACCGAAAGGCAGGCGGCGCCGCCTGCCTGATAGGCCTTGGCCAGACCGACCGGGTCGAAATCGCGCCGGATCAGACCACTGGACGGCGAGGCCTTCTTGATTTCGGTGATCAGCGCATAGTGTCCTGCCGCCGCGGCCTCCTTCAGCGCAAAGCCGAAACCACGTGTCGGGCCCACACGCCCCGAGATTTCCTGCCGCAGCGCGTCTATCCCTCGCCTGGACTTTTCGACCGCCACCTCGGCCCGCTTGTCGGAGCAGATCCGGGCGAGGATGTCCGGCATCGAGCCGATATCGTCTGGCATCAATGTTTCCTCGACATGAGTGTTCGCTGGGACATCAGAATGCTCCACTGGCTGCGCTCACGCGCCGCAGGGTTTCCAACGCAGCGAGCGCTGCGCCGGATGCAAGCGAGTGTTCGGCCAGGGCAACTCCGTCGCGCAGTTCTGTCGCACGACCGGCCACGATCAGCGCGGCGGCTGCGTTCAGCAACACCGTATCACGATAAGCGCCGGGGGCGCCTTGTAGCAGGGCCTGTAGCGCCATGGCGTTGAATCCGGCATCGCCGCCACGGATCGCCTCGAGCGGGGAGCGCCTCAAGCCGGCTTGTTCGGGCTCCAGCAAGAAGCTGCTGATCACGCCATCGTGCAACGCGGTCACGTGGTTCTGGCCCGCGACGGTGAGCTCGTCCAGGCCCATACCATGGACGATCCATGCGCTCTGATGGCCCAGGGCGGCGAGGGTTTCCGCCATCGGGCGCGTCCAGTCGGGGGAAAACACACCGGTCAGTTGCCGTCGTGACGCGTGCCGGATTGGCGAGCGGACCCAGCAGGTTGAAGATGGTACGAGTGCCTAATTCCACCCTTGGGCCGGCGGCGTGGCGCATCGAGGGATGGTGGCGCGGGGCGAACAGGAAGACACAGCCGGCCTCCGCCAGGACCATCGGCAGCCGCTCGATCGGGGTATCCAGATTGACGCCGAGTTCGGTCAGCACGTCGGCGCCCCCGGTTTGGGAGGACAGGGCGCGGTTGCCGTGTTTCGCCACCGGGACGCCACAACCGGCCACGACGAAGGTCACCGCTGATGACACGTTCAGCGTCCCGGCGCCGTCGCCCCCGGTGCCGCAGACGTCGATGGCGCCGTCGGGTGCCTCGATCGCCGTCATCCTGGCCCGCATGGCACGCACCGCGCCGGTGATCTCCTGCACCGTCTCGCCGCGGAGGCGCATCGCCATCAGCAGGGCGCCGATCTGAGAGGGCGTCGCCTGGCCGGACATGATGACGTCGAACGCGGCCTCGGCGGCGTCCGCCGACAGGGTTTCGCCGGCGGCAAGGCGAGCGATAGCCGGTTTCAGGCTGGCGGACACGCCTCAGGCGGCGCGGTTAAGCAGCGGACGACCCGGCGGAGAGCCGTCGGCCGGGGTGTTCCTGCCGCGCGCGATGGCCAGGAAATTGGCCAGGATGGTGTGGCCGTGCTGGCTGGCGATGCTCTCCGGGTGGAACTGCACGCCGTAGATCGGCAAGGCGTTGTGGTGCATCGCCATGATCAGCCCATCGTCTGTCCATGCGGTGGGAACGAGGGTTTCGGGCAGTGTGTCACGCTCAACGATCAGACTGTGGTAGCGGGTGGCGGAGAAAGGCGAGGGCAGGCCGTCGAGTATATCCGTGCCGCCGTGGGCGATGGCGCTGACCTTGCCGTGCATCGGTTGCGGCGCGCGGATGATGCGGCCACCGAACGCCTGACCGATTGCTTGATGACCCAGGCAGACCCCCAGCACCGGGACGCGGCCGGCGGCGGCGGCGATGAGGTCAAGGCAGATGCCGGCTTCGGTCGGGGTGCATGGTCCAGGCGATAGCACGATCGCTTCGGGTTGCATCGCCAGGGCTTGCTGGACTGTCAGCTTGTCGTTGCGCCAAACCTCGCACTGGGCGCCAACGTCGCCCAGGAAGTGATAGAGGTTAAAGGTAAAGCTATCGTAGTTGTCGATGAGCAGGATCATGGCCCGGTATCTTTGTTAACCTCAATTCATGCGCGGCGTATCTTTGGTCCCGCGGCGCACGCGGGTCAATCACGGAACAAAAGCCGGCTCCTTTGGCGGCGCGGCGGCCGTTTGGGTGGCGGCCCGGCCCCGTCCGGGTGCGCCCTTGTAACCTGGAGCGGAATTGCCAGTCTGGATGCAACGAGACGGCGAACGAGGCGGGCATGGCGGACGATGAGATCCCGATGACGGGGAAGGTCCGGGACAAGCTGATTGAGCGCAAGCAGAACTGGGCGCGGGAAGGGCGGCTGCTGACCGGGACCACGGCCGATCCAGGTCTGGACCGGCTGCCGCCGGGTCAACGGCTGGTGAAGGACTGGCCTGTGCTCGACCTTGGTGCGCAACCGAACGTAACCGAGCAGCGGTTCCGGCTTGATGTCGATGGCGCGGTGGAGAACCGCCTTAGTATGAGGCTGGACGAGTTCATGGCGCTGCCACAGTCGGAAGACGTCTCCGACATGCACTGTGTCACCCAGTGGTCGCGCTACGATAATCATTGGAAAGGCGTCTCGGCGCGAGCGCTGCTGGCCATCGTGCGTCCGGCGCCGGAAGCCAACCACGTCATATTCCATGGCTATGACGGTTACACCAGCAATGTCCGCCTCGACCAGTTCGATCAGCCCGACGTGTTTCTGGTCCATCAGTGGGAAGGCGAGCCGATCAGTCGCGAGCATGGCGGCCCGGTGCGGATGCTGGTGCCGCGGCTGTATCTGTGGAAATCCGCCAAGTGGCTTCGCCGGATCCAGTTCACCATCAGCGACCATCCGGGCTTCTGGGAGGTGCGGGGCTATCATAACAACGGCGACCCGTGGACCGAGCAGCGCTATAGTTAAGGCAATACGTCCAGGGATGGGAGTGCACTGGTGATGGCTGAGGAGAAGGATGATGTGGCGGGGGAGACGCTGGCATGGGCGTTCAGCTTTCCCTCGATCGGCGGCGGACGGCTGGATTTTGCCAGCTTCAGAGGCCGCGTGCTGCTGGTGGCGAATACCGCCAGCTTCTGTGGCTATACCTATCAATACGAAGGTCTGGAGAAGCTGCATGCCGCGAAAGCGGCCGCCGGACTGACGGTCGTGGGAGTGCCGAGCCAGGATTTCAACCAGGAGTCTGCGGACGACGCGACGGTGAAGGCATTCTGCCAGACTCGAATTCAGCATCGATTTTCCGCTGACCGGCCTTTCGCATGTGCGTGGTGCGCAGGCGGCACCGTTCTATGCCTGGGTGAACGGCCAGCGGAACTGGCAACCAGCGTGGAATTTCAACAAAGTGCTGATCGGGCGCAACGGTCGCGTCGCGGCGACATTCGGATCGACAGACGAGCCGGATGGTTCGAAGTTGTCAGCTGCCATCGAAACGGAGTTGTATCGTGCGGTCTGATTGTCCGGCGGACTGAGCAGCGCATCAAGCAACAAGATGGCAGCGATTGCACATTCCGAATTAAAAACAAAATTCCGCTTTGTTACGGAACGGACGAGACGGGCCACATGAGCCCGCTCGGAATGATCGCAGATCCGTCATTACTTCGACAATCGTCGAGGTGCGGCGTCACGCCATGCGCTCTACGATCGCGGCGACCACGGCCTCGAACATGGGTGTGGTGAGGCGGCCAGTATTCGTGTTGAGGCGCGAGACGTGGTAGCTGTCGGCGACCAGCAGCCCGTCGGGCAAGGTGTGGATCGCGCCGTGTTGAAACGCTGTGTGGCTCGCCCGCAGGCCGCGTGCCCGCAGCACGGCCTTGTGCGACACGCCGCCGAGTGCGAGGACGGCGCGAAGCCGGGGCATCGCCGCCAGTTCGTTGCTCAGGAAAGGATTGCAGGCGGTGATTTCGGCCGGAGTCGGCAGATTGGCGGGCGGCACGCAGCGCACGGCATTGGTCAGGCGACAGTCATTCAGCGTCAATCCGTCGGCTGGATCGGCGCCGTAACGGCCCGCGGCCAGGCCGAATTTCAGCAGGGTATGATAGAGCAAAACCCCGGCGAAGTCGCCGGTAAACGGCCGTCCGGTGCGATTGGCGCCGCGCACGCCGGGCGCCAGGCCGACGATCAGGAGGCGGGCCTCGACCGAACCGAAGCTGGGGACCGCCCCGTTGTGCCAGGTCGGATTGCTCGTCCGGTTGCTATGGCGATAAGAGACCAGGCGGGCGCAGAGCGGACAGTCGGGCGGTGCGCCTACCGGAGGTGTGACCAGGCTGGTGCTTCCCGGTTCACGTGGCGTCGTGCGGATCGACATAAGGGTCCGCGGGCGTGCCGCGTATGATGGTGCCGCGGGTCCGCGGTTCGGTTTGCCGGCGGGTGAACTCCGGCGCGATCTCAGCCAGTTCCAGGAAGTTATCGGCCTGGCGTCGCAGTTCGTCGGCCACCATCGGCGGGCTGGTGCGCACCGAGGACACCACCGACACGCGCACGCCCTTGCGCTGCACTGCCTCGACCAGGCGCCGGAAGTCCGAAATCGCCGCTGAACAACACTGCGTGATCGATCTTGTCCGCCAGCTCGAGCATATCGACGGCGATCTCGATATCCATGTTGCCCTTGACCCGCCGCCGTCCGGCCGCGTCGGTGAATTCCTTCGCCGGTTTGGTCACCAGGGCGTAGCCATTATACGCCAGCCAGTCAGTCAGAGGCTTGAGAGGTGAGTACTCCTCCGTTTCCAGCACTGCGGAGTAATAATATGCACGAATCACGCGAGTCTTTTTCTTAAAATACTCTAATAGGTTGCGGTAGTCGACGTCGAAACCTAAATTCCGTGATGCGGAATAAAGATTGGCTCCATCAATGAAAAGCGCGACCCGTTCGTTTGGTAGAAAAGGCATCGTCTTAAACCTTGCCAGACTCGTTGAATGGGGACGGACAAATGGTGATAAGCTAAGCAAACCGGCTAAACATCGGACGTTCGGTACGGGACCACTATAACCATCAGCGGATTTTGTGAAAGTCGCAACGGTGACAGATTGTCCGGCAATTTGGTGCTGATTGCCATCGGCTCGAACTTGCCCGGGCCGGACGGTCGGGCACCGATCGAAACTTGTCGCCGAGCCGTAACGCTTCTGGACTTGTTACCCGGGCTTCGGCTGTGCGGCGTTTCGCGGTGGTACCTGACTGCGCCGGTTCCTCGTTCCGACCAACCCGACTATGCCAACGGAGTCGCATCGTTGCTGATTGCCCCTGGCGTCAGGCTCGACCCGGCTGCGCTGCTCGCGGACCTCATGGCGATCGAGACGACGTGCGGGCGGCAACGCGGTGAGGCGAACGCGGCGCGCACCCTCGATCTCGATATCATCGACATTGACGGTATGGTCCGTTCGGAGCCTGATCCGATCCTGCCTCATCCACGGACGCATGAGCGGGTGTTCGTGCTGGTTCCCGTGATCGATGTTGCTCCGAGATGGGTGCATCCGGTGCTGGGGCTGACGGCCGCCGCGCTGCTGGCGAGATTGCCGGCATCGACGATCGAACAGCAAACGATCCGACCTGCTTGAGCGGTCAACGCTTACGCGGCGAAGCGGAATCGTCAGACGGACCGGTGCAACTTCGCATCGGTGCGGGCCTGCAAGTTCTCGAACGTCAGACCTGGCACGATGTCCAGCACGACGAAACCGTGGTCGGTGATGTCGAGGGTCGCCAGATTGGTGTAGACGCGCTTGACGCAGGCCGGGGCGGTCAGCGGGTAGGAGCACCTGGTCACCAGTTTGGGAGTGCCGTCCTTGGTGGTGTGCTCCGTCAGTACCCACAGCCGCTTGGCACCGGCCGCGAGATCCATGGCCCCGCCGACGGCCGGCGCGGTGTCGTTTTCGCTGGTCGCCCAGTTGGCGATGTCGCCGTTGTCGGCGACCTGGAAGGCGCCCAGCACGCAAAGGTCCAGATGGCCGCCGCGAATCATCGAGAAGCTGTCGGCGTGATGGCAATAGCTGCCACCGGCGCGCAGCGTGACGTATTGCTTGCCGGCGTTGATCAGCCAGGGCTCGATCTTGTCCTTCTCGGGCGCCGGACCCATGCCGAGGACGCCGTTCTCCGAGTGGAAAATGACCTCGCGGTCGACCGGAACGAAGTCGGCGATGGCGGTGGGCATGCCGATCCCGAGATTGACATACCAGCCCTCAGGAATGTCCGCGGCGGCGCGCTGCGCCATCTGCTGGCGGGTAAAGGGTTTGAAGTCGGTGGTCGCAATATCAGCCATGGTCGGATCTCCTGGATCAGAAGCCGGATGGGTCACCGTAGGGCACGTGCAGGACGCGGTCCACGAAGATGCCGGGGGTAACGACATGATCGGGATCGATCTCGCCCAATTCGCGGAGGTGCTGGGCCTGCACCAGGGTCAATTCGGCGGCCATGGCAACGATCGGATTGAAGTTCCGGCCCGCCTGCCGGTAGGTCAGATTGCCCCAGCGGTCGGCCTCCCACGCTTCCACCAGGCCGACATCGCCGTGCAGAGCCTGCTCCAGAATGTAGCTGCGGCCGTTGATTTCGCGATGCTCCTTGCCGACGGCCATCTTGGTGCCGACGCCGGTCGCGGTGAAGAACGCCGGGACACCGGCGCCGGCCGCGCGCATGCGTTCGGCCAGGGTGCCCTGCGGAACGATCTCGAGTTCGATCTTCCCGGCGCGATACAACGTCTCGAACACGACCGGATCGGAGCTGCGCGGGAACGAACAGATGATCTTGCGGACGCGTCCGAGTTCCATCAGGCGGGCCAGCCCGGTGTGGCCGACGCCGGCATTGTTGCAGGCGACCGTAAGATGGGTGGCGCCTTGCTCGATCAGGCCATCGATCAGGGCGTTGGGCTGGCCGACCGCGCCAAAGCCGCCCAGCAGGACGATCGAGCCGTCCTTGATGCCCGCCATGGTGTCGGCCATGGTCCGGACGATCTTGTTGATCATTCGGCGAGGTCCCTTTGCGCGTTTCGCCAACGGTTTAGCGCCGTGCGGCCGGGGTGCCAAGCCGAGCGGTCAGTCGCAGTTCCGGCGTGCCGTCCCGGGTCAGCCGGGGAGGTGACGGAACCGGAGTTTGTTCGATCTCCCGACCCGTCTCGGCCAGCGCGAGCGGTTTCCAGCCAAGCCGGGAGGTCCGCAAGTACGAGGCCTGCAAGCCCGAGGCCGGCAATTACCGGGCACGGTCATGCCCGGTCGGGATATGCCCGATTGCGATATGCCCGATTGCCGGGATCAGCATCAGCCGCCCAGCTCCCGCATGATGGAATAGAGGTCCGATTTTGCCTCGAAGCCGATGCCGGGGAGGTCGGGCAACGTCACGATGCTGTCGCGGACCTGCGTGCCGTCGGGGAAGCCGCCATAGGGCTGGAAGACGTCGGGGTAGCTCTCATTGCCACCGAGGCCGAGGCCCGCCGCGATGTTCAGGGACATCTGGTGGCCGCCGTGCGGGATGCAGCGCTTCCAGGACCAGCCATGGGCCTGCAGCATCGCCAGCGTCCGTTGATACTCACAAAGTCCGTAGGACAGGGCGCAGTCGAACTGCAGCCAGTCGCGATCGGGCCGCATGCCGCCGTGGCGGATCAGGTTTCGGGCGTCCTGGTGGCTGAACAGGTTCTCCCCGGTCGCCATCGGTCCAGGGTAAAATTCGGCCAGGGCGGCCTGCAACTGATAGTCCAGCGGATCGCCGGCTTCCTCGTACCAGAACAGGTCGTAATCGCGCAGCATCCGGGCGTAGTCGATGGCCGTCTGCAAATCGAAACGACCGTTGGCGTCGACCGCGAGGCGGGCATGCGCGCCGATCTCCCGCAGCACGACCTCGATCCGGCGGCGGTCCTCGGCGATCGTTTCGCCACCGATCTTCATCTTGACGACGCGGTAGCCGCGTTCAAGGTAACTGCGCATCTCGGCGCAGAGGGCCGCATCATCCTTTCCCGGATAGTAATAACCACCGGCCGCATAGACGAAGATATCGGGGTCCGCGGTCAGGCCGTGCCGTTCCGCCAGCAGACGAAACAGCGGCTTGCCGGCGATCTTCGCCACCGCATCCCACACCGCCATGTCGATCGTGCCCACCGCGACCGAGCGGTCACCGTGCCCGCCCGGCTTTTCGTTTTGCATCATCGTCGCCCAAACGCGGTCAGGATCGAGGTTTTCCTTTGTCTCGTCCAGCAAGCTGGCAGCCTCGGCCTCCAGTATGCGCGGCGCAAAACGCTCCCGGATCAGGCCACCCTGGCCGTACCGGCCGTTGGAATTGAAACCATAGCCAACCACGGTCTCGCCGTCGCGCTGGACGTTGGTGACGACCGCGACCACGCTGGAGGTCATTTTGCTGAAGTCGATATAGGCATTGCGAATCGGCGAACTGATCGGCTTGGTGACCTCTCGTAGAGCGACGATGCGAGGCGGCATGGCGGGCTCTCCTGGCTGAACGGGCGACTGGGCTCAACGGGCGACGGCCTCAGGGCTTGACGATGACCATGATGACGATGACGACCATCAGCACGGCGGGAATTTCGTTGGCGATCCGGAAGAACCGCTGCGAGTGGCGATTGGCGTCCTGCAGGAAGTCCTTACGCCAGCGCGATGCGGCGCCGTGGAAGCCGGATAGCAGGATCACGCAGGCGAGCTTGACGTGCCACCAGCCGGCGGTCCAGTCGATCGCCCCGGGAGTCAATACCAGCAGGATGCCGAAGCACCAGGTGGCGATCATGGCCGGGCTCATGATCTGCTTCATCAGGCGATATTCCATGACCTTGAAACGCTCGCTCTCGGCACTGCCCGGAACGGTGTCGCAGTGATAGACGTAGAGCCTCGGCAGATAGAGATTTGCTGCCATCCAGGCCACCATGGAGATGACGTGGAATGCCTTGGTCCACGAATAAAAGCTGCTGAGCAGGGCGATGGTCATGCGGCAGGCTCCAGCAAGCCGCGGAGCAGATCGGGCAAGGCGAACATCGAGGGGAAGGGGAGGGCTCCGGCCTGGCGCAGATGGGCACCATCGCCGTCCGGACAGAGGCCAAGACAGGCCATCCCCGCGGCGACCGCCGCGCGAACGCCGGCGAGCGAGTCCTCGATCACCAGACACGAACTCGGGCGGCACTGCTTCGGCCGCGGCGGCGCGCAGGAACAGATGCGGTGCGGGCTTGCCCGGCAGACCCTCGGCTATCAGGTCGTGAGCACTGTGAATGCGGCCCTCGACCAGATCATCGAGACCGGCGCGGGCGAATTTCGCCGCCATTTCAAAACGTGAGGAGTTGGAAGCGATCCGCCATGGCACGCCAAACCGGGTGGTTGCCTCCAGCGCCTGCCGCGCGCCGGGCATCGGGGTCAATTCGACTGCCATCACCGCGGTCACGCGCTCCACCACCTGGTCGACCCAATCAGCACCGAGAGAGCGTCCGAGATACGTTTCCGCCGCCGCCCGGATATCGGCAAATGTCAGGCCGAGGAACCGGCGATGACATTCCGCGGCTGAGATCGGCCAGCCGGCCTCGTGCAATACGCGGGAGACGACGCGGTCGGCCAGTGCCTCGCTGTCGATCAGTACGCCGTCGCAGTCGAAGATCACCAGGCCGAGGCGGGCTGGCAACATGGCCGTCGAGCAGGGATGCAAATGCGGTGATCCAACAGTGGGTGGAGCGTAGAGGTTACCCCGTCTTCGGGCGATCCGGAAAGGCCCAGCGCCCGACCCGCCGGCAAACATACCGCATACACGATCGTTCTCCAGCATATCAAAAACAGATCGATATCAAAACGTTACGACCGGCGTCGTTGCGGTCCGACCGATGCGGAACGGACAAGACCGCGCGGTGAACGGCGTGCCATGCTCAGCTTCGCGTATCAGGCTTTCGGCCAAACCACGTCGTCAGTTGCAATCGATGGCGGATAGACCGGAACCGGCCTGCCGCCTCGCCATTGCAGCACGCATAGCTTGGCCCCCACGCGGCGGCCCTTGTCATCATACTTCAAGCGGCCGTCCGGAAAGAACAGCGCCGGGCCGTCGGTCATGTCCAACCCGCGAATCGCCTCCGTAATCTTACCCCGCTCGGCGACACCGCTGCGCTCCAGCGCTTCCTTCAGGATCATGACGTGGACATAGGCGAAGATGCTGTCGTGGCCAAACCACGGCTCCTTGGTGCGTTCGATGAAGCGCTTCTCCAGATCAGCCTGCCGCTTCCCGGGCCAGTTGGCGAGGCCGACCATGACGCCTTCGAGGTTCTCGGCGCCGGCGACATGAAGCACCTCCGGCACCGCCCAGTGGCCGCCGCCGCCGATCTTCGGCAACCGGTCGCTGCGCAAATTGAATTCGGCGAACTTGTCCACCAGCAGCTTGTCGTCGGGCACGTTGGTGGACTGGAACACGACAAAGTCCGGCCGGCTGGAGCGCACGTGCTGGATCATTGTCGTGGCATCTGTCAATGGTGGCGTATAGACCTCGTCGGTGACGATCGTCAGTCCGAGGTCCTTCGCCGAATGATCCCGGATCGGCTTCATGAAACTGACCGAGGACGCGGTGTTGTCGCCGATGAAGGCGACCTTCGCAGGCTTCTTGCCAATGGCTTTCTGTGCCAGCTCCATCACCATCGGCAGCATTTCCTCGGCCTGGCGATCGGCCGTGGGCGAGGACTGAAAAACATGTTGAAAGCCCCGTCCCGTGATCAAATCCGAATAGGACAGCGTTAGCCACGGCAGTTCAGCACGCTCGGTCACCTCGGTCGCGGCCAGGGTGAAGCTGGACAGCCAGCAGCCAAAACCGCCGACCAGGTCAGGCTCTTGCGCAATCATGCGCTGGGCGCCGTCCTTGGCCTTCTCTGCACTGTCCTGGGTGTCGTACTCCACCAGCTTCAGGCGCGCACCGCCCATTGACTTGATGCCGCCGGCATTATTGACATCGTCAATCGCCATGCGGGCACCCATCTGCTCCAGAATTCCCTGCCTGGCCCACGGGCCGGACAGCGGCACCAGCATGGCGATTTTGACTTCCTGCGGCGCCTGCGCCCGGGCCCGGAACGAGGCGAGCGTCGCGCCTCCGGCGGCGAGACCCAGGCCTAATGCCTCGCGGCGGCCGAGCGGCATATCAGTCATGACGTTTCTCTCTCCGATCGTTTCGTCAGGGGTTTGGGGCCGGCCCCCCTCCTGCTCCAAACCCCTCAATGAATTGGGATCAAAGGGGCGACTGCCCCTTTGCGGGTGCAGGGCAGCGCCCTGGCCCACCTCGCCCGATCCCAGCCCGCTACGCATCGGTCAGGCCGAGATAAGACCGGCGGACGCGGTCGTCGCGCAGCAGGGTCTCGTAGTCGCCATCCAGCACCATGCGGCCGGTTTCCAACACGTAGCCATGGTCCGACAGTTCCAGCGCCTCGGCCACACGTTGCTCGACCAGCAGAATTGTGACGCCGTCCTCACGGTGGATCTGCGAGACGCGCTCGAAGATGGTGTCGGCCACAGCCGGGGCGAGGCCCATCGACGGCTCGTCCAGCATCAGCAGCCGAGGCGCGCAGGCCAGGCCGCGGCCGATGGCCACCATCTGTTGCTCGCCGCCCGACAGGGTGCCCGCGAGCTGAGCGTGGCGTTCGGCGAGGATCGGGAACAACGTGTGGATACGGTCCAGGGTGTGGTGCCACTGGTCGCGTCCGGCTTTGGGGTAGGCACCCATTTCGAGATTTTCCCGCACGGTCAGGGTTTTGAACACCTGCCTGCCCTCCGGCACATGGGCGATGCCCAGATGAGCGCGCCGAGCGGCTGACAGCCGAAACAAGTCCTGGCCCAGGAAGGTGATCTGGCCCGCGGCGGCGTGGACAATGCCCGATATCGTCTTGAACAGGGTGGACTTACCGGCGCCGTTCGGCCCGACGACGGTGACGAATTTTCCCTCCGGGACCGACAGCGAAACATCGGTCAGGGCGCGCAGACCGCCGTAATTGACCGACAGATTGCTAACCTCAAGCATGCTGCCGGGCCGCCCATTTCTTGCCGAGATAGGCTTCCACGACCGCTCGGTCCTCCACCACCTCACGCGGCAGTCCGGCGGCAAGGACGCGGCCGTGGTCCAGCACAACCAAGCGGTCGGCGATCCGCATCATGGCATGCATCGTGTGCTCGATGATGATGACGGTCATGCCCTCGGCGCGCAGCCGCTGCAGCACATCCAGCACGTCGTCGCACTCGTCGCGGCCAAGGCCGGCGAGGGTCTCGTCCAGCAACAGCAGACGGGGAGAGCCGGCTAGGGCACGGGCCAGTTCCATCAGCCGGAGCTGCTTGTTGGTCAACTGTCCCGCCGGGATGCCAGACTGGGCGGCCAGACCCACGCGATGCAACGCGGCGACCGCGGCGGCACTGGCCTCGGCATCGCCGAAGCCGGCGCCATAGGCTCCGACGATCACGTTATCCAGCAGCGGCAGCCGGGGAAAACTGCGCACCACCTGGAAGGTGCGGCCGACACCCATTCGGCAGATATCGTGGACTTTGCGGCCCAGCATGGATTGGCCGTCGAGGGTCGCGATGCCCTCATAGGCCGCGAGGACACCGTTCAACAAATTGAACAAAGTGGTCTTGCCGGCGCCGTTGGGGCCGATAATGCCAAGGATTTCGCCGCTGTGGGCCGCAAAACTGACCTGGCTCACCGCGCGCAGGCCGCCGAACGAGCGCGACAAGTTCTCGACTGTCAGCAACGGTGCTCCGGCGGCCAGGATTTGTTGCCGGTGTATGACCTCCGGAGACAGCACGGCGGGGATCGGCACGGCCGGACGGGGGCGGAAGAAGCGGTCCCGGACGGTCCAGAACAATCCGTCCGGGGATGCGAGCATGATGCCGATGATGGCGCCCCCATACACCACGCCCTGAATCCCCGGCAGGATATTGCCCAGCTCAGCGTTCAGTGATTCCGCCAGAGGCACCAGGATGGCGGCGCCGATCACCGGTCCCCACACCGAGGCGACCCCGCCGAACAGCGTCACTACCACGGCCTGCGCCGAAACCAGCATGCCGAAGACGGAATCCGGGGTCACCACCAGCAGCACGCAGGCATACAGTCCGCCGGCGGCGGCCGCGATCATCCCCGACACAACCAGCGCCCGCATCTTCCATAGCCGGGCGTTGATGCCGGCTGCTTCGGCCGCCAGCTCGTTCTGCCGGATCGCCAGCAGAGCGAGGCCGAAGCGCGAATTCTCCACGATCATGCAGACGAAGACGCCGGCGACCAGCAGCCCGACTGCCACGAGCGTGTATAGGCGGGGATCGGTGAACTCCAGGAACGCCGCGGGATGCTCCCGGTGCATCGGCAACGACATTTCCTGAAAGCCGAGGTATTGCAGGAAATAGAGAATGGCCAGCGGGTAGGCCAGCATCGACAGCGCGAAGTAGTGGCCGCGCAGCCGGAATGTGGGCAGGCCGATCAACACCGCGGCGAGGCCGGCGACGATCATCCCCAGAGGAATGCCTAGCCAGGGCGTCAGGTTCCAGTAGACCAGCGCAAGGGTGACAACATAGGCGCCGATCCCGAAGAACGAGGCGTGGCCGAACGAAAGCTGTCCGCCATAGCCGGACAGGATATTCCACGACACGCCAAACACCGCCCAGATCGGCAGCAGCGTCATGATCAGCTGGTAGTAGCTGTTGCTGACGAATGTCGATACGACGATGTAGGCGACCGAGACGATGCCCAGGGTGAGCAGATCGCGCCTCAGGCGGGGGGCTGAGCCGTATCGCATCAGGCGCGCTCCGCCGAGCGGCCGAACAGGCCTTGCGGGCGGATCAGGACGATCAGCAGGAAGACGACGAAGATCGCTGCGTTCTGCAGTTGCGGCGGCAGGATCAGAGCCGAGCACTGCTGCACGAAGCCGACCGTCAGGCCGCCCCAGAAGGCGCCAAGGATGCTGCCCATGCCGCCGAGGACCACGCCGGAATACATGATGATCACGTAGTCCAGGCCGATGAACGGGCCGAATGACAGATAGGTGGCCATCAGCCCACCGGCGATCGCGGTGATGCCGCTGCCCAGGCCGAAGGCGATGCGGTACGCCCGTTCGACGTCGATGCCCATGTAGGTCGCCGCCGTGGGGTTATCGGCCGCCGCCCGCAACGCTTTGCCGAGCCTGGTGTATTCCAGCAGCAGATAGAGGCCGATGGCGACGATGATGGCCACCGCGGAGGCGATCAGCCGCGCCTTGTTGAGGAATACCGTGGCGTCGCCGTAGATCGGTCCGATCTCGATCGCGCTGGAGGCAAGCGGGGTTCGTACCGTCATCGGCGTCGAGCCGAACACGATCAGACCGCCGTTCTGCAGCACCAGCGAGATGCCCAAGGTGACGATGAGCTGGCCGTAGTGACCCTCGTCCAGCGAGCCGCTGGTGCGCAGGCCGGAGACCCGGGCAATGAGGAACTTGTGCAGCAGCGCTCCACCCGCGAAGACGATCGGGCCGGCCAGGATGGCGCCGACGAAGGGGCCGATATAGGGGCCGAGGAAGGTCAGCACGCCGCCGCCCGTCACCAGGTAAAGGCTGGCGAACATGCCCAGCATCAGCAATTCACCCTGGGCAAAATTGACCACGCGCATGATGCCGAAGATCAGTCCGAGGCCGATGCACATCAGGCCATAGATGCAGCCGACGGTAATGCCCGCGGCCACGGCATTCAGCACGTTCTCTATCAGAGACTCGAGATCCACCCGGTTCCGCTGCCTCCCCGTCTGCTGCCCATTCCGGGGCGGCTCGCTTATGCCGGGTTCTTAAAGGCAATGGCGAAGCGGCTCAAGCGACGGCGCATGGATGTCCCACCGCGGCTGGGCTTTCCCGCCGCAGCAGGCGGTCACGATGACAGCCGGTCTCGTTCCATCTGGTTGCGGGAGTGACCGAGATCCAACCGGTCGACCACCTCGAGGCGGGTGATGAATTGGCCGCAGGCGCCACTGCGCGATGCTCCAACAGGTCGCTGTCGCCTCATCGTTGCGTCAGGCCATCGGACTGCGGCCCGTTTCGCACCAGGTCGAGCAGAGATTGCCGCGAACCTTCTACCGGCACCGCCGCCTGATCGACTTTCGGCGACGCTTTCTTGGCCTCGGAGCCCGCCACGCGCGTCGGGTCAAACGTTGGTCGCAACAACCGCGGTCCGTCCGGCCCGATCAGCGTCACCCGGTCCGGCGCGATGGCCCGCAGGGTATAGCCCCCTACCAGTTCTCCCTCCGCGGCCACGATCGACTTGGTGCCCGAGCCGCCGGCGAAAAATGCCAGGCGCCCCGACCCGCTGACGACAATGCCGGCAAGCCTCGGCATGGTGGTCATCGTTGTATCAGCGGATAGCGGAACGGGGCGCCTGTTCGCGCTGAACAGCGGCCGAGCCAGGATGGTCGCAATCCTGTCGCCCAGACGATCTGTGTCCGGAATGACATTCGATTTGGGCACGACATTAGGCTGCGGCGGGCGGTCAGGCGGCAGAGTCGCTGCGTAGGGAGGCAGCAAGGTAAATTCTGTAAGCATCGCGCCCACGAGCGTGAAAGCCAGCCCTCCCAGCCAGCGAACCCCACCACGGTTCAACTCGATCTGCTCGGCTTTGTCGCCGCAGGTATCTCCCAGTCCCCCGAGTTAACCGCTCAGCGGATCACGCCGTTCAAGCCCGCGGGGAAGAACAGACCCGATCTCGCATCCTCCTTGCCATAGACGATGTTGAGTACCCTGACGTGTGGTACGCGAGAAGGCGAGGCTGTTGCTATCCGTCGGAACGATATTCGCGACACCGTTCAAGACCACGCCTTGATCATCGGCCGCGTCGGACAGAGTTGCGCGCACCGCTGATATCGCGGTGGTCGCCGTCGCCTGCCCCATTTGAAACAGCAACAGCCGAACCTCGGCGGCGTGATATGCCTCGACCGCCAGGATCCCGGCCGCGGCCGACAGGATCGTCTTGCTTTGCACCAGTGGGGCCGCGCCGTGGTAGGCGGTGACACCGACATCTTCGAAGATATAGGCGCCCAACAGGAAATTCGTCTCGTTGGCAAACGGATCGAACGGAGTGGGAAGGCCGGCCGCGGTGGCCAGGGTATTAAAACTGTCCACGAGGTTGATCTCCGGCTCGGAAACCGCCCGCTCAGCGAGCACCTCTCGGATCAAGCGCACATGGCTCAATTCATCCAACGCGATTTCGTTGGCGTATTGAGCGATCGCATTGGTGGCGAACGGTACCGCCCTCCGCCGGTCACGCCGCCACTCGGCCCGGTCGATCCCCCCGTATCCGCGGCTGTCAGACCCTGTCCGGTGGCGGCCCGGACATAGTATTCGGCCTCGAGATATTCAAGATTAAGAGCGAAATTCAGTATTGCAAAATCGTTGACTGTTCCCGCATCGGCTGACTTCAGGCCGCCAAGCATAGTGCCGCCGGCGGCGAGGGCACCAATAGCGAAGGCACCCGCGCCGGAGCCGCGCAACAGGCTGCGTCGCCCTGTCCGAGCCAGGGCATCGTTCTCGTCTCGCATCCATTATCCCCCGTAAGATGTGTCGAAGTAAGACGGCGCGGCGTGCAACGCTGCCACCAACCGACTGGCCGCTTGCAATCTGGTTACGGTCGTCTCCTGGAGATGGATGTGGCTGGGCAGGTAACATACTCGTGAGCCACTGGTATCCGCCTGAGCAGCGGCGGTCCGGGACGGGACCGGGTGACGCCTCGAGGTGCCGCGCGTGCAGCCGACCGTCGGTTCAGGTGGTTGCTCACCGGCTGACCGATTTGGAACTCGCTTGGTTCCGCCAAAATGCAACAGTTTACGAACGATATGATTTCCATCGCAACGTTGCCGCAGGCCTCGACGGGCAACCTCGACTTCGTAGAAATAGCGCTGGCAGCGTCGTGTACCGCGCAACCGGGCCGACATCCAGCCATGCGGGAGCGATCGCGGCAAATCGGCGGTTACGCCGCCTGCCCACGGATTTCCCGCGGTTGCGTGTCGGACTGCTGGACGCCTGGCGGCCGGCTTTCCGATCGTTTGATCCCCAACGCATCGAGCAGGGTGACCTGCATCGCATCGCCGGAAAATCGGCAGCGCGCGAATGTCAGTTGCGCCGAGCAGCTTCGCGCCCACGCGGCGTCGTCGAGCAACAGCGCAACCACCGCGGCGGCGAACGGCGCCGGGTCCTCTCTCACCGCAACGACCTGCCAGATGCCGGGCAAACCCTGTGCACCGACCGGGGTGGTGACGAGTGGAACTCCCTCCCGCAGCGCTTCGACGACCTTCAGTTTGACACCGGCGCCGCAACGAAGCGGCACCACCGCGACGCGCGCCCGGGCATAGGCCGCCGACAGCTCGACGTCGGACACATTGGCGAACACCGCGATCGGAGCCCCGGTGGGATGACCGACAGCGTCGCCTCCGGCGGAACTGGGCGCCGGTGGGCGAGGAATTGCCAGATCGTCCGCGCCCAAATCGTCCACGCCATCGCCAGGTGCGGCCACACCATTCGCAGCGACGGCGCGCGAACCGAGGTCATCGGCCGCGGTGTCATTCCGCGCAAGAGCGCGAATGGCGGCGCTCGGATAGGAGCCGATAATCGACAGATGAACACCCGGAACCCGCAGCCGGATCAGCGGCAGAATCTCGGCCACGAACCAGCAGGCGGCATCGTCGTTCGGCGAGTGACCGAAGCCCGCCACGAAGATGATTTCCAGACCCGCCGGGGCGGCACGCGCCGACGCAAACGTCTCGAACCGATACGGAACGATCGAGCGAAAGGCACACGCCGGCTGGAAGGCGGCGGCGATGTCGGCCTCCTCGTCGGACGGATAAAGCGACAGATCAACCTGCCGCCAGACCGCGAATTCTCGTTCCCGCATCCGATCGGCCGCGCGTAGCATGCATTCGTCACGCATCAGCTCTCCCTGTTGACGCATGCGACGGAAATGCAAGTCATGCCCGTAATAGACCACCCGTGCTCGGCTGTGCTGGCGGATCGACAGAAGGGCGTCCCCCGCGACATCGGGGCGGCTCAGCAGAATGCAGTCCAGTTCGATGCCGAATTGCTCGATCCAGTCGTCGAAGCGGGTCTGGCTCGGGCCATGGAACACCTCGATCCCCATCTGCTGCAGCACCTCGGTGTAGCCGGGGCTGTAACAAAGGTTGTGCGGCCAGAATTTCACTACCAGCCCGGCCTGCACCAGGATGCGCAGGAAGTTCATCATGGTACGCGATCCGGCGTCGCGGTCCGGTTGCGGCACGAGGTGATCGACCACCAGTACGACCTGCCGCTGCATGGCCCGGTCGCGGGCGCGGAACACATTCTGACCATTGGGAAAATGCTGTTCTGCCAGCACCGGCGCCCAGGTCGCGACGAAGCGGCGGCGGTTTGCCATCTGGTACGACTTGATGCCGACCGCAACGTCGCGGCCATGCGAAACGCCCTCGAAATGCACCACCCGGGCGGCAGGCTGATACAGCGTCTTCAGCCCCATCCGCCGCAACCGGAACGAGAGGTCCGTATCCTCGAAATAGGCTGGCGCATAGCGCTCATCGAAGCCACCCAGGTCGAGAAATTCCGACCGCCTGACCATCAGCGCCGCGCCGGAACAATAGTCGACCTCTCGCACGTAATTATACACCGGCTTGGAAGCATCGTCCTGCCGTCCGAAATTCCAGCCCGAGGCATCACGCCAGACGATGCCGCCGGCTTCCTGCAAGCTGCCATCCGGATAAAGCAGCTTGGCGCCGACCGCGCCGACATCCGGCCGTTCCACCAAAAGCCGCAGCATGGGGTCGAGCCAGCCGGGCAGCACCTGCGTATCGTTATTTAAAAAGTACAAATATTGGCCACCCGCGACGATGGCGGCCTTGTTACAGCTCCGCAGGTAGCCGAGGTTGGTTTCGTTGCGGATCAATCTGATCCCGCGCACCAGTTCGAGCGGCCGGCGATCCGCATCGGCGGGTCGTCTCCCCGGATCTTGCATTTCAGCGTGCGCCGGATCGTCCGCACCGCCGGCCCCGGGCCATGCGTCGTCGACGACGATCACCTCGATCGGTACGTCAGGCTTATTCGCGGCCACCGAGACCAGACAGCGAAGGGTAAATTCGATCTGGCCATAGGTCGGCACGATGATCGAAACAACAGGATCGTCGGCGAGCGGAAGCACCAGCGTGCCGCGGATCGACCGGACGCAATCAGCGGAACCGGCGAGGCCGCGGGCGCGATCCGACGCAAACGGCGCGCGCGCAGCCAGTGGCGGGCCTGGGTGTGAAGTTGGAGGGTCAGGATCCACCACACCAGCAGCACGCATTGGCGAAGCCGCCGCGCCAGCCAGGGTGACCTTCCGTGCACTGACGCCGCTGCATGCAGGGCATGCCACAGCACGCTCTCCATCGATGCGGCAAAATGAATGCGCGCGACACGGAGTGACTGACGCAACCGCGGGGCCTCCAGCTTGGAGAGCCCCTCCTACGATTGAATGCTTAACAAACCGTTAGCGTATCAGCGTGCCTGAAAATTCGGCAGGCGGCGTTCGGCCATGGCCTTGGTGCCTTCCTTGAAGTCGGCGGTGTTGCGCAGCCAGTCCTGCTCCTCATATTCGCGCTCGGTCGCTTGTGCGACGGCGTCCGCCAGCCCGCGTCGCAGTGTTTCGCGGGTCGAGACGATGGCGAGAGGCGCCGACTGCGCCAGTTCGGTCGCCAGTTCGTTGGCCTTGGCGCGCACCTCGGCCTGTGGCACGCAGTAGTCCGCCAAGCCGATCGCCAGCGCTTGCTCCCCGGTTATCCGGCGCCCGGTGTACAGCAGCAACGCGGCCTGCTGAGCGCCGATCAGGCGCGGCAAGCTGGCGGTGAGGCCGAAACCAGGATGGAAACCCAGCCGTGTGAAGTTGGTGGAGAACCGCGCCTCCGGGCAGGTAACCCGGAAATCCGCCATCACCGCAAGACCGACGCCGGCGCCCACGGCCGCGCCATGCACCGCGGCGACGATCGGCTTGCCGGTGCGCCAAAGCCGCTGCGCCTCCTTGTACAGATGCCGGCCGCGCTTGGTCGCTCGGGCGACACCATCGGGGCCACGGCTGCCGAAATCGGCACCGGCACAGAAATGTTTTCCCTCGGCGCAAAGCACGATCGCGCGGATGTCCGGAGTGCGATCGTAGACCTCCAGCGCGTCGGCGATCTCGGCCACCATGTCGGTGTCGATAAAGTTGTTCGGCCCGCGGCGCACCTCGATGGTGGCGACGTGGCCGGCGGAATCGACCGCGATATGTTCGTAGGTTCCGTGCTGCATGGGGATTTCCTGCCCGTTGTCGACCTGAGGGGCCAAGCTTAGGCCGAGAGCCAGAACCGGGCAAACCGCCGGCAGCCGTTGCCGCATCACCGGAGCGGCGAACTGCCGGCGTGGGATCGATCGAATTTCCATCGTCGGATTGATGATCGGTTGCTCGACAAGCAACAAAGTGGCATAAGCGCCGCGGCTGCCGCTGGCGGTGTCGCAATGATCTTCGGTGCCGGGCTGCCCGGCCACGGCATAGATCAGGATCAAGGGTAAGGAAACGATTAATGCCTCGTTCGAACCGTGTCGCTGCCGTCGCTGCAGGAGCGGCGCTCCTGATCGTTCCGTCGCTGTTATGCCTCGCGCCGGATGGCGCCGCGCGGGCAGAGACGACGGCTCCGATAAGCTCCACCGACACCGAGGCTGCAACCGCGACGGCGCTGGTGACTGCGATCGACGCGCCGACCCGAACGGTGACCATCAAAACTGACAACGGCGAGATGATGGACATCAAGGTCGGCGACAACGTCAGAAATTTCGACCAGATGAAAGTAGGCGACAAGGTCGTCGCCACGCTGGAACTGGCGTTGACCTACACCGTCTTCCCGGCCGGCACGAAACTTCCGGCTGAAATGGTTACGGGCCAGGCCGGGCGCGCGAAGCCCGGTGAGAAGCCGGCCGCCCAGGTATCGCGTTCCGCCTCGTTGACTGGTGTTATCGTCGGCGTTGATACCGAGGCCCATACCGTGAGCGTGGTGGAGCAGCGCGGCGGTCCGGTGCACGTCCTTCACGTCAAGAATCCGGAACGCCAGGCGTACCTGCCGAAGATCCATCCCGGCCAGATCCTGGCTATCACCTATACCGAGGCTCTGGCGCTACAGGTGCAACCGGCGTCGTAGATCCGCTTCGATATCTATCGCCTGCGGAGCTCTTTGGACGGTCGGGATCGGCTGGGTCGGTCAACCGCCGCTCCGCCTCCGGGCACCGTTCTTGCGAAGCAGGAACTCGCGGCCAATTTTCACCATCGGGACGCCTTCATACTCGACGATGTCCGCGGTGGCGTAGGTCTCGTGCCACTGGTCCGGAATGAAACTACCGGTTCCAACCACATCGATCGGCGCCTTCGCGTCGGCCATCACGCGGCACTTCTCGACCCCAAAGCCCGAGGAGGCGACGATCCGTACCTTGTCGTACCCGGCCGCGTCCAAAGCTTCCCGGGTGCGCCAGATCGCCGCTGCCGACACGCCGGTGCCAACCAGCGACCGCAGTTCGGAATCGCTGCGGTATCGCCGGATCGCACCCGGCGCGTAACGTTCCACCACCGCGTAGCTCTCCGCCGGATCTAGCCCTTCCAGGAAGCGCCCGCCATGGGTATCCAGCCGGAATGACAGCATCCCCGCCGCGGCCAGCTGCGGGAAGCGGTCGCAGACGGCCAGCGAGTCAGTGATCTCCCGTGCGAAATAATCCACCAGGACGGTCATCGGCTCGTCTGGAAAGGTCTCGCGAAACATTTCCGCGGCGCGCACGGTCGATCCGGCATAGCCGATCAGCGAGTGCGGCATGGTGCCAAAGCCGAGCGCTTGACCGAACCAGTGCGCGGTGCCGTCGGCGGCGCCGCCGATGAAACCCTTGGCTCCCTCGAGCCGCGCCGCGGTGCTCCCGACGGACGCGGCGTAGGACATCATGTCCTGCATCTCGGCGCCGGCGCAGTGGCGGGCCTCCATCGCCAGGAATGCAACGTCAGGCAGCGAAAGGGCCATCTGATAGGCGTTGTGCGCCGCGACGCTCGCCGGTCCGATCTTCTGCAGCAGGATGGTTTCCAGGTCGGACAGATGCATCATGCTGCCGGTCAGGTAAACGATTGGTTCGCCGGCACCGACCCAGTCGCCCTCACGATAGATCAGGTCGACATCGATCCGGGTGTGTCGAAGCTCCGCCGTCATCGCCAGCCACTCCAGCATCAGCCGGGGTGCACAGATCACCGGGCGACGCAGGAATACGGCGTAGGTCACGATCTTGTCGCCAAAGCGCGCGACGATCCGTTTGGTTCGGTTGAAATAGCTATCCGTCCGGGCGGCAATGTCCGCCTCCGGGTTTACCACCGGGGTCTCCTCCCGGGAGCCTGCCCCCGGGTCTTGGCTAGCCGGGGGGCCTGCCCCCGGATCTTGGCTAGCCGGGGGAGCCGGCGAGCCGGCGCTCCAGCCGCCGGTCGGCGCTCACCGCACCCGGCTCAGTCACTGTGCCGCGAGATTTAGCGAGGAGCCCGGCAGCCGGCGCGCCTTCAACTCCTCCGCCACCAGAAACGCCAGCTCCAACGACTGCTCGGCGTTCAACCGCGGGTCGCAGAACGTTTCGTACCGGGCGGTCAGGTCGGATTCCGACAGTCGATGGGCACCGCCAGTACACTCGGTGACGTTCTGACCGGTCATCTCCACGTGCACGCCGCCGCCCCAGGTGCCCTCCGCGGCGTGGATATCGAAGAAGCCACGGACCTCGTGCAGGATCGCATCGAAATTGCGCGTCTTCAGCTTGGCCTCGGTGCTAATGGTGTTGCCGTGCATCGGGTCGCACAGCCACAACACCTTGCGGCCCGCCCGCTCCACCGCCCGCACCAGCGGCGGCAGCTTTTCCGCGACTTTGTCGGCGCCCATGCGGCTGATCAGCGTGATACGGCCCGCCTCGTTTCCCGGATTGAGGATATCCAGCACCCGCAGCAATTCATCCGGATTCTGCGTCGGTCCCACCTTCATCCCGAGCGGGTTCTGCAACCCACGCAGGAACTCCACATGCGCACCCTCGGCCTGACGTGTGCGGTCGCCGATCCACAGGAAGTGCGCCGAGCAGCCATACCAGTCGCCGGTGGTTGAATCGACGCGGCTGAGCGCCTGCTCGTACGGCAGCAGCAGCGCCTCGTGGCTGATGTAGAAGTCGGTCTCCCGCATGTCCCGCGTGGTCGCGCTGGTCATCCCGCACGCCGCCATGAATGACAGTGTCTCGTCGATGCGCTGCGCCAGGTCCTGGTAGCGCGCCGCCAACGGCGAGCGTTCCGCGAAGTCCAGGTTCCAGCGATGCACCTCATGCAGGTCCGCATAGCCGCCCGACGAAAACGCACGCAGCAGATTGAGCGTGCTGGCCGACTGAAAGTAGCCGAACTCCATGCGCGCCGGGTCGGGAATGCGGGAGGCGGCGGTGAACTCCGGCCCGTTGATGATGTCGCCGCGATAGCTCGGCAGCGTGACGCCGTCCAGCGTCTCGGTGTCGGAGGAACGCGGCTTGGCGAACTGGCCTGCCATGCGCCCCATCTTCACCACCGGCAGCGAGGCGCCGAAGGTCAGCACCACCGCCATCTGCAACAACACGCGGAAGGTGTCGCGGATGATATTGGCGGTAAAATCGGAAAAGCTTTCGGCGCAGTCGCCGCCTTGCAGCACAAACGCCTTGCCCTCCGACGCAAGGGCAAGCTGCGCCTTCAGCCTGCGTGCCTCGCCGGCGAACACCAGCGGCGGATAGCGGCGCAGGCGGCGCTCCATCTCCTCGAGCTGCGCCTGATCCGGATAGACCGGCACCTGGCGGATTGGGCAGTCACGCCATGCATCCGGGGCCCACGGACGCGAAGGGGCGGTGCTGGCGGTCGGTGTGGTCGGCATAAACGTTCTCCTCAGGCGGTGTTATGTCGCGATTTCGTCGCAATGGCTACTAGGCAGGCTGCCGACGCCATGCCGCCTCTGCGCATCGCCTCAATCCATTCATCGCGACCGCGCTTGGTTAATCTTCGCTAAACCAGTTTCCACTACACTGTCGCTGAAGATGCTCAGCTTCGGCGCAGGGACCCTTGCCGTCGGGCGCGCGCCCCTGAAGGGAGATCGATCTTGCCGCATTCAACCAACGTTACGGATGTTATTGTCGCCGACGACGATCCCGTGATCCGCAGCATCCTGAGAGCCAAGCTCGCAGCAGTCCCGAGCAAACCGGGATGGATCGATTCGTTCGATCGTATTGCGGCACCGTCACGGCGGAAATCTGTGGCTTTGCACAAAGACGTTCGCGTGTGTGATTAGCGATGCTCAAATTGACGGTGCTGGGGTCGGGACCGCGGTCCTCGGCTCGAGTGCGAGGCGAACCGCTCTGCGAGCCGGGACCTCAATTGCGACGTAGCAGATCCAAGCCAGTCCGATGACCAGGCCGCCGGTCACCGTAGTGGCGATCAAGTGCTGGACGATCTCCCCCAGGCGCGACCCGATGTGGGCGAGGTGGCTCCAGACAGGCTGGGCGCGGGAATGCAAAAGATAGATTCCATACGAGAGCACGCCAAGGAAGTGGATCGGCCGGCACCCTAGCAGATTTACCACCCTGCCTTCTCCCACGACCAACGCAAGCACCAGCGGCGGCAGCAACAGATAGAGCGCGGCGTCGCCTTGGGGGACAAACAGAAGTCCCAACGCTGACGTCGCCAGACCGGCGTTGACCCAGCGTCCGCCCAGCGTGTCCCTGACCCGCGGATGTTTTGACGCACGCCACATGAGGAGCCCGAGAGTAAAGCCGGCGACACAGCGGAGCAGTCCCGGTGAAGACCCGGCAACGTCGAGCGCCCCCCTGAGGCCGGCGCCGAAGTAACCGGTCCAGGAGAGTGCCAGGATGCTGCCAATGACGCCGAAGCACAGGAAAGCCACACCCAGCGCCCGCACCGGACGACCGCGACTTGTCACCGCCAGAAGGCCGGGGAAAACCAGGTACACAACCCATTCCGTGCTGATCGACCAGGTCGGGCCGTTGATGCTCTCGTCGCCGGTCAAACTCTGTACCAGCAGAAGATTCGTCAGGAACAGCCTCGGCGTGGGTACCGGCGGATAGCTCATCAGGCCGGTCGTAAATCCGATTGCAATGCCGCCGAGGAGAAATGCATACAGCGGATAGACCCGCGCTATTCTATGCGCCAGGAAGACGTGATACTTTTCCCAGGTCCAGCCGGGCCCGGACCAGTGACCGTACACGGTCGCCATCACAAATCCGCTTAAGATAAAAAACAAGTCCACGCATAAGTAACCGTGATTGAGAAACGCCGTAAGCGGGCCAGTGACTGGGACACTCCACTCGAAGTGGTACACCATTACCTGAATTGCAGCGATTCCGCGAAGCCCGGTCAGAGCTCGGATTTCGCCCTGCCTCAATCGCCGCTCCTCATTGGTAACTGTTCGACAACGGTCTGAGCCCCGCCTGTTTGGGTAGATTTCGGGGTGGCCCCGCGATCCCGCTGCTGCCTTGAAAATCGGTACAAGTATGTCCGACCGGCAGAGGCTTCGCGCCATACGGCTGAAAATCGAAAACAGTCCCGGCTCGCGGCCCGCTGCTGAACTGACAGAGGGTGGACAAATCGGCATTCTGGCTGGGGGCAGGCGTGGCACTCGGATCGCGGGTCGGAGCGGAAGCGGTTGCAATCCCGGCGATGCCGGTGCTGCCTTGAAAATCGGTGCAGGGATGCCCGACCGGCAGAGGCTGTGCGCCATAGGGCTGGAAGTCAAAGCTCGTCCCGGCTTTCGGCCCGCTGTTGAATTCGGCAGACCGTGGTCAGCTTCGGAGCTTGGCCTGGGGCTGGAGAAACACCGAGGTCAGGGCTCGAAGTGGCAGCCGCCGCAAACCCTGCGATGCCACTACTGCCCTGAAAATCGCTGCAAGGACGTCCGACCACGATCGGCTGCACCCCGTACGGCTTGAAATCGAACGCGGTCCCAGCCTTCGGACCGCTGTTGAATTGGCAGACCGTTGTCAGATCAGAGTTTGGAGCAGACATGGCACCCAACGCGGGGCTTGGAATGGCACCGGCGCCAATCCCAGCAATACCGGTGCTGCCCTGAAAATCAGTGCAAGGATGTCCGACCGAAAGAGGCTTCACGCCATAGGGCTGAAAATCGAAGATCGTCCCGGCTCTCGGCCCGCTGATGAATTGGCAGATCGTGGTCAGCCCCGAGCCGTCATGATTTTGTGCTCGCGCCGATACGGAATGACAAACCGCTAAAATGAGGAAAAGTCCGATTCCCAGCCAACGTAAGAATCTCATGATCAGATCCTCAACTAATATATAAGACCTCCTCGGCCACCTTATCAGGATAGCTGCTTTGAGCAGCTTTGACCATCTGAATCTCTTACGGAAGAGACACCATTTCGTCCCTCTTATCCACGGATCTCGTCGCCAGTCAAAAGGACTGCTCCGCGTCGACCCTGCCGGATCATCATCTAGTTTTTATTTGCCTTTATTTCATAAATCGCGTCAGTTGTTTTCCGCATCCGGCCAATCTGTTTACCGCGACATCCAGGATACGGCGGCCGTCCGCCACTACAGGCGTCTTGGCAAGCATGCAATGCCGAATGGACGCCGTCGCAAGCTTAACCGATCATCAAACCCGCCATGCCAGGCTGTTCCCGGAGAACTATATCCAGGGTGTTGCGATGAACATCCTCGGCCGTTTCAGCCTCCGAACCAAGCGGGCAATCTTGCTTGTTCTGTCGGCTCTGGCGCTCGTCGCCTCGATCGGGGCCGCTGCCTCCTTGATACATCAGCGCCTCATCCCCGATCGGCTCGACGCCCTCACCGCCATGGTTCAGTCGGCAACAGTCAAAATCGCTCGAAGCCAAACTGGAGGCGCACGATCTGACCCGGGATCAGGCCCTGGCGCAAATGCGCAAGGCTGTTCAGGCCAGGCGCTTCGATCATGGTGCCAGCTATATGGCGCAATAACAGAGAACGGCGTGGTCTTCGTGCGCGTGCAGGTGACGCCGGCAACGGCTTCGCGGTGGTGGCCAACGACGTGAAGCAACTTGCCGCCCAGACGGCGAGCTTAACCGAGGAGATCACCCGTCACATCGCTGACCTACGGACTGCCACCGGCGCTTCGATAACCGCCGTTAGTCACCTCGAACAAACGGTCGGCGAGATCAACGCGATCACCGGATAGATTGCGCCGCGGTGACGCCACGGCGGCGCCGCAACAGTGGGATGACGCCACGGCGGCGCCGCAACAGCGGGATGACGCCACGCCGGCGCCGCAACAGCGGCAATCGCCCGCAATGTGATCCAAACGACAACCGCGGCCCATGTAATGCGGTCTCAGCCGAGGCAGAGCACAATCGTCGCGAGACAGCCGCTGGTTACCAACGAAACCGGCGACGGGCCGGCCCTCTCACCATCGCGCCTCCATCTCCGACAACCGTCCGTTCTCGATGTGGAGGCAGCGTGTCGCAATGCTGCGGACAAAAGCCCGATCGTGCGACACCAGCACGCACGTCGCCTCGTGCGCGAGGATTTCGGCCTCCAGCCGCTCCTGCCCGGCGATGTCCACATGGTTGGTGGGCTCATCCATCAGGTAAAAGTTTGGCTCTGCCAGACGCAGGGCCAACAGCCCCAGACGCGTCTTCTGCCCCGGCGACAGACGTGCGATCGGACGGCGCTGCGTGTCGACATCGAAGCCGGCGCCAGCCAGCAGGCTCAAACTTCGCTGCTCGCCAAGCCGGAACTGCTCGGCAATGAAACTCAGCGGCGTCGGTTCGGCGGGCAATTGCGACATCTGTTGGTCCAGATAGCCGACCACCAGCGTCGGGCTGACGGTAATGCCAGGCACCGTCTCGCCGTCCGACATCGCACCTCGCAGCAGGCGGACAAACAGTGACTTTCCGACCCCGTTGGCTCCGGTCACGACGATGCGGTCGTGCCGGAAGATCGTCAGCGTGCCAATGCTGAACAGTGCCTGCCCGTCAGGCGTCGCAATCCGGACATCCTCCAGCGCGATCAGGACCTTGGCATGAGTGCCGCGGTTCCCCAGGCGAATTTCCCCGGCGCGTGCTCGCGCCAGGGGCTGCAGCGACCGTTCGATCGTTTCGGCACGTCCGGTAAGGTGCTTCGACTTCTTCAACAACAGATCGCTGCCGCTGTTGACGCCAATGTTGCGCAAGTGCCCGGCATTGCGGCGTAGTCGTTTCGCCTCCTTCGCATCGCGCTCCAGCTTGGCCTCTTGCGCGGCATCATCGTCCGCCAACAACCCGCGCGCACGACTGAACGGATGCGCGTAGAGCCGCGATGCCTCCGGGCGAAGGAACAGACTGTGCGTCGTGCAATTATCGAGAAACTGCCGGTCGTGGCTGGCGATTACCATTGCAACCCCTTCGGTCGAATGGTTGATCCAGTCCTCCAGCGCCGCCAGTCGTTGCATGTCCAGATGATTGGTTGGTTCGTCGAGCAAAATCAGATCCGGGTCGGTGACCCAGACGCGGGCGATCAGCGCCAGCCGTTGCCAGCCGCCGCTCAACACAGACAGCGTCCGCTCACGCAACGCCGACGGGGTGTCCAGCATGTCCAGCACCAGGCCGGTTTTCCAGGCCTGCGAGTCCCGCTCCGCCGCCGGAATGGCGCGCCGGATCGCCTCGTTCAGCGTCAGGTCGAGCAAGTTGGACGGCATCTCTTGCTCGACGAGACCCACCCGCAGCCCGCGCCGACGGGTGATCTCCCCAATGTTCGCGTCTACCTGGCCGGACAGGCAACGCAGCAGCGTGGTCTTGCCCGCGCCGTTGCCGGCGATCAGCCCGATACGGTTCGTCTCGTGGATGGTGAGGTCGAGGTCGCGAAACAGCGGGCGCGGCGAGATAACGCCGAGGCCACGCAATTGGATCAGGCTCATTTTTTGTCTCTCTGGTCCGCGTCAGTCGCCGAGGCGACGTCAATCATGCCATGCGGCAAACGAGATCGCCGGGCAGGCGATGCCGGACAGAGGACGAGAAGCCGACGTCAGATCCAGCGTTCGACCCGCCCCGCAACGTAATGCTGCTGCGGGGCTTTCCAGGGTCCGCGCGGGTGATGCTGGTTGTAGGCCGCCACGCATCCTCCTTGCCTGGATGTTCTGGAACTCGTCAGATAGAGCAAAATGCTGGGCGTATGCAAGCAAACCTGGCACCCGGCGCATCATGCAAGTCGTCGTTTCCGCGATGCAGCGTCCACCGGCGGGTGAACCCGAGGTCGACCGTCGTCGGTGCAACCATAGATCGTTGAACGGCCGAGATACCTTCATCGGCGGTAGCTTTCTGTGCTCACGAGCCAGCAACGATATCGCCGAAAGCGGACATTTTGGCTCCACGCACTTGCACATCCACGCGAACAGTCATCGACCACAACGATACGAATGAAATACCGAGCGAAAGCAACAGATCTGAACCCGCGTTCGACACGATCAGCACGGTCTGCGGTGGTATCGCCAGTCCAGAGGATGCTCCTGTCATAAAAGGGTCCGCGAATGGGGCTGGCCGAGAATCATCTTTCAACGTATTTTCGTTTCGAGACTCCCACCGGCACCGGGTGCAAAGGTAAGCGGCAGGGATAAGCTCACATCGGCGGTATCGACGGCCTGCTCATCGGACAGACTTCAGCTCCGGGGTAGGATCCGTTCCTATTGCCATGTTCTGTGATCACAACCAGATTGGAGGAACGCGGATGAAAACTCGTATAACTGGCGGCACGATTGCAGTGCTCGCCGGCGTGATGCTGTGCGGTTCAGCCACCCTGGCAGCCGAGATGAAACCGGCGCTCACCCTTGAGATGGCGAAAAAGATGGCGGCGGCGTGCGAGACCAAGGCGACTCAGGAAAAGTGGAAGATGAACATCGCCGTGGTTGACGACGGCGCAAACCTGGTTTTCTTCCAGCACATGGACGATGCATTCAAAGGCAGCATCTACATCTCACAGCACAAGGCGATGACGTCGGCTAATTTTCCGTTCCCGACCCGCGTGTTCGGCGAATTGGCCTTCGGTAAGGACGGCAAGCCAGGAATGGTGCCCGGCATCGCCGATGTGCCCGGCATCATCACCTTCGCCGGGGGCTTGCCGATCATGACCGCTTCCAAGGCTCAGATCGGAGGCATCGGCGTCAGCGGCGGCACCTCCGATCAGGACGAGGAGTGTGCAAAAGCCGGCCTCGAAGCGGTGGCGGCCGACTTGAAGTAGCGCTCACCGAAACCGTGCGGGGAAGCCCCAGTCTCAAGCAATTGGGGCGCCCCGCGCGGCCTCGCTCCCCCATTGTTTTCACCCGCGAAGTATCTGGCGCAACAATCACCGCAACACGGTGGTCGCCAATGAGTTGTGGACGTCCGGCGCGACGAGTTGGTTCGCCATCTCAACGAAGACAATATCCACGAGCTGCTTCGAAATCGGTCTCCGGTTCCTTGACGCTGAAGAAATGACATGCTGGGGCAAGCGCCGGGACCCGGGCTTCTGAATTGAGAATGCCAGCATCGAATGGAAAAAACCCCAGGTTCCGTTCCATTCCGTTGCTCGGCTGACTTTGCCCGGGTCGGAACTGTCCGGGTGATACCAGCGGCCCTTGATGTTGACCCACCGTTCGCGCCTCCAGTGTCATCCTCGGCGGAGCATGCCCTTGGCGGAAGCCGAGGGGCCCGGCCTACCCTTGCGAAGGCGAGGCGACCCACGACTTGCAGGGCGGTGCAGTCGAAATCGTAGATCTCCGGCCTTCGCCGAGGATGACACCTTAAGCACGGACGCACGCAATCTATTCCGACGTAATCCGGAACGCAGTGCCCGACAGTAGCCCGTCGGCAGCATTGACCGCGCGCGTTGCCCAGCGGAGGCTGCGGGCAGACGAGCGCGAGCACACCTGCCGGGACGCTCCACCGTAACCGGCGGCGCCGTTTCGCTACTCCCCGACATGCCCCACCCGTCTATGACAGGCGCGATGTTGGTCGCGTGCTGAAACGGCCCCCGTCTTGTTCCGATTCTCGACGGTATCGTTCAAGATTATCCAGGGCCGTCACAACACCCAGGTCGGAAGTCGTTCACCGCAGGCTTGTGCCATCGCGGAACGACAGCCGCCGACTTCCACTCCGGCGAGGTCAGTCGGTGCTTTATTTCGCTGGCAGGAGCTGACCTCTGACCGCCCCACCGGGATTGTTTTTGCTGTGGATATTCACATACCACAGGCCGGATGTCAGTTGCTGCTCCTGCTCGGACGTCAACTTGGCGCTGCCGTGGATCGGGCTGGTTGGAGCGTTGCCCAGCGGGACGACAACGCCCGCGTTCTTGCCGGCCTCGGCCGGACCATGGATGTGAGCCGCGGTCACCTGGCTGGAAAAGCCGGAGAAGGTTACGTCATACGTGAGTTCGTGCGTGGCCGTATCCAGCGTGGCATCCGCCATACCCGAGCCGGTCGATTTGCTCGGCGGAACTTCAGACTCAGCGCTGAGAGCGGCATGGAATTTGACCGTTGCCGCCGAGGCCGCGCCCGCGAAGAAAATCGCGCAACCGGCGAGGAGCAATGAACGACGAAGCATGGAAACCTCCCTTTTGTTCGTGTGTTCGGCGACCTTTTCAACGCGGGTCGGCCCGCGTTCGTTCCCGCCGCTGGGCCACCAGATGGTCGCTCTAACCGATACCGACCACGTTTCCGGCTCTCCCACAACGGGACTCTACGTCCTGATCGCGCAAAACGACAATTTGTCACGAAACTGCGAACCGCGGCGACGATGCAGTGCGTCTGCGAAAGCCGGGCGCGACTGGGCACACGACGGGGCAATGCCCCCAACTCATTCTGCCCAGCCGCCCAGAGGATGCCCCTCCAGCGCCGCCTAACTCAGTGCGATCTCGCGGTAATCATCCGCTGCCACCGCATCGCAGTGCTCGCGATAAGCAGGGTAGCCGCCGCTGTAGCGCATGATCTTGCGGGTGTCCTTGCCGTCGACATTGCGATTAATGCCAGTCATCCACGAGTCCACATCGTTGGCCAGCAGCCCCTGGCCCGAGGCCTTGACATGGTCGGTCCAACGGACCGTGCCTGCCTCGGTGGCCTCGATCCGTGTCACGCCATGGCCTTGCGCGTGGCGGATCAGGCCGGTTACCCATTCGACACTGTATTCCGCGGCACGCGGGAAGTTGCCGAGGCCGGCATGCGGACCCATCACCATCAGCAGATTGGGAAATCCTTCGACCAGGACGCCGAGATACGTCTGCGGCCCATCCGACCACTTGTCCTTCAGCCGGCGACCATCGACACCCCTGACATCGATCCGGTCAAAAGCGCCGGTGATCGCGTCGAAACCGGTCGCGTAGATGATCAGGTCGAACTCATAGTCAGCGTCGCTGGTCCTGATCCCGGTCGGCGTGATGCACTCGATCGGCGTTTCCTTGATGTCAACCAGTTTGACGTTGGGTTGGTTGTAGACCTCGTAGTAGTGGGTCTCGAGCGGGACGCGGCGCCCGCCGAAGCCATGGTTCTTCGGAATGAGCATATCGGCCACCGCTGGATCCTTCACCCGCTGGCGGATCTTGCGAGCGATAAAGTCGGAGATCAGAGCGTTGGCCTCGGGGTCGATCAGAATGTCGCGAAAATTGCCTTGCCAGATGCCGAAGCCCGGTTCGGCGTAGAGCTTCTCCCAGAAAGCCTCGCGCTCCTCGGGTGAGACTTCGAGAGCAGAGCGCGGATCGGGGCTATGGATAAAGCAGCCCGGGGTCTCGTAGCAGCGTGCGAAGATCTCGGCATAGCGGCCGCGGATCTGCTGCATGTCCTCCTCGGTTATCTTTGCGTTGTGCAGTGGCGCACACCATTGGGCGGTGCGCTGAAACACCGTCAGGTGGCCAACCTGTTTGGCGATCGTCTGAATGGTCTGCACGGCGGTCGCACCGGTGCCGATCACCGCGACGCGCTTGCCGGCGAAGTTCACCGGTTCCTTCGGCCAGTGCGCGGTGTGGCAGGACTGGCCCTTGAATGTCTCAACGCCCGGGATGCGCGGCATGGTCGGCGCCGAGAGCACGCCAATGGCGGTGATCAGCAGGCGTGTGCTGTAGCGCCGGCCATCCTCCAGCTTCACGTCCCATGTGCGTGTTTTATCTTGATAGTACGCCGAGGTTACGCGGCTTCGGCACTGGATGTCGCCACGCAGATCAAACTTGTCGGCGACATAGTTGAGATAGCGCTCGGTCTCCGGCTGCGCCGCAAAGTGCTCGTCCCAGTTCCACTCCTGCAACAACTCCTCGGAAAACGAGTAGCCGTACGTCCAGCTTTCGGAATCAAAGCGCGCGCCGGGGTAACGGTTCCAGTACCAGGTCCCGCCGACATTGGTGCCGGTCTCGAACACCCGCGCCTTCAGGCCGAGCTCACGTAGCTTGTGGAGCTGATAGAGGCCGGAAACGCCGGCGCCGATGATGATGGCATCAAAATCCGCAGTCGCTTCTGTCTTAGCGTCGCGCTCTAGCGCAGATGAGGTAACCATGCTGTTTTCCCTAAGCCGAGGCCATCGCCCTTTTGCGGATCGGAATCTTCTCGCCTTTTGGTTGTTTTCGCAATAGGCACCCGGCCTCCGGGGGTTTTAGGTGTAACCGCCACGACGACAGCGGCCCCATCGGAGATTACATGCGGGTCAAAAATGTTGAGCCACAATCAAGGCAGATCGAATATCCCCGCCGGGAAATCCTGTCGAACGCCTCAACATGCCTGAAATACGGCGCCAACGGCGAGCAGGCTGAAAAGAGGGGCAGATGCGATAGAAGCCGCCACAATAGGCGTTTGACACCGGTGCTGAAGACTATCGGCGATCGGTGTATACAATCGGCTTTCTCGAAACCGCCTGTTTGATCCCGTCAAGGCCCTTCCGGAATTTGCCATAGTAAAGAAAGAACAGGTCGAATCTGTACTTTGCCTATCGATCTGTGGTGCCGGCTGCTGGCTTGGGCGGAGCCACAGTGCCTCGGGTTCGCAGGTTTATTTCTCAATGCTGCTGCGAGATGAAGCGACGCGAACAGCCGGATCGTCTCCCCTTGCGGAGGGCAACCGAGGGTACAGACCTGGTTCCCAATTGGAACCTCCGGTACCACATCCGTCGGCAAGCCGCGTCCGCGACATTCAGGCAGGCCTCAAAGGCAGCAGTTGCGCCCGCACGCGTTTCGGTCCAGCGGTATGCGCAGGGACATAATCCGATTTCTCAGAGCATTCCCCGAGGAAACAATGGCACTTACACGCAGGACCGCACTGGGCGTCATCTCGGCCGCCACCGTCGCAACCCCGGGCCGGCGCGCCCGGGCACAGCAGTCAACGATCCGAATCGGCGTTTTGACCGACCTCTCCGGCCCATATCAAAGCCTCAGCGGACCGGACGGGGTCGCCGCGGCCAGGCAGGCCGCCGCCGAGTTCATGGCCGCGACCCCATCGATCAAGGTCGAGGTGATCGCTGCCGACCACCAGAACAAGCCGGATGTCGGCGCCGCCATCCTGCGCGGCTGGTTCGATCAGCAAGGCGTCGACATGGTGACCGACCTCACCAACTCCGCGGTCGCCCTCGCCGCCAGCAATATCGCCAGGGAGAAGAACAAGGTCTGCCTCGTTACCGTGGGTGGCACCTCATCGCTCACCGGTTCGGCCTGCACACCCAACCTCGTGCACTGGACCTACGACAGTTGGAACCTGGCACACTCCACCACCACAGGCTTGGTCAAGACCGGCGGCAACGCCTGGTATTTCGTCGCACCCGACTATGCCTACGGCAAGACCCTGGTGGCTGACGCGACACGGTTCGTGGAGCAGTCCGGCGGCAAGGTCACCGGCACCGCGTTCTACCCGTTTCCCGAGACGACGGATTTCTCCGCCTATGTAGTGCGCGCGCAGAGCAGCGGCGCCAACGTCGTCGCCTTCGCCTCCGGCGGCACCGATCTGGTCAACTTCGTCAAGCAGGCGCACGAGTTCGGCCTGAACCAGACCGCACGGATCGCCGCGATGACCGGGTTCGTGACCGATGTCCTCTCGGTCGGCCTGCCAATCGCCCAGGGCATGATGATCACCGAGAATTTCTACTGGGATCTGAACGACCGCACGCGCGCCTGGACCGCACGCATGAAGCCGAACCTGCCGCCAACCGTTATCCCAAACTCGCTGGACGCGGGGGACTATGCCGGCCCGCTGCACTATCTCAAGGCGGTCAAGCAACTGGGAGTGGCCCAGGCCAAGGCCTCCGGCCGCGACACCGTGGCGATGATGAAAAACCTGCCTACCGACGATGACTGCTTCGGGCCGGGATCGATCCGCGCCGATGGACGCAAGATCCATCCGGCCTATCTGTTTCAGGTGAAACGGCCCGACGAGGTGCGCGGCTTTGGCGACGTCTACCGGCTGGCCTACACCACGCCCGCCGATCAGGCATTCCGTCCGATCGGCGAAGGCGGTTGTCCATTGCTGAAGGCCTGACCGCCGTCGGTCAGCACGCCCGGCTGAGCCGAGACCGGCCATTGCGGTAGCTGGCGTTACCGCGACTGGCCGGCGTTCCCCGGACTGCCGGATGTGTTCTGGGTCCGGCTCTCCGTGCTTTGCGCAAAGATCCTGCCAGACAGGTCCTCAAACAGATTGAATACGGCCGACACGTTGTAGCCGGCCAGCAGCGCAAGCGCGGAAAGCGCAATTCCCTCGACCGGGTTTGCTTTGGCAACGTAATCCGCGAACAGGCCGATGACCGCACCCAGAACCAGCCCGAGCAGCCAATCCTGCTGGATCCGGCCTCGATCAACATAGGTGAGCATCGACCCTGCGACGCGGCCGCGCACATACCGGATTGTCGACAGAACGGCGCCCAGCGCCCCGTAAAGGCTGGGCAAGATATACAAGGATAAACATTGCAGCACAGCCTCAGGCACTCTGCCGTAATATTCCAGTATGTCCTGGAACTCGCCGCAGACACTGCGCTTTGTTTTCGACCCGGCTCCGGCAACGTCGCCGTCTCCGGCACCAGACCCCGGTGCACCGGCCCCTTCGATCACACGGTGGGTGACCAGATAGCATAAGAAGGGATTGTCACCCATTCGTTGCGTGACGCCCCGGTCATCGCCGAACACATCGGGAGCCCCGATGAATTCAAGCCTGCGTACCCATTGGAGCCACGACAGCACCTGAGCGGCAATGGCGATCCCCTCGTTGAGATTGCGCTGTCGCTCGGCGCACAGATTGATCTGAGCAACGGACTGATACCTGCGCAGGAATGGACCGTCGTTCGCGGAGTCTTTCGATGCGGCGGGGTCCTTCACATACAACAGATCGCACAGCGCAACGACCTTTGCGACTGGAAATCCGGCGACATTGCTGTCCGTCTGACCCGGAGGCCGTGCCGCTGTCGTGGGTAGATAGAGGTCCTTCTCGGCACTCTCGATGCGGCGTGAGATGTCCCTGGCCTGATCAATGACCGCGCTACGTGATTTGAGTATGAGCTGTCCCGATATAGAGTAAGTCGACAGCGCAACGACAAGGATTGCAAGCCAGAACGCAAGCAGCTCTCTCGTCCAGACCAATCTGGAGATCCACGCTGCCATTTGCCCTCGTTGCGCAACGCTGTCGGGGGAAGGCGCGTGAACCGTAGCGGTGCCGGTCCTGGCACCCCTCGCAAATCCACGAAAGATTCGTGATATCATATCGGACCAGGATCTTCTTCTGACCCGGGACTGCACATAAAGCCGCGTGATCGAGATTGAATCGGCGGTCGCCGGCGCGGCCACGATGGCCAGAAAATCCCGGCTCCAATAGAGAAATGGAATATTCGCCAGGCCGTTCGGTTCGCCATCGGTCACGGGCACGTCCGGCTCCGGCGCATCTCTGCTGGTGAGCCCGACCTCGATAGCAGCAAGCCTCGTCAGGAATTCATGATAGGTCTTGCACGGCGGCGCGGCAATCTTTTGCGGTGGGTTGGTAAGCGATAACCGGGTGTCGTCAAAATGCGCCTGAAGCCGCCTGTCGGTCGCCTGCGTCAGAAATTCCATCAGGGTCGCGACGTCGCACTGGGTTTCGCGCAAGGTCTTCCAGACGACGGGCGACACGGTGTCGTGCCACGGCTTTCTCACGCTGTCGGGCATCTCGACCCCCATTCGTTGCGTCCATCCGCTCTTCGGCCGATGTAACAATTCCGCAGCATGCAGGTCAGCGCGAGAAAAGCAACGAATAATTCTGACGCGGGCAAAACCGCCAGGCCCTGTGTCAGTCCGTATGGGCCCACTTGCCGCGATAGATCGTTGCGCCAACCCCCTCGCGTGATCGTAGCGCCGACGCCTCGGACCCGCCGCGCGATTTCGTCGAAGCGCCGCCACCCGTCTCCTTCGTCTGCCCTGGCTTGCCTGCTCGCCCTGGACAGGCGACGATGCGAAGCAAAGTAGATCGCAGGGAGGATAGCATGGTCGATCTGGTGATTCGCGGCGACCGGGTGGTGACGCCGCAGGGTGTCGGCGCTCATGACATCCTGATCGCCGGCGACAAGATCGCCGCGGTCGCCGCGCCCGGCAGCCTGACGGTGCCGGATGGCGCGCGGGTGATCAACGCCACCGGAAAGATCGTGATCCCCGGCGGCATCGATCCGCATGTGCACTGCAAATGGTCGCTGCCGAACCCGGACGGCACCATGGGCCTGACCGAGCCCCCGGATGTCGTCAGCAAAGCCGCGGTGCATGGCGGCACCACCACGCTCATCGATTTCACCCGCGCCTCTCAGGGCAAAAACCTGCAAGATGCGATCGAGCAACGGGAACGCGACTGGAAAGGCCACTGTGCCTGCGACTATGCCCAGCATATCATGGTGGAGGGCGCGCTGCCGATCGACCTGCCGCCACAGGTCGCCGAGGCGATCCAGGCCGGCTTTCCGACGGTCAAGATATTCACCACCGACATCACGCCCAGCCGCAAAGGACGCATGGTGGACTTCGGCGACATCTGGGAGATCTTCAAGGTATTGGCGGCCAATCAGGGCCTCGGCGTAATACATTCCGAGGACAATGATATCGTTATGCACATGTATGCCAAGTTGATCCGTGAGGACCGCACCGCGTTCGAGCATCTGGCCGAGGTCCACAACACGCTGTCCGAGGACGTATCGTTCCGTCGCGTCATCCGGCTCGCCGAAAAAGTCCCCGGAACAGCACTTTACATGATGCACGTCTCCGCCGCCACCGGCGTCTCCGCGATCCAGGAGGCTCGGCGGCGCGGCACCCCTATCTACGGTAAATCGTTGCATCAATACATGCTGTATACCAGTGACGACTATAAAAGGCCGAATGGCCAGATCTATCACACCTACCCGTCGCTGAAGTCACCGGAAGATCAGGCGGCACTGTGGCAGGGCACCTTGGACGGCTCGATCAACTGCGTCGCAACCGACGAAATCTGCTGCACCCTGGCGAAGAAGCTGCAAGGCTCGCGCATCGACGACACCACCGGCGGCAATGCCGGCGTCGAGCCGCGCGTGGCGCTGATGTACACCGAAATGGTTGGCAAGCGAGGCTATTCGTTGCAGCGCTATGTCGATCTGGTCTCGACCAACGCCGCGAAGATCATGGGGCTGTATCCGCGCAAGGGCGCTCTGGCGGCTGGATCGGACGCTGACATCTGCGTGCTTGATCCGGCCGACCAGCGGGTGATCCGGGCGCAGGATCTGCACGAGGCCGATTATACCCCATGGGAGGGCCGCAAGATGGATGCGTGGCCCTGCCTGACCGTGCTGCGCGGCAAGGTCGTGGTTGAGAACGGCGCATTCAAGGGCAGCCTCGACGATGGCAAGTGGCAACACCGCAAGGTGGCTGAGACGATGTTCCGCGGCCCACGGTTATAATCCACTTCAGATGGCAGACACGCGGCCCGCGGCTCTGGCGCTGATCTCTGTGGCGCGCCAGTGGCCGGGACGGCGCCGCCGGGGCAGTGCTTCCGCTGGCTCTGCAGGCTCAGCCGAACCGCTCAATCCGATAGTGCGGATCGATCGTCTCACCATGCAGGATCGCCTCCGCCGTGATCAGCCCGACGGCAGGGCCGAGCGTGTAGCCGTTGGCTGTGACCGCATTGTAGAACCCGGGCATCCCGGGGACGTCGCCCAGCAGCGGCGCCCGGTCCACCACCGTGTTGATCCCGGTCCAGGCGCGCACGATTGACAGCGCGCGCAGCGCCGGCAAGGCCCTGCCGCAGACCCACAGATTGCCTTCGATGTTCCGCCGCAGGTTGTAGCTGCGTCCCGTGGCCGGATCGAAACCGCCGAACCAGCCGCCGCCAATCAGGAACCCGCCGCTCGCCTGTCTGCTTGAGCGATAGATGCCGGTTGGCGATCGCCACCAGATGTCGGGTCAGCCTTGGCGCCGGCTCGGTCACGATAACCTGCTGCACGGTGCCGGTCACCGGAAGCGCCAGCCCGACCATCCGGCCGAGGCGCGCCGCCCAGGGACCGGTCGCGTTCACCACTCGGCCCGCCGAGACCGCGCCCTTGTCAGTCATAACCGTCCAGCCTGCGCCGGAGCGCTCGATCGCCCGCACCTCCGCCCCACGCAACAGCCTGGCGCCGCTCGCTTGCGCCAGGCGGAGCAGCGCCATCATGCCCCGCAGTGGATCGCCATACCCCTCCGCTGGCGCGAAACCGGCGCCCACCATCCGGTCGGACAAGGCCGGAGCGATGTCGGCAAGTTCCTCACGGCCCAGCACGTGGCTTTCGATGCCCCAGCGTCGTTCCATCGTGGATTTGCGGCGAAGCCAGTCCAGCCCCGCTGCATCCTCGGCCAGCATCAGGCCGCCTTCGGTGCGGATGCCCAGATCCTCGTTCACCGCCGCGCCAATCGCTTTCCACAGCGCGATGCCACGTGGCCCGAGCGGCAAGGCATACGCCGCCGGGCCACCGTCAGCCGGCGTATCATCGGTGAAATCGTACGGGAGCAACTGCACGTGCAGGCTGCCGGCGTTGGCGGTACTGGCGGCCATCGCTGCCTCATCGCGGTCGAGCACCAGGACGTCGGCGCCCCCGACTGCAAGGTAATACGCCGTCGATAGTCCGACCGCTCCACCTCCGATCACCACCACGTCCGCGCGTCTGATCTCGATCGGCAATGGCGCCACCGCGTGCCGATGCACCGGCGGAGGTGGATCAACCAGCAGCGGCGCGGTGAACTCGGCTGCCTCCCGCATCAGGGCTGCCGCCGGCACAGGCCTGATCGGCGCACGCGGCGCGGCAAACCCCTCGGGCTCCGCGCCGGCCGGACACAACCGGGCGATCGTCGTTGCACAGAAACGACCCTGGCAACGGCCCATTCCGGCCCGCGTGGCCTTCTTCAGCGCCGGCAGCGAACTCAGTCCGGCGGCGATCTCTGACCGCAGCCTCGACGCGGTGACCTCCTCGCAGCGGCATACGACGGCCTCATCGGCGATCGCCACCGGAGCCGCCGCGTATACCCGCCACAGCGCGCGCTGGAACGCCTCCGCCCGCAGCAGGGCGGCGGCAGTGGCTTGATCCGCCGGCGCCGGAAACCCCAGGTCCCGCGCCGCCGCCAGACCCGCCAGCCGGCCGCGTGCTGCGGCAATTCGCGCGCCGCCCAACATTGCGCCGTCGCCGACGCTGAAGACCCCGCTCACCTTCGTGCGCCCCACGGGATCGGTCTCGCTGACCAGCGCGCCCGCGCCGTCGAAACGATGCGTGACGCCGAGCGCTCGGGCAAGGTTCAGCTCCGATTGGAACCCCATGTTCAGCGCGACGGTGTCCACTCCGAACCGCTGGGTTCCGGCAATCGCCGCGGATACTCGGTCGTCGCCCTCCAGCCGCTCGAGCATCGTGCCCCACAGCACCGGCACGCCTGCCCGTTTCAATCGCAGCAGCATCGCGGCACCATCGCGCACCAAATCGGGTGCCGCGCGCGCCATGCGTGCCAGATCGCGCCACGCCGAGATGCCGGGCCGGGGCGCCGCGTCCAATACCGCGACCGGCTTGATCCCGCCGGCCAGCAGTTCGCACCCAAGTTGCAGGTTCAGTGGCCCGTTGCCGGCGATCAGCACCCGCTCGCCGGGGCTGACGCGCTGGGTCCGGACCAGCGTCTGCAGACCGCCTGTCGTCATCACCCCTGGCAAGGTCCAGCCCGGGACAGGAACTGGCGCCTCATGCGCTCCAGTCGCCAGGATCAGGCTGCGCGGGCGCCAGGTCACGGCCTGACCGCGGACGATGGCGGCGATCTCATCGCACGCGAACGCGCCCCACACCGCGGCATCGGTCTCCACCCGGACCCCTGCCTGCTCGGCTCGGGCACGCAGGCCGGACCCAAGCCGGAATTGCGCGTCGGGCGCGGTGTCGGTGTGGCTGGCAGCGAGCGGCTTGGCGAACTGGCCGCCGGATGCCCGTCGTTCCTCCAGGACGACCACCACGGCACCGGCTTCGGCCGCTGCGATCGCGGCGGACAGGCCGGCGAGCCCGGCACCGACCACCAGAATGTCGCATTCCTGATCTCGGTCCGCGGGCGGTCGGGTTTCGGCTTGGATCGCGAGGGTCGCCGGCAGCGCGCCGGTCACCACCATGCCGTCCGCGACCGGTGTCATGCAGGCACGCTGGCCGATGCGGCCATCCACGGTGACGATGCAATCGAAGCAGGCGCCCATGCCGCAGAACAGCCCGCGCGGCCTGCCGCTCGGCGTATGGCGAAACGTCGTAACACCGCCGGCCGACAGGGCCGCGGCGATCGTTTCACCCTCCAGCGCCTCGATCGTGTGGCCATCGAGCTCGAAGTGGATCGGCCGGGCCGTGCTGCGTATCGTCGGATGGGTCAAGCGCATCGCCACACCATGCCAAACCGTGTAGCCGAGGACAAAGCTTTGATCGTCCGCATCAGGGTGTAATTGCCTCTGTGCAGTCTGATCGTCGCCCGGTGGAACCTGACAACGACAGGATCGATCGACGTGCCTCGTCTCGCTAGACGATCCGGCTGGTTCTGCCGCCCCAGTAACGGTCGCGCAATATGCGCTTATACAGCTTGCCCGTCGGCAGGCGTGGCAGTTCCGCCTCGAAATCAATCGACCGCGGCACTTTCTGCCGAGCCAGATGCTGGCCGCAGAACGCGATCAGTTCGGCGGCGGCGTCGGGTCCTGGGACGTGGCCGGGCATGAGCTGAACGGCCGCCTTCACCTCCTCGCCGAGATCGTCGTTCGGTACGCCGAACACCGCGGCATCGGCAACCTTTGGGTGCGTGATCAGCAGGTCCTCGCACTCCTGCGGGTAGATGTTCACGCCGCCGGAGATGATCATGAATGTCGCTCGGTCGGTGAGGTGCAAATAGCCATCGGCGTCGACGTAGCCGACATCGCCGACTGTCCCCATCGTGCCGTCGGCCGAGAGCGCCTCCGCCGTCCTCGCCGCGTCGTTGAAATACTCGAACTGCGAGCCCAGCTTGAACCACACCGTACCGATCGTTCCCGACCGGCACGGTTTCATGTCGTCGTCGAGAATGTGCAGCTCACCGAACAGGCTTCGCCCGACCGTACCCTTGTGCGCCAGCCACTCGGCACTGTCGCATGCCGTGAGCCCGATCCCTTCGGTACTTCCGTAATATTCATGAATGATTGGCCCCCACCAGTCGATCATCTGCTCCTTGACCTGGATCGGGCATGGCGCCGCGGCATGGATCGCGATTTCGAGCGACGCCAGGTCGTAACGACGACGGACATCATCCGGCAGTTTCAGCAGGCGTGAGAACATCGTCGGCACGAGTTGGCTATGCGTCACCCGGTGCCGTTCAATCAGGCGCAGAAACTCTTCGGGATCGAAGCGTTCCGTGATGATGGCTGTGCCGCCCATGCGGATCGCGAGGTTGACCCCGACATGAGGCGCCGCATGATACAGCGGCGCCGGAGAAAGGTAGACCAGGCCGTCCCGGAAACGCCATAGCTTCTCCATAAAGTCATAGACAGGCAGCGACTGCGATGGCGGTTGATCCGACAGCGGCCTCAGGATGCCCTTCGGCCGGCCGGTCGTGCCGGAGGAATACAGCATGGCGTTGCCAAGACTTTCGTCCGGGATCGGCGTGTCGGGACACGCAGCCGTCGCCTCGTCCAGATTGCGGACCGTGGCGCCGTCGCCCGGGCCATCGACGATCAGGCACAACGCAACGTTTGGGCATAGCCGCAGGGCCGCAAGCGCCACGTCCAGCTTCGCCTGCGACGTGATCAGAAGCTTCAACTCACTGTTGTTGAGGATGTAGGCAAGCTCGTCAGGCGTAAGAAACGAATTTACGCAGGTGTAGTACAGGCCCGCTCGCTCGCCGGCTGCGCAGGCATCGACGTAGCGGGCGTTATTTTCCATGAAGATCGCGTAATGATCGCGCCGGTGCAGCCGGTTCGCGCGCAGGAAGTGGGCAAGACGGTTGCTGCGTGCCTCAAGTTCGGCGTAGGTCACGATTTCGCCGCTCCCGGCCATGATCAGCGCCGGCTGCCCGGCACGAGCCACGGCGTGTTTGCCGGGATACATATGACTACCTCCCCCTGTTGCCTCTTGAGTGGCTCGAGGAGCTCCATGTTCGGGGAATCCATGACGAAAATCAACCGATGTCGCCACGGCCGGCCAGGGTCGAGGCACCAAGGCCCGGCCCGCCCGGCACGCGCATCGAGCTCACCGGCGCAGCTGCCAGGGCACCCGGCCGCCTTGACACCGGCGGACAGGGTGCCACCCTTCAGGCTCCGGCCGGGTGGGCACACGCGCATCCCGGTTTGGGCCATGGGAGGAGACGATGCGTTTCGGCCTGATCATCCGCGGCCAGTATGCCCAGGGCGACGACATGCGCGTCCGGTTGCGCGAAGACCTCGACGCCGCGAGGCGGGCTGAGGAACTGGGTTACGACCTGGTAGCCAAAGGCTCCCATTACAGCTCCCACCCGTTCCAGTACATCCAGCAAATCCCCTATCTCTGCCAGGTCGCTATGGTCGCGCCGAAATTGCGCCTCGTCCCGGGCGTCGTGCTGCTGCCCCTGCACAGTCCACTGCACGTCGCCGAGGAACTCGCGTCGCTGGATGTCATGTCGAACGGCAAGCTGGTGTTCGGCGCCGGCATCGGCTACCGCGAAGTGGAGTTCAAGGCGTTCGGGACCACACAGAAACAATCAGGCGCACGCTTCGAGGAATGTCTGACCGCGGTAAGGCGGCTGTGGTCGGAAGACTTCGTGACCATGCAGGCCAGTTACTTCGAGCTGCAGAACGCCAACTGTACCGTCATGCCGGTGCAGAAACCGATGCCGCCGGTGTGGATCGGCGCCAACGCCAATGTCGGGATCCGACGGGCGGCCCGCATGGCCGATACCTGGTTTATCAACCCGCACAACAAGATCGACACCATCGCCGCACAGATGGAGATCTACAAGCGCGCGCTCGATGACTGCGGCAAGCCTTTTCCCGATGAACTGCCGATGGCGCGCGAGGTCTTCACCGCACCGACCAGAGCTGAGGCGATCCGCCTCGCCCAACCCTACCTTGAAGCCAAATACAAGGCATATCGCGACTGGGGCCAGGACAAGGTGATGCCCGCGGGCGACCATTTCGACCTCGATTTCGCGGACCTGATGAACGATCGTTTCCTGTTCGGCTCACCGGACGAGATCACCGAGCAAATCCTCGTCCTGCGGCGCCGTTTCGGAGTCAACACGCTGATCTTGGGCATCCATTGGGCCGGCATGCCGGCCACCTTGGCGATGGAGCAGATGCAGTTGCTCTCCGAGCAGGTATTTCCCGCCGTGCGGTCGGCATGAGGCACGCTCTCGCCCGAGCAACGCCGGTCCGGACATCACTATCTGCGCAACAAGGAATCGGCCAGAAATGAAAATCGGCGCCGTCATGTTCTTTACCACCAACTCCATGCCGCCCGCCGAACTGGGTCGCGAACTGGAAGATCGGGGCTTCGAATCCCTGTGGGTGCCCGAGCATACCCATGTGCCGTCGACCCGCCTGACGCCCTTTATCGGCGGCGGACCGCTGCCTCGCGCTTACTATGACATCTTCGACCCATTCCTGGCGCTGAACACCGCCGCGGCCGTCACCACCAGACTGAAGATCGGCACCGGTATCGCCCTGGTGGTTCAGCGTGACCCGATCGTTACGGCAAAAATGGTCTCGACCATCGACCAGCTTTCCAATGGTCGTTTCCTGTTCGGTGTCGGCAATGGCTGGAACCAGGACGAGATCGAGAACCACGGCACCGTGTTTGCCACCCGCAACAAACTCGCACGCGAGCGGATCGAGGCGATGCAGACGATCTGGACCCGGGACGAGCCCTCATACCAGGGCGAATTCGTCAATTTCGGTCCGATGAGCCAGTGGCCGAAGCCGGTGCAGAAGCCGTATCCACCGATCATCGTCGGCGGAGCGTTCCCCTATGCCGCGCAACGCGCCATCCGTTACGGCGATGGGTGGATACCGCGTGCCGACCGGCTGGAACACGACGGCATCGGGGTGCTCATCAAGAAATTCCGCGAAATGGCAATTGCGGCCGGCCGTGACCCAGCGTCGCTGCCGATCACCATCTTCCGGGTGCCAGATGACCTGAAGCAACTGCGCTTCTGCCAGGAAATCGGCATCGACCGGGTCGTGTTCAGCCTGCCGGCGGAAAAATCCGACAAGATCCTGCCGATCCTGGACCGTTGGGCAGCGATAAGGCGCGAACTGGAGATTTGAACGGCGGTGTCGACCCGATCGCCGCGCTTCGTCACCGGTGCAGCCCCGAAAAACCTTGCAACCGTCGTCCTCCGCGATTGCACCGCCCGGCGTTCGTTCGTGGCCGGATGTCGCTGCGTATCCGAAATCAACACCGTCGATGGCACTCTCGGACGGCAGGTCTCAGACCGCGCGTCTTGCAATTTGGCCGATAAATGTCGAGGCTGAGTGGGTGACACCAGCAGATACGCTGCTGCAATCGAATCGGCCATTGGGGGAACGTTGTGGACGGGATCGAACAGAGAACAATGCGGAAGGTGATCCGGCACCTGATTCCGTTGTCAATCGCCTGCTACTTTGTCAACTACCTGGATCGCGTGAACCTGAGTTTTGCCGCGCTGCAGATGAACCAGGACCTGAAGTTCAGCTCGACGGTTTACGGCCTCGGCGCCGGGGTCTTCTTCATCGCCTACTTCCTGCTCGAGACCCCATCAAACCTTATCCTTGTTCGTGTCGGGGCGCGTCTCTGGATCTCACGCATCATGTTTACCTGGGGACTGCTGTCGGGGGGCATGGCATTCGTCCAGGGCGAAACCAGTTTCTACATCGTCCGCTTCCTCCTCGGCGCCGCCGAGGCCGGCTTCTTTCCCGGTATGCTGTTCTATCTCTCGATGTTTTTCCCGGCGGCATATCGCGGACGCATGGTCAGCACATTCATGGTCGCGACTGCGTTCTCCGCGGTTTTCGGCGCGCCGGTCTCCGGCACCCTTCTCTACCTCGACGGATTTGCCGGATTGCGAGGCTGGCAGTGGATCTTCATCCTCGAAGCGATCCCCGCGCTGGTCCTGTCGGTGGTGATTTTCGTCACCCTGCGAGACTTGCCCGCACAGGCCGACTGGCTGGCCGACGACGAACGCGAGTGGCTGGTCAAACGGCAGGCTGCTGAACGGCGTCAGCGTGAGGCAGTCCACGATCTGTCGGTCTTTCAGGTGCTGTTCAATTCACGTGTCCTTGCCCTCGGCATGGGCGGCTTCGGCATCGCCTATTCGACCTATGGCATCGTCTACTTCCTGCCACAGATCGTCAAAGCGTTCGGATTGACCAATATGCAGACCGGGTTCGTCAGTGCGATTCCGTTCCTGGTGGCGGCCTGCGGCATGATGTGGTACGGACGACGCTCCGACCGCCTGATGGAGCGCCGCAGCCATTGCGTGATCGCCTTCCTGATCGCGGCGGTTGGGCTCGTTGCAACGGCGCTGTTGCCATCTCCCACATTGCGGCTCATCGCTCTCTGCGTCGCGGCTTTCGGCGCCTGGTCGACGCTGCCGGTGTTCTGGGCCATGCCGACCGCGTTCCTGTCCGGCGCCGCCGCGGCGGCCGGTGTCGCCTATATCAACTCGATTGCCAATATCGCCGGCTTTATCGGTCCCTTCGTGATGGGATGGATCAAGGATGCAACCGGCAGCTTCAACGGTGGGCTTCTCGTGATCGCCTGCGTCTGCATCGGTTCGGCGATCGCCATTCTCTGCACCTCGCACGATCCCGCGCTTGAGCGGACGCCGGAGGACGAACACATGCCGGAACGATTGCGCCAGCCTGCCGACGCCGTTTCATAGCATACGAGCCCCTGCAGATACGAACCCCTGCGTCGCAGCGGGCGATTTCAGCCGCAACCCCGGCTTCTTCGCCGCACAATCCCGAGATCGGCACCGACAGCGGACGCCGCTCTGGTCGGCCTCGCGTGGTGGCTTTTGGTCATGCCGCCTGAACCCCCCGGTTCGGGCGCGCGAGTTCCTTCTGGCGGTCGAACTCGTCGCGACGGCGCTTCAGTTCGGCCTCGCCGATCTGCTCAACGTTCAGGTAGTCGAGCTTCCACTTGCCGTCGGCATTCCAACGCAGCGGCGACTGCATCGTCGTCTGCGGGCCTGTCGCACCCTCCAGTAGGTCCAGCGCCAGCGCCAGCGTCCGGTCTTGAGAGTCCGCGTCGTGCGGCCTGCCGGCGCTGTTGCCGAGGGGAAAGTCATTGAACAGGAAGCGTGGGGCGGCGGCATGCTCGACGATGTCGCGAGCGCAGCCCATGACGATCGTGGGGATGGAGTTGGCCTCCAGGTGACGAGCAACCAAAGTGCTGGTCTGGTGGCAGACCGGGCAATTGGGAACGATCATGGCCACGTCGGCGGCGTCTTCGCGCACCCGGGCAAGAATCTCCGGCGCATCGGTTTCCAGTGTAATCCGCTGGCTGCGATTGGTTGGCGCACCATGGAACCGCGCCGCCACCGCCCCGATCCTTCCCGCCGCTGCCGCTCGGCGGAGCGCCGGCAACGGGAACCACGTGCCGCTGTCTGTCGCCGTGGTGTGCATGCGGTCATAGGCGATGTGCGAGATACGCAGATCGTGGTCGTGCGCCGTATCGCCGGAATAAACGGTGTAGAACTTGGCGCCGCCATTGTACACGGCACCGGGTCCCTGATCGCCCTTGTCCGGCTGGTACGGTGCCGCGGTCGTGATCAGCGCGACCTTGCACTGGCTGAGCGGCTTGATCAGGGCAGTAAACGGGGCGGCGATATAGTGCGCCCAGCGATACGGCGTGGCGTAGCCGAGCGCGGCGTAATAGGTGCGGGTGCGGTGCATGTATGGGATCGGCGAATTGTACTCCGGCGCAAAGCCGAGCAGAGTGTCGAGTGTCGGGTCCATTGGATTGCTCCAAATGTCGTTGGGCGTTAGCGGCGGTCGGCCGCGCCGCGACAAACTCGTCGCATGGCGAAGCGACCGGCCGCAAGATGCCGCCGAATTCACGGCACCGGACGATGAACGCACACCCCCTCGACTGGCTCCCGGCGCTCGGCCTGCCGCCGGGACAGCCGGAGCGGTGACTTCATCCCTCCAGACGCCACTGTATCAGCGCGACCAACTCTCCGACATTCCTTGGGTTCGTCGCCTGCGCCGCGGAGAATTTGATACCGAACTTCTGCTGGATCGTCAGGATCAGCCGAATATGGGTCAGACTGTCCCAGTCCGGCACGTCGTCGGCGGTCAGATCGGGCCGCAGCACAAGCTCGTCGTCATCGAAAACATCGCGGAATATAGGTGTCAGTTTGTCATACACAGTGTCAGCGTGCATGAGGCCTCCCTGGCTCTCAGACCTTGAGCGCATTCGGATTTCGCGGTGGGACTGGCACTTCGAACACGCCGTTGTGCCATCAGGAACTCCTCAAAGTGACATCCCTGGAGAAGCATGCCCTTGGCGTAGGCCGAGGCGCGCTGGGCCCACGATTTGCAGTGCCATGCAGGGAAATTCGTCGGTCACCTGACCGGGTCCGAGCAAGTCCGGTGATGACACCGTCTCTTGCACGAATACATCAGCTCTTCGTCCGGCGCCTTTCCCGGGGATTCGGCAGATTGACCCGGTCAATCTTCCCGTTGGGCGTCAGCGGAATTTTCTCCAGCGGTATGAAGTAGGCCGGGATCATCGCTTCCGGCAGTTTATGCCGCAGGAACTCCCGCATTGCCCTGGCGTCAAAATCCGTGTCGGCCGCGGGGACGACATAGGCCGCGAGTTGCCTCTCGGTCGGCGACCGATCGTAGGCCACAACGACCGCGTCCTTGATATCAGGACTTGTGGCCAGCACCGCCTCGATCTCACCAAGCTCGATCCGGACCCCTCGTATCTTGACCTGGTTATCGAGGCGTCCCAGGAAATCAATTGCCCCATCGCGCCGGTACACGCCAAGATCTCCGGTCCTGTAGAGCCGGGCATTCGGATCAGCACTGAACGGGTCGGGTACGAACCTCTCTTTCGTCAGGTCGGGTCGATTGTGGTATCCGCGGGCGACCTGCACACCGCCAATGTAGATTTCACCGGCGGTGCCGACCGGCACGCGCATCAACGCATCGTCCAGAATGTGAATTTGCGTATTTGCGATTGGCCGACCGATAGAAATTGCGGCGTTCGTGTCGTCGCGAGCGCACCGCCAGGCCGTTACATCGATGGAAGCTTCCGTCGGACCATAAAGATTGTGCAGTTCGACTTCGGGGAGTTTCGCGAAGAACTCCTGCTGCGTTTCGCGTCGAAGGATGTCTCCGCTGCATATCACCCGCCGCAGGCAGGTGCAGGCCTCCATACCGTCAGTCGACAGGAACGCCTGCAGCATCGGCGGCACGAAGTGTAATGTCGTGATGGACTGTTGCACGATCACGTCGATTAGGTACTGGGTGTCACGATGGCCCCCGGGTCGCGCGATCACCAGACCTGCGCCCGCTATCAATGGCCAGAAGAACTCCCAGCCCGAGACATCAAAGCCGATCGGTGTCTTTTGCAGCACCCGGTCATCGGCGCTGAGCGCATAGGCGTCCTGCATCCATAGCAGCCGATTGGTCAGTCCCCGATGGGTATTCAGCACCCCCTTGGGCCGGCCGGTCGATCCCGACGTATATAAGATCGAAGCCAGCTTCGCGGGATGATCGGTTGGCGGAGGGTCACCATCAGCCTCATCGCGGATCCGTTGCCAATCGCGATCCAGGCACACCGCCGTCAGACTTTTCGGACCGTCAAGTTCTGCCAGCAGATGTTCCTGCGTCAGGATCGTCGTCGTCCCTGAGTCTTCGATGACATAGGCCCTGCGATCCGCCGGGTAACTCGGGTCAATCGGAACATAGACGCCACCGGCCTTGAGGACGCCCAGCAGTGCGATGACCAGTTCCAGGGAGCGATCAGCATAGATGCCGACCGGTTGGCCCGCCCGAACCTCGTTCCTTGCAAGATACCGCGCAAGCTGATTCGATTTTGCGTTCAACTCCCGATAGGTGAGCGAGTCTGGCCCATAGGCGACCGCCATGCGATCGGGGGTGCGATGCGATTGTGCCCGGAAGATCTCATGCACGGGAGTGTCCAAGGGATATCGCACCTCGGTCGCGTTCCATCGTGCCATGAGGCGCTCATCGGCACCGCAACGCACTTCCGCGTCGGCCATGACTATTCACCGGAGCAAAGAGGAAGCAATGCCTGTTGGCAGGCATCAAAATGGTTACCACGTCGTAATTCATCTGTCAACGATCGTTTGCATCAAATTCCAGTTTCCTTCCATATGATACTATTAGATCACTCGGCGGATGCTTGCTATTTGCTGCACTGCATCGAAAATCCCGCCAGGCGCGGAGTATCAATGCCATGGCCAGCTTGTTTCACTCGGCAAATAAAGATCGCCCGCGGCCCGGACCGGCTGACAACCCTCGCGGCACCAAACCAGTGCGCTACCTTCCCGATCGGAAACCCGACCGTCAGGCCGCCGGGCGCTTGCGCAACAGGTAGCGTTGCCGTCCGTCCAGCACCAGCTCGCGCCGCTGGTTGTGCATCATGCTCTTGAACCCGACGACGCCGGTGGTGCGGTTCTCCACCAGCTCGTCGATGACCAGAGCCGGGTAGATCGTGTCTCCGGCAAACACCGGCTTCAGGAAGCGGCTGGACTGCTCGATGAAGCCAACCAGAGAATCCTCGGTCATATAGGGGAACAGGCCGGCGCCAGGCGCGGTTTGCGCCAGCGACTGCAGGCCATGCGCCAACAGCCCGGGCAGGCCGCGCGCTTTGCAGAACTCGACATCGTAGTGGATCGGATGATTGTCGCCACTGGCGGCCTGGAAGGCGAGAAACACCGCTTCCGTCATCGTCCGGCTGGGCAGCACGAAGCGCTCGCCCAGGCTAAAATCCTCGAACCAACGTTGCTCGGCCACCATGCGGTGCGCCGTTGGGTCGAAGTCGCTCATATCGCGCCCGCGGCACGCATTGCTGCAACACGTTCCTGGGAAAACCCGATCTCGGTCAGCACCTCGTCGGTATGCTGCCCGACCGAGGGGACGTCGCCCACCACCGCTTCCTGGTCAGTGAACTCGAACGGCGGCAGCAGCACCCGCACCGGGCCGCCTTCGGTGTTGACCTGCCGCCACTTGTCCCGGGCTGCGAGCTGCACGTGATCCCAGACGTCCTTCGGCTCGTTCAGCCGCCCGTTGGCGATGCCGGCGTCGTCCAGCAGCTTTACCACCTCCGCCGTCGTCATCGTCGCGAAACAGTCCTCGATCAGCGCCGTCAGTGCCGCGCGGTTTTCGCGACGCACATGCTGCGTGGCGAAGCGCGGATCGGTCCAGACGTCGGGCCGGCCGAGCACCTTTTGGCAGAATGTGGCCCATTCTCGTTCGTTCTGCAGCCCGAAGATCACCTGGCCGTCCTTGGTGCGGTGCGACCCGTACGGCGCGATGGCGGGATGGCTCGTGGGCACCCGCGGTGGCGGCGAACCGGCATAGGCTTGCCGCAGCATCGGGTAGCTCATCCACTCGCCCAGAGCGTCGAGCATGGCCACCTTCACGTTCGCTCCCTCACCCGTCCGGCTGCGCCGCAGCAAGGCCGACAGGATGCCCGTCAGCGCATACATCCCGGTGGCGATGTCGGCGATCGAGATGCCCACGCGCGATGGTTCGTCCGGCGAGCCGGTGACGCTGATCAACCCGGATTCCGCCTGGATCAGCAGGTCGTACGCCTTCTTCTGCACGAATGGTCCGCTCTCGCCGTAGCCGGAGATGTCGCACACCACCAATCCAGGGTTGGCCGGCCTCAACGCCTCGTAGCTGAGGCCAAGTCTCGCAGCCGCGCCGGGAGCCAGGTTCTGGATCAGCACGTCGGCACCCGCGATCAGCCTGTCCAACGCGGCGCGGGCGTCAGGGTTCTTCACATCCAGCGTTACGCTGCGCTTGCCGCGGTTGAGCCAGATGAAGTGGCTGCAGATGCCATTGACGTAGGTATCGTAGGCACGCGCGAAGTCACCTTCGCCGGGACGCTCGATCTTGATCACGTCGGCGCCGAGGTCGGCAAGGTGCCGGGTGCACAGCGGCGCGGCCACGGCGTGTTCCAGCGCGATCACGCGCATGTCTTCCATCGGGCGCATCAGGCGGTTTCCTCCGGTGTGACTCACTTCCGACCGAACAGAAGCGTCGCCACGCGCCGCGTGTCAAAGCCCAACGGGGCAGGGCACATATGACACGGCTGGGCGACCAGCGAACGCCGAGGGCCGCTGACCTTGTCCACCGCCGGCGCATGCGACGATAGCTCGCCCGGGCAGCGGGCGCGATCGGCGGACCAGGCCGCGCAGACCCGCATCGACGTGCCTTGATAGCTTTTGACACGGCCCGACCGGGCGTTGAATACTATAGTTAGAAAACACGCGGGAGAGCGCCATGCTCAAGACCGGGCGGAGCTGGCCGGAAGACGCCGCCGGCCGAATACCCTATTGGGTGTATTCAGACCCTGACGTCTACGCGGCGGAGCTGCAGCGTATCTGGTACGGTCCCAACTGGCTGTATTGTGCGCTCGAAGCCGAAATCCCCGAGGTCGGCGACTTCAGGACCACCACACTCGGCGAACGCCCGGTCATCGTCATCCGCAGCGGCCCCGACGAGGTCAGTGTGGTCGAGAACCGATGCGCGCATCGTGGCGTGAAATTCTGTCAGGCCCGCCATGGCCACGTGAAGGACCTGCTCTGTCCCTACCACCAGTGGAACTATAGCTTGCGCGGCGACCTGCAGGGCGCCCCTTTTCGCCGCGGCGTCCGCGGGCAGGGCGGCATGCCGGCCGACTTCGACCCGTCCCAGCACGGCCTGCGCAAGCTGCGGGTCGAGGTCGTCAACGGCCTGGTCTGGGCGACCTTCTCCGACCACACGCCGCCATTCCGCGAATACCTTGGGGAGCGCTTCTGGCAGCACTACACCCGCGTCTATGACGGACGAAAACTGGCGGTGCTCGGCTACAATCGCCAGCATATTCCCGGCAACTGGAAGCTCATGCAGGAGAATATCAAGGACCCGTATCACGCCTCCCTGCTGCACGTCTTCTTCGTCACCTTCGGCCTGTTCCGCGCCGACCAGAAGTCCGCCACCGAAGTCGACCCAACCGGCCGCCATGGCATCCTGATCACCCGCAACGGCAAGCAGGAGGTCAACGACGTCACCGGCGAAATGCGCAACTTCAGAAACGACATCAGACTTGCCGATCGGCGCATCATTGATCTGGTGCCGGAGTATCCCGGTGAGGATACCGTCGGCATGATCACCGTGTTTCCCAGCGCCGTGCTGCAGCACAACAACAACTCGCTCACCACCCGCCAGATCGTGCCCACCGGACCCGATGGGTTCGACTTCCATTGGACCCATTGGTGCTACGCCGACGACACGCCCGAGATGCGGCTTCGGCGCACCAGGCAAGCCAACCTGTTCGGGCCCGCCGGCCTCGTCTCCGCTGACGACAGCGAGATCATCGACATGAACCAGCAGGGGTTCGCGCATTCCCCCGATCAGGATGCGCTGGTGATCATGGGTGGTCGCGAAGTCGAGAGCGTAGGCCATATGGCCACCGAGGTCGGCATTCGCGGCATGTATCGTTACTGGCGCGAGGCGATGGGACTATGAACGACATCGCCGGCGACGTGGCGACCGGGATCATCGCCCCGGCTCGCATCGACCGCGACGCCCTGCGGGATTTCTTCGACGATTACTACATCCTGCTCGACGATGTGCGGCTGGAGGAATGGCCGGCATTGTTCACCGAGGACTGCCTTTATCGCATCATCCCCCGCGAGAATTACGAGGCCGGCTACACGCTCTGCACCATTCAGGCGGAAAGCCGCGGCATGCTGGTTGACCGGGTGATGGGACTCACTCGGACCCAGATGTACGCGCCGCGTTACTATCGGCGCTTTCCGGGTCCGTTGCGCATCGTCTCCCGCGACGAAAGCGGCGTGCGAACCCGGCACAACCTGTTGCTGGTGCAGACGCTCATCGACAAGCAGAGCGAAATCGTGCTCTCCGCTGTCTGCCATGATCTGGTGGTGCGCGATGACGAGGGGCTGCGACTGCGAGAGCGGATTGTCGTCTTCGATTCAGAAATGATCCCGAGCAGTCTGATCTATCCGGCCTGACGCACCCTGCCTCGCCACCCATAGGAATTCCGATGTCCGCAGCCCTGAGCAACGATACCGCTGGCCAGTTGCAGGCGCTCTACGCGCAAATGCGGCCGCGCAGCCTCTATCCGCTATGGGAGGTGCTCGGCGCCCTGGTCACCCCGAAACCCACCTCCGCCGCACAGGTCCACCGCTGGACCTACGCCGACGCCCGCGACTACCTGCTGCGCGCCGGTGATCTCATCAGCGCCGCGCAGGCGGAACGCCGTGTGCTGATCATGGAGAATCCCGGACTGCCTGGCACCTCCTCGGTCACCTCCAGCTTGTACGCCGGGCTGCAGCTTATCCTGCCAGGCGAGATAGCGCCGTGCCATCGACACACCCAATGCGCGCTGCGCTTCGTCATGGAAGGCGAAGGCGCATTCACCGCCGTCGATGGCGAGAAAGCAGCGATGCACAAGTTCGATCTCGTGCTGACGCCGGGCTGGCAATGGCACGACCACGGCAACACCTCCGCCCAGCCGATGATCTGGCTGGACGGGCTGGACGTTCCGACCGTGCTGCATTTCGATGCCAGCTTCGCCGAACGCCTGTCGACCGAGGCGCATCCGCAAACCGTGCCGCCGGGCGACACATCGTCGCGCTATGGGCGAAACATGCGGCCGATGCGCGACACTGTCACGGACCGTCGTCAGGGTCGCCAACCCCTGTTCCACTACCCTTACGCCGAGTGGCGCGAAAGCTTGCACGCCGTAACGCGCGCCGAACCACCGGACCCGCATTTTGGCTACGCCTTGGAATTCATCAATCCGGTCGACGGCGGTGCGGTGATGCCAACAATCTCCGCCCATGTGCGGCTGTTGCCCGAAGGATTTACCACCAGGCCACGCGCTTCGACGGACGGAACCGTGTTCGTCGTCGTCGAGGGGAGCGGCATGGCCCTGATCGAAGGCCAGGAAATCCCGCTGCAGGAGCGGGACACGCTGGTGGTGCCGTCTTGGCGCGAACTCGTGATGCGTGCCGACAGCGACCTCGTCCTGTTCGGCTATTCCGACCGCGCCGCCCAGGAAAAGCTGGGCCTATTCCGCGAACACCGCGCGTAACGAATGGCCGCGCGGCGTCGCGTCGGTTGCCTTATCGGTCGCGGAAACGATCAACCGGAACCGTGCTGATCGACAGGGATCACGACCATGGCCGGGGGCTGAACCATCAGCGAATAGCCGATCGATCTGGTGATGACTGTCTGGCCGTCGACGTCCGCAAGATTCAATCCCGAATCATCGAATGTGGTGATGTGAAGTGCGGCGACGGTTCTGGCATGATCGAGAACGGTGAGAACCCCGTTGGCGTAACTCGCCGAGGTGGAATTGGTGGCAAGGACAACTGTGCCGACGGGTCCGTCAGATATCGAGCCCAGGAACTCCATCGGCTTGGCGAGATTGAGTATACCCTCCGATAGATCTACGTGCTCGCCGCCGGACACGCTGCCGTCGAACGTCAGCGAACCCAGGGGAAATTTGGCTTTCTCGACCAGGAAGTTCCCGTTGCCGGCAACAGCGGTATCGATTTCCATGTCGGCGCCGACCGTAGTTATCTGTCCGTCATTGATCAGAACACTATGTTGCTGCCCGGTGATCGAGACCGAGCTATCGGCATGCCCATTTAGGCTGCCGGTGACATGCAGGCTCGCGCCGCGCCCAAGCCGGATCTGTAGGTTTCCGGTAATTCCCGTGCCAAGAACGTTGACCCCACCGACGTCGATCTCACCGGCGGCGGTTACCTTACCGGCGACAGTGATGTCGGCATAGCGGGTCGGATCGGGGTCCTCTTCCGGCCGAGCCTCCGTTGTTTGAACCAGCACATGACCGATGGTCTCATTCCTGAGTGCGAGAACCGGATCGTTGTCCGGCGCTTTGGATCCGATATTTATATCGATGCCTGCCAGCGACCCGTTGCTGGCCCGCACCGTTCCCGCGGTGATGGTCGCGCTATCGCCGGACTCGGGAACACCCTTGGGCGACCAGTCGCTCGGATGCCTGAAGTTGCCGGTGCCGCCGACCCAGTCGTATTGCGTCGGCGTCGCGGACGGGGAGGTGGCCATTGTTCAATCATCCAGATCAGTGGGTTCGCGGGATTACAGGTCATATCTCTATAGCGTTACGGGTGTCACGTCAAAGAAACGGATGGCGCAAAGGATCACCTTGCAGGGCGTCAGGGTCAGGCATACTGGCCCGGCCGGGTCGCCTCAGAAACGATCAAACCGAAGTATGCTGATCGGTTTGGACCGCGACCATTGCCGGCGGCTGGTCCATGGTCGACGAGCCGATTGAACCCGGTGTGGTGATGACCGTCTGGCCACCCACACTGGCGACGCTGAATCCCATGTCATCGAAGCTTGTGATATGAAGCGCGGCGACGGTTCTTGCATGATCGAGAACGGTGAGAATCCCGTTCGCGTAGCTCGCCGAGGTGAAATCGGTGGCAAGGACGATTTCGCCCTCGGGCCCCTCAGTTATCGAGCCCAGGAATTCCATCGGTTTGCTTAGGTTGAGCACGCCCCCTTCGTATGCGTTGATGTGCTCGCCGGCCGATACGCCGCGGTCGAACGTTAGCGTATCAACCGCGAATTTGCCTGCCTCGACCAAGAAGTTTCCGTCGCCTGTCACGGCAGTATCGATTTCCATGTCGGCACCGTACGCATTGAACTGTCCGTCATTGATCAGGACACTGTGCTGCTGCCCGATGATCGAGACCGAACTGTCGGCATCCCCATACAGGCTGTCGGTGACATGCAGGGTCGCGCCACGCGCAAGCCGGATTTGCAAAATCCCAGGAACCCCCCTGCCGAAGACGTTGGTCCCGCCAGTCTCGATATCGCCGGCGGCGGTCACCTTGCCGGCGATTGTGATGTCGGCGTAGCGGGTCGGATCGGGATCATCCTCTGGCCGATACTCCGTCGTCTCGACCAGCACATCACCGACGGTCTCGTTCCTGAGTGCCAGAACCGGGTCGTTGTTCGGCCCTATCGACCCGATGTTTATATCGATACCTGCCAGCGACCCGTTGCTGGCCCGCACCGTACCCGCGGCGATGATCGCGCTATCGCCGGGCTCCGGGACACCCTTGGGCGACCAGTCGCTTGCGTGACCGAAGTTGCCGGCGCCGCCGAACCAGATGTACTGCGTCGGTGTCGCGGAAGGGGAGGTGGCCATGGTTTGATAATCCAAAATCAGTTGGGGTTGACGGGGTCACAGGTCATTTCTCTGTAGTCGCCACCGCGTCGCGCCAAAGCAACGGACGGCGCGCCCGAGCATCAGGATCAGTCATCCTTTGTTGAGCGTGCGTGCGGCGACCGCGCAGGCGTTCGCATACTCGTCGATACTGGACCTGGTAAAGCCGCTTGCGGCGAGGCCAGGTAAACTAACTGCGATCGATCCGATCCCGCGGCATCCGGCTGATCGATGGTCGCACCGTCGGATGTCGCGAAACCCGCTGTCAGTTCGCCAACCGGACCTCACAAAGATAGGACCGGTCAGACGGCGTACCGCTGATCGGGTCCAACGCGTCACCACTGATGAGCAAGTTATAATTCGCCCCGTCGGGACCGAACGGGTCGTAGCCAGGCGCTCCCAGTTCCTTGCACGCCTGCCACCAACCGTTCTGGCCCGCTACCACCCGTGGATCGAGGCTCGGGTTGAAACGCGCCCGCACCTTGATACGGGCCTCCGATGTTTCGATAGCGACCCAGTCTCCGGCGGCGATGCCGCGCGACGCGGCCGTTTCGGGGTGCATCTCCACTTCTGGGTGGAGTGCCCGCTTGCGCAGGGATGGCAAGCCACGGTGCTGGCTGTCGCAGAACAGCGGGCTCTTCACGCTGGTCAGCACAAGCGGATAGCGGGAAGCAAGGTCGGGCCGGGCAACAGGCGAGATCGTCGGTTCACGGAACACCGGCAGTGGCGGGTAGCCGTGTTTGAGAAACGTCTCTGAGAAAAACTCGACTTTCCGGGAAGGCGTCGCGAAACCCACCGGCACGCCTGCAGCATCAAGCTCCGCATACTTGGCGTGGCGCGTGCGGAGTGGGACGCGGATCCCGCCCGGCGATGCCCGCAACGCTTCCAGGGTCACGCCCGAGGGCCCCAGTTGATACCGGTAGCCGGCTTCGACATCGCCGCCCCAGAAGTGCTCGCCCAGACCAAGGCGGCAGGCCAAATCGAAAACAATGTCGGTGTCGGGGCGGGACTCGCCGCGCGGCGCGACCATCGCCTGTCGGAACTGCACCAGCGACGACGCGTCCTGAGTGACATCGAAACCGATCTTCAACGCCTCGCGTTCGAATGCCGAGGCGATCGGCAGCACGACGTCGGCCATTTCGGCGGTCGGGGTCATGAACATGTCGGAATGCGCGTAGAATTCGAGCGCCTTCAGGGCATCACGGCCACGTTGGACATTGGTGCGGCCGACCAGCAGGTTCGCTCCAAACCCCAATAACCCGCGAACCGCGTACGGCTGCTTGTCCAGAATGGCGTCATACATTGCGTTGTTGGCGATCAGGTTCCACCGGGCGGGTCCGAGCGGCCGTTCGGCGAGCCCGACCGCTGGTGCCATCCGTTTCGCCGCCGGGAGATCTTCGCCGGTGACCGCTGCCGACGGGATCGTGGGAAACACCACGTTGCCCCCGGATTGGTCGAACGACCCGGTCAACGCATACAGCAGTGACATCGCCCGAGCGGTCTGGGTGGTGTTGGTATGATGTTCGTGGCCGGCATACGCATAATACGACACCGGGCGGGAGGCCCAGATCATATGCGCGGCACGCTCCAGTTGGTCGCGGTCGATCCAGCATGTTGCCTCGACCGCCTCCGGCGGATGCTGGCGGCAGAGCGCGGCAAACAGAGCGAACGCCGGCTGGCATAGCACCTCGCCCGTTGTCGTCGCGATGCGATACGTGCCCTCCAGAGCTGGGTCGGCGCTGTCGCTCGCATAGCGGCCGGTGGCTGGGTCATAGGCGACCAAGCCACCGCCGATCGCATCCCATGCCAGATTGATCTTTCGGTCTCCATCTGGGCTCAGGTCGTGTTCGGTCAGCAGGCCGCCGGTGTCCGATCGGACCAACAGCGGCCCATTGCTCCAGTCGCGCACAAAGGGACGGTCGTACCAACCGTGCTGGATCATCAGATTGGCCAGACCCAGTGCCAGCGCGCCGTCCGTGCCGGGGCGGACCCGTAGCCAGACATCGGCTTTGTTGGCGAGCCCGGTATGGCGCGGATCGATCACAATTAACCGCATGCCACGTTTCAATGCCTCGACGGTCGCCGTGGCGTGGGTCAACCGGGAGATGCTCGGGTTGTAGCCCCACAGAATCAGGCAGCCACTGTTTGCGATGTCCGGCATCGCGCCGCCTCCGGCGCCCAATCCGACACTGGCGACACCAAAGGTGTAACGGGTGGCGTAACCTCGGCCCCACCCGCACTGCTCGATATTATTGGCCGAATTCGGCGAGCCGAAGGCGAGCATCAAGCGACGGATCCAGCTGTTCGAATCAGAGATCGCCGTTGTGGAGGGCGAGGACAGGCTAAAGGCAACTGCCTCCGGCCCACTCTCTTGCGCGATCCGGCGCATCGCGGACGCCGTCATGTCCAGGGCTTCGTCCCAGCCGATCTGTTGCCATCCGGGATCGGAATCGCCCTTGGGTCGGGTTCGTTTCAGCGGGTGGAGCAAGCGGTCCTGGCTGTAAACCAGCTCCGGCGCCGCGCGTCCCTTCGCGCACAGGGCCTGACCGGTAGGATGCGACGGGTCGGGATCCTGGGCAATGAAGCGGCCACCTCGGACGGTGGAAATTGAGCCGCAGCGGGCGATGCAAAGCGCGCAATACCCCTGGATTTTCTGCTGATCGACTGCGTCAGCCAAGGCGATGACCTCCGTTCGTCGTCTGGCTATTCAGCCTTCAGGACAGCGTGTGATCTTTGCTGCCTTCCGGTGGTTCGAAGCCGGTGCCGTTTGGACCCGGTCAGTTCGTCGAGGCGCGCGAATTGAATCCCAGGAACCCGGCACTTGGCAACGGCGTGCCCCCGTCGTTGGCGAACAATTTCGGCGTCGTCGCGGGCCGAGTGGTGGCCGCTACCGGATTGCCGCGGGTGCCCGGCTTGCCAGAAGGGTGCTTGGCAGCGGCAACCGTCTTTGGCGCAGGGGGCTGGGCAGGAGCGTCACGACCGATCGCGCGCGATCCGCGCCCACTGTCCTCCCCTCGCATCGACAGCAGGAGAAACGAAATATCGTTGCGCCCGAGATCGACGGACAATTCCATTGGCGTCATGTTCAAGACGTTGACCGCATCAAGGTCTGCGCCGCGGTTCAGCGAGTCGCGGGCGGCCGCGATGTCACCACGATTGATCGCGTCGAATAACGCATCCGTGGGCGCCATGTCGCCTAGCGGCCGGCTGGCGGGAGCGGCGGGCGCCCGGGCCTTCGCCCCGGGGATGGCGTCAGGCGGGGGTTCGGCAGGTTTTTGCTCAGCCTCGCCCTTACCCCGGCCGCCCCCAACATTTCCGCCACCTGGACTCAGAGGCCCCACGCCCTGCGCCCAGGCACCGGATGACAGAAGGCCGCCAAGCAGCACGCCGCAGGCAACGGCGGCGGGCCAACGTCGCCCGAAAAGCGGGCTGGCGGCTGGCGTGCCAGCAGTATCCTTCGTCGCGTCATCATTCATCGCGGCGGCCCTCGTCCCATATTCTCCCCCTCATCAGCCAGGCGGCGCGGCTACCGCCGCATGCAACAGGCGAGCTTGATCCGGCCAGCTTAATCCGCACCAGGCCAGCGCCTGTCGGCCACCTCCGGTATTTCCTTGCCGTATTTCACGATGAATTGGTCGGCTCGATCAGTTTGTCGCGGATCGCCTGGCTTGCATAGACCGCTATGGCACGGGAGTCTTCAGTCACTTGGCATGCTGGTTCACCATCGAGTCGACGATGTGGATGAACGCCTCATAGCAGGACAGCAGGCCGTGCCGGCCGGTGAGCAGGTAGCCCTGAAGCCCGCCATGGGACATATGCCCGCTGAGTATCTCCATCACGCAGCCGTCCGGTGACAGCGCATCGTCATACGGCAGGACCTCGGCATTCCAGGCGGGCCCGGCGACCTCCAGCATGGCGTTCAGCCGATTGGAGTCGTTCTCATCGGGAGAGAAGACGTGGAAATTCCGGCTGCCCGCGCTGTTGCGCATGACCTCACGGAGGAATTCGCCCACCACCCGTGTCAACTCGACCTCGACCGCGCAGCTCTTCGATCGCGCTGTCGCGCGCAATCGGTCCCACGCGGATCAATTTGGTGAATGGGCCAAGGGCTCGGGCTTTGGTGGTGGCCCGTCGGATTGCCCCGGCGGGGTGAGCGAAACTGGCTAATCAAGCGTGATTGAGGATCCAGAAACCAGCATTCAGATAGGCTGCGAACAGGCACCAGACGAAGTAAGGCACCATCATCCAGCCCGCCAAACGGCGGATCGGCAGGAAGGCTCGGATAGTCAGCACGGTCAGCACCAGGATGACGAGCATCACTCCCATGGCGACAGGCGGACTGTGCAAGCCGAAGAACGTCGGCGCCCATAGCGCGTTGGCCGCCAGTTGCCATCCCCACAGGCGCAGCGGCCGCGACGCGCCCCGGCGCTTCCAGACCAGCCAGCCGGCGGTGCCGATCATCACGTAGAGCACCGACCAGACCGGCGCGAACACCACACCCGGCGGCGTGCCCGGTGGCTCGATCAGGGTGGGATACCAACGGTGCACGGCCTGCGCCGTCATCGAGCCGCCGACCGCACCGACCAGCAGGCACAGCCCAACAAATCCCACCAGTGCAAGCGCGGGCGAGACCGGCGTGGACGAGCCTGGAAATGAACCCCAGTCATCGGGACCAGATTGCTGGAAGACACAGGTCCTTTCACGCTGCGAGGCGGACGCTCTGATGTAGCCGCATCCCGGGGCGGACGGAAGCTCCCGTTCACCAGCCGTTGACGCGATGCCAGACCGCGACCACGTCATGGCCGCCGTCCACGACAAAATAGCGGTCGTGCGCCGCCACGGTCATGCAGGTGTGATTGGGCGCGATACGGAGCTTGCCGCCGACGGGCAAGTCGATCGGATGTGCCGGATCGACCTCGATCACGCCGTGCTCCTGATACGCCCGCCGCACAATGGCGTTGCCGTAGGCCGGCCGCCCGGCGATGTCCAGCGCAAGACCAAAACCATAGTCGCGCGGCGTCGCCTCGGTGCTGCGGTCCTTCGACAGCGCCAGTCCTCCGGCGTCCACCAGTACCCGGCCTGGCCGGCGGCCGATCACGCTGGCGAGCACCGTCACGGCGATGTCGCCGATGGCGTGCGTCTCGATCTCCGCCTGAAACAGGTCTCCGAACATATAGACGCCGGCACGAACTTCCGTCAGCCCGGCGAGGCTGTCCGCATGCAGTGCGGTGGGAGAGCTGCCGGCCGAGACGATGTCGGCGCGATGCCCAGCCTGCCGCAGACGCTGCGCCGCACGGGTCACCGCCCCGAGCTCCATCTCGGCGACGCGGGCGATTTCGCGAACCCCGCGCGCGGCATATGAATGCCCCGCATGGGTCATCACACCTGCCAGGCAGGGCCCCAGTCGAACAGCAAGCTCGAGCAGAAGGTCGTCGTCAGAGGATATTCCGCCGCGTTCCTCGCCACTGTCGATCTCGATCAGGGCGCGAGGCGGCGAGGGATGGCCGGCGATGGCAACAGCGGTGGCCGGGTCGTCCGTGATCACAATTATTTGCGCGCCCGTCGCGTTCAGCGCGGCCACCCGATCAAGCTTTTGCGGCGCGATACCGACTGCGTAGAGGATGTCGGTGATACCGTGACTGCAAAAGTACTCCGCCTCCGCCAGCGTGGAGACGGCGATGCCGCCTGGCTGGTTTTGCAGCGCAAGGCGGGCGACGTCGATCGACTTGGCGGTCTTCATGTGCGGCCGTAGCGGCACGCCGACCCGGTTGAGGGTCGCCGCCATGACGCCCAGGTTGCGGGCCAGTATGGTGCGGTCGAGCACAAGGCAGGGGGTGGGGAGGTCGGCGAGGATCATGCCGGTGGCGTCCACTCCGCGTGGTCGTCGATCGGCAGCACCGGTCGCGGCAGGTGTTTCCAGCGGAACCGGGACAGAATGGGGCTGGTCAGTCCTGGAGCGTCGACCTCGACCACCTGATCATGGCGGAAGTATTCGTCAAATCCGCCGCGGAAATGGCCTCGGGACTTCACCACAACGAACCTGGCCTCGGCGATCCGCAACCCGAAGGCCTCGAAGAACATCGGGTCGGCGCATTGATAGCGGTGGGTGACGACGATCACGGTCAGCCCATCGAGGCACAGGGCGGCGGCCTTGCCGATGTCCAACGTGTTGTCGGCGTAGATGCCCCGCCGGCCGCGAATTGGCCGGTCGGTCAGCGCGAAGACGACCGCGGAGGCAGCAAACGGCTGAGAGAAATTGTCGCCGCCGGGTTCGTTCGGCAGCGCTCGGTTGAATCGGGCCTCGAACCGGGTGCCGACGCCGATCTGGTGCGCCTCGGCGGCGAGGGCGGGATCGTGGATGATCCCGATCAGGCCGTTCCGTGCGCCGGCGGCGTGGAATGCCTGCAGGATCGCCATGGTGTTGCCGCGGCCGCCACCCCCGGGGTTGTCGGCGACATCAGCGAAAATCAGCGCCGGTTTGGCCGGGTCCTCGGTGGCTTTGGCCAGGAGCACGGCTTCGTCCAGGCTGGTCAGGGTCGGCCGAAATCTGTCTCGCCGATCCCAGCCCGCCTGCGCGATTTCACCGGCGAGTTGGTCGGCGGCGTCCTGGTCGGTGGCCGTAACTACGATCGTCAGACCATTGAACGGAGTGTCGGCGTAAGCGAAGCCACCCATGACCGAGACGTTCAAGATGCGATCGGCGTATGCTGCCTGATGCATGCGAAGCTGGCCCAGGTCGATTAATTCGCCGTACGGCCGGCTGGGTGCGTCCCGCCCGGTAAGCAGGGTCACGGTCGGCGGGACGATCGGCAGCCGTACCCGGGCGCGGTAGGCACGCGTGCCCGCGATCAGTCGGCGCAGCAGGTCGGCGGCCTCGGCACCACGCTCCCGCATATCGAGATGCGGGTTGGTACGATAGCCGATGAAGCCGTCCACCAGGTTGACGTCCGCATCCGAAACATTGGCGTGCAGATCGTACGTCGCGACGACCGGGACGTCCGCGCCGACGACACGACGGATGGCGGAGAGGAGGTCGCCTTCCGGATCGCATCCCCCCGGGCCAGTCGCTTCGCTCGCAGGCTCGCTTCCCCGGCGGCAGGCCCCGGTCGTCAGGCCGGCGCCGTGCAGCACGACATAGACTCCGTCGAGGTGCCCGGCGGCCGACAGATCGGCTTGCCAGCGATGCATCAGGTGGTCGAAGAATTCCTGCTCCACCGGTCCGTTGGGCTCCGCCATGGCGAGCAGACCGGGGACCGGATCCCACTCGCCAGCCGCGTCCATGGCGGTGACGAAACCAGGCAGTTCGCCGAGCATGCGTGGGGCAGGGGATCGGGCTTCAGCAAGCAGTTCGGCGCCGCCGATCAGGGTGCGCGTGCGAAAATCCGCCTCGGTGGCGATCGGGGCAAAACTGTTGCATTCAATCGAGAATCCCAGCAAGGCGATGCGGGGACGGGACCGAGGTTCGCTCACAGGGTAACGCCCAGCAGTTTCGCGATGCTCGGTGTTGCCTTTAGGCCGCTGCCGGTCATGACCAGAACCGTCGTTTGCTCTGCCGTGACGGTGCCGGTTTCCAGCAGTTTGCGGTATGCGGCGGCGGACTGGGCGGCGGTCGGTTCGACGTAGATGCCGATGCGCGCGAGGTCGAGGGTGGCGGTAGCGATCTCCGCCTCGGTCAGCCTGACGGCGCCGCCCAAAAACTCGCGCAGCGTCCCCAGCACCTCGCGCAAGCGGATTGGCCGCGCTATCGCCGTGCCCTCGGCGATGGTTGGGCTGACCTCGATTGGCGTCGGATCATCGGAACCGGCCAGGAAGGCGGCGGCGATGGGGGCACAGTTTGCCGGCTGAGCGGCGAAGATGCGAGGCATGCTTTCGATCTGGCCGGCCCGCAACAGTTCGGAGAAGCCGATCCCGCAGCCCAGGACGTTCGAGCCGGCGCCGCAGGGCGTGATGATATTGTCCGGAGCCCGGAACCCGAGATCCTCCCACAGCTCGTAAGCCAGGGTTTTGGTGCCGTGCAGGAAGAAGGGATGCCAGTTATGGCTGGCGTAGAACGTGGACTCGGATCTGGCGACAGCCGCGTCGGCGGTGTCCTGCCGCGAGCCGGGAATCAATTCCACTATCGCGCCATGGGCGCGCATCTGCACGGTTTTGGCGGCGCTGGTGGAGGTGGGGGTCATGATAGTCGCGGCCATCCCACCGGCGGCCGCGTACGCCGACACCGCCGCCCCGCCGTTGCCCGAGCTGTCCTCCAGAACATTGATGATCCCCTGGCTGCGCAACAGTGACAGCATGACGCTGGCACCGCGATCCTTGAAGCTGCAGGTCGGGTTGAACCACTCGCATTTCAGCAGCACCTCGGTGTCGGCGATGGTGCACCGGACCAGTGGGGTGCAGCCTTCGCCCAGGGTGATCGGCTGCTCGACCCGGAGGGGAAAGGCCGCATGGTACCGCCAAACCGACCGGACGGACGGGTCGATCTGGTCACGTGTGAGGCCTGCCATCTGGGTGAGGAGCAGCGGCGCGCGATCCGGCCCGCACCAGCGTGGCTGGTCAAGCGGGAAGGTGGCGCCGGTTCGGGGATCGAGATAGTCGGGGGGCATGGGGCGAGTGTGCGCAAAAGCTCGCCAGTGCTCAAGTCAGGCGGCTCGCCAGGAGTGCCGCTACGGTCGGCACCTATCTGGCGCCTTGTATCGTTGGCGGTGGCGACTTAGATCGGTAGCATAGTGCCGGCGGATAGATGGACCTGATAAGCGGACTACAGACCTTCATTCGGGTCATCGAGACCGGCTCATTCTCGGCCGTAGCGCGAGAGTCAAGCACGCAAGTCAGTCGGCGGTCACCCGTCACGTGGCGCAGCTGGAGGAGCATTTCGGCGTCCGACTGTTTCACCGGACGACGCGCAAGATCAGCCTGACTGACGACGGGCAGGATTTGGTTACGCGCGCCAGGCACCTGCTGGAGCTTGCCACTGACCTGGAGGATAACGTTGGGCGCGCACGGGGGGCGCCGACGGGATTGGTTCGCGTCGGTTTGCCGGTGGGCGCGGCGATGTTGCTGGTCCCCGATTTCACTGCATTGCTGCGTGAGTACCCGGGGCTGTCGATCGAACTGGCTGTCGAGGAGCGGTTCGATGATCTGGTGGCGCAGCGGCTGGATATCGCCTTGCGTTTCGGTCAGGCGACGGACAACTCCTCGGTCATTTCGCGCGTGCTGGCGACAGTGGGCTCGGCTCCGGTCGCCGCGCCGGCCTATCTGGAACGCCATGGCGCCCCCGCGCACCCCTCCGAACTGGCACAGCACACCTGCATCGTCAACGAGTGGCCGGAGAGCACGCACTGGGTCTTCACCGGTCCGTCCGGACCCGTGGACGTCGAGGTGAGCGGCGCGTTTCGCTGCAACAACACACTGGTGACCCGGCAGGCGGCGTTATCGGGCTATGGCATCGCGCTGCTGCCGGATCCGATGACCTTCAACGACATCCGTTCCAGCCGTCTGTACCGGCTCCTGCCGGACTATGCGATCCGGCGACGCCCGGCGTTCATCGTGTATCCGTCGCGCCGGCATTTACCGCCACGAACCCGCGTGGTGATCGACTTCCTCGTCGACCGCTTCAAGGAACTCGACGCTCGGCTGCGCAATGGCCGCGAGTGGGGCGAGAACGAGGCGACCTGGCTGGTCTAGGATCAGGCCAGGCCCGCCTGTTCCAGCTATTCGACCGGTACGAAGATCGAACGGCGCATCTTGCCGCCGATTGACTTCGACAGGTGGCCCTTGCCGGTTACATCCTCGACCAGAATGACTTCGCCGGCGCCGATCTCGCGGGCTTCGCCATCGCTGGCCGTGATTCTCACGCCGCCATCCAGGTTGATGATGTATTGCCGCCGCGGCGCCGGGTGCCAGTCCAGGTCGTAATCGCCTGACGTTTCGCGGAAGATGATGCCCGCGGCGGGCAGACGGGCGGAGAATTTGCTGGCGTGGCGTTCCTCCACCCACTGCACCTCGATATCGCGCCAATGCGTCTCGCCCGCCGTATCGACATAGATGTTGTGAATTTTCATTGGTTTCTTCTCCCTTGTGCGATCCGCACGAAGATCGCGCTCCGCATCTGATGGTTGACCGATCGTGCCGGGATGGTCAGCGGCAACGCTACTATGATCCTGGCCGTCCCGCACCCCTTCGAGGCTGCCCGCCGGCGGCTGACCCGAGCGTCTATAGTGTCTCCAGCAGGCCGGCCATCAAAGCGGCTCGGCGAGCGAGATGCTCCCACAGGATATGCTCGTGGCTGGCATGCGCCCCGGAGCCCGGACAGCCAAGCCCGTCCAGCGTCGGCACGCCAAGCGCGGCCGAGAAATTACCATCCGATCCACCGCCTCGGTGCTGCTTCGGAAGCTCCAGCCCGACCTGCCGAGCGATCGCCCGTGCCTTGTCGTACAAGGCAAGGATATCGGGTCTTTCGGGATAGGGCGGCCGGTTCATGCTGCCCTCGACGATCACCCGGCACCCCGGGGTCTTGGCGCTCAAGCCGAGCAGGCGTTCCTGCATGAGCACGCCGTCAGCGATGGAGTTCACGCGCAGGTCGATCTCGCACCCGGCGTCCGGCGCTATGACATTCGGCCGCGAGCCGCCCCAGACGGGTGCGGCGTTCAGCGTGATACCGCGCTCGATATCGACCATCCGATGCAAGCCGATGATCTGATGCGACAACTCCACGACCGCCGAGGCGCCATCCTCGAATGCACCGCCGGAATGCGAGCCCCGTCCCTCGACCCGCATCACGAACCTACCAACGCCCCGGCGGGCCGTCACGCATGCCCCGCTGGCACCGGCTGGCTCCGGGATCAGGACGGAAGCCGCCTGGGCCGCCTCCCGCTCGATCAGCCAGCGGCTGGTCGGGCTGCCGACTTCCTCGTCCGGCGTCAGCAACAGGACAATCGGCCGGTTGGTCGCGATTCGCTGCGTCAGGATGCAGCGCACCGCATGGAATGCCAGGAAACTACCGGCCTTCATGTCGTAGATGCCCGGACCGTGCGCCTTGGTCCCGTTCACTCTGTACGGCATCGAGTTCAAGCGTGCCGTGCGACCAGACGGTGTCCAAATGGCCGGCGACCAGGATGGGCTTGTCTCCATCGGCTCCGGGCGCGACAGGGGTACGGGCGACCAGATTGTCGCCGAAGCCGTCCCGCCCGGGGATGCGCGTAACGGCCGCGCCAGCCCGGATCAGAGCGGCCTCCGCCACGTCCATCAGCCGGTTGACTGCCACGGCGTCGGTGGTCGGCGTTTCGAGCTTCACCCAGGCAGACAGTTCAGACAGCAGGTCTTCGGAGGCTCCAACATCTGTCGCCGGCATTCTTTCAATCTCCTGCGTGTGGCCTTCTCGGAACAGCCGGGCGGACCGGACGCGGCCTGAACCCCCACGTTGGCTATCCCGAACACCCCGCCCGAGCGGACGTCCGGGAGGCGCTGGGAAACAGGGTAAACCGCGATCTTGGCCCTGACCACTGGCGCCGCGACGCCGGATGACCACGGTCGGACCAGGCGCGGCGGTGAGCGGCAATCCGCAAGCGAGAGCACCGATTTGAATCTGCCGCGGAAGCGGGCCACTTTGAGGACGAACGGCATGGAGAAAAGGCGATGGTGAGCAACCCTGCGGCCTGCGTCCTGGCGCCCACCCGGGCGTGATGCGGATTTTCGACCAGTGGCGGGAGCTGCCGCCGGATGCCCGCGGGGCCACAGTGGCGCTGGGCAACTTCGACGGCGTGCATCGGGGCCACGCCAGCGTCATTCGAGCCGCCCATGCTGCGAGGCCCGAGGCGCCGCTGGCGGTGCTGACCTTCGAACCGCATCCGAGGGAGGTGTTTCGTTCGGATGATCCGCCGTTCCGTTTGACCTTGTCGGCGGAGCGGGCGGATGCGCTCTCCGCGCTGGGTGTCGGACTGCTGTATGAGCTGCCGTTCAATCATGAATTCAGTCTGATGACCGCCGAAGATTTTGTGCTGAAGGTGCTGCACGAGGGGCTCGGCGCCCGTCACCTGGTCTCCGGCCAGGATTTCGCATTCGGCCATCGACGCGGCGGCAATACCGGCCTCCTGGCCAGACGGGCAGAGGCGCTGGGTATGGGCCTGACGCTGGTTCCTCCAGTCACCGATGCGCAGGGTCCGCTGTCATCCACCCGCATCCGGCGCGCCCTGCAGGACGGCTATCCCGAGCGGGCGACGGCGGAACTCGGACGTCCCTGGGCGATTCGCGGGCTGGTCAGCCATGGCGACAAGCGCGGCCGCACCATCGGATTTCCCACCGCCAACGTCCCGCTCGGCCGTCATCTGGAGCCGGCCAGGGGCGTGTACGCGGTCACCGTCCGGCTGGCCGACGGGACCACCCACGACGGCGTGGCGAATATCGGCCGGCGCCCAACGGTCAACGCCGGGCCGGAAAGCCGGCTGGAGGTCAATCTCTTCGACTTCACCGGCGACATCTATGGCTCGGACATCACCGTGGCTCTGCACGCCTATATCCGTGCCGAGATACGATTTTCCGGCCTCGACCCACTGAAGGCGCAGATCGCCGCCGATGCGGCCGAGGCTCGGCGGTTGCTCGCTTGACAGCAAGGCGGCCCCGAACAGGAGAATAGCCCGGCAGACAGAGAACAGGAGGAAGCGATGCCCGTTTTGACCCGGCCCGATGGCGTAATCCAATACGAGACCTTCGGTGAGGGATTTCCCGTGCTGCTGTTTGCGCCCGGCGGCCTGCGGTCGCGCATGGAGATGTGGCCCGCGCCCGCTGGAGGTCCGCCTCGGTCCTGGGTTGACTGGACCCGGGCGTTGCCGGCGGCAGGATTCACGGCGATCGCCATGGATCAACGCAACGCCGGACGGTCGCGCACCGACATCAGGGCCGATCACGGGTGGCAGACCTATGGGGCGGACCACCTGGCGCTGATGGACCACCTTGGGTTCGACAAGTTCCACGTCCTGGGCGGCTGCATTGGCGGCAGCTTCTGCCTGAAGGCAGTGGAAATGGCGCCAAAACGCGTGACCGCGGCGGTGCTGCAGAATCCGATCGGCGTCCACCCCGAGCACCGTGAGTATTTCCCCGAGAGCCACGCGGAATGGAGCCGGGAGCAGCGCGCTGCTCGTCCCGAGCTGAATGAGGAGGCTCTCGCCGCGTTCGGCCGCAACATGTGGGACCACGATTTCGTCTTCTGTGTCGATCGCGCATTCGTCCGCAACTGTCCGGTGCCCACGTTCCTGCTGCCGGGGAACGATATCCCACACCCGGCCGCGACCGCCGCGGAACTGGCCGCGCTGCTGCCGGGGGTGGAGGTGCTGACTGACTGGCGCGGACCGGAATATCTCGGTCAGCAGGAGGCCCGCGTGGTGGCGTTCCTCAAAGGTCACACCCCGCTCCGGCGCTGATGGCCTATTCGCAGCGGGACGATGGGCCGAGGCTGCGTCCCGCGGCTTTCATCGCGAAGTCTGCTGTTCCACAGCATTTGGAGGGCTGCGCGACCATCGCAACGGTCATCTGGGCTGGATCGGTTTGCGGAACCATCGATGGGCAACACGCCCGGCGGCAGGGGGTTGTTCGGCAACGCTTTCGGCGATAGTACCACAGGTCATCACCGGACTTCGTGATCGGCTGGCGGTGGGCGCTTCAGGCAGCCGAGACGGCCAGGGCCGGCGATCGTGTGTCACCACTCCGGTGTGACGCGCGCCGAAAAATATTGTCTGCTGCACAACGAATATAAAATGGGAGGAACCAATGGCTGGGGCAACGCAGGACTTTGATGCTGTCGTGATCGGCGCGGGCTTTTCCGGCATCCACATGCTGAAGTCGCTGCGCGACAAACTGGGTCTGAAGGTCCGGGTTTACGAGGCGGGCACAACCGTTGGTGGCACTTGGTACTGGAACCGCTATCCGGGAGCACGTTGCGATTCCGACGCCTACATCTATTGCTTCACTTGGGACAAGCAGTTGTTGCAGGAGTGGGAATGGTCGGAACGCTATCCCGAGCAGCCCGAAATCCTGCGTTATCTGGAGCATGTGGCCAAACGCCACGACCTGAAGCGCGACATGCAGTTCAACACGCGGGTGACGGGCGCCGAATTCGATGAGGCGACCAACCTTTGGACGGTGCACACCGACAAGGGGGACGAGGTCACGGCGCGTTACCTCATCGCCGCGGTCGGCAGCCTGTCGACCACCAACGTGCCGCGGTTCAAGGGCTTGGAGACGTTCAAGGGCAAGTGGTACCATACCAGCCGCTTCCCGCACGCCGGCGTCGACTTCACCGACAAGCGGGTGGCCGTGGTCGGCACGCGGCGCCACCGCGGTGCAGGCGATTCCCGAAATCGCGCAGCAGGCCAAGCAACTTACGGTGTTTCAGCGCACCGCCAACTATTGCGTGCCGGCGCGCAACGGCAAGGTCGATCCCGAAGTAACGAAGGCGCGCAAGGCGGACTATGACGGCGTGGTCAAGCGCATCGAAGAATCGTTCTTTGGCCAGGAGCATTATTTCATCCCGAAGTCCGTGCTGGAAACCACGCCCGAGGAGCGGGAGCGCGAATTCGACAGGATGTGGGATGCCGGTGGCTTCGCCTTCTGGCTGGCCAACTACCAGGACATGTTCTTCAGTCAGGAGGCCAATGATCTGTGCGCCGACTACCTCAAGCGCAAGATCCGCAACGACGGTGAAAGACCCGGTCGTTGCCGAGAAGCTGATCCCCAAGGGCTACGCCTACGGCACCAAGCGGCAACCGCTGGACACCAACTACTTCGAGACCTTCAACAAGGATAACGTGCTGCTGGTCGATGCCAAGACCGACGGCGCGATCGAAGAAATCACCGAAAACGGCATCCGCGCGGGCGGCAAGGAATACGCGTTCGACATCATCGTTTTCGCCACCGGTTTCGATGCCATGACCGGTCCGCTGAAGGCGTTGAACCTGAAAGGCCGCGGCGGCCGCACGCTGGATGAGCAATGGGCGGACGGTCCGCACACCTATCTTGGCATTTCGGTCGCCGGCTTCCCCAACCTGTTCACCATCACCGGCCCGCAAAGCCCGTCGGTGCTGTCGAACATGCCGGTGTCGATCGAGCAGCATGTGGATTGGGTCACCGACTGCATCGACACCATGCGCAAGACCGGCAAGACGAGCATCGAGGCGACGCCGGAGGCGCAGGATCAATGGGTCGCGCATGTCAACGAGGTGGTCAACGCGACGCTGATGACGGGCGCCAATTCCTGGTACATGAGCGCCAATATCGCCGGCAAACCACGCGCCTTTTTGCCGTACTTAGGCCCGGAAGGTGTCGGCGGCTACCGCAAGAAGTGCGATGAGGTCGCGGCCAAGGGCTACGAGGGGTTTGCATTGGCATAGCGACGACAGCCGATCTCAGAACGATACCGGGCGGGCAGGAGGCGGACGAACTTCAACCCGCCCGGTCGAATAAAGTCGGGGGAAACTATGATCGACAACAGTTACTACTCGCAGGACGTGCACGGCCCTTACGAGCTGCAGGACATCGGCAATCTGGATTTGGAGGAAGGCGGCACGATCCGCGGCTGCAAACTCGCCTATGCCACGTTCGGCACGCTGAATGCCGCCAAAGATAATGCCATCCTCGATTCCGACCTGGTATTCCGGCACCAACAAGATCATGGAGCAGGTGTACATCGGGAAAGGCCGGGCGCTCGATCCCGACAAGTATTTCATCATCGTCATCAATCAGATCGGCGGCGGTCTTTCGACCTCGCCGCACAACACGCCGGCGCCGGGCGGGATGGGAAACTTTCCGCATGTGCGCATCGGTGACGACGTGCGCGCGCAGCACAAACTGGTTACGGAAAAGTTCGGCCTGAACAGCCTCGCGCTGGTCGTCGGCGGCTCCATGGGCGCGCAGCAGACCTATGAATGGGCGGTGCGCTATCCCGACATGGTCGAAGCGCGCCGCCCCGATCGCCGGCACCGCGAAAAACACCATCCATGATTTCCTTTTCACCGAGACGCTGGTCGAAGCGATCACCTCCGACCCCGGCTTCAACAAGGGTTTCTACACATCGTCGGCCGACGTGCGGGAAGGTTTGTTGCGCCATGCCAAGATGTGGGCGGTGATGGGTTGGAGCACTGAGTTCTTCCAGCAAAACCGGCACAAGGCGCTGGGCTTTTCGTCACTGGACGATTTCATCATCAACTTCATGAATGGCTATTTCAGCGTCATGGATCCGAACGACCTGTTGTGCCAGGCGTGGAAATGGCAGCGCGGCGACGTCAGCCGCCACACCGGTGGCGACTTGCGGGCGGCGTTGGGCCGCATCAAGGCCAAGACCTTTGTCATGCCGATGTCTTCGGACATGTTCTTTCCGCCGGCTGATTGCCAGGCCGAATGGCGGCTCATTCCCGATGCCGAGTTTCGCCCGATCCAGACCATCGATGGACATCTCGCGCTGTTCGGCGCTGACTTCGGTGCGATTGAGCAACTCGATAAGCACCTGAACGACTTGCTGGCGATGAAGCTATAGCCGCGGTCCGCGCGGGCCCGCGCAGTCGTGCCGCCGAGCACGCGGCCCCGCGCGGTCGTGCCATCGATCCGGGCCCTCAAAAGATTTTAGCAATGGCGCTTTCCGCATGGTTTTGCATTCCGCACATCGCTTTCATTCCCCACATCGCTTTAGGGCTTCAATGAAATATCATTTGTTCATTGCTGGGATTTCTTTGTTATTGGGTTATCCTGCCGTTGCCCAGTACGCACCGGCCGGTCCGGCACAGGCCAGCGCTTCGCCGATCGGCGTGTGGCTGACCCAGGACCATGGTGGCGTGATTGCAATCACCCCATGCGAGGACCTGCTGTGTGCGCGTATTGTGGGCGTCGTGCTGGATCGTCCGACTGATCCAGTTCCGGTCGACTATCGTGGCATTTCACAGTGCGGCCTGGCGCTGATCAGTGATGCGAGGCTTGCCCGGCCGGGGCTGTGGAAGGGCCACATTCTCGACCCGCGCAACGGCGATGTCTTCAATGTAGAGCTGAAACTGGATGCTCAAGGCCACCTTGCGCTGCGCGGCTATCTCGGCGTCCCGCTGCTCGGCCGCACCGAGACCTGGACGCGCTACCGTGGCGTGGTCCCGTCCGATTGTCGCATGGTGGCCGGCCGGCGCAACACCACAGACAGGCGACCGCGCCCGAATCCGCAGGGGTAGCCCGGCCGCACGGACGCGAACTGGATCGGAAGCGATGGTTCGCGCCATGCACCCGCGACATGCGCGCCGGCCGATATCATACCGACCTGGCAATAAACAATGCCACGTCTCCCCCTTGTCGTGACCGATGTAGGGCGGCCGGTCACGATTTTCGCTGGACAAGCAGGGACATGGGTGGTGGCGGGGTCAACCCTCGCTCGCATCCCGCGGGACCAGGGCCCAAGGGCATGGCTCGCTCGCCCCGACACGGGCATGGCATGCCGGATGTTCGGCACGTTCTTCTCGCTGCCCGGGGATTGGCGGCTCCAGGGCCGGCGTGAAGGTCGGTTACACATTGATCAGGCTGAGGATCACGCCCGTCAAATCGATCTGCACAGCGGATCTTTTCTGGTCATGTCGGAGTGCTCGGGCTAGGTTTCAGAAGTTGATTGTAACCGGTTGTATCAGGAGTTGGCCTTTATGAGGTTGCCACGTTTTCCGCTGCTCGCAACCATGCTTATGACGTCCCTTGCCGCGGCACCCTCGGGCGCGGTCACGTTCCGTTGGGCAAACGACGGCGACGTGAATGCGATGGATCCGATGACGCGGCAGGAGACAGTGCAGCTTTCGTTCCTGTCGAATATTTATGAGCCATTGGTGCGGCGTAATCGGGATCTCGGGCTGGAGCCGTCGCTGGCGGTTTCGTGGGAGCAGCCGAGCGCGACGGTGTGGCGGTTTCATCTGCGGCCGCAGGTGAAGTGGCAGGATGGTTCACCGTTCACCGCCGCCGACGTCGTGTTCACTTTGCAACGAATCCAGTCGAGGGATTCATCGATGCGGGCGCCGATGTCGCCGGTCAAGGAAGTCCGCAGGGTTGATGATCTGACGGTGGAGTTCGAAACGTTTCAGCCAGACCCGATCTTCCTGCAGGAGCAGACCAATCTGCTGATCATGTCGAAGGCCTGGTGCGAGGCGCATAACGCCGTGGAACCCGTGACGATCGGCAAGGATGACAGTTACGCGCTGCATTATGCCATGGGAACCGGACCGTTCAGACTGGTGTCCCGCGAGCCTGATCGTCGTACCGTGGTTGAGAAGAATCCGGATTGGTGGGACAAGCCGCTGCATAACCTGGACCGGGTTGAGTTCGACGTGATCGCCTCGGCGCCGACGCGAGTGGCCGCCCTGCTGTCGGGTGAGGTGGACATGATCTATACCGTGCCGCCGCAGGACATTGCGCGGATCAGGCAAACCGACGGCCTCAAGGTACTGGAAACACCGGAGTTGCGGACAATCTACCTGGGCTTCAATCAAAGCCGCGATGAGCTGCCAAGCTCCGACGTGAAAGGCAAAAATCCGTTCCGGGATGTGAACGTGCGGCGGGCGGTGGCATTGGCCATCGACGAGCCGATCATCGCCAGCCGAGTGATGTTCGGTCTTGGCCGCCCGAGCTTCGAAATGTGGGGACCAGGCGTCAACGGCTATAACGCCTCACTGGATGTGCGGCCGAAGCCGGACCCGGCGAGGGCCAGGCAACTGCTCGGCGACGCGGGATATCCGAACGGCTTCAGAGTGGCGCTGGACTGCCCGAATAACCGATACGTGATGGATGAACAGATCTGTACGGCGATCGTGCCGATGCTGGCGCGGATCGGCATCAAGGTCGATTTGAACGCGCAGACCAAGACCAAGTTCTTCACCAAAATCCTCGCACCCAACTACGACACTGACTTTTATCTGCTCGGCTGGACACCGGGGACCTACGACGCTCACAACGTGCTGTACACCCTGCTGGGCACCCGCGACGGCAAGCGAGGGGAAGTGAATGTCGCCGGATACTCGAACCTGGATCTGGACGCGCTGACCGACAGGATAGCAGTTGAAATCGACCAGACGAAGCGCAATGAACTGCTCAGCCAGGCAATTCAGATCATCCAGGACAACGTCGTGGCACTACCGCTGCATCAGCAGGTAATCGTCTGGGCGGTGAAGAAGAACGTGGAGCTGGCCCAGCCGGCTGACAATTTCTTTCCATATCGCTTTGTGCAAGTGAAATGACTTGGTGCCTATCGATGGCATGGTGAAACCTGCTGACCCCGTCAAATTCGGGCAATAGAGTGTCGCCGTGGGATTGTGGGAATACCGGGATGCGCTATACCTGATACGATACTACGATCCACGTCGGGGGCAAGGCGATGAGCCAGCATCTATCTTACGAAGACGTCCTCCAGCCGCTTTATGCCGGCGAGGAAGCGCTCAGTCGGTTTCTTGCCACCCTTGGGTTCTCGTTTTCGCCGGTCTTGCTACTTGGAGACGTCGCCAATCCTGGCGTCTACAATCTCCCGAGCGTCACGCCCGCCACAACGGTGACAGTGACCTACACGGCCGCAGGAACAGCGGTCGCGGACACCTATACCGGGATCAACCTTTGGAATCTGCTGAATGATGCCGGTGGGGTAACGGTTACTGCCGCCAAGAACGATATTCTCAGCAAATATGTCGTGGCGACCGGGTCCGACGGCTACCAGGCGGTATTCTCGTTAGGCGAGATCGATCCGAACTTCGGCAAGCAGCCGGTGATGGTCGCCTATGCGGATATTGCCGGGCAGCTTGGTCCGCATGGTAGCGACGGGTTGGCCCGCATGGTGGTGCCAGGCGATCTGGCGGGGGGGCGGTACGTCTCCGAACTGGTGGACCTGAAGGTGGAAAGCCTGCCCGAACCCGGGCCGACCGGACCCGGCGGCATCTCGCCCTCTCTGACGCTGTCCGGAAAGGTGGCCGATCCCACGATCGTTACGCCGCAGACGCTCTCAGCCCTGACCCGGCAGTCGGTGACCGAGACCGCAATGTATATCTCGGGCGCCGGCCAAACGACCGACACCTATACTGGGGTTTCATTGTGGAACCTGATTCAGGACGCGGGCCTCGTGACGGACCCATCGATCAAGAACGACCTGTTACGATACGCGGTGGTTGCCACCGGCAGCGATGGCTATCGCGCGATAATTTCGTTGGGTGAGATCGATCCGGCGTTTGGCGGTCAACCGGATATTGTCGCTTACAAAGACACTAGCGGACAGCTCGGAGCCGGCGGCCAGGACGGCGCACTGAGATTGATCGTCCCCGGCGATTATGCCGGCGGCCGCTACGTCTCAAATCTCGTGAGCCTCCAAGTCATCGATGCCACCTCAGGCCACCAGGTCTGATTACTACACGTCCTCGATTTCGATCGGGAACAGCGCATCCGGATCATCCACGCGCAGAAGGTGGTAGATATTGAACCGGTACGCTGGGCCGAGCGAGACCTCCGGTGGGGTGAAGGGGAACGCGACGTTGCCCGCGGTGGACAGCCTGCCAGGATATCCATGGTGGAGCAGGAACTGTTTGCATGAGCGGACGACCTCCGAGGCACGCTCGCGGGTGGGCGCGATGCATTCGCCCATAATGAAAACCTCACCGGGAGGCGGCTCGTTGTCCGGCACCACCATGCGCACGCCGTCGATGCCATAGACACGAAATCGCAACGTATAGTCGAGCGGCCGGTCCTCGCAGACGAGGTCGCGCACCACGTCGGCGACCCTCGGCAGCAATTCCTTGCACTGAGCAATAAAGCGCGGGTCAGCCGATCCGCACAGCAACACCGCACGCTCTCCAATCTTGCAGGCGCCCTCCAGCTTGATACTCGGGCTGGTGGTGTCCCGCCAGGTCGCGCCGCTGACCCGCGTACACCGCTCGTCTACCGCCTGGTACTGCGCCTTCGTCAGGTCCAGCGCGCCGTCCGGCTCCCGCACCGTGAACGGGTCGCTTTGTTCGTACAGGCTGTGCGCGGCGACCGAGGTTGGAGTCGCCCGACGTTCCGGATTGGTGCTCTCAAGCACGAAACCGTCCTCGTCCAGGGTAGCCAGGATCGGGTCACGGCCGCCCGGCACACAGCACAGTGAGCCGCACTCGATGATCTTGGCCATGTGCATCGACAGCCCGACCGGGAACCCCAGCATCGCGGGCAATGACGCAAAGATCGCCGTATCGCAGGCGCGGCCGGCCACGATCACATCCACATCGGCGGCGAGCGCGCGGCGGAACGGTCCCATGCCCATCTGGCCGACAATATGGGTGGCCTCGTCGACATCCTGATCGGTAAGGTCCGGCATGCCATCGAAGCTTGTCACGCGCCCGGAACGGACGGCATCCCGCAGATAGCCACGGGAAATGTCGGCGCGCATCACGGCCATGCGAAAGTGCCGCCCGTCGGTGCGGCCGATCTCCCGCAGCAGATCCAGCGTCGCGTCCAGATGCGGTGCCGCGCCCGCCGAACCGGCTGATCCGATCACCAGCGGAACATCCAGATCGCGGGCGGCGTGCAGCACCCGACGCAGATCGCGCCGCGTTGCTTCCGGGGACGTCGCCATCTCGCCCTTGCCGAGATAGGTTGGACCGATGTCGATCGAGCCCATATCGCAACCGATCAGGTCAGGACGGCGGTCGAGCCCGGCACGGAAGGACTTTGCCGGGATGCCGTAGCCAAGCTGGCCCGATGCGCCCATCAGTCGGATCGGGCGCCGGTTACGGCGAAATTCCGCGATGACGCGACCCGAGGCGCTCATATCTCAAGCCCCAGCAATGGTGCGTGCTGTTGCGCGCCGTAGACGTCGAGGTCGCCCGGATCGCCGGCCATGATCGCCCGCGCCATCACGATCTTGATCGCTCGCCCCACCGGATAGGGAATGACAGTCACCTGCTCGCCCGGTACGTGGTACAATCTGCCGATATTTTCCGCCCCAAGCGCCGGTGATTGAGCGACCCGTTGATAGTCGGCGTCGGAAGCGAAGATGATATCCAGCGTAAGGCGCCGGGGACCCGCGTTCTTGCTGCGGATCACCTGGGCGATCTCGGAGAGCTTCATTCGTTTCCCCTCTTCATGTCTCGCCGCGATGGACCCCAAGCTGGTCAGGTCGCGTCCCGCGGCCGGTGAAGCTCGGCGCGCGGCCGGGTGACGGTGCGTACCCCGCGCCTGAAGGCAACCAGCGGTGCACGCACTTCCGCCACGGCCTGCTCCGGTGTGGTGGCGTCGAACACGACGATGTCCGCGGGATTGCCCACTTCTATGCCATAATTCTTCAGATTCAGCAGCTTCGCTGACCGCTCTGTCAGCATGGCGAAACATTCGCGCAGCCGGTGCGGGTGGCTGATCTGGCAGACATTGGCCTGCAGGTTGGCCATGCGGATCAGATTGCCGTCGCCCAGCGGCGTGAAGGGATTGAGGATGTTGTTGCTGGAGATTGAGCAGTTCACGCCAAGCTCGACCAGGGCATTGGCGTCGGCCACACCGCGGCGGATGTCATGGTCCTGATCGCGGCCCATCATGAACAGATCGGTCGCCGGCAGCACGGTGACCGCCACGCCGGCATCGGCCAGGGTCGTCGCCAGGCGCTTCAGGTCCACCGGTGGCAGCGTCGAATACTTGCAGCCATGGCCTACCGCGACGCGTCCGCCGATCCCGTACTCGCGGGTGAGCTCGCAGACGAGGTAGATATCCATGTCGGCCGGGCTGTTGCCGGAATCCAGATGCATGTCGATGTCGACGTCGTATTCACGAGCGAGCTCGAAGACGCGGCGGATCTGACCGTTTTTGTCTGGATCGTAGTTTGGCGCCGCGCCTATCGCCTTGGCGCCGAGCTTGAGTGCCTCGACCAGGAGTTCGTCGGCACGGGGATTGTTGGTAAGGCCCTCCTGCGGAAAAACGCAAAGCTCGATGTCGATGGCCCAGGCGTAGTCACGGCGAAGAGCCTCCAGCGCCTCGAAGCTGCGTAGTTCCACACCCGGATCGAGTTCCACATGTGTGCGCATGCGGGTGGTGCCGAATTTGATGCATCCTTCCAACGTTTGGCTGGCGCGCTGGTAGACATCCTCGACCGTGAAGCTGTGCTTGACAGCGGCTACGCGGGGCACGGCATCGGGATTGCGACCGTGTTCGGGTGCACAGCGATCGATGATGCGGCTCTTGTCGAGGTGGATGTGGGTCTCGACCAATCCGCCGCAGGCCAGGTTGCCGGCGGCGTCAAAGCCGGGGATGTCAGCAGGGACCTCGCGCCCGATCACGACAATCCGGCCGGCCTCGATGCCAATGTCGATCGGCGGATCGTCCGGGGAACCGGACAGACGCGCGTTGCGGATAACGAAATCCATGCCAGGTCTTTCTGCCGTGGTCCTGATGCAGGCGGCAGCGTGCCAGCCGAACCGACGGGCGTAAAGGAGGGCGTGGAGAGCGCTGACAGGCCCCGAACTTCAGCGAAAACCGCCGCCGGGGAGATCCGAAAGGCACTTAAGACTCTGGCGCCGCGGCCTGGTGAAAATCTCAGGCGGCTCGACTGGCTGGAAGTCCAACCCGCCGCTTCACGACCACCTTCTCGGCCGAGTCGCCAAAGAAGTGGTAGCCGGATCCGCCTTCGGCCAGAACATCCAGAAAGGCGTCAGGCCTGGTAACCCGGATACCGCCAAGAACGTCGACCCCGCGACGCAGGAACGGGTCGGGCAACAGGCCGACCGTGGGGCCGACGAGGACGACACGAGCCGATGGCCGGCAGAGCGTGAGAAGGTATTCCAGCGTATCGTTCACCAACGTCGTCCCGGTGATCAGCACGACGTCGGCTGATGGCAACACGCTTGCTGCCTGCTTGGCCGGACGAAAGTACTGCAACTCATCCGGCTTCAATGTCGCGGCGTCCATTTCCAGCACCGTAAAGGCGCGCTGCGTGCGCTTCAGGGATTTCATAAACGGAACAAAGGCGCCAACCACGACAACATGCTCATCGGGCTGGATATCGGCCGCATCATATGCATCGACGCCAGTGTGCAGCTCAAGGTCAGGCGGCGTCCGCCGCTCCCAGCACATGTCGGCGAGAGCGTTCATCGTCGCGACGCCGACCGCACGGCGGATGCCGCTTTTGGCCTCGGTTTCCTTGAAAAGCTCCCGAACCGCACGCCCCTGCAGCTTTCCCGGGAACGGCATTGCCATCGCCGAGCTGGGGCAGCAAACCGCTTCCGGAATTGACCGCAGCGGGGTGGCACACGCCGCCGCGACGCCTGTGTTCAGCTTCACGCCGGTAAAGAACAGACCGATGACAGCCCGCTCTATGCGGATCTGGTCAAGCTCGCTGGCAAGAACGTCCTCGATACCCGCAATGATCTCGGCCTGAATTGTTCGATTTTGCATTCCCTGTTCCTTGGCAATGGGCGTCGGGCGGCGTGGGCGAGTGTATAAGGTATATTTCTTATATTGCTTTAATCCCGCGGAGCTGTAAAGTCCCGTTCTGGCTGTTGCGTGCGGGGAATATGAATGCCCAAGGTCGATGGACCGCTGCTCTCCGAGGTCACCGAAAAGGCGATCGCATCGTTGATCGACCGATTCTACGCCAAGGTTCGTCGGGAGCGCGTGCTGGGACCAGTCTTCGAAGCGGCAATCTCGCCTGAGGAATGGCCCGGGCATCTCGCGACCATGCGCCGGTTCTGGTCATCGGTCATGCTTGCCTCGGGTCGATATTCCGGCAACCCGGTTTCCGTCCACAGGTCCGTGCCGAACCTGCAGCGGCCAATGTTCGCCCGCTGGCTCGCTCTGTTCGAGGCGACAACGGAGGAGCTGTTCGTCCCACATGTGGCGGCTCAGTTTACGGCAAAAGCGAACCGCATCGCGAACAGTCTGCAACTGGCGCTGTTTCACAGGCTTGGGCAACCACCAGAGGGATTGGTGTTGCCGCCCACCACCTCGACCGCCTTGCGGGACCGCGGCGCGCCACCATGAGGCTGACATCCTATACCGATTATACTCTGAGAACGCTGATGTATCTGGCGGTCAATGACGGCCGATTGACGACGATCGCCGAGATTGCGCACGCCTATCGGATCTCAGAGGCGCATCTGATGAAAATCGTCCATCAGCTTGGTGTTGCGGGTGATATCGAGACCACACGGGGCAGAAATGGCGGCATACGTCTCGCCCGACCAGCCGCGGATATCAATGTTGGCACGGTCGTGCGGCGAACCGAGGTCGACTTGGATCTGGTGCCGTGCTTCGGCGACACAGCGGACTGTGCGATCAGCAGCGCGTGCTTGCTCAAGGGCGTTCTGGAAGAGGCGCTCGACAAATTCCTGACTGTGCTCGATCAATACACCCTTGCCGATCTGATCGCGCCGCGCCGCAGACTGTCCGCGCTGCTCGGCGTTGGGGCCGCCGGGTCCCCGGATGCCGCGGCTCCATGAAGCCATCGGTTGCATTCCGCACCGGCAGCGGCGAACCGTGCTCGCAATGAAGCGTGGCCGGCGGCCCTGCGCGTCTGCGAAAGTAGAACGGTAGTATCGCTGCCCTCGGTTAGTGAAGACGGTGCGCCTGCTCGGCATCTGATCGGCCGTCCCGCAGCTGCCGGCACGGCGATTGCACCGACGCGCCGGAGTGCCGTCTATCCGGCACGTGGTTGCGCCGAAAACACCCTCAATGTTCATGCCAGCCGGAGTTTTGCGCGTTGGTGACAGGTCCTGACCGTCAGCAGCCGGCACCACGCGGAGCGGCATTGCGATGTTTGCATGGCTATCATCCCGGCATTTGCGATTATAACGTGGCTTATGATAAGGGGGAACAAGGTAAGTGCCATTTGACGAAGGTCGCCGCGATCTGCTGTTCCTGTTGCACGATGTCGCCCGCCTGCTCCGCGTCGATGCGGACAAGCGAGCCAGGCAGCACGGCATGACACGGGCGCAGTGGGGCATCCTGATCTGGTTGGAGCGGCAGCCGGGCATCTCGCAGAAAGAGCTTTCGGAAATTCTCGAGGTTGAGCCGATCACCGTCGCGCGCCTGATCGATCGGCTGGAAGCGCGCGGCATGGTCGAACGTCGCCCTGATCCGCGCGACCGGCGGATTTGGAGGCTGCATCTGCTACCCCCTGCGCTCGCTGTCCTGCATGAGATCGACGAGCAACGGGCCGACATGACGCGCATCCTGACCGACGGCATCGACGAAGAATCACTCGAAACCATGACTGAGGCACTACTGACGATGAAGGCGACGCTGATCCAGGAGGCTCACGCCGCGCGGCGCGGTGCGGACCATGCGGACACGGTGACGCGGGAGGTCGTCTGATGTCGCAGGCCACGATCTCCGCCGCGCCGCGGGTGACCGATCGCATCAAGGCGGCACCGACGCGGCGTAGGCTGGGTCGAGCGGCGGTGCGTCCGATTTTGATGCTGGGGGGAATTCTGGCGGTTATCGTTGCCGCCGGCGGATATTGGCTGACCGGCGGACGCGTGGTGTCCATCGATGACGCTTATGTTCGCGCCGCGAAGGAGGCGGTCTCCACCGACGTATCCGGCATCGTTGCGAGCGTGGCGGTGCACGAGGGCCAGCGGGTCAAACAGGGCGACGTGCTACTGACGCTCGATCCACGGCCGTTCGAAATCGCACTGGCCGGCGCGCGGGCGAATATGAACGGAATGGCATCGACACTGGAGGCCATGAAGCTGGACTACAAGCGCATGCTGCGGGAAGTCGAGGTGAAGCAGGCGCAACTCGAGTCCGACCAGGCGAACTACGACCGGTTCGCCGGCTTGGTCAAGGGTGGCGGAGTGACCCGGGCCGAATACGACAATGCGCGTTTTCAGCTGATGGCCGCCAAGCAGTCCGTCGAGGCCATGAAGGTCAATGCGGCGATGCAATTGGCTCGGCTCGGTGGCGATGCAGAGGTGGATATCCACACCATGTCGGACTACCTGAAAGCTGCCGCCCAGTTCGACGAGGCGCAGCGGCAACTCAGCCATACGGTCATTCATGCGCCGTTCGCGGGCATCGTGACGCAGGTTGAGTTGGTGCAGCCCGGCATGTACCTGGCAGCCGCCACCGCGGCGTTCGGTCTTGTCTCGGATGAGCGGATCTGGATCGAGGCCAACCCAAAGGAAACCGAACTGACGAATGTGCAGCCGGGTGACCCGGTGGAGGTCTCGGTCGATACCTATCCAGGACGAGCCTGGAAGGGAGAGGTTGAAGCGATCTCACCCAACAGCGGCTCAGAGTTCTCCGTGCTGCCGGCGCAGAACACATCCGGCAACTGGGTCAAGGTGGTGCAGCGAATACCGGTCCGCATCCGGGTCGAGCGCCACGACGGCGACCCGGCGCTGCGCGCGGGCATGAGCGTGGTCGCCGATATCGACACCGGGCATGTCAGAAGCTGGCGCGATCTGTATTAGCCGATGACGTCCACGCAGCCCGCTAAAACGCAGGCCTCCGAAATTTCGCCGATCGCCACCGCGACCGATCAGGTACCGCACCGTACGATCATTACGCTGTGTACCGGTGGGCGCCACGTTGATGCAGGCACTCGACCAGACGATCGCCAATGTGGCGCTGCCCTATATGCAGGGCAGCCTGTCGGCGACCTATGATGAAATTACCTGGGTGCTGACATCCTACATCACCGCCGCCGCGATCATGACCGCGCCGGTAGGGTGGCTGGCCGCGCGGTTCGGCCGGAAATATCTGTTCATCACCTGCCTGGTCGGATTTACCGTCACGTCGATGATGTGCGGTGCCGCGCAGTCGTTGCCGCAGATGGTCGTGTTCCGGTTGTTGCAGGGAATGTTCGGCGCGGCGCTGGTGCCGCTGTCGCAATCCACCATGATGGACATCTACCCGGTGGAGAAGCGCGGCCAGGCGATGGCGATCTGGGGCGTCGGCGTCATGGTCGGGCCGATCCTGGGGCCGACACTCGGCGGCTATTTGACTGAGATGTACAACTGGCGCTTCGTCTTCTACATCAACCTGCCGTTTGGTGTGCTGGCGACGCTTGGACTGGTGTTCTTCATGCCGCGGTCGTTCCCGAACTTCAGCATGCGCTTCGACTGGATCGGCTTTGCCGTGCTGTCGGTCGGTATCGGCGGCGTGCAGATGATGCTGGATCGCGGCCAGAATCAGGACTGGTTCAGCTCGACCGAGGTCGTCACCGAGGCGGTGCTGGGCGGCCTCGGCGTCTACCTGTTCATCGTGCACATGTTCACCGCCAAGAAGCCCTTCATTCCGCTGGCCTTGTTCAGGGACAGAAATTTTTTCGCCGGCGTCGTGATGATGCTGGCGGTGGGCACCATCCTGGTTTCCAGTTCCTCGCTGATGGCGCCATGGCTGCAGAACCAGGCGAACTACCCGGTCGAGACGGCGGGGCTGGTAATGGCGCCACGTGGCATCGGGACCATGGTAACGATGCTGACCAGCGGGCGGCTCGCAACGAAGTTCGATCCGCGCGTGGTGATGGCGAGTGGCATTCTGGCCTTGGCATGGTCGATGTGGGAGATGACCGCATGGACCCCCGATGTGTCTCAGATGCGGATCGTTGTGACGATTGTGATCCAGGGCGCCGGCCTGGGACTGGTGTTCCTGCCGCTGCAGATGCTGGCCTTCGCCACGCTGCCGGCGCAATATCGCACCGATGGGACGTCACTGTTCAGCTTGTTCCGCAACATCGGTGCGGCGATCGGTGTGTCGGTGACCTCCGCCGTGCTGGCGCACAATGCCCAGGTCGTGCATGCGGAGATCGGTGCGTCGGTGACGCCGTTCAATCGGGCGCTGCAGGATGGCGGTCCGGTGAGCCATGCGTGGAACCCGGCTTCGGCACACGGCGCGGCGATGCTCGATCAAATTGTCAACCAGCAGGCGCAGATCGTTGCCTATCTCGACGACTACAAGATGATGATCTTTACCACCCTGCCGTCGCTGCTGTTGCTGTTGCTGATGCGACGACCCCGGGTGAGCACCGCCGCGCCCGCCGACGCTCACGCGGCGATGGAGTGACGGGGCAAAGTGGGATGGATCGATTGCCCCCCGCCTTTGCCGAGCGGCTCGAGCGCGACCGGAGCCGCGATTTGTGCGTCCGGTGCAGGTATACCTCTCAGTCGAGACGGGCTTTTCCTCCGCCGTCGCGGCCGACCGTGCCGATCTGCCTTAGATGGTCGTCCGGTGTGATGGCTCCGTGCCGCTTCAGAAGCGCTACAACACTGTCGCTGTCCCGAAACGCATTTTTGACATAAAAACAAAGATATTTATCCTCCATCGGACTGCGATACACCGGACGATCGCTGTCGGCGCCACTGATCGGACCTCCCCACGGAACCATCCATAGCTGATATGGCGCGCCCGACAGAGCGGCGACGACATTTGCCCCCAGATGTTCCCAAGTACGTTGCTGGTATGGCGTCTTCCACCCGGAGTTTGGCAGACATACGTCGCTATTTTGCGGGAAATAGACGATGACAAGGTCGGCGTTCAGCGCCGTCAGATCCTCAGGCTGCATGAGATGGTGGGCAAATTGTGCGGTGTTCAGGCCCCAAAGGTCATAGGCGGGCCATCGGGAATAGAAAGCAAGGCGACCCGCCTCGGTCGTCGCCATAGTACCCTGCAGACCTTCGGTGTTGAGCTGCCGCGCAATCGCTGCAATGTTGTTGGTTCGATCCCTGATTCGTTCCAGCGCAAATGCTTCCCATGGTTGTGCCAGTTCAAGTATATACAAACTTGCCACCAAGGCGGCCACTGCCCAGCCTGGAACGCGGATGGCGCGCCAGTTCACAGCGACAATCATTGCTGTGGCAATGACGATGTAGAAGTGAAAACGATCTGCCCAGTTCTGATCGAGTCTCATTGAGGAATAAAAAAGCGAGGGTATAACAAATAAACTCAATAAGAGCTGGATATTGAGACGGCGGCGTGCGGCGGACGTTGCATAAATTATGATGATCGGCAGGCTCCATTCCAACGCGAGATGAAGCTCGTGGAGCCCTGTTTCGGCAGAGACGAACGGGCCGAACCCGCGTGGTGCATCGGATTTTACGATGAAGGGCAGCGGGAGCAGTTCGCCAAAATAATTCCATCGCCATATAAAGTAAATCGTGCCTGGGAGAACAAACAAAGCAAGCTGTCGTTTAATGATATGGATCCGATCTGAACCGTCGATCAGACGCATCGCGGCCAGCGGGGCGGCAAAGACTATTCCATCCGGGCGGAATAGACAGAGCAGCAACATTGATCCCGCCAACAGCGTATCTTGCTTTCTGATGAAAGCATAGGCGCAGAGAGCGATGAGAAAACCGAACGGGAAAACGGAAAAGCCGGCGATCGCCGCCCATACCTGAGGGAACGCAAGCGGCAACAACGTCGCCATTGCCACATTTGCCGGTGACACTCGATGACCACTCACCTTCACAAGCAGCAGCCCGATCCCAATCGCCGAAGCAGCATTGATCCAGCCGGTAAAAGCAAAAGCGCCAATACCAAGAAAATCGCCCGCAGCGAGCAGCATGAGCCAAAGAAAATCCGTCGCACCTTCGGCGCGAGGACCATTTTCGATATACGAGATAATGCCCGTGCGCGCGAAATTATCAGCGTATTGATAAAGGATCGCTGCATCCTCAATGGGCTGGAAGAAAAACGGAGCAATTACCAGAGCGGCGCAGCCGACAGCTGCTGTTACTATGCAACACACATTGATGATTGACGGCATCGATCGAGACGCACTCGATCGGGATGATTTCCCCCAAAACAATGGATTCGAGGAGAACTTTGCCGAGGTTGACAGAAGGAGCTTCCAATCCGACATTCGCTATGCAGTCGACCGTTTCGTTGCTTCTAAGCGGATCATAGTCTTTGCCCGAGCCGTTTTGCAATGGTTTCCCCCGAAAGGAGACGCGTTGCTGTCGATGCCGCAGGCTTGCCAATCCGTTCAGTATACAGAAACGTACCGACGAAAATTGTCACCCAGGCTCGGAGCGGCTGCTGTCATGGTAGCGTGACAGCCTGAGTGCAGGCGAGCCGCGCAGCGTTTACCAGATTGCGACGTTTGATATGAAAGGTCACCTTAGGCTTATCCGCCTGCGGGGGTGTCCAGATGTTGGCCACCGGCGATCTGTTGAGGGGGGCGTTGACGAACGATCTCCGCCAATTGGCTTCAAAGACCTGGCTCCCGAAACCCCGACCCACCTACTTTGATGCCAAATTGCCCTCTGACATGTTCAGATGCTACGATCAGGTGAACGAAGCGCAGCACCTCCGCTCCGTCGCGGGCGAACTGGAACAAGTCCGGATGATAGACCTTCAAGCAGGCCTAGCTAGCTCCGCTCCCTCCCGGCATCCGGATTCCTGACGAACTCCGGAAAAGCGGTCTTAAATCCATTCAAGGTGCCGTTACCTTGATTCTCCCAGAACGAATATTGCAGTACAGTTCCATCCGCGATGCCGTTTTGGGATTTTTGGTTGAACCACGCGGTCCGCGTCCTGCACCAATGGCCGAGCCACGGGTAGTTTGTCGCGCCATCGGTTTGGTTCAGGCCGGGTCCGTTTGACGTGCCGGTGTGGGACCCGTTCCAAACTGACATTCCGCCGAATTCGGCAACGCCCCACGCACAACCCTGCTGTAGAGCGAAAACCATGCTTTCATAAGTACCCCAGCCGCCGGACCAAGCCAAGGGCTTCGAAGGCGCCGAGGGCGGCGGCACGTACCCTCCAAGCCAATCCAGGTAATAGTAGCGAGATCCAATATCGTCACCCCAACCGTTGTTGGTTGGATTGGAACGAGAATATCCCGGGACCGCGACGGGAGTTCCACGGTAGGGTGTGAAGGCGGCTTGATTTTGATATCCGCTGAAAAGACTTAAGGTGGCTTTTCCATAGACATTGTTGGCGTAAATGTCAGGCAGATGCAGGTCGACGGTCTTGCCATATCCATCGGAAAGGTCGTGATCCGGATACATCAAACGAGGGTCAAAACGGCAGGAACTAATCAACGTCGGCCCCCAGGCCACGTGGAGAGTCACACCCGCCTGACTGGCTGCCGCGTGCATGACATGGGAGGCGCGCCGAAATGCCTTTATCGAAGCCGCGCAATACGCCGGGACGTCTCCGCCGTATACTTTCCACGGTGTCGTCGTCGGCCGGCCGTTGTAGGTCTTCTCAAAATTTGATCCCGGATAAGCGTCCACGCCACCGGGTGTCGTGGGATAATTGTCTTCATAGCCCCATCGCACAATGAGGGTCTTAAAGCCCTTTTCGGCCCAGACTGTGATCAGCCGAGCGATCAGCCCGTCGTTGTCCCCCGCGGCGATCGAGGTAAACGTCATGTCGCCGGACAGCGTCGCGGAGGGGAAGCCAATCACGGGAATGCATCGCTTGCCTGTGTTGGTGCCGTTCAAATCCGGATGAGCAGCCCATTGTGCGGCGTTGCCTTTGTAGTTGCCGACGCAGGAGAGCAGATCGGTAAAGTTTCCGCTGAAAGTAAGCATCGTCCTCGGGACACAAAACTCCTTCGAGAAGTAGTCCCAGGTTGGCGCCACCCGGTCAGGCGTGTGACCTGCCCAGGTCAACATGCAACCAAAGCCGTAGTATGGTAGACCTATCGCCATGTAACCGCCTCCGAAGGAAAGCTGAAGCTGCGCGTCGTCCAGGACATGGCCTGAGAATTTAGACCGACGAACAGCCCACCCCCTGCTTCAAACAGGGATGCTCTACTGCCGGGTGATCCTGGCAGCAGAGCAGTTCCGCTGGCAAGACGTTGTTCTGTCCAGGCTTGTGCGCAAGCAGACAGTGGCTTGAACACTGAGTCCGTTCGTCGATCAATGAGCACCAATTCCGGACAGTTGCGTCACAGCGCGGTCACCACGCGGGTCGTGGAGCGGACATGCGGCGCGAATTGATACCATCCACGCATCTTCTGGAATTCAGGTGTGGTCACCGCCTCAGGGCCGGCAAGTTCGTAGATCGTGGTGTAGACCTTCGACGCGGTCTGGGCGGATGTTCCGCGCTCCGAGTGGCTCGCCGCGCCGGACTGCGCGTAGCGCCGTCCGCGCAACACTCCCGGGCAGGCAAGAGCGTCCGGCAGGTGGACGGTGTCGTACCAATGGTTCCAGTCTGTCTCGACCTCAGCATCGACCTCAGCGGTGACGATCAACAGGCACCGCGGCAGGGTTTTATCGTTCATGGGTGTTTTCCTTTGTTGGCGGCCGGCTCGTGTGACGGACCTCCGGGGCGGGCATCGCAGGCGGACTTCCGCCGGCGCCTTTGACGAACCCGCGCCGAAGCTCCACTGAATCCCCTCTGCCAAATGTCGGGAAGTTTGACGTCTCGTGCAGATAACTCACTGAACACAGCGGTTTTGCGTTTTGGTTGGTATCCCCTCGTCGCTGCTATACAGGAACCGCGGCAATCTGGGACCCCCCCGATGGACCGCCAAACCGGGCTTCACCACGGCGGAGGAGACCGCGGATGACACGAGAGCTGGTCGACACTTGGCTGCGGAGCCCAATGGCGTGATCCGGAGCGCCAGGCCGGTCGCGCGGGTGTCCCCTATCTCCAGGCGCAACTTGTCGGCGGCTGCAGGGCTACAGCAACGGCTATGGCCCGAGGGATCAGCGGCCCTAGCCGCGCCCTCCGGGACACCGGCGCCCGCATAGCGCGTGGCGGCGTCGATCGTTTGAGTTAGAGACTGATCCCGGACTGTTCGGGATCGGAACGCATTCGCGACGCGGATATAGGACCTTGCGGTGTCGTCAGACCACGGAGACAAGCCAAGCCGGCGGACGGATCATCGCTTCGTCCGCCGGCTGGTCGTTGATGCCCGGACTATCCGTCAGGCGCCCTTGAACTCCATGGTATAGAGCCCGGCATTCAGGTCCGTGCTGTAGACTACCCCGTTCTTGTCAACGAAGACGTCCACCGATTGCATCACCCGCGGACGATTGGGGCGCGGATCACTCATCTTGGCGGGTGGTGGAGGAACCAAGGCGCCAACCTCGACCGGGTGATACTGGTCCCGAATATTGAACACGCGCACGCCGGCGTTTTGGTAAGTCGCGAAGATCAGATCCGAACTGACGAACGTCCCTGGGCGGTTTTCGTGGATATTGTGCGGTCCGAAATGTCCGCCGATCGCTTTGTAATCCGCATCGGCGGGGGTCGGGAAGCTCGATATGCTGATCGGGTTGTCGGCTTGTCGGTTGTCGAACACCCAAATGAGCTTGAGCCCATCTTCCTGGTTGTCGAGAACTGCCTCATCGACGACGACCAGCAGGTCGCGATCCGGCAGTGGCAGTGCGTTATGGGTGCCGCCGCCATATGGCGGTGCCCAGACCTTGCGTGTGATCAGCTTCGGCGCGGTGCGGTCCGAGACATCCACCACGGCGAGGCAGCCGTCGCGCCACGAGCAATAGGCGGTGTCGCCATGGATGATGCCGTGGTGCAGGCCATATCGCCCCTTGGCCAGCGGCCAGTGTGGCGTCTCGCCGGCCGCGAGATTCATGCCCGGAAGCCAGAAGCGGCCCGCCAGTTGCGGCTTGGTCGGATCAGCCATGTCGATGGTGATAAGGATGTAGTCGCTAAAGCCGTCCAACAGCGCCGACGCATACGCCCAGCGACCACCGACGTACCATAACCGATGCAGCCCGTCCCCTTTCACCGGCATGAAGCCGATCTGGCGTGGCGCGTCAGGCTTCGAGATGTCGTAGACGGCGAGACCGGCCGAAAAGCTCCTGCCATCGGACTTGGTCGCGGATTCCTTGAATTTCTCCGTATCGGGCTTGTAGTAGTCGTGCTCGTCGGCGAACGTCGTCTGGGCGAACAGATCCTTGCCGTGGATCACAAGCAACAGGTCGTCGTGAGCCTGGAGGTGGATGTTCCAGGTATTCGGCGGCGCGGCCACATAGTTGACCGGCTTGGGGTTGGTCGGATCCCGGACGTCGATCACGCTGAAGCCCTTGGAGAACGCGTGGCCGATATAAGCGTAACCCCGATAGACCATGATTTGTATGCCGTCGCAGCGGCCGCCCTGATCGCTGTGACCAATGAGCCGCATGTTGCGGGCATAGTCGGGCGGCGGGAGATCGCCCGAACTCGCCTTGGTGTCGGCAACCCGGTGAATTCGTTTGTTGGTGTGAGAGAGGGTTGCCATACTCTCTCCGGCCGCGGCCTCGCGTGTCGCACCGAGGGAAGCAGCCATCACCGCGCCGGCGGTGATTTTCAAAGCATCGCGGCGATTTTGGCCCTTCTGGGTCATGATTATTCCTCCTTATTATCACCGGTCTTTTCGAAACGGCCAGCATTCCTGGATCGCCGGTCGAGGCGCGGCGCGCGCGGCTGCGAAGGATCGATGTGCGACCCAGGAGTAGCGGCGCGCGCGGCTAGTCCACACCCGCCCCGCTTCTGTGTCAATGAGAAACAACCGGCCCGCTGCACCGAGAAGCGCCGCGGCATCTCACGTGGCGGAAGGACGACGCAAAATGTACGACGCATTGCCCTGCGGTATCGTGGCGAGGCGGCAGCGCGATGGACGCAGCGTCCAATCAAATACAATTTCTAGTTAATAACAAAGTACATGATTGGGGCATCAAGCGGGCCGCGCTGCGAAAAGGCCCTACCGATTATTGCTTGTTCCGGTCAATCCAAGGACGTTGAAGACGCGGATCGGGCGGCGCAGGCCCTTGAGCGGCAGATCACCGACGTCCGCCGTGTCAATACAAGAACCAAGAACGGTCCTGACTTTGCTGTCGATGAGTATCTGGCCATCCGTCGCCTCTCCGCAAAGCCGCGAAGCCAGGTTCGTCACTGTTCCGATCGCGGTATATTGGGACCGGTTTTCAAAGCCGATGAGGCCGAGCGTGGCGTAGCCCTGGGAGATTCCGATGCCAAAACCAATTTCATAACCATGGGTTTGCCAACGTTGCATGAGCGCGCTGAGGCTGATCCGCATTTCAACGCCCATTCGAACAGCCTGCAGACACGGGTCAGTGCAAGGAATCGGATCATTGAAAACCACCATCACACCATCGCCAACGATATGGATAAGCGTGCCCTGGAAATTGTTGATCAAGGTGCCGAGCGTGGTGTGATACTCGGCCAGCATGGTAATTTGTTCTTCTGGTTCAGCAACTTCGGAAAACGAAGTGAACCCGCGAAGATCACAGAACACGACGGCAACGTCGCGTCGGTGACTGCGTAGGATATCCTCGCCGGAGGTTAGAACCAGTTCTGCGATCTGCGGCGGAAGAAAGCGCTTCAGCCAATCAACCCGCCCGAGGGCCGAGAGCTGCTCCGCGACACGTTGCTCGAGCGTCTGGTTCCATTGCGCCAGTTGCGCAGCCTGTGCGCGCACTTCGTCGTGCAACGCCTTCATGCGCAGCATTGCGCGCACCCGTGCCAAAAGCGTGCTGGCGTCGAACGGTTTGGTCAGATACTCGTCCGCGCCAGCGTCGAGACCGGCCACAACCTCCTTCTTATCGCTTTGCGCGGTCAGCATGACCACGGGAATGAATGGCAGCGAGGCATCCGCTTTCAGGCGCCTGATCGTTTCTATACCGTCGAGACGTGGCATCATCACATCGAGCAGCACGAGGTCGGGCAGATGGGTGTTGACTTGATCAAGCGCCTCAAGGCCGTCGGCGGCTGTAATTACGTCGTAGCGCTGACCCTCCAACCGCAGGCGCACGATCTCGACGTTGTCGGGCGCATCGTCGACGACCAGAATGAGCGGGCGCTCGCGCATAGCCTGCTTGGTCCCGGGGGCAGCCACCTGTCCGATCACGGCAGTATTTCGCGCACAGTGGCAAGTAGCCGCCGCGGGCTGAACGGCTTGGCTACATAGCCGTAGCAGCCGGCGGCGCGCGCCCTGATTTCGTCACCGCTCAAGGCGTAGGACGTGACGGCTATGATCGGAATGGCGGATGTCGCCGGATTTGCCTTGATTCGCCGTGTCGCCTCGTAGCCGTCGAGCACGGGAAGCTGGATGTCCATCAGGATCAGATCGGGCCGATGCTCGAAGGCGGCAGCCACGCCAGCCTCGCCGTCGGTCGCCTCGATGAGCTCGTATCCCGCGCTGGTCAGCAAATCGCGCATGATCTGGCGATTGTCTGGCGTATCCTCGACGATCAGGATGCGGCGCTTCACGTAACATTCTCCACTTTGTCTACGCGCACGGGAAGGGTAACATGGAACACTGAGCCATGCCCAACTTCCGATTCGACCCATATGCGTCCGCCATGCAGCTCGACGATCTTTTTCGAAATCGCAAGGCCGAGGCCGGTCCCACCCTTTGTCCGTGTGGATGACGTATCGAGTTGGTGGAACTCATCGAAAATTCGTTGCCGTTCCTCGGCCGGAATTCCCGGACCGGTGTCGGAGACGGTTAGATCGAAGCAGTCATCCCGGGCCGATGCCCGCACCACTACCTCGCCCACTTCGGTGAACTTGAGGGCGTTGCCTACGAGATTGAGAAGCACCTGGCTGATGCGCCGCTCATCGCCGGCTCCGGTCGGCAGCGTCTCTGGCACGATCGCCCGGAGCAACAGTTTCTTTTCCGCCGCCAGCCCCTCGGTTGCGGTCACCACTGTCGCGATCACCTCCTTCATCGAGTAGGCCGTTACGGAAAGGCTCAACTGGCCTGCCTCGATCTTGGATAGATCGAGAACGTCATTGATCAGGCCGAGCAGGTGGCGCCCATTGCTCTGAATGCGCTGCAACACTTCCCGAATTTTCGGCGGCACCTCGCCGTAGATATTGTCCTCTATCAGCTCGGCGTAACCGAGCACCGCGTTCAGTGGCGTTCGAAGCTCGTGGCTCGTGTTGGCAAGAAACTCGGACTTGTGGCGGTTGGCCGTCTCGAGTTGCTGATAGACGAGGCCCAGCTCCTCACACATCCGGTTGACGTTTGCTGCTAGCGAACCAAGCTCGTCTCGATTGGCGACATGCACCCGCTCGGAGAAATTTCCGCCGGCGAGCCGCCGTAGCCGTGCTTCGATCTCCGTCACCGGTCCGACCAGCGACCACGAAATGGCATAGCCAAGAACCAGCGCGAGCGCGACGCTGCCAAGCACGAGGCCGACGACCGCCGCTCGGGATGAGGCGTAGGATTGCTGGCTTGCTGCGATGCCGGCCAGCATATCCGCCTCGGCGCGGTTTACCAGCTGGTTCGTCAGGCGCTCGAGACGGTCGGCCAGCGGTCCTTGCGCCAACTGCATCGCACGCGCCCCGTCCGCGCGTCCGGACCGGACCAGGTCGACGATCTGGGTGACGACACCGACGAACCGGTCGTGGACCTGCCGGACCTGGGTGAGCAGATCGGCCTCGTCCTTGGCGACGAACTGCAGTCGCTCCAAGTCGTAGCCGAACTGATTCGACTGGCGCAGGGCCGCGGACAGCGCTTTCTCGTTGCCCACCATAAGCGCCGACGATACGCTGTACAGCTGCTCCGTCATGTCCTTTTGCACCTGTCGATAGGCAGCGATCTTGCGTTGCAGCCGGATAAGTTCCTCGGTGCGATGATCGGATTCGGTCAGGACACGAAGTCCGACCGCGCCGAGCACGATGAGTAGCGCGACCATCGCCAGGAACGCGGCGAGCAGCTTGATCTGTATGCCGTGCAGGCACCCGCGCGACGAGCCCGACAACGTGGCTGCCGAGCGACGCAATGATGTCGGAGGACCAGCGAATCATTCCGGAGCTGGACGCCCCGCCACCACGGCCGCGCCTGCGAACGCCCGCTATTCGCCGGGTCAGTTTGCGGGGACGTGGCGACAAGAGATCAACCGGATGGATCATTATCTTGTTGGCTGGATCTTATTGGCTGGGTCCAGGCTTGTCCGTGAGACTTAGAAGATCGCGACGGAGCTCGTCTGGATCGAAGCGTACACCAAGATATTGTACGCGCAACATGCCATGAACATCAACCAGCGAAGTCAGGTTGGTATGATCCAGCTCGCGATCCGGCGATCTTGTCGCGAAAATACCGTAGCGACGCTCGACGTCCTGGATCGATGCGGGTGGTCCCGTAAGGAATTTCCAGCCGACCGGATCGGCTCCAAAGGTGCGCGCGTAGCGTTGTAGCACGTCCGGGGTGTCGTGCTCGGGGTCGACCGTGATCGACAGAAACACAATTTTCGATCCGAAATCGCTCCCAAGATCGGTCTGTACAGTTGCCATCTTCGCCGTCAGGATGGGACAGGTGGCTGAACAGGAGGCAAAGATGAAGGTTATCGCCACCGCCTTGCCACGAAACTGGCTGAGCGTGACCCTGGCTCCATCCTGCGCCTGCAGAACGAAGTCCGGCGCTTCGCCGATCGTCGGCAACCCCGAGTGGTCGGCGACAATCGTTGGCGGTGCCGGGGTCGAGCCAGCCACGACCAGGGCCAGCGCAATAGTGGACGCCCGCATTGTTCACACCTTCAGCTCGCGCTCGAGTTCGTTAAAGAAGCGCCAGTCTGCGTCTCGGCAAGGAGCTTCTGTGGGTTGTTCTTGATCATTCCAAGATCGCGCATCCACAGTGCGGGCCAGCCCAGCGCATCCTCGGGATCGTAGTTCAGACCTTCAACTCGCGCTTGATCTTGTCGAAGAAGCGCCAGTCCGTATGGTCTGCGATCAGCTTTTGCGGATCGGACTTTATCAACCCTGCTTCGTACATCCTCAGCGCATAGAAGCGCAGGCTATCGTCGGGGTCGTAGTCGCGCCAAACGTCGTATCGGATTTCGCCCAACGCCTGGCGCGCATAGTCAACCCGCGTCGTGTATCCGTTCTTGACCAGTGACTGCGCCATCAGCTCAGGCTGCGAGGTGCATAGATCGGCGGCTTTCAAGATTGCTCGCAGCGCGCGTCGGGTCGCGATCGGATATTTCTGTGCAAACTCCGTGCTGGTCGCCATCATGCAGCAGAAATACTCCGACCATGGTCGATCGGTGATGCTGCTCGCGATCACGTGGCCGATATTGCGGGCACGTACGTCCTGCAATACTGGCGGTTGGGCGACAAATGCATCGATTTTACCCTCGATGAACAGGTCCAGTGGACCCTGGGACGCACTCGTGACCCACCTGATGTCCTTTGCGGAATCGAGTCCGACCAACGAGGCCATAATCTTCAGCAGCCGCTCGTCTCCGCTGCCGTTGGCGTTTCCCACCGTCCGACCCTTTAGATCCGCGATGCTCCGGATGTCGTCTCGTCCGAACACCTCGAAGCACGCGGAATGCAATCCGGCAATAACGGTGATCGGCCGGCCAGCCTCCATTGAAGCGATGTGAGATGGCACAAAATCTCGGGCAAAATCTACGTCGCCGCTTACGATCATCTCGTCAATGGAGCTGACGTTGGCGGCGTCCGCGTTGCGCACGTGTGCTTCCGTTAACTCAACGTACCGGATATCGGTAAAGCCCTCCGCTCGAAGCAACTCATCGGCTATCGGAGGAGCAACGCACGCGACGGGATCCTTTTCGAAGCGGATCGTTGTGATTTCCGGCGGTGGCTCGGCGGCAAGGGTTCGATTGCCGCCGAGCGCCGCCACACCGAGCGCACCAAAACCCGCGACGCCCGCAACTGCGGCATTGACGACGAAGCGCCGTCGACTCTGCAAGATTGTCATCGGAAGCCTCCTGTTCAATCCGGAGCGGTCAGACCTTCAGCTCACGTTTCAGTTCGTTAAGGAAACGCCAATCGGTATGCTCGGCGATGACAGTTTGCGGGATGGCCTTGGTGAAGCCTGCTTCGTGCATCCGCAGCGCATACCAGCGGACCGTGTCTTCGGGGTCGTAGTCCCGCCAAGCCCTATAAGACAATCCGTTCAATGCTTCTAATGCGAAATCAGTGCGACGGGTGTAGCCTCGGTCGACCAACCATTGTGCCACTTGCTGCGGCTCGGTCGCGCATAAGTCTGCGGCTTTCAGCATGGCGCGCAATACACGCTTGGTCGCCACCGGATACTTGCGCACAAAGTCCGTGCGGCCCGTCAGCATGCAACAGAAGTATTGCGACCAGGGCCGATCGGTTGAACTGTTAACCAGGGTGTGGCCGATGCCGCGGGCGCGGAGTTCCTGAGGCCGGGGCGGCCCGGTCAGGAACGCGTCGATCTTTCGGTCGATGAAGAGCTCCATAGGATTGACAGACGGATCACTGACCCAATGGATGTCCATACTCGGATCGAGGCCGACATAACTCGCCATAATGCTTACCAGATGCCTCGGTGTCTCGTAACCCGGAGGCACGCCTACGGTCCTGCCCTTCAGGTCGAGAATACCGTGAATAAACTCATGCGCGATCAACTCGAAGCAGCCGACGTGCATGCCGGCAACCATTGTTACCGATGCTCCTCCGTCCAATTCCGCGATCACCGCCGGTGCAAACTCCAGTGTCCAATCCGTCTCGTCGAACATCAACTGCTGGGTTGGAGATCGTTTGTCCAAGTCTACGTAGCGGATGTCGGCAAAGCCTTCTGCGTGCAGCAGTTCCTCGGCCACGAGCGCGGGAGCAATGCAGATGCCCGGATCTCTTTCCAGGCGGATCGTGGCAGTTTCCGGCGGCGGCTCGGCGGCGAACGATCTTCCACCACCGCCCCAGTTTACAGCGCCTAGTGTACCGAAACCTGCGGCGCCTGCGATCGCGGCGTTCGTCACGAAGCGGCGTCGGCTTTGCGTGATTGCCATCGGCGGCCCCCTTCTATGATTTCATATGGGTGGGTTCAGATTTTCAGCTCACGTTTGAGTTCATTAACGAAGCGCCAGTCTGCGTGCTCGGCGATGAGCTCGTTGGGGCTGGATCTGATCATGCCCGCTTCGTGCATCCGCAGCGCGTAAAAGCGCAAGCTATCCTCAGAGTCGTAGTCGCGCCAGACGTTGTACCGGATCTCGCTCAACGCCTGCAGCGCGTAATCATAGCGCGACGCGTAACCTTGATCGACGAGCAGCTGGGCGATCTGCGTTGGATCGGCTACGCAAAGATCGACAGCCTTCAGAATAGCGCGCAGAACCCGCTTGGTGGCGATCGGATACCGCCGGGCGAATTCCGTTCTGGTTGCCAGGAAACAGCAATAATACTGCGACCACGGGCGATCGGCGATACTGCTGAGAACGACGTGGCCGATGTCGCGGATGCGCACGTCCTGAAGAAAAGGCGGAATCGCGATAAACGCATCGATTTTCCCATTGATGAAATCATCCATCGGATGGTCAGAAAAGGTCCAATGGATATCCCGCGCGTAGTCGAGTCCGACCAGTCCGGCCGTAATGCGCAGCAGCACCTCGTCCCCATAGAGCGAACCCACATTCCGACCCTTCAGATCTGCGATGGTGCGGATGTCCTCTCTACCGATCACCTCGAAGCACCCGAGATGCAAGCCGGTCAGCAACGTGATCGGAGCGCCGGCATCCATCAACAGGACGCAGGCGGGTGCAAAGTCTCGCACAAAATCAACGTCGCCACGCGCTAGCATGGTGGCAGGATACGCGGGGGAATCGCGGAGGTACGTTTCCGTCAGCTCCACATACCGAATATCAGTAAAGCCCTCCGAGCGCAGCAACGCCTGCACCACCTGCGGGGCAATGCAGGTGACCGGATCTTTTTCGAAACGGATCGTAGTGATCTCCGGCGGCGGCTCCTCGGCAAACGATGCTCCCCAGCCTCCGAGCCCGCCAACACCAAGCCCACCGAGGCCCGCGACCCCAGCCCATGCGGCGCCGGTCACGAAACGACGTCTACTCTCAATGATCGCCATCGGTAGCCTCCTTCGACCCACAGGACTTGGTCTAGACCTTCAACTCGCGCTTCAGTTCGTTGAGGAAACGCCAATCCGTGTGGTCGGCAATGAGCTTTTGCGGATCGGACTTGATCAGGCCCGCTTCGTGCAGCCGAAGTGCATAGAAGCGGAGGCTATCCTCAGGGTCGTAGTCCCGCCAAACGTCGTAACGCATGTCGCTCAAGCCTTGTAGCGCGTAGTCATAGCGTGCCGCGTATCCGTTATCGACCAACAGCTGCGCCACCCGCGCCGGCTGCGAGACGCAGAGGTCGGCGCCCTTGAGAAGGGCTCGCAGCACGCGCTTGGTCGCGACTGGATATTTGTGGGCGAACTCCGTACGGGTCCCCAGTAGGCAACAATAATACTGCGACCACGGACGGTCTGTCATGGAACTTACGATCACGTGCCCGATTTTTCTGGCGCGTGCTTCCTGCAGGATGGGGGGGAAAGCGGGGAACGCATCGACCTTGCCTTCGATAAACAGCTGTATTGGCTCCGCGAAAAAAGTCTCGACCCAACGGATGTCCCTGGCAGGATCGAGCCCAATTAGGCTCGCCATGATCGACAGCAGCGGCTTATCCGCAGTGGCGCAGCCGACGATCCTGCCCTTAAGGTCCGCGATACTGCGAATGTCTTCCCTCGCGATCACCTCGAAGCAGCCAAGGTGCAAGCCGGCGAGTATTGTCACGGGTGCGCCGGCATCGAGCGTGAGGAGGTGGCTTGGCGCAAAGTCTCTGGCGAAGTCAACCTCACCGTGTGTAATCAAGTTGGACAGAACGCCCACATTGGCAGCCTCGGCTCTGCGCACATGATCCAAGGTCAGGTCCGCGTAGCGGATGTCGGTAAAGCCCTCGGCGCGCAGCAGTTCCTCGACGGCCTGAGGCGCAATGCAGGTGATAGGATCCCTTTCCAAGCGGATCGTGGTAACTTCCGGCGGCGGCTCGGCGGCAAGCGATTGTCTATTGCCGAGGAAGCCGGCCCCTCCGAAGCCGGCGACACCGGCGAGTGCAAGACTGGACAGGAAGCGGCGTCGCCTTTGTTCGATCGGCACTGGAAGCCTCCTCTATTTAGTTGGCGAGTAGTTTCAGATCTTCAGCTCGTGCTTGAGTTCGTCAAGGAAGCGCCAGTCGGTTCCTCTCGAGATGATCTGCTGCGGCGTTGACCTGATCAAGCCAACCTCCTGCAGGCGCAACGAATAGAAACGCAATGTATCCTCCGGATCATACTCCCGCCACACTCCGTAGGGCAGTTGCTTCAATGTCTGCAGCGCATAGTCATAGCGGTCGGTGAAGCCGCCATCGACAATGATTCGCGCAGCCCGCCCAGGATCGGATGCGCAGAGATCGGTGGCCTTGAGGAACGCGCGAAGCACACGCTTGCTCGCAACCGGATACTGGCTGACAAAGTCTGCATTACCCATCAATGTGCAGCAGAAATACTGCGACCATGGCTTGTCGACGCTGCTGTCGACGATCACCCGACCTGCCTTGCGCTCGCGAAGTATCTGCGGCTCCGGGGGCGTCGCGAGGAAGGCGTCCACTTTTCCATCGAGAAAGAGCAGCATCGGATTGGCCGCCGGATCGGTCACCCATCGGATGTCCTTACTTGGGTCCAACCCCACATAACTGGCTATGCTTGCAACGTAGACCTGTGAACTTGAACCCATACCTTCAACGGCCACAGTCCGGTGCCTCAGGTCAGCGATACCTCGGACATCGTCGACCGCAAACAGCTCGAAGCATCCGACGTGAATGCCCGCAATCACCGTAATGGGTTTGCCGGCGTCGATCGCCATGATCGTCGGCGCCGCGAAATGTAGACTGAAATCTGCCTCACCCCGAGCAAGTTGTTCATGCTGATACGCCGCCGCCAGCGGCACGTATCGGACTTCGGTAAATCCTTCCGCGCGGAGCAGATCACCGACAATATACTGCGGCGCAATGCAGATGCCGGGAAATTTCGACAGGCGCACCGTCGTTATTTCCGGTGGCGGCTCGGCAGCAGCGAGCGATCTCTTGCCGCCACTGCCGCTTACAACCCCCAACGTGCCGAAACCCGCTGCTGCGACGGCGGCGTTGGTCACGAAACGGCGTCGGGTCGGCACAATCGCCATCTCAAGGCTCCCTTCAAATCAACTGGGAAATCACGTCTTCAACTCGCGCTTGAGTTCGTTGAGGAATCGCCAATCGGTGTGCTGGGAGATTATTGTCTGCGGAGTGGTCTTGGTGAATCCGCCCTCGTTCAGCCGCAGCGCGTACCAGCGCACCGTGTCTTCCGGGTCGTAATCCCGCCAGACATTATATGGCAATTCATTCAATGCTTGCAGTGCGTAGTCGAAGCGAGGAATGAAGCCACGATCGACCAGCGACCGCGCCACTCGCTCCGGTTCGGCCGCGCAAAGGTCCGAGGCTTTCAACATCGCACGCAATACTCGCTTGGTTGCCACCGGATATTTGCGGATATACTCCGTCCGGCCCATCAGCATGCAACAGAAGTATTGCGACCAGGGACGATCTGTCGCGCTGTTCACAAGGGAGTGACCGATGCCGCGAGCACGGAGTTCCTGTGACTGCGGCGGCCCGGCCAGGAACGCATCGACTTTCTGCTCGACGAAAAAATCTCCTGTTGGATCGATGAGCCAGCGGATATCCTCATTGGGATTGAGCCCCACATAGCTCGCCATGATGCTCACGAGGTGCCTCGGTGTTGCGAAGCCCGGGGGTATGCCCACCGTCCGGCCCTTGAGATCGCCTATGCTGTGAATGTGATCCTGAGCGAACAGCTCGAAACATCCAACATGCACACCAGCTATCATTGTTATTGGCGCACCATCATCTAGCTCCGCGATCACCGCCGGCGCGAAATCCATGGTCCAATCCACCTCGTCGAGCGCTACCTTTTGCGACGACGACACCCGATCTGACTCTACATATCGAACATCGCGAAAGCCCTCCGCGTGGAGTAGCTCCTCGGCCACGTATTGCGGTGCCAAGCAGGCGATCGGCAGTTTTTCCAGTATAATTGTGGTTATTTCTGGCGGCGGCTCAGCGGCAAGCGATTTTTTGCCGCCACTTCCGACTACAGCGCTCAACGCGCCGAAGCCCGTGGCGCCCACAACCGCGGCGTTGCTCACGAAACGGCGTCTGCTTTGCGTTGTTGTCATCCCAATCCCCCCTCGCTCGTGGCGCGTCTGTGTTCAACCTTGTTGCTGTTACTTGGGTGTCGTCCGTAGTAGGCGATAGCCAGTTGCTCGTAGCGACCGCCGGCGGCGGCAAAACCGAGTTCCCTGAGATCTTTGGCAGCAGCTGAATAATACTTCCGCGCAATCGAGCTTCTCGCGGGATGCCGCCTCGAATGGTCCGGTCCGCGCACTCAATAGTCAGTCTGCGACGTCCGTCGTCGCTCCTTGGCCCGTCCGGGCAGACGAAACATGACTCTGCTCGCCCATAGTTGTCCAGCGGCAACGTTAAGTGATAAATAGGCAGTGGCTCTCAGGCGGGATTTTGCACCGCGGCGAAAGCACGGTGGTCGGCATGGGCCGCAAGGTTTTTCCCTGTTCTCAAAATGTATCAAAACGCGCGACGGCGCGCCGAGTTTCTTGACCTACACTGGCATTGCCATCGTCGAGGAAGATAACAGCGAGAAATGCCAACGTCAGCGCGCAACCTGCAATTATAAAGCTCATGCCACTCTCCGAAACGGTGTCAGCCCCAGCCATCCCCGACTGGGGCGGTCGCGTCCGCCGACGGCGACCGGCCACGTGCCAGGGGCGCGGACTGCTCCGCGGCAACCGCGGCGGTTTGAGCATGTTCAGACGGCGCCGCCGCGAGAGAATCGGCCACGGTCGGATGTGCCGTTGCGAGAACTCCAACCAGTGCAGCTACGATTATGGCAGAGCGGAGCATGTTGACTTCTCCAGTGCGGGCGAATTCGGCGGAGCGGGTCTGTCTGCCATCACCGGGCTTTCGACCCGACCGTGCTGACGAGCCGAGAATGGCCCTAAATAGCGGCCGGTATCGCTGAAGTATTTCACACCACGCGCACCCGCTGGCGTTGAAGAGCGCGGCCAACCGTCAGACGCGATCGCCCCGGCGCGACGGGTCGATCGACGTCCGGGCTTGCGGGATGCCACTATGACGCACAGCATTCCGGCCGCCGCCCGCGGCAAGTGATCAATGAGGAAGCCGAGAAGGGATCCGACATGGCCATCAGGGGAAGCTGCCATTGCAAGGCGACGCAGTTCGAGGTCAGCGAGGCACCGGCCAGCGTTACCCGTTGCACCTGCTCGTTCTGCTCAAAGCGCGGAGCCCTGCACGCCTACTACACGTTGGCTCAATTCAAGCTGACGACAGCGCGCGACCGCGTCTCGACCTATCAATGGAGGTCGTTTTCCGTCCAGCATCATCACTGCGCGATCTGCGGCTGCGGCACCTATTCCGAGATCCCGGACTTCTCGACCGGTGTGGCCGATTTCGAGCATCCAAAAATCAGCGTGAATGCCCGCCTGTTCGACGCGTTCGATCTGGATCAGGTCGAGGTCGTCGTCCTCGACGGCAAAAATTTGTGGTGAGGCCGGTCGCTGTCATTCATCCCAGCAGCCCGCGAGCCGCCAGGTTTCGCATCAGCGCGCCGGTCCCGAACTCCCAGGGTTCGCACTGATCGGTCGGCATCATCCGGTTCACCAACGTCCCCAACCCGGGCGCGGCGATCGTCACGATGTCTCCCGACCTGTGGGTGAAGCCCTGGCCAGGCGTGTCACGGTCCTGCACCGGAGCGAACATGGTGCCCAGGAACAGCACCGCTCCGTCCGGAAAGCGGTGGTGTTCGTTCACCATCTGCGCCACCAGATCCGCCGGATCGCGGCTGATCCGCGCGATCGAGGATGAGCCCTCCAGGACAAACCCCTCCGGCCCCTCGACCCGCAGCGCCACGGTCGTTGAGCGTATGTCGTCCAGGCCGAACCCGGCATCGAACAGGCGCAGGAACGGCCCGACGGCGCAGGACGCATTATTGTCCTTTGCTTTGCCCAGCAGCAGCGCCGAGCGTCCCTCGACGTCGCGGAGGTTGACGTCGTTGCCGAGGGTCGCGCCGACGATGCGCCCGGCGGAGGACACCGCAAGCACGACCTCGGGCTCCGGATTGTTCCACGACGAGTTTGGGTGCAACCCGGCATCCATCCCCGTTCCGACCGCGGCCATGGGCTGCGACTTGGTAAAGATCTCGGCGTCGGGGCCGATGCCGACCTCCAGATACTGACTCCAGGCGCCCTGTCGGATCAGTACCTCCTTCAGGTGCATTGCCTCAGGCGAGCCGGGTTTCAGCCTGGCCAGGTCGTCACCGACCAGGCGGTTCACCTCGTGACGGATCGCGGCGGCGGCATTTATATCGCCGCGGGCGCGCTCCTCGATCACCCGCTCCAGCATGGAGACGGCGAAGGTTACGCCGGCGGCCTTGATTGCCTGCAAATCGATCGGCGCCAGCAGCCAGGGCAGGCCAGGGTCGCGGCGGTCGGGGGGTGTGTTGGCGAGCAGCGCGTCGACTGAACCGATTGCCACGCCAGGTGCGTTGCGCAGTTCGGTTGCCGGTTCGGCCGCCTCGCAGAGGTCCCGCATCGTGGCAAACGACGCCGAAATGTCGAAAACCGCGTTGCTCCGAATCGCCACGACAGAAGGGCCGCCGACCTCAGGTCGCCAGACCCGTCCGGCCAAGGCCGCACCAGCCGCATCGTCGGGCAGGGCCGAGCGGGACAGGGAAGGGGACTGGGTCATGCGACGTCTCCTGGTTCCAGGTCTTTTTCCCCGAGCAGGCGCGCCAGGCGAAGGATCCCTGGTCTCGCCGACACGGCTGCCGCATTACCCTATCCCACTCCCAACCCCGCGTAACCTATCCTCGCTCGGCTTCGGCGGCCGCGGCATCGATCGCCCCGGCGATCGCTGCAATCCTCTCGGCCGCAATGGGACCGCCGGCCAGACGCAGGCGCAGGGCCGTCTTGAGGTTCTCGATCGCACGCAGGATCTGCGGTGGCGGCAAGGTGTTCCGTTCCCGCGCCACCGCATCGATGCGGGCCTGGATGGCATCGACGGACGCCTGGTTGGCTTGCAGGTAGGCCACGCCTTCCGCCGTCGCGCGATAGAGCTTCTTGCCGCCGTCAGCGGTCACGTCCGCGTAGCCTTGCTCCTCCAGCAGCGTCAGCGTCGGATAGATCACGCCGGGGCTGGGGCTGTAGCCGCCGCCCATCCGCTCCTCGAGTGCCTTGATCAGATCATAGCCGTGCGACGGCTTGTCCATGATCATGCGCAGCAGGATGAAGCGGAGGTCACCATAGTCGAACAGCCGACGGCGGCCGCCATGGCGATGCGGGCCGTGTCGCTCCCCGCTTTCCAGCGGATCGCGGGCAAACCGGCGGTCCGGCCGCGCGACGCCCTCATTGGCCAACCAGCGAGTGTCCCGATGCCCGGTCCATGGCTCGCCTGGCCGTCCGTCGGGCCCGTGACTGTGTCGGCCGGGGTGTTGATAACGCATTCTGTCTTGGTCTCCGTTGTAAACCGGCCCGAGATGAGCCGGTGAACACGACATAGTCTCGATATATCTTATCGTCAAGATATAACTTGATATGTCGCACGGCTGGGTGTGGTTTTCCCGCGACCGGCGACGCGGTAGCATCGTGCCGGTTCATGGATGCCAGGTTTGATCAGAGTGGAGGACGAAGGAATGAAGCGTTTGTTCGGCGGCCAAGATATGGCGGAGGCTTTCCCGGTCCTGCTCAGTGACGAGGAATGGCGTCGCAAGCTCGACCCGGCGCAATACAATGTGCTGCGCGGGCATGCGACGGAGCGCCCCGGAACCAGCAAGCTGAACGCCGAAAAGCGGTCCGGCTCGTTCGTCTGCGCCGGTTGCGGCAAGCCGTTGTTTGCATCGGAAACCAAATTCGAGAGCGGCACAGGTTGGCCCAGCTTCTATCAGCCTCTGGAAGGTGCCATCGCTACGACCGAGGATCACAGCTTGTTCATGACCCGCACCGAGGTGCATTGCGCCGATTGCGGCGGTCATCTGGGGCACGTGTTTCCGGATGGTCCGCGGCCGACCGGTCAACGCTACTGCATGAACGGCGTGGCAATGGACTTCAAGCCGTCATAGGGCAACAAAGCCGTTCCTTCCTGCCGGCATTACCGTTATCTATACAGTGACCTGCCGCCAGGAGACACCGGTGAAATACCTGCCGCCTTTCGAAGTCATCAGGGGAATGATGAATTTAACGACGGCTCGCGGACAGACCCGGGTGGACATGACTTATGAGGACATGCAGAGGATTATTCGCACTCTGCTTATCTCGGTCGAGGTGGATGAGACGTATTATCTCCAACGAAACCAGGACGTCGCGGACGGACTTCGGGCCGGCACGATCCGTTCCGCCCGTGAGCACTTCATCGATCACGGTTACTTTGAAGGACGGTTGCCGTACCGGATCGAGGTCGATGAAGGGTGGTACCTGAGGACGCATGCGGATGTCGCCAAGACTGTCCGGCAAGGCCACTATCCGTCCGGTCAGGCTCACTTCGACGGACCCGGATACCCGGAAGGGCGGGAGCCTTTCCCGATAAGGCCCTAGACCACAGCCGCGGATTCGGCGTCATCCCGTGCTGCTTCCGGGCCAACACACCCGCTGACGTCGCACGCGTTCGACAAGGCGATTACCTGGACCGGCAAGCGGGACGAGGCCCGCAGCGCGCGCTTGTGGCGGCGTAAAAGCGCGATGCGGACGAGCGGCCGGGCCAAAGCCGGTTCGTGTTCGCCTACACCAGCCGCGACGTGGACAGCTTGAATGCCGGGGTGCGCCGTGAGCGGGGCGAGCTGTCTGGGCGCGACCTGCCAGCTTGAGACCAAACATGGGCGCGCGGCCTTCGCCGTGGGCGACCGGGTGCAGTTCACCGACACCGACAAGAACCTGCGCATCGACAACGGCAATGTCGGCACGATCACCCGGCTGGACCCTAGCACGGGCGAAATCACCGCGACGCTGGACGCGGCCGGCAAGGACGGGCGGCAAGGACGGGCGGGAGCTGCTATGGTCCGCCGCCGACTTCGAGGGCTTCCGGCACGGCTGCACCGATGCCGAGAGCAACCAGATCAAGCTGCACGGTGCGCGCAGGCTGGCTGCGAAGGAGGCGCGCGAGGGTTCGCTTGATCCGGCCTATGCCCGCTGCCAGGCCGCCACGTGGGAAGCCCGGGCGCTGGCAAAGGCGCGCGAGAGCCGAGCGGGCAGGGGGGGCAGAGCGCGCGCCGGCACCGGTGCTGCCGGCGTGGCGTGATCGGACCGGGCCGGGCGGGACAGCCTGGAACGCGGCACGTTCCCCGAGGAGCTGGCGCAGGTTGCCAGCATCAACGCAATCATTGATTACGGCAGGGCATGCACACCAGCAGATACCCTGCCGCAGCCTCGATCACCATCCGCAACCTCGACCCGGCTCTCCCGCAGTTCGGGCAGCAAAGACCCGGCATGACCATGCGGGAGCCGAGGCGGTTCGTCGCCTACCTTCGCATCAGCAATGACAGCCGGGGCCGATCCGGGCTCGGCCTTGAGGCCCAACGCCAGGCCGTCGCGGCGTACGTCGCTCAGGCCGTCGCGGCGTACGTCGCTCCCGCCGGAGGATTGCCATCCCCTTTTCAGCTGAGTCCGACAAAAATCGCCTCTTGATACTCCTGAAGTGCCGCCGGTCACATGCCGGCAGGCGAAACACCCTCAGTAATGTGCGTCGGCGGCATCAGCGAATGCCTTTGTTAAATCCACCGACCTGGGAGGGCTCTATGTCGCTTACACTCAAAGGAACGATCTCCGCGTCTGACATCCTGATCGTTACACAAAAGGCAAAGAATGTCTTCAGTCTTCAAGGCCAAGGCGGGAGTTCTCATCGTCAAGGGAGAGAAAAGCCTGAACGTGAAGCCCGGGCAAGCCAAATTCGGCGCCAAATTCATGAACGCCGTCGATCCGTTTGCCACATCAAAGGTTCTGTCGCCAGGCGAAATAGCTGAACTGAAGAAATGGGCGACTGCAAATCAGGCACCAGGCGATCCGTTCCGCAAATTTCTGAACGACGGCTATCCTGTTTGGTTCAAGATGGACAACCGTGACTCCCTGTTTTCGTTGCAGCAAGCCGTTAAGGAACGGGAAGAGAATCACGACAAGACCAAGATCCGACAGATCGCCGCCGCGTTGAACGCGCCTAAAGGCCTCGAGCGATTGGGTGAGATCGCGGCTACGGATCTGTTCAACGGCAATTCGGATCGATTCGTCCCAAACGATCCAAACAACCCCATACCGAATTGGAACCTTCCGGGCAGTGCAACACAATATGCCGTAAAGACCCTGACAAACGTCGACAACGTCCTGCTCGCGCTCCAAGGCAGAAATCTTCGGCCGATCGGGCTGGACGCATTCGACACTTCCAGCGTGTACAGGGACTACATCCAGCCATTGCAACAAGTCGAAAATGTCTCGATCATAAAATGGCCCGGGCGGATGCTTGCCGCAAACAAGGTTGCCGACAGGATGGCCTTCGCGCGAGATATCGTAGATGATCTGGAAACTCTGCTCGGGCCGAGAGATCGGAAACTGCCTTTCACGAACACTCATCGTCTGAACAGCGACGCCGCGCGCCGTATCTATAAGGGCATGGATAGCGGCGTCGTAAAGATCAAGGAACGGCTCAAGAAATACTTGCACAGCGACAAGAGACAAGCTGACCGGGTGCCTCCGGGCGTCATCGACCGTGCCACCGCACTGGGGTGGGTGGAACGTCGCTTTACGTTCCTCGGCAAAGACCTTGGGGTTTTCTGGCGGGGGTGACGTGGCCGGCAGAACCGGCTTCGGACCCACAGCAAAGCTGGACACTCAATAAGAGAAACATCGGCCGGACCGACTCCGGCGAGGCTGATGTTGTTCTCCAGGTCGCTCAGGAACTGATCTTCGGATCGGGACGTTTGTCTTGATGCAGGCCCCTACACTCAGTCGAAACCTCGCCGGCGGACTTCTCCGCGGGTCGCTCCGGTCGGCGGCCACCCGATCCGGGATCAATTGTAGGCTGCGGCGACGTCCATGACGCGGGCCAAGATATCCGGCGAGATGTTCATCTCACGTGCCACCTTGTCCTGCTCAAGCAACATTTTGTCGCGCTGTTCCGCGAGATCTTCAGGACCAGGGCTGACCAGCCTTACATTGTGGGCCCGCAGCGCGGCCTCCGCCCTGTCTTGAGCCGCCGCAAGATTGGCCCGATAGATGGCAATGTTCGCAGCCCACAGATCAGTGACCAGGGTCTTGAGTGCTGGAGTCAAACCCGACCAGAAGGCTTGGCTGATCATTGGAATGTAGTCGCCCAGGTTCTGGTGGTCGATAAGGCCGGAATGGAGACCGGAATCCCACAGCCGGGCACTGGCGCAGCTCTCGTTGGTGCTTTGCAGCGCATCGAAGAAACCCTGAGACAGGGCCGAAGGTATATCCGGCCAGGCGGTCACGTTCGGGACGGCGCCGAAGAATTGCGCCCGCCAGGACTGCGCGACGCCGCCGGGGCTGCGGATCTTCAAACCCTTCAGATCGGCGAGGGTGTTCAATGGCTTGCGGGCGCTATACCAGTTGAAGAAGCCGAGATCCATCCACCGCCCGGGGATGCTGACCCGCAGTTTCCTGGTGATCTGAGCGTTCACCAGATCACCCGGAACGCCGTCGATCGCGCGATGGGTGCAGTCGATCGGCTGGCCGTAGAATGCCGGAAGTTGCACCAGGTCGGCATCCGGAACGTACGCGCCGACCAGCCACGTGCCAGGCGCGGCCATCTCGACCTGGCCCAGCATCAGGGCCCTGATCACGTCGTGGTCAGCGAAAAGCTGGCCGCTGTGGAATAGCTGTGGTGCAATTTCGCCCTGTGACGCGGCTTCAAGCTTCTTCAGGAAGTCGGCCATCGACACCGTGCGCCCATGACTCGGCGAGGTGTCGAGCGACACCCGCATCGGAATCGGGCCGGCGCGGGCGGTGCGGACGAAAGGCGCCGCCAGCGCGGAGCCCAGCAAAATCCGACGGCCGATCGGCGGATGTCTCATAGCCGGGTGGTGAGTTCGCGCGCGGTCAGCGATTGGATCGCCGAAAGCCGCTCGAACAAAATGTCCGCGGCAATGGGCGAGCCTCCAACCTCCACGCAATCGGCGAACTTTTCGTAGAGTTGCTGGTCGGTCAGCGGGCGTGATGGATGTCCGGTGGCGCGGGCGACAGGTTCGCCTTCCAAAGTGCGTCCGTCGGTGAGCCTGACCGTCACCCTGTCACTTGCAGCCGCCCCGGGAAGCTCGGGGTCGTAGGTCGTGGTGGTCACCATCTCCACCTTGCGCATCAGCGCCTGAATGTCGGGTCGCTGAACGAAGCCATCGGTCAACTCGCGCAGCCCGACGCGCTGAGCGACGATGCCGCTTGCCATGCAGAATTCGATGCTGAACTTCGCCGCGAGGCCGGTTTCTGGCTGATGGTTGCGCAGCACCGTGGCGAAATAGTCGCTCAGGTTGACGGTGATCCCCTCGACGTCTTCCACCTTGATCGGGCTGCTGTTGACCAGGTCAAGCATGCAGTCGATGGCCCTGTGGGTGCAGTAACAGGTCGGGTATTTCTTGATGCCCAGTCCCTGCGACAGAATCGCCCAATCCTCACCGGCCCGGCTCTCGCTGGTGCGGTCCTCGGTGCCGGTGGGGGAGATCGCGTGCAGGAAGCCCTGCGGATGTTCCAGCGCGTCGGTGTTGGCGGTGAAGCCGGCATCGGCCAGGCGGGCGGCCATGACACCGGCGTGGGACGCACGGCCAGCATGGAACGGCTTGGTCATCGAGCCGAAATTCGACATCAGGCCGGCCGACTGGGAAGCCCCAAGGGCAATTGCAATGGCGGCCTTCTCCGCATCCAGCTTGCGCAGCTTGGCGCACGCGGCGGCGGCCCCGATCGCGCCATACAACCCGGTCGGGTGCCATCCCTTCTGATGCAGCAGCCCCGAATCACGCCGAAACAGCTCGGCCCAGGTCTCGTAGCCGGCAACGTAGGCCGTGATCATGTCGCCGCCGCGGGAACCCAGCGTCTCCGCCTCCGCGAGGATGGCGGGTACCAGCACGGTACTGGGATGACCACGCAGCGCGACGTCGTCATAATCCAGGGCATGCGCCGCCGTGCCGTTGATCCAGGCCGCCTCGGGGGCAGGGGCACGGCGCTCGCCGAAGGTCAGGGTTGCCGGCCCGTCGCCGGGGTCGAGGGTCTCGGTCATGATACGGACACTGTCCTCATTGCGGCCTGCGATCATGGTGCCGATGGTGTCGGTGTAGCCCATGCGCGCGATTCGGACCGCCTCCTCCGGTATGCGGTTCGGGGACAGGTCGGCGACAAACTGGCCGAGGGACCGTGTCAACGTCATGCGGGGTTCCTCCGGAATTCTTGCTTGCGTCGCATTCTCAATGGCATCGGATAAAGCGAAAACACGATGCCAAAGCTGGCCTTCATCCGGATTTGCAACGGCATATCCGGAGACATGTCAGGGTGTCACCGATCTCTACGCGGGGCAATGATCGACGCCGAGTTCGGCGGGGTGCTGGTGGCCGCAAATGTGCTTGCGTGGCGATGTCGGGAGATGCAATTCCTCCCCGAGCGATATTTGGCACAATATTTGCTCCTCGGTTGAACAGACGAGATTCCACACCAATCGCGCGCAGCCGTACCATGTGCTGCGACGTTCGCAGGAGCCTCCGATGTCGTCGAACAGCCAGAACGTGCCGACCATCGCCATCAACGGGGCGGATCCAAGGCTCTACAACCCCGACCTCGCTCCGACCGCGCCCGAGGGCCGCACCTGGGGGGTGTTCAGTCTGCTGGCGATGTGGATGTCCGACGTCCATTCAGTCGGCGGCTATACCTTCGCCGCCAGCTTGTTCTTCCTCGGACTTACCGGCTGGCAGGTGCTGATCTCCATGTTGGTCGGCATACTGGCGGTCTATTTCCTGATGAACCTGATCGGGCGTCCGTCGCTGCGGTATGGTATCCCGTATCCGGTGGTCGCACGCATCGCGTTCGGCGTCATGGGCGCCAACCTTGCAGCCGTGGTCCGTGGCGTGGTCGGCATCGTGTGGTACGGCGTGCAAACCTACTTTGCCTCCAAGGCAGTCCAGGTCCTCATCGTCACGCTGGCCCCAACAGCAGCCGCCTTGACGCACAACAGCATCCTGGGCCTGTCAACGCTCGCCTGGTTCAGTTTCCTCTTTATGTGGATCTTTCAGCTTGCCATTTTCCTGAGTGGAATGGAGCGGATTCGCCGGTTCATCGACTTCTGTGGTCCAGCCGTCTACGTGGTCATGTTCGCGATGGCGATATGGGTGCTGTCACAGACCGGATTTTCGAGCCTGTCGCTGCAACTCAGCCCGCCGGCTGCCTCAGCCACTGCCACCATCGGCGTGATGGCGAACGCGGCGATGCTGATCGTGGCCTATTTCGCGGCATTGCTGCTCAATTTCGGTGACTTCGCCCGGTTCGGCAAAGACGAGCGGGCGATGAAAGTCGGGAACTTCCTGGGCCTGCCAGTCAACTTCCTGGTGTTCTCGATCATCACGGTGATCGTTACCGCCGGTACGTTGAATGTATTTGGCGAGGCAATCATGGACCCGGTGATGATCGTCGAGCGTATCGGCAATCCGATTGTCGTTGCCGTCGGGTCGGTTACCTTCATCGTCGCGACGATGGGCATCAACATCGTCGCCAACTTCGTCTCGCCTGCCTATGACATTGCCAATCTTTATCCGGAGCGCATCAATTTCAGACTGGGCGGCCTGATCACGTCGATATTGTCGGTGCTCGTCTGCCCCTGGCTGTTTGTTGCCAGCCCGCACGCGATCACCCTTTTTGTGAGCATATTCGGCTCGGTGCTGGGTCCGCTGTTCGGCATCATCATCGCCGATTACTATCTCGTGAAGCGCCAGGTGGTCGCCGTGGAAGCGCTTTACACGCTTTCCCCGACCGGGGCTTTCCACTACGTCGGCGGCTGGAACCGCAATGCAATCGTCGCCCTCGGCCTATCCGCGGCGCTCTCCATCGGACTGGCCCTGCTAGGTGCCTATGGCGCGCTCTTCAACGTCGGCGATTGGGGCTGGCTGATCGGCGCCGCTGCCGGCGGGCTGTTATACCGTGCCCTCGCCGGCCAGCCGACGTACAGAAATGGCGCTGCGCGGTGAGGCGACACGCTGAAGTCGCCGATCGACAGCCATCCCACGGCCGCCCGAGCGCCAGGGCTGCCTGAAGGCCTGCTTCGGCAGGCGAACGATGGCGGCGCAAGCCCTATGCTCCACCGTTCTGCTTCCGCTACCCTGTCGACGCGCGTCAGTCCTCGGCGACGATCGGGTTGCGCAAGATGCCGATGCCGCTGATTTCGACCTCGATGGTGTCGCCCGGCTTCATCCACAAAGGTGGCGTCTGGTAGGCACCGACGCCGCCGGTGGTCCCCGTGGCGATCACGTCGCCTGGCTCGAGTTGGGTGAACGTCGAGCAGTATTCGATAAGGGTCGGGATATCGAAGCACAGATCATCGATCGTGGCGTGCTGCTGCTCGACGCCGTTCAACCGGCTGATCAGATGCGCCTGGGTGATATCGCCGGCTTCCTCAGGTGTCACGATCCAAGGCCCAAAGGCGCCGGATTGGTAAAAATTCTTGCCGGGGGTGAACTGGCCGGAATGCCGCTGCCACTCGCGGATGGAGCCGTCGTTGTAGCAGGCGTAGCCGGCAACGACGCTTTGCCAGTCCGACTTTTTCACATGTCGGCAGGAGCGGCCGATGATGACCGCCAGTTCGCCCTCGTAGTCGAAAGTCTCGGAGGCGTTGGGCCGTACCATAGCCTGGCCGTGGCCGACCTGCGAATTTGGATAGCGGGTGAAAATGATCGGCTTGGGCGGCGGCTCGCGGCCACCTTCCTTGATGTGCGAGATGTAGTTCAGCCCGACGCAAAGGATTTTGTCCGGATCGGGGACCGGCGGCAGGAAGCTGACCTCCGCAAGTTTGAAATCGGCATGCCGGGACGCCTCGTCGGCGAGCGATGTGGTCGCCCACAGCGCGTGTTTCAGTTTTGGCACCAGACGGCCCATGTCGATGACGCCGTCGGCTTTGACGATACCCCAGCTCGCAGTGCCGTCGGGCCGGCGAAAGCTCAACAGTTTCATCCCGGTGTCTCCCATGGGTGAGGTGGTATCGATACGGCGCCCGGGCGGAGCCGGCAAGCCGGGCGGTCGTGAACCGGATTGTGCAAGATGCCGCCGCCGCTGATCTCGATGGCGCTGTCAGTCGTCATCTACGAGGGTGGCAGCCTCGTCCCGCTTTTTCGCCGTTCGCAGACAGCCGGGCGTGGCGGACACCGGTGCGTCGCCATCGATGCGGAGCGGCTGCCTCGTCACCGAATAATGATGCCCTGCCCGGTCGGCACGCTCAGGATCATCGCACCATGCGCACGCGCAAAGGTGTCAAACGCCGCCTTCTGGGCTGCATGCGTCGCCCAGCCATAGTCATCGAGCAGCACCACGGCGCCGGGCACAAGCCGGTCCCAAAAGAACTCGATGGCCGCGATCTCCGGCACGACGATATTCATGTCGAGCGACAGGTAGGCGACCTTGCGGCCTTCCGGGAAGGCCACCAGCGTCTGTGGCACAATACCGCGTACCAGCCGGCAGCGCGGCCAGGACTCGAAGTTAGCGGATGCCCGAGCAAAACACTCCTCGTAACTTTCGCGATTGTGCCAGCCGCCGATCCCATTGCGCTCGGCTGCGCTCATCTGTTCATCGGGGATGCCGTTGAATGTATCGAACAGCCAGAAATCCTTGTCGAGCGAGTTGAAATCGAGCCAATCGCAGATCGCCAACGAAAACATGCCGGTGTCCACGCCGCATTCGACGAAGTCGCCGGGCAACCGTGCCGCCTGGGTCGCTGCCCACAGAGCGATATGCACAATCCAGCGATTGTCGTCGATATGTCGCGCCTTCTTGTGCCCGCTGTTCCAGCCGCGTGCATAGGCTCGCTGAAAGAGCGGATCGGCCAGAAAGTCGGTGGCCTTGCCGAACGTCCGCAGACCGATGCCGTTGTAACTGTATTCGCGCAGTATCGGAGGCTGGCCGGAAGCATAGACGATCTCGCCTTTGTCATACTGCAGCGCGACAGCCCGCGGCAGCATGTTGAGATCAACTGAAGTGGAGGCCATATTCATTTTACCCTTCGAGTACAACCGAACTGACCACGCAGCAGACGTTACATGAGCCGCTCGGTCCAGGTGCGAGGCGTGCGGTGATTACGGATTTCGATGTCCAGATGATAGCGGAATCTCCGTGGTCCGATGGCACGGATGTAGTCGACAATGTCATGCAGGCCTATGTCCAGCGACCGGGTAGTGTGGTATCCAAGCAAATCTCGCGCCTTGTTCGCCGAACAGACGGCGTTCTTTACCTCTTGCGGCCGGTCCGGCACATGGATCGCTTGACAATCGAAGTCGGTGATACTCCGAAGTTTGCAGAAAAGACTGTTGATCGAAACAAAATCCTCGTCAGGACCGATGTTCACTACTTCGCCGATCCCTCGCTCGGTAAGCCCCATCGTCAAAAGGCAAGAAATGCAGTCCTCGACGTGACTGAAACAGCGGGTCTGCTCTCCGTCCCCGTAGATATAGGGCTGGCGACCTTGCAGCATCAGATTGGCCATGATCGACGCTACATTGCGGTAGGGATCATCGAACTTCTGACGCGCGCCGATGATGTTGTGCGGCACCGCTATCGCATACTCGACATCGTGGACGGCGGCAAGATTAACCAGTGTCTGCTCAGCGGCTACCTTCGCTATGCCGTAGGGGTCCTGTGGTCGAGGCGTGAAGCTTTCCATAAACGGTACATCATTCGTGCCGTAGCGCGCCATCGAGCTGCAGAGCACGATACGTCGACCTCCGTTGGCAATCGCGGCAGAAAATACTGAGACCGAACCGGTGACAATATTGTCCATGACCATCGAAGGTGAGAAAACAGACAATCCTTCGTAGGCGGTCGCGGCGCAGTGATATATCAACTCGCAACCACGCATCACCTTCAGCATGGCATTGAAGTCGCGGCAGTCATATTGGTAGAATTCACATTCCGGTGGTACGTTGACCAATTCGCCACCCAACAGGCTGTCACAGCCGACCACCTCGTGGCCCATTGACATGAGCCGCTCCGCAAGGTGGCTTCCAAGAAAGCCTGCGATGCCGGTAATGAAAACCTTCACTTTGATCCTCCGGTCCCCTAAAGGTCATCGTGTGCCCTCAGGTCAGCGTGTAAACGTGGCCCGAAGCGCCTGGCCGCCCTTATTCATTACCGTTTCAACTGATATCGACTGGAACGAAAGTCGATGGGCAATGGAGTGCAGCTTGCTCGTGGTATAGGCGCTGCGATGAAACTGACCCACGCCATTCTGATTGCCGAAGAACATTGTCTGTAGAATGCCCCAGCGCTGATCGAGCGCACGGCCGCAACCGGCATAATGGTCGGGATGTCCCACAATATAGAATTCATGCCACTCGTCCTTGGCCGCGAGGAAGGTTGCACAGACCCATTCAAAGTCTGGCACTTCGACAATCAAGGTTCCTCCCGGACGAAGCACGCGCGCCATCTCGTGCCAGACCAACGCTTCATCGGCGAAGCTGAGATGCTCGAACACATGCTCCGCAAGCACTGCGTCGATCGAACTTTCGGGGTATGGCAACGCGGCCGGGTCGATGTCGGTGATTACCTCGGGGGTCTGGGCGACGCAATCGATGTTGATCCAACCCGGCAACGGCTTTGCACCGCAGCCGATATGAAGGCGACGCGGGGAGTACATTGTGCTGGTCATTGGACGGATTCAACTGGCTGTCATCTTCAGATCATCACTTGCAGGCAAGAGCGGTAACCGCGAGCCAGTCGGTAGTTAGATCGACCTCCGGCACGATCGCCGCAATGCCTTGCAGCGCCTCGATGATGGTGCGCGCCATCCAACCAAGTTGCACGCCTTCGGCTGCTCGCAGCCGGGTCAGCAAGGCCGGAAGTTCGGACTTCAGCCTGGTTGCCTCATTCTGCATCCACTGCAACCAACGGCCGCGAAAGATGGCGGGAACTTCCTGCATCAGGGCCAGCCGGTCTGAACCAGCCAGACGACTTTCAGCAAACATTTCCACGTGCGCGTAGGCGGTCGTGATCAGCGGAGTGCGCCACCGGTGCTCGGCCAGTACATCATCGAATGATAGACCGGTGTGCGCCTGCATCGTGGCCGCGCGGGCGAGCTGCATGACTGGTTTGCCACCATCCCGGCGCCAGAAAAGTCGCTCGGCCACATGACGTATCTCGCCGTACAGAGCCATTTCAGCGAGCACTACGTGATCCCATCCCGCGCGATAGCGGATCGGCGACAGGCGATCGACCATGTCGCGCCGATACACGCCCCAGAAACTGGGGGAAGAAGTGTAGATAGCCATCACATGCTTCGCGCGTTCGATCGGGTCGCCAACCGCCAACAGGCAATGCTCGATCGGATAGTGACCTTGCACTTCGTGTGCGCCACGAAAGACCAAGCCGGCAGCATGAGCCATCCCGCAGTTCGGATGCGCGAGCAGCACTTCCATCAGTCTCTCAATAAATGTCGGGGCGATTATATCGTCTCCGGACTTCGGCATGACATAGTCCGAATTCCCAAACCGGAACGCCCGCTGGAAGCTTGCAATAGCCCCGCCATTACAGCGATTCCGCAGCAGGAGGATTGTTGAATGTTGGTTTGCGTAGTCCCTTAATACTTCGAAGGTTCCGTCGGTCGACCCATCGTCAATCAGCGTCAACGTCGTCTCCGGCCAGGTCTGCGCCAGTACGCTTTCGATTGTCTCGCCGATCGTAGTGACGCTATTATAGACAAACAAATTGATATCGACAGTAGGCCATGCAGCCATTCGCCCGTCCTCGATTGAGAGTAACAGGGATGATGTGGTAAATTTGATTAATTACTGGTTAATGCCGGACTCGCCGTCCAGCCCCTGAAGCGGGAGAAGTAATTCGATGCGCACCGTCCACGCTTCAAGCGACTGATCGCTCTCCTGTGCGTCAAGGGCTCGTGGACCTTGGACGGTGTCTTCACCCGCCTACCGCCGATCACCCCACGCCTAACGCCGATCACCTCCCACGCCTACTGCCGACCAGTGCAAAGTCTTGGCCATGCCAAGTAGGGCAACCGGGTTGCGGGCAGGTCCCGGAGACACCTATGTTTGCGCGATACGCCCTCCGCGCCGAGCGGAGGTCCGGTAGTTCAATTACGGCGAACAGGGAGAAACCAGATGACCCAGGCCAGTAAGCTACGCGCCGCGTTGAGTGCGCCCGGCATGGTCACCGCCCCCGGCGCCTATGACGGACTGACCGCGATGCTGGTAGCCCAGGCCGGCTTTGCCGCGGTTTACATGACCGGGGCGGGCACCTCGGTGTCGCACGGCTATCCGGATTTCGGGCTCCTGACGGCGACGGAGATGGTGGCCAACGCCGCCCGCATGGTGCGGGCCGTGGACGTCCCGGTAATCGCCGACGCCGATACCGGCTACGGCAACGAGTTGAACGTCGTCCGCACGGTGCGCGATTACGAGCAGGCCGGTGTCGCCGGCATCCACATCGAGGATCAGGTGTCACCCAAGCGTTGCGGCCACCTCGACGATAAGGAGATCGTCCCGAGGGAGGATTGGATCGCCAAGATTCGCGCCGCCGCCGACGCACGGCGTGATCCCGACTTCCTGATCATCGCCCGAACCGACAGCCGAGCGGTGAGCGGGTTTGAGGAGGCGGTCGGGCGGGCCAACGAGGCGATGAGTAACGGCGCCGACATGGCTTTCGTGGAAGCGCCGCAGACGCTGGAGGAAATCACCGCGGTACCTCGGCTGGTGAAGGGGCCATGCCTGTTGAACGTGGTATGGGGCGGCAAGACGCCGGTCGTCGACTTGCGGCAGGCGGCGGCGATGGGGTTCAAGCTGGCGATCGTGCCTGGCCTGCTGCTCAAGGCGACGATCGGCGCCTGCGACGATGCACTCGCGGCCCTGAAGTCCACGCATGTGCACCCGGCACCGCATGGCGCCATGACCGTCCGGGACGCCTTCAACCGGGTCGGGGCGCAGGAGTGGGAGGTATTTCGCACCCGCTTCCGCGGCGATGGCTTCAGGAAGGCGGCGGAGTAAGCCGCCGACACTCCGCTTCTCTGGTCGGAACGGGAACCGGGGTTCGAGATCGTGAATGACACCAATTTGGGCCGACGGCTTGGCTCGGGCAAAGCGGCAGAGGTGTTTGAATGGGGCCCGCGCGTCCTGAAGCTCTACAAGTCTGCGGCGCCCAAGACCTCAGCGTTTCGCGAAGCTGCCAGCCTGGCGCTGGCTGAGTCGTTTGGGCTGCCGGTGCCTTCGGTTTCAGGGATAAGACAGATCGAGGATCGATGGGGGATCGTGATGACCCGCGCCGAGGGCCCATCCTTTGCCGAAGCCATCGGTCGAGAACCCGACCTGACGCGGGCTTATCTAAAGCAGATGGCGACTTTGCAATCGCGCGTTCACGCCCACCCCGGAACGCAGTTCGCCAGCCTGAAGGCTCGGCTGGCGGCAAACATCCAGCGGGCGGAAGGTCTGGCCGCGGCGCGGCGGCACGTCTTGCTGGACAGTCTCGCCGCGATGCCCGAGCCGGATCGCCTGTGTCACGGCGACTTCCATCCAGGGAATATAATGGGGCCACCGGGACAGGAGGTATTGGTCGATTGGCTGGACGCTCGCCGGGGCGATCCCGCGGCCGACGCTTGCCGGACCTACGTGCTGATGCGGCCGTCCGCGCCGGAGTGGGCATCCTGCTACGTGGACCTATTCGCAGGCCATACCGGCGAGAGCCGGGAAAGGATATTCCGCTGGTTACCGATTGTCGCGGCGGCGCGCCTCGCCGAGGGCGTCTCGAGCGCGGTCTTGATGGAGATGATCGAATCTGGCCGCTAGCGCTCCGAGCTCGCCTTAGAACGCCCCCGTTGGACGAAGATTTGGTTACAACTACGGCGGTCCAGGTCGGCTTTTCGTTGACGCCTGTAACGTCATAGCCCCTCGCGTGTCTCCTTGCGGGTGGTTGCGCGAATCGCTTAAGTCTGTCCGGCCGGTCAGGCCAATTCAGGGAAGGAAACGTCGCATGTCCATGCATCGGTTACTCAGGGTGCTCGTTGCTACCGCCGCGTGTGGCGGCTGGCTCGCTATCGGCGCTCAGGCGTTCGCCGCCGAGACACCACCCCAGCACGTTCGCGGCACTCTCGAAGCCGTCGACGGTCACATGCTGTCGGTCAAGACTGCGCGCGGCACCGACGCGATCAAGTTGGCCGACGATGCCAAGATCTTCACGGTCAGCACGGCGGATATCAGCGCCGTCAAGGACGGCAAATTCGTCGGCATCACGTCGGTCGAAAAGGACGGCAAGCGCGTCGCCGTGGAGGTGCACGTGTTCGACGACACTCTGCGTGGACTGGGTGAGGGCCATTATCCTTGGGATCTGGGGACCGGGCCAAACATGATGACCAACGCGAATATCGCCAAAGTGGACTCGGTTGGCGGTGACCGGGTGGTGAAGCTGGATTATAAGGGCGGCACGCAGAATATCGCGGTGCCAGCCGACGCAACGATCGTCGAATTCACCGCCGGCACCCCCGATCAGTTGAAGCCGAACAGCAAGGTGTTCGTGATTGCCAAGAAGCTGGACGACGGCAGCCTCGTCGCGCCGGCGATCGTGATCGGCAAGGACGGGATCAAGCCGCCGATGTAAGGGTGGCGCGCAGGAAAAGGCCGCGGCTGTGGGAAGCAACATGAGCGAGGCGGTGGGCGGCGTTCTACATACCCCGCCGCCGCGGCGTCTGATCTATCGGCACTCGGTGGTGGTGCGAATCACACATTGGATCAATGTACCTGTGCCTCACCGTTCTGCTGATGAGCGGCCTGCAAATCTTCAACGCGCATCCGGCGCTCTACTGGGGCAGTCTGTCAGACTTTGACCATCCGATCCTGGAGATGACGTCGGAGCAGCCGCAGAACGGGGCGCCGAAGGGCATCACCACCGTTTTCGGGCATCGTTTCGAAACCACCGGTGTTCTCGGCCTGTCTCGGGATACGCTTGGCAGTCCCTGGGCGCGTGGCTTCCCGTCCTGGGCCACGCTGCCCGGCGAGCAGTCGCTGGCGGAGGGACGGCTGTGGCACTTCTTTTTCGCCTGGGTCTTGGTTCTCAATGGTGCCGTCTACCTCGCGTCCGGTTTCGCCAGTGGGCATTTCCGCAAGGATCTGCTCCCGTCCTGGCACGATCTCGGACGCATCGGGCGGACGACATGGGATCACCTGCTGTTCCGCTTCCCGAAAGGCGAGGAAGCTCGCCGCTACAACGTCCTGCAGAAGCTCGCTTATCTGGTGGTCATCGTGGTGTTCCTGCCGGTGATCGTGCTGGCGGGACTGACCATGTCGCCACGGATGGACGCCGCGTTTCCGCTATTGCTGACGATATTCGATGGGCGCCAGTCAGCACGGACGGTGCATTTCATTCTTGCCTGGGCGCTGGTCGCCTTCGTCCTGATCCATGTGTTCATGGTGCTGATTTCGGGTGTTTGGAACAATTTGCGATCGATGTTGACCGGTCGCTACGCTATCGAGGATACAGAACATGAAGCTGAGTAACCGGCTTCGTATTGATCGCAGGAAGCTGGTTGCGGGTGCGACCGGGGCACTGGGGACGATGCTCCTCGGCGGTTGCGAACCGCTGTCCGACGATCCGACCGTGCAGCGGATTCTTGGCAGCGCCACACGTTTGACGCGGGTTGCTCAGCGCCTGATCGGCGGGGCGCATCCGCTGGCCCCCGAGTTCACTGAGGCCGACCTGTCGCCGCATTTCAAAAGCAATGGCACGTCCGATCCGGACGACGACGACTACCAACAGCTCGCGGCGAACGGATTTGCTGACTGGCGGCTGCAGGTCGATGGTCTGGTGGCGCGTCCGATCAAGCTGTCCCTCGACGACCTCCGTGCCCTGCCTTCACGCACGCAGATCACCCGCCATGACTGCGTCGAGGGCTGGAGCTGCATCGGCAAATGGAAGGGGGTGCCGCTCAGCGAAGTCATCCGCCAGGTCGAGCCGCAACCATCCGCGCGATACGCGGTATTCCACTGTGCCGATCCGATGGAGAGCGGCAATCCGAACACAAAATACTACGAGAGTATCGATCTGATGGAGGCGGTGCATCCGCAGACCATCCTCGCCTACGAGATGAACGACAAGGTTCTTCCGGTCGCCCATGGCGCTCCGATCCGCCTTCGTGTCGAACGCCAGCTCGGCTACAAGATGGCCAAATACGTCATGCGTATCGAGTTGGTCGAAGGCTACGCCCATATCGGTGAAGGGAAGGGGGGCTACTGGGAGGATCAGGGCTACACCTGGTATGCGGGGATCTGACCCGGTGTGGTCCCCGCCGCCGGGTTTCCGCTTTGGCAGCTCCCGGTTATCCGTGGCCGACCCGGCCGACAAAATTGAGATGAACTTGCAGGGGCGTAGTTGATGCCGGATTCAATAGGTAAACACGCTGTCGTTATCGGAGCGGGCATCGGCGGTCTGGCGGCAGCCAAGGCGCTTTCGTCTCACTTCGATCTGGTGACAGTTCTGGATCGCGACGTATTGCCCGCAAGTCCGGAACCGCGCCCAGGCACACCTCAGTCGCGACATTCTCACGGGCTCCTCACCGGCGGCGAGATGGCGCTGTCAGACTTGTTTCCTGACTTCAAGAAGGAGCTTGAAGACGCGGGCGCTGTCAGGGTGCGAAGCGGTTTCGACGTCTGGTGGGAGCGGCCGGGTTTCGATCCTTTTCCGGTCCGTGACCTCGGCTACGACGGTTTCTGCATGTCACGGCCATTGCTTGAGTTCGTCATCCGGCGGCTGGTGGAACAGCAAGCCAATATCAACCTGCTTCCGGGGTGCCGGGTCAGCGCTCTTGTTGCGTCTCCGGATCGGAACCGCGTCGCCGGGGTCCGCTACGACGACGCTGAAGGTCGAACTTCGGTACTCGCCTCCGATCTCGTAATAGATGCCTCCGGGCGCGGTGCGCTGACCCTTGCGTTGCTTGAAAGCATCGGAGCTGCAAAGCCTGACGAGACCGAAATCGGAATTGACGTTGCCTATTCAACGGCAATTTTCGAAGTTCCCAAGGACCCACCACCGTGGAAGGGGCTGCTGCATCTGCCGCTGCCTCCCAACAGCAGTCGCGGCGCTATTTTGCTTCCGATCGAAAACGGGTGTTGGATGGTTGCCCTGGGCGCAGCTCACGGCGATGCGCCCGCTGGAGACATCGAGGGATACATGGCGTTCGCCAGATCGCTTCGAACTCCCACTGTCTACGACGCGATAAAAAACGCAAAACAGGCCGGGGACATCGCTCGTTTCAAGTTCCCCAGCAGCATACGGCGACACTTTGAGAGGTTGCAGGTGTTTCCTCCCGGCCTGCTGCCGATCGCCGACGCAGTCTGCCGCTTCAATCCGGTCTTTGGCCAGGGCATGAGCATCGCGGCCCAGGAGGCATTTGCGCTCAAGCGTCTCCTTGAGGAACGACGTGGGCTGCCAAATCCGCTTGACGGACTGGCCCAGGTTTTCTTCGCCGAGGTCCAGAGTCTGCTCGACGCGCCCTGGCGTGTCGCCGAAAATGATTTCATATATCCTCAAACACGAGGAGAGCGCCCGGCAGATTTCGAGCGCCGGATTCAGTATGGCATCGCACTGATGCGACTGGCGGCAGAGGATCCGTCGGTGCACAAGATAGTCACCGAGGTTGGCTCCTTGCTGAAGCCGCCGAGCGTGCTGAGTGAAGCACCGCTTGCTGATCGCGTCATTCAGTTGATGCAGCCCCCAGCTTGATGTCTCATACCCATAAGCTTTAGCGATTACCCATAAGCTTTGGCGATGTCCGTTCGTGCTTAAGATGTCATCCTCGGCGAAGGCCGGGGATCTACGACTTTGACTGCACCGCACCGCAGGTCGTGGGTCCCCTCGTCCCTCGGCGTGCGCTAAGGGCATGCTTCGCAAGGCTCTGGTGTGGCGATGGATCGTTACTTGGGAGGTGCCGATAAATGATCCACCGGCCCCGACGCCCCTTCGACCGGGGCCAACGGAGTAGGCCGGCTCACGGCGGCGCCTCCCTATCCCAGTTCGGCGAGCAGAGACTTCGCCTCCAGCAAGTCCTTGGTGTCGAAACCTTCAGTAAACCAGTCGTAAACCGGGGCGAGCAACTCATACGCGTCTTGGCGTTTGCCCTGGCTCTGCCAATGGCGCGCGAGGCTGGTCGACGTGCGCAATTCCCACATTTTTGCCTGCTGTCGGCGCGCCCAGTGAAGCGAGGCGAGAAAATTCCGTTCGGCTGCGTCAAGATCGCCCTTGAGCGAGAGCACCCAGCCCTTGAGGCGCAAGATCTCGGCGTAGAAATAGCGCTCCTCCCATCCCGGACGTTCGATTTGCGAGATTGCCTCGTCAAGCAGGTGCAGGGCGTTGTCGAAGTCGCCAGTCCGCGCCATGGCTTCGGCTAAGAATGCCTTCCAGGTCGGGCTGCGGGTCCTGACGCCAACCGCCTCGTAAATCGCGATGCCGGACTTGAGCGGGGCAATTGCCTCAGTGACCTTGCCTTCCCGGATAAATGTCAAACCATATGAAATGGGTGCCAACGCCGTCGACAGCACGAGCAAGCTGTTCTCCCGACCCAACCGCTCACATTCCTCAGCGCGCTTGCGCAGCTCTTCGTGCCGACAGCGGTGATCGAACTCATGCGCTCCAGTAGTCAGGGCAAATCCGAGGTCAAATGGGTGGCCGCGCCCGCGCGCGTGGGCGTCCTTTTCATCGTTCAGCCGCAAGGCTTGATCCGGATAGCCCAGGATCCAGGCGCTGAGCGAGCTGACTATACCGGTCGCAGTTTTAGGATCGTGGATTAGGACATGCGCCAGATGCCCATGCTTCGCAGCGTCATAGAGCATCAGAACTTTATCGGCATGCTCCAGGGCCCTGGTGAATTCGCCCAGCCAATAGTAGCCAACGGAGGCAGTCATATGCCCCGCAATGAGCAGGGCGGCATCACCTGTCGCCTGCGCGACATTCAGCATCTCCTGCGCCCATGGCAGCGACTCTGCCACGCGCCCTTGGGTCATAACGTTGGCGAACAGTCCCCAGTAAATAGGCACGAGGGCGGCCTGGGGCTCGGGCGATTTCGCCAATGCTAGTGCCGGACGTAGGCTAGTCCAAACTTCCGGAGTGGCCCAGCCCTTGAACGCCATCCACGCGGTGCCAAGGAGACAACGCAACCCTAATTCACCGCCGTCTCGCTGCGATGACTAAGGAAGGGTGGAAACCAGTTCGAGTCCCTGATTAAGATGGGTGATGGCCTCGGCCAGGGCCATGCGCTGCAACGCCAGCTCGCCAGCAGCTTGCCAGAGCGGTATGGCAGCTTCGGCAAGGCCTGCCGCCGTAAGGTGATGCGCCAGCACCTCGGGTTCGGCGGTCTTGACGCTCGGGAAGCGCGACCTCGATCACGCGCGCGATCTTGGCGTGCAACTCCTGTCTGCGGCTCTTGAGTAATGAGTCGTAAGCCGCATCTTGCACCAGCGCGTGTTTGAACGTGTAGACGGCATCAGGCGGCGTGCCGCGACGGAAGGCCAATCCCGATGCGCCCAATTGCGCCAGGGCGTCGTCGAGCAGAGCCTTAGGCATCGGTGCGACCGCCGCGATCAGCTCATAGCTAAACTCGCGGCCAATCGCTGCCCCGATCTGCGCAATCTCCTTCACCGGCATGAAGCGATCCAGCCGCGCCATCAGCGAGTCCCGCAGCGTCGCCGGAATTGTGACGGCACGGGCGGAGCCACCATACTCGTAGCGATCGGTTGCCGCCTTCAGCTCGCCGGATTCCAGAATGGACTTGGTCAGCTCCTCGACAAACAGCGGAACGCCGTCAGTCCTGATCAGGATCTGCTCAAGCAACGTCTCGGGTAGCGCCTTGCCGCCCGCGAGCTTGGAGACCATCGCAGCACTCTGTGTCCGGGTCAGCTTGGATAGGTTCAATGCGCCAACATGTCCGTGCCCTGACCAGCGCGACTGAAACTCTGGCCGGTGCGTGAGCACCACCAGCAGCGGAACGGTCCTCACCCGGTCGATCAATAGATCCAGCACCTCCAACGTGGTGGGGTCCGCCCAGTGCGCATCCTCGAACAGCATCACGCTGGGTTGCAGGCGGGCAGCGGCTTCGGAGATGTCGACCAAGGTCCGCAGCGTCTCATCCTTGTGCTTCTGCGGCGTCATCGGCCGGGCGCCGTATCGGTCGTCGCAGGGAATGGACAGGATCGAAGCAATGAATCGGACGTCGGACAGCGGCCGGCCGTAATGCGTGACGATCAGTGCTTCCAGCTTGTCGAGTTTCGTGTCCGCCGGTTCGTCGCGAGCGAATTTCAGCGTCCGTTCGAAGTTGTCGATGACGGGCCAGAAAGCGCTGTTCACGTAGTAGGGGGAGCACTGGAAACGCAGTGCCTGCACGCGTTGGGCTTCCAGCCGCTCACGCAGGGCGTCCAGGGTGCGGCTCTTGCCGATCCCGGGCTCACCCGACAGTAGCACCACTTGGCCTTCGCCGTCCCTGGCCTGGGACCAGCGGCGAAGCAGCAGATCCAGTTCCTCGTCGCGGCCCACCAGCGGGGTAAGCGCGCTACCGCCGCGCTTCGCGTCAAAGCGGCTCGCCGTCACCGAGGCACGTTCCACCCGCCAGGCGTGGACCGGTTCCACGATCCCCTTTAGGTCATGCTCGCCGAGATCGGTCAGTTCGAACGCGTTGCCCGCCAAGCGACGGGTCGAGGCGGCAATTACAATCTGGTCGGAGGCAGCCAGTCCTTGCAGGCGCGCGGCCAGATTGGGCGTGGTGCCAATGGCCAGCTTCGACTGGTCCCCCGTGCCGGCTGATTCACCGACGACGACAGACCCGGTGGCGATCCCGATGCGGACGGACAGTGCCTCGGTCAACGACGCCAGCTTGACGCTCTGCACGATCCCCAGAGCCGCCCGCACCGCCCGCTCGGCGTCTTCTTCGTGAGCCGTGGGCCAGCCAAAATAGGTCAGGATGCCGTCACCCACATACCGGGCGACAAACCCGTCGTAGCGCGCGATCACTTCGCCGCAAACAGTTCGATACGCGTGCAGCAAGCTCCGAAGCTCTTCGGGATCAAGCTTTTCCCCGAGTGCTGTCGAACCCACCAGGTCGCAGAACATCACGGTAAGCTGGCGGCGTTCGCCGGCGTGCGGCACCGCATCTTCGCCGACCGATGTTGAAGCGCCGGCCGCCGGAGCAACCCTCGGGTCACAGCCTCGGTGCCCGCTTGCTCGTTCAGCTTGGCAATTGCCACCAGCAGCCGACGCCGATGGCCGACGGCGACAACTCCGCGTCCATCGAGATCCTCGGCGGTGAGATGGCACAAATCTTCAGCCCGGACGTCATTCTCGCGGAACGACGCCTCGTAGCGCTGCAGACCCAGGTCTCGCAGCCAATTTGCGACATCCACAGCCGTTCCTCCGGCCTCCGGTGACGCTCGAGATGGAGGTATCGCCGAGGTGGCCCGGACCTGTCCGGGAACACCGCGGCTGATCGCCGCTGCGACCAGTGCGCGCGGAGCATGGCTGACGGTGCGGCGGCGCACAATGACGAATTGACCGAGCGCAATAAAAGGGGCGCGCTGGCTAGCGCCTCAACCAGGGAATATTGAGGTAAACGCACGCGATCATCGCGAGGACCGGAACCGCGCACCACCAACCAGGCCAGAACCGCAGCCACCATCGCTCCGGCAACAGCGCGGCGGCGACGCCCAATACGAACGCTCCGATCGCCGCCGTCGCGGTCCAGCCGTACCACCACATCTCCGGCGCCAGGAAGTCGAGCACCGGGTCGGCGACGTCTCGGGACCGATGCATGCCGGGAAGGACGATCCCGAGTGTGGGATAGACGGTGAATAACCCAAGTCCCCTGGCCCGCGCCGCCACGTAGAGCACTGCGAACGCCGCCCCGTAGGCGAAGGCAAACCGGCGCAGCGCCGCCGCGGTCACGACCCGAACCCCATGATGTCGGTCATGATGTGCCCGATCAGAAACCCCCACCATGTGATGAAGGCCAGCAACGCGGTGAGGGCGGCCCGCGTCCGGCTCGCCTCGTCGACCGACATGCGGCGCCAGCACAGCCAGTAGGCGGGCAGCAATCCCAACCCGATGGCGACAAAATCCTCCTTGAGATCCAACAGGCCCAGCGCCCGCCAGTGGCGATCGCGCTCCATCAGCGGACTGATGTCGGTCTTGAAATACAGATACACAATCGCGCCCAGCGTCGCCGAAGCCAGATACAGCACGACGACGGCATTGGTGAACGCGGCGGCTTGCACCGCACGGAAGCGGGCAAAGAAGGAGCCGGGCCGAGCGGCTGCGGGTGCCAATACCGCAAGGGTCTGATGCGTGACCGCACCGAGCAGCGCGACCGCTACAAGACCGTGAATGATGGCAAGTACCGTCGCCATGAACGCCGATCCCGTGCAACCGCCCAGCTTACCAACGGCGTTATCGCCGGCGGTTGATCGCCGTCGCCATGAACAAAACGCTCTCAGACCAGGGCTTGCAGCGATGGCCACGAGCAGGCTCGATCCCGCTAAATGAACAGCGCCTCGGTGGCAAACGGCTCAGCCGATGTCGGCCGGAAGCGGTTGAGGGTGAATTTCGTTTTCTGGCCCGGTTCGACATCCACCAGCACGTAGTTGTAATCCTCGATCGGCGGGTGGCCCTTCCAGTATAGATCCTGCGGATAGTCCGCGGGCACCTTGATGCTGGTGCGGCCCGGCAAAATCGGATCCTGCTCGGCGCCGCCACCGCCCAGCATCAGGTATTTCACCCCGTCAACATCGTACAATTCAGTCGTGTGAACGTGCCCGTTGAACACGGTCAGCTCCAGGTCCTTGGCATATGCGGCGATGGTCTTGTGCGGGTTGTCGGGTTCGGGGATCGGTCCCAGGCCCGACCGGGCGAACACCGGATAGTGGAACACGATGAACGCCCGGGGGATCCCTTTGGCTTTGGCCTCATCCAGCCAATGCCGCAACGTCTGCATCTGGTCCACGTAATTCGGACGGTCGCCGTCCCACATCGAGGGTGATCGGTAGTCGTACTTCCCAGTCCACAGAAAGATGAAACGCGAGTCCTTGAAGTCAAACTTGTAGATCAATCGTTCCGGCGTCACGCCAAAATCCTTGAGATACGGCACGGCGTCCAACGTCCCCTCGATCTTCGGATCACCCCAGACCTCGTGGTTGCCCACGGAGATAAACCATCGCCCGCCAAGGCCGGCCGCCCGCATCTCGTCGTCCGGCGCCGGCAGCAGCTTCAGCATGGAGTCGTGCACGCGTTTCCAGTAAGGGCTGTCACTGACCAGATGGCCCTGATTGCCCCACCAGACGACATCACCGCTGTTGACCACGAATCGTGCGCGGCCGGACTGCACTTGGCGGACGATCTCGCGCGCCACCCATTCACCGCCCTGCAACTGGAACATTTCCCGGTGCACGCCTGGAAGCAGCTTCACGTCCTCGACCGTGGCCCGGGTAACCCAGCCCTGATCGACCGACAACGTCATCACTTCACTCTTGGTCATGAACGGCATGATGACCTGGGCGAGTTCCTTGGTGTTGGGATCAAAGATCATCTTCACATCCCGCTTCACCACTTCCTCTGCGACCCTCTCCGGCATGACCAGCCCGAACATTTCGACAAACAAACGCACAAGGTCCGGCTGCCCGTCCTTGACCGGCAGGTACATCATCGGCCGGGAGTCGCCGCACGCCGCGAAGGAAAATCCCTTCTGCTGCGCCGCCGGTTGTGCCAGTGCTGCGCTTGGCATCAGCGCTCCGGCCATGACAGGCGCCGTTGCCAGAGTTGAAAGCAGGCCGCGGCGGTTGACGCCGGTGGACGTTGTATTTTGTGCCATCATGACTCCCCGCTCAAACATGCACTGCCACATCCGGGTGGCTCAGCATTTTTCCCATCGCCGCGCGTATGTCTCCGCAACAGCGGGTCCATGCACTCCTGGACACGCCCAACCCTCGCGTCGAGCGCGCTCATCCTATACCCAACCGGTATGAAGGCCCCTCTCACGACGCTATGCAAGTTCGGCTTTTCACAGATCTCCAGGGGTTGGCTTTGGGTCGAACCCGGTGCGTCGCTGATCATCGGTGGCGCGTCCCTCTCACTTGGCGCGCTGTAACTCGCCGATTATGCGTCGGAGACTTGAGCCGTCTCAGGATATTTGCGCCGAAAAGACGCCCTACGGCGGGTCGGCCGTTCATCATTGTGCGCCGCTCGTCGGCCGGACTGGCGGGGCAGGGGCCTGACCGGCGGCCGGGGAGTGGGCGCCCGATGCGCCGGTCTCTCCCGCGGATGTGGGTTCCCAGCACAGCGGTCCGGCACTAGCTTGAAAGGATGCCGGAGCTGGCCGGTAACTCGATGCGCCAGTCAAAGAAAGCCTTCCCGCTCCAGCGACGGGATGGCGGCAAATGAGGAAACGGACATGGCGATCGGACGCAGGGATCTTATGCAAAGCGCCTCCTTGCTGGGGTTGTTCGCCTCGGGGATCGCCGTGCGCCCGGCGCGCGCGGAAAAAAGATACGGCCCCGGCGCCAGCGACGCCGAGATCAAAATCGGCCAGACCATGTCCTATTCCGGACCTGCTTCAGCATACGGCGTGCAGGGTCAGTGCCAGATAGCCTACTTCAAGATGATCAATGAGCAGGGAGGCATCAACGGGCGCCAGCTGCGGTTGATCTCGCTCGATGACGGCTACTCCCCGCCCAAGACCGTCGAACAGACCCGCAAACTGGTCGAGCAGGAGGAAGTGCTTTTCACTTTCAACTCGCTTGGCACGCCGACCAACGCGGCAGTGCAAAAATATCTCAACGGGAAGGGTGTGCCACAGCTCTTCGTCTCGACCGGGGCGTCGCGCTGGGGCGATCCCGAGCATTTTCCCTGGACGATGGGATGGGCGCCGACCTACCGGGCCGAGGGACGGGTCTACGGCAAATACATCCTGAAGAACATCCCGGATGCGAAGATCGCGGTGCTCTACCAGAACGACGATTTCGGCAAGGATTTCCTCAACGGCTTCAAGGACGGGCTTGGCGAGGCGGGCGCGAAGCTGATCGTCAAGGAAGTGACCTACGAGCCCGCGGACCCGACGATCGATTCGCAGATCGTCAGCCTGCAGAGCACCGGCGCCACGGTATTCTTCAATATCGCAACGGCGAAATTCGCCGCCCAGGCAATCCGCAAGCTCGCCGACATCAACTGGCGGCCGACGCATTTCCTCAACAGCACGGCGACCTCCATTGCCGCGACGCTGACACCGGCGGGGCTCGAGAAGTCGATCGGGCTGATTACCCTCGTCTACATCAAGGACATCAACGATCCGGCCTATGCCGGCGCTCCGGACGTGAAGTTCTATCTGGACTTCATGAAAAAATACATCCCGGAAGGCGCCGTGAACGATGCCGGCTACGCCTACGCACTGGCGGTCGCGAGTACGCTTATCCAGGTGCTCAAGCAATGCGGCGACGATCTCACCCGCGAGAACGTCATGCACCAAGCGGCAAACCTAAGCGATCTTGAAGTGCCGATGCTGGTGCCGGGCATCCGGATCAATACCAGCCCCACCCGTTTCTTCCCGGTCAATCAGGAGCAGATGGCGCGCTTCGACGGTAAATCCTGGGCGCGATTCGGCGACCTGTTGAGCGCGGGATGAAGGAGGGGGCGCACGCCCCCGGCTGACTATAAGCCCGCGAGGCCGGCGCGCCGGGTCAGCGGCCGACCGGGTCCTTCGGTCCGTCCGGCGTTCCGTCCGGACAGCAATCAGGCCGGGAACCACCCGGCCTGCGCAATACCCCGATCTGGAAGGGCGTTAGCCCCAACCACCCTCGGTTTCTGAACCACTGGGCCAGACGTTCGTGTTTTGGATGGAGGGGCCATGGTCCGCGGCGCTCGACGCGCCAGCTTGAGCCGGCTGCGGAAACTGTACCACGGCCATGCCCAACGTCATGATGGCCGCTAATATCAAGGTTTTCATCCGAGTTCTCCATCCCCAGTCGGGCGAGATGTCCGGCTTCGTTGGTTCACTAGGTATGTCTGCCCGTGCCTGATCACTATTATGCGTCGTAGCATTGGACTTATGCGCATCCCGACGAAGTGCGCTGGGAACGGCCGCCCGACACGGTCCGGGAGTCCATCACAGCCGGCCGCAGGGCGGCCCGTCGCACCCAGTGCATGAAACCGGCCTGCAGCCGTTCTGGCGGAGCCGCTTGGTCGACGCGCTCGACCGCCACCATCGCTCGCTTCCCTGAAAACCGGATCGGCCGGCGTCGGGTCGGGCGGCGTGCCGGGGACCGATGCCGCGGCCATCGGCACCAGCGCGCGCCAAACCAATCGCATTGCCGGATCGACGTCCCATTTGTGATAGACCTCACACGAGCGTGAGGACCATGCGCATCTGGCAGAAGGAGGACGAAGGACATGTCAGGCGACGTCCCCGACAAAGCAAAAGTCGTTGCGTTGCCGCCGCTGATCATGGCAGCGGCCCTGGCGCTGGGTTTGTTGTTTCATTTCGCCTGGCCCTTGCAGTTCCTGCCTCGAACGCAGGGCTTATGGCTCGGCGGCCTCCTTCTGGTCGTGGCCTCGATTTCCATCGGGCTGGGAGCCTCGTCCCGATTGGTCAAGGCAAAGACGGCGCTCGACGTTCGCAAACCGACAACGGACGTTGTCACCGGCGGCATATATCGATTGAGCCGCAATCCGATTTATCTGTCCATGATACTGTGCTTGCTCGGCATTGCATTGTGGGTAGATTCTCTGTGGATTTTGCTCTTCGCCATCTTGCTGGCGGTCATTCTGCAGAAAGGTGTCATCGAGCCGGAAGAGCGCTACCTGGAACGGAAGTTCGGGGAACGGTATCTGCGATACAAGGCGACGGTTCGTCGCTGGATCTGACTTCGATTTCACCTGCACGGCATCGATGCGCGCCGACGCGTCGCCTCAGTCGATGATCGACTGATAGACCAGTCCGCGGAACGTGAACCTGTAGTAAAGTCGCTGCCCCGGCGCCTGCATCAGCATGATCGGCACAAGTTTCTCCTTTGGGTCCACCCAGAAAGCCGTGCCTGCATAGCCGCCCCAGTTGAATTCTCCGACGCTGCCAGGATAGGCCGACATACCGGGCTGGGTTCGGACCGCGACGGTCAGCCCGAAGCCATAGCCTGGACCCGGAGCGAAATTGGGCCCCTGCGACAGCGCCGCGCCCAGATGGTCGGATGTCATGAGTTCCACGGTTTTGCGCGACAGCAGTCGCACACCGTTACCTTCCCCGCCGTTGGCGAGCATCAGCGCGAAGCGCATGTAATCGGACGCTGTCGACAACAGTCCCTCGCCTCCGCCGAGGAAGATGCGCTGCTGCGTGACGTCCGTGAGTTTTGCAGTTGCCCCGGTGTCGGGGTCGGGACCCGGCTGCGCGACCCGATCGAGCTTATCCGCTGGCACGTTGAAGAAGGTGTCCGTCATCCCCAGCGGTTGGAAGATCCGCTCGGACATGAACGTGTCTCCGCGCTGGCCAGAGACCACCTCGATCAACGCCAGCAGCACGTCGATGGAGCGGCCGTATTCCCAACTCGTCCCGGGTTGAAACATCAGCGGCAGCTTGCCGAGTTCGTCCACCAACTGTTGATCGGTCATCCGTACCGACAGCGGCTTTTCGTTGGCGCCGGGCAGCGGGATACCGATCCCCGCCTTGGTCATTGCTTGTTCAGCGGCTGAATTGCCGGCGCCATAGGTGATTCCAGAGGTATGACGCATCAGGTCCTGGATCGTTATTTCCCGGTTGGCCGGGACCGTAGTGGTGACCCGTCTGCCCTGTGCGTCGACGGTCTCAGTCATTACCTTCGGGTTCTTGAGCGCCGGCAGGTATCTCGAAACCGGATCAGTCAGGCGGAGCTTGCCCTCTTCCATCAGCATCAGGACGGCCACGCCGGTTACCGGCTTGGTCATCGAATAGATCCGGAAGATGCTGTCCTTCCGCATCGGCGCGCCGGTCGCCGGGTCACGCACGCCGAACGCTTCATGGTAGACCACCTTGCCATCGCGCGCGATCATAACGACCGCACCTGGAATTCGCTTGGCATCAGTGTCGGTCTTAAAGAAGCTGGTGATCCGATCGAGCCGGCCCACCCCGACGTCCGACGGCGCGGCGGTCGGCAGATCGGCCGCCAGGGCGACCGAGGCCAAGAGTAGCCAGGTGGCCGCGGTTAGCAGAATGCGTGTCATAGCCAAACTCCACTATTTCGTTTCGCCGTTGGTCACTCCCGTCAGGCAAGCCGGTTCGCAAGGCTATCTCTCCAACTTGCCAGCGGCAATGGCCTTGGCTCAGGCGCTGGGATCCGCAACCCCACGTGGTGTGCGGCGGATTCGAGCAGACGTTGCCGCTTGACAGACACCATGGCCTTTGCGACAGTTTGGACAAGTAAGAATGCGGGATCCGGCTCCTTGGGCCCTCCCGTTTTGGTGGATGCGACGCGTTCACAAATAAGGGGGAAACCAATGGGCAGTTACTTGAGCGAGCGGGAGCTCGAACAACTTTCACCGGCAGAAACCGCGGCATTTTCGTCGCCGATACCGACGCAGATGGTATCGAACGGAGAGTTCAACCCGCTGCCGCAGACCGCGGATCAACGCAAGGTTGAAGGCCGGCTCAAGGCCTTTGCCGACGAGAACGGGCGCCGGCTTGGTCTGGACCGGCGACAGTTCCTGCGCTCCACCTGCGGTATGGCCGCCGCCTTCGTCGCCATGAACGAAGTGTTCGGACCGCTGTTCAAGATCAATCCGGCCGAGGCGGCAGAGCCGGATGCGGCCGCCGCCCGGGCGTCCGGCCTGTCCGGTCAGTTCATCTTCGATGACCAAACTCATTTCGTACGCGACGATTACAGTTTCGAGGGGCTCACCGGTCTTGCCGCGTATGCCGCGGCCAACTGGAACCCGGACATGAAGAAAGAGCCGGTCGGGATGGGGCTCGCGCGCTACAAGTTCGAGAACTACCTGAAGGAAATCTTCTTCGACAGCGACACGAAGATCGCGCTGTTGAGCGGCGCGCCGTTCGATGATCCGACGAAATGGTTCCTCTCCAACGACCAGATCAAACAGGCCAGCGAGACGGTGAATGCTCTCGCCGGCTCAAGGCGCTTGCTGTTCCACTCACTGATCACCCCGCAGCAGCCCGGCTGGATGGAGGAGGTCGATCGGGTGATCGAAGTGGTCCGTCCGACCAGTTGGAAGGGCTACACGATCGGTGATCCGCTGTCGCCGCAGACCACGAAGTATCCGTTCCGGCTAGACGACGAAAAGCTGATGTACCCGTTTTATGAAAAGGCGGTGAAGGCGGGGATCACCAATATCTGCATCCATAAGGGATTGTTGCCGAAAGACTACGAAACCTCGATCCCAGGGGGCGCCTGGCGTTATGCCACGGTTGACGATGTGCCGAAGGCCGCGAAGGACTGGCCGCAGATCAATTTCATCATGTACCATGCCGCCCTGCGCGCCTTCCAGGAGAACCCGACGGACGATCTTGCCGAATTCGAACGTAGCGGCAATATCAAGTGGGTTTCCGACCTCGCAGCGATCCCGGGCAAGTACGGCGTGACCAACGTCTTCGCCGACGTCGGCACCAGTTTCGCCGTCTCGGCAGTAACCAACCCGCGGTTCGCCGCCGCCATGATGGGCACGCTGATCAAGGGGCTGGGACACGACCACGTCTTCTGGGGGACCGACTCAGTCTGGTATGGCTCGCCGCAATGGCAGATCGAGGCGTTCCGGCGTCTGGAAATCCCCGAAGACATGCAGAAGAAGCATGGTTTCGCTCCTCTTGGTCCGGCTGAGGGTCCGGTGAAGGGCGCAATCCTGGGCTTTAACGGGGCACGCCACTATCACCTGGATCTGCACGCTGCCGCCAACGAACTGCCGCAGGACGGCATCTCGAAACGAAAGGCTGCCTATCTCGAGAATGGCGGAAGCCGCAGCAACACCGCTTACGGATATGTGGTGAAGCCGGCCTGATCTAAACCAGCCTGCAAAATCGTGGGTCCCCGGCCTTCGCCGGGGACAACACCTTGGCCGGGGATGACACCTTCGCCGGGGATGACCGGGGATACGCGAACGCAACGCTGCACACGCGTGTTTGTTCGCAGTGACGCCTCGACGGGCTACCTGCCCGTTGAGGCGTTGCCGACTGTTACCGGTTGAAGCCCTCCAGTTCCTCCTTCGCCCAATCGATCGCGTCTTTGATCGATTGTCCGGTGTATAACTTCGCCAGAATATTCGGCAGGGTTGCGCGGCTGACCATCTGCGCCGCGATCGCAGGTGGCGCGGGCCATCCGGCGACCAGCGGCTTGCTGCCATGCCACGGGCGGATCGGATAGTTGGAGAACACACCGGGTGGTGGTGTCACCTCATCCCAAACCGATGAGTTCGACATACTCAGGAGCACCGCAAGATCGAAGCCTTCAACGGCCCGGCAGCGCTCCTCAAACAACGCACGCTGTGACAGATAGACGTTCAAATCCTTTGCCGCCGTCTTGTTTCTGGCGAACTTCCAGATGCCGGAGAACGCATGGCCGTGCGGAATGAACCGGCCCGCGGGTCCAGCGGGACAGGGGAAGGACCACATGTCCTCGAACACCGCCATCTTGTCCCGTTTGGCCACCGCGTATGGTGACGGCGGGTCGAAGATGAGCGCGGTCTGGCCGGCAATCATCAGGCGATTATCGGTGGCGTCGTCATAACTCAATGCGTCGCGCGGCAGAATTTTGACCAGCCTCTGACCCCACTCGAGGAACTCCCGCACCTTGTCCGACTCGATCACGATGTCGCCCTTGGCATCCACCAGTTCGGCGCCGTATGCGGCGAACCAAACCGTGGCGTTGCCGATGGAGTTGCCGGTGTTCCCGAGTCCCAGACCGAACGGATAGCCTGCCTTCTTGCACGCCTCTCCTGCCTTGAGAAAGGCATCGTAGGTCCATTCCGGCGCAGCCGGACCCGGTTCGACCTTCTGCCGCGGATACATCGTCTGCACATCGATGCCGGCAATCTGCTTCATCAGACTGATCCGACCGAGACAGGGCCGGGAGCCGGTGAAGGTTGAGGTTGGAATACCTCGCCAGTGGCCATCGACCTTTCCCAGGTATTCGAACGTCGGCAGGAACGGCCCCCACTCGTCGGTGATCGCCTTGATCGCGTCATCGACCGGCTCGAGCTTGTCGGCGTAAGTAAACAGATCGTATTGATTCTGCCCGAACTGCAACGCGTCATGCCCGGTGCCTGACTGTGCCTCCGCGGCGGCGGTCAGAGTGAGCTTGAACCCGTTCGAGGTGATGAAATCGACCGAAACGTCCACCTTGTTCTTTTCGGCCCACGCATCGATCTGTTTGCGCAATATCTCGTTGCCTTGTGGCACCCAATGATCCCAGAACGCGATCGACAGTTTCCCGGCGGCGCCGGCCGTGCGGATATGCACGAGCGGCAGCGTCGCAGCCGCGGCCCCCATCTTCAGGGTGCCACGGCGCGTCATGCGGCGTGATTTGATCATGATACGCACTCCCCGTGCGGGCGCGGCAGGCCGCGACCGTCATTGCATCGTTGGGAAAGCGGGCGTCGCCCGCTTGCAAGCCACCTGCAGCGGCTATTCCGTTGGCCGAGGCTGGGGAGCTCGCCACAAGAGTGCGCCAGCACTATCCCGAAGTTGGTTCCGACAAGCCAGAAATTTCTCCGTCATCGCGCAACCGGAGGCCCTCAGTGTCATGGTCGCATCCGACACGACCATTGACCCATTTCGGCGGCCCAAGTTGCGCGGGCTGCGGATTCCCGGTGCCCACGAGACCGCGCTTGTTAACGCACCACCGCCAGGACGATCTCCACCCCGATCAGCACCAGGACAAAAATCTCCAGCAGTTCAGAGCGACTTCCCGAGGCCTCGTCATACAGAGCGGTATAGGTGTCGCGGATGATCGACAGCTTGCGGTCGACCGCAGCACTCACTGTCGGCACGCGGAACAAATCCAGCGCCGCCGAGTAGATCCGCGCCAGGTAAACGTCCTCGGTGACCTGCAGCGCGTTGTCGACCCTTTCGGTCAACTCGGTGACCTCGGCGACCATCGTGTAGAGCGTACGCGCGAGGTCAGCGAAGCGGCGGGCGCCCGGCAGCGGCCATCGGCGCCTGCGCCGCTTCCACCAGATCGTACATCCGCGGTAGCTCGGCATCCAGCAACTCGTCATAGTAGCGCATCTCGAGAAGCTGCGCATTGGCCACTTCCAGGATATCGATGACATCGGAATCGCCGCGCGGCTCGTAAATGAACGCCCGATCCCAGCTCAGTGCCACGAGGTCGTCGGTGTAGTAGGAATAGCGGTGCTGCAGCAGATCGCGCCGAGCCGGTTCGGAGAGCGGGCGCTGCTCGCCGGAGAGTAGTGGGACGAGGTCGATGCGGCTGTCCAGCGCCTCGGCGGTCAGGTTTTCACTGAAGGCGTTCGCCACGCCGATCAGGTAGTCTTCCTCCAGCGTCGACGGGGTAGGCCGGACCAGCGCGTCGTCGACGCCGCGCCGCACACGCTCCAACAACCTGGCCCACAGCGGATTGGAAGCTTCGAGGCCGATAGTGCCGTCGACGGTATTCAGCCTGGAGGTGAAAGCGGACCATGAGAGCCCGATGGCCGGCACGCGCAGCGCGATTGTGACGACCCCAAAATCATACAACCGTGCGGTCACGGCGGCTTGTACGGAGGTATCACCGAGTTGCAGCGGCACCGGGTCGAGCCCCAGGTCGACCGGCGGCACGCCGAAGGCGACGGCCTTGGCGGGCGTGGTGTTCAGCCTGCCGCGACTGATCCCGCTACGCCCCTTGCGCGCCCATACCTCCTCCACTCGGCCGAGGTCGATCGCATGGGCGACGTCGAACAGCCGGTAGGCGACGATATATCCGGACACGACCTGGAGTTCGGCGGGCGCCACGGCTCAGTCCACCGTCGCACCCTGGCTATCGAGGAACCGTCGCGCGTTCTCCGGGTCGATCAGCGCGTGCACATCGAAGCGGGCAGGGATGATGTCTGCCCAGGCATTCAGGTGCGCGTGCAGCGCCTCATTCGAAGCGACGTCGAACAGCACAACCGCGCCGCGGCCGACTTTGGCGTGGACCGAGCGGACGTCTCCGGCGGCGATCAGTGGCTCGATCCATCGCCAGTAGCGTTGACGCGCCGCGGTGACGGTTGACGGCGGCTCGGGACGAGGTTCGCTGATGACCAGGAACAGCATGCGGGACATCTCCTGTGAGAACGGACCGTTGCTACGGGCGGATCGCCGGCGGCCGACGCAGCGACCAGAACGCAACGCTGCCGCATACGTAGAAGAGAATCGACAGCAGGAATGCCACCCGGTAGCTGCCGGTTGTATCGAAGACGAAGCCGGCCATCCATGATCCGGCCGCGGCACCCACGCCGGTGCCGATCGTGATCATGCCCAGGATGGTCCCCAGGTGGGGGCCGGGAAACAGGTCGGCTGTCTTGGCGGTAATCGCGGGGCCCCGGGCGCCCCAGGTCAGCCCGAAGAAGCAGGAGTGCAGCCACAGCAGCAGATGCTGGTCGGGGCTGGTGATCAGCAGCGCGCAAATCACGCCGAAGATCGAGGTGCCGTACGTCACCACCGCCGACAGTTCGCGTCCGATGTAATCGGAGATGGTGCCGGTGATGATGACCCCCGGCAGTGACAAGAAGGCGCCCAGGCCGAGGACCTCGGCGGCGTAGAGCTTGTCGAAGCCGATATCGATCGCGAACGCGAGCTGGTGCAGGGCCACCAGGAAGCTGCCCAGACCGGTGAACATGTAGACCAGTCCGAGTAGCCAGAAATGCGGGGTGCGCATCGCCTGGCGCGGGGTCCACCCAGACTCCCGAAACCTGGCCACTTGCCCGATTCCCGCCGGGTGTGCTTGGTCAGTGCCCCCGTGGCCGACGGTTTGCCGCCTATCCGGACGCCCCTCGCTGCGGAACAACGCCGCCAGCGGAATGATCACCGCGGCCAGGAAGACGCCCTGCCCGAGATAGGCGCCGCGCCAGCCAAGCCCGGAGATCATGAGCGTGGTAAGCGGCGCGGAGAAGGCGCGCGCGAACCCGTTGGCGGACTGCACCACCGACACGGCCATGCCTCGGTTGCGCACGAAATTGCGCGACAACAGGGGCACGAAGACGACGAGGCCAAGGCAATTGGCGCCCATGGTCATCACCACGCCATAGACCACGATCACCTGCCACAGGGCATTGACTTGCGAGCTGAGCAGCAACCCCACCGTCAGAACGCATCCGCCGGTCAGGATCAGGCGGCGCGCGCCCAATCGGTCAACCAACAGGCCCACGATCGGCGAACTGGCGCCATTGACGAACTGGCTGACTGCATAGGCAACCGAAACCTCGGCACGGGACCAGCCGAACGCTTCGATGAAAGTCACCAGGAAAACGGTGTAGGCGTGCATGAAGCCGGCGCCGATCGAGAACGTGGCGAAGGCCGCCGCCAGCAACAGCCAGGCATGGGTGGTCGGGCGGGCGAGAGGGGTCGGGCGGGCGTCGGACATTGGCATTGTTCTGCGCGCTGCCGGGGCGATTGGATAGAGCCGCGGCGAATGGGAATACCGCGAACGTTCCGCCCGCAACCGTGGATGGGGCGCATGTCCAGCGGGTAACGAAGGGATGCTTTGCGTAACATTGACAGGGAATAACTTGTTGCTGGCGCCGCCGATGCCTTATCGGCATGTGCTCATCAAACGCCGCCCGCCGGTTTGCCGGCCGCCGCGGACGAAGGATATCATGCCGCATGGACGAACACGTCGATCCGCCCCAGATTGAAACCGAGCCCGACTCCAGGACCAGTCCGGCGCAACCGCCGTCTCGCGTGGCACCCCGGCGGACCAGATTCCGCGTGGGCCGTTTAATCGTGGCTTCATTTGTTCTCGCGGCCGTCCTTGCGGGCGGATGGTACTGGCGGTCGAGCCGCACCTCGGAAAACCCCGGGACGACGACGGCGACCCGGCCGGGCGGCACCGGGCGGCCTGGTCTGGCGCCACCGCAACCGGTCGGCGCCGCAACCGTCGACAAAGGCAACATCCGCATCGTGCTCAACCAACTGGGCACCGTGACCTCGCTGGATACTGTGACAGTGCTGACGCAGATCAACGGTCAACTGCAGGAGGTTGCCTTCCAGGAAGGTCAGACGGTCAAGAAGGGCGACTTCCTGGTGCAAATCGACCCTCGGCCTTACCAGGCGGCGCTGGAGCAGGCGCAGGGAACCCTCGCCCACGATCAGGGGCTGCTGGCGCAGGCGCAATCCGACCTGAAGCGCTTCGTGACGCTTGGACGACAGGACTTGATCGCGCAGCAGCAAGTGGAGGATCAGAAATTCCTGGTGCAGCAGTACACCGGGACGGTGCAGACCGACCAAGGGACAGTGGACAACGCAAAACTGAATCTCGCTTATTGCCACATCGTGTCGCCGATCGATGGGCAGGTCGGGCTGCGCCAGATTGACCAGGGCAATTACGTTCAGACGTCCAACACCAGCGGCTTGGTTGTGATCACCCAGATGCAGCCTATCTCGGTGCTCTTTTCGGTGCCCGAGGACAACCTTCCCGACATCATCCAACGGGTACGCTCAGGGGCGACATTAAGCGTCGAGGCCTATGATCGCGCCAATACGCGGCTGCTGGCCACCGGACAGCTGGGCACCCTGGACAACCTGATCGACACCACAACGGGCACCCTGAAGCTGCGTGCCATATTCGCCAATCCGGATGAGTTGCTCTATCCGAATCAGTTCGTCAACGCGCGTCTGCTCGTGAGCACCATGAGCGATGCGATCCGCGTGCCGGTGCCTGCCGTGCAGCGCGGCGAGCCTGGCACATTTGTCTATGTGATCGATGCCAACAACACCGTTTCAGTTCGCCCGATCAAAGTCGGTCCGGTCGATGGCAACTACCAGGCCGTGCTGTCCGGCCTGCAACCCGGCGAGCGTGTGGTAACCGACGGCACCGATCGGCTGCGGGAAGGCGCCGCGGTCACCGTGCCGTCGCCGCAAGCCTCCCAGGGTCAGGCAGCGGGCACGCGCCCGACCGGGGCGGAACAGGCCCAACCGGGACAAGCCCAACCGGGACAAGCCCAACCGGGACAGCCCAACCGGGACAAGCCCAACCGGGACAAGCCCAGACCGGGCAGGCCACCACGGCACAGCCTCCCACGGGACAGGCCCAGCCCGGACAGCCCCAGCCCCCACAGGCAGACCCGGGACAAGGCCAGCCGGCACAGTCTCAGCCAGCCGGTGAGCATGAGCACCACCGCCCGCCGCAGCCGCAATGATCCGGTTTGACCCGCGAACCGCATCATGAACCCGTCGCATCCCTTCATTCTGCGCCCGGTGGCGACCACACTGCTGATGGCGGCGATCATGCTTGTCGGCATCGTCGCGTACCGGTTCCTGCCGGTCTCCGCCCTTCCGCAGGTCGATTATCCGACGATCCAGGTGCAGACCTTCTACCCGGGTGCCAGCCCGGAGGTGATGACGTCCTCGGTCACCTCGCCGCTCGAGGTTCAATTCGGGCAAATGCCGAGCCTGAACCAGATGTTCTCGACCAGTTCGGCCGGGGCATCGATGATCACCTTGCAGTTCACTCTGGATGTCAGCCTGGACGTCGCCGAACAGGAAGTGCAGGCGGCGATCAACGCGGCTGGCAACCTGTTGCCGACCGATCTGCCGGCGCCGCCGATCTATGCCAAGGTCAACCCGGCGGATGCGCCGATCCTGACGCTGGCACTGACCTCGAAAACCCTGCCGCTGACGCAGGTCGAGGATTTGGCGGACACCAGACTGGCGCAAAAGATCTCGCAGCAGCCGGGCGTTGGTCTTGTCAGCATCAGCGGTGGTCAGCGTCCGGCGGTGCGGGTGCAGATCAACCCGCGCGCCTTGGCTGCTTACGGCCTGAATATCGACGACCTGCGCACGACACTCGGCAATGCCAATGTCAATACACCGAAGGGCAATTTCGACGGCCCGGCGCAGGCGACCACGATCAACGCCAACGACCAGATCACCAATCCCAACGATTATCTGAACCTGGTGATCGCCTATCGCAACGGCTCGCCGGTGCTGCTGAAGGACGTTGCGACGGTGATCAACGGCGCCGAGAACAGCAAACTTGGCGCCTGGGCCAACGTCACGCCGGCGGTGGTGCTGAACGTGCAGCGCCAGCCTGGCGCCAACGTCATCCAGGTGGTCAACAACATCAAGGCGCTGCTGCCACAGTTGAAGTCCACTCTGCCCGCGGCGGTCGACGTGGCGGTGCTGACGGATCGGACGACGACCATTCGCGCCTCGGTCGCGGATGTGGAGTTCGAGCTTGGACTCTCCGTCGCGCTGGTGGTGCTGGTGATATTCCTGTTCCTGCGCAACGTGCCGGCGACGATCATTCCGAGCCTGTCGGTGCCGCTGTCGCTGGTCGGCACGCTGGCCGTGATGTATCTGCTGGGGTTCAGTCTCGACAATCTTTCACTGATGGCACTGACCATCTCCACGGGCTTCGTGGTCGACGACGCGATCGTCATGATCGAGAATGTTTCGCGTTATATCGAGGCTGGTGAAACTCCCATGCAGGCGGCGCTGAAGGGCAGCGGCCAGATCGGGTTCACCATCATTTCGCTCACCGTTTCACTGATCGCCGTGCTGATCCCGTTGCTGTTCATGGGCGACGTGGTGGGGCGGCTGTTCCACGAATTCGCCATCACTCTCTCGGTGACGATCATAATTTCCGCGATCGTCTCGCTGACGCTGGTGCCGATGATGTGCGCCAGGTTGTTGCGCCATCGTCCCGACGCTGCCCGCAGCAAGTGGGACCTGGCGGCGGAGCGGGGATTCGATTGGGTAATCGGGCAGTATGACCGGGCGCTGAAAGTCGTTCTGGAACATCAACCGCTGACGCTGCTGGTCGCGGTGCTCACCCTGGCCGTCACCGTGCTGCTGTACATCGTCGTACCGAAGGGCTTCTTTCCGGTGCAGGACACCGGGGTGATCCAGGGCATCTCGGTCGCCGGGCAGAAGGTGTCATATCGCGCAATGGCGGAGCACCAGCAGGCGCTGGCGGCGGCGATCCTGAAGGATCCCGACGTTGCCAGCCTGAGTTCATTCATCGGCGTCGACGGCACCAACATGACGCTGAACAGCGGCCGCTTCCTGATCAACCTGAAGCCGAAAGACGACCGCAGCCTCAACGCAACCCAGATCGCTCGGCGGCTCAACGACGAAACCGCCAGCGTCCAGGGCGTGTCGCTCTATCTGCAGCCGGTGCAGGATCTGTCGGTGGATGCCGCCGTCAGCCGAACACAGTACCAGTTCGTGCTGGAGAATCCCAGCCTGTCCGCCTTCAACGAATGGATACCGAAGCTGCTGACTGAGTTGAACCGGTCCCCCGCCCTGACGAATGTCGCCAGCGACCTGCAGCAGCAGGGCCTGACCGCCAACCTGGTGATCGACCGCGAAACCGCCGCGCGTTTCGGCATCACGCCAGCCACCGTGGACAACGCACTGTACGATTTGTTCGGGCAGCGTATCATCTCGACGATCTTCACGCAATCCAACCAGTACCCGCGTGATCATGGAGGCGGATCCGGCGCTGCAGACCTCGCTCGCCGCGCTGGACGCGATCTATCTGCCGTCCTCCGCTTCGACCAGCGGACAGGTACCGCTCAGCGCCATCGTGCACGTGGAGCAGAAGCCCGGACCATTGCAGATAAGCCATCTGGCGCAGTTCCCGGCGACGACTATTTCGTTCGACACTCCGCCCGGCTCCTCGCTCGGCGCGGCGGTCACGGCGATCCGTCAGGCCGAAGCCAATATCCGACTGCCGGAAAGCTTCGTGACCGCCTTCCAGGGTGCCGCGGCGGCGCTGGAGGCGTCGCTGTCGAACGAACTGATGCTGGTGCTGGCGGCAATCGTTACGGTCTACATCGTGCTGGGCGTGCTGTACGAAAGTTTCATCCATCCGATCACGATCCTCTCCACACTGCCGTCGGCCGGTGCCGGCGCGCTCGTGGCGCTGTGGATCGCCGGCGACGACATCGATGTGATCGCCATCATCGGCATCATTCTGCTGATCGGCATCGTCAAGAAGAACGCCATCATGATGATCGACTTTGCGCTCGACGCCGAGCGCGAGGAAGGCAAGTCTCCGCGGGAGGCGATCCATCAGGCCTGCCTGCTGCGTTTTCGCCCGATCATGATGACCACGATGGCCGCATTGCTGGGCGCGCTGCCGCTGATGCTGGGCAACGGCACCGGGTCGGAACTCCGCCGCCCACTGGGCGTCGCGATCGTTGGCGGCCTGCTGGTCTCTCAGGTCCTCACCCTGTTCACCACGCCGGTGATCTACCTGATGTTCGACCGCCTGGCCTGGCGCCTGTCCGGCAAGAAACCGGACACGAAACTGGCGGGTGACCCGGCGACGCCATGAACATCTCGGCTCCTTTCATTGCGCGGCCGGTCGCGACGACACTGCTGACCATCGGGTTGGCCCTGGCTGGCACCTTCGCCTTCTTCAAGCTGCCTGTGTCGCCGTTGCCGCAGGTCGATTTCCCGACCATCTCGGTGCAGGCGATATTGCCGGGCGCCAGTCCTGACACGGTCGCCACCAGCGTCGCCAGTCCGCTGGAGCGGCATCTTGGCCAGATCGCCGATGTGACCGAGATGACGTCCACCAGTTCGGTCGGGCAGGTCCGGATCGGTACTGCAGTTTGGCTTGAGCCGGGACATCAACGGAGCCGCCCGCGACGTCCAGGCGGCGATCAATGCCGCGCGCGCCGACCTGCCGACCGCGTTGCGCAGCAACCCGACCTATCGCAAGGTCAACCCGGCCGAGTCCCCGGTGCTGATCCTCGCGCTTACGTCCAAGACGCTCACCCGCGGCCAGATGTACGACGCCGCCACCAATGTGCTGTCACAGAAGCTGTCGCAGATGCAGGGCATCGGGCAGGTCATCATCGGCGGCGCCGCGCTGCCCGCCGTTCGGGTGGAGCTCAATCCGACCGCGCTGTACAAATACGGCATCGGCCTGGAGGATGTACGGGCGGCGCTCGCCTCCGCCAATGCCAACAGTCCGAAGGGCGCGATCGAAACCGATGAATTGCACTACCAACTTTATACCAACGATCAGGCGTCACATGCGGCGGACTACAAGCCGCTGGTGATCGCCTACCGTAACGGTGCCGCGGTGCGCCTGTCCGATATGGCCGAAGTACAGGATTCGGTGGAAAACCTGCGCAACGCCGGCCTGTCCGACGGCAAGCCGGCGGTGATCGTCGTCCTGTTCCGCCAGCCGGGTGCCAATATCATCTCCACGGTCGATGGCGTGAAAGCGGCAATACCGCAACTGATGGCGGCGATGCCGCGGGATATGGACCTGAAGATCGCCATCGACCGGACCATCACGATCCGCGCCAGTCTGCACGATACTGAAATGACTCTGCTGATCGCCGTCGGGTTGGTCACCCTGGTCGTGTTTCTGTTCCTGCGCAGTGCCCGCGCGACCCTGATCCCGGCGGTCGCCGTGCCGGTTTCGATCATCGGCACCTTCGGCGCGATGTATCTGCTGGGCTACAGCCTGGACAATCTGTCGCTCATGGCGCTGACGGTGGCCACCGGTTTCGTCGTCGATGACGCGATCGTGGTGTTGGAGAATATCTCCCGACATGTTGAGGCCGGCATGCCGCGGGTGCAGGCAGCGCTGGTGGGCGCGAAGGAGGTCGGCTTCACCGTCGTGTCGATCAGTCTGTCGCTCATCGCGGTGTTCCTGCCGATTCTGTTGATGGGTGGTATCGTCGGCCGCCTGTTCAGGGAGTTTGCGGTTACCCTGTCACTGGCGATTCTGATGTCGCTGGCAATCTCGCTGACCACCACGCCCATGATGTGCGCACTGCTTCTGAAGCCCTCGGTCCGGCGCGAAGGACCCAGGCGACGCACCTTGTTCGAGCGGGCGCAGGCGCTGTACGGCCGAACACTGGCCTGGTCGCTCCGCCACCCGGCGTTGATCATGCTGGTGCTGCTGATCACGGTGGTACTGAACGTCCAATTGTTCATAACCATTCCGAAAGGGTTCTTTCCGCAGCAGGATACCGGCCTGATGGTCGGCGGTCTGCAGGCCGACCAGAGTATTTCGTTCCAGGCGATGCAGCGGAAGTTGACGCAGCTTGCCGATATCGTCGGCCACGATCCGGCGGTTCAGAGCGCGGTCGGCTTCACCGGCCAGGGCAGTGGCGGATCGGCCGCCCAGACCAATACCGGATCGCTTTACGTATCGCTGAAGCCGCTGGCGGAGCGCGCCAACATTGACGCTGTCATGAGCGGGCTTCGCCGTAAGCTCGCCGGCGTCCCCGGCGCCCGACTCTTTCTTCAGGCGGCGCAGGACATTCGCGTCGGCGGCCGACAGAGCAACGCCGCGTTCCAGTTCACATTGCAGAGCGACGATAGTGCCGATCTGTACGAGTGGACTCCCAAGCTTGTTGCCGGGCTGGAACATGATCCCGTGCTGCGCGACGTCAACTCCGACCAGCAGCAGAAGGGCCTGGAAACCGATGTGACGATCGATCGCGCCAGCGCCAGCCGATTGGGCATCAACGCCGCCGAGATCGACAATACGCTATATGACGCATTCGGACAGCGTCAGGTGTCGACGATTTACAGTGCGCAGAATCAGTACCATGTCATCATGGAGGTGGCGCCGCGCTACTGGCAGGCGCCCGAAACTCTGAAGGATGTCTACGTCAGCACCGCCGGCGGATCGGCGTCCGGAACGCAGACCAGCAACGCGGTTGTCGGCACCGTCACCGCCGCGACGAAATCCGCGACCACGGCAACCAGCACGACGACCGCGGCCTCCATTGCATCCGATTCAGCACGCAACGCGGCGATCAACGCGCTGGCGAACACCGGCAGAGGCAGCGCCTCCTCGGCCGCCGCGGTCAGTACCAGCCAGGAAACGATGGTGCCGCTGTCGGCGTTTACCACCTATGGCCCGGGCAACACGGCGCTTGGCGTCAACCACCAGGGCTCCTTCGTTGCCAGTACCATTTCGTTCAACCTGGCACCGGGCAAGTCACTGAGCGATGCGACCGTGACGGTGAACCAGGCGATGCGGCGGATCGGGATGCCGAGCAGTATCCATGGGTCGTTTCAGGGGACGGCGCAGATGTTTCAGCAATCGCTGAACAACGAGCCGATCCTCATCGCCGCGGCGCTGATCGCCGTCTACATCGTGCTGGGCGTGCTGTATGAGAGCTACATCCATCCCATCACGATCCTGTCCACGTTGCCCTCGGCGGGCGTCGGCGCGGTGCTCGCCTTGCTGCTGTTCAACATCGAATTCAGCATCATCGCGCTGATCGGCGTGATCCTGCTGATCGGCATCGTTAAAAAGAACGCCATCATGATGATCGACTTTGCGCTGGAAGCCGAGCGCTCGCGCAATATGGACCCGCGTGAGGCGATCCTGGAGGCTTGCCTGATGCGTTTCCGGCCGATCATGATGACCACCAGCGCGGCGATGCTGGGCGCGCTTCCGCTTGCCCTGAGCTTCGGCGACGGCGGTGAGTTGCGCCGTCCGCTCGGGATTTCGATCGTCGGCGGACTGATGGTCAGCCAATTACTTACGCTGTACACCACGCCGATCGTATATCTCTACCTCGATCGGTTCCGTCTCGCCGCGAAACGACAATGGAATCGTGCCTTTCCCGGTGTGGCTGCGCCGGAGGCCGCCGAGTGAACTACTACTCGAGGGCGTGCGTCGTTTGCCTGGTGCTGAGCGGCTGCATGGTCGGCCCGGACTACAAGCGTCCTGACGCTCCGGCGTCACCGGCATTCAAGGAACTCAGCGGCTGGAAGCCCAGTCACCCGAGCGATGCGATGGAGAAGGGTGCCTGGTGGTCGGTGTATCATGACCCGGAGCTTGACCGGCTGGAGCGCACGGTCGACGTCTCCAACCAGACGGTGAAATCTTTTGAGGCGCAGTATCGCAACGCCGTCGCCCTGGTAGCCGAGGCGCGGTCCGGCCTGTTTCCCGTTGTCAGTGTCAGTAGCGGCGTTACGCGGAGCGGCGGCGGCGGTTCGTCGGGCGGATCAGGTTTTAATTCATCGAGTCTGGGGACCGGCGGCAGCAGCTCGTTTGGTGGCGGTCCGAGGACTCAGTATAGCCTCACCGGCAGCGTCACGTGGGACCTGGACGTCTGGGGCCGGATCCGTCGCCAGGTGGAGAGCAACGTCGCGGGCGCCCAGGTCAGCGCGGCTGACCTGGCGAACGCCACATTGTCGGCGCAGGCAACGCTTGCGACGGACTATTTCGATCTACGCGCCGAGGATGCCTTGTCGAAACTGCTGGCCGATACCGTCACTGCCTACAAGCGGGCGCTGGAAATTACACAAAATCAATATCATGCCGGCACTACCTCAAGCATCGACTACGTCACGGCGCTGGCCTTGCTGCAATCGACCCAGGCTCAGTTGATCGCCGTCGGCGTCCAACGGCAGCAGTTCGAGCACGCGATTGCCGTTTTGACCGGCCAACCGCCGGCCAACCTGACGCTTCCGCCCGCCCCACTCGCCACTGATGTGCCGGTAGTGCCGGCAGGGTTGCCGTCGGCGTTGCTGGAGCGCCGCCCAGACATCGCCGCCGCCGAACGAGCGATGCAGCAGGAGAATGCCCTGATCGGAGTCGAGGTTGCCGCCTTCTATCCGGACATCTCGCTATCGGCGCTGGGCGGGTTCGCCGGCAATCCGCTGGGGCAATTGTTCAACAGCAGCAATCAACTGTGGTCGCTGGCGGCATCGGGCACCGAAACGCTGTTTGAGGGCGGCCTGCGGAGCGCATCCGTGGCGGCGGCGCGTGCGACCTACGAGTCATCCGTGGCGACCTACCGGCAGACCGTGTTGACTGCGTTCCAGCAAGTGGAGGATCAGCTGTCGAGCCTGCGTATCCTCGCACTGCAGGCCAAAGCTCAAGCCATCGCGGTGGACTCCAACAGCCGAGCGGTAAAGGCTACGCTGAATGCCTACGTTGCCGGAACGGTCCCCTATACCAGCGTTGTCACCGAGCAGACGTTGCTGCTGTCCAACGAGCAGACCGCATTGGCAGTGCAGCAGAGCAGGCTGGTGGCAAGCGTGGCGTTGATCGAGGCGCTGGGCGGCGGCTGGTCGACCGCTGACCTGCCGCATCGAGACAATCTGGCGCTGTTCAATCCGCGGTGACGCGGTGGCCAGAGTGCGCGGCGCAGTTTCTTTGCGGCTGCCACATCATCAATAGAAACTTTGCGTTGGCCCCCACCTTCGCCGCTGTTCCGCTATAATCCCTCCATGCCTGTCCCCGAACCCCGCGCCAACCCAATTCTGCTCGGCCATGAAGACGCCGAGGCAACCATGCTGGACGCCCTGCGCACCGGACGCATGCACCACGCCTGGCTGATTACTGGTCCCGAAGGCGTCGGCAAGGCGACCCTCGCCTACCGCTTCGCCCGCCGCTTGTTGGCTGGCAGATCGGACGACGACACGCTGGCACTCGACCCGGCCGACCCGGTGTTCCGCCGCGTTGCCGCCGCCTCTCACGCCGATCTGCTGACCATCGAGCGTGCCTACGACGAAAAGCGCAAACGCATGAAGACGCAGATCGCGGTCGATGATGTGCGCAGGATCAACGGCTTCATGTCATTGACCCCGGCCGAGGGCGGCTGGCGGGTCGTCGTCGTCGACGGCGCCGAGGAACTCAACCAGAATTCCGCGAATGCGCTGTTGAAGGTGCTGGAGGAACCGCCGCCTCGGGCCATCCTGGTGCTGGTCTGTTCCGCCGCGGGCCGTCTGCTGCCGACCATCCGCAGCCGTTGCCGCCGGCTTCGCCTGTCGCCGCTGGCGGATGACCCGGTGGCTCGGCTGCTCGCCCAATATCTGCCGGAACTCGGGGCGGACGAGCGTGGCCGCCTGGTCACTCTCGCCGAAGGCTCGCCGGGGCGCGCTTTGACGCTGGCCAATGACGCGGGCCTTGCCGTTGCCGCCATGGTTGACAAGCTATTGGCCGACATGCCCGACATTCCCCTGTCACGCGGCTATGAGATCGCCGACGCGCTCGGCCGCGGCGAAACCGGCTTCTCGATGTTCATGGACCTGATGCGCGCCGGACTGGCCGCCGCGGTGCGAGAGACGGTTCGGGGCAGGGCGGATCCCGATCAGCAGCGCCTGGTCGCGCTGCGTCCGCTTGATGCCTGGGGCGACCTGTGGCAGGGCCTGACGAAGCTGCAGGACGACACCGAGCGCTTCGCCCTGGACAAACGCCAGGCGATCGTGGCCGGGATCGGCATGCTCGCCGGCACCACGTGAAGAAATGCAATGAAAACAAAATATTATATCACAACTCCGATCTATTATGTCAACGGTGCGCCGCATATCGGGCACGCCTACACCTCGATTGCCGCCGACGTGATGGCACGATTCAAGCGCCTGGACGGCTTCGACGTCTTGTTCCTGACCGGCACAGACGAGCATGGACAGAAGGTTGAGGCCGCGGCGCGCGACGCCGGGCTCGATCCACAAAGCTTCACTGATCGGATTTCCGCTGATTTCAAGGACATGGCACGTGCTATGGGCGTGTCCTATGATGATTACATCCGCACGACCGAGGAGCGGCACAAGGTGTCCTGCGCTGCGTTGTGGCGGCGCATCGAGGCGTCTGGCGATATCTACCTTGGTCATTACGAAGGCTGGTATGCGGTTCGAGATGAAGCATTTTACGACGAAAACGAGCTGACAAAGCGACCGGACGGGTCACTGGCCGCCCCAAGTGGTGCACCGGTGGAATGGGTGAGGGAGCCGTCCTACTTCTTCCGCCTGTCCGCGTGGCAGGACCGCCTGCTCGACTATTATGAACGACATCCGGACTTTATCGCGCCAGGCTCACGCCGGAACGAGGTCATCAGTTTCGTCCGTGGCGGTCTGCGTGACCTTTCGATCAGCCGGACCACGTTCAGCTGGGGCATCCCGGTGCCGGACGCGCCCGGCCATGTGATGTATGTCTGGCTGGACGCGCTGAACAACTACGTCACCGCCTGCGGCTTCCCGGACGAGAACGCGCCGCGCTGGCATTTCTGGCCGGCCGACGTGCATTTTGTTGGCAAGGACATCATCCGGTTCCATGCCGTCTACTGGCCGGCCTTCCTGATGGCAGCGGGCTTGCCGCTGCCTGAGCGAGTATCCTCCAACGGCTGGTGGGTGGTGGACGGGGAGAAGATGTCCAAATCCCTGGGCAATGTCATCGAACCTCGCAAGCTCGCGGAAACTTACGGGCTGGACCAGATCCGTTATTTCCTGCTGCGCGAAAAGCCGTTCGGCGCAGACGGATCGATGAGCCACGCCGCCATCGTCAGCCGCATCAACGTCGAATTGGCGAACGATCTGGGCAACCTGGCGCAGCGCTCGCTATCGTTGATCGCGCGTAACTGCGGCGGGAGGCGACCAGCGCTTGGTCCAAGCACCGAGCAGGACGCCGCGTTGCTATCTGACGCCCATTCCTTGTTGGGCTCGCTGCGCGGTCATATCGAGCGGCAGACATTTCACGAGGGCCTGGAGGAAATCTGGAAGGTCATCCGAGCGGCCAATGGGTATATCGACCGCCAGGCGCCATGGGCGCTGAACAAAACTGACAAGGTTCGGATGGGTACCGTCCTGCGCGTGCTGCTGCGCACACTTCGGGTGGTTGCCACGCTGCTGCAACCGGTGATGCCGGAGAGCATGGGCCGGATGCTTGACCAGCTTGGGATACCCGCGGACGCTCGGACGTTTGCGGCGTTGGAGACGGCCCCGGCGCCGCTGCCAGCGGGAGAACCATTGCCGGCGCCCCAGGGCGTGTTTCCCCGCTACGTGGAGCCGGTTGCTTGATGCTGGTCAATTCGCACTGCCACCTGGACTACTTCACTGCCGCGGAACTGCCGGAGGTGCTGTCGCGCGCCGCCGGCGCGGGCGTGGCTGAGATGGTGACGATCGGCACGACGCTGGCACAATCCGAGCGCCTGCCGCCGATGACCGAGGCCTTCGCGAATCTGTGGTGCACCGTTGGGGTCCATCCGCACCACGCGGCTGAGGCACCGATCCCGAATCCGGAGGCCCTGGCCGCGATGACGCAGCATCCGCGCGTCATCGGGATTGGTGAATCCGGCCTGGACTATTTCTACGACAGGGCGCCTCGCGACGTTCAGGCGGAGAATTTCCGCGCCCACATCAGGGCTGCCCGCATGGCCGCAGTGCCCTTGGCGATCCATGCCCGCGACGCCGATGATGACATCGCAACGATCCTGCGGGAAGAGCAAGACAGGGAAGGGGGGTTCGATTTCCTTCTGCACTGCTTCAGCTCGTCTCGACGGCTGGCCGAGGCGGGATTGGAGATGGGCGGTTACGTCAGCTTCTCCGGCATTCTGACGTTCCCTCGCTCGTCTGAACTGCGGGAGATTGCGCGGGATGTGCCGGCTGACCGGTTGCTGGTGGAGACCGATGCCCCCTATCTCGCCCCGGTCCCATTCCGCGGCAAGCGTAACGAGCCGGCCTGGGTCGCGCATACCGCCAAGGTGCTGGCCGATGTTCGCGGCATGACCCCGGAAGCGTTGGCCGAACTGACGACAGCGAACTTCCGGCGCCTGTTCCGCAAGGCCAACCAACCGGCCGCGTCGGTCTCGGTGTCCGGGTTGGCGGCATCCCAGTCCTCGCCCGGGTCCGGCACGCGGACGTCGGCATGAAAGTGACGCTGCTGGGAACCGGAGGGTCGGCTGGCGTGCCGATGATCGGTGGTGCGGACGGCAGCGGCGACTGGGGCGAATGCGATCCGTTGGAACCCCGCAACCGGCGGACCAGGTCATCGATCGTCGTCGAAGGATCGGATCATCAAAGACTTCTGGTTGACACCGCACCTGAGATGCGAGGTCAGCTCGTCGACTGCCATATACCGGGGGTCGACGCGATTCTATTCACCCACGCCCATGCGGACCACGTCACCGGCCTGGACGACGTACGCATCCTGAACCGGATAGCCAACCGTCCACTGCCGGCCTTCGCTACGCAAGAGACGCTGGATGAGATCACCCAGCGCTTCAGTTACGCGTTCAGGCCTTGGGAGCCTCCCGGGTTCTATCGTCCTGCACTTGTGGGATTTCCCACCGAGGCTGGCGATACGGTCGAGGCTGCCGGGATGCGGACTCAGGTGTTCAATCAGAATCATGGCCGCGTTGAGACTTTAGGGTTGCGGATTGGTTCGTTCGGCTATTCGACCGACGTCGTGGCGCTCGACGCCGCGGCCTTCGCCGCGCTGGCGGGCATCGACACCTGGGTGGTGGGCTGTTTTTTGCGCCAGGGGCCGCACTGGACGCACGCCGATCTGGTCACCGTCCTGGGTTGGGTCGAGCGGCTGAGACCGCGACGCACGGTGTTGACGCATATGGGGACGGATATGGACTGGGGTTGGATGCAGGCGCATCTGCCGCCGGGCATTGAGGCCGGCTACGACGGCATGACACTGACTGTGCCCTGACTGCTGGCGCAACTTAACATAATATCCATTATGCGGTCTTTACGCCAGGCGGTCCCCCAGGGGCCGGCCCTGGATCGCCAGGCTCCCCTGTGATAACGCACCCCGGACTCAAACGGAGATCCAAACGATGGCCGAAGCGAAGCTCGCCCCGAACCTTCCGCAATGGATGATCGACCATACCAACCGCTACACCTCCAGCGGCGGCACCGACGGGCACATGTACACCGTGACGCCGCCGGGATACTCGGAGTTGATCGTCCCGTCGCTGCTGCTGATCACGACCGGACGGAAGTCCGGCGAGAAATTCATCTTCCCGCTGTTCTACGGCGAGACCGGGAACAGCTACATCATCGTTGCTTCGAAGGGCGGTGCGCCCGAGCATCCTGGCTGGTATCGGAACCTGCTCGCTCATCCCGAGGTCGAGGTCCAGGTGGGGACGAAGAAGCTGAAGGCGCGGGCCAGGACCGCCAGTGGCGCCGAGCGTGCGAAACTGTGGGCAAAGGCCCTGGAATTTTGGCCGCCCTACGCGGACTACCAGAAGAAGACGGAGCGCGAGATCCCGGTCGTCGTGCTGGATCCGATCAACTAGCTGATCGGTCTAACGGCGGTCATGCCCGGGGCCACTTGCGCCGGGCGGACCGCTTCACTATCCGCCGCTTATGCCTGATCCAACTGCCTCGGCCGAAGCCGAACTCCGCCGCCTGCTGCACATAATGGCCGCGCTGCGCGACCCGGCCAACGGCTGCCCGTGGGACCAGACGCAAAGCTTCGACAGCATCGCGCCCTATACGATCGAGGAAGCCTACGAGGTCGCGGGCGCCATTGCCGAGCGTGACTTCGACGCGTTGCCTGACGAACTCGGAGATTTGCTGTTCCAGGTCGTCTATCACGCGCGCATGGCGGAGGAAGCCGGTCTGTTCGGCTTCGCGGATATCGCTAAATGTATCAATGACAAGATGATACGCCGCCATCCTCATGTATTCGGCGATGCCGCCGCACGAGATGCTGCCGCTCAGTCGAACGCCTGGGAGGCGCAGAAGTCGACCGAACGTTTCGCCAAGAAGCAGTCCGGCACGTTGGCCGGGGTGCCGACCGCCCTGCCCGCTCTGACCCGCGCGGTCAAGCTGACCAACCGTGCCGCCCGGGTCGGCTTCGACTGGGCTGACGCGACGCAGATCCTGGCCAAGCTTGACGAAGAAATTCAGGAGCTTCGGGCTGAACTCTCCGTCGCCGATCCGATGCGGCTGACCGACGAGGTCGGTGACCTGTTGTTCGTCCTTGCCAACCTGGCGCGCAAGCTCAACCTCGACCCGGAGAGCTGCCTACGCCACGCCAACGAGAAATTCTCCCGCAGGTTCAATGCGATGGAGAAAATCTTCGAGCAAGAAGGCAGGCATCTTGCAGAACTCTCGCTGGAGCAGATGGAGGCCGGCTGGCAGCAGGTAAAGACCGCCGAACGGGCCTGAAGGGGCGGCACGCTAAAGGTGGCCCTCGCTCGCCGCAACGACCTCGCGCAGCAAATTTGCATTGTTCCGTCGCGCGGCTGCACCATTGTCCATGGCCGCTATCCTGACCGAAGTCCAACGCGGTTTTCTCGATGCCAGCAGAGTCGCTCATCTCGCGACCGCTGACCGGAACGGCGCGCCCCACCTCGTACCGGTTTGCTTCTGCCTGAGCGACTTGTCGCTCTACATCACGGTGGACGAGAAACCGAAGCGCGTGGATGTCCCGCTCAAGCGGTTGCGCAATATCCGCGACAATCCGGCGGTGGCGATCAGCGTGGATCGCTGGGACGAGGACTGGACCCGTCTCGGCTGGATCATGCTGCGCGGCGACGCGAGCGTCCTGATCGGGGGCGATGAGCACGACCGGGCGCAGGACCTGCTGCGGGAACGTTACCTGCAATACCGCACGATGGAGCTAGCACCGCTGCCGGTGATCGCCGTGCGGATCGCCCGCGTGCTCTCCTGGGGCCGGCTCGAGCCGTGATCCGGCATGGAGGGGCTGCGACGACGCCCGCCCGCTCCCGGGCCCCGGCGGCCGGCCTCCAACCGCCGCTCGTTCGGCCCGCAACCCGACGCGACATCAGTGCCCGATATAGTCCATGCGCCCGCCGTCAACCGCCAGTACCTGCGCGGTGATCCAGCCCGAGGCCGGCGATGCAAGAAAGGCCACCGCGTTCGCGACATCATCCGGCTCGCCGATCCGGCGCATCATCGCCAGGCCGCCGATCGTCTGCGGTGCCACGTCGCCGCCCTCGGCACGCGTCATGTCGGTCTGCACGAAGCCGGGTGCCACCGCATTGACGGTAATTCCATGCGGGCCGAGTTCCATCGCAAACCGCAGGGTAAGAATTTGCGCCTCGGCCTTGGTCGCAGCGTAGAACGCGTTGCCAGGCAGCGCCGTGCCCAGCGCGGCGATTGAGGTGATGTTGACGATGCGGCCATATTTCTGCCGGCGCATATCGTGCATCACAGCGCGCGTGGTGTGGATCATTCCGTCGACGTTGACCTGACGCATCCGCGCCAGCTTGCCGGGGTCGTAACTGTCCAATGTGCCCGTAATGGACATGCCTGCATTGTTCACCAAAACCGTTACTGGCCCGAACGCAGCGGCGACGCGATCCACCATGCCTTCCACCGCGGCATCATCGGCGACATCGGCGGCGACTGCGATCGCCTGCCCGCCGTTGGCTCGGATATCGGCCGCGAGCGTTTCCGCGACGTCCTCCCCGGCGCGGTAGTTTATGCACACCGAGGCGCCTTCACGCACCAACCGGAGGGCTACGGCGCGTCCAATTCCTCTCGCACCGCCCGTCACCACCGCCACCTGATCACGCCACATCGTCATGGAAGCCTCTCTCTCACTACGAATTATTCCGGCATGTCCCTTTTGTGAGACCAGGACAGCAGGCGGCACGGGTCATACACCGGGCCAAGGCCGGCTCCACGCAATTGACCGCGATCACGCTTTGCCCGCACCATCCGCGTCGAGGAAAGGTCACAAGAAGCAGATCGATGGCTATCACGGCAAGACCGACGGCAACCGCGGACGCCGTCCCCACGGACGCGTCCCCGGCGAACTCCCATCGCGCGATGATCACGGTGTTCACAATCGGCGCGACGTTGTTGCAATCGCTGGATCAGACCATCGCCAACGTTGCCCTGCCGTACATGCAAGGCAGTTTCTCCGCCAGCTTTGACGAGATCACCTGGGTTCTGACCTCCTACATCACCGCGGCGGCGATCATGACGGCCCCGGTCGGCTGGATGGCTACCCGCTTCGGCCGCAAGCCGCTTTTTGTCGGCTGCATCATCGGCTTCACGATCGCGTCGATGCTGTGCGGCGCGGCGCAGACGCTGGGGCAAATCGTTGTGTTCCGGCTGCTGCAGGGTATGTTCAGCGCCGCTCTCGTGCCGCTGGCCCAGGCGACGCTGCTGGATATCTATCCAGCCGAGCGGCAGGGATTTGCCATGGCAATCTGGGGTATGGGCGTCATGATCGGGCCGATCATGGGCCCGACACTCGGCGGCTTCCTCACCGAACACTACAACTGGCGCTGGGTATTCTACATCAACCTGCCATTCGGCGTGATTGCCGCCGCCGGGCTGCTGGCTTTCCTTCCCGGTATGCAGGGTGTCAACCGCCTGCGCTTCGACTGGTTCGGGTTTACCGTGCTGTCGGTCGGGATCGGCTCGCTGCAGATCATGCTGGACCGCGGCCAGGATCTGGATTGGTTCTACTCGAACGAGATCATCATCGAGGGGTTGCTCGCCGGGTTGGGGATCTACCTTTTCATCATCCATCTGCTGTCCGGCCGACAACCGCTGATCCGCCCTGCCCTGTTCCGCGACAGGAATTTCGCCACCGGACTGGTGCTGATGTTTGCCGTGGGAACGCTTCTGGTCTCCAGCCTGGCGCTGATGACGCCGTGGCTGCAGGTGCTCAGCGACTATCCGGTGGAGACCGCCGGTCTGGTCATGGCGCCGCGCGGTCTGGGCAATCTGGCGACGATCATGCTCTGCGGCAGGCTCTCCACCCGGACCGATCCGCGCCTTTTGGTTGGTGCCGGCCTGATGCTGATCTGCGTCTCGTTCTATATCATGACGGGCTGGACCCCGGATGTGTCGCAGCACGACATCATCGTGACGATCATGCTGCAGGGTGCCGGGATGGGGCTGGTATTCACACCCTTGCAGGTGCTGGCGTTCGCCACCCTGCCCGCGATACTGCGGACCGAGGGCGCATCGTTGTTCAGTCTGTTGCGGAATATCGGCGCGGCGATCGGTGTTTCTGTGACGTCCACCGTGCTGGCGCGGAATACCCAAGCACTGCACGAGGTGATCGGCGCCAGCGTGACCCCCTTCAACCGCCCGCTTGCCGGTCTCGGCGCATTTGATCCGACCACACATCACGGTGCGGCGTTGCTGGATCAGGTGGTCAATCATCAGGCACAGATCATCGCCTATGTCGACGATTACGTGCTGCTGATCTGCACCACGCTGCCCGCGATACTTCTGCTGCTGATCATGCGCCGGCCCAACTACCGCGGCTTGGTGGCGAAGCCGGAGCCGATTGAGTAAGCACCATCGCCGGATCGGATCAGTGAGCATGGACATTTCTTTGTAAACACGAATATGAGGTGACCGCCGATCCGGTCACATTCAGCTCGCGATATGTTGTTTTTGCAAAGGCAATGGTCTATTGCGTTGCAATCATCACGATTGCCGAAAGCGCACCCCCGGCAAACGGTCGGAGTAGATTGCCAACTTATGTCGTCAATGGCCAACAAATCGCCGATCGACGGTGACGGTCAACTCGGGCCTGGACGCGAGGCAACGCCCGTGACCTTGTTGCCGCCTGTCGCTGTCGTTCAACCATTGCCGGGTATCGGCGATATGGTGTGGCATCTGCCGCATATCCGCGCCATCGCGGCGGCTTCCGGCGCGCCGGTGACCCTGCTGGCCAAGCCGCGCAGCCTTGCCGACCAGCTCTTCGCCGGTAAGTCGACGGTGGGCTCGATCTTGTCATTGGACCTCAATCCCGGCGGACGTCGCGGCAGGCATGATGGCGTAACCGGCCTCGTGCGCCTGGCTCGACTGATGCAAGGCGGCCGGTTCGGCACGATCATCCTGTTGCACCACAGCGTATCGATCGCCGCCGCCGCCTGGTTGGCGCGCATCCCGCGGCGCCTCGGCTACGGCCGGGGCCTCCAGCGCGTTTTCCTCAACCACGGCCCCTTCCTGCCGCGTGACGTTGCTCGCCTGCATCAACACACCCGTGCAACGCGCTACCTCGAGGCAGCCGGTATCCCCCTGCCCTCCGCCGAACCGACCGTGCCCATCAACGCCGCTGCGCGCGCCGGGGCGAGGCTGCGGCTGAACCTTGCCAGGCAGCCGTTTGTCGCCGTCGGTATCGGCAGCAGTGAACCGTTACGCCAGTGGGGTGTCGCGCGTTTCACCGAACTGGCCGCCGAGATGTTGGATGCGGGCTGGCCACGGGTGGTTCTGTTGGGTGGGCCGGAGGATGCCGGTATGGCCGATGCCATCCGCACCCGATTGGGCGGCCGAGCGCAGCGGGTGGGAGTGGCGCTGGGGTGGCATTTGACGGACGTGACCGGACTGCTCGCCGAGGCGGCGTTTTACGTCGGCAACAATACCGGTGTGATGAATATGGCTGCCGCGGTTGGCATCCGCGCCTATGCCCTGTTCGGCACCACCAAGCCGTTCGATCACGCCAGCCAGATCGTCCCGATCACCGCGCTGGACACCGGTGTTCACGATGGGATGGTACGGTTGCCGCTGGACGCGGTGCTTGCGGTGATCCGCGCGGACCGTGGCTGGCTGTCCCCGGGGCAGCAACAGGATGCCTTGATCTGATCCTGGGTCCGCGGCAAGTGTTGCCATGACGTATGTCTATGCGTGTGCAATATCCTGAGGCAACGTAGGCAGCAACCTCGGTTACGCCCCGAGCGGTTGTTCCCCCTTCCCCGGAAGCCGAAAATACACGATCAAAAGCACGTAGAGCACGATCGACACGACCGCGCATTGCAGCGAGCAACCTGCCGCCGGCAGGTAAGCAATCGGTCCCGGAACAAATCGGTTGGATATTCTCCGCAGGTGCTTGCTGGCGGTCTGCCTTGGCGCCTGCTGCATTTTGCACCGTCCCTAGAGCCACGGCGCGTTGAAAAACACGCCGGCGAGCCACTACCTTGGGTCAATCATCGGTCAATGCGTCGATGGTCGTTGGCGCCGCTTGGCTGTAAGCCTCGGTGGCCGTTTACAATGAACTCGCTGTTTGTTTCTGCCGAAACTGCTGCAGAAATACTGACGGGGACATTCTATGCCGATCTGGACATCGTCGGAACTGTGAAGTCTGGCCAGCGCACGGTCAGCGAAGGCCAAGACAAACGCAACGTTCGACGATGCCGACAGTGTATTCTTCACCTCACCATCGGCAAAAGCACGGTTGCCAATGTAGCGCCCTGGACGCGCCTCCAGGCGCGTGACGCGCTGCGTGTGAATCGGCGGATGACCAGCATCAGGCACGAAGCTATCGGTCCGCTTGCCGCGGACCGCGCACCAGTGCCACGTTGTGCTGAAATCATGCAGGAGCGCCCAGGATGCCGAACCTGATCCACAGCCACTCACAATGGGGTCCGTCCGACCAGGTCGGGGCCGGCAACCTGCTGACGGTCGAAAAGCGGCTGGCCGCGCTGGCCTCGGTGCGACAGGGCCGCATCTACGACATCAGCCACGAGATCTTCATGGGCGCGCCTTACATGGCGCCGAACCAGACGCCTTTCCTGATGTCGATCTTCGGCTCGTGGCGCGACACCATCAAGCGAAGGCGCAAAATGGGCGCACGCAACGACGCCGGCACCAATCTGGAGCGGATCGAGATGACCGCGCATGTCGGCACGCACATCGACGCGCTGGGTCATTTCTCGAATGGAGATATGCTCTACAACGGCAATGCCGCGGCCGATGTTGTCACCGACTGGGGGCTTGATCGCCTGGGCATCGAGCACGCGCCGCCGATGATCACGCGCGGCGTATTGTTCGACGTTGCCGGCATCACCGGCGCCGCGCATCTCTCGCCCGGTCATACAGTCACGCCCGACGATCTGAAGCGGGCGGCGGACAACGCCGGTTTCGCGGTTGAGGCGGGCGACATCGCGATGATCCGCACTGGCTGGGGCCGCTATTTCGGCATCGACAACGCCCGCTACCTGGAGGGCGAACCCGGGATCGACGTGGCGGCGGCAAAGTGGCTGATCGACCAGGGCATCGTTGCCATCGGCGCCGACAACATGGCGGTCGAGGTGCTGCCGAACCCTGACAAGGGCCTGCTCATGCCGGTGCATCAGTTCGCCCTGGCCGACTGTGGCGTCTACCTCATCGAGAATTTGGCGCTGGAGGAACTCGCCGCCGACCGCGTCCACACCGCGTGCCTGATCCTGCTGGCGACGAAGATCCGAGGCGCGACGGGCGCGCCGGTGCGTCCGATCGTGATGCTTTGAGGCGGTGCCGCCGTCGGTCGCGGCAAGCGCGACGGTCAGGCGGCACGGTGGTGATCGCGGCAACGACCCGGCCCCGCGCAGGTGCTGAGCGGCGGCTGAAAAAAGCGGCGGAACGAGGGGCTTTCTTCCGCGCGCCGTCCCGGCTAGCTTCGCTGTGTCCGGCAAATGCGGGGACAGGGACGAACCGGCGGACGATGTCCGGTGAAAGGAAGGAATAGCGAATGCCAACAAGGTTCACGAGCGGCTGGTTGCCGGCTCTTGCGGGCGGTCTGCTCATGACGGCCTCGATCGCTTACGCAGCCGATCCGGTTCGCGGCGTGACCGATACGGAAATCGTCATTGGAAGCATCACAGACCTGTCCGGCGTAACGGCCGTCCAGGGCGTGAACAACAGCGACGCCGTCCGCATGGCGTTCGACGAAGCCAACGAGAAGGGCGGCGTCAACGGCCGCAAGGTCAAATTCATCGTCGAAGATAACCAGTACCAGGTGCCGCGCGCCGTGCAGGCGATGAACAAGCTGCTGAACAACGACAACGTCTTCATGACCATCGACGACGGCGGCACGCCGATGAACGATGCCAACATGCCGACGCAATTTGCCAAGAACGTGCCGAACATGTTTCCGCTGACCGCGGCCAGGTCCATGTATGAGCCATACAACCGGCTCAAATTCGGTCAGTTCGCCTCCTATTACGACCAGATGCGGGCGGCGGTGAAATATTTCGCCGAGCGGAAAGGCCGCAAGGCGTTCTGCGTCGCCTACCAGGATTCCGACTTCGGCAAGGACGTTCTGGCCGGTGTCACGGCCGAAACGAAGGAACTTGGCCTGAAGGTCGTGGAAACCACCGCGCACCGACCGACCGATACCGATTTCAACGCCAACGTCAGCAAACTGCATGATGCCGGCTGCGATGTCGTCATGATGGGCACCATCGTGCGCGACACCAACATCATCATCCAGACGGTGCGAAAGACCAACTGGAATGTCGATCTGGTGGGCCAGTTTGCCTCGTATGACACCGCGGTCGCCACGCTGCCGGGGGGTGCCACCGAGGGATTCTTCTGCATGACGCCGGCGCTGTACGCCTATCCGGACGATCCGCGGCCGGAGGTGCAGGACTTCGCCAAGAAGTACAAGGCTCGCTACGGCCGCGATCCGAACTTTCACGGTGAGGTCGGCTACACCGCCGCCCACCTCGTGCTGCTTGGGTTGGACCGGGCCGGCAAGGACCTCACCGTCGACGGCTTCATCAAGGGCATGGAAAGCATCCACGACTACAAGGACATCTTCGGTTCCGAGTTCTCCTTCGGGCCGGAGCAGCATCACGGCTCGACGCGCTCGTTCCTGACAGTGGTCAGGGAGGGCCGCTGGATACCCGTCGAACAGGAAGCACTCGCCTACTGATCCAACCCAAACCGTGTCCACACCGTTGCCAGGACAGCGGTGTGGACGGCCTGCATGTCACCGGACGCGTCCAGCACCACGCAACGCCCCGGCTCCGCGGTGGCGATGGCGAGAAACCCCTGCCGCACACGCGCGTGGAATGCGGCGTCCAGCCGCTCGTAGCGATCGGCTTCACCGCCGCGCCGACGCATCCGTTCGATTGCGATCGGCTCGGGAGCATCGAGTATGATGGTCAGGTCCGGACGCCGGCCGAGCATATGTGTCAGCTGGGCGATGAATTCGCGATCGGTGCCCTGGCCGTAGCCTTGATACGCCATCGTGGAATCGTAGAAACGGTCACAGATCACCCAACCGCCGCTAGCCAGCGCCGGCAGGATTGTCTTGTGCAGATGCTCTGTCCGTGCGGCGAAATGCAACAGCGTCTCGGCCGGCGCGGCCCAATCCAGGTCACCGCGCAGCAAGATCTCTCGCAGAATTTCCGCGCCGGGGGCACCGCCAGGTTCACGGGTGCGCAGTACCGGCAGGCCTCGCGCCGCAAGCGCCTCGGCCAACAGTTTCGACTGGGTGGTCTTACCGGTGCCCTCGCCACCCTCCAGCGTCACGAAATGGCCTGATCCTGCCGCGATCACGTCCCGGTCACGTATTGCGACAGCACCGCGATCGCCCGCCCGGGCAAACCGAGCCGAGGCACATCGTCGGCCGCCAGCAACGGAACGTCCATATGCGGGACGCCATCGCCCGCGACCGTCAACTTGCCCAACGTGGCACCCTTGAGGATCGGCGCCTGCAACGGTGCTTCGAAGGCTATCTTGATCGAGGCCTTCTGCCGCCAGTTGCGCGGCATGGTCACCACGAGGTCGTGACCGGCCACCAGGGGTACCGATCGCCTGGTGCCCAGCCAGACCGGCACCCGGTCCACCACGTCGCCCGCGGTGAACAACGTCACATCCTCGAAGTTGAAGAATAACCAATCCACCAGCCGTTCGGCCTCCTCGGCGCGTTCGTGCATCGAGCCCATTCCATTGAGGACCAGAATGACACGGCGATCGTTGCGTTTGGAGCTGACCACCAGACCGTAGCCCGCGCTTTCGGTGTGGCCGGTCTTCAGGCCGTCCGCGGTGCCCCGCTGCACCATGGGATTGCGGTTGCCCTGGTCGATCCCGTGGTAGCGGAAGGATTTTTCTGCATCGTAATGATAGTATTCGGGGAAATCGCGAATGATCCGCCCGGCCAGGACAGCGATATCGCGAGGGCTCATGTGCTGGTCCGGGTCCGGCCAGCCGGTGCTGTTCTTGAATACCGAATGGGTCAGGCCGAGTTCCTGAGCCTTCTTGTTCATCAGTTCGACGAATCCTTCCTCCGACCCACCGATCGCCTCCGCCAGCACGATCGTCGCGTCGTTGCCGGATTGCACGATCACGCCGCGGATCAGGTCCTCCACTTTCACCGACCCGCCCACCGGCACAAACATCTTGGAGCCCTGCATGCGCCAGGCCTTTTCGCTGACCGGCAGTTCATCCTCCAGCTTGAGTCGGCCCTGCTTCAGCCGCTCGTAGACGAGGTACATCGTCATCAGCTTGGTCATCGACGACGGCGGCATTTCGTCGTCTGCCTGCTTTTCCATCAGCGTGGCACCGGTCTCGTAATCCAAGCCGAAAGCCCATCGCGCGGAGGTGTCGACCGGCCCCAGCGGGGTATCGGCCGGAGTGCCGGCGGGCGCATCGTCCTTTTGCCTATGTCCGCCTGGACCCGAATTTCCGCCGCCCGAGACTGGCGGATGCCGCTGTGCCATCGCGGGCAGCGCCCCGATGGTCAAGAGGGACGCCAGCAAGCCTAGCCGACGGGTCAGCATCACGACGGAACCTCCTGTTATTCGATGACAATACGGGCATCCGGTATGCCGGATGCAAACGCCCTATCCAGCACGGCATCGGCGCTGGACACATCCCTCAGCGGGCCGATCTCAACCCGGAACCGCGGCGCCCGTCCCTCGCTGAAAGGCACGATCGCAGCCCCCACCGCGCTCATTTTCGCCTGCTGCACGGCGGCGTATCGATGCTCGCTGAAGGTATCGAGACGCACCATCAACTGGCCCGGCTGGGGCATCGTCCGGACGACCACCTCCGGCAGGCGCAGCGGCGGCGTGACCCCGGTCGCCTCGACTCGCTCGGCCATAGCCGAGGGCGCTGCCGCCCGGGTGATCGCCCTGCTCTCCTGCCGCTGGGCAACGCCGGCCAGCGGTGGCAATTCGGCGACCTCCACCGTTTCGCGCGGCGCCGCCGCTATCACCAGCCTCGGCGCACCCGGCAGTGCGTCCGCCGCTGCCCGGCTTTCGTTCGGCAATACCTGCAGCCGTACTCGGGCGACGGCGTCATCATTCACGCCAAGAAGAACGGCGGTACGCTTAGTGATCTCAACCACCCGGTGGGGGTTGCCGGAGCCACGGTCGTTCACCCGCACCGTCACCTGCAACCCGTTTTCCAGGTTGGTGAGCCGGGCGATGGCGGGAAGTTGCAGCGTCGGATGGGCGGCCGCCAGAGCAGTCTGGTCGAACAGTTCCCCGTCCGAGGTCAGCCTGGCATGACCGTCCTTGGCGATCGCGGCGAGGCCGGTCTCATCCAGATCCTCGGACGCTCGGGGGTAAAACCAGACCGACCCGACCTGATATCCCGAACCGAGGACATAATGCGGGTCGGGATTCGGCGTGTTGGTGGTGCAGCCATGTGCCACGAAGGCGGCCAGCGTGGCGCAGACCGCGCGAAGGTCTGTCACCCCGCCACCTGGTCGCCGATCAAGCCAACCGCGATGGCATAGTAGTCCGAGGGATTGTACCGCCTGATGGCGGCGAAATTGCCGAACACCGCGAAGCTTTCGCCCGCTGCTCCGTCGGGCGAGACGATGCCCGCCGGGGTATCGAGAGACGATATCCAACGCCCGCTCAAGGGCCGCACTCCGGCACGCGCCCAGTCGGCCAACGGACGCTTCGAATCGCGACCCGCGGCGTCCAGCCCGGGTGGCAGCAAGACTTCCTGGCCCCAGGTCTCGCCGTCGCGCCAGCCGGACTGCGCCAGATAGTTGGCGATCGAGCCGAGCACGTCGGGCTTGCTGGTCCAGATGTCGCGCCGGCCGTGACCCTCGAAGTCGACCGCATAGCGCAAATAGCTGGACGGCATGAACTGCGGTTGGCCCATGGCGCCTGCGTAAGAGCCGGTCATTGCCGTGGGCGCGACATCGCCATGATCCAGGATCTTCAGCGCGGCCAGCAATTCGCCACGGAAAAAACCGGCTCGGCGGCCCTCCCAGCCAAGGGTCGCGAGCGACTCCACCACGCGAAAGTCGCCCGTGCCGGTGCCGAAGCTAGACTCCAACCCCCAGATGCCGGCGATCACGCCTGGACTGACACCGAACCGCGTTTGCACCCGCTGAAACAGGCCGCGGTTGGCGGCAACAGCCTGACGGCCGTCGACGATTCGCTTGTCGGTGATGACCAGGGCTCGGTAGCGCGCCCAGGTCAGGGTAAACTCGGGCTGATGGCGGTCTCGATCCAGCACCTTCTGGTTCGGCGACACGCCGGCAAAAGCCCGATCCAAGGTGGCGGACGCGATTCCCGCCCTTCGCGCCTCGGCTCTGACGCCAGTCAGAAAATCACGGAAACTGCCGGGAATCGGCCGATTGGAGGCAGCCTGCGCGGTCGACACGCGGGCACCGGCGGCAATGACTGCCGGTGCGGCGGCAAGCAGGAATTGGCGGGTCGGCATGGCGCGCTTCCTGCCATGCCGGCCCGAGCCGGAGCAAACGGATTCAGCGGATTCGCGGAAGTTCCAGGTACGTGTGGTGAGGCGGTGGCGACGTCTGCGTCCATTCCAGGGTCGTCGCGCCCTCTCCCCAGTAATTGTCCGCCAGATGCTCCTTCGACGTGAAGGTCCGATACACGACATAGAGGAACACAAGCGTCGAGAGACCGCTGATGTAGCTGCCGAGGGATGAGACCAGATTCCAGCCGGCGAACGCGTCCGGGTAGTCCGGATAGCGGCGCGGCATCCCCGACAGACCCAGGAAGTGCTGCGGGAAGAACGTCAGGTTGACGCCGACGAAGAACAGCCAGAAATGCACCTTGCCCCAAAACTCAGGGTACTGGTGTCCGGACATCTTGCCGATCCAGTAATAGAAGCCGGCGAAGATACCGAACACGGCGCCCAGCGACAGCACATAATGGAAGTGCGCCACGACGTAGTAGGTGTTGTGGACGATCTCATCGATGCCCGCATTGGCCAGCACGACGCCGGTCACGCCGCCCAGGGTGAACACGAAGATGAACCCGACGGCAAACAGCATCGGGGTCTTGAACTCGATCGAGCCGCCCCACATCGTCGCGATCCAGGAGAAGATCTTGATGCCTGTCGGTACTGCGATCACCAGTGTCGCGGCCATGAAATAGGCCCGGGTGTCGACGTCGATGCCGGAGATGAACATGTGGTGCGCCCACACGACAAAGCCGACCACGCCGATGGCGACCATGGCGTAGACCATGCCCAGGTAACCGAAGATCGGCTTGTGGCTGAACGTCGAGACGACGTGACTGACGATCCCGAAAGCCGGCAGGATCATGATGTAGACCTCGGGGTGGCCGAAGAACCAGAACAGGTGCTGGAACAGCACCGGATCGCCGCCGCCGGTCGGGTCGAAGAATGCGGTGCCGAAATTCCGGTCGAAGATCAGCATGGTGATGGCGCCGGCCAGAACCGGCACCGCCAGGACCAGCAGAAATGCGGTCACCAGCTCCGACCAGATGAACAGCGGCATCTTGTGCAGGGTAAGGCCCGGTGCCCGCATGTTGAAGATGGTGACGATGAAGTTCATCGAGCCGAGCAGGGAGGACGCGCCGGCGAGATGGAGTGCGAAGAGGGTGCAGTCCATGCCGATGCCGTCTTCATAGGTCGACAGCGCGAGCGGCGGATACAGCGTCCAGCCGGTGCCGGACTCGCCCAGGAATAACCCGGTCATGATCAGCACGAAGGCCGGCGGCAGCAGCCAGAAGCTGATGTTGTTCAGGCGCGGGAACGCCATGTCCGGCGCGCCGATCATCAGCGGGATGAACCAGTTGCCAAAGCCGCCGATCAGCGCCGGCATGACCGTGAAGAAGATCATGATCAGGCCGTGCGAGGTGACGATCGTGTTCCACTCCTGGCCGGAGGTGATCACGGTCCCGTGCGGATGCTGCAGCTGCGCCCGCATCATGATCGACAGGAAGCCCCCGACGATGCCGGCCATCACAGCGAACAGCAGATACAGCGTCCCGATGTCCTTGTGGTTGGTGCTGAACAGCCAGCGCGCCACAAACCCCGGCGTGTGGTCATGATCGTGGTCATGATCGTGGTCATGGCCATGGTGGCCGTGATCGTCATGATCGTGGTCGTGTGTGGTTGCTGACACGCATCATTCTCCAGCTTACGCCAAGCTGACTTGGATTAAGACGAACCTCCGCCGGCAGCAAGCCCCGGCGCAAGATGTTTTGCTGATTTATTACCCACCGCTTGTGACGCTGACACACTGTTATCTGGGGCTTGGTATGCTGATCCGCGAATTTCCTCGGTAGCTCCGCAAGTCGTGGGACACCGCGCCAGGCACGATGATGACACTTTGGGGTGCCCGGTCGGCCGCGACGGATCCGGGTCCCATCGCCGGCCTTGACCGGGCTCAGGAGTGCGCCGGCCTGGAACGGCACTCGATAATCTTGGTCATCCACCGGCGTACCAGTGTCCGATCCTATGTCGAAGGTCTCGTCCCATGGTAAAGTCAGCGGCACGGTGTGTTCAAGTCGGTGGGTGGCGACGACATTCCCGTCCACTTTGAGCGTGCCGGTGCCGGGGCGCCCGAGGCCGCTCACGCTGTTGAACGCCAGTGTGGCGAAGCCAAGTCCCTCATAGCGAAAGTCATATTCCAGCGTGTGCTTGCCGGGGGTCAATACATCCGGCCCTTCCCAGCGCACCCGTGCGAGGTCGAGCAGGTTCCACAGAAACACCGGTTTCCCCTTCAGCAGATAAAGCCCGTAGCCGCCGAACCGTCCGCCGTCGGTGACGATCATCCCATCGCCGCCAGCTTGGGGCACCTCGATCTGCGCGGTGATGGCGTAGGAGGTGTTCAACACACTCGGCGCGGTGCCGCGAGGAATGCCGGTCACCGGTTCGCCAGAGTAGACGAACTCCTTGCGGCCGCCGGACATGGAGGGTCGTGGCGTAACCATCCGCGTCGCCACCGAGGCGTCGAGCGGAAGCACATTGTAGCGGGCGAATTCGGCGAACATCAGGTCAGTCAATTCCGTTAGTTTGCCTGGATTCTGAGCGGCGACGTCGGAGTATTGCGTCCAGTCATGCCGTACATCATAGAGTTCGAATTTGAAGGCGCTCGCCGGGTCGAGGGTAGCTTTGCCGAGCAATTCCCATGGTGCGCGCAGTGGCACCGCGCTCAGCATCCAGCCGTCATTGTAAAGCCCTTGCACGCCCAGCATCTCGAAATACTGGGTGCGGTGAGGCGAGGGCGCGTTGGCATTGGCTTTTTCAAAGGTGTAGGCCATGCTGACGCCTTCGATCGGCTTCTGGGCGACACCGTCCACCATAACCGGCGCAGGAATACCGGTGGCCTCCAGCAGGGTCGGCACAACGTCGATGACATGGTGGAACTGCCAGCGAATGCCGCCTTTCTCCTTGATCTTTGCGGGCCAGGAAATCGCCATGCCCTGGCGCGTGCCGCCGAAGAAGGATGGAACCTGCTTAGTCCATTTGTACGGGCGTGTCGAAGGCCCAGGCCCAGGGCACCGCGAAGTGATTGTAAGTCTGCTCGTTACCCCAGACGTCGTAGAACTTCATCTGATCCGCGACTGATACTTCAATGCCGTTGAACTGCAAGACCTCGCTCGGCGTGCCGTTCGGCGAGCCCTCTGCTGACGCTCCATTGTCGCCGCTGATGTAGATGATCAGCGTATTCTCCAGCTTACCCACATCCTGGACCGCTTGGATCACTCGCCCGATCTCATGGTCGGTGTAGGCCAGGAAGGCCGCATAAACATCCGCCTGGCGGATAAAGAGCTTCTTCTCCTCGTCATTCAGGGAATCCCATGATTTCAGCAACTTGTCCGGCCAGGGCGTCAGCTTTGCGTCCTGCGGGATCACACCGAGCTTCTTCTGGTTCTCGAAGATCTGGTCGCGCAGCGCGTTCCACCCTTTATCAAAGAGATGCATGTCACTGATTTTGCTCGATCCATTCCGGCGTGGGATGATGCGGCGCTGGTACCGCCCGGTACGTAGTGGAGAAAGAACGGCATCCTCGGGTTAATGTCGTTCAACTGGTTCATCCAGTGGATGGCGTCGTCGGCCATCGCGGTGGTCAAATTCCAACCCGGATGGCCGACATAGGGATAGATCGGCGTCGTGTTGCGAAACAGGTTGGGTTCCCACTGGCTGGCGTCGCCGCCGACAAAGCCGTAGAAATATTCAAAGCCCATACCCGTTGGCCATTGATCGAACGGGCCGGCCTGACTGGCGGTCCAGGTCGGCGTGTTGTGATCCTTGCCGAACCACGATGTCCGGTAGCCATTTTCCAGCAGGATCCGGCCGATCGTAGCGCTGTCGCGGCCAATGACGCTGTCGTAGCCGGGATAACCCGTGGCCGCCTCAGAGACCACACCGAAGCCGACCGAGTGGTGGTTGCGCCCGGTGATCAGCGCCGCACGGGAAGCGGGCGCCAGTCCGGTCTCTTTTTTTCGCCTCCGCATTGATCTGGATCAACCCCTTGCAGGTCTTTGAGAACAAAATAGGCCCATCGGGAACGCGGCCTCGCGTCGGCGCGACCATTGCCACCGGCATACCGGCGGCCCCACCCGCCACTGCAGCCGCCGCGGCTTGACAGGCTGAACGTTCCCACCGAACGATCGCCGCAACACGTCGATTGAGGAAACGAACGGATGGCCATCGCTCGTCGGGGCTTGATCGCGTTGGGATCGGCTGGGATCGCCGGCGTGTTGCGCGTCGGCGTCGGCCATGCCGCCGACAAGACGGTCATCCTGGGCTGCAGCGTTCCGCTGTCCGGGCCCGCCGCCTCGATCGGCATCACCACCCAGCGCACGGTCGAGCACGCGGTTGAGCTGATCAACGCGAAGGGCATCCAGATCGGCGAGGACCGCTACACGCTCGTGACGCAATTCTACGACAACAAATACGTGCCGGCCGAGGCGGTGACGGTGGTCGAGAAGATGCTGGCCGACGGGGTGCGCTACCTGTTCTCCAGCGGGTCCGGCAATTCCGTGCCGGTGGTGGCGAAGACCACCGCCGCCAAGGTGCTGCAGATGTCCGCGGCGTCCGGCAAGAGCCACCTCACCGCGCCGCAGTTTCCCTACAGCTTCCGCGTCCAACCGACCAACGAAACCGCCTATGCGGTGTATCCCTGGCTGAAAACGACATATCCGGAGGTGAAGCGGGTCGCCCATATGAACCCGAGCGATGAGGCGGGATTCACCGAGTCCGAGGACCGCCGGATGATCGCCGAACGCAATGGGTTCACCAATGTCGGAAGCGAATACTTCAAGCGCGGATCCACCGACATGTACCCCGTCGCGACCCGGCTGGTCGGCTTCAATCCGGACCTGATCGATTTCGGCGGCACCATCGGCCGGGACCAGGGACTGGCGGTCAAGGCGCTGCGCGAACTGGGCTACACCGGACGCATTCTGCTGGGCTACTCCGACGCCAAGTCGTTCGTCGACATCGCCGGGCCGGACGCCGCCGAGGGAACCCTGTTGTTCGATACGCTGGCGGAGCCGCAGACACCCGAACAAAAGGAACTCTACGACTGGTGGATCAAGAAATACGGGCTGCCCTTTCCCAGCTTCGCCTTCCTGGTGTGGGATTGGCCGTTCATTCTCGCCGCCGCCATGCGCAAGGCGCAGTCGGTCGACCCCGTCGTCGTGGCAGATGCGATGCGCACCACGACCTACCACGGCATTTTCGGCGAGGAGAAGTTCGGCATGAAGTCCGTCTACGGTCTGGACTGCACGTTGACGCGGCAGATCCCGATGGCGATCATCAAGGGCGGCAAACCGGCATTCCTGGGAATCATCGAATGGCCGGAAGGGGTTTAGTGGCCGGAAGCCAGACGTCAGGTCCTGTCGTTGTGACGGCGCGGCGAGCCGGGGGTTTGCCCCGCTGACAACGACCCTGCTTCTGCAGATTGTCCTCAGCGGCGTGGTGACCGGCCTGATCTATATGCTGATCGCGCTGGGGGTCACCTTGTTGTTCGGCATCATGCGCGTGGTCAACTTCGTCCACGGCGAACTGGTGATGCTGTCTGCCTTCGCCATCTGGTACATCGGCGTCGACCAGGGACTGCCGATGTGGCTGGCGATCCCGGCCGCTATCGCCATCGCAGCCGCCATCGCCGTATTGTGCCAGAAGCTGTTGTTCAAGCCGCTGCAATACGACATCCTGAACTGCTTCATCGTTGGCATCGGCGCCAGCTTCGCGATCCGCTCGGCCTCGTGGGCGATCTTCGGACCGGAGCCGCAGGCAATCCCCGCGATGCTGCCCGGCGTGTTGCGCATCGGCGGCGTGTTCATGGCGAAGCAGCGCCTGTTGGCGGCCGGCGTCTGCATCGTGCTGGCCATCGGGCTATACCTGTTCCTGCATTTCACCCGTCCCGGCAAGGCGATGCGCGCGGTGGAGCAGGACCGCGAAGCCGCATTGCTGATGGGGATCGACCCGGAAAGCGTCTACGTGACAGCCTTTATCATCAGCGCCGCGCTCGCTGCGGTGGGCGGGGCGATGCTGGGCTCGGTGTTCGGGGTCGACCCCGAGATGGGCTCCGAGCCGCTGCTGAAATCCTTTATCATCGTGCAGATCGGCGGCATGGGCAGCATCGGCGGCACCATCCTGGCCGGCCTGTCCATTGGCGTCGCAGACAGCCTGACCGGCACGCTGCTTGGCGGCGAACTGGCATTCATCATCGATTTCGCCATCCTGATGCTGATCCTGATTGTCCGGCCGAGAGGGCTGTTCGGCTACGATGTCTGAGGCCGGCACCCCGACCGGACAGTCCGCGTCAGGGGCGAGTCAGCCGCCGGGGCGCCCGGATCCGCCGGTTGGCGACGCCTCTCGCAGGGCCTTCGGCCGGCAGGACCGGTGGTACCGGATTGCGCTTGCCGCGCTGATCCTCCTGCTGCTGGCGCTGCCGGTCGGATTGCACGATGCTTACTTCCTGCATGTGATGATCGTGATCGGCATCAACGTGATCATGGCGGTCAGCATGTGGCTGCTCGGGATTACCGGCCTGATCTCCTTCGGGCAGGCCGGTTTCATGTTCATCGGGGCGATGACCACCGCATTGTTGACCAAGTCCGCGGGTTGGCCGTTCTGGGTCGCCCTGCCCTTGTCCGCCGCGATGGCCGGTTTGATCAGCGCCCCGGTCGGGCGGCTCAGCCTGCGCGTAAAGGGAGTTTATTTCTTTCTCGTGACGTTGGCGTTCGGCCAGGTGGTGGCCGGCGTGTTCGCCTATTTTCAGGAACCGTTCGGTGGCTGGTACGGCATCCGTAACATTCCGCCGCCGCAGCCGGCGGTGTTGTTCGGAACCTCCGGCAAGGCGGCGTTCTACTACCTGGCGCTGGCTTTGGCGATACTCGCCTGCTGGATCATCCACCGGATCAGCCGGTCCTGGTTCGGCATGGTGCTCTGGAGCATCCGCGAGGGCGACCTGCTGGCAAGCTCGATCGGCATCGACGTCCCGGGGTGCAAGCTGATCGCCTTCATCGTGTCGGCGTTCTTCGCGGGCCTGGCCGGCAGCTTCTACGCCGCGTACTTCGGCTATATCAGCCCGCTGGTGTTTACCTTCGAGTACTCCGTCAACGTGCTGGTCTACGTCGTGGTGGGCGGCTTCGCGAGCTTGGCCGGCCCGATCGTCGGCGCTGTTGTGCTGACGTTGGTGCCGGAGTTGTTTCGGGTCACCGGCAAGTATCAGATGATGGCGTTCGGTTTGATCCTGGTCGCCTCGATGCGGCTGATGCCCCAAGGCATTGCCGGTACCTGGCAGCGTCTGCTGACCCAGCGTGGCAGGACCTAACGGTGGCACTGCTGCAGGTCGAACGGCTGGTGCGCCGCTTCGGCGGCCTGATCGCGGTCAACGATGTTTCGTTTGCAGTCGAATCGGGCGAGATCCGTGGGCTGATCGGACCGAACGGGGCGGGCAAAACCACGTTGTTCAATCTGATCAGCGGTACTATCAGGCCGAGCGCGGGGTCGGTCCGGTTCGATGGGCGTGAGGTCACGACACTGAAGATGCATGCCCTGGCGCGGCGCGGACTGGTGCGGACATTTCAGCATGCGCACTTGTTTCCTGAGTTCTCGGTCTTCAAGAACGTCCTGGTCGGTCTGCACATCCATGCCAGCGGGGGTTTCTGGGCCGGGCTGCTGGATCTGCCGTCGACGCGGCGGCACAACGCCGCCCTGCATGACCGCGCGCACGAAATCCTCGGCATCGTCGGGCTGAAAGGACACGAAAGCGAGCCGGCGGCCAGCCTTTCGCACGGCTACAAACGTATCCTACAGGTGGCGATCGGGCTTGCGCCAAAGCCCCGGATGCTGCTGCTGGACGAACCCGTCGCGGGCATGAACCACGAGGACGTCGACCGCATGATGGCACTGGTGCGAAGCCTGCGCGATCAACAGGGGATCACCATTGTTCTGGTCGAACACAACATCCGCGCCGTAATGAATGTCTGCGACCGCATCAGCGTGCTGCAGTTCGGCCGCAAGATCGCCGAGGGCTCGCCGGTTCAGGTGGCGCGGGACCCGGCCGTGATCGAGGCCTATCTTGGCGTGGCGGACGACGAAGATGCTGCTTGAGGTTCGTGACATCGTGGTCGCGTACGGCTCCGCCCGCGTGCTGCACGGCGTGTCGCTGGCGGTCGACCAGGGCGAGACCGTCACTCTGATCGGCGCCAACGGCGCCGGCAAGACCTCGTGCCTGCGCGCCATATCCGGGCTGACACCGCTGGCCGCGGGTGAGGTGCGTTTCGACGGCGAGCGGATCGATACGATCACCCCTCGGCAGCGTCTGGAGCGCGGTCTGGTCCACGTGCCGGAAGGCAAGCGCCTGTTCCCGCGCATGACGGTGCGGGAGAACCTGGAAATGGGGGCGTTCCGTCGCGGCGACTCAGCCTCGGTCCGGATCGATATCGAGGCGATGTTTTCCCGCTTCCCCATCCTGCAATCGCGGCAAAGGCAACATGCCGGCAACCTGTCCGGCGGCGAGCAGCAGATCCTCGCCTTCGCGCGCGGCCTGATGGCTCGGCCAAAACTGTTGTTGGTGGACGAACCGACAGTCGGCCTGGCACCGCTGATGGTCAGGGAGCTGTCGGCGGCGCTGCGGGGCATCCATGCCGAGGGGGTGGCTATCCTGCTGGTGGAACAAAACGCCGCTATGGCGCTACGGCTGGCCAGCCGGGGCTATTTGCTGGAAACCGGAAGCTGTGTGGCGGCGGACGCGACCAAGGCACTGATGGCGAACGATTACGTGCGGAAAGCATATCTGGGGGTTTGATCCAGGAGGAGCTCAGGCGATGAAATTTGGCTTCTGCGTCATGTCTGATATCGATGAGGTCGGCTTCTTCAGCCACGCCGAGGGCCTGGGCTACGATTCCGTCTGGGTCGCCGACAGCCAGATGATGTTCTCCGACGTCTACGCGGTCCTGGCGCTTGCGGCCAGACAGACGACCCGGCTGCGGATTGGGCCGGGCACGGCGATTTGCGGCACCCGGATTGCACCGGTACAGGTGGCAGCGATGGCAACGCTGAACCGGATGGCGCCCGGCAGGGTTTTCCTGGGCATCGGCACCGGCAACACCGCGATGCGCACGATGGGCCAGAAGCCGATGAAGATGGCGGCGTTTGGCGAGTACTTGCGGGTTTTGTCCGCACTGCTCGACGGCCAGGTGGTGGACTACGTGTTCGAGGGCCGCAAGCGCCCGGTGAAGATGCTGCAGCACGAAACCCGCTTCATGAACCTGGAGCCGCGTATTCCGCTCTATGTCTCCGGATTTGGCCCACGCGCGATGGCGCTGGCCGGCGAGTACGGCGACGGTCTGGTGTTCGCGATTCCGCCACGCGGCGTGCCGGTGCACGAAGCACTGGGGCATGTCCGTCAGGGCGCGGCTCGCCGCGGCCGTGATCTGGACGGCTACCGCAATGCAACGCTGACCAACGTGGCGCTGCTGCAGCCGGGGGAGGCCGCGGACTCGGATCGCATCAAGCAGACGGTCGGCCCCAATGTCATGGCAAGCGTCTATTACTTCTACGACATGGTTCACGAGCGTGGGACTGACCCGCCGGCGTTCCTGCACCGCATCTGGAAGCCATATTGCGCGCTGGTGGAACAGACGCCCGCGGAACACCGGCACTTCCGGACCCATGAGTTTCATTACACGGATTTGCACCCCGGGGAGGCGGAATTGATTGACGAGCAACTGATCCGCGACACCTGTCTCGTCGGCACGGCGGATGAATTGATCGAGCAGATCCGTGTGTTGGCGCAGGACGGACTGCAAGAAATGATTTTTGCTGTCGGAACCAATGCGAAGTGGCGACTGGCGGAGGATTTTGCGCGCCAGGTGATGGCGCGGCTGTAGGCGTTCGAGCGGGCGGAGAGGTTTCCGACCGCATCTTGGGGGCGACACCGACCGGTTGGCTCACGGTCCGGCCAATGTCGCCCGGCAGGCACTCTCGTGGCGACGCTCGTTACGCCGTCACGACAACTGGATTACGGCTTTGCGGCGCCTTGCGTGTTCACGTAACATGCGTAGACCGACGTGCTCGCGCAGATGTAGAGGCGGTTCCGCAACAGTCCACCGAACACCAGGTTGGCGACGGTCTCCGGCAGATGGATTTTGCCGAGAATATCGCCGCCCGGGCTGTAGCAGTGAACCCCGTCCTCCTTCGGGTCGCCCCAGCCGATGCTGAACCAGAGGTTGCCCTCAACATCGACGCGTATCCCGTCGGTGGCCACCTTTTCGACGAACAGCTTGCCGTTGGTCAGCTTGCCGGCGTCGATATCGACATCGAACACCCGGATGATCTGGAGTTCACTGTCGATGATGTACAGCTTCTTCTCGTCATGCGAGAAGCACAGCCCGTTGGGCTGCTTGAAGTCGTCTGCGACGACAGTGATGTTGCCGGTCTGCCCATCGACCCGATAGACGTAATGGCCCGGCTGCTCCTGTTCCGATTTGATGCCCTCGTAGTTGCCGAGGATGCCGTAGCTCGGGTCGCTGAACCAGATTGAGCCGTTCGATGCGACGACGATATCGTTCGGCGAATTGAACCGCTTGCCGTTGTAGTGGTCGGCGATGATCGTGATGGTGCCGTCGTGCTCGGTCCGGGTCACGCGCCGCCCGCCGTGCTCGCAAGTGACCAGACGTCCCTCGCGATCCGTGGTGTTGCCGTTCGAGTTCATCGAGGGCGAGCGGAACACGCTCAGGTGGTTGTCATCCTCAAGAATTCGCATCATGCGATTGTTGGGGATATCGCTGAAGAGCAGAAAGCGACCGCCGCGGAAATACGCCGGACCTTCCGCCCAACGGAACCCTGTGGCGATCCGCTCAACCGCGCCGGTGCCCGGACTGCCCTTGAACCGCGCTTTGTCGATCACCTCGATATGTGGGTCGGGATATCGCGACCCTGGCAGCGGGCCGAGCGGCAGATGCAGGTCGCCGGTTGCTGACAGCGGCACACCGGTCTCACCGAATGGTGGCACAGTAGCGGCCACGGCGGCCTTGAATGCAACGGTTGTCGCGGCCGCAGTCGATGCGGCAAAGAATGTACGCCTGTCCATGTTCCCTCCATATTCCGACGTTTCCGTCGGTACGAAACAGCTTAGACATCGCTTCGCTGATTGACCAGACGCTCACCGCGATGCTGCATGGCGGCTTTGGGGTTGGATTTAGTTTGGTGAGATTGCGAACCGGGACGCGACGGCTATTGTTGTCTGTGTCTTCAGCGGCGACCAGTGTCGCTCTTGCGCTGGCGATTTCGTTCGTGATATCGGAATATTACCCGCATCGGCAAAGTCCGACCGGGCCCGGCGACGCAGCCGATCACGGAGCGAGACGTCGCCGTCGCGGCAATCGCCTCGACCCGCGGGGTTTTTCCGTGCGAACATGCGCTGGGACATCCCGGATGAGCATCCAGACTGGAAGGATCAGCGCATGACGACAGGCCCCGACGGCCCCTTGGCCCGCTTCAAGGTGATCGACCTCACCCGTGTCCGCGCCGGCCCCACCGCCGTCCGCCAGCTTGCCGACTGGGGTGCCGATGTGATCAAGATCGAAGCGCCGGAGGGCGACGCCGGCCTCGGCGGTGAGCGCCACGGGCCCGACTTCCAGAATCTGCACCGCAACAAGCGCAGCCTGACCCTGAACCTGAAGGCGCCGGAGGGGCTGGCGGTGCTCAAACGCCTCGCGGCACAGGCCGACGTGGTGGTCGAGAATTACCGCCCGGACGTGAAATTCCGCCTCGGCGTCGATTACGAGAGCTTAAGGGCGGTCAACAAGCGGATCATCTACGCCAGCATTTCCGGTTTCGGCCAGGACGGGCCGTATCGCGACCGACCCGGCTTCGATCAGATCGCGCAAGGCATGGGCGGGTTGATGTCGATTACCGGCGAGCCCGGGCGGGGTCCGATGCGGGTCGGCATCCCGGTCGCCGATCTGACGGCGGGCATCTTCGCTGCCATGGGCATCCTGATCGCGTTGCTCGAACGTGAACAATCCGGCGAAGGACAGTGGGTCAAAAGCTCCCTGCTCGGCGCTCAGATCTCGATGCTGGATTTTCAGGCGGCACGCTGGACGATCGGCAAGGAAGTGCCCGGCCAGGCCGGCAACAATCACCCGACCAGCATCCCGACCGGCGTGTTCGCCACCGCCGACGGCTATATCAACATTGCCGCCGCCGGAGACGACATCTACCGTCGTTTGTGCAAGGCGTTGGGTGCCGACCATCTGGTGGCAGATCCACTGTTCGCCACGGCACGGGCCCGGTCCGACAACCGCGACACCCTGAACGAGGCGATCGAGGCGATCACCCGAGGCAAGACCTCCGCCGCATGGATCGAAGCACTGAACCAGGCCGGCGTGCCGTCCGGGCCGATCTACCAGATGAACGAAGTTTTCGCCGATCCGCAGGTACAGCACCTGGGCATGACGCGGATCGTGCCACACAAGGTGCTGGGCGATGTCGAGGTGATCGGTCAGCCGATCGAACTCAGTCGAACGCCCTGGAGTATTCGCGGCGCAACGCCGGAACAGGGTGAACATACCGATAGCGTTCTGACGGAGCTTGGCTACAGCGTGGCGGAAATCGCTGGACTGCGGGCCGGCAAAGTTGTTTGAGTATAACTTCGGGGAATGAGACGATGGACTTTACCGGCAAGGTCGCGCTGATCACCGGCGGCGGTGGCGGCATCGGTCGGGCAACGGCACTTGGCTTCGCGCTGCGCGGGGCCAAGGTGATGGTGGTGGACGCGGATGCGGGTCTCGGCCAGGCCAGCGTCGACATCATCGTGCAGCGCGGCGGAGCCGCTGCCTTCGCCCAGGCCGATGTGACCAGGTCCGCCGCGGTGCGAGACTATGTGGACAAGACGTTGGCGGCGTACGGCCGGATCGACGCTTTTTTCAACAATGCCGGCATCGAGGGTGTCGTTACGCCAACGCAGGACTATGACGAAGAAGTCTTTGACAAAGTGATAGCAGTCAATTTGAAGGGCGTGTTCCTGGGCCTGCGGCACGTGCTGCCGGTGATGCTGAAGCAGGGATCGGGGGCGATCGTGAACACCGCCTCGGTGGCCGGGCTGTTCGGCTCGCCGGGGATGCCGGCCTATGTCGCATCGAAACATGGCGTGCTGGGTTTGACGAAGGTCGCGGCGACCGACGTGGCCGCGCTCGGCGTCCGGGTAAATGCCGTGTGTCCCGGTCCGGTGGAAACGCGGATGATGCGGTCGCTCGAATCACAGCGTAATCCGAACGATCCGGACGCGGTTCATACCGCCTATTCCGCCGGCATTCCGACCGGGCGCTATGCGCAGCCGGAGGAGATCGCGGGCGCGGTGCTGTATCTGTGCTCCGACCTGTCGGGAGACGTTACGGGGACACACATCGTCATCGACGGCGGCCGATCGGGCTCGGGTGGCGTGGCGCCAGTGAAACGGCTATAGCGGAGGATCATAACGATGACGGACCTGTTCGAGATCATCGGCAGCACGCGTTCGATGCGCCGACTGAAGCCGGACCCGGTGCCGGATGAACTCATTCGCAAGATCCTGCAAGCCGGTGCTGCCGCCGCCAATGGGGGGAACACACAGAAGTGGCGGTTCCTGGTGGTGAAGGACCCGGCGATCAAGAAGGCCGTCCAAGTCTGGTACAAGAAGGCCTTCGACGAGGTGGTCGGGCCCCGCTATTCGACCAGCGCGCCGCCTCCCGGGGTGAGTCCCGAGCGCTACGCCCGACAGCAAGGCGCGGTGGAATATCTGACCGAGCACTACCATGAAGCCCCGGTCTGGATCGTTGCGTGCCTGGAGGATGGATTGAACCCGACGCGGGGTGCCGGCTCGTCGATCTATCCGGCGGTACAGAACATGCTGCTGGCGATTCGCGCGCTGGGCCTTGGCTCGACGTTGACGACCCGGCACCTGATCCATGAGAAGGAGGCCGAGGCCGCACTTGGCTTGCCGCCGGGTGTGCACTCATACGCGATACTGCCGGTCGGGTATCCGATGGGCAAGTTCGGTCCGGTCGGTCGCGGCAAGCTGTCGGACATCGTCTATCAGGACAAATGGGGGCAGCCTTATCCAGCGGTTGCAGGCGTGTAACGACAGGTCCCCGACGTCCTGCGCCGGACATAACGTGACCGGGGGGAACGACCGGAGCCGGCCGCTTTCCCCGATTTCGAGCCAACGAGCCGACGCGAACCAGCGCTATGGCGACGGAGACATTACTATGACGCAAGGTAATGCCGTCGATACTGCCCGCGGAGCAGCCACAGGACGCTTCCCGGCGCCCACGCTCCCCGGGGGCTTGGGGGGAGGTGGGCCTGGCTGGTGGAAATAAAACGCGGCAACGTCTGAATTGACAATTGCGGAGCACGGTGCCTACCGTTCGTAACCAAACGCACCATTGATTGCTGTTTTGCACGGTAAGAGGCGTTCGTGCGGCGACAGCGGTACGGTGATCGGGGCGGACAGCCCCCAATGCCTGGGCGGCGCCAGGAAAGCCGCCGGATGACCTTGAACAGCACCTGTCAGTCGCGCGCCGAAGACATAAAAAAGGAGGTAATGATAATGGTAACTGCCATCCAGGACGACATGTTCACCACGGATGTGATCGCCGACCCATACAGTTATTATGGCCGGCTACGTGACGAGGATCCGGTCCATTGGAATAAGGCATATGAGCTATGGGCCGTCACACGCTACGACGACCTTGTCTGGCTGACCCGGCACAATGAGATGTTTTCGTCGGCCGTTTTCAAGAACGACCCAAGGCCCGCTTATCCCGACATCGATGAGTTGGATCTGGGCCTCTACGAATATGTCAAGAATTATCAGGCTGATCAGTTCATTCAGCACGATCGTCCGGAGCACCTCGAGATGCGCCGGGTGATGCACAGCTATTTCACGCCGAAGCAGATGGAGGCCTGGCGCCCCTTCGTCAAGGTCGCTGTCAAGGAATTGCTAGACGCGGCCGAGGAGAAGGGCGAGATGGATGTCATGCGGGACCTCGCGACCCCGCTGCCCGTGCTGGTCATTGCGCAGATGATGGGCGTTCCGGAATTGGAGCGGTCATATGTCCGGCAACTCGCCGAAAAGCTGCTCTATATCGGACGCGGCGACTATGACCGGATGAAACCACTGGCAGAGGGCATGCGGGGCATGATCGAGTATGTCTCCCCGCTGGTGGACAGGCGCATTGTCGATCCGGGCGATGATTTCATTTCGGTCCTCGCGAGCGGCGAGAAGCGCGGCATTTTCACTCGCCATGAGGTGCTGGTGAACACGTCGCTGCTGCTGCTCGCCGGCCATGAGACGACGATCAACCTGATCTGCAACGGCACCAACGCCTTCCTCCGTCATCCCGACCAATTCTCCTTGCTTCAGCAAGACCCGGGCGGATTGGCCAAGTCGGCGACCGAGGAGTGCCTGCGCTACGACTTACCGGTCAAGTCCATCCAGCGGATCGCCTCCCAGGACGTCGAGGTGCGCGGCAAGATGATGCGCAAGAACGATCGGATCCGCTGGTTCATTTCATCCGCCAATCGCGATCCTGACGCGTTTCCCAACCCGGAGACTTTCGATATCACCAGGCACCCGAACCAGCATGTCGCCTTCGGGTCAGGCGTTCACCACTGCCTCGGCGCGACCCTGGCACGAGTGGAGGGTCAGGAGGTATTCAAGGCGTTGGCGGAGCGCTTCCCCAACCTGCGCGCGGAAGCCGTACCGGAAGAGCTGGAATATCAGCCGAGCATCACTTTCCGCTCGCTGAAGGCTCTGCCGGTCACGCTGCACTAGGAGGAAAGCCAGTGGCCCGAAAGCTACGCGTCTGGGTGGACCCCCAAGCCTGTGTCGGGAACGCGATGTGCGAGGCGATTGCCCCGCACACGTTCCGGCTGAATGACAACCGTCAGTCGGAGGCCGTCAATCCCGAGGGCGACAGTGTGGAGAAGATCCTGGAGGCGGCGGAGAACTGTCCGGTCAGCGCGATTTTTGTCGAGGATGCCGAGACCGGCGAACGTTTGTTTCCATAATCGAACAGAAACCGTCGGCACTGGTACGTTAGCGTGCCTCGCGACGTCCGGCCCGACGGTTTCATCCTCCCGTTCAATCCACGCCGTGTCCTTCGCCCGAAGCCAACGACGTTGCTGGATAAAATGTTACCGATCGTGTTCGACCAGACGACCGTCGCCGCCGATTTGCGGCCGGCGAGTCGGTGAGGACATAATACGGTAAGCATCCCTGGCGAACGTGTACCAATACCAGAGAAGTAAAACTGGCACGGCGACATCATAAACTGCGTCGAGACCGGGGATTGGCTCTACCGGGATAGCAACCACGCCCGCGCCTAAAGTAATACCGACACGACGGCTAAGGGCTGAAAGTACAAGCTTGAGTGGATTATCCTCGGGAAGTTTAGAAACAATGACGATGAGGGCGATGAACAGCGCAGACATCACCGCAACGAAGATCAGAATATCCCGGAAGATCTGTTCGATCCCAGATAGCATCGCCGCGGTTGCCTCCTGGCTTGACGCACCACCACCACTTTGCTGATGCGTCGACAGCGACGCTAAACTGGTCGAGATAGCGCATCGGTTCAAGGCAGCAGGGAAGTTTAATCTGCGTTATTTGCTGATGGCGGGGGTTTGGCACGCTACCCACGTCTTTGGCGATTCGAGGAAAGTCGTGGTTGGCCGGCCTACGCCGGCCATGACACTGGTGGATCGTGAGTGGCCGGCCTACGCCGGCCATGACACGGGTGGATCGTGGGTGGCCGGCCTACGCCGGCCATGACACGGGCGGATCGTGGGTGGCCGGCCGCGTCGACCATGACACTGGTGGAACGTGGGTGGCGGCCGGGCGACCATCACACCGAAAGCAGCCCCGCGCTCTTCAGCGTCGTGGCCGGGCGACCATGCCTCACCCAGGGACCCTACCCGCCCTCGATCTTCGGAATGAAGAAGACCTCCGCACCCGGGGGCACCGGCTGGAAATAGCCGGTCTCATGCAGTTCGCCGTTGATCGCCACAGTGGTTTCTTCCTCCAGGTGCTCCCCTAGCCCCGGATACAGTTCATCCATCGCCTTCAGCACACCGCGGAGATTCTTCGCTTCCACCTCGAACTCCCGCACGCCGCCGGTGTAGCGGCGTGCGAAGCCCGACGTGAATACGATCCTGGCTGCCACATCAGGCAGCCGACAATGCTGCCAACAGCCGCGGCGGCGACATCGGCAGTTCGGTCATCCGGGTGCCGGTCGCCATCGCGATCGCATTGGCGATGGCGGCCATCGGCGGACAGATGTTGACCTCGCCCACGCCCTTGGCGCCATACGGGTGGTTCGGATTGGGCACCTCCACCAGAACCGCATCGATCATCGGCAGGTCGGAAGCAACTGGACAACGGTAATCCAGGAACCCAGCGTTATCCAACAACCCGTTATTATTGTAGATATATTCCTCGTTCAGCGCCCAGCCGATGCCCTGCACCACTCCGCCCTGGATCTGCCCCTCCACATAGCTCGGGTGGATCGCTCGGCCAACGTCCTGGGCGGCGACGAAGCGCAGGATCGTGACCTTCCCGGTTTCCGGATCGACCTCGACATCGCAGAACTGGGTCGAGAAACCGGGCGCCTGGCCACCTGCGTTCACCCCGGCCGAGGCGGTGATCGGGCCGCCCGTCGCCGCCGCCTTGGCAGCAATTTCCTTCAATGACAGTGGCTTGAAGTCGCCCACATTGGACGAAGCCGGTTTGGCGTGGCCGTCTTCCCAGACCACCCCTTCCTCATCCACGCCCCAGATCAGAGCGGCGCGTTTGCAGAGTTCCTTCACCACGGTCTTCGAGCCATTCACCACGGCGGTGCCAGTGGCGAAGGTGACGCGCGATCCGCCTGTGACATGGGTGTAGCCGACCGACCCGGTGTCCGCGACGATCGCCCGTACATTGTTGTAATCGACGCCGAGCGTCTCCGCCGCCATGATCGCCATTGACGCGCGCGAGCCGCCGACATCGGGACTGCCGGTCGCCACCAGCACGCTGCCGTCCGCATTCACCTGCAGCGTGGCGCTCGACTCGCCGCCGCCGTTGAACCAGTAGCCGGAGGCAACGCCCCTGCCCTGGTTCGGCCCCAGCTTGGTCTGGTATGCGGGGTGATGCATCAGCGCCTCGAGCGTCTCGATATAACCGGCGTGTGCATGTTTCGGCCCAGCAATGGTCGGCGGTGCCGATGCGGCAGGCGTTCCTGTGCCGTAGCTCCAGCGGGTCCATGCCGATTTCCTTGGCGCACATGTCCAGCACGCTCTCCACCGCGAAGGCCGAGATCGGCGAGCCGGGCGCCCGATATGCCGCGGCCTTGGGGCGGTTGGAAACCACGTCGTAGCCGACGGCGCGCTGGTTCGGGATATCGTACGGCGCATAGGCGCACAGGCAGCCGTTCATCACCGGCGAGCCCGGGAAGGCGCCGGCCTGGAACTTGAAGATGCCGTCAGCCGCAACGATCGTGCCGTCCCGCTTGACGCCGATCTTCACCCACATGGACGCACCCGAGGTCGGGCCGGAGGCGCGGAACGTGTCCTCCCGCGTCATCTGCAGGCGCACCGGCGCGCCGGCTTTCCTCGACAGAATCGCGGCAACCGGTTCCAGATAGGTAACGGTCTTGCCGCCGAAGCCGCCGCCGATCTCGGCCGGCGTCACCCGAAGGTCGCCGAGGCTGGCGCCGATGATCTGCGCGGTGAGCGCGCGCATCTGGAAATGGCCCTGGCTGGAGGACCAGATCTCGCACTGGCCATCCGCCTCGTACTTGGCGACGCAGGCGTGCGGCTCGATGTAGGCCTGATGGACCGCCGCGGTCTTGAATTCCTTCTCGATCACCACGTCCGCGGTCTTGAACCCCGCCTCCACATCGCCCATCGCGAACTCAAGCCGCTTGGAAATGTTCGAGGGTTTCGTCGGAGCCGGTTCGACGCCTCGGGTAATCATGTCCTCGAACAGCAGCGGAGCGTCGTCGGCCATGGCGTCGTCGACGTCGATGACATGCGGCAGCACCTCATAATCGATCTTGATGAGCGACGCGGCATGGTCGGCGATGCTGCTGCTGATGGCGGCGACGGCGGCGATGGCGTGGCCCTCGTACAGCGCCTTCTCGCGAGCCAGGATGTTGCGGGTGACGTGCCAGAAATTCACCGCGACACGCTCGGGGCCGATGTAGTCGAACTTCTGCGTCGGCAGATCGGCGGCGGTCATGACGGCCTTGACGCCGGGCAACGCCTCGGCGGCCGAAGTGTCGATCGACTTATGCGGGCGTGGGCGTGCGGCGAGCGCAGCACCTTGCCATAGAGCATTCCCGGCAACTTCAGGTCCGCGCCGTAGAGCGCACGACCCGTCACCTTGGGAACGCCGTCCGGACGGACCGGACGGGTGCCGACCCATTTGAAGCGCTTGACTGAATCTGTGATGATCGTGGGGTCGTTCACGGCATCCTCGCTTTCTTGATCAGATCTCGATGAGTGCCCAAGGTCGCGCAGCGAGGCTGGAAAGGCAAGGGCACGTCGGCGGCGGAATTTGTTCATTTGCATGCCGGCGGCGATGCGGACCACAGCCGGCGCGAAGCGCGGACAGGCGTCCTGGCGAGCAGCATGATCGCTGTAGCTATGCGTGTGGCCGACACATCGGCTGCGTGCTATGCTTCGCGAAGGGCGCGAGGATTCCCCTTCGGAATTGGCCTGGGGGTGTCCGAAACGTGCAGCAATTCCTTCAGGCGCTCTTCTCGTGCGGTCTGTTCATGGTTGCCGGGATTTTTGGCCTGATCCTGCAGAGCCGCTTGTCGGAGCGACATCGCGACCGCGACACCGTCGAATTCCTCAGACTTGCCGTCGGTGCGCTGGTGACCTTTCTCGCCATCGTGCTGGGGCTCCTGACCGCTTCGTCCAAATCGCATTACGACGGTGTGGCGGAAAGCTACCGCCACCTGGCCGCGACGCTTGTGCAGTTCGACCACCTGTTGCGAGAAATCGGGACCGACGATGCCGGCACGGTCCGAGCGGACATGCGAGGCTATCTGGCCGCTGTGATCTACAGCACCTGGCCGGACGAGCCGGCACCGTCCGGCAGCTATATTCGGGGGCTGACGTCGGGTCAGGGCGAAAGTCCTCCTCTCTCGGTACTCCTGGGCAGAGCTGAGAAACGTCTGCGAGGTCTGCAGCCGGCGAACGCAACCCAGGCCCCGTTGCTGGCTGACACCGTTGATACATTCAACTCCATGATCGGCGCGCGCTGGGCGGTGATCGAGACCGGCCATCCGACCATACCGGGGCCATTCTTCGACCTGATGCTGTTCTGGACCGGACTGATGTTCCTCGGATTTGGATTGTGCGCGCCGCGGAACGCGCTGGCGGCCGCAACCATGATCATCTGCGCCGTGTCGCTCGCCTCGGTCATTTATGTCATTCTGGAGCTCGACGATCCGCTTGGAGGCGTGATCGCCATATCAAGCGCTCCGCTGCGGGAAGCGCTCGCCGACATGGACCTGCCATAGCGCAGCCACGCCACCGGTCCTTGCGCCCATATCAGTCAGCGTATGCGCCGACCCGCTCTCGTACCAAACCTGCGAGCGCCGGACCACCTGGACGACCGTCAGCATGACGGGAACTTCCACCAACACACCTACGACCGTCGAGAGCGCGGCGCCCGACTGAAAACCGAACAAGGCAATGGCCGTCGCCACCGCCAGTTCGAAGAAGTTGCTGGCACCGATCAGCGCCGAAGGGCCGGCGACGCACCAGGCAACGCCGAGGCGCCGGTTCAGCCAGTAGGCCAGCCCAGCATTGAAATAGACCTGAATCACGATCGGCACCGCCAGCAGCGCAATAACCAGCGGCTGATGCAAGATTTGTTCGCCTTGCAGACCGAACAGCAGCACGAGCGTGAGCAGCAGGGCCATGAGCGACAGCGGCGCGAGGCTGCGCAGCGTGCGAGCGAGTGCCAACTTGCCTCCTGTCGCCAGCAGCGAGCGTCGCCAGAACTGAGCGACGATGACCGGCACGACGATGTAGAGGACAACAGACAGCAGCAGCGTGTCCCATGGTACGGTGATGGATGACAGGCCGAGCAGAAGCGCGACGAGCGGCGCGAACGCTACCACCATGATGGTGTCGTTGAGCGCCACCTGAGACAGGGTGAAATGCGGCTCGCCGTCAACCAGGTTTGACCAGACGAACACCATGGCCGTGCACGGCGCAGCGGCCAGCAGGATCAGCCCGGCGATATAACCGTCGATCTGTCCGGCAGGCAGCAACGGCCGGAACAGATGATCGACAAACAGCCAGCCAAGCAGCGCCATGGAGAAGGGCTTGACGAGCCAGTTGACGCCGAGCGTTGTCGCGATGCCGCGCCAATGGTCTCGCACCTGCCCGAGCGCGGCAAGGTCGATCTTGAGCAGCATCGGGATGACCATCAGCCAGACCAGGACAGCAACGGGAAGGTTGATCTGCGCCACCGTCGCCGTCCCGAGTGCATGAAAAACGCTCGGGATGATCTGTCCGAGGCCGATACCAACGATGATGCAAAGCGCGACCCAGAGCGTCAAAAAGCGCTCGAACGTTCCCATTGAGGGTGTTTTGGCAGGAACGGTCGCGACGGCTTCACTCATAGCATTGGGTCGCCTGATCCGATGCCTTGCCGCCAATGGTTCGGCATCGATCCGATCAAGCTGCCGCGGGCCGCGTTGCCGGTGGAGATAAACCAGACCTCGAATGGCTGGCGTGTCACGTCGCCGCCGGTCCGCAACAGGCGATCTCAGCCGTTCGCTCCGCCTTGGGACCGCAGCATGCATCTTGTGCCGTTTCGGCCGCGTGGTACACCGCGGGCGCGGTGCGGATCGGGCCGAGATCGACGCTATCGCCATAGACCGTGCTTTCGCCGGAGGTCAGAAAGCTCTCCCACGGCAGCCCTTGCGGGTCGCTGATCCACGCCTTTTCCGAGTTGGCATAACAGCAGGTGGTGGCACCCTCCTCCAGCACTGGCCGATCGGCCTGTCGCAGCCGCCCGTAGACCTCCTGCAATTCGTCGGACGTCTCTGCCTGGATGCCCAGGTGATCGAGCCCGATTTTGCCGCTTCGCGTTGAGATGGCGAAATTCACCCGCGGATCGTCCAGCATCCACTTGGCGTAGTCGGATTTGGTGACGGTCGGTTCGGCCGCGAACAGTGTGCTGTAAAACCGGACGGATTGAGCAATGTCCGTAACGGACACGTGAACGTGCAGACGTTTCATTGGCGCGTGTTCCCTGTTTTGACGGTGACGAGTGCCGAGGGATCGCAGATGCCGACGCCGCAGGCCGAGGCGTCGCCCTTGCAGCAATTTTCAGTCAGATACGTAAGCAGATCGTTCATCGTGGTGTATTCTGCTGCATAGATCAGCGATCGCCCTTCTCGCTCAAAGGCCACGAGGCCGGCGTGGCGGAGCTGGGTCAGGTGGAACGACAGCGTCGCGGATGGCAGGCCGAGACGCTCGCCGATCTGGCCGGGAGAGAGGCCATCAGGGCCGGCCTGCACAAGCAGGCGGAACACGTCGAGGCGACTGTCTTGAGCAAGGGCAGCCAAAGCGGCCACGGCTGCGGTCTTTTCCATGTTTCCAACATGATGGAAATGAGCGGCGACGTCAAGCCGGCGGTTGACGGAGACCCCGCATCGAGCAGGTCGTGACCGAAACAGGCGGTCCGGCCGCCCCGGGCCGATGCCGGCGATAGCCAACAACGCGGCGGCAAGCTATCAGGGCCGGGATCAATCGCCGGGCGAACCGGTTAAACGAGGAACCCTGTCCGTGCCATCACCGCACCCGAAACCCAAGCAAGGTTGGTTGTGCCGTCTCAGCGTGCTGGCCGCGGTGGCAATGCTGTCCGGCATGCTGGCCGCCCTGGCGCAGGATAAGCCCGCGCAGGATAAGCCCGCCTTGGCGCAGGACAAGACAGTGACGCTGAAAATGTCGTCATGGATCCCGCCGGCGCATCCGCTGAACCCGTCCCTGATTGCCTGGGCGGCCGATATCGAGAAAGAGTCGGGCGGCACCATCAAGGCCACGCTGTTTCCGTCCGAGCAGCTCGGCAAGGCGTTCGACCATTACGACATGGTGCGCGACGGCATCGCCGACTTGGCCTACGTCAACCCCGGCTATCAGCCCGGGCGGTTCCCGATCATCGCGGCCGGCGAATTGCCGTTCCTGATCGGCAACGCCAAGGGCGGGTCGGCCGCGTTCGACGAGTGGTATCGCCCATATGCGGCGAAGGAGATGAAGGACGTCCACGTCTGCTTCGCCTTTCTGCTCGATCCGGGTACGTTCCACTCACGGCACAAGATTGTAACGCCTGGCGACATAAAGGGCGACAAGGTGCGGCCGGGTGACGCGACACAGGGCGCGTTTGTCACTCTGCTGGGCGGCACGAACGTGCAGGCCTCCGCCCCCGAGGCGCGTGAAGTGCTGGAACGTGGCGTTGCCAACACGATCATCTTTCCCTGGGGTTCGATCGTGCTGTTCGGCATCGACAAGGTGGTGAAATACCATATGGACGCGCCGCTGTTCTCGACAACCTTCGTCTGGGCAATGAACCAGGCGAAGTACGATGCCCTGTCGCCGGCTCAACGCAAGGTGATCGACGATCATTGCACGCCGGAATGGGCGGAAAAAGTTGCCACTCCGTTTGCGGATTTCGAGCACGCCGGCCGCGCCAAGATTGCAGCCGCGACCGGCCACGAGGTCTACGCGCTGACCCCCGATCAGATCGCCGCGTGGCGCCATGCGGCGGAGCCGTTGACAGCGAGATGGGCGGCCAAAGTGGAAAATGCCGACGCGGTCATGGCTGACCTGAAGGCCGCGCTGCAACGTCACGACGCCCTGGCGGAGTGATGACGGAGGCGACGATGCGGTCCGCCGGCGTCCGCGCGATGGACCGGTTCATCGACACGATCGAGTGGCTGGCCGCGGCCTTTGTCGGCATCGTTGCGGCTGATATCTTCGTCAGCGTGATGCTGCGCTATTTCTTCAGCGTCTCGATCCCCGACAGCTACGATTTCGGCAAGCTCCTGCTCGGCATTCTGATCTTCTGGGGCATCGCGGCGACGAGTTATCGCGGCAGCCACATCACGGTTGATCTGGTGTGGTCATCGGTCGGGCCCGGCGGCAAACGGCTGATCGATATATTCGCAACGCTGGTCCTGCTGTTCGTCGTCACCGTGCAAACCATCATGCTGTTCGACAAAGTCAGACTGACCAGAGAAGACCATGTGCTGACCTATGATCTGAATATCCCGACCTGGCCGTTCGCGCTGGTGGCGTGGCTGGGCGACGTCTCGGCCGTGCTGCTGATCGCGATCCGCACCTACCGGCTGATCTTCCACCCGGAAGACGTTGCCGAGGCGCCCGCTGTCAAGGCGGTCGAATAGCGTGGAGCTGTCGAGCGACGCGATTGCCGTCATCGGCTTCGTGGTGCTGTTCGCGCTGATGTTGCTGCGCGTGCCGGTGGGCATGGCGATGGGCCTGGTTGGGGTCAGCGGCTTCGGCTACCTGACCGGCGGTGCTCCGGCGTTGAAAATGGTCGGACAGACCTCGATGCGGATCGTTACCGACTATACCTTCGGCGTGATCCCGATGTTCCTGCTGATGGGCGCGATCGCCTCGCGCACCGGCATGAGCCGGGAGATGTTTCAGGCCGCCAACCGCTTTGTCGGCCACTGGCGGGGCGGCCTGGGTATCGCCACGATCGCGGCTTGCGCTGGATTTGCCGCGATCAGCGGGTCCTCGGTGGCGACCGCCGCCACCTTCTCCACCGTTGCGTATCCGGAGATGCGGCGATTCGGCTATCCCAGGTCCTTCGCCACAGGCGTCATCGCGGCCGGAGGCACGTTGGGCGCGATGTTTCCACCCTCCATCGTGCTGGCGGTCTATGGCCTGATCACCCAGCAGGATATCGGCAAACTGTTCATCGCCGGCATCTTACCCGGGCTGCTCGCGGTCAGCATGTATATCGTGACGATCGCCATCATCGGCGCCGCCCGGCCTGGTTGGCTGCCGGCGGCGCGAGTCGCAACGTGGGCTGAGCGCCTGCTCGCCCTGAAGGAAGTCTGGGCGCCGCTGCTGCTGTTCGCGTTCGTCATTGGCGGTTTGTATGGCGGGCTGTTCACCCCGACCGAAGCCGGCGGCATGGGCGCGGGGGGTGCCTTTCTGATCAGTCTGGCGAGGCGTCGGCTGTCGCGCGCCGATATGCTCGCCTCCCTGTTGCAGGCGACGCGCACTGCCGCCGCGGTGTTCACCGTGCTGATCGGCGCCATTCTGTTCGGCTATTTCCTGACCGTGACGCAAACGCCGCAGAAGGTGACGGAGTTCATTACGGGGCTTGGCCTGAGCCCGATGGGTGCCCTGATCCTAATCATGCTGATGTATCTCGTGCTGGGCTGCCTGATGGACGCGATGGCGATGGTCATCCTGACCGTTCCGATCATCTTTCCCGCTGTCACCGCGCTGGGCTTCGATCCGATCTGGTTTGGCGTGATCATCGTGATGACGGTGGAGCTTGGGCTGATCCATCCGCCGGTCGGAATGAATGTGTTCGTCATCAAGACGGTGGTGCAGGACGTTTCGTTCTCAACGATCTTCTACGGCGTGATTCCGTTCGTGTTGACTGATATCCTGCGACTGGCGATTTTGATCGCGTTTCCGGTGATCGCGACTTGGCTGCCGGGACGGATGTGAGGCCGCACTATCACACGTCGCCAGGCTCAAGCAGCTTCGGAGTTGGTTGCGGTGCCGGATCAGACGACGGTCCCGCCGAGCGCCGGGCCGCGCGACGTAGGCTCCGGCCAGAGATAGCTCACGTTCTCGATTGGAAAAATTGCGTTTGGGTCATCCCTCACGAGATCGCGCCAACCGCCCGCTAGACCCGCGCGAGTGGCCCATGCCGAGAGGATTGCATCCAGTTCGTGTCCCGTAACAATTCCGTCCAGGTCAAGGCCAGCGTATTGAGCAAGCCAGCTGATTGCCGCCCTGGGATCGCCATCGGTGTGCCTGACACGCCGCAGCGCGTAGCCAAGAAGTTTTGGATGCGTTTCGTTCAGCCCTATCTCCGGCCACCTCTGGCGGAGACGCAGCGCCAATGCCATGCCGCCGACGACCATCGACCCGTACAGGCCGTTCGGACTGAGCACGCTGGACCGCGCCTCGGGATAGGCGGCCCGCAGTTCCCTGTCGGCGGGCCGCCATCCGCCGGGACCGTCGCACCAATGGAGCAACGTGTCGATTCCGGCCGCTTTAGGGCAGATCGGTCCACAGCTCGCGCAAGCCCAGCGAATTGCTTCACTGACCGTGCTGACGGTGGTGACCTTTACTTCAATACCACAGAGCACTGCCGCGCCGAAGCCGCGGTCTCCGCCCGGGTCAAAGCCAAGATAGAGCTCGCTCTGCGCACCGCTGTTCATCGTGGCTCGTCATATGCCGAGCGCTCTCCAGGTTGGCGCGAATACCACCCGCCACAGGGCAAAAACCACCCGCGCAGGATGCTACTCCGCCGCCTGCGGCACCGCGGTCTGTTTCCAGCCGTGCAACACCGGCAGCACCTCCTTTGCGTAGAGCCTCAGTCCATTCTCGGCCAGGTCAAACGGCGTGCCGCCGAAGCGGAACGATGTCGCCAGCTCGAAATCGCCGACGATCGCCCGCCGCTCCTCAAACATCCGCAGGATGTGGTCCGGCGTGCCCCATACCGCAGCCTTCATGAAAGCGGAGACGATCCCATCCATCCCGACTTCCTTGGCCAGGGCAATCTTCTGCGCATAGGCATCGTAGCCCTTGACGGTGCTGAAATGCTCGCCAAGCAGCTCGTAGTGGTAGAAGTTGCTTTCAACGAACTTGCCCATGTATTGGCGTGCCTTGTCCTCGGCACCGTCCATCGTTGGCACACAGATACAAAAATCCGCCAGCAGCGGCGGCAGTTCCGGCCCACCGTGCAGCTGCCGGGTCAGTTCGCGATGTTTCTGGATCGCCGGCATGCGCATCGGCCATGGCCGATCGGCGAACATCACCATGCGCGCATTCAGTTTCGCGGCCGAAACCACCGAGTTATCCGAGGAAGCGACCGCGTAGATCCGTCCATCGATCGGCTTGTATGGACGCGGCCGGATCTCAGTCCGAGGCTGCTTGTAGAATTTCCCGTCGCCCTCGATGAATCCGGTGCGCATCGCATTGACGATCATCGCCGCTGCCTCGTCGAAGCGCTCGCGCGATTTATCCATGCTGCCGCGGAACGCGTGAAACTCCCGGCGCGCCAAACCGCGACCCAATCCAAGTCGCAATCTCCCCTTGCTCAGCAGATCCACGACCACCGCCCGCTCGGCCACCCGCAGCGGATCGTTCCAAGGCAGGATGACCGCCGCCGTCCCCAGGTCGATGTTGGGACAGACCGCGGCCAGGTAGGTCAGCAACTGCAGATTGTCAGGACAAAACGAATAGTCGTTGAAATGATGCTCGACCGCCCACAGCACGTCAAAACCGGAATTGGCGGCCAGTCTTGCCAGCTGGATATCCTCGTCCCACACCTGCTCGTCTGTGATATTTTTCCAGCCATAGCCGGTGAAACCCAACTGCAGACCGACATCCATGGCAACCTCCCGTTCCTGTGTGGGAGCCATGTTTTCACGAAGTCAGTCTTGGGGCAACTTGGCCGGCCTCGCCACCAGGCCTAAGCTGCCCCGATAGGAGTGGGCGCGGGCACAAGGGGATTTCAGACATGACACTGAAACGCATGGTTACGGAAATTGGCATGGGGACCGATATCAGGGGAGCCGATCCGACCAAGGCCGCGGTGCGCGCGCTGCGGGATGCGCTTTGGCACAATTCCCTGAGCATCGCCGCGGCGCTTGGCATCGATACCGACGCGATGCAGGTCGAGGTCACAATCGGCGTGCCGCATCCCGAAAAGGTCAACACGTCGGAGGTGCTGGCGGTTCTGCCACATGGTTCCGGCACCGTGACCGTCGTCGATGGCGGCCTGGAGATACCGAACGACGAGGGCACCAATTCGACCCTGATCGCCAGCGCCGCCGCGGTGGTTTGGCTTGACGTCGCCTGAGACAGCAATACTGGACGGGAGAAGCGAGCATGACCCGCAAGAGAGTTATTCTGGAGCTTGGCACCGGCAACGATCTGCACGGCGGTGACTATACCAAGGCGGCGATCCGCGCGGTGCAGGACGCCCTGCATCACTCATCCCTGTCGATGATCCGCTCGTTGGGAATTGATCCGAAGACGCAAATGTTCGTCGATGTCACTGTGGGCGTACAGCAGCCGGACAAGGTGAACACCGAGGCGGTCAAGGCGATCCTGCCTCATGGTATCGTTGCGGTAAAGGCAGTGAAGGGGGGTCTCGACGTAATCGACCGCGAACGTGGCGACAACGCGGTCATCGCGACTGTTGCGGTTTCGGTTCGGTTGGAGCTTCCCTGATCGGCGCCCCATCAAATCCTCAACGCGATCGAGGTAATCGCACCGGGGCCCGCGACATCACGGCGCGAACGGAAGGCGGCCTTCCTTGTAACCGTTCTCATCGAAGTGCTGCTGGCCGGACTGCAGCGTCCCCTTGCGAACATAGTCCGCGACGCCCGGGTTGCGCGAGAGATAATATTTCTCGTCGACCTTGATGCCGAACGGAACTCTCCCCTCGAAATATCCGTCGTTTACGAAATGCGCTCGGGCGGACGCAACCGAGCCCGTTTCGATCGCCTCCTTGATGTCCTCATACCGCGCAAGGTACCATTTTTCATCGACTTCAACGCCGGCGATCAGGCGTCTGATGAGCTGCACAAGATTTTCGTAGCTACAGTTCACCATCAATTCTCCATCGATGGCAGAGATCGTTACATATGATTTCAAAATCTCAAATGGCGGCAGATATTTCACGAAGCACCCCCTTGCTGCAGCGCGGCTGTTATCCCCGAGATGCAAGATGGGCGCAACATATTTTGGGCCAGCGGCGGCAGTGTGACTGACGGCGCGGTTGGCTTATTAATGCAACCCGGCCTTCGCAAAAACAACCGTGTGGCAGAACAAATCCGATGTCACACTGGACCATACGTAATGTTTCAAGTGACAACACACGCTGCTCGTCGAGGTATCGGAGGCCTGAAGCCGCCGCCGGCAATGGCCGCGCTGTTGCGCTGCCGCGATGGTTGGCTTGACGGTGTCAGGCACGACTTCAAAGACGTGACGTTGGACCCGAGACAGTAGCATCTGGAACGGCTTTCCCGCCCCGTCCTGGCCCGCCCGCGCTTCGGCCCGCGCCGGCCCCGCGCTTTCAGGCCCGCGCCGGCATAGAATGCCCGGTCGCCGACCGACATCAGCAGCGAATGTCCGCGTCCCGTGCCGGCGTCGACAAACGCCTCGATCAGCTCATCCGGCAACTCCGGCGAAAGCGCATTCATCCGCTCCGGGCGGTCGATGGTCAGCAGTCGGACGTGGCCACGTGTCTCGGACAGCAGGATCGAGGCTGGCTCGGGTATTCGTCTCCCCCAGCCACCGAGGTGCCCCCTCGTTGCGTCGGGGTGGCCTTGAAGCCTGGGCAGAGCAAGTGGACAAGGCGGGCGAGGCACCGACACTATGCCCAAGACGCGATGAACTGGAGCCGCCGGACGCAATTCAGCCCGCGTGTGATCCGGCATGCGGGCGCCCGAACCGTTTGTCTCGATCGGGGGCCGATGATCGCCATGAAAGGATCGTATCCGCATGAGGTTTGCCGCCACCTACCACGTGCGGTCCGACGCAGCCTCCATCGGGGCAAGGGCGCGGGCCATCGCGGTTGAGCAAAGTGTCGAGATGCCGCTCGATGCTATCGACGATGCCGCGGTGCTGACGGATATCGTCGGGCGCGTGGAGGCGATCAGTGACCTCGGCACCGACGTGTTCGCGGTGCGGATCGCCTTGGCAACCGAGACCGTCGGGCACGACGCCGGACAGTTCCTCAACATGCTGTTCGGCAATACCTCGCTGCATGAGGACGTCGTGCTGCGGGATGTCGAGGTGCCGGAAGCATTGCGCCGGGTGTGGGGCGGTCCAAGACATGGGATAGCGGCGCTGCGACATCGGCTGGGTCTGCATGGACGCGCGCTGACCGCATCGGCGCTGAAGCCGCAGGGCCTGCCAGCCGAGGGTCTGGGCCTGCTGGCAGAGCGTTTTGCCCGCGGCGGGCTGGATTTCGTCAAGGACGATCATGGCCTGGCGGATCAGCACTACAGTCCGTTCGCCGAACGCGTGCGAGCCTGCGCCGCCGGCGTCGCTCGCGGCGCGCGCTCGACCGGCCATCCGACCCGCTATATCCCAAGCCTGACCGGCAATCTGGATCAGCTTCGCGCTCAGGCACTGCTGGCGCGGGAGGAGGGGTTGGACTGCGTCATGGTGGCGCCGATGATCGCCGGTTTCCCGGCGGTGCAGGCGCTGTTGCGTGATTTTCCGGACATCGCGGTGTTTGCCCATCCGAGCCTTGGCGGACTGCGAGTTGCGCCTGACCTGCTGATCGGCAGGCTGTTCCGGCTGCTCGGAGCCGATGCCCTGATTTTCCCGAATTACGGCGGCCGGTTCGGCTACAGCACGGAAATGTGTCGCTCGCTGGCTGACCGCGCCCGGGAGCATGACAGCATTCTACGCCCTGCCCTGCCGATTCCAGCCGGCGGGATGACCCTCGAGCGAACCGGGGAAATTCTTGACTTCTATGGTCCGGACACGATGTTGCTGATCGGCGGAAACCTGTTACAGGCGCGCGAGCGCATCACCGAGCAGGCCGCCAACTTCGTCCGCACGGTCGCGGACCATTGTTTCACTGAGGTGATCCGTGGATATTGAAACCGTTTCGTTGGTCCGCGCCGCCCGTGACGGGTTCCGCTGGGATGGGGTGGCGTATCAGCCGTACAAACAGGACGGCAGCGCACCGTTCAAGGACATTTCCCGTCAGGTGCTGTTTCACGAAGACTCGCTGGCCTGCGAATGGCGGTATTTCGAGATGGACGCCGGCGGATACTCGACGTTCGAGCGACATGAGCACGCGCATGCGGTAATGATCCTGCGCGGTCATGGCGAGTGTCTGGTTGGCGAGGAGGTGCGAGCCGTCAAGCCACTCGACCTGGTCAGCATCCCGGGCCGGACGTGGCATCAGTTTCGCGCCACCTCAGGCGAATCGTTTGGCTTTCTGTGCATGGTCAATACGCAGCGAGATCGACCCCAATTGCCAACGCAGGCCGATCTGGCGGCACTGCGACAGAATCCCGCGATCGCCCGCTTTCTCGCCTCTGGCCCGCCGGAGGCCGAAGGCCTTTAATTTGGGCCTGCCGACGGGGAGCGTGGTGACGCTCCCCGGAGCAATCCAGGCACTCAGCGGTCGGCTGCGTCCCTAACCGCGTCCTTGGCTCCTCCGACAGTGTTCTGTACCTTGCCGGCAGCCTTCTCGGCCGCGCCTTCAGCCTGGGTCTTCTTGTCGCCCGTCACCTTGCCGGCGGCTTCCTTCACGGCACCTTTGGCCTGGTGCATGGCACCTTCGACGCGATCCTTGTCCATACGACTCTCCTAAAGCTCTTGGAGCGACACTGAGGTCGCAGGAGATTAACGGCCGGAGGCTCACTGGGTTGCCTCCAGGCTCGAAAGCCCTCAATCGCCGTGTCGCGACAGCCAGGCCATGAAGCGGTCGGCGTTGTCGCTCGCCTCCTGGCGCACTGCGGAGCAGTTTTGCAGGCAATGATCGGCGAAGCCATCGATGCCCCAGCGCTGGTATTGCATCACGTGGGTCAGTTCATGCGCCCAGAGCTTGAGGTCGGACTGCGCCAACCGCTCGGTTTTGAACAACACGATTTCCCCGAGTGTCACCGCGGCCGCGTCTCCGACCGGAAACACCAGCGCCGGTGAGGCCAGGGCATCCGCTCGGTCGCCGGCGAAGCGGGTCTTCCGCAGCAAGATCGGCGGAAAGTAACCCAGCAGGGAGCGATAGACGGCAGCCGGAATTGGCCGCACCCCCTCGGCGATCGCCTGCTGACGGGTGGTCTCGATGAGATGGGTCAAGGCGCCGACGGCATGATCGACATCGACCAGTTCCGAATCGAACGGCACCGACCCAGCCGGGGTCGAATTGGCCCGAGCCGAGTCGGGCTGGGGTCGAGCGCGGGTCCGCATTGCCCAGGCAGCCAGCGCCGCCAGCAAGTCAGTGCGGTGCATTGGAAGGAGGCGAAAAGTCATCCGAGGATGATCACAGCGCAACGCGTCAACATGGCGCCGGGAATGTGGCAGCTTTGCAGTATTCGCGCGAACAGTATCTTTTCACGCACGTCAGACATGTATTTATCGGATGACTACACCCGCTCACTCAGCGCAATCGCGGTCCTGCAACCGGCTCTGATGGCGCGGGAGAGGAACCGGTAGCCGGGCGCTTGCTCCGCTCCGTGCGACAGGCCGATTTCGCGGTGCTCACGTTCCTCGGCCCGGAACTGTTGCAGCGTGCCGAGCAGTTCGGAGTTGGCGGTGTCCATCGCGTTGATTTGCTTGCTGTAGTGGGCGTCGATGACGTCCTCCACCGCGACCGTGCAGGCCATCGCCGCCTTCTCGCCCAGGGCGGCGGTGACTGCTCCCAAGGCGAATCCGGCGAGGTGCCAGAATGGCAGCAGGGCTGTGGGACGCACGCGGCGATCCGCGATCAGGTCATTGAATGTCGCGAGATGCTGCTGTTCCTGTGCCTGCATATGACGCAACAGGTCGGCGTCGTTGCTGCGACGCAACACCGCGAGTTGGCCGGCATAGATCCGGGCGGCGCCGTACTCTCCGGCATGATCGACCCGGATCATGCGCTCCGTCCGTTGGCGGGCACTCAAATCACCAGGTCGTTCCATCTTCTCGGTCATCATCGGCTGCGCGGCCTCGGCCACACCGAGATGGTGATGAACGCGGCAAGTGCCAAGGCGTACAGCATGTTCATCGCCGCCATGGAAATCGGCAGGCCGGGAATCAGGAACGTGGCGTCCTCACAGGGTTTCGCCGGTCGCTCCGGCATCGCGGCCAGCCGCTCCGCGATCGTGCCGCTGGTGAACCGCGGCGCCGCGCATTCGGGCAAAGGGCTTGCCCACCATCGGAACTCCACGCCGGCGTGGACGGCTGCCATTCCCGCGTCCACCAGAAGACACAATGCGGCGAGAGCCAGCAGCAGGCGGCAAAGATCGCGCGGGGCAATTGACGCCAGCAATGCCAGAACGATGACGATCCGATAGGGCCAGCGCTGCAGCAGGCACAACGGACAGGGCACCAACCCGTCCCAGAACTCCGACGCGTAGGCGACGCCGAGCGCGGCCGCCGCGCCAAGCGCGGTCAAGATCGCGATAGTGCGCAGAGGCAGGCTGCGCAATCCGTTGCTTCGCACGAGTTCGGTGTCTCCTGGCCCTGAAGACCGCATCTTTAAGAGCCGAATCCTTCAGAACCGAATCTTCAAGAACCGAATCTTCAAGACTGGGCAAGTTGCTGCTTCGTCGTGGTCGGATTAGCCTAAGACCGGTGATCGTGGGAGATATTTTATGCAGCGGATCGTCTGGGGCCGCGCCACCTCCAGCAATGTGATGAAGGTGTTGTGGGGGCTGGGTGAAATGGCGCTTCCGTTCGAGCGCATCGACGTCGGCGGAGCGTTCGGCAAAACCGCGACGCCCGGCTATCGCGCCATGAACCCGACCGGCCTGGTGCCCACACTTCAAGAAGATGATTTCGCGTTGTGGGAGAGCAACGCGATCCTGCGCTATCTGGCAAACGGCCATGCGGCCGCCGAGTTGTGGCCATCCGAGCCGCAAGCGCGCGCCAATGTGGATCGCTGGATGGACGCGCAGCAGACGCTGCTGAACCGCCCCATGTCCGCCGTGTTCTGGGGCCTGGTGCGGACGCCGCCCGAACAGCGCGACCTCAAGGCAATTGCCGCTGCGATCGACGAAACCGCGGTGGCCTGGCGCATGATCGACGCGGCGTTGCAGCGGCACGCCTATCTCGCCGGCTCCGAATTTACCCTTTGCGACATCCCTTGGGGCGTGCATGCACATCGGTGGTTCGGGATGGACTACCTCGGGCTGACCCGCCCGGAGATGCCGGCGTTGCGTGCCTGGTATGACCGGCTGTGCCAGCGGCCGGCGTATCAGCAACACGTTATGGCGACCCCGATCTCCTAGCGGTTGAAGACCGCCCGGCCGCCACGCCCCTCGCCTGATCGGGCCATCAGGGGCAGAGCCTCGCGGCGACGGCTCAGCTGCAAGTGGGCCTGATCTGCCATGCGCCGCTGAAAAGACCAGAATCATTGCAAATCAACTCCGGGCATGCTTCCTACGCCACCCCTGGAGGAACCGTTCAAAATGTCCGAGTACGTCGCGGGCCGTCACTTTTTGCAGACACCCGGCCCGACCAACCTGCCCGACCGGGTGCTGCGGGCAATGGATCGCAATGCGATCAATCATCGAGGTCCGGAGTTCGGCGCACTGGGCCGCGAGGTGATCGCCAGGCTTCGCCGCGTGTTCCAGACGACCGGCACCATCGGCATCTTCCCGGCCTCGGGGACCGGCGCCTGGGAATCCGCGCTGGTCAACACACTGAGCCCCGGCGACCGCATCCTGCTCACCCGCACCGGCCAGTTTTCCCATCTGTGGGAATTGATGGCCCAGCAGCTCGGCTTGGATGTGCTGACGTTGGAGACGGATTGGCGCCGCGGCGCCGATCCGGCCGCCATCGGCGAGGTGTTGCGGCAGGACCGCGAGCATCGCATCAAAGCCGTCTGCGCCGTCCACAGCGAGACCTCAACAAGTTGCATGACCGACATCGCGACTGCTGCGCGAGGCGATGGACGACGCCTCCCACCCCGCCCTGCTGATGGTGGATGCGATCTCCTCGCTTGGCTGCATCGAGTATCGGCACGACGGCTGGCAGGTCGACGTGACCATTGCCGGTTCGCAAAAGGGCCTGATGGTGCCGCCGGGCCTATCATTCACCGCGATCAGCGAGAAGGCCCTGGCGGCGTCGCGCACCGGCGGATCCAGGCGCAACTATTGGGCCTGGGAGCCGCTGGTCGTTTCGAACAAGACCGGATTCTTCCCCTACACACCCGCCATCAATCTGATGTTCGCGTTGAATGAGGCGCTGACGATGCTGCAGGAAGAAGGTTTCACCGCTGTGTTTGCGCGTCACGCACGCTATGCGGAAGCCACCCGCCGCACCGTGAGGGCTTGGGGGCTGGAGCTGCAATGCGCCGATCCCGCTGCCTACGCGCCCGGCGTCACCGCCGTCCGAACCCCCGAGGGCCACAGCGCGGACAAGCTACGCACGATCATCCTCGAGCGCTTCAACATGAGCTTGGGCAACGGACTTGGCCGTATCGAGGACCGGGTGTTCCGCATCGGCCACATGGGTGACCTGGGTATACTGCAACTCATGGGCACACTGACCGGCGTGGAGATGGGATTGCGCGCTGCCGGCATCCCGCACCGGGCCGGAGGCACCCAGGCTGCAATGGAGTTCCTTTCGTCCGAGGGCTGACACTTCGGCTCGCGCGGAGCCAGCCCGATGAGCGGACGCCCGACGGAAATCCTCCTGGTGTTCCTGCGCCTGGGGTGCACCAGTTTTGGCGGTCCGGTGGCGCATCTGGGCTATTTCCGTGCCGAGCTGGTCGTCAAACGTCGCTGGCTGAGCGAAGCGACCTTTGCCGATTTTGTCGCACTGTGCCAGTTCATGCCCGGTCCGGCATCCTCGCAGGTGGGCATGTCGATTGGGTTGCTGCGGGGCGGCGCGCTGGGAATGCTGGCGGCCTGGCTGGGCTTCACCCTGCCCTCCGCTATCGTCATGACGCTGCTCGCCTACGGTGTCGGGGCGATGGGCAATTTGTCCCACGCCGGCTGGCTGCGCGGGCTCAAGCTGGTCGCGGTTGCAATCGTCGTGCAGGCAGTGTGGGGTATGGCCCGCAGTCTGGCGCCTGACCGGGAACGGGCGAGTCTGGCTGTCGCAGCGTGCCTGATGTGCCTCGCCGTTCCATCGTCCCCTGGTCAGATCGGCGCGATCGTGCTGGGCGGCCTGGTCGGGCTTACCTTGCTGCCACGCGAGGCCGCCGGCGCCGAACCACCCGCCGCCCTGAATGTGCGCATACCCGCCGTCGTCGCTGGCTTGTTGCTGGCCGCGTTCCTCGGACTTCTGCTCGGCTTGCCGTGGCTGGCACAGGCGTCGGGTCGTCACTCGCTGCAAATCGTAGACGCCTTCTACCGCGCTGGCTCCCTGGTGTTCGGCGGCGGACATGTGGTGCTGCCGCTGCTCCAATCCGCGGTGGTGACGCCGGGCTGGGTCGGCCAGGACGTTTTCCTGGCGGGGTACGGCGCCACACAAGCGATGCCCGGGCCGGTCTTCACCTTCGCCGCATTCTTGGGCGCCGTGGAGGCGATACCACCGAACGGATGGGCGGGCGCGGTGGTGGCAACGGTATCGATTTTCTTGTCCTCGTTTTTGCTGGTCGGCGGGCTGCTGCCGTTCTGGGATACAATGCGCCATCGGGCGGGTGTTCGAGCCGCGCTGCGCGGTGTGAACGCGGCGGTCGTCGGCGTTCTGCTGGCGGCGCTGTTCAATCCGATCTGGGTCGGCGCCGTGCATAGCTCCGCTGATTTTGGTCTGGGTCTGTTGGCATTCCTGCTGCTGACACTGTGGGAGATGCCACCCTGGCTGGTGGTGCTGTTAGGGGCGGTGGCTGGCGAGGCCTTGGGCACCATCGGGCTGCTGGGGTGAAACAGCTCGGATGTCGGACCGGCTGACGCTCCTGGAAACGCACGGTCGGCCGATGTCGGCATCGCGATCGCGCGCGATCAGATTCCGGCTCCAAATCAGGGATGTGACAAATCTGGTCGCTGCGCCGAAGAGCGAAGAAGAGCGGAGAGCGGAGAGCGGAGAGCGGAGAGGTAGGGGAATTGGTCCGAACCATTGTGGCAATCAGTAATCGATCGGCTGGAATGATTCCCTCATCGTTGCAAAAGAGTACACTGTTCGAAAGTAATGCCCAGCAGCTTCAGCGGATCGACGCCGAAACGGGTATCGCAAGTTGTGGATCCCCCGGCCCCTCGGCCTCCGCCAAGGGCATGCCGCGCCGGGGATGACTTCTTTTTGGTTCAGCGTCCTGCCCGATGCGCCTGCACCAAGCCGGCCATATCGGTGAACCGGAAATCGTAACGAACGTCGGCCGACACCGGAACGGTCGCGCCCGAGCCGGAGGCTCCATCCCGCCGGTCGATCCACGCCGAGGCCAGTCCCACCGCGTTCGCCGGCACGTGGTCATGGAACAGGCTTTGCGCAACGTGCAGCACCTGCGCGACAGCTACCCCGTCCGCCTCAAGCCGCTGCAACAGGTAAGCGAAATTCCGTGGGTCGGGCTTATAGGATCCGATATCTTCCGCCGTATAGACCGCATCGGGCACGACGCCCAATCGAACTTGCGTCGCCTGGAATCCGGCGCGATCGACATTCGACAAGATCACCAGCCGATAGTGCTGTTTCAGGTAACGCAGCGCCTCGACAGTATCGGGGAAAGCCGGCCAGGCACCGATCGAGGCACCGAATCGCGCGGCCTCGGCCGCATCCGGCGCGATACCCCAGGCGGTCGCCAACTGACCGTGCACCTCGGCCAGCAGGTCAGAGTATGGCATTGCCGGTGTCATCGCCTGCTGCCGCAATTCGGTCCCGGCGAATGCCTCCAGAATCGCATCATCCGACAATGCACCGCCGGCCCTGACCCGCAACGGCGCCAGCGCGGCCAGGATCCCGCGTTCCCAATCGATCAGAGTGCCATAGCAGTCGAACGTCAGAACGCTGAAATCCGCCAGCTTCATCCGTCGTCCTCGAGCATCGGTGCCCAGTCACCGGCCAAAGCGGAGCGGGACAGCCATGAGCGGACGCCGTTGGTATCGCGGAACGCGGCATCAACGCGGAACCCGGCGCCGCCAAGCTCGCGCGCCGCCCGCATCCCATCTTCGTCAGTCACATCGTCACCGATGAACACCGGCAATCGTCCGGAGAACGGTGCTCGCGCCATCAATGCTTCAACCGCCCGGCCCTTGTCGGTGCCGAGCGGCCGTATCTCCCATAGCATGTGAGCGGGCAGCAGTTGAAAGCCGCTCGAGTTGGCGACCAGCGCGCGCAGCACCGCGTGGAAGACGGGACCCGCCGGTGGGGCAAGGCGGTAGTGCAAGGCGAAGCCACGCGCCTTGTGCTCCAGCAGCGCGCCAGGGAAAGCGGCGACCAGAGCCTCGGCTGCCTCCAGCCAGACAGCGGGGGGCGAGGGCAGATCCGGCCGCTCGATCGCCGCATTACGGGCATGACGGATCGCGCCACCATGCTCGCCGGCCACCGCGCCGGGGGCGGCGCCCAGCAGCCGATCGACGGTTTCGATCGACCGTCCGGTGACGACGGCGAGAGCGCCGCCCAACCGGTTCCGCAACGAGACCAAGGTATCGGTCAGCCCCGGAGTCACCACGACCGCGTCGGGCGTTGGCCCCAGGTCGATCAAGGTACCATCCATATCCAGCATCAGGGCGGTACCGATGGAACGGAGGCATTGCATCCATCGCCATCAGCCGCAACCGGCGACACGAAGGTCGTAGATCGGATTCTGCATCATCGACACCGCCGGTTCGTTGGCCAGCATCCAGCCATTGAAGCCGGGAGAATCCGGGTGGCTGTCGGTAACATCCAGATAGGCGGCGGCATCAGCGGGCTGGTCCGGCGGCCGGATCACACAGGCCTTTACGGAAATGGTGAGCGAGCCGAACGTCGCGGGCTCGCCGACCTTCACCGTCAGCATTGTCGCCTGGGCGCTCACCTTGTCCAGCGCCTGAAGCCTCGCGCTACCGCCAGGCACCCACTGATTGGACCACTGCGGCTGCGGGGTGCTCACCGGCGGCAGCGGTTGATCGGACGGGCCGTTCGGAGGAGCGGCCGGTGTCTCCGCCTCTGTCCCGCCAAGGATCTGATCGTGCTCCGGGGTTTGCAGCAGGGCCTTGCTCGGGTCCGGAGGCTGCCCCGGGACAGGCACCGGGATTTGCATCGCTGGCTGGCCTGGCGTCTGTACCGTGACCTGGCCAGGAGCTTGCAGCATCGTGGGACCGGTGGGCCGCGGCTGTGACTGGCCTGGTAGTTGTCCCGGCGATGCGCCAACGGGTGGTTGCGGCTGCGGTTGCCCCGGCGTGGTGAGCGGTGGCAATCGCATCTCCTGGATGGGTGGCCGCTGCGCCGTTGCCGCGGCGCTCGGCAACAGCAACGCAATTGCGAAAAAGCCTGTCCGGGTCATCCTGGCCGCCTCAACGGGGGCGCTTCGGCGACTCCAGGCCGGCGACGATATCCGCCAGGACCTGTCGCATTGCCTGCTCCTCGACCCCCATCAGGATCGCGTCCTCGAACGCGTCCCGCAGCACCTGCACGACTTCGGCGTGGTTCTCCGCCAGCATCTTCAGCTTCTCCCGACAGCCAACGGCATTGCCATCCAGGCCTGGCCAGGCGGTCGGTGCCGCGGGGATCATTTCGGCTCCTGCGACGGGGTCGTCGGCGACGGGCCGGAGGCGGGCTGGCCGGAACCGGGCGGGCTGGTTCCCGATTGGCCTGCGTTGCCGTTCTGCTGGGCCGCCTTCGACGAATTCAGACTGGTGACGCTGAAGATGAACTTACCCAAGAGTTCCTCCAGGCTGACCGAGGATTGTGTGATAGTGATTGTCTGACCCGGCTTGAGGTCGGTCTCGTCGCCGCCCGGCGACAGCGAGATGTATTTGCCGCCCAGCAGACTTTCGCTGGTGATCGCTGCGCCGGTGTCCTTGGGCAATTGAACATCGTCCCGTACCGTCAGCGAGACGACGGCCTGGAAAGTTTTCGGATCGATCTGCGCATCCGTTACGGTACCGACCTTGACGCCGGCAATTCGCACATCGGAGCCGACCGCCAGTCCGTCGATATGCTCAAATCTTGCGATCAAATGATATCCGGAGCCTGACGTGCGGCCGGAATGGGCCACGGCATAAGCAAGAAAGGCGATGGCGACGAGCAGCACACAGGCTCCCGTCACCGTCTCGGCGACGCCGTGGCGGCCCATGTCGTCTAGCCTGGCGTCCAAGGCTCGTAATCGCCCGTGGCCGGGGCGCGGTGTCCGCCCTCGTAGTCATGGCCGGGCGGCCGGTAACTCAGGGGCGTGCCGGTCGGGTTCGGCAGATGCGGCTTCTGCCAGGGCCGCCGCTGTGTCTCGACGATCGGCGCGTCGGTCGTATAGTGCAGCCAGGCGTGCCACTCCGGGGGCACACTACTGGCCTCCGGCGGGCCGGCGTACATCACCCACCGCCGGCTGCGCAGGCTGCCGGGGCGGGGACGCTTTTCCTCGTAATAGATGTTGCCATACTCGTCGGTGCCGAACTGCCGACCGTTCAGTCTGGTGAAGAGCCATGTGCCGATATTCATGGCGGGAGATATACGCACGCGCCCCTGATTGGTCCACCCACGTCGCTCGATACAACAGGCGGGGCGACAGGCGGCATGTGGCGCCCTGCCCTTCTCGGGACGCAGACCGAGTTATCCCCAACATTTTGGGCTCCTCGTCTGTGTTGACCACAAAATGCGCTGTTCGGCTGGTCGCTAACCGCTTAGCGTCGGAGCCATGAAGAGCCAACGAACAACGCCTCATCGGGTCTGGCATGGCGTGAGAATGCGCCGTACCGAGGCGTCACCGGAGCCGGACGCATCGCCGCGAGCGGTGACTTTGCCCGCCGCGTGGGACGAATCGGCTGCCGCCGCGCTGGCGGGGCTGGCGCCTGGCCATGGACCAGTCTCGCTGACGGTCGCGGCGCAGGCCTGGATCAATCCGATCGCGGCCGCCGCGCGAGACGCCGGGCTCGACCTGCCGCTGGCCGATCGGCTGCATCGACTGCTGCTGCTGCGCCGTGGCGCGCCCACGGATGCGGTGTGGCATCTCGACGCCGCCGACGGTCCCGGCTTCGTGCTGAACCTGCCGGCCTTCCTGGACAGCGACGGACAGCTTGATCTCGCCGCCTTCGCGGAAGCGGTGGAGACCGCCGTCCTGACTTTGAGTTTCGCCGCGCCGGGAGTCCGTGACATCGACGTCGGCATGGCCGACCTGTCCGGCCTGCTGGCGGCGCTGGGGATCGACTATGCGTCGGACACGGCGCGCGACATCGGCAGTGGCCTGGCCTGCATCCTGCGCGGCCGAGCGGACGCCGCGTCGGGAATTGTGGGAGAGCGGCTGGGGATGACGCGCAAGCCCAGCTTGGAGTGGCCCGCGCCGCCTGAAACGACCCCGGTCCGCGGACTGCGCGAAGCCGCCCGGGCCGCTCGTCAGGCGGCTGCCGGCACCGAGGGAATGCGCCATCGCGCCACCACGGGCATCGATCGTCCTGGTCTGGCCGAGGCGCTGCTGGGGTCGAGAGCGGCGGCATCGCGCCGGCCTTCTCCCCGGTCAGCCACGCCGGAACCCTGACGCGCGCGGCGCGGGCCTGGCTCGCGGTCAGCGGCGTCACCGCTGAGGAGGCGCTGGCGAACCAGCTTGCCGGCGGCAACCCGCTTCCCGTCCATGGCGCGACGGCACATGCCGCGATGCACGACGCGGTCGCCCCGTTCGTGCACGCCATGCCGCCGCGTCCGGTGCCGATGGTGGTGCCGGCCGGACGGGCTCGTCGCCGCGAGTTGCCCGGCCGCCGCGCCGGCTACACCCAGAAGGCCGCCGTCGGCGGCCACAAGCTGTTTGTGCGCACTGGCGAGTATGAAGACGGATCGCTGGGAGAGATCGTCATCGCGCTGCACAAGGAGGGAGCCGCCTTCCGCGGCCTGATGGATAATTTTGCCCATGCTGTCAGCCTCGGACTGCAGCATGGCGTGCCGCTGGAGCGCTTTGTCGAGGCGTTCACCTTCACACGCTTCGGCCCGGCCGGCGCGGTCGAGGGTGATCCGGCGGTGCACGCGGCGACCTCGCTGCTCGACTATGCGTTCCGCCACCTAGCCGCCAACTATCTGGGGCGGCACGACATTCCGGAGGCCGAGATCGAGGAAGCCGACACGGTGGGTGACGGCGCGCGCGATCAGTCGCCACTGCTGCCGCTCGATCTCCCGGCCGACGCATCGCCACGGGCTCGGCGGCGAACGCTACGAGTGGTTTCGCGGTGACCGCCGTCGATCGTGCTTGGTGTCGCCTGCCGATGGCGTAATGTACCGAACGCACGGCGCAACAGCTTCGGCTGGCCGTGAGCCTCCACCGGAGTGAGACGATGAGCGAGAACGAAATCGCCGCCTTGCGGGCTTTGCTGACGTCGCGACCCCGGCCGAACAGCGTCGCCGAACGCCGCGAGCGGCTGGACGCGCTCGGCAATGCATACAGGACGGCCGAGGACATCCACTTCCAGCAAGCCAGCGCCGACGGTGTGCCGGTGGAGTGGAGCATCGCGCCCGGCGCGGACGCCTCCCGGGTTCTGCTTTATCTCCACGGCGGCGGCTTCTCGGTCGGATCGATCATCAGCCACCGCGCCATGGTGACCGAGACCGGCCGGTCGGCGGGGGTGCGGACCCTTGCGATCGACTACCGGCGCACTCCGGAGCACCCGTTTCCGGCGGCGCTCGACGATGCGCTTCAGGCCTATGACTGGCTGCTCCGGCAGGGTGTCGATCCCGGCCGGATCGCGCTCGGCGGAGACAGTGCCGGTGGCGGGCTGACCCTCGCCGTCATGGTCGCGCTACGGGATCGCGGCCTGCCATTGCCGGCCTGCGGTTGGTGCATCTCGCCGTGGGTTGACATGGAGGCGCGAGGCGAGAGTTACGCCACAAAGGCGGCGATCGATCCAATGATCAGCAAGGAGTACATCCTGGAGCTGGCCGGCTGGTATCTCGGTGGGACGGAGCCGCGGACGCCTCTCGCGGCGCCGGTCCATGCCGATCTCAAGGGTCTGCCCCCGCTGCTGATTCAGGTCGGCAGCGCCGAGACCCTGCTCGACGATTCGATCCAGATCGCCGCACGGGCCGGCGCGGCCGACGTTCGGGTCACCCTGGAGATCTGGCCTCAGATGATTCATGCGTGGCCGCTATTCTACCAGCAACTCACCGATGGGCGACGGGCGATCGCCGCGGCAGGATCGTTCATCCGCGCCCTCGTCGGTGATCGCACAAAATGATGCGCTCGCGGACCCGTCAGAACGATCCCTGTCGCGTCGATACCTTCTGATCGAGGAATGGCAGCATGCTAAGGATACGCAACAAATCCAGGAGCATGCTGTGATCGGGCATAACCGATGCAAGATCGGCGGGCAGACCATGCCGCGCCGGCAGAAATTACGGTTCGGCAACGTCCATTAGATGACTCTGAGTGGCGGCAGTGCTCTTATGCCCGATGGGCACCACCAGCAACGGCACCCTCCGCGGAGACCGCTGCATCCATTGCCAGCACGATGGTCTGCCTGTGCTCGGCGAGAAGAATGATGCGCACGGGGTTCTCTCATCTCCGGTCGGGCGAGATGTTGCCAACAGCTACCAGACGTCACCCTGAATTTTCTCACGCTGCACGCTGCAATCTTTGTCAGATTCGCGCGGTCGCCGAAGATTGTGAAGTGCCGATCGGCTCTGACATGGCGGACGCCCCAATCGGCGTCGATCGGGTCTCGTGTGAGCAGTCGATGGCGTGGTGCATGGGCGCCTATCCGGTATAGATCTGCGAGCATTACGGGCAACTGTAGCGTTGACATGCTCGTATTGCGCGTGCTCATTGGGATTGATGCAATTAGCGGTCTTATGGGAGCGCAGTGCAATCCCGGAACGAACCGGCCGCATCATCGTCGGAGAGCACCCATGCACGCGGTCGCAGCCATCCCTCTCGCGTTCATCCTGGCTGCGGCACCCGCGGCACAGGCTTGCACGACGCTTTTGCTCACCGCGAAGGACGGCGCCGTGGTGAGTGGCAGGACGATGGAGTTCGGCTTCGACGTGCAATCAGAGGTTATGGTGGTCCCGGCGGGAACCGCGATGACCGGTTCCTTGCCGGGCGGGGCAAAGGGCATCAGCTACACAACCAAGTACGCCATGATCGGCGCCAATGCGCTCGGGTTCCCGGTGATCGTCGACGGTATCAACGAACAGGGGCTCTTTGTCAGCGACCTGTATTTTCCTGGTTATGCGGGCTACGCAACTGCGACCCCAGACAACAGCTCCCGCGCCATGGCGTCGTACGAGTTCGGCAACTGGCTACTCGGCAATTTCGCCACCGTGGACGAGGTGCGCGCTCACATTGCGGATATCGTGCTGGTTTCGACCGCCGTTGACGCGCTGGGGGGTCCGCCTCCGCTGCACTTCATCGTTCGCGACCGATCCGGCAAGTCGCTGGTGATCGAGCCGATCAACGGCAAGTTGGTGGTCTATGATAATCCAGTGGGAGTCATGACGAATTCGCCGTCATTCGACTGGCACTTGACCAATCTCAGCAACTACATTGGCCTGACTGCGCAAAACCGGGGTCCGCTCGAGCTTGGCGGCAATTTCATACTGCCACAGTTCGGGCAGGGAAGTGGCATGTTCGGCATGCCCGGCGATTCGACGCCGCCGGCCCGGTTCGTCCGCGCGGTCGCCTACTCGCAGACGGCGTTGCCAGTAAAGACTGCCCCCGAAGCCGTGTTGCAGGTATTTCACATCATGAACAGTTTCGACATTCCGCTCGGCTCCGTCAGAGACAAGAGCGGCGATGTGGTCCACGTCGATTACACCGTATGGACGAGCGTCGCCGACCTGAAGAACGACCGCTGGTACTTTCGCACCTATAACGATCAAGCGATTCGAATGATTGACCTTCACAAGGCAGTGGCGGCCGCGGGCGACCGGGTGCGATTCATTCCGATGAGTTCAGAGCAGGCCATCATCGACGCGTCGGCTGCCCTCAAATAACCGACGGACCGGAACGTTGTGGACCCGCCGCCGCGATGGTTGATTGCATTGGTGCCAACGTGACGTGCATCGGCGCTATTTCCGTGAGTGTGGCAGGCACGTAGCCAGGACCCGAGCGTTGGATTTCCGCCCATCTGCAGCTGTCGCAACCTGAGCGTTACTGCCCAACCACCCATCATCGTCGCTTTTTGTCGCGGCGATTACCGGCTATGCTGCGCCGCACTCACCGAGGGATCAGCATCATGGCGGGCAGGATCGAGGCGAAGCTGGCGGAACTCGGTATCACCCTGCCCCGTCCCATGGCGCCGATCGCGAACTATGTGCCGTACGTCGTGACCGGTAATCTCGTCGTCGTCTCCGGCCAGGTGCCGGCGATCGACGGCAAAATCGCGATCACCGGGAAGCTTGGCTGGGGCGTCTCGATCGACCAGGGCAAGCAAGCCGCGCGGCTCTGTTTCGTTAATGTCCTGGTGCACCTGAAGGCAGCCTGCGGCGGCGATCTGGACCGCGTCCGGCAGGTCGTTCGGCTGGGTGGCTTCGTTGCCTCGGCATCAGACTTTACCCAACAGGCTCAGGTGATGAACGGCGCCTCGGACCTCGCGGTGACGGTGTTCGAAGACGCTGGGCGGCACGCCCGCAGCACGATCGGCGTACCCTCCCTGCCCGCGGACGCCGCGGTGGAGGTGGAGGGGATGTTCGAGATCGAATAGGCTACGCGAATGCCCGATTGTGCCGCGACCCTGACCCTGACGCTCCATGCCAAGATCGCGGAGATCGATGCGGCCGACTGGGACGCCTGCGCCGGCGCGGGCAATCCCTTCGTCAGCCACGCCTTCCTGAGCACGATGGAGGACAGCGGATCGGCCAACGCCCGCACCGGCTGGCTGCCGCAACATGCTGTCCTGCGCACCGAGGATCAGCAAATCGTCGCCATCGCCCCGATGTACGCCAAGTCGCACAGTTACGGCGAATACGTGTTCGACCACGGCTGGGCGAACGCGCTTGAGCGTGCGGGGAAGCGCTACTATCCGAAGCTGCAGGCCGCCGTCCCGTTCAGCCCCGTCCCCGGACCTCGGCTGCTGCGTCGCCCCGACAGTGGCGTGCCGGTCGCCACCATGGCCAACGCCCTCGAACAGGCCTGCAACTCGCTCGGCCTGTCATCGGTGCACGTGACGTTCTGCACGCGCGACGAATGGGACGGCTTGTGCGAAGCCGGCTGGCTGCGCCGCATCGGCATGCAATTCCATTGGGAGAACGAAGGCTATAGCGATTTCGACGACTTCCTGGGGGCGTTGTCGTCACGCAAGCGCAAGGTCCTGCGGCGGGAAAGACGCGACGCCAATGCCGCTGGACTGACCTTTCACGCGCTGTCCGGCGCCGATATCACCGAGGCGCACTGGGATGCATTCTATCGCTTCTACCAATCCACCGTCGACCGCAAATGGGGGTCGGCCTATCTCACACGCTCGTTCTTTTCGCTGCTGGGGGAACGTCTCGGGCACCGGGTAGTGCTGATGTACGCTGAAAATGCCGGCAAGCCGGTGGCCGGCGCACTGAACCTGGCGGGCGACGAGGCGCTGTATGGCCGTAACTGGGGCTGTCGCGGCGACTGGCCGTTCCTGCATTTCGAATTGTGCTACTATCGCGCAATCGACTGGGCCATCGAGCACGGCCTGAAGCGCGTTGAGGCCGGGGCCCAGGGTCGCCACAAAATCCAGCGCGGCTATATGCCGAGGCCGACTTACTCCGCGCACTGGATTGCCCATACCGGACTACGCCGGGCGGTGGAAAATTTCCTGGCGGAGGAGCGTATCGGGATCCAGCAGGAGATGGACGCATTGGCGGAGAAATCGCCCTTTCGCAAAGCGGACGATTGATCGGCGCATCCGATACTGCTCCGGCATTTACTGCTCGGCATTGCTTTCGGCGGACACGGCTGGATGGGAATGACAACAGACCAGGTCGGGGGTGAGAGGCGGGGCGCCCGGGCGGCATAAGAATACCGATGCGCCATTGCCTCAGCTGCGTTTGCCGAGATGTTCGAGCAACGCCACCGCGCCGGGCAGCTCGTGCCGCCGTTCCCGCAGTAGCTTCTCGCCGCCGACCGCGTAGACGGCCACGGCCGAGAGCAGATCGCGCAGTCGACTCGGGGCACTGGCGTCGAACGGCAGAACGCAGCCACCGGTGCGCTTCGCGAGGTCCCAGAACATCTCGGCGTCCCGGCGTGCCGCCGGATCGGCTGTGTCGTGCAGTACCGATCAGCTTGGTGCCCTGGGCCCCCATGGCGTCCGCCAACCGGCGACCGTGCAACAGGCTCTCTTCAAAAACATCGCCGATATAGACGACCACCCGCACCGCCCGCTGCTTCAGGCTGGCAGAGAGAATTGGCAGCAGCCGGGTCAGCCCGGCCCTGCACGACACTCCGGCGGCATGGTCGCGCAGCGTGTTGGCGTTGGTGGTGAAGGCGGTAAACGTATGCACGCGTGAGCCGCCATGCACAGCGAGCGCCACGTCAAGCTCGCCCGGTAGCGCCTTGAAAAGCGCATCCGTCACCTGCCGAGCGGCGGCCCAGGCCGGCTCGCGCGACGCGGTGGCGTCCACGGCGAATATCAGTCGTGGCCGGCTCGGTGTGTCCACTTCCGCGGGTGGCTCGGACTGGGTCCGCGCCGGCAGCAGCGCCGTGGCAGCAGCCGTAATGGCCGAGGTCGCCGTCCGCAGCCGCGCCAGCACCCCTTCGGCCGGGGCCCGTGCGGGCGCCAGCGGTGCATCGTCTGGGACCAGGACGAAATTCGGCTTGTCGGTCATGACCGCCTCCTGTGTGCGGGCCATCCTCCCGGCGAAGAAGCCGCCCGTCAAAACCGGCCGGGTGACATGCCGCCTGAGGTGAGACAACCTAGCTTAACTCCGGGAACTCGGATATACGAACGCCGCTTGGGGCTGTTACCCGCAGGTTTCTGCGGTTTTTGGCACCTAAGCGGGCCTCGGGGGTCCGGTGGCAGAGTGGTGATGCATCGGACTGCAAATCCGCGGATGCCGGTTCAATTCCGGCCCGGACCTCCAACCCATCCCTCTCGGTCGCGCCGAAACGCCCGAGTGGCCACGGCCTGTCCCGCAAGGACGCCGCATTCAGCGCACCGGCCGACTCCGCCCGATCGACCGCCCGTGACGCTGACACTTAGCTCTCAAGGTCCCGTCCGGCGACCCTTCGGATGCACGGGCCCGTGCCAGGCGCGGAGATGACTCCCCTTGACCGGTCCCGGGCGACACCGAGGCAAGATCGGCGTGTCGAGGTCGTGCCTCGAGTATAATCAGTCATTTCGGCTGCGGGCAGAGCGTCGCTTGCAGGGTTGTCCACAGCTTTTTCGGGCTTGACGCGATTCCGCCGTTGCACGCCTTCGCGGACGGTGACTACTGTATGTAGTAGGTCAACACCGCTGGAGGAGCCAGAATATGGTGTGGAATGAGGAAACGATCCAGGTTCTGCGAGACCTGTGGGAGCAAGGCCATTCCACTGCCGAAATAGGCCGGCGCCTCTGCGTCACTAAGAACGCAATCGTCGGAAAGGCTCACCGCCTCGACCTCACTGCCCGGCCTTCGCCGATCCGGCGAGGCGTTGCCAAACCGCCGGTCGTGCGGCCACCGGCCACGCCCCGCGTGGAAGGCCCGACGCTGCCACCGCTGGCCAGTGCCATGGCGCACAATTCCACTGGTGGCCCGGTGATCCGTCCGGCCAGTGTCGCGGTTCCTTTGGGTCCCGCTCCGGCCCCGAAGCCGAGCCTGCCGGCAGCCTTACCGCCGGTGCGCGCCGTTATGTCGTCACCTCCGATGCAGTACCGCCGATCCGTACCCTCCTGCTGCTGGCCGATCGGAGAGCCCGGGAAGCGCGATTTCCATTTCTGCGATGACCCCTCCACGCCCGGCAAGCCCTACTGCGAGGAACACGCCAGGTTGGCCTACGTCAGGATCCGTGACCGGAAGGAAGACGCCGCCTGACGGCTCCGGCCGCGAGGAAAACCGTCGGTTCGAATGGCGTGGGTTGGCGCCACGGGTAGCATAGCGGCTGGCAACGACTAACCGGGCAACAGCGGTCTGGCGAGCCGCGGCTCGGACGCTTCACGCACCGACGACGGCTTGGCGCCGTGGTTCGCACCCCGCTATAGTGCAACCCGCCCCAGTAGCCGAGACCGAAATGGCCAGCCAGCCCGACGTTTTCACCGAAGCCCGCGTTTGTATGGTGAACAGCCAGATTCGCCCCAACAAAGTGATAGATTCCCGCATACTGACCGCGATGCGGCATATCCCGCGTGAACGCTTCCTGCCCGCCCGCCTCACCGCGCTCGCCTATGTCGACGAGGACATTCCACTCGGCGACGGGCGCTATATGATGGAGCCGATGGTGCTGGCTCGCCTGCTGCAGAGCGCATTGCTGCAGGGAAACGAGCGCGTGCTGGTGGTCGCCGCCGGACCCGGATACGGCGCCGCTGTGCTGGCAGCGTGCGGCTGCAGGGTCACCGCGCTGGAGGAAGATCCCGCCCTGATCGTTCTGGCGCGGGCCATTCTGCCGTCCGAAGCGCCCGGGGTGACACTGGTAACTGGTCCGCTGGCGGCTGGATGGCCGGCGAATGCTCCTTATGACGTTATCCTGATTGAAGGTGCGGTGCCGGAAGTCCCGCCGGCGCTGGCTGAGCAGTTGCATCGGGAGACCGGGCGCCTTCTGGCCGTGCTGTGCGGCGAGGGGCGCGCCACGCAGGCGATCATTGGTGAACTCACGCCGTCCGGGCTCGGCACCTATCCTTTATTCGATTGCGGGACGCCGCCGATCCGGTCGCTGGGCCGGGCGCCGGTGTTCGAATTCTGAGGTGCCGCAATTTCGCCGGACGGTTGCTTCGCCGGCGGCACGCGGTTGTCGGGCTATTCCGTTGACTGGTAAAGCTGGTTATTGAAGGGAATACTGGACAGGACGGTACGGTTCGGGGGAAATCTAGCTCCGATGCATGGCCGCACCGGGTCGTTCTGGCCCCGTCGCGTCAACCGTTTGTTCGGGTAATCTGCCGATAAGCCGACATCGGGCGGCAGGCGGTTTGGAAAAGGTGCCGAATGGGTCTGCGATACGCCCTACTCATCAGCCTCAGCGCGCTGGCCGTTCCGGCCGCCACCTGGGGGCAGAATGTGCCGCAGTCGCTGGCGCCTCCGAGCAAAACGCCTCGGCCCGCGAAGCCGGCTGAGGCGCCGCCCAGGTCGTTGACCGCGCGACCGGCGACCAACGCCACCGCCGTTCCTCACACCCTGGCCGAGGCACTCGCCGCGACATATTCCAACCAGCCGGCGTTGCAGGCCGAACGGGCCAAGCTACGGGCTACCGATGAAAACGTGCCGACAGCGCTGGCGGGATGGCGGCCCACCGTGGTGCTGGCCGGTACCGCCGGTTATGGCGACGGCATCGCCCGATCATTCCTGCCCGGGCTCGGCAACACCTCGCTGCAGACCGACCGCCTGATTGGGACCGCTCAGGCAACAATAACGCAGAACATCTACACCGGCGGCAAGACCCAGTCGAGCGTCAACCGGGCCAAGAACCTGGTGATGGCGGAGCGCGCGACACTTCTGGCCACCGAGCAGAACAGCTTCACCAATGTGGTGGCCGCCTATGTCGGCGTCATCCAGAATCAGCAACTGCTCGAACTGCAGATCAACAACGAACAGGTTCTGGCGAAGCAGCTGCAGGCCACCAACGATCGGTTCCGGGTCGGCGAAATCACCCGCACCGACGTGGCCCAGGCCGAGGCCGCGCTTGAGGGTGCCAAGGCAACGCGTGAAACCGCGGAGGGCACGCTGCAAACCGCCCGCGCCACCTATGTGCAGGTTATCGGCGTGATGCCGCCGCCCGACCTGGTGCAGCCGCAACCGCTTAATCTGCCGATCCGTGGCGAGACCGACGCAGGCCGGCTCGCCTCACTGAACAACCCGACCGTGATAACCGCACTGTTCAACGACGCCGCGGCGAAGGATGCGGTCGACGTCGCCTTCTCGGCCTTGCTGCCGCAGGTCAGCCTGCAAGGCCAGACTTTCCAGCAGAACAACGCCGCCGCGCGCAATTCGCAGACCAATGGCTACCAGGTCATCGCACAGGTCTCGCTGCCGGTGTATCAAGGTGGTTCGGAGTATTCCGCGGTACGCCAGGCTCGCCAGTCGCAGCAGCAGACCCAGCGCCTGATCGACGACGCCAAGCGCACCGCTGTGCAGAATGCGGTGCAGGCGTGGGACACGTTGATCGCCGCGAAGGCGTCCGCGGACAGCACTCGGGCGCAAATCCGCGCCAATGAGGTCGCCCTGGAAGGCACCGAGCGGGAGGCCATCGTCGGCAGCCGGACCACACTGGACGTTTTGAACGCAACGCAGCTTCTGCTGCAGTCCCGAACCACGCTGGTGCAGAACCTGGCCCAGGTCATTACCGCCTCGTACGGGGTGGCCTCGGCGATCGGTCGACTGACCGCACGCGATCTGCATCTGGCAGTGCCGCTGTATGACGACACGGCCTACTACCAGGCGGTCAAGGATAAATGGGTTGGCCTGGGCGACTACGCGACCGATCAACCGGGCCGCTGAACCATGCCAGAAGGCGCTTCCGCATGACATTGCCGCCGTCTCCGCCAGGGCCTGCCGCGGTTCCCGCCCGCGGAGCGGATGCGGCCGGCCCCGATCCGTCCATGGAAGAAATCCTCGCCTCCATTCGCCGAATCCTGAACGAAGACGAGCCGGCCGGAGCCACCGGCGAGGCGTCCGGGGAGGAATCGCCGTCGGACGATGATGTGCTGGTGCTGGACCGATCGATGTTGGTCTCCGCTCCCGGACTCGACGCTGCCGCGCTGGAAGCCGAGCGATCGGCTGCCGTGCAGCCAGCCGCGGTGCCGGTAGACGAGCCGGAGGCTGCCGGGCCAGCGGCAGTCGAGCCGGAGGCCCATCGGCCGGCAGCGGACGAGCCGGAGGCGATGCACGGCGAGGCGCACCAACCGGAGACCAGGCAGTTGGAGGTCTGCCCACGAGGCGGCTGCCCAGGACGAGGTTCCCCACGTTGCCAACGAACCGGCCGAAACCCATGTCGAGACCATGGCCGAACCCGCCGCCGAACCAGAGTTCCGAACATTGATGCCGTCTGAGCCGGCGGCTGCATCGTCGTCGGCGCCGCCGGCCCAGGTGGCGCCCGCGCTGTCACTCCCCGAAACTTCGCCACCGCCCGACCGGGCTTTGGTCGGTGCGGCAACGGCCGCCGCTACCGCATCATCCGTCGACGGCCTGATCCGCGCGCTGGCTGCCAGCAAGGCAACGCAGGTGTATCGCGGCGGCCCGACCATCGAGGATCTGGTGCGAGAGGAACTCCGCATGCTGCTGAAAGGGTGGCTGGAAGACAATCTGCCGCAACTGGTCGAGCGGCTGGTACGCGCGGAGATAGAGAGGCTCGTAGGCCGCGCGGTGCCTTGATAACGGCTGCCGGATCTACTGCTTGGGGGGCTGTAATCGACCCTTTCGAACCGCCCCGGGCAGCCGCCCTGTTCGAGCAACCCTTGCATCCCCGGACCGAACATCGGCAGCCAGTCGCGAGCGCCCAACTCGGCTGCCCTGCATGCCTGGAACCAGGTCACAAGGGATATTCATGATGAGAAGCCAATGACCCTGGACAGCCGGTTCACAGCCGCGGACGTGGAGGCTCGCCTGTACGAAGGCTGGGAGGAGAGCGGCGGCTTCGCCTGCGACCCGCTTTCCAACGCCGAACCCTTCACCATCATGATCCCGCCGCCGAACGTCACCGGCAGCCTTCATATGGGCCACTCCCTGACCTTCACCCTGCAGGACATACTGATCCGCTGGCGCCGAATGCAGGGACGTGACGCGCTGTGGCAGCCCGGCACCGACCACGCCGGCATCGCCACCCAGATGGTGGTGGAGCGCCTGCTCGCAGCCGAAGGCCAGGACCGACGGGAGATGGGACGCGACGCGTTCGTGGATCGGGTCTGGCAGTGGAAGAAAGAGTCCGGCGGCAGCATTACCCGGCAGCTTCGCCGCCTGGGTGCCTCGCTGGACTGGCCGCGCGAACGGTTCACCATGGACGATGGTTTGTCCGCGGCGGTGAAGCAAACCTTTGTGACGCTGTACACTCAGGGGCTGATCTACCGTGATCGCCGGCTGGTGAACTGGGATCCCAAGCTACAGACAGCGATCTCCGACCTGGAGGTGGAAAACCGCGAGATCAAGGGCTCGCTCTGGTATATCCGCTACCCGATCGAGGGTATGCCCGGGCACTTTGTCAGCGTCGCCACCACAAGGCCGGAGACGATGCTGGGCGACACCGCGGTGGCGGTGCATCCCGCGCATCCGGACCTCGCTTCGCTGATCGGCAAGCGCGCCATCCTGCCGCTGGTTGGCCGAGCGATCCCGATTGTCGGGGACGCTTATGCCGACCCAGAGAAGGGCACCGGCGCGGTGAAGATCACCCCGGCGCATGATTTCAACGATTTCGCGGTCGGCCAGCGGCATAACCTGCCGATGCCGTCGGTGCTGGATCGCCAGGCCGCGATCACGCTGGACGAGATCGAAGATGTCCTGACCGAGGTTCCCGGCGTCGCCGATCCGGTGTTCACCCGTGGACTGGCCGGTCAGGCCCGTTTCGCCGCGCGCGCCGCGATCGTGGCGGAACTGGATCGGCTGGGCCTGCTGGAGAAGGTCGAGTCGCACACCCATCAGGTGCCGCATGGCGATCGCGGCGGCGTCCCGGTCGAACCGCTGCTGACCACCCAGTGGTACTGCAACGCGGCCACCCTGGCAAAGCCGGCGATCGAGGCGGTAGAGACCGGCAAGACGGTTTTCGTCCCGAAACAATGGGAGAACACTTTCTTCGCCTGGATGCGCGATATCCAGCCGTGGTGCATCTCCCGCCAGCTCTGGTGGGGCCACCGTATCCCTGCCTGGTACGGACCGGACGGCACCGTGTTCGTCGCCAAGGATCTGGACGGTGCCACCCTCCAGGCGCGCGATCATTACGGTCACGACGAGCCATTGCAGCAGGACGAGGACGTCCTCGACACCTGGTTCAGCTCGGCGCTATGGCCCTTCTCCACCCTTGGCTGGCCAGAACCGACAGCGGAGCTCAACCGTTACTATCCCGGCGACGTACTGGTCACCGGCTTTGACATCATCTTCTTCTGGGTGGCCCGGATGATGATGATGGGCCTGCACATGATGGGCGATGTGCCGTTCCGCACCGTATACATTCACGGCCTGGTGCGCGACGAACGCGGGCAGAAAATGTCGAAGAGCAAAGGCAATGTCATCGACCCGCTGGAGCTGATCGATAGCTTCGGCGCCGATGCGCTGCGCTTCACCATCTGCGCATTGACCGGCCCCGGCCGCGATATCAAGCTTGGCGCGTCGCGGGTGCAGGACCACCGCGCGTTCATCACAAAGCTGTGGAATGCTGCGCGATTCTGCGAAATGAACTCGATGCGGCCGGACCCTGGATTTGATCCGTCGCATGCCAAACTGCCGCTGTCGCGCTGGCTGCTGGACAGCGCGAACACAGCGATCCGTGAGGCGACCGATGCGCTGGAGGCCTATCGGTTCGACGAATATGCCGCAGCTGGCTACCGTTTCGTCTGGAACAGTTTCTGCGACTGGTTCCTGGAATTCGCCAAACCGCTGCTGGCGGAAGGCGCGTCGGCCGAAGCCAGGGAAATCCGCGCGGTCGGCGCCCACGTGCTCGACCTGATCCTGCGCCTGCTGCACCCGGCGATTCCGTTCGTGACTGAAGAGCTGTGGGATCGTTTCGGCTACGGCGAGCCAAATCGCCTGATCCGGGCGCCATGGCCGGAAATCTCCGTGGTGGCGGATGCTGCAACGGCTCGGGCAGAGCTGGACTGGGTGGTGCGGTTGATCAGCCTGGTTCGCTCGGTCCGAACGGAAATGAACGTGCCGCCCGGCAAGCCATCGCCGGTACTGCTGCGGGATGCCTCGGCCGAGGCTCTCGGTCGCGCCGACCGCTGGATCGACGCCATCCGCCGTCTCGCCCGCGCGTCCGAGGTGCGGCCGTTGCAGGGCGAGGTGCCGAAAGGGTCCGCGCAGGCGGTGCTGGACGAGATCACCGTGGTGCTGCCGCTGGAGGGCCTGGTTGACATCACGACGGAGCGGGCGCGACTGGTCAAGGAGCGCGACAAGCTGTCCTCGGAGGCGAAGAAGATTAGCCAGAAGCTAGAAAATGCGGATTTCATCGCGCGTGCGCCGGAAGAAGTCGTTGCGGAAAACCGCGACCGCCTGGCTGCGGCGGTGTCCGAGACCGCGCGCCTGCAGGCGGCGCTGGACCGGCTGGACTGATGCCGCCGACATAGTCTTTACGCCGCCGGTCGCCATACCGCCGCTGCACGGGTGCGATCGTCGTCGACAACTACGCGACGAGGCCGGCCGCGTCAGGGGTGACAGCCGCGTCGGTGGTGACCGGAGGGCCGTCGGCCGAATGCACCGGGTGGCCTTGGCCTCAGACAAGTCATTCGCACCCCATTGACGCCGTTATGTCCACTCCCTATTATAGCTATCTATTCTGAATATCGGGCAACCTTGCCTCCGCGCCTTTGCCCTCGCACTGGGTGCCCTGAGTTCAAGCTCCAACCAGTCGCGATCAGTGGGACCCAGCGCCCGACCTCCCGGTCAACCTGATCCCCGCTCCCGCGTGACACCACTCCTAAACGCACCCGCACGTCCGAGGCCTGTCCCATGCATCTTGCAGAACTAAAGAAGAAGACACCAGCCGAACTGGTCAATTTTGCCGAAGCCCTATCGGTCGAGAACGCATCCTCGCTGCGCAAGCAGGACATCATGTTCGCGATCCTGAAGAACCTCGCGGACAGCGATCAGGCGATTCAGGGCGAAGGAACTTTGGAGATCCTCTCCGACGGCTTTGGCTTCCTGCGCAGCCCTGAAGCCAACTATCTCCCCGGGCCCGATGACATCTACGTCAGTCCGAGCCAAGTCCGCCGCTTCGGACTGCGCACCGGTGACACGGTGGACGGCCAGATCCGGGCCCCTCGCGACGGCGAGCGCTATTTCGCCCTGCTGAAAGTCGACACCGTCAATTTCGAGCCGCCGGAATCGGTGCGTCACCGGGTCAATTTTGACAACCTGACGCCGCTGTATCCGGAAGAACGCCTGAAGATGGAAATGGAGACGTTTCAGTCCGTCGCGAAAGGCCCGGCAAAAGACTTCACGCCCCGCGTGATCGACCTGATCTCTCCGGTCGGCAAGGGCCAGCGCGCGCTGATCGTCGCTCCGCCACGCACCGGCAAGACTGTTATGTTGCAGAATATGGCATCCGCCATCGCCGCCAACCACCCGGAGGTGTTCCTGATCGTGCTGCTGATCGATGAGCGGCCGGAAGAAGTCACCGACATGGCCCGCAGCGTGAAGGGCGAGGTGATCAGTTCCACCTTCGATGAGCCGGCCACGCGCCACGTGCAGGTGACAGAGATGGTGCTGGAAAAGGCCAAGCGCCTGGTCGAGCACAAGCGCGACGTGGTGATACTGCTGGACAGCATCACTCGCCTGGCTCGCGCCTATAACACCGTCGTTCCGTCGTCCGGCAAGGTGCTGACGGGCGGCGTCGACGCCAACGCCCTGCAGCGCCCGAAGCGGTTCTTCGGTGCCGCGCGGAACATCGAGGAAGGCGGTTCATTGACCATTATCGCCACCGCGCTGATCGATACCGGCAGCCGCATGGATGAAGTCATCTTCGAGGAATTCAAGGGCACCGGCAATTCTGAGATCATTCTCGACCGGAAACTATCTGACAAGCGCACCTTCCCGGCGATCGACATTACGAAATCCGGCACCCGCAAGGAAGAACTGCTGGTCGAACGTGGCGTGCTGACCAAGATGTGGGTGCTGCGGCGCATCCTCAATCCGATGGGCACGGTCGATGCGATGGAGTTCCTGCTGGACAAGCTGAAATACAGCAAGACCAACAATGATTTCTTCGACGCGATGAACACCTGATCTGACACCGGAGCAGGATCAGCCCGGCGCCGATGCGATGAGCGCGGCCGGTGCGCTCATCGAGCGATGACAACATCAGCCGCTCATGGCGCGGACCTCCGTCCAGACGGTTGCGGGGTCCGATTGTACTGAACTTCAACGCCGCTCTACTGAAAAACGGTCTCCGCCGTTTCGTTCAGACCTCTTTCCCGCGACCGCCGCGTCATCCGTGATTGTATGGGCCGTCCGGCGGGCACCAACGGCACCGGTTCAATCAGACGAGGCCGGCCTCTCAATCGCCTGCCTGGACTTTGTCACCGCATCGTCCACAGTGTCACGTCACGCCGGTTGTAGCGGCAAGCGCCCCGGGTGGCGGCCGTCGAGGAAGGAAGTGGGACAATGCGCCAGATGGTCATGGTCGGATTTCTGCAAGCGCAGAACTGCACCACCCTCGCCAGTGCATGGCGCCACCCGAACGCGCGCAGCGACTTCACCTCGGCCGCCTACTACCAGCGGATCGGCCAGGTGCTGGAGGAAGGCAAGTTTCAGCTCGCGTTCTTCGATGACCGCCTGGCCATGCCGGACATCTACGGCGGCAATCCGGCCGAGGTCGTCGCCAACGGCGTCCGTGTGGTCAAAATCGACCCGGTGGCGACTATGATGGCCATGGGGTTCGGCACGAAATATCTAGGAGTCGGATCAACCGCTTCAACCACTTACTATGAGCCGTTCGATGTTGCCCGCCGGTTCCAGACAGTCGACCACATGCTGGGCGGACGCGCGGCCTGGAACGTGGTGACCTCGGTGAATGACGCCGAGGCACACAACATGGGCCGTGAAGTCCATATGGAGCACGATCTTCGCTACGACCGCGCCGACGAGTTCATGGAGATCGTGCCTGAGCTGCTGGGATGGCTGGGAAGACGGCGCCCTGATCGTCGATAAGAAATCCGGGCTGTTCGCCGACCCGGAGAAGGTGCACCGGCTGGAGTATAGGGGAAAATACCTGAATTCGTCTGGCACTTTCACCGTTCCTCGCTCGCCGCAGGGTCATCCGGTGGTGATCCAGGCGGGCGCCAGTGCCCGCGGCAAAACATTCTCGGCACGCTGGGCGGAAACCGTGTTCGTCGGCTATCCCGACCTCGCGGAGGGCAAACGGCAGTATGCCGACTTCAAGACCGAGGTTGCCCGCCTGGGTCGCGACCCCGACCGCGTAACCGTCAACACCATCGCCTATCCCGTCGTCGCGGCAACCCGCGCCGAGGCGGAAGACAAGATGGCCATCATCGATTCGCTGTACAAGGAGGTAGATGGCTTGTCGCTGCTCTCGGAGGCGATGAATTTCGACTTCAAGACCAAGGGCATGGACGAGGCGTTCACCACGGCCGAGCTGCAGGGCATGTCCGGCATGCAGGCGATGCGGGACCGTGTCATGCGGGTGATCGGCCACAATCCGACGGTGCGCGACTTCCTGGAGGTGACGCGTCGCGGTCGACCCCGCGAGGCGATCGTCGGCAGCGGCAAGGACGTCGCCGACCGACTGGAACAATGGTTCACCGAAGGCGCCTGCGATGGCTTCGTGATCGCCGGGACTCACATGCCAGGCAGCTTCGAGGATTTTGTGCGCTTCGTCGTGCCCGAGTTGCAGCAGCGCGGTCTTTATCGGACCGAATATGCCGGCGCGACGCTGCGGGAGAATCTCGGCCTGCCGATCCCGAGGATGGGCGAGTGGCGGTTGCCGGAGGCGGCGGAATAGACCCGACGCCAGTCCTGCTCCGATGGAGTCGTCAGCCTTCAGGTCAAAGGCGGCATGACCGGCTTGCGATTACGTGATCGGTGAACACCGGTTTGCGATTGGCGGGCGCACCGGCGAACCCAATGTCACTTGCCTCATCGAACGCAGTGAAAAAACCCGCGGGCTGACCGGCCGCGGCGCTCGACGCGCGCCTCGATGGCCCAGACGATATTCCGGACAGCCGAGGAGGAAACCGGGCATGAAGTTGTTCAAATGCCAGAATTGCGGTCAGGTGCTCTACTTCGAGAACACACATTGCGAACAATGCGGCCACCAGCTCGGCTTTTTACCTCCGGCGATGACGCTATCCGCGCTGGAGCCGGATGGCGACCTGTGGCGTCCGTTGGCCGCACCGAAGCGTCCGCTTCGATTCTGTGACAATGCCGGCCACGAGACCTGCAACTGGCTGGTTGAAGCCGACGGTGTCGCGACCCTTTGCGCCGCCTGCCGTCATAACCAGACCATCCCCGACCTCTCGGTGCCGCAGAATCACCTGCGCTGGCAGCGCCTGGAAGCGGCTAAGCACCAGCTATTCTATTCACTGCTGCGACTGCGGCTGCCGCTGCGCAACCGGATCGACGACCCGGAGCATGGCCTGGCGTTCGAGTTTCTGGCCGACAGTCCTGATCCGGGCGGCCCCAAGGTCCTGACGGGTCACGATAATGGCCTGATCACCATCGCGTTGATCGAGGCGGACGACGACGAACGCGAACGTCGGCGGACCCAGATGGGCGAGCCCTACCGGTCGCTGGTGGGTCACTTCCGCCACGAGGTCGGCCACTATTTCTGGGACGTGCTGGTGCGCGACGGCGGCCGGCTTGACGAATGCCGAGCGGTGTTCGGCGACGACAGTCAGGACTATGACGCGGCGTTGCAGGCACATTACCGAGATGGCGCGCCCCCGGACTGGCAGGAGCATTACATCAGCCAATACGCCAGCACCCATCCCTGGGAGGATTGGGCCGAGACCTGGGCGCACTACCTGCACATCGTCGACACGCTTGAGATGGCGAGCGCGTTCGGCATCAGCGTCAAACCAAAACTGATCAGGGACGAGACGCTGTCGGCCGAGATTGATCTCGATCCGTACGAGACCGCCAGCATGCAGGAGATTATCGACGCCTGGCTGCCGCTGACATTCGCGATGAACAGCCTCAACCGGGCGATGGGCAATCACGATCTTTATCCGTTCGTGCTTTCTCCCGCGGTGGTGACGAAGTTGAGCTTTGTGCACGATATCGTGCACGGCAGGCTGTGACGCCTGCATCGAGCGAGTGGGCGTCGCTGCTGCCGCTGATCGCGCCGCCTTAGCTGGCGAACATCGACATCGGCGCTGCCCTCGCTCAGGCTTCGCTCAGGCGGCCGCTTCCTTCGCGTATCGACGGCAGTGCTCGAGGTAGGCCGCCTCGTGAGCCGAAACGAGATCGACCACACTGGTCCAAAGCCACGACGGTGCTTCCAGCGACTTGGACCGATTGCGCCGGAGCTCCCTGACCCATCGCGTGCGGTCGGAGCGGGGCATCTGTCTGGCATGGCCACGACCCACCACGCGGGCCAGGAACGCCGCGACATCCACGGCCTCGGCGCGGGACAGTTGCTCGACCTCGAGCTTGAGGTCCTGCGGCAGAAGCTCGCGGATGAAGACCGACTTTCCCAACAGCTGCGCGGGCAGCATCCGGCCTCCGAGGAATGGCGACAGACTGCGCGCCCCGGTCACCACCCGCTCGGCGTTGTCGCGCGGCATGGCGGCAGCCGCACTTCGCGGCGCCGCGGCAGCGATCGCCTCCTTCACATCCATCAGGCAATGCCGCTCCGCTTTGCCGCTACCGATCGCGATCAGCACCGCCAGTCGCAGCCGACCCAGGGAGCTGCAGCCCTTGCGCCAATACGCCGCATCCATCACGCGAACCGGCGCATCATCCTCGCGGGAACGCAACGCGGTTGCCAGCCGGCGCAGAGGTTCATCGGCAAACAGCGCATCGACCGCCGAACGTTCTTGCGGTGACAGGGGCCAGAAGCGCTTGCCGAGGGGAATGACCGGCTCGATGCCCTCGATCCGTTCATCGGCGAGGTGTTTCCAGGAGCGGCCCGCCGCCTCACGCATCAGTTGGCGGACGAGTTTCGGCATGTCGCTGCTGAGATCGGTTGTTTCGCCCTGGGCGGAAGGTGCAAAGGCGGCCTCATAGCCGTCGACGATGGCCTCCAGCATGAATGAGGTGGTCACGCCGGGCAGGTCGGAGCCGCGCGCGGCCATCGCAAGCGACAGGCCGAGACGGATAATGTCGTGCGCCGGGTTGCCGATTACGGTCTGGTCCAGGTCGCGCACCTGGATCGCCAGAGCGCCGTCCTTGCTCGCCACCGGCCCGAGATTGCCGACATGGCAATCGCCGCAGATCCAGGCCTCGGGTCCCTCGGGCAGGACCGCTCGATTGGAATCCTCCAGCCATTGGTAGAACCGGGTGGTGCTGCCGCGTACGTAGGCGTTGGCCGAGGCGGCCATCTTGCGATTACGTTCCGCCACCAGAAGATCGATTCGCTCACTGGGTTCAGCGATCATTTTGTTTTTCATAACACTTACATGACATCCGCCGAGCGGAGCGCAAAGGGCAGCGTTTGTTCGGCGGCCGGCTCTCATGCGGACGTGGCGCCATCCCCGGAGAAAGGGTCGATCGTGCCCTTCGGCCAGGCTTGGCGTGCGGTCGCGTGAGAGCTGGCGTCATGAAGCGGGTAGGTCACTCGCGGACTCGCGTGCGCCAGGCTCAATTCCGGCACCGGATCAGCGCATTGCCTGGGTAGACTGTGGCTTCGTTACTTGTTGCGGGCTGCTCCCCTGGTTGGTGCCGGAAGCGCCCGGTCCCAGATCGTCGTCCGCGCCACTTCCCACGCTCGACGTCGTACTCATGATCATCTGGAAATTGCCGTTGAAGGTTCTGAGCTGACGCAGTCGCCAATCCTTCGCCCAGTCGCCCTTGTCGTTGCAGGCGTCATTTTGTCGTAAGCGCCGCACCGGCCAGCGAGCGGTGCAGGTTGCGCAGCATGCCGAGGGACTGCCGATTGCCCTCATAGGCCACCCGCGGAGTGTAGAAGGAGTTCAAGGTGGCCACCGCCGTGCCGAACGAGGACAGCACCACGGCCGCCACCGCCATCGTCAGGAAGCCGCGGCTCTTCGGGCTGGCGAGCGACTTGACGCTGATCAGGACCGTCGTGAACAGCCCGGTCGCGATGATCGTCCACTCGAACAACTGCATCAGGATATGCTGAATGAAGACCATGCCTGCAAGTTCGACGCGAGCTCGGCCGATTTGCTGGCTCAGGTAGAGCACGGCATCGAGATAACCGGGCAGCCGCTCGACGGCTGAACTCGTGGGCGCCATGACGGTGGGCATCTCGGTGTCAGGCTCGAGCGACGTGAACGGACCGTCGCGGAGGGCCGCGTCCTGGGCCTCGGCGATCCTCCCGGCTTCAAGGTTATACTGCGGCGACGCTGTTCCATAGGCGTATGGATCAGTCCGATCGGTCGCGATGAAACTCATGTCACGGGCTTGTTCCGTTGCCGATGACGCAGGCGGTTTCGCATGCAGCCTGGCGGCATCTCGAATACACAGATCGGCGAGCCAGACTACCGCATGATGTTCCTTCTTCGCCGCCTGTTCTTCACGCACCGCCGCCGGCAGCAGACCTTGTTCGTTGGCTTGCAATGAATGAACCAGCGACGGAACGCCAAACCAAAGTATTGCGCTCAGCATGAGTGCCGCGCCGGCGGCGGGCATCCCGACCAGAAGAACCGAGACCCAACGAGGCATGACCCAGCCTTGTTGGATCGGTTCCGTCACGGCCGCGGACGTTGGTTGCCCGGACTGATCATCCACTGTTTTCATAGCCGCCCCCCAGTGTCGCAGTTGACACTACGTGCCGACGCTGGGGACCGAAGTGAAACAGTTCACAGATTGTCGATTTTTCTTGCACCCGCGATCGTGGGTCCCCGGCCTGCGCCGGGGATGACACTTTGAGGTTCGTCGGCGCCACCGGCCGATGTCCCTTCTATGCCGAAGCGCCCCACCTCGCCAGTTTGATGATCGAGCCGGCTTGAAATTCGTTATGCGGATGGTTCAGGCTGATCCGACCGAGGCGCCTGCCGCCACCTCCCTGATCCGTTTCACATCCGCGCGTCCGCCACTGAGGATGTACAGCGTGTCGGAGCCGCTGGTCAGGTATCGTACCCCAAGCTTCAGCAGCCACGACTGAAAGGCGACGTCCTCCCGCACGCCGCCCACCCCCATCGCTTTGCCGTGAGCCTTCGCCGCGTTGGCGATCGTTTCATAGGCGGCACGCATGCGCTCGTGCTTGTAGTCGCCGGGGATGCCCATCTCGGTCGAGAGGTCGGTCGAGCCGATATGCAGCACGTCGATCCCATCCACCGCGGCGATGGCGTCGGCGTTGGCGACGGCCTCCGGCGTCTCGATCATCGCGATCAGCAGGGTCTCCTGGTTCAGTCGGCGGCAGATTTCCGGCTGCGACAGCGCGGCATACCCCAACGAGGGCACCGTGCCGGCAGCGGAGCGGTGGCCCACTGGGGCGAAGCGGCAGGCTTCGACCACGGCACGTGCCTCAGCCGCGGAGTTGATGTGCGGCACCATCACACCTTGCGCGCCGCAGTCCAGGATGCGCGTCGAGTCGTGCGGGTCATGGGATGACACCCGGGCGATCGGCGTAATGCCAAGGCCGAGCGCGGCCACGCAGATCCCGGCAGCGGTTTCCAACGAGGTCGGGTTGTGCTCCAGATCGATATACAGCGCGTCGAAGCCGCAGCTCGCGGCCATCATCGCGACGTTCGGAGTGCGCAGCTGGTTCACGCCGAAACACAGGACGAGCTCCTGTGCCGCGAGCTTCTGCTTGGCAATGTTGGTGCCGATTGACGCTGGCATTGTTGCTTTCCTCCGATGTGGACGCTGTGACGGAGCATGGGCCAAAGCGGCCCGCGTGTCATCGCCGAGCGCGTGGCTGTCACGGGTGCGGTTGGGTTTTCGATGCTGCAGCGCGCCAGCCTCCGCGGCGACGCAGCGGGCACGCCGTCTCCGATCGCTTCCCGGCGATGCGCGTACGCCTTTTTATCGGCCCACCGCGCGCGCAAAGCTGATTTGCGCCGCTCGACGCGTCCCCGTACCCTGCGGCAAGTCAGCCGTGGGAAGCAGTCATGAGCGCGCCAGTCAACGCCGAAGCACTAGGTGATCCCTGGACCATCCCGCTCGATCAGATCGATGTCGCGGATCCGCGGATTTTTCAGAGCGATGTCTGGCCGGATTGGTTCGCCCGGCTGCGGCGCGACGATCCGGTGCACTTTACCGCCGACAGTCAGTATGGACCGTATTGGTCGGTGACCAGATACAAGGACATCATGGCGGTGGAGACCAACCCGCGGATCTTCTCGTCCGCGTCCGGCATCACCTTACTGGATCAGCAAACCCAGTACCGGCTGGCGATGTTCATCGCCATGGACCCGCCCAAGCATGATCTGCAGCGGATGGTTGTGGCGCCGATCGTGGCCCCCGGCAATCTTGCCAACATGGCCGGCACGATCCGGGAACGCGCCATTGCGATCCTGGACAATCTGCCACGAAACGAAACCTTCGATTGGGTCGAACATGTATCGGTCGAACTGACGATTCAGATGCTGGCAACCTTGTTCGACTATCCATTCGAGCGGCGCCGGGACCTGGCCTACTGGTCGAATATCGCGACCACGAATTTCAACGATCCCAACGCGATCGTGAAGACCGAAGAGGAGCGATTCACCGAGCTCAGGAAGATGGCAGCGACGATGACCGGTTTGTGGAACGAGCGGGTCAATGCGCCGCCGCGTGCCGATCTGATCTCGATGCTCGCTCACGGCGAGGCGACGCGGAACATGGACCCGATCGAATTCATGGGAAACTGCGTGCTGCTGATCGTCGGCGGCAACGACACGACGCGAAACTCGATCAGCGGCGGACTGTGGGCGCTCAACAACCATCCGGACGAATATCGTAAGCTGCGGGACAATCCCGGTCTGATTCCGAGCATGGTGCCGGAGATCATCCGCTGGCAGACGCCGATCTCATATATGCGCCGGACCGTGCAGGAAGACCACCAGATTGCCGGCAAGACGATCCCGGCGGGTGACAAGCTGGCGATGTGGTACATCTCGGGCAACCGCGACCCCGAGATGATCGAGAATGCTGACCGTTTCATCATCAACCGGGCCCGTCCTCGTCAGCATCTCTCGTTCGGGTTCGGCATTCATCGTTGCGTCGGCAACCGCCTTGCGGAGCTGCAACTGACGATCCTGTGGGAAGAGATCATGAAACGCTATCCCTGCATCGAGCTGATGGAGGAACCGGAGCGGGTGTATTCCAGCTTCGTGCATGGCATTTCGTCGATGAGGGTGCGTATCCCGGACTAGGAGCGCTTCCGCCGAGAGTGGAAATGCCTGCTGGTCGGCCTGCCCGGAGGCTGTCGTTGCGCCATCCAGGCAGTCGTCGGCGCAGCGGGTCAGATACCCTCACGCACCACCTTGTTACTGAGCGTGCCGATACCGGTGATTTCGACTTCGACCCGGTCACCATGCTTCATGTTGGCGGTGGCGCCCTCGGTGCCCATCCACATCATATCGCCTGGATAGAGCGTCAGGCACGACGTCATCGCCACCAGATAATCGACGACGCCGAAGATCATGTGGTTGGTGGGGAACTCAATAAGTTGCTCACCGTTCAAGCGGATCCTGGTCAGCAGATCCTCAAGCTTCAATTCTGTCTCGATCCATGGCCCCATCGGTTTGAAGGTGTCGGTGTTCTTGGCGCGCCACATTGTGCGATCGGATTTTTGCCAGGTGCGCTCACTGACATCGTTGCCGATGGTATAGCCCAGCACCGCGGACAGCGCATTTTCGCGTGTCAGGTGCTTGCATTTGCGGCCGATCACCACAACCAGTTCGCCCTCGTATTGTACCTGGTCGGTCGCATCCGCCGGGATCACGATGGTCTCGCCCTGGGCGATCAACGCGTTGTTGGCGCGGTAGCCAATATCCGGCTGGGTCGGGAAGTTTGGTTTCTGGCCTACCTTTTCCGCCACCTCACGCACATGTTCGGCATAGTTCATTCCGGCGGCGTAGAAAGTGGGCGGGATGACCGGCGCCAGCAGTTTCACCTCGTCCAGTTTCAATCGCTGGCTGGTGCGCTCCCAGCTTTCGAACGGTGAACCGAGCACCGGAATGACGGTGTCGCCCTCGACGACGGCGTAGGATGGGTTACCGTTATGATCGAAACGTGCCCAGCGCATAGTGTTTCCTCCATTGTTTCAGGCGGCGGCTCGGTTCGGCCGCGCCCCGGCTTCAAGGCTGGATGAACGGGCGTCCCATGACGCTGACACACTGTCCCCGAGGTGTCATCACCGGACCTGGTCCGGTGACCCACGAATTTGCCTGCACGATGCCCAAGTCGTGGGTCACCGTGCCAAACACGGTGATGAGAGTTTGGCCCGGGTAACACCGAGGCGTGATCGATGACGAGGTATTGCTGCATTTTCTAACAATCACTGGCGGCTCGATGGACGAGGCCGATCCAGTTCGCGGCGCCCCTTGCCGGACCATTTCCCCGCGGCAAAGCCCCGGGGTGACACCGCCGGAACAGCACCCACTTTCGCTGCATGTCCCGAACCTCCGACGTGCCTGCGATCCTGTGGTTCCGTAATGACCTGCGGCTGGCGGACCATGCCGCGCTGCATGCCGCGATCGACAGCGGCCGCCCCGTCCTGCCGGTCTTCGTCCTCGATGAACAGGCGGCCGGCGCCTGGGCGGAGGGCGGCGCCTCGCGGTGGTGGCTGCATCACAGTCTGGTGGCACTGCGGCGGTCGCTGATCGGGCGGGGCAGTTCCCTGCTGCTCCGCCGCGGCGACAGCAGCACCATCGTCGGCGAACTGGTTCGACAGACAGGCGCCAGCGACGTCTTCACAGGCGGTTCGGTCGAGCCGTGGGCTCGGCGTGTCGACCAGGCGGTTTCCGAGGCCCTGCATGAGCATGGTGCCAGACTGCACCGGATGCGCACGACTATGCTGTTTCATCCGGACTCGCTTCGCACGAGGACTGGGGGTGCCTACAGCGTCTACACGCCGTTCGCCAATGCCTGCCTGGCACTCGGCGGTCCGAAACAGCCGCTGCCGGCGCCGGAGACCATTCGCAATGCCGGTTCACCGGCGTCCGAGAGCCTCGACGACTGGGGGTTGCTGCCGAACCACCCCGATTGGGCAGCGGGCTTGCGTGAGACCTGGACCCCGGGGGAGGCCGGCGCGGCAGAGCGGGTCGCGGCCTTTGTGGGGGGTGGTTGGGACGGCTATGACATCAGCCGTGACTACCCGGCCATGGACGGCACCTCAATGCTGTCGCCGCATCTGCATTTCGGCGAAATCTCCGCCGTCCAGGTTTGGCACCAGGTGCAACGTCACGCGACGGGGAAAGCGCGGGAGGCATTTATCCGGGAATTGCTGTGGCGGGAGTTCTGTATTCATCAGTTGTGGCGGAGCCCGAAGCTGCCCGAGGCACCGGTAAGGCCCGAGTTCGCCACCATGCGCTGGCGGGACGATCAGCCGGGCCTACTAGCCTGGCAGCGTGGTCAGACCGGCGTGCCGATCGTCGATGCCGGAATGCGACAGCTCTGGCGGACCGGCTGGATGCACAACCGGGTACGCATGATCGTCGCCAGCTTCTTGACCAAGCACCTGCTCATTCGATGGCAAAAGGGCGAGAGCTGGTTCTGGGACACCCTGGTTGACGCCGACCTGGCAAACAATGCCGCGAACTGGCAGTGGGTAGCCGGTTCCGGGGCCGACGCCGCGCCCTATTTCCGGATCTTTAACCCGGTCCTGCAAGGGCGCAAGTTCGACCCGACGGGCGATTATGTGCGCCGCTTCGTGCCGGAACTGGCGCCCCTCGACCGGCGCCACATTCATGCGCCTTGGGAAGCGCCAGCGATGGTCCTGGCGGCCGCCGGGATCGAGCTGGGACGCACCTATCCGCGCCCGATCGTTGATTTGGCGGCGGGCCGGGCGCGGGCTCTGGAGGCGTATGCGGAGATCCGCGCGCCGTCGTGACGAGGTATGCGCCGCCAATTGGCTAGCCGCGGCGGCGCCGACACCCTATCTATTTGACAATTCAATGACTCCACCCTCAATCCCTGCCGGTGCCAAAATCCGCGTCGTCGGTGACGTCCACGGGGACGTCACTGGCTTCGGCTACGCGCTGGCGACTGATCGCTTCGTCGTCCAGTTGGGCGATCTGGTTGACCATGGCCGGGACAGCGCCAGTACGCTGCGAATGATGTTCGATCGGGTGGAGCATGGACGCGGGCTTTTCCTGCTGGGTAATCACGATCTGAAGCTGGCACGTGCGCTTTCGGGCGATCAGGTCCGGGCGGACGCGGTGGTGCAGGCGACCACCGCCCAGCTCGACGACGACCTGAAAGAGCGGGCGCGTCGCCTCATCGCCGAGGCGCCCGTCTGGCTGCGCCATGGGCAGTCGATATTTGTCCATGGCGGCTTCCACACCGCGATGCTTGAGCAGCCCTCGCCGCCGCACGGGCTCGACCGGCCGCATGGCCCGTTGGCCCGGGCCCTGTATGGTGAGCCGACGGGGCGCTTACAGCCGGACGGCTATCCAGAGCGGAGCCTGCGCTGGGTGGACCGGATTCCGGCTGGCATGACGGTCTATTGCGGCCACGACCGGCGCAGCACCGACGGGCGTCCGTATGTCCGCCATGGCGCGCTGGGAGGCGCCGCGGTGTTCCTGGATACCGGCGCCGGCAAGGGCGGGCATCTGTCGTGGATCGATCTGCCGTAGCGGATTGGTCGCAGAATTGTTGCGCCTGGTAACGCAAGACAGGCCGGCGTTCCCCGCCTGCGGACAATAACTCGCCTGCGGACAATAAGCGGAAGCTTGGCGGCGTCGGGCGCTGGTTGCAATTTCTTTGCCGCCCGATGCCGCTGCCGCGCCGCGACCGAGTCGCCGAGCTGGCTGCGCCGTCGCCGAGGTTCATCGCTCGCCATCCGCCGGCGCGGGCCCGACCAACAGGCCAGTATCTACGGTCCACTAGACTGGTGCATTCCGTTGGTTCATGTCACTGCGTTGCAAAACGGTGGAAAATCCGCGAGGCGTGACGAGGCGATCATTCAAACGTGTTGGAATAGGAATTGTTCACCTCGTGTCCTTTGGGGTAACCTCCCAGATGGGGGTTCGTCTCGTCACCGTCAGCTCGGTGGTCGCGCCTCCCGGACATGATTCGAAGGGCGTCACTTCGTGAGATGCATACAAGGCTGGTCGCCGGGTGATAAGCGATCCATTCGATTGTGTGCGATAGAGCTTCTGCCTGCGCTGGACGAGTCTACGGCGGCGTGATCGGAGGCCTGGAATGCGCAGACAATTGGTTACGCTGACTGGGATTCGCGGCGTTGCCGCGATGTGGGTGGTCTTGTTCCATGGCTACGCATATCTCGGGCCGCTGCTGGGAGGACCTGACCGCATCCGGGTCCCGATTATCCGTGACGGTTATCTCGGCGTTGATTTGTTCTTCATACTCTCCGGGTTCGTCTTGAGCCTCGCCTACAGCGAGCGGATCCAGAAAGATTTCAAGTCAGGTATCGTTGAATTCTTTTTTGCACGCGTCTGGCGTATATTTCCGCTGCATTGGTTTAGTCTTGCGATTTTTGTTTTGCTTGTTGAGGCATTTCCTGAAAATTTTTGGGGCCCGGGTCCATTTACCTTGGGCGCGTTGCTCGCGTCGGCGGCGCTGGTGCAGGACTGGATTCCGTCGACCGCCCTGGCCTGGAACCACCCGAGCTGGTCGCTCAGTGCCGAATGGGCAGCCTATCTGCTGTTTCCGTTTCTCATCGTCGCGATTGGCCTGCTGCGCGATCGCAGGCTGGCGTTCTGCCTGGCCCTTGTTTCACTTGTTGCGCTCACGCTATCCCTGGCGGTCAGAGAATCACACAGCCTCAACCACCCGGGACCTCCCGGGATCGTGCGGTGCCTCTTCGAGTTCAGTGCCGGCGCCTTGGCCTGGAAGTCGATGCCCGTGGATGCATGGAAGGCAGCCTCCGCCGAGGATCCGAGCTACCGTAGGCTCGGCGAGATTTGCATGGCGCTCGGTGCGGTCGTCTTGGTGTTCGCCCTCGCTCTTCCGGAACTTCAGGTGATCGCGCCGTTTGCCTTCTTGATGTTTATCCTTGGGTGCGCGTTGCCCTCGTGGACCGCAGGCCGGCTGTTCGGCAATGCCGTCGTCGTCTTTCTCGGCAATATCTCATTTTCAATCTACCTCATTCATATCTCTGTGCTCGGCTGTTTGGCCGTGGTCATCGACTCGCTCCACATCAACATTGGAGACTGGCTGGCCAGGCTGGTCGCAAGCGCGGTTTATCTGCCGCTCGTCCTGGTGACAGCCTATGTGACCTGGCGGTTTATCGAGCGGCCAACTCACGAATTCGCGCGAAGACACGGACGTGATTTCACATCACGCACGTTGGCCTGGTTCGGCTCCTGGAGATCGCTGCCGGATCGGAGCATGCCGGCCCCCGCCACGTTGACGCTGTGGACAATGCGCATTGTCGCGATGTCGCTGGGCGTGACCGCGGGCGACTTTCTGTCGACAACCCTGGGGGTCGGCTTTGGTCTCAGCACATTCATTCTGCTGGCGGTGTTCTTCGCGACATTGACGCTGCACGTCGTGGCAAGGCGGCCTTATCCACTGCTGTCCTGGACCCTGATCCTGTCTGCCACGATGGCCGGTACGACGATGTCGGATTTCCTCTACGGCGTCGCCGGACTCGCAGGCTCACTATTGTTGCTCATCGTTGCGCTCGGCGTGGGGCGCTTCGCGGTGGGGCCGGCGTCGGCGGAGCGTGCTATCGCGCCGAGGATCCAGATTTTCTATTGGACCACGTTTCTGATCCTGAGTTCGCTCGGCACCACCATGGGAGATCTCCTGGTCCGCGATATCGGGCTGGGATACGCAGGCGGTGGGTTACTTCTCTGCGGTGCTCTGGCCTGCGTGGTGTTGGTTTATTATTTCACGAATATGTCGCTTACTCGGCTGTTCTGGATCGCATTCGTGTTGACCAGATCGCTGGGCATGACGGCAGCAGACACACTGACGCGGTCGCAGGCGGAAGGAGGCCTTCAGTTGGGTACCGCGGGCGCTTCGGCGATCCTGGCCGCCATCCTGCTGCTGCTGATAAGATACTCCGGCCGGGATCCGGACGAGCTCAACGGCTGGCCTTCGATGTGGAGTGCGAAGGAGGCCGTGCAATGACGACAGCCAGACAAATACAGGCTGTCCCCGAACGCCCGACGCTCAACTATAGAGCAGCATCAATCTGACCGGCGATTGAATCTGATAAACTGGGGAAACAAAATCCTATGCGTTTGCTCAAACTGTGCGTGGTCACCTGCCTCGCGGCGGGTGTCTCGAGTGTCTCGTTCGCCGGCGAGACGCTGAGCCAGGCTCCGCAGCTTGCGGCGGTGGTAAACGCGGCGCTAGCAGAATTCGGGGTGCCGGGTGCTGCGATCGGGGTATGGACCCCGAACGGCCATTGGGTCATGACCACCGGACTGGCCGATGTGGCGTCCGGTCGTCCGGTGAAGCGACGCGACCATTTTGCCATTCGCAGCATCACCAAGTCGTTCACCGTTACGCTCTTGCTGCAACTTGTTGCCAAAAGCGACGGCGCGCTCAGCCTCGACGATGTAATCGCGAAACACCTGCAAGGTGTGCCGAACGGGGAGACGATTACTCTGCGTGAGCTCGCGAATATGACGAGCGGACTTTATGACTACACGAAGGACACCGGTTTCCTCGAGGCGTTCCAGGCGGACCCGACGCGGGAGTGGACCACGGACGAACTGCTGGCCGCCGCATTCGACGATCGATCGCATCCGGCAATCAATTTCCAGCCGGGGACGCAATTCCAATATTCAAATACCAATACTCTCGTATTGGGGAAACTGATCGAGGTGCTGACCGGCAAGGTATTTGAGGACGTGCTGAAGGAGCAGATCCTGATACCGCTCGAACTCAATGCCACAGCGTATCTAAGTGGGACCCAGTTGCCGCGACCTGCGGTCAATGGCTACCAAGGAAAAACCCCGGACGGACAGCCGGATGAGATCGTCGTCAGCTTCTCCGCGCTGGGCGCTGCCGGTGCGATGGCATCGACGCTGCATGATCTGGCAGGATGGGGCCGCGTGCTGGCCGATGGATCGTTATTACCACCGGATCTGCAACAGCAACGCTTCGAGACCCACGCAACATCCGCCGATCCCACCAGCCCGGTCTACGATTTGTATGGAGTGGGCATGGGCCAGGTGGCAGGGTGGTGGGGGCACACCGGGTCGGGTGTGGGTTTTGAAGCGGCTGTTTTCCATCAAATCCATCGAAACGAGACGTTCGCGGTGCTGCTCAACGCCTCCAATGCCCACGACGTGCCGGTTAGGATATTTTGCCGTGTGCTCCAGGTGTTGGATCAGAGTCCGGCGGCCGACAGCGGCAGTGTGTGCGTTCCCGGAAGTGCGCTGCTCGCAGGCGAAGACGCGAACGACACTACAACGGAGTAACGGAAGTACCAGCCGGAACGATCCGGGTCGACGTGCAGCCGTAGCTGCCGTTGTCGTGGCGTCGATGCGGTCAACATCCAATCCGATCGCGGCGCCCGGCCGGCCGCTGCGCGCCTCAATTAGCCGCGACCCAGGGGATCGTATTAGGCTGAACCATGATTGTGCGGGTCATCGTTCTCAATGGCGGCTCCAGCTCAGGCAAGTCGAGTTTGGCACGTTGCCTCCAATCGCTGCTTCCCGATCCATGGTTAACGCTCGGCGTCGACACCCTGATCGAGGCAATGCCACTGGCGTTGTGGCAATCCAGCACCGGCCTCTCGGTGGCAGCAGATGGGCAAATCACCTCCGGCGCTGCGTTCCGCGCCCTGGAAGCAGCGTGGATACGGGGGGTGGCCGCAATGGCTCATGCGGGTGCTGGCGTCATCCTGGACGAGGTCTTTTTGTCCGGTAGCGTCGCTCAGGAGCGTTGGAAGGTCGCACTGCAAGGCCTCCCGGCTCTATGGGTCGGCGTGAAATGCGATCCCCACGTGGCGGCCGAGCGGGAAGCCGCTCGCGCCGACAGGGGCCCGGGCATGGCGATGTCGCAAGCGCACTTGGTCCATCAAGGCGTCGCTTACGACATCGAGGTGGATACCACCCACACGACGCCGGAAGAATGCGCCCGAACCATCATGGGCCACCTGCGGTGACGATCAGCCCTCCCAGTGCATGCCATCCATCGGTGGCAAGACGGTCTACGCCAGCAGCGCCCGGGCGCCATCCCACAGCCGCCGCACCGCCGCCGCCGCCGGCTCCGCCCGGGCTGCGCAAGCCGATTGCCCAGCCCAAGCCTGCATCCGATGAAGGTCGCCATTGGCCTGGCCGGCGACTCGCATGGCAGCGGTCAGCGCGCGCTGCACCGGGTATGGTGCAGGCGAGGGCGCGTCAGGCGCCGTGGCGGCACGCACATAGTCGGTTGCAATGGAGCGGCCGGCACGCCCACTGAAGGCACGGGTTATCACAGTCTCCTCAGGCAGAGCGCGACCGAGGGCGTCCGCCCACGCCGGATGGATGCCAGCCTCCGGACAACGCAGGAAGCCGGTGCCGATCTGTACCGCGCTGGCGCCGAGCAGGAGTGCGGCGGCGGTGCCGCGGGGGTCCGCGATGCCTCCGGCGGCGACGACGGGAATGCCAACGGCGTCCACCACCGCCGGCAACAGCGCGAACAATCCCACCTGCCGTTGCTCGGCCTGGGTCGCGTCGAAGCAACCGCGATGGCCGCCGGCCTCCGCACCCTGTGCCACCACCACATCTGCACCGGCTGCCTCAGCCGCCCGAGCCTCGGCCACCGTGGTCACCGTGGCGAACCAGGCGATGCCGCGTTGCTTCATCCGGGCCACGAAGGCAGCCGGATAGAGTCCCATGATCGAGGAGACGATCGGTGGTCCCGCCTCCAGGATTGCCTCACATTGGGCGGCGAAGTCGATCGGCGCGGCGTCGGCGGCCTCAAGCTGGACCGGTGGTCCCCATTCCCCAAGGAATTCGCACAGGCGTGCCTCATGTGCGGCATCCCGAGTGGGGGCCGGGTCGGAGATCCAGTTGTTGATCTGGAAGCTGCCGTTGCTCTCGGCGCGAACCTGACCGGCCCAGGATCGGATCTCGGCCGGCCGCATCAGCAGTGCGCCGCATGCGCCAAGGCCGCCGGCGTTGGCAACGGCGATGGAAAGTGCGGGTGGGCAGGCACCAGCCATCGGCGCAAGCAGGATCGGGACGCGCAGTCCGAAGCGCTGGCAGAAAGCTTCAGCTCGGCTCGATGACATGGCACACTCCTGGTCCGCTGCCCGTCGCGATGTGTGGCTCGGGAGCCATCCCAACAAACGAAACTTTCCGATAGCCATGATCTGTTTTCGCGATAGGCGAACCAGTCAGTCGGCAGCCGACGGATGGTGCCGGCGTGTTGACGATGCGTCGCTGACCGCCCAAATGCTGTGCGCATCGCTGGCTTTACTCAGTCTGACAGCGGCGGGAAGGAGCGGTGGACATGGACGCTGGCGACCTCAAATTCTTCGAGGCCGTCGCCAGGCTCGGCGGAATGAACCGGGCAGCGGCGGAACTGAACACGGTGCAGTCCAATGTCACCAGCCGCATCCGTGCGCTGGAGGCCGAATTGGGCACGATGCTGTTTCACCGCCACGCGCGGGGGGTATCCCCCACCGCGGCCGCGCAGCGCCTCTTGCCCTACGCGGCACAGGTCCGATCCTTACTGGACGACGCCTGCCGCGCGGTTGGTGATGATGGCAGGCCCGCGGGTCCGCTGGTGATCGGTTCGCTCGAGACTACCGTTGCCGTTCGACTCGCGCCCCTGCTCGCCCCCTATGTCGCCGCCTTTCCGGACGTCGATCTCTCGCTGCGCACCGGCACGACGTGCGAACTGATCGAGGACGTGCTGCATCGTCGTGTCGAGGGCGCCTTTGTCTGTGGCCCGGTCGATCACCCGGACCTTGTGGCGGAAGTGATTTTCCCCGAAGTGCTGGTGGCGCTGACCGCGCCCGGGATCAGCAGTCTCGACGCACTGACCAGAACCGGCGAATTCCGCATCATCGTACTTCGTGCGGGTTGTTCGTACCGGCTGCGGCTGGAGGCGTGGTTGGCTCGCCGAGGCGTTGTCGGCGTCCGGCTGCTGGAGTTCGGCACACTGGAGGCTATCATCAGCTGTGTCGGTGCCGGCCTTGGGATGACACTGCTACCCCGCGCCCTGGTGGAGAACGCCAGACGCGCCGGACAGGTCGCAATACACGCTCTGCCGCCTGAGGATGCCCTGGTGGAGACCGTCTTCGTGCGGCGTCACGATGCCTATGTCTCCAGCGCCCTGGCCGCATTTCTGGCTCGCGCTCGTCCGACCTGGACGGAGAAGCAGGCTGCGGCCTAGCGGGTCGAAAGGTCCTCTCGGGTGAAGGTATCGAAGCAGGCCGCGCCGCGGCAGAGCGGTGCGGGCGGGCGGGCGCGATGCCTTGAGCACCTGGTGTCGATAGGATCGAGTCATTTCTTTATGAATATGACTTCGGTGGTTGTTGCCCGCGCGCCTGACAGGGGGTCTGGTTCCCGACCCCACCGACCAATGGTAAAGACTCAAACGTTGCGGGTAATCGCACCTGCCCTGCCCTAACATGGTAGCATAGCATCGGAACCGTGGTGCCCCACCGGCCACAAAACTTGGGGGAATGCCGTGCAGCCCGTCCCGCTCACCCGCGCCAACCTTGCCCGCTTGCGACCCCCCGTGCTGGTGCCGCGCTTCGATCCGGCGGCCGTCACGGCCGGGCTCGTTCATATTGGGTTGGGCGGGTTTCACCGTGCGCATATGGCGCGATACACCCACAGGCTGATGGAGCTTCGGGCCGGTGCACTCGAATGGGGGATCATCGGCGCCGGATTGATGCCGGACGATCACCGGATGCAGGAAAGCCTCGGGCCGCAGGATAATCTCTACACGCTGGTCGAGCGTGGCACCGGGCAGGAGACCGTCGCGGTGATCGGCTCGCTCGCCGACGTAATCTTCGCCGGCGGCTCGAGCGCTTCGCTGCTGCGGGCGATAGAGCAGCCGCCGATCCGCATCGTCAGCCTCACCGTCACCGAGCACGGCTATTGCCTGAATCGGTCGACCAAGCAACTCGATCCACAGCATCCGCTTATCCGCAAGGATCTCGCTCAACCGGAACGGCCATCAAGCGCGATCGGGATCGTGGTCGAAGCCTATCGTCGCCGCATGGAGGCCGGTCTAGCTCCGTTCACCGCCCTGAGCTGCGACAACATCCAGCACAACGGCTCGGTGCTGCGCGAAGCGGTCCTGGCGCTCGCCGCGCTGCGCGACGCAAAACTGACAGATTGGATCGCCGAGAACGGCTGCTTCCCAAGCACGATGGTCGATCGCATCACACCGGTAACGACAGACGCGGACATCGCGGCGCTTGCGGAGCGTTATGGTGTCGTGGACAGGTGGCCGGTATTTGCCGAGGCGTTTACGCAATGGGTGATCGAGGACCGGTTCCCAGCCGGTCGCCCCGCCTGGGAGGACGTCGGTGCGCAGTTCACGACCGACGTCGCGCCCTATGAATTCATGAAGCTGCGCCTGCTCAATGCCAGTCATCTCGCGGTCGCCGGCGTGGGACGGCTAGCCGGTTATGTGACGATCGACGAGGCGATGGCCGATCCGACGATTGCCCGGTTCATGGCCGCGCTGATGGACCGCGAGACCGAGCCGACGCTGTCGGATGTTCCGGGCATCGACCTTCCCGGCTACAAGGCAACCCTGATCGAACGGTTTTCCAATCCGGCGATCAAGGACACGGTGGAACGTGTCAACACCGACGCGCCGCTCAATATCCTGGTGGATCCGATCCGGGACCGGCTGCGCAACGGCGAGTCAGTCGATCTGTTGGCGCTCGCGCTGGCCGCCTGGCTGCGTAGGGTGCGTGGTGAGGATGAGCAGGGAAAGCCTATCGACGTCCGCCATCCGCTCGCCGACCAGTTGCGAGCCAAGGCGGTGGAGGGCGGCCCGGACCCGCGTCCGCTGCTGGCGATCGATCCATTATTCGGCTCGACCGGCCACGACCCGCGCCTGCAGGGGCCGGTCGGCCGTTGGCTGGCGTCGCTCTACGCCAAGGGTGCCCGCGCAACTCTGGCCGAGGCGGCCACCATACTGGGGTTTTGATGATCTGAAGCGGTTTACCGACGGCCGCAGGGGCGCAAGCCTGCACGACGGTGAAGCCATAGCACTCGAACCCGCAGACATGACGCGTCACCACGCTGGCGCTGCGATCGTGCGATAGAGGCTGGCATGAGATCGAGCGTCGCTGTCGGCCGCTCCGCCCGCTGGCAAGCCGCCAACCCCCGCGGCGGCTTCGAGTTGACGACGCCGACCGCTTTCTCGGATCACTGCGATCCCGGACACCATCTCCGCCTGGCTGACCGTCGTCTTACATAGATCGATCGGCCTGCCCGCGATCCATGCCGCCACCCGCGGCCCCGGCAAGCCGGTCTACATCGCGGAGAGCACGCTGGTATCGAGGAGGAACATCAGTCGAAGTCAGGCGGCTCGCTGGCCCGTTCGCGCACGCAATCACGATCCACAACGAAACGTTGACCGCGTCCTGAGAGCGTGAGACGGTTTGCTCCAAGTCGCCAGAACAAGGCGGCGCGACGCTGATTACGGGAGGCCCGCCATCACCCAAGTTCTCCGCGACTGTCTGACCGCTGTCGTTTCGGCCACGGGGCTGCTGGTCGCTGGTGCCGGCATTGCCCGCGCGGATTCCACCCTCACCATCGCGACCGTGAACAACGGCGATATGGTGGTGATGCAGAAGTTGTCGTCAGAGTTCGAAAAGCTGCATCCCGAAATCCACCTGCGCTGGGTCGTGCTGGAGGAAAATGTGCTGCGCCAGCGCGTCACCACCGATATCGCCACCAAGGCCGGCCAGTTCGACGTGCTGACGATTGGCAACTACGAAGTGCCGATCTGGGCCAAACAGGGCTGGCTGACGCCGATGGATGACCTGCCGGCTGGCTTCGACGTTGATGACCTGCTGAAGCCGGTGCGCGCCGCGCTGACCTATGATGGCAAGCTGTACGGTCTGCCGTTCTACGGTGAGAGTGCGATGACGTATTATCGTACCGATCTGTTCGAGAAGGCCGGCATCAAAATGCCAGACGATCCAACCTACGAGCAGATTCGCGGCTTTGCTGACAAGATCACCGACAAGGCGAACCAGATCTATGGGATGTGCCTGCGTGGCAAGCCCGGCTGGGGCGAGAACATGGCTTACGTCACGTCACTGGTGAACGCCGAGGGCGGCCAGTGGTTCGACATGCAGTGGAAACCGACCATCGACACGCCCGAGTGGCACAAGGCGATCAGCTACTACGATGACATCTTGAAAGCCGACGGTCCGCCCGGAGCAACCTCGAACGGATTCAACGAGAATCTGGCGCTGTTCGCCAGCGGCCACTGCGGCATGTGGATCGACGCCACCGTCGCCGGCGGGCTGCTGTACGATAAGAAACAGTCGACCGTCGCCGACAAGGTGGGCTTCGCGGCGATGCCGACCGGCAGCTTCAAGGGCGCGCCGACCTGGCTTTGGAGCTGGAATCTTGCCATCCCGGCGACCTCGAAGCAGAAGGACGCCGCGCGGACGTTCGTGACCTGGGCGACCGACAAGCAATACATCCGGCTGGTTGCAAAGGAAAATGGCTGGGTGTCGGTGCCCCCTGGCACGCGCCAGTCCACCTATGACGATCCCGAGTATCAGAAGGCGGCGCCATTCGCGGCGTTCGTTCGCAAAGCGATCGACGTCGCCAATCCGAATGGGCAGACGCAGCAACCGCGACCGTACACAGGCGCCCAGTTCGTTGCTATTCCGGAATTCCAGGGCATCGGCACCCAGGTGGGCCAGACCATCGCCGGAACACTGACCGGCCAGACGACCGTCGACCAGGCCCTCAAGACCGCGCAGTCGGCAACCGAGCGCACCATGCGTCAAGCGGGCTACCCGAAGAAGTAACAGGACCAGGCCATGTCGGCGACAATCAGCCCTGGGGTGACGGCGCCGCCTCCTGACACCGAGGCAGCGCCAGGCCGAAAAGCGGGCTCGTTGCTGCTCATGCCGTCCGTGATCGTCCTGCTGGCGTGGATGATCGTCCCGCTGGTGATGACGCTGTGGTTCTCCTTCCAGTACTACAACCTGGTCACCCCGGAGACCCGCGGGTTCGCCGGCATCGACAATTATCAGTATTTGGTCACCGACCCGGACTTCTGGGTTTCGTTGGAAAACACTCTAATTCTGCTGGTCTCGGTGCTGATCATCACGGTGGGCCTCGGCATCCTGCTGGCGGTCGTCTTCAATCAGCCGTTTCCTGGCCGCAACATAGCTCGCGTGCTGGCGATTTCGCCGTTCTTCGTCATGCCCACGGTCAGCGCGCTGATCTGGAAGAACCTGCTGATGCACCCGATCTACGGCGTGTTCGGCGCCGTAGCCAGCACGCTGGGTCTCCAGCCGGTCGATTGGTTCGCGCAGTTCCCGCTGTCCTCGGTCATCGCCATCGTTTCGTGGGAATGGCTGCCGTTCGCTCTGTTGATCCTGCTGACCGCGGTGCAGTCACTTGACCACGAGCAGCGGGAGGCCGCACGCATGGACGGCGCCGGCGTCATCGCGCAGTTCTTCTTCATCACCCTGCCGCATCTTTCCCGCGCCATCGGCGTGGTGATCATGATCGAAACTATCTTCCTGCTGACGGTGTTCGCCGAGATTTTCGTCACCACCTCGGGCGGCCCGGGCAACGCCACCACCAATCTGGCCTTTCTGATCTACGCGCGAGCCTTGCTGCAATACGATATCGGCGGTGCGTCGGCCGGCGGCGTCGTCGCCATCGTGCTGGCGAACATCGTCGCCTTCTTTCTGGTGCGCAGCATCGCTCGCAGGCTGGAGGTATAGCGATGCCCGCAACCCCACTGCAGCGTATTCTCGCCATCCTGTTCGGCTGGGGCGCCGCGCTGCTGCTGTTCTTCCCGATCGCCTGGATGGTGTTGACCAGCTTCAAGTCCGAGCGTGACGCAATCTCCCCCGGACTGCAGTTCACCCCCACGCTTGACTCGTACCGCGACGTGTTCGCCCGCGCCGACTATCTCAACTTCGCCATGAACAGCATCGTCATCTCAATCGGCGGCACGGTGCTGGCGTTGCTGTTCGCGATCCCGGCGGCGTACGCCATGGCCTTCCATCCGACGCAGCGTACCCGCGGCACTCTTCTGTGGATGCTGTCAACCAAGATGCTGCCACCGGTCGGCGTGCTGGTGCCGATCTATCTGTTGTTCCGCACCGTCGGCATGCTCGACACTCGTAGCGGCCTGGTGATGATCTACGCGCTGATGAACCTGCCGATCGTGGTCTGGATGCTGTTCACGTTCTACAAGGAGGTACCGAACGAAATCCTCGAGGCCGGCCGGATGGACGGGGCAAAGACCGCCGGCGAGGTCTGGTACCTGCTGTTGCCACTGACCCTGCCCGGCGTTGCCTCGACCGGCCTTCTGTCGTTGATCCTGTGCTGGAACGAAGCGTTCTGGAGCCTCAATCTGACATCCGCCGGCGCCGCGCCGCTGACCGCGTTCATCGCGTCATTCTCCAGCCCCGAGGGGCTGTTCTTTGCGAAGTTATCCGCCGCATCGACGATGGCCGTCGCGCCAATTCTGGTGTTCGGCTGGTTCAGCCAGCGCCAGCTCGTGCAAGGCCTGACCTTCGGCGCCGTAAAGTAGATGTTTGATCGCATGAGTCACGCGCTTGGGACGTTTCGCTCAGCGCGACCATGCGCTGATTCACCGGCCCTTGGTGGCGCCGCCCCGTGGTTAAGGTGCCATCCCCGGCAGAGGTCGGGGATCCACGATTTTGCCTGGACAATACCCCTGGTCGTGGATCCCCGGCCACCTGCGGGGATGACACCGGGGATGCGAGCGGAGAGTCAGGGTCAATTGGCATAAGGGAGCCCGTGCATGGCGACGCTGCAACTGCGCAATATGCGCAAGAGCTACGGATCCTTCGAGGTCATCAAAGGCGTCGACCTCGACATAGCCGATCGGGAATTCGTGGTCTTCGTCGGCCCGTCCGGGTGCGGCAAGTCGACACTGCTGCGCATGATCGCGGGCCTCGAGGAAATCACCGCCGGGGACCTGATGATCGACGGCAAACGGGTAAACCGCGTCGGGCCCGCGGATCGCGGCCTGGCGATGGTCTTCCAGTCTTACGCACTGTATCCGCACATGACCGTCCGGCAGAACATGGCATTCGCGCTACGGCTGGCGCGCGTGCCCAAGGCCGAACGCGACCGCAAGGTCGATGAGGCAGCGCGTATCCTGCAATTGGAGCCGTACCTCGAACGGCGGCCGAAGGACCTGTCAGGCGGACAGCGTCAGCGCGTCGCCATCGGCCGCGCGATCGTGCGCCAACCGAAGGTGTTCCTGTTCGACGAGCCGCTCTCGAACCTGGACGCGGCGTTGCGAGGCCAGATGCGCATCGAGCTGTCGCGCCTGCACGAAGAACTGGACGCCACAATGATCTATGTCACGCATGACCAGATCGAGGCGATGACGATGGCCGACAAGATTGTCGTATTGCGGGCGGGCACCGTGGAACAGGTCGGCTCGCCGCTGGAATTGTACCACCATCCCGCGAACCTGTTTGTCGCCGGCTTCATCGGTTCACCGCGCATGAACTTTCTCGAGGCCAAGGTCGTCGAGGCCACTTCCACGGGAACCTCGGTCTCGCTGCCGTCCGGTACCCGCCTTCCTGTCCCGGTCGAGGGCGGAGCGGCCCGGGTCGGAGACACGGTCACCCTTGGCATCCGCCCGGAAGGCCTGCGCATCAACCCAACCGGCCCGATCACCGCAACCGTCGCCCTCGTCGAGCGGCTCGGCGGACTGACCCTGCTGCACGTGAATGCCGAGGGCAACCAGGAAATATCCGTGCAGATCGAAGGCAGCGATCCGACCCGCGCGCACGACCAGATCAGGCTCGCGGTTGATCCATTGGCGTGCCATTTGTTCGATCAAGCGGGCCTGGCCTTGCCGCAATTTGGCCGACATCCGCTGGCCGCCTGACCGGCGGAGCCAATCGCGGTGTTTCTCGGCCTCGATGTCGGCACATCCGGGGTAAAGGCGCTGCTGGTCGACGGCGAACAGACCATCCTCGCCAGCACCACCGTGCCGCTGTCCGTCCAGCGCCCCGCCGCCGGGCATAGCGAACAAGATCCGCAGGCCTGGTGGCAGGCCACGCTCGACGCCGTCGACGCTCTCGGGCGCGATCATGCAGCGCCGTTGTCCGCCGTTGAGGGCATCGGCCTGGCCGGTCAGATGCATGGCGCCGTCCTGCTCGACGAGGGCGGCGCCGTGCTGCGTCCCGCCATCCTGTGGAACGATGTCCGCTCGACCGCCGAATGCGCCGAACTCGAGGCGGCGGTGCCCACGCTACGGCAGGTGACCGGCAATATCGCCATGCCCGGATTCACCGCGCCCAAACTGTTGTGGGTGCGAAAACACGAGCCGGCCGTGTTTGCCCGGCTGCGCACCGTGCTGCTGCCGAAAGCCTATATTCGCTACCGCATGACCGGGGAAATGATTGAGGAAATGTCGGATGCCTCCGGCACGCTCTGGCTCGACGTCAGCGCCCGAGACTGGTCCGACATCCTGCTTGCTGCCACCGGCTTGTCCCGTAAGGCGATGCCGCGCTTGGTCGAGGGCAATGCCGCCGCCGGGACACTTCGACCGGAATTGGCCGCGCGCTGGCGAATGGCACGACCGCCCATTCTCGCAGGTGGCGCAGGGGACAACGCCGCGGGTGCGGTGGGCTTGTCGGCGATCCACCCAGGCGACGCGTTCATCTCTTTGGGCACATCCGGCGTTCTGTTCGCGACCACCGAGACGTTCCGACCCTATCCGCAAGCTGCGGTCCACGCCTTCTGCCATGCGCTGCCCGAAACCTGGCACCAGATGGGTGTCACCCTCTCGGCCGCGGCGTCGCTGACCTGGTGGGCCGGCGTCACCGGACGGACCGAGTTCGGATCTGTTGGCCGAGGTCGGCGCACCCACCTCACCCAGTCCCGCGCTATTCCTGCCCTATCTTGGCGGCGAGCGGACGCCGCACAACAGCGGCACGATTCGCGGCGCCTTCGTCGCGCTGTCGCACGACACCGACCGACGGCTGCTCACCCAGGCGGTGCTGGAGGGCGTCGCCTTTTCCCTGCGCGATTGCCTGGACGCGCTGCAGGCCTCGGGAACCAGCATCGAGGCAGCGGACGTGATCGGCGGCGGCTCCCGCTCTCGCACCTGGATCGCCATCATCGCTGCCGCCCTCGGCATTCCGCTCCATCGCGTGGCCGCGGGCGAGCACGTCGGCGGGTTCGGCGCGGCGCGGCTGGCCCGTATGGCATCGACCGGGGAGGCGCCGGAAACCGTTTGCATTCCGCCCGCCCGCGTCGAGACCATCATGCCCGATCCCGCGCTGGCGACGGCATACCAGTCTCGGATCGTGCAATATCGGGGCAGTTTCGATCGGTCTGCGGATCGCTCCGAACCAATCGTAAATCGAACCGAGTGAGACGTCCGCTCATTCGCCTCGCCAGACCGGGGAACGCTCGGCCAGAAAAGCCTCCATGCCCTCCTCGAAGTCCTGGCTGGTGTAGCACATGCGGATCAGATCCTCGTCCAGCGGCAGAGCGTCGCGCAACCGGCGCAGCGCCTCCCGTGTCGCGCGCAGTGTCAGCGGCGCGTGGCTGCCCACCAGGGTGGCGAGGTCCATAGCCCGCGCTTCAAGCGCGGCATGATCGGGCAATACCTCGCTCACCAGTCCGGCCGCCAGGGCATCAGAGGCGCAAAGCAGCCGTGCCGTGAAAACCATCTCGATGACCCGGGCGGGACCGACCAATGCCGACAACCGCGCAATGTTGGACATCGACAGAACACACAAGGTGCGGGCCTGCCGCGCATCTGACGGGTATGAGTGCGTTGCGCAATAGGTCTGGCCCTCCACCGGCCAGCCGCAGCCTGACACCGCGCGACCGGGACGAATTGCGCATTCTCATTCAACCCGAGTTAGTTGGGCCTGGTATGCCATGGCTCGGAACCACCCTGACGTTAGAGGCGGCACGGGAGGCCAGAGATGATTTCATCATTGCGCTCCCGCTCATTTCCTTGTTCCGCCGCCTTCGGGCCCTGATGTTAACGACCACCTTTGCAACGGAATACCAACCGGACGCTGAGCCTATCCTCGAAGCATCCCAGTGGAGAGCGACAGTGTCACGATGGCAGGGCGGGAGGGCAACATGAGAAAATACCAACTGATTTTGATCGCCTGTGTGTCGGTCGCAGCGGGACAATGCCGGGCTGATGAGGATCAGGCACAAGCGTCACCTGATCCGAGCGCATTCTGCTATCTGAAGGGAAAGGCATACTCCGAGGGAGCCGTGGAGAAGAACCAAATCTGCGAGCGCGCCACAGACTCGAAGAACTTGATTTGGAGAACCCACGGCGGTGAAAGCGGAGCCCCGCCGGCAAAATAGTCCGCACTGTTAAAAAATCAGAGGTGGGCGTCATACCGGGACGCGAAACGATAGGCGCGTTCCGTTCCAGATGGCCCTCCGCGGATAGGCGTAATCGTAACGGCGATTGACCGGACCGCATGCCTGGTGCGCGACCGACGTACTTGGGTATATTCCCTGGCCGGTGATTATCGATGCCGCGTTCCGCCATGTGGCGCTCCTCGGCGGCATACTTGCCAATGAGACGGATGTCGTATTCGCGGAGTGGTTCAAGCGCTGAATCGCCTGAACCTCTCCTCTGCGGGTAGCTCCGCCTGAAGGAGTTATGGATGCGCGTATCGCAATGCAGTGAAAGGTGGCGAACATGGGAAGGCTAGACGGCAAGGTCGCAGCGGTAACGGGCGGGGCATCGGGGATCGGCGAGGCGACGGTCAGGCGTTTCGTCGCCGAGGGCGCGAGCGTGGCATTCTGCGATCGGGACGGCGAGCGCGGTCAGCGCGTGGCGGCCGAGCTGGAGAGCGGCGGCGCCAAGATCGCTTTCACGCAGGCTGACGTTGGTACCGAGGCCGCATGCCTCGCCTTCGTCAACGGTGTCGCACAGAAGTTCGGGCGCCTTGACATCCTCGTCAACAATGCCGGCATCCGCAAATACGAGAAAATCGACGAGGCGAGTGCGGCGAGCTGGAACGAGATCCTCAACGTCAACCTGATGAGCTACGCCTTCTGTGCCAAGGCAGCGGTTCCTCTGATGCGCCGCAATAAAGGTGGTGCCATCGTTAACGTCGCCTCCGTACGTTCCGTCGTCGCAGGCGGCGGCAACCTGCTGTACGACACCACCAAGGCCGCGATCGCGGGCTTCACACGGGGGCTCGCGGCCGACCACTCGGCGGAGGGTATTCGTGTCAACGCCGTTGGCCCTGGCCCGATCTTCACGCCGTTCCACGCGCGTCGCATCGCCGCGGCCGGCGAGACCGTCGAGCAGTACAACGCCAAGGCCGCACAAGGCACCATGATGAAACGCCCGGGCAAGGCCGAGGAGGTCGCCGCCGCGATCCTGTTTCTGGCCTCCGACGATGCCTCCTACGTCACCGGCGCCCTGCTGTTCGTGGACGGCGGTATGACCGCGCTGTAAGCAACATTCAGCCGGCGCTCACAGTCGACATCGCTGCTGCGCATGCTCCGCGAACGCCAGGTGACGGAGCTGTCATAGTGAGCGGATTCGGCCGTCTTTGTCTCCGCGCACCGCCCGCCCTATAGAGGCACGATAACCTGTGGCGCAAGGCTCTCGAGCAACAGGAAGACTTTGCGGCGCGATCTCACAGCGGATCGCCTTGGTCAACGCAATCCCGTCGGGGATCTTCTGGGCCAAATGGCGGACGCCGATCATTGCGATATTAGAAAATGAGGAAGCGCGCACGGCGCGCCCGCGCTCCCTCCGGAACCGCGGTGTCAAGGCTTTTGGTGATTTCCTTGCGGTTGAGCAGCGTCATCGGATCTGAGGGCACGCGCGATCGCCACTCATATCTGCCGCCGGGCCGTTGCAGATATTCCACAGGACCTCGACCGCTACACAGAGGTGCTGCATAGAATTCCTTTATCCGCATAAAAGCGCTTGGCTGGGGCGGGAGGGATCGAACCTCCGTATGACGGAATCAAAATCCGTTGCCTTACCGCTTGGCGACGCCCCATCGCGTGCAGTGTGATAGGTCGGGCGGTGCAGCGCGTAAAGCGCGAAGACTGCCGAAAGCCTATTCTCGCCTGATCGCTCCTCCCCACACCCACCAGCCGGGACGCGCCATTCTTCGGGCCGCCGACTCAGCCGCCAAAGGCGACGCATAGAGCCCGAAGCATGTCGCGCCGGATCCGCTCATGCGCGCCAGCAGGCAGTTCGGATCGGTCACCATCGTCTGCAGCACATCTCCGATAACCGGAGCCAACTCCCGAGCGGGAAGTTCGAGGTCATTGCGGGTTGCTTGCAGCGTGGCGGCGAGCGACGACGCGTCCCGCCATGCGGTCGGCAAAGCCGCGGGAGAGGCAAAGCCACCGCCCCGGGCGCGAAACACCGCAGCCGTGGACACCGCAACGCCCGGATTGATCAGCACGATCCCAGCTTCCGGCAGTCGCGGTGCCGATACCAAGCGCTCGCCAATGCCCGACATCCAGGCGGGACGACCGGAAAAGCACACCGGCACGTCGGCGCCGAGTCCGAGGGCTACGCGCCTCAGCCGCTCCGGGTCGGGCTGGACACGCCATAGCCGACACAACAGGCGCAGCGTGGCGGCGGCGTCGGCCGACCCTCCGCCGATCCCTGAGGCGACAGGCAGGTTCTTTTCCAGGACGATGCGGCCGGTTGCGACGACTCCGGTCTCCATGGCCAAAGCGCGGGCGGCACGCAGCACAAGATTGTCGGTCTCGCCACTCAGCCCGGCTGCGAACGGCCCTGTCACGGACAGCGACAGGTCCGATGCTCGGGTGGCGCTTAGCCGGTCACCGACCGCTGCGAACACGACGAGGCTGTCCAGCAGGTGATAGCCATCTTCCCGCCGCCCGACGACATGCAGGTGCAGGTTGATTTTGGCCGGCGCGCTTTCGGTCAAGACTTCAGACATGCGCGATGTTTTCGCGTTGTCGGCCGGTCCTGCGCAATCCGCCCGACCGAGCAGGCCGCGTAGTTTTATTGACCGCTGGCGACCGCGCCAGGATGGCCGGTATTCAGCTTGGCTTCCAGCTTCGCCGCGTCATCCGGCGTCGGGTTCAGAGTCAGCGCCCGTCGCCATTGATATTGCGCCTCGACCTTGCGTCCCGCCGCCCAGTAAGCGTCACCCAGGTGGCCGTTGATCGTCGCGTCCTCGGGCTCCAGTTCGACCGCGTGTTCCAGGGTCTTCACCGCATCGCGTGTTTCGCCCTGACGGAACTTGACCCACCCGAGACTGTCAGTGATGGCGCCGTCATTCGGCCGCCGCTCCGCCGCCCGCTCGATCATCTGGCGCGCCTTGTCCAGATGCCGACCCATGTCCGCCCAGGAGTATCCGAGGTAGTTGAGCACGAGAGGCTGATCGGGCGAAAGCTCGAGCGCGTGGTTGAAGTCTGCCTCCGCCTTCGCCCATTGATGCGACTGCTCCTCCGCGACACCCCGATCATAGAACATGACCCAGTCGGACCCGCCCGGCAGCGTATTCCGCGCGATTGCCTTGTCGTATGCGGTGACGGCATCCGGATAATGCTGCTTCATCCGCAGGATATCGCCACGCTGCAAATCCGGGAGCGGACTTTCCGGGTAGTCGCGGGCCAGACGCTCCAGGTCTCGCGCCGCCTCGTCCGAGCGACCCAGCCGATCGACGATCGCGGCTCGGCGCAACTGCACCACGGGGTAGATCGGATCGCTCGACGAAACGTCATTCAGGATGCGCAGCGCGACTTGCGGATGCTGCTCGTTCACCAGGACATCGGCCGCCAGCAGCTTGGCCGCCGCGAAATCCGGCCGCAGGTCAAGCGCCAGCCGCAACAGGATCAGCGAGAAATCGTTCGCATCCTGCGCCCGCAGTAGCGCCGCGAAGGTAAAATAGGCTTCCGCCACCCCATCGCTGGGACGAGCGACCACGCGTTTGGTCACATTGGCCAGCAGACTGGGCATGGCGATCGCCAGGTCGGGCGCCACCAGCGGGAGGTTTGCCAGCACCTTCTGAGCGTCGGCCGGCTGACCGGAGCGTGCCTGCCAACTTGCCAGTATCTGCGCCAGCCGGAGATTGGGCTCGCCAAGGTCGGTCTCGACGATATGATAAAGTCTGCCGGCTTCCTCCGTCCGATTGCCCAGATCGGCGATCATCGCTGCGTTCAGCGCAAAAACGGCGCGGAAGCGAGGGTTCTCGACATACGGCTGCAGCGTCGACAGCGCGCTATCGACACGGCCATCGCCAGCCTGCGCCCAGGCGACCAGAAGCGGCTGCAACAACTGCGTCAGGCCCTGCCGCGGCAGGTCCCGGAAACGCTGTTCCGCCGCCGCCCAGCGGCCCGCCTTGATGTCCACGTCGGCCAGCACGAGTTGGGCAACCTGACTGTCAGGCAATTGGTGCGCGAGCTTCACCGCTTCCGGACGTCCGGCGGCGAGACAAGCCATGAACGCCTGCAAAGTCAGCTCATGGTCGCCCGGATTCTCGGCGTTGGCCTTGAGCAGATCGTTGGCGGCGGTCGCCGAATCACCCTCCGACAACGCGAACCGTCCCGCCAGATACTCGCCCAGGACGCCACCCTGGGCCGCCTCCGCCGGGCCGCCGGATGGTGCCTCGGACGCCGCGCAAGCTGACAGCAGGGACACTGACAAAACAAACGCTCGACGAGCGCTTCGGACATGTTGCATCTGCACACTCTAACAGTCGTGAAATTCTGTGTCATTCGGATTACGCCGATTTCATGCCTGTGGTCCTGGAGGTTGCGGACCCCTCTCTCTGCCATTTGCAGCCGCGGCGAGATATCAGGATCATGGATCACATCCGGGCATCTGCTCCAGGATGGAGCCCTCCACGACGTGTCCCGCGCCTGGCCTGGCCGGCCTCGACGGATTGAGGTCCAGGGCGCCGCCACAGGCGATCGACGCGGCGCTACATGCCGCCTGGATAGTTCGGGCCACCGCCGCCCTCCGGCGTCACCCAGTTAATGTTTTGGGTCGGATCCTTGATATCGCAGGTCTTACAGTGAACGCAATTCTGCGCGTTGATCTGCAGCTTCGGGGCGCCTTCCTCGGCACCGACAATCTCGTAGACCGCGGCCGGGCAATACCGCACCTCCGGACTGCGGTAGTGGTCCCAGTTGACCTCGATAGCCCTGGCGGGATCTACCAGCTTCAGGTGCGGCGGCTGGTTTTCCTCATGATTGGTGTTGCTGATGAACACCGACGACAACCGGTCGAAGGTCAGCACGCCGTCGGGCCTCGGGTAGACGATGCGGGCAGCGGTTTCGGCCCCGATCAGCGTCTCGTTGTCCGGATGCGGATGGTGCAGGGTCCATGGAGCCTTGCCGCGCAGCAGAACAGTGTCCAGCGCGCTGTATACGAACCCACCCCACCTGCCGAACTTCGAGAACGCCGGCCGCACATTGCGGACCCTCGACAATTCCTCCCATACCCAGCTGGAACGAAGCCGGTCCGCGTAGCCAGCCAGCTCGGCCGGACGGTCGCCGGCCAGCGCCTCGGCGACCGCCTCCGCCGCGAGCATTCCGGATTTCATCGCGGTATGCGTGCCCTTGATCTTCGGAACGTTCATGAACCCCGCCGCGTCGCCGATCAGCAGCCCGCCGGGGAAGGTCAGCTTCGGCAGCGACTGCAGGCCGCCCTCGATCAATGCCCGCGCACCGTAGGTGATGCGGCGTCCGCCCTCGAAGTGCCTGCGCATCGCGGGATGCGTCTTGAGACGCTGCATCTCGTCGAACGGCGATAACCAGGGGTTGCGATAGTCCAGGCCAATGACAAACCCATAGGAAACCAGGTTATCGCCAAAGTGGTAGAGGAACGATCCGCCGTAGGTGGCGCTGTCCAGCGGCCAGCCGAGACTATGCTCGACCAGGCCGGGCCGGTGATTGGCGGCGGGGATCTCCCATAACTCCTTGATCCCGATGCCATAGGTTTGCGGGTCGCGACCATCGCGGAGATTGAACCGCTGCATCAGTTGCTTCGATAGCGAACCGCGGCAGCCTTCCGCGAACAGCGTGTATTTGGCCCGCAACTCCATGCCGCGCTGAAACTGCTCGGTCGGAAGCCCGTCCTTGCCGATCCCCATGTCGCCGGTCGCGATGCCGACGATGCGCCCGTCCTCCTCCAGCAACTCGGCCGCGGCAAACCCTGGATAGATCTCGACCCCCGCCGCTTCCGCCTGCTGGCCAAACCAGCGGACGACGTTGCCCAGCGACACGATATAGTTACCGTGATTGTGCATCTGCGGCGGCGTGGGCAGACGGAACGAGCGGGTCTCGGTCAGATACAGAAAGCGATCCTCGGTTGCCGCCGTGTCGAGCGGCGCCCCCTTGTCTTTCCAATCGGGGATCAGTTCGTTCAGCGCCCGAGGCTCCATCACCGCGCCGGACACGATATGGGCGCCGATCTCACCGCCCTTTTCAACCAGGCACACAGCCATCTCCGGCGAAAGCTGCTTCAGTCTGATCGCCGCCGACAGGCCAGCCGGGCCCCCGCCGACGATCACCACATCGAACTCCATGGCTTCACGCGGGGGCAATTCCTCCGCCATCTGCAACTCCTTGTCGGTTTCCGCGTCCAGCCATCCTTTGCTCAGGCCTTATTGCGCCAGTTCAATCAACGGAGCAAACCAGGCCGGTGGGCAACAGCTGCGCACAGATGATACCAGTGCCCTGCCGCCAAGGTTCATCGCGAACGACGCACGCGCGAGGGAGTGTCACGGGGTGATCGCCGATGAAGCGTTGCTGCTGATCGGACACGGCTCGTCGCGCTATCCGGACGCCGGGCGACTGCTGCACCAATATGCGCGACAGGTCAGCCTGACCGGATCGTTCCGTGAGGTGGCGATGGGGCTGCTGAATGGCGCACCATCAGCCGCCGAGGCACTGGCCCGGCTGACCGCACCCGTCATTCGCGTGGTGCCGTTCTTCATGGAGAACGGATACTTCAGTCGCATCGCCGTGCCGCGCGCACTCCGCATCGCGGACGCCGTGCCCGGTCAGCTCGTGCTGTGTCCCGCCGTGGGCGTGCATGATGGCATGGCCAACCTGGTCATGCGCCGGGTGCTGGATGGCTGCGCCGCACGCGGTATCGAACCGGCGGCGACGTCGGTCGTGATCGTGGGGCATGGGTCGGCGCGTGCCCCGGGCCAAGCGCTGGCGCTGCATCGTCATACGGAACGAATTGGTGCGATGGGGAGATTTGCGGCGGTGGCCGCGGCGTGCCTTGAGGAACCCCCCTTCGTCGCCGACGCGTTGCGCGGCCTGCATGCTCATGCCGTCGCCGTGGTAGGTTTTTTCGCTGCCGAAGGTGGGCATATGCGCGACGACGTGCCGGCAGTGATCGCAGCGGAGCAGGCGGCGCGCGGCCCGGCTGGCCACAAAATTCACAATTTCGGCTCAGTCGCCGATACGTCGTCGATGGTGCGGATTATTCTGGACCAGGCGAAGGCAGGCTGAGCCTGAGGAGGACATCATGTTCGCCTATGTCGGAGGATATACCACCCCGGACCGGGACGGACGCGGCGACGGCATCAACGTCTTCCGCGTCGATCCGCTCGATGGCAGTTGGACTCACCTGCAGCACGTCGGCGGGTTGGAGAACCCCTCCCTGTTCACGTTGAACCGTGCCGGTAGCCGCCTTTACAGCGTACATGGCGGCCGCAACCTTGTCAGCGCTTTCGCCATCGACACTACCAGGGGCGCTTTGACGTTTCTGAACCAGATTGACTGCCAGGGCAACAATCCGGTCGATTCGGCGCTCGACCCAACCGAGCGCTTCCTCGTGGTGGCAAATTATGGCAGCGGCTCCGTGGCGGTGCTGCCGGTCGATGCGGATGGCAGGTTGTCGGCGCCCAGCCAGATCGTTCCGCTGGTGGGCACGCCGGGACCGGACGTCGAGCAGCAGGCCTCGTCACATCCCCACGGAGTGACGTTCGATCCGACCGGCACGTTCGTCATCGTCCCGGACAAGGGCTTCGACCGTACATTCCTGTTCAGTTTTGGTAACGGAAGGCTGACACCCACGGCGCAGGGCTACGTCGCATCACGACCGGGCGCAGCGCCTCGCCATGCCGCGTTTCATCCCAACCTGCCGGTGCTGTATGTCAACAACGAACTCGATTCGACGGTGACAATGTTCGATTGGGACCCGATGATCGGGCAGGCGACGCAGCGGCAGGTGACAACAACGATTCCCGGCGGCGCCGATGGACGCAACACCACGGCTGAGATCGCCGCTTCGCGTTGCGGGCGATATTTGTATGTCTCCAATCGCGGCGAAGACCGCATCGTTCAGTTCGCCGTCGAGCCTGGTACTGGGTTTCTGACCTTCGCGGACACCGTCCCCTCAGGCGGCAGGACGCCACGCTTCTTCGTGCTGGGACCTGACGGTCTTCACGCTTTCGTGGCCAATCAGGATAGCGACGAGATCAGCGTCTTCAACATCGACCGGCAAAACGGCAACTTGATTGCAACGGCGGTGCGGATCGGTGCGGGAAGCCCCTCGGCGATCAGTTTCGTTACAGCCACTTGAAAGATGGCTGCCGACCCGTGAATACTGTTTTCGACCGAGAAGCATTGCGAGGATAACGCCATGGCCAAAGCCAGCACCGGTTCCGTGACAGCCAAGCAGGCAAAACCCGGCGCCGCCGAGTTGCCTGCTCGCAAGAAGGCGATTGCCGTGAGCGCCGCCAAACCCGCCGCATCCACGAGAGCAGGGTCGAAGAAGTCTGCGCCGCGCCCGGCCGCTGCCAAGCCAACGGCGGCAAAGCGCCTAAGAACATCCGGCAAGACCCCAGCGGCCAAGGCAGCGCCGAAGCGGCGCGTTTCCGGCCAGGCGACTCGGCCGGCCGGCGCTGCGAAGAGAGCCACCGCTTTGCGGGCCACCCCGGCGAAGTCGGGCGCCGCGAAGAAGATGGCCGCGGCGAAGAGGGCCAGCGGAAAGACCGCTGCCGCGAGGATTGTCGCTGCCAAAAGTGTCGCCTCGAAGACGGCCACGCCACGCCGCACCCCAGCCAAATCAGCCGCCCCAGCCCCCGCTGCTCGGCGGACACGCTCGGCCGGTTCGCCAAAGCGAGCCCAGCCGCCCTCCCCGGCTACCGCCAGGCCACCCCAGAGCTTCACCGTCAACCACCTGAACGAGGCCGACTTCAAGGCCGATGGCCTGCGCACCTACGCGCAATATCGTGACCTGGGAATCGCCGCTGCCACCGCCGGCCTGTGTCAAGCACATGTGATTCGCTTCGTCCCGCCGTGCACCGACGAGGTCCGCAAGCGCCATCGTCACGCGGCCGACCTGCAATTGGTCTATGTCCTGCAAGGCTGGGTTAAGAATGAATTCGAGGGAGTTGGCGAGCAGATGATGTCTACCGGAACCTGTTGGCTGCAACCCTCCGGCATCGAGCACACCGTGTTGGATTATTCCGCGGACTGTGAAGTGCTGGAGATCGTCGTGCCGGCTGATTTCAGCACCGAAGAAATCGACTGAGCCGAACCTTTGTGCGGACTGCCTGACGGAACAGGTCGGGTATTGATCCATCATGACGTCGCATGAGCGCCTCGACTGCCTGAAGTGCCCGGCGTTGTGCTGCCGCATGGCCGGCTACGTCCGGGTCAGTCGTGAGGACATCCGCCGCCTTGCAAGGCACCTGAAACTGAGCGCGGCGGAGTTCGAGAAGCGCCACATCGTGGAAGTCACCAAGAATGGCGAAAAGCGCATCAAGGAAGGCTACAAGACCTGCCAGTTCCTCGATGAGGATCACATGTGCGGCGTCTACGAAGCACGCCCGCACGACTGTCGCGGCTACGTCTGCTGGAACCAGGAAGACGAGACGGTCTATGGCTACGCCGTGTTCCTGCAGACGGGTGTGGCCCGCCTGCGGCAGCAGGAGAAATGACCGAAATACGGGTCACCCGCCCGGCCTGATCCGGCTCGCCACGCATGGGAATTGGTTGCGGCGCGGTTCCGAGTGACGGTCGCGGCGCACCGATCACCCGCTCACACTACGCAGGAACGCCGCCGACCGCGCTGCCGCCTCGTCCGCCAGTCGGTTGGGAAACAGCGTAAAGCCGTGCGCTCCGCCCGGGTAGATCGCCAGTTCCGCCTCGTTGCCCGCGGCGATCCAGCGGGCGTGCATGAACAGCGTGTCGTCTAGCAGCGCATCCGCGGTGCCGACGCTGAACAGCGCCGGGCACAGTCCCGTCAGGTCGGCGTAGAGCGGTGAAATATCCGAAACCCGACGATCGGTGACGGTCGGCAGGAACGCGTTGTAGAATTGCTGCATGTCGATCGTCCGCAGCACGAGGCGGCGGCTATCACCAAACGCACGCTGACTCGGCGTCATACTGAGATCATACGCCCCATAGACCAGGTTGGCGCCGCGAAATCCGCTATAGCCGTAGCGCTCCCGCAGTCGCAGCAGGGTCACCGCGGCCAAATGTGCGCCGGCCGATTCGCCACCGATCGTCAGCACATCGGAGCCGAACTCCGCCTTTGCATTCGCCACCAGCCAGGCCGCGGCTGATTCGCAATCGTCCGGGCCGGCGGGATAGGGATCTTCGGGTGCCAGTCGGTACTCGGCGCTGACCACGGCCAGCCCGGTGCCGTCGGCAATCTGTTCCAGCAGCGGATCCTGCAACGCCGCCGATCCAAGTACCCAACCGCCGCCATGGATGTGCAGATAGACACCCCGAACCTGGGTGGGCGCGATCACCCTCAAGGCTATCGTGTTGCCATCCCGTCCGGTGATGCTGACGGTCCGGGCCCGGGGTGAGATCACCGCCGGGGGGAACGGGCCACGGCCTTGCCGACGGGCCTCCCGCGTGGCCTCGGCTCCCACGTTCCACCACTCGGGCAGACCCGTCATCAACTGCACCAGGGTGTCGTTCAGCTTCGCCGTGTCTTCGGCGATCGCCTCCTTGCGAAACAAAGCGGGCCGCAACGGATGCTCGGTCATGCTATCCTCTCCTCGAACGCTCGGCATATCGGCCCGGAGTACAGCGGAGTCTCGGTTGTCGCAACGGCTGCCCCACGCCCTGCTGCCCCATGCCCTGCTGCCCCATGCCCTGCTGCCCCATGCCTGGCTGCCCCTGCCGTGCCGCCGCGCGGGTGCGATCGGCGGCGACCTTCCCGGCCCGGGCGGCGCTCTCTCGACATTTGAGCAAACCCGATCCTAGGATACTGGCCAGTAGGAAAACTGGGAGACCACCCATGAAATTCGGCATCTTCTACGAGCTGCAATGTCCGCGGCCCTGGGAGGCTGACACCGAGCACAAGCTGTATCAGAACGCCCTCACCCAGGTCGAACTGGCGGACAAGCTGGGTTATCACTACGCGTGGGAGGTCGAGCACCACTTCCTGGAAGAATATTCTCATTCGCCTCAGCCGGAAGTGTTCCTGGCCGCCGCCAGCCAGCGCACCAAGAACATCCGCCTAGGTCATGGCATCATCCAGCTCACTACCAACCACCCTGCCCGCGTCGCCGAAAAAGTCGCCTGTCTCGACCTGGTCAGCAATGGCCGCGTCGAGTTCGGTATGGGCGAGGGTGCCAGCATCACCGAGCTCGGACCGTTCGACCGGCAGATGGAGGATAAGCAGGCGGTGTGGGAGGACGGCATTCGCTGTGTGCTGCCGATGTTCAAGGACGGCGGCTGGGAGTATGATGGCCCCTACTTCAAGTTCCCGCTGCGTAGCGTTTTGCCGAAGCCGATCCAGAAGCCGCACCCGCCGCTCTGGGTGGCGTGTTCGCAACTTGAAACCATCGAGCTGGCCGGCCGTTGCGGCATCGGCGCCCTCGGCTTTCAGTTCCTGTCGGCGGAAATGGCGCATGCCTGGGTGCATGCCTACTACAATTCGTTTGTCCTGCGTCAGCAGAAGCTCACGGACTACCAGTCCAACTGCAATATCGCGATGGTCAGTTATTTCATGTGCGCCGAAACCGATGAGGAAGCGCGCCGTCGAGCAGACGGGATAACGTTCTTTCAGTTTTCGTTGGCCTATTATAGCAATTCTCGGAATCGCGAGCGTGCCGCGCCCGGAACGGTCAGCCTCTGGGACGAGTATGAGAAGTGGAAGAAGGCCAATCCGGAACTGGCGAATAAAGCGCTCACCGGCGGGTTGGTCGGATCGCCCGAAACGATCAGAAGAAAACTGCGGCGATTCGAGTCCTCGCACGTCGACCAGATCATCCTGCTGAATCAGGCCGGCAAGAACAGTCACGAGCACATCTGCGAAAGCCTGGAACTGTTCGCCCGCGAAGTGATGCCGGAGTTCGTCGGCCACGAACCCGAGCATCAGGCGTGGAAGCAGAAGGTGCTTAGCCGGGAGATCGAACTGGAGGATATCGATACGACGCCATACAAGGATCGTGCCGGTGTCGGCAAGGGCGTTGCAATCGACAAGCTGGCAAGCGCCGCGGAATGAGCGGAGCGATTACTCGTTACCTGGCGCGCGTCGCTTAAGGTTGGGATGGCTTCTGTCAGGACCCTCGCTGGCATCCCACCGCCCCAGCGATGGGTCGGTGTCGCTGCGGACGAAGCCGCCCGAACTGATCGGCCATGCCGCGATGGCACGTCCTCGACGGCCCCGAACGTATAGACACATCAGGTCCGAGCAGGACGCGCGACGACAAGTCATGGCGCTGGTAACGGGTCACTTCTGACGCATTGCCAGAGGTTCGGATGCGAGGCTCGTCAGTCGGGTGAGACGCTTGCCCAGAAGCTCGAAAGATCGTCAGTGCGGTCGTCGAAGCGATCGCGGTCACAGTGCCCGATGCCCGCGACGGGCTGGTCTCCCTCCTGCGCCCCGTCGGTGTGCTGCCACAGCGACCAGGTCTGCCATCCGGGCGGCAGGACCGCGGTCGGCCCGTATTGCGCGAGCCACAAGGGACAATTCGCCAATACTGGGTCCGGCGTGTTTCCCAGCATCGCCTTGAGGGTATGCCCGCTGTACAGCACCGGCCATTTGCCGATCTCGTTATAGATGGTGGTGACGAAGGCACGCGCCTCCTCGATGGTCATGGATGGGCCCGCCGGGTTATTCTCCAGGTCCAGCGCAACCAGCTCTCCCGTGATCGGCTTCGCGATCGACAGATAATATTTGGCCTGGGCGCCGCCGTCCGATCCATCTCCGAAGTGGTAGGATCCGAACAACATCCCGGCCGTCAGAATCGCCGGCCGGTTGGCGGAGAATCTCTGATCCGAACCCGAAACGCCTTGCGTGGCCTTGTGGATGATGCCTTGTATACCGGCGGCTGAAGCTGCGTGGAAATCCAGCTGCAGTCCATTGTGGTGCGAGATATCGATAACCGCGTCGAGCATGTTTCTAACCTCCCCTAAGATGTTCGATTGTTTTTGGCTCGCCAGTAGGCCATTGTTTCTCGGTCGGCAACTGCCATCGTATTGATACCACGGACCAGCCGCCACAGGAAGAACGAATGAAGGTTGCTCTCGGATTTCTACTGTCGTTGCTGTCCATCGGAACGGCCGTCGCGGCTGATATCACACCCGCAAACAGCCTGATGCTGTCCGCGATTGTCGCGGAGCAGTCTCCGCTTCTTGGCAGATTCGACAAACGGACCGTCGCTGCTTTGGCGGCGGGGATCCTCACGTCGGGCCCCAGTCGCAAGGATGCCATAGTCGTGGCCGCGGATGACCTGGAATGCCGCGTAAGCAACGTCGATATCACGTCTCGGTCCTGTACCATCCGGTTTGGCCGCCGCACCGTGACCTTGCGAGGCCGCAATGCGCACGAACTCTTCGCTACGCTGGCGGAAATGGGTGTCGCACCTTCCGGCGCCGCCGGCACGGTCTATCTCGGCGCCTCGCATGTGAACTGCAGCGTCAATCCGAACGAATTGCGCGAGAAAGGCGGCGGCGGCGCCAACTGTAGTTTTGGACCGGGAACCGAATGAACCCGCGGTCCAGATGCGCGGCCGTCCGCGGCGACGCGCGGCGCCGCAATGACCTCGAGGCGCTGACAGTACGGAACCGTCCATGAACAGCCTCGCGACCCAGATCGCCGAACGGATACTCTTCCCGCGCTATGAGGACATTACGCCCGCGGCGCTTGATTGGACCGCCAGTGCATTCGTTGACACCGTCGGCGTGACCCTGGCCGGAATACGGGAGGATGCGCCGCGCATTCTGCTGCGTGTGCCAGGTGTCGCCGCGGCGGTCGGCCCCGCGCTGATCATCGGCACCGACCAGCGCACCAGCGCGTTGGACGCAGCCCTGGTGAACGGCACCGCCTCGCACGCGCTGGACTACGACGACGTCGCGGCATCCCTCGGCGGCCACCCTTCTGCGATGTTGGTGCCAGCGCTGATCCCATTGGGAGAGATGCTCGCCAGCAGCGGCCGCGACCTGGTCCTGGCCTATGTCGTTGGCTTCGAAACAGCATGCCGGATCGCCCGCGGCGTGCATCATCATCATTACGACAAGGGCTGGCACCCCACCGCAACCCTCGGCATCTTCGGCACAGTCGCCGGCGCCGCCCGCCTGCTCGGCCTGACGCAACAACAGACCGCGGTCGCCCTGGGTATGGCGGCCTCGCTCGCGGCTGGTCTCAAGGCCAACTTCGGCACCATGACCAAGCCGCTGCATGTCGGACACTCGATTCGCAACGGCCTGTTCGCGGCGCTGATGGCGCGGGAAGGCTTCAGCGCAAACCCCGGCGCCTTTGAGCACGGGCAAGGCTTCCTGGATGTCTTCAACGGCCCCGGCACCTATGACACCGCACGCATCCTGGACGGATGGTACGACCCCTTCGAATGCGGCGGCGGGGGTGATCCCGGACTGAAACCATATCCGTGCTGTGGCAGCACCCACCCGTCGATCGACCGCGTCATTGCGCTGGCTTGCCAGCATGACCTCCGACCCGAGCGCATCGCTCGGCTCGTCGTCATGCCGCACGGTCGCCGCCTGCCTCACACCGACAATCCAGACCCACGCACCGCACTCGCCGCCAAGTTCAGCATGCAGTACTGCATCGCTCGAGCGCTGACCGACCGTGCGGTGAAGTTGGCGCATTTCGAGGGCGACGCACCGTTCGATCAGGCGCTTCGCGACCTGATGCGCCGGATCGAGGCAAGACCGCACCCCGGGATGTCGGCCGACTGGGGAACCGAGGTGATCGTCGAGACCACGGATGGCATCCGCTTTGCGTCTCGCCTCGACGACTACCCCAGCCGCGGGCCCGCCGGCGAACCGATGACGCACCAGGAACTGTGGACCAAATTCACCGATTGCGCCCAGCGCAGCCTACCGCGCGAGCGGCTGTCGCCGTTGTTCGACATGCTGCTGGGGATTGCATCCCTGACGCGTGTGGAGGCACTGACGGCTTTGCTGGGGACATCGGATCGTCCCGCCCCGGTCGCCTGACCGACGCACGCGGGCTTGCTGGCTCGGCCACAATAAGGCGCGTTGCCAAACGTCCGGCGATCCTGAAGGATCAACCGACTTCAGGGGCATCGGATATGCGGTCACAGCGCCTTACGACGGTCATTCTGATCGGCATGATACTCGGCATCGCCGTAGGCTACGCCTGCCACCAGGTCTGGCCTGACAAGGCAACCGCGACCGAGATCGCTGGCTATATCTCCCTGATCACCGACGTCTTCCTGCGGCTGATCAAAATGATCATTGCGCCGCTGGTGTTTTCCACCCTCGTGGTCGGTGTCGCGCACATGGGGGACCCCGCCACCGTCGGCCGCATCGGAGCGAAGGCCTTGCTCTGGTTCGTTTGCGCCTCGCTGGTGTCACTGCTGCTGGGGCTGGTGCTGGTCGATCTGCTGCGGCCGGGCGACAACCTGAACCTGCCGCTGCCCGACGTCGGCGCGGCAACCAACCTCAAGGTCGCCTCACTGTCGCTGAAGGATTTCGTCACCCACCTGGTGCCCAGTTCGATCTTCAAGGCAATGGCCGACAACGAGATCCTGCAGATCGTCATCTTTTCGCTGTTCTTCGGCGTTGCCTGCGCCGCTCTCGGGGACCGCGCGCACACGATCGTTCACGGCATCGAGGAGTTGTCGCACGTCATACTGAAACTGACCGGCTATATCATGGGTCTGGCCCCGCTCGCCGTATTCGCCTCGATGGCGGCGATCGTGACCACCCAGGGACTGGGTATCCTGGTCACCTATGGCAAGTTCGTCGTGGAGTTCTATGTCGGTCTCCTGTTGCTCTGGTGCCTGCTGGTGCTGGTCGGCTTCGGCTTCTTCGGCCGCCACATCTTCCGCCTGATCGGCCTGGTGAGGGAGCCATTCCTGCTGGCGTTCAGCACCGCGAGCAGCGAGGCCGCCTATCCCAAGATGATGGAGGCACTGGTCCGCTTCCCGGTCACTCGTAAGATCGTGAGCTTCGTGCTGCCGATGGGGTACTCGTTCAACCTCGATGGTTCGATGATGTATTGCACCTTCGCGACGATGTTCATCGCACAGGCCTACAACATCACCCTGCCCCTCGGTCAGCAGATCACCATGCTGCTGCTGCTGATGCTGACCAGCAAGGGCATGGCGGGGGTGCCGCGCGCGTCACTGGTGGTGATCGCCGCCACGCTGACCAGCTTCAACCTCCCGGAAGCGGGGCTGCTGCTGATCATCGGGATCGATCAGTTCCTCGACATGGGGCGGTCCGCGACCAACGTCATCGGCAACTCGCTGGCGACCGCCGTTGTTGCGAAGTGGGAAGGCGAGCGGCTGCCGGCCCACGGCAGTGCACCGGCCCTGGACGTGCAGCCGGCGCAATGATGCGATATCTTCTTTTGGCGATGCTGCTCGTGGCATTCGCCTTCCCGGCTGCGGCGCAGGACGCGACGCAGGATGTCGGCCGCCTGACCGGAACGCTGGCGAAAGTCCGGGCCACCGGCACCATCACGTTGGGTGTGCGTGATTCGGCGTTGCCGTTCTCCTACCGCCTGCCGAACGGCAAGCCGGTCGGCTACGCGGTTGAACTGTGCCGGGAGATCGTCGATGACGTGGTGGCGGAACTCGGCGGGAAGCAGGTTGCCATCACCTATAAGACGGTGACGCCGGAGGACCGGATCTCCCGCGTCGTCTCCGGCGACATCGACCTGGAATGTGGCTCGACGACGCGCAATGCTGAGCGGGCACGGCAGGTGGCGTTCTCGCCGGTGTTCTTCATCGCCGGGACGAAGCTGCTGGTCGCCCGGGATTCGCCGATCCAGTCGTTTCAGGATTTGGCAGGCAAAACCGTGGTGGTGACGGCCGGCACGACGAACGAGGCGGCAATGCATCGGCTGGTCGATCGGTTGCACCTGCAGATCACCATCATCACTGCGCCGGACCACGGCCAGTCCTTTGCACTGCTGCGCGCCGGCAAGGCCGACGCCTTCGCCACCGACGACGTGCTGCTGGCCGGCCTCGCCGCAACCCCGGAGGGCGCCGGATACCATGTGGTCGGCGACTATCTGTCGTACGAGCCGTATGGACTGATGTATCGCAGGAACGATCCCGAATTCGGCGCGATCGTGGCGCGTGCGTTTACCCGCATGGCGGCGTCGGGGCGATTGTCGGAGCTGTACAGGCATTGGCTGATCGACCGGCTGCCGACCGGTGAGACGCTGAACATACCCATGAGCGCGGAACTGACGGAAATCTTTCGGGTCGAGGGGCAGTCGGATTGAGCGGATCAGGCCCCTGGGGCCACCAGGCACGCGTCGGAGGACCTCGTCCCGAGGGACGCGAGCGTCCCCGGTGTCATCCCCGGCGGAGCATGCCCTTGGCGCGCGGCGAGGGGACCCACGACTTGCAGTGTGGTGCGCTTAAAATCGTAGATTTCCGGCCCTCGCCGAGGATGCCACCTTAAGCACGGACGGTCACCGCTAAGGACTACCGGTATCATACCGGGAAACTCAGGGATGACCGCGCGTTTGCCGCGACTTAGGCGAACTTCACCAGCGTTCCGCCCGCGCCGTCGTTGGACAGTGCGAAGTTGCTGGTTACGTAACTGCCAAGAAGTGTCAGGTTGGCTTGGTTGCCGCCGTTGACGACCGACAGCGTTCCGCTGGTGTGGCTCGCCGCCTCGGTATACGTCTGGGTGGACCCGGAGCCAAAGGCGAAGTGACCGAGGTCGATCTTGTCGCCGCTGCCGAAGCCGCCGATCACCGCCGCAAAGCCGGCCAGGTTATACAGCGCCAGATCGCCGCCCGTGCCGGCGAATGCGACCGTCTGGCCAGCCGCCACCGACCCGGCGATATCCGCCGTGCCGCCCGACAGCGTCAGCCCAGCCGTCACGATCCCGCCCGAGGAGACCGTCATCGTCCCGCCACTGATGACAGTGCCCCCGTTGACCGTCCCGGCGGAGAGAATGAACTGCAGCCCGCCGCTGCTGATGAACGAGAAACGGTCGAAACCGCCGGCGGACACGATCTCCTTGCCGCCAGCGGAAAGCTGCGTGCTGATCGCCACCCCGCCGGACTGCACGTACTCCGTGCCGCCGGCGAATGCCGTGCTGCTGATGACCGTTCCACCGGAACCGACGGTCTGAGTGGCGTTCGCGCGCAGGGTGGTGCGGATCCCTATGCCACCAGCGGATACCAGGTCGACGCCGCCACCGAACACTGTCGTGCCCAGTGCGATACCGCCGGAATATACCGCGTCGGATCCGCCGCTGCTGATAATCGACGATACCGTCCTGCCGGTATCCGCCACCAGTGCGCTGCCACCGCTGTTGATCACTGTGGCGCTGGCGGCGCCGCCAACGAAGATCCCCGCGACCCCGCCGAAATTGAGCGTGGTGGCGCTGGCGATGCCTCCAGACGATACCAGTAAAATACCACCGTTGTTGATGACCGCGTTGAAGGTATGGCCGCCCGCCGAGACCGCCTCCTTCCCGCCACTGTTCACCGTGGTGGCAAAACTCGCGGCGAGCGCGGAGACGACCTCCAGCCCCGCGTTCAGTATGGTGAATGTTGAGTTACCCTCCACGTCGAGCTCACCGCCTCTGTTGACAGTCGTGCTGATGACCGCACCGCCTGGCTCGGCTCCGAGGCCAACCGGGCTTTCGCTCACTTTGCCGCCGTTGTTGATGACGATGCCAAAAGCCTGGGCGCCGTTATCGACAAACACGGAGCCGCCGCTGTTCACCGTGGTGTCAAAAGCCACGTTGCCGACGAGCTGACTACCTCCGTTCAGGATCGTGCCGCTGGCCGTGTCTTCGACGTTCTGGACCCCTCCCTTGTTGACGATCGTGTCACTGGCGAGCCCATCGACCAGTTGGACGCCTCCCTTGTTCACAATACCAGCGATGGTCGTGCCGCCGGAGGACACGCTTTCCACACCGCCGCTGTCGACGACGGTGCCGCTCGTGACGCCACCCGAGGACACAACCTGCGCGCCATTGATCTTCACGACCGATCCGCTGGCGATGCCGCCGGCGGAGACGTTTTCAGTGCCGTTAACGATGTTGCCCATGGTAACGCCGAGCACGCCCTCGGTGCCGGCAAGGTGCACGCTGACGCCGCTGGTCGTTGCGCCGGACGAAACGACCTCGGTCCCGCCGCTGCCGATGATAGAGAATCGATCGATGCCGCCTGAATAGACAACCTGCTTGCCGCCGTGCGAAACGACCGTGCCGCTGGTCGTGCCGCCGTGGAAAACGCCCTCGAAGCCGCCGCTATGGATCGTCGTTCCACTCGCCGTCGAATGACCTGACAGCAACAGAAAGCCGCCACCGTTTACCGTTGTGTTCCTGGCAATGCCATTGTCATACAGGAACTCGGTGCCGCCGCTGTTGATCGTGGTGCTCAGCGTGATACCACCCGTGACAACATACATCACGTCCCTATCGTTGAGGGTGACGCCGCTGCTCGTTTGACCCGAACCAACCAGATAGGCTGTCATGATTGCTGCCCCATTTACTTGCATACGACGTGCCGCGCGCGGCAATTCTGTAGAAGAATTTATCTCGGTCAGTTCATTTCGTGCTCGTCATCAGGAAGGCACTATACCAACCAGGTCATAACTTCAAATAAACTATTCGAGGGACGCAGCCCGATCTGCCTGGCACCACTTGCCCCTGGCGAAGCCGCCGCTCACTTGGCGGACCCGGTTCGGGTGATCCGAATGCAATCGCCATTTGTTTACCGTTCCGGCGAGCCTCGCCCGCCGGAACGTGCATTGACGCGACTTCAGGCGAACTTCACCTGTGTCCCGCCCCCGCCGTCGTTGGACAGCGCGAAGTTCCGATTGCTTAACTGCCAAAGCGGTCACGGTGTTTGGGAGCATCGACTGCAATCGCGTGGTCGCCCGCGGGGCTGAAGGAAGATAACACCCGGCGGCACGGCCAGGCGCACGCTCGCAGCGGCGGCTACGTGGACGTTCGGTTCGGAGGCTGCACGATCAGCACCGCGGCGACTGACCGTGGGCGGCGGCTCAAACAGTGACAGCAGGGTCGAGACGACCGAACCTAACGGTGGAGGTCGCGTCGCGCTCCTTCTATTATTGAGCAGAAATCTTCGAGGTAAGCGCGTCAAACCCCGGGATGCGCTGGATCACCTGCGTTACCTGCGCCGACGTGATCAGCCGCGTGCATTCGAACTGCCGAGGCGTGCCCGCATGGCGCGGACACCACAGAAAGTCCTTGTGGTCGAACCGAAGCCGCGGATCGTTCCAGCAGCCGTTGCAGGCGTGCCAGTTGATCACCCGGTATGGCGTCGTGAACTCGTTGGTCGGATGGGTGAAACCGCTGATCAGCACGACCGGACAGCCTGCCGACCATGCCAGCCACGACAGGCCGCTGCTCAGCCCCACGAAACATGCCGCATGCCGCAACCACCGCGCCCGCTCGACCAAAGGCCGGTCGCCGGTCTGATCGTCCACCCCGTGCGGAACGTGCGTCCACATCAGCCCGCTGCCGTGCACCGGCTTCTGGTCGATACACACCACCCGGTAGCCGCTTGTCTTGAGGAACTCCACCACCTCACGCCAGCCATGTGGGTTGCTCCAGTACTTGCAACCGCTGCTGCTCTGCACCGCGATACATACATAGGGCTCCTCGATCGGACGGCTGTCGTCCGGCAATGCCAGGCGCGCCGCTTCCTCCGCCGGATCGACGCCCAGGATGTAGCCGGCCGTGCGGTGCAGCCCCACATGGCGGAAGTCGGTCGGCTGCCAGACATTCTCCGTGTCGTCGAAGAACAGACCCAGGCAATACGTCGCGTAAGCGCTCTCCGCGAGTTTCTCCTCGACCACCTGCTCATGGGTGACGAAGCGAATGGCGGGATAGGTGTCGCGCAGCAGCGGGATGATCAGCTCGGACATCGCACAGGTCAGCCGGCAGCGGCGAGCTTCGCCAAACCTCGCGGCGTAGGGAAACCACGCCAGAATGTCGCCCAGCGTACCGACCGGGAACTGGATCAGAACGTCGCGGTCGCTGGCGTCGTACTCGTGCGACAGCACTTCCTTGGCTACGCCCGCGTCGTCGAGCTCCCAGACGGCGATACCGAAACGAACGTAAAAATGCTTCGAGGACGCGACGAATGCACCCCGGTTCTCGCTCTCGAACAGGATATTGCCGGTGTCGAGATCACGCAGCCGCACGCGCCATTTGCCCTCCGTCCGATTGGGCAGCACCACCCGGGCTCCAAGGTTGAAGTCGAAACGAACGCCGGTTGGATCCAGCTGCGTGGGCAGCGCCGCCGCCGCAGGATAGGATGGTTTGGCCACCCCAGATGCTGGCGAAGACTCTGATGAGGCACTGCTCGTGGATGATTCCGGGCCGGCCTCCGGAGACGATGGCGGCGCCTCGTGTTCAATTCCCTTCACGTCGCCGTCCATCTGCTTCTCCCCTTGCGACGCGTAGTTGCGTTTGCCTCTTATGACCGCAATTGCATCCGTTCGGCCAAGAAAACGTTGACGACTCGTCACTTGGATCAAATCATTGTGCTCAGGTCGTCGAAGGGTCTCGCTACCCCCACCATCAGCGACCATTCGAGCCGGCGTGAGCGCTGATGCAGTCGGCCGCGCCAAGAAATACTCCGCCAAATACCAGGAAAGCGGCGACTTCCGGGTGCTTCGCTCCAAATCAGGCTCTATTTGCCCATCGTGGTGTAGTTTGAGCAACCGAATAACCGCAACACTTTCAGCCGAGCCTCGCGAGCCGCAATGGCGTCGGGCCGGACATGGCGTGAACCGATTTGTCCCAACAGGGCGCTCAGCCGGGACGACCCAGGCCACCGCGTCAAATGACCTGGTGCGCCCGCTGCCGGAGGATCGCGCCCGTGATCGAACGGCTGGCGAACCGCGTGGCCGGGTGTTGCCGCTATAAGGCGACCCTCGGTGGTGTTACAGCAGATCCAGCGGCTGCTTGCGGGCGGGCGGCCGGTGCACCGCGTCGATCTCCGCCAGATCCGTCGGCGTCAGCTCGATGTCGGCGGCCGCCGCGTTCTCCCGCACATGCCCAACGTCCGCGGCCTTCGGAATCGAAATCACGTTGCCATGCCGCAAACCCCAAGCGATCGCGATCTGTGCCGCCGTGGCACGATGGCGCACAGCCACGGCCTGAAGCGCTGAGGAGCCGAGAAGCCGGCGGACCTGGTGCCCGAGCGGCGAGTAGGCCATGATCGGTATGCCATGCGTTGCGCACCACGGCAGCAGGTCGTACTCGATGCCGCGGCTGTCCGGATGGTGACAATACCTGGTTGGCGGCGCAGCCATCGCCCCCGGCCACCTGGGACAGTTCGCGCATCGCCGCCAGATCGAGGTTCGATACGCCCCAGTAGCGGATCTTGCCGGCCGCTCTCAGCGCCTCGAACGCAGCGGCCGTTTCGGCCAAAGGATGGCCGCCACGCCAGTGCAGCAAATACAGGTCGATGCGATCGGTCTTCAGCCGCCTCAGGCTGCGCTCGCAGGCGGCCGGAACGCCGGTGCGAGAGGCATTCTGCGGCAGCACCTTGCTGACGATGAACAGCTTGTCCCGCTGCCCTGCGCCGGCCTGGGCGACGACCTCCTCGGCACCCCCGCCGGCGTACATCTCGGCGGTGTCGATCAGGGTCATGCCGAGGTCGATCCCAAGACGCAGCGCATCGACCTCACGCCGCGCCTCGCCGTGCTTCTCGCCCATGTACCACGTGCCCTGGCCAAGCGCGGGGACTGTCTCCCCACCCGGAAGTGAAACCGTGCGTGTCATGTCGCCAACCTTTCAGCCACCCGCATCACGCGGAGGAAGTTGCCGCCCCAGAGCTTTTCTAGCGCGCCGCGGTCGTAGCCGCGTCGCATCAGCTCGATTGTGATGTTGGGACTCTGGCTCGCGTCCTGCCAGTCGCTGAACCCGCCGCCGCCATCGAAGTCGGAGGAGATGCCGACGTGGTCGATCCCGATCCGCCGCACCGCATGGTCGATATGGTCAGCGAAGTCGGCGACGGTCACTTCCTCGGGCTTGGCGTTGGGCTTCAGAAAGGCCGACACGGCGGTGATCTGGATGACCCCTTTGACGTCGCGGATCACGTCGAGCTGCCAATCGGTCATATTGCGGGAGTGGTCGCACAGCGCACTGACGCAGGAATGGGTCGAGACGATGGGCGTGCGCGATTCCTCGGCCGCCTGCACCATCGTATCGCGCGAGGTGTGCGCGACATCCACCAGCATGCCGGCCCGATTGAGCATCGCGATCGCCGCTCTGCCCAATGTCGACAGACCGCCATGCTCGGTCTCCCGGTCACCGAGGTCGCGACGCGGGTTGCAGGAGTTCGCCAGCGCGTTGTGCCCGTTATGCGTCAATGTCAGATAAATCGCTCCCCGTGCCCGGAACTGCACGATGCGCGACAGATCGGTGCCGACCGCGAAGCCATTCTCGACGCAGGGTACGACGGCCAGCACGTTGTCGCGCCGCGCCGCCTCGATCGCGCCGGCGGTCGATGCGGTACGGACCCGGATGCCGGACCGCGTGTGCTGCATGCCGGTGATCTGGTCGAGCATCGCAATCGCCCGTGCGTAGGCCGCGTCCTCGGTTCCCGGGGTGCGCATCGTCTGCGGCAGGTAGGCGACGAAGCAGCCCGCGCCGAGGCCGCCCCGGATCATCTTCGGCAGGTCGACCCGCCGCGGTCCGTCCAGGAATGGGTCAGGTCCGGTGGGCCACGGGATATCGATGTGTGTATCCAGGGTGAGGATGGCGTTGTGAGTGGACAAAGCCTCAGGCTGCATTAGGTCGTTCATGGCGACAGGCTTACAGATAACGGCGTGGCGCGGAAGAGGCAGCCTTCGACGGGTGCGGAAACGGCGGCCGGGGACCCGGTCAGATCTCGCACAACTGTCCGCTCGTGTCAGTCTCCTGCCCCCGCCTTCTCCTGCCCCCGCCTTACCTGTCCTTCCGCACGCTGACCTGCGGCCAAAGCGCTCGTCAGCAGATGAAGCCTGGCCCGCTTTACACGATGATCGCATTCAGGAGAGTTTTCGGTTGTCCCGAAGGACCCAGGTTGTTTGCTGTCTTGTCCAAGCTTGTTTCCTCCTGGTCCGGTGAGTTTACCTGCGGCCGCGGCCACGCCGCGGAACACCCGGTCGGACGATCGATCCTTCGGTCCGCTACAAGCTGTGGGCAAGCCGAATGGTACAACTACCCAGATCGAGGCGGCGTGGAAGCCCGCTATCGCGGAAAAAGGGAAGCATTTTCCTCAGGACCTCTATGCGTCCAGCTGCGCGAAATCAGCCCGAAGGTCGTTCAATAGGTGACCACCGAGTGGGCCAGTGATCCGGTGGAAAGCCCCGATTGGGTTGCTGAATATGTTGAGAACGCACTCAGCATGCCAGCAGGCACATGGATCGGGGTCGCTCGTGCCGTGCAACTATTCGATAGTAGCGGTCGACTCGATGACTTGAAGGTTCCGACCCTGGTGATCTGGGGCACGCAAGACAGCACTTTCCCGAGTGATCCAGATCAGGCGGCAATCAAGAAAGCACTCGCGGCGGCCGCCAAGACAAATCACACAACCAATTATTGGAAACAATACGGCTCGCTGCCGCTACCATCGTCCGGCGCGCAAGAAAGTGATATCGGCCATCTCGCGGAAGAAGAGGCGCCAGATATGATCGCTGCCGATGTTGGTGCCCTTTTTACGACAGGTGCTCCAACGACGGATTGGGTGCACAGCGATGCGGCACCCAATCTCCTAAAGCGAGTTGTGGAACCCGGCAAAGCGCCCCTCCTCAGGTTTGGTCCGGAACCCTGAGTAGACGTCGCCAGGCACAAAGCGGCACGGTCTGTTGCCACTGCTGCGACTTGGCTTACCCGCGACCGTCCTGGCTCAGACAGCCTCCTGCTGGCCCGTAACGCGGGGAAGTGCGCCGGACTACTGTCTATGTGTCAGATCACCCCCTCTTCGGCCAGCCGTTCAACGTCGGCATGCGTCATGCCCAGCAGTTCGGTCAGCAGCCAGACATTGTCCTCGCCGTAGCCGGGCGCGCCGCGGTTGATTGGTCCGCCGATATAGGCAGGCGTGCGGGACAGTTTCATTGGCAATTCGTAGACCGGCCAGGTGCCGATCTTGGTGCCGGTAACCTCGGTGAGCCATTTCAGATGCCGCAACTGCGGATCCCGGTCGCAGCGGTCCTCGGCATTCTGACAGACGCCGGCTGGAACCAAGGCATTCTGCAGGTCCATCATGACGTCCTCCGCGATGCGTGTCGCGGTCCAGCCACCGACGGCGGCGTCCACTGCGTCCTGATGCGTCAGACGGTCGGCCAGGGTGGCAAAACGCGGATCCTCGAGCCATTCGGTGTGGCCGGCGACGCGGGCGACAGCCTGCCATTCCGCTTCGCTGAAACAAGCGATAGCCACCCAGCGGTCCTCACCCTTGCAACGATAGGCACCGTGCGGCGCCGCTGGTTTGTACGGCGAGCGGTTGCCGAAGCGTCGCCATTCCCGCCCGTTGGCCGACCAGTCCAGGATCGTCGTGCCGGTCAGAAAAAGCCCTGATTCACACTGTGATGCATCGATCCATTGGCCCTCGCCGGTGCGGTCGCGGTGATACAGAGCGCCCAGCAGCGCCAGCGCATAGCCATAGGCACCCATCCAGTCCAGGTAGGAATACCCCCAGCCCACCGGCATAGCCGGCTCGGGTAGTCCGGACATATCGCCCTGACCGCCGAACGCGGCGGCGACCGGACCGACCGTCCGCATCCGGCCGTATGTCCCGTGCGCCCCCATGCCAGCCTGTTGAATATAGATGATGTCCGGGCGGATCTTCTTCAGCACGTCGTAGCCCAGGCCCAGCCGCTGCAGCACGCCGGGCGAGAATCCCTCGGCCACGATATCGCAAACGCGAACGAGATCCTTGGCGATGGCCAGTCCTTTCGGATGGCGAATATTCAGCGAAATCCCACGCTTGCCGGCATTCTTGTTCAGGAACTGTCCGCCCATATCGGGGTCCTTCACCCCTGGCAGCGGACCAATCGCCGCATCCCGCGCCGCTCGGCCGCCCACCGGCGCCATGGCGGCCAGGCGGGTGTCGGGATTGTCCTTCCACTCAACCTTATAGCTCTCGGCGCCCATCGCGGCGAGGAACCGTGTCCCGCCCGCCGAAGCCAGAAACCAGGCAAAATCGAGTATTTTCACACCCTGCAGCGGAAACGGCTTGTCGTGCAGCGCGGAACGAACGGCACCGCCATCGCCTTTCGGCTGGGCCGGGACGCTCGGGCGGCGCGCCGGCTGCGCCAGTATCGCCGCAGTATCTTCGCCCAGTAGCGGCGCCCGCCTGCCGACCTGCCAACTGGTCTTCGTGGTCAGCCATTTGCTCGTTGGATAGCGGAACGATCGTGCATGCTCGGGATGCGGCACGTCGGCGAAGGATTTGCGCTGCAGCCAGTGTTCGTCGAGCGCGTTTTCATGCGGCTTGCGTATCGGTGCCCACAGCAGGCCGGCCTCCTGTGCCTCCAGCCACGGCATGTCCCGGTAGGTCCAGGAGCGAACGAAACGCTGCACCACATCCAGCATGTGCGCCCGTGCCTCGTCGTTGGCGGTCGATCCGGGCACCGCGCGTGCTTTCAGATCAGCGTCCGGCGGCGGTGGCTCCAGGTCGGCCTGCATCCCATACCTGCTCAGCAACGGCACCAGCGCCTTCAGGTCGCGCGCGCCCATGCCGTGCGAGATGAACCAGCGGCCATCCTTCGAGTGCACGATGCTGGGCGAGTGGTTCGGCGTTTCCAGCGCATGGCGGTTGGTCAGCCGCCACAGGGGCACACGGCGCATCACCCAGTGCATGATATCAAGTTCGGGATTCTTCGACACCGCCTCATGCACCGCGACCGAAACGTCCTGTCCTTGGCCGTTACGTTGCCGGGCGATCAGCGCGGCGATGATGCCTGTGGCAAGCTGTTCGCCGGCGATATGATACGCGTGCCACATCTGTGGTGCGATCGGCGGCGTGTCGTAGTGCAGTCTTGGATCGGGGTCGTAACCGCAATTCATCATCACGCCGCCGAGCGCCAGGTGGATCAGGTCGGAGGCCTTGAAATCAGCCCATGGGCCGTCGTCGCCGAACGGCGTCATGCGGGCCGTCACAAGCTTGGGGAAGCGCCCATTCAGGGCTGTCCGGTCCAGCTCCAGCACGGAGTTCACCGCGCCACACGACGAATCCAGCAGAATATCGGCGCCCTCGAGCAACCGCAGCAGGTGCTGCTTGCCCGCATGCTCCTGCAGATCCAGCACGACGGACTTTTTGTTGCGGTTATAGTTCCAGAAGAACAGTGACCGTTCCAGCCCGGGTTCGTCATTCAGAAACGGCCCGATCCGCCTTGTCGCATTGCCTTCCGGCGATTCTATTTTGACGACGTCGCAGCCGAGGCCGGCGAGCAGCAGGCCAGTATATTCGGCGCGTTCGTCAGCAACCTCGATCACGCGCAGACCTGCCAGCATTCCGGGGCCTGCATTGCCCATCATCTCACCAGGACCGGCGGCGATCTCGCTTAGGTCGGCCATTTCTTGTTTCCTTCCGCGTATCGTTTTCAGGGCCGTGTTCGCGCCAGCATCTCCAGCAGCGTCGCATTCACCACATCCGCCGATTCGTACGCAGCCCAGTGGCCGGTATCAGGAATCAGCCTGATATCGGCCTCAGGCCGATGGGCACGCAGCGTCGCGACCCGTTCCGGGCCCTTCGGATTGGCCGGCGCGTCGAGTTCCCCCCACATGCCGTTCAGCGGAGACCGCAACTGGTCGATCGCCCGCATGATCACACCGCTGCGGGAAATAGCCGGTGTCCGCAGCCGCGAGCGGACCGTGTTCCAGTCCTGGATGGCGACCGCCAGATCGTCAATCTTGGCTGGATCCGCAATCATCAGGCGACCGAGGTTGGTACGATGCGTGTCGTGGCGTTCCTGACCTTCCAGGTGGCGGACTTTCTCCAGCTTTACCGCCGATCCGATGCTGCCGACGCCAGACGAACCGATGATGGTGACCGAGCGCACCCGCTTGCCACGCAGCGCGCCGACGCAGGCGGCCATGGTGCCGCCGAACGAGAACCCAACCACGTCATAGCTCTCGTCTGCACCAACGATCGCATCGATGCCGTCGGCGACAATCGCGGCGATGGCACCGGCGTCGTCGCCGTTGGGTGGAAAATCCGACTCGCCCAGTCCCGGCAGATCGGGCACCAGAACGCGGTAGGTCCGGACCAAAGCGGGGATGGTGCGGATCCAGTGCCGCCACGACCCGGCGCCGCCGTGGAACAGCACGACGACGGGTGCCGAACCGCCGGACAGGTCCCACAGATGCCAGACCATCCTGCCGTCGCCGCAGGGCGTCTCGTAGCGGGCGGCTTGTTGTTCGATGCGATCCAGGATGGTTTGTGGGTCGTCGGCAAGCTGGTCGTTCATCCTGGCTGTGTCCTCTCCGCGGGTCGAGGGCCAGTCTACAAACACCGGCCGCCTGGCGCCAAATCGAGCTGACCAGCGGTAACCGGCGACACGGCACCGCCCGCGAGGATCCGCGGCCCTGCCGCTCCATGATCCCGATCGCCCGCGATGAGGCTGGCCGGCCGCGGCGCATGATGCTTGTATTGCTCCAGCGTGGGATGCCGTGGCGATACCGTCGAGTGCGACCGGATACCCGCCCGCGCGGGATGAGGTGCGCATGACGATCGTTTTCATCGGTGACATCCACCAGCAGTGGGACAAGGTCGAGCGTGGATTGTCGCGCCTGGAGGTCGCGCCTAAGGCGGCGGTGATACTCGGAGATGTGCAGTGTGAGCGTCCGCTGGACCTCGAGGCAGCACCGCTGCTGCGCCGTGGCGTAGCCGTCCACTGGATCTTCGGCAACCACGACAACGATGGTGGGCCGGGCATGTGGCACAACCTGACGGCGGCAGAGCCTAATCCCTTGACCGCCGAACGGACGCTGCATGCGAAAGTGGAACTCATCGATGGGCTGCGTATCGCGGGCCTGGGCGGGACCTTCCGCCCTCGCATCTGGGAGCCACCTTCCTCGCCGCGCCTACGGTTTCGTTCGCAATTACCGGCTGACGTCCGTGCCATGGCCCGGGGCTGGCGCCCCGAGCACATCGACGCCCTGGTCCATTCGCTCGCCACCACCGCGATCTGGCCTGAAGACTATGAGTTTCTGGCAACCCAGCAGGCCGACATTCTGGTGACCCACGAGGCGCCGTCGAGTCATCCGGCCGGGAGCACGGCACTGGATGCATTGGCGCGTGCGATGGGCGCGCGTCTGATTGTGCATGGACATCATCATGTGAACTATCTTGCGACGGCCGAAGATGGGCTGCAGGCATTGGGAGTCGCGGCGGCCTGGGGGGCAACCGAAACCGGGGAAGTCGTGTGGGAGGGCGAGTCGCCACGCCATCTGACGGCATCGCCGAGCGGCTGGGTGCGATAGAACCAACGTCAGCAAAAGTTGCAAAACCGCGGAGTGCGGGCGCCCCTATTCTCGATCTTCCAGCCCGCGATGGTGGGAAATACGCTCACGACCTGTCCGATGATGGCGAGCGCGTCCGTCGTCTATTATGCGAACTGCGCGCTGTTCGCGACCCATCTACAACTTGACTTGCATCTGCGCCCGGCTCTGGTGCTTTACCCTGATCAGCGCCTGCGTACGGCAATATCGCAGAACATTGCTTGCTGCAGGCCAAAGCCTATCACTCGAAGTTCGTGCTCGACGACTAATTCGTTGACAGCCTGGACCACACCGTAGTTCACCTTTAGATAGGGATCATACATGACGTAATCATTGAAGATGAGAACTCCGTCGGCCCTCAACTTTTTAAGTGCGATGATTGCATCATGCTTTACGTGATCGTAGGTATGCCCGGCATCGACGTATATGACATCGAAAAATCCATCGTCATACTTTGCTAATGTTTGACGACTGTCGCCTCGTTCCATCTGGATCTTGTCGCCCAGCCAAGCGAAGCGACGCTGGTAAAAGTCGTAGTGGGTAAGGCCCTGGAAAAGCACGCTGGAGGGCATTCCCCAATGCGACGGAGCTTCGTGCATATCGAAAGTATCAAATGCAACGAAACGTTCGGGAGCCAGGCTCTCAATCAGAAAGGCCGAAAAATCGCCAAGCGCTACACCCACTTCGGCAACGACGCACCCCCGCGCAACCGCGAGTGCGAGCAGGAGATCTTGCCGCGACGCGAACAGCCGGGCGTCGTTTGCGATGTGGATGGCCGAGAGTGCGGGCGGCACGATCGGATCACCTGAATCGAGAACCGGGTCCACCGGTTTTCCCTCCGGGCCTCGTCGAACATGCATCTGCGCGATCAGGCCCTCGCAGTTTGCGAGGCGCCCTCGGATCCGGTGCGTTTCCTGGTCGAGCCGCCTTAAATCAAAGTTGAAATGCGGAAGCTTGACGATCCCAACAAGTATTCGGAGCACATACCCGAGTATTGGAATCCGAAACAATGCGGAAATCACGGGAAGCAAAGTCAGGTATAGAGATCGCACGCACCCATGTCCGGCTTCCTGTGCCCTAAAGCTTCCTAATCCTATGCGGGCAGCAACTTTCCTGTCAACTCCTTCACATCAACATCGACCGACTCACCGCGCCGTGGATGCGACGGGCCTTAAAGGCATGCACCCAGTCGGCGAAATCATCACCGGCCAGCAGCGTAACGGTCGCCGCAACGTATCGGCTGGCGCGTCAGCAAATCAAGACACGCAGTCGGAACACCGAGGCGTTGCCGGCATAAATGACTGCCCAGCATCGGCGCGGATTCTCTCAAGCGCCGGCCCGGCCCGGTCCACGCGTCGGCAAACGTCCGGCGCACGTCGTAACGCGGGCATAATGCTTGCAACCGGGCGGTTACTGTTCCGCCCCCTCGCTAACCCGCGGGATCCACGAGCCGCTCTCGTTCTCCATCTGACCTTGCTCCAACAACGCTTGTTCCCTGCCCTTTTCGCAAGCATCCTTGTTGCTGAACCAGGCCAAATTGCCGATGTCGCGATGCAACCTGATCGGCGTGGCCTTGAAGCCACTATCGCCCGCGTCGATCTGCGAGGGGTCCTCATCGCCCGCCAGCATCCGGCCGGCTGGTATGCATCGGCCTGTGCTGAAGTCGAGTACGAACCAATCTCGCGGCGCGGCATGGGCCACCGCCAACCCGATCGCCGACGCCGCCACCATACATGCCACGACACGCATCAACGAAACCGGCCCCCCGCCGTTCCACAATATTCCCAAGACATGATCGCCCGCGCCAGGCCGGACGGCGGTGACGCGATCACACCCTCGGGAAACTACCCGAAGCGGGCACGGCGCGCCGATAAAGATGCCACGTGGCGTGCCCCAGAACAGGCATCACGACGATCAGTCCCAGCAACAGAGGGATCGATCCGATGACCAAACCGGCAGCGATGATCAAACCCCATACCGCCATCGTCACCGGATTCCGCCGCACAACGTTGATCGAGGTGCGTATCGCGGTTTCCAGCGACACACTGCGGTCCAGCAACATCGGAAACGACACCACGCTGATTATCATCGCCACCGCGGCGAAGACGAAGCCAACGCCGGTCCCAACCAGCGCCATTGTCCATCCGGCATGGGTGTAGATCACGTCATGCGCGAAACTCGTCAACGACGTGGGTGGCAATGGCCCCAAAGTGAGATTGTAGATCGCTTGCGCCAGGACCAGCCAGAACAGGAACATCACAATCAGCACCGCGCCGAGCACGATGATGGCACGGATTGACGGCGATTGCAGGACGCCGAACGCCTCCGCCCATCCGGCTGGGCGCCCCTGCTCTCGCTGCCGGCTCATTTCGTTCAGGCCGATGGCGGCGAACGGCCCGATGAGCGCGAAGCCCGAGGCCAACGGGAACACCAGCGGAAGCATGTCGTAGCCGAACGCCAGCCGAGCCAGCAGCAGGCCGACCAGCGGATAGATGACGCACAGGAAGATCACGTCGGTTCGCGACGCGCCGAAATCTTCCAGGCCCCGGGCCAGCGCCCAGCGCAAATCCGCCAGGCCTAGCCGCTGCACCACGACCGGTGCCTGTCCCGCGGCCTCGCGCTGGCCCGCGTCTGAATCGGTCCAGACGATGGAATGATAGGCCCGGGTCAGCACATCGGCTCCCCAGCCAGGTGGTGTTCTGATCATGATTGCCTCTCTCCCCGAGTGCCACACTCGCGAAGCCGCCGGCTCGTCGCGCTCGTTTCTTGTTATTATCGCCTGACGAACAAAGTCGCGGCTGACGCTTGGCGCCGAGAATACACGCTTTGGCGGACCTTTGCGATCAATTATCACCGAACAAGCGCCGACGCCGACGCAGCGGTCGTCATGTGGATCGGGCTTTCCCGCGGCGCCCGGATCAGTCACGATCCCTGGTATGACCGACCCGATCACCATCGCTGTCCTGCAGAACCGTCTGAACGCCATCGCCGAGGAAATGGGGGAGGCAATGCTGCGCACCGCCTACTCGCAGATCCTGAACTCCTCGCGCGACTTCTCTATCGCCCTGATCGACGCACGCTGCCGCCTGATCGCCCAGGCGGATCATATCCCGGTGCACGTCGGCGCCATGCCGTGGGCCGCCAAGGCGCTGGCAGCGCGCTTCCCGACCCCGTCCCGCAATGACGTCTACCTGCTGAACGATCCCTACCGCGGCGGCTCGCATCTGCCGGACCTGACCATCTTCGTGCCGGTGTTCAGCGGTGACAGTCTGATGTTCTGGTCGGTCGTCCGTGCCCACCACTCCGACATCGGCGGCGCGACCCATGGCGCCTACAATCCGGCGGCAACCGAAATCTGGCACGAGGGCCTGAGGCTACCGCCGATCCGGCTGACCGAGAACGGTGTGCTGCGCGAGGACCTGCTGGAGATGCTGGCGCTGAACGTCCGCCATCCACGGGATTTCCGCGGTGATCTGGCGGCTCAGATCGGCGCCGCACGTCTGGGAGAGCAGCGCCTCGACTCGGTCATCCGCGAGTTCGGCGCGGAGACGCTGGCTGCCTCGGTCGAGGCCATGCTGGACGCCGCCGAACGCTATGCTCGCCTGATCGTTGCCGGCTGGGCCGATGGGGACTACCACGGCGAGGCGGTGCTGGACGACGACGGGTTCGGCAAGACTGACATCGTCATCCGCGCACGCGTCTCCAAGCAGGGCAGCGACGTCACCGTCGACCTGACCGCATCCGACCCGCAGGTGACCGGCTTTATCAATTCCTCCCACGCCAACACCCAATCCGCCGTGGCGATGGCCTTCGCGTTTCTCCTCGATCCGGGCATCGCCAAGAACGAGGGCGCTTTTCGCCCGCTGACGGTGAAACTAAAGGAGGGCACCATCGTCTGGGCGCGAGAGGGTGCGCCGGTGACGATGTGCACCAGCCACTGCTCCAATGAAATCATCGAGGCCATCATCGTTGCTTTGGCGCCTGCGTGCCCCGACCGGGCGATGGGCGGCTGGGGGCGGCGGTTGCGGATCGCGCTCAATGGCACCGACCCGAGAACCGGCCGGCGCTTCATCTGGCACATGTTCCAGGCGCGGCCCGGCGGCGGCGGTTCGGCGGCCGGCGACGGCTACTCCACGATCGGCGAGTGGCACTCCGCCGGCGGCATCAAGTTCGGCAGCATCGAGGTCGCGGAAACCCGATTTCCGCTGGTGTTCGAGACGCACGAGTATCGGCCCGGATCGGCGGGCGTGGGAAAGTACCGCGGTGGCTATGGCGGCGACATGCGGCTGCGGGTGGAAGCCGACGGGTCAACGGCGGCGAATACCGCCGGCGAAGGCGTGGTCCACGGCGCACGCGGCATTGGCGGCGGCGGTGACGGGGCCCCGCACGACTACACGCTGCTGACGCTCGGCGCCTCGTCTCGGAAACTGAAAAGCAAGGAAATCAATGTGCCGGTCCCTTCCGGCAGCGTGATCCACGTCCTGTCGGGTGGCGGTGGCGGCTGGGGCGATCCTGCGTCCCGCGATCCTGCCGCCATCGACGCGGATCGGAACGAGGGTTTGGCATGACCCACTCGGTTCTGCTCCTCACGGACGGTCCCAGCCGGGATCGCGAGGTGATCATCGACACCGCGCCGCGGCACCATCTGGACGAGATCGTGGCGCAACTGACGATGTCCGACATCTATCGTCGCGGCCGGTTCGACCGCGGCCGAAGCCACTTCCAAGATGCCGCAGCGCGCGCCATGCCGGAACGCCAGACCTTCGGCGCATGAGATACACGATCGGGATCGACGTCGGCGGCACCTTCACCGACATCGTCGTCGCCACCTCCGGCGCCGGAGCACAAATCGTCACCGCCAAGGCAACGACCACACCCGGTGATCAGTCTGACGGCGTGCTGCATGGCATCAGCCTGGCCGCGCAGCGCCTCGGACTGACCGCTGACGCGCTGCTGCACGCGACCTCGCGGATCGTGCACGGGACGACGGTGGCCACAAATGCACTGTTGGAGGGCAAGACCGCGCGGGTGGGCATGTTGACGACCGAAGGCCATCGCGACGTGATCGAGATGCGGGAGGGGCTTAAACCGGATCGCTACAATCTGCGCATGACGCCCCCTGCCCCGTTGGTGCCTCGTCGCCTGCGTCTGCCCGTCCGCGAACGGATGCGCGCCGATGGAGTACCCGGAAATCCCGCTGGACCAGGACTCGCTGGACCACGCCATCGACCTGATGGCCGCCGCCGACGTGCAAGCCGTGGCGATCTGCTTCCTCCACGCATGGCGCAATCCCACCCACGAGCACCAGGCCGCCCAAGCACTCAGCGCTCGGCTGCCGGGGGTATACGTCACGACGTCGTTCGACGTGCTGCCACAGATCAAGGAGTTCGAGCGCTTCTCCACCACCGTGGCCAACGCCGCGGTCGGGCCGGTGATCCAGCACTATCTGAGCCGCCTTCAAGGGCGCCTGACCGAAGCCGGATACAACGGCGAGCTCCTCGTCATGCTGTCCCACGGCGGCGTCGCCTCGGTAGCCGAGGCCACACGGCTGGCGGCCGGCACCGCGCTGTCCGGCCCAGCCGGGGGCGTCGCGGCGGCGGTGGCGCTGACACGGAAGGGCCTGACGGGTCCTGGCGGAACGGGAAACGTGATCGGCTTCGACATGGGTGGTACGTCGACCGACATTGCGGTGGTACGCGACGGCCAGCCGACACTGGCGGGCGACAAGGCGGTCGCCAACGCGCGGATCGCGTTGCCCAGCCTGGATATTGTCACCTTGGGGGCTGGCGGAGGATCCATCGGCAAACTGGACAGCTCGGGACTGCTGACCGTCGGACCCGAGAGCGCCGGAGCCGTTCCAGGGCCCGCGTGCTACGGCCAGGGCGGCACAGCGGCGACGGTGACGGATGCCAACCTGGTGCTTGGGTATCTCGATCCGGCGAACTTTCTCGGCGGCCGGCAAAGCCTGGATGTGGCCGCGGCGACTTCGGTGGTGGCGAACCTCGCAATCGAGTTGGGCACCGAGGTCGCCGACGCCGCTGGCGGCATTCACCGCCTGGTGAACAGCCGGATGGCGGACGGAGTGCGTGTGTCCACGGTCCGTCGTGGGGTCGATCCGCGGCAATTCACGCTGCTGGCCTTCGGCGGCGCCGCCGGCCTGCACGTCACCGCGGTGGCGGCCGAACTTGGCATGACCCGCGTGGCGGTTCCCCTCGCCGCCTCGGTGACTGTCCGCGTGGGGCATGCTGAACACAGATCTTCGGGTCGAGCTCAGCCGCAGCCTGGGACAGGCTGGCGCGATCGATCTCGAAGGCCTGAAAACGGCGTTTGCGGTGATGGAGGCCGAGGGTCGTGCCCGCCTCGGTTGGTTCGACGGCGAGATCACCCTGCATCGTTCAGCCGACATGCGATACGGCGAGCAGGTCTTCGAGATCGCCGTCGTGCTCGACGGGCTCGACTGGGATGCGGCGGATTCTCGTGTCGCGCTGGCCGAGCGGTTCCACGTGGCGCATGAGGGGCTTTATACGTACGCGCTGCGCGATCAGGATGTGGTGCTGGTGAATGCCCGCGTTTCGGCGATCGGGCGCCTTGGTCAGATGGAGGCGCCGGGTTCGCACGCCCCGACCGCCGCCGCGGCGCCGAAGGGCCGCCGGCAGGTCTACCTGGCCGGCTGGGTCGAGGTGCCGGTGTATGACTTCTCCACACTGAGCGCCGACCAGCCGATTTCGGGACCCGCCATTGTGGCGTCGGACACCACAACGATCCTGCTGCGCAACGGTGACACCGCCCGATACGACACTCGCGGCTGGCTGGACGTCACGGTGGCGACTGCCTCGCGCGTCGCCGCGGTCGGTTGACCGGTCAAGCAGCCAGCACGGCCGGTCCGTTCACCTGTGCGCCGCGATCGTTATTGCGCCGGCGCGACGTCCAAACGAACCGCGATGCCATTCAACTGCGGTGATACCGCCGGGTAGCGCCGCATCACCAGCGGATCATGTCCTGGCACGATCAGTTCGGGCGAGGCCGCGTGAGCACGCAGCGCATCGAACGCATCCAGCATCTCGCCGATATGCAGGCCGACGGCAAATGGCCGATAGTCCTCCATGTTCTCATAGAAGTGCGAGACGTCGGACGCCAGCACGACGACGCCGCGCCGGGTGTTCACCTTGACGAACTGCAGGCCGGCGGAATGTCCGCCCGTCGGCACGATACTGATGCCGGGCAGCACATCGGCGGGTCCGTTGTGATAGATGACGCGTCCGTCGAAGTTCAGTCGCACGATGCCGCACACGTCGTCTGGCTCGAACGGACGGGCCAGATGCTGATGCCGCATGTAGCGACCGACGGCATAGTGGATTTCCGGTTCCTGCAGGTGAAATCGTGCCTTGGGGAACTTGTGAAAGTTTCCGACGTGGTCGTAGTGCATGTGCGTCAGGATGACATCTTCCACCGAGGCCGGATCGACCCCCAGCAGCGCGAGCGAGTCAATCGGACAGCGTTCCAATGTCCTGCCCCGCTTGCCGCCGCTTTCCGCGGTAAACCCAATATCGATCACCACCGCCCGCTCAGCGTTGCGAGCCAGCCAGACGAAGTAGTCCATCGGCATCGGCCCATCATGCGGATCGCCGCCGATGAAATGTTCTGCGCGCTGCGCCTGACGGGTCGCATAGCGCAGTGCAAAGAGCTCATATTCCGCGGTCATTGTTCACTCCCGATAAGCAACGATATCCGGCATCACGCGCCGGGCGAACAGGTCGATGGAACTCAGCGCCTCCTCACCCGTGATATCGCCGAACGCGAACCGGCAAAGCAGGTAGTTCAGGCCGGCGTCGTCAATTGTCTGTTGCAGGAACGCACGAACCTTGTCCGGCGTCCCGGCAACGGCGCGGCCTTGCGCTTCGGCGTCCTCGAACCGCTCCGGAAATATCGCCTGCGGCGTCGGCATCATGCCATGAGCCAGCCATAGCTTGAAGAAACTCGCCCGCCATTTGTCGTAGCCGCGGCGGGCGATCTCCAGCGCCTCCCGGTCAGTTTGCGCGACAACGACGTGACGGCCCAAGCCCATCAGCGGCAGGTCAGCGGGATTGTTGCCGGCCGCCTGCCACTCCGCGCGGTAGCGGTCGGTCAGCGCGCGCATGGCGACACCAGGCAAATTGCCGACGATGTTGACTTTGTTCCGCACCGCCCATGGAATCGCCTCGGGCCTGGCGAGACCGTACCAAAGCGGCGGATACGGTTTCTGGAACGGTGTCAGTTCCATCGGAACATCATGATAGTTGTAGTATTTGCCTACGAAGTTTAGCACCGGAGAGGTCATGCCGCGCTGTATCACATCCAGTGCCTCAGCGTACATCGCCGGAGTTTCGTCCGGGTTCAGACCGTAGTAGCGCATTTCGATGGGGGAGATGCCGCGCCCGACGCCAAGCAGAAAACGGCCGCGGCTGATCTGGTCGAGCATGCAGATCTCTTCCAGCAGTTTGATCGGATGATATAGCGGCAGGAGATAGACCAGCGGCCCGAACCGCAGCCGCTGGGTGCGCTGCGCAACGGCCGCCAGCCACACGCCAGGACATGGCGCCACCCCCAGCGGCGTCGCATGGTGCTCGGCAACGTGATAGCCGTGGAAGCCGGCCCGGTCATACGCCTCGACCAGCTTCAGCCGTTCCTCGTAGAACTCATCAAGCGGCGCCAGGCCGCGATCCATGTGGTCGAAGACGCCAATTTTCATGGTCGAAATCCTACGATTTGGCCGGCCTGTTTCGCCCGCAAGTCAGCACACCGACGACACATCGTCCCGGCGACGTTGCCCAGCCGGCGCTCTCTTCCCCACGCTATCCAACATCCCCGCCACACGACAAGGCCGCGACGAGCCCTCCGGCCCGGCGCGCTGTCGACGTTCGTCCACAACCTGACGTTACGTGTGGCATTTAGCGGGCGTTAACCATTTCGGCGCCAGGATCGTCCGATGCACAGTCCTGAAGCGATCGCTCCACCCCGCGCCGCCCAGCCGTCGCCGCTGGAACCGCGGCCCGAGGTGGGACGCGGCCTGTATATCCAAGGGCTGCTCGCCCTGCGCGACGGCGACGCGGACGGTGCAGTAAGGCTGTTGCTTGCCGCGTTGCGTTGGCAGCCGTCTCACCAAGGTATGCACCGCAACCTGGTGCGGGCATTGATCGCAGCCGGCCGATTCCCCGAAGCCCTGGCGCAAGCCGATGCCGGTTTGGCCGCTGCCCCCAACGAACCCGAGTTTCATTTTGCCCGAGGAACGGCGTTGAATGCGTTGGGTGAGCCGGGCGAAGCCTGCGCGGCGCTCACGCGTGCAGTCGCGCTCCGACCGGGTCATGCGCCCTCGCTGCTCAATTTGGCCAATGCGCAGGCCGACCTGGATGACCTCGCGGCGGCGGAAGATCTTTGCCGACGTGCGATCCGGCTCGACCCCGAGCTGATTGAGGCGCACGCGAGCCTGGGCTTTATCCTGACCGCGCGAGGCCAGCTTGCCGCCGCCATCGCGGCCTGCGAGAGGGCCATCGAACTCTCGCCTCGATTCACTCAGGCACATTGGAATCTGGCGATCGCGCTACTGCTGTCCGGCGACCTGGTGCGCGGGTTCGCCGAATACGAATGGCGCAAGCGGCATTTGCTCTATCGCCAGGACTTTGCGCCGCTGCCTGGCCCGCAATGGGACGGCTCCGACCCCGCCGGCCGGACGATCCTGGTGCGCTCGGAGCAGGGATTCGGCGACATGATCCAGTTCTCCCGCTATCTGCCCTTGATCCGCGAGGCCGGGGGCGTCCCTGTTTTCATCTGCCCAGCGGCGATGGTGCCTCTCATTCGGTCGATGCCAGGCGTCCGCGTATTCTCTCGCAGCCACGCCTTGCCGCACTATGACGTCTGGATCGACCAGATGAGTTTGCCACGCGTGTTCGGCGCCACGCTTGCTACGATTTCCGGCGCTTCGGGCTATCTACGGGCCGATCCTGCGCGCGTCGCAGCCTGGCGCGCGATGCTGCCGGATGGCAAGAAGGCGGGCGTGGCGCTTGCCGGCAACGGCTCGCACCGGAATGACCGGCGCCGTTCGATCCCGCCCGGCCTGGCTTTTCCAATGCCGGAGATCCCCGGCGTCACATTCGTCAACCTGCACCACGGCGCCGCCGCCACTGGGCTCGGCCTGCCGGATCTCTCTCTCCAGTTGACCGACTACGCGGAGACCGCGGCGCTGGTGGCGAACCTGGACCTGGTCGTCTCCGTCGATACATCCATTGCCCATCTCGCGGGTGCGATGGGAAAGCCGGCCTGGGTTCTGTTGCCGGCTGCACCGGATTGGCGTTGGCTGTTACGACGAGCGGTCAGCCCCTGGTACGCATCGCTCCGCCTGTTGCGGCAGCAACGCGCGGGAGACTGGACCGGGCTGCTGGCCCAGGTCATGCGTGAGTTGCCCGGCGTCCCGCCGTCAGCCCCCCTTGGTTGACCGGGCAAAGCTGGCAGGCACGCTGACCGCCAGGCTGTTCTGGGCGTCCGCCAGCAGCGCGTTCTTGGTGTTGCTGCCAATGCTTGAGCCAAGCCAGTAATTCGCCACCTGCGTCGCCATTGCTGCAAGCGTTCCGACCAGGACCGAGCCGAATTGGCCGTCGCTCGTGCTGAGATGGTTGGTGAGTACTGCATACGTCGTCAGCACGAACCCGGCCACGATGACCACCGAGACGACGACCCCGCCGTAAGCCAGGCCGCTGTGCGCCTTGGCAAGTTCGACGCCCATGCCTCGCGCGGAGGCGGTGTCGGCCAGCCGGGTGCTCAGTTCCTCGATTGTGTCATGGCGAACCTGATCGGCCTCCTGGTCCTGCTCCTTCTGCATCTGTACCTGCAGATCGGACAGTTTCGCCGCAAGCTCGCTGGAGACCTTCGGATCCGCCTGGATCGCCGTCACCGCCGCGGCTGCACCGCCCGGGGCGGTCAGGTCGGCCGCATCGCCCACCACAGCCTGCACCACGCCGGTTACCTTGGTGGTTACATCGGCACCCTTGGGTCCGAAGATCATTCCCGCGAGCTGTGGCGCGAGGCCTAGAATGAGGGGAAGCAGAATTGCGAACACATTAGCCTCCAATCGCTTTTAGGGCGGCGTTGCAGAGCTGGCTGCGTTGCGCCGCACCATCGGTGCCGCCGTTGATTTTTTTCGTGATGAGGTCGATCGACCAATCGGAGGCCAGTTCGTTGAGGCCGTTGACGGACCAGAACCATGCGGCACTTTCGGCTGCGCCGGCCTGGGTCTCGGCATACTTCACCGCGTCGTCCAGACCAAGGTTCATTGCTGTTGCGAACCGCTCGTAATTTGTGCGGCCGGATAGCTGGATCAAGCCACGGCCACGAAATTCCCAGCCATCGCCGGACTGGACGTTGCCGTTGCCCATCCGGTCGGCATAGATCTGGTTAGCGAGGAGTTGGGGTTGAAAAGCGCAAGCTGCCGCCGAGCCTTCGGTCGGGAATCGGCTTGGCCAGACCTGGCACAGCCGTGCGGCGGTGTATGACAGATTTTCCTCCAGGCCCAGAAAGCCGCCGCTTTCAACCGAACATTGACCAAGGAAGGCCGCAAGGAGGCGCGGCGTGGTGATCGCGAACTTGCAGAGAGGTGCGGTCATCGACACGGCCCAACGGGCTCGATCGGCGTCGCTCATATGCGGGGCAACAGCCGCCAACGCCCGGCTCAGGCCGGATATCTGTGGCTGCGCCACGGGTGCCGTGGACAAGATGACCGTCGCCGCGGCGCTGCTTGGTTCGGGGTTGCCTGGATCGGCGAATAATCGGCCGAGGAAGCTTGTGACCGCGGCTAGCACGCCCGACACTGCGGGTCCGTGTTACAACAGATGAATAGTTGCAAATGGAGAATCTTTGCTGCTGGAAAAATGAAACGACGGAACGTGAACTAAAATTACCTGGGAATAAAGTCACAAACTACGGCAAAAGTCAAGATATTTTCCTAGCAAAAAGACTTTGATTGCGTTGCTATAACAACCGGCATGCGAGCGACCGCCGCAAACATACTTGAACTTTGCCGGCCGTCCGCACGTGGTATTTGTTTCGGAACATCGATAGGCTGCGTCGGATGAAAAAGATCGGATTTCTCTCGTTCGGACACTGGACGCCCTCAGCGCAATCGCAGACGCGCTCGGCAGCCGACGCGCTCCTGCAATCCATCGACCTGGCCGTCGCGGCTGAGGAGCTCGGCGCCGACGGGGCGTGTTTTCGCGTCCACCACTTCGCCCGCCAGCTCGCCTCGCCGTTCCCGCTTCTGGCGGCCGTGGGCGCGAAGACCAACCGCATTGAGATCGGCACGGCGGTCATCGACATGCGCTACGAGAACCCGCTTTACATGGCCGAGGACGCCGGCGCGGCCGACCTCATCGCCGGCGGACGCCTGCAGCTGGGGATCAGCCGGGGCTCACCCGAGCAGGTGATCGACGGGTGGCGCTATTTCGGCTACCAGCCGACCGAGGGTGAGAGTGACGCCGACTTGGGCCGCCGTCACGCGGAGGTCTTCCTCGATGTGCTGCGCGGCAAGGGCTTCGCGCAGCCAAACCCGCGGCCGATGTTTCCCAATCCGCCGGGCCTGCTGCGCCCCGAACCTTATGCCGAGGGCCTGCGCGACCGGATCTGGTGGGGGGCCGGCTCCAACGCCACCGCGGTTTGGGCGGCGAAACTCGGGTTGAACCTGCAGAGCTCGACACTGAAGAACGACGAGACCGGAGAACCTTTCCACATCCAGCAGGCCAACCAGATCCGGGCTTTCCGTGCAGCATGGCGGGAGGCTGGCCATACGCGCGAGCCACGCGTCTCGGTCAGCCGTAGCATCTTCGCGCTGCTGGACGATCGCGATCGCGCCTACTTCGGACGCGGGCGCGAGGAAGCCGATCAGGTCGGCTTCATCGACGAGAAGACCCAAGCGATCTTCGGTCGTGGCTATGCGGCCGAACCCGACGTCCTGGTTGAGCAGCTCAGCAGGGATGAGGCTATCGCCGAGGCCGACACCTTGCTGCTGACTGTCCCAAATCAGCTGGGTGTCGCTTACAATGCACATGTTATCGAGGCAATTCTCGCCCACGTGGCGCCCGCCCTCGGTTGGCGCTGACGGCCTCCGATTCGTGCCCGCCGACGGCACGGGCGACACACCGTGCGGTATCGATTGCCAGAGGCGGCCCGACTGTACGCGACCGAAAGGCTGGCGGCCGGCGAGGAGGGGCGGCGGACCGCGCGCAACCATCGCCCTGACTGGCGTCGGCGTCGTGGTATCAGGCGGTGGAGGTTTCCGAGAACCTCCACCATCTTCTTGGTTGACTACTCGGCGGCCAGATTCGGGGTGAACTCGAGCGGCAAGCCCTTGTGACCGGTCAACCGCTCGCCCTCGTGGTACATCTCAAAGGCCCGTTTCTTCAACGCCGGAAGGACCGACGCAATCTTGTCCAGGTCCAGGTCGGCGGCGATCCCCGGATAACCGGCGCGTTCGATCATCGCCCCAAGCCTTCGGTTCTCCATCTGCTCGAAGGTCCACTCCAGCGGATCGTCGACAATGGTCGTGTCCCAGTTGATCCGGTGGTTCTTGTTGCGCGGGCCGTAATGGTAGTGCGCGCCGTTCCAGAAACAGTCGAACGCTAGAAGCTCCGTTTCTTCCACGTACGCCTTGCCTTTCGACCCGCCCACGTCGCCAAGTACATGCACCGCGAGGCCGCCGTCACCGTTCCGCAGCCGGCGCATCTCAAGGCCGATGCGGATGTTACCGGCTTCGAAGATCTCGGTGCCACGGTTATGCTTGACGGTGTTTCGCTTGGATACAAACGTTTCTCTGGCGCAGGCCTCCACTTCCGGCAGTACGCGCCGCACCTTGCCGAGGTCGGTCGCCTCCGCGATGTCCTTGTATCCAGCCCGATCCAGCATCTTCGGGAGTTTTTCACCGAGGGTCCGAATCGCCCAGCCAATCGGATTACCGTCAGTGATCGGGTCCATCCGGCAGTGCACGCCCATGCCGCCGCCGACCCGGTCCGGGGTCGTAAGTTCAGGGTTTTCCGGCCCGTAGGTATAGCTTTTCTCGATGTCGAAGCAATTGAAGCGCAATAGCGCGGTTTCCTTGCCGCCAGCATCAGCCGCCACGTCGATGGAGACACCTTGGTCGGTGTGATCCTCGACATTACCGTCCCACAGCTGGTGTCTGACGATGAAGGTGAGCGGATCGGCGTTAAATCTGATTCCTTGCGAGTGTGGCACGTTGAAACGCTCCTGTTGGAGGGATTTTAAGAGAGCCTAGGCAGGAGCCGCGTCAGTCGCAAGGGTGGTCCGGTTGCCAACCGGCCAGGGAACGCCGATCGTCACGGGCTCGATCTACCCGACGTGGGCGCGACGCCGCGCCGGTGCTGGTGAATTGACCGGCAGCGGATCACTTCTCCGCGCGGATTTCGGCCACCGCTCCGCCCTCCCGTTGGGTTTCGGACGGACGGCGCAGACCGTCGACGAAGACGTCGAGCAGGCGCAGCACGCTCGCCTGCCAGCCGGGCTGGTCGTGCAGGTAGCACATGCCCACGAGGGCCCGCAGGAGGTCCTCCGGGCTGATATCGGCTACGGATCTCGCCCGCCGCGACCGCGCGGTCCAGCAATGCTGCCCACCGCCCTGGTCAGGCGCTCGAACGAATAGGCGGAGAGCTCCGAGGTGCTGTTCACCGCCAGAGCCAGCGCCGCCGACATGCCCTTCTTGGTGGCGACGAACTCCACGTTCGAGCGCAGCCACCGGCGCAACGCCTCGACCGGGGACATCTCGGCCTTCAACTGTTCGGCGAGATCGGCGAGCTGCTCGACCTCGCGCCGATAGACCGCCTCGAACAGCGCCTCGCGGGTCGGGAAATGCCGGTACAGCGTGCCGATGCCGACCCCGGCGTGCCGCGCCACCGCCTCCAGGCTGGCATCCGGGCCGCCGGCGCTGAACACCGCCTTCGCCGCCTCCAGCACCCGCTCGCGATTGCGAACCGCATCGGTGCGCGGCCGCCGGGTGGTCTGGTTCGAATGCTCTCCCATATCGCTCGTCACGCTTCCCGTGGCCACTTGAAAGCGGAGGCACCCTCCGTATATGCAACAGATCGCATCTGGGCCCGGCGGTCCTGTGCCTCAACCGCCGCCTCGCCTCACCGTTGTACCAGCCGCGTCTTTACTGGCCCCGTCTGTATCGGCCGCGCATCTGGATCGACCCCGTCGGCTGGGGCCTGGTTCGACTATAGCACTGATCGGAGCACCGCATGAGTTTATCGATTTCGCTGACCGTGAACGGTGTGGCGCGAGACATTCCGCTTGGACGATCCGCGGGTCACGCTGCTCGATCTCCTTCGCGAACGGCTTGATCTGACCGGCACCAAGAAGGGCTGCGACCGCGGGCAGTGCGGCGCGTGCACGGTGCTGGTCGACGGCCGCCGGATCAATTCGTGCCTTGCTCTCGCGCTCAGCCACGACGGCGCGCATGTCCAGACGATCGAGGGCGTGGCGCAAGGCGACACGCTGCATCCGGTGCAGGCGGCATTCATCGCGCATGACGGTTTCCAGTGCGGCTTCTGCACGCCCGGCCAGATCATGAGCGCCATCGGCCTGCTGCAGGAAGGCCAGGCCGGCGACGATCCCGAGCGGGTGCGCGAAGGCATGAGCGGCAATCTCTGCCGCTGCGGCGCCTACGCCGGGATCACCGACGCGGTGCTCGACGCCCGGAAAGCCCTCGGCGAACTCGATCGGAAGCACGCGGCATGAAGATCTTCGATTACCTCCGGCCCGCAACGATCGCCGAGGCCGTCGCCGCCGCTTCCGAGCCCGGTGCGGCTTACCTCGCCGGCGGCACCAATCTGCTGGACCTGATGAAGGGCGGCATTGCGCAGCCGCGCCGTCTGGTCGACGTCAATCATTTGCCGGGGTTCGACGCGATCGAGCAGCTGGCGGATGGCGGCGTGCGGATCGGCGCGCGCGTGCGCAATGCCGACCTGGCCCACGACGCTGTGTTTGCCAGACGCTTTCCCGCGGTGGCGGAAGCGCTGCTGTCCGGCGCTTCGGCGCAACTGCGCAATGCGGCGACGGTCGGCGGCAATCTGCTGCAGCGCACGCGGTGCGCCTATTTCTACGACGTCGCCAGCGCCTGCAATAAGCGCCAACCGGGCGCCGGCTGCGAGGCGCGCGGCGGCGACACGCGGCTGCATGCGGTGCTCGGCTGGAGCGAGAGCTGCATCGCGACCAATCCGTCGGATTTCTGCGTCCCGCTGGTGGCGTTCGACGCGGTGGTGGAGATCGAGGGCAAAACCGGGCACCGCGAAGTTCCGCTGGAAAGCTTCCACCGTCTGCCCGGCGACACGCCGGAGCGTGAAAGCGTGCTGGAGCCTGGCGAGCTGATCGTCGCCGTGCGTCTGCCGGCCGAGGCCGCGGGGTTCTCGGCGCACGCCCGCTATCTGAAGGTGCGTGACCGCACGTCGTACGCCTTCGCGGTCGTGTCGGCCGCCGCTGCCTTGCGGATCGAGGCCGGCGCGATCGCCGAGGCACGGATCGCGCTTGGCGGCGTCGCGCTGAAGCCGTGGCGGGCCCGTGCGGCCGAGGCGGCGCTGGTTGGCGCGCGGCCGGATCGTGACGCGTTCCGCCGGGCCGCCGAGGCAGCGCTCGCCGACGCGACGCCGTCCGGCGACAACGCCTTCAAGATCGAGCTCGCGCGACGGATCGTGACGCGGGCTCTCACATTGGCCGCGGCGGGCACGCCGGATCGTGTGCCGGCGCTGCCGGCGTCTCCCTTCGCCCTCGTTCCCGGAGCTCTCGTCCATGCCTGATATCGCGCTTGCCCAGGCTCCGGCCCATCAGCGGCACGGCTCCAGCATCGGCCAGCCGATCACCCGTCGTGACGGCCTCCTGAAGGTCACCGGCGGCGCGCGCTATGCGGCCGACAATCACCCGCCCGGCATGTTGTACGCCGTTCTGGCGGTGGCCAGCATCGCGCGCGGCAGGGTCACCTTCCTCGATCTTGCGGCGGCGAAGGCGCATCCCGGCGTGGTCGAGGTCATGACGCCTGACAACAAACCGGAGCTGGCGCAGGACCCGGATGCGAAGCTGCACCCGTTCATGTTCCGGCTCGACCTGCTGCAGAACGACCGGGTGCGGTACGCCAACCAGCCGATCGCGGTGGTGATCGCCACGACGCTGGAGGCCGCGACGGAAGGTGCCGCGTTGCTGTCGCCGCGTTACGAGACCGCGCCGGCGCGGGCGGGATTGGATTCCGACGAGAGCTTCGTTCCGCCAGCGGTGGGCGTCGGCAATCCGGCCGAGGTGCATCACGGCGACGTCGCAGCCGGCCTCGCGGCGGCGTCCACCCGCATCGACGCGACCTACGAGACGCCGCCGCAGTATCACAATGCGATGGAGCCGCACGCGATCGTCGCGGCATGGGACGGCGACACGCTGTCGGTCGATACGCCGAGCCAGGGCCTGGCGATGGCGCGGGACCGCATCGCCGGGCTGTTCGGCATACCGGCGGAGAACATCCATATCCGCAGCCCCTTCCTGGGCGGCGGCTTCGGCTCGAAAGGCCTGATCTCCGGCCCTCAGGTGCTTGGCATCATGGCCGCGCGGCTGGTCGGCAAGCCGGTCAAGCTGGTGCTGCGGCGTGAGCAGATGTACGGCCCGGTGGGCCACCGCGCGCCGACCCGACAGACGCTGCGCATGGGCACCGACCGCGACGGCGCGCTGACGGCCATCGACCATCACACCAGGACGTCTTCCAGCACGTTCGACGACTTCTTCGAGCCTGCCTCGGACGCTTCGCACACGCTGTATGCCAGCCCCGCCATCGCCACGTCGCATGAAGTGGTGCGGCTCGACACCGGGACGCCGATGTTCATGCGCGCGCCCGGCGAAGCGACCGGCTCGATCGCCCTGGAAAGCGCAATCGACGAGATGGCGCAGGCTTGCGGCATGGATCCGCTGGAGTTCCGCTTGAAGAACTATGCCGAGGTAGAGCCGATCTCCGGCAAGCCGTTCTCCTCGAAGGCGCTGCGCCAATGCTACGCGCAGGGCGCCGAACGCTTCGGCTGGGCGGGGCGGCCGCTGGCGCCGCGGCAAATGCGCGACGAGGCCGGGCTGCTGGTTGGCTGGGGCGTCGGTACCGCGACCTTTCCGGCAATCATGTTCCAGGCGCAGGCTCGCGCGGTGATCAGGCGTGACGCCAGCGGGACGTGCAGCGGCGTGATGGAGATCGGCGCCCACGACATGGGCCAAGGTGCCGCGACCGCGCTCGCCCAGATCGCGGCCGACGGGCTCGGGCTCGACATCGAACAGATCGAGTTCCGGACCGGCACGTCTGACCTGCCGGATGGCGGCATCGCGGGCGGGTCCGCGCATACCGCGACGGCCGGCATGGCGATCCACGGCGCCGGTGCCGATGTCATCGCCAAGCTGGCGGAACTGGCCATGGCCGACAACCGTTCGCCGCTGTTCGGCGCCGGCAACGCGGGCGTGGTGGCGCGGGGCGGCCGGCTGTTCCGCCGCGACGATGAAAGCCGTAGCGAGAGCTATGGTGATATCCTCGCCCGCGCCGGGATCGCGGAAATCGACGGGCGGGGCAACAGCGCGGCCGACCCGGCGGCGCAGTCGCACTACGCCATGCATGCGCACGGCGCGGTGTTTGCCGAGGTGAAGGTCGATCCCGAGTTGGGGCAGATCCGCGTCACCCGTCTGGTCGGCGCCTTCGCCGCCGGCCGGGTGATCAATCCGCGACTGGTGCGCAGCCAGTATTATGGCGGCATGATCTGGGGCGTATCGTTCGCCCTGCATGAGCACGCCGTGATGGACTTGCGCTCCGGCCGGCCAATGAACCCGAATCTCGGCGAGTATCATGTGCCGGTGAACGCCGACGTGCCCTCGCTGGAGGCCATTCTCGTCGACGAGCACGACCCGCACGTCAACGCGCTCGGCATCAAGGGCGTCGGCGAGATCGGCGTCACGGGAAGCGCCGGCGCGGTCGCCAATGCGGTGTGGCACGCGACCGGCATCCGCGTTCGCCAGTTCCCGATCACCCTCGATCGTTTGCTTGAGCCCGCTTTGGCATAGCTACGGTCGCCGCGCCTTCCGCAGCGGGAGGGCGCCGCGGCCGGTCGCGCACCGGCGGGTTCGAAGCATCCTGCGGCCGTCGGCGGATGTGGAGATAGCCGACGGTCGTTTGCAAGAGCTCGTTCCGCCCTCGGGGTCTGACTGATATTGCGTTAGCGGAACATGAATTCCTTGTAGCCGCCTTTGGCGACTTCGTCGGTCGTCCGCCGGAAATGCACGCCGTGACCGTTGTAGCCGAGGACGCGGCGCACCGTCCGGCCCTCGACGTTCCGGTTTACGCCGGTCTGCCAGGAATCGACCTTGGAGGAGAGCAACGGTTCGGCCGCCTTGATCACGGTCTGCGTCCACTCGTCGACCTGCTCCGGCCTGGTTTCCACATGCGTGTAGTGGTGTTCCTGCATGAACCGCAGCATGCCGGTCTGAAATTGCACGCTATGTTCGATGGCCTGCGGGATATTGCCGCGCGCGGTGTGCGGACCCAGCACCATCAGCATATTCGGAAAACCTTCCGCCAGCATCCCGAGGTAGGTACGGGGGCTTTCGGCCCATGCGTCCTTCAGCTGCAGCCCATTGCTGCCGCGGATGTCGATGCGATCGAAGGCGCCGGTCACGCCATCGAAGCCGGTGGCGTAGATCAGCACGTCGAACTCGTATTCCTGCTTCGTGGTCCTGATGCCCTTCGGCGTGATGCACTCGATCGGCTCATCTTCGAGCGTATCGATCAGCGTCACGTTGTCACGATTGTAGGCCTCGAAATAGCCGCTTTCCAACGGCACGCGGCGGGCGCCGAAGCCGTGGTCCTTGGGGATCAGCTTCTCCGCGACTTTGGGGTCCTTCACGCGCTGACGGATCTTGTTGGCGATGAATTCGCTGATGGCGGCGTTGGCTTTCTCGTTGACGCCGATATCGCGGAAATTGCCCAACCAGATGCCGAACCCAGGTTCGGCGTACAGCTTCTCCCAGAACGCCTTGCGCTCCTCCGGCGGCACATCCAGGGTCTTGCGCGGGTCGGCCTGATGGATGAACCACATCTGCGTCTTGGCGCAGTGGGCGTAGATCTCGTCATATCGGGACTTGATCTGCTCCATCTCGTCCTTGCTGATCTTGGCATTGTGCAACGGCGCGGCCCAGTTCGGGCGTCGCTGGAAGATGGTGAGCTGCTTCGCTTGCTTGGCGATCTCGGGGATCGCCTGAATGGCGGTGGCCCCGGTGCCGATGATGCCGACGCGCTGGCCGGTGAAGTCCACCGGCGTGTGCGGCCAGCGCGCGGGGTGGTAGGCCGGGCCGCGGAAGCTGTCCCGGCCTGGAATGGCAGGCAGGGTGTGGGCGGACAGGATGCCGACCGCGGTGCACAGGAAGCGCGACTTTGCCTGCTGGCCACTCTCCAGGGTCACGGTCCATTGGTCCGCCGCGTCATCCCAGTGCGCGGCTGTGACCGTGCTGCGGAACTGCATGTCCCGACGCAGGTCGAACTTGTCAGCGACATGGTTCAGGTATTCCAGCGTGTCAGGCTGCGGAGAGAAATGCTCCTTCCAGTCCCACTCCTGCATCAATTCCTTCGAAAACGAATAGCCGTAGGTCCAGCTTTCGGAATCGAAGCGGGCGCCGGGATAGCGGTTCCAGTACCAGGTGCCGCCGACATTGGTGCCGGCTTCGAAGACGCGCGCGGTCATGCCGAGCTCGCGCAGGCGGTAGAGCATGAACATGCCGGAAATGCCGGCGCCGATGACAATTGCGTCGTAGGTCGCGATCTGGTCCTCAGCTGGCCGTTCCGTCAGGACGTGGGTGTCCGGCACGATATCTATCCCCCTGTTCGCGCGCCCGGCCAAAATGTGCCGCGCTGCCGTCGATCAGCCACTATTTGCCGCCGACCGTTCCGTCATTGTCAACGCTATCGCTCCAACCGGACCGCCCGCAAGGATCGGCAGGCCGACATGGGCGCGGGGGATGTCAACCTCGCCTGACAGCAGAGTTCTCCGCGGCAAGCCACGCAAGCAGAAGCCGTCCCCTCCGTCGACACGGTCCGCGGCAAGCCCGCTCGCCGGTCATGTCGACAATTCCTCCATGGCGCGATTGCGCGCGCGCTGTCGTTCGCGAATCTGCGGGTTGCTCAAACGTGCATCGTATATCGACCGTGGCTCGATGCTGCGCGCAACCAGCGTCGCCGTCGTCACAGCCAGTAGCAGCGGCAGGACAGCGGCGCGGGAAAACCCGGTGAGTTCCATCATCAGGACGATGGCCGAGATCGGGCCCTGCGTCGTGGCTGCAATCATCGCCGCGGCGCCCGCCAACGCAAACAATCCGGGCGGCACGCCGGGCCAGAGCCACGACCAGGGCACTCCCAGCAATCCGCCGAGCATCGCGCCGGTCGCAAGCGACGGTGTGAACAGGCCGCCTGGCGCGCCGCTGCCGAGACATGACACCGTGGCCAGCGGGCGCAGCAAAAACAGCGATACGAGCAGTAGCGGGCTTAGCTGCCCGGTAAATGCCAGTTCCGCCACATCACGCCCGTTACCCAGCAATTGCGGGAACGGAATCGATGCCGCGCCAAGCAATCCCAGCACCACGACCGGCGCCCAGGACGCGGCGCCAACCCGAGGGCTTGTGAGCATCCGCCCAGGCCACGGCGCGCACGTAGACCACCGAGACGAGGCCCACGATCGGGCCGGCCAGCATCGCCCAGGCGACGCTGGAAACCGAGCCTTTGTAGAGTGGGATGACGTAGGTCGGCATGTCGGGCAGGAACACCCATGACACGCCGGTCGCGACAAGAGCGGTGAGCAGTGACGGCAGCACGAACCGAAGTGCCAGCGCGCCGCGCAAAACCTCGAGCGAAAACAGCGCGCCGCCGAGTGGCACGCCATAGGCAGCGGCCATCCCCGCCCCTGCACCGCAGGCGACCAACAGCCGCCGTTGCTCGTCGGACAGCCTCGCACGATCCGATACCACGTTGGCGATCACCGCGCCGGCCTGCTTGGGTGCGCCCTCGCGCCCAAGAGCTGTTCCCATGCCCACGATGATGATGGAGAGGATCGCACTCCCGAGCGTGCGCAACGCAGGCAATCGCCCAGCCTGGAACCAAATCGCCGCCGTAATATCGATGCCGTTGCCGCTCGGCAGTCGGGTCAGAAGCAACTGTCCTGCGCCGGTCATCAGTCCCGCGCCGATCAGTGCAGCGAGATGGCGCCACGGCGGGGCACGCGAAGCCGCCTGCAGCACATCCAGCCCGTTGCCGCCCCAGACCAGTTGCTGCACAACCTCCAACAACCCCGTCAGCGCGGCGGCCGCCAGGCCGGTGCCCGCGCCCGTCAGGACAATGGCAAGCCAAAAACCAGCGGCGCCGCGTCGCGCCAGAATGGACGGCAGCATCCGTTCCCCTGGCAATGAAATGTCCGGCTTTCCGACGACCTTGCCCTCCTATGCAGGCTTATTCCGCCATCGAACGGTTGCCATGTCTACCCGTGTGCCGCAATCTCCGACTTCATACCTGGGGCGAAAGGACTCGCATCCATCCGGCGTCTTGCCTCGAGTTGCTGTTACCCGAACGACCGCCGTGGCGTCCCGGCATCAGCCAAGCTCGCGCCCTCTGGACACAAACCTGCGGTGATCGCCAAGCTCACCTCGCACCGAGGAGGAACCCCGATGACGATCATCGATTCACAGGTCCATGCCTATGAGGCGAATACGACCAAGCGACCCTGGCACAATGTGCCGAACTGGCCCGATCACGTCACCGGCGACGAGATGGTGGCGGCGATGGACAAAGTCGGCGTCGACGGCGCGATCTTCATCTCCGCCTTTTCCATGTACCGCTTCGACGCCAGCTATGCAGTCGAGGTGCAACGGGCCCATCCTGGCCGGTTCGGCATCGTCAAGCCGGTCGACCCGGACGATCCTGCGGTCGCCGACGTCGTCGCTGACTGGAAGAAGACGCCGGGCACGGTCGGAATCCGCATCATGCTGCCGAAAGAGGCACAGCGCGCGCCGGACGACGCGGGCCTCGACCGAATTCTACGCGCGGCCGTTCGTTATGATTTTCCGGTCAACATCCTGTGCTGGGACAATTTGGAGGTGGGCACCGCGCTCATCGATCGCCATCCCGACACGCGATTCATCGTCGACCATCTGGGCATCCTGCAGCCGCGCGTACCGCCCGCGCCGCCGCAGCCATGGGCCGACCTGCCGAAGGTGCTGGAACTCGCCAAGCGCCCGAACGCGGTGATCAAAGTCAGCGGCGCCTGCACGCTGTCCCGCGAACCATATCCATTTCCGGATATCTGGGACCCGCTTGCCCGCATCTTCGAGGCCTGGGGCTTCGATCGCTGCTTGTGGGGCACCGACTGGACGCGCGCTTTTGCCGTCGTCAACTACGAGCAGGCCGTCGAGCCCTTTCTCCGAACCGACCGTTTGAGCGACACTGAGCGGGCAATGCTCATGGGCGGCGCCTGCGCCAAGGCGTATGGCTGGTCGCCGCGGAAAACGTAGTATATCTTGTGAGGTCGAGACGAGATAAAGGGAAGGGCGCCACTCCTGGGCGTCAAGGCGAGGTGCCCGTCCCTGCGAGCCCGTTTCGCCGGGCTACGGACTGTGAGCGCCGGGTGAATGTTTCTCACGGCGCCGTCATGCCGCCGTCCGCGAACAGCAGGGCGCCGGTGACGTAGGAGGCATCGTCGAAGGCCAGAAACAGGTTCGCGGCGGCAACCTCCTCTGCCCGGGCGTTCCATCATGGTGCCTTGTGCGGCCTGCTCGACGATGCCGGGCGCTAAGCCAGAGCAAGCTTTCGGTAACCGTCCGTTGCAACGGCATCGCAGTGCTCGCGGTAAGCGGGATGGCCGCCGCTATAGCGCATGATCCGCGCTTTCTGCTTGCCTTCCACGTTGCGGTTGACACCGGTCATCCACGAGTCGATCTCGTTCATCAGCTGGCCCTGCCCAAGCTCGAGGACGTAGTCGGTCCATTCGGCGACGCCTTCGGCCGTCGCCTCGATGCGGCTCAGGCCGCGCTCGGTCGCGAACCGGATCAAACCACTAACCCATTCGACGCTGTACTCGGCCGTACGCGTGTAGTTGCCGAGGCCGGCATGCGGGCCCATCGTCATCATCATGTTCGGAAAGCCTTCAACCAGCACGCCGAGATAGGTCTGCGGCCCATCTTTCCAAACATCCTTCAGCCGCACGCCGCCGGCGCCGCGTAGGTCAATGCGGTCGAAGGCGCCGGTGATCGCGTCAAACCCGGTCGCGTAGATGATGATGTCGAATTCATACGCACGGTCGCTTGTTCTGATACCGGACGGTGTGATGCGCTCGATCGGCGTGTCGCTGATGTCGACCAACTCGACATTGGGCTGGTTGTAGACTTCGTAATAGCCGGTTTCGAGCGGCACGCGCCGCGTGCCAAACCCGTGGTTCTTCGGGATGAGCTTTTCAGCGATGACCGGATCGTGGACACGCTGCCTGATCTTGCGCGCAATGAAATCGGAAGCCGCAGCATTCGCCGCACGGTCGGTCAGCATGTCGCTGAAATTGCCCATCCAGATGCCAAAACCTGGCGAGGCGTACAGCTTTTCCCAGAAGGCTTCGCGTTCCTCGAGCGGCACTTCAAGCGTCTTACGCGGGTCCGGGGCATGGATGTAGCAACCCGGCGAGGTGCGACAGAGCGCGAAGATCTCCCGGTAATGCGCCCGGATGTCGCGCATCTCCGCCTCGGAAATTTTGCCGTTGTGCAGCGGGGCGCACCAGTTGGGGGTGCGCTGAAATACCGTCAGGTGCCCGACCGTCTTGGCGATTTCCTGGATTGTCTGCACCGCGGTGGCACCGGTGCCAATGATCCCGACGCGCTTGCCAGCGAAGTCCACCCCGTCCCGGGGCCAGGCGTGCGTGTGGCAGGACACGCCCTTGAAGGTGTCGGTACCCGGAATGTTCGGCATCGTCGGTGACGACAAAATCCCGATGGCGCTGACCAGAAATCGCGTGGAGTAGCGGCGGCCATCTTCCAGCGTGAGTTCCCAGCTGCGGAGATCATCGTGGTAAAGCGCCGCCGCAACGCGGCTGTTGAACTGGATGTCGCGCCGCAAGTCGAATTTGTCGGCGACATAGTTGAGATATCGCTCGGTCTCTGGCTGAGGGGCGAACCGCTCGCTCCAATGCCATTCGTCGAGGAGCTGCTGCGAAAACGAGTAGCCGTAGGTGTGGCTTTCGGAATCGAAGCGCGCGCCCGGATAGCGGTTCCAATACCAGGTTCCACCAACCGCCGACCCGGCTTCCAGTGACCCGCACCTGCAAGCCGAGCTCACGCAGTTTGTAGAGCTGATACAGTCCAGCCACGCCTGCACCGATCACGATGACATCGAAAGACGAGCTTTTCTCGGTTTCCACATTCTCTCTGGCCGGCGCTTGCGTATCCATCCGTTTTCTCCTCAGCTTTCGCATTCCGACGAAACCAGCCATCAGTTCCGATCGAAAACCAGTCAGACATTCCGACGGCAGCCAGCCACCGCAGTTGATCCGACGGCGGCAACATTCGGCTCAGGAGCCAGCCGTCTCGTCAAGTCTGACTGCCTTCGCGGGGCGCAGTTTGCGCAACGATTCGCCTCGGCGCCCGGCCAAAGGCTGCAGCATGACCCCGAAGCTAACGTCGGTGACTATGTCGGGTGTATCGGCGTGCACCAGAACCGGCGCGAACACCCTCGATGGCGTATCGTCATGGCTGTCGCGGGACGAGTTGGTGGGACACCGCCGGGTCGCGCGCACCTGCCTGATCGACTGGCACGACGACGGCCGCGGCGACGCCCAAGATTGTGCAGCTCGTCCCCTCCGCAAACCGGACAGGAGACCTGAAGCTGGACACCACAGCAAGCTTTTCGCTATGATTATTGTGGGAAAAAGCGTGGAGAATCCGATCGATCCGGTCCTCATTGTCGGAGCTGGACCAGCAGGGCTTGTCGTCGCGATCGAGCTTGCACGACGCGGCGTGCCCTTCCAACTCATCGACAAGCGTCCGTCGCCGCTGCTCTGGGATCGCGCCTCAGTCATCAAGTCGCGGTCGTTGGAGATATTCGAAGCGCTTGGCGCGTCGGCCGAATTTCTTCGCCAAGGGAAGAAAATCTTAGGGACCGACTTCTATGGAGCCGGATCGAGACGGGCGTCGTTTCGGTTTGGCGCGCTGGATACGCCATTCCCTTTCATGCTCGGGCTGCCGGAAAGCGCCACCGAGCGCCTGCTAACCGAGGTGCTGGAGCGGCTCGGCGGCACCGTCGACCGGGGCGTCGAGCTCGTCGATTTGCAGGCGAGCGAGGCCGGCGTTCGAGTGCTTGTCGACGACCGTGGCAACAAACGGTCGCTGGCGGCGAGTTGGGTCGTCGCCACCGACGGGCTCCACAGTAAGGTTCGCCACCTGGTTGGCGTTGACTTTCCTGGCCATGACTATCCGTTGTATTGGGGGGTCGTCGATGTGAGGCTTGCCGGTTGGCCGCATACCGACGGCATTGCCGCAGTTAGTTTCGATCCTCCGGTGATCCTGATTCCGATGGGCGAGGACAGGTGGCGGATCAACTTCCGCTGCGACCCGGCCGATCCGACGCAGGTCGCGCATCTCGAACGGTGGATTTAGCAATTCGCGCCGGGCGCGACTATCGCGGCGTCCGACCAACCGCAGCTCTTCCATACACATTGCCGCATGGCGACGCGCTTCCGGGTGGAGCGCGTGCTGCTCGCCGGTGATGCCGCCCATGCTTGCAGTCCGATCGAAGGCCATGGAATGAACGGGGGCATTCAGGACGCCTATAATCTCGGGTGGAAGCTCGCGCTGGTCGCAACCGGACGGGCGCCGGACTCTTTGCTCGAACTCATACGAAACCGAGCGTCGACAGATCGTCGCGATCGTCGGCGCGTCAGGCGACCAAGCGGAGGCAAATGCCGTCCGAGGTGATCCCGTTGCGATTGATACCGTCACCCAGCTTATGGCGACGTCCGAGGGTCAACACGAAGTGGCGCTGGGCGAGTCGGAAGTCGGCCTCGGCTATGACGTCAGTCCGATCCTTGAACCGGATGGGCCGCCGCCGCTTTCGCCATCAGCGACGAAGGTCGGATACCGGGTCGGCGACGCCCACCTCGCCAGACGCGCCGGTGCAGTCCGGCTGCATGAACTGCTCGCCCATACCGGCCACACACTGCTGCTGTTCGCCGGAGATGCGGACGCTGTCACGGCGGCCACATGGCTGGAGATGGCGCGCGGCGTCTCGCGGCGCCATGACCCGCACGTCAAGGCCTATGTCGTGACACGGAGCGCGGTGACGCAAGGGCCCGACGCCGACGATTTGCTTGTCGACCTGACGGGAGCCGCCCACGTAAAGCTTGGTGACAGCGACCGGCCGTGCCTCTGCCTGGTGCGTCCCGACGGCCATCTCGGGCTACGTTGCGCCCCTCCGTCGTTGCTGACCGTCGAAACCTATCTGGCGCGCATATTTCTTTCAACGTCCTCACCGTCCGAGCATCCGTTGTGAGTTTCGTGATCCGCTCATAGCGGTATGCGGCGCGGCACCGGTCGGCCGGCTCATCCCTGGTCGTGATCGATCCACCCAAGCTGGAACCGGAAGCGTCTGGGGTGAGCGCTGTCTGTCGCCGGCCGCCGGCCGGGGGTGGAAGAACTCGCGCCCCACCTGACTTCGAGCTGCGGTGGCCAGACTGACGCAGCAACCACTTGCGCGTTTTCCGCTTGGGCTCGTGCCGCTAATTCTTATTCCCCGCCCGCGCCGTCAGCCACGCCGCTCTTATGGAGCAGCGTGCGCAACGCCTCCGCCTGGGGGCTCGTGCCGCTGCCGGCTAGAAACGTCGGGACGGGTGTCTCTGTCGCCTGGCCGCCGGAACTGAGGTTGGGCTCGTGGCGAACCAGGTAGCTTCCAGTCTCGTCGTCATGGGACAGCAGCCAGCGGTCGCCGTTCGAGCTGCTGTAGAAAGTCGTGGTGGCGACGGGCATCGCGACGATCCTCGCTGAATTTTCAATACCAGTAGATAGACTATCTCCGGGTCTGCTCTCCGCCGCTGGCTGACATACTTGAGACTAGGCTTTGACCACTACGAAGTAGACCACGATCATTGCCAGGACAACGAGCACGAGAGAAACGCCGAGCACCCAGCGAACGCGGCCGCTGGTCTCGCCCTGGCGGACTTCGTCGGTTGATTTCACGATAGGCGGCTTGTCACTCATGGTGGTCTCCTTGCGCGATGGATTGTCCCGCACCTGTCCTTAAGGGCAGGTAGACCCGTGGGTTGCAGTGGCTTGCCCAGTCGAGCCGAAAACCCTCTTCCCTGCCCCCAATCACCGATGTGGGCGGTCGATATGCCAGCTTGCTGCGACCGGAGGTTCTGGCCAGGCTATCGCCAAGAGAAAGCGCTTCGGCGTCCGTGTTCACGTCCGCCGGCGGATTAACTGTCCCGAGCGCTTTCAGGTCGGTTTTGGCCCGTGCGCCTGTTTCCAACGCGACCGCACGTGCTGAAGGTCAACCGCAGACCCGCCTCAGCCTAACCAGCCCGCTCCGACCACTTTCGTGACGGTGACGGGACCATCAATGATTGGAGGAAGCGGTATCCGGATCGGCACGCGTGCCGGGGGACGCCACCAGATCCGCCTCTACGGGTATGCCGGCCAGCTCAGAAGACAGTTGGTACGATGCCTCGACGCTCGCCATCGTGGCCGCCGCCTCCACCGACTGGCCCGCCATCTCCGTCTGCCGAGCGCGCCCAGTGAACATCCGGCGCCAGAGGCTGTGCAGGAATCCCCCTGCCCCGGCCGGCAGCAGGAACATCACGGCAATCAGCAGCACGCCGTAGACCGCGCCCGGCGCCGCTTTGGACACCTTGTCGGCCAGGTTCGGGATGAACTCGATGAATGCCGCCCCGATCAGCGTGCCACCAATCGAGGATACCCCACCGACCACCAGGCCCACGAACAGGAAGATCGAGACCAGCACTCCGAAGCTGTCGGGCGCCACGAACTGCACCGCGATGGCGCCCAGCGAACCTGCCACCCCCGTATACATCGCGCTGACCGCAAAGGTTCGCGTCTTCAACATCGCGATATTGATGCCCATCGCCTCCGCCGCCAGCGCATGATCCCGAATCGCCATCATCGCTCGGCCAACACGGCCGCGAACCAGGTTCCACGCGACGATGTAAAGGACAACCGCGACGCCCAGGGTGAACAGATACAGCCATTGATCCTGCGTCAGGGGCAGCCCGAACGGCGCATCCGGCTTGTCGATGACCAGGCCCTGCACGCCGCCGGTCCAGTCCTCGACCAGCTTGTATTTCAGCAACTGCGGCACCGCGACCGCCAGTGCGAACGTCGTCAGCGCCAGGTAAAGGCCGCCCAGCCGCAATGCCGGCAGGCCAACCAGGAAGCCTACGATCGCGCACACCACAGCCGAGGCGGGCAGCGTCAGCCAGTACGGCACGTTCCACGACGTCATCAGGATCGCGGAGGTATAGGCGCCGATCGCGTAGAACGCGCCATGACCCAACGAGATCTGCCCATTGAAGCCGATCAGCAGGGCCAACCCCAGGATGGCGATGGCATAAACCACCACCATGGTCATCTGGAACAGATGGTAGCCGCTGAAGCCCATCACCGGGACGATCGCGGCGAGCAGCACCAGGACGGCCAGCAGCCAGGGAGATCGCATGGCGTTATACTCGGCTATAGACCCGCCGGCCCAGGAGGCCGGACGGCTTGACAGTCAATACCGCGACAATGATGACCAATGCGAGGGTCAGCTTCAGCTCCGTCCCTACGACGTAGGCGCCGCCCAGATTTTCGATCACCCCGACCGCGAAGCCGCCCAGGACCGCACCCAACGGACTGTCGATACCGCCCAGCAGAGCGCCGGCGAACGCGTAGAGCAGAATGCCCGACATCATGTTCGGATCGAGGAACACGATCGGCGCCACCATGCAGCCGGCAACCGCGCCGATCGCCGCTGCCAGACCCCAGCCCAGAGCCAGCATCCAACCGACGCGCACCCCGACCAGCCGGGAGGAGACCGGATTGAAGGCGGCGGCCCGCATCGCCAGCCCCAGCCGGGTAAAGCGGAAGAACAGCCAGACGCTGATAAGGACGATCAGGGTAATGGCCGTCGCGCCGAGTTCGTGACCGGACAAATAGCCCCCCATCATCGGCCGGTCGGGAAACGGCGTTGGGAACTGTTTGATCGTGTAGTCGAAAAACCAGCCGCTCAGGCTGTTAACGATCAGCAGCAGACCGACAAATACGCCGACCGAGGCCAGCACCGGCGCATGCATCATCGGGCGCATCAGGACACGCTCGATCGCGACGCCGATGACGAATGACAGAACCACCGCGCCGGCGAAAGCGATCCAGTACGGCAGACCGAAATTGATCAGGGTCAGCGCGATGTAGGTGGAGAAGGTCGCCATCTCGCCTTGCGCGAAATTCACATGATGGGTTGCCTGGTAGATCATCACCAGGGCAAGCGCCACGCTGGCGTAAATTCCGCCTGTGGCGATGCCCGACATGACCTGATGGATGACGCCTTCCAGCATCGTGCCTCCCGGTTCGAATACTCGGCCTGATTACGGCAGGTCGATCAATCAGTTGGACGCCAGGCACCGGCTCCCAGCCGGTCCGCGGCCACGTGGTCGGCCTCAATCGGTCTACTTCCCCAATACTCAAGTTCGCTGTCGGCGGCGAATCTCAGGTCCGAGGCACTGGCTCTTTTACATTCTGCTACATCCTGTGTATCGCACGAGCCGACCCCGCGCCGGCCGCGAGCCACCGCGAATCCCGGGCAGGCCGCTAATAGCCAAGATAGGATCGGCGAACCCCTTCGTCCTTGATGATCTCCGCCGCGGGACCGGACATCACGATGCGTCCGGTTTCCAGCAGATAGGCATCTTCAGCAAATTCCAGCGCCAGCGAGGCGTTCTGCTCCACCAGCAGGATACCTACGCCGGCATCGTCGCGGATGCGGCGCAGGATACGAAAGATTTCCTGCACAACCAGCGGCGCAAGGCCAAAGGAAGGCTCATCCAGCAGCAACAGGCGGGGTCGGAGCAGCAGGGCGCGAACGATCGCAAGCATTTGCTGCTCGCCCCCGGACAAAGTGCCGGCTTGCTGCTTGAAGCGCTCCTTCAGCCGCGGGAAATAGTCGAACATGTGATCGAAGTCGGCGTGCGCCTCGCGCGCCGGGCGGGTGTAGGCGCCCAGCTTCATGTTTTCCTCGACCGTCAACTCCATGAAGGTACCGCGCCCGTCGGGAACGTGGGCAACACCAAGCCGCACGATGTCCTCGGTGGCGAGGCCATCGATGCGACGGTCGTCAAGCGTGATCTGACCTTGCGTCTGAGCCAGGCCGCAGATGGCGCGCAGCGTTGTCGTCTTGCCGGCGCCGTTGGCTCCCAGCAGAGCGGTCACGCCGCCCTGGCGAACCGCGAAATCAATGCCATGCAGTACTTTCGTCTCGCCATACTCGGCGTGGAGGCCCTTCGCCTCGAGCAACCCGGGCATTCAGTTCTGCCCAGCGATAAAATGAATGGGAAGCCGAGCGACCGGGATCACGCGGACGATCCGGGGCTGTCGATGACGTGAGAGATCGTGGCCTGCCATCCGCTCCCCTGTTCGCTGATTTTCGCTTTCTCGGACGGGAAGGAAACTGACGAAGTGGCTTGGCCAAGTCAATTGGAGGCGACGCAAATATCCCCTGCCGGCTCGCCGCCTTGTCGGTGTTGCCACTTTCTCGGTGCCGGCTTCGCTTACCGGACCGTCAATCCTAAGCCGAGGCGCGCGAACCGCGACCATCACCGATCGCGATCGTCTGTTTCGCTGTCGCCGCCATGCAACTGTATGGCCCATCGTGCCCGGGCCCGAATTAAGACCATCAAACCATCTTGCTCCTGCCTCAATCCGGCCACTGCCCATGCCCACTTGTGCAGTCGTCAAACTCAAAGGAGTTCGGGCCATGTGGCGGATTAAGTCTTTGCTGATCGCGGCTCCCATCGCGGCAGGGCTGCTGGCCGCGCCGGCTGCCCATGCCGACTGGCACCGTGGCGGCGGTGGTGGCGGCTGGCATGGCAACTATGGGCACTACCATGGTGGCGGCTATTGGAATCACGGCGGCGGCATCGGTCTCGGCGGAGCGCTCCTGGGATTAGGTGCGGCTGCCGTAATCGGTGGAGCAATCGCCTCCCAGGCCTACGTGCCACCCCCTCCGGTCGTGTACGCGGCCCCCCCGGCCTACTACGCTCCACCGCCGGGCTACTACGCTCCACCGCCAGGCGCTTATGCGCGGCCGCCCGCCTATTACGCGCCAGGTCCGGGCAATTATTGACCGCGGCTGATATGGCCACGGGCCGTGACGCCGAACAGCCAATCACGCCGCGGAGCGATACCGGCACCGCAAAGCGTGCTCCCAGGGGACCCACGACTTGCGATGCCGCGCAGGCAATCCCCTGGGCCACCGGACCACACCGGCGAGCCGAAGCGTCACATGATGGTCGGGGTCAGTTTAGCCCGGCGCCTCGGATATCGATTATCGAAATGCCGGGCATTCGCCGCAACTGATCGTCAGGCCGGCTCAACTGGCCAACCAGCATCGACCAGTCCCTTGAAGCCTCCGACGTTGCGTACGTTGGTGAACCCCATGTCGAGCAGTGTCTTGCCGGCCAGCGCAGCCCGCCCGCCTGAGCCACAATACAAGATCAGCGGACGATCCTTGCGGAGAGCGGGGTCGTAGGTCGGCAACTCGGGATCAGCGCGGAATTCGAGGAGGCCGCGCGAGACCGCTAGAGCCCCTTTCACTTTGCCACTGGTGGCGACCTCCGTTCCGTCCCGCACATCGATAATCAGTGCGTCGGACTTTTCCGCCAGTTCCGCGGCCTCGGCTGGCGTGACCGCAGGGACAGCGGCACGGGCGGCGGAAAGCAGGTCCTTTACGGTCACGGGCATGTCGGCGGTGCCTTCCATTTTCGATCAGCGGAAATAGCCTACTCCCAACGGCGCCGTATTCAATGACCGATCCTCGCGCGAATTGGCTTCGGGCTGATCCTCGAATGCAGCGACACGTATTAGCGTTCCGCGATCTGCTGCTGTCGGCGTTTGTCGCTAATCGTTCGTATGTTCAGCAATTCGCGGCGGACTTCGGCATTCTCTTCGTCCGTGCCCGCGTGCCGTGAGCCGTCGGGGGCAAGCCAATAGCAGATTTCTGCCTCGGCATCGATGACCTTCTCCCAGTCCTTTGGTCGGGTCGTCATGGCTCGGTCCTCGTGAAACACGGCGATGATGAATGACTTGACGTTTGGCTGGCCGCAGTCATGGCTTGCACCAGTCTACTCCGAAACCTCCCACTCGACGATCGCGCAACTTTGCCGGCGGTCAGGGCATCGGTCAGGGCATAAAGCGATCGCCGGACACTGCTCTTTCACGGACAGCGCCCGTCACGCCCCTGGACTGATAGCCTCCCGGCGCCCACCGCCGTCAGGTACGCGATATGTCCGCGCGCGATCGTCGCTACGACGCGCGAGGTGGCGGGGTCGACTATTACCAGGTCGGCCCGCTTTCCTGCCTCGATCGTCCCGCGGTCTCGCAGGCCGGCGGCACGGGCCGGGTTCGCCGAGATCAGCCGCCAGGCACGGGGCAGGTCCAAAACCCCCCGCTCAGCCAGGATAAACGCGGCAAGCAGCATCGCCGGATAGTAATAATCCGAGGTCAGCACCGAGCAGATCCCGGCCTCCGCCAGTCGCGCCGCCGAGGCCCAGCCGAGATGCGACCCGCCGCGCACCACATTGGGACAACCCATCACGACGAAATCTCCGGCCGCCGCGGCCGATTTCCCAACCTCCTCCGCCATCGGGAACTCACAGATCCGGGCGCCGCGCGCGCGGAAGCTGGCGCGGATCGCGATGCTGTCATCGTCGTGGCTGGCCATCGGCAGACCCGCCGACCGAGCGGCCGCCGCGACCCGGTCCAGCGCCGCGTCCACCGCGTCCGCTCGGCAGGCGACGCGATCGGCGATAGCGCGAAATTCGTCAATCGTCAGCCCGGCGCGCTCGCTGAACTTGGCACCGGCAACCGGGTCTTGCAGCTTCTTCAGAATCGACGGTGTGTGATCGTTAAAGGCCAGCAGATGCACGCGCCCGGCCTCGATATCGGCGATCGCGGCGTCCACGGCGTCGAGGTTGTAAGCCTCCCACCGCAGATGCACCCGCATGTCGCAACTCCAGGTCCCGGCACCCAGTGCGCTCAGCAAAGCGTGCCAGGCGGTAAGGCCACGCAATCCGGGTTCCCACGACAATGTCACACCGTGGAACGCCGTGGTGATGCCGTTGGCCAGCAACTGCGCCTCGGTATCCCGCAACGCGAGACCGGCAGGAAAGTCCACCCCGGGCCGTGGCTGCATCTGGCGTTCGAATGCGTCACCGTGCAGGTCGACGATCCCAGGAAGCACCAGAAGGCCGGATGCATCCAGGCGCCGGTCAGCCAAACCCTCGCCGATGCGGTCGATCAGACCTGCCTTCAGAACCAGATCAGTCTGCTGCAGACCATCCGAGGCCAGCAGGACGGTCCCTCCCGTGATCTGTAAGTCATCCATGTGCCTCGGCCTTCAGGGCTCGAAAACAATCTGCACCCGCGGTGTCGGATAGCAGCCGTTGGAGAATTCCACGATCGTTCCGGCGCGATCGACGTTGGTGTTCTCGGTGACCAATACCGGCCGGTTGCGCGCCATCCGAAGCATGTCGGCTTCGGCCTGGGTCGGCAGACGCGCCGTCACGCGGGTCTGCTGGCGCAGGTAGTCGCCGACGCCGACCGTTCGCAGCGCGTCGGTAACGCGCGGCGAGGCCCGCAATGCCTCCAGAATTCCGTTCAGGCGCGTAGCCGGGAAATAGTGCCGGGTGAGGCTGACCGGGCGGTCATCCGCGAATCCCAGGCGCTCCAGCAGGACCACCCGACTGCCGACGCGAAGCGCCAGACCCGCCGCCACACGCTGATCCGACGGGATCTCGCGCAATTGCAGCACCTGCCCCGAAGGCTCTTTGTTGTGCTTCCTGATCCACTCGGAGAACCGTGTCCGGGCCTCCACCGCGTAATCCAGCACATCTTCGGCGACGAAGCTGCCACGACCTTGCTCGATCCGCACCAGCCCGTCGCGCGACAATTCCTCCAGAGCCCGCCGCACCGTGTGCCGATTGACCTGAAAGCACGCCGAAAGCTCCGCCTCGGTCGGCAACCGCTCGCCGGGTTTGCTGTGGCCCGAGGCAATGTCCTGCTGCAACCGGCTGGCGATCTGGCGCCACAAGGCGATCCCGTCATGACGCAGAACCGGATGCGCCGGACCGTCAACCATCCGGTTGCCCACGTTCATCGATCAGTCATCCCAACTCGCTCGGCCCGTGGCGAAATAGCGATTGACGCTACCCCGACGCAGGCTTAGCTGTCTAGACATCTAATCAACTCCGGAGGCAGCAATGAGCGATCCGGCGCCGCCCCTGCCCGTTCACCCGCAACCGGAGCGTCGTCGTTGGATGTCCGTCCTGGCCCGCGCGCCAGCCGAGGCGATCGCGACGCTGCTGGCGGAATGCGGCGACCTGCCCGACCACAGCATCCTGCGCGGGCCGGAAGGCGGTCTCGTGATGGTGCGGGGGCGAGCAGGCGGCGGCGGTTCGGCGTTCAATCTGGGCGAGATGACGGTGACGCGGTGCTCGGTGCGTACCGGGACGGGTCAGGTCGGACACGCATATGTCGCGGGACGGGACGGCCGGCAGGCGGAGCTCGCCGCACTCGTCGATGCGCTGATGCAGGATCCCGATCGACGGGCCGTCCTCGAGGCTCGGGTGATCACACCGTTGCAGCACAGGCAGACGGCGCGCCGCGCCGATCGGACCCATAAGGCTGCGGCCACCCGGGTTCAGTTCTTTGCCATGCAGACGATGCGGACATGAGGCTCGCGCCGAAGGCTCCGCGCGCACACGAAGGGGTGCCTATGAGCGAAATCCTGTCCCCCGGCTTCGCCGATCCGGTCGCCGGCGCGCAAATGTGTTTCCGAGCAGTGCTGGACGCCATGGCCCGTCCGGGCTGCGTGCATGAGGTCGGAGGCGTGGTCGCACCGCCGCCGCTGTGCAACGCTGCTGGCGCCGTGCTGCTGACACTTGCGGATCATGAGACCCGGTTATGGCTCGATCCGTCGGCGCATGCGGTGCGCGGCTGGCTGGCGTTCCATACCGGGGCACCGGCCGAGCAGGCAATGGACCGCTCGACCTTCGCCCTGGCGCTGTCTTTGCCCGATCTGGCGGCTCTGGCGACCGGCACGGACGAGATGCCGGAGTCATCGGCCACGGTGATCCTGCAGGTCGGGTCGTTGTCCTCCGGCGCGTGCTTTCAGTTGTCCGGACCCGGGTTGCGGCGGCCGGCGATGCTGGCCGTGGATGGTCTGCCGGCCGAGTTCGAGGCGATCTGGGCGCGCAATCATGCATTGTTCCCGCGTGGGATCGACCTCATCCTGTGCGCCGGCAATCGCCTCGCGGCACTGCCCCGCAGCGTCACCGTGCGGGAGGCCTGAGATGGCGTATGTGGCGGTCAAAGGCGGTGAAAAGGCGATCGACAATGCCCACGCCTGGTTGGCGGAGGATCGGCGCGGTGACACCGCCATCCCGGCGCTGTCCGTCGCCCAGATTGCGGCTCAGTTGGGCCGCGCGGTTGACCGGGTGATGGCGGAAGGCTCGCTCTATGACCGCGAGTTGGCGGCGCTGGCAGTCAAGCAGGCGCAAGGCGACCTGATCGAGGCGGCCTTTCTCCTGCGTGCCTATCGCACCACCCTGCCCCGCTTCGCCCACTCGGCTCCGGTCGAGACCGCTTCGATGCGGATCGAGCGACGGGTGTCGGCGATCTTCAAGGATCTGCCGGGCGGTCAAGTGCTGGGGCCGACCTACGATTACACGCATCGGCTGCTGGACTTCTCGCTGCTGGAGCCTCACGCGGCGACGCCAACGTCGGCACCGGCATCGGACCAGGAGACAAACCAGTGCGAGATGCCGCTTGTGCCGGATATCCTGGGCCACGAGGGCCTGCTTGAGCCCGACGATCACCGGCACTGCGAACCGCCGCGTGAGCCGGGCGATCTGACGCGCGAGCCGCTGACCTTTCCGGCCGATCGCGATGTCCGGTTGCAGGCCCTGGCGCGCGGCGATGAGGGCTTCGTGCTTGGCCTCGGCTACTCCACCCAGCGCGGTTACGGTGGCTCGCATCCGTTCGCGGGCGAAATCCGTGTGGGTGAGGTCGCGGTCGAAATCGAACCGGCTGAACTCGGTTTCAGCATCGACATCGGCGATCTGATGCTGACCGAGTGCCAGATGGTCAATCAGTTCGCCGGGTCGAAAACTGTGCCGCCTCAGTTCACCCGCGGCTACGGCCTGGTGTTCGGCTTCGGGGAACGGAAGTCCATGGCAATGGCTCTGGTCGATCGCGCGCTGCGGGCCGAGGAACTTGGGGAAGACGTCACGGCGCCCGCGCAGAATATCGAGTTCGTGCTGTATCATTCAGACAATATCGAGGCGACCGGCTTCGTCGAGCATCTGAAGCTGCCGCACTACGTCGACTTTCAGAGCGAACTGCAGAATGTCCGGCGCATGCGGGACGCGGCGCGCAGGTCGCCAGTCGCGGACCCGGAAACCTCAGGGCAGCCGGCGACCAAGGCGGCGCGATCGGAGGCCGCGGAATGAGGGGCTACAACTTCGGGTATCTGGATGAGCAGACGAAACGGATGATCCGCCGCGGCCTGCTGAAGGCCGTTGCGATACCCGGCCATCAGGTACCCTTCGGCTCACGGGAAATGCCGCTGCCATATGGCTGGGGCACCGGCGGGATCCAGGTCACGGCATCGATCCTGGGGGCCGGCGACGTGCTGAAGGTCATCGACCAGGGCGCCGACGATACCACCAACGCGGTGTCGATCCGTCGTTTCTTCGCTCGCACGGCTGGGGTTCGCACCACCACCGCGACCGCGGATGCCACGCTGATTCAGACCCGCCATCGCATCCCCGAGAAGCAGCTGCGGGAGGACCAGATCATCGTCTACCAGGTGCCGCAGCCCGAGCCGCTGTTCAAGCTGGAGCCGAGCCGGGTGGAGACCCGTCGGATGCATGCGCTGGCCGACTATGGATTGATGCATGTGAAACTTTACGAGGATATATCTCATTTTGGTCAAATATCAATAAGCTATGACTATCCCGTAATGGTCAATGAACGTTACTTGATGTCACCGAGTCCGATCCCCGCCTTCGACAATCCCAAGATGGACATGATGCCGGCCCTGCAATTGTTCGGCGCCGGACGCGAGAAGCGCATCTACGCCATCCCGCCATGGACCCGCGTGAAGTCGCTCGACTTCGAGGATCATCCGTTCCGCGCCATCAACGCGCCGCATCCATGCGGGCTGTGCGGCGCCACCGACGCCTATCTCGACGAGATCGTCACCAACGACCATGGCGGCCGGCTGTTTGTCTGCTCCGATACCGACCACTGCGCCGAACGACGTGCCACCGGTCATGTCGGGGCCAATGGACTGCGGGAAGCCGCGGAATGAGCGAACCGACCCTGCTGTCCGGCCGTGACCTTGGCCTCAACTTCGGGACCATCACCGCCTTGGCGGATCTGGACGTCGATCTGTGGCCGGGTGAGATGCTCGCGATCGTGGGTGAGTCCGGCTCCGGCAAGACGACATTACTGAACGTGCTGTCGGGGCGGACCGCCCCGGACAACGGCGTGGTGTGGTACCGTGACCCCGCCGAACGTCTGCACGACGTGCACGCGATGCCGGCCCCGGCACTGCGGACCCTGCATCGCTCCGACTGGGGGTTCGTGCATCAGGACCCACGCCAGAATCTGCGCATGAGCGTCAGTGCCGGAGGCAATGTCGGCGAGCGCCTGATGGCCCAGGGCGCCAGGCACTATGGGCATATCCGTGCCACCGCGCTCGACTGGCTGGCACAGGTGGAGATCGACGCCGACCGCATCGACCATCTGCCGCTCACCTTCTCGGGCGGCATGCTGCAGCGTCTGCAGATCGCCCGCACCCTGGTCACGCACCCTCGCCTCGTCTTCATGGACGAACCCACCGGCGGCCTCGATGTCTCCGTCCAGGCTCGGCTGCTCGACTTGATCCGGTCGCTCGTCGCGCGCTTGAACATCGCCGTGGTGCTGGTCACCCATGACATCGCCGTGGCTCGCCTGTTGGCGCATCGGATCGCCGTGATGCAGCGAGGGCGGATCGTCGAGACCGGGTTGACGGACCAGGTGCTCGACGACCCGCGGCACCCCTATACACAGTTGCTCGTCAGTTCGGTATTGAACGCATGAAGCGGTTGGCAAACTCGGCACCTGGCGAAGACCGCTGCTGATGACCGTCATGCTGTGCACCCGTTCGCTGGCGAAATCCTTCACGCTTCACCTGCGCGGCGGCGTCCGGATGCCGGTGCTGTCCGGCATCGACATCGAGCGTCCACGCCGGCGAGTGCGTCGTGCTGTCCGGTCCGTCCGGCGCGGGCAAATCCACCCTGATGCGCAGCCTGTACGGTAATTACCGGGCCGACAGCGGCGCGATCCTGGTCCGTCACCGCGGCCGGATGGTCGATATCGCCGTCGCCGACCCGCGCACAATCCTGGCAGTGCGGCGGGAGACGCTGGGGTTCGTCAGCCAGTTCCTGCGCGTCGTGCCTCGGGTGTCCGCCCTGGATGTCGTCGCCGAGGTCCTGCTGGCGCGCGGCATCACCGCCGCCACCGCCGCCGAAAAGGCCCGGGCGCTGCTGCAGCGCCTGCATATCCCGTCGCGGCTGCACGCCATCCCTCCGGCGACCTTCTCCGGCGGCGAGCAGCAACGCGTCAACCTGGCGCGCGGCTTTATAGCTGGCCTGCCGATCCTGCTGCTCGACGAACCGACCGCGTCCCTCGACGCCGAAAACCGCTCGATCGTGATCGCTATGATACAAGAGGCAAAAGCCAGCGGGACAGCGGTCGTCGCGATCTGCCATGATACGGATGTCCGCGCGGCAATCGCGGATCGACTGTTCACCGTGACCCCGTTCCAGGACGCCGCATGAATTCTGACAACATGAACCGGGACACCATCCTGACGAACGCCGTCCTGGTGCTGCGCGATCAGGCGGTCGCCGGCACCATCGTGTTGCGTGGAACCCGGATCGCGGAGATCCAGCCCGGCCGGTCACACGCCCCCGAGGCGATCGACCTCGGCGGCGACTACCTGATCCCCGGCGTTGTCGATCTGCACACCGACAACCTGGAGCGACAGGTGCAGCCCCGCAGTCTGGCGCGCTGGCCATCCCGCTCCGCCATGGTGGCACACGATGCGCAATGCGCTGCGGCTGGGATAACGACAGTGCTGGACGCGCTGTGCCTGGGCGATCTGGGCTTCGACCAGGAGCGCCTCCGCACCTTCCAGGACGGCGTCGTCGATCTGGACGCGCTGACCGAGGCTGGACTGCTGAAATCAGACCACTATCTGCATCTGCGCTGCGAGATTCCGGCACTCGACGTGCTGGACCTGCTGGATCCGGTCGCCGATCATCGCCTTGTTCGGATGGTCAGCCTGATGGATCACAGCCCGGGCGTCGGGCAATATGCTGACGTGGACTTCTATCGTGAGCTGCGGCGCCGCAGCGGCCTGGACGAGGAAACCGTCCGGCGCGGCATCGAGAAGCTCCGCGAGCAGCGGCTCCGGGTGCGCGGACCGAACCGCCGCGGTCTGCTGGACCGCGTGAGCGGCACGACCATCGCCCTCGCCAGCCATGATGACAGGACTGCCGAGGAAGTCGCGGAAAACGCCGCGGACGGCATCCGGATCAGCGAGTTTCCGGTGACGATGGAAGCGGCCGTTGCGGCAAAGCGAGCCGGGATGAAGGTCATCGCCGGCGCTCCAAATGTGGTGCGGGGAGGCTCGCATAACGGCAACGTCGCGGCGGCCGACCTGGTGCGGGCTGGCGCGGTTGATGCCCTCGCCTCCGACTACGTGCCGTCCAGCCTGATCGAGGCGGCTTTCCAGATTGCTCGGTGCGAGCCGAGCAGCCTGCCTGACGCGGTCGCCATGGTGTCCGACCACCCGGCGCGGATGTCCGGCCTGACCGATCGAGGCCGTCTCGAGCCCGACTTTCGAGCCGATCTGGTGCGCGTCCGGCTGCACGAAACCTTGCCGATCGTGCGGCAGGTCTGGAGCGCGGGTGAGCGCGTGATCTGATGCCGCCGGACGCCCGGGTCGCGATCTATTACGCGCCCCTGCCGGAGGACGAGTTGACCACCCTGGCAACGGCGTGGCTGGGCCGTGACCCTGTCAGCGGGGCATCGATCGCCCAACCGAAACTGAGCGGAATGCAGGAGGTGACCGCCGAACCCCGCCGCTATGGGTTCCATGCGACCCTCAAGCCACCGATGCAAATGGCGCCGGGCCGCACCCTGGCCGCACTTGTCGCCGCGGTCCACGCGATGGCCGCGAACATCGCTCCGTTCGAGCTTCCGCGCCTCGCGGTGCAAGACTTGCGCGGATTTTTGGCGTTGCGGGAAACGACCCCCTGCCCCGCGCTGCAAGCTCTCGCTGATACCTGCGTCGAACAGCTCGATCCGTTTCGCGCCGCGCTGTCGCAGGCTGAACTGGCGCGGCGCAGGGCAGCCGGCCTGACGCCCGGGCAGGACGCGTCGCTGCTGCGATGGGGCTATCCTTATGTATTCGATGCCTGGTTCTTCCACATGACCCTCACGCGGCGCTTGTCGACGCGGGAGAAAGCGACCTTCCTGCCGGCGGCCGAAGCCTATTTCGCGCCGGCGCTGCACATCGGTCGGCGTGTCAGCGATCTGTGTATCTTTCGCCAGGCCGCGCCGGACGCCCCGTTCACCATCATCGAACGGGTGCCGCTGCTCGGATGAGCCGTCGATCCCGCTCTCCAGAGGAGCTTCAGCGCCAGCCGGATCTATTCCGAAGGCGTCACCGTCAGGGCGGGGTGGATCACCGTCGAAATGCTCCACGCGCTGGCGGGCATCATCGTAGGTGCCCCGGTTCGGCCCGGGCAAAGCCCGGCGGCGCAGATCGGACCAATGCAGCCGGTAACGGATGGCCGGGGCATGACGAGCTAGCCCGTCCCGGCGAACCGTCCGGGAGCGACAACAGGCAATAGCGTCGCCGCTTCCCCTGGATCACGCCGCATAACCAGATCGGCCACCAAACGCCCCGCCGCGGGAGCCGTCTGGATGCCGTAACCACCCTGCCCGACGCACCAGAAAAATCCCTCGACCTTGGGGTCCCAACCGAACGCCAAACTGCCGTCCGGAGTGAAGGTGCGGAGCCCCGCCCAACTATGCTCGACCCGTCCCACCGAAATATCGAGAGCCTGCTGCATACGGTCGATGCCCACGGCAATATCGAATTCCTCGGGCTGCACATCATGCGCATAGGTCGGCGTCGCGTCGGCGGGTGAGACCATCAGCCGGGTCCGCGCCTCGGGACGGGCGTACCAGGCCTCGTCAACGTCGACGATCATCGGCCAGTCCGATACGTCGAACGGTGAGGGATCGACGATCGCAGCGGTACGACGGCGCGGCTCAAGTCCGAGCGGCACCACGCCGGCGAGCCGGCCGACCTCATCGCCCCAGGCTCCGGCGGCGTTGACCACGACCGGGGCACGAAATACCTCGCCGGCGGCCGCTTCCGCCTCCCACATCCCATCCCGCCGTTCAATCCGGCCGACCCGGTTGCGCAGGCCGAGCACACCGCCGCGCGATCGGAGCATGTGGAGAAAGCCCTGATGGATCGCCGCCACATCCATATCGAAAGCATCTTCCTCCAGCGCCGCGCCGCCCAGGTAGCCGGCTCGCAGCGCCGGGACCATCGCCTCGGCCTGCTTCACCGGGATGCGCCGGATCCCCAGACCGTCGGCGATCACGGCTTCGAGCGTCTGAAGCTGGGCTGCGGTCGCCAGCGTCAGCACCGGCCGATGACGGATCAGCCCGGTGTCCGCGAACCCGGCCGGCGGGTCGGCATAGAACGAGCGCGACAGACGGGTGAGCACGCGTACGTCCGGCGGGCCATAGTTCTGGATCCAAATGGCGGCGGAGCGGCCGGTGGTATGGTAGCCGGCGACGTCCTCGGCCTCGAGCAGCGCGACGCGGTTATCGGCTGACAGATGGGCGGCCGCGGAAGCGCCGGCCATGCCCGCGCCAATGACGGCAATGTCGAAGTCCCGGGCAGTGCTCAATTTGGCCTCCAATAGCGGCAAAGGCTCGGCGGTGGTCCGGCACCGGCCGAACCGGGGTCAGTCTACGATGGTGATCCCGCCAGCGGCACACCAAGGGGGGTGAGGCGTTTTGTTCAGACGTCTACCGCCGCATCACGTGCCGCGGTATGCGTAGTCGTTCGCCAGCCAGGCCTGATGCGCCGCGAAGCTGCGTAGCGCCGGGCGGACGGTATCTTGGGCCGCGTCCTCATAGCATCATATCGAGATGATCAGGCACAAGCTTGCGGCCGCCGGGGCCCGGTGACGAGGGAAATGCCAGGATTGCCGGGCTCCCACGGTTCGACGGGGATCGATCCAGGGGTGGAGGGCGCTGATGATGGTGTCGGTCCTGCTCAGACTGAAATCATCGGCCATTCTGGAGGAATATTCGAACCTTGCCGCCTATGTCGCCCGTGGCGAAGCGCGGCCCGCCTACAAGCAGGCGTTCGACGCCCAATTGGCGGTTTACACCGGCAGGCCACCGACCGGCTGATGGACGTCCATTCGATGTTGTCACCCGAGTTTGTCGTTCAGTTCATCAGTCCTGCTACCCGATAACAATCAGCAAGGATCAGGCGATTGGTTGCATATAAGCAATCAAATCCCGCTCACCCGGATTACGTGCGCTCCCGGCATTCCGTTACGTCGGCGTAGCCGACCAGGCAGCGACGATCGGTCCGGTGCCGGTGTGAAAGAACATCGTGCTCGGTGTCCCGGGATGGTCGATGACCATCGAGGCGGTGAACTGTCCGCCCGGATTGACCGTCGCCTGCACCCAATCACCGGCATCCAGCGCGGGGGTCCCGTACGTGCGCCAGTCTAGAAAGACCGGCTGGGAAGGGTCGGACACAGTTCCGGTAATGGTCTGCACGGCAGCGGCCAGGTCGGCCGGCTGATTGACGATGACGCTGCCGACCGGAGGTCCGGATCCGACGCTGCCGGGTGCCAGGAAACTGAAGCTCCGTGGACCCTGGCCGTACTCGGAGAGTGTCGCGGCCGGTACCGTGCTGCCGTCGATACTGGCCCCCACCACGTAAAGGTTACGGTCCGTGACGGATGTGCCGCCGTAGGCATCGTTGAGGAAGTCGACGGTCGCGGTGTGGCTGCCGGCGGCAAATGTTCCCTGCACATCAATGATCTGCGTCTGCCCCAACGAATGCAGAGCCGTTGCGGTCTGCGTGCCGCCGATCTGCTGACCATCAACCGAGACAGAGAACTGAGCGTTGCCCTTCCAGGCGTCCTCGGAAACCTCCAGCGCGAGTGTGTCAGGCCCGCTGCCAATCGTGATGGTCGACGGCGGTGTCAAGGTCGGATCGGTGATGGTCACCGGCGAACTGTCCGCGGTGATGGTCGGCGTTGTGGGATTGTCGACCACCTGGATGATGTCACCGGAGCTGGCAAGGTAAACCGACGATGAGCCCACGCCGTTGACGAGCGCGACCGCCGTGTATCCGCTCTCGACCGCGCCACCTGCCGTCAAGACCTCCTCATAGACATTCCCGGTCAGACCGGTGGTGGTAATGGTCTCGTTGACGATCACACCAGCTCCGAATGACGCCTCCTGCACGGTCCCAGGCGGGGAGAACGAAATGGTCTTGGCGACTGTTGTGGGATCGGTGATCGTCACCGGCGAGCTCGTTGCGGTGACAGTCGGCGAGGTGGGATTGTTTACCACTCGAACCACGTCGCCAGCAGCGGCCAGGTGCGGAGTGATTGCGAAGCTCTGGGTCGTTCCGACTGGCACCGGCGGGGTCACAGTGACGGTGCCGCCACCGCCGGAAGCGCCGACCTGGTAAATGATCTCGTTGCTCTGAAGTTTGGCCGAGGTCGAGGTGTCAACCACCTGGAAGTAGTGCGGGACCTGGTTCCCGTTGAGGATCGGAATGGTTGCGATCTGGCCCGTCGCATTCCAGGTGATCCCGGAATTGCTGGCGAACGGCGAAAGGGTCACGCCCTTGGAAGTGGATGAATATTCCAGGTTGGCGCGGATCGGAACGTAGTTGAACGCAACCTGCACGTAAAACGTCTGGTTGGCTTTCTGCTGCGGGATGGTGGTCGGAAGCGTGATCGCCGCTCCTGCGGGAAGGGCTGCCGCATAGGGTGTCTCAACAGCTCCGCTGGCTTTCAGGACCTCGTAGTAAACGTCCCCGGGCAGGTTGGTGGTGGTGACCGTGAGAGCGGCGTTCACGCCGGCGCCGACAGACGCCTCCTGCACGCTGCCCGGCGCGGACACCGAAATAGAGGGGAGTGTCACGATCGGATCGGTAATGGTCACCGGCGCGCTGGTTGCCGCGACGGTCGGCGAGGTGGGGTTGTCGACCACCTGGATCCTGTCGCCGGAATTGGCAAGAAAGACTGACGAGGAGGCGCTGCCGTTGGTCAGCGCGACCGCGATATAGCCGCTCTCGACGGCACCGCTTGCCGTCAGGACCTCCTCGTAGGCCGTTCCTGTCAAATTGGTCGTGGTGATCGATTCGGTAACCGTGACCCCTGCTCCGGGAGATGCCTCCTGGACGGTTCCCGGCGCGGACAATGAAATGGTCGGGGGCACGCTGACGGTCGTGCCCGTGGAGGTACCCGACCCGGCGCCGAACCCAGCCGCCCAGGCCGCAGTCTCCAGGGGATGTCCGCCGTTCAGAAAATTCCATGTCGTGGAACCGTTGGACCAAATGTCGACGTGATCGACGATGATGTCCTGAGCTCTCGCGCTGGCGACGGCTGATGCCAGCCAAGCTGGAAAAACCGCGTCATCCTGGCCCGAGGTAGCGCCAGTTTCGTCGATGCCCAGCGGCTTGTTGTGCTCTTTGGCGAACGCGATCGTGTCCGCAACGGACCAGCCATATCCAGTGGGCCCGGTCGCGCCGAGGCCAGGGTTGGGGTTTGACGTGGTGGCGTTTTCGTAGAGGTAATAGTGTTCCAGATTGGCCGGTTTTGCCGCCCAGGCAGCGTAGGTCGCATCGATCGTCGTCCCACCCGTGGCGTAGTCGACCAGGTTGTTCGGCGTCCCGCCACCGTAGACATCGGTGGAGATCACATCGACATACTGGTCCCCGGGGTAGAGCGACTGCACATCGTAGCTGGAGCCGTTGCTGGTCGCGGGGTCCCACACGGTTTCAGCGGTGATGCCATCCTTTGTGCCCTCGGCATGAATGAGGTTGGCGATATGCTGCCAGGCAGCTACAAAGTCGGCGTTGTCGGATCCGTTGGCGGGCGGCGTCCAGGCCATGGAGCCGTTGAACTCGTAGCCGATACGAAACTCGGCCGTCTTGTAACCCTCATTCGCCCAACCGTCGACGATGGCTGTGTAATCGGAATCGAACTGACCAGCAATGACCTGTTTGTAGAAGCTGTCGATGGTGGCGTATTGGTACGTCGGGTCTGCCATCGGCACGCCGACGACCGGAATGGTGCCTGATCCCGGTCCGACAAACTGATCGCCCGTCTGCGCGGCAGACCACGCGCCCCAGCTTGCGCTGCTGCCCCACGAGCTTGGGGCCTGCGTAAAGTCGGTGTAGAAGTTGTAATATTCCGGACGCGTGCCCATGAGATTGGCAAAGGCGGTGTATTGCTGCTCGAAGTAAGCCTGCCCCGAAGCATCATTGCCGTTGGGCTGACCGTCGAAATAGGCCCCAAGGGGAGCCAGCGTGTTTTGCGATAGCGCCGTGCTTCCGGTTACAGTCATTTGCTTACACCTGAATTTGTTGAGCGGCCTGGCGACCGCGGCTTCGATATGGTTGCTATATCCTGTAAAAATGGTCGTTGATTTGCATCAGCGCGTCTTGTTACTGCCGCGTTGCTTGCCTGATGCCGAATAATACGTAACAGAAATCAACGAAGTCTCGGGGTATCCACTGGCTCTGTACCTCTGCCGCCGAAATATGAAGCAAAAGCTAACGTTGATAAAAAACAGCGTCAGGTTGGCTGTACCGCGTCGGTGGCTCGACCGCCCCCGTTCCAAAGCCAAAGACCTGGTTCCACGTCGGCTCGGCCGGATCCAACCGGCCGCTCGCCGGGTTTGGCCGGTCGCGTCGGATTTCAGATCTCCGCCTTCCAGCGGAAGCGGACCACGTCGTCCGGAAACTGGGCCCATCGGCGCTTTGACCGGCCCGGTCACCAAGCCCCTGCGGAAATTCGGCGGCATCGGCCGCGCGTGGTGTAACGCAGCGGGCCAATGGCTGTCAGATGTCTGGTGGATCGGCCTCGCGCCACGTCCACGTGTTCGGACCAAGCCCGCGCGGTGACACAAGTTCGGCCATCGGTGGTATATGACGACTACAGGACTAGCCGGGCGATGCCTTCGCACGCACGAGACCCTATCTTTCCACGCTAGAACCAAACTCATCGGGAGATCCCCATGCGCCCTATTTCCATCGTCTTTCCGTTCGCCTCCGTTGGTGCCGCCGTTCTGCTCGGGCTGGCGCTGTCCCTCCCGCTGCGACCGGGCCATGCGGACAATGCGCCGCGCGCGCTGCCGGCGCCGGCACTGGACGTGGCGCCTGGCGGGGCCGGTCCGCAGACGGCGGTGTTTGCAGGCGGCTGTTTCTGGGGTGTGCAGGGCGTGTTCGAGCATGTGAAAGGCGTCACCCAGGCAGTCTCCGGATATGCCGGCGGGCACGTCGTCAACCCGGACTACGAGCAGGTCAGTTCAGGCGCCACCGGGCATGCCGAGTCTGTCAGCGTCACCTTCGACCCGAGCCGCGTCAGCTATGGCAAGCTGCTGCAGATCTTCTTCTCGGTGGCGCTCGACCCGACGCAGGTGGACCGGCAGGGTCCGGACTGGGGGACGCAGTATCGCTCGGAGCTGTTCGTGAGCGGTCCGGAGCAGGAGCGCGTGGCGCGGGCCTACCTGGCGCAGCTCGAGGCGGCGCATGTCTTCAACCGTCCGATCGCCACCCGCATCGATGCCGCCGAGAGGTTTTATCCGGCTGAGACTTATCACCAGGATTACCTCGATCGTCATCCTGACGCGCCCTACATCGCCATCAACGACTTGCCGAAGGTACACAGCCTGCAGACGCTGTTTCCGGAGAGCTGGCAGGCCGCGCCGGTCACGGTCGGCAAGTTGGCGTCGGGAAACTGAGCAAAGGACTGCGCTGATGACCCCTCGTCCGGCGGAGACGACACGAGATCGCTGACGACCGCGCCGGGGTCAGAGTGTAGTGCAGCGCCACGGAGTGTGAGGTGGCGCGCTCAGCGGGCCTCGGATATGGTGGAGTGGAAACTGTCGGGGGTGCCCGGCCCGCCCCGCCAGAAGCAATCAGCGCCGGCGACCCGGCCGCGTGTGCCGGCGGAACCATCAGACCAACGGCCCGGGCGCCGCGAGGAGTTGAGTAGAGAAGAGTCAATCCAATAGTTGAAAGGAGGACCGCAATGGCCACCAGAGCCCCCTTCCTGAAGACGCGATTTGGCGGCTACTTCCATCGCGACGTCCCCGGCGAGGACGGCGAGCTCACCCATGTTGGACCCGGCACGCCGTGCGGCGAATACCTGCGCCGCTTTTGGCAGCCGATCTGCTTCTCCGACGAATTGCGTGATCTGCCGCAGCGAGTGAAAATTCTCGGCGAAGAATTGGTGGTGTTCCGCGACTTGAGCGGCACCGTGGGTCTGCTGGAGTTGCATTGTCCCCATCGCGGCACATCGTTGGAATTTGGGCTGATCGACGCCAAGGGAATACGCTGCTGCTATCACGGATGGCTGTTCGCGGCCGATGGCGCCATCCTTGAAACACCCGGCGAGCCGGCGGACAGCACTTTGAAGGACCGGCTGTGCCACGGAGCGTATCCCACCCGGGAGGACCACGGCATCGTCTTCGCGTACCTGGGCCCGCCCGACCAACAGCCACCTCTGCCGGTGTACGACAGCTTTGTCCGGCCGGGCTACCGCCTCATCCCGGGCCAGAAATATTTCTATCCGTGCAATTGGCTGCAGATCATGGAAAACGCCATGGATCCTGCCCACACGGCGTTTCTCCACACCATCGTCAGCGGGGCAGTGTTCACCAACGAATTTGGTGTGCTGCCGGAACTGGAATTTGTCGAAACCCCGATAGGCATGATCTACGTCGCGACCAGGCGGGTGGGCGAGAATGTCTGGGCGCGGATGGTGGAAGCCATCCTGCCGAACCTGCAACAGGTGGCGCCGATCTGGGAAGATGGCCACCGCGAGCATCCGTTCAGCGGTCCGATGATGAGCCGATGGATCGTCCCGCTGGACGATACGAACACCATGCTCATTGAATTCCGCCACGTCAGCGAAACCGAAGGCGTCACGCCTGCTTGGTGGGGCGATCGCAGCATCATGCTGCCCGGCCAGCTCGCCGCTGACTCATACGAGGCGGGCCAGCGTCATCCGGGCGATTTCGAGGCACAGGTCTCACAGCGCCCCATCGCCATCCACGGACTGGAGCATCTCAGCGCCACCGATCGTGGTGTCAGCATGTTCCGTAACCAGATAAGGCAAGGGATGCGAGCCGTCCGCGCTGGGCACGACCTCGTCGGCCTGGACCGGACCGACCACACGATCATTGCGACATATTGCAACGACACCATCGTGCGCGTACCGCCCGCGGCGGATTCGGCAGGAGATCGTCAGCTTATGCGCGAGACCGGCCGGCGGCTGGCGGACAGCTGCATCAAGCACCCGCCATTGTTAGAGCAATATCAGCCTGACTCTGATCGCGGAACGACCTCAGGGTGATGAGATTGCTCGCCAAACAACGACAAGAGCGTTTCCGCTCAAGGTGGAAGCGCTCCGGCTGACGCTCTCGGCAGCGCCCGTCTGTAACCAACACGTCTGTAACCAAGCGGGCGGGTCACCGACGCCGCCTCCGCGTCAGGGGTCGAGCCGGGGAAGCATGCCCATTCTGATGACCGTCCGGTTAGGCCGGTTGGTCCGCGGCGTGCAGGAACGTGTCGAACGCCGCCTGGTAGTCCGGGTGCCAGCGGGACAGCGCCGGGCGGTTTTCGATGATGTCCTGCGCGGCCCACAAGATGCGCCGCTCGTCGGTCGCACGGGTGACGTCGTTATCGGGGCACAGGATATAGAAATCGCCACGATCGACCCCGGCGATCAGCATGTCCACCACCTGGTCCGGCGTCCAGGCGCCCGGCGGCTTCTCGCTGCGTCCGCCACGCGTCATTGCGGTGAAAGTGGACCCCGGGATCAGCAGATGCGCGGTGATGCGGGCGCCTTCGGCATTGCGCAGGCTGTGCGCCAGTGCCTCGGTCAGCACCTTCACACCGGCCTTGCTGACGTTATAGGCAGTATCCCCCGGCGGGCAGGTGATCCCCTGCTTGGAGCCGGTATTGATGATCGCGCAGCCGGCGCGCTGCTCCAGCATGGGTGGTGTAAACGTCTGCACGCCGTTGATGACGCCCCAGAGATTGACCTCCAGCACGCGGCGCCAGCGGTCGATGTGCTCCCATGGGCCGCCGCCTGGTGCCGTTCCCGCATTGTTCATCAACACCGCAACTTCGCCAAACCGCGCGTAGGCTGCGTCCTTCAGCGCCTGGACCGAGTCCAGACGGCTGACATCGGTCGGCACCGTGAGGACCGCCGAACGTCCCGCCGGCGCCGACCCGGCGACCACTTCGGCGGCACGATCCAAAGCCTCAGCCGAAAGGTCGGCGAGGCAAACCTTCAGACCCATGGCGGCAAAACGCGTTGCGGCCGCGAGGCCGATGCCGCTGGCCGCGCCGGTGATGACCGCGACCCGACCGGGGCCAAATGCTGGGTGTTCAGTCATGATGCAACTCCTGTGGCTGAAGAACCGGTGCCGGCGGGGCGACTTTCCTGATCGTCATATCCATGCGTATATAGCGTCCACGCCCCGCGGCGGCGAAATGCCACGGGCAAACCTGAAACCTGGTCCCGAAGCGGCGCTTCGCATCGAAGCCCGACGATCGTTTGGAGGCACTCGATATGCAACACGAACAGCACCATTATGTGAACGGAGCGTGGGTCGATCCGTTGCAGCCTACCCTGATCGACGTGATCGATCCCTCTACCGAGGAGGCGTTCACGCGGATCGCGGTCGGCGGCCCGAAGGATGTGGATCGCGCCGTCGCCGCCGCAAGGGCGGCTTTTCCGGCGTTTGCCCGCACCACGCGCAAGCAGCGACTGGATCTATTGCGCGCCATCCTGTCGGAATACAACAAGCGGCGTCAGGATATCGCTGCCACGCTGTCACAGGAAATGGGCGCACCGCTGAAATTCGCACTCAATGCCCAGTCCGGCACCGGCACCGCGCATCTGACTCGGATGATCGAGGTGCTGGAGACCTACGCTTTCGAGGAAGTCCAGGGCACGACGCTGATTGCCCGGGAGCCGATCGGTGTGGTCGGCCTGATCACGCCGTGGAACTGGCCGATCAATCAGATCGTCTGCAAGGTCGCGCCGGCCATCGCCGCCGGTTGCACGATGGTGCTGAAACCGTCCGAGGTCGCGCCGCTGAACGCCATCATCTGGTCCGAGGTGATGCACGCCGCGGGCGTGCCGGCGGGCGTTTACAACATGGTCCAGGGCGAGGGCGGCGTGGTCGGCGCCGCAATGTCGGCACATCCCGACATCGACATGATGTCGTTCACCGGATCGACCCGCGCCGGCATCCTGGTCGCGCAAGCGGCGGCGCCGACAGTGAAGCGCGTGTCGCAGGAGCTCGGCGGCAAGTCCGCCAACATACTGCTGCCCGATGTCGACTTTCAGACCGCTGTCACCAAGGGCGTGACCGGGATGATGGGCAACAGCGGCCAGTCATGCAACGCGCCGACACGGATGTTCGTCCCGATTGAGCGGCACGAGGAGGTCAAGGCCATCGCCAAGGCCGCGGCGGACCGGGTGGTGGTCGGCGACGTGAACGACGACCGCTCCAATCTCGGGCCGGTGGTCAGCGAGGTGCAGTTCAACAAGATCCAGCGCCTGATCCAGGCCGGCATCGACGAGGGAGCGGAATTGGTGACAGGTGGTCCCGGTCGTCCCGAGCACCTCAATCGTGGCTACTTCGTCCGCCCCACGGTGTTCGCCGGTGTGCGTAACGACATGACCATCGCGCGCGAGGAAATCTTCGGGCCGGTGTTGTCGATCTTGCCATATCGGGACGAGGCGGAGGCGGTGCGTCTTGCCAACGATACGGTTTACGGTCTGGCAGCTTACGTGCAGTCGAGCGATTTGGCGCATGCGCGGAAGGTGGCGGCCGAGATGCGCGCTGGCAATGTCTACGTAAACTATCCTACCGGCGACACAGCCGCGCCATTCGGCGGCTACAAGCAGTCCGGCAACGGCCGTGAGTACGGTAAATGGGCGCTCGACGACTTCACCGAGATCAAAGGGGTCGTCGGCTACGAGGCGGCGTAGACAGCCGCAACGCTCCGCTGTCCGGACGTGATTGCACGTGCCGGCGGCGGGGCCTTGCATTCAAGGAAAGCGGATCGCGGCCCTGGTGGTGTCCCGCGGCGCGGTCAGCGTTCCAATGCGGATGAGCGTGCCGCGTACCCGCACGTGACGGCACACGCGCCGACGCCCGGGTGGCGCGGCGACACGGCGACCTCGCCGACATAATCCCCGCAGGGCGCCGCCGGAAGTTTGTCCGAGGACGGGGATGGGTCATACCAGCGGCCCGAAGCGACGGCTGCTATGCGCGCGGGGTTGGCGGGCGCGAGGGAGGGGGCCGCGTGCGAAATCAATAAGATACCGACGGCCCGACAGCCGCGGAATGGGTCTATATTTCGGGGCCGCCGGTATCAGTCGTCCGCGAACGCGATAGGTGGGCGACCCCGGGGGCGATATCTGGCTGCCGCGTTACCGCCTATAAAATCTCACCCAGGATCCCAACCCGGAGAACCACCATGGAATACGTAAAGCTCGGCCGTACCGGCCTGGACGTCTCCCGGATCTGCCTAGGCTGCATGAGCTTCGGTATCGCGGACCGCGGCAATCACGCCTGGTCACTCGGCGAGGAAGACAGTCGTCCCTTCATCAAGCGGGCCCTCGAAGGCGGCATCAACTTCTTTGACACCGCAAACGTCTACTCGCTCGGCACCAGCGAAGAGATCCTCGGACGAGCGCTGAAGGATTTCGCGCGTCGTGAGGAAGTCGTGATCGCAACCAAGGTAAACGGACGCATGCGTCCGGGTCCGAACGGCGCGGGCCTGTCACGCCGTGTGATCATGACCGAGATCGACGCGAGCCTGCGGCGTCTCGGAACGGATCATGTCGATCTGTATCAAATTCACCGCTGGGACAATCGCACGCCGATCGAGGAAACGCTCGAGGCGCTGCACGATGTCGTCAAGGCGGGAAAGGCACGCTACATCGGTGCATCGTCGATGTACGCATGGCAGTTCGCGCAGGCCCTGGCCATCGCCGAGCGTAACGGTTGGACGCGGTTCGTCAGCATGCAGAATTTCGTAAATCTGCTCTATCGGGAAGAGGAGCGCGAGATGCTGCCGCTGTGTACGGCTGAAGGGATCGGGGTGATTCCCTGGAGCCCGCTCGCCCGCGGCCGCCTCACGCGGGACTGGGACGACACCAGTGCGCGGTCCGAAACGGACGAGTTCGGCCGCCGGCTATATGCGAAATCCGCTGATGCCGACAAGAAAGTTGTCGCGCGCCTGACGGAGGTCGCGAGCCGGCGTGGGCTGCCGCGGGCGCAAGTCGCGCTCGCATGGTTGCTGGCCAAGCCGGTCATCACTGCGCCCATCGTCGGAGCCACCAAGTTACGACATATCGACGACGCGCTGGCGGCGCTCGAAGTCAAGCTGTCCGCTGAGGAACTCAGCTTACTCGAGGAGGCCTACATTCCCCATGCGGTCGCCGGCTTCGCATAGTACCGCACTGGAGAAAGCCGCCAACGGCGTGCGGCGGACACCGCGGCATCAGTCGGGCACGAAGTCCATCGCGACCCCGTTGATGCAGTAGCGGAGATGCGTCGGCGGCGGGCCGTCGTCGAAGACGTGCCCGAGATGGCTGCCGCAGTTCGCGCAGTGCACTTCGGTTCGGACCATGCCATAGGTGCGATCGACCGAAGTCTCAACCGCACCGGTGATCGGATCATTGAAGCTTGGCCAACCGGTGCCGCTTTCGAACTTCAATTTGGCTTCGAACAGCGGCTGATCGCAGCCGGCGCAGGAAAACCGGCCCGGGCGCTTCTCCTGCAGCAGCGCGCAGCTTCCGGGTGCCTCGGTCCCATGCTGCCGCATCACATGATACTGCTCCGGGGTCAGCAGCCGGCGCCATTCGGCATCGCTGTGAGTGACCGGATAGGTCTTTTCCAACATTGAGGTTCCCTTTCGCAACGCGACATTGGGCAGTCTGCAACGCTTCCTATCAGCGGCGGCAGGCGGTTGTCGAGGTATAGCGCTGAAAAGGAGGCTATGCCGACCGCGAAGCACGGTGATGACACTTCGAGAAGTCCGCGGTGGCACCAAGGCGTGATCGGTGTCTTGGCGGCGCGCGCCGCTGCTATACATCGGGTCGGCGCCAGCCCGCGACCGGATGAGTTGGCTAACGGAATGTTACGTTCACGTTCCTTTTCTGTCAGCGCGGATCGCTTGCCGCCCCGCCCTCGCGTCCACTAGTGTTAAGCGGCAGCGGCTCAATGAGAAGGGCACGAAATGGGACGACTGACAGGGAAGGTCGCCATCGTCACCGGCGCCGCATCCAGAGGCGAAGGGGTTGGCAATGGTGCCGCCACCGCCATCTTGTTTGCCCGCGAGGGTGCCCGCGTCGTCCTGGTCAACCGGACGTTGGAACGGGCGCGGGCGCTGGAAGATCAGATCCGCTCCGAGGGCGGCGAGGCAGCCGCCTTCGCGGCGGATGTCACACAATCCGAGGGGGCCGAGGCGATGGCCACTTTCGCGGTCGAACGTTACGGCCGCCTCGATATTCTGCAAAACAATGTCGGCATCGGCAGCCCGGGCACGCCGGAGACGATCGATCTCGCCGCGTGGAACCGGGTTTTCCAGATCAACCTGACATCGGCAATGCTGTGCTGCCGGTTCTGTATCCCTCAAATGCGGGCCGGCGGCGGTGGGGCGATCATCAACGTGTCCTCGACCGCGGGAATGGTCGGCCTGTCGGGCTCGCCGGGCGCGGTCGCGTATGTGGCCACGAAGGCCGGCCTTCAGGGTCTGACGCTGTCCGTGGCGGCTGATTATGCGGCCGAAGGAATTCGCTCCAATTGCATCGTTGTCGGAACGGTCGCCACGCCGATGGTCGCCCATCTCGGGGAGGAAGGCCGTGAGCGTCGTCGCAAGGCCGTGCCTTTGCAGACCGAGGGAACCGGTTGGGATGTCGGCTGGGCGGCGGTCTATCTGGCGAGCGACGAGGCGCGATGGGTAACCGGGGTGATGCTGCCGATCGACGGCGGCTTCCTGGCTGTTCACGCCTGGCCGCGCTGACGGTGAGCGACACAGGGCCGCAACGATTCACTCAATCAACCTGTCAGCCTGGATGAGGAGGGCCAGCGACACCTCAAACGCGATCCCTTGCGCCTCAGTCCTCCGTTACGATTTCAAAACCTCAGGGTTCGTTACCCGCACCAGCTTGCCATCCATGAAACCCAGCGCGTTCTCGATCATCTGCGGATAAAAATTGTCCCATGTCTCCTGCACGCAGTATCCCAGATGCGGGCTCAGCACTGTATTCGGCGCCTTGCGCAATGGATGGTCCAGCGACAAAGGCTCACGATCGTAAACGTCCAACGCCGCAATGATCCGTCCCGCCTGCAACGCCTCCAGCATCGCCGCTTCATCGACGATCGGGCCACGCGACGTATTGACCAGAATCGCCCCCGGCTTCATCCGCGCGATGTCCGCCTTCCCCACCAGCCCGCGGCTGCGATCCGACAGCACCATGTGAATGCTGATCGCATCCGCCGTCGCCATCAGTTCGTCCTTCGACACCAGAGCAGCGCCAACCTCGGCCGCCCGCGCCGCGGTCAAATTCTGACTCCAGGCGATCACATTCATCCGCAGCGCCTTGGCATAGGTCGCCATATAGCCACCCAGCCGCCCCAGCCCGATGACGCCGAGTGTCTTGCCGGCCAGCCCGATCCCGACGGGTACGCCCCTCTGGAACCCTCCGGCCCTGATCGTGGCATCGCCCACCATCGACCCCCGAGCCGCCGCGATCAGCAGTCCCAGCGCCAGTTCCGCCGTCGCCGAATCGGCAAACCCACCGCCCTGAGTATTACACACGACCACACCGCGAGCGGTGCAGGCCGGCGTGTCCAGCGAGAGATTGCGTGCCCCCGTTATCCCCAGCATGCGCAGCTTCGGCAGCCGGTTGATCAGCGTTCCCGGCAACGGCGTCCGCTCCCGCATCGACAGCACGATGTCGAAATCGGCCAGTTTCGCCGCGGCATCGTCCTGATCGGCGAAGGCATCGCTGAAGAACACCACCTCCGCGCGCGAGGTCAGTGGCGTCCAATTGGCGGCGCCGCGCGCCACGCCCTGCCAGTCATCCAGCACTGCCACCCGGGTCATATCGCTCATCGCTATTTCCTCCCGCCATCAGATGCGGAAACTGACAACCAAGCAGCGATGACGCAAGCGGTTGCGGTCGCATCCAGATGCGTGTCATTCCACTGCGAAGGGAGAATCGAGCATGACCACCATCGCCGTCATAGGAGCCGGGTTAATTGGGCGCGCCTGGTGCATCGTCTTCGCCCGCGCGGGTTTCCGCGTCCTGCTGTGGGACCAGTTTCCACAGCAGACCGCGCTGGCCCTCGGCTTCATCACCGACCGGCTGCCCGAGCTGAGCCAGGCCGGGCTGCTGCGCGATGCTCCGGACGTTGTCCGGGCGCGGATCGAGCCACAGCAGTCCCTCTGGGAAGCGGTCCGCGACGCCGAACACGTGCAGGAGAACGGCCCCGAGCGCGCCGAAATCAAGCAGACGATCTTCGCCGAGTTGGAGCGCGCCGCGCGGCCCGACGCGGTGATCGCTTCCTCATCCAGCGGTATCCCGGCAAGCGCCTTCACCGAGCATCTGAAGACTCGCGCCCGCTGCCTGATCGCGCACCCGGTGAACCCACCCTATCTGGTGCCGCTGGTGGAGCTCTGCCCGGCCCCATGGACCGACCCACAGGTCACCGAGCGCACCCGCGCGCTGATGCTCCGCGCCGGCCAGGTGCCCGCGACGGTGAAGAAGGAGGTTGACGGCTTCGCACTCAATCGCCTCCAGGGTGCGCTGCTGGCCGAGGCCTTTCGTCTGCTGGCCGATGACGTCGTCAGCCCCGCCGACCTGGATGCATTGATCAAGCACGGGCTTGGTCTGCGCTGGAGTTTCATGGGGCCGCTGGAAACGATCGATCTGAACGCTCCCGGCGGACTGGAGGACTACTGCAACCGATACGGCCCGTTGTACGCCGCAATGCAGGAGCAGATGACCCCACTGAAATGGGACACGGCCCTGGTGGAAAAGCTGCAAGCCGCTCGGCGCGCCGAATTGCCCGCCAATATGCAGCCGGTGCGGCAGGAGTGGCGAGACCGACGGCTGATGGCCCTGCTGGCGCATAAGGCGGCGCAACCGGAATAAACCTGAGACGGACGCAGCGTTGTGCAACAGCCGGCTGACCGAGATGCCCGTGCTCGAAGTCATCGCCCTGGCTGAACTCGATGGTTCAGGCCGGAGCTTGCCCTCGGTGATCGAGCTCTGCGCCGATTGGATCAACAGTCAGTCGCCGAACGCCCCGAGCCGGGACCGGGCCTGGGCCTGCTTCAATCTCGGCACCGAACTCTATCATAGAGCGGGAGCGCGCGCTGATCCCAAGGCTCGGACGGAACGCGTCAGACCCGCTTCGCCTGCAGCCCGAGACCGCCGTACAGGCCAAGCACTCTCTGTAGCCAGGCGGCGATCGGATCATCCGAGGCAAGCAACTCGAAACGACTGACACAGCGCGGCCACATCAGCGTACCCGCGACGATGTGGTCAGCGTAGCTGGGCGCCGCGCCACCCAGCCATTCCTGGCCTCGCAACACCAGGCGGATCGGCGTCAGCAGATCCCGGAACGAAGCCAACCGACCTTCCCGGCCGGTCTGCGCAGCCTCAAGGGTCGTCCCGAACCGGGCCTCCCGGGACGCGCGGAAATAGGCCATGTCCTTCGGATCGATGATGTCGAACAGGTCGCGGATGATGAACCGCGCGATGCCGGCGACGAGAACCGCGTCCGCCCAGGCATTGATGAACCGGGCGTGCGCTCGCCCGGTCGGACAGCCAAACAGGGTCGCTCCCAGGTACTGATCCTCGAGATACTCGGCGATCAACCAGCTGTCGAACACCACCTTGCCGTCGTCCCGAATGACCGGCACCTTGGCCTGGCCCGAAAACGCGATCACATCCGTGTCGGTGAAGCGCCACGGAACGGTTTCCACCGGCACGCCCTTGTGCGCCAAGGCGAACCGCGTCCGCCAGCAATACGGGCTGAACCGGATGTCCGGGTTCGCGCCCGCCAAATCATACAGAACCACGCTCATGCCCTAGTATGATCCAACTCCATGGTGAGCGTCCAGATCCGCTGTCTGGGAGGATGGACGGGCGACCCGGCGCTGAGAGCGCGGGCTACTGCCCCTGATACCAAATGCGATCTGATCGATTTGACCGGCATGAGCGAGACGCTTGCGGCGATCGAAAAGGCTCATCATGGGCTGATCCATCCTCGACGGTGACCGGCCCCTCCCCGCGGCGGAACCCTCCGTCGCCGCGCCGCGCCGGTCGTAGAAACACCCCTGGGCGGAAGCTATGGACCGAGCCGGGAATGGGCCACGATATCCAATTGGCGTGAACCGCGGCAACCCGCAACTAGACCATTTTTGTCGAACATCTACCGAATCAAGTTAATAGCTGACGTCCGCTGATACCGCTATCTTACTTGCGAGACCCTAGGGAACGAGGCATGTCGGATCACACAACGATCTTTGAAGAGAAGTGGTGGTATCAAGCCGCGACTGACGGAAAATGGCAGCAAATCGAATATAGCGACGGCCGGAGTTTGAACGCGACGTTGATATTCGCCAAACGGCAGGTTCGAGGCACGACGATCGTCGGCATGCCTGCATTGGCCCGGGTTATGCAGCCCAAAATCAGTTTCGAATCAAACAGACCCAAGGAGTACGTCTCCGATAGCGTAAACGCGATAAGGGGATTGTCTGCGTTATTGCCGAAATTCGACCAATTCAAATACACCCTTCCGCCTGACTCGAAGCTGGATATTGCGTTCAATCTGTCTGGTTACTCTGTGGCCGCGAATTACACTTTTCGCACCGACCCGAGTGGTAACCATGATCCATGGGCAGCCATGGAAAGAAAGGTCCGTTACAAAATCAAGACCGGTGCCAAACGTGTGGGGGTCGAGGTTCACAGCGACATCGGTCGATACATCAGGCTATCCAGCCAGTTCATCGGCAGACGGGCTTTTACCGATATTACTGATTACGATGCGGTATTGAGAATATGGGAAGCCTGCCATGCCCGCAAGCAAGCTTCGATTCTATCGTGCGTCGATGGCGGCGGCCACGACCTGGCTAGCGCGATCCTCATTTGGGATGACCGTCATCTGTATTACTGGCTCAGCTGCCGCGATCCTGAAGTAAACGATTCCGCCGCAAACAGTATCCTGATCTGGAATGCAATCGAATATTCTCAAAAGGCTGGGCTGATATTTGACATGGACGGCTATGCGACCCCTGACGCCGGCGTATTCTTGTCGCGCTTTGGCCTATTGCCCCACCGGCGCTTTGACATTTCAATGATCAACAGTGCGGCGCGTTTGAGGGCCGCATTTTCATCCCACGTCATCGGAATGGTTGGGCCTGGACTTAGGAGGAAGCTGCTGACCGCCAGAAATGTCATCTATCCTCGAAAAGCCATCCCGTCTCGCCAAACGGACGACTCCAGAATGCAAGCCCCTCGAAACGCAACTCTGTCTCTCGATCGAGATCCGGGCTAGCCGTTGGCGCCGGTTCCTGCTTGGGCGCGTGCATGAGTTCTGGATGACCGGCGGGCCGCGGACGCGGCGGCCACCGCGGAGCAATTTCAGCCTGACCCGAATTGCGCGGCGACCTCAGCCCCTCGACGCTGCGCAGCGGCAGCCACCTGACGCGTCCATCGGCCGCCCCACCTACGGCGCGATTCCGTAGCGATCAGGCAACAGGTAGCCCGAACGATCTCAACCTCTCGAGCACGGAATTCACCTCGCCAGTCTGGTTGAATTTCGTGTAATAGTTCAGGGCTGCCTTCCGCGCTTCGGCCAAATGCTGTTCGCTGCCGAGAAGACCGGTGACACCGGACTCACTGATCGGAAAAACGGCGTTTTCATAGCCGGGCGGAAGGCCGTCGAACGCCTGTGCTGAGGCAAAAGCCGGGATCCCAGCTTCCATGGCTGCCATAATCTTCATCTTCAGCCCGGTGCCGTCAACCGGCGACAGAGCCGCCTTGCTGCGCGCATAAATGTCGCCAGGGTGCTCCACATAACCCAATAGGCTAAGCTTGGGAAAACGCCGAGCCAACGCGATTACGTCGGGGTCGTTGCAAACAAGACCACACACCGCGATACGGTAGCGGGAAAGCCAGCTTCCGTGGCGTTCAAACATGGCACACAGGCCGCGCGAGTTCATGATGTAGCCCGATCCGACGAATACCAGGTCGATATCCGGCGTGGCGCGGGCCGCATCTGCAACGGCGGTCCGCGGCGCAGTCCAGGTCGAAACGTAGAAGACCTTGTTTCCGTTGAGCATCATCCGAAAAAACGCCGCTTCGGATGGCGATATCGCTATGACGCCGCCGGTCGGCTGCAACGCCGCTATCTCGCCTCTGAGTTTTCGCAAGGCCGTCGTCGAGACCGAGCTGGAATCCGTGATTTTCGCCCATTTTGCGAAGTTGACGTCGTGGGTGTCCACGAGACACCGCTTGGGTTTGACCCCGTTGAGCTGATTTAGACCATGGGTGTAGTTTACGAAAACGGCTAGTGATTCATCCATCAGCTTTGTGAACCCCGGGCTCCAGCCCCTCACCGATAGCTGAAGTAAGCGGTCCGCGGCGTCAGGAAAGATCGAGATCAGAAGGTTCTTGAGTCGAGTGAGCATCTTGAGCTTTGCGGTATAAGGCTCCAGAACCAGTTCGACATGCGGCCAGCGTGCGCGAAAAGCCTCCACATTGGCCGGCTTCCAGGGAAAATCGGGGTGATTGTCGTAAGAATAGACGGCGATATCACTGACCGTGTCAGCCAGCCTATCAAGTAACGAACAGACCCTTGCATGGCTGCCGTCGGACTCGGGAATGAAGGCGCCATAGGCGTAGACCGAGACCTTGTTGCGACTTATCGCCGACATTTTCTCGGAGCTCCGGAATCCCGGACTATCCGCAGCGTTTGTCGCGGACGATTTTGTCCCCCAGCGGCGGTCTGAAAGCAGCCGTCGAGCAATCAGGCCCTCCCGTGCCGACAGCGCCTGCGGATGGGAATGCTGAAGTTGCCGAGGCACACCCTCAAAGTCACCCACTGCAATGGATGTTCGACGAAGAAATGCTAACATCGCCAGCCTATGCGTCATAGAACGCAGGGTTGTACATGATACAGTCAACCTCATTCAAATCGGGAAAATGTCCCGCATTGTTCGGAACGAGAGCCGAAAGTTTAAACCCTGCGCTCCGATAGAATTCCAGGCCCTCAACGAAGCCAGGTTGGTCCTTGTACAAGGCCGTAAGAGACAGCTCACTCTGAAGTCCAACAAACTGCCTGAGGTAGGACCCGGCTCCTTTTGCGACCGCAACATCATGCCCTTGCGTGTCCATTTTGAGAAAAGATCGACGGAACCTATGCTTGAGCTGCAGGTCTGGAAACACCGACTCCAGGGTTTGAGTGACCAGGTTGACCTGTCGCTCCACCGAGTTTGATTCGGTGAGGCTTTCCGCGTAGCTATGGTCGGGATCGTGCAGCGAACTGAATTGCGAACTCTTCATGATGTTGAAGGTCAGCGGCCGGCTCTGCTCATCGAGCGCCAGCTCCTGCACAATCCACTGATCATCACCGGCTGCCGCTTCACGCAGGGCTTTCGCGGCGTCAGGGTTCGGCTCAAATGAAACGATCAGACCCTTGAAGCCGATCTCGCGAAGCCGCGTTGCATATTGCCCAACATTAGCGCCGACATCGAATACACAATCCACCTTGAAGATCGCCAGGAAGCGCTCAAGTTGCTCAGGTTCCATCAATTCCCAGGCCAGGCCCTTATGGGCGAGTATAAGGTCGAATGGCCTGGTCAAGGCATTTACAACGTGTCTCTTCCAGCTTGTCATAGGCACTCCAAATGTTTGTCGGCACTCATCTTCGCCAAGTTGCCCCTTTTGGGGCGCCGAGTGGGGCATTGCGGCGCCAAAAGATCCCAAACCCGCTGGCTGCGCTAATGCACGGGTTCGACCTGCTGTCCTCGCAAGAGACACGGAAGCTGGACCATATTTCTCCATGCTTGTCGAAGCATTTGTTGGATGGGCGCTTCAAAGCTGCGGAACGACAGAAGAGAGATGGCAATCAGGATGGCAACGTAAGTCAAAAAGAATGCATCGGAGTTCCTGGCCCCAAGGGGCACAAAGCCACCGACTATCGCAAGCGCGAAGATAATCTGGAGCGGGAAATGCAATAAATAGCTCGAATACGAGATACTACCGAGCCAGGAGAGGTATCGGAATTTGTATACCGTTGTGTTCTCATGCATGGCAAGTGCCAAAATCGTCAGCGGAAACAGTATATACGAGACAGCTAGCGAAAGCAGCGTCTCATTGATCGGCATGAGAACTCTCGTCGGATCGCTCGCCGGTGGCATGATCTGAACGTAATTGCTGAGGAACACGACGAGCCATCCGACCATACCAGCAGCTGTGATCGCGATGCATATCTTCCTTCGGTGGTCTGAAAGCTGGGCACGCAAAAAAGCATGGTAAATGAGACCACCTCCAAAGAACCCGCAAATTCCCGTGGCGAGCTTTTGATGTCCCGAATAGAGAAATAGCCCCAAAAGGAAGATCAGGAACGGACCGATTGCGTATCTGAGCAAGCCCGCCTGTGCCGCGATACAAAACAGCCCGTACATCGCCAACTCGACGGTGATCGACCAGGTCGGTCCATTGAAGGCAGCACCGCCGCCGGGCGTCTGGAAAAACATGAGGCTCGACATGAAGTGATGCAAATCGTTTACGCTGTAGACGAAATAATCACCGGTCCGTGCGAAGAACAGCAGTTGAAGTCCGGCGACGATCGTCAAGGTGGCGAGGTGGAGCGGGTAGAGCCGAGTGATGCGGAGCATCCAAAAATTTAGTACCGACAAAGATCTGTCGGCGACTTCGTCAGCGTAGAGCCAGAAGAATATAAAGCCGGAAATCAGGAAAAACAGATCAACAGCCATGTGGCCGTGGTCATAGAACAACCGGAGCACCGAAAAAAACGGTTGATGCGAGTGATCCAACGGCGGCGTGCCGACTGACCAGGACCACGTTGATTTTGATGTCCCGAGCAATTGGAAGTGCTGCCAATGCCATAGGACAACAGCGAGGGCCGCGAGGCCCCGGAGGGCGTCCAACGAATGCAGTCTGACTTTCGAGTCTTGCAAGAATTGTCCTCGGCAAATAGTCGACCGACACCGGTCGGTAAAATAGATCTGGTTCGCGCCCGATCCACAATGTCGGCGGTGTCGTCACTCTCGTCAACGTGGTGAAAATTGTCAGATGACTTCATCATTTCGGGCAACTTGGTCGTTTGGATGATAGCCTGATTGCGTAGCCCGAATTGTCTTGATTAGCTAGTTGACGAGAGGCGGACAGACCGCCCGCGGCAACATAAGTGGCGGTGATAACGCGGAATTCTCTGGGCCACTCCGCACGGGCGCTTTTTTCGGGTCGGGCTGGAGCTGCCGAAGATCGACGATATCACCTAATTTGTGCATAACGGGAGCGGATGACGCCAGGCCGAACACGGAGCACAGAGGATGGCAATCAACGAGGAATGGGGCCTGCTGGGAAAGGCGGCAATCGTCACCGGTGGCGGGGCGGTGGGCGACGGGATCGGCAACGGCCGCGCCGCGGCCATCCTGCTTGCTCGTGCGGGTGCCAACGTGCTGGTTGTCGACCGCGATCTCGCGCTCGCGGAGCATACCGTCACGATGATCGCGCGCGAAGGCGGCAACGCGGTCGCCGCATGCTATGACGTTACAGATTCCCGGCAATGCGCGGCAATGGTCGAGGATGCCGTGTCCCGCTGGGGGCGACTCGACTGCCTCGACAACAACGTCGGCATCGGCAGCAAGGGCAGCGTCGTCGAGGAAACCGAGGAGAGCTGGGCTCGCGTGATGCATGTGAACGTGGACAGTATGTTCCTCGTCTGCAAACACGCCATCCCGGCAATGATCCGTACCGCCCGCGGCGGCTCGATCGTCAACGTCTCTTCCATCTCCGCACTGCGCCCGCGCGGCCTCACGGCCTATACTGTTTCCAAGGGTGCGGTCATCGCGCTGACCAAGGCAATGGCGGTCGATCATGGCGCGGAGGGCATCCGGGTCAACTGCGTTGCGCCAGGGCCGGTTTATACCCCGATGGTCTACGCCCGTGGCATGACTGAGCAGGCTCGCGACACTCGCCGCCTGGCTTCAGTCCTTCGGCGCGAGGGCACCGGCTGGGACATTGGCGGCGCCGTGCGTTTCCTTCTCTCCGAGCAGGCTCGTTACGTCACCGGCCAGATTCTGGTCGTGGATGGCGGCGCTACTCTGATCGGCCCCAGCCGAGCGTCTTGGTACGCAGGCCGATGCGTTTAGTTGCCGTTGGTCCGCTCTGGGCGACGGCCGTTCAATCCGTGACCGCTTGCGCTCCGATGCGGGGCAGGCCCGGTCCGTTATTTCGACAGCCTGCTGAAGGCGGCGACGACCGCGGGTCGCGGTTGCGGCACCGGCGGCAGTCCCTGATAGAGTTCCCAGCCGCCACCCAGCGCCTTGTAGAGCGCGATGAACTGCAGCGCCACCGCCTCCTGCTCGGTTGCGTATTGATCCCGCAGCGCATAGAGCTGCCGCTCGGCGTCGAGCACATTGAGAAAGTCGGTCAGACCGCGGTCATAGCGCTGCTGCGCCAGCTCGACGGCTCGCCCACCCTCCTGCATCGCCGTCCGCAGATTTCGCAGTCGTTCCAGCTCGGCAAGGTACTGCTTCACCGCCTGGCCAACTTCTTCCACTGCCACCACAATGGCCTTCTTGTAATTCGCCAGCAGTCCCTGGGTCTGGAATTCAGCCACATGGGTCAGCGCATCGAGCCGGCCAAAATCGAGCACCGGCCAGTAGGCGCCGGGACCGAACGACCAGATCGGTCCGCCGAACGGCGCCACCGTGCCGCCCTCGCCACGACCACCCTCAACACCCACTCCGCCCAGCAGATACACCCGCGGGAACAGGTCGGCAGTGGCGACGCCGATGCGCGCGGTGGCAGCGGCGAGTTGCCGTTCCGCCTGCCGAATATCGGGCCGCCGCCGCAACAACTCGACCGGTCGTCCCGGCCGCACTGCCGCCGGGGTGCGCGGTATCGGCGCCGGCCTCCGCAGTTCCGTGTCGAGGTCCTGAAAGTAGCCGCCGAGCAGCACCGCGATCCGCGACTCAGCATCGGCGATAGCGGCGATCAGCGGCGCGATACCGGCTTCCAGGGTGGCCAGCTCACGCTTCGCCAGGGTAACCGGAAATTCATCCGCGATGCCCAACTTGTATTGGGTCTGCGCGAACTGCAATGTTTGTTTGGCGCGGGAAACGTTGTCCTGAGCCACGCTCAGCCGCGCCTGCACCCCACGCAGCAGCACGTAGTTGCGCGCAACCTCGGCGACCACAGTGATCAGCGCGGCATTGCGTGCCGCGACCACCGCCTGCGTGTCGTAGCGCGTCGCCTCCAGCACCCGTCGGGACCTGCCGAACAGGTCGAGTTCCCATACCGCATCAAACCCGGCCACGCCGGTGATTTCCTGCAACCCACGACCATTCGTTCCGGCGTCCAGCGACGACGGAATGCGCCCCTTCACCGATTCGGTGCCGGAACCTGTGGCCGCGCCTCCGGCAAGCGCCAGCGTCGGCGTCAGGGTGCCAAAGGCCGCCGCGTCACGTTCCCGCGCTTCCTGCACCCGGGCCAGCGCGATGACGATGTCGAGATTTGCGCGGACCGCGCGCTCGATCAGCGAATTCAGCTCCGCGTCACCGAATGTGTGCCACCACTGACTGGCATCCTCGGCACCAAGCTTGCCCGCGGCGGCATCGCCACCGACCGCGGAAAACGCGTCCGGCACCGCAACGTCCGGGGTTACGTAGTTGGGGCCGACAGCACATCCAGCGACCCAGGCAGCAATCGCAACGACCAGCAGAGGCATCGTCCGCGCCCCGAGCGGCGGGCCGGACAGCGGACGCAGCCGCGATGCAACGCGCGAACCCAGCGTCAACCCTATCGCCCTGCGCCCGATGCAGGCTGCCCGTTTTGTGCGCCGGTGACCTTTTGCCCGTTGGCAATCTGGTTGCTGATGTTCACCGCCACCAGATCACCCTCCGACAGGCCGGAGGCAATCTCCACCACCTTGCCGTTGTCGCGGGCGATCGAGACATCCTGAAACTTCACCCGCTGGTCATGATCGATCAGCGCCACCTGCGGGCCACTGGCACGGAACAGCATGGCGCTGGCAGGCACCTGCAGAAACTTCGTCGGCTTGAGCTGAAACCGCACCTGCACATACATCCCCGGAACCAGCGCAAGGCCTTCATTGCGCAGATCCACCTCCACCCGCATGGTGCGCGCATGCGGATCGATCGCCTGGCTGGTGCGCGAGATCGTGCCGTCGAACGTCCGATTGGGATATTCGTTCGCCAGCACCTGCGCCGTGCTGCCGACAGCGAGTTCGGCGCTGACGCGTTGCGGAACGTCAGCGAAAACGCGAATCTGATCATACTGCGCGACCCCGAACAGTGGCGTCGTGCTGGCGGTGCTGCCGGCGGTGACCAGATCGCCGATATCGACCCGCCGCTCGGTGATGACGCCATCGAACGGAGCCGTCACCTGCTTGAACTGTGCCAAATGCCCCAGTCGGTCGACGTCAGCCTGACTGAGGTTGACCCGGGCGCGCGCGGCGTTGAGCTGCGCGGCGCTGGCGTCGTAACGCGCCTTCTTGTCCTCCCGGTCCTGCTCCGAAACGACCCCGCGAGGTGACGTCTCCCAGCGCTCATACGTGGTCTTGGCGAACCGGGCATCGGCCTCCTTGACCTGCACGTCAGCCTCGGCGGCTTTCTTCTGCGCCTGCGCCGCCTCCAACTGGGCATCCAAATCCGGCGTGTCGATGGTCGCCAGAATCTGGTCCTTCTTCACCCGGTCGCCGATGTCGACGAACCACTTGGCAAGATAGCCGTTGACCCGCGCATAGATCAGCGAACTGTACCAGCCACGGGTTTCTCCCGGCAGCCCCAGCACCTGCACCGGCGGCGCATATTCCGCCTTTACGACCTCTACCGCAGGAAACCGCTCGGCGCTCGCCGCCGCCGTCGCTTCGAGCGAGGCGAGATCACGACCTTTGATATAGTGCACGATCAGGAATGCCAGCACCAGAACGATGCCGACCGCCGCCGCGGCGGTCTTGAGCCGGGCGCCTGTCCGCAGCGGGTAGGTCGTCGAAGCCGGAATGGTGCCGGATGACGCCGGCTCCTGCGCCACCTCGTCGAGGCCGTCGAGAGCGGGCTCGATGACTTCGCCCTCGGGCGATCCCCGCAGACTGCTCGTCAGGTCAGCTTGATGTTGCAACGGGGTGCCTCCGTTTACCAAACAGGGCCATCGGCTGGCCGCGGAGCAGACCATACATCGTCGGAACAAAGATCAGCGTCGCCGCGGTCGCGAACAGCAGACCGCCGATCACCGCACGCGCCAGCGGAGCGTTCTGCTCACCGCCCTCGCCAACCCCTAAGGCCATCGGGATCATCCCCAGGATCATCGCACCGGCGGTCATCAGCACCGGGCGCAGCCGGGTAAAGCCGGCTTCGATCGCCGCGGTGCGCGCGTCGAGCCCGATCGCCATCCGCTGGTTGGCAAAGGTCACCACCAGGATGCTGTTGGCGGTGGTCAGCCCGATGCACATCAAGGTGCCCATCAGCGCCGGGACACTGATATGCGTCTGCGTAACGAACAGCATCCAGATAACGCCCGCCAGCGCGAACGGCACCGCCAGCAGCACCACCACCGGATCGATCCAGCTCTGGAAATTGATGACCAGAAATAGAAACACCAGGATCACCGCCACCGCCATGCCGGAGAACAAGCCGTAATAGCTTTCCCGCATCGTTTCGATCTGGCCGCTGAGCGTAATGGAAATGGCGGCCGAAGGCGCCGGGCGATCAGCGGCGATCACCTGGTCGATCGCGTCCGCGGCGGACGCCAGGTCACGGCCCTCGACATCGGCGTGAATGTCGAACACCGGCCGGATGTTCAGCTGCGACACCACCATCGGCATCTTGCCACGGCCGAACTTGGCCACGCTCATCAGCATCTGCCGGTTCTGGCTCCGCCCGGCACCGATCGGAATCGTCCACAGGTCTTCCGCCGTATCGATGCGATGTCCCGGCATCTGCACCACCAGCGGATAGCTCACGCTGTTCTGCGGGTTCAGCCAAAAATTCGGCGCCACCTGCAGGCTGTTGTTGAGCGAAATGAGCAGATTGCTGGCGATCTCGCGCTGGTCCAGGCCAACCTCGTGCGCCAGCGACCGATCCACTTCCACGGTCAGCGCCGGCGCGTCGGGGACCTGATACACATGCGAATCGACGATGCCCGGAACATGGCGCAGATCGGTCGCGAGTTTCGCCGCGACGCTGTAGGCTTCCTCGCTCTTCGGTCCGGAGATCCGGATATCAACCGGCGCCTGGCGGCCGAAATTCAGCACCTGATTGACGATATCAGCGGGCTGAAAGAAGAACTGTAGCTGCGGAAAGCGCTCGGGCAGCTCGTGCCGCAGCCGCGCCATGTGCGCCGGTGTCGGGCTGTGCTTCTCCTTCAGTGAGATCAGGATCTCGCCATCCATCGGGCCGACGGTCGCGGAATCACTCAGGCCAGTGTTGGTGGCGCTGTACGGCAGGCCGATATTGTCAAGCAGGACCTCGATCTCATCGGCACCGACGATGTCGCGGATCGCGCTCTCCACACTGGCGAAGTAACGCTGCGTATCCTCCATCCGGGTCGCCGGCGGGGCACGAACGTGCAGCCGCATCTGCCCGGCGTCGACCTGGGGGAAGAAGTCCATGCCGAGCCCCGGGAAGATCAGGCAGGAGGCGATGATCAGCAGCAGGAACGATCCGGCGGTGACCAGCGGCCGCTCCACGGTCCAGGCCAGCGTGTTGCGATGGGCCTCGCGAAAACGCTCGAATCCGTGCTCGAAGTTGCGATGCACGGCGCCGAACACACTCGTCAGGCCGCCGCCTTGCTTGCCCGCGGCATGCAGCGCAGGTCCATGCCCGGCGCCCTGCCGATGCGCTGCCACCTGTGACTGCATCAGGTATTTGAACAGCACCGGAACCAGCGTGAACGACAGCAGCAAGCTGGCTGAAAGCGAAATGATCACCGACAGCGACAACGGCGAGAACAGATATTTTGCTGTGCCGGTCAGCAGGAACACTGGCACGAACACGACGCTGATCGACAGCGTCGAGAGAAAAGTCGGCACCCCGACCCCCGCCGCGCCGTTCAGGATCGCCTCGCGCAGCCCCTCGCCGAGCCGGACATGACGCTCGATGTTCTCGATTACGACGGTGGCGTTGTCGACCAGAATGCCAACCGCCAGCGCGAAGCCGCCCAGCGTCATGGTGTTGAGCGTCTGCCCGGTGAGATACAGCACCACCACGGCGATCAGGATCGACAGCGGGATCGATGCGATGATGATCAGCGTCAGCCGCCAGTTGCCGAGGAATAGCAGGATCATCAGCGCGGTCAGACCGGCCGCCATCAGGCCGCCGATCAGCACACTGTTCAACGCCGCCTTGACGAAGATCGACTGATCCAGAATCGGCGTCAGCGTCACGCTCGCGGGGATCAGTCGGCGGATCTCGGGCAGCAGTTCCTTGACCCCGTCGATCACCGCCAGCGTCGAAACCCCCGAGGACTTGCGGATCACGATCAGCACCGCTGGCAAGCCGTTACGCGTCACCGCGTTGGTCTGCACCTGATAGCCATCGTGCACATGCGCGACATCGCGCACATAGACCGTCCTGCCGTTGACGTCCTTGATCGGAAAGTCGTTGATACTGGCGATCGCGTTGGCCGTGTTGTTCATCGAAACGAGGTAGTCCTTGGCGCCGATTTTGGCGTCACCCGACGGCAGGATGACGTTTTGCCGGGTCAGCGCGTCGGCCACGTCCGCCGGTGCCAGCCCGCGCGACTGCAGCGCCTCCTGATCGAGATCGGCCATGATGACGCGGGGCTTTCCGCCGTAGGGCGAGGTGACCGAGGCGCCGCGGACCACGGCGAGATCAGGCCGCACAAAGTTCTGCGCGATGTCATTCAGCGCTGTATCCGACATCGAATTGCTCGACAGGCTCAACTGGATGATCGGCACGTCCGTTGCGCTGTACGGAAGAATTGCCGGCGGAATGATGTTGCGCGGCATATACTTCATCGCCTCCAGCGCGCTGCTGGACAGCTCCGACACCGCACGGCTCACGTTCGCGCCCTCGTGCAGAAATACCCTGACGACGCCGACGCCGGTGTAGCTGGTCGCCTCGATCCGCGCCACGTCATCGACTTCCTGCGCCACCTGGCGCTGGAACAGCGTCAGGATACGGTCCTGGATCTCAGGCGCGGTCATGCCACCGTACGCCCACACCACCGCAACGACCGGGATATTGATTTCCGGGAAGATATCCATCGCCATGCGCTGCACCGCGCCAACCGCGAGGATGCAGGCCAGCATGACCCCCGCCGCAATGGTATACGGACGGTTCAGCGCAAACCCGGCTAGCGACATCGTCGCACCATCACCGCGGTCCGCAACTTAGCCGATCTGTCCAGCAAACTTCGCCTCGACGGCACGGCGCGCCTCCGGCGATGTCGTTGTAGCGCCGGAATGACTGCCCGAGTCCTCGCGACCGCCGTCTCGTTGGCATGCCGCCGCCCGGCGACGACCGACCCGCGATGAGTGGGATGGTCGGAAACTGCTTCCTCCTTGTCTTATGGCCTTGTCTTATGTCTGTCATCATACTGACTTGTGATTGTCATCTATCTGTCATAAACCATAAAACGCAACGCCTGACTAGTGCCGCGTCGCGCAGGGAGGACAGTCATGAACCCAGCTACAAACCGGCGGAATATCCGCCGCGAACTCGCCGACGCTCTGGCTTTGAACGGCGCTACGCCGCACCTGAAAATGGCACTGTGCGCGACTTTGCTCGGCGTCGCGGCGCTGGGCGGTCTGACCGCCGGCTGCTCAACAGCGCCGCTTCCCAGCACTCCCGCCACTGTCGATGCCGCCTACGGCATTCCCGCCGGCAGCGTGCCAGCGAACCTCCAGCGGCCGGATGGACTGCTCGAAAATGGCCTGCTGCCGGCTCAGTCGAACGGGTAGCCCGTCAGTGGCGCCGCGGCCCTGGCGCCAGGGCGCAGACGATGGATTTGTCCGGGTTGACATGAGCTGGCGTTCCGCGCCACTGGCGTTTCGCTGCGAGCCGCGACGTTCCGCGATCCGACGCGCCTCGGTGAAGGCGTTTTCGGTTTTGAGAGCGATCCGGGCGGCGACGGCGCCAATATGATGCGATGACAGCACGCCCATGACAAAGGCTACCCAAGCGCTCGGAATGCAGTTCGCGGCACTTCCCTTCAAAATTGCGCCGGACGGCGTGCTGGTGGCGCTTTTAACGTCACGCGAGACCCGGCGTTGGGTGATCCCGAAAGGCTGGCCGATTCGCGGCCTGAGACCGCGAGACGTGGCCGCGCGCGAGGCGTTCGAGGAAGCCGGCCTGGTTGGGACCATCGTCCGCAAACACCCGATTGGCTCGTATCACTATACGAAGCAACTTCCGGGTCGTCGTGAGATCCTGTGCCACGTCAGGGTGTTTCTTCTGTCGGTGGACCATCAGGTCGATGAATGGCCGGAGAAGGCGCAGCGGGAGTGGCGTTGGGTGGAGCCGCTCAAGGCCGCGCAGATGGTCCAAGAAGGCGGTCTGGCCGAGATCTTACGGTCGGCATTTCCGTCGATTAGACGTTTGGAGCCGAAGCACGCGAAACGCCGGCGCCTGCCACGTTGATTCCGCAATGCACAATTGTTCTTGCCCGGAACTAGCGGCTTGCATGATCGGCGAATTCACGCAAACGTGACGCTTTTGGAACATCGAACACCTCTGAACGGAGCCTGTTCGAAACAGCGAACGCCCCACGACCGCCCGGTGACGACGCCTTGAATGGCTGTCTCGCTCGTTGCGGAATACTGGCATTTTCTGCGCGGGCTTCCGCCGCCGACGCGATGGCCTAGGAAGCGCGGATCGATCGCGCGCCTGGCTCACTCGAACGTTGCACGGTGCCGACGATCGCCGGCGACTAACCCGAGGGAGGCGCGCCCACCACCGTCGCTTGCGATCATAAATGTCTGGTCTGGGCAGGCCATTGCCACCCGGGGCGACCTCAGGTTTGACGCGGCTGAGACGCCATAGGCGACAGATAGGTTCAGGCGTTCGCCAAATTGGGCTTTCGCTGACCAGCGGGTGAGGCTGGAACCGACCTCCCGGCCTCGCAGCGCATAGACACGGAGGTTCGCCTCCTCACCTCATCCCTGCTAAGTTAGCGCCTCTCGGTCCACAGTGACAGTGCAAGCAGCGCTGCTTGCCGCGCCGCCGCACGGAACCAATTTCACCGGAATGCTAGACGCCATCAACCCGCTTTACGTTCTCTCCGGCTTTGTAGTCGGTTTCCTGGTCGGTCAGACCGGCGTAGGCGGCGGTTCGTTGATGACGCCGTTGCTCGTTCTGCTGTTCGGCGTCCATCCTGCCACCGCGGTCGGCACCGATCTGCTCTACGCGGCGGCGACGAAGAGCGTCGGCACTCTGGTGCATGGGTTGAACCGCACTGTCGACTGGCGTGTCGTCCTCCGTTTGGCGACCGGCAGCACCCCAGCGACCTTGTTGACTTTGCTGATCATGTCCGAAACCCACTTGGGGCGTCACACCGATGGCCTGATCGCCGCCATTCTGGGCGTCATGCTCCTGTTGACCGCGGCTTCCCTGGTACTCCGCCGCCAATTCTTGAGGTTCGTCGGTAGCTGGCTGGAAGGGATCGCACCGAGGCAAACGACCGGGTTCACCATCGCCCTCGGCGCAGCGCTCGGCATTCTTGTTACCATATCCTCCGTTGGAGCCGGTGCGCTCGGCGTCACCACGTTGCTGCTGCTCTACCCACGCGCGCCGATGGCAATCATCGTCGGCTCGGACATCGCCCACGCCGTGCCATTGACCTTGCTCGCCGGCCTGGGCCACTGGTGGCTAGGCTCGGTCAACTGGCCATTACTGGCCTCGCTGCTTTGCGGTTCCCTTCCGGGCATTGTCCTGGGCAGCCACATTGCTGTGCGCGTTCCCGAGACCGTCTTGCGCGGGACCCTCGCAGTGGTGCTGACCGTGGTCGGCGCGCGGCTGGTGTTTTAATCCGGCGCGGCTAAACCAGGTTGGACCGCACATGCCGCAATTCGATCGTTGGATCTCTCTGCATATCGTAATGATCAGCCACTGCCAGTGGGATCATAGTGTGCCAACTACTCTGAACCCGACCCATCCATGGGACAGAGCTCCAAGTCGTTGGAAACCATACGGTTGGCGTTTCTCCGGCCAAGCTGACCGATCGGCTGATTCGATTTCACCGAGCGGATCATGCCGTGCCGGTGATGGTGAGAGGTTCGAGAGCCGCTACTGGCCGTAACACCAGGACCGGGTACCAGGGGCCGCCGAGGCAATCGCAACTCAATACTTTCGAAGCAACGCGACAATCCGGCCCTGGACCTTGACCCGGTCGGCCGGAAAAATACGTGTCTCGTGACGCACGTTGCAGGGCTCCAGCGCGATCGAGTTGCCCCGCCGGCGCAGCCGCTTCAGTGTCACCTCGGTATCATCCACCAACGCCACGACGATCTGACCGTTCTCAGCCGTATCGCCCTTCAGGATGATCACGGTGTCGCCATCCAGGATGCCCGCTTCCACCATCGAGTCACCCGCAACCTCCAAGCCGTAGTGCTCGCCGTTGCCCAGCATCGCGATCGGCACCTCGATGAAGGCGGTGGCGTCGCGCAGTGCTTCGATCGGCAACCCGGCTGCAATCCGGCCGTACAACGGCAATTGGATCGCTCCGGCGTCGCTGGCGGTCTTCACCCCGGTCAGACGCTGGGTAAAATCTCCGCGTATCACGTTCGGCGAGAAGCCAGCCGAATCGCCGCCGCCGGATGCCTGCACCGTCGTTTCGCGTGCCACCATATTGTCCGGCAGCCGCAACACATCCAGCGCACGAGCACGATGGTGGCGGCGCGCAAGGTAGCCACGCTCTTCCAGCGCAGAAATGAGCCGGTGGATGCCGGATTTCGACTTCAGGTCCAGCGCTTCTTTCATCTCCTCGAAGCTAGGGGAGATGCCCGTCTGCTTCAGGCGCCGGTCGATGTAGACCAGCAGTTCGTATTGCTTGCGAGTCAGCATGGCGGAGTCCCTTTTGGTCCGGACACCGATATCGGAACAAATCGGCAACCGTTGCACTGTTCTATGTAGGTTCCGATCCCGCCGTCAAGCGAAACTGTGGACAATTTTGAATACTGCTGCGTTTCAGACGGTTTTCTTGAACCGCAATCGTCACAATCCCAACGAATCGAGCCTGATGACCTCGACCTGAGCCCCTGCAGCCAGCGCCGGCGCGTGCGGCGCGCGCAGTATAAGCGCATCGGCGTGTGCCAGGCGTCGCAGCATTGCCGAGTCCTGCACCCCGAATGGAGTGACAATCGACTGTCCGCCCGAGCCACTGGCGACCGTCGCGCGCAAGTGATCGGCGCGTTGATCGTTGGCCTTGACCGGCGCACCCAGCAGCGCCGTGGTGACCGGCGGCGGAGCAGCGGGCAAACCCGACAAGCGGGACAGCGAGGGCAGCAGGAACAGGATCGCGCACACCATGGCCGACACCGGATTGCCCGGCAGCCCCAGTACCGGGGTCGATCCCAGTCTCCCGAACAACAGCGGCTTCCCGGGGCGCATGGCGATCTGCCAGAAATCCAGGGTCATGCCGCGCGCCTGCAGCGCCTCAATCACAAGGTCATGGTCACCCACCGAGGCACCGCCTGTCGTTACCAGCATATCCATCCCAAGCACCTGATCGGCAGCGGCCGCGATCACCGCGTGCTCGTCCCGCGCCACGGGCAGTACGAGCGGCTCACCGCCGGCGGCGCGGACCAACGCTGCCAGCGCGTGTGAGTTGGAGCTGACGATGCCGCCCGACGGGATCGGTTCGCCTGGCATGGCGATCTCGTCGCCGGTCGCGAGGATGGCGACTCGCGGCAGACGGTGCACCGAAAGCCATGGATGGTTGGCCGCCGCGGCAAGGCCGACGTCGCGCGCCGTGATGCGCCGCCCCGCCGGGATCACAACATCGCCCGCCGTGAAATCCTGGCCGGCTCGGCGAATGTGACGGCCCGCCGTGACCGCCTCGTTGACGCGCACGATTTCGCCGTCCCGGGTCGCATCCTCCTGCAACAAAATGCCGTCCGCCCCCGCCGGCACCACACTGCCAGTGAACAGTCGCACCGCCTGGCCGGCGCTGACGGTACCATCGAACGGGTGGCCGGCCGGCGCGGAGCCGATCACAGCCAGAGTGGCGTTCAAAACCCCATCGACGGCGCGCAGGGCATAGCCGTCCATCGCCGAGACATCTGCGGGCGGCTGGGTCAAACGGGCGACAACCGGCGAGGCGGTGACCCGGTTCCAGACGTTGGCAAGGGCCACCACCTCGACCGAGGTCGGGCTCAGGGCGGCCAGGATGCGGTCGCGGGCTTCCTCGACACTGATCATGAGCGGCTCCGGGCAATGTCCTCAAGCCCGATGTGGCACATCATCCCCCGGCCCTGCCAGCCCCCGACACGGCAATCCCGGTTGGTCTGTCAATTCACCGGGCGGTTCCCCGCATCCCCCCGGTTCCCGAAGCCGGCTATTCAGGATTCGTTGCCGCCGACGCGGGTCAATCCGGGCGATCAGTGCCACCGGCTCAGGTCGGCGGCCCAACTCAGCCGCGCTTGAGTCCGGTGAACAGGATCAGTCCCTTCATCATGCCGGCCAGATCAGCCCGGTACGCGACCGGCTGGTAATACAGGCCAAGCGGCATGCAGGGGGCATCCTCGAACGCCTGACGCTGCATGTCGGCCGCCAGCGCCTTTTGCGTCGGCAAGTCCGTGGCGCGGAGCCACTCGTCCCTGATCGCCTCCAGCTTCGGTGCGGTGGGCCAACCGAACCATGCATTCTTCCCGTTGCCCCGCAATGCCAAATCACCGGCCGGGTTATCCCAGTCATAGCCGCCCCACATCGAGCCAAAAATGCTCCAGCCGCCCTCGGCGATCGGCTGGCTGCGGGTAATCCGTTGCACCACGGTGCCCCAGTCGAACGACTGATAGTCGACGTTCAGTCCGATCTTGCTCAGGACATCCGCACCCACCTGGCAAATCGCGGTGATGCGCGGCACGTCGGAGGCGGCCAGAAACACCACCTTTTCACCGCCGTAGCCGGCCGCCAGAACCTCCTTGCGCAAAGCGGAGAGGTCCGGGTTGGGACTGAAATTCTCCATCCCTGAGTCGGACGCATAGACCGATGTCGGAGCGAAGAACCCGACGTGGTCGTTGATGACACCTGCGGCGGCCTCCCCGGCGACCGCGGTCATGAACTCTCTCTGATTCACAGCGCGTAAGGCGGCTCGTCGGATCGCCGGAGTGTCGAATGGCGGATACAGATGGTTAAACCGCAGTACGCCGATCAGGCCAGTGGTCTCCACCACCTCGACTTTCAACTTGTGGTCCTGCTTCAGCGATGGCACCAGGTCCATGACCGGCTGCTCGACCCAGTCCACCTCGCCGGCTTGCAATGCGGCAGCCTGAGTTGATGGGTCCGGCGTGGTCAGCCATTCCACTCGGTCAAAATTGGCGATGCGCGGGCCGGCGCAGAAGCTGGCGACGCCCTCGCGCGGCACATATTTCTCGAACCGCGCATAGGCGTTGCGCGCGCCGGAGACACGTTCGTCCGGCAGAAAGCGGAACGGCCCGCTGCCAACCATCTCGGTCAGCATCTTGCCAGGCTGCGCTGTCGCCAGCCGCTCCGGCATGATCGCGGCCATCAGGTTGGTCGGCTTGGCCAGCGCCTGTGGCAGCAGCGGGAACCTCCGGCTCAGGCGAAATACCACCTGCTTGTCGCTCGGCGCGGACAGGTCGTCGGTTGCCGCCATCAGCGCTTGGCCAAATGCATCCCTCGCTGCCCAGCGGCGCAGGCTGGCGATAACGTCGCGCGACAGCACCGGTGTGCCATCATGGAACAGCAATCCATCGCGTAGCGTCAGCGTCCAGATTTTCTGATCGGCGTCGACGGTATGACCGGCCAGCATCTGGTACTGAGCCGTCCCACTGGCATCGAGCGCGAACAGCGTGTCGAATACCATCATCACATGGTTGCGGGTGACAAACGCACTCGCCAGCGGATCGAGCAGGGCCAGGTCAGCGTAAGGTACGAACTTCAAGGTGGTGACTGAGCCGGATCGCACGATGGATGGGCGGGCGATGCCGCCGGCCACGGCAGAACCCGCGGCGTAGCGCAACAATTGGCGTCTTTTCATGCGTCTTTCTCCGGGCGCCGAGAGATACGGTCAGGTCGCATGAAGTTCAGCAATATTCGCGCCACATACTGGATATCGTCCGGTCCCGGTGATCCGAACGGCTTGGACAAGCGTCCGTGGGTGGCATCGGCCGGCTTTTCGGATGATCCCGCCGATTGTCAGGGGTTCTCGATGAGCCACAGACCGGAGTGCAGCGACGACGCCGCGGCGGCGGGCAGGTATCGCGGCTCATTCGCGGCGGTCCCTGCCCTCCTGGCTTGCGCCCTCGGGCTCATCGTGGATGCGCAGAGGCATGACATAACGCGGCCTGAGCCGCAGAAAAGGCCGCTCGACAGTCGCGAAAAGCAACGTCGCCAGGCACACCACAATTGGGAAAGCCACCAGCATCGTGGTCAGGACGGCGTCGTAATCATCGTTTCCCGTGGCACGGACGAACCAGCGCCGTCGAACGACCATCTGCACGACAGCGAAATGCACCATGTAACCCGAGTAACTGACCTCACCCAGCCGAGCGGTGGCCGCGGCCAAACCAGACGGCAACGCGTTGGCGGCCCCGAGATACGCGAGGATGAATGCCGCCCATTGGGCGCCTTCGATCGTCGGCCAGACCAGCCTCCATGCGCTCATGGCGGGCCAGCCACCCGCACGGTTGAAGCCCCATAGAAACGCCATTGCCAGAGCAGCAGCGGCAATGATCGGTCGCAGTCGCGGTGTTTCGCTCCAATTGTCGTGAACGTTCATCCGGGCCGCGATCATGCCGATACAGAACTGATCGATACGGCCGAACACAGTCCAATAGCTGATATCGCGGGCATTGGTTACCTCGGCAAACACCAGTAGGGCTCGCAAACACACCGAAAACGCAATAACCTGAAACAGGAACCGGGTGCCGATCCGGTCACTGAAATAGAGCAGAAAAGGAAATATCAGATAGCACTGAAATTCCACCGCGACGGCCCAGAACATCGCGGTCGCACTGCCTGGTACTGACCCGGCGGTGCTCAGTGGCGGCAGCGATCCCAGGAGTCCGACAAGCGACACCGGATGGATCGCGTAACCAATCGCGAGCATCACGAGCAACACCGGATAGATTCGAAGCACTCGGGCAAGCAGGAAGCGCCGGTAGTCGATCCGGTGGCCAATCGCGCCGAGCGAAAGGACGAACCCGGACAACACGATGAAGAGCCCGACGCCTGTATGGCCCTCGACAATGACAGCAATGATCGGATTGCTGGCACGCGGCCAATGGTCCTCTGGGGTGAACGCGACGCCGTATGCGAACTGCGCCCCGAACACATGGAAGCCGTGATAGAGCAGGACCAGGAGCGCGGCGAAACCGCGCAGCTGGTCTATCGCCGGGATATAAGGTCGGTTGGCACCAGCGGTCATCTGTGAGCGTAATACACTAGAAATAGAATATCAGGCACATGACATTTTTATCAAGAAACACTATGGAGTGACTGTCGCATCAGCCGGCGAGCTCTGGAACCGGATGCGCCGGCGCCGATTGAGCTGCCGGTCATCGAATTTCAGCCGCCCTGCCGCAGCGCGGCAGCAAGGGATCACTCCTGGTGGCGGACGCTAACGCCGTACCGACTGCGGCAAGATACTCAACTCAGGGGTCCCGCCGTCAGGTGGACGCGCGCTCGATGATGCGGATCGGCACCTGCACGTGGTCGGCATCCTGCCGGTCCCCGCCAGACAGCCGTCGCAGCAGAAACGCGGCGGCAGTGCGGCCGGTCTGATTACCCTCGACGTTTACCGTGGTAATCGACGGCTCGTTCAGCGCGCTCAGTTCGAAATTGCCGAAGCCACAGATCGCGAGTTGGTCGGGCACCGCAATTCGCTGCATCCTTGCCTCGGTCACCACACCAAACGCCAGCAGATCGGAGCTGCAGAATAGTGCACATCGGTGGCTCAGCTGGGGCAGCAGGGCACGCAGACAGTCGCGACCGGCACTGATTGTACCTGGCGCGGGCGTCACCTGCTCGGAGATGACAGTGCCGCCGGCATCCAGCGCCATCCGGGTGAACCCGCGAGCACGGGTCATGGCCCGCGAGTCGCCAGCAGTCAGGATGGCGAACCGGTCATGACCCTTGGCGCGAAAAAAGCTGGCGACCTCGGCGCCGACCCGCGCATGGTCGAACCCGATCGCCATATCGATTGGCCGGCTGGACACGTCCCAGATCTCCACGACCGGGATGCGCGCCTCGATCAGCATCTGCAGCGCGCCCGGGCTGTAGGCGGACCCGGTGATCAGCAGAGCGTCCGGCTTGCGGCCGAGCAGGGCTCGGAACAGAGAGTCGTCGTCCTCGCTCCCGTAGCCGCTGATCGACAGCATGACCTGGTAGCCGGCGAGGCGCATCTGGTCGGAGAACGATTGCACGACCCCGGCGAACATTGGGTGCGCAATCGTCGGGACGATGGCGGCCACCATCCGGGACCTCCTCGACGACAAGCCACCGGCGATCAGGTTGGGCACATAGCCGAGGCGATCAATCGCCTCTCGCACCCGCGCGGTGGTTTCCGGCGACACCCGGTCAGGGGTGTTGATGACACGCGACACCGTCATCGGCGCAACACCTGCCGCGGCGGCGACGTCGGTGATTTTCACGGCGGTGTGCTTCACGGTCATGTTCTGCTCTGGCGCGTGTTGTGTGATGTGCGCCGGATCGGGCACTGTAGGTTCTTTGGTTGTCGTCGCGGTCAGTCAGCCTAGCGCGGTACCCCGAATCCGGCCAGGGTTCATGAACCGGAGTCCATGATATTTCGCCCCAAAACGGCCCGAACGGTGACGCAAGCTTTCGCGAAGTGCGGGCCGTCCCAACCGGCATGTCCGGTGAGAAGCCAGGCCATCTGCTATGAGGCCCGCGAATGCGACGCCCGCAGGATCGACCGCCGGCAGTCGAATGGGTGCCGGCGAGATGAAGCGGCGGCTGATCTTCAACGGCTGCCTCAGCGCGGATTTGAGCGCTTGGTCGGAGCGGTCGCGCACGCGCACGCGACGCCGGGCGATCCGAAGTATCAGCGAAGTTTGATCTCCGCTTCGTGTCCTCTCTGCTCTTCTTCACCGACAAACGAAGTGTAATCGGGATGCCCAAAGTCGTGATAATTGTAGATTTGATCAATCCACCACTGGTCAGGGTAGTGCGCCGCCATGCCCTTGTTCGCAACGATCTTCTTCGTAGAGTGCTGCTGATTAAATTCATTGATTGCCAGCTCCTCGCCAACAAATTCGTTCGCTAGCCACGTATTGTTGCCGATGATATCATCGAAGTACATGAAGATTCGTGGAAGAAAATGAGAAGCATCAGCATCAAACAGCGTCAGGGCATCTCTTGTGGAGGAGTAGTAGTCGAGATCGTGGAAAATGCATCCCACGGGCGCCGGATTATAGTCAGAGAAAAATGTCCTGCATGTATCTTTAACGTTACCTAGCACCAGCTTGCCGAGCTTTAGCCGTCTCTGCAAAGGCCCTGTGTCCATATGAAATTGTCCGGGCTTGAAATAATGAAGAAGATCGCGATAGTCTTCTCCCGGAGGAAGCCCGGCGCCAGTATCAAAGCCATATAGCTCGATCTTCACTGGAAAGATCTGGGAAATTTCAGCAATATGCATTTCTGCATTGACCAGTCCATTGCCTCCGCCGCAGCCGAACTCGATCACACTCATTTTTGGATAACCGAGCCGGCTCGCCAGTTGCGCAGCTTCGTAAATGCAGTGCCCATAATGGGGCCTGTCCACCGCATGGACCAGGAGACGATCGCGGTAAGAAAATAGCGAAAAGTGGCGAATAATCTTGCGGGCCAAGACCACTCTGAGAGGATATTGGAAGCTTAGGATACGTAACAATTTCCTGACGTTACTCATTTTACCACTTTCGGCTGGCGACCAGGCAGGTGAGAACTCCTGCAAGAGGAATAGCAACTAAAGCACGAACCGGCTTGCCGGAGCAACCCGCCGCGGTTGCCGTCACATACGAGACGATCATCCGCTTGGCTCCTCCGCACGAAATACCGCCTGTTCGGCAACTCCGGGACAGCGCCGTCGGGACGGGTCATCCGGACGATGTGCCTACGCGACGCGCATTCGACAACGATAACCACCATCGTGATGCACTGAGCCGGAGTTGTCTTATATTCGATGCCTTATCAGCAGCATCCCGGTTCAGCAGGCTCAGAATATGTCCCGCCAGCGCATCGACATATGGCACTTCTATCATGGTTTTATGAGCGCCGATGACCCGGACGATCTCCGCTTTGGGAGCTATGGATCGCCATATCTCCCCTACCTGGTGCAGATAAAGGAACGGCTGGACCGATGCTTCGTAAACCACCACCGGCACGGAGCACTGGCCAACGTACTTATAGTTGTACACAACGTCATACAATCTCCTGACAAACGATTGCACATGCGGCATATTCCGATCGAAATTGATTAGAATTCTGGACGCTGGATGTTGTGTGTCGGGCGCTTCTGTTGCTTTCGATGCCTTGCGGCCGATACCTAGAACCACGCCCCGCAGGTTTTTCTTCATGATGCAGCGTGCGGCATTCAAAGCCAGATTGACATAAAATCCTGGCCGCTTTCTGAGCCCGACGCTGTGACCCTCAGGTGATCCGTCAAGGGATATAAGCAGCCTGATCTCGCGACCTTGAGCCTTTAGTTGGTCAGCCATCGCCAAGGCAATTACCGCGCCTAGGGACCACCCAGCCAATATTATCGATCCCTCAGGTTGGCCTTCCATTACTTCTGCTACATAGTAGCCTGCGAGTTCGTCCACCGAATTGGGAAAGTCAGGCTGCTTCAGCAGATATCGTGGTGTTTGAATTCCTACAAGATGCACTTTTCCCGCAAGCGCTCGTGCCAGAGGAATAAAATTCGCCGCTACAGTACCCGACAAGTCATGAACACAATATATCGTGGGCTGACCATCGCAGAGTTTGTCATTGAGTGCCACGAGAGCCACTTTTGATCGCGGCGATACATTGGAGGTGATCGCTCTGCGCTCTATGGTTGTCAAATCCTCGTGCATTTCACTAGATCCAGGTATACTCATCATGCACGATCTTAGGGGATTCCAGCTGCCTGATATCGTCCGCAGTCGCGCCCGAAGGCAGAACAAGCATGTCGGCCCCGAATACCTCCTGAACGACAATCGGTAGGCTCTTTCGGTCTCTCATCGATGCAACAGGAACTCTCTGGGACGGGTTAGAACCTGCAATGATCTTCTACCTTGGAGGTCTGGAAGCTACCCCCCTTTTTGGCCAATGCCCGCGCACCAGATCATCAAAACGGATAAGGCGATAAGCCCAACGTCGGGGTGCCCCGGGAAACGGTATTGATGGCGGCCCGGGCGCCCGAGCTTGCCCTGTCAGGTTCGCTGATGGAAACGCGGCCAGTATTTCGCAACCACTTCGCCGCTCGCCGCCAGCGCATGACAGGTATCGATTTGCGCCGGCCGCCCAGGCCTGGCTTCGCCATGCTGCTCGCGACGCAGCGGGCGGACGGTCTGCATCGCCGTCGTCGCCAGCGGCCCGCACAGCTCGATAAGGTGCGTGCATCCGTGCACCCCACCCAGCCGCCGGCGCAGTTCCGAGCCGAACCCCGCCTCAATCCGAAGACCGACCAGACGCTGAAAATCCGGCGCCACCGCTGGGCACAACCGATGCGGTGCAGCATCGATGCAGGCGTCGACGGCATGGATCAGCATCGTGTCGTCGATGGTGAGGCGCAGCGCCATATCATGGAACGGCGTCCCGGCGCTTACGCCGCGATGATCGTTTTGCACGGCGTAGCCCTTGGCGTCCGTCATCCTGGCTTCGATGTCCCACCATCCGTCGGTCCGGCGATAGCCGTGGCAGGTGATTTCACGCGTGTGCATCAATGCGCGCGGGGCGGCGGGAGACAGCGGCATGACACCCTCCGCTATGCCGCAAGGCGCTGATCGAAGGCCGCCGGAGCATGCGCAAACGCTGCCGTCGGGATCGAACCAACCAGATCCTCCATATCGAGCAGCCCGCCGAGGGAGCGGACGATGCGCTGAATGGGCCGGTTCTCACGCAGGAAGGACAGGCTCGTCTGTCGCGCGCCGAGGGCACCGACGCGCTCGACGGCTTGGCCGACCAGATAGCCGCCGAGCCCGCGGCGACGCAGGTCGTGATCGACTGAAACAGCGATTTCGGCATGATGTGGCGCGCCGGAACAATCGAACAGCGCCTCGGCCATCGCAACGACGCGGTCGGCACGGATCGCACCGAGGATGAGCGAGCAGCTCCAGTCGATGTCTTGCGCATAGGCACGGACCTGGGCGTCGGTCGCTTCGCGGAAGAACCGGAGTCGACGGTCGTTGGGGTCGAGCCCCAGAAGATGCATCTCGATCGCCGGCAGGTCACTCGGGTGCAGACGCCTGATCAGCGGCGCGGACCCCGCTGTCCATTCCGGTAACGGATCGGTCGCGAAGATGTCGTAATACTCGGCGGAATCGGGTGCCGTGCTGTGTGTGCCGTCGCTGGTCAGCCGATCGTAGACCGCCTGGGCCTCGCGCAGCGGCGCCGGGGCCATGACGTCGTGCCAGAACCGATAGAAACCATCGCAGCGTCGGACGACAAAGAGCTGGCGTGTGGTCATTTGATTTTTTCCGCCTGGAAGTCGTGGACCCGACAGATCCCGGGTGACACCTGACGTTTAGGGCGCGAACGCCCGGGGATTGGTGACCGGCGTCACGGTTGCAACGAAATTTGCAAACGGTAAGTGGTGCGGCATCCCGGCAGCCTTGAGACAAAAGGCCTCGCCGGCTCGGTCATCCGGTTAGGCCAGGGCGGCGATCGGCCGGCCGTCATTCCCCCGGCTCTGGAGCAATTCATCCGTTGCGTGCAACATGCCCGGGTTCGTCCCGCAGGAGGAAACCCACATGCTGAAATACGGCGTATCCATGTTCTTCACCGACTACTCCATAGCCCCTGCCGCGCTCGGCCAGGCCCTGGAGCAGCGCGGCTTCGAATCCGTCTGGGCGCCCGAACATTCCCACATTCCGCTGAGCCGCAAGTCGCCATTTCCGAGCGGTGGCGACATGCCGAAGAAATACTACGACGCCATGGACCCGTTCGTGACCCTGACCGCCGCGGCCGCCGCCACCAAGACCCTGAAGGTCGGGACCGGCGTCTGCCTCGTGGCGCAGCGCGATCCCATCCAGACGGCGAAGCTGGTCGCCTCGATAGATCAGGTCTCCGGCGGCCGCTTTCTGTTCGGCATCGGCAACAGCTGGAACCAGGACGAGTTGGAGGACCATGGGGTCAAGTTCGCCGATCGCCACAAGGTCGCGCGGGAGCGGATAGAGGCGATGAAGGCGATCTGGACCCAGTCGAAGGCGGAGTATCACGGCGAGTTCGTCAATTTCGATCCGATGATGGCCTGGCCGAAACCGGTACAAAAGCCGCATCCCCCGGTGATCGTCGGCGGTGCTTTCCCCTACTCCGCCCGACGCGCGATACGCTACGGGGACGGCTGGATCCCGCAGGCGGCGCGCGGCGGCTACAAGGAAATCGGCGACCTGATCCCCGAGTTTCGCAAGATGGCCGCCGAGGCTGGCCGCAAGCCGCAGGACATCGCCATCACCGTCTGGTTCCCGCGACGCGAGCTGGACCTGATGAAGCGCTATGTCGACCTCGGCGTGGAACGCGTCGTGTTCAACGTCGAGTCAGAAGCGGCAGAAAAGGTCCTGCCGGCGCTGGATGAGATCAACCAGTTCATGCACAAGGCGAACGCTGGCTGAGGCGATACGACCCGGGGAGGCGCGTCGGCCTCCCCTACCGCCTGCCGCCCGATCGGCATGTCGGGCCGCTACCCTGTCGGATATGCCGGGCCCGTTCTACCGGCCGCCGGTCGGCACCTGGTTGAACGGCTTGTTCTTGTCCACCCGGATATCCGCCGGCAATCCCAAAACCCGCTCGGCGATGATATTCCGCAGAATCTCATCCGAGCCGCCGGCGATACGACCGCTTGGCGACGACAGCAACGCAGCCTGGAACATCGCGTGGGCCGCCGCCAGGTCGTCGTCGACGACCAGTCCCGCCTCCCCCATGAGATCCAGGCCATAGCTCGCGATGTCCTGCAGCTTCGATGCATTCACCAGCTTATGGATCGAGTTTTCCGGCCCCGGCGTCTCCCCTTTCGACAGTGCCGTCATGGTCCGGAAGCGAGTAAATTTCAGGCCCTGCGATTGCGCGTACCATGACGCGATTCGCTCACGCACCGCAGTGCTTTGGATCGCCGGCTTGCCGTCGACACGAACCGAGCGGCTCAGTTCCAGCAGATCGTCGACGCCCGGGCGCTGCTCGTCGCCGACCGCCAGCCGCTCGTTCATCAGTGTGGTCAGCGATACCTTCCACCCCTGCCCCACCGCCCCGAGGCGCTGGCTGTCAGGCACCCGCACATCGGTGAAGAACACCTCATTGAAATGGCGCGCGCCGGACATCTGGTGAATTGGCCGGACGTCGACACCGGGAGACTTCATGTCGAGGAAAAAGAATGACAGCCCCTCGTGCTTCGGCACATTCGAATCGGTGCGCACAACGATGATGCCGAAGTCGGACAGATGCGCGCCGGAGGTCCAGATCTTCTGGCCGTTGATGACCCACTCGTCGCCGTCGCGCTCCGCCCGCGTGCGCAACGCCGCGAGGTCGGACCCGGCAGCCGGCTCGCTGAACAACTGGCACCAGACTTCCTCGCCGCGCAGCGCCGGGCGAACATAGCGGTCGAGCTGCTCCGGCTTGGCGTAAGCCATCATGGTCGGGATGCACATACCGAGGCCGATTTCATACAGGCCGCGCGGTACGACAAAATCCTCTTCTTCCTGGTTGTAGATCACCTGCAGGATCGGCGAGGCCTCCCGTCCGCCGAAGCGCTTCGGCCAGGTCAGGCCGGCGAAGCCCGCGTCGGCCTTCTTCGCCTGCCAGGCCTTGCAGCGCGCGACCGCCTCGGTATCGACGCCGCTCTGCCGCAGTACCGGACGGGACCCGACCTTGGGTTGCGCATTCGCGCTGATGAAGGCGCGAGCCTCCGCTCGGAAGGCCGCTTCCTCGGGCGTATCGTTGAAGTCCATGACGGGATTTCCCTCTCAGGCCGCGTTGCGTGTTTCCAGCAGGTCGACCAGCCGGTCCTTCCAGAACGGCGCTCCGCCGAGGCTCAGACCGAGCTGCTTGGACCGGCGGTAGAATAGCTGGCAATCGACCGCCCAGGTGAAGCCGATGCCACCATGGGTCTGGATATTTTCCTTCGATGCCAGATGGAACGCCTCAGTGGCGGAGACGCGCGCGGTGGCCGCCGCCAGCGGCAGATCCGCGGCGTCCGCCCCTAGCGCCCAGGCGCCGTAATAGGCGTTCGACCGCGCCAGCTCCAAGGCCACATACACGTCCGCCAGCTTGTGCTTGATCGCCTGAAAGGAGCCGATCGGGCGACCGAATGCATAACGTTCCAGCGCATAGTCCCGGGCCATCCGCAGGCAGGCATCCGCGCCGCCGACCTGCTCGAAGGCAAACAGCACCGCTGCCCGATCCAGCACGCGCTGCACCGCATCCCAGCCGCCGGCATCACCTCCCAGCCGCTCCACCGGAACCGCATCGAACTCCAGGCGGGCGTGGTTGCGGGTGGGATCAAGGGTGCGCAGATCGCGCCGCCGGACGTCGGCGAGCTGGGCAAGGAACAGCCCGATCTGGCCCGCTTCGTCCCGCGCGACCACGATGGCGACATCAGCGACCCCGCCGTCAGCGACCGGCCATTTCGTGCCGCTGAGGCGACCGGCTGCCACCCGCGCCTGGATCGCAGCGGGATCGGGATTTCCGCTGCCCTCGGCAAGCGCCAGACAACCGATCACCGATCCGTCCGCCAGCTTCGGCAGCAGCGAACGCTTCTGCGCCTCGGACCCTGCCGTCAGGATGGCCTCGCTGGCCAGGTAGGCGGTCGATCCGAAAGGAACCGGAGCAACCACCCGGCCGATTTCCTCGGCCAATACGCACAACCCCTCGTAGCCCAGTCCGGCACCGCCGAACTGTTCAGGTATCGCGGCACCGATCCAGCCCATGGCGGCGATCTCGCGCCACAGGGGGGCGGCGAACGTCTCCTGTTCGTCAAGGCTGCGGCGGACAACAGCTGGCGTGCATTGCTCCGACAGGAAGCGGCGTGCCTGGTCGCGGAGTTGCTTGAGGTCGTCGGAAAAGTCGAAATTCATGTTTCCCCCTGCTCGGACCGGCCGATTGCGGCTGCGTTGTTCGATGCGGTGCTCCGGCGGCGTTGTCCGCATCCATAGACCGCCATGCTGAGGCCACGCGCAACCTGCCAGCACAGCAGCGACGTGTGAAGCGTCACGTTCGATTGATGCCCGGCAGACCGCCCGGGAACATGTTGGCCGCGAGCAGTCCGCCATCGACATCCAGCGTGGTTCCGGTGACGTAGCGCGCCATGTCGGAGGCCAGGAACAGCGCCGCATTGCCGATATCGTCCGTGGTGCCGCGCTGGCGCATCGGCAGCAGGCTGGCGGCGTACATCTCGACCCGCTGCGGCGTGTCGTACAGCCGGGGAGTTACGATATGGCCGGGCGCAATGGCGTTGACTCGAATGTGATGCGGTGCCCACTCGACCGCCATGGTCTGCACCAGGCTGATCAAGCCGGCCTTGGCCGCGCCATAGGCGCCGCGCATCGGGCTGGCGCGCTGGCCGTCCACCGAGGCGATGCCAACGATCGCCCCGCCTTGCCCGCGCCGGATCAGCGACTGCGCCACCTCCTTGGCCACCAGGAAGAAGTAGCGAAGATTCAACTGCATCTGCTGGTCCCAGGTCGCGCCGGTGGTTTCCAGCAGTGATCCCCAGGTGGCGGCGCCGACGATCGATACCATGACGTCGAGCCCGCCGAGTTTGGCTTCGGCTTCGGCGACGATACGGGCGATCTGGCCGTCGTCCAGGACATCGCCGACGATCGTGAATGCCCGCCGACCGATCGCCGCGATATCCTGGCCGACACGCTCCGCCCGCTCCGCCAGCAGATCGACCAGAGCAACATCGCAACCGGCGCGCGCGAGGCAACGGGCGGTGCTTTCTCCCATGCCCTGGCCGCCGCCGATGATCAGCGCTTTCTTGCCATTCAATCCGAAAAATTCGGCTTCCGATGTCATCGACGTGGCTCCCTTGCCCGCTCCTGTTTCCCCGACGGTTTCGCTTAAGGGGTCACCGCCCTGACGCCGCCATCACCGCACCTCCTGCAATGATGCCGCCTGCGCGATCGCCGCCCGCTCCAAGCTCGCCGGCTCCGGGGCGCGACGTCGTCGCTGCGTGCCGTAGCTGTGATCCGCGGCACCGGTCACCTCCGCGCCACGGCACAGGAATGATCCTCCAACATCTCACCCGATCCCCAGTCCCCGACTGCCGGGTCGGCATGATCGTCGAGCAGCACGAAACCCTTCGTATTGTCCGCGAACGTCTCGCCCACCAGGACCAACGTGTGCATTCCCATATCGTTCCGCGCCAGCTCGTCGCCATCCCACAGCACCCGAAACGGGTTCAGCCGATCCAAATTTTCCTGGTTGATTCGGATCGCCTGGTAGTAGTGCCCCGCCAGAGGCTCCGGGAACGGCGCCCAGTCGTCACCGACACGGTCCAGATTGGCTCGCAGGACATCGCGCACATCGGAGCGGATGCAATCGATATGGATGTGCAATTGATTCTGAGTACGCCCGACCGCCGAGTTTATTGCCAGGGCAAAATCATCCCGTGACAGCTCTGTAGCTAATCGGCCGCCGACGTCTTTGCGTGCGCGCCAGGCGGCATCCCAGTAATTGGTGGCATCCGGAGCCAGGATTGAAGGATCCTCGATCCCGCCAATGCGCGCCGTCGGGATCAGCAGGAACTGAGCGACCCCTCGGATGTCCTTCAGAACCACAAAACCGTGGCCGATGCCCTGCGACAGATCAATCGATGTACACGGCGATGGGTCGTGCGCCGCCTCCTCATGCGGGACGCATTGCTCATGCACGATGTTCCACAACGCAGAGGGGTCCGCGGCAAAGCCCACGGCCGGAGCCAACGCCGCGACCGGTAGGCACAGCCACGCCAGGCCAGGCGACATCAACCGCTTGCCAGCTCGGATCCCGCCAGCAACTCGCACAGCTTTGCCATTTCCGTGTGATCGGCATTCGCTCCGAACTTCGCCTCCGCCGAAACGATCAACTCTTTCACCAAAGCTGACAGCGGTGCGGCGGTGCCGGTCTCCCTTCCGACCTGCAGGGCGATCGACAGGTCCTTCGCCAGCAGCCCCATGGTGAAGCCGGCATCGAAACGGCGAGACAGCACGAATTGCTTGAATTTCTTCTGCGTCGAGTTGTTCATGCCCGTCGCCGCATTCAGCACGTCCGTCATCACGCGCGGGATCGAGACCGAACCGCTGACCGATCAGCAGTGCCTCGATGCCGATCAGGAAGCCGCCGGTGCTGACCAGGTTGTTGAGCGCCTTCATCGCCTGACCCGAGCCGACCGCCCCGGTCCGCAGCACCGAGGTACCCATCGCGGACAGCACCGGCATCGCTCGATCGATCGTCGCCGCGTCGCCACCGACCATGATCGCGAGTTGTCCGGTCTTCGCCCGCGGCACGCCGCCCGACACCGGCGCATCGATCAACGTGCCGCCCAGGTCAGCCACCCTCTCCGCCAGCCTCTGCGTGACCGACGGCACGCCGGAACTCATTTCGATAATGATGGTGTCCGGCCGCATGCCAGCGAACAGGTTGTCGTCCCCCTCGGCCAACACGCGCTCGACGATCACGCTGGTCGGCAGCATGGTGACGATCACCGCCGACCCGGCGGCGAGTTCACGCAAGCTGTCGGGCGCGAAGCCGCCGACCTGCTGGACGAAGTTGTTGGCGACCTCCCGCCGCGAGTCATTGATGTTGACGGTGAAGCCGGCGTTCACCAGGCAGGCCGCCATCGGCCAGCCCATGTTGCCGACACCGACGAAACCGACCGTCGCTCGCTCGCTCGCCATGCCGATTACCTTTTCGCTTCGTCAACTTCCTTGAACACCTCGGTGGCGATCTTGAACGCCTCGAGACAGGCGGGAATGCCGCAATAGGCGCCGACCTGCATCAGGATCTCCTTGATCTCGTCACGCGACACGCCATTGGTCAGCGCGGCCTTCAGGTGCAGCCGCAACTCGGCGCCGCGGTTCAATGCCGACAGCATTGTCAGGTTGATCATGCTGCGGGTCTTGCGGTCGATGCCCGGGCGGGTCCAGCACATGCCCCAGGCGATCTCGGTGGTCATCTGCTGGAACGCGGCATTGAAGTCGTCGGCACGGGCCAGCGACGCATCGACATAGTCGCCGCCCAGCACTTCGCGGCGCACGGCGAGGCCCTTCTTGAACAGTTCGCTCTGATATTCGGGGCGGTTCGGAACCTCGACCATGGCGACTTCTCCTGGCTGTTTGGGTGTCGGGGAACCTAGGCGCCGCACGCTGGGCGGGCAAGCGGGCCATGCTGTTGACAGTCACCGCCCGGCCCGCCAAAGCGGCGGCCAGGCCGCACATGTCAGGAAACGTAAATGCCGATCCGCCGTAGAACTTTGCTTCAGGGCGCCGTGACTGCGGCCGCGGGCGCCGGCCTGCCCGGTCGTCGCGCCCGCGCCGCCGGGACAATCCGTATCGGCGTGCTGTCGGACATGTCCGGCCAGTACGCCGAAGCCTCGGGCCCTGGCGACTACCTCGCCGCGCAAATGGCAGCCGAGGACTTCATGAAGCTGCATCCGGACATCAAGGTGGAGGTGATCCAGGCCGATATGTTGCTGAAGCCGGATGTCGGTGCGTCGATAGCGCGTGGCTGGTACGACCAGGACGGCGTCGACGCCATCTTCGACATTCCGCAGTCAGCCGTTGCGATCGCGGTCGGCCAGGTGGCCAAGGAGAAAGACAAGGCGGTGATTTTCACTGCCGCCGGCATACCGGACCTGACCGGGAAGTATTGCTCGCCGAACCAGATCCAATGGACCTACGACCTGTGGAGCAACGCCAACGCCATTACCCGCGGGCTGGTCGAGGCCGGCGGCGACAGTTGGTTCTTCATCAAGCCGGACTACATCTCCGGTCACACGATGACCAAGGACACCGCCGCGATCGTCGAGCAACTTGGCGGCAAGGTCCTCGGCATGGCGGCATATCCGTTCCCTGGAACCACCGATTTCTCTGCCTACATCCTGCAGGCGCAGACCAGCAAGGCGAAGGTATTATGCCTGGCCAATGCCGGCGACGACACCGCCAACTGCATCAAGCAGGCACACGAATTCGGCCTGCCGCAATCCGGCGTGAAGATCGCCGCGCTGGTGTTGCAGGACTACATCGTGCGCTCGGTCGGGCTGGAACTGGCACAGGGCATCGTTGGCGCCATGCCGTTCTATTGGGACATGAATGACGACACCCGGGCATTCGCCGCCCGTTTCACCCCGCGTTACCACAACGCTCGGCCGAACTATTACCATGCCGGATGCTATTCGGCGGTGTGGCACTATCTGAAGACGGTTTCGGCCATGGGACCGGATCAGGCGAAAGTCAGCGGCCGGGCGACGATCGCGCAGATGAAGGCGATCCCGGTGGCTGATCCGTTGTATGGCAGTGGCATGGTGAGGGCGGACGGCAAATTCGTCCATGCCAACCGCGTTTGGGAGACGAAACTTCCTGCTGAGTTGAAGGGCGAATGGGACCAGTTCAAGCTATTGACGACGATACCGCAGGACAAGGCGTTCCAGTCGATGGAAACATTGGGCTGCGCCTTCGTGAAAAGCTGACGCTACGGGATGCGCCGGCGCTGCTGGCGGCTGGGTTGATCTCACCCGCCGCCCTGGCCGGCGCCGAGGCGACCGAAGCACGCTACGCGGTCGCCATTTCGCCTACAATGCGCGCGTTGATACGGACGCCGGACGATCCGATCGGCCGGCAATTCATCCCTGATCCCGCTGAACTGGTCACCGCACCGAACGAAAACGCTGACCCTATCGGTGACGAAGCGCTATCGCCGGTCAAGGGCGTGGTGCACCGCTATCCCGACCGGGCGCTGTTGAAGCCGTTGCTGGTCTGCCCCGTCTACTGTCGATTCTGCTTTCGCCGCGAGCATGTCGGTCCCGACGGCGGCGTCCTCACGGATGCCGAGCTGGACGCGGCCTACGCCTGGTTCCTCGACCATCCCGAGGTGACCGAGATCATCCTGACCGGCGGCGATCCGCTGATGCTGTCGCCTCGGCGGCTGCGGGCAATCATATCCGCTCTTTCGTCGATGCCGCATATCACCACCATCCGCATCCACTCGCGCGTGCCGGTGGCCGATCCGGAGCGGCTGACCGGCACCCTGGCCGCGGCGATGGAGACCGACCATTCGCTGTGGCTGGTGGTGCACGCCAACCATGCGCGGGAATTCACCCCGGCCGCCGGCGAGGCGCTGCGTCGGGTCCGGTCGCTGGGCATCCCGCTACTGGGGCAATCCGTATTGCTGCGCGGCGTCAACGACAGCGCGGCCGCGCTGGAGGCGCTGTTCCGGGCGATGATCGCCCATCGGGTCAAGCCATACTATCTGCACCAGCTCGACCCCGCGCCGGGTACCGCCCGGTTCCACGTGCCGATCGACGAGGGCCGTGCGCTGCTTGAGTTGCTGCGCGGACGGGTGACCGGGCTGGCCTGGCCAACCTATGTGCTGGATATTCCCGGCGGTCACGGCAAAGTGCCGATCGGGCCGGATTACCGGCTGGACGAAGGTGCGGTGCGAGATATCCGAGGTGCCGTGCATCGCGTCGGGGCTGCGTCGCAGGATTGACGGCTATGAACCTGGACGCCCCATGGCGGGGGCGAGCGATCACCTGCCTTCGTCTGCGGTTGCATTGCTTGACTGCATCAAAGGCAGTGGCTGTTCGCCGAGCATGTCGCGCAGGATGATGTCCCTGGCTTCATCGATATCAAGCTTGTTGGCCTCGAGCAGCGGTGCCGTGTCCTGCAGGACCGCGTCGACGTCCTGCATGATCTTGAGGCGCTTGAACAGGTCGGGACGCGCCAGACCCATGCTTTCGCCGACAAGTTCGAGGAAATTCACCACCTCGAACGGCCAGTCCCGCTCGTGGCTGCACAACTCTCGATGGCAGGCGTGATAGATGCCCGCCAGGGTGGTCACACCGGCGTCGGCGGCGGCCTGTAACTGGCTGCGATGGACCTCCTGCTTGAACGCCGGCAGCGGGCTGAGCTTATTGCACATGTAACCGACTCGAGGCTGCGCGAGATCGATGAAATCCAGCCCGGGTATCGCTCGCAGGATGGCCTGCGCCGCTTCCGGAACGCCGGCATTGCCGGGATGCTCGTGCAGTCCGACTCGCTTCCGCACCTCGTGCCGCAAAAGCGGCCGCAGAGCGTCCAGCCGTTCGGCCAGGAACAACACAAAGGGCCGCATGTCCAGGCGCGTATCGGTCTTCGTCGGAGCGGCCAGCTCGCCGAGCTGCACCTGACATGTCGGGCACCACGACAGCGCCCGGGGCGCGGCTGCCGCCAGCCGGTCGATGGTGCGATAGGCGATCCGGCCCGCTGTCCCCAGGTCTCCGGCACCAAACTGCAGCACGCCACAGCAGGCGGACGGCCCGCCCATGACGCGATACCGGATCCCCATGGCGTCCATGATGTCGAGCGCAAGCAGCGCGATGTGAGGCGTCTTCATCACGTTGCAGCCGGTGTAGAAGACGACCTCGGGTGCTGCGTCTGACGCATCGTCGTCGGGTCGGAAGCGCGCCAGCAGGTCGGGTGGCAATTGCAGCCGCGACAACACCCTTACCCCGGCGGTCATCGCACCGAAGCGCGTGAACCCGGTTTTGCGCCGAGCGGCGCCCTGCTCGCGGCTCAGGTCGGCGGTGCGCGCCAAGGCCAGCATCAGACGTGGATTGACGCCATGCTGGCAGGCCGGAATGCAATGCCCGCTGCCCGAGCACACCGCGGCCCAACGCTCCGCGTCGGCATGGCTCCCGCCGCGCAAGACTGTCAGCACTCCCGCGGCCAAAGCACCGGAATCGGACGCATCGATGCCAGCCGGCGCGGGCATCGGACAGACCTCGACGCACGCGCCACAGCTGGTGCAGCGATCGAGGATCTCCTCGACCTGACATTGCAGCGCGTATTCCAGCGACGGACCGTCCATGCTCGTGCTCCGGGTTGGCCTGACGATACTGGCGCGGAACTGCCGCGACAGGGAAGCCCAGTGCGCCGGATCCCCGTCGGCAGTCAAATGGGGTGATTGCCGAAACGTCGAACTATCGCGACCTTCGATGCTGTATTCGTGGCGTAAATCAGCATTTATTGCGCGGCGGTGTGCTCGGCACGCGCAGCCTGCCAGACCTCGTGAGCGGCGCCTGCGTTCATGATGGCAATGCCCAGCCCCACGATCAGATCAGGCCAGGCGGAGCGCCAAAGGAACGCGGTCACTACGCCGACAGCAATGATTGCTACATTGGCAATTGTATCATTCCGCGCCGACAGAAACGCCGCCCGCGTCAGGCTGCCGGCGTGATGACGATAGCGAACGAGTATTCGGGCGCAGGTCAGGTTGACCGCCAGTGCGCCGAGGCCCGCCAGCCCAAGCGGCAAAGGCATCGGCGCAACCGGGTCGGTTACCTTCCCCCACGCCGTCCAGAGCGTCGCCAGACTTGGAAGTACGATGATACCGGCGAGCAGCATCCCCATCCGCGCCCGGTTTCGAGCCGTCCATCCAAACGCGAACGCGATCAGCAGATTGACCGACGCGTCCTCCAAAAAGTCGACGCTGTCAGCGAATAGCGACACCGAGCCGATGGCGATCGCGAAGGCGAATTCGATCCCGAAATAGGCCAGGTTGAGGATGATCACAAGCCGAACGGCCCGGCGCAGCGAATGACTTGGCATCACCTGAACCATGCGGCGAGTCCGACGTGGCCGCAAACGCCGGCGCTCCGACTCCTCGACCAAAACGATTGGTCAGGCCGGGCCGCTGACCCAGCGCTCACGCGGCTTGGCCGGCACACCATCCGCTCGCCCAGGCCCATTGGAAGTTGTAGCCGCCGAGCCAGCCGGTGACGTCAACCGCTTCGCCGATGACGAACAGCCCGGGTACTGCGTTCGCGTGCATCGTGCGCGACGACAAGATCTCGGGTGTCCACTCCGCCGCAGGTCACCTCCGCCTTCGCATAGCCCTCCGAGCCACAAGGCGTCACCTGCCATGCCGACAGACGCGACGCCGCTTCCTGCAGCACCCGATCGGGCAGATCCGCCATCCGTTCACTGGTTAGGCCCAACGTCACCGCCAGAGCCTGCGCCAGACGTTGCGGCAACACTTCGGCCAGCACGCCGCGCGGCTCCGCTCTCGGTCGTGTCTTCTTTCGATCCAGCAAGAACTTTGTCGCGTCCTGGCCGGGGAGCAGGTTGAGCACGATCGGCCCCTCCCGCCAGTATGACGATATCTGCAGGATCGCCGGCCCGGACAAACCACGATGGGTGAACAGCGTCGCCTCGCGGAAACGCTGCCGACCCAGCGTCACCTCGCTGTCGAGTGAAACCCCGCTCAGCGGCCGCATCAGCGCCAGCAGATCGTCCGCGAACACGAGCGGCACCAGCCCCGGCCGCCTTTCGGTCAGCCGGAGGCCGAACCGGCTGGCCGCCTCGTAGGCGAATCCGGTAGCCCCCAGCTTGGGGATCGACAGGCCGCCGGTGGCCAAGACAAGGCTGCCCGATCGGAACGGACCGTGGTCCGTTTCCACCCGGAACTCATCCGCGCGCGACAGTTCGGTCACGCGATGCGCCAGCCGCAGTTCGACCCCCGCCGCCGCGCACTCAGCCAACAGCATGGCGACGACGGCGCGTGCCGAACCGTCGCAGAACAGTTGTCCGAGGATTTTCTCGTGGTAGGCGATGCCGTGTCGCTCCACCATTGCGACGAAATCCTGCGGCGAGTAGCGGTTCAGTGCGGAGCGGCAGAAGTGCGAGTTTTCGGACAAGAACCGCTCCGGCGTGGTCCCGGTATTGGTGAAGTTGCAGCGTCCGCCGCCGGAGATCAGGATTTTCGCCCCCGCCTCGCGGCCGTGCTCCAGAACCAGTACCCGCCGCCCCCGTTGGCCCGCGGTCAGCGCGCACATCAGGCCCGCCGCGCCGGCGCCCAGGATGATCACGTCATAGCAGGTCACGCGGTGCTGTCCCTGGCGGAAATCAGATGACCATATTAGGTGGCCAGTCAGATATATCTGACCACTTGGATTAAGCGAAATGCCCGACACCAAACCATCAGTGCTTCGGAATTCAAGGCCAAATGCCTGAGCATTCTTGACCGCCTCGACAAGCACGAACTCGATCGGGTGATCATCACCAAGCGCCGGTCGATCTCTATGGCTGTATGCGCGGCTCGATTGTGATCCCGGAAGGCTTCAACCTGACCGAACCCGTGCCCGACGACCCGTTCGACGCCGAGGAAGGCATCTTGCATCGGTGACGCCGAGAGCCCCGCCTGGGTGCCTCCTGCTGGATACATGCGCGGCGATATGGTTGGTGAACGCCGAACCGATGCCCCTCAGTGTTGTCGAAGCCATCAGGCCGCCGGGCACGGTACGGACAGGCCGGCTTCATCAACGTCATCGCCTGCTGATCTTCGCCAGTATCCCGGGCCACTATCCCGGACGGTCCCGCCGCGCCCGAACTTGCCCCCGGGGGCACCAGGGTCTAGAAGCCCCGTCTCTCCCCAATCTATCGGACGGACCACCCTATGAAGCAGCAGGCGAACCTGATCCGCGCCGGCCAGGTGATCGAGCACGAAGGCCGGCGCTGGACCGTGCTGAAACAGCAGATCATCACCCCCGGTAAGGGCGGCGCATTCATCCAGGTCGAGATGCGCGATCTCAAATCCGGCAACAAGACCAACGAGCGCTGGCGCACCGCCGACACCGTCGAGCGCCTGACGACCGACCAGAAGGAGTACACCTACTCCTACACTGACGGTACCAATCTGGTGCTGATGGACCCAGAGACGTTCGAGGAAGCTCATATCCCCGTCGATCTCATGGGCGACGCCGCACCGTTTCTGCAGGACCAGATGCAGATCACTGTCGATCTGGTCGAGGGTGACCCGGTTGCCATCCATCTTCCGGGCACCGTCACGCTCGAGGTCGTCGAGGCCGACCCGGTCGTCAAAGGGCAGACCGCCTCATCCTCCTACAAGCCCGCCAGACTGGCGAACGGGGTAAAGACCGCGGTGCCACCCTTCGTCGAGACGGGCGAAAGGATCGTCGTTCGAACCGAGGACGGCAGCTACGTGGAGCGTGCGAAGGCCTGATGGCCTTCCGTCTTTCGCCACACCTCACCGTCATGGCCAACGCGGCGCAGAAGGCGGCGAAGCGGCTGCTGCGCGATTTTTCGGAGGTGGAGCAGCTCCAGGTCAGCGTCAAGGGACCATCCGATTTCGTCTCCCAGGCCGACCTGCGCGCCGAACAGACGCTGAAGGACGAGCTCAACAAGGCTCGGCCCGGCTATGCCTTCCTGATGGAGGAATCCGGCGCGTCCGGCTCGGACAACTGGTCATGGCGCTGGGTGGTTGACCCGCTGGACGGGACGACGAACTTCCTGCACGGCATGCCGCATTGGGCGATCAGCATCGGCCTGGAACGGCGCCAGCCGGACGGTTCGTCCGAGGTCCATGCCGGGCTGATCTACGCCCCCGCCGCCGACGAGATGTTCTGGGCGGAGAAAGGCACCGGTGCCTTCGTCAATGAACGCCGGCTGCGGGTGTCCGCCCGCCGCGAGATCAGCGAAGCGGTATTCGCCACCGGCATCCCGTTCGGCGCCGTCTCTGGCGTCCGCCGGCATGCGTTCAGTCGCACCCTGGCGACGCTGATGCCGCAAGTGGCCGGAATTCGTCGCTTCGGTGCCGCCGCTCTGGACCTCGCCTGGGTGGCCCATGGCCGCTTCGATGGCTACTGGGAGCTGGGGATCAAGCCCTGGGACATCGCCGCCGGCATGCTGCTGGTCCGCGAGGCCGGCGGCTATGCGACCGACGTCGGCGACGGTGACCCGCGCGAGACCAGCAACATCGTAGCCGGCAACCCACATCTGCATGCGAAGTTACGGGCCGTGGTGACCGAGGGCATGCAGCCGCCGGTCTGAACCAAGGCGGGAGGCGCGGCGATGCAGCGTATCATCATCCAGCAGGCCGATATCACCACGCTCGCCGTCGACGCCATCGTCAATGCCGCCAACCAGTCGCTGCTGGGCGGCGGCGGTGTCGACGGCGCAATCCATCGGGCGGCCGGGCCCGATCTGAAGCGCGAATGCGCAGCCTTGGGCGGCTGCCCCACCGGCGAGGCACGCATCACCAAAGGCTATCGTCTGCCTGCCCGCTATGTCATCCATGCGGTGGGTCCGCGCTATCGTGACGGCCAGCACGGTGAGCCGGACGCACTCGCTGGCTGCTACCGTCACAGCCTGAGCCTTGCGGTCGCCCATGGCGTGCGAACGATCGCTTTCCCGGCGATAAGCTGCGGCATCTACGGCTATCCGATCCCGCAGGCGGCTCGTATCGCCGTTGACACGGTCGCGGCCTTCCTGACGAACGACGGAACGATCGATCGGGTCATCTTTGCCTGCTTCGGCGCCGACACGCTCGCTTCGTTCCAGGCCGCGCTCGATCAGGCCAGCGGAACAAAAGCTGCTAACCGTCCAGCACCGCGCGGACCTTCGCCGCCAGCGCGGCATGACTGAACGGCTTCGGCAAAAGCTGGGTGCCAGGGTCGAGCACGCCGCCATGCACGATGGCGTTGCGGGCGTAGCCGGTGGTGTACAGCACCCTCAGATCTGGCCGCGGGATCCGCGCCGCGTCCGCCAATTGACGTCCGCTCATTCCGCCCGGTAGGCCGACATCAGTGAACAGCATCCGAATCGCAGGCTCCCGTTCGAGCAGGCGCAGTGCGGAGCGGCCGTCTCCGGCAGCCATGACGCGATAGCCCAACTCCCGTAACGACGCCACCGAGTGCTCGCGGACAGCTGCCTCGTCCTCCACTACGAGAATGAGTTCGCCTCGACCGACCGGGATGGCTGGCTCCGCCGCTTGCAATCTCGACCTCGGCCACTTCGCCCAGAAGGCGCGGAAGATACAGCTTCGCAACCGTGCCCTGCCCCGGTTCGCTGTACAACTTCACATGGCCCTGCGACTGCTTGATGAAGCCGTAGACCTGGCTAAGCCCGAGGCCGGTGCCGTGCCCGACGTCCTTGGTGGTAAAGAACGGTTCGAACACCCGGTCCAGCGTCTCGCGATCCATTCCGGTGCCGGTGTCACTGACGGCGATCATAACGTATTGGCCGGGCGTGACGTCCTCGTGCTGAGCTGCGTAAGCGTCATCCAGATAGGTGTTGGCAGTTTCCACCGTCAGCCTGCCTCCCTGCGGCATGGCGTCCCGCGCGTTCACCGCCAGATTGAGCAGCGCATTCTCCAACTGGTTGGCATCGACCATGGTTCGCCACAGGCCGCCCGCAAGGACAGACTCCATCGCGATCGACTCGCCCAACGTGCGACGCAGCAGTTCCGACGTACCTGCCACCAGCTTGTTCGCGTCAACCGGTTGCGGATCCAGCGTTTGGCGACGAGCAAACGCCAGCAGCCGATGCGTGAGCGTGGCCGCTCGCTCCGCGCTGCGACCGATCATCCCCAAGGCGCGATTGATCTTGATCGCCTCCGCGCCCAGCGACAGCGGCTCGAGAAGCCGCTGCAGCGTCTCCACGCCGCCACCGATAACGGTCAGCAGGTTGTTGAAATCATGCGCGACACCACCGGTCAGATGTCCGATTGCCTCCATCTTCTGCGACTGCCGCAGGGAATCCTCGGCCTCGGTTCGCCGAGCGATCTCTGCGGCGACGCGCTGTTCGAGCAACTCGTTCGCCTGCCGCAGCACGTCGCGGGCTTCCTGCCTTAGCCTTGCAAGCTCCAGGTTCGAACGAACCCTCGCCAGCAGCTCGCGCGCCGAGAACGGCTTGACCAGGTAGTCATCGGCACCCGCATCCAGTCCCTCCAGCCGTGCTTCCTCACCCGCCCGGGCGGAGATCAGGATGACCGGCAGGTCTCGCAGCTCGGCATCGGAGCGAATTTCACCCAACAGCCCGAAACCATCCATTCGCGGCATCATCACGTCTGACAGAATCAGGTCGGGCCGAATCGTCCGCGCCAGGCGCAAAGCCTCCTGCCCGTCCCGCGCGGTCGCAATCTCATATCCCGGCCGCAGCAACCTCGTTACGTAGTCGCGCATGTCGGCGTTGTCGTCGGCAAGTAAAATCCGCCGTCGCTCGTCCCCGGCCGGCGGACTTTCGTTGTCGAGCGACGACAGAAGCCTGGGGCCTTCCAGGATCGGCGCGCCGCTCGACGGGACGTCCTGTCCATCGGGAAGCCAGCGCATCGCCTCCTCTACGAACGCGGCGGAGGCAGTGCCGTCCGGCCCGCTGAACGCCGACGCTTCCGAAACGCGATCGGCGGGGAGATGCGCACGCCCGAGTGGGATTCGCACCGACATCGTCGTGCCCACATCGATGTTGCTCGTCACCTGGATCGAGCCGCCATGCAACCGGACGAGCTCATTCACCAGCGCGAGGCCGATGCCGGTGCCTTCCAGGGTGCGGCCGCGCTGTCCCTCGATGCGATGGAACCGGTCGAATATGTGCGGCAGTTCGGCCGTCGGAATGCCGACGCCGGTATCGCCGACGCTCAATACCGCCGCGTCCTGATCGGCGGATTCCTGCACCACAACTGTGATTTCACCAGCCAGGGTATATTTGAATGCATTTGAAACCAGATTGAGAACGATCCGCTCCCACATGTCCGCATCGACGTATACCGCGCGACGCAGCGGCGGACATCGCACCACCAGGCGCAGGCCGGCCCTCTCGCAGGCGGAACGGAAGTTGCTCGCGAGGTCCGCGGTATAGCTGGCCAGATCGATGGGCTGGAAGTTGGCCTCCGCCCGGCCTGCCTCGATACGAGAGAAATCCAGCAGCGTGTTGACCAGCCGAAGCAGTCGAAGGCCGTTCCGGTGGGCCATCAAAAGCCGATCGGCCGCATCGCGCCGAGCGGCATCCGCATCGGCGGTTTGCCGAGCCGTCGAGCCCCCGGCCCGCGAATTCGCCGTGGTCGGACCTGCGACCGCCGGGTTGCCGGCCGTCGGGTTCCCGGCCACATTGGCGCCTTCCGCAGGATCCCTGCTCAGTCGGGCAACCTCCTCCTCCAGCGGTCCCAGCATCAGAGTCAGCGGCGTACGGAACTCATGGCTCACGTTGGAAAAGAACGCCGTCTTCGCCCGGTCGATCTCCGCCAGTGCCTCCGCCCGGCGCCGCTCGGCCTCATAGACGCCGGCAGCCGCCAGGCCGGAGGCGATCTGCGCCGCGACCAAATCTATAAAGCCCGAATAGGCTTCGCCGAACGGTCGATAAGGATTGAGTCCCGCAATGAAAACACCGGCCGGTTCTCGCTGGCCCTGGCCCGGGATCGGCACTATGACGACCCGGCGCGGCGGTTTGTCCCAGGCTCCGCAGGGCAAGTTGGGAACATCATCCACCGCGTGGATCAGGCGCGCCGCCCGCCCGGCCAGGAGGTCCGCTACCGGCCATGGCAGGTCAGCCGCTCGTTCCACCGCCGGTGGCGCCAGCACCTGGTCAACGCCGCCCGTCTCACTCATTCGCCGCAACCCTCCGGTCTCGGCATCCACCTGGTAAAGGATGCTGAACGGCAGGTCCCGGCCGTTGTTTCCCAGCGCATGCGTGATCGCTTCGCTGACGTCCGGGTCCGCCCGAACCGCTGCGAGTTGGCTGCCCAGATCGCGCAGCGTCGACACCCGACGCTCACCGATAACGCGATCGGTCTCCTCCGTCACCACGCACAGCATACCCTTGATTTTCCCGCCATCGTCCGGCAGCGGGCTGTATGAGAACGTATGATAGGTTTCCTCCGGGTAGCCGCTCCGCTCCAGGAACAGAAGCAGCGCCTCGTCCCAGGTTGCCTGACCGGTTCGCATCACGGATTCCACGCGCGGCCCGATGTCGCGCCAAACTTCCGGCCATACCTCATCAGCCTGTCGTCCGAGCGCCCAGGGATGCTTTACGCCCAGCGTCGCTGAGTACGCGTCGTTGTAGAAGAATCGCAGATCCTTCCCCCAGGCCATCCACATGGCGAAGCGCGACGTGACCATGATGCGCAGAATTGTCAGCAGACTCTGCGGCCAGGTTTGGCGCGGTCCAAGCTCGGTGGCTGCCCAGTCGGTTGATTCAATCAGCGTCGCCATCTCGCCGCCCGCTATGGTGAAGGCTGTTGCAGCTTCGCCGGTCTCGACCGGCGTATCGTCAGACGACCGGTCAGTGGCACTCACGCGGGATCCCTCCACATCTCTGTTCGGCGCACCATGGCCGACAGGCACCGAAATGAAACGAAGACGCCGTCGTCCAATGCTTTTTCGCCACGAGTTGAGACCATTCGACGCGGCGCCACGGTGGCTACGATCGGCCGTTGACGGGCAGCAACCGGTTAGCGATGGCACCGGCTTCTACCATGTCATGCGCGAATGCACTGCTGCCGTCCGCCATGGAGACCGGCCCGTATCCCCAGCCGGCGAATATGCATGCGATACCGGCGGCGCGCGCTGCCACCACGTCGTTGCGATGGTCGCCCAGCATGACCGTTCGATCGATTGTGCCGGGGGCGCAGGCGAGCGTCGCCAGCAGATGCCCTGGATTGGGTTTGCGAACCGTGAAGCTGTCGCCACCGCCCACCGCACACAGCAGGGGTAGCAGTCCGACCGCGTCCAGCAGCCTGCGCGCTGCTCCCTCCGGCTTGTTGCTGCAAACCGCGAGCGACCAGCCATCACGCCGCAAGTTCTGCAGCACCGTCGCCACGTTCGGGTAAACTCGGCTGTCCACCGCCACGTGCGCAGCGTAATCGGCGGAGAATTCAGCCACCGCGGTCTGATCCGGAGCCTCACCACGCGCGGCGAACGCCCGTCCGACCAGGACCGCCACGCCGTCGCCGACCATGCCGGCGACCTCCTCCGGCGAGAACGGCCGCAGCGATCGCGCCCGCATCAGCCGGTTTAATGCCGCGGTCAGGTCCGGAACGGTGTCCACCAGCGTCCCATCCAGATCCAGCAACAGGGTACGCGCCACTATGTTGCACTCCGACACGTGAATTGAACCCACGCCATAACACTGGCCTTTGACATCTATTCGCCGACACCGCTACGCCATGCGGTAGCGAAGCAGGGACAGGGCATGCAAGCAACCGCCATCATCCTGGCGGCCGGTCTTGGCACACGGATGAAATCAACTCTGCCGAAGACGCTGCATCCTTTGGCCGGACGGCCGATATTGCGTCACCTGTTGGAAAGCTGCGAATTGATATTCGACCATATCGTTGTCGTGCTTGGGCCCGGCATGGACGCGGTGCGGCAAGTAGCAGCACCGCACAGTTGCGTGGTACAGCAGGAACCTCTTGGCACTGCCCACGCCGCCCTGCAGGCGATCGGAGAGTTCGGCTCAGGTCAGGTCGCCGTGCTGTACGCTGACAACCCTTTGATCCGCCCCACCACCCTGCGCCGCCTGCTGGACCAAAGTCGGCAGGAACATTCCGACTGCGGTCACGGTTTGTCGTTGTTGGCCTTTTGCCCGCCGGACCCGGGCCGCTACGGGCGGGTGATCGTCGGCGACGACGGCCTGGTAGGGCGAATCGTCGAGTATGCTGACGCCACCGCCACGGAGCGAGCCATAAATCTGTGCAATGCCGGTGTGCTGTGCGCCTCCGCCGGGGACATGGCGCGCTGGTTACGTTCGGTGCGCAACGACAATGCCAAGGCCGAATTCTACCTTGGGGATGTGGTGGCTCTCGCCCGCGCGGACGGCGTGTCCGTCACGGCGGTGGAGGCTCCCGCCGACGAGTTGGCCGGTATCAATTCCCGGGCCGAGCTGGCTCAGGCCGAGGCCGTTCTGCAGGGCTGGCTGCGGCAGTCCGCGCTGGACGCCGGGGTGACGATGATCGATCCGTCGTCGGTATTCCTGAGCGCCGATACGCGGCTGTCCTGCGACGTGACGATCGAGCCGAACGTCTTCTTTGGACCGGGCGTCTCGGTCGCCTCCAACGTTCTGATCCGCGCCTTCAGTCACCTGGAAGGCGCCCACATCGGCGCCGGCAGCATCATCGGCCCGTTCGCTCGACTGCGTCCCGGCGCGCACCTGGAAAGCGACGTCCACGTCGGCAATTTCGTCGAGATCAAGGCGTCCACCCTGGCGCCCGGGGTCAAGGCCAACCACCTGAGCTATATCGGCGACGCGACCGTCGGCACCGGAACGAATGTCGGCGCCGGCACGATCACCTGCAACTACGACGGCACCAACAAACATCGTACGACGATCGGCGCGCATGTCTTCGTCGGCTCCGACGTTGCCCTGGTGGCGCCGGTCACTGTCGGCGACGGCGCGGTCATCGGCGCCGGAAGCGTGATCACCGAGGATGTTGCATCGGACGCGCTGGCGCTGGGACGCGGACGACAGGTGCAAAAGCCGGGACGGGCCAGGCAGATGCGGGCAGCCACGCGAGAGGGAAAACACTGATGTGCGGTATTGTTGGGGTGATCGGCGCGCGTCCCGCCGCGCCGTTGCTGCTGGATGCGCTGCGCCGGCTGGAATATCGCGGCTACGACAGCGCCGGCATCGCCACCCTGGTGAACGGCCATATCGATCGCCGCCGGGCTGAAGGCAAACTGGCCAACCTGGCCGCCTCACTTGTGCGCACCGAACTGGCTGGCTGCACCGGCATCGGCCACACCCGCTGGGCCACACATGGCGCGCCGACCGAGAGCAATGCCCATCCGCACGGCACCTCCCGGGTGTCGCTCGTGCACAACGGCATCATCGAAAATCACGCTGAGCTGCGGGCGGAACTGGAAGCCGAGGGGCAGGAATTCAGCACCGAAACCGATACCGAGACGGTCGCCCAGTTGGTCGACCTGAATTTGAAGCGAGGCATGACGCCGATCGAGGCGGCCGGAACGGCATTGCGGCGGCTGGAAGGGGCCTATGCGCTGGCGATGATCTTCGCCGGCCATTCCGAGCTGATGGTCGGCGCCCAGCATGGCGCGCCGTTGGCGGTGGGTTTTGGCGACGACGAGATGTTCCTTGGCTCGGACGCGCTGGCACTCGCTCCGCTGACCCGTCGCATCGCCTATCTGCGCGACGGCGACTGGACCGTGATCGATCGGCAGGGGGCCCGGTTCTTTGATCTGGATGGCAACAGGGTTGAGCGGGAAGTCAAGCTGACCCGCATGACCGGCGCCGCGATCGGCAAAGGCAATTTCCGTCATTTCATGGAAAAGGAACTGCACGAGCACCCGGCTGTGATCGGCGACACCTTGCACCGAATGATCGACCCGGGCAGCCGAGCGGTGGCGCTCCCCGATCTAGGAATCGATTTCGCTAAAGTGCCGCGAGTCACTATGAGCGCCTGTGGCAGCGCGTTCTACGCCAGCCTGGTCGGCCGCTGGTGGTTCGAAGCCATTGCTCGGATCCCGAGTGACGGCGACGTTGCCAGTGAGTTTCGCTATCGCGCGCCGCCGCTACCCAACGGCGGATTGGGCTTGCTCGTCTCGCAATCGGGTGAGACGGCCGATACTTTGGCGGCGCTGCGCTACATGCACGAGCAGAAGCAGCGTGTGCTGTCGATCTTGAACGTGGCGGAAAGCAGCATGGCGCGGGAAAGCGATGCGGTGCTGGAAACCGTCGCCGGCCCTGAGATCGGGGTTGCCAGCACCAAGGCGTTCACCGCCCAGCTCACGGTGCTGGCCTGCCTGGCCCTGGCGGCGGCGCGAGCAACCGGCGCGATCGATGCCGCGCGGGAGGCCACCATGACGGCGGCGCTGCTTGAGGTGCCGAGCCGGGCGGCGGAGATACTGGAGGATGATGCGGCGATCCAGGCGATCGCGCATCGGGTCGCACGGGCACGCGATGTGCTGTTCCTCGGCCGCGGCAATTGCTATCCGATCGCGTTGGAAGGTGCACTGAAGCTGAAGGAAATCAGCTACATTCACGCCGAGGGTTATGCCGCCGGCGAAATGAAGCACGGTCCGATCGCGCTGATTGATCCGTCGGTGCCGGTGATCGCGATCGCTCCATCCGGTCCGTTGTTCGAGAAGACCGCGTCCAACCTTCAGGAAGCCGCGGCGCGCGGGGGCCAGGTAATCGTTTTCAGCGACGCCGCCGGCGCGGCCAGGTTGAAGGGGATAGCCGCCGGAACCGTCGTGCTGCCCGAGGTGGATCCGTTCGTGGCGCCGATCCTCTATGCGATCCCGGTGCAAATGCTTGCCTACGAGGTGGCGGTGCTGAAGGGCACCGACGTCGACCAGCCGCGCAACCTTGCGAAGTCGGTAACGGTGGAATAGCCGCTTGATTTTAGCGGGTTGGCAGCACATGCAGCCGGCAGGAGATCATTATCGCCAAGGCTGGGCGCCCCCTGGCCCGTCTGGTGCCGCCGGCGAAGCGGGTCAAGCCGCGCGAGTTGGGTCTGCCGGCTGGTCACGTCTGGGTCGCGGATACTTTCGACGATCCACTTCCCGATGATCTGCTTCGGTCGTCTGACATTGCAGGCGGACGGTCTCCTGCTGGGACGCGCTCCTGGTGGCCACCGCCCCCGGCCGGATGCTCGATCACCCCGCCGACGGAACCCTCTTGCTCGGCGTCACGGTGCTTAATCCACCCGCCTGCAATCGGCTGAGACCACAGACGGTGGCGTTGCTCGCCGCGGACTGAGCGGAAGCCGCCATCACACCTCCAGCGTCCCGCGCATGACCGACACGCAACTTCCGGCCACGGTCGCCAGCACCGGACCCTCTCCGGTCTTGCGGGCGGAAGCAATGAGTTGACTGGTTCGCCCCATCTCCACGCCCTGCTCGATGTCGTAATGCAGATCCACATTCACGCCCGGAGCCAACGACGTCAGCAGCGCCGCCAGCGCGGCGGCAGCGCTGCCAGTCGCCGGATCCTCCGCGATGCCGGTCCGGGGGGCGAACATGCGACTCCGCAGGTGCAGGAAATCGTCGCCACGTCGGGTATACAAATACAGATTGAAGTGCTCCGCCAACGCCGGGATTTGTTCCACCCCGGCGCGGAATGCACTCGCGACGGGGTGAGCGCGCGCCAGCACATCCAGGGACGCCACCTCGGCGATCACGAACGGCGCGCCGACCGAGGCGACAATCGGATAGTGCACCTCGGTCAGGATTTCGCCCTCGGAGACACCGGCGCAGGAGGCAACCAGATCGACCGGGACGGCGATGTCGAGCGACAGCGCGCGCGGCGCGGAGATCCGGGCTCCCGAGATTGCGCCGGTGGCGTCCCGCAGGATATGGACGCGCACCAGACCGGCAATCTCCTCGAAGGTATAGTGTTCCGGCGGATCGCCGGCGATGCGGGCCAGGACGTAGCCGGTGCCCACGTTGGGGTGCCCGGCGAACGGCATCTCCGCTCTCGGCGTGAAGATGCGCACTCGCGCGTGATTGCGCGGGTCCTCCGGCGGCAGGATGAAGGTTGTCTCCGACAGGTTGAACTCGGCGGCTATCGCCTGCATCTGCTCGTCTGTCAGGCCACCGGCATCGGGGAATACCGCGAGCGGGTTGCCGCCGAAACGCTTGTCCGTAAAGACGTCGACGGTCATGAACTCGTAACTGGGCATTGCAGTTTCTCCTGGTCGGCGGACGCCATATCGCAGCCTGCTTCGCCGCGCGAGCCCGCAAACACGCGGAAAGCGACCGGCGCCCGGGAATGTCTAGCAGACCGCCAGCCCCAGATCACTGCTGTCAATCCCGGCAAGCGTAACCGGAGGGCTTGCCCAGCCCCGGCGCGCGGGCGGATTGTCGCGCCTGGACCATCTTCGGCCGGGAAGTCGCAGATCTTATATCTAGAGCGCCTTCTCCGAAGGCAAATCGGCGGTCGTCCAGCCGCCGCCGGTCGCCCGGATCAGGCCGATGCTGGCTTGCAGGCGCCGGGTGCGCAGGTCGAGCGCGGTCTGCTGCGCGGTCAGTGCTGCTGTCTGCGCCGTAATGACCTGCAGATAATTCTCGGCGCCGTCACGGTACAGCGTCAACGCCATGCTGACCGATCGCTGCGCCGCCGAGACCGCTGCGTTCTCGTCCTTCGCGGCCTGCCGCAGCCAGTGCAGCAGCGCCAGATTGTCCTCGACATCCTGGAAAGCGTTCAGCACGGTGCCGCGATATCGCGCCGCCGCCGCCTCGAAGGCCGCCTTGGCGCCAGCCAGTTCGGCGTGTCGCAGACCTCCCTCGAACACCGGCAGCGATACCGAAGGCCCTAGCGACCAGAAAGCCAACGGCAGGCTCAGCAAATTCAGGTCGGTGTTCTGCAGTCCGCCCACCAGGTTCAATGAAAAGGACGGATAGAACGCCGCCTCCGCCACACCGACCAACTGATTGGCCGACGCCACCTGCCGCTCGGCCGATGCAATGTCCGGCCGCCGCTGCAACAATGTTGACGGCAAACCCGGCGGGACGTCGGGCTGCGATATCGGCACCGCCGATGCCGCCAGCGAGAACGCCGGTGCGGGCTGGCCGGTCAGCGTGGCGATCGCGTGCTCCAGCAATTGCCGCCGCGACATCGCATCGGAGATTTGCGCTTTCGCGGAGTCGAGCTGGGTTTCCGCCTGGGCCACGTCAACGCCCGAGGCAATGTCGCCCCGAAATCTGTTCTGCACCAGCGTCAGCGCTTTTCCATAGGCATTGACCGTATCGTTCAGCAGCTTGATCTGCTCATCCAGTCCACGCAGCGTCACGTAGTCGTTCGCGAGTTCCGCATGCAGGCTCAGCCGGATCTCTTCCAGATCCGCGTCGCTGGCCTGGGCTGCCGCCTTCCCGGCGGCTACGAAATCGCGCACCCGGCCCCAGACGTCCAATTCGTAGTTGGCCTGCGCATCGAGCGTGTTTGCCCCATAGTAGCTCGGTTGATTAGGCGACCGTAACGGGCGGTGGCTGGATTGTTTGTTGGTGGATATGGTGCCTCCCAGGCCGACCGTGGGATAGAGGCCCGCTTCCGCCTCTTGTGCGAAGGCCCGCGCCTGATCGTAAACGGCGAGAGTGGCGGCGAGGGTCTGGTTGCCGACTTCGATCTGAACTTCCAGCCGGTTCAACTCGGGATCGCCGTAAGCCTCCCACCAGGGGCCGCGTGGCGCGGCGTCATCCGGCCGCGCCGGCTGCCACGGACCCGTTCGCGCGTGTTCCGACGGCTTAGCGGCGATTGCCTCCTTGAAGGCCGCGGGCACGGCCACAGTCGGCGGGTGGTAGGGCGGGGCCAGGTCGCAGCCGCCCAATATTGCCACACAACCCGCCGCCCCCAACAGTCTGGCAGGCCTCATTCACTCGCCTCGGCGCCCGGCTTCTGGCTGGCCAGCCGAGCAGCTTTGGGATCGTTCGGCGTGTCGATCGCGACCTTCACCAAATCACCGCTTGCAATCGAATCAGGCGGGCTGTCGATCACCCGATCGGATGGGTCAAGCCCGGAGACCACCTCGATTTCGGTACCAAGGTCACGACCGACGGTGATCGGCTTCAATATGGCCTTGCCGTCAGCCCCGACGGTCGCGATCTCCAGCCCATGCTGCCGGAACACCAAGGCGCTGGTCGGAACACGATAGACCTCCGCGTCCGGCGGAAGCTGAAAATGCACTTCGGCGAAAGTCCCGGGCCACAACTTGCCCTCTTTGTTGTCCGCCATGAGCTCGACCAACACAGTCCGCGATTCCTTCGCGATGGCGTTTGAGGTTGTTGCAAGCGTCGCCTTGAACGTCGCGTTTGGGTACTGCGCCAACTTCAAATCAGCGGTCAGGCCCGGATGCAGCTGGCTGGCGTAGGCTTGCGGCACCCGAACATAAACGCGCATCTGATGAAGATCGGCAACCTTGAACAGCTCGACGCCCGAGCCGCTTCCCGCGTTGATCAGCGCACCAATATCGGTCTCTCGCGCAGTCACGACGCCGTCAAACGGTGCAGTGATATGCTTGAAGTTCTCCAGCGCTTGCAGCCGTTCGACGTTGGCCTCCGACGCCGCGACCAGAGCATTCTTGGCCGCCGCGTCGCCGACTTTTTCGTCAACCGTCTGCTGCGACACCGACTGCGACGCCAGCAGCGATTTCCATCGCTTCGCGGTCAGATCAGCAAGCGTTGCATTGGCCTGGACGCTGGCCAGATCACTCTTCGCCTGAGCCAGCTGCTGGTCGAGATCGGGCGTATCGATCACCGCGAGCTGTTCGCCCGCCTTCACCTGTGCACCGATATCCTTGTACCACATCTTCAGGTAGCCGGGCACCCGAGCATAGATCGGTGCCTCATAGTAAGCCTCCACGTCGCCAGGCAAGATCAGTTCCTGATCCTTGGTGCCTTGCTTGGGTGCAACGACGATAACGGTCGGGATCGCCTGTGCCTGGGTCCATTTGGTCAGCTTGGCGTCATTGTCTCGACGGCTCAGGATGCCGGTAACACCGACCGCGACTGCGCCAACCAGGACGGCGATCAGCACAACCCCCACCAGCCGGTTTCGCTTACGCTTGCCTGGAGATTTGCCGGCGTGTTCCGCGGTGTCGTCCCGGGGCATGTCGGGTCCCGTTTTCTCAAGCATGGGAATGGGCCTGACGCTCGCCGCGTGCCCCGGACATGGATGTCCGCTCGGCTTTGCGGTGTGCGATTGAGAATACGACAGGCACAAAGAAAAGAGTTGCGACGGTCGCGAACAGCAGACCGCCGATCACCGCCCGACCGAGCGGCGCGTTCTGCTCGGCGCTGAGCGCCATCGGAGCCATGCCGATGATCATCGCCAGAGCGGTCATCAGCACCGGACGGAAGCGGGTGGCGCCCGCCTCCTTCGCCGCAGTGAGCGCATCCGCGCCGGCCGCCAGCACCTCACGTGCGAAGCTGATCACCAGGATACTGTTCGCGGTCGCGACACCCATGCACATGATCGCGCCCGTTAACGCCGGCACCGACAGCGTCGTCCCAGTGGCGAACAGCATCCAGACGATACCCGCGAGGGCGGCCGGCAGCGCCGTCACGATCACGAACGGATCCAGCCAGGACTGGAAATTGACGACGATCAGCAGGTAGATCAGCACCACCGCCATCCCCAGGCCCTCGATCAACTGTTCGTAGGCGCTCGTCATGGTGGTGACCTGGCCGCGCAGCACCACGGTCGAACCGGCCGGCACCTCGGATGCGGTGTCGCGCAGAATTTTCTGGATGTCGCCGGCGACCGCACCCAGGTCGCGGCCGTGCGTGCTGCCATAGATGTCGATGACCGGCTGTACGTTATAGTGAGACACGACCGCCGGGCTGGAGCCCTGACTGATACTGGCCATGGCGCCCAGCAACTGAGTGCGACCATCGGCCGTGATCGGCATGTTGTTCAGTTCGCCTACAGTATCGATCCGATATTGCGGCATCTGCACTGCGATCGGATAGGACACGCCGTTCTTCGGGTTCAGCCAGAAGGTCGGTGCGGTCTGAATGCTGCCGGCCAGGTTGTCCAGCATGCTGGTGGCGAAGTCACGCTCGGTCAGCCCCACCTCGCCCGCGAATGAACGGTTGACGTTTACATTCAAGGTCGGTGCGTCGAACGCCTGCTGGATGCGCGGGTCCGCGATGCCTGGCACCTCGCGGATGCGCTTTAACACCTTGTCCGCATAGGCACGGTTGGCCGCCAGATTGTTGCCTATCACCTGCACATCGATCGGCGCCGGCAGACCGAAGTTCAGGATCTGTGTGACGATGTCAGCCGGCAGGAAAGCGAAGGTGGTGCCAGGAAACAGCCGAGGCAGCCGCTCACGCAACGTATTCAGGTATCCGTCGGTTGGCTGGTGGTCCGGTTTCAGCGAAATCAGGATATCTGCATCACTGGCGCCAATCGTGCCGGAATTGTTATATGCCATGTTGATGCCGCTGATCGGCAGGCCGATGTTATCAACAATGTTGTCGAGTTCAGCAGGCGGGATGGTCTGCCGAACCGCCTGCTCGACCTCGTCGCATAGCTTTGCGGTCTCCTCGATGCGGGTGCCGATCTGGGCGCGCACATGTAGCTTGATCCGACCGGAATTGACCGTTGGGAAAAAGTTTTGTCCCAGGAACGGCACCAGGGTGAAAGAGGCGGCGACGACCGCCAGAAAACCGACGACAAAGAGCCAGCGAAGATGCAGCGCGACGTCCAACAACTCTGTGTAGCCGCGGCGAACCTGCTCGAACCGGTGCTCGAAGCCGCGCTGGAAGCGCACCAGCGGATTGCGGCTGGGCGGCTTTGCCTCGGGATCGTGCCCTCCGTCATTGCCAGTATGCGCCTGGCCGCGGAGCAGGTAGTTGGCCAGGGTCGGCACCAGCGTGCGTGACAGCACGTAGGAGCCGATCATCGCAAACACCACCGCCTCGGCCAGCGGACGGAACAGGTAGCCGGCGACACCGCCCAACCCGAACATCGGGACAAAAACAATACAGATGCACAACAGCGAGACCGTCGCCGGCACAACGATCTGGCGAGCACCGTCCAGGATGGCTGGTTCGATTTCCTTGCCTTGCTCCAGATGGTAGTTGATATTCTCGATCGTTACTGTCGCATCATCCACCAGAATGCCTACCGCGAGCGCGAGGCCACCCAACGTCATCACGTTGATGGTCTCACCCAGCAACGACAGCGTGGCGATGGAGGCCAGGATGGCAAGCGGGATCGAGATCGTGATGATCAGCGTCGAACGCCAGCTTCCCAGGAACAGCAGGATCATCAGGCCGGTCAGGGCCGCGGCGATCACACCCTCCCGGATCACCCCGGAAACCGCGTCATTGACGAATACTGATTGATCCCCGACCGCGTGCAACTCCAGGCTCTTCGGCAGCGACTCCCTGATCTTCGGCAACAGCGCCTTGACGCCATTGATCACGTCGAGCGTCGAGGCCGAACCCGATTTCTGAATCGTCATCAGCACCGCATGGTTGCCGTCCACGCGCACGACGTTGGTCTGCGGAGGCGCGCCGTCATGCACGAAGGCGACGTCATGGACATAAATCAGCGTGCCGTTCACCTTCCTGATCGGCAGATCGTTCAGCTCGGCGATTGCCTCCGGGGCGTCATTCAGCGAAATGATATATTCGAACTTGCCGATCTTTTCAGTCCCCACCGGGGTGATCAGGTTCTGCGCCGCAAGCGCATTGACTATGTCCTGGGCGGAAAGCCCGTAGGCCTGTAGCTTCTGTTGGTCGATGTCGACCTGTACCTGTCGCACCTTGCCGCCATAAGGCGACGGGATGGCCGCACCCGCGACGGTCGCCAGTTGCGGCCGGATGAAGTTCTGCCCGTAGTCGAACAATCGCGGCTGCGGCAGCGTCTTGCTGGACAGCGCCAGCTGCAGGATCGGCACGCTGGAAGCATTGAAGGTCAGCACATAGGGCGGCGTGACACCGGGTGGCAGCAGCTTCAGCACGGTCTGTGACGCGGCGGTAACCTGCGCCAGTGCACCGCTCACATTGACGCCCGGCTGAAAGAAGATCTTCACCACACCGTATCCGGGCAGCGACTGCGATTCGATGTGCTGGATGTCGTTGACCTGCGCCGACAGTGTGCGCTCGTAGTAATACACGATGCGACCCGACATCTGGTCCGGCGGCAGACCGTTATAGGTCCACACCGCGCTGATCACCGGGATGCCGATGTTGGGGAAAATATCAGTGGGCGTGCGGAACCAGGATTGCACGCCGAACAGTGTGATCAGGATCGCCAGCACGACGAAGGTGTAGGGTCGGCTCAGCGCGACGCGGACAATGGCGATCATGAGCTATCCGGTCCGAGGCTGCAGCATGAGAAGATCTCGGGCAGGCATGGGGAGTACGGCATTCATTGCCGCCGCCTGCCCTGGCCCGCACGATAGCCGCACCGAACAGCCTCCGCTCGGTCCCTCAGATAGAGCAATCGAGAACCCGTGCATGTGCACGATGGCCTGCACCAGACTCAGGCCGAGGCCGCTACCAGGAACGTGCCGGCTTCTGTCCAGGCGATGGAAACGAGCGAATACCTGCGAGCGACATTCGGCGGCGATGCCCGGTCCGGTGTCATCCACCTGCACCACCGGTCCGCCGGCGGTGTCGAGCAGCGCAAGCTCGACGCGGCCGTTCTCCGGCGTGAACTTGATGGCATTGTCGACCAGGTTTGCTACCGCTTCGAACAACAGATCACGATCCCCCCGGACCGAGGGCACCGGGTCGATCGCGAGGTGAGTGCCGATCCCCTTAGCCTCGGCGATGGGTGCGTACAGTTCCAGCACTTCCTGCACCAGTTCACTGAGATCGACCGGCCCGAACGTGGCGCCGCGCTGGGCATGCTCGATCTCGGCGATACGGAGCAAAGCGGTGATGATCCCCGACGCCTGATCGAGCCCAACCACGGCGCGATCAACGGATCTCGCCAGTTCTTCCCGGGTGGTGCAAACGCGCCGCGCGCGTTCCAGTTGCGTGCGCACCCGCGATAAGGGCGTGCGCAGGTCATGGGCGATATTGTTGCCGACGTCGTGAAGCTCGTTCAGCAGCCGCTCCAGTTCGCCCAGCATATGGTTCACGCTGATCGCAAGCTGGTCGAAGTCGTCGCCGCTGGCGCGTGTCGGGAGTCGTTCGGCCAGCTGGCCGCGGCGCACGCGGTCGAGGACAGCCTGCATCGACTTGATGCGCTGATTGGTTCGGTGGCCGAGCAGCATGCCGAAAGCCAGCGCGAGGAACAGCGCCGGGATAACCCCCAGGGCCAATGCACGGGTCACGACGGAGTGCATCTCCGCCAGTTGGTCGACGACGCGGCCGAGTATGACCACTCGCCCGTCCGGCAACCGCTGGCCGACGGCGATGACCGGCTCGTCATCGGAGCGAGTGAGGTCGAGCTGGGCCGCATCCAGCCGGTGGGCACGCCCGTCCAGGGGCAGACTCGCTGGCAGCCGCCGCAGATTACCGGCGATAAGAGTTCCCGCTTGATCGAACACCGCGCCGAAGGTAACCCGGTGCAGATCATGGGCGATGCCGGTATTGACCGTCCATAGTATCTGTTCGGTCGGTGCCCGGGCGATAGTGGCGGTCTGCTGTTCGATCAGACGCTCGATGCGACGCGTCTCCAGAACCGCGGTCTGCCAGTAAATGAAAGCGAACAACATGAACGCGACGAGGGAAAACGCCGCCGATGCCGCGGCAACCCGGCGGAACGCCGACGACTGCAGGATGCTACGCATCGGGTGCCAAAACGAAACCCTGACCGCGAACGCTCTGGATCAGCGGTGGCTCACCGGGGCCATCGAGCTTGCGGCGGAGCTTGCCGATATGAACGTCGATGGGATTGCTTTGAGGTAGAAAATGGCAGTTCCAGATGTGCTCCAGCAGCATCCCACGGGTGATCAACTGCCCCGGCCGCTGCATGAAATAGAGCAGTAGTTTGAACTCGCGCCCCAGAAGTTCGATCGGCCGCCCATGCCGCTGTACCGATCGCTCGATCAGATCGAGCGAAACCGAGCCCACATGCAGTTCCGTGGCACGGATCTCCGTGGGCCGACGCAGCAGCGCCTCCACCCGGGCCATGAGTTCGGACAGCGCAAACGGCTTGGTCAAATAGTCGTCACCGCCGGCCTTCAACCCCCGCACCCGCTCACTCACGTCGCCCAAGGCGCTCAGTACCAGCACCGGGGTACGCAGGCTGCGTTCGCGCACCCGCTTGATAATGGCGAGACCGTCAAGCTCCGGCAGCATCCGGTCAACAATCAGCAAGTCGGACATCCCGCTCTCGGCAAGCGCAGCTCCGTCCAGGCCCGAGGCGGCGTGGCAGACATCGTAGCCGTGGTCCGCAAGTTCGCTGCGGATCTCATCGGCCATCTCGAGGTCGTCCTCGATCAGCAGGACGCGGCGGCCATGACGCGGCGGGGGGCTTCCATCCTGATCCGGTTCGACTGCTTTCATGCCAATGACAGCCCATGTGATTGATACGGCGTCCTGTAGCACTCGCCCTGTCGTTCTGCTCCGGGATGTCGGTGCCAGTGCGCGCGAACTAAAAGCGCTTCAGTCAGGGCGGTCCATTAAATTGCATTTCATAGTGTTTGGGGCGGTGGGTCAGTCCGCGGTAGCCAAAATGCCCGACGGCGGCGTTTCCACGGATATCGGTAAGCCGGCCTCGGTCTCGCCTGAGGGCTGGGTCTCGCCTAAGGCAAGCAAGGCCGGGGGTTCGCGGAGTTCTGACTGCCTCGGCGCTCCCGCCAAAACTTGCCGGTGTCGCCAACTCGGTCAGGGACAGCACACCAGGATATCAGCGAAAGATCGCGGCGATCCCCTGCGCAACTGAGCGAACGTCGTCGAACAGCGTGGCTATCGAATAGGTTACCAGAAAGGCCGCGGCGTAGAACACCCCCGCTCGTTCCCTGGCCCAGCGCCCGAAGGCAAGGCAACTGCGGCGGACACCTGGATATTGGGAAAGACAGACGCTTGCCACCCCCAGGCCGGCACCGCCGATGATATCGGACGGATAGTGAATACCGATATAGACCCGGCCCAGGTCGATGATAAGCGCCCAGACAAACGCAACGCTCCCAATACTCGGTCGAACGAGGGTGATTGTCATCGCAATTGCGAAGAGCAACGAAGCGTGGTCGCTCGGAAATGAATTCCAAAGATTTACCGTCCCCGTATCGACGGTGTGGAAGTGGGTAAAGGGAAGCGTCTCGTCATGAATTGGACGTGGATGCGTCGGCAACCCGATTTGCAGCGCGCGACTCAAAAGTGCCGCCAGGGATGTAGCGATGATCCCCGAGGCAAGTTTGGCACGCGCCTCCAGTTCAGGCGCGTCGAACCATGCCAGCCAGATGCCAGCCATCAGTATCACGCCGTTGGCCAAATCAGACCCTATCAGGGCGCCCACCGCACGGTCGAAAAATTCGGATCGGTTAACAAAGCGGTTGAGGAAAAGCGCCACTGGGTGATCCAGATTTCCTGCTCCAAACATCGCGATGACCGTCGATGTAAACAGCGAAACCAGCGCAACGACGAGGATCGGGGTTAGGCATCGCTGGATGGTCGCGGGTGAGCGGCTTCCGATGGTCCTGGTCACGCGTCGAACCTCTTCAATTCGGTGCCGAGCAATACGCGACGCTCTGGCGGCTTGAGCGCCACGGCCGCGCGCCACCCTGCCACTCCTGGTTTGACCCCTTTCCTGCGATCTTAAGAGCTGCGGCTGGCATTTGCATCATGTTTCGGAACATTTCTCTCCAGAGATGGCGAGTGAAATTGCGAGCTGGAGCCACGATCATCCGCCGAGGCGTTAACCTTTGCAAGCAATGAAATGTCAGGATTGCACTTCGCGCAGCCCCGCGGAAGGCAGCCGCGTTGCCGGACTTCTTGTTGAGGTAATCACATACTCCTGAGACCAGCCAGAGTACTACACTCAAGGCTTCCCGTTCTGTCACCGATTTGCGCTTGATACGGCTTTCGAAACCAAATCTTCTAAGTGATTGCCAGGCCGCTCGGCCGATCCTGCCGCGCCGAAGAACCTGGCATGCCCCCTCGATCGGTCGATGGCGCCCTGAAAGCGGCGACCCAATGCTATCGCCACGGAAAGCCAGCTGACGAATGTCATTTCAGCGCCCCTGTTTCCCTGATCGCACGGCGGGGAGGTTGCGCGCAACCGGGCCGGCTGCGGTGGCTAAGACGTCAATCTCGAGCCACCCCATGTTGTCACCTTCGGCGGTAAACGACACCGAGCCCAATGATCTCATTGATCTACATCAATGTCGCGGATGAGGGCGCCGGTCTACATACGCTGAAAGCCAGCTTCATGGAGTTGGCCGCGAGGGGAGCTTCTATTTGACCGGACCAATGCTTGCTGGGGCGCCACCGTGCGTCCCTCTCACCATCCTCACCGGCTTCCTCGGTGCCGGGAAGACGACGCTGCTCAACCGTATCCTCAACGGCAATCACGGCCTACGCGTAGCTGTGTTGGTCAACGATTTCGGCGCGATCAATATCGACGCCGAGCTCGTGATCGGCGTCAAGGATGACGTTATCAGTCTGGCCAACGGCTGTGTGTGCTGCACGATCCGGGATGACTTGATGGACACAGTCTTGCAGACCGTCAACCGGCCTGAGGCTCCTGAGTATATACTGCTCGAAGCCAGTGGGGTCGCGGATCCGTCGGGCATTGCCATGACGTTCGTGGACGACAAGTTGCGAGACCGGATACGCCTGGACAGCATTATTTGCGTGGTGGATGCCGATCAGGTCTTCGCCAACCCCGAATACCCAGCCGTGCAACAGCTCAAGCTCCGTCAGATCGCATTTGCGGACATGATGATCCTGAACAAAGTCGATCTGGCCGGATCAGAGCAGATCGCGAAAGTACGTGCCTGGATCGATGACCACTTCAGTCGCCTGCGCGTTGTTGAAGCGATCCGCTGCGACGTTCCGCTGGAGGTGCTGCTTGCTGTCGGTCAATATGATCCGGCGGCCGCTTTTCGCGCGAATGATGCCGACCATCACGAGTGCAACGATGCCGATTGTAACCACACGAGCCACGGTCATAGCCATCATGATCACGGCGCGGCATTCAGTACCTGGAGCTTCGAGACGGTTCGCCCTGTCTCGCTCGACGTGCTGCAGGAGATCGTTGCGCCGGAACCTTCCAGCGTCGGTCTACCGATGTAAGGGAATTGTTCACGCTGCCGACGCGCCTGGGGTCCGCACCGTCCTGCAGGTCGTCGGACGACGCACAGAGGTGTCACTCGCCGGTGCCTGGGGCGACGAGGTCCCGCGGACACGCATCGTCGCGATCGGTGCGCCGGGCGAGATGGCTACAATCGATCTCGATGCAATGTTCGAGCGCTGCCTGGCCAGCGCCATCACGCCGACAACAGCGAGCCAAGCATCTTCATGACACAACCAATGAATATCGGGCGACGCAATGCGCTGACGGCGCTGGCCTCAGCAGCATCCACCACCGCTATGGACGCCGCGTTATCCACTCCCGCCGCAGCGCAAGCGACGAGTTCGCCAGAGAGCAATCCCTACGGCTCGCCGCCGGGCAGTGGCATTTCTATCCCTCCCTACTACAGGCCGACACCGTCCATCAGAAACCGCAACAACTACTTCCCGCAGACCGAGCAACTCGGTGATGACGAAATGCGGATCACGTTTATGGGCAGCAACCCGTTTCCCCCGCGTCTCAGCCAGGCCGGCACGTGCATCATGGTTGAATGCGGCAAGGTTGGAAAATACTTCTTCGATTTTGGGCCCGGCTGCCTGAAGAACATCGTCGGGAACCAGGTGTCGGTGGCGGAGGTCAACGACATTTTCATCACGCACCTGCACGTCGACCACTATGCAGATCTGCTGTATCTGTGGGCTTTCGCCCCGTTCAACATGCGCTTCAAGCCGCTGCGCGTGATCGGCCCATCCGGGCGCACGCCCGAGCTCGGCACAAAAGCAATGACGACTTCGATGCGGACGATGGCCGCCTGGCATATCCAATCGTTCACCAGCCTCCCCGTAGGTGAGGGCTACGAGTTCGATGTGACGGAGTTCGACTACAAGGACGACGGTGGCATCTGCTACGACAAGAACGGCGTGACGGTGCGCCATTGGCGGCGCTCCCATACGATGGACGGAGCATCCGCTTACCGGCTCGACTGGAATGGTCTCTCGTTCGTCTGGACCGGCGACGGCAAGCCCGATGAACTTACGGCGAAGTATGCCAAGGGCGCCGATGTGTTTGTCACCGAAATGGTGGTCGACAACCCTGCGCTGTGGGCGTTGAAGCAGGGTGCCCCCGAGGTGATCGGTGCCTTCACGATCGATAGTTCCCACACCCCCGGCTACGGCGTCGGCTACCTCACCAACCAGGTGAAACCGCGCCTCGGCATGACAACGCATTTTTCCTTCGACCTGGAACTGCTTGGCGAAGCGATCGCCGAGGTGCGCACGCATTATAAAGGCATGTTCGCCTTCGGCATCGACCATACCGTGGTCAATGTCACCAAGGATGCCATCTGGATCCGCGAGGCAGCCCTGCCGGACACGGCCAACACGACCCGGCCCAATCCGCAGTGGCTGGTTCAGGAGATGTTCGGCGGCGTGGTGCCTAAGGAGATCGTCCTGCCGCCACCGGCCCACACGATTGCCGACGTCCAATCCCAGGACGTTCGGGATCTGGAAATCAAGCCCGACCTGTACACCCCGCCGGATCAGATCCGCCCATGGGTTCGCGAGTGGCCGAAGAATCTCACGATCAACCCGGCGATGCTGTTGGGACCTCCGCCACAAACGAAGTGACGTGAGCGCCCACGCCTGACGCGGCATTGCGGAGTCGTCATGAACGTCCTGTGGAGCCAGTGCCCGTAGGCTACAGCGTCAGTCCTGCCATCCATACCGATTGCAACCTGCGGTCTCAATTGCACAACCTCCGGAACATCACCATTCAATTCGCTGCCACCCCCTTTGTCAGTCCACGCAGCAGTCGCAGCAGTTCGGCGTTGGCCGGTGACGCGCGGTCTGCCAATTCCTCCGGCGTATGGCTTGCAGTCAGATGACCGAGTTGCACCATAGCTTGCACCCGCGCCCGCCGCCCCAGCGCCAGATCCGATGCGCGGCGCCTGAACAGCAGCAGTTGCAGTTCGCCCTCGCCGAAGAGCTGGGTTAGCTCATTGAACGTCACATAGATCAGGAACAGCACGAACAGCCAGATCTGGATCGCGAGGAAGCGGTGCCACGAGAACGTCGCGAGCACTTCGGCGAACGGCCTGCCACCCAGCCAGCCCTCCACCATCAACTCGATGACCCGTGCCGCGAAGACGAACACGCAATACACGCCGGCCTTGTATATAATCGTCCAGGCTAGCGGCATCGTATCATAACGCCGCAGGAACGGCGTAGCATTCGCCACCAGCACGGCCTTTCCCACGATCAGCGCCGCGGTGACCGCCAACAGGAAGTTGCCGAACCGCAGGGCGTAGTCGGCGAGCACCAGGTTGGTGGTCACCACGATCACAACGAAGCCGACGGCGAAGAAAATCACCACCGGCAGCATCTCAAGAAACTCGTGAACGATCCAGGCGAACACGCGCCGCATCCTCATCGGCGTGCCTCCGTCGGCGCCCACCCGCCGGCCCGATCGCTGGACATGCTCGTGCCTCCTTACACCTCGGCGGTTGCCTCGACCCGCCCTTCCCGGACGGCCTTGACAAAAGCCCGATAGTCACGCTCGGCTTGGTCAGCGTATTCGACGGCGAACTCCGTGATCGCCTCGTCAAACGCCTCGCTCGAGCCCATGTAACCGGCGATGCAGGCGAAGTCGCCGGAGCGAGCGTGCGCTTTCGCCAACGCCCAGGCACAGAGCTTACCATAGTCGCGCAGTAACTCGGCGTCCATGTCCTCGACCACAGCGGAGATCTTCGCGTCGCGAAGCTGGCGGATGTACATATCAATGCCCCTGGCGTTGGTCAGCCACCCTAGGAAGATGTCACTCGCAGACTGCATCAGGCGCTGGCCCTCGACTACGCGCTGGCCGTTGTTGGTGTAGCGGCTCTTGCCGGCGTAGGGCTCGAGCACCGAGGCGCGGGCCTCCTTGATCTGCAGGAACAGCGGGTCGTCGTCGGCCGCGACAAATAGGCCAAGGCCACACGCCGTGCCGACGCTGCCGATACCCACCACCTTAAGGGCGACGTCGACGAGATGGTAGCGGTCGAACAGCACCTGGACATGGTGCGGCAACGACTCGCGATAAAGCGCCAGTTGTTCCTCGAATCCGGTCGTCTGTCCCGGCATCTCTTCTGCCGACACGTGAAAGATCAGGGGCGGTTCGTCCTTGATCCGCGGCGTGTCGCCGCGATGCTCCACCAGCTTGGGGAAGATAACCTCAGGCGTGCTGCGTTCCTCGGCCTTCTCGAGCCGCTGTTTCATCCGCTCGCGGGTCTTTTCGTCCTGGACGGCCATCACGTCCTCGACGCTGATGGTTTCATACCAGACTTCGAGCGCTCGCATCGCGGAGTAGTCGGCCATGTGCTGGCGGTAGGAACGCACGGTGGCCAGTGCCGCGCGGGCGCAATCGGTTTCGGTCATCCGCAAGGCGCGCCCGGCGATCACCATGCTGGCAGTCAGCCGCTTGAGATCCCATTCCCAGGGCGCCGGGAGGGTCTCGTCCAGATCATTGATATCAAATACGACGTTGCGCTCGGGGGTGGCGAAGCCGCCGAAGTTCAACAGGTGCGCGTCGCCGCAGGCCTGCACGCGCAGCCCGGAGGCGGGTGTGGTCGCGAGGTCGGCGGCCATCAGGCCGGCGGAGCCGCGGTAGAAGGTGAACGGCGAGGCCATCATTCGGCCGAAGCGGATGGGGATGAGCTGAGGCAGGCGGCCCTGGTTGGATTCGATCAGCAGATCGACAGGATCGCGGCGGTTGCGCGGGGCTTTCCAACCGGCATGCGCCTCGCGCGGCACCCTGTCGCGCAGGGATTTGCCGTGCGCGCGGCGTTCGCCGGCGGCACTATGCGGCGCCTTGATGTCCAGCTTGACGAAATTGTCGCTTCGACCTTCTTCGGCCGGGCTTGCTGGTTGCATGACGTTCTTCGACATTTCGGTCTCCTCTGGGGGTGCCCCGGCGTCGGGCTGGCAGGCGTCTTTCGCCCGCATATCTGTCACACTGCGTCCCCCCGCATTGACCTGCGTCAATCAGCTGCGCTCGGATTCCGGGACGACACTCCGATGCTGGGATTGACCCAGATCAATGCCGTCGCGGAGCGAAGCCGTGCGAAAGCGCGTCACGCTGATCGCATTCACCAATGCCGTCTCGATCACGCGGGTTCTGCCGGTCACGAGATCGATCGCACCGTGAATGGTCAGCCGCTGCCGGCCGCAGGCGATACGCAACCGAACCGTCGCGCGCCGGTTCGATCAAGTCGCGCTGTGGTGCAGGATCCAGGAGCCCAGCTTGGATCACGACGATCGTGGAATTCCCCTTTCCGCCGTTTGGCAAGAGGCTTCAACCGGTTCCTCAGTGAATCAGGGTACTGATAGGGGGCACCGACGACGCTTCGGCCGTTCGCACGCGTGTTCCTTGGACGCCGCCTCGTCGCAAGCCGCACCCAGAACGGGTTGCCGCGTTTGATTTGAATCAACGACAGCGTGACTGCGGTGCCCGATGCTTGTCGCAGCGTTCCTTCCGACATTGCCCCTGCTCAGGCGCAGCGGACGGTTCGAAATGCTGCAGGATCAGGGACGTATTATGAAGCGAACAATTTTTATGCTGGCTGCGACAGGCATCATTGCTGTTGCGGCAACAGGTGCAGCTGAAGCTGTCGTCTGCAAACGGGTCGGGGTGCCCAAAGGCTGCACCGCAGCGGCACGTCCGGGGGCGGGAGCCGGCGGTGTCGGCACGCCGGGCGCTGCTGGGGCGGGCGCCGCCGCCGCTCGCCCGGGCGCCGGTGCGGGCGGCGTTGGGGCGCCCGGCGGTGGGGCGGGGGTCAACCGCGCCGGCGCCGGTCGCTGACCGACATAGGATGCAAACTGGTGTCCGCAAAGTTGGCCATTTCATTTAATGCCGAGCGATGTCTGGCCCTTGGCGACGCACCGTGGAGCGGCCAACAGCGCGTCCTCGAAGCGCGCCGCACTCCCGGGACCGGTGCATGGCGCCGCCAGAACGCCCCCTCGGTGCCGCATCATACCTCCCCTCCGCGATGCCTGCCGGGGCACAACGGAAGATCGCTTCCGGGGTAACCTTGACGGAAACCATGAATGACCAAAACCAGCAGAACAGTGGCGTTGTTGATCGGCGGCCTGATGTCATTGTCAGCCGGCAGCGCCACAGCCAGGGAATGTCACGGCATCAGCCTGCCGGATCAGGTCGAGGTGGGGGGCACCGCATTGGCCCTCAACGGCCTGGGCCTGCGCAAGGCAACGATCCTGAGGGTCAAGGTCTACGTCGGCGGTCTTTACATCGCCGCGCCGTCATCTGATGCGAACAGCATCCTTGCGATGAACGGGCCATTCGAGCTTGTCCTTCATTTTGTCCACGACGCTGGCGCCGACGATCTCAGAGGCGCGTGGAGCGAGGGCTTCGAGAAGAACGCAAAGACCCAGCTTCCGGCGTTGAATCAGCGCATTGCAACGCTCAACGGCTGGATGTCCGATGTGAAGGTCGGCCAGAAGATGGTCTTCACTTTCAATCCGGGCTCCGGCCTTCAGGTCGCGGAAGGCGGGGTGGTAAAGGGCACGATCAAGGGCGACGACTTCGCCCGCGCGTTCCTGTCCATCTGGCTGGGTGATCCACCGAACCCTGACCTGAAGTCCGGTTTGCTGGGCGGCGCCTGCTCCTGATGGATTGTTTCTCGCTCCGGAGTTCAATCCGGCCGGTTGTAAGCGACAGCGCGGCCAGGCGCGGGCCAGCAATACTCGGATTGATTTGCGCCGGAATGTTGCGATGACCCAATGTCGTTGGCGTGAAGCGGGCTTTCTCGCGTTGGCTGGCATGTTCGCGGCCGGACGGCGACCCAGGTCACGAGAGGCGTCGCCCAAATACGTCGCGGAACGATTGACGCCGTCGATTTGCTCCTGGTTCGGCCTGATCTCCTGCCTCCTGTTCGCACTCATCCTTACCGCCTGCGGCGCCCCGGTAAAGGTTGAGCGCGTCGATCCGCAGACAGCTTACGAGGAGATCAACCGCACCGCTCTGTCCAGCAACGAGCTCAGCGAAACCACCCGCACCGTGCTGCGCCGCGCCGCGCTGCTCGATGCTTTCGATGACCAGCCGGACAGCGTCATCGCGGCGCTCCGCGACAACGCGGTCAGCAGTGGCATGCACTGGCCGGAGCTTTACGCCTTGGCCGAAATGAACTACCTTCAGGGCACCCGGACCAAGTCGAAGACACAGTTGCTGGCTGCTGCGCTCTATGCGTACGCCGTGCTGTTTCCTGCCGGCGATGCCGACAAACCCAGTCCGTACGCGGCGCAGTTCGGGCAGGCAACGAACTTCTACGACCTGGCACTGACCCAGGTGTTCAGTGGGACCGGCGCTGAGGGCGTCGCCATGCTGCGAGGCGGCCGCTACGTCCTGCCCTTTGGTACCATCGATGTTGCCATCGACCCGGCCAACCTGAATTTTGCCGGGCGCACCCTGACCTCGTTCGTGCCGACAATGAACCTGACAGTGAAGGGCTTCAAGAACGATTATCGTAGCGACGGTATTGGCGCACCGCTCGCCGCCGGCCTCGCTCCCGCGCCGGCACCCGACGACGGCCTCGTGCTGCCCCCGATGCTGCGCGTGCCAACCTCGGCGGTGCTGCTGGTGGACGACCCGCGTCAGCAACTCACTGGCGCCAGCCTGACGGCGCGGCTTGAACTCTACACCATCTACGACACTACCAGCATCCGCATCGGCGGGCAGGATGTGCCGCTGGAATATGACCAGACTGCGGTGCGCGCGCTGTTCGCCACCGAGGGGAAGGGCTGGAACCGCGAACTGACGGGACTGCTGAACAACGCGGTCAATCCGAACGATCCTTATGCGAAGGACCATCTCTTCGCGCTGGAGCCGCACCGGCGCGGCCGTATTCCGGTGGTGCTGGTACATGGCACCGCCTCCAGCCCGTTTCGCTGGGCCGACATGGTCAACGACCTGCTGGAGGACAAGGCAATCCGCGACCACTTCGAGTTCTGGTTCTTCACCTACAACACTGGAAATCCCATCCCGATCTCGGCGAATATCCTGCGCCATTCACTCCAGAGCGCGTTCGAGACGCTTGGCGGCGTCCAGGCCGACCCGGCTCTCGGCCGCATGGTGATGATCGGCCACAGCCAGGGCGGTCTGCTGATCAAGCTGATGGCGATCGAGTCCGGCAGCAAAATCTGGGACGCGTTCAGCGACAAGCCGCTGGACGAGCTGAACCTAAAGCCGAAAACGAAGGCGCTGCTGCGGGAGTCGCTGTTCATCCATCCGCTGCCGTTCGTTGAGACCGTGGTGTTCATTTCGACGCCGCACGGCGGCAGCTACCAGGCCAGCCTGACCGTCGGCGACCTGTTCACCAGGCTGGTGACGTTGCCGCTGACCATCGCCGGCGCTGCCGCCGATGTCGTAACAAACGCGGGCAACGACCTGAAGTTGAGCAAGGACCGGCGTGCCTTCAACAGCATCAATGGCATGTCGCCAAAAAATCCGTTGATCGGGGTCTTGAAGTCCATCCCGATCGTCCCCGGTGTCCACGCTCATTCAATTATTCCGACGCTGCAAGACGGCCCGCTGGACACACGCAATGACGGTGTCGTGGAATATCAGAGCGCCCACATCGACGGCGTGGATTCGGAACTGGTGATCGAGCACCAGGGCCATTCCACCCAATCCAACCCCCTGGCGGTCCGCGAAGTGCGCCGCATCTTGCTTGAGGAGCTAACCCGGCCGGGGCGCGCAGTCGGCGAAACCTGGCAAACTGCGGTGCGATAGCCCTGGTGTGATAAAAACAAGGCCTTCGCAGATCAGCGGAGATATGCCACCGGATCGAAATGATCGAGCAAGATCCGCTGCCGGAACGTTTGCTGGCGTGGGCCTGGCGTTCCGGTGCCGATGCGCCGCGTCGGTCATCCCCCGCATCTGGAGGCGATGCATCGCATTCGCAATTTGCTGATAGCATCAAGGACGCCAGAGATAAGAGTTTATTCCCTGTGAGGGAAAGATTTTTTGCTCCACACCTTGGAAGAGCTTGACCCGAAGGGATCAGCCGGATCGCTTGGTGCTCCAGGCTTATCGCGCTTAGCGGAATTAGATCGGGGGTTTTCGCCGCCACGCGGCCATGGACGCGATTGAGGCGCAAACGAAGTGGCTACCCAAGAATCCCTTGACGCGAAGATCCCTGTACAAGTTCCGGCCGTGCGCGGAGTCCCCCCTTGAAAAACTTGCGGCGGTGGTCGCGCGGCGGCCTTATATAGCCTCTTGACTGTGTAGAAATGACAAATGGCCCCAATTCTCACGCCGCCAACGCCCTCATCGCTTTGGGCTAAGATTTGCCGGGATTCTGACGGTCACATCAGCGGCTGGCACAGCCTGATCGACCATTCAGCTGATGTCGCCGCAGTCATAGAGGCGTTGCTGGCCCAGCCGACCATCAATATCCGCCTCGCCCGCACTGCCGGACTGACTGAGCTCAGTGCGATCATCTGCGCCCGGCTCGCCGCCCTCGCCTTCCTGCACGATATCGGCAAAGCTAATCGTGGGTTTCGCGCGCGGATTGATCCAAGAGCACCAATTGTGGGCCATATCGATCAATTGGCCTGGCTGTTCAAAGACAGTAACGCCGAAGATCTCAGCAATCATTTGGTCGATGAACTGCGACTGCAACCGATCATCGATTGGTTCGAGGGCACGCCCGACACTGAAATCTGGGACGCGGTGTTCGCCCATCACGGCCGTCCCTGGAAGGTCAAGCCGTCAAGGGATTATTGGCGGGTAATCGATTGCAGCGATCCGATCGCCGATCTTGCCCCGATGCTTGCGGCTTTGGAGCGATGGTTTGCTCCCGCCTTCGCCGCCGCCGCCGTACCACTGCCGGACAGGCCGGAATTTGATCATGCCTTCGCCGGTCTACTGATGCTTGCGGACTGGCTCGGGTCGGACACGCAGTTCTTCCCCTTTGCCAACGGTGCCGATCCAGACCGGATGCTGCTATCGCGCAGGGCGGCCGATGTCGCGATGCGCGCCGTGGGGTTGGCGGTCGAAGATCGACGTAAGTCGGTCAAGATTTGCCGGCCTGATTTTGCCGCCTTGTTCGCCGTGCCGACGCCGCGGCCGATCCAGCAGCATGCCACCATGCCATCGGCCCGTTGCGTGGTGCTGGAGGCAGAGACCGGGTCGGGCAAGACCGAGGCCGCGCTGTGGCGTTTCGTGCATCTGTTCACCGAGGGCGCGGTGGACGGGCTGTATTTTGCGCTGCCCACGCGGGTGGCTGCCACGCAGATGTTCGGGCGTATCAAGAAGCTGCGTGACGCGCTGTTTCCCGAGGGGGATCGTCCCGCCGTTGTGCTCGCCGTGCCTGGACAGGTCGGGGCTGATAATGCTCGCGGGCACTGCCTGCCGGAATTCGGCTTCGAATGGGACGACGTTCCTACCGACCAACAGCGCGCAGAACGCTGGGCAGCCGAGCATCCCAAGCGCTTCCTAGCGGCGCAAATCGCCGTCGGCACCATTGATCAGGTGCTGCTGGCCAGCATCGCCACCCGCCATGCCCATCTGCGGGGTACCGCCCTGCTTCGGCATCTGCTGGTAGTAGATGAGGTGCATGCCTCGGACCGGTTCATGGAGGCGCTGCTGACCAACCTGTTGCGCAGCCATCTGCAGGCGGGCGGACATGCCATGCTGCTGTCCGCCACGCTCGGAGCGGGTGCACAGGCGCGGCTGCTGGGCACAAAACAAAGGAGCCTGGCCGAAGCAGAGGGGCTCGCTTACCCCGCCTACGGCTGGGCGGAGGCAGGCGACGCCAAGGTGCTGCCGATCGACCAGACCACAACGGGCAAGACCGTGTGGATCGCCGCTGAGCCTTGGCTGAACGCACCGGAGCGTATCGCCGTCATGGCACGGGCGGCGGCCGATGCGGGTGCTAAAGTATTGGTCATCCGCAACACTGTAGGCGCCGCGATCGCCACCGCCCGGGCCACTGAGGCGTTGGGCTGCGATGCGGCGCTGTTCCGGATAGGCGACGTGGCGACGCTGCATCACGGTCGATTCAGCGCCTCGGATCGACTGCTGCTGGATGCCGAGATCGAAACGGTGCTCGGCAAGGACAGCCCCGCCGCCGCGCGGATCGTTGTAGGTACGCAGACTTTAGAAGCGTCCCTCGATTTGGATGCAGACCTGCTGATCACCGATCTCTGCCCTATGGATGTGCTTCTGCAACGTATCGGCCGATTGCACCGCCATGCTGGGCGCGAGCGGCCAGCTGGATTGGAAACCCCCCGTACGGTGGTTCTGACACCCGCCAAGCGCGATCTGCTGGGGTTGCTGCGCGGCGGGAATGGGCGGCACGGCTTCGGGCGGGTCTATGCCGATGCCCGGATCATCGAGGCGACGTGGCGGCTGATCGAGACATGGTCGGTGTGGGAGATTCCAGCGATGAACCGGCTGCTGGTAGAGCGGGCGACGCATCCGCAAGTGCTGGAGGCAATCGAGACGGAGTTGCGGACACGCGATCCGGCCTGGCCGGCGGTGTTGGATAAAGCCTACGGCGCGGAGTTGGGTCAGCGTCAGACCGCACAATTCGCCCTGCTTGATCGTGCGGCGCCATTCAGTCAGTTCCAGTTGCCTGACGATGAGGCCTGGACCACCCGGCTGGGCGCGAAGGACCGGCTGGTACGGCTCGATGACATCATCGGTCCGTTTGGCCAGCCGATCGGGGAACTGCGGGTGCGACACTATCTGGCCGACGACGTGGGTCCGGACGAGAAGCCCGTGATTGTGGAGCACTCTGCGACACGGCTAGTATTCACATTTGGTTCTTACACGCTGATGTATGACCGCTTCGGGCTCCGCCGATTTTCTGACTGACTATTGTCACTCCAGCTGCCTGGAGATGAACCTTACGCGTCTCAGGATTTCACGTTCTCCCCGCCAAACGCGGGAGCCTGCACATGAGGGGCACGATGAATACGCTGGAGAGAGCTCTCATTACGGTCATAGACCAGACCGGCACATCCGGTCCCATGACTATCCCCGGCGTCTTGGCTGCCCTCACCCAGGATGTCATAACGGGCTTCCCAGCACTGCGGGCGCATCAGCGCCATGCCTGGCATTCCTTCCTGGTGCTACTCGCTGCCATCGCTCTGCACCGTGCCGGCTTGACCCAACCGCCCGAAACTGAAGCTGAATGGCGCGCTCTGTTGCAGCAACTAACCCCTGATTATCCAGGCGACGAACCATGGACGCTCGTTACCTCACTCAATCAACCGGCGCTGCTACAACCGCCGATCCCGTCGGGCAATCTCGCCGAGCTGAAGAACCGCATCACCACCCCTGATGGGCTCGACATGCTGGTGACGGCCAAGAATCACGATCTCAAGCAGGCCGTCATGACCGAGGCCAGGGCGGAAGACTGGCTGTTTGCGCTGGTGACACTACAGACCATGGAAGGCTTTCTTGGTGCCGGTAACTACGGCATCAGCCGCATGAATGGCGGGTTCGCCAATCGTGCCGCGATTAGTCTCGCCCCGCCTGGCGGTCCAGCGGCGCAGTGGCGGCGGGATCTCCGGCAAGTATTGGCCCTGCGCGGCAAACTGGGCGGCGTGGGTTACAGCCCGCAAGGCGGTCTGGCGCTGCTGTGGCTGACACCATGGGATGGCACGAGTTCGCTGCGGCAGGACGCGTTGGATGAGTATTACATCGAAATCTGCCGCCGGGTACGGCTGTCCAGCGAGCGGGGGCGGCTGGTGGCCCATGCCGGCAGTTCCAAGGCGCCGCGTATTGTGCCGATGCCGGGCGGGGTGACAGGCGACCCGTGGTCGCCTGTGGTGGTGGAGAAAGACGGGTCCATCAAGTCTCTGACCGTGAATGGGAGTGGGCTGGGCTATCGCCGCATGGTGGAGTTGATGTTCAACGTCACCAAGGCGCCGCTGCAGCGCGATAGCACCGATGACTCCACCGAGGGGCTACACATCCTGGCCCGCGCGCTGGTGCGCGGCCAGGGTAAGACCGAAGGTTATCACGAACGCCGCGTGCCACTCTCGCGCAGGCGCAAGTTCGGTCCGCGTGAGAGCGCAACCGACAAGGCGGCAGAGGCGGCGCATGACCGCGTCGAATTGGCTGGGATAATACAAAACCAGGTGCTGAGATGGGCACTGCTGTCGTTGTTCCAGAATGGGCCGGACAAGATCAACCCCCGTGACAAGGACAGCCAACGCAAGGCCGAGTTGTTTCTGAAACGCTTCGACGTCGCGGTGGACAAGGATTTCTTCCCCGATCTCTGGACCGAGATGGATGAAGAAGACGCCGACAGACGCTACCACCTGCGCGGCGTCTGGGTGCGCAAGCTGCAGGTACTGGCCGAACGGCTGCTGGAGCAAGCCGAAAATGAGGCCGCCCGATCCTCTCGCCGGCGTTTTCGCGCCGTCGTGCGTGCACGGGACCGGCTGAGCAGCGCCGCGCGGTTCAACGACAAGATCGGCCCCTACCTCTCGGAAGGCTCCGCCGCATGACCGTGACCGCAACGACCGAGGCCAAGCCACGTACACAAGATGAGGTCGTGCGCGACCTTATCGGCAAGCTTGGCCAGGAGAACTTCGGCACCGGCCCACTGGCCGAATTGCGCCGCATGGATCCCCGCGCTGCCATTCCCACGACCCCCACGCTGCATCGTCTGTTGGCTCGCAACGTTCCGGAGGCGTGGCTGGGCGGCGAGGGACTAAGCCGCTGGGCACTGCTGATCCATCTGCTCGCGCTGGCAGCGCCTTCACCACTGCATGATTTCACCGCGCTGGGCGAGGCGCTGTTCACCGCCGGCTACAAGGAGGGTCGTCTGACCGCGCTGTTGGAGGCGGAGGCGAAGGACTTCCCACTCGTTCTGCCGCGCATGGTGCGCTTTTTGGTCGCCAAGAACGGCAATCCGCACCCGTATCAATTGGCTCGTTTCGTGCTCGGCGGTGGTCGCGAGGTCGATCGCATGACCATCGCGCGTGCCTTCTACCGCGCCGAAGCCCGATCCGCCGCCTGAAACCGCCGCCACACCATCAGGAAACCACCATGACCGCCCGCTTCATCCAGATACACACGCTTGCCTCCTACCCCGCCGTGCTGCTCAATCGCGACGATGCGGGGCTGGCCAAGCGACTGCCCTACGGCGGCAGCTCCCGCATCCGCATCTCCTCGCAGTGCCTCAAGCGGCATTGGCGGACGGTAAAGGACGAATGGGCGCTCGCCGGAATTGGTGCCCCGATGGCGGTGCGCTCCCGCGAGGTGGTCGAACGGAAGATCATGCCGCAGATCGCCGGTGCGGCAGAGGACGTGCGGAAGGCCATCCAAGAAAAATACTGGTCAAGAAACTGTTCGGCGAGAAAAGCCTGGAGGTGAAGAGCCGTCAGGCGCTGCTGCTGGGCGAGCCGGAGATCAACTATCTCGTCCTTCTCGCCCAGCAAGCCGCAGCTTCTGGCGGCGTAAAACAGGCCAAGGCAGCGATCGAGGCGGCCCTCGCCAAGGGTGCGGGCAAGAAGAACCTTGCTGCCATGCGTGAGATCGCCGGCAACCTCGCCGCCGGTTTGGAATCAGCCCTATTCGGCCGCATGGTCACCTCAGATCCGGAGGCCAATACCGACGCCGCCATTCATGTCGCCCACGCCTTCACCGTGCACAAGGAGGAGAGCGAGAGCGACTATTTCACTGTAGTGGACGATCTGCGGCAGGCGGATCCGGGCGAGGCGGGCACCGCTGGAATCTTTGAGACCGAACTCACGTCTGGCCTCTTCTACGGCTACGTTGTTATCGACGTACCCGCGCTCGTCAGCAATCTTGGGGGTGATCGCACACTGGCGGCCAAGGTTGTGGAACATCTGCTTCACCTCATCGCCACCGTCTCGCCCGGCGCCAAGAAGGGCAGCACCGCGCCTTATGCCTATGCCGAGCTGATGCTGCTGGAAACCGGCAAGCGCCAACCGCGCTCACTGGCCGGCGCCTTCCGCAATGCCGTCGATCTGGCATCCAACGATCTGCTGCGCAGCGCCGCCACAAGACTGGCCGCGCAACTGCGTCAATTCGATGGCGCCTATGGCCAGACCGAGCAGCGCGCGGCCCTTTGCATCACAGACATCGATCTGCCTGGCATCACCCGCACCATGCCGCTGGATGACCTCTCCGCATGGGCCGCCACAGCTGTCCGCGAGGTAGCCTGATGGCCGCCTATCTGCGCCTGGTGCTGGAAGGCCCACTGCTGGCCTTCGGCGGCGAGGCCGTGGATGCCCTGGGCGTGATCGAGGCCTTCCCCGCCGCCTCCATGCTGACCGGCTTGCTCGCCAACGCGCTGGGCTGGCAGCGCCATCACCGTGCTGCCCTGGCCCGTTTGCAGCAACGCCTGCACTACGCCGCGCGCATCGACCGCGAAGGCCAACCTCTAACGGACTTTCAGACGGCTCAGCTTGGGGCCAATGACCGGGGCTGGACCACGCGCGGCGTCCCAGAAGGCCGCGCCGGTGCGACCTATGGTTCGCCGCACATCCGCCGGCGCGATCATGACGCCGACAAACGTGTGGTGGTGGCATTGCGGCTGGACGACGCGGACGAAGCACCCACGCTGACCGACCTTGCAGCAGCTCTGGACGAACCGATCCGGCCGCTGTTTCTCGGTCGCAAGCCGTGCCTGCCGAGTGACCGCATCAACGCCGGTATTGTGGAAGCGGAAACCCTGCCCGACGCCCTGGCCAGCCTGCCACCGTTAGACACTGCAACGCGGCTATTGCTGCCGAACAGCGAACCCCGCCAGGATGGCGACGAGGAACGCCCCTGGAGCGACCAGCGCAACTGGCACTCCGGCGTGCACGGCGGTACCCGCATCATCCGCATTCGCCACCTATCGTCTGCGGAACCCAGGCGCCCCGTACATGACCCTGCACATGATCAAGCTGGTGCCGGATGTGCCGCAGCTGATCCGCTGGGCCGATCGGCAGCGACTGCTGGATCGAGCGCATGAGGACGACCTGGGCTACGCCTTGCATGCCGTCCTGTTGGCCGCCTTCGGTGATCTGGCGCCACGGTCGTTCGCACTGGTGACCGAGCGGGTGAGATCACCCGAATTGCTGGGCTACACCGCCCATGACGCCGACGCACTGCGCGATCACGTGCAGAGCTTCGCCGACCCCGAGATTCCCGGCGTGATCGGCCTGCCCAGCCTGGCCGGTAAGCTCATGCCGGATGGCTTCGCTATCGGTCGCCGTCTTGGTTTCACCCTGCGCGCACGCCCCACCATCCGGACTGATCGCGGCGGCGACCGCACCCGGGTGGCCGAGCGCGATGCCTACCGCGAGCCGCCACCCGGTGCGGCAGATGATGGTCCCACGCGCGGCGAGGTGTATCAAAGCTGGCTTACCACTCGTCTGGAAGCCGGCGGTGCAGCGGTTGAGCGTGCTGACGCTGGAGAGATTCTGCCGCAGCTTCACCCTGCGCCGCGATAAATCTCGCCGGCTCCGCACCGTCGAGGGTCCGGATGCCAGCTTCAGCGGCGTACTGGCGGTGAAGGAGCCGGAGAAGTTCGCAAGTCTGATCGCCCGCGGTGTCGGTCGCCATGCCGCCTTCGGCTTCGGCATGCTGCTGCTGCGTCCGGCCTGACCCCATGCTAAGAGGCCGCCTCGGGCTGGAATACGCCCGCATTCCCCACGCTGACCGGCATGGGCTGCTCTATCTGAAACGTGGTGCGCTCTCGGTGGAAGATGGCTGCCTGCGCTTCATCGCCGCCGGCAGCGATCTGGTGGTCGCGGGCGATTATCGCATTCCGCATCAGTCCATTTCGATGGTTTTGCTCGGTCCAGGCTCCACAGTCAGCCACGATGCCCTGCGCCTGTTGGCTCGCCATGGTACGGCCCTCTCGGCGATCGGCGAGGACGGGGTGCGATTCTACACCGCGCAGCCGCTGATGCCGGACAGCTCCGCGTTGGCCCGCGCCCAGGCACGCGCCTGGGCTGATGCCAAGGGTGAGCGCATGGCGGTGGCAAGGCGAATGTACGCGTGGCGCCTGGGAGAAGTGCTGCCACACCGCGACATTGCCGTGCTGCGCGGCATAGAGGGTGCGCGGGTGAAGGAGATCTACCGGCTGACCGCCGAACGCGTCGGCATCCGCTGGAACGGTCGGCATTACGACCGAACCGACCCGCTCGCGACCGATCTGCCGAATCAGGCTCTGAACCATGCGGCGAGTGCGGTGGAGGCCGCTGCGGCGATCGCGGTGGCTGCCACCGGAACAATTCCCCAGCTGGGCTTTATTCACGAGGATTCCGGCCAAAGCTTTATTCTGGACATCGCCGATTTGTTTCGTGACAGCCTGACGGTGCCGTGCGCCTTCAAGGCGGCGGCGGTTGCCCAGAAGCGTGTGGGTGACTCCATCGAGCGCGTCACTCGACGTACCGTCGGCGAGCGGTTGCGTCGAGATAGCGTGATCCCTGCGATGATCGATCGAATCAAGGCCCTGTTCACAGCCGAGGTGCCAGGCTGATGCCAATGACGGTGGCTGTGACACGCGATGTTCCAGACCGCTATCGAGGCTTTCTGGCCTCTGTGATGCCAGAGATCGGACCGGGTATTTTCATCTCGGCCGAGCTGTCGCGCGGAGTGCGGGAACGGCTTTGGAGAGTGATGTCGGACTGGTGGGATGGAATGCCTGGCGGTTCAATCGTTCTGGCATGGAAGGACGATGCGGCACCCGGTCGTTTGGGATTACTGACCCTTGGATTACCGCCTCGGACCCTAGCCGATTTAGATGGGGTTCTACTGGTACATCGGACGTGACTTCTGTTGGTCTTTGATAAGTAAATAGGCTCAATATCTTATTGGCCAGAGGTTCCCCCGCCCACGCGGGGATGGCCCCATGGTCAACACGGCACAGCTTATCCCGCCCGGCGGTTCCCCCGCCCACGCGGGGATGGCCCCGGCAGCCATCGCGAGCAGCCGCCAGGCCGCCCGCGGTTCCCCCGCCCACGCGGGGATGGCCCCGCACGCGGGCGATGCCGCGGATATCACGCGATCCGGTGGTTCCCCCGCCCACGCGGGGATGGCCCCGCTCGTCCCAGGACACGCACATCACTCGCCGTATCGGTTCCCCCGCCCACGCGGGGATGGCCCCCGCATCGCACGGTCATGCGAGCGCGTCACTCGAGGGTTCCCCCGCCCACGCGGGGATGGACCCCATGCTGCACCCCGTGCCGGCTCGCTGGCGGTGGTTCCCCCGCCCACGCGGGGATGGCCCCGCACTGCCGGACTGGTCGACCGACGGATGGCACGTCGCTCGGCCGAGGTTCCCCCGCCCACGCGGGGATGGCCCCTGCGACCTGCTTCGAGCGCGATGGCCGCGTCGCGGGTTCCCCCGCCCACGCGGGGATGGCCCCCTCGATGCCGGTCGGCAGCACTGGACCGGCGACTCGACAGGGTTCCCCCGCCCACGCGGGGATGGCCCCGCCGACACGGTGGCTGTGCACGACGAGCAGATCGATGGTTCCCCCGCCCACGCGGGGATGGCCCCACACCGCGAGATGGCACCAGGGTCGCTCGACATCGCGGTTCCCCCGCCCACGCGGGGATGGCCCCCATTCGCTGCCAGCATCGCGAATTGCGTTAACTGGTTCCCCCGCCCACGCGGGGATGGCCCCCGTGTCGGCATGTGCCAGCGCCTCAGCTGCGTTGCGATTCCCCCGCCCACGCGGGGATGGCCCCGTCGTCGAGGCGGTACGTTGACGTGGGACGAGGGTTCCCCCGCCCACGCGGGGATGGCCCCTGTTCGGCGGCGTATTCTCGGCATTTGTCGGGGGTTCCCCCGCCCACGCGGGGATGGCCCCGGATGGCCCCGCGGTCGCGTCCTGCAGCATTTCGTCGGTGGTTCCCCCGCCCACGCGGGGATGGCCCCTGCGTTGTCCCCGCAGCCTGGTACAGCAGAGCGGTTCCCCCGCCCACGGCGAAGCCCAATCCTCTGACGTTTTGATCACGGCAGGCAAGCGAGACTGCCCTGACGTATTTGAGGATGCGGCGCGGCACGGCGAGCGAGGGCGGCTGCTGTGACCGTTCAAATCGAACTTGCTATTTTAACGAAAGATGGCGGGCCGTTAACGAAAAAATACGCCTTGTGAACGGCAAGATCGTCTCCGACGCCAGCGCCCGCAAGATCGCGAGGGGCACGGCCAAGCGGTCTCGGTTCGACACGCTGCAGGAATTCGGAAATCTCATCGGCCGTCTGGATGAGCAATCGGCCGTCGCGTTCGGAGCGCTCCAGCCTGCCTTGTCCGATGAAGCCGCCGTCGTCACAAAAAACAAACTCCATCAGATGAACGGCGCGGCGGTCGACTTCATTAGCCGCACAGCCGACTATATTGCGTATCGCAGTGGCCAACCTGCTCTGGCGCCCATCGACGTCGACACCAAGGGCATGCCTGCCGGGGTTCGTGACAAGATCGAAGCCGCAGGCGGCATGATGGCAGCTATCGCCGCCGTGATGCCCGAACTCGATATATGCGGCCGTGTCGTTAGGCGATCTACGTCGACCGGGATCTATCGTGACGACACAGACGAGCATTTTCCGGGTTCGGAAGGGCTGCACATCTATCTACTCGTCGCTGACGGCAGTGACACCGAGCGGTTCCTGAAGGTTCTTCACGCCCGCATGTGGCTCTCGGGCTATGGCTGGATGGTGGTCGGAAAAGCCGGGCAGCTGCTTGAGAGATCATTGATAGACCGGATGGTGGACGGCGCCGAACGGCTGGTGTTCGAGGGGCGACCGCGAATGATAGGTAAGCGTCGCGCCGACGCTGGCGATCGAGGTTGATCCGTCAGCGATCCAATCCGGCCGCCATCGTCGACCCGCGCAAGCCACATCCGCTGGCTCGCCTGAATGATGCGACAACAATCGAGCTTATTCCGGCGACTTGGGGTTACCCAAATGCGCTCTGTGAAATGTCGTATAGTGGCGGACGGTTATTGTCTCCTAAGCGCCGTTTGAGTAGGAATAGTAGCCCGATCAACGTCACAGCAAGAAGTGTAGAAGAGCCGACCGTGCCGAGCCCTCGGCCACCTTCGATGTGCGACTTCGACAACATGTCCCCCAGTGTCGCGCCGAGCGACTGAGTCAAGGTGAATGGTATCCGCGCCAACCAAACGGTTGCTGCCTTCCCGAACATCTGGATCAGCGCAACCAAGGCCAAAATTCCACAAATAGCTAACGCGCCGGCTCCATAGCTCAGGTCAAATGAGCCGGCGAAGGCATCGCCGATCGTGGTTCCGAACGCGCTCAAAAACAGTAGACTCGTCCAGTGAAACGCAGCAATCTTAGAGGAGGGAACTGGGGCTACTGGCTTAGACTTCCTCAGCACGAAGCGCTGCAGGCCGTCGGTGAGCAGAACGAGAGCAAGGAAGATCGACGCAGCCGCTCCGTAGCCAAGATGGTCGCAGCTATTCATTACATCTGACATCGCTGTTCCGGCCATCGCCATCGATAGGAGGACACCCCAATACTGGCTTAGCCTATCCCGTGGTGCCAATATATGCGGGACCAGTGCGAGGACGTATAGGCCCAAAAGGAGAAGCGCACTCAGCACGAAACCTATTTGGAGTGTTATGGACACATAGTCTGCTGCAGTCTCGCCAAGCGTCGTCGCTACGATCCTCATTGACCAGAATCCAACCGTCGCGGTGACCTGACTGACCAAGTCGAACGGCCGTTGTGGCAGATTGGGCGACATTCTGTGTTCGTTGGCCCACCTGGTCTTGATGCGACAGACCTCGGACCGCCGCCCTAGATATTCGCCGGCGACGCCCACTGTCATCAGTTGGATTCCGCCTAGGAAGAGAACGAGGGCGATGACACAGGGTTGGTGAGGGGCGATGTCGCCAAACATAGCGGCGCGGCCAAAGATAACTGCACCGTAGATCATGGCAGCAACGACGATCGCCAAGCCTGCATACCTCGCCGCCGTCAGCAACCTATGGACAACTCCGCCGACATCGTCGACGTCCACTTTCTCAAGCTTCAGACCGTTCCGATCGGTTGTTTCTCTACCACGCGCAAATCGGTCAGGGAGTATGGGCTTGCTGGCAAACGGGCTTTTGCGGGTTCGTGCCTTTTCCGATCGATGCTGTCGCTCCACGAACACTTCTACCGCGCGGCGGCTCATCAGTTTGAAGTCCCCGCTGTTCGCCGACGGTGAACGTGCGCTACCGCCGTATAGCATCCGTCGGAAGGAGGTTGTCTCCAGACCGGTCTGGGCCAAGCTGATGCGGCCCGGTGCATCCACGATATCCGAGCCTTGCCGCCAGGCTGCAATCAGATCAGGGATTAATTCGGGAGGATGCCGCAAATTAGCGTCGATGATTACTATTGCCTCGCCTAAAGCATGGTTCAAGCCTGCGGTTAGTGCGATCTCCTTACCATGCTTGCGAGACAGGTTGACAAGCGCGACCCTGCTGTCCGTTCGATGCAATTCATCTAGGTGGTGCAATGCCTCGTCGCCGTGGCCGTCATTGACGTAAACGACCTCCCACGGCCGCCGCAGTCCGGCCATGACTGTTGAAAGGCGGCGATGAAACTCGCGCAACGCTTCCCCGCCGTCAAAGCAGGGAACGACGACCGAGAAGGTCGGCCGCGCCCTTTTGGGCAAGCCATCTTGCCTGATCAACATAACATCTTCGGCGTCTCAACCTGCAGTGGCACGTAATGATCTGTTATACAATTCAAGCGCAAGAAAATCAATTCGGGGCTACAGCTTCTGATCCTCAATCTGAGGGCGCATGAGTGCCAAAACGTGAAACGACAAGCGCCCAAAAGCAATCGGGTTGTTACACGGCCGACGCATGACTGATCGATTGGGGCGATGTAGGCCGCGTTTTCGTGCGTCTCCGGCGCCCACGTCAGGGTTGTCGCCGAAAGTGGGGATGCATAATTGCTGTCCTATAATCTCGCCCTCTCGGTGATAACTCGGGCTCTTCGCAGGATATTTTCGTTTGGCGTGACGTTGGCCGCCGGCATCAATCACTCATGGCCACGGCCAGGGGAAGTCTACCGACGTACAACTCGATTCGATTACGACGCTCACTTCGGCAGCTCGGGCACCGCGGGCTTCTCGACTGGATCGCTCAATCCGGCGGCTGGAATCCGCCACGGATTGGCAGGTGGCAAATATCGTTGAACTATGTAGAGCGGGCGCTGCTTTTCCTCGTTGAACACACGTCCGAGATATTCCCCAATAATGCCAAGCGTCATTAGCTGGATACCGCCCATGAACAGGGTGGCGGTCATGAGACTGGGGTATCCCGGCACAGTATTGCCGAACATCAAAGTGCGGCCAACAACGACTCCGGCGTAGATGATCGCGAACGCTGCCACCGCCAAGCCCAAATAGGTCGCCACCTTCAGCGGCGCGACAGTATAGCCGGTGATACCCTCGACCGCGAGGTTCCAAAGCTTCCAGTAATTCCAACTGGTCGTACCCGCGTGCCGCGGTTCCCGATCGTATTCGACAGCACGACTTGGAAAACCTACCCAGGCGAATAGCCCCTTCATGAAGCGATGCTGTTCGCGCAACTGCAGCAACGCGTTCGTCGCTCGGCGGCTCATCAATCGGAAGTCGCCAGTATTCGGTGGCATCGAGATGCCACCCCCGACCCGCTGCATCACTCGATAGAAGGCCGCAGCGGTGACCTTCTTCAGCCACGTCTCGCCAAGACGGGCACGGCGCTGTGCATACACCATGTCGAAACCCTGTCGCCAGACTGCAACCAGTTCAGGGATGACCTCAGGAGGATCCTGAAGATCGGCATCAATGACGATCACCGCTTGGCCTTTGGTGTGGTCCAAGCCCGCGGTCAAAGCTATCTCCTTGCCAAAGTTTCGAGATAAGTTGACGAGCGCGACGCGCCCGTCAGCGCGTTGCAAATCTTCTAGCAGCCGCATCGTCGCATCGCTGCTTCCGTCATTGATATACACAACCTCCCAGGAATCCCGAAGTCCCGCCATTACATTGGACAGGCGCCGATGGAACTCTCCGATGCAGTCCGCTTCGTTGAAGCAAGGGACGACTATTGAAAAGATCGGGTATGGCGATCTGGCGACTGCGCTCTCCGTCGTGGTGGTTGACGGCTGCCCCGCAACATCCAAGCGATCATCTTGCATGCCGATCGGTCGGTCTGGCCGAATCGGATCGGAGTCACCGGCCTTGCCCTCAGTGGTCGCTGTCCCGCCGAGGATCTCGTTCTGAACCGTCATCTCCGCAACATTCCTCGTTAATCGGCCCCGAATGAAGCGATGCTCGCACAGCGCGCCAAACGCACATAATGCCAGGCGGCCTCGAAACAGTTTGCATTCTTTACCATCTATACTACCGGTTGGCTGAACTCATTTCAGACTACCAACCGTTTCAGTCAAGGTCTATGTTGAACTCTGACGCCTTCCTTACGTCGCGGACCAACCGGCCATTCTCCAGGCTAAGACACACTTGACTCCACGCTGTATTTGTAACCGACAATATCGTCGATGCGAAGTCCGTTGAATTCGGTAAACACCCAGGGATTTGGTAACATGTGATGGGGATAAAAATAGTACAAGTTGTAGTTTTTTATGATGGGATGCCTTCGCATCATGCTGTCCACGTTACGGACCAGGTCTTCGGTTGCATCGAGGGTGACCCCAGTGTTCTGGTGAGGCAGGGTCTGTGCGCCGCAGGATCGCGCATCCTCCCAGGACGCGACATCCATATTGTTGCCACCAATCCTCAATTTGAAGTGCCCGTCGGGGAGGTACATCCTGGTCTGGGCGATGGTGTAGGAATACACGCCGAAATAATTAGACGGGATGGCTACTTCACGCTTGTCCCGCGTAACCGCATAGAATTGCGGGCTGACCAGCTTGGCAGCATCCAGCCATCCAAGGAAATTGGTATAGAACACATGGTGACCAAACAATGCGGTCAACATCATTACGATCTTCATCGGCCAGGTGAACCCGTGCCGGGGCAGCGATGCCGCCGCCGCTACAATCACCAAGTTCATCGCTATCCAAAAGAAGAAAAGCGCACCCAGTGTCAAATAGACAACAATGTGAAACATATCGAATAAAAGGCAAAACGCCGACAATACCGACACCGAAATCGCAGCAAGCGGCGCCAGCAGTTGCAGGCCGAAGACGAAGATATTCAGAAACGGCTGTCCCCAGGCGATGCCGTCCGAGAGCGCCTGGAGCAGATGCGGCCAGAGCGCCAGGGGGTTGTCGCCCCGTTCGAGCCCGATCAGAATAGAGTTCTGCGTCGGATTATGCAGCACCCAAAAGAACGGATCTGCCCCCCCGACATGCATCTTCATCCGTCCGGAATGATAGTAGCTGCCAAGATGGGCGCCGACGCCGCACGCCCAGATCAGGCCAAAAGCCAGTCCTCTCGTCGGCATCCCTCCTTCCTGCCCGACGAACACTCTCCACAAAAATGGAAGTCGCTCGCGCACCCACGACGAAGTCACAAAGATCGCAACGAACGCTCCGAGCGTGCTGAAGTAGCCCACATCGAGCAAGCCGAGATAATCAGTATCGACAACCGGGATGCCCGACAGTGTTCCTATCAACTCGCGCCAACCAACGTAGAACAGAAATAGTGGGATCAGGAACGAGGGCCGCCATAGTGCCGCCACCCCGGCAAACACGCCAATGACAGCCACGTAACGGAAATAAAGGACTGGCCCTTGATCTCCAAACAAGATGTTTGGCGGCCCCGGAAACGGTCCCAATGCATCAAAGAGCACCTGAAGAAATATGAAGATCCCAACCCATCGCATGGTGATCCGCAGGGCAGAGGTCACGTCGCTGTATCGTATTTGCCTGAGAGCGATGGCTGCGGCGAACGCGGCGACGACTGCGATACTGGAGAACAGCTCTGACGATCTGCCCAGGTTGGTCATTCCCGGGCGGGAAATCGCAAAACCGATGATCGACACCACAAGGACCTGCAGCGGACCGCGCAGGCCCTGGAAGTCGAGGCGAACCATGCTGCGCCGGTACAGGGTCGTGCTCATGACAGAGGTCCGTTATGTTGATGGACGTCGAAATTGACGGCTGACGGCCCGTTGTGGAGAATTCGTCACACGCTCAGCAAACCAGTCGGTTCTTCGAAGTGGAGCGGGCGGAGGAACGCGATCGTGCCAAATTTCGGCGCTCATCCGAAGTGGATCTTTCGTCGAACTTGAAGAAGCAGTGACAATGTCTCGTGTAGTGCTGCACGGCCCCGCGGTAGCAATCCCATCATTCCGGCAGCGACAGCGTATGAGATCACAACCGTGACGGCAATAAGATATACGCCGCTGACGCCGGCATGTGGTCGCAAGAGTGTATTCGTTACCAGGGCGGTTATCCCGGCCGCCGCCAACAACGGCCCTTGAAGCCTGACGAGATCAAGCGCAGTGACCGGCCCGACGCGTTGAACGGTAAGACACAGGACCGGCAGCCGAAGAACGTAGTCCGTCACAGTGAAAGCGCACGCCACACCGACAGCTCCCCAATGCAGCCCAACCAGGAAAGAAGCTATGGCGGTCGTCGAGGCATACATGCCCCAGCGGAACATAGTAGCGGTACGCGCCTGCGCCATCATAAGCCAGTTCGCGGAGTAGATCACAGGTTGTAGTAGGCCAGCCACTCCGAGCCACATGAAAATCGGCACGACATCGTGCCACCCGGCCCCGAAAAGCAAGCTCACCGTCTCGCCGGCGGTCGCAATGAGTGCCGCCATGCCAGGCACGGTCACCAGCGTAACCTGGGAAATGGTTCGTAGGTAGGCTTCTCGCAGTCGGGGCTTGTCGCCTGCCATCCGGCTCAGCAAGGGAACGGTAATTCTCGTAATCGGGGCGTTGACATTTGCGAGAGGGACCAGAAGCAATTTGTAGGCGCGATCGTAATATCCGAGCGCGACGCTGCCCGCGAAGTGCCCAATCAGCACGTTGTCCAGGTTACGGGCAAGAAAGCTTACGAAAGTGAAACCCGTCAGATTTGCTCCGAACCCCAGCATGTGCCGATCCGGAAGTTGCCGCGATGGCCGCGCTGGGCGCCAGTGCGCCGCCCGCCACACACCCACAAGATAAACCAGATTCCCAGCGAGCGTGCCGATGATCAAGGCCCAGTACTGAGCGCCCAACCAGGCGCTCGCGACAGCTGTCACGAAAACCGAGAGCGCCATAACGGCATCGAGCAGCGCAAGAGTTCTAAATGCTATTCTGCGGTTCAGGAGCGCGGTTGGGATTGATCCCAGGCTCGCCGCAACCAGCGACGGCGCCGTCGCAATCGTCAGGCCGACGAGCCGGCTGTCATGGAAAAAGACCGCAACCACTGGAGCGCTGGCAAAGAGAATCAAGGCACACGCAAGTCCAAGCAGAACGGTAAGCCAGAAAGCCGCAGACAATTGTTCCTGTGAGACATCCCTCCTTTGAACTATCGCTTGCTGAAGGCCAAGGTCCTGGAACAGAACCACGAACGCCGTCAGTGGCGCGATTGAGGCGACCATGCCAAAATCTGCTGGAGTCAGCAGACGAGAGAGGATTACCACCGAAAGTATCTGGGTCCCGATCCGGACGCCTTGGGAGATACCGGCGGCCGCTGCGCCGCGCACGGCGGCCTGGCCCAGACGCTCCTCGTTCCGGATCGGATTGGCGACCACGTGGGATCGATCGTAAGTGACTCGCTCGCCGGACACTTCGTTCACCGCAAAGCGACAGACCACATCTGGGCCGTGCACGACCCAGATCGTGTTGGCGCGCTCCGAAACACCAGTGTCCTCCTGGCCACACATACTGATCCTTGAGAAGGCCAGCGTCGACCGTTTCGAACCTCCTCAGGGATCACGGCTGTTCATCGGCCAGACGTCGCACCGCGTGATAATCAAACGGAAGCAAGAAAATCTCCAGATCAAGGAGGGCGCTCGTCTCAAAACGAACCAATTCGCGTCCCCCGGCGACAATGATGCTTATCACACCGCGAGAGTCCGGAGCAAGCGCGACTTCGTTGCAGCCAATTTTGCCTAACGTGAGATCAATCCTCCTGGTCTCTATTACGGACGGTTACTCGTAGGAGTAAGTCACGGTGGCTCGAGCGCGACGGCGGTTACGGTCGCAACGAGAGGTAAGTTGTGTTACGGGTAGCCCCGGTGTCTCGGCGGCTTGACAACGCGCTGCACGCAGTGATCAGCCAGAGGCACAGACAAATGGCACTCATCCCCAGACCAATCCATTCAACTCCCAACGTTTGTCGTGATAGCGCAATCAAGCTCAAATCCGACGAAAGATCGACAGAAACCAAACCAGTCGCGGGGTCCGGAGCAATGGGCAAAACGGTCGTGCCCGCTTCGGCGGCCCAACCTGGAAAATAAAATTGGGGCAAGTCGGTCAAACCGTGGCATCCATGGACGCTGAATATCAATCGACCGCTACTCTCGTAACCCGATCGAGACGGCAACACGCGTTTTACGCACTCGGGGACGAAGCCGCCGGCACGCTCCTGATAGTTCCCCCCCTGCTGGCCGAACCTGAACCAACCCTGGCCCGCGGCCAACGCAGGCATATACTCGACGGCGTCCGGAGCCGTGTTTGCGAACTGCTGTCTACTGCGCGGATCGTCCTGGCTCATATTGTCCCCGAACCATATACCGACCGCGATGCTTCCCAACGTTGCGATGAAGCCGGCAGCAAGCGCGCGCACGACGCCAGCTTGTGCCGCAACTCGGCAGCGCGATCGCCACCAGCGCCGATGCGAGCAGCGAGATAGGTAACAGCAGGCGCCAGGGGAACTGGACCTCCCGCATCGGCGACCGCAAAGTCCACAGTGGCTCCGATAGCGGCAACGTCAACAGGACAGCGACCAAAAATGTACCGAGCAGAGACCAAGAAGTGCGGTGGTTGCGCAATGCCGCATGGCCGAAGAGGAGGCTCATGGCGACTGGCACAACCAGGCTGAAATCCAACAACAGCCCTTGCAACGGGCCGTGCGCGTCACGAAAGGTGTTGTGCCAGAGCAGGAAATGGTTTTCTGGCGAGTGAGCTGCGTCGCTAAGAGCCGCAGCGGAGATGGTTCCCAGCAGACCCAGAGCCGGAACCAGAAACCAACCCGCCATGCCGAGTCCCAGGGCGACCGCCGCAGCCGTGGCGACGGTGCGACTTCCTCGGTCCAACCAAGTATTGCCCGCAAGGGCGGAATAGACGCAAGCAAGGCCTCCCACGAGAACAGTTGTCGGCAGATGCACGGCCGCGAGGGCACAAATCGCCGGCGCAACCAACGCGACGGACATGATTGCGCGGTCCCGTGCCACATCGATGGCGGCAAACACCAATGGCACGAAAGCCGCGGCTGCGCACTCGGCGAATGCAAGTCGCACTTGCGGATTGAGGACGGCAACATAAGGCATCAGCGCATAAAGGGCGCTGCCGGTCAGGGCTGCGTCGGTCGTAGTACGTCGCCGCAACCAGGCAAAGCAGGAAAGCATCGCCCCGGCGCGGAGCAACACCTGCGCGATGCCAATGATCGTTGCGGTTGGCAAACCGGGGACGCTGAACCCGAGCAGTGCCGCGACGAAATAGGCGCCAGGCGGATAAAAGTAAAATATCGGAGAGCCAAGTCCCCCATGACCCGTGAAGGCCCATCGTGGAACCATGTTGCCGGCGGCCAGTTCTGCTTCAAATTGCTCCAGAGTGGCAACCGCGAAACGGCCGTCGTGAGCCCGGTGGGAGCCGACCATGGGGATACCCACGACCAACTGAACAATTGGCACAAGCATAGCCGCGCAAATCAACAGCATCGGCCACCGGATCACAGGTCGGCTAGTCATTCTCGAGCCCCTACAGCGAGGTACAAGGTCGCTCCGCGTGGGAGTGTTGAAGTCGGGTCCGTTGTCACGCTCCTAAGGCGATCCAGATCTCCCCGGGAAATCCAAAGGCAGCGCCGGGTCCAAAAAAAAGCGAGGCGGCCAGTTCGTTTGCATGCTTTCGGCGGATTCGTGAGCTCGCTCAAGAACCGGCTCGTTGTTTCCGCCGTGGTCGGGAACTTGCGTAGAGGAGCCCGAGCCAGAGGCCGAGCGAAACGACGCTGACAAATAGGCCCGTCCGCTCGATAGCGAGCCAGATCCGGTGTAGCTTGATCTGACCGGCTGCCTGTGGAATGTCGATCAAGACGAGGCCACTGTTCGGATCGGAGGTCACGACGAGTTTCCCGGTATCGGTATCTGCCGCCCAGCCCGGAAAGAAGAATTGAGGGAAGACAGTCGGACCGGCGCAGGCGGTTACGTCGAATCTCAATCTTTCATCGATCCGTCGGTCCGACGGCGGAAGGCGCTGAACGCAGCGGGATACGAACTCGCCGGCGCGCGCCTGAACGTTCCCATCGTGCCGGATAAAATCGAGCCAGCCGAGTGCAGTTGCCTCCGCCGGAACGTATTCGGGCGCATCGGATTGCGGATGCGCGAGCGCCTCTCGCGTTCGTTTCTCGCCGGAACTCATGCCGTCGCCGAAGTAAATGCTGAACGCGATCGCGCCGGCGCCCAACAGGTATGCGGCGATGAGAGCACAACGTCGAAAGGTCGGCCCCTGGGACGGGACGACGATAGCGACCAAAGAAGATGCAAAAAGTGAGGCTGGCACGAGAAACCGGCCGGGAAACTGAATTAAGCGCAGCGGTGTCAAAATTGCCCAGATAGGTGCCGACAGCGGCACAGCGAGAAAGACGGCAATGCCAAACGTGCCCACCAGTGCCATCGGCACACGCCCTTTTATGATTGCGGCACCGCAAAATACGACGACCATCAGCAGGGGTGCCATCACACCGGCATTCACAAGCAATCCGAAGCGCAAATTGAAGGTGTTCGCAGCAAGAATAAAATGTTGCTCCGGTTGATGCTCATGATCCCATAACGCAAACGAGGAGATCGCGTCCAACAACCCGAGAGCGGGAAGCAAGTAGCACGCGGCCATGCCAAGCCCCAGCACGATCCCCCCGCAAATGCCGGCGATCGAGCGCAGCCGGCCCCGCCAAGTGTCGTTCAGGAGAGCCCCATAAATTACCAGAAGGCCGCCGGTCGCAACAAGCGTGGGCAGATGTGTGAACGTCAGGGCACATATGACGATCGCCAGCGACACGATTGTCCCAACCGGGCGCGAACGTTGGACGTCGACTGCTAGAAAGGCCAAAGGCAGCAGAACCGTAGCGCCACATTCGGCGAAGGCCAGGCGCGCCTGCGGATTTACCACTGACACCCAGGGCATCAGGGCGTACAGGCTACCTCCGAGAAGGGCTGTATCGGCCGTGACCCGCTGACGCAGCCATAGAAAACAGGTGACAATCGCAGCAATCCGAAGCAGCACCTCCGCCACGCCGATGATCGTCGCGGCGGACACTCCCGGCAAAAAGACTGCGAGCAGTGTCGCTACACTGTAGACGCCCGGTGGGTAAAAATAGAATATCGGCGAGCCCAGTCCCGAAAAGCCTGAGATCGACCACCGCGGGATATGCCCAGCACAGAAATTCGTCTTTGAACTGTACGAATGACGCGATCGCAAAAGGACCGTCGTGAGCTGCGGAGTAACCTCCGACCACCCGTACCCCGAAGATGAGCTGAACAACAGCAACACCGACGGATACCGCTACCAGCAGCAATACGGAGTTGGAAGGACGATGCTCGTCGACAGCGAAAGACATCACATTGGGGTCGAGCGGCCGGGGGAAGTCACCAGAAATGTTGTTGCAACTCCAGATGGAACAGACGCTCGTCCTTGCATCTCAGGGCGCGGGCTGAGTTGTCTTTTGTCAGGGTCGGGTTTCAATCTGAAACGCGCTTCTCGATCGCTGCCATTGCACATATTCCGGCCTTAGCCAATCGCCCTTGGACAGGACGATCTCGATCAGACATTAAGAGTGGGGCTCAATGAATTTCTCATCGACGGAACGTTAGCCTGCCTCTGGCTTGGTTGAGAACGGTGCAGCTCCGAGATACGAATTGCGATATGCTCGGCCAATGCCCTCGGCGTCGCGAGAGTACGGTAGGCCGCCAGGCTTTGCGAGAAGGCCGCTCGGTCTTTATCTCGTAGCGCCTTCCGAGCATGATAGACCAAGCCAAACATCAGAGCCGACCGGATCTGACGGCGGAGTCGATTGCTGGTAAACCCCCGTATAGCCCGACGAAAGCCCTCCTGCTTGTCAATATCGATCGGACCGTTCCAGTAAGCGTCGAGAACCTTTTGAAACATGCCAATCTGGGCCGGGGTTAGCGATCGGACAGCCAGCGCGTTCGCGAGCGTCGACGCTTCTTCGAGATCCCGTGCGGCAAGGTCCCATAGACTGCGCTTGGCCATGACACAGCAGCGCTGGATGAGCGCCGTCATACGCTCACCCGGCGCCAATTCGTTCTCTGGTCGCACGAGACCGCCCGGCGTGTGAGGCAGGTATTCGCTCAACGCGACAGTACTATAAATGGTAGTGAAATAGCGTTGATCGTATTGTTTCCATATTTCTTTTTTCTTATCATCCGTGACTATGAGAGCCATCGTTCCGCGTGGACTATCGTGGTGCCGCTGGTGGAAGGTCACGCCTTCCATCCCCACTCCGCGAAAGCGGCGTGAAATGCGCAGCAGCATCTCGTAATCCTGTGAGCGAAGCAACGATTCGTCGAACGGACCCACGGTCTCGTAGCAGCTGCGCCGAGCTACCATGCCGCAATGGAAGATCGAGCAATTTTCCAGGAGTGCAGGGTACAGGGCCGCCGGATCCGATGGCCGAAAGAAGCAGGCCTTGGTTCTCCATGCGGTGCCGGGGGAGGTTGCGAAGTGATCATAATTGCCATAGACGAAGCCGCAATCGGGATTGTCCTCCAATGCACGGACAAAGCGTGCGAGAGCGGTCGGGTCCGCTAGATCATCATCATCAAACACCCAGATCAGCTCGCCGAGCGCATGTTTTAAGCCAAAATTCAAGGCACTTGATTTGCCGCCATTCGCCTTTCGAAGCGACGTTACGAGCCCGCCGAAGGACTCCACCACCCGAGGTGTGTCATCGGTTGAACCATCGTCCACGATGATCAACTGATCGATCCGACGGGTTTGCCCAAGAAGGCTACGAATTGCTTCGCCGAGGTAGTTGCATCGGTTGAAGGTTGGTACGATCGCAGTGACGGTGAGGGCGCCCCGAACGGCTTCTGCCTGACTGGTCGTCGAAACGCCCCCAGGCGCTGGCGGTGGCGCCCAGATGTCGGTCGGAGGAACATACCGCTCAACCAGATAGAGCGGTCGGCGCTTGCCTTCGTTAAACACGCGGCCGAGATATTCACCAATAATACCCAGCGTAATGAGTTGGAGACCGCCGAGGAACAGGACAACCGTCATCAGGCTGGGATAACCCGGTACCGCATTGCCAAATAGCAGTGTACGACCGACGATAAGGCCGCCATGGATCATGGCACAAGCCGCGACGAACAGGCCAAAGTATGTTGCCACTTTCAGCGGCGCAACAGTGAAGCCCGTAATCGCATCGACAGCGAGGCTCCACAACTTCCAGTAATTTCGGGCCGCTTGGTCAGATTGCCGCGGCTCGCGATCGTAAAGGACAGCTTTGCTCGGGAAGCCAATCCAGGCAGACAGACCCTTCATGAAGCGATGTTGTTCGCGCAGCCGCAACAATGCGTCCATCGCGCGGCGACTCATCAGACGAAAGCTTCCGCTATTGGGCGGCATCGACAAGCCGCCGCCCACACGTCGTATCAGCCGGTGAAACGCGGCTGCCGTAAGCCGACCCAGCGGTGCCTCGCCACGACGAACACGACACTGTGCGTGGACCACATCGAAGCCTTGACGCCAGGCCGCAATTAGATCCGGGATGACTTCGGGCGGATCTTGCAGGTCGGCGTCGATCACGATTATGGCGTCACCGGTGGCGTGGTCCAAACCGGCAGTCAGCGCGATTTCCCTACCGAACTTACGGGACAACGCAACGACTGCAGCATGGCTGTCCTCGTCATGAAGTGCTTCCAGAAATGAGGACGCCTCATCGCGGCGACCATCGTTAACGTAGACAACCTCCCAGGACTCACCGAGACCCTCCATCACAGTGGACAGACGACGATGGAAGTCGCGCAGCCGCTCCGAGGCATACATGTTGGGAACGACGATTGAGAAGGTTGGGTGATCAGCCAGCTGAACCCCATCCGTACCAGCCGACGCCGCCTGCCGCTCTAGCGTCTGCATCGAGCCCCCGAGCGTGGACAGAGTTCTTCCGCAGGATCGCGGGTCCTGGCGGCGGACAAGCTCTTCAACAGGCACGATACTATTTACTCCGAGACCGCGCCCCGCAGACCCGACATCGTTGAGCGGCATTCCGCTCAATTCATCGACCTCTATCGGGAAACTCATGGCTTATTTCGGTCCTGAGAGCAGGGAAGGACACGCCTTATGTGCAGTCCTGGTGAGGCTCAACCGGTCTCGAGCAGCGCGCCACCTTGCCCGGGGACAAAGAGGCTTGGGTTGCCCGAGTCATCGGTCCACTCCTGCTCCCTGAGCTGTTCCATGCGAACTGAAGATGTCTGGAAAGATGCGCGGTTCGTGGCGATTTAGCTGCCGAAAGCGGCGTCGACGAGAGATTGAGGACCTCAGGGCAATCGGCCGAACCAAATGTTCAATGATTTGGAGAGGCTTAATTTCAGGCGTGACCAAGCGCGCGACCACAATGCTCACGGGCGGTTATCCATTTTCTCCGGCAACTTGTGTGTCGTCGCCAACGACCATCACGATTACCTCATAACGCGAACGGTTCGCAAGGCGGTTCGCGCCGGGCGAATCAGATTTCCGGCTGTGTAGCTTAGTTACAACACAACTGATACGGCATTCGCGGCGATTTTCGGCGGCTGACACGATGAGAAATCGAAACCATGATGCATTCCTCAAGCAATGGCGCAATGCTGTAACAGATCCTCCAGTTGGTCCAGCACTTCGGCGATCCTCACGCGGGACGGCCGCCCAGGGAG
>CAWEVT010000006.1:0-150815 GCA_963812585.1 uncultured Alphaproteobacteria bacterium | reverse complement strand
TGGCCGATCGCGTGCCGTTGCAACAGCGCGCCGACTGGTTGGTGATGGCGGCACGGCTGGTGCATTTGCGCTCGCGGCTGCTGTTTCCGGCGAGCCCGGCGGCGGCAGCCGGAGGCCGAGCGCGCCCGCCGCCCAGCCGCGCTGCGTCGGATCGATGAGCTGGCGCGGATGCGGCTCGCCGCGAACTTAGGCATTAAGACGCGACCGCAGCTCGGCCAGGATGGGTTCGCCCCGGCCGGTGACGCCGCGACGGCGCGAAAGTGGCTATGTCGCGCTGATCGAGGCGTGCCTGGTGGCGCTGCGGGGCAGGGCAGGGCGGCCGCAACCGGCACCGCCCTATCGCCCGACGATCCCGGTTTTGTGGCGGGTCGCGGACGCCCTGGCGCGGATCCGCGCCCTGCTTGTCCGCACAGCCGGAGGGCGGCGATCCGCGCAGCTTCCTGCCGGCCATCGCCGACGCGCACCACCGCCGCTGCAGGCGCGCGCCGCGGTGGCCGGTGCCTTGATCGCCAGCTTGGAGCTGGCGCGCGCCGGGCAGCTGCGTTTGGAGCAAAGCGACACGTTCGGGGTCGTCACCTTGCATCCGCTGCGCAATCAGGCGGACGGCGATGCGCCCACGCCATGACGCCGCAAGCCAGCGTCGCGGGGTCCCGTCGCCGCGCCACGTGGCGCGATCGTCTGCTCGGTCGAAACCTCCGAGCGGTCCGTCGTGCGCAGGATCGAGTTCCCCGCGAACGCGATTTTGCTGCCGGCGATCGCCGCGCGGCTGACGCCCTGTTCCAGGCCCTCCCTTCCGCGCGGCTCGGTCGGCGTTGGGTTCTGAGCGCCGTCATCATGGTCCGAAGCCGCGTCACCGGGTCGCGGTCCAGTTTCAGCAACCGCAGCCTGATCGCGGTGCGCCGGCGGCCGGTGCGGCGGCCCCGCGGATGGTGGTCAGAGCCACATCCACGATGCCTTCCGCGCCATGCCGCTCGAGCAGATCGAGGTGATGCAGCAGCTCGATGTTCGATGTCTTCATGCGCCACTGCAAGACCGGACGCGCAGTTCATCCCAAGAACCGTTCGGCGAGCGCCGAGAAATGCCTGGTGGGCGCCGCCGGCGCCGTTCACACAGCCTGACGCTACGCCCGATTTCCGGCTAACCTAGGCCGATGCCCGGTCTCGGCTTACGCCTCACCCCGCACGGCCGCCTCATCGCCGAGGACCAGGACGATGCGCCGGAGATCGACGGCGCGGTGCGCGCCCGCCTGGCCGCGGCGTTCGCCCAAGGGTCCGGCGCCGGCCTGGTGCGGCTTGGCGCCGGCGAGGTCGGGCAGGCGCTGCCGCCGGTCTTCGTCTGGTGGCGCGGCTTCGCGACGCGCTACGTCGGGGCGGTCTGCCTGAACGCGTCGGGCCGCGAGGACGACGTCACGCTTCCGGTGGTCCCGCCTCCGGACGCCGGCGAGCTTGCCTCCCTGGTGCTGACCGCCCCGATGATGGCCGGCGCCGAATACCTCACCGACGCGGTCCTGCTGCCGCTGTGGGATGAGACTGGCAGCTGGCCTTCGCCGAAGCCCTCGCCGCCTCCGGCACCGGCCTGCAGCGCTTCCTCAACGCCCTGAACCCAGCCTGGAACCTGGTCGGCCGCGTGCATTTCAACCTGGCGGAGAACCGCCGCGACGCCGACCAGCCGTTCGCCTTCATGGCGACCTACACGACGCGCCTCTCCGCCCAGGCCCGCGCGCAGCACGTGCCGCTGGGCCAGGCGCTGCGCGAATACGCCGGGGCGGCAAACCGCGACAAGCTGCTGTCGCTGCTGCTGCCGGTGCAGCGCGCCGCCGAACACTGCGCCTGGCTGCGGCCGATGATCGACGCCGGGCGAGATCTTTCATCCGCTGCGCTGGGGACCGGCCGAGGCGTCGCCGCTTCCTGCACAGCCTGCCCGAACTGGAAAGCGCCGGCGTCGTCGTCCGCATGCCCGCCACCTGGCGCGCCAACCGCCCCGCGCGGCCCAGGGTCACCGCCACGGTCGGCAGTCGCAAGCCGTCCGCCCTCGGGCTGGAAGGCGTGCTCGATTTCCGGATGGGCGTGATCCTCGATGGCGAACCGCTCGACCGAGGACGAGGTCGCGACCCTGCTCGCCGGCACCGACGACCTGGTGCTGCTGCGCGGCCAATGGGTCGAGGTCGATCGCGCCCGCTTCGAAAAGACCATGGACCGGTTCCGCGAGGCCGAGGCGCTTGCCGCCCGGAACGGCCTGAGCTTCGCCGAGGCGATGCGGATGCTGGCCGGCGCGTCGCGTCACCGGCGACGACCCCGCCGCGACGACCCCGACTGGTCCCGCGTCACCGCCGGCCCCTGGCTGGAGGAAACCCTGAAGGCGCTGCGGTCCGGGGACGGCGACGGCGCCGATCCCGGACCCGCGCTGAACGGAACGCTGCGCCCCTACCAGCGCGCCGGCACGCGATGGATGCACCTGCTGTCCAGTCTCGGCCTCGGCGCCTGCCTGGCCGACGACATGGGCCTGGGAAAGACCATCCAGGTGCTGTCGCTGCTGCTGGTGGAGCGAGCCGCCGGCCAGCCGAACCTGCTGGTGGCGCCGGCCTCGCTGCTGGGCAACTGGGCGGCCGAGATCGAGAAATTCGCGCCCGGACCTGAAGGCCGCGATCGTGCATCCCTCGGCGATGGCGGCCGACCAGATCAAGCAGTTCAACGCCGCGACGGACGTATCGACCTGGCGATCACCAGCTACGGCTCGTTGTTGCGCATGCCGGCGCTGGCGGCGACGGCGTGGCGCTTCGTCATCCTGGACGAGGCGCAGGCGATCAAGAACCCCGCCGCCCGGCAGACCAAGGCGGCCAAGGCGCTGAAGGCCAAGGCGCGGATCGCGCTGACCGGCACGCCGGTGGAAAACCATCTCGGCGACCTGTGGTCGATCTTCGATTTCATCAATCCGGGCCTGCTGGGCAACGCCAAGCAGTTCTCCCGCTATGCCAAAAGCCTGGCCGACCGGACGCGACAACCCGTACGGCCCGCTGCGGGAACTGGTGCGGCCCTACATCCTGCGCCGGATGAAGACCGACAAGACGGTCATCGCCGATCTGCCCGACAAGACCGAGATCAAGGCGCTGTGCGGCCTCAGCCGCCGGCAGGCCGCGCTGTACGCCCAGGCCGTCGAGGACCTGGCGAAACGCCTGGAGGAGGCCGAGGGCATCCAGCGCAAGGGCATCGTGCTGGCGATGCTGATGCGGCTCAAGCAGATCTGCAACCATCCCTCGCAGTGGCTGGGCGACAACGTCTGGGCGGAGGAGGACAGCGGCAAATGGGCGCGCCTGCGCGAAATCGCCGAGGTGGTCGCCGCCAAGCAGGAGAAGATGCTGGTCTTCACCCAGTTTCGCGAGATGACCGGTCCGCTGGCCGCCTTCCTGGGCCAGATTTTCGGCCGCCCCGGCCTGGTGCTGCATGGCGACACCGCGGTGAAAAAGCCGCAAGACCCTGGTGCAGACGTTCCAGGACGACGAGACCGTGCCGTTCTTCGTGCTGTCGCTGAAGGCCGGCGGCTCCGGCCTGACGCTGACCGCGGCCTCGCATGTCGTGCATTTCGACCGCTGGTGGAACCCCGCCGTCGAGAACCAGGCGACCGACCGCGCCTTCCGCATCGGCCAGAAGAAAAACGTGCTGGTGCACAAGTTTGTTTGCCGCGGCACCGTCGAGGAGAAAATCGACGCCTTGATCGAACTCGAAGCAGGGATTGTCCGATGAACTGCTGGCCGGCGGCGGCGAGATCAACCTGACCGAGATGAAGAACGAGGACCTCATGCGGCTGGTCGCGCTGGACCTGAACGCCGCGATGAAGGAGTGAGCGCCGTGGCGCGTCAGTACGACGAAGTCAATGGCCGGCCTATGTCCGGTCGCCGAACGGCGCCGCAAGGCCGAGCGCGCGGTGGCCAAGCTGCGCAAGAAGGGCACTGTCCTGTCGCCGGTGACGATCGAGGGCCGCACGATCGCCACCACCTTCTGGGGCAAGGCGTGGTGCGACAACCTGGAGAGCTATCGCGACTACGAGAACCGCCTGGAGCGCGGCCGCACCTATGTGCGCAACGGCTCGGTGCTCGACCTGCAGATCGCGCCGCACAGTCACGGCGATGGTCAGCGGATCGTCGACTCTACGACGTCAAGGTCACGCATCAACGCAAGTGCCGAACGGCGCAGTGGAGGTCGATCTGCGCCGATTGCGCCGGCGGTATCGATTCGCTGGTGGAGCTGCTGCAGGGCCGGTTTTCCAAGGGCGTGATGGAGCGCATCTGCCGCCAGGACGGCGGCCTGTTCCCGAAGCCCTCGGAGATCAGCTTCTCCTGCAGTTGCCCGGACTATGCCTCGATGTGCAAGCATGTGGCCGCGGCGCTGTACGGCGTCGGCGCGCGGCTCGATGCCAAGCCGGAACTGCTGTTCCGACTGCGCGGCGTGAACGAGAACGATCTGCTCGCCGATATCGGTTCGGCGTTGCCGCTGACGAAGCAAGGCCCGGCTGGGGAAAGTGCTGGAAGCCGACGACATGGCCGCACTGTTCGGCCTGGACATGGGCGATCAGGAGGCGCCGGCAGAGACCGCGGTCCCGCTCGTGCAGGCGCCGACAGTCCTGACAGCAGCCACCTCGGCGCCAAAGCCCGCAACCGGAAAATCACCGCCGGCGAAGCACCAGCTCGCGGCCAAAAAACCGGCGCCCCGTTCCTACCCGCCGGTCGGGTGAAACCGCCGCAGTCCGGGAAAATGGCCCGGGCGACGAGAGGCTAAGGGCCCCGAGCTTGAATGCTTGAACAACCAAGTCAGCACCAGAATTCGCGAGGCCGGCAACAACCCAACCGACGAAACACCGAAACAGAGTAGACCCTGCGGTCGCAGGAGCGGAGCCTGCCGGAATGATCGAATGATCGACCCCGCGGCCTGCTTCGAGGCTCTTGAACCGTTCCTGAACGAGCGAGAGCGGTGCCGGTTCGCGGCCAGTCAACCCGCGCCGCGGGTGGTGGCGGGATCGTCGCCGGCGACCGGGATCGCGCACAAACCATCGGTTGCGGTCCGCGGGGGGCGGCGGTGAATTAGCGACGCAAACTCAGCCGGGCTTTGAAGGCCTTGAACGCGTTGATGAAATCCTCGACCGTGGCGATCCCCGAGGCACCCTTGCTGTGGGTCAGCAGGAGCCAGGGCACCCTGTCCACGGCGCAGGGCAACCCTGGCTCTACCAGCGGCCAGACGTCCGCGGCGAGCGGAACTATGCCATCAGCATCAGACGACCCGATGGATAACGCGGTTATTCCGCCTCAAGCCCTCTAGGCGATGCTGCCGGCGACAGCCGGTAGGGAGCGCCGTGCACGAAGCCAACGATCCAGGCAACGTCATCGACGGTGATTTGCGCCTGGCTTCTTTGCAAGTCGAGACGCGTCTGCGCTGCTTGCAGGAAACGCTGCGCCTCACCCTCATTCATGAGCCAACGACGACCCTTCTGCTGCCATTGCGCACGTGGACACACCTGCCGACGAAGATCGACCAGCGTCGGATTCCAGGCAAACTGGACGCACGTCAACGGTTCCGGTCCCGGCCAAAGTAAAGCCCCAACGGCAAGGAACGCTACCGCAGTGACGGATCAGGATGCAATCCGGAAGCAAGAAGAAGGCAGAAAACCCACTGCCGGCGCTCGTGCGGCCACGCGCCGACCGCAAAGAAAAGCGCGTGACCCACGGGCGCGACATGAGGCACGCGGAATAGCGACCGCCATCAGGTAGGGCGTCCGGAAGGGTAGGGCGGTGGACGTCGATGCCACCACAGAGCGTTAGAGTAACGGAGAACAAAGCTTCGCTGCGACCACGTGCATCCGGGCTCTCATCTGCAGAGAAAGACCCGTAACGCGCCTGATGAAGCGGGCAACGTCGGACACTCGTGTCGGCAAGTTGCCATTCTTCACGCTATTTGCATTAAAAGTCGACCAAAGGACCCTTCTGAGGCGGTTTTCTCAGTGGATGGAGCCGGACACCCTGTTACATCGTCCGCCATCATCGTCTGGCTCGGCTCACGACGACCGGGACGAAGCGACTGTGTTGGCTGTCAAGCATCGTTTCGCTTTTTCATGATCTGGCAAGGGCCGCGGCGCCCCAAGGCTGGCGCTGCGCACCCCCGCCTCCGGCGGCTTCGGCCTTGACCCGCCACGGCCATTGCCAGCCAGGGTTTTGATCAGCTCGACGCCATCGTTCATGCGTTTTGCCATGGTGTCCTCGTCCGAATAATTGCATTGAGGATGCCGAGGAGGCGTCGCATGCATGCGACCACCGCGACTTTCTTTGGGCGTCCGCGTTCGACCAGACTTTTGTAATGCTGGCTGATGACCGGGTTCCAACGGGTCGCGGATAGCGTTGCCATATATAAGGCGCTTCGAACGTCGGTGCGGCCGCCGGCGATGGTTCGCCTGCCGCGCATCTGTCCGGAATCGCGATTGACCGGGGCAACACCGACAAGCGCGGCGATACGGCGCCGATCGAGTTGGCCGAGTTCGGGCAAATCGGCGATCAGAGTGCGCGAGGTGACGTCTCCGACGCCTGGTACCGATGTCAGGAGATCATCGGCGGCGCGCCAGATAGGCGAACCCCGCACGGAGTCGTTGATATCGCGATCCAGTTCGGCGAGTTGGGCTTCAAGGGTCTTCAACGTCGCCTCGATCGTGCGCTGGACGCGAGGATTGCGCGCCTGCCGAAACCGGTTTGTCTCCATGCCGATCATCTCAACTACCTGACGGCGACGGGCCATCAGTTCAGCCAGAGCCTGGCTGTCGGCATCGGCGATCGGGCGTGGTTCGGGACGAATACGTTCAGCGAACAGCGCAATGATCTGAGCATCGAGAGCGTCGGTTTTGGCGAGCCGTCCGGTGGCGCGGGCGAAATCCCGGATCTGGCGCGGATTGACCACGGCGAGTGGCAGGCCGGCGCTGGCCAAAGCCGCCGCCACGGTGATTTCAAATCCTCCGGTGGCTTCGAGCACAATCAGAGCCGGGGTCAGGTCCCGTAATTCGTTTGTGAGTTGTTCGAGACCTTTGCCGTCGCGCGTGACGGCGAAGGTCCGACCTGATGGGCGAACATGAACTCGAGACGATCCTTTGAGACATCAATGCCGACGAAGCTCGATGAAGTGGCAGACTGTTCCATCACCCGTCCTTGCGAATGCGGGCTCGGTTTACGGCCCAGGCGACTGTTCGGGTTCCCGCTGGAACCGGTGGACGGGGCACCATGCTTTTTCACGGGCTCGATCGCCCTGGGGGGCTGCGGGCTCCCGTCCACCGATAGCCTCTCCGGCTTCGTCTCGGCCGGCAATGGCAAGATACAAGGGGGGCCTCGATCGACCCGGCGGGTTATGACGCAGGGAAGAAGATCAAAGGCAAGAAGAGGCACATTCTCGTCGATACGACAGGGCTGATGCTGCACGCCTTGGTCCATGCCGCAGATATTCTGGACCGCGACGGCGGCGCGCTGGTCATGGCCACGCTTTTCGGGTTGTTTCCGTTTCTCGGCAAACTCTACGCCGACGGCGGCTATCAAGGCGCAAAATTCCAGACCGCGGTCAAGCGGGCGATCAATCAAACTCAATGTCGAAATCGTCAAACGCTCAGATGCAGCCCGAGGCTTTTTGGTGCTCCCCAAGCGGGCGGCCCTAATCTTCACTCTTACGGAAGCCGATGATCAGCAGCCGACTGGTCTCGTGGAAATTGACCGGGTCGCGGCAAGTCTTGTCGTGGGCGCGAGACCGATTTGGCCCGACGGGTCGAAGCGCTCAAGGCTCCTCTCGGCCGGCTAAAATCTAGCGCTGCGTGATCTCGAACTCCACACGGCGATTCTTGGCGTAGGCGGCCGGTGTGTTGCCGGCGTCGATCGGCTGGGTATCGCCAAAACCGGCCGCGACCAACTGGCCCGGCGGCACACCTTCCGCCTCCAGCGCTTTGACGACGGTCGTGGCGCGCGCGGCCGAAAGGTCGCGATTGGGAATGCGGCCTGGCTGTCTGTCGGCGTGGCCGCCCACCTGAAGTATCCAGGCGGTGTCCGGCGGCAGCGAGGCGGTAACCGCCTTCAGAATGCCTGCGATCTGGTGCAGCGTTTGCTTTCCAGCCGAGCTGATGTTGGTGCCCCCAGGCGCGAACAGCGTGTCGCTCTGCACGATCAGGCGGTCTTCCGCTATCGTGACACCCGGCTTGCCCGACAATGCCTCTCCGGCCTTGTGGTCGAAATCGTTACGCAGATTTGGCACCAGCGCGGCCTGTATCGCCTGTGCTGCTTGGCTCTGAGCGTCAGACAGCTGCTTTTGCGCCGTCTGTAGATCGGCGACCGCTTTGTCGCGCGCGGCGAGGCTGTCGGTGATTTGCTTTTGCAAATCGTCTGACTGTTTTTGCAGGTCGGACAGCTTGGCCTGTGCGGTCTGCAGCGCCTCGGTGGTCCGGTCAGCTTGCGACTGCGCGTCGCTGGCCTGCTTGTCCGCGGTGTCCTGCTGCTGCTTTGCCTGATCGGCGGCGGCAGTGGCGGCCTGCTGCTTTGCCTGATCGGCGGCAACAACCTGCTCCAACTGCTTGCGTTGATCGTCCAACTTGGCGGTCGCGTCCGAGGCTGCCGCCATCTGCTTTTGCGCGTCCGAGATCTGGCCTTGCAATTGCAATAACTGTGCTGCCAACCCGGCCTGAGACGCTGTCGTGGCGGACAAATTCTGCTGCGCCTCGTTGAGCTGACCCTGGATTGACTTCAGCTGCTGCTGGGTAGCGTCGAGCTGTTGTGTGGCCTGATCAAGCTTCGCGTTGGTGTCGGCCAGCTTTCCTTGGGTGTCAGTGACGTCCTGCTGCGCCTGCTTTGCCTGGCCTTCGAGATCCGCCACCTGCTTGGTAGTTGCGTCCAGGTTATGCTGCGTATCGGCCAGTCGCTGAGATGCGTCCTTGGCCTGGCTACTGGCTTGGTCGGCCGCCCGTTGGGCCGCATCGCGCACCTTGTCTGCGTCCTCGGCCGCGGTCTTCGCGCCAGCTATCTGCTTCTGCAGCTCATCGAACTCATCTCGGGCGCTGTTGCGCTGCTCGATTGCTCGGTCCAATCCCGAGCGCATGGCAGCGAGCTGCGTCTGCAACCCCGCACCCGCAGTTAGGGCGGTCTGCATTCCCGCCTCGGCGTCGCTCTGCGCGGCCAGCAACTTCTGATGGGCGTCGTCTATTGCCGGGGCGGCCTCAGGCAGGGCCGCCTCCGCCTGCTGCTGGTCAGCGGCTGCGGCGGTCAGCGTGTCGGCCATTCCGGCAAATTGCGCCCTATCATTCTGGGCCCGCTGTTGCGTCTGTTGCAGGTCGGTCTGCGCCTGGTCGCGACTGGCGGCGGCGGCATCCAACTCTACCTTTGCTTGATCTACCTTCGCTTGCGCGTCGGAGCGCTGCTTGTCGGCTGCATCGTGTACCTGGATGGCAGCGTTGAGCTGAGTCCGAGCGTCGGCGAGCTGCTGCTGTGCCGCTTCCGCAGCAAGGGCGGCATCGGTCGAACTCGCATCGGCCTGCGCGGCAGACTCGACCTCCCTGGATTGATTCAGTGCCTGGTTGGCGGCGTCCTGGCGGGTCGCCAAGTCCTGTGCCGCCTGCTGTTTTGCCTTCAGATCGTCAGCAGCCGCGCCTTCGGCCGTCTGCAGCTCGGCGAAACGCGCGTGTGCATCCATCGCCCCCTGCTGCGCTTCCTCATGCGCCTCTGTGGCCCTCTGCAGCGCCGCTTGCGCGGATGCAAATTTCTGGTCGGCGGAGGCCGCTGCGTTCTGAGCCTCGGTCACCCGCGCGGTAATCTGGTCGAGTGCGCTTTGCACGGCGGAAACGTGCGCCTGAAGATCTGCCAGCGCGGTATTTGGCTCGGGCGCAGGAGACGTTTCGGCGTTCGCAGCAGGCGACGTCTCGGCATCAGGCGAGGGGGACGTTTCCGCGCTAGCCGCAGGGGGCGTCCCGGCGTCCGGTGCTGAGGACGTTTCGGCGCTTGCCGTCGGAGGTGTTCCGGCGTTCGGCGCCGGCGGCGCCGCTGCCTGCTGCTTGGCTTCGTCGAGCGTGTTGCTGGCCTCAGCCCGTTGAGATTGCAGGCCCGCGAGTGCCTGGGCCGCTGACGTCTGCTGGCTTTGGGCAGCATCCAGGTCGCGCTGGCGGTCACCGAGGGCGTCTGTTGCGTCTGACAGAGTCCGCTGGGTCGCCTGCTCCGCCTGCTCCGCCTTTTGCAGGTCGGTTTGCGTCCGGTCGTGCGACTGAGCGGCGTCGATCGCAACCTTCGCCGCGTCCTTAGCCTCCTGCCCGACCACCACTAATGCGTGTTCGGCGTCCGCGCGCGCCTGAACGGCTTTTTCCAGCGCCGCCTGAGTGTCAGCCTGATGCTTGTCGAGGGCATCCTTGGCCGCCTGCAGCGCCTGGCCGGCTGAGTTCGACAGTCTGCTGCGCCTTGCCCAGATCTGCCTGGGTCGCGTCCGCCTGCTGCTGTGCCGCCTGCAATTGCTGCTGCAGATCGGACAATTCCCCATCGCGCTCGCTCGCCTTCGCGACCAGAATAGCGATCGCGCTAGGCAATTCGGTGGCGCGTTGATCGGCGTCCTGCGCGTCTGCTTGCAATCTTGTCCGATCGGCGTTCGCCTGGAGGATGGTGGCCTTGGCTTGATCAAGCTTCTGCTGGGCCGCCTTGTGCCGGTCCTGTGCGTCGCCCAGCGTTTTCATCGCTGCCGCAACCGCGTCGCGGCCCTCGCTCAGGGTCTGCTCGGCCTGCAGACCGTCAGCCTGCGCCTGTTTGAGATTTTCGGCCTGTTGTTGCGCGAGCGCCTGCGTCTGCTTCTGCGCCTCGCCCAGACCCTGCTGCGCCGCGACGAGCGCCGCTTGTGTGCCGTCGCGCTGGTCCGACAGGTCAGCTAGCTGGCTCCGTGTTCCCTCGGCCTGCGCCTGCAGCGTCTTCTGCTGCTCGCCGGCATCACCCAGATCGTGCATAGCCTTGTCCAGCGCCGCCTGCTGAGCCGAGATTTTCCCATTGAGGTCCGTCAGCGTTCCTTCGGCTTTGGTATGCTCTACCAACTGGTCGGATAGCGATCGCTCCTGCTGCTTCTCAGAGGAGTATACGTAAGCTGCAGTACCCCAGCCGAGCAGCGCCACGACCCCCAGCGCGACGGGTAGGGTTTGCGTCTTTGGCTTCGGGCGCTCAATCTCGGGCACGGGCACTTCCTGTTCTCAATCGCTATCTTTATTGCAGATGCGTCACCTAGCGCGATCCTCAAACTGCTGGCAAGCGGCTTGCGTTAGCGGAGGAGCCTGGTGGAAACGTGCTCCAGGATTTCACAAAACCTGCGATATGGTTGTGGTCGACCGGGCGCTCCAAACGGGGTATAGGTTCTGAATATACGAGTGCTCAGCATAAATATATTCTGCCTTGCAGGTAGGGTGCCGACCCAAAATTACCCGCGCGAGCGAGAACCTCGGATCCCGATAATTCCCACGCATACCATTATCCCTGATCGATTCGAACCGGCGACAATGTCGGTGAAGAGCACCGGAGTGACCGAATTCAAACCGTAGTCCGGACCAATCTAGTACATCTTGCCTGCGCCCTACGTCTGGCCATGCCCACGGTTGTTTCCATTCTCGATTGTTCGCGGTTGGACGCGACCCACGCCAGCGTCAGCCGATGGATTCAGCTCTGGTCGGCATCCGCTCCCCGGTGTGGCGACCAGCGCCAATTACGCCGCCTTCGTCATAAATTTGCATGTCAAGATATACATTGGTGGAGGGGGTTGGATTCGAACCAACGTAGGCGCACGCCAGCGGATTTACAGTCCGCCCCCTTTAGCCACTCGGGCACCCCTCCGCGCTGGGAACCGGGGACTAGAGCCAAACCCCCACGGCTGTCAACGCGCCTCTGAAGCCGCGCCGCGCAGCCGATTCCAGCCCTCGACGATAGCTCTCACTTTAGTGGCAAGGCAGTCCCCAGCGCGCCGAACCCAAAACGTCCGCTACGCCCTTCGATTATACCTCAGCGGGCGGTCCCACCGGAATGAGCCTGCCTCGACCCCTTACTCTCGATCAACCTATGCCTTCCTGGTTGCCGTACTTCCTCGGCCTTTTCATTGCTGTGGGGCCGGCTGCCACCGACATGTACCTGCCCGCCTTCCCCGCCGTTGAGGCATCCTTCAGTACGGCTCCTGGTACCGCTCAGCTCACTCTCGCCGCTTGGTTCGCCGGCTTATCGATCGGCCAGATCTCCCAGGGCACCCTGTCGGACCGCTTTGGGCGGCGCCCGCCGCTGACGATCGGGTTTACCATCTTCGCCATCAGCACTGTCGGCTGCGCGCTTGCTCCGACCCTCAGCTGGCTCACGCTGTTTCGAGCGTTCGCGGCGTTCGGCGCCTCCGCCGGGATGGTCATCACCCGTTCGCGACCTCGCCGAGGGCGAGGCCGCCGCCATCATGATGTCCCGCCTGGTCTTGGTCATGGGCGTCGCGCCGATTCTCGCCCCAACGATCGGCGGCGCCATCCTGACTTTCGCACATTGGCGTGTCATCTTCCGGCTGCTGGCGGCCTACGGCGCGATCTGTGTGGTCTCGGCATGGCGTGTGCTGCCTGAAACCCTGCCGCCCGAGCACCGAGCTCGGCTGAGCCTGAGCGGCTACGCCGCACGCTATCTGGCGGTCGCTCGCGAGCCGACCTTTCTGACCCACGCCATTATGGGCGCGAGCGGCACGTTCTGCATTTTCGCCTATCTGGCCGGGTCCTCGCCGGTGTTCATTCAGGGCTTTGGCCTTAGCCCAGCCCTGTTCGCGATAATTTTCGGTCTTTGTTCATGTGGCCTGATCGCCGGCTCGCAGCTTAATGCCCGGCTGCTGCCCCGGGTCGGGTTATTCCGCATGCTGCGGATTATCTCGCGAATTTCGTTGGCTGCAACCCTCGTGCTTTTGCTGGTGGCGTTCAGCGGTGTGCACATACTGGTGCTGATGGTAGTGCCTTTGGTAGTGATCCTAGGGTGCCAGGGCTTCAGCAACGCGAACACGTCGGCGGGTGCTTTATCCCGCCATGCGGCCCATGCTGGCAGCGCCGCCGCGCTAATGGGGATGCTCCAGTTTGGCCTGGGCGCCAGCTCCGGGCTGCTGGTCGGGCTACTCACCGACGGCACACCTCGCGGCATGGCTGCGATGATGCTTTTCGGCGCCAGCGGCGCGGTGATTGCCGACTGCTTTCGTCCACGTTCATAGTATTGGACCCCTTCACGTGAGTTCCTTGTCATGAGACTCGTCGTTGGCATTCCCGCATGTGCGAAGCTGGTCGATGAACAGCCAATGCATCAAACGCCGGCACGCTACGCCGCCGCGATTCTGGGTGGCGTCGAGGCGCTGCCGGTCATGATCCCGCCGTTGGGGGAGATGCAACTCGGCTTGCTTGACCACTTGGACGGCCTGCTGGTTCCCGGCAGCCAGAGCAATGTGCACCCAACGCATTACGCTGGCGGTGAGAGCGAGACGCCCGATTTCCACGATATGGAACGGGACCACACGACGCTGCCGCTCATCCGCGCCGCCGTCGCCCGAGGTCTGCCGTTGCTGGCGATCTGCCGCGGCATCCAGGAGTTGAACGTCGCCCTCGGGGGCACCCTGATCCAGCGCGTCCATGAGTGCCCCGGGCGACTGGACCACCGCGGCGGCCTCGGCTCGCTGGAGCAGCGCTATCGGCCGAAACATTGCGTCAGTGTGACCGGACGACTGGCGCAGATTGTCGGAGCCGAGCGGTTGATGGTGAACTCGCTGCACGGCCAAGCGATCGATCGGTTGGCCGACAGGCTGGTGGTCGAGGCGCTGGCGCCCGATAGTACCATCGAGGCGGTGCGGCTCGTGCTGGCAGCACCAGACGGCGGCCGCAGCTCAGGCACCAGGGCTGATCCTTGGGTCCTCGGCGTACAGTGGCATCCCGAATGGTGCTACGCGGAGAACCCGGACAGTATGGCTATTTTCCGCGCTTTCGGCGATGCCTGCCGGCTCTGGAAGGGGAAACAACGGTGAAGGAGCGCCCTGCAGCCGCGCGGCGACGTACCGGGCGATATACCGTCTGCGCTGGCGCGTCGGAATCATGTGACGCTGAGCGCCGACAAGGTGGCGGCCAGCCTCAACCACGCCACGCGATGTTGCTGGTTTTACCGCTTTCGGCGATGCCTGAACCTGCGCCACGTCCAACGGAAAGGTGATATGACCATGGACCTTCAACTGGCCGGCAAGACAGTTCTCATCACCGGCGGCTCGAAAGGCATCGGCAAAGCGACTGCAGAGGTGCTAGCGGAAGAGGGGTGCAATCTGATCCTCGTGGCCCGGAACGCGGTTTTGCTGGAAGCGGTCGCGGCGGCCATCCGAGCTAAGCGCCAGGTCAGTGTGCGATGCATCGCCGCCGACCTGTCGAGCGACGCCTCGGTATGCAAGGTGGCGCTCGAGGCCGGCGAACTCGATATCCTGGTGAACAACGCCGGTGCGATTCCTCCCGGCGATCTGCTGTCTATCGACGACGCGAAGTGGCGGCAGGCGTGGGATCTGAAAGTGTTCGGCTACATCTCGTTTTGCCGCATGATCTATGCCCAAATGAAGGCACGCAAGGCTGGAATCATAATCAACGTGATTGGCGCGGCGGGGGAGAGGTTTCCCAGTAATTACATCGCCGGCGCCGCTGGGAACGCGTCCCTGATGGCATTCACCCGGGCACTGGGCAAGGGTGCGCCGGCCGACGGGCTGCGCGTCGTGGCGATCAACCCGGGTCCTGTCGAGACCGACCGCCTGGTGATGCTGCGGCGGGCGGAAGCCGCGGAGAAATTCGGCGACCCGGAACGGTGGCGGGAGCTGACCTCCAGAATGCCGTTCGGTCGCGCCGCGACTCCGCGGGAGATCGGTAACGCAGTGGCGTTCCTCGCCAGCCAAGCTTCAGCTTACACTACCGGCACGGTGCTGACAATCGATGGAGGTGGCTGAGATCCGACCTCGGCTGCTCGGACCACAATGGCGGCCGCGCCTGGAACCAGACGAGCCCGATCCGGCAACGGCGGGGTGGCGAGGCTATTGCTGGGCTAAGGCTTACCGTGCGTCGCTCAACGTTGGGCGAAATCTATGATCGCGGCGAAACCGGTCTCGGTGCCGATGGCAAGGCGTGTGCCGTCAGCATTCCAGACTAGGCTCGAGACCGCCCCATGCCCCGGAGGTGAGACCGGCAGGATACGGGAGGAGGCGAGATCCGCCACGACGACGAGCCCGTCGGCAAACCCGCCAGCCACCAGTTCCTCCTTCGGATGGCAGGCAACCTGGTTGCAGATGATCCCATCGCCACCGGCCAACTCAAGCGGCGCCTTGCCCATCGGACCCCCGCCGTAAAACGGCCAAAGAACCATCGCGTCCGCGCCGCTGCTGGCCATCCATCTGCCGTTGCGGGTGAACGACAGGCTGGCCGTCTTGGCGGGGTAGCCGCTCATGCGCATGTGCTGGCCGTCCGGCAGCCTCCAGCCGTGCAGAGCGTTCTCCTGCATGGCCGTGACAACGGCCTCGCCCTCGGGATGGATAATAATGCCGGTATGGCTGCCCTTCCACTCCAATTGGCGCGGAGTGTCGGTCTTGGCGGCGACGAACCAGAGCGAGGCGCCGTTGTAGTGGGACGCCCCAATTCGCTTGCCTTTGCCGTCGAACACCAGGCCCGTCACAGTGGAAGGGTGGGTTAGTTCCTTCAGCACCTTGCCGGAGTGGTCGAACAGCCGCACCAGCCTGCCGGCGCTGGCGGCGATCAGGCCACAAGTCCGGTCGATCGTGTAGGTTGCAACGTGCTCCACCCATTTCCTGCCGAACTCGCTGATATCCGACACCGTGCCTTCCGCGGTGAGGCGGCGGAGCGCCCCGTCATCGCCGCCGGAGACGAACCCGTCGCCGGTAGCGTCGGGCGCAAAGGCGAGCACCGCACCATCAAGCACCGTCACGCTGCGCCAGTCCGAAGGGCTTGGGAGGCGCGCGATGCACACCGTCCCGTCGCCCAGCGCGAAGCCAGCCGAGCGGCCGTCCGGGGAAAACCTGGCGGCAATGACAAAGGCGCCAAGCTCCTTTGATACGCCGCGCGTCTCCAGCAGAAAGTGCGCCTGGGTGCTTTGGCTCATGCGGTTATCCCGGACCCGCGGTCAGTCGACCGCGCAATTTTCGAAACCACGGCGAAGTTGCGGGCGGTTCAGGTTGCGGCCGATGAACACCAGCCGGCTCACGCGGGGTTCTTTTTCCTTCCAGGGGCTGATGAAGTCTCCGTCAGCGATCATGTGCACGGCCTGAAAAGCGAAGCGACGATCCTCGTTGGCATAGCTGAGAATGCCTTTGGTGCGTAGCAGGTCCTGGCCCCTGTCCTGCAGAAGAACACCGATCCAGGCGTTGAATTTTTCCGGATCGATCGGGCGTTCAACTCGGAAGCTCATGGACGAGACGTCTTCGTTATGTTCGTGGTCGTCGTCGCCGTTTAGGAACTCGGGATGCATGGCCAGGATGCGCTGCAGGTCGAAGGCGCCACGATTGAGGATGAGTTCAATCGGTACGGTGGCGCGTTCGGTGCGATGGATTATGGCAAAGCGGTTGATCGCGCGTATTGTCGCTTCCACGGCCTCCAGTTCCTCGGGCGTCACCAGGTCAGTCTTGTTGAGCACGATCACGTCGGCGAAAGCGATCTGATCGGCCGCCTCGTGGCTGTCCGCGAGGCGTGCCGGCAGATGCTTCGCGTCTGCCACGGTGACGATCGCATCCAGTCTGGTCTTTGCCTTGACCGTGTCGTCGACAAAGAAGGTCTGCGCGACCGGCGCGGGGTTGGCCAGGCCGGTGGTCTCGATGATGATGCCATCAAACTTGTCGCGCCGCTTCATCAGGCCGCCGACGATGCGGATCAAGTCGCCGCGCACGGTGCAGCAAATGCAACCGTTGTTCATCTCAAAGACTTCCTCGTCGGTATCCACGACAAGGTCGTTGTCGACGCCAAGCTCACCAAATTCGTTGATAACAACGGCGTATTTGCGGCCGTGCTGCTCGGTCAGGATGCGATTCAGCAAGGTGGTCTTTCCGGCCCCAAGATACCCGGTCAAAACGGTGACTGGCACCTGAGATCCAAGCTCGGTGCCGGGTGTGTCCTCGGTTCCGAGCGCCGCATTTGTAACAGCCATATCCACCCTCCATTGGCCCCGTCACAGCTTTTATCAGGCCAGCAATATAGGTATCGAGCCGACGGTCAACCAGCGTCCCTTCCGGCGCGTCCGACCTGCTCAAGAGGGGGTCGGGGCATCCGGCGCGGCAGCGATCCTGAGGACGGATCGGCGAAGGTTTGCCAGTTGTTCGGCGACTACCGGCACATCGAACTGGCGCGCCCTGCGGCGGCCGGCTTCCGCCAAAGCGGAGCGTCGGCCCTCGTCGCCAGCAAGATCGCAAATTGCCGCCGCAATGTCGTTTGGGCGGTCCGGGTCGGCGTAGACCGCTGCATCTCCGGCGACCTCGGGCAGCCCACCGCGCGGTGAGCATATCAGCGCGGCGCCGCTCGCCAACGCCTCCAGGGCAACCAAGCCGAACGGTTCCGGCCAACGGCTCGGCACCACGACTATGGCAGCCCGCGCCATGGCGTCCAGGACATCCGGGTGGTCGCGGTAGCCCAGCATGTGCACCTTGGCGGCCCGAGCCGTGAGCCGGATCGTCTGGACGAAAGCGGTATCGGGGCTATCGAAGCGGAAGCGATCGGCGCCGATGATCGATGCCTCCCAGCCGGGGAGCCGCGGCAGCGCCTTGGCGCAGGCCGCGACAAAGGCGTCAGGGGCCTTGTCGGCGACAACCCGGCCAGCGAACAGGATCAACCGCTCTCGCTGGCACGGCGCGGGCAACTCCGTCAGATCCAGGCAGTTGGGCAATACAACCGGGGCGCGGAGGGAACCCCTCACACCCTCCAGCACGCGACGGCGAAGATGGTCGGATGACGCCATGACCAGCGCCAGGCGACGCAACATCTCGCTCCGTTGTGCAGCGGTGATCGCATCGCGCATCGCCTGCGGGTCATTGTTGAGGATGACGGTCACCGGGATTTCCGGCAGCCGTGCGGCCAAGGCAAGAGCAATCTCCGGCCGGTTATGCACTTCTATCAAGGATGGCTTGAGTATCTTCAGGGAGCCCACGGCGGCGGCGGCGTAGCGCACATTAGTGTTGCCCACGGTCCACCGGGACGGGTTCGTCGCGCGGAACGCGACGTCCGGGAAGACGGGGCCGTCTTGCTTGCCGCCGAATACGATGGTGTCGAAGCCGGGGGTCTGGACCAAGCGCCGGGCGAGCAGGCCGATTGCCCCGGTTCGACCAGTGCCGAACCCTTCGCGCGGCGGCAGCACGACGGCGACGAGGGGGTTGGGATGGGAGATCATCGCCGGTAGCTATACAGATCGTCCCGGTCTCGGGCCATCCGCTGGCGAGTGGGTGTCCGTTGCGGCGCAGCCCGCCCGCCAAGACAACGCCGCAGACCGCGGTGGACAACAGCTTTTGCAGGCCTTCGCTCGGCTATAAGACCAGTGTTCATACCGACAGGCACGGTAAGCCGTTTGGGGACGGTGACCCGTATTGTCTGGGGCGGCACGCAGCGCTCGACGCCCGATCTGGTCAGGCGCCGGCGCGTAGGCACCGTCGCCGAGCACTGACTGATCGGTTAGAACGTGTCGTCCGAATTGCCACCGCCACTGTCCCAGCCGCCACCACTGCCGGCGTCCCAGCTTCCGCCGCTGTCATCTGGCAACGATGCGTCCCCGCCGGTTGGCTGGTCCCAGGTGCCATTGTCGACATAGTCCTGGTTACCGGCCGGTGCGCCCGACGACGCGTTGTCCCAACTTCCGGTATCGACGGGGGCGGGGGCCGGGTTTGCCCACGGGCTTGCGGCTGAACCGCCACCCAACCCACCGCCGCCCAGGCCGCCTTCGCGTCCGGAAAACAGACCCATCAATGCGTTTCCGGCCACCACGCCGCCCGCGACGCCCGCTGCCGTAGTCAGCGCCGACCCGAGAAAGCCGGAGCCCTGACGCTGAAACATGCCCGGCTGATAGTTTGGCGCATACTGTGGGGGAGGCGGCTGAGGCTGGGCATAACCCTGCTGCGGCTGGCCGCCCTGATTCCATGGGACTCCCGGAGGCGGTGCCGACTGCCTGTTGCCGCCGAACAGTCCACTGAAGAACCCGCCGCCAGACGCCGATCCTGGGCGGCTGCCCTGGGCGGCCTGCTGCGCCTGTTGCAGCGCCTGCTGAGATTGCTGTACCTCGTATTGCAGCCGCTGGATACGATTTTGTGCCTCGGTCAGCGCGTGTTCCTGCACGAACGCGAGTTGCGTAATGCGATAGCGCGCTTCCGGGTATTTCTGCAAAAGCTGCCCGATCAGGGCATCCGCGTCGCGGTCCACCGGAGGGAGCGCCGGTTGCGTCGCCGGAACCGAGCCGCCGCCAACGCCCTGCGCGCCGGGCTCACCGCTGACCCGTGCGATAAATTGGCCGATTATATCGCGTTCTTCGTTTGTCATGCATGCCCCCTGCGGTAACCGTGCGGGTTGTGAAGACAGCTCGTGCGACGGCGAATGTGGCGCGGATACGTCCGCGGTTCAATGGCGGTCGATCAATCGGGGCGAGTAATCATCGGCATCGAGAAGCCGCTCGGCCGATCGGACCGATACGGCGGTCCTCAATCACAGGGCAGCGGTCCATTCACGACCGTTATCCCGGCATCACGGGCTTTTTTTGCCGCTGGCCCGTCCACGCCGCCAACCTGCATCCAGATCGCGCGCACGCCAAGCTCAATTACCGTATCCACCAGTTGCTCCGTGTAAGAGGCGTTGCGGACCACGTCAACCATGTCCAAACGCCCGGCCTCGGCTAAGCTGTCGACAACGAGGCGGAGGCGGATGGCCTGGCCGGCGAGGCCAGGATTTACGCGGGTAAGCTCGTGGCCGCGATCCAACAGAAAGCGCAATGACGCCGTGCGACGGCCGCCACGGTTTCGCCGATGCGCCGCCCAGCGCAATACGCCGTGTGCTATTCAGGATCGCGCGGATCGCGTCATTTGAATTACCGTCAATCAAACAGGGCCTCACAACGTGTGCTATCGCTCGCGACGGCTTGATCGCGCGAGGAAAGGCGACGACGACCCCGGTCGGTCCTCGGGTGCTCATTCGGCGGACGGATCAGACCGAGAAGTATTTCGCACGCGGATTGAGCACGACGATAGCGGAAGTCGACTGCTCGGGGTGCAACTGAAATTCGTCGGAGAGCGAAATCCCAATCCGTTCCGCATGCAGCATGCTCAGGATCGGCACCTGATCTTCCAGTCGCGGGCAAGCGGGATAGCCGAACGAGTAACGGCTGCCGCGATAGCCCTGGGCAAGCATCTTCTCCATGTCGCGGTCGTCCTCTCCGGCGAAGCCAAGTTCGGCACGGATCCGCTTGTGGACGTACTCCGACAGCGCCTCCGCCATCTCAACCGACAAGCCGTGCAGATACAAATAGTCCTGGTAACGGTTATCCTCGAACCAGACCCGCGCGGTGTCGGAGGCCTTCTGGCCCACCGTCACCACCTGCAGCGCGATGACATCCCGCTCCACATCCTCAATGTCGCGAAAGAAGTCGGCGATACACTCACCGTTCTCCTTTGGCTGGCGCGGCAGGGAGAACCGCGCCACCTCGGTGGTGCCGTCCGGATCAAAGATCACCAGGTCGTTACCCTGGCCGGCCGCCTTCCAGTAGCCGTAAGCGGCTTGTGGCTTGAGGATGTCCTGTTCCTCGCACAGCGTCAGCATCCGCCGCATCACCGGCCGCAGCTCCTGTTTCGCCCAGCCGAGGAAATCCTCCAGCGAGCGGCCCTGCTTGCGAAAGCCCCACTGGAATTGATAAAGGCTGCGCTCGTTCACGAACGGCACGACGGCCTTCGGCGCCGATTCGACCACGCGTGCGCCCCAGAAAGGCGGAACGATGACCGGCTGGTCCCGCGTCAGGCGGTGACGTCGAGCCTGGACTGCTAGCACATCGATCGGTTGGAAAGCGCGGGCGGCGGCCTGGCCGAGGGTTCGCGAGGTATTCCGGGCCTTGCCGACGCGCTTTGCCTGGATCGCCGCGAGGTAGTCGTCAAAGCCGTTGCCCGTGACCTTGTCCATCAGATGCAGGCCATCGAATGCATCGCGGGCGTAGGCCACGCGGCCACAGACATAGGCGTTGACGCAGGCGTCTTCCACATAGTTGCGGGTGAGCGCTGCACCGCCGAGGAGGACCGGAATCTCGACGCCCTGCCGGGACATTTCTTCCAGGTTCTCGCGCATCACCGCGGTCGACTTCACCAACAGGCCGGACATGCCGATGGCATGAGCGTGGTTATCCCGCATCGCCACCAGCATGTCGGCAAGCGGCACCTTGATGCCAAGGTTGACGACACGGTAGCCATTGTTGGTCAGGATGATGTCGACGAGGTTCTTGCCGATGTCATGCACGTCGCCCTTCACCGTAGCGAGCACGATGGTGCCTTTTGCCTGCCCCTCGACGCGTTCCATCAGCGGCTCGAGATAGGCGACGGCGCTCTTCATTGTTTCAGCGCTTTGCAGTACGAAGGGTAGCTGCATCTTGCCGGCGCCGAATAGGTCGCCGACCACCTTCATACCGCCCAGCAGCACATTGTTGATGATGTCGAGCGGCGAGAGTGTCTTCAGCGCCTCATCTAGATCGTCCGTCAGCCCTTTACGGTCGCCGTCGACGATCCGATCCTTCAGCCGGCCTTCGGCGGTTTCAGCACGTTCCTTTTTCACCGCGTCGACGGTCTTGCGCCCGTCGAACAGCTCCAGCAGCCGTTGTAGCGGATCGTAACCCTCGTGGCGGCGATCAAAGATCAGATCCTCAACGACTTGCTTTTCTTCGTCGGCGATCAAATGCAGCGGCCGGATCTTGGACACATGGACGATGGCGCCGCTCATGCCGGCTCGCATCGCGTGGTCCAGGAACACCGAGTTGAGCACCGCGCGGGCCGCCGGGTTCAGCCCAAAGCTTACATTGGACAGGCCAAGAATGATTTGGATGTCGGGAAATTTTGCCCGGATTGCAGCGATGCCTTCCAGCGTCCACAGCGCCAGTTTGCGATCGTCTTCGTTGCCGGTGGCGATGGTGAAGGTCAGCGGGTCGATGAGCAGGTCGGATTGCGAGAGACCGTGCCGGTTGCAGGCGAAGTCGACTAGCCGACTGGCGATCCGCAGCTTGTCCTCCACGGACTTGGCCATCCCGACCTCGTCTATGGTCAGCGCGATCACCGCGGCGCCGAAGCGCTTGGCCAGGATCACGCGGTCTGTGGCGGCCTTCTCACCGTCCTCGAAATTGATCGAATTGATGATCGGCTTGCCGCCATGCAGTTTCAGCGCCGCCTCGATCACCGGCGTTTCCGTGCTGTCGATCACCAGGGGTGAATTCACCGAGGCGGTGAAGCGGCGGATCACCTCCGTCATCTCAGCGTTCTCGTCGCGACCGACGAAGGCGGTGCAGACATCCAGCGCATGCGAGCCTTCACCGATCTGCTCGCGACCCATGGTGACGCAGCCGTCCCAGTCGTGCTTCTCCTGCAGTTCCCGCCACTTCTTCGAGCCGTTGGCGTTGCAGCGCTCGCCGATGGCGAAAAGCGCATTCTCCTGGCGCAGCGGCACCGCCTGGTAGAGGCTGGCGACGCCGGGCACCCAGACCGACTTGCGCGAGACGAGCGACGGCCGGAACTGGCCTCGCTTTCGTAACATCGCGTCCAGCGCGGCAATGTGTTCTACCGTGGTTCCGCAGCAGCCGCCGATCAGGTTGACGCCGTCTTCCGCGATGAAGCGTTCCAGCCAGGTCGCGAGGTCCGCGGCACCGAGGGGATAATGGGTGTGGCCGTCCACGAGTTCCGGCAGGCCGGCATTGGGTTGCATCGAGATCAGTCCGGGCCAGTTGGCTGCCAGCCATCCCACGTGTTCAGCCATTTCCTGCGGGCCGGTACCGCAGTTGAGGCCGATCAGCGGCACATCGAGGGCGCCGATAACCGCCGCTGCGACACCGATGTCTGGGCCGACCAAAAGCGTGCCGGTGGTTTCGACCGTCACTTGCACGAAGATCGGCGTATCCTTGCCCGCTGCCTGGCGCGCGATCTTGGCGCCGTTGACCGCGGCCTTGATCTGCAACGTGTCCTGGCACGTCTCGATCAGGATCGCGTCGACGCCGCCGGCGATCAAGCCGCGACATTGTTCGATCAGCGCGGCCTCCAGCGGGTCGTAGCCGATGTTGCCTAAGCTCGGCAGTTTAGTTCCCGGACCGACGCTGCCGATCACCCAGCGGTGGCGGTCATCGGCGAATGTTTCCGCCGCCTCGCGGGCCAACTCTCCGGCGATCTTGTTGATTTCGAACGCCCGATCAGCCAAGTCGAATTCCCCCAACGTAACCGGGGAGGCACCAAAGGTGTTGGTTTCGACTATGTCGGCCCCCGCGGCGAAATAGCCGCGATGGATCTCCCGCACCATGTCCGGACGCGACAGCACCAGCACGTCGGTACAGTTCTCGCGGCCCCAGTAGTCTTTCTCGATGTCCAGGGTCAGCGCCTGGACCCGGCTGCCCATGCCGCCGTCGCACAGCAGAACGCGATCACGCAGTGCATCGAGCAAATGGGGACGGCTCATCCGGATGGCTTTCAGAGGCTGAGTTCGCGGTTGGTGGCTGGATCGGCCGTGCCCGCGAGGGCACCGGGTGGGCTTGTAACGGCTGCGTCGGTGACCGGGCGGCTAGCGGGCCAGATCCGCACAGCAAGACCGCCGGAAATTGTCAGCGGCGGCGACTGATCCAGTCCGGCCGTGGCAAACAGGCGATCAATCGCCTCGTCCGAAAAGCCGGACCAGCGATGGGCGAGGCCCGTGATCAGGTCCTGCCGGACATGCTCCGCCAGATCGATCAATAGCAACCGGCCGCCCGGTCGCAGCACGCGGACGGCCTCGGCAATGACCACCGTCGGCTCTTCGGCGTGATGCAGCACCATCTGCAATATGACCGTATCGTATGAGCTACTGGCCAACGGCAACCGGTACATATCGGCCAGGCGAACGGCACAATGCGCAAAGTCGGGACCGGCCAGCCTGGCGCGCGCCAGTGCAAGCATTGACTTCGACGCGTCGATACCGAGCGCCTGCCGCACTCGTGAGGCAAGCAATTCGAGCACCCTGCCAGTGCCGGTGCCAATATCCAGCAGGCAGCCGCCGTCGCCGGGTGGCACCATCGAAAGAAGGGCCGCTTCCACCGCCGCAGCTGGCAGGTCGAGGGCCCGCATCTCGTCCCAGTCGGCACCCTTGTCGCGAAAACTATCCGAGGCGATCCGGGCGCGTTCGGCCAGTACGCGCGCAGCCTGGCGCCGATCAGCCTCTAGCACCGGATCATGCAGCGGCAGACGCGCAATCAGTTCACGCACCAGCGCACCGTCGTCGCTTAGCGGCAGGGCAAACCAAACATTGGCACCCTCTCGCACCCGGTCCAGCAGCCCGCACTCACACAGCAGCTTTAGATGGCGTGACAACCGAGGCTGCGACTGGCCAAGGATCTCGGTGAAATCCATCACGCAGAAGGCGCCACGTGCAGCGAGGGCGAGCAGGCGAAGGCGGGTCGGTTCAGCGGTTGCGCGCAGGCTGGCTAGGAGGTGATCCATGATCCAGCACTCTATAACATAAAGACATCCTTATGTCTAGATATGGCCTGACGGCGCTGCTCCGGCGGGCGCCCGGATAGCGACGTTCGTCGCCGAATGTGGTCTGGAGATAGCGCGAGCGCGCCGACGCGGATGTCAGAACCGATCGGCTGGCCCCCCGGTTCCTGCCGGCAGCGTGCGCAAACGCTCCAACACTGCAGGAACGTTGTCCAGCACCTCGAACAGACCGCGACAGGAGGATGCGGCGAAACCCTGGGCGATCGCGTGGTCGATGGCGGCGACCACAGGGGCGGCCCAACCAGCGACGTTGCATAGCAAGATAGGCTTGTCGTGCAAGCCGAGCTGGCGCCAGGTGATGACTTCGAACGTCTCGTCGAAGGTGCCCAAACCACCAGGCATCGTCAGGAACGCATCGGATTCCTCGTACAGACGGAGCTTGCGGGTGTGCATGCTGTCGGTGATGATCATTTCGCTGACCGCTTGATGGGCGATCTCGATCCGCGTCAGGAAGTCGGGGATCACACCCAACACCCTGCCGCCGGCTTCAAGCACGGCGTCGGCGACGACACCCATGATGCCGATGCGGCCGCCTCCATAGACGAGGCGAATGCCGGCCTTCGCGAGGCCGCGTCCCAGAGTGCGCCCCGCTTCGGAATAGGCCGGGCTGGCGCCGACGCGGGAGCCGCAGAACACGGCGAGAGAGTGGATAGCCGGCATGATCGTCCTTTTCGCTCGGTCTTTGCAGTCTGTGCGGTCGCCGGCAAAGCTGCTAGCGAATCGTCAAGGCGTGCCAAATCGTTACAAACCGGCTGACCAGCGGCCGAGCAGGGAAGGTTCATATAGATGAGAAAAAGGCTTGCGTGGTGTGCCGCGATCATTCTGGCAGCAATCGGCGTGGCGCGGGCCGATGGCCTGGATCCGATTTCGGTACGGCAAACAGGCATGGACCTGGCCAACGGCAACTTTGCTTTCGTCCGAGCGGTCGTAGCAGCCAAGGGCGACGTCAAGCCGTTGGAAGCCTCCGCCAAGGCGATCTCCAGGTGGGCTGGGCTGATCCCCGTGGTGTTTCCGGCGGGCAGTGATCAGGGCGGCAACACCAAAGCGCTGGCGGAGATTTGGTCAGACCGTACCGGGTTCGAGAAAACCGCGGCGGCGATGGGGGCGGCCGCTGACAGGCTGGCGGCAGCCGCCAAGGCTGGCGACGCGGATGCGGTGGCCGTTGAGGCCAAGGCCATGGGCGAGCAGTGCGGCGCCTGCCATCGCCACTATCGAGCGAAATAGCCCACGCAACCGCCGGATCATCCGAGCCGCGTCGACCGGAAGTCCCGCACTGGTTATTTCGCGAGCGCATGCGAAGCGGACAGCGCCGCCTCCGTTAGGGTATCGCGTCCAGCAACAAGAGGCACTCAGCGCGCCGGTTAGGTCGGCTTTCTTCGCCTCGGGAGGCTGGCGCCGACGAGCCCCGCGCGATTGACACCGCGCCGTTTCGATGCCTACTGTTTAGCCAATAAATGATCGGCCTTTCACCGGCCATCGGGGGGTTGAATGACGTCACTGATAAGGCATAGTTGTTTTCTGACCGTCATGATACTGGCATTGGCGGGTCGGCCGGCGCTGGCTGAAGACACCATTAAAATCGGCTACGTCGAGGCGCTTTCCGGACCGTTCGCCTCGGCTGGGGACGAGGCCTTAAAGATCTTCGGCTACATACTGGAGAAGATTAACGCTCAGGGGGGTGCCCTGGGCAAGAAATTCGAACTGGTGTCGTTCGACGACAAGCTACAGCCAGCTGAGGCACTGATTGCCTTGAAAACGATCACCGATCAGAACATGCCCTTCGTCATGCAATGCACCGGCTCGAACGTCGGCGCGGCACTGGTCGATGCGGTGGCGAAGCACAACGCTCGCAATCCGGACAACCGCGTGCTGTATTTGAACTGCGGCGCGCTCGCGACCGAGCTGACCAACGAGAAGTGCGACTTCTGGCAGTTTCGTTTCATCGGCAACGTGGAGATGCGCGCGGTGGCGCGGGTCAAGGCGCTTCCGAAGAGCGTGACAAAAGTCTATTTACTCAATCCGGATTATCTGTTCGGACAATCCGTGCAGCACGACACCAGGAAGTGGCTGGAGAAGCTGCGGCCGGATATTCAGATTGTGGGCGACGAGTTGATCCCGTTCGGCAAAGTGCAGGATTTCTCGTCCTATATCGCCAAGATCAGGGCATCGGGCGCGCAATCCGTCATCACCGGCAACTACAATCGCGATTTGAACCTGCTGATCAAGGCGGCCGTCGATGCCGGGCTGGACGTGCGCTTTGACACCTATCTGGCGCAGGTTCTCGGCGGCGCGACGTCAATCGGCTCGGCTGGGGACAACCGACTGTCAACGGTTTCCGAATTCAATTCAAACGTGCCGGTGGAACTGAACAAGCCGGATGCCGAAGCCTTCGTCACCGGCTGGCGCGCAAACCACGACACCGAGTTCGGGTTTCTCCCCTGGTTGACGATGTTTCAGATGCTGACAAGAGCGATCAATCAGGCGGGATCCACCGACGCGCTGAAAGTCGCGCAGGCACTGGAGGGCATGAAGGCGACGGATCTCGTCGGCTTCCCGGTGGAGATGCGGGCCGAAGATCATCAGTTGCTGATGCCCTACTACGCTGTCACCTTCACAAAGAACGTGAAATATGATGCGGAAAAAACCGGTCTCGGCTGGAAGATCGATTTCATCGCCTCTACTGAGGATCTCACTCTGCCGACCACCTGCAAGATGAAACGGCCCACCTCGTAGCACCGGCCCCTCCCGCAACATGCAGATCGTCCTCATCTCGCTGCTGAACGGTCTGGTCTACGGGATGCTTTTGTTTATGCTGGCGAGCGGCCTGACGCTGATCTTCAGCATGATGGGCGTGCTCAACTTCGCTCACGCCAGCATCTACATGGTCGGGGCTTACCTGGCATATCAAGTCAGCCAACTCCTTGGTTTCTTCCCGGCCTTGATTATCGCGCCCGTGCTGTGTGGCTTAATCGGCGTGGCTATAGAGGTATGGGGACTGCGCCGGGTTCATCACAATGGTCACATCGCCGAACTGTTGTTCACGATCGGCCTGGTGTTCATAATCCAGCGCCTCGTGCAGATGACCTGGGGTATGCTGCCGATGGCCTATCGCGTGCCGCCGCTGCTGGATTTTCCCCTGTTCACAATCTACGGGGCCAACTTCGCGGCGTATCGCGGCTTCATGCTTCTAGTGTCCGCCGGGATGTTGCTCTGCACCTGGGTGTTGTTGAAGAAGACACGTATCGGCCTGATCATCCAGGCCTCTCTGACGCATCCCAGCATGGTGAGCGCGCTGGGTCATAACGTTCCGATGGTGTTCACCACGGTATTTGCGGGCGGCTGCCTGCTGGCGGGACTGGCGGGCGTAATCGGTGGCAACTATCAGACCACGGAGCCAGGGATGGCCGACGGCATGGGACCGATCGTGTTCGTTGTTGTGGTGTTCGGCGGCCTCGGCTCGCTGGCCGGGTGCTTCATCGCCTCGATCGTCATTGGCATGATCCAGACCTTCGCCGTGGTGATCGATTACTCGGTCGCTGATCTGCTGAGCCCGATCGGACTGGCGGTGACCGGGGACACGCTGTTGACCGAGGTGCTGACCGTCCCGGTGTCGCGGATCGGGGGCTTGCTGCCGTTCGCGATGATGGTGCTGATCCTGTTCTTCCGGCCACGCGGCCTGCTGGGGACGCGCGACACATGAGCGAATCACGGACAACACAAAGATGGTGGCCGACCATTGTCGTGGTGATGGTGGCCATCGCGTTGCCGTGGATGTTCTACGACTGGGCACATCACCGCGGCTCGGGCTTCATGATCTCAATGTTCAGCCAGATGGACATGATGGTGATCCTGGCGCTCTCGTACAATATGCTGCTGGGTCAGGCCGGGCTGTTCTCGTTGTGCCACGCAACGTTTTTCGGCATCGGGGGCTACTCGATGGTGCATTTTCTCGATGCCGCCGGAGACGGCGAGCTGCCGGTGCCGATGGAACTGATGCCGCTGCTGGCCGGTCTGACGGGCCTGGCGCTGGCGATTCTGTTCGGTGCGATGGCAACCAAGCAACGAGCGACCGCTTTCGCAATGATTACGCTGGGCATCGGCGAGCTGATGTCGACCGCGGCGCTGATGTTCCATCATTTCTTTGGCGGCGAAGGCGGTGTCTCTGCCAACCGCATGATCGATCAGAGTCTTTTTGGCGTCAGCTATGCCTCCGGCATTCAGGTGTACTATCTGATCCTCGCCTGGACGGTCATTGCCACGGGGCTGATGTATTTCCTGACGCTGACCCCTCTCGGCCGGATGGCGAACGCAGCCCGCGATAATTTCGAGCGTGCGCAGTTTATCGGGTACGACCCGAGGACGGTGCGCTTCATTCAGTTCGCATTGTCGGGCTTCTTCGCCGGTATCGGTGGCGGGCTGTACGCAATCACCTATGAGATCGTGACCTTCGATTCGCTGGCGGCGCCGCTCTCGGCTAACGCGCTGCTGATGACTTATATCGGCGGTGCCACAGTGTTTGCGGGTCCGATCCTCGGCGCGATATTAATCACCCTGCTGCAGAGCGGCGTAAGTCTGCTGTCCAATTCCTGGCTGGTCTATGTCGGAGTGCTGTTTATTGCAATGGTGATCTTCGCACCGACCGGACTTGCGGGGATTATCCAGGCGCATGGTCCGATCCGTCGCAGCGGCCGCCTTGGGCGCCTGTTGGTGCCCTACCTGCGGCTGGTGATCCCATCACTGGCGCTGGTGCTGGGCTTTGTCGGCTTCGTGGAGCTAATGTCGTTCCTGACCATCGGCGCGGCGCAGGGCAAGAAACTGGTGCTGTTCGGCGGCCCGATCGATGTCAGGGCGGCAATGCCATGGATGATATCCGCGGGATGCTTGATCGTCGGTGCAATCTGGCTGCGGGTGGAGGCAGCGGGCTTCCACCGGATATGGGACGATCTTACGGCCGAGCTGAAAACCCGGCGATGACGGCGCTGCAGCTTCGCGATGTTCGCAAGAACTTCGGCGCGACCGAAATCATCCGCGGCGTGACGCTCGACATAGCGTCAGGTGAGCGCCACTGTATCATCGGTCCGAACGGCGCCGGGAAGACCACCTGCTTCAACCTGGTCAGCGGGCGGTTTCCGATCACCTCGGGCGAAATTCTGCTGAATGGCACACGCATCGACAGGCTGCCACCGCACCGGATCAATCGGATGGGGCTGTCTCGAAGCTTTCAGATCACCTCGATCTTCCATCGCCTGTCTGTGTTCGAAAACCTTCGTTGCGCATTGTTATGGAGCAGCGGCTATCGCTATTCGTTCTGGTCGCCACTCGGTCGCCAGAAGGCACTCAACGAGCGAACGGACATACTGCTCGAAGATCTCAATCTGGCCAGCCGGCGTGATGTCCAGGCGGGGTTACTATCGTATGCTGAACAGCGCGCGCTGGAAATCGGCATGACGATCGCCGGCGGCGCGTCGGTGATTTTACTCGATGAACCCACGGCCGGCATGAGCAACACCGAAACGGACCACGCGATGGCGCTGATCAGACAGGTGACTCAGGGCAAAACGCTGCTGATGGTCGAGCACGACATGAAAGTCGTTTTCGACTTGGCCGATACAATTACCGTCATGGTCTACGGACAGGTGATCGCCTCGGGGCCACCGGCGGCGGTCCGCGCCAACCGTTCGGTCCAGGAAGCCTACCTCGGGGCGTTGGAGTCATGATGCTCGAGGTGCGCGATCTGCACGCCTATTATGGGCAAAGCCACATCCTGCACGGCATCGATCTGGACGTCGATGAGGGCGAGATCGTTTCTCTGCTTGGGCGGAATGGCGTCGGGAGGTCCACCACCTGCAAGGCAATCATGGGCCTCGTGCCACCGCAGGGCAAGGTGATTTACCGAGGCCTCAATCTTGTCGGTCTGCGGAGCGATTTGGTGGCAAGAGCCGGCGTCGGCTACGTGCCCGAGGACCGTCAGGTTTTTCCCACATTGAGCGTGCGGCAGAACTTGGAGCTTGGCCTGAAGCGGGCGGGCCGGTTCGGCCGCTGGACATTCGAGGATGTATTTCGGCTGTTCCCGAACTTGGCCGCGAGGCAACACAATCCGGCGGGCGTGCTGTCAGGTGGTGAGCAACAGATGCTGACGATGTGTCGAACGTTGATGGGCGATCCGGACCTGATCCTGATCGATGAGCCGACCGAAGGGCTGGCCCCGCTGCTAGTGGAGCAGGTTGGCGTCCTGCTCGCCGAAATTGCTAGTCGCGGCGTGGCGGTTCTGCTGGTCGAGCAGAAGCTGACGATCGCCTTGAAGATTTCACAGCGCCTTTATGTCATGGGGCACGGCCAAATCGTGTTCACGGGAACTCCTGATGATCTGGCAACGAATGGCGAAGTCCGACGGGAGTGGCTGGAGGTTTAGTCTCGTCGCCGATGACCTGGCGATGATCCGGCCTCGGGCAGGCCCGTGACGGCGTCGACGCACGAAATGAGACGCTGATACCGGTCGTCGCAATGCCGACGGGTATGATGTAGGCAGTAGCATTCTGGGGTTTGCGCCTCCGGCGCCGACCTCAAATTCGCTTGCACCGACGCAGACTGGCTGACTAGCCAAAGTAACAAACGATCGTCATGACTGGCCAAAACGAACGCGACCGGGTGCATGAACCACGCATCGACTTCCCGAATATTACAATCAATCAGCAAAAGCGTTTCACGTCGGCGTGCTCCGAAGGCACACGGCCGGCAAGCGTCTGTGACCGCCAGAGGAGAGCTGATCGTCCAGCCGTCAGAAACATCAGAGTTTTCGATCGCAGCCCGTCTTTGGAGCGACGTCTCGTTGGTCGCTCAGCAACAAAAAGGGAATGTCACCGGTGCATGAACCCGGCGATCAAACAAACAAAGGGATAGACCATTTCGGCCGTCACATTCAGGCTGCGATGCTTTACGACGACTTTCGCGCTGCCCCGGCTCGGCTGGTTGCGCGGGACTGGCTATGTCCCGGATCCTGACCGAGCCAGAGGCGGCCGACGATCGCGGCTTACCTGACGCTCCGGTGCTCGATGGGTTCGAGTTTCTGGAGGTTTGCGGTCGACGAGGCGGCGGGGTGGGATCTCGCGGAGGTCTTGCGATCGCTGGGCTTTCAACATGCGGGCCGGCGCAAATCGAAATCCGTCGATCTGTATCGGCAGGGCCGGCTGCCGAGGGGCAGGCGCCCACGCTCTTTAGAGGTGATGGCCGCCGCGCACGAGCGTCCCGTCGGACTTTGGCACGCAGAATGGAATGCCCTGCCATCGCTGTTTGGGCTGGCGTCATTATCAGGCGCCCTGCGTGAGGCACGCACACTGGCCGAGGGTCTCGTTGTCGATGCAGGCCAAATGCGCGCAAACATCGACGCAGCGGCGAGACGCCTCGCGCCGAAACTAGGCCGGGAGGCCGCAGATCGCTTTGAACAGGCAGCCGAGCAGGTGCTCAAGACCCGTACCGCGCTTTATGACGTGTTGGCAGGCAACTCGAAAGTGCGCGACACCGCCTGGACCTGACCGCCGTGTTCGACCTTAGCCCAGCAAGTGCCGCCGCGGGGGCCGAATCGATCCCGCGCTACGGCCCGCGGCGACCATCCGCGCACGCCTCGATGCCCAAGACCACATGCAACGTCAGGAGATTCCATTGACACTGGACTGCGGCCAAGCCCTGCGCACCTGGAAGCTGCGATCTTACGAACGAGAGGAAATCGCGACCGAGCAACGGCGCAATCAGCTTGGCGCGCAGCCCGACGGCTACCGGTCTACGCGTCGGACCGTCGTATATACGCGATCTTCGCACACCACGACCGCATCGCGCCCGCTGACGTCGCGCCGACCGACGAAGAGGGTGTTCAGTTGCTCGGGTCGATGGTGGCCTGCGCCGGCACGTGCACGCTCGGTGACAACCAGGTTGTTCGTCATATCGACACTCCCGGAACCAGGGCCGGACCGGCACTGATCAGCTTCGGTTCTTTGAACTTGAAGGCGATACACGCATGATCACCACCGCGCCGTTTCGCAGCTATCAGGACGGCAAGGAGGGGCGTTCGATCCTGGTCTGCGACCGAGTCCTGACCGGGTGACAACGCGTTGGCAAAGGGAAATCACATGGCCGATCTTTTCGGGTTGAAGGCGCGGCACGCGCTCGTCACAGGGGCGTCCAGTGGGCTTGGCCGGCACTTCGCCGGTGTGCTCGCCGCTGCCGGAGCAAAAGTCACCGTCGCCGCACGTCGTGAATCGGCGCTGGAGCAGACCGTGGCGTTGATCCGCGGCACTGGCGCTCAGGCGCAAAGCGTGCGCATGGACGTCACGAGCGCGAGCAGTGTCGAACAGGCCTTTGCCGAGGCCGAAGCACAGTTTGGTCCGGTTCTCATCCTGATCAACAACGCCGGCGTAACTGTATCACGCGCCGCGCTGGACATGACGGAGAACGATTGGACGAGCGTGATCGACACCAACCTTAAGGGCGCCTGGGTGGTCGCTCAGCAGGCCGGGCGACGAATGATCCACCACACCGTGCAAGGAAATGTTGTCAACATTGCTTCCATTACGGGGCTGCGCGTGGCCGGCGGCATTGCGCCCTACGCCATCTCGAAGGCTGGTGTCCTGCAGATGACCAAGGCCCTTGCGCTGGAATGGGCGCGCCACGGGATCCGAGTCAATGCACTGGCACCGGGATACATCGAGACCGAACTGAATGAGGCATTTTTCAGCAGCGATGCCGGCACGGCACTGGTCCGGCGTATTCCGCAGCGACGTCTGGGCGAGGCGAGAGAACTCGATGGCCCGCTGCTTCTGCTGGCCTCCGACGCCGGTTCCTATATGACCGGCAGCGTCATCGCGGTTGACGGCGGCCATCTCGTCAGTGGCCTTTGATCGCGAGCGCCAAAGGGTAAGCGAGTAAGTAACGAGGAGGAATGGATGGATGGGCCGGCACACGGCGGAGCATCCGTTCGAGACAGGGCTGGATCTGGATCGCCATCGAGTCAACTTCGTTCCGCCTTCACCACAACGGCACTGCCGGTCGTGGATCCCCTCGCCAGCGGAATGCACACATCTGGGCTCTTCATGACCCTGTATTATCCTTTGCTGTGCCTGTGTTGCTGCTGTGCCTGTGGTTGCGGAAGTGTTGGGCGCCAATACGGACCTGGCTGGTGCCTGGCCTTCGAGACTGGCTATTCCACCTATGCCAATGTGTAAACTACGCTCGTGATCATGGCGCTGTCGTGTTCCGGCATGGTGATTCGTCGGTCGTGATCGGCTGCTGCCCCGGCAGCGGGGGATCATCTGATGTCGGCAGCGCTGCGAGCCGAGCGACAGAACATCGCGCTCGACGTGCGGGACGTGTCGCATGGCTACGCCCTGCACGGGCAGGACCTGCCGGTCCTGGACCGGATCGACCTGCGCGTGGAACCCGGCCCGTTCGTCGCGCCGCTCGGCCCGTCGGGCTGCGGCAAGTCGACTCTCCTGCGCCTTGCCGCAGCCCTGGAGATGCCGAGAGCCGGGGTTGCTGGAGGACGGGGTGCCCATCGCCGGCCCCGATCCGTCGCGAATTCTGGTGTTCCAAGACCCGACGTTGTTCCCGTGGCGAACCGTGCGGCGCAATGTCGCGCTGGACCAGGAGGCACGCGGCGTGCTGGCGGCAGAGCGCACCCGCGTGGATGACGCCACCACTTTGGTGCGGCTGCAGGAATTCGCCGACGCCTATCCGCACTAACTGTCGGGCGGCATGGCTCAGCGCGCCGCTCTGGCGCGCGCCCTGGTTAACGACCCGCATTTGCTGCTGCTGGACGAGCCGTTTGGTCGGCTCGATTCCTTGACGCGCCTGGCCACGCAAGCCGAGCTATTGGCATTGTGGCAGACGGTAGGGTTCACGGCGTTGCTTGTCACCCGCGACGTTGCTTCTCGCGGACCGGGTGATCGTACCGAGTGACCGCCCGGCGCGCTTTTCGGCCGAGTATGTCCTCGGCAAACCGCAGCCGCGCCGGCGCGGCGATCCCGACATCGCGCGGTTGCGACAGACGGTGCTGGAGACGCTAGGCGCGGTGTATGGGTAGCTTGCGGGCGGCTCGCCCTTGCGGGGGGTGGGCATCGTTTCGGCGACTGCGGTGATCGCCGTCCTGTCTCGGGTGTCACGGGCCGCAATGGGTTGGCGAGCGACGAGATCGTTCCGGTAACGGTTAGCCTGCCAACGCCTGACCGGCGCTAGCCTTTGGCAGATGGGAAGTCAGCTTCAGCACGAGGCACCTCAGCCAGGCCGCCCGGTGCGATGAGCAGCCAAGGGTTTGGCGCGTTGCGTGCCCATCCTGCTTCGGCGACTAGAAGATCCAACCACAGGGTCGCGAGGTCATCCGCGAACGGATCCAGCGCCAAGTCGCGAACCTGGTACAGCATCTTTGCGTAAGTGTGACACTCGTTACAGGTTTCGGCTTTAACCGCTCCCGCGTCGCCCTCGATCCCCTGGAGAGACAGTGAGCGCGTCTCGCCGCAGTTGATACACACGGCTCGCACGTGATTCCAGGCCGTTGAACAGAGCGAGCAATGCAGATACCGGCTTCCCGGCATTTGACCCGTCGCGGTCACGACACCCGAGACCGGTGTCGAGCCGCAACAAGGGCATAACCCGCGTTGAGGAAGCAACCGCAAGGAAGCCACCGGCAAGCCCGCAACTGACCCAGTAAAGTACACTTGCAGGGCAGCCACCACATATAGCGCGGTCCCGGCGTCGCCAGCGGCCAGGCCACGAAAGAGAAAGCCGTCGGCCAAGGCTTCGATCGCGTCTGCGCCGCGGCCACGCAAGCCTGCAATGATCGCCCGCGCCGGTTTTGGCATCGCCGAGCTGTCTAGCACGTCGAGCAGCAGGGCGAGGCCGGCGCGCCATCCTGGATCGCGACGATGCCCTTCCGCGGCGAGAGGCGGCATGCGCGCATCGACTGCTTGCTCCACCACGCCACTCTCCAGCCCGGCCCGAGCCTCGAGCGTTGTGGCAACGACATGCTGGGCCTGGGCGAGTTGCGCCATATACCTAAGCCATTCCGTCATCGGATGACCCGATGACAAATCCTCGAGCCGCGCCGCGGTGCGGGCGAACCTCGTGGCGGGATCAGGGAGAATCAACGCCGCCGGTGCTTTCACCCCGCCGGAAGCGTCACCCGTCCACTTGCCCGTCGGCGCGACTTGACCCTGCCTCATAGTCTGCCCTCAACCCCGCGGCCGCGGCCCAGGCGAATTTGTCGCCGCCAGGCTCCGCAACCATTTACGATGATGTCGCCAAGCCCAGCCGGGCGTTACATAGCCCTGCGTCATCCCCCGAACCGACCCTCGGATCCAGATCGCGGCATACACGTGGACAATCCACACGATGATGGCCGCGATGGCCGCCAGGCTGTGGATCAGAACGGCGATCCGCTGCGACTCGATCGTTGTGTAGGAGGAGAAATAGACGTCCCAGATCACGATGCCGGTTGCAAACAGGACCGGGACCAGCAGCGCCATCGACCAGAAGACGAACTTCTGCCCGGCGTTGAAACGGGGAACCTCCGGAACCCCTTCCTCCTCGTTTACGAGCACCCGGCGGATCGCCGCCATCCAGGCGATATCGTCCCAACTCCATAGATTCTCGCGCCAGAACTGCACGATCAGTCCGGCGTAGCTTATCAGTAGCACGCAACCGATCCAGGGGTGCACCGCCCGGGTCCATTCGCCGCCGCCGAATAGCGACGAAAGAAAGAAGAGCAATGGATGGAACATCGACAAGCCTGACAGCAACAGCAGAACAAAGCAGGCAGCGGTGATCCAATGGTTGATTCGTGCCGCGGTCGTGTTGCGGATCAGCTTTTTGTCGCCCAGAGAGGTCATCGCGGCTTGTCCGTCGGATGCAGCAGTTGTTGCGCCGCTGCCTCGTCCTCCGGCCGCACCTCATTCGGCCCAACGACGATCCAATGGAGGAAGCTGGCGACAGCCGTCGCCGCGATGCCCGCAAGGGCCACCGGCTTCAGCAGGCCTTTCCAGATGCCGACGAAGGGGCTGATCCGCGGATGGTCCGGCAACCCCGCATAGATCGACGGCTTATCGGCGTGATGCAGCACGTACATTACGTGCGTGCCGCCAACGCCCGGCGGGTCGTAGAGCCCCGCGTTGGCAAAGCCGCGCTCCTTGAGGTCCACGATCCGCTCGCCGGCCCACTGCGTCATGTCAGTCTTGGAGCCGAACATGATCGCCCCGGTTGGGCACGCCTTGACGCAGGCGGGCTCTAGCCCGACCCCGACCCGATCCGAGCACAACGTGCACTTGTACGACTTATGGTCGACCGGGCTGATCCGGGGAATGTCGAACGGGCACCCCTTCACGCAATAGCCGCAGCCGATGCAGTTCTCGCTGATGAAGTCTACGATGCCGTTGGCATATTGCACGATCGCCCCGGGGGCCGGGCACGCTTTCAAGCAACCCGGGTCCGCGCAATGCATGCAGCCATCCTTGCGGATCAGCCACTCCAGATTTCCCTGTTCATCCTCCCATTCGGTGAATCGCATCAGGGTCCAGGCGCCCGGGGCCAGATCAGAGGGATTGTCGTAGGAGCCTTCGAAGTAGCCGATTTCCGGGCGCAGATCGTTCCACTCCATGCAGGCGGACTGGCACGCCTTGCAGCCTATGCAGCGGCTGACATCGATCAGCTTCGCGACTTCCTGTTCATGATCGCGGATCGACGGCGGCGTCATCGTCGTTGCCGACCGCCTGATGTAATCCTGCGACTGAAGGTCGGCCATCCGTTGCTCCTTCAGGCCATGGGGGCGTTGGTCTTTTCGACGTTGACCAGGAACGCCTTGAACTCTGGCGTCTGCGTGTTGGCATCGCCGACGGAGGGGGTCAGCGTATTGGCGCCGTAGCCCTTGCGTGCCTGGCCGGTGAAACCCCAGTGCAACGGCACGCCGATCACGTGCGTCGGCCGACCGTCCACGGTCAATGGGCGGATGCGCTTCGTCACATAGGCCTTGCAGACGATTACCCCGCGTTTGGAAGTCAGCCGCACCCAGCCGCCCTGCTCGATTCCCTTCTCCCTCGCCAGGGCTTCGCCGATCTCGATAAACTCCTCGGGCTGCAGGATCGCGTTGATCAGCGCGTGTTTAGTCCAGAAGTGGAAATGCTCGGTCAGCCGGTAGGTGGTCGCCACGTACGGGAAGTCCGCCGCGGCCCCGAATGCCGCCCGGTCGTCGGCGAACACCCGCGCCGCCGGGTTCGATTGAACCTTCGGGTGCAGCACATTGGGTACGGGCGACTCGAACGGCTCATAGTGTTCCGGGAACGGTCCCTCAACCAGCTGGTCGCGGGCGAACAGACGCGCGACACCTTCGGCATTCATGATGAACGGGCCAACGCCGTCCGACGGCTTGGCGGCCGGCGCATAGTCGGGCACGTCGATCCCGACCCACCTCTGGCCGTTCCACTCGATGATCGGCCTGGCCGGGTTCCAGGCGCGCCCGGCAAGGTCGGCACTTGCGCGATTGTACAGGATGCGCCGGTTGGCCGGCCACGCCCACGCCCAGTTCGGTGCGATACCCTGCTCGCGTGGGTCGGTCGCATCGCGACGGGCCATCTGATTGCCCTTTTCCGTATAGCAGCCGGCGAAGATCCAGCACCCCGAGGCGGTCGTGCCGTCGTCGCGCAGCTGGGCAAAGCCGTCCAGCAACTGGCCGGCGCGCAACGTGACCGCGCCGTCCGCGTCTTTGAGATCGGTCAGCGCGTGGCCGTTCATGTCCTTGGCCAGTTCTTCCGGATCCGGATCGACCGGATTTGTGTAGTCCCAGGACAGATTCAGGATTGGATCCGCAAACGCACCGCCGTCTTTGCGATACATCTCGCGCATCCGGTGGAAGATCTGCGACATGATCCAGATGTCGCTCTGCGCTTCACCTGGCGGATCGGCGGCCTTCCAGTGCCACTGGAGCCAGCGCGCCGAATTGACCAGCGAGCCGTTCTCCTCAGCGAAACAGGTCGTCGGCAACTGGAAGACTTCGGTTTGGATGCTCGCCGGATCGGTCGGATTCTGCGGGCCGAAATCCTGCCAGAAGCGCGACGTTTCCGTATCGAGCGGATCCATCACGACGAGGAATTTCAGCTTGCCCAGTGCCCGGCGGGTCTTGCCGCGGTCAGGGAACGCCTGCAGGGGATTGAAGCCCTGGCAGATGTAACCGTTCATCCGCCCGTTGGCCATCATCTCAAAGGCGCGAATGATGTCATACAACGGCACATCAAGCTTTGGCAGCCAGTCGTAGGCCCAGTCGTTCTCGGCCTGTGCGGCGTCGCCATAGATCGCCTTTTGGAAGCTGACCATGAACGTCCGGTAGTTCTGCCAGTAGCTCGTCTGGCCGGGACGCAGCGGTTTATACTGCCGCGTCTTCATGTAATCGTCGAAGGTGACCTCGTGCTCGCTGGGTAGCGTGAGATAGCCCGGCATCTGGTTCGACAGCAGGCCGATGTCGGTCAGGCCCTGGATGTTCGAATGCCCGCGCAGCGCGTTCATTCCGCCACCAGCCACGCCGATATTGCCGAGCAGAAGCTGCACGATTGCCATCGTGCGGATGTTCTGCGCGCCAACCGAATGCTGCGTCCATCCCAGCGCGAACAGGCTTGTCATCGCCTTGTCGCGGTCCGCGGTACTGGCGATCAATTCACAGACCTGCAGATACTTGTCCTGTGGTGTACCGCAGATCCGCGCCACCATCTCCGGCGTGTAGCGGTCGACATGCTTGCGCAGCAGGTTCATCACACAGCGCGGGTGTTGCAACGTATCATCGACCTTGGCGTAGCCCTCCTCGTCGAGTTCGTAGTCCCAACTCGACTTGTCATAGCTACGTGTGTCTTCGTTGTAGCCGGAGAATAACCCGTCCGTGAATCCGAAGTCTTCTTTGACGATCAGACTGGCATTCGTGTACGCCCGCACATAGTCGTGCTGGATGCTGTCCTTGTCCAACAGATAGCGGATCAGGCCGTTCAGGAACGCGATATCCGTCCCCGGACGGATCGGTGCATAAAGGTCGGCAACCGACGCGGTGCGGGTGAAGCGCGGGTCGATGACCACCAGTTTGGCTTGGTTCTCGATCTTTGCCTCGATCACCCACTTGAACCCACATGGGTGCGCTTCGGCCGCGTTGCCGCCCATGACCACCACCACGTTGGCATTCTTGATATCCTGCCAGGTGTTGGTCATTGCACCGCGACCGAATGTTGGAGCCAAACTGGCCACCGTCGGTCCGTGTCAGACGCGGGCCTGATTGTCGAAGACCAGCATCCCAAAAGCCCGGGCGACCTTCCAGGTCAGATATGCCGTTTCACTCGACGCCGCGGAGGCCGCCAACATGCCGGTAGTGAGCCAGCGATTGACCGCGGTGCCGGCAGCATTCTTTGTGACGAAATTCGCGTCGCGGTCCTGCTTCATCAGCGTGGCGATACGGCCCAGCGCGAAGTCCCACGAAACCGGCTTGAAATCGTTGCTGCCGGGCGCCCGATATTTCGGAAATTGCAGCCGCGTCGGCGCGTGCACGATATCAAGCAGCGCCGACCCCTTCGGACACAACGTGCCCCGGTTCACCGGATGGTCCGGGTCGCCCTCGATGTGGATGATGTCGGACTTTGCGTTCTTGGCGCGATCACCAAGGCTGTAGATCAGGATGCCGCAGGCGACGGAACAATAGGTGCAGGTGTTGCGGGTCTCGGTCGTGGCCGTCAGTTTGAACGGGCGGACCGACGCGGCCAAAGCCTCGCCTGTGAAGCCAAAACCGAGCGCGCCGAGACTGGACATCGCCAGACCAGCGCTGGTGATCTTGATGAACCCGCGACGACTGAGTTCCAAAACACGCTCCGTGTCACTTCGGCGACGGGCCATCCCGGCTCGCTCCCGTATCATACGCGCTGCTGGGCGTACCACAATCCGGGGTCAGGCCGATTTGACCGATCCAGTTCAAAACGGCAGGGTGAACTGCGTGTGAATGCGTATCGTTCTGCGTCCTCGTCCAGGACGCTAATGTTGTCGGCTCGCCAGAAAGCTGTTCCATGTCCACATCGTCCATTCGCCTGACCAGTCTCGCCCACGGTGGTGGCTGCGGATGCAAGCTCGCGCCGTCGGTCCTGCAACAGCTTCTGGCGGGGCAGCCGGAAGCAGCGCCCTACGCACAGCTTCTAGTCGGCACCGAAACCGGCGACGACGCGGCCGTATGGCAGATTGATGACCAGCACTGCATCATCGCGACAACCGACTTCTTCATGCCGATGGTGGATGATCCGGGTGACTTCGGCCGGATCGCGGCGGCCAATGCCTTGTCCGATGTCTATGCGATGGGTGGAAAGCCGGTCATGGCTCTCGCCATCCTCGGGATGCCGCTGGGTAAGCTTCCGGTCGAAACGGTGCGCGCGATCCTCCAAGGAGGTGCCTCGATCTGCGCCGAGGCGGGCATTCCGGTCGCGGGCGGCCACTCAATCGACGCACCCGAGCCGATCTACGGTCTCGCGGTGATCGGGTTGTGCAGCCCCGACACCATCCGGCGCAATTCCGGCGCGCGTTCCGGCGATGCGCTGATCCTGACCAAAGGCATCGGCATCGGCATCTATTCCGCAGCCTTCAGGCAGGAGGCGCTGCCCGAGGATGCCTACAGCGAGATGATGGCCTCGACGACGCTGCTGAACCGGGTCGGCCACACGCTGGCGCAGGACGAGGACGTGCACGGCATGACCGACGTGACCGGCTTCGGCCTGCTCGGCCATGGCCTTGAACTCGCGCGCGGCGGCCGTGTCTGCCTCGAAATCCGTTATGAGCAAATCCCGTTTCTAGCGCGGGCGGAGGCGCTTGCCGAGGCCGGATATGCCACCGGCGCCTCGGCGCGCAACTGGAGCAGCTACGGCGACGGAGTCGACCTACCGCTCGAGTTGCCGGCATGGCGGCGCACCTTGTTGACCGACCCGCAAACCTCCGGCGGGCTGCTCGTCGCCTGTGCGAGCGCGCGAGCCGAGGCTATCCGCGCCACTATCGAGGGTGCCGGCTATCCGCGCGCCCGGATAATCGGGTCAGTTTCTTCTGGCGATCCGATTGTACGGATCACCTGACGAGGCTCAGTCATCCGGCGAGACCGCCGGCGGAAGAGAGCGGGAGTCGAACCCACCTAGGACAGTCCCACTGCCCCACTCGGATTTGAAGTCCGAGCGCCCCACCAGAGACGATTCTCCTCCATCGGCGTCACCAGACGAAAGCACGACAGGTCCAAACAAGTCCAATCGGTGCCGGTTGACCCGGCGCAGGTCGCCTCGCCGCAGTGTCACGCCGTGACGGTCGAAGAAATCGAGGATCTGGATGGCGACTTTGCGTCCATTGGCAACCCGGTCGCGAAATTGAGCCGCGGTGAAAACGCCCCCCTCCGCATGCGCCGCCACGGCGGTGACGATGGTCACCATTTCAAGCACTGTGGCGCGCAGGAAAAAATGGTCGTCCGCGACCTCATCCACCCAGCCGAGCTTCCCGGCCAGCTTGAGCAGGCGTCGAACATCGCGTTCCGGCCACCGCGTAGCTGTCGCGATGTCGCGGACCCGGGGTGGCCGAAACCGCTCACCATCGGCGAGGAGCGGCGCGATCCTCCCCCAGGCCGCCTCATCCTTCGGCGTCAGGCGCACCACGTGAGCGGCCAGGCGGACAAACGAACCGTCCAGCACCAGTTCACCACCCTTGGCGAGCTTTTGCAGGCCCGTGACGAACGCTTGCGCCGGCAGCCGTGGCTGCGCCAGGAGCCGGAGCTTTTCTCTGCCGATGCCCTGAAGGTCCGGGTTCTCGGCATGGAAGGTAGCCAGCCTCGCCAAGAGGTCCGCCGTGAAAACACGCCAGCGGTCCGCCGACATCGCCGTCCTGGTGGCAGCGAACTTCAGGATCACCAGCCCTAGCTCCTCGGCCAGCCGCTCTGTCTGCGATGGGGACAAGGCGCGGTCCCGGGACAAAACGTCGAGATCCCAAGTGAAGGGCGGCGCGGCGAGCAGCGCGGCGAACGCGGCCTGTGGATCGGCAACTGCCAGGGCGGCGCGCTGCATCTGCCGTTCGGGGGCGCGGCGTCGCCGGGCAGGAGGACGCAGATCGATGAACCGGCCGCCGCCGATCGTGCGTTGTGCCGACACGTCACGGACGACGAAACGGTCTGGCACCGTGGCAGCGATCGGCCGGTCGAGCACCAATTGTACATCGGCCGATGCACCCGGCGGGATCGGATCGTCGCCGAGCAGGACGATGTGCGCGCCGACCTCGACCGCCGCGTGATGCAGCCGCACCGGAAACCACTGGCCGATCGGCTTGGCTTCCCCCGCCAATAGGCGCAGCCGCGCGTCGATACGGCCCGTCGGCGCATGCAACTCGGGGTCGAGCACCATGTCGCCGCGTCGAATCGCCTGTTTGGAGATCGCCTGGTCCGACAAATTCAAAGCGCAGCGGTCGCCCGCCCGCCCCGTCTCCGCCCGGCGATTCTGGGCGTGCAGCGAGCGAACCCGTGCCGGTAGACCCGATGGGCTGATCAGCACGCGATCGCCCACGTGCACCGATCCGGACAGCACTGTCCCGGTGACCACGACCCCGACGCCGGACAGCGTGAACACCCGATCGACAGCGAGGCGAAACCGGCCTTCTGCCGGCCGGTCGACGGTACTGGCGGCCGCCGCGGCGAGGTGCGCCCGCAGGGTGGCGATGCCCCGCCCCGTCACCGCGGAGACAGGCAGGATATCAGCGTCCTGCAGCGTGGTTCCGATGACTGCCGCGCGGATCTCGCCGGTCACCAGCGCCAGGCGCTCGGGCGAGACGAGATCGGCCTTCGTCACGGCGACCAGCCCGCGACTGATGCCGAGCAGGTCCAGGATCGCCAGATGCTCCAGCGTTTGCGGCTTGATCCCGTCGTCTGCGGCGACCGCCAGGAGCGCGAAATCGACCCCGCCTGCGCCGGCCAGCATCGTGTGGACGAAACGTTCATGGCCCGGCACGTCGACGAAACCGAGCACTGATCCTGTCGCCACCGGCAAATAGGCAAAGCCGAGATCGATGGTGATCCCCCGTGCCTTTTCCTCCTTCAGCCGGTCACCGTCGACGCCGGTCAAGGCTTTGACCAGTGCGGTCTTGCCGTGATCGATATGGCCGGCGGTGCCGATAATCATCGCGCGTCGGGCAACCATCTGCAGGCATTCACCCTCGGGCCCGGCCGCTATGCCGGGCGGCGGCAGCTCATTCCAATTCACGACCATCCAGGCCGGATAGTGCGGACAGAAAGCCCATTTGGTCGGTCAGGCATCGCAGATCGAGCAGCAATCCGCCATGCTCGATTCTGCCGATCACAGGCCGGCTCAGATTGCGTAGTGCCGCCGCCAGCCGATGCAGCGCTTCGCCTCCGGCGCATGACCGAATAACGAGGCCCGCGCTGGCGATGGTGTAGAGCGGCAGTGCGCCAGACCCGATCTGACTGCGGCATTCACATGGCTCCACAGTGAACGTCGGGCCGACGGACTGTGCGACTGCTGGCAACAATTGGTGCGCCTGGGCCGCGATCTCAGCCTCGGGCCTGGCCAACAACCGCAACGTCGGTAGGTGCTCCGCGAGCCGGCCCGGATCGCGATAGAGTTTCAACGTCGCCTCGATCGCCGCCAGTCGAATCTTGTCGACTCGCAACGCGCGTTTCATCGGGTTGTCATTGATTGCTGCGATGAGCGCCCGCTTGCCGACGATGAAGCCCGCTTGCGGTCCCCCTAGCAACTTGTCGCCGGAAAACGTGACTATGCCTGCGCCCTGGGCCACGACCTCGCGGACGGTCGGCTCCTTCTCCAGCCCGTGACGCGACAGATCCACCAACGTGCCGGATCCCAGGTCGTGCACAAGCGGCACATTCACGGCATGGGCGATCGCGGCCAGTTCCGTTGCGCTGACCTCGGCGGTGAAGCCCTGGATGCGATAATTGGAGGTATGGACCTTGAGGATCACTCCGGTCTGTGGGCGCAGGGCCAGGCGATAATCCCTGGGGTGGGTACGGTTGGTCGTGCCCACCTCGACCAGCCGCGCTCCCGCCCTCGTCATGATGTCCGGCAAGCGAAAGGAACCGCCAATCTCGATCAGCTCGCCCCGCGACACAACGGCCTCGCGGCCATCCGCCAGGGTGTTTAAGACTACCAGCACTGCCGCCGCATTGTTGTTCACAACGGTCGCGTCTTCCGCGCCGGTCAAGGCGCACAGGAGCGCGCGAACATGGTCGTCCCGCTCGCCACGCTTTCCCGATGACAGGTCGAATTCCAGCGCCACCGGGTCGCGCATGGCTGCCACCGCGGCCTCGATCGCCGCTTCGGCAAGCATCGCTCGGCCGAGATTGGTGTGCACTACGGTGCCGGTGAGGTTAAAGAGCGGACGCAAGCTGGACCGATCGTCCGCATCCAGCCTACTCAACGCTCGGATAACCAGATCCTCGGCACCGGGAGCGGAGCGTGCCCCGGCGCGTAGCGCCGCCCGCGCCTCGTCGAGCGCCACCCGCACGGCGCCCCTGGATGCCATGCGCCCGAAACGCTCCAGCAGCACCGAAGCCGCGGCGCTTGTCAGGACAGCATTGACCGAGGGAAGGTCGCGCAGCCGCTCGGATCCTGAGCCTTCCATATGCGCCTCATTCACCCAGCGACAGGTCTGCGTTTCACGTTCGGGGAGCGATGTTCTAGACCCTAAGAGCCTGACGCGATCGCAGTCAATTCAGCACAAAGCGCGTCAACGCGCAGCCCAATGGGCATGCTGATCCTTCGGTTCATGGGCGGTCTGCTTTGAGGCGGGCCGATGCGGCAGTACGGACTGCGTGATCGTCAACCGGGAGCGGATCCTCGGTCTGTTGTCCGGCCGGCGGTACTGCGGGGTGGTGTCAAGCCGGCCTTCCCTGGTGAAGCTTGCCGGGACGCTGTTTGGCCCCAGCCAGCCGGTCGTTGCGCCGTCCGTCGTTCCGGGGGAGATCATCGCCCGGTCGCCGGAACGGGAGCGCGTCACAGTTGCAAGGCCGGGTTTCGTCCCAGGCTTCGAAGCAACTGCTGTCGACCGAGGAAGCGCCGGGTCAGGATACCGCGATCACACGGACTGTAACTCCGCTACGGTGCACGCGGTGATCGGCCCCAACAGCGCAGGCAAATCCAGTCTGCCGAACCTGATCTCCGGCTTCGCGACGGCCATCTCGGGCGGGATCGACGTGTTCGGCGAAACACATAAAGACTGGCCGTCGAATCGGTTCGGCCGCCGTGGTATCGCCCGCGACCTGCCATTCGGCCACCAGAGGCGGCTGGAGATTGCCCGCGCCCTCGCGCTGCGGCCAAAGCTCCTGCTGCTCAATGATCCGGCCGCCGGTCTGAGGCATGGCGGGATCGAGGATCTGGTGGCACTGATCCGCGGTCGTTCCACGGACAGTCGGACAGTCGGCGGAACTGGCTGACGATCCACGCATGCTCGACGCGTATCTTGGACGCCGAGGCAGTTAAGGTCAGGCCTTCACGCGGGGTCCGGACAAACTGACGTCGTCCGTGCTCGCCACTGATCGCTTGAGGTGACGCAGCGCTTCAGCCTCCGGCTGACGGCGCGACCGGCATGAATTTGGCGGCAAGGACCTGTTAGACAAGGTCGCCCGATAATTGAGCTCGCTGCACCGTTTGTTCACCGCCCGTGTCGGTTTGCTAGCGATGATCGCTGAGGCCAGCGCTTGATCTGTGCCCTGGAATAGTCGGGTCGGGGAGCCAAGGTCATTATTGACCAACGGGTGGGTCGGCTCTCGGTATGATACGAAACTTGCCGCGGGCGATGCCATCGCGGCACCGGCCTTTGAGTGACTGAAAGGGTCCTCGAGTGCAGGCACTTCACTTCGCGCGGGCGAAGTGCGCCCCTCCGGCATCAGGGTTGATGCAATCGGCGGCGGATGCTCAGGGCGGCCATCAAAGGCGCGCTTGCGGGTCGGGTTCGGGGGATGCTTTCGCGCCACAGGACAGCGTCCAAGCCTTCTTCGACCTGGTTGCTGACGTATACGCGCGACAGTGCAAAGGCTGGTGCCCGGGGCTTTCACGATGCGGCTGCTCAGGACACGAGCCACCTTGTCCTCGCTATGTCTGCTCGTGCCTACCAGGAGGGCTTTTCGTTAGTTTTGGCCACTTGAGCGATTTTTTCTCCGTGGTCAACGGTATCTTAAGTTTTGTCTTGCCTAATTGGTCCGACCAGCCGACGGCTGGGAACAGCCAGTCACCGGTCGCAGATACATCGCGATTCCCTACGAAGGTGACTCGAACCATCATGAGCAATTCGGGAACATCTCCCAGCCTGATTATCGGCGGTGGTACGGATCCAAGCGATGGTGGGATAAGCAACCTCAGCCAGCTCGCCGTCGTATATCAAAATTTACTGTCCGGCGGGGCGCAGGCCTTTACTGGTACAGGAAGCAAGATCCTGGTGATGGACTCCGCGGCGATCGGACAGGCCGGCACGGCACAGCTCGGCACATACCCGTTGTATGGCAATGAGGCTACCGAGACTGCCCAAGAAGTGGCGGCCAATTTCAGCACCCTCCAGAGCATCGCTGCCTTTTGTCGTGCTAACGGCATTGTTGTACAGGTCGATGCCGGCCTAAATGACGGTGCCGTTTACAGCGACGGTTCAAACCAGCTTGTCGATCAATGGGCTCCCGTCGCGGCCGCAGCGGGCTTGCCAATCGCTTCGGTTGAGGATGTAAACGAACTCGGCATCGTAACCGGCACTACGCCAGCGATGTTTGCGAACGAAGCCAAGATCGAGGTGAACGCCGTCCAGACTTTGATCGGCGATTATGCCACGTCGTCCTATCAAATGACCGCGGGCAATCTGGCCGTGGGCGACATGGAAGCCGGCAATGCCGCGTCGGTCCCCGAGATTGCCGAATGGTGGAACGCCTATGACGTCGCTGCCCAAAGTGCAGGCCTAAGCGGCTTCTCCTTCGTCAGCGCGGAAATGGGCTGGGACGCACCGTGGCTATCAGTTGAAGCCGGCTCCAGTTGGGAACAATATCTTGCGGCGATAGCTTCGTTGACGGCGTCAAACAATATGGCGCTAAACGTCGTCGTGCAAGGCATGGAAACGGACATAACCGGAAGCAGTTTCGTCCTGCAGCAGGAGCAGCATGCAGCCCAGCTCGCCTCGTTCGCGGCATCTGACGGCATCAACATTGCCGGTATCCTGGTCCGGACTTGGCAACCGCTCCCGGTCGGGGTCAATTTAATTGATGTGCCTAACTCGATGAGCAACGCGGCCGCAGAGATCGCAGCGACTTATCCGTTATACGCAGGCGGATCGATTACCGTGATGAACTCCGTCGCCGCGAGTGTGCCCGGCCAAGCGATTGTCACCACGGGGTCGACTACATCTCTTCCTACCCTGTCGATGCAGTGGAGCGAGGCGGATGTCGACGCTAATCACAGTCTCGCGGTCGTTATCATTGATCAGACTGGCACTCTGAGGGCGACCCAGCATGGCTCAGGTACGGTGTCCAACCAGGCACCAAATATCCTCATCCTGAACGGAAACTCGGCAGATCTGTCAGTGGAGCTTTCCTCCCTGACACTCAACGAGACCTGCTCAGGTCCCGACACGATCGATGTTGAGACCTTCGGGTCCTCTGGTCAGCTGTCCGACAACCAGATCAGCGTTTTGGCCTTGTCCGAGGGACAGTCTGCCGGTCTCATCGACACGACAAGCAGCCAGCAAGGCTGGACGTCTTCCTCCGCAATTCTGAATACCGGCACGGTGGTCAGCAGTGGCTCCATCATGACAAGTGAAACCTTGCAGTGGAATACTACAGGCGCTATCGCCGGTGCGGTTACCACCCCAACAGCGACCCAACCCGCGTTCGTCAAGATCGATTCAGTCCACGAGCCGCTTGCAGAATATGGCGTTGAGGACGTACATGCCGTCGTGAACGGTGTGACGATAAACGCGGTGGCAGACTACTTCGACGCGACCATCGACAACCGCTTATCCGCGTCGGGGGGCTTTGCGAATAACCCGAGCAATCAACTCCAATGGGCATCAAATACCCTTAAAGTCGACCCGTTTAATCCGGCTACTGAGTTAACTTCGTTTGTCGTCGAATCTACTGTCAATACATTCGATCCCAGCAGCGGCAAGCTCGAGCAGTCGGTGGACACCCTGGCTCCGGATCCCCTTACGATCGTCAATTTCTACGGGACTGCGGTCGCCAATACATTCTCCTCAGCGTTCAATCTCGGCGGTTCGCAATCCACAGTATTGAATACCGGCGACAACCCGGCCTGGCAATCAGGGTGGGGAAGTCAGTTTGGTTCTGCGACGCTCACTTATGACGCGGCGGGCGGACTTGTTGAACAATACTTGCAGGGTGGATCTGATGATCCATCATACTCGATAGATAATGTCTACGATCCAACCGATGGTCAATTGTGGGAGCAATTTCAAACATCTCCGCCACCCGCGGGCTATACGGCTCCCGCGAGCGGGCCGCTTTGCATTACTGAATTCAACACGGGCGACAATCCAAACTGGGACTATATTGATTGGGGAACGTCTGCAAACGCCGATACGGAAGCTATTACGTACTTATCTCATAACAGATGATGCTGAAGGCGCCCCCTCTAGCGCCTACGCTGCTGAAGTTGCCTCCCTCTATGAGGCTCTTTTGGGTCGGATCTCGGATCCGGCCGGGCTTGAATGCTATACCAACTTTCTGCTGGCCGGTGGGTCGATCTCCAGCTTAAGAACGAGTTTGGCGAACAGCACCGAGGGACGGGGGGACATCTGCAATCTCTATCAGGCTGTGCTGGGCCGCACCGCGGATCCAGGCGGCCTCGCCGCATGGACTCAGGTGCTGGAAGCGACCACGTCTTTGTCTGGCGTCCACGCCGGTCTGGCAAACAGCCCCGAAGGGCAGGGGGACATCTGCAATCTCTATCAGGCTGTGCTGGGCCGAACCGCGGATCCAGGCGGCCTTGTCGCATGGACCCAGGCGCTGGCGACGACCACACCTCTGTCGGGTATCCGCACCGATCTGGTGAGTAGCACCGAGGGGCAGGGGGACATCTGCAACCTCTATCAGGCTGTGCTGGGCCGCGCCGCGGATCCAGGCGGCCTCGCCGCATGGACCCAGGTGGTGGAAGCGACCACGTCTTTGTCTGGCGTCCACGCCGGTCTGGCGAACAGCCCCGAAGGGCAGGGGGACATTTCCAATCTCTATCAGGCCGTGCTGGGCCGCACCGTGGATCCAGGCGGCCTCGCCGCATGGACCCAGGCGCTGGAAGCGACCACGTCTTTGTCTGGCGTCCGTGCTGATCTGGCGAACAGCCCCGAGGGGCAGGGGGACATCTGCAATCTATATCAGGCTGTGCTGGGCCGCACTGTTGATCCAGGCGGCCTCGTCGTATCGACCCAGGCACTGGAGGCGACCACATCGTTGTCGGAAGTTCGCGTCGATCTGGCGAACAGCCCCGAGGGGCAGGGGGACATTTCCAATCTCTATCAGGCTGTGCTGGGCCGCACCGCGGATCCAGGCGGCCTCGTCGCATGGACCCAGGCGCTGGCAACGACCACACCTCTGTCGGGTATCCGCGCCGATCTGGCGAATAGCACCGAGGCTCAAGGCAAGGTGACCTCGGTTTTACTCACTGATGGAGACATTGTGACCGCGTCTTCGATTCAGGCGGGTCAGGCGCAATTGGCGAGCGGTCTCTCGCTGAGCGATCTAGTCGCTGACACCGGGCCGGCGAATGGCGACACCATCTGTCTCGGGGCGAGTAGCGAAATTATGCTCGGAGGCGCTGCCAGGGTGGGCTTCATCACCGGATCAACCGGAGCCGATACGGTCGTCCCATACACAAACTCTCAGACTTTGTCAGGCTTTGAGGTGGCGAATGGGGATCGCCTCGATCTGACAAGGATTTTAGCCGGCACCTCGATCTCCGCAACCGACCTGAGCCAATACGTCAAGACAACCGCCAACGGGTCGGATGCCAGCGTGGTGATCACCGGGCCGGAAGGCTCGGATACTGTGCAATTGAGCCATGTCAGCGCGTTCAGCTTTCAAGGTCTCATCGACGGTACTGCTTTCGTCCTGCCGACGAGCAACACCTCGCTTTACGAACGCGGTATTCCTTGGATCCCGGAGTCTACCCGCCCACCAATTCCCAAAGAGGCTCCGAAAATCCAGCGAAAACGAAGACGTGCTGCCCGCATCGGATCGGCTTCATCACGCCGCCCCCCGGGGTGATGCGAGGGGAGCATCTGGATACGGCATCTCAGATCGTGCGCCGAACGTCTGCTCCGTCTCAGAGCCCGACCCGAAAAGCAGTCGCAGAAAGTATTCAGCGGATCGGTGTCTGTCGGAGCTTGGATTTTGGGGTTGAGGCAAGCGATTCTCCTTCCTCTTGGAACGACCTCGATCGGGAGAAACATGCGATGGTCCGCGCGCGCTGCGCAGGCGACCTCTCGGACGAGGAGTTTACTGTCGCCGGCCTCGCGGAGGCACAGGCTGAGTACGCCACCTGGCTGGACAGCCTGCCTGACCGTCTTCAGGACAGCGCGATCGCCGAGGATTTAGGGGCGATCTGCGATCTGGACCCCTCCGAACTGCAGGCGATCGGACCACAGCGTGGCTTCGGCGGGGATTGACCGCTCTCCTGCACTTGGACGGCTGGTGCCGGTGGTCCACAGGCATTGGCATCAGCCGCTGCTTGTTGCACCTGCCGACGATGTGCAGCACACTGGCATCCCGGTTGTCTTGGAGACCAAGGCAATGGCGATGCAGCGGGACTGCATCCTGGGTTCTGTCTTGGCACTTCCGCGAAAGGATCGTGTGGCGTGAAGCTGAGTTCCTCGCCCGCGGCGGACGTATGATCTTTCTGTTCCCGGAGATCGAGATAGATTAAGGCGCAATCTGCGGATGATGAATGGCGAAGCGACCAAAGCCGCTCGGCAAATCTACTATTGGGTGCATCACACCGGCCGCTACGACGGCAACACTGGCGTCCAGCGTGTGGTACGCTCACTCGGCACGGCACTCGCCACCATGTCCGACGTCGATGTCGTGCCGGTTCGCTGGTGCGCCGAACGCGAGGCGATCGTCCGTGCCGAGGCCGTCTGGACCAATGGTCTGGCCCGGTACGGCGGGCCGCTGCTGGCGGAGCCGATCGAAGCGGGCGTTCCTCTGCATCTGACGCACGCAGATGCCAGGCACCGGCAGGGCGCGTGGTTGATAATCGGCGAGGTCACTCACTTTGAGATTGGCGGCGCCGACGCACCCAGCGCCGCATTGGCCGTTGCCCTCGACTATGCGCGCTACCACGGCCTGCGCATCGCGGTAGTGTTCTACGATCTGATCCCGCTGCGCGAGCCGGGCTACGAGACGCTGACGACAGCGCACGAGGCATATGCGATGGCGCTGGCTGCGGCGGATGTGATCCTGCCGATTTCGCGCACAGCGGCGAGCGATCTAATGGCGTGGTGGCGCGAGCAAGGACATGACCCCGATCGGCTGTCGCCCGTTCGCCCGGTGCCACTGGCGGCAGAGATGGTCGGGGTTCCGCGCGTCATGGCAGCGGACCCTCCCGCGAGGGAGACCACTCATCTGTCCGCGGGAGCCCGCGCGCCAGTGCGCTTCCTGGCGATCGGCACGGTCGAGCCACGCAAGAACCAGCTGGCGTTGATGCAAGCCGTGAACCGGCTGCGCGGTCGCCGCCCCGAACTCGACATCCGGCTCGACGTGGTTGGCTCGTTGCATCACGCCGTAGCCGCCGCCGTTCAGCAGGAAGCGGCTCGCTCTGGCGGGTGTATCCAGCTGCATCAGTATGCGCCCGAGGCGGTTCTGCGCACGTTGATGCTCCAATGCGACGCTACGGTGTTCATCTCTCTGGCAGAGGGCTTCGGCCTGCCCATCGTGGAGAGCCTTTGGCAAGGCAAGCCATGCCTGTGTTCCAACGTGGGGTCGATGGCCGAGATCGCCGCCGGCGGCGGTTGTCTGGCCATCGATCCGCGTGACCCAGATGCCATCGAAGACGGTCTGGAGCGGCTTGCCGAAGATGCTGAACTGCGCCTCGAGCTCGCTCGTGCGGCCAGTACCCGCGATCTGAGGCGGTGGAGTGACTACGCACAGGCAATTTTGGCGGAACTCGACGCGACATCACCCGTGCCGCTCCTCGCCGTCATAGAGGGCTCGGTCGGCGGTGGCGAAGCGGTCGCGGCGGCCTTGGAAGCGGCATGCGCGCGTGTGTGGCGACACCATTGGCGAGCCGATTCGCAGGCAATTCTCCCCGGCTTCCGCCAGGCTGGCAGTTCACTCCCCGGCATCGGCCGCGGTGAGTTGCACGGCCTTTGGGCGCTGCTGCCACTCGCCACCACGCACGGACCCGCCGAGGCGATGCTGATCCAGGACGAGGCCCAGGGACTCGGCGTGAAGCTAGCGATCGCGATCGAAGCCGGCCGGTCGGTCGGCGAAGCGGAGCTTACGTTGCTCGCCGGCGTTGATCTGGCTCTGTTCGCGTCCTCGGAGGACCGCGATGCTGCTCTCGATCGCGCGTTGCGGACCCTGCCGCGCACGGCTACCTTGAGATATCGCTTTCGTAGCGCGCGTGACGGTTGCGAGACACTTGCGGCTATCGCGGCAGAGCGCCCTCGTATTTCCGCTGTCGGCGTGGCGCAGGTGCCGAAGCGCGTTTTTTACGTTACAGGAATGACTGCGACGCACTCGTTCAACACGGGTATCCAGCGGGTTACACGCGCGCTGGGGCGAGTGCTCAGCGAATTCGGCATCGATGTCGTTCCGGTAAAGTGGGACGAAGCTGGTGGCTGCCTGGCTCCGCTCGGTGCCAGCGAAGAGGCGCACCTAGCGCGCTGGGACGGCCCGCCGGCACACGCGTCGCGAGGCCCGCTACCAGAAACGCTTGCCGGTGAGTGGCTGTTGGTGCCGGAAATCACCGTGCCTTCCCGACCACCCGACTCGAATATAGCACAATTCGCGCGCAGCCTCGGGATGCGTACTGCGGCGATCTTCTACGACCTCATCCCGCTGAAGATGGCCAGCATTTATCCCCCGACGACGCTGCCGACCTTCATGCAATATTGGCAGCTGTTCTCGGAACTCGATGTTGCGCTGCCGATTTCGTGGACGGTCGCGGCTGACCTGCGCCGGTATCTGAGCGAGCAAGGATTGCGTGTGCCAAACATCGCCGTCTGCCCGCTCGCGGGCGATCTGCCCGGCGCGCCGAGGCAGCTTGTTCCGCGCGAAGGCGACCCGACAGCGCCGCTACGGCTGATTGCCGTTGGCACCTGGGAGCCGAGGAAGAATTACCCGACGCTGCTACGCGCCGTGATGAAGGCCCGACGGCTGGCGCCCGAACGGCCGATCCATTTCACCATCGTTGGCCGCCGCGCGGAGTTCGCTGATCTCAACGCCGAGATCAACGCACTTGCTATGCAGGCAGGGGACGTCGATCTTCCCGAGCATGTCTCCGATACTGAACTGGTAGCACTGATCAATCGCTCCGACGCCACTGTTTTCGGGTCGTGGGAAGAGGGGTTCGGGCTGCCGGTTCTGGAGAGCTTGTGGAGCGGTCTGCCATGCCTGTGCCACGACGGATCGGCGATGGCCGAGGTGGCGCCCGGCGGAGGCGTCCTCTCCATTGACATGCGCGACGAGGCCGCAATCGCCCGCTGCATTGCCCGGCTGGCCAGCGAGTTCGGGCTGATCGACCGGCTGCGTCGCGAGGCGGTCGCGCGGCCCATCCGCACCTGGGAAGGGTATGGCCGCGATGTCCTCTCGGCCATCGCACGGGCGGGGACCGCACCAGGCTGGCCGCTGCCTGCCATTCTGACGGGGGCTGCACGGCCACTTCTTAGTTGCGCCATCACAACGTACAATCGGGCCCACTGGTTGACGCACAGCCTGCCGCGGTTGATCGAAGCGGCGCGACCGTTCCGCGATCAAGTGGAGGTAGTGGTGTGCGACAACACCTCGACGGACGCAACGCCGGACATCGTCGCACGCTTCGCCGGCACGCCGAGCTTCTCTAGCCGACGCAATCCCGCCAATCTCGGCATGCTCGGCAATCTCGGTGCCACCGCGCGGGCATCCAAGGGGGCCTATATTTGGTTGATGGGCGACGACGACCTTATCATCGACGGCGCGATTGAAGCTGTGCTGAATGGCCTGGAGGCGCATCCCGACGTCGAGATGGCGTATATGAACTACGCCTACACGAATTTCGACGCACCCGAGCAGCTTGCCGACCCCGACGACATTGTGCGCACGGCCAAGCTCATCGGCCCTGGCGGCCCGAACCGGCGAGTGGCGGCGCTGCGCGAGGTAGCAGCACTGAACGAGAATCTGTTCACCGCAATCTATGCCTGCGCGTTCCGCCGCGACCATGCGCTGCGCGCCTATCAGCAGAATGTCGCCGGGCCGCCATTTTCCTCATTGCTGACGTGTATTCCGTCTTCCGTCTATGCTCTGGCCGCCCTGCAGGACCGGCCCGCTTGGTGGGTGGGTCGGCCGGCGATAGTGGTCAATATGAACGTCTCCTGGCTGCACTGGGTATTGCTGTGGCACCTTGAGCGGATGCCTGATTTATTCGACGCAGCGGAATTGGCCGGGATCGATCCGGTGCGTGTTGACCGTCATCGCTCCAAGCATTGCCGGAATGCCGGCGAGTGGGCGCGCATGGCTCTGATGCAGGCCGACGACGCGATCCGGGAAGGGTTTTCCGTGGCGCGGCTGATCGAGCGATGCAAGCACCTGGAGGCTTTCGTATCCGAAATCCCAAAACTGCGCGCAGTATATACGGCAGCCTGGGCCGCAGGCCGCGTGGCTGCTGATGGACTCGACCCGGGCACGCTGTTTGCACGTTACGGCGCGTGATGTAGGCCCACCATCCGATCGGTCCGAAACAATTGTCGATCGTATGCGCCGTCACGTCACTCGCGGCCGATAGGTGTCAGCTTCAAATCTGCAAAACAGCCCGACGTGGCGACATCGACGATAATTTCCGCCGGATCCAGAGTGAAACCGTTGTCAGCACTTGGCGGCGATGACATTACTTAACGCAGGCTGCAGACAACGGGTGAAATTCGCGGCATAGCCAAAGGCTGCCGATGCCCGCAACAGAGAGCTCGGCCGGACCGATCCATGTGCTGTCGCTGAATGGTGACACCCGGGGCTCAGCGCCGACCGCGAAGAACCCGCAATAAAAGGCTGATGGAGCGCAACGGTCGCGTCATACGCCACGAAGTCGAGGCATATACCGCCGTGAGACCGGCTGCGGCGGCATCTGCCTGTTGCTCTGCGTGTGCCAGCGCGCCGGCATGTCTGGCTGCTGCGGCCTGCGCCTGTTGCTCTGCGTGTGCCAGCGCGCCGGCATGTCTGGCTGCTACGGCCTGCGCCTGTTGCTCTGCATGTGCCAGAGCGGCGCGTAGCACCCGATCATCCGCTTCTCGCCGGACGAGATCCATCTCCAGTGCCGCCATGCGCGCCTCGGCGACGTCCTCTCGGTGCAGCGCCAATGCTGCCTCGGAGCGAGCGCGCGCCGCGTCGACTGCCAATGTATCGCTACGTGCGGCCCCTTCCGCGCGTACCTCGCTCCGCCTTGGCCATCGATTCCTCGCTACGCACAAGCGCCGCAGCCATCTCGGTTTGCGACCGCTCGGCCTCAATCGTTGCCGCCTCGAGGCGATGCCGTGCATTGCGTTCATTGGCGTGAGCCTCCGCCAGATCCGTGCCCAAGGCAGTGCAGCGCTCCTCAACCTCCGCCGCCTGGCGCATGGCGGCAGCAAGTTCAGTCTGGAGCCGAGCCCTGTTCGCGTGTGCCTGCTCGTCGCGAGCCCGTATCCAGCCATCTCGCACATTTGCCGGGGCGCCGAGCCGCGGCAGAAGCAGCCCAGCATCTTCGTCGCGGCAGTAAAATCGATTTAAGCCATCGAACATCGCGAAACGGTAACCAGCTCCCAGTAGGGCGGGCTCCCAGGCTTCGTAGGTGGGCTCCCCCTTATCGTCGACCGCCTCAATGACCAATACGCGCGGCCGATGCCTCCCCCAGTCGCCGGAGGCAATGACCTCGGCTTCCCAGCCCTCCACGTCGACCTTGAGGAAGTCGATCTGTCCGCCATCGGGCCCATGACAGTCGATCACATCGCTCAGTAATATCATCGGAACCCGCACGGCCGGCCGACCTGCGCTGTGGCCCGACGCCAAGGCCCCGTCTAGGGTACCGTGGCCGCGCGTATCCGTGGGATGAAATTCGATCCGCCCTCGCGTCCGCCCAATTGCGCAGCATAGGTTGGCGTCGCGTGGACGGGCCTGCGTGAAGACGGCATATAGCTCTTGATCGGGCTCGACATTCACACCATGCCAGCCGCGCTCATAGAAGCGGAGCGTTACGCTGTCCTCGACGGGATGGCACGCGCCGATGTCGACATAGAAGCCGAACTCTTGATCGGCAAATGCGCGGCTCAGGACCACGTCTTCGCCGTTCTGGGCATAGGACAATATCAGCGGACGGGCCAAATTTTCACTCCGGTAGGTCCTGACGCGACGTAGCTGGTCTTACCAGAAGCTTTGAAGCGCAGCGCCTGTAAGTCACGTCAGCTGCTCTTTGACTCGGCTATCCGTTCGCTACGCTACGCGATAGGCGATTTTGCAACCACCAACGGGTGGACGTCTATGTCATCTCCGCTTGCCGATCTGGCGATTGGCTTACGCGACCGATGCTGGGCCATCGGCCGCCACTGTGCAATCGTAACAGATCTAAAGCTCTTCCCGGGGAGCGTAAAGATCGGAGGCGGCGTGAGAACTTGTCCGGGCGGGAGACCGCCGCGGTCGGTTCGGGGAGCCAAACTTAAGCTATCGCCTCTCGTCGCCTCGTGGGCGGGCGACGTTGCGGCAACTTGTCTCGCACGACGGCTAGATTCAAACCTCAATTCCCGCTTGACGCGCATCGGTTGCTTGAGATTCGACCCTGGGATGCGTAGGGGGAATGAATGTCGAATCTGCTTCGGCTGAGCGAGGAGCGCTCGAGGCGATCGAAGCTGCGATCCGAAACGTCGGCGTGGGGTCAAACCGAACCGGAACCGCGAGATCATAAGTGGCGTCATCCAAGCCGTGAAAGTCGGGTGTCGCCGGGTGGACTGTCATCGGTCGCCGCGGATACTCGGTGCATCGACAGCACGACTGCCAAGGCCCACCGCGGCACCGCCGGTGGAAAAGGGTCCCCGAGACGCAGGCTACCGGCCGCAGTCGGGTGGTCGGACCACGAAGATATATGCCGTTGTCGACCAGAACGGGCGCATCCTCGCATTCCAACTGACCGGTGGGCAGCGCCACGACATTCGCCCGGCGGCCGGGCTGATAGAACCGCCGCTGCCGGCCGGAATCCGGTTCGGAAGAGAGCTCCGATATCGTTGCGCACGTGTTTCCGGCCAGGGTCTCAGACCGACGTGGTAGCCAGTAGCTTATAGTAGTCCCAGGGATATTTGCTCTCTGCAGGACTCTTGACTTCGTAGAGACAGACAGAATGTAGGCACCGACCGTCGACCGATATCCTTCCTTGACCGAAACAGTCGTCGTTGGTCGGTATGGCTTTCATGCGAGCGACGGTCGCCGCTCCGCTTCGCTTCGCTTCGGCAGTGCCCATCTCCGTCACCGCCTTCAAGTAGTGGAACGTGCCGGCATAGCATCCAGCCAGCCCCACATCTGGCCGCGCGTTGCCGACGGTCGGCTGCAGCCGCCTGCTGAATCTGCGAGTGCCTTCGTCGCGATCCCAGTAAAATGGCTCGGATACGACGATCCCCTGTGCCGCCTGCAAGCCAAGCGCGTGCACGTCTCCGATGAACATCAGCGGGGCCGCGAGCTTTACGCCCCCAGCGGTGATGCCCAGCGTGCCGGCGTGCCTGATCGCGTTCACTGTGTCAGCGCCGACATTGCACAAACCGATGACGTTGGCGCTACCCGACCTCGCTTGGAGAAAGAATGGCGAGAAATCGCCATTGCCTAAAGGCGTCAGTGCGTTGCCCAATACCTTTCCGCCCGCCTGGATCACAGAGTCGCTGATTCTGCTCTGGAGCGCGTGGCCGAACGCATATTCTGCACTGACAAAATGCCATCTATCGTTTCCCGCCTCGACCATAGCCCGGCCGGTCCAATGAGCGAGCATCAACGCGTCCATGGTCCAGTGGATGGTGGTCGACGTGGATTCCGGTCCAATGAGGTCCGAGGACACCCCCGGCGAATTCATGTAGATTTTGTCCAGCTCGTTGCAAACCCTGGCAACCGCGAGCGACGCTGCGGTGCTCCGGGGGCCAATTATAATATCTACCCCCTCTCGCTCGATCCATTGGCGCGCCAGACTGGCCCCGACATCGGCCATATTCCGGCAATCGCCGGAAATGATCTGAATAGGGATATCGCGCCGGTCCGCCCTTGTGTCGTCGATCGCGAGCTTCACCGCCGCTATGGCGGCCCCTTCGCAGACGCCGGACTCATCGCTCATCACGCCAATCTTGATCGAAGGCGACTGAGCGCCGGCTCTGGCCAGCGGCACCGTCGCCGCGGCCGTCCCCAAAAAATCGCGACGGGTGATTGTCATGGTCATTCCCTTTCTCAGCCGGCTTGGCGAGGCAGGCAATTGGTGGCTGACCCCTCCCCCCAGGTCGCGCCCCAGCCTATCAGTTGTCATCTTCCCGATCAACAGAATTGGCCGCCTAGGAACAAGTTCCGCTCGACACTATTACGAATTGATCTGTCGCCCAGAACTCGTATGAGGGTCTTTAGTTTTGTCAGCGGACAGTCTGGCGATCGCGGCGTTCTTGGTGCCATTGCTGGGATAACGAAGGACCCGCTGGTGAATGGGCCTTGAGTGATGGCGAACGACGGCTCGATATCGCGCTCGACGACGGGCTGGGCAACCACCACCCGAGGCCCCTGAATTCCACCGACCCGATTGCACCGCTCTATACAAGTGTAGCATCGTGATAGATGCTGGCTGGAGCGGTTCAATTAGACCACGGCAAAGCCTGCACGCGATGAGCGAGACGCCCAGGACGCTGAAGATCAGGCGCTAAAGCGATGCCAGACTACTGACCAAGGGTCACGATGTTCATCTGCGCAACACGCCGTGGGCAACCAGGTTATCGGTCAGGCGGCGGCACTCTATTCAAAGATTGCAACCGCCCTGATCGGGCTCGCCGTGCCACCACGAATCTTCAGTGGAAAGCCAACGAAGCGGAATTGGCCGCGCCCGGCGACCTTGTCCAGATTTGCCAGGCACTCCATGTGCGTGATGCCACGTTCCGCGCAGGCAATGTGCGCCTGAAAGTTGAGCTCACCTTCTGGCGCGGGACTGACAGCCTCAACGCCGAACATTCCGATGCCTTGATCCGCGAGCCAGTGCACCGATTCAAGCGCCAGCCCCGGAAAGTCGTGCTCAAATTCCGGCTTCCCAAGCAGTCGCTCGTTCGTCGCCATCCAAACCAGCACCGTGTCGCGCGGTCGGATTTCCTGACCGGATTTCTCCAGGCTCGCCTTCATCTCAGATACCGTAATGGCATGCTTCAGCGGCACATGCGACAGGTCGAGACAGAACGCTGACGTATAGAAATTCTCCAGCGGTACCTGATCAATGCTTGCCGCACCGGGACGAGGATCAAAGTGTACCGGTGCGTCCACATGGCTACCCGCATGATCACTGAAGGAAATAGATAACGCCTTCGAGCTGAAAGTGGTCGCTCCTGCAACGATCTTTTCAGAATGATCGCTCCAGACAGTCATGATTACGGGTGGATGACTCGGGTGGCGCTGAGTGCGGTGGAAAAGCTCACGACTCAGGTCAACGAACTCCATGTCAGCACCTCACGCATTGTTGGCCCGCATTCAGTTCCTTCACAGCGCCAACGTGCGGGCAGGACGCCGTAGCGTGCATGGAGTCTGGGCTGGCCGTCAATACACCCTGATGGGCCGGTATCAGCGGTCGCGGACCCGGGAACATCGGTCGGGAATATGCGGCAAGGCAATTCCGTTGGACCAACATCCGACAGCCGCTGCCCTCCGGTTTATACCCCGTCTTACTCTGCAGCCCGAATCGACCGACGGTGCCGATCAGGCAGTATCCGCAAGTTCTGGCCACCGATTGCCCCAAGCTGCGTCGGCCTCGAGACGGCGGGCGATCTCCAGCACCACGGCATCATTGCCGATTTGTGCCACGATCTGCATCCCGACGGGTCGGCCATCGGGATGCGGCGCCACGGGAATGCTGAGACCGGGGTAGCCGACTGCATTGACCCAACCGCAGAACATGCCCTGCGTCGCCGCGCTCCCTGGCCGGCCGCCGATTTCGGCCGGATGCTCGGTTTCAACCGGCCAAGCTGGCGATGGCGTTGTTGGCATGATCAGGGCGTCGAATTTTCCCCAGCCGGCGGACACATCCGCCCGAAAGACGGCAAGCTGATCCATTGCCTCGACGTAGCTCGTAGCTGACAAGGCGAGTCCGCGCTCGACCGTCGCGGCGATGCTTTCGGTCATTTCGGCCCGCCAAAGATCAGGAAAGCGCAATGCCACCCGCGCCGCACCGGCGGCGGTGAAAATACTCCAGATTACGCGCAGCACCGAAAGGTCAAATGGCGCGCTGCATGGCACGATGGTACACCCGAGCCGAGCGAGCTGATCAATGGCAGCCTCGATCACATTCGTTACGGCTGCGTCGGCGCATTCGTCGCCGATCGCTGTGAACCAGCCGAGACGCAGCGGCCGCCGCAAAGTGTCTCCCCAAGGCGGCAGCCGCGACGACGCCGGATCCCGCGCATCTGGCCCGGCGAGGACATCCAGGACGAGTTCCAGGTCGCGCACCGTGCGGGTGACGGGTCCAATCACCTGGAAGTCGAGCGCCATCGGCGGAAAGCCGTAACGACGTGGGATGCGGCCATTGGATGGCCGAAGTCCAACCAGATTGGTGTAGCCGGCCGGCATTCGAATCGACCCGCCGGCATCGGTCCCGATCGCATAGGGGACAATTCCCACGGCAACCGCCGCGACCGAGCCACCGCTCGATCCGCCGGGTGTCAGTGTCGGATCCCAAGGGTTGCGGGTTATACCGGCCAGACGACTCTCGGTGCGGCCGGAGAGCGCGAACTCAGGTGTCGTCGTTTTGCCGATAACGATGCCACCGGCCGCCTGTAGTCGCTCGACGCAGATGTCATCCTGCGGCGGTGCATGATCTCGAAACAACAGGCTGCCCCAACGCGCGGGCATGCCGGCGACGAACAGATTGTCCTTGACCGCGACTGGAATGCCATCGAGGCGCCCGAGGCGCCGACCTTCAAGCTGCCGTCTGGTGGCCTCCCCCGCGGCACGCAGTGCGCGCTCGGCGTCGACGTGGACGAACGCGTTCAGGATCGGATCAAGCCGCTCGAGCCGCGACAGGGACATCTGCACCAGCTCGGTCGGCGTCACCGCACGAGAGTCCAGCAGGTTCGACAGGGTGCTGAGGTCCTGTCGCCAAAGCTGAGCGGGGATGTCTGTGCCGCCGTTGCTCACTGAGCCCTCCACATGTGGGTGATTTGGCCTAAATTCGACGGGTTCGTGCCTGAGATGCAGGCCAGTGTCCAGAAATGTGGGGTCAGGGCGCGTTACACCACGGCACGCACGATATGTTGCCGATTGCTTGTGTACGGCCGGACCTCTGTCGGCCAGCGACCCTGTTCGCCTGCCTTCGCCCAGGCGGCGCTGGTCAGAACATCCGGGCTGTCGATCTCATAGATTGCCACATATCTCGGCGCTCCTTCGCCGGTCAGCTCCTTCGGTTGACCGGCGAGGATGAAGCTTGCTGGCTCGGTGCGCAGCCGGGTCACTGCGCGGACGCCCGGCACCTTGAGTAGGTTTGGCACGTGCTCCTGGTCATATACCTCATTGAACAGCGCCTCCTTTTCGGCGGTCACGTCCATGCTTACGATGAAGACGTATCGAGTCACGATCGACATTTCACACTCCTCTTTTTCGTCCACGGCGTTGGCCCAGACAGCCGGTGGCACCGTGGAGTTGCCGATGAATATGGCGGCAAACACCGACAGCGGAGACCATCTGACGGTCGTGATAGCATTGATAAGTTTCAGGCCACGTCAACCACCGCCCTGGTGACCGGCGGAGCAACCCATTGTAGTCCATGACACCTGGGCCGATAGGCTGGAACGGGGTTTGCAGCGGACTGGTCATGGCGCGAAGGCATGGTAAGCTTGATCGATAGCCTGTTGGTCGTGACAGTGAGGTTCGAATGCTCCAACCGCACCGGCCCCCCGCGGGTGCCGTTTTCGCATCCCTGGTATTGATCGCGGTAATCATCGGTGCCTCTGCCGCTGCCTTCGCCTACGCCGCGGGATGGTTTTCGCCCGGGCGCCTTACGCCGGACAAGATAGTGGATGCGCTGACGCCCCCCACTGTCGACCCGTTGGGCCATCGCCGAAACCATGCCAAGGGCATCTGCTTCACCGGCGTCTTCGAAGCGAATGGGGCCGGGTCCGCGTTCTCACAGGCTCAGGTTTTCGCCCGCGGCCAGTATCCGGCCCTCGGGCGCTTCAACATTGCCACTCCGGATCCGAATGCGGCAGATGCGACGGTCCGGGTGCGGGGCCTGGGACTGCTGATTTCGACGCCGGACGGGCAGGAATGGCGCACCGCAATGATCGATGCCCCGGTCTTTCCGGCATCGACCCCGCAGGCCTTTTACGATCTTCTGCTCGCCTCGGCGAGCAAGGACCCGGACGCGATGAAGACCTACGCCAGCGCGCATCCTGAGATTGCGGCATTCGGTGCGTGGGCCAAAAGCGCTCCCTGGACCGGCAGCTACGCGGAAGATCGGTTCAACAGCCTCAACAGCTTCATCTTCGTCGACAATTCCGGCGCGGAGCATGCGGTAAGATGGTCGCTGCTGCCAGCCGCCCAACCGGTCGCGGTCTCGCCCGAGGAACTCGCCAAACGTGGCGCCGACTTCCTTGAGCAGGAGATCACCGAGCGGGTGAAAGGCGGACCGCAACACTGGACCATGGTGGTGACCGTGGCTAATTCGGGCGATCCCACCGCAGACCCCAGCAAAGCATGGCCGGAAGATCGTCGCACCGTGGAGGTTGGCACGCTCACGGTCCAGCAGATTGAAGCCGAGCGGGACGGTCCGTGCCGTGACATAAATTTCGATCCAACCGTCCTGCCGACAGGTATACGCACATCGGACGACCCGTTCCCGGCGGCGCGGTCGTCTGCTTATGCGAAGTCGTATGATCGTCGCACGGCCGAGGCTCAGAACTATCCCCGAACGACGACCGGAGCCAAGCCATGAACGGGGGCCACACACGCTTTACTGTGCTGCAGCGCGCGCTGCACTGGCTCATGGCAGTCTGCATCCTGGCCATGCTGTTCATTGGCGTAGGCATGGTGTCCACCATCATGCCTAAATATCTGACGCTCGTTGCGATCCACAAACCCCTCGGTATCGCCATTTTGGTGCTCGCGCTGGTCCGTCTGGTGGTGCGGCTGCGGTCCGGCGCACCACCGCTGCCGGTCGACCTGCCTGAGCCGATGAAGCTGGCGGCCTACTTGTCGCACTATGCCTTTTACGTCCTGATGATCGGCCTGCCGCTGATCGGCTGGGGGATGCTGTCGGCGGCAGCCTACCCGGTCGTGCTGTTTGGCGGCGTTCACCTTCCGGCCATTCTGCCGCAGAGCGACAGCCTTCACACGTTGCTCTGGAATGCGCATTTCTACCTTGCTTTCGCGTTCTTCGCGCTGATCCTGTTGCATATCGCGGCAGCGCTGTTTCATGGGCTTGTTCGACGTGACGGCGTGTTCGAGGCCATGGTGCCTGTGCCTGCTCACGACGGTGCCGCGCCCGCCGAATGAGGGGTCGTCCCGATGGGCGCCCGGGCCGCATACAACGATGCCCCGTTGCGGACTGCTGATGGCCGAAGAACGTGCCGGCGATGAGCAGCACGGGGAGCAGCCACGCGACTTCTTCGGCACCCGGCACGGTCGCCAGCTTACAGGGATAGCGCGGGCCGATGACCGCGCTGCGCCTGTTTTTCACCCATACGCTCGATCGGCCGGATCTGTCCGACAAGCTCTACTCTGCACTCGGTATTGAACTTTTGGCAGCATTCACAGGCGACCGCCTCGCCTCTCGATTGGGGGTGTGACGCCGCTGCCAAAGCGGGCCTGACGCTTCACCGGAGATTCCACCATGGGCGTGGTCGTTGCGGTTAATGTCGGACTTCCTCAGGACGTCGCGTGGCAGAGTAGGACTGTTCGGACGGCGGTCTGGAAGACCCCGGTGACGGGGCGGATTTTTGCCCGCCGCCTGAACCTCGATGGTGATGGCCAGGGAGACCTCCGCGGCCATGGCGGCGAGCAACGTGCACTCATGGTCTACCAGCTCAACTCCTACCGCTACTGGGCGAACTATCTTGGGCGGTCGGATCTGGTCGCCGGGAATTTCGGCGAGAACCTCACGGTGGAGGGCCTTGCCGATACCGAGGTCTGCATCGGCGATCGTTTCAGGATCGGCGGTGCCGTCGTCGAGATCAGCCAGCCACGCGACACTTGTTACAGGGTCGGCATCAGGCTGAACCACCCGGCGATTCCGGCGCTGCTGGTTGCGCACCGCCGGCCTGGATTTTATTTCCGTGTTATCCAGGAAGGCGAGCTCGGCGCCGGCGATCGCATCGAGAAGCTCTCTGACGGCCCCGAGCGCATGACGGTCGCCGAGATCGATGCCCTCCTCTACTCCGCGGATCACCCGCTCGAAGCCTTGCGCCGCGCAGTCCGAATTCCGGCTCTCAGCCTGGACTGGCAAGGCTCAATGCAGGCGCTGCTCACCGCTGCCGAAGCGGGCGGCACAACGGGCAACGCTGGCCTCGGACTCGGCGCCTCGGCGCCACTCGCGTGGCGTGGCTTCCGCCCGGTCGTGGTCATTGCTTCGCGCGAGGAAAGTGCGGACGTCCGATCGTTCGAGTTCGCCGCCGAAGACGGCTCGCCGCTACCACCGGCACTCCCCGGCCAGTACATCATGGTCCGCGTAAGGCCAAGCGAGGATGCTCCCCTCGTCACGCGAAACTATTCGCTGTGCGGTCCGCGCGGGACCCCTAACTATCGGATCGCCGTCAAGAACGAGCACGGTCTCGCAAGCGGCTTTCTCCACCAAAGCGTTCGGGCAGGCAGTCGCCTGGAGGTCAGCGCTCCTCGTGGCTCTTTCACGCTCGCGGCGGGTGCGACTCCCGTCGTCCTTATCAGCGCCGGTGTCGGCGTCACGCCATTGCTCGCGATGTTGCATGGTGCAGCCACCACGAACGCCGTGGCGCCTCGGCCGGTATGGTGGCTGCACTCGGCCCGCGATCGAGCGCACCATTCGTTTGCCGAGGAGGCGGACGATCTGCTCGATACTCACCGCGCGTCCCATCGCTGCGTGATCTACAGTCGGCCTGGACCAGGCGACGTGCTCGGCCAGGACTTCGATCGGCCGGGCCATCTCTCGGTCCAATCGCTCCAGGAGTTTGGGATTCCCCAGGACGCTGATTTCTATCTGTGTGGTCCGCCAGGCTTTCTCGATGAATTTCAGAAGGGCCTGGCGGCATGGGGCATTCCCTGGCCAAGGGTTCATGTCGAAGTGTTCGGGCCCGCGTCGACCCTCACGCCGGGCATCTCCGGCGTCGCCGCAGCCGTGCCGCACCGTCCTGACGGTCCTGCGGGCGGTGGACCAATGGTGACGTTCCTGCGCAGCGGCCTCGCCGTGCCATGGGACTTCCGCTTCGCCAGCCTGCTCGAATTGGCGGAAGCCTGCGCTGTCCCGGTGCGTTGGGCGTGCCGATCGGGGGTCTGCCACAACTGCGAGAGTAGCTTGATCGATGGCGAACTCGCCTATGCGCCAGAGCCGTTGGACCCGCCAGCCGAAGGCAATGCGCTGATCTGCTGCGCAACGCCAAAAACCGCCGTCGAGCTCGACCTCTAGCGGATACCGTCACAGAATCCGTGATATTCGCGGGAGGGTTGCCTGACGAACTTGAGCGGAACAATGTGAAGAGTAAACCGAGGCACGCACTTTCGATGATGCGGGTCGCAAGCAACTGCCGATGGTTGCCATCGGGTGCACCGCCCCGGTTCTTTGTGGTCTACACCGGAACCTACAAGGCAAACGTCTTCCTAACCTTGCCCAGCAGCGCATGGGCGACGTCACAGCCGGCTTAGGAAATGTCAGCTCGCGTGTGATCAGGTCACGAAAACATCGCTGTTGTGAAGGCACGAGGCGCCCTTGAGCGTGACGCTATCCGGGCTTGCCGCACCGCACGGGGGTGAGCGTCAGGATGAGATCGCCGTCCTGCGTGAACGACACGGTCTTATCGCCCTTGTCGAGCATCCCATCGCGGTTCGTGTCGAGGTCAGCGAAGGTCAGATCGCGATGATCGATCATGTAACTCCGCAGAACGAGCCTATCGGCATTTTGGAAGTCCGCGATTCTGTCCTGACCATCGCCAATGCTGTGCAGAAAGGTGTCCATACCAGGCCACCAAACAGCACGTCGTTGCCAAAACCACCGATCAGGATATCATTTCCCGGCCCCCCCGCAGCGTGTCATTGCCAGCCCCGCCTATCAGCAGAACGTTGCCCGCGCCGCCTGAGATCTTGTCGTCGCCGGAGCCGCCGATCAGTATGTCGTCTCCGGACGTGCCTCTGATTGGAGCAGGCGATGAAGGGGACGAGCTTGGCGACACAAGGGTGATTAAAACAACGCCATTGCCAGAGTTGACGCCACCTAAATCGACGTTGTCGCCGTTATCAACAGCGCTACCGTTGAACGATCCGCCGCCGCCACCACCAAAAAAATAGCGTAATCGGCTGCTACCGTGCCGCCTCCTCCCTGTACCCGCCGCCACCACCACCCGCGGATTACCCACCTCCACCGCCGCCGCCCGTGCCGTTGGCACCCCCCAGGCCGCCCAAAGGGCCCCCGAAGGGCCATTGGCGGCATTCGACCCGGCAGTTCCAGCCTGCCCGTCGCCTCCCGGTGCCAAAATGGCACCTGCGCCTCCACCGCCTCCGGCCGCGAGAAGAGGCTGACCAAGAGCAGTGGCTGGATACACAAAGGAACCACCGCTCCCGCCGCCTGAGAAATTCGCCTGCTGGCCTTGGCCACCAGCCACGATACTCAGCATCTCCCCAGCCGTCAGTTGGAACTCTCCGCCGACCTCGGCGCCCTTGCCAGGGACACTTTCGCTATCTGAGAACCCGCCCTGGGCTCCTTCAGCAACGATGTCATAGGTGCCAGTTGTCGGAACGGTAAAGGTTTGCAACGTCCCTGAGTACCGAGAAAACGGTAGTGGCGCCATTTCCGGAGCCCGCGTTGGTTGATCCCGACATGACGTTCACCCCCATCTGCTGGAATATTGCCGCGACGCCTAAGCAGGGAAGCGAAGCGGCGACAACGGAACAAACCCCACAAGGTCGGTGGGTTGAGTTGATTACCCGAGCTGACGACGCTGCAAAGCCAGGGCTGATGGTTGCACAGGTTCGTTGCATCCGCTTCGAAGGCGAAACTCGTATGGCAGCGGTGTCGGTCCAGGGTTTGCCGGGCGCCAGACTGGGGTCGGGGTGGTATGGGAGCGGCAACTAAAGTGCTGAAGAATTCTTGATGTGTGCATCGAGCGGATTGGCGCGCGCCGGCCCCGTGGCGAATTTCGAGTTTGAGCCAGACATCCGCAATCCGGGGCGCCCGCATTGGGCCCTCAATGGGCGGTCCCGCCGGTCCCCGCGGACGTCTGGTGTTTTGGCCTGGGGAGGATGGTGGAGTGCGCTGCGTCTCGCCTTGGACTACGGTGTCAGCAAGCTTGCACTCGGACGGCCCATCGACCAGGCCGCCGTAACCCCGGAGTGCGGAATGCGGATCGCCCTCATCTTCATCACCATTGTCGTCCTCGCAGTCACCGGCGCCGCGCTCGCGCTCGGCTGGGAGGGCGCGCTCACCCGCCGGCGCGATCCGGTGACGGTAGATGCCTACGTGGAGGGCGACCGAACGCCGCTCAGCTCGCACGTGTCCGGCTATGTCCAGACTGTCCTCGTACACGACAACCAGTCGGTGCGCGCCGGCGACATGATCGTGCAGATGGAGGATGACGACTACCGCGCTCAGGCGGCGGAGGCCCAGGCCCAGGCGGATGCCGCCCGCACGGCGCTCGCGGCACTGGGAGAGAAGCGCGAGGTGCTGCAGCAGCAGGTCGTGCAGGCGCAAGACACCGTGACGGCCGCGAACGACCAACTCGTCCATGCCGTCAACGAAACGCATCGCCAGCAAGAGCTGCTGCCCACGGCGTTCGGGCTGTTACAGAGCCTGCAGACGGCGCAGGCCGACCAGCGTCGGGCGGAAGCGACACGGGCGCAGGGCGAGGCGCAGGTATTGGTGAACCAGCGTCAGCTCGATCTGCTGGACGCGCAAATCCTGCAAGCGAAGGCGCAAACAAGCGAGGCCGACGCGCAGAACAAGCTCGCTCAGATCGCGCTCGGCTACACGCGCATCGTCGCGCCGATCGACGGCACGCTCGGTGTCCGCGAGGTGCACGAAGGTGCACTGCTGTCGCCCGGCACCCAGGTCGACACCATAACGCCGCTCGACGCGGTGTACGTCACCGCCAACTTCACCGAGCGCCAGATCACCAACATCCGTATTGGGCAGCGCGCAATCGTTCGCGTCGATGCGTTCCGCAATGTGCCTGTCCAGGGCAAGGTCGCCGGCATCCAACCTGCCACCGGGTCGCAGGTCAGCCTCGTGCCGGCCGACAATTCCACCGGGAATTTCACCAAAATCGTTCAGCGCATCCCGGTGAAGATCTCGCTCGACCTCGCCGAAACGCACTTGATCGGTCGGGTTCTGCCGGGCATGTCCGCGCGGGTCGAGGTGATCACCGACACAGCGGCACCGGAGGACACTCAATGAGCGACAGCTCCCCCGCCGCCGCCGCTTTCCTGTCGGCCCCGGGATCCGCGACGGCTGTCCAGCCGCCACCGTCGCCACCGGGATCGGCACCGCCGCCGGCCGCGGCGCCGCCGCCGAACAGTCTGCGACGGGTGATCGTCCGCGCACTGATTGTCGGGCTCGCCGTGCTCGCCGGCGGTCTGTTCATGGTGGACTGGGACGATCTGCTGCTGCTCAACCCGGTCCAGCGCACCAATGACGCCTTCCTCCAAGGGGACCCGACGACGCTGAGCGCGCACGTGCCCGGTTACGTGCACCGGGTCGCCGTCACCGACCTGGAAACGGTGAAGGAAGGGCAGGTTCTCTACGAGATCGAAGACCCCGAATATCGCGCGCAGGTCGACCTCGCAGCCGCCCGGGTTGCGGAGGCTGGAGCGCAGGTCGCCATCGCGGCGGCGCAGATCGGTCTTCAGGAGCGTCAGATCGACGTCACGCAAAGCAACGCCGACCTTGCGCAATCGGATCTGATCCAGGCCGAAGAGGAGCGGAGCCGGCAGAACGGTCTGCGCGGCACGCCCGCTTTTCTGGTGCGCACCTGGGAGCAGGCGACTCAGAACGCCCTGGCGCTGCAGGCCACGGTGGCGGGCAACCGCGCCACCATCGCCTCGCAGACCGCGCAGCTCAAGGTCTTGCACGCGACGCTCGAACAGACGGCGGCGGATTTGCGCGCGAAACAGGCCGCGCTGCAGAACGCGCAAATCAATCTCGGCTACACCCGCGTTCTGGCGCCTCGCGACGGACGGCTTGGTTTCCGCATCGCGCGGGTCGGCCAGTATGTCGCCGCCGGCACGCCGCTGATCCAACTGGTGCCGCGAAACGATGTTTGGGTGGTGGCGAATTATCGCGAGACGCAGATGCGGAACATGCATGTCGGCCAGTCAGCGCGGCTGACGCTCGACGCCTATCCGGGGATCACGCTGGCAGGCCACGTCGACAGCATCGAGCCGGGGAGCGAGGCGCTGGTGTCGCTTGCTGCCGCCCGATCGCGCGGTCGGCAACTTCACCAAGATTGCCCAACGGGTGCCGGTCAAGATCCGCTTCGACCCCGGCCAGGCGCACCAGAACGATCTGATCGGCCGCCTGCTTCCCGGATTGTCGGTTGAAGCCGCCGTGGATACCTCGTCACAGCCGGCGATACCGCCGGCTATTCCCGCGATCCAAACCGCACCGGCATCGCCGCGGTGAAGCGGATGCTCGCCGCATTGGGGCCGCCCCTGCTGGTATTTCGCGGTCCGGACGGTCGATCGTCACCTCGGCCCGGCGCGCCGCCGCTGACGGGGCGGCTCGCGTTTGGCCTGTTCGGCGCCGTCGTCGCCGGCGTGATGTCGCTTCTGAACACGCGCCTGACCTCTTTCGGCATCGCTGATCTGCGTGGCGGCATTGGCCTCGATGTCGATCTAAGCACCTGGGTGACAACCGCATTCTCGGTCGGTAACATCGCCATCGTGCCGGCAACGCCCTGGCTGACGGACATATTCTCGTCGCGCCGCATGTTCGTGGCCAGCATCCTGCTGACGACGGTGAGCGCGATCGCTCTGGGCACGCTTCCGACGTATCCGTTCACTCGTCCTGTTGCGGTTCCTGCAAGGTCTGGGCGCCGGCGCGCTGCTGCCATTGCTGCTGGCGGCGGTATTGCGCTTTACGCCGCTGCAGCAGCGTGTGTGGGGCATCGCGACGTATGCCTGCATCACGACGCTCTCGCCGTCGGTCTCGGAATCGATCGCCGGCTGGTTTACCGAATATCTCTCGTGGAAGATGATCTACTGGCAGAACATTCGTGCTCGCGCCGATCGCGATCGTCCCGATCATGATCGGGCTGCCAGTCGAGCCATTGCGCCTCGAGGTGTTCCGCGACACCGATTACCCGGCGATTGTTTTCTGTATCCTCGGCGTCTGCCGCACTGACGGCGGCGCTGGTCGAAGGACAGACGCTGGACTGGTTCGATTCCGGCGTTATCAACGGCCTGTTCGTGATCGCCGGGGTCAGCCTCGCGGCGTTCGTCATCAACGAGCTGACCTGCGACCGCCCGCTGATCGACGTGCGGTTGTTCCGGCAGGTTAACTTCTCGCTTGGCCTGATCGTCTTGCTGACCTTCAACTTCGCCTTGCTCGGCGCGTATTACGTACTCCCGCAGTTCGCCGCGGAGGTGAAAGGCTGGCGCGAACTGCAGATCGGCGAGATCCTGATCTGGCTGGCGCTGCCGCAGGTCGTGCTCACGCCCTTATCCGCGCTGCTGCTGCGCTATGTCGATGCGCGCCTGCTGCTCGCCTGCGGATTGTTCACATTCTCGGTCGGCGCGTACATGGCAACGTACATCACGAGCGATTGGTACATCGCCGACTTTCTGCCGAGCCAGCTCGTGCAGGCTTGCGCATTCCCCTTCATTATGCCGCCGCTGGTAATGATCGTCACATCCTTGCTCACGCCGGCGAACGCGGCGTCGGTCGGCGCGCTGTTCAACATCATCCGCACGCTTGCCGGCACCCTGGGCACGGCCGTGGCGGAGGCCGTGCTGACAGTGCGAGAGCGTGTGCATTCGGCGATGATCCTGCTGCATGTCCAGCCAGGAGATGTCCCGAACTCGGCCCTGGGATCGGTCTCGGCCAGGGCAAGCGCGCAGGCCTTCGTGATGGCGTGCGCAGATACTTTCGGGATGCTCGGCCTGATATCGATTGCATGCATCGTGTTGGTGCTTTGGCTGCGGGAGACGCCAGTCGTTCGGCCGACGCGACGGCCAAACTGACGCCGTCGACCGGGCTCGATCAGCGCGGTCATCCTGACTTGATGAAGCCACCAAAGGTCTCGATGGCCCGGTTGCCACCTGTTAAGGCGCCGCCAAAGGTACGGTCCGTCGACGATACGCTGACCGGAAAGCCGCGCAGCAGCCGAGTGGGATCAAGTGACTGGACTTTACCCAGTTTGCGTGCAGTATTCTTGCCCGGGTGAGCGATCAGCCCTTTTCGACTGAGCAGCAGGAATATCTGAAAGGCTTCATGGCCGCCGCGGCAGCGCGCAGGGGACCTTTGGCCGCTGTAGCGCCCGGCTTCGATCCCAATGACCTTCAGCGCGAGGCACAAGATCAGGTCGAGGTTGCAGGCGGCAGACTGGCGCCGGAAGAGTTCGCCAAGCGCCGCAAGCATCCTCTCGATCGGCTGGATGAGATCAACGCGCTCGCGTCGGGAGGAAAATTTCCAAAAGGTCTCGACATTTTCCTTACCAAGTTCCACGGCCTGTTCTACGTCGCGCCCGCTCAGAACGCCTTCATGTGCCGGCTGCGCATCCCCGGCGGTATCCTCACCGCGCATCAGTTCCGCGGCGTTGCTGCCATCGCCGATGATCTCGCGGGCGGCTACGCTGACATCACCACGCGCGCCAATCTGCAACTGCGCGAAATCGCCGCTGCCAATCCGCCAGAAGTCCTGTTTCGTCTAAGTGAGATCGGGCTGACCTCGCGCGGCGCAGGCGCAGACAATGTGCGCAACATCACCGGCAGCCCGACCGCCGGCATCGACCGGCAGGAGCTTCTCGACACCCGGCCGCACAGCCGCGCGCTGCATCACTTCATTCTCTACCACCGCGAGCTATACGGCCTGCCGCGCAAATTCAACATCGCGTTCGACGGCGGCGGCCGCGTGCCCGTGCTCGAGGACACCAACGACATTGCCTTCAGCGCCGTGCAGCTGCAGGGCGACGACGCCATCTATTATCGCCTCGGACTCGGGGGTATTACCGGCCATCGCGACTTCGCCCGTGAGACCGGCGTTGTGATCCCGCCGCACGACGCCACGAAGGTCTGCAACGCGATCCTGCGCGTGTTTATTCGTCACGGCGACCGAACCGACCGCACCAGGGCGCGCCTCAAATACTTGCTCGATGCCTGGGGCATGGAACGATTCCTCGCTGCGGTGGAGGACGAACTCGGCGCCAAGCTTATCCGTGCCGATGCCCGCACCATCCAGCCGCGCCCTGCACAGGACAAGCACGGCCATATCGGCGTGCATAAGCAAAAGCAGCCCGGTCTCAACTATGTCGGTGTAGTCTGTCCGGTCGGGCGTTTGATTACCGACCGGATGCGCGCGCTCGCCGCTGTCGCTGAGCGCTACGGCTCCGGCACGCTGCGGCTGACGGTGTGGCAGAACCTGCTCATCAGTGACATCGCCGACGCCGACCTGGATAAAGCCCTCTCGGCGATCCGCGCCGCCGGCCTCGATTCCAAGGCCAGCGCTGTTCGCGGCGGCCTGGTCGCCTGCACCGGCAACGCCGGCTGCAAATTCTCCGCCAGCGACACCAAGCGTCATGCCGCCGAACTCGCCGACTGGCTGGACGCGCGTATCACCCTCGACCGCCCAATCAACATTCATCTGACCGGCTGCCATAATTCTTGCGCGCAGCACTACATCGCCGATATTGGGCTGCTCGCTGCCAAGGTGCCTGACGGCGAGGACATGGTCGAAGGCTACGACCTGCACGTCGGCGGCGGCGCGGGCGCGGAGCAGAAAATTGGCCGTCTGGTGCGCGCGGGCCTCGTCTTCGACAAGGTGGGACCGACGGTGCTTGTACTGCTGCAACGCTGGATGGCCGAGCGCGCGGACGGCGAAACGTTTCAGAGTTTCACAGCGAAAATGACCGACGAAGTTCTGGCCTCGATCTGCAACGAAACGAAGCACGTCTCCGCCTGACCGGATGAACCCACACCCCCCGCCGATCATCCCGGATGACGCGCCCTTCACCGCCGCCCAGCGCGCCTGGCTCAATGGCTTCCTCGCCGGTCTTTATGGCGGTCCTTCCGTGCAACCCGCGGTCCCGTTCGCCGCCCCGTCGGCCGAGGAAGAAGAATTTCCGTGGCATGATCCGGTGCTGGAGATACCCGAGCGGATGCAGCTCGCGGAGGGCCGACCGCTCGAGCAACGTTTGATGGCGGCGATGGCACAGCTCGATTGCGGCCAATGCGGCTATCTCTGCCGGACTTACTCAGAAGCGATCGCCGCGGGACACGAAGCCTCGCTATCGCTCTGCGTTCCCGGTGCCAAGCAGACGACCAGGATGCTGAAGCAGCTACTGGCGGAAACGGCGGCGCCCGCTGCGTCGCCGGCCGCCGCGCCGTCCGGCCCGACGCGCCCGGCTCTGGTTCCCGTGCGCGTGCTGCGTGCCGATCCGCTGACGAAGGCGGGATCGGCGAAGGACGTGCGCCACGTGGTCATCGACCTGGCCTCCTCTGGCCTCGTCTACCAGCCGGGCGATTCGATCGGCCTCGCCGCACCGAACGATCCTGCGCTGGTGAAAGCCTGTATCGCCGCGCTTGGTGCGACGGGCGCGGAGGATATCGTCTGCCCCGACGGCGTCACGCGACCACTGCGCGAGGCTTTCACGGCGCATCTCGACATCGCGCGGCCGCTGGACCGCACGCTCGATCTGCTGGCGATGACAGCGGTGCATCCGGACCATGCCGCAATGTTGCGCCATTTGGGCGACGGCCAGGACGGCGCAGAACCGGCGGATGCTGATCTGCTGGATCTGCTCGACGCCTTTCCCTCGGCGCGTCCGGCCCCGGCAGCGCTGGCCGCATCGCTGCCGGCGCTGCGCCCCCGCCTCTATTCCATTGCCTCCTCGCTTCGTGCGACGCCCGGGCAGGTGCATCTTTGCGTCAGCGTGGTGCGCCAAGCACGACGCAACCGCCTCCGCCATGGCGTCGCCAGCGGCTTCCTCGGCGATCGCGCTATCACGCAAGGGGAGATCGGCGCTTACATTCAGCCCAGCCATTTCAGACTGCCGGCCGATCCATCCGTGCCGGTCATCATGTGCGGGCCCGGCACCGGCATCGCGCCGTTCCGTGCCTTCCTGCAGGAACGCGCCGCGCTCGGCCACCGCGGCCGAACGTGGTTGTTCTTCGGTGACCGTAATCGCCAAACGGATTTCCTATACGAGCCGGAGCTGACCGCCTGGCTGCAAGACGGCACGCTCGGGCGACTGCACACCGCCTTCTCGCGCGATGAGAAACAGAAAGTCTATGTGCAGAACCGCATGATCGAGAACGCCGGCGACCTTTGGCGCTGGCTGCAGAGGGGCGCGCACTTTTACCTCTGCGGCGACGCTACGCGCATGGCGCGGGACGTCGATGCCGCGCTGCGTCGGATCGCCATGACCGAAGGTCGGATGGACGAATTGCAGGCGAAAGATTGGATCGTCGCGCTCGCTCGCCAGGGCCGCTATTTGCGCGACGTCTACTGACCTCGTTGCATCTGCCTGACGCGCGATTTGGCCCAGTGTCATCCCCGGCGGGGCATGTCCTTGGCGCAGGCCGCGGCGCGAGGGGACCCACGACTTGCAGTGCAGCGCAGTCAAAATCGTCGATCTGGCTGTGAGTATGAGGACGTGTCCGGCGACCTGCCTGAGCCGCTCCGGAGCCGGCCACGGCACCTCGTTCTTATATATCAGAGGTCCGGGGCGAGTGGCATGTCGACGCCGGCTTTGATACCGCCGAGCGGTCCGTCCGAACCGGGGTTGATATCGAAGTTGAATATCTCCGTCGGAAGCCACAACGTCGCGCAGGAATTGGGAATATCGACGACCCCGCTGATGTGACCCTGCACCGGTGCGGTCCCGAGGATCGAGTACGCCTGCGCCCCCGTGTAGCCGAACTTCTTCATGTATTCGATCGCGTTGAGGCAGGCCTGGCGATAGGCGACGTTGACGTCGAGGTAATACTGCTCGCCAGCCTCGTCGACCGAGATCCCCTCGAAAATCAGATAGTCACTATAGGACCGGCTTGATGACGCTCGGTTTGAAGATCGGGTTCTTGATGCCGTATTTCGCCATGCCGCCCTTGATCAGTTCCACCTTCAGGTGGATCCAGCCTGGCATCTCGATCGCCCCGCAGAACGTGATTTCGCCGTCACCCTGGCTGAAATGCAGGTCGCCCATGGATAGCCCGGCGCCCGGGACGTAGACCGGGAAGAAAACTCGCGCACCACGCGAAAGATCCTTGATGTCGCAGTTGCCACCGTGTTCGCGTGGGGGCACCGTGCGTGCACCGGTTGCCGCGGCAGCCGCTTTTGCCTCACCCTTGAGGCGACCCATGTGCGCAGTTGGGGCAAAGGGTGCATTGGCCAGCGGGGGCACTCGCGTCGGGTTGGTGGCGATCAGACCAGTTTCACGGCGGTTCCAGGTTTCCAGCAGCTTCGGATCGGGCAGACAGCCGATCAGTCCAGGATGGATCAGCCCGGCGAAGTTAACCCCCGGCACGTGACGGGAACTGGTGAACATGCCGTGGATATCCCAGATCGACTTCTGGGCCTGCGGGAAATGATCGGTCAGAAAGCCGCCGCCATTCTGCTTTGAGAAAAATCCGTTGAACCCCCACGAATTGTGCGGAAACGCACCAATGTCGAGGAAGTCGACCACCAGAAGGTCGCCAGGCTCCGCGCCCTCGACGCCGACCGGACCGCTGAGGAAATGCACGATGCTGAGGTCGATGTCGCGCACGTCAGCGGCCGAATTCGTCGTTCTTGATGAACCCGCCGGTCCAGTCGTAGCACTCGATGATGAAATCCTGCCCCGGCTTCACCGTGGCAACCATCGGAATGTCGGGGTGCCAGCGGTTGTGGATCATGTCGTTGTCGTAAGCGGATTGCGACAGGTCAACCTTAATGAGAGTTTCCGGCATGGTTCCTCCATTCGTGGGTAGAGGGGATAACGTCGTCAGACCGCGAGGTAGCGTGCGACTTTCTCCTGATCAATGTCGGCGCGTGCGTCTTCGTGGACGATGGTCCCGCCTTCGAGCACCAGGATTCGGTCGGCGATGTCGATCGCGAAACTAAGAAGTTGCTCCGATGCGATGATGCTGAGTCCGCGCTCGTCGCGGATGCGCTTCAGGGTGCGGGCGAGTTCAAGAATGATTGAGGGCTGGATGCCCTCGGTCGGCTCGTCCAGCAGCAAGACTTTCGGATTTGTCGCCAACGCGCGGGCTATCGCGAGCTGTTGCTGCTGGCCGCCGGAAAGATTGCCGCCGCGGCGCGCCCGCATTTCCTCCAGCACTGGAAACAGCTTGTACAGGTCTGGTGGAACCTGTTTGCCGGCGTGGACGAACAGGCCGGTCTCGATGTTCTCCTGCACGGTCATCGCCGAGAAGATCATCCGCCCCTGCGGCACAAAGGCGAGGCCCCTGGCGACGCGGGCGTGGCTTGGCAAATGGGCCAGGTCGGCACCGTCGAGCATGATGCTGCCGGCGCGCACCGGCAGCATGCCGATCAGTGACTTCATCAGCGTGGTCTTGCCCATGCCGTTGCGGCCGACGAAGACGACGATCTCACCGGGCGCCACATCGAAATCAATCCCGTGCAGTGCCTCGCTCTGGCCGTAACCCGCGCGCAGGCCCGATACGTTCAGCATGTGCGGTGCCCTTCAGTGACCAAGATAGACTTCGACGACCTTCGGATCGGCTTTCACATGCGCGACCGAGCCTTCCGAAAGCACGCGGCCGCGGTCAAGCACCGTCACCTTGTGCGCGATCTCCTCGACGAAACCCATGTCGTGCTCGATCACCAGCACGGATCGGTGCTGGATCACCTGGTGCAGCAGCTCGGCGGTCTTCTTGCGCTCACTGACGCTCATGCCGGCGACCGGTTCGTCCAGCATCATCAGAGCCGGCTCCTGAATCAGCAGCATGCCGATCTCCAGCCATTGCTTCTGACCATGGCTGAGAAGTTCGGCGTATCGGTCCAACTGATCGACTAGGAAAATGGTGCGCGCGACCTCCTCGATGCGGTCCCGGACCTCGGCGTCGCGGCGGAAGCCCAGGGCGCCGAATACCGAACGGCCACGGGGGAAAGATATTTCGAGGTTCTCGAAGACTGTGAGGTCTTCATAGATCGATGGGGTCTGGAACTTGCGGCCAATGCCGGCGCGAACGATTTCGTATTCGCGCATGTGGGTGATGTCGCGGCCGTTGAAGCTGATAGAGCCACTGCTGGCCCGGGTACGGCCACAGATCAGGTCCAGCAGCGTTGTCTTGCCGGCGCCATTCGGTCCAATAATGACGCGGATTTCATTCCGGTTGAGATAGAGCGAGAGGTCGTCGACGGCGCGGAAGCCGTCGAACGATACGGTCAGGCCTTCCACGGTGAGCAGGAAGTCGGTTTCCTCGGTCATGGATCGCTCCTACTCGGTAGCCGTGACCGAGGCGTGCGGACCCTCGACCGATGCGATAGTCGGTCCACCGCGCTGGCGTGCGGCGGGAACGAGACGGTCGATCCACGGATCGACGTAGCTGCGATAGAGGCCGGCGAGTCCGTTCGGGAATGCCACGACCACCAGGATGAACAGCGAGCCCATGGCAAACAGCCAGGCTTGCGGCAGGCTCTCCGAGAAGGTGGTGCGGGCCCAGTTGACCATCAGCGCGCCGTAGATCGCGCCGAGGACGGAGGTGCGGCCGCCGACGGCGCAGAAGATCACCATCTCGATCGACGGCACGATGCCGACGAATGACGGTGACATGAAGCCGACCTGCAGGGTGAACATTGCGCCGCCGATGCCGGCGAGCGCAGCCGCGAAGCAGAACACGAAGACCTTGAAGTCAGCGACGGAATAGCCGGAGAACCGAACCCGGTCTTCCTTGTCGCGCATCGCCACCAGGATGCGGCCCAGTTTGCTGCGGCGGATGAACTGCGCAAGCAGAACGACAGCGATCAGCAAGCCGGCGTTGACGAAGTACAGGATGTCCTTGGCGTGGTTTGAGCGGATGTCCCAACCGTGCAGGGTGCGCAGATCGGTGATGCCGTTGACGCCCCCGGTGTAGCCCTGCTGGCCGATGATCAGGATCGTCAGAATGGCGGCGATCGCCTGGGTGATGATCGCGAAATAGGTGCCACCGACACGGCGGCGGAACATCGCCACGCCGATCAGCAATGCGAGTAGAACCGGGACCAGTGGAACCGCGATGAGGGTGAAGGTCAGGCTATGGAACGGTTCCCAGAACCACGGCAGGGCAGTGATCTGGTTCCAGTCCATGAAGTCAGGAATACCCGGCGTGGACTGGATTTTTGTCGCTTCGGGCGTTGACGCTTCCAGCTTGAGGAACATCGCCATGCAGTAGCCGCCCAGGCCGAAAAAGATACCCTGGCCCAGGCTTAGGATGCCGGCGTCGCCCCAGCACAGCACGAGGCCAAGAGCGACAAACCCGTAGGTGAGGTATTTGCCTACGAGGTTGAGCCGGAAGGCATCGAGCGCCAGGGGAAACACGACCAGCAGTATCGCTGCGAACAGCAGGATGAAGATGGTATCCTTACGGTTGAGGAAGAATGTCATGGCGCGCTCCTCACCGGCGGATCTTGAGAACGAACAGTCCTTGTGGACGCAGCATCAGAATACCCACGACGCCGAGCAGGACGATGACTTGCGCCATTGAGCCGCTGAGGAAAAACTCAAGCGTCGAGCGTGCTTGAGATATGGTAAAGGCGGAGGCGATAGTGCCGATCAGGCTCTGGGCGCCGCCGAACACGACGACGAGGAAGGTGTCGACGATGTATAGCTGCCCGGCGGTCGGGCTGGTTGAGCCGATCATGGTAAAGGCGCTGCCGGCGACCCCGGCGATGCCGCAGCCCAGTCCGAAAGTAAAACGATCTACCCGTTCCGTATCAATCCCCACCGCGCCCGCCATCGCCCGGTTTGAGATCACCGCGCGCACCCGCTTGCCCCAGCCCATACGGAAAATCAGTAGATAAACACCAACAGTTATGAACGTAGTCAACACGATCACGATCATACCGTTGATCGGGATCTGGATCGTGTCGGTCAGGTTGCTGGCGCCCATCATCCACTCCGGCTGATCGACCCCGACCTCGCGCGCCCCGAACACCGATCGATAGACTTGCTGCAATATAAGACTGAGCCCCCAGGTCGCCAGCAAAGTGTCCAACGGTCGGCGATAGAGGTGGCGGATGAGCATCCATTCCACCGCCATGCCCAGCAGGCCCGAGGCACAAAATGCCAGCACGACGGCAACGAAGAAGTAAATGTCGAAGGCGCCGGGAAGGTAGGTCGTGAACAGGTGCGAGGTCAGGAAGGTGACGTAGGCGCCGAGGATCATGAACTCCCCGTGCGCCATGTTGATCACGCCCATCTGGCCAAAGATGACCGCCAGACCGAGCGCCATCAGGACGAACACGGAGAACAGGATCAGGCCGGCGAAACCCTGCATCGCCATGATCGAGCCGAGATCGCCGAACGAATAACCCATCAGCATGATCTGTCTCCGTGGAGCTGCCGAATGTCCGCTAGACTTACTGGTAACCCTTGGGGAAGGGATCGGGCTCCACCAGGTCCGCGGTTTCGTAGACCAGTTCGTACTGGCCGGTGGTCAGTGCCTTGCCGACGCGGGTCTTGCTCCAGAGATGATGATTCTCGTGGATACGGACATAACCTTCTGGCGCACCCTTGAACTCGACGCCCGGTGACGCGGCGGCGATCTTGTCGATGTCGAAACTGCCGGCCTTTTCACATGTCAGCTTCCAAAGCCAGGGGCCGAGATAGGCGGCCTGAGTCACGTCACCGATGACGCTCTTGTCACCGTAGGATTCCTTGAAGGCCGCAACGAACTTCTTGTTGTTGGGATTGTCGAGGCTCTGGAAGTATTTCATGCAGGCGAACGCACCGGCGATGTTTTCGCCACCGATGCCCAGGATCTCGTCCTCGGTCACGGATATGGTCAGCAGCGTTTGCTTGCTGAGATCGACGCCGGCAGCCTTGAGTTGCTTATAAAACGCAACGTTCGAGCCGCCGACGATGATCGCGTAGATCACGTCCGGCTTCACCAGCTTCATCTTGTTGATAGCCGAGTTGAACTGGGTATGGCCGAGCGGAAAGTAGTCCTCGCCGACGACCTTACAACCGACGAGATGGTTCTCGATGTGCTTGCGGGCGATCTTGTTGGACGTGCGTGGCCAGATGTAGTCCGAACCCAGCAGATAGAAGGTTTTGGCGTTCTTCGTCTTGTTCACCCAGTCGAGGCCGGCGATGATCTGCTGAGTCGCCTCCTGACCCGTGTAAATGACGTTTTTCGACTGCTCCAACCCTTCGTAGAATGTCGGGTAGTACAGCATGCCGTTGAGTTGCTCGAACACCGGCAGCACGGCTTTTCGCGACGCCGAAGTCCAGCAGCCGAATACCGACGCGCAATGGTCGCTGGCGAGGAGCTTTTTAGCTTTCTCGGCAAAGGTCGGCCAGTCGCTGGCCCCGTCTTCCTGAACGAATTTGATCTTGCGCCCGAGCACGCCGCCTTGTTCGTTGATCTGGGAGATGGCGAGCTTCTCGGCTTCCACGGAGCCGGTCTCGCTGATTGCCATAGTGCCGGTGACGGAGTGCAGGATGCCGACGGTAACGGTATCGTCGGTCACCGCGAGGCCCGTGGTGTTTACCGCCGAGGTGGCGGGACCCGCCGCCCGGGCGACCCCGGTTAGCATTGCGGCCGCGGGAGCCGCGGCGATGCCCTTCAAGACGGTACGGCGAGATGTGGACCCCCACGTCGTGCCGGAATTGTCGCCTGCCATGAAAACCCCCTGATTGTTTGCGTGGACCCAGGTTGGCGTTCATTGTGCAGTGCGGAAATACGTCAAATGACGTATATACGCTCGTCTCCCCTCGTCGCACCCTGCGGCCAAGCTGGGGCGATCGCGGAGGATATCGGCACGGCTATGGCAACCAGGCAGCGGATCGTCCGAAGTCGGCGCGAATACAACCAGTGGGTTGCCAACCAGACCCTGGAGGATTTCGCGCTCCGCTTCACGGCGAAAAGTGCACGCAAATGGTCGGCTCTTCGCGTCGCCAACACCGCTCTCGGCGGTATCTCCTTCCTCGCGCTGGAGGCCATCGGCGGGACGATCACCATCGGCTACGGGTTCGTCAATGCGACGGCGGCGATCCTGTCGGTGGGACTGCTTATCTTCGCCGCTGGTGTCCCGATCAGCTACTATGCGGCACGCGACGGGGTCGACATCGATCTCCTCACACGCGGTGCCGGATTCGGTTATATCGGATCAACCGTCACCTCACTCATCTACGCGACCTTCACGTTCATCTTCTTCGCCATCGAGGCCGCGATCCTCGCCGCCGTGCTGCAATCGTGCTTCGGTATCCCGCTCGGCGTCGGCTACATAATTTGCTCGCTCAGCATCGTGCCGCTGGTCACCCACGGTATTACCTTCATCAGTCGCGTTCAGCTTTGGTCGCAGCCGATCTGGCTGGGTCTGCAGATCCTTCCGTTCGTCGCGATCGCCGTGACCGCGCCGCACGCATTCGCACAGTGGCCCGAGTATGCCGGCAACGCGCCGGGCGCGGACGGATCGTTCCACCTGATCCTGTTTGGTGCAGCGGGCTCTGTGGTTTTCGCGCTCATCGCACAGATCGGGGAACAGGCAGACTACCTCCGCTTCTTACCGCAACGTCAGCCTGGCGCGCGTGATATTCGCTGGTGGGTCGCACTGCTGGCCGGCGGCCCGGGCTGGATATTCATCGGAATCCTGAAACTCTTGGCGGGCTCCTTCCTCGCCTGTCTCGCGGTCACCGCCGGTATCGCCCCTTGGATCGCCGTCCAGCCGAGTGAAATGTATCGGGTGGCGTTCGGCTACGTGACTGGCGCGCCGGGGGTCGCGCTGGCTCTCGCAAGCGTCTTCGTCGTCGTCTCGCAGGTCAAGATCAACATCACGAACGCCTATGCCGGATCTATCGCATGGTCCAATTTCTTCGCTCGCCTGACCCATAACCATCCCGGACGCGTCGTTTGGCTGATCTTCAACATCGCTATCGCCCTGCTGCTGATGGAACTCGGCATCTACCAGGCCATCGAACATACCCTTGTTATTTACTCAACGATCGCCGCCGCCTGGGTCGGCGCGTTGGTAGCGGACCTTGTGGTCAACAAGCCACTCGGATTCAGCCCGCCGCACATCGAGTTCAAACGGGCGCATCTTTACGCCATCAATCCGGTCGGGGTGGGCGCGATGATATTCGCGGTGGCCCTCGGCCTGACGGCTTATGCTGGCGTGCTAGGCGTCCTGGGGGAATCTTTCTCGCCGTTCCTGGGCTTTCTCGGTGCATTCGTCGCTGCCCCCTTGATCGCCTGGGCTACGAACGGCCGCTACTACCTGGCCCGGAAGCCACGCGGCCACTGGTCGAAATTTTCGACACTGCATTGCGTGATCTGCGAGAACGATTTCGAACCCGATGACATGGCGTTCTGTCCGGTCTATTCGGGATCGATCTGTTCTCTCTGCTGTTCGCTTGATGCGCGATGCGGTGATGGCTGCAAACCTGGGGCCCGGTTGTCAAGCCAACTCGTGGCACCCATTCAGGCCGCGCTGCGGCTTGCCGTGAACGATCGCCTCAGCGGTTCGCTTGGTCGCTTCATCCTGCTGCTCGGTTTGTTCGTCCTCGTGATCGGAGTGACGCTCACGGTTATCTACAGCGCCGCATCGTCGGTGGTCGTCAAAGATCGCGCTGCGCTTGCATCGGCGTTCTGGACCGTCTTCTTCATTCTGCTGCCGGTCGCCGGCGTGATGGCGTGGCTGGTCGCGTTGGCGCAAGGAAGCCGGATCGCGGCCGAACGGGAAATCCGTCGACAGACGCACCTGCTGCTGGCGGAAATCGAGGCGCATAAGCGAACCGATGCCAAACTGCAGAAGGCGAAGGAAGCGGCAGAGGCAGCCAATCTCGCGAAGAGCCGTTACGTCGTCGGCATCAGCCACGAATTGCGCAGCCCGTTGAACGCGATTCTCGGCTACGCGCAATTGCTGGAGCGCGATACCTCGATCAGTGCCCAGAGGCGCGATGGCATCGGGATCATACGGCGCAGCGGCGAACATCTTGCCGGGTTGATCGAAGGCTTACTGGACATCTCCAAGATCGAGGCCGGACGGATCGAAATCGATCGCGATCCAGTGCGGATCGAGGAGTTCCTGGGCCAGCTTGTCAACATGTTCAGGTTGCAGGCCAAGGCAAAGGGCATCGAGTTTACCTTCACCCGCCCGGACCGCATTCCGGCGGTTGTCTATACGGACGAAAGGCGGCTACGGCAGATCCTGATCAACCTGCTGTCAAACGCGATGAAATTCACCGCGCGGGGTGAGGTTCACCTTGGTCTGCGCTTGCGCAACGAGATCGCCGAGTTCGAGATCGAGGACACCGGCATCGGCATCGCCGAAGCCGACATCGGGCGCATTTTCGAGCCGTTCGAGCGGGTCGAAAGGACCGATGTTCCAGCGGCGCCCGGCGTAGGGCTCGGTCTGACAATCACAAAGCTTTTGACACAAATTCTGGGTGGCGAACTCACTGTCACCAGTACCCCCGGGGTTGGCAGCCGGTTCCGCGTGCGACTACTGCTAGCCGAGGCTCGCGGTCCTCGTTTCGTTCCGAATGCTCCGGAGCGACGTCTGTTGGGCTACCAGGGCAAGCGCTTGACTGTGCTGATTGCTGACGACGATCCGGTGCATCGGGGACTGATGGAAGACCTGATGTCGCCACTCGGTTTCGTTCTGTTCTCCGCTTCAACCGGTGACGAGTGTCTCACGACAGCCGCTCAATGCAGGCCGGACCTGCTGCTGTTGGATATCTCGATGCCCGGCCTGGATGGCTGGGCGGTGGCCAAGCGCCTCCGACACATGGGGTTCGACCGGTTGAAGATCATCGTCATATCCGCCAATGCCGCGGAGCTGCGCCAGTCACAGGGATCTATTCGCTACCACGACGACTTCATGGTCAAGCCGATCGCCCTGTCGGATCTGTTGGCCAGAATCGGCGACGCGATGCGGATCGAATGGAACGCCGAACCTCCTGAGCCCCATACCCCAGCGGGACTGCCGGCGACGTCGCCCGAGATCCAGCTCGACCATGATCAGCTCGAGGAACTGCGACAACTTCTGTCGATCGGCTACGTTCGTGGCCTCCACGCCCTGCTGAATTCAATTGAGGAGCGCGATCCGGAAAAGGCGCCACGCGTCGCTCGTTTGCGGCAGCTCGTCACCAACTGTCAGCTCGAGCAGTTTCGCGATGCTCTCGGTCCCGAGATGGAGGCCGAGTGAGCAAACCGCGCGCCATTGTTCTGGTCGTGGATGACAGCCCCGACACACTGGGCATGCTGAACGAAACTTTGGAGACTGCCGGCTTCACCGTGTTGATCGCTCAAGCCGGTCAGGTGGCCCTCGATTTGGTCGACCGGATTACGCCCGACATGGTACTGATGGACGCATTGATGCCCGGTCTCGATGGGTTCGAGACCTGCCGGCGCATGAAACAGAAACACGGCCTGGCCACAGTGCCCATCGTGTTCATGACCGGATTGACGGAGACCGAGCACGTAATCCGAGGACTGGAGGCCGGCGGCGTCGACTACGTGACCAAGCCTGTCTCACCGGACGAGGTTGTTGCTCGAATCGGCGTGCATCTCACGAGTGCTCGGCTGACGCGGAGCGCACATTCCGCGCTGGACACAGCTGGTCGGTTCCTGGTGGCGGTGAACCGTGATGGGCATGTGCTGTGGACCACGCCGCAGGCATCCCTGCTGATCCAGAAGGCGGGTGAGGTTGGCCTCGAGGTGCTGCCGCCTCCGATCCAAACTTGGTTACGCGCGTGTTTGGAGAGGCAGCCCGGCCCCCGCGCGGCGATCATGCCCGCCAAATTGGACGGTGACGACGAAACCCTGCAGTTTTCCTTCATCGGGCAGGTCAGTCACGATGAACTGCTGTTGCGCGTAGCCGTATCGAAACCCGACGATGAGGAGGTGTTGCTGCGCACTCGGCTTTCGTTGACTGCGCGCGAGGCGGAAGTGCTGCTTTGGCTGAGCCGGGGCAAGTCGAACCGCGACATCGCCACCATCCTTGGCCTGAGTCCAAGGACGGTGAACAAACATCTTGAGCAGATGTTCGAAAAGTTGGGCGTCGAGAACAGGGCATCGGCGACTGCGTTGGCGGTGAGGGCACTTCAAGTCACGTAGACGGACCGTCCATTGATTGGGGCACCAGAGGCGCCGACGCCATCCAACCAGCCGAAATATGGCACGGCGGCTCCTCCTTAGTGGTCTGCGGCGCAAAAAGGGGCAGCTATCTGATGCCGCCGCGGCTACCCAGACTGTGGGATTGCCCAGGCCAGCATATCTGAGCCGCGGGCGTTGCGTCTTGCGCCGGCAGCCGCGCCGTGAAACCATTTTCTATCTTGGAAAACGGCTGTGCCGAAAGGGAGGACTGTGATGGATGTCGGGATGATGATGGTTTTCGCGAGCTACGGATGGGAAAACTGCTCCGACGGCCGCGTGTGGGAGGAGGAGATCCGGCTCGCCCGAACCGCCGCCGATTTAGGCTTTGACTGCCTATGGTCCGCCGAACATCATTTCGCAGACTATTCGTTCGTGCCGGACAACATCCAGTTGATGACCTACATGACGGCCATCTGTCCGGATATCGACGTTGGTACCGCCGCGGTGATCTTGCCCTGGCACGACCCGCTGCGGGTCGCCGAACAGGCGGCGGTGCTGGACAATTTGTCCAAGGGCCGGTTCCGTTTCGGTATGGGTCGTGGTCTCGCCCGGCGCGAATTTTCTGCCTTCCGTCTCAGCATGGATAAATCGCGCGGTCGCTTTGACGAAGCGGCCCCTATGATCGTCAACGCACTCAAATCCGGCTTCATCGAGGGGGACGGACCTTTCTATGCGCAACCGCGCACTGAAATCCGACCGCGTCCACAACACTCTTTCGACGGACGCATCTACGCCGTGGCATCCAGCGAGGACTCCGTCCTGTCCGCCGCTAAACTTGGTGCCCACATGGTGATGTTCGCCGACCGGCCTTGGGAAATGCGGGCACCGGTAATCAAACACGGGCAAGATCTTCATCGCGAATTCCATGGTACCGAACCACCGCACGTCATGTTGACTGAGTTCTGTATCTGCGGCACCAGCCTCGCGGAGACCGAACAGGAGGCACGGCAGTACCAGGGCAAATTCGTCGAAAGCAACTTCTATCACTATGAGTTTCTCGGGGAACACTTCCGGACGGTGAAGGGTTACGATGCCTACCAGCAGAAGGCAGAAATCGCCCGGAAGGGCGGCCTCGAAGGTGCGGTGAATCAATTCATGCAGGCGGCAAGCTGGGGTACGCCGGATAAAATCCTGCGTGGACTTGAGGCACGTCGATCGCTTATCGGCGATTTCGAACTCAATGTCGCCTTTCGCTTCGGTGGCACGCCGCTGACCGTCTCCGAGCGGGGACTGAAGCTGTTCGCTAAGGAAGTTCTGCCGGTTCTGAAATCATGGAGTCCGGTTCGGGCCGGAAAGGCAGCGGCTTGAGCAAAAGGCTGCGTGGTGTGGCGTTTGATCTCAGCCGCAAGATTTGCGCGGCCGCGTGTTAAATCGGTGCAGATTCCAATTCATCGCGGTCGCCGTTCCAATCTGATCCCGGCTACCTTTCGAAGGAGGCTGCGGTAGAGGATGGTGCCGATGGCGTGCTGCGGATCAGACCCGATATGGAGACACCGCTTCATGCATGAGCCGCCTTACAGCTAAAGAGCCACCTTCGGCATTGATTGCCCCAACGAACGGCCGACGATTTCGCCGAGGCCTTCGGCCAGCGCGACTACGTCGTCCGTCTGGATGGTGCAGGAGATTGTTCCGGTCCAAGTAAGGGCACGGCTGGACGCGTCGCGGGCGTAGATTGTCACCTCGACACGGGAGCCTCGCAACATCGACTGTATATGTCCCGGCACTGCCTGGCTTCGCATCCAGTTCAAATTCGTGTAAGTCCCTCGTTTCCCGCCGTTGCCACGCATCAAAAAGGACAGGTCGAGATTGGTTGTGCCCTGACCTTTTGGCACAATAGTTGGGCCGGCATTTTGAACACCATCCAGGAAGGCTTTGGCCAGTCCCGGGTTCGCCACGGAATCGATTGGGCGCTCCAGCGCCACCACCAATGGCTTGGCGAGTGGCCGCAATGGAGATCCCGTTTGTGTGCCGCTGCACACGTTGGCCGCCTGGGCAGCCAGCGGCTGCAAGCCGATTATCAGAAGAAGCGTCAGCAACGCGGTCGTGCGGATGCCGGGTCCGGCGGCCCGATCAAGGGCACGGTCAATGCTTCGCGCATCGCTCGTCATGGGTGCTCCTCCTCCCCAAAAAGTGCCCCTTGCGGGGTCGGGTTAAACGGGCGGTGCAGTAAGCATTTAAAGATTCAAATTCCGCTGGAAACCGCTTGCCGCTTTCGTTGCGGTACCGCTCGACCACCCTGAACCTTCTGACGCTTTTAGTCCGACCATGTCAGCTCCGGTACCAATTTGTAGGGGTAGTCGGGCTCGCTGTAGCCATGAGCACCCTGCCGTTCTGGCAATTTGACTTTCGTTCTTGGCGCATCCTCATAGGGAATTTGCTTAAGCAGGTGGGTTATTGCGTTCAATCGCGCTCGCCTCTTGTCATCCGATCGAATGACGTACCAGGGCGCCCAAGAGGTGTCGGTTGCTTTGAACATCTCATCACGCGCGCGGGAATAGTCGTACCAGCGGTTATAGGATTTGAGATCCATAGGCGACAGCTTCCAGATCTTTCTTGCATCATCGATACGAGATTCCAGCCGACGCGTCTGCTCCGCCTCGCTCACCTCAAGCCAATATTTAAGCAGAATGATCCCCAAATCGACGACCGCCTTCTCCATGGGCGGTGCCATCTGGAGAAAACGTTCGACCTGCTCCTCCGAGCAAAATCCCATGACCCGCTCGACGCCGGCACGATTGTACCAGCTGCGGTCGAAGATCACAACTTCGCCGGCAGCTGGAAGATGCGAGATGTATCGTTGGACGTACATCTGCGACTTCTCGCGTTCGGTAGGTGCCGGCAAAGCGACGATACGAAACACCCGCGGGCTGACCCGCTCGGTGATTGCCTTGATCGTGCCGCCCTTGCCGGCCCCGTCGCGTCCTTCGAATACGATGCAGACCTTTAAGCCCTTGTGAAGCACCCATTGCTGTAGCTTCACAAGTTCAACGTGCAATCTCGCGAGTTCTTGCTCGTAATACTTCGCTTTAAGCTTGCCTCCAGATGCCCCGGTTGTCTCGTCGCCCCGGCCCTTCTTCGCCTTCTTCGTGGCACTCACTATCAGTCTCCCGCGACTACACTGCTACGACGGCCCCCGCTGACCGATGAGGTTTGGATCAATCGCCCGTGGAACTCTTCGCCCAAGAGAAAAACAGGCCGACATCGCCCGGCTTACCGCCCGGATAGTTAATAACTCGAGCGGCGAACTTGAAGCCACCTGGCTTCAGGTTGTCGCTCCAGTAATCATAAACCTTACGGACCCCGAGCGGCAGCGTCACCAGCCATTCTGGTTCGTCAGGTCGAGCAGCCAAGTCCTCCTCGGTCGGCTTGTTGATCGGTGGCGCTCCAGCATTGATGATCGCTCGGCCGTCGTCAGTGCAAAAAGTGCTCGGAAACGATGCAATCATCAGCTCGGTCTCACCGAGTTCGAAGACGTGCCTAATCCTATCGAGGGCGGACTCGACCACCGCATCGGTCAGTTCAAAATCGTCAAGACGCTTTCGGTAGGCGGCAAGTTGCTCCTCCTTCCGGCGTTGCAACTGGTCCTCGGATTCCTTGTGGCGGCTCCGGCGCGCGTCCCGCTCAGCGAAAAGCGCCGCTACAGACAGAGCAGCACTCGACGTTTTTTCCGACATGACACCCTCCTTTTTTCAGTCTGACCATCAGGCGATGACGACCATTTTTTCCACTGTCCTTGCGGTGCACTAAGCCGGACGATCTACCGGGATTGCCTCCTCCTCCGGCTTGGCTGCCGGGCGTGCAGACGAACGCAGTCGCTCACGCATCGATTGGAAAGTCACATAAAGCGCTGGGATCGCGAAGATGCCGATGAATGATGCCGAGAGCATGCCGCCAAACACGGGTGAACCGACATTGCGTCTCGCAAGCCGCGACGGACCTTCGGCAATGACCAGCGGCAGCAGCCCCAGGATGAACGCGAAAGATGTCATCATGACCGGGCGGAAGCGAAGCCGCGCACCTTCGGCAGCCGCCATGAGCAGTGGCAAGCCCTCGGCGCGGCGCTCCTTGGCAAATTCAACGATCAGAATGCCGTTCTTCGCGGCCAGGCCGATCAACACCACCATGCCGATTTGCGCATAGAGATCGAGCGTCAAGCCCGCCAGTACCATTGCTGTAAAAGAACCAACGACGCCGATCGTGACCGAAAGCAGCACCGGGACAGGAATCGTCCAACTCTCATACAGAGCGACCAGGAACAGGTAAGCAAACAAAACCGCGAAGCCGAGGATGATCGCGGTCTTGCCTTCGGCACGCTTCTCCTGAAAAGAGACATCGGTCCACAAGCCGCGATATCCTCGCGGTAAGGTGTTGGTCGCGACCTGCTCCATCGCGGCGAGCGCTTGACCTGAAGAGACACCCGGAGCGGGGCTGCCTTGGATCGTCACGGCGACCTGGTTGTTGTAGCGGATGAGCGCCTGCGGTCCGATCACGGGCTGGACTTCTACCAGACTCCGCAGCGGAATCATCTGATTGTCGGCGCTGCGGACATTGATCCGGTAAATGTCGTCAATCGAAGACCGGTCCTCGGATTCCGCCTGGACCTGTACCTGCCACGTGCGACCGAACAGGTTCATGTCGTTAACGTAGTATCCGCCCAGCGAAGCCTGCAGCGCCTGAAAGACTGCAGAAAGATCCACCTTCAGAATCTGCGCCTTGTCGCGATCAATGTTGAGGTAGATCGACGGCGTCGCAGCGGAGAACGTGCTGAACACTCGCTTGAGCTTGGGATCTTGGTTAGCCGCCACCAACAGTCCCCGCAGGACCTGCGCGAGCGATTGCGCTCCTCCGCCGCGGGTGTCTTGCAGCACGTAGCTGAAATCCGCCGCCGGTCCCGAGGCCAATGATCGGCGGCGGCGCGATGGGTACAGCACGTCCGCCACGAACCTGTCCGAGTTTTGGTCCAAGCCGCGCGATCATCGCCTGCGCTGATTGAGAGGGGTCTGCACGCTCCGCAAAGGGTTTCAAGGAAACGATGAAGAACGCGGCGTTCGGCTGCGAGTAGTTGTCGATGAAGTTCAGTCCGATGGTGGCGGAATAGTCCGCGATGGCCGGCTCCTGCTTGAGAACCGCCTCAACCTGTTGGACGAAATCTGTTGTCCGACCGACCGAGGCGCCGTCAGGCAGTTGCACTATGACAAAGAATGCACCTTGATCGTCTTCCGGCAGAAAGCCGGTCGGCGTGATCTTTCCCAACGCCCAGACGCCGGCCATCGAGCCCGCTACCATCACCAGGCCAATGATCGAGAGACGCACCAGACGTGCAACGATGGCGCCGTAGCCGTCGCGCACCCAGTCGATCCCGCGCATCAGTGCGCCGATCGGCCCGCGGCGCGGCCCGTGATGGGGCCGCAAAAGGATCGCGCACAGAGCAGGCGACAGTGTGAGGGCGTTGATCGCCGAGAGGAGCATTGAAACGGCTACGGTGACCGCGAACTGGCGGAACAATTCGCCAGAGATCCCGGGGATGAACGCCACCGGAACGAACACCGAGAGCAGCACAAGCGTGATGCCGATAATCGGGGCGAAGATCTGCCCCATCGCCATCTTGGTCGCTTCGGCGGGCGATAGTTCGGGATGATGTTCCATCACCTGTTCGACCGCCTCGACCACCACGATCGCATCATCCACCACGATGCCGATCGCGAGCACAATCGCGAGAAGCGAGACGGTGTTGGCCGAATAGCCGATTGCGTTCAGCACGATGAACGTGCCGATCAGGCTGACCGGGACCGCGATTGTGGGGATCAGCGTGGCACGCAGGCTGCCCAGGAAAAAATAGACGACGAGCACCACGAGGACGAACGCTTCAATCAGGGTTTTCTGCACCTCATGGATTGTATCGGTGACGAACGTCGTCGGGTCATATGTAACCTTCCAGGCGAGATCATCGGGAAAGTCATGCGCTGCGGCGGCCATGGCCTGCTTGACACCGCCGAGCGCTGTCAGGGCGTTGGCGCCTGGCGCCTGGTAGACCGCCATCAACGCCGCTGGGGCTCCGTTCAGTCGTGTCGAGCGATCCAGATTGGCCGCACCGAGTTCCAGGCGTGCGATATCGCCCAGGCGAAGGACCGAGCCATCGGGATTGGTCCGGATCACGATCTGCTCGAACTCGGCGGTCGATGCGAGCCGCCCCTTTGTCTGGACGTTTAGTTGCAATTGCTGGTCGTTGGCGACCGGCCGCGCGCCGATTCGGCCAACCGGCGCCTGCACGTTCTGGGATCTGATCGCATTGATGATATCGGCTGACGTCAGGCCAAGTCCGGTCAGCCGATCAGTGCGTATCCAGGCCCGCATAGAATAATCCTGCGGCCCGAACAGCGTTGCGTCACCCACCCCCGGTGTGCTCTTGATCTGATCAAGCAAGTTGATTGTCGCGTAGTTGGAAATATAAAGCTCATCGTGCGTCTGCTTGGGTGAATACAGCGAGATGACCCCAAGAAGCGCGGAAGACTGCTTCTTCACCGTCACGCCTTGTTTCCGCACATCCTCCGGCAGCTTCGACAGAGCCACCTGAACCCGGTTATTGACATTGACTGTGTTGATGTCTGGGTCAGTGCCAAGTTCGAACGACGCCTTCAGCGAATAGCTGCCGTCGTTGCCGCTGACGCTCTTCATGTAGATCATCTTGTCGACGCCGACGATCTGGCTTTCGATCGGCTGCGCGACCGTCGCCTCAACGACGGCGGCAGAGGCGCCGGGATAGCTTGTGGTGACCGACACCTGCGGTGGCACGATATCAGGATACTGCGCGACCGGAATCACGAGGAGGGACAGCAGTCCCGCGATAGTGGTGATAACAGCGATGACTGTCGCCAGCCGCGGCCGGTCGATGAAGAGGGCGGAGAACATATTCTAGCCCCGGCCAAGCGGCGACGGAGCCGGACTGGCGACGACTAACGAGCCAGGACGCAGACTCTCCATCCCCTGCACCACCACCTGCTCGCCTCCCTTCAATCCATCGTCGACAATCGCATAGGGCCCGGATTCACCTCCCAGCTTCACGCGAGCGATCGTGGCCTTGCCGTCCACGACAAGGAAGACGTAGGTCCCCTGCTGATCCACGATCAGTGCTGACTGCGGCACGAGCACTTTTTCCTCTGGCTTGTCCGCCTCGACGGAAACCCGGACCAGCTGCCCATCGATGAGAGCACCATTTGGGTTGGGCATCGTCGCGCGTACCAGCACGGTGTCGGTCGCTCGATCCACCGTGACATCGACGAAGTTTATCCGTCCGGCCTGGTCATAGGTCGAGCCGTCGGAGAAGCGTATGCGTACACCTAGCGCGTTCTGCCGCGCCGTGCGTGCTTCCCGTTCCTTCACCTTCAGGAACTCACGCTGGCTGACGGGAAACGTCACATACATTGGATCGTTGCTCACAATCGTGGTGAGTGGGCCACTGTCCGGTCCGACAACATTCCCCTTCGTGAGTTGGGATCGGCCGATTTGCCCGTTGATCGGCGCGAGGATGTCGGTGTAGCCGAGATTTACGGTTGCGGTCTTGAGATTGGCATCCGCAATGACCACTTGGCCTTGCGCGGCGGTCTCCGCTGCTTGACGCTCATCCAGCAACGCGCGCGAAGCAGCGTCGGTTTTCGTCAGTTCCTCAGTGCGGGCTCGCTGGGCAGTCGCATTGGCGTATTTCCCTTGCGCTTCCAGCAGAGCGCCGCGTGCTTGTTGCACGGAGGCATCGAAGCTTGTCCGCTCGATCCGGTAAAGGACATCGCCCTCCTTGACGAAATCACCCTCCTTGAACAGGACCGCCTCTAGAAATCCTGTAACACGGGCTCGGATATCCACCCGCTCGATGGCTTCCACCCGTCCGACGAATTCGGTTGCATTCGTGATCGCCCGGAGTTCGGCTGCCACCGTTCCGACCGGGATCGCAGTCGGCTGTTGTGCCCATCCCTGCGACGCCGCCGACGATAATGCACAACATGGCGCCGATAGAAATGAGAAGGCGCATTCTGTTTCCTCCCATTTTTTCTCGTGCGAGCGATCCGAGCGATGAATCGGGCATGATCAATCTTGTTCTGACAAGGTTTTCGGCGTCGGGACACTTCGGCCTTGGCGCACGATCGCGACGGCAGGAATCATAATGATCGCTGGGCGAGGGCGGGTAAAGGACGTACTGAAGTCCCTGCCAAAATCGAGAGTGGTTCCTCAATCCGCGCCGAAACGAGGCCACCAGGTGGGCAGCTATTGGCATGGTTCAACCAGAGTCTGAATAACGGCGTCGCCGGCCACACCGTCGATGCCGGGAACTCATCAGGTCGGTGCCAGCAGGTAGGCAAGGGATGTCCTGGCCCCGAAGAGGTGACAGGGAGAAGCGCCCCATCGAGGGGCATGGGTTTAGGAACCGGAAGACGGGCTGCCGTCGTCATATATTAACATTGTGCCTTGCAGCATTTCGGTTGACTAGCCACGGGAAGGCATGCCAACTGAATGTCTGCGCACGCACGCGGAGGCGCGCTCCCGACAACCTGATGGTTAATTCGTCACAAAGCGGGCCCGATCGCGTGGGGAATCAATTTCCCGGCGCCTTACTCATGCTTCCGACGCCAGACAGGACGATGCATATGACAGACCAATCGGATCCAAGCGCCATGCTTCGTTGCAGTAGCCTTGGCCCCATCTCGGACTACTGGGTCGACACGTTCCAGCGCTCCGTGCTGTTCCTCGACGTGCTGCGTCAACGCGGCAATATCGCGCGGGAGCACAACGCGGCCGTGGCCCCGAATGTGCTGCACTATAAGGCCGAGGTACTGGTCGACGGCCGTACGCTCGACCGCCCGGTGAACTACGCACTGGTCCGCATCGTGCCGCCCGAAGGCACGCGCATCGCGGCCGAGAAGCGCCCGTTCATCGTCGTCGATCCGCGCGCCGGTCACGGGCCGGGCATCGGCGGCATGAAGCATGACAGTGAGATTGGCGTGGCGTTGGAAGCCGGCCATCCCTGCTACTTCGTCGGCTTCCTGCCGAACCCGATGCCCGGCCAGACGATCGAAGACGTGTGCCAGGCGGAGGCGCTTTTCGTGCGGACAGTGGCGGACCGGCATCCAGACGCCGAAGGCAAGCCGGTGCTGATCGGCAACTGCCAAGCCGGCTGGCAATTGATGATGATGGCCGCGGTGAACCCCGACCTATGCGGGCCGATCATGCTGGCCGGGTCGCCGTTGTCCTACTGGGCCGGCGTGCGCGGTAAGAACCCGCTACGCTACCTCGGTGGCATGCTGGGTGGCACTTGGCTGACCGCGCTGGCCGGCGACATCGGGCACGGCATCTTTGACGGCGCCGACCTGGTGCGGAACTTCGAGCAGATGAACCCGGCGAACACGCTGTGGGGCAAGCCGTACAACGTCTATTCCAAGGTCGATACCGAAGCCGCCCGCTTCCTCGACTTCGAGACCTGGTGGGGCAGCCCGGTGCTGCTCAACGCCGAGGAAATGCAGTGGATCGCCGACAACCTTTTCGTCGGCAACAAGCTGACCGCCGGGACGCTGCACACCAAGGACGGCGTGCGCATCGATCTGCGCAATATCCGCTCGCCGATCGTCGTGTTCTGCTCCTGGGGCGACGACATCACCCCGCCGCAGCAGGCGCTGGGCTGGGTCACCGACCTGTACGACGAGGACGAGGAGATCGTCGCCAACGGTCAGACGATCGTCTACACGTTGCATCAGAGCATCGGCCATCTCGGCATCTTCGTGTCCGCCAAGGTGGCGAGACGCGAGCACCAGGAATTCGCCAGTGCGATGGACCTGATCGATCTTGCTCCGCCCGGCCTCTACGAGGCGGTCATCACCGACGTCGGCGAGGACACGGCCAATCCCGAACTGATCCAAGGCCGCTATCTGTTCCGGCTGGAACGGCGCTCGCTGGCGGACATCAGGGCGCTGGGCAACAACGACCCCGAGGACCAGCTTCGTTTCGCCACCGCGGCGCGCGTCTCCGAGGCCAATCTTGCGCTTTATCGTACGCACGCTCGCGCCGGTGGTGCGGGCAATGACGACGGAGCAAACGGCCGAGACGATGCGCAAGCTACATCCCGCGCGCCTGCGCTTCAGTCTGTTCTCGGACGAGAATCCGGCGATGCAGCCGATCAAATCGCTGGCGGAGATGATCCGAGCGAACCGCCAGCCGGTGGCCCCGGACAACCCGTTGCTGGCGATGGAGCGGATGGCATCGGAATGGATCACATCATCCCTCCAGACCATCGCCACCGCGCGGGACACGATGGAAGAGCAGATCTTCCTCGCGACCTATGGCTTGCCCTGGCTGCAGGCGCTGATGGGTTTCGGCCCGGACGCGGCGGACAAGGTAAAGCGTGCCGACCACGACCTTCTGCGGCAGGCGAATGAGGCGCGGTTGCGGGCGGCTCTGGAGCCGAAGTTCGCGGCGGGCGGCCTGCCCGAGGCGATGATCCGCTCGTTGGTCTACATCGGTCTGGCGGAGCGCAGCATCGATGAGCGCGGATTCACCGCGGCGAAGGCGATCCGCGACGCGCGGCCGGCTGGTCTTCGGCTCAGCCAGCCGGCGCTGAAAGAGATGTTTCGCGATCAGTTCCTGTTGCTGACAATGGATCAGGATCGCGCGGTGCAGGCGCTGCCGGGGTTGTTGCCGGCTGACCCGGCCGTCCGGCGTGAGGCTCTCGCCGATATCCGTCGCGTGCTGGACGCGTCCGGCTCCATGTCGGAGGAACGCACCCGGCGGTTGGCCGAGGTCGAAGCGATCTTCGGGGCCATGGGCCCAGTGGCCGTGTCGGCACCTGAAGCGGTTGATGCGGCGACCGAACCAGCGTCGTCGGACGCTGCCGAAAAGGGCACGCCGGCCAATGCCGGCCGAACCAAGAGCACGGGCAGCAAAAAGGCCATGACCGATGCCTGACGAGAGAAGCGGAAAGCCGAGTGGCCCGCGGCATGTGAAATACGAATATCTCGTCGAGACGGCACGGAAGCTGCCGCCAACCAAGACCGCGATCGCCCACCCTTGCGATCAGGTCTCCCTGGAAAGCGCTGTCGAGGCCGCCAAACTCGGCCTGATCGCGCCGATCCTGGTTGGGCCGCCGGCGCGCATCCACGAGGTCGCGGCACGCTGGAACCTTGACATCAGCGGCATGCCGATCGTGGCGTCCGAGCACAGCCATGATTCCGCCGCCAAGGCGGTCGAGCAGGTTCGCTGCGCCGCCGCCGAGGCGCTGATGAAGGGCAGCCTGCATACCGACGAATTGATGGGCGCCGTCGTCTCCAAAACTGACGGCATCCGCACCGCACGGCGGATCAGCCATTGCTTCATCATGGACGTGCCCAATCACCCGGATCCGCTGATCATCACCGACGCGGCGGTGAACATCGCGCCGACGCTCGACGACAAGGTGGACATCATCCAGAACGCCATCGACCTCGCGCACGCCATGCGATTTCCGGAGGTGCGGGTCGCGATCCTCAGCGCGATGGAGACGGTGACATCAAAAGTCCCCTCGACGGTCGAGGCGGCCGCGCTCTGCAAGATGGCGGAGCGGGGGCAGATCACCGGCGCGCTGCTCGATGGACCGCTGGCCCTGGACAACGCGATCAGCCGGGCGGCGGCGGCGATCAAAGGCATTGTCTCGAAGGTCGCCGGCCACGCCAACGTGCTGGTCGTGCCGGATCTCGAGGCGGGCAACATGCTGGCCAAAAGCCTGTCATTCCTGGCCGGCGCCGACGCCGCCGGCATCGTCCTTGGCGCGCGCGTGCCGATCATGCTGACCAGCCGGGCGGATACGTTGTTGACGCGGCTTGCGTCGTGCGCGGTGGCGGCGCTGGTGGCGGATGCGCGGCGCAAGGCGACGGCGGTAGCGGGAGACTGAGATGAGCGGATCGATCCGGCCGGTGCTTGCCGGCCAGAAGGCACTGGTTGTCGGCGTCGCCAATGATCAGTCGATAGCCTACGGCTGCGCCAAGGCGTTTGCCGAAGTGGGCGCCGACCTCGCCGTCACCTGGCTGAATGAGCGGGCACGTCCGCATGTCGAGCCGCTGGCGAAAGAACTCGGCGCCTCGATCATGGCGCCGCTGGACGTTTCGGTGCCGGGTGAGTTGGAGGCACTGTTCGACACCATCAAGACGCAGTGGGGGCGGCTGGATATCCTGGTGCACTCGATCGCCTTCGCGCCGAAGGACGATCTGCAACACGGGCTGCTGAACTGCTCTGCCGAGGGTTTTTCCAGGGCAATGGACATATCCTGTCATTCTTTCGTGCGAATGGCGAGGCTGGCGGCGCCGCTGATGACCGAGGGTGGGTCGATGTTCGCCATGAGCTATTACGGTGCCAATCGCGTGGTGCCGAACTACAATGTAATGGGGCCGGTAAAGGCGGCGCTGGAGGCGTCGTGCCGCTATCTGGCCTATGAACTGGGGCCGCAGCGCATCCGCGTGCACGCAATCTCACCCGGACCACTGAAGACGCGCGCGGCGTCAGGGTTGAAGGATTTCGAACTCCTGCTGAATGAGGCAGCCGCGAAAGCACCGATCGGCGAACTGGCCGACATCATGGACGTGGGTTTCACCTGTGCCTATCTGGCGACACCGTTCGCGCACCGGATCACCGGCGGAACGGTCTACGTCGATGGTGGTGCGAACATTCTCGCGTGAGGGCAAGATGACCGATTGCATCGCTGTCTTCAACGCCGGCTCCTCCAGCATCAAGGTTGCCATCCACGGGATGGCGGACGGGCCGGCGCAGTTCCGTGGCCAGGTGGAGGCGATCGGCGTCGCGCCCGCGCTGAAGGTGCGAGACGCCGCCGGCAAAGTCCTGGCGGAGCACAAGTGGCCCGTCGAGGGATTCGACCACGACAAGGCGACACGGGAACTGTTGCAGACCACTATCAACCTGCTCGGCCAGCAGACCGTGGTTGCCGTTGGGCATCGCGTCGTGCACGGCGGGACGCGCTTTGCTGCGCCGGTGCGTGTGGACGACGCAGTACTGTCGGAACTGGAAACGCTGGTGCGGTTGGCGCCGCTGCATCAGCCGCACAACCTGGCGCCAATCCGAGCAATCGTGGCGCATGCACCTGATCTGCCGCAGGTGGCGTGCTTCGACACTGCGTTCCACCACGACCAGGCACCCGTGATGCAGACATTCGGCTTGCCGCGGCGCTTCTACGAGGAGGGTGTGCGACGCTACGGCTTCCACGGATTGTCCTACGAATATATCGCCAGCCGCCTGCCTGAGGCTGCTCCGTCGATCGCCGCGGGTCGAGTGGTCGTGGGTCACTTGGGCAACGGCGCGAGCCTGTGTGCCGTGCAAGCCGGCCGCAGCGTCGCGAGCACCATGGGCTTCACTGCGGTGGACGGGCTCATGATGGGTACCCGCTGCGGTGCCATCGATCCGGGCGTACTGCATCTACCTGATGGACACCGAGGGCATGGACGCGCGCGGCATCGAAGACCTGATCTATCGGAAGTCAGGCCTGCTGGGGGTCTCCGGCGGGATTTCGTCCGACATGCGCACGCTGCGGGCCTCAGACAAACCTGAGGCAAAGGAAGCGATCGCACTGTTCGTGCACCGGATCATCCGCGAGACCGGCTCGCTGGCGGCTGCCATGGGCGGGATCGACGGCATCGTCTTCACCGCAGGCATCGGCGAGAACGACGCCGCCACCCGCATGGAGGTCATGCGCGGCTGCGCCTGGTTCGGCACGGTCCCGGATGACGGTCGAAACGCTGCCGGCCAGGGCCGGATCAGCGCCGATGGCTCTCGCGTCGCGGTATGGGTGATCCCGACTGACGAGGAGCGGATGATCGCGCGGCACACCCGGTCCATACTCGAGCTGGGCGACGGGTAGGCCATTGAATCGCCCATAGCCGGCCCGGTATCCGGGGAGGGTAGGCGCCGCGCGGCGATACCGCGGCTGGACCTCAGGACCATCGCCGTTCGCACAAGCGGCGTCCGACTGGACAGAAAACGCCGACCATGCTCTCGATGTCCGACTGAGAGATATTCCGAACGACAAAGGATCTGCTCGGCAGAATTTGTCACTTGGGCCGCGATGGAGGACGGATGGCGTGATGGTCGGGCGGGTTGTTTTCATCAGACTGGGCACAGGGAAAGGCGTCAGCAAAGGGCGTTGCTCGAAGCAAAGCCCAGACGGTAGCCCGCTGGATCGGTCAGAAACAGAAGCCGGTCGCGATGATAGACGAGATGCCGGCCGAGACGAGAGCCCGGCGAGGCAATGGACGAGAACGGCATTATGTTCCGGAGTCGCAATCGTCGCGGCCGTGACCGGCTGCTTGATGGGAAGTTCATTCGGGACGCCGGCCTTCGCTCAAACTCCTGGCGCTGTCTATGCTTTTCATTCGGACGCGGTCGGCAACTGCCCCTCGCTGGAGTGGTCCATTGTCGTGGGTGGAAATAACACCCTGTCAGGCATAATAGCTTGGGATAGTATGAGAAAGATGGCGCGGGCGTTTGGAACAGTCGCGGCCGACAAATCCTTTCACATGGATGCGACGGACGTCACCGGCGGAAGTAAGTCCGTAGTCATCGATGGGCAGTTGACGGCGAGTGGGTGGCTTATTGCGGCGATCAAAGGGCCGGGGATCGATTGCCAGAATATAGAAATCCCAATGGACAAGCCGGTCGGCCAATAGACTATTGATCATGCGATCAGAAGCCGGACGCCGATGAATACCGGATGCCAACAGCCGTACTTTTGACCGTTGGAATTGGGGAGCCCTTCCGGCGGGCATAGCAAGCCCCCGAATGCCCCTCAGGCCGGCGCGCAGATGCGAAGGAGGACTTCAATGCCGGACGCTGCCCGCCCCGATGACACCTGCCCGACTGATAAATCAGGTCTGATGGGATTTATTGAGCGGAGCATCGTCCTGCTGTTGGTCGTCGGCTTGCTGGTCGGTGTGGCCGCTGTGCTGCGGCCATTCACGACGGCAATCCTGTTCGCCGCGACGTTGGCCATCGCCGCTTGGCCACTGCGGCAAGCTATGATCAGTTGGGGTCTCGGGCGAGGCTGGACGGGGGCGCTCCTGCTTTGCATCGCAATAGTCATCGTGGCGCTGCCTGTGCTGGTCATGGCCCCAGTTCTGGCGGATCAGTTGGCATATGGCCTGCAACGGGTCCAAACCTATTTCGCGACAGTGCCGGAGCAGCCGCGATGGCTCGCGGACGTGCCGTTGGTCGGAAGCGGACTTGGAGAAATCTGGGGCGCTATTGCACGAGCCGAGGGAAACCTAAGTGTAGTGCTTGCGCCGTACTCCGCCAGCGTGCGTCAGATGCTGATAACGGCAGGACAGGCGCTCGCCGACAGCGTGGTCCAGGTCGTGGTGTCGCTGGTTGTGGCGACAATGTTCTGGGTCAGGGGCGACACGCTCACGGAGGAATTGCGCGACATATCTTCCCGTCTCGGAGGCGAAACGGCGGTGGAAACTCTGGAGGCCGCAGCCGGCGCTGTGCGCAGTGTCGCCTACGGCGTTATCGGGACGGCGGTGATCCAGGCAGCCGTGCTGACGCTCGGTCTCGTGCTTGCTGGCGTACCGGGGGCCGCCACACTGGGTTTTGTCGGATTGCTGCTGGCTACAAGCCAGATCGGTGGACCGCTGATCATACTCATCTGGGGTGGGGCAGCGTGGTGGCTGTTCGGCCACGATCAACAGGGCTGGGGCTTGTTCATGATCGGGTGGGGCTTGTTGGTCAGCGTGATCGACAATTTTCTCAAGCCATGGCTGATCGGCTTAGGCGTTCATATGCCGATGTCGCTGACCATCCTCGGTGTTTTTGGAGGCTTCATAGCCTTCGGTTTTCTCGGTCTGTTCATCGGGCCGACCCTGATCGCCGCCGCCCTCGGGCTGTTGCAAGCGTGGCGCGCAGGTACACCTTCAAAACGACAAACTGTCGGAGAGAGCGCCTCTGGATGACGGTGTTTTCCGCTCAAAGCGCGATAGAAAAGCAAAGCGGGAGCGGGCGTTGATGGATGCGGTACTGGCCGCCGACAACTACCTCTCGGTGAGCCAGATCGATCTCAATGACAAACCCGCCGCGGAGGAAGACCCTGGCCAAGGAGCACATCAAGCCGCGGCTCCTAGGCCACTGGGGAACCACCCCGGGTCCGAGGTTCATTTATGTCCGCCTGTATCGGCTGATAACGCAATTCGACCGGACATAATCCACGCCACGGCCCCCGGCGCGGCGCGCGAAGGCAGTCCGAGTGTGTACCGCCACTTCGCGGTACGTTATTTCATGGGCTCGACCGAAATCGCCAAGGCCTCCTCGTAGACGAGGTCCACCTGTTGGCCGACGCGCAAGCTGCGAATGAAAGATTGAACTTGCGGGTTCGTCGCTGTGACCGTTCGCGTCACGTTGTTTGGCCCAATGAAGCTGATTGTGTTGGTTGCTGGATCAACTTCGGTAACGGTTACACGGCCACGACGGACGCGCGTTACCTCGCCGCCTGGCCGATCCGCCGTCTCGGTGCGATTGACCGACACGTTTTCGAACGGCTGGCTTGCGGGCGAGAAGACGTTCACCGCCTGAGCCGCAAGTGCCTGATAGTAGGTCACGGTCACCCGGTCTCCCGGCCGGATCTGGTCGAGACGCTGCACGTGGGGGCTCACGACCATACTCAGCAGCCGCCCTGACTGAGCGCCGCCACTTCCGCGCAGCAGCAACTCTCGAGACACCGGATCGACGGTTTCGACCACAGCGTTGAGGGTGGTGGTCTGCTGGGTGTCTACCGATTGGCATGCCCCGACCAGCGACAGCCAGCCTCCAGCGATCAACAAAGCCCGACGTTTCATCCCGTTCATCCTTCAAATAATATCTTGATTGTAAGTAGCAAATCGATCAGGGGTCGACCAGCCTGGGTATTGCGCGAAACTGTTTCGCGGTCATGGCGGGCGGCTGATTTGACGGGAGGATCCCCTGTCTGAAAGGGCTCCTGGCTAAGGCTGAGCCGCGTCGGTGGTCGCTTGCGGGCCAAGGCCCGGCGGCGAGGCCCGTTCGGCGCGATGGTCGCGGCCCGAACGTTTCGAACAGGCAGTGGTGCCGACCCCAAAAAAGGCGACAAGATGACGCCCTTGAACTCGGCTACAGTGTCGAATCGAGCCGAGGGCGGATCAATGGCGCAGAGTCTCCAATCTATCGCTACTGCGTTGCCGGGGGGCCTAATTGATCAAGCAAGATCCGGCGCACCTCACGCACGGCCAGCGGATTGGACTGGGTCGAATGGCCCTGGTGTTCGATCACCAGTTCGGATTCCACGCCGTCGATATGGGCGCTTCTGTATTCCACTACGCCGTCGTTGCGATCCTTCAGCGGGCCGTCCTGCAGCGTCGGGATGATGGAGTGGGCGTGGATGCCGGGGGCGACCGGGATCTTGCGCACCGCCTCGATCCCTGGATTGCCAGGCGACATGCCGTTGATGCTGTTGAAGGTGCGCCGGTCCTTGTCCAGCTTCAGCGCGTCGCCGGCATTGGCCAGCACATCGGCCGTGGCGGCGGCGATAGTGAGCGGCAGCGTCACCAGCCGCGTGAACAGGCCGACGATCGTCAGGCTGGCCTGGTAGCTGCCGCCGTGCGGCGTGGCGATGAAGATCACCGTCTCGACGAACGGCAGGTGATGGACGAACAGCGACTCCTTCAGCAGCACCTTCGTCTCCGGCTTCAGGTTCAGCTCATCCACCGGCTTGGCGCTGACCGCATCCCAGATCTTCGTGCCGGAGTCGATCGAGATCATCTTGGTCAGCAGGCCGCCCTGGCTATGGCCGATCACCACCATCCGCCCAAGCGCCGGGTCGGCCTGCACGCCGCCCAGGGATTTGACCGCGTTTTCCAGCGCGTGGCGCAGCACGTTGGCCGAGACCGGGATCGGGTTGCCGGTGTTGTAGGTGAAGAACCAGAACTCGTAATGGTCGCGGATTTCCTTGTCTTCCAGCAGATCGTTGACCATGTCGGCCCAGCGGAGCGGGCTGGACGCGGTGCCGTGCACCAGCACCACCGGGATGCGGCCGTGCCGGTGCGGCTCCAGCGCGAACAGGTTGTCCTTGGTGGTGCCGTTGGGGCCGGCCAGCACATTGTTGAGCAGGCCGGACAGTTCCCTGGTCCAGCCTTTGCCCTCTACGGCGAACAGCGCGCGCACCGCGGTCTGGTCGTATTCCAGCGGCACGTTGTGTCCGTCGATACGGATGTTGGCGGTGTCGTAGATGGTGTAGAGCGCCAATCGCGCGGTCAGCGCAGTCCCGGTCAGTTGCCGGCGCGGGTCGTCCATCTGCAGCACGGCCGAGGTCGGGATCCGCAGCTTCTTCGGCAGCACGAGGCCTTTGTCCGGCGACGGCGCAGCAGGCTTTTCCGGCTGCGGCGCGGGCGCCAGACCTGCGGCCAGCGGCGCGCCGATGCCGTCGCTGCGGTAGTCGTTCTTGAAGCCTTTCACCGTCAGGTTCATCGTCGGCACGAACGAGGTCAGCGTCCGCCCGGCGAAGGTCAGGCTGGCCTTGTCGACCGTCACGTCCACCATGCCGAACGGCAACGTCGTAGCGGGCGCTTTGCAGGGTGGCGACGCCCTCGGCGCCCGCGCCGCTGAGCACCTGGGTCAACGCCAGGTTGTAGAAGTCCGCCGCATGCAGGAACTGAGCGCTGTACGGGCTCGGCCGGTCGGCGTCGCCGGCGGGGAACAGCACGGCGTAGGCATAGAGCGCCGAGGCCAGCAGCATCGGCTTCGACCTGGTGCGGCGGCCTTCGCAGTAGCTCATCTCCGCCAGCGCGTAGAGGTCCGGCCAGTGCATGCCGGTGGCGATGGCCTGAGCGCGCAGCGCGGCGATGGTGGCCTCGGGCCAGGCGTCAAAGGTGTCGAGCAGCGCGGCGCGGCGCAGGACGGTGCGCGTGACCTCGCTGAGCCGGTCGCTGGACAGCGCGGTGCGGTTCAGCTCATCGTACGCGGTGCGAAGATCCACGCGGTCGACCTTCACCGGCGGCTGCAGGCGGTGAGGGCGAAGGCAAACAGCAGGCACGCCAGCAGACCGATCTGGCGGTGAAACGGGCGCGGTCGGCGGATCATGGGGCGGATTCCCACGGCGAGGAAGCTGGTTTATGCCCCCGCTCAGGCATGCTGGACTACGCGGATTTCGCGCACGGGTCGAGCACTGCCACGTGCCCCTAATGCAATCTCGCAATCTGACAAGCAAGCCATATTCCGCGATCGTATCTCCCGCGAGATCGTCTTGAACGACGCCTCAATGACCCTGATCAGGCGTTGGAATGCCCTCTCGGATTTTTGCCGAGAAGTTGGGATCGGTGTCGGCCAGCAGCGCTTTGTCGTGGATTCTGGAGAGCGCGCGTAGCGTTTTGAAGGCGCTGCTCGTGTCGAGGGCGCCGATGTCGTAGGCATAGTCAGGCAAGTAGCCGGACAGCAGGATGCGGTAGTCGAGCGGCAAGCCGGGACGGATGGTGGTAACCATGCCGAAAACCAGCGTGGTGCAGTTTCCCGTTGCTGTGTTGTACCATCGCGGCTCGCGTGCGAGTTCGTTGGCGTCCTCCACATAAGCGCGCAGCAGACGTTGGGCGTAGGCCGGCGGCATCCGCAGCCGATAGATCCGCACATCCTCGCCGCGGACATTGCTCCGTACCCGCACGATATCACGTTCGTCTGCGGCGATGATCACGAGTTCATATTGCTTGAAGAACCCAGTGATGGTGGAATAGTCCTCGCCGCGTTCCTTGCGGGTTTCGATCGAAAAATCCAGGCGCTGGCCGTCCTCGAAGCCGAAGCTTACGATCAGATGTGCGATCGCCTCACCTGCCCAGTAGGATAGAACAAGGTCCACATCGTGGACCTGCGACAGGTTATAGGTCCGCTGTTCCCAGCGCTGATCAAAATCGGCGTCGCTACGCCAGGTGAAGTTTCGCACGTTGTCGACCACGAGACGATCGCCGTCGATGGTTGCGGTGACGTTGCGGGCAACGTCAGGCTGCCAGTCGCGATCGTTCGACGGCAGCACCGTCGACCACCACACGAGAACGAGGGCAAAAACCGCGGCGTAGACAGTGAGCACGAGCCATCGCCTGGAAGTTGCGAGGAATCCCATGGTCACCGCAGTCAGGACCAAGATCGCGGCCGCCAGGGCGCCGCGCCCCGGTTCGCCGACGCCGCATCGAAACCACACGGCGAGCGAACACCACGCGCCGGTGATGAACACGACGATCGATAACACCGCAAGGCCGAGCCAGCCGGCGAGGCGCCGGAAGTTGATGCGGGATTTGCCCCGCACTACGCCGGACCAACTACGGGCTTCACAGTCGGGCGTGGATAGGGCACCCCTTCGATGACAGGACCGAAGCCGCGGCATTGAGACCTGCATCGCATGGCAATACGGATCGACGTGACGGATGCGGTCAGAGGTTCAAGCGAGGGTTTGCCACTGCACCGCGAACGGTTATTTGCTATAAATTCCCAAATCTGAGGGACGGCGGGCGGGTCCAAGGACATTTCAAACCGTCAATCGTTTGTCAGAGCAACGCGTGACCAGGTCGGGTCGGGATCAAACGACGACAATTGCGCAGCAATTTTCGCTGTTTCCGGTCCGAGGTCCTTTTGATACAGATCGCCGTCCGGCCCAACGATAAACGTCATAATTCCACTCGCCTCGAATACCGCTGGCCATGCGACAAACGCGAAGCCGCCGACCATTCGGCCGGACTGCATATAGCTCTTTGCACCCCCGTCCCCGTTTGGGCCTTGCGCTTTGAGGCTGCGGAAAAAGTAGCCCTCGTAAGGGATCGGCTTGCCACCAATCAGTTCGCCGGGATAGCCCGCGTCCCGCGCCGCGTCGATCAGCGGTGCAAGTGGGCTCTCGGGCTCGCCATCGGCCGCCGGCCAGTAAAGCCCGTCGTGGCGCCCGGGCGAACTGAGCAGGCGCGCAGCATATTCACCGCGACCGGTCGCTTGCTTGGCACGATCGAAATAATCGTGCTGCGCATCGACACTGGCGAGCAGCGTCCGGATCGCCGACAGCTCGTTGCGGCCGATGCGACGGTCGATGATCGTCTGAGCACCAGCCTTCGCATCGAACATCCAGCGTCCATCATGCTCGACCAGGGGGATCGGCATCGGCCAGTCGTCGGGGCCGACCGTCAATTCGGCCCGGCCAGAGCCGCTTTGGTCGATCGCGTGCTTCTCGTCGTACAGGGCGATGAAGCGCTGATGGAGTTCCCGATCGGCATACCGGTCGCCGGAGTGGAGGACGCGGTCCGCTTCCGGTCCAAGAATGGCGTGCAGGTCGGTTTCCTGGTTGTCGCGCAGGGCCGCAACGAACGCGCTCACCGCCTCCTCGGCGGATGCGAAGCTGCGCTGAGTCTCCAGCGCGTTGGTGGGAGTTCCCCATGCGACCCACAGACAGAGGATCGTCGCCACGAACAACCGCGGCCAGCTTGTCGATAGGCGCATTGATGACCTCCTCAACGACGTCCGCCGCCCCGCCCACCAGCACGTGCACCACCCCCACCACGTGCACCGCCGCCGCGCGCACCGCCGCTGGCCGCTCGTTGCTGACCCATGGACCGGCTCTGCGCGCCCCGCTGTCCGAATTGACTGGCTTGGCGGCGGCCGCTGTTCATATCACCAAATGCGCCGCCTGGGCGCTGCGCGCCGGTAGCCCGCGGGGTCGCCCTGCTGGCGTTCCCGAGACCGCCCGCACCGCCAAGACCACCAGCACCACCGACGCCACCTGGCCGACCCAGCGCCACCCAGGCCGCCGGCACTGCCGACGCCGCCCGGCCGACCCGCGCCACCAAGGCCGCCGGCACCGCCGACGCCACCCGGCCGACCCGCGCCACCCAGGCCGCCGGCACCGCCGACTCCGCCCGGTCGACCCGCGCCACCCAGGCCGCCGGCACCACCGACGCCACCCGGTCGACCCGCGCCACCCAGGCCGCCGGCACCGCCGACGCCACCCGGACCGCCCAGGCGTGTCGGAGGCCGCGCTGCACTGCCCGGAACAGAGATTTGCGAACGACCCGGAGCGCCCGCCGGTCCGCCGGGCGTGCGGGCGAAATTGCCAGCCCGCCCACTCCCAGCGCCCCCGCCCCAATGGTTTGAAGAGATTTGCGACCGATTCACGTTGATGTTGTTGTATCGGTTGACATTGACGTCGGCGTAGCCGCCGCCCCAGCCAGGACGCGCCCAGCCCCATAGCCCACCCACGACCGCGGCGCCGGCCGCGAACACCAGCCCGGTGGCCAAAGCTGTGCCGAGATAGTAGCCGGGGGGTGGGGCCGCATAGTACGGCGGATAGGACGGGTAGGGCCACGACGAGCCGTACACCGTCGAAGGATTGTAGCTCGGCACGTAGACAGTGTTCGGCTCCGCCGGCTGGATCACGATTATCTGCTGCTGCGTCGGGGGCTGGCTGCTGCCCGCTGCCGGCTCGACCGTCACCTGTTGCGTGCTGACGATCTGCTGGGGCGACGACTGCAGCTTGTCGTTTGCCTGCGCCAGACGGCGAAGACGCTGCACTGCATCGAACACGTCCGCCTGCTGTGTCGCGAATGCATAACCAAGTTGCTGCAGCCAGGGCAGATTGCCGTTCATGGTTGCCAGGACTGCCGGCAACGGCACGAGGGATTTCACGCTCGGGTCCCACGGCTCGGTTTCCAGCGCCTTCACCAGCGTATCACCTGACATCGACTTGTGTGCCGGGTCCTCCAACCAGCGCGCCGCGGCCACGACTTCAAGAGGGAACGTCGAGGCCATCAGGACCTGGGTCAGCAGGTCGTCGGGGTAGAGCGCGATCGACGCGACCAGCGCGTCGATCTGTTCTTTGCTGAACGCTTGGCCAGTGGTCGTCGGGGCGACCGCGGCCGGTGTCCCGACCAGGCGATTAGCCTCCTCCTCGGTCAGGTAACCGGTGCTTGCGGCGCCGATGTCGTGCTGAAAGCGGCTGATGGCCGCACGCGTCAACGGACCGAAAATGCCGTCTATAGGACCTTGAAGGTAGTCCAACCGATGTAGCGCTTCCTGGACCTGCCCTCGGTCTCCTGCGGTCATACTGGTCTCGGCGGGCAGCACGCGGGCCGCCGGCGGAACTGAGGGCGCAATTGCCGCAGCCGAAGGCGAGGCCGCCGCCGCCGCGGGGCTCGGCTGGGTTGTCACCGCTGGGGTTTCAGGCGCAGCCGTCGACGAAGGCGTCGTTTGGGCCAATACGTCGAGCGGGAAAGTCGCGTGAAGCATTAGGCCGCTCGCCAGAGCCCGCATCAACCAGCCGGCCCTACACCCGCCGAGTGCTACCATCTGGTTCTGTCTCCCCTCGCGCATTCGTTTCCCACGCCGTTCTTACACCGTCTGATCAGCCGCAAGAACCACTGTGTAGGACGAACGGCGCAGCTGGTCCCGCTGGCCGATGGCATCACCGGCCTATCCGTGCACTACGCTGCCGCTGGGCGCAGGGGACATCCCGGCCGCGAGCACGGCGGCGGTCGTCGCAACCACAGTCGATCTTCCAGAATCCGGAAAGCAACGAGCAAGCCAGGCGTTGATTGTCGTTACATCGGAGGGATCGAGAGAGAAAACATGTGCCGCAAGTTTGCAGATTGTCGGCTGGGCGGCTGATGACGGAGGAGTCGTGAATGGTCCCGCGAGCGTGACGCCTTTGTCGTGCAATTCACGAAGCTGATCCAGTTCAGCCTCGTACCAGCCATCCGATGGAGCAATGCATAGCAGCGTCGCTGCGCCCGCGAAGTCTGACGGCTCGTCCGGTGCGGGTGCACGCGGAAGACCTAGCAACGAGGCCGCCACCGTACGGGCATAGTGCCACCTACCGTGACGCATGCCCACGAGATCGACCCTGATATCCGTGGCATGAGTAGACAGCAGCCCCATAACAAGCTCGCCCAGTGGATCTCCTTGCTGCAGTCTGCGATATGCGCTGACATCAATGAGCAGACTGGATGGCTGTACCGTCGGGTAGTTGCGCGCTATGGCACGGGCGCAGGCGGCCAAGGTATCCGAGCTCCCACTATCCTGGGCAAGAGCGTGAGCCACGCTCTGTGTGGTCCTGTGCCGTGCCGCGGCATGCCCGTTGGCATAGGCGGCTTCGATTGCCGCGTGATACTCAGCCGCGATGCGGCGAGGCGACAGTTCGTTTGCGACATATTCCCGCGCTTTGGCGGCCAGCAGCTGTCGCCGAGCAGGATCATTCTTCAACAGAAGCAGTGCTTCGGTCAGCATCGCGTCGGTAAAGCTCGAAGAAAGTCGGAGCGTCACGTCAGCGGGGGGTTGAATGGTAGACCCGTTCTCGTTGATCACTGTCGCCAAGCCCGCGGCGAGGCAGTCCAGGATCGCGCCAGAGGTCTCACCACGCAAATCGGCCCGCAATTGCACCGCGACATCCGCCGCGGCTAGCCATGCGCGATAGGCCGGGCCATCGACATAGTTCGTCCAAAGGTGCTCCACTGGTTGGCCAAGCTTGGCCGCGGCTGCCTTCAGCATCGCGAGGCCGCTATCGTCGGTCTGTCCAACGAACACCAGACGGTGGTTTGTCGTCGCAAGCGACGCATCCCGCCAGGCGGCAAGCAACCGCCCCGGCAGCTTCGTCGGCGCCACGTAGCCAAAACTGCAGACCAGGAATTGATCTTCCGGGATGCCGAGACGTGCGCGCGCAATCCGCCGTTCCGGTCCGCCGAATTTCTGACGAAGATGCGGAATGATGCGGACGTGGCGAGTTGCATCGGGTCCGAAATGTCGCCCCAGGATATCACGTCCATGGGACGAATGTTGGATGATGCCGATAGCGTCTTGCAGCACGGGCAGACTGCACGGGAAGTCACGAATCGCTGCGTGCACACCGTCGCGCATCTCGGTCAACACCGCAGGCCAGCCATGGGATCGGTAGAGGTCTTCGACGAAGGCTGTCGGGCCTCGGCCTTCGTGATGTGCGATCCAGTTGCGAATGCCAGATAGATAGGCATCGTGCAGCGTCACGGTTCCGGCGACACGCGGCAGTAGATCATCCAGCTGCTTCGCGTGGAACTCCAAGTCACCGATATGATACAATACCCGATCGAATCCATCTGCCTCGGTGAGAAACCGCGCCGGGGTGATCACCGGGAAGTTCGGCTCGAGACTTTCGTTGTTGGTGCCGGGCGCATCGGCGACAATGGTAATGTCATAGTGGCGGCCGAGTTCAGGAACGAGCTCGGCGCTGTAGTCGGCGATTCCACTGCGCTCCGGCGGGATCGGCGAAACATAGGCGAGGCGCAGGCGCCAGCCCGGCATCGAGGCGGCGGACGACCGACCCCTCAGGCGCGCATGGGTTGCCTCGAGGCCCTCCCACGCGCGCGCAGCGCTGACAGGCCACGTAAACGTTGCCGCCTGCTGAATCCCATGTGACACAAGCTCCTGCCGAAAGACAGGGTTGTTCAGGTACTGCTTGCATCCGTTCCGCGATTGCTGCGGAATCGGATGGATCGAACAGAGCATCGGCGCGGCCAACGACTTCAGGAAGACTCGTGGTGTTGCTCGCGATCACTGGCGCGCCGCATGCCATCGCTTCTGCCGCAGGCAGACCAAACCCCTCATGCAGGGACGGCAGCACGAACAGCGCGCAACTGGCGTATAAGATCGGAAGGTCCGCGTCGTCGACAAAATGAATGAGGACCAAATCCAACGGGTCGATCCCAGCTGTCTGCGCGATCGAACGCAGGGCTTCGTCATCAGTCTTGCCGACGATCACCAGTTGGTGGCGCGCCCGCAGGCTGCTCGAGAGCAGGCCGTAGGCACGAATGAGGCCACCTTCATTCTTGCGAATGTCGCCTCCCCCAAGAAACAGTATAAAATCTGAACGCAGGCCAAGGCGTCGCACCAGATCTTCGCACTTGGCCGCGGCCTGCGGTGGCGTAAACTCGCCGCCGATACCCGCGCGGATATTGAATACCTGCTGCGGATCGTTGCCAAGATGTTCAATTATCTCGTCGCGGCTTGAGCCAGAAATGGCCAGGATCGCGTCGCTCAGCCGCATCTCCTGCAGGCATCGCAGGTACCACCGGCTAAGGCCAGAGTGCTTCCACGCGCCGTCAAGATACTCATCCCGGCGGATCAGGGGGATTAGATCAAAGCCCGTGGCGACGACAGGCAGCCGCGTCCGCCAAACGGGCCATCCAGTTACCACGTCGTCGGACCAGCCCTCAAAAATGCTACCGACATGCAGTATGTCCGGTTGCAGCGAGGCTAGGAATTCAGCCCGAATTGCTTCAGCGGCGCGCCGTCTCGTCGGATCGCGCGACGTGGACTCGGCAGTGCCGCCTGGTCCCTGCCATACGTGAATGCTCTTGGGAGACAGGATCGCCGCGAAGTCCTCGCGAAGCGCGTCCGTGGGAAAGCCGCCATTCAGCGCGATGATGACGTCATGTGAGCCTGGCTGGCGCGCCATCGCCAACGCCAGTTCGCGACAGTATCGACCGATTCCGCGCGTGCGATTGCTGCCCTGGGCACCCTGCAGGTCGATCACCAGCCGCACAGGATCACCACAGGATACCCTTCCGCCGCAGGTTCGCCGCGAACACCAAACGCGTGAAGCAGCGGCGCTCGTCTGCACTCAGCTCCGAAGGCGGCTCCATGAGAAAACCGGTCGTTCCACGTGCCGGTGCCGCATCATCGACCGGCATGCTGGAATCCCGATAGTGACTCGGCCCGAGTCCTTCCAGTAGGCGTCGGATGTGGTCAATCTTGTTTGCTGCAAGTTTGGCGAAATCAAATGTATCGGCATGGGCGCGCGCCCTCCGATCAAAGTCGTCGACGGTGATGGCTCCGCAATCCAGGTTCAGACAGGCTGAATCAACCGCTCGCGAAGCCTCGATCAGACCGTGGGAGACGGCAACAAGTGCCTCACTGAGCCCCTTGATGTCGCGGCTGGGAACCAGTCGACCCAGGCGGTTGGCAACGTTTGGCACATTGCCGGATGAGTAACCGACGGGGATGCAGCCGGCACGCAGTCCCTCGATTACCGGGACGCAGAAGCCTTCATGAAGCGACGGGACGCAAAGGATATGTGCTCGGGCGTAAAGTTTGCACAGGGTTTCGTCGCTTGGTGTATCGATTATCTCGAAGCAGTCTTGCAGTTTCGCCGTTGCGATGCGCGTCTTGCAAGCGTCAATGTAGGACGCGTCGGAGAAGGCGGCGTTGCCCGCAATGGTGACGCGGATCGGTTTGCCGATCGTGGAACGCGCGAGAATGATCGCCTCGATCAAATCGCGAACTCCCTTGGCCGGTACGATCCGGCCTACAAACAGAAATTCCAGCCGGCCACCGAGCTTGTTGCGCAGGCGGCCAAAGGGCGGCCGAACTCACCGCCAGTGGCACCACCAACACCCGCTTGGATTCGACGCCGTAGCAGTCCAGCGCCTCCGCGTTGACGGTGCTGTCGGCCCATATCTCGTCAGCGTGACGTAGGTTATGGGCCTGTCGCACTGATTTCTCGATGATGGGGCGGTCCGATACCGACACGAAATCAGCAGGGGTAATGTTGTGGAAGACGACAATCTGGCGTGCGTGGCCGTTGCCAATGAGCAAAGCGTCGATGAGAGGATGGTAGATGCCGAAATGGTAGATCAGGATGTCCGCACTGCGGAACGCTTTGTCCTCAAGCAGGCGGGCAACGCCGTGAATGATTCTGGCGGGTAGACCGAGTTCGTTATGCGACGTCAGGAATGTGACGTCCCAACCGGGCTCGGCCTTCAGTAATCGAAAATTGTCGGCCGCGGCCGCTGAAATGGCATCGTAGCGTGCCGCTATAGGGGCGATAACTACGATCTGGCGCCTCATGCGGCGCCCGGGAAGCGACGCTCGTGCAAGAACGCGATCTGGTCGAAAGCCGCTACTACGTCTCTTGCCACGCGCTCCGGTGTGTACAAGGCCTCGTAGCGCTGGCGCCCTGCCGCACCGAGACGCTCACGCAGCCCGACATCTTCCAGGAGCCGCGTAATGCAGGCAATGAGGGATCGGGCGTCACCCGGTTCGGCCAACAATCCGGTTTCGCCCTCGACGATAATCTCAGGCATTCCACCGCTTCGGCATCCGATTACCGGTTTGGCGTACATCATCGCCTCGACGAAAATCAGACCGAAGATTTCAAAACGCGACGGTGCGACGAAGATGTCGCAGGCGGCATAGAATCCACGAAGGGCGTCGTCGTTCACTTCGCCGTGGAAGACGACGCGGTCACGTATCGCCTTGGTGCGTGCGTCCGCCTCGAAGATTGCGCGCGGCGTCTGACCGCTGGCGCCTGCCAGACGATCGTTACCTACAATATCGAGTTGCACATGTGGGAATCGCGATAGCACCTCAAGGGCCGCTTCCAGGAGAATATCTATACCCTTGCGGCTTTCCAGCCGACCCACGAACAACAGGCGCGCCGTGACGCCGTGCCGAGCATTCGGGGCGGGAATGGTTGGTAGCAATCGATAATCCGCGAGGCCAAGCGGTGCGACGAATGTACGAGAGGCGAGGCTCATGCCGTACATCGCCTCGATACCCTCCACGATCGCCGTGCTGATGGCATGCAGGGACGACGCCTCAGTCAGCAGCTCCGACTCCAGCGCCAGCATCGGTGCGATAAAGTCGGCCGCGAACTGCGGATCCGCGACGTGGTTGGGGTTGGACTCCATCCAGAAACGCAGCGTTGTTTGCATGCCGACCATGAGCGGGAAGGTCCCGTCGCGAAGGACCGCGGCACCCTCGCAGTCCCATATCGGCGCATACACTCCGCTGATTGGACGACGCTGCGCCACGCGTCTTATTTCATCGAACATCGTTGCGCTGTGCGACCATATCTGCTTTGGCAAGGTGCTGCTCTGGTCGCGTACCGCAGCCGGGGGGTGATCGCGGACCGCAATGCGGTGTACCCAGACCGAATCCTCGAAATCAACGCGGTCATGGCCGTCGCCGGGCGTAATGACGTAGGCATTGTGTCCGAGTGCGGCCACGCTTGTGGCGAGCTGGTGAATGTAGCGGCCGACCCCACCGACTTTCTGCGGCGGATACTCGCGGCTGAGGAAACAGAATGTTCGCCGACCACCGGCTGGCTCCGTCATGGCCGCGTTACGGAATGCCGGTGGCGTCGCCGCGCGAGCCGCCTGTGGCATCAGGCGGCGGCGAGCTTCGAAGCCCCGGGCCAAGCCCACCTCCCACGCCTGGCTGACATCCTGCCAGAACCGTGTACGGTCGGACTCTTGAAACTGGCCACCAGAGATCGCGTGCTCAAGATTCGCGCGCAAGCCCTCCACCATATTATTGGCCTCGCGCATCACGTCGACGACGTTATGGTGACCATGCCGGTTGACGAGGCCGTAGTAGATCTTATTTTTTAGGATTTGATACCAAGACGTTAGGTTCACCGAGTTGCGTCGCATGACGCTTGGCAAAAGTTTGTGATGGACAAAAGCTCCGGTGATCTGGGCGATGGACCATCCGCTGTCGATCAGGCGGCAGCACAGGTCGGTCTCGTCGAGGTAGTATTCATATTCCTCGTCGAACCCGCCAACTTCAATCAGCGCGCTCCGCCGGAACGAACTGTTGGTGCCTAGCAGGTGAGGGAAGCTCGTAGAGAGCGGAAAGTTGAATTCGGCCGCCGGCCGCTCCCAGTTGAATTTAGCGCCGCCAAGTCGATCGGTCGTGACATATCTTGCCTGAAAATCGATTCCCGTATGGTCATATACGAAGCCCCCTGCCGCACCGACCGACGGCTCGGCGTAAGCGGCCGCAAGATCATTGAGCCATTCGGGCTCGGGAAATGCGTCATCATCGATAAATGCCACCACCTCGCCGGCTGCAAGATTGATGCCGATGTTGCGAGATTGCGAGAGATTGCGCTCCGTGCATGGTGCCGTCTTGATCAGATCTCTCCACTCGGGCAGCACCACCTGGGAGATATTGGTAGTCGGACCGAACACAACGCAGATCTCGAACGCGGGATAATCGAGATGACGCAACCCTTGTAGAGTCCGAACGAGGCTTGTGGGACGCCCATCGGTGCAAACGACCACGGATATCGATAGCTCAGCTGCAGCGCGCCTCGTCGAGCCGCGGGTCGCCGGCTCAAGGTCTCTGGGCATTTATCTCGAACTCGTAGCACAATCCATTGCGACGGCCCTCGACCGGCACTTGAATATCCACGAATCCGGCCTCCTCCAGGAGTGCCTGTAGTGATTGAGGCAAAAACATATTGAAATGAAAATCTCCATTGTAGTCTTGCGCCCCGAACAAGACTTCCCGGAACTCATCGAATGGGTAGTCACCGGCGGCAAAATGGGCGAGCATCGCCTTGCCGTCCGGCACAATTGCCCGGAAGGCACCCCCAGGGGCGAGCAATGACAACCAATACGGCAGCAGACGGCGTCGTAGCTCTTCCTGTGGAAAGTGCTCCAGCAGATGGGCCGAGTGAACCTCCTTCACGGCGCCAGGCTCAAACGGAACATTGCCAGCTTCGGCGATGATGTCGACACCGGGCAAAGCACGCATGTCGATGTTGAGGTAACCGTCAAGCGGGATATGGCCGCAGCCAAGGTTGATGCGCAGGCCTGACTGCCGAAGGACCGCAAGCTTGTCGGCCGAAATCACGCGTGGCTGAAGCGACGGCGGCGGTGCGGTGGGTTTCCCGAGGCTGTCAGGCCCAGCATATTTCATTTCGAACAGAATTTCACGCCGTACGAACTCAATTCGAGCAGCTAACTCACTGATATCTTGACTGCCTGTCGGCATCTCGTCGAGTTGCGTGCGAACCGCTATAAGCTGGCTGTCCAGCGCAGCGAGGCCGGCGAGACTTTCCTTGCGGTATCGGAGCAGCTCGTGACCGAAGGCACCGACCGTGGAGACGGCATTTAGAAATGCCGGTACATGTTGACGCCACGTCTCGTCATGACTTCTCGAGGGCCCCGATCCGCGCTTCCCAAGTGTGATTGGCCTCCAGATTCCCGATCCGCGCTGCCAATGTGTGATTGGCCTCCAAATTCCTGATCCGCGCTTCAATGCGGCGCCATATCACGAGCCAAAAAGGCCGCACCAATGGTCGCACCGAGGATTTCAGTCGATTTGATAAGCTCACTGTCTTGGCCCGTCGTCGCCCGTTTCTTCGATCGGCTCCAGCAAAAGCGCGGAGGTCTGCAGTAGGCATCCGAGGCATAGCGGCACGCAGGGCAGGATGGTGATGAACCCGCGGCTTTTGGGCAAGAGAGATGTTGAATGTGCCCCGGCCGTGGGTTCGACGAGGACCCTGTACCTTAACGCGCCCAGCGTCGGCGAGTTGGGTGCACCTCTGGCCCGCAGGACCGTCAGCTGCCAAGTAAGTCACGTTGCCGTTCATGATTGGTCGCCAAATATCAGTCTCGCCCAAGTTGAATGTCAACGCCCGAAGGGCCCGGCTCTGGCCGGGGCCTCCTGGAGAATCATAGGTCGAAGCTTTGTAAGTCCTGCTATTGTGGACAGGGTCCCGCTCGCTCACCGTAGAATATCCGCATGGTCAGACGGGAAGTTTTGAGCAATATGCAGAGATTCGGTCAAGGCCGCTTCGGTGCCGGACGGGGCTATATGCGAGGTGATACATGATCAGAATGCTGTACGATACGTTGTTCTTTCGGCCACCGGAGACATCATCGCGGATTCCCGGCATCGAACCGATGACAATGGCCTTGCACGAAAGCGGCGATCGCTGGATCTCGGGCGTGATCCAGCGTGGCGAGATATTCGACTCCCACATCCTCGCTGTTCTGCGGAACTTTGTGGTGCCCGGTACGACGTTCATCGACGTCGGCGCTAATATCGGTTGGTTCAGTGTGATCGGCAGTCGGTTGGTGGGAGAGAAAGGGAATGTACTCGCCATCGAGCCTGAGCCACGTAACCTGCGTCTGCTGCGCCGCAATGTCGCGCGCAACCGGTGTCGCAATGTCCTGATCCTGCCCTGGGCCGCGGGGGCCGAAGCCCGCGTCGCGCGATTGTTCCGTTCCGAGGACAACCAAGGGGATCATCGTATGGAAACCACTAGCGATCGCCTGGACAGCGTGGAAGTTCTCGTTAAACCGCTGGATTCACTGCCGTCGAAATGGTCCAAGAACGTTAGTGTCATTAAGATGGACACCCAGGGGTCGGAAGGCGCGGTGTTGCGCGGAATGCCCAAATTGTTGGCAGTTAACCCTCGTGTCCGGGTTGTGCTCGAGTTTTGGCCTTATGGCTTGCATCAATGTGGTTTTTCCACCCGGGAACTGGCGGACCTGTTGGATCGACGCAATGGCCTGCTGTGGCTCTTGCAGTCTGACGGCACTGCCCAGGAGACCAGTCCCGAAGGCTTATGTGAGGCCGCAGAAACCCGATTTACCGTAGCGACGCAAGCCCATGCTGACATCGTCTGGCTGGCCGCCGATGATCAGGAAGCGATCGCCGCCATGCGGCAACGCAACTGATCTGGCCGCAGGGCCGATTATGCGGTTGGAGGGGTTCGCCCCGATCGCCAGCGGCTACGGGGTCGACCTCGCCACCGATCGGGCTTCATGCTTGCCAGCACATTGTTTTCATCCGCAAGAACGCAGGGCCGTGACCGACGGCGTTGGGATGCGAGTTGCCGCCCGGCTCCCATCGCGATGGGATACAATGACGATTGAACGTGACGCCTTCGAGGCCATCGAGCGGCGCACCGTCTTGCCGCCTGGCACGACACCAATCCGCCGGACTGCATGTTCCCTTGGCCGCCGCCGACGCTCGCGATCGACATCCGCTTACTGATCCGCGCCTTGCTCGCGTTCGGCGCCGAGCGCGTGGCACCCGGCCGAGGCCACCTAGCGTCGGCTCATGCTGTGGAGCATGCTGGCGCTATTCCAGGGGGACAGGATATCGGCGCAAAAAACATCATGCGAACGGCTGCTCATGCAGTCCGCTCTGTCGTCGGAACCAATGGCGTGTCCGACAGGCTGCGCCGGATCGAAGTCGGGGTCGAAGAATTGCGGCAGCGGACTGCTAAGATTGCTCGAGCTTCCGATCTTGGGACCGGGTCGGCTGAATTGGAAGCGGCGCCGACTGCGAACGAGCCGGCGTCAACCGTCGCGACGATGATCGATCATAATATGATAATTCATCAGGGGCGTGGCGCTCTGCTCCGGGCCATGCCACCGGGCGCGAACCGGCTGCTGAGCGCGGGCTGTTCAGGAACTTGGTATTTCGATTGGGTGCGCCAGTGCTATGGCGATGTTCCGGAGCACCTCGGCATCGAATACTACACGCCACGCCCTGACGATCTGCCGGCAAATGTGTCGTGGATCGCCAACACCGTATCCGATATGTCGGGCGTCGCGACGGCCAGTTGCGATTTGGTGTTTTCCGGTCAAAACATCGAGCACCTTTGGCCTGCCGAAGTTGTCGCATTCCTCGTTGAGGCTGCCCGTGTCACACGGCCCGGCGGCCATCTTGTGATCGACAGTCCGAACCGCACGCTCACCGCGGCGATGAATTACAGCATGGCCGAGCATACGTTCGAGTTGACGGTGGACGAGATCCGCCAAGCGGTCACAATGGCGGGATTCGACGAGACCAAGGTGGCAGGTATTTGGCTGTGCCGCGACCCACGCACCGGCCGGGTGCTACCGTTCGATTCTAACCAGCCCGACGTTGATTGGTCTGTCACCGAAAGGTTAGTGGCAGCCGGAGACCACCCAAACAACTCGTTTATCTGGTGGCTTGAGGCCAGGCGAACCGGTCGCACGCCGGAACTCGCCACGCTGCGCACGCTGATAAACGGGATATTCGCCAATGCCTGGCCCGAGCGCATCCAGCGCCTGATTCCCTACCCTGGGCGTGGCGTCGAGCGCCGGGGCGATGTCGACTGGATCATCGCCTCTCCCGGCGAGGCCGGGTTTGCGATGTATGGCCCATATATGCCGCTGCGCCCCGGACGCTACCGATGCAAGTTTGTCTTCGCGTCCGAAGCGGTAACCGGCGACGGGAGGCCTCTAGCTGTGTGCGACGTCGTGGGCGGTCCTGATACGACGACCCTGGCGCGGGGCGAGGTTCGCCCGGGACAGAGTGAGATTACTCTGGAATTCACCCTCGACAGGTTGTTGTTCGCAATGCAATTCCGATGCGTCAGCCACGGGAATGGTGGATTTGCTGTGGCGCGCCACGTTACGCTCGAGGAACCGCATTCCGGCCCGGAGAGCATCTCTGAGTGACATTCTCGTAGCCGCTTTCAGTGTTCGGATTCCTGCTGCTCCATGGCGTCAATGCCGCCGCCGGAGTTGGCAGGGCATGGGCGTAGCGCGATCCACACACTTTGCGTCACTTCCCGCGGTATCTACCGTATTTCGGATTCCGTTACTTGGTTATGTGCCACGAATTTTCGTTGGGATCATGAAGCTCCCGCGTTTCAATTTCCACCCCGGGCGGCTCGACTAACCGGAGCAGGAGAACCGGGTTCGCATCGCAAGCTGCAAGGCGTCGATCGAACAGTTGAGGGCAGTCCTAGGCCCTTCTTACACATTCTTAATTCTGTTGCGTTCGCTCCGAACTGCTTCCAGCAGAGCCTGCCAACCGGCGAAGCGGGCCACCTTCGCGCGCACCCGCCTCGACTGTGTTTCGTTTAAATCGACGTCATGGAAGTTTGTAATTGCCCTCCATCTTTCCGTATTGGATATAGGTTCCTTCGACCGCCGTCCGGAATTCTGGCCCGCGAAGAACGATGGTGTAACCACCGCTTATACCGGCATACTTAACGCAATCCACAAAGCCCTGCGTGAACGGACTACACCATGGCAACAGGGAGCAAGGTCGCAGTGGGAGAGTCAGTAGATATAGACCTACCAGTGATCACCGACGGTAAGATCAAACACCACCCAAATGGTCTCAATGGCAGCCCAGTCAGACGGCGCGCAAGGTCTGGATCGGTCAGCCGATGGCTCCAGGACCAGTTGCCAGCGAAAGCGTCCGCAAGACGGTCGGAATTGCCCCCTAAGCCTGCAAGATAGTCCCAAGATCTTGGATATATTCGGACGCGGGCCTAACAGCCGTGATCAGCAGCCGGTCTCGGGCGCGCGTACACGCGACGTAAAACAGATGGCGTTCAGTTTCGTATACGTCATCCAGTTCCGTCTCGTCCGCGACTCCCTCCAATCGCGACTGCAGCGGCAGGATTCCATCATCGCAGGCAATCACGCCGACCGCCTTGAATTCGAGCCCCTTCGCGAGATGCATCGTGCCGACAAGGACCTGTCCGCTGGCGTCCTGATCACGCTCGGACAATTCCAGCCAGGACAAGCCCGCTGCCTCGACCGCTGCCCGGGCGCGCCCCAGCTCATCGCGCGTTCGGACGAACAGAGCGATCTCGGATGGATGAATCCCTTCGGCTCTGGCCCGATCGATCCAGGCCGATACCGCCGCGATCTCTTCTTGTTGCGTATCGAACAGCAAGACTTCGGGCGGCGGTCCGTTGAAGACCGAGACCGTGCGATCCCGCTCGTCGGCGTTTCCATCAACATCGCGCACGGTGCTGGGCAACAGTCGATCGGCGGTCCGGCGTATCTGATGGCTGGTGCGGTAGTTGACGGTCAGCGTGGATGATCGGCCGCGTACGTCGATGCCCAGAGCAGACCAGGAGAACGGCTGTTGGAAGATGCGCTGTCCCAGGTCGCCCGCGAAGAACAACGCATCTTGTGACTTCGGCGAAATCGCCGCCAGGAACCTCAGCTCCGACACGCCAAGGTCCTGTGCCTCGTCCACGACGATGTGGGTGAACGGTTTGACCTCGCGCGCCGCGTAATGCGCCGCGAGGCGGCCGTTGATGTCGGCCCATGTCGCCAGACCACGCTTCGCCAGCGATGCGCGAACCGCGACGAATACCGGCCAGAGACGCTCCCGCTGTCCCGCGCTCATGCGGTTCTTGCGGCCAAGCCGAGGGACCTTCGCGTACGCCGCCACATCGGCGATCTGCCAGGCATCCACTACGTGCCGCCATTCGGACAGCAGGAAACGGAGTGTGAAGCCCTTGACGCCGACAGCGTCGATGGACTTGGCGACCGCATCCTCGACCTGTTCGTCGGAGGCGACCACGGCTCGGCGACCGAATGCGAGTTGGTGCAGTTCGTCTGCGACGGTGTGCCAGGGCGCCACGGTCACACGGCGGGCCAGCGCGCTGTCCTCGCCGAACAGCACTGCCACCTTGCGCGACAAGGCGTTGCCGAGCGGTTGCGAGAAGGTCGTCAGCAGCACTTTCGCATTGGGCGTCGTGCGTGCGAGGCGGACGGCGCGATGCAGTGCCACCACCGTCTTGCCGGTGCCGGCCGATCCCGCGGTGCGGGCTGGGCCGTTGTAGTTCCGGTCCACGATGCCTTGCTGTGCTGGGTGTAGAAACACTGCCCATTGTTCCCACGGCGCATCGAGGGCCAGTGCCAAGGCCTCCTGGTTCTCCACAATCCGGAAACGGCGCAGCGCGTCCGGGTGGGCGAACGGATCGGCCGGCGCCGGGACCGGAGCGGGGCGGTGCAGGCGCCCGGTGGTGACATATTCCAGCAGCGCCTCGGAGGCCTCGGCGGGCAGGTGATCGGACAGAGCGAGAAACGCGTCCTCGGTCGCGCTTCGGACGTCCTCGACCCAATCCAGGGGGACACCAATGCTCGACAGGTCCTCGAGCGACAGCGCGCGGAAAATCTGGCCGGCGGCGCGGGTGCGGCCGGTGGCGATGGTGCGGCGATTTCCTCGACCCGCTCCCGCACTTCCACGATCTGGATGGCGCCGGTGCGCGGGTGCGCCTCGATCCGGCGGCGCTCCGCCCAGGCGTAGGCATCGTCGTGGTGGCCGACATAGGCGAGGAGAAAGCTCGCCTCGGTCTTGTGGATGATGATGCGGACGTCACCGCTGACGCGCACCGACCAGAAATGCGGGATCGCGCGAGCGGTCTGATGCGATGGAATTTCAGCCCCGGCGCCGCCGGGTCCATTTGCAGGTCGAACGCGGTGGTCTTGGCCGCCTTCTGCTCCGCCGTCTCCAGGCGGGCCAGCGCCGAGGTGAACGTCGCGGCGATGCGGAACTCAGTCATGCGCGTATCCAGTTCTCGACCGGGAGTCCGGGAACCCGGCTGAATACCTGGTCGTCAGTCACAAGAGTTGCGTGCAACATCATCGCATGCGCGGCGATCAACAGATCATGCGGAGACAGCACGATCCCGGACGATTCCAGGTTGGCTCGCAGATCGCCGTAAACAGCATCGAATGGCGGCACAAGGTCCGCGACGGGCACCAGCCGCAACAGCGCTTCAACGGCGGCTCGCAAACGAGGCGAGGCTTTGCGGGCCGCCCCGTATCGACGTTCGGCAGCAACGATCAGGCTTGTCACGATCTCGGAATCCTGTTGGCTCCTGATCGCGCTCGCAACCGCCCCTGCCGGATTCTTCATCAAATCCGACATCGCGTTGGTGTTGAGAAGAAACGGGCTCAAATCGTCACCGGCCGGGTGGGACTGTCCCGCGACACCGGGTCCAGCGCATCCTCCGGCGGCAACGGACCACCTTGACCGGGACTCTGGAAGGCATTCCGATTTTCTGGAACGTGCAACGAACCTGACGGGAGAGGGTGACCCCGCGCATGGCTGAGCGAGGGCGAACCGTTACACCCAGCTCCGTCGGGACGGCCAATGCAGACGGCGTCTGCGTTTATCGCGGCGTTGCGGCGGACCGTAAATTCGAGCAACGGTTTCTACCTTGTCCACAATAAGCCGCACCGCCGCACCGAACCTGGCCGCACAAGGATCGAAGACATCATTCCGATCATAGGCATCAAATTCCGCTGCCGTTCTGGTAATTGCGCCAAGTTGACCCCGCCGCATTCGATCCTGCCAATGGGCACGCGAGCGGGTAAAGTAGTGGTGGACTCTCCATTCCAATTTGTTTGGTATGGCTTTCAACATACCCGGAGCGTCCCACTCCGCAGGCAGACCACATGGTAGGTTGTAGCCCCCCTTCACTTCAAAAAAATGGGGATTGACACCGTGTATCAGGTTCCGCGGCCTGATAATCGACTTAATCTGTCGATTCGGCGCGAACCCGGTTATGGATCGTCTCTGAAACGCTTCGATCGTGAGGCCCAATGGCTTCGTTACGTGGCCCGAGGAACCAAACATCAACCACGGGATCGCAAGTGCGGATGAGGTCGAATGCCGGCTCAATAAAGTCGCTATCGAACCATCCTGCTCCGGCACGATGAACTCATCCGAGTCAACAAAGGCCATCCAGTCGAATTCGCGAGAGTGCTTTCGGCAAAGCCGCTCATAGACCACCGGTTGTTTGCCTTTTTCCTGCTGATCCCAGTCTGATAGGCGCACATCGAGCAGGGCACCTGCGTCGCGGATGAGTCTTTTGGTGCCGTCATCAGAGCGGTCGTCGATGGCAAATATGGTATCGAACCCGATCAAATGGTGAAAAGCAATCCACTCTAGGATATTCGCTTCCTCATTCCTGACAACGACACAAATGGCTGCCTTCATTCTACTGATAAATCCCTCCGTCCTTATTAATCGCGTTGTTGAATGGCGATCTGCAGGCTCCGGTCGTCGCGGCTCGCTTCCGGCTTGCGGCTTGCGTCTGTGGTGATGGAGGAACACACACACGCCTGAGCGAGGAGAACACGATCAGCGTCAGATTATTCGCTCTTGATCATTCGATCGAGCCGACATCGCATTTTGTCGACTGGTCGTCTTCCGCTACAGCTGACCAAATGGCTACCAACTCACCCCCCAGTCGTTTGTGCTCCCTGCAGTTGGGAACGTGACTAAACCGCTCCATTCTCGACAGCGGTGGAGTTTATTGCTGGCGAGAATGCGTGGAAGGGTATTATCGCGTGACTGTCCAGCCCGTTACCATAGCAACAATTCCCGATGTCATCGGGAAAAATTCCCATGCACGCAATAACACCGAAATCTGAGTAACAAACCCGTTACGATCCATCGACTGCAACTGCTGGATGACGGCTGGGGTTTGGCTTTTCGGTTGAAAGTCGGAGCAATCGATCGGCGGCGCAGTAGCCAAAGAACCGTCCGGGTTGGTTTGGGTGGTCAATCCTGGCGTTGTGGTGCCTGAGCCCACGCCGACGGATTGGGGCAGCTTGAGCGTTCTGGCCGACCGCAAAGAGGTCTCCAAAATGCAGGCTCGGGAGATCTACGCATCGCCAACAGTAAATCTAACGCCAAGGTCGGGAATTGCTTCCCGTCGCCCTCGGGATATTTGGTCATACATGGGTCGTTGTGTTATCGCGACCTAACCTAACGGACGCAACGCGGACCGTGCGGCCAGGATGCAGATCGCACTATTCCACAGCAGGATTAGATCGCGGCTATGAGTGACAAGGTTCCCGCGGAGTTCTTGGGAAAGGCCCGCGTCTTTCGGGCCAACATGATCTCAGCTGTCAGCGGCGTCGGTGCGCAAATGGCAGCGATACGAGATTACTCGTTCGGGCTTTACAAGCGCCGGAACTCTCCGCCGCGCCCTTGGCATTTGCTGGAAATAGAACAGAAATGGCGCTCCATGCCCGCGGCAGGATGTCTCCGTCTGGCTGTGCAGCGGGACAAACGATCCATGCTGATCGCGGACACACGAATTACCGCTGCGAAAGCCAAGAACCTCGAATGGGGAGGTGCCTCTGAAATCAGTATTTGCCTCGTCGAAAGTTCGCTTGCTCTGTCCAAACGGCAGGTTGAAACGAAAGCTGCCACTGTTGCGGCAGTGTCACTGCACGCAATGGGTAGATGGTATCAACGTGCGTTTGCGACCAACGACTACGCAATGATGCATGATCTCGCTTTGGTTGTTACCGCCGCTTCAGCTTTGGTCACCGAAGCTGCCGACGCGGTGCGGGTGCCTAGTCCAAACGGCGGAAGCTGGCGCGGCGCTGTCGTAGAGACGCTCGAGGGAAATCGGATCGTCAACGTTAGAACATTTCTCTGACCCTGGGCCCGCGCGTCCGTTTCAGTTCCCGGCGATACCAATAAAGATCGCCATCCGATGGCAGCTCGGAAGGAAATCGTCGTAGCTGCCCCGCTGACGCTGACGCGCGGGATCGCCGACTTGGACGAGCTTTGGCGCTGGCGCAAGACCGTCATCGACGGCAGAACCGCGCGCAGGAACGGCTCGGTCCTATCAGGCTCGACGAGAGCGGCGCCGCGAAGCTTCGCTAGAATTTCGCCATTGCCTGGCCGTCCAAATGGACCGGGCCATCATTCAACGCCACCGACGACTGTGCTGCCGTTGAAACGCTCGAAATGATCACCTCGCTCGGCACGCTCCAGCATATCAATCCGAAAATCATCGATGGGCTCTTCGCCGGCGATCTCGCCTACCTCCAGGACCTTTACCGGCGGATCAACGAGACCGGTCGCAACGTCGCGCACGCGCGCTGCCCTCACTGCGAGAGGGAGTTCGACGTAGAGCTCGCGAGACCGGGGGAATTTGGCGCTATCCCATGGAGCTGCTCCACGAGGGGTAGCGTATATCGCTTTTCACTTTCACTGGCCGCTCAAAGCGATCCTGAGCCTCGAGCACCGTGAACGGGGAAACTGGGTGGCCGAGATCGAAAAGATCAATCGAAGACTTAACGAGCAGGCGGAAGAGAGATAACGGCATGGCGCCAGGCGCGGAGACGACAGATGCGATCCGATCCCTGCCAGGGGTGTAATTTCACAATCGAGATCGAAGGGTTGCTGGTCGGGGGCTTCTCCGAATGCAGCGGCCTGCTGTCCGCAGGCACCGCGAGGTGCTGCGCGTCATCGCCGCGAAGGCACCCGGCTCGCTGGACGAGCTGGCCCGGGTCACCGGAAAGGCGAAGTCCACCCTGTCGCGCACGCTGCGGACCATGGAAGGCTACGGCCTTGTCCGCCTCGAACGCGGCGAGCGTGGCCGGATCACTCCCAAGGTGATGCACGACCGGGTGGAACTGGACCTGCCCCTCACGCTGGCGCGCAAGGCAAGCTGAACCATGACCGCTTGGGCGCGAGCAGGCCGGACCGCCGCCAGCCCGTCAGGGCTGGCATTCCGCGCTGCCGGTTCGCGGCTGCGGCCTTGACCGGCTGTCGCCGGCCCGGCGAAGGCTTGCCAAGCGATCAAGGTTCAAAATGATCGAGAGCACTCCGTTCGTCAATGGTTTGCCGGGATGGAGGCGTTCGCAGTTCTGTTCCGAAGTGGCGTCCCGTACGAGATTCGAACTCGTGTTACCGCCGTGAAAGGGCGGTGTCCTGGGCCTCTAGACGAACGGGACAGGCCGTCGAACCCAACGTTTCCATCGGGCCGGCGGTGGGTAGCGGACCCTCCCACGACGGTCAAGCGCTGTCGCCCGCCCCGCCCGTCAGGCCATCGCACCATCGGCCACGACGAAGCACGGCGTGACCGAACCGTTCCATTCCTCCGCCCGCAAATGTCCTGCCAAAAATAGCGGAGCGCCATCCGCCCGGGTGAGCAGCGCATCCGCCAAAGCCCCATCCCGAGCCCGGAACATCATCGCCTTCAACCGTGGGCCGCCCATCTCCCCCTCGAGGAACGCGCGGATCGAGGAAGCCTCCCTGCCGACCCGGTCAGCGCGAACCACACGGGCTCGATTGAGCACAATCACAGGCTCCTCGTTGCCGGAGCCAAACGGGGCCAGGCGTTCAAGTTGACGAGCCAGATCCGCCGTGGCGCCCCCAACAGCCAATGAGCCGTCTACGGTCAGGTCCGCGGCACTCGGCAAGTCCGCCGCGGCCGCAAGCCGTTCATTCAAAAATCTCCGGAAATCGTCAACTCGTTCCGCCTGCAGCGAGAAGCCGGCCGCCATGGCATGGCCGCCGCCGGTTTCGAGGATACCGGCCCGTCGCGCGGCGATCACGGCGCCACCCAGATCCAGTCCCGGCACCGAGCGACCCGAGCCTTTGCCGAGGCCACCGGTGATGCCCGCGACGCAAGCCGGCCGGTTGAAGCGTTCCTTGATGCGGCCGGCGACGATGCCGACGACGCCCGGATGCCAATCTTTCCCCGCAACCACGATTGCAGCCTGATTGGCCGCCATCTGCGCTTCAGCCGAGTGCATCGCGGCCTCAATGATGCCGGCCTCAACATCCTGACGCTGGCGATTAACCGCCCCCAGCCGTTCGGCGAGCATCAAAGCCTCCACCCGATCTTCCGTCAGCAGCAGGCGCAGGCCCATGTCCGCCGCGCCGATACGGCCGCCCGCGTTGATGCGCGGACCGAGCGCGAAGCCGCAGGTCGACGTAGTGAGCTTCTCGCGGGCCTGGGCGACGTCCAGCAGTGCGGCAATACCCGGGCGCCCACGGCGGCCCATGACCTTGAGCCCTTGACAGACCAGCGCGCGATTGACGCCGATCAGCGGCATCACATCGCAGACGGTCGCCAGCGCCACGAGATCGAGCAGTCCGATCAGGTCGGGTTCCGCTCGACCGGCAAAGAAACCAAGACGGCGCAGCGCACGCACCGTCGCGATGGCAGCCATAAAGGCGACCCCGGCCGCGCAAAGCATCGTCTGACCCGAGGTATCGTCCAGCCGGTTCGGGTTCACCGTGGCCAGGATCGCCGGCGGCGGCCCTTCTGCCTTGTGGTGGTCCAGCACGATCACATCGGCCCGGGCCGCCAGGCCATCCAGCACGATGCCGGCAGCTGTGCCGCAATCGACACAGACGATCAAACTGGCGCCGCGTGCCACCAATTCGGTCAGCGCCGGCAGGTTGGGTCCATAGCCTTCGAGGATGCGGTCCGGGACGTGGTGAAGCACCGTGCATCCCAGTCGCCGCAGGAAGCTCACAATGAGGGCTGCGCCACATGCTCCGTCCACATCATAGTCGCCGAACACGGCTACCGTCTCAGCCCGCTGCACGGCGCTGGCGAGACGGTCCGCCGCCAAATCCATGTCCGTCAGCAGGGATGGATCCGGCAGCAGCACGCGCAGTGTGGGTTCCAGAAAATCGGCCGCCGCGTCGATCGCGACACCACGAGCCGCCAACAGCCGGCCGACGATTTCAGGCAGCTCCAGCCTCTGGGCGATGCCGAACGCCACGCGCTCCTCGACCGCGCGCCATCGCCAGCGGCGACCCGAGAGGCTGCTTGCGACACCCAGAAAGGATTCAGTCAAAAGCGGGGACTCAGGTCGGTGTCCAGGTCTTTTGCACGAAGTTGTGGTGCGCCTCGATATAACGGACGGTACCGGAATGACTGCGCATGACGATGGAATGGGTGACCGCCGCGCCGGCACGCCGGGTGACGCCGCGCAACATCGCGCCGGAGGTGACGCCGGTGGCGGCGAACATCACGTCGCCCTTTGCCATCTCCGCGCACGAAAAGCAGCGCCTGGGATCGGCGTGACCCATGGAGCGGACCCGTTCAATCTGATCGTCCGACTCATACAGCAGGCGACCCTGCATCTGACCGCCGACGCAGCGCAGGGCGGCCGCCGACAGCACCCCTTCCGGAGCTCCGCCGGAGCCAAGATAGATATCGATCTGGGCGTCGGGCATCGCGGTGGCGATCACTCCAGCCACATCGCCGTCGCTGATCAGAACGATCCTCGCACCGGCCTCGCGACAATGGGCGATGAGCTCTTGGTGACGGTCGCGGTCCAGAATGCAAGCAACCAGGTCGGAGACGTCGCATCGCTTCGCCCGCGCCAGGTTGCGCAGGTTGCTGGCGACCGGGTCGTCCAGATTGACCACGCCGTCCGGCAGACCTCCGCCAACAGCGATTTTTTCCATGTAAATATCCGGCGCATGCAGAAAGTTCCCGTGCTCGGCCAGCGCAATAGTGGCGAGCGCGTTGGGCCCTCCCTTGGCAGTCAGCGTGGTACCTTCCAACGGATCGACCGCGATATCCATCGGCGGTCCGCCGGCGCCGACCTTTTCGCCAATGTAAAGCATCGGGGCCTCGTCCATTTCTCCTTCGCCGATCACCACCGTGCCGTCTATCGCGACAGCGTCGAACGCCCGGCGCATGGCTTCCACCGCTGCGCCATCCGCCGCGTTCTTCTGACCAAGACCGATCCAGCGGGACGCTGCCAGTGCCGCCGCTTCGGTGACGCGGACGAGTTCCAGCGCCAGGTTGCGGTCAGTCATCAGGTTGCGCGGCGGCTCGTTGTCGGTGGCCATCGGGTTCCTCCTGTTATCGGGGCGCGATTTCGAGTCGCCTCCGGTTTAGCACGGACTGCGCCGATCAGCAGGATCACGATGCGAGATTAGAACCGGAACGGTGCTCAACCAGATGGGTCGAGGCAAGCGAATCGCTCACCCGGCCGATGACGACAGCCAAGGGTCGGTCTGCCACAGCTTCGATAACTGCTCCTGTTCGGCCTGCAGCTGCGTGAGCCAGGTCGCCCCATCGTTCCAAACCACGTGATAGCCTTTGGTCTCGGCTCGGGTGCGAAACGCCTCGTCGTCAGTGACCGCTTGCATCATCGCCACCAGCGCATCGGCCAGCTCAGCCGGCGTATTCGCCGGCACAGCGATGCCACGGCCAATGAACGCCGCGAGGGGGAAGCCGGCCTCGTTCAGGATGGGAATATCCGGCAGCAGGCCGAATCGATGGCCGGCGGCGATCCCGATCGCTGACAGTTTGCCGTCGCGTAAACCATCGATCACGTTGGACAGGCCAAGCACGGCAGCCGATACATTGGCCGCCAGTACCGCCTGCAACGCGGCCGCCGCGGAGGGGAAGGTGACAATGTTCAGCCGTGTCTGTGCCAGCACCTGCAGACGGAGAGCGGCGAGATGCGGGGGGCTGCCGGCCGGTGGCGTGCCCAGCGGCACCGCGTCGGCGTCGTCTCCCGCACGGTTCACGAGGTCCTGCATCGAGTTCACAGGATCACCGGCCGGGGAGACAAACGCCACCGGCTCGCGCTCAACAAGTCCAAGCAGCCGGAGGCGCTGTATCAGAGCAGGATCGTTGCGGTCGATCATGCGTGCCGGCAGGGTCGGGGTTGCGACCCAACCGATCGTCGCACCGTCCGCCGCCGCATCGGCCAGGGCGGCCAACATGAGATAGCCCGCTTCCCCGGGAAGATTCCGCACCTCGACCTCGATTGTGTCGACATGGCCCTGCATGCATGAGGCGAAGTCCCGCGCGATCAGATCGCTGCCGGAGCCCTCAGGCGCACCGATCAGCATCGTGACGCGCTGTCGACCGGCGGCTCTGCCCGTCGAAGCCAGCAGAGACAACCCGCCCAGCACGCCGAACCGGCGCGTGATCATCGCGGTCGCGCGGCCGTCTTGTTCTTGCTTGGAGCAGCCGCTTTGGCGGGACTGGGCGATTTGGCCGGATCGGGGGGCTTCGCGGGATCAGGCGTCCTGCCCTGGCCGATTGACGTGGTCGGTAAGGCGGCTGCGACTGCGGGCATGACCGTTGCCGCTGCCGGCGCCGCGGCGTCGCGGCGCAAACGATGCTCGCCCAGGAAGAACAGGATCGGCGCGGCGATGCCGATCGATGAGGTGGTGCCCACGACGATGCCGAACAGCATCACCCAGGCGAAGCCCGAGATCGAACTCGCCGCCGAACAGTGCCAGCGGCAGGCTGGCGAGAAACACCGTCATCGAGGTGCCCACGGTGCGGTTCAGCGTCTCGTTGATCGACAGGTCGATCAGCTCGCGCAGCGGCATCGACTTGTATTTGCGCAGGTTCTCGCGAACCCGGTCATACACCACCACCTTGTCGTTGGTGGAGTACCCCAGAATGGTCAGGATGGCCGCCACCATCACCAGATCGAAATCGATTCGGGTCAGCGCAAGGAAGCCGATCGTTTTGGTGATGTCCAGGATCAGCGTCACCACGGCACCGACCGCGAACTGCCATTCAAAGCGGAACCAGATGTAGACGAGGATCATCAGCAGGCTGATACCCAATGCCAGCACGCCGTTGCGGAACAATTCCGCCGACACGCTGGCGCCAACCGCGTCCGTGCGCACAATGCGAGCACCAGGCACGCCCTTTTCCAACGCCTCGCGGACGCGGGCCACCGCGACCTGTGTACTGGCCTCGGTTGATTGGGCACCCAACCGGATCAGCACCTCGGACGCGTCGCCGAATCGTTGCACCCCCTGTTCGGGGATATGTTCGGACGCCAGCGCGGCGTGAATTTGGCCAAAGTCGGCCGGGCCGTTGGTTCGCACCTCCATCACCACGCCGCCGGAGAAGTCGATGCCGAGATTAAGGCCGGGATAGAAGAACAGCACGACAGAAGCGGTGGACAGGATCGCGGAGATCAGCAGACCCATGAAGCGGGCCCGCATGAACTGGATGCGAGTGTTGTCGGGAACCAGGCGAAAACGTGGTTTGGTGAACATTCAGGGACCTCAGACCGGCAGCAGCTTCGGCCGCGTCGCGACATACCAGCGTGAAACCAAGAGCCGGGTCAGCATCCAGGCGGTAAACAACGAGGTCGCGATGCCGACGGTGATGGTCACCGCGAAGCCGCGCACCGGGCCGGAGCCGAAGGCAAACAGCATCACATGCGCCAGAAAGGCGGTGGCATTGCTGTCGAAGATCGTGTTGTAGGCGCGCCTGAAGCCATGCTCCAATGCGGCAAGCGGTGGCCGCCCCAGTCGCTGCTCCTCCCGAATGCGTTCGTTGATCAGGATGTTGGCGTCGACCGCCATCCCAAGGGTCAACAGAATGCCCGCCATGCCGGGCAAGGTCAAAGTGGCCTGCAGCAGTGACATGATTGCCAGCATCAGGACCAGGTTGACCACCAGGGCGAGGTTCGCGAACCAGCCGAAAAGGCCGTAAAATACCCCCATGAAGCCGATTACAAGGACAAAGCCGATGACCAGCGAAATGGCGCCGGCGCGAATACTGTCAGCGCCGAGTTCGGGCCCGACGCTGCGCTCCTCAATCACGGTGAGCGGCGCCGGCAGGGCACCCGCGCGCAGCAGCACGGCAAGATCATTGGCCGAATTGGCGGTGAATGAGCCGCTGATCTGACCACGCCCCCCGGTGATCGCCTCCCGGATCACCGGAGCAGAAATCACCTTGTCGTCCAACACGATCGCAAACCGGTGGTTCACGTTCGCTCGGCTGATGTCGGCGAAGCGCCGAGCCCCAACCGAATTGAAGGTGAAATTGACCACCCATTCGCCGGTCTCCGGGTTGGTTCCTGCTCGCGCGTCGGTCAGGTCGGCGCCATCGACGTCAATCCGCTTGCGCACCGCGATCTTCTCGCCGGGCCGGTCCTGCATCGCCAGATAATCGTCGCCCGGTGGCGGCGGGCCCCCACTGGCCGGGTTGGCGGTCTCGTCCACCAGTCGAAAGGTCATGTGCGCCGTCTTGCCGATCAACTGCTTGATGCGGTTAGGGTCGCCGACCCCCGGAAGCTGCACGACGATCCGATCCTGGCCCTGCTGGGTGATTTGGGGGTCGAGCACGCCGGTCTCGTCGATACGGCGACGGACGATCTCGATCGATTGCTGCACCGCGCCGGCGGCCCGGGCACGTAGCGCGGCCTGCGACAGAGTCATTGTGATCGTGCCGTCCGCCGAGGATCCGATCGTCATGTCCGGCGCCCCGACGGACTGGTCCCGGCTGATCAGCGGCTTCATGGCCTCGACCGCGGCATCGGTCTTCGTGGCGTCACGAAGCCGAAGCAAGATGCGTTGCTGGTCCGGTTGCGCCTCCAGGGTCTGATAAAATATCTGGCTGGTGCGAAGCGCTTGCCGAACGCCGTCGAGAAGGCTGTCAAGCCGTTCCTTGATGACGGCGTTCATGTCGACCTCCAGCAGCAGGTAACTGCCGCCGCGCAGGTCGAGGCCGAGATGCACGGTACGCCACGGCAGCCACGCGGCCGGGGCGGGAAACAGATTGGGTATGCCGAGCAGGATTCCCAGCAGGCAGACGCCCAGGATCACGGCGGTCTTGGTGCGGCTGAAATACATCATGGTCTTGCGTGCGGGGCTCCTGGACACCGGTGCCGGTCGGTCGGCGGCGGTGCTATGCGCTGCCGCTGATGGGCTTGTCCAGTGTGGGGTTGTCCACGTTGGCCTTATCGGATGCAACGAGTAGAATCGGAGGCCGCGCGGCCCGCGCAATCAGACGGGCGATGGCTTCCCCCTCTGGCCCGGAGATTCGGTCCGCCGCAAGTTCGCAGCCGGACGGAGCTCAACCTGGCGAACTCCCCAACAATCCCATCAGGAAGAGCTGTCGCCCGAATCGCTCTGGCCCGCCTCCCGCATCGCCGGATCGGCCCAGCTGTCGGACAGCGGATGATGATCCTCCACCACCTTGCGCAGGCGATCCGTCTGCACGTGGGTGTAAATCTGCACGGTCGAGATATCGGCGTGGCCCAGGAGCATCTGCAGGCTGCGCAGATCCGCGCCACGGGCCAGCATATGCGACGCGAAGGAGTGCCGCAGAACGTGCGGCGACACGCGCGCCGGATCCAGACCCGCCTGCAGCGCCACCTGCTTCAGCAACAGGAAGAACGCTTGCCGGGTCAGCGGCTGTTTCGGATCGCGGCCAGGAAACAGCCAGCGGCTGCTGACCTCGGTGGCGGCCAATAAGGCCGCCGTCGCTTGCTTGGCCGAGGCTGAAAGCGGCACCATCCGCTCCTTGCCGCCCTTCCCCTTGATGATCATGGTCTGAGCATCGCGAGACAACGCCGTTCGCGGCAACGTCAGCAACTCCGACACACGTATCCCGGTCGCATACAGGATCTCCAGCGCCGCACGGGCCAGCGCGCCGCGACGGCCTGGCTTGCGTGCAGCGGCATTCAGCAGGGCGTCCACCTCTGCCTCGACCAGCAATTTCGGCAGCGGTTGCGGTTGCCTCGGGGCATCCAGGTGATCGGTTGGGTCGTCCGGCCGCATCCCCTCACGCAGCAGGAACAAATGAAACTGGCGCAATGCCGACAGGCGGCGAGCCGCGGTGCGAGCCGACAGGCCACGGGCGTGCAGCGACGCCATGAAGGCCTGGCAGGTCGGGACATCGGCCGCCACCAGCGGCAATCCCCGCCGGGCCACGAACCGCTCGAAATCCGTCAGATCGAGCGTGTAGGACTGGATCGTGTTGCGCGCGGCTTCTCGCTCCACCGCGAGCATCTCAAGGAAGCTGTCAATGATCGGATTCATTGCTGTTCCGGCGATCTCGACGGCTCCGCTCGCGGCACTTCATACCCCGCTCCGTATCCCGGCCCGGTCAGTGCGTGGAGAACTTGTCGTTCGGGACGACCCTTTCCACCGGATGCGGCTGGGGCGTGGGTGGAAAGGCGCCGAGCATCAGCAGCCCGACCATCAAAATCAGCAGGCCCGCCGCGATGACAGCCAGGAAAATGCGGATCATCAAAGCTCCTGCCCGTATGGAATCGCAGCCAAGTAATCGATTGCAGGCACGTCCTGACGGCTGCCACGCACCAGCCGCGTGCTGCCGCGACCCGATGTGGCGCCCTGATACCGGCGCAACCTGTCAGGTATCGGACTTTGATGAAAGTCGGGACTGCCGATTCGGAGCGGCGCCAGCGATCACGGGCAATCGCCTCTCGTGTGGCCGATGTGCTAAGCGTCCGCACCATGACACGAACCACCACTCTCCGCGAGACTATTCCCCTTCCCGAGACGGTTGCCGGCCGCAGCATCGTCCTGGTCGGGCTGATGGGAGCTGGCAAAACATCCATCGGTCGCCGGCTCGCGGCGCGTCTCGGCCTGCCGTTCCGCGACGCCGATCAAGAAATCGAACTGGCCGCGGGTTGCACGATCCCCGAACTCTTCGAGCGTTATGGAGAGGCCGCATTCCGCGACGGCGAGCGGCGGGTGATCCGAAGACTTCTGGCAGACGATCCGATGGTTCTCGCATTCGGTGGCGGCGCATTCATGGATCCGCTGACGCGGGAAACCACGCGGTCCGAGGCAGTGTCCGTTTGGTTGCGTTGCACCCTGCCAACTCTGATCCGTCGGGTGGCCGGCCGGAACAATCGTCCGCTGCTCGCCGGCGGTAACCGGGAAGACACGCTGCGCGAACTGATGGACCGCCGCTACCCGATCTATGCCGAGGCCGACCTCGTCGTCGATTGCGGCGACGAACCGCCGGACCACACCACCGGCCAGGTGGTGAATGCGCTGCTGGACTGGAAACCCGCCACGCGGCTGCACGTGGTGCTGCCCAGCACGAGCTATGACGTGGTGATCGGTGACAATCTGCTAGAGCGCGCAGGAGCCCTGCTGGCTCCGAGACTGCCGCAGAAGCGTGCTGTGGTGATCACCGACCGGACCGTGGCCGACCTGCATCTGCCGACGTTGATGAACGGGCTGGCGCAGACCGCGATTGTCGCCAGCTCGATTGTCGTCGCCGGCGGCGAGGGTTCGAAAAGCCTCGATACCTACCTGGACGTCGTGGATCAATTGCTGGACGCTCGGGTTGAGCGGCGCACCGCGATAATCGCGCTCGGCGGTGGCGTGGTCGGCGACCTCGCCGGGTTCGCCGCCGCCACCACTTTGCGTGGGCTGCCGTTCGTCCAGATCCCCACCACGCTGTTGTCCCAGGTTGAACTCGTCCGTGGGCGGCAAGACCGGGGTGAACAGTGCACGCGGCAAGAACCTGATTGGCGCATTCCATCAGCCCAGAATGGTGCTGGCGGACACCGGCACGCTCAGCACGCTGCCGCCCCGGGAACTGCGAGCCGGATATGCGGAAATCGCCAAAGCAGGGCTGATCGGCGACGCTGCCTTCTTCGCCTGGTGCGAGCGTCATGGCCAGGCCGTGGTATCCGGCGACCGCGACGCTCAGGCCGAGGCGATCAAGCGAGCCTGCGCCTTCAAGGCCGCCGTTGTCGGCGACGACGAGCGCGAGGAAATGCCGAACGACGGACGAGCGCTGCTCAATCTTGGCCACACCTTCGGGCACGCGCTGGAAGCTGAATACGGCTACGATGGTGGCCTGCTGCACGGCGAAGGCGTCGCCATTGGTCTCGGTCTCGCCTTCAGGCTCTCCGCGCGGCTTGGCTTCTGCCCGTTCGCGGATGCGGAGCGAGTGATGGCGCATGTCTCCTCAGTTGGACTGCCAATGGATCTGTCGATGCTGAACCGACGCTTCTCCGCGGGATCGTTGGTCGGCCATATGCGGCGTGACAAGAAGATGCGGGACGGGGCATTGCATTTCGTGCTGACGCGCGGAATTGGCCAGGCTTTCACCAGCGCCGACGTGCCGCCCGATGCGGTCATCGACCTGTTGCGGGAGGCGGGTTGTTCGGCTTGACCCGCACCTGACACATGCAGCCCTCAGAGTACGCGCTGATGGACGCGGCCGAGGCCAACATGTGGTGGTATCGAGCTTTACATGCCCGTCTCATCGACGCCCTGGCGGGAGTGACGGCGAGTGTGCTTACCACGGCCCAGGTGACCGACACCGGGGCGAGCAGGGCGGCGGATACGGCGGACGAAACTGCGGCATCGCCTATCGTGAGTGGAACCGGCGCACCGGCGCGGGTGCTGGACGCCGGCTGCGGCACCGGAGATTCCTTGAACTCGTCCGCATCCATCGACCGGACCTTGAGCGCATCGGCGTGGAATGGGATTCGGCCGCGGCCGAACGCGCCAGACAAAAATCCGGCGCGACCGTGCTGCGGGGCACTGTCAACGCGCTGCCGTTCTCCGACGCGAGCTTTGATGCCGTCGTCTCCGCCGATGTGCTGTGCCATGCGGCGGTGGACCCGACGGCTGCACTCAAGGAATTGCAGCGTGTGCTGCGACCCGGCGGACGAGTGGTGGTGAACATGCCGGCTTACCAGTGGCTGCTGGCGGCGCACGATCGTCGAGTGCACAACGTCCGCCGGCAGACCGCCTCAGGCCTCACCGCGATGCTGCGTCAAGCGGGTTTCACGCGGATCCGTGCCAGATACTGGAACACCCTGCTGCTGCCGCTCATGCTGGTGCAGCGAAAAATCCTGGCTCGTGGCAACGCCGGATCGGATGTCGCCCTGTCTCCGCCATGGCTCAACGCCACGTTGCATGGCATGACGGAATTTGAACGGCGGCTGCCAGTTCGTCTGCCCGCCGGCGGATCGGTCCTGGCGATCGCGGAAAAGCCATGAGCCACACTCTTACCGTTACCGAGAGCCAGGAAATCCCGCAAACCGCGGGCCGGGTGGGACTGACCATCGTCGTTCCCGTCTATCGCGGCGCGTCCACTGTGGGGCGGCTGGTTGATGCGCTTTCGGACCTGAAACCGATGGGCGGGCTGGAGATTGTTCTGGTGAACGACGGCAGTCCCGACAACTCTGGCGACGTCTGCCGCTCGCTGCTGCCGACGGCACGCGTGCCTCTGTTATATGTCGAGCACGCCCGCAACTATGGTGAACATAACGCCGTGATGACCGGTCTGCGTCACGCGCGCGGCGACTTCGTCATCACCATGGACGATGATCTGCAGAACCCACCCGAGGAGGTCGTGCGATTGTACGACCATGCCCGCATGGGCAGTTGGGATGTGGTATACACCCGCTTTTCGGTGAAGCACCACGAGGGCTGGCGGAATCTGGGAAGTCGCTTCGCCAACGCCGCGGCCGATCGCCTGCTGGACAAGCCGAAGGGGGTCTATCTCTCATCCTTCCGCTGCATGTCGGCGCTGGTGGTACGGGCTGTGACGCGCTACCGCGGACCTTACCCGTATGTGGATGGGCTGATCATGCAGGTGACCCAGCGGATCGACAGCATTGAAGTTCGCCATCTGCCGCGGATCGAGGGTCACTCCAACTACAACCTTCGGCGCCTGGTGCGACTGTGGCTGAACCTGGCTACCAGTTTTTCATTGGCACCGCTGCGGCTGGCGATCTACGCCGGGCTGGCACTGTCGGTCGCCGGTGGTATCGGAGCCGTCGCAACCGTCTCCGAGGCTTTGTTCATGCACGATACGCCGTCCGGCTGGGCGTCCACCATGGTCGTGCTGCTGCTGGTCTCAGGCGTGCAGTCGATGATCCTCGGCGTGCTCGGCGAGTATGTCGGGCGTACGTTTCTGTCGGCGAATGGCAAACCACAGGGCACCGTGCGCGCCCTTCAGCGCGGCGGGCCGGCGGACGAGGCATGAGCACTTATTGGGCTGTGCTGGTGGCCGCGATTGTAACCAGCATGGGTGGCCAGACCCTGCTGAAGGCCGGAGCCGGGGCGCCGAATTTTATCGGCCAATTGGTCGATCCACGCACCGTGACAGGGCTTTTCCTGTACGGCGGCGCGGCCCTGCTCTATATCATCGCGCTGCGGCGAATCCCAATGTCGGTGGCCCTGCCCTGCACCGCCGTGTCCTATGTCGCCGCCGCGCTGATCGGGCATTATGGTTTCGCGGAACCGCTGGGCGGCGTGCAGATGGGTGCCATCGGCCTGATCTGCATTGGTGTGGTGCTGCTTGCCCTGGCGTGAGCGCGGACCCGCGCGAATGAGCCGCAGGCAGCGTTCCTGATACGTGACGAACTGCCGCGCTCTGCGGCTCGTCGTCCGCCGAATTCGCGTCGCGCAAGCCTGTCGCCAAACCGGGCCGCGACCTGCAAAGCAAATTTCATTTGGCAGAGTTTCACCATGCGTTCAATTTCCCGCTGCCTGGGAATTTCGCCGCCGCACAGCCGGTGGAGGCCGGTCAGGCAGCACGCCGGAGCGGAAGCTGTCGCAGCCACAGGATTTGAAAGAACCAGCCATGTTTCCCAGTCCAACTCGGATGTTTCTGACCAAGGGTGTCGGTGTTCACCGCCACGCCCTGACCGCGTTCGAATTCGCGTTACGCGACGCCGATATCGAGCAACAGAATTTGGTCTACGTATCGTCCATTGTTCCCCCACGCTGCGAGATCAGCGCCCGTGAAGCGGCGGTCGACCTGCTCAGGCCCGGGGACATCACCTTCTGCGTGCTGGCCCGCTCACAGACCAATGAGTTCGGCCGGCATGTGTATGCCAGCCTTGGTCTGGCCAGACCGGCGGACCCGGATATGTATGGTTATATTTCGGAGCTGCACGGATATGGCATGACCGCCGAGGCGAGCGGCGAGCAGGCCGAGGATCTGGCCGCGACCATGCTGGCGTCGACACTCGGCCTGGATTTCGATCCCGAAGCCGCGTGGAACGAGCGCAAACAGATCTACGAACACAGCAACCTCATTATCGACAGCACCTCGATCACGGCGGCTGCGATTTGCGGTCCGGACGATCAATGGACCTGTGTGATCGCCGCCGCAGTATTCCTGTTCACGTAACGATATGGGAGGATGGCCGTGGTCAAAGGAAGCAGTGTGAGGGCCACCGTGCTGGCCATCGCGGCAGTCGGGATCGCCGGTGCGACGCTTTCCGGATGTGCGCCTCCAACGCCAACCAGCTTAGACCAGAGGTTGGACCAGGAGGGTGCAACACCCGGAACCGTATCCAACGGGACGGTGCGGCCGGACGGCACCTTGAGCAATGGCCTCCTGCCCGAGCCGTGGGGCGATACCAACTAGGGCAATATTGCCCTGCCTCGAATTGCGGAGCGACCTCAGGCTAATGAAATTGCTCGTGAAACAACGGCCAGAGCGCTTCCGCTCAAGCTGGAAGCGCGCTAGCCCGAAGGGTGGCCTCAGTAGCCCTTCATTCCGCTGACTTCGGTCTCGCTTGCTTCAAAGTTGCATTCAACCGAAATCCCATCGGGGTCCAGGTAGAACAACTGGGTCATATTGAGTCGCGGCAGGACGCGTTCGTCGAATTTGATATCGCGCTTTTGCAGCTTCTCCCGCATCTCCTTGAGCCCGTCGCAGGAGAAGGCGATGTGGTCCAGGCGGCCGGTTGGCGCCGGGTAGGACGCGTCGTCGGGGATCACCGCATCCTCGTCACGATGACCGATCAGGTGCACCGTGGGCACACCGCCGCAATACAGCCAGTATCCCGGGAACGGCAGTGGCGGACGCTCGCCAACGGCCAGCCCTACGATATCCTGATAGAAATTCTTTGTCCCCTCCAGGTCCCGAACCTTGATCGTGTAGTGATTCAACGACTGAGCAGGCATATTTGTCCTCCTTTAGAACTCGTTCTCGGCCGGCATTCCGAGCATGATCTGACCGACTGAACTCATAATGCAACTGACGGCCCTGGGCCTGCTGGGACACTGTGTGGATGTCGCGCAGCCGGCGCTCGAACGGCTGGTCCTCGAAGATCGCCATGGACCCGGCCGCGTGGAACAGGGTGTTCACCGCTTCCCGCGATTGGTTGATCGCCCAGGTAGAGGCGAGCCGGACCATCGCATGGTGACGCTGCGTCATTTCGCCATGCCGAACCACATAATCGTAAGTCTCGTCCAGCGTATTGTGCAGGAAGGCGCGGGCGGACTGCCAGCGTGCCTCCGATTGCGCCAATTGTGACTGGACCACGTTATTCTCTCGCAACGGTCGCCCGGCGCCGCGCGACACCTTGTTGGCCGGCAGCTCGAGGAACGCGTCGATCACGCCACGGGCAATTCCCAGCCCGACGCCGCCGAACCCCGAAGAGTAGAGCTGAGAACTACTGAAACGATACAGCGGTCCGTCTTCCCGCCGGTCAATCGCCTGATCACGCAGCATGGTCCGCTCGCTGGGCACGAACAGATCCTTTATGGTGTATTCGTTACTGGCGGTGCCACGCAATCCGAGCGTGTGCCATATATCGGTCATCTTGGCGCTGGACTTCGGAAACAGCAGCGTGCGGACTTCCTTTCTGCCCGCGACCCTCACATGCGCGCCGAGCCAGGTTGCGTTCTGGCAGCCGCTGGCGAAGCGCCACGTGCCCGATAGAGTGTAGCCGCCGTCCACCGGCTCGGCTTCGTACGGCGAACCGGGTGGTCCCCAGGCCAGGATACCGTCGACGGGCCCGAATATCTCCCTTGCCACCCTGGGATCGAGATAGGCTGTCGACATCGAACAGCCGTTGCTCTGGCAGACCACCCAGCCCACGGATCCGTCGGCGGCGGCGATAGCCTCGGTTACCTGCGCAAACTCCGAGGGCTTCAGTTCCAGGCCGCCCATCGACCGGGGCTGCAGCATGCGAAAGAACTCGCCATCCTTCAGTGCGGCGACAACCGGTGGGGTAAGTTCCCGGCGCCGATTGGCCTCGTCCCCTTCCCGCGTCAGTAGCGGATGCAGTGCGCGGGCCCGAGCGACCTGTGGGTGAGGTTCAGTCATCGGGATGCCTCCGCTCGATCGGCGTCAATACACTCATCGGCCGGACGATGACGGATTTTCCGCCGAATGCAAAGCTGTGTCGTCATTTGCCGGTGGCACCGAATGCCCGGTCCATCGCTCGGCCGTCGATCTGACCGGATCGTTTGGTGCCATTTCCAGCGACCAAGCAACCCGCGGGGTCGCCTGACGCGGTCCGCACGCGAGCGGTGCGTGAGCGTCCATGATGAATGACCATGGTATCCGCGCAGAGCGAGCCGGCCGATTGCCCACGGCACTCAATGACCCGTCGAAATGCCCGTATCCTGTCATCACCGGACCAAGCCGGGGCGCGCCACGACACGGGGAGGGAGACCCGTCATGAATTTGGCCAGTCTGACGTCAGGCGGCAGACTTCGCCATCGTCGACGCGAGCGCGGCCTCCAGGCGTTTCGCCGCGTCCGTCGCCATGGAGGCGGGCGTGGCCGCGAACCCGATGACCAGACCGCTCATGCGTGGCGAGCCTGCGTAGTAGGCGCGCAACGGAGCCACCGCCAGGTCGCGTGACCTGCAGGCTCGAACTGCCGCGGTCTCGTCAACGCTGTCCGGCAGGACCGCAACCATATGCAGGCCGCCGGGGGCCGCCCTCGGCGTCGCGAGGCTTACGTGGCGCTCCATCGCGTTCAGCAAGGCGGCGCGCCGGCGGGCATATTCGGTGCGCATGCGGCGGATGTGCGGCGCGAAATGTCCCAGTCGCATGAACTCGGCCAGGATCGCCTGGGTGAAGGCATCGGTGCCGCGGTCGGTCAATGTGCGAAGGCGGACGAAGGCGGGCACCAGGGGCGCGGGCACAACGGCGAAATCCAACCCGGAGCGCCGGGGCGAGGGTCTTGCTGAAGGTGCCGCAATAGATCACGTGCCCGGCCTTGTCCAAGGTGGCCAGGGGCGGCAGTGGCCGGCCCTCCCATCGGAACTCCAAGTCGCAGTCGTCTTCCAGGACCCAGGCGTTGGCCCGCCGCGCCCAATCCAGCAGAGCGAGGCGGCGGCCAATCGGCAGCGCGCCGCCCAACGGCGTGGCATGCGACGGGGCAACCAGGGCGAGGCGCGCGTTGGGAGCAGCACGGATTCCGGCGGCAACGTCGAGCCCCTCATGATCGCTCGGGATCGGCACCGGGCTGGCGCCGGCGGCAATCAGCGCGCCGCGGCCGGCGATGTAGCCGGGGTCCTCCACCCAAACCGTGTCGCCGGGGTCCAGCAGAAGGTCCGCAGCCGTGCGCAGCGCCTGCTGGGTGCCGGCGGTGACGACGATGCACCCGGGGTCGGCGACCAGGCCGCGCGTGGCCGCCAGATGCGCTGCAATCTGTTCGCGCAGGACCAGCAGACCTTGGGGCGGCGGATAGCTGGAGAGTTCGCCGGCCAGGGGTTTCAACACCCGCACGGCGCAGCGGGCCCAGGCCTGATTGGGGAACAGGTCGGGAGCCGGGAGCCCGCCCGCCAGCAAGAGTCCCAGGGTCGCGTCGCGCGAGATCGCGGTTGCCGGCACTTCCGCGAGGCTGGCTCCGCGGGCGGACAACGCGATAGCGGCGACACGCGGCGTCGCGGTGCGCTCCGGTGCCTGGTCCGGCAGATCCGTGGCGACGTAGGTGCCGCTGCCGGTGCGGCCTCTGACGTAGCCCTCGGCGGCCAAACGCTCGTAAGCCAGGACCACGGTCTGGCGGGCGACCCCAACCTCCTGCGCCAGGGCACGAGTAGGCGGCAGACGTCCCCCGGCGGGCAGGGCTCCGGTCATGATGCTGTGACGGAGGTGCTCGAAGACGGCGTTCTGCCTGGTTTGGTCTGGCGTCAGCATGATTGCATTGCCCGGATCAATTGGTCCAATCGGACTTTAAACCGAGCGGCGACAGTTCTGCAATCGTACACGCTTGCGCCGCGACCGAGGGCTTTTCATTTGCCCTGTCGCGGCCTATCGCGTGCATACGTAGTCTGACGGGTTTAGAAACCCTCGCGTTCCAGCCGCTTGCGCTCGAGCTTGCGGGCGCGGCGTACGGCTTCCGCGGCTTCGCGGGCCCTGCGTTCCGAGGGCTTTTCGTAATGCCGACGCAGCTTCATCTCGCGGAAAATCCCCTCCCGCTGCATCTTTTTCTTGAGCGCCTTCAGCGCCTGGTCGACGTTGTTGTCACGCACGAGGACTTGCACTTGGCCGCCTACTCCCTTCCAGTGCGCTCCCGGCGGCCACGTCGGCCGACGTATGAGCGCGATCGACCGTCACCGGAGGAACCCGGGGCGGGTTGGCGCTATAACATGGCCTTGGATACTTACAAGCCTATTTTCCATTGGGTTCCCCACGAGGGGGCGATCCACGAAGACGGGACGGAGCGGACATGGCTATACTGAAAATCGCGCGAATGGGGCATCCGGTGCTGCTGCGCGAGTGCGAGGCGGTGGCGGACCCGGGAGCGCCGGAAATCCGGCGGCTCGTGGCGGATATGATGGAGACGATGGAGGATGCGCCGGGCGTCGGTCTGGCGGCACCGCAGGTCTATCAGCCATTGCGGCTGTTCGTGTTTCGGGTTCCAGGCAGTCGGACAGCGGATGACCCCGACGATGCCGAGGAAGGACCGGTCGGCAACACCGTATTGATCAATCCGTCGCTGGAATTGCTCGGCGAGGAGCGGGAGCTTGGTTGGGAAGGTTGTCTCTCGATACCTGGACTGCGAGCGGCGGTACCTCGTGCCAGCCGCATCCGCTATAGCGGGATGGATTGTGACGGCAACGTGATCGAGCGGCACGCCAGCGGCTTCCACGCGCGCGTCGTCCAGCATGAATACGATCATCTGGACGGCGTCCTGTATACGATGCGCATGACCGATTTCCGTCACTTTGGCTTCACCGAAGAGCTCGAACGCGCGGCCACGGCGCAACGGAGACAGTCATGATTGAACCACCCGAGCGGCTGCCGGAGCGTGACAAGGCGATCGAAGCCATGCTGCCACACGTGCCCTTCGACGGTTGGGGCAAGCGGGCGTTGCGGGCGGGGATCGCCGACGCCGGTATGCCAGATGACGAGGCGCATCTGCTGTTTCCGCTCGGCGTCGCGGACATGATCGAGACATTCTGCGACCTGGCGGACCGGCGGATGGAGGCGGCGGCTCGCGAACTGACCGAGACGCGTGTCTCGGCCAGGGTGCGCGCGGTGATTGCGCTGCGTTTGCAGCAGAATCAGCCATACAAGGAGGCGATACGGCGTGCAATTTCGGTATTGTCGCTGCCCAGCAATGCGCGAGTGGCAGTGGCTTGCACGGCGCGAACGGTGGATGCGATCTGGCACGCTGCCGGCGATCGTTCGGCGGATTTCAGTTGGTATACAAAACGCGCCATCCTGACCCCCGTCTATAGCTCGACAGTGTTGTTCTGGCTGCGAGACATGTCGGAAGACGACGTCGCCACGCTGGCTTTCCTCGATCGGCGATTGGCCGGAGTGGGGCGCATCGGTCGGTTGCGACGGCGGGCCGAGCGCCTGGTCGCAAGATTGCCGCGACCACCACGATTGGCGCCCTGCGGCAGCGGCAGCGGCGGCACCGGTGATGGGTGACATGGAGGCCGGGACACTCTATCTGTGCGCCAGCACCGAGCGGCCGTTCCGGCGGCCGGTCCATAGCGTAGGCCAATGACCGACACCCCGATCGAGCGTATCCGCAATTTTGCCATCATCGCCCATATCGACCATGGGAAATCCACCCTGGCCGACCGGCTGATCCAGGTCACCGGGGGACTGACTGCACGCGAAATGACCAACCAGGTCCTCGACAACATGGAGCTGGAGCGCGAGCGCGGCATCACCATCAAGGCGCAGACCGTCCGACTGAGTTACAAGGCCAAGGATGGGCTGATTTACGAGCTGAACCTGATGGACACCCCCGGCCACGTTGACTTTGCTTACGAGGTCAGCCGGAGCCTTGCCGCCTGCGAGGGCAGCTTGTTGGTGGTGGACGCCAGCCAGGGCGTCGAGGCCCAGACTCTTGCCAACGTCTACCAGGCGATCGAGGCGAACCATGAGATCGTGCCGATCCTCAACAAGATCGACCTGCCGGCGGCCGAAACCGAGCGGGTGAAGCAGCAGATCGAGGATGTAATTGGTCTGGATGCGTCGGACGCAGTGGAGATCAGCGCCAAGACCGGTTTGAATATCGAGGGTGTGCTGGAGGCGCTGGTGACACGCCTGCCGGCGCCGAAAGGTGACGGTGGTGCGCCCCTGAAGGCGTTGCTGGTGGATAGCTGGTACGACCAATATCTTGGGGTCGTCATCCTGGTGCGAGTGAAGGACGGGCGGATGCGGCGCGGCGCTAAGATCCGCATGATGTCATCCGGCGCGGTGCACGTGATCGAGCAGGTCGGCGTCTTCACGCCGAAGATGGTGCCAACGGACGACCTAGGTCCCGGCGAGATCGGCTTCATCACCGCCGCGATCAAGACCGTGGCCGACTGCAATGTGGGCGACACGATCACCGACGATCGCATACCGGCAACCGAGCCGTTGCCGGGGTTCAAGCCGTCGATCCCGGTGGTGTGGTGCGGGCTGTATCCGATCGACGCCGACGACTTCGAGAAACTACGCGACAGCCTCGGCAAGCTTCGTCTGAACGACGCCAGCTTCCACTACGACCCGGAGACGTCGGCCGCGCTCGGCTTCGGTTTCCGCTGCGGGTTCCTCGGCCTGCTGCATCTGGAGATCATTCAGGAGCGACTGACCCGAGAGTTCGATCTCGAGCTCATCGCCACCGCGCCGTCCGTGGTCTACCACGTCTATAAGACCAACGGGCAGATGCAGGAGCTGCACAATCCGGTGGATATGCCCGACGGCTCGGTGGTTGATCGGATCGAGGAGCCGTGGATCAAGGCCACCATCATGGTGCCGGACGAATATCTCGGCAGCGTGCTGAGCCTGTGCACCGAGCGTCGCGGCCAGCAGGTTGATCTGACCTATGTCGGCAACCGTGCGATGGCAGTCTATCGCATTCCGCTCAACGAGGTGGTGTTCGACTTCTATGACCGGCTCAAGTCGGTCTCCCGAGGGTACGCCAGCTTCGACTATGCGATGGACGGTTATGCCGAGGGCGATCTGGTCAGAATTTCGATCCTGGTGAACGGCGATCTGGTCGATGCGCTGTCGTTCATCGCGCACCGCGCTGCGGCCGAGTCTCGCGGGCGGGCGATCTGTGCGCGATTGAAGGAGCTGATTCCTAAGCAATTGTTCAAAATCGCCGTTCAGGCGGCGATCGGTGGTCGGGTAATCGCGCGGGAGACGATCAGCGCGCTGTCGAAGGACGTGACCGCGAAGTGCTACGGCGGCGATATCTCGCGCAAGCGCAAGCTGCTGGACAAGCAGAAAGAGGGCAAGAAGCGGATGCGGCAGTTCGGTAAGGTCGAAATCCCGCAGTCGGCATTTCTGGCGGCGCTGAAAATGGACGCGTGACGTCGGCCGACGCCGGCGGTCAGGATTTAAGTTTGCAGTGGGCCTTCCGGGGATGGTAAGGACCGGCCCCCGATCGCGGGAGAGATGGCCGAGCGGCTTAAGGCGCACGCTTGGAAAGCGTGTGTGCGTGAAAGCGTACCCAGGGTTCGAATCCCTGTCTCTCCGCCATATCAAGCCATTAACATGCTGATTTGATGAGATAAACTTCAAAAAATCCTGTTTATACCCCCAAGTCTAGCCCCAATGATGCGCTCAGTAGGGGAGTGCCGTCTAACTGTGGGCTCCTTGGCTGATAGTCCGCGTCCGCGCCCAACGGACCGACCCGATCACACTTCCTGCGCCATGTCACGGCACCCACGGATCAGCCTTCGCAGCATCCGATCTTCCTCGAGAACGCTATTGCTCCGGCAGTCCATCAACGGTTAGCTGTTCGGCCTGCCACTTATCCGCGGCCGTATCCCTAGCCGTGGTGTGGGAGCTGGGGTAAGTGGCCTGCCAGATCGACCGTGAAGGATCTGCCCTTTCCTCAGTGACAAAGTACCCGAGCTGGGACCGAACCGCGAGCACATGACGAAGGCCGGCGGCTCGGGCTGGCTCAACGGATTGCTGAACGGTTGCCCGCCTGCGGCCTGACCGAGCGCAGCACCGAGCGGCACCGGCACGCGCGACGGCATAGCGGCTTGTCCGAAGCCGGCGCCCAGGCTCATGAGCTGGGCCGATGCGGCCTGGGCTTGCTGCGCGGCTTGCTGGTTCAGCCCGTATTCAAGGTTGGCCATTTGCAGCGCCGCGTCGGCAGCGGAAATCTGGCGGGCGTCGACCTTCTTGGCGAGACCCGTAATTACAGCCTCGACCAAGGTACGCACCGGCGTATGCGGGTAGATGCGGTCGCGCGCCGCGTTGGCGCAGTTTGCCAGCGCCACGTAGTTGCCGATCTGCGGCGGGATCTGCGACACTAAAGTCGTGGGGCACAAGGCTCATGAAGCGGGTAGGTGCCAAAAAAGCGAAGGTCGCGGTGGCTCGCAAGATCGCCGTCATCCTGCATTGCATCTGGACCGATGGGACCAGCTTTGAATGCGGGATCGAGAAAAAATCGGCTTAACAGATCCACGGATCCGGTCCGCGCTGTCCGCGGCGCCGGTTGTTGTCCCTGCCGGGACGGTGGTGCCGGTGACCTCGTTGTTTCGGCTGAAAGCGACATTCTCGCACTTCGCTGCACACGTTGAGGCACCCATCCCCGAACACAACCATGAGGCACAGACCTCGGAAAGGACCCTGACCCCGGCATGGCAGCGGTTTCGAAGCCGCCAGAGCGACCGGCAATGAAGGCGCGGTGAGGTTAGATCACGCATCGTCACGTGACCGAGGTTTGATGGTCATGGCATTGACCGGAGCGGAGAGGATGGCTCGCCTACGGGAACGTCAACTGGCCGGCGAAAGGCGGTGCGCTACCGGCGTCCGAAAGATCGCCGCGGCGGGCACGAGCAGTGGACGGAGGCGGTGGGCACACTGGTTGGCTGCCTGGATGCTTATCAGGTTTGGCGAGACAACCTGCACGCCGGTCTCGCGGACAGCGCCATTGCCGAACGGCTCGACGCGGTGCTTGAACTGCGCGATCTGGTTGAACAGCTGGAGCTGGCCGCACTGATGGGCCTGCAACAATACAAGTTCGACCATGGTCCGGCACTATTGGTCGGGGAGTTTTTCGAACAACCGTGCTATGTGCACAAGTATAAGGCGGGCGACCTGCTGATTTATGATCGCGCATCACTGCATAAGCTGGCTTCGATTACGATCACACCCAGCATCGCCGCCTATATCGGATGATTGGCGTGGCGACCGTCCCCACTGAGGGTGAGAGATCGGTCGAACGCGCGGCCTCGTCCGGGATCAGCTCAGCCATGGCCTCGTCAAACGGCACTTCCGGGTTTGCAATGGCCGTCAGATGGCTGTTAGCCTTCCCCCCAGATGACCGAGTTGGCTGTTCATCTGGGGAACGCCGGTCAGCAGGCAAAAATAGTGATGCGGAGGAATCGTAAGCGGCATGGCCGAGCAGAAGATGTCTTTCCGGCCGGAGCTGCGGGCAGCAGACGACGCGGTCATCGAGGATGCGATTGCCCATGCCGATCCCATGGTGCTGCGTGGCTTGCTCTACCAGCTCACCGGCGATCCGGAGGTGGCGGCGACGGGCGTGAAGACCGTGCTGGCCGGCTACTTCGACGTCGCTGCGGCGGCGACCGAAGCGGACGTTGCGCTGCTCCGGCGCAAGGGCGCTGAGTTTCTGAAAGCCTACCGCGACAGTGGCGCGGGCCCTATCGCCATCGGCCCGCGCGAACGGCTTGCGGTCAGCCTGGGTTTGATGCTGGAGCAAACCCT
>CAWEVT010000005.1:0-890938 GCA_963812585.1 uncultured Alphaproteobacteria bacterium | reverse complement strand
GGCAAACATCGGCCAGGCATTCCTTAAGAGCCCCCCGGATAGCGGTACAAAGAGCAAAATGCTGGTAAATCATGGGATACAGGTAGCGGCGGGTTTGGGTACCAGTGGAGTTGGTGTCGCGTCGGGTGTTTACGGGGCTTGTGACAGCCGGTGGTGGATTAATGGCGAACCAGTTGGCGAACACATATATGCGCAGTGGTATGCTAGCGAACAAAGTCATCAAAAACAGTCTACCGGTAGCCCCTGCTGCTAACCCGTTCGTCTACTCCGGGGCGACCATCGCCCGAGGTAATCAGACCGCAAAATCCTTTCGCGCCGCAGCAGTCATCTACAGCGCTCTGTTTACGATGGAAAACAAGCTCCACGACGCATTGGGCAATAACAGGGAAATCGCGCCGTAGCCCCAGATCGTCGCTAAGCAGGTGAACTTGAACAGGTCCGCGGAACATACCATCCGCGATGAATTATCCAGCTAACGCCGAGTAACAGAAACGGCATGCCGACGAACCCGATTATGGCGGCCAGGATGAAACTCACCACCAGACCCCCTTGTGTACGATGGAAAGCAGGCTCCAAGGCGCTTCCGGCACCACCAGAGACAACGCAGCGTAACACCAGATCGCCACTACAGAGCCGAATTTGAGTAGGTCTATGACGATGTAGTCGCCACGGGTACGCCACACAGCATGAGTCGAAGAACAAAGTGGGTAGCCGATCATCCCGGCTAAGAGCCGACTGCTGTTTCATTCATAGCTTTATACCAGCAGGGGTCTCGACGGCGCAGCGAAGCGCCCTTATTTCATATGTAGCCATTGTCACTTGCTCTAAGTGATGGTGGTTAGGCTGGCAGCGGAGCTGGTAACTCTTCTGTCACCGAGCCTACATAGTTAGTCACGGGGTTGTCAAGTCAGAGCCTGATGTCGCTTACGACGTATAGCTGAGCGAAGGTAGATAGGAAGGCGGGCGGGGGATAATGACCTTGTCGCGGTTTCGACCAGGCGGCATCGTCGGGAGGAACATCTTTTTGTTGTGTCTTCTCTCGCGGCCACTTCATGCAGTTGGTCTACCAACTAGTCGACCGTCCAACCCAACTCCAATACGTGGGGTGTCAGGTAGCTCCACAGGTGCCATGCAACTCCATCAACTTGAAGAGCATCCTCTAACAGCACGTCAGCGATCTCACAGTTCATGTTGAAGGTCCAATCGGCGCGTCTATCTGCGTTCATACCGGTCATGAAATCCTGATACGATGCAGTGATTTTGGAGTGCTTACGGTTAGACTTTGTCGTGTTCTTTGCGGTTGTCGCGACCTGGAAGAAGCATCCATTCTTCGGGGGTTACAGCTGGCTTTCGCCACGGGTATGGGCATCTGCTGTTTCCGTGCGGCACGAGCGTTATCCGCTGCGAACTCTTTGCTTGGGCGTCGGCCATCTCTGCTGGCCAGAATTGATCTTTGCCGATTTCAACGATAGGCATTTTGATGCGTCCTTTTTGTTTGGCTTAAAAAAGTCCTATCAGACGAACGGGCTTGCAAACAATGACGACGACGGTATATTTTCTGTAATGGTTTCGGCGCGAATGCTAGGTCTTCCACTACCTTATCGACAACTGTACCCATTCCAAGGCCACCGTTTGCCGATACAGTTTCATCGTCGGGTACCATATAGTGCTCTCACCCGTGGATCCCCACCGCCAGCATCCGCCTTTGCGTGTCAACAGCCATGTTTCAATACCCAGAGAGGCTGCTAGGTGCGCGATTGCTGTGTCAACGGTTATGACCAAATCCAGGCCAGCTATGATCCTCGCGGTATCCAGCCAATCGCCACCGGGAGCCAGGTCCTCATACTGAAGGCTCATACACGGGGCCACGTCTGCGATTGGCTTGAATTGTTCCCACGGTATTGATCTGCGGCGGTCGTCTGCATGGGCGGGAGGATTGTTGGGTCTTGCATCACCGTGCCAGCAGATACCGATTTGTGCGCTATTCGCGTGATCCGCGGTCTCTAGGTTGCCGGAGGTTACATGATAGGATGCCGGTGGTGGTACGTCGTCGGGTCGAGAGGCAAAGATGTACCGGCAAACTCATAAGTCCCGTTAGGATGTCGTAAGGTACCTCGTCAGTCGAACCGGCGCAGTGCACTCCTAGGGTAGACATCAAGCGGCGCATTGTTTGGGGGGGGCATACAAAAGTCAATTCTGCCGCTAGGCTTTGTACGAGGGGAAGGTACCGGGCGAACTGTATGGTGTCACCAAACCCTTGCTCATGGAGGACGACGACTCGCTTGCCGCGTATTTCCTCAGGATCACCCACCCACGGCTGAATCGGCTTGTAATTGTACGGCAGTCCGTGAGGAATCAGTTTCCAGCGGTTCTCTACCAGTGGCCATCCCTCTTCCCAGTTACCGCTTCTCAGCAGGATCGCTCCCAACGCCACGTCTATAACCACTTTTTCGTCTGGTTCATTGACAGCGAGTTGTTTCGCTGCGCTCAAAAAGTGGAGTGCGCCGTTATCGTCCCCTGACAGCACCAAGGCAGTCCCAACAGCTATCGGCATTTCCAAATCATCAGGCGGCAGCATCGCGGAACCCATACGGAAACAAGCCATCGCGTCTGCATATTTGTCAGTTGATAAAAGACTCCATCCCAACTTCATCCAAGTGCGGCCGTTCATGGCGTGGATATTCAGTGCTCTACGATATGCGTCTGCTGCTTCGTCAAATAGCCCAAGAGCCGAGAGAGCCAATCCCGCATTGTGGTGTACCCCGTGGTCTAGGGGTTTGATGGCGGTGGCTGTGGCTAGCAGTCGAAGGGCTTCTGACGGTTCCTTGTGAGCCATGTGGATGGCTGCCTCTTCCGTAAGGGAATCAAACTGCTGATCGCTCATCGCGTGTGCGTTCCCCTGGCAGCCGGTCTGGGAACTGGAACCTTGGCAACCTTTATCCACTCTTTGACGACTGCTGGATCCCACCGCGATTGATACATGTTGGGTGCCTTGGAGGGAATTCTCTGGATGCTGGTTGACATGGACCGTACGGTGTAACGTGGAGAGGCCGAGGAATGCCGCCAGCTTCTTTACCGTCCAGAGGTTATCGTCATCGGGTGAAAAGGCGGTTGTGTCGCTCGTCATGGTTGTTAGGCCAAGGCTTGCGGCAGCAGATAACGGGACGCCAGATAGACGGTGTAGAACGTGTATAGAATGACGTTGGAGGCCAAGGCGGCGATTAGGAAGGAGATCCATGAAGAGGGGTTTCCGAAGGAATTAAGATATGTCTTGTTATCTCCCTTCTGCCCGGGGTCGCCGATAGCACTAACTGCCTTTTGCAGAGGATTTGCTCCATGTTAGTTACGGTGCTGGCGATTTGCTCCATTGCCTCTGAAATTTGCTCCAAACTGCCAAAAACCCGCATAACTCCTTGGTGATACTTCCTGGTTCAGGACTTCCTCGGCGGCAAGGATTACGTGTCCGGACTTGAAGAGGGCCTTGGAGATCGCGCCAAGACGATGATCGTCGACAAGCTGACCTACCAGGTAACGGACGCGACCATCGACTCGCAGATCGGCCTGCTGCAAGCGTCCGGCGCCGACACGTTCTTTGACATTTCGGTGCCGAAATTCGCCGCCCAGGCGATACGCAAGTTGTGGGACATAAACTGGAAACCCTTGCACGTGCTGACATTCGTTTCGACGTCGGTCGGCGGTACCCTGAAGCCGGCGGGCCTCGACAGGTCGGTCGGTATTGTCTCGGTGGGCATCCTCAAAGACCCGACCGATCCGAAATGGGATAGCGATCCGGGAATGAAGGAATGGCGCGCCTGGATGGACAAATACTATCCGGACGGCGACAGAAGCGATGGCGCCAACATTTATGGCTACCTCATCGCACAGACACTGATGCAGGTCCTGAAGCAGTGCGGGAACAATCTGTCGCGTGAAAACATCATGCACGAAGCCGCCAATCTGCACGATCTGGAACTGCCGCTGCTGCTGCCGGGTATTAGCATCAGCACCAGCCCCACCGACTATCGTCCGGTCAAGCAGATGCAGCCCGTTCGCTTCAACGGACGCAACTGGGACCTGTTCGGCGACCTTCTCGCCGGATGAATGGCAGCCCGCCATGCTTCGCCCCGGCGAATATGCGATCGGTTCGCCGCGGCTGAATCTCGGGCATTGTCCTGATCGCCTGTGACATGCTTATCTCCTGCCATGGCAGGAACAATACCGGAACCTTTCGCCGGCTGGTTCGCGGCACAGGGCTGGGCGCCTCGGCCGCACCAGCTAGCAATGCTGCAGGCCGCGCGGGCTGGTGAAAGCGTGCTGCTGATCGCCCCGACCGGGGGCGGCAAGACCCTCGCGGGCTTCCTGCCTAGCCTGATTGATCTCGCCGCCAACCCGCGCCCCGGCTTGCACACCCTCTACGTCAGCCCGCTGAAGGCACTAGCCACCGATATCGCACGCAACCTCACCCGACCGGTGCAGGAGATGCGCCTGCCCGTCACCGTCGAAGCCCGCACCGGCGATACCCCAGCCAATCGACGAGCGCGGCAGCGCGCCGAACCGCCGCATCTGCTGCTGACGACGCCGGAGAGCCTCGCGGTGTTGATCTCGCTGCCGGATGCACCCGCTTTCTTCGGGTCGCTTGCATGTATCGTGATGGATGAAGTGCATGCCCTGGCCGGCACCAAGCGCGGTGACCAACTGGCGCTCGGCGTAGCGCGCCTGGGCGTGCTCGCGCCGACCGCCCGACGGGTGGGATTATCCGCCACGGTGGCTCATCCCGGCGCGATCCAGGCCTATGCAGGCGCCACGCGCCTGATCGAGGCCACCGACGGCGCGCCACCAAACCTGTCGATGACCCTGCCCGAGGGGCGGCTGTCCTGGTCGGGCCATATGGGCCTGGAAGCCGCACCACAGGTGATGGGGCAAATCCGGGCCGCGGGTATGACGATCGTCTTCGTCAACACGAGGGCCCAGGCCGAGCTGATGTTTCAGGTATTGTGGAAACTGAACGATACGACACTGCCGATCGCGCTGCACCATGGCTCGCTGGAGGTCGCGCAGCGCCGCAAGGTGGAAGCCGCGATGGCGGCCGGCAGCCTGCGCGCCGTGGTGGCGACCTCGTCGCTGGACCTGGGGATCGACTGGGGCGGCGTCGATCAGGTGATCCAGGTCGGCGCACCGAAGGGCGTGTCCCGGCTGCTGCAGCGGGTCGGGCGGGCCAACCACCGTATGGATGAGGCGTCTCGCGCCATCCTCGTGCCCGCCAACCGGTTCGAGGTGCTGGAATGCGAGGCCGCGATGCTCGGCGTCGCCGCGCGCGAACTCGATGGCGATCCGCCGCGACCCGGCGGCATGGACGTGCTCGCGCAGCATTTGCTCGGGCTGGCGTGCAGCGCGCCGTTCCTGCCGGACGAGGTGTTTCGTGAAGTGACGACCGCCGCCCCTTACGTCAACCTGAGCCGTGCGGATTTCGACGACGTGCTGGGCTTCGTCGAGAACGGCGGCTACGCGCTGTCCGCATACGAGCGATGGAGAAAGCTGTTCCGCGACAGTGGAGGACGGGTGCATGTCCGCAACACCCGCACTGCTGTCGCCCACCGGATGAATATCGGCACCATCGTCGAGGCGCCGCTCATCAAGGTTCGGCTTGTCGGCAAGCGCCGCCTCGGCCCGGTACTCGGCGAAGTCGAGGAATATTTCGTCAACATGCTGCGCCCCGGCGACACCTTCATGTTTGCCGGGCGGCTGCTGCGCTTCCTCCGCATTCACGAAACCGCCGCTGAATGCGCCGAGGGCGGCGACGGCGAGCCCATGGTGCCGGCGTACGAAGGGGGCCGCTTGCCGCTGACCACCAACCTGGCCGACCGGGTGCGCGGATTGCTTCAGTCGCCGTCAACCTGGGACCTGTTCCCCGATCAGGTGCGCGACTGGCTGCGGCTGCAACGCGGCGTCTCCCGACTGCCTGGCCGCAGCGACCTGCTGGTGGAGACGTTCCCTCGCGGTGACCGGTGGTACCTGGTCGCTTACTGCTTCGAGGGCCGCAACGCCCATCAGACCCTCGGCATGCTGGTGACCAAGCGAATGGAGCGCAACGGCTATGCCCCTTTGGGCTTCGTCGCCACAGACTATGTGTTGGGGGTCTGGTCCGCCAACCAGCCGCGCGACGTCGCCAGCCTGTTCGATCAGGATATGCTGGGTGACGACCTTGAAGCGTGGATGGCGGAAAGCTCCATGCTGAAGCGGGCTTTTCGCAACGTCGCGGTGATCGCCGGGCTGATCCAGCGCAATCATCCGGGTGCCGAAAAATCGCGCCGGCAGGTGACGGTGAACAGCGACCTGATCTATGACGTGCTGCGCCGCCACCAGCCGGACCACATTCTGCTGCGGGCGACACGGGCCGATGCCGCCTCCGGCCTGATCGACGTGGGCCGCATCGCCGGCATGCTGGCCCGGATCAAAGGACATGTCGTTCATATGGTGCTATCGCGGGTCTCCCCGCTGGCGGTGCCGGTGCTGCTGGAGATCGGACGCGAAAGCGTGCGTACCGACAGCGATGAGGATGCGCTGCTGGCCGAAGCCGAAGCGATCATCGCCGAGGCCACCGGAACCGCCGACCCGCCGCCTGCGTCGGCGACCCACCGGGCTAACGTCGCCCACCGCCCGGCCGGCAGCAGGGTGACGCTCGGTCGCGCCCGACCGCCGCGCAAATCCGCGCAGCACGACTTGTTTTCGTGACCGCGGCGCCGATCCACATCGCCGGGGAGCGGCTGATGCTCGATCCGATGGGAGCACTGTTCTGGCCCGCGGCACGACTGCTCGCGGTGTCCGATCTTCACCTGGAGAAAGGCTCCTCGTTTGCTCGGCGCGGAATGCTGCTGCCGCCCTGGGATACCCACGCGACGCTCGACCGGATGACTTTGCTGCTTCGTCGCTGGTCGCCGGCCATGGTCGTTGCGCTCGGGGACTCGTTTCATGATGCGCATGGATCGGCGCGGCTGCCGGCCACCGAGTTGCATCGGCTCAACGCGATGACCGAGGCACACCGTTTCGTTTGGGTCCAGGGCAACCATGATCCGACACCGCCCGCGGGCGTCGGCGGCGCATGGGTGGAAAGCTACGCCACCGGTCCGATGATGTTTCGCCATCGGGCTGTCGCGTTGGCGGAACCGGGCGAGATCGTCGGTCATCACCACCCGAAGGCCCAGATTCAGGCTCGCACCGGTACCGTCAGCCGCCCATGCTTCGTCGCGGACGCACGGCGGTTGATGATGCCGGCGTTCGGTGCCTATACGGGTGGCCTCGATGTCCGTGACCCGGCGATCACCCGTCTGTTTCCGCGCGGCGGTCGGGTGTTTCTGCTGGGAAAGGAACGACTGTTCAGCTTCGAGTTCGGCCGGACGACTGCACCGCGGGCTCGCTGACCCGGTCTGCCTGGCTTTCGGGCCCTGGAGCCATATCCCGCGTCGAAGGATGCCCGGCATCGATTTCGGGCGGCCGGTTCCAGCCGATTACCCGGTCACCGGCAGAGCGGGCCTTTCCGCTGCCAAAATTGTTTGCGCTCGCAGTGGGTTGAGTCGAAGAAGTCGACCGCTGTGCCATCTCCACAGCTGTTTCATGAATAGTCGTTCTGATCACCGATACAAAGTTTCCGCCGCGAGGTATCTGCGCCAGCCGGGCTGCGCATCGCGACGGGAGGGCACGCTCAAGCGGTCTTGGCGACGCGAGCGATAACCCTGGTCATGGCACGCAGGCTTTCGCGCGTCACATGCGCAACGGCGCCCGGAGTGCTGAATAAGCTATTGACGGCGCCAATGGGGTCTTTCCGCTTCAGTGCTTCGGCGAAGGTAATCCATGCAAGCGCAAGGACCACCGATTGCCGATGCCTCCCGATGGCGTCGGCCAGTGGTTCGTCTCGCTCTACCCCAGCGTTGTCCAAGAGCCGGGACTCAGCGGTTGCCAGCCGACGAAGGTCTTCCTTGGTGCACTGATGCGTCAGACTATTATCTGTGATGGTGTATTGATAAAGCGGCGATGGAATGATGATCCATCGGGCTCCGGCCATCAGGCACCGAAGATACAGCAGATAGTCTTCGGAAAATCGGATGTCGTCGTAGCGGATACCGTAGGTCGTCAGGAAGTCTCTTCGAATCAAAGGTTTGAGAAACCCATACTCGGTACGACGGGCGCTTCTTGCGCTCCCGGACCGGGTGTTCAGGCGGACAAACTCCACGGCGTTGATCACTGTCGTGTCGGGCAGCTCGGAAGGCTGCAACATGAGTTCGGGGTCCGAACTCGTCATTATCGGTGCACAGCCATAAGTTGTCGGCAACCATGTCCGCCTGGGTCGTCTCGGCCGTCTCAAGCAGACATCGCAGGCGATCGGGGTGATATTCGTCGTCGGAATCCAGCAACGCGACCCATGCGCCACTCGATGACGCAATGCCTCGGTTGCGCGCCATCCCGGGGCCAATGTTTCGCTCGCACCGCACCAGCCGGATCCGTGGGTCCCGCGCGGCTAGCGACGCGACCACCTGAGCAGTTCTGTCCGTCGAGGCGTCGTCGACGACGATAATTTCGAGATCCGTGAGCGTCTGCGCCTGGACAGACTGCACACACCTCACGATGAGCTCGTCTCGGTTGAATACAGGGATTATGATTGAAACGCGGGGTACAAGATGCTCATCGCGCTGCAATCCAGGCGAGATCGCGATGCAATTATCAATGGCCATCGGTAGCAATCCATTCGTCATACTTACTCCTCGTGCAGAGGAAATGTGGCTCGTAACAGTGATTCCCGGCATAAAACGTAATCGTCTGCGCCGATAACTTGGTTCTAACTGAATATACCCGCGAAGCATGATCTGTGACGGAGGGCTCCGCACATTGTGATGCGCCAGCCGAAAGCCCACGGAAATGGGCCATTACTGCATCCATGGTTTATGAAACATGGGAATCATTACCTGGATGATCCCCTAGTTTAAGCACGTCGAGTCGCGGGGATAACCCTAAGGCTGTCACTCGTTCCGCATGACATTTCGCCTATACGAATGCAAGACGATCGAAAGAAGCGTGCAACCGAGGGTTGCCCGCAACACCACCGGGACCGCACGCCATAAGCGGCGAATCCCAAGTCGCCTTTGGCAGCCCAGCAACGTTCCCCCGAGGATCGCCAAATGCAATCAACAAGGCATGATCAGCATCGAACACCCTGGGTCCGACCCGAACTTGGACAATATTCGCCCCATCCCACATCGGTTGGGCAAAACAGGGCGCGGGTGCGAATTGCAATCGTAACGTTACCAACGCGATCCTGAAGCCGCTCGACAAACTTGCGATAGCAAACCCACGCGAGGAGCCCATCGACGCGTACAGTCCCGAAAAGGATTCGCAACCGTCCAGATGAATCCGAATTCAATGCGTCAACTTAGCTAATGCGAGAATCAGCCCCCTCACCGCCGTCGCGTCAAAGTCAACATCAGAAGGACCGCGGGCAAAGCCGCGGCAATCCAAAAGGTGCTACGGAACGCTCCCACAAAGCCAGCGGATCCCTGCAGACTTTGAAACACCAGCATGAGCATCGTCGCGCCGGTCACGGTGCCGATGGTGCGCGTCGCCATGCCCAGTGCGCCGGCCACGCCTCGATTGCTCAGCGGAATCGCCGCCGTGACGATGTCGAAATAAGCCACCTGCAACAGCCCCATACCAAAGCCCTGCACGAACATCGACCCCGTCAACAACGTGATCTGTGGCGTGCTGCCCGCCTGCGAAACGCCTGCCAGTCCGACCGCGCAGGCAAACATCCCGGCCCGCGCAACCGCCCGTGGCGACCGCGTCGTTGCCAGTCGCCCGGCCAGCGGGGCCGCGAGAATCGTGCCGAACGGTGACGCCGCCAGCACCAGCCCACCCACCGGGACCGATAACCCGGAGACCTGGTTCAGATAGAACGGAACCAGCAGCATGATCGAAAATGCCGCCAGATTGACCAACGCGAATGCCACGTTCGCCGCGGCGAAATCAGCATCACGAAAATACGAGACGTCGATGATCGGCCGAGCACAGCGTCGCTCCTGTCGATAAAACAGTCCGCCGCCCACCACGGCTGTCAGCGCAAACAGCCCCAGCCATCCCGCGCCGCCGGGTAGATGTCCCAACTGGTTCAGTGCCAGCAGCATGCAGCCGAGGGTCACCGCCAGCAATGCGCCTCCCACAGCATCGAACGTCTCCCGCCGCTCGGCTCCGACGTCCTTGGGCAATGTCCATGCCAACAGAAATGCCGCCAACGCGATGGGTGCGCGGACACTGAACACTGCGGACCAGCCGAGCCATTGCACCAGAACGCCGAACACCGCGGGGCCCAATGCTCCCCCGATGCCGAACATCATCATGTATTGGCCGAGCGCACGGGCTCGCAATGATTCGGGGAACAGGCTGGTAGCGAGTGCCGGGCCGCAGCTCAGGATCAGCCCGGCACCGACGCCTTGTGCGACCCTCCCCGCCAGCAGCACCGGATAGGATGGGGCCGCGGCGCAGGCGATGAACGCAAGCGTGCTCCAGCCGGTGCCGAGCAGGAACACCCGGCGGTATCCCAGCATGTCGCCGATGCGCCCGAACGTCAGCATCAGACAGGTCTGGGTCAGCACGTAGCTGATCACCACCCACTGGATCATCGGAATCGGCAAATCGAACCGGCGGACAATAGCCGGGAAACCGATATTCACCGCCGAATCGAGCGGCACCACCAGAGTGCCGAGCCCAACGATCAGCAGCGGCCAGAGCGACGACCTGCTGCTGGCCGCGGCCGCCGGTATCAGCCCAGATGCCGCTTGAAGAACGCCGCTGTCGGATCGTGCGACGCAGCCGAAGCGCGGATGGCGTTGTCGATATACAACAACTCCAGCGCGCCGCCGGCCGCGCGGTAATTGCGCGCGAATCGCTCCGGCTCATTGCCCTCGAAGGTGCCCACCGGGTCGCGATAGTCGTGCGTCGGGTCGGGCCGGCCCTGGATCCATAACGCCGGAGGTAACGCGACTTTCTCGCCACGCTCCAGGATCAGCATCGGGTTGCCTTCCTCCATCGCGGCCTCGGTCTTCCAGTACAGGTCATGTCGCGCCGGAATATCACCCACCCAGGCCGGCGGCTGCCCGGAGTCACGCAGGCGGACGGCATTGCGATAGCGGGACAGCGGATTGATCACCGGCCACTGCATCACCACCGCCTGGACCGAGGCATCCACCGGGGCGCCCGCCGCCCCCCCTTCGGGAGACGGGATGGCGGTGTAGCGAGGGTCGTCCGGCCGCATTGCCGCCAGCATCGCCAGGTGGCCGCCGCTGCTCTGGCCCGAGAGGCCCACCTTGTCGGCGCGCAGGCCCAGCCTGCCAGCATGCGACTTGAGCCAGCGGATCGCGTAGTTGATATCGACTGAGGAAGCAGGATAGCCGGCCCCGGCATGCCGAAAGTTCAGTGCCGCAACGGCGAAGCCGTTCCGCACCAGAGTGAGGTCGCGTGGCTCGCAGTCCTTCAGGTCGCCGTTGCACCAGGCGCCGCCATGCAGGTCGACAACCAGCGGGAAGGGCCCGGTACCCACTGGCATGAACAGCCGAAGTCGTTCCGCCTGGCTCGCGTCTTCAGTATAGTTGAAGTCGGCGACCGTATAGTCGAATTGTTGACTGCTCATCGGGGCGCTCCTGGTGATTTTCCCTCAGTGTTAAGACCCTCGGCCCAATCCCGGCAACTGCCGCTATTGATTGTCTGGGCGCATCACCCAGCCGGTGGGGTGATCCGGACAACATCACAACCGATAGGAACGCCGGCCGCAAGCCGGGTTGTTTTCCGCACTCATCCGCCGGAAGTTGCATCAGATGTGTGCCGCCGCCCCTGACATCACCGTTGCGCCGGTTCCCCGCGTGCGCCTCGGCGCCGTGCTCGGGATCAATCAGACGTTATCCTGGGGGATGACGTTTTACCTGCCTGCCATCATCGCCGAGCCCGCCGCCGCGGCGTTGGCCCAGCCGCAGTTTCACGTCCTGGGGGCGTTCTCCTGGTCACTTCTGGTCGCCGGATTTTGCGCTCCAAGGGTCGGCCGGTGGATCGATCGGCATGGTGGGCGCAGCGCGCTGCTGGCCAGCATTCTGGTCATCGCCCTGGGACAGGCACTGCTTGCGGTCTCGCTCGGTCTGGCCCTCTGGTATCTGGCATGGACGGTGATCGGCGTCGGCGTGGCGATGGGACTATATGATGCCGCCTTCGCCACAATCGGGGGACTGCTGGGTCGGGACGCGGGACCGACCATCACCGGCGTCACACTGGTCGCGGGTTTCGCCAGCTCCGTCTTCTGGACCCTGGGTGCAGCGCTCATTGGCGCGGTCGGCTGGCGTGGGCTGTTGCTCTGCTACGCTGGCCTGATGCTGCTGGTGAACCTGCCCATGATCTGGCTTCTGGTGCCGCCCGCCCCGCCGCGCCGCCGTGTGTCGGGCGCCACAACCGCCGCTCCACACTCCCCGACAGCCAGACGAGCCATGGTGCTGCTCGGGGCCTTCTTCGCGCTGCGCTGGTTCATCACCTCGGCGATCGCAGTGCACGTCCTGCCCTTGCTTCAAGGCGTCGGCCTCACGAGCAACGAGGCCGTGGGCATCGCCGCCTTGATCGGGCCCGGGCAGGTCGCCGGACGCGTCTTGGAGTGGACCATCGGTCCCCGCATCAACATCCTGGCAAAGGCCCGCCTTGGCGCCCTGCTCTTCCCCCTCGGCGCCGCCATCCTGATGCTGGGTGGGCCGGGACCCGTCTTCGCCGCCGCAGGCTTTGCACTGCTTTACGGCATGAGCAACGGTATCATGACGATCAATCGCGGCACGCTGCCGCTGGCGATGTTCGGACCCGAGGGCTACGCCCGACTATTGGGCTGGCTCGCGGTGCCCGTCCTGATGGCGCAGGCGACCGCACCCACCCTGGCGGCACCTCTGGTCAGCGCGCTGCCGGCGTTCGACATCTTCCTGATCTCCGGTGTCTTTGCCGCGGTTGCGCTACTGTTTTTGCTGCCGCTACGCTTGCCGGCTCAGGTTGGATGAGCGGCACGGCGCCGACCGGTCGACGACGCCGATCTATTCCAGCATCGCCAGGAAGGTCTGGATCGCCGGTATTACGATCTCCGGTGCGTCCTCCTGTATGTAGTGGCCGGCGCTTGGAACCTGGATCGCCGGCGCGTTCGGCCATACCCCAGCGAAATCAGCCAACGCCAGTGCGGGCGGAATGGCGCGGTCCAGCATGCCCTCGAGCATCAGCGCCGGCTTGTCACGCAACGCCGCCACGCCGCCGGCACCTTCGCGCACAAAGTCGCGAATTCGCCCAAGCGCCAGGTCGAGCGGGAATTCGATCGCGCCCTTGCAATCGGCAGGAGTGGCGAAAGGCGCGGCATAGGCCCGGATGAAGGTGGGATCGACCCGATCCAGCCGCTCCAGCCCAACGATTTGCAACACGGACAGTATGGTGGAGCCAAGTTGCGACAGCACCGCCTCGGTTCGGCCGGTGGCAAGGCCCTCGCGGATCCAGCGAAACCAAGGGGTTTCCAACGGGCTGGGCAGGTCGCGCCGCCCGGCCGAACCGTAGCCGAAGACGGTGTTCATCAGAACCAGACTGTGGATACGCTCGGGGTTGCGCACCGCGTAGCCGATGCCGATCGGGCCACCCCAGTCCTGCATCACAAGGGTGATGTCGTGCAGGTCCAAGGCCTCGATGAGCGCCGTCAGGTTGGCGACGTGGGTACGCAAGGTATATTCGCGATCAGCCGGAGTTTCGCTTTTGCCGAAGCCCATATGGTCCGGCACCACGACCCGGTATGCCGATGCCAGGGGCGGAATGAACCGGCGCCAGACATAGCCCCAGGTCGGCTGCCCATGCAGCAGCACCAGGGGCCGGCGGGAGCTGCCTGGCGCGCCCTCCGGCTGACCTCCGGGCCCATGCGCCACGTCCACGTAATGTTGTCGAAAACCGGCGGCATCGCAGAAGCGCGGCGCAAACGGCCAGGTGCCATCGAAATCTTCATCCGCTGGGATCATTGGCTGGCTCTCCTCCGCTGTGGCGGAGCGGTAGCACGAACCGTCGCGCTGGCGGTAGAACACCACCCGCCGCTGCCGCGGCGACGCACCATCATGCGAGCAACATCATGGCGCGCCGTGTCGGATCAAGTCGCAAGCAGTCGATCCCGCGGCGAACGTCACGCTTGACGCGGCGAGGACCGGGCAAATCGCGATTCGGTCGGGCGGCTCTCAGGCGACAGACAGGCCAGCCCCGGTCAGGCCGACAAAGGTTACTGCCAGCCGATCGCCGAAGCCGCGCGTCATGGTGACGTTGGGCCATCGCCGCAGGTCCCGCCGGCCCAATACCGCCGGCAACGCAGCGGCGATTGCCGGACGGGGCACCACCACCCGCCGCGCTTCGCCCAGCAGCGCTCGACCGACCTGTACCACCTCGGCGAGCGCCGCCCGGGCCGGCGTCGCCCCCACGGCTCGACCGGGGTCATGAATAAAACCCTCTGGCGTCAGATGGTGGCTGGCCAACAGATCATGCGGCAGCAAGCAGCGGCCTTGCGCCGCCAGGACGCCGCTTGCGCGCAGCAGGCCAGCCACTCCGTAGGCTGCACCGAACGAACGGAACAACTCGGGGTCCGGTGCACCAAGCGCCGCGGCAGCGGCGACGGCCAAGCCTCCGGCGCCAGCCTGCAGCCAGGCCCGCCACTCCGCTTCTGTAGCAAAGTCCCCGTACGCCTCGGCCTCCCGCGCTTCGATCAGGGGCAGCAGCAGCGCCGACTGCAGCGCTCCGGCCGAAATCGCTTCGGACAGGGGAGCCGCCACCTCGTGCCGCCGCCGCTCGCCCTCCACGACTTCCCGCCACCATTGCAACCGGATCAGCGCCAGCGGCGGCTCGCTCACCATCTCCCGAGCACGCGCGAGTTCGTGATTGAAGGCGTAGAGCGTCAACAAAGCATCCCGCCGGTCCGCCGGCGCGAACAGCGCCGTCAGGAACCTGTCAGGGTCATGGCGGCGAACCAAAGCGACCATCGGCTCGTTCATGCCTTGGGTCGTGACGCGGTTCGCGATGCTGGCAAGCTGATCGCCGCAGGCCGTTGCACCGAAGCCGGTGGGTCTGCCGCGAGCCGTACGCCGCCACGGTCTCGATCCGGGGTCCCGCGGGTTGACGGACCGCCGGGCTGGCCATAGCTAACCAGTCGCGTCCAGGCCGCACCCGCGCCGCACTCACTGCAACGCATCGGAGGATCCAATGGCTTTCGAACTGCCAACCCTGCCCTACAGCAAGACCGCTCTCGGGGCAAAAGGCATGTGCGAGGAAACCCTCGACCTGCATCACGGCAAGCATCACCAGGCCTATGTCACCGCCCTCAACGGCTTCGTTGAGAAAGATGCCTCCCTGCAGGGCAAGTCGCTCGAGCAAATCGTCGCCGCGACCAAGAGCGATGCCGGCAAGGCGCCGGTGTTCAACAACGCCGGACAGCACTGGAACCACATCGTGTTCTGGCAATGCATGAGCCCGTCCGGCGGCAAGATCCCAACCAAGCTGGAAACCAAGATCACCTCGGATCTGGGTGGCGTTTCGGCGTTCAAGGACGCGTTCAAGGCGGCTGGCGTCAGCCAGTTCGGCTCCGGCTGGGCGTGGCTGGTTCTCGGCTCCGACGGCAAGCTGAAGGTGACGAAGACGCCGAACGGGTCCAACCCGCTGGCCACCGGTGAGGGCAAGGTCCTTCTCGGCTGCGACGTGTGGGAGCACAGCTACTACCTCGACTTCCGCAACCGCCGGCCGGATTATCTGCAGAACTGGCTGGATAACCTGGCGAACTACGAATACGCCGAAGCGCAGCTCTAGCGCGCAATGTCAGCCGGACTCGACCTTTGGCTGACGTAGTTACTCGTGAAACCAACGGCTGGAGCGTTTTCATTTTTCAAGATGAAAGTGCTCTGGCCCGCCGTCGACCTCGGGCGAGGATTTATTTGTTCTTGCCCGAGTGACTCGCCAACAGTCGCGCTCCAAAGGTCTTTGCCATGCCTGACCTGCCTGGCCTGCGCGCCCAGCGCGATGCCTTGGAACAAGCCATCGAATCCCGCCAGCGGGCGCTTGGTCCGGATCACCCGGACCTCGCCAACGATCTGCGCGACCTCGGCCGCCTGTCGCATGAACTCGGCGATGTCATGGACGCCCAGTCGCAACTGCGGCGTGCCCTGGCGTTGCACACCGAGGCGTTCGGGGCGGACCATCCGGAAAGCGCCACGGACATCAACCACCTCGGTCTGATCCTGCACGACATCGGCGACCTCGAGGGTGCCTACATCGCCTTCGAGCGCGCCCTCGCCATAGACGAGACGGCACTTGGGCGAGACCACCCCAGCGTCGCGAGAGATGCCAACAACCTCGCCGGCGTGCTCAAGGACATGGGCGACGGGTTTTCCGCGCGGGAGGCACTCGACTGGGCGTTGTCGATCTATACACGCAGCCTGGGTCCCGACCACCCGACGACCAGGACAGTTGCCCGCAACCGCTCCGGGCTCGGCTGATCTCCCGAACGATCAGCCTCGAAGGGCCGAAAACGGGGGCACATTCAGGCGTTTTCGAGCCGCAGCACCGCCGATCAGGTCTTCGAAGGTGACCAGTTATAGACGCGCTTCAACGTTTCACCCATCAGCGCCGAGCGTTCGTCATCGGATAGACGATCGGTGACACGGAACGCGTCCACGCCCTGCTTGTAGGTCAACAACGCGACTGCTCGGGTCCAATCGGTCCCCCACATGCAGCGATCGAAGCCAAAGACGTCGAAGATGCGGCCGAGCGGATCCCATATGTCAGTGTAGGGAAAGGGTTTGTGCGATAGCGTGCAGGCGCCGCTGATTTTGACCACAATGTTGTCATGAGCCGCCAATGCCAACAGCTTCGGCAGATCAGCAAACGGTGCCTCTGGCGGTGGCGGCTCGAACGGCTGTTGCAGCCCGAGGTGGTCGATCACCAGCTTCGCGTTGGGATTACGCGCCGCCAGCAGTCCGGCCTGTTCCAGGCGCCCCCAGCACAGAAGGTTGACTGGTAGCGAGTGTTGCGCGGCGACGGCCAGAACCCGATTGAGACCAGGGTCGGCGGGGTCGGTCGATACGCTATCCCTCAGCATGATCCGAATGGCGACGGTGCCCTTGGTGGCGGCCCACCCGGCGATCGTGTCGACGACCCCGGGATCGGTTGGGTCGACCGGCTTGATCAGCCCGAAACGGCCGGGATGTGCCGCATGGACGGCCAAGGCGTAGCTCGCGTCGTAGCGGTACATGGCAAACGGCGAAACCAACAGCGCACCGTCGACACCGACGGCGTCCATCGCAGCCACCATGTTGTCGCCCGTGACCTCGGCCGGACCATGCAGAAAACCAACCCAGGGCCGGCCCGGATGATCACGTTCATAGGCGTGAACCTGGGCATCGATCGTCAGCATGATTTTCCCCTCCCCTGACTGCTGTTGTGATTCTGATTCCGTTTGTCCCGCTTCGCACCTCGGTTGGTCAACCCGGCGGAGCACGGCGGCGGCTACTGGGGGCGCGCCGGCGTCCCGCTGCAAACCCCTCACCGCATCCATGCTCGAGATCGCCGCCGCCGAGGCGGTGGCGGCTCATCGGCATGTCGACGTCGCAAGAAAGGCCTTGTTGCGCCCACGTACGCAACCCAGTGTTACCGGTGGCAGGCTTTCGGCTGCCGTCGACCTGATGTAGACGCCCCGCCTGAGCGACACACGACCCCTGACCCTTGATACCTCAACTGTCTGAGACAACGGGCCACAATGAAGCCGGAGCACGCATGACCGCCCTGTTCCCCGTGGCCGCTTTCGAGCCGGACGTCGCCGCGCCATTGATCCTGGCCCTGCCGAAGGGGCGTATCCTGTCGGAGTGCGGTCCGCTGCTCACACGTGCCGGTATCGTCCCGGCCGCGGACTACATCGATGAGAACAGCCGCCGCCTGCGTTTCCCCACCGATGATCCGATGCTCGACGTGGTTCGGGTGCGTCCTTTCGACGTCGCCACCTTCGTCGCCTTCGGCGGCGCCCATATCGGCATCTGCGGCGCCGACGTGCTGATGGAGTTCGACTACCCCGAAGTTTACGCACCGCTGGACCTGGGCATCGGCAGGTGTCGGGTTTCCGTCGCCGAACCGAGGGAAACGGCCGGCGCCGATGATCCGTCGCGCTGGTCGCGCGTTCGCGTCGCCACCAAATATCCGAACATCGCCCGCCGCCACTATGCCAGCCGCGGCATCCATGCCGAAGTCGTGCAACTGAACGGGGCCATGGAACTCGCACCCGGTCTGGGCCTGTGCCGGATGATCGTCGACCTGGTGCAGACCGGATCGACGCTGAAGGCCAACGGCCTGGTCGAAACCGAGGTCATCGCTCAGGTCACCAGCCGCCTGATCGTCAATCGCACCGCGTTGAAGACGCAGCCCGAGGCGGTCGGTGCCTGGATCGCCCGCTTCCGCGCCGCGCTGGACCCGGAATGATCCGCCTTTCGACCGCCACCGCTGATTTCGAGGCCGGCTTTACCGCCCTGCTGTCTCAGGCGCGCGATACTACCGAGACTGTGGATCGCGTCGTGGCCGAGATCATCGCCGATGTCCGAACCCGCGGTGACGCTGCGGTGATCGAGTACACCGCGCGCCTCGACCGGCAGAGCCTGACCGACGACCGGTTGCGCATCAGCGCGGCCGAAATCGACCAGGCGGTCGCTGCCATTCCGTCTGAGCTGGCGGCCGCTCTCGACTTTGCCGCGGCGCGTATCGAAGCCTTTCACCGTGCCCAGTTGCCGCAGGACTTGCGGATGACCGACGCTGCCGGCGTCACGATGGGCCTCCGTTGGACCGCGCTCGATGCGGTCGGGCTCTATGTGCCAGGAGGCAAGGCGGCCTATCCGTCCTCGGTGCTGATGAACGCTATTCCAGCCCGTGCCGCCGGCGTTGCGCGCGTCGCGATGTGCGTGCCATCGCCCGACGGTGTGCTCAACCCCCTGGTTCTGGCCGCCGCGCGCCGCGCCGGGGTGAACGAGATCTACCGCGTCGGCGGTGCCCAGGCGATCGCCGCGCTGGCCTATGGAACCGCCAGCATCCCGGCAGTGGATCGCATCGTCGGCCCCGGCAATGCCTATGTGGCCGAGGCCAAGCGTCAGGTGTTTGGTCGGGTGGGCATCGACAACATCGCTGGCCCGTCAGAGGTCGTGGTGCTGGCGGACGCTGACAACGACCCTCGCGATATCGCCGTCGACCTGCTGGCCCAGGCCGAGCATGACGAGGCGGCGCAGTCGATCCTGATCACCGACGGCGCGGCATTTGCCGACGCGGTCGCCGCGGCGGTCATGGCCGAATTGCCCAGCCTGCCTCGTGCCGCCATCGCCGGCGCAAGCTGGCAGGCGCATGGCGCGGTGATCGTGGTGGCGGACTGGGCGCAGGCGGCTTGCTCTGGTTGATCGCCTGGCACCGGAGCACCTGCAACTGATGTTGCGCGACCCGGAGGCGATGTTCGCGCGCATCCGCCACGCCGGCGCCGTGTTCCTGGGCGCCTTCTGTCCGGAAGCTGTGGGCGATTATGTTGCCGGGCCGAACCATGTGCTGCCGACCGGGCGCACCGCTCGGTTTGCCTCCGGTCTGTCGGTGTTCGACTTTCTCAAGCGCACGACATTCGTTTCCGCCACGCAGGCGGCGCTGGATGCGGTCGGGCCCGCGGCCGTTGCGCTGGCCGAGGCGGAGGGGCTGCAGGCCCATGCCCGCAGTATCGCGCTGCGGCTGGGTCAGAAGCGCTAGGCAGAGCGTTTCCTCTGGCTACAGCGGTCCGCATGCCCGCAGCGCATCCGCCGTCTGTTCCACATCGCGCATCGTATTGTAGCCGTGGAAGCTGATCCGAACCCGCCCGTGACCGTTCCACGTATAGACGCCACGTGCATACATCGCATCGACGATCGCCTGCGCCCGCGGGGACGGGATGCAGACGCTCGCGCCGTGCCGCTCGGGGTCGGCTGGCGTCATCGTTGCGATCCTCGCCGTTCGCAGACGGTCCAGCAGCGCCACCGTCAAGGTCTGCACATGGTGCTGCACGTTGCGCATGTCGAACTGCGACAGATATGATAGTGCGCTGTTCAGCACGTAAATCGAACAATGCGCTGGATTGCCGCGAGTGAAACACATGGCGTCTTCGCGCAGCAGTGGCGGAGTATCATAGCCTTTCGACCCGGGCGCGAAGGAATGCCATCCGGCGGAGGCCGGCGCCCAATCGGGCTGCCGCGCGCGGTTCCAACAGGCGATCGCGACGCCGGTAATGCCGAGCATCCACTTGTAGCAGGCGGAGAAGGCAAAGTCCGCGAGCGAGGCCTCGATCGGCAAATAGCCAGACGCCTGGGTGAAGTCGACCAGCAGCAGCGCGCCGACCTGGTCCGCTAGACGGCGTAGCGCCGACAGATCGACCCGCTCGCCGGTGAGATACGACACGTAGCTCACCGCAATGATCCGCGTGCTGGCATCGACACATTCCGCCAGCCGATTCGCTTCGCTGCCACGGGCCTGACGTAACCCCACCCGCGGGTTGCGCCGCATCGCGATCGGGCCGACGACGGACGGGTATTCGTTGGCATCAATACAGATCGTATCGCCCTCGTGCCAATCGAGACTTTCGGCGACGATCGAAACCCCCTCAGCCACGTTGCCGACGAAACCAATATCGCCTTCGTTGACACCCCAGAGGCGGGCGACGCCTGATCGCGCGGTGTCGATTTCCGCGTCCTGGGCGAGGCGTCCCGGCATGCCACGGCTCTTGTCCGCGACATACCGTAGCAGCGCTTCATCGTGGGCGCGCAACGCCGCCGTTTCGCCGCCGGCACAGACATGCACGATGCCGGCGGGCAACCGAAAATCCGCCGGATCGAATAGTGGCTGCATCAGTCCTCGTCGCTCACGACCGAGCCGGCGGTGGTGCCGCCATCGATCACGATGGTCTGACCGGTGGTGAAGCTGCCCGCGTTCGAGGCCAGAAACACGGCCGCGCCGGCGATCTCATCGGGCTCGCCGATCCGCTGCAGCGGGGTGTCCTTGGTGCGTTTACGATACAATACCGGATTTTCCCATAGCGCACGGGCAAAGTCTGTGCGTACCAGACCGGGCGCAATCGCGTTGGCACGGATGTTCTTCGGCCCCCATTCCACCGCGATGTTCCGCGCCAACTGCATGTCCGCGGCCTTGGAGATGGCGTAGGCGCCCAGTTGCGCCGTTCCGCGCAAACCGCCGATGGAGGAAATGATGACAATGGCGCCCCCGCCACGCTTGACCATGTGTGGAATGGTCATGTTCGCCAGCCACAGATTGCTGCGGACGTTCGATCCCATGACGCGCTCGTACGCCTCGTCCGGCATCCCGGCGGACGGCCCGAGATAGGGATTAACGCCAGCATTCTCGACCAGGATGTCGATGCCGCCGCAGCGCGCGACCGTCTGATCGACCAGGTTCTGAAGCTCCTCCTTTCGCGCGATATGGCAGGGAATGACCACCGCCTTGCCGCCCTTCTCCCGGATGCCGGCAGCGACCGCCTCGCAAGTGTCCGGCTTGCGGCTCGAAATCACCACCGTCGCGCCGTGCTCGGCCATCCGCGTGGCAATCGCCAGACCAATGCCCTTGGTCGAGCCAGTCACGATCGCGATCTTGCCGGTGAGATCGAACAGCGATGACATTTTGATTTCCCCTCGTGTTCCTTTTGCCGCGCAACGCGGGTTGCCGCACGGCTACCGGTGAGTATGCTGGCCGGTCAGCGCACGTCAACAACGTCCAAGGGAGCAAGCAGGGCCAATGCAAAACCGACGCACCGGAGTCTACAGCCGAGACCAACTCACGCGCTTGCTGCATCCGCAAAGCATCGCCGTGATCGGCGCCTCGACCCGCCCCGGTTCGTTTGGCGAGCGCGTGCTGTTCAACATGAAGCATTATGCCGGCCGCTCCTATCCGGTGAACGCCCGCTACCAGACCATCGGCGAACAAACCTGCTACCCCAATGTCTGCGACCTACCCGAAGTACCGGATTGCGCGGTGATCACCGCCGCCCGCGACGCAGTCGAGGAGATTATCCTGGACTGCGTGCGGGCCGGCGTCGGCGGCGCCATCATCTTCGCCTCCGGCTACTCCGAAACCGGCCGCGAGGACCGCATTGCGCAACAGGAACGGCTGGCGGCGATCGCTCGGGAGACCGGCTTGCGGATCGTCGGGCCGAACTGCATCGGCGTGGTGAATGCGTTGCTGGACAGCCGTGTCACCTTCATGGACATCACGCCGATCCCGCAACCGAACGCCCATGCCGTCGGAATCATCAGCCAGTCCGGAGCGCTCGGCATGGCACTGGCGCAGGGCGTGGTGCGCGGGCTGTCGGTCAGCCACGTGCTGACCTCGGGCAATTCCTGCGACGTGGATATGGCGGATTACGTCAGCTATCTCACGGACGATCCGGCCTGCGCCTCGATCGCCTGCGTATTCGAGGGAATGGCGACACCGGACCGGCTGTTGCTGGCGGCCGAGAAGGCATGGGACGCCGACAAGCCGCTGGTGATCTTCAAGATGGCGACCGGCGAGCAAGGCGCCCAGGCGGCGATGTCGCATACCGGATCGCTCGCCGGGTCGAATGCGACCTACCGCGCGGTGTTTCGCCGAGCCGGCGCGGTGGTGGTGGATGATTTCGAGGCACTGATGGAGACCGCGGCGTTCTTCGCCAAGGCGCCGCCGCCGACCGCGCCCGGGGTTGCGGTGGTCGCGGCGTCAGGCGGGGCAGCGATCATGGCGGCCGATCGGGCGGAGCAGCATGGCATTCCAATGCCGCAGCCGAACCCCGAGGTGCGCGCCGTGCTGGAATCGCGGATTCCGGAGTTCGGGTCGTCGCGCAATCCCTGTGACGTGACGGCGCAAGTGCTGGGCGACCCGGAATCGTTGGGAATTTGCGCCAACGCGCTGCTGAGCGATTCGCAATACGGCGTGCTCGTGTCACCGTCGACCTATGGCTACGCCCCGGCGGCGAAACGACCGCTGGTCTATAACGAGCTGGCTGAAAAGCACGGCAAAATGGCCTGTATCGCTTGGCAAACCGAGTGGCAGGAGGGACCCGGCGTCAGGGAGGCCAACGAATGCGGACGCTTGGCGTTGTTTCGCTCGATGAACGCCTGCTTCGCCGCGCTGGCGGCATGGCAATGGCGGGCGGACAAGCGGGCCACGGGGGCGCAGCTCGTGGCCGCGACGCCCGGCGCGGTGGTGGCCGAGACACGCGCGCTGATCGGCAAGGCGAGCGGCCAGACGCTGACCGAGCGCGAGGTTAAGGCGATTCTTTCGCTTTACGGCGTGCCGGTGGTGGGGGAGCGGCTGACTGCCTCTGCCGATGAGGCGGTGAATGCCGCCGCCGCGCTCGGGTATCCCGTGGTGCTGAAGGTTGAATCGCCTGACCTGCCGCACAAGACCGAGGCCGGCGTCATCCGCCTGAATCTGGCGCGATGCCGATGCGGTGCGGTCGGCCTATGATCAGGTGATGGCGAATGCCGACAAGGTGTCGCCGCCGCCGCGCATCAACGGCGTTCTGGTTCAGCCGATGGTGCCACAGGGTATCGAGCTGGTTGTCGGCGCGCGCAACGATCCGCTGTTCGGGCCGCTGATCGTCGTCGGGCTGGGCGGCATCCTGGTCGAGGTGCTCAAGGATACCGCCATCTCTCCGGCTCCGGTCTCGACGCCGGAGGCGCTCGGCCTGTTGCAGCAGCTAAAAGGAATTAAGCTGCTGGAGGGATTCCGGGGCATGCCGGGGGTGGACATGGATCGCCTCGCGCAGGTGATCAGCGACGTGTCCCGTTTCGTCGCCGATCATCGCGATACGGTAGCGGAACTGGACGTCAATCCGCTGATCTGCGCCGGCGACCGGATCACCGCGGTGGACGGACTGATCGTGCCATTGCGCGGATAGAGCGGAGGACGATGTGTCAGCGTCAACGGTGGCTGATATCCGGAGCTACTCGATCGCCGACGCGGATTTTGCGAGCTCGCGCAATGCGAACTTCTGAATCTTGCCGGTTGATGTCTTCGGAATGTCCCGGAAGACAAACGTCTTCGGCACCTTGAAGCGGGCCATATTCTGACGGCAGAAGTCGCGCAGTTCGTCCGCCGTCACCGACGCGCCCGGCTTCAACTCGATAAATGCGCAGGGGGTTTCGCCCCATTTCTCGTCCGGCTGCGCCACCACCGCGACGCTCAGCACGGCGGGATGGCTGTACAGCGTCTCCTCCACCTCGATCGACGAGATATTTTCACCTCCCGAGATGATGATGTCCTTCGAGCGATCACGGATTTTCACATAGCCGTCGGGCTGCATGACGGCCAGGTCTCCGGTATGGAACCAGCCACCCTCGAAGGCGCTTGCCGTGGCTTTCGGATTTTTCAGATAGCCCTTCATCGTGATGTTGCCGCGGAACATGATCTCACCCATCGTCTCGCCATCCCACGGCACTGGCTGCATCGTCTCCGGATCGAGCACCGTCATCGCCTCCTGCAACGGCGTCCGCACCCCTTGCCGCCCATTTCGCTCCGCCCGCCGGTCGATCGGCATGTAGGTCCACGCCTCGTGCTTGGAGCAGACGCCGGCCGGCCCATAGACCTCGGTCAAACCATAGACGTGGGTCAGTTCGATGCCGATCTCTTCGGCGCCCTCGATGATCGCCGCGGGAGGCGCTGCGCCGGCGACCTGCCCTGCGATCCTGTGGCCGATCTCGGCCCGCAGTTCGGCCGGGGCGTTGATCAGCATCGAGTAAACGATCGGAGCGCCACACATATGCGTCACTCCGTGGTCGCGGATGGCGTCCAGGACCGCCTTCGCCTCAACCCTCCGCAGGCAAACATTCACCCCCGCCCGCTCCGCCACGCGTCCAGGGGAAACACCAGCCGTTGCAGTGGAACATCGGCAGCGTCCAGAGGTACACCGCATGGTGCGGCATGCCCCAGTTGAGCACGTTGTTGACCGCGTTCAGATGCGCCCCACGATGGTGATAGACCACACCCTTCGGATCGCCCGTGGTGCCGGAGGTATAGTTCAGCGCGATCGCATCCCACTCATCAGCCGGATTCTGCCAGTCGAAATCCGGATCTCCGCTGAGGAGAAATTCCTCATAGGTCGTTTCCCCCAGACACTTGCCGCCCGGACCGGACGGATCGTCGATATCGATCACCAGTGGCTTGATCTCCAACCCTGCCAGGGCAGCCTCGATAACCGCGGAAAACTCACGGTCGGTAATCAAGACCTTCGCGCCACCATGCCGCAGCATGAACGCGATCGCCTCGGCATCAAGCCTCGTGTTCATTGTGTTCAACACCGCGCCGCACATTGGAACGCCGAACGCCGCCTCCACCATCGGCGGCGTATTCGGCGCCATCACCGCCACCGTGTCGTTCTTGCCGATCCCGCGCAGCGACAGCGCCGAGGCCAGACGCCGGCAGCGAGCGTAGGTCTGCTTCCACGTATACCGCTCCAGCCCATGCACCACGGACGGCTTGTCCGGGTAGACGTACGCCGCCCGCTCGATGAACGTCAGCGGTGTGAGCGGTGCGAAGTTGGCTTGATTCCGCGGCAGATCGTCGTACGGGCTGGGCATGGTGGCGTCTCCCTCTCGCACGGTCCGGTCGAAACCGGAACGTCGAACGACGCACATACCGCTCAATGGCTCCCACGGGCAAGAAAAGGCGGAGGCCCCGCCGGGGCTCCGAGCACGATCAGCCGCGTCCCGCCTCAATTCCCATATACATACCCCGGCAGCCACATGGTCAGCGCCGGCACATACGTGATGATCCCCAGCACGATCAGCAGCAGGACCAGGAACGGCAGGATGCCGCGGATCACCTCGCCGATCGGCGCGTCGGAGATCGTCGACAGCACGTACAGGTTCAGCCCGACCGGCGGATGGATCAGCGCGATCTCCATGTTGTGGGTGAAGATGATGGAGAAATGCACCGGATCGACGCCCAGCGGCTTCAGCGCCGGCGCCAGGATCGGCATGACCAGCAGCAGCGCCGCCACGACCTCCAGGAAGCAGCCCAGACCAGCAGCAGCACGTTGATCGCCAGCAGGAACTCCCAGGTCGCCAGATTGTGCGCCAGCGTCCAGGTCACCAGCTGCGCCGGCACGCCGGATTCCGTCATCCAGTGGCCGAACGCCAGCGCGGTGGCGACGATCAGCATGATGGTGCCGGCGCTGCGCAGCGCGTCGGCGATCACCGACAACGTCTCGGTCCAGCGGAAGCCGCGATAGAACACCAGGCTGACCACCAGCGGCGACGGCGGCGATGGCGGCGGCCTCGGTGACGGTGACGATGCCGCCGTAGATGCCGACCAGCACGATGACCGGCACCAGCAGCGCCGGCAGCGCCCGCACCGTCACCGCTCAGTCGCTCGGCGCATCGGCAGCGCCGGCTCGATCGGGAAATTGCGGCGCCGCGCGTCGTACCAGACCCAGGCGAAGAACGCCGCGGCCTGCAGCAGGCCCGGCAGGATGCCGGCCAGGAACAGCCGCGGCACCGACTGCTCGGCCACGATGCCGTACAGGATCAGCGCCAGGCTGGGCGGGATGACGATGCCGATGGTGCCGGATGCGCCGATCACGCCCAGCGCGAAGGAGCGCGGATAGCCCTTCTCGATCATCGCCGGCAGCAGGATGGTGCCCATCGCGAGCGCGGTGGCGACCGAGGAGCCGCAGATCGCGGCGAACAGCGTGCAGGCGACGACCGTGACCAGGCCCAGCGAGCCGCGGATGCCGCCGAGCCAGGCGGCGGAGACATCGACCAGCGCCTTGGCCACGCCGCCCTGGCGCATGAACGCCGCCGCCATCACGAACAGCGGCAGCGACATCAGCGTCGAGGAGTTCAGATGATCGATGATCACCTGCGCCACGCCGATCAGCGGCTGGCCGGAGACGACGTAGAGCACCGCCGCGCAGGCGCCCAGCACCAGGAAGATCGGCATGCCCAGCGCGAAGCAGGCCGAAGAACATCACCAGGAACAACAGCGGTCCACATCGGCTCAGTGGTCTGCCAGCGTGGCGAGATTGGTCGGCAGCTCGTGCGCCGGGATATGGCCGACCGTCATGGTCGCCGGATCGAACCGGAACATGTAGCGGTAGAGCCGGATCAGATAGCGCACCGTCATCAGCAAGCCGCCCGCCGGCAGCGCGGCGTAGTAGATCCACATCGGGAACTGCAATGCGCTCGAACTGCGCTCATCCAGCAGCAGGGAGGTATCGACGATCTGCCAGCCGTACCACATCATGCCGACGCAGAACACCAGCGCCACGATGCAGTTGAACGCCTCCATCCAGCGCTGGCCCGCCGGCGGCACCAGGCGCAGCACCAGATCGGGCCGCACATGGCCATCGGTGCGGACCAGCTGGCTGGAGATGATCATCACGCCCCAGACGATCAGGTAGACGATCACCTCCTCGGCCCAGGAAATCGCGTAGGCCGGAAAGAAGTAGCGTCCGACGACCTGCACCAGCCCGACGATCATGGCCAGCGCGCCGAGCAGGCCGACCAGAGTCCGCTCGATCGTGTCCCAGATCGTATCGGGCCGAACCGCCACGCTCAGGCGGTTCCGTTCACCGACTCTTCGGCCAGGCGGACGACGTCCGGCGACAGTTTGGCGTCGTTGATCAGGGTCGCGACATCCGCCTGCATGCACTTTCGGCTCGCGGCAAGCTGGTCGGCGGATGGGTCGATGAAGCTGACGCCGTTTTCCTCCATCATCTTGCGGGCGCGCGTTCTGCGCGGCGAGCGCGTTGGCGCGATAGGTGCGCGATGTTCTGCGGCCCACAGGTCGAGTCATCATCTTCTGCTGATCGGCCGTCAGCTTCGCCCAGAACGCCTGCGCTGATCATCGGCATGTACTGGCCGACGTATTGATGGTCCTGATAGGAGTATTTCACTCCGGCTTCCCACAGCTTGGCCGTCGCACAGCTTTCGTTGGTCGAGACGAAACCGTCGAAAGTGCCCTGCGACAGCGCCAGCGGCACGTTCGGCCAGGCGGTGGTGTTGGCGATGCCGCCAAAGAAGCTGATGCGCCAACTGATCCCGGCGCCGCCCGGGCTGCGGATCTTCAATGCCCTTCACATCATCCGCTGAGTGCAGCTGGTTTTTTGGTGGTGTACCAGTTCTGAAAGCCGAGATCGATCCAGGGGCCGAGCACCTTGACCCGCAGCTTGGCCTCGATCTGGCCGACCACGTGGGCGCCGGCTTTGCCGTCGGCGGCGTGCTCGGTCACCTCGATCTTCTGGCCGTAGAACACCGGAAGCTGGCAGAAGTCGCAGTCGGGCACGATGCCGGTCTGCGTCCAGGCGCCGGGTGCCGCCATGTCCACCTGGCCCTGCAGCAGCGCCTTGCCGACGTTGAGGTCGGCGAAGAGCTGGCCGGAGTGGAATACCTCACTGGTTATCTTGCCGCCAGTCGCGTCCTCGACTTTCTTCAGGTAGTCCACGATCGAGACGTTACGGACGTGAGACGGCGCGGTATCCAGCGAGCAGCGCAGCTTGAGCGTCTCCTCGGCACGGACGCCCCGCAATATCCCGAACGCCCCCATCACCGTCACAGCCGAGCGGCCAAGCGCTCGGCGGGTCATGCTGTCTGCGTTGCCTTTCAAAAATGCCCCCGGAAAGGTGAAGCGTCGAGTGATGGCGGCACAGTTTGGCTGCGTCAAGTGGACATGGGACAGCGGAGCGCTGGCTTTGGCGGCTGGCGGCGGCGGGTATCGATTTTACTTTGTTCCGGGCGGCGGGAAGGTGATGGAGATCCAACCTTACCGCTTACCGCTACGGAACAAGCACTTTGCCTGCTGCTGGCGCGTGACCCCTCCGCACAGAATCTCGCGGAGAAGATGGGGCTGAGTGCCAGCACGATCATTCACCCACCGACGCAGCATCGATAGCAAACTCGGTATGCACAGCCATGAAACTGATCCGAAAGATAACCAACCTTAGAGCGACCCGGAATACGTCGTTGTCGCACATTCTCACGGTGAAGTCTCACCGATATCTGCTGAGGTTTCCTCACAGGTTGCCGTCTGACGCGGCGTGGCCATCACCCACACACCGTTCTTCGGCCGCAAGGTGAGCAGTCCAATTGGTTCCACCGTGTGGCCGGGCGCGAGCGAGAACCGGAAGCGCTGCGCGACGCTGGCTATCACGACCGCCGCTTCCGCCATGGCGAAGCCTTGTCCGATGCAGATCCGCGGGCCGCCGCCGAACGGGAAGTAAGCGAACCGGTGCCGTCCTGCCGTACGGTCCGGGGCAAAACGCTCCGGGTCGAAGCGCTCAGGGTCGGGCCACAGCGCCGGATTTCGATGTGTAACGTAAGGATAGATGCTGATGATAGCACCTTTCGGCACCGTCACGCCGCCGATCACATCAGGGGCAACAGCGGTGCGGCCCATCGAATAGGCCGGCGGATAAAGCCGCAGGGTTTCCTCAAACACCATACGCGTGTATCGCAACCGAGCGATGTCCGCATACACGGGTGCTCGGCCGCCTAGTACGTGCTCGAGCTCCTCCTGCAGTCTGGCGTCTACCTCAGGGTGCGTCGCCAGCAAATACCATGTGAAGGACAGTGCATTCGCTGTCGTTTCGTGACCGGCGAAAAAGATCGTCATGATCTCGTCGCGAAGCTGGTGGTCGTCGAGCCCTTCCCCGGTCTCTTCGTCACGCGCCGCGAGAAGGAGCGCAAGCAGATCAAGGTGCTCGCCGCCGGCGTGTCGGCGCGATGTCAGGATTCGCTCGACCATTCGGTCCAATTCGGCAATGGCCTGTCGCATGGTCTTCGACCTGGCGCGCATCCAGCGAGGCAGCCCGAGCATGTCCGCAATACTTGGACGGTCGAAGCGCAGGACGGTTTGCATCAATTGCCTTAGCCTGGCGACGTCGTCGCCCACGTCGGTGGAGAACATGGTTCGGGTAATGATATCGAGCGTCAGATCGGTCATTTCTGATGCGACATCGAATGGCTCTGTCCGCCGATCCCATCGCGCCAGCATGGACCTGGTGCAGCGCGCCATCTCGTCGACAACTCCGGCGATACTGCGATGGTGGAAGGCGGGCGCTTCGATTCGCCGGCGGCGGCGCCACGCATCGCCCTCACTGATCAGCAGCCCTTCGCCGACGATAGGCCCCAGCAAGGCCTCGGCGAACCGGCCCTTCACATAATTCTGGGCGTTGGTCAGCAGCACGTGCTCGATGTAGTCTGGCCAGTTGACAATAAAATATTGCACGCGGAGCAGACGAAACCGTAACAGCCGGCGGCCGAAAACGACCGGGGTCAATACTGACAGCTGGTCTTCCCGCACCCTGCGCAACAATTCAAACAAGCCAAACTGCGGCGCAAGGTAGGTGTCCTCGACGGCGGGGATTTGATCTTGCACCGAAGGTTCCTTTCGTTGAGCGAGTTTGGAAATGTTGCTGGTCGTGTTTCGCCGGGCGGCGCTATTCACTCCTTCTCGCTCCGGCTACGCGAGCCGTTTTCCCAAGGCGGTGACATGTAGAAGCCTTTCGTCGGCCTTCCCGCCCAGGACTTGGCCTTCTCAGCGACGCGCATACGGATGCCGTTCGTCTCGATGTCTCGAGGTCGGCCATCAGAATCTGCTCATCGGCATCGGCTGAGGCACGTCTCAACAGCTGTGGACCAAAACCATCGGCAAGCGTGACGTCACAAGGCCCGAAGGAAATCGATCATGGCGGCGTTGACTTCCTGGGAACGCTCCTGCTGGGTCCAATGGCCGCACCCGGGCAATATCAGCGTGCGCCGGAGTTGCGGGACCAAGGTCGACAGATTCGCGATCAGCTCGTTCATTCCCCGGAAGGCCAGCACCAGGTCGCGGTCACCGGCAATATATAATGCCGGGACGGTGACGCGCGCGCCACCGAACGCGGCCAGAAGCTCCCAGTTGCGATCGATGTTGCGATACCAATTCAAACCGCCACGGAAACCGGTGCGGGAAAATTCTCCGGCGTAGAAGTCCACGTCAGCCTCGCTTAGCCATGCCGGCAAGGCCGCCGCATCGATCATGCGGCCGCCAACGCTGGGGTCCATCAAGCCACCGGACCGGGGCACCATTCCGACACCACCAGCCGGCGACTCGCTGCTCGGGCTTTGCGGGATGTCCCCCGAGCTGCCAAACAGCAAGCGCCGGATTGAAAGGCGCACGTCACGCTGCAAATCCGCTTCCGCCACGCCAGGGGTCTGGAAGTACAGTTGATAAAACACCGCATCGTCGGTCTGCGGCATGACCGTCGTCGGACGGATTTTCGCGCGCGGCCAATAAGGCACGCTCAGGCCGACGACGGCGCGAAAGCGGTCTGGCCGCCACAGCGCCGCGTGCCACGCTACCGGCGCACCCCAGTCGTGCCCCGCGATCACCGCGGTCGGGGCGTCAAGCGCATCCAGCAGTCCCACTATGTCCCCGACCAGATGAAGCAGCGTGTATTGGTCGATCTTCTCGGGGCGATCAGTCTGGCCGTAGCCGCGCATGTCGGGCGCGACCGCGTGGAAGCCAGCCTCGGCGAGCGCTACAAGCTGGTGGCGCCAGGAGTACCAGGATTCAGGAAACCCGTGACACAGCACGATCAATGGTCCCGTGCCCGCCTCGGCCACATGCATGCGGATGCCGTTGGTGTCGATGAAGCGATGGGATATCTCGGTCATGCGGGCTGCCCGTTGCTTGCTGGATGAACCAGGGTTGGGATCACGCCAGAGCATCTGGCATCGGACGCCGCATGATCGTCAAGTGACACGGCAAAGCGACGGTCAGCAGCCGGCCGGCGGGTCCGGTTGCCGGCAGCCCGCTTGCCGTCGCCTAGGGCAGCGCCGGGCGCCCTGCCGGTCCGCGAACACGCGGCAACAGGATCATGTCCCAGGGACTGGGCATCTCGCCCACCGGCACATGAACCAGCGCAGGTGCGTTCAGCGCGAAAGCCCGGCGCAGCGCGTCTTCGAGCGCATCGGGCGTTGTTGCCCGAAACGCCGCCATGCCGAAGCTCTCGGCGAATTTGACAAAATCCGGATTGGTCAGATCGCTGGCGATCAGCCGGTTGCCATACTGCTGCGCCTGAATGCGCCGGACATTGCCGAAAGCACCATCGTCGAACACCACCGCCACCACGGGCAAACGGTGATGCATGGCGGTGGCCAGTTCAGCGGCCTGGAACATGAACCCACCATCACCGGTCACCAGCACCACCTTGCGTCCCGGAGCCGCGGCCTGGACGCCCAGCGCCGAACCGTAACCCCAGCCGAGGGAGTCCTGGTAGCCGGGCGAGAGAAATGTGCGCGGCGCGTGGACGGGAAAGGCCAGGCGGCTGGCGAAACCGATCTGCGTAACTTCCTCGACGAAGATCCCATCCTCCGGCAGGGCGGCCCGGATGGCACGCAGGAACCCCATCGGCGGCTCTTGTCGCGCCAGGCGCTCTGCGAAAGCCGCGCGAACGGACGGCAGATCCGGGTTCGGCTGCCAGGTCATGGGCTGAACCGACAGCGCGGCCATCAGGGCTCGCAATGTCACCGCGGCATCGCCGAGCAACGCGCAGGCAGGATGGCGGAATCGGGTGATCTCCTCGGGATCGATGTCCAGCCGGATGATCGGCAGGTTCGCGTCCGTGCCCCAGTTGCTCTGTTGCCAATAAAGCCGGGTGCCAATCGCCAGGATCGCATCGGCGGTCTTCCACAGCGCATGCAACTCGGTGAACGACACGGCGAGTTCGTGATGGGTCGGTATAACCCCCCTGCCCCGCCGAAACGATGACACCGGAGCATGCAGCAATTCGGCGATGGCCTGGACCTCGGGCCCGGCACCGAGAGCGCCGCCACCGACAACGATCAACGGTCGCTTTGCCTTTGCCAGGATATCGACCGCCGCCGCGATCGCCCGTGGATCGGCGGTCGGGGGAGTGCTGCATAGCGGCGGAGTCAATCCGACCTCGGCCGACTGGCCCCAGATGTCTATCGCGCATTCCAGCGCGACCGAACCGGGACGGCCGGTGGTCGCCGTCGCAACCGCCCGCGCCACGCGGTCCGAAGCCTCCAACGGTGAATGGATGCGCTCGGCCTGTTTCGTGATGTGACGCAATAAGCCGAGCTGGTCGTGGATTTCGTGCAGATGGCCATAGCCCCGGTCTATCGCAAAAGACGGAATCTGGCCGATCAGCGCAATCACCGGCGCGCACATGGCGCGAGCCAGCAACAGTGCCGCCGAAGCATTCAGTGCACCGGGGCCCGGCACGACCGCGAAGACCTGAGGCCGGCCGGTCACCAGCGCCGCCCCCAGTGCCATGTATGCCGCGGTCTGCTCATGGCGTGGATGAATGACCCGGATCCGGTCCGAAGCTCCGTGCGCGGCGTCGAAGAGTTGGTCGTTATGCACGCCAGGCAGGGCGAACAGCGTGTCGATCCCGTGAGCGATCAGGGATTCGATCACGGCTTCGGCGGTCGTCATTCGGGGCATACGGCCTCCTGCTGCGATTTGACCCGCCGGGCATTAATGGTCCTTTGGTCGGAAGCGGTCCAGCGGAGCCTGCTGATCCGTTTCGACCGGCGAGCGGCGGGGGCCGGGCGGCGCGCCTCCCGTTTCGCCTGCGGCCGCCCTCTATAGGGAGCGGCTATTCCAGCGTCGGACGGCCCACATCGAAATGCTATGCGGCAAGGCTCAGTTTGATCGCCGTCACGCCGATACCGGCCTTTGGGGGCATCGCCAATGTGCCGAAAACCGGACCCGCGGACGCTCGACGAATGACACGTTCCCACAGCCGCCGGACGCTTTTCCAACAGCGTCCGAGGCAGAGGATTTCCAACATGAACCAACTTGCTTCCGTTCCCTCACCGCTTCCATCACTCCCAGCCGATAAGACCACGGTAGTAGATGACGATGTAGACATATTCCTGCTCCATGCGGGCGTTCCGTCACAGCCGGGACAGCTCGAGGCGAAGCACGTCCTGATCGTTGCCGAGCACGGCATTGAACTGCTCCGCGGGCTGATCCGGCGAGGCTGTCCGGCGGCGACGTGCATCAGGCCGGCGACCAAGCCGGAGACGGCGGCATACGAGCTCGTCTGCTTTCAGGACATCACCCCGGAGACCGACATGGAGCGGCTGATCCATGACGCCAGACGCGCCATTCTCCCCGGCGGCCGGCTGGTAGCCCGTGTGAGCCGCGATTCGAGCGGCCGTACCACGCGAGGGCTCGCACGCCGCCTGAAGCTGAACGGCTTTATCAATGTGCTGACGTCGGCCTCGGCAGGATGCAGCCTGCTCCGGGCTGACTTTCCAGCCCCGGTCGGGTTGGACAACCGTTCTCGAGGCGGCCGATCCGCGCCAGGTGCGACCGCATCGTCCCGGAGGGTGTCGTGACCCGCAAATCGCTCAACCTTGGCGGCTCGATGACAGCCGTGGCCACGCCGTTTCGCCGCGGCGCGGTGGATGAAGCGGCGTTCGCCGGCCTGTGTGAACGCCAGATCGCCCGCGGCACCACGGCCCTGGTCGTCTGTGGCAGCACTGGAGAGGCAGCCGCATTGCAGTCGGAGGAACAGGCCACGGTGGTGCGCTTGGCAGCGGCGGTGGCGAGGGGCCGTGTCCCGATCATCGCCGGATGCCAGGCGCCGGCCACCGAGCCCGCCGTCAGCCTGGCGGCCATGCTTACCCGAGCGGGAGCCGACGCGCTGTTGTGCGCGCCGACCCCATACGTCAAGCCAACACAGCAGGGCATCATCTGTCACATGCGGGCGCTGGCGCATGTCTCCGACCGGCCGCTGGTGCTGTATGACGTGCCCGGACGGGTCGGGGCAGGCATAGCGGACGCGACGGTAGCCGTCCTGTTCGAGCGCGACATCATTGCTGGCATCAAGGACGCCACGGCCGACGTCGCCCGCGTGCCTCGGCTGCGCGCACTGTGCGGCCCGGACTTGTTGCAGTTCAGCGGCGACGATGCGACCGCGGCGGCGCACCGCGCGATGGGCGGGCATGGTTGCATCTCGGTCACAGCCAACGTCGCACCGGCGCTTTGCGCGTTGCTGCATCAGGCGTGGGACGCGGGCGATCTCGTGGCGTTCGCGACAACCCGAGACAGACTGGCACCACTCAGCGAGGCGCTGTTCCTCGAGAGCAATCCGATCCCGTTGAAGGCCGCGCTGGCGACGCTTGGGCTGGCCTTAAACGAGCTCCGTCTACCACTGACCCGGGCGAACGAGGCGACGGTAGACTGTCTTTCCCCGATCCTGACCGCGGTCATACGAGCAGAGGACGCGATGGCGGCCAAGCCATGCCATGCGGCCGCGGCATGATCGCGTTTCGCGCCATCGTGTTCGTGGCGGCGGTCGGAATAGGCAGCGTACTGGTCCGGAACACGACCGATATGCTGACCTGCGTGACGTACGGAAAAGGCTGCATCGAGAATATGCCCGGCGCGACACGCTGACCTAGCCGGCCACGGGAGCAGCCATTCATCTCGCTCGACGCCGGTGGGCTCGCGCCCGGCTTATCCACCTCTGCCGGTTGCGAGGCCGCGGCGTGACGCGAATGATACCGGTCAGCGCAAGCGTTAACCGGCTTGCCCGGCCGGCTGGTCGAAAAAACGACAAACTCGGCGCTGATCTGGTAGCGTGACGGCATGGCTCACGCTGAATTTGTCCACCTCAGGACCCACTCCGCCTATTCCCTCAGTGAGGGAGCGATCGCCCCGGACAAAATTGCCACCTTGGCGAAGGCCGAGAAAATGCCGGCGGCAGCAATCACCGACACGGGCAATCTGTTCGGGGCGCTCGAATTCTCCCGGTACTGCGCCGGCAAAGGCGTCCAACCCATCATCGGCTGCCAAATCGCGCTGAGCCGGACCGACAATGCGCGCCTGGCACCGGATCCGATCGTGCTGCTGGCTCAGGACGCCACCGGGCTTGCCAATCTGCAACGGCTCTCATCGATGGGGTTCCTCGATCCCGACCCGAGCCTGAAGCCGAAACTCTCATTCGAGCACATTGCCGCGAACGCCGCCGGCCTTCTGCTGCTGACCGGTGGCACGACCGGTCCGATCGGCCGCCTGCTCGCCGATGGCCAGAAGCCGGAAGCCGAGCGGTTGCTGGACAGATTGGCGGAGGCGTTCGAGGGGCGGACGATCCAGGAATTGCACCGCCACGGCCTCCCCGTCGAGGCCGCGATCGAGCCCGGCCTGATCGCGCTGGCCGATGGGCGCGGGATACCGCTGGTCGCCACCAATGACTGTTACTTCGCCACCCCCGACATGCATGAGGCGCACGATGCCCTGCTATGCATTGCCGAGGGTCACATGCTGTCTGATCCGGACCGCCGCCGCGTCACCCCGGAGCATTGGTTCAAACCTGCCGCCGACATGCGCACCCTGTTCGCCGACCTGCCCGAGGCATGCGACAATACGCTGTCCATCGCCCGCCGCTGTGCGGTCATGTCTGAAACCCGCAAGCCGCTGCTACCCGTCTGTCCCAAGGTCCGCGCCGGCTCCACCGAAGAAGAGACCGTCCGTGCGATGGCGACGGAGGGGCTGGAGCGCCGCATGGACGCCGCCGCGGCGGACGCCGACACCCGTGCGATCTATCGTCAGAGACTGGACTACGAATTGTCGGTCATCGCCTCGATGGGCTTTGCAGGCTACTTCCTGATCGTCGCCGACTTCATCCAATGGTCCAAGGCGCAGGGCATTCCGGTTGGGCCGGGGCGCGGCTCGGGTGCCGGGTCGGTGGCGGCGTGGGCGCTGACCATCACCGACCTCGATCCGTTGCGCTTCGGCCTGCTGTTCGAGCGATTCCTCAACCCCGAACGGGTGTCGATGCCGGACTTCGACATCGACTTCTGCCAGGAGGGCCGCGACCGTGTCATAGACTATGTGCGTAACGAGTACGGCGCTGACCGGGTCGCCCAGATCATTACTTTCGGCAAACTTCAGGCCAGGGCGGCGGTGCGCGACGTTGGCCGCGTGCTGGGCCTGCCGTTCGGCCAGGTCAACAAGGTCGCCGAACTGATCCCCAACAACCCGGCCAAGCCGGTCACTTTGCAGCAGGCGGTGGATGGCGAACCCCGGCTGCGGCTGCTGCGAGACGACGATGAGGGCATCGGCCGGCTGCTGGAGATCGCCCTGCGGGTTGAAGGACTGTATCGCCACGCCTCTACCCATGCTGCCGGCGTAGTGATCGGCGACCGGCCGCTGATCGACCTTGTGCCGCTGTACCGCGACCCGAAGTCGGACTTTCTGGTGACGCAATATTCGATGAAGCACGTCGAGCAGGCCGGGTTGGTCAAATTCGACTTCCTCGGCCTGACGACGCTGACCATCCTGCGCCGGGCAGAGAATTTTCTGCGTGGGCTAGGGATCGAGGTCGATTTGGACCGGCTGCCGCTGGACGACCAGAAGACATACGAGATGCTGCAGAAGGGCGACGCCGGCGGCGTGTTCCAGATGGAAGGCCAAGGAGTGCGCGACACGCTGCGGCAAATGCGGCCGGACCGGTTCGAGGACCTGATCGCCGCCGTCGCGCTGTATCGCCCCGGCCCAATGGCAAACATCCCCGATTACTGCCGCCGCAAGCATGGCGAAAAATGGGAGGCGCCGCACCCGGAGATACACGACATCCTGGCCGAGACCTATGGCATCATGGTCTACCAGGAGCAGGTGATGCAGATCGCCCAGAAGATGGCAGGCTATTCGCTCGGCAGTGCCGACCTGCTCCGTCGTGCGATGGGCAAGAAGATCGCCTCGGAGATGGAGGCGCAGCGGGGCGCCTTTACCGAGGGCGCGATCGCCCGCGGCATCGACCCGGCGAAGGCCACCGAAGTCTTCGACCTGATGGCCCAATTCGCCGACTACGGCTTCAACAAATCGCACGCAGCGGCCTATGCGCTGGTCGCGTATCAGACCGCCTGGCTGAAAGCCAACCACCCGGAGGTGTTCCTGGCCGCGTGCATGAGCCTCGCTGTCAACAACACCGACCGGCTGGCGGCGCTGAAGCAGGAGGCGGAGCGATCATCGATCAAAATTCTGCCGCCGGATATCAACCGGTCGGGCGCGGATTTCTCGGTGGAGCAGTCTGAGGACGGCCGCCTGGCGATCCGCTATGCCCTGGCCGCGGTTAAAAAGGTCGGCTTCGCAGCGATGGAAGTTGTCGTAGCGGCGCGCGGCGAAAAGCCATTCTCCGACCTGGCGGATTTCGCCGCCCGGGTCGATCCGCGTCAGCTCAACCGGATGCAGCTGGAGAATCTGGTGCGCGCCGGCGCCTTCGACCAACTGGACAACAACCGCGCGCGGCTCTTCACCGGCGCCGATACGATCCTGCGGCGAGCGCAGTCAGAACGGGAGGAGAAGGAGAGCGGCCAGATCGGACTGTTCGGCGATGTCGGCGGCAAGCCGGAGCCGTTGCGGCTACCGGATGTTCCCGACTGGCCGCCGCTGGAGCGTCTCGCGTTCGAAGCCGAATCTGTCGGATTTCATCTGACAGCGCATCCGCTCGATGCCTACGCCCAGGCGCTCCGCCGGCTCGGCGTCACCCAGTCGCACCAAGTCGAGGCGCGTGCGGCCTCGGGCGTTGGCCGGGTGAAGATCGCCGGCACTGTCGTTGCGACGAAGGAAAGGATAACCCGGACCGGCAGCCGGATGGCGTGGGTGCGGATCTCCGACGCCGCGGGATCGATCGAGGTCACCTGCTTCAGTGAGGTGCTGAAGCGCTCCCGCGATGTGCTGGCGTCCGGCGCCAACGTGCTGGTGACGGCGGAATTGAAGATGGAAGGAGAGGCAATGCGCATCACGGCGCTGGATGTGGTGCAACTGGAGCAGGCAGCCTCGTCGGCCGGAGCCTCGATCCGCGTCTGGTTGCGGGAGAGCGCCGCCGTGCCGCACATTCGCGACGTACTGGCGCGCGAAAGCGGCGGTCGGGGGCGGGTGACGCTGGTGCCACGGATCGGTATGGAGCGGGACGTGGAGATTGCCCTGCCAAACGGCTACAACGTGACACCGAGGCTGGCACAGGCGTTGAAGTCGCTGCCGGGAGTGGATCACGTCGAGGAGGTTTGAGGTTGGCAGGCCTGGGCACGTCGCGTGGCGACGGCCGCGGGCCCAAGGGTGGCCGAACGACACGGCGCCGGTGTCCCGCACTTACCCATACGAACAGACACGACGGCCCGAGGCAGGGATCAACGACGGGCGAAAGAGCCCGAGCGCCTATCGCTCACGCCGGGGCGCCATGAGAAGGTATGTGGCACCCTGGGAAGGTAAAGGCGCGGAGAAAAGCCGCGATCGGCCGCCGCGATCACTCCGGCGGACCTTCCCTGGCCTAGGATGTGAAGAACACCAGCACGGACCGCATCCCCCGCTCCAACCCGGCCGGTCCCTACCCCGCCACTTCCTCGGTCACCTCGCTCAGCCCGGTATACAAATGCGGCCAGCGGCGTTTCACCAAGGGGCCCTTCTCATCGTAGGCCAGGCAGGTGTTCAGCAGTTTGTTGCCGCTGCCCCATTTCTCAGTGATGCGCGCGTCCAAGGCATCGCTTCCACGATCGTCCAAAGCACCCTCAGCCTGCATCTCCCGCCGAGCCTTGGCGGGATTGATTGTCTGATAGGCGGTGGTGGCCATCTGCTGGAGCAGTTCGCGCAGATGCGTGCACCCGACGGTACCTCCGACAGCGTGGTTCGCGTCCCGTAGGAAGCCGGCCTTGATGCGCATGCCGATCAGCCGGGTGAAGTTGGGCGCCGCCGTCGGGCACATTGCATAAGGCGTCTTGTCGCTGACCGCCTCGACGCCCTTGATGCGCATCTGCTCATCGAGCGTGAGACGCAAACTCATATCGTGAATTGGCTCACCGGGCTCGATATGGCCGCGATCGTAATTGGTCTGGCCGAAGCTTTTGCTGTCAGTCAAATGAGCCTCGATATCGTACAGGCCGTCAGCGCGATGGTATCCGTTGATCTCGATAGAGCGCGTGTGCAGGCGCTCGCGGTCAGCTGGCTGGCTCAGCGGCATACCGGACTCCCCGTCTGGTCAGTGACATCGCTTGTTGCGATGCAGCATGATCCTATCGCATCGACGGCGGCCGAATGCAAAGCACCGCCGCGGCATGACTGTCCCGCGCCGCACGATGGCGAAGGGCAGCAACCCCGGCGACGGGCGGGCGGCCCGGGATGAAATCCTGCTGGCAATCCATTGACCCAGCGGCTAATCGGGGCATTTGTAGGCGGCAAGAACCGCATGTGGTGAAGGGGCGACCAAGACCGGGGATATGATCCAGATCATTGATCGGCGGTTGGGCATTGGCCAATAACGCCGCGATCGACCGTCTCGGGATGGCAAAGTGAGGGCTGCCAGGAATGAATGCGTTTAAACTCCATTGTCGCCGATCCCTCGACGGCATCCGCGAGCAGGGCCGCTACCGGATCTTTACGCCGCTGCAGAAGCGAGCAGACAGCTTCCCCTACTACCTGCGCCCGGACGGAAGCCGCATTTTGGTCTGGTCCTCAAACGACTATCTGGCCATGGGCGGCCACCCGGTGCTGGTGAACGCGGCATGCGAGGCAGCGCGAACCATGGGGGCGGGCGCCGGCGGCACACGCAACATCAGCGGCACCAGCCCGGTGCACGACGACCTCGAGGCTGAGCTGGCGGCACTGCATGGCAAACAGGCCGGGCTGCTGTTTACCTCTGGCTTCGTTTCCAACCAGGCGGCGCTGTCCACCGTCCTGAACAGCTTCCCGAAGGGTCCGGATCTGCCCTGGCAGGTGTTCTCGGACGCAAAGAACCACGCCTCCATGATCGCCGGCATTAAAGGTTCGCGGGCGGTCGTGAATATTTTTCGGCACAACGATCTAAACCACCTGGACGCGCTACTGAGCGCCGCGCCCGCCGCCGCGCCGAAGCTGATCGCGTTCGAGTCCGTCTATTCGATGGATGCGGACATCGCCCCAATTGGCGAAATCTGCGACCTGGCTGAGAAATACGATGCGATGACCTACCTCGACGAGGTGCACGCCGTGGGCATGTACGGCCCCAACGGCGGCGGCGTCTCGGAACGCGACGGCGTCGCGCAGCGGATCGACATCATCGAGGGCACCTTGGCAAAGGCCTTCGGCTGCCATGGCGGTTACGTCACGGGCGATGCGGAGGTGGTGGATTTTATCCGCTCCACCGCGCCCGGCTTCATCTTCACGACGTCACTGCCGCCCATGACCGCCGCGGCCGCTCTTGCCAGCGTGCGACATGTGCGGCAGGACCATGCCCGCCGGGCGAAATTGTTCGAGCGATCGGCCGCGTTGAAGGCGCGGTTCGACATGGCCGGGCTGCCACGGATCGGCTCGGTCAGCCATATCGTCCCGCTGCACATCGGGGAGGCCGCGCTTTGCACCCAGGTCAGCCAGCGCCTGCTGAACGAGTTCGGCATGTATGCGACGCCGATCAACTACCCGACGGTTCCGCGCGGCGACGAACGTCTGCGTTTCACTCCGGGGCCGCTGCACACCGATGCGATGATGAACGAACTGGTGGACGCCCTGACTTCGATCATTCCGCTGGAGTTGCGACGCGCGGCCTGACGCCCCGCGCCCTGGCGACGCCGCGGGCCGCTGCGATTGAACGTGTCGTCGGACACCAATCTAGGTCGTGGGTCTGCGTGTCAGGCGCGGGGATGACGCTGGGGCGCCGTACACGGCACCGCCGAGCCTGTCGATGATCACCGAACTCGGCCACTTCGCGCTGATCCTGGCGCTGTTTGTCGCCCTCATCCAGGCGACAGTGCCGTTGGTGGGTGCGGCGCGTCAGCACGCCGGCTGGATGTCCGTCGGGCGGTCCTGCGCGCTGACCGAGTTTGCGCTTATCGCGATCGCAATGCTCGCGCTGATGCACGCGTATGTCACGTCAGACTTTACAGTGATCAACGTCGTCGAGAACAGTCATACCGACAAGCCGCTGCTGTACCAGATCACCGGCGTCTGGGGAAACCACGAGGGCTCGATGCTCCTGTGGGTGTTCATGCTGTCGCTTTGTGCCGCTGCTGTCGCCTGGTTCAGCGACAACCTGCCGCCGCCGTTGCGCGCGCGGGTGCTGGCGGTGCAGGGCATGATCGCGGTCGGGTTCCTGCTGTTCATCCTGTTCACCTCCAACCCGTTCCTGCGGACCTTCCCGCCGCCACCGAACGGCCAGGGCCTCAATCCGGTGCTGCAGGACCCCGGGCTCGCCTTCCATCCGCCGTTTCTCTACCTGGGCTACGTTGGTTTTTCCGTCGCCTTCGCGTTCGCCGTCGCCGCCCTGATCGAGGGCCGGGTGGACGCCGCCTGGGCACGCTGGGTGCGGCCCTGGACCTTGGCTTCCTGGTGTGCGCTGACCATCGGCATCGCGATGGGGTCTTGGTGGGCCTACTACACGCTGGGATGGGGCGGCTGGTGGTTCTGGGACCCGGTGGAGAACGCCTCGTTCATGCCTTGGCTCGCCGGCACTGCGTTGATCCACTCTTCCATCGTCGTCGAGAAGCGCGACACGCTGAAATCCTGGACCATCCTGCTGGCGATCATCACATTCTCCCTCTCGCTCGTGGGCACCTTCCTGGTGCGGTCCGGCGTGCTGACGTCAGTGCATGCCTTTGCCACAGATCCAGCGCGCGGAACCTTCATTCTGCTATTGCTGGTGGTGGCGATCGGCGGCTCGCTGACACTGTATGCGGTGCGTGCCCCGGCACTGAAGAGCGGCGGACTGTTCGCTCCAATCTCTCGCGAAGGCGCGCTGGTGCTGAACAATCTGCTGTTGTCCTGCGGCTGCGCGACGGTGTTCCTCGGCACGCTCTACCCATTGTTTCTCGACGCCATGGGTGGACCGAAACTCTCGGTCGGATTCCCGTTCTTCAACCGCACCTTCGCGCCGATGATGGTGCCGCTGATCATAGCCGTCGGCGTCGGTCCGATGCTGGCCTGGAAACGCGGTGACCTGCTGGGCGCGCTGCAACGCCTGTGGGTGGCGTACATCGCAACGGGGCTGGTCGTGCTGATCGGTTTCTACGTCACATACGGCGGTCCGGTGCTGGCGGTGTTGGGCCTCGGCCTGGCTGCCTGGCTGTTCACGGCAGTGCTGACCGAGTTGGCCGATCGGGTGCGACTTTTCCGCGTCCCGCTGGCGGACAGCGTACGGCGTGCGATGGCTTTGCCACGTGCTACGTATGGAATGACGTTTGCCCATCTCGGCTTGGCGGTTTCCGTCGCCGGCTTCGCAGCGTCGGCCTATGCGCAGGAGGCCATCGAGATCCTGAAGCCAGGCGCCTCCATGTCAATCGCCGGCTACGAGCTGACGCTGGAGCATGTAGACCGACTGCCCGGCCCAAATTATCACGCCGATGATGCCACCATTCGGGTGACGCGGAACGGAGCCACGGTGACGGTGATGCACCCGCAGCGCCGCTTCTTCCCGTTGCAGAACCAGACCACCGGAGAAACCGCGATCCGAACCAATCTCATCTCCGACCTGTATCTGGCTCTGGGTGACGCCGATGACGCTGGTTCCTGGACGGTCCGTGCCTATTGGAAGCCCCTGGTGCCCTGGATCTGGATCGGGGCGGTGATCATGGCATTCGGCGGCGTCGTCAGCCTGAGTGACCGCCGCTGGCGGGTGGGCGTTGCCGCGCATGCCCGCCGTCGCAGGCCGCCCCAGGCAGCCGCACCCGCCGAATAGAGCGGGGGCCTCGACGATGACCCGCGTGCTGTATTTATTGCCGCTGCTGATTTTTCTGGTCCTGGCGGAGTATCTCTTTGTCTCCCTGCGGCCTGGCCACGATGTCCAGGAGCTGCCATCGGCGATGATCGAGAAGCCGTCGCCGCAGTTCGATCTGGCTGGACTCGGCAGCGACAAGACGCTGGCCCTCGATGCGCTGAAGGGCCACCCGGCGGTGATTAATTTCTTCGCCTCCTGGTGCGTCCCCTGCCGGATCGAGCATCCGCTGCTGATGCGCCTCGCCGAGCAGGACCACCTGCCGCTGTATGGCGTCGCGTACAAGGACAAACCGGAGGATTCCGCCAAGCTGCTCGCGACCTACGGCGATCCGTATCGCCAGGTCGGCATCGACCGAAATGGTCGCGTCGGGCTGGATTTCGGGGTCTACGGAGTTCCCGAAACCTATGTCCTGGACAGCGCCGGCCGTATTCGCAAACGATTCGTCGGCCCGCTGACCGCGGATGTCGTGGACAAGGAATTGCTACCGCTGCTCAAGCAGTTGGATCGGTCATGAGATGGCGTTCGCCATTCCTGGCGCTGGGACTGCTGTTCCTGCTCACTTTCGCTTTGTCCGCCGGCGCGGTGGAACCTCGCGAGAGGCTCGCCGACCCGGCGCTGGAGGCCCGCGCCCGCGGGATCAGCGCGCAGCTGCGATGCCTGGTCTGCCAGAACGAATCGATCGACGAGTCCGGCGCCGATCTGGCGCACGATATCCGTGTCCTGCTGCGTGAACGGCTTGCCGCCGGCGACACCGACGCGCAGGCCACCCAGGCGATCGTCGATAGGTACGGCGCCTTCGTCCTGCTTCGTCCGCCGGTGGAACCTGCCACTTACGTGCTCTGGTTCGCACCACCAGGATTGGTCCTGCTCGGGCTGTTTGGTGTCGCGCTCTGGCTGCGCCGCCGTTCATCGGACGTGGCCGCGCCGGCTCCCCTGAGTGCCGACGAGCGGCAGCGCCTGGATGGATTGCTCGGGGAGCAGGACCGGTGATCCTGCCCTTCCTGCTGGCCGTCCTCGCCTTTGTTACCGTGCTGGCGATCCTGGCACCCCTGCTGCGTGGCACCAGACCCGGGGTCGATCGCGCCAGCTATGACCAAGCGGTCTACCGTGATCAATTGGGAGAATTGGACCGCGACATCGCTCGCGGTCTGATGGCATCGGACGAAGCCGCCGCCAGTCGTTTGGAGATCCAACGTCGACTTCTCGCGGCGGACCGAATGGCGGTCACGCGGCCCTCCACCGCGCCACCCTTACCGGCAGCCTCCCCCGCCCGGCTGATCCGCAGTCCGATGCTGGCCTGCGCGCTGTTCGTCCTCATCGCCGCCGGCTCCGTCGGCGTCTATCTGAGGCTCGGCGCCCCCGGCGTGCCAGACGAGCCGTTCGCATCACGCCAGGCGGAGATGGCCGCAGCCGAGGGTCAGCAGCACCTCAGTATGGAGCGTGCGACGGAGCAATTGGCCGCAAAGCTGAAAGCCAACCCGTCTGACCCACAGGCCTGGCTGCTCTACGCCCGCGGCCTGACATCGCTGAACCGTTGGGGCCAAGCCGAAGATGCTTATCGGCGCGCCATGGCGCTAGGGGCGAACAGCCCGGAGATCGCGGCTGATCATGCCGAGACGCTGGTCCTGGCGGCCGGCGGTACCGTGACACCAGCAGCCGAAGCGGCGTTTCACCAGGTGCTGGCAGACGATCCCGGAAACGGGATTGCACGCTACTACCTTGCCATGGCCGCCAGTCAGGCGGGCGAACCGCGCCAGGCTATCGACATGTTGCAGGCACTTCTGGCGGACATGCCGGCGGATTCTCCGTTGCGCGGACAGGTCGGACAGCGCATCGCCGATGCCGCGCTCGCGGCTCATGTCCCCGTCCCGGTGCTCGCTAAAGGTGCCCCCCCGGCATCCGGTTCCGACGCCAGCGCCGCCGCCCCGGCAGCCGGGATGACGGACGGACAGCGCCAGGCGATGATCGAGGGCATGGTCGCGCGCCTGGCCGCCAAGCAACAGGCCGACCCGGGCAACCTCGACGGATGGTTGCAACTGGGCCGGGCCTACGCGGTTCTGCACCAGCCTGACAAGGCAGCCGCCGCCTATGAGAAAGCCGCCGCGCTGAAGCCCACGGATGTCTCGATCCCGTTGCAGGAGGTGCGGGCCCTGCTGGTGGACTACCGGCCACCCGACAGGTTGCCACCGCGTGCGGTCGATCTGTTGAAACGCGTCGAGGCGGTCGATCCGCAGGAACCCCTGGTGCTCTGGTTCCTCGGCATCGCCGCGGTTCAGGACAAGCGCCCCGATATCGCGCGTCGCTACTGGGGGACCCTGCTGGCGAAGCTGCCACCCGGAAGCGATGATGCGCATATGATCGAGACCGCGCTGGGCACTTTGCCTGCCGTGGGCTCTTCGCCGACGCCGCCGGCGAAACCACCCGAGGAAAACTCCTCGGGCGGCGCTGCCGCGGATAGCGGTTCAAGGAGATAGTGAGCCTCAAGCGGCAAGTCGGTGGGTCCTCTCGCCCCTCGGCCTGCGCCAAGGGCATGCTCCGCAAGGGCAGGCCTGGCTCCCGCCGGGGATGACACCGGAGACGCGAACGCTGGATCAATGTCAGGGGCCGCTGGTAGAAAATCCGCCAGCGTGCGTCATCCTGTTTCCGCTTTGCCGTCAGGCTGTTGCGGTATCATACTGGTCGGCCAGAGCGGTCTGATGCTGCGGGTTGTGGTCGGGTGCGGTGCGCGGCATCTCCGAGACGCGCGAACGTGGCATCGGACCGTGGCCGGCGCCCGCGTGTCCGATTTCGGTGGCGGCAGCCCGGAAGTAGGCCTGGATGTAGACGCGGACCGCGCTGGTACGGCCACCGATGTGACCGGCCGCCTCGACCTGGCGCACCAAGGTGCTCATGTCCTGCGCTTCACGCTCACAGATTTCGCTCAACGCATCCCATAGCTCCGGCTCCAGCCGCATGCTGGTCCTTCCGCGTCCGGCGACAACGTTGCGATTGACGAGACGACTGATTGTCAAGGCCACCTCCTTTTGCCGGACCGGAGGAAACCATGTGAGCGTTAACAGAAGGTTCACAGCGAGGAAAAAGCTCGGCTTTTTTTGGCATGCAACTGTAATCACCGGCCGCGCCGGCCGACCGGGCCGTGTCTCCCGGCCGATGCGCCGCGGCTCGCGGCCGTGGCGTCTTAATTTCCCGACCCACGGGAATCGTCCGACGCTATCTCGCTGTGGATTGCTGCGTCTGGCGCGGATGCACCGTCAAACTGGCAGCGGCGCCGCCTTCATACGCTCCATGCTGAACCGACTGCTGACATTGCGCAGGGGCACGGCCGCGATAAGCCGGCGGTAGAACTGGTCATAAGCCGCGATGTCGGGAACGACGACGTGCAGCAGGTAGTCGACGTCCCCGCTCATGCGCCAGGCATCGACGACTTCCGGGGTATTCTGGATGACCTCGGCGAAGCGATTGAGCCATTCACTCGAATGGTCTGCCGTCTCAACCGCCACGAACACCGAGACGGGCAGACCGATTTTGTCAGGGTCCAGGATCGCAATTCGGCGCTGGATGATGCCGTCCTGCTCCATCCGGCGAATCCGCTTCCAGCACGGCGTCGGGGTCAGACCGACTTTTGCCGCGATCTCAGCCAGAGAGAGCGACGCGTCCGCGGAAAGCAGCCGCAGGATCTCCCGGTCGAGGCGATCGATGTCCTTCTCCGCTGCCATTGAAGGATGTCCCTTCTCTCGAATCGAAAAATCCGCCTGGATTTTTCTGCCAAGACCCTTAACGGGTCGGACGAGAGAAGAAAATCCTCAAGGCGAGGTACGACGCATATTCGGCGGCGCCTATGGCCGGGTGGTTCCGGCGTGTTCCTCGGGCGTACGCAGCGTCAGCGCCAGCGCATGCATGCCGCCCGCCTCCGCCTCGCCGAATTCGGCTTCCAGCGTGCTATGCACGGCCCTCGCCCTGGCCACACGGCTGACGCCACGGAACGCCGTCGCCACCAGAAGCACGCTGTAGTGTGTTTCGCCGCCCGTCCGGGCCCCAGCGTGGCCGGCGTGCTGGGCACTGTCGTCATGCACCTCGAGGACGGTGGGCGAGAACGCCTGGGTCAACGCGGCCCGGATACGCTCCGCACGTGCGGGAGGCTGTTGGTCCGACATGATCGCGTTCTAGTCCATATTTACCCGCCGGCCAACACACCGCGCCAAGCCATCTGGCCCGAATGCGTCTCCCCGGGGATCGGAGACGCGACGCAAGCGTTGATAGAGCGGTCAGGTCGAATACAGATTGACAAAGGCATGAGATCCCGAGTCAGCGCGCGTCGGTTAGGTGCTTTGAGGAAACAACCCAAGGTTTCCCGCAATGCCGCTCCAATTGCGACGAGAGAGCGGGGGAACGGTCGGCGAATATCGGATCGTTTCCAATGAACTGAAGTCCGACGGTGGATACGTTGCCACCCGGCCCATTTCGATTTTCCCAACGCTCACGACCGTGGCAGCAGCCCCGCCGGAAGCTGCGCACCCAACACCCCCAGCACTCGGCTGCCATACCGGGCCAGTTTAGAAGCACCGACGCCCTTGATCTGGGCAAGCTCATCCAGGCTGACGGGCCGCATCGCGGCGATCTCCCGCAGCACCGAGTTGTGGAAGATCACATAAGGTGGAATTGATTGTCCTTTCGCCTCCGCCAGCCGCCATAGCCGCAACGCCTCGTAAAGGCCTTCGCCCCCTTTGCGCTGTTCCGCCGTGCCATCCATCGCCCGGATATGACCGGTCCCGCCGCCGCCCAACGCATCGTGTGCAGTCGGCGGCGCCCGCCCACGATCCGGCCGTTCCACCCGGACGGCCCGCGGCCGATCCTGCCGCAGCACCACCTGCCGCTCGCCGCGCAGGATCGGCCGCGCCTCCTCCTGCACCAGAAACAGGCCGCCATGGCCGTTGGTGTCCACATCCAGCACGCGCATAGCGATCAACTGCCGTATCAGCCCCCGCCAGTAACCCGGCGAATGCTCGGCGCCGACGCCGAAGGTGCGCAGCCGGTCGTGGCCGCGACGCGATACGGTCTCGGTCCGCTCACCGCGCAAAACAGCGACGATATGCACGGCGCCAAAAGACTGGCCGGTTCGATACACCGCCGACAGAACCATCTGCGCCTCCGTCGTCGCGTCGGCAGTGATCGGCGGCGCCTCGCAATTGTCGCAATGACCACACGCTGCCTCCAGCGTCTCTCCGAAGCAGGTCAGCAGCGACCGGGTGCGGCAGGTCACCGCCTCGGTCAGCGCGATCATCTCTTCCAGCTTGGTGCGCATCACCCGCTTGCGTTCGTCCGGTGCGGCGGACTGCGCCAGCCAATGCCGAGCCTGGGCGACGTCCTGGCCGCCGAACAGCAAGCAGGGTGTCGGAGGGGTCGCCGTCACGCCCGGCACGGCCGATCTGCTGGTAATACGCCTCGGGGCTGTCCGGCATGTCCAGATGCACGACAAAGCGAACGTCCGGGCGATCGATTCCCATGCCGAAGGCGATGGTCGCGACCACAACCAGCGGCTCTCCGGAACGGAACCGCATCAGTGATTCCCGCTTCAGCGTCGGGTCGAGGCCAGCATGGAACGGCAACGCCGGGTAGCCTTTCTCGCCCAGCTTCAGCGCCACCCGCTCGGTTTTGGCTCGGCTGCCGCAATAGACGATGCCGCACTCGCCCCGGTGCGACTTCAGGAAGTCCAGAAGCTGCGCCGTTTCACCCACCTTCGGCGCGGCCGACAAACGCAGATTGGGCCGGTGGAAGCTGGAGATGAACACCGCCGCGTCATCCATCCGCAGCGCCGCCAGGATGTCGGTGCGGGTGCGTGGATCGGCCGTCGCGGTCAGTGCGATTCGCGGCACACCGGGGAAGACGTCCGGCAGTCGGCTCAACTCGCGAAATTCTGGCCGGAACTCGTGGCCCCACTGAGAGACGCAGTGCGCCTCGTCAACGGCGATCAACGCCAGCCTCAGCCGGGACAGCCGCTCGATCGTGCCGTTGCCGAGCAACCGCTCGGGCGAGACGTAGAGCAGGTCGAGTCGCTCCTCGATCAGGTCGCGCGTAACGGCCCGGGCTTCGGCCGGATCAAGCTCCGAATGCAACGCGCCGGCGTTGACGCCGACCTGGCGCAGCGCCGCGACCTGGTCATCCATCAGCGCAATCAATGGGGAGACGATCACCGCGGTTCCGGGCCGACACAAGGCAGGCACCTGATAACATATACTCTTGCCGCCGCCGGTCGGCATCAGGACGAGCGCATCGCCACCAAGCACGACGTGGTTCACAGCCGCCGCCTGCTGGCCGCGAAAACCAGGGAAGCCGAAAACCTGGCGCAGCACCTGCGCGGGATCGCTGAGCAAGGGGTCGGCAAACATCCAGAAACCTTCTTGCCTATCCGCGGCGCGCCCGGCGAATCGGCAAGGGCGCGTCGCTCGGCGAAATCAGCTAACGACCTCGGTGGGCGCAGGCAAGCGAACTTGCCTCCACCGGCGCCGACGATATTCCGCAGGTGCGCTGGAGTCTGTCAAAATCCTACCAAACGGTAACAATGCGACGGCGTTGCGCGCGCGTTCGGAGGTCTTTATGACGTCGCACGCTGATGGTCGCGAGTAGGCCATCCGGACATCGCCGGCCGCCGCCCGATCCGCAGACGACCAACTGGACCAGACCGACCCCATGGCCCCGACCAACGACGAGATCCAAGCCGCCGATGCGCGGGCCCGTCATTGGCGATGGCCAACTGCCGGGCGGCTGCGCATTGGATCGGCGCGCCATCGCGATGCGGTCTGCCAGATGTTCAGCGACACGTTCAACCCGTACAAGCCCGCGGTGATCGACTGGCCGCCGCTCGAGCCCGACACCCTGCACCGCCTAACCAGCCTGCCGATCTGGGACATCGCAGTCCGGACCGAGGACAAGGCCCGGGCCCGCATGGAAGCGTATGGCGAGGCGGTCCGAGATTTCGACCTGGAGCGACGCGATCGCCCGCAATGGCTGGGAAGAAGGCCGGCACCGGCAGGTCCTGTCGAACCTGGTCGCTTGCTACGGCATCAAGCTGGAAGCCGCACCGCCAGACGAGCCGCCCCGCGATGCGGAATGGGGCTATCTCGTCACCGGTTACTCCGAATGCATCGACAGTTTCTTTGCGTTCGGCCTGTTCGAACTCGCTCGCCGCTCCGGCTTCTTCCCCATGGCGCTGGTCGATACCTTCGAGCCGGTGATCCAGGAGGAGGCTCGCCATATCCTGCTGTTTGCCAACTGGCTGGCGTGGCACCGCAAGCAGCTTGGACCGCTCCGCCGGATTTGGTTCGAGCTGCGGGTGGTTCGCGTCTGGCTGTTCCTGATCTGGGAAAGGATTGGACTGGCGCGCGACCTCGACGGCGACAAGGCGAAACCGGAGGACAACAATTTCACCCTCACTGGCAGCCAGGCCGTCAGCGATATCGCGATCAGCCCTCTCGGCCTCATGGCGATCTGCCTGAGCGAGAACGATCGACGGTTCGCCGGTTATGACCAGCGGCTGCTACGACCAACCACCACCCCGACCCTGGCCCGCCTCGCGGTCCGGATCGGCAAGCTGTTCCGTCTGGGATAGGCTGCTTCCTGGCCGAGCCGCCGTTGCGTGCGACCGCGCCTGACGCATGCGACAATCGACCAAACCGACCCTTCGGGTATGGCCCGGCAGTGGCAGGGATGGTATTCGAGGCGGCCCGAACTGGACATCGTCCAGTTACCGCCAGCCAGCAGGTTGCGATTATGATCCGTTCAGCAGGTTGAGATTATGACTCGTTTTCCCGCTTCGGCCCTCCGCTGGGTAACCGCCGCCGCCGTATTCGCGATGATCGGCTTGGTCGCGACCCTGCCCGTTCCTGCGCGAGCACGAGTTTTCGTTGGTGTCGGAATTGGCGGCCCGTGGTTCGGTCCTGCCTATCTGCCTCCGCCGTACTACTATCCTCCGCCGATGTACTATTCGCCGCCGCCTCCAGTGTTTTATTCACCACCGCAAGCGTACGCACCTCAGCCGCAGTTTGGCCCGGAGGGCGGGCAATCCTGCTACGCCGGTCCGTACGTCTGTCCGATGGATCGCCCTACCGCGCCCGGCTCATCCTGCTACTGCCTGGGGAATGGCGGGCAAAAGGTCTGGGGCCGCGCCAGCTGATGGCAGGCGGCCGCACGCGATCCCACCGGTCCGCGACATCCGCCTCCACTGGCGGACATCCCGCGCCCAAGCACCTGGAACCCGCGACGCAATCGGCGCAAGCCGCCGCGATCGAGGACTATGCGCTGATTGGCGACTGCCATTCCGCCGCATTGGTCAGCAAGGCGGGCTCGATCGACTGGCTGTGCTGGCCGCGCTTCGACAGCCCGGCCTGCTTCGCTGCAATTCTCGGATCGCCGGCCAACGGGCGCTGGCGCATCGCTCCGGCGGCGCCGCGAGTATCCGTGACGAGACGCTATCGCCCCGGTACCATGATCCTGGAGACTTTGTTCGAGACCGCGTCCGGGACCGCGGCACTGATCGATTTTATGGCGGTCGGCAAAAGCTCGGTCGTGCGCATCGTCGAGGGGCGGTCCGGCACGGTGGATATGCAATTCGACCTCGCACTACGCTTCGAGTACGGGTCCGCCATCCCATGGGTCACCCGGCTCAATCACGGCAGCGGCATCCGCGCCGTCGTCGGCCCGGAACAGGTCGTGCTGCACAGTGACATCAAGTTGCACGGCAAGGCGATGACCACGGTCGCCAGTTTTACGACGGAGGCAGGCAAGCGCGCTCGCTTCGTGCTGTCGCATGCGGCATCCCATCTCGACCCGCCGGTGCCTCCGGCGGCCGATCGGGCGCTGGAGGATGCCGAAGCGTTGTGGTCCGAGTGGTCCTCGCGCTGTACCTATCGCGGATCATACAGCGCCGAGGTGAACCGGTCGTTGCTCACCTTAAAGGCGCTGAGTTACCAACCGACCGGCGGCATCGTCGCCGCCCCGACGACGTCGTTGCCTGAGCAGCCGGGCGGTGCGCGCAATTGGGACTATCGATTCTGTTGGCTGCGCGATGCGACGTTCACCCTGATCGCGCTGATGCACGCAGGCTATCGGGAAGAGGCCCAGGCCTGGGGTGCCTGGTTGCGGCGCTCCGTCGCCGGCTCGCCCACGCAGCTTCAGACATTGTATGGACTTGCGGGTGAACGATGGGTCCAGGAGTGGGAGGTCCCATGGTTGACCGGCTACCAAGGTGCCAGTCCGGTGCGCATCGGCAACGCGGCCAGCACCCAACTCCAACTCGATGTCTATGGCGAACTGCTCGACGCATTGTACCAGGAGACTTCGCTCGGCCTGGTCCGCCCGTCAGCGAGTTGGGATCTGCAACGCGCTCTGATGACCCACCTGGAGGCAATCTGGGAGCAACCGGACGAAAGCATCTGGGAGGTACGCGGCGGAGCGCAAAACTTCACCTTCTCCAAGGTCATGGCCTGGGTCGCGGTAGACCGGGCGATCCGCGGCGCCGAGGCCTTCGGACTACCCGCGCCGTTGGAGCGCTGGCGCGCGCTGCGTACCCGTATCCATGAAGTCGTCTGCGAGAACGGCTTCAACATCGAGCGCGACAGCTTCGTGCAGTATTTCGGCGGGGACACCCTGGACGCCAGCCTGCTGCTGCTGCCGCTGGTCGGGTTTCTGCCGCCCGAGGATCGCCGCATTCGCTCCACCCTGGCGGCGATCGAGAGCGACCTGATGGTCGACGGCCTGATCCTCCGCTACCACACCCACGAAACCGCCGATGGATTGACTGGCAGCGAAGGTGTCTTCCTGGCGTGCAGTTTCTGGTTCGTGGATAACCTGACGCTGCAGGGGCGATACCAGGAGGCGCGCGAGATGTTCGGCCGCCTGCTCGGTCTGTGCAATGATGTCGGGCTGCTGGCCGAGGAATACGAACCCGCCGCGAAACGCCAATTGGGCAATTTTCCTCAGGCCTTCTCGCACCTCGCGCTGATCAATGCGGCACTGAACCTCGATAGCCGGGATCCTCCGGCCGACCAGCGCCGTCAGGCCGCGCAGACGGCCAACCCGGGTGACGAGCAGGATTGATGCACGCGCCATTCCCGTGATGTGACAACGGCGGCACCGATCACGCCTCGGTGCCACCCCGGATTGCTCAAAATGTCTTCGATATCAGCGATATCGCGCCAGATGCCGATCACGGCACGGCGGGGTCAGTCTCGCAGCGGAATAAGCCCCTCAAGAGCTTCGGCAAGCGAATCGAACAGCATCGGCCGGCCCACCATGGGTTGCACCACGATACCATCGCATGAGCGCCAGACCATCCAGCGTCGGAAGCCTGTTTGTCGGGCAAACAATCCCACCATCTCCTCGTACTCCTCGCCGTCGGCGGCGCAGTCGAGTTCCACCTCCATCCGAAGGTCATGAAAGTCAGCCCAGGCCTTCGCCAGCAAAAGGTCGCAGACCTCAAACGACAGTCCAGTCGACATTCGCACCGACGCGCGACGAAGCTGCACGGAAACCTCCTTCAGGATGGCTTGGCGAGGGCCACTCATCTCACGGATATGTGATTATATGCGCCAAGGAAGTCATTGACAGCAACAACAATGTTTCCCCGGATCTATGGTCAGAACGAATAGCGAATTTGCTGCCGCCCGGCGGGCGACGCGTGGCATGTAAGTGACTGATAAGACTGCGCTAGCGTCATTATCCAGTTCGCGTCCAGTATCCCATGCGCACGCGATATTGTTGCGTCATTCTATTTCTATAGATGAATGAAATGTGACCACAGGTTGCACATTTTTTCGTTCTCGGGTGTTGATAACGGTTGTTGTCCTCTATGCGTGCCAATATCATGCATTTAGCAACCTATTAGTGTATATAAATGAGAAATACAATCAAGTGGCATCCGGCAGATCGTGCCACCAGAGGCAAGTGGCGTCCTGGGCCCGTCTAATGCGCTGCCTGATCAACGCCGCCATTCTTTCTCTGGCGTTTTGGCTCGCCCTGAGCTGGTTGGTGTTCCTGCTGATCTAGCCCGCGTCGCCGCCGACTTTCATGCTCTCCTCCGCTGAGCGACCATTGGGCGCCGCGCCTGTCCCGGCATGTCGGCGACCAAGCACTGGCAGATAAGAAGTGCGAAACCTCTGCGTCTATAGGTACCTGTACCGGTTACCCACTTGCCGTGCCGCGCCTCGCAGGATCGCTGAGACGGCGAAGATGCAGGCGGGAAGGCGATCGCCCGCGCCAGGTCGGCAATGAGGAGGCCATCGTTGCGGCGGGCTTGCCAGGTCTGCTTCACGCCGCACGCGCGGATCAATGCCTGCTCGCGGCGACCTGGCTTTGGCCCGGAGGACCCTATTCCGCGGGGATTTGGCGGATGATGGCGGCACGCCGCCCGGCCAGACGCTCAAGCGCGAGATAAACCACAGGCGTGGTGTACAACGTCAACACCTGCGAGACCAACAATCCACCGACGATGGCGATCCCCAACGGCCGCCGCAGTTCAGACCCGGTGCCGAACGCCAGCGCGAGCGGCATCGCGCCGAACAGTGCCGCCAGTGTCGTCATGATGATCGGACGGAACCGCTGCAGACAGGCGGCGCGGATCGCTTCGAATGGCGACAGGCCCAGTTCGCGCTCCGCCTCCAAGGCAAAATCCACCATCATGATGGCGTTCTTCTTGACGATGCCCATCAGCAGGATGATGCCGATGATCCCCATCACGGAAAGGTCGGTCCCGGTCAGCCAGAGCGCCAATAATGCCCCAAGTCCCGCGGAAGGCAGGGTGGAAATGATCGTCAGCGGATGCAGCAAACTCTCGTAGAGCACGCCCAGTACCGATATAGATCGATATCAGCGCGGCGCTGATCAGCAGCGGCTGAGTCGACAGAGACTGCTGCAGGAACTTCGCGTTGCCGGCAAATTCCGTATGCACGTCGTCGGGCATTCGCAACGCGACCGATGCCGCCCGAACCGCATCCTCGGCGGTGCCGAGCGCGGTGCCGGGGGCGAGGTTGAAGCTGATCGTGGCGGCGGGAAACTGTCCCTGATGGCGGACTGCCAGCGGCGCCGAGCCACGCTCGAAACGGGTGACGGCGGAGAGCGGGATCTGTGCCCCACCGGCGGCACCGACATACAGCCGGTCGAGCAATGACGGGTCCCGTTGCAGCCTGGGATCGACTTCCAGTACGACCTTGTACTGATTGCGCGGCGCATAGATCGTCGATATCTGCCGCTGCGCGTACGCGTTGTTCAGCACATTGTCGATGTCGGTGGTGTTGACGCCGAGCCGGGCCGACGCGTCACGGTCAATCACCAGATTGACCTGCGGGCCGGCGCGGTCCTGGTCCGAGGTCACGTCGACGATCCCGGGCGTCTGCTTCAGCTTCTCCTCCAATGCCAGCGCCCAATAGCGCATCGCCGCCAGCTCGTGGGTGATCAGCACGTACTGGTACTGTGAGCCACCCTGTCGGCCGCCCATGCGCAGCTCCTGAGCCGAGTAAAGCGACGTCTGGATACCTTGCAGCCGGGCCAGTTTCTCGCGAAGGCGGTCGATCACCTCGTCGGAAGAAACGCCACGCTGATTCCGCGGCTTCAGGCCAATCGAGACCCAACCACGATTGACGGTATCCCAGCCGGCGCCGACACCGACATTGGAGGAAATGCTGGCAATCGCCGGGTCGGTCAGCAGCACGTCCACCACTTGGCGCTGGCGAACCGTCATCGTCTGATACGACACGTCGGTGTCAGCCACGGTCGAGCCCTGGATGATGCCGATGTCCTGCTCCGGCATGAACCCTTTGGGCACCAGTCCATACATTCGTATGGTCAGCACGACGGTCAGAAGCGTTACCAGCAGCATGAACGTGCGATGCGCCAGCGCCCAGTCCAGACTGCGAAAATAATAGCGCTCGACAGCATTCAGGAAGCGGCCAAGGGCACGGTCGATCGCCCCCCAGAACGCGCCGGGCATCGCCGCCTTGTCCGCGCTCCGCATGTATCTGCCGCAGATCATCGGCGTCAGCGACAACGACACCGCCGCCGAAACCGCGATTGCCATGGTGAGGGTCATGGCGAACTCGTGGAACAAGCGGCCCAGGAGGCCACCCATGAAGATCAGCGGGATAAACACCGCGACGAGCGAGATGCTGATGGACAGAACGGTGAAGCCGATCTGTCGCCCACCAACGATCGCGGCTTGCAGCGGCGGCATGCCACGGTCCACGTGGCGGACAATATTCTCGATCATGACGATCGCGTCGTCGACGACGAAACCGACCGAGACAGTCAGTGCCATCAACGAGAAATTGTCGATCGTGTAGCCGATGAACCACATGCCGGCGAGCGTTCCGCTGATCGACAGCGGAACCGTCACCGCCGCCGCCACGGTCGGCACCAGGCGGCGCATGAATATCAGCACCACCAGCAAGACCAGGGCGATGGTGACCAGTAAGGTGTACTGGACGTCGACCACGCTGGCGCGGATCGTGATGGTGCGGTCGGTCATGACTGAAAGCTGGATATCGGGCGGTAACCAGGTCATCAGCAGGGGCAGCAAGTCGCGTATGCGGTCGGCCGTTTCGATCGCGTTGGCACCGGCCTCCTTGCTGATCGACAGCAGGATCGCCGGCTGCTTGCCGTTCCAGGCTGCCAGGCGGGTGTTCGCCGTGCCGTTGACCACGCTCGCGATGTCCGACAGTCGCAGAATCGCGCCGTTGCCGACCTTGATGACCAGCGGGGCATACTGCGACGCCTGCGACATCTGGCCGTTGATACCGATCGACTCGGCTTGGTGTGCTCCCTGCAGTCCGCCCACCGGCTGCAGCACATTGGCTCCCAGTACCGTTGAGTAGACATCCTGTGCCGCCAGACCGGCTGCGGCCATTCGCATCGGATCAAGCCGGATGCGCACCGCCGGTTTCTCCGCTCCGTTCACAGTCACCTGCGAAACGCCAGGAGCCTGCGAAAGCCGCTGCGCCAGGATGGTGTCCACCGCGTCGTAGATCTGCGCCGTTGACAGTGTGGCGGATGACAGCGCAATCCGCAGAATCGGCGCGTCCGCGGGGTTGAATTTGCGGTAGAACGGGCGCGTCGGCAGGTCGGGCGGCAGGTCGACCGTGGCGGCGTTGATTGCCCCCTGGACATCATGCGCGGCGCCGTTGATGTCGCGATCGATGTCGAATTGGATGACAATCGAGGTGTTGCCGGTCGAAGACGTGGAGGTGATCTCGGTAACGCCGGCGATCTCTCCCAGCCGTCGCTCCAGCGGCGCCGCGATCGAGTTGGCCATGGTCTCGGGATCAGCACCCGGCCGCGCGGCGAACACCACCATGGTCGGAATGTCCATGCTCGGCAGCGCGGCGACGGGCAGGAAGCGGTATGCCACGGCGCCGGACAGCAGCAATCCGATGGACAGCAGGATGGTGGCGACCGGGCGAGTGATGAAAAGCGTCGAGAAACCCATGCCTCAGCCCCGCCGCGACGAGGCTGTTGCCGGAGCGCGCCAAACGCAGACGTTACCGTTGCGACGCAACCTCAGCCGACCTGTTCCGTTAGGGCGGTCCTGTGTGTTCATGAGGTCCCGATGCGTAAGTCCATCTTCGTTGTCGTCTGCAGCCTGATGCTGGTTGGCGTGACAGCCTGTCAGCCCGAGGGCCCCGCCGAGAAAGCCGGCAAGAGCCTGGACAATGCGGGGCAGAGCGTTTCGGACGCGCTCAATCCGCCGCAGGGACCGGCGCAATCTGTGGGCCGGAAGGTGGATCGCGCCCTGGGCGAGTAGTTCCCGAGCGCCTGGCCTTGATTGAGCGGACAAGGTCATCGCGGCCGCTCGATCATTCCGCAGGCGCCGGTTCGGCTGCTCTCGGACCGGCCACCCGCCGACGCAGACGCTCGAACCCCAGGTAGATCGCCGGCGTCGTGTACAACGTCAGGAACTGCGACAGCAGCAGCCCGCCGACGATTGTCACGCCGAGCGGGAAGCGCAGCTCCGATCCTGTGCCACGCTCGAGGGCGAGCGGCAGGGCACCCAGCAGGGCGGCCATCGTCGTCATCATGATGGGCCGGAAGCGCAACAGACACGCCTCCCGCATCGCTTCCCGCGGTGGCAGCCCGCGCGTCCGTTCCGCCTCGATCGCGAAATCAACCATCATGATGGCGTTCTTCTTGACGATGCCCATCAGCAACACGATCCCGACCAGCGCCACCAGCGACAGATCGAGCCCGCACGCCAGCAGCGCCAGCAGCGCGCCGATACCGGCCGACGGCAGCGTGGACAGGATCGTCAGCGGATGGATCCAGCTCTCGTAGAGTACTCCGAGCACGATGTAGATCACCACCACCGAGGCCAGGATCAGCCACGGTTCGGCGGCGAGCGAAGACTGAAATTCCGCCGCGTCGCCGGCGAAGTTTCCGGTGATCGTGGCGGGCAGGCCGATGTCCGTCTCGGCCCGTGCGAAGGTGGCAACCGCCTGGCCGAGGGAGTAGCCGTCCGCGAGATCAAAACTCAGGGTCACGGCCGGGAATTGCCCTTGGTGGGTGATCACCAGCGGCGCGGTGACCCGATCGAAGCGGGCGATGGCCGACAGCGGCACCTGCGCGTCGTTCAGCCCTGGCACGCGCAACAGAGCCAGACCGGAGGGATCGGCTTGCCAGAGCGGATCAGCCTCCAGCACGACGCGGTACTGATTAGCCTGGCCAAAAATGGTGGAGATCTGCCGCTGGCCAAACGCATCGTACAGCGTGTCCTCGATCGCCTGCATCGACACGCCCATCCGCATCGCCGCGTCGCGGTCCACCGTTATGAAGGTGCGAAACCCGGCGTCCTGCTGATCGGTCGCCACATTGCGCAGCGCCGGCAAAGTGGCGAGTTTGCGCAGCAGACGGGGCGCCCAGGCGGCCAGTTCCCGCGCGTCGGTGTCCATGAGCGTGTACTGAAACTGGGTACGGCTCTGCCGGGTGCCGATCTGCACGTCCTGCACCGGCCGGAAGAACGCGGTGATACCCGGAATGCCACTGATCGCGGCTTGCATCCGTGCGATGACCACGGCCACGGGATCGCGCGACCGCAACGGCTTCAGTGCGATGGTCAGCCGCCCGGTGTTCGGCGTCGTGTTGATCGTCCCGCCGCCGACGAAGGATACCACGCCGGTCACCGCCGGATCTTTTCGGATCACCTCGGCCATCCGGGTCTGCAATCCGATCAGGCTGGGGATCGACACGCTCTGCGCCGCCTCGGTCACCGCCACCAGCACGCCAGTATCTTGCCGGGGCAGGAAGCCCTTCGGCACGACGGCATAGAGCCCGATCGTGCCGATCAAGGTCGCCGCACCGACCAGCAGAACCAAACCCTGATGCCCGAACGTCCAGTCCAGCGATCGGCGATAACCCGCCAACAGCCGCTCAAACCCCTGCTCACTCCAGCCCGCCACCAGGCTCGGCAGCCGGAAGATGGGCGCCGACAGACCGGATTGGGCTGGGCCCGGCTGGTCGCCGTTTCGGGGCAGTAGCAACCGTCCGCACATCATCGGCGTCAGGGTCAGGGATACGATCGCCGACACCACCACCGACACCGACAGGGTGACGGAGAATTCCTTGAACAGCCGCCCGACGACACCGGTCATGAACAGCAGCGGAATGAAAACCGCGATCAGCGATACGGTCAGGGACACGATGGTGAACCCGATCTGCGCCGCGCCTCGGAAGGCGGCCTCCAGCGGCCGCACCCCCTGCTCGATGAAGCGGACCACGTTCTCGATCATGACGATGGCGTCGTCCACGACGAAGCCGGTGGCGACCGTCAGAGCCATGAGCGAAAGATTGTCGAGGCCGAATCCCAGCAGTTGCATGACGCCAAAGGTGCCGATCAGCGACAGCGGCAGCGCGATCGCCGGAATGAACGTCGCGCGCAGGCTTCGCAGGAAAGCGAAGATCACCAGCACCACCAGGACGACCGACATGACCAGGGTGTATTGCACGTCGGCGACCGAGGCACGGATCGTCTCGGTCCGATCGGTCACGACGGTCAGCATGATCCCCGTCGGGATTGCCTGTTGCAGGCGAGGCAACGCCTGCTTGATCGCCGCCACCGTCTGCACGATGTTCGCGCCGGGCTGGCGCTGAATATCAAGCACCACGGCCGGCGTGCCGTTGTACGTTGCCGAGACGCGGTTATTCTCCAGGCCGCCGATTGCGCTGCCTACCGCCGACAGCCGCACCGGCGCGCCGTTGCGCCAGGCGATGACCAGATCTTGGTATGCGCCGGGATCAAGAAGCTGGTCGTTGGCGCCCAGGGAGAAAGCCAGGCGCGGACCGTCGAAGCCGCCCTTGGCACCATTGGCGTTGGCTGCCGCCACGGCGCTGCGTACGTCTTCCATCCCCAGCCCGTAAGCGGCGAGCCTCGCCGGATCGATGCGCACGCGGACGGCTGGCCGCATGCCGCCCTGCACGGTGACCCGGCCGACACCATCGAGCTCGGACAGTTTCGGCTGCAATAAGGTATCCGCGACATCGCTGACGGCATCGATCGGCAGCCCATCGGAGGTCAGTGCCAAGGTCAGTATCGGAGCGTCGGCCGGGTTTACCTTCGAATAGGTCGGCGGATACGGCAGGTTGGCGGGCAACGTGCCGGCGGCAGCGTTGATGGCCGCCTGCACGTCCTGCGCAGCCGCGTCGATGGAACGGCTCAACGCGAACTGCAGGGTGATCTGGCTGACCCCCTCGGCGCTCTCGGACGTCATCATCACCAGACCAGGGATCTGGCCGAACTGACGTTCCAGCGACGCCGTGATCAGGGTTTCAGTTGTCTCGGGACCGGCACCCGGAAGCTGTGTCACCACTTGAATGGTGGGAAAGTCCACCTCCGGCAGCGCGCTCACGGGAAGCGCTCGATAACCCAAAAGCCCGGCCAGCAGGACGCCGACCGCCAGCAGCCAGGTCGCTATCGGGCGTGCGATGAATGGCGCCGAGATGTTCATGGGCTGCCGAGGCAGCGCGGCACGCCGCCTCTCGCCCGGTGAAGCCTGAACCGGCGAAGCGGGGCGAAGGTCAGCGGCGGAGGCCTGGTTTTCGTCGTCTCCTCCCGGGCTCTAATCGCCGCCGCCCTGGCGGCTCCGCCTGGTGCCTGGCGCGGTCGCCTGCTCCGCCACCGGTGCGGACTGGCGGTCAGCCGGCACCACACTAACCTTGCTGCCCTCCGACAGGCGTGAGGCGCCATCGACCACCACAACGTCGGCGGTCTTCAGCCCGTCGGTGACGATCGAGGCCTGCTCGTCCTCATAGCTGACCGTGACACCCCGGCGCCTTGCGATATCGCCGTCACCCACGACGAAGACATAGGGACCGCGCGGGCCACGCTGAATCGCCGCCGGCGGGACAACCACCGCGTCCTTGCGCACCTCGGTCCGCAGCCGGACCCGGACAAAACCCCCCGGCCACAAGCGTAAGGCGGCGTTCGGGAAGGTCGCCTTGAGCTTGATCGTGCCGGTGGTCGGATCAACCTGGTTGTCCAGCACCGTCAGGGTTCCCGTATCCAGCGGCTGCGTCGCGGCACCGCCGGTTGCGTCCTGCGATAGCGCCAGCACCGGCGCCGGTCCGCTTGCCATCGCCGCGGCCACGGCGGGAAGCGCCTGCTGCGGTAGCGTGAACAGCACCGAAATCGGCTGCAACTGGGTGATCATCAGCATGCCCGTGGTGTCGATGGCGTGGACGATATTACCCGGATCGACCAGCCTGATCCCGGTACGTCCATCGATCGGGGCGGCGATCGTGGTGTAACTGAGCTGGGTTCGTGCCGTGTCGATCTGCGCCTGATCCTGCAGCACCAGGGCCTGGAACTGCGCCACCTGCGCCTTCGCGGTATCGGCCTGCTGGCCCGAGGCATAATTGTTGGCTACCAGCTTCTGGTAGCGGGCCAGATCGAGACGGGCGTTGGCGAGCTGTGCCTCGTCCTGTTCCTTCTTGGCTACAGCACTGTCGAGGGCCGCCTGATAGGTCCGCGGATCGATCTGCGCCAGCACATCTCCCTTGTGAACGTCCTGCCCTTCGTGGACGTTCACCGAAAGCAGCGGTCCATCCACCATGGCCTTGATGGTGACGGTATAGAACGCCTGCACGGTGCCCAGACCGTCCAGGTAGATCGGCATGTCTCTGCTGGTCGCAACCGAGGTCAACACTGGGATCGGCTGGTTCGCGTCATGCTTGTTGTCGGGCGCGGGGGGCCCTGATGCCGGGAAGAACCAGATCGCATAGCCGATCGCCGCCACCGCCATCAGGCATAGCCCGATTGAGCCCAAGCGGCGCAACCGCGGCCGGGCCGGTGCGCGTACCTTGTCTCGTGTCACTGAATCTCTGGTCAGGGCGTCCATGCTGACGGACTTTCGCATTTAGATGGCAATGGACGAAAGCGGCCGTTTTCATCCTTTCGAGTAGGCTTTGACCAACCTGCCGGCTCAGGCACCGACACCCGTGCGCGGTTCGGCCCCTGAGTCCTCCGCGGTTTCACCGGCTGTTCGGTCCAACCGGCAGCGCGACACCGCCGGGCACCATGCCTGGCTGCAGCCCGGGGAACTGGTCGATGGCAGGACCGTCGGGCGCCACCCAGCCGCCGCCCAGTGCATTGTATAGGTTCAGCAACGCCTGCGCACGCGCCAGTCGCACCTGAACCAGCAAGTCCTGATCGGCGAACAGCGTTGTCTCGCTGGTCAGGACGGTTGTAATATCCACGGTGCCCGCCGCCATCTGCGCCCTTGCAATGTCGGCGGCACGCTGAGCGGCCGCCACCGCGACGACCTGGAGCGCCTCCTGCTCGGTGGTGAATCGCCACGCTGTCAGCGCGGTGTCCACGTCCGTGAAGGCTTGCACGACCGCCTTGCGATAATCAGCCAGCAATTCGTCGTAGCGGCCCTTCGCCTGCTCCAGCTGGCCGAGCAAGATGCCGCCGTCGAAGATCGGCAGGGAGAGGCCGGCGGTGAGGAACGCCAAGGCGCCACCCGGCATCACCAACCGGTTCAGTGCCGCCGCCTGGTAGCCGGCGCTTCCGGTCAAGGTGATGCTGGGAAAGAACGCCGCACGGGCGACGGTGATGCTGAAATTCTGTGCCACCAGCTGTGCCTCGGCCGACGCGATATCCGGACGGCGGGCCAGCAGCTCCGAAGGCAGACCGGACGCTACCGGCGGCAGCGCCAGTTTGGTCAATGTATTCGGCCGGACCGAGACCCGCTCCGGCGGCTGCCCGGTCAGGATGCCCAGGGCGATCACCTGCTGTTCCATCTGATTGGCAAGATTGGGGATGGTGGCACGCTCACCGGCGACCAGCGCCTCCTGTTGGGCGATGTCGAGCGCGGTCGCGGTGCCGGCATCGAAGCGGCCACGGATCACCGCCAGGGTCTGTTCGGCGGCTGCCAGGTTGCCGCGCGCGACGGCAAGGCGGTCGGCGAACGCCAGGGCGCTGAACCATGTCGTGGCGACATCGGTTACCACGGTTAGTGCCACGGTCTGCTGGTCGAAGCGGCTGAACATGGCGGAGGCGACGGCCGACTGTCGGGCGGCACGGTTGCGACCCCAGAAATCCAGCTCGTAGCTGGCGTTCACGATGGTGCTGTAATTGTGGAGATCGACGCTGGCATTGCCCAGGCTGACCGGGCTTGCGACCGTACCGGTGCCGAGGCCCGCATGCTCCCACGTGGCACTGCCGGTCCCGGTGACAGTCGGCAGCAATGCCGCCCCGGCAATCCGCACTTGCGCGTCGGCCTGTCGCACCCTCGCGATTGCCGCCGCGATATCGAAATTCCGTTCCCTCGCCTGATCGATCAGGCTGTTCAGTTCGGCTGACCGGAAGCCGCGCCACCAGTCCTTCGACGGCCACGCCGCGACTGCACTTTGCGGCGTCGCCCGGTAGGCTGCCGGCACGTCGAGGGTCGGGCGCTGATATTTCTTGCCCACATCGCAGCCCGCGAGCAGGAAAGCGCCGGCGAAAATCATGGCGGGAACGAGGGGAAAACGCTGCAACAAGCCATCCTAGACCAAAGCATGATCGTTCGCGGATGCATCGGTCTCCGACCCCCAGGCCGCTTGACGGGCCAGCCGTCGGCTGCGGATGACCCCGGTTTGCGGCGGTATTACCGTTTCCACCCGGTCACGATCCCTCCACGATCTCCGCACGACCGTCACCGGATCGAGACGGTCGACGGGGTAATGGATATTCCGACGATTTCGGCTCGGCGGCCTTGCACCGGGGGCAAGTATATGCAAAACGCGCGGCACACCTGAATGATTTCTAACTGGGAGACGTCCGGGGGTGACAGACACCATCCTGGAGACCGAGGGCCTGACGCGTGAGTTTGGCGGCTTCCTGGCAGTGGATGGCGTGGCGCTGCGCGTCGAGCGCGGCACAATCCACGCTCTGATCGGACCCAACGGCGCCGGCAAGACCACGTGCTTCAATCTGCTCACCTCTTTCCTGGAACCCACGCGCGGCACCATCAAGTTCAACGGCCGCGACATCACGGGCATGAAGCCGGCGATGGTGGCGCGGCTTGGGTTGGTCCGCAGCTTTCAGATCTCAGCGGTGTTTCCGCACCTCACGGCGCTGGAGAATGTGCGCCTCGCGCTGCAGCGCAGCCGCGGCGCCAGCTTTGATTTCTGGCGGTCGGAAGCTGCGCTCAAGGTTTACGACGATCAGGCGAGAGAATTGCTGTTCGATGTCGGCCTCACCGGTTTCGCCGACACGGTCGTGACCAATCTGCCGTATGGCCTGAAGCGCGCGCTCGAGATCGCGACGACCCTCGCGCTGCAACCCGAGATGATGCTGCTGGACGAGCCTACCGCGGGCATGGCGCACGGCGATGTCGACCGCATCGTCCAGTTGATTGCGCGAATTCGCGAAGGACGCACTATTCTGATGGTCGAGCACAATCTTTCGGTGGTGGAAGGACTGTGCGACCGGATTACTGTACTGACGCGTGGCAAAGTGCTGGCGGAGGGCGACTACGCCACGGTATCGAAGAACCCCGAAGTGATTACCGCCTACCTGGGGACCGCCGATGTCTGAATCCGCGCATGGCTAACACCCACCATGCTTGAAATCTCCGGCCTCAACGCCTGGTACGGCGAAAGTCATATCCTGCATGGCGTCGACTTCGAAGTCCGTGAGGGCGAGGTGGTGACGCTGCTTGGCCGCAATGGCGCCGGCAAGACGACCACAATGAAATCAATCATGGGGCTGGTGCCCCGACGCGAGGGCAGCGTCAAGTTCCGCGATGCCCAGATGGTGGGTCGGGCGCCGAACCAGATCGCCCGTGCCGGCATCGCCCTCTGTCCGGAGGAACGCGGCATCTTCGGTTCCCTGTCAGTCACCGAGAACCTGATGCTGCCGCCGATCGTGGCACCGGGCGGCCTCGATATCGCGACAATCTACACCTTGTTCCCCAACCTGAAGGAGCGTGCCCGCACCGCGCACGGTACCCGGCTGTCCGGCGGCGAGCAGCAGATGCTGGCAATCGCGCGGATCCTGCGCACCGGCGCCAAGATGCTGCTGCTGGACGAGCCGACCGAGGGACTTGCCCCGGTGATTGTGCAGCAGATCGGCCGAACCATCCACGAAATTAAAAATCGCGGCTTCACCGTTCTGCTGGTCGAACAGAATTTCCGTTTCGCCGCGACCGTGGCCGACCGCCATTACGTTATGGAACACGGCAAGATAGTCGACATGATCCCGAATTATCAGCTCGAAAGTAGCATGGACAAGCTGCACGAATATCTTGGCGTGTAGCCACCCGGACATCTGTTCCATTTCCGGCGGCGCCGTCCCGTCCCTTTCATGTTCGGCAAGTCAATCGGGGAGCCTTCGAAATCCCTGCACGGAATTGCTGGCATGAACCTCTCACGCCGATCCGCCGCGTTCGGAAGTCTTGCATCGGCGGCTGTGCTGGGTGCACGACGCGCTGCCGCGCAGGCGACGCCGACGCTCAAAATCGGTTGTCTGACCGACCTGTCGGGGCCCTACAAGGACCTGGCAGGCCCACGCGCGGTGGCCGCCCTCAATCTGGCGCTGGAAGAATTCGGCCCCGCCGCCAAGGGCTTCAAGGTGGAGGCCGTGTCCGCCGATCACCTTAACAAGCCCGATGTCGGTGCCACCGTCGCCCGCCAATGGTTCGACCGGGACGGTGTCGATGTGATCGTCGAGGTGGCGAACTCTGGGGTCGCGCTGGCGGTGGCCGGCGTCGCCAAGGAGAAGAACAAAGTATACTTGAACTCCGGCGCGGCGAGTTCCGACCTGACGGCGGCGGCCTGCAACGCCAACACCATTCACTGGGCCTACGACACCTATATGCTGGCGAAATCAACCGGCGGGGCGATGGTGAAATCCGGCGGCGACAGCTGGTTCTTCATCACCGCCGACTATGCCTTCGGCAAGGCGTTGCAGCGCGACACCACGGATTTCGTAACCCGCGCGGGTGGCAAGGTGGTGGGCGGCGTCACCTATCCGTTCCCCGGCACCTCGGACTTTTCATCCTACCTTCTCCAGGCCCAGGCCAGCGGCGCCAAGGTGCTCGGCCTGGCCAATGCAGGTGCCGACACGATCAACTCGATCAAGCAGGCGAAGGAGTTCGGCACCAAAATGCAGCTCGCCGGTCTGCTGCTCTTCATCAGCGATGTGCATTCGCTCGGATTGGAGACGGCACAAGGGATCATACTGACCGACAGCTTTTACTGGGACATGAACGACCGGGCCCGCGCCTTCTCCGACCGGCTGTCGCCGAAAATCGGCGGCGCCCGTCCCACCATGGTGCAGGCCGGCGTCTATTCTTCCACGCTGCACTACCTGAAGACCGCCGTCGCCATGGGCGTCGACCAGGCGAAGGTTGACGGCGCCGCGACGGTCGCCCGGATGAAAGCGATCCCGACTGACGATGACTGTTTCGGCTCCGGGATAATCCGCCCGGATGGCCGCAAAATCCACCCGTCATACCTGTGGGAAGTCAAAACCCCGGCGGAGAGCAAAGGTCCATGGGACTACTACAAGCCGGTCGCGACCACACCGGCGGATGAGGCGTTCCGTCCGCTCGACAAAGGCGGCTGTCCGCTGGTGAAAGCATAGAGGTTTCTCGATGACACTGTCCCGTCGTTCCGCCCTCAAGACCGCCGCCGCCGCCCTGCCGCTGGCGGTTCCGGTGCTGCGCCCCGCTCGCGCCCAGACAGCGGCACCGGTGATCAAAATCGGCGTACTGAACGACCAGTCCGGCCCGTACACCAATACCGGCGGTATGACGTCCGTGATCTGCACCAAGCAGGCCTTGGAGGATTTTGGCGTCGCAACGAAGGGCCTGAACGTCGAGGTGATTTCCGCCGATCACCAGAACAAGCCGGACCTTGCCGTTTCGATTGCGCGCCAGTGGTTCGATCGCGATGGCGTCGATGTCCTGTTGGACGTGCCGACATCGTCCGTTGCGCTGGCGCTGCAGTCGGTGGTTCGGTCAAAGAACAAGGTGTACTTGAACGTGGGCGCGGCGTCGTCGGAACTGACCGGCGCCCAGTGCTCTCCGAACTTCATCCACTGGTGCTATGACACCTATATGCTGTCGAAATCCACCGGCGGCGCGATGGTGAAGGCAGGCGGCGACAGTTGGTACTTCATCACCGCCGACTACGCGTTCGGCAAGCAGTTGCAGGGCGATACCTCCACCCTCGTCAAGGCGGCCGGCGGCAAGGTGATGGGCGCGGCACCTTACCCGTTCCCCGGAACGACGGATTTTTCGTCGTTTCTGGTGCAGGCGCAATCCAGCGGTGCCAAAGTGCTGGGTTTGTGCAACGCCGGCGGCGACACGGTGAACTCGATCAAGCAGGCGCATGAATTCGGCGTCAACGCTTCGATGAAGATCGCTGCTCTGCTGATGTTCATCACCGACGTCCACGCCCTGGGTCTGGACACCGCCGGCGGCCTGAACCTGACCGAGAGCTTCTACTGGGATCTGAACGAGGGCACCCGAGCCTTCACCAAACGGGTGCTGCCAAAGACGCCAAAGAACTATCCGAACATGATACATGCCGGCTGCTATTCCGCGACGCTGCACTACCTCAAGACCGTTGCCGACATGGGCGCGGCCGAGGCGAAGAAGGATGGCGTCGCCACCATCAACCGGATGAAAGCGATGCCGGTCGAGGACGACTGCTTCGGAAAGAGCAAGATCCGCGAGGATGGCCGCAACCTGGTGACGGCCTACCTTTTCGAGGTGAAGTCCCCGGCCGAAAGCAAAGGCCCCTGGGACTACTACAAGCTGAAGGCGACAACGCCGGGCGATGAGGCATACCGCCCGCTGGCCGAAGGCCACTGCCCCCTCGTCAAGGCCTGACCAACACTCCCTAACCGCGAACAAGAGGACACGGCTTGGCCGGGACACAATCATGATCACGATCTTCGGCATCCCCGGCCCGCTGTTGTTCGGACAGTTGCTTCTGGGCCTCATCAACGGCGCCTTCTACGCGATGCTGTCGCTCGGCCTCGCAGTCATTTTCGGCATGCTCAACATCATCAATTTCGCCCATGGCGCGCTGTTCATGATGGGAGCGTTCGTGTCCTGGATGCTGCTGAACTATGTCGGCATCGGCTACTTCCCCGCGCTGATCCTGTCACCGCTGATCGTTGGCATCTTCGGGATCATCCTGGAAAAGACCATCATCAGCCGCCTGTACAAGCTGGATCACCTCTACGGACTCCTGCTGACCTTCGGCCTCTCCCTCGTGATCGAGGGCCTGTTCCGCAATACTTATGGCAGCTCGGGCATGCCCTACCGGATTCCGCAGGTGCTGTCGGGGGCCACCGATCTTGGCTTCATGTTCATGCCGAACTATCGCGGCTGGGTGGTGATCGCCGCCCTGGTGGTCTGCACCGCGACCTGGGCGATCATTGAAAAGACCTCGCTGGGCGCCACCTTGCGCGCGGCCACCGAGAACGCCCCCATGGTGCAGGCATTCGGCGTCGACGTGCCTCGGCTGATCACCCTGACCTATGGCGGCGGCGTCGCCCTGGCAGCCTTTGCCGGCGTGCTCGCGGCACCGATCTATTCGGTCAACCCGAACATGGGGACCAATTTCATCAACATCGTGTTCGCCGTGGTGGTGATCGGCGGCATGGGTTCGATCCTGGGTTCGATCATCACCGGCTTCGGCCTGGGTGTCGTCGAAGGCCTGACCAAGGTGTTCTACCCGCAGGCCTCGGCCACCGTGGTTTTTCTGGTGATGGTTATCGTGTTGCTCGTCAGGCCGCGCGGCCTGTTTGGAAAGGCCGCCTGAGATGTTTGGATTTTCGCGCGCGCAGTCCATCGCCTTCGTGGTGATGGTCGCGCTGATCGCGGTCTGCCCCTTCGTACTATATCCGGTGTTCCTGATGCGGGTGTTGTGCGCGGCGCTGTTCGCCTCCGCCTTCAACCTGATGATCGGCTATGTCGGGCTGTTGTCGTTCGGTCAGGCGGCCTTCTTCGGCATGGGCAGCTACGTCGCCGCGTGGGTGATGAAGAACTGGTACGTGGACGCCTCGATCGCCATCATCCTCGGAGGACTGACTGGCGGCGCGCTGGGCCTGGTGCTCGGCTACCTGGCGATCCGCCGCTCAGGGATCTACTTCGCCATGATCACTCTGGCCCTGGCACAAATGGTCTACTTCTTTTGCCTGGAGGCGCCGTTCACCGGCGGCGAGGACGGCATCCAGCAGGTGCCCCGCGGTCATCTGTTCGGCATCATCGATCTGTCCAGCGACATGACGATGTACTGGCTCACCGCGGCCGTGTTCATCGGCGGCTTCCTGCTGATCCACCGCATCATCCACTCGCCGTTCGGCCAGGTGCTGAAAGGCATCCGCGAGAATGAGCCACGGGCGACCTCGCTAGGGTACCGCACCGATGACTACAAGCTGATCGCCTTCGTGCTGTCTTGCACGATCGCAGGCGTCGCCGGCGGCACCAAGGCGCTGGTGTTCGGCATCGCCACCTTGACCGACGTGCACTACTCCACCTCCGGGGAGGTCGTGCTGACCACGCTCCTCGGTGGCCTGGGCACTGTTTTCGGCCCAGCCGTGGGGGCCCTCGTGGTGACCGCGATGGAGAACTATCTGGCGCAGTTCGGCGCCTGGGTGACGGTGACCCAGGGCGTGATATTCATGGTCTGCGTGCTCGCCTTCCGCCGCGGCATAATCGGCGAGCTCGGGGCGTATCTAAAACTGGCGCTATAACGCCGGCGCGTTGCGTCAGGCAATCGGCGACAAGGCCGCTGATATCAGGCGCCGATGACGATGTCGACGCGGCGGGATTCCGTTGGCATCATCTCGAACGACGTGGCACCGCGAGAACTCCAGACGTAGCCGTGTCTGCGGCACACCCGCCGCGACCAGGGCGTCGGCCACATTCTGCGCCCGAGCCCGAGCCAGCTCCTTGTTGTAAGCGGGCGAGCCGGTGTCGGGTGCGGCGAAGCCCACGACCCGCACCGGCAACGAGGGATTGGTACGTGCCGCCTCAGCCGCCTGTCGGATAACGGCGAGGGCACCGTCGTCCAATCCCGCGCTGTCGGCGGTGAAGAAGACCACGGTTCGTGGACCCTCCGCCGAACCCGGTGCACGCGCGCAAGCGGCGAAGCTGGACAGGAGCGCGGCGGCTAAAACCAAACGACGGAACACTGACACCTCGGGAGGTTAGGGATAGCCTATAAACAACAACGGCCCTAGGCACTGACGCACCGATCGCCGCCTCGGTGCCATCCCCGCCACCGGCCAAGGCCGATGGCCGCTCCGAGGACCAAGACCCGGACCAGGAGCGCCGAACAGGCAAGCAGACGGGTCCCCCGGGGAAGCGCGGGAACGTTGAGCGCAGGGTGTGAGCGTTTAAGAGAGCCGTTGGTGTAAAGTCCCGGAAAGTCTCTATAGCGTCAACCGTCCGCTTGGCCGCCGACCATTCCGCCAGCCGCTTTTCCGCGACGAAATGGCCGCCTGCGCGCGCTCCGGCACTCTATCAGTTGCTCATGACGCTGACCGCGCTTCTCAAGGCGCAATCGCGGAACCTGGTCGGAGCTTGCCTTTGGGACGGCGCTACGAGGGCGAGGGAACCTACGAATTCCCCCTGCAGATTACTGCAAATCGTGGGTCCCCGGCCTGCGCCGGGGATGACACTAAAGACCGGGGTGACACCAAAGACCGGGGTGACACCAAAGACCGCGGTGACACTATAACACCGGGGCGACGCTAAACACTGGGGTGACACTAAAATCTACATCCCCAGCGCGCGGCGGTAGACGTCGAGCAAGGTCTCCTGCTCCTCCACCTCCGCCGCTTCCTGCTTCCGGATGCGAATCAGCTGCCGCAGGACCTTGACGTCGAACCCGGCCGACTTTGCCTCGGAATAAATGTCCTTGATATCACCGGCGAGGGCCTTGCGCTCTTCCTCCAGCCGCTCGATGCGCTCCACCAGGCTGCGCAAACGGTCGACCGCGAGGCCCCCGGTCTTGATCTCTTCCTCGCTAACCGCCTTGACCGCCATTTGTTCCGACTCTCCGCTCAAGCAGGGCCGGCGGCAATAGCTTTGGCGATCCCTCCGGTCAATGGGCGACAGACCATCGACAAACTACCCCGCCCGGGCGCCGGTGGCCGGTCAACCGAACGGTTGGACGCAGACTCTAATGGCCCGGGTGAGACTTGCTGAGCGCCGCCTTCTGCTCGGCCGTCGCCTGCCCCTGGTATTTGGCCTGCCACTCCTTGTAGGGCATGCCGTAGACAATCTCACGCGCGTCCGGATCAGCCAGTGAGATACCCTTGACCTCCGCCGCTTCGCGATACCAGCGGCTCAGGCAATTACGGCAGAACCCCGCCAGGTTCATCAGATCGATGTTCTGCACATCCGTGCGCTCCCGCAGATGCTCGACCAGCCGGCGGAACGCCGCCGCCTCCAGTTCGGTTTGGGTGGCGGTGTCGAACTCCGGTGTAGCCATTGTTGCCTCCTTCAGATTTGCTTGCATTGGGATTTCTCCAAAGATGGCGTGGCCGACCCGGCTTCGCCATACTCCGCCCGCCGGAAAACGACTCGTGCCGGAAAAGCCCCTATCGGAAGGACGAGAGAGGAAATCGTCGATGCACCAGGCCCCTCCCTGGACTGACGCGACCGCACGCGCCGCCTTGCGTGCCCTGTTCGACACCGCTGTTACCGCGGCAGACCCGCGCGCCGTGCTATCGCGGCACCTGCCACCGAAACCCGTGTCCGGTCGCTGCATTGTCGTAGGCGGTGGGAAATCAGCCGCCGTCATGGCCGCCGCCCTCGAGGATGCCTGGCCCGATATCAGCCTTGAAGGCACCGTCGTCACCCGTTATGGCCATGCTGTCCCGACCCGTCGCATTGAGGTGATCGAAGCTTCGCACCCGGTGCCCGACGCCAACAGCGAGCGAGGGGCTCTACGTCTTCTGGAGCGTGTCAGAGGCCTCACCCGTGACGACCTCGTCATCGCACTGATGTCCGGCGGCGCCTCGGCGCTGCTTGCCGCACCCGCGCCCGGGCTGACGCTTGCCGACAAGCAGGCGATCAACCGCGCATTGCTGGAGTGTGGGGCCAACATCACCGAGATGAACGCGGTGCGAAAGCACTTGTCCGCCATCAAGGGCGGTCGCCTGGCCGCCGCCGCCACTCCCGCCCGTGTCGTCACCCTGGCGATCAGCGATGTGCCGGGCGATGATCCCGCGGTGATCGGCTCCGGCCCTACTGTCCCGGACGCCACTACCTTCGCCGAAGCCCGCGGACTGATCGCCCGCTACGGTATCACGCCTCCAGCAAGCGTGGCGGCTCGACTGCGACAGGATGATGACGAGACGCCGAAGCCCGGCAGCCTGACCAACGTGGAGTTCCGCATGATCGCGACCCCGATGATGGCGCTGCTCGCCATGGCGGACCAAGCCCGCGCCCTGGGACTCGCACCGCTGATCCTCGGCGATGCATTGGAAGGCGAGGCCAGTCAGGTCGGCACCCTGATGGCCGGCATCGCCCGCTGCGTTCGCAGCCATGGACATCCTCTCCGAGCTCCGGCCGTGCTTCTCTCGGGTGGTGAAACCACGGTCACCATGACCGGTCGCGCCAGCGGCAAAGGCGGCCGCAACACCACCTTTCTGCTCGGCCTCGGCATCGCCCTGGGTGGCGCGTCGAACATCTGGGCCGTCGCCGGCGACACCGACGGGATCGACGGCATGGACGAAATCGCCGGTGCCCTGCTCGCGCCCGATAGCCTCGGCCGGGCGCGAACGATGAGTATCGACGCACGCGAGAGGCTGGCGGCGCATGACAGCCATGGCTTCTTTGGCGCCCTTGGGGATCTGATCGTCACCGGTCCGACGCTCACCAATGTAAACGATGTCCGGGCAATCTTGATCGCCTGAGACAACCACGGAGCCGTCCATGGCAGTCCGCCCCAAGCTGCACCGCCGCCGCCGCACCAAGATCATTGCCACCCTCGGCCCCTCGAGCTCCTCACCCGAGGTCATGGGCCGGCTGTTCCAGGCCGGTGCCGACGTCTTTCGGTTGAACTTCTCCCATGGGAGCCATGAGGAACATGCCGCCCGTTTCGCCATGATCCGCGACCTCGAGGTCAGATTCGACCGCCCGATCGGGATTCTGGCTGACGTACAGGGACCGAAGCTGCGGGTCGGCCGCTTCTCCGGCGGACGTGTCCATCTGCAGACCGGCCAGGACTTCCGGCTGGACCTCAACGCCACGCCCGGCAGTGCCCAGCGGGTGAACCTGCCGCACCCGGAGATCATCGAGGCGGCCTCGATCGGCTGCTCCCTGCTACTGGACGACGGCAAGCTGCGCTTACGGGTGATGCACAAGCGGGCCGACGCGCTTGAGACTGAGGTCGTGGTCGGCGGTCCCCTGTCGGACCGCAAAGGCGTCAACGTCCCAGATGTGGTGCTACCGATTCCCGCCCTGACGACGAAGGACCGGGCGGACCTGGAGTTCGCTGTCTCGCACGGCGCGAGCTACATCGGGCTTTCCTTTGTGCAGCGGCCGGAAGATGTGGTCGAGGCGAAGGCGCTCGTCGCGGGTCGCTGCTGGGTCATGGTGAAACTGGAAAAGCCCCAGGCGCTGGACAATCTGGAAGATATCGTAGCGCTGACCGATGCCGTGATGGTGGCTCGCGGCGACCTTGGCGTGGAACTGCCTCCAGAGGAAGTCCCGCTCGCGCAGAAACGTATCGTCCGCTTGTCCCGCTTGCTGGGCAAACCCGTCGTTGTTGCTACACAGATGCTGGAGAGCATGATCAGTGCGCCCGCGCCCACCCGCGCCGAGGCGTCTGACGTTGCTACCGCGGTCTTTGACGGTGCCGACGCGGTGATGCTGTCGGGAGAGACAGCCGCGGGTCAGTATCCCTACGAGGCGGTCAACATGATGGACCGCATCATTGCCCGGGTGGAGCAGGACAGCGGTTGGCGCGCGATGATCGATGCCTCGCACCATGCGCCGGAAAAAACCGCCGCGGGCGCCATTGCCGCGGCGGCGGCGCAGGTGAGCACCACAATCGGCGCCAAGACGATCGTCGCCTTTACCGCATCCGGCAGCACGGCCCTGCGGATGGCGCGGGAGCGCCCGACGACGCCGGTGATCGGACTGACGCAACATGAGGAGACGGCGCGCCGCATGGCAGTGGTGTGGGGGGTCCACGCGGTGGTCACGCCCGACGTCCATTCAATGACCGAGGCAGTCAGTCGAGCCACGCGGCTGGCGTTGACCGAGGGCTTCGCGAACCATGGAGATGAGATCGTCGTCACCGCCGGCGTCCCGTTCGGCCAATCCGGTACTACCAATGCGTTGCGCGTCGCAACCGTGAAATAGCATCAATGCAATATCTTAACCGCAAGAGTTACCACGCAGAGTGAAGGATTGCACGACACCGCCAGCAATGGCGAACGTGGTGTCACAGGTCAGGTTGAACGCAGTGGGCGGGAATCCGCCGGCATAGAAACCGCTGTAGTAGAAGCCCGGGAACGGTCCGGGTCCGTAGTAGAATGGCGATCCGGGGACGATTTGGACCTCCCTGTCTTCATAGGACAGGAATTTCATTCCGCCGGTTTCATATGTCCGGGTCGGGATGCCCAAGGACTGGATAAGCTCAGTCTCTGAATGGCCGACCAACAGCTGCAGTTTTGCCTGCCGCGCCGCAAGCTGGTTGCCGCAGCCGACCGTCAGAGCGGCGATGGCGAAAACGAAGAAACGGCGCATGGGTATCATGATCCACGGAGCTCGCCACCGGACGTTCGACCGGCCTCGGGTCGGATCATATGAGTTCGACGGGCGGCAGCCACAACACCTGGCCAATCCGGTCGGCCCCAGTGGCGATCATCGCCAGGCGGTCAAAGCCTAGCGCGATGCCTGCGCTGGGTGGCATACCGTGCGTCAGAGCCGCTAGAAAATCCTCGTCCAGCGGCCAATCCGGCGGCGCATCGGCCAGCGCCTGACGCCGAGCGCGGTCGGCCAGAAAGCGCGCGCGCTGTTCGAGCGGATCGGTGAGTTCCACGAACGCGTTGGCCAACTCGATGCCGCAGACGTACAGTTCAAACCTCTCGGCGACGCGCGGATCGGCCGCATCGCGACGCGCCAGAGCGGCCTGAGCGGCCGGCCAATGGGTCAGGAAAGTAGGGTGCTGGCGGCCAAGATGCGGCTCGACCCGTTCCAGCAACAAGCGGAAGAATAAGTCTTCCCAGGTTTCGCCATCACGCAGACGGACCCCCGCCGCGGCGGCCAGCGCCGGCGCGTCCTCTCCGATCGTCAGCAGATCGACGCCGACATGGCGGGCGAACGCCTCGTCCACCGTCAGTCGCTCGGCTCTGCCCAGATCGGTGGTGACCGCTCGGCATGTCACGACCGATGGCAGAACTGACCGCAACAGATCCGTGGTCTCCGCGATCAGGTCGTCCATGCCGGCACCCGGATGGTACCACTCCAGCATGGTGAATTCGGGCGAATGCAGTGCGCTCGCCTCGCGGTTGCGCCAGACCCGGGCGAACTGAAAGATCGGGCCGGCTTGCGCCACCAGAAGCCGCTTCATGGCGAATTCCGGACTGGTGTGCAGCCAGAGATTCTCCTTCGTACCGTCCGGGCGTTCCCGCAACGTGGCGAAGGGGCGCAGATGGACCTCCTCACCGGGCGCAGGCACCGCGTAGGGCGTTTCCACCTCGGTGTACGACCGGGCTTCGAAAAAATTCCGGACCGCGGCGGTCAGATGCGCTCGGCGTTGCAGGAACGGGCGGCGGGCGGCCAGGCTTTCGGGATGCCAGACAGGACGGACCATGACAGGGAGTTTACCGCCGATCACCCCACGCCGCGACGATGCCACAAAGAAGCCACCGCCGCACCGTCGTTCGTCCTTATCCTGGAAGGGTCAAATAATGCGAAAGGTCAATCGCCATGGGATTGTTATTGCTGATTTTAATCATCTTCCTGCTATTTGGCGGGGGCGGTTACTATGGTTATCGCTCAGGTTATTATGGCGGCGCGCATTATGGCGGTGGTCTCACCCTGGTGGTGGTCATCATCGTCCTGTTCCTGCTGTTCGGCGGCGGCTTCTATCATCAGCCTCCGCCCTGATACGCGGACTTCTGATCCCCACCGGACACTGGCCGGTCACCCCGGACTGGCCAGTGTCCTAACTCAGGACTGGCCAGTGTCCTAACTCAGTCGTCTCGGTGTCGGATACGCCGACGAACGAGCCGGTCAGGCGGCGGCGAATTCTCCGCGTCCGAAGACCCGGTCGAGGGTAGCAGGTTCCGCCTTGTCGAATGCCGTCGTGCGGCCGCGAACCGCCTCGACTTCCGCCAATCCCTTCTTGACCGCCGGCCGCTCGTCGATCGCCTTCACCCAGCGCATGATGTTGGGCAGCTTCGCCGCGCCGTCGGCGCCGAGAAACGCCGGAACGTTTCGCAACCACGGGAAGGTGGCGATATCGGCAACGGAATATTCGGCGCCGCCGAGATAGGGGGATCCGGCCAGCCTCTTGCTCAATCACCTCGCAGACGCGATGCGCCTGCGTCAGATACCGGCTCTTGGAATACTCGTTGCCCGCCGGAGCAAAGCGCAGGAAATGGACGTATTGGCCGAACATCGGCCCCACGGTGGACATCTGGGTCATCAGCCACTGGATGACATCGTATTTTGCCCTGGTTTCGGTCGGCAGCAGCTTGCCTGTCTTCTCCGCCAGGTACAGCAGGATCGCGCCGGATTCGAACACCGTATAGGGCTTGCCGCCGGGGCCGTCGGGATCGACGATGACCGGCACCTTGGCGTTGGGATTGAGCTTCAGAAATGTCTCGTCGAACTGCTTGCCGGAGAACACGTCGATCGGCTGGACGGTGTAGGGTAGGCCCATCTCCTCCAGCGCGATGTAAACCTTCACGACGTTCGGGCTGCCCATGCCATAGAGGGTTATCATCGGATCGTCCTCTCATTTTGTTATAACCAGCCGGCACATCATCGCATGGCGGCTGTCGCCGGCAAAGTCGGGACGTCCGACCCACGTGAATGGCCCTCGCTCACGTCTTGCCGTCGGCCTGGATAGTCCATACGCTGCATTGCGGCAGGATTGTTGCCTTTCACCCGTCCAGCGGGCAAAAGGGTCACTTGCGCGTGATCGCGTATCCCTGACGGAAATTATGTTGCGCCAAGGAACACATGGCTATGCCAGAAGTTGTGCGTCAAGGCCTCTACGATCCCAGGAATGAGCATGACGCATGTGGCGTCGGCTTCGTGGTGAACATCAAGGGCCGAAAATCTCACGACATCATCACCCAGGGCCTGAAGATCCTGGAGAACCTGGACCATCGCGGCGCTGTGGGGTCCGATCCGCTCATGGGCGACGGCGCCGGTTGCCTGATCCAGATACCGGACGCCCTGCTCAACGATTGGGCGCGGGCCAAAGGCGTGTCGCTGCCCGCGGTCGGCCGCTATGCCGTTGCCATGTGCTTCCTGCCGCGCGATCCGGCGGCGCGGGAGTATGTCATCCATCACTTCGAGCAGGTCGTCGCAAAGGAAGGCCAATCGATGGTCGGCTGGCGCGATGTGCCGACCGACCTGACAGGCCTCGGCAAGACCGTCATCGAAACCATGCCGGTGATCCGACAGGCGATCGTAGCCTCGAGTCTGTCGATCCGCGACCAGAATGCATTCGAACGCAAGATCCTGGCGATCCGCAAGCAGATCCTGAACAATCTGCGCAAGCTGGCGGAAAAACAAAATATTCCCGGCGTCACCGAAACGTATATGCCGTCCTTCTCGACCCGGACGGTCGTCTACAAAGGTCTGCTGCTGGCAACGCAGGTGGGCAGTTTCTACCACGACCTGCGCAACGCGTTGACGACCTCCGCGCTGGCGCTCGTCCACCAGCGCTTCTCGACCAATACATTTCCGTCGTGGAAGCTGGCGCACCCATACCGGTACCTCGCCCACAACGGTGAGATCAACACCGTCCGCGGCAACGTCAACTGGATGTACGCGCGCAGGCGGTCGATGGAATTGGATCTGATCGGTCCGGATCTGAACAAGATGTGGCCGATCATTCCGCATGGCCAATCGGACACCGCCTGCATCGACAACGCGCTGGAAATCCTGGTTGCCGGCGGCTACTCGCTGGCACATGCGATGATGATGCTGATCCCGGAGGCATGGGCGCACGATCCGCTGATGGATCCGGACCGCAAGGCATTCTACGAATACTACGCGGCGCTGATGGAGCCGTGGGACGGCCCGGCGGCGATCGCGTTCACCGATGGGCGACAGATCGGCGCAACGCTCGATCGCAACGGACTGCGTCCGGCGCGCTATGTCGTCACCGACGACGACTATGTGATCATGGCCTCGGAGTCAGGCGTGCTGCCGGTGCCGGAGGAGAAAATCGCTCGCAAATGGCGGTTGCAGCCCGGCAAGATGCTGCTGATCGACCTTGAGGAAGGCCGCATCATCGATGACGCGGAAATCAAGCAGAAACTGGCGCGGGAACAGCCATACGCGGAGTGGCTGAAGCAGACCCAGTTCAAGCTCGAGGACCTGCCGGAGAGCGAGGAGCGCGGCCCGGCGCCGCTGCCCAATGATACCGACGCATTGCTGCACCATCAGCAGGCCTTCGGCTATACTCAGGAAGATATTAACTTTTTCCTCGAACCGATGGGGCGGACGGGTGACGATCCGGTCGGATCGATGGGCACCGACACGCCGCTGGCGGTTCTGTCCAACAAGCCGAAGCTGCTGTTCAATTATTTCAAGCAGAACTTCGCCCAGGTCACCAACCCGCCGATCGATCCGATCCGCGAGGAACTGGTCATGTCCCTGGTCTCCATCGTCGGGCCGCGACCCAACCTGCTCGGCCACCACGCCGGCAACCACTACCGGCTCGAGGTGTCGCAGCCGATCCTGACCAACACCGACCTCGGCAAGATCCGCGACATCGACAACCTGGCCGGCGGCGCTTTCCGTACCCAGACGATCGACACCACCTGGCCGGCCGGCGAAGGCGCCGCCGGGATGCAGCCGGCGATTGACCGCATCTGCCAGCAGGCCACCGAGGCGGTGTTGGCCGACTACACCATCCTGATCCTGTCGGACCGCGAGGTCAGCTCTGATCGCATTCCGGTTCCCTCGCTGCTCGCCACCGCGTCGGTACACAACCATCTGATCCGCCAGGGCCTGCGCATGAGCGCCGGGATCGTCGTGGAAACCGGCGAAGCGCGGGAGGTGCATCATTTCTGTGTTCTTGCCGGCTACGGCGCGGAGGCGATCAACCCCTACCTCGCGTTCGAGACGCTGGAGCAGATCCGCCAGCAGACCAAACTGAACAAATCCGCCGCTGACGTGAAGAAAAACTACCTGAAGGCGATCGGCAAGGGCGTGATGAAGGTGATGTCCAAGATGGGCATCTCGACGTATCAGTCCTATTGCGGAGCACAGATCTTCGACGCGGTCGGGCTGACGTCGGCATTCGTCGACAAGTGCTTCACCGGCACCGCGACCTCGATCGAAGGTGTCGGGTTCATCGAGATCGCCGAGGAGGCGGTCACTCGCCACCGCAACGCCTACGGCAACAACCCGATCTATCGCGATATGCTGGACGTCGGCGGCGACTACGCTTTCCGCCTGCGCGGCGAGGCACATGCCTGGACGCCGGAAACCGTCTCCCGCCTGCAGCACGCGGTGCGCGGCAACCTTCCCGCCGAGTTCCACGCCTTCACCTCGAACGTCAACGACCAGAGCGAGCGGCTGCTGACGATCCGAGGCCTCATGCAGTTAAAATTCGCCCCCACTCCGGTGCCGCTGGAGGAGGTCGAATCGGCGAAGGACATCGTCAAGCGCTTTGCCACCGGCGCGATGAGCTTCGGCTCGATCTCGCGGGAGGCGCATACCACGCTGGCGATCGCCATGAACCGGATCGGCGGCAAATCCAACACCGGCGAAGGCGGCGAGGAATCGGACCGCTACCAGCCGCTGCCGAACGGCGACTCGGAACGCTCGGCGATCAAGCAGGTGGCGTCCGGTCGGTTCGGTGTCACAACGGAATATCTGGTCAACGCCGACGACATTCAGATCAAGATGGCACAGGGCGCGAAGCCGGGTGAAGGCGGCCAGTTGCCGGGCGATAAAGTGGACAAGAATATCGCCCGTGTCCGCCATTCGACACCCGGCGTCGGACTGATCTCGCCGCCGCCGCACCACGACATCTACTCGATCGAGGACCTGGCGCAGCTTATCCATGATCTGAAGAACGCCAATCCACGCGCTAGGATTTCTGTGAAACTGGTGTCCGAGGTCGGCGTCGGCACGGTGGCGGCCGGGGTCTCCAAGGCGCGGGCGGATCACGTCACCATTGCCGGCTATGAAGGCGGCACGGGCGCCAGCCCGCTGACCTCGCTCACGCACGCCGGCTCGCCGTGGGAGATCGGCCTGGCCGAGACGCAGCAGACGCTGGTGTTGAACGGACTGCGGGGCCGCATCGCGGTGCAGGTCGATGGCGGCCTGCGCACCGGGCGGGACGTGGTGATCGGGGCGCTGCTGGGGGCGGATGAATTCGGCTTCGCAACCGCCCCGCTGATCGCCGCCGGCTGTATCATGATGCGCAAATGCCATCTGAATACCTGCCCGGTCGGTGTGGCCACACAGGACCCGGTGCTGCGCAAGCGTTTCACCGGCACGCCGGAGCACGTCATCAACTTCTTCTTCTTCATTGCCGAGGAAGTGCGCGAGTTGATGGCGCAACTTGGCTTCCGCACGTTCAACGAAATGATTGGCCAGGTCGGCAAACTGGACATGCGCCGCGCGGTCGAGCACTGGAAGGCGCACGGCGTCGACTTGAGCAAAGTCCTTTACCAGCCCGAACTGAAGCATGGGGTCAACATTTACCATACCGAGCGTCAGGATCATCATCTGGACAAGGCGCTCGACCAGGTGCTGATCACCGAAGCCGCGGCCGCGCTGGAAACGCAGACGCCGGTGCGAATCGAGCATCCGATCCGCAACGTCAACCGCACCGTGGGAGCGATGCTCTCGGGGGAGGTCGCCCGCCGCTACGGTCACCTTGGACTTCCGGAAGACACTATCTCCGTCGCCTTGACCGGCACGGCCGGTCAGAGCTTTGGTGCGTTCCTGGCGCGCGGCGTGTCACTGTACCTGTCCGGCGATGGCAACGACTATGTCGGCAAGGGATTGTCCGGCGGTCGGGTAGTGGTGCGCCAGCCACCCCGGGCGAAGCGCAATCCTGGCGAGAATATCATCGTCGGCAATACCGTCCTGTATGGCGCGATCGCTGGCGAGGCGTATTTCCAGGGGGTCGCTGGCGAGCGCTTCGCCGTGCGCAACTCAGGCGCCGTCGCCGTGGTCGAGGGCTGCGGCGACCATGGCTGCGAATACATGACCGGCGGGGTCGTCGTGGTGCTGGGCGATACCGGTCGCAACTTCGCCGCCGGCATGTCAGGCGGCATAGCCTACGTCTACGACGCCAACGCGCGGTTCAATCAACTGTGCAACATGGCCGGCGTGGAGCTGGAAAGGATCGGCGTCGCGGAACTTGGGCTGGCAGATGCGCCGGGGCGGCCTCGGCAGCGGGCGGCTAGCGTCGAGGACAGCGGAATGGGTGATCCGCTGCGGTTCGACGCCGAGCGGCTGAGGATATTGGTGGAGCGGCATTTGCTGTTCACCGGGAGCGAGCGGGCGAGCGCGTTGCTGGAAGACTGGGATCGCGCACTCGGCTCCTTCGTGAAGGTCGTGCCGCGTGACTACAAGCGCGCGCTGCTGGAGCTTCGCGCCGAAGAAAAAGCCTCCGCCACCGTTGCCGCCGAATAGCAGACTGCCAGCTTACTTTTCGCGCCATCTCCGCTTCTGCTCTTCGGGTCATGTGCGGCAAAGCATGCCCTTGGCGCAGGCCGAGGCGTCGGGCCTGCCCTCGCGAAGGCCAGGGGACCCACGACTTGCGCTACCGGTCCCCGCCAACCGTGGCGAGATCAGGCACGGTGCTTGCATAGGACAAAACCCGGGTATCGTCCCGGTTGGTTTAGACGCCAAATTCTCGGCGCCGCGGGGCGGCCGCCAGAGAAAATCTGGAGACCATTATGGGTAAGATCACCGGGTTCCTGGAAATCGAGCGACACGATCGCTCCTACGAAAAGCCCGAGATCCGGGTGAAGAGCTTCACCGAATTCGTCCAGCCGCTATCGACCGAGGAGCTGAGTGACCAGGCGGCGCGCTGCATGGATTGCGGCATTCCGTTTTGCCACAATGGCTGCCCGGTCAACAACCAGATCCCCGACTGGAACAATCTCGTCTACCGTGAGCAATGGCAGCAAGCGGTCGGCAACCTGCACTCAACCAACAATTTTCCCGAGTTCACCGGGCGCATCTGCCCCGCCCCGTGCGAGGCGTCCTGCACCCTGAACATTGACGACAATCCGGTGACCATCAAGACGATCGAATGCGCCATCGTGGATCGCGGCTGGGAGGAAGGCTGGATCGTTCCGGTGCCGCCGGAGCGGAGGACCGGCAAGACGGTCGCGGTTGTCGGCTCGGGACCCGCTGGCATGGCCTGTGCGCAACAGCTTGCCCGCGCCGGCCACGCGGTGACCCTGATCGAGAAGCAGGACCGGATCGGTGGGCTGCTGCGTTACGGCATCCCCGACTTCAAGATGGAGAAACACCTGATCGACCGTCGGATCGAGCAGATGGCCGCCGAGGGGGTGACATTCCGGACCAGCACCGAGGTCGGTCGCGACGTTTCGGTCGATGCCCTGCTGCAGGAGTTCGATGCCGTGGCGCTGACCGGCGGGGCGGAATGGCCGCGTAACCTGGACGTCACCGGACGGGATCTGGACGGCATCCATTACGCAATGGATTTTCTCACCCAGCAGAACAAACGCGGAGCCGGTGATGACGAGACCGTGGCCGCTCCCGGTGGCGCGATCAGCGCCAGGGGCAAGCATGTCATCGTGGTCGGCGGCGGCGATACCGGATCGGACTGCATCGGCACCTCGGCCCGCCAGGGCGCAGCCTCGATCACCCAGATCGAGATCATGCCGAAACCGCCGGTCAAGGAAAACAAGGCGATGGTCTGGCCCGACTGGCCGATCAAACTGCGATCCTCGCACGCGCACGACGAAGGGGTCGAGCGCGACTGGTCGGTGCTGACCAAGCATGCCGTCGGCTCCAATGGCCGCGTCGAGGCGCTGGATTGCGTGCGTGTCGACTGGGAACGCACGCCGGACGGACGGATGACGATGAAAGAAATCCCCGGCAGCGAGTTCCAGATGAAAGCGGACCTCGTGCTCCTGGCGATGGGTTTCCTTGGCCCGCGGCGAGGCACGCTGTTGGAGCAGGCGGGCGTCGACCTCGATCAGCGTGGCAACGTGCTGGCAAATACCGTCGACTATCGCACGTCGCGCGATAGCCTGTTCGCCGCGGGCGATATGCGCCGAGGTCAGTCACTGGTGGTCTGGGCTATCCGCGAAGGCCGCCAATGCGCCCGTGCTGTCGATCAGTTCCTGATGGGGACGAGCGCGCTGCCCCGTTAGGCAGAGCGCTCGCCCACCGCGCTACTGTGACCGGGTGGCGTCCCACCACGGACAGACGCCCTGCATCCTCTGATAGTTTCCATCCAATACGTAGACGGGCGCGCGCTTGCCGTCGGCGGCGGCTTTCAGCCGCATATCCCTGGCCTGTTCGCGCTGTTCGGGCGGTAGCCAGGCGCGGTCGTGGCCCCACAGACTAGGACCGATCGTCACCTCGCTCGGCGTCCAGTTGCCTGGCGTGACTTCCCTGCCGCCCCAGCCGTATTCCACCATGAAGCCAGAGGGCGAGCGCAGGTAGTAGGATGTGACGGCATCGTTCGGATGGCGGCCGAGGGTGGTTGCGATCCGCTCCGGCTCACCGAGTGCGATGTCATAGCCCTGACCGACGTCATCCAGCGAGAACAGTTCGACCATGAGGTGATGCAGGTCCTGCTTGCCGGTCTCGATCAGAGCCACGGTGTGGTGGCGCCCGTTGACGTGCATGAAGTAGGCGCGGAATGGCGTCAGGATGTAGTCGCTGATGCCAAATCCCAGAACATCGCGATAAAAGCCCAGCAGATCATCCATGTTACGGACATGGAACACCACATGCCCCATCCCCAGGGCGCCGGTTCGGAACCCGGAAATTGCTCGGCCAGGACTGAATGGAGCGCTGGCAATGGCGGCGCCGTGAAAGGCCTCCAGCCGGTTACCGGCCGGATCATGAAAGCTTATGAGTTCTTCGACGAAACGTTGATCGGCGGTCGCCTTTGGCTCCCTGGTCACTGCCACACTGGCGGCGTCGAGCCGGGTGGCAAGCGCCTGCAGCGCGGTGGCGTCGGCGACTTCAAAACCGAAATAGCGCTCGCCATCGGCAAGCGAGCGATCGACGACGAGACGCTGACTGCGGTCATCCATGCGGAAAGCCCGGGCGGTATTGCCACGCTCAACCATCTGCATGCCAAGCCAGTCGGTGGCAAATCTGGTCCAGTCGGAGAGATCGGACGTGCCGATACCGACATAGCCCAGTCCCTTGATCTCCATGCCATCCTCCCTTTCTCGAACCGCATCATAGCATTCGGCGACAGCGCGGCAACCGCGGCGGCGGGGCTCGACTGTCACTCCCCGGCACCGGGATATTCGAGATGCGCGAGGTCATATCGCACGCCAGGCAGTAGCTGGTCGCTGGTCGCTCGTCGAACCTCGATCGTGGCGGGCAGCGCCTCTTGCCAGCGTGCGCATGGTAACGCATCTGTTACGGACCATGCACGCCCTCGATGCCCTCGGAAATCCCATACGGCGCTCGATTCTGCACGAATTGCGCGCCGGGCCACTCCCGGTCGGAGAGATTGCAGCCGGACTTCCGGTGAGCCGGCCGGCAGTTTCGCGCCACCTGCGGGTGCTTGAAGATGCCGGCCTCGTGCAGTCCCACGAGGAAGGCGCGCGCAATCTATACTCTGTTCGCGCAGACGGATTTGCCAGCGTCAGGGAATTCGTCGACGCGTTCTGGGACACGGCTCTGGCCCGCCTTGAGGAGCTATCCGGACGATGATGGTCAAGTCCGTGGTCTTGCGTCTCGCTCCAATTGCGGCGTTCGAGCTCTTTACGTCGAGAACTGGCGAGTGGTGGCCCGTTGATCGTCGCCACAGCCAGGACCCGGCGAGCGAAATATTTCTACTCGAAACTGGCCGTTTCTATGAGCGGGCCCGCGACGGGCGCGAGGTGGAGTTGGGCCGCGTGCGAGACTGGCAACGCCCACATCGCATTCTGCTGGACTTCTATATTGCGACTGGCCGCGAAAACCCGACCGAGGTCGAGATCACCTTCGTGGCTCGGGGGGCTGGCACGCAGGTAACGGTGACCCACCGCGCGAAGCCGGAAAGTGAGGATCTGTGGGACGAATGGGCGCCACGCTATGAGCGTTCCTGGGACGCCGTGTTGGCCGCCCTGTGCCAGGCGGCGGCATAGCCCAACTTGCAATTGGTAACCGTTGTGTTACCAATATCGGCATGAGACAGTTCGCCGCGTCGACTACGATCCGAGCTCGCTCCGAGACCATCTGGACGTTGCTCACGGATGCGGCCGGCTACAGCCGGTGGAATTCAACCATCGAGAGAATTCAGGGGCGCATTGCGGCCGGTGGGAAAGTGACCGTCTGCTCCAAAACCGCGCCGGGCCGCGCATTTTCTTTGCGGGTCACCGAGTTTGTACCGCCGCGAAGAATGGTCTGGACCGGTGGCATGCCCCTCGGCCTCTTCACCGGCAATCGCGACTATACACTAAACCCGCTATCGGACGGCGAGGTCGAATTCACCATGCGCGAGGAATACAGCGGTCTGCTCGCCTGGTTGATCACGCGATCGATCCCCGACCTGCAGCCGTCGTTCGACACCTTCGCATCCGATCTCAAATGCCATGCGGAGAGCATCGCGTCGGCGGAGGAGAACTCGGCACGAGCGACGGTGGTGAGTACGCCTTGACCGAGCGGTGGAAGATCGCCGTCGCGTTGTGAAGCTGTCGCAACAAAATCTGTACGGGGTGATGTCATGACGACTGATCTGAATTACCTGGCCTACACGGCGATCCTCACGGCTGCACTCTGGATCCCCTACGTCGTAGCGCAAGTCACCGCGAACGGCCCGCTTGCTCCGGCAAACTATGTTGATCCAACGCCGCGACCGCTCCCGCCGTGGGGCAGGCGCGCCGATCGGGCGTATCTCAACGCGGTGGAATGCTTCGCGCCTTTCGCAGCACTTGTGCTCGTGGCTCACGTCTCCGGCAAGGCGGACGCCATGACGGCATTCTGGGCGACTTGCTTCTTCTGGCTGCGGCTTGCGCACGCCGTGGTCTATCTGCTGGCTGTGCCCTACGTGAGAACGGTGATCTTCACCTTGGGCTTCATCGCGGTTGTCGGGATCTTCTGGGAGGTGATCAAGTAGCCACGGCGAGGGATCAGCCGCCACGATTGGTTGAGCCGGGTGGCAGCTTTCGAAACGCGGCCGGCGAAGGGTCAGATCCGCACGCCCGGGGACGCAGACCACGCTTGACCGCATCCTATCGCCGCGACCAAACTCCGCCGCAACGGGACCGTCCAGGGCGGGGGCCGAGCATATCGGCTGCTTGCGTTTGGCGGCCCGACCTGTAGAGACGCTGACAGCGGGAAAGGAAACGCAATGCCTCAGGTTACCCTGACGGTCAACGGCATACAGCACACAGTGGAGGTCGAGGCCCGAACCCTGCTGGTGGAGCTGCTGCGCGAGAAACTGGGCCTCACCGGCACCCATGTCGGCTGCGATACGAGTCAGTGCGGCGCCTGCGTGGTGCTGGTGGACGGGATTTCGGTGAAGTCCTGTACCCAGCTTGCATTGCAGGCGGACGGCATGGCCATCACCACGATCGAGGGGCTGGCGGCGGCGGACGGTACGCTGCACCCGATGCAGGAGATGTTCCGCGAACATCACGCATTGCAATGCGGCTTCTGTACTCCCGGCATGGTGATGACTGCGGTCGACCTGGTGCAGGCACATCCCGAGGGGCTGACGGAAAAGGAAATCCGTGAAGGCCTCGAAGGCAATCTCTGCCGCTGCACCGGCTACCACAACATCGTCAAGGCGATCGCCGCCGCGCATCCGCTGATGCACGCCAAAGCGGCCGAATAAAGCGCCGCCTGCAACAGGGAGAGACGAAAATGGGCTTCGAAGGCATTGGTGCGTCCGTCCGCCGCAAGGAGGACGTGCGCTTTCTCAGCGGCCGCGGCAATTACACCGACGATATCAACCGTCCCGGCCAGCTTTACGCCGTCATCAAACGCGCTGATCGGCCGCATGCGACGATCAATGGCATCCAGACCACAGCCGCCGCGGCGGCGCCGGGCGTAGTGCGCGTCTTTGTCGGCGCTGACCTGGCAGCGGAAGGCATCGGCGGCCTGCCTTGCGGTTGGCAGATCCATAACAAGGATGGCTCGCCGATGGCCGAACCGCCGCATCCGGTGCTCGCGGTCGACAAGGTGCGCCATGTCGGAGACCCGGTCGCGGTGGTGATCGCGTCGACCAAGCAGGAGGCGAAAAACGCCGCGGAGCTGATCGAGGTCGACTACACCGACCTGCCGTCCGTCTCCAACCTGACGGACGCGGTCGCGCCGGGTGCCCCGGAAGTGCATGACGGCGTGGCCGGAAACCTCTGTTACGATTGGCACATCGGCGACAAGGCGGTGGTGGACGGTGTGTTCGCCGGCGCCGCGCGCGTGGTAAAACTCGACCTGATCAACAACCGGTTGATCCCGAACGCCATGGAGCCGCGCGCGGCAATCGGCGATTTCGACACCTCCTCGGGCGACTTCACGCTCTATACCACCAGTCAGAACCCGCACGTGATCCGGCTGCTGATGGGTGCGTTCGTGTTGCACATTCCGGAAAACAAGCTGCGCGTGGTGGCGCCGGACGTCGGCGGCGGGTTCGGCTCGAAAATCTACCACTACGCCGAGGAGGCGATTGTCACCTGGGCCGCCGGCAAGGTCCGCCGCCCGGTCAAATGGACCGCGGATCGCAGCGAAAGCTTCATGTCCGACGCGCATGGCCGCGACCATGTCAGCACCGCCGAAATGGCGCTCGACAATGAGGGCCACTTCCTCGGCTTGCGCATCCACACGCTGGCGAACATGGGAGCCTACCTGTCGACCTTCGCGCCCTGCGTGCCGACCTATCTCTATGCCACGCTATTGGCCGGCGTCTACAAGACCCCGGTGATCTACTGCAACGTCAAGGCGGTGTTCACCAACACGGTTCCGGTCGACGCTTATCGCGGCGCCGGCCGCCCGGAGGCGACGTTCTTGCTGGAACGTCTGGTCGATGTGATCGCGCACGACACCGGCATCGACAAGGTCGAGTTGCGGCGGAAGAATTTCATCCCCGCCGATGCCTTCCCTTACCAGACGCCGGTCGCCCTGCAGTACGACAGCGGCGACTACCAAACGACGCTGAAGGTCGCATTGAAGACCGCTGGACTGGGATGGTTTCGAGGCCAGGCGAGCGGCTGCGAAGGCACGCGGCAAACTGCGCGGGATCGGAATTTCCACCTACCTCGAAGCCTGCGGTATCGCGCCCTCGGCTGTGGTGGGCTCGCTCGGTGCGCGTGCCGGGCTTTACGAGGTGGCCGAGATCCGCGTCCACCCCACCGGCAGCGTTACCGTCTTCACCGGTACCCACAGCCATGGCCAGGGCCACGAGACCACCCTGGCGCAATTGGTGGTCAGCCAGCTCGGCGTGCCGTTCGACCAGGTCGAGGTCGTGCATGGCGACACCGGGAAAATACCGTTCGGCATGGGCACCTACGGCAGCCGCAGCCTGGCGGTCGGCGGCTCCGCCATGGTCAAGGCGATGGACAAGGTGATCGCCAAGGGCAAGAAGATCGCCGCCCACCTGATGGAGGCCGCGGTCGAGGACATCGAGTTCGCTGACAACAAGTTCACCGTCGCCGGCACCGACAAGTCGAAGACGCTGACTGACATCTCGCTGGCCGCCTACATTCCGCACAACTATCCGATCGAGGAACTCGAGCCCGGACTGGACGAGACTGCGTTCTACGACCCGAAGAACTTCACCTTCCCTGGCGGCTGCCACATCGCGGAAGTCGAGATCGATCCGGACACCGGCGTCGTGGAGATGGTCAATTTCACTGCCGTCGACGATGTCGGCCGGGTGGTCAATCCGATGATCGTGGAAGGCCAGGTTCAGGGCGGCGTTGCCCAGGGCATCGGTCAGGCGCTGCTGGAGGCCGCCGCTTACGATCCGAGCGGCCAGCTGCTGTCGGGCTCGTTCATGGACTACACGATGCCGCGGGCCAACGACATTCCGAACATGTCGGTCGCCACCGAGAACACCATGTGCACTCACAATCCCCTTGGTTCCAAGGGCTGCGGCGAGGTTGGCGCCATTGGCTCGCCACCGGCGATCATCAATGCCGTCGTGGACGCGTTGAAGGAATACGGCATCCGGCATCTCGACATGCCGGCGACAGGGGCCAAACTCTGGTCGATCATCCAGGCCGCTCGGCCGCGGGCGGCGGCCGAGTAGGCTCCGGGAGCGCGTAGGGCTGGCGGCGGGAGGCCGCGAAAAAGATCGCCGCGCATAGCGGCAAAGTAGTATTGCCGCGCATCGCGGCGAAATAGGCAAAGGCAGAGGGACACTCACGATGTACGATTTCGCGTATCAGAAGCCCGGCAGCCTGGCGGATGCAGTCGCGCTGCTGTCCGCGGATATGGACGCCAAGGCGCTCGCCGGCGGTCAGACTTTCATTCCTGTGCTGAAGCAAAGGCTGAACAAGCCGTCCACGGTGGTGGATCTGGCTAAACTCGGCCTGTCGGGCATCAGTGCGTCAGGCGATAAGGTGACGATCGGCGCGATGACGACGCACGCGGCAATCGCTGCCAGCGCCGAGATCAAGACGAAGATCCCGGGCCTGCAGCATCAGGCGTCGCTGATCGGTGATGAGGCGGTGCGCCATCGCGGCACAATGGGCGGTTCGCTGGCCAATAACGACCCGGCGGCCTGTTACCCATCCGCCCTGCTCGCATTGGGCGGCACGATCAAGACCGACCGGCGGACCATCGCCGCCGATGACTTCTTCCAGGGCATGTTCACCACAGCGTTGGAGCCAGGCGAGATCATCACTTCGATCGATCTGCCGATCCCGCAGAAATCGGCCTATGAGAAGTTCCGCAACCCAGCCTCGCGCTACGCCATCGTCGGCGTTTTCGTCGCGAAGTTCGCCTCGGGCGTGCGCCTTGCGATCACCGGCGCGGGCCAGGGTGGCGTGTTCCGCCATACCGAGATGGAAACGGCTTTGTCCGCCAACTTCTCCCCGGATGCGATCGCAGGGATCACGACGCCGGCGGACGACCTCAATGGCGACATCCATGCCAGCGCCGAGTACCGTGCTCATCTGATCGGCGTTATAGCGAAGCGAGCCGTTGCGAAGGCGACGTAGGTGGCTGTCACAGTTGGGCGCCGACAGTCCGGAGTCGGCCCTGCGTTCCTGCAGCCGAGCGCGAAAGGGCAGACGATGGAATGGGTAACGTTTGAGACAGAAGGGGGCGGCCTGCTCAAGGTGCAGGCGCGGCACGTCGTGGCGATCTACAATGAGTTGGGGTCAGTCAAGATTTCGACCACCGCCGGAGGCGTGCATATTCTGGCGGCGGGCACGACCGTATCCCAGGCCGCGAGCATGGTCGGCGATAGCGAGCCGGAATGATACCCGGCCGCCGCTCTGCCATGTCGTTGTGAGTTTAAAACATAATCCGCCGGCCGCGCCTCGATCGCCATTGGTGCGCCGTTGGGTTCCCGTGAACCCTCCGAAATGGATGACCGCGCCTGATGTAATCCAGCCATGCGTACACATATAGGCTGGATGAGCACCTATACGATCATACCCTTAAATGACGGAGCTGGTTTCAACATAGGGGTCGCGGGAACCAACGGCACCCGCCAGACCATACTGGGTTTCACGACGGAAGCCGAAGCCGAGGCCTGGATACTTCAAGACAAGCGGCTTAATGCGGCTGCCAGCCCGTTCTTTTCCGGCAGCGGCTCTACCAAGCGCGTCTGGTAGTCCGGGCGGCGTCGCGATCCCGGAGGGTAAGCCGACGCATCGAACCACCGCCGACATCGGCTCGGGCCGTCAGTATTCGCCGCAAGCGTGGTCCCTGCGAGGTATGCCCTTGCCGCTGGCCGAGCGGCCGGGGGAGCCACCACTCTTGCAGTGCTATCGCGGCATTGATGAGCGCCCTGGCTACATCGACAGTGCCGCCGCCTCCCATGCGCCGCGGACAAAGGTGGTTACCGACAGGCTGCCATCGTCGGACCAAAGAATGCCCAGTACGTGCTGATCGGCGGATGTGATGTCGAGCCCGTAGGCGAGACCCGGTCGTGAGCGCTGCCGCTCCACCGCATGTCGGTACGCCGGCGACGAAGCCTGTGTCGGCCCAAGCGAGTTGAAGGGCGTCCAGTGAGTGAACACCCAGGCGTCTCGCTCGAGCACGATCAACCGCAGTGTGCTGTCTTTGCCCTCCAGGTCTCGCAGGGTGCCGTGTTGGCGGACAAGCGGCAGTACATGGTCGCGTATTGTGATCGCACGTGAATTGCCGGAGGCAGCAATTCGTAGGACCATGGTTGTCTCGTTTGCGGTGGACAAAGGGCTGCGCCGACAGGCGGCCACGCGTCAGCGCTCATTAAAGCTCCGAATCGGCCCGTTTTACCAGCGAAATTATCAGGCTAGCTGCCCTGATGCGCGCGTGCTGCTTGAGGCGGTCCCTTTGGCTGGCGCCCGCAGTCTCTCCAGCCGGCGCAGGCATGCCGGGCATGTCACGTCATCCGCAGGGGGCTCGGCCCAGCCGGAGGAAGCGCCCGGCTCCGTCCCGCACAGCGCTATCCGGCAAGATGGAGTAACCGCGTGATAAATCGCCGGCCGGCCTGTGGCTCGGGCCGGACCATCCTTCCGTAGCGCCACAAAGGCGCGCCCCGACTCGGTTATGATGATCGCCTCCGCCGACTTGCCCAGGTCAATCTATTTGGTAGGACATTACCAACGCAGAACCAAGACAAAATATTTCTGTCCAGCCGGTATTGACCATGCCAAGCGAGCCTTGACACAGTTCAAAATGGCCGCGTCCGCCGAAAATCAATTCCGCCGGCACCTATCGGTTCCACTGCGAGCCAGGAACACCCTGCCCCTACGAGCGACTTGATGCGGGCACCGCGTATCAATGCCCCCTGCCCCGGAGATTTCCATCGTGATCGACCTCACTCCCCTCGTCGCCCGGGCCGGTCCTCGCTCGCTACCCTATTTCGATCCGTCGTTCCCTGATCGCATGCTGATCCTGCACGCGGCTCGGCCGCGCGAATGGAGCCCGGACGATCCGGTGCTGTTCGTCCACCACGGAGTTGCCCGTAACGGTCAGGACTATCGCGACTATTGGCTGCCGCACGTGGACGCAAGCAGGGCGCTGGTAATCTCGATCGAATTTCCCGAGGCCAGCTTTCCGGAGTACCTCTCGTACAATTTTGGCAATCTGCACACCGCCGACGGCAGACCCAATCCGCGCGACCAATGGACCTTCGGTATCGACCCGCGGCTGTTCGATGTGCTGCGCGATCAGGGCATTACCAGAACTCAGCGATACGGCGTGTTCGGTCATTCGGCGGGCGGCCAATATGTCCATCGCATGCTGTCATTCGGATACCGGGATCGCGTGGCCGTCGCCGTCACCGCCAACGCCGGAACATATGCGATGCCTGACCTGTCAATCGATTGGCCCTGGGGCCTTGGAGCGACTGAGGTCACGCCTGACGAACTGAGAACGTTCCTGGGCTTTCCCATAACCATCATGGCTGGAACGGAGGACACGAAGACCACGGGCCGTTTCTTTCCCAAGGGACCAAAATCGCTGCGACAAGGTCCGACCCGCTTTGCTCGTGCGCACCGCTATCTGCAGACCGGGCAGGAGGCCGCTGCGCAACTTGGCGTTTCGCTGGCGTGGCGGGTCGTCGAGGTGCCGGGCGTCGGGCACGACGGGCGGGGCATGTCGGACGCCGCGGCGCCGCTCGTCGCCGACATTTTGCGCCGCGCCGGGGAGCGATCCGAATTCGCCTGATACGGCCTGGAAACCCACAGCCCTGGAGCCTAATCTGTCGGCTCCTATCAGGTTGGATACACATCGAATGAAGCGTCGCGACGTCCTCACATCAGTCGCCGCGGTTTCCGCCGCGCTCGCGGCCCCGAGCATCGTCCGGGCCGCCGGTGCCGGAGTGGTGAACTTCGCACCACAGAGCGACCCTGCCTCGCTCGATCCGGTCTGGACCACCGCGGACGTCACACGCAACGTCTCGCTGGCGGTGTTCGACACGCTGTACGCCTACGATGCGCAATTTCAGGTGCAGCCGCAGATGGTGCAGGGCCACCGCACCGAGGACGACGGCAAGACCTGGGAGCTGACGCTGCGTGACGGATTGGCCTTCCATGACGGGCAGCCCGTCCTGGCGCGGGACTGCGTCGCCACCATCAGGCGCTTCGGGGCACGGTCCGCGTTCGGCCAGGCGTTACTGCAACGGGTCGATGAGATGTCCGCTCCCTCCGACGGCGTCATCCGCATCCGGCTCAATAAGCCATTCTCCCTGCTGCCCGCCGCCCTGGCGGAAGTGTACTGTGCCATCATGCCAGCCCGGCTGGCGGCGACCGACCCGATGACACAGATCCCGGAGGTGGTGGGCAGTGGCCCGTTCAAACTGGCGCTGAACGAACGCATTCCCGGCTCGCGCACCGTGTTCGTCAAGAACCAGGCTTACGTGCCTCGGCCGAGCGGCACGCCCAGCTTCAACGCCGGTCCCAAGGTTGTCCATGTCGACCGGGTTGTCTGGAACTACATTCCGGACGCGGCGACAGCTTCGGCCGCTTTGCAGCAGGGCGAGGTGGACTGGTGGGAAAATCCCGCCATCGACCTGCTGCCTCAGATCAGGAGCTACAAGGGCATTACCGTCAAGGTGACCGACCGCACTGGCGAGATCGGATGCCTGCGCTTCAACCACTTGCTTCCCCCATTCAACAGCGCGGCAATCCGCCGGGTCGTGCTAGCTGCCATGGACCAGAAGGAGATCATGGAGGGCGTTGCCGGCGCCGAACCATCACTTGCCAAGACTGACGTTGGCCTGTTTGTGCCCGGGAGCCCGATGGCCAGCACCGCCGGGGTGGAGATCACCCACGGTCCGAAGGATTACGCCAAGCTGAAGCAAGCCCTGGCCGCCGCCGGCTATAACGGCGAAAAGATCGTCGTGCTCGCGGCGTCGAATTATCCGAGTATCTGGGCCGAGGCCCAGGTCGCCACCGACACTCTGTCCAAGATCGGCTTCAACCTCGATCTGCAAGCGCTGGATTGGGGATCCGTGGTGCAGCGGCGTGCCAGCAGGGAGCCCACCAGCAAGGGTGGCTGGAACATTTTCTACACCTTCCTCGGCGGTTTCGGTAACATCTCGCCGGCGCCGAACATCGCGATTTGCGGCAACGGCACCGCAGCCTGGTTCGGCTGGCCGACCAATGCGCAGCTTGAGGAGCTCCACAACGCTTGGTTCGATGCGCCCGACGTCGCGGCACAGCAGAAGATCTGCGAGGCCATGCAAAAGGCGTTCTGGCAAGATCCGACCTATGCGCCGCTCGGCATGTACGACCAGCCGACCGCGTTTCATTCCTATATGAAGGACGTGCCCGATGGCTGGCCGCAATTCTATGGGGTGAAAAAGGATGTTTAGTCCGCGATGACGTCTTCCGGCACGCGGCCAGACGACTCACTGCTGGGGACCCGCGAGCGCTATCTTGGCCCCAGCCTGCTGTCCCCCTTCGCCGACGACATGGCACAGCGGCTGTCGCGGTTGAGCGTCGGGCCATTGCTTGAAATCCTGGCGGATATCGGACTCTCAACCCAGGCGATCGCCGCCTCCGTTTCCGCCGGAATGACCTTTATCGCCACCGACCCGAGCGACGCCTTGCTGCGGCACGCCTGCAAGAAGCCAGGCACATCACGGGTCATCTGGCGCATCGCCGATCCCTGCGCCCTGCCCTTCGAGCCCGCCACATTCGGGTTAGTTGCCTGCCAGTTCGGTGTTATGGCGCTGACAGACCACGTCCTGGCGTTTCGCGAGGCTCGGCGGGTGATGAAGCCGGGTGCTCGGTTCGTCTTCAACGTCCCGGCGCACATCCGCTACAGCCCTGTCGCCGCGCGTGTGCAGCAATCGATGGAGGAACTGTTTCCCTCCAACCCGCCGGGTTACCTGGCAAAGGTACTGCACGGGTATACCGAGAACGAGGTGGTGGACGACGACCTTACCTTGGCTGGGTTCACCGATGCAATCTACACCACGGTCGATCTGCCGTACGCCGCCGCGTCCGCGCGCGACGCGGCGATCGGATACTGCCTCGGCACGCCGCTCCGCTACGAGATCGAGGCCCGCGCAGTCGGCGAAAGCGAACGGGCGGTCGAGGCCGTCGCTGCCGCGTTGAAGCGCCGGTTCGGTGCCGGACCGATCGAGGCGTCGATGCGCGCGCATGTGATTTCGGCTTCGGGATGAGCCACGTCGCCGTCATCGGCGGCGGGATCGTTGGAATGGCCTCAGCAATCGAGCTGCTGCGCGACGGTCACCAGGTCAGCATCATCGAGCCTGGCGATCCGGGCGGCGAACAGGCGGCCAGTTATGGCAACAGCACGCTGCTCAATCCAAGCTCGATCATTCCAGTATCGTCGCCGGGGCTGTGGAAGAAGGTCCCGGGCTACCTGTCCGACCCACTCGGGCCGTTGACGATCCGCTGGTCCTACTTGCCACGGTTGCTGCCTTGGCTCACCCGCTTCGTGCGCGCTGGATCGACCGAAGCGAAGATCGGCGCCATTGCCCGCGCGTTGCAGCCATTGCTGGCGGACGCCCCCGCGCTGCATCGCAAACTGGCCGAGGAAGCTGGGGTCGGCAACCTGATCGCCCAGCAGGGCGTGCTGTTCGCCTTCCCTGACCGGGCCGCGTTCGAGGCCGAGGCGTTGTCCTGGCGGGTGCGTCGCCAGAATGGAGTCCGTTGGCTGGAACTGAACGAAGACGAGTTGCGGCAGCGCGAGCCAGCGCTCGATCGCCACTATCGTTTCGCGTTGCTGGTCGAGGAAAACGGCCAGTGCCGCGATCCAGGCGCCTATGTCGCCGCCCTGGGGCGACATGCCACGGCGATGGGGGCGACGCTGCTACGGAGCGCGGCAACCGGCTTCCACATCGAGGCGGGCCATTTGCGCGCGGTGAGGACCGGGAATGCCAGGGTCGCCTGCGACAAGGCTGTGATCGCTGCGGGCGCCTGGTCGAAGGTGCTGGCCCACGCGGCAGGGGACACCGTCGTGCTGGAGACCGAGCGCGGCTATCATGTCGTGATCAGCGATCCCGGCATAGCGCCGCGCTATCCGGTGATGCCGAGCGACGGCAAGATGGGGTGTGTGATGACGCCGGCGGGATTGCGGCTGGCGGGCCAGGTGGAGTTGGCGGGGCTTTGGGCGGCGCCGAACTGGCAGCGGGCCGCGGTGCTGCTGAAGTTCGCGCGCACCATCTTTCCCGCAATTCCGGCCGACCTGCCGCAGGACCGGGTGAAGCTGTGGATGGGCCATCGGCCGTCGACCCCGGACGGGCTGCCCTGTCTGGGCGTGGCGAGCGGTTGCGCGGATATCGTGCATGCATTCGGCCATGGGCATGTCGGGCTGACGGCCGGAGCAATGACCGGTAAGGTCGTGGCGGACCTCGTGACGGGACGACAGCCGCCGTTCGATCTGGCGCCGTATTCGGCCGCGCGGTTTCGCTAGCGGTCCGATGCCAACGCTTACTACCCAAGCGTTGGCTGAATCGGCCCACCAAATCAGAGGCTAATGGGAAAATCTGGCGGCTCTTTCCGTCAGATTTTATCCACTAGCGTATTCGCTGACCTATTCCCTCACCCGCAAAATAGCAGGATGCAGCGCCGATGATCATCGTCCACCATTTGAATGACTCGCGTTCGCAACGTATCCTCTGGCTGCTGGAGGAGCTGGGGGTGCCCTACGAGATCAAGCATTACCAGCGTGACAGACAGACCCGGCTCGCGCCACCCGAATTGAAGGCCATCCAGCCGCTCGGTAAATCGCCGGTGATCACGGACAACGGACGCGTAATCATCGAGTCCGGAGCGATCATCGACTACATCATCCGCCATCATGGCGGCGGACGACTGCAGCCCGACCCGGCTACTCCGGCCTATGACGACTACGTGCAATGGCTGCACTTCGCCGAAGGATCGGCAATGCTGCCGCTGCTGCTTAAGCTGTATGTCGGCATGCTGGCCGACGCCGGCGCACCGCTGCATCCGAGAATCGAGAGCGAGATCGCAAATCACCTGAGCTACATCAACGCGGCTCTCGCGGGGCGAGACTATCTGCTGGGGCCCGAGATCACCGGAGCCGACATCCAGATGAGTTTCGTCGGCGAAATAGCGGGTGCACGTGCCGATCGCGCGGCATACCCCAATCTCGACGCATGGGTGCGACGCTTTCAGGCGCGGCCCGCCTATCGCGCCGCGCTGACCCGCGGAGGACCTGTACTCCTTCGCATCGTAACGTTCGTTGCCTTCGTGCGCGGCGAAGGGGCAGCCTCGGGGGCGGCTCGTCGATTGTTCGAATATCCCCGCTTGCCGCGTCAACCGTCGAGCGCAATGGAGGCCACGTACTTGATCGTCTCCACCGGCAGCGGCACGTCCCCGCTCAGGTGGCTCTCCAGCCGGCCGGGACCCGCGTTATAGGCAGCGAGGGCGTCCGCCGCGCCGAAGCGATCAGACATCTCCCGCAGGTAGGCGACCCCAGCCAGAATGTTGTTATGCGGCTCGAATGGATCACTGCCCAACCGGTAGCGTCGCCGAAGCTCGTCGTAGGTGCCGGGCATCACCTGCATCAGTCCGATCGCTCCGGCTCGCGAGACCGCATCGTCCTTGCCGCCGGATTCCTGCCGCATGACCTCGCGGATCAGAACCTCCTCAACACCAAAGCGGCCGGAGGCTTCACGGATGTAGGGTCCCCATCGATCGCTGGGCAGACCGGGGGAAGCATAGCAACGGGACGGCGTGGTACTGAGCGGTGGCGTGATGGCCTGGAAGGCTGCTGCATGCGGTAATCCCGCAAAGTAGCGCGAGACCCCCAAGCAGCCGCATTCCATTGCGGATGGCGGCGCGGGCGGGGGCAAGGCCGCCAGTGGCTTGAGCCAGATGGTCCGGGATGTGCGACGCATCCGAAACCCGGGCACGATGGTTCTCCTGAGTCATCAGAACTACTCCCTTGGATACGGGCACAGTCCTGATTGATCGCAGCCTGTCCTAACGTGACGTGCTGCACACAGCGGGTCACCGCATCGGTGCCTGGCGCCCGTTTCGTGACCACGGTCACCGAAACGAGACTAATCAGAGCCGGAAGCACGCGGTCACCGAGCACCCGAACTGGTTGCGGCAGCAGCACGTTCCGCTACCCCACAACGGGTATGAGAAAACCCGCAGGCGACCCTTGACTCCAAGGCGGCGATAGCGTTTTGACTACGAAATATGGCGGGGATTGAGGAGATGGACCTTACGCGCCGAGGGCTGGTTGCCGGCGGGCTGACGCTGGCCTCCGTGAATCGTATCGTGCCGATCCGCGCGGCGCGCGCCGAGGCCGACACCGTGACCATCGCCTATAACGTGGGCCTGCCGGCCTGGGACCCCACGGTCGGCCCCTCGGCGGTAAACCCGACCATCCAGGCACTCTACCAGTCGGTGTTCGATCAATACATCGGCCTGAACCCGGACCTTGTCGTTCACCGGCGGCCTGCTGGAAAAATGGGGCTGGAACGACGCCGGCACCGGCATATGGATGGACGTGCGCAAGGGTGCGACGTGGCACGACGGCTCGCCAGTCACGCCGGACGACGTCGTCTGGTCGCTCGACGCGCGCCGGCGACCCGAAGGGCGGAAATCCGATCCAGTTTGTCTGGGGTAACCTCTCCAACTTCAAGATGGAACGGACAGCGCATCACCGCGGACGCACACCAGTACGACCCCGTGCTGTTCAAATGGATGGCGTTTCTGACCGGCTACGTCCTGCCGCGCGCCTACTTCGAGAAGGTCGGGCCGGAAGGGTTCGAAAAGGCCGCCGGTGGGCAGTGGCCCGTACATGGTCGACGCGTTCGAGCGCAACGCATTCCTGCGCCTGAAGGCCAACCCGCACTACTGGGGCGGCAAGCCCGCGATCGACACGGTGGTGTTCAAGTTCGTCACCGACGCCTCGGCGCGCGTGGCCGAGATCGAAGTCCGGCGCATCGGACGTGACGCTGGAAATCCCGTACGAGGAATTCGACCGGCTGAAGGGCAAGGCTGGGCTCGCCGGCGTGAGCACCCCGGTCTCCGACATCGGCATGATCTTCCTCACCAACGTCGACCCGGTGATGCTGGACGCGAACGTACGCCATGCGACTGGTCAAGTCGGTGGACAAGAAGCTGCTGGTGGACAAGTTGCTGCGCGGCTACGGCGTGCCGATCGACACGCTGGAAGCGCCGCAGTACGAGGCGTACGACCCGTCAATCAAGACGCCGTACGATCCCGAAGGCGCCGCCAGGCTGCTCGCGGCCAGCGGATATTCAAGGGACAAGCCGGCGAAGTTCACCATCCAGACGACCCGCGGCTTCAAGCCTAAGGACTACGAGATGATCCAGGCGATCGTCGGCATGTGGCGCAAGGTCGGCATCGATGCCTCGATCGAGGTGTATGAGATCGCCAAGCACTATGAACTCCGCGCCGGCCACAAACTCGCGCCGGCCGCGTTCTACAACTGGGGCAACTCGATCGGCGATCCGACGACGTCCACCGGCTTCGCGATGTTCAGCCACTCGCCGCACTCTGCCTGGCACGCTGCTGATGTTGACGCGCTGATCGGCCCGCTCTGGGGTGAGCACGACGAGGCCAAGCGGATCGCCGGCTGGAAAGCAGTGGATCGGTACATCGCCGAGAACGCGCTGGTGCTGCCGCTGCTGCAGTACGTGCAGCCGATCGTGCATAAGGCTGACCTTAAGGTGGTGCCGCATATCTCGGGTGCGTTGCAGCCGCAGCGATTTTCTCGGGCGTGAGACGGCGTGAATTTCCCTCCCCCGGTGGGGGAGGGAGTTCGTCCACCTAGCCAGTGCTGCCGCGCCGGATCCTGCTCCGCCTCCTGCAAGCGGTGCCGACGCTCGTCGGACGTCGCGGTGCTGGTGTTCGTGCTGGTGCGCGTCGTTCCCGGCGATCCCGTCGCGATGATGATCCCGCCAGGCGCGGACGATGCCGTCGTCGCGCGGCTACACGCGTTGTATGGCCTCGACCAGCCGCTGTGGCGTCAGTTCGTCATCTGGGCCGGCCAGGCCCTGACCGGCAGTTTCGGCATCTCCATCACCACACGCCAGAATGTGGCAGGCCTGATCGCCGGGCGTCTGCCAGCGACGCTGGAACTGGTGGTGCTCGCGGCGACCGTCGCCATACTGCTGGGGGGCACGCTGGCCGTGCTCGGCACCCGCTTCGCCGGGCGCGTCGGAGAAGTCGCAGTTGACGCCGCGACCGGTTTCATTCTCGCGGTGCCGGACTTCCTTTGGGGCCTCGCCTTCATCGTGCTGTTCGGCGTTCTCCTGCCGGTGCTGCCGATCTCGGGCCGCAACGACCCGGCGCGGGCACTTGGCCTCGCCACCGACTTCACCCTGACCGAGAGTTTCCTCCGCCTGCGCTGGAGCGTCACCGCTGACGTGCTCGCACACATGGCGATGCCAGCGGTCGCGCTGGCGTTGCCGCTCGCGGCGATGATCGCGCGCGTGCTGAAATCCTCGCTCGCCGAACAAATGGCGCCTCGACTACGCGCTGATCGCGCGCGTCAAGGGCTTCTCGCCCTGGCACGTGATCATGGCCGAAGCCCTGCGCAACGCCGCGATCCCGACTGTGAGCCTGACAGGTGTGCAGCTGACGTTCCTGGTGGGAGGCACGGTGCTGATCGAGAAGATCTTTTCCTACCCGGGTATCGGCAATCTCGCCATCGACGCGGTCATCAACCGCGACCTGCCGCTGATTCAGGGCCTTATTCTGACCTTCGCGGCGATCTTCATTCTGATCAATCTGGCGCTCGACCTTTGCTACGCGGCCCTGGACCCCAGGCTGCGGCATGAATGAATTTCGAGCACTATCAGCCTGACCCTAAACGCGGAGCGGCCTCAGGTTGTTAAAATTGCCGGTGAACCAACGGCTACTGTCTGGGAGAGGAACGCTCCGTCGCGTGCTCACCAATTGGCGCGTCCTCATCGGCGGGGGATTGATGCTGCTGCTTCTGGTTGCCGCAATTTTCGCATCCGCGCTCGCGCCTTACGACCCGCTCGACCAGGATCTCGCGGTTCAACTCAACCCGCCCGACTGGAGCCTGGCACCCGGCGCCCACGCGCTCGGTACCGACAGCCTGGGCCGCGACGTGCTGTCCCGACTGATCTACGGCAGCCGCGTGGCCCTCACGGTCGCCTTCGTCGCCGGGATCCTCACCGCCCTGGTCGGCACCGCCCTGGGACTCGCCGCCGGCTTCTTCGGCGGCTGGACGGACGCTGCGATCTCCGGCGCCTTGGACATCTGGTCCTCGTTCCCGCCGGTCCTGCTCTCGATCATTCTCGTTGCCCTGATCGGCACCGGCCTGTGGTCCGTCGTCGTCGCCATCCTGCTCATCGACTGGACCCGCTTCTGCCGGGTCGTGCGCGCCGAAACGCTGCAACAGCGCCGCATGGACTACATGGACGCCGCTGTACTCGCGGGCCTCAGCCCACCGGCGATCCTCTGGCGGGAGGTGGTGCCGAACGTGCTGCCGCTGACGCTCGTATTACTCACCCTGGAAATGGGGATCGCCGTTGTCGTGGAGGCGATCCTCTCCTTCGTCGGTCTGTCGATCTCCTCGGACACGCCAAGCTGGGGCAGCATGATCGCGGAAGGGCGTGAGGTGGTGCATCAGGCGCCCTGGGTGCTGATTGGCGCGATGCTCGTGTTGCTGGCGGCGGTGCTGGGCTTCAACGTGCTCGGAGACGGCCTGAAGGCGGAACTCGACCCGGTGCTGCGGTGAGCGACCCCGTCCTCGCGATCGACGAGCTTTCCGCCGCACTAGCCGGTCGGGGTGGCGCGGCTCTGCTGCGCAGTGTCTCACTCACCATCGCAGCCGGCGAGGTGCATGGCCTCGTCGGAATGTCAGGCGCCGGCAAGTCGATGATCGGCCGCTGCGTGCTCGGCATCCTGCCACCCAACGTGCTCATCACCGGTGGCTCGATCCGCATGCTCGGCCAGGAACTTGTCGGCCTCGGCGCACCGGCCCGGCGCAGGCTTGGCGCGAGCCTTGCCTTGATCCCGCAGGACCCCCTCTCCGCGCTCAACCCGGCCCGTCGCATCGCGGGCCAGATGACCGACGTCATGCGCCTGCGCCTCGGATTGTCGCGGCAAGAGGCGCAGGTCCGCGCGCTGGCGATGCTGCACGAGGTGCATATAAGCCAGCCCGAACGGGTATTGCGCTGCTACCCGCATGAACTGTCCGGCGGCATGCGCCAGCGCATTCTGATCGCTACCGCGTTCGCCATCGAGGCACGACTGATCGTGGCCGACGAACCAACGACAGCGCTGGATGTGACCGTGCAGAAGCAAATCCTTCGCCTCATCCGTGACTTGCAGCGCAAGCACGGCACGGCACTCCTGTTCGTGACGCACGATCTCGGCGTGGTGGCGAAAATCTGCAACACTGTCTCGGTGCTGAATGCCGGCAGCATCGTCGAGCAGGCGCCGGTCGCTGAGATCATCAGCCACCCGCGACACGCCTATACGCAAGCCCTGTTCGCCGCGACGCCGCGATTTGACCGTCCCGGCGAGATGGTGTGCCCGGTATCCGTGGACCTTCCGGGATGACCGAAGACCTGCTGCATGTCGACGCTTTGCACCTGGCACTGCCCGATCTGGCGCGCAACGCGCCGTTCCGGCGCAGGCCGCTGATCCACATTCTGCATGGCGTGGATTTTCGGATCCGGCGCGGCGAGGCGGTGGGGATCGTAGGTGAGTCGGGTTCCGGCAAAACGACCCTCGGCCGCGCCATGGTGCGCCTGCTCGAACCCACCGGCGGCCGCATCACTTTTGACGGCCAGGACATCACCCACGCGCCGGAGCCGGCGCTGCGGCCGCTGCGCGCACGGATGACGATGATCTTCCAGAATCCGCTCTCATCCCTCAACCCGCGCCACAGCATCGCCGCCTGCGTCGCCGCACCGTTGCGTGCGCGGGGGTCGCGTGGCGATCTGCGAGGAAAAGTGCTGCGAGCGCTCGATCGCGCTGGCCTGCCAGCCCGCTTCGCCGACCGGTATCCGCACCAGTTGTCGGGCGGCCAACGCCAGCGCGTGGGGATCGCACGCGCCATCATTACCGAACCCGAGTTCATTTTGGCCGACGAGATCGTCTCCGGCCTCGACGTCTCCACCCAGGCGCAAATCCTTGATCTGTTGCGCGAGCTGCGGCGTGATATGGGGCTGGCGCTGGCCTTCATCGCGCATGACCTGAGTGTCGTGCGCGTGCTGTGTGAACGGGTCGTGGTGATGCATCGGGGCCGTATCGTCGAGGAAGGGCCGTGCGCCGGTGTTTTCGCGGCCCCACAGGACCCGTATACGCGCCGCCTGCTCAGCGCGATCCCGTTGCCGGACCTCGACGACGGCTGGCTGGATGCCGACGCCGAGGACCTGCCTGACCCCGTGCCGAACCCGGAGCCGGTCGATCCCAGCCGACGGCGCACGATCGTTGCGCGATGACCCGCCGAGGACAAAGCCTGCGCCGAGGATGACACCGAGGCGCTTCGGCACTGAGGATGCAGCGGGCGGCTTGACCCGCGCTAGCGGCGGATTGCCATGACCACCCGATTGGTGTTGGTGCCGCCGCGGTTGTTATTCACGCCCCAGCAATTCGCTGTCTTGGTGAATGTCTGCCGGTTCACCAGCACGCCAAGTAGCTCGAACGGCAGACCTTCAATCGCGCTGGCGACATGTCGCTCCAGCAAAATCTTGCCGCCGCGGACCTCCCCTACCTCGAACGCGACGAAGCCGCCGGGGCGAACCACCCGCGCAAACTCCTCGAACGACCGGCGGACAAATCCCTCCCATGATGGGATCCCGCTGTGGCGGTCTATCCGGACATCGGCGGGATCGATGCCGGCGAACCAGCAGCGCAGCCAGTTGTCGCCCTCGTAATCGACAACATCGAGGAAGGGCGGTGAGGTCACCAGCAGATCAACCGAAGCGTCCGCCAGCTGCGGGGTGCGATCGGCCGGACCGGTGATCAGAACCGCCGCCGGATGCGGCGGGGGCACCCCGTCTGCGAGCAGGCTGATCGTCTTCTTCAGGATGATCGCGGGCACATTCCGCACGGCGGGAACCTGCTCGCGACTCTGATTGATCCGGCGCTGCGATGCCGCCGAGACCGCCTGGTTCGGCGGCATCGTGTAGACCGAAAAAAAACCAGGCGAGTGGCCAGTCAGCCGGTTGAGCGCGACCATTCTGATCCACCCGTCGACGGCATCCAGGTTTCCCGGGCTCTCCAGCAGCCACGCGCGCAGTGCGGTGATCTGGCGCAGAGTGTCCGGATGGTAGAACGCCAGCAGATCGGCCTCCGCCGGGTCGGTGACCTGCCGCGCGAAGTCGATCCGCGCGAGGCGATCGCGGACCGCGGCGACCGGTGGCGGATCCAGCCGCGGCGCGGACAGCATCGCGCTGAGCGGGTTGATGTCGTTGGCGACCGGCGCGCGACCCATGAGCGCGGCTTGGATGGCAGTCGTGCCCCGGCCCGAAAATGGATCGTAAACACGCTCGCCGGGCACGGTCAGGCGCTCGATGAAAAATGCTGGAAGCTGGGCCTTGAAGCAGGCGCGGTAACTGATCTCGTGAATGCTGTGGCTGCGCCGCTGGCCGGCAGTCCAGAAAGCGTTGACGAAATGGCGCAGACCCTGGTCCTGCAGCTGCTCGGTCGCTCCGCCGTCGAACGGACTGCGACCAAGGCCGTCGAGGAAGTCCCGCGGAGACCCCGGCCCCCGGATCGGCGATTTGGGCTCGGACGGGCCGAGTTGAACCGTCAGCGCAGAAATGGGTTGTTCGCCTTCTCCGTCCCGATAGTTGAGCCAGGGCCGTGGCCGCAAATGAACGTGACGTCGTCACCGAGCGGCAGCAGCTTGGTTTTGATCGCGCTGATCAGCGCCGCGTGGTCGCCATAGGGAAAGTCAGTGCGTCCGACCGAGCCCTGAAACAATACATCCCCAACCAGTGCGAAGCGAGCGGCTTGGTTGACAAAGACCAGATGGCCCGGCGTGTGCCCCGGGCAGTGAAGTACATCGAAGCGATGCGGGCCGAGCATGAGGACGTCGCCATCGGCCATCCAGCGATCTGGTTTGACATTGCCGGCATCGAACCCGTAAGCGGCCGCCTGCTCGGCGATGCCATTCAGCAGGAATTCGTCGCGCTGGTCAGGGCCCTCGATCGGGATTTCCCCGCCGCCCGCCCGCTGTTGCAACGCGTCGCGCAGCGCCGTGGCGCCGCCGGCATGGTCGAGATGCCCATGCGTCAGCACGATTTGTTCGATCTGGGCGCCCGTCTGGTCGATGGCGGCGAGGATGCGGTCAACGTCACCCCCCGGATCGACCACCATGCCGACCCGGGTCGTGTCATCCCATAAAATTGCGCAGTTCTGATGAAAGGGGGTTACCGGCACGATGGTGCCGCGCAGCCGGGGAGCACTCTTTTCAGACATCAGCCAGATCCCCGACGATCAGTGCAACTTTGGCGACTTCATGTAACTCGCGCGGTCGGCGGAGCGGATGGAGACACGCTTGGGCGATCCGTCGCGCTCGATCCGTAACCGCACTTCCGCGCCGGCGCTTCCCGACGACCAGACGCGACGCCACAGGCCCGCGAGATCAGGGATTTCCTCGTCGTTCACCATTAGGATTTTGTCGCCGGCTCGCAGCCCCGCCTGCTCCGCCGGACCGTTGTCGGAAAGGCCGTTGACTACCAGATTCTCGTCGGCTTCCGTGGCGTAGACGCCAAGCCAAGGCCGCGCAGGACGGTTCACTTTGCCATAGCTCAGCAGGTCTTGCATGATCGGCGTGAGCAGGCCAATCGGCACAACCATATTCATATCCAGCCGGCTTCCCTTGCCATCCCCCTGCTGCAAGATCAACGAGCCGATACCGACCACCTTACCGTCGCTGCCGATCAGGCCAGCACCGCCCCAGACCGGGTGCGCCGGAGCGGTGAACAGCGCGTCGTCCAACACATATTCCCAATAGCCGGCGAATTCCTGACGGCCAACGATGCGGGTTTCGATGGCATGATGACGGCCGCCTCCCGCGGCAAGTATCGCCTGGTCGCCCACCTTCAACCGATCCGAATCGCCGAGCTCCAGGGTCGGCGTGTCAAGCTTGCCCAGCGCCTGCACGAGGCCAAAACCGCTCTCCTGATCATAGGCGAGGGCGTGCCCAGGAACTGCCTGTCCGTCGGCCGAGGTAATCCAGACCGTCTCAGCTTCGGTAATGAGGTAGCCGATCGTGGCAATCAGGCCGGTCTCCTTGATCACCACGCCGTGACCGGCTCGCTCGGTGCCAAGCGTGTTGGCGGTAAACGCGTCCGATGGGACGTATATCTTCAAGCTGACGACGGCTTTCAGCGCCCGTTCGAGGTCGAACGAGTAATCCCCTGGGTCGGGCTGTAGATTAGGTGGGATCTCCCAGTCTTCTTTCTTCATGCCTCGACGTCTTCCCTGGTTCGGGCGTCCCTTCGGTGGCGTATCGCTCATGGCCTGTCTATATCGACCCTTTCGGCGCAACCGACAATGTCGGCTTCACTATGTGATTCATATTCAGCCGACCCCGGACCATTCTTCCTTAGCCGCCATGGGCTTGGCGATTGACCGCGAGTTCGTCCGGCGAAAGCTGGAAGCCGGAAATGATCCTGTAGGCCGCTCCGGTCACCCCCTTGCCGACCGGAAGCGCCATGTCGATGGGTGAACTCGTTGTCGTGAGCCGGTCCACGTTCGGCGGAAACGCGATATGAACCGGGAACACTCGCTTATCGCGTACTGTCTCACCCTGGACAACCGCGAGGAACACCGGAACGTCAGCCTCTCGCCCATGCATCGCCGGACCACGCAGCACCGACACCGAGATCCGCACCGAGGCGGCGAGCGTCGTCTTCTGATCGGTCGCCTCGCACGATCCTTGCACGTCGCTGATCCGCGCCTGCAAGATGAGGTCGGTTACATCATGCCCGCCGCCGGGGGTGGCGTAGCGAATCAGATCGGCCAATTCCGGCACCAGCCGAGCGACCGGACAAGCCGGGGCGAACTCGTTGCGGCCAGAGCTACAGCCGAACAACGCCAGCAGGAGCGCTGGAACCCACAGACGGGACCCTTTATGGAGGTGCAAGGTCATCAAGAACTCCGCAAGGCCGGAAGAGCGGCCGGCACTTCCCGCTTCGCGGGTCGATAACTCCAATCGCTGCAATTTCCCAGTGCCGGCTATTTAAGCGTCGATGGATTTGGCTGAGGTCCCTGTGGAAAGGTTGGCAGAGCAAGGGCATCGACACACGCGAGGAAATCCTGGCTCGGTGATAAGATGACCTTCAGCTCCGGAAGGAGATGCCTCGGAGGCACACGGCGTGCTCCACCTGCGAAAATCACCCGGGGGGCGAAGTCTTTTCGCCCGAGATTAGTCGGAGCAGCCTATTGAATATCCTTTCGATCCAATCTTGGGTGTCATACGGCCACGTCGGCAATGCCAGCGCGGTGTTTCCGCTGCAGCGCCTCGGCGCCGAGGTGTGGTCGATCAACACGGTGCAGTTCTCCAACCATACCGGCTACGGTGACTGGACGGGCGAGGTCTACTCGGGTCAGGCGGTAAAGGACCTGGTGAGTGGCATAGCGGCGAGAGACGTGTTTCGCCGCTGCGACGCGGTGCTTTCCGGCTATGTCGGCGATGCGGACATCGGCGAAGCGATCCTGCACGCGGTCGCCCTGGCGCGGCAGGCGAACCCGGGGGCGATCTATTGCTGTGATCCGGTGATCGGCGACACCGATACCGGGGTTTATGTGCGCCCCGGCGTAGAAGCCTTCCTGCGAGACCGCGCTCTGCCCGCGGCCGACATAGCGACGCCGAACCGGTTCGAGCTGGAGCGGTTGACCGGCTCGGACTGCGCCTCCCTGGACGCCGCCAAACAGGCGGTGGCCCAGTTACGAACCATCCTGCGTGCGGACGGACCGGGCTGCGTGCTGCTGACCAGCCTGGAGACGGAGGCGACGCCGCGCGACCACATCGACATGTTGAGCTTCGAGGCCGGTGCGTTTCACCTGTTGCGCACGCCGCGCCTGCCGGTGGCGGTCAACGGCGCCGGCGACGCGATAGCGGCGTTGTTCCTGTTCCACTGGCTGCGCACCGGCGATGCCGTGGCGGCGATGGAGGCGGCTGGATCGTCGATCCACGGGCTGCTGCGCCGCACCGCCGAGGCCGGATCGCGGGAGATCCTTACGGTGGCCGCCCAAGAGGAGTTCGTAGCGCCTAGTCAGCGCTTTACCGCCGTCGAAGTATAGACCGCCGCGCTGGCGGGCGCCTGAGTTCACCCAGGGGGCGATCGAACACGCTTCGCTGGCCGTGCCCAGCGCCAAAGGCATCAGATTGAGTTGCTGCCGAGCCTGGCATTTCGAGCGTCACGGCTGAGCAGACCCCATTCATTCTGGCCAGGCATCGCCCGCGCCAAAAAAGACTACAGATGGCTGGCCCGACAATTCGATCTCTAGGCTGGAGTAGCCGACCACGCGGCGACGGTCGGCCCGGAACCGGCGTGATAGAACATCGTGCTCTGGATACCCGGATGATCGATGAGAACCGAGGCGGTGAACTGGCCGCTCGGGTTGACCGTAGCCTTCACCCAGTCACTGGCATCGAGAGCGGGGGTTCCATAGGTGCGCCAGTCCAGAAAGACCGGCTGGGAAGGATCGGATTCAGAACCGGTGATGGCTTGCAGGCCTGCCGTCAGACTAGCCGGACGGTTGACGGTGACGCTGTCGGGAGCCGGTTTGGACCCCGAAGTGCCCGGAGCCAGGAAGGTAAAGCTTTGGGGACCCTGGAAATGCTCGGTGAGCGTTGCACCCGCCACCACGGCACCATCGATCGTTGCACCGCCCACGTAGAGGTTGCGGTCGGTCGTGGGCGAGCCGCCATAGGCATCGTTGAGGAAGTTGACGGTCGCAGTGTGACTGCCCGCGGCGAATGTTCCCAGCACGTCAAAGGTCTGCGTCTTACCCGACGAATGCAAGGCGGTCGCGGTCTGGGTGCCGCCGATCTGCTTGCCATCGACCGAAACGGTGAACTGCGCGTTGCCCAGATAGGCGTCCTCGGAAATCTGCAGCGCCAGTGTGTCGGACCCGCTGCCGATGGTGACGCTCGGCGGGGGTGTCACAGTCGGATCAGTGATGATCACCGGCGAACTGACCGCGGTGACTGTCGGCGAGGTAGGGTTGTTGACCACCTGGATCTTGTCACCGGATTTGGCAAGAAAGACTGACACGGTCGCGGCGCCATTGGTGAGTGCGATCGCCTTGTAGCCGCTCTCGACGGCACCGCTTGCGGTAAGGACCTCCTCATAGACAGAACCGGTGATATTCGTGGTGGTGATGATTTCGGAAATAGTAACGCCCGCCCCTACCGCTGCCTCGGGCACGGTTCCGGGCGCCGACGGCGAAATGGTCGGAATCGGAGGGGGTGAGCCGCTCGACGCAACTGACCCGGCACCGAAATATTTCGCCCAGGCCGCTGCCTCGAGAGGTCGCGTGCTGCTGTTGAAGGCGACGTTTCCGACGTCCCAGATATTCACGTTTTGAATGGTCACGCCACTTGCCCGAGCGCTCGATAACTCACTGTTGAGCCATTTTGGAAAGTCGGGATCGTCTATCGGCCCAAACGATGCGGGACTCGTGCTGGAGTTCCCTGCCCCAGTTTCCGAGATAGACAGCGGCTTGTTGTGCAATTTGGCGAAGGCGATGGCGTCTTGCATCGACCAGCCCGGCGAACTGGGTCCTGGCGTAGGATTTTGCTGGCTCGCATTGGTGTATTGCCAAAAATGCTCGCGGTTGATCGGGTTGCCGACCCAGGTCGCAGGATCGATTTGCTGCGTGCCACCCCCCGCCCAATTGGTAAAATCCGTAGTCCAGGTCGGCGAATACTCATCCAAACTCATGACGTCAACATACTGATCCCCGGGATAGAGCTGCGTCGTATTTCCTGAGACCCATGTTCCCGGATTCCATACGACCTGGGCGGTCGCGCCTAGGGCTTTCGCCTCAGAGTGGACGATATTGGCGATTCTTTGGAAGGCAGCAACGAAATCCTGACTCGCCGTGGGAGCGCTCGAGTTGAATACAGCCCACGGTATGCTTCCAATATTGAACTCGTATCCGATGCGGAATTGAATAGTCTTGAATCCCTCATTAATCCAGGCGTCCACAATCCCCTTGAATGCGGCATCATATTTGCCAGACGCGATGTCCTGAAAAGCGGCATCCACATTGCTTCCGCTTTCGCCGCCCCAAGACATCGGAATGCCGACGACCGGCACGATACCAGATCCAGGCCCAACGTAGGCAGAGCCCGTTTTGGTCCACGACCACGAAGCCCATCCGGCGTTGCTTACCCAGGTTGTCGGATCTCCCTGAGAATTATCCGTGAACGCGTCCATAAACTTGGGGCGGACGCCCATGATTGTCGAGAACTGGTCAAATGTAGCCTCAAATTGAGTGTTGGCGGCGGGGTCGTTGCCGTCGGGCCCGCCGAGATAGGTGCCAACGGGAAATGCCGTGCTGTTCGCCATGACGCCACCTGGATCCAAAGTTTCTTAACAAACTTAACAGATATCTAGCTGGCTTTCCACGCAAATGCCAGTAGTCCGACGGCGCCCCCAGACAACCGCTGGCGACCTCTCGGTCGTGGCTGTGACCGCTGAAGCCGAAACGGAAACATGACCCAGTACTTCCCACCTCACCGCGAAAAAGTCAGATCGAGACACTATGTTGCCAGTCATGTCGACGCGCAAAGCGTTATGCAGTCATCCAAGGATGCTCTGCACACGATATGACAATGGAATTATTTGCTTTGCAGTCGTGACGAGCCAATTCGTAACGTTCCCGTTTCGGCCGGTCGGGGCAGGTTGTCCCAGCGACGGAAAGACGCGCCTTGGCCGGATCACTAATTCGATGGTCCAACGGACAGACGTATGGAACAGTGCGGTCGGCGCTTTGCTCGGTCTTGAAAGTCGCGCCGCCCGGTTGGCGACCATAGCGTCGGCGGACGAGACGGGGCCCATCTCCTAGACGACGCCGGCGAAGGTTCCCACGGATCGGCTTCGGCCGGCGGGAATGCCGGCGAAGGGGGGTGATGACGCGCAAAGAGGTCTCCCCCGCCCGAAGAGGGTCTGTCGCGACTGTGGCGCAAGCTGCCGGATCACGACTCCCCGTCGGATGGCAGGCCAGGGGTGACGGGAAAGGCCCCGCAGGCGAAATCGGGCAACACGGCGCGCGATCCGGGCCGAACCGGGAGACATCGCCGGCGGCACGGCAGCGCAGCACCCACTTGCATCGCCCAATCACCGTAGCACGCGAAACAGACCTTGCCACCCCGAGGCCGTCCACATAAGGCTGCCAGGAGCGGCGACGCGATCAACAAGGATGAAGGAGGCTTATGAGCGGAAGCGGCGAAGACAGCGTGGTCCTGGATTTACGCTGCTTGCAGGACCCTGATTATGTCCGCCGAGGAATTGGTCGGCACGCGCTTGCGATCCTTCGGACTGCTCCACGCGGCCGGCGGATCGTCGGCCTGACGGACCCCTCACTGCCAACGCTGTTGCCGGAGGCACGCGAGGCGGTCGATGAGGTTCGCATCAACGCCTATGCGGCCAGCAGGTCAGGAATGCCCCGGTGCCCGCCGGTATGCTTCATCATGATGTCGCCCATGACCCACGACCCCATCTTCGCCGCCCGGCTACTGTCCGATCCGACATTGTTGCGTGCCGCTGTTGTCTACGACTTCATCCCACACCGCCTCCCGAGCCGGTACCTCCCCACCCAGGTCGAGCGGTTGGCTTACGCCTTGGCGTTACGCTGGCTAGCACGCTGTGACTTGTTTCTGCCGATTTCGCGCAGCTCGGCGGATGACCTCACAGCGCTGTCAAGGGTGGCCGAGCATACCATCGCCGTCACCGGCTGCTCCCTCGAACCAGCCTTCGAAGAGCGGACGCCAGTCAAGCCCGACCTGCCGCCTCGCCATCTGTTGGTGGTCGGCGGTGGCGACCCGCGCAAGAATCCCGAGGTGGTGATCCGAGCCCACGCCCGGTCCAAGGTAATGCAGGACGCGGGCACCCCACTCGTCATCGCCGGCAACTATGGGGAAACCCAAGCACAGATATTCCGCGCCACAGCCGCTGCCGCCGGCGGCCGAGAGGCCTTGGTCGAAGTGCCCGGTCACCTGCCCGATGAAAGGCTGTTGGACCTCTACCGGGAAGCGTTCGCGGTTGTAAGCTCGTCCTATGACGAAGGCTTTTCGATACCGTTGATCGAGGGCATGGCCGTCGACGTGCCCTGCCTTGCCTCGGACATACCCGCGCATGCGGAACTCGTGACAGATCCGCACTGCCGCTTTCCTGCCGATGACGATATGAGGCTATGTTCCATTTTGGAACGGATCGCGTCAGACGCCGCCTGGCGGACCGCGGTGCTGGAGCGGCAAGCCAAAGTCTGGCCACGTTTTCGAGCCCAGGCGGTGGGTGCCCGATTCTGGAATGCCGTGACGCTCCGGCTGGATAACCGCCCGGCGACGATCCTGCGTCATTATCGGCCGCGCGTTGCCCTGCTCTCCCCCGTCCCACCTGACCGGTCGGGCGTCGCCGATTACAGCGCCGCCACCTGCGCGGAATTGGGCAAGCTTGTCGACCTGCACGTCTTCACCGAAACAGCCGAGCCGGCCCCTCAGCGCAACGTCGCCACTGTGCGCCCACTCAGTGCGCTTCCCTCTCTGATGACGGGCTTCGACAAAGTCATCAACGTGGTCGGCAATTCGCATTTCCATGTGCGTATCTTCGAACTGCTCCACCGGTATGGCGGTGCCTGCATCGCCCACGATGCCCGGATGTTGGCATTCTATCGCGCATTGCTCGGGCGGGAGCGAGCGCTTGCCGTCGCGGGGAAGGAACTCGGCAGGTCGGTGAAGGAATCAGATCTGACTGGCTGGCTCGGCGATGAAGGCAAGCTAGAGGCGCTATTTTTGGGCGAGATCGCCGAGAGCGCAACGCCCACGATCGTCCACTCCCCGGTGACGGCGCAACTGTTCGAAGAACGGTATGGCGTTATCCCCTGCTACCTGCCTTTCAGCATCTACCGGCCGTGGACGGCCGACGAACTGACACCGGCTCGTCGGTCAGCGGCCAGGGCGCGGCTTGGCCTCGAAGCCGGCGAGGTCGCCATCGCTACGTTCGGCTTCGTTCATTCCAGCAAGGCGCCGGAAGAATGTATTTGGGCGCTCGAGGTTTTGCGCGGCTGGGGTATTCCGGCAAGCCTGCATTTCGTCGGCGGTATCGATACGGTTGCCGCAAGGACCGCGCTGCGTGTCCTGGTGGACGATCTGGGTCTCACCAAGCGGGTGCATTTCGCCCAAGGCTATGTCTCCGAGCAAGATTACCGCGATTATCTGGTCGGTGCCGATCTGGGGGTACAACTCCGTACTTACAGTCTGGGCGCTTTGTCGGGGGGCCTCCTCGACTGTGCCGCCGCTGGTCTGCCGACAGTCACCAACGAGTCGCTCGGCGCCGCGGTTGGGGTGCCTCGCTATATTCATTGCATCCCCGACGCGCTCAGTCCGCTGCTATTGGCGGAGGCGCTGGCCACTCTGCTGGATTCCGGACTTGCGGCCAACCGGCCGGAGGCAGCGCGGCGCGCCTATTCCGAACAACGCAGCTTCACTGCCTATTCGCGCGGGCTGTGTCGCGCGCTGGAGCTTGACGTTCGGTCGCGCCCGATCCCGAACCAAAACTGGGCCGCTGACTAATGCCGACGCCTGTTCACCTCGACTTGTCCGAGCTGGTCGCGAATCCCGTTCACAGCGGTATCCAGCGCATCGAGCGCGAGGCAATCCGGCACTGGCCAGGCCCCGCACCGCTGGTGCCCTGCTTCATCGACGGCCAGGGGCAACTCCTGCGACTGCCGAAAGCCGTGCTGGACGTGCTGTGTAGCGAGGACAACGACGGTTCGGGGGCTGCGCGGGCAGAGGAACGCCGTGCACTCGCTGATCTAGTCGCGCTCGCCGAGCCGCTCGCTGCCGACGCGGTGAGGCGACTGCTGAACCTCGAACTGTTTTTCGCTCCGGCCCGCGCCGCTGCCCATGTGCGCCTTGCAGCGGCGGGGGTCCGGGTGCTGTGGTATCTCTACGATTTCCTGCCTTTCCTTAGGCCCGACCTGTTTCCCCAGGGCACGACGCGGAATTGCATGCATTTCCTGCGTGGCCTGCGCGCAGCAAGCTGCCTTGCCTTCCTGAGCGAGCAGACGCGGCGGGATTACGCGTTTCGCGTTGCCCGGGAGTCGTCTTCAGGGGGCATGGGGCCGGTCCTGTTGCCCGGCGCGGACGGACTGCGACTGGAGCGGCAGTACTTTTCCAGCGACCGGAGCGACTTCGTCGCCATCGGCACGGTTGAGCCGCGCAAGAACACTTACGCTCTGCTTGCCGCCTTCGAATCGTTGTGGAGCGCCGAAACGGCAGCTCGGCTGATCGTGGCCGGGCGAATATCCCCTGACGCCACCGCGGCCCATGACTTCTTCCTCCGTCACGCCGGCAACCCCCGTCTCGTGGTCATGCAGCAGCCCACAGACGAGAACTCTGCGTGCCGTGCTGCGACGAGCACGGGCGGTCATAATGCCGAGTGAGGCGGAGGGTTTTGGTTTACCGCCCTATGAGGCAGTGCACGCCGGAATTCCGGCCATCGCGAGCGCCCGCCTTCCAAGTACAGCGCTTTTGTCGGGGGGCATAAGGCTGCTGGAGCGGATGGATCCCTCATCGATCGCCGGCGCCGTTGTATCATTGCTGAACGACAAGACGGCCGATCGGCTTTGGACCGAGGCGGCGGATGTTCGCCTGCCGACCTGGAGTGCGTTCGGCAGCGCTTTGGGTGACTGGGCCCAGGCAGCGTGATGGCTTTCGCTGTCTAGATGCCAATGTTTTCTGCTGTCACCTCGACATCGCTACGGACCGACGCGGATTGACCCGGCACCGGGTCGGGCGAGTATTGCGGTTCCCTTTCCAACGCCAACGTAAGCAGCGTTCGTTCCATCTCAGCGGCCAACCGGTACATCTCGGTCGCCGCTGCGCCGCCCAGCATAACTCGAGGTGGGCCGGATTGCGCCCCAGTCTGTTCGCTTTGCTGTTGCAATTGGTCAATCAGACCCGCGACCATGAAACTACGCAGGCGCCAAGCGATCGGGCGGACAATCGGACGAACGAGCTTGTAGGCAGTTAATGCAATCCGGCGTGCCACAATCCGGCCCCCGAGAGACCGCGATACAAGCGAGCGCCAGGACGACGGCGACCCGGTCCCGGTCTCCCTATCCCGTAGAGGAACAGCGAGCGGTCTCGCTTCGTCGCGCCACCGGCCACGCTCGACCACCGTCTGCGCCGCCGGCTGATTTTCCAAATCCGTAGCTGCACGCAGCGCCTCTTGCGCCGCGATACGCGTGGCCATCGCTCCACGTTGGAAGTCCCCGACTGAGCGAGGAGCATCCCGTTGCGCGACCAGGCGGACTGCCTCATTCCGTTGATGGTCGAGAGCTTCCTGAAGAACGTCGCGTTCCGCTACCGCCCTAATCGCTTCCTGCTGCCGGGCCTGCGCAGCCGCACGCAATACGATCATTTCGTGACGTTCGAAATGATCCAGCACATTGACCGGCGTCTGAAAGTGCGAAGCAAGCGCCGGTACTTCTTCCTCCGGAACATAGAAGCAGTTGATGCCGTCGAAATAGACGCGAACGAAACCCTGCCTGAGCAGATCCGGCTCCCATCCCTGGTTCACCAGCGCGCTGCTCCGCGGCCGTGTCGCTCTTATCAACAGCACTCGCGGCCGTAGCCGCCGCCAATCGGTCGATCGAACGATCGCAGGTTCCGACCCTTCGGCATCCACCCTCACGAAGTCCACCACGCGTCCATCGGAATGTGTCCGAACGATGGCCTCCAGCGTATCACACGCCACCATGCGCACGGCGCCCTTCTCGTTCGCGTCCGGTGCGACGCAAGTCGCCCCACGATCGGCTGCGTTCTCGATGAACGCAATTTCACCGCTGCGGTCCATCACCGCCATGTGCAGATTCATATCGCGCGGACGCGCCGCTGCAAGTTCCGCAAACACCGCCCCGGGCTCGACATTGATGCCGCTCCAGCCGCGGTCATAGAACGCTTTGGTGGTTGAGCCGTCGACTGGGTCGGACGCACCCACATCGACGTAGAACCCGGTCTCCTGGTTACCGAATGCACGGTGCAACAACACGTCTTCGCAGTTCTGTGCATAGGACACAAACGGCATTCAGTCGGTTTCCCTCGGCAACGGCACCCGGTAACGTGACGTCTCAGACAATCTCAATCTCGGGAAACGGAAAGATCATCCGCCCGCCCCGGGCCAGGAATTCGGCCTCTCGTCGGACGATCCCATCACGGAAATGCCAGGGCAAAACCAGGAAATAGTCCGGCTGCATTGCACGCGCCTCGGTTTCGGAGATGATCGGAATGCCGGTGCCCGGTGTGAACGCGCCGAACTTGTCTTCGTTCACTTCGGCGATGCAGGAGACCAATTCCGTGCCGACACCGCAGAACTGAAGCAACACATTTCCTTTGGTGGACGCGCCGTAGCCGACGACCTTCTTGCCGTCGGCGGCGAGCGCCTCCAGTAGCCGGCGCAGATCGGCGCGATGTCGGTAAACGCGGTCCTCGAACTCCCGATAGGGGCGCGGCGTGGACAGACCCATCCGCTCCTCTTGCTCCAGAAGCCATCCGACGACCGGCTGCGTGGCGCGCCCGTGATCGTCCTGCCGCACAGCCGTAACGGCGAAGCTGCCGCCGTTGACGTTGTTCATCTTCACGTCGACCGCACGCATGCCGGCCGCGGCCAAAATGCGCTGCACCACGCCGAGCGAATAGTACTCCAGGTGCTCGTGGCAAACGGTGTCATAGGAGGTCAGCCGGAGCATTGATGGCATATAACTCTGTTCGAAATGCCAGATCCCTCCAGGCGCCAGAACGGTTTCAATTTCGCGGGCGAATGAAACCGGATCCTCAAGGTCGTAGAACATCGCGATCGAGGTGACGATCTTTGCTGGGCCCGCTCCGGTGGCTCGGTATGCCTTGGCGGAGAAGAAGTCTGGGACGAGTGTGATGTCGTCGGGATAATAAGAGCGGAATTTTGCACCGGTCGGGTCGATCCCGACGCGCCGTAGTGACGGAGTCCGATACGCCTTCAGCGAGGTCGCATCATTCGATCCGACATCCAATATTGCGTCGCCGGCAGCGAGACCGGTCGTGCGCTCCAACTCGTGAATTTTTTGCGTCAGATGGTCAACCATGCTGCGGTTGAGACCCGAACGGTAGCCGTAATTATCGCCATACATCTCGTCGAGACTGTACGAATGTGCAAGCTGGAGTAGCCCTGAAACCGGGCACCAGACGAGACGCAGGGGACCGGACGTGAGACTCGCATCGCGTGTTTTTGGAAACACGCCTGTAAGCGCCTGCTCGCCAAGGTCGAGCACGTTAATCAGCGTTTTTCCGCCGCCCACCCGGCAATGATCGATCTGGGCATAGTTGGCCAACTGTAGTCCTTTCCACACGTAATCAAGGTCCCGTGGAGACAGCGTAATACATCCTTTAGCTAGTGGCACAACAGTTGGAACCCGCTGCCAAGCGATTCGACTCCATAGTGTGCGTCGGGATCGGTTTCGCCAGGCAGGTTGGCTCCAATCATGCTGCTGCCACAACAACGCGTGAGAGCTCGTCGAATTCCCTATATGTTCCTGGCTACTCTCCGTTGGGCAGCTTTGGTCGCCATCCCGGACATGCTCGGGCGGATATTGGACCATCGCAGCAGGACGTGTTCGCCCGCCCCTCCGCGGGCCGCGGCGGCCCGGTCTGTCGCGCTACGCAGCGTCAGGTCGCCTTCGCGCTGCGGCCGCCGAACTCAGGCGCCGGGAGTTCCTGTCCGGAGCGGTTTTGGTGGCCGAATTTCGTGCCTGCGTAGCGCCACGGCCCAAATCGCGGTAAGAGCGGGCCAGCGTATCCGCCAGTATCTGCCGAGTTCGTAATCGGCGTTGTCGGGATGAAAGGGGAGCATCCCGGACCACGAATAGAGCGTCATCTCCCCAACCGTGATCTCATTATCGTGTTCATAGAAATCGACCCTCACGTGCGACATTCCTACACCAAGCCGCTCGGCGATCGCGATTAGTTCATTCAACCGCTCTGGCCGACGGATCGAACGCCCGTCGAGCGGGTTTATCAGTCGCCACCCCAATGGCTCCCAGTTTCGGGTGAAGAAACCCGCGTTGCGTGGCTTTCCCTCCTCCGTCACCAGTGAGGTCTGGATGACCTGCACCATCCCGGAGAAGACGAATGCGCGGTGCTCGAGAGGCGTTGCCCCGTTTCGCTCACGGAGCAGTCGCTCCACCAGGATGCGGCGCGGCACGTGCACATACCCGGGCTCGCTCTTTTCTGTCCCATAGCAGAAGTCAAGCCACCGACGCCCGAGGAGACGGAAGTCCGCTGCATCGTGTGAAATCGTGTCAGTAACGACAACGGTATGACCACAGGCATGATTGCTTTTGACCACGTACGGCGTCTCGATGGAATCGTATGGCACGTCCGCCGGGTCGCTACCAGCCCAGAGCAAAGGCGCGGAATGACCGCCGCCAATCCGCGCGGCGATAAAGTCGCGTGAGGCCAGTTTGTCGGACAGGACAACGAATGTAGGATCGAGTTCGAAAAGCTTTCGCCATTGCATCTTCTCGGTGTATCGCCGTGGCCGCAGAATTGCCGGCGCACGGCCATGCATCCTTATATAATCCGATCTCACGCGGGCGATGACCCGCAGCCATTCGAAGAGCCGTTCGCCCAACAAATGTCGAGCGAAACGTCGGAGCCCGGGCATCGTTGCGTCGAGCGTTGCCAGGCGCCCATGCGTCGGCGTAAGCCGCTGATGCCACATTGCGATTTTCGCCATCGTACTTCGTACCTCGCGATCACCGGTTTGCTTGAAGTCTCAGCCAAGTTCAGACTGTTCGTTTCATGGCCGGGGGAGCCAACCGCCCTTCTTCGTTACGATGATACACACGCGAATGTGCAATTTTGCTCAGATGCATTCTCCGATGTTCCACATAGCGTGATTTACTCACCCTGTGTCGTTCCATATCAAACAGAATCTGATTGTCTCTCAACACGAATAATGATACAAGTCCTTTAGCGATACAAGTCTGCGTCGCCGTTAAAAGATGCCATCAGGCGGCTGCATGTTTCGCGACCATCGGCAAGCCGGCTGTCGGCGATGATCATTCGCGGGCACTCGGTAAGTATTCCCTAACGCCGATCGGGCATCGTGCTACCGGGCTGCCGCAAGCGAAACGCCGCCATTGTCGTGTGGGCGGCGTATCTGGCGCCCCGTGCCGCAGGCCGTCGACCGGGGCCTCAGTATCCGATCAGGATGACGATCGAAACAACCGCTCCAGCGCCGCGGGCAAGCCGGTCACCGCCTTGGCGTCCGGCTTCCGGAAGGTTCCCGCCGTCGCCTTGCGAGGTCGCAGCGCGGCCAGAACTTCGGCCTGGCGTACCGCGGCCGCTACGCCATCGACCAGCGGCACCGCCACGAATTCCGCTACCTTGGCTGCGAGCCCGGCCAGCGGCGCCCCACCCAGGATCACCACGTCGGCCGCGTCGCGCTCAACTGCTTCTCGGCACGCCTCGATCAACAGCGTCTGCTTTTCCTCCTGCACCGTGCTGATGTCGCGGAAACCGCCGCCAACGCAGCGGATGCTGGAGAGCCGCGAAGTCAGTCCGTTGTACTCCACGCTTTCACGGAACCAGGGCTCCATCGCCGTCGCGAAGGTCACGATGGAGAACCGGCGGCCGAGCATGCAGGCTGTGAGCATGGCGGCTTCAGCCATGCCGACAACGGGAATGGATAACAATTCTCGTGCACCGCCCAGCCCCGGATCGGCAAACGCCGCGATGACCGCCGCATCGCAGCCCTCGGCGTGCTCCGCCAGAAGCTCGAGCGCAACTCGGGCCCCGATCACCGCCTCGGCTCTGGTGGCGATGTAGGGCACGCCGGTCTGGCCGGTGACGGCCACAATTTCTGTCCCCGGACTGGCGACGGCGCGTCCTACCGCGGCAATCCGCTCCGTCACCGCGACGGTGGTGTTGGGATTGGCAAGCAAAATCCTCATTCCGCGGCGCTCCGTGCCTTTTGTTCGCTGGAGACTATCGCCAATTCCGGCCAATTCCATCCGTGGCTTACTCGTGTGAACGAACGCCACGACGATGCGGCCTGCGCACTTGTTTAATGATCGGGTGTCCGCGGCTGCTGCAGCCGCGAAACTACCGCAGCGCGGAGATCTCCCCTACCCGGATATCCAGGTCCGGGTGCTCCTGCAAGAACCTCACGACGCTTGCCTCGGCTCGTTGCCTCGCGACCGGCGTCGTGCTCTGCCACGCGACAGCCGGCGTCACAGTCATGAGCATCGCCGCATATGTGGAGCCAAACAGGCTGTCCAGCGCCATCCTCAGACGCATGGACAGGCCCGGCCGAACCGGTCTGCCATCGATCCAAATCGAGACGGCGAGGACGTAGGCCGGCTCGTCGGACCGCAAAATACGCCATGCGCGACGCATACCGCCGATGTCGGGGAGCCAGGCTTCGCTCAGTGACTCGGTTTCCGCCCGCTGGCACAGCCGATGCCGCTCCAGCATCACCGGTCCCGCCGTAGCGCGAGGGGGAAAGGCTTCCCAGGTCATATCCATGGTGATGTCACCGCATGCGACGCGTTGGGTTCGTACCCGCGTTGCGTGCGGATCGGCAGATACCCCGGCGACAATCGAACAGTCCGCACCGACTGCGATGCTGGCAGGCAACGTGACCGGCGCCGCGGCGGTCATTCTCAGACCGGCAGATACCGTCGGACTGAATGCCGCCAGGGCTACCAAAGCCGACATGGCAAGGAAAGCCCGGCGGCTGGAAATCGATGGCGCCGCCGTCGTCTGAACGCGAGGCGGCGGCGACGCATCGTCCTGACGGAACGGCAACCCCATGGCGATCAAGAGGCCGACGACAAGGGAAAAAAAGAGCCAGCCGTAGATCAGATGGTCAGCCGCTCCGGCCTTGGCACTCCCCAGCTTGTAACCGAGATAGACGATCCCCAGCCCACGTAATCCGTTGGCGATGATCGGGACGACGATCGAAATCAGGATGAACACGCCACGGCGGACCGGGCTGCGATACATCAGCAGCGCATAGAGGCAACCGAAGGCGAGCGAGGCGATCAGGAAGCGCAACCCGGCGCAGGCCTCGGCAACCAGAAAGGTACCTTGCGGGATCTCGATGGTGTTGCCGTCGACAAAGGCCGGAATGCCGAGTAGCTCGAGGCCATGTCCGATGAAGAGCGTCGTGATGTCCTGCAAATTCGGTGTCAGGAACTCACCGAACGGCACCAGGAACATACCGTATAGCAGCGGCCCGGATACCGCCCACCAGAAGCGTGGGCCAAGAACAGCCAGGAACAGCAGTTCGACGAAGCTGATAGCAGCGAGTTGCCGCCCCTCCATGATCCCGAGACGCTCCGCCGCCAGCCAAAGCACGGCGATCGGCACACCCAGCAGTGCAGCCCAGGGCATCGGCTTGGCGGTCAGCCCCGCGATGTCCGCGCGTCGCTCCCACCACAGAAAAGCTACAATGGGAAGCACCAGGAAGCAGTGGTTGTATGCGGTGGACTGGATCCAGGTCCAAACCGCGGCGACAATCTCTCCGTTGAATACGACCCCCAGCAGCAGCAGGCCAAGGCTGAGTGGTAGGCGCGCATGGCGCCGACTGTTTGGGATAACGCCCGGTGCGGCGAGATTCGGAGAGATGACGGCGAGGACGGGTGGGTTCAGGAGCGACATATTTCGTTGCAACCCGATCGGCCCAAGGCCAGGTCGCCGCCGGCAGACTCGGAGAGGCCAGTCAGACGCAACAGATCGTCGAATCCATGCAGCGTCACCGACCAATCGTGATTGCGGACTACGAACCGACGCGCCGCGGCGCCGATGCCGTCGTGGTCGCCGCGCACGGCCAGGCGACAGCAAGCAGCAGCAAATTGCTCCGCCGTGTCCGCAAGAATCACCTCCTGGCCTGGTCTGGCCTCGATTCCATCCAGCGCACCGCTCGTCAACACGACCGGTCTAGCGAGCGCCATCGCCTCCAGCACCTTGTTCTGGATGCCACGGGCAACGCGCATCGGCGCGACGCTGGCGGTGGCATGCGCCACATAAGGGCGAACATCGGGCACACGACCTGCAACAAAAACCCCCGGGATCCGCGACAGCCGCCGCACGTCCCGCGTGGGGTTGGTGCCCACGATATAGAACCGCGCGGCCGGTACGCTGCAGCGGATCGCGGGAAGGATCTCGTCGGCAAACCATTTCACGGCGTCAACATTGGGCGGATAGTCCATTGTGCCGGCGAATACGTAGCTAGGGCAGACGGCGTCGTAGACCCGGGGATGATTCAAGGCCGGATCGAAGTGGCGATGATCGACGCCGCTGATGACCCCGCGGATCCGTGCCCCGCAATCGGGCATCAGGCGAGCGAACAGAGCGGCCTCGACATGCGAGACAAAGCTTGCCAGATCGCATTCGTTGGCGATCCGTCGCTCCAGGGCCGCCACTTTGCGCCATTCCCGACGATAGACCATGCGCATCGGACCGCGCGACAGGTCGGAGTACGCTCGCCATTTCTCGGAGTCGACGTCCATCAAGTCGACGATGCGCAGGGCGCTGTTTGGCAGATCGAGAACGTACGGCGCCATATTGGACGAGGCAATGAAAACTACCGCCGGCCGGATCATTTTGATAACATCACGGACCCAACACGCCAGTCCTCGGTCGCGGAAGAAGCTGGCACTGAGCGCCTCGCCTGTCAGCAACCCGCGCACGCACAACAGGCGCGCGATTCGGCTGTTCAATGGCGCGACGTGGATATCACAACACTTCGCTCGGATCGCGTCGACGAAAGCAAGATCGTTCCGATCATCAATCAGACACCCGAGGTGGATGCGGTAATGCGCCCGAAAGATAGTTCAGAATCTGAAAGGAGCGGATCTTTTCGCCCTTGTCTGGCGGGTATGGAAGACGCTGGGTCAGAAACAAAAGGTCGGGCATCATGCTTGTATCGCTGTTGCATGACCACGGCCTGAGGCATTTGCCGGTCGCTCCGTCGTGGTGCGTCGGTGACCACGCTAACCAAGTCCGCGCACTATCAATGGCCCCAGCACATTGGCAATCGGCAACGGCAGCCGCTTCCAGGCGGCAATGAATATCCGGTATTTCGGGTTCAGCGGGTTGCGATCGATCCTCACGGCACCGGGCGCCAGCCTGTAGCGGTAGTGCAGTTTCGTCGGAGCGAAGCCCCAGTTATGCTTGAACGCATAGGCGCCTGTGCCGATCTTGCTCCGACCGAAATCAAACACCCTGAAACCCCGATCCGCCGCTCGGCGCATAACCTCCCAATACATGAAATCGTTGCCGGCACAGGCCCTGGCCGCGACCGTGCCACCGCCGTAATATGGCAACACTTCGTCGCGAAAATAGAAATTCATCACCGCGGCGACAGGTCGGTCGTCTTGCAGGATCGTGGCGACGTCCGCCGCATCGCCGAACATCTCGATCAGCAGACGGAAATATCGCCGCGAGAACACCGGCGTGCCGAGATTGCGGACGCTCTCGGCATACACCTTGTGCAACCCGTCGGTATCGCAGCCGACCACCGTTTTCAGACCATTCTGGATGCCCTGGCGCACCATCGCCCGCCGCTTGCGCGGAATCGCTTTCATGTTGTGTTCGTGATCAGTTTCGATCGCCTTACGGAAAGTCACATATAAGTCAGGCTGCTCAATCCAGTCACTCTATGGGGCATCGCCGACGCTCGCATTACCGCCGGCAGACACACTTGTGATGGCGTCGCGGTGGCGAAACTCCACCGCGCTCACGCCGATGCGAGCGCCCAGCGTCTCGGCATGAGCGACCAGGGCGGCGGCGCTTTCCGCCTCGGCCGCCAGCGGGCCGCCGTAGACGCAGAACGGGCTGGAGATCAAGCTGTCTCCGAACAGCCGAACTCCTCATCCGCGCCATCGGAAGCACGCCGGTCATTGTGCCGTCCTGTTCGGTGAAACTGTAATGCGTGGAGCAGCCGAACGCCGCTTCGATCACCCGAGCCCAGCCGGCGCGATGGAAGAATGTACCCGCGGGCATCGCCTCCACGAAACGATCCCACGTCGCTGCGCTACCCTCGTCAAGACTGCGGAGAGTAACGGGCATGCGTTATCCTCAGGGCGTCGCTGGGTCGAAAGGCGCGTCACTATCGGCCAAACCGGCGGCCAGGGCCGAAGCATAAACGCGATCCATCCGGTCCCAGGAGAAATGCCTCAGTAGTAAATCCACATCCGCCGTCATTCGCGATAGATTGGTGTAATGGCGCAGGTGAGACTTCCAGCCGGGGTTGGCGATGCGCGGCTGATCGGGGTCGATCTCCCACGGGTGGAAGTAGAAAATGCCAGGCTGTCGATCATGCCGGTTCACCCAGGTCAATCCCGCGCGATAAAGCGCCTTCGGCAGCAAGCGAAAATAGCCGCCACCCGAACAAGGCAAATTGTGTCCGAACAAACGAACAGTGGTCATCGGGATCTCCACCACCCCGTCGGCAAAGGGACGGAACGGTGCACGCGGCGCATCCGGCGTGCCGTACAGGTCGTGCCGGATCGGATTGATGCTTGAACTGTAACGATATCCCTCCTGCCGCAGGATGCGGAGTGCCCACATGTTGCGAGGTCCGATCGAAAACGTGGCGGCGCGGTATCCGGAGACCGCAACGCCACTGATCTCCTGCAACATCGAGCGGGCGCGGCGCACATCGGCGCGGAAGACTTCCTCGTCCTGGGTATCGGCCCGCGTGTGATCCCAGCCGTGGCTCGCGAGTTCGTGGCCCTCGGCGACGATGCGGCGAACCAGTCCAGGAAATCGCTCCGCCACCCATCCGAGAGTAAAGAAGGTGGCCGTCACCTCGGCTCTCGCGAACTGATCCAGGATCACATTGGTGTTGCGATCGACCCGCAATGGAAGACTGTCCCAATCGGCGCGGGCAATGCAGCGCGCGAAAGCCTGCGCCTGAAAGCCGTCCTCTACGTCCACCGTCATGGCATTGCACTGGGTCGTCATGATCGCCCCATTTAAAGCCCGGGATCCAGCAGCGCATGCAAATTATGCAATTTGACGAACACGGTACTATCTCAGAATGTCTTCGAAACGCCAAGGACCAGCAGATTTTGGTAAGTGCTGAAGGTCGCAACGGCCGACCGCCGGTCGAAGAACGCATAGCGCAGGCTGGCGACAACCGTATCGGAAATCTGATGACGCAGGGCTACACTCGCCGCCACCGACCAACTGTCACCGAAATTCACGCCAGTTCCGCTGGCCTGATCCTGCCGCGAATAAGCGATGGCGGAACTCATTGTCAGATCGGGTCGAAGCTCATGCGTCCATTGCAGATTTACCGTTTCATTGCTCGACACCGAGGATTTCGATCACGCCCACCTGGCTTTGTTTGGTCAAGTAAATATCCACCGAAAGGATATCGCGATTCAGAGTGGTCCGGCCGCCGGCGGTCAAAGTGTCGGTGCGGAACACGCCGTCCTGCACCCCAAGTGCATTGATGTTACCAAATAGTGGACCGCCGGTCTGGGCGTTGATCAGCGATCCGGTGGGATTGACAGTGGCCAGGTTGAGCTGGCTCTGCAGGTTCTGCAATTGCGTGCCGAGCGTGCTGCCATAAGAAACGGTCAAAATTGTACGGGCGGTCAGTTCGTAGTGACCAAAAGCGGAAAACGAGTTGAAGCCATTGAGGTGACCGTAGCTGACTGACAGCAGGCTGTCTGGATTGGGCGTCAGGGTTGTTCCGATGCTCCAGATCAGGTCGTCGATCGGCTGAATTACGCCGGTGTAGGTGATATTCTCATGGCCGCCCGAGACGAAAACCGTTGTGGTGCGATTGACCACGTAGTTGACCTGATCGGTGATGATGTTCCGGGTCGACGGGGTGGAATTGCTGTTGGCCGGCAGACCGGTGGTCGCTGTGATGAAGGCCGCGTCGGTGTTTGAGTTTGACTGTTGCAGATCGAGATCAAAGACATTTTGCAAGGCACCGAGGAATTCACCGGTCGCGAAATGAGCGAGCTCCTCATGCGTCACCTGGGTTTGTCCGTTGCCACCGCCGGCTATAGGCGACGAGGCAAATCCGGTCAGCAGGTTGGACTGGGTGGCGCTCAGCGAATAACCGAGCTTGCCGGTGCCATAGTCGCCGAAACGCCGCAGCAGATAGGGTGAAACGGCGACGCTGTCAGTCTGCACCTCGTTGCTCCTGTTCAGACCAACGCTGTTCCCCCCCAAGGAAGTGACGGTAGCCTCCGACGCGCTGGCGGCGGACGCCGAAGCGCCGATCGTACCGAGTCCGCCAATACCGCCATAAAGGCTATGAACGCCCGCCAGCGCCCTGACGTCGATGTAGGCGAGATCGGGAACCAGGGTAAGCAATCCGATACCGTTGAGTTGCTCGGTCAAGGCATTCAACGAGCCGGCGTGGGCGTAAAGCGCGAGCGTGGGTGCGTAGTCAAGCGTTAGTTGCAGCCGTGGGGTGTTGGCGGCCACACCGATGCCCGGTGAAAAAAATGTCCCGATGTCCCATTGCCTCTCAGTATTTTGTTCGAACACGTTATCGGTCAGCATCTCCTGCAGATCGAAGCGAGGCAGAAATGTCCAGCCGCCGGCCTCCGGAGCTGCAAGACCGTTGGCCAATTGCAATTGATGCTGAAGATCCTCAGTCTCCGGGGGGGTCAGTTCGGTACCGGTCGGCACCTGATCATGGTTCGTTGGGTCGATGAGAGGAAACGCCACGGCAGTAGCGGCCTGCAGCACCAGCAGTGCGGTGCCGAGCCGGATCGCTCGAGCAGAGCCTGCGCCGGGGAGCCGACAGATTGGCCAACTTGGCGTCGCCTGATCGGTCGACATGGGCAACGTTGTCAAGCCGGCCGCCGAGGCCCGTCCTGGATCCCGTTCGTGTGGAATTGCGCCTCGATCGCGCATTGTGGTGTCACTGACCGCGGATCAGGAGGAGTAGTAGGAAGAATAGGCGCCGAAAGTGTAACGGGAGGAGACCTGCTGTTTGTTGAGGACAAGGGCAATATTGGGGCAGGCTTGGATCAGATCGAGGGATGCTTCGACCTCATCGCGCCGGGTGCGGTAGGCTTCGACGACGAACAGTATCTGTCCTACAACCTGCGCCATCACCGCAGGGTCGCTGGTTGAAAGGCACGGCGGCGCGTCAAGGATCAATAGACGATCGCTGTAGCGGCGTCCCAGGTTCTGGATTTGCCTGGACATTTCCTTGGAAGAGAAAAGTTCCGCGCTGCGTTCACGCTCCCGGCCGATGGGCAGGACCGAAAACTGCTCGATCGGGGATTGCACGATCAATGGAGCGCAATCTAGCTTCGGGTTGGCGGCGAGGTCCAGCAGTCCTCTTGCCTGTGACAGACCCAGGCGGCAGCACACGGAGTCTCGTTTTGAGTCAGCATCTATCAGGAGGACGTGGTGATCGCCCTGGCGAGCGATACTACCGGCCATGTTGATGGACATGAAAGTCTTGCCCTCCCCCGCTCTAGCGCTGGTGACCATCAGAAGGTTGGAAAAGCCGGGCTCCGCCCCGGGACCAAAGGCCGACCGCAATATCTTGCGTTGCACCAACCTGAACTCCTCGGAGACGCGAGTCCGGGTCCGTGACCAGTCGACCATGCCCACGCGCTCCAGCGAGGCAATATCGACAGGGGCCGACATCCTAGGCTGGTCAGACAAGGCATTGGGCGTGGGATTGCCAGGGTTGACCGGCGGTCCGGTTTCGGGAAACCCCGAGCGGAGCATGACCGATCCATTTGTGACGGTCGCTTCGTCTGCCTGTAGCAACCCGTCGCCCGGCAGGCCTGTCGTGCAGTCCACTACGGGGGGAGTCGGTTCGGCGGGCGCCGCACCGGTCGGTTGCGGCAGTATTTCCGTCGACTTGTCCAGTCCTCCCGAGGACAACAGCCGCTGCGCCAGGCGTTCGACCAGATGCGCAGCCTTCGGTGTTAACATGGGCCACGGGGTCCGCGGTGCGCATGATTTGCAGGCTGCGTTCCGGTGTGTCTCGTTACGACTTCGTTCGCCTGGGCAGCGGGCCGCTGGCAGCCGACGAGGGAAAAGCGGAGCTGCGTGCCGCACAGCGACAGGATGCCTGGTAGCAGCGGAATCAAATGAGCGCCGCGGAACGCAGGACGTAGGCGATGAGAGCACCATATATGCATACCAGGGCCGTGAGGACGGCGCCGAAGCGAAACGCCGCCGTCAGATGCTGTCGTAACGGTGCCAGTCCGAGCACTGAGATGCCTCCCAGCACTGGCAATCCCAGGATGCGGAGATCGTTCACCGAGGAGAAAGAGCGGTCGAGCTGGCCGAACAGCACCACCATGGCACCGCCTGTGCAAAGGCCGCCCAGCAGGACCCCGGTAATCAGCAGCATCCGGTTGGGAGCGACCGGTAATCGGGGTATTTCCGGAGGGTCGATGATCTGCAACTTGACCTTATCGGCCTGGGTATCGGCCGCCTGAGCAATGTTCGCCGACTGCAGCCAACTCAGCAGGGCATCGTAGTTGCGCTGCAGAACGGAATAATCGCGGTCCATGTTTTGGTATTCGGCGATCAGGCCAGGTTGCTCGCGCTGCGTTTTTTCCAGCCGTTCGCGATAGCGCAACGCGTCGTCGTGCTGCCGCTGCAATGAGATCACCAGAGTGTCTGCGTCGATCAGCTTGACCTTGAGCTGATCATAGACCTGGTTCGGTACCGAGCGTCGTAGGCTGTGTCGCGTCCTGGTCGAGGTCGCCGGAGGCGTTCCTGCCGGCTTTTGCCGGGCGTACCAGGACCGGCTGTTCCTTGAGCAATTCAATCAGTCTTCGCTGCGCGATCACGTCCGGATGCTGATCGGTGTCTTTCAACAGCAACACGTCGAGCTGCTCCCGTGCATCCTGCAGCCCGCTTTTGACGAACTGCCGCCCGTTCAGAAGAGCCGACGGCCTGCCTGATTCGACGACGAGCATGGGCGGCATTTTCTCGACCTCGTGCTTGAGTGCATCGCGGGAGATCAGCGCATCCTGCAACTTGTCTTCCAGCGACTGAACTAGGCTGCGAGCGCCTTCCAACGCGGGCACGCCAGGATTGTTATCGGCCGGCAGGATCTCGATGTAGCGGGCACGGAAGTCGGCCCGCCGCTTCTCAGCCGCGCGGAGCTGCTGTTCGTAGGACTGGATCTGGCGTTCAAGGAAGTGCCGCGCGTTCTCCATATCGGTCCGCGATCCGCCGGTGGCACTCTCGATAAAGATGGTCAGCAGGGTCTGCACCACGTCATGCGCCCGTTTCGGACTTTCGTCGCGATAATTGATGGTAAACAAATTCTTCGTTTGCGGAACGACTTTGATCTCGGCGGCCAGTCGAGCCAGCAGCCGTTCGCGTTCGGATGCGTTGTGCAAGGACAAGTCAAGGTCGGTCTTCGACACCAGTTTTTCCAGGTTGGGCCGGCTTAATAACGTGCGTTGCAGGACTTCCAACTGAGTTGTCGGTATCGAAATCAGCCGCAAGGCCGCGCAGCAACGGGGTCAAGATCGTGTCGGCATCGACAAAAAGCCGCGCGCCAGATTCGTATTGATTCGGTGTCATATATACACCCGCCCAGCCGATGCCACAGATGAGCCATGCGATCATGAGCCCCGACCAGCGACGGCGCCAGGCGGAGCGTAGGTTACCGAGCAACAATTCGCGCACGGAATCCATGTCCGCGCCTCAGAACCAGGACTGCGGAATAATCAACGTATCGCCCGGCCTCATTTCGATGTTCTGGCTGATATCGCCATCCTTTATCAGGTCGTTCAACCGCACTTTGATGGTTTGCTGCTTGCCGTCGGGATCGGTCCGCACGATGATGGCTCGGTTCCCGGACGCGTATTTGGTCAGCCCCTTGGTGGCGATCATGACATCGAGCAGAGTCACGTGGTCACGATAGGGGATCGCTACCGGATCGGCAGCCTCCCCGATCACACGAACCTGCCGATCAGGCGGCCCAACAAAGCTTCGCACGATGACGGTGACATTGGGCTCCTGTAGATATTTCGTCAGCCGCGTCTCGACCTCTCGCGCCAGTCGAGTAGGGGTTTTGCCGGCAGCAACGATATCTTCGATCAACGGCGTGGAGATGCGTCCATCGGGGCGGACGGCGACGCTGGGCTCACTGAGATCGGGATTGCGGTAAACGAAAACGCTGAGCTGGTCACCTGAGCCGATAATATAGTCGTCGGATGGCTTGGAAGCCGCCGGCGCGACGAGCGGCGGCGACGCCTTGGCCGAAGACACGTCATGTCCGCAGCCGACAAGCAGTGGCAGGACTGTCCACGCGAAAGCGACAGTCACATTTCCGATGGGTTTTCTTGCGGCTGACATCTCAAATTCGCGAGCGAGGCGCTGATATTCCGAATGAACCTGTTCTACCAGCACTTGATACACGCGGACCATCTCAATCTCGGCCGGGCATATACATACGGGGTTACATTCAAACACGAACGCGTGATCGATCTGTTCGGTACGCGTGCACGTCTTTTGCTCACGAGGTCGATCTGCGCTTCACATCTCTTGACTTGGGTTTCGACTTCAAAAAAGATTGACTCCCACGTCTTCCAGTTGTAGGACTTGTACGAAAATAACCTTTGTATAACGGAACATCCGGACGATTTTCTCGAAACGATAAGTGCGCGTGGCCGTATTCTTTCAGGAATGGTGAGCCAAGCATCCGATCATGAGCCAAGTCGCGGCCGAAGGGAACAGCCTCAATGGGGCGTGCGTTGTCGCGATACCTGCCGCTCGATGTAGCCATTCTCGGCATCATCGAGTCTGTCATGTCAATTACAGAGATCATTTTCACCCTCAACCCACCTTCGGTCACCAGCTCGCTTTGCATCGCCAATCCGCTGGTGAAAGCCGCCTCGCCGGCGTCGTTGCTCTCCCGATGACCATGCTCATGCGCGGCGGCGTCATACCGGGCAGCACCGCATTGCACGACCGTTGGCTTGCCGCAATATTCACCGTTTGGCTGGCCATTGTCGCCCTTTATCACCTGCTCTTCAGTTTCACTTTGCGCCAGACCCGGACAACTCGTCGCGTCCTGATCATCGGCGAGGCCACTCGCGTCAATGCAGTCTGCGCCAGTCTGCTGAGTCGTCGTGGGCAGCGGTTTGAGCAGTTGGTCGCTCACCCAACGGATCAGTCCGTGGATCTGCTCAGACAGCAACAGGTCTGGGGCGTCGTCGTAGCCTCGGACGCCGAAAACTCGGTCTCCGAACGGTTGCTCGACTACAAGCTGCGCGGGATAAAGGTGATCAGCGACAAGACTTTTATGGAACTATACCTGGGTCGTATTGATCCGGACACGCTGAGGGTCAATGACGTCCTGCTGGCCCACGGTTTCACCGCTGGCGGGATATCCGCGGCAATCAAGCGAAGCTGCGATCTCATAATCAGCGCCAGCATGCTGATCCTGACGGCGCCGATGATGGCGCTGGCCGCGCTGGCGATCAAATTGGACAGTCCCGGACCGGTATTCTACCGCCAGCCGCGCGTCGGTCGCCTTGGCCGACCCTTTATACTGCTCAAGTTCCGCAGCATGACGATCGATGCAGAAGTTGGCGGCAAGCCATGCTGGGCGCAAAAGCACGACCCCCGGATCACCAAGGTGGGCGCCTTCATCCGCGCCACCCACATCGACGAACTGCCGCAACTGGCCAACATCATCCGCGGCGAGATGAGCCTTGTCGGACCGCGCCCGGAACGGCCGCATTTCGTCGAGCAACTGGCTCTCGCCATCCCCTTTTATCTCGAGCGCAGCTATGCAAAGCCGGGCCTGACCGGCTGGGCACAGGTCAATTTCCCCTACGGCGCCTCGGTCGAAGACGCGAGAGAAAAACTGGCATACGATCTCTATTACGCCAAGCACAGTTGCTTGCTGCTCGATTTATTCATTCTGATCTCAACCGTCCGCGTGGTTTTGTTCCGTGAAGGCGCCCGCTGATACAGATAGCCGTCGGCCTATTGCCGGGGGGCCGTTTCAGTCCGCCCAGACCAAAATCAGCCGAACGATGTCGCAAAGGAACGGTTGAGAGTGGCGAAACCCAAGTTGCTGATTGTCGAGAACAACACCGGCCTAGGCTCGCAGTATCGCCGGGTATTCCCCGCGTGCGATGTCCTGTACGCTCATGGCCGCCCGCAGGCACTTGCGGTGGTCAAGCGGGACGCATTGCCCGTGGTCATCCTGGACCTCGGCCTGCCACCCGACCGTGATGGCGTCGACGAGGGTTTCGCAGCGTTGGAGGACATCCTCCGCATCGCGCCGCGGACCAAGGTCGTCGTCGTCACCGGAAACGGTGAGCGGAAGAACGCGCTGAGGGCGGTTGCGAGCGGCGCATACGATTTCTGCGCAAAGCCGGTCGAGATCGCTGTGCTACGTACAGTTGTGGAACGCGGCCTGAACCTGCACCGCCTCGAGGAGGAAAATCGCCGCCTTACCGCCAGCTCGGCGCGCTCACCGATCGAGCGCATCATCACTGATAATCCCGCGATGCTGAAACTCTGTCGCGGAATCGAGAAAATCGCCAGCGCGAATGTTCCGGTCATGCTGCTGGGCGAGAGCGGCACCGGAAAGGAAGCACTGGCGCAGGCCGTGCACAATCTGGGGCCGCGCGCAAAGCACCCCTTCGTCGCGATCAATTGCGGCGCCATCCCCGATACCCTTCTGGAGAGCGAACTGTTCGGCCATGAGCGCGGCGCCTTCACCGGGGCCGTGAAGCAGACCATCGGCAAGATCGAATGTGCCCATAAGGGCACATTGTTCCTCGACGAGGTGGGCGATCTGCCGCCTCCGCTACAGGCCAAGCTGCTGCGCTTTCTGCAGGACCAGATCGTCGAACGGTTGGGCGGCCGCCAGAAGATCCAAGTCGACGTCCGAATCGTCTCCGCAACGAACGCCAACCTGGAGGAGAAGATTGGTCAGGGCCTTTTCCGAGGCGATCTGCTCTACCGCATGAACGCCCTTACCATACGGATTCCACCGCTGCGGGAACGGGGCACCGACGTCAGCCTTTTGGCCAGCTACTTCCTGAACCGCTTCAACCAGGAATTTGGTCGCAACATTCGCGGCTTCACCGAGCAAGCCACCGTCGCACTGACCATGCACGATTGGCCGGGCAATGTCCGGGAGCTGGAAAATCGCCTGAAGCGGGCCGTCGTGATGGCGGACACCCGCCTGATCGGCGCCGCGGACCTGGAGCTCGAGGCACCGGAAGACGTTCTGCCCGACCTTGACCTCCGCGCAGCCCGTTCACGGGTGGAACGCGAGGTTGTCCAGAACGCCCTGGCGCGAAGCAACAATACCTTGTCCGTCGCCGCACGGCTTTTGGGAATCAGCCGACCGACCCTATATGGGCTGATGGAAGTCCACGGACTGGAGCAATATCAGCCTGATCTGAATCGCGAAGCGACCTCAGGCTGATGAAATTGCTCGTGAAACAACGGCCGGAGTTGCTCTCAAGGTGCAGGCGCTCCGGTCAGCGAAAATCGTCGGCCGGCGGACGCTTTGATCGTCCCCAGCGAAACGCCGATGCACTTGGGGTGAATCACATGCGGTTTTGGTCGCTTGGCGGGCTCATAATAACTGCCTGGATCGGCGCCTGGCCGCTTGCCGCGCGTGCGGACTACCTTTCCGACGCCCGCACCGCCATGAGCAAGGGCGACCTGAGGTCGGCACAGATCGACCTGCGCAACGCCGTCCGTGCCGATCCGCAGAACGCCGACGCACATTATTGGCTTGCCTGGGTGACCCTCGAACTTGGCGATCCTGTGGCCGCGGAGCGCGAAGCGCTCGCCGCACAGCAGCGCAGCTACGACCCGAGCCAGACGGTACCACTGCTGTCGCAGGCGCTCCTGGCGCAAAACAAGTTCGAGCAACTGCTGAATACGCTCAAGCCGGACGGCAAGGATCCGGCCCTCGACGCTGTCATCCTGGTCTCGCGCGGCTACGCCCTGGCTGGCCTGAACAGGCCTGACGAGGCGCAACAAGCCTTCGGCGAAGCGGAGCAGGTTGCGCCGAATGCGGTGGAACCACTGCTCGCCGAGGCACGCCTCGCGGTCGCACGTGGCGACCTGGCAGCCGCGCAAACAAAGATCGATCGCGCGATCGTCGCACAACCGAAATCGGCCGAGGCGTTGCTGGCCAGTGCGCAGTTGCTCCGCCTGCAGAACAATGCTGCCGCCGGCATTGCGGTACTGGACGGCCTGATCGCTGATCAGCCCAGCATTGCCCAGGCTCGGCTGGACCGCGCCAGCCTGGAACTCATCACCGGCAGGAACGATGCCGCGAAGAGCGACATCGATGTCGTACTGAAGGGAACGCCCGGCAACATCCAGGCGATCTATCTTCACGCGGTGATGGAGACGCAAGCCAAGGACTACAAGACAGCCGACACGGACCTCGAACGAATTTCGGCTTATCTCGACCGCATTCAACGTGCGTATTACCTGCAAGCGATCGTCAAGGCCCAACTCGGACAAATTGAACAGGCGGAGGAAGCGGCGCGAAAATACCTTGGCCGGGTGCCCAACGACCTCGCGGCGTACAAGCTTCTCGCGCGCATCCAGTTCGCCAGGCGTCGCCCGGAACAGGTGATCGAAACGCTCGACAAGGCTGCCGAATCCGGCAGCGGCGACGCTGAGACCTACGATCTTCTGGGCCAGGCCTATGCCGCCATGGGCCGGGGGACGGAGGCGATCCAGTCGTTTCAAAAGGCCGAGGTTTTGGCGCCGGCCGATATTGGTCTGCAGACCAGGCTGGCTTCGGCGCGAATCGGCATCGGCGACCCTGATGCCGCGGTAGGCGACCTGGAGCATACGCTGACCCTCGCGCCAAAGCTTCCGGCGGTCGGTGAGGCGCTGTTCTTCGCGGCACTGGCAACCGGTGACACCGCCAAAGCCGCGGATGCGCTTGCGAAAATCCGGGCAGCCGAAGGCTCGAACGACATCGTCGGAAACCTCGAAGGTCTCTACAGGCTCTCACAAATCGACCTGGAGGGTGCCCGCGCCACCTTCATCGATGTCGTCCGCAAATATCCCGATTTCACGCCCGCCAAGATCAACCTGGCCCGGCTCATGTTGATGCTTGGAGATAAAGAACCAGCCGAAAGCATGTTAAGTGAGATCCTTGCGAAGCAGCCAGCCGCGCAACCCGCGCTGACCATGCTGGCGGCGATTTATCTGCAATCCAACCGCATGCAGGACGCGGTCGTCTTGCTGGAGAAAGCACATCGTTCTGAGCCGACGGCACTGCGAGTGACGATGGGCCTGGGGGACCTGTATATCAGGTCGGGCGAACCACAAAAGGCGATCGAGCTCGCGTCCGACGCGAACGGATCCGCCCCGACGGCCATCGAAATGATGGGGTTGCGTGCGGCGGCTTATCTTGCGCTCGGCAAAAAACCTGAGGCCCGTGATCAGTTTACGGAACTCCTGAAGCAGAATCCCAATATGCTCGGCGCACGACGCCAGCTTATTGCCCTGCTGATCGAGGCGGGCGATTTTGAGGCTGCACGTCACATCGTCACCGAAGGGATCGCCGCGAACCCACGCGGCTACCAACTTTACCAGGATCTGGTCCTCATCGACCTGAAGTCCAGCGGTATCGACGCGGCACTTGCGACGGCCGATCGGTTGCAAAGTCAGGACCAGAATTTCCCTGCCATCAGGGCACTCAAGGGCGATATCTACATGGCGGCCAATCGTCCGCTCGATGCGGTGGCTGCGTTCACCGAGGCGAATAATGCCTCGCCATCCTCGCTGCTGGTGACCCGCTCGGCAGGGGCGATGCTGGGGGCTGGACGAACCGATGACGCTACTAAGCTTCTGGCTGACTGGATCGACCTGCACCCCGATGACGCTACGGTGACCGAGCAGTTGGCCGACGTCAGCATCGCCAACTCCAAACTGGACGATGCGGTCAAGTACCTGACGCTGCTGCTGAAACAGAAGCCGCATAGCGCCATGGCACTGAACAATCTCGCCTGGGTGTATCAACAGCAAGGTGATGACGCCCGAGCGGCGCCGCTCGCCCGTCAGGCTTACGTTTTGTCCCCGGGGGGACAAACTGCCGATACCCTTGGGTGGATCCTGACGACATCCGGCAATGCTGGCGACGGGGTTGCGCTGCTCCGGCAGGCCAACGCAGAAATCGCATCCGACCCCCGCATCCTGTTCCACTACGCAGTCGCCTTGAAGGATACCGGGAAGCGTGAGGCGGCCCGGAAGGCCCTGGAAACCGTCGTTGCGACAAAGGGCGACTTCAAGGAAAAGACTGAGGCGCAGAAGTTGCTGGACGACCTTTTGAAAGGAACCTGATCCGGAATTCCGCCTGCCCTCGCGATGACGCCGATCCGGCTACTGACCTTCTCGACGCTGTTTCCGCACGCCTCACGTCCCGCTCACGGCATCTTCGTGGAGAATCGGCTGCGTCATCTCTTGGCCGGCAGAGCCGCGACCAGCCTCGTCCTCGCACCGGTGCCGTGGTTTCCCGCTCAGTCGGATCGGTTTGGCAATTGGGCGCTGAGCGCACGCGCTCCTGCCACAGAGACCAGATACGGGATCGAAGTTCGCCACCCCCGCTACCCGGTCATCCCGAAGGTTGGAATGTCGATGGCGCCCTGGCTGCTCTACCGGGCGATGCTGCCGGTTATTGAGGGGTTGCTGGCGAAGGGGCACCACTTCGATCTTATCGACGCGCACTACGTCTATCCGGACGGCGTTGCCGCGAGATGGCTCGGCGAGCGGTTTGGTCTTCCGGTCGTGATCACCGCTCGCGGCACGGATGTGAACCTGATCCCGCGGTACGGCGTGCCGCGGCGGCTGATCCAAGGGGCGATCCGCCGTGCCAGCGCCCTGATTGCGGTCAGCGCGTCGCTGCGCCAGGTCCTGATCGAACTGGGAGCAAGCGAGGAAAAGGTTACGGTGCTACGCAACGGTGTGGCGACCGATCTGTTTCGCCCACCGGCCGACCGCGATGCCGCCCGCGCTGCTCTCGGCCTGACCCGTCCAGCGTTGATCTCGGTCGGCGCCCTGATCGAGCGCAAGGGTCATCATCGAACGATCGAGGCGATGCGGCGATTGCCGGAGTTTGAGCTGATTATCGTCGGCGAGGGGCCGGAGCGTCGGCGGCTGCTGCGCTTGATCGCCCAATTCGCGCTAGGTGACCGCGTCAAGCTGCTGGGTGCTCGGCCACAGGCTGATCTTGCCGCGCTCTACGGCGCTGCTGACGCATCGGTTTTGGCGTCATCCCGCGAAGGATGGGCGAACGTCTTGCTCGAGTTGATGGCCTGCGGCACGCCGGTTGTGGCGAGTGCGATCGCGGGCAATTCGGAGGTCATGCTTGGTCCGGAAGCCGGATTGCTCTACCAACCAAACACACCGGACGGGATCGCCGGCGCCGTGTGCCAGCTTTTCGCGACGCTCCCCGCCCGCTCGGCTACACGGGCGTATGCCAAGCGGTTCGGTTGGGACGAGACGACGGCGGGGCAGCTGGCGTTGTTCCAACGGGTGCTTGAACGGCAGAATGCCGCCTCTTGAAGATCGCTGGTGGCCTCGGCTCACGCCTCACAACACGGAGTTCGAGCGGCAGATGAGCTTGGCAGATGAGATCATGCATGACGACCGTGATGTTCTTCGCGCACTGGCAAAGTGAGTGATTGGCGCTGGGTCGGCACCGACGTTGCCGATGCGATCCACGATCGACAGCTTGCCGAGCATGGCGGCTCGGATGGAATTCGCGATCGAGCAGCGGTCGATTCAGCGCTGGCCCGGCCGCGCAATTTGGCAGCTTATGGCGAAGCTGACGCCGCCGATCTGGCGGCTGCGTACGCCTACGGCCTGGCGCGAAACCATAGCTTCGGCGATGGCAACAAGCGCACAGCGTGGGTGGTCGCGCGCTTGTTCCTGGCCGATAACGGGTGTCGTATCCGGTTCAACCCGGGCGACGCTGTCAAAACGATGGAAGCAGTAGCGTCCGGGACATTGGGCGAAGCCGCCCTCGCCGCCTGGTTCCGGCAACGCTTGGAAGACGTGACGGCGCAGCATTGAACCGGCCAACACGAACCCAATTCACACCATTCGCGACTGGCGCACCGCGGCGGCAATGAAGTCGGCAAACAGCGGATGCGGATCGAACGGCTTTGATTTCAGTTCGGGGTGGTATTGCACGCCCACAAACCATGGATGGCCCGGCAGTTCGATGATCTCGGGCAGGATGCCGTCGGGTGACATGCCGGAAAACACCAAGCCAGTCGCTTCCAGGCAGGAACGAAAGTTGACGTTGACCTCGTAGCGGTGGCGATGGCGCTCTTCGATTACGCTGGCGCCGTGATAGATCGAACTCACCATGCTGTCCTGGCCGAGCACGGCCGGATAGGCGCCAAGGCGCATCGTGCCGCCTTTCAGGTCAGTCTCCGATCGGCGCTCGATCTGGTTGCCGCGCGCCCATTCAGTCAGCAGGCCAACGATGGGTGTGTCGCAGGGACCGAATTCGGTGGAGGACGCGTCCGGCAATCCGGCGAGATTGCGAGCGGCTTCGATCACCGCCATCTGCATGCCGAAACAGATGCCGAAGAACGGCACCCGTTGTTCGCGGGCGAAGCGGACAGCGGCGATCTTGCCGGGTGTCCCACGTTCGCCGAAGCCGCCTGGAACAAGAATACCGTGGACACCTTCGAGGCGGTGAATGGTGTCGTCCTTTTCGAAGATCTCGCTGTCCACCCATTCCAGACGCACCTTGACCCGGTTGGCGATGCCGCCATGGGTCAGCGCCTCGGCCAGCGACTTATAGCTGTCCAGCAGATTGGTGTATTTTCCGACCACGGCGATGCGGACGTCGCCTTCGGCCGTCTGCACAGCCTCGACGATTCGCTGCCAGCGCGAGAGGTCGAGCGGAGCCTGCCAGGGAAGGCCGAAATGGCGCAGCACCTCCTCGTCCATGCCTTCGGCGTGGTAGGCGATCGGAACATCGTAGATTGTCTCGACGTCCAGCGCGGGAATCACCGCCTGCGGCCGGACGTTACAGAACAGCGCGATCTTGCGCCGTTCGTTGTCCGGAATTGGCCGATCGCAGCGGCATAACAGCATATGCGGCTGGATGCCGACGTTCAGCAACTCCTTGACCGAATGCTGCGTCGGCTTCGTCTTCAATTCCCCGGCCGAGGGTATGTAGGGCACCAACGTGAGGTGCACGAACATCGCCTGGTCCACCCCAAGCTCGTTGCCAAGCTGGCGGATGGCTTCGAGGAAGGGGAGGCTTTCGATGTCGCCGACGGTGCCGCCGATTTCCACCAGCACAAAATCAAATGCGTCGGTCTCGCGCAGTATGACTTCCTTGATCGCGTCGGTGATGTGGGGGATCACCTGAACGGTGGCGCCGAGATAGTCGCCGCGACGTTCGCGTGCGATCACGTCCTGATAAATGCGGCCGGTGGTGGCGTTGTCCAGCTGCGTGGCGTGCACCCCGGTGAACCGCTCATAGTGCCCGAGGTCCAGATCAGTCTCCGCCCCGTCATCGGTGACGAAAACCTCGCCATGCTGATACGGGCTCATGGTACCTGGATCGACATTCAGATATGGGTCGAGTTTGCGTAGCTTGACCGCATGGCCACGCGCCTGAAGCAGCGCACCGAGCGCCGCCGCGGCGATGCCTTTGCCAAGGGAGGACACCACGCCGCCGGTAATAAACACGAAACGCGTCATGGGAAACCAGTATACCAAGCCGAATTGGGCCGACGGAAGCCTCTCGGCATCAACTCAGCGATTTGGCGTGAAATTAGTTCGTCGGCGCCGAGGGACCCTGAGGCGCGGCCGGAGGCGATGGCGCGGCCGGCGCTGACCCGGTGACAGGTTCACCGGACGGTGCCTGACCGGAAGGAGCCGAACCAGACGGGACCGAACTGGCGGGAGCTGATCCGGACGGGATCGACGCCGGCGCCGGCGTATCCAGTATCGAGCGGCTGACGCCGGTTGTGCCTCGGTTCAGTAACGCCAGGGTCAGCGACAATGCCATGAACATCGCTGCGAGCACCGCCGTGGTCCGCGTCAGCAGGTTGGCAGTGCCTCGCCCGGACATAAACGAGCCCATCCCCTGGGAGCTGCCGATCCCCAGGCCTCCGCCCTCGCTGCGCTGGATCAGCACGACGCCGATCAGGGCCAGGGTAACGAACAGATGGATGATCAGCAGGACGGTGCTCACGCAGGGGGCTTCCACAGAAACGTCGCGGCGGGTTCAGCGCCACGCCCGCCTCTTACTCGTCCCGGGCGGCGGCGGCAACCTGGTCGCCGCAAGCGGCAGCCTATGCTTTGGACGCTGTCCTGGCGGCCCGGGCGATGGCGAGAAAATCTTCCGCTTTAAGGCTGGCACCGCCTACCAGGGCGCCACCCACATTCGGCACCGCCAGGAGAGCGGCGGCATTGGCCGGACGGACCGACCCGCCATACAGGATCCGGATGGCCTTCCCTGCCTCGCCGAACTGGCGCACCAATTCTTCCCGAATGAAGTCGTGCATGACCGCGACATCCTCCTCGGTGGCGTTACGGCCGGTACCAATCGCCCAGACCGGCTCGTAGGCCAGGACGCCGGTGAACGGTTTCGGCAGACTGCCGGCGATTTGCCAACCGACGATTTCGGTTTCCTGCCCGCTGGCACGCTGATCGCTGGTTTCGCCGACGCAAATGATCGGTATGAGCCCCGCCTCGACCGCGGCCAGCGACTTTTCACGCACCAGCTCATCGGTTTCGCCGTGGTTCTGCCGACGCTCGGAATGACCGAGGATGACCCAGCTTGCTCCGGCATCACGCAGCATCGGCGCGGCGATATCACCGGTGTGGGCGCCTTGTTTCGCCTGGTGGCAGTCCTGCCCGCCGACAGCCACAGGGGAATCCTTGACCACATCGGCCACCGCGGCGATGTGCAGGGCGGTCGGGCAAATCAGCAGCTCTGCAGTGATCGCGCCCGCCGCCGCGTCCTGCGCGCCGGATGCAACCGCCCGGGCCAATGCGACCGCCTCGGCACCAACACAATGCATCTTCCAGTTTCCGGCAATCAATTGTCGCATCAGGCGTCTCCGTGTCCTGGAAACTGCTGCTACCGCACTCTCCCGTCGCGTCAAGAGCGATCTGACGGCGACCGGTAACGCCCGGGCAGCCGTACATGCTCGGATGTCATCCATCCGGCGCCCCCACGCGACATCTTCAGCCTTTGACCGATCTCAGGATCACCTGTTCCGCGGCTACGTCGGTTCATCGCTCGGCCGCCGCTTGATCCTCCGCACCCGATGGAACGGCCGCCGGGTCGGGTCGTGGTCGTCGCTCTTGACTTAGAGCGGGAAGCGAAGGCCTGTTATGCGTCCGTCACGAAAGTCAGGGAGACGCGCGTAAGGCGTTCGAAGACCAGCGACCTCATCGTGGATGGCCCGGCACCAGCCTCAATTTAGGTCTAGGCGATGCCGTCGCAGGATGATGATTGTTCCGGGCCGTCAAGCATCGGTGGGGCCAGACTCAGCGCAGCAGCGCCGCGGCAGTATCCGCGCGACTTCAGTCTGTCAGAACGATGGTTCGACGAATGGCGAACGTGGGTAAATATAGTTCTGGCGATTATGGTTTCTGTGGCGACTTTCCCCTGCTGTCCTTGTCCACTACTGTGTGTGCGGATCCCCGCCGCCATTGGAAACAGGCTTTGGAAGGAGATATCGGCATGAACCGGCGCAGCCTGCTCGCAGCGACAGTCGCAGCCTCGGGATTTGCTTCTACGGGGATGTCCGCGACGGAGCTTTCGGCACCCGATATTGCCGCCGCGGTCGCCCGCTTTCGTGCGACCATCCCGAGTAATTTCAGCCGTGAATATGTCGAACACGTGGTCATCCCCTACTTCCTGACGAGCTTCTACGAAGGTGAACGACCAAACCTGCCGATGATCGACCTCACGCTGACAAAGGAAAACGCCTTGCCGTTCGATTTGTGGGGAATGCTCTACGAGGAGTGGAAACCCACGCCGGCAGCCGGAGTTACCGTTTTTCTCCAGGGCCTGGAAGAACGCGGCGACAACAATCTGCGAAAGCGGATCTATATGTCGGCGGTCACGCCCGATTTGTATGGGCCGAAATACCAAGGCAAGGTCACCGATTTCTTCGACAAGCTGCTGGATGCCCGCTTCGCGGGCAAACCGTTCATGCGGCACTACCTCAACAGCTATTGGGACGTCTATTGGGATCTCCATCTCGGTGTCAAAGGTGAGGCCATTCCGCCTTACGTCCGGACCATCGGTGAGAGCTTCGTCACGGTCCTTGCTTTCAGGGATCCGACACAACAAATCGTATACGAGAACTACATGACGGTGCGGGCACTCCTCGACCCGCTCAAGGGGTGGATCGACGAGCGGCTCGATGACATCGCCGCGCGAAGGGTCGCGGATCCAGAAAAGACGATCGCCTGGTATTGGCTGCAAAACGCCGGCAACGGAGAGCATTTCGACAAGAAAGACGTCGTTTTCGAATGCTTTCACAATTTTGTCGCGCTGAGCCAGTGGGGGAACACAATCTTCGGCATCATGTCGCGACTAAGCCAGGATGGCGGCGATCCCGCCGTCCGCGCAGCATTCGAAAAAACCATGCGCGGCGACTACGACAACGCAAACGGTCAGCCATACACACCGCTCGAGTTGTTCGTCATGGAGTTATTCCGCACTATCTCGCCCAACGGCGGCAGCATCTCCGCGATCGAGGACGCCCGAACATCCGCATACGGATCCTCCCCGTTCAAGAGATTCGGATTGCCCTTCGAGCGGCACAGCTTTATCAGCACGCCCCATACATCGACCAGCTTCGACCCGCGGCACTGGACCAATCCGCAACAATTCGATCCCGACCGCTTCCTTCATGTGCCAACCAGCGCACAAGTGGATGAGACGAAGGCCAAGCAAATCGGCTTTGCTCAATGCCCCTTCGTTCCGACATCGTTCGATGTGAAGGATGGCCGAAAGGCGTCGTTGACCAACAGCGCGTTTGGGACCGTATTCGGCATCGCTGACGGCAAGCCGTTGCCGGTCTGTGACTACGCCGGGTTCGCACCCTTCGGGTTCGGCTACCGGCGCTGCCCGGGCGAGCAATTGACGATCCGCGTCTTCGAGGATTTTCTGCGTAAGGTATGGCAGGATAAGATCACGTTCAGCCGGCTCAATCAGGCAAGACCGGGCAGGGTTCCTGTCGGACCGACCGCCATCGTCGAAGACGATTTGGCATTCAATCGCTCGGCCTGATTTGACGGTCCGGGCTCGCGAAGCACCGCGTCCGCATCCGAAAAGCGGCCCGGCATCTATCGGAACTGCCTGAGTGTCGGACGGAAAGTCGGAGCATTCGGCTGGCCCGGAGGTTTTCCCACCACAGTTTCGTAATTAACGATCAAATCGGCGCCGGAGCAAAGACCCAGACCCATCCCGCCACCAAACCGCACCCTGCTCGCGGCGTGGATTACTGGACGCCATCGATGCTCGTTTCGCCACCGACGTGATAGTAGGCGTCCACCGACAGCCAAAGGCGCGCTGATTGAGGTTGCGGCTGGCATGCCCTCGACAACGAACAGCGCTATGCGTCAACCGGGAGGAGCCGCCGACATCGCGGTCCATCGGTTCGCGGAAGGATTGAGCCCCCTCGTCGATTGGTATTCACCGAGCGGAGTGCCGACATAAAGATGAAAGCTTGCAAACGTCTGGGGCACGAATGGCCCAAACCGCTCCGCGTCAGCGCCGACCCTGCCTGGGCTTGGCATCGCACGCAGGCGGCAAGCCCGATGCCGGACGGCAGGGCACCCGTGCGCAGCCGAACTCGACATTCCGGCCGGAGTTGATGAGTCACCAGATCGAAGCTTGCACGGTGAGCGGAGCGATTGAGGCTGGTTACGTTGGACGCCTGCCGGGACAATGATCGGGTGTTGCGCGACCAGCCGAAACCGGTTCGCTGCTAAATCAGGCCAGGAGTACTGCTGGAACCACGGTGCCACGGGCCCCGGGGCGCCACGACCTCGAAATACCCATGCATCGCGGCTGGCAATGCCCAGACGTCAGCCGTATATGCTCGGGCGCCGCCAACCGGCGGCCCCACGCAATGTCTGGAGCCTTGGACCGATCTCATGATCACCCTGTTCCGCAGCTACGTCGATTCATGGCTCGTCCGGGGCTTCTTCATCATCATGGCCGTGTCGTTTATCGGCTGGGGCATCAGCGGCGACATCTTGCGGCTGGCGGGGCCGCCGAGCTGGGTTGCCAAGGTCGGTGGCACGGCGATCGAGATCCCCGCCTTTCAGACGGAATACCAGCGCGCGATGGCACAGCAGACCCGCGATCTGCCCTCCGGCCAGGAAGCCTCGGCCGAGCTCCGTCGCCAGGTCGGCCGGCAGACGCTGGACCAGTTAATTGCCCAGGCCGCTCTCGCGGTCGAGTTGAAGAAGCTACGGATCGTCACTCCCGACGAGGCCGTTGTCGCTGCCACACGGGCCATTCCAGCCTTCCAGGGGCCCGACGGCAAATTCAGCAAACCCGTGTTCGACAGCGTGCTGCGCAACAAGGGGTTCAATGAGGCGCGCTTCCTGTCTCAGCTTCGGGTCGACATGACGCAACGCCAGCTGTTGTCCGCGGTCAGCGGTTCGGCTGTCGCCTCGGATACCGAGATCAAGCCGCTATACGCCGCCGAGTTCGAGAAGCGGTCCGCCGACATGGCGTCCTTTCCCTTATCGGCGGCGCCGGAGCCACCCACCCCCGACGAAGCTGCGCTGCAGCGCTGGTATGACAACCACCCTGACAGCTATGTGACGCCGGAGTTCCGCCGCATCAAGGCGATCGAATTGTCGCCGCAGTCGCTGGCGGCGGAGATCACCATCACGGACGACGATCTGCGCGCCGCCTATCAGGAGCACAAATCAGAATTTGTCACTCAGGCCAAGCGCTCGGCCCAGGTGTTATCCGCTCCGGACGAAGCGAAGGCTCAGGCCTTGGCGGCGCGCTGGCGCGATACCCCGGATTGGGCCGCCATGCAGGCTGCGGCGCAGAGCGAGGGAGGCTCCGCGATTACCCAGGACGATGCCACCGAAGTCCAGTTTCCCGACCCCGACCTGGCGAAGGCAGTGTTCTCCGGCGCTCTGGACACGGTCAGCGATCCGGTAAAGGGCGCCCTCGGCTGGTTCGTGGTGAAAGTGACCAAAATCGAGCCCGGCGGGGAAACCGGGTTCGATCAGGCGAAGGAGTCTCTGCGGGCCAGGCTGCTGGCCAGCAAGGCTGCCGATCTGATCTATGACCGCGCCAACAAGGTCGACCAGCTTCTTGGCAACGGCACCAGCCTGGACGACTTGCCGGGTGACCTCGGCCTGGCCGGCGTCGCTGGGACGCTGGACGCGCAGGGCAACACGGCGGAGGGAAGTCCGGCGCCAATCCCCGGGGCGAAAGAGCTGAGGGCTGCGATCGTAGCCGCCGCGTTTCAGGCGCATCAGGGTGACCCGCCGCGGCTGACCGAGGTACAGACGCCGTCCACCGGAGGTTCGGCCTATTATGGGCTGAGCGTGGAGGCGGTGACACCTCCGGGCAGGAAGCCGTTCGAAGCGGTGAAGGACGCCGTGGCGGAAGACTGGAAGCAGGACCAGCGCCGCCGCGCTCAGGAGCAGGCGGCAACGGCGATGATGACGGCAGTCAACGACGGCAAATCATTCTCCGACGCCGCCACCATCGCCGGCGTCACCCCGCGGCTCGGCCCGCTGGTGACACGCAACCAGGAAAATCCGGAGATGCCGGCTGAGTTGCAACGCATCATGTTTGGCTTGAAGAAGGGCGAGGCGACGATGGTGGAGGCGCCGGACGGCTTCGTCGTCGGGCAACTCGCCGAAGTGGTCGCCCCGGATGCGGCGGCGGACAAGACCGGCTATGATCAGGTGCGCGCCGCTGTCGCGCGGTCAGTGCAGAATGATCTGGCGACCGTCTTCGTGGACGCGGTTCGCCAGCGTGCGGAACCACGGGTTAACCAGCGGGCGTTCGACAGCGTCGTCCAACCGTAGGCCGGCCGTCGCTGCGACGGGGCCAAACCTTAACCGGCAAGAAGAGAGAGCCATGAACGTGTCTGTTACCCCAGGCTTTGCCGCCTTCCGCCTCGCCTATGAAGCGGGGCGCGGCAGCCTGCTGTGGCGGAAGGGCGTGGCTGACCTGGAAACCCCGGTTGCGGCATTCCTCAAGCTGGCGCACGGCCAACCGAATTCATTCCTGCTGGAAAGCGTGGAGGGTGGCGCCACGCGTGGGCGTTACTCGGTAATCGGCATGCAGCCAGACCTGGTCTGGCGATGCCAGGCAGGTCGAGCCTCGGTCAACAGGCATGCATTGTCGGCGCCACATGCATTCGTGACGGAGAGCAAGCCGCCGCTGGAAAGCCTGCGCGCGCTGATCAACGAGACCCGACTGGATGTGCCGTCGCACCTGCCGCCGATGGCCGGTGGGCTGGTAGGTTACCTGGGCTACGACATGGTCCGGCAGATGGAGCAGTTGCCGGACAACAACAAAGACACCATCGGCGTGCCGGAGGGGCTTTTGGTGCGCCCTACCCTGTTCGCCATCTTCGACAATGTGAACGACGAATTATCGCTCGTCACGCCGGTCTATCCGAGCGGAGACGTCTCGACCGAAACCGCCTGGCAACGAGCTGAGGCGAGGCTTGCGGCAGCCGAGACGGCATTGGAGCGGCCGTTGCCGCATCAGCCGCCGCCGGTGATGTTGCCCGATCCGCCGTCGCCGTCTTCCAATTTCACCAAGGAGGCGTTCCTCGCCGGGGTCGCGCGGTGCAAGGAGTATATCGCGGCGGGCGACGCTTTCCAGATCGTGCTGAGCCAGCGATTTTCCGTCCCGTTCGCGCTGTCGCCGTTCTCGTTGTATCGGGCGTTGCGGCGAATCAATCCGGCGCCGTTCCTGTTCTACCTGGATTTCGGCGGGTTCTCGGTGGTCGGCTCGTCGCCGGAGGTGCTGGTGCGGCTGCGCGACGGAACGGTGACCATCCGGCCGCTGGCTGGCACTCGGGGACGCGGCGCGACGCATGAGGAGGACCAGGCGCTCGAGGCTGAACTGCTGGCCGATCCGAAGGAGCGGGCCGAGCATCTGATGCTGCTCGATCTGGGACGCAACGACGTCGGCCGGGTTTCCGCCATCGGCTCGGTGAAGGTAACCGAAAGCTTCATCGTCGAGCGGTTCAGTCACGTGATGCATATCTCCTCCAATGTCGAGGGACGGCTGCGCGATGGACTTGACGCGCTGGACGCGCTGGTCGGCGGGTTCCCGGCAGGCACGCTTGTCAGGCGCGCCGAAGGTGCGGGCAATGGAGATCATCGAGGAACTGGAGCCGGACCGGCGGAACATCTATGCCGGATGCATCGGCTATTTCGCCGCCAACGGCACGATGGATACCTGCATCGGGCTGCGCACCGCGCTGGTGAAGGATGGCGTGATGTATGTTCAGGCAGGGGCCGGGATCGTTGCGGACTTGGTGGCCGAGGCGGAGTACGAGGAGTGCCGGCAAAAGGCGCGCGCATTGGTCCGGGCGGCGGAGGAGGCGGTTCGGTTCGCGGCGGGCAAAGGCGGCGGGAATAATACCAGGTGATGGTGCGGCCGGGCTGGGCGGGAGGAGTTCTTCCTATGGCATTGGCGGTCTTGGCGCGCTGACCGTCACTGCGCGGCCGCCGTAGCCATTTCGGATCAGACCGACGCAGCAACAAGATTTCTCAAGCATTTGGGACCATGTGCGGACCGAGCATGGTCGAGGTCGGCGGCGCTGCCTTTCGATTATCAGCTTGGACCGTGTCAGGTGCGCCTCCGACAGGGCCACCTTGACCACCCCGCACGCTCGGCACGTCAAGGATCGAACACTCTCGTTGCTTAATCCGTTTGAGACATGCAGTGTCTTTTCGTCGGGGCTGCGCCGAGGAAACCTTGGCCAACCGGAACGGAATGCTGGATCTTCGTCGTCAATGCATCGACCCTGGTGACACAGCCGCGAGTTGCGGTGGGACGAGCTAACCGAACGGGTGGCCGCCACAACAACATTACCCGGGCGCCAAATGGATCGGGATATCTTATTGTGTAGTGGGACCGGTGTACTACCTGCACCTGCAGAAGACGCTTCATACGACCGAGCGCGAGCACGGGACTGCCGCGTACGGGAGCGATCGGTGCGCTGACTAACCAAAGCTGACTTAACCAAAGCTGGACAGGTCGGGGCTGACCGAGCCATTCTCCGTTGGCCAGCGGCCCGATTGGGCCAAGGAGCCGGCAATGGACGTTGCTGACTGGCTGAAAGCGCTCGATCTTGAACGCTACGCGGTGGCATTCCGCGAGAATGACGTCCGAGCCGAAGTATTGAGCCATCTCACCGCGGACGACCTGAAGGAACTCGGCGTTGCCGCAATCGGCCACCGGCGTCAATTGCTGGTGGCAATCGCCAAGCTTCAAGATGAAAACGTTGCGCCGCCGCCGACAAACAAGGCCGACGATGATCGGGCTTCGACCAGTGGTGAACGCCGCCAGCTCACGGTGATGTTCTGCGACCTGGTGGGTTCCACGGCGCTGAGCGAAAAGCTCGACCCCGAAGAGCTGCGGAGCCTGCTGCACGCGTATCGTAACCGTCGCGGCGAGGTGATCGGGCGCTACGACGGGTTTGTCGCCCGCTACGTGGGTGATGGCATTCTGACCTATTTCGGCTGGCCCATCGCGCACGAGGAGGACGCCGAGCGCGCGGTGCGGGCGGCGCTGGAGATCGTTCTGACGGTCAAACGGGCCTTGACCACCGAGACGTTGTCGGTTCGTATCGGCATCGCGACCGGCCCGGTCGTCGTCGGAGAGACCACAGGCACGGGGGATCAGTCGAAGCTGGCGATCGGCAGCACGCCCAATCTGGCCTTGCGGCTGCAAGGAATGGCGATCGCCGACCAGATCGTCATTGCAACATCCACCCGCCGCTTGGTCGGCTATGCGTTTGAACTGACCGATCTCGGCGAAACTGAGCTGAAAGGCATCGCGGAACCGGTCCACGCCTGGCGGGTAGAGCGTAGTTTGGTGACGGAGAGCCGTTTCGACGCCAGCCGCGGCGGCGACGCACTGACGCCGCTGGTGGGTCGCGATGAGGAATTGGATCTGCTGTCGCGCCGGTGGTCCCAGGCAAAGGACGGCGAGGGCCAGGTGGTGCTGCTGTCCGGCGAACCAGGGATCGGCAAGAGCCGCATCCTGAACGCGTTGCGCCGCCGGCTCGAACTCCAAGGCGTGCAGGCCCTCCGCTTCCAGTGCTCGCCCTTCCACGTGAACAGCGCCTTCTGGCCCATCATCGACAATCTCGAACGGAGGTTGAAGTTCTCACGGGACGAAGCAGCAGAGTTGAAACTCGACAAGCTCGAAGAACTGATCGTTACGCAGTACGGCCGTCCGCTGGTAGACGTCCGATTCGTCGCGTCGATCCTGTCCATCCCCTGCGAGCAGCGCTACGGCGCCCGGCTTGATGACGCCGCAGAAGCACAAGGATGAGACGCTGCGGACCTTGGTCGACATCTCCGAAGCCGCCGCCCGCCGACAGCCCAACGTGATGCTGTTCGAAGATGCGCACTGGGCCGACCCCACCACGCTGGAAGTGCTGGATCTGCTGATCGACCGCGTCAAGAACGTTCCGCTGCTGGTCGTGCTCACCCACCGGCCGGAGTTTCAGTCCCGCTGGTCCGAGCACGGGCATGTCGTCGCCCTGAACCTGTCCAAGCTCACACGCACCCAGAGTGCTGCGATGATCTCCGCGCTCACGGGCGGCAAGGCGCTACCCGAAGCGCTTTTCGAGCAAATCCTGACCCGGACCGACGGCGTGCCGCTGTTTGTTGAAGAACTGACCAAGTCCGTGCTCGAGTCCGGCGAGTTGACAGAGACACGCAATCACTACGAGTACAGCATGGGTCGGCTCGCGCCGTCACCATTCCGGGCACGCTCCGAGACTCGCTGATGGCGCGGCTGGATCGGTTCATGCCGGTGAAGGAGATCGCACAGATTGGGGCCGCGATTGGACGGGAATTCAGCTACGAACTGATCGCCGCAGTGGCACCGATGCCTCAAGCACAACTCGATGACGCCCTGGCGCGATTGGGCGAGTCGGGGCTGGCCTTCCGTCGCGGCACGCCGCCTGATGCTATCTACACCTTCAAGCACGCTCTGGTGCAAGACGCGGCTTACGACTCGTTACTCTGGAGCCGCAGACAGGAGTTGCACGGCAAGATCGCACGCGTGATCGAGGCACGCTTCCCGAACGTCAAAACCACCGAACCTGAGGTGCTGGCACATCACCTTACGGCCGCAGGCCTTGCCGAAGCCGCCATTCCGCTCTGGCAGGCCGCCGGCGAGCTGGCGTTGAAGCGCATGGCCCTGGCCGAGGCCATCGCCCATCTCAACCAAGGGCTCGAACTGGTCTCCACCCTGCCTTGGTCATCGCAACGAGACGCCAGCGAACTGGAGCTGCGCACCCGCCTTGGCACCGCGTGGATGGCGCTCAAAGGTCCGGCCACCCCGGAAGTCCGGACCAGCCTGCACCCGGCACTCGACTTGGCCAAGTCGCTCGGGCGCAACGACGCCCTGCGTGCCCATCCTCTGGGGACTGACCTCAATGTCTTCAACCAAGGCCGTGTTACGGAGTCACTGCCGTGGGTGGAGGAAATGCTGGACATCGCGAAGGCCACCGGCAACGCCGACCTGCTGGTCACGGGACACGCACTTGCCACTTCTGTGTATTGTTGGGCGGGCGAGCCCACCAAGGTTCTGGAGCACGCCGACAAAGTGCTGAGACCTCTATGACGACGGCAAGTATCGCCATCTTGCGGATCTTCTCAACCACGATCCCAAAATCCCTCGCCTGGTCTGCAACTCGATTAGTTGCTGGACCCTGGGTTACCCGGACCTGGCACTGCGGCTGGGTGGGAAAAAGACGCACACGCACGCCGGCGCGGCCACCCCTTCGACCTGGGATTGTCGCTGTGCACTGGGGCGCATGAGTTCGATCATCGCTGTCAGGCCCGAGGACCCGCGCAGGCGCGCCGAAGAAATTGAGCGGCTGGGCCATGAGAACAGCATGCCCCTGCAGTGGGCGACTGCTGGCACCCTTTCATATGGTCAGGCGCTCATCCTGGGAGGCAAACCCGCTGAAGGAATTGCCCCGCTCAAGGCCGGCATCGCAGCTTGGGAGGCGAGCGGGGGCAAGCAACGCATGTCCGATCTATAAAGCGTTCCTGGCCGAAGGCATGGCACTGACCGGCGACCTCGATGATGCGCTGGGGCTGATTGACGAGCAGATCGACCAGATCGAACGCCCCGGATGGGAGGAACGCCTGTCCTACGCCGAAATCCTGCGCCTCAAGGGCTGGATGCTCTCGCTCAAGGGCGACCCCGAAGGCGCCGAACGAAACTTTCTCGCCTCACTCGACTGGGCGCGCCGCCAGCAGGCGAAGTCATGGGAGCTGCGAACATCGACCAGCCTGGCACGACTGTGGCAGAGCCAAAGTAAACGCCGAGACGCATATGACCTGCTCGCTCCGGTTTACGCCTGGTTCACCGAAGGCTTCGACACCAAGGATCTGCTGGAAGCAAAGGCGCTTCTGGCAGAACTTGGCTAGCTAGTTGCTGAGTCTTTGTACGCCCTTGCGAGCCACCAGTGAGCAGCCGATGATCGCGCCACTTTCGCAACAGGAAAGACGCCAACCATGAACGTCCTGCGCGGCAACAACGGCCCTCGCTACCGCCATGCGGCCGACGACGTCGCCCGGTACGAGACCATCACCGTTGACAAGCTGACGCCGATCATCGGGGCGGAGATCGACGGTGTTGATCTTTCGGCCCCACCGCCAAACCACCAGATGGCCGAAATTCATCGCGCGCTGGCTGAGAACCTGGTCATCTTCTTCCGCGACCAAACCCTGACGCCGGAGCAACATCTGTCCTTCGGCCGTCGCTTCGGCAATCTGCACCTGCATCCCGCCGCGCCGCATGCGCCGGGCCACCCGGAACTGATGGTCATCCATGCCGACAAGGACAGTCCGCGCGCGAATGGCGAAGGCTGGCACAGTGATGTCTCCTGCGATCCGGAACCGCCGATGGGCAGCATCCTCTACATCAAGCAATGTCCGCCACGCGGCGGCGATACCCTGTTCGCCAGCATGTACGCGGCGTACGAGGCATTATCCGACCGCATGAAGGCTTACCTGGACGGGCTCGCGGCGGTGCATGACGGTGAGGAATTGTATCGCGGCACCTACGCGAACCTGGGTGTCGCCGACAAGCCGGCCTATCCGCGCGCCGAACATCCGGTCATCCGCACCCACCCGGTCACCGGCCGCCGAGCGCTGTATGTCAACCGAGGCTTTACCAAGCGCATCCTGGGCGTGCCTCGGGATGAGAGCGCGGCCATCCTGTCCTACCTCTACGATCACGCCGAGAACCCGTTGTTCCAGTGCCGTTTCCGCTGGCGGGAAAATTCCGTCGCGTTCTGGGACAACCGCTGTGTTCAGCATCGCGCGATGTGGGACTACTGGCCACACACCAGATCCGGCTTCCGGGTGACTGTCGCGGGAACCAGACCGGTTTGATGCCTCGACGCCGCGCCGCGCAGGACAGGACACGTGCAGCCTCTGCCGCGGTCACCATCCCCGTGATAACGGCCGCGGCGGCACGCAATGCCTTCCTGAACTGGTTGCAGCAGGAGCGCCATGCCGCCATCAACACCGTCGAAGCCTACGGTCACGCCCTTGCCGGGCTGCTCGGCTTTCTCACCCGGCATCTTGGCGCTGAGCCTGACCTTTCGTCGCTGGCGGGATTGCACGCCGCGGACATCCGGGCCTGGCTCGCGTCGCTCGCCAACGACGGCATGGCGGCTGCATCCCGCGCGCAGCACCTGTCAGCGGCGAGGGGGTTCTTCCGCTACCTGAATTGTCGTCACGGGGTGGATATCAACGCGATTCGACTGATCGCCACCGCTCGGGTTCGCCCTGCCCTGCCCCGGGCACTGACCGTGGACCAGGCGCGCGAGATCACGGAGCGTGTGGGCGAGGTTGCCGAACAGGCGGCCCTGCAGGCGCGCGACATTGCGTTTTTCTCGCTATTGTACGGGTGCGGGCTGCGGATTGCCGAAGCGTTAGGCCTGAACGTAGCGGACGCCGCGGCGCTGCCGGTCAGCCGTGCGCTGCGTGTCGTCGGCAAGGGATCGAAGACGCGCCTGGTGCCGGTGTTACCCGCAGTCTGCACGGCGATTGATGCGTGGCTGGCATTGCACCCGAACCGACACTCGGATGGACCGCTCTTTATCGGTGCGCGCGGCAAGCGGCTGGATCCGGCGGTGGCGCAGAAGGTCTTGCGGACATATCGCCGCCTCGCCGGGCTGCCCGATCACGCGACACCGCACGCGCTGCGGCATTCATTCGCGACGCATCTGCTGGCCGGTGGTAGCGACCTGCGCTCTATTCAGGACTTGCTTGGCCATGCTACGTTGTCGACTACGCAACGCTACACGGCCGTCGATGAAGCTGGACTGCTGGGGGTCTGGCGGAAAACCCACCCACGCAGTTGAGACCGGCGGCAACGACTGCGGACGGCATACGCCAGCAACCAAACAAAAAGACGGCGCCCGAGGGCGCCGCCGAAGTTTGGGGGGGAAACGTCAAGCAGAGGCGACAATATCGCCGTCTGCACCTCGAACATTGGGCGTTCAGACCCAGAGTCAAGAACACGCTTTCGCGCGCGCAGCACAATGCACCCCTGAAAATTCGTGATATCGCTATCATCGTAGCCGCCGGGGCAGACAAGTGATCGGCCTGGCGCTTCAGGGCGGGGATTGGCACGCGGGCCCTGTTGCGTCTTATATCCGGAATTCGCGCATTTGATGTGCCTGTCACCGCCTTCGAAAAGGTCGCCCGTATGGAATATGTCGAGTTAGCCGGCCTGCGCATCGCCAAGCCACTCTATGAATTCGTCGACAGCGAAGCCTTGCCAACAACCTCGATCGATACGGGTGCTTTTTGGCGCGGCTTCGCCTCGTTGCTGGACGATCTGGCACCACGGTGCAAAGCGCTGCTCGACAAGCGCGACCGCATCCAGGAGCAGATCGACGCCTGGCATCTGACGAACAAGGGAAAGCCGGCCGACGCCGACCTGTATCTGGGTTTCCTGCGCGGGATCGGATACCTGGTTGACGAGCCTGCAAGCGTCGCCGTCAGTACCAGCAAGGTCGACCCGGAAATTGCGACGGTCGCGGGGCCTCAACTTGTCGTTCCCGTGACCAACGCCCGCTACGCCCTGAATGCCGCCAACGCTCGATGGGGAAGCCTGTACGACGCATTGTACGGCACTGATGCGATCTCGGAGGACGGCGGCGCTGCCCGCGGCCGCGGCTTCAACAAGGTCCGTGGCGCTCGCGTCGTCGCCAAGGCCCGCGAGATCCTGGACCAGGCCGTGCCGCTCGCGACCGGCAGTCATGCCGGCGCCACCTCCTACGCGGTGAGGGACGACGTGCTCTCGATCGGCCTGGGAGGCGGCACGACAACCAGCCTGAAGGACGCGGCCCACTTCGTCGGATATCGCGGTGATCCTGCCGCACCTTCCATCGTCCTGTTGCAGCACCACGGCCTGCATCTCGAGATCGTGATCGATCGCAACAATCCAATTGGCAAGGACGATCCCGCCGGAGTGGCCGATGTGATCCTCGAATCAGCCATCACCACGATCCAGGATTGCGAGGACTCCATCACCGCCGTCGACGCCTTCGACAAGGTCCTGGCCTATCGCAACTGGCTCGGCCTGATGAATGGCACGCTGAAGGATACGTTTGACAAGGGTGGGCAACAGATCACCCGCAAGCTGAACCCGGACCGGCACTATACCGCCCCTGACGGCGGTAATCTGTGGCTTTCAGGTCGCAGCCTGATGCTGATCCGCAACGTCGGGCATCATATGTATACCGATGCCGTGCTCGACCCGGCTGGCCGGGAAGTTCCAGAGGGATTTCTGGACGCGGCGGTGACCTCCTTGATCGCGCTGCACGACCTGAACAGCAAGGGGGCGATTCGCAACAGCCGAGCGGGCTCGGTATATATAGTGAAGCCGAAGATGCACGGCCCGGACGAGGTGGCGCTGACCGCCGATTTGTTCACCGGTGTGGAGGGCATCCTCGGTCTGGCGCGCAATACCCTGAAGATGGGCATCATGGACGAGGAACGGCGAACCTCCGCCAACCTCAAGGCGTGCATCGCGGCGGCGGCCGAGCGCGTGGTGTTTATCAACACTGGCTTCCTCGACCGGACGGGGGACGAGATCCACACCTCGATCGAGGCCGGTCCGATGATCCGCAAGAACGAAATGCGCAACACCGCCTGGATCAAGGCCTACGAGGACCAGAACGTCGAGATCGGGCTGGAGTGCGGCCTGCGCGGCAAGGCCCAGATCGGCAAGGGCATGTGGGCGGCGCCGGACCGGATGGCGGACATGCTGGCGCAGAAGATTGGTCACCCGATGGCCGGTGCGAACACCGCGTGGGTGCCGTCGCCAACGGCGGCGACCCTGCACGCGCTGCACTATCATCAGGTGGACGTCAGCGCGCGGCAGACGGAACTGGCCTCACGCGCACGGGCGCCGCTGAAGGATCTGCTGGCCATCCCGGTGGCGGAGGGCCAGAATTGGTCACCCGACGACCTGCGGCAGGAACTGGACAATAACTGCCAAGGCATCCTGGGTTACGTGGTGCGCTGGATCGACCAGGGCATCGGCTGCTCCAAGGTGCCTGACATTCACGACGTCGGGCTGATGGAGGATCGCGCCACTCTGCGCATTTCGTCCCAGCACATCGCCAACTGGCTGCATCACGGTGTGGTTTCGAAGGCACAGGTGACCGAGGCGCTGCGGCGTATGGCGCTGGTCGTGGATCGGCAGAATGCAGGTGACCCAGTCTACAAGCCGATGGCTCCCGGCTTCGAGGGCGTGGCGTTCAAGGCCGCGAGCGATCTCGTGTTCGAGGGGCGGACGCAGCCCAACGGCTATACCGAGTTCATCCTGCATCGTCGCCGGCGCGAGGCGAAAGCCGCCGCCGCCTGACCACGGCGGATGCCAGCCTGAAATGTGCCGCTTCGAACAGGCCGGCGATGCTGTGAGCGCCTTGTTGGCCGTTGCTTCCGCAGACACGGAGGGACTTGATCCGCTGGTAAGCCAGAGCGCTTCACCTTGAAGAATTGTTTCGCGAGCAAGTTCATCAGCCTGAAGTCGCTCCGCGGGTCGCGTCAGGCTGATATTGTGGTCACCTTCGCCGGCTCGTACTCCGAAGCGGTGCGGCCACTGTTCTGCAACTCGAATGTGCGCCCACTGATGCGGACCCGAAGCAATGCGCCGGCTTTTGGGACCAGCGCCGAAACGTCGACCGAAAATCCGTGATTGCCGTTGCCGTAACCCGCGGCGAGTACATCAGAACGGAATTGATCCGCTGTGAAAGTCAGCATTTGTCGTTCGTTCACAAACAGGTCAAGGGCCACTGGGGGAAGCTCGCCGATCTCGCACGCCCAGCCGTCCAACATACCATTCATCAGCAAGTCAACCGCTCCGGCAAATTGGCGTCGGGCGCCGCTGATATACTCCGCGGCATTCGGCCGCACATGGTCCACCATTCGCTCCCGGCAGGCCGCGTCCACGCGCAGCGAGCAGAACTCGATCAGGGCGTCAACGAAAACGCCCGGAAAGATCAGCGCCTTCTCGTAGCTGATCAGCAACGCCGGGCACGTCGCATTGCAGGCGAATTCCGCTAGAGCGGTCAGTCCTGCCGCGGTATCTCGAAGCGTCGAAACCGGATCGAAATAGTCAGCCAAGCCACCTCGGACCGCAATTGCCAGCGGGTCGCGAAAAATGAGAATGAGGTTTGGATTTCGAAACCGGGCAAGGTCCGTCAACCGAAGGAAGTTGTGGATGTTCGGCAGCTTGAAACCCCAGTCGCGATTCCGCGCATTGCGCTGCCTGATCACGCGATTCAATCGCTTGGGGTCGCCTGAACGCAAGACATCCAGCATCCAGCGGTCTTCGCCAACGACATCGGCGACGTGCTTCCCCAGATTCATCCCCGCCGCTCGCAAGACCTTGGCAACTACGGTGGTGCCGCCTCTCCCGGCGCCGGAAATAATGAACGTCCGACCAAGGCCTACATCCGCTATTGGCGCGGCGCTCGGTTTCAGCATCAGGCCTTTATTGACGAGCCCATCCTGAGGCATGCGGCTGGCACCTCGCTGCCCGCTGTACTCGACGAAAGCTTCGGCACGTGCGAAATCGATCGACATCTCTCGAGAATACTTAAGCTGAAAGCGCTAAGTAGAGCCGCCGCCGGCTAGCTGTAGCGGCAGGTATACTTAGGTGCACGGTGCTGGTCTGCTAGCATGTGCCCAGGGGCGCCGTAAAGCCAAATTGCCCGCTCTCTCGGGCAACCGGCAAGTCGCGCCAAATCTTTGGAATACTGACTCAGTATCGATCCTGTCATCCGCTTCATTAAACACGGCAACGGGCCGCCGGTCTATCGACCGAGACGAACCCGTTCCAGACCGCGAACTGATTGTGCAATTGATCGAGCGTTCGGCTCCTTTGCCACACACGGGCGAGTCATCGGCTCCCGCGACGGCCGGCTCAACGCCTTATCCGCAAAGCAGTGGCCCGGACTGTCGAATTCTCGCGAGACCATCGCCCGACCTTTTGTCGGTATCCGTCGATGCCGGCAGTTCGGCCGCCGATCTGGCCGAACAGAACCCGTCGCTTCTGGAAGCCGGGCCGAAGCGGCGAAAGGGCGCGCCTGAGGGCCGGGCTTGCGTCGTGTCCGAACAGTGGAGTTGGCTTTTCGTTCGCCGACGGGACCGCCCAAGCATGATATTCCGACCACGTGCGCATGGGCTGTTTCGAGACGACCAGTTTGAAGTAAGCTCCTCAGCGCCGGGAGTATGATGCAACACAAAGCCGCAGACGCCGGCGCAAGACCCCGCCGGCCAGTCCGTGGTCACATTTTCGTCGCGGCCTGATTCGGTGGAAACCAACTGCTTAGGAGGGAGCGATGTACGCAGCCATTCGTCAGGGCAAAGCAAAAGCCGGCATGGCAGAAGAACTGGCACGCAGGGTCAAGGAGGGCGCGATCCCGATCATCAGCGATGTCCCAGGCTTCAAGGCCTACTACGTGATCTATGCACCGGACGATACCGTTACGGCGATCAGCATCTTCGATAATCACGCGGGCGCCGAGGAGTCAAACAGGCGCGGGCTGGCGTGGATCGAGCAGAGCCTGGCGCCTCTTCTCACCGGACCAGCCACGGCGGTAGCCGGACCAGTGATCGTGCACACCTTGGCTTAGCTCAACCGCCGTTGACCCGACCCGGCTGCAACGCGCGGTCGGTCGGCCCATTCCCTGTCGTGCCGTGCGCTGCTGCTTCCGACCCTATCCGGACCACATCGGTTTTGGCTGGCGCTGCGCCTCGGCGCCGGCATTGCCGCCAGCATTGCCTCGATCCGCTTTGTGCGATCAGATGCCTGCCCAACATGATTCCGGGAAGCGGCTTCGCATGATCGATAAATTCGTGCCCGACCTGGCAACGGCGATGGATGGCGTCGGCGACGGTTCCGTCATTCTGCTGCCGGGCTTCGGTAACGGGATGGCCGAAACGCTGATCGAGGGCTTGCTCGCCCAAGGCGCTGGCGAGTTGACTCTGGTGGCAAATTCCGGCGGCAGGGACTCCGGCCCGGTCGCCGACCTTCTCGCCACGGGCCGGGTTCGCAAACTGATCTGCAGCTTCGTCCGCGCCGACAGCGTCGCCGGTCGATGCTTCGCCGCCGGCAAGCTAGAGCTGGAAATCGTGCCGCAAGGCACCCTGGCAGAACGACTGCGCGCGGCCGGCGCCGGCGTGCAGGCATTCTACACCCCGACCGGCGCCGACACGCTGCTGGCCGAGGGGCGCGAGACCCGTGTTATCAACGGCCGCAATTGCCTGCTGGAATATCCCCTGGCCGGCGACGTTGCCCTGATCGACGCATGGCAAGCCGATCGCTGGGGCAACCTCACCCATCGCGAGAGCGCGCGGAACTACAATCCGGTCATGGCGACGGCGGCGAAGCTCACCATCGTCCAGACACGCCACATCGTTGCGCTGGGCGATATCCCGCCGGCGAATGTCCATACGCCGGGCGTTTTCGTGCACCGTGTGCTGCACGTGCCGGCGTGAAGGAAAAGCCATGACAGACATCGAATTTTCTCCGCTGGACCGAATCGGCATCGCGCGGCGAATCGCGCGGGACATTCCGGAAGGCTGGTTCGTCAACCTTGGCATCGGCATTCCCACCGGCGTGTCCGACCACGTACCACTGGACCGCGAAGTTATCTTTCATTCCGAGAACGGCGTCATCGGGGCTGGCCCGGCGCCGGCTCCGGACCACATCAATCCTTACATGGTGAACGCCGGCACGCAGCCAATCACACTGCGCACCGGCGGTTCCTTCGTGCACCACGCTGACAGTTTCGCCATTGCTCGCGGCGGACACCTCGACCTCTGCGTGCTGGGCGCGTTCGAGGTGGCGGAGAATGGCGATATCGCCAACTGGGCCCGCTCTCCGACCGAAGCCACCAAACAGGTCGGCGGCGCGATGGATCTCGCGATCGGGGCCAAGCGCCTGTGGGTGGCGATGGAACACATCACCAAGAGCCATGGCGGGTCACGCATCCGGCGACTGTGTTCTTATCCGCTGACCGCCAAGGGTGTAGTTCAACGTGTCTATACGGACCTCGCCGTGCTGAATGTCACCCCAAAAGGTTTCGTTGTCATCGACGTGGTGCCCGGTCTGACACGCCAGGCCTTGCAGGAGCGCACCGAAGCGGAGTTGCACTGGTCATGATCACCGGCATTGAAATCAGCAGCCGCACGCCGTTCGTGGACGGCGCCGTTTTCGGCACCACGGGTCCATACGAGCGGATCGATGGCGTCGCCTCGGGTTCCTTAGACCCCGCTCACCCGCGCAACGATGGCATCGCACTGCTGGATCAGGCACCGCGCAACGCCGCCGGACTGGTGCCCTATCGCTCGGATTTTGTCCTGCTGCAACCGGCTGATCCGGCGCGGGGCAACGGACGTCTGCTGTACGAGGTGAACAACCGCGGGCGAATCATGCTGTTCGCCAACCTGTGTGCCGGTGCCGGCGGCAACCAGCCGGCCGCCGCCAGCGAACTCGGCAACGCTCTCCCCCTCCGGCGCGGCTTTTCCCTGCTGTGGACCGGCTGGGATCCCGGCGCGCCAAAATCAACCGGGCTGTCGATGGAGGTTCCGACAATCGAGGGTGTTACGAAACAAATCCGCGAGGAATTCGTCTCAGGGACGCGTCTCGGCGCGCATGAGGTATTCCGGCTGGCATACCAGGCGACAGGATCGGCCTCGGTCACGGTGCGACGGACGCAGACCGCGCCGCGCGCAATCGTGGGCTTCGAGTTTGTCGACAATCGCACCATCCGGCTGCTGCCGGCCGGCACTACACCTGCGATCGGGTCGATCTACGAGGTCAGCTATGAAGCGACGAAACCCCGTGTTCTGGGCATCGGTTTCGCGGCGACCCGGGATGTCGTCAGTCATCTTCGCCACCAGGGCGCCGGCCTGATGGGGCGTCCGATCGATCATACCCTTGCTTTTGGCATCTCCCAGGCTGGTCGTTACCTGCGAGACCATATCGCCGGGGGTTTCAATGCCGATGAAAACGGGAGACGCGTATTCGACGGCGTGTTCACCCATGTCGCCGGCATCGGCAGGGTGTTCCACAATACTCCCTTCGGCCAGCCGTTCCGCACCCGGACCTGGCATGAGGATCATGACTTCCCCGAGGTGGAGTTTCCTTTTTCCTGTGTCCCCATGGATGATCCGCTCTCGTCGGCCAGTGGCTCGCTGATGCGCGGTGACGGTTGTGATCCGAAGCTGATCGAGACCAATACGTCGACGGAATACTGGCAGAAAGGGGCGTCGCTGCTACATACTGACCCCCTGGGCACCCGCGACGTGACCCTGCCGGCGAATGTCCGCGGATATCTGCTGGCCGGAACGCAGCATGGCGGCAGGGCGGGGATGCCGCGGGACCTTGGCCCGTGCCGGAATCCGCGCAATTGGCACGATCCGATGCCGGCTGTTCGAGCGCTGCTGGCGGCACTGGACGAATGGGTCGTCAACGACCGGGCCCCACCGGAGAGCCGGCTGCCACGGATCGGCGATGGTTCACTGGTCCTGGCTGAGAACTTGGCTCTTCCGGCCATCCCCGGCCTGGTACGACCGCACGCCGCCAGCGACGTTGCGCCGTTGGCGGATTGGACTAAGCCGGCCCCGGCCGCCCGCGCCTATGTCGCACTGGTTCCACAGGTAGACGTGGATGGAAACGAGCGCACCGGCATCCGGCTGCCGGATATCGCAGTTCCGCGTGGCACCTTCACCGGCTGGAATCTGTATCTGTCGCCCTACCCAGACGGCGAATTGGCCGACCGCGACGGCACATTTCTGGCCTTCGCGGCAACCGAATCTGAACGGCAGCAGAACAACGATCCGCGGCCTTCGATCGCCGCACGCTATCCGGGGGGTTCTTACGCTGTCGCAGTGCGCGCGGTGACCGAAGCGCTGTTACGGGATCGGCTGCTGCTGCCGGAGGATGCCGAACACTTCATGCGGTGACGCCACGGTTGCCGTTGCAGTGTGGCGTCGATGGACTGTGGTGAGTGGTGACGCCGGCAACGGTCTCGCCACGCTTGGGCGCCCCCAAGCTCGCGGATGCTCGGCCCACGCAACCGTCGAGCTCCGCTGACGACTTGAGGATGCTCCAATAACGACTGTAATCCCCGTACTCGTGTCATGGACGGGCTTGGCGCGGGACCATCCATGTCTTTACTTGTACAGGGACTTTGGTGGGACAGGGGCGGAGGCAACGCGGCGTTTGTTTGGCGGTTGGTATTAGATCGCGTCCCAGCCGAATACCTGCTCCGATGTATCCAACGGCATGAATGCCTGCCTCAGCGCCGGTGCGGCGTGCTCGGCGATCGTTTCCGGAGTCCACCCATCGGCGCGATGGACGATGCGGATCGGACGCGGCGAGCTGAACAGATAGATTTCGTTCATGCGGGTTCCGAACACCTGTCCGGTGACGCCTGCCGCCGCTTCGGACGAGAGAAAAACCGCCAATGGGGCATTCTTGTCCGGGGTCATCTTCTGCAGCTTCTCGACCGCCGCCTGTTGTTCCGTCGTGGTCGTCGGAATCGAGCTGGTCATCCGGCTCCAGGCCCACGGCGACAGGCAATTCGAGCGCACGTTGTACCGTTGCATATCCAGCGCGATCGACTTCGACAATGCAGTGATGCCAAGCTTGGCCGCGGCATAATTCGCCTGCCCGACGTTGCCGATCAATCCGGAGGTCGACGTCACATGAACGAACGATCCGCTCTCCTGCTTGCGGTAGTGCTCGGCCGCGGCGCGGGATACGAAGAAGCTGCCGTTGAGGTGGACGGAGATCACCGACAGCCAATCGTCCTCGCTCATCTTGTGGAAGATGCCATCGCGTAAAATACCGGCATTGTTGACCACCGCGTCAATACGACCGTAGTGATCCAGTGCCGCCTGGATGATCTTTCGGGCGGAGCCCCAGGCGGCGACCGATTCGGTGCAGATCTCCGCCTGGCCCCCGCGCTGGTCGATCAGCGCCTTGGTCTGCTGCGCCGGGGAAGTTGATCCGCCATCACCGGTCAGCGATGCGCCAATATCGGCGACGATAACGCGGGCTCCGGCCGCGGCCATCATGATTGCGATCTCGCGGCCAATACCGCCGCCCGCACCGGTCACGACAGCGACCTTGCCCTGCATCAATCCAGTCACGTGAAAAATCTCCTCTCAAATTTAACGTTGTCCGATTTGCGCAGCATCAGTCAGATTCGATTGAGGTCAACCCAACTGCCGGCCACCCCGCACCGTTGCCGCCTCCAAACTGAATCGGGTCATTCGAAATGTTTCCCCGGCGAGACAAATCGCCCGCCGGGATAGCACCTGTCGCACGATACCTGGAACGAACCGAAATCCCTCAGGTGGAATAATCCGAGAATGCGACGCCGGCGAAGCGCGCCCGGTAATCGGTGCGGACGTTGACCAGGGCTACCATGCCCTCGTCGACCTTTTTCTGCGCCCGTTCCAACGCCGGCCTGATGTCCTCGACCTTGGTGATGTACTCGCCGTAGCCACCGAGCGCCTCGCAGATTTTATCGTAACGAGTGTAACCAAGATCGCGGCCGGGCTTTTCACGCTTCGGATCGCCGGTCCAGCCTCCGTTCAGGCTGATCACCACAAGAATGGGTATCTTGTGGCGGATCGCGGTGTCCAGTTCCATCGCGTTCATCCCCATCGAGCCGTCGCCATGCACGACGATCACCTGCTTGTCCGGGCAGGCGACCTTGGCGCCGACGCCGAACGGCAATCCTACGCCCATGGTGCCGAACGGACCGGAGTTCAGACGATGGCCGGGTGAGAATGTCGGCATCGTCTGCCGGCCGTAATTCAGCGTCTCCTGCCCGTCAACACACAGGATGGCGTCGCGCTTGGCGAAATCCCGCACTGCCTCCAGCATGCGGACGGGATGGATATCGCCGTCGTCTGCCAGCTTGTTAGCGCCGGCGGCGGATCGTTTGGCAATTTCGCCGTCTGCCAGTTGCTTGCGCCAGCCGGCATATTTGTCCGGATTGATGCGGCCCTTGATGCCGGCGAGCAGTTGGCCCAGCACCGCCTTGCAGTCGCCGACGATGGGGATATCGACATAGCGCGCGGCGGTGCCGATTTCGGCCGGGTCGATATCGATACGGGCGATCTTCGCCGCGGGCCCGAAACGAGGTGGCGACGCATGGCCGATGATATAGTTCATCCTGGTGCCCAGGACGATGATCAGGTCGGCTTCGCGAAATGCGCCGGAACGCATCGACAGGTAGGAATACGGATGGTCGTCGGGCACCACACCACGGCCTTGCGGGGTGGTGTAGAACGGCACGCCGGCGGCATCGACGAAGGCCCTCATTTCATCCCACGCGCGCGACCAGATGACGCCGGAACCTGAGACGATCAGCGGATTCTTCGCCTCGGCCAGGGCACCGACCAGAGCGTCGATCTGCCGCGGGTCACCTAACGGACGGCTGTCCAGGATCGGCCGCCCGGCGAAGCTCCAGTCCACCAGATTCTCGTCAATCTTCTGGTACAACATGTCGCCAGGGCAATCGAGGTAGACCGGGCCCGGCTTGCCCGCTATGGCCTTCTGCAGGGCGAAGTTGATCTGTTGCGGAATGCGTTTGAGATTGCTGATGCGATCGACATACTTGCAGCAGCCGCGCATCAATTCGACCTGGTCGATTTCCTGGAACACCTGCCGTCCGAACTGAGACAGCGGGCTGGAACCGCCCAACGCCACCACCGGGCAGCAGTCGACCAATGCATTGGCCATGCCGGTGATAAGATTGGTGACGCCGGGGCCGGAGGCGGCCATGCAGACTGACGGCACCTGCTTCAGCCGGCTGTAGGCCTGGCACATGAACGCCGCCGCCTGTTCGTGGCGGACGTCGATCATCCGGATGCCCTCCTTGATGCAGGTGGCCTCGGCCAGCAGCATCGGGCCGCCCATGATATAGAAGAGGTCCTTCACTCCCTCCTTCTGCAGACAGCGGGCGATGATTTCCGAGCCGGTGAGTTCCGCCATTTCTTCTCTCCCTATCAGCCGATGATCTTATCCGAGCGCAGTGCGTTGACCTGGTCAGCCGCCATGCCAAGCCAGGTCGCCAGCACGTCGTCATTGTTCGCGCCGAGTAACGGTGCGGGCTTCGCCGGCGGCGGCCTGCCGGAGAAGCGCACTGGCCAGCCGACCATCTTGAACGGCCCCGTCACCGGATGCTCGACGGTCTGCATGATGCCGCGCTGCTCGAACGTCTCGTCGTTCGACAGTTCCATGGTGTCCAGCACAGCACCCGAAGGAATGCCGGCGGCGCCGATGATCTCCATCGCCTCGTGCTTGGTGTGGCGGCAGGTCCAGGCGGCGACCATCTCATCGACCTCCTGCCGCCGTTCGGCGCGAGCTGCCGAGGTGGCGTAGCGCGGATCGTCGATCAGGTCCTCCCGGCCGATCACCCGCAGCAAGCGCCGCCAATGCTCAGGATTGGCGCGACTGGTATATACATAGACATAGTCGTTCGAACCTCCGCCCTTGCAGGGGAAGATACCCATCGGAGGATTGGTGCCCGACGCGCCGCCATCGCCCGTGCGCGGCGCAGCCTTGCCAGTGCGCGCCTGGCTGGCAAAGCCAATCCTTATGTAATGCATCATGGCATCCTGCATCGCCACCTGCAGATGCTCTCCCTGACCGGTATTCTTGCAGCGATATAGCGCGCCGAGAATGGAGATCGCGAGCAGCATGCCGGTACCGGTATCGCCCAGCGACGGTCCGGGTTTCAGCGGCCTGCCGCCCAGTTCCCCGGTCATGCTCATGATGCCGCTGCTAGCCTGCGCGATCATGTCGAAGGCCAGGTTGTTCTCGTATGGGCTGCCCTCGCCGAAGCCTTTGACCTGACAGTAGATGATCGAGGGTTTCAGTGCCCGGATGACGTCGGCACCGAGACCCAATCGCTCGATCGCCAGGGGGGCGAAGTTTTCCACCATCACGTCGGCGTGTTTCACCAGATCCTTCACCAGTTGCAGGCCCCGCGGGTCCTTGAGGTTGACGGAGATGGATTTTTTATTGGCATTGAATTGCAGGAAATACGGGTCGTCCACGCCCGGCGGGCCGCCGAGGGAGCGCCCGGGATCGCCGCCTTTGGGGTTTTCCACCTTGACGACCTCGGCGCCGAGCCAGGCGAGAGTTTCGGTGCAGGAGGGACCGGCCTCGAACTGCGTCATGTCAAGCACGCGGACGCCAGAGAGGCAGTCGCCACCAAAGCTGCTGGACGCCATGCGTGTGTTCCCTTCCCCGGTCACCCAAATCCGGTCGCCTGGACGGTAGAGCGAAAAATCCAGGAAGGTAAGCCCTGCGGCGGGTGGGCCCCCGTTTGCGGCCTCTCCGCCGCCCCATAGCATGGCCCGTAGACTGTCTGGCATGGTAGCCCTGGCATCGGAGGCCGGGCCGGCGCATATCAGCCGCGGCGGACCCTTGGGCGGAGACAGCATGAAGCGGCTTGTGGCTCTTTTGTTCGTGGTGGTTTCGCTGGCCTGTTCAAGCCCGGCCATGGCGATGGAGAGTGCCCCGGTCAGCAGCGCTCGCACCGTCGCCAGCCTGGTCACCGACACCGATGCGATGCATCCCGGCACACCGTTCCGGGTGGCTCTCCGCCTCCGGCTGAGCGATGGCTGGCACACTTATTGGAAAAACCCCGGTGATGCCGGCGTTGCGCCCGAGCTGACGCTGGAGGTGCCCGAAGGCACCCTTCAGTCGCCGATCGACTGGCCTACACCGCGCCGCGTGCAGGAAGGCCCGGTGATGACGTATGCCTACACCGGAGACCTGCTGCTTCCGGTGACAGTGACCACGCGAGGTGACGCGCCGGCAACGATTCGCGCGCACGCGCAATGGCTGGTCTGCAAGGATATCTGCGTCCCCGAGGAAGCCGACTTCTCCCTCACCCTGCCGCTCGGCCAGCCCTCCCCCTCGCCTCAGGCCCCGTTATTCGCGGCGCATGATCGGACGGTGCCGCGGCCTTCACCCTGGGCGGCGCACATCGCCTCCGACGGCACCTTGTTCGTGCAAGGGCCGGAGCTGACATCGGCAACGGTGACCGACGCCTGGTTCATTCCGGAGCAGCCGAACCATATCCAGGACGATGCCGCACAACCGCTGTCGGTGCGCGACGGCGGGTTCACACTGGCGCTACGGCCGGCGGCGGGCTTCGACGCGACGAAGCCTCTGGCCGGGGTATTGTCGGTGCGCGACCGGGCGGGCATGCAGGCGGACGTCGTGGTCGATGCGTCGCCCGGACCGGCGCCACCGCCGGCGATGCCTCCCCTGCCCCGCGTCCTGGCGTTTGCCTTCCTGGGCGGGCTTATTCTCAATCTGATGCCGTGCGTGTTCCCGATCCTGGCGATGAAGGCGGTGACGCTGGCGCGCAACGCCGGCCGAGGCCGCGCCCACGCGATGGCCTATACCGCCGGGGTGCTGGTGATGTTCGTGGGCCTGGCCGGCGCGCTGCTGGCGGCCCGGGCCACGGGAACCGCGGCGGGATGGGGTTTCCAGTTTGCGTCCCCGGTGTTCGTGGCGGCGATGGCGTGGCTGCTGCTCGCGGTCGGACTGAACCTGTCCGGGGTGTTCCAGGTCGGCGGCGGGGGAAGCCTGACCAACGCCGGCAGCGCGCTGGCCGACCGACACGGTGCCGTGGGAAGCTTCTTCACCGGACTGCTGGCGGTGCTGGTGGCGACGCCGTGCACCGCGCCATTCATGGCCGTTGCAGTCGCGGCAGGGTTGGCGGCGCCACCGACGGTTACCGTGCTGGTGTTCGCGATGATGGGCCTGGGGCTGGCCTCGCCCTACATCGCCCTGGCGGAGTTGCCCGGATTGGTCCGGGTGATACCCCGCCCCGGACGCTGGATGGAAGTGATGAAGCAGGCGCTGGCGTTTCCGATGTATGGCGCGGCGGCGTGGCTGTTGTGGGTGGTGAGCGAGGAGGCCGGTTCTGTCGGTGTCCTGGTGACCGCAACCGGCGCCGTCCTGGTCGGATTCGCGGCGTGGATACTGGGGCTAGGCCAAACAGGCTCAATCCACGTCGGTTCAAGTCAGTCGGGCTCTGGTTCGGGCCAGACCAATGGCGGCCACCGGATGCGACATTTCGCCCAGATCGCCGCCGCGGTGGCTGTGCTGATGGCGGGGGCCACATTGAGCGGCATTCAAGCGTCGGGGGCGCCAGGGACCTCCGTCCAACCGGACAGCGGCGGCGCGGAAGCATTCTCGCCGGCCAGACTGGCAGCACTGCGGGCGCAAGGGCGGCCAGTGTTCGTGAACATGACGGCGGCGTGGTGCGTGACGTGTCTGGTGAACGAGCGGGTGGCAATCGCGACCGGCCCGGTACAGCGGGCATTCGCGGCCGCCGACGTCGCCTATCTGAAGGGCGATTGGACCCGGCAGGACCCTGCGATTACCACGTTCCTGCAGCAAAATGGCCGGGATGGGGTGCCGCTGTACGTGTTCTACCCGGCCCACGCTGCTCAACCGCAGGTTCTGCCGCAGATCTTGACCGAGGGCGAAGTGCTGCGACGACTCCGGACCTCATGAAGTTCGCGACCGGCGTCGCGGCGGCACGTGGGTCTTGGCGCCGCAGCGACGGGTGGACAGTGCTGCCGGCCCCTTCAATCTTGCGTCGAGACGGCTCATTGTTGCCGCATGATCGCCGTTCCCTACCGCTCGACAACGACCTGAAGCCGCCCGGCGACTGCGCGTATCTGCCTGGGTGCAGCGCGCCAGATAGCAGCACTCGACACGACACAGCACCCGATCGCGATCCAGAAAGCCGCGGTGTAGCTTCCGGTCCGGTCATACAGCAGCCCGGTCAGCCATGGGCCAGCGGCTCCCCCGACAATCGCCGCCAGCATCAATGTGCCGAAAATCGTGCCGTAGTGACGACCCTCGAAAATCTCCGCCGGGATCGCCCCGATGACCGAAGTCAAACCATAGCCGAGCAAGCCTTGCGCTCCGATCATCAGATACAGCAGCGCCGGGCTCGGCTTGTCGGCCAACAGCAGCAGCGCAATATAGGTCACGGCGAAACCGAAGTTGCCGATGGTCCATACGAACTCTCGTCCGATCCGGTCCGACAGATGACCGAGCGCAATCTGGCCAGGGACCCCGGCCAGGCTGACCACGCCCAGGGCCCAGGCGGCATCGCGCGGTCTGAATCCGATTTCGACCAGGTACTTTGTCTGGTGGACCTGGACCGCGTACCAGACATACAGCGCGCAGAAATAGCCCGTTGCGAGCCACCAGAACCGGGCCGTCCCGACCGCTCGCCCCAGCGTCCAGTCCACCGCCGCCCACAGCGGATCGACCACATTTCCTTCGCGGCCGCCCGGCGGCGTCACGGCTGACGAATTGTCGCCATCCGGCGCCAGGCCGATATCCCCGGGCCGGCGCCGGGTCAACAAATTGACCGGCGCCAATACCACCAGTACCGAAATGCCCATGGCCCAGCACGCCGCCCGCCAGCCGCTTCGCTCGATGATCGTCTGCAGCAGCGGCATGAGGACCATCGAGCCGATGCCGACGCCGGAAAAGGCGATGCTCATCGCGAGCCCCCGCCGGCGCACAAACCAGGCGGACAGCAAGAGCGCCTCGCCGGTGAAGCCAAGGCAGACACTGCCGGCGCCCACAAGAACACCCAGAGTCGCATAGATGTGCCATGGCTCACTGGCCAGCGTCGCCAGCAGCAGACCGACCGCCATAACGAAGATGCCCAACTCCATCACGACCCGTGGTCCTCGCCGGTCCATCAGGCGGCCCAGCACGGGGCTGAGCAGTGCCGAGATGAGAAAGCCGAACGAAAACGCGCCGGCGGTGACCCCGCGTTGCCACCCGAACTCGGTGAGAATGGCCGGGAACAACAACGAAAAGGCGGTCCGGGCGTTGACCCCGAGGCCCATTGTGACGAAGGCGACGGCGACGATGATCCAGCCGTAGAAGAACGGCAGCCGTCTTGATAACCGGGCGATCATGGCAAGGTCCTGTATCGCGTGCGTCAGCTTGTTTGAAAGACGGTCAATCGCCGCCGAGGGCGACCGTTCCGAGCTCCTTGATCGTGGCGCGAGGCTGATACACTCGGCTGACTTCGGCAAAGGCGAACACACGGTCGATCACCGGCAGCAGCCCGTGCGCCCCCAACGCCAGGTTGGTCGCATCAAATCCCGCTCGGCTGGCGACATAAGCGCGTCGAACAAAGACAGGATCGCCTGCCACCCGGGCATCGGTTTGCGCCTCTCGCAGATGCACCAGCACCTCGTTGAGGCCTTGCCTCGGATCTGGCAACTCGCTCGTGGCCGGACCGTCGAGCGCCCGGCTCAGACAACCGAAACAATCGACTTGCATATCTATCCCCCGTGTCATGTCAGAATGAACTGGTAGTCGAACCGGATGCGGCACTGCTCATCGACGATCAGGACTTCCATGCCCGTCGCCAGCACGTCGTCGGTGCCGGCGGCCAGCATCGCCCACTCGAAGGTGACCACGTCGCGCAGCACCCTGGCGTTGGTCGTGGCGTGGAAATGGTTGCCGGCGTCTCGAACGTTTTTCTCGTGTGATCCGGTGACCCGGGCTTCGAGGGCAGCGTAGCCGCGCACTTCCCGGGTGCCCACGTAATGCTCCCCATCTGGCACCCATAACGCCTCGATCGTCTGGCGACGCCGTTCCGGATCGGTCTGATGCCAAACGTCAACGTATCGATCCACCAGGTCCTGCGCTGCATCCATGGCACTCTCCTCTGGCCGTGGTTGATATCAGGCAGGCACTCTCTCCCCGCCGACGGCACCCGGTCGATGACCCGGGAGGTCAAGAAGCGCACACGGATGCGGGCGGCACTTCGCAGGCCATGGCGTCTCAAGAGTGCGCGCCGTATGCTGGCGCCATGACCGTGCATCAGTTGCCATTCGGTGTGCTGCTTCGACGCTGGCGCCAGCGCCGGCGGATGACGCAGATGGACTTGGCCGTCGCGGCCGATAGCTCGACGCGTCATCTGAGCTTCCTGGAGACCGGACGAGCGCAGCCCAGCCGGGAAATGGTCATGCGCCTCGCCGAATATCTCGAGGTTCCCCTGCGCGACCGCAATGCGCTGCTGATGGCGGCAGGTCTGGCACCGGCCTTTGAGGAACGGCCCTTGACCGAACTGGCCGCCGCGCATGAGGCGATCGAACAGATACTGGAGGCGCACAAGCCGTATCCGGCCTTCGCGCTCGACCGGCATTGGAACGTCGTCCTGTCCAACAGCGCGCTGCCGCAGCTCTATACCGATTGCTCGCCCGACCTTCTGGCGCAACCGATCAACGCGGTGCGGCTTATGCTGCATCCGCGCGGCCTGGCGTCGCGGATCGTCAACCTCGCCGAGTGGCGTGAGCACGTTGTCGCCGTGCTGCGGCAGCAGATCGAGGTCAGGGCCGACCTCGGCATTCAGTCTCTTCTGGCCGAGATCATGGGCTATCCGACGCCACCCGGCAGTGCCGCGATCGCCGACACTGAACGGCCACAGCGCTATGCAACCCCGCTGCAGATCGCCACGTCTGCCGGCACGGTCGCATTCCTGAGCACCACCACGATTTTCGGTACCCCGACCGACGTCACCTTGTCCGAACTGGCTCTGGAGATGCTGTTCCCGGCCGATCAGGCGACAGTTGCGATCGTCCGGCGGCTGGCTGACGAGGCGCCGCCGCCTATCCCGCGGCCAGCTTCCGAATGGTTGCCTGTGCCCCCGGGGCTGCCCAATCCGCGGCGCCTTCCAGCCGAGCAACCACTTGGCCCGACTGGCCGATGATCACCGTAGTGGGGATGCCGCGGGCGTTGAACGCCTTCACCAGCGCGCCTTTCGGATCCAGCAGCACCGGCAGCCCGGTAATGCCGTGTTGTTGATACCAGGTCCGCACGACGTCGGCGCCGCCGCGGTCCGAGGACAGCGGCAACACCGCGATATCTTGCGGCGCGAGCACCTTCGACAACACCTCAAGGGCCGGCATCTCGGCTACGCAGGGCGCGCACCACGTGGCCCATAAGTTAACCACCATGCCGCGCCCCCTAAACTCGGCCAGGTGATGAGATGCGCCATCTGGGGTGACGAACACGCCGTCCGGCAGGTCGGCGGGCGGCGACAGTTTCTCCAGCCCCTCAGCCAGCGGCGGCAGGCGTTCGGCGTGCGGTTTGCTCGGCGAGGCGGTGGCGGCTAGGGTGCCGGCCGCTCCCGCCAGGGCCATGCGCAAAGCCGTCCGGCGGACTAACAGCATACGACTGGACCTTTTTTCGTGACCGACACGCCGGATCCCATGCCACCGGACGGGCTGCCCCAGGACGGCCTGCCCGAGGACCGCCGAAACGAACCGGCCAACCTGCAATGGGGCGGCCGCTTCGCCGGTGGCCCGTCCGCGATCATGCGGGACATCAACGCCTCCATTGGGTTCGACCGGAAGCTGTGGCGGCAGGACATTCGCGGCTCCCTCGCCCATGCTGCGATGCTGGCGAAAATCGGACTCATCAGCGGTGAAGATGAGCGCGCCATCGGCGACGGTCTAGAGGCGATCGCGCACGAAATCGACAGCGGCCGCTTCGCCTTCGATGTCGCCCTGGAAGACATCCACATGAACATCGAGGCGCGCCTGACCGAGCGCATCGGTGAGGCCGGCAAACGGCTGCACACCGGGCGCAGTCGCAACGACCAGGTGGCGACCGACTTTCGCCTGTGGGTACGCGACGCGATCGATGGATTGTCGGCGCAGACGTCCGACACGATGCTGGCTCTTGCGGGCCGAGCGGCGGAGCATGCGGCGGACCCGATGCCGGGTTTCACTCATCTGCAGACCGCACAGCCAGTGACGTTTGGCCACCACCTGCTGGCGTACGTGGAGATGCTGGACCGCGACCGCGGCCGCCTCGCCGACTGCCGGCGGCGGCTGAACGTCTGCCCGCTGGGATCGGCGGCACTGGCCGGAACGTCGTTTCCGATCGACCGGCGGATGACCGCCTCGGCGCTCGGTTTCGACCGGCCGACAGCAAACTCCCTGGACGCCGTATCGGACCGCGACTTTGCGCTCGAGTTCCTGTCGGCAGCGGCGATCAGCGCGATGCACCTGTCGCGACTCGCGGAGGAGATCGTCATCTGGTGCAGCGCGCCCTATCGCTTCATCCGGCTGTCGGACGCGTTCACCACGGGTAGCTCGATCATGCCGCAGAAGCGTAATCCCGACGCGGCGGAACTGGTGCGGGCGAAAACCGGACGGGTTGCCGGTGCTCTGGTCACCTTGCTGACGGTCATGAAAGGGCTGCCACTGGCCTACGCCAAGGACATGCAAGAGGACAAGGAGCCTGTGTTCGACGCGGCCGAGGCGTGGGCGCTGTCGCTGGCGGCGACGGCGGGGATGGTACGCGATATGACCCCCGACGTGGCGCGGATGCGCGAATTCGCCGGCTCCGGCTTCGCCACGGCGACCGACCTTGCGGACTGGCTGGTGCGCGTGTTGCGGATGCCGTTCCGCGGCGCGCATCACGCGACTGGACGCCTGGTGGCGTTGGCGGAGGCTCGCGGGGTGGATCTGGCCGGGTTGTCCTTGGCGGAGATGCAATCTGTCGAGCCGGGGATCACGGCGGCCGTGTTCTCGGTCCTGACGGTAGAGGCCTCGGTGGCATCGCGGCTCAGTTTTGGCGGGACGGCACCGGCCAATGTGGCGGCGGAGGCGGCGCGGTGGCTGGCTGCATTGGGATGAGGCGGGGGTGGTTGGGTATCCTGTTGGTCGGCGTTTGCCTGTTGGCGGCGTGCGGCAAGAAGGGGCCTCCAGATCCGCCCGGTCCGCCGGACAGGATCACCTTCCCGAAGACCTACCCGACTCGGTGACGGCCGGACGCACCGCTTTGCGGCGGGCCCGGTGTCTTCCCCGGCGAAGGCGAGCGGACCCACGACTTCGCCTGCACAGCCCTCCGGTTATTGCCGCTCCTCCAGGAGCTGTCCCGCCGCTTTCACCTTGGCTCGTAGCCAGACGATTGCCGGATCGACACCCAGCCGCCGGCTCCAGATCATCTGCACCGGAAAGGACCGGATCTGCACCGGTGGCACCGCGGTGGACAGCCCGAAATCCTTGGCGTGGCACTGTGCCACCCGTCGCGGCAGGGTGGCCAGCAGATCGGTTCTGGCGACGGTGGCCAACACCGCGAAAAAATACGGCACCGCCATAACGACCCGACGCGAGACGCCTGCCTCGGCGAGCGCTTTATCCACGATTCCGGAGAGTGATCCCCCGGGAGACGCCAGGACGTGGCCAAACTGCGTGTATTGCACCAGGGTGAGCGGATGGTTCAGTGCGGGATGACCTTGCCGCGCCACCACCAGATAATCCTCGTCGAACAGCGTAGCAGCGTCGCAGGCGCGCCCTTTGTCCGAGGCATAGCCGAGCAGAAGGTCGACATCCCCTGCCCGCAATGCCTCGATCGCGTCGCGCCTGATGAGTGCGCGGAAGATGTAGCGCGGCGACACTGAAGCGAGATCCGCGTCCAGCAACAGGGGCGCGAACAAAGACGTTTCGTAGTCGGTGGCGGCGATCCGGAATACGCGCTCATCACGCGCCGGGTCGAAGCTGGCGGACCCCACCGCGCCGCCAAGCAGCCGCAGTGCCTCCGACACCGGGGCACGCAAGGCCAGTGCTCGCGTCGTCGGCTGCACGCCGCGCGGCGTCCGGACGAACAACTCGTCGTCGAAGATCTCCCGCAGCCGCTTCACGGCGTGGCTGATGGCGGACTGTGTCAGACCGAGCCGCCTGGCCGCCGCCGACAGCTTCCCGCTGGCCATCACTTCGTCGAACGCCAGCAGCAAGGTTATGTCGAGCCGGCGGAGTTGAGCGTCGTTGAAGTTCGTCATGCACCGATTTCAATCACGCGACTTCAATGCCAGTCATATCATGACATCGAGACTGCGATGAACCAAAACACACAGGAGCGCTTCGCATGCAGGTCGCGATCGTCGGTTCCGGCAATGTCGGGCAGGCTTTAGCCCAGGCGCTGCACCGTGCAGGGCATAACATCATCTTCGGCGTGAGGAAGCCGGAGGCCGGAAGGGCAGATCAGAAGAGCATCGCGGAGGCCACCAAACAAGCTGACGCCATCATCCTGGCCGTGCCGTTTGCCGCCGCCGCGGATGTGATCGCGGCCGCCTCGGGCTTTGCCGGCAAGGTTCTGATCGACGCCACGAACCCGCTCGGCATGGTCGAGGGCGGTCTTGGCCTGACGATGGGCTTTACCACCTCAGGGGTCGAGCAGCTCGCCGGCCTTGCGCCCGAGGCGCAGGTATTCAAAGCGTTCAATCAGACCGGCTTCGAGAACATGGCGGACACCCGGCCCTACGCCACTCGGCCGGCGATGTTCGTTGCGGGTGAGGACGCCGCCGGCAAGCGGATCGTGTTGTCGCTGGTATCCGATGCCGGCTTCGAGGCGGTCGATGTGGGCGGCCTGCGCACCGCCCGGCTGCTGGAAGCTCTCGCCATGCTGTGGATCGAACTCGCCCGCAAACGCGGATTGGGGTCGGATTTCGCTTTCACTTTGCAACGTAAGGCCAAGTAGGCGCATGGCTTTGCCGAGGCTGGATCGGTAGCCCCTCGGCAGCCCTGCTCCGGCGTCCGAAGACCGATGCGTCGGCTACAGCCTTCGCCATACCCCGGGTCCCGCCGTGGCAAGCGCGTGCACCCCGAACCCCAAAAACAACGCTCCTGACGCTCGGGTCACCCAAAGCGCGTGCGTGCGGTAGAACCGCCGCACCACCCCGGCGCCAATCACCGAGATCAGCACTGCATCCGCCGCGACGAACCCAACGCACGCCGCCGCCAGCAGCGGGGCGAACGCGTGCCAATCCAGTGCATTGTCGTAACGTGCAAGCAATGCGGTGAACATCGCGACCGCCACCGGATACGCCTTCGGGTTCGACAAACCAAACGCGAGGCCCCGCAACAACGGGCGCCGAGCCTCGCTCGTCAGCGAACCGTCCACGCCCCGCCGAGCGGTGGCGGATCGGATTCCCAGCCAGCAGAGGTAGAACCCGCACACCAGCCCCAGCGCATCGAACAGGAACGTGCCCATCGACCGCGCGCCGATGACGGCGATCAGCGACAAGGACGCCCACAGCACATCGCCGACGAAATGCCCGCACAGGAACAACGCCCCGGCCCGGCGGCCCCGGCTGGCGCCGATCCCCAACAGCGCCAGGAACGCCGGCCCCGGAGCCAGTGTATATGCTGCCCCGGCTGTCAGCGAGGCCAGCAACAGCCCAAGGGTCATCCGTCCAGCGCCTGATCCCAAGGCTCCGGCAGCATCAGATAGCCATCCCCCTGCTTCACCAGATGCGCGAAACCCGGAAAATGCACGTGCATCCCGGCGATCAACTGCCGATCGGCCGTCACCATGTCGAACACACGCTTACGGGTGGCCGCCGCCTGATGCGGGTCCGTATCGAACACCATGGTTACCTCGGGCCGTGGCACCTGCACCTCCGGCACATGGATGATATCCCCCCAGATCAGCAACGACTTGTCCCCCGAGGCAATCATGTACCCGGAATGACCCGGGGTATGCCCATGCAGCGGCATCGACGTCACCCCCGGAAACACCTCAACGGCATCACGGTAGGTTCGCATCTGGTTGTGATAGGGCGCAAGCTGTTCCCTGGCGCACTCGAAGTACAACTTCCTCGCCCGCTCATCGGCTCGGCTCATCGCCGCATCATCCAGCCAGTGCCTCGGTTCATTCTCATGCACCACCAGCTCGGCATTCGGAAAGAACCTTTCCCCGGTCTTAGGGTCGGTCAGACCGGCGGAATGATCCGGATGCACATGCGTCAGCATAACCGTTTCGATATCGCCTGGATCAACTCCCGCCGCCTGCAGATTTCGCTGCAGCTTGCCCGCCGTCGGCAGCAGATAATCGCCCGATCCAGTCTCGATCAGTGCCAGCCGCCCGGCCGAATAGACCAGGTAGCAATTCACCGACGTCCGCCTTCCAGGTCTGAACTTGTCCGTCAGCAACCGCGTCGCGTCGGCCGGGGTAATGTTCTGCATCACCTCCATGGTGCCGTCCAGGTAGCCGTCGGACAGCGCGGTGACGACGATGTCGCCAATGCGCCGATGATAGACCCCCGGGACCTGCGTGCTGGGAACCTGGATCATGACCAAGCCTCCTGAACTATTGTGCGATGTATCCGCCGTCGATGACCAATTCGGTTCCCGTCACGAATGAAGCCTCGTCGGAGGCGAGGAACAGCACCCCAAAGGCGACCTCGATCGGTTCGCCGAGCCGGCGTAGCGGCGTGGCTTCGATCTTGGACGCGCGGATGCCAGCGTTCGTTGCATTCAGCATCGGCGGCATGAAACCCGGATGCACCGAGTTCACCCGCACGCCGGACGGTCCGTATTTCGTTGCCGCCGCCTTGGTGTACAACCGTACCGCGCCCTTCGATGCGGCATAACCCGGGTGGCCGTCGGAGCCACCTACGAACCCCATGATGGAAGAGATATTCACGATCGAGCCCCGGCCGTTCGGCACCATCGCCGCAGCAGCCAGCTTGGTGCCCAGGAACACACTCGTCGAGTTGACCGCCTGCAGTTTCAACCAGCCATTCAGATCGTCATGATCGCCGACGGCACTGCCGCTGATGCCGGCGTTGTTCACCAGGATGTCCAGACGGCCATAAAGCGCGATGGTCTCCGAAATCAACCGCTGCCAGTCCGATTCCGACGTCACATCGGTCCGAATGAACCGCGCCCGCCCCTGCACGGCATTGATCTCGGCCGCCACTGCCTCGCCTTCCTTCTCCAGCACATCGGCAATAACGACTGTGGCGCCTTCCTTGGCGAACAGCCGAACCTCGGTCTCGCCCATGCCGTGCGCTCCACCGGTGATGATGGCAACCTTGTCCTTGAGACGCATCGCTTCCTCCCGTGCCGCTTGCAACAATCATCGGGCGAGGCGACGCGCGAGGCAAGCATGGGACCGGCAGGCGTCCGCTCTTGTTGCGGCGCTCCCGGTCCGCCCCGGCCCGGCGCGAAGGCATTATCCGCCCCGGGCGGGCGCGGAGGCGTTATCCGCCCGCCGTCTCCAGCAACCCGCGGACATGCGGCAGCATATCCAGGCGCCCGACGTCAGCGATCAAGCGCGCCGTTTTCTCTGTCCCCAGAACTGGATCGACCAATGCCGCGAATTTTGCCTCCAGCCGCTTCCCCTGCTGTGTCACATCACTCGCGGGAATTCCCGCGTCATGCTGTGCCGTAAAGCGGGACCCATCGGTCAGCAACAACTCGATTTCTGAAAACGTGCTGGGAATGCCGGCTCGGAAGTCCAGTTCCACCTTGTCGCGCAGACCAACCAGGACGCCATCGGCGGCAACTTCACGCGAGTAGCTGGACAGACGGCCGGTATCTACCCCTGCCAGCCCCATCGCCGTGGTGAGCCGCAGCGAGAACTTCGCCTCCAGACCGGTGACCGGCGCAAGAATATTGCAGATTCTGTCGGAGGATTCCTCCGCCCGGACGGTGATCCGCCGCACCTGGTTCGCCGCGATTTCGTGCCGTTCGCGCAACTTGCGTGCCGCCTCAATTGGCGCATGAGTCATGTAGCAGGAGGCATGATACTTGAACAGATTGTTGACGATCCACCATCCACCGGGAGGCGTATCGAACGCCCGGTTGGGATGGAAATCCGGGCTGTGCGTTCGGGCGAAACCCTGGCCGCATTCGAGCACGTCGGTCCGACTGGTAAAGCCCCTCGCCGCCAGTTTCGCGGCCATCAGGCCGTGATATGCCGCCTTCCCGGCGTGCAGCGGCTTGCACATGGTGCCGAACATCGATTTCAGCCCGGCCGCCTGCGTTCCCGCGATCCCCAGCGCCATCGCGAACCGTTGTGTGTCCAGGCCAAGCAGATGCGCGCACGACGCGGCGGCGCCGAAACTGCCCACCGTGGCGGTGGCATGAAACCCCAGCCCATCGTAATGACCTGGCGCGATGATCCGGCCGACCCGGCACTGCAGTTCATATCCCGCGACGAATGCGGTCAGTACATCAACACCGGAGGAGCCGCGTTCCTCGGCCAAGGCCAGCAGCGCCGGCAGGATGGCAACGGACGGATGTCCCGGCATCGCCAGATTCACGTCGTCGAAATCCAGCGCGTGCGATGCCGTGCCGTTGACCAGCGCGGCCGAGGCAACCGGAAGCCGTCCCGCATGACCCAGCACGGTGGCAACCTCTTGACCACCCTGCTCACGCATTTCGGCCAGCAGGATCGTTACGAGTTCGTCGGACGCACCCGCCACCGCGCAACCGAGATAGTCAAGAACGCATTGCCGAGCCCAGGCGCGGGTCGTTTCGGGAATGTCGGCAGCACGCAGGGCACGGGCCTGTTCAGCCAACGCGAGCGTGAGCCCTTCGCCGCTCTGAACATCACTGATCGCGTTCATCGTCGTTTCCCTTTCAACGTCCCTGATAGACCGGCTTGCGCTTTTCATTGAACGCACGAATGCCCTCGCGCCGGTCTTCGGTCGGCACCATCCGATTATACGCCTCGATCTCGAACATCATGCCGCTCGGGAGGTCCATATTGAGGCCCAGGTTGACCGACTGCTTGATCTGGCGCGTCGAAATTGGCGCATTGCCGGCGATCACCGAGGCAGTTTCCAGCGCCTGAGGCAGCAGATTGGGCGGTGCGCAGACGCGGTTGACCATGCCCCATTGGTACGCCTCCTGCACCGAAAACGGCCCACCGGTCAGCAGGATTTCCTTCGCCCGTCGCGCACCGACCGCACGCGGCAGGGTTTGTGTACCGCCCGCGCCGGGCATGATGCCGAGTGTCACCTCGGTCAGCGCGAACCGGGCGTTATCGGCGGCGTAAATGAAGTCGGCACACAGCGAAATTTCCATCCCGCCCGCATACGCCGCACCATTCACCGCGGCGATGATCGGCACCGGGCAGCCGATCATGGCGCGGATCATCCGCTCGAAGATCAGATGCTGATCTTGCCATTGCTGATCGGTCATGCCGTTGCGCTGCTTCAGATCGCCACCCGCGCAGAATGCCTTCGTTCCGGCGCCGGTGACAACGATGCAGCGCTGCCGGTTCGGCGCCGCGCAGAAGCCGTCAAATGCCGCCAGGAGATCAAGCCCCATCTGAGTATTCATCGCGTTCGCGACCTCCGGCCGGTTCAGCGTCACCAGCACGGTATGTTCCTGCGGATGCTCGACGATAATGGTTTCAAAGCTTGCTCATTCTTCGATTGCCTGCATGATGAGACGCATGAATGTGTCGATTGCGCTGGGATCGGTCCAGCGCAGCACCACGACCATTTCTTCGCGTGGTGCGATCCAGGTCAGATTGCCGCCGGCGCCGGATGCGAAGAAACTCGCCTCTGGTGCGCTTTTGTAACGTTCGTGCCCCGTATTCAGCCACCACAGCAGGCCGTAGTTGGGGTTCAGTGCGCAGGGCCGCAACGATTCCGCGATCCAGCTTTCCGGCAGGATGCGCCGTCCGTTCCACTCGCCCCGGCGCAGCATCAGCAGGCCGATACGGGCCTGGTCCTCGGCGTGGATCAGGACGCCGCCGCCCCAGTGGGTGCCGCCCGAGACGCTTTCGATCAACCGGCCATCGATCTCGACGCTGGACGTCGTGTAGCCATGCCAGGACCAGTCCGTCGAGGCGCCGATGGGACGCATGATTCGTTCCGCGAACACCTCCGGCAGCGGACGGCGGAAGCGACGGAGCAGTGATAGGCTCAGACGGTTGACGCGGACGTCGTTGTATTCCCAGTGCCGGCCGGGTGGCCGCAGCGGCCGTTCGTCGCCCTTGCGTCCTTTGCCCTCGAGGCCAAGGTTGCGGTTGTAGTCGATCCGGTCGGATTTGCCGAACAGCTGCCCGCTCCATTCGGACGTATTCTGCAACAGATGCCGCCAGGTGACGTCGCGGTTCTGATCGCTTTCGAAGCCGCCGTCGTGAACTGTGCAACCGACCGGCTCATCCAGGTCGGCTATCAGTCCGTCCATGACGGCAATGCCGGCCAGCAAACTCAGATAGCTTTTGGCGGCGGAGAAGGTGAAATCCACCTGGTCGGTGTCACCCCAGGAGGCGACCTTGTAGCCGCGCCGCAGCACCAGGCCGTTGGCGGGACCGCGTGGCCGCAATGGACCCAAAATCTCGTTGAACGGCGGCGGTTCGAAGTAGCCGCCTTGCAGATGCAGGCGAAGATCGAGGGGCCACGGCGTCTCGTTCTCGGCGGCGAAGCGGGCCGCCTCCTCCAGCCACATCCAGTTCATCCCGGCGGCGTCCGCCATGGCCTCGGGCCAGGTTTGTCCGTGCGGCGGCGGCACGATCGACGGCAACTGCATCCAGCCATTTCCTTCCCTCAGAGCGTCGGGACTATGGCGCCGGAGGCTGAATGTGCCTAGTGGCTCGCGCTCCACGCGCCGGGGAAGCAGCCGGCGCCGTGTTCGTAGTACCTCCGGCATCGAGCACCTGTCGGCCTTTGCCTCGCGGCGAGGAATTCTTTTCCGCCGCTGGAATAATGCCCCTCCCCAGGCGTCTGTTCACCGAGGCGCCCAGCGACCGGGCCAGGCGCTCTCGACCAAATCTGTACCTGTAGCCGCGCCGCGAGGTCGGCTCCCGGTGACGTGACGATACCGACACGAAAATGTGAGGAGAACGTCATGAGCCACGATATCAGTCCTGACCAGCTACTTGCGAGCCGCCGGGCGGATCCGGCCGCGGCGACGATGGGTTTCCTGCGGCACTCGGACGCGCTGTTGCATATGCGTATCCCCCCTATCAGGCAAACGTTCAGCCAGGCCAACCTGGTTTCCGACGACCAGGCAGGGCATCTTTCCGCGCAGATCCAGGACGCCAACTTGATCAATCCTTGGGGCATTTCGTTTGCGCCAGGGGGCCCTTTCTGGATCTCCAACAACGCCACAGGCACTTCGACCCTCTACAGCGTCGATCCCACCACCGACACGACGGCAGCCCTCCCACTCGTGGTCACCATCGCGCCGCCCGCCGGGGGCACCGGGCCGGCCTCCCCGACCGGCACGGTATTCAACAGTGATCCGAACCCCGGCTTTCTCGTGGACGGCAAGCCGGCGGCATTCATCTTCGCGACTGAGGACGGGACGATCTCTGGCTGGAACGGAGGCACGACGTCGACGCTCGAAGTCGACAATTCCAGCAATCCGGCGCATGGCGATTCCACGGTGCCGTCGGACGACGGCGTCGGTGCGGTTTACAAAAGTCTTGCAATCGGCACCGAAAACGGGACGACGCTGCTCTATGCGGCAAACTTCCGTCACGGCACGGTCGACGTCTTCAACGATCAGTGGCAGCAGGTGATGAGTCTCACCGACGGCGATCTGCCTGCCGGATACGGGCCATTCAACACCCAGGTGCTCGACGGCCACCTGTTCGTAACCTACGCCAAACAGGATGCGTTCAAGCACGATGACGTCGCCGGCAGTGGCAACGGCTTCGTCGACGAATTCGACCTCGATGGCAAGCTTGTGGGCCGCATCGCCTCGAACGGGCCACTGGACTCGCCTTGGGGACTTGCGATCGCTCCGACGGACTTCGGCAAGTATGCAGGCGATCTTCTGGTCGGTAACTTCGGCGACGGGACAATCAGCGCCTTCGACCTCACGCATCACGATCAATACGTGGGCAAGCTTCTTGGCATCGACGGCAAGGCGATCACCATCGGTGACCTTTGGGCGCTTACGCCGGGCAATGACGGAAAGGCCGGATCGAGTGGAGAGATCTACTTCACCGCCGGAGTGAAGGACGAAGCGCAGGGACTCTTCGGCAGTCTCTCGGCCGTGCCCGGAACCGACCGATTTACGATCTCGGGGATGCTTTCGCACTCCGTATCGGGCTGACAAGAGCCGCGGGGGCCATCTCCAGTCGCCGTCATCGCCTGCCGTCGCGCTGTTGCGGCGTTCCGGAGGGCGAGGCGGCGGGCGGGAGATGGCGGCGCCAGTCCGCCAGCGTATCGACATCGCACAAATGGCGGACGAAGCCGACGCGGTGGTTGCGGAACTGACGCAATGTGTCGGCCAGGGCATGTTCGGTGGACCAGCGGGAAGCCGCGAACAGGTCAGCGGGACGGCGCGGGCCCAGCGCTATCAACCAGTATCCGCCGTCGTCCGCGGGGCCGAACACGGCGTCGGCGCTGCCCAGGCGTCGGAACGCGATGCACAGATCGATGGCGGTCGCATCGGGGATGTCGCATCCCACCAGGGCCACCCGTCCTCGCCCAAATCGCCCCAGCGCTCGGCTCATGCGCCGGCCGAGGTCGCCGTGCCCCTGACCGATGCGACGAACCCACACCGGCAGCCGAAACTGCGCTCGGTCAGGCGTCACCGCCAGCACCACATCGAAGCGCCGGCACCGCAGCAGTTCGCGCAGCAGCGAGGTCAGTGTCGCAAGGTGAAAGCGCAGCGCGGCGCGGTCGCCGATATCTCTCGCCAGCCGTCGCTTGACCGTACCCAGGCGGGGCGCTCGGGCAAAAACGATGACAGTGTCCCTCATCGGTAGAGACGCAGGAGCAGCCTCGGCGGGACGCCGGCGAACCAGAGCGACAGACAAAGCAGGTTACGGGCCGAGCGGCGCAGGTAGCCGTCACGCTCCCACCTTACTGCGGAGGTCAGCGCGTCGGCCGGCAGCGCCGCCAACCGGTTGCGACCGATCCGACGGACAAGATCGACGTCCTCCATGAGCGGAATCGGCGCGATGCCTCCCACGGCCCGCAACAGATCGCGGTGAATCAGCAGACCCTGATCGCCATACGGCAGACCGAGGACACGGCTGCGCCATGCCACCATCCTCTCCAGCCGTCTGGCCCGGCGGTCCGAACTGTCCAGGACGAAGCGGAAGTAGCCCGCTCGGCCGCTACCGCCTGTCGTGTGCACGGCCACCGCGTCTCGCCAGCCGGGTTGCAGCCTGGTATCGGCGTGCAGCAACAAGAGCCAGCCCGTGTCCGCCGCGGCGATGCCTGTGCCGATCTGATTGCCTCTGCCGCGCGGCGCGGTCAGAACCCGCGCACCGAACGTTGTTGCGATTAAAACCGTGCGGTCCGAGCTGCCGCCGTCGACGACGATAATCGCGGCAGCGGATTGCACGATCGCCAGGGTTGAATGCAGTCTCGCGTCGGCGTTCAGCGTTGGGATGACGATGGTCAGGTCGGCAAATTGATCGGGCGTGCCAGTTGCCGGCGCCATGCTGAGATCAGCGTGGCTCAGCCTGATTGCGGCAGCGCGATCTTGCGGCCGGCGCCTCTCGGGGGCGTCGCTGGAGCATAGTCTTTTACCGCCTGTCGCAGCGCTGCGTGCAGTTCCGATGGGAATGGCGCGACCCGGCGAATTCGCATGTCGATGTGCAACGCCATCAGTTCCTGCGCAGCTGAGCGTTCGCCGCTTTCGACAAGAAACATCTCATGAAAATAATGCAGCCGCTTGGCGTCGGCACCGAGCAACCAGCTTCGCACCTTTACCCTGTCGCCGACATGCGCCTCGCGCTCGTAGAGCGTGTGGGTTTCGGCAGTGAAGCACGAATTGCCGGTGGCCTCCCGATACGCGTCGCCAATGTTCAATGCATTATACAGACCGTCGGTGCCGAGGTCGAAGATCAGCACGTAATAGGCCAGATTCATGTGCCCGTTGGAGTCGATCCACTCCGGCCGGACGATAGCTTCGGTTTCGCTGACAGGTCTGCTCATGGTGCGGCGCACCTTGTTGGGGAAGGCTGCCTCGGTCAAGTTGGCAACATGAGAATCGCCGAAGCGACCCGGGCGGGGGAGACGGATGGGCTGCCGCCGCGGGAGCGCCGAGCGGCGGTGCTGACGGTATCGATCGCGATTACCATCTCGGTGCTGAGCACGGCGATCGCCAACATTGCGCTGCCCACGATCGCCCGGGAACTGCACGCGACGCCATCGGCGTCGATATGGGTGGTCAATGCTTATCAGTTGGCGGTGACAGTGACGCTGCTGCCATTGTCGGCGCTTGGCGATATTGCCGGCTACCGCCGGGTTTATCTTTACGGACTCGTGGTGTTCACCGTGGCCTCCCTGGCCTGCGGCCTGTCGGACACGCTGCCGCTGCTGGTGGCCGCACGCGTGTTGCAGGGGTTCGGTTCGGCTGGGATCATGAGCGTCAACACGGCTCTGGTCCGGTTCATCTTCCCGCGGTCCCAGTTGGGCCGGGGCATGGCGACGACGGCGCTGGTGGTGGCGACTTCCTCGGCCGCCAGTCCGTCGCTGGCGGCGGCGATTTTATCGGTTGCATCGTGGCACTGGCTGTTCTGGTGCAACGTGCCACTGGGCATCATAGCGATATGGCTGGCACTGCGGTCGCTGCCGGAAACACCGAAATCGACGCACCGCTTCGACCTGATCAGTGCGCTGTTAAACGCAGCAACCTTCGGCCTGCTGCTGGTCGGCCTCGACGGCATCGGCCAGGGGCAGGACAGCGCCTCGGTCGCGGCAGAGTTGCTGGCTGGAACGGCGGCGGCGGTCGTCTTCGTGCGACGACAGCGGCGGATGGTCGCGCCGATGCTGCCGGTCGACCTTTTTCGCATGCCGCTGTTCGCGCTGTCGGTGCTTACCTCGGTGTGTTCGTTCGCGGCGCAGACCAGTGCGTACCTTGCTTTGCCTTTCTACTTCGCACTGGCGGGGGGAATGTCGCAGTCACAAATCGGATTGCTGATCACCCCTTGGCCCGCCGCCGTCGTCTTCGTGTCGCCCATCGCCGGTCGACTTTCCGACAAATACCCTGCCGGACTGCTTGGCGGACTGGGCCTGGCCGTCCTCACCGCGGGCCTGCTGCTGATGCTGTCACTGCCGCCACAGCCGCCGTTCGTTGACGTCGTATGGCGGATGATGTTGTGCGGCCTCGGCTTCGGTTTTTTCCAGTCGCCGAACAACCGGGCGCTGATCGACGCCGCCCCGCGCTCCCGCAGCGGCGCCGCCGGCGGCCTGCTCTCGACCGCCCGACTGACCGGACAGACGATCGGAGGCGTGCTGGTTGCGCTGATCTTCGGCTTCAACCACGGCAATATCGCGGCCGGAGTGGGGGCGGCGCTTATCGCCGGGGCCGTGTTCTCGGGGTTCGCGTGCGTGATCAGTTTCCTGCGGCTGGGGCTGCGGCGGACCGCGGGCGTCTGAGCCGCCCGATGCCCTACGCCGCTTCGGCGACCTGCCGCGGCCGATAGATCGCGGTGTGTATCGCCTGCATCAGCGGCATCGTTTCATTGGCAACGACCATGGCGTCGAGCACCACCCACATGTGTCCTTTGTGCTCGTAGTTCTTGATGATCCGGGCCCGCACGTTCAACGTGTCGCCGACCTTCGCGGTGCCCAGGTTTCTTAGAGTACTGCCCATATGGATCCACGCCGGCAGGACGACGTTATGGGTCAGCACCCAGTTGCAGCAGCGCAGAACGGTGCCGGAATGAAGGATGCGCTCCTTTAGGTAGATTGGATCGGTCTCCCGGATGTTTGCCAGATCCTCGGCGTGGAGCGCCTCGGTGATGACTGTGGGCCGCATCCCCAGCCAGTCCCCAACCTTGAGCGACGCCTCATCCGCCATCGCCCGCTCGGATCGTGGCGCGCGGGCTTCGAAGTCGGCTAATGCAGGCGGCGACGGCAGATCGGATGGCATCGCGGCGTGCCCGGTTGCGCAGATCTCGCCCAGGCTGCGTACCTCGAGTGCCATGCCATCCGCGTCCATCACAGCCGAGACCTCCGCGATGTCGCCTTCGTAGACGGGCTTGCTGAAGCGGGCCGCGGCGGTGCCACGTTCCAGCCAGGCGCGGCCCCAGCGATGCACCGGCTGGTGCGACATGTAGGCGTAGACGTTCACCCCACCGACGAAGCCACCCTTGAAGCCGAAGCGCCGAGCGGTGGCATCGTCGTGGATCTTGTTCTCCGCCTCCTTCGCGGTGTTGAAGGCGAGCACCTGATAGGGCGGCATGGATATGATCGGCTCCTGAAGTCCAGGCATCGTTCCCTCACTGTCTCGACCGTGCCCGGACCTCATCCCGGACGCTCTGTCCGGGATCGATACGGTCACCAGCCCCGGCATACGCCTGAATGATCGGTGGTATTGATCCCGGACCGAGGCTCAGTTCAGTGCCCAGAGCCCCACTTCGTACCCCGGCACGAAGTTTCGATTGTTCATCTCCGGATTGCGATTGATGAACACACGGTTGAACATCGGATGCCGCATGCTGCGGGTTTCGTGCTCGATCCGGAACAGCGGCTTGTTGCTGTCGACATCGACGATGTCCAGGAAGCGATACTGGTGTTGGTCGCTCTCTTCGCTGATCAGCCCGCGCTCCAGCAATTTCTTGTGCGGGCCTGAGAAGTCCGCGAGCGTGATCTGGATGTGGTGCCCATCATAGTCCGGCAGCGGGGCGTTGGTCTCACGGTAGATCACCTTGCTCTCGGCCGAGGTGTTGGCCCAGGCATAGGGACCGAGCTCGTCGCTGCCGACCCCGGCGATCGCACCCAAGATGTCTGTATAGAATTTGGCAATGGCAGTGAGGTCGGTGCCCGCGGGAATCTCGAACTCGACGTACGGCATGCCGACGCGCATGGCGCCGAAACGACTGGGATCGGGCGAGTGGACCCGGATACGGTTGCCCCAGGGGCAGGTTGCCTCGACTGCGTCTCCAGCTTCACGGAAGCTGAACTGCGTGCCTTCCAGGTATTGCTGCGCGTATTGCAGGCGCTTGAGCAAGGCGTCGAGGTCAGGCATCAGCAGTGCCGTGGTACCGCGCACAACTTGTGGCGTGCCGCGGCTCGGCAGATGAAACTGGCCGCGGCCGACGTTCACCCACATATTCTCCAGCCCGGCCATCAAATACGGGTCGCGGGTCAGGCCAAGTCCCATCAGGTAGAACGCGGTTGCCTTGCCCTGGTCCGGCACTGTCACGTTCACGTGGCCGAGCTCGACGATATTTCCGAGATCTTCGACCGTTCGATCAAACTGGGGCGTCATCACGGCAGTGTCGTTCATCGCTCTGGTCTCCTATTCACGGCTGCTCGGACAGAGCAGCATCATACTGGGCCGATGCGATTTGGTCCATGCACGCCCAACAGCGCCTGCCTGCCTACGGTCCAAGGCCCGCCGTTGCAGCCGACATGCGGCGAGCGATCGTGGTCGCATCCGCGACGGATGCCAACGACCAGAGGTCAGGGCAGTGTCGAGCCCTTCTCGAACCGGCGCCATGCACTCATTTGCACTGCCGAGGTCAAGCAATGAACCACCACCGGCCGGGTCTTCACCGCGAACGCCCGAGTGATGCCCTCGGCAACCTCCAATTCGTCACGGATCGTGATCCCCTCGGCGCCGAACGAGCGCGCCCAGGCTGCGAAATCCGGATTGGTCAGCCGCGTCGCGTCCATGAACTTTCGATCCGGATAGCGCACGTAGGAGTGCATGCCGATCGTGCCATACATGGCATTGTCGGAGATGACCACGATCGGGTTGCCGCCGTATTGACAGGCGGTGGCGATTTCATTGCCCATCATCAGCGCCCCGCCGTCGCCCATGAAGGCAACGACTTGCCGGTCCGGATGGCGCAGGGTCGCCGCCACTGCCATCGGCATGCCGGAGCCCATCGCACCGACCACCGAAGACAGGAATATCTGGCCCGGTCTGAAGCCGATATACCGATGCAGATACGACCCGAAATTGCCGGCATCCGAAGTGACCACTGCGTCGTCCGCCAGGTGCTTGTCGATTTCGCAGACCACGGCAGCGAAATTGATGCCGTCGGTGGTCGGCTCCCAGGTCTTCTCCAGCAGTGACAGATGGATTTTGTGCAGCCCGTCGATCCAGCCGCGCCGCTTCGCCGCATCTCCCGGCGGCGGTAGTGCCAGCAGGCCCTTCACCACCTCATATGGGTCGCAAGGCATGCCCAGGTCGGGACGCCAGACGCGGCCGACCTCGTTCGCATCGGGCCAGATATGCACCAGCGGAAGCTGCGGCTGCGGCGCGCTCGGGAAGGAGTAGGACTGGCTGACGGTATCGGTCAGCCGCTCACCCAGGGCGACGATCAGGTCGGCTCGTTTCATCTCGCTGATCAGCGCCGGCGGCACGCGGATGCCCATGTAGCCGCCATAATTGCGGTGGCGGGCATCGAACAGTTGTGGCCGGCGATGGGTCGGATTAATCGGCAGGACCCATTCCTCCGAAAGCCGCTGCAGATCGCTATAGACCGCGGGCTCGTGCAGGCTGTCGGCCAACAGCGCGCCGCCCGCCAGGATCAGTGGCCGCTCCGCCTTCGCCAGCATGTCGGCCAGTTGATGGATGTCCTGCGTGCGTGGGCCGGCGACGACGCGGGGCCTGGGCCGGTTCAGTTCGGCGTCGGTGTTTTCGTCGAATATATCTTCCGGCAGGATCACCGCGACCGGGCCGGGTGTGCCGCTCTCCGCCAGGTGGAAGGCGCGCGCGATCGCCTCGGAGGCTTGCTCCGGCTCATTCACCTCGATCACGGTCTTGGTGATATCGGACAGCATCTTGGAGTAATTCTGCTCCTGCAGGGCGAGCCGGCCGAAATCCCGGCGCTCGACCTGGCCGACCAGCATGACCATCGGGGTGGCGTCGTGGAACGCCGAGTGCAGCGACACCATGGCGTTGGACAGGCCCGGCCCACGCGAGACGATGCAGACGCCAGCGCGGTTGCGCAGCCGCCCGTCGGCAACCGCCATGAAGCCGGCACCCCCCTCATGACGGCAGACGATCATCCGGATGGAGTTCCGTTCGGTCAGCACGCTGGTCAGGCCGACGTAGCTCTCGCCCGGCACGCAGAAGATCTGATCGACGTCATGAGCTTCGAGGCTGTCCGCCAGCAGGCGGGCGACGGTGGTGGTCATCTTGACGGCTTCTCCCGGTCCCGTTCGCGCAAATCATAGGCTTGACCAGAACAGGTGACCAGAGCGACGCGGACTGCTAAAGGCTGCCCATGCTCCAAAGATTTTACCAGCGTGTGATGGCGCTGGCTGCCTCCCCCAACGCCGCATGGTGGCTGGCGCTGATCGCCTTCGCCGAAAGCAGCTTCTTTCCGATCCCGCCGGACGCCCTGCTGATCCCGATGGCACTGGCCAGACCGCGCGCCGCCTGGCGCTTCGCGGCGGTGTGCACGGTGGCCAGCGTGGCCGGAGGAGCGCTGGGATATCTCATCGGCTATGCAGTGTTCGATCAGTTGGCGCGCCCGATTCTGAACCTTTACGGTTACGGCGCGGCCTACGCGGCGTTCCAGGCGAAGTTCCAGGAATACGGCCTGTGGATCGTGCTGGTGAAAGGCCTGACGCCAATCCCATACAAGATCGTGACCATCGCGGCCGGAGCGGCGCGATTCGACTTCTGGCTCTTCATGCTGGCGAGCCTGCTGACACGCGGCGCGCGCTTCTTCCTCGTGGCAACGCTGCTGCATTATTACGGTGATGCCGTCCGCGACTTCATCGAGCGTCGGTTGACCTTGGTCACCAGCGCGGTGGCCGCCGGCATTGTCGGAGGATTCCTGGCGCTGAAGCTGCTTTAACCTCGGTCGCAATTTTCGCCGTTCGCAACCACCGGATCCATGGCGAAATACCGGCAGACTTTCGTACGGGCGCCGATTGATGGTGAAAATTCCAGATGCGGAACCCGATGGTCGCACCGCGTGCCGCTGACGAGGCCCTGCTGTGCGACCGACCGGATGTAGGCTACGCTGGCGGCATGTCACTTCGCATTGCCTTCGACAACAGTTACGCCCGACTTCCGGACCGCTTTCATGCTCGCCTCGATCCAACTCCGGTGGCGGCGCCACGGCTGGTGCGGCTGAACACGGAACTCGCCGAAAACCTGGGTATCGATCCGCTCGAACTCGCCGGGCCGGAGGGTGTCGCCATCCTGTCCGGAAATCGCGTGCCAGAGGGCTCCCGGCCGATCGCTCTGGCCTATGCCGGAGACCAGTTCGGCCATTTCGTGCCGAGCCTGGGGGATGGGCGGGCGAACCTGCTGGGTGAGGTGGTGGGGCGGGATGGCCGGCGCCGCGATATCCAGCTCAAGGGCTCCGGGCCGACGCCTTTTTCCCGCTCGGGCGACGGGCGGGCGGCACTGGGGCCGGTTCTGCGTGAGTATATAGTCAGTGAGGCGATGGCGGCGCTCGGTGTTCCGACCACCCGAACGCTGGCTGCCGTAACCACCGGTGAAACGGTGTGGCGCGAGACGATGATGCTGCCCGGTGGCGTGCTGACCCGCGTCGCCGCGAGCCATATCCGCGTAGGCACCTTCCAGTATTTTGCCTCCCGGAACGACGAAGCGGCGGTGCGGCTGCTTGCCGATCATGCGATCGCCCGGCACTACCCGGCGGCTGCGGCCGAGGACAATCCGTACCGCGCCTTTTTGGACGCTGTCGTGGCGGCGCAAGCGGAGCTGATGGCGCGCTGGCTGCTGATTGGCTTTATCCATGGCGTTATGAATACCGACAACTGTTCCGTTGCTGGCGAAACGATCGACTACGGCCCCTGTGCCTTCATGGACGCCTATGACCCCGCCACAGTATTCAGCTCGATTGATCATTTCGGCCGCTATGCCTACGGCAACCAGCCCCGCATCGCGCTGTGGAACCTGACGAGACTTGCCGAGACGCTGCTGCCATTGCTCGACGGCGATGAGGCCGCCGCCAAGGAAACGCTGGCTGGATTTGCCCCGCGGTTCCAGGCGGCATATTTCCGCGGCTTGCGGCAGAAGATTGGATTATCCGTGGAGCGCAAAGGCGATGATGGGCTGGCGCAGGATTTCCTCAAGCTGATGTCGGAGGCTGGTGCCGATTTCACCCTGACCTTCCGTCGGCTGTGCGATGCGGCGGCGGAGCCGGCAGGTGATGCCGCCCTACGTCCGTTGTTTGCCGACGCTGCCGCCTACGACGCGTGGGCTGAACAATGGCGGGCTCGGCTCATGCAAGGAGAGGATCGCCCGGAGGCTGTGAGCGCGACCATGCGGAAAGTGAACCCAGCATTCATTCCGCGCAACCATGTCGTGGAGGGGGTCCTCGCCGCCGCTGTCGAGCGCGAGGATTTCGCGCCGTTTGAGGCTTTGCTGGCGGTCTTGTCGCGGCCGTTCGAAGACGATCCGGCACTGCTGCGTTACGCGACTCCGCCGCGTCCTGAGGAGCGGGTGTTGCAGACTTTTTGCGGCACGTAGGCGCGGTCGGTCTTGTGCGCCAACCTGTTCGCGATCTCAACGACGGAGTAGCGTCGGTCAACCGGGCTTGGCATCATGCAGCGATCGTCGGATGGGATTATCGATGGCTTCTCCCAAAGGCATGAAACTACGAACATTGCTCGCGGTCGCGGTCGCGATTTCTGCTGTCGCGTCGGTTCGATCTTTGGCGGACCCGCCTGATCCGGATTCCGAAGATGGCAAGCTCATGGCTCCCTATGGGAGTGCTATCCGAGCTCTGAGGCAACGCAGTGGCGCACTCTGTTGTTCGGAAAGCGACTGCCGCCCAGCCCAGTACAAGGTCAACGAAGCAGGTCACTACGAGGTCTTCGTCCGCAATCTCACAAAGGACGGCTCGGGCTGGGAAGACGGCCCCGACGCATGGCTCGAAGTACCCGCGCAAAGCGTGACGCCGCCCAATCTGCGTCCTCCCGTACCGTTTGGTCTCGCCTGCTGGAGGGCACGTAAATCATTCGGAAGCGGCGGATTCACCTGCTTCACGCCAGGAACCGGCACTTAAGCCGTCCGGTCCGCGACATCCGTGGCGGACTGTCACCGTCATCCCGACGATGACGTCACTCGGCCGCGGCGGCTCTCTCCGGCGCGCCAAGTTCAAGCAGTCGCGGACCTACTTCGCGGCCGAACAATGAAATATTCTCCTTCGCATCCTGATGGCTCAGGTAGCCACCCTGGCCGAAGAACAGCAGGTGACCGATGCCCCCCATACGGGTGTTGAAGGCCTTCAGCTGATTGAACACGTCGTCGGGCGTGCCGGCGAAAACAGTGTCGGTGTCCATGAACTGCTCGACGCTCGCAGAGCGGTGGTCGATCTGTACGCCGTTGCGATCCGTCACCATGCGGTGCGCCCGTGGCCCCGCCTTCAGCATTGCCACGTTGGCACCGATCGAATTGTAGCCGGGCGGGTTGGTAAACGGCTCCGCCACTACCGGTGCCGTCCGCACGTAATCGGCGATGCTGTCCGCCCGCCGCAGTCCTTCTTCTCGGGTTTGGCCGACGCCGACGATCGCGGCAAACGCCATGCGGTCCGGACCAGCCTCCCAGCCGAGTTCCCGCGCGCGCTTGCGGTAGTTATCATACATCGGCTTGGCGATGCCCCCGGACAGCAGCGTACCGACGACGTGGCCTCGCTCCGCCGCCAGCGCACCGGTCTCCACGCTCATCCCGGTCATCCAGACCGGAGGGGTCGGCTGCTGGATCGGCCGTGGCCAAATATTGACTGCACGATACTGGAAGAACTCGCCTTCCCAGGAGAACGGTCCGGTGGTGGTGGACATCGCCTTCAGGATCAGGTCATGCGCCTCCCAATACCGCCGCATCAGCCGTCCGGGATTGGAATTGGCGGGTGCGATCTCATACGGCGCACCCTTCACCAGGCCCATCTCCAGCCGGCCGCCAGACAGACAATCCAGCCAGGCCATTTCTTCTGCGACACGGACCGGGTCAGGCCGGTTGGCGATCGGATTGCCCAGGGTGAGCAGGCGCGCTTTCTTGGTTTCTCGCGCTATGATCGACAGCGCCATTGGAACAGAAACGGTCATGCAGGTCGCCGTGCTGTGGTGCTCGTTCACCATGATATCCAGGCCGACTTCATCGCACAGTGCGAATTCATCCAGATAACGATTCAGCAATGTGCCGGCTTCCTGAGGATCAATATTCTCGCTCGGGAAATTGACCCGCAGGGAGCCGCGATCCAGCCCCTTCCGCCAGGCCGGATGATACGCCATTTCGGAAAAGTACCAGGTGCGCATGGCTGCTGCTCCTTCAGAGTCGTTCGGTGAAAGTGCTCACACGGGTAGCGAACGCCTCGGGTTGCTCCCAATGCGGGTAGTGGCCGGCCCGCGGAATCGTTGCCATCGTGGCCGCGGGGATCGCCGCCTTCCACGCCTCGCCGTAGGCGGCCGAAACGATGCCGTCCTGCTCGCCCCAGAGCAGATGAGTGGGGATGTCGATGCGGTGCAGCCAGTGTCGAAGCCGAGGGTTGTGCATGTAGGGCTTCCAGCCGAACACGGCCAAGGCTTCGCGCCCGCGAGCGATGCCGGCCAGATCGGTATCCGGCAGGCTCGTGTAGTCGATCTCGCCTTTCGACGGGTCGGCCCAGGCCAGTCGCATGAACTCGGCGCGTGGAATGGCGTGCATGTCGGTGATGTCCCGATCCAGCACGCCGCCGACCTTGATCCCCAGTGGCGCTACCAACAGCAACCCGGCGAACCGGCTGGTATTGCGCACCGCCATCTCGGCTGCGATCCAGCCACCGAAACAGGCGCCGGCCAGCACCGCTCGGTCCAGCTTCAGTTCGGCCGCAAGGTCGAGATACAAATATGCAAGATCGTCGACCGTGCCCATCCAGTCGGGCAGCGCTGATCCACCGAAGCCGGGATGATGCGGCGCTATGACGCGATGGTTGCGTGCGAGCAGATCGATCCAGGGCCGGCTCGGCTGCATTCCCTCGCCAGCATGCAGGAAAAGCAGCGGCCGGCCCACGCCCCGCTCCTCGAGCTCCAGCGTAACGCCGGAGACGGTGATCGGGCGGCTCAAGAGAACCGCCGGGAAAGCTTGGGCGTGATCAGCATCCGGTGCCTCCGTCCTGACGTTGAGCAGAGTTTACCCCTGCTGCGACAGCCCGCAATGCCAACGGCAAATAGCGCGGCCCACGGCCGGGAAGGGATTGCGCGGCCTGGTCGGAACATGGTCCTGTCCGACGTCGTCGCGGACCACCCCGCGGAGCGTCGCGTTGCCAAGGACCCGGACATGGCTAAACCGCTGGAAGGCTTGCTTGTTGTCTCCCTCGAACAGGCTGTCGCCGCGCCCTATTGCTCGGCCCGGCTGGCCGACGCCGGCGCCAGGGTGATCAAGATCGAACGGGCCGAGGGTGACTTCGCGCGCGGATACGACAGTGCGGTACAGGGCACCTCGAGTTACTTCGTCTGGCTCAATCGCGGCAAGGAAAGTCTGGTCGCCGACATCAAGCAGGCGGAGGACGCGGCGCTGCTGCACCGTCTGCTCGCGCGGGCTGATGTGTTCATCCAGAATCTGGCGCCCGGCGCGGCGGCGCGATCGGGCTTCGGATCGGACGCGCTGCGAGGCGAACATCCGAGGCTGATCACGGTAGACATCTCCGGGTATGGCGACACCGGCGAGTACGCTCCAATGAAAGCCTATGACCTGCTGGTGCAGGCGGAATCCGGACTGGCGATGGTGACCGGGCATCCCGCTGGACCCGGGCGGGTCGGCGTATCTATCGCCGACATCGGTTGCGGAATGAACGCCTATACCGGTGTGCTGGAGGCATTGCTGCTACGGCAGCGCACCGGCTGCGGTGGTGGCCTTAAGGTCAGTCTGTTCGATGCCGTCGCCGACTGGATGAATGTCCCGTTGCTCTACTTCGAGGGTAGCGGCAAGACGCCGCAGCGACTGGGGCTGGCACACCCATCGATCTGCCCCTATGGCGCGTTCGCCACCAAGGACGGCAGCCTGGTGCTGATCTCTATCCAGAACGAACGGGAATGGGCGACGTTCTGCGCGAAATTCCTGGATGCACCCGACTTGCCCAGTCAGCCCGGGTTCGAAAGCAACACCGTGCGAGTGACCAATCGGGTGATGGTCGATGAGCGGGTTGGCGAGAGCTTCGCCATACTGACGCGGGATGAGGCAGCGGCCAAACTGCGCGCGGCAAACACAGCGTATGGGTTTGTCAACGATCTGGCTGCGCTGAGCCATCACCCGGCACTGCGGCGCACGCCGGTCGCACTTCCGGGCGGCGGCGTGGCGGAGATCGTTGCGCCGGCTGTGATCCGGACGGGTGAAGCGGTGCACCTCGGGGGTGTGCCCGCGATCGGGCAAAATACCGCGGCTATCAAGGCGGAGTTCGGCGCGTAGGCTTACCTGCGGGATCGCTCCGTTATCGCCACTGCCTGATCGTTACGCCAGATGACGCCGCACGGTTGGACCGAACCGGCGGTCGCGGTTTTTATTGATGCTCTATCGATGGTGTTTCTCACAATCGCCAGCCCGCCGTGACGCTGGCCTCGGATTGCCAGTCATCGCCGGCATCGGCGTGGCGGACCGCAAGTTCAGGGGTTGCGATACGCCACCGATATCACCCGCTTCGGTCCGCGGGAAACAGGTCAGTCCCAGATTGCCGAAGTTAATTCTTGAAGATCGAGAAAATCATCGATGGCACGGCCGGCATGCTCGCCGGCTTCGTCGCGATAAGCCCGAGGCCAGGGGCGCTCGCCGCATACATGAATTCGATTACGTCTCCCGCTTTAAATGTCATCTCGCCTTGTGAAACAAGCACCGTCGTGTAAGCTGACGAAGGGATGTTCTGGATTGAGTTCGAATCCGCCACATCCTTACCGTTCTGCCTGACCCACAGGTAGATATTGCCAGCGGTTGACCCGCCCACCTGGGCGGCACCGATGACGAAGTAGTCGCCCGCCTTGAGGATCGTCACTTTAGCGCCATCGACCTTGAAGCCCGACGTGGCGTCGCCGCTCATGGTGATCGCATAAGGTGTGTCGGCGGCCTTGGCCACCTGAGTATCACCGCTGGTCAAAGCCGAGTATGTGGCTGCCATCGCCGTTGAGTACAACAGTGTGATCATACCGGCAGCAAGGACTGCTGTGAATTTACGCATCGTGGTCCCCCTTTTGCGCTTTTTTACGCGACGCGGAATGTCGCGCCGCGATTGCCTCCACCGCGGCGTTCCTTACGACGCAAGAACCGAGCCAAGGCGAAATGATGCTGATGCGCCCCTAGTGGTCCGATGCCAACGCTTACTACCCAAGCGTTGGCTGAATTGGCCCATCAAATCAAAGGCCAGTGGGAAAATCTGGCGGCTCTTTCCGTCAGATTTTCTCCACTAGCGGGTCGACGAAACTCAGGTCGCATGGCGGACAGGGGTTGCTTGCCGAGATACGCAACAGAGCCTGGTTGCCGAACCACGCGCCGGGTCTGCCGACCGTCAGGCGCATCCCGCTGCGACGGTGCAGTTGTTGTCAAAACCAAATCGGACTTCCGAGCGTCGGAGATTTCCTCGCGAAAAGGTCGCTACACCGGTAGCGTTACTGTTGCCTTCAATCCGCCGCTCGGCCGGTTCGACAACGTCACATCCCCGCCATGTGCCCGCATGATGTTCCGAGCGATCGGCAGCCCCAGACCCACGCCGCCCGTCTCCCGGTTCCGGCTCGGCTCGCCTCGGTGGAACGGCTCAAACGCGCGCTCCAGATCCACCGGACCGATCCCAGGCCCGTCATCTTCGATCTCCACCACCACCAAGCGATGGTCCGAAATCAGCAGCCGCACCATCGCCGACCCGCCATAATTGACTGCGTTGGCGACCAGATTAACGAAGACCCGCTTCAAGGACAGCGACCGAGCCCGCACCGTCATGTGTGCCGGCCCATCGTAGCTCAGCCGGTCGAGCACATCCGGTCGAGCATCTCCGGCCTCATCGATAATGGTGCGAAGAAGTTCGGCAAGGTCGAGCGAAGAAACCGGCTCGGTTGTCCGTGCGTCTCGACCGAACGCCAGCGTGGCAGCGACCATCGCCTCCAACTCCTCGAGGTCGGCGAGGATCTTTCCGCGTTGTTCGTCGTCCTCCACGAACTCGGCCCGCAGTTTCAATCGCGTGATCGGCGTCCGCAGATCGTGGCCGATCGCTGTCAGCAATTCGGTGCGGTCCTGGACGAAGCGTCGGATACGCGCAGCCATCGTGTTGAAGGCTATCGCCGCGGTCGCTACCTCACTTGGGCCGCCTTCGGGCAGCGGCGGCGCGTTTACGTCGCGCCCCAGGGCCTCCGCGGCCGCCGCCAGAGTACGGACCGGCTCGGTCAGTCGCCGCACCGCCCACAGCGTCAGACCTGCGGCCGCAATCGTCATCAGAACGAATGCGGTCAGGAATGTCGGCGAATGCCAGGGGCGCAACGGCTCGATCTCGCCGCTTACATTCAGCCATTCGCCGTCTGGTAGATGCATCCCGATCACGACGCGCCCCAACGGATGGCCGCCGTAAATCACCAGATCGCGCCAGCGAAGCTGCGGCCCGCCGAGCGGCAGCAGGTTCATATTGACGCGCAACAGACGTTGCTCCTGAGACGCCATCTCCGGCATATCGACTTCGGGGGGCGCCTCACTGAGGGCGGCGGTCAATTCCGGACCGCGATGTAGTTCCGACAGAACCTGTGGACGACGCGCTTGGTCGGTCAGCGCCATGGTCCGATACACCGCGACAACCCGCACCGCCAGATCACGTGCCTGAGCGAGACGCTGGACGTCCAATCGATCCAGAGCATGGATCGTCAACCCCAGCCCCTGAACGATGACCAGGCCCACCACCAGCACCACCGCCGTTCGACCGGCGAGACTCCTCGGCCACAAACGAAGTCTCACGTTCGCTCCACCGTTGCCGCCAGCACATAGCCGCCCCCGCGGACTGTCTTGATCAACTGGGCGTGCCGACCATCATCCTCAAGCTTCCGCCGCAGGCGAGACACCGCGACATCGATCGCCCGGTCAAAGGGTCCCGCCTGGCGGCCACGCAGCAGATCCAGCAGCATGTCGCGGGTCAGCACGCGGTTCGCCCGCTCAACCAGCGCCAGCAGAAGATCGTATTCGCCGCCGGTCAATGCCACCTCGACGCCTTCCGGGTTCAGCAGACGTCGACGGGCAGGCTCCAACGTCCAGCCGCCGAACCGGTAGCCACGCATCGACGAGTCATGGCGAGGCTCCACCTGGTCGCCGGCCCGACGCAGCACCGCTCGGATACGAGCCAGCAACTCCCGTGGATTGAATGGCTTGGAGACGTAGTCATCAGCCCCAAGTTCCAGGCCGATGATGCGGTCGGTCTCCTCCCCCATTGCGGTGAGCATGACGATCGGGACTTCCCCCTGGGAGCGGAGCCATCTGGCAAGGTCCAGGCCAGAATCGCCCGGCAGCATCAGGTCCAGCACCACCAGCTGATAATGCCCGTTCAGCCAAGCTCGCTTGGCCTCCTTGCCGTCGCGCACCGCGGTGACACGGATACGCTGCTTTTCGAGAAAACGCGCCAGAAGGTCGCGGATTTCACGGTCGTCGTCGACGACGAGGATGTGCGGGGTCTGGTCCATGGATTGTAACATAAGACCCTGCGCGCCGAGCCGAAACGACCGTTGCACTTTATTGCATTTCGTCGCCTGACAGAGCGGACCCGAGCCGGTCTGCCGTTCCATATAGGCCCGCGTAGCATTTCAGGAGACATCGGATGCGTCAGACAATTCTCGCCGCCGCGGCGGCCTTCGTTATCGGTGGCGTGGCCACCGGGGCGGTGCTGTCACAGGCCCAGCCTGCAGCGGCGCCGGCGGATGATGGCGCGCCGGGCCAAAGAACGGGGCAGCGGGGCGAGTGGATGCAATGGAGACATCACCTGCATGCCGGCCAAGGCCTGCGCACATTCGCTCTGATCTATCGCCAGCAGGACCGCCAACTGGTCCCAGCCGACGTGCAAAAGATCGCCGAGGCATTCCTGCTGTGGAATGGCAATCATGCCTGGAAGGTCACCGATGTGGCAGCCACCACGGATGGCCCGATCGGCTTCAGCCTGGCTACGCCCGAGGGTTCGGTGGTTGCGAAGTTTACCATGGACCCGCACACCGCGCGCATCACACGCGTTGGCTGAGCGGGGCGCGTCCCCCTCGCCGCGGTTCAGCGTCATCGGGTTTTGCATCAACGGCGGCCGCGGAAACCCCGGGGCCGTCCGCCCGTGACGCGGCACGCCGATCACCCCCCCGGGTGCCACGCCGGAGTCCTCAGAGTGTCGTCACCGTGCTGGCGGGATCCAACGCCGGCCCGGTAGACCGCCCGGCAGCGAAATTTTCCAAGTCCGGTAAACGTTTCGTTCAGCATTGGCGAGCAGTCTCGATGTGTGAGCGCTCAGAGTCGTCCGCCAGTCGAAGCGCATTACCCTGCAACCTTCCAAGAGCGAGGGGTCGCCGTGCCGTTCACGGCGCCCTTGCTCGCCGGAGCCCGGGTCCGCGATTCCGGTCGGGATGGTATCGAACTCGTGCTGCCCAATCCGTCCGGCGGCCCCGGCGTCTACATCCAGCACTGGTCCATGGCCAGGGACGCGAGGGAAGCGTATCGGCCAACGCTGCACGACAGCGTGTTGCTCCACCGCCTCACCGGCCCGGTCGCGCTGCACCCGAGAATGGTGCGGGCCGCCGCATGGGACGTCGCGCGGCAGGGACTGGCAGGACATGCTGCTCGCACCGCCGCCCGTGACGCTGCGGATTCCGATCGGTCAGCGCGCCAGATGGCCGTGTTCCTGCTGTTGTGCGGCGTGCTCGCGCAGGCGGAGCCGCGCAGCCTGAAGCTCAAATCCACGCCGGGCCGATCGGCTGCCTTCGATCACCGGATCAGCGAGGGTCTTCGCCGGCTGGCCCCCCTTTTCGGCCATACCGGCCCGCAACTGCGCAACGCGGTGGAGGCATTGGGCTGCGTCTTCGCACCTATCGGCGCGGCGCCCGATGACACCGGCTCGCTCGTCGCCCGGCTGATCGGCCAGCTGCAGCAAACCCGGGATCAAATGACCGGATCGTTCCCTGCAGGCAAGCAAAACGACGCCGTCCTGCTGAGCCAATCCGTGACGAACTCGATGGACACCGCCCTGGCCTATGCCCGCGCATCCTTCGATGCCGCGCGCGCATTGCTGACGGATCCGCTCGCGCTGTTGCAACATTGGATCGCCACGCCGAAAAAGGTCGAGGCGCTGGTCACCCGCACCGAGTGGATCCTGGACGGCTGGGAGCGAATCTCATTGCTGTGGCAATTTGCTCAGGACGACCCGGCTCGGCGGGGCGTGTTGCCGGAAATGGCGCAACTCGTTCCGATCCTGCCGAGTGAGGTGATTGAGTGGACCGATGCGACCGTGCCGGCGGACGCGCTGAACCCCGGTATCCGGGTCACCTGCCTGAACGATAGCTGGCGCAGAGGTGGCGCGGCATTCAACCAGATCGCTCGCAACGAACAGCTCCGTGCAATGAGTCAATGACCCGGTGACCAGCACGCAGAGCCACGACGAGTCGATCAGCGGACTGACACGCCTTTTGGCCAACGCGTCTGCGCCGCAGCTTCTGCGGGTCGTGGCGGCGATCGATGGCATGTCAACCCGCGGAGCGGCCGATGACCTGATCGCACCGTTTCGCCATCGCCTGGTCAATTTGCGCCCCGCCCGGCCGCTGCGGTTCGCCCGGCTCGTGTTCCTTCCACTCGACCCGCTGATCGTGCCGGCCATAAGCTGGCGACTGAGCCATTGCATGATGCCCCGCGCCGCGATCTTGCCGATGGCTCAGGTGGTCGAGACCGAATTAGGCGCCGAGCTAGCCGCGATCAAACGCGCGATTCACGACCTTAGAGCGGATCAGGTAAGCCTTATTACAACGCTGGGGGCGGCCCTCTGGCCGCAGGCTGGTTCGATACTGGGTCGCTCGGACGTACCAGCCGGCTGGATCGCGACAGGGCTCAATGATCAAGCCTACCGCAATCTGGCCCGGCGCCTTGGCGCCGTGCTGTCGGCGGCGCCCTCCCTCGGCGCAATGTGCGCTGAGACCGCGTATGGGCTTTCACCCCCCGATCCGGCTGCGTTCGAGGCGATCGTCCACGTGGTTTCGGACCCTGCGCCGGATGCCTTGCCGATGCTGGCCGCCCTGTTATTGAGTCGCCTGCCGCAGGCGGCACACCTGCTCTATGAGATGAACGCCGGAACGGTGTCGGCAATGCTCAAGGCTGCGACGGATCAGGCAGCCGACCTCCTGCTCGACCAACTCGGGAAGGGCGAGGCTGGCCGGTCGCCGATTGCCACCAGCCCGCTGATGGCGGCTGGCGCGACCGCCGGCAGGATCGCGGCGTTGTTGAATGAACTGCACCGGGATGGAATGACGACTACACGGCGCAAGCAATTGCACAGCTTGCGGCAAAAACTGGACGCGGATTGCTCGGCCCGCTTCCAGGCTGATTTGGACACCGAGTTTCTGGCATCACTGCGGGCGCTGCCCGACAGGCCCGGCGCCCAGGACATTTCTCATCTTGAAACGACAGCCAGAAGCATGCGTGCGCTTGAGTTCAGGGGCGCGGAACTTCGGCAGCGGAAACACCTATGACCGTCTGCTGGCTAAGGCCGCCGACACCGTCGGAGCCTGGGGGGACAGCAGCGGGATGGAGTTTGTCGATCGCCTCCGACTGGTTGAGATACTGGCCGGGTCCGAGGCGGCGCTCAAGCTGCTGGCGCAGATCTGACGCGCGGTGGCACCGGCTGTGTGCGGGGCTCAATCGGGCCTGCGACCAGGAATTTTGCCTCCCAGGAGAGTCAGTCGGATCGATCCGCTCAGCGTCTCACCTGGGAGCAACACGTGCATCGCTTGCTCCGCCGGCAGGTCGGGCCGGTTGATCGCATCCGGCACGTGCGACACCGGTTCGACGCAGAAGAAATCCGCCCAGCTCGGGGTGAACACGTGGGCCTGACGGAATGGCTCGCTGGCCTCGATGTGCAGGCTCGCGGGTCCGGCCAGGATGGTGGCGCTACGATCCCAGCCGGTGAAACAGTTATCCAGTCGGGAGGCGGCGATCTTGCGGGCCACAGTGTGCTGCCACGCGGGAGGTATCACCACATGGCGAGACGGCAGAGAGTCGGCGCCGTTTTCCCAGGCTTGATCGGCGTTGAATTGCAGCGACGGGTCGTGCTCCTTGGTAAAATACGGATGCAGGCCAATGCCGACAGGGGCCGCGGCGTCGTGGCGGTTGGTGACCGCGATCGTCATCGCCACCGTGGAGGGTGTCAGGCGGTACGTGACGACCGCATGAAAGGCAAACGGCCATGAGCGATCCGGCGCATGTTCCAGCGACAGGGTGGCACTATGTGCGCCAACCTCCTGCACGGTCCACGCTCGTTGCCAGCCGACCCCATGGATGGCGTGCGGATGGTCGCCGAAGTTCCGGTCCAACTGATACGCGTGTCCCGCCCAGCGAAACCGAGCCTGGTCTATCCGATTGCAGTACGGCACCAACGGAAACCACCCAAGCGCCTGCGGATTGCCGCTAATCGCGTCCGGCAAGGCTCGGCGCAGGATCAGGGTCTCACCGAGCATCCAACCGAGGACGCCCGCCCCATTCTCCGGCATGACGACGATCGAGTTGGATTCGGAACGCAGGGCGAGCATCGGGCTAGACCAGCCTGGCGTTTGCGCGCGATCTCAGCCCTGCAGGCATGAACCTTGGGGCTGCGGTACCGGCGTCAATCCGCCGGCCAGGCGGCACAAACGCGCGGGGTAGCAAGCCAGGCCTCGGTCGGTCATCACACCGGAGCATTTGAGCCATCGAACCCGACACACCCGTGTTGGTGAGGGCCGTGCCAAGGCGTGCAGCAACGACCGAGATGCCCATGTCTGAACTCCTGTTCTGCCACAGCCTAACCCGTTTCACCGCTTTTCGGGAGGAGATAACAGGCGTGGAGGAGGTCGATTGCGTCGTGGTGGGTGCCGGGGTCGTCGGCTTGGCGGTGGCACGGGCACTGGCGATAGCCGGACGCGAGGTCATCGTTCTGGAGGCAGCGGAGGGGATCGGCACCGAGACATCCTCGCGCAACAGCGAGGTGATTCACGCCGGCATCTACTATCCCGCCAACAGTCTCATGGCCCGGTTCTGTGTCGCGGGACGCCGTCGACTTTATGCCTATTGCGTTGAGAAGGGGGTGCCGCACATCAATTGCGGCAAGTTGATCGCCGCCACCAATGCGCGCGAAGACGCGATGCTGGCAGGGATCAAGCAGCGCGCTGAAACCAACGGTGTCGAGGGCATGCGCGTGCTGAGCGCGGCCGAGGCGATCGGGCTCGAACCGAACCTTTCTTGTACGAGCGCCCTGCTTTCCCCGACGACGGGCATTATCGATAGCCACAGTTTCATGCTCGCCCTGCAGGGAGATGCCGAAAATGCCGGCGCGGTGTTGGTCTTTCTCAGTCCGGTGCTCGGCGGGCGAACAACCGGGCGCGGCACCGAGGGAAGTCGTAACAGCGCGGGCATCGAGATTGATGTCGGTGGCGACGACCCCATGTCGCTGCGCTGCCGGCTGCTGGTAAACTCGGCCGGGCTGCACGCACCCTCTCTGGCTGGGCAGATCGCGGGGATGCCGAAGGACCGTGTGCCATCCGCTTACTATGCCAAGGGCAATTACTTTACCCTCTCCGGACGCTCACCATTCTCGCGGCTGATCTATCCGGTGCCGGTTCCAGGTGGTCTGGGCGTGCATCTGACTATCGATCTGGGCGGCCAGGCCCGGTTCGGGCCGGATGTGCAATGGATCGACGAGATCGACTACACAGTGGATCCGTCGCGGGCGGACAGTTTTTACGCCGCGGTCAGGACTTATTGGCCGGCACTGAAGGATGGCGCGCTGCAGCCGGGCTATGCGGGGATACGGCCGAAAACCGTGCCGAGGGGGTCACCGGCACAAGATTTCGTGGTGCAGGGACCGCAGTCGCACGGGGTGGCGGGTCTGATCAATCTGTTCGGGATCGAGAGCCCCGGTCTGACCGCGTCGCTGGCGATCGCCGACCATGTTTTGGAAGTATCGAGAACGGGTTAGCGGAGACCCAATCCGCCGATGGGCGGACGCAGTCGGCGGTTCCGTGGCCGGCATTCAGTGGCGATGCGGCAGATCGACCGCGATGGCGGGCTGGGCGCTGGCGGTGACGAGATATAGCGCGAACACCGCCGGCGAACCCGGCCTGGTCGCAGGACCAAGTGGCTCCGACCGGGTCCAGACGCGGGGGTCAGGCGGGTCGGTTCGGCGCGCGTCGCGCAGCAGTAAGCCCGAAGTCCCGGCGATCCGTGCCGGCGCCAGATCGGTCAGCGCCCAGTGGTCGTCCACACCGACCACCGACACGCCGGGTGGTAGCCACCACGCCAGTTCGCTGGCTGCGGCGTAACTCTCCACAGCGACGTAGTCCGCCCCAGCTTGCTGCCGCATGGCCTCGACCTGACGAGCGAGTCCGTCCCACCCTGCCAATCGCATGGCGATCGGGTCGAGCCTGGGCGGCAGTGGGATGAGGCCTGTTGTCGCCTGAATATAGACCACCCCGGTGATACCGAAGCCGAGTGCCGCGGCGCCGATCCAGGCGGTATTTCGCCCTGGCCTGACCAGCCCTGCCGCCGCCAGCGCCGCGGCCGGATAGATGACTGCGGGCCAATTGCCCTGCACCCGATCGCCAAGGGCATGCTGGACGAACACCAGTATGGGCGGCACGGACAAAGCAGCCAGGAGTGACCAACGCGGCTCCCGGTGGGTCCAGGTTCGGCGTGCCGCCACGACAAGGCCGGTCATACACAAAATGAAGATCCATGGAGTCGCCAGACCAATCTGGCCGCCGATCAGTTCGGCCAGGAAACCGACCGCTCGCATCGGCTGCCAATCGCCGACACGGCCGCCCTGCCTGGCAAACCCGGCCCAACCGTGCGCCGCATTCCATGCCAGGACCGGGGCGAACAGCAACGCTCCCAGCAGCACCGCGGCCCACGGTTCCCAGCGGCGCAGCCATGGTCTCGCGGCCGGCACCAGGAGAAGCCAAAGTCCGACTCCGACCCACAGGAACAGCGCGGTATATTTGCTGCCCAGCGCGAGCCCCCCGAACAGGCCGGCAGCCAGCCACCAGGCACCCGAGTCACTGTCGATCAGCCGCACCATCGCCCACAGGGTCGCGGTCCAGAAAAACATTAACGGTGCATCAGGGGTCATGATCACCGACCCCACGCCAAGCAGCAGCGAGCCGTTCAGCAGCAGCACCGCCGCCGGACCCGCCGGTCGGCCGGGAAACAGGCGCCGCGCCGCATCGAACAAGAACCACGACGCCAGCGCCGCCGATAGCGGGCCCAGCAGCCGGACCCCGAATGCCGACTGTCCCGCCAGCAGCGTTCCCATCCGGATCCAAAATGCCACCATTGGCGGATGATCGAGATAGCCGGTTGCAAGGGCGTGCGACCACACCCAGTAATACGTCTCGTCAGGCGCCAGTGGCAGGCAGGCTGCCACCACCAGCCGAACGGCCGTCAGCGCCACCATGAAGCAAACGAGTGGGGTCAATGGCGCCGCATTGCGGCTGCGGTCATTCTTATCGCTGCCGCATCGTGGCGACCGAGCATCACCGTCGTTTTCGCGGCGGCCGGGCAGCTCACCTCGCTCGCCAAACCAGGGTGGCGGAGACGGCGTAGTTCCATACCACTCCGATCATCGCCCCAATCGCACCGGCGACGGTCCAAGCAGTGTGCTGCTCATAAAGCACCTGTGCGATGCCGACATTGGCGATCGCGCCAAAGCTGCAGACCGCGACAAACAGGAGCAGCCCGCGCCACAGTCGTGGACCCTTCAGCCGCTGCTCCCGGTATGTGATTGCATTGTTCAACTGAAAGTTGAACACCATCGCAACACCTGTCGCCATCGCCTGCTCGACTTCGAACCCGTTGGCGGTGAAATGGCGCAGCAGACCCAGCACGAATAAATGCACGATCACGCCCAGCACGCCGACCAGGGCGAAGGAAAAGAACCGCAGTGGCAGCAGGCCGCCGAACACCTTGTCCAGCAGCAATCCGGCGAACTGCATCATCACCAGCGCGTCGAGCTTGCTTTCGCCGGCCATACGCTCGCGGAACCTGGCGGGAATCTCCAGCACCCGCAATGGCGCCGGACTGCTCAGCACCAGGTCGAGCAGAATCTTGAACCCTTGGCCATTGAGGCCTTTGGCGAGCTCCTCGAATAGCGGACGCGGCATCATGAAGAAGCCGCTCATCGGGTCATTGAGGCGAACCGGCAGGAAGGTCTGCGCCAGCTTGCTGCCACCATCCGACAGGACATGACGCCATCGATTGGCCAGTCCCTCGGTGTCGCCGCCCTCGACATGCCGGCTGCCTACGACCAGGTCGTGATGACCGGTCCGCAGCGCCGCAAGCATCACAGGCAGCCGCGTTTCATCATGCTGCAGGTCCCCGTCGATCACGGCGACATAATCCGCCGAAGAGGATAGCGCGCCCTCGATCACCGCCGATGCCAGACCGCGCCGGCCGATCCGCCGAATGCAGCGAACCCGGCCATCGTCTCGCGCAATGCGCCGCACTTCCTGCGTCGTCCCGTCGGGACTGTTGTCGTCGACATAGATCACCTCCCAGGCGATGCCGGTCAATGCGGCTTCCAGCTTGGCGATCATCGGTGCGACATTCGGCCTCTCGTTAAAGCAAGGCACCACGACGCTGAGCTCGAGTGAGCCGAGCGGCCTCGGCGATCTGAACTCTTCCGCGGCTGTGGTGATGTCGGGCATGGTTCTCTAGATGATGCACGGGGCGCCGAGAGCGCTGTACAAGACAACATCAGAACGTCAAGCCGTACGATGACCCGGACATCAAAAGCGGCAGGATGGGCAAGCATCCAGCCCCAAACGGCAACTTGCGGATGAACGCCTTGAACAACGGGAAGGTCAGATCGAGCTACGCCTCGTCGGTTCGGGATCCCTCGCCGATTCGCCAGGCGGGCGAGACCCGGCCGACCGCGAGGTCGCATCTTGCATGCCGTGCACTTGGGAACACTTAGTCTGGACTAGAGAGGCACTCCCGCGAGGCAGCGGCTGGTGCGAATTGTCTGCAAAGTCTGCACCCTGCTGACGGTCGGCGATCCGGTGAGCTTCTGCGTCAACTGGTTCTCATGCGCGGTATCGCGCGCCACCAACCTGAGCAGGAAATCCCCGCCGCCTCGGATCATGTGGCACTCCCGCACTTCTGACCAGCTGCCGACAAGCTGCTCGAACGCCGCCAATACGGCCTCCTTCTGACTTTCCAGTCCGACAATGGCGAAAAAGGTAATCTCCCACCCCAGCATCTGCGGATCGGTGTCGGCATGATAGCCGCGGATCACGCCGGCTTCCTCCAACGCCCGCACGCGACGTAAGCAGGGCGGCGCGGAGATGCCGGCACGCTTCGAAAGATCAACGTTGGTGATCCGGCCATCCTCCTGTAGCGAGGAGAGAATGCGGCGGTCGATCCCATCAAGAATGATCGGCATGTCTGAGTTTGGCGGCTTCATCGTTTTTATTGGAGCGACGTTTCCAGGGCGGTTCGGGTTTTTTGATCTTATGGTGTGCCGCAGGACCCGCAAGGCAAAATAATTAGACCGTGGATCGCGGCAACAGAGCAATCCACCGCATCCCGCCAGCCGTCCGACGGGCGAGATTTCGTCACTTCCCATCCAGCGTCAGTCCGGCCACCTTGTCGCGCATGCACCCCATCATTCGAGGCACTGCGCGCGTGCTGGCGGCGATTGGCGTTCTCGTTCTGCTGCTTGCCGCCCTGATCGTCGGCGCCTTGTGGCTGACCATCCCCGGGTCCAGTCAGACGGCTGTGATCCCGGGACTAAGCGGCCCGGTTGGGGTTGCCTTCGATGCCGACATGGTGCCTCGCATTCAGGTAACCTCGGAAACGGATGCTGCCGCGGCAGTGGGCTTCGTCCACGCACGCGACCGGTTGTTCCAGATGGACCTGATGCGGCGCGCGGCGTCCGGGCGGTTATCCGAGATAGCCGGGCCGGCGACACTGCGCATCGACCGCATGATGCGCACCCTGGGATTGCGCCAGCGCGCGGTGGCCGATCTGGCTGCCCTGCCCGCTGACACGCGAGCGATGCTGGACGCCTATGCCCGTGGCGTGAACGCGTGGATCGAGCTGAAAGGACGGTTCGCCGCGCCGGAGTTCCTGGTGCTGGGCGCGCCCGACCCCTGGCAGCCGACCGACAGTCTGCTGTGGGCGAAGACGATGGGACTGTGGCTGTCGATGAACTGGCGTCAGGAACTGTCGCGCCAGGCGCTGAGCGGCAAGCTCCCCCCGGCAATGATCGATCAATTATGGCCGCCGGAGACCGAGGCGGCGGCGCCAGACGCGATGGCGAAGCCACTGACGAGATTCGCCGATGCGGCGACCCGGCTGTTATCCGCTCTGCCTCAGTTCCCTGCGGCGTATACAATGCCCTCCACCGCATCGAACGAGTGGGCGGTCGATGGACGGCACAGCGCGAGCGGAGCACCGCTGCTCGCCGGCGATCCGCATCTCGCGTTCGGCTTTCCCGGAATCTGGTATCTGGCGAGGATCGATATGCCGGGCCGGGTTCTTGCCGGTGCCACCGCACCCGGCGTGCCGTTTCTGGTACTCGGCCACAACGGAAAGATCGCCTGGACCTTTACCACCACCGGCGCCGACGTGCAGGACGTGTTCATTGAAACCCCTGCGGGACCGGGTGAATACCAGACCCCTGACGGTCCGCTTCGGTTCACCGCGCGAGAGGAACGGATCGCGGTGCGTGGCCAGCCGGATCAGTTGCTCACCGTTCGCGAAACGCGGCATGGGCCGGTGATCAGCGATCTGGACAGCCCGAGCGGGCCGATCATGGCGGTGGCGATGGCGAATCTGCAGCCGGGTGACACCGCGGCGGCAGGATTGCTGGCGCTGAACCGGGCCACCACCGTTCAGCAGGCCGGAGCTGCTGCCACCGTGATTACTTCGCCGGTGCAGAACCTGCTGGTCGCGGATCGGCAGACCATCGGACTGTTCGTCACCGGCCGAGTGCCGATCCGCAAGGCCGGCGACGGGTCCGCGCCAGTCCCCGGTGACGGCTCGCACGACTGGGTCGGATGGGCCGCGGGTGAACAACTGCCACATAGCATCTCGCCCGCGAGCGGCCGGTTGGTGAACGCAAACGAGCCAGTCTCCGGCCCAGAATTTCCGGTGTTCATGGGGCGCGACGGGTTCCGCGACTGGCGGGCGCGACGCATCCGGGAGCTGCTCGGACGTTCCGACCGCCACACCGCGGCGGATTTCGCCGCCATGCAGGTCGATGTCGTCAGCACGTTTGCGCGTCAGGTTCTGCCTGGCCTGCTCGCGTTACCTGGCCTGGCGGAGCGAGAGGCCGCCGCCCTCGCCTTACTGCGCGGTTGGGACGGATCAGCCACCATGGACCGGCCCCAGCCACTGATCTTCAACGCCTGGATGAATGAATTTTATGCTGCGGTGCTGCGCCATGCAGGGGCCGGGAATGGCCTGGGTGCCCCGGTCTCGGACTTTGTGGCCTTCGTGCTGTCACCGGCCGGTGCGCACTGGTGCGACGGTGATTGCGCGCCACTGCTGCGGGACTTGCTGGCCACGACGGTGAGGTCGCTGAGTGCCCGCTTCGGCGACGATCCCGCTGGCTGGCGCTGGGGCGATGCGCACCAGGCGGTGTTTGCCCACCCGATACTGCGTAATATACCTTTGCTCGGGAGCTTTACCACGATCAGCATCCCCAGCCCCGGCGATGACGACACGGTTGATCGGGGCGGAATGAATGCGCTGCTGCAGTCGGTGCACGGCGCGGCCTATCGCGGCGTTTATGACCTGGCCGACCTGGACCAAAGCCTGTTCATGATCACGCCCGGCCAGTCGGGTAATCCGTTCAGCACTCATGCGAGAGATTTTGTCGCGCGGTGGCGGGACGGTGCTACCATCCGGCTAGGGCAGGTTGCGGCCAGTATCACCGGAACGGTTCAATTGACACCATGAGTTACGGAGCACCTTATCTGGACGACGATTTCCTGGTGGGCGGTGCGTTGTCACGCCGCTGCTTCGCCTGGGTGATCGATGTCGTGCTGATTATGTTGCTGGTCTGGGTATTATGGTGGATCCTGGTGATGTTCGGGCTGCTGACCTTCGGCCTGGGCTTCGGTGCAATGGGCGTGCTTCCCTTCGTGCCATTCTGCTACCATCTTCTGTCTCTTCTGGGTCCGGCCAGTGCCACTCCGGGACAGCGGATGTTCGGATTGACGGTCCGGCGGAATTTCGACCTCGGCCCGCCGACCGGTCTGCAAGCGCTGGTCTCGACCCTGATGTTCTATTTGACCTTGGCGACATCCGGCCTCTTGTTGATTGTGGCGCTGTTTACCATCCGCCACCGAGCGCTGCACGACCTCCTCAGCGGACTGGTCGTGGTGCGAGTTCGCGCGATGGAGGCGTTGACCACACCGCGCGAAGGTTGGAACATGCAAGGCGGAACGTCCGCCCGATGACCTACAAGCCTCCTCGCCGGCCGCAATTCTTCTATACGACGGCCCCTCTGCCCTGCCCCTACCTGGCAGGACGCACTGAACGCAAGGTGGTGACCGAGATCGTGGGGCCTGACGCGGAGGCTTTGCACGATCGCCTGTCCCGCGCCGGATTCCGCCGCAGTCATAACATCGCCTATGCGCCGGTGTGCCCCGCGTGCCAGGCGTGCGTGCCGATCCGCATACCGGTCGATAGCTTCCAGCCGGATCGAACTCTGCGGAAGATCAGCCGGGTGAATGCGCGACTGGAGGGGTATCAGGTGCCGGCGCGAGCGACGGCTGAACAGTTCCAGTTGTTTCAACGCTACCAGCAGGTGCGCCACGGCGACGGCGACATGGCCAGCATGAGCTTTTACGACTATCGCGCGATGGTCGAGGACACTCCGATCGACACCTTCGTCATAGAGTTCCGCGACGAGCAGGACCGGCTACTGAGCGCCTGTCTGGGCGACAGGTTGGGAGATGGCTTGTCCGCGGTTTACAGTTTCTTCGCGCCGGCGATGGAGAAGCGCTCGCTCGGCACCTACGCGGTGCTGTGGCTCATCGAGCGCGCTCGAGCATTGGGACTGCCGTATGTCTACCTCGGCTATTGGGTGCCGGAGAGCCGCAAGATGGCTTACAAGGCTCGCTTCAAGCCGAGCGAGGTGCTCGTGGGCGGGGTCTGGCGGGTGCTGACCGACGGCGATATAGCCGGCCGCGAGCGCGCAGAGGCGACGCTGATGACGGAGACGGCGGACTGAGGCGGGTCTGGCGTCTGGTTGTTCCCGTTTGGTCGAGTAATCACAAACCCCCGGCCTCTGGTCTTACCGCCGCCCGCGGGTCGTTTCGCGACTATGCCCAAGGCAATCGTTCGGGCCGGCCGAACAATACTTGGTCGAACGTAACATGCGTAAACTCAGTGAGTGGCGGGCCGTTCAACTCCAAAGATGCCTCAATATTCGGCGCAAATGGCGGTTCATCAGCAATATAGTCGGAGCGTCAGCGACAAGGTTCGCGGGACACGAAACAATTATCTGCAACCGGCCAGCATCACTCATGCCCCAACGGAACGAAAGCGCCACGCGGGAAGCCACCCTCCTCGAGCTTCGGCAACTGCGCAACGTCCCAGCCGCCACCGAGGGCCTTAACCAGCAGAATGTCCGCCTCCATGCGGCGACGTTGAATGTCGACGTCATTGCGCTGGTTCTGCAGCGCAATGGTCTGGGCAGTGATCACCTGCAGATAGGCGTCCTCGCCGCCGACATACCGATTGGTGAAGACCCGTAGCGACCGGCCCGACGATGCCACCGCCGCGCTTTGCTGTTTCGACTCCTGGGCCAGAATCCGCAATGCGGAGAGGTTGTCCTCCACCTCCTGAAATGCGTTCAGCGTGGTCTGCCGGTAAGCCGCGACGTTTACGTCATAGGCGGCCCGCGCCTGATCCGACTGTGCCCGAATCCTGCCGCCATCGAACAACGGCTGAGTAAGCGACGTCCCCACCGCCCAGAACAGGCTCGGCCAGCCTAACCAGTTCACCGTGTTGGTGCCCAAAAAGCCGGACGCGGCGTTAAGGTCCAGCGAGGGATAGAATGCCGCATCGGCGATGCCGATCTGCTCGTTACCCTCGGCGACACGGCGTTCGGCCGCGGCGATGTCGGGGCGGCGTTGCAGCAGTTCCGACGGGATGCCGGGTGGGACCCCTGGCGGCCGCAGGTCCAGCGGCGCGGGCGGCAGCGAGAAACTGGCCGGCGGCTGACCCATCAACACAGCAATCGCGTGTTCGAACTGTGCCCGCAACACCCCGATGTCGGTCGCCTGCACGCGCGTCGTGTCTAGCTGCGTCTGCGCCTGCACTACGTCTGATTCGGGCGCGTAGCCGCCCGCCAATCGGTTTCGAGTCAGCTGCAGCGCGTACTCGTAGGCCTTCACGGTGTCGTCCAGCAGACGCTGCTGGGCATCCGCGGCTCGCACCTCGATATAATCGAGCGCGAGTTCGGAATGCAGGCTCAGGCTGGCTGTCGCAAGGTCGGCCGCGGTGGCCTGAGCCTCCTCGCGCGCCGCCGACACCGTGCGGCCGATGCGTCCCCACAGATCGACCTCGTAGTCCAGGTCGTAATGCAGCCGCAACTGGCCCAGAGGCTGCGGATTAGGTAACTCGAAATACGGCTGGTTTTGCGAGGACTTCACCGAGGCAGCGTCCACACCGGTCGAGATGGTCGGGAACTCGGCGGCACGCTGGTAGCGGATCAATGCGCGCGCCTCGCGAAACCGCGCCTCAGCCTGTTTCAGGTTCTGGTTCGCATCGGTCAGTTCGTCCTGCAGCTTATTCAGCACCGGATCGCCGAAGATCTTCCACCATTTGCCGCGGTCCATCTGATCGTCCGGCTGTGCCGGCCGCCAGGTCCCAGCGGTCTTATAATCGGCAGGTGTGGCTTCCTTGAATTTGTCGGTAATTGGCACCGACGGAGTCTTGTAATCGGGACCGACTTTGCAGCCCGCCAGCAGCAACCCGAAGGTTGCCGTTAGCCCCCAGTCAACCAAACGCATCAAGCAGCTCCGGCTGGCCCGCTCTTGTTCACTCGCACCGAGGTACCGCTGACCAAGGAGTCGGAGGGATTGAGTATGATCTGGTCAGCGGGGGTCAACCCGGATACCACCTCGACCTTGTCGCCGTAGTCACGGCCGATAGTGATCGGAACCAGCTCCGCCTTGCCGTCGCGCACCACGGCGACACGCAGCCCTTCGCTGCGAAACAGCAGGGCATTGGCCGGAACTGTCATACTGCCCGAGCGTCCCGGCAGAGTGAAATGAACGAATGCGTAGGCCCCGGGCAGCAGCTTGCCGTCGGCATTTTCGACATCCACCTCGACCAGCAACGTGCGCGAGGTCTGGCTGATCGCTCGGTTGGTGCGCACCAGTTTGCCGTGGAACTCCTGCCCGGGATACTCATCGAGCGTCACCGTGGGCGTCGCGCCGATCTGGATCGCGGGAGCGTAGGCCTCAGGCACCGCGACGTAGATCCGCAACGTGTCGGTCGCCGTCATATGGAACAGTTCGGTACTTGGCGTGCCTGCCCCGGCGTTGATCAGGTCGCCGACATCGGTGTTGCGCGCGGTGATCACGCCGTCGAACGGCGCGTAGACCTTCTCGTAGGACTGCAGCTCTTCCAGCCGTGCCACGTCGGCCTGGCGTGACGCGACGGTGGCCTGGCCGGCGGCAAAAGCGCCGGCCGCATTGTCGCGTTCCTGGGCGGAGACCGACTGGGTCTTCACCAGGCTCGCGGTGCGTTGGGCGGTAATCCCGGCCAGCTTGGTGTTCGCCTCGGCGGTCGCCAGCTCCGCGCGGGCCTGGCGCAACTGCTGATCCAGTTCCGGCGTCTCAATCTGCGCGAGCAACTGGCCCTGACGGACCTGGGCGCCGATATCGAAATACCATTGTTTCAGATAACCGTTGGTGCGGGCGTAAATCGGCGTGTCGGTGAAGGCCATGGTCTGGCCCGGCAGCACCAGCGCCTCGTCGGGCGCGCTGCCCTGCGGATGCACGACGTTGACGGTCGGGACCGCAGCCTCAATCGTGTCCGAGGCCAGCGTCGCCTCGGCGACGGTGCGATCATGAATGCCGACGTAAATTCCGACCCCGAGCAAGGCAGCCACCGCAACGGCTGCCAGAAGCCCCACTTTGTTTTTTCGCTTCACCGCCGGAGGGGTCGTTGTCCTGGCAACAGGCTCCGCCCGATCCTCCACTTCCAGCGCCTCTGGTTCAGTTCTTTCGAGCATCGCGTATCAAGCTCCTCACGCCGCGTGGATTGGGGTGCCAGGTCCTGCGGCCGACCCGGGCAGCTCGGCAGCGCCCCGTTTGTGCAGCAGCGAAAAGACCGCCGGAACGAATATCAGTGTCGCGACGGTTGCCAGCATCAGGCCGCCGATGACGGCGCGGCCAAGCGGTGCGTTCTGCTCGCCGCCCTCGCCCAGGCCAAGCGCCATCGGCAGCATGCCGATGATCATCGCGAGCGCGGTCATCAGCACCGGCCGGAACCGGGTGAAGCCTGCTTCGCTCGCGGCCAGATTGGGGTCGCCATGCTCGTTCAGGCGCTCGCGGGCGAAAGACACCATCAGGATGCTGTTTGCGGTGGCGACGCCCATGCACATGATAGCGCCCATCAGTGCCGGCACGCTCAGCGTGGTTCCGGTGAAGAACAGGAACAGCACGATGCCGGCCAGTGCTGCCGGCAGCGCGGTGATGATGATGAACGGATCCAGCCAGGACTGGAAATTGACCACGATCAGCAGATAGACGAGCAGGATCGAGGCTGCGAGGCCGGCGAACAGGTCGAAGTACGCATTGTTCATGGTCTCGATCTGACCGCGGATCGACAGGAAGCTGCCGCGCGGCAGTGAATGGCGGTTCGGATCGACGATGCGGGCGATTTCGCGCCCGGCGGCGCCGAGATCGCGTCCCTGCACATTGGCGTAGACGTCGATCACGCGGCGAATGTTGTAGTGGTCGATCGCTGCCATCTCCTGTGATCGCTTGATGGTGGCGACGTTTGCCAGGATCGCCTGCTGGTGTGCCGCCGGCCCGGTAACCGGAATGTTCTGCATATCCTGCAGTGACTGCATGTCATACTGCGGGGTCTGGGCAGCAAGTGAGTAGTTGACCCCGTTCTTCCCGTTGAGGAAGAACATTGGCGAAGTTTGGAAGCTCCCGCTCAAGGTGTTCAGCACACTCGACGCAACATCGGCCTCGGTCAACCCGGCCTGTTGCGCCTTCGTGCGATCGACGTCGACCTGGAAATCCGGATAGTCGAACCGCTGCTGGATGCGGGCATCGACGATCCCCGGCACTTTGCGGACCTGCTCGAGAATATGGTCCGCCACCACGCGGTTGCCATTGACGTCGGCGCCGTCGATCCGCACGTCGATCGGCGCCGGCAGCCCGAAATTCAGAATCTGAGTAATCATGTCCGCGGGAAGGAAATAGAAAACGGTCCCGGGAAACTTACTGGCCAACTCCTTCCGGATCGCCTTGACATAATGTGCGGTAGGCTGGTGACCTGGCTTCAGCGAAACCAGGATGTCGGCGTCCGAGGCGCCGATCACCCCGGAGGTCGAATGGGTCAGGTTGATGGTGCTGTACGGCAGGCCGATATTGTCCAGAATCGTGTCCATATCCCGCACCGGAACGACCTGGCGAATGGAGGCCTCGACCAGATCAGCGAGCCTCGCGGTTTCTTCGATCCGAGTGCCTGTCTTCGCACGCATATGCAGGATGAACTGCCCGCTATCGGTATTCGGGAAGAAATCCTGGCCGAGCCAGGGCGCAAGCGCGAACACGGCGAGGCAGCCAACAAGGAAGACCGGGATGAACAACGCCCGCCGGCCTATCGCGGCGACCAGCGTGCGGTGGTAAGCGCGACGCAGGCGTTCAAATCCCCGCTCGAACCAACGCTGTGCCAGCACCAGCGGGTTGCGCGTGGGCGTGAGGTCATGCGGCTTGGCCCGCAGCAGATACATCGCCATGGTCGGCACCAGGGTGCGCGACAGCACGTACGACGCGAGCATGGCGAACACCACGGCTTCGGCCAGCGGCACGAACAGATAGCGCGCGACGCCGGTCAGCAGGAACATCGGCACGAACACGATGCAGATGCACAGCGTGGAGACCAGCGCCGGCACGGCGATCTGCGAGGCGCCTTGCAGGATCGCCTCCGTAATCCGTGCCCTTCCTCGAGGTAGCGCTCCATGTTTTCGATCGTGACGGTGGCATCGTCCACCAGGATGCCGACCGCGAGCGCGAGGCCGCCCAGCGTCATGATGTTGATCGTCTGGCCGAGAAAGCTGAGCGCCATGATCGACGTCAGGATCGACAGCGGGATGGAGACCGCGATGATGATGGTGCTGCGCCAACTGCCGAGGAAGAGCAGGATCATCAGCGCGGTCAGGCAGGCGGCGATCACCGCCTCGCGGATCACGCCGGCGATCGCGGCCTTGACGAAGATCGACTGGTCGGCGAGCGGCTGGATCTGCAGTTGCGGCGGCAGTGTCTGCGCGACGCGCGGGAGCATGTCGCGAATGCCGTTGACCACGTCGATGGTGGAGGCGTTGCCGGCCTTGAGGATGCTGACCAGCACGCCGCGCTGCCCGTTCTGCCGCACGATGTTGGTCTGCGGCGCGAAGCCGTCGCTGACGGTCGCGACGTCGCGCAGATAGATCGTGGCGTTGCCGACCAGTCTTGATCGGCAGGTCGTTGAGTTGGTCGACGGTGCGCGGGCGTTCCGTTCAAGCGCACGTCGTATTCGAACTGTGAGATCTTCGCCGTGCCGGACGGCAGCACCAGATACTCTGCCTGGACCGCGTTCAGAACGTCGCCCGGCGACAGCCCCTTCGCCTGCAGCAGCGCGGGATTGAGGTTGATCATCACCTGGCGCTGCTTGCCGCCATACGGATACGGCACCACCGATCCGGGGACGGTGACCAGCTGGGGGCGCAGGAAGTTCAGGCCGATGTCATTGAGTGCCTGCTCGGACAGATCCTGGCCGGACAGGCCAAGTTGCAGGATCGGCACGCTGGACGCGCTGTAGTTGAGGACCAGCGGCGGCTGCGTGCCGGGCGGCAGCTGGCGGAGCAGGGTCTGCGACAGCGGCCGTCACCTGGGCGTTGGCGGTGTCGAGGCTCGCGCCCGGCTGCAGGAAGATCTTTACGATCGCCAGGCCGCTGTATGTCGTCGATTCGATGTGCTGGATGTTGTCGACCAGCGTGGTCAGAACGCGTTCGTAAACGGTGGTGATCCGGCCCTCGATCTCCTCGGGGTTGAGGCCGGTATACGTCCAGCCGACGGCGATCACCGGGATATTGATATTCGGAAAGATGTCGGCCGGGGTCGCAAGTATAGCCAGCGGACTCAGGATCAGGATCAGCAGCGCCAGCACGACAAACGTGTAGGGCCGATCAAGAGCGACCCGGACAATCCACATATAGAAACTCTCCTGGCGATCAGAATGCGGCTATGGCGGTCCAGGCGGCCCACTCTGGAATTCGCGACGTAAGAAAGGTCTGATCGAATATGACGCCCGGGGTATCTCCTCGCAACATGCCCGAGTGGGTTTTATTGCGAATTGCCGGTTGCAAATTGCACACTTCCAAATCTCTGCAATCAATGGTTGTTAAGCGTAGTCGTGGTATGATCACGCTGCCGATGAGGCTGAATGGTAAATCGGCCTGAATGTGTCAGCGTGCTCGCTACAGTCAAGAGCAAGACGCGCCGCTAGGCGCGCGCCCGCGGCGCGAGACTGCTTTCGACCAGACGCGACCGGCATGCAAGACGGCAGATTGGTGGGAGGCAGACGGGTCGATGCCCTCACTGGGCGACCAACCGCCCAGGCCGAGCCGCGTTGGTCGTCCTCAGGCCAGGGTGAACTTTGGCAACGTCACGTCCTGCGATACCGCATCGAACACCACCCTGACCGGCGCCCCTATTCGCAGATTGTCAGCCTCGCCGACCAAGTTGTTGACCACCACAGGCCCTTCCTCCAGCCGCACCAGACATACACGGTATGGCAGATCATCCTTGAACCCATCCCAATAGGCTCGATGCATGTCGACCCAGGACTCCAGCGTCCCTCGCCCAGAAGCCTCAATCCACGTCTGATCGCCCGCCATGCATTTTGGACATACCGGCCCCGGCGGAAACCGGGTATCGCCGCACGCGGGGCAGTGCTGCAGCATGAACCGGCCTTGCTTCGCCGCCGCCCAGAAGGGTTCGTTCAAGGCATCCACACGTGGCAGCGGCTTGTCGTAGCTCATCGGATGTTCCCTTCAGCCGCGCGTGTAGATGATGGACCGCGTGCAAGGTGTCGCCTGCACATACTGGACAACCTCGCAATCCGGGATCTGCCTGGCGCCGCACTCGCCGCGAAGCTGTCGCACCGCCTCGACGTTCAACGCCCAGCCTTGCATGTACGAGTTCGACAGGTGCCCGCCGTCGGTGTTCACCGGCAGCCGGCCGCCCAGACTGAGCGCGCCGTTCTCGACGAACGCACCGGACTCGCCGCGTTGGCAAAATCCGAGCCCTTCCAGACTGAACAGCACGGTCGGAGAAAAATTGTCGTAGCACATCAGCGCGTCGACATCCTTGTGCGTCACGCCCGCCATGTCGTACGCCTGCTTGCCAGCCGCACTGATGGCCGGATACCAGAAATCCATGTCGAAATTGGCGATCGAGGACGGGCTGAACGTCTCCTGCGCCCCGAAGCCGGAAATCAGCACCGGCGGCTTGGCGAAGTCCCTCGCTCGTTCCTTTGACGTCAGGATCAGGCAGACCGCGCCGTCATTGATCAGGCAGTAATCGAGCAACCGCAACGGTGCGGCGATGTGACGGGCACTTTCATGATCCTCGATGGTGATCGGATTGCGCATCACCGCATGAGGATTGAGGCCCGCGTGATACCGGATCGATACCGAAACTTCAGCCAGCTGCCGCGTGGTGGTGCCATAAAGCTCCATGTGCCGGCGGAAAGCCATGGCGTGGGCTGCCCCGGGCGAGGTGAAGCCCCAAGGGTCCCAGGTGCCGGGACTTTCGTCGCCGCCGTAGTTCACGCGCCGTGAGCGACCGATGTTGGCGTACATCAGGGCGACGTAATCGGCATGACCGGCGGCTATGGCAGTCGCGGCCTCGATGATGCCCATCCCCGACATTCGGCCGTGGCCCGGCAGCGTCAGGGTCCAGCGCGGGTTGAGGCCAAGCACCTCGCCCATTCGCGCATAATAGGGAATGCGGCAAACTACCATGCCGTCGATCTTGTTTTTGTCGACGCCGCAGTCATTGACCGCGTTGCGGAAGGCATGGGCGGCGAGGCCGTAGTCGTCGATGTGCGGAAAATTGCCGTAGCTCGTGTTGCCGACCCCGATTACGGCAATCTTGTCCTTCAGGTCTTTCAGGTCAGTCATGGCTTCCCTCCGCCGTGTTGTGGCGTGCGGTGGCATGATACAGGGGTCGGCGCGCCGGACAAATTGACCGCCGCCGACCGAGGTTGCCGCGGAAATATACCGCCCGGATCTGCGTTTGCTCGTGCGACGCGAGGTAACGGCGCGCCAGGCTCAGAATCCGACGCGATCGCCGCCTTTCAGCTTCAGGATCTCCCGCGCCTCCGCCGGCGTCGCGATCTCCAGACTCAGATCCTCCAGTATCCGCCGTATCTTCGCCACCTGCTCGGCATTCGACTTCGCGAGTTGGCCCTTGCCGAGATACAGACTGTCCTCGAGCCCGACCCGAACATTCCCCCCGTTGATCCCGGCCATGGTGGTGAACGCCATCTGATGCCGGCCGGCGGCCAGCACCGACCACACATAGGCGTCGCCGAACAACCGATCAGCCGTTTCCTTGGCAAACAGAAGATTCCGAGGCTCCGCGCCGATGCCTCCGGTAATGCCGAAAATCGACTGCACGAACAGCGGTGGTTCGACGATCTTGCGATCCAGGCAGTAGGCAAGATTATACAAATGCCCGATATCGTAACATTCGAACTCGAACCGCGTGCCGTGAGCCTTGCCGAGCTTCTCGACGATGCCCTCGATGTCCTTGAAGGTGTTGCGGAAGATGAAGTTGTCCGTGGCATCCAGATAGGGCTTCTCCCACGGAAACTTCCATTGCTTGATGCGATCGCCGGCGCGGGAGATGTTGAAGTTCATGCTGCCCATGTTCAGGCTGCACATCTCCGGCTTCGCCGCCAGCGGCGCCGCGAGCCGCTCGTCCAGGGTCATGGTCAGGCCGCCGCCGGTGGTGATGTTGATCACCGCGTCGGTGCTCTGCTTGATCACCGGCAGGAATCGCATGAACACCGCCGGATCGGGCGTCGGTGAACCGTCCACTGGATTGCGTGCATGCAAATGGATGATCGCCGCACCCGCCTCAGCCGCCTCGATCGAGGACCGCGCGATCTCCTCCGGCGTGATCGGCAGGTAGTCCGACATGCTGGGTGTATGGATCGCACCAGTGATGGCGCAGCTTATGACGACCTTGGCCATGCGCGTTTTCTCCCGTCAGAATGGCCCGGACATTGCCGCAGTCGGCGCGGGACCGCCAGACCTCGCAGGCGATCGAGCCCACCGGTTGCCCCCGCCATGGTCCGCCGGGTCGAAGATCAGCCTGCCGGCTGCACCGATGCGACTGTTTCCATGGCGGCGTGGCCCGCTGTGGATACCTGATCCTCGAGCGGTTCGATCAGCAGTACCCGACCGCCCCAGCCTCGCATCAAGTCAGCTCCGACCACGTCCTCAATCGGTTGATTGGCCCCCTTCACCAGGACGTCGGGTCGCAGCGCCTCGATCAGGCTCTCAGGCGTATCCTCCTCCAACAAGCAGACCTGATCGACGCAGGCGAAGCTGGCCAGCACCGCTGCCCGAGCAGCCTCTGGCTGCACCGGATGGGGCGGCCCCTTAAGCCGGCGAACGCTGGTATCGCTGTTCAGCCCGACAATCAGGCGATCGCAGCGGGCGCGCGCCTCCTCAAGCAAATGGATGCTGCCCGGATGTAACAGATCGAAGAACCCGCTGGTGAAGCCAACCCGCCAGCCGCGATGGCGCCAGCGCTCCGCCTGCTCCACCGCCTCTTCGCGGCTGACAATCTTGCGCAGCGCGCTGTGCTGGGGTGTCAGCGCGGCGAGCAGATCGGCCTCCCGCACCACCGAGGCCCCAACCTTGCCGACGGAAACTCCCGCCGCCAGGTTCGCCAGCCGCACCGCGACAGGCAGATCAAGCTGCGCCGCCAGGGCCGCCCCGAGCATCGCCAGCGCGGTATCACCGGCGCCGGAAGTGTCATAGACATCGGCCGCCTCAGCCGGGAAGTGCATCACCTGGGCAGCGTCCACCAGCGTCATGCCGTCGTTGCCGCGGGTTACCACGACGGCGCCGAAGCCGTGCATGACGCGCAGACGTTGCGCGGCGGCAACAATCGCCGCCTCGGTATCGACCGGCATGCGTGCCGCGGCAGCGAGTTCCTGGCGGTTCGGCATCACCACGTCCGCGCCCGCATATCTGGCAAAATCGCTGCCGCGCGGATCGACGATGAGCTTGCGGCCGGCCTTGCGCGCCGCCTCCACGAGCCGAACAGGCACGTCGCCGGACAACACACCCTTGCCATAGTCTGACAACACAGTGACGGTCGTCGCCGCCATTGCATCCAGCGCGATACGCAGCATCCGGTCGGCGAGCTTGGGATGGATCGGATCAGTCTGCTCCCGATCCGCGCGCAGCAGTTGCTGGCCGGAGGCAATCAGACGAGTCTTCAACGTCGTCGTCCGCCCGCCCTGCACCAGTAACCAGGGCTCGACGTTCAACTGCCCGCCTATCAGCCCGGTCAGATCCGATCCAGCCTGGTCGTCCCCGACCACGGAAATGAAGGCGGTCGCGGCACCCAGCGCGGTAAGATTGCGAACTACGTTGCCGGCGCCCCCCGGAAGTGCCACCTCTCGCTCGATCGCGAGGATCGGAACCGGCGCCTCAAGGCTGATGCGCGTTACGTCCCCGTAGGTATAGCGGTCGAGCATGACATCGCCGATGACCAGCACATTGGTGTGCCCAAGCCGCCGCACAGCGGCCGCGAGGTCAGCCTGCGGCGCGTCCGAGCGAGGTGCCGGGCCGGGTGTGATTTGGTTCATTCAACCTGCCGTATCGGGTCTGTCACTATGGTGCAACCATATTCGCGTGCGACGGGGCGAAGAAGCAAGCGAGATCGTAATCCCCGTCTGGAGGTTCCGGCGCGGCTCACAGCGCCATGCAATCAACACGACCACGGCATCGCCTGCAAGCGAAATGCCGATGGGTGCATCCGAAGCCCACAGGGTCGTCCAAATAACGATATGGGCACACCGCGTTCGTTTCCAGTGGCAAAGCGCGACGAAATTCGGGCGCAGGACTCTAGCTTTGTAAAAAGCCCAGCTTGTCTTGTTCCAGAACGACGCAGGTGAGTGCGCCCCCTAGCACGGCTCCGGTGTCGATTGCGATCCGATTGGGCAGCACGATGGGCTCGCGTTTCGGGGTGTGGCCATGCACGATCACGGCGCCATGGTCTTCGCGGGACTGCAGGAAGGGCTCCCTGATCCACAGCATGTCGAACCGAGACTGCTTGTCCAACGGCACACCGGGGTAGATGCCCGCATGAACAAACATATAAGGACCGACCCGGTGACTGATCGCCAGGTCGCGGAGGAAGATCAGATGTTGGCGAGGTATCCGGCTCGCCCACTCGGCGGGTGGGACCATACGCCCAATGCCCCAACTCGTCAGCGAGTCAGCGCCGCCATTGATGAGCCATTGGCTGGCGGCATCCGGCTCGGGGTCGGCGATTGCCGCCAGCATCATCTGTTCGTGGTTGCCCATGAGGTTGACGATCTCGTCCACCGCCACCGGAGGCCCGCTTATCAGCCAGTCTACCACCTGAGCGCTGTCGTTGCCCCGGTCCACGTAGTCTCCGAGGTGAACCAGCGTCGCCCGATCGGATGGCCGTTCGGCCAAATCCTCGGCGATCATCTCGTGCAGCGCCACGAGGCGGTCTAGACAGCCATGGACATCGCCAATCGCGTAGACGCGTTGGCCGCGCGGCAGGACGGCGGGGGCCGCATGGAGTTCGATCATCTTCCCTAAGGTAGGCACGCGAATGGATTTGGCCAATCGTGTCTTGGCGATCCGCCCCGGGCACCTTATCCCAGACGCATGATAGCAATCCAGGTTGAGCGTCTGTCCAAGCGATACGGCGACGTGCTGGCGGTGGACGACGTGGATTTCACCGCGCCTATGGGTGCCACGGTCGGCCTGCTGGGCGGCAATGGCGCCGGCAAGACCACGACGATCGCCATGCTCCTCGGTCTGCTGGTGCCAACGGCCGGGCGCATCACGGTGCTGGGTCATGACATGGCGTCGGATCGCTTCGCGGCTTTGGCACGGATGAACTTCTCGTCACCTTATATCTCTTTGCCGGCACGGCTGACCGTCGCCGAGAACCTGCGGGTCTACGGACACCTATACGATGTCAAGCGAGTAGATGACCGGATCGCCGAGTTGGCGAGGGAACTGGATCTGGGAGCATTGCTGCACCGTCCAGCCGGGGAACTCTCCGCCGGCCAGAAGACCAAAGTCGCCCTGGCGAAGGCCCTGATCAATCGGCCGGAGGTCCTGCTGCTGGACGAACCGACCGCCAGCCTGGATCCCGATACCGGCGACCTGGTCCGCACCTGGCTGGAGCGGTATCGGGAGGAGAGCGGCTGCACCATCCTGCTGGCCAGCCACAACATGGCGGAGGTGGAGCGTCTGTGCTCTCACATACTGATGCTGAAGCAGGGCCGCATCGTCGATCGCGGTAGCCCGGACGACCTGCTGGCGCGTTATGACCGCCAGGGCATGGAGGATGTGTTTCTCGACATCGCCCGCGATCGCAGGCAGGTAGTCGCCGCATGAGAGCGTCGCCGCGCCGTATCTGGGGTCTGATGTATCGCCATCTGGTCACTCTATCGCCGATCCTGGCCACGCCTGCTCGAGCTTGCGTACTGGCCGGTCCTGCAGATGTGCATCTGGGGCTTCACCGCCAGTTTCCTCAGAGCGCGGATGGGCAATCCGGCGATCATGGCGGGCGCCGCCCTGTTGGGCGGCGTGCTGTTGTGGGAGGTCACGCTGCGCAGCCAGATGGGCGTCTCGATCTCCTTCCTGGAGGAGATTTGGTCGCGCAATCTCGGCCACGTCTTCGTCAGTCCGCTGCGCCCCTACGAAATGATCGCGGCGCTGATCTGTATGTCGATCATTCGCATGCTGCTGGGCGTGATGCCGGCGATCCTGCTGGCCTGGGCGCTTTACGCCTTCAACCTGTTTGCCCTCGGCCCGGTGCTGCTGCTGTTCTTCGTCAATCTGATGATCATGGGGTGGTCGGTGGCGCTCGGCGTCGTGTCATTGATTTTGCGCCACGGGGCGGGAGCCGAAGCGCTCGCCTGGGGGGTGACGTTCGGCCTCGCACCATTCTCCGCGGTGTTCTATCCGGTCGCCGTGCTGCCGCGGGCGCTTCAGCCGGTGGCGCTGGCACTGCCAACCAGCCACGTGTTCGAGGGCATGCGCGGCATCCTGCTCGATGGTGTCGTCCGCTGGGACCATCTGGCCGCGGCGTTCGGCCTGAATCTGGTGTGGCTCGCCGGCGCCGCCCTGTTGTTCGCGTGGCAGTTCCACCAGGCCCGTGTCCGCGGCGCGTTGGTGAGCGTCGGCGAATGACGCAGACAAATTTCTGGCTGATCCGGCATGCGCTGGTGGAGGAAAACGCGCGCGCCTTCCTGTACGGCGTGATGGACGTCCCGCTTTGCGAGACCACGCTCATCGAGCAAGCTCCGATGTATCAATCCCTCGCCGCTCGGCTGCCCCGGCCGGCAGTGTGGCTGGTCACGCCTCTGACGCGGACGCGGCGGACGGCCGAGACGATCTTCGCCCATGGCTATCCGGCTACGAAACCAGGCATCGAGCGCGGGCTGATCGAGCAGTCGCTGGGTGAGTGGCAGGGGCTGCCGCACGCCGAACTGCCGGCGAAACTGGCGCTGCCGGCGCATGCGTTTTGGCCGCTGGGCGGGCATGAGAAGCCACCCGGCGGGGAAAGCATGGCGGAGGTGATCACCCGGGTCGGTGTCGCGATGGAGCGCCTGGCGGTCGAGCACGCTGGTCAGGACGTGGTGATCGTCAGCCATGGTGGGGCGATCCGGGGGGCGGTCGCGCATGCACTGGACATCGGTCCCGACAACGCGTTGCACATGGCCATCCAGAACCTGTCGCTGACCCGGCTGGAGCACAGCCCGGACGGTTGGCGCGTGGTGTGCGTGAACGAGGTGCCCGGCTACTGAAGCGCCGTTACGTAAGCCGCTACGGTCGCTGCCCAGCCAGATTCCAGCGCGTCGGCGGTGAGTTCGTGGCCAATCGAGGCCTCGGCCAGGAAGGGCACCGCCTGCGTCAGGGGCGGGATGTTGCGGCGGTTGAGGTCGTGGCCGGCATTGACCACCAGCCCGGCCGCCCGTGCCGCCCGAGCCGTCGCGGCAATCTGCCTGAGGATGGGATTGTGGCCGCCATTGCGGAACTCGGCAGCGTAGTGGCCAGTGTAGATCTCCACGCCGTCGGCCCCGGTGGCGCGCACGCGCTCGATCACCGTGGCATCGGGATCAATGAACAAGATCACGCGGCAACCGAGTTGTCTGATCGCCGACACGGCATGTGACGCGAACGCGGTTTGCGCCGCATCCAGCTTCCAGCCTTCCTCTGACGTGAAGGCATCGGGCGCATCCGGTACCAACGTCGCCTGCTCCGGTCGTTCGGCCCGTAGGATGGCCATCAAGCGCTCATCGGGATAACCCTCGATATTGAATTCGCAGGCCGGACGGCGGGGTCGCATCATTTCGCCGAGCAAAGGAACATCGGAGGCGCGGATGTGCCGCTCATCCGGGCGCGGATGCACGGTCAGCCCCTGTGCTCCGGCCTCCAGCGCCAGACGAGCGAACCGCAGCAGGTCGGGCACGCCGGTATGGCGGGAGTTTCGAAGCAGTGCGATCTTGTTCAGGTTGACACTGAGGCGGGCCATGTCCGTAAGCTAAGGCGGATAGGGCGCGGCTTCAACGTGGCATCGGCTTCGGCTGCGCGTTGTGTGCAGCGTCATCCGGATATCCGTGGGATGAATTGCCCTGCCAGTCGCGGCGACACGCCCAATAGTATTCGTCAGCAGTAATCGGCCGGGCACGAAGTAATTCGGGCACGAAGTAGTGGAGTCCATCGCCCCACACGCAGCCGAGATTGACATTGTACGCGGCTCCAAGACCGATATTCCGCCGCGTATACGAAACGATCAGCGCTATTCACCCCAGCGCCGCCCGCACCGCCGCCAGCGCTTCGTCCGCCCGCGCGCCGTCCGGACCTCCTGCCTGGGCCAGATCGGGACGCCCGCCCCCACCCTTGCCACCGACCGCCGCCGCCGCCGTCCGTACCAGATCGACTGCGCTAAGCCGTCCGGTCAGGTCAGGTGACACGGCGACCACGATGCTCGCCTTGCCATCCGCCGTGGATACCAACGCCACCACGCCCGAGCCTTCTTGCTTGCCTATCGCGTCAGCCAGCCCCTTCAAATCACGCGCCGGAACCTCACCCAGGTTGCGCGCGGACAGCTTGATCCCGCCGATGTCCTCGGTCGCCGCGGCGGCGCCACCCGTCGCCAGCTTCTTCTGCAGATCGGCGACCTGGCGCTCCAGCTTGCGATTGTTGTCGAGCAGTGCCGCGATACGCTCGGGCACCTCGGCCGGCGCGGTCCGCAGCGCGCCGGCGGCGTCATTGAGCCGCGTCTGGGTTTCAGCGACCACCGCCTCGGCTGAGGCGCCGGTCACGGCCTCGATCCGGCGCACTCCGGACGCGACCGCGCTCTCCCCCACAATTCGAAAATAGCCAATGTCGCCGGTGCGCCGCACGTGGGTGCCGCCGCATAGTTCGATCGACCAGGCAGCCTTGTTGCCTTCAGGCTCACCCATCGCCACAACCCGCACCTCGTCGCCGTATTTCTCTCCGAACAGTGCCATCGCGCCGAGTTCCACCGCCGCCTCCGGCGTCATCAGACGCGTCACAACCTGGGAGTTCTCGCGGATGCGGGTGTTCACCTCCGCCTCCACCCAATGCAACTCGTCCGACGTGATCGGCCTTGGCTGGCTGACGTCGAAGCGCAGCCGGTCCGGTGCATTGAGACTGCCCTTCTGCGTGACATGGGTGCCGAGTTTGCGGCGCAGCGCCTCGTGCAGCAGATGAGTGGCGGAGTGGTGAGCGCGGATCGCACCGCGCCTTGCATGGTCGACCGCAGCCACCACCGGCAGTCCCACCAGGGCTGTGCCACCCTCTATCCGGCCGAAATGCACGATCAGGTCGCCGAGTTTTTTCTGCGTATCGGTGACCATGATGTGCAGGCCGTCGGGGCCAGTAATGGTGCCCATGTCGCCGACCTGGCCGCCGCTTTCGCCGTAGAACGGCGTCTGATTGAGCACGACGGCGACCTCGGATCCCAGATGGGCCGCTTCGACCGGCGCTCCATTCACGACGAGCGAAACAATCTCGGCCTCAGCCGTTTCGGTTGAATAGCCCAGGAATTCGCTGGCGCCCGTCTGTTCCTTGATCTCGAACCAGACGCGTTCCGTGGCGGCCTCGCCGGAGCCGGACCAGGCGGCGCGGGCTCTGGCGCGTTGCTCGACCATCGCCGCCTCGAAGCCGTCCATGTCCACGGCGCGGCCTTGTTCCCGCAGCGCGTCCTGCGTCAGATCGATCGGAAAGCCGTAGGTGTCGTACAGCCGGAAAGCGATGGCGCCGGGCAACGCCTGGCGGTCGCCGAGGCGCTCGGTTTCCTCGGCCAGCAAATGCAGTCCACGTTCCAGCAGTTGCTTGAAGCGGGTCTCCTCCAGCTTTAATGTTTCCTGGATCAACGCCTCGGCCCGCACCAGTTCCGGGTAGGCGGTGCCCATCTGGCGAACCAGCGCCGGGACCAGCCGAAACATCACCGGCTCCCGCGCCCCCATCAGCGTGATATGCCGCATCGCTCGGCGCATGATCCGGCGCAGGACGTAGCCGCGGCCCTCGTTCGACGGCAGCACTCCGTCGGCCATCAGGAAGGCACTGCTGCGCAAATGGTCGGCGACGACCCGGTGGCTGACCTTGAACGGGCCATCCGGGTCCTGACCGGTAGCCTCGGCGCTGGCCAGAATCAATGCGCGCAGTGTGTCGGTGTCGTAGTTGTCATGCTTGCCCTGCAGGATCGCGGCGAAGCGTTCCAACCCCATGCCGGTGTCGATCGAGGGCCGCGGGAGCGCCACGCGCGTGCCCGGAGGCCCTTCCTCGTATTGCATGAACACCAGGTTCCAGATCTCGATGAAGCGGTCGCCGTCCTCATCCGGGCTGCCGGGCGGACCGCCCGGGATCGATGGCCCGTGGTCGTAGAAGATTTCGCTGCAGGGACCGCACGGGCCGGTGTCGCCCATCCGCCAGAAATTGTCCGAGGTGGCGATGCGGATGACGCGGCTCTCAGGCAGACCGGCGACCTTGCGCCAGATAGCGGCGGCATCGTCGTCCTCGGAGTAGACGGTGACCAGCAGCCGGTCCTTGTCGAGGCCGAAATCGCGGGTCAGCAGCTCCCAGGCAAATGGGATGGCGCGGTCCTTGAAATAGTCGCCGAAGCTGAAATTCCCCAGCATTTCGAAGAACGTGTGGTGACGCGCGGTATAGCCGACATTGTCCAGATCGTTGTGTTTCCCCCCCGCCCGCACGCATTTCTGCGCGGTCGTGGCGCGCACATAGGGCCGGTGCTCCTGTCCGGTGAAGACATTCTTGAACTGCACCATCCCCGAGTTGGCGAACATCAGCGTCGGATCGTTGCGTGGCACCAGCGGCGAGCTTTCCACCACCTCGTGTCCATTGCGGGCGAAGTAATCCAGGAAAGTCGCGCGGATGTCGTTGCTGCTGGTCATGGCGGACGAATTTTTCTCAGGTGTCATATAAAGGAGGGGACGTAGCGCACGGACGCCACCCTGTCACGAGCAGAGCTCGATTGCCTCCTTCAGGGCAAAATCCGACGCTTGGCCGGAGCCCACCGAATGGCACACCAGACTGGTGTAATACTCTGATTCTACGTTATATTTGTCGGAACACGGCAGTCGCTTGGTCGCTTCGCTCCCACCCGGGAGGACGAGGCGGAGCTCACGCCACATCTCACCCTGCGGCCGGTGGCTGTAGGTTTCCGGGCCCGGGCGGAGTTGAGGTAGCACTGCGACCAACCCTGGATGGAACGGAGGTGACCAAGCGTGAGTTCCCGTTGCAATTCATTACGAGATAGCTCCATTGCTTGTGCTTATGGTTTAGAAATGCAACTTATCGGAGATTAAAACGGTCGAGATACACTTATCGCGTTGAGGAGACAGCCATGGTGAACAGAGCCGAGCCGAAATCGGGCCGGGGAAGCGGGCTTCCTGCAAGGAAGTTGTGGCTGGCGGCGGCTGGATTAACTCTGGTCTTGTTGGTGGGTGCAGGGACGACCGTCCGCGCCGGCGAGACGCGGAGCGATCCGCACTCGACATCGCCCCGGCTGTTCAAAATCTGCAAGGATCAGACCTACGCGCTGTGCGCCGCCGCCTATTGCACGGTGTTCAATGGTGTCTCCTATTGCAAATGCGACGTGATGTCCGGCGACAGCATCAGCCTGCCGTTCAATTTCGACGATGACGAGGACATCTGCTCGGTCAATGCCGAGGGTAAGGAAAACGGCTACATGGCGAGCACATATAGTCTGCCGCAGTCGGTCATCGCTCCGGCTGGTGACCAGGCGCTCTACAACTGCCCGGCCGAAACCTCGACCGGTGCCTACGCCCAGTGCGATGGTGGTTTGTGCTTCACCAGCACCGAGGGGCAGTCATTTCCGGGCTTCGACAAGCCGTTGCAAAAGGGCGAACTCATTTGTTCTTGCCCAATCACTGTCGCCAACCCGGACACGGCGAAAGTTGGCTATCAGATCATCGGCCCTTACCCATGCGAAACATCGTTTTTCCAGAATTGCAGCAGCGAGACCGCCAACACGAGCACTGGGGCGATGATTCATGTCGGTTCCCCGACCGGCACGGGCCGATTTTTGACCCGCAGACTGTATGGCGAAGTCCCGCCCCTGCACGAATGCCGACCCTGACATAGTCGACGCGGCTTGCGGCGGGACGTGCCGGCCGAAATGGCGGGTCCCGCCGAGGCACGAAGCCAGACGAGGCGCGGCATCAAGCGGGACCGTGGTTTCCTTGCATATGATTGGAACCCGAGGCGAGGCCGTTGACGCTCGATGCTTTGTGTTCTCCGAGCTGGATCTCATCAAACGCTGAATGTCCGAGCACGATCTCTTCGCGAGGCGGTCAGCCGTCGTTCACGTCGGCGGCGAGGGTGGCGAGTGCAACGAAGATTCATTGCGCAGCAGGAGAAGTCGTCGGGGCGAGAGCCGATCAGACCGTGCCTCGACTAGCCCAGTTCGGCTAGAAGCGTCTTTGCGTCCAGCAAATCCTTGGTATCGAAGCCCTCGGTGAACCAGCCGTAAACCGGAGCGAGCAACTCGTACGCGTCCTGGCGTTTACACGTCGGTGATCAAGCTCTGATACGCGGGTTGGTTACCGCAGTTCCGAATATGCGTCCGAGGCGTTCCCTGTCTTACTGCGGGCGTCGGTAAAAAAACCGGCCACAAAGCGCCCGACGGGAGTTCCTCTGCCGTCGCCCCGCCCCCCCCATGCGCGTTGGTTCTGAGCGGTCGCGTGTTCTCTGGATAGAGCCGCTGTGGATAAGTGGCCCGCCGAAGCGATCGTCCAGAAATCAGGCGCAGGCGGGCCACTTATCCACAGCACTGATGATGACAGTGATCCTCCTAGTATGTAGTGGTGCTTCATAAGTAATATACGTAAAACTACATAGCCTGGACTTCCCGGCCGATGGCCCAGATGAAACCCACCAGTTCGCGCGCGATGGCGGTCACGGCGACGGTCAACTTCTTGCCCCGCTGTGACAGCGCCCGATAACGAGCGCACAGTCGCGACTGCGCCTTGGCCGCGATGTCGCGTACCGCAGGGGACAGCGTCTCAAGGATGTAATGTTTGTTCTGACTGGTCCGGGGCGGATGGCGATAGCTCCAGGCACTCTCCACCAAGGCCTGCCGCACTCGGCCATTGCCCGCCTTGGTAATGCCAAGCCGATGGACCGTATCACCGGTCGAGCGTTCGCCGGGCACCAGGCCAAGATAGGCCATCAGCTGGCGTGGATTTTCGAACCGCCGCAGATCGCCGACCTCCGCCATGACCGTTGCCGCGGTCACCAAATTGACGCCGCGCAGAGCCTGCAGGGCTTCCACGACCGGCGAGTGACCATGGGCAACAATTCTATAATCGCGGCCTCGATCCGATCCAGCTGTTCGCTGGCATGCCGACCGCGAGCAACAACTCCTGCAACACAAGATGCTGGCCGAGGTGGTCGAAACGTTGTGCCTGCAGCCACTGCGTGTGACGGGCACCCCAGGTCTTTTTGCCCGGGTAGATCCGCCCTTGCCGCAGCATCATCGACGAGATCGTCTGACGTTTGCGTCGCAGGTCATCGACCGCCATTTGCCGGCAACGGATGAGATCACGCATCGCTTCGTGCGCCTCGTCGGGCACCCAGACCGCGGTCAGCTCTCCAGCCCTGAGCAGTCGAGCGAGCTGCATCGCGTCACGCCGGTTGGTCTCGACCCGATCGCCCGGCTTACGCGGGATCAGCGATGGCGCGACCACGATGCACTGGTGACCGAGTTTGGTGAGCTGGCGATACAGTCCATAGCCGGTCGGACCGGCTTCGTAGCAGAAATGCACCGCCCGTGACGCTTCTCCAGTTTGTCACCAGCCGACGGATACTGTCGGCATCAGCCCCAATCTCACCGATGTACGCACTTCGCCGTGCCGTCCGTCCGCGGCAACCGCCACCGCATGGCGCGCCTTGGCAACATCCAATCCCACGAAAACCTCTGTATGCTGCTCCACGGTTCGTCCTCCTGCGCTGAGGATAGGCCCGCCCCATGCGGGCAACCCTCGCTGACCCGCGCAGTGTAGGACGAGCCACCCTACCGACAGGACGGACAGCGGACTTACCCTGGCTCTGCCATAGTCGTGCGAGGCTGGTCGATGTGCGCAACTCCCACATTTTCGCCTGCTGGCGGCGTGCCCAGTCGAGCGAGGCTAGAAAGTTCCGTTCGGCACCTTCAAGGTCGCCCTTGAGCGAGAGTATCCAGCCCTTGAGGCGCAGGATCTCGGCGTAGTTAAAGCGTTCCCCCCGACCGGGGCGTTCGATCTGCGCGATCTGCCTCGTCGATCAACCGCAGCGCGTTCTCGAGGTCGCCGGTCAGCGCCATGGCTTCGGCCAGGAACGCTTTCAAGTTCGGGCTGCGGACCTGCCACCGGCCGCTTCCCAAAGCAGCGATGCCGGCCCTGAGCGGGCAATTCCCTCAGCGGCCTTGCCTTTCCGGATCAGTGCCAGGCCATATGAAATGGGCGCCATGATCGCCCACAGCACGGGCAGGCTGTTCTCCCGACCCAATCGCTCACATTCCTCGGCGCGATTGCGCAGTTCATCGGGCTCGAAGCGGTGATCCAACTCGTGCGCCCCACTAACCAGCGCAAATCCGAGGTCGAACGGGTGACCGCGCCGGCGGGCATGCGCATCTTTTTCGTTTTCAGCTGCAATGCCCGGTCCGGGTAGCCCAGTATCCAGGTGCTACATCGAGCCGAAGATGCCGGCTACAGTTTTGGGATCGTGGTATGAAGATGTCCGCAAGGTGACGATGTTTCTCCTCGTTGTAGAGGTCCAGCACCTTGTAAGCGTGCTCCATAGCCTTGGTGAGCTCGCCCAACCAACTGTAGCTGTCGCAGGCGGTCATGTGTCCGGTGATCAGCAGGTCGGCGTCACCGGTCGCCTCCGCGACGTCCAGCATCTCCTCCGCCCACGGCAGAGATTCCTCGACGCGCCCTTGCGTCATGACGTTGACAGTATAGGCCCCAGAGGATGGGCAGCAGCGCGTCGTGTCGCTCGAGCGACTTCGCCAAGGCGAGGGCCGGACGCAGGCTGGTCCAGACTTCCGGGGCGGGCCAGCCTTTGAGCGCCATCCATGCGGTGCCCAGGAGGCTGCGCAACCCCAGTTCGCTGGCGTCTCGTTGCCGACGACCGAGGCAGGTGCCGAGATCAATTCGAGGCCTTGGTTGAGATGGGCGATGGCCTCGGCCAGGCCATGCCGCTCCAGCGCCAGTTCGCCGGCGGCCTGCCAGAGCGGTATGGCGGCTTCGGCAAGGCCCGCGGCGGTGAGGTGATGCGCCAGCACCTCGGGTTCGGTCGCCTTGATGTTCGGGAACCGCTGCTCGATCACACGGGCGATCTTGCCGTGCAACTCCTGTCTGCGGCTCTTGAGCAACGAATCGTACGCCGCGTCCTGCACCAGCGCGTGCTTGAAGGTGTAGATAGCATCAGGCGGCGTGCCGCGACGGAAGGCCAGTCCCGACGCGCTCAACTGCGCCAGCGCGTCATCGAGTTGCGCCTGCGGCATTGGCGCGACCGCGGCGATCAGCTCGTAGCTGAATTCGCGTCCAATCGCTGCGCCGATCTGAGCGATTTCCTTCACCGGCACGAACCGATCCAGCCGCGCCATCAGCGAGTCCCGCAGAGTCGCCGGAATGGTGACGGTGCGAGCGGACCCACCGTATTCGTAGTGATCGGCCGCCTCCGTCAGCTCGCCCGATTCGAGAATGGACTTGGTCAGCTCCTCGACAAACAGCGGGACCCCGTCTGTCCGGGTCAGGATCTGCTCAAGCAGCGCCGCGGGTAGCGCCTTGCCGCCCGCCAGCGTCGAGACCATCGCCGCACTCTGCATTCGGGTCAGCTTGGACAGGTTCAGTGCGGCGACATGTCCCTGCTCAGACCAGCGCGACTGAAACTCCGGCCGGTGGGTGAGCACGACCAGCAGCGGGACGGTTCTCACCCGGTCGATCAGCAGATCCAGCACCTCTAGCGTGGTCGGATCGGCCCAGTGCGCATCCTCGAACAACAGCACGCTGGGTTGCCGGCGGGCGGCCGCTTCGGAGATGTCGACCAAGGTCCGCAGCGTCTCGTCCTTGTGCTTCTGCGGCGTCATCGGCAGCGCCCCGTAGCGCTGCTCGCAGGGGATAGACAAGATCGAAGCGACGAACCGGACGTCGGCGAGCGGCCGGCCATACTGGGTGACGATCAGTGCTTCCAGCTTGTCGAGTTTCGCGTCCGCGGTTTCGTCTCGGGCGAACTTCAGCGCCCGTTCGAAATTGTCGATGATCGGCCAGAAGGCGCTGTTCACGTAGTAGGGCGAGCACTGGAAGCGCAGCGCTTGCACGCCCTGCGCTTCGAGCCGCTCACGCAACGCGTTCAGGATGCGGCTCTTGCCGATCCCGGGTTCACCCGACAGCAGCACCACCTGGCCTTCGCCGTCCTTTGCCTGCGACCACCGGCGCAGCAACAGATCCAGTTCCTCTTCGCGGCCCACCAGCGGCGTCAGCGCGCTACCGCCGCGCTTGGCGTCGAAGCGGCTCTCCGTCACCAGGGCACGCTCCACCCGCCAGGCGTGAACCGGTTCCGCGATCCCTTTCAGATCATGTTCGCCAAGATCGGTCAGTTCAAACGCATTGCCGACCAAACGACGGGTCGAGGCGGCGATGACAATCTGGTCGGCGGCGGCCATTCCCTGCAGACGCGCGGCCAGATTGGGCGTGCTGCCCACCGCCAGCTTTGACTGGTCTCCCGCGCCGGCCGTGTTCACCGACGACGACAGGACCGGTGGCGATGCCAATACGGACCGACAATTCCTCGGTGGACGAGGCCCGCTTGACGGTATGAACGATCTCCAACGCCGCCCGCACGGCGCGCTCGGCGTCCTCTTCGTGCGCGGTGGGCCAGCCGAAATAGGTCAGGATGCCATCACCCACGTAGCGGGCGACAAACCCGTCGTAGCGCGCGATCACATCGCCGCAAAGGGTTCGATACGCGTGCAGCAGGCTGCGCAGCTCTTCGGGGTCGAGCTTTTCACTCAGCGCCGTCGAACCGACCAGGTCGCAGAACATCACGGTGAGCTGGCGGCGTTCGCCACTGGGTGGAACCGGTTCCGGAACGGAACTCAGTGCGACCGCGGGTTTCGCGGTGTCGGGTTGCTGGTCCAGCCTGGCAACGGCCTGGAGCAGACGCTTGCGATCACCCAGCGCAAGCCCGAGCTCGCGAAGGTCCGTGTCGCTCAAGGAGCGAATGACGTCGAAGTCGATCTTGTTGGAGGCAAAGACTGCGTCGTAGCTCTGCAGCCCGATATCGGCCAGCCACTTCTCGAACGCTGTCATGATATCCCCCTCGGGCCGAGGGCCCAGGTTGGGATCAGCTTACACGCGTCGAATATATACTCGCAATAACCGGCCACGTATCCCGCATGAATAGGAGCGGCACGGGTTTACGGTTTCGCCGTCAAGCAGCCAGTCTCGAAATCGTCGCCCTCTGCGGCTGTTGTTGGCCGGGCGGGTCGGCCGACACCGCTTCGTGTGCACCCCGGAAAGCACGGCCGTCGGAGGGGCTCGAAGGCGGCGGTCCTTGGCCGCGCCGACCTCTCGTTACTGCACCGCTTTTCCTGCCTCCGCCTGGGCGGCAGCACCGATCATCCACGCCCGACTTTCCTCAGCCGACCACCAGACGATCATCAGATGCGGTGCCGCCGCGGCAATGCGGATCGCCTGCTCGGGGTCGCTCTCGACGAAGTGGGTGCAGCCCCAGCGCGTCGCCGTCGTGGCTTTGTAGCGCGTGACCGAAATGACGTCGTCCGGAACGTCGTTCGGGCGGCATTCCAGCGCCAGGTCCTGAAACCCGCAGCGGGCGAGCCAGGATTGCGTCAGCGCGCGGTCAATCTCGGGGCGACCGGTTATGACGACGGCGCGCTCACGCGGAAACGGCGGCAGCACCGGACATGGCGGCAAGGCATGCCGACGGTTCAGCGCCTCGGCCAGATCGGCGTCGTAGTGATGGCGCGGGATGTCGGGCAGGAACACGCCGTCCAAATCCAGGCCGAAGAACGGCAGCTCTGTGGAACGATCCGCCGCCGCACCAGTCGCGCGCAAGCGACGGGCGGCGGGCGTCGATTCTCCGCGTTCCCAAGGGAAGCGAAAGAACTCCTTCATCGGATGCGAGTAGTCCGGCACGTAGCGAGTTGTCTCGGGATCGTGCACCACCGTCAGGGTCGTCACCTCGTGGCCCTGAACCAGCAGCGCCGCTCTGACCGACGCCATGGTCCGGCCGGTTGCGCAACAATCATCGACCAGCAAAAGGCGTTTGCCGTCAGCCGGCGGCCCGATCCACCCAGTGGCTTCGGTCGCCCGGTCCCAGCTGACCATGAACAATGGCAGAGCCAGCATGCAGGACATCATCGTGCCCGGAACGAGGCCACCCCGTGCGACAGCAACGACGGCGTCGGGCCGCCAGAGGACGACGTCGCCGAGCATGGCGCCGACCATGCGCTCTACTTGGTCGTAAGAGATGAACCTGGGCATTCGGTCCGTCTGCAGGCCCTTCCAGGGGGGCGGGACGTCCTCGGTCATCTGAGTGCTTTCAGACGAGCGGGTCAGCGCTTGACTTCCATACCGACGCGCTTGTCGACGAATTGTGTCGTGTAGGCTTTGCTGATATCGATTCCCGGCTGGTAGACACCAACAGCGGTCATTGACTCGTAGAATGATTTCCATCGTGTATCGGTCATCGCGCCGATGCCCAGCGTCAGCGCATCACCGGAATCAACGATGCCATGCTCGATCATCGTTTTGCGACCAAAATCTATCAGGTCGGCCGGCATGTCGGGATTGGCCTGCATGATGAGCTTATTCGCGGGCGACGGATCGCCGTAGAGATATGAGTACCAGCCTTCGATCGAAGCATCGATGAAGCGCTGCGCGAGGTCCGGCCGTTCGCGGATCAGTTTCGCGCTGGTGGTGATGATGTTCGCGTAACCGAGGTAGCCGGCATCCGACAGGGGTAAAACCACCGGATCGAAGCCGATCTTTTGCCGGATCAGATAGGGCTCGCTGCTGAAATAGCCTTGCTGGATCGCTTTTTTGTCAGCGAGGAAGGGGGCCATATTGAAGGTATACGGGCGGATCTGGCTGTCGTCGTAGCCGTATTTTGCGGCCAGAAAGCGCCACCAACCGTTGCGCGTATCAGACCCGATCATGATCGGCTTGCCCTTCAGGGCCTCGAAACTGTCGTTGCCTTGGTTGGGATGCGCGATCAGCACGGCGAGCTCCTTCTGAAAGATCGCCGCCACCGCCAGAAACGGCAAACCCTCCTGAGCAAACTCGATGGCTCGGCCGCCACCCAGGTTGAAGTCCAGGCGGCCGGCCATCAAAAGCTGCATGTGATTGACCTGCGGCCCACCTTGCTGAATGGTAACGTCGAGACCCTTCTTCGCGTACAGACCGGTTGCGAGGGCTTGATAGTAGCCGCCGTATTCCGCCTCGGCTCTCCAGTCCAGACCGAAGGTAACGCGATCCTGCGCCCGGACTGGCGCGCCGGCGACCACCGCGGTGAGGAAAATGACGACGCGGAGCAGCCAACGCTTTCGCAAGGTCAAGGAATCAGGCCACATGACGTTCACCCCACCGGCAATAACGCGCCGGTCACGCCGCTGGCGGCATCGGACAGCAGGAAAGCCATTGCTTCGGCAACCTCGGACGGTCGGACCCAGCGCGACATGTCCGCCTTCGGCATGGCCTCCCGGTTCTGTGGCGTATCGATCGTGGTCGGCAGGACGGCGTTGACCCGGATGTGGTCGCTGCGCAGTTCGTCGGCCAGGCTTTCGGTCAGTCGCATCACCGCACTTTTGGTGGCACTGTAGGCGGCCATCTGACCGCTGCCGCGCAGCCCGGCCGCGCTGCCGATCCCGACCAGGGCGCCACCACCCACCCGCCGCATGGCCGGCACGGCGGCTCGGTAGATATTCCAGGTCGTCTTTACGTTCAGGTTGAACATCGCATCCCAATGGTCCAGCTCCGCATCCGCAATTTTCGCCATCGCGAAGCCGCCGACGGTCGTCCCGACGCCGTCCAGGCGGCCATAGGTCGACTGGACCCTGGCGATCAAGGCCTCCGACGCCGCGAAATCGGTCAGGTCATGTTCCGATAACGCCAGATGGTCGCCACCTTCCAGTGCGGTCACGACTGTATCCAGTCGATCTTTCACAGTATCGACCGCCGCAACGCGCGCTCCCCGGGAGGCCAGCAGCTTGGCGAGAGCCGATCCGACATTGCCGGCGGCGCCCGTAACGATGATGACCTTTCCGGCGAACATGCTGCTTCTCCTGCTCCGCAGAGGGGGCGTGATCGGGCTTCAGGCCGCAACAGTGTCACGGAAAAATCGTGTCTTGCAACCGGTCCCAATGTTCGGTGAGACGATGGCGGCACGCGCCAAGCCGTGCGAGAGTTTGCCCGGAACGCGACCGCGGCGGGGGACGTGCATGGCGGGACTAGACGATGGCATCGACGACTGGCTCGCGCACTGCCCGGATCCGGAACAGGATCCGCTGCTCGGCATGCGGCAGGCCGGGTTGCTGCAGCCGGTGCCTGACTACGCGACCCTCGGGCGGATCGAGGCCGCACTGGTGGAGCGCACCGGCCTGCTGGGCGTCGGCAGCGTCTGGGGTGGCCGCCAACTTGTCTTCCGGCATTTCGTTCGCAGCTTTGGCACCGAGGCTCAGCAGGCTGAATGGCGCGGCCGAGCACTGTCGGTTGCCATCTCCGAGCCCAAGGTCGGCGCCCATCCCAAGCTGCTGACCACACGGGCCGATCAACACGGCGACGGCTTCCGCATCACCGGGCAGAAGGCGTGGGTGAGCAACGGCCCATCGGCCGACGCTATCATCGTATTCGCCATCACCTCCGAGGAGATGGGCCGCAAGCGATACAGCGCCTTCCTGGTGCCGCACGATACCCCCGGCCTCACCACCAGCGAGATGCCAGGCTTCCACGCCTTGCGCCCGTCCCGCCACTGCCTGCTGACCTTGGAGGACTGCCTGGTTCCTGTCACGGCGATCCTCGGGCCGATGGGCTCGGCGTATGAGCGCCTGGCGCTGCCGTTTCGCGACGTCGAGGACGCTGTCGGCACCTTCGGCACTCTGGGTGCATTCCGCCATGCCATCGGCCTGTTCGCCGGGACAACGCCATCGACGCCCGAGCAGACGGCCAACTTCGGGGCGATCGTGGCGCTGACGGCAGTGTTCGAGACCGGCGCCCACGCCGTGGTCAGCGCGTTGGACGACGCCCGGTTTCAGGACGGCGATGCGACCCTGGTGGGTCTCCGCCTCCTCGCGGCCGACATCACCGCTCGGCTGAAGGCGCAGACCGAAACCCCGGGTAACTTGCCGAGCAAAAAACTGCTGGGGTTGATAGACGACCTGGACGCCGTTCTGTCGATCGCCCGCGGTCCCCGGCTGGCCAGGCAAACGCGGCTCGGCGAGGCGGCGATTCATCGCGGAGCCCATTCGGAATGACCGGCTCGGCCGACATCATCCGCTGTTCCTGGGCAACAGCCGCCGACGCCCGGATGCAGGCCTATCACGATACCGAGTGGGGCGTGCCGCACCACGACGACGGCGCCTTGTTCGAGCTGCTGACACTGGAAGGCGCTCAGGCCGGCCTGTCCTGGCGCACCGTGCTGGTTCGTCGGGAGGCCTACCGCGAGGCCTATCATGGTTTCGACATCAGCCGTGTCGCCGCCATGACCGACGCTGAACTGGAGCGACTGTTGGCCGACTCGCCGCTGATCCGTAACCGCCTGAAGATCTTCTCCGTTCGCGACAATGCGCTGGCGGCGCTGGCGGTGATCGAGCAGCACGGCAGCCTGGATCGCTATCTCTGGTCGTTCGTCGAACACCAGCCGATTCGCAACCGTTGGACCGAACTCGGCCAGGTACCGGCCACGACCCCGCTGTCCGACAGCATGAGCAAGGCGTTACGCAAGGCTGGCTTCCGTTTTGTCGGTTCCACCATATGCTATGCCTTCATGCAGGCGACCGGCATGGTCGACGACCACCTGACTGCCTGCTTCCGCCACGCCGCGACCCGGGAGGTCCCATGATGCAGAACACCGAGGAGATCTGGCGCCTGGTCGATGTCAACCGGGACGATTTCATTGCTCTGTCCGACCGCGTCTGGGACAGCCCGGAACTTTGCTACGCCGAGTTCCGTTCCTGCGCCGAACATACCGCGATGTTGAAGGCCAAGGGTTTTCGCGTCACCCGCGACGTCGCGGGCATCCCCACCGCGGTCGTGGGCGAGGCCGGAGAAGCCGGCCCGGTCATTGCGATCCTCGGCGAATACGACGCCCTGCCGGGCCTGTCGCAGGAGGCCGGCATAGCACAGCAAAAGCCACTCCCCGGCCCGGGCTTCGGCCACGGCTGCGGCCACAACCTGCTGGGCGCCGCCTCCATGCTCGCCGCTGCCGCGGTAAAGGACTACCTGGAAGCCAACGGCATCCGAGGAAGAATCCGCTACTACGGCTGCCCGGCCGAGGAAGGCGGCGCCGCCAAGGCGTTCATGGCTCGCGCCGGAGCCTTCGGCGATGTCGATGTCGCGATCTCATGGCATCCCTCATCGTTTTCCGGCGTCAACCCGGCCGCGTCGCTGGCCAATACCCGCATCGATTTTTCTTTTCATGGCCGAGCGTCGCATGCCGCCGCGGCGCCGCATCTCGGACGCAGCGCCCTGGACGCGGTGGAGCTGATGAGTGTGGGCGTGAATTACATGCGCGAGCACATGCCCGCCAACGCGCGGGTGCACGCGGCAATCCTGGATGCCGGCGGCATCGCGCCGAACGTGGTGCAGGCGTTCGCCAAGGTGCGCTATCTGGTCCGGGCAAGCACCCTTCCGGAGCTGACCCGGCTGATCGAGCGGGTCCGCAAGATCGCTGACGGCGCGGCGCTGATGACCGAGACTCGTGTCGACTTCGCAGATGATCAGCGCGGTCTCAAACCTGCTGGGAAATGCACCATTGGAGCGGGCGATGCAGGACAACCTTGATCGTATTGGACCGCCGCCGTTCGACGCGGCCGATCTCGCCGCCGCACGGGAATTCCAGGCGACACTCACCGAGGAGGACATCGAAGGGGCCTTCAGACGCGTCGGCCTCCCGGTCCAGGCGAGCACGCCGTTGTGTGACCGGATCATTCCGCTGGATGCGACGCGCGCCGTGGCGAACGGCTCGACCGATGTGGGCGACGTGAGCTGGGTGGTGCCGACGGTGCAGGCGCGCGGTGCGACCTACGCGATCGGCACACCCGGCCACTCCTGGCAGTTGACCGCACAAGGAAAAATGCCGGCGGCTCACAAGGGTCTGGTGCACGTGGCGAAGGTGATGGCCGGCACGGCGCTCGACGTGATCCGGGATGAAACGCTGCTGGCGCGGGCCAAAGCGGATCACCGGGCGCGGGTCGGCAAGACCCCGTATGTGTGCCCGCTGCCCGCCGACCTCGACCCGCCAGTCAGGATGTCGGCGTGATGGACACCAAACTGTGCCGCATGCTCGGGATCGAATTTCCCTTGGTGGCGTTCAGCCATTGCCGCGATGTGGTGGCCGCGGTCAGTCAGTCCGGCGGCTTCGGCGTGCTCGGGGCGGCGGGCTATACGCCGGAACAGCTTGAAACCGAGCTGGCCTGGATCGACAGCCACATCGACGGCAAGCCGTACGGCGTCGATCTGCTGATCCCGGAAAACCTGGCGGTGCGAACCGAGGTGGGTGCCACCCTGGGCGACCTGGCTGGGCGCATTCCGGAGCAGCACCGCGCCTTTGTGCACGATCTGCTCCGCCGTCACGATGTCGATCCGACCCGGGGCACCCACGACCGGGAGGACCTGGACCGCCCGCCGCCCTATCAGTTCGAGACCGGCGAGAAGCTGATGGACGTCGCCTTCCGCCACCCGATCCGGCTGATCGCCAATGCACTCGGCGTGCCGCCGCCCTCGATGCTGCAACGCGCCCGACAAGCCGGTATTCCGTGCGCCGCATTGGTCGGTGCGCGGGAGCACGCCATGCGTCAGGTAACCGCCGGGGTCGACATCATCGTCGCTCAGGGTACCGAGGCCGGCGGCCACTGCGGCGAGGTTTCGACCATGGTGCTGGTGCCGGAGGTGCTGCGGGCGGTGCAGGGCAAGGCCCCGGTTCTCGCCGCCGGCGGCATCATGACCGGACGACAGATGGCCGGCTGCATGGCCATGGGTGCGGCCGGCGTCTGGACCGGCTCAGTCTGGCTCGCCACGTCCGAAGCCGAGACCTCCCCGGTGTTCCGCGAAAAGATGGTGGCCGCCCGATCCCGCGACACCGTTCGCTCCCGCGGCCGCACCGGCAAGCCGGCTCGCCAGTTGCGTTCCGCCTGGACCGATGCGTGGGAGGGACCGGATAGTCCCGGCCCGCTGCCCATGCCGCTGCAGGGCATGCTGAGCGAGCCGGCGATGGCGCGGGTCAACCGGGCCGCCGAAGCCGGCAGCGAGCCGGCGCGGGCGCTTGTCAGCTATTTCGTCGGCCAGGGCGTCGGACTGGTTGATGGCATCCCAAGCTGTCGTCAGGTGGTCGCCGCATTCATGACTGAATTCGCCGAGGCGCTGGACGACATGCAGCGCTTGTCCGAAGCACTCTGAGAAGGAAGACCGACATGGCCAAACGGCTAAGCGACGTCGAGCGGCGCAGTTGGGAACGACCATCCCACATTGGACCCCGGCCCTCGACAAGGACGCGATCCGGCGGGAATTCAAGTTCGCCGATTTCAGCGCGGCATGGGGCTTCATGACGCGAGTTGCCCTGCTGGCGGAAAAATTCGATCACCACCCGGACTGGTCGAATGTCTGGAATACAGTGCGGATCGAGTTGACCACGCATGACGCCGGAGGTTTGTCGGACAACGACGTCAAACTGGCGAAGGCGATCGACGCGCTGCTGGGTTGACGGGACGCCACCAGGCGTATGGATGGCATCGGCTTTCCCGAGCGGACGTTGCTCATTCGACGCGCGGTAGGCAGGCTTTGCCTGCGGCTGGGGTGGGCTCCGCTACACGAGGTCCGACTGGCGAACGGGCGGCGCGCTGACGTCCTGGCACTGCAGCCGGGCGGTGGATTCGTCTGCATCGAGGTGAAGTCGGGACTTCGGGACTACCTGGCGGACGGAAAATGGGCCGAATACCAACCATTCTGCGATCAGTTCTTCTTCGCCGTCGACTGCGACTTCCCGCGCAACGTTCTGCCGCCGGAGACTGGCTTGATCGTTTGCGCCGACCGCAACGCCGATCTGCTGCGCGAGCCCTTGTGCATCAGACTTCCGCCGGCTCGGCGTAAAGCACTGTTGGAGCGTTTCGCCTGGCTGGCCGCGGGACGCCTCGCCGCGCTGGAGGACCCGATGGGGGTGTCGGACCTGACGATGGCCCTGAACGAGGACTAATCTCCGCGACCGCCAGGACCCGGGTCGCTCAGTCGAGTTCGATGATCATGGCGTGATCGCTCACCGTCAGCGGAACCGTGCTGACGTTCTTCAAGGTTTGGACGGGTGTGGTTCCTGTGGTGATATCGTAAATCCGTATTGACGGATACGCCTTGCTCAACTTCACGGTCACGTCGTTCGATCCAGCCACCCGCTCACCCCAGACCACAAGCTCGAATGTGCCATTGCTCTTCTGCAGGAGCAGGTCATGCACGGTGCTTGGCGCATTCGCGATGGCGTAATTCAATTGTCTCGGACTGGCGATGGGTGTTTTGTCAGCCAGAATAGACGTGAGGTTGTGGATGTAGGTCGCCGACAGTTTAGGCGTGGCGTCCTCATGGTAAAGGCCTTGATGGCCGGCGCCGCCTTCGTTGTCGCGCATTTCATAGATGAACGTGTATCTCCATCCTCGCTTGAATTGCGCGAGATATGTATTGGCCAATACAGCCCCCTGGACCTTTTCTCCGCCAGGATTTTCGGCTGAATCCCATCCCGTTTCGGTCGTTACCCTCGGCAAGGTTTGCAATTGTGCATCGGGATATCCCGCAAATCCTTTGTTCCAGGTCTTACCGTATTCGACATAGAGCCCGTCCCAGTGGCTGTTCAGCACAGGATCGGCCGCATGCCACGCCTGATTGTCTTCTGTACGTGCCAGCTGTGCCGATGACGTAGTTGTGCGGGTTGGCGTAGTCGGCATATTGCGTGCCTTCCGGAAACAGCGTTTCCGCGCCCTTGGGAATGGTCAGAAACTGTAAGCCCACATTCTCCGTCTCGGCGCCGCCTTCGGATACGTGAAAAACCGGGTATCGCTTCAATAACGGATCCGATTTCACCGTGCTGTAGAGATCCTTCTGGAACTGAGCGACGGGAACCCAGCTCGCCCCACCGCCTCCCCGTTGGCCGTGATAGGATATAGGAAAATTGTTCGGCTCATTTGGTCCCTCGACCGACAACAGGGCACCGGCGCTCGCCAGAGTTTTAGCGGCGGTCGTGAGACCGCTGATGTCAGGTCCGCCGAGATCGACGTGAATGCCTGTCTTTTCGTGCAGCATGAAGTACCCGGGTGTGTTGCGGAATCCATCGCGTGTGTTGCGAATTCCGGTGTACTGCAGCATCGCGACGTAGGGCGCCGGATTGTATCCTTGATCAACATGCGTATTGACGCCGAGCGAACTCAGAAAAACGGCGCTGCTCGCGGCACGAACCGCGACTGGCTTAGGATCGGGATTTGACACCTGGCCTGCGCTGTCCCCGTCGGCGTTGGCAGACCCCACCTGGAGGATACCCGGCATACACAGGGCAACAGCCAGCAAGGCCAGATGGTCATACCGGACGAACCGGCGCCTGAAGGCATGTTTCATTGTGTTCGCTTGCTGCTTAGCCGAGGTGAATAGTCCACCTATTTGTGCCGGTGCGGAGGGTTTTCCAACCTATCCGAATTTGTTAGCCCCCAGCACTCGACCCGCCTGGATCCGCCAACCTCGCCTCGAGGCAGTCAATTCGCGGGCGGAAGTATCAGGGCGCCGCGGCCCTATGGGTCTGGAGCCGTGAAGCACGCCGCCGCCGAGCGCGGTGGGGTCACGGCTGGCCTGATGAAAAACCATCCCCAGCCATGGCCCAAGCCGCTGGCTAGCGTGACACGGACGTCGCCCCGGCCGACGGACCTGCCTGCGGCAGCCAGGCATCGGTCCAGCCGGTGTCGTCGGCTCGTGCGGCGGTCATCTTGACCTCGGTGCGGCCGGGTCCATTGCGTTGGACGATCGAAATTGCCGTTGGATCGTGGATCACCCGGCAGTCGACCTGTCCCGCGACCGCCTCGCCGTGGCGACGCGCGGCCAGACGGTTCAAGTCATCCTCGGTTCGGCACAGGACGGACCCCGGGTCCAGACGGGGCCAAGCTTGAGGTTGTGGCTTAACCTCCAGCACGCCGGGCTGGGGCGGCCTGTGCACCAACCGGGAGTTGAGCTTCACGTGGCTATCCTGGGCGCGCCCATCCGTAGCGCACAACCCTGTGACAAAAAGCGACGTCCCCATACAGGCCGCCATCAACAGAGTTCGTTGTACCGAAGTCATCGAATTGTTGTCTCCGCCTTTCGACCGCCAAGTCTATGCGACCAACCCGCCCACGGAGCAAGCGGTTCCCGCTGGGTTCGACGACGTCGTCCGCTTTGCCGCCAACGCGGGCCGAGCGGCAGGATCGCTAATCTCGATGAGCAAGATTCCGGCTGTATTTGAATGGATCGGTCCGGCGACGATGACTCCTGCGCGGATCGTTCGTCGGGGTCTCTGATCGGCGGTCACCAGGCGATCAGCGATGGCCCCTCACCGCCGCGGCTGGGTGGCTTGCCGGCAACCGCGCTCGTCCCGCGCCGAATAACTTCTCTCGGAATGTCCCGGGGGCATAGTCGTGCTTGAAGAGCCCCCGGGTCTGCAACTCCGGTACCACCAGATCCGCCACGTCGACAAAGCTGCCCGGGGTCAGGGCGTAGGCGAGGTTGAAACCGTCAACGCCGGTTTCCTCAACCCAGGAGGCGAGTTCCTCGGCAACCTCCGAGCCGGATCCGATCAACACCGGGCCGCGGCCGCCGATCGCGGCGTGGCGGGCAATTTCCCGCACCGTCCACTGCCGTTCCGGGTCGGCGGTGGTGAATACCTCGAGAGCGGAGCTCATGGCATCCGGTCGATCGGTGAAGCGCAGGACGTCATCCGGCGGCAGGGTGGAAAAATCGAGGCCTGTCCAGCCGGACATCAGAGCGAGCGCGCCTTCCTCGGACACGTAGCCAAGGTAGTCCTGATACTTGTCGCGGGCGGCTTTGGAGGTCGCGTCGGTGATCACAGTCAACATCGTGAAGATCACCAGGTCGGCCGGGTCCCGGCCGGCGGCGGCGGTTCGACGGCGCAGGTCGGCGACGATGTTGCCGATGATCTTCTTCGACGGCCCGTTGATGAAGACACACTCGGCGTGCCGAGCGGCGAAATCGCGGCCTCGGTTCGAGGCCCCGGCCTGGAACAGCACCGGCGTGCGCTGTGGCGAGGGCTCGCACAGATGGATCGCGTCGACCTTGAAATGCGGTCCCTCGTGCAGAATCCGGTGGATCTTGTCGGGGTCGGCGAAGCGGCGGCCGTGGCGATCACGGAGCACGGCGCCGTCTTCCCAGCTCGCCTCCCACAGCTTGTAGGTCGCCTGCATGTAGTCCTCGGCGACCTCGTAGCGGTCGTCATGCGCGAGTTGGCGGGACATGCCCATGCCGCGAGCCGCGCTTTCAAGGTAACCGGTGACGATATTCCACCCCATGCGGCCATTCGTCAGGTGGTCCAGCGTGCTCATACGTCGCGCGAACGGGTACGGGAGTTCGTAGGACAGAGCGCAGGTGACACCGAAGCCGAGGTGCTTGGTTACCAGCGCCATGGGGGGGACAACCATCAACGGGTCATTCACCGGCACCTGGACAGCGTGTTCCAGCGCGGTTCGGGGGGAGCCCTGGTAGACGTCATAGATGCCCAGGACATCGGCCAGAAACAACGCATCAAACTTTCCCCGCTCCAGCGTGCGGGCGAGGTCGGTCCAGTATTCCAGTGTGTTGTAGCTGTCGGCGCGGTCGTCGGGGTGAGTCCACAGGCCGGGCGACTGATGCCCGACGCAGTTCATGTCGAAGGCGTTAAGGCGGATCTGCTTTGGCATTGGCTCGATCTCGGTCGGTGGACACAGCGTAGCCTAAATGACCCTACGAGCGCCAATCGTCGGCTGTCCACAGCCCGGCCGACCGGCCCGGACACTAGCAAAAATGCACGGCGAGCCAGACAGTTGGCTCGTTCTCCGCTGTCCTTGTGACCCTGTGTGGCCGGTGGGCCTGGATCATCACATAGTCACCGGGACGCAGGTCACGCTCACCCTCCCCGTCGATCCATAGGCTTGCCGAACCACGAAGTAACAGAACCCATTCGTCATGGTCCTGATCATAGAGTTTGGCGGGCGCTGTAATGTGGCCATGAGAGACGATCCGTTCGATACGAGCGCCCGGGTGCGAGACAAGCTGAATGAACTGCTCGTGTTCCGACTTGGCAGGAAGATCGTCGAATAGATTACTCAACACGCACCTCCGTACAGTTTCCGCCCCAAATTGACGCCGCCCTGCGGGTGGTCGCATGCCGCCCGCTCCTCGAAGAGGCGCGTAGAATGGCGCCGGGCATCACCCGACGGATTGGCGCAGGCGGACCCAGGATGGCAGCCGTGCCGGGGGTTCTCGCCGAGCGCTAGGTGTGCGGCGTGGTCATGACTCATCTCCCGCTGGCGCCGCCAGCGGCGGTGGTATCTTTCAGCGGCTCCGCAAGTCTTAACATTTCCGCACGGGACGGACCCTCAGCAAGGGTTTTTTGGACAGGACTCGCGCCGTGGCCGGGTGAGGCATAGGCTGAGGCCCTATGGAGGTATGGTCATGACCGCCGCTACAGAGATGCCGCCGTTTCCGGTCGGGTTCCAAAACCAGAACGTCCTGACGAACGGCGCAACCCTGCACGTGCGGACCGGCGGCCAGGGACCAGCGGCGATCCTGCTGCACGGTTATGGCGAGACCGGCGATATGTGGGCCCCGTTAGCGGCGGAGCTCGCCCGCGACCATACCCTGGTTGTGCCCGACCTGCGCGGGATGGGGCTCTCGTCTCATCCCGAAGGCGGCTACGACAAGAAGACCCAGGGGCACGACATCGCGGGATTGCTCAACGCTTTGAACATCGAGCGGGCAGACCTCGTCACGCACGACATCGGCAATATGGTCGGTTATGCCTTCGCCGCACAGTATCCGGGGCGCGTCGCCAGTTTTGTCGTCATGGATGCGCCACTGCCTGGCGTCGGCCCGTGGGAGGAGGTTCTCAGGAATCCACTGTTGTGGCATTTCCGTTTCGGCGGCCCCGACATGGAGCGGCTGGTCGCCGGCCGCGAACGCATCTATCTTGACCGTTTCTGGAACGAGTTTTCGGCTGATCCAACGGCGTTCAGCGAAATCTCCCGCGAACACTATGCCAACTTATATGCGCGGCCCGGCGCAATGCGTTCCGGTTTTGCCCAATTTGCGGCATTCGACCAGGACGCCCTCGACAATAAAGGCTTCGTCGCCGCCGGCAAGTTGACCATGCCGGTGCTCGCAGTCGGCGGCGAGAAGTCGTTTGGCGCAATGATGGCGGTCGTTATGCGCTTCGCTGCGACGGATGTTGAGGAAAGGGTCATCACCGGGTCAGGCCATTGGCTGATGGAGGAGCAGCCGGCCGCCACGGTTGCAGCCGTGCGCGCTTTCCTCGATAAGCGACACTAACGCTCGCGCAGTCGCGCCGGAATGATATCGGCCACGACCGAGCGGCACCGGCAATGGTCATTGTCGTCTCGCTTGCAACCATCAGCTCTCCCCGTCGGGCAGCAAAGTGACGAGCGACTTCGGCATGCTGATTGACCAGGGACGCGCGCGCGATCGAGGTCTCGAAACCTGCAGTGCCTGCCGAACGGGACTGCGACATACTCAGAGCTGCATAAAGCAACGACAGACCGGAGGCGAACTGATGCGATCAACCTCGACATCGCTGCGACGCACGACCTTGGCGGCTGGCCTTATCGCGGTTCTGGCGGCGAGTGGCTGGGTGGCTCTCGCGGCCGAGGAGATGCGCGGCGGCAAAGCAGAGCCGGTGTTCACCACGGAGCTCCCGAATGTACCGGGCAAGCGGCTGACCGCAATCGTAGTGCGCTACGCCCCGGGGGCCGTGTCACCCCCACACCGCCACGCCGGCAGCGTGTACGCCTATGTTCTGTCGGGTACCATTCGGTCACAGAATTCCGCGACAGGGCCGGTCAAAGATTTCAAGGTCGGCGAGAGCTTTTTCGAACCACCCGACAGTCATCACCTCATCAGCATGAACGCCAGCACCACGGAGCCGGCGAGCCTCCTGGCCATACTCGTAGCCGATGATGGGGCCGTGCTCACGACGCCGGAGAATTAGCCGTGCCGTTTCTTTTGCTGCACTGGAGCTGGCTCCGTGAGCAGCGCAATTGGTTCCGCTGAGATGAACGGTCAGTTGAATGGCGCTGGTAAGGCCTGCCGGGTTTATCAGTTCGGAGGTCCCGAAGTGATCCTCTTCGAAGCGCAGGAAGCGCTGCAGCCGGGCGAGGACGAAATCCTCGTTCGGGTGAAAGCTGCCGGTGTCGGGCCTTGGGATAGTTGGATCCGGGCCGGCAAGAGCGCACTTCCGCAGCCGCTCCCGCTGACCCCCGGCTCGGATCTGTCGGGCGTCGTCGAGGCCGTAGGTCCGAACGTGACCTCAATCACGCGAGGCGATGCGGTATTCGGCGTCACCAACCCGCGGTTTACCGGCAGCTATGCTGACCACGCGATCGCGGCGGCTGGCATGATTGCGCGCAAGCCCCCCTCGATCCCCGATGTGTATGCCGCGTCCGTTCCTGTCATTGCGGTCACCGCCTGGCAGGCGGTGTTCGAGCAGGCGAAAGCGCGTCGCGGACAGACTGTGCTGATCCACGGAGCAGCGGGCAATGTCGGTGCTTTCGCGGTGCAATTCGCCCTGCAAGCCGGCATCCGCGTGGTGGCAACATGCGCGCAAGAGGACCTGCCTTTCGTGCGCAGCCTCGGCACGCAGGAGGTGCTCGTGCGCGAAGGTGCGCCGTTCGAAACCCGGGTCCGCGACGTTGACGCCGTGATCGATTTGGTCGGCGGCGACGTCCAGACGCGCTCCTTTGCAGTGCTGAAGCCTGGCGGTGCTTTGATTTCCGCCGTGTCCCAGCCAAATCAGGCCCTCGCTGCCGCGCGCGGCGTCAAAGCCGTCTTCTTCCTGGTGAGTGTCACGACCGATCAACTCTGGACAATTGCTCAAATGATGGAGGCAGGAAGCCTCGTCACATCGGTCGGAACCGTCTTGCCGCTGTCGGAGGCCCGCACCGCTCATGAGATGCTGGACGGTATCCGGCCCAAGCCGCGCGGCAAGATCGTCTTGCATGTTGCCGACTGAGACTTCCTCGCGGCCGGCTGAGCGGTCGCGATCGGAGAAAACTGCAAGCCAGCGTCACAATTCCGAAGTTCGCTAAAATGCGGAATGATGGCGGGATTGAAAAGCCAACGGCCTTAGGACCTTGAGGCCGCTCAGAGTTAACGTGCCAGCTTCCGGTAAGGTATTCCCTGGAGAGTAATCATGAAGGTCGTCGTCGTGGGAGGCAGTGGCCTCATCGGAACAAAACTCGTGGACCGGCTGCGCCATCTCGGCCATTTGGTAGTGGCGGCGTCGCCCAGATCAGGGATTAACACCATCACCGGCGAGGGTCTGGCGGAAGCCCTCGGGCGCGCTCAGGTTGTCGTCGACGTGGCAAATTCTCCCTCATTCGAAGACAAGGCGGTGTTGGAGTTTTTCGAGACCTCCGGCCGGCACCTTCTCGCGGCGGAGGCAGCAGCGGGCGTCCGGCACCACGTCGCGCTATCCGTCGTCGGAATCGATCGATCGGACAATGGCTATTTTCGCGCCAAGATCGCCCAGGAAAAACTGATCGAGGCCTCCGCCATACCCTACACCATCATCCGCTCCACCCAATTCATGGAATTCCTCGGCGGCATCGCCGCTTCCAGCGTGGACGGAAACGTAGTCAGGCTTTCGGCCGGCCTGTTCCAGCCCATCGCTGCGGACGACGTTGCGGACATCGCCGCTGAGCTGGCGCTCGCGGCGCCACAAAACGGCATCGTCGAGATCGCCGGCCCGGAACGAGCACCGTTCAACGAAATTGTCGCCCGCTATCTGAAGGCGGTCGGCGACGGGCGTGAGGTGGTGTGTGACCCAGGGGCCCGATACTTCGGCGGTCGGGTCGAGGAGCACTCGCTCGTGCCGTTGGGCGAGGCGCGACTCGGCCATATTGGCTTGGACGAATGGGTCCGCCGCTCACAGGCACGAGCCTGACCCCGCATCAACCAACCGAACGCTTGCGAGTGCCAGACCTCGACTATTTCGCCGATGCCGAGCTGGGATAGCCGCGCAATCTGGCCACGTTTCAACGCGGTCCAATGCTGCGGTTGGCGGGAAACTGCATCGCCACGACCTCGAGCCCATGCGGGCCCGCGACGGCTCGAATCGGAGCATCGTCCGGGTATACGAAGGCGCAGGACATCGGCGGCAGCGCTTCGCCGTCGTGGATCAGGCTGCCACCGGTCACGACCCAGTACTGCCCACGCCCGGTTGCCGGGTCGGGTCCGACGATGTCCTCCCCTGAGCCGACGGAGTAGCGCCACGCCGCCATGCCATCCGGCGCCGGACCAAGAAGCGTCTCGGACGCGGCGGTGGGGGGCGCCAGCGGGCCGGCTACGGCCTCCCGATGGCGGCGGCCCGGAACTGACCGCAGCGCGACGCGGTTTTCCGCCATCGCCATGAAACGGGCGCCAGGATCGAAGCCGTTGCGCAAGGTAAAATACCACACGCCCTCATCCTGGCTGGCGCAGATCGGCCCGTAGGCGGTGTGTGCGCCGCTGAAATGTATTGTGAGTGGACGCACCTCGTGCAGTCCCACCGTCGCGTGCCCTTTCACGACGAGCTGGAACTGGTCCTGCTGATGATAATGTGCGCTGGCGGTGCTGCCGGGGTCCTGTTCGACCAGGAAGGCCATCGGGGACAACGCCGACGCGTCCGGATCGGGCGCGCCTGGAGCCATGTTGTAGCGCGTGGTACCCAGGTAGAGCGTGTGCCAGAATGTGACGCCATCGGCCGCGGAACCCCGGCGGCGGTTGCTGCGTGCGGTATCCGCCGACGCTGTCGTGGTCATCGCATCGTCCCCCATCTCGCGGCGGTAGCCACCACCGTATCGCGCTTCTGGCTCACGACCGGGCGCAGTCCGCGCACTGCCCTTCAGCCTCAATCGTCGCTCGGCCTACCGTGAAGCCTAGCCGTTTGGCGGCGCCGTCCAGGGCATGCGCCAGTTCAGTATCCTCGATTTCAGCGACCCGGCCGCAGGAGCGGCAGATCAGGAACTGCGCGGCGTGGTCGTGGTCTTCGTCAGCGACGCAGCCGACGAATGCCGACAGCCGCTCCAGCTTATGGACAAGTCCCTGCTCCAACAAGAACTCCAGCGCGCGATACACCGTCGGCGGCGCCGCGCCGTGCCGCGTGCTGCGCAACTGATCGAGCAGGTCGTATGCCCCGGTGGGCGCATCCCGGTCCAGGATCAACCCGAGCACCTGGCGCCGCAGATCGGTCAGGCGAGCGCCGCGGCCCTCGCAAATCGAGGTGGCGCGGTTCAGCAATGTCTCGGTACGGGGGGAGAACCCCATGCAGTACTCCTTGGCGGCAAGCTCGCCACAACCTTAAATATCATCGATGAACCAAATTACCATGCATCACGATGCAGTCCTGGCCGCCATCGCCTTCGATGCGAACGGCCTGGTGCCCGCCATTGCTCAGCAGCACGACACCGGCGAAGTGCTGATGCTGGCTTGGATGAATGCCGAGGCAGTGCGCGAGACGCTTGTCACCGGCCGCGTGTGCTACTTCAGCCGCAGCCGAGGCAGGCTATGGCGCAAGGGCGAATCCTCGGGGCAGACCCAGCATCTGCGGGAACTCCGGCTCGACTGCGACGGCGACACCGTGCTGCTTCTGGTGCACCAGGAGGGCGTCGCCTGCCATACCGGCCGGCGCAACTGCTTTTTCCGGGCGGTCCGAAACGATGGACTACAGGAGATCGCGGCACCGCTGATTTCGCCGCAGGCACTGTATGGGCAGACGCATGGCTGAAATAATGCCGGTTACGGTGCTGACCGGGTGCCTGCAAAATCGCCGCAGCGAATACCAGTCGACGACCGTCAAGGTGCCAGCGCGCACGATCACCACGGTGGCGGCTGACCGCTCCCACACTGCATCAAGGTCCGGCCATCCCCTGGCTTTTGTCGCCTTTTGAGGCCGATTGCCTGACCCTCAATAGCGGCGGTTCTCCGAGCTTGTAGAATGTTGCGTCGACCGGTCGTCTGTTCCTGGACACGGTCGCTCCGTCGGCGCGATATTCCGCGTCGGAGGAAACGGCCGTGGACGTCGCAAGCTGGCTGCGGAACCTGGGGCTGGAGCGCTACGAGGCGGCGTTCCGCGAGAATGACGTCAGTCCCGATTTGCTGCACCAGTTGACGGCCGAAGACCTCAGGGAGCTTGGGGTTGCGGCGGTGGGTCATCGCCGGCGCATGTTGGCGGCGATCGCCGAACTCCGAGGCGATCCCGTGGTTCCGTCCGTGGTCGCGCAGACCAGCGAGGCTCGCCCATCGACCTCCGCGGCCGAACGGCGGCAGATCACTGTGCTGTTTTGTGATATCGTCGGCTCGACACCGCTCTCTACCGAGCTCGATCCGGAAGAGCTGCGCGAAGTACTGACCAACTACCAGAGGAACGTTGCGGGCGCGGTGACCGGCGAGCGCGGCTATATAGCCCGCTTCGTCGGCGACGGCGTGCTGGCGTATTTCGGCTGGCCGAATGCCGATGAGGCACACGCCGAAAGCGCGGTGCGCGCGGGACTGGCGATCATCGACGCCGTCGGCCCGCAGCAGCTCTCGGTGCGCATCGGGATCGCCACCGGCCTGGTCGTCACCGGCGACCTGGTCGGGGTCGGCGCCGCTCAGACGATGACCGCGGTGGGCGAAACCCCAAATCTCGCGGCGCGGCTCCAGTCGCTGGCGCAACCCAATACGATCGTCGTCAGCGAGGCGACCCGCTCGCAGCTCGGCCAAATGTTCGACCTGGAGGACCTCGGCCTCCACGCGCTGAAGGGCTTCGAGACACCAGTGCGGCCCTGGCGCGTGCTCGGGAAGACCGGGGCGGCGAGCCGATCCGAGGCGGTCTACGCGAGCGCTCTTACGCCGCTGATCGGCAGAGACGAGGAACTGGGTCTGCTGCTGCGTCGGTGGCTCGAGGCAAAAGCCGGCGATGGTCGGGTCGTGTTGCTCTCCGGCGAGGCCGGTATCGGCAAGTCACGGCTGCTCGCGGCGCTTGAGGAGCGGCTGGCCGGCGAGCCGCATATCAGCCTGCGCTACTTTTGCTCGCCGCACCACCGGGACAGCCCGCTGTTCCCGATCATCGCACGACTGGAGCGGGAAGCCGACTTCATCCGCGGCGACACGGCAGCGGACCGTCTGACCAAGTTGGAAGCCGTCCTGGCGCGGACTGCGCCCTCGCTGGAGGACATTGCCCTGCTCGCGGCGCTGCTGTCGATCCCGACCGACGGACGCTATCCGCCCCTGGAGCTCAGCCCGCAGCAACGGAAGACGCGGACATTCGCCGCCTTAGCGCGCCGGTTGTCGAGCCTGGCACGTCGGGACCCGGTGCTGTTCCTGTTCGAAGACGCGCATTGGTCGGACCCAAGCTCGATTGAACTGCTCGATGCCGTGATCGAGCAGGTACCGGAGCTTCCGGTGCTTGTGGTTGTCTCCTTCAGGCCGGAGTTTGCGGCACCGTGGTTCGGTCGACCCCGCGTGAATCTGATGACCTTGAGCCGGCTTGATCGGCGAGACGCGACCGCGCTCGCCGCACAGGTCGTCAAGAGCCAAATTCTGTCCTCGCCGTTACTGGATCGGATCGTGATGCAGTCCGATGGCGTGCCGCTCTTTATCGAAGAGCTGACCAGGGCAGTATTGGAAACGTCGGAGGTCGGCACGGCGGGTGCGACGCTCGCGGTCCCGGACACGCTGCAGGCCTCGCTGATGGCGCGTCTGGATCGTCTGCCGGCGGCAAAGATGGTCGCACAGATCGGCTCGGTGATAGGCCGGGAGTTCTCGCATACACTGCTTACAGCTGCTGCGGGGCTACAGGAAGCGCAGCTTGCGGAGGGACTCAGCGAACTGGCCACCGCGGGATTGTTGTTCCAACGTGGTGCGCCACCGGACGCGGTCTACATTTTCAAGCACGCTTTGGTGCGGGACGTCGCCTACGCCAGCCTTCTCAACGCCTCGCGGCAGCAGCTTCACCGCAGGGTCGGCGAAGCACTCCGTGATCAGCTGCCAGAACGGGCAGAAACTGAGCCGGAGGTCGTGGCCTATCATTTTGCGCAGGCGGGGTTGACGGAAGCCGCGGTCGAATGGTGGAGCAAGGCGGGTGATCTGGCACTGCAGCGCTCAGCCCAAATCGAGGCAATCGCACATCTCGAAAAGGCGCTCGAATTGTCACAAAAGTTGGGCGATTCGCCGGAGCAACGGCTGCAGCGCTTACGGTTGCAGATAATCTATGGCAACGCGCTGAGGACAGTGCGGGGCTTCGCTGCGTCCGAAACGAAAACCGCCTTCGCACGTGCGCGCGATCTTGCAGAAACTTTAGGTGACGTGCCCGAGCGCTTCTCTGCCCTTCACGGACTATGGAGTGCAAGCTTCTATCTCGGAGAGCTGAGTGCAATGCAAGAGTTGGCACGGGCATTTCTGCGCAATGTTGAGGGTCGGCCAGAGTTGCCGGAGACCGGGGTCGCTCATCGAATATGCGGCATGACGAGCTGGTTCGCGGGTGATTTTATCGACGCGAGGCAGCATTTCGAACATGCGCTTGCCTGTTATGATGAAGAACGAGATCGTCCGTTGGCTTTTCGTTTCGGTCAAGACCTGGCCGTGCCTGCGTCGGGGTTTCTTGCATTGACGTTGTTGCCACTCGGCAGTGGCGACGGTGCTCGCCTTGTTGAGGAGACCATCGCCCACGCTCTGCGGACGAAGCACGCTCCAACGATCGCATACGCATTTGTACACGCTTCATTTTTCGAAACGATGCGGCGTGACCGCCCAAGAAGCGTCCCCTATGTTAGGGCATATCTCGACCTTGCGCGGGAGCACGTAATGCCACAGTGGCTTTCGCTCGGCGCCATTCAGCAAGGTTGGCTGGATTGCCCTACGGGTATCCCGGGGGCTGGAGCGGCGCAGATGAACAACAGTGTGCGAAAGCTTCGTAAGTACGGCTATTCGGTTTTCATGCCGTTGCATGAGGTGTTGCTTGCCGAGGCCGAGGCCGAGGCTGGTCATCATGATGTTGCACTTGCGATAATCGATGCCGGGCTGGCAAAAATAACTCAGACCGGACAGCGCTGGATCCTTGCCGAGGCCCTCAGGGTGCGTGGCGAACTCCTCCTAAAGTCTAAACCCGCCGATATCGACGCTGCGGAAGCAGCGTTCACGCAGGCCATCGTGGTCGCCCGCGGTCAGTCGGCGAAGCGGTTCGAAGTTCGTGCGGCAAGGTGTCTGGCGCAACTGTGGACGGATCAAGGCAGGGTTGCCGAGCATCGCGGGCTGCTTGCTATACTTGCCGACGGGCTCGCGGACGGTTCCGACGCTGACGGATGATTCGGATCATCCCCACTCCGCCATGCGACATTCCGATGAAACAAGGCTCAGCCGCCACGCCAAATCATTGCCGACTTCAGGCCCCGGGAACGTTCACGCAATCTGACCGTTATTTGACCGGTCCGATTGCGTGATCGATCTGTCGGGCAGCGGCTCTTCAGTTCAGCCTTTGCGCTCTCGAGTCGGGTGGATCAGGACGGCATTTTGGCAAATTGCGTCCGTTCCCCGCCCGCGACGACCCAAGGCTGGGCGCTGCTCCAATACACGTCCACCGTGGGCTTGAACGCAGCCGGATCATCGAGGGTGCCGGCCAGCAAGACGGCAAGACCTGGCATGGCGTCAACTTCGGCCATCACTCCCGATCCGCAGTTTGGACAGAATCGTCGCCGAATGGATCGGCCGGAATCACCGGCAATCGACGTAGGTCTTCAGTTCACCTTGCACGTTGATCGACGCAGCTGGAAACGCCACGATCGTTTCGAATGCCGAGCCGGTATACTGCTGACAGTTGCGGCAGTGGCAGAGGCCACCGAATGCAGGCTCGCCGCTTACAGTGTAGCGAACCTTCCCGCACAGGCAGCCTCCTATTATGGTGCCCACTTCTCCCAAGCGTGTATCGCTCATGTTCGTTGCCTCCTTTGATATTTCCCGTGACTGCAAGTATTCCTGTGCCAAGCGATCGTTCGGCCCGACCTGCGATCAGGACATATTTCACCCGGAGCACACCAACCTCGGGACAGGTGCATGCAGATTACGCCGCGGCCGGATGTCCGTCGAGGGTTTGCATCTGCAGTCGACCTTCAACACGAGAGCTGTCTCGCTCCCGGCCGCCACCAACGGACGTGTTCGGCACGCTTTCTGTTCGCCGCCCGGGAGCGGGATCGACGACGGCGGTGAACGCATTCCTGACCCCGCGACCCCGACCTCGCAACAGGCGCGGACGTGTGGACCGGCTGGGTGATAACATCAACCCAGGACGCCGCCATTTCCGGCTGCCCAGCCGCCGCAGCATTGGTCTAGACTGAGATCGCTTTCGGAAAGGCCCTGTCTGCCATGAGCGAGCCCAATTCATCCCAGCATCGAGCATCGGTTGACGCCGCCGCCTCGGATGCCTCTGGAGTCGATGACTCCACCGGCGACCTGTTGCGCGAAACCGCGCGGCGCGTGTTCCAGGATCATTGTGATACGGCGGCGCTGCGGTTGGCAGACCAGGGTATGTGGCCGGCCGCGCTGTGGGCCGCGGTGGAGGACGCCGGACTGCACCGTGCGCTGGTGCCGGAACACGCCGGCGGCTTCGGTGTGTCGGTGACCGATGCGTTCTCGTTGCTCCGCATCGCCGGAGAATATGCTGTGCCACTGCCGCTGGCGGAGACGATGCTGGCAAGCTGGCTGCTGGCAAACGCTGGCCTGCCGATACCCGAGGGCCCACTGACCATCGGGCCGGTGCGTGACGGCGACGTGGTTTCGCTGATTGGGGAAGGCGACGGATGGCAGGTGTCCGGCAGCCTCACTCGGGTGCCGTGGGCACGTACTGCCGCTGCCATGGCGCTTCTGGCGCAGCGTGACGGACTGTCCCGCGTGGTCCTGCTCGACCGGGCGGCGTGGTCCTCGGAACCTGGGGAGAATGTGGCGCGGGAACCTCGGGATACCGCGCACCTGGACGGCATCGCACTGGCCGCCGGCCGGAGCGACGTCACGTTGCCGGTGCTTCGCGCGGTCGGAGCGGCGATGCGCACTCAGCAAATCGCCGGTGCGCTCACCAGGCTGACCGACATGACCGCGGAGTATGCCCTGGGCCGCGTGCAATTCGGCCGACCAATCGGAAAGTTCCAGGCGGTGCAGCAGAACCTCGCGGTCCTGGCCGGACAGACCGCTGCCGCCGTCGCCGCGGCTGACCTCGCGGCAGAGGCGGTGGCCGATGGTGTCCGACTGTTACCGATCGCCGCCGGAAAGGCTCGCGCCGGGGAGGCGGCGGGCATCGGCGCGTCCATTGCTCATCAGGTGCATGGCGCGATCGGCTTCACTTTTGAACACAACCTGCACTTCCTGACCCGCAGACTGTGGTCCTGGCGCGACGAATTCGGCAAAGACGCCGAATGGAACCGCACACTCGGCCAGCATATGGCGAAAGCTGGGGCCGACCAATTGTGGTCGGAAATAACGGCGGCCTGAACTGGTCAGGCCAGTGCTTCGTCAAAGGGGTCGTCCGGCACCGCGTAATCTCGCAGCATCGCGATATCGTGTAGAATGACACGCGCACCGTGCGTCTCAACTCCGAACCCTCGCAGGGCGGCGAAGGCGCGCGACAGAATTCTCCTGCCTACAGCCCAGCCGAGCGGCGAGCAGCCGCTTGTCGAACGGCAGCCGCATTGCGGTCGCGTTAGTGGCCTTTTCGGTGGTCAGCGACAACAGGTAGCAGCCCAGTCGCTGCGCGGTCGTGCGTAATTTCAGGTCACAGACCTGGCGCACCAAGGCGCGAAACGTCTGCGCCTCCGCCCTCAGCAGGGCGGTTATGAGGGATGGCTCCCGCTCCACCAGTTCGATCAAGCCTGCAGATTCAATCGACAGCAGCCGGCAGGGATTGATGGTGCGAATATTCAGCAAGCGGGGCAGCCGCGCCAGCACGGTCGCCAGGGCGATGATTCCGCCCGCACGGATGACCTCCACCACGGCGGAGGCGCCGTTGGCAGCGGTGGCGGATGACACCAGCTGGCCCTCCAGCACGACGAAAAGCTCGTCGGCGAGTTCGCCCTGCCGGCAGACCTCTATTCCTTCAGCTATAAGCACGATCTTGCTTATTCCGGCCAACCGCTCCAGGACCTCGGGGGTGAGGTCACGCAGCAACGGCGTGGCGCGAAGTGCCTGGATCACAGGTAGGCTTTCCGATTGAGCAGAAGAAAATGGCGCGGAAACTATGGCTGCATTTGGCATTCTTGCCGTCCAGTCTCTGGAATCGCTTGAACTATGAACGTGACGGTCTTAGCGGATGAATTTGACCTGAAGCAAGCGGCTGTGCGACAGAGCCGCCACTTTCATCACCCTTGATACAATTTGTTAAGGCGCAAACAGGAGAAAAGATCATGCGTGCGATGGTCTGCGAGCGGTTCGGCGGGCCCGAGGTTCTGGCGCTGCGCGAGGTCTCGGACCCTCCGCCGCCGGGCTCTGGAGAGATCCAGGTGCGCATCGCCGCCCGTGGCGTCCAGTATGTGGATGTGCTGATGCTGGCGGGAAATTATCAATTCCGGCCGGAGCCGCCATTCATCCCCGGTGCGGAGGCCGCGGGCCACGTTCTGGCGGTGGGACCGGATGTCTCCGGCTTCGTTCCGGGCGATTCGGTCATGAGCCGACACACCCTGGGTGCCTTTGCTGAGCTAGGAAATGCAAAGGCGGCGTTATGCGATAAAGTACCAGCAGGAATGACGTTGGCGCAGGCAGGAGTCTTTCGCGGAGCCTATACGACTGCCTATCACGCGCTGTTGCAGCGAGGGCGGATGCGGGCCGGTGAATGGGTGTTGGTGCACGGCGCCGCAGGCGGTATCGGCATCGCCGCGATCCAGGTCGCAAAGGCGTTCGGCGGCCGGGTGATCGCCACCGCCGGATCTGAGGTCAAGCGCGCAGCCTGCCTCGAGGAAGGCGCCGACCATGCCATCGACTACCGATCCGGCTTTGTCGATGCGGTCAAGCAACTGACCGGCGGACGCGGCGTGGATATCGTCTATGACCCGATCGGCGACAAGGTGGCCGAGGAATCGTTACGCTGCCTCGGGTGGGGTGGTCGGCTGCTGATTCTGGGTTTCCTCGGCGGCGGTCCGACCAATATCCGCAGCAACTACCTTCTGATCAAGGGCATCGACGCCATTGGTGTGCGCATCGGCGGACTGAATGAAGCCGACCCGGACCTGGCCATCGCCAACATGCAGGCGTTGCTGGCTCTGGCCGAGGCAGGCAAGCTGCGACCTCGGATTTCCCACACGTTCCGTCTGGATCAGGCGCAAGAAGCGCTCCAGGCGGTGATCGATCGCGCGGTGATCGGCAAGGCGGTCCTGGTCGGCTGAGCCCCGTCCGTGCCAATTCGTTGCGGCTCACGACCAACGCTGCGATCGGATTGGCCGCGCTGAGCCGCCATCGCCCCCGCGGCAGCCCACGTCGCGGGGTGCATTCGGCTACGACAGGGCTGCCAATACATTGATCTGGGTCGGTTCCCGCCCTCTACATCCGCCCCTGCCGCCTACCCATCTTACACCCCTCGACGCTCGGCCGCCGTCCAGCCTGGTGCGTGCGAGAGGGAGCTTTCAAATGAACACGGAAACCGAGCCGAGCCCGATCCCGGCGCCTTTGGTGGTCGGTGAACGTACCGGGCTGGAGCCGGCAAGTCCACTGCACACCGCCTCAGCCGAAACCCGTCGCGAACACGATCTGCTGGGCGAAGCGGATGTTCCACAATCCGCCTACTGGGGCATCCACAGCCAGCGGGCGGTGGCGAACTTTCCCATCACCGGTGTCCCGGTCGGCCATTTCCCCAACCTCGTCCGCGCCCTCGCGCTGGTCAAGCTGGCAGCGGCGCGTTCCAACCGGCGCCTTGGTCTTCTGGCCCCCGGCAAAGCGGCGGCGATCGAGCGGGCCTGTCAACTGATCGCCGATGAGGGTCGTTTCCACGACCAGTTCGTCGTGGATGCGATCCAGGGTGGTGCCGGCACCTCGACCAACATGAATGCGAATGAGGTGATCGCCAACGTCGCGCTGGAACTCATGGGCCAGCCACGCGGCAATTACGCCGCGCTGCATCCCAACGACGATGTCAACATGGCTCAATCCACCAATGACACCTACCCGACCGCGCTGCGCCTGGCGGTCATCTTCGCCACCGTTCCGCTGGCGCAGGCGCTGGACGACCTGGCCTTCGCGTTCAAGACCAAATCAGTCGAGTTCGCCGACGTGCTCAAGATGGGACGCACCCAGCTTCAGGACGCCGTGCCCATGACCGTCGGACAGGAATTCGACGCGTTTCACGACACCCTGAAGGAAGATGTCGCCCGCCTGGGCGAAATCAGCGGCCTGTTCCGGGAAATCAGTCTGGGCGCCACCGCGATCGGCACCGGCATCAACGCCGATCCGCGCTATGCCAGCCTGGCGGTCGAGGAACTGGCGCGAGCGTCGCGCGTGCCGCTGGTGCCGGCCGCCAACCTGATCGAGGCGACCTCGGACATGGGCGCATTCGTGCTGTTCTCCGGACTGCTGAAGCGCGTCGCGGTCAAACTGTCGAAACTGTGCAATGATCTGCGGCTGCTCTCCAGCGGGCCTCGCACCGGCATCGGGGAGATCCGGCTGCCGGCGGTCCAGGCCGGATCGTCGATCATGCCCGGGAAGGTGAATCCGGTCATTCCGGAGGTGGTCAATCAGGTCGCCTTCCTGGTCATCGGACACGATCTGACGGTGACGATGTGTGCCGAGGGCGGCCAGCTGCAGTTGAATGCATTCGAACCGACGATCGGCTACTGCGTGCTGAACTCGTTGCGGATGCTGACTGCGGCGGTCGAAACGTTGCGAACGCGGTGCATCGAGGGCATCGAAGTGGATCGGGAACGTTGTGAGAGCCTCGTCCGTGGCAGCATCGGTCTGGTAACGGCGCTTGTTCCGGCGCTAGGGTACGAAGCGTCATCACGGGTGGCGCGCCGCGCCTTGGCCGAGCAGCGGTCAGTGGCCGAAATCGTGCTGGACGAGGGGCTTTTGACCGAAATCCAGCTCAATGAACTCCTGCAGTTGGAGGCGATGACCCGTCCTTCGCGGGCGAAGGTCATTGTCGCCCGGACGTAAGGCAAGACCGGCTGCTGCTCTTGCCTTGCCGGTCTCTCCATGCCGGCCTAACGTCGGGCGAACCGACAGGAGGACGACGCAACCATGGCTCTATCCGGACGCGCATTGCCGCAGCCCACGCCGGAGACCCAGCATTTCTGGGATGGCACCAAGGCGAATGAGTTGCTGCTGCAGCGCTGCGACGACTGCGCCAAGGTTTATTTCCCGCCGCGGCCGTTCTGTCCGGTCTGCGCCTCGCGCAAGGTTTCCGTCACCAAGGCGAGTGGGCGGGCGAAGCTGTACAGCTACGTGATCCATCATCGGCCGGTGCCCGGGTTCACGCCACCTTACGCGATCGCGGTGGTGGAGTTGGCGGAGGGGCCGCGGATGATGACCAACATCGTTGATTGCGCCCAGACCCCCGAGGCGCTGGTGCTCGATATGTCGGTGGAGGTCGTGTTCCAGCCGCAGGACGAGACTATCACGCTTCCCTTGTTCCGTCCGGCGAAAGGTTGATCCGATGCCGCACAACACAGTCGCCGTCGTCGGCGCCGCCGAAACCACCAAGTTGGGTGTCATACCGGATCTGTCGCAGATCGGCCTGCACGCCGACGCCGCGCTCAACGCGATGGCTGATTGCGGACTGAAGCCAAAGGACATTGACGGCATCGCGACGGCGAACGAAACGCCGGTGCAGCTGGCACACTACCTGGGCATCACGCCGACCTGGATCGACGGCACGTCCGTCGGCGGCTGCAGCTTCATGATCCACGTGCGTCACGCCGCGGCGGCGATCGAGTCAGGATTGGCAAAGACCATTCTCATCACCCACGGGGAGAGCGGCAAGTCGCGGATCGGCAACCCGCCGCGATCGGTGCCGCCCTCGTCGCTGGCCGGACAGTTCGAGCAGCCGTTCGGACCGATGGGGCCGCCGTCCATGTTCACCATTCCGGTGCTGCGCTATATGAAGACGTATGGCGTGACGGTGGAGCAGATCGCCCAGGTTTGCGTCGTGCAGAGGGAATGGGCGTCGAAGAACCCTCGCGCAACGTTCCGCAATCTGATCACGACGGACGACGTGCTGAACAGCCGGATGATTGCCTATCCGTTCCGGCTTCTGATGTGTTGCCTGGTGACCGACGGCGGCGGTGCGCTTATTCTCACGTCAGCCGAACGGGCCAAGGATTTCCCGACCAAGCCGGTGTACATTCTGGGCACCGGCGAAAGCGCGGAAACCCCGATGGTCAGCCAGATGGAGGACTTTACCTCGTCCCGCGCGTTTCGCGTCGCGGGCCCGACCGCTTTCCGGGAAGCCGGCATCGCGCACAAGGATGTCGATCATCTGATGATCTATGACGCCTTCGCGCATCTGCCGATCTACGGCCTGGAGGATCTGGGGTTCCTGCCGAAGGGCGAGGCCGCCTCGTTTATCGCCGGGCGTAACACCGCGCCCGGCGGGTCGTTGCCGCTGAACACCAACGGCGGCGGTCTGTCGTATATGCACTCAGGCATGTATGGCATGTACGCGCTACAGGAGAGCGTCCGGCAAATGCGCGGCGTTGCACCGGCGCAAATTCCCGGCGCGAAGATTTCGGTCTGCCACGGAGTGGGAGGAATGTTCGCGGCCTCCGGAACGATCATCTTCAGCAACCAGATGCCTTGATGGCGGGAGGAATTTGACTATGGTCGACAGCCTGTTCACCGGCCTGAAGGTCATTGATTGCGCCAGTTGGGTCGCCGGGCCGGCGGCAGCGACGATCCTTTCCGACTTCGGCGCCGACGTGATCAAGATCGAGCCTCCGGGGGCGGGCGATCCGTGGCGGGCATCCTCTCCCATTCCAGGGAGGCAGCTGGATTATTACTGGCAGCTTACGTCGCGGAACAAACGCAGTCTGGCGCTGGATCTAAAGCACCCGGACGGCCAGGCAGTGCTGCATCGCCTGACAGCATCCGCCGACGTTTTCATTACCAATTACCCGTTGCCGGTGCGAGACCGCCTACGGATGGCAGCGACCGACCTGACGCCACTCAATCCCCGGCTGATCTACGCCTCCTTCACCGCCTATGGCGAGGCCGGAGAAGAAGCCGCGAAGACCGGTTTCGACTCGACGGCTTACTGGGCACGGAGCGGTCTGATGGATATGGTGCGCGCCGACGCCGAGACCGTGCCGTCGCGTTCGATGCCCGGAATGGGTGATTTCCCAAGTGCAACGGGTGTCTACGCCGCGATCCTTACGGCACTGTATCGGCGCGAGAAAACCGGACTGGGCGGCGTGGTGCGGTCATCGCTGCTGCAGAGTGGGCTCTGGGCCAACGCCTGCGCCGTGCAGACGCGTCTGTTCGGTGAACACGTGGCGCTGCGCCCGCGTCGCGAGGACGCGCCGAACGCGCTGGCGAATCATTATCAGTCTCGTGATGGCCGTTGGTTCATCATGGCGATGTTCAACGAGCAGCGACAGTTGCCGGCATTTCTCTCGGCGATCGGCCGCGAGGAACTGACCGCCGATCCTCGGTTCGCCACGACCGAAGCACGCAAGCAGCATTCCAGGGCACTCGTCATGGTTCTTGACGCCGTCTTCGCCACCCGAGATCTGGCCGACTGGCGCTCGATCCTCGACTCCATCGGCCTCACCTTCGGCATTGTCGCGACGGTGGACGAGGCGCTGGATGACCCGCAGATGCGCCACGCCGGGGCGCTGGTGCCGTTCGGCGATGGACAGGGCCTGACGGTGATGACTCCGTTCCACATCGACGGCGTCGACAAGGTGCCGGCCAGCCGCGCCCCGTCCGTCGGGCAGCATAATGAGGCCGTGCTGCGAGACGCCGGCTACAGTGCCGATGATATAGCGCGGCTGCGCGGACTGGGCGTGGTCTAATCGGCGCTGCCTATGACGTTGACTGCTGCATCGGACACTGACTTTGCCCGTGGCGCGCTCTCCTGCCAACGTTGCGCGTAATACCCACGGGCTTTAGCAACGACCGTCCGTGCTGACGGTGCTCGGCGAATGCCAAAGATCGACGATTTTGACTGCACCGCACTGCAAGTCGTCAGTCCCCCGCCCTCCGCCGGGGATGACACTGGAGACGCGAACGGTGGGTCAACGTCAAGGGCCGCCAGTGTAACATTCCGCAACCGTGATGTCCCGCGGCGCGTCATGGCTCAACCGTGCCAGCAACGGCACGCGGCTTTGGCCGCCGCTTCACGCGTTCTTCGATGCGCTGGAACACGACAAAGAACGATGGAACGAACAATACCGCCAGGCAGGTGGAAGCCAGCATCCCCGTCAGCACGCTCAGTCCCAGCGAGACGCGTGCCGCCGCGCCCGCGCCAGTCGCGATGACCAGCGGTACCACGCCGAGAATGAACGCCAGCGAAGTCATCACGATTGGCCTGAATCGAGTCTTTGCCGCGCTGACCGCGGCCTGGACGATGGACATCTGCTCGTGCAGGCGCCGCTCCCGCGCCACCTCCACGATCAGGATCGCGTTCTTGGCCGCCAGGGCGATCAGCAGGACGAGCCCGATCTGGGTGTAGAGATTATTGGCGAGCCCGAGAGCACCGAGCGCGATCGCCGGCCCGGCGAGCGCCAACGGGACGGCAAGGATCACCGCCAGAGGAGCAACCCAGCTCTCGTATTGCGCCGCCAGGCAGAGATAGACGAGTAACATGCCGAGGCCGAACACAATATAGATCTGGCCCCCCACCGACTTCTCCTGATAAGACAACGCCGTCCATTCATAAGCCGCTCCCCGAGGGAGTGCCTCCGCTCCGATCTGCTCCATCAACGACATTGCTTCGCCGGAACTGAACCCGGGCGCCGGTGCGCCGATGATCGTTGCGGCAGGATACAGGTTATACAGCGTGATCAGTGCTGGCCCGGTTGTCTGTCGGGTCTCTGTCAAGGTGCCGAGCGGGACCATTTGACCGTCCTGGCTGCGGACCTTGAGGTTCGCTATGTCCTCCGGGAGCAGGCGAAATTTCGCATCCGCTTGTGCGTAGACCTGAAATGTACGGCCGAACTTGTTGAACTGATTGACGTAGCTCGATCCAACATAAGCCGACAACGTGTCGAATACGTCGCCAACCGAAACATGCAAGCTTTCCGCCTTCACGCGATCGACCAGGACCTCGAGCTGCGGCACGTCGGCGCGAAATGTGTTGATCAGATGCTGCAATCCGCTCTGGCTGGCGCCATCCGCGAAGACCGCCCGTGTGATCGTCTCCAGTTTGGAGAAATCAACGCTGCCGTCGCGCAACTCGATCATCATGTTGAAGCCGCTGGCGTTGCCGATGCCTTGGATCGGTGGCGGAATCACGACGAAGCCGGTTGCGTTGGGCAGTTGATCCAGCGCACCTTGGAGATGCAGATAGATGGAGCGCAGATCCTGCCCTTTGGCTTTCCCGCGTGCACCCCAGTCCTTCAGGATGACGTATATCGCGCCGGCCGAGGCAAGCGACGCGCTGTTATCCAACACCGAGATGCCTGCGATTTCGATGACCTGATCCACGCCGGGGGTAGCACGGGCAATCTGCGTGGCTTCGTTCAGCGCGCGCTGGGTACGCTCCAACGACGCGCCATCCGGTAGTTGCACACCGATGATGACATAGCCCTGATCCTCGATCGGAATGAAAGCGGTCGGCAGGCGGGCAACCCCCCATACCGAGACGCCGGCGAAACATACAGCCAGGAGCGCCATCAGGACGCTATGGCCAGCCATACGTCCGATCAGCGCGGCATAGCCATTCTCCAGAGGAGCGTAGGCGCGGTTGAAGGCGCGCGACAAAACGTTGCGCTGCTCCGGCGGAACTGGGGGTCGTAGCCACAGGGCGCACTGGGTCGGCTTTAAAGTCGCCGCGTTGATCGCGCTGATCAGTGCCGTCGCCGCGATAACCATGGCGAACTGCGCATACATCTGCCCGGTCAATCCGGGCAGGAAGGCGGCGGGCACGAACACCGACATCAACACGAGGGTGATGCCGATAATCGGTCCGAACAACTCCTTCATCGCCTGGATCGTTGCGTCATGCGCCGACAGGCCGCGCTCCATATGATGCGCGGCTCCCTCGACCACGACGATCGCGTCGTCGACCACGATGCCGATCGCAAGTATCACCGCGAACAGCGTGGACAGGTTGATGGTGTACCCAAGTGCCGCCATCGCCGCGAAAGCGCCGATGATCGTCACCGGAACGGTCGTTGCCGGCACCAGCGTCGCGCGCCAGTCCTGCAGGAAGACCAGGATCACCACCAGGACAAGGATCCCGGCCTCGATAAGCGTTTTGTACACCTCGTGGATCGAGGCGTTGACGAAAGCGGTGGTGTCGAACGGCACTGCCCACGCCAGTCCTTGCGGGAAGGCCTTGGCGAGTTCCGCCATCTTGGCCCGCACGCTGGCGGCGACGGCCAGGGCGTTGGCGTCAGGAAACTGAAAGATCGCCATGCCGGCCGCCGGTTGGCCATTCAAGCGGAACGATTGCGAATAGGTCTGGGCGCCAAGTTCCACCCGCGCAACATCTTTTACCCGCGTGATGCTCGCGGTGCCTCCGTTGGAGCCGCTTTGCACCTTGACGATGATGTTGCTGAAAGCCGCCGGGTCGGCGAGCCGTCCCGCGACGTTCACGGTGTACTGGAAAGCCTGTCCTGACGGGGCGGGTGGGGCGCCCACCTGGCCCGCGGTTACCTGCTGGCTCTGCTGCGTGATCGCCTGAATGACGTCCTGGGGGCCCAGGCCGCGCGCTTGCAGCTTCTCCGGGTCGAGCCAGACGCGCATCGAATATTGCCCGACGCCGAAGACGTTGACGTTGCCAACGCCCGGAAGCCGAGACAGCTCGTTGACCAAATTGATCGTGGCATAGTTGCTTAGGTAAAGGCTGTCGAAACGCCCATCCGGCGCGGTCAGCGAAACGATCTGCAGTATGGCGGTAGATTTCTGCTGCACCACGACGCCCTGGGCCTGCACCGATTGCGGCAGCGACGCCGTGGCGCTGGCCACCCGGTTCTGCACCAACACCTGAGCGAAGTTCAGATCGGTGCCGATATCGAACGTGACGGTCAGCGTATAGGTGCCGTCGCTCGCGCTGGTGGACTGCATATACAGCATGTGCTGCACGCCGTTGACCTGCTGCTCGATCGGCAGCGCCACCGTGTTCATCACCGTCTCGGCGCTGGCGCCGGGATAACGCGTGGTAACTTGGACCGTCGGCGGCACGACGTTCGGGTACTGCGCCACCGGCAGGCGAAACAGCGCGACCGCGCCGAGCAACACGAAGACGATCGCCAGCACGTTTGCGAGCACCGGCCGATCGATGAAGAAGCTTGAGATCATCGCGGCGCCGCCGTCACGATTTGCCGGTGGCGGACGCCGCCGCCTGGATTTCACCGGCTTGCGGCGCCACCTTGTCCCCGACGACCGCACGTTGCAGACCTGAGATAATCACGCGCTCGTCCGGTTGCAGCCCGGTTGCGATCACCCGCAAGCTGCCGACCCGCGGACCCGTCGTAACAGTGCGTTGCTGGACCACGTCGTCCTTGTCGACAACGAGCAGGTAACGTCCCGACTGATCGGCGCTCAGGGCAGTATCGGGCACCAGCAGGGCCTCGGTCTGCTGGGTGAGAATTGGCACCCGCACGCGGGCAAAGAAACCGGGCAATAACGCCCGGTCCGCGTTGGACAGAATGCCACGCACCATCAACGTGCCGGTGGATGTATCGACCGTCGGAGCGGCATAGTCCAGTTTGCCGCTATGCGGGTATCCGGTCTCCGTCATCAAGCCGATTTCGACCGGGACCTTGCTGAGATCGGCCTCGTCAATACCGGCTTTGCGTAGACCGGCGCGGACGCGCAACACGTCCTGTTCACTGACGTTGAACGAGATGTAGATCGGGTTGAACTGCACAAGGCTTGCGAGCTTGGTGGGAGTGTTTACGCCGACCAGGCCGCCGACCGAAACCTGGTGCGCGGTCATCACGCCATCGAACGGCGCGGTCACTTGCGTGTAGCCGAGGTTGATGGCGGCCAAGGTCACCGCCGCCTGCTGGTTCAGTACATTCGCCCGGTCCGAATCACGCTTGGCAAGCGCCTGGTCCACGACCGACTGGGACGCGAAGTCGTTGCGGCCCAGTGAAGACTGGCGCTTGTATTCTTGCTCGGACTGCACCGACTGCGCTTGCGCCGCCGCCAGCTGCGACTGCGCCTGTTGCAGCTGCGCCTGGTACGGCGCCGGCTCGACGACAAAAAGGGTGTCGCCCCGGTGCACCGAGGCGCCATCGGGGACGCGGATCTCCTGTAAAAAACCCTGGACCCGAGCGACCAGATCCACCTGGTTGTAGGCGACGGTATTGCCGGTCGCCTCGAGGTATGGAGTCACCGACTGGCGCAGCGGCTGCGCGACCGCGACACGCGGTGGCGGCGGAGCCACGTAGGCGTTTTCCCGCTTGCATCCCGCGAGAGCTGCGACCAGCGTCAGGACCAGGGCAACGCGACACCCTACCGATCGCCTGACGCCCCGCTTCATCGGCCGCCGCGCGCTTCGGCCAACGCCCCCTTGCAGGACGGTGAAAGCCGAGATTCGTTCTCGGCAAGACAGCCGATCGCTCGACCACCGCCGAAACCGACTCCGCGGCAGTAGGCGTGGAAATCACCGCCGCAGGCGTTACGTACCAGCGTCATTTCCTGTCGCCTGGACATTGCAGGCGGAGGCGGAGCGCCCGTCGGCGCGGCGGCGGTGGGCGGATGCGACGCCCCTCCGCCGCTCACGGCGGCGACCGCCGACTGACAAGCGGACGAGAGATTGCTCTGATGTTGCTGCAGGCACTGCAGCGCGGCGCTGCCACCAGTCGGCACGCCCGAGCAATTCGACTGGAAGTCCGCTCGGCAGGATTGCTTGATGGCGGCGGCCTGCGCCTGGGTCGGCTGCTGCGCCACCGCCCCCGCGGCGCAGCACAGCAGGACACCGAAGAGAACAATGGGCCCGACCAATCGGCTCAGTGGCGTCATGCAAGTTCTCCCGTGGTGGTGCCTGATATCCCGTCAGCGTCGAAAAAAACGCCCGCCCCCGCCGAAGCGGCCACCGGCCGCCGCGGCGCCCCAGCGCTGCTGCGCACCGGCGGAACGAGCCTGTCGATCCTGTTCCAGTTGTTGATACGAGGCGCCGTCCATCGCGGGGCGCGAACTCTGCTGGCCCTGCCTGCTGCCGGTCCGCTGTTGCGCCTGCGGCGATTGGCTCCGGCTTTGCGCGCCGCCGGCGGAACTGGCGCTCGAACTGCTTTGCGGGGTTTGCTGCCGGCTGGCGGACTGCGTGCTGGCGGATGATCTGTTGCTGGCGTTCGTGTCGCTGGCTGTCTTACCGCTCGATGGCGGGTTCACCGGCTGCCAGCCGCCGTTGCTCCATTTTGACCAGCCGTCCGAGGTATGCTGATAGGCGTTGCCGTCGTGGCCGGCGTAGACGTCGCCGTTCTGGGTTTTTACCGCGCCCCCGCTGTTGCCGTTCACGCCACGGTATCCGGCGCCCTCCGCCCCCGAGGAAGAGCTGAAGCTGCCCGCCGAACCTTGGGCATTGCTGCCGCTTTGGGTGTGTACTGTCTGGTTGGGTCCGGCCAGGGTACTGGAGCCCCACCGCGAGTAAGCGTTCCAATTCTGGTTGGTGGCACCGGAAACGCCGGTATGCGGATTGTACCAGCTGCCCTGAGCAGAACCACCGCTGGCATTCCACGAGGCGGTTCCGCGTGCGTAGCCTCCGGTGCTGGGGTTGTAGTACGACACCCCCGACACGCCACCGTTCGGACCATAGATCGAACCGCCCCTGCCGTAGGCCCCGGTGGTCGGATTGTAATAGCTGCCGCCTGTCGCGACGCCGCCATAGGGACCGTAAGCGGTTCCACCCTGTACCCACGCGCCCGTCGTCGTGTTGTACGCAACCGGACCGATATATGAATACGGATACGGATAGTAGATCGGCACCGCTGCGGGGATGATCACCGGCGGATAGTAGTAGCCGGTGCCATAGACGACGACGCCGGCGGTCACGAAGCCCATCATGTATCCGGACGTATAGCCATACGTCACCGCCACCGGCGTCGCGCCGTAAACCTTCACATACGTAACGTTGTACAGCGGACTGCTCGGCGGGATCGTGTAGATAACCTGCGGCACGCCCGTCGCGAGGACCCACGGCCCGGTCGGTGACGGTCCGACGAACCAGGCACCTTGATAGCAGGCGTAGAATTTGCCGCCGGTCTCGATCACCTCGAACGGCGTGTTCACTGCGTATGTCATTGTGGTGCCGGCAATCGGCCTGAACTGCGGCGGCCCAGCATACGTGACGGTCAGCTTGGCCGACTCTTTCTTCAGAGTAGCCTGTCGCGGCACTTGCGCCTGCAGCACCGCGAGCTGCGCCTCGGCAGTGCCGGGGACGGACGAGAGTACCGCCGCATGTGGGCCGTCAGGAGAAATCATGGCGAAGTCTGGCGGCAGGCTATGACTGGCGAAACTCCAGGGCTCGGTCAGGCCATGGGCAGAAAACCAGCGTCCCGAGGCCTGCAGGAAGAACTTGCCGCTCGACGGCTCGAAAAACAGCACACTGGCGGTGTTCTGGACTACCTGCAGCCCGGTACCTGGCACTGGCGCGAACTGCGGAGCACCCGCGGTGACAATTATTTCCGCCGGCTTGGTGCTGACGAAGATCGCCTGCACCACCGCGGGACCGCTTGCGGGCGGTGGAACGGCTTTGCGAGCAGCGGCGAAATTCGGGTCCACGGGAAGCGCCGAGAATGCCGGCGGCAGCTTGGTGACCTGGGTGTAGGGACCGCTATAGGCAGGCGCCCCCAGCCACAAGCCATTATCCAGCAAATACCAGTCATGGCCGTCGGTGAAGATCTCCCAGTTCGTATTCAAGGCGTACCGAGAGGCCTGTCTTGCCGACCGGTGCCAGGACCGGCTCGCCGTCGAACACCACGAGGGAGGCGGGATTGCTACTGTAGAAGATCACCGGAGGATCGTTGTTGATCGCCGGATGGTCGGGCGTATCCTGTTGCCGGAGACTGAGAAGCACGGATTGCAGCGGCACCGGCCTGGGCCGCGTGTCGGGCAACGCCTGCCTGATCCTCGCCTCCATCCGCGCCGCCTGCGCGGTATCCAACGTGGGAAAACGCGATGTGACAAGTTGCGGGTTCGACAGCGCGACGTCGCCGGTTGCGGCATCGGTCTGGGTAGAAAACGAAATCTCGGTTGTGCCGAGCACCGGCGTCGCCTCGCCTGGGAGGGTGATGGCCATCGCCTCGCGGGTTGTCAGCGTTTCATGGTTTGGCCATTCGATCGCCTGCGGCTGGTAAACCACGACGGTGGCCCCATTGACCGTCAGGGTATTCGGCCACGTGGGGTTTCCGGCCGGAGTCTGAGCCGCCGACGGCGGCCCAAGTCCGAACGATACGACAACAGTAAACCAAGCAACCACACCCGGGAGAACCCAACTGCTCCGCATCATATACCCCCGGGAAGCGCGCCTCGGCAGCCACGGCTCGGCGCGGACGTTAAGCTTGTACCCGCGCGAATTGCAAGCCGCGTCCTGTATTCTTCACATAGGCGCTAGTTCCGGCGCGCTTCCACGTGCAACGTGACAAGGCGGGCCAGCAATATAGCCAGATACAATTGACCCAGGACGGCCTCGAGATTCGCCAGGCTTCGCGCGATGGGATGCAGCGGCAGGATGTCGCCGAACCCTGTCGAAGTCAGCGCGGTGAAACTGAAATACAGCATGCTGCTGACCGCGGCCGCCTCATTTTGGCCGGTGGGAACATTGGCAAATGCCGCCGGATCGAGTTCCGAGATCAGCCGGTATGCCGAGGTGAATATCACCGCGACATTGAGATACAGGATGATCGCACCCTCGATTCGGTGATGGGTGACCCGTCCCGGCGCGAATACCGCCCGTCCGATCACCAGCGAGATCCCCAGCACTGCGATGACGACTGCGACATGGCCCAACCAGATTGATTCGGTCGACGGATGATCGACCCGGAGGGCGACGCCCCACACGGCAAGAAAAGCGGCCAGCACCGCGAGAAGTTTCCCGCCCATGCCCGATGAAATCAGCACGATCGTAACAGCAAGCGACACGCCCAACGTGCCGCCGACCAGCAGAGGAGACCGAAAGCCCATCCCGGCCAGCGGCGCGGCGACGAACAGCGTCAACCCTTCCAGCACGAGCAGTGCTGTGAGCGCATAATCCCTGACGGCGGAATTGCCGATAGAATTCCGGGATGGGGACGAGGGCCTATCTGCTTCCGTCATGGGGGTGGTCTTTGATGGGCGACCCGGGGCGAAGTCCGCTCGCTTGTTCTCTCGGCATAACGTCCAGGCCGGCAACCGTCGCAGGTTCCGGCGCCGGACGGTAGTGCGCCAGGTCGGTCCAGGGTTGCGAAGGCTGCGTTACCCGCAGGCCGCTAGCACACTGCACGCGCGGGAACCTAGGCGGCCAGATATGCCGGATGCGCCGGGCGCTCACACGACCGAGCGGGAGCGGGCGGACAACGCTGGTATTGCCCCGACGAACGTGGGCAGCGACGCCTGATCGTGCTCCGCGCCGTGCCGGGTGCGATTTCACAAGACGTCCTCCGCGTGCACAGTCCGAATCCGCAGGCGAGCGGGTCCTGGCTAAAGCATCCCGAGACCGAGCAAAGTCCGATCAGACTCGCGAGCAAGGCGATGTGTAGGCAGAGGAACCACTGACCGCAACAGGAACATTGCGTAACCTGATGGAACTGCCGGCGGCGTGCTTCGGCGGTGCAAGCCGGGCATCATGGTTTCCATAGACGGTGCCGCGGTCCACAAGCGGATAACGGGTGAATTGACGCAGGACAGGAGAGCCGCGATACGTTCGCGACGCCTGTGGTGATGACCTGCCGACGCGGCATCGCGCCACTGGGACATGCCTTTGCCAAGACGATGGGAGAACAATGTGTCCGAGATCGGTCTGTTCGAGGCGATCTACACGGCCCGCGCAATTCGGCGGCTGAAGCCTGACCCGGTGCCCGAAGAACTGATCACGCGTGTTCTGGATGCCGCGATTCGCGCCCCTTCGGGTGGCAACGCCCAAAACTGGAGCTTCATTGTTGTCCGCGACGCCCTGAAGCGCCGGCAACTCGGCGCGATCTACCGTAAAGCTTCGGATGAAGTTGGCGCCATATACGCGGCCCGTGGGCGTCCGGCACATCAAACCCCGGCGCAGTACCGAGCGGCTGATGGCGGCAGGCGCCTATCTGTGGGATCATCTTGGCGACGCGCCGGTCGTGTTGGTGCCATGTCTGACCAAGCGCGAGATGCCGCCGCGGAGCGCTTTGCCCACGGACATTCAGGCACGCTACGCCGAACACCTCGCGTACCAGGAACGCGTGCGAGGTGCCAGCATTTACCCAGCAGTACAGAACATCGTTCTCGCCTGCCGCGGCCTCGGCCTGGGCACCGTCATTACGACGAATCACCTACTTTACGAGGATGACGCAAGGGTCGCACTTGGGTTGCCCGACGATGTTTTCACCTGTGCCCTGATGCCGATCGGTTTTCCGCTCGGCAAGTACGGTCCGGTCGCGCGCAAGCCTGTCGCGGACGTCGCGTTCGCGGAACAATGGGGGCGACCTTGGCCGGGCTGAACCATCACTTCACGCGCGCCTGGTCCTCGACCCCGGCGTCGCCAGGTCAGTAAGCACCTGGTCTCTTGGGTTCGTCGCTCCGCAGCCGCGACATCGTCCCGTTTGCGATGAAAGGATCACGGTGCACGCGAGGCAGAGAACCAGTTGCCGCGGTCGGCGGGAAGACGACCGGCACTCTCGCTACGTCGATACAGCTTCGGCGCCGCGGCCGCCATCCCGTCGCCAGCAGACCCCTCGCGCGCGGGTTCTGGACGGTCTCGCACACTCACGATAGGACTGCACAACCAGGCATTGGGGGGAAGCATGCCGGCGGCATTTCCAGTAACCGAGCACGTGGCAAAGTCGGCGCGGCACACCACGTTCTACCTCGCCTGCGGTGCCGAGGATGCACCGGCAATCATCTTCACCCATGGCTGGCCGGAACTCTCAATCAGCTGGCGCCATCAGCTTCCGGTCTTCGCCGCCCTCGGATTTCGTGCCATCGCACCCGACATGCGCGGTTACGGACGGTCGAGTGTTTATCCGCGCCACGAGGACTATGCGCTCGAGCAAACGGTCCAGGACATGATCGAGCTGATCGACTCCCTGGGCCGCGAGCGCGCCGTCTGGGTCGGCCACGACTGGGGCAGCCCGGTGGTGTGGAGCATGGCCAGCCATCACCCGGAGCGCTGTTTTGCCGTCGCTAATCTGTGCGTGCCCTACATTTCGCGCGGTTTCGCTCCGGCAAACTTCATCCCGCTGGTAGATCGGTACTGTTTATCCGGAGGCCGAGTTCCCGGGCGGCCAGTGGGAATACATGTTCTTCTACGAGGAGAATTTTGCCGCCGCCTGCGCGGGGTTCGACGCGAATGTTTTGAATTCGGTGAAAGCGATCTTCCGAGCGGGATCGGCGGCCGGCCGGGGCCAGCCCTCGCGGACCGCCCATGTCCGTCGGAATGGTGGCTGGTTCGGCGCCGCGGGGCAGGCGCCCGACCTGCCGCTGGACACGCTGGTGCTGACCGAGGAGGACCTGCACAAATACGTGTCCGCGCTGGAGCGCAACGGCTTCTTCGGGCCCGATTCCTGGTATATGAACCACACTCGCAACCTCGCCTTCGCTGCCCGGGCGAGCAACGACGGCAAGCTGACCTTGCCCGTGCTGTTCCTGCATGGCGAGTACGACTACACCTGTCAGACCGTCACCTCCCGCTTGGCCGAACCGATGCGGCAGGACTGCGCAAACCTCACCGAGGTCGTCGTGCGATCCGGACATTGGATGGCGCAGGAGAAGCCGGCATCGGTAAACGCTGCGCTGGCAAAGTGGCTGGCCACGCGCGTGGCGGATGCGTGGCCGGAGCCGAGCTAAGTTTCTCGCCGCGCCACCCCTTACCGGCGAGCCTTAGAAGAACGCCATCGTTCGGACTTCAATGCTTTCACGCCGGCGCGCGTTCGCCGGTGTCGTGGGGTCCTCAAACGCGCTGTGCCCGACGAAGCGCGCGCGGCCGTCGGTCTCGGAATTGTAGGTCTTCAGCAACAAAGCCTGATCCGCCGGCATATGCGGGAAATACACCCAGCGATGCGCCGGTGAGTGGCGCATGACGTAGATCTCACCGGTGCGCTCACGGTATTTCAGCTCCATGCGCAACATGTCGCCGTCCGACTGGCTAGTCGCGTCACACATCGCCAGTGGCAATTCTTCGACCACATCGTGCAGCGACTTCCAGACGTTGTAGAATGCGACCCGACGTTGCAGCAACCCATCGGCCTCGTCCGGGAGCAGGTCGCGCACCCGCTGCGGGCCGGAGGCGACGGTATAGTCGCTGTGCACCAGCAGCACCGCCGGCCGGTTCACCGTCGTCTGTTGCTTCAGGTCGGCCGGCAGCCGCTGACGCAGCGTATGGTCGAAAATCACCACCCGGTTCGCCCCGGTGTTGCGCTTCACGAAGTCAATCACCTGCGGGTAGAAAAGCTGGGTCACCGCGTCCGCATCGTCAAAGCGGGAGAACTCGGCCGGGAACGGCTTGAGCTCGAAGCCTTCGCGGTCGACATCGAATTGGTCGACGCGCGGCCAGCCGCTGACGATCTCCATCTCATGCGGATCGGTGCCAGGCGGATTGGCGATCACCGGCTCGTCTGGTTCGTAGAAATAGTAGTCTGGCGGGATGCCGTTATCGACCGTGTAGTTGACCGAGCCTCTCACCGCGTCCTGCATCGTCGTCCTCCTATCACGCAACCTTACGCTCGCGGGTGAAGCCTTCGCCGACGAACGAGCGCTCCCAGCACGGCAGCTTCTCGACCTGTTCGACCAGCCAGCGGCGCACATTGGGATGTGTGTCGAGCGGCAGCTTCTGGTAGGGGTGAAGGTGCGGCGGGGCCGCCAGCGCGATATCAGCGATGGTCGGGTTGGGGCCGGCAATCCAGCGGCTGTTGGCCAGTCGCGAGTCCAGGATGCCCGCCAGTTTGTGGAAGTTCGCGTCCTCCGCCTCGACCGCGGCGAAGTCGGTCTCCGCCTGCAGCAACGGCTTGACGCAGTGTTCCACGAGATACACGTAGCAGCTGGCGAACCAATGGGCACCCTCCCACAGCAGCCAGCGGTTGATGTCGGCACGGACCCGCAGGTCGGTCGGATAGCAGGCGGTGTTGCCGAGCTTGTCGGCGGTGTACTGCAGGATCGCGTTGGATTCCCATAGGACGAAATCGTCGTCCACCAGCGTCGGCAGGGCAGCGTTCGGATTGATCGCGACATACTCCGGGGAACGCTGCTCACCTTTGAGATAGTCGACATGAACCAGCTCATACTGGGCGCCTATCAGGTCGAGCCCGGCGACGACCTTGCGGCAGTTCACGGTAATCGGGTCGGCGTACAGTTTCATCATCGACGCGGCCTCCTTGTTGTTCCTTGTCCGGGCCCCAGTTGGAGCGGTCCGGTCGGCGCCGAATGTGTCGGCCGCCACCTGCTCCTGTAGACGAGACGATGTTTCGGCTGCAAGTGAGCAACCTGGATGTTGTGTCCTGAGCTATGACGGCCGCTGTAACGAACCTGCTCATGCAGGGACAAAGCTCGTGCGAGGTCTCACTAGCCGTTTGGCCAGGTTCTCATTGTCGGCAGCGTTATCAATTGGTTATCATGGACAGACGGGGTGTTCCCGCGCTGGATCGAGCCTCGACTTTAGGCTAAGACGACTTTGCTCAGGCTGCGACACACTGCGTAGAGCACCGCCCACCAAAAGACAGAGCAGGTTCACATGAAAAGACGGTCCGATCTTCTTCTCGCGATGTTTGTTGTCCTGCCTCTCGCCGCCGCGCCGGTACGGCCCGCCGATGCAGCGGCACCGCCTTCGGATCCGATTGCCGAGGTCGTCGCCAGGGTGCGGCCTGCCGTGGTCCGCATTGTCTCGGTGAAGCCACCGAAGCAGCAGGAAGAACGGTCCTCCCAGGTTGCTCAGGCCTCCACACCCGACCTGACGAACACCGCGATCGGTTCCGGCTTCGTGATCGACCCGACCGGTTTCATTGCAACCAACAAGCACGTCATCGAGAACTCGGTCGCCGTCTACGTCGCAACCGCCGACGGCGTCCGTTACAAAGCCAAGGTTGTTGGCGCGACAGCCAGGGCGGACATTGCGCTGCTCAAGATCGATACGGGCGATCACCAATTGCCCTCCGTCCCGTGGGGCAACAGCGACAAGTTGCAGGTCGGTGATACCGTGATCGCGATCGGCAGCCCGTTCGGCTTCGACAGCAGTGTGAGCGCCGGCGTCGTCAGCGCGGTTAACCGCGATATCATGGAGAGCCCGTTCGACGACTACATCCAGACCGATGCGGCAATCAATCACGGCAACTCGGGCGGCCCGCTGTTCAACGTGCAGGGTGAGGTGGTTGGCATGAACAGCGTGTTGATCGCACCGGGAACCGGATCGGTCGGGCTCGGGTTCGCCATTCCGTCGAACGACCTGCATTTCGTCTTCGATCGTCTGATCGCGACAGGAGACGTCAAGGCCGGCATGCTGCCGATCCGCACGCAGCAGGTCACGTGGATGATCCAGCAAGCGATCGGCACGCCGGGGCACGAAGGCGCCTTGGTCTCCTCACTCGAGGGGAACGGCGACAAGATGATGAACGGCCAGATCAAGCCCGGCGACGTCATTCTGGCCTTCAACGGTCAGAAGGTGAAGGATCCGCGCGACCTCGCGCGCAAGGTGGCATGGGCTCCGATCGGCAGCGATGCGGCACTGCTGATCAGCCGTGGCGCCGCGCAGCAGACCGTGCACGTGAAGGTCCAGGGATGGCCCGAGGGCAAGTCCGTTGTGGCCCACCCGCCCGCGGTGCAGCAGCACCTTGGTCTGGAACTGGCGTCGGAGGCGCGTGAGGGCCGTTCGGTCGTTACGGTCACATCGGTCGATCCCATGGGCACTGCGGCCGACAGCGGAGTGCAGAAAGGCGACATCATTGTGCAGGTGCAGCAGACGCCTGTTTCCGACCCCGATCAGGCGCTGCGCCTGCTTCAGGGACAGCTCAGCGCGCAGCATGCCTACGCGACGGTTCTGGTGGAGCGGGACAAGGAGCGCACCTGGTATCCCATCGCCATGCCGGAGTGAACTAGCTCGATTATGGCCCGATGACGAGACGCGCCGCTCGGTCATAGCAGCGGCCGGGCCACATGAGAGGATGATCGCGGGGGCGGTTGCCGTGCGATCATTGCAATAGGTCCCTGGGAACACCGCGACCCTCAGGCACGACGGCGCGCTGCCCGGCAGCAACACACTCAGCCTCTTTCCCAACCCTGGATAAGCGCTCAATCTGCTGATCAACGCGGTCTCAGATACCGGCGCTGGCGGCATTTTGCTCAGCGTCCGCCGCGTGGAACGGGAGGAAGACATGGGCAAGATTGATGGCGCCACCCTGATGGCGCGCAGCCTGAAGCAGCAGGGCGTGGAGTATATGTTCGGGATCGTCGGGTTTCCGGTCGGTCCCATCGCCGCCGCCGCGCAGCAGGCGGGAATCACCTACATCGGCATGAGAAACGAGCAATCCGCCTCATACGCCGCGCAGGCCGCGGGTTACCTGACCGGACGCCCCGGCGCCGCGCTGGTCGTCTCAGGCCCCGGCGTCGTGCACGGCCTCGCCGGACTGGCAAATGCGCAGCAAAATTGCTGGCCGATGATCCTGATCGGCGGCGCCTCGCCCACTTACCAGAACGGCATGGGAGCCTTCCAGGAAGAGCGGCAGGTGCAGATTGCCTCGCCGTTCTGCAAATTCGCGCACGCCATCGAGCACGTGCACCGAATTCCGTTCTACGTCGAAATGGCGGTGCGACAGTCAATCTATGGCCGGCCCGGCGCGAGCTATCTCGACATGCCGGACGACATCATTCTTGGCGAGGTCGATGAGGAGAAGGTGCATCAAGCCGCAACGATCGGCGAGCCGCCGCGTATGCAGGCGACATCCGAGGACATCGACAAGGCGCTGAACGTCCTGGAAACGGCCGAGAAGCCATTGGTGATCGTCGGCAAGGGGATGGCCTGGTCCCGCGCCGAGGACGCGGTACGGGCCTTCATCGAGCGTACCCAGGTGCCGTTCCTCGCATCGCCGATGGGCAAGGGTGTGATGGACGACACCCATCCGCTATCGGTCGGCGCCGCCCGCTCCCACGCCCTACAGGAAGCCGATGTCATCTACCTCCTCGGCGCTCGGCTGAACTGGATCATGCATTTCGGCCTACCCCCTCGGTTCAACAAGAAGGTGCGTATCGTCCAACTGGACATTTCCCCCGAGGCAATCGGCAACAACGTGCCAACCGAGGTGGCGCTGGTCGGTGACGGCCGTGCCGTCATGGGTCAGCTCAACAAGGCGCTGGAAAATCGCCAGTGGTTCTATCCCAAGGACAAGCCGTGGCATGCGTCGATCGCCGAAAAGTCGGCGGCGAATGCCAAGCAGATCCAGCCGATGATCGACGACAACTCGACGCCGACCAACTACTACCGCGCGCTGAAGGACATCAGCGCCTGGACGCCGCGCAATGCGGTGATTATCGGCGAGGGCGCCAACACGATGGATATCGGCCGCACGCAACTTCCCAACGCGGCGGCACGGCTGCGTCTCGACGCCGGCAGCTACGGCACCATGGGTATCGGAATGGGCTTCGCCATCGCCGCCGCGGTGGTACATCCGGACCGCCCGATCATCTCGGTTTCCGGCGATTCCGCGATCGGCTTTTCTGGCATGGAGATCGAGACCGCCTGCCGCTACAAGCTGCCGGTGAAGATCGTAGTGCTGAACAACGGCGGGATCGGCGGCGGCATCGCCGAAATGCCCGAGGATCCCAAGCAAATGCCGCCGCGTGTTCTGACCATCGGTGCACGTTATGACAAGATGATGGAGGCGTTCGGAGGTCGCGGCTGGTATGTCGAGGATCCGAAGGACCTGCGCGGCGCGCTGGATGCCGCGATGGCTTATCCGGGTCCGGCGCTGGTCAACGTGAAGCTCCATCACGCGGCCGGCCGCAAGCCGCAGCAGTTCGGCTGGCACACAACATAGGAGTTTGACGGCGGGCGCCGTCCGCGGCCAGCGACGCGCCGCTTAAATCGGCGCCGGCTTCATCTTGTTCATGGTCGCGGCAACAGTAGCTGGGCGTCCCTACCTCGTGAACGGGCGGGGATGCCTCAGAGCCCGCTTGCGGAGCCGCGGTTTGTTGCAGTGCCGCGGCGGGAAATTCGTGGGTCAGTCCGATCCAGCGCGGCCGTGCGCTTCATCACATTGTGCATGAATTTGATGCCACTTAGCAGCATTATCATTTGGTTCGCTTCGGGCCACTTCTGTCTCCAGTGAGATCGGTATTCCCTCGACCGGAGATGGAGTAACCCTAATGAAAAAGATAATCCTTGCCGCCGTGATGACCCTTGGAATGGCAGCGACACAGCTGGCACAAGCCGTCCCCGCAGCCACGCCGCGGACTGCCGAGCACAGCCAACCAGCCGACTTCGGGCCCAGTGGGTCAGAAACGGAAGGCGGCTGGGGCTAGCGTGTAATACCGATAGTCCTCAGCGGTGACCGTCCGTGCTTAAGGTGCATCCTCGGCGAAGGCTGGAAATCTACGATTTTCACTGCACCGCACTGCAAGTCGTGGGTCCGTTCGGCCTCCGACAAGGGCATGCTCCGCCGGGGATGACACCGAAGACACGAACGGTGGGTCAAGTTCAAGGGCTGGTGGCATAAAAAGGCCACCAATCATGCTGCAAGGCTACCAGGTTTCAGGCCCGGTTGGACGTCATCGGGGCGTCCTGCCTTGCGCGCCCCAGTTTTGTTCGAGATTGCGCACAAGCGCGTGGCTGAAATGGCAGACCGCCTGCTCTCGCGCATAGACGGCGCAGTAGCGACGAAAGGTGTCCAGCGGCTCCCCCGCAACGCGGAATGCGCGCCGGTTGCCGATCGCGCCCACGGCGCCGGAACCGGTCAGCATGGCCACCGTGCGGTCGATCGCGCTGCTCATCGCCTCCCCCGGCACGATCTCATCGCAGATCAGCCGGCCCTCCGGACTGTCGCACTGCAGCCTCCGTTCGGCCTGGATCAACTGCCGAGCGAGGCTTTCGCCGGTGAAGCGGGACAGACGAAGGTTGGCGGCGCCGGGAATGATGCCTTCCTTCCGCGCGGGCAGCGTCATAAACGCATCATCAGCGGCAATGACGTGATCCATCGTCAACAGGATCTGGCAATGACCGCCGATCGCCCACCCCTCGACCGCCGCGACCCACGGCTTCTCGATGCCTGTTCCGTTTACGTCGTCGGGCAAGGTATCTTGTGAGGCGATGCCGCGCAGAAATTTATGCACGAAACCCAGTTCGCGCTGCACATACCAGATGAATGGAATGGTGCCGTGATAGAGATGCGTCAGATTGATTCCACTGCCGAAAATTCGGCGGCCGGCATATTTGGCATTCTCGACAGGCTGACCACGCAGCACGGCGATCTCGGTCCGCGGGTCGAGCGTGGCGACATCGACGCCGATTTCCATCGCCGCAATCGTCGCCTGGTCCTCGGCATTGAGATATCGCGCGTTGCTGGCCAGCAAATGCACCGCGGGACCGTGGCGCTCCAACCGGACCGCGCCAAGGTCGAGGAAGCCCTGAACGTCCAGCGTCGCCAGAGCCGCCGCACTCTCGGGCCGCGGCAGCAGCATGGCATGGCAGAGATGAAGCCCGCATCTTTGATGCGCCAGGATGCGCGCAATCAGGATGCTCTGGTCGAGTTCCAGGCCATCTTTCTCGCCCAGCTTCAGGTCCGCCTCGACAGCCAGCCGTGCGCGATCCGGCACCAGGCCGGGGAACGCCTCGGCCGCGCTGAGAACCAGGTCTTCGACCCGGAGGAAGCGGGTGAACGTGTCGGTCAGAACCGCGTAGACCGCCTCGATGTGCTGGCGCAGGAACCGGTCACGTGTCTCGCGCGCTGCACGCAGGATCGCAGCGGCACTCTCGGCTTCGGCTGGCGTACGGCGGCCGCGTGCTGGAAGGCTTGTCAAAAGCTGGTCTGCCAGCCGCCAGAACCGCGCGTAGTGAGCCCTGTCCTCGACGAATGTCGCCGTTGCGCCCGGCTCCGCCGCGCGCCATTCATCCAGTAACTGGATTGGCAGCCCCGCCACACCCGCCGCGGCCACGGCGGCATTGATCAGTGACAGCATCGGCCTCAACCCTGGTGCCGAAGATCGACCACCCGCTTCGCCTTGCCCTGCGAGCGCTCCAGCGTTCCCGGCTCGACCACGCGCACGCGTGTCGTGACGCCCGCGAACACTTTGATCAAATGTTCGGCGCGTCGTTCCAACGCAGTGATCTCAGCAGGTACCGAGGAGGCCAGCCAAAGCCTGGCGGGTTTCGACGATGACATCGAGTTCGTCGAGGTGCTCCGGTCGCCGCAGTTCGAGCAGGTAGTGCGGAGCGAGCTGCGGCTCCCGCCCCAGTACAGCTTCGATGTGGGAGGGAAAGACATTGACGCCCCGGATGATCAGCATGTCGTCGCTGCGACCGCGGATGCGATCGATGCGCCGCATGGGCCGTGTGTCGGGCGGCAACAGCCGGGTGAGGTCGCGCGTGCGGTAGCGGATCACCGGCACACCTTCCTTGGTCAGCGTGGTGATCACCAGCTCGCCCGGTTCGCCGTCGGCGACTGGCCGGCCGGAGGACGGGTCGATGATCTCAGGGTAGAAGTGATCCTCCCATATCGTGAGCGCGTCCTTCGTATCGGCACATTCCTGTGCCACGCCTGGTCCCATCACCTCCGACAAGCCGTACACGTCGAGTGCCGCCAGCCCAAGGCGCTGCTCGAGATCGGCGCGCATGCCGTCGCCCCAGGGCTCCGCCCCGAAGATGCCGATGCGCAGACTGCACTTGCTTGCATCGATCCCCTGCCGTTCGAACTCGTCAGCGATTGCCAGCATGTAGGATGGGGTTACCATAATGATGTCAGGCTTCAGATCATTGATGAGCTGTACCTGCCGTTCGGTGAAGCCGCCGCCGACCGGAATGACCGCCGCGCCCAGGCGTTCGGCGCCATAATGCGCCCCCAGCCCCCCGGTGAACAATCCGTACCCGTAAGCGATGTGGATCTTGTCGGTCGAACGGCCGCCCGCGGCGCGGATCGAACGTGCCATCAGTAGCGACCAGTTTTCGATATCCTTGCCCGTATAGCCGACGATTGTCGGTCGGCCGGTGGTCCCGCTCGAGGCGTGGATGCGCACGATCTGTTGCATCGGAACCGCGAACATGCCGTAGGGATAATTCTGTCGCAGGTCGTCCTTGGTCGTGAACGGGAACCTGGTGATGTCCTCCAGTCGGTGCAGGTCGGAGGGATGCACCCCGGAGGCGAGGAAGCGACTTTTGTAGTAGGGATTCTGCTCGTAGACGCGCTGGAGAACATCCTGCATCCGCACCAATTGCAGCTGATGAAGCTCGTCGGCGCTTGCCCGCTCAATCGGTTCGATCTGATCGATGAAGTCCATGAACCCTCTCCCCTCGGGTCATCCGAAGTCGCAAGCAGGCCGCGCCGATCTCGACGTGGATCACGGTTTGGCCAACGCTATCAGCCAACTTTGGCATCAGGCGTTGGCCCGGTCGAGCCCGCTGCCGTGGGTTCGGGCGGTATCGCTTACGGCGGCCGACATCGAACGAAACCGTGACGCTTCAGTGCCCGCACCTGTCAGTCCAATCCGCTCTCCAGTGTGGCTGAAGAGCGTCGGACGCCGACCGGCCTAGGTGGGAGAGTAGAAAGCGACGCCTTCCAATTTCATGGCCGGGTCGGAAGCTGCCAGGCTGTTCATCTCCGCGACGCCTGCGGTGTAGAGATGCTGGCCGCTGCCGGTATCGTAGAAGCGATACACAGCCGCGTCGCCAGGCCTTGCGGAGGCATCTTCGTAGAAGGCAACTCCCTCAAGATGCATGGCCGGCAATGTATTGGCGTGATCAAATTCGCTCTGGCTGATGGTGTAAAAGTGGTCGCCGGTTTGTGCGTCATAGAACCGATAGACAGGGGCGGCGCCAGGGTCGTTGCTCGGATTGGCGGCATTGAAGCCGATGCCCTCGAGTTGCCACCCCTGGCCCGCGCCCTGGATTTGGCCGCTCTCCGCCTTGCTGTCGGTAAAGAAGCGGGCGCCGGTCGTCGGATTATAGAACCGAAACACGGGGATACCCAGGGTCTGCGGCGTGATCGTCGCCGTATTGCCGTATATGGCATCAATCCCGGCGATATCCGAAGCATCAAGTGTCTGGTTCAGCGGACCCAAAGTCGGATACATGATCGCATTTGGATCGGTGGAATGATTAAGGCCGAGGGCATGCCCGATCTCATGCAGGACGACCTGATACAGTTGCGTCGTGGTCCCTTGGTAAGTGAAAGTGCCACTGCCGCTCGGGACCAGCGGGTCGGTTGCGGGATCCTCCAGAAAGACGCTGACGCCCGGGAGAAAGCTGCTGCCTTCTGACTGGTATGCGGTTAGCCCGATTTCCGATCCGTTGGCGACGTTCGCGAATCCGAGACGGATATCCGCGGCCTGGCTCTGGTCCGCGCTGTCCGGGATCTGCTGGAAAGTCACATCCGCGACGGATTCCCAGGTCAGGAGCGCCATTGCGACCGTATGCTGATAAACCGCCGAGATGGTGGACGTGAAGGGCACCGAGGCGTCTAAGCTATAGCTGAAACTAGCATAACTCCAGGTAATCGTGTCGTCTGTCCATTTCAGATCTTTAAGTGAGTAGTTGATCATAAATCGTCGCCCGCCTACTGTCGTATGTCATGTTAAGGATTAAGTAACTATGGCAGACAAATCCGCAGTTGCAAAGCTGTGGGTCCCCTGTTTCTCGGAGGATTTGTTGCGCCCGTGATCACTTTGAAATCGCAGATCTGCAGCATACAACTGCATGTAACTAGAGAGATGACCATCCCAACGGGACATGGTCTCGTCCGCTTCAAGCCGAGCTTATGGTCAATTCGTTTCTTGGTGAGGCATCGCCATGAGCCAAGTTCGACCCCCGAAACCCGGCCGGTCAGGGCTTGCGGTACGCGGCTTGCACGTCCAGACCAAACTCGTCGGATGGCCGCGGTGACCGAAATCTCGCTGATCCTGTTTGACCTGAATGGCGTCCTTTACCGCTACGACCGGGAGGCACGGATCGCCTATCTGCATTCGGTGTCCAACCAATCCGCGGAGGTAATACGGGGGGCAATCTGGGATTCGGGGTTCGAGGACTCCGGTGACGCCGGCGCCGTCGACGCGGCGGCCTATCTGCAAGGCTTCGGCGCCCGTATCTTCTACCACCTTACCGAGGCTGAGTGGGTCGCTGCCCAACTTGTCGCGGTCACGCCGATCACAGCCACACTTGCGCTGTTGCCTCGTATTCGCCCTGAGGTCCGCTGTGCGGTGCTGACCAACAACAATCTTCTGGTCCAGCAGCATTTTGCAACGCTTTATCCCGAGATCGTCGCGCAGGTGGGAGATCGGGCATTTGTCTCGGCCGAATTTGGTGCTCGCAAGCCTGATCCGGAAGCTTACCGCCGCTGCCTTGCACGGCTGGGAGTGACGCCGATGGCCGCCCTGTTCGTCGACGACAGCCCGGCCAATGTCGCCGGCGCCCGTGAGGCCGGACTTCAGGGCTTCGACTATACCGTCCCGGAAGAGCTTTCGGCGGAGCTTCGGAGGCGGGGGCTGTTGGTCTGATTGGACGACGGCTTCGTTCATCACCGGTAGCCGAGGATAGGCAACGCGGAGCGGTGGCGCACCCGCCTGACCATGTTTCGATCCGTCAGGGTCAAGCCTCGTTACTGACGACAATACGATTTCGCCGGGGCGTAACTCTTCGCCTCAGTGCCGTTCGGTATTGCGGATCAGACCCAGCCATTCAGCGAAGCGGACCAGTTGCGCCTTGATCACCGCCCACAACAGCGTATGGGCAGCCAGCGGCGCCGGGTCGGGACGCCGGACCGGGGGCGGTCGTTGCGCGACCGTGGTGTTATTCGGCAGAATCACGGGCGCCTCGATCGCCGACGGCGAAGCCTCCGCTATTGCATCGCTACCGAATTCCGCAGCCGCTCGGTGTGCGAAGTCGGTCATGATAACATTCGCAACGGCAGTCCCCCCGGTGCGGGCGAAATCCGCCAGAACGCCCCCAAGCTCGGCATCCGAAACGATTTTCACAACCGTCGTGGGCACCTTCGCGGCGTTATCGTTGCGTAAGGCGAAATTGACCTTCACCCCGATCCGGGCCGCCCGCATATCCGCCGAACCACGTCCGTGCAGGCTGCCGGTCAACGCATCGAAATCGAACGCCGTAGTTACCCGGCCCTTGAAGTTGATTTTCTTCGGGCCGAAAGCCACCACCATCGCACCCGGCCACGTGCCGTCCTCGGCTTGTGGCTCCAGCACCGCCCCTGGCATGCAGCGTGACATGCGCGGAACGTCGGCGAAGCGACGGATGACATCCTCCGCCCTGCCCGGAACCTTGAACTCGCCTTCGAAATGCATTGAGCGTTACACGACGGGACGCAGCAGGGGCGCCTGGCTTTCACGCCCGAAATGTACCTTCGCGTAAGGATCCGTCGGCGTGGAGGGAGATACCCGTGCATCGATCAAATACAGCCCCCCCTTGCGCAACCCTTCGGCGATCGCGCCACCGATCTCCGCCGGGCCGGAGAGCTTCACCCCGTCGCCGCCAAAGGCTTTCGCAAGCGCCACAAAATCCGGCGACTCCCACTGCGCAAGCTTTTCGTCGAACCCCTTCGCCACCAGTTTGTGCACCTCGGCCCCGTATCCGGCATCATTCCAGACGATCAGCACCATCTGCATCTTGTGACGGACGACCGTCTCGAGCTCTTGCAGGTTGAACATCAGGCTGCCGTCGCCCTCGACCACCACGTGCTGGCGCCCGGGATTGCCAGCCCCGGTGCCGATCGAGACCCCCAGCCCCTGCCCTACCGCCCCGAACTGGTAAGAGGTACCTGGATCTCGGCACCCTCCGGCAGCGGGGTATACATGGCCACCCAGGAGAAAAAGTGGCCTGCGCCGCAGGTCAGCAACACACCCTTGGGCAACCCGGCGCCCAGATTGCGCGCCAGGGCGCGCGGATCGAGACCGTCAGTCGGCGGCCCGAAGTGGTGCGGCGCCTCCTGCAGGGCGGCCCTCGTCGCCGCGGTTCGTAATCCTGCTTTTCGCACCTGGCGCGCCTGCAGGGCCTCATTAATCGCTATCACCGACTTGCGCCCATCGCCCTGCACGTAGAGGCCCGGAATGACTCCGATCTCCTCCGGCAACGGCTTGATGTCGATGCGGGCAACCTCGGCAGACGGAAACAGCAATCCGCCTTCTGTCGTGTAATACCCAAGCTCGGCACCCACACCCAGGACGAAGTCGGCGTCGGCCAGCAAGCGCTCCGAAGGGGCGGAGGCGAAGGCACCGGCAATACCGATGTCCCAGGGATGGCCGGCAAAATAGCCCTTGCCTTGCAGCGAGGTCGCCAGCAGCGCGCCGACGCGGTCGGCCAGTTCGACAATGGCATCCTTCGCATTCGCCGCTATCGCGCCCCTGCCGGCGATGATGACCGGCCGCTCCGCCGCGACCAGCCTTTCGATAACCGGCGCCAGCAGATCCGGGCTGGGACTCTCCACGCGCGCCGGCAGGAACTGAGTGGACGGCCGATAGTCGTAGTCCCAATCGAGCGACTCCTCCTGCAGATGCATCGGCAGGTTGAGCACCACGGGCACGCGGTGGACCCGAACAGCGTAAAACGCCTCGGCGATTTCTTCCGCCATGTTATCGAGGCTGGTGACTGTGTGGAACCGGGCGTAGCTTGCCTCAGCGAAACGGCGCTGATCAATCCATTGAAGCTTGTTCTTTGCGCCTGGCTGAATCTCGCCGGCGATCAGCACGACAGGCGTCCGACCGCGATACGCGGCAATCAATGAAGTGCCGCACTGCGTCAGACCCGGGCCGCATGTCACCATCGCGACACCGACCTTGCCGGTAGTGCGCGCGTACCCATCGGCCATCGATACGGCCATGGATTCATGGCGAGCGCTGTAGGCCTTGACGGAGGGATTGCGGCACAGGGAACCCCAGAGCCACATGTTCCCATCACCCATCAGGCCAAAGAAATCAGTCACGCCCTCAGAAATGAGCGATTGGGCAATTGCTTCATAGGCTTGCATCGCGCTGCCTCCCCCTGGTCCGGTCCGCGGCGCATCATGGCGCTGCCGGCCGCCGGGCACAATTCCCAGGTCCCTGGACGCTGGACCTGCGCGGGCCTTTGGGAGCCCACGGGGCCTCGGATCAACCATCACGAATTCGCAATCAACGGCCCGCCCCAACGACGTCCCGCACGTCGCAACCCGCATGCGGGATGAGCGTCATTGCGGAACAGGAATGTGGCCACCGCGCAGATGCTTTTCCTGCGCGGCCGCAGCTCCTAGACTGCTGGACGGTCCATCAAAAGGGGAAGAACCCATGCATACCGCCGATGCCATCGTGGAAATCCTCAAGCGCGAGGGGGTCTCCACTGTCTTCTGTTTCCCCACGACCCCACTTATCGAGAACGCGGTCGCGGCCGGCATCCGGCCCATCATCTGCCGACAGGAGCGGGTTGGTGTCGACATGGCGGACGGATTTGCGCGCGTGACCAACGGCAAGCCGCCGGGTGTCTTCCTCATGCAATACGGCCCCGGCTCGGAAAATGCCTTCCCCGGCATCGCCACGACCTATTCCGACAGCGTCCCGGTGCTGTTTCTTCCGCTCGCGCACGCGCGGGATCAATCGCAGGTGTTTCCGACATTCCGCTCCAGCCGGACGTACGCGTCGGTCACCAAACAAGTCGAAGAGATCTTGATACCCGAGGCGACGACAGGTGTCATGCGCCGCGCGTTCAATGCGCTCAAAAACGGACGTCCGGGTCCGGTGATGGTGGAGGTCCCTCGGGACATCGTTGCGCTCGATGCCGGAGACGACGCTGAAAGCTACCGGCCGTTCCGCCCAAGCATCTCCGCGCCGTCCGACCAGGACGTGGATGAGGCGGCAAAGTTGCTGATTGCCGCCTCGAGCCCGATGATCCTTGCCGGTCAGGGCGTACTCTACGCCGAGGCATCAACGGAACTCATCGAACTGGCGAACCTGCTGCAGGCGCCTGTGATGACGACCGTCGATGGCAAGAGCGCCTTTCCTGAGGACCATCCGCTATCGCTTGGCTCCGGCGGCAACACCTTCAATGGTCCGGGCCGGCTTTTCTTGCACACCAGGACCGACCTTGTGCTCGGCATCGGCTGCGGCTTCACGAGACATCCGCTGACGACGCCCGCGCTGCCGAAGAACGTTGCCATCATTCATGCAACCAACGATCCGCGCGACCTGCACAAATCGTATCAGACGGAAGTAGCGCTGTTGGGCGACGCACGACTGACCCTCGTCAAGCTGGTAGCCGCGGTCAAGGATCGCCTGGGCGGAAAGCTGCCGAATCGTTCGCCCGCCGCTGAGATCGCCGCCGAGCGGGAGGCGTGGCTGGGGCGGTGGAATGCCACGTTGACGAGCCAGGCAACCCCCATGACGCCGTACCGGGTGATGTCGGAGTTCATTCGGGTGGTCGATCCGGCCGAAGCGATCGTGACGCATGATTCCGGCAGCCCGCGCGACCAGCTGTTGCCGTTCTATCGCGCGACTCGCCCGCGCGGCTATCTCGGCTGGGGCAAGTCCCACCAGCTTGGCACCGGTCTGGGCCTGATCATCGGCGCGAAAGTCGCCGCGCCCGACAAATTCTGCGTCAACTTCATGGGCGACGCGGCATTCGGCATGACCGGCCTGGATTTCGAGACAGCGGTCCGCGCCGGCATCCCCAGCCTGACGATCGTGCTGAACAATAGCACGATGGCGATCGAAATTCCGCACATGAAACTGTCGCACGACAAGCACAAGTCGCGTGATCTTGGTGGCAACTACGCGAACCTTGCGAAGGACCTGGGTGGCTGGAGCGAACGCGTCACCGACCCGTCCGATGCCGCCAATGCGATCCTGCGGGCAAAGCGGGCAACAGAGGATGGACAGACCGCTTTGCTGGAATTCATTACCAGCGCGGAAACAGCGTTTTCTCATCGCAACGGTGGTGCGGCCTGACGAAACGCGCATCGACGTCGGTAGCGGGCGCCCGATATGATTGTGGGTGCTCCGCTAGCATCGGCGATTTGCCGACAAAAGCCGAACAACCGGAGACACCGAAACGATGACGCATCGGCGATTTTGGGTATATTTCCTGCTGTTTCTATTCAATGTGATCTGTTATCTCGATCGTATCAACATGTCGGTGGCCGGACGCTCGGTCGCACAGGAATTCAATCTGTCGCCGGTACAGCTTGGCTACCTGTTCTCGTCGTTTCTCTGGGCCTACGTCGTGATGATGCTGCCGAGCGGCCGATTGGTCGACAGTCTGGGGTCGCATCGTCTCGCGGCTATCGGCGCCACGTTCTGGTCGATCGCGCAGATGTTGACCGGCGCCGCGACAGGTTTCGCCACCATACTGATTGCGCGGCTCGGGCTCGGCGCCGGTGAGGCTCCGACCTTCCCGGTCAGCTATCGCAGCGTCCGTGAGTGGGCCCCCGCCCGCGAGCGCGGCACCGCCATCGGCTGTATCCAAGCCGGCACTATGCTTGGCCCGGCCCTCAGCGCGCCGCTGGTGGCGTGGCTGATCGCCGCTACGTCCTGGCGCTGGTCGTTCGTCGTCACCGGCGCGATCGGCCTGGTCTGGGTCGCCGTGTGGGTCGCCTTCGTCTCGACGCCGGAGCGAACCCGCTGGCTGCCGGAGCCCGAGAGGCAGCGCATCCTCGCTGATCGCCACGGAGGCGAGCCAATGGCGGACCACGGCGGACTCGGCTATCGGGGCCTGCTGCGCTCGCCCTCGATGTGGGGCCTGGCCATATCGCAGGGCTGCGCTGTTTACTCCGTCTACCTTTATCTGAGCTGGCTGCCGGAATACCTGCAGACCGCGCGCGGTCTGTCGATCGTGAAGTCCGGCCTGTTCACCTCGGTGCCGTTTCTGGTCGGTGCGGCCGTGATCATCCTTTCCAACTGGATCGGTGACGCGATACTGACGCAGCACACGCGGCGCAGCGGCACGCGGCGCAACCTGGCGGTGATATGTCTGCTGCTGTGCGCGGTCGGTGTAGCGATCCCGTTCGTCGATTCGCTGCCGTTGGTGGTCATTCTGACAATCTTCCCGGTGAGCTTCGGCGGCACCGCCACCGCGGCCAATGCCGCGCTGGCCAACGACCTTCTCCGCTCGCCTGCCGACAGCGGACGCACTTTCGCCTTCATGGTACTGGGCGGCAATGTGTTCGGACTTCTGGCGCCGATCGTTACGGGCTATATTATACAGATCACTGGCAGCTTTTCCTCCGCCTTCGTGCTGGCGGGCGTGCTTTCACTGATCGGTGCCGCGGTGTCGTTCACGTTCACTCGACACACCGTTGGCGAGGCGTCGCCTGTCGCGGTCGCCGGCGTCAGCGCCGCCGGTTAGCACGTCGCCCCGACACCGGAGATCGTTGCGTCCCTGCCGCCGCGGCAAGCGGTCCGAGCGGCAATTTGGGAGCGAACCTGATGGACCATCTGAACGCCTTCGTGCCTGGACCCCGATGCACCGTTGCCGGGAAGTCGGCCGGCGCGCTGGCCGGCCTGGCCTTCGCCGTCAAGGATTTGATCGATGTTGCCGGCTGGCCGACCGGCGCCGGCAATCCGGACTGGGAACGGGCGCATCCGGTCCCGACACGCTCCGCCTGGGTCGTGGAGCGGCTGCTGGACAGTGGTGCCTCCATCATTGGGAAGACCGCGACAGATGAGGTTTCGCTTGGGATTCTCGGCGAAAACCCATTCACCGGTACGCCGCTCAATCCCGCGGCGCCCGATCGCGTGCCGGGCGGGTCCTCGTCCGGGTCTGCTTCGGTCGTCGCCGGCGGCCTGTGCGATTTCGCACTCGGCACCGACACCGGTGGGTCGGTCCGCGTGCCCGCCAGCTTCTGCGGTCTGTTCGGTATCAGACCAACCCATGGCCGGCTGGATTTTCGCGGCGTTACCGTCCAGGCACCATCTTCCGACACCGTCGGCTGGTTCGCGCGCGACGCCGCGACGCTCGCGCGGGTGGGGCAGGTCCTGTTCGATGCACCGCTGCCGGCGACACTGCCCGGGACTCTTATTGTCGCCGCCGATGCGTTCGCATTCGCCGATCCGGCGGTGGCAGAGGCGCTGTGGCCGTTGGTCGACAAATTGTCAGCCCTGGTCGGCACGCGTCGCGAGGAAACCTTGGCGCCGCAGGGGCTTTCGGTATGGAAGGAGGCGCAGCGCTGTCTGCAGTCCGGGGAGTTCTGGCAGACTTTCGCGCCATGGATCGATCGGTACAATCCCCGATTTCAGTTCACTGTCGCGCGCAGCCTTGCGGCGGCGGCCCAGATCACGGAGGCGGAGCACACCAAGGCCGCGCTGATGCGGGAGGAGGCACGCTCGCGACTTCGCACGTTGCTGACACCTGGCACGGTCCTGTGCTTGCCCACCACTCCGTTTCCGGCACCGCTGCGCGGGCTGTCGATCTCCAGCCTCGAGTTTCCACGTGAGCGGATCACCTGTCTGGCTTGCCTCGGCGGCCTGACCGGATCGCCGCAGCTGAACCTTCCCGGCGCGACGGTGGACGGCGCCCCGGTGGGACTGTCGATCGTGGGCGGTCGAGGCACCGACACCGCCTTGCTGGCGTTGGCCAGAGCGTTTCAGGCGTAGCTTCGCGGGCAGACGAAAACCGGGCTAGCTGTCCTTACGGGCTTGCGGGGCCGCTTGCCCCACGATCCCTAGGCCGCGGCGTTGTCCGCGATACCCGGGAAGCGGCCGACAACTCACCCGTACGCCTCGCGGATCGCGAAACTGGCGGAACGCATTGCGCGCGGCAAAGCAGATCAACTGTCCATCGTGGCCAGGATCCCAGATCCCCCTCAACGGAGGTAATCAGCTTCGCGACCGTCTTCCGAGCGGAAGAACCCACAAGGCGGGTCTTACGATCGGCTGTCACTGGGCAGATTACGTTTATGTCGTGAGGCGATCTGCTCGGCGAGCATCGTGATGAGCTGCTCGGTTTTGAACGGCTTACCGCACACTTGCCATGATGGATGCTCGAGTGGTGCTGCTTGTGGTCCGTATCCCGACAGAAGTAAGAAAGGGATGCCACGCGCTGACAGCACTTCAGCCACGGGATACACCTTTGTGCCAGCCAGGTTTACGTCCAAAACGGCGGCGTCTAATGCAAGCGTGCGTGCCGCTTCAAGAGCGGCGGGAACCCGATCATAAGGGCCCACAATGATGCATTTGCTGTCGGTGAGGGCATCCTCGATCAGGAGCGACACCAGCATTTCGTCCTCCACGACCAGGACCCGTCTACCGGCCAGGTCGCCGCCACCAGCCATCTAGCTCGTGCCCTGGTCTAGGCGTCCAACCAACAGAGGCGCCCGCAGCGTGGCTTTCACTCCCTCGGGTTGAAAGGTGACAGTGACTTCTGCCGACATGTCTTGTCTCAGGCCACGCTCGATCAACGTCATGCCGAATCCTCTGTAGGTAGGTGGCGACACCGGTGGTCCGTTCGCCTCGCTCCAGCTCAAAACCAGGACTTCACCGTCCGGAGGTTGCTCCGTGTGCCAGACAATCCGGACAGTGCCTTCCGACACAGATAACGCGCCATGCTTGAAAGCGTTCGTCGTCAGCTCATGGATTGCCATTCCAAGGGACAAAGCAGCTTTAGGGTTCAGCAGAACGTTCGGACCTTCCAAAACGACATTCGAGTGGCCTGGCGAGAAAAACGGTTGTAGCTCCTCAAGGAGCAACGCTTTCAGCGTGACTTTCTGCCACCCCTCATGGCTCAGCAGCGAGTATGCTGCGGACAACGCGTGGAGGCGGCCCATGTAGCTCTTCTCGAATTCCTCCAGCGAATCTGTGCGCCTGAGCGTCTGGGTAGCCATCGAAATGACAACCGTCAGCATATTCTTGACGCGGTGATTGAGCTCGTCGACCAACAATCGTTGATGCTGCTCCGCCTGCACAATACTTGTAACGTCGACGAAGGTGACGATCGTCCCGTCCACGTCACTCTCCGGAGTGCGATACGGCAAGATGCGCATCAGGTAGTGTGTCGTATCGTCGTCACGAACGACGCGACGCTCCAATGGCTCCAAGGACTGGAGCACCTGCCGACAGTCTTCGCGCAAATTCGAGTAACGCAGACGGCTGACAATATCGGTCAAAGGCCGACCCTGGTCACTTGGGATAAGGTTGTAGAGACTCGCGATCGCTGGCGTAAAGCTGCGGATCACCAGATACGGATCGAGGAAGACCGTCGCGACCTGAGTACTCTCGAACAAATTCTTCAAATCGCTGTTCTTGCGGTCAAGTTCATCAACTTTGCTGGCCAGTTGTCCGTTGACGGTCTGCAGTTCCTCGTTGATAGATTGAATTTCCTCCTTTGAGGTTTCCAGCTCTTCGTTAGTGGATTGCAATTCTTCGTTGACGGAATGCAGTTCCTCGTTTGCGCTCCTCAGTTCCTCCAGCGCCGTGTCGTGTTCTTCCGTGATGGACTGCAACTGCTCGCGGGTGTCGCGTAGTTCAGCCTCGAGTTGGTGGTTGGTGCCGATCTCGCGAAAGAAGTCCTCTTCCTGCCTGCTTGTGTCTTTCCGCGCCTCCTGCGCCTCAACGAACACGACGAGGAACACGGTATCCCCACCCTGCTCGCGCCTTGGCTCGACCAGCAGGTTGACGTATCTCGTTCGACCATCCGCGGCTTGTACGGAGATGCCAGACCGTTCGACGCTATGGCCGACCTCGGCTGCCTGTCTCAGCGCTTCACGCAGTGGTGCACGCAGGCCAGTCCGCGCCATCAGCAAGACATTCTGGCTGGGTGATCCGGGAGGCAGATCCAGGTAGCGAGCCAGGTTGGAGGAGTAGTGAAGGGCCTCCGCATCGGCGGTGACGATGACAAAGGGGGGAGCGAAACGTTCCATGACGCGCGTGTTGGCCCAGGTACCTCAATCGTGAGAGGCCAAGCCTAGAGGAAGTACGCGGCAGTGGGTTGCCGTCTGTCGCTGTCTCGGCATTGCGTTGGCCATCCCGGCTTGCCATGCGCAACGGGGGGCTGGGAACATCACGTTTCTGAAAGATGCGGTGGCTGCGGTCGAGCGTCTTGAACAGGCTTTCATGCCGGTTCACCGTCTCGGAACTGCCAAGCAGAAGGATCCCGTCTGGGACAAGCGAATAATGGAATGCAGGAATGACGGCACCCTGCAGGTCCAAGTCAAGATAGATGAGAAGGTTCCGACAGGACAGTAAGTGGATGCGGGAAAACGGCGGATCGCGCGTCAGGCTATGCGCCGAGAAGGTGCAAAGCTCTCGGACAGATTTTACGATCGTGTGGCTGCCATCGATCCCGCGGACGAAGTAGCGTGATAGCCGCTCGGGGGACATGCCTTGCAGCAGTGTGGCCGGATATCGTCCCGCCCGCGCCGTCGCGATCGCCGGTTCGTCAATATCAGTTGCAAAAATCTGCACCTTGGGCGCTGCGCCATCGAGACGATCGAGCTGTTCGCGCATCAGGATCGCGAGCGAATAGGCCTCCTCCCCGGTGGCGCAGCCTGGCACCCAAATGCGGATCGTCATATCAGGGCTCTTGCCCTCGAACAGCCGGGGAATAACGGTGTGCTGGAGCGCCGCGAACGTCTCTTCGTCGCGGAAAAAGCTGGTCACGCCGATCAGCAGGTCACGGAAGAGCATGATGACTTCGTCTCGGTCAGCTTCGAGCCGATCGATGAAGGCGCCCAGCGACGTCAAACCCAGGACCTGCATCCTCCGCTGGACGCGGCGCAGGAACGTTTTGTCCTTGTAACCACCGAAATCATGCCCGATGGTCCGATTCAGGATCGTACAAATCGCCAGCCGTGCCGCATCGGCCTTCTCCAGCGACAACGTCGCTAAACCATCGAGCTTTCGCCGCGCCACTTGGACGGCCATAATACGACTTGGCATCGCCTCGACCGCGGCGACGATATCGATCGCACCTGTCGCGATTGCGCTCAGCGGCATGCCGTCATGCTGTGGGCCGGTTCCGTCAGCACCCTGCGCGAGCGTCAGTCCACCTTTTTCTTTGATTGCTTTGAGGCCGAGCGCACCATCGCTGCCGGTGCCGGACAAAATGACGCCGACGGCGTCTTCTTCCAGCCCTTCAGCAAGCGAGCTGAAAAGCATGCTGATTGGATTGATTTCACGGGGTTCGTTGGCGCCGGCATGATGGTGGTGCAAGCGGCCATCACGAAAGGTCACGACGATGCCGGGTGGCGGAACGTAGACGCAATTTGCTTGCAGGGCGCACCCATCCGCTCCCTCAATGACCGGCATGGCAGTCCAGCGGCCAATCAGTTCCTGCAGGATGCTCTTTCTGTCCGGCGGCAGATGCAGCATGACGACAAACGAGAAGCCGCTATCCGCCGGCATGTTTTCAAAGAAACTCTGGAAGGCCTGGATTCCTCCAGCAGACGCGCCAATGCCAATGACTGACAACCGTTGTTGGTCAGCCTCTGCCATTATTGCCCGGTCCGCCGTCCGCCGACAGCCGGCTTCGCCGTTAAAGATCCCCTTTCAGGCGATCTCTGGCCCGAACCGGCCCGCAAAGTGGCGTCCTCTCTCTGCATCAGGCGTAGGCCCGCCCGGACCACCTCTGAAGCGCTCCGATACTGCCCGGTGGCCACAAGATCGGTGACGTAGGCCGTGAGCTCCGGAGTGAGCGACACGTTAAGAGATGCTTTCGGGGGCATCGGTCATGCTAGGACCGGCAGCTGAGGGTGTCAAAGCCTGTTACCGCGCATCAAGCCGCGGCTGGGTCCACCTTCGAGGTGTACCGAATACTAGCAGCGGATCGCCTGGCATCCCCCAATCAGGACTGAGCAGCGACTCCTCTTCTTTGTCGCTGCAGGCGTCACCGACACCCATATCGATCGACTGGGGTCGCATTGGATATGGCTCGTACCGGCTGCTGGCGATCACCAGCATGTCGGTCTTCCGGCGACGTCGAGCAGGGGCAGGCTGCCAGCGTAGGGCGTTCTACGATGACACCTTCCGCTTGCGGGCCCGCTGATGCGGGAACGGCCGGCCTGGCAGCAGCGTCCAGGCGGCGATCCTACGCGCCTGCTCCTTGGCCGTGGCGTTGTCGATGATGCCGGGAAAGCGGCGTCGCAGCTTTAACCGTCACTCCGCGGATTGCCGTCACCCGTTGCGGGCGACGAATTCGGCAATGGCCTCGATCATCGCCTGGGGTTCGTCGGAACGGATGGAGTGGCTGCTGTTCTCGAAGATCCGTAGCACTGACCCAGGGATATGACGGTGGATTTCCTCGGAAAATTCCGGCGCACAGATCCAGTCGTGCCGGCCGGCGAGAATGAGTGTCGGCGCCGTGATCTCCCCGAGCCGGGGGCGAAGGTCGAAGCTGTGCAAGAATCCTCCCGGGCCGAAGGCACGATTTAGCGGCACTGGTGAGCTGGTGCCGCGAGCGCGGCCGGCGGCGGCGGAACCTGCGTCGAAGTTGCGCGCGTAGAGCGGCCCCATGACGTCGTAATACTGCGACAGCCGTTCCGCCGTATCGAGCTCTCCCGCCCAAAGCATGTCGCAGACATGCTGCTGTTCCGCTGTGCCACGCGCACGCACTATCTCCTTGGCTTGCGCGATGAAACCGCCGTGAGCCGCGGTGACGATCAGCACAAGCTGCGAGACGCTGTCGGGATACCGGATGGCGTGTGCCATCGCGACGATGCCGCCGTAGCTGGTGCCAATGCTGACGATCGGACCGAGTTCCAGATGTTGACGCAGCGCTTCCATGTCCTCGACATTTTCGTCGAGCGTGTAGCGATCCGGGTCGCCCTCGGCCGAACGTCCCTGGCCGCGATGGTCGAAATAGACCAACTGCATACTGTGGGCCAGCGGCGTAAATGCGGGCTTGAAGCCGCTGTGATCGCCACCCGGCCCGCCGTGGATCAGCAAGGCGACCGGCCGTTCGCGCATAACATTACCGTCTGGGACCAGCCCCATCCCTTCCACGTCGAAATAGATTTCGGTACCTCGCAGTCTGGCTCGCATCGACCCCTCCGGAATGAAAGCAAACTCTGTATTGGACCGCGGTTTACCCCGGCCAGCTCGGCCGGGCACGCGGCGACGCGTCCCTCTCTACTTTGCGTCCCGTATCGCACCTTCGCTCGCACCGCTACGGTGCACCCCTGAGTGGCACCAAGCGCCGGCCAGTGCGCGGCGAGCCGGGGAATTGACGATGCGTCGACCGCACGGGAAAACTGGCCGTCTGAGGTCGATGGGACCGGGCGATTCGCGGGTTCTTCGAGGCGATTGGCCTATTCCCGTCGCTGCCGGCAACGGCAAGCTTGAAAGTAATGATCGCCGCCGTATCGATCCAGCACAACGCTCGCCCGACTCGACGCGAATACGATCCGGGCCATCTCCGCCACCGGAGAACCGGAGCCGAAATGGAATGGCAGCCTTGATAATTTCGTTATCGGTACAAAATGGCTTAAGCGGCAGCATTGCCGCCAAATCCTCAAAGGGTCATCACCATGCTTGGCACGGGCTGCCGTTGCGAAGGCGAGCGGATCCACGACTTGGGTGCTGCGCAGGAAAATCATCGGTCATCAGACCGTCCGGTGATGACACTTTGGGATTACATTGGGCAACCCCAGACGCAAACCTGGAGCGAGCGACAAACGACTTTTGTCGCGCATTCCGCGAAGGCAGGTTCGGCGAACTTCCGCGGTGGGACGGCGCGTGCGAGGAAATGCCCAAGCATCGCTTTCGCGATCATTAATCGACCCCCCTCGTCGCAACATGGAGCCATCTATGAGACCGTTCCGGCGCCGGCAGCCCGGAACCCTGTGATCGAGCCGAGAATGCAGCCAAATCGGACCTTGTTGCAAATTGGCGACAGGGACAAACAACAAAGAATCGAGCCCCGGGATCATGTTGACTATTGCCGAATCACTAAACCTCCCGTCTACTGCCCAAACTAATCGCCGCGTCGCAACCGCAAGGTGTGGAGCTATACTCCGCCATCTGCGGCCGGTAGTTATGAGCACTTGCTGAACAACAGCAAGAAGAGCTCGGCGACTGCACTTTAGAGAGATAATAGGATGGATAGCTTTGTCGGGTCGGCAGTACAAAATCCGCCGTTGCTGCGCGAAAGCGCGGCGAATGCGATCGTGCCGCACCGAAACTGGACAGCGGCGCGAGACAAGGCACTCGAGGCGGTGCGGCGTGGCACGAAGATGACCGCCATCCTCGGTCCTCCCGGCGTCGGCAAGTCGCTCCTGCTTGAAGATCTCGCACGCACGCTGGAAGCGTCGGGTGTCGATGTATGGCTGCTGCCGCCGGGCGAAGCCGCCTATGGATCGGACGAGGATGGCGTCGTTCTGATCGATGAAGACTGTCGTCTGAATGGCGAGGCGTGGGCACGGATGTTTCGCAGCCCCGGCCGTTACGTGATCGCGGGTCAGCCAATGCTGGCCGAGTACCTCAGGACTTTTCCGTATGGCGTCGAAACGGTCCTCATCAATCCAATCGATGCCGACGAGGCGGCGCCGTTCATTATGGCGCGATTGCTTCATTTCGGGGAGCCGACGGAGCTGTTTTCGCGAGCGGCGGTCAACCGTCTGACCGAGCGCGCCGGCGGCATACCGCAGATGTTGAGCACGCTCGCTCGGTCAGCCTTGCGCCTGGCCGACACCGAGCAAGCGGACAGCGTTCGACCACGACATATCGACGAGGCAGCCATTCGGGGCTCCGAGCTGTCCGCCACCAACCCGCAACAGCAGGCAAGTCCGGACCGACCGGCAAAGAGAAGCCCGCCGCGACTCGGCGAGCGGTGGTGGAAGTGGCCGGCGGTCGGCCTGGCCTGTGCCGGCGCGATCGTCGGGATCGTGGCGTTCTTCGTGCACGTCGACGGCGGAGTGAACGATGAGCCGGCCCCCGCCGCGGCCGTCACCGCGGCCACCGCCACTGCACCGCAGGCTGTCCGTGCGCTTAGCGCATCCCCGGCCGACGACGCTCTTCGGGCCACGTCTTCCGCGACCCAAGCCGCGGCCGCGGCGGCAAGTCCGGTAGCTGAGCGGCAATCTGCCTCACCACCCGAGGGGCAGCAGGCGGCTGCCTCTCTGGCCTCCGCCAACGCAGCAGCGGTGTCTCAGGGAAATGACACCGGCCAGCGTTCGCTCAAGCATCGCCTTCCGGGCACTCATAACGTGAAGCATCATCGCAAGCCGGCGTCACCGACACATCCATCGGACCAGTCGGACGGAGGGTGACCGCGCTCCCGCGGCATCGGCGGTCACGGGCCGGGCGACTGAAGCTGCCTCCCCTGGTCAGAGCACGACCGGCGTCCCATTCTCTACCGCATGTGCGGTCGTTACGCTTCCTTCCTCCCCCCTGAGTTTATCGCCCGGCTGTTCGGGACGACGAACCCGCTGCCGAATTTGCCGCAGACCTGGAACATGGCGCCAAGCATGAGCGCGCCTGTGGTGCGACGGCATCCAGACACCGGGGCGAGGCACCTGGACCCGCTGACCTGGGGTCTGGTCCCTTCCTTTACGAAGGACCTGAAGGCGGCGCGAAAGCCGATCAATGCCCGCGCGGAAACGGTCGACAGTTCGGGTATGTTCAAGATGGCCTTCGCCAAGCGCCGGTGCCTGGTACCCGCCGCCGCCTTCTACGAGTGGAAGGCGATGCCTGATGGCAAGGCGCCCTATGCCATCGCCCGCAAGGACGGCGACCCAATGGCATTCGCTGGAGTTTGGGAGGGATGGCGCTCGCCGGCGGGGGATATTCTCCGCACCTTCGCCATCGTTACCACGCAAGCCAATGCGGAGATGGCGGTGCTGCATGAACGGATGCCGGTCATCCTGGAACGTGCCGACTGGCCCGCTTGGCTGGGTGAGGTCGACGGTGATCCACGAATGCTGCTGCGCGCTTCGCCCGAGGGTATCCTGCGGATCTGGCCGGTCGATAAGCGGGTCGGCAATGTCCGCAATGACGGTCCGGATTTGCTGGAACCCCAGCCTCTGCTCAAGTCGGCGGATGGCGCGGGTGAGCCGCCCGAACAACTCAATCCATTATAAGTTCTTGCTTTGTTCTGACAAATTCCCTACCGTCCGTGCCATGGCCGCGACACCGCCTCTCCGCCCTGCCACGGTAGACGAGATTACCGAGACTCTGGCATTCGCGCTGCGGTATGACGGCCGAAAGCGGGTCAGCCACGCCGACACGATGATGGCCCGGATCACGGCGGAACGCCTGGTCCGGCATTTGACAGCGTCGGGATTCGTGCTGATGAAGACCCCGGTAGCCAGCGCGCCGACGACGTCGGACATGCCATCTCCAGGCGGCGGCGACTCTGCTCGATGACTGGCCGAGCGGGTCCCCCAGGCCGCAACTTCACCTCTGGCGCTGATTGGCCGAATCTCGGACGCCTAAAGTGATGACGACTGGAAAGTGTCGCAGGCCTTGATGTTGCCATTCTTCAGACCCGTCAGCAGCCAGCGTACCCGCTGATCGGAAGTGCCGTGGGTGAAGCTGTCCGGCACGGCCACGCCCCGGGAGCGCCGCTCGAGCCGGTCGTCTCCAATCGCGCCGGCGGTATTGACCGCGGCGCGAACGTCGTTCTCGTCGATGTTGTTGTGGCGCTGGTTCATTCTGTTCGCCCAGACTCCGGCGAAACAATCCGCCATCAGCTCGACTCGCACTGAAATGGCGTTCGCCGTCGCCTGGTCCGGTGCGTTGTCCTGCGCCTTTTGCACTTTCGGCAGGATCCCAAGCAGGTTCTGCACGTGATGCCCAACCTCGTGGGAGATTACGTAGGCATAGGCGAAATCGCCGCCGCCACCGAGGCGGCGCTGCATGTCCTGGAAGAACGAGGTATCGAGGTAAAGCTTGCGGTCGAGCGGACAGTAGAACGGCCCCATCGCCGATTGCGCCGTGCCACACCCAGACTGGGTGACGCCCGAGAACAGCACCAGCACCGGCTTCTCGTATTGGCGGCCGGCCTGCTGCGGCAGCAGTTCGGACCACACGTCCTCGGTCTCACCAAGGACCCGGGCGACAAAATTTCCGGTGGCATCGGCGGGAGCACCCCGCGGCGCGGGACCGGACTGAGCGACGGGCGCATTGCCTCCGCCGGCCACCATCTGCGCGCCGCCGATGAGGACCGAGGGATCGATGCCAAGAGCCCAGCCGAGCAGGCTGAGCACTACCACGGCGCCGATGCCAAGTCCGCCGCTCCGAACACCGATGCCCGGGCCTCTGCCGCGCCGATCCTCGATATTCTCCGAGGGCCTGAGATCGTCCTCCTGCATGACCCTTCCCCACTCCCGACCAAATTCTCAGAACACGCACGTTGACCCAGCATGCTCCCTTTCGAACGCGATGTCTTGATCGAACAAACTGCCTGTTCCCGAAGTGCCGCCGCCCCCCGATCCGCCGCGCCACGGTCACGCGGCCGAGCGGAACCGCATCACGTCGGTGCAACCTGACGAATTGGGCAGCGGCGCCCGGGTTCCCACCGTCGCCAGATCGGGGTCGTTGAAGCTCGCAACCAATTGCTCGACCTGGAGTAGCAAAATATGCCACTCTGCAGCCGGAAGATAAGGTATGCAACGGAACTATGTCCTCCTCGACCCTCTCCAACACCAATAACACCCTGGCTCCGCTGGGTGCCTACCTCAACGACCAGCCGGATCGAAGCAACGCCACGAACGAAACCAACTTTCAGACGCAATACAGCAACTTCGCCTCGCTGATGGGGACACGCCCGCAGTTCTTTGACGCCTTTACCGACTTCACGCAGAGCCCGAGCCAATGGGGCAGCAGCGCGAGCTTTGCCGCAACGTCCTTTGCTGGCAGTGGCAACAGCTTTCTGGCGCCGGGATCGGGCACGATCCCGGTCGTCGGCGTCCCCATGGCGACCAATGCGTTCGGACCTTTCAAGCAAGACCCCGACAGCTTTTACCAGCAGATCATCTCAGGCTCGCTCGATGCCGACTACACAGGCATTGTCGATGGCTGGGCGAACGCCGGCTTCAAGACCGCCGAGTTTCGCATCGGTTACGAATTCAACGGCTTTATGCCGTGGACGCCGGCCTCAAACGGGTCCGACAACGCCGACTTTGTCGCGGCGTGGCAGCACATCGCCAGCCTCATCCACGCCGAGGGCACGAAAGACGGGATCACCGCGAAAACCACTTGGGATCCTGCCACGACGAACGGCAGCAGCTACGATGTCCAGACGCTCTATCCTGGCGATCAGTATGTCGATGTCGTCTCGGTGGACGTCTATGGCGGCGGCACGCCGAACAACCTTGTCGACTTCGCCACGGGCGGCACCACCGTCGACGCAACCTACGCGGTTTGGGTCGCCAAGCCGGCCAATATCGAACACTACTACCTGTATGAGAACTTTACTCTGGGCAATCCTACGCCGGCTCTCGGTGCCACCACTGCGAGCGGCTACGGTTGGTCGTTCGCGGACACCGTTGCGTTCGCCAAGGAACACAACAAGCCGTTCGGCATCGATGAAACCGGTGCGACATCCGGCCAGGACGACGCCGTCTTCCCGACTTGGCTAGCCTCCACTATCGCCGGCGTGGAGGCCGAGGGAGTGACGGTCGATCATGTCGACATCTGGTCAAACGGCACCGCCACGTTTGACTTTGTCAACGGCTCGCGCCCGAACGAAGCGGCGGCATGGGCAGCGGGATTCGGCGCCAACAGTGCCGATATCCCCTGCTTCCTGCCCGGCACCCTCATCCGGACCCCTTGTGGCGAGACACCGGTGGAACGGCTGGAGGTCGGCGATGCCATTGTAACCGCCAGCGGGACGCTCAAGCGCCTGATCTGGATTGGCGTCGGGCGCAGTCTGGTCACGCGCGGCCGACGCAGCGCAGCGACGCCGGTGATCGTGCGCAAGGGCGCCCTGGCCGACAACGTGCCATATTGCGACCTTCGGATCACCAAGGGTCACTCGCTGTATCTGGGCGGCGTGATGATCCCGGCGGAATTCCTGGTCAACCACCGTTCCATTCTGTGGGACGACGCCGCGCAGGAGGTGACCGTGTTCCACCTGGAACTCGAACAGCATGATGTGCTGCTGGCCAATGGCGCGCCGGCCGAGACCTATCGCGACGACGGCAACCGCTGGCTGTTCCGGAACGCGAACGCAGGCTGGCACTTGCCGGCGAAGCCGCCCTGCGCAGCGGTCCTGACCGGCGGTCCGATCGTCGACGACGTCTGGCACAGACTTTTGCAACGCTCCGGAGCGCGTCCAGGCCTGCCGCTGACCAAAGATCCGGACGTGCATCTGATGATCGATGGGCGCCGCATCGATGCGGCGACACGGCGAGGCGAAGCACGTATCTTCCGCCTTCCTCGGTGCCCCGGCAGTGTACGTATTGTATCACGCGAGGGCGTCCCCGCGGAGGCGGGCCAGGCGCGCGACCCCCGTTCCTTGGGTGTGGCGCTCAGGCGCATCGAATTGCGTCGAGGCGCGAAGCTCGTGCTGATCGAGGCGGACGATGATCGACTGGTCGACGGTTGGCATGGTTATGAACCTGACGACCGCCTCCGCTGGACCAATGGCGACGCCGAATTGCCGGCCGCATTGTTCTCGGGCTTCAGCGGCGACATGGAGTTGCTGCTGCACCTATGCGGCTCGATGTCCTATCCGCTGCACGTTGAGCGAGCGGAACAGAGGGTAGCGTGATATATGGCGGGACCCGGTCGCGGGGCGCCTGTTGTCTCGATCAGGGCGAGATGAGCTCATCGCGCGGCAAGTCGGCTACCCGCGTAAGGCGAGGCCACAATATCACTCGGCAAAATCTCCGGCCGCCGCATCTCCTGCACTGTGTGACGGTCTTAGGTCCTGACGGTTTGCCCTGCCTCGCTTGACCTCGGTCAATGCGGCGCGGTCAATGCAGGCAAATCAAGAGTGACCCACGGAGCCGGAGGTGGCGATGAGCGACCGGGCAAGGTCGACGTCCGAAAAACGCAGTCGATCCGCCTCCGGTTTGAGGCTCGATCCCAGCGTTGAACGCCGCCTTGCAGGTGGTCAACCACCTCAGCCCAGGCCGGATCCTCAACCAACACCGCCGCCGCCGATTGAAGTGCCTCCGCATCCCGAACCGTTTCCGGTGCCCCAACCACCCCTTGGTCGGTCGCGGCGGAGCATCTCCGGTATTTGGCGATCCGGATGATGGAGAATCCCGCCAGTCTGCGGACCTGAACGGCCGACGGTTGCTGCGCTGACCGGGTTGCCAACCGGATTGTTCACGCAACATTCCAGTTCACCTCGGTCAATGAGGGGATCGATCCGTTTCGTCTTAGGCAACCCGCCGCGACTACCGAAGGTACGCCTCGCTGGCATAGCGCCGCATCATCCGCTGGCTGTTGAAGTAGTAGCCAATGTTGGCGATACTCTGCTTCATCATCCCGCGCCATTGCTCGGTATTTGAATAAAACAGCGGGAGAACCACGTTGTCCAGCTTGTCATACAGCAGGCTGGCATGGGCATCCGCCGAGCTGGCATCATCCTCGGTTCCGATAGACCAGCCGGTTACGCCTTCGACACAGGCTTCGATCCACCAGCCGTCGAGGACGCTCAGGTTGAGCACGCCGTTAAGGGCGGCCTTCATGCCGCTCGTGCCGGACGCCTCCATGGGCGGCAGCGGCGTGTTCACCCAGACATCCGCTCCGCTCACCATCGCCTGGGCGACCTCCATGTCGTAATTCGGCAGGAAGACACAGGTGACCCGGCCGCGAAGTTCACGAGCAAGTTGGACCAGGCGGCGGATCGCCTCCTTCCCTTCTTTGTCGTTCGGGTGCGCCTTCCCGGCCAGGACGATCTGGATCGGGTGTCGCGACGCAATGGCGACCAGCCGGTCGACGTCGGAGAACAGCAGCAGCGGGCGCTTGTAACCGGTCATACGTCTGGCGAAGCCCAAGATTGCGATGCTCGGATCCAAGACAACGCCGGTGCGAATTCGCACCAGCTCAAGCAGCTGCGCCTTCGCCGCCACATGGCACTCCCACACCTCATCGTCGGTGAGTCGCAGGGCACGAACCAGAATCTCCGGTTCGTGGTTCCAATTCCTCCAATTCCCACTGTAGAGCTGCGCAAAGGCGGCGTGCGTCCAAAGACCGACATGGACTCCGTTGGTGATGGCGTGAACGCGATAACCCGGAAACATGTGCCGCGTTGTTTCTGCGTGCCGGCGCGCAACTCCATTGGTATAGCCTGCCATATTGAGGGCAAGCTGGGTCATGTTGAGCCGCTCCTGCCCGGCGATCTGCCTGAGCTCGCCGAGGTCCACGACACCAGGAACCAGGCTCTCGAACAGGTCATAGGAAAACCTGTCATGGCCTGTCTCGACCGGGGTATGGGTCGTGAACACGCAATGTTCCCTGACCCTGGCTAGATCATACAGTGGTTCTCCCGGCCGCACGTCCTGGGACAGGAAGCGATACCGGTTCAGCAGGTCCAGTGTCAGGAACGCCGCGTGACCCTCGTTGAGGTGGTAGGTGTGCAGCAAAAAACCGAGCGCCTGCAGCAGCCGAATGCCGCCGACACCGAGGATCAACTCTTGCTTGAGGCGGTAGGTCTCTCCGTCGCCATAGAGATGATGGGTCAGTTTGCGATCTTCGCTGTCGTTCTGCTCGAGATCCGAGTCAAGCAGGAGAACCGGAACTCGATGCCCATGCGGACTGGTGTGAATATAGAGCCAGGGTCGGATCCAAACCGGACGCTGCTCGATCTGCAGCGCGACCATCGCGTCCAGTGGCGTGCAGAATTGCGCTGGCTGCCACCAGTCCGGCTGTTCGACCTGGCGGTCGTCGGAATCGATCTCCTGGCGGAAGTACCCGGCACGGCTCACGAGCGTAACGAAGACGACGGGTATTTCCAAATCGGCGCAGGATCGCACCGTGTCCCCGGCGAGCACGCCAAGGCCGCCGGAATAGGTCTTGATCTCCGGTCGGAGTGCGATCTCCATCGAGAAATAGGCAATTCGAACCCGATCGGTAAAAGCGCCGAGGGAAAGGACCATCACAACCTCACTTTGGCTACGCCACGCGGAGTCTGGGCTGGCTCGCGATCAAGATTCGCCCTCCGGCTTTGGACAATCCACTGTCCACACGAATGTCACGACCTGGGCGTGGCGGCATATGGTCAAAGCAGGTGCGAAGACAGTGGCGAGTCCCCTCGACCCGCTCGGCATCGCGCTCACAGACAATAATCAGCTCCAGCGGCGCGGTCGCGACAAAGTCCTGAATGCCTGTCGCCGCCCGTTCGTCCTCGGGTGAGCTGCGGCACGAGGGGATGCGAAATGCGATCCGACAACGATTCGCCCGAGCGCTGTTCCCACTGTCATTGTGCGTCCAGCGTCAGACATGACCCGGCGCCTGCTTGATCCATTTATCAATATCGAGCCGTAATTCATCGACCATCGTGGCGCTGACCGGGTCGATGGCCTCGATAGCCGTCAACACGGTCTGGCAGGCTTCCCGCAGCCCCGCGAGGAGTGCTGACCCGACCCGGTTGTCCAGCAGGACGGAACGGATATGAGCGGCCTGCTGATGATGACCTCTCGCGTGCAGTTGGTCGGCGACGTGATTGGCGGCGGCAGTCGGATCGTCGGTCATGGTCCCGGCTCCTTGGACGTAACATCACGCATCCTGCGCACCGACGGGTTCCGGTTCACCGCACAGCTCTCGGTAGAACGTGTCGACGTCCGCCTGACGCACCAGTGCTGTGCCATAGTTCAAAACGGCGGCGGCGCCCACCGCGGTGCCCAGGGCCAATGCCCGGCGGGGGGAAAGGCCACGTCCTAGTCCCACGACAAGGCCGGCGAGAAAGCTGTCGCCGGCACCGACCGCACTGCGCTCTTCGACCTTGACCGCCGGGACCTGGATCACGCCCTCGTTTGTCGCAAGCAGGGCTCCGTCCCGGCCAAGACTGACCGCGATCATGCGCGCCGACCCGGAAGATAGCAGTTTCAGGACTTCTTGCTCCCGGACCTGCGGACCTTGCAGCTCGCGGCCGGTGAGAAACTCCAGTTCACCGAGGCTCAGTTTCAGCAGCGCAATGCCAGGACCGACACTGGCACGGAGCGCCGCCCCTGACGTATCGAGGACGAAGTTCTGGCCGCGTTGCGACGCGATCGCCGCCGCCTGCGCATAGAAGTCGTCGGGCACGCCGCGTGGCAGACTGCCACTCGCCACGATCCAGTCGGCTTCGATGCTGCGCAGGACTTCCAGGGCATGCAGGCACTCGTCGGGTTCGACGATGGGACCCTCCGGGACGAACCGATATTCGAGGCCACTGTGGCGGTCGTGAACATTGAGAGAAATGCGGTTGCTGCCGCGTATCGGCAGGGCCTGCCAGCGCACCCCCGACCGGCTCAACAACTGCTCGATCACGTGCCCTGTCACACCGCCGGTCATGACCAGCGCCAGCGAGTCGCCGCCGAGTGCATGCACGACACGCGCGACATTGATGCCTCCGCCGCCTGGATCAAGCCGCTCGTCGAACGTGCGGACCTTGTGGGTCGGCCGCACCGCCGTGGCGGTCGAAGCCATATCCACGGCGGGATTGAGCGTCAGAGTGACGATGCGCGGTTGCATCCCTACGCCGATACGGCCGGAATTTCATGTCGTGCCGGCCGCCGTTCGGTCGGTTCCGCCTCGCGGAGGTGTAGTTGGCGGCGACCGGGGGGACACCCTCGAGCGTTATGTTCAAACCAGCGGCCATAATCGGAAGAGTTGGTCATAGGCCATGTCCCATTGTCTCGATCGATCCACTACTACGACTATTGGCGTTCGCCGCGCGCTGACCGTTATCTCGTTGCGCCAGGCGTGTCCCGGATCATCGGGGATAACCGCCGTTGCCGGGGCTGTTCCCGAGCCGCATGCGATCATGGGGTCGTGATGGCTTGGATGTATTGATCCAGGTCAATGCCGCGCCTGATTATTGTGGCATGTTTGTCATACGGCGGTAGGGTTCATGGCCCAACGTGGTCAACTGCCCTGAGGGCCGGAGCAAGAGGGGGTCAGAATGTGCTCGTATCTGCCGCTTTGTCAGGACGGGGAAACGAACGAGGCAGCAGTTCCAGCGTCCGGCCCGAGACACATCTCGGTTGCCACAGACGACAGGGCGGCCAGGTCGGCGCGCCGCGAGGCGCTCAACGGCGACGGATTATCCGACACAGATCTGGTTCAATCGGCGCTGTCGGCTCTTGAGCGGAGCACGGTCGTACCCCCCGGCAAGGTCACACCGGTCGTCAGGGATGGATGGCTGATCCTCGAAGGCGCGGTCGAGGCGCCCTTTCAGAAGCGGGCCGCCGCGGAGGCGATCAGATATCTGAACGGCATCCGGGGGTTCAGCAACAACCTTGTTATCGAGAGTGACGTCGTCGCCAGGCGGGTCAGCCAGAAGATTGCCGAGGCATTTACCCTCAGTGCACTGTTGAGCTCGCATCGCATCTCGATTGCGGTGCATGACCACAAGGTGACTTTGTCGGGTGTCGCCCGATCGCTCGCCGAGCGTGACGAGGCAGAGGCGGCCGCGTGGGCCGTTCCCGGGGTCGCGGCGGTGGTTAACCGCATCACGATCCCGACGTAGGAGACCCTTCCAGGAAGCACTCGATCGCGCGGGTAGCCCGACGAACGGGCGCTGGTTCGACGCGGATCCGGACGGCGCCCAATTCTTCAATTTCCGAACAGCGGCAGATTTCATGCATCATGCGTCGCGCCGGAATTACCGTGCCTTCCGCCGCGTCATGGGACTTTGGATATGCTCGCCCTGGTCGCCGAGCAGGCTTGGAAACTCCCCGAGGTTCTCCATGATTTCCGCCTCTTCCACCGGTTGCAAAGGTCCGACGTCGCCATGATGCGCGGTCATCGGATTCGGCAGCTGTCCCGCGGTCGGGTTGTCGGTGATTGCCTGCAGCTCCCTGGCACGCTCCAAATAGTCATCCAGACGGCCCGGCGGGCTTCCCTCTTCACGCCACATTCGCTCGGCCCGCTGTCGGATCACTTTCTCATGGGTTGTCGTGCGCGTTGCCACCACCGCCTCCTGGGATGGGCGGCCCGATAGCATCCGGCCGCCTTCCGCGCATTGATCCATATCAACGCGGATGGACGTCCCACTGAATTAGTTCGCGGCTTCTGTTTCGCCTTCCGATGTCATCCGATTAACGGCGAGTGGCAGCAGCCGGGCGAAGTGCAGGAGGAAGTCGTCCGACGACAGGCCGGCCAAGGTGGCGAAATCCCCGACCCTCTCATTGCCAAGGACCCGCCGTAAATCTTGCGCAGTGACCGGCAGACGCGGCCCATCGCCGATCCAGGAGGCCATGATGTGCCCGAGCCCGGCCTGGGTGAACCGATCGGCCAGATCGGGCAAGGTACCGCGTTCGCCGCCGAGCAGCATCTCGAGCGTGGCAGCGATCGGGCTCACGTTCGCGTCGGGCAGCCCACTTAGATCATCGATGACTTCATAAATCAGCCGCACTGTCTGGCCTCCGGAACAAAGGCGAAGCTAACCGTCAACGCTTCCCATTTAGCGAAGGGTGGGGCCTCAGGCATTGATTCGGCTCAAGCCTCGTCAGTCGTCCCGCCTGCCGCTCGCCGCGGTTGGTGTTCTGATATAGGCCAAGTCGCCAAGCGAGTTGACCACCATCCGACGCTTGGGTCCGTGCCGCGATACAACAGTTCGGCACCTGCCGGCGTCTTACCCGCGGCTGTCTCCGGGCTCAATGGAAGCGGCAAAGCCGCGTGCCTGATCGAGCAGCGACAGGACTTCCTCGTCCCGCAATTGCGGGAACCGGCGGTAGAAATTGCCGACGGCGATGAAATTCTCGGGCGATCCGAGGCACACGGTCTCATCCACTTCCAGGCACAGCTGACTGAGCGCACGCTTCGCCGCCACCGGAACCGCGAGCACGATCCGACCCGTTTTCCTGCGTCGCGTCGCGCGTACGGCGGCAAGCATCGTGGCCCCGGTCGCAATGCCGTCATCGACGACAATGACGGTGCGGCCGGCAACCTCTACCGGCGGGCGGTCACCGACATAGGTGTGGCGGCGGCGCTCGATCTCCCCCAGCGCTGACAACCTCGCCCGTTCGAGATAGTCCGCCGAAATGCTCATATCCGCAACGATGCCGGCGTCGGTGACGAGCAACGGATCTTCACCGTCGGCGACGGCCCCGACCGCCAGCTCCTGGTGGAACGGCGCGCCTATCTTGCGAACCAGGACCAGATCGAGCGGCGCCGCCAAGGCGCCGGCGATCTCGAAACCCACTGGAACCCCGCCCCGGGGCAGCGCCAGCACCACTGGATTCTCTTGCTTGCAGTGCAGCAGCCGATTGGCGAGCTGCCTGCCTGCGTCATGCCTGTCACTGAACTGCATTTTCCCTGCTCCGCCCGTTCCGGTCGGCAGATGGCGAGAATCCAGGTCCGAGCCCTCGAGCCGTCGAACAAATGATTTACGCCGGAAACCACTTCAAGCCGGTGGGGACGGCAAATTGCGACGGGCGACCTGAGCGCAGCGCCGGAGCCGGTGGAGAAATTCGTGTCCGGCACCTTGTGCGATATTGCCCAGGCGCCTGCTGTGCGCGACGAAGAATCAGGCGCGTGGCGCTGCATCGGTGCGGGTCAACTTGAACCGTGTCGAAGGTATGACGGGACATTTCCGACGCTCGGCCTTGGTGCCACGACTTGACCGCCGCCACCGTGGCGGGCTTACCTGCCAAGAAGATCGAATAGTTTCAGCGATGGTGTGAGGACGATCTGGATGCGCGCAAAGCCACGCCGGCCGCCGCGGGGTCAGGGACGTTTGCGGCAGCTTCGGTCGATTGGCGGCCGCGCGGCGCGCGCCGTGCTCGTCGTGGTGCCGATCGTTCTGACGGCCTGTCAGCCGGGTGTGCTGGACCCGCGAGGGGTGGTTGGTATCGCTGAGAAGACGATCCTGATCGATTCGCTCGCAATCATGCTCGCCATCGTTGTTCCGACGATCACCGCGACGTTTGCCTTCGCCTGGTGGTTTCGCGCGTCAAACACAAGGGCGCGCTACCTGCCCGACTTTGCCTATTCTGGCCGCCTCGAGCTCATCGTCTGGGCCATCCCTCTTCTCGTGATCATCCTGCTTGGCGGTGTGGCCTGGATCGGAGCGCATGAGCTGGATCCCGCTGAGCCATTGGCGTCCGATACCCCGCCGCTGGAGGTCCAGGCCGTCTCGCTGGATTGGAAGTGGCTGTTCATCTACCCGGAGCAGCGGGTCGCAAGCGTGAACCAACTCGTGGTTCCCGCCGGCGTGCCGATTCATTTCTCACTGACGTCCGCGAGCGTGATGAACGCCTTCTTCATCCCCCAACTGGGCAGCATGATCTATACCATGAACGGCATGACGACGCGGCTGAACCTGCAGGCAGACGAGCCAGGCACCTTCCGCGGCCTTTCGAGCCACTACAGTGGCGACGGGTTCGCGGACATGCATTTCGAGGTGCGCGCGGTTCCGGCCGATCAGTTTGCCGGCTGGATCGACGCCACGCGCACGACCGGCCAGCCACTCGATGCCGCGAGCTACACCGGGCTCGCCAAGCAGAGCGTCGACATTCCCCCGTTCACCTATCGTGACGTCGAGCCCGGGCTGTTCCAGCAGATCACGACCCAGAAACTGCCGCCTGGACCTGGACCACAGACCGGCCGCCCTGACGTAACCGTATCGCCGCGGACGGAGCACTAGCATGCTGGGCAAACTTACCTGGGCCGCCATTCCGTTCGACCAGCCGATCCCGCTGGTGGCGGCATCCGTTGTCGGCCTGGTGATCATTGCCGTGCTGGCCTGGATCACGCTGAAGGGGTGGATGCCCTATCTGTGGCGGGAGTGGATCACCAGCGTCGACCACAAACATATCGGGATCATGTACACGCTGCTGGCGATGGTGATGCTGCTGCGTGGCTTCTCGGACGCGATCATGATGCGGTCGCAACAGGCGCTGGCGTTCCAGTCGCCGGGCTATCTGCCGCCCGAACATTACGACCAGATCTTCTCGGCGCATGGCACGCTGATGATTTTCTTTGTCGCGATGCCTTTCGTCATCGGGTTGATGAACTTCGTCGTGCCGCTGCAACTCGGGATCCGCGACGTCGCGTTTCCGACCCTCAACTCGGTCGGCTTCTGGCTCACCGCAACCGGTGCGCTGCTCGTCAACGTATCACTCGTCGTAGGCGAGTTCGCGCGCACCGGATGGCTGCCATATCCGCCGCTGTCGGGTATCACCTACTCACCCGGCGTGGGCGTCGACTATTACCTCTGGTCGCTCGAGATCTCCGGTGTCGGGACGCTGCTGACCGGCGTGAACCTCGTCACGACGGTGCTCAAGATGCATGCCCCCGGCATGACGTATATGCGGATGCCTATGTTCTGCTGGACGACGCTCGCCTCCAACCTGCTGATCGTCGCCGCCTTCCCGATCCTCACCGCGACATTGGCCATGCTGCTGCTGGACCGTTACCTCGGCTTCCATTTCTTTACCAACGAGGCCGGCGGCAACGTGATGATGTTCATGAACCTGATCTGGGCCTGGGGCCACCCGGAAGTCTACATCCTTATTCTGCCTGCGTTCGGCATATTCTCCGAGGTCATATCGACCTTCTCGCACAAGCCGCTGTTTGGCTATCGATCGATGGTCGCGGCGACGATGGTCATCTGCGTGCTCTCCTTCACGGTGTGGCTGCACCATTTCTTCACCATGGGCGCCGGTGCCGACGTCAATGCGATCTTCGGCATCGCCTCGATGATCATCGCGGTGCCGACTGGCGTGAAGGTCTTTAACTGGCTGTTCACCATGTATGGTGGCCGGGTGGTCTATTCCGCATCGATCCTGTGGTCGCTGGGCTTTATGGTCACTTTCGTTATCGGCGGCATGACGGGGGTCCTGATGGCCGTGCCGCCGGCGGATTTCCTGCTGCACAACAGTCTGTTTCTCGTCGCCCATTTCCACAACGTCATCATCGGCGGCGTGCTGTTCGGCGCGTTCGCCGGCTACACCTACTGGTTTCCGAAAGCGTTCGGCTTCCGGCTGCATGAGGGCCTTGGCAAGGCTTCGTTCTGGTGCTGGATCATTGGCTTCTACGTCGCCTTCATGCCGCTGTACGTACTCGGTCTCATGGGCATGACGCGCCGCATGCAGCACTACGATGTAGCCGCCTGGCATCCGTGGCTGCTGATCGCGGCCGGCGGGGCGGCCATCATCCTGGCCGGGATCATTCTGCAAATCGCGCAACTCGCCGTCAGCATCCGCCGCCGCGAGGAACTGCGCGACCTAACGGGCGATCCGTGGGAGGGGCGTTCCCTGGAATGGGCGACATCGTCGCCTCCGCCGGCATTCAACTTCGCCGTATTGCCACACATCGAGGGCGGGGAGGCTTACTGGGACATGAAGCAGCGCGCGCGTCAGAATGGCGGCCTGGGGGAGGAGCCTGCCTATGAGGCAATTGAGATGCCGAGGAACAGTCCCACCGGTTTCATTTGTGCCTTCTTTGCCACCTTCATGGGTTTCGCGCTGATCTGGCACATATGGTGGCTGGTGGGCGCGGCCGCGCTTGGCGCATACGCGACGTTCGTGGTGTTCGCCTGGCGGGATAGCGACGAATACATCATTCCTGCTGAAACCGTCGCGCGCATCGACCGAGCCAACCGCAGCGCGCGCGGCGAGGCGCTGCTCCGTCCGCAGCCCGCACTATGAGCGCGTTCCAGGCAGCGGCCGGCCAAGGCGAACCGTGGCGCGAGCCGCGGAAGCTGCAGCCTGCAGCCGGGCACGCCGGCCTCGGGATGCCGTCCAAGCGCATCATTGTTGGTTACGGCTTCTGGATCTTCCTGCTCAGCGACATCATCATGTTTTCCGCCTTCTTCTCAGCTTACGCGGTGCTGGTTGGAGAGACGGCGGGCGGCCCGAGCGGGCGGGACGTTTTCAATCTCGTCAGCGTTGCGCTGGGCACGGCGTGCCTGCTGCTCTCGAGCTTCACCTGTGGCATTGCCAGCATTGGCGCCCGGGCGCATCGCGGGCTCATGTTCCATGGCGCGATGATCGCGACCTTCGTACTTGGCGCTCTGTTTCTGGGTCTCGAGATACGCGAGTTCGCCGGTATGGTCGCGCGAGGCGCCGGTCCGACGCGGAGCGCGTTCCTCTCGGCCTTCTTCACGCTGGTTGGCTGCCACGGCCTGCACGTGACTGCCGGCCTTCTGTGGCTGCTGACGATGATGGCGCAAGTGTGGGCCAAAGGATACCGGCCGGATATACTCCGACGCGTCCTCTGTTTCGGCCTGTTCTGGCACACCCTCGACATCATCTGGGTCGCGTTGTTCACCGTGGTTTACTTGATGGGAGCTGCGCAATGAGCCACTCACACCACGAGAACGGCTCGGGAAACGAGGACACGGTGCCGGGTGGCGACACCATGGAGGGAATTGGCAGCTACCTGATCGGACTCGGGCTCGCGTCGCTGCTCACCATCGTGGCTTTCTTTATCTCAGGCACCACCCTGGTCTGGGGTCCCAGTATTCCGGTGGCCCTGGTCGTTCTCGCGATAGCACAGATGGGTGTTCACCTCGTCTTCTTCCTGCACATCACCACCGGCCCGGACAACGTCAACAACGTCATGGCGCTTGCCTTCGGTGTGCTGATCGTGATGTTGCTGCTCGCCGGTACGCTTTGGATCATGTCGCACATGAACCACAACATGATGCCCATGGATCAGATCATGCGGATGCAACGCTGAGGTCAGTGAGGCAGCTTGGGTCAGGACAGGCCGAATAGCGGGTCGGCGTCACTGGCCGATGCGCGGACGGCCCGACATATATCACTGACCGGCCCATCGGCCGTCCGAGCGCCATCGCTCTGCGGAACCGCCAGTCGCATCGCAACGATCGTGTCCGCCGCCGTCGCGCATGGAGCGCTCTATGCTCGATCTGGTGTCCTTGGCTATGTTAAGGAGACCGGCCGATCGAACCCACGACCCCTGATGCCATGTGCCTGTAACGTCCCGACCCAATGAGAGGGCCACAAATGCAAAATGTCTTGGCCTGCTTCAGTCTTGCTATGAAGCGGACTTGCACCCCTGCGACAATCCTGGTGGTTGCTGCCTTTGCTTTGCCCTCGGCTCCTGCCTGGGCCACCCCGCCGCCGGACCCGATCGCAGACGTCGTCGCCAAAGTTCGAGACGCCGTGGTGCGGATCACCAGCGTTCAACCGCGGGCCAACCCGTCCCCCGGGAAGAACTTGGCGGACGCAAGCGACGCTAACCCACCGATAGAGATCGGCTCCGGATTCATTATCGACTCGTCCGGGCTGGTCGCGACGAACCGGCATGTGGTCGAGAATGCAACGGCCGTCTTTGTCGGCACTCAGGACGGCGGCCGCTATCGCGCGGAACTCATCGTTTCGGCTGGTGAAACAGACATCGCGCTGCTGAAGATCAATTCCGGCGAGAAGTTGCCCGTGGTGACGTTCGGCGACAGCGACATGGTGCGCGTCGGCGACGCAGTGATCGCGATCGGCGACCCATTTGGGTTCGGAGGCAGCGTGTCCGCTGGGGTGGTCAGCGCAACCAACCGCAACATCCAGGAGAGCCCGTTCGACGAATACATCCAGACGGACGCGGCGATCAATCATGGCAGTTCCGGCGGGCCGCTGTTCAACTTGTCAGGCCAGGTCATCGGCATGGACAGTGTGTTGTACGCTCCGGGCACGTATTCCGGTTCAGCGGGCGTCGGCTTCGCCATCCCGTCCAACGTGCTGCGTTTCGTACTACCGCGGCTGGAGAACGACGGCAAGGTCGCCGCCGGCAGGCTGCCTCTGCTGACGCAGCGAGTTCCCGAGCTGATGGCCGCGGCTATCGGCGTGCCCGAGCCCGGGGGTGCGGTGGTCATTGCAACGACGGCGCAGGCGGAAGCATTGGAGGGCAAAATCCACCCTGGCGATGTCATCAAGACCTTCGGGGGGGAGGTTGTGCTGGATCCACGAGACCTGGCCCGAAAAGCCGCCGCCGCCACGATCGGCAGCCGTGTTGCCTTAGGGGTTTACCGACTTGGGCAAATGACAACGATCGAGGTGCCCATCCTGGCGTTGCCGGCGGCAAATCCGACGGTCAGGCAGAGTTTTCCGCCTAAGACCCTGGGCCTGCACCTCACCGCGGGTCCCGGCACGGCCAAGAAATCAAGGGTCATTGTCGATGCCATCGATCCGAGCGGGAGTGTCGCCGACAGCGGCGTGAAAAAGGGGGACGTGATCCTGCGGGTTCAACAGCAGGTGGTCCTGACACCCGAACAAGCCATGGCGGAGCTGCAAGCCCGAACCGACGCCAAGCACCCGTATGCCGCCCTGCTGGTGGAACGCGATAAAAAGCAGAGCTGGATAGCAATTGCCCTGCCGAATGAGGTCCCGGGAGTGCCGCGTAGCTAGCGCCGGTTAATGGCAGACCATGTTTGTCAGCGCCGTCAAAATCGCCAACGCCGAATATAAGGGCTGACCCACCTCGCATCGTCCTTGGCGCTGCTTCTCCCATGCGGCGATCGCCTCAGTAAGCCAAACGGTGACACTGCCCCGCTGCCGCAAGCCGGCTTCGTAGGCCGGCCAGTTCGCGACCTTGTGCTTTTGGCGTGGGGGGGGGCGACGATCCTGGTTCAGCTTGAAGGGCATGGTGAATACCCGGAGTTCGGGTGGTAAGTATCCCTCCCACGTCAGGACGGTCCCTTCCATCAAGGCGTATCCGGGCACCATGCTGCCGTGGGCCGCATACTGGTCACAGGCAAAGCCGGCTTCAAAAGCAAGGTGGTGTCCGCGATGCGCCGGCTCCAAAGTAATCCCACGAAGATTTGCTCCTGATTTCAAAAGCCATCGCTGCGATATGCCGCCTGAAAGTGAAACTACTTGTGCACTGACTATTAGTAATTCACCGGGTTCCAGTGGATAAAATCTGACGGAAAGAGCCGCCAGATTTTCCCATTAGCCTTTGATTTGGTGGGCCGATTCAGCCAACGCTTGGGTAGTAAGCGTTGGCATCGGACCACTAGCGCGGTGTACCACCAACGGTCATATTGAAATTGCTCTACCGCCGTGCTCGCTATGGTCCGTTTTTCAGGCAGGTGAAAAGCATGGACGGTATCGATCCGGTCGCGGCTATCGAACGTAAGGCGTTGCTCTCGAATGCATCACCACGATCCAAGGTCGTGCTGGTGCCGCTCAACCAAAGATTTAGTGAGCATCAACCAGTATTCTACTGTGTCCACGATTTGTCCTGTTCCGCTAACCAGTACTTACCCCTGGCACGCGCGGCCACACCCCTCCTCCACGTGGTCGGCATCCAGGCACCGCAAACCTTTATGAAACGATGCGAAGAGTTGGGCTCCGCGTTCCCTGCTTCGGTTGCCGACCTGGCAAGCTATTACGTCTCGGAGGTGATTGATTACCAGATCGATGGCGCGATCATCCTCGGTGGCTGGTCGATCGGCGCCGTCATCGCCATGGAGATGGCCGAACAAATCGTCGCCCAAGGGCGGAGGGTTACGCTGCTGGTGGCAATCGACGGAGCGCCGAACAACACGCTGACCGGGATGAAGAAGAATACCCCGAGATACTTCTTTCAGTTGGTCTCGAACTTCGTGCGCTGCGTCAGGCGCCGAAATCTGAAGACATTGACCATGAGCATCTACTACAAGGTGCGCGCGCTACAGAAGACGGTTGTGCGGGAACACCCGGCGGCAAAGACCTTCGCCTCATTTCGAAACTACCTGCCGCACATGCAGACCTTCGTGAAGCGGCTGTACGAGATCGTCGACGCCTACACGTCCAAAGGGCGGTACTCTGGCTCGGTCATCGTGTTCGAGGCCGACGAGCAGCCCCTGTTCCACCTACGTTATGTCGGTGAAGTCTGGCGGGCAGTGGCACCGGAGGCCGAGATCATCCGGGTTGAGAGTGCCGACCATAGGGGTCTGCTTGAGCCACCGCTGGTCAGCGGCCTGGTAGAGCATCTTGCTCGGAAACTTCACCTCTATGGGGGCTGTCGTTAACGTGCAGGGCATGGGCCCCGTCGGTCTTTAGCACCGGTGCGTCCCGCTCGACTCGGATAGCCCTGCTAACAAAGGAAGATGACGTGAGATACTTCCCGACTCTCGCTGCATCTGTCGTCCTATTTCCGTTGACGTATTTTGTTGGCGTCTACTCGGTGTACAGCGGCACCTGGCCGGTGCCCCAGCTTATGGGGCTCGCCAGGGATTATCGAGACGCAGACACGATACGGACTGACAAGTTTGCTCGGTTGCTCACCTATCCAGGGAAGACCGAGGTTTCCTGTCCAGTGCAAGATGCCACCACGGCGGTCTACTTGGTTGCCGGACAATCCAACGCGGCGAACTACCAAGGGCAAAAGTATCAGAGCCAGGATGATCGGGTGATCAATTTCTCCGAAGGCCGGTGCTACATTGCAGGCTCACCGCTGCTCGGCGCAGATAACCGCAATGGGGAGTCCTGGACCCTGCTCGGAACCAAGCTCATTCGCTCCGGACTGTATACCCGGGTCATCGTCATCCCCGCGGCCGTCGGCGGCTCGTCTATTCATCGCTGGGCCAAGGGCAGCGATCTTAATGAAATGCTGATCGGCGTCATTCGCTCGGCAAAGAAAAACTACACCCTAACCGGTATCCTGTTTGATCAGGGTGCGACCGATACCTCGCTCGGCACGTCGGAGCAGACCTATCGAATGGATATGAAGTCACTGATAGACAGTATCCACGCCGAGGGCGTCGCGGCGCCCTTCTACATCGTGCAGTGCACGATGCAACTGACGCCAAGCTGGACGGAAGACAATCCGATCTCCCGCGCCCAGCGCAGTCTTGAAAACGGTAAGGATATTCTCGCCGGTCCCAACACAGACCACGACATACCAGCCGCCGATCGGTTTGATGGACTGCATTTCTCAGCCAGCGGTCAGGTGAAGTTCACTGACGAGTGGGTGGAATTGCTTCGTAAGCACCGAGGGGCAGATCAATGAGTTGAGCGTCACGGCGCCATCAGGCGCAGAGCTGCATAATGCGCCGCCTGACCTGAAGTGCCCGCGCTGGACCGACCCGAAAGCGATCGCGGTGTTCCCCAGTTCCGCCGGGATCGAGCGCCAGTTGGCACCGTTGTCGAGCCGCCAGATGATGGCCTCGATCGCGCGCGGGCGTGCCCACGCAGCTTGACCGCGGCGATCGCCGCTTCGAATTTGCTCCACTGGGCGTCGGTCAGTCCGGAATTTCAGCCGATCCGCCAGGTGCCAAGCGCTGAATTGCGCGCGGGGCCTAGTTTTTGCCACTGGGCAAACGTAGTTCGGGGGAGCCTGCATCGATTGCTGATTTATCAGCGCCATTTTGTTTGAAATATAATGCGGGGTGCGGCGTCACATAGTGCAGACGCGCCGCGGCATTGCGGGCGCGGTGGTGAAGAAGGGCAATATCATGGTGACGAGGCGCTTTTTGATGGCTGGCGGAGCAATCGGCGCGGTTGCCGCCTACGCTGTTCCCTGGTGGAGCCGTGAGTCGCATGCCGATAGCGCTGATCAAACCTTCGCCGTGATGCACAGCGACGACGACTGGCGCAAGCAGCTTACGCCGGAGCAGTACGCCGTGCTGCGACACAGTTCGACCGAACGTCCCTATACCAGTCCGCTGCTGCATGAGACTCGACCCGGCACGTTCGACTGCGCGGGCTGCGCGCAGGAGCTGTTTTCTTCAACCACGAAATTTGACAGTCATACCGGGTGGCCGAGCTTCTGGGCGCCGTTGGCGAAGGCGGTGGGTGAGCAGCGGGATGCGTCGTTGGGCATGATCCGCACCTCGGTCCATTGCAGCAATTGCGGCGGCCATCTCGGCCATGTGTTCTCCGATGGCCCGCAACCGACGGGGCTGCGATATTGCATGAACGGCGTCGCCATGACGTTCAAGCTTGAAGCGGCCTGAAGGCTGCAACGAGGGACCGCGCATGGCTCCTGCCTGACTGTCCGGGTGGGACGCCGTGAAATCCCGCCGGTATTGTCTTGCGTATTCTCCCCGGTCGTCATTCGGCGACGGTCCGTCGATGAATTTCGTCATCGAGTGAGTGGAGATGCCGCGGTTCGCCAGTGCCGCGCGCGACGGGCTCATTTTTATGACTGCAGAACGATGGAGGCACCCATCGTTGTTGCGAAGGGCGCGGCGGTCCGCCCGGCGGGCTTCGCAGTCCGGTCGAATTCCGCTATTGCACCGGGATGGGGAAACCTCGCCTTACCGCCCTGCTCGCAGTCTTTGGCGTGATGTTGTTGGCCGGGCGCGCTGTGGCCGAGCCCTGGCCTGTGGCTTCGGTGGACGGGCTTGCGGACGATGCATGGGGGCGCACCGTCCGCCTGGGGCGGGACCTGGTCGTGGCGACACCCAAGCTGATCGGGCCCGAGGTGGCGGACCCGGCGCACAGATTTTCCGGCAATAATCTGTCCTGCCAGAACTGCCACCTTAGCGCGGGAACAGGGAAATTCGCGCTGCCTTTCGTCGGGGTCTTCGCAGACTTTCCGCAATATCGGGGGCGCGAGGGCCGGGTCGGGTACTCTCGAGGACCGAATAAACGGGTGCATGACACGCAGCCTGAACGGCCGCGCGCTGCCATTCGATGGACCCGAGATGCGGGCCATCGTGGCGTATATGAAATTTCTCTCCACCGGAATCTCGGTGGGCGCCGTGACACCCGGGCGCGGTGCACCCGAGGTGCCTTTGCTGGACCGGGCCGCCGACCCGGCACACGGCGCCGCGGTCTACGTGCGGAACTGTGCCGCCTGTCACGGAGCGAACGGCGCCGGCCAGCGCAACGGGGCCGGTGGCGACGGCTATGCGTTCCCGCCGCTTTGGGGATCCGACAGCTTCAATGACGGTGCCGGAATGGCGCGGCTTATAACGATCGCAAGTTTCGTCCATGGCAACATGCCTGCCGGCACGACCTGGCAGAACCCGGCGCTGACGACCGACGACGCCTGGGATGTCGGGGCATTCGTTGAGAGCAAGCCGCGGCCGCATATGGAAGGTCTGGACCGCGACTACCCGAACCTACTGCAGAAGCCTGTGGACGCCGCCTACGGACCTTATCCGGATCAATTCGGCGAAGAACAGCATCGATTTGGGCCATTTCAGCCTATCAAGGATGCCGTGCGCCGCTTGCAGATGCTCGCGGCAAGCACACCGGCGGACGCGAGCAAGCCAACCGACTTCATCAGAAATTGAGAATGGACAGTACCATGAGTTGCTTTATCGGAATGAGTTTTGCCCTGCTGCTGGCTGCAATGACCGCGACGGGCGCGTGGGCGGCGGCGCCGGCGGGCTACTACGCGGATCAAAAAGTGGTCTATCACAACGACGGCGGTGGCCCCGACAACGCGACCTACTTCCGGAGGATGCTCAACAACCTTCGAAATCATGTCGCCGCCCTTGGCAAGGACCATATTCAGATCCGCGTGGTCGACCACGGCGACGGCATCATCATGCTGGCGATGGCCAGCACCGACGAGAAGCTGGCGCAGCTGATCGATGCGAGAAAAGCCGACGGCGTCCGGTTTCTGGTGTGTCAGAACACGTTGGACGAACGACATATCGACTGGCACACACTGTATGGTGTGAGCGAGGATGACATCGTACCGAGCGGCGTGGCTGAAATCGTGCGGCTGCAGATGATGGGCTTCACCTACATCCACCCGTGATCCTGGTGCCGACCATGAAGCGGCGGTGGGTCCGGCGCACGGTACGGATGCTTTGGCTGCTGGCGACCGTATGTGGTCTGCAGGGTTTCACGGCACCCTCTCCCGCCGCCCGCGCTGGCGAACTTGTTCCCGTGCCAGCCGGCCACGACGCCGATCTGCGCTTCTTCGAGGCCGATGGCAGACAACTCGACGGCATGGCCGCGTTCGCACGGATGGCCAGTGCGGACCTGACAGTGTGGGTGGCCGGAAATCAATTCTTTGCCATGACCCGGGTCATCGGCGATTTTCAGGCGCAACATCCGGGCCTCGGGGTCGGTCTGATAACATTGCCGCCGGGCATGATTCTGAAGGCCATCCAGGCCCACGGCTGGAGCCTCGGCGACGCCAGGCTGACGCTGCACCCGGACGTCTTCGCGACCGTCAGTATTGCGCAGTTGCGCGATACCGCTGAGATCTCCAGCTATATCGTCTACATGCACAACGCGCTTGAACTCATGGTCGCCAAGGGCAATCCCAAGCAGGTCCACGACCTGAACGACCTGACGCGGGCCGACCTTCGCGTGATGCTGCCTAATCCCTTGACCGAGGGAATCATGACTTTCTACGCCAAGCCGATCCTGCAGCGGCAGGGTCTTTGGGCCGCGCTGTCGCCTGGTGCTGATTGCGCCGATTGCGATGGCGCGGCGCATGTGCATTTCACCACCGTCCATCATCGCGAGATTCCGGCCGGGATCGAGAGCGGCAAAGCCGACGTCGGGCTGGTCTGGCGGACCGAGGCGCTGACCGCGATTGCAGGTGGGGCCGCGGTGGAGGGGCTTCCCCTGCCAGCTGGGCAGAATGCCGCCGACCGGGTGGGCTATGTCGCAGGAGCGTTGATGGATTTGCCCCATGCGACAACGGCGGCGGCCTTTATCAGCTTTTTGGCCTCGCAACGCGGCCAGGACGCTTACGCCGCCTACGGATTTCTCCCCGCCACCGAGGCAGAACGCGCGCCGCGCCCGCTGCCCGCAAACTGAGTAGGGCCCGCGGCTGCCCGCGCTTCCTCACCAACAGTCAAAACTGAATCCAGCTCCCGCGATTGTCGAAGGCGAGCAGAACGAAATCGCTGCCGCCAGCTGGAGTTGAAACAGGCCACGCGAGAATTTGCAGTCTGTGGCGCTTGGCTCCTCCCTCGTTTTGTGATCGCTTGGAACCTGACGGGATATTCCCCGTCGATTGGCACCAGCGGGTCGATACAACCGTAAGTCGGCCCGAAAGACGAAAGGCCCCGGGAGGCACGATGACAGATTTCGAGAACGCGCTTATGCGCAAGGTCGCATGGCGCCTGATTCCTTTTCTTAGCATTGGTTACATGATCAATGCGCTCGATCGGTTTAACGTGTCGATGGCGGCACTGACTATGAACAAGGAGCTCGGACTTACCGCCAGCGCTTATGGCCTGGGTGCCGGCGCGTTCTTCTGGAGCTATGTGCTGTTCCAGTTCCCGGCCAACCTGATGCTCGCCCGCATCGGTGCTCGCTTATGGATCAGCATCATCATGGCGACGTGGGGCATTTGTTCGGCCGGGACCGCATTCATCACCGGCGAAACCAGCTTTGTCTTGGTTCGTTTTCTTCTCGGCATCGCCGAGGCAGGGTTCTTCCCGGGCGTGGCATACTTCATGACATGCTGGTTCCCGGCTTTCTATCGCGGCCGGATGATGGGCATCTTCTACGCCCTCGGCGCCTTTTCCGGCGTGCTTGGCGGCCCGCTCGGCGGCAACCTGCTGAAGCTGGATGGCACGTTCGGAATTGCCGGATGGCAATGGATCTTCCTGGTCGAGGGTATCCCCGCGGTCCTGCTTGCCGGCTATGGCTACTTGACCCTGTGCAACCGGCCGATCGAGGCTCACTGGCTGGAAGAAAAGGAGCGCAACTGGCTGCAGCAACGGCTGGACTCGGAAGCCGCCGTCAAGTCCGGGCACGGCCAAGGGGTGCTGAGTTCGATCGCGAACCCGCAGATACTGGTGCTGACCCTGGCCTATTTCGGCATGGCGTACGGCGTCTACGCGATGTCATTTTTTCTGCCGTTGATCGTCAAATCACTTGGCATCTCGAACACGACGATAGGCTACGTGCTCGTCCTGCCGAATATTTGTGGCTGCATCGGCATGATATTGTTTTCCCGCAGTTCCGATCGGACCGGCGAGCGGGTCTGGCATGTTGTGCTGCCGACCGCATTGGCAGGGATCGGCGCCATGGCCGCCGGACTTGTGCTTGGGAATATCTATCTCACGATTGGGGCCTTCTGCGTCGCCACTTTCGGCATCGCATCGAGCCTGCCGGTGTTCTGGAACCTGCCCACGGCGTATCTGGGGGCAGCAGCCGCCGCCGGAGGGATCGCTTTCATCAACTCGATCGGCAACATCGCGGGTTACGCCGCGCCTCAGGTCACCGGCGTGCTGCATGACGCGACCGGCGGCTACACGGTGCCAATGCTGGTTGCCGGATGTGTCATGCTGGCGGCGGCCGGGCTGATCCTCGCCTCCGGTATCCGCAAGCACGTTCCGCAGGGCGCGTCGATCGCAGGTAATGCAACATTGCTGCACTGATCCCCAGCACCCCTCCGGTCCGGGATCACCCGGGCCGGAGCCCGAGAAATCGCGGGCTGCGATCAGGTTTGTATCGTTGACGTTGTAACGGTTCCGATGATTTCTCTCTATGCGTGTATATCGCGATACACACTCGCGTTGAAAGCGTAGGGCATACGCCCGCCGATCGCTCACCTCACGCAATTGTGTGTTGCTCCGATTCGTTATATAACTTGGCGGAAATCACAACCCTCTGAGAGAGTTGGCTTCCGAAGTTAATTCCAGATATCGGCGCCCGCTTAAGTTATTGATCTGACTCGAGAAGCCACCCCCCTGACGTCGACCACCATCCACCGTAGTTGGTAACAATGGCATCAGACCTCATTGGGTTCGAAAATCTCACCCTGAAGGGTGATCCGCTGTCCAGGGCGATCGCTGCCTTGCGGGTTGCCCGGCTGCAGGTACGCCTGGCCATTGCCGATACGCAGAGTTGGCGTCTCGAGACGGTGCTATCCGATGTCGAGGATGAAATCGGCATCCACCTCGGCAACATAAAAGATGCGGTGGCTGACGACGCGGCGGACGCGGAAGAGAATGGCGACACGGCGGCACGGCGGCAGGCGGAACTGCCGCTGCGGGTGGCGTAGATGGCGCAGCGACCAGTTTGGCGAGGGCACCTGCGACTCGCCTTGGTGTCGTGTCCCGTCGCTTTGTTCAGCGCAAAGCACGATCGCAGCAGTATCAGGTTCAATCTGATCAATCCGGAAACTGGCAACCGGATCCGGATGCTGACTGTCGACGCGGAGACCGAGAAGGAGGTTGAGCGGCGCAATCTCGTAAAGGGCTACGAGTTTCGGAAGAATACCTACCTTCTCCTGACCGACGAGGACTTCGAGAGTGTCAGGGTCGAGAGCTCGGATGTTATGACTGTCGAGAAGTTCGTCGACGCCACCTCGATTGATCCGCTTTACTATGACTTCGGGTTACTACCTCGCTCCCGATGGCAAGGCTGGTCGCGACGTCTATCAAATTCTGCGCGAGGCGATCGGGCGGACCGGACGCGTGGCCTTATCGCGGGTGGTGATCGGCCAACGCGAGCGGGTGATCGCCTTGCGCCTGTACGAGAAAGGCCTCGCCGCGCACACGTTGTTTGAGCAGCGGGACATCAACGACGCCAGCAGCCTGTTTGACGATCCGGTTCCGGTCGATGAGGAGATGGTGAAGCTGGCGACTCAGTTGGTCGATCGCCAGACCGCGGCGTATGAGCCGGCTGACATTGAAGACCGCTATGAAACTCGCCTGCGGGCGATGCTGGACGCGAAATTGAAGGGCGAGGGCATCGACCTGGAGGCGCCAGCAGAGCCGCCGGCGACCAACGTGGTCGACCTCATGGGGGCGTTGCGGCGCAGCATCGCCGAGGAGGACAAACGCGCTGCCGCCGAGGCACCGTCAGCGCCAAAGTCGAAGTCGGCAAAGCCGGCGGCACCGAAAGCACCGCGGAAGCGCGTGTCCTGAGCCGGAATCGAAGCCTCAGGCCTGCCAACGAACCCGACACCCGTCGCACTGTCCGGCGATCGGCTGGAGCGGCTTCAAACGTCCCTGTCCGTCGCCCGTCGTCGCACCAGGCTCGGGGCTTTGGCTGACGCCGCGGCGGCTGTGGAAAGGGCGCACGCCCTTGTCTCGGACGTCGTTGAAGCAGGCCGCGGCGATGCGGAAGCCTATAGGGTAGCCGGGGCGACACGGTTGCAGCACGCCTACGAAAATGGCATAGCGGCTCGATCACACGGCCAACGTACCAACCCGTATGAAGACCCGTATGGCGCGGACTGGCCCGGACGTCGTGATTTCGCGGAGGCGTGGAGCCGTGGGCGTGACGATTGGGAAGCGAGGCACACGACTGGACCGGCTGGATTTCCAGGCCAGCGGTCCGGATTGGCAGTTCTGGAGGTGAGATTGGGCGCGTCGCTGGATCACCGCCGCCGCATGTTGGAACACCAGGAACGGGTTGAGGCTGAGCGGCGCTCGTTGGCAGCGCAGCCGTCGGAACCGCAGTTGAAGATACCGCTCATCGGCGAAGTACGGCGTCAAGAGCCGTTGCCGCCAAAGCGCAGGCGCCCAAGATCAATCAAGGGCGTCCAGCCTAAGCTCGGGGAGTCCTGATCCTTTCAGGCCGCTGTGTCGGCGAGTTCAGCCGCGCCACTCGACGGCAAGAAGGCCGGGAATGCCTCCGGCCCGCTTCGGTGTGTCCGCCCAACGGCTAGTCGTCTCCGGCCGCCGCGACCGCGCCGAGGTCTGCCACCATCACCGTGCCCTTGGTCTCCAGGCCGCTGTAGACCGCAAGGACGAAGCTGATCAGGCCGCCGCAGGTGAAGATCAGCATCGGGACCGCAAGCGTGGTGCTGTAGGTAGCAGACAAGTAGGTCAGAATTGGCGCCACCATGCCGCCGAATATGGCTCCCTGATGGTAGCAGAAGGCCGAGGCGGTTGCGCGCACCTCGGTCGGGAAGCGCTCGCGAGCCCACCAAAGACCAGTGGTACGCCTACCTCGCCGCCTGGCTCGGCTGGACGCTCGACGCCTTCGACTTCACCGTCTTCCTGCTCATACTGGCGCCATCTACGGACAGAACCCAAGCTACCTCACCGCGCCACCAGGCCACCTTTGGTGCAGGCAAGGCCGGCACAGACATGGCGTTGGTCTCCCGTCTTTATTGTTTTTATGCCGACATCAAAACGGAAACTTGGAGCTAAACTCCGTCAGGCTGTTGGGTCAGGCGTGTACAGCCGGGGACATTATTCAGCTTGCAAAAGACGGCGTTCGGCCTTCCCGCGAAAAAGCTAACATTGCCGTCAGACGGATTGCAAATCCGGTTCGTGCACGTTCGTTCGCAATTGATTTGGGATCGCGAGCAAGCAGGGCGCCTCACCGAAATGAACTCGCCGAGATCTGCGACAGCCGGCATAAATCCGGCCCGAGGCGTCATCATCCGTACTCGAATATCCGAACGGCCGGACGCGCCAGGCCGGTATGCCGCTCCACCGGGCGACTTGCCGACCTGGCATGGTTCGCTTATGCCGCCGCGGTTTCCAGGGCGGTGACCGAACCCGGGGCACTGCCACCGTTGCGCAACAGCCGGCCTGAGAAGGTGTTGGTCTCGCGGTCATCCTCGATTGTTACGGCGCCGTTGACCAGCACGTATCGATAGCCGCGGGCACGCTGCACCCGGCGCCATTCGCCACCCGGCAGGTCATGCACAACCTCGCGAGGCAGCATATCCAACTTTTCGTAGTCGTAGATCACGATGTCCGCCGGCGCGCCGATCGTCAGCACGCCGCGCCCGGTGAAGCCGGCCAGCATCGCCGGCAATGCGGACAGCCGCCAATGCGCCTCCTCCAGGCTGAGCATGCCGTGCTCGCGCACAATCTTCACCAGAGCCTCGGTGGGGAAGCGGCCCGCGGTCAGGAACTTGGTGTGGGCGCCGCCATCCGAGACGCCGAGGAGCACGTACGGGTCGCTGATGATTTCCTTGAGATTGTCCAGTGAAACGTTCGGCGGCGCGGCGAAGAATTCCGTCGTCAGCCCGTCCGCGACAGCGATGTCGAGCATCGCATCGACCGGATGCTTGCCGAGTGCCTCGGCAACCTGGCCGACGGTGTGATCAAGCCAACGTCCGGTCTCCTGCGAGCGGGGACCGGTTATGACTATGTCTGCGATCGGACCGGTGACGGCGGTTGGGACCTGCGAGCGTAGATCAGGACGGCGCGCCGGATCGGCCAGCTTGGCCAGTCTTTCTGCTACCGTTCCGAGCGTTGCCTCCTTCCATGCTGGCATGTCGTCCCAGAGGTTCCAATCCTCAAAGGTAAAAACGAAGCCGCCATCGGTTGTCAGACCCTGGCCATACACACGAATTCCGCGCTTCCGGCAACTGTCGAGCCACGCAAGTCCGCTGCGGTGGACCTCGGGCTTCTGGTCGAATGCCTGGATGACGTTCCACAGCAGCGGCCGTCCGCTGATGGTGGCAAGCCGCTCCGCATGCTTGCGGTCATGCTCGATGTCGCCGGTCGAGATCGCCATTTGCATGAAACCCGCGTTGCGCTTGGCAAGGACATTGGCGAAGACTTCACAGGTCTCATCATGCATCACGTCGGTAACCATCGGCGTTCCGTCGTAATCGGGTTGCACGGCCAACGGACCGCTGGGCGGCTGCCGCTGGGTCGACCAGCCGCAACCACCGGCGTCCAGCGACTCCTCGAACATTCGCGCCAGCTCCGCGTGTTGCGCGTCGGTCGGCATTTTGCCGGCCTTGGCGTCGTCAAGGCCAAGCACGCTGATCAGCATCGGCGCGAGCGGAACGTAGGGCAGGATGTTGATCGCCTTTGGGGCGCGATCGACGCTGTCGAGATACTCGGGAAAGCTGATCCAGTCCCACGGCATCCCCTGCTGCATCGACGCGAGCGGAATCGCCTCGACGCGCGTCATGCTGAGCATCGCGCGCTCGCGCATATCGGGCGCGACGGGCGCGAAGCCGAAGCCGCAGTTGCCGATGACGATCGAGGTGACGCCGTGCCAGCCGGATAGCGTGCAGTACAGGATCCCAGAAAAGCTGCGCGTCGTAATGGGTATGGAGGTCGATGAATCCGGGCGCGACATGAAGTCCCTCGGCATCGATCACCCGAGCGGCGTCGGTCTCCGGGATGTGACCGACGGCGGCGATGATGCCATCGCGGATGGCAATATCGCCGCGATATCGCGGCGCGCGCGTGCCATCGAAGATCAACCCGTTCTTGATGACGATGTCATAGCCTGGCATTGGTGTTTCCTTTCCGATCTGCCGTCAGCCTGTTGGATAGCGCGGAGTGATGAAGGAGCGAGATTGTGGCCGCCCGGCGCTCGATCAGGCGGAGATGAATTCGTTCCATCGCCGTGTGAGATAGCGGTCCTCGTCCATCACCGTGTTCCAGACGGCGACGCGACCCTCGCGCTCCCAGAGGGCGCCACCGTCACGCACCGAACCCTTCTTCTCCATCAGGTTGCCGTAAGGATCCTTGATGTCGATTGCAGCCGGCTTGCCGTCGTACCAGTAGTCCCATTCATCTTGTGTCAGGAACTGCTTCGCTGTCTCGGGAACCGGAGAATAATAGCCCTGCTTTGCAATGAAACCACCCTGCCAGCCGGAGTTGTACCAGTTCAGATATTCCATGGCGCAGTCGAGCCGCAGCCCGCTCAGGTGCGCCATCGGCGCCAGGCCGACAGTCCAGCCGCGATAGCCTTCCTTGAGCTTGGTGTAGTAGCACGGGATGCCGCGAGCGCGGACGGCGGTCACCGCCGGCGAGATCATTGACTGGATCACCACCTCGCCGGACGCCATCAGGTTGACCGACTGATCGAAGTTGGTCCAGAACGCCCTGAAATGGCCGCTCTTCTTGAGGTCCAGCATAGTATTGATGGTCTTGTCGATCTCCGCCTTGGTCATGTTGCCCTTGTCGCCGTATTTGATGTCGCCGCGCGATTCCATGGCGAGCGCGACGTCCATCATTCCGAGTGTCGCCTGATCGACCAGCCCGGCGCGACCGTGGAAGTCCGGGCTGAGCAGGTCCTTCCAGCTCTCGACCGGCCGGCCGACCAGATCGGGCCGTATACCCAGGGTGTCGGCGTTGAAGAGTATCGGTATCGTCGTCAGGTAGTCGGTCGGCTTGCCGGCGAATTTCTTGCCGTCAGGTCCCTCCCAGAATCCTGTTTTCATCGGCGAGAGCCCCTGGTTGGGGATCGGCCTGCCGTCGGGAAAATGGCCCGTCGTGAAGATCGGCACGGTCTTGTCCCACAGTTTGTAGTCTTTGACCGGGATCGGCTTCAGCAAGCCTTTGCCCTGAAAGTATATGATCGTGGAGTTCTGCGAGGTGTTGATATCGAAGCTCTTCGGCTGGGTCAGCGCACGATTGAGTTGTGTCGCTTCATCGGCGACCTGCATCTCGACCTTGAAGCCGAGGTCCTTGGTGGCCTGGTCGGCGATCTCCTTGATCGCGCCCCAGGAACCGCCAATGTTGATTATCGTTACGTCTTTGATGTTCTGTGCCCATATCGTCGGGAAGCCGGTCAGCGTCCCCGAGCCGATCGCGGCGCCGGCACCGGCGGCCGCGCCCTTCAGAAGGCGCCGCCGCGACGGCCCGTGTCTGTTTCCGGTAGCATCGTCGTAGGTCATGCGAGGCCCCCTGTTTTGTTACCGGCATGGTCCGGCGGCCCATTGAGGCGCAGCCGCATTTCGGCGCACCTGCTGCAAGACCGACGGATCTTTCGACCAAAAGCCGAGCGTGCAAGGCACATGCCGACTGCGCAGCCTACGCAGAGGCGTACCAAACAGGCATGTGGAGGGCGATCGATCAGGATAGTGCTACGAAATCAGCGCCTGCTGCCTGAAGTCTGATCATTTGCTTTTGGTTGTAGTTTAGCAACCAACCTCGCGGAAGAACCTGCGGCGTTGGGTCCTTCCGCATCGCCGCGACCGGGGCGCGTCGAGCCCGTCTCGGTTCAACGTTCCGGATTGCCGGCGAAAGTACTGACGGGTAAGAAACGATAACCGTATCTTTGTAGTGCTAAACTGAGCATCGAACGGATCTCGTTCATCACACGTGATCGAAGTTGCCATGTCATCGAATCGGCGGAGCGTATTGCAAGCCGCCCTTTGACCAGATGTTGTTGATCCCCCGAGGCACCCCCATCGGCGTAATATTCCGGTCCCACACCTCGGCAAGATTGCCGACCTGTTTGATCACGTTGTAGGCCCATTTGTTATCAAGCCCCAACGCCTTGCCCATATCGCCCTCCAGGCCCAGCAGCCGTCGAATATCGGGATCACTCGTATTGGCGAAGCTGTCGACGTTGCCACTGGTCACGCCTTTTTCCTCGGCGGTGATCATCGCGATGAGGGTCCATCGTATGATGTCGAACCATTTGTCATCGCCCTTGCGGACCATGACGCCGAGTGGTTCCTTGCTGATGATGTCGGGCAGCAGAACCAGGTCATCGGCCTTGGGCCCCTGGCTGAAACGGAATGTGGCCAACGCCGAGGCGTCCGTCGAGTAAGCATCGCAACGCCCCGACAGAAACGCTCCCTGAACTTCGGACAGGTCGGCGATCAGGATTGGCGTGAACTTCATTTTATTCAGCCGAAAATAGTCGTTGATCGCCAGTTCCGTGCTGGTACCCGGCTGCACGCAGATGGTCGCCCCATCCATCTCCTTGGCCGACTTCACCCCGGACGCCTTCATGACCAGGAAACCGGTGCCGTCGTAGTAGTTCACCCAGGCGAACTGCAGGCCCAGATTGCCCTCCCGCCCCAGTGTCCAGGTCGTGCTGCGGGACAGCAGGTCGACCTCGCCGGACTGCAGCGCCGTAAAGCGGTTTTGCGTGGTCGTCGCGACGAATTTCACCTTGCCGACGTCGCCGAGCGCGGCCGCCGCCACCGCGCGGCAGGTGTCCGCGTCCAGCCCGCGCATGATGCCTTGGCTGTCCGGCAACGAAAAGCCTGGAACCTGACCCGCTGTCCCGCACAGCACCAGGCCCCTGGCACGGATCGCATCCAGGGTCGCCGAACCCGAACCCTGAGCCGCCGCCGGCCGAAGCCAGGCCGCGGACACAAGCAAGGCGATGAAAAACGCGGCGCACCCAGTTCTACCAAGTCGTATCATTCCCAAGGTCCCCGTTTGTGCGCGGCATGTCGCGCCCCGCGTCCGGACTCTGCGAGGCCGTGGGGATGAGATCAATGGCGGGATGATCGATTGGCGGCGCCGGCGCCCTCCCCGGCCCCGCCGCGCCGGTTTCCGGCAGCCCCGCTCGGCGCAGGCCTTCGGCATAGCGGGCGATATCCTCGGGCAACACCAGCGGCGATCGGAGCATCGCCTGCTCGACCGAGAAGCCGGGTTCCAGACCGAGCAGCCGCCGCAGCACCTCCGCCGCGTCCTGCGACCTGTTCATGTGGCCGAGTGCCGCGAGATAGCCCTTGTAGGCGGACGAAAACCAAGGATTAAGTTCGATGGCCCGACGACCTACCTCGATCGCGCTTGGGTAATCGCCGCCCATCAAATGCGGCATTATCAGCGCCATGTCGAAAAAGAACACGTGCGGATCAGACGGCGACAGACGGAGCGCCTGGTTGATGCGGCGGAGCGCCTCATGGTGGCGACCCAGATACGAATGCGACAGCCCCGAAAAGCACCACGCGAGCGCCAGGTTCGGGTTCAGTGCGATGGCCCGTTCGTGCAGGTCGATTGCTTCCTCCGGATGCTTGCCAAGGAAGCCTCGCACATGCCCGGCCAGCGTCAGCGCCCGCGCGTCGCTCGAGATCGAGCATGATCGCGCGCTCCGCCAGCGCCGCCGCCTCGGCTGTTGACCGGACCGGATCAGTCGCCCAGCCCTGCCCAACGTAAAGCAAGTTCCAGTACGCCAGCCAGCCGTGCGCGACCGAACTGGCGGGGTCAGCGCGAAGTGATACCTCCAGCATCCGTCCCGACGCCAGGAAGGCAGTCCGCTCCATGCGATAGAGGGCGGGAAGTGCCTGCAGCAACAGATCCTGAGCCGTCAGATCTATCGACTTCCTGCCGACGGTGCGACGCCCCTCGTGCCGCATCAGCTCCGGATCGACCTGCGCGACAATCGCGGCCCCGACTTCGTCCTGCAATGCCAGCGGATCGGTCATGTCGCGGTCAAATCTGCCGGCCCAGACGATCTCACCCGCCGCCCGCATATCGGTCAGACGGGCGATGATGCGGACCCGCCCGGCCGCCCGCTGGATGGTGCCCTCGAGCACGAGGTCGCCTTCGAGGCCGGCCCAGGTCGCTTCAGCCGCATTGCCGTTTGGCGTGCCCTGCCAAAAGGTCGCGGGCACACAGGAAATCCAGCGAAACCTGGCCATTCCGGCGGATATTTCTTCGGTCAGCCCGGAGGCGAAGCCGTCGTCAATCGGTTCGCCGATGCTGCGCAGTGGGGCAATGCAAAGACGCACTGTCGGCCGGTCGCGCCTGGCAGCAGCCGGGCTTGTCTGCGGCTTCGCCGAGACGACAGAGTTTATGGCCGCCCGGCCAGCCATGGGATCGTCGCGGATACGTTGAAGCAGGTCCTCGGTTTCGAGCGATGGGCGCGCGTATGCCACCTCGGCGAGGGCGGATCGGCACCGTTCATAGGTCATCAAGGCGGCGCCGCGGTCGCCCCGTTCGGCATGTGCCCGCATGATGGCTCGCCACGCCCCCTCGTGCGAGCGATCGATCGCCAGGAGCTGTTCGGCGGATGCGACGATCGAGTCCGGATCCTGACGGCGCGCCATGAGACTTTCGCCGATGGTGCGGCCGATACGGGCGAAGCGCGCCCGCTCTTCCTCCAACCAGCGGTCGAACGCCGGATCGAGACCGTTCAGGTCTTCCAGCAAGACGTCTTTCAGTTGGTCGAGGATGTTTGACGCGTCCTGGGTCGGCTGCGTCAACGCGGCCGCGTCCACCCTCAGAGCCGCGCCACGCAGCGCCAGATTATGGCGATCGGCCCAGAGCAGGTGGCTGAATGTGTACCCAAGCGTGTCCTGCAACTCGTGGACACTTTGGCGGAGGGAGGCCCGTGCCTGCTCCTTCTCACGCTGACTCCATAGCAGCGACGCGAGTTGCAGGCGCAGCACCGGCTTCGGGCTTGCCAGTGCCAAGACTGCCAGCAGAGCGCGGGTTTTTCGCGACCGTGGCAGCAACGTCCGCCCCTGCTGGTCGTCCACCGCCATGTGGCCGAACAGCCGCAGGCGCAGCCGGGCCCCGTGGTCTGCGTCGGCATCGGCGGCGTCAGAACGGGACAAGTTTCGCAGGATCTCGCAAGCCTTCTCAGGGGATGGGCATATCTGGAAAAAAGCACAACTATAGCGGGAATAATGTTGCAGTTTCTAACGCAGTAGGAGAATTGCATCAATATGTATCCGAGCGAAAGCAGCGATCGAGGTGGCGTTCCCTGTGGTGGCGATGGATCGTCGCGAAGAAGCCTATTTTGACGGCGCCCATCACGGAGATATATTTTTCCAGGCTTCAACTCATTGGTGATATTTATTACCTTTCGCCGCGCCAATTCGGCCTGGACGAGGGGGGATGGAGCGTGTGGTGTTTGCCCCAAGCCTGACGTCGTCGAGAGGATCGCGCGTGACGACGGAGGCATGGGTCCGCCGTGGCTTCGGAATACTCCTGTGCGTGGCCATAGCCGGTGTTGCCGAACTTGCGGGGTCATTCGCGCCCTTGATCGGCGCTCCCATTATCGCCGTTGCGATCGGCGTTCTGATCACGAACGCAATTCCGGATGTCTCTCAGACCGGCGCGCTCCGGATCGGGGACGTCAGCAAGCTTTGCCTGAAGGGCGGCATCGTTCTGCTCGGGGCGAGTCTCGACCTTGGGGTTATTGTCCATACCGGCCTGGCGTCGCTGCCGCTGATGGCGGTCACAATCACGGTTGGCCTGACATGCGCCTTGTGCCTGGGCAAGGGTCTTGGAATTGACTGGCGGATGCGCTGCCTGATCGGGATCGGCACCACCATTTGCGGCGCCTCGGCGATCGCCGCCCTGGCCCCGGTTATCCGGGCAAAGGCTGAGGAAATCGCCTACTCGGTCACGGTTGTCTTCTTCTTCAACATGGTCGCGGTTTTCACCTTCCCCGCGCTGGGCCACCTGCTGGGCCTCACGGATAGCGGCTTCGGTATCTGGGCCGGAACGGCAGTCAACGACACCTCCGCGGTTGTCGCCGCCGGTTTTGCTTACAGCCAGGCCGCCGGCACGACGGCCACGATTGTTAAGCTGACCCGAACAACCTTGATCATTCCACTGGTCATCGGCTTCGGGCTTGCCCTGGCTTTCCGTGAGCAAGACGCCATTGCCTGCGGCCGGTCCCTGTCGAGGCGGGTCTATGAAGCTGTGCCGGTGTTCATCGTACTGTTTGTTCTGGCGGCGGCGATCAACACCGCCGGCCTGATCGGTCCGCACGCTCCAGCGATCCAGATGCTCGGCCGGTTGTTGATGGTGGTCGCGCTGGCGGCGGTCGGTTTGCAAGGCCACTGGCGCGCCTTCGTTGGCGCCGGCAGCCGACCGCTGATCCTTGGCCTTTTCACTTGGTTCGCGTTGGCCGCCTCAAGCCTGGCGATCCAGACCTGGAGCCATACGTTGTAACCGAGGACGCAGGCCGTACGGGCGACTTCGTTGATAAAACGCTTATAGGAAATTTATCTTGACTAAGGTTTATAATCCGGGATAAGCATTGGGGTGTCAACAGGACCATCATGCCTTACGATCTCCCGGCTCTTATCGGCGCACCGTCTACGGCTGACGGCAACCGATACTGAACAGCGCAATCCGGGGCGAATTTCTATTTAAGTCAGGTACGATCTGAGGTCTCTGGTCACCAGGGCAGGCAATCCCCTGGTGCTGTCGGCGCTTTTTATCCTGAGGAGATTGAAATGTTGCTTTGTAGCAAGTCCGAGACCGGTTCGATCAGCAATGGTCCGAACCAGGCTAGTATTCCTACGACTGACATTGGAAAAATCGTTCTGGGCGGCGGCTTCCGTCTGCCGGTTCGTACCGCCGACACCGGCGCCATCCGCCTGGGCGGTGGCTTCCGTCTGCCTGTGCCTGGCGCCTGATCGATCACGCAAACGGCCCATTCTCGGCCGATCATTAGAACGCTTCCACCTTGAGTGGAAACACTCCAGCGATTGTTGATCGAGCAATTGCATCAGCCTGAGGTCGCCCCGCGATTCGAGCCAGGCTGATATTGCCCTGGAACACCGTCGACCCGGCGATGATGTCTCTTGCCAAAACAATGGTTCAGCGTGGCGTGGCGATCGTGGCGAGGATCCACCCACGCTGATCATCTGGTCGCTCGCATACCAAGAGGGCCGTTTCCAGGAGACCGGAGACGGTCCGATCGAGCCGAAGCATACCGGTCGGCGCCGGTGATCAATCCGGTCTCATCGGGACCATTCGACCGCCAGCGTTGTGCCGCCGCCGCAATCTTGGTCCCCCACCAGCGGCTCGCGCCGCCATTGACCTTATTACAATCCGGCAGATCCGACCGATGCGCCGTCGGACCGATCAGGTCGGGACGGCGGCCGACGCCAGTTCATGGCTCCTTGCTTCCTCATACCAAGGGTGATGTCAGATGACGCAAGACAGCGACCCCATCGTGCGCTTCCTCCAGCTTACCAATCGCGGCCGAGCGCCGATTTGGGCGGATCGCTCGGCCTGTGGGACCCTGCCGGTTCGTGCGGTGCGCTATTGCGAGGCGCTGACCAGCGCGACCGCGTTCGGCTGGTGGGTGTTTTCGCCACTCGACATCGAGGTGCTGTGGGACGGCTCGGACATCTTCTGGCGTTGCAATGAGGTCCCTGACTGGATGCCCCTGCTGCCATCGGCGCAGATGCCGGACTACGCAGCGGAGTTCGACGCCGTAGCGCCCGCGGCGATGAAGGGTTGCTCGCCCCCGTTCCTGACCGCCCTGCCCGAGCCCGGGACGCTGCAGATGTGGACCGGCCTGATCGCGCAAACCGCACCCGACTGGCATCTGCTGGTCCGCGCCCCGGCCAATTTGGCTCCAGTCGGCGGCATCAACCTGTTCGAGGGGATCGTCGAGACCGACCGTTGGTTCGGCCCATTGTTCACCAATATGCGGTTCACTCGAAGCCATCTGCCAATCCGTCTGCGCGCCGACTATCCGCTGCTGCAGGTGCAGCCCGTGGCGCGGCAAACCCACAGCCACGAGACATTGGACAAGATGGAGGTCACGCCAGGTCCGGCGCACCTGACCCAGGCGCATTGGGATGCCTATGAGCGATCGATCGTCGAGCCGAACAGCCGACCGAACCGACCGTTTGGTGACTACGCCATCGCGGCACGCAAACACCGGCGGACATGCTCCCAGCCGGTCGAGTGTGACGCCTCGTAGCGTTCGAAGAAGCCGCTGCTCCGGAGTAGCCGATCCCCGGGTACTTCGGGGCCGGCCGCTCAAACGTCGCTTTCGGCTCAGACCTGTACCAGCCGCATGCACCCCGCTCGGCGACCCGCGGTGAAAAGGAATTCGGCTAGTTGGCCGGCCAGCGGTGAACTCGTGGACCTGCTGACCATGGTGAGATTCCACATCTCCTGGACCGCGTCGGCCGCGCCCATCAACACCGGGTCACCACCGGTCAGCAGCATGACGGGCAGGTCGCGGTCGTAGTTGGCGACGATCTTCATGGCGTGAAAGCCGTCCTGCTCCCGTCCATCCATATCGCCGATCATCGCCATCGGGCGGTGCTCCAGCAGCAACTGCATCAGGTCCCCCTGGTCGGGCAGCACCTCCACGGCGACATCAAAAAATTTACAAACGGTCTGAAGCTGCCCGGCGGTTTCCGGCGCGTCGCAGACAATGGCCACGACCGCCTGCCTTGGGACCACGCTGGCGCTCTGAAACCCGAACTCTCTGGTCGGGTCGGCCAAGCTGCCGATCATGTTCATTCGTGTGCCCTTTGCGAAACACCGACCTGGCTTCAGCCGAGTGACCGGTTGCAATGTGCTGCGCTGACACGAGGAGTTGAAGCTATGGCAGGCACAGTTCCGCGTTGGCTTGCGGCATTTGTGCGTGAAAAACCGTGAACCCGGCTAGGGAGTGACTGCTTCGCCTGGAAGCACGCCCCAGAATTGCTGACGCCGCAGGTAGCCGCGATAGGATCCGGTTTGCACGTTGCACCACTCGGATGCGGCCTCGCAGGAGCGGATGCGTCCGATCACGCCCGGTTGCAGGATCGCGATCGCCGCAGCGGTCTCGGTTGGGTCGGATCGCAGCGTTGCATTGGCGTTCTGGACGATAAAGCTGCGCCGCCCCATCAGCGTCGCCTGGTGGACCCACCCGTGGTTGCCATCCGGATCACTCACCCACCGCCAGACATCGTACTCGCGCTCGATTTCGACCGGCAGGTCACGGCGCTTGTAAACCCAGTCGATGCGATAGCGCGTACCAGGTCCCAACCGCATATTGACATCATCCGATCGCAGCGAGGCGAAGCGAGGCAGCTTGGCGGTATCGCCCTGGGGCTTCTCCGGGTCCGGAATCTTGCTGGCGGTGGCGTCGCTTGGAGCCTCGATGGCCGGCTGCGAGGATGCATCGGTATGTGACGGCGTCTTCGGTGACGGCACCAGCGGAGGTCCGCCCTGACCCCCGGCAGGTGCGGCTCCCGCCCGGTTCGGAGGCTTATGAGGATGAATGGACCCGTGTGGCGGCACGACAGGTGGGGAGCCGGCGGCAGGCGAACCGACCTGGTGTACCGGCTGGCGTGGCGCCGCCACGGGTGGTTTCGCCGGCTCGTCGTGCAGCGGATGAGGCGAAACCTGCAGGGTTGCAGGCTGCGACCACCCGCATTCGCCACTCGCCACGAGCAGACCCGAAGTCAGGCATAGCCGCCAGAAGACCGCCAGGACGCGGAAGCGCATGTGTTACCGGTGCCAAGTCACGACGAATCGGGTCAAGCCCATCGCCTACCGCTGGTGCATCGCTCAGATCGAGATGATCTGTCCAGCCCCAACCGCGGCGAGGAATGTCGCGATCCCGGCGACTTCGACCTGCGGCAGCAGCAGCGCCGGGTCCAGTGCCTCGGCGCGCAGGCCTGCCTCGCAGGCGATCATCCTGACATCCATCTCGATACAGGCGTCACGCAGCGTCGTGAGGCCAGCCAGGCCGCGAGACTCGATGAGGCTCTCGCGCCGAGCATCCGACAGGCCGGACCAATCGAGGCAAAGAGCATGGCAGCCTAGGTTGGTTGCAAAAAAGGTGACCGGCCGCCCAAGCGCAGCCGCACCGGACGCAACGACGAATGCGTAGTGTGCGCGGTCATGCGCCCCGGACAGCAGCAGCACTCCCAAAGGCTGGGGCGACACCGGCGGTTCAGACGGCACAGGCGTCAGCCGCGGAGCCGGCGTGTGCACTCAGGTCTTTGATCGTTGCCGCTGACCCACATAGCGCGCAGGAAGGATCGGGGCGCAGTTTGATCACACGGAACCGAGTTGCCAGAGCATCCCAGACCAAAAGGCGACCGGACAAGGTGTCGCCGATACCGAGAATTTCTTTCAGGACTTCGGTGGCTTGCAGCGTCCCCATGACCCCGGTCACGGCGCCGAACACACCGGCCTCGCTGCATGTCGGCACCGTACCGGGCGGTGGAGCCTCCGGATAGAGGCAACGGTAGCATGGGCCGCCTTGATGCGGTTTGAAGACCGAAAGCTGGCCCTCGAACCGCAGCACCGCGGCCGAGACCAAAGTGCGCTTCACGAGTACAGAGGCGTCGGCAACCAAGAAGCGCGTAGCGAAATTGTCGCTGCCGTCACAGACGATGTCGTAATCGCCGATCAATCCCAGCGCATTTGCGGCATCCAGTCGGGTTGCATGCGGCTCGATCCGGACCTCCGGATTGATGGCCTTCGCCGCTTGGCCGGCCGAGACCACCTTTGGCACGCCAATTCGCGCGGTGGTGTGAGCGATCTGGCGCTGCAGGTTGGACAGCTCCACGCTGTCGTCGTCGACCACGCCGATAGTGCCGATCCCCGCCGCCGCCAGATATAGGATCAACGGCGAGCCGAGGCCACCGGCGCCGACCACCAGCACGCGCGCCGCTCTCAGCTTGGCCTGGCCGATGCCGCCCACCTCCTGCAACAGGATGTGGCGGGAGTAGCGTTGGATTTCGTCTTCGGTGAAATCGAGGTCCATGATTCCTCATGATAGGATGGAGCCGCGGCCGATGACAGGGGAGCGAAGGTAAGAGATGACGCAGAGCAGCCAGACCGAGGAAACTGCCCTGGTGCTGTTTTCCGGCGGCCAGGATTCGACGACGTGCCTGGCGTGGGCGCTGGCGCGTTATGCCCGGGTGGAAACCGTCGGCTTCCGCTACGGCCAGCGCCATGCCATCGAGCTGGACTGCCGCCCCGCCATCCTCGACTCCCTAGGCTCCCCGGCGCTCGGCATGGACCACACGGTGGATCTAACCACGACCATTGCCGGCCTCGGCGAAACCGCGATGACCGCGGCGATCGAGATAGCCACCGACCGGAGCGGCCTGCCCAACACCTTCGTGCCCGGACGCAATCTGCTGTTTCTGACCTGTGCGGCGGCCATCGCCTATCGCCGCGGATTGCGTCGCATCGTGGCAGGCGTTTGCGAGACCGACTACTCGGGCTACCCGGACTGCCGGGACGATACCATCAAGGCGATGCAGCTTGCGCTGAATCTTGGGATGGAGCGGCGATTCGTGCTGGAAACGCCACTCATGTGGCGGGACAAACAGGCGACGTGGGCGCTGGCGCTCAGTCTGGGTGGGCAATCTCTTGTAGAGGTCATTCGCGAACGAACCCACACCTGCTATCTGGGCGACCGCGCCCACCGTCACGCCTGGGGCTTTGGTTGCGGGACCTGTCCGGCCTGCTTGCTGCGCGCCCAGGGGTGGGATCGGTGGGTGGCTGCCGGCAGCCCGGCATCCGACCCGAAGCGGGACCTTTCTTGACCGGAGACATGTGAATGAAGCGACTTCTTGCCCTTGCATTTGTTGCCACCGGCCTGTCGGTGCCGAGTGTCAAGGCGGCCGAACCGATCTCGATTCGCACCAATACAGCCGGCGAGCTCGCCGAGGCATGTGCGACCAATCCGCGCGAACCAGCCGCTGACGCGAAGCTCAACTTCTGCCGCGGTTTTGCGCAGGGTGCGATCGATGTCGAGCTGCATCACTCCGGCGAAAAAAAGCCGTTCTGCTTCCCCAACCCTTCGCCGAGCCGTGCAGCGACGATGAACGAGTTCGTTGGTTGGGTGCGCTCCATGCCTGACCGCCGCGAGATGCCGTCAACGGAGGCATTGTTCCGCTTCCTGGCTGAGCGCTTCCCCTGCAAGTGAGGGACGGTCAACGATGATAGCCACCGTCGCGGTAACGTTCGGGCTCCGCGACGGTGACCGGGCCCTCCTTGCGTCCGCGCTGGCCAACACCGCCGAACCGGTCTACCTGACGGACCTGGACGACGACGGCCGCGGGCAAGCTCTGCGACAGGCTTCGGCCGTTCTGGCACATGACACCGGCCGGGATCTACGTCCGGGTGAGGCTGCGGCGATGCGTTCGACGCGCCTCGTGCAGTTCATCACTGCCGGCATCGACTTCGTCAAGCTGGACGAGATTCCCGACCACGTTCCGGTTGCGGCCAACGGCGGAGCCTATGCGGAACCGATGGCGGAGCATGCGCTGGGGATGACGCTAGCCGCGGCCAAGCGGCTGCTGATCCAGCATGCGGCCCTGGCCCGCGGCGAGTTCAACCAGCAGGCACGGAACCGAAGGCTGGCCGGTGCGGTATGCGGCATTCTTGGTTTCGGCGGGATCGGCGAGGCGACTGCCAGGCTGATGCGGGCGCTGGGCATGCGCGTCCACGGCATCAACCGGCGGGGACGGTCGGACGAGCCAACCGACTGGTTTGGCACCCTGAGCGGACTTGGACACACTGCTGACCCAGTCCGACGTATTGGTCATCAGTATCCCGCTGACCCCGGCGACCAAGGACCTGATCGGTGCGCGCGAACTTGGTCTGATGAAGCCCGACGCGATCCTGGTCAACCTGGCACGCGGCGAGATCATCCAGGAGGCGGCGCTGTTCGATCATCTGCAATCGCATCCGGATTTCTTCGCCTGCATCGACGCCTGGTGGATCGAGCCGATCCGGCACGGCATGTTCCGCATGGACCACGACTTCATGTCACTACCGAATGTCGTGGGCTCGCCGCATAATTCGGCGTCGGTGCCAGGCATGACGGAAGCCGGATTGCGCCGTGCCGCGGCGAATATCTGTCGGGCGCTGACAGGGGATGCACCCCACTACATCCTCCGGCCAGACGAGCGGATGGCTTTGCGCTCGGCGGTGTGCTGACCGCTGGCCACTCAACCCGAGGCGACCAGACGGGCGAACGTCAGCAATTGTGATGCCTCGACGTCGGACACGGCGACGTACGACACGCCACCCTGGCGCCAGCGCACGATATTAAAGCCGTCTCGGGATTCCTGACGTGGCGGCGCGTCCCCCGGATCGTCGGAAACAAGGGCGAACAGGTTTATGACGTGCTTGTCGCGGTGATAGACGATCGCAGCAGCCCGGTGGCCGTCGACATAATCGAGCCGTCCCCCCACCAGCGGATAGCCGTCCGCCACCAGGTCCTTGACAACCGGTGACAGGTCCAGCCGAGCGGACAGCCATGGCTTAACCGTGTGCCTGTCGCTTGTGGGCACGTCAGTCAGGTGGTCGGCCATCATGGAGCGGATGTGGCTCGCCACGGCATCGGCTGCCAGCCGATCGGTCCGCACCGGGGTCGTCCGTGTCACTGCAAGCGTCAGCGCAATGCCCGCGAGGCCCCCGGCGAGTGCCGAACCGCCAAAGCCGAACAACGGCAGGCTCCGCCGGGCGACGGGCGGCGGCGCTTGCCGAGGCAAAGCGGAGGCAATCCGCATCGCCAGCGCCGGCGGGGCTCGATGGACCGTGAGGTTGGTCCGCAGGGCGTCGCGCGTCGACTGCAACGCCTCCAGTTCCGCCAGGCAGGATGGACAGCGAGCGATATGCCGCCGCAGGAACAAGCGACGGACGGGGCCGATTTCTCCATCCGCATAGGCCGGCAGCCAAGGCAGGGCACCCGGATGGTTCATGACTGCGGTGCGCCCTTTTCATGGATGACCCACGACTTGCGCAGAGCCAGTCTGGCGCGTGAAAGACGCGACATGACGGTGCCGGCGGGAACGCCTGTCACGTCCGCGATCTCCTTGTAGGACAGCTCCTCGATCTCGCGCAGGATCAGTACCTCCCGGTACTCGGCAGGCAGTTGAGCAACCAGCAAGTTAATCGTTTCATTGTCGAGCCGCTCCAGCAGCATGGCCTCCGGGTTTGGTTGAGGATCGGTCCAAGCGTCCGGATTGCCCTCCGTGCCGTCCAGGTCTGCCGGTATCGGCTGAAACATCAGGCGGCCAGACCGGTTATCCTTTAGCCAGTTGATGAAACTGTTGCGCACGATGGTCAGGAGCCAGACTCGGAAATTGCCGGCGCGAAAGGAATCGAAGTAGCGAAACGCCCGTAGGTAGGCATCCTGGACGACATCCTCGGCATCGGTCGGGTTGCCGGTCAGCCAACGTGCCAAATTGAACGCCGCATCCAGATGCGGCATCGCCAGCAGTTCGAAGCGTCGGTTCGGGCTGTCAGCCGCCACATCGTGCATCCCGTGCGAAGTCATGATCCTACCGGCTCGGTCGGGCCTTTATTCCCGCCCGGAAAACATTTTTCAGCCCCGGAATATCGGTGGGCGCAACTCGGTAACGCACTCAGACCGAGCCATTGGGGCCGGCAATGAAGGAGTGTGACCATGACTACTAGACGCGACGACCGGGATCAAATCGATCTGGAACCAATGCACGCGGACCGGCGCGGCTTTCTGAAGTGCATGACCTGGGCCGGCACGGCGATGATCTGGACGGTGGCCGGCGGTATTCCCCGCTCCCACCTGATCGGAGCGGCGGAAGCCTCGGAGCAAGGCTTCACCTTTGCACAGGTCAGCGACAGCCACCTGGGCTTCAACAAGCCGGTCAACCCCGACGTCACCGCCACGTTCCAGGATGGCTTGAGTGCTGTCATGGCGACGCCGGAAAAGCCGGCCTTCCTGATCCACACCGGTGACATCACGCATCTGTCGAAGCCCGAGCAGTTCGATACCGCGGCGCAATTGCTCGGCGACACGAAGCTGACGACGTATACGGTGCCGGGTGAGCACGACATCCTGGAGGACGAGGGCAAGAGCTACCTGAACCATTACGGCCGCGGCACGCATGGCGATGGCTGGTACAGCTTCAACGCTCACGGGGTGCATTTCATCGGCTTGGTCAATGTGGTGAACCTCAAGGGCAATGGCCTGGGCGACTTGGGTCGCGAGCAACTCGAGTGGCTGGAAGGCGACGTCAAGCCGCTCTCATCCAGCACGCCGATCGTGGTGTTCGCGCATGTCCCGCTGTGGATCGTCAACCAGGATTGGGGCTGGGGCACGGTGGATGGCGGCCAGGCACTGAGCTACCTCAAGCGTTTCGGGTCTGTGACCGGTACTGAACGGACACATTCATCAGGTGATGCAGAAGGTCGAGGGGCATGTGGCCTTCCATACCGCCCGCTCCACGGCCTTTCCGCAGGGGGTTCCGGGCGTCGCGAAGGGTCCGGGCCCGATCCCCGTCCCGGCCGGCGAACTCAAGAGCTATCTGGGGACGACCAAAATCACTCTGGTGACGGCTAAAACGCCGCTCGCCATCGTCGATACACCGCTGGCCGGCTGAGGGAGCACACATCATGATGAACTTCAAGTCGGCTGCAGCCGTGCCGTCGGTGTCAGGGCATTCGCGCCCGGTCGGAGCGGTGCCGTCTCGCTGGGGCAGCGTCGCGACGCTGTGTGCCATGCTTGCCTGCCTGACCATGCCGCCGGCGGCATGGTCAGAGGGGGAGAGCCAGGTGAAGATTGACAATTTCACCTTCTCGCCGCCGACGATGACGGTCAGCAAAGGGACCGAGGTAACCTGGACCAATCAGGACGACATTCCGCATACCATCGTATTCGGAACGATCGGAGTACGATCCAAGGCCCTTGATACCGGCAACACGTTCACCTACCGGTTCGACCGCGTCGGGACATACTCGTACATTTGCGGCCTGCATCCGCAAATGCACGCCAAGGTGGTGGTCAAATAGACCAGACTATCCCCATGCCATCGGAAGTTCGGTCACTCCGCGCAGGGCGAAGCTGGGCCGCCGTTTCGGGCGGCCCGGTTCCAGCAGTCGCAAATTGGGGATGCGTTGCAGGATCGTCTCGAACACCACGGCCGCTTCGATGCGCGCGAGCTGCGCACCAAGGCAGAAATGAATGCCACCGCCAAAGGCCAGGGATCGCACATCCTTGCGGGTGATATCCAGCCGGTCGGGATCTTCGAAGGCCTCGGGATCTCGATTGGCCGCGCCGAGCAGGCCGACGACGAGCTCGCGCTTTTCCAGTGTGACACCGTGGAGTTCCAGGGGCTCCGCAACGGTCCGGGCGACCGCCTGGACGGGGCTTTCAAAGCGAAGGATTTCCTCGATCGCATTCGGGATCAACGACGGGTCTTCACGCAGTAACTGCCATTGATCGGGATGCGTCAGCAACGACCACAGACCGTTGCCAATCAGGTTCACGGTTGTTTCGTGGCCGGCGCCGAACAACAGGCGAACGTTGGCCCGCAACTCGATTGTGGAGAGGCGGTCGCCGCCATCCTCTGCCTGCACCAGCTGGGTGATCAGGTCGTCTTGTGGCTCGCGGCGCCGCAGTTCGAACAGCGCCTCAAAGAAGCCCGAAGACGCGTCGGCCTCGGCGTTGGCGGCATCCAGTTCGGCCCGCGTCGGCGGGGTTGGATTGAGCAACGCGACGCCGGCACTCGATCCGGATGTGAAACGCGAACGGTCCAGCTCCGGAATGCCGAGCAGTTCGCAGATCACCAGTACCCGGAAGGGGAAAAGCGAGGTCCCGGATCGCCTCCATCCGACCCTGCGGAATAACCTCGTCCAGGAGATTGTTGGCGATGTCGCGCACGCGCTCGCGCAGTGCCTCGATGCGTCTGGCAGTGAACGCCTTGGTGACCAGTCCGCGCAGGCGGGTGTGATCGGGCGGATCGCGCATCAGCATCATATGGGAAAGCTCGATGACCGCGGAGTTCTTGCGGCGCGGTCGGCCCAAAGCGGCGCATCAGTGCTTCGGGGTCGACATAGTCCTTGCCGAAGCGCCGGTCGCGCAGCAGCAGGTTACAGTCGTCGTACCTGGTTAGGAACCAGCGTCCGAAGGGCGCCTTCCAGACCGGCGCCGCCGCGCGGATCTGCTTGAAGACCGGATATGGGTTGGCCAGGAAGGCTGGGTCACGCACGTCGAACTGCTGCACCGCTGTGGCGGACATTGGGGACCCCTTTGTTCGGTTCACGGGATCATATCACACTGCGGCGGGTATGATCGGCAACACGCAATCGAGATGGCGATTTGCGATAGCGATAGCAATTGAGCTTGCAATTCTGGGACCTCTCATTTAGCTTAGTCTGGTCTAGCCAAGGTCAGAACCATGCCAACCATCAACATGCTCGAAGCCAAATCCCAGCTCTCACGCCTGGTCGAAGCGGTGGAAACGGGATCCGAGGCCGAAATCATCATTGCTCGCAACGGCCGGCCCGCGGCTCGCCTCGTCGCTATCAAACCGGTGACGACCGGCAAGCGCATCGGCGTCGCCAAGGGCAAATTCACAGTGCCGGCTGACATCGATGCCGACGAAGCCGCCATCGCGGCGCTTTTCGCCGGTTCGGCGGCGTGAGGCTGCTGCTTGACACTCACGTCGCCCTCTGGGCCATCGCCGACCATGTGAACCTCTCCCCCAAGGCCCGGCGCCTGATCGACGATCCGGACAACCAGATTGTCGTCAGCACCGTTAGTGTGTGGGAAATCGCCATCAAACACGCGCTTGCCCGTGGCGGGCCGAACGACATGCCGATATCCGGCGCGGTGGCCCTCGGCTACTTTCGCGATGCCGGTTTTGAGCTGCTTGATATCACGCCGGCCCATGTCATGGCGATCGAGACTCTGGCGCCGCTGCATGCCGATCCGTTTGATCGCATGTTGGTCGCACAGGCTTTGACCACGCCGCTCAGGCTGCTGACACACGACAGCAGAATTGCAGGCTACAGCGACACCGTCATAGCCGTCTGAGCGTCGCCGGCGCGCCCCCCTAGGACGTTTCCGGCAGACTGTCGCGAAAGTACGGTTCGACCGGGCCTTGTGCCTTCATCGTCATGGGGAACCCACGGCGATCCACGGTCTTGCCGACCGCGACGCGGACCCACCCCTCGCTGACGCAATATTCCTCGACGTTGGTTTTCTCAACTCCTTTGAACTCGAATTCCGACGCCGCGGCGCAGAACGGCCTCATCGTAGAACGGGCTTGTCGGGTTGTTGGACAGACGGTCGGGCGGGACGTCGGACATCAGAAATCCTCCAGGCGATCACTCAGCGCCCGATACCGAGCGCGAGGCCACCCTGTCCAGGCAGGCGGAAGTTCCCAGGATAACTACACAATTGTATATACCCGGCCGGTTATCAAAGACCCTTGTTCAGGCCGGCAGATACTCTCGATACCATGCCAGGGTGGGCTCGATTACCTGGCGAAACGCCTCTCCGGTGTACACCTCATAGTGGCCCCAACCCTTCAGCATGACCAGTTTCTTTGGTTCCCCGGCGTGAGCGTAGAGCGACTCGCTTTCCTCCGGCGGCACCAGCCGATCGTCGTCACAAGTGATCAACAGCAACGGCCGCGGGGCGATCTTGTCGACGATCCATTCCGGATGAAAGCCGAGCGTGTCGTCGATGAACTCGAGCGGGATTTCTCCAACCGCCCCGGGATTGCCGCGCCGCGCCGCGGTCGCCAACTCAGCGGACTGGCGATCGGGCAACAGCACCGTGTTCCGGTCGGCGAACTCCGACTGGCCGGTCATCACCCGACGGACACGGTCCGCGGCCGAGAGCCGCAGCAGATCTGCGAATTCGTCGGGGCGGCGGACACTCCGCATCCAACGGCGGCCATGCCCGATGCCGACAACCGAAACGACAGCCTTGACACGCGGATCGACCGCCGCCGTCCATACAACGGTAGCTCCGCCGTAGCTGGTGCCGTAGATGCCTAGCCGGTCCGCGTCCACCATCGGCTGCGCGCCCAGGAAGGTCAGCGCCGACTGAGAGTCGATGACCCGACCATAAGGAGACAGGCGCGATTTCGGCCCGTCGCTGTCGCCCCAGCCTTTGTAGTCGAACGTCAACACGACGTAGCCCGCGTTGGTCAGCGCCTTCGCGGTGTCCGGCAAGTAGAGATTCCGTACTCCGGTATAGCCATGGCACAGGACGATCCCTGCCCGCTTTTCGTTCTGCCGCAACCCGTCCGGCAGGAACAGGTTCCCCGACAGCCGCGTCCCCTCGCTGTAGAAGTTTACCGTCTCGCTCGGCATGGCGTTTCCCCCTTTGCTGTGCTGAACTTGCCGCACAATGCCGATCTTGGCGCAAGATGGGGGAAAACACCAATGGCAACCTATGTCCTGCTGCATGGCGCCTACCAGGGCGGATGGATCTGGCAGCGAGTGACACCGCATTTGCGCGCCGCCGGCCACACCGTGTTCGCGCCTACCCTCGATGGCTGTGCCGAGCGGCGACACGCGCTTCGCCGGGGGATCGACACGGAAAGCCAGGCCGCCGAGGTGTCCGAGCTGCTGTTCTTCGAGGATCTGCACGACGTCGTGCTGGTCGGCACAAGCTGCGGCGGCATGGTCGCAGCCCGGGTCGCGGAGACCTCACGAGACCGTGTCGGCCGCATCGTGTTTGCCGATGCGCTCGCGCTGTTCAACGGCGAACGATTGGGGGACATCGTGAAGCGCCCGACCGCGGTAACCACCGACGTCGGCACGGGGCCGTCGCGGGAGGATGCCGCCAACCGGATGTTCGTCTCGCTGACCGGGCCGACGAAGGAGTGGGCGCTCGCCCGCTACACCCCGCATCCGGTCGCGGCAATGGCGGAGCCGGTCAAACTGGAGCGGTTCTGGCAGCAGGACTGGAAGGCCTCGGTGATCTGGTGCCGGCAAAGCGCCAACCCGCCGGTGGCACACCAGAAGCGGGCGGCGGAGACGCTGAAGGCGCGCTGGTACGAGCTGGACACCGGTCACTACCCGATGCTGACCGAACCCGAGGCCCTTGCGAAGCTTATGATGACCGAGTGACGAGCGTGTGGTGGGTTCAGTTCAAAGGTGCCCATAGCCGGGCCGCGAAACCGCGCGCGTCGAGGGTGACTGGAGGCCCGACGATCACCGGCCGGCCACCGGCGCAACGGTAGGAATAGATCGTGTCGTGGCCGGTGGCGAAGGCCGGCACGACGTCGACGTCAGCGTTGGCGCGACAGTAGTCGTCGGCCCCTTGATTGTCGCGTGCCGTGTTCATTTTGCCGCATGGCAGGTTGGCACCGGTAAAACAGGCGAACAGACGGCCATTCATGCAGCGAATGTGCGCGCCGAGTTTCAGTTGCGCCTCGGGCGGCGGCGGCGAAGCGTCGGGGAACAACCCGGCGTACGCCCGGATCAATCCAGCCCGCAGCGAGGGGTCGTAAGGACGAACGGTATCGTCGTTGCGGACTTGAGCACAGCGCGCGGCAGTGTCGGGGTTCGCCGCCTCGACCTTCGCCGGGGCCAGGATCGCCCAGACGGCCAGGAGCGCTGTCAGCATGCCGGTTCCCCGCAATATGGGCTGTCCTGGATTGATCGCGTGTCCTCGCTCTGCCACCTTCGCACGGTCATGACCAGGCCTGAAGTTTCGCTGCAATTCCAACCCCATCGCCTTATGCAACTGGATCAGCTAGCTTCCAGCAAATTTGGTTCGAGGAGAAGCTGTCATGACCGAAGCCTGCATCGTTGGCTGGGCGCATTCGCCGTTCGGCAGGCTGGAGGAACCGGACATCGAAGCGCTGATCGGCCGCGTCGCCGGCGCCGCGATTGCTGATGCTGGCATTGCCGCGCATGAAATCGAGGCAACCTTCGTAAGCCTGTTCAACAATGGCTTCTCAGCCCAGGACTTTCCCTCCTCGCTGGTGATGCAGCACGTGCCGGAACTGCGCTTCAAGCCGATCACTCGGCTGGAGAACGCCTGTGCCTCCGGCTCGGCCGCGGTGTATGGCGCGCGTGACTTCCTGCTATCCGGCCGCGGCCGCTTCGCTCTCGTGATCGGGGTCGAGAAGATGACCGCGACGCCCGGCAAGGAGGTCGGCGACATCCTTCTCAAGGCGAGCTATCAGAAGGAAGAGGCTGACATTCCGGCCGGTTTTGCCGGCGTGTTCGGACGCATTGCGGAGAAATATTTCCAACGCTACGGCGACCAGTCCGACGCGCTGGCGGCAATCGCGGCGAAGAACCACAAAAACGGCGTCGACAACCCCTTCGCGCAGATGCGCAAGGACCTCGGCTACGACTTCTGCCGCACCGTCAGCGAGAAGAATCCATATGTCGCACCACCACTGAAGCGGACCGATTGTTCACTGGTGTCCGATGGGGCCGCGGCTCTGGTGCTGGCCGACGAAGAGACCGCGCGCGCCATGGGCAAGGCGGTGCGCTTCAAGGCCGCCGTCCAGGTCAACGACTTCCTGCCGATCAGCAAGCGTGACATCACCCAGTTCGAGGGTGCCGCGCAGGCGTGGGCCCGCGCGCTGGACACCGCCGACACCAAGCTGACGGACCTGTCGTTCGTGGAATCGCACGACTGCTTCACCATCGCCGAATTGCTGGAATACGAGGCCATGGGTCTTACCGCGCCGGGCCAGGGAGCCAGGGCGGTGCTGGAGGGTTGGACGGCCAAGGACGGACGGCTGCCGGTCAATCCCTCGGGCGGGCTAAAGGCGAAGGGTCACCCGATCGGCGCCACCGGAGTTCTCGATGCACGCGATCACCGCGATGCAACTGACCGGTCAGGCCCCGGGCGGCATGCAATTGCCAAAGGCTGACCTTGGCGCGGTGTTCAACATGGGCGGCGCGGCGGTCGCCAACTACGTCTCGATCCTGGAGCCCTTGCGCTGATCCCGACCAGCAACCTGGCGCATCTGCTGATCCAGACCGGCCGACGGTTTCCGGAACGGCCGGCAATCATCTGGCGTGACAAGACCTGGACCTGGGCGGATTTTCGTTCCCGGGTCCAGGCCGCGGCCGGCGCACTCGCCCACCATGGTGTCGGTCACGGCGACCGGGTGCTGGTGCACGCACGGAACTCCAACGCCGTGCTGGAAACCATGTTCGCGACCTGGATGATCGGCGCCACCTGGGTGCCGACGAATTTCCGCCTGACACCGCCGGAGGTCGCCTACCTCGCGCGGTCGTCGGGCGCGGCGGTGCATGTCTTCGACACGGCGTTTCCAGACCACGCCAACACCGCTCGGGCAGAAAACCCCGCCTGCCGGCTGCAGATTTCGATCGGTGACGGCGGCTCGGCGCCGAACTGGGACGCCTTGGTCGAGCACGCGGGGCTGATGCAATGGCCGGTGGAGGTGGAGCGGGATCATCCGGCATGGTTCTTCTACACCTCCGGCACCACCGGGCGACCGAAAGCGGGGGTGCTGACGCACGGCCAGATGGAATACATCGTTTGCAACCATCTGTGCGACCTGATGCCGGACACGACGGAACACGACGCCTCGCTGGTAGTGGCGCCGCTGTCGCATGGCGCCGGCATTCATGCGCTGCCACAAATCGCCCGTGGCGCGGTCAGTATTATGCTGTCCGGCGAGCGGCTCGACTGCGAGGAGGCGTGGCGCCTGGTCGAGCGGCACAAGGTGACAAATATGTTCACCGTGCCGACGATCCTGACCATGCTGACGCGACATGATGCGGTCGACCGCTACGATCACAGTTCACTGCGCCATGTGATTTATGCGGGTGCCCCGATGTACCGCGCCGATCAGGTGCATGCCCTGCGAAAGCTGGGGAAAGTATTGGTGCAGTATTTTGGCCTCGGTGAGGTGACCGGCAACATCACCGTCCTGCCGCGGCATTTGCACAGCGAGGACGACGCCGCGATGCCGGTTGGAAGCTGCGGGGTGCCTCGCGTCGGCATGGACGTCGCGATCCTGAACGATGCCGGTGCCCGGCTTCCCGCCGGTGCCACCGGCGAGATCTGCGTGCGCGGGCCCGGCGTTTTCGCCGGCTACCACAATGATCCGGAGGCGACCGCCAAGGCATTCGCGCATGGCTGGTTCCATACCGGTGACCTTGGGCACATGGATGCTCGCGGCTTTGTCACCATCACTGGCCGGGCGTCGGACATGTACATCTCGGGCGGCTCGAACGTGTATCCGCGCGAGATCGAGGAAGCGCTGCTGCTGCATCCGGCGGTGGCGGAGGCCTGCGTCGTCGGCATGCCGCATGACAAATGGGGCGAGAGCGGCGTTGCGGTCCTGGTGCTGGAGCCGGGCGCGAATGCCACGGCGGCGGAGCTTCTGGCGCATCTGGATGGCAAGCTGGCCAAGTATAAATGGCCGAACAACTTTGCCTTTTGGCCGGAGCTGCCTAAATCAGGCTACGGCAAGGTCGTCAAGAAGGACGTCAAGCGCCTGCTGCAGGAGGATTTGTGATGGCGAATTCGTCCGGAGAGGACGTCGGGCCGGTCGATCCGGCCCGGATCACCGACTACCATATCCATGTCTACTATGACCCCGAAAGCCGCCCGCGCGCGGCGCAACTGCGCGAATGGGTCGAGGCCCGTTTCCCCGTCCGCATGGGCCGATGGCACGACGTGCCGGTCGGACCGCACCCCACCGCGATGTACCAGATCCATTTTCCGGTGGAGGTCTTTCCGACCCTGGTGCCATTCGTGATGATGAACCGCATGGGCCTGACCGTTCTTCTGCACCCCGAATCAGGCCGGCCGCGAGATGACCACACGCTGAACGCGACCTGGATGGGCGAGGTGCTGCCGCTGAACACCGCGATCCTGCCGGAGACCGACCGGCACGCGTGACGCCCCTGACGCTTGACAAGGATTTGGCCGGCTTCATCATTCCGCCGTCAAGGGGAGTGGGGAATGTCGAGGCTCGATAACTGCTACAACGTCTTCGATCTGCGCGAAGCCGCCAAACGGCGCCTGCCGCGCGGGGTGTTCGAGTTTGTCGACCGCTCGACCGAGGACGAGCTGGCGCTTCGGAATAACCGTGCCGGATTCGAAAAGATCAAGCTGCGGCATCGCGCCCTGGTCGATGTCTCGGGCCGCTCCACCAAGACGACGCTGTTCGGCAAGGAGATCAGCCTGCCGATGGCGATCGCCCCCACCGGGGCGGCCGGATTGTGCTGGCACGAGGGAGAACTGGAGCTCGCCAAGGCCGCGGCACGGGCGAAGATACCGTTCACGCTGGCGACCAGTGCGATGACATCGATGGAGAAGATCGCCAAGGAGGCGAATTTCCGTCTGTGGTTTCAGCTTTATGTCTGGAAGCAGCGTGAGCTGTCCTACCAGTTGATCGAGCGTGCCAAGAACAACGGCTTCGAAGCGCTGATCGTCACCACGGATACGATCGTGCCGCCGAATCGAGAGTATAACGCGAAGAATGGCTTCCTGCTGCCGTTTCATCCCACCGTCCGGTTCACCCTCGATATCATGCAGCACCCGACCTGGTTCACCACCGTTCTGCTGAAATACTTCACGACGATCGGTATGCCTCGAAACGAAAACTATCCCGAACCGTATCGACGCCCGATCGGTACCGATCCGGGCACGCGGGAGGTGATGCGGCAGGACTCGCTGAACTGGGACGACATCAGGATCTTCCGGGACAAATGGCCAGGGATATTGATGCTGAAGGGCATCAATCGAGTGGACGACGCGTTGAAGGCGATCAGCTACGGCGTCGACGGCCTGATCGTGTCCAACCATGGCGGGCGCAATATGGACAGCGCCGCGGCGACCATCGATATGTTGCCGGAAATCGCCGAAGCGGTGGGCGACAAGGCCACGGTCATCCTGGACTCCGGCGTCCGCCGCGGTTCAGACATCGTCAAAGCAGTGGCGCTCGGCGCCAAATGCGTGCTGACCGGACGGGCGACGCTTTACGGCACGGCGGTGGGAGGGGAGGCCGGAGCGTCCAAAGCGGTCGGCATCATCCAGACCGAGATGGACAAGACGATGGCCTATACGGGCTGCTGTGGGGTCGACGAGATCTCAACCGACATCTTCTTCGGCGACCGCGAGCGGAACCGAATGATGGCGGGGTAGCCGCAGCCGATAATTGCCGTTTGCATCAGCTCACTTTTTCGGAATGTGCCATCAACCGATGCACGGCGAGTGTCTGTTCAAGCGGCATGACGGGACTTTCAAGCAAGCCTTCATCCAGACAGCGCATGACTTCCGTGGCCTGGCCACGCAGTCCGCTGCCCCGCAACGCCTCGGCCGCGGGCAGGCGTCGTCTGATCGGATCGGACAGGACTCTGGCTCGACGTACCCATGAACTTGTTTCGTTGCCTACCAGAATTCGCTCGGTCGCGTCGAGAAACGGCGAGGGAAGGATGATTTTTGCTTCGCTGCCATAGATGCTGAGTTCGTTTGACAGGGTCGCCACGACCGAGGAGACGATCGAAACCAAGTGATTATCATAGCCGAGCAAGTAGGCGGCATCGAGGTCCACGCCGGCTGCATCCCGTTTGGCGACGCAACGAGACTCAATCGGTAGTCCGAACAGGTGCAGGGCGAGGCTTAGGCCATAGCATCCGAATACCAGGGCGGCACCACGTCCGTCGCCGGGTTCGCCCAGTTGCGCGAGGTCCTTGCCATAGCCGACTTCAATCGTCACTGAACTCAATCGACCAAGGCGACTCGCCGCCAAATCATCGCGACATTGCGCAACAGCCACGTTAAATCGCAGCCACATCGCCTCCATGCAGAACAGTTTACGTGCCCGCGCCCGCGCGATCAGATCAGCGGCCTGCTCCTGATTGGCGGTAAACGGCTTCTCACACAGAAGATGCTTGTTCGCATCGAGCACCGCGAGGCCCAGGGAGTGATGCAGCCGCGTCGGTGCCGCGAGGTAGACGATGTCGATCGCCGGGTCGGCCAGAAACTCGTTGATGGTGGGGTGGGCCACTGCGACACCGTGGTCGTGGGCGAAACGGCGAGCATTGTTGGCGTCGCGGGATGTAACGGCCTGCAGTACCGCGCCCGGCGTTCGCTTTAAGGCGGCGGCAAAGTCTTGCGCGATCCGCGAGGCGCCGATCAGTCCCCAGCGTTGCTGCCCAGCCATTGTTGCCCTCACTCCGCCCGTCGTGGCATTTGCGACGCCAGGGACCACGCTAACTCCGACCCGCCGCCGGATCGAGAAGCCTGGTCAAATGGCCGCGAAAATCGGGGCGTTTATAGCCACGACCCAGGCTGGTTGTAAGGTGAAACGACCCTCCGACCGCCCGAAACATTTGGTTGCTGCGCGATCCTGGGAGATCGGAGCGACGCGGAAGCGCCGCATGGGCGTCGATGGCTCCATGCGCCGCATGGGCGTCGACGGCCCCCCCCGCCCGAAGCCGCAAGGTGCGATGCGTCCGGACCAGGCCGCGGTCGGCGTGGCACCCTCGTCCAACTCCATCGGGCTGGCTGACTAATCTCTCGCCTGTTTGGGAAACTGCAGGCACAGCAGGTCGGCACCGGACGGGCCGGCAACCAGCTGGGCAGCCGGGTCGTCCGGGGCAACGAACACGCAGGACTGCGCGGAAAGCAGGGCGCCCCCGACGACGCCGGCTGAACCGGCCGACACGAGCCAGAACTGACCGCCGCCGTGCGCCGGATCGGGACCGGCGACAATGCCGCCGGCAGCAACAGTGTAACGCCAGGTCCCAAGCCCGTCGCTGCACTCGGCAATCACGGCGATGCCGGATAGATCCGTCAGGCCGGCAAGTTCCGCGTCGGTCAGCGGCGGCAGCGGGCCACAGGTTGCCTCACGATGTTGATGTCTCGCCCGGGACTCTCGCAACTGGCGGCGATGCTCCGGCATATAGCGTGCACCGGGGTCCCAGGCGTTGCGCAGGGTGAACCAGGCGACCCCTTCCTCGGCGGCGACGATCGGACCGTACGCCGAATAGGCATCGGTGTAATGCACCGCCACGCTGGCGATGTCGTGGGTGCCGAGCCGGCCGGAGCCTTGCACGACGACCTGAAATTGATCCGCCTGGTGGAAGTGCGGATGAACGATCGCGCCGCCCTGCTTCTCAACCAGGAACGCCATCGGATAAAGGCCTGCCGACGAGGGAGCCGCATCACCCTCCTTCAGCGTGTTCCGATTCTGGCCGATGAAGGTGGTGTGCCAGCCATTGACGGTCTTCCGGCGGCTGGTCTGGTGCGCGACAACGCTGTCCGCGGTCAGGATCATAGTCCGATCTCCTTCGCCTGATCGAACGTAACGCCAAACCGGGACCGCTGCCAAATCATCCCGTTGTTTTGCCGCGACCGAGGTTGCTCCGGTCGATCCAGGTGATAGACATATTTTCTGATATTACAGGCGGGAGACGATCTCATGGCATACAGCCCGTTCGACCTGACCGGCAAAGTGGCATTGGTCACCGGCGGCAATGGCGGCATCGGTCTCGGCATGGCGCTGGCAATGGCGCAGGCTGGTGCGGACATCGCCATCTGGGGCACCAATGCGGCGAAGAACGCGGCGGCCAAGGCAAAGCTCGAGACCACCGGTCGCAAGATCCTGGCGCTGGAATGCGACGTTGGCGATGAGGCCGCCGTGGAGGCTGCGTTTGCGCGCAGCCTAGACGCCTGTGGCCGGATCGACGGCTGCTTCGCCAACGCCGGTGTTTCCGGCCGCGGCGGCCGTTCATTCCTGGAGATGACCAGCGCCGAGTGGCATCGCGTCACCCGCGTCAACCTTGACGGCGCGTTCTACACGTTCCGCACCGCCGCTCGGCACATGGTGGAACGCGGTGGCGGCGGCGTGCTGGTCGGTACCGCGTCCCTCGCGGCGATCGAGGCGGCGCCGCGCAGTGAGCATTATGCCGCGACCAAGGGCGGCATGATCTCGATGGTGCGCGCGATGGCAGTGGAGTTCGCCCGTTACGGTGTGCGCGCGCACTCGATCCTGCCCGGATGGATCGAAACCAACATGACCGCTGACGCAGTCGCCACCGACGGCTTCAAGAACAAGGTTCTGCCGCGCGTGCCGATGCGCCGCTGGGGTGAAGGCGACGATTTCGGCGGCATCGCGGTCTATCTCATGAGCAGCGCGTCGCGCTACCACACCGGCGATACGTTCGTGATCGACGGCGGTTACTCGCTATTTTAATCGCCGATCGTCGCGTCGACGGGCGAGAGGGGTCGCGCTGCCCGCTTGGGGCATAACAGGCAGCGGAACGAATTGCACGGTACGGCGGAAGCTGTCATGGCTCCCGCCGCAGCGCTGTGCCTGTGACAATGTCGTTTCGAACCACCCGAGGTCCGAGTCTGTCATGAGGCGGCATCGAGATCACGCCAGAAACGATATTGCGGCAAAACGAGCCATTCGATTCGTTTCAGCGGTCTTCGGGGTTCGCGGCGTGGGCTCCATTTCGCTTCCGGTCACAGTTATCGCCAACCTCGGAGTCGCGATCGCTGGTCGTGAACCGGTGGCGCCCCGCGACCCAATCAGCGTCGGACCGACCTCAGCGGCGATGGCGCGGCTTCAGAGGACACACGCAGCCATCGGTCGGCTAGCCGTATCGGCACCAGAACCGTTCGATCGCGCCAAGGTGGCAAGAAGCATGGAACAGGCCTTGCTCGGCGCAGTGGTTTCCTGGATCGAGCCCGGGAGTGGCCGAGCTGAACCGCGATAGAGCACGTCGCCACGCGTCAACCCGCGCCGAGCGGTCAAGGACAGCCGTCAGGCGGCTCGTCGCGCTGCCAGCCGCTCGGGTATCAGCCTGAACTTTGCAGCCGTGGCTGCATCCAACTCAAACACCAGGTGCAACCCGCCGTCTTCGAAGCCACGCACGTTGAACGGCAGCACGAGATCAATGCCATCAATAGTAAGGGCGCCGCGGGTCCCGACCGGCATCGACGGCGCATTCCGGATATGAGCGCCGTTCTCCGATAGGTCGGCAACCTGTGCGGTGGACGAATGGCCGGCAACAGAAAGGCAGCACGGCAGGTCGCCGGGATACCGGCGCTCGTGTCGTCGATTCATCTCGGTGGCGGAGCTACGTACCACGCGGATTACCGAGTGGCGAAGTTCACCCATGGCTGCGTTCAGCCCTGCGGCACCCTTGCAAACATCGGCCGCGCGCATGCCGGTCTGGTCGGCTTCGGTGGTGACCTCCGAGACACGGCTCGTCATCTCGTTGGCCGCCGATGCCAACTCGGCCACGTTGCGCGCGATCTCCGCCGTTGCAGCGCCTTGTGCCTGCACCGCCCCGGCAATGGCGTGGGCAATGGCATCGATCTCACCGATCGTCTGCTCGATCTGCTCCACGGCAGCGACGGAAACTCCCATAGCATCGCGCACCTGGGCGATGTGCTGAGCGATTTCCTGAGTAGCGCGCGCGGTCTGGGTGGCGAGCGCCTTCACCTCGGCGGCGACCACGGCGAAACCTTTGCCGGCCTCACCGGCCCGGGCCGCCTCGATTGTGGCGTTCAGCGCCAGCAAATTGGTCTTGCCCGCGATCTCGCCGATCATGTCGGCAACCGCACCGATGCGGCCCACCTGCTCGTTCAGCGCCTCGATCGTCGAGCGGGTCTCGGTGCCGGCGGCGACGGCGCGGCCGACAATCGCGCCCGACTGCTCCACCTGGACGCTGATCTCGCGAATCGCGGCGCTGAGTTTGTCGGCCGCCCGCGCAACAGTCTGAGCATTGATCAGCGCCTGTGCCGAGGTGGTCGCCGCGGCCTGAGCTGAATTGCCGGTCCGGGTGGCCGAAGCGGTCATCTCTTCCGCGGTCGCTGTCATCGCGGCGGCGTGGGCGCCGACCTCGCTTATTGCCTTTGTCGTCTCACTCTCGATCCTGTCGACCATGGCGAGCAGCACCGCATGCTTCTCGGCCGCCTCCTGCCGATGCTGCTGCTCTTGCGAAGCGGTAAGCCGTTCGTTCTCCATGTGCTCCTTGAACACCCGCACCGCATCGGCCATCGAGCCAACTTCATCGCGTCGGGCGATGCCGGGAATTTCGGTCGAGAGCTCGCCTTTCGCTAGCCGCTCCATTGCTGCCCTCAGCTTGCCGAGCGAGCCGCCAATATCACGGTTGATGAGCCACGCGGTGAGCACGACAATCAGCAGGATCACGCCGCCGATTGAGCCGAGGCGCAGCAAAGTAGCGTGAAAAGCGGCGTCCAGATCATCGGTGTAGGCGCCCGCGAAAAACACCACCTGCCAGGGCGCAAATCGGGCGACGTAAGAAATCTTGGACTGAGGCTGTACCTGTCCCGGTTTCGGAAACAAATAGGTGACAATCCCCTCGTCCTTGCCTTGCAAGGCGTTCTGGATCAGCTGGGCTAACGGCCGGCCACTCGCGTCAGCGGTCGACGAGGGCTTGCCCTCCATTCCAGGGTCGGCTCCGTGCAGCAGAATCAGCGAGTCTCGCCGAACGATGATGTAACCGGCGCCATCGTCGAACCGCATTCCGCGGATGGTGGCGCGCAAGCGGTCGATTGCCTGTTCCCGGGTGAGCCCCGCCGCGCCCGCTTCAAGGTCCACAATCTTGGCGATGCCGATCGCCGACTGCACCACGGCACGTAGCTTGTTGACGCGATCGTCGACCATCCGCTGTTGCATGATCGAGGTGCCGGCGGCAATCGACGCGACCAGGCCGAGTGTAAAAAGCCCCAGCAGCAGGGCCAGCTTGGTGCGGAGACGGATTCGACTGAGCGCGTTGACCAATTGCACGTCCTTGTCCCGTTGACGCCTGCCGTTGAGATCATGCAAGTACCGGGATTGGATGAACGAAGGGTTAATCCAAGCTTTACCGTCGGCGGGGCGGGCAAGCGGAATCTGGCCTCCAACCCCGGAGAGTTGCCTCTCCCGGCACCGGCGGCTGGAGCGGTTTCGTTACGTAACCAACGGCAGCGGCGACCACGCGTAGGCGGCTCCAACAAGAGCCACTGCCGAGAAATTGTCGGACAAATCGGCGATCGGCGGCTGGCCGTCGCGCACCCGCCGCAACGTGTCGCGGACGAAGGTGGGATGGAATTGCACATTGGTCAGCTTCATCTGGCGCGTGCTTCGTCGGCGGTCGTTGGCAACGATTTCCGGTGTGCCGTCATCGCGAACGGCAAAATAATGTTGCTCGGTCCGGATGCTGTAGCGCAGATCGAACATAGAGTTCGCTCCGGGTAGAGATAGCCGGTCTCGACCATGCAACTGGCGCCGCCGCCCTGCAGCACGACGACGGCGTGATCCTCGATCGATAAATTCGCCTGTCGGTTGGATATCATGGCTTTGGCCGCGGCAGGCTCGACTTGGCTTGCATCGGCGTCGCTGACACCGATGATAATCACCTCGGCATTGCCAGGCACGGGTCGAGGAAGAACGGCGTGCGCCAATGTGAGGCTCCGATCAGGACCACGCGCATGATGGTTCCCCCTTTTATCCGGCTAATCGGTGGCGCATCGTCCGGCGTCGTGCAAGCCGCTTGCACACGCAAGCGAAGGAGACCGTCATGATCACCCTCTCGGAGAATTTTCGGGCGCTGTTCTATACCCCGTTCTATGCGGCACAGGCGACCGGTGCCTACGCGGCCGAGGGGGTCGATGTCGATATTCGTCCGTCAACCGATCCAGGACGCACGGCGGCGGCCTTGCGTGCCGGCGAAGTCGAGGTGATGTGGGGAGGTCCGCTTCGCGTGCTGCTGACGCATGACGCCGACCCGGCCTCCGACGTGGTGTGCTTTTGCGACGTCGTTGCGCGGGACCCATTTTTCGTCGTCGGGCGTGGGCCTCGCCCCGGGTTCCGGCCTTCCGATCTCAAGGCAGTCCGTTTCGGGTCGGTATCGGAGGTGCCGACGCCATGGTTATGCCTGCAGGACGATATCCGCCGGGACGGCGCCGATCCCGAAACGGTGTCCCGGATCACGGACGGCACGATGGCGCAGAACGCGGCAGCGCTGCGCGACGGGAAGCTGGACGCGGTGCAAGTGTTCGAGCCTTACGCCGAGGAGTTGGTTGCATCCGGCACCGGGCACTTATGGTATGCGGCGGCCAACCGTGGCTTGACGGCCTATACCACTTTGGTGACGCGCCGCTCGGTGATCGAGCAGAAGCGAGACGAACTGCTGCGGATGGTGCGGGCGATGCGCCAGGCGGTACGATGGATCAAGGCGACGCCGGGCACCGAGATTCAGCGCGTCCTCGCGGATTACTTTCCTGACGTGCGACCAGAAGTCTACGCCGGGGCGATCGATCGGTATCGCGCGCTTGACCTGTACGGGCCCGACCCGATCATCCGACCGGAAGGGTTTGCCCGACTGGCAGCCTGCATGCGATCCGGCGGCGTGCTACACCGTGACATTCCGTTCTCAGAATGTATCGACAACAGCCTGGCCGAGGAAGTTTTGACCGAGGGCGGCTGACAGTAATTCCGATCGGGCGGAAAGGCGGCCGCCGGTCGAGACGCTCAGCGACTGCGACGCCGTTCCGTTCCGTTCCGTTCCGAGCGGTATCAAGCTGAACCGCCACCCTCGAGCACCTCGCCGAATCGCTCCCACGTCTTGCCGTTCCAACGCGTCAATTGCATCTGCCGGATCGGATGATAATTGGTCGGACTGGTATTCAGCCTGATCCCAGGCAACATGGTGGGAAGTTCCAAATCGTGCAGGTTGGTCGCCTGCCGCATGATGTTCGCACGCGAGAAGTCGTTGCCACACTGTTTGAGAACCTGGACCAGGGTAAGGGATACGTCGTACGCGTAGGCGTAAGCGCGGTCGGTCTGGTCGCCCTCCGGCATGTGTCTCACCATGAAGCTGCGCCATGCTTTCATCCCGGGGTCATCGTTCCAAGCCGGATCAGTGACGTCCATCCCGTAGTTGGCGGTAATGATGCCGACCGCCTTCTCCGGCCCGGTCGGATTGATAACCATGCCGACCGATGCCGATACGTTGCTTAGGAAGAATAATGGCCTCCAGCCGACGTCGTACGACTTGCGAATTCCCTGCGCGGCGAACTTCGCAAGGGCCGCGAGAATGAAAGTGTCTGCCCCAGCCGATCGCAAGGAATTGATTTGCGAATTGATCGTCGTGTCGGCCACCTCGTAGCTGACCGATTTCGTCACCATTTGGTCGAATTTCTCGCCGAGCACATCTCGAACACCCAGCACATAGTCTTTGCCGGAATCATCATTCTGATAGAGTATGCCGATCCTGGCATCCGGCTTATGGGCGAGAATGTACTTGGCGTAGATCCGCGCCTCGGTGCGATAGCTTGGCTGGAATCCGATGGTCCAGGGGAACTGGCTGTAGTTGCCCCATTTGTCTGCGCCGGTTGCAACGAAAAGCTGTGGTATTCCCCGGTCGTTCAGTTACTTCTGTACGGCCGTGTTGGCCGCGGTGCCAACTCCACTGAAGAGGAACGCGACACCAGTTTCCTCGACCAATTTGCGTGTTTGTTCCACAGTCTTGGGTGGGCTGAATCCGTCGTCGAGCGAGATGAAGGTTAGCCTTCTTCCCGCGATCCCACCCTGGTCGTTGATCATCTTGAAGAACGCGGCCTCGGTTCGTCCGACGACCCCATAGCTGGAGGCGGGACCACTATACGGCATCGTATTACCGATTTTGATTTCGGTCGCGGTGACACCCGGCGTCTCGTCCGCCTTGGCCGGAGTACCGAGCGCAACGCCCGCAACGAGCGTGGCGCTGCTGGTTAGAAATGTCCTGCGCAACATGTCATGCTCCTCCCGTGGTCTTTCCGTTATGACGCTCAATCCAGGCCGTTCTCTTCCCCGGCTTTGCCAACGAACGTCGCTTCCTTCGACAGATCAGCGGCCGCCGCCGGGGCTACAAAGACAATGGAGGCGCGCGTTGTGCAGGGGTGGGCAACATCAATTTGCGCGGTCGCATTGATCTTTCCTCCCGTCATGATTGTTTCTTTTCAGAGCGGTCGGCGTTCTCGGGTCACTGGCCGCGGCAAGTCGCCGCGGCTACGATGGATCAACTTCGCCGGCGAAAACGCGCTCGCCACGAAGGGATTGATATTTGTGCGCCCGTCCCGCTTTGGCGTCAAAACAAAATCGGTTTGATGCGCCCGCACAACGCTGAAGGGCACGTAGCCATGTCGCCTCGCTGTGTGCCGCTCGTCCGGCACGCCAGCCCGCAAACAATCCAATACGAGAACTCGGATTACCCGGTGAAGAGTGGGTTTCGGGACGGCGGCAAGGCGACCGCTCGAGCGCCTATGGTTCGATGATTTTCGCCTGCTGGATCACGCGCATCGCCCCCGCCGCCATCGTGGCACCTTGGCTGACCAGCGCGATGGTGCGCGCCTCGGCTGCCCGCACGGCGGCCAAGCGATCCAATACCTGGCGCAGACGTCCCGCCGGCACAACGACCACGCCATCCGCATCGCCGACGATCACATCCCCGGGCTCGATGTGCACATCCCCCAAGGTCACCGCCGCACCGACGACGCCAGGGCCGTTCATCGCCGGAGAGTTTGGTTGGATGCCCTGGCAGAACACCGGCAGTCCGGCAGCTATGATGCCGGCCTTGTCACGCGCCAGCCCGTCTGTGACGAACGCCGCGACGCCTTTGTTCTTCATCATACCGGCAGCGATATCGCCGATCACCGCGGTACGAGTATAGGCGTCGTTGGCGAGCACGATCACGTCGCCCGCCTCGGCCTCTGACAGCGCGCCGAACAGCGCCACGATATCGGCGGGATAGGCGAATGCGGTCAGCGCCGGTCCGACAAAGGTCGCGTTCGCCGGGTCCAGCGGCTTGATGCGGTAGTCCAGCGCGCCGCGGCCATCCATTGCGTCCGCCAGGTGGGACGTTTGGGCACCGCGAAACTGCTCGACCAGGGCTCGGTCAGGTCGGCGGAAACCGCGATGGATGGACAGCAGCGGCGGATTGTCAATCATCTGGCGTCTCCCTGTTCAGCACGCGCACACTGCCAAACCAGGGAGATCCAGGCAAACGCTTCAGGTCTTGTTGGACTTTTCCGCCAGCGTCTTGATCTCATCCATTGCCTCAGTGAAACGCTGGTTCAGCAGTTTAATCGCCTCGGCGCTGGATCGTTGGATCAGGTCGCTGATCTCCTTGATATTCGCCACCGACCGCTCGTAGCCGAGCTTGAGGAGTTCGGCCTGCTTGGCGGCCTTGGCCTGGGGCGCGTCGGCGTTTGAAAGCGAACGGACCGCCTCGGTCAGTTCGGTCATATTCTGCTGAACTATTTCCATGTGCCGACGGGCCACCGCCTGGGCTCCCTCCAACGCGACGCGGTTGGCTGCTGCCAGAGTTTCCATATTCCGTCGGCTGGCCGACACAAAGGCGTCCATGTCCGGCATGGCCGGAAACTTGAGCTCGGCGAACAACTTGGTGAAGTCGCCAAAATCCGCCATGGACTTGGGGGGGAATGCCATTGGGTGGCTCCTTGGTATTGGACCGGTGCAGCAGCGTCCGACAGGCTAGGCTTCCTGCACGGGAAAACCAAGGCACCCGCCCGTGACAAACCGGTGGCGACCGTCCATTTAACGCGAAAGGAGAAAGTCATGGACAACGACATGAACGCCGAAAACCGCCATATCGGGGCCACGCCTTCCGGGGAACCCGGGGATGGCGACGTCTCAGCGACGGCCGAGCGAACATCGGGCACCCCCGCGATGGGAACTCGGATCGATATCGTGTCCGATGCGATCTGCCCCTGGTGCTACATCGGCAAGCGGCAGCTGGAACGAGCCTTGGCTGCTTTGGCCGATGAGGGCCTGACGTTCTCGGTTCACTGGAACCCATTCCAGCTCAATCCCGACATGCCGAGGGAAGGACGTGACCGGGCCAGCTATCGCGCCTGGAAATTCGGCAGCGCTGAGAAGGCGGCGGCGTTGGATCAACGGATTACCGACGCGGCCGCGGCGGTGGGATTGACCTTCCGAACCGACCTGATGACCAGAACGCCAAACACGATCGGTGCGCATCGGCTGATCTGGTACGCGGGCCAGAATAATGTGCAGGACGCGGCGATGGAGGCGATCTTCAAGGCCTACTTCACCGAGGGCCGCGACATCGGTGACCATGCGGTGCTGACCGATTGCGCCATCGAGGCTGGGCTGGACCCGGCGGATGTGGCGAACTTTCTGAGCGGCGATCTGGCCGACCGTGAGATGAGGGCAGCGGATGAGGCCGCGCGCAAGGCAGGTGTTAACGGCGTGCCGTCGTTCTTCCTCGATGGCTATGGATTGTTCTCGGGTGCGATGCCGGCGGAATCGATTTCAACCGCGCTACGGCGTGGCCGTGATATCCTGCTGACGCGACAAGAGCCGGCGGCATGAGTTACGTTGAGCCCGCGGTGAATTCGTTACTGGAAGCCAATTGGTAGCGGCAAACGGGGACAGGACCCCGTGGTTCTGATCCCATCCGGACAGTTGTGGCTGGTGCCGGAATGAGCCGCTTTCCGCGTAATGAGATTACGGCGGGCGCCGTCGGTTTGGGTCGCAGCCGAACCTAATTGCGTCGTTGCCGGCTCGGATCTAACTCTTTGTCGGCATCGGCCTGATGGGCTTTACAGCGGCTTTGTTCTCACCGGCGGCGGCAGGGGCGTCGATCGCGCGAGATCATTGGTCGGTCGCGGTTTCAGCGACCAATGGGTGGCCGGACCTCGCCGTCCCGGATCGTCGTTGGCGGCAAAACGGTGCGAGTGCCGCGATCATCGACGCACCAACCGGTCGCAACACTATTTGGGGAAGGGGCGCCGGCAGGCGCCGTTTCTTCTCCCATACCGGCTGAGCCGACCGAATATGTCTCCGGGACCAGCCTGAGAGATAATTGCTTTCTGTTTTTCGCTAAAAAGTTTACCTGACAATTGCTTTCACTATAGTGCGCCGCCCAATCCCCGGCCAAGGAGGCAAACATCATGAGCAGTAAACATCCGGAGACACTCGCCCTGCACGCCGGCTGGCGCCGTGACAGCGCCACCCATGCCGTTGCCGTCCCGATCTATCAGACCACGTCCTATCAGTTCGACAGCGCCGAACACGCGGCGAATCTGTTTGCCTTGAAGGAACTGGGCAACGTCTACACCCGCATCATGAACCCGACCAATGACGTGCTGGAGCAACGTCTGGCGGCGATTGAAGGCGGTGTCGCGGCACTCGCTTTGGGGTCCGGCCAGGCGGCCTCGGCCTTCTCGGTGCAGAACCTGGCGCGGGCGGGTGACAACATCGTCAGCGGAACCGACCTTTACGGCGGCACCTGGAACCTGTTCGCCAACACGCTGAAGGATCAGGGGATCGAGACGCGCTTCGTCGACCCCAGCGATCCCGAGGCGTTCGCCCGTGCCACTGATGCCCGGACCCGCGCCTATTACGCCGAGACGCTGCCCAACCCGAAGCTCATTGCCTTCCCGATCGCGGAAGTGGCGGCCATCGGACGATCGTTCGGGGTGCCGCTGATCATGGACAACACGGCGGCGCCCTTGTTGGTTCGCCCGTTCGACCATGGCGCGGCCGTGGTGATGTATTCCGCGACCAAGTATATCGGCGGTCATGGCAACTCGATCGGCGGCATAGTTATCGATGGCGGCAATTTCGACTGGGAGGCGAACCCCGCCCGCCAGCCGGCGATGAATACGCCGGATCCGTCCTACCATGGCGCGGTGTGGTCGCAGGCGGCCAAGCCGCTGGGGCCGATCGCCTACATCCTGAAGATGCGCGTCACCCTGCTGCGCGACCTCGGCGCGCCGTTGGCACCCTTCAATGCGTTCCTGTTCCTGCAGGGACTGGAAACGCTGTCCCTTCGCATGCGTGAACACAGCCGCAACGGCCTGGCAGTCGCCAATTTCCTGGCACAACGCAAGGACGTGACCCGGGTCATCCACCCGGCGCATCACAAGGGTATCGGCGCCGAACGGACGGCGAAATATCTGCCTCATGGTCAAAGCGGGCTGGTCGGCTTCGAACTGGCCGGTGGCGCGGATGCAGGACGGAAATTCATCGATGCGCTGAAGTTGTTCTACCATGTGGCCAACATCGGCGACGCCCGCAGCCTGGCGATCCATCCGGCGAGCACGACCCATTCGCAGCTTACAGAGTCCGAACAGGCCGCGACCGGAGTGACCCCCGGCTATGTGCGTCTGTCTGTCGGGCTGGAGCACATCGACGACATCCTGGCCGACCTTTCGCAAGCGCTGGATAAGGCTCGGCACTGAATTAATCGTCAACGCGACGAAGCCATCGTCGCGACGGGTTGAACAACCCGCCCGCACGGCGTTGGATGGCGGGCATGAACGAACCGGCTACCTCAATCTCGCCCCGCGTCGCGCTTGTCACCGGTGGCGCCAGGGGTATCGGTGCCGGCATCGCGACACGCCTCGCCAGGGATGGCTGGCGTGTGGTGGTGGCGGACCGCGATGCATCCGGGTCCGCTCCACCGGGCGGACGCTACGTGGTCTGTGATGTTGGCGATGAGTCGGCGGTCGCCGAGCTGGCGCGGGAGTTGGGAGCCGGCGAGCGGCGCCTGGATGCGCTGATCTGCAATGCCGGCTTCATGATCCGCAAGCCGATCGCGGCACTGACGCTGGCGGAATGGTCTTCCGTCCTGACGACCAACCTGACCAGCACGTTCCTGCTGGTCAGGGCGGCGGAGGCTCTGCTGCGCGCGGCTCGCGGCGCCGTAGTGACCATAGCATCCTCGCGTGCCCGCATGTCCGAGCCGAACACCGAGTCCTATTCCGCCTCCAAGGGAGGGCTGGTCGCGTTGACCCATTCATTGGCGATCAGCCTGGGTCCAGATATCCGCGTCAACTGCATCAGCCCTGGCTGGATCGCCACCAAGGGGCCGACACCGACCACCGAGGAGCATGCGTTCCATCCAGCGGGCCGGGTCGGCACAGTCGCCGACATCGCGTCGCTGGCTGCGTTTCTGGTCGGTCCGGAGAGCGGGTTCATCACCGGCGCCGAGTTCGTCGTCGACGGCGGCGTGACCCGGAAGATGATCTATCCGGAGTAGCGAGCTGCGTGTCTGATCGTTCCGGTCGGCTACGGCTGGGGCGCTACCGTTTGGCTCCGGCCTGGACCTTTGCCCAGGTGTCCCGCAGCCCAACCGTCCGGTTGAACACCAACCGTCCAGGACCGGTATCCGGATCGGCGGCAAAATAGCCGGTGCGCTCGAACTGCACCGCCTGCCCCACCTCGGCCCGTCGCAGCGACGGTTCCACCAGGCATTCGGTTAGCACTTCCAGTGAGTTGGGATCGATATCCGCCAACGCGTCACCATCCGCCCCCGGATCGGGCCGGTTGAAAAGATGCGAATACAGGCGAACCTCCGCCTTCACGGCATCGGCAGCAGCCACCCAGTGCAGGGTGGCCTGAACCTTTCTCCCGTCGGGCGAATTGCCACCGCGTGAGGCAGGATCGTAGGTGCAGCGAAGCGCCGTGACCTGACCGGAGGCGTCCTTCTCGACCTGCTGGCAGGTGACGAAATAGCCGTACCTCAGGCGCACTTCACGGCCAGGTGACAGACGGAAGAACTTCTTGGGCGGAATCTCCATGAAGTCGTCGCGCTCGACGAAGAGTTCGCGGCCGAAAGTTATAGCTCGGGTTCCGGCGGCCGGATTATCCGGGTGGTTCTGCGCCTCCAGCGTTTCGGTGCGGTCCTCGGGGTAATTCTCGATGATCAGCTTCAACGGCCGCAACACCGCCATGCGGCGTTCGGCGATCGGGTTCAGGGTGTCCCGGATTGCCGAGTCCAGCATGGCGACATCCACTTGGCTGTAGGCGCGCGCCACCCCGACGCGGCGGATGAACTCGCGCAATGCCGCGGGTGGCACGCCGCGTCGCCGGATCCCCGCAAGGGTGGGCATGCGCGGGTCGTCCCAGCCGGTTACATGCTTCTCCTGCACCAGCCGGGTGAGATGCCGCTTCGACAACACGGTGTAGTCGATGTTCAGGCGTGCGAACTCGTACTGATGCGGATGGGACGGGACGGGAAGGTTCTCAATCAGCCAGTCATACAATGGCCGATGGTCCTCGAACTCCAGCGTGCAGATCGAGTGGGTCACGCCCTCGATCGCGTCTGACTGACCATGAGCGAAATCATAGGTCGGGTAAATGCACCAAGTGTCCCCGGTGCGCGGATGGTGGGCGTGCAGGATGCGGTAGAGCACCGGATCGCGCAGGTTCATGTTGCCCGACGCCATGTCGATCCTGGCCCGGAGCACACGGGCACCATTGGGGAACTCGCCTGCCCGCATGCGGCGGAACAGATCAAGATTCTCCTCGATCGAGCGGTAGCGGAACGGGCTGTTCTGCCCCGGTTCGGTCAGCGTGCCGCGCTGCGATCGCATTGCCTCCGACGGCGTATCATCCACGTACGCCTTGCCTTGCCGCACCAGCTGCTCGGCCCACGCGTAAAGCTGCTCAAAATAATCCGAGGCGTAGTGCAGATGGTCCCCCCAGTCGAAGCCCAGCCAGCGGACATCACGCTGGATGGCGTCGATGAAGAGCTGTTCCTCCCTGGTGGGGTTGGTGTCGTCGAAACGGAGATGGCAGCGGCCGCCAAATTCCTGGGCAATCCCGAAATTCAGACAGATCGACTTGGCATGACCCAGATGCAGGAAGCCGTTCGGTTCCGGCGGGAAGCGCGTTACGACAGTTTGGGTCCGCCCGGCCTCCACATCGGCCTGCACGATATCGCGAATGAAGTCGCGACCCACCTCCGTCGTTGCGTTCCCTGCGGTCAGCGTCTCGGCATCCACCATGCAACCGGCTCCAGATTTCCGCGCCTCACTACACCCATGGCCCAGATTTGGCGACCGATGCGGTAAAATTGAAGATTATTGATTGTTAACCGTCCCGAAGGCCGGCGTGGAGAATAAGCACATCTCCGGGCGCTTGCGTGCCGCGGGCTTTCGGCAGCCCCCCTGCAACGTGCGCGGCAAAGTCGGCACGTGGACGCTGAGCGCCGCCGCGGGCCCCAGCGCATAGCCCCGTCGTGCCGGCTGCTCGGTGATCCTGCCGCTGCCCTTGATGTGGGCCGCGGGGCCGAAATCTCGATCAGGAGTGATGCCGGCAAAGTCATTCGTCCCGTCGCCTGGCAACTCGTCCTGCGCAGAGCGCTCAGTCGCCGCCGTTGTCCGCATCGGCTTCGCCCGCGATCGGTGCCGGCGCGCCTACCTTCTGCCAGGTCGTATCGGGATCGAACCGGGTCATCCCCTTGGCGATCGTCGGCGTGGTTGGTCCCAGGTCCTTCTGGTAGATCTCACCATCCTGGTTGACGACAAACGTCATCACGCCGGTGCTGCCCCACTGTGCCGGCCATGCGACGAGCCCGAAGCCCCCAAGCATCAGCCCGTTCGCGACATAGTCGTAGGCGCCACCGGTAGCATGTGGACCCTGCCCCTTCAGGACATGGAAGTAATATCCATGATAAGGCTGTGGTCCGGCGCTCTCGCCCGGATGGTAGCCGCCAGCGCGGGCCTCCGCGATGAGCGGTCCGAGCGGGCTCGTCGGCTGCCCCTCCTCGGTCGACCAGTAGAGCCCATCCTGCTTACCCGGACTGCTGAACAGGTGCTGCGCGTAGAGATGAACCTTGTGACCGTCGTGCAGGCGCTGGAAATACTCGTTCTGCGCATCGACATAGGCGAGCACAACCTGTTGCGTATACAACTCGTTGGCGCCAATTCGGCGATCCAGAATCTCGTCGCGACCGGCCGCCGCGTCGAAGGACCAGCCCCGCGGCGAATGTTTCAGTGGGATCGGAAATGGCCAGTCGTCCGCGCCAATCGAAAGCGTTGCCGTATCGCCGTTTACATCGATCGCGTGTTTGGCCTCATAGCCAGCGACGAATGCCTCGCGCTGTGCCGCGTTGGCGACAGGATCGCCTGCGTCCAGATCCTTCAGTCCGGCTTGCCCGAACAGCATGCGCAGTTGTGCCACATTGTCAGCTCGGACTGCCGCGACCAGCGTATCTACTGCCGCGTCCGCCGAGTTGAAGTGGCGCGGCACGTCGCCCGCAGGAGCTGCCGCGAGGAGCGGCAACGCGAGCAGGATGACGCCAAGCCGAAGCCTGAGGGACCGCAAACACATCATCGGTGTAATCCTCTCGCCGCACCGCCGTGGGCACCGCCGCCACGGGCACCGCCGCCACGGGCACCGGCACCACCTGCCGGCCGAGCGGTCCCGGCGCGACTGGCATGGCCCTGCGCGGAGTGCGCGCGGGTCGCTGCCCCATTGCCGACGCCGTTGAACGCGGCAGCACCGCCACCGTTTGGCCGCTGAACGTTCGCCGGCTTGCCGGCGCCGTTCGGTCGCTGCGCGTTCGCCAACTTGCCTTGTGCATTACCCGCACCGCCGGCATTTGGCCGCTGCGCGCTCGCCAACTTGCCTTGCGCGTTGCCCGCGCCGCCTCCGGCCGCCAGTTTGCCTTGTAGATCACCCGTGCCGACCGGACGCTGCCCGGGTTGCCTCAAGGCGGGCGTACCCGATGTGCCATGGCCACGGAAAGCCTCCCGCGACGCCGCGTTGCCGGCGGCGTTCGGGCGGTACTGCTGCCTGACCTGAGGATTGGTGTATCCGACACCCCGCCTGTGGTCGGCGTTATGCTGCCAGGTATTCGAATTGATGGTCCGATTACTGACCCGGTTGGCATTGATACTGTTGGCATTGATACTGTTAAACCGATTGACGTTGACATTGACGCTGCCGCCGCCCCAGTTCGGCCTGCCCCAGCCCCAAAGCGCTCCGGTGATCGCAATGCCGGCGCCAAAGGCGAGTCCCGTCGCCAGCGCGGTTCCAACATAGGAGCCGGGTGGCGGCGGGTAGTACGCGGGCGGATACGACGGATTGGGCCAGGCGCCGTAAACTACGGTCGGGTTATAAGCCGGGACATAGACCGTGCTCGGCTGAGCCGGTTGGATGACGATTGCCGAGGCTTCCTGCGTGACGATCTGCTGGCTATTGGTCTGCAGCGTTCCTGCCGTCTGGGCCCTGGCGCGCAGCGCCTGGACCGCGGCGAGAACAGCAGCTTCCTGGGCGAGGAAGGCGTCGCCTAGCCTCTGCGTCCAGTCAAGCTGGTCGCTCATCGTCTTCAGCACACTCGGGAAGGGCACCAGCGACTTTACGCTCGGGTCCCAGTCCTGCGTATCGAGCGCCTTGATCAGCGCGTCCCCGGTCAGGTCCTTGTTCCCCGGCTCGGCGGTCCAGCGGCTCGCCATCACGACCTCCAGCGGATAAGTCGAGGCAGCCAGGACCTGGGCCAGCAAATCATCAGGATACAGCGCGATTGGCGCGAGGATCTGCTCGAGTTCAGCCTGGGTGAAGGCCGGCGCGGCAGGCTCCGTTTGCGCAGGGTTAGCCTGCTGGGCGAACGTTGCCGCTGGCGCCACAGGTATCAGCGCTAGCGGCACCGCGAGCAGGCAGGTCCATTTGGTCAAGCGGCTTCTCCCTTGCACCGGCGTGATATCGCGTCCCACCGGCGAGCATATTGATCTCAATCAAGACCGTAGCGCGCCGATCACGTCACGTCGCCTCCCGCCGAGGCCAGCTCGCCGAACGGATCACGCGTCCCCTACCCCCGGCGGCATGGCCGGGCTTTGCCAGGCGCGGCACGGTCATGACACGGGTATGGCATTTCGACACGCGCCTTCGTCGCGCATCGGACGGTGTCCGTGGTAAGGGAAACGAAGCGCACAGTCACCCTCGCCCGTAGCCGCCACCGCCTGGCGTTTCGATGACGAACGCGTCGCCCGGTGACAGTTCGGCGCTATCAGTCCCGGTAAGAATTTCGCAAGTGCCGTCCGCACGCTCCACCCGTTGCAGGCCGGACGCGCCATCGGCCCCGCCCTCGAGACCGAAGGGCGCAACATTGCGCCGCGATGAAACAATCACCGCAGTCATCGGCTCCAGGAAGCGGACGCGGCGCACTGCTCCGTCGCCGCCGCGAAATTTTCCGCCGCCGCCCGAGCCGCGCCGGATGCCAAACAATTCCAGGCGTACCGGGTAGCGAAGCTCGAGCACCTCCGGGTCGGTCATCCTGGTGTTCGTCATGTGGGTCTGGATGGCGGAGGTGCCATCGAAGCCGGGGCCGGCGCCAGTACCGCCGCAGATCGTTTCATAATATTGACGTGTGGCATCGCCAAAGAGGAAATTGTTCATCGTTGCCTGGGAGCAGGCGATGCAGCCCAGTGCACCGAACAGCGCATTGCAGGTGGCCTGGGAAACCTCGGTATTGCCGGCGACGACCGCGGCTCCGGGATTTGGCGACAGAAAGGTTCCCGGCGGAATGATCAGCGTCAGCGGCTTCAGACAGCCATCGTTGAGCGGGATATCGTCGCCGACCAAACAACGAAACACATACAACACGGCTGCCCTGGTTACCGCCGGCGGGGAGTTGAAGTTGCCCTCGTCCTGTGCACCGGTGCCGGTGAAATCGATGGTCGCGCAGCGCGCCTCGCGGTCGACGCTGACGGCCACGGCGAGCCGCCGGCCATTGTCCATCGCATAGTCAAAACGACCCGAACCGAGACGATCGATGACGCGGCGCACCGATTCCTCGGCGTTGTTCATGACGTGGCGCATATAGGCACTGACGGTCGGCCAGCCGAACTGGCCGACGACCCGCTGCAACTCCTGCACGCCCTTCTCGTTCGCCGCCACCTGCGCCTTGATGTCGGCGACATTCACGTCCGGACTGCGCGCCGGATAGCGGGCGGCGGACAGCAGTTCGCGGAACTCGGTTTCCCGGAAGTGACCGCTGTCGACGAGAAGAAAATCATCGATCACGACGCCTTCTTCCTCTAGCGTGTGGGACATCGGCGGGGTCGAGCCGGGGGTGATGCCGCCGATATCGGCGTGGTGTCCACGGCTGCCGACGAAGAATTGTATATCGCGGCCGTCGCTGTCGAACACCGGCGTGATGACGGTGATGTCCGGCAGATGGGTGCCGCCGTTGAACGGATTGTTCAGGGCAACAACGTCGCCGGGTCTCAAGCGGCCGCGGCGGCGCTGCAGCACTGTGCGCACACTCTCGCCCATGGCGCCGAGATGCACCGGCACGTGCGGCGCGTTCGCCACCAAACGGCCGTCGGCATCAAAGATGGCGCACGAGAAATCCAGCCGCTCCTTGATATTCACGCTCATCGAGGTGTTCTGCAGCACCGCGCCGGTTTGTTCCGCAACGTTCATGAACAGGTTATTGAACAGCTCCAGCAGCACCGGATCGGGACGACCGGTGTCCGCGGCGACGCGAGTGGGAAGCGCCTCGGTACGGCGCAGGATCATGTGGTCCAGCGCGGTGACCTCGGCGGTCCAGCCGGGCTCGATCACGGTGGTTGCATTGGCCTCCCGCACCAGCGCCGGCCCGGCTATCCGATCACCTGCCAGCAGCGACGTACGATCGAGGACGGGCGCATCGCGCGCTGCGCCACCGGTGAAGATGCGAACGCGATCAATCACCTCCGGCGTGCCGGACGCACGCGCGGGCAAGGTGGCTTCGACGGCGATCTCCCCGGGCAGGGTCGCCTCCGCGGCCACGGTCTCCACCACCACCGGCCGCTCCGGCGTCGCAAAGCCGAAGCGGGCACGATGAGCCGCATTGAAGTCGGACTGTATCGATGGCAGTTCGCGCAAGGCAACGATCAGGGCGGCCTCGGTTCCGGCGTAGCGCAGGTGAAGCGATCGGGTGGTTGTCACCGCGGCGGGATCAGCGCCCTGCTCCGCCAACGCCGCGACCGCGTCCGCCGTCAGCCGGTCAGCCAGTGCCTCGAGTTCCGGCATCGTATCGACGCCGAGCGGGATTTCGACGGCCTGTTCCTTCATTGCGGTCTGGTCGGCGAGGCCCATGCCATAGGCCGACAAAACGCCGGCATACGGGTGGATGAAAACTGTTTCCATGCCCAGTGCATCGGCGACCAGGCAGGCGTGCTGTCCGCCGGCTCCACCGAAGCACTGCAGTGCAAAGCGGCTGACGTCGTGGCCCTTTTGCACCGAGACCTGCTTGATCGCGTTCGCCATGTTCGCGACCGCGATTTGCAGAAAACCCTCCGCCACCTGTTGGGAGGTGCGCGCCACGCCGGTCGCCGACGCGATCTCGCTGGCGAAGGCGCCGAACTTTGAGGTGACGGCCGCGCCATCCAGCGGCTGATCGCCATCGGGACCAAAGATGGCCGGGAAATGTTGCGGCTGGATTTTGCCGAGGCAGACATTCGCATCTGTCACCGTCAGGGGTCCGCCGCGTCGGTAGCTGGCAGGACCCGGATCGGCACCCGCCGAGTTCGGGCCCCACCCGCATGCGCGCCCCGTCGAAGTGAAGGATCGAGCCGCCACCAGCCGCCACGGTATTGATCGCCATCATCGGGGCGCGCATCCGCACCCCGGCGACCGCGGTTTCGAACGCCCGCTCGAAGCCACCGTCATAAAGCGCGACGTCGGTCGAGGTGCCGCCCATGTCGAAGCCGATGATGCGATCCAGACCGGCCATGGCAGCCGTGCGCGCGGCGCCGACAATGCCACCGGCGGGGCCGGACAGGATCGCGTCCTTGCCCTGGAGGCTGCCGGCCTCGGTCAGTCCGCCGTTGGATTGCATGAAATAAAGCCGTGTGCCGGTCAGTTCCGCCGCCACCTGATCGACGTAGCGCCGGAGAATCGGGGACAGATAGGCGTCCACCACCGTGGTGTCGCCGCGTGGCACCAGGCGCAGCAGTGGGCTGACAGCATGGCTGGCGGAGACCTGGGTGAAGCCCGCCGCGCGCGCCAGCTCGGCCAGGCGCTGCTCGTGCGCGGGATATTTCCATGCATGCATCAGGACGATCGCGCAGGCCTTGATGCCGGTTCTTCGCGCCTCGGCCATGACGGTGCGGGCGCCGTCTTCGTCCAGCGCCTCGATCTCGGTGCCATCCACGCCTACACGGCCGCCGACTTCGGCAACCCGCTCGTACAGCATCGTGGGCAGGGTGATCTCCAGGTCGAACAAGCGCGGGCGGGCCTGGTTGCCGATGCGGAGGGCGTCGGCGAAACCGCGGTTGACGAGGAGGAGCGTGCGGTCGCCCTTGCGCTCCAACAGCGCGTTGGTGGCGACAGTCGTGCCCATCTTGACGGCCTCGATCTGCCCGGGTGGGATCCGCTCCTGCGGCGACAGGCCGAGGATTGACCGAATGCCGGCGATGGCGGCGTCCTTGTAGCGTTCAGGGTTTTCCGACAGCAGCTTGTGAGTGGACAGTTGTCCGTCCGGATGGCGTGCCACGATGTCGGTGAATGTGCCGCCACGATCGATCCAAAACTGCCACATCGCCTACCCCGCCCAAGTTTCAGCCGCGCATCTGGGCAGAGTTCGGGGCCGTCGAGGCAACCCCGCATGTTCGCAGGTGGAAATTCCGACTGGGCGGCGGGCCAGTTCTGCCGAGACTTGGATCGCATGCGGGAGCCTGACCGACCGGGCGGGCAACGGCCACGGTGAGGTGCCGGCCGGGCTTCTCGACACGGCGACGAAGCGCCATAAGATCAGCGGTGCGCGGTCTGGTTACTGTTGCCACGCACGCACGCAACGGGCGCTCGGTTGCAGCCCTACGACGACGGTATCGAGTACTGAGGGGTTCTCCATGTCCGCAAGTAGCTTGCCGAACGCGACCCTAACCGCGACTTACGAAGCGATGACGCCCGGCTCCGCGGCGCTCGCGGCGAGGGCCCGGGAATTGATGCCGAGCGGAATTGCGCATGACGCCCGGCATTTTGATCCGTACCCGCTGTATGTGTCGCGCGCGCTGGGACCGGTGAAATGGGACGTCGATAGCAACAGGTATGTCGACTACTTCGGCGGCCATGGCGCGCTGATCCTGGGGCACAACCATCCGGCAGTGATGCAGGCGGTGCATGCGGCGCTGGAGCGCGGGACGCATTTCGGCGCCTGCCATGAACTCGAGGTGCGCTGGGCGGAACTCATCACCCGGATGGTGCCCTCGGCGGAACGGGTGCGCTTCACCTCCTCCGGCACCGAGGCGACGCTGATGGCGCTGCGGCTGGCGCGCGCCTACACCGGGCGATCGAAGCTGGTGCGCTTCCGTGGCCACTTCCACGGCTGGAATGATCATATGACCAGCGGCCACACCAACCATTTCGACGGCACGGCAACCAGCGGCGTGGTGGACGGAGTCGCCGACAACGTGTTGCTGTGCGATCCAAACGATGTCGATGGCATCACGAAGATCTTCAACGACCACAAGGACATCGCCGCGGTCATCCTGGAGCCCACGGGGGCGACCTTCGGCAAGATGCCGATCCTGCCATCCTACCTGTCGGTGCTGCGCGACCTGACGAGCCAGGCCGGCACGATCCTGATCTTCGACGAGGTGGTTACCGGCTTCCGCGTCTCCCCCGGCGGCCTGCAGGCGGCAGTCGGCATTACGCCCGACATGACGACGCTGGCGAAAATCGTGTCGGGTGGCCTGCCGGGTGGCGCGGTGGTCGGCCGCAAGGAGATTCTGGACTGGCTCGACTTCAAGGTCACGAAGGGAGCGGGGCGGGAGAAGATCGCTCACCCGGGCACATTCAACGCCAACCCCGTCTCGGCCGCGGCCGGGATCGCCACGCTGGAAATATTGTCCACCACCGATGCCTGCGCCAGGGCGAATACATACGGCACCAATGTGCGCGCGAAGATGAACGAGGTGCTGGTCGAGGAGGGCGTGAAATGGGCGGTCCACGGCTCGTATTCCGGGATTCACATCTACACCAACCCCGACCGGGCCGATATCGGGCCCGGCACGTTCGATGCGGCCGCGTTCATCCCGAAGATGATTGAAAAACCGCGCGGTGAGGATGTCACGGGCCAGGTCCGCATGGGACTGCTGGTGAACGGTGTCGACATGAACTCTGGTCCCTCGGGCACCATTTCGGCGGTGCACGGGGACGAGGAGATGGCGATCACGGTCGATGCGTTCCGCTCGACCATCCGGGCACTGAAGCGGGAAGGGAAGATCCGGTAGAAGAACGAACATTCAATCGGAGGAGGTGGAAGCCACGAGCTTTGTTACCGTGCTCAGCACGTCATGGTGAACGTCCATACCGTGCGCATCGATGGTCGCCGTCCGACATAACGAAACCCCGTCGACGGCGGGTCCCTCACGCACCATCGCCTCGATCACAGAATGGTCCAACAGCGGGTCCAGAGACGCCAGCATCGCCATGGACCAGTCCGGCCGCAGGACGGCCAGCGCTCGCAGGACGGCATAGGCACCCCAATGCGATACTCCGGCGGTAATCAGATGATCGGCCGGAACGACGCAACCGATGACCTCTCCCAGAGGCACGTGCTCGGCGATGAGTGGCCGGGGGACAACGCCCATACCGATCTCGTTGCCGCCGTCGCCGATCGCGATGGTTCGCCAGGGACCCGCGCTGAACAGCCGGTCCAGCGGCGCGACGTGGGCACTGATGTCGATGCCACGCATGTTCCTGAGGCGGCCGTCCGCAGCGGGTCCGCAGCGCTCGATGGCGATCACCCAGTCGATCCCATCCTGACGCCACTGCTCGATCAGATCGTCGGTCCCGCCGCCGGGGGCGATGGCATCAATCGGCACCTCGGCGGCACCGGCCTGGTCAAGCGCGGCGCGGCTCGCGGAACGGCAGTCCGTGTCGGTCGCCAGACGGCAACGCAGACCGGCCTGGACGAAGCTGCGCGCCATCAATGCCGCGGCGGCGGGACCGTCCGTCTCGGCCGCCGGAGGATCACCGCCAGGCACAAAAAATCCGGTGATGAAACCGACCCGTGGCGACTCCGCCGCCGCGAAAGCCGCGGTTGCCGCGCTGAGGCCACCCTTGGTCGCCTTGAACACGGCCGGCATACCGCGCCCAACGTCGCGATGGATCACGGCCTCGATTCGGTCGATCAGCAGGCGATGCCGCGCGTGCATGCCGATCCTCGCTGCAAGCGACGCGCCGGGACCGTCTACAACGACAAACTCGTGTTGCGCAGGTCGGTAATCAGCATCGCGCCGGGGGCATGGGTGATGCAGAATTCGGGCCGCACCTGCGCGATAACCGCCTGAGGCGTCACGCCACACGCCCAGAACACCGGCAGTTCGTCAGCTCCGATCGGTACGGCGTCGCCATAGTCCGGCTTCCCGATATCGGCGATCCCGATCATCGCCGGCATTCCCAGATGCACCGGCGCGCCATGCACCGAAGGAAAGCGCGAGGTGATCTGCACCGCCCGGATCGCGTCGGCCGGCTTCAAGGGACGCATCGAGACCACCAGCGGCCCGTTGAACACCCCCGCCGGCACACACTGAATGTTGGTCCGGTACATCGGCACGTTCGACCCGCAGGCGATATGGCGCACTTCGATGCCGTCCTCGACCAGCGCCTCCTCGAACGAGAACGAGCACCCGATTGCGAAGCTGACCAGGTCGTCGCGCCAGACGTCGCGCACGTCGGTCGGTTCCGACACCAGTTCGCCATCCCGCCAGACGCGGTAACGCGGCAGGTCGACGCGGATGTCCACATCCTTGCCGAGTGTGGGAAAACCCGGGTCGCCGGCGTCGGAGACGGCCAGAACCGGGCACGGCTTCGGGTTGGCCTGTGCGAACCGCAGGAAGTCGTGCGCCAGCGCCTTCGGCAGGACGACAAGATTGGCCTGAACGTTGCCGGGTGCCAGTCCGGCGGTCGGGCCAGCGAAGGCGCCTGACCTGATCCGCAACCGCTCCGTCTCGCCGGCATTGCCACGGATATTTACTCGGGCGTTCATGCTCGGGCCTCCGTCAGTGTCTCGTCGAGGATAGCAGGATTTGGCGGCGATCGGGAACCCGCTGTCGCCAAGGCCGGTAATGGCCCAGAGCGCTTCCCCCTCGAGTGGAAACGCTCTAGTTGTTATTTCGCGAGCAATTGCATCAGCCCGAGATCGTTCCGCGATTCGAGCCAGGCTGATATAGTTCCAAGTGACGTCAGGGAGGAACCGAGCCATGAATGTTGACGCGCTTCGCACCGTCCAGCTTTCCCAGGGAACCCGCCCGGCCTTGCCGTTCGGCCTCGGCAAGATCGGCCATGTCGCGCTCTATGTCAGCGACATCGAACGCTCGACGCGCTTCTACGTGGACGTCCTGGGCTTCAGGATCTCCGATATTTATGGCGATGACATGATGCCTGGCGGCGCGATCTTCCTACGCTGCAACCCGGACCATCACGGCATCGCGCTGTTCAAGGCAACCGAGGCGAACCACGCCGGTGCTGGCCTGCACCATATGGCCTTCGAGGTAGCGACACTGGATGAAGTCGTCCACGCCCGCGAGCATCTCCGCCAGCACAACGTCGCGGTCGATTTCGACGGCCGGCGGCGGGCGGGAGTCCAGATCGCCGTGGAGTTCCGCGATCCGGATGGCCACCGGCTGGAGATCTACTGGGGCATCGACCAGATCCCGGCGGGTGGCCACGCCCGCCCGGCGCATGAATGGAAGGGCGCAAGCAGCCTCGAGGCAGCAATCGCCGATCCCGTGGCGGGTCAGGACACCGGGCTGCGGGATCCAGCGCTGCTGCGAGCGTAGGAGCGAACCGGGCCAAGTGTTCGTGCTTTGCTCTGGTCCGCCGGGACATGGTAACGTCGCGAAATGGGATACTGGGGCAAGATCATCGGCGGCACGGCTGGGTTTTTCGTAGGCGGTCCGTATGGCGCGGTCATCGGCGCCGCATTAGGTCACGCCGCGGATAACGGCACGATCCAGAGTATGCGCCTGCCGTTTGGTCAGGAGGTGCCGTTCACGCCCGCCCGGGTCGCCGGGATGTTTGGCCGAAAAGAAGAAATCTTCGGCATCACCGTCACGATTCTGGCGGCGAAGCTGTGTAAGGCGGACGGTCCGGTCAAGCGGACCGAGATCGACGCGTTCAAGCGGAATTTTCGCATCTCGCCCGAGTCGGCCCGCACTATTGGCCGGCTGTTCGACCAGGCTCGCGACAGTGCCGAGCCGTTCGAGCCGTATGCGGCTCAGCTTGGGAACACGTTCAGCGACAATCGCGGCACCTTGGAAGAGGTACTGAAGGCGCTGTTTGTAATCGCCCGGGCCGACGGTCCCCTGAACGGGCGGGAGCAGGACTATCTGCGCGGCGTGCATCGTGGGCTTGGGCTGGACGAGGTGGCCTGGAACAACGCATTTGGCGGGGCGCCTCGACAATCGGCCACCGGCGAAGGTGATCCATATCAGGAACTAGGCCTATCCCGCTCCGCCAGCCGCGAAGAACTGCGCACGACCTGGAAGCGCCTGATGCGGGAGAATCACCCCGATACTTTGGCGGCGCGCGGCGTTCCGCAGGATTTCGTGGCGCGAGCGAGCGACAAGGTGGCGCGCATCAACGCCGCCTGGGACCGGATCAAGCGAGAGCGCGGATTGTGAGTCTGCGACCCGCGCCCTCCTGGCTGCGCGAGATTGCTCAGCCGCACGCCACCCCCGACCGGACTGCCCTCGCGATCGCCGACCTGCCGAGTCCGAACCACGACGCCAGGCCCGATGGCATGCCAATCGACATGCTGATCCTGCACTACACCGGCATGAAGTCGGCGAGGGAGGCCATTGAGCGGTTGCGCGACCCGATGGCGCAGGTCTCGGCGCATTATGTCGTCGACGAGGACGGATCGGTGGTTCGCCTGGTGCCGGAGACGCGACGGGCCTGGCACGCTGGGGTCTCTCACTGGCGCGGACATGCCGCGCTGAACGGGCGGTCCATTGGGATCGAGATCGTCAATCCAGGGCACGAGTGGGGATATCGCGATTTCCCGGTCCTGCAGATGGCAGCGCTCTGCGACCTCTGCCTGACGGTTATCGCGCGGCATTCGATCGCGGCCCGCAATGTCATCGGCCATAGCGACGTCGCTCCCGATCGGAAGGAGGATCCCGGAGAACGCTTCGATTGGCACGCGCTGGCGGAGAACGGTGTGGGTTTATGGCCGTTTGGCGTCGCCGACCTGGCCGGCAAAGGAGCGGTTCGGGATATCACCAATCTGCGTCCGGTGCGAGCGGCCCTGGCGGAGATCGGCTATCGGGTGGTGCCGGAAGGTGGTCTCGATCCGGCCCTGGCCGCGGTGGTGCGGGCTTTTCAACGGCACTGGCGTCCGCAAGCCATCACCGGGCAGGTGGATGACGGCACTCTGGGCCGGCTGCAGGGTGTATTGCGGCTGGTGCGTGGAGGTTGACGTTCGCCGGGCTGGCTAGTATGTCCGCCGGCTTCCGGCTGGATGGCGGCGTAGCTCAGCGGTAGAGCAGGGGAATCATAATCCCTTGGTCGGTGGTTCAAATCCGCCCGCCGCTACCATCGAGATCAAGGGGTTAGGCAGCTCTTCCGCCTGTCGTGGGAGGTCCAGCCGTCAGTATTTCACACAGCTCTTCCGCATATTGAGCTGCGTCGTGCCCAGGACGTCGTAGAACAGCACGGTGATGTGGCGCCGTTCGGCGGCAGGCGTCGCGCCCGGTGATCCCCGGTCGATTTGACCGCCTCGTTAGGGCAGCGTTTTCCCGCCCCTTGGCGATTGCCATCAATACTCGACGTCGACGGCCTATTGCGGCAACGCCGGGTCCCTTGAGGTCTCCGGCGATGAGATGGCATTTGTCGTCAGCACTGATGGCATTCTCGCGAAATGCCGCCCCGCGGCGTTCCGAATTGGGTCTCGCAACCAGCTTAAGACATTTGGCGCCGTTTCTCCAAAAGAAGATCGTTCGTGAGGCTGGTTGACGATCCGGTGCTCAGGTCCGCGGTCAAACCCCGTCTGGCATGCTTTCAGGGAGTAAAGTTAGGCTTGTTGGGGGCCATCCTGGATCGGCATATCGCATCGGATCAGCTCACACAGCCTTGCATCCCCGGGGCATCCCTGGGGCCGCCAACAGATGCACGCTTATGGTGTGAAACGCTTCAAGAGTCATCGCTGGGTACTCGGGGCACTCTCCGTTCGTCAGCACAAGGCCACTTTCTGATGTTCACCGACTGGAGAAGCCCCATGCTCCGTTTTGTCCTTTCTGCAGTCGCTCTCGCCGGAGTTCTGCTGACGACGCAACCGAGCTTTGCCGATGCTCTCCCCGCGGCGACGTCTGATCATGTCCAAACGACCGCGGCCGCCACGGCAGAGCAGCCCGCACCGCCAGTATCAGGCTGGTCGCCGTCATCAGACGCGACAGCCCCGGTCGGATTTGGCTGGGGCTAAGACACCGAAGCGCAATTCCCGGGAGGAGAATGAGCAATGAGCTTTATCCTAGCTGGCTGTGCGCTGCTATTGGCGTTGCTCGGCGGTATCATCGTCGACGATGCCGATGTCAGGACACGGCAAACGACGCGACTTTCTGCCCTTTGACTTGCTTTGAACGGGCAAAAGATCCTTGGGCTTGGCCGCGTGGCCCGCTCCATCCGTTACAGCTTCTTCTCGCGCTCAAAAGCCCAGACTACCGCGACCAATGCCACGACGCCGATCGCGAAGCCTGCGGCGCCACCCCATAAGCCGGCGGCGGTGCTGCCGATAGCAAAGCCAACGGCTCCGCCGCCTATGGCAAGGATAACGGGGATCAGGCAACCAATAGCAAGCATGCGGGAAGTGTATGATCAGGCCGCGGCGATGCAACCACTCACAAGCTTCCGGCTCGCTCCCGGCGAATAAGGGTCACAACCCACGGGTGAAGGCGTGGCACGCGGGAGATTTATTTGTGGCCGCCGAAGCCGCATCGAACGTGTTCACGCGCTGATCCGGCATTCCGAACTCCAGGTCACGCCGTGCGGTAGGTTCTCCGATTGACGTCACCGTTGGCGATGCGCTCATCAATGCGCTCAACATTCGGCAAGCTGTCGATCGGGGTCGGATCTGGGGTATGTTACGTCTGCCCGTCCACCTCCGCCATTTCGCGGGCCCGGCTGATCACGTAGGCGATTGAGGCAAAACTCGGGGCGCTGTCATTGTAGGCCGGGATGGTCATGGAAGGCCCAGCCAGTTCTCTGATAGCGGCCCTCAGGTAATAGCTGACGTAGTCGCCTGCCGCGATGTGAGCGACGCCACCGCGCAGGCAGAAGCGGCCCTTTTGGTCACACTCCTTGTTCCGTATCCAACGCCTGCCGCCGTCGAACAGCGCGGCAAGCTGGTCGAGCGCCGTGATGGTTTCACCGGCTGACCCGCTCAGTGCCCACGCCAGAGCGTCGGTGTCATGGCCAACGCTGACTTTGCGCTTGCCGTCAAACGGCATGGCATCCTCCTGTCGGTCGATGGGGCAGCTTCGGTCGAACCGGCCGGCAAGACAAGCGGTCGCCCGGGTCTGGTTGAGGTAACCGCGGATCGCAGCCTGTGAAGCGGCATGCCAACAGGGCTCCGTCAGCGAAGTCGTCGACGTCTTCCGCAACGAAACCGCCGTTGTCCGGTTGGTCCGTCAATCTCGAACAGAAAGACAAAGGGCCGTTCACGCGCCCACGACCTTGGGGCCGTTCGTTTACCGGACCGTTATCTCAGCGCCAGCTTAAGCCGCCTGGTACCACCTTTCGCAGGAGGGCGAAGGTGGCGAACGCTGATGACCACGGGCCGCGGATCAACCACGACGAGTTGGTGATGTAGGCGGTGCTGGGCCAGATCGCTCATCCGCTCGGCCACGCCCCGCAAATGTGTCAGCGAGAACCGCGGCTGTATGAAGTAGTTCATAGCCGCTCGGTGGTCTGAACTGCTTACGATCGAACGGTGAACCTCCCCCTGGCACGGAGGAATAACCGCTAGCCCGGGCTGCCGATTCTGTAGGGAGTTACTGCGAATGTCCAGGCGATCATCTTACTGTGTCCTGCAAGCCGAGACTGCCGGCGACGCAGCACGTGACCAAGACAAAGTGGGACGTATCGAGGGTGGGTGACCGCGCTTTTTTGATTGTCTCAGTTACCGATGAGTAACCGGAACATGTCGTGGGCGAGATCTGCCGATTCCGGCTCGCCGGCACGGAACTCGCGGTGATCGACAGCCGAGCGGCGATGATGTTTCGCTGCGCCTCGCCGATCAGCGCGGCGATGGAGCCAGCGCTGACCCGGTGCGCGCGCGGTCCTGAGCGCGGCCGGGGCCATTGCACTGCAGAAGGAGGACGAGATGCCGCGGAATGCCGAACCAAAGCCCGGAGACGTCTATCTCAAGTTCAATGGGACAAACGCCTATGTAGAGGCCGCGAGCAGTGTTGACTACAGCGTCAGCACGACGGGCGAATTGACCGTTTCGGTCTGGATGCGACCGGATACGCTGAATTTTCCCAGCGCGGAGCCGAACTCGGACTACATTCACTGGCTCGGCAAGGGTGACACGTCAGGTGCCGAGGGGAACCAGGAATGGACCTTTCGCATGTACAACCAGCGCGACCAATTGGATAATCCGCCCAGGCCCAACAGGATCAGCTTCTATCTCTTCAACCCGCAGGGCGGGCTGGGCGTCGGCAGCTACGTGCAGGCACTGGTCACGAGGAAACAATGGATTCATCTGGTCGGCATGGTCGATACCGCGCGCACATATTAATCAGTCCATAAGTAGATTTACCTTCAAGCGGCATATCGCAGCGACGGCTTTTGGAAGAAGGAGCAAATCTTCGTGGGGTTCCTTTGCAACCGGCGCATCGCGGACACCACCTTGCTTTTGAAGTCGGCTTTTCCCGTGACCAGCATGCGACCCACGGTGTCGGCCTTCAGATGCTTCCACACCAGTTCGTCGGGATTACGATCCGGCGAGTACGGCGGCAAGAAGAACAGCCGCAGCCTGCCGCCAAGCGATTCGACAAACGCCTGGGTCTTTTTCGCCCGATGCGCCGGGCCGCGATCGACAATCAGGAAGATCGGGCGGGTAGCACCGACCAGCAAGCGTTTGAGAAACTCGATGAAGACCTCGGCGTTCACGCCACCCGCGGCCTTGACCATGAAGCGCATGCGGCCTTTCGAGGTGATCGCCGAGAGCAAGCTCATGGCATGGCGGGCGCCGGTGGTCGCAACCACCGGGGTCTCGCCTCGCTTGCCCCAGCTGCGCCCCGCGTGATGATCGGAACGAATATGCGCCGCGTCACCAAAATAGATGTCGGCGGCTTGCGCCTTGGCCATTTTCCTGATCTTCGGATAGGCCGTCTTGAGCCACTGGTGCACCTTTATGTTTTTATAAGAACGGGCAATACATTCGCTGCGACACCTATCGCGGACCCGCCCAGGATGGGTGCGAGATCCACTATCAGCAGAACGAGAATCTCCAACTCGTCATTGACCCGAAGCCTGGACCTGCTCCCTTGAGGCTGGGGACCAAGGACCTCGGCAGCTTTCTCGAGGGTGGTCTCAGCCGTGTGAGGATATGGAATTGAATGCTGACGGCGGTCGAGGTGTCGGATCTCTACGCTGCCGACACGACCTCCCGACGCGGTCTGGTCGCCGAGTTTTTGCTGAACGCCGATACGGGTGCGACGGCACCTGATTCGGCTCAGGGAAATGACGGGACCATTTTCAATGCGGTCTGGGCCACGGAGTAGTCGTTTCTTGAAGCCGAAATCGATAGCCGAAGGACAAGCTGTTGTTTGAAATGCTCGGCGTGGGTTCAGGCACCGCGCCCGTGCCGGCGAGCGGCGCCCCCTTCATTCTCCAATCCTGGCGGCCTCGTTGCAGATCACAAAATGCAGGAGCGGCAGGCGCCCGCACGATTCCGCAGCTATCCCCAGATGGCCTCGCTGTCCACGAGCGTAATGGTGATATGCCCCATGGTTGTGTCGGCCTTGGCGCCATGCCAATGTCGTTCCCCAGCCTTGACATGCACGACATCACCCACATTGATCTCGCGCTGCTCCTGCTCCGTCGCCACCATTCCCGAGCCGGAAGTCACGATCAGCAACTGATCGCAGCTGTGCCGGTGCCAACCTGTCGTGCAGCCTTGGCTGAAATTCACCACACTGCAGTTGTAGTTCGCGGAATCCCCGGGTTCGATGATGGTCTGTCGTGACCGGGAAACGGGCCCGGTCCACCCTTCGATCCGGTCCGCGCCTTCCACTGGGACATTCGGTATGTCCCGAAGCGTGGCCACTTTCATGACGGTTCCCCCCTTGTATTGACCACTCAAGCTAACCGAAATCCGTTCTGCCGCAACCCATGTTAGCCGTCTTGTATAACGGGTGAGGATGCGCGCATGGCGTCCATCCCGTTGACCCCGATCAGCCAACAGCGACGGTCGCTCCGTCGTCGGAGACGGTAGTTATTGTTCAATAGTAAAAAGCAACGGGCCGATCTTGCCGGGCGCCGAACTCCGCTATGACCGTGTGCCTTTCTGGCAGCGGGTTCGCGTGACGCCGGTATTGCAGATGCGGCGCCCAAATCGCTCTGCCCTAAGACCCGCACCGCGTCGTATGCTCGTCGCCGCGCCAGCAGATGCGGTCTCGTCAGCGCCGCGCCACGCTGCCCGCGGTCGTAGCGATAGGCAAGACGTCCTCCAACGCTGTCGGCGCGACCTGCAGGTCGCCCAACCCAGGCAGCTCCTGCGACGCCACGTTGTCACAACGCATCAGCGCAACCTGACCGCGTGTAAGCGGGGCTCCAGGCATGAACTCGCACAGACCGGCCACTGCGTGCCATAGCGCGAAGGGTAGCGGCAGAAGCCTGGCGCGCGTGCCGATCTGGCTGGCTATGATCCGGAGCAGCTCGGCGTAGGTGTACCGATCGAGGGCCGCCGAACTCGTAGCAGGGATGGCCGGCACCGACCTCACCCTCGAGGATCCGCGCGATCGCCTCAGCGACGTCCTCGACATGAACCGGCTGCAGCCGCGTCCCACCCCGGCCAAACACCGGATAAACGGGTAGGGTCCTGAGAAGGCTCGCAAGTGTCGTCAGGAAGTGATCGTCCGGCCCGAACATGACCGACGGCCGCACCAGCGTCGCGCCAGGAAAGGTATCCTGCACAGCGATTTCACCGGAGCCCCGGGCGCAAATGTAGGCCGACGACGAGGCCGGATCGGCGCCGATGCCGGAGACGTGGACCACACGTGCTACGCCGGCCTCGCGAGCCAGCCGAGCGATGCGCGCGGCCGCATCGACATGGACGGCGCGGAAGGTCTCGCGGCCACCTCGCTCGAAGTAGAGGCTGAGGGCGTTCACCGCCCCATACGCGCCGACAAGCGCCGCGGCGACAGAGGCATCGTCGAATATGTCGACCTTGATCGTCTCCGGACCCGCTCCTTCCCGCGCAAGCAGCGAAGATATGCGCTCCGGGTGGCGCGCGGCTACGCGAACCTGGAAGCCGTGGTTGAGCAGGCGCCGGACCACTTGATGCCCAAGGAACCCGGTGCCGCCGAACACAGTCACGATCCGCCCGAATTCCGGTGCATCATTGTCGGAACCGGCGGGCGCGACGGTCACCGGGAATCTTCTCCCCGCTGGCGCCGTCGTCCCAGGACATCGGAGTGCTGGTGCTCGATTCTGGCGATGGGCATGACGTCCTCCCTTGGATCGAAAATAGGGCGATCCAGCTGCCCCGCAAATCCCCGACGCCGGCGACCCAATGTTGCGCGACGGCGCTTGCTGCCGCGGACCACGCGGTGATCACGCGTGAAATCGCCCGGGCCACCGCACATCGATTGGGTCATCGTGTCATATTCTCACCCGTGCCGGACCCAGAGCGGGTGGGCGCACGTTGCCCGGCGACCCGCGGCGCCTTCGCCAGGGCCTCACTCCGCCTGCTTCCGTTCGTCAAACTGACGTCGTGACTCTGTGGATATCGAGCATATGCTCGCGCGCCCAAAGACCGAGAGATTCTACCGGTCTCCAAAGCGAGCGGCCAAGCTCGGTCAACTCGTAATCGACGCGTGGCGGGATCGTCGGAAAGACCGTGCGTGTCACCAGACCATCCCGCTCCAGGCCTCGCAGCGTCAGAGTCAGCATGCGCTGGGAGATTCCTCCCACCATCCGCTTGATCTCGCTGAACCGCCGCGGGCCGCCGCCCAGCAACATGATGACGAGCACGCTCCATTTGTCGCCAACACGCGCCAGCACCGAGCTGACCGCGCGACAGTCCGAGGAGCGGTGGTCTGGAACCTCGATGGTTGTATCGATGTGGTCAAGTACCAAAAATGTGCCTCCTTGTGCGGTTCGACAGTGGTTCCTCATATAGTGGAAGTTACAATCCTATACCGGAATACACACCATGAAATTGCTGCATATCGACGCCAGTATCCTTGGCGCAAACTCGGTCAGCCGTCAGATTTCCGCTGCGATCGTGGAGGGTCTCCGCAAGGCGCCAGGCGGGGTCGACATCACGTATCGCGACCTGGCTGCCTCACCGTTGGCGCATCTGTCGGGGCAACATCTGGCGGCTGTACAGGGCGCCGTCCCGGAGGCGGCATCGCTCCAGAGTGACATGGTCGCGAGCGCGGCGGCTCTGGATGAATTCCTCGCCGCCGACATCGTCGTTATCGGCGCGCCGATGTACAATTTCGGGGCTCCGACCCAGCTGAAGGCATGGATCGATCGGATCCTGGTTGCTGGAAAGACCTTCCGGTACGGCGCCCAAGGTGTTGAAGGGCTCGCGGCCGGTAAGCGGGTGATTGTTGCCATCTCCCGGGGTGGGTTCTACGGCGACGGCACGCCGGCGGCGGCGGCCGAGCACCTTGAGACTTATCTACGCGCCGTCTTTGGCTTCATCGGCATTACAAGCCCAGAGATTATCATCGCCGAGGGCGTGCAGATGAGCCCGGAACAGCGTGCAAAGGCGATCAAAGAAGCGTTGCAGAGCGCTACCACGCTTCGGGCCGCCTGATCGAAACGCACGAACTCAGCGAGTTGGTGAAGAAAAGTTGTGGCGCTCGTTGGTTTCGTTGCCGCCGCCAGGTCCAGTCAAGCCCTGTAATGCCAGGGCTTCGAGCGGCCGAATTTCAGGAGACAACTGTCAAGCAAACCGCTATGCTGGATGCCCACAATAAATAAGCAAAGGTCCGGGGAATGATTACAAGGCGTTCTGTGCTTGCCGCGGCGGCGGTCGGTCTACCGTCGACAGCCAGCTTCCGGGCGCTCGCCGCCGATACCCCGGGCGTAAACCAGACCGAGATCAAAATCGGCAACACCATGCCGTATAGCGGACCGGCCTCAGCCTACGGTTCAGTTGGCAAGGCCGACGCCGCGTTTTTTCAATGGCTGAACGATCAAGGCGGCGTTGCCGGACGGAAAATCAATTTCATCTCGCTCGATGACGGCTACAGTCCTCCTCGGACGGTCGAGCAAACTCGCCGCCTCGTCGAGGATGACCAGGTCGCGTTTTTGTTCGATGCACTCGGGACGCCGACAAACTCGGCGGTCCACCGCTATTTGAACCAAAAGAAAGTGCCACAGCTCTTCGTCAGCACCGGCGCTGACAAATGGGCTGATCCTGAGCACTTTCCTTGGACAATCGGCTTTCTGCCAAGCTACCGCATCGAAGCACAGATCTACGCGAGATATATGCTGAAGGAGAACCCCGACGCGAAACTGGCGGTGCTCTTTCAAAACGACGACTTCGGCAAGGATTACGTGACCGGCCTGCGGGACGCGCTCGGCAACGATTGGGACAAGCATGTCGTCAGGGTCGCCACCTACGAGGTGACCGACCCTACGGTCGACTCTCAGCTCGAGGATTTGCACGCATCCGGAGCCGATACGCTGCTGGTCGCAGCCGTCCCGAAATTCGCGGCGCAGGCGGTCCGCAAGGTATACGACATTGGCTGGAAGCCAACATTTTTCATGACCAACGTGTCTATCTCTGTGGGGTCGGTCCTGCAGCCGGCGGGTCCGGAGAAAGCCATAGGCATGATATCGGGGCTGTTCTGCAAGGATCCCGGCGACCCCGCTTGGGTCAATGACGCCGGGATGGCGCAGTTCAAGGCATTTATGGCCAAATACCTCCCCACGGCCGATATGAGCGATGGGCTCTACGTCTGGGGTTACGCAGTCAGCTACCTGCTATGGAAGGTGCTGGAGCAGTGCGATGGCGCCTTCTCGCGAGAAAACATCATGAAGCAAGCAACAAACGTGAAAAACCTTGAGGTGCCGGTTCTGCTCCCGGGCATCAGGGTGAATACATCTCCAACCGATTACCACACAATTCGGGCACTGCAACTCGCCCGATGGAACGGTAAGAGCTGGGTGCGTTTTGGCGAGGTTCTCGAGGCGATGGCAACGGGATAAGCCGGCTGATCGCAACTCGCGCCTGGTCCTGGCCGAAGAAAATATCCTGTCCCCGCGACATCTCGCCAGATACGCCGCCGCTTTGCACTTCGTAGACAAGCGCATCGACGTGCCCGGCGTCCGCCCCGGACACGGCTTTGGCGTGACTTCCATGGGACGCAACCGAATTTTCCTTGCTCTCGCCTGTTCTCGGCCAGATGCGTGCGCCGACGCGGGGCGCCCGCCCTTTCTCGCTAAGCCGCTATCCTGCCTTGCCCGCGATCCGGACCTTTTCCAACGCCCCCCAATCGAATGCCACGCCATGCCCCGGCAGCTGCGGCGCCAGCGCGTTGCCCTCGAAGATCTTGATCGGCTGTTCGATATATCGATCCAAACCGAAGCCATGCACCTCCAGATAAGACCGGTTCGGCACCGCCGCGAGCAAGTGTACCGTGAGATCATGCGCGCCATGCGAGGTCAGCGGCAGGTTGAACGCCTCCGCCAGATGCGCAACCTTCATGAATACTGTGATGCCGCCGCAGTTGGTGACATCCGGCTCCGGAAATGTCACCCCACCCGCCGAGATCATCTGCGTGAACTCATGCAGCGTGTGGAGATTTTCGCCGGTTGCGATTGGCACCCCGCCCTCCCGCACGATGCGCACATGACCAGCGACATCATCCGGGATCGTCGGCTCCTCCAGCCAGGTCAGGTTGCTGTCCCGGAACGCTCGCGCCGCGGTGATTGATTGATCCACCGTCCAGCGCATATTTGCATCCGCCATCAGGGGAAAATCGTCACCCAGAAGCGCCCGCATCGCCCGCACGCGCTCCCTGTCCTCCGACAGCCGCGCTCGGCCCACCTTCATCTTGATAGCTCGAAACCCCTTGCCGAGATTATCGTCGGTTTGTTTGAGTAGCGCATCCAGCGTGAATTCCAGATCGATGCCGCCGGCATAACACGGCACCGAGGGATCAAACCCACCTAGCATCCGCCATAGCGGCACGTTCAGCCGCCGAGCGCGGAGGTCGTGCAGGGCAATGTCGCAGGCCGAGACTGCAAGGCTGACGGACCCACCGCGGCCGCCGTAGTGCAGCTTCCACCACATCCGTTGCCATAGCGCCTCGATATCATCCGCATCAGCGCCGATCAGCACAGGCTGCAGGCCCTGCTCGATCAGGGAAGCTACCGCAATCCCCCCGGCTCCTGTGGTGTAGGTGTAGCCGACCCCCTCCGCCCCATCGCTGTCACGCAACCTAACCGTCACCAGCTCGAAATGCGTCATGGTGCCGTGTGTCGAGTCTGACAACGGCACCGGAAGTTCGATGCGATATAACGCCGTATCGACCGTGGTGATGCGCATTGGGTTTCTCCGGCATGAAATTTTCATCACCCTGCCCGTCCGCCCGCTCGGCGTCCACCACCCGAAGGTGCGCCACCGCTCCGAACCTACGGTCGGCCCGTGATTTTGGTTCGCGATCGTTGCATGGTATTTGAGGTTTCCTGGGAAACCAGTGCTGGCAGGTCGCGCCTGATTTGACGGCCTCCGATTAAGATCCCAGCCTCTCAAATCCGGTTGGGAGTATCGCCCCAACCGGACTTTCAGATGAGATAACTCTTCGACCTGTCAAACCTAAAGGCGTGCTTCCTCAACAACACGCCACTTCTTCGTATCGGGCGGAAACTGCGATCCTATAGCACCATGGCTACACTCAGATGTGATGCCGCAGAACCCGTCCATCTTGTTTGTGTGCAACCCCTGAACGCCGACCGCATTATTTGTCAGGATAGCTGTCGCAAGGAACTCCCGACGAGTTCGGGAAGTACGCCAGACACTGGCTGCGCGTCGCCTGCCCGGCCCCTTTGAGTTTTGTTGCGACATAGTCGGCCAGGGCGTCGATCTCATAAGCCTGCAGAGCGGTTCCCGAATTGTTGGGCACTTCACTTCCGAGATCCTCCGCGGTCATGCCGTAGCAGCGTTTGTCCGTGTACGCGAAGCGATCGAAATGCGGCATCGGCGTCCCGGGCCGCCCACATTGTATTGTCATGCGAATCTGATCGCGGGTCAGTTCCGTCACGCGAAGCGACAGCGCACGGCCCTCGTGATGAAATCCACCCTTGCCGTCCCCTGCCCAGCCATGACACTCCTGGCAACCGGCTTTTTCCTTCCAGATGGCCTGGCCCCTGGTAACACTATCCTCTTGAGCGGAAGCCGGCCCGGCGAGCGACGTCAAGACTGTCAGAGCAGGCAGTGTCGCGAGGCCGGCAAGCAACGATTTCCGGACAGGACCGGGCAACACGTTGCGATTCATCATTCACTCCCTTGTGAATATGAGTAGTTGCAATCCGTCGCGAGTGCCTTGAGTGGCGGCATCCCGACTGCGAGACCTAACGACGGACATTTATGATACCGGCAGATCGGCAACAATCGTTCGTTGGACGAAGGGACCCGTCGCTTGGGTCTGTCGTCAAGACGAGGCGATGCGTCACAGTCCCTGGTATTTCTCCAGGCGTGACCTAAGCGATAGCAACCTCGTGCTACGCGGCCGCTCATTGGATCAAACTCAGGGACGATCAACGGCGACACCGGCCGAACTGCGAAAGGCGCTCGGCAAAGCGAACTGTCCCCGCCACAGGCCAAGCTTTTTCTCCTTGGCTGCCGCCTCCGCGGCGACGTAGTCCGTCGATTCGTTGGTCCGAGCGACAGCATACCCTCGGGAGACGAGCAGTTCATTGACACTTTGATCGTTCACCTTGCAGCGCCCGAACAGGCGGCCGTACACGTCTGGTTCGCCTACGGCGTCGCAGACCACCTGTCCTTGATCGAGCAGGGTTTGCAAATCACTCACCGCCGCCTGCCAACATTGCCAAGGCTTGCCGTCCAAAGTGCAAAGCTGTTACGCAACACCGAAATCGACACCGAACAGCATGATGCGCTTATCGCCAATTCGAATTGTGGTGGAATCAATCGCCCGCGCTTGTCCGGAAATCTGGGCCGCCTGGGCCTGCAGCGGTCCAGATTGCGATAGCCAGTAGCGTCAATGTCCTGATCATGTCCCCACCCCGCCTGAAATGAACGCGATCGGCAAACAAGCCGGTTTGTTTTTCTTCCTTGAACTGAGCGTACCATAACGGCGGTTACCCCCAGTGGGCAATCAGGCCAGCAACGGCATCTGCCTTCTTGATGCTGATGCTTCCGGCTGCACGCGGTCCGGCACTCGCTCGTTGTGTCGGATAGCGGCGATGGCCGACAAAGTATTGCCGGGTCGCGTCGTCCCGCCGGTGGCACTTGACATTCGTCGGAGCAGAAAGAACACTCAGCGTTGATCTCTAAGTGAGCCACGATTGTGAGATCAGCGAATTTGTTGTCGTGTGCCGAGCGGCGCGTGCGTCAACAGTATCTTGTCGCAAGACGCAACCGAGCACGCTGTGCGCGACGCCAGCAAGTCCCGACAGGTATCAGGCTCAGCGTTAACTGGCTCAAGACAAGAAAAGGGAGGAAACAATGAATCTCAAGACATTCCCGCGGGCCGCGCTTCTGGCGTCCACTGTACTTGCTTCGACATCGCTGTCGGCATTGGCCGGCGACGTCACGCAACAGCGGCTGATGAACCCCGACAAAGAGCCGCAAAACTGGCTTATGGTCAACAAGGACTACTCTTCGCATCGATATTCCGAACTTGACCAAATCAACAAGGACAACGTGAAGAACCTGCGACGTGGCGTTCACCGTGGCGCTTGGCGGCGTGAACGGGGCCGGTTTCATGAAACAGGGCGGCCATCAAAGCACCCCGCTTGTCGACGATGGTTTCATGTATATTGTTGACGGATTTGGCGCGGTCTATCGCGTTGATGTCCGCGATCCCGCCACCGCCAGGATAACCTGGATGATGGATCCGGGCAGCGAAAAGACGGATATGTTCACGGCCTCGAATCGCGGCGTCGCGCTTTACAAAAACTACGTGGTCTCCGTGACCAATGACTGCAAGGTCCTGTGGACAAAGGCGGACACCGGCGAACTGGTCAAGACGGTCCTGTTTGACGATATGAAGACGAGCCACTGCGCATTGACGTCGGCTCCCTTGGTCGTCGAGGACAAACTGATTGTTGGCGGCAGCGGCGGTGATCGCGGCGCGCGTGCCCATATCGACGCCTTCAACGCGGATACCGGCGAGCGTATATGGCAAACCTACTCGATCCCTGCTCCTGGCGAGCCAGGCGGCGATACCTGGAAAGGAAATACCGAAGCGTGGAAGCACGGCGGCGGCTCGTTCTGGCAGACCGGATCTTACGACCCGGCCACAAAACTGACATTCTGGGGTACCGGGCAACCAGTTCCCATGTTCGATCCGGAATACCGTCCGGGCGATAATCTGTTTACCAACTCTACGGTCGCGTTCGACGTCGCAACTGGCAAGATGAAATGGTATTTCCAGTATACGCCTGGTGATTTCCTCGACTATGACGAAATCGGCATCCAGACACTGCTTGACACCAAAGTGAACGGCGAAGATCGCAAAATCGTCGCGCATTTTGGCCGCAACGGATTCTTCTACACGCTGGACCGCACCAACGGCCAGTTCCTCGTCAGCCAGCAATACGCACAGAAGGTGAACTGGACCGACGGGATCGATCCGAAGACCGGCAAGCCTGTTGAGTACGATCCGAACAAGGATCTGCAGACCTACAAGATCGGCAAGGCATCGCGCCGCGATCAAGGCAAAGTTCTGGGCTGCCCGAACATTCAAGGTGGTGTGAATTACTTTCCGACAACCTACAGCCACAGGACCCACATGTCCTACGGTGGTGGGTTCGAGGGCTGCTCGGACGTTACGCCCGACCCATCAAACGACGACAATGGTGCCTACTGGCTTGGTGGTGCGTACGCCAACGCCGAGGAAGTCAAGGGTAGCGTAACCGCCATGGACCCCGCGACCGGGAAGAAGGCCACCCAACAAATCCTTCCCCACGCGATCTACTCCGGAGTCACAGCAACAGCCGGAAGTGTTTTGTTCACAACAACCGTCGACGGCACGGTTTATGCGCTGGACGATGTTACGTTAAAGCCGCTTTGGAGCTTCAATACAGGCTCCTATAGCGCGGCGCCGCCAATGACCTACTCGGTCAACGGCAAGCAGTATGTCGCCGTGCTGATTGGTGGCACGATCAACGTGAAGAGCGCGTTGAATAAGTCGCCTGCCTACCGGGAGATGCAAAACACGTCGATGCTGTACGTGTTCAGCCTCTGAAGGTAACCGCCATGCCCTATGTTGCGGGGCATGGCACCTTTCGCTCATCCCGGGGGCTCCGCCATTGGTCGTGGATCATCTCTTTTTGATGGACCGCGCCATCGTCGGAATGGTTGCTCCACCGGAACTTCGGGCAACGTCCTCGGAAGTGGGCAAGACAACGACTGTGAACGCTTGCCGGCACATCGAGTCCGGGGCACATCGAGTTCGGGCGAGATTGTCGGCTTAGTATCCTTGCTCGAATAAGCCTCGGCGGTAGCTGTTCCGGTGGCCGGCCGTCATGATGTGGGCCCGGCCCTGGGCGTAATCGAGTCGCAAGGAACGGTCATGCGATTTCAAGCGATCTCCGTCGCTAACAGTGGGTTTCGCGCTGCGCTGAGATGCGGTGGGACGCTCGCTCTGTTGTGTTCAATCACCGCGATGACCGACGATGTGCCGCGGGATGCCAAAGATTTGCCCGAGCGGCAAGCATTCCTGGCTGGTGTAAGTAAGGACTGCCCCGGCTGCGACTTGCGTGGCGTCAGCCTGAAACGTCGCGATCTCAGTGGCGCCGATCTGACCGGTGCCGATCTGACCGACGCCGTCCTGCATGCTGCGCGACTGACGAAAGCAAAGCTGAGCCACGCTATGCTGCAGGGCGCCAACCTCGACAAGGCAGACATGAAACGAGCGGAACTGGCAGGCGCCGATCTGTCGGACGCGCTCCTTTACGCTGCCGATCTGAGCGGTGCTCGGCTTAACGGCGCGGTGATGACCCGAGTGCACATGGGACACTCCCGACTGACACGTAGCGACTTGCGAACGGTGGACCTCTCCCAGGCAAACGCCCTGGACGCCGAACTGGCCGACTGTGATCTGGCCCATGCCAAGCTGAGCCAGGCGAATTTCAATGGTGCGAATCTCAGCCGATGCGATCTCTCGGAGGTCGTGGCGGACGGAGCCCGCTTTGTCGACGCGCGCCTCAGGAATGCCAAATTAACGCCCGTGTCGGCCCGTCAGGCTGATTTCCTCAAAGCGGATCTCAGCGGCGCGGACCTGACCGACGGCGACTTTCGCGCCTCACGTCTGGAAGGGGCAAACCTTGACGGAGCCATCACCACGGGCATGAAAACAAAGGGGGCACTTCTGGTCGACGGAACCATGGGGCAATGACCGGGCGTCGCCACTGGCCGCTGGTCGGCTGCTCGCAGAATATGGCCCGCGAGTGGCAGCACGCCACGGCCATCGAGCGCACAGCGATGCCCAACCACCCGCGAGATGATCGCGGCGTTGCCCCCGAACACCGTCCGGGAGCGACACTTCCGGCCGCCCCGGGTCTCAGCTCAGGCGAGTGATCCGCCCAGCCGTCAAGCCGCCGTCGATGACAAGCTCGGATCCCGTCATGTGGCTCGACAAGTCCGAGGCAAGGAACAAGATACCGTTGGCGATGTCCACCGCTTCGCCTGCCTTGCCAAGGGGAACCGTGGCTTCCGCGACCTTGTAAGGATCGAGCGGCTGATTGTGGCTGGGTGGCAACTTAGTCCAGATCGGCGTCGCAATGATGCCGGGATGCACCGAGTTCACCCGTATCCCGTCGCCGGCCTGAGCGCATTCCAGCGCCATCGACTTGGCGAACAGCCGCACCGCGCCCTTGCTTGCACTATAACCAGCCAGCCCGACCGATCCACGCAGTCCGGCCACCGACGACAGCATCACGATCGAGCCGCCATTTCCTGCTCGGCGCATCGCCGGAATGCAATACTTAACCGAAAGGAACACGCCATCGACATTGATCGCCATCTGGCGGCGCCAGTCCTTCAGCGACATGTCGATCGCGCTGCCCATGATGCCGATGCCGGCATTCGCCACCATGATGTCGAGCCGCCCAAGGCGCTCCGCCGCCGCGATCACCGCGGGCCAACCTTCCTCCTCGGTCACGTCGTGGTGCAGGTAGACACCGCCCAACTGATCGGCCAGCGTCGAACCGGCCCCGTCGTCGAGGTCGGTCAGCACGAGCTTCGCCCCCTCCCCCGCCAGGACGCGCGCCGTCGCGGCGCCGATACCGGACGCCGCACCGGTGATGATCCCGACCTTACCATCCAACAGACCCATGGTTTCCCCCTCAACGCTCGCTTGCCCGCCCACTATCCCATACCCACGGCGCCGCTACAAAAACCGGGCGGAGCCTCAGGCTCGCCGACCATACGGAGGGACAACATGAATGACCATAAATCCGCGCTGGTCACCGGAGCGCTGGGCGGAATAGAGGTGCGCGCCCGTATCACAGCGCCGATTTGCCGCGACCTGCACAGATCGCGAACATGATCGAAACAACCCGACCGGCGCACGGCGGCCTGGATGTCCGGTCCGAACAGCGCCGTCGTTCGTTACTTTGGCACCGTTAGGAACTTCGCACCGAGCACTGGGACGAAGTCCTGGTCGTGAACCTGTCGGCGCCGTTCCACAGCATCCGGCTCGCGCTCCCCGGGATGAATGAGAAGCACTGGCGCCGGGTCATCAATATGGCCTCGATCTACGGTCTGATCGCGACCGTCGACCGCGTCGACCATGTCACCACCAAGACGGCGCTCATCGGCCTGACCCGCGTGCGGCAGTGAAAGTCGCGCGGACCGGCATCACCTGCAATGCCATCTGCCCCGGCGCGGCGTGACACCCACCGTCGACTGGCACCTGCGGCAGGCTGCAACGTGACGACACCTCGTTTGAGGAAACGGAAGAGAATTTCCTGGCGAGGCGCCAGCCGTCTCGCCGTTTCGTGAAAGACCAGAATGTGGCCGGCCTCACCGCGTTCCTATGCGGTCCACACGGCGAGGATATCGACGGTGCGGCACTGCCGATCGATGGAGCCTGGACCGCCGGGCGCTGAGGCCGGGTAGAAATTCTGTCCATCACCATTTGATCTGGATCAATGCAATCGCGGCCATCTCCTGCCTCTCTGAGCGCAGAAAACGACGCCATGTCCGTGGCCCAGTCGACGCAGCCCTCCCTTGCACCCTGATTGCCGGACGTGCATTGGTGAAGACTGAATTGAACCGGGCTCCCGCGGCGTGCTCCGCAAAACGCGGCCGTCCACCCACACTTGCTGGCCATGGACACCCCATGGTCACTGACGAAGGAACAGACGCATGCGCCTTGCGGTGCTGAAGGAACGGCAAACCGCCGAGACCCGCGTTGCCGCTACCCCGGACACAGTCAAGAAGCTGGTCGCCCTGGGGTTGACCGTCGCGATTGAGTCCGGTGCCGGCGCCTCGGCCGCTATCGCCGACGCTGATTTCAGCGCCGCGGGCGCCGAGGTCGCAGCGGATGCGTCGGCCGCACTCGCAGCCGCCGAAATCGTCTTCGCCGTGCAGATGCCGGAGCCCGCTCAGCGTGCCCTGATCCCGCATGGGGCGTTGCTGGTTTGCATTGCCGGCGCCTTCAGCGACGCGGAGCTGGTGACCAACCTGGCCGCCGCCGGGATCGACTGCGCCGCGATGGAACTGCTGCCTCGCATCACGCGCGCGCAATCGATGGATGTGTTGTCCAGCCAGTCAAATCTGGCGGGCTATCGTGCGGTGGTCGATGCCGGGAATGTTTTCCAGCGCGGCTTCCCAATGATGATGACCGCCGCCGGCACGGTACCGCCAGCGCGCGTCTTTGTGATCGGCGCCGGTGTCGCCGGCCTGCAGGCCATCGCTACCGCCCGCCGCCTGGGTGCGATCGTCTCCGCCACCGATGTCCGCCCGGCGGCGAAAGAAGAAATCAAGTCCCTCGGCGCCGCCTTCGTGGGCATCGAGGATCAGGAAACGGCAAGCCAGACCGGCGCCTACGCCCGGGACATGAGCGACGCATTCCGCCAGAAACAGGCCGAACTGATGGCCACTACGATCGCCAAGAACGACATCGTTATTTGCACAGCTCTGGTCATGGGCGGCAAAGCCCCGGTTATCGTCACGCGAACCATGGTGGCCAGCATGAAGGCGGGAAGCGTCATCGTCGATCTGGCGGCCGAGGGTGGGGGCAACTGCGAGGCGACCATCCCGGGCGAGAGCACCGTCACCTCGAACGGCGTCACCATTTTGGGCTATCGCAACTGGCCCAGCCGCATCACGGTGGCTGCTTCGGCGCTGTATGCGCGCAACCTGCTTACGTTCCTGACCACCTTCTGGGACAAGGAAGGCAAGACGCTGAAATTGCCCGAGACAGATGATATCGTTAAAGGCGTCATGCTGACCCGCGGCGGAGCGATTGTTCATCCACATTTTCTGCCTTCGCAGGCCGCCTGACCGTCTGGAGATCCACCGCAGATGAATCCCACTCAATTGGCGGATGAGGCCGCGCGCCTGGCCGATCAGGCCATCGAACTCGCCCAACACGCACAGATGACGGCGGCAAACGCTGCCGTCAGCGTGTCCACCACGATCGCGCCGGACGTCAATCCGTTCATCTTCCTGCTGGCGATCTTCCTGATGGCCTGTTTCGTCGGCTATTACGTGGTTTGGAATGTCACCCCGGCGCTGCACTCGCCACTGATGGCGGTGACCAACGCGATCTCATCGGTGATTATCGTCGGCGCCATGCTGGCCACAGGCCTCGCGCTGTCAGGTTGGGCGATTTTGTTCGGGTTCATCGCCGTCACCCTGGCCTCGGTCAATATCTTCGGGGGCTTCCTGGTGACCCAGCGCATGCTGTCGATGTTCAAGAAAAAGCAGTAAGGCCCAATCGATGTCCGCCAGCATGACTTCGCTTGCCTACCTGGTCGCCGCCGTCCTCTTCATTCTGGCGTTGCGCGGACTATCGTCGCCGGTTACCTCCCGCGAGGGCAACCGGTTTGGCATGATCGGCATGGCGATCGCGGTGGTCGCCACGCTGCTACATCAGGGCATGTTCGGCGGCGGGTTCCTGCTGATCCTGCTGGGGATCGTGATCGGCGGCGGCACCGGCATCCTGGTCGCGCGGCGGATCCAGATGACGGCCTTGCCACAGCTTGTCGCCGCGTTTCACTCGCTGGTCGGTCTGGCCGCCGTGTTCGTGGCGGCGGCGGCGTTGAACGCGCCCGAAGCGTTCAATATCGGTGTCGCCGGGAATGTCCATACGCAGAGCCTGATCGAGATGTCGCTGGGTCTGGCGATCGGCGCCATCACGTTTTCCGGCAGTCTGATCGCATTCGCCAAGTTGCAGGCGCTGATGAGCGGCGCTCCGATCACCTTCGCGGGCCAGCATTGGCTGAACCTTGGCCTGGCGATCTTGCTGCTGGTACTGATGGTGGGCTTTATCGCGTCTGGCGGCAGCCAGGTGTTGTTCTGGTTGATCGCCCTGCTGGCGTTTGGACTTGGCTTCCTGATCATCATCCCGATCGGCGGCGCCGACATGCCGGTGGTGGTGTCGATGCTGAACAGCTACTCGGGCTGGGCCGCGGCCGGTATCGGCTTCACCATCCAGAATCTGGCCCTGATCATCACCGGATCCCTGGTCGGCGCGTCGGGCGCGATCCTGTCCTACATCATGTGCAAGGGCATGAACCGAAGCATCATCAACGTGCTGCTGGGCGGCTTCGGCACCGACGCCGGTTCGGCGGCTTCTGGCGGCCCCGCCGGCGAACGCAGCGTCAGGGCGGGTAACGCCGACGACGCCGCCTTCATCATGAAGAACGCGTCCAAAGTCATCATCGTGCCAGGATACGGCATGGCGGTCGCCCAGGCGCAGCATGCCTTGCGGGAGATGGCGGACACGCTGAAGAACGAGGGGGTGGAGGTGAAATACGCCATTCACCCGGTCGCTGGGCGCATGCCGGGCCACATGAACGTTCTGCTGGCTGAGGCCAACGTGCCGTACGACGAGGTGTTCGAGTTGGAGGAGATCAACAACGAGTTCCCCACCACGGACGTCGCTTATGTTATTGGCGCCAACGACGTGACCAATCCGGCGGCGAAAACCGATCCCCAATCGGCGATCTACGGCATGCCGATTTTGGACGTGGAAAAGGCGAGGACTGTGTTGTTCGTCAAGCGCTCTATGGCGTCCGGCTACGCCGGCGTCGACAACGAGCTGTTCTTCCGACCGAACACGATGATGTTGTTCGGCGATGCGAAAAAGATGACCGAGGAGATCGTCCAGGCGCTGAACCACTGAGGGCGCGGACCCCGCTGCGGTGCACCGAAGACCCGAGCGGTTGCAAAGTCGTGGGTGGCCGGTCTGCGCCGGCCAAGACACGAGAGGCGGGGGCCAGGCATCATTTCATCGTCAGCGTCATCTGCGTCAAATTTCCCAGCCCTTTAGAGCGCGATGCGCGGATTTCCCGAGTGCGAATGCCCGAACACAGGCTCGGCACGTGAATGGGACTAGGATTGGCCGCGTGCTGGTTCAGTTGGGAGGGCGGCGTCTGCCGCCGCGGCGCCGCGAGGTGAGTATTCTGCACCGATGAAACAAACATGACGCTTCGCCTTTATGTTATCCGACACGGCGAAACCGAATGGTCGCGATCCGGTCAGCACACCGGTCGGACCGACCTTCCGTTGACCGCGCGCGGTGAGAACGAAGCTCGCGAACTCATTCCGTGGCTCCGACATATCCCGTTTGCTCGTGTGTTCATCAGTCCGCTGCAACGTGCCCGGCGAACCTGCGAGTTGGCCACGCCCGGGGCGGTCATGGAGGTTGAGCCGGACCTGGCCGAGTGGGACTACGGTGACTATGAAGGCCGGCTCACCCGCGACATTCACCTGGAGCGACCGGGTTGGAACGTGTTTCGGGATGGCTGTCCGAATGGCGAACAGGTCCAGCAAGTGTCGGACCGCGCTGATCGGCTCATCGGGCGCGTTTGCATGCTGGACGGCAACGTGGCGCTTTTCTCGCACGGTCAGTTCTCACGTGCCCTGGCCGCACGATGGATCGGGTCGTTGATTGTCGAAGCGCAACACTTCTCGCTCGACACCGCCGCGCTCAGCGTCCTCGGTTTCGATCCGAGCCATCCCGGGGTGCGGGTAATCGAACTTTGGAATGCCGCTCCAGCAGCCCTGATAGGTGGCCCGTAGAGTTGGCGGGTCAGGGATCATCCGGCTGCGTCAAGGTCGATAGCCGCCCGAGGGTCCGACGGAAAGCCATCGGACCGCCCCGCACCCGGTAGGAAGCAACAAAGTTACTGCAAAGACACGTGAGTCCAGTCGTCAGGCATGCAACCGAGCGATATCCAGCAGCACATTCGCCTCCAGGGCCTTCTCGTCGAGGCGGTGCTTCACCAGGTCGCCGATGCTGACGATACCAACGAGGTTGCCAGCATCCATCACCGGCAGATGCCTGATCTTCGCCAGCGTCATCGCGCTCAGTGCCGTCTCCACCCGGTCGGTGGAGTGGCAGGTGACGATCGGTGCGCTCATCAGGCGATCGACCGGGAACGTCAAGACCTGCGCGCCGAATTCGGCGATCGCATTAACGAAATCCCGTTCCGAGAATATGCCGATCGGGCGCATCCACTGATCTTCGACGACAACCGCGCCGATGCGATACTCCGCCAGCTTGGCTATCGCTGAAATGACAGTGTCGCTGGCTCCGACCTTTACGACCCGACTGCCTTTGCTATGCAAAACGTCTGCGATGGACATTGTCGTCGCTCCCACAGTCACACACTACAGACCTAAATGGGCAGCATGGTGGGCAATCCCAACGGCATGACCGAATGTTCAGATCGCGGATAGATGAGGGGCCAGGCCGGCTCAGCCTGGCACAATGACGATGCGGCGGTTCTGTTTGCCCTTATTCTCGATCTTGAGGACCTTCAACGGGCCGATTTCCCCGGTTCGCGCGACATGGGTGCCGCCACATGGCTGCAGGTCGAGCGGCTCGTTGCCATCGCCGATTTTGATCAGGCGCAACCGGCCGGTGCCGCGCGGCGGCTTCACCGACATCGTGCGAACGAGGCCGGGGTCGGTGTCCAGGACGGATTCGTCGACCCATTCGATTCGCACCGGATGATCGGCGACGATCAGTGCGTTCAGCCGGGTCTCGATGTCCTCCTTTTTCGGCGGAACGGGCAGATCGAAATCAAGCCGCGACTTCTCCACGCCGACCGAACCACCGGTCACGGCAGCACCCTCGATGAGGCTGCACAGAAGATGCATCGCGGTGTGCATGCGCATCAGGGCATGCCGCCGTTGCCAGTCGATGGTGGCCTCCACCCGTGTGCCGATCAACGGCAGCGTCGCATCTGGCCCCGGCTGATGCACAACCTCACCGTCGTCCCCTTTCACCGTGTCGATGACGATAGTGTCGCCTCCGTCCCATCGGAGCGTACCGGTATCGCCCGGCTGGCCACCGCCGCGAGCATAGAAGACGGTGCGATCGAGCACGATACCATCGGGTCCCGCGGCGAGCACCGTCGCCGAGACGCTTGCCGCGGCCGGGTCATCGAGAAAAATACGTTCGGTCATCAGTCCATCACCATCTGTCAAAATCGTCGTCGACCGCCGCGGGCAGGCTCGCATGTCTCGTCGGCGCCACCGGGGGTCAACAGGAAGCCTCCGATCCGCCCAAGCCGATCGGCGTGCGTCCGCTGTCACGACGAGCCGTCGTTTTTCCCGTCTCGCCCACCAGATCCCCCACACCGAGCCTGTCGCAGACCTCCCGTAAATCGCTGTTGAGGGACAGTTCCTTGGACAAATCGCGTGTGTAGTCGTTCCTGGACGCTTCCACGTAGTCTTTCCGCCCGATCCGGGTGCAATGGCCTTCCGAGACGTAGCCCTCTGGTATGAGTGTCATCCTGCCCTGGCACTTCTTGTGCCAGAACCGAATGCCGGCGCCGCTGTCATAGTAATAGGTTTCCCGTTCGGCGGCCTGGCTCGCCGGTGTCGATGGGTGCATCCAGAAATTCCTCCACCAGCCGCAACCCTTTTCGAACTGGTCCCGGCTGGATCCCCGCGTGCTGCAGCCAAGAACTTCCCAATAGCGCCGCTTCCTGGGTGAGAGTATTGCCAGCCGTCCCTGGTTCGGCACGACCGCGGCCCCAATGCCGTCCGGAAGAATGGCAAACCGTTCCGCAACGGCACGCATCTTGTCACGCCGCATGATCAGGTCCGCATGCCAGAATGCGATGCGGTCACAGAACAGAAAGATGAATTCCAGTGGAAAGTGCAGCCACATCGTGGGCAGGCCGAACGGTTCATTGAAATCGACACAGACCGCACCGTCGACAAGCGGCGGTGGCCCGACCCGCGGGTCGAAGCCGACGACTGGTGTCCAGCCAACCTCGCGCACTAGTTTCTGCTGTACCAGGCACCAATCGTGGTCGACGTTCCAGCACAGCCAAGGCCGTTGAATGCCGCCTATCGCAGCCGCCCATTGCCGCCCGGCGGCATGGATATCCACCATGTCCAACTTCGACTTCCTGAACGCCTCCCAGTGTCCGGTTCCAAGAATGTATTGCCAATCTTCGGCCTGTCTCATGGGACTTCCACGCGAACATCAGCGCGCTGGTCGGACCGCGCCCGGCGCCGACTGCATCGAGGGGGATCGCGGGACCGCATCGGCGTCACCAGCCACCGAGCCTCTGTCGGCCGCCAGATCGTCGAGAAAATGTCGTTCCGTCATGGATCCATCCAGATCTGCCGCAGCCAGTCCCGCTTCGCCGCGAGCCAGAACAGGCCGAGCGAAGTCATGACGTTGAAAAAACGTCCGTGAAAAGCGGCCTCGATCGCTGCGTTGGCCTGCCAGACTCTGACGCGGATGTCTTCGTTTTCCTCGGCTTCGCCGGCACACCAGGCAACTCCATCGGCTCCCGCGACCGGCGCGCGGACCCGCCCGGCATAGAGTTCGCACGCCTCGTCGGCGCCACCGGGGGTCAACAGAAAGCGTCCGATCCGCTCCAGTCTGTCGGCGTCCATCCGCATTTCTTCCTGCATCTCGCGCAGGATGGTCGCCGCCGGTTCCTCACCGTCATCGCAAAGGCCGGCGGGCAACTCAACCAGGACGGGGTCCAGGCCAGCGGCGAGCGCGGGCAGGCGGAACTGCTCGATCAACACCACGACGTCGGTCCACGGATCATAGGGGATCAATGCCGAAGCTCGGCCGCGACGCCAGAGCTCCCACGTCCGGGTGCCGGACATCACGCCGTCGAACCGGCGCTGGCGGAACTTGACCACATCGAGCGGGAAGCGGCCGGCCCAGACCCGGGTGTCGGACTTGATGACGACATCTGGATGGGTCGGTATAGGGGCTGTGGAACGATCGGGCATGGACGCCCTTTTACGCGGCGAGCCGACAGGCAGCAAACAACAACGGTGCAGAGCGTCGCGAGAGCAATTGCAGCCTGACCCGCATCGCGGAGCAACCTCAGGCTGATGAAATTGCTCGTGAAACAGCGGCCAGAGCGATCCTACCCACAGGGGGAAGTGCTCTCGAGATCAGGGGCGACGGAAGACGCAGACAGATTCAAGCCTGGCCGACCAGAGGAACTGGTCGATTGCTGTGGCCTTGGCCAGCGTATAGCCGGCGGTCCGCAGTGTCCGCGCGTCGCGCGCGAGCGACGACGGATTGCAGCTCACGTATACGATGGTTGCGGCGCCGGAGGCTGCGACCTGAGCGATCTGAGCGGCCGCTCCAGCATGGGGAGGGTCGAGCACGACGATGGGAAATCCGGCGAGCTCCTTCGCCGATAGCGGCTGGCGCGCCAGATCCCGGCGCAGGTACCTCGACCCTGCCGGCCAGTCCCGCCCGTTTGGCCGCCTCGCTCAATGCCGCGGCCGAAGCTGCATCGCCCTCCCACGCAACGACGCGGGCTTTTTCCGCGAGGGCAAAGGTCAGCGTGCCGCAGCCGGCAAATAGTTCCGCGATCCGTGTGCGGGCGGCGCCCGCGGCCATCCTGGTTGGAAGCCCAGCCAGAACGGCTTCGACGATCGCACGTTCACCTGCGGTGGTAGGCTGCAAGAAGGCCCCTGGCGGCGGCCGCACCTCGACGCCCGCCAACGTCCTGGCTGGTGGACGAAAGATGCAGACCGGCTCGGCCATGGCGTTTCCTGTCGTCCAGGATATCCGCGGGACGTCGCTGGAACGGGCGAACTCGATCAACGCTGTTCGGTCATCGAGCGGCAGCGCCGCATCCGTCCGCAGCAGAACATCAGGGCCATTATCGAGCAGGTTGATCACCACCGACGCTTCTCGCCGGATCGCCTGCATCCGCTGCAGAACACCCCGTAATGCTGCCATCAGCGACATAAGGACCGGGTGCAGAACGATGCAATGCGTCAGGTCGACGACAACCCCCGAGTTCGCCATGTGCAACCCGAGAACGATATGACCCCGATCCCGCCGCACCGCGAAGTCGAGCCGCCGGCGCTCGCCGGGCGACCCACTGATCAGCGCGACCGGCTCCGGCGTGGTGCAGCCGGCGCGCTGCAGGGCGGAGACCAGCAGCCAACGCTTCCACTCGGCGTAATCCTGGTCCCGCCAATGCTGCAACGCACAGCCGCCGCAGCGCCCGAAGTACTCACAGGGTGGATCGATCCGGGCCGAGCTGGGGTGGTCGATACTGACGCAGCGGGCAAGCCATCCCTCGCCACGGGCGCGCAGCAGACTGGCCGTCACCAGTTCCCCCGGCAAGGTAAATGGCACGTACACAGGTGCCTCATTCGACGCACAACCGACGCCGTCACCTTCGGCGCCGACGCGATCGATACGCACCTGACAGGATCGCGGCTGAGCTTTCACAGGTAACTTCACAATGCCGCGGCATGGACGGGGCGCTGCGACACCCGCCGCTTCCGACGTGAAGCGGCGGGCAGTGACAGCGGCAGAGCTATTCGGCTGCCTGGCGCTGCTCGGTCGAGTCATTCCAGGCTCTGGCCACCGGCAACACCTCTTTTGCGAACAGACGCATGCTGCGTTCGCTGACCTCGAACGGGCTGGCGCCGAAGCGGAAGGCGCACAGGCAGCCGATGTCACCCATCGTGGCGCGGCGTCCCTCCAGCTTGCGCAGGATCTGGTCCGGCGTGCCCCACAGTTGCTGGTCCACGTATCCGCGGACCATGTCGTCTAGCCCGGCGGCCCGCATGGCCTCGGCTCCGGCACCGTACTCGGCATAGCCCTTCGTGTTGGCAAAGTGCTCGCTCATCATTTCGTAGTGATGCATGACCGAATGGAAATACATCGCACAGTGCCGTTCGGCATTCTCCCGGGCGCGCTCGGCATCGCTGTCACAGATGGTCATGAGTGCCAGCAGCGGCGCTTTCGGAGCTTTGCCGTGCTGCTGCCTGAAGGCCGCACGGTAGGTGTCGAATTCAGCCTTGTGCACTTCGTCCGGCTTGTAGAGGAACGACATCATTTGCGCGCCGAGCCTGGCTGCCACCTGCACTGAATCACTGCTCATCGCGACCTGGGTTGTGCGATCGCGGAAACTCCTGAGCGGCCTGGGCCGGAGCACGGCGCGCGGCTGGTCGAAATAGCGACCATGGTGCTCCTCCATCACGCCGGTTTCGAGTGCGTCCAGGATCATCGGCGCCATTTCGTCGAAACGGTCGCGCGATTCGTCCATTGCGACACCGAATTGGCTGAATTCGCGGCGCGACAAGCCGCGGCCCATTCCGAGGATAAGGCGGCCGCCGGACAGTGTGTCCAGCAGGGCCGCTTTCTCGGCGACCCGCAACGGCTGGATGTTCCAGGGAAGGATGACCGCACCGGTGGCGAGCCGGATGCGCCGTGTCAGCGCCGCGATGTGCGCGAGATAGACAAAGTTGTCGGGGCAGAACGAATAATCTTCAAAGTGGTGCTCGACGACCCAAAGGTGATCATAGTCGAGTTCGTCAGCAAGAACCGCCTGCCGCACCTCCTCGTCGTAAACTTGCTGATCGCTAACGCCCTGCAAGCCGAAACTTGCTAAAATCTGGACCATTCCGATTTCCATAGCCATCCTCCTGTCTTAGCCCGTTCTTGGATTCTTGTTGCATTGGCATGCCGCCGCGAGGGTTTTTCCGCATGCCGCGATGCCTGGGGAGTCTAGCGGGGATCGAGTAACCTGTGCAAGAAGCGGTCGGGCCGGGGCGACCAATGCATGCCCGGTAGGACGGCGATGGCCCAATCGTCCGTGCTGGACGCAGGCTTTGGATGTTGCTTGCGTCATCGCAGCTCAACAGGTTGCTGGCGCAACGGTAGACCTCGGACTGGTTCAAGCGGATTTTGCCGCCGGCCGGTGTCCGATTGTTTCTGTTTCTCGACTCCCGGCGGAAGGGCATCGCAACCCTTCGCAGGGGCGTGCCGCTCGCAGGGCCGGCAGCGAGCGGAAAAGCCGCCAGGAGCGGCACAACACCGCTCCGCCGCCGTGCCTGGATCGATCCAGGCGTGACGACCCGTGGTGCGCTCACTATATACCGCAGCGTTGCCACGAAAGCCCCGGAATGACCGATCCTACCGCCGAGATTGCCCGCCGCCGCACCTTTGCCATCATCTCCCATCCCGACGCCGGCAAGACGACATTAACCGAGCACTTGCTGCGGGCCGGCGGCGCCATCCAGCTTGCGGGAAACGTCCGCGCCAAGGGCGAACGACGGCGCACTCGCTCCGACTGGATGGGCATCGAGCGGGATCGCGGCATCTCCGTCGTGACCTCGGTGATGACGTTTGAGTATTCCGATCGTGTCTTCAACCTGCTGGACACGCCGGGCCACGAGGATTTTTCCGAGGACACCTACCGCACGCTGACCGCGGTCGACTCCGCGGTGATGGTGATCGATGCGGCAAAAGGCATCGAGGCACGCACTCGCAAACTGTTCGAGATCTGTCGCCTGCGCGACATCCCCATTATCACCTTCATCAACAAGATGGACCGCGAGGCGCGCGATCCGATCGAGCTGCTCGACGAGATCGCCTCCACGCTGGCACTGGACACCGCCCCGGTCACCTGGCCGGTGGGACGTGCGGCGGACTTCGCCGGGACCTATGACCTGCGCAAGCGGGAGATGCACCTGGCGAAGGACTTGGCACAGTCCGACCCTCGGATGCAGGCGGTGGCGGATGAGGTCGATCTGATCCGCTCCGCTCTGCCGGCGTTCGACCTGGAGGGCTTCAACGCCGGGCATCTGACGCCGGTGTATTTCGGCAGTGCGATCAAGGATATCGGCGTCAATGACCTGCTCGACGGACTGGCCGAATATGGGCCCCCGCCGCGCGCCCAGCCGGGCGACAAGCGGACCATCGAGGCGACCGAGCCGAACCTGACCGCTCTGGTGTTCAAGATCCAGGCCAACATGGATCCCAACCATCGCGACCGGATCGCCTTCGCGCGGGTATGCTCCGGGCGGCTGGTACGAGGGATGCGGCTGAAGCAGGTCCGGACGGGCAAGTCGATTCCGCTGCACGCACCGCAATTCTTCTTCGCACGGGAACGGGAAATCGCTGACGAGGCCTTCGCCGGCGATGTCGTTGGCATTCCCAATCACGGCACGCTGCGTATCGGCGACACGCTGACCGACGGAGAGGACATCCAATTCACCGGGGTGCCATATTTCGCTCCAGAAATATTACGCCGGGTGCGGCTGGATGACGCAATGAAGGCCAAGAAGCTGCGCCAGGCGCTGGTGGAACTGGCGGAGGAAGGGGTTGTGCAGTTGTTCCGACCGCAGGATGGATCGGCGCCGCTGGTAGGCGTCATCGGGACCTTGCAGCTGGATGTGCTGCAGTCCAGGCTGGCCGGCGAATACGGTGTCGCGATCGGCTTCGAAACGTCGCCTTATTCACTTGCCCGATGGGTGTCGTCGCCGGACCGCGCTGCCTTGACACGCTTCATCGCCGAAAACCGCACCGCCATGGCTGATGATGTCGATGGCGACCCGGTGTTTCTGGCGACCTCGGGATTCATGATGCGGCGAGCGGAAGAATTCGCGCCGGCGCTGACATTTCGCGACATCAAGGACATCCGGGCAGAGAAGCTGGCGGCCTGAACACAAGCCGCCAGCCGCGGCGCTATATGCGCCCCATCACCAGCAGGACGATGATGATCAGCACGACAAGTCCGAGGCCCCCGCTCGGGTAATATCCCCAACCGCTGCTGTACGGCCAGGTCGGCAGCGCACCCAGGAGCAGAATGATCAGAATGACGAGAAGGATGGTAGACACGATGAATCCTCTTACTTCTTGGTTACTGCTTCGCGGACCGCGTCCTTGACGCCGCCTACGGCATTCTGAACCTCGCCGGCAGCTTTTTCGGCGCGGCCATCTGCTTCCAGCTTCGCGTCACCCGAGACCTTGCCCGCGGCTTCCTTCACCGCCCCCTTGGCCTGATGGGCGATGCCCTTGAGACGATCTTCATCCATAATATTGCTTCCTCAATCAATGAGAGATGGTTAGCCACCAGTATAGTTTCGGGCCGGGTTGGCATTGTCCTTGCCGGCAACCTGCTGACCCGCGCCCGAACCGGTTTGCTGGCGGTCAGCAGACGTGCGGCGGCCGTTGGAACGACAATCACCCATATCCGGTTTTGCCTTCGTTCGTCTGGCGTCCCCTGTTCGATTACGTACCTAGCTGAAAATCGCCATGGCCGGACACCGATGCAAGCCGAACGACGGTCGTATCAAACGGACGTGTTGTCACGTCGGCTTGAGGGCAAGTTTGTGAATGACGCCACCTCAACATTTGCGCCTGTAACAGAGCCATTCATCGCGTCCCCGCCGAGAAGCTGCCCAATCACGATGATTTTGTCGCGAGGCTCAGTCGGGCCCATCAGATTACCTTATAGGCTTTTTTTCTTAGCACAATAGGACGAACTGGTCAAGGTGTCTGTTGCCCAATGTCATATTGCGAAATGAGCCACCGGTCCGCCGCGCTGCCGCTCGGACTGCCAGCTCTTGGCAACGTTTCCAGGATACGGTTGAGTCCGATCGCAGCGATCATGGGAGCATCAAACGATGGCCGGTCTTTATTACGAGCAATTCTCGGTCGGTCAGGAGTTCGACCACCCTTGGACCCGCACGGTCACCGAGATGGACAATACGCTGTTCAGTGCCCTGACACTGAACGTTCAGCCATTGCATCTGGACGCCCACTTTGCCGCCACGACCGAATTCGGCCAGCGCCTGGTAAACTCCATGTTCACCGCCGGCTTGATGGTCGGTATGAGCGTCAATGATACCACGATGGGCACTACCGTCGGCAATCTCGGCTTCACCGACATGCGTTTCCCGAAGCCGGTGTTCCATGGCGACACATTGAGAGCGCGAACGAAAGTGCTGACGATGCGGGAAAGCAAGTCTCGCCCGGATGTTGGCATCGTGGAGTTCGAGCATAGCTGCTGGAACCATCGCAACGAAATGGTGGCGATCTGTCGCCGCCAGGCGATGATGCGCAAGCTGCCGAAAGACGCCGTCCCGGGATGACCAAGCCGCCAGCCGACAAGCCGCCCAAGCCCCAGCCGAAAGCCGACCGCGCTGCACGGGAGGCCGCGGCGTTACGCGCCAACTTACTGAAGCGGAAGGATCAGGCGCGTCTGCGAGCGGATCCGAAAACCAAGCCGGAGCGGTAATCTCAGTTCTTCGCGGCTGTTGTGCTTCGCATTATCGTTCATTGGATGAGCGAATTCGTCCCTTACGCTTGTGATTCAACAGCAAGCCGATGCGGCAGCTGCCCAACCATAGGTATGCCGGCGTCCGCGCCGCATGTATGGCTTAAAACTCTGCGCTGAGTGTTGCGCCGCGATCGGCATCGGCTAACGGACCAAGCCCTCGCCACACCGGCCGCGATGCGCTATACGCCGCGTCCATACACGGCGGACCGGATAACAGGCTCCCGATATGCTGCAAATCGACGACCTCGTCTTTAACGCCTGGGGACGGCGCTTCTTTGACCACGCCACTGTCACCGTGCCGCCCAACGCCAAAGTCGGGCTGGTCGGCCGCAATGGTGTCGGCAAATCGACGCTGTTCAGACTGGTCCTGGGTGATCTGATGCCGGATGGCGGGGAGATCCGACTACCCCGGGGCGCGCGGGTGGCGAGCGTGGACCAGGAGCATCCAGCGACGCCGATCAATCTGCTCGACACTATCCTGGCCGCCGACGCGCAGCGGGATGCGCTGCTTGGCGAACTTGAGACGGCGAGACCGGAACGTATCGCCGACATTTACGCCCGTCTGGCCGAGATAGACGCCGACCGTGCCCCTGCCCGCGCCGGCGAGATTCTGGCGGGCCTGGGATTCTCAACGTCCGATCTGTCGCGTCCGATGGCCGAGTTCTCCGGTGGCTGGCGGATGCGAGTCGCCCTGGCTGCAGCGTTGTTCGCCGAACCCCACCTGTTGCTGCTGGACGAACCTACCAACTACCTCGACCTTGAGGGTGCGATGTGGCTGGAGGCTCGGCTGCGGAAATATCCCAACGCGGCGATCATCATCAGCCACGACCGCGAACTGCTGAACGCCTCGGTCGACGCAATCCTTCATCTACAGGCCGGCAAACTGGATCTCTACACCGGCGGATACGACGACTTCGAGCGTCTGCGTGGCGAGAAAGTGCGCCTTCTGTCGGCGACTCGCGCGAAGCAGGAGGCCGAACGGGCGCATTTGCAAAGCTTCGTCGACCGCTTCCGCGCTAAAGCCAGCAAGGCAGCGCAGGCGCAGTCACGGATGAAACGCCTGGCCAAACTGGAACCGGTCGCCGCCTCGATCGAGGAGCGGGTGGCGCCGTTCACGCTGCCCTCTCCGGCACGACCGTTGGCGCCGCCCCTGATCCGGCTGGAGGCGGCCGCGGTCGGGTACGACGATGGGCCAGTGCTGCGTGGAATGAATTTGCGGCTCGACGTTGACGACCGGATTGGCCTGCTTGGCGTGAACGGCGCCGGAAAGACCACCTTTGCCAAAATGGCCGCGGGAGCGCTCGGCCTGCAGTCCGGCCACATGCAGCGCGAGCGCCGGATCAAGGTGGGCTGGTTCCATCAGCATCAGATCGAGGCACTCGACCCGGCCGATACCCCGCTGGATATCATCCGGCGGGAACGGCCGGATGACAGCGAGACCTCACACCGGTCCCGGCTGGCACGGTTCGGACTCGGGTTCGACAAGCAATCAACGACCGTCGAGAACCTCTCAGGGGGAGAACGAGCGCGACTGCTGTTGAACCTCGTGGCGATGGAGGCGCCGCATCTGTTGATTTTGGATGAACCCACCAACCATCTGGACATTGACAGTCGTCGCGCCCTGCTGGACGCACTGAACGATTATCGGGGTGCGGTCATACTGATCACACATGACCGTTCATTGATGGAACTGGTCGCCGACCGGCTGTGGTTGGTGGCCGACGGGACGATAGCGCCGTTCGATGGCGACATGGACGATTACGCCCGCGTTGTGTTGGACCGCGCTAAAGTCAGCAGCGCGTCAAATCAGACAAAGAGACGCCGGGGGGCATCTCGTCCGGTAGGGAGCGTTGAACGACTGCGGGCGCACTCTTGGTAACTCATCAGGCCGTCTGGAAACCGCGTGGATCCCGTTAGTCTAGCCGCCTTGCCTGCCACCTGGCGCATGCGCCGACCTATCCGCCCGAATCAAACCCCGATGGCTCGGCGCATCGATGAACGCCAGTACCTCAGCGACCAGACTGTCGTCGGCAAAGCGTGCGCGCGCCACTTCCAGGCGATGGGCAAAGACACCTTCGTGGCCGAACAGGCTGCGGAACGCCATGTGCAAGCGCTGGATCTGCGATTTGTCAAAGCCGCGGCGCTTGAGTCCCATCACGTTCAGGCCGGCAAGCCGGGCGCGGTTGCCGATGACGCTACCGAACGGAATCACATCCGCTTCCACCCCCGAAACCCCGCCGACCATGGCGGCGCGCCCGATTCGCACGAATTGATGGATCGCCGCGGCGCCGCCGATCACCGCATGCTCGGCGATGCGGACATGTCCGCCCATCACCACGTTGTTCGCCACGATGACATGGTCCCCGATCGTGCAGTCATGTGCGACGTGGACCACCGCCATCAGCATGCAATCCTGGCCGACGCGGGTGATCCCGCTGCCGGTAATGGTACCTCGGTGGATCGTGCAGTGCTCCCGCACCAGAGTGCGGGCACCGATTTCACACCGCGTCGGCTCACCCTGATATTTGAAGTCCTGCGGCGCCAGACCCACAGTACAGAAAGGGAACAACTGCGCGTTCTCGCCGATGCGCGTGTGACCCTCGACGACGACGTGTGAGACAAGTTTCGCGCCGGCCTCGAGAACCACGTCTGGACCGACGGTGCAGAACGGTCCGATTTGAACCCCGGCTCCGAGTTCCGCCCCATGCGCGACAACGGCTGTTGGGTGAATACTGACCCGAGCGGAGCTGTGTGGGCGTCGGTCGGTCATTGCATCCATGATTTATCCGTTCCGTGGTCAGAATTTTTACGGCCACACATCAACGGCCCGCACCCCCTTCGACCGCTGTCGCAAACTAGGGGCCCACGGCATTGCCACCAACTCAATCATTGTTGCCCGATGTTTCCAATCCGAATAAGTAACGCACTGTTTCATTTGCCATTTTGGCGTTACTAAGGCGGATTTGTGGCCATTCTCAGGTGCCCGGAGCACGGTCCATGATCATTGCGGCATAGGTTGCCTCGGCGACCGAAACCCCGTCCACCCTGGCAACGGCTTGAAATTTCCACACATTCCCGCGGTTGCGTTCCTTGAGCACGTGGATTCGCAACTGATCGCCCGGTGCCACCGGACGGCGGAATTTTGCTCCCTCGATCGACATGAAGTAGACAACCTTGCCGGCCGCGTCGGGGCCCAGTGTCTCGACCACAAGCACGGCAGCGGTCTGCGCCATGCTCTCGATGATCAGCACCCCCGGCATCACCGGATGATTGGGAAAATGCCCAACGAAATATGGCTCGTTGATCGAGACGTTCTTCACGCCAACGGCCGACCTGTTCAATACCACGTCCACCACCCGGTCCAGCATCAGGAACGGGTAGCGATGCGGAATGTCGTGCATGATCCGGTGGATATCGATTAGCTCGACGGTCTTGCCGAGCTCCTCGGGGCGCTGCGCTCTTGCCTCATCCATGACCTTCAATCCACGTCGGAGTTCGAGTTGCCGCGGGCACTGTGAACAAAGCCGGGCGCGTGGCCGGTGCGGATCCAACGGCGAATTGTCGCCACTTCCTTAAAAAAAGCTTTCACCGGTTGAGCCGGGCTGCCCAACATATCGGCCCGTGCGGGAACATTGGTCATTACTCCGGCTTGCGCGCCGATGCGAGCGCCGGAGCCGATCCGCAGATGTCCCGCGACGCCTGACTGTCCCGCCAGAACGACATGATCCTCCAGCACGGTCGACCCGGAAATCCCTGTCTGCGCCACGATCACGCAGGCCTTTCCAATCCTGACGCCGTGAGCGATCTGCACCAGATTATCGATACGAGTACCGGCGCCGATGAGCGTGTCGTCGAGCCCGCCCCGGTCTATCGTTACATTGGCGCCGACTTCGACATCGTCCTCGATCACCACCCGGCCGAGCTGCGGCACCGAGTGAAGTCCTTCGGCGGTTATCGCGAAACCGAACCCTTCCTGACCTACCCGCGCGCCCGGATAGAGGTAGACACGATCGCCGAGTAATGCGTGCGACACGCTGACATGGGAACCGATGCGCGCGTCAGAGCCGATGACGACACCGTCGGCGATCACAGCCAACGAAGCGATGCGCCCGCGCGGCCCGATGACCACGCGCTCTCCGATCACCGCCATAGGCCCAACTTCGACCGAGGGATGGACGTGTGCGGTGGCGGCGACGATCGCGGACGGGTGCACGCCAGGATTGACCGGGGGCGGTGGGTGGAACAGCGCCGCCACTTTCCCCCAGGCCAACAGCGTATCTGCAGCGACGATCGCCACCGCGGTCCGCGGCACCTCGTTCTGCATATCGGGATGCACGACCACCGCCGCCGCCCGCGTGGTGCGAAGATCAGGCAGATGCCTGCGGTGGTTCAGACAAAAGCTCACATCCTGTTGCGTCGCAGTCGCCAATGGTGCGAGCTGGTGCAGCATCAGGCGACGCGGCGGAGCCTCGGCCTCGGCCGCGTCCACCACCGCCGCCAGAGTGTGCGGGCCGGTCCGTCGAAAGAAACGGGGATCGCCCACCAATGCCGAGCGGTCCACGCCGGCCACCATCAATTAGTGCTTCTGCGGCGCTTTGGCCGGCGCGCCAGTGGCGACCGGAGGCGTGGGTAGGGGTGCCGACGGGGCGGCGGCAGTCGGCGCGGTCGCGGCCGGTGTTGCGGCAGGCGGGACAGCACCGTCGGCGGCCGGCACGGATGCCGCCACTGGCGTGGCCGAGGTAGGCGCCGCCATTGCCAAAGGCGAAACCCCGTCGGGCGGCACAATGACAGCCGGAAGCGCCTTGTTCAGCACCTCAGCGACCGATGGTGTCAGATCGAAATCCGCGGTCGTCCCCAAAATCTGTGCACGGTTCAGCACAAGGTTGATGCCGCGCGAAAGAGCGACCTGTTGCGCCACCTGCTCCATCGTTCGGTTGATCTGAGCCATCACGTATTGGCCAGCTTCCTGGATAATGCGGTTACGTTCGCCAAAGCGGCGCTGAGCCTCGGTGGCGCGCTCCTGAATCTCGCGCTCCCGCGTCCGAATTTGCTCGGGCTTGAGCGTCGGCCGCTCGTTGGCAAAGGTTTGGCCCAGCTCGCGCAACGCTGCCTGCTCCTTCTGCGCATCCCCGTTCAGCTTCTGCCCCCGCGAATTCAATTCCTTGTAGGCCGCCTGGTAGGCGGTCGAGACCCGCAGCACGTCGGGCACCGACAGAATACCCACGATGGCGGCCGGGGTCGCCGGACCTTTCGGAACCGGCGGAATCTCCGGCGCCGGCGGCAACTGAACCTGGAGTTGCTGCTGCGTCAGGCCCCCCTGCTCGCCGTTGCCGTCGGCTGGCAGCGGCAGCGTGCCGAGGCCAGACCCATTGACGCCGGGCACCGGCCGGGCCGGTGCCTGGCGGGCGACGGGACCGCCCGGCGCGCCACCACGCGGCTGGCCCGGAACGAACCACTCCCCGTTGGGGGACTGCTGAGCGAGGGCGCAGGTCGAATGTAACAGCAGCGCCAGCGCAGCAATCGCACCGGCGGCAAAAACACGAATTTGAATCACTAGAACCTCGTACCGAAACCGAACCGGAAGATCTGGGTCTGGTCGCCAGGTTGCTTGTACACAAACGGCGCCAAGTCAACATTTATCAAGCCGAACGCAGTCCGCCAGGAAATCCCGACACCCGCACCCACGCGGGGCGTCGCCGAGGCATTGATCTGGCAGCTGGCACCGCCGGTGGACACGCAGCCGCCGCCGTTCCTGAACGATGCCTGGGTCAGTCCACCCACATCCACGAAGGCTCGACCTGACAAGCCCAGGTCCGGCGAGACCGGAAGCGGAAAGCGTTGCTCGGTGGTCTGCGTCCAGATCAGTCGTCCGCCGAGCGGATCGCCGGAAACCGCGTCATGCGGGCCGGCGCCGCCGATCTCAAAGCCGCGCAGATTGTCGCCGCCGAGGAAGAAGCGGTCGATGATCTCTTCCCGACCACCGCTTAGCAGCGCCATGTAGCCACCGCTTGCTCCAAGCTTGAGCACCCAGTCCGGATTGCCGAACTGGCGCTCGAGCGGAACGTAGTAGGCCGTGTTGAGGTTGCCGCGCACGAAACGCGCATCGCCGCCAAGGCCGGCGAGGTCGCTGCCTGCCTCGACCACAAAACCACTATGCGGGTCGATCTTGCTGTCACGGTAGTCCAGGGTCACCACCTGACTGATCTGCGACAGCACGGTCGTTCCGGACTCGCTCAGGATGTACGGGCTGGCGGTGCTGACCACGTTGAAGACGTCTCGATCGACCAGCGAGTAGGTCCACACCTGCCGCAGATGCTCGTTGAAGTCGTAGCCGAGGCGCATGTCGAAGCCCGCACGCCGCTCGTCATACGGTTCGGTTCCGAGGAAGTTTGTCTGGATCAGGAATACGTCGACGCCGGCGATGAGATTGCGATCAAGGAAGTATGGATCGGTGATGGACCCGTTGATGGAGCTTTGCCTCTGAGCAAGCGTGCCGTTGATGCCGGCATTGACGCCGGTGCCGATCAGATTGCGCTCGGTCAGACCGACGTTCACGAGGGCACCGGCATCGGTCGAGTAGCCGCCGCCAAAGGTCAGTTCGCCTGTCGCTTTCTCGGATATATTTGTTACAAGGATCGCTTTGTCGGGGGCAGATCCACGGTTCGTCACGATGTCGACCGATTGGAAATAGCCAAGGTCTGTCAAGCGGGTTTTGGACCGGCGGATCGCCTCGGCGTTATAAGCGTCGCCTTCCGCCAAGCGGAATTCGCGGCGGATGACGCTGTCCTTGGTCCGGGTATTTCCGACGATATCTATCCGTTCGACATAGACGCGCGGCCCCTCACCCACATCGAATATCAGGTCGATGGTGTGCTTCGCGACGTCACGCGTGACGCGTGGCTTTACTTCGACAAACGCATAGCCACGGTTGTGGACCGCTTGCTCCATCAGATCCGAGGTCCGTCCGATGGCATCGCCGTCGTACCAGTCGCCTTCGCTGAGCTGCAGGGTCGACCGCAGATCCTTTCCGCTGAGGTTACGAAGCTCGGAATTGATGGTGATCTTGCCCACCTTGTAGCGCTCGCCCTCGTTCACCGTGAACGACAGAAAGAAGCCCTTTCGGTCGGGAGAAAGCTCGGCGCTCGCCGCGACGATCTGGATATCGGCGTAGCCATTTTTCAAATAGAAGCGCCGCAGCAGCTCCTTGTCGAAGTTCAACCGTTCCGGATCGTATTGATCCGACGTCGAAAGAAAGCGCCACCAGCGCGACTCGCGGCTGTTGATCACGTCCGACAGCCGATCTTCGCTGTACGCCTTATTGCCGTTGATCACGATCTTGCTGATCAGCGTCGCCGAGCCGTCGTTGATCTGAAAAATGACGTCGACGCGATTCTGCGGCAGGCGGATGATCTTGGGATCAACCGTCGCATCGAAGTAGCCCTTGCGCGCGTATTGATCCAGAATGTGCTGCCGATCCATTTCCGCCAGGGCGGGGGTGAAAACAGCCCGCGGGCGAAGCTGCATTTGCGGCAGAAGCTGATCGTCGCTGAGCTTGTGATTGTTCTCGAACGCCACGCGATTGACGATCGGGTTCTCGACCACATGCACCACTAGATCGTTGCCGCTGCGCTCGAGCCGGACATCCTGAAACAGCCCGGTGGCATAAAGGGTCTTGAGGCTGCGATCCAGCCGATCCGGGTCGAAGCGATCGCCGGGTTGGACCAGCAGGTACGATCGGATTGTCCCGTCCTCGATCCGAGCGTTGCCCTCAACCTTGATCGCCACGATAACACCGGACGGAGCCGCCGTTGCGGCGCGCGTTGATTTTGCATGCGCGGCGGAGGGACGGCCAGATACGGCGTGCCCAGGCGCGGTCGCGGCCGGTGGGACGGATGTCGGGGCAGCTTGGGGCGGGCTTTGTGCGGTGGCGGTACCGATGACCAGTATTGCCATCAGGCAGGCGGCGATAAGCCGCACAGCACGGATAATCAACAAAAGGCTGGTCCCCCCACTAGGCAGGTGCGCACTGCGACTCGCTCGTCGACCGTCGTATGGTGCGCACGGGGCGCACCATAGCGACCGTCCGCACCCGAAGCTAGTGTCAGCCCTTGCGCGAGGCGACGCCGGGGCTATCACGTAAGCATTTGATTCACATCGAGAACCAGCCGGCCACGAGCCGGTCCTCGCGCTGGTTCAGCCGAACCGATTGGCGACCCAGCGAAACAATCCGAAGTGGCCGAGGTCGTTCCAGGTTGCGAATACGAACAGGCAGGCCAGTACCTGCCAAGCCGGCCCGGAAGCCGTATTCCTGCGCGCGCGGCGGCAACGGACGCCCACGCACCGCCTCCGCCAGGTAGAACAACAAATGCCCGCCATCCAGCACCGGTATGGGGAACAGATTGATGAGGCCGAGGTTAACCGAGAGCACGGCGATAAACGAAATCAGGCTGGCAACCCCAAGCTGGGCGACCTGGCCGGATAGCTGGGCGATCCGAAGCGGCCCGCCGAGTTCGTCGGTGCCACGCGCGCCGGAAATCATCTGAGCCAGCCCAGCAACCGTTTCGGCGGTGACCGTCCAGGTCTGCTGCACGCCGCCCCACAGCGCCGCCGGAACGCCGACATGCTGATATTCGACCTCGCCGCCCCGAATGCCGAGCAAGCCGACCTGACGACCACCAACCTCGTGCAACTCGGTGGTCACGGTGACTGTCTGGTCAGCGTCGCCGCGCTTGATGGTGACCGCCAGCGCCTGGGCCGGATGGGCGGTGATAACCCGCTGCAAGTCTTCGAACGTGCCGATGCTGTCGCCACCGATGGAGACCACGCGATCGTTGGCCAACAGGCCGGCGCGCGAGGCGGCGCTGTTCGGTATCACTTCCGCGACGACCGGCAGGGTCACCGGCTTGCCGACGGCGATGAACAGGGCGGCGAAGACAATCATCGCCAGCAGGAAATTAGCGGCCGGTCCGGCCGCCACGACGATGGCGCGAGACAGCACGGGTTTTTCATGGAAGGTCTCACCCGCGATCCAGCCGGCGCGGACCTGATCGGAGACGTCTTCCGGCCGTTCCTGGCCATGCATCTTTACGTAGCCGCCAAGCGGAAGCCAGCCCAGCTTCCAGACGGTGCCGTGGCGGTCGGTCCATGACGTGATCGCCTGGCCGAAGCCGATGGAAAAAGTCTCCACCCGGACGCCTCGCCAGCGCGCCGCCAGATAGTGGCCGAGTTCGTGGAAGAACACGAGCACACCCAGTACGATGACGAAGGCGGCCGCGTTGCGAGCGAACTCCTGGATGGTGGTCAACATGGTCTCGATCTTGCCCTTCTGATCAGGAACAGGTTCATCACGCGGCACGCGCCGGAATAAATCGCCGGGCGCTGCGGCGGGCCGTCTCATCGAGCGCGATCACATCCTCCAGCAACTCCGCCGGCCGGGTCCCAAGCTGCTGCAACACCCGATCCACGACGTCGACAATATCGAGAAATCCGATCTGGCGTTGCAGAAAGGCCGCGACGGCGATTTCGTTGGCCGCGTTCAGAATGGTGGGTGCGCCACCCGCCGCCTGCAATGCCTCGCGGGCCAGCCGCAGGGCAGGAAAGCGAATCAGGTCGGGCGCCGCGAAGTCGAGGCGACTAACCTGCGCCAGATCGAGCCGCGGTGAGACCGTTGCCATCCGCTGCGGCCAGGCAAGAGCATGGGCGATCGGGATGCGCATGTCTGGCGAACCAAGCTGCGCCAGGACCGACCCGTCATGGTAGTGGACCATGCCATGGATGATCGACTGGGGATGCACCAGGACCTCGATCGCGGTCTCCGGCAAGCCAAACAGCCGGGCAGCCTCGATCAGTTCCAGACCCTTGTTCATCATCGTTGCCGAATCGATGCTGATCTTGGCGCCCATGGACCAGATCGGATGGCGCAACGCCGCCTCCGGCGTGGCGCGAGCCATCTCCTCATGACTTGCGGTGCGGAACGGACCGCCGGACGCGGTCAGCGTTATTTTCTCCACCGCGCCGTGGTTGCCTTCCGCCAGCGACTGAAAGATGGCGTTGTGCTCGGAATCAACCGGCAGAAGCGTCGCGCCCGCTGCCCGCACCGCGCCCAGCATCACTTCGCCAGCGCAAATCAGCGCTTCCTTGTTGGCGAGGCCGACATAGGCACCACGCCGGATCGCGGTAAGGGTCGGCGCCAGTCCGGAGGCGCCGGTAATGGCGGCCATGGTCCAGTCCGCTTGCAGAGCGGCTGCCTCGATCACCGCCTCTGCTCCGGCGGCAACCTCGATTGCCGTGCCGGCGAGGGCTTCCCGCAGCACCGCGAACGCCGCGGGGTCGGCGACCACCGCCCGCTCGGCGCGCAAGGCAACGGCCTGCTCGGCGAGCAGCGCCGCGTTGCGACCGGCCACCAGCGCTCTCACCTTGAACTTCCCGGATGCGGCGGCGAGCAACGTGACCGTCTGGGTGCCGACACTGCCAGTGCTGCCGAGCACTGTTATGGAACGTGGAGCCTCGGGGAGCTCGCTGGGACTCGGGCCCGAAGGATGTGTGGCATTCATTGCCAAGGCATTACTCCACGTCCGAGCAGGAGCGCCAGTAGGGCCCCCGCGGGTGCGGCGGCGAGGATTGCGTCCAACCGATCGAGCAGCCCGCCATGACCCGGGATCAGATGGCCGGAATCCTTGACCTTGAAATAGCGTTTCAACGAACTTTCGAACAGATCGCCTGCCTGACCGACGCATCCGATCAGGCCGGCAAACAGCGCGGCCTGCCAAGCTGCCGCCCACAGGCCGAAAATGAAGGCCGCCGCGAAACCGACGGCGATACCCGCCAGCAGGCCGCCCACCGCACCGGACCATGTCTTGCCGGGGGAGATCCGGGGTGCGAGCAGGGGTCCGCCAACGGCCCGCCCTACCACATAGGCGCCAACATCCGTTGCCCAGACGATCAGCAGAAGAACCAGGACATTGGTGAAACCGTGGACCGGCGCGTCGCGCAGCCAGACCAACGCGACCGCCGCCGGGCCGATGTAAAGTGTGCCGAATGGCAGCAGACGGGCTGAACCGATGGCGCGCAAACGGATGGTCGCGGCGATTGTGACCAGCACGAGCACCCCGAGCGCGGTGCCGGGCGCCCCGGCTGCCGTCAAGAGAACCGCCAGCGGCAGCGAGGCGAACATCAAGACCGAGCGTGGGCCGACAGGGGCCTTGCACAAATGCAGCCACTCAAACGCCATACCAATTGAGGCCAGTGCCACCATGGCAGCAAAGGCGACACCGCCCACCCAGACGCACGCGAGCGCCAGAGGAAGCATGACGGCGGCGGAGAGGACCCGCGTCCAGAGGTCGCTCCATCGGGTCGATCGCGGGACGAGAGGACCATCCCGCGGCGGTTGCTCAGCCCGTGCGAGCGCCAAATCGCCGCTCCCGCCGAGAGTAATCCGCGAGCGCGGCGGCGAAATGGGTTTCGTTGAAGTCGGGCCAGAGGACGTCGAGAAACACCAATTCCGCGTAAGCCGCCTGCCACAGCAGAAAATTCGACAGTCGTTGCTCCCCCGAGGTTCGAATGATCAGATCGGGATCCGGCGTTCCGGCGGTCGCAAGAAAGCCCTCGAACACATTCTCGCACAGCGTGTCGGGGTCAAGCTTCCCGGCCAGCGCCGCGGTCGTGGCAGCGCGGGCGGCGGCGACAATCTCCGCCCTGGCACCATAGGACAACGCGATCGTCAGGTTCAGGCGCAGATTTCGCTGAGTGTCGCGCTCCGCGGCTTCCAGGTCGGTCTGGATATCGGGGTCGAACCGGCTTCTGTCGCCGATGAAGCGCAGTCGCACTCCGTTTGCCTTCAGCTCAGCGATTTCGGTTTTCAGGTAGCGTCGCAGCAATCCGGTCAAGTCCAGGATTTCACCCACCGGACGCCGCCAGTTCTCACTACTGAATGCGTAGATGGTCAGCCAGGAGACGCCGCTGCGGATCGCCGCCTCGACCGCCCGCCTGACCGCGCGCGCACCCTCACGGTGGCCAGCGATCCGCGGCAGGCCACGGGACGTGGCCCAGCGGCCGTTCCCATCCATGATAATCGCCACATGGGCCGCGGCGTGCCGGGGAATCGCATGATCCGGTCCCGAGACCGACTGGCCGGTTGGCGAGGACGTTTGCTCGCGGAAATCGGTGATAGGCTTGGTAATGACAGGCATCTGGGACTGGGGCTCGCTTCAAACCTGCCTGATGTCCTTTTCCTTGTCCGCGAGCGCGTCGTCCACCTTTTTAATATATTGGTCAGTGAGCTTTTGCACCTCATCGGACCAGTTCTTCGCCAGATCCTCGCCGATTTCGTGCTTTTTCTCGTGCCCCTTGATTTGCTCCATCCCGTCGCGCCGCACTCCTCGCACCGCGATCCTCGCGCCCTCGGCGTATTTGTTTGCCGTCTTCGCCAACTCGTTGCGACGCTCGGTGGTAAGTTGTGGAATCGGCACGCGTACCACCATGCCATCGGCGGCCGGATTCAGCCCGAGGCCGGAGTCGCGGATAGCCCTTTCGACGGCGGAAACAACTGATTTGTCCCAGACCTGTACCGTCAGCATGCGCGGTTCCGGCGTGCCGATCGTGCCGACCTGATTGAGTGGCGTCTCGGCGCCATAGGCGAGGACTTTCACCGGTTCCAGGAGGCCCGGATGGGCTCGACCGGTCCGCAGTCCGGCGAACTCCCGGCGCAACGTCTCGAGCGCACCGTCCATGCGACGACTTAGATCTTGCTTCAGATTGTTCAGATCAGCGGTGGCCATGAGTGCCTCCCCAACTTCCTTTGAGCAATGTCTCTCCGCATGATCGAGCCCCATGCCCGAGTCGGGTGGTCCCATTTCGCGGCAATCTCGCTTGGCCGAGCATGCTCTAGTGTTCCGACTCGACGATCCGGGTGAACGCCCCCTCGCCGCGCATCACCTGCGCGAATGCGCCGGGGGCATGAATATTGAAGACGATGATCGGCAGGTGATTTTCACGTGCCAGGCTGATGGCAGCGGCGTCCATCACGCCGAGGTCGTTTGACAGCACATCCAGATATGTCAACTGATCGTAACGGGTGGCATTATCGACCTTCCGAGGATCGGCAGAATAAACGCCGTCGACCTGGGTGCCTTTGAGCAGCGCATTGCAGTGCATTTCGGTGGCGCGCAGCGCTGCCGCCGTGTCGGTGGTGAAGAATGGATTGCCCGTGCCAGCGGCGAAAATCACCACCCTGCCCTTTTCCATGTGCCGCTCCGCGCGGCGCCGAATATAGGGCTCACAGACCGACGCCATGGGAATCGCTGACTGAACTCGTGTTGGCACGTTGCGCTTTTCCAGCGCCGACTGCACGGCCAAGGCATTCATCACGGTCGCCAGCATGCCCATGTAGTCAGCCTGGGCGCGATCCATGCCTGATGCGGCGCCGGAAACCCCTCGGAAGATATTACCGCCCCCGATGACCACCGAGACCTGGACACCCATCGAGACGACATCCTTGATATCGTTGGCGATAGCGCCGACCGTCTCGTTATCCAGCCCGAATTCGCGCCGACCCATCAGCGCTTCCCCGGACAGCTTCAACAGAACACGCTGGTAGACCGCAGTCTGTGTCATGTGGCTTCCGTCAAACGACTTGCCCGGGGGCATGATGAACGCGCGGCACCCTAGTGATACCGCCCGCGGTGAACAAGGAGGTCGCAGGCCCCTCAGACTCCCGCGGTCGCGGCGACCTCCGCGGCGAAGTCGGGCCCCTGTGGCTTTTCAATGCCTTCGCCGAGTTGGAACCGGGCAAAGCCGGTGAGGGTAACGCCAGCCTTCTTGATGACCGCCCGCACCCGGCTTTCGCCATCATGCACCCATATCTGCTCCAGCAGCACCACTTCCTCGTAGGACTTTCGCACACGACCCTCAACCATCTTCTCGATGATCGGCTCCGGCTTACCGGAGGCCCGCGCCTGCTCGCTCAGCACCGCCCGCTCGCGTTCCAGCGCCGCCGGGTCGACGCTGTCTATTTCAAGCGCGTCCGGCCGGGCGGCGGCCACGTGCATGCCGACCTGCCGACCGAGCAACTCGAGCGTGCCGAGTTCCCCGGGACCCTCGATCGCCGCCAGTACGCCGATCTTGCCCACGCCGGGCTTGAGCGCGCCGTGCATATAGGTGGCAACGACACCCTGCCCGACTGTCAGCAGCTTCGCGCGCCGCAGTGTCATGTTTTCCCCGATGGTGGCAACCATCTGGATCAGCTCGTCCGCCACGGTCCGCCCGCTGCCGGGAAATGGCGCCGCCTTGATCGCGTCGAGGTCGTCACCGACCTGCAGTGCAATGTTCGCGACGGTGGCCACGAAATCCTGAAATGTGACGTTGCGGGCAACGAAATCGGTTTCCGCGTTGACTTCCACCATGGCCGCCTTGCCGGGCGCGGAAGCAACTGCGACCAAGCCCTCCGCGGCGACTCGGCCGGACTTTTTTGCAGCGGCGGCGAGGCCCTTTTTACGCAGCCAGTCGATGGCACCTTCAACGTCCCCATCGGTCTCCGTCAGGGCCCGCTTGCAGTCCATCATGCCGGCGCCGGTCTTTTCGCGCAGGTCCTTGACCAGGCCGGCGGTAATCGCAACCATCATTTTTCTCCCGAAAAGAGGTTCAGGCGGATGCCGGTTCCGCGTCGGCAAGCGCTTCGGCCGGAAGATCCTCCCGCGCGCCGATGTCAGTCCCGGATGCCGCCATCTCGGCACTGATGCCATCCAGCACCGCGCCGGCGACGAGATCACAGTAGAGCGAAATCGCCCGGAGTCGCGTCATCGTTGCCCGGGATCGGAAACGTGACGCCGGCCGGGTCGGAATTGCTGTCGAGCACCGCCACGACCGGGATATGCAGCTTGTTGGCTTCCTCGACCGCCAGCTTTTCTTTGTTGGTGTCGATGATGAACAGGATATCCGGCAGGCCGCCCATATCCTTGATGCCGCCCAGCGCGCGGTCCAGCTTGTCTTTGTCGCGGGTGATGTCGAGGACCTCTTTCTTGGTGAGGCCCTGGGTGTCGCCGGCAACGAGATCCTCAATATGACGCAGCCGCTTGATCGAGCCGGTGATGGTTTTCCAGTTGGTCAGCGTGCCGCCGAGCCAGCGATGGTTGATGTAGTATTGCCCGCAGCGCTTGGCGGCGTCGGCGACCTGCTCGGCAGCGGCCCGCTTGGTGCCGACGAACAGCACCCGGCCACCGGCGGCGGTGACGTCACGCACCGCGCGCAGCGCTCGGTCAAGCATCGGCACCGTCTGCTGCAGGTCGATGATGTGAACCTGGTTGCGGGTGCCGTAGAGGAACGGCGCCATGCGCGGATTCCAGCGGCGCGTGTGATGGCCAAAGTGGACGCCGGCTTCCAGTAGCTGGCGGAGGGTGAATTCGGGCATCGCCATCGGCGTGCTCCTTTCCTGTAGTCCGGTTGTTGCCTCCGCGGGGGTCGCCGTTCGGCACCGGACCCGAGCCTGTGAGGGCTGGGAAAGGCTCCCCGCGTGTGAATTATCGGCAGCCCTGCGGGCCCCGGGCATGACCCAGAGGCGTCGCGGCTGCCGACCCGGGGGGTATGGCCGAGACGGCGCCGGATTGCAAGCTGATGTCGCAGGACCGCTCCGGGGTCTTTATTGGGACGGAGAACCAAGGCACGGCTGGCTGTCAGACCGAAGTTGCCGCAATCTGCGCCCGAGTACGGTGCGCCGACATTCATCCGTCGGAAGACCAGATGAAACCAAGCCGTGCCAACCGGCGGACCGGCTGGTCGGCAAGGTGACAGAAGGCATCATCAAGCAGGGGAGAAACCGGTGGCTGCATCGAACAGGCGTGACGTCCTGGCCAATCTCGCCCTCGGCGCCGGCGGTCTGCTCGGCGCACAGGCGGTAGCCGCGGCTGCCGCGGCGTCCCAGCCGAGCCGAAGACCTGGCGTTGGCGGAAGCGATCCGGGACCACGCGATCCGGCCCGGGATGCGGAAAATCCCGACCTGCTGAACCCGCCTTCGACCGACCACGGGACGCTACCCAATCTGCGGTTTTCGTTCGCGGACGCGCATGTCAGGCAGGAGAGCGGCGGCTGGACCCGGCAGGTCACCGTGCGCGAACTGGGCGTCTCGAAGAGCATCGCGGGTGTCAACATGCGGCTCAATGCCGGGGGCATCCGTGAACTGCACTGGCACAAGGAAGCCGAATGGGCCTTCATGCTCTACGGCAACGCCCGGATCACCGCGATCGACGCGCAAGGCCGCAATTTCGTCGACGATGTCGGCGTCGGTGATCTCTGGTTCTTCCCTTCGGGCATCCCGCACTCGATCCAGGGCCTCAACCCGGATGGCTGCGAGTTCCTGCTGGTGTTCGACAGCGGCGACTTCGATGAGGATGACACCTTCCTGTTGAGCGACTGGTTCAAGCACGTGCCGCCGGAAGTGCTGGGAAAGAATTTCGGCGTGCCTGCTCATCTGTTGGCCCACACGCCCGACCCGGGCGAGCTCTATATCTTCGGCGCCGCGGTGCCCGGACCGCTCGGCCCGGACAGGCTGATGGGGGCCGCGCCGGTGCCGCAAAGCTTCAGCCACAGGATGATGGCGCAGGAGCCGATCAGGACCAGGAGCGGGACAGGTACGTATCACCGACTCCAGCAACTTCCCGGCCTCCAGGACGATCGCGGCTGCGTTGGTCGAGATCGAGCCGGGCGGGATGCGGGAGCTGCACTGGCACCCCAACACGGACGAGTGGCAATACTATATACAGGGAGCGGGACGGATGGGGGTGTTCGGCGCGTCCGGCCAGGCCCGCACCTTCGATTACCGCGCCGGCGATGTCGGCTACGTGCCCTTCGCGATGGGGCATTATATCGAGAATACCGGCACGACGACGTTGCGCTTCCTGGAGATGTTCAAAAGCAGCTACTACGCCGACGTGTCGCTCAATCAATGGATGGCACTGACTCCGCCTGAACTACTGGATGCGCACCTGCATCTCGACAAGGCCGCGATGGACGCGTTGCGTAAACAGAAGAGTCCGGTGGTGCCGGTCTGATCGCGGGCCGGCCGGCGTCAGGCACCACAGTTGCGCCCCGGCAGCTATTCTTCCAACAGAGCCACATCATCGACAAGCGCGTCTCGCGACGTTTCATAACCTATGAAACGCCGATCTGTGGATCGGTATCGTGTTCGTCATGATCGGAGCAGTCGCCCTGATAGCGTGCACCGCCGCGACGTTTGCCGGGCAGCCGGAGGCGGGCAGCTTCACAGACGCCGCTGGCATTGCCGCCGGGCTGGCAAAGTATGCCGGTCAGGTCCCGGCCAGCCTGTTCCGCCACAGCGCTGACCGACGCCAGCATCATTGGCGCGTCGGCGGTTTCGCTTGCATCTGCCTACGCGGTAGGAGACCTGCACTCGCTCAAGCACTCTCTCCATCGCGACGCGACGGAAGCGCGCGGCTTCTACCTCGTGTAGTGCGGCCTGATCGCGGCTGCGGCCGCGCTGGTGCTGATCCTGACTCGCCGCTTGGTATCATCACTGGGGCCGTGCAGACCCTTGCGGGCGTCTTGCTGCCATCGGCAACAGTTCCTGTTGCTGTTGTGCAACGACAAGGCGGTGCTCGGCTCCTGGGTGAACGGGCGTTGGACCAACCTGTTTACCGGCTCGGTGATCGCCGCCCTGGTCATGCTCTCGGTGGTCGTGGCGGCCTCGGTGCTGTCCCCGTCCATCACCGTGCACATCTGGCCCGGCTCGGCGACCGCCGCCACGCGTGTGTGGATGATTGTGCTGCGGGGTTATCTGGCGGTCGGGATGGTGGTCGTGCTGGTGGTCGTGCTCGCGCTTGGCGATTAGCCCGTCGTACCGCTGCCGTCGCGCCGTCTTTCGCCTGGCCCAACGATTCCGGAGCTGATGCAGGCGGAGATACAGGCCTGGATCGCACCGATACGGCGCTCCCTGCTCGCCTCCGTCTGGCATCGTCCGACGCCGAGATGCCGAATGCATTGCTGTCTCTCTGCGACGGCGCTCGTGTTGCGGGCAGCACCGTCGCGGAATTGATCCCCACGGCCCGAAATGTCGACCCGTGCCACCCCCGAGCCGTCGACAGGAGACAGTGCCGGCAGTTCAGGCCCCGGCTGTCTCCTGCACCAGCCTGGCCGCCTCGGCCCCGCGAACCTTGGCGATGTCGTCCTGATACTTCAGCAATACGCCGAGCGTCTCATCGACGTCGCCGGCCGTGAGCTCGGTGCGGTTCAGGTAGGTCAGCGCCTGCGCCCAGTCGATCGTCTCGGCCACGCCGGGTAGCTTGAACAGCTCCTCACCGCGCAGACGCTGAACGAAGGCGACAACCTGGGCCGCCAGATGCGCCGGCACCTCGGGAGCCTTTGCATCGAGAATGGCCCGCTCCCGGGTCGCATCCGGGTAATCGACCCAGTGGTAGAGGCAGCGGCGGCGGATGGCGTCATGCACCTCCCGCGTGCGGTTGGACGTCAGCACGACCACGGGCCGGGTGATCGCCCGCACCGTGCCGTATTCGGGGACGCTGATCTGGAAATCGGCCAGAAGCTCGAGCAGGAAAGCCTCGAACGGTTCGTCGGCGCGGTCCAGTTCATCGATCAGCAGCACGGCGGGCGGCAGATCTGGATCGATCGCCGAGAGCAGGGGACGGGCCTGCAGGAACTCCCTGGTATAGATATCGCGGGACAGCTCGTCGCGATCGGTCTGGCCGGCAGCCTCGGCCAGGCGAATCGCCATGAGCTGGCGGGCGTGGTCCCATTCATAGGCGGCAGCCGAGAGGTCCATACCGTCATAGCATTGCAATCGGACCAGCCGGCGGCGCAGGCCGGCGGCGAGCACCTTGGCGACCTCAGTCTTGCCGGTGCCCGGCTCGCCCTCGAGGAGCAACGGGCGCTGCATCGCCAGTGCCAGGTGAACCGTCGTCGCCAGCTCACGGTCGGCGATGTAGCCGTGGGCGGATAGCAACTTCTCGGTTTCGGCGACGGTTTTTGGCAGACCTGAGGCAGGCAGACCGGGGATGGGCAAATCAGACGCGGGCGAGACGGGCACTAGATCATGCTTCCCAGCATCAGCAGGATCATGACCACAAAAACCGCGCCACCGATCCAGGCGGCGAGCGGCAGGCCGAACGGTTCGCGTGGTATCAGTGCCCAGATCGGTATCCCGGGCGGTGCATTCGCCCCCGAGGCGACAGCCGTGACGGGTCGCGTGGTGGTTGACGCCCCCGCCGGTTCGGTGGGTTGATCCGTTAGTGCCGCCGGAGACATTGCCTGCACCTCCTTGCTGAAGCGATCGAAAAAGGTATCCGCCATCTGCTTGGCGCTGGCGTCGATCAGTCGAGCACCTAGTTGCGCAAGCTTGCCGCCTACCTGGGCGTTGACCTGGTAGCTCAGCAAAGTGTCCGCCGCGTCATCGGTGAGCTTGACCGCGGCGCCCCCCTTTGCGAAGCCCGCCACGCCGCCCTGCCCTTCGCCGCTGATCCGGTAACTGTTCGGTGCGTCGATCTCGGACAGCAATACGTTGCCTGTGAAGCGAGCGGAGATCGGCCCCAGTTTCACGGCCGCGATGGCTTTCATCTGGTTGTCGGACAGCTTTTCCAGGGACTCGCAGCCCGGGATGCTGGCCTTCAGCACCCCAGGATCGTTCAATGCGTCCCATACCATCTGCCGCGGCGCGGGAATGCGTCGTTCACCCGTCATGTCCATGTGGAACCACCCCCTGTTGCGCGCGGCGGACGTTACTTGCAGGGTCCCGGGCATGCAACTGACCTGCCTTCCGTTCTGCCGGCAGCAAGATCGTGTCCGCGACCGAGGCGGTGATCGCGCTGGTGGGCCTTCGTTCCTTGTCCTGCTGCTCGCGTTTTTGCCGGCAGCGCTGACGGCGCGTTCCGGCGATGCCGGGTCCAGCCAATCCCACGAGCGGCTGGACCAGAGCGCTTCCACCTTGAGTGGAAACGCTCCTGTCGTTGTTTCACGAGCAATTTCACCAGCCTGAGGTCGCTCCGCGACTTGAGCCAGGCTGATATTGCCCTAGAATAGCAATCCCTTCTGCAACAGCCCGTGCACTCCCTTTTCCCCGTTCACCGTCTGGGTGACGTGGAAATCCACCGCCAGCGAGCAGAACTGATAGGCCTCCTGCCGGGACAGGTTGGTGCGGCTGGTGATGAAGGCGATCATCTCCCGCAGCGCCGTCTTCATCGCAACGTCAAGATCCTCGTTCATGCCCATCGAAATGAAGTGGCTGGCGGTTTCGGCCCGCGGGTACTTCAGCATCGGATTGCGCGCGCCGCCGCCCTTGTGCAGGGTCAGCGTGAAGGTGCCGGTCAGGCAGATCTCCAGGGCGTTGATGCAGACTTCGCCGTCGCCCTGCACGCCGTGACCGTCGCCGGCCGAAAACAGACCGCCGGGCGCCCAGACCGGCAGGAACAACGTCGAACCGGCGCGGAGTTCCTTGTTGTCCAGGTTGCCGCCGTGCTCGCGCGGCTGGACGGTGGAGATCGGACCGTAGGCGGGCGGCGGCGCCACGCCCATGACGCCAAAGAACGGCGACAGGTTAAGTTCGGTGCCCCAAGGCAGCCGGCAGGTCTTTCGCTGAATGTTTACCGGAATGTGCGACATGTAGCGTTCCGGAAAGTCCTCCGGCAGGGTGCCGGCCAACGGTCGGAAGCCGCAATAACCCCAGTCGCAGCCAAGCTCGATGTGGTCGATATGCACCTCCAGCATGTCGCCCGGTTCGGCGCCGTCGATGGCCACCGGCCCGGTGATCAGGTGGCCGGGCGCGCGCGGGATGTTGGCGGCATGGATCGCGGCCAGGGCTGGGGGAATTCTCAGCCCTGACTCCGGCGGCGGCATCACCTCGGGCCCGCCCGAGACGCACTCCAGCACCAGCGTGTCGCCGGAATTGATCGTGATCAGGGGCGGGAAACCCGGATCGAATACACCCCAGCGCACGGTCTCCGGTGTCGAGGCAATACGGTGCGTGGCCATCGGGCCCCCTTTTGTGCTGCATTGAGGGGTCAATGCCACCACATCGGTAGGGGTGGCACAACGGTTGACACGGTGCTGCCCCCATTGGCCAGGATCGATCGGCGACAGGGGCCGTTTGATCGCGGCGCGCGACAGCGCGGCGTCGGGGTCCCGGCAAGCCATCGGCGGCCGGTATTCCGCGACCGCTCCCGGCCGCCTCTATGCGATTTCGGAGGTCCTGACTGTCGCCCTCAACTCCGCGTCGATCTCAGCCGCGAGCAAGGGGTTCGCGCGCCGAATCTGGCTGGCCCGCAAAGTCATTCCCAGATGCGGTGACGGACGGATTTCCCAGGCCTCAAGGAACAGCAGATCGGCTTCTATCCGAGAGTCGCGGGCCCCTTGCAGCGCCCTCCGCACGGCTTGCGTAAAGGGCGGCTTCGGTGGTGTTGAAGCGGTCGACATTAGACGTTTCCCAATTCTGCCTGATACCGCTCGGCCGATTTAGGGGACCGATTGACCCGGGACCGGCGCATCAAGCGGCGCCGCTTCCAGATAGGGACATCCAAGGCAGTTCACCAGCATACCGCTATGACAAGGAGGTGAACAATCGACTTATCAATACCGGTATAGTTCGTGCTTAAAGGGTCCCTGCGCCGCCACACCAATGTACTCGGCCTGCTTCGGTGAGAGCGTTGTCAGCTTCGCGCCGACTTTCGCCAGGTGCAGGGCGGCCACCTTTTCGTCGAGGTGCTTCGGCAAGGTGTAGACAGTGTGTTCGTATTTGCCAGCCGGGGCGGTGAACAGCTCGAGCTGCGCCAGCACCTGATTGCTGAAGCTGGCGCTCATGACGAAGCTCGGGTGTCCCGTAGCGTTGCCCAGGTTCACCAGGCGACCTTCCGACAACAGGATCAGTCGCTTGCCATCGGGAAAGACAACCTCATCGACCTGTGGCTTGACATTTTCCCACTTATAGTTGCGCAGCGCATCGATCTGGATCTCAGAATTGAAATGCCCGATGTTGCAGACCACGGCGCGGTGCTTCATCGCACGCATATGCTCGAGGGTGATCACGTCCACATTACCGGTCGCGGTGACGAAGATGTCACCAAGCGGCGCGGCGTCATCCATCGTAACTACCTGGTAACCTTCCATCGCAGCCTGTAACGCACAGATCGGATCGACCTCGGTGACCATGACACGGCAGCCGGCGTTGCGCAGCGAGGCGGAGGAACCCTTGCCGACATCGCCGAACCCATTCACCACGGCGACCTTGCCCGCCATCATCACGTCGGTGCCGCGGCGAATGCCGTCCACCAGCGACTCCCGACAGCCATAAAGGTTGTCGAACTTCGACTTGGTCACGCTGTCGTTGACGTTGATCGCCGGGGTCAGCAGCTTGCCTGCCCGCGCCATCTCCCACAGACGATGCACCCCGGTAGTGGTCTCCTCCGAAATGCCACGGACGTCGGCCAGCATCTCAGGGTACTTCTGGTGCATCAGCAGCGTAAGGTCGCCGCCATCGTCCAGGATCATGTTGGGCGTCCAAGGCCCATCGCTTCCTTGGGCCGGCCCGCGCACCGTCTGCTCGATGCACCACCAGAATTCATCCTCGTCCATGCCTTTCCAGGCGAACACCGGGATGTTTTCCGCTGCGATTCCGGCGGCGGCGTGATCCTGTGTCGAGAATATGTTGCAGGACGACCAACGGACCGTGGCACCCAGTGCGATGAGGGTCTCGATCAGCACGGCGGTCTGGATGGTCATGTGCAGACAGCCGGCGATGCGGGCGCCCTGCAGCGGCTTGGATGGGCCATACTCCCTGCGGATTGCCATCAGGCCGGGCATCTCGTCCTCGGCCATGTTGATCTCCTTACGGCCCCACTCCGCAAGCGAAAGGTCCTTGACCTTGAAATCCTGGGACGTGGTGGCACCGGCCATCGAGAGCTCCTGCTAACGGTCGCGGCGATATATAAAGATATCTGCATGTTTGCAAGTTTGTTCGGCAGCAGTTGCGGTAACAGCCTCGGTTGCGGCCGAGGGGACGGCAAACGGACGGCGCCGACCGCGGGCGACTCCTAAATCGGGATGAATTTGACCCGGCGGCCGTCGACGCCCAGCGCGATGCGCCCCTGCTTCAGCGACAGGGCATCATTGCCGAAGACCTCCCGCCGCCAGCCATGCATCGAGGGGATATCTGGTTCGTCTTCCAGCGCCAGTCGATCGATATCATCGGAGCTGGCGACGAGGCGGGCCGCGACATGATGCTGCTCGGACTTCGCCGCCAGCATCACCTTCAGCAGCGACACCAGGGCTGCGGACGGCCGAGCGGCGTCGCGCTGGAGGGGAGCGGGTGGCAAGTCGCGGTCGGGTATACCGCGGGCGGTTGCGATCGCTTCCAGCAGCGAGGCTCCCGAGCGGCCATCGGCAAAGCCGCGCGTTACCCCGCGAACCCGGGCCAGCGCATCGGCGTTGGTCGGTGCGGTGGCGGCGACTTCAAGCAGCGCCTCGTCTTTTACCAGGCGTTGGCGTGGGATGTTGATCCGCTGGGCCTCTCGCTCCCGCCATGCCGCGACGAGCTTCAGCACATACAGGAAGCGACGGTTGATGGAGCGGGGGCGCAACCTCTCCCACGCCTGGTCTGGCTCGGTGCGGTAGGTAGCGGGGTTGTTGAGGATCGCCATCTCCTCAGCGACCCACGGTAGCCGGCCTTCCTGCTCGAGCCGGCGGTTGAGACGAGTATAGACCTCGCGCAGATGCGTCACATCGGCGGCGGCGTAAGTGATCTGAGCGTCCGATAGCGGCCGCGCCGACCAGTCGCTGAAGCGATGTGCCTTGTCGATAGTGCCACCGGTCAACGCCGACACCAGCGCATCATAGCCGACCTGGTCGCCGAATCCGGCCACCATCGCCGCGACCTGTGTGTCGAACATCGGGCGGGGGACGTCGCCGAAGCGCAAGACAAAGATCTCGATGTCCTGGCGGGCGGCGTGGAACACCTTCGTCACCGCCAAGTCGGCGAACAGATGCCCGAGGGTGGCGAGATCGATGCCGTCCGCCATGGCGTCGATCACGGCCACCTCCCGCTCGCCCGCAATCTGCACCAGACACAGTTCCGGCCAGTAGGTACGTTCGCGCATGAATTCGGTGTCGACCGCGACGAACGTCTCGGCGTGCATACGCTTGCAGAAGGCTTCGAGCTCTGTGGTTGTGGTGATCAGCGATGGCGGCGGAAGGTCAGGACGGGAAGGTCGCGGCATCCGACACTTGTACACGGCTGCATTCGAAAGGCCAAAACGCGACTGATTTCGACCTGCCGGGGCGAGCTGGTGCCTCCGACCGCGGCTGTTGGATCAGTGTGTATTGCCGAACCTTGTGTGCTGATGCCAGGCAGTAAGTCGTGGGTCACCGTGCCGAGCATGGTGATGACACGCTGAAGGGTGGTGATGACGGGCTGAAGGGTGACGACACGTTACCTGGTGATGATACGCCGAGGGGTGGCGATGAACCGCAAAAGGCTGATGCCAGGTTATCTGGTGATGACTTGTTGCGAGGCCGGGGGCGATTATTCCCTGCTGCATCATCAATCGTGCACCGCTCGAGCTTGCAATGGCCTATACTCAGATGCTATGTCGGCGTCGACATGAATAGGCTCTCTATAGACGACAGCTCTTACGCAGGCTTTCCCCGATGATTACGATCTCGAGCGGTCGCGTCGGGATCGACACGTGCATCGTGCCAGCGCTGCTGCGTCAACCGACGTTTTGACCTATGCCTCATGCCGTCGGGTCGGCGAGCTGAACCGGGGCAATCGTGGACCTATGTGGTCTCCTCGGAGTGCTGCACGCGTGATGGGAACAGGTCCCGCGACCAAGGCGCCCCACCGGGCCAGGACACATGACAGCGAGTTCCCGGCCGCCAAACCCTGCGGAGGCAATGCCCCGGACCCCGGCTGCCGCCTGCTCATGGACCGGTCAAAGCCGCTATGGGGCATCTTGCCCAAGCCCATGGACAACTCACGACTTTGCACGGAGCATTTGCCCGCTCGGGAGTAGGCCATTGACGCCAGCGATTGGAATGACCAGCAACCTCACCGATGACATGGCCTATCATGCCAAGGGCCAGCGCACCTTCGTCCTGGTGATGCTGGTGTCGTGCTTGGTGCTGCAACGCGTTGGGCTGCCTGCGGGGGCCGACGCGGTCGTCAGCATCGCAGCACCGGTCGGTGGCATGCTGGCGATCTGGTACATCTGGACCGGTGTCCTGTCGTTCGATCGAAAGCGGGTCGGGATCATGCTGGGCCTCGTTGGAGTGGCCTTGATCTCGGTTAACCTGCACCGAAACGTGCCCATTGCGATGGTCACGCGGAACAGCGCTTTCTCCCTCTTCTTTTGGCTTTGCCTGACCGCATTCGGCACTTTGCGGTTCACCAAGCCGATGGATGAACGCGTGTTTTTCGCCATCCTGATCCGCTGCCTGGCTTTCATCGCTATCAGTGGCATCGCCCAGTTTTTCGCGCAATTCGTCGGCATCAAGGTATTTTCGTTTGGCGGTCTGCTGCCGGCGCATTTTTCCATGGAGCGGTTCTACAACGTTGAAATTCCCTTGGGTACCTCGTCAATCACCAAGGCGAACGGCTTCTTTCTCGTCGAACCATCGACGTTCTCGCAATTCATGGCGCTTGCGCTGATCTGCGAATGGTTGGAGCAGCGGCGAATATGGTTTATCGGCCTGTTCCTGTTCGGGCTGTTCTGCTCCGCATCGGGAACCGGCTGGCTAATCGTCGGGGCGTTCCTGGCCTATTCAGCCCTGGCGATGGGAGGGCGGGGCCTCAAGGTTGCGTTCATTTTCGCCGGCGCCATCATGATTGCGTTCGTCGCGGTCAGCTTCGTCTTTCCGGCAATCACCGACAGCCTGGCCGGGCGCACTCACGAGTTTGGTGTACAGGGAACCAGCGGCAATGCTCGATTTGTCACCCCTGTTTTGGTTCTGAAGCAAGTACTGCACGTCGCGCCCTACGCCCTCTTCACCGGGGTCGGACCCGGAGGGTCAGAATCACTTGCCGGGATTACCTACGAGTACGCCATGAACGGCCCGATCAAAATCGCTCTTGAATACGGCATATTCGGGCTCCTGTTCTATTTGACGTTGATTTTTTGGAACCGACGGACGCCGCGGCAGAACGCGGTTTTGATACCGGCGCTGGTGTTACTTCTCTTCGCCGGCGGGAACGAGCATTTTCCGCCGATCCTGTTTCCGGTGCTGCTCATCACGACCATTGCGAACCTCAAACCGGAAGAGGCGCCAATAGCCGTCCGCGCGACCGCCAGTCTTGGGGGCAACAACCTTCCCCTTATGAGAATACCGAATGTGATCTCCTGAACAGACGGAGAGAGGTATGCAACACGGCACGACGGTCGGGTTGACGGCAGTTGCAGCCAACATTTGAATGAGGCTTGTATTGCGGGTTTTCACGACATTGCACATGGCGTCGCCTCGGCTAGCACGAGACCGCCGGTGACGCGCCCGACGACCGTCACCCCTCTGGTCACGATCCGTGGGCGAACCGATGCCCTATGGCTATCGATCGGCGTCCTCGGCCTTCTGCTGACGCTGCTGGTTAATCTGGTTTGCCACGTTCCGCCTTTGCAGGATTTGAATGACTGGGTGTACCAAGGATACGTAATCAGAGGCTTGGTAGCCGGCGAGGCTGTCCCCGCTGCGCTGAAATACTGGCCCGTTCCAAACGCATTCAGTCAACTCGTCCTGGCTCCAATGACGTGGGCCTTATCACCTATCGCGACAGCGAAAACCTTTGCCTCGCTTTACCTGGTCATCAGCGGGTCGGTGATGTTCTGGCTCAGTCGTAGGGCGGATAGCACCGTCGATGGACTACGGTTCCTGCTGTTGATTTGCCTGGCGGTTGTTCATTCCCCTTACTGGGCGGGCGAGATCAACTACCAGATCGGATTGACCATCTTCGCTTGTTACATGGTGACCGATTGCCGACGCCGACAACCCTCCTTTATTCTGGACACGGTTACGGCAGTATTGCTTTTCCTCTGTCACGCGCTTTGTCTAGGGATATTTTTGATTTATATTACCTGGCGTTCGTTGATACGCGGCAAAGCCTTGCAGAGCGTGGTCAGCATCCTGCCGAGTATCGCGCTGTTGTTATGGTACGCGGCCATGGACCCGCGACCGGACCGGGTCGACCCCAATAGTGTACTGAACGTTGAACCCAAGTTGTCCGGAGTAGTGGAGTGGATAGGATACCATCTTTACGTCTTTGCCAAGGTAGGCCCGTATCAGAACCTTTTGGTGAACAATATCGGTGATTTCGAGAGGTTCAAGGCATTTTATTTCGTCGGCGTCGCTATAAATGTGTTGTTCGCGGCGGCTGTAGGTTTGCTGTTCATTACTTGGGTCGCTCGATCCTGGCAGGACAGAACTGTTACTGTGCCACTGCTCACTGCGCTGTCTTGCGCGGTCGTTGCCATTATAAACCCCGGACGGACACTTGGAATTGGCAACGGCACCGAACGCTTTCTATACCCGACACTCATTATCGCGGTGCTGTTCTATTGCGGTCCTAGCCGTTGGCGCTGGTTTGCCGGCGCGTTCGGGACCTTTTTGCCGGTATTTGCCGCTTACCTGTTGATAATGATGCCCCGGACGGCGCCTCTGAGAGAAATACCCGACTGGTCTGCAATAAATCGTTCCGATGCAAGGCCCCGGATCCTCTTTTGGCATCGGCCGTTCATGTACCTGCCGCAGATCGAGGCGGCACAGGAAGCGGCCATGAACGGCACGACGCCCACCGCTGATATCCTATATCAAACCAGCATCCTGCGGCACAAACCGGAACCGGGCACTACCAGCCCTTGACACGACCCGTGGTGCTCAGGCGTCCGCCGCCACCCCAGGGAGAGCTTTCCGTTACGGCTGGCTGGTTTCAGACGGTCTCTCATGCAACCGAAACGGGCGGCTCGTTAGTTGGAGCCGGATTGTCCCTTCCCGCTTTCCCAGGCTGCCAATCCAGCTCATGGAAAACCACGCGCTGCGACGCCACCGCTCTGATCAGGTCCAGGCGGCTGACAATGCCCACGACGCGATGGTCCCGTACAATCGGTACGCGCTTGATGTTATGGCGCAGCAGCAGATCAGCAATTTCCACCAGACTTGCCGTCTCGCCGGCGGTGATCACGGGCTGGGTCATCAGGTCGCTTGCGCCACGATGATCCTGCTGGATGTAGTCCGCCAACGCTCGCGCCAGCTCGCCGCCGGATGAGAGAATGCCAAGCCACCAAGCGCGACGCAGGGAATGTTCCTGCCGGAACGGGCGAATCAGATCACCCTCGCTTATTATCCCAAGCAAGGTGCCGTCGTCGGCGCATACCGGGACCGCACTGATGTCGTGACCCGTCAGCAAGCTCGCGACTTCGGCGACGGTGCTGTCCGGTCGGGCGATGATGACCTGGCGGGTCATGATATCAGCCACATTCATTGGCATAGGTTGTTCTCCTCCGCGTTATCGGCTGACGAAGCAAGGATCCCTGCAAGCAGGGCGTTTCAAAAGCGGCACCGCATCGAGGCCCTCGTCGCACGAGTTTTAGCTTCAGACAGGATTGCGATCCTCACAGCCCTTCGGCGCAGACAAGACCCGCAGCACGTGGTCCCGGCAAAGCTCATGCGGCTCGCCCCTGACCACAAGCGTCATCGGCTCCCCGGTTTCGAGCGTCGCTTCAATCCGCTGCCCGTCCTGGTCGATCTTTATCCTGAAGTCGGCGACAGCGCCATTGAACACGGAAGGCCAGACAACGCCAACCCGCTGGCAGCTTTGGTTCGACCGAAATCCCTCTGTCTTGCAATGACAGGCCCGCAAACCCGAACACGGCCATCATCCAAATTCCGCCGAGGGCCGCGATGTGCACGCCGCCGTCGAGCGCCGCATGGCTGTCCGAAAGATCTATCGCCGCAGTCTGCCGGAAATAGCGCAACGCCGTTTCGGTATCTCTCAGCCGAGCCGCAACGAGTCCGTGCATGGCAGGGCTCAAGGAGCTGCCATGGCTGCAGCGAGGCTCGTAGTAATGGAAATTCGCCGCGGCCGCCCCGGCGGGGAACTCGTGCGGCAGCAGCCCCAACAAAGCAATGACATCTGCCTGTTTGACCACCTGGGATTTTTGCGTGCGTTCTCGTCCCAGTATCATGTCCATGGACACGGAACGGCCCACGTAGTCCGACAAATCGATGTCTTCGAGTTCGAAATAACCGGCGAACTGCTCGAACAAGCCGGTCGCCGGATCAAGGCCGGTCGCCATGGTCTCCGCGACATTCAGCCACTGCTTCAGTTCGGCTTCGTCCAGCCCGAGGCGGCCGGAGAGGTCTGTCCAGAACGCCGGCCAGCGCTCTCGCAGCAAGGCCACCACCTCGAGCCCACGGCGGACGTTCCAGCGCGCCATGACGTTGGTATAGGCGTTGTCGTCGATATTTTCGTGGTATTCGTCCGGCCCGATCACGCCGCGTATATGGTGATATCCATCTGTTCCCAACTGGGCCCGACTGGACCAGAACCGAGCCGTTTCCAGAATGACTTCGGCGCCGGCGTCGCGTAGAAACGCTTCGTCGCCGGTTGCCTGCCAGTATTGCCAGACCGCGTAGGCGACGTCCGCGCTGATATGCTGCTCCTGCTTGCCGCACAGAACATCGACAACTCGAAGATCCGGAGCGATCACCTGTTCCGGTGTCGTCTCCGCTCCGGTATCAGCCGACTCCCAGGCATAGAGTGCGCCGCGCCAGCCCATCCCAAGCGCTTTTGCCCGCGCGGCATCCAGCGTATGGAAACGATACATGAGCATGGCTCGGGCCGCTTCGGGCCAGGTCAGGATATAAAACGGCAGCAGATAAATCTCGGTGTCCCAGAAGACATGCCCGTGATAGTCGTCACCGGTCAACGCGCGGGCGCCGATCGAAACACGCTCGTCGGATGGGTTGGCGGCGCTGTTCAGGTGATAGAGTGCGAACCGCAACGCACGCTGCGCGGCCGCGTCGCCTTCGATCTCAACGTCGCTGCTCTCCCAGCGCTGTGCCCAGGCCGCCTGGTGCGCAGCGATAACGCCGCGCCAACCGGCGTCCTGAGCAAACCCGAGCTTCTCCCGCGCTTCAATCCCCGGGTCCAGGATTTCGGTGTCGCTTCGTACCAGGGCGACAGTGCGGGCGAAAGACACGATTTGGCCCGGCTGGGCGCGCCACCTCCAGGATGATTTCAACCCACCAAGCTCGGCCGGCGCAAGATCCTGGCCGTCGATTTGCAGCGACGCCGCGGTCGCCATCGCAAGACGCTTTCCCGAACGTCGAGTACGCCACACCCCAAGATCCTGGTCGACCTGTTCGGCAATAAGTCCAAGATCCACTCCCTCGAGCGATGCCTCGAAGGTGATCTCGACCGTTCCCTCTTCGATCTCGAAGATGATCACCTGCAGCCCGATAGAGCGTTCGCTGAGCGAAACCAAACGCAGCGTGTGGACGTTGCCCTTGACGCCGGACAACGTGGCATGGTGGCCTTGGCTGACCAACAAACCCCGCCTGATGTCGAGCGTCGTGCGATGCGACGACGCATCAGTCGGGTGGCGCACCATCGGTTCGCCAGACAACAGGATCCGGATGTGCAGCCAATCCGCGGCCGGAACAAGCCCTGGCACGGCGTGGTCGGTTCCCGGCGTGTCGAACAGGCCAGCCACGTATGTCCGCGACGGGACGACCCAGCGCGCACCCCGGCTTGTCGAGCGTCCGCCCTTTATCCCGAGAAACCCGTTGCTGATCGCGAAACGCGATTCGACGCTGCCTTCGCGCAGCGCATCGTAACCCTCTGCCTCCAGCGCCCAATCCGGGTCGTTGGTCGGCTCCAGTATGTGACCCAATGTCGCGTCCCTGATCATGCCGCCGTCCGGCAAAGCCGCCCCGCCGCGAGTTCTTCGACTGCCACGTCGTCAAGGCTCGTAACCACGAGGTCAGCTCCCGCCGCCTGCAACAGGGCCGCATCATGCTGCCGGGCCACCCCGAGCGCCAGCATGTTGCCCGCGCGAGCCGCCTCGATACCGGCCGGGGCGTCCTCGACGACGAGGCACCGCGCGGGCGCGATCTTCAGTTCCGCGGCGGCAAGCAGGAAAATCTCCGGGTTCGGCTTGCCTTGCCGGATCTCGCGGTCGCAGACATTGACAGTAAAGACGTCGAGCAAATTTCCGCCGGGTCCGAGTTGGATCAACCGCATCATTTCGTTTGCGTTCCTGGAGGACGACGCAACCGCCAGGGGCAGGCGCAGGGACGCCAATGCCTGAACGAAGCGCACGCGCATCCGGATACGCCGAGACCGCGCCGGCGGCAATCAGTGCCTCCAACCGTTTCTGCTTGCGTGCCGCGTACACCGCCACCTGTCGCTCGGCATCCGGCACGCGCATTGCCCGCAACGCGGCAAGAGCGCCGCTGAGGCGTGGCTTGCCCGCGACGCAAGCCTGGTACATTTCTGTCGTGAAGGATTTCGGATCAGCAAAATCCGCCAGGGCCTCGCGCCAGGCCTGCTCATGCGGGGATGCGAGCAGAACGCCGTCCACATCGAAAATGCAGGCGGCAATATTCTGCGATTGCGATGACGGCAGCGGCGCCGCCGGCGTCGAGAGCTGATTTCATGTTATACTTTCGGGTAGCCAACGGTCTGTGCGAAGGTAACGAACTGGGTCTCCGCGAGGCCCAGACTGTGGGCCAGACGGTCCTGGTCCAGCGAACCGCGGAACACGCAGGCCAGCCCCTCCGAGGCGCAATAAAGATAGACATTTTGACCGATGAATCCGACATCGGCACTGGCGACCCGGTGCTGCTCCTCACGCGACACGCCGGTCAAGTGATCGCCATTCGAGACATAGATCAGATCAAGTGGCGCACTGCCAACGAAGTCCTGCGCCCCGGTTTGTCCCCGAAGATCAGTTGTGAGGCGCGGGACCAATCGGTGCGATATTGCATCGTACAGCCACACGCCATCGGCCATGGCAGCGAAGATATCGGTCTCCCGCGCATGCCGCCAGGATGGTGCGGTGCGGTCGGCGGTGGCGGGCCGGTTGACCCCATAGGCGCACCACAGCAGTTCCGACAGCACCTGCGGCGACAGGGGACGTGTATCGAAGTCCCGCGTCGAGCGTCGAAGTTTCAACGCGCGCGCCAGCGACGTTCCGAAATCGGCTCGCGGTGGCGGCAGGACGATCGGCTGAGCGGTCGATGCTGGCGCGAGGCTGGGTGCCAGCACCATGGCCGCGGTGGACAGGATGCCAAGATTGGTCGCACGACGCGTGGTCATCGCACAGTCTCCCGTTCCGGCGCCCGCGGTCACTTGGGCGCAGCCCGGCGATCGGCGGCGCCAGAACGCGGGCTCAGGTCACACGCTTAAGTCGCAACTGCCGGCGCCGCCTTGACCCAGATCAATCCCGATGCGCCGTCAGCGCGGGTAAACGCCGTGATGCAGCACCTGATTGGGCGGATCAATGGCCATGGGCTGCCTCTCGATCGAGCAGGCGGCGCTTGCGTTCCACGCCCCAGGCGTAGCCGGAAAGCGCGCCGTCATTCCTCACCACGCGATGACATGGAATGGCGACCGCCAGGTTATTGGCCGCGCAAGCGCCCGCCACGGCCCGGACCGCCTTGGGCGCGCCGATACGGCGAGCGATCTCGGCGTAGGATACGGTCCGGCCGACAGGGATTTCCTGCAAGGCTCGCCAAACCCGCTGCTGGAAAGCCGTGCCACGTACATCGAGAGGTAGATCAAGGCCGAGCCCCGGGGCTTCGATAAAGCCGATGACGCGCGCCACGAGGCTTTCGTATTGTCTGTCGGCGCCGATCAACTCGGCCTTGGGGAAGCGGTCCTGAAGATTGCGAACCAGCTCGTCAGGGTCATTTCCAAGCAGAATCGACGCAACACCCTGCTTGCTCGAAGCGACCAGGATTGCCCCGAGCGATGACTTCTCCGACCGCAAAGCGGATTTCCTCATTCGCTCCACCGGCCCGGTATTGGGTGGGTGTCATCCCCAACATGTCGATGGATTTCTCGTAGAAGCGTCCGCTCGAATTGAATCCCGCGTCATAGATCGTCTCGGTGACACTGTGACCCCCGGCCAGGCCGCGGCGCACCTTGGCGGCGCGATGCGCCGTGGCATAATCTTTCGGTGTCAAACCGATGATTGCTTTGAACATGCGATGGAAATAGCTGGCGCTGCGGCCAAACGCCACGGCGAGATCGTTCAGCGAGGGCTCCTCCTCGCTCTGCTCGATCAGACGGCATGCGCGTGCGACGATGGCGGCGTTCTCGCCGACGACGGAAAGGCCGTCCGGGTTGCAACGCTTGCACGGCCGGGATCCGGTCGCCCGGGCAGCTTCAAGCGAGTCATGCAACTGGACGTTCTTCGGGTTTGCCGTCCGTGACGGACAGGATGGCCGACAATAAATCCCGGTCGTTACGACCGAATACCAGAATGCGCCATCACCTGTTCGATCACGGGCGACGACACGTAGCCAGCGTGGGTCATCGGCCGCGTTGGCTGCTGTGGACTGAAGCGGATTTTCGAGGGTCATCGCGGTCATGTTCGTTCATCTCGTCCTGGTGATCTGGTGCACATCATGGCGTCCGCTCCGGCGGCCCGCACTCCGAGTCTTGCTTTCAGATCCGATTGCGCCGGGAACCGGGTATTCGCGACCTCACCATCGCGTCTCATGGCGCTCCGGTCGGTATTGCGCAATCCAGTCCTTGCGAAAGTCTCTCCAGACGGTGCGGCGCTCGCTGGCCCGATCCGGATCAGAAAAAGCTGAGGCTCGCAATCGACTGCGAGCCTCGCCTGGTTTGAGGATGATCTGATGACGACAGGCGGGTGATTGTTGTCGATCAGTTAGCCCTGATAAGGCCCAGCTGGGTGAGCGCTGTGACCCCGTCGTCGAGGCCAACTTCCTCGAGGATCTTGCCGTCCCGGACACGCAGAACCGTGGTGCCGGTGAAGTGCATCCTGCGTCCTGTCGCGGCAGCCAGCGATCCCATCAGAAAGTCACTGAAGGCCGAGCCGGTATGCGTGCCGCCACCTTCCCATTGGCCTACGACATAATCGCCTTCGGCGATGAGATCCGCCGTGCCCCAGAACTTCAGGTCCGGGAAGGCTTTGCGGAAGTCAGTCATGAAGGCCTTGATGTCGTCGCGACCGCGGCGCGGCTCGTGGAGCGAGTATTTCAACAACATGTCCGGTGCTGCGATTTCGTCGACCACCGTCAGGTCGCATTTCTCACCCCAGAAGTCGGTGAACCAGCGGCCGACCACGGCCTTGTTATCCGATTCTCTGCTCATGTGGATTTCCTCTCGTTGTGTGCTGAGAAGATCATCGATATGGATCGATGATCCGGGCAAAGGGGTAGTCCGATGCGAGAAGCAACAAACTCCGATTCTTGCCTCGATATCGAATTCGCCCGGTCGCGCCCGCGAAGACCGATCGCTGCGGCGGGCGCCTGACAGAGATTAATTCAGACGATCGACAGGGCCGGGATGCGGTCACCTGCCATACCGCTGGCAGCTCGGTTAATAGCCCCGCTCCCAATCGACGACATTTCGTAACGGTCTGCCATCGAGATAGGCACGCAGATTGTCGCAGAACAGGGCGATGGCGCCATGCCTGTCCTGGTCACTCGCACCCGAGATATGCGGCGTGATCAGCACCCTGGGATCGGACCAGAGCCGAGCCAATGGCGGGTGCTCGAATTCACCGACGTAGACGTCCAATACCACACCGCGCAGGTGATTGCGCTGCAACGCATCGGCGAGGGCTTCCTCATCGACGATCTCGCCTCTTGCAACGTTGACGAGTACGCTCCCGGGCTTCATGGCGGCAAACCGGGCCGTGTCGAAGAGACGGTTCGTCTCCGGCGTCCAGTGGCAGCAGATGACAACGACGTCGCTATCGGGCAGGAATTGGTCAAGATCGCCGGCGCCGCCCAGCGCACTGAAGCCCGGTGGCATGGCGCGGTCCAAATGTGGATGGCGCCGGGTGCCGACGACCCGCATGCCGAGCGCGGCGCAGAGCCGACCGACCTCGAGCCCGATCCCGCCAGCGCCCACAATGCATACCGTCTTACCCGCCAGCAGGAGAGGCCGATAGGCACGCGGGCTGAACGCGGCGGCGTCGCGATCAATTGCGGCTCTGCCCAAGCTCTTGGCCATGTGCAAGATACCAGCCACGGCGTATTCCGCCATCGCCAGTGTATTGCCCGAACCGCGTGAGGTCGTTACTGTCACGGTGCTGCCCCACAGGTCTCCGCGGAGCAAATTGCTGGCGCCGGCAGGGCGCTGATGAAACCACTTGAGCCTCGGCGACCTGGCATGCAGGTCCAGCGGAAATGGCCAGCCGCCAAGGATGACCTCCGCCGCCGCGAGCAGCCGATCGCGGTCCTCGCGGGTGCCCGTGCCGGTGGCGTTTGGTGATAGATAGCGCATCGACGTAAACGCCGGCCAGGTGTCGCGATATTCGCCATCGAACCAACCTCCGGCATCGGTCAATTGCACCCGCGGATCGACCGCTTCGATCTGCGCGCGGTCCTCGACAGCGATGCGTTGGAGATTGAGGACATTGACCTGTTGCATGAGTGCTGTCCCGAAACCCCGTCAGGAAACCAGTGAGCCGTAGCGTACCCTAGCCTGATATTGCTCTTGCGACGTCGAACGCTCGAGCTATTGCGAAGCAGCGACGCGTCGGTCAGCTTGGCCAGTGCACGAGCGGGTGGTGCAGCGTGACCGTCCACCCGGTGCCGTGCTGCAGACACCACCAGCCGATCCCGCCCACCAGGACAAGGACAATGAGCGGCTCCGCGGGTGAGCCGACACGGCAGAGGGGAACCCCCCAGGTTCGCCGCAGCGGCCAGGCTAATCTCAGTCCCCGCGGGGTGAGCATATCCGCTGCGAGGTGGGACAAATAGCCGAGTGCGAGAGCCGATACCAGGCCGCGCCGGTATCCGACCTGCAGGAGCAGCACCGCCAGGCCGAGGACCGCGAACGCCGAGTGGGTGACGCCGCGATGGCCCAAAGTCGCGGCTATGGCCGTGGAGATCGGGCGCGAGCGACGCCCGACCCAGGATTTCGGATGGTCCACGTCGGGCAACAGCGACCCGGCAACGACCAGGGCAACGTAAGCCGGGTTGCCGACCGGTAAATGCAGCAACGGCGCAGTGGCGATCCATGTCGCGAGGCCAACGACAACGTGAGACCGCGCCATCATCCCGTGGCGCAACAGATGTCACCCCGGACGGGCAAGAGAAGCCTCCGGCGACCGCAATCAGTCAGGCCACCCGCCAGGTTCTGGCCGCCGGTAATGCTCTGCGGTACAGGCTTAAAGTTGCGGACGGGAACCCCGGCTGTCGTGGGAAGCGTCAAACCGAACGTCGACCGACACATGGCCGCGGCGGTGGCGACCAGCACGCAAGGGTGGCGCGGGACATGCGGCAAAGTGGACCCTGGTCCGCCGGGCGTTGCGACGGGATCAAAAAAGCCGCCCCGACGCGATACGCGCGCCCTCGCTGAGAGCGGTCAGTTTCGCCCATACGATGTCGGATGCGACCCGCCCCATTCCCGCCGAGGTGTCGAACCCGCAATCCGTGCCCGCCTGCACCCGCGTTGGATCACCCACCACCTGCGCGACGCGCTCGATCCGTTCCGCTATCGTCTCCGGGTGCTCGACAAAGTTGGTCACCGAGTCGATCACCCCAGCAACGATAATCTGATCGTCGTCGAGTGGAAAGTCCTTGAGCACCCGATACTCGTGAGCATGGCGCGGGTTGGCAAACGGCAGCACGAAGCCGCCGACCTTCAACTGTCGCAGGACCGGCATCACCTCCTGCAGTTCAACGTCGCAGTCGTGCGGCCCCTCATAATTGCCCCAGCACACATGCAGCCGGACCTTGTCACGCGGGATGTTGGCCAACGCCACATTGATCGTATTCACCACGCGATCGACAAAAGCCAGAAAGTCGCCCAGAGGCCGGTCCTGATAGGACATGTGCCGCTCCATCGCCAGATCAGGGCAGTCGAGCTGCAACAGGAACCCATGGTTGACGATGGTTTCGTACTCCACGCGCAGCGCCGCGCCCAGCGCATTCAGATACTCGGTCTCGTCGGGATAGAAATCGTTGCGCAGTGCCGCGGCGACGATGCCGGGCGATGGTGCGGTCAGGAACGGCTCAACAAACGGTTGCCCCAGCGCATCGAGCGTGGCGCGGAAATCGGCACATTCGCGGTCGACCGCAGCGCGGTCCAGATACTGGATGGGACCGATCGCGGTCGGAACGGCCTCGCGGTTGCTGATCGCGACTGTGCGCGCCGCATCGCGTGCCAGAACCTCCCGGTATACGGGATAGCGGTCGACATCGGCCCGCGTCGGCCGGGTCCAGGCGCCGCCGAAGCCACTCATGCGACTGCGGACGTAAAGAAAGAACGCCTCGCGCTGCTGCTCGCCGTTGTTGCCGATGTCAATGCCGGCGTCCCTTTGATGGCGCACGACTTCTTCCATCGCCACGTGACCGGCCGCCGCCAGGGCCTCGTCCACCGCTTCGCCGCGCCCCTTGCGGACGTATAGCTCGACCAGCGCGGGCGGTCGTGGCAGGCTGCCGGTATGGGTGGTCAGAATTCGGTCGCGACTGCGTTGCATACTGCGTTCCTCCGGTCTTTCCGACAGGGTGCCGCACCCGGCGTCCGGGTCAACCCCGCGAACGCAGGATCGTTCTGAGATCCGATGGCCGAATCAGCATTTCATACGCTGCGCCAATCGAAGCCTAGTCTAGCCTGAAGCCGAACCTGGTCTAGTGGTCCGATGCCAACGCTTACTACCCAAGCGTTGGCTGAATCGGCCCACCAAATCGGAGGCTAATGGGAAATCAGATTTTATCCACTAGTCCACCAAATCCCGCCATTCCGCCTCAGTCATGGTCCTGACCCCGAGCTCCGTCGCCTTTCGCGCCTTCGATCCGGCGTCGGCGCCCACCACGACGATGTCGGTCTTTTTCGACACCGAATCGGTGACCTTCGCACCCAGTGCCTCAGCCCGCGCCTTCGCCTCCGGCCGGGTCATGGTTTCCAGCGTTCCGGTGAACACCACCGTCTTCCCGGCGATCGGACTGTCGGCGGCTTCGGCTTGAGCGGCATCCTCGATCGTCAGTTCATCGGCAAGTTGGTCGAGCGTCGCGGTATTGCGTGGTTCACCGAAAAAGTCCGCCAGTTCCTCGGCGATCGTTGGGCCGATGCCGTTGATGCTGCCCAGCGCCAGCCGCTCATCGGAGCCGACCGTCGCCGCTGCCAGCATCTGTTCACGCCAGTTGGCAAAGCTGGCGTAGTGGCGGGCGAGCAGGCGAGCGTTGGTGGACCCGATGCGACGAATACCCAGCGCATAGATGAACCGCTCGAGCGGCACCCGACGCCGGGTCTCGATGGCGCGCGACAGGTTGCGGGCCGACAGCTTGCCCCAGCCTTCTCGGGTGGCGATTTCGGCTTCTCTTCCGGGCAGCTTGAACAGGTCGGAAGGACCGTGCAGCCACCCCTCGTGGTAAAATTCCTGGATGGTCTTTTCGCCCAGCCCGTCGATGTCGAAGGCAGGGCGTGAGACGAAATGGATCAGCCGCTCGACCCGCTGCGCCGGACAGATCAGGCCGCCGGTGCAACGCCGCACCGCCTCGCCGGGGGGACGCACCGCATGGCTGCCGCAGGCCGGGCAAACCTGCGGAAACGCAAAGGGCACCGCGTCCGGTTGCCGGCGTTCCAGCACTACCGAGACGATCTGCGGGATCACATCACCCGCGCGCTGCAACACCACGGTGTCGCCAATGCGGATGTCCTTGCGCGCGATCTCATCCTCATTGTGCAGCGTTGCCCGCGCCACCAGCACGCCGCCCACATTCACCGGCTGCAGTTCGGCCACAGGTGTCAGCGCGCCGGTGCGTCCCACCTGGATACGAATATCCCGCAGCACCGTCGTCGCCTGTTCCGCCGGAAACTTCCACGCGATCGCCCACCTCGGCGCTCGACCGACAAACCCCAAACGCCGCTGCAGCGCGAGGTCGTCGATCTTGTAGACGACGCCGTCGATGTCATAGCCAAGGCTGGCGCGCTCCAGGGCGATCGACTGCTGAAACGCCTCCGCGTCGGTTTCGCCGCCCAGCCGGCGGGACAATGGGTTGACCTCGAAACCCCAGTGCTTCAAGCGCTCCAGGTAATCCCAATGGGTCGCCGCCACCGGTTCGCTGCTCTCGCCCTGAGCGTAGGCGAACAACGACAGAGGTCGGCTCGCGGTGATGCGGACGTCGAGTTGCCGCAGGCTCCCGGCAGCGGCGTTGCGCGGATTGGCGAAGATCTTGCCGCCTGCATCGGCCTGTGCCTGGTTCAGCGCCAGGAAGTCGGCCTTGGTCATGAACACCTCACCGCGAATCTCGATCAGGGCGGGGGGGTCACCATGCAGCCGGTCGGGTACCGATTTCATTGTCCGCAGATTGGCGGTCACGTCCTCACCTTCGGTGCCGTCGCCACGCGTGCTGCCGCGAACGAATTTTCCGCGCTCATAAGTCAGGTTGATCGACAGGCCGTCGATTTTCGGTTCGGCGACGAACACCAACGGCTCGGTGCGGCCGAGGAACCGCTTCGCCCGGGCGCAGAATTCAGCGAATTCGGTGACGTCGAACGCGTTGTCGAGCGACAGCATCGGCACCCGGTGGCGCACCTTGGCAAAGCCGCTCTCAGGCGCGCCGCCTACCCGCGTCGACGGCGAATCCGACCGGATCAGGGCCGGAAAACGCGCCTCGATCGCAGCGTTGCGGCGACGCAGCGCGTCATAGTCGGCATCGGAGATCTCCGGCGCGTCGAGCTGATGGTAGGCGGCATCGTGGTGCTCGATCTGCCGCGCCAGAGTGGCGAGTTCAGCCGCGGCCTCCGCCTCGGTCAAAGATTCGACCGGAGTCCGGGCCGTTTCGGTCGTGGCCGCATCCGTCATACCAGCAGCCCCTGCGGCGGCCTCTGGCCCAGCAGGTCGTCGGCGGCGGCGCGGGCCGATGGCGTGATCGTCTCGCCGGCGAGCATGCGGGCGATCTCCTCGCGTCTCGCGTCCGGATCGAGGAGTTCGACCACGGTCGTGGTGCGGCCTCGTGCGACCTGCTTGGTGACGCGCAGGTGGGCAGCACCGCGGGCTGCCACCTGCGGGCTGTGGGTCACCACCAGCACCTGAAGCTGCTCCGCGACGCGGACCAGACGCTCCCCCACCGCCGCGGCCGTGGCACCTCCGACGCCGGAGTCGACCTCATCGAATACCAAGGTCGGCACCGCCGAACCCGCGGAAAGCACGACCTTCATCGCCAACATCAGCCGCGACAACTCGCCGCCCGACGCGACGCGCGCGAGCGGGCCAGGTTCCTGCCCGGGGTTGGCAGCAATCAGGAAGCGCACCTGGTCCAGACCGCCGGAGCCCCAGCCTGCTTCCGGCACCCGCGTTACCTCGGCAAGGAAGCGGGCCTTGTCGAGACGCAGCGGCGGCAGTTCCTTCGCCACCGCCTTTTGCAGCTTCCCCGCGGCCGCGACACGGGCCGCGCTGAGGTCGGCGGCGGTGGCCAGGAAGTGGTTCCTGGCGTCGCGGGCGGTCTGCTCCAAGGCGACGATATGGGCGGCACCGGTTTCCAGCGCTGACAGACGCGCCGCAAGGGTGTCCAGTAGCGCTGGCAGGTCCGGCACCGCGATGCCATGCTTCCGGGCAGCGGCGCGCAGCGCAAACAAACGCTCCTCCGACTGCTCCAGCAACCGGGGATCGACATCCGATTCGGCAGCCAGGCGCGTGAGTATGGTTTCCGCCTCGGCCAACGCCTCCTCCGCCCGCTCCAGCGCCGCGAGCGCATGGTCAGCGGGGTTCGGAGCGCTCGGGAAACTCTGTTGCCCGGGCGGCGCAAGGCGTTGCAGCGCACGCGACGCGGCGCGCAACGCGGCGGACGGGCCGGCGGCGCGACGGTCACGCGGCGTGAGTTCGCCGAGCGCCACCGCGATCGCCTCGGCTCGCCGTTCCTGCTGCTGCAAACGCTGGCGTTCACGCGCCAGGTCTTCCTCCTCGTTGAGACGTGGCGCCAAGCTGGCAAGTTCGTCGACCGCGAACCGCAAATACTCCTCATCACGTTCCGCGGCGGCGATTGCCGCACGGGCTTCGTCCAACGTTTCGACCGCCTCCCGCCACCCACTCCAAGCTCGGGCGACGCCATGGCGAAGCGGAGCCGGCACCCCGAATGCATCCAGCAGCGCGTGGTGGCTGGAGGGATCAGCCAGGCTCATCTGCTCATGCTGGCCTTGGACCTCGACCAACAGTCCGCCGATGTGGCGCAGCAAGCCGACTCCGACCGGGTGGTCGTTGATGAAGGCGCGGGAGCGGCCGTCCTTGGTGACGATGCGGCGCAGCACGAGGTCGTCGTCCGAGATCAGTCCGTGCTCATCCAGGACCGCGGCGACCGCGTGGCCTTCCGCCAGCGTGAAACAGGCGGTGACTGAAGCCTGTTCGGCGGCGGCGCGCACCAGTCCGCTGTCCGCGCGGGCGCCAAGGGCGAGACCAAGACTGTCGAGCAGAATGGATTTGCCCGCGCCGGTTTCGCCTGTGAGGACCGTGAGGCCGTGACCAAACGAAAGGTCCAGGCGCTCGATCAGCACGACGTCCCGAATCGCCAGGCCGGTCAGCACGCCGAACTCCTGGCTCCGCGGTCCGGCGTTCCTGCAGACGGGCTGGCCGGACGCGGCCTCACTGACCACGGGAGGCTAATGCGCTGCCACCCTGAGCGGAAACGCTCGAGGTGTTGTTTCACGAGCAATTTCCCCAGCTTGAGGTCGCGCCGCGATCCGAGCCAGGCTGATATTGCTCTAAAACACCGCATGCCAGGCACGAGAGAAAAAGCCTCGCTGAGCCGGCGCGTTGGGCGCACGCGTGCTTCCGCTCGTCGCCACGCCATCATCAACAAGCTGGGTGTAGCTGTCCTCATACCATTGATTGCCGGGATAGTTGTAGCCAAGGACCGAGGCAGTCTTGCGCGCCTCATCCCGCAGACCCAGGACGAGATAGATCTCGGTCAGCCGATGCAGCGCCTCCGGCACGTGGTTAGTGGTCTGAAAGTCGTCGACCACTCGCTGGAAGCGGCCGATCGCGGCCTCATACAGATGTTGTTTCTGGTAGAACCGGCCGATCTCCATTTCCTTGCCGGCCAGATGATCGCGGCACAGATCAACCTTCAGGCTGGCGTCCCGTGCGTAGGCGGTGCCGGGAAAACGGTTCACCACTTCCTGCAGCGAGTTCATCGCCTGCTCGGTTCCCCGCTGGTCGCGCTGGATATCAGCGATCTGCTCGTAATAGCAGAGCGCCCGCAGGTAGTAGGCATAGGCAACATCGCGATGCGCGGGATGCAACTGGATGAAGCGGTCCAGGGTTCCAATCGCGTCGGTGTACTTGTTCTGCAAGTATGACGTATAGCCCAGCATGAGCTGGGCGTTCACCGCCCAGGACGAATAGGGATAATTCTGCTCGACGGCGGCGAACTGCTCGCTGGCGGTGGTGTAGCGTTTCGCATTCAGGGCGTCGACGCCGTTGTTATATAATTGCTCCACCGGACCGACCGGGGCGTTCTTGGCCTCGTCACTACCGCCGCGGCCGCAGGCGCTGAGCAACGGCAGCAGCACCACGACCGCAAGCGCCGGAAAAGTGAGGAGACGATGGTGCATGTTGCGACTTCTGATTCATCGCATACTTATATCATGGCGTCGCGATCCGCGAATACGGACAAATCCAGGTACCAGATCGACGCCGCGACCAAGGTGGCGACACCCCGGCAGGCCCAATCCAGTCGATCCTCAGCGATTCGTCAGGCGGCGCTGACCGTCAGAGGCTCGCTCGTAACGGACCGCCAAGCCGCCGCGTCCGCGAATAGCGCCCGCAGCAAACTGTTGTTCAGCGCGTGACCGCCGCGGTGGATGATCAGGCGACCGTGCAGCGAGCCGCCTGCCAACGCCATGTCGCCCACCGCATCCAGCAGCTTGTGATTGGCAAACTCATTGTCCATGCGCAGGCCGCCCGGGTTGAGCACGCTCCCACCGTCGACGACAACGACATTATCCAGGCTGCCACCGAGGCCGAAACCGGCAGCCTGCAACTCCGCCACGTCGGGCGCGAGGGCGAAGGTTCGCGCTTCGGCGATCTGGTGGCGGAAAGTCTGCGGCGTCAGCCGCAGCGAGCAGGACTGGCGGCCGATCGCCGGCGCCGCGAATTCGATCGACAGATCCATCTCCAGCACCGGCGCTGCCGAACGTGTAACGGGCGCGAGCGGACGTAGTTCGGCAAAGGCATCGCCGGCAGCGACACGGACCGGGCGGCATACCTCGATGACCCTGCGGGGGGCGTCCTGCTCGATCGAGCCGGCACAATCCAGCAGGAACAGGAAGGGGCCCGCGGAGCCATCAAGAATCGGAATTTCCGGACCATCCACCTCGATCAGGGCGTTGTCGATGCCGAGGCCGGAGAGTGCGGCCAACAGGTGCTCGACCGTGCCTACCCGTGCCGAAGGCCTGTCCGGATGGGCGAGAACCGTGCAAAGGCGCGTTTCGCACACATTGTCGAAGCGCGCCGCTATGTCGAGGCCCAGATCGGTGCGGCGAAAGACGATCCCGTGACCGGCCTCTGCCGGACGAATCACCAAGCTGGCCCGCCGGCCGGAATGGATGCCGACGCCGACGCAGTTGATCGCGGCCTTCAGGGTTCGCTGGCGCCATCCGAAGAGGTCCGCGTCGAGCAGTGGCAGCCGGAACAGCCCATCCATCAAGTTCGGGTCCCTGTGTCGGAGTATCGAAGAACCGGATGTTCGAGCATCGGTTCATCGACATCACGCGATTGGCAATGCTCCCAGTAACCCGATACAGAGGCCGCCGCGAGTCAATGATTGTTGCTCAGTGTTACGCGATAACTCGTTGGATTTACAGCAGTTGATGCATTGCGTTACACAAGGCTGCAAGCGAATTGTTACGCCCGCGCCGCAACCGCCCCGGCGGTCGGCCGCACCCCGGCGCGAAACGGCCGGAGCGCTGCCCTCACCAGGCCCCAGGGGTCTGTTGAGGGCGGCCGATCTGCCCTGATCAGTGAATCTCGCCGGACCGCTTGAGCGCGTCGCGCAGCTTGGCTGGGCTAAAGTCGGCCGCCTTGCAGACGTCCAGAATCACCTTCTCGCGGCGGGAGACAAGGTCGATCGCCGCCGGCAGCTTGCGCACCGCGTCGGCCGGTACCACCACCGCGCCATGGAAGTCGGCGTGCACGACGTCATCATGCCCCACCTGCATGCCGAAAATGTTCACCGGCTTGCCGAAGTCCACCATGTGGACGTGTGCGTGGCTGGGGCCGATGCGGCCGCCGATCATCTGATAACCCGGCGCCCACATGTCGAGGTCGCGGAATGAACCGTTGGTGACGCAGCCGATCGAGCCCAGTGCCTTGTGTATGGTCGACTGGACTTCGCCCCAATAGGCGCCGTAGCCGGTCCGACCATCGATATCCTGGATGACCGCGATGGTCGGAAAATCGACCCGGGCAACGTAATCGTACCAGTCCGCCCGGTCGGTGACCTTGCCGCGTGGCGCCTCGGTGGACCGAATCATCCCGACACGGGCCAGACCAACGATCGGTTTCGCCTTTGGGTCGATGCAGACCATCGGCTCCACCGTGAAACCGATCGTGCGGCGCTCCGGCACTACGATCTCCAGTCCGTTGCAGATGGTGGGAGTGTCCCACTGTGCCAGGACATCCAGATCGGACTGGTTAAAGGGGTAGTTGGTCATGACGATTTCTTTCGTTGCCTCGGACCGCGCGTCGGTTCGCAGGCGGCGATCATATGCGAGAGGGCTATTCTCACGCAGCGGACCGGTTTCCGGCAAGGTGGGCCCCGCGTCATAACAGGCCGACGGATCGCATCGCATTCATTCGCTTGCCAGATGACCCGAATCGGGAGCATTCTGCGCGCATCGCAGCAACTAACCGAAAGGAGGTGATCCAGTGTCTCATTGTTCCGTGGTGTCCCTAACCCAGACCTGGATCGCCGGCGCGCAGGCGGCGGCGTAAGACTTCTCCGGTCCGGCGACGGACACTCACAAACAATGTGAAGGCCCCGGGCGCGAGTCCGGGGCCTTCAGCTTTGTCATCAGGCAGCATTGTCATCGGGCTGCCACTCAGCGATCGGTCAACCGCAACTCAATTCGACGGTCCTTGGCGTAGTCGTCCTGCGTGTCGCCCGGCCCAAGCGGCTGATATTCTCCGAACCCGGTTGCGGCCAGATGCTGAGCCGGGACGCCATCCGCGATCAGCAGCTTCACCACGGTAATCGCGCGAGCCGCCGACAATTCCCAGTTCGAGACGAAGGAACCACCCTTGACCGGTTGCGGATCGGTGTGGCCATCGACTCGCAGCACCCAATTCACGTCGCTGGGGATTTTCGCGGCGATGTCCTTGATCGTCACGGCGAGCGCCGTCATCTGAGCGGTGCCCGCGGGGGTCAACTCGGCGCTGCCGACGGGAAACAATACTTCGCTTTGGAACACGAAGCGGTCGCCGACGATCTGAATGCCCGGCCGGTTCGCCATCACGCTGCGAAGCTTGCCAAAGAACTCGCTGCGGTACTGCTGCAGTTCCTCCACCTTGGCGGCCAGGGCGGTATTCAGTTTCTGTCCCAGATTGGCGATCTGGGTATCCTTTTCTTCGTTCTGTTGTTGCGTCAGGTTCAGACTTGACGCAATCGCCGCCAGCTGGAGCTTCAACTGATCGATCTGCTGGTTGAGCAAGGAGACCTGAGCCCTCACGGTGTCACCCTGTTTCTTCTCGTCACCGAGCTGGGCCTCCACCGTCTGGCGCCTCTGCTGTTCGGTCCCCGCCTTCGCGGCGTAATCCTCAACCTGCTTCTGCAGTTCATCGCGGAGCGCGGTCAGGGCCCGCGCCTGTTGCGCCAGCGTCGCCAGATCAGACAGCCTGGCCTGCAGCGTCTCCTTGTCGGCGGAGACGGTGCGGTCCAGTTCGGCGATCTGCTGCTGCATCTCGGCCAGCCGAGCCTTCGCCGCCGCCGCGTCCTGGTTTGCGGCGTCGGCTTTGCTGGCAGTGTCCGCAAGCTGCGTCCGCAGCTTGGTACTGGCCACGCCGGCGGCCTGGAGCGCCAGGTTCGCCTCGGCTATTTGCTGTGTCAGACGGTCGCGTTCCACCGTCCCGCTCGCCAGGTCCTTGCCAAGTTGTGCCACCGAGACCCGCAGATTGAGCGTCTTGCCCTTCTCCACCGACAGCGCTTCCGAGATCTCGGACAGCTGCTTGGTGGCTTTTTCCAGCGCCTGGTTGCGCCCGTACAAAGTCACCGAAAGGAATGCCTGCGCCAGCACGAACACCAGAAGAACGAAGATGATGACCATCAGCAGCGTAGACAGCGCGTCCACATAGCCGGGCCATGCGTCCAGGCCGTTACCCTGCTGTCGGCGTGCCCGGATCGCCATTCCGTCTACCGCGGCGGCTCAGCAAGGGCCGCGACGGTTCGCGTCAGGACCCGTAGATCGTTGCGTAATTCGGCGGTGGTGCGGGCGCGGCCCTGTTCCGACTCGCTCAGCAGGCGCTGCATGTGTTGCTCAATATTTCGCAGGTAGCCGCGCGCGGCGTCGTCGCCAGCCTGCGCCTCGCTGAGGCGTTGCAAAAATGGTGCAAGCGCTGACTGTGTCTCGGCAATCCGGATCATCAAATGCTGGTTGGCCTTCATGGTTTCAACCAGTGTGGCGAGACGCTCATTGAGGGTCAGGACCGCATGATTGATCTGGATCCGGGTCTCCTCGTCGCGCATCACGACGCCCTGCAGGCCTTCCATGTTCTCCGCTGTCTGCTCCAACAGCGCCTGAACATAAATCGGCACGGACGTTTCGCCTTCCGCCAGCACACCGGACGAGAGCCGGGTCAATCCGGCCAGCCATTCCTCCAGTTCGTTGAAGAATCGATTTTGCGCCTGACCAGCTGTGAGGTCCAAAAAACCCAATACCAGCGCACCGGCAAGGCCGTACATGCTGGCGGAGAAAGCGGTCCCCATACCCGCAAGCGGCTTGGCAAGGCCGGTTTTCAACTGGTCGAACATCAGGTTCATGTCGCCGTTGCCGAGCGTCATGGTGCCGATCACGTCAGACACCGAACCGACCGTTTTCAGCAGGCCCCAGAATGTGCCCAGCAAACCAAGGAAGATCAGCAGGCCAGTCATGTAGCGCGACAATTCGCGACTTTCGTCCAGCCGGGAAAAGATACCGTCCAGCAGGCTGCGCATGGCCGTCGCCGACAGGGTGAAGTGGCCGGCATTGCCGTGACCGCGGCCCTCCCGTGTCGCCAGCATGCTGGCCATAGGCGCCAATAACTTGGGCGAAGGAAGAGCCGCCAGCCGGGTTCGTGCGGTCTGGTAGGTTTCCAGCCACGTGACCTCAGGCGACAGCCGCAGAACCTGGCGCAGATTCCAGCAGATACCCAAGAACAAGACGAGCAGGATCAGACTATTGAGCAGCGGATTATTGAAGAACGCCGTTATCAGCACCGGCGACAGCAGTGCGGCAACTACGGCAACCGCAAGCAGGAACATCGCCATACGCACCAGGTATGCCGACGGACGGGTCATCTCGGAGTTGCCTGGGCCGAGGCGGCCCCGGTGTCGGTGGAACCTTCCACATTCACGTCGACTCGGTCGGGCGGCCCGTCGCCGGACTGAGCCCCCAAGGCACGGACATAGATCCGTGCGGACGGCACGCCATCCGCGACCAATGCACTGCGCACCGCCATCGCTCGGGACAGCGACACCCGGCGAGCGGTCGACGGATCATCCGGGCTGCCCGGCGCATAGGCCAACACGTTGAAGCTGCTCGCCTCGCCTGTCGTTGGCCCCGAAGCAAATTGTTTGATGGCTGCAGCGCTTTCCGGGCTGAGCTCGGATTGGCCGGAGGCGAAGGTGACGCGCAGCCCAGAAACGGTCGGCGCGGCGTTGGTCGCAGCTTTGTCCGACACAGGTGGTGGTGGGGGAGCCGAACTCGGCTCCCGACGGGGCAGGAGCGATAGGCGTGATCAAGGCGGTCTGCGGCACGCTCTGCGGCAGCGCCGGCGGAGCAACGGGTGCCGATGCGGAAGGTGCCGCGGATCCAGAGGCCGCGGCGGCCGTGCGAGCGGTCTCTGACGGAGGATTTGTCGTCGAGGCAGCCTCGGACGAAGAGTTTCCCGGTGCCGCGCTTGGCGATCGTGGCGTTACCGTCTGCGTTCGCCTGACCTGATGCTCGGTCGGTGGGATCACATGGGCCGGAGCACCTTGACCGCCACGCTCGGGAAGTGCCTGCAACGCATGCAGGTCGAGCGTCACCTGCGCGAAGGCATGCGGCGCCAGCGTGAGCAGGGCAAAACTCAGGATCGTCAAGGGGCGCATATACGAAGGTGGTAGCGGAACCGGGGATTTGGTTCAATCTGGCTCTTTACTCGGCGTGCCAGCCGGCGCGGTCATCCCACAAGATTGACAATCCAGCCAGGACGCGCCGGTAATTGTGCATCATGCGGCATTGGAGCACCCGATGAATCATCTTGGACCAGGCTCCATCGCGGTCGATCCGCTGGCGCGGGCGCGCGATCTTGGGCCGACAATCACCGCCGCGGCCGACGAGATCGAGCAGACCCAGGCGATTCCGCAGTTCGATTCTCGCTCGAATCCATGAGGCTCGGCTGGCACGCATGCTGCTACCGCTTTCAGTTGGTGGCGATCAGGTTGAGCCTTGGACGTATCTTCGCGCGATCGAGGAGATCAGCCGCCATGACGGCTCGGTTGGCTGGAATTTGTTCGTCGCCAACAGCGCGGCCCTTATTGCCCCGTTCATTCCACTGGAAACCGCCAGGACGATCTACGCGGATCCGAGGACGATCATCTCCTGGGGGCCACCCAATCAACATCAAGCGCGGGCGGTCCCGGGCGGCTATCAGGTCAGCGGCGAGTGGCATTTCGCCAGCGGCAGCCGTCAGGCGAATTGGATGGGCGCGCATTGCCAGGTCGTCGAGCCGGATGGATCGCTGCGGCTGAACCGCTTCGGCCGCCCTACCACGCGCACACTGCTGTTCCGCAAGGAGCATACCGAGCAAATTCGTGACTGGAACACCATGGGGATGCGCGGTACGGCGTCGGAGGGCTATCGGGTCTTCGACCTGTTCGTGCCGGAAGCCTACAGCGGCACGCGGGAAGATCCGTCGCTGCGGCGGGACACCGGGCCGCTTTACGCCTTCACCATGCAGGGACTGTATGCCGTCGGTGTGGCCAGCGTTGCATTCGGCATAGCCCGCGCCATGCTTGACGCCTTCATTTCCCTGGCCAGCGAGAAGACCCCGCGCGGTTTGCAGCGCCTGGCTGACAGCCCGGTGGTACAGGCCGAGGTCGCCCGTCGGGAGGCCAACCTCGGTGCCGCCCGCGCCTGGCTGGTCGCAATCCTGAAGGACATCTGGGCTGAGGCGGACGACGTCGCTCCGATCGATCTCCAGGCCCGCGTGAGGGTGCGGCTGGGCTGCGCCCACGCGATCCACACCGCGGTTGAGATTGCCGATTTCGTGTACAAGGCGGCCGGCACGTCAGCAATCTTCCTCGGCACCCCGTTCGAGCGGCGGTTCCGTGACATCCACACCCTGTCGCAGCAGATCCAGTCCCGCGAGGCGCACTTCGAGACCGTCGGCCGGGTGATGTTCAACGGCGATCCGGACGGGGTGTTCCTTTAGGCTCTTCAATGGGGTAGGCTCTTCAATGGGGAAAGACGCATGACGCAGCTCACCTTGGCAACAGCACAGGCGGTCATCACCGCGGCGCTCGGCCATGCCCGGCAGAAATCATTCGCGCCGATGGCGATTGCCGTACTGGACGCGCGTGGTGTGTTGAAGGCGTTCGGCGCCGAGGAGGGTACCGCGCTCCGGCGGGCCGATATCGCGATCGGCAAGGCGTACGGCGCGCTGTCGATGGGCGTGGGATCACGTACCCTGGGCAAACGCGCGGAGGAGCGGCCACATTTCATTGCCGCTGTCACCCACGCGGTCGGCGGCTCGATGATCCCGGTTCCCGGCGGCGTGCTGATCCGAGGCGACGACAAGAGCATCATCGGCGCGGTGGGCGTCACCGGCGACAGCTCGGACAACGATGAGGCCGCGGCGCTGGCAGGCCTGGCCGAAGCCGGATTGACCGCCGATCCAAGCTGATCGGGGTCTAATCATGATACCACCGCCGAACTGTGCCTAAACCGGTGGCGTCCGGCGCAGGCGGGGGGTCGAGGTTCGGCGCGCCCGCCCGATCAGGCAGGCCTGGACGATCGCGCGCCGGACCCGCGGCTCGAGCGCTTCCACCTTGAGCGGAACCGCTCCAGCTGTTGTTTCACGAGCAAATTCATCAGCCTGAGGTCGCCCCGCGACTTCCGTCAGGCTGATATTGCTCTAGATCTGCCGCTTGTTCAGTTGGTCGGCGGCGTAGCCCGCCTGGCGGATGGCCAACGCGGCGATGGTGAGCGTCGGGTTCTCCGCCCCGGACGTGGTGAACTGGCTGCCGTCCGAGATGAACAGGTTCGGGATGTCGTGCGTCTGCCCGAAGCTGTTGCACACACCGTCCCTGGGATTTTCGCTTTGGCGGCAGGTGCCCATGTTATGCGTGCTCGAGAACGGCGGCAGCTCGAAAATCTCGGTGGCGCCGAGCGACTCGTAGACCGCGCGACCCGCCTTGAACGCGTGGTTTCGCATGGCGAAGTCGTTGGCGTGGTCGGTGAAATGTACCACCGGCACGGGCAAGCCGTACTGATCCTTTTCCGTCGCGTGCAAGGTGACGCCGTTGCCCTGCTGCGGCAGGTCCTCGCCGACCAGCCACATGCCGGCGAAGTGGTCATACATCTCGATGATCCGCGTGTAGTCGCGACCCCAGGCGCCGGGGATCAGGTTGGTGGCGAGGCCGGCAAGGCCGAAGCCCGGCAGCGTCTCCATTTCGTACCCGCCGACAAAGCCACGCTTGGGATCGAACCGCGACTCGTCCTTGACGATGCCCGCCATCTGCGTGCCACGCTCGAAATTCACCCGGCCCGGCATGATCGCGTACACCGTCCCGCTCATGTGCCGCATGAAGTTGCGGCCTACCTGACCGGACGAGTTGGCCATGCCGTCCGGATACTTCGACGACGCCGAATTCAGCAGCAGACGCGGCGTCTCCACCGAGTTTCCGGCGACGAAGACGGCGCGTGCCTTCTGTTCATGGTGATTGCCCGCCTTGTCGGCATAGACCACGCCGGTGACCGCACCGCTCGCGTCGTGGGTGATGCGCAGCGCCATGCTTTCGGGCCGGAGTTCGAAATGTCCGGTCGCCTCCGCCTTCGGAATCTCGGTGTAGAGCGTCGACCATTTCGCACCAATGGCGCAGCCTTCCATGCAGAAGCCGATCTGGTGGCACGCCGGCCGGTCATCGCGCGGCTCGGAATTGATCGCCATGTTGCCGGAATGGAACTCCTTGTAGCCGACGCGCTTGGCGCCCGCGGCCAGCACTTTGTAGTTGTTGTTGCCGGGCAGCCGCGGAATGCCATGCGTGCCGGTGACGCCGAGCTTGTCCTCGGCCTTGTCGTAGAACGGCTCGAGTTCCTTGAGGCTCAGCGGCCAGTCCAGCAGGTTGGCCCCCTGGACCTGGCCGTAGGTCGAGCGCGTCTTGAACTCGTGTTCCTGAAAGCGCAGCGCGGCGCCCGCCCAGTGCACGGTGGTGCCACCGACCGTCTTGCAGACCCAGAGCGGCAGGCTGGGATTGAGCGCGCCGGTGCCGATGCGCTTGTCGAGCCAGCTCAGCCGGCCGAACATCGTGTCGTTGTCATTGACGATGTCGCTGAGCGCCAGCCGCGCTCCGGCCTCGAGGCAGACCACATCCACGCCCTTCTGGGCGAGTTCGTTCGCGAGTGTGCCGCCCCCGGCGCCGGAGCCGACGACAACAACGACGGTGTCATCCTTCAGATCAAATGTCCTGGCCATGGATTGTTTCCCCCTCAGGTGTTTGGCAGCCAGCCGATGTCATCGAAGCCCCGGTCGATGTAGCCGCCAAGCTGAACCGAGGGGCCGCCAAAGCCGAACATCTGATAGACGAGCGGATTGCCGTAGAGACCGCCAATGGTCTTGGTTCGGACCGTGGTGAAGAACTCGGACTTCTCGATGCCGCGCAGCACGGCGTCCCGCGTGCCGTCGCTGAGGTCGATCCAGGGCATGTTGTGGGCGGCGTCGAGCTGGGCGACACCCTGAACCAGCAACTGGCGGACGGAGGCATCGGTGCCGGCCTGCTTGTCGAGCGAGTCGACGACGACCGCGTAGTACTGCACGCCTAGCCGTTCGTGCGGGAACAGGTCGTGGGTCATGACCAGCAGGGTCTGCGAGGTGTGTGGATCGAGGTTGGCTGTGACCATCGCCCAAGCCTGGTCGGGACCGAGGATCATCGACCCGCCGGCGGCGAGCGCGGTTACCGCGATGCCGCTGGAGCGCAGGAACTGCCTGCGTCGCAGTCCGTCCTTTTCCATTTGTTTCCTCCCTTGGGGCTCTCGGCCCGTTTGGTGATTTTGCGCCTGATATCCCAGCACCTATCACGCCGCAAAACAAGCTGACTGTCGCCCGGCCGAACGGTCAGATTGCCGTCAAGTTATGAACAGACGATAGCGCCGCTCTGCGATATTACTGTGAACTAATGATATGGAGACCCAACAGGAGGCCCCGACCGGTGACCTCCGGAAGGACGGAGCGCGGTCGGGGAGTCACGACTTTGCAGCACAGCGCGCCGGATTTCCCGACCTCGGCCTTATCCCGCCTTGAACGCCGCGACAGCCTTCTCGTCGAACTTCAGGCCCAGCCCCGGCTTGTCCGGCAACACCATCATCCCGTTCTCGATCGCGGGAGTTTCCTCATACAGGCACAGCATCCAGGGCATGTACTCGACGGTCAGGCCGTTTGGGCAGGCAGCGACCATATGCACCAGCATCTCGGGCATCACATGGCTGACCACCGGCAGGTTGAAGGCCTCGGCCATGCCGGCAACCTTCATCCACTGCGTGACGCCGCCGACCCGGCAGATGTCGATCATGACGATGTCGACCGAACGCGCCTCGATCATATGACGGAAGGGAACGATGCCCCAGACGTACTCGCCACCTGCAATTGGCGTTTTCAGTGCCGCGGTCACCCGCGCCAGTCCAGCGTAATCATCTGCCGCCGTAACGTCCTCCAGCCAGAACAAGCCGACATCTTCCACTCGGCTGCCGATGTCGATCGCCTGCTCCGGCCGCCAACGTTGATTGATGTCGCACATCAGCTTGACGTCCGGCCCTATCGCTTCCCGCACCACGCGGACGCGCCGCACCTCCTCGGCCGGGGTCGGATTTCCGGGCAGGGCCATCTGAGTTTTCATCTCAGTGAAACCCTTTTGCACCAGGATACGCGCGGCGCGCTGCGCCTGCTCATCCGTCAGTCCGCGACGCAGCGAGCCGGACGCGTAGGTCGGCACCCTGTCGCGGTGGCCGCCCAGCAATTTCCACAGCGGCTGCTCCAGCGCCTTGCCCTTGATATCCCACAGCGCAATGTCGATCGCCGAGAGCGCGAGAGTGAAGATGCCGCCCGGCCCGCAGGAATCCCCGGTCCCGGCATTCAGTTTGGCGACGATATGTTCGATCCGCAGCGGGTCCTCGCCGACGGTCAGGGCAGCAAGCTCCTCGACCGCCACATGCAGGCTGCCGGTCATTTTCCCGCCGTAGAAGGTCAGGCCGATGCCCTCGATGCCGCTGTCGGTACGCAGGCGGAGGATGACAACCGGGCGCATGCGACCAGACTCTTCCGGCATATTAGCCAGCGGATCATCTTCCGGAATTCGCAGCGTCGTCGCCTGGTAACTGGTGATTTTCATGACGTTTCCTCCGATGCGCCTGATCCTATCCGGATTACCGGCTGACGTCAGCCTCCCCGCAGGGCATTGCCCGCGTCCACCCAACTTCGGTAACGCACGAGATTAGCGTCGCCACGCAGTACCTCCCAGACGGTCTTTTCGCCGTCGCGGCGGAAGCGAATGTCCAGGTGCCGCTGTCCGAGACGAATATCGATCAGCGTGATGTCGGGCAGCCATTCCGGCAGAGCGGGATCGACATACAGCCGATCGTTCGGCGCATCCGGTTGGACGCCCAACATAGCCTGCGTGAGGGCAAAGCAGGACCCCGCCGCCCAGGCCTGCGGCACGTTCGCACCGAGATATTGCACCGGGAAACTGCCGCGCTCACGGGCCACGCCGGCGTACAGTTCGGGCAGCTGGTTCATCAGGAAGTGGCTCGCTGCCTCGCTGATGTCACGGGCGATACGAGCGGCTTCGGCGCCGTATCCATAGCGCTTGAAACCGAGCGCGATCAGACTGTTGTCGTGCGGCCACACCGAGCCGTTCTGGTAAGAATACGGATTGTAGGCGGGGTGACGGCTCGACAGAGTCCGGATGCCCCAGCCTGAGTTCATGTCCGGCGCGAGCAGCCGGGCGACCACCTTGGCGGCGCGATCGGGTGGCACGATCCCGGACCACAGAAGGTGGCCGGGATTCGAGGCCACGGTCAGCACCTTGCGCTTCTCGCCATCCAGCATGTAGGCGTAGAAGCCGCTCTCCTCGTCCCAGAAGCTGTCGTTGAATCTGTCAAACAACGCCGCGGCCTTCTGGCGCAGTTTTGCCGCTCGATCGGGCTTGCCGAGTGCGTCGAAGACTTCAGCACTGCGCAGCCAGGCGTCGTAGACATAGCCTTGCAATTCACACAACGCCTTGGGTCCGCGGACCGGCGAGCCGTCCGGGTAGACCATCGAATCTCCGGCGTCCTTCCAGGCCATGTTCTCGTAGCCGACCGGCGAGCGGGTCTGATACTCCTGAAGCAGGTCGCCGTCGCGGTCGCCTTCGTTGTCGATCCAGTCCAGCGCCGCCTCGGCGTTCGGCAGATACTTTTCGAGCAGGGAATGATCGCCGGTGGCACGCCAGGCGGCATGCAGCGTAATCAGGTAGAGCGGGGTGGCATCTGCGGTGCCGTAGTACGGCGTGTGCGGGATCAGCTTGAAGTGTGCCAATTCGCCATAGCGCAATTCATGCATGATCTTTCCAGGTTCCGCGTCACGGTACGGGTCATGCTCCCTGGCTTGCCAGCGCCCCAGTACATCGAGCGATCCGCGGGCAAATTCCGGATAGACCATAATGTTCTGCAGCGAAACGATCAGACTGTCGCGACCGAACGGCGCCATGAACCAGGGCAGCCCGGCCGCCGGCACGAAGACCATATTGTCAGTGCCCTCGATCGGCAGGCGCAACGCTGCCATGTCGTCGATCGCCTGCTGGAAGAGGCGGTAGAATTCCTCATTGCTGGTGCGCAGCTTCAACACTGTCTGACGCCACTCGCGATGGGCTTCGGCCTGCGCCGACTGCTCTGCGTCGGCGGCACAATCGTGCGGCGCGTGATAGCGCTTTTCGCCAGTGGCAAATTCGTACAGCAGGCAACAGTGCCACCTGCCTCCGGGCGGCACTTTCACCTCAAAACTCAGTCGTCCGTTCGCGAACACCGCCCGCGAGTTGCTTTCGCCAACCGAGATGGCGACGGATCGCCCAAAATCGGCGTTTTGGTAATTGGTACGCAGGGTCTGCCGAGCCTCCGACCATTCGGAGGTGATGCGCCCGCGGCGGATCGAGCGCTTTGCCTTGACGTCAAATATGTCGGCGAAATCGGAGCGCAGGGTGATTTCCAGATTGAACCGAATGGGCTTCTGCCCATGGTTTGTGATATCCAGGTCCTCGTGCATGCCCTGGTCGATGACGCGTGACAATTCGAAGGCCAAGGTACGGGCCGGAATCGAACCGTCCTCAGTCAGGAAGGCCTGGTTGGTCATGAAGATGCGGGCGGCGTCGAAGTTGATCGCGCCGCCGTTCAACAGGTCCCACTCAGTGCCGTTGGCATAGACCGCCCAGGCGCTGATAAGCCTGGTGTCAAAGAAATAGAGCCCCTTGTCAGTGGGCCATTCGATTCGACCGTCGGTTTCCGATATCAGAACCGTCATCGCCTGGTGGATGGCGATTTGCGGCGGGCCGACCTGGACCTTGAATGTCATAAGCAGAAGTCTCCGCGTTTAAAGGGCGCGCGCGAGCCCTGGTGCATCGTTCGGTCCAAGGCAGTTTCACATGACGGGCCGATAGGATTGGACGTTCATGACGCTACGTGGACCTTGAACCAGATCAGGCCGCATATCGAGCAGCGATTGGTACCGCATTGCTACATCGACGTCCGCCTGCCTGGCCGGCAGGAGAGCAGATGATCGGCCGGGCCGCATTTTCCCGGTCCGGTTCGCCTTGGCCGAGGTCGCGATAGGTGTGCCGATCCTGTCGGGCCGGTGGCGGGGGTCGCGACCTGGCGTCCCGATCGGATCGGCGATTGCCCTTTCCCGCGTCCGACCGCCGTAAGCAGCGGGGCTGGCCCGCGTTGGGGCAAACACCGCAGCCGGCCGAAACGTCAGGGCAATCGCAAAGTCGAGCACGGCCGCCATGTCAACATCCGGTTCCCCTGCTTGCTTGCCACAACACCGGCTGACTCCCAAGATGACATCATGTCTTCAGCAATGCACGTCCCGGTCGCCGCACCCTTGCCCAAGCTTGTCGTTCGACTGTCGCCAGGCGCTTGCCGGACGCGGGTTCGCGTGCGCAGCCACCTCCGTCGCTTGGATCTCAGACTTCGGATCGATGGTCATTCGCCGGTACCCGGTGAGATGATCCACGTCGATCCTCCTCAAAAACAGGAGCCCCCGCCGTGACAGACCTGCCCCGCCACGTCGAAATTCATGAGGAAGGCCCGCGCGAAGGCTTCCAGATCGAGCCTGGCCCGATCAGCAGCTCCGACAAGATCCGCTTGATCGAGGCGCTGGCGGAAACCGGCCTGCATCACATCCAGGCCTGCTCGTTCGTCAACCCGCGGATCGTCCCCGGCTGGGCCGACGCGGAGGAGGTCATCGCCGGCTTCAGGCCGAAACCCGGCGTCCACTACACCGCGCTGTGGTTCAACGCCAACGGACTGGAGCGGGCGCTTGCCTTTCGCGACAAGCTCACGATCACCGGCTCCATCTCGCTAACCGCATCGGAGGCATTCACGCAAAAGAACCTGCATCGCTCAAATCAGGAAAACCTGGAGGCGATGCGCAAGCAGACGGCGCTGCACCTTTCGCATGACGTGCCGGTCACCCGGCTGGGCATCATGGCGGCGTTCGGCTGCAACTATCAGGGCGACATCTCGCCCGCCCAGGTCATCAGCACGATCGAGGACGGGCTGGCCATCGCCAACGAAGCCGGCGCGAAGATCACCCTGGTCTCGCTGGCCGACACCATGGGCTGGGCGATCCCCCCTCGCATCGAACGCGTCCTGGCCGAGGTCCGGTCGTGCTGGCCGGACATGACCCTGGCGCTGCATCTGCACGACACGCGGGGTCTTGCGGTCGCCAATGCCCTCGCCGCCTTGCGCATGGGCGTCAGCCGCTTCGATTCCACGGTCGGAGGGCTGGGTGGCTGCCCATTCGCCGGCCAGAAAGGCGCCGCCGGCAACATCTGCACCGAGGAACTGGTGTTGCTGTGCGAGGAGATGGGTATCGAGTACCGGTGTCAACCTGGACGCACTGATCGAGGTCGGCCGCATGGCCGAGCAGATCGTCGGCCACGTGCTGCCGAGTGAGCTCATTCATGCTGGGAGCCTGGACGCGTTCCGTCGCCAGGCAGCGTAGAGCGCTGCCACCTTTAGGGGGAACGCTGTCTTGGAATCAGGCTGGTGTTGCTCTCCAGGGATCCGATCCAGGCCCGCTGGGGTCAGGCGTGGCGGCGGTGAAACGTCGTTCCACCGCCGCAGCCGGTTAAACTACTTCGCGGTGACGGCCCATTCGTGATTGTGCACCAGCCCGTCGTCGTGGCTGTCGTGTCCCTTGGCAACGTCGCCATGGTCGTGGAACTGCGCCGCTTCGGTCGAACCTGACAGCGCCGTCGTCGAAGACCGGCCACCCGAGATCGCCATCGCAACGGCATCGAAATAGCCGACGCCGACTTCACGCTGATGACGCGTCGCGGTGTAGCCCTCCGGCTCGGCCGCGAACTCGGCCTGCTGCAGCTCGCTGTATGCGGCCATACCCCGTTCCTTGTAGCCGCGCGCCAGGTTGAACATCGACAGATTCAGGCTATGGAAGCCGGCCAGCGTGACGAACTGGAAGCGGTAGCCCATCTTGCCGATCTCGCGCTGGAACGCAGCGATTTTGTCGGCAGGCAGCTTCTTCTTCCAGTTGAAGCTGGGCGAGCAGTTGTACGCCAGCATCTTGCCCGGATACTCCCGGTGGATCGCATCCGCGAACCGCTCGGCTTCCCGCAGATCGGGCTCGCTGGTTTCCCACCACAGCAGGTCGGAATACGGCGCATACGCCAGACCCCGGGCGATCGCGTAATCGTTTCCGACGCCTGGCTTGATATGGAAGAAGCCCTCGGCGGTGCGGTCACCGGAGATGAACGGACGATCGCGCTCGTCCACATCACTGGTCAGCAACTGTGCCGACTGCGCATCGGTCCGGCAGAGCAGAACGGTGTTGACACCTTCCACATCGGCCGCCAGGCGGGCGGCGTTCAGGGTGCGGATGTGCTGGCTGATCGGCACCAGAACCTTGCCGCCAAGATGGCCGCACTTCTTCTCGGACGCGAGCTGATCCTCGAAGTGCACGCCCGCCGCGCCGTTCGCGATCATGTTCCGCATCAGTTCATAGGCGTTCAGCGGGCCACCGAAGCCGGCTTCCGCGTCGGCGACGATCGGCGCCATCCAGTAGGTGCCGTCCTTGCCGCCCTCACTCTGTGCGATCTGGTCACAGCGGCGCAGCGCGTTGTTGATGGCGCGCACCACCTTCGGCACCGAGTCCACCGGATACAGCGACTGGTCCGGATACATTTCCCCGCCAGAATTCGCATCGCCGGCGACTTGCCAGCCGGACAGGTAGATCGCCTTCAGACCAGCCTTCACCTGCTGCACCGCCTGGTTGCCGGTCAGGGCGCCCAGCGTATTCACGAACGGCTCGGTCTTCAGCAGGTGCCAAAGACGCGCCGCACCCATCTCCGCCAAGGTATGGCGGATGCGAAAGGAGCCCGACAAACGTTCCACGTCCTGCGGCGTATAGTCGCGGCGAATGCCCGCGAACCGCTCCGGATCCCCGCCGGTGCTGGTCAAACCGTCGGGTGCATAAAGTGGGGTAGAACGCATCGTTGTGCTCCGTTGTCTCGTGGGTCGGTGAGTGAATAATTGACACGAATGGCGCAAAGACGAAGGGTATTATTGGCTCAATCGGCAGAATTTGGTCTATGAATTGACGGCCGCTCGCTCGGATCTGTAAAGGATGTAAAATCATGAGCCGTACCGTGATCGGCCGAACAGTGCGGCGGCTGCGGACCGAGCGGGCGCTGTCGCAGCAAGCCCTGGCTACCAGCCTCGGTATCTCAGCAAGCTATCTCAACCTGATCGAGCACGATCAACGTGCCGTCACGGCGTCATTGCTCATCAAGCTGGCCGAGTCGTTGCGGGTCGACCTGCGGGAGCTGTCCGGCACGCAGGAGCGCCAGCTTCAGGTCGGGTTGCGGGAAGCCTTTGGCGATCCGCTGCTTGGGGCGGAGGAAGTGCCGGAGCAGGAAGTCGAGGCGCTGGCCGCCGGCAGTCCGCATGCGGCCCGCGCCGTGTTGGCGCTGTACCGTGCCTGGCGAGTGGCGCGGGAGGATGCGAACGGCATCGCGCTGCCGTCCGGGCGCCGCATCCTGCTGCCCAACGAGGAGGTGCGGGATTTTTTCGACGACCGTTCGAACCATTTTCCGACCCTGGAAGAGGCCGCTGAGGCATTGGCAAACGAACTTGCCCCCGGGGCGCCGGCGGAAATGAACCATGCCATCGCCGAACGTCTGCGCCGGGCGCACGGCGTCAGCGTCTCGGTGCAGCCGCTCGAGGGGGCGCTACGACGCTACGAACCGGCAACCAGCAGGCTGACGCTGTCCGAGGCGCTGCCCCGCGAGAGCCGCGGCTTTCACATGGCATTTCAACTGGCGCTGCTGGAAGCGCGGGAGGCGGTGGAGGCAGTGGTGACAGATGCCGCGCCATCGACCCCGGAAGCGGCGATGCTGCTTCGCATCGGACTGCTGAACTATGTCGCCGGTGGCCTGCTGATGCCGTATAGCGCGTTCCGGTCGGCCGCGGCCGCACTGCGGCACGATATGGAGGCGGTCGCGTACCGCTTTGGTGTCTCTTTCGAACAGGCGTGCCATCGGTTATCGACCCTGCAACGGGTCGGCGCGCGGGGTGTGCCGTTTTTCTTTCTGCGGGTCGATCCTGCGGGCAACGTTTCGAAGCGCTTCTCAGCCGCCGGTTTCCCGTTCGCCCGTTTTGGCGGGTCCTGCCCCCGCTGGGTGGTACACACCGCCTTTGCCCAGCCGGGCACCGTGCACGTGCAAATAGCGGAGTTGCCCGACGGCGCGGCGTTCCTGTGTTTCGCGCGGACAGTCGTGCGCTCCTCGGTACGCTGGGGGGAGCCGCGACCGATGCACGTCGTGGCGATGGGCTGCTCGCTCGCGAACGCCGGGGAGGTGGTCTATTCCGACGGTCTGGATCTGGACCGGGCGCGAGTCGGGATCGGCCTGTCCTGCCGCCTTTGCGACCGGCCCGACTGCCGCAGCCGGGCATTCCCGCCGCTGGAACACAGGCTGTCGATGGATCCGATGACGACCGGCGCGGCACCGTATCGGTTTGAGGCAAAGCGGCGGTAGACGCGATTCCCGACTTTAAAGCGGCTTCACCGACGCCACCATCCACGCTTTCTTTCCGCTGGCGGCTCGCCGCCCGCGCCGACCAGGATCGGCTTGATGGCTGGCTCCGCCGGTGGAGGTTCCGGCGCAACGGCTTCCGGCATGGCACCATTCGCAGCGACCGCAACGGCATTGATCGAAAGCACCTCGCCGGGCAGATCAGCCTCGGTCATAGCGGTGCCTTCTGACCTCGGACCCAACCGGGAAATCGTCCCCGACAACGGTTTCGCCTGCCAATGTGTCGTGGGTCGTCTCGAGTGCTGTCGTCTCGAGTGCTTTCGTCTCGAGTGCTGTCGTCTCGGGTGCCAACGCGGTCAGGATCTCAGTCGCCGACTGCGGCGGTTCTGGCGCGACCGGCAGCTCCTCCGATGCGTCGGCCTGCTCCGTTCGGGGCTCGGCATCGATGCCGGCAGCCCCGGGTTCCGGCGCGCTGACGTCGACAACCTCCACGGCGGACCCTGGGCGCGCCGCGGGCAAGAGTCTCGGCCTGCCGCTCGACCTGGTCCATCACGTCAAAAATGTCAAAGGCCTGGCCGCCGAACGGATTGGCCGGGGTCGGCCCGGCGTAGACCGGCAGCAGATCGGGTTGTTCTGCCCCGGGGACCGCGAAGGGCGAGATGTCGCCCTCATTATCCCGCCGCCGTCGCCGCCCGCCACGCCTTGCACGCCGGCGATTGGGTCCATCCTCATCTGATGGCGGCGCTGCCTCACCCGCTTCGCTTGCGCTCGCTTCGCCTGCGCTCTCGGCAGCCACCTCCATCGCGGCGTCTTCCTGCGTCGCCGCTACCGGCACCGGAGCATCCTCGCCGGAGACCGCCGGCTCGGCAGTGATGTTTTCCGGTTCGTCTGGCCTCTCGGGCGGGGCGCCTGCCTCCTCGCGCTTGCCCCCACGCCGCCGCCGCCGCCGCTTCCGCCGCCGCCGTTCCGCTTCCTCGGCGCTGGTCTCGCCACCCGCCTCGCCCGCCTCACCTGCCTCGCCGTGAAGCGGTTCCGGACCATCTTCCTCGGTCACGTCGTCGTCTTCCGTCGACGAAACGAGGTCCTCGTCCTCCTCGTCCTCCTCAACCTCGACGTCCTGAGGCGAAGGCGCCACAACCATATGATCCGGCGCCACGACGGCGGCGAGTTCGTCGGCCGTGCGAAGGCGCACGCGTTCGACGCGGAACTGAGGGGCGATCTGCGTGTCGTCAGCGGCGACGACCACGCGCATCGCATAGCGCAATTCGATCTCCCGCAGCCGTTCCCGCTTATGGTTCAACAAATACAGCGCCACCGGGGTGGAGACGTAGACCGTGATCTCAGCCGCCCGATGCTTGCTGCCCTCGTCCTCGATGCCGCGCAGGACATGGATCGCGGCATTCTCGGTGCTGCGGACATGGCCAGTGCCACCGCAATGGGGACAGGGTATGAAGCTGGTTTCGGCGAGCGATGGACGCAGCCGCTGCCGGCTCATTTCGAGCAGGCCGAAATGGCTGATATGGCCGACCTGGATGCGGGCGCGATCGTTTTTCAGCGCCTCCTTCATCCGGCGCTCGACCATCGCGTTGTGCCGCTTCGACTCCATGTCGATGAAGTCGATAACGACCAGGCCGGCGAGATCCCGCAGCCGCAACTGGCGCGCCACCTCGTCGGCTGCCTCCAGGTTGGTGCGAAGCGCGGTCTCTTCGATGTTGCGTTCCCGCGTCGAGCGGCCCGAGTTGACGTCAATGGCAACCAGCGCCTCCGCCTGGTTGATCACCAGATAGCCGCCGGAGCGCAACTGAACGGTCGGCATCAGCATCGAATCGAGCTGCGATTCGACTTGCTGGCGGGCGAAGAGCGGCTGTCCGCCATCACGCCAAAGCTGCACCTTCTTCGCGTGCGAGGGCATCAGCATGCGCATGAAGTCGTGCGCCGCGCGCCATCCTTCCTGGCCATCCACGAGGATCTCGTCGATGTCGCGCGAATAGACGTCACGAATCGCCCGTTTGATCAGGCTGGCTTCCTCGTAAATCAAAGCCGGCGCCACCGACTTGAGGGTATGGTCGCGGATGTCGTCCCAGAGCCGAAGCAGATACTCGCAGTCGCGCTTGATCTCGGGCTTTGGCCGGTTGGCGCCGGCGGTGCGCACGATCATGCCCATGCCGCGGGGGATATCGAGTTCCGCCATGACCTCCTTGAGCCGGCGGCGATCCGTGGCGGAGGTGATTTTTCGCGATATGCCGCCACCGCGCGGCGAATTTGGCATCAGCACGCCGAAACGGCCGGCGAGCGACAGATATGTGGTCAGCGCCGCTCCCTTGGTGCCACGTTCCTCCTTGACGACCTGCACCAGCAGGATCTGGCGGCGGCGAATGACCTCCTGGATTTTGTAGCTGCGCATGAAGCGCGATGTCAGCCGGCGTTCCCGTTGGTCGTCGCCGTTGTCCTGATCGCCGCCCATCGTCTCCGGTGGCGGCAGTTCGGCGATTTGGTCATCGTTGGCGTCGTAGGAGTCGGCGGCGTCGTCCTCGTCCTGGACACTGACCTCGGTGCTGAGCTCGACGTCCTCCTTGTCAGCAGCAGCCGAGGCCAGCATCGGCGGCAATTCAGGTGACGCCCAGGATTCTGTGACTGCTTCGGCCTGGGCGAGGACATCCCGTTTGACGGCTTCGTCCGGCGCGACCACAACTTCCGGGGCGATCAGGAGTGGCAGGGCCGGCCGAGCCCAGTCTTCAGCCTCAGCTTCCTGACCGACCCTCGAAGCGGCAGAGGGCGACATCTGGTAATCCGCCGATTGCTGGTCAGGCACCGGACGAGCCGGTTCCTGAAGATCGGCCCCCTGCCCCAGGGCCAGCTCCAGCTCAGCTTCCTCTTCCTCGCGCCTGGCTTCCTCAGCCTGCATCTCGATCAGGCGCTGGCGGTCGGCAACCGGGATTTGATAGTAATCGGGGTGGATTTCGCTGAAGGCCAGGAAACCGTGCCGGTTGCCGCCGTATTCAACGAAGGCGGCCTGCAGGCTTGGTTCGACCCGGACGACCTTGGCGAGGTAGATGTTGCCCTTGAGTTGCCGCTTTGTCGATGTCTCGACGTCGAAATCTTCTAGTCGATTACCGTCCAGCACCACGACGCGGGTTTCTTCCGCGTGTGTGGCGTCGATCAGCATGCGTTTCGTCATCTAGTCCTGAACTCCGGTACGCCGTGTTGACGCACGATTCGGGCTCCACGGGGGCCACGACCTGCGAACGGCTTGAAAGGCTTGCGGGAAGGGGCCCGCCCGAGGCGTCAGGAAAATAGCGCGGATTAATGCACGCGACTGCCATCCGGTCCAATAAAGCGGCCGAAAGTCCCAATCCGGGCAGGCATGGCGCGATGTTGTTCATCAGTCCCTGGCGTTCGGACGGCGCATTCCAAGTCGGAACACTGCCCCGTTTGAAAGTCGATGCTGGGTGCAGTCCGCGACAGACGGCACCCGCCGCGCCACGAAGCCAACAAATGGCGGGCGCGAAACGGCCGGCGATGGCCAACGCTCAGAGGACCCGGTCCGAACCACGCCCACCCCAATTGAGAGAGGGCTACCTCAACGGCTCAGGCCCCACCCGAGCAGGCCAGGGGACGGCGGAAAATGCCGCCAACCCCAATTGCATCACCGTAGCGGCAGGCAAGATGACGCAAACCGAACATGATCGCAAGCGTCCCGTGCAGAGGGACACCTTGAACTCGCCATAATCAACGACGAAGCTCTACATCCGCACCCAATATGTTAAGATCGTCCCATGGGTCATCCTGCCCCCCCGGTCACCCGTCGTGTGCTGCTGCATCGTTTGGTCAGTGGGACGTCCGTCTTCGGCACGTTCCTGCTGCCAGCTTCACTGCATGCCGCGATGGCGGCCAGCCCGCGTCGCGATCGCCATACGCGCGCAACGCCGAACGCGCCTGGGCAGGCCAAGCCCGCCGCGCCGCTGGTGATGCTGGACCCGGGCCATGGCGGCAAGGACCCCGGCGCGATCGGTGTGTCCGGCACGTTCGAGAAGCATGTCGCGCTTGCCACCGCGCTCGAACTCAAGCGCCGTCTTGAGGCCGGTGGCCGATATCGCGTTCAACTCACCCGTACACGCGATGTCTTCATCCCGCTGGACGACCGGGTGGACCGGGCGCAACGCGATGGCGCGGCGTTGTTTGTGTCGATGCACGCGGATGCGCTCGCGGATCATTCCGTGCGCGGAGCCTCGGTCTATACGCTGGCGCAGACCGCGTCCGATGCTCAGACAGCCGCCTTGGCGCGGACGGAGAACAGCGCCGATCGCTTCATCGGAAACCAGTGGCGAGATGCCTCGCCGCAGGTGGCTCAGATCCTCGCCAGCCTGGTTCGGCGAGAGACCCGGGCCGGCTCCGTGCAAATCGCCCGCAGCATGGTCGGCAGCCTCGATCATGACCTGCCGATGCTGCAGAACCCGGATCGGCACGCCGGCTTTGTTGTGCTGAAAGCGGCCGATATCCCAAGCGTCCTGGTGGAAATGGGGTTCATGTCCAATCCAAGGGATGAGGCCGCTTTACGTCAGGAGGCGCATCGCAGGCTCGTGGCGCAGGCCATGCAGCGTGCGGTCGATGCATATTTCGCCGGCCGTGCGCGCACTGCCGATGTGCTTTCACCAGAGATCACGTATCCGCCCGGTTGAGGGTGGACCCAGGCGGGATGGCTTTTTTCCGCCCCTGGCTTCGTTGCGCGAGGCAGCAGGACAAACGCCAGAGCCTTGGAACGGCACCGCGCAGTTTTCGCGAAAACCAAACCGCGGCCACAACCAATCTCGCGTCTGGCAGTTTCGTGCAAAAGCGCTCATATCCCGAGCCATGACTGGACGATTAACCGCCGGCGAGAGACTGGCGCCCTCAAACGACACCCGGCCGGGCAAGCGTCAGGCTCAGGCCCCGGAGCGCGCAAACAAGCCGCGCCGGCGTCGGGGATTTCTGTCGCGCGCGATGCGTGGCCTGTTCGGCGCCTCCCTCGCCCTGATGCTGCTGGTCGGCGTGGTGGGCGGGGCCATCCTTTGGGTGACCTATCAGCGGTTCAGTGCCGACCTGCCGGACGTGGATGGTTTGCGCAATTATCAGCCCCCGGTCATGAGCCGGGTCTATGCCGGCGACTTGCGCCTGCTGACCGAATTGGCGACCGAGCGGCGCATCTTCGTGCCCATTACCGCGGTCCCTCAGATTGTCCGGCAGGCGTTCATCTCGGCCGAGGATCAGAACTTCTATTCGCACCGCGGGATCGATCCCCTCGCGATCACCCGTGCGGCGATCTTCGATCTGGCGCATTTTGGCCAAGGACGGCGACCGATCGGTGCGTCCACCATCACTCAGCAGGTGGCTAAGAACATGCTGCTTGACGGTCAGGTTTCCATCGCCCGCAAGGCCCGCGAGGCGATCCTGGCGATGCGGATCGAACAGAACCTCAGCAAAGACCGCATTCTGGAGTTGTACCTCAACGAGATCTACCTCGGTCTCGGCTCATACGGCGTCGCCGCCGCCGCGCAGTCATATTTCAACAAATCGTTGGACAAGCTGACGGTTGCCGAGGCTGCCTTCCTGGCGGCGCTGCCGAAGGCTCCGAATAATCTCAATCCATTCAAGTATCCGGAAGCCGCGCGGTTGCGGCGCGACTACGTCCTGGACCGCCTGCAGGAGGACCGTGCAATCACAGCGGCCCAGGCAGCCGCCGCGAAGGCGGAACCGATCGTGCCGTCGGAGTTCCGGCGTCCGCCGCCGATCCCGGGCGCTGACTGGTTCGCCGAGGAAGTGCGGCGGCAGCTCACGGCGCAATTCGGTCAGGATACCACGACCGAGGGCGGCCTCATGGTGCGGACCAGCCTGGACCCGGCACTGCAGCTCACAGCCGAGCGGTCGCTACGCGACGGCCTGATGGCATATGATCGAAAAATGGGCGGCTGGCGCGGCGCGGTCACGCGGCTCAACGTGGTTCCGGCCGATTTCGAAACCACCTGGCCCGCCGCGCTCAATGAGGTCCCGAGACCGCCCGGGATGCTGCCATCCTGGAAGCTTGCTGTCGCCGCCGCCGTTACTGACTCAGAGGCAAAGGTCGAGTGGCTCAATCAGGCCGGTGACCGCAAGACGGGCGTCCTGGCGTTGGCCGATCTTGCCTGGGCCCGTCCGATGCATGATGGCAAGCCCGGGCCGGCACTTCGGCGCATGACAGACGTCCTGCAGGTCGGTGACGTGGTGATGATCGAGCCATCCTCAGCTCAACCGACTGCAGTCCCACCGGCAACGACTGCTGCAGTCCCGCCCGCAACAGCCAAGGCGAAGGGATCCGCGCCCGCCGTGTCGGGGCAACCGCCGGCGAACCGAGTGACCCTGCGTCAGGTGCCTTCGGTGCAGGGGGCGCTGGTTTCGCTCGATCCGCGGACGGGTCGGGTGTTGGCCATGGTCGGGGGCTGGAGCTTCGACCAGAGCCAGTTCAACCGTGCTACCCAGGCGCAGCGCCAGCCCGGATCGAGTTTCAAGCCGATCGTCTATCTGACGGCGCTGGAAAAGGGCATCTCGCCGAGCCAGCGCTTCCTGGACGCCCCGATTGTGATTGATACGCCGGAGGGCCGTTGGCGGCCTGGCAACTTCGAAGGCACTTTCAGCGGCCCGACGCCCTTGCGGACTGCCCTTGAGCAATCTCTGAACCTGGTTACCCTCCGCGTCGCCCAGCAGGTCGGAATGCAGGCGATCGCCGACAACGCCATCGCATTCCATATGGTGGACAGCATGCCGCGAGTGCTGCCCGCCGCCCTCGGCGCCGTCGACACCACCGTACTGCGGGAGGCTGGCGCCTATGCCTCGCTGGCGGCGGGTGGCCGCGAGGTTGTTCCGACCTTGATAGACAGCGTTCAGGACCGCGACGGGCATGTGGTGCAGCGCTCGCCCGGACTTGATTGCGTAAATTGCGCTGATCCGGCCAAACCTCCGGATCTGACTGATTCAAGAAAGCAGATCGCCGATCCGGCCAGCGTCTTCCAGCTTGTCACCATGATGCAGGGCGTTGTTCAGCGGGGCACCGGCATTCCTGCCGCGAAAGGGCTCAACCGGCCGATCGCCGGCAAGACCGGGACCACCCAGGAATTCGCTGACGCATGGTTCTCGGGCTTTACGCCTGATTTGGTGACCGTCGTGTGGGTCGGTTTCGACAATCCCGCGTCGCTTGGCGAAAATGAGACCGGGGCAGCGGTCGCGGCGCCTATCTGGCACGACTATATGGCCATCGCGTTGGCGGGACGCCCGGTTCTGACGTTTCCTCAACCGGCGGGGGTGACGATGGCGCCCTGGAGTACCGCGACGGGCACCGTCACCGATGCTTTCAAGCCCGACCAAACCCCCGGTGCCTCATCCTCGTTCGGTATGGGTCTGGCGAGTGCGCCCAGCGGCGACCAGCAGGGGTCGACCGCCACCGTCCACGGCGGGGTTGATGCCGGTCTTGGCGGCCTGTATTGAGCCGCCTCATCGGGCCGTCGCCGGCACATGACACCCCTCACACAAGGCAGATCATCGCATGTCCGCCTCCACCGAAGCGTTGAACGAACAGATCAAGCAGTCGGTCGCGCTGCTGAGGAGGCATCTTTGACTGGGATGTCGCCGAAGCTCGCCTCGCGGAACTGAACAACCGCGTCGAGGACCCGACGTTGTGGAGCGACGCCTCGGCGGCGCAGAAACTGATGCGGGAACGCAACCAGATCGCCTCCGCGATGGACGGCGTCCGAAAGCTGGAGGCCGATGTCGCTGACACGCTGGAGTTGATCGAGCTGGCCGAGTCCGATGGCGACGAGGCCATGGTGTCTGATGCGATGGCGTCGTTACGCACGCTGGCCGATGAGGCCAAGCGCCGCGAGCTTGAAAGCCTGCTGTCCGGTGAGGCCGACGGCAACGACAGCTATATCGAGCTGAATTCCGGCGCGGGAGGGACCGAGGCGCAGGACTGGGCCGAGATGTTGATGCGGATGTATATGCGCTGGGCCGAGCAGCATGGCTACAAGGTGCAGTTGCTGGAGGAGAGCGAAGGGGAACAGGCCGGGATCAAGTCGGCCACACTGCTGGTGAGCGGACCCAACGCTTATGGCTGGTTGAAGACCGAGGCCGGGGTGCACCGCCTCGTGCGCATCAGTCCGTTCGACTCCAACGCTCGCCGGCAGACCAGCTTCGCCAGTGTGTGGGTGTATCCCGTCGTGGACGATTCAATCGAGATCGAAATAAACGAAAGCGACCTGAAGGTTGATACCTACCGGGCGTCCGGCGCCGGCGGGCAGCACGTCAACAAGACCGAGAGCGCGATCCGAATCACTCATGTTCCGACCGGGATCATAGTGGCCTGCCAGACCGATCGCAGTCAGCACCGTAATCGGGCCACCGCGATGGCGATGCTGAAGGCGCGGCTGTATGAGGCGGAACTGCAGCGGCGCGAGGCGGTTTCGACGGCGCAGGAGAATGCAAAGACCGACATCGGCTGGGGGCACCAGATCCGCAATTACGTTTTGGCACCGTATCAGCTGGTGAAGGACCTGCGGACCGGTGTCGAGAAGGGCAATCCCGACGCGGTGCTGGACGGCGATCTGGACGAGTTCATGGCGGCTGCGCTGGCGGCAAGGTCCGGAGCGACGCGGTCGGAGGCGAGCGCGCAGGCGCGGTAGTGCCCGGTTTTCATATCATGTAAGGTTGGATCACGGTACTCGTCTCACGGCCGGGGCACGCCGCCACCATGTCTTTGATTTAGCAATCATTCGCCCGGTTGGCATCACCGCAGAACAGAAGCAATCGGGTAGTCCTGAACCGTTACCGGTATCGCGATCATTGCGGCAATGGCTGTGCGGTTGAAACCGTCGGCCCCGTTCAACCTCAAGCGAGTCCGCCGGGATTTGCTTTCCTCTGGCTTGTTGTTAGCTGCGCAGCCCCCTGCTGATGGATTTTCTTTGCAAGTCCTCCGGTTCGTTGCTTCTGAGACGGTCGACGAGCTTTTTTGGGCCGCCACGGCGCACACTTTTTTCCGGTATTGCCCGGGTGCCGAGGAACCAAGGGCAGTCTCAATCGCACCATCCTGAGGCAGTGTCATCACACGCTTGTCGCTTGTCGAAACGCTATACGAAGCCGGCCGGAATGTTGTCCGCCTTACGGAGCACCACGTAGATCGCGGGGATGACCAGAACGGTCAACAGCGTGGAGGAAGCGAGTCCGAACAGGAGCGAAATGGCGAGCCCCTGGAAGATCGGATCGCTCAGGATTGTCGCAGCACCGATCATCGCCGACAGCGCCGTCAGCAAGATCGGCTTGAAGCGGACGGCGCCGGCATCCAGCAGCGTCTCCCGCAGCGACTTGCCCCTGCCGGCACCATGCTGGACGAAATCGACCAACAGGATCGAATTGCGCACGATGATGCCGGCGAGCGCAATGAACCCGATCATCGACGTTGCGGTGAACGGCGCGTGGAACAGCCAATGTCCCAGGACGATGCCCACGAGCGTGAGCGGTATCGGCGTAAGTATCACCAGCGGCAGCTTGAAGCTGCGGAACTGCGCGACCACGAGAATGTAGATGCCGAGGATCGCGACACCGAATGCGGCGCCCATGTCGCGAAAGGTGACATAGGTGATCTCCCACTCACCGTCCCACAGCAGCGACGGCTTCGACTCGTCCAGCGGTTGACCGCGCAGGCTGATATCAGGTTTTGGCAGCTTGCCCCAGTCGTGCTCCGCGATCGCGCGGTTCACGGCGAGCATGCCGTAGATGGGTGCCTCGAAGCGTCCGGCGAGTTCCGCCGTGACCATGTCGGCGAAGTGACCGTCGCGGCGGAACAGCACCGGCGAACCCACCTCCCGCTCGGCCCGCACGACCTGCCCCAGCTCGACGACGGTCTTGCTGCCGGGCAGTGTGTTCGCCGGCACCGGTGTCGAGGCGAGGCGGCTGCTCCAGTCGAGCTCGCTCTTCGGCAGGCCGATGCGGATCTCTATCGGGTCGCGTTCCTCGCCACGATGCGAGTAGCCGACCGGAGCACCGCCGAACAGTGCCTGAATCGTGTCGTAGACGTCGTTCTGCTCGACGCCGAAATACTCAAGCTCATCCTGGTCTATCGCGATGCGCAACCGTGGTCGCGGCTGTCCGTAGGAATCGCCGACATCGACGACAAACGGCACCGAGCGGAAGACCTTCTTCACCTCGGCCGCCACAGCGCGACGCGTCGCCGCATCCGGCCCGTAGATCTCGGCCAGCAACGTCGCCAGCACCGGTGGCCCGGGCGGCACCTCGACGACCTGCAGCGTGCTGCCCTCCGGTAACGCCAGCGCGGCAAGCCGCCGCCGGAGATCGAGGGCAATCGTGTGGCTTGCGCGATCCCGCTCGGCTTTCGGCGCCAGGTTGAGCTGCAAGTCGCCCTGTTCAGGCGCCTGCCGCATGTACGCATGTCGCACGAGGCCATTGAAGTTGAACGGTGCCGCGGTGCCCGCATAGGCCTGGATCGAGCGGATCTCGGGCATCCCGCGGGCGAGTTCAGCGGCGGCAAACAGCGTGCGCTCGGTATCTTCCAGACTGCTGCCCTCCGGCAGGTTCAGCACCACAGCCAGTTCAGACTTGTTGTCGAACGGCAACAACTTCACCGTAACATCCTCGGTGTAGAAGGTTACGCAAGCGGCGATCGTGGCGAAGCCGACGGCGAGCAGGAAGATCCAGGCGCGGGTGCGAGATCGCAGAATCAGTCCGGCGACCGAGCGGTAGATGCGGCCAAGTCTACCTTCGGTGTGCGCCGATCCCCCGCCACCCGCAGCCCCGGCACGCGGCGCCAACTTTAGCATCAGCCAAGGCGCCACGACCATCGCAACGAAGAACGAGAACAGCATTGCCGAGGAGGCATTGGCCGGGATGGGCGCCATATACGGCCCCATCAGTCCGGAGACGAACAGCATTGGCAGCAGCGCCGCGATCACTGTCAGCGTGGCGACGACCGTTGGATTGCCAACCTCCGCGACCGCCTCGATCGCGGCCTGCATCCGCGGGCGGCTGTCGCGCATCGCCCAGTGGCGGGCGATGTTCTCCACGACTACGATTGCGTCGTCGACCAGGATCCCAATGGAGAATATCAGCGCGAACAGGCTGACGCGATTGATCGTGTAGCCCATGAGGCGCGCGGCCAGCATGGTCAGAAGAATGGTGGTGGGAATCACCACCAGTGTCACCACCGCCTCTCGCCAGCCGACCGCGACCGCGATGAGCACGACGATGGAGACCGTGGCGAGCCCGAGGTGGAACAGCAGCTCATTCGCCTTGTCGTTTGCCGTTCGGCCGTAGTCGCGGGTGACTTCGACCGCGATATCGGACGGGATCAAACGGCCCTTCAGCGCCTCGACACGGTCGATGATCGCCTGAGACACCACCACAGCGTTGGCGCCAGCTCGCTTGGCGAGCGCCACGCTCACCGCCGGCGCGCGCACCCAATCGTCTTTCCCCGACGTCAGCGTCCAGACGCGGCTATCCACCACGCTCGGGGCAACCACGATCTTCGCCACGTCCCGCACATAGACCGGCCTGCCGTCGCGCGTGGTGAGCAACAGCAGCCCGATGTCCGGTACGCCGCGTAAGGTCTGGCCTGCCGCGAGCGTGCGGGTCGTGCCGGCGTCGCGCACCGACCCCGCAACGAATTCCCGGTTGGCATCGCGTACTTTGCCGATCAACTGCTGTAGGGTGACGCCAAACAGCGATAGCTTCTCGGGGTCGGGTTCGACACGAATCTCCTCTGGCCCCGTTCCGACGATGAAGCTGGTGCCGATATCGCCAACCTTGGTCAGTTCGGTGCGCAGTTTCGCAGCAAGGTCATAGAGGTCCTTGTCGGTCCAATGTCCAGCGGCCTCCGCGGTCGGCGACAGCGTCAGCGCCACGATCGCGACATCGTTGATGCCATGCCCGACGATAAGCGGCTCCGGGACGCCGATCGGGATCCGATCGAAATTGGCGCGGATTTTGTCGTTGACGCGAAGCACAGCGTCGTCCTCATTGGTGCCGACCACAAAACGGACCGTGACGACGGCGCGATCGTCCTGCGTCTGGCTGTAGACGTGCTCGACGCCGGCGATCGCCTTGACGATCGTTTCCAGCGGCTTCGTCACCAACTCTGCCGCGTCGGGCGCCTTCAGGCCGTTGGCAGCCACGACGATATCAACCATCGGCACGCTGATCTGCGGCTCCTCCTCACGCGGGATCGTCAGTAGCGCGACGAGCCCGGCGGCAAGGGCCGCCAGCAGGAAGAGCGGAGTGAGCGGCGAGCGGATGGTCGCGCGCGTGAGCCGCCCGGAGAAGCCGAGGTTCATGGCTGCACCAGCACGTCGCCCTCTCTGACGCCCGAAAGGATTTCGAGCCCGTCCGGCACGCCCGCGCCGGGCTGCGTCATGCCGCGCTGCACCGGCGTCTCGTGCACCGAACCCCCCGGTCCGCGGAGATTTACGAAATCAAGCCCAAAGCGGGTATGAACCAAGCTCTCGGGTACCACGTAGCCTGGGCGGTCCCCGGCAGCGATCCAGACCCTGACCCGGTCGCCGACAAAGAAGTCGCCAATGTCCTGGACATGCACGTCGGCGACGACCCGGCCTTCCTCGATCTGAGGGTAGATCAAAGTGATAGTCCCCGACGTGCCGCGCGCCGTTCCAAGCTGTCCGGGATCGATCCGCACCGGGTCGCCGACCTTGAGGAGCAGCGCATGCCGTTCTGGGATGCGTATCCGCAACAGGAACGGCTGCTCTCCAACGGTAGCCACCGTGTCGCCGTTCAACACCACCGAACCCTTGGTCAGGGGGACCGTGATGATCCGGCCGGCGACCGGCGCAAGGACGGCCCCCTCATCGAGATTTTGCTGCGCCATGGCCCGCTCGGACGAGCGCGCGCGCAAGGCCGAGGTCGCGACATCGAGCTTGGTGCGTGCCTGCTCTAGCGCGACGAGCGCACCCGCACCCTGGCGAAACAGCGTCTCCGCTCGCTGGAGGTCCACCTGTGCCTGCGCCGCCTCCGACTGCAGACCGGCAATCTGCGCATCGAGCGAACGAATCTGCAGCAGCAGCTTGTCGTCGCCAACGACGGCGATCACCTGACCCTGATTGACCGGGTCGCCCTGCCGCACCGAAAGGCTTGCGAGGGTGCCGCCGATCCGAGTACGCGCCGGCACCGCGTTCGGGCTTTCCACCGTGGCGAACACCGCCTTTTGATCAGCGATCGGGCGCAGACCCACGGTGAACGGCGCCTGCGCGTGCGCCGGCGCAACCAGCGCCCAAACCGCGGCGGCAACGGAGAACAGCTTGTGCATAATGGTCTCCATCAGCGCGTGGTCGTTAATTTGGCGGCCTTCCGGGCCGTCAGTCCGCCACGCATATTTACCGCGACATCGGCCCCACGGCAGCGCGCCAACGCCATCGCCGAACGTTTACCGCTCAGGCAGGTCGGTACCATGTCGCGCCTCGACAGTGCGGCCGGATCGGGCCGCGATAGGAGCGTCGCCACAGCACCCGGTATACGCTCGGCCGCCCTCTCGTTCGCCTCGCGCTCATCGGCGAGTTTGTTTCCCAGCGCGCCATTCGGGCGCTGACCTTGGCCGGCTCCCAGGTTCGGTCGGGTGAAATCGAGTCGGTCTTCCTGCGGAACAACATCGATATCATCCTTGAACGTTCTGTCGGATGGTCCGCCGCGATCGAACCGGTGGCTTGGGCTTGGCCGGCGCAGCGGAATCGGCGCATATCGGCACGGGAGCACAATAGATCGCGAACAGCGTTTCCAATACCCGCCGCGCTGGTCCTGAGGTGATGGAATAATAGATCGTCTGTGCTTCCCGCCGCGCCTGCACCAGACCGTCTTTACGCAGCAGCGCAAGGTGTTGCGAGACGGTCGAGTCACGCGCGCCGAGGAAGGTGGCCAACTCGCCGACCGAGCGCTCGCCGTCGACAAGCTGGCAGAGGATGAGCAGCCGGTGACGGTTGGCGAGCGACTTGAGCAACTCGCTCGCCCGATCCGCCGCCGCCGCCATTGCACTGGGCTTTAACTTCATACTTGCGAATATACGCATTAACATATATACGGTCAAGATCGCAAACGTACCGTAGCGGCAGCCGAACGGCGGCTGATATGCCCGAGAAAGATCCGAGGGAATTGTGCAATGGCGGATATGGTGGTGCTGGGCTGGGCGGAACGCTCATGGCGTATGAACTTGCCCCGCAACTCCACGAAGGGGATACGCTGACCTTGATCGGCCAGGGCAGCCGCTATCGCCCGGGCGCCGGATTCCACAACGGCCATAGTTAGTTCCTCGACAAACAGCGGCACGCCGTCGGTGCGCTCCGAGATCTCCTCCATGATCTCCGGTAGCAGCATCGAATCTCCGGCAACGTTTGCGACCAGCGCCGCCGTGTCGCGCCGGTCGAGCCGGGCCAGCGTCAACATCGTCACATGCGACTGCCCGGTCCACGTCTCCGTGCTGAAACACCACCGCTCGTTCCATCTGTGCGATCACCGGATAGAGCGCGCTGTCCTGGTGGTGCGGTGAGCAGAAATAGCGCAGCCGAGTGTGCGGTTCGTCAGCGATCCGCTCGGCCAGCGCCTCGGCGATCCGGGACTTGCTGACACCCGGCTCGGCGAAAATCAGCCCAACCCGTCCATTGCCCGCCTTCGCTATGGCCAACGGCGGAGCAGCGGTTCCATTTCCCCAACCAACGGCGTCATGGTGCGGCCATGCAGTGCCTCGAACGGCCCGCGAGCTTCCCCTCGCCCAGCACCAGCGATGCCGGCACCGCCGCCGGCAGGCCTTTGAGTTTGACTGTGCCGAGATCCTGGCACTCGAACAGGCCGCCGCCGATCTGCCGGCGGGTGGCAGCGTCGATCACCACTTGACCAGGCCCGGCTAGACCTTGGAGTTGTGTCGCCAGGTTCGGCGTTTCGCCGACCGCCGTCTGCTGATGGGAGTCACCGGAACCGATCAGCTCTCCGACGACCACAAATCCGGTGGCGACGCCGACGCGCACCTGGAGCGGTTCGCCCCCCCGCGAGGTGCCGCGTTGACCGCGGAACGACCGCGAGGCCGGCACGCACCACTCGTTCGTCAGTCTCTCGGGCTTCCGGCCAGCCGAAATAGCTCAGCACCCCGTCGCCCACGTAACGCGCGATGGAGCCGTTAAATTGCTGGATCGTATTGGCAACGCACGCCAGGTAGTTGTCGATGACCTCGAAATGCACCGTGCCGGCGTTGATTTCGCTGACAGCCATATACACATACGTTTTCGCGTGGTAGTGACTCGTTGCCATTTCCGCGCCGTCGCACGGGGCCGTCCTTAGCATCTGCCCCAGCACAAAATGTCCGATCCGTACACGAAACGCCCCTGCCAGCCCCCTGCCCATTCATCGTTGCGGCTGGATAATTCCAACCGGCGTCATAAAATACCTTATGTAACTATTTACTCGATGGTATTTACTGAGGGATAGTCGGATGCAAGCGGGCCGTAGGGCCCACAGGTGCGGCGGCTGGATTGTGGAAGCACTGAGTTTCTCGCGTTGCCGACATGCTGGGGATCTGCCAACAACCGAAGTCAATCAAAACGAACTGGGGAAAGCGACATGGCAAACGACGGCTTCACTACCGTTCATCTCGGTACCAGCGCTGTTTCGGTCGGACCGAATAGCCCAGAGGATGACCCCTCCGACCCCACTCTGCCGAGTGCGCTAAACGCGGGAGACGGCCCCCCCTCGATCAGCTTCCGCACGGTTGACAGGACGGATAATCAGAATGTTAACGGGTTGATTGGAGGGTATGCCTGGAACGGCACCGCCATCACCTACAGCTTTCCGACATTGTCGGCTTCGTATGGGACCAGCTACGGTTCTTCTGCGGGCCAGTATCCGGACATGGCTCCGTTCAAGGGCTTTGCACCGCTGACGTCCCAGCAGCAAGCCGACGTGCAGCGCGCCTTCGCGCTGATCTCCAGTTACACGAACCTCACATTCACCAAAGTCGCGGAGGCGTCGGCCAGCCGCGGCACCATCCGTCTGGCCAATTCGAAGCAGCCGGCCACCGCCTACGCCTTCTTCCCTGGTGCACAGGTCTACGCCGGCGATGTTTTCTTTGGCGCCACGGGCGGATTTCCCACGATGGGGAATTTCGATTCCGCTGCCGCCGTGCTGCACGAAATCGGTCATGCGCTCGGCCTCAAGCATGGGCAGGATCCCGATCCCTACGGGACGATGAACCCCGCCTTCCTCGACATCGAATTCTCGCTGATGAACTACCCGTCCTACATCGGTCAGACCGGTAACGGCAGCACGGCTGGGCCGGGGTCCCTGCCGCAGACCTACATGATGTACGACATCGCTGCCCTGCAGCAACTATACGGGGCTAACTACAGCAAGGGGGGTACCACTGCTGTCTACAGATGGTCGGCCACAACGGGCGAAGAATTCATCAACGGAGCCGGCCAGGGACTGCCGTTCAACAACCACATCTTTGCGACGGTCTGGACGGCTGGGGCGACCGCCACCTATGACCTGAGCAACTTCTCCCAAAACAGCTCTCTCGACATGCGGCCAGGCTATGGGATGCGGTTCTCCGATCCGCAGATCGCCGATCTCGGCTTCTTCAGCAGCATGGGCGCCAACCAGATCCTCGCCCGGGCCAACATATTCAATGCATTGACCTATGGCGGCAATACCCGATCCGAGATCGCCAACCTCATCACCGGATCGGGCAACGACACTGTATGGGGCAACGACCTCTATAATACGATCACGCTTGGCAACGGCAAAGACGCGGTCAACGCCGGCAATGGTGGGGCCAACATATTCGCAGGCAATGGCGACGATACGCTGAATGGTGGTTTCTCCGGCGACGACACTTTCCATCTCACGGGCGGACGCTACCTGGTTTACGGCAATGGTACTAGCAATTTGGCTGGCGGCGGTACCGACACCTTGGACCTCTCCAACCTCACCGTGAACACCAATTTGGTGATCGATATCGCGGCCGGCACGGTTTACGACGGTAACGTCTGGCGTGTGCAGTTCTCTGGTATCGAGACAATCATTCAACCGAACGCATTTGCGACAGTCAACGATCTCGGCGCCGGTACGAAGATCGTGACCGGCGCCGGCGGCGACAGCGTCGACGGGACCGGGCCGGCAGCGGGCCGGAATCAAATCGTCGGCGGCCCCGGCAATGACACAATCAAGCCCGGCAACGCACAGGGCGCCGATACCGCCGATGGCGGCGGCGGCTTCAACACGCTCGATCTCGGTGGACTGGCGGGTAATGGCTCATTGGTCGTCGATCTCAGCCGTGGCCTCGCGAGCTTCGACAATGCCATGGCGCTCGAATTTTCGCGGTTCCAGATGATCTACGCAGGCGGCACGCCTGAGACATTCTTAGGTCAGGACTCCGCCGATCCGCTCAGCATCCAACTTGGGAGTGCCGCCGATACATACATCGGCGGCACCACTGGTAATACAATCTATGCGGGCACCGGCAACTATCTAATCGATGCTGGCTCGGGCAGCGACGTGATCTACGTGAGGGCGGCCGACCTGATCCCTGGAGCGTTGAACCAGATCGATCAGTTTCATCCGTACGACGGAATGAATGGGACCTCGCTTGTGCTACCGGCCACGGATGCCGCCACGACGACTTTCGCAGCCGATCAAGGCGGCACACTGGTTTCAACGGCCCAGGGTAGCGGTATCTGGTCCACCTTCGTCGCAGGGGTGGACCCCACCACGGTGCAAAGTCAGACGCACTTCCTGGCCTGAAGGCGGCGCATCGCACGTTCTATCTGGATCTGGCTCAACCCCGGCCGCGCGGCTGGGGCAAGGACAAGCTACATCCGATGGTGGAATGACCACCGACGCTGTGAACCCGGGGGTCGCACCGCGGAGCACGCTGCTGCTCCCCTGCACGCTTCTGCTCCCCGACAGCAATTTCGCTTCGCGATCTATTCGGCATCCGGTTTTCAACTGGCACAACAGGATGTAGCGTAACGCGGCTCCGGAGCGGCCCGGCATTGGCCGTTTCTCACGGCACCAGTCGGGTGAAAGCATTCAGCATCGCCGCGTGATTGGCGCGATCAGCCTCAGCCGATCGGCTGCGTTCGGAACCGCGATGTTCGCTTTCCGCGCTGATGGCGGCCAGCAGGACTGTCCTGCTCGCCTTCAACTGCAGAATGGCTTCACCCCAGCTGATCTTTCGCTGCATGAGCTGTACTGATGATTTGGTCCTGTCGATCCCCATCCGCGAGAACGATCGGAACATAACTGGAGAGTTCACTATGCTCTGCCGCAGTCATAATCTCGTTTCTGCACCGCTGGATTTCGTCGGCCCAATCAGCCAACGCCGCGACTTCGGGCGGCGAGATTGATCTTGCGTCAGCCATCTGTCCGAGGTCTGCCTGCTCGATGTCGGTCAACGGCATATGAGCACGCAGGACCTGGTATTCGGGCTTACGCGCGACCCCCGTTCGGCACTCCTGCGCCTGCTGCGCGAAGGCGCTCGCGTCAGTTGGGGATCTGACCTCGCTCGCCGGCTGACACGCGGCGACCAGAAGCAAAAGCAGGCCAGACGGAACGCGAGAGTTGCCCAATGCACGCTGGCCCAGGGCCGACGACGCCGGCGAGCGCTGTAGAGCGTCCTGGCACCAGCTGATCGCCAGTTCAGTCCCTGGCCAGGCTTCCTGTCATCTGCTGCAGGATCTGGTCGATCGTGAAGCTCGCGGCCTTCTGTCGGGGCGGATACTCCCTGAAGGTGGCCAGAAATTCCTGCACGATCGTCTGCGACGGCATGATCACGAAGGCATGGTCCATATACCAGTCCCAATACGTATTTGACGTAATGGTTGCCCGCTCGAACGGATCGGTGCGGAGATTGTATAGCCAGGGGATACGCGTATTAACGAACGGTTCGCCCCAGAGCGCCAGCGTACCTGGCGACCGCTGCTGCGCGAAGACCAGTTTCCAGTTGTCGAACCGCAGCCCCATCACATCGCCGTCATCGGAGAAGTAGAAAAAGCCGGGGCGCGGGCTCTTGACTTCCTTTCCGGTCAGATAAGGCAGCAGGTTGAAGCCGTCGAGATGCACTTTGTAGGTGCGGTCGCCGACGGTATAGCCGGCGAGCAGTCGATCCTTGATGTCCGGCATACCGGCCGCCGCGAGCAGCGTCGGCATCCAGTCGTGGTGACCGACGATTTCGTTGGATACGACTCCTGCCCTGATCCTGGCCGGCCACCGGATCACATAAGGCACCCGAAATGCGCCCTCCCAGTTGGTGTTCTTTTCACTGCGGAACGGGGTGGTCGCTCCGTCCGGCCACGTGTTCGCGTGCGGTCCGTTGTCGGTTCCGTACATAACGATGGTATTTTCGGTCAGTCCGAGTTCGTCCAGCTTGGCAAGCACCGTGCCGACGTTGCGATCATGATCGATCATTACATCGTGGTAGACGTCTTGCCAGCGCCCTGCCTGACCGACACTCGATGGTTTCGGATGCGTGCGCAGGTGCATGTGGGTAAAGTTTACCCACATGAAGATCGGCTTACCGGCCTGATGCATCCGGTCGATGAAATCCGCCGAGCGCGCGGCGATATCGTCGTCGATCGTTTCCATGCGCTTTTTGGTAAGCGGGCCGGTGTCCTCGATCTTCTGTTTGCCGACGCGGCCCCAGCGCGGTTCGACGGTGCTGTCGTCTGTATCCGTCGCGTAACTATGCATCACACCGCGCGGGCCATAGGTTTTGGCAAAGTTCGGGAAATCGGCCGGCTTGGGATAATCCGGAAGTTCAGGCTCCTCCTCGGCGTTCAGGTGGTAGAGATTGCCGTAGAACTCGTCGAAGCCGTGCACCGTGGGCAGGAACTTGTTGAGATCGCCCAGGTGATTCTTGCCAAATTGGCCGGTCGCGTAGCCGAGGGGTTTCAGCATCTCGGCAATGGTCGGATCGTCGGCGCTGAGCCCAACCGGCGACGCTGGGACACCAACTTTTGACAGGCCTGTGCGGAACACGCTTTGGCCGGTAATGAAGGACGATCGGCCGGCCGTGCAACTCTGCTCGCCGTAGTAGTCGGTGAACAGCATGCCTTCGCGCGCGATGCGATCGATGTTCGGCGTGTGGTAGCCCATCAGTCCCATGGAGTAGCACGACAGATTGCTGATGCCGATATCGTCTCCCCAGATGACGACGATATTGGGTTTGCCGCCGGCCGGCTGCTGTGCCGCCGCGGATTGGCTTGGATCGGTCCCTTCGGCACGCGCGGCTGAAATCAGCCCGGTCGCCGCCACGAGTGACGTGCCGCTGAGCAGCATCGCCCGGCGGTTCAGGCGCGTAGCCCGGTTTAGTTTCGTTCGACATCGTGTTCCCCCTGAAGATGCGGTCGGAAGATACAGCGAAAGCCGATATGGCTCATTCCGCTGTCGATCATTTGTGCGTGACGAGCGGCTGGCCGGTAGCGACGACAATAGTTTGCCGCGCACAGAAAGGAGCCGCCCTTGACCACTTTGCGTGGAATGCGCACTGCCGGTTGGGCCGGGTCGTAGCTCAGGTCCATACCGCCGCCGCGCCGACTGTCGGCTACGCAGCAGGTGTTTGATTGATGGCCGCCGGCGAACCAGTCGGTCGTCCATTCCCAGATATTTCCGATCATATCAAACAAGCCATATCCGTTCGAGGGGTAGCGGCCGATCGGAGCGGTGCGTTGCAGCCCGTCGGGGTGCAGGTTCCGCCAGGGAAATTCGCCCTCCCAGGTGTGCGCCTTTCTGACCCCGCCGGGCGCAAAATCGTTTCCCCAGGCAAATTCAGCTCCATCCAGTCCGCCGCGCGCCGAAAACTCCCACTCTGCTTCTGTCGGCAAAGCCTTGCGGCACCACCCAGCGTAAGCCGCAGCGTCTTCGAACGCGATGTGCACCACGGGGTGATCGAGGCGCGCCGCGACCGAGCTTCCTCGACCTTCGGGATGACGCCAGTAGGCTCCTGGCCGCCATGCCCACCAGTTGCTCACATCGCTGAGGTCTACGGGTCGGCGCGGCGGGCTGAACATCATCGATCCCGGCTGCAACAAGGCGGACGCGAGGTCCGGAAAGGCGGACGGATCAAGCCCGCGCTCCGCGACGGTGCGGTAACCGGTCGCCGCGACAAAGGCGGCAAATTGGCGATTGGTAACCGGATATGGGTCGATGAAAAAACCGTCGACGCGTACCTGAGACACGGGAGCTTCCTCAGGATAGTGGCGGTCGGAACCCATTTGGAACACACCGCCGGGAATCCAGACCATATCCCCCGGGCGGCTACCCAGCGCCGTGGCCTTATCGGAATTCAATCAACTCTCCATATCGTCGTCGGTGGACGCCAGCAGCAAAAGCCACGGTCGTGCCACCGCGGTCATGCCACCGGCGTCGCAAGTTCGTGATCTAGCACAGCGAGTGAATTTCCATAACTGCCGGAAGGAAATCGCACGTGCCACGCCGCCGGGGTCGCATGACTAAGACGCGGCCCTGGACCTGCAGTTTGGCGGGCAACCGCAAGGCCACCGGAGGCAACGAGCCTAAGATCGGCCCAGCCACGGGCCTCGTCGTCACGCTTCCGCAAGGACGCAACGCATAAGAGAGGCTCTCGGTTTGAACTGGCGGCCGTATTCCGACATGGAGTATGTCATCAATATTACCCGATATCTGCCTCTGCATGATCGGGTCGCATGAGAAACATTTACCAATGTGCGTTGAACACCAGGCTGCTGTAAGGATTTTGCTCTATGAAACCGGCTGACGCCATGCCTGCCCCCGTTGCAGGCCCGCTGCCCAGGGTAGCGATCGTGGCCGACGTCAAGGGATGGGCGTTTGACAATAACGCCAATAATATAGCCTCAATGTTGCTTGACTATGCCATTACCGACATACTTTATTCGGATGAACTATCGGCGGAGGAGCTGTTCCGAAAGATATTCATTACCGACGACTATGACCATGTGCATTTCCTTTGGAAAGAACCCTATCTTCAATTCTTTTTTGATGACCAGTTCTCCACCACGATGATCTCCGGCCTCGCGAGTGTTTTGAACTTGGACAGAACGACCGCGATCGATCGAATAGCGGATGGAATGGGCCGGGTCACTCAGACTTTCGGGGTGTATGATCATGTCTATTTGGATCAGATCAGCGTCAACAGTCGCCGCGCCGGCCTCGTGTTTGCCGATGGATACGCGGTTTCGTCCAACAGGTTATTCAGGATCTACGCCTCGGCTTACGGAATCGATCCCACGGCCGAGACGCCTGACGGGGTCGACCGTACATTGTTTCAGCCTCATGACCTGAGCCGGTTGTCTGAAGCCGACCGCCCCTTGGTCCTTGGCTGGGTCGGCAACTCGGAATGGCATAACGAATCCGGCGACGACCCGAAAGGTCTCGAAACAATCGTCAAACCGGTCATTCGGCGGCTTGTCGACGATGGCTTCGCTGTCCTGGCTGATTTTGCCGACCGCAAGGAGCGGTGGCGACCGCTGGAGGAAATGCCAGACTACTACAACAAGCTTGATGTCCTACTGTGCGCCTCGGCGATGGAAGGAACGCCGGATCCTGTTCTGGAGGCCATGGCCTGCGGGGTGCCGGTCATTTCGACCGACGTCGGCATTGTCTCAGAGGTTTTTGGACCAAGGCAGCGCGAATTCATCGTGCGGCGGAACATTTCGTCGATGGCGGCGGCGATCCGCAGGCTGTGTCTGGACCGCACTCTTTTGACCGATCTTTCACAAGAAAACCTGGTACGGATCGAGCATCGGGAATGGGCCAGATATTTACCGCGGTGGCGTTGTCTTCTGCAGGCATCACATGCCGAGCGCGTTGGCGGGCGGGGGCTTGCGCGAAATTTATATGTGCGCGCACGCTGTGCCAACCTGGAGCTAAGCACTGCGAATTCCTTGGCCGGCTCCAGGATCGCGGAGCTTGAGGTAAGAAACGCCGCGCTTCTATCCAGGCAAAGTTCGTTGTGTTCGGAAAACACGGAACTAGCTTTCGGAAATTCATCACTCGCGGCCAAAGTCATAGACCTGCAAACAAGCAGCCCTATGCTGCAGTCCATGGGCAGATCGCTGGAGTGCATCGAGAAATCGTTGCAGATGATCCTCGAAGTTGCTTCGTGGCAGCGTAAGATGCTACGGCCAATGCGTTGGGTCTGGGTCAAAGCACTGCCGGTCCGCAAGCAGATAGCCCACCTCAGGCGACGATAAGCGAGTTGCAGCGGGTGCCCGACGGCTGGCTGTCGGCCTTCCGAGTGTTGCCATCCGACCGGGGACTGTCATCGTGAGGACAGGGGCAAAGGCCGTCCCTGCCCTTCCCGCTCCATCAAGCATAAGATCACTGGAGCGGCAACTGGCCGGCGCCTCTTCCCCGCACCCGGCGTCTCGGTCATGCTGGGTTAAAGGCAGGAGTGAAACCGATGGTCCGCGGCACACATCGCTATCCGCCAATGGAACGGGTGATCTACGGCATCGCGCTCGCCGAAGCGCTGGATGAGGAAGTCAACCGGCTTGACGCGCGCGCGGTTTATGTCATGGCCAGCGGCACGCTCAATCGCGAGACCGATGTCGTCGACAGCGTTCGTCGCGTGCTCGGCAACCGGTTCGCGGGCATCTGCGCAAAAATCGGCTCCCACACGCCGCGCATCGACGTGGTGGCGGCGGCGAACGAGGCCCGCGCGGCGAGCGCCGATCTGCTGCTGACGGTAGGCGGCGGCTCCGTCACGGATGCGGCCAAAATGGTTGGACTGTGCCTGGGCAACGACGTCACCGCGCCGGACCAGCTTGACGCCTTCCGCGCCGTTATCACCGCTGATGGCAAGACGCAACGGCCACCGGTGAATGCGCCAGCGGTACGCTCGATCGACATACCGACGACACTATCAGCCGGTGAGTTCACCGCGATGGCTGGGTGTACCGACACGGTACGACATGTGAAGGAGAGCTATGCCCACGCGCTGATGATGCCGCGGGCGGTGATCCTCGATCCCGCGGTGACGATCCACACACCGGAATGGCTGTTCCTGTCGACCGGCATCCGGGCGGTCGACCACGCGGTGGAAGACATTTGTTCGATCAACCCGACGCCCTTCTCCGACGGCGCCTCGCTGCACGCACTGCGCCTGCTTGCCGCCGGTCTGCCCGCGGTCAAAGCGAACTCCGCCGACCTCGACGCTCGGCTGAACTGCCAGCTTGGCGCCTGGATGTCGATCATGGGCTCGCAGAATGGTGTCGCCAAAGGCGCCAGCCACGGCATCGGCCACGTGCTCGGCGGCACGGCGAATGTGCCGCATGGCTACACCTCCTGCATTATGTTGCCGCACGTCCTGCGCTTCAACCAGCCCGTCAATGCCGACCGCCAGGCCTGGGTCAGCGAGGCGCTCGGACGTCCGCACGAGAAAGCAGCGGACGCGGTTGCGGCGCTGATCGCGGGCCTTGGCTTGCCGGCGACCTTGCGCGACGTCGGAGTGAAGCCCGAGCAGCTTGATGAAATCGCGGCTGGATCGATGCACGACCGATGGGTGCACACCAATCCGCGCAAGATTGACGGACCAGCGGCGATCCGAGAGCTGTTGGACGCAGCCTGGTAGGCAGCCGGAAGCGCTTCGCTCCCGCTGCGAGACCATGTTGCGCCGCGGACGCTCGAGCGAATTGGACGTATGGGGCCGTCGCGGCGTGACACCAGCGATCCCGCGTTCGTCGAATTCCCGCGTCCGTCGACGCGCATCTAGCCTAAGCCTGACTGATTTCGACCAGTGACCAGATGATGCCTGCGATCCCGGGACATCAGCCGGGCGACTACCATCTGTATCGTGGCACGACGCACGAAGCGGGCGTTGAGCTCGCGGACAAGCTGCTATCGATCGCGCCAGTGCCGATGAGCGAGGTGCTGTTCCAACGCTCCGGTTCGGAGGCCAACGACACGGCATTGAGGCTGGTATGGTACTGCCACCATGCGATCGCCAAGCCGGAGAAGCGGAAACTCATCGGCCGGCGGATGGCCTACCACATGAGGTGATCTGCGGGTTCGGACGAACTGGCAACATTTGGGGCAGCCAGACCTATGACCTGAGGCCCGGCATGATCTCGTGTGGCAAGGCGCTGTCGGCGGGAATGCAGCCGATCTCCGCGCTGCTGAGCTCGGCCTGAAGCGATAGCATCGGCATCGGGGTCGCCGTTGGCGTGGCGACGCCAGCGATGGCTACATCACCTGCCGCAGCAGGAAGTACAGGCTGCCTGACATCAGGATCGCCGCTGGAAGCGTCAGCACCCAGGCCAAGATCATGCTGCGCACGGTGCCCCATTGCAGGCCGTCCCCGCTGGCCGCCATAGTGCCGGCCACTCCGCTGGACAAAACGTGGGTGGTGGAGACCGGCAGCCCATACACGTCCGCCGCGGCGATGGTTGCCGCCGCGATCAGCTCGGCTGAGGCTCCTTGGCCGTAGTTCATGTGGGTCTTGCCGATTTTCTCCCCGACTGTGATGACGATCCGCTTCCAGCCGACCATCGTCCCAAGTCCCAGGGCAATCGCAACCGCCACCTTCACCCAGGTCGGGATGAATTTGGTGCTGGCATCCAGCTCATTCTTATATGACTTCAGCGCGGCCGTTTCGGCCGGCGTAAAGGCAATGTCCAGCCGTTGCAAATTACGGATCGCTTCCGAAACCAGGAACATCTCATTGCGGATGTTCTGCACCGCGGCGGCTGGCACCCGGTTCAGAGAGCCGTATGTCCGCACCTGCGCACCGATATCGCCCGCCAGCACGCCGAGCGAAGCGTAGATCGTCTTGTCGTCAAATTTGTGCAGTTTGAGTGCGTCCGTCACGTGCTCCCGAGCTACCGAAGGAGGGAAGGTCAGGTTGCCGGCTCGGCTCTCGAACACGCCCTGGACCTGCTGTGTGACCGCGAGAAAGGCCGGAAGTTGAGTATCGGGCACCGCCCGGTTGAGCGCATAGGCGGTCGGAACGGCCCCGATGAGTATCAGCATGATCAGGCCCATGCCCTTCTGCCCGTCATTCGATCCATGTGCGAACGACACCGCACCACAGGTGAGGCAGAGCAAGCCTCGGATCCACAGAGGCGGTGGGGTGCGGCCCTCCGGCGCGGTATACAGCCGCTTGTCCTTGATGACCCGCTTCATCACCAGGAGCATCAGCGCGGAACCGATGAAGCCAACGAGTGGGCTGAACAAGAGTGCGCGGAACACGCCCATCGCTTGCGACCAATCAACCCCGGAGGTCGCCGAACCGCCCTCTGCCATCAATTGATTGGCGACGCCCACGCCAATGATCGAGCCGATCAAGGTGTGCGAGGAACTGGCCGGAAGTCCCAGCGACCAGGTGCCTACGTTCCACACGATCGCGGCAATCAACAGGGCGAAAATCATCGCGAATCCGGCACCTTGGCCAACTTGCAGGATCAGTTCGACGGGCAACAGGCTGACGATGGCGAACGCTACAGCGCCCGAGGACGTCAATACCCCGAGGAAATTCAGCAGCCCGGAATAGATCACAGCAACTTGTGGTTGCAGACTGTGGGTGTAAATCACGGTCGCCACCGCGTTCGCGGTATCGTGGAAGCCGTTGACGAACTCAAAGCCCAAGGCGATCAACAACGCGATCCCGAGGAGGACGAAGGCTCCGATCGCAAGCGTCGGCGTGTTGCTGGCATCGATGTCATTGGTAAGGCCACGCAAGGTCCAGAACAGGCCGAACACCAGCAGGGCGACGAAGACCAGGATGCCGCCGACGTGACTGCCCGCATCCAGATTGGGCCTGCCGCCGTGACGAGCGTGATGTCCGGCATGCTGGCGCGCGGCCGCGTCGATGGTCGTTTCCGACATCGGTGTTCCCCTGCTGTTTGTCCCAGACTGCGGCGGCGGCGGCAAAAATGCTATTACAGAGGGGTGACAATTGTCGTGCGAGCCGCCGCCGCTCCTGAAGCACCCAGATCAAGGGGCCGCGACAAAAATCTGCCGTGTTGCATAGGAGATCCATACCCGTCGCCCCGCGAGCCAGTCCGCGCCGAGCACCATGTCGACGATCGGCGACAGGCGGACCGGCGCGACCCAGATCAGCGGCGCATCGATGATCTGGGCTCCGACGCGGAGCGAGCGGAACTGGTGTCGGCGCATTGATACTGTGTGGGTCCCGAGGCCACTGACTGGAACGCTCGGATCACTTGCCAGATCAGCCAGGTCCATCTTCAGCCGGAACATCCCGGGCGCGGCCAGCAGGCTGCTGCTGGCGCCGCTGTCCAACAACGCCCTCAGCGGCGCACCGTCCAACACGACCGGGATCACCAGCGCGCTTTCGGCTGGATTACTGACCGGGACCGCGGCGTAGTCGGCTGCCCAGGGTAAGAACCGGCCGGCGCAGCCGCTGACGTGATACAATATCAGCCGCCGAAGCCTCACGTCCAAGTCGAGGTCAAACTCGGACAGGTAATCGCGGCCAAGCAGCCCGTCGATTGGCTGGCCGGTCGCGTTGGACCGCGGCAGGATGCCGACCGTCAGGCTGGTGTCGTGGTTCAAGGTCCGCCGCACGAGCGGGACGCCGCCCAAACTCAAGCTGCGTGGATCGGCGTTGGCGCGGTCGTTGACCCCACCGATGCCGCTCATGGTGGTGCCGACCCACTGGTCCCGCGCCAGCCCGAGCCGTGCAACCGCGGGCTCGGTCACCACCGAGCGTTGGGCGCCGGTGTCCAGGATGAACGAGGCGGTGATGCCGTTCACCTCTACTGGCGCGATGATCGTCCCGCCGCTCACGTTCAGCGAGACCTGAGTCTTTTGCTGGACCAGGCAGTCGGCGCGCGCGCGTATCGGTCCGAACAGGCAGAGGGATGTCAGCATCAGCCGCGGTACTGCGAGCGTAGCGCGCTTCCAGCTTGCACGGAGAAGCTCGATCACTTGTCTAACGTGCAATTTCATCAGCCCGAGGTCGCTCCGCAATTAGAATCGGGCTGATATTGCCCTGTTTTCGGTGATGCGCCGGGCCGGCGTAAAGAACTCAGGGGTGCGAGCAGGCGCTGGTCCGCGACCGCATGCGACCACGCGGCTGACAGACGAAAGTTGTGGATCAACATGGGCTTCAGTCCCCCTATTCCGCGGCGACGCGTGTGTCTTCGGCGATCAATCGGTCCACGGTTCGACGCATGTGCATACGCGCGGCGTCGTTTGAGATATCGACCAGTCCGGTTTCTCCCAGTTCGGCCATGCGCGCCTGCTGGCCCTCGACAATTGCTTTGTCCTCCAGGAAGGCGGCGGCGATCTCCTTGAACAATTGTTCGGTGGTGGCCGGATCATCCGTACGGAAGTTGTTGGCGGTGGACCAGAAGTAAAAGCAGCTCGTTTCGGATTTCGGGCGTCAGGCCGTGGAACAGACGGAACTGGAGCTTGCTGTTCTCGGTCAGGCCATTCTTGTAGGCACCAGCTTCATCCGCGGCACTGAGTTGCAGTATCGAACCGGGGGCGATGAACTCGAACATCTGCGCGCGATCGATGCGGTTCTCGAATCCAACCGCCCGAACATATGTCGGAGGCGGTACGGAGTTCAGCATCCAGCGGGTGAATTTCAGGCCGCGATCGGTACGCACCGTCTCCATTTTGGCCTCGACATGGATCGTCGGATTGCCGCCGATGGTCGAGACATGCACATAGCCGAGATGTGTCAGGTCCATCAGGTTGTCCACCATCAGCATGGCACCGGCCTTGATGTGATACATCGTGTGCTTGTGCGGCCAGTTCACTGTATCATTGTGCCATGGATAGCGCACGATAGACGCGGGATCCGCATCGGCGGGATCGCCCATCCAGATCCAGATAAACCCATCCTGCTCTACGATTGGAAAGGATCGAACCCGCGCTCGTTCCGGGATCCGTTCCTGACCGGGGATGCGCACACAGGCGCCTTCGGTGTTGAAGATCAGGCCGTGATAGCCACATTCGATGCCCTGCTCGACGACCTTGCCCATGTGCAACGGGGCGCCGCGGTGGCAGCACATGTCGATCAAAGCGGCCGCCCTGCCGCCGGCGTCGCGGTAGAGCACGATCGGCTGATCGCAGATTCTGCGCGCCTTCGGTTTTTCTGTGACCTCATCGGCCCAGGCGGCGACATACCAGGCGTTGCGAACGAACATCGGAACCCTCCCGCTCTTGTTGATGGATCGCCCCGCGTTCCCAACCAAGGCGGCATCTCAAAACACTGGTCCGGCCTGACCGATCAGTCAATCAATCCCCACCGTGCGGCGGCGCCCAGGCGTCGTCGGCCGGGTTCCAGTGCCGGGGGCGAGTGTTGCGTTCCGTGGACCGGGTCATTTCGCGTGGTAGCGATAGCTTTGGCTGATGCGCGTTGCGCCACAGGTAAGTTCCTGTCACGTTCCCAGAAATCGTTCTTATGTCAAACAGCATGACCAAAACATGAACAATCTGTCATCTTTTTGACTATACTTCATAGATTTTGCCTGAGGCGCTTTCCGGCCAGTCGTTTGCCCTCTGGCGCGTGTTGCGATGGGCTCCGAACTGGAGGAGGCTTATCATTGCAAAAAAGCGCCAAGGGGTAAATCATGAACGGGTTCGTTCGGCGCCGGGACATAGTTGCGGGCGGCATGGCTACAGCGGCGCTGCCGCGTGCGGGACAATGTCCGCTTATCCTGTTCAACTCCGGTCGGGGTCCGCTTCGGCGATGGACAGTGATGGCGTGATCGGTCACACTCTACCTATGCGCAGCCTTCTTGTCCTTGGGTTGCTTCTCGTTCTGGCCGCCTGCTCGGGCGATCCCCGCTCCTTTGGGATCACCGGCCCCGGCGCTCCGGCTGTACCCAAGCCAGATGCCACGCAGACGCGCGATGATACCAACGGCATGCCGGGCGTTCCGACCACAGGCACGTATTACGGACCCACCACTGGACCCGTCACCGGCAGCAGCGGATTCTGGGGGTACAACTGAGACCTGGGAGTCGCGTCCCGATGCGACGCGACGACGATCCGGAACCGATGACATGACGACGCCGGCTGCAGACCACCGCGGCGCGGAGCCGTGCGTCGGACCGACGCGGGTTTGCCGTTAATGCCTGCTTGTGCACTCGCGCGGACCGGGCGATTGTTGCTTGAAGCTCAATGCCCGGCCCGCCTGGCCGTAGTGAGCGTACCGGTTCCGGACGAGGATGAAGATGATGGCCGATAACGACAAGATGCTAGCAGAAATCTCCCGAAAGGATGGCTTCATCGCCGCGCTTGACCAGAGCGGCGGATCGACGCCTGGCGCCCTTCGCCTCTACGGCATCCCGGACAGCACCTACAGCGGCGACGCCGAGATGTTCAAATTAATGCATGAGATGCGCGTGCGCATCGTGACCGCCCCAGCCTTTACCGGAACGAAGGTCATCGCGGCGATCCTTTTCGAAGGCACGATGGACGGGCAGGCGCAGGGAAAATCAGTTCCGACCTTCCTATGGCAGGATCGTGGCGTCATTCCGTTTCTAAAGGTCGATAAGGGGCTCGAGGCCGAGAACGACGGCGTCAGCCTGATGAAGCCGATACCGGGGCTCGACGCGCTGCTTGCGCGGGCGGTGAAGCTCGGCATCTTTGGCACCAAGATGCGTTCCGTCATCAACCTGCCGTCGAAACAGGGCATCGCGGCCATCGTGGCGCAGCAGTTCGACGTGGCCGAGCAGATCGGTGGGCACGGACTGATGCCCATCCTCGAGCCGGAAGTTTTGATCAAAAGCCCGGACAAGGCCGGCGCCGAAACCATCCTCCTCGGGGAACTGACCAAGCGGCTCGACGCCTTGCCGGATGGTCGGAAAGTGATGCTCAAGTTGACAATCCCCGAAGTGCCGGACTTCTACTCGGCGCTGGTGAAGCATCCGCACGTGGCCCGGGTGGTCGCGCTTTCCGGCGGTTACACGCGCGCTGACGCCTGCAAACGGCTCGCCGCCAATCACGGCATGATCGCGAGCTTCTCTCGGGCACTGCTCGGTGACCTCAGACATTCGATGAGCAATGCCGAGTTCAATGCAGCCCTGGCTGAAGCTATCGACGAGATCTACCGGGCCTCTACCGTGAAGGCTTGAACCCGGCCCGCGCGCCGTGTGATGAAGCGCGGGTGAACCTGGACGGCAAGGAAACACTTGCGGACAAAGAGGACGCAAAGTCCTTGCCGTGACCGCCTGGTGCCATTGCTGGCGCGGGCAACGCGATTTTGGGCGGCCGCGGCGAAATAAATCGCCCGCGCGGATCCGAGGCTGGCAGATGTTGCAGCAAACAGTTCTATCCACTCCCGGCGACTGGCCCGATCTTCCCCTTTCGGCATGGGCCGACACCTGTGCGACACTGCATCTGTGGACGCAGGTGGTGGGAAAAATCCGGCTTGCCCATGCGCCGATGGTCAATCATTGGTGGCAGGTCCCACTTTATGTGACCTGTCGTGGGCTGACGACTTCGCCGATCCCCTGTGGTGGCACGAGTTTTCAGATCGACTTCGATTTCGTCGACCACACCCTGATACTGCAAACAAATAGAGGCGAAACTGAAACCATCCTGCTCGGGTCGCGAACCGTCGCGGATTTCTACGCCGAGATTATGAGCCGTCTTCGTCGACTCGGACTGGAGACCCGGATCTGGACCATGCCGGTCGAAATACCCGACGCTGTCTCATTCGAACGGGATACCACGCACGCCTCTTACGATCCGGAATACGTGCACCGTTTTTGGCGGATCCTGGTCCAGGTGGATCGGGTCTTCACCCGGTTCAGGGGGCAATTCCTCGGAAAAGTGAGTCCAGTGCATTTCTTCTGGGGAAGCTTCGACATCGCGGTCACTCGCTTCTCCGGACGGGCCGCACCTCAGTTGACCGGCAGCTCACCGAACCTGGGCGCCTGGGTGATGCAGGAAGCGTACTCGCATGAGGTCAGCAGCTGTGGCTTTTGGCCAGGCAATGGCGGATTCGGCAAAGCGGCCTTCTACAGCTATGCCTATCCTGAACCGCAGGGCTTTGCCTCGGCGCCGCCGTCGCCAGATGGCACATACTACGATCAGACCCTTGGACAGTTCATCCTGCCATACGACGCCATCCGCCAGGCGAAATCGCCGGATGACGACCTTATGCGTTACCTGACCAGCACGTATGAAGCCGCAGCTGACCTGGGCCGGTGGGATCGCGCGGCGTTAGAACGAGCCAGAGGGCGATAGGAGGCAGATCGCGGCGCGATCAACGCGGCGGCGCACAATTTCTGCGAAGTGCATGTCAACTCGCTTCAGACGCGAGACGGGTCTTGGTCTTGCGGTGGGGTCTGTCTTTGGTACTATCCAGCCTCGTGGCAGCGTATGACGCTGTCGATAGCAATAGCAGCCTGATTCCCGTCGCGAAGCGGCCTCAGGCTGATGAAATTGGTCGTTAAAACAAGGGATAGAGCGTTTCCGTTGAAGGTGGTGTTGTTGCGCGCGACACAACGAGGACGCTCCAGAAGCGAGGGTTTCATGTTTAGCCAGATCGAGAAGGCCCAACGCTTTCAGGCGCTGCACGAGGGCCCGGACACGTTCGTCATCGCCAATGCCTGGGATGGCGGCTCCGCCCGCATCCTTACCGCGCTCGGCTTCAAGGCCCTGGCGACATCGAGCGGCGCCTGTGCCGGCTCGCTCGGCCGGCGTGACGGCGACGTGACCCGTGACGAAGCCCTGGCGCACTGCCAGGCGATCGTGGAGGCAACCGACCTGCCGGTTTCCGCTGATTTGGAGAAGGGCTTCGGCGATGCCCCAGAGGTCGCCGCCGAGACAATCAGGCTCGCTGCCGAAATCGGACTTGTCGGCGCTTCCATCGAGGATGCGACCGGCGACCCGCAAAGTCCGCTGTTCGATCCTGCCCTGGCACAAGAGCGAATCGCGGCGGCGGTCGCGGCTGCTCGCCACTTGTCGTTTCCATTCACTCTGACGGCGCGGACCGAGAACTACCTGCATGGCAACCCCGATCTGGATGACACCATCGCGCGGCTGCGTTCGTTCGAGGCGGCGGGAGCCGATGTGCTGATGGCACCCGGCCTGCCCGACCTGGCCGCCGTGCGCGCGGTCTGTTCGGCGTTGTCGCGGCCGGTCAATTTCATGGTCGGAATCAAAGGCAAGTCCTTCACCGTCGCCGCACTCTCCGAGGCCGGCGTGAAGCGTGTCAGTCTGGCTACCTCACTCTATCGCGCGGCGATGACCGGAATGGCCAACGCGGCGCGGGAGGTGGCTGAGCACGGGACGTTTGGGTTCCTCGACGCTACGATCGCAACACCGGAACTGAACGCCTACATGCGTCGCTGACACGACCGGATCGCTGCCGCTTGGCAGCGGACCGAGAGCGACCTCGCGAACCACAGCCAGCTGCCTCGAAGGGCGAGCGCTTTGAACCGCGCCCTCGGGATCCCGCGTCTCGGGCGGTCCGAAGGATCAGTCCTCGACGGAAGCGCTCGTGAGCGGATTTCATTACTGTATCGCCTCGATATGGCGCAGGGCAGCATGCCGGCCGGAAGAAACTCGGGAACTCTGGAAAAAGAGTGGACAAATATCCGCTTTGCTGCACTACCATGGTCGCGCAGCTCCAAAATAAGGAGCGAAAATGAAATAGGGGGAAGCCATGGATACAGCCGCCAAGCGCGCATCATCCATTCCGTGGTGGAAAGAGCCGACCAAGGACCAATGGTATGCCTGGTGGGCGGCCTGGCTGGGCTGGACCTTGGACGCCTTCGATTTCACCGTGTTTCTGTTGATCATGGTGCCGATTGCCGAGGAGTTCCACGTGCCGCTGGCCGCGGTGGCATTCGTGCTGACGATCACCTTGTGGATGCGGCTCGTCGGCGCCGTCGGCGCCGGATGGCTCGCCGACCGGGTCGGGCGCAAGACCCCGCTGATGATCTCGATCGCCTGGTACTCGCTCGCGAACTTCATCGCTGGCTTTTCACCGACCCTCTGGTTTCTGTTGCTGTTCCGCGCGCTGCTCGGCATCGGCATGGGGGCGGAATGGCCGGTCGGCGCCGCTCTGGTCATGGAGAACTGGCCGCAGCGCTCGCGTGGCCTGATGAGCGGCATCCTCCAGGCATCGGGCAATCTCGGCTTCCTGCTGTCGAGCATCGTCTATGGGTTGCTCTTCAACTCGATCGGCTGGCGCGGCATGCTGTGGCTCGGCATCCTGCCCGCGCTGTCAATCATCTACATCCGCTATTACGTCAACGAGCCGCCGGTCTGGCTCGAGAACCGGCGCCTGCAGCGGGCCAGCAACCGCGAGGTCAAGACCCCGCTGTTTGCCATCTTCAAGCGGGGCATGATCGGCAACACGATGACCGCATGCTGGTTCATGGCATCCGCGCTTCATCACCTATTATTCGATCAATTCGCTGTTCGCCTCGCATATGCAGACCGATCTCAAGCTCAGCCCCGCGATGATCGCGACGCCGATCGCCCTCGCCAACCTGTTGGCCTTTCTCGCCAGCAGCAGCTGGGGCTGGATGTCGGACCGATTTCGGCCGGCGCTGGGCGATGATCATTCCGGCGCTGTTCGCGATCCCGCTCGCCCCGCTCTACCTGTTCAGCAACAGCTTCACGGTTATCGTCGTGGCCTTTGTGCTGCAAGGCGCGGCCGGAAGTGGCGGCATGTTCGGACAAATCCCAGCCTATCTGAACGAGCGTTTCCCGACCGAGGTGCGCGCGACAGCGACCGCCTTCTGCTATCATCAGGGTGCGATCTGGGGCGGTTCCTGTGCCCCGGTGCTGGCCTACTTCGCAACCACTTGGCAGCTTGGCCTGGCCATCCCGATGATGGTCGGAACCGCGCTGGGCGCAGGCAGCTTCATAGTCGCTCTGCTGGTCAGCCCGGAGACCAAGGGGACCCAGATGGTATCGGATCTGGTGGTGACCTGATCGCAGGCCCCGCGTCGTCCGGATTGGGTGTTTCGGGGGAAGCCATATCATTGGAGGTGACAGGCATCACATCGCCCCGATAGCGTGCCCCCGGTGCTAGGCACGCCCATCGGTTCCGGGCATAACCTCCGGCATAGCGCCCCGGGGGAACATCCGGCCATTGAAGTTGTGGGGAGGATGATTAGCGACAAGCAGATCGCGACGGCCGTGTCCGCGCCGCCGGCAGTGCTTTTGTCATTGCGCGGGATTACGAAATCGTTTGGAGCCGTACGCGCACTGGATGGCGTTGATCTCGATATCGGGCCGGCCGAGGTACTTGGACTGATGGGCGACAACGGCGCGGGCAAATCCACCCTGACCAAGATCATTGCCGGCAACTTTCCGCCCACCGAAGGTGAGATCATCCTCGATGGCACGCGGGTGGTATTCGACCGGCCCGCAGCGGCTCGCGACGCCGGCATCGAGGTCATGTATCAGGACCTGGCGATCGCGGAAAATCTGACCGCCGCGGCCAATATATTTCTCGGACGCGAAATGACGCGGCAGATCGGTCCACTCCGCTTCCTCGACCATCGCGCAATGAATCGCCGAGCGGCGGAGCTTTTTCGGGAGTTGAAGAGCGAGACACGCTCCGATGGGATGGTCAAGCAGATGTCGGGCGGCCAGCGCCAGGCTGTGGCGATTGCGCGCACCAGGCTGGCCAAGGCAAAGCTCGTGCTGATGGACGAGCCGACGGCGGCGATTTCGGTGCGGCAAGTTGCCGAGGTGCTCGACCTGATCCGCAGGCTCCGCGATGGTGGGTCGGCGGTGATCCTGATCAGCCACCGCATGCCGGACGTGTTCACCGTATGCGACCGTATCGCGGTGCTGCGACGAGGCCGCAAGGTCGCTGACAAGCCAGTCGAAGACACCAGCCCCGAAGAAGTCACCGGCCTGATCACCGGCGCAATCGAGGCGGGCTGATAATGGCGTCGGCGGCGTCCGAATTCACCAATGTCAACCGACTGGCCTGGCATCGCCGCGGCTTCTTCGGCGGCCAGACGGCATATATGACGCTCGCCTTCATCATCATCTGCGGACTGGCCGCCGTGTTCTCCGGCAATTTCACGACGACCGGAAACCTGCTGAACATTTCACGCAACTTTAGCTACATCGCGCTGATGTCGCTGGGAATGACAGTGGTCATCATCACCGGCGGGATCGATCTTTCGGTTGGCTCGGTATGTGCGCTGGTCGCGGTCTGCTCGATGATCGTGATGCGCAGCGTGGCAAACTCCCCGCTTGCCGCGGTGCCCTATGCGACCGTGATCGTACCGGTCGTCGCCGGGTTGATCGTCGCGGCGATGATTGGGCTGGTCAACGGGCTGTTGATCGCGCTCGTGGACGTGTCTCCATTCGTGACGACACTCGGCATGCTGTCGATCTGCCGCGGCCTGACGTACGTGATTACGCAGGGGCGTGGGCAAGCGCCGTCAGGCGCGGACGTGCAGACCTTCTTTGCGGTAACGAACGGCAGTTTCGGTGGCGTGCCGGTGCAGGTTGTCTACGTCCTTGCGGCGGCGGCGGCGCTTGGACTGGCGCTGCATCACAGCGTATGGGGGCGCCATCTGTTCGCCGTTGGCGGCAGTGAACCGGCGGCGATGCGCACGGGCGTCCGCGTCAACCGGATCAAGATCAGCGCCTATGTGCTGTGCAGCCTGGCGGCTGGCCTGACTGGGATCCTGCTGGCGGGCTGGCTTGGCTCCGCGCCGGCAAACCTGGCGAGCGGCTACGAATTGCGCGTCATCGCAGCCACCGTCATCGGCGGTGCCAATCTCGCCGGCGGCAGCGGCGGACCGATCGGCGCCATCATCGGCGCCGCCTTGATCGAAGTTATCCGAAACAGCCTGGTGCTCGGCCGGGTGGATGCCTACTGGCAGGACGCGCTGATCGGTCTGATCATCATCCTTGCCGTCCTCGTCGACAAACTTCGCGTCCGACAAGAAAAATAACGCAACCTACCGAGGGAGGAGATAACCATGCGCCTGACCCGACTGCTCCTGCTGGCTGCAAGCGCACTCGCGATTGCCGGCGGCACCGCATCCGCGGCCGATAAAAAGCTGCAATTCGCCGTCGTTCCCAAAGCGATGAACAACCCCTATTTCGACCTGTCGCGCGATGGCTGCGTGGCCCGGGCCAAGGCGCTGGGCAATGTGGAGTGCATCTATACCGGTCCGATCGAGCATGAACCCGCCTCGCAGGTGCAGATCATCCAGGACCTCATCACTCAAGGGGTCGACGGTCTTGCGATCTCGGTTTCCGATGCGGAAGCCGCCATCGGTGTCATCAAGCAGGCGCGTGATGCCGGTATCGCGGTCATCACCTTTGACGCCGACAGCCCCAACTCGGCGCGGCAAGCCTATGTCGGGACCGACAACAAGGCGATGGGCGCGGAGCTCGGCCGCCAACTGATCAAGCTGCATCCAGGGGGCGGCACCTACATCACCCAGTCCGGTGGACCGGCGGCAGAGAACCTGAACCAGCGGCTGGCAGGATTGAACGGGGTGCTGCAAGCGGCCGGCTGGAAACCGGCGCAGGGTTCGCCATCATTCTGCAACGACGATGCCGCGCTTGCCAATCAGCAATTGTCCGACATGTATGCGGCCAACCCGAATGCCGATGCGATCGTCCCGGTCGGCGGATGGGCGCTATTCGCACCGGAAGCGTATCGGAGTTTCGTCAACGCGCACCGCAGGGAATACGACAGTCACAAGCTGACTCTGGTGATGCCGGACACGCTGCGGGTTGAGGTCGAACTGCTGCGCGATGGTTACGCTCAGGTCCTGGTTGGCCAGCGACCCTACGAGATGGGCGAGAAAGCCATGGACATGCTGCTGGCGCTCAAGAAGGGGCAGAAAGTTCCAGTGATCAACTACGTCGGTCTTGATGTGGTCACCAAGGACAACGCGGCCCAGTTCCTCCAATAGGATAGCTTGACGAGGCGTTAGGACGATGGCCTGTTGCAGGCCTCGGTGCTCGGGAACGACGGCCGGGGACCACGCAGACATTCGTATCGGGGATTGTATTGGCTTCCAGAAGTGCCGGTTAAAGAAGGGGCTCTCAAGACCCGCCGTCCCCGCACCAGGAAGCGGGGAACGGCAGAGAGCGTCATTGCCGAGGCCATGGCCGTTCGCATGGGCGCTGAAATCGCCGGCGATCTAGCCCAGGATGCACTGTGGTCATTGAGTTTGGCCGGCCTGTTCGTCTGCGAAGGCGGCGCCGACACGGCGCGAAGTGCCGCCGCACTGGTGTCGGCGTCACTCGGTCAGCACGCCTGCCTGACGCCGGATAAGGCAGGCGAAACCGCGGAAAAGCTGGTCGGCGACCTGGAGAAGGCGGGTTTCGAGATTGTCAGACGCAGCAATCGCAAAAGACGATGACAGCCGCACTGATGTTCGGCCGGCCGGCTGATACGGAAACGATCTGTTTGGCCCGGCTTTCAATTCCTTTGCCGACCCTGATTTCGGCGTTTTCAGACAGCAATGCGACGGCCAGCCGCGAGTAATGGAAAGCGCCGCCTCCCGGTTGGCCGGATCATGGGACGCGGCGGCTTGTAATCAGATTAACGAGTCATGCGAGCCGCCGAAGTCCTGTCGGATGATGCCGCGCCAGCGGACAGGGTGGCATCGATCTCCTCGATGGAGCGGCCGCTCGTCTCGAAGCCGATGAACCAGAATGCAACGGCACCGAGCACGTACCAGAAGGCAAAATAATTGAACGCCGGGATCAGCGCCTCGAGCGTTGCCTTTGGCGCGACATAGTTCGACGATCCCGCGATCAGCGCCAGCCCGGCCGGGCCGATGAACTTGCCGAGATTGCCGACGCCATAGACCAGGCCCATGCCGCTCCCGCGCAGCCGCGCTGGCCACAATTCACCCATATACGGCCCGACGATCGAGTAATTGCCGCTGCCGAAGAAATTCTGCAGCAGTATCATCACAAAGAACATCGACACGGTGCCGATGAAAACGCTGTTGAGATAGCCGGCGAGGGACATGAACAACGCCGCCATCAGAGAACTCAACATCCCCGAGGCGCGGCGGCCCATTGCGTCGGAGATCCAGGAGCAGAAGAACCTGCCGGCCACAGCCACGAGGCTGACCCAAATCACCAGCTTCGACGCCTCAGCCGGAGTTACCCCAAGTACCATCACGAACAACGTCACCATCCACAGGGCGAGCGCGACCCCGCCGGTCTGGTTCAGGCCAGTGAGGCATCCTACGACGAGGCTGCGGGGATACTTGAACAGCTCAACCCAGCGGGTCGGCTCCGCCGGCAGCGCCGCGGCCGGCAGCGGGATCGATTCGGGATCGACCTGTAATGCCCAGGCGACTGAACGGCGCGCCTCCTCAATCCGCCCCATGCGCATCAGCCAATAGGGCGACTCCGGGACCCAGGCGCGGATATAGAGCGTCAACGCCGCGGGCAGCAGTCCCATGGCGAACATGCCGCGCCAGCCGATGTACGGCGTCGCGTAGGCTCCCAGAACCGCCCCCAGCAGGACCCCCATCGGCAACATCGTCGTGGTCAGTCCGGTTATCCAGCCACGCTTGGACGCCGGCACGAATTCCTGCACCATCGTGATATCGACCGAGTAGAGTCCGGTCACGCCGAGGCCAACCAGGAGGCGGCAGATTGAGAGGTAGACCCACGCCCCATCGGGGGTCAGTGCCATCGCGCCGGTGGCCAGGGAAAAATTGAGCACGGTGGCCATCATAACTTTGCGGCGACCGATCTTGTCCGCCATCCAACCCCAGAACAGCGAACCAAAGGGCGCACTGATGCCTGAGGCGAGGAGAATCATCCCGGACTGTCCGTAGGTCAGATGCCAGTCCCCGACAATGAACGCCAAGACAAACCCGATCAGGAAAAAGTCGAAGAAATCGAGCATGTCGCCGACTGTCGCCGCGAAGGCGATCTTCCACTGGTTCGCGGTCAGCTTTTGTTGCTGATCGAGAAGGTCGAGCATGACGAAATCTCCCCATATTCGCCCGCTTGGCCGCTCAAAGCGACCCGGTTTGTTGTTATTGGTTAACAGAAGCTTTGATGGAGCCGGAGAAGCAGTCCTGCGCGCACGGCCGCCTCCGACCCGCGGGCGGCGGTTGCCGACACTTAACTGTAACCCAGGCGCTGTTCGCCGGCAAATGCACTCGCCGCGTGCGGGGCTCTCGCCGGTTGGTGTCAGTGGCGTTCAGCCCTGCGACAGCACCGCGATCGCCCGATCGAGCTGCGGGTCGCTGCCGGCCGAGTATCGAAGGTCGAAAGGAACCGCGATGGTCGGATCGACGCCGATGCCCTCCAGCCGTTCGCCGTCCACCCTCACGTCATCGACGGCGAGCAGCAGCAGGTCGCCGTTGCTCATAAGGAACGCCGTGGCCGCCAGTACAGCGCCGCTGGTGTGGCTACCGATCACCTCGCCGAGCCGATATTTCTCGAAGCCGTAGGCGAGGACTTCCTTGCCGCTGCGGGAACGCTCGTTGACCAGCATTGCGGCCGGGCGACGCCACTTCACGTTGTCGAGCCGGGTGCGACCGTCGCGATCACGCACCTGCATCGTCGGCGCCCGGGCATTGAACAGATCCAGGTAGCTGGGCACCGCGCCGCCCCACCCCTCGCGAAGATCAAGCACCACTGCGTCGGCGTCCTTGAGGACGCCCTTGCCAAGCAATTGCTCCAGTGCGTCCTGGTAGGCGTCGCCGGCATAGGACCAAACGTGCACATAGCCGATGCGCAGCCCATCGTGCGCCGGGATCAGCCGAGCGCTCGCCTGCAACCCCTGCATGAACAACTCGTGTGGCTGCAGCTCTGCTGGCGTAACGATCCGCGGCTCGACCGGTCCATCCTCGCGCCGGCGGATCGATAGGACAACTGGACTGCCAATCTTGTTCCGGAACGACAGCACCGGGCGAAACGGCTCGCCATCGGCGGCAACGATCTCGTCGCCCACCAGCAACCCGGCGCGCTGTGCCGGCGCATCTTCGATCACGCCGGTGATGAAGCTACGGCCTGCGGTGTCGGAATGCGCGAAGATGCCGATGCCCGGATAGGTGATTTTGCCGCCTGGGAACACGCGATCCAGCCCGCGACGGCGCAGGGCACCGGCAAAGATGTCGGCGAGCTGGTAATACTCCGGCTCCGCCGGCGTGTAGAGCTCGGTGTGCGAAGCGTGCAGTTCCCCGAGCATGGCGTTGATTACCACAGCCAACGCGTCCTCTGACGCGGCGGCTGCCGCCTGAGGCACATAGCGCGCGTGCACCGATGGCCAGTCCAGATTGTGCAGGCTCGGATCATAAAAGTGGTCCCGCACTGTCTGCCAGACTTCGTCGAGCACGGCCTCATTGCTGGCAGCGCTTGCCCGGTCCTGTGCGTTGGCGGGCGTCGAGGCGAGGAGGCAATGGGCTGCGGCGAGCGACAGGACGAACGCCAATGCGGCCGTGCGATGCATCTAGTTCTGCCCGGTCACGCGGATCAGCCTGTCATGCGCCGAATCGGCGCCCCACACCTCGCTCGGCCGGCCCAGCAACTGGCGGATCCAGACGTCGCCCGGCTGTCCGGGAATCCGGCTGAACTGGCCCGTGGCCGGATCGAAACGCAGCAGGGTGCCGGGACCGAAATCGCTCACCCACACGACATCATGCTGGTCGACATAGATCCCATAAGGCTGCGGACTGTCTCCGGGCAAACGCCAGGATCGCCAGGTGTTCATAGCTGGGTCGAAACGAGCAAGCTGCCCGGCGAGGAACTCGCTGATCCACAGCGCGCCCTGCGAATCCGACCAGATTCGCCGCGCGCCCTGCCGGGACGTCGGCGGCTCGATCACCGTGGCCACGCCTGTCGCCGGATCGATGCGCGCGATGTAACTGCCCGCCAGTGACGCAAAGTAGACCGCGCCGGTGGGTGTGGTGGTGATGCCATAGGCGCCCGGTCCGCGCGGCGCATCCCAGACACGCACCTCGCCCGATCTTGGGTCTACTCGGCCATAGATCCCAGCTTGACCGGTGAACCAGAGCACGCCCGACTTGTCGAATGTCGCGGTGTTGAGATTGGCCGCGGACCGGCCGGCAGGGAGCGGGAAGCCACGGATCTTCAGCGAAGCCGGATCGATCCGCACGATCGCGTTGAGGCCGCCGTCGGTTACCCATGGCGCGCCATCAGGGCCGATGATGACGCCGTGCGGCGCTGAACCGTTCCCCAGCGGGATCTCGTCGACATGGCCGCTGCGCGGGTCGAGGCGACCGAGTGCACCGGCACGCTGGGCAGTGAACCACACCATGCCGTCCGGTGCGGGCGCCACGTCGTGCGGCCCGCTGCCCTCGGGAACGGGAAATTCGGTCCAGCCAGCCGCTGCGTGCGCGCATCCTGCCCAGGCGAGCAGGAGGAGAGACGCAAGTCGGATGAACATGGTCATGGCGGCCCCCGAACGCCGCCACGGGCTTGCGCGGTCGGCCGCCAGGACATGGGAAGCCGGAGCGGTTCCAGGAAGTGCCGTCGCGAGGAGGTTTTTACTTGATGCCACTCGCCCGCGGCCGGAGACAGGGTCGTTCCAGCCGAGAGGCGCCTCAAGTCGCGGGTCGCGTCCCTCGGGCGGCGGTGTTCACGCCATCGACCAGATATAGGTTATGATACCGCGAAGGAAACTAAGGGATCCGGGATGAAGCTTTCCTATGGTTGGGTCATTGTGGCGGCAGGCGCGCTCATGACCTGCGTCGGCATCGGAGCCATGTTTTCGCTGGCGGTGTATCTGCAGCCGATGTCGGCGGACACCGGCTGGTCGCGCGCCGGAATTTCGAGCGCCATGACCCTCGATTTCCTGGCCATGGGCCTAGCGGGTTTTGGATGGGGCGCGGCCAGCGACCGCGTTGGCACGCGCGTTGTCGTGTTGGCCGGCGCGGTGCTGCTGGGGCTCGGACTACTGCTCGCAAGCCGCGCCACGTCGCTGATCGAATTCCAGCTCGTGTACGGCACTATCGTCGGCGTTGCCGCGGGCGCGTTCTATGCGCCGATGATCGCGGCGGCCACGATGTGGTTCGAGAATAACCGCAGTCTTGCCGTTTCGCTCGTCTCCGCGGGTATGGGGGTGGCGCCAATGACGGTCTCGCCCTTCGCCCGCTGGCTGATCTCGGCCTACGACTGGCGGACGGCGATGATGACCATTGGCATCGCCGCGTGGGTCCTGCTGATACCGGCCGCGCTGCTCGTTCGCCGGCCCCCGGTCGCGGCGGACGCCGGCGCCACGGCGCGACCCCAGGCTGATGCAGGCATGTCCCTGGGCGAGGCGTTCCGGTCGCCCCAATTCCTGGTTCTGGCGCTCACGTTCTTCTGCTGCTGCGCGGCGCACTCCGGACCGATCTTTCACATGGTCAGCTACGCCATTGCCTGCGGCGTGCCAGCAATGGCCGCCGTCAGCACCTACAGCGTGGCGGGCCTGTCGGGGCTGGCCGGGCGCCTCCTGTTGGGGGTATTCGCCGACCGCCTGGGCGTCAAGCCGGTGTTGGTCGTAGGCCTCATGGTGCAGGCGTTGGCGATCGGAAGCTATCTCTTCGTCAGCAGCCTTGGCCAGTTCTACGCGCTGTCCGCGGTCTTCGGGATCGCCTATGGCGGCGTGATGCCGCTCTACGCCGTGCTGGCCCGCGAATATTTCGGCCAGCGCATCATGGGAACCGTGTTCGGCGCGGTCATCATGGCGTCGAGCATCGGCATGGCGTTCGGCCCGTTGGCCGGCGGCTGGGTGTTCGACACCTTCAACCAATATGCCTGGCTTTATATCGGTTCGTTCGGCGTCGGGCTGGGCGCCATGGCGGTGGCGCTGGCGTTCCCGAAGCTGCCGTCGCGGTCGAGCGAACGGCTGCAGCCAGCGTAAGTATCAGTCCATTCGCTGAACACCTTTCCGGCTAGAGGTCCCAACGCGACCACCAGCCAGCGGTCCACGAATGCGAGGGCGGCAAACCGGGAGGATGCCGCAGACGTTCTGCCTCGCGACAATCCTCCGGCAGGGCGGCCGGCGCGGTTCGAGCCAGGCCGGCAATAGCTCGAACCAGTCGCAAGACAAGCCACTCGATCACCAAGCTCGGACCACGGGTCTGTCACGTCGCACTCGTCGGGAGGGATCATCGTCTTGGCCGTAGTCAGCAAATATCTTGGTTCGCCAAAGAGGAGATGAACCATGATTAAATCCAGATGCAGTCCGAATCACCGCCACCTTGCGCAACCGGATCAAATGGGAGCGCTTTAGGGAGCGAGAGATCTCTCAGCGATCTCGGGAATTGCAGAAAATCCTTCCCGAATCGGGACAACCTGTGATTGCGTCGCGATGGAAACTATTCGACCGCGAGGCACCACTCCAGGAGGGCCGTTACGCTGCAGAGAGAAGAGGTTGTCACTTTGAAGTCCGTCGTCGATCAGATCCGCGAGCACCGCAACCTGCCTGGAAGCAAGCTGACGGGCTGACCGAGGAGATTACCCAAATCTTGTTGCAATTCCGCATGTAACCTTCCAGCGATACGTTCCATTGTCGCGCGAGACCAAGTCTTACCTGCGCCATGACGATCGACGGCACCATGGGCGGTCGATCGCTGAGTTTGATTCGCTTTTCCACCATCAGCGAGCTCATTCGACGCGGCTGCGGCGTTGCAGGGGGGCAAGGAAAGGGAATGCACCGTAAGCAGGGACTTAAATTTTCGTATGGCCAACAGAATTGTTTTCCTGACTCACGCCGCGCAAGGGCTTGACGCCGACAGCACTATTCTTCGCATTGCTCGTCAGCATTGGGAACCCAAGGGTCACCGCCTGGTCGTTCATCGTGGGACCGGAACGCCCCCCGATGGTGATCTGGCCATACAGCACGTCGATCTGACGCGGCTACCTTCAGGATATGCCGAACTGGCCGGTCACTATCCAATAACGATCAACGGCGCTGTGCACGATATCAGCAAGCGGCGCATCTCTTCCGGCCTGGTCGTGAGGGGCCAGGATGTCGACGGTCCGGTCATCGTGAAGACAGACTTCAATCACGCCGGTCTGCGGGAGCGCGAGCTGGAAGGAGGGGCGGCGCGCCTGAGGGAGCACGTGCTGCGACGATTCCCTGCCTCCTGGACCGGCCGCCTTCGACATGATCGCTACATGGTATTCGATCGTGTTGACCAGGTGCCGCCATGGGTCTGGCAAAACCCCAGCCTCGTCGTTCAACGCCTATTCGTCGAGCGATACGGTCCCTATTTCGCGCTTCACCAATGGTGACTTTCTCGGAGACCGCGACTGCGTCTCAACATTCCTGTCGAGTGATCCGCTAGTAAAACTGGCCACCGTGGTTGAACGACTGCCTCTGCACAACGACGTACCGGTTGCTATCCGTCGCCAGCGTGAGGCGCTCAAGTTCGACTACGGCAAATTTGACTTCATCAGGCACCAGGATGGTCCTGTGCTGATTGATGCAAATCGAACACCAAATGAAGGACCGAGGCCCAGAGTTGAGAGGGTCGATGCGATATGCGCTGCCCTCGCCGAGGGAATTGCTGGATTCCTGGGCTAGCAGGTTGCTGAAAAAGCCCCACCGAAAACGAAAATCCTGTCTGTTTGTCGAGGATTTACCTTCCCCAGGGACTGCTCTTATAAGCCGCCGGGGACGATCCCCATGCGGAGATGGCATCCAATACTTCCATGCCGTCCACCACGGGGCTCACCCCGATGATCACGATCCCCCGTGACGCAGCGTCGAAGCGATGGCAAACTGTCCCGATGACGGAGTTGGCCCCGCCATGTCACGGAGACATTTGATGCACCCGGCCATGCGAGAGCTCTACCGAAGTGCCAACGGCGATCGTTGGTCCCTGATACGGGATGATCAATCAGGTAAGGTGCTGGTTCTGCACGAACCGAATGCTGCGTCCGGCGGCAGGGCATCCCGCATCGAGATTGGGGAATTTCTGATCCGGGATGCTCATGGGCCGCAGCACGCTGAACTGCTGCGGCTGATCGGCACTTTGGTTGGCAAAACAGACGCAGGTGGATCGCCAATTTGATAGTCATCGCTGTGCTGATGCCCTGGCTTGCTCTGCTCATCGATGGGCGGATATTCCAGGCTGCGTTTTGCCTCGGGCTCCAACTAACATTGATCGGGTGGATACCCGCCGCGATCTGGGCCGTCGTGATGGTCAAAAGGACTGCACAGGATCGACGCTACCGGGAGATGGTAAGCCGGGTACGACGGTGATTATCAGAGGCAGGGAGTCAATTGGGGGATTTCCTGCTGCCGCCCTTCGGTCATCCGCAGCCGCCACGCTCCACCGGTTTTGCGGCTTCGTTGCCTATTACGTGAGTAAGGACGCCAGGAAGCTGGCCACGATCCTGCGTCCGGTCGACGAGAGCCGCTGCGAGGGCTGACAGGACTCGAGGCCCCGCCTATGCTTCCCCCAAACAAACGGGTCTCCTGACCCGATAAGGGGGGACAGTGCCCGACACGCTTGAACAGGTAACCATCCGCAAAGTCGCGTGGCGCCTGCTGCCGTTCGTCTTCTTGCTCTTCTTCTGGTGCCTGATCGATCGGGTTAACCTGGCCTACGCGGCCCTCACCATGAACGCCGATCTCGGCCTCAGCGCGACGATGTACAGCCTCGGCGCCAGCATCTTCTTCCTCGGCTATGTCCCCTTCGAGGTACCGAGCAATCTTATTCTGGAACGCTATGGCGCCCGTCTCTGGATCGCGCGGATCATGATCACATGGGGCCTGGTTTCCTCAAGCATGGCGTTCATGACTGGCTCTTATAGCTTTCTCTCGCTTCGTTTCCTGCTGGGAGTGGCCGAAGCCGGTTTCTTCCCAGGCATGGTGCTATACCTGACCCTTTGGTTTCCGCGGGCGTATCGCGCTCGGGTCATGGCTGCCTTGTTGCTCTCAGTCCCGTTCAACGGGATCATCGGCGCCCCGCTTGCCACTTCACTTATGCAGATCGAAGGTCTTGGGCTCAGGAACTGGCAGTGGCTGTTCCTTATCGAAGGAATCCCGTCGGTCCTGCTTGGGATCGCCGTACTATTTTATATGACCGACCGGCCGAGCAAGGCGCATTGGCTGAAGCCCGATCAACGCGAGTGGCTGGAACAGACTCTGCTGCGTGAGCGCAACGAGCTCGAGGCGGTTCACGGCACAATGTCAGCCTGGCGCACGTTGATCGAGCCCCGGGTTCTGGCGCTTTGCATCATCTATATCGGCGTCGGAACGGTCAGCTACGGAATTGGCTACTTTTTGGATCGCGGTAGGGACACCCATTACTGGGTGCCCCCCGCACAGAACCGTACGGGCGGGATTCCCGCATACGGCTCCCACCTCGGGTGTTTGACGGCGAAACGGTCGCGTGGCCACGGATGAAGGATACGCGGTCGTGGAAGCCAATCGTCGGCCAGTTTCTTCATCCGCTCGTGTGTCGTGTTGTCCCTCTGACTTCGCCGCCTGAGCGAGCGTCGCCAAAGATCCCGGACATGGTCGCGGAATGCATGGAGTGCCGCGAAGTTTGTCGGCACCGCATGATAATTGAAGAACCCGGCAACGACGTGCGCCAGCCACTTTCCCTGTTCGGGGATTGGCTGATGCCTGCGACGTCGCAATTCCTCCTTGACCTCCGTCAGCTTGGCCTGCACGCGGTCGCTCCGGCTCTTCCTCTTGAGCAGGAATTTGCCGCTGCGTGATTTACCGCAGATGAAGGTGAAGCCAAGAAAGGTAAAGGTTTCCGGTTTGCCAAGCCCGCGTTGTCGGCGTCTGGCCGCAGCAAGGCGGCCGAACTCGATCAGGCGAGTCTTGTCCGGATGGAGCGACAGAGCAAACTCCTCAAACCGCGTGCGCATTGCTTCGAGAAACCGATTTGCATCGGCCTCACGCTCAAAACCGACGACCAGGTCATCGGCATAACGCACGATGATCATGTCCCCGGTGGCCTCGTGCCGTCGCCAGCGTTCGGCCCACAGATCCAGAACGTAGTGCAGGTAGATATTGGCCAGCAGCGGCGAAATCACCGAGCCTTGCCCCGTCCCTCTGTCACTGACCGTTATGGTTCCGTCTTCGAGTATCCCCGCCTTCAACCATTTCCGGATCAGGCGGACGATGCGCTTGTCGCCGACCCGATGCTCAACGAATTTGACGAGCCAATCTTGGCTGACAGAATTGAAAAAGTTTCGGATATCGGCATCCAAAATATAGTTCACCTTCCGCGTGTTGATCGCGACCACCAGGGCGTCCAGCGCATCGTGTGTTCCACGTCCGGGTCGGAACCCGTACCAGAACCCGAGGAAATCCCCCTCGAAGATGACGTTCAGCACCATGACGGCGGCGCCCTGGACAATCTTGTCTTCCAGGGCAGCGATCGCCAGCGGCCTCTGCCGTCCGTCCGCCTTTGGTATATACGTTCGGCGGGCAGGTTGTGGCCGATAGGCTCCTCGGTGAATACGGTCGTGCAGGGCCTCAAGCCGAGGCTCAAGGCCTGTCTCGTATTCCTGCCATGTCATTCCGTCCACGCCAGGGGCCGCCTTGCGCTTGAGCGCGTAGAACGCGGTTTGGAGTGTATCGACACTGACATGGTGGAGGAGCGCGGTGAACCGCTCCTTCTTTCGCAGCTTCGCTGCTTGCCGTACGCGATCCAGCGCCTGTGTCACGCGTGCCCGGGTCTGGGTCCGGCGCGTGCTTTGCTGTCTCGCGTTCCCCTCGGCCCCCGCCCTTCGCTCCACCAACTCCGCCGCGGCCAACACCGCTTTGTTCGCCGGTTTCATCGCTACTATGGCGGGGTCTGACTTCTCGCGCCCGTGCATCATCGGCTTCGGCTCCTCGCCTTCCCGATGCGGACCGAGGCCACTTGTGGCGGCTCGGCCAGGCGCGAGATCTCCCGGTTCCCGTTCAAGGAGCGTGCATGCGTGCCAGGGTCTTCGACCACGCCGGGCCGGTCCACCACTTGCGATAGCGAGGTGGACCGTGTTGCCTTCCACTCAAATAACAGTGTCGGCACCCGGGACGAGTGACTTTCGCGGCTCAATGGCTGGCCCGCACGTTCCCCTACCGACGCTTCACCCCCGTCCTCGCGGACGACGGTGCACGGCTCGGGGCCGACGCGGATCGCTACTCCTTCGTCGTATCGGACTTGCACCAACTACTCCTTGCCGGTCTCCCGGCGCACATCGCGGTAGGGACACCCATTACTGGGTGCCCCCCGCACAGAACCTGTACGGGCGGGATTCCCGCATACGGCTCCCACCTCGGGTGTTTGACGGCGAAACGGTCGCGTGGCCACGGATGAAGGATACGCGGTCGTGGAAGCCAATCGTCGGCCAGTTTCTTCATCCGCTCGTGTGTCGTGTTGTCCCTCTGACTTCGCCGCCTGAGCGAGCGTCGCCAAAGATCCCGGACATGGTCGCGGAATGCATGGAGTGCCGCGAAGTTTGTCGGCACCGCATGATAATTGAAGAACCCGGCAACGACGTGCGCCAGCCACTTTCCCTGTTCGGGGATTGGCTGATGCCTGCGACGTCGCAATTCCTCCTTGACCTCCGTCAGCTTGGCCTGCACGCGGTCGCTCCGGCTCTTCCTCTTGAGCAGGAATTTGCCGCTGCGTGATTTACCGCAGATGAAGGTGAAGCCAAGAAAGGTAAAGGTTTCCGGTTTGCCAAGCCCGCGTTGTCGGCGTCTGGCCGCAGCAAGGCGGCCGAACTCGATCAGGCGAGTCTTGTCCGGATGGAGCGACAGAGCAAACTCCTCAAACCGCGTGCGCATTGCTTCGAGAAACCGATTTGCATCGGCCTCACGCTCAAAACCGACGACCAGGTCATCGGCATAACGCACGATGATCATGTCCCCGGTGGCCTCGTGCCGTCGCCAGCGTTCGGCCCACAGATCCAGAACGTAGTGCAGGTAGATATTGGCCAGCAGCGGCGAAATCACCGAGCCTTGCCCCGTCCCTCTGTCACTGACCGTTATGGTTCCGTCTTCGAGTATCCCCGCCTTCAACCATTTCCGGATCAGGCGGACGATGCGCTTGTCGCCGACCCGATGCTCAACGAATTTGACGAGCCAATCTTGGCTGACAGAATTGAAAAAGTTTCGGATATCGGCATCCAAAATATAGTTCACCTTCCGCGTGTTGATCGCGACCACCAGGGCGTCCAGCGCATCGTGTGTTCCACGTCCGGGTCGGAACCCGTACCAGAACCCGAGGAAATCCCCCTCGAAGATGACGTTCAGCACCATGACGGCGGCGCCCTGGACAATCTTGTCTTCCAGGGCAGCGATCGCCAGCGGCCTCTGCCGTCCGTCCGCCTTTGGTATATACGTTCGGCGGGCAGGTTGTGGCCGATAGGCTCCTCGGTGAATACGGTCGTGCAGGGCCTCAAGCCGAGGCTCAAGGCCTGTCTCGTATTCCTGCCATGTCATTCCGTCCACGCCAGGGGCCGCCTTGCGCTTGAGCGCGTAGAACGCGGTTTGGAGTGTATCGACACTGACATGGTGGAGGAGCGCGGTGAACCGCTCCTTCTTTCGCAGCTTCGCTGCTTGCCGTACGCGATCCAGCGCCTGTGTCACGCGTGCCCGGGTCTGGGTCCGGCGCGTGCTTTGCTGTCTCGCGTTCCCCTCGGCCCCCGCCCTTCGCTCCACCAACTCCGCCGCGGCCAACACCGCTTTGTTCGCCGGTTTCATCGCTACTATGGCGGGGTCTGACTTCTCGCGCCCGTGCATCATCGGCTTCGGCTCCTCGCCTTCCCGATGCGGACCGAGGCCACTTGTGGCGGCTCGGCCAGGCGCGAGATCTCCCGGTTCCCGTTCAAGGAGCGTGCATGCGTGCCAGGGTCTTCGACCACGCCGGGCCGGTCCACCACTTGCGATAGCGAGGTGGACCGTGTTGCCTTCCACTCAAATAACAGTGTCGGCACCCGGGACGAGTGACTTTCGCGGCTCAATGGCTGGCCCGCACGTTCCCCTACCGACGCTTCACCCCCGTCCTCGCGGACGACGGTGCACGGCTCGGGGCCGACGCGGATCGCTACTCCTTCGTCGTATCGGACTTGCACCAACTACTCCTTGCCGGTCTCCCGGCGCACTATTTGCTCACCCCGCCCCAGCGAGCGCGTCGCTGGGTCGTTTGGCTGATATCACGAACCGGACGGTATCAAGCACCGAAGCGCGATTGGTTTTCGCGGTGCTGACGACGGATCGGAAGGCGGCATAGGTTTCCGCTCCCCACTCGCAGCGGAACCCGTTGGTCACCTTTCGGAAGATCACACTCGGCCGTAGATGCCGCTCGGATACATTGTTGGTGCAGGGCACCGCTCGGTTCGACATGAACACGAACAGATGCGCCCGGTTGGCGAGCATGCGCTTGTGCAGCTTGCGGCCAGGTTCGCCGACCGGGACCGCCGCCATGATCCGATCGAGTCGGCGGTCGAGATCATAGAGATATTGCCTCAGGGTGGTGTCCTTCAGCGTCTCGCGTCGGCGACCTATTGCGATGGCGCGCAGCAGCAGCCAGCGGAACGGCGCGCTGAACGCCGTGTCGCCGCACTCGATCGCGTATTTCGCGTCGCGGAGAAGATGGGCCAGGCAGACCTGCCACAGGACGCCATGGCCGCGCTGGCTGCCGAGCATATCCGAGACCCACACCTCGGGCCGGATCGCTCCGAACAGCGCGGTCACCACCGCCTTGCCCCGGCTGGGTTGGATCACATGCAGCACCGCCAAGGTGGTAACGAATACCCACTCCCACCAATTCTTGCCTTTGACCCGCACCGATGTCTCGTCCGAGCAGACCACTGGGCTCGCCAGCACGACCTTCTCGATCGCCGCTGTGGCATCCAGCAGAGGCTCGCGGGCGCGGGCCAGGATATTGCAGATCGCGCCCTCGCTGATCGACAGTGAAAATAGTTCGTCCATCAAAACGGCCAGCCGCTCCATGCCGATGGCGTGGGCGTAATGCAGATACACCACCATGGCGGCGATTGAGTGGCCGAACGGCGATCCCTGTTCCAGTCCGGCTGGGGCCTCGGCGGTCGCCCGTTCGCCGCAGCACGCACAGCGGCCGCCGAACAGGCGGACCTGGGTCACGTCGGGCCGGATCGGGGGCAACTCGATGCGCTCATAGACCTGCTGCGGGGTCTGCAACGCTTCGGGAAATACCGCCTCGCATTTCGGGCAGGTTGTCAGCAGCTTGTCGATGGTTCGATCCGGGTTCGGATGCAGCGTCCGGCCGACGCCGGGGCGGCTTTTGCGCGGCGCGCGATCCGTGGCGGAGGCCGGGAGGTCTTGCTTCTGCCCTTGCGAGGGCGGCTTGGAGGAGTTGCCGGGGTTCTTCGGTGGATGGGTCAGTTCGTTAAGCCGCGCCTCCAGTGCTGCGATGCGGGTGTCCTGAGCGGAGATACGTGCATCCTGCTCGGCGATGTGGGCGTCCGCCAAAGCCAGCCGGGCGGTCAGCGCCGCAATCAGCGCGTCCTTTTCGGGGTGGCTCAGTTGGGCGGGAACAGGAAGCCGGGGCACCCGCTGTTTACAATCGACTCGGCCGTGACCGCGTCAAGAGTTTTCTGAGCCTGGTTGTCAAACTACCCGGCTCGCGTTGATCTCAGGCTGCAGACGCCGCGATTACGCGATTACCCCAGGTGGGCAATTACACTTTTTGCCACAGATCATCAAGGGCATTGGCCTCACTGTGTTCGCGACCGGCTTCGTCGCCGCGATCCCGGCGATCGTCGGCGCGGTCGGGATGGTTGTGATCGGCTGGTTTTCCGACCGCTCGCCCGACCGGCGCTGGAGCTGCGGCATCGCGATGCTGGTCGCGGCGGTGGGGGTTGCCGGGATGGGATGGGTTGGCTCGACCTGGTGGGTGCTGATACCGGCTTCGCTGATGGCATTCTCGCTGGAGGCGTCGCGGCCCTTATTCTGGGCGCTGCCTCCAATGTTTCTCAGCCGCAGCTCCGCCGCCGTTGGCATCGCACTGATCAACTCGATCGGTAATCTAGGCGGCGTTATCGGCCCGGTGGTTGTCGGCTGGGTGAAGGATGCGACGCAAAGTTTTGCCGGCGGCCTGTACTTCATCGCGATCGTCACCGCGCTCGCCGCAATCCTGGTGATAGCGACTGGTCCACGCCACATTATGGTACGTCAGCCCGCCGCATAGGGCCCAGCGATCGGCGGCCCCATTGGGGGGGCCGATCTGGGTACCGCCTCACACGCAGACGAGTGGTATACCCATAGGCTTTAGCGATGACTGTCCGGGCTTAAGATGTCATTCTCGGCGAAGACCGAAAATCTACGATTTTGACTGCACCGCACTGCAAGTCGTGGATCCCCGGCCTTCACCGGGGATGACACTGGCGACACCAACGGTGGGTCAACGTCAGGAGCCGCTGGTGTAATACTATCAGCCGAACAGAAACGTCACGTTCGTGCGCCTGTTTGTGTAGCCATCAGCGAAACGCCCTGGCGCCGTGCGATGCAGGAGCCGGGCGTCAAACACGACCATTCGGTTGCAGCGATACGCAATCTGCACCGGTGCCGTGCCGGACGCGGCAGCGAAACGGCGCAGCGCATCCCGCTCCACGTTCATGCGCTGAAAGTCCCACTCGGGCGGCGTGACCAGCGGGAGGATTTCGAGGCCGCCGCCCTCGGGATCGAGGTTGGCAGTGTCGGGCGTTACCCATAGATTGATGCTGACTGCACCGACATCGGCGTGCAATTCGGTGCCGGCCATGCCCTGCTGGTATTTGTAAGCCCAGAGCTGGGCCAGCCGTTTATCGCCGAGTGTGCGGGGCAACAGGGCGCGGACTTCCTCGGTGATCTGCGCCATGAGGCCACACGCAAGGCCCTCTTCGAAATACGCCCCGAGATGGCCACCGTGGTCTTTGACCTCGAACCAAATCGTACTCTCGGTCAGCAGACACTGGAGGGATCCGAGCGCGGCCGGAGTAAGGGCCGAATTGACCACGGCAAATCCGGTCCGGGAGCTGGCGCAGGTCGCGTCAGCGGAAGTGAATGCGGCGGCATTCAGCGCTGGGGCGGCGAGCCGGGGAGCTGGCGCGACGTGGATCGCCCGGTTGTAGGCGTTGCGGGTGAGCGCCAGGTCCGCTTCCGACAGTTCGACAATGGCGACGTCGTCCGGCAGCGCCGCATAGCGGACGAGCAGCCTCTCCAGCCCGGCGATGACGGGATCGATCTCGCGCCCGACCCGGCCGAGCGCGCGGAGATAGCGAAGCTGCGCGCTGTCGTGCCGGAGTTTCACGCGATTGGCGCGACGCATGGCGGCGGCCTCGGCGGGGTCTACCAAGCCGGCTGACTGCCCGCCCATCGCCCAGCCACGTCGCAGCTTTACCGCGCGAGCAGCTGATTTCGGCGGCGGCTTCGAGTTGGCCAAGTTGCTTCAAGGCCAAGCTCATGCCGGTGTGGGCCGCGGCAAAGTCGGGACGCTTCGCGATCGCCAAGCGGAAACCGGCAGCGGCGTCCGCCGCGTCGCCGCTGCTCAGGTCCAGATTGCCCAGCGTGACGAGGAATTGCGGCGCCGCGTCCGGCGAGCTGCACGCGGTCCGGTAAAGCTCCCGGGCCGTCTCCAACTCCCCTGCTTGCTCCGCCAGCACACCACGGAAATAACTGGCCCAGCCATGGCTGGGATCAGCGGCGAGAATCAGGTCATAGAGCCGCCCCGCTTCGCTCAGCCCGCCGGCCCGATGCGCCGCCACCGCACGGGCAAGCAACGTCCGCAAATCACCCCGCGAGGCGACCGCCGGGCTCGGCATCACGGCTCGCCCGTCGCCGTAACCGGCTCGGTCGCACGCAGGCAGGCGGCGTAGTGTTGCGAGCCGAGATCGACCATCGGCGGCTGCCCGGTGCGGCAGGCGTCCATCCGAACCGGGCACCGGCTGACGAACGGGCACTCGGGCCGCGGATTGAGTGCGCTCGGTATTTCCCCCCGCACCGGATTGGGCGGCAAGCGCGTATGCGGGTCAGGCGACAGCACCGCAGACATCAGCGCCCGCGTATACGGATGTCGCGGCCGCGACATGATCTCAGAGGTCGGCGCGATCTCGACGATATGGCCGAGATACATCACCGCGACCCTGCGGCTGATTCGCTCCACGGCCATCAGATCGTGCGAGATGAACAGATACGCGGCTCCGAGTTCCGCTTGCAGTTCAGCGAGCAGCGACAGGATTTCCGAACGGACGGCCGAATCGAGCGTGGAGGTCGGTTCATCGAGCACGACCAGCGCGGGGTGGGTGATCAAGGCGCGCGCGATGCCGACCCGCTGCTGTTCGCTGGCGGTGAGTTCGACCGGATAGCGGTCCAGATGATGCCGGGCGAGATGCACGCGCTCCAGCATGTCAAATACTGCGCCCCGGCGCAGCGTCGCGGACAGGCCGCCTTGCAGCACCAGCGGTTCCTCAATGGTCTGACGCACGGTGCGGCGTGGGTTCAGCGACGCAAACGGATCCTGGAAAACGATTTGCAGCCGTGGCCGCAGCGAGCGCAACTGTTTGGGCGAGATGGTCGTCAGATCGGTTCCTTCAAAATGGATCTGGCCCTCGGTGGGTTCGATGAGCCGGAGCAGGCAGCGACCGACGGTGGTCTTGCCCGATCCGCTTTCGCCCACAAGGCCCAACGTTTCGCCGCGGCCGATCCGGAAGCTGATCCCGTTGATCGCGCCGATATAGTCGGTCGCGCTGATGTAGAAGTGCTTCACCAGTCCGTCGACCGCGACCAGCGCTTCGGTCACGGCGCCGCCTCCGCCAGCGCGGTCGGCACACTATGGAGCCGGGCGGCTGCCACCAGCGCACGCGTTGCCGGATGCGACGGCGCGACCAGCACCTGCTCCACCGGGCCGGTCTCGACGATGCGCCCCTCATGCAGCACGGCAACGCGGCGACAATATTGCGCAACGATCCCGAGATCGCGGGTGGCCAGGATCTGGGCCGCTCCGGTCTCCTCGCAAAGCCCTATCATCAAGTCGAGCACTTGACGTTGCACCGTCACGTCGAGGCCCGATGTCGGCTCGTCGGCGGCGATCAACGCCGGACGATGGATCAGCGAGATGGCGATACACACACGCTGTGCCATGCCTCCGCTCAGTTCATGCGGGTAGGCGCGCAGGCGCCGTTCGGGATCGGTGAGGCCGATACTGCCGAGCATGGCAGCCGCGCGCTGCCGTGCGACGCGGCGCGAACAGGACGAGTGGGCGCGGATATGGGCCACCATCAGGTCGCCGATCCGCACCAGCGGGTTCAGTTGCACCTTGGCGTTCGCCAGCAGCGGCACGATGTCGCGGCCGCGAATTTCCCGCAGCGCCTGGGCGTCAAGCGTGGTCAGATCCTTGCCGCGAAACACGATATGGCCCTGGTCGCGGCGCAGGTTGTCGCCGAGCAGGCCCATGATGCTGCGCACCAGCACGGATTTGCCGGCCCCGGGGGGACCGACCACGCCGAGGATCTCGCCCGGTCCGATGTGCAGGTCGATGCCGTCGAGCACCGGCCTCCGCTCGCCCCGCACCGGCACGACGACCAACCCAGAAACCGACAGCACCTCGTGCGGCGGGACGGCGCGGGTCTCGACGGCGCGCGGATGCTGGCGGGCTGACGCATTCGGGGCGGCGGAGGGGCGCGCCGGGGAATGACCGGGCTCCAGAAAGCGTCCCATGATCTCGCCCATCATGGCGAAGGTGAAGACGATGAACCCGAGCATGAGCCCGGGAAACATCACCACCCACCATTGCCCGAAGAATCATGAACTTGGCGCCGCTTGCGATCATCGAGCCGAGTTCCGGGGTCGGCGGACTGACCCCCGCGCCGACGAAGCTCAGCCCGGCGGTGAGCAGAATAGCGAAACCAACCGTCACCGACACCTGGACCAGCACATTGGGCCACGCGTTCGGCAGCAAATGCCGAAAACATACGCCGAAATCGGAGTTGCCGATCGCTCGCGCCGCCTCGGCAAACGGTCGTTCCCGCAGCGAAAGCACCTCGGAGCGCACAAGGCGCAGGAACACGGGGAAATTCACGAATGCGACGGCGAACAGCACATTCATCGGCCCGGTGCCACGAACGGCGACCAGTACCATTGCGAGGATGAAGACCGGGAACGCTTGCAGAATATCGAGGAAGCGCAGCCCGATCTCCGACGACCAGTGCAGCCAGCGCCGGGTGCTGCCCTCGAAATACCCGGCAAACACGCCGAGGCCGGCGCCGATGGCAACGGACAGTGCCGTTGCGACAAGCGCTATGGTGACATCCGTGCGAGGCGCGGCGAGCAGGCGCGAGAAGACGTCGATGCCATTCTCATCGGTGCCGAACAGATGTTTCAAACCTGGTGGCGCCAGCCGCTGAGTCGGGTCGGCAATCACGGTCGACAACGGTGCCAGCTCCGGGCCGCAGGCGGCGAGGAACAGAATGATCAGGAACGCACCGAAGATTACGCGCTGGAACGTGCTCAACCCGCTCCAGACCTGACGCACACGAGCCGACCGGGCCGCCGCCTCGCCGGCGTCGATCTGCGTTCGGGGAGCGATCGCTCTGCTCACCGGCCTCGGGTCGCTTCGCGTGCGCGCACTCGGGGATCGATCATGAAGTAGACCAGATCGACGATCAGGTAGACGAGCATGGTGAAGACCGCAGCGACGAGCACGAACGCCTGCACCGGGGCATAATCCGCCGTGGTGATGGACTGCACAGCGTATTGGCCAAGCCCATTGAGGTTGAACACGGTTTCGATCAGCACCGCGCCGCCCAGCAGGAAGCCGGCCACGACGCCGGTCATCACTACCGCCGGCGGGGCCGCGTTGCGCATCGCCCACAACAGCACCGTCCGACGCGGCAGGCCGAGGCCGGTGGCGTAGGTGGTGTAGTCGGCACGCATGGCGCTCTCCGTGCTCGACTGCACCATCTTGAAGATCGGCCCGCCATAGACGAAAGCGAGCGTGATCGCCGGCAGCACCAGGTGCGCAAGCGCTGCTTTGAATGTCTCCCAGTCGCCGGCGATCAGCGCATCGATGGTGTAAAATCCGGTCACGCGATCGGGCGCGGTGTCCAGTATGCCGACCCGGCCTTCCGGACCCGGTGCCCAGCCGAGCAGGCTAAAGAAGACGTAGATCAGCACGAGCCCGAGCCAGAAATCGGGCAGCGCGCCGGCGAGCAATCCATAGCCGAAGCTGCCGCGACGCAGCCAGCGCGCGAGTGGCCCGCCGCTCGGATTTGCCGATGCCAGCGCGATCGGCACCATGACCAGAAACACGATGAGCATGCCCGCGGTGATCAGCTCCAGGGTCGCCGGCAGGCGGACGAGCAAATCCTGCGCCACTTGGCTGGAGTTCACCCAGGAACGGCCGAAATCGCCGTGCCAGATGCGCTCAACATAGGCGATGTACTGGTCCGGCAGCGGCCGGTCCAAACGCAGCCGGGCCCGCAGCAGGTCCACGCCCGCCTGCGGGGCGAGCGGCCCGAGTTCGAGTTCGAGCCGGATCGCCCGGCAGCATGCGCACGAGCACGAAGGTAATGACGGAAATGACCAGAAGCTGCGGGATCAGCAGCAGCAGACGGCGGGCGATATAAATCAGGGTCGCCATCACCAACCTTCACGCATTGCCTGCCGCCGCCAGCTCGCGTCGACGGGCGAGGGTAGCCGAGACGTCGATCGCCAGCGACTCGTCTTCGATTTCGCCCGTGAGTATTACGCCATAGATATCAGCAGCGGCCGCGCGGCTCACCCATCCGTCGCGCACATCCTCCAGCACGCGGGCGGTCTCACGTTCCAGCGGATCGCCATATCCACCTCCCCCGTTGTCGACCCCGATGACGAACTCGCCCGGTTCGAGCGTGATCTGACAGACATTGGGCATCCGCTCGCGCCGTCCGTCCCGGTGCAGCTTGTAGGTGCGCGCCGCGGCGCCACTCCGGCCACCGCGCACGCCGCGGGGCGGATTGTGCTGCCCGTCCGAGGGCACGACGACCGTCATGCTGTTCACTTTCGTGCCGTACATCACCTCGCTGCCGGGTGCACCGCGAAATCGGCCGGCCCCGCCGGAATCCGTGACCAGTCGCTGATAGCGGATGTCGAGCGGATGCTTGATCTCGTCCAGCTCGATGCTGTCGCGATAGATCAGTCCGCTGGTGCAAGGCAGCAGGTAAGTGACCCAGCCGTCGGCGCTTGGCGTGCCCGGCCCACCATTGGTGCCGAGGAACAGCTGGTTGATGTAAGGGGCGTCGGCGCGCCGCCAGTCACGCCCTGAGACGACGCCGTTGGGCGCGCCAATCGCGTTGCCGCCCTCGGCCAAGCCAAACCCGTCGCCGAATTCGGCGAACGCCGATTGTGTGACGTTGATCAGCCGGTCGGCGAGATTTGTCGTTGCCATCGAACAGGAATGCGGGAAGCGCGGGATGCCGACGACGCAGTTCTCCCGCAGCTTGATGTCAACCCGGCGGATGCTGCCGGAATTCTTCGGAATGTCCCATTGCACGCAGTTGAACACGCCGGTCAGCGTGTTGTTGACAGCGCAGACCTCGGATTGGTTCAGGCCACAGTCGAGGCAGTCGGGGTTGTCCCGCAGATCCACTTCGATGCGCCCGTTCGCCGGATCGGTGGTGACGGTGACCTTGATCGGAATGCCGTCCGGCACCGCCGGTGTCGGATCGTGAGCTGTGTGGTTGACGACCTGGCCCGCCGGCAGCGCCTCGATCGCGCGCGCCATGCGGCGTTCGGAGTAGTCAAACCATTCCTCGACGAAACGGCGGACCATGTCCACGCCATAGGCGGCGACGAACTCCTTCAGCCGGCGCTCGCCGGTACGTGCGGCGCCAATGCCGGCCAGGAAGTCGCCGTACCACTGGTCGGGGATCCGGATACGCGCCCGGCACATCCGGATGACGTCCGCAATGTCCTGATAGTTCTCCTGCACCTTGACGCAGGGAAAAACGATCGACCCCTCCTCGTATACGTCACGCGCGTTGGCATGATACGTGGTCGGAATGGAGTTGCCGACATCCGCCTGGTGTGCCTTGGCGCTCGCCGTGAACAGATGGACCCCGCCGCAGAATACCGGCACCAGGATGGTGTGATCGGCAGCGTGCGTATTGCCGAGGTAAACGTCGTTGTGCAGGAACGCATCGCCCTCGCGCGGGGTGTGGAAGCGCGCCATCGCCTCGGCCTGAATGTGCGCGCCGAAGATATGCACCGGCAGCCCTTCGGCGACCGAGAGCAGCCGGTTGTCGGCCGTCACGATGGCGTTGGAGAAGTCGCGCGCCTGGTTGATGACGGCGGAGCGCCCTGCGCGGAGCAGCGTGTTCGACATCTCGCGCACGATGCCGTCGAGCCGGTTGGCCATGACTGCGAGCTGTACCGGGTCGATCAACCCGGCGGCGAGGCTCGGCGCCTTCGGCGGCTCAGTCGCGAACGGCTCCAGCCGATAGCTCCCCGATCCGCCAACCCGTGCTCGCATCCCTGGATAGAGGACGAGCGTTGTGGTCGGTTCCTCGATGATCGCCGGTCCGTCGATCTCCGCACCCGGGGTGAGCCTGTCGCCGTAATACACCGGCGCGTCGGTTCGGCCCGTCTCGGCAAAATAGACGTCGCGATGGCCGTGCGGCACGACCAGCCGGTAGGTTGGGACGACCGCGGTTTCCGGCCGCTTGGTCTCGATATGACCGCTGAAACGGGCCTTCCAGTTCAGGCATTCCACCACCTGACCCGGTTGCTTCACAGCGAACACTCGTTCGTGGACGGCGTGAAACGCCTCGACCAAAGCCGCGACATCCTCGGGCCCACGGAACCGGCCGGAGGCCAACGGGACCTCCAGCTCCCACACCTGGTAGAGGTACCGCGCCTCTACGGAATAGGTGATGGTCACGTCCGCCACACCGCGCTCGCGCACCTTGCCGGCGAAGGTATCGATGCCGGCGTCGATCTCAGCCAATGTGGCGTTGACGCGGGCGATGTCAAAATCGTCCGTGCGCGTGACGCAACTGCCGTTCTGTTCGAAGGCGATATCAGAATACTGCGCCCCGCAGGCACTGAGCGCCGCCGCCGTGCGTGGTAACAGCACTGTCCCGCAGCCCAGCTTGGCGGCGATCTGCATGATACTGAGCCCCGACGATCCGCCGCCCGCGACGATGGTGCAGTTCCTCGGATCATAGCCCTGGTTGACGGTGATCTCCTGGATCGCCTTCACCATGTGCTCGTTTGCGATCGCCAGGATGCCGGCCGCCGTGGCCTCCATTGACTGCCCGAGCTGTCTCGCGAGCTGGCTCAGGGCAAGCTCGGCGGCGGGCAGATCGAGGTGCATCCTGCCGCCGAGGAAAAAGCCAGGATCGAGATAGCCGAGCACCGCGGCCGCGTCCGTTACGGTGGCCTCGGAGCCGCCGCGCCCGTAGCACACTGGACCAGGCACGGCGCCGGCGCTGTGCGGGCCGACGCGCAGCATGCCGCCGCTATCGATCCAGGCGATAGAACCGCCGCCGGCGCCGATCGAGCGCACGTCAACGGACGACATGCCGAGACAGTCTCCGGTGAACTGCCCACCGATCCACGATTTGCGCGTGTAGGTGAGCGCACCCCGGCGGGTCAGCGACACATCGAACGTGGTGCCTCCCGCGTCGGTGACGATCACGAGATCGCCGATACCTTCCGCCGCGGCATAGACATTGCCCGCCACCGGCGCCATCGCCGGGCCGGATTTGGTCATATAGATCGGCCGTTCGATCACGTCGGCCATATGCATCACGCCGCCCACCGACGTGCTGACCAGGATCTCGCCAGCAAAGCCGGCCCCGCGCAAATCCTCCTCGAGCCCGCGTAGATGACGGCGCATCACCGGGGCGAGCGACGCGTCGATGGCGGTGGCGGAGGCGCGGCGGTACTCGCGCAGGATCGGGTTGAGCCGGTGGGAGAGCGTGACAGGCAGGTCCGGCAGCCGGTCCGCCAACAGCTCACCGACGCGCCGCTCATGCAGCGCGTTGGCCACCGACCAGAGCAGGCAGACCGCGACGGATTCGAATCCCCGTGCCGCGATCTGGTCGATGATGGCATGCATCGCAGTCTCGTCGAGCGGCCGATCGACCGTCCCCTCCGAGGTTATCCGTTCCGGTACCTCGAACGTATAACGGCGCGGAATGTAGGGCTTCGGATAGTCGAAATCCCATTTGTGCGGATCGAAACGGCCGCCCTCCTTCAACACCAGGATCTCGGGGAAGCCCTCGGTGACCAGCAGCGCCGTCTTTGCCACCTTGCGCTCGACGATCGCATTGGTGGCTCGCGTTGTCCCGTAGGTGAAGAGCGTCGCCTCGGCCAGCACCTGTTGCCTGGACAGCCCGATAGATCGAGCCGCGTCGTCGATCGCCGCGGCCAATCCGGCGAAAGCCCGTTCCGGGGTGGTCAGCGCCTTGCCGATATGCAGCCGGCCGTCGGCAGCGGCGATCACCACGTCGGTGAAAGTGCCGCCGGTATCGACCGATATACGAAAGCTCATGCGCCGCCTGCCCCGATTTGCGTCAATTCCAGGATCACATGAGCGATCGATCTCGCCCGGCGATTAAGGCAGCTTCATCTCGCTGACCTTGTAGTACTGGGTCGTGAACCACTTCCAGCCTTCGAGGCGGTCGCTCATCGCATTGACGTAGAACGGCTCGGCGATCCATCCGAGTGTCGCCGCATCATGGATGCGCTCCTGCGCCGGTTTGTGCGCCGCGTTGCGCTCGGCGGTGTCCACGATGGAGGCACCTTCCTGCAGGATGCGGTCGACTTCCGGATCATGATAGTTCTGGTAGTTCACCGCGTTGCCGGTGAGATAAAGCAGCCGCAACGAATAGTTGGGATCGGGCTGGATCGGGAAGTCGATCCAAAGTGCGAAATCCGCCTTCTTCGATTGCACCAGATCGGAATGCGCAGCGACCGGCAGCTTGCGCAGATCGACCTGTATGTTCAGCTGGGCGAGTGTTGACTTGATCAGGATGCCGATATTCTCCTGCACTGGGTCGCCCGCACTGTAGGCGAGCGTGATCGGGAAGCCAGCGCCCGCCCCGGCTTCCTGCATCAGCTGCTTCGACTTGGCGATATCCGTCTGGTAACTCGAAAATTCGACATAGCCGGGATAGACGCTCGGCATCACGCCTTCCCATTTCACCGCCAGGCCGCGATAGATATCTGCCACGATCTGATCGCGCGGGATGGCATAATCGATCGCCTGTCGCACCTTTTCATTGTCGAACGGCGGCTTGCTGTTGTTCATGACGAGGTAGATGGACTGATTGCCGCGCACCGCCGCGACGCGCACGGATGGTGCTGTCGCAAGCCCAACCGCTTCGTCCGGCGACAAGCCCTCGACCAGGTCCACCTTGCCCTGTTGGAGCAACGCCACGCGGTTCGCCGATTCCGGCACGACCTGGTAGATGATGCGTTTGATTGCGGGCACGCCCTGCCAATAGTTCGGGTTCGCCTCCATCACCACGCGGCGCCCAGCCTCCCAGCTCTTGATCTGGTAGGGGCCGAAGCCTGCCACCGCGTTGGCTGCCCAGTTACTTGCCCACGGATCATCGGCGGTGGCGTGTTTTTTCGCCTCCGTGCTGTCGTACCAATACCAGGTACAGGTTGGTCAGGATCTTGCAGATCAGCGGCATCGGCTTGTCGGAAACGATGCGCACCGTGTGGTCGTCCACCTTCTGCCACTGCTTGGGATCATCCACATTGGCCGCGTTCTGCAGGAAAGAGCCGATGGCTTTCATCGTATGGGCCCGCTCTACTCGCCACAGCACATCGTCGGCGGTGAACTCGTTGCCGAACGCTGACTTCACGCCCTTCCGCAGGTGATAGACGGCGTTCTTGCCGTCGCTGCTCAACTCACAATTTTCGATGATGCCGGGCACCATCTTCTGCTCGCGGAATTCCGGATAGGTGAAGCCTGGGACCTTCGTCGGGTCGGCACCGGGCGTGCCGTCGTAGGGATATTTGCCGGGCGCCCATTCCGCGCCGAGATCGAATACCTGAGCGCCGAGCGACCACGTCTGCGGGCTGGCCTGCCGGTCGAGATCCACGCCGGAGGGTGTCCCCGGAATGGCAATGACGATCGTGTCCTTGGCAAGGGCGCAGGGCGTGGTCATCAGGCCCGCTCCCAACGCCGCAAGCAACCGCAAGCGCATCATGCTGTGTCCTTTCGTTTCCCTGAACAGGGTCAAGCCTGGCTGCCGATCAGTCAATCAGGCACGTGCCTTATGCCCAGCCCTTGAGGTGGGAAGCATAGAAGTTCACCCGCATGTCCACCGCCCGGAACATCCAGCGCCCATCCTGGCGAACGTAGCTCTCGTCGTACTCGCAGAGCAGCCAGCGCGCCTCCGTGCCACCCTCCGCCGCCACGGTACAGGGCATGAACAGACGCCATTTGCCGGTGGCATGCGCTTCGTCTTGCACCTCGATCAACGGGTTCATGACCAAATGCGCGGCAAACCGGATCTGCTCCCGCGTGCGGCCGAGAAACGCCTTGATCGCCTCGCGTCCAACATGGCGGCCGAACTCCGGACCGCCATCCCAATACCCGTCCGGCACGAACAGCCCCGCGATCCCCTCGGCATCGTAGTTTGCATCAGCGAACCCGCAGTAGCGCGCCTTCAATCGCATGATCTCGTCGATCGCCTCGAGCCGCGCCAGCCGTTCCTCAACGCTTGCCATCACTTTCCCCGCAGACAGTGTTCCCGCCGATTTGGTACGCGTTTCCAGCATGCATCGGAACGCTATCGGCGTGAAGTAGCAATGTGCGGTATCGTATTGCCGTCACCACAGCCGTATATAACCAGATCTGTGAGTTGATCCGGTGCGAGGACGCACTCTTCCCGGATTGTTTCGTCCCGGACCAAGCTGATGCTCGCCGGATCGTTGCGAAATTCCAGCGAAAAGGGGGACGAGCGAATGGATGATGGAAACCTCAGCAAAAGATCGAACCTACTCATCCGCGGAACGATCAGGATCACCGCGGCGTCGATGGACCCCATTTTGTGGCCTCGGTGTTTCAAGTCCAGTTCCTTGAGCTTGCGTGCTGCCGGCCCGAGCTGGCCCGACCGGGTCAGCAGGCGTGGTGACCAACGCCGCGGAGGCTCGGTTTGCAGCTTGAGCAGCTCCGAAGTTGGCTTCGCAACGATACCCGCAAAGCCGATGCGGTTCCAGCTTCGTTGCGGTCAGGTTGATGGGGACTTAGTGGTTGTCGACGCGGATCGTCAGCACGACACTGCGGTGCAATTGAAGATCGAGAATTTTGCCGCTGTGCGTCCGATTTAGGCTGAGATAACCGCGGACCGCGCGTCGCAAGCGTCTTGCCGGGCCGCTCGCCTCGCTGTGGCCAAGCGCAAGGGCGATGTCGGTGCCTCGATCCTGGCCTGGCCTGCTTGACCGAGGTTGTTCGGCCGCACCATAGTTGCGGGCTGCCCGCATCGCCGCCAGTCCCAAGCCGCCCAGCCGCATTTCGGAGACGTCTCCGCATGACCTCGACGTTGCCGCCGCTCGAATCCGCGCTTCTGCCCGACGGAGTGCGTGCCCGCTTCATACCGAGGGTAAACGGGCTGACCGTTCACATGCTGGAAGCCGGCACACCTGGTCGCCCCTGCCTGCTGTTGCTACACGGCTTCCCGGAAATCGCTTATTCCTGGCGCAATGTCATGCCGGCGCTGGCCGATGCCGGCTACTATGTCATCGCCCCCGATCTGCGCGGCTATGGTCGCACCTCGGGCTGGATCGCCGATTACGATGCCGATCTCTCGCCTTGGCGGCCAACCAACCTGGCGCGCGATGCGGTGGGATTGATCTACGCGCTCGGCTACCGCTCGGTCGCCGCAGTGATCGGGCACGATTTCGGCTCGCCCGTCGCGGCCTGGGCCACGCTGATACGGCCCGACATCTTCTGCTCCGTCGTGTTGATGAGCGCCCCGTTCGGCGGTGCCCCCACGGTGCCGTTCGACACAGTACGCAATCCACCCCCGCCCCTGCCGGAGGACATCAACGTAGCGCTGGCACGGCTGCCCCGGCCGCGTAAACACTATCATCATTACTTCGCCCGTCGTGAAGCCAACGCCGAGCTGATGGCCGCGCCGCAGGGGCTGCACGACTTCATGCGTGGGTATTATCATTACAAGAGCGGCGACTGGGTGCAGAACAGGCCGCATCCGATCGCTGGGTGGACCGCGGAGGCGCTGGCGGAAATCCCAACCTACTACATCATGGACCTCGACCGAACGATGCCGGAGACGGTTGCGGCCGAAATGCCCTCACCCGCCGAGATCGCGGCGAACATCTGGCTGCCGGACGAGGCGCTGGCGGTCTATGTTGGGGAATATCGCCGCAATGGCTTTCAGGGCGGCTTACAATGGTACCGAGTGACCACGACCGGTATCTACGCCGGTGAACTGGAGCTGTTCAGTGGCCGCACCATCGACGTGCCCAGCCTGTTCATATCCGGCAATCGCGACTGGGGCGTCTATCAAACGCCGGGGGCGCTGGAGCGTATGCAAAAGCAGGCCTGCACCAGCATGCTCGGCTGCGAGCTGATCGAGGGTGCCGGCCATTGGCCGCAGCAGGAAAATCCGGAGAAGACCACCTCTTTGGTGCTACGCTTTCTCAAGGACCAGGGCTAGCAGCCTGTCGGACTTAACGCAGCTCGGCGGGGCTGTGTAGAATCTGGCCACTGATTCGTTTTGTCTCTTGCCCGGTGGCGCTTCCAGATGAGCAACTTCCGCCCTGTCGACCGAGCCACCGGATTTCTGATGCCGCCGTCGGTGGATGAATGGCTGCCGGGACGGCACTTGGCGAGGTTCGTGGTCGAGGTGATCGAGGGCCTCGATCTGCGTGCGATGACCGGCGACTACCGTGGCTCCGGAGAGGCGTCCTACCATCCAAGTGTTGTGCTGGGACTGCTGGTCTACGGCTACGCGACTGGTGTGTTTTCGAGCCGCAAACTGGAGCGTGCGACCTACGATTCGGTTGCGTTCCGCTTCATCGCCGCCAACCAGCACCCCGACCACGACACGATCGCCAGCTTCCGCCGGCGCTTCCTCAAGCAGATCGAAGCGTTGTTCGTGCAGGTGCTGGTGATGGCGCGCGAGATGGGGATGCTGAAGCTGGGCACAGTGGCGCTCGATGGCACCAAGATCCACGCCAACGCCAGTCGCCACAGCGCGCTGTCATATGAGCGTGCGGGCCAGATCGAGATGCAGCTGCGCGAGGAGGTTGCCAAGCTCACCGCGATGGCCGAAGCGGCCGATCAGGCTGATGTGCCGGATGGGATGTCGATCCCGGAAGAGCTGGCGCGGCGCGACAAGCGCCTCGCCGAGATCGCCCGGGCGCGGGCGATCATCGAGGCGCGGGCGAAGGAACGCCATGCGCGCGAGCAGGCCGAGCATGATGCCAAGATGGCAGCGCGGGACGCCAAGACAGCCAAGACCGGCAAGAAGCCGGGCGGGCGAGCGCCGGCACCACCGGTAGAAGCGCCAGGTCCGGCGGATCAGGTCAACCTGACCGATGAAGAATTGCGGATCATGCCGGTCGCCGGCGGCGGTTTCGATCAATGCTACAACGCACAGGCGGCGGTGGCCGCGGGCAGCCTGCTGGTGGTCGCCGCCGACGTGGTGCAGGCGCCCAACGACAAGCAGCAGGTGGAGCCGATGCTGGCAGCACTTGCGGGATTGCCGGAAGCGCTCGGGCAGGCCGATAGTTTGCTGGCGGATACAGGATACTTCAGCGCGGGTAACGTCAATGCGTGCGCTGCCGCGGGAATTGAACCCGCGCCTTCCCCACCGCCTAAGCCCACGCCGGCAAGACTGCTTGCTCGGTGGTAGCCGCGGCCTCCGCCATCTTGCCAGCCGGTAGAATGCCGCCAATCCTCGCGGGTTGCGGGGCCGCATAGCTTGGATCGTATGATGCGGGCCGCAACCGCGAAGGAAGAGTGGCGATGAAGTACGGCATCCATTTGCCTCATGCGGGCGAGCAGGCGACACCGGCGCTGATCCGCCGCCATGCCGAGCGCGCCGAGGATCTCGGGCTGGACGATGTCTGGGTCAGTGAGCATATCATTGTGCCCCGCGATAAATTCCCACGTTCCCCGTTATTTTTCGAACCCGTGCTGTCCCTTGCCTGGGCCGCCGCCGTGACGAAACGGGTGAAGCTAGGAACCACCGTGCTGGTGCTGCCCATGCGGCATCCGCTGCCTCTGGCCAAGGAACTTGCCACGCTGCACAATTTCTCCGAGGGGCGGCTAATCCTGGGCGCCGGCTCCGGCTGGTTGAAGGAAGAGTTCGCCGCCCTGGGCGTGCCGTTCGAGGAACGCGGCCGGCGGCTGGACGAAGGGATCGCGATGATGCGCGCGGTCTGGTCGGAGGATCCGGTGACGTTCAGGAGCCGCTATATCCCGTCGGTTATCGAGGGAATGACAATGACCCCGATGCCTGTCAGCCCGATCCCACTTTGGTTCGGCGGCAGCGCCGAGCCCGCGTTGAAGCGGACGATCCGGATCGGCGACGGATGGCACGGCAGCGGGCTTTCAGCGGACGAAGCGGCGCCGATCGTGAAACGGTTGCGCGAAGCGCGGCCGGGCGCGGATTTCACGATCTCCATGAGGGTACAGTGGGATGGGACCGATCGTGGAGTGTTGCGGGCGCTGGTCGAGGGCTATGCGGCGATAGGGGTCGAACACCTGCTGGTGGCACCCCAGGATCGAAACGTGGACGATTGGGAGAAAGTGACCGAAGGGGTGGGGGCTTTGGCGGCGTAGCGCCGGAACCTTCCATCTGACCGAGACGGCCGATGCGGCAATTAGAAGGGTCGCACTCGCCGCCCCGGCTGTGAGTGACGATTTAGGCCGATGCGACCGCCTTTGGCGGGGCGCTCTCGAATTTTCCGAACAGCTTGCCTGCCGCGTCAACACCACGGTCTCAGGCTGCAGCAACCTGGGCCCCGTTGAGTGTGCCATCACACAGCATGGGCTCTGATTTCGCGGCCTGAGGCTTCGAAAAACGAAGAAGGTCTTGAGGATAGGCATATATCCAATATCTGGCCTCTAGATGAATAATACGCAATATAGTGGACCGTACAAAAGTCGTCTCCACTTTAGAACTGGACGTCACTCAAGTAGGAAAGATGACGAGTAAGAAACTGATGGCCGACGATCACCGAAATCAGTTTCCGGCCCTTCAAGAAGCCCGGAAGGCTGACGTCTCTACCCGTGACAAAAGAGGCGGCTAATGACCGATACAAAGTATCAAATCTTTCGGGACGGCAATAGCTACAAGGTCCGGAAAACTCGCCTCGGCAACTTTAATCAAGAGGCGGACGGCTTCTCATCTTACGCCGATGCAGAATTGTGGATCGCTCAGGACCGGCGTATCGCGACCATGAATGAGCAACAAGGGCCCATCGCCTCACCAGTACACTTGCGGGCTCTGTAGCCCGCGTGTCGCACCAGCGGATCCTTTGGTTTCACCAACAAATATCTGGCGCGTCTACTGTGGGCATCCCTGTGCCGGCGGTCGTCCCGGGCTGCACCGTTGCCACGCAGTTGGGTCCCTCGACACCTGTGCGATCCCTGTGCGGATCCGCGGTGGTGCCAAGCATGCGGACAAGCTTCGCATTGTTGCCGAGATCCACGAGGTTTCTGGTTGAACACGCTGGTTGCTGGCTTGATCGGAAAGCGGTTCGAGTGGGCTATACCGGCAATCGAGACCTCATTTGATCAGCGTGTGGGTTGCTTACTTCGCCCTCGAGGATTTGCGCGGCGTTTACTTGCTTGCCGTAGTAAATCTTATCGTCGACCAAGTTCTGGTTCATCTGGGCAGAGCTCAAGTCGGCTTCCGCAAGAAAACCAGAATGGCCAGACCAAATCACAACATCGCCTTCACCAACCGGGGTGGGTCCTTGAGCCGCGTAGTTGCCAATCGGAGGCAGCTCCTGAGCTGAATAATTGATGATAGTCGGTCCACCATCGAAATTCGGTAAGAGACGAGCGGCCTGAGTGAAAGTATCCAGGGCCTTGTCGGTCATCAGAATCATTGCAGCGGGACCAACTCTTCCGCCCTCCTGGGCGTCGACTGTAATCGGGCCAATGGTCAGAAATGCCGGGTTGCTCCACGTCCCGTCGCTCTCATGCTTGAGCAAAATCCCCTCTGCCCCCGGGCCGCCAACGATGAACGCGCCCTGTCCCAATGTGGGTATAATGAACACGCCCTTGGCATGCTTCAGCATCTCGTCGAAGTAGCTGTTCGCCTTGAGTACCCGAACCGTTTGTGCGGCTTCATCGACCAGTTGCTGGGTAGTTTTGGCCTTCACCGCCGATTTTATTTGGCGCAGCCGATTGGGCCAGAGCCGGCCCGGCGGATACAAAGCCACCCACGATCGCAATGGCGGTGGTAAAAGCCAAAACCCTCTTCATCACGTCCTCTCCTATCAATAGGGAAGGAACGAAGCTCAGCCGGGTGCGGCCGCTTGGCCGCAACGTTACATTTACGTTACCCCTCGACCTCGGGTCGGCCGTGCGGCACCCTGCGTTCCCAAGCAGTGCGTTTTTCTCTCAATCTGACACAGCCGCTCCAGAACCCGGACGGATTGAACAGCGCCACGCGACAAGCTATAAGAATTATATGAAATATACCTTATTGGCCCTTTTATGACGCGGAGCCGCTTTCCGACGATCAAGGAAGACTCAGTCGCAACGCTGGTTGATGCGTTCTACGCGCGGGTGCGCCGTCATCCCGCGCTGGGACCAGTCTTCGACGCGGCGATCGCCGAGGAAGAGTTGGCTGAACGTCTTGAGACGATGCAACGCTTCTGGTCGTCGGTGATGCTCACCACCGGTCGGTATTCCGGAAACCCGGTCGCGGTCCACAGAACCATTGCCGGGATCGAGCGATCCTGATGAGCGCACCGCTTCTCAGCTTTGACCGTCATCGATATCAGCTGGGCAATGGCTGTGGCTATTTCGACCGCACGCTCGCGGTGCGCGTGGATCGCCCATTCGTGATCGGCACGGGCTACGCGTCGGGCGGACTGGAAATGAACCATCCTCAGGCGCATGACACACCCATGGTCCTGATCCCGACGGAGAGAACGTGATGGATGCGACGTTCGCCGAGGCGTTGATCACCAATATGCCGGACGCGGTCGTATATTCTGATCGTGATGGAACGATAAAATACTGGAACCGGGGTGCGGCCAGGATGTTCGGTCATACGATGACCGAAGTGGTCGGCCAGAGCCTTGATCTGATCATCCCCGAAGGGCTTCGTGCGCGGCATTGGATCGGCTATCATGCAACGATGCGGACGGGCCGAACCCGCTACCGCGATGGCCAGACTTTGTCGGTCCCCGCCATTCGCAAGGACGGCAAGCGCATCTCGGTTGCTTTCACCATCGTGCCCTTCCTCGATGATAACGGCGCGATGACCGGAATTGCGGCGATCATGCGCGATGTCACCGAGCAATTCGAGGAAATACGTGCGCTGCGCAGAGAAATCGCGGCGCTTCGGGAACGCGGGCAATCGGCCGAATGAAGGAAATTCTATGCACGATGAAACGATCCTGTCTCCTACCCTTCGCGAACCATGGCCTGGCCGGGCGCGCTGACAATTATCATCGGCCCTTATCATGTTCAGCACCATCACGGCGATTCTGATGCACGCCTTGGAGCTGATGCCCGGTCGAGCGGGTCCGGTGGCTGGGTTCTTTATATGGCCTGACATTCGGACCGGCCAGGATCGCAGTTGCCCTGCTTGCTGGTCTGACCGATCAGTTCGGCATCGCGACCGTGCATCGCATTTGTTCATTCCTGCCCTCGATCGGTCTGCTCGCTTGGTTGCTGCTTCGTTTGCGGAAGGCATAGATCTCAGATGACATCGGTGGAGAGCCGTGCATCCTGGGTTGCGGCCAGCGTAACCCTTGCAATCCTTTCAGTCGCCTACGGTTCGACGTTGCTGATCGTCGTCGGTCTCCGCGTGATGGAGCATGATATTGGTGTGTCGCGCTCGACTTTGGCACTCGCCGGCGCCATGACATGGATCGGGACGGGCCTGGGAGGCATCGTCATGGGCTGGGTCTCCGACCGGATCGGCATTCGCGCCAGCGTGCTGATCGGCGCCGCGATGATCGCCTCAGGCCTTGCGATCTCATCAATCGGCAGCATCTGGGCCCTTTACATCGGCCAAGGCCTTTTGATCGGATTTCTCGGAATGGGCGCGGTTTATCCACCGCTGCTCATTTACGTCAGTCGCTGGTTTGATCGCCGCCGCGGCACCGCCATCGCGCTGATCTCGTCTGGCCAGTACATTGCCGGGGTGATTTGGCCAGCAGTATTCGAGCGGCTGATTACCAGGATTGGCTGGCGCACGACGTATCTCGGATTTGCAGGTGTGCTGCTGCTGGGCGTTATCCCGCTCGCAGCTCTATTCCTCCATCCTGCTCCCGGAACGGCTGGCTCGGCATCCTGGAAAACCCGAGACAGCCACTTTGCCGCGGCACGCGTGCTCGGGCTCCGGCCAAATACCGTTCAGGCCATCCTTTGCATTGCCGGCTTTTGCTGCTGTGTGCCCATGGCAATCCCGCAGGGGCATCTGGTTGCATTCTGCGGCGACATTGGGCTGGGTGCGGCGACGGGCGCGATGATGCTGTCGGTTTTGCTCGGCTGCGCCTTTATCTCGCGGCAGTTCTGGGGTGCTTTTGCCGACCGCCACGGCGGTCTGAAAACCGTGCTGGCCGGATCCGCCTTTCAGGCAGTTGCAATCGCCGCCTTTCTTTCGACGCAGAACGAAATCGGGTTGTTTGCCATCGCAGCAGGGTATGGCTTCGGATTTTCCGGTATCATACCTGCCTATATCGTATCGATCCGCGACCTCTTTCCTTCCTCGGAAGCATCGTGGCGGATTCCCCTTGTGCTTTTCACCGCCATGAGTGGCATGGCGTTTGGCAGCTGGTTCGCGGGCCGTCTGTTCGATCGTTTTGGCTATTACGCACCGGCCTTCGGATCCGGCGTTATGTTCAACGTCGCCAACCTGGCACTGATCGGCTTTCTGGTATTGCGCCAATCAAAACTGCGGCGCAGCGACAATCTCACCGTCGCAATCTGAGATCTGACGGGAGGTGATGAGAGTCACTTCGTCGTTCACGAGGCCTTCGAGGTCCCCCGGTGCCTATGAGATATCTGGGCCAACCACTCCGGGGAGGCAGGCTAGAAGCCGGTGTTCTTGAGCCGGCACGGCATCGGCATCGCGCGCTTCCGCTGAAGCACGGAACGAGCAAGTGCAACCATATTGAACTTGGCCGTCTCGGACGCCCGGCTTCCATCCGCATCGCGTAACGTCAACGCCAGATGGGGCGTTTACAACCGATCTCGGGTTTCGGCATCAACGCTACAAGCGATTCGAGGATGTCCCAACGGCTGAATCAATACCGTGCGGGCAGGAGCGCGGATGTCTCTCAATGCGCAGCGGGCTTGAAAGCTCCGACATTATATATCATGCTGTGACCTAAACTGGCCTAAAATTGGGCAACACATTGATTACAACCGATCCTCTTGCGTTGGAAAGTTGGCGGATGACTGCACTGGACCTCGACGACGGTGGAACCGGATGAATGAGAGACCATGAGAAACAATGATGTCGCGGCGACCCCCGCTGACCTCTACGCCGGGCTTGCCGGGTTTCGATATGCCTTGCGGCGGTTTCTCGGTTTCAGTGAGGCAGCTACCCAGGCGGCAGGGATTACGTCGCAGCAATACCAGGCTTTGCTGGCGATCAAGGCCCATTCCGGGGCTGGGATCATGGTCAGGGATCTCGCCGATCAGATGCTGATGCAGCACCACGGCGCCGTTCAACTAATCGACCGACTGGTCAACGCCGGGTTTGTGGAGCGGAAACACTCGCTGACCGACGGGCGGAGCGTTTTGGTCGCCATGACTGCGAATGGGGAAAAACTGGTGGAGCGTTTGGCGTCCAATCACATGAGAGAACTGATAAAGTGGGAGCCCCTGCTGGCGGAGTCACTCAAACGGCTGAGGCAATTGGCCGCATGACGCGGATGGCCGGAAAGCGAGCTGAAGAGGCGGATAGCAGTTGCCGACAGCACGACCTGCTCCGGTGACGCGCGGAATGCCAGCGAGCCGCAAATCGCTGCCGACCTCCCCGAGATCGCCAAAGCGGCCTGGCTTCGTGACAGGGGTATATCTGCCCGCAATGGGACTATCGATCACCTCCACGACCGACGGCCATCATTCCGAAGGCGACTACGGGATGACAACACAAATACTCTTAGAGGGTGGAGGCGGCGGATAACGATGAGATAAGCTTTCATCAGCAGCGTAAATCTTTCTGATACGCCACAAGAATTATTGATGGGCGAAATCGCATCGGTGCCTGGAAAGGCGCGTACCGAAAGCGGGCTACCATCTGGAACGCCGGGAGAGTTGTTACATGTGGATCGTCCGTATCGCGCTCGACCGACCCTACACATTTATCGTGATGGCGCTGCTGATCCTGATTCTGAGCCCGCTGGTGATATTGGCGACGCCCACCGACATCTTCCCAAACATCAACATCCCGACGATTGCGGTGGTCTGGACCTATACCGGGCTCAATCCGGAAGAAATGGAAGGCCGGTTGACCACAAGCTACGAGCGTTCACTGACGACGCTAGTAGACAATATCCAACACATTGAATCGACAAGTTATAGCGGTTTGGCGCTCGTCAAGATCTTCCTCCAACCAAATGCCAGCCTCGACACCGCTAACGCGCAGGTGACGGCAGCCTCGCAGCTATTGCTTCGACAAATGCCTCCAGGCACTGAGCCGCCGGAAATTCTCAACTTCAGTGCGTCAAGCGTGCCGATCCTGCAGCTTGGCCTATCTGGCGCCAACATGTCGGAACAGGAGCTCAACGACGTTGGCTTGAACTTCTTGCGCACCCAGTTGGTCACGGTGCCGGGCGCCGTAGTGCCATACCCTTACGGCGGCAAACAGCGCGAGATGATCATCAATTTCAATCCAAGGCTGCTGCAGGCGAAAGGACTTTCGCCCACCGACATGTTGAACGCGGTATCGCAGCAATACATAGTACTACCGTCCGGGACGGCGAAGTTCTCGCAGTTCGAGTATGACGTGCGCGTGAATGGCACTCCGCGTGCAATCGAGCAGCTCAATAACCTGCCGATCAAAACGGTTGGCAATGCCACGATCTATCTGCGCGACGTCGCCACAGTCAGCAACGGGTTTGCGCCGCAGACCAATATCGTACGTCAGAACGGACGGCGTGGCGTGCTGGTCAGCATCATCAAGGCCGGCGATGCGTCCACCATTCGCGTTGTCAACGACATTCGCGCCATGCTCCCGAGCGTCGCGCAGATGCTGCCGCCGCAATTGCGGGTCGAACCGCTTAGTGATCAATCGGTCTTCGTCAAAGCCGCTGTTGCCAGCGTGATTCGTGAGGCCGTCATCGCTGCCGCCCTGACCGCGGCGATGATCCTGATCTTCCTTGGCAGCTGGCGTAGTACTCTTATCATCGCGGTCTCAATCCCGCTCTCGATCCTTAGCTCGATCATGGTGCTCAGTTTCATCGGACAGACGATCAACATCATGACGCTGGGGGGCCTGGCGCTTGCGGTCGGCATCCTCGTCGATGACGCTACGGTCACCATCGAGAATATGGAACGCTATCTGGAGGAGGGCCAGGGTCTGCGCGCCGCTATCCTAAACGGCGCGTCGCAGATCGCGGTGCCGGCACTGGTCTCCACGTTATGCATCTGCATCGTGTTCGTGCCGATGTTCCTACTTAGTGGTGTGGCGCGCTATCTGTTCGTACCACTGGCGGAAGCAGTGGTGTTCGCAATGATCGCTTCCTACGTGTTGTCGCGGACGCTGGTACCGACGATGGCCATGTATCTGCTGCGGGCAAAACCGCATGACGCGGTGCGGTCGCGCAATCCTCTGGTGCGGTTGCAGCGCGGGTTTGAACGGCACTTCGAACGGTTTCGTCTCGGCTACCGCGACGCCTTGACCGTCCTGGTACGCCGCCGCATCCTATTCATCCCGGGCTTCCTGTTGAGTTGTATCGCTGTCTTCGCGCTGACGCCGTGGCTTGGCCAAGATTTTTTCCCGAACACCGACAGTGGGCAGTTCATCTTGCACATGCGCGCCAAGACCGGTACTCGGATCGAGGAGACCGCACGGCTCGCCGATCTGGTCGAGGCCGAAATCCGTCGAATGATTCCGCCGCGCGATTTGGGGGTTATCCTCGACAATATCGGCCTGCCCTACAGCGGCATAAACCTGACCCACGTGAGCTCCGGCGTGATCGGGGCGGCGGATGCCGATATCATGGTTTCGCTCAAGCCGGACCATCCACCGACCGAAGGCTACGTCAAGATGCTCCGCCTGGGATTGGCGCGGGCATTCCCTGGCGTCACCTTCTATTCCCTGCCGGCTGACATGATCACCCAGATCCTCAATTTCGGCCTGCCGGCACCAATCCACATACAGATCACCGGAGCCGACATTCAGGCTAATCGGACCGTGGCGAACCGCATTCTGGAGCAGGTCCGTTCCGTCCCGGGTGCCGTCGATGCACGAATTCAGCAAGACTTCGACTACCCGATGTTTCAAGTCAATGTCGACCGGACCAAGGCGCAGCAGAACGGACTCTCGGAGCGCGATGTAGCCACCAGCATACTCGACACGCTGAGCGGTAGTTTTCAGACCGCCCCGCTGTTTTTTCTGAACTGGCGTAATGGCGTAAACTACAGCCTCGCGACCCAGGCGCCGCAGTACGATATGCAGTCGTTGCAGGATCTGCAGAACCTCCCGGTTACCGGACCGACTCAGCATTCGCCTGCGATTCTGGCCGATGTCGCTACCATCGAACGATCGCAGGAGATGGCGGCCGTTGATCACTATAACATCCGCCGCGTGGTCAGCATCTACGCCAACGTGCAAGGGCGCGATCTCGGCGCCGTCGGCCGTGACGTGACGCGTATTGTCGATGCCAATCGCCATCTCTTACCACGCGGCAGTTTCGTCGTCGTCCGCGGGCAACTTGAAACCATGCAGGGGGCCTACGCCAGTCTTTTCGCTGGTCTCGGTTTCTCGATTCTGTTTGTATACCTACTGATTGTCGTCAACTTCCAGTCGTGGCTCGATCCCTTCATCATCATCACCGCGCTGCCGGCGGCGTTAGCGGGCATTGTGTTGCTCTTGTTCTTCACCGGAACGACCCTGAGCGTGCCGGCTCTAATGGGTGCCATCATGTGCATGGGTGTAGCCACCGCCAACAGCATTCTGGTGATATCATTTGCCCGAGAGCGCCTAGCCGAGCACGGCGACGCGGTACGCGCCGCGATCGAAGCTGGCTTTACTCGATTCCGCCCGGTGCTCATGACGGCGCTGGCGATGATGATTGGCATGTTGCCGATGGCACTTGGTGTGGGCGAGGGCGGCGAGCAGAACGCTCCACTCGGCCGCGCGGTGATTGGGGGCCTGCTGCTAGCGACCATTGCGACACTATGTTTCGTTCCGTTGGTGTTTTCCGTGCTGCATAGAGGTAGCGCGCCGCCGCCTCTCACCGGCCCGACTCCTGTCACCCCAGTCCATACCGCATGAGGAGCCTGGTGTGCCGCTGACCTTTAATTGTCGCGAGACGACGTCTCAAAACGGATAGCGAACGAGAAGATCAAGAAGGCAGACGCAACAACGCGTCGTAAGGGAGGATCGCAACGTGATGACTGACCGCGAGGCCAGACCAATCCTGTCCGACGCAGAGCACCGTGGACAACTGCGGCGAGCGTTGATCGCCAGCACGATCGGTACCACGATCGAATGGTATGATTTCCTGCTCTACAGTACCGTTACGGGGCTGGTCTTCGCGAAGTTGTTTTTCCCGGATTCGGATCCGCTGATCGGAACGTTGCAAGCGTATGTTATTTTCTACATCGGCTTCATCGCCCGGCCGGTGGGTGCCGCGATCTTTGGCCACTACGGCGACCGTATCGGCCGCAAGGCGACGTTGGTTGCGACCTTGGTGATAACCGGCCTGGCAACCGTAGCTGTTGGCCTGGTGCCGACCTATGAACAGATAGGCATCTGGGCGGCACTCGTCATGATCGTCTTGCGGTTCATCCAAGGTGTCGGGGTCGGTGGCGAATGGGGTGGTTCGGTCCTGATGTCGATGGAGTGGGCACAGACCAACAAGAATCGCGGCTTCATCGCTTCTTGGCCACAATTCGGCGGGCCGGCCGGCATTGCCTTGGCCAATCTCGCGGTTCTGGTGTTCAGTGCGATCTCCGGCGATCAGTTCCTGGTCTGGGGCTGGCGCATCCCGTTCCTGATCAGCATCGTTATGGTTGCGGTAGGACTCTACATCCGACTGGGCGTGCTCGAAACGCCGGTGTTCGCGGAGCTGGCGGAGAAGGAACGCCTCTCATCCTCACCCGTTCTGGAGGTGCTGAAGCGCCAGCCGAAGGAGGTGATTCTGTCGGCTTTCGTCCGAATGGGGGAACAGGGGCCTGGTTATGTTTATATCGCGTTCATCTTCACCTACGGCACCCGGGTGCTGGGTGCCTCACGCGAGCTGTTGCTGTCAGGGATGGTGACGGCGGCGGTTCTCGGCTTCCTGTGGGTGCCGGTCGCCGGCCATTTATCGGACCGCATCGGCCGTCGGCGCATGTATATTATCGGTGCCATCTTCAGCGCCATCTATGGGTTCATCTATTTCGCGCTGCTCGACACGAAATCGCCGACCCTCATCTTCATCGCGGTCGCGCTGTCGCTGCTGCCGGTCATGACGCTGTATGGTCCGCAGGCCGCGCTGATCGCAGAGTCCTTCGCGCCGCGCCTGCGCTACAGTGGCGCCGGCTTGGGTTATCAGCTCGCCTCGATCGTAGCCGGCGGCCCCGCACCGTTCATCGCGACGGCGCTGCTCGCCGCCTATGGCAGCGGCTTCGCGGTGGCGCTTTACATCCTCGCCTGCTGTGTGATCAGCATTGTTTCCGTGACCCTGCTGCGGGATCACACCAACAAGGATCTCGCAGTGGCCCACGAAGGCGTTTGAGCCGCGGTTGCACGCCGCCGAGGCTTTGGCGACCGCTGAAGTGTAGCCCTCGGCCGGGCAGACGATAGCCGCCAACAGGCGCGCGCCCCTAAACCACGCGTCGGCGTTTGAGGGCCGGTGGTGACGATGGCGGTTCCGGGCAAATTGCGCTTCAAGGGTCATGAGCTGTTTCTGGTGCAGGACGCTGGTGTTTCCACTCGTTCCATGTGTTATCGGCGCTAGCGCCAGTCACGCCCGATGGACGCGCTTTTCTGACACCACTGCCAGAGGGTGGATGGCCAGCCCGCGCAGATTGATGAAGGCGACAGCCTAGCAAAGTCCTATTCTTGTCCAGAGAGGTTGGTCGTAAGCGGAGCTCTGCCGCCCTTCTTTGATGGCCGTCCTGGAAGTGCTTGATTTGCTTGAGGCAAGGGCTTCGAGCTATCCTTATGTTTGACGTTAGCGATGACGCGAAGGGTGAATTTCGGCGGGTTGAGCTGCTGACCGGACCTGGCCGCCGGCGTCGCTGGTCGGCGGAAGAGAAGGCACAGATTGTCGCGGAGACCCTGGTTCCAGGAGGGCGTGTGTCCGAGGTGGCTCGGCGCTCGCAGGTTTGTTCGCAACAGGTATTCGATTGGCGACGCCCGATGCGGCAGGCGGTGACGACAGCGCCGACAAAAAGAACGGAGACCGTGGCATGCGGTTCGTTCGTTCGTTCCGACCGTGACCGAGGCTATTCCGCCTGCAACGGCTCCACGTGCGGCGCCGGTGATCGAGGTCAAGCTTGCGGGTGCTGTGGTGCGCGTCGCGGCCGGCATGGATGATGCCACGCAATTGACCGCAGTGGAGCGCGCCCCTGCGGGTGGACAGTTTGAGTTCGTTGATTTGACCCCCTTTGTCGGGCTTCTGGAGAAAAGAAGCCATGGCCAAGCATCGTTCCCATAGCGTCGCGTTCAAGCGGCAGGTTGCCGGGAATTCATCGCCGGTGAGACGTTGCACGCGTTGTCCAAGCGTCACGACATTTCCCGGCAATTGATCCGAATCTGGGTCGGCAAGTTCGAGGCGAGGGCACTGGATGATGACGTGCAGGCGGCTGACCTGCTCCAGGATACGAGGCCAAAATCGCAGCTCTTGAACGGATGGTGGGACGAGCCGCTTGACTTCCGAATCCCCTCCGCTCCGGCTTGGCGACCGTGTCATCAATGCGCGCACTGCCATTTGTTAAATTTTGTATCTCGTCGTTATTTTCATTCTGCCGCTGCTGGCGGCCACTCGTCGGGCTATGGCATAGGGGGAAGTGAAGAAACACTCGCGGCAACTGGCGGCGACCCTGACATCCGCGACCGAGATCACCCATCGTCCTCAGTAATCAAACTCCTTTGGGAGGAAGTAAGCCGACAATCACAGGGAGGAAGTTCGATGCGATCACGCTCAAGTCTGTTGTCCGCGATCTCGCTGAGTAGCGCCATGTTTTGCACAGCGGCAATGGCCGCCGATCTACCGAAGGAGGGCGTGTCTAGCGGCACGTTTTCGTTTGTCATTGGCACCTTCAAGGCCACACCGGTCGGTAAAGAACGGCTTCTGACCGTCTGGGACGGAAATGGGCTCAGCTTTACCAACGGGTTTGGCAATCACATGGGCTGGCACTGTTGGGCAATGGGGGACTATACAAACGGCGAGGGTCTGGACCAGAGTTATTGCGTCGCAACTGACACCTCCGGAGACCAGTTCATCGACATTGCCATTGATGATAAGCACTCGCTGGGCGCCAAAAGCTTTAGCGGGACCGATAGATGGTCAGGGGGTACTGGAAAATATGCTGGCATCAGCGGTGGCGGGAGATACACCTGTTACCCGGCGGATTTCAGATCTCCGACTGAGGGAACTTTCCTCGCCCACTGCACCTTGGATTGGAATTACAAGCTCCCGTGATCAAACTTTAGTCTGCTCATGCCGCAACAACACTGTTGTCATGTCGCGACCGCATAAGGCCATTTATGTCAAGTATTTTAGAATATTCGTGAAGTCCCGATCGCCGCTTGAAGTAGAAGTAGGGGGCATTCCATCCTGCCTTACGCGGACGGCCAGAACCACGTCTCGATCAGCCCCGGTGGATCGCCGGGCTTATACGGCGATCGCTCAGGACCTGGCGGGATCTGTGTGCGCAACGCGCCGAGGTCGCCGGCGACAAGCACGTAAGCGGTCGGGGTATCGGTGAAGAGGCGGGCAATCAAGTGGCCGGCATCGTCATGCAGGCTCGGCGCCATCATCGCGTCGATGATCTGGTCCAGCATTTTTTAGCACTTCTTGGCCAATGGCCTCTCGGTCACCGGTGCCAGCCGCTGGCGCGTATGGGCGACCGGTCGACAGATAGCCAGGCGCCCAGCCGTCGTCCGTGCGATCGAACGCGATGGCGGCATCGCCAACAGCACCATGACAACGTGTAACCGCGGCTTGAAAATCGAGGCTTGCACATCTTCTCTTGGTATGGTCGGGTTGATCTGCAGACATTGAGGGTAGCCATGGCGCGGCCTGAAGATATTCCCGAGCCGACGCGCACCGCCGTCACCACGGTAGAGTGTCCACGTTTTGAGACCCATCCGTTTATCAAAGGGTCACCGTTATCGCAGCGCCGCATTGCAATCATTAGTTCTGCGGCACTGATCAAGCGTGGAGAGGTGCCGTTCCATTTCGGCAGCACGGACTATCGTACCGTACCGGCCAACTGTCCTACCGAGGATATCCTGATAAGCCATGTGTCGATCAACTTCGATCGATCTGGATTCCAGCGGGACATCAACGTAGTTTACCCAATTACCCGTCTGCGTGAGCTGGCAGATGAGGGCGTAATCGCTGGCGTTGCGGATACACATTATACGATCATGGGCTCGTCGGATCCCGACGGGATGGCTGACTCGGCAGATCAGATAGCGGGTCAGCTCCGGCAGGAGCGAATTGACAGCATTCTACTCAGCCCTGTCTGACCCATCTGCACGCGCGCCGTGTGCGCGCTGGCACACATGATGGAAACACGGGGGTTCGCGACGGTGGCGATTGGCTTGGTTCGCTACCAGATGGAGCAGGTACAGCCGCCGCGTGGACTGTGGACCCCTTTTCAGCTCGGCCGCCCACTAGGAGAGCCGGAGGATGCGGCATTCCAACGTCGTGTGCTGATCCACGCGTTGGGTCTGCTAGAGCGAGATGATGGACCGGTGATTTTGGAAGACTTTCCGAGCGATCCACCTGGTTGGCAGGATCGTGCGGACTGGCGACCACCTATACATAGCACTGCACCTGATGCGGCACCCGAAACTCCATCGGCTTGGGCCGAGCAGTTCGCCGCGGAACTCGCGCTGATCCGTCCATTTTGGGAGAAAGCTCGGGCGCGCTACGGCCGCACGACGGTCGGCCTGTCGGGGCAAGAACCGGATGTGTGGCCGAACTTCACGGCGGCCATTCAGCGCGGGGAGTTGCCGGTGGCATCGCCGCACGAGACCGCCGCGTTGTCACTCCGCTTCCTATGCGACGACATCAAGGCATTGTATTCGGAAGCCGCCCAGTCGATTGGCCCCGCGCCGGCAAGTCGCCAGATAGACACCTGGTTCTGGGAATCAACGGTCGCTGGCCAGCTATTGATTGCTCTACGGAACGTTGCCGTTGTGAGCGAGAATAACGCGCTCAAAACTGTCGGCTCCCGGTTTTTCGTGCCGACACCGTTCTTGCCGCGATAGGGGCCCCCATGGAGGGCATCAAATACCGGTATCACTCCTTCGCCGAACGCGACCATCGCCACGACCGCCTGGCGGCATCCAGCAACATCGGCTCGAGATGAGCTTTGAGGTCGGTGACCTCCCACTGGGTCGGGAGCTACTTAAAGCGGTGAGAGCCGCTGCGCCCAACGCTGCTTTCGTTTCTCCTTATCTCGCATTTTCGATTATTCTGCACACACCGTTTACGGTCGCCGGGGGCGTCAACCCGGTCGACAGATCGCCGGGCATGGGTCCCGTCATACCACTCCCAGTCCGCAGGCAGGCGATGTCGATGCTATAGCCAGGCGTGGTTTCGTTTTCTTACGCCTGGCGAGCCTCGTATACCGCGTGAAGCGAACACGCCTCTCACCCAGGCGATGATCGCGGGTGTCGGGCGGTCGTTGCCCACGCTACGCCCGCACCACCCGGAAAGCGAGACTGGTGATCGGCCTGACGACGAAATGGTAATCAGCCGCAGGCCACCGCGTCCTTCCGGCCGTTCGGACACGAGCCGCTCCAGCAACCTGCCCTTTACCAGAAGGTCGGAAAGGCCAATCATCTAGATTCCGTGGGCAATCCTTGTGCCATTTCGGTGTGCGCGCTGCCCAAGGGGGCTTGGAAAATGTAAACAAACCCGGGGAGGGAGGTTAGCTAGGCCCGTGGGCAGCCCGCGAAGCGGCGGGCTTGAGGCCGCCAATCCACAAGTTTGACACCTGGAGTGCCGTCATGGATTTCTGCGTCGTTTGGCGCCGACGCTTACCAGGTTCCTCCACGACTGGCATTGAAGCTGAACCCGCAGACATCACCGATAATCACGCCCTGCATATTCCCACCAGCGACGGTGCCACTCATGGAATCCGGGCCCGATCGAGCGTCGAATGCTCCGTCGGGCCCGATCATGGCCTTGAACACTATGACGGGCTTCCACTCCGCTTGAGGTTGGTTGAGCCGGTAGGTAAAGCCGTGATCTGCCACATGTAGCGTGATCGGGTTTTCGTTGCCGCATTTGATGGCATCACCGCGACTTAGTTGCATAGTACCGCCATATGTTCCATCGATCGGTTGGGGCGGCGACACATTGGCGATCGGGGCTGGCGACGGCGCGTTGCCGCAGGCTACCAGCGTGACGCCAATAGACAAACCCAGCATTGTGATTGCGACTAACGGGGGCATAAAGGCTCCTGCCGGACAACCGCGATGGAGTGACGCGGGGAGTCATAAAACCCCATAGTGATCGTGGGCGCTATGCGGAAAGTTGACCGATTCCGAAACCAGTATCCTGGTAGCGGCAGCTCCCGTTTTGATCGCGCTCCGCAAATGCGTGGACATGCGAACTACACCGCCCGGCTGGCGCACTTGGACCTCGTGGACGGCGAAGCTATGCCGCCCAACTCGCCGCGCGCTTTGCAAGGAGCCACCCTTCCGGCTCTGTGTTGCTGCCGAGCACCGACACACCCCACACTCAATTCCCCGAAACGCGATAAGGGCTGTTATTCGCTCGACATCATCATTGGCCCTTCAAACGACACGAAGGGATTTCCGCTTCTATACCACCGCCGCCTGTATAAATCCCTAGATCAATAAGCCAGGATTATCGTCTGCACTGGATTAGTCTATTTGGCGATAGTCGAAGCCAGGAGATTTTCGTCCCCAGCGGTAGTTTGGAGGATTCCAATGAAGACCACGATCCTGGTTGCATTGGCCGTGATGAGCCTTGGTGTCGGCAATGCATACCCTTACGGAAGAACGCTCGGCAGCCACGCCGGCATTCATCGCTCTCGGTACTAGCCAGACCTCCCAAGTCATGTCGCCGGCCGCCAAGTGACCGGGCGGGTGGAGCGCCTACCCGGATGGGGCGAAAATGGCCATCAAGCCCGCCGCCGGCGCAGCAAAGTCCAGTTTCCCTGATTGCTTCGCCCCCGGTGCTTCTGGTTAACGTGTACACAACGTGGCGGGTCGTTCGCCGCGTTGTGTACGGGTCCCTTGAAACCGAAAAACTAAGCGGCGAGCTTCGCCTGCCCGGCTGCCGCAACGGCACGTAACATTTTGTAGTCGAGCACGACCTGTGTGTTGTCGTCGTCGTCGACAAACCGGATCGGCCCGAAATTGGTGAAGTAGAGGACGGTTTCTTCTGGGAAACTCGTCTCGTCATGCCAGGTGCCGTTCGCCTCGAACCCGTAGTCGCCCGGGAAGGCCGTCACACCGCCCTGTTCGATACCGCCACGAAGCTCCATCTTGCCGGAAACGAGCAGGTACTCGCCGGCGGCCAGATGCTCGTGCCGGGCGAAGCTCGACCCTGCAGCGCATTTGAAAAGAACGGTCCAAGCCCCAGTCTCCTGGCTGGTGCGCAGAAGCTTGAAGTCGATCCCCGGCGAGAAATTGATCCAAGGCTCAGACGAAGTATTGACGTAGATGTCGCCTAGCCCGGCATTGCGGCGCGCGTCGCGCTCAGACTTACTCTCGGTCATTCGAACTCCCCTTTCTTGACGTCTCCCAGGCCCCGTCTCTCGCGGCCGGCCCGAACAGTGGCGTCCGTTCCAGCGGATTGACAGGGAGCGGAAAAGCTACTGGGTCATGTGCCAAACCGCAATACGGTTGCGTTGCTGGGCTCAACAAGCATGTGCCTTCTCGCTGGAGAACCGGGAGTGCGCGGACGCCGGGGGCACCCGATGCCGCTCTGCCGGTCCGCCTGGGGTCCGCACTAAGCTGAGCCAAAATCTCCACCGAGGTACGCTTGACGAACGTCGCGACTTCATGGGCGACGACGTCCGTGGGCGCACGATCGCCATCATCGGGATCGGGCATGTCGGCAACGGGTGGCGGAGCTCTGCGGCGGTCTGTTCCAGATGCGGGCGCTGGCGTTTGATCCATATCTGTCGGAGGACGAGGTCGGGACGCGGGGTGCCGAAAAGGTCGGTTCATTGAACGAACTGCCGCGCCCGCCCGACTATGTCTCAGTCAACTGCCCACACACCGCGGCGACCCGCTGCATGCTCGGCGCGGCGCAGTTCGCGCGAATGCAGCCGCATGCGTATTTCATTAGCACCGCGCGCGGCGGCATCCACGATGAGACGGCGCCGGCTGCGAAGCAAATCGCCGGGGCGGGTCTGGATGTGTGGGAAGACGAGCCGCCGCCGGCCGAGCATCCGTTGCTCAGGTTTGACAATGTCCTGGTGAGCCCGCACGCGGCCGGCATCGCCCGGCGGTCGCGCCACAACATTGCGCGGATCGCTGCGGAGTAGATGCTCGACATCCGGGATGGCAAGCGCCGCCGCGTCTGCTGAACCCCGGAGTGTGGCCGGTGCACGCCGAGCGTTTCTCACGAAAACTGTGGTTCCAGCCGGAGCGGTAGGCGGGCGCGTGGCAGCACGACCTCGCGCCGATTTTGACCGGTTGCGGTAGCTGTGCCACGCTGCGGCCGAGATAACCTGAGGTATTGCCATGAGCCAGACCGAGCTCGCTGATAACAACCTTGCGGCGGAGACGCGGACAGCTTCGTCGGCCTATGTGCCGTCGCTGCAGCGCACCGAGGGCCAGCCACCGCCCATCGCGGCGAACGGCGGCCTGTCGTACATGTCGTTCGACCAGGAGGGCGACGCGGGAACCGCCGCGGCGCTGCAGGACGCGCTCAATCAGATCGCCGAGGGCGAGGGTCAGCGCGTGACCGACATGATCGACGCGGCGCCGCCCGGGGCCGCGATCAAGACAAAGTGGGGCTTCGGGTTCCGCAAATACGACGAATGCCTGGACTACATACGCAAGAACAACGCGATCAAGGCCCCCGAAGGTGGCCTGGCGCTGCCGCTGCCCTATACTGTCTACGAGCGGCCGACCTATTCCATCGTCCAGTCCAATGCTGTCTGGCGGGACCCTGCGCGCACCGACACCGCGAAGCTCCTGCGCAAGAACGAAGATGACAACCGGCGGCGGGACCTCTGGTTCCCGCAGTTGATGCGCGACGCGCGGCGCATCGGCGAGTACTACCCGGGCCTGTCGCCCGACAGCCCCGAGTGCATGGACAAGCTCGGTGTCTCGCTGGCCCACCTCGAATCCAAGTGCTCGAATTTTTACGATTCGGCCGAAGTGGAGCGGGTGTTCTATCCCGAGATCGAGAAGCTTCTGCTTGAGTTCTTCCCGGGCGCGACCGATGCTCTTGTCTACAACCACGACGTCTTCGACAAGGACTACGCGGGCGACCGCACGGAAGACCAGGACAAGAAGAACCCTGGGGTGAACGCCCGTTACGCCACCCTTGTGCACAACGACCTGAACGACAACAGCGGCCGTGTGCGCTGCCGGGAGCTGCTGACCAAAAACCTGCGGAACTTCGGGCGTGAGCAGCACTACACGGAGGAAGAGGCCGACGAGAAGATGTCGCGCCGGTTCGTGTCGATCAATCTCGCCAAGCCGATAGAGACCGTTGAGCAGTTTCCGTTTGTGCTCTGCGCCTGGCCCTCGTTCGCTGACCAGCCGTACATCACCAACTACCGGATCTACGACGACCGCGTCGGCGAGACCACCCGGTTCACCTACCGTCCCGACCATGAGTGGTACTGGTTTCCCAAGCAGACGCCCACCGAGGTTTCAATGCTTAAGTGCTATGACTCGGTGACCGACGGCTCCGTCTCGCGCTGGTCCTTTCACACCGCCTGTATCGACCCGACCGTGCCGATCGATGCCCCATGCCGCAAGAACGTCGTGGTGCGGTCGTTTATCTTCTTCTAGCCGGAACGGTATCAGCCTGACCCCGGCTCGGGGAGCGATCTCAGGCTGATGACGTTGCCCGTAAAACGACGGCTGGAGCGTTTCCGCTTCAAAACGGAAGCGCTCCAGCTAGCGGCACCGGCGGAGGATCAGGGGCCCCGGCCTTTGCCGAGGCTCACACGCTGACGTTCCGAGGTGGCACCTAGTGGTCCGATGCCAACGCTTACTACCCAAGCGTTGGCTGAATCGGCCCACCAAATCAGAGGCTAATGGGAAAATCTGGCGGCTCTTTCCGTCAGATTTTATCCACTAGGTGTGTCGATGCCACCGGCCGCTGGATTGATTAGACAGTGGCGACCTTGTCCTGGTTCAGCCGCGGATAGACACGCGACTCCTCGTCCCATGGACCCGCAAAGAGCCCGCGCGCCACCATGTCGTCGGAGAAGACATGCTCCTGCCGCGGCCATTTTTCGCGCGGCAACTCGTATGACACTTCCAGGCCATTTCCGTCCGGGTCGCGGAAGTAAATGCCAAGTGAAATGCCGTGGTCGACTACACGCTCGATCTTCACGTTCTTTTCTTTTAGGCGCAGATAGGCGTCTTTCAAGTCGTCGAGGCTCTCCATCATCCAGGCCATATGGTTCAATCCCACCTGGCCCTTATGCTGACCCGGCGCGTCGTCACCCACCTGCATCAACGCAACCTCGTGCGACTGTTCGATATCGGCGGACATGAACGCCGCCCAGCCTGGTCTGTATTCGTAGGTATGCAGGCCGAGAACGTCCTCATACCATTTGTGCGAACTCTCCACGTTGCGGACGTAGATGTTCACGTGCCCGAGATATTTCGGCCGATGGCTCATCTCTGCTTCCTCCCGATGCGGCGATTCTTATTCCGCGTATCCGATGGAAAGCAAGCGAGTTCGAGCCGGATCTTTGCGGCGGTGGAGCACGACAAGAGGTCGACCGCGCGCAACGGCAACCCAGGCGTTATCATAGGTCCGCCGGCTCTCCCGGGATCGGCATCTTGCCCAACTTTGTGATCAGTTCGGTCACCTCGGCAATCGCCGCCTCGGCCGCTGAACCATCCGGCCCTTTGGCGACCAGCGCCACGCCGTTCCCACTCGGCCGGTAGAACGGATAGCTGCCCAGATCGAGGTCCGGATAGCGAAGCTGGATCGTCCCCAGGCCTTCGGCAATAACACCCTCGGGCAGACCGATCGCATGCACGGCGCGGGATTCGATCCTGGCGCCACCTTGCAGCCGAGGGGCCAGCCATTCGAACATCGACTGCATGACCCGCGGGACGCCGGCCATTACGTAAACATTCCCCATCTGGAAGCCGGGCGCGACACTGATGCTGTTCTCGATCAACGCCGCGCCACGCGGCATCGTCGCCATGCGCTGGCGGGCGGCGTTGAACTCGCCAGGCTTGTAGCTGGCCTCCATGCGCCCCCAGGCGACCGGATGAGGCTCCCACGGGACGCCGAACGCCGCCGCGATGCATTCGCTGGTGATATCGTCGTGGGTCGGCCCGATGCCGCCCGTGGTGAAAACGTAGTCGAACTCAGCCCGCACCGCGTTCACCGTGCCGATGATGGTTTCCGCGACATCGGGGATCACCCGGACCTCGCGCAGCGGGATACCCAGATTGCCAAGATTTGTCGCCAGGAAGCGGATATTGGCATCCTGGGTGCGGCCTGACAGCACCTCATTGCCAATCACCAGCAGGCAGGCGGTGGGATTTTTCGCGAGCATCGACGTTTTCCCTACAGACACGGTCCCCGGAGACGGGCTCCCCACGTGCAGGCTCTGCCCGGGCAGCCTTCTCCGCCGACACTGGTTCCCTATAGGAAATCGCGCAACAGCGGAATCAGCGGCTTGTCGGCGGGCGGCATTTCGTACTCGGCCAGCTTTTGCGCCCTCACCCAGGCCAGGGTCTGGTTTTCCCGCGGCTTCGGCGTCCCCTTCCAGCGTCGGCAGAGATACAACGGCATCAACAGATGAAAATGGTCGTACGGGTGCGAGGCGAAAGCGAACGGCGCCAGGCAGGCGGCGGCGACGTCGATGCCGATTTCTTCCTTCAGTTCTCGGATCAGCGCCGCCTCGGGAGTCTCGCCAGGGTCCAGCTTGCCGCCTGGGAATTCCCACAGGCCGGCCATCTTCTTGCCCTCCGGCCGCCGCGTCAGCAGCACTCGTCCGTCGGTGTCGACCAGCGCGCAGGCGGCAACCAGCAGCAGCGGTTTGGCGCCGGCCGGCGTGGCGAGGCGCTCCGCCTCCGGGACCTCGGTCCGACCGAATACGTCTTCGCGCGTAGCCTCGAAGACCAACACCTGATGATCCTTTTCCACGATCTTCGAGTGACGCGTGGCGGTGCCGATCTGACGGAAGCCGATGCGCCGGAGCACGGCCCTGGACGCCTCGTTCTCCTCCTCCACCTCGGCGATGATGTGGTCGAGGGCCAGGTTTGCGAACGCCCAGCTGGTCAGGCGCCCGGCAGCCTCGGTCGCGACACCGTGGCGCCAGTACCGCTCGGCCGACCCAGTAGCCCAGGCGGCCGCCGCGGGCCCGCCGGTCCAGCGTCAGCCCGACGACGCCGACCAATGTCTCGCGCTCGCCCTCATGGCCGGTGATCGCGAGATGGTAGGCAGAGCCGTCGGCGATCCGCCGAATCGTTGTGCCGATCCACTCGTCCGCCAGTTCGCGCGGATAGGGATAGGGAAGCTCCGCCAGGGTGCGCGTTACCTCCCAATCATTGACCAGGCGATGGAGTGCCTCCGCGTCGTTCGGCTGCAGCGGCCGCAGCGTCAGCCGCTCGGTCGTCAGGGGTGTGAAGTCGCCAGTTTGACTGGCTGCGTCCTTGCGCGGCTGGCGCGGGGAGCGTGGCGCCTTGCGCTTCGACTTCGACAGTTGGGTGGTGGGAATCGGTTCGACCCTGTCAGGTTGCCGGTAGGTCAGGTTGGCGCAGACTGTAGCGACGACGCAAGGGCCGGCGAGACCGGATGGCGAGCACGAGTCACACGCCACCGGCCCACCCCTGCCAGCTCCAGCCCAGCACCACATCGCAATCGCCAGGTTGCAAAGTCAGAGGTTGATTTGGCGCCGTTGTGCCGGAATTGGGACACGTTGCCCATCGCTCGATAAGGTGAGACTTTGTCGCTGACATTCCCCGCCCGCGGCTGGTATCGGCGAGCGGCAACAGCGCGACAGGCTGGGAGAAACGCCATGAGAGCGAGCGACCGCCGCATCCTGACCAGTCACGCCGGCAGCCTGCCGCGTCCCGATGCGCTGATCGAAGCCAACCGGGCGCGTGCGTCTGGGGAGGGCGGCGACGAAGCCCAGTTTCAGGCGCAGCTCAGGTCCGCTGTCGGCGACGTGGTGGGACGCCAGAAGGAACTTGGTATCGACCTTCCAGGCGATGGTGAGTTCGGCAAGTCGATGGGACACCGGGTCAATTACGGCGCGTGGTGGAACTACTCATTTCAGCGCCTGAGCGGTCTGGAACTGTCCGGCCCTGGCTTGTACGCGGTGCCGGCGCAGCGGTCCCGTCCAGGCGAGGTTGTGCTCACAAGTTTTGGTGACAGGCGGGACCGCACGCGGTTCGCGGCTGCCTACAACGACCCGGACTCTGGCATCACCACCGGCCCACGGGCGCCCAACTCCCCGGTCTGCGTCGGTCCGCTGTGCTATACCGGCCACGCGGCGATCCGCGCCGACATCGATAATTTCAAGGCGGCACTTGCCACTCATGGGATCGAGGAAGGTTTCATGACATCGGTGGCGCCGGGCAGTGCGTCACGCATCGGCAACAACTACTACAAGAGCGACGATGAATTCCTGTTCGCCTGCGCCGACGCGATGCGCGAGGAGTACAAGGCGATCATCGACGGCGGGCTGATCCTGCAACTCGACGATCCGTCCATCGCCGAGAACTGGGACATGATCAATCCCGAGCCGACAATCGAGGACTATCGGAAGTTCTCGATGCGGCGGGTGGAGGCGCTGAACCACGCCATCAAGGGGCTGCCCGAGGACCGCATTCGCTTCCATCTGTGCTGGGGCAGCTGGCACGGCCCGCATACCACCGACATTCCGATGCGCGAGATCGTCGACGTGATGCTGGCGATCAACTGTCAGGCGTATTCGTTTGAAGCAGGCAATGTCCGGCACGAGCATGAGTGGAGCGTGTGGCGTGACATCAAGCTGCCCGACGGCAAGCTGATCCTGCCTGGCGTGGTCAGTCACGCCACCAACGTGGTCGAGCATCCGGATCTGGTAGCCGAGCGGATAGTGCGCTTTGCCGGCGTGGTCGGACGTGAGCGCGTCATCGCCGCAACCGATTGCGGCCTGGGCGGCCGGGTTCACCCCGACATCGCCTGGGCGAAGCTCGCCTCGCTGGCGCAGGGGGCCGAGCAGGCAAGCCGGCAACTGTGGGGATGATCGAACGCGAGGCGGTCGGCAGCGGCGGCGGAATATTTGGCGCAGCCAGGCAATCGCGCCGGACCGCGACGTCGCATGCCGGAGTGGACGACGGTCCGGCAACACGTCAGGCTTGACCCAGGGCTAACAATCGTCGGAGGAACCCACCGATGCAACTCGGCATCCACCTGCCGCATATCGGCCGCAAGGCCGGACCCGCGACAATCCGCCGCACCGCCGTTCAGGCCGAGGAACTCGGCTTCGACGACGTCTGGGTCAGCGAGCACATCATTCTGCCGAAAGACGCCGACTACCCGCCGACGCCGAACTTCTGGGACCCGGTGCTCAGCCTGACCTGGGCGGCGGCAGCGACCAGCCGGGTTCGCCTCGGCACCTCTGTCCTTGTGCTGCCTCTGCGGCATCCGTTGCCGTTGGCGAAGGAACTGGCAACGTTGCAGAATCTGTCGAACGGCCGGTTGATCCTGGGTGCCGGGGTCGGCTGGCTGGAAGCCGAATTCGACGCTCTGGGCGTGCCGTTCAAGGAGCGCGGGCGGCGCATGGACGAGGGCATCGCCATGATGCGCGCCGTTTGGACCCAGGACCCGGTCAGCTTCGAGGCGAAGTGGATCCCAGCCACGATCAGCGCGATGCGGGCTCAGCCGCAGCCCGTTCAGCCGATCCCGATCTGGATCGGCGGTTCCTCGGACGCGGCGATTCGGCGGGCGTTGCAATTGGATGGCTGGCACGGCAGCCGTGTGGCCCCCGGCGAGGCGGTCGAGGTCGTGAAACGGCTTCGAGCGAAGCGTCCGGGGGAGGATTTTGTCATTTCGCTGCGGGTGTCATGCAACGCTGACACCGTCGGCTCGATGCGGGACACGCTGGGGGCCTATCGCGACGCCGGCATTCAGCATGTGCTGGTAGCGCCCGACGATCGCGACATCGAGAGCTACCTTGCGACCGCGGAGGCGGCCTTCCGTTGCGGCGAGGGTCTCTAGACCAGAGCGATATCAGCCTGACCGTGATCGCGGAGCGATCTCAGGGCCGATGAAATTGCTCATGAAACAACCGATTGACCGTATCCACGTCGTGAAACCTGCCAAATCAGCACGCAAGCTGCGACCGCGAAACGTTATCGAACCGTGGCGGCCGCGGAACGCGGCAATCGATTGGCGGCGCGATTCTGCGCGAAACGGCGCTCCTTGCGGACGCGAAGCCGTTCTTCGAGGGGAGGTATGAACAACGCATGAAGTGCCGTAAGATATGGTTGGATATCGTTTCGGGTGACCAGATGACGCAGCGACGCCGATTATTGCCACACGTGATGGCGGTTGGATTGCTTTTGGCCGTTGCGGGGCCCTGTCTCGCCCAGATAAGCCCCTTCGGGTGGGATCCCAATACGGCGCTACTGACGGATGAGGACTGGCGCCGTCTATGGGAAGCCACTGTATCGCTGAATCGAGCACCGGGAGCTGCTGCCGGGGAAACGCGAGCCTGGTCTGACACCACCTCGGGCAATTCCGGCCAAGTGGTTTTGACGCGAGCGTTCGATGCGAATGGCGCCCCGTGTCATGCGCTGAAATACACGATTTCCTTCTCAGGGCGGCCGGTGCCGCAAGATTACAACTTCAACTGGTGTCGCACGACAGGCGGCCAGTGGAAGATTGCGTCATAGGACGATGCCATGCTCGTAACATGAACGGGCAAACAAAGGTCGGCTCGGCGCCCATGTCTCTGCCTATACAGAGAAATTCATGGTTCACCGGGCCGAGCCCGGTCATGACACGGGGCTGAGGCGGCGCGGCATTTATCTGGCGCCCCTGCTTGGCGCTTCAGCGGCTCCGGGTACTAGTCGAGCGCTCCCGAGGCATCTGTTCCGCCAGTTTCCTGCAGCCATTGGCAGAAGGAGAGTGCGGCGAGGTCACCGGCCCGGGCGTCGGGCAAGTAGGCATGGTAGCCTCTCGTCGGCAGGGTCACGCCGGGAAATGGCGCGACCAGGCGGCCCGAGGCGAGATCGCCCGCCACGAGGGCAGTTGGCCCCATGGCCACACCGAGTCCATCCAGCGCGGCCTGTAGCGTCAAGTAAAAGTGGTCGAGCGTGAGCGACGCAACGGGCTCCAGGTCCGGCGCTCCCGCCGCGGCAAGCCAATCGGGCCAGACCCGCGGAAGCGTGGAGGTATGAATGACCGTGTGTGATCGCAGATCCGCGACTTCATTGAGCGGCAATCGCTGCAGCAAGGCCGGGCTGCAGACCGGCAGCCGGCGCTCCGCCAGAATTGGGTGACAGGTGAAGCCGTAGAACGTGTCCGGCCCGCCGCGGATAATCAGATCGTAGGGTTCGCCCAGGGCATCCACGGGCTCGGTGGAAGTGGAGAGCCGTACCTCGATCTCCGGATGCCGGTCGCGGAACTGTGCCAGCCGGGGCAATAGCCAGCGCAGGCTGAAAGTGGCGAGCGCGTTCACGCGCAGCACGGCCGGAGGCGCATTGCCGCCGCGGGCCTGATGCCGCTCCGTCGCTGCGGAGAGTTGGTCGAGCGCTGGCCCGGTCTCAGCCAGCAAGGCAGCCCCCGTGGGCGTCAGCACCACGCGCCGGTTCAGCCGGCGGAACAGCGCCGGCGGTCCCAGCCAGTCCTCGAGGAGGCGGATATGCCGGCTGATCGCGCCGTGTGTCACCGCCAGCTCCGCCGCGGCGTCCTTGAAGCTGCCAAGACGGCCGGCCGCCTCGAAGGCGCGCAGGGCGTTCAACGGCGGTAGCGAGCGGCGATGGGTTTGCATGTCTCAGGTGAATTTAGCTGACACGAAGTCTCAAGATTACTCGTTTGTGGTCGCCATGGAAGGGTCCCATGTTCGCTGTGGTCGAGATTTCCGGAGGAATTGACCATGTCGAATACAACAAGGCTCCCCGCCACCGTAGGCTCCGCGTCAGCTTTCATCACTTCCAGCAAGGAATCCGGCCTCGGCATCTGGGCGCAGGCCGGTCGCGCCATTGAGCTGGCATATCGCGGGCCAGCGCCGATCAGTCAGGCGGTTCGGGCAGCCATCGCGGTTGCTCTGGTCACGGCAGCGAAGCTCTGTTCGGCATGGGCACTGTGATGAGCAGCGGCCAACGCATCGAGCAGCCCCCGCTCGCCGCATCTGCTTACCGGCAACGTAGGGTTGAGTCCGCGAGGCGCACACTCGCCATCGCCGGAACCGCGCATGCGCTGCACGACGGATACACCGATCTGATCTACGTCCTGCTACCCCTGTGGCAGACCGAATTCGGCCTGGGCTTCGGGATGCTGGCCGCGCTCCGCGGCCTCTACGTCGGCACTATGGCAGCGCTGCAGATTCCCTCCGGCTGGCTCGTCGAGAGAGTGGACGGACGCATCGTTCTCGCTGCTGGCACGACACTGGCGGCCGCGGGTTATGCATTCGCCGGTATAACGGGCAGCCTGTTGGGTCTGTGCGCCGCGTTGGCAATATCAGGTGCCGGATCGAGCGCGCAGCATCCCATTGCATCCGCGGCGGTCTCTCGAGCATACGGAACCTCGTCGCGCGTCCCGCTGGGCACATACAACTTCACGGGAGACCTCGGGAAAGCGGCGCTTCCCGCCCTGACGTCGCTGCTGCTGACCCTGATGCCGTGGCGAAGCGCGCTTTGGCTGCTGGCGGCGATCGGCGCGGCCGTGGCGGCCACGGTCCTCCTGCTCATGCCGCCGATTGCCCGCGCTGGCCGTTCGCAACCGCTGGACATCAACGTCGGCCGGGGCCACGGCGGCTTCTGGCTGCTGTTCTTCATCGGCGTGCTGGATACCGGGGTGAGAATGGGGTTGCTGACATTCCTGCCATTCCTTTTGAAGGCGAAAGGTGCTTCATTGCCGACGGTTGGGGTTGCCCTGGCGGTGATCTTTCTCGGCGGCGCGGGCGGCAAACTCGTCTGTGGGTGGCTCGGTGCACGGGCCGGCGTGCTGCCGACCGTGCTCGCAACGGAAGGTGGAACGGCGGCATGTATCGTCGGGGTGCTGGTGCTGCCGCTGGTTCCCGTGTTTGTACTGCTACCGGTTTTGGGCCTCATGTTGAACGGCACGTCGTCGGTGCTCTATGGCGCGGTTCCGGAACTCACGCCGGCGGAGCACGCCGAACGCGCGTTTGCCCTGTTCTACACCGGCACGATCGGATCGGGAGCGGTCTCCCCCGTGCTATATGGCGTGCTCGGTGACTGGGTCGGCGCCCAATGGGCGACCGCGGCAACCGCGATCGTCGCTCTGGCGATCTATCCGCTGGCATTCGCTCTTGCGCCGCATCTTGCGGACGTCCGGGAGAACGAGCGCAGCCAGCCAGTCAGCGGTCGGCGCAGGTCCTGCATCGCAAGCACGGGACGGGAGCTCTCGAACGACTGAGCGACGACAAGCGGACCGCAGATCCCGGAACCCCACATCCGAACGCGAAAACGTGATATATCGTATTGTATCCGACCATTCCCGCCGCCGTGAGGTGCCCCACATCGGCAAAAAGGGAACCGGCGCATGAACCTGATTCGCCGATCCAGCAGGCGTGACTTGCGGGTCGATTTCTTTCGCGGCCTCGCGTTGTGGTGGATCTTCACCGACCACATCCCGGGCGACGTCATGTCCCAGGTCAGCCTGCAGAACTTCGCCATGTGCGATGCGACGGAGATTTTCGTGTTGCTCGCAGGCTATGGTGCCGGGCTGTCATACGGGGCGCGGCTGTTCTCCCAGGGCTACATCTCCACCGCCGCCGACGTGCTGCGGCGCGCCTGGACGCTGTACATCGCGCATATCTTCCTGTTTGTGTTGTTCACCGCGCAGGTGACCTACTCAGCCAGCGCCTTGAACCGGCTCTCCTATCTGGAGGAGACCCGGCTTGATGTCCTGGGCGATGATCCGTATCGCAGCATCCTGGAGGCTCTGCTGCTGCGCTTTCAGCCCAGCCTGCTGAACATTCTGCCGCTCTATGTTGTCCTGATGGCATTCTTCGGCGCCACGATCTGGCTGCTCCGCTGGCCGTCGATCCTGCTCGGCGCGTCCTTCGCCATCTACATGGTGGTTCGGATCACCAGCCTGAATCTGGGCGGCTGGACAGGTGATGGATGGTATTTTGATCCGTTCGCCTGGCAGTTCCTGTTCGTGATCGGCGTACTGCTTGCCTGCGCACCACCACGGATGCCGTCGCGGCCCAGGGTGCTGGATGCATTGGCGTGCGTCGTGCTTGCGGCGGGTTGCGTCGTAAGCTTCGTCATCGACCCGCGTCCGCGGCTGCTGGACTGGTTCTCGTCGTCGGCGTTCCGTTATCTGGTCGTCGAGGACAAGACCGGACTGCATCCCTTCCGACTGGTTTCGATCCTGGCGCTGACATGGCTGTGCGTGAGGCTGATTCGCTTCGACCAGCCCTGGCTGCGTGCCCGCTGGGCATCGCCGTTCGTCCTGGTCGGACAAAACTCGCTGCCGGTGTTCTGTTCCGGTATCGTTATCGGCTTCGTTGCCCGTCTGGGATTGGAGTACGATGATAGCTGGTTCATGCAGGCCGGCGTCAATCTTCTGGGTGCCGCCGGCATGGTGGCGGTCGGCGCTCTCGCGGCCTGGTACCGCACCAAGGGCACGACCGCCGCGCCTCGGGCTGCGCCGGCAACCTCGACGTCGCTCTTGCCCGCCCGCGTGCAGGCTGATACCGGTTGAAGGCATGAATTGAGTGTCGCTTGCTGCCGTGCTGCTTTACCTGGCCGCAGCGCTTCCGGGATGGTGTCAGGCCGACGCTCCTGAGGTGGCAGCGGCCTCGGTCAACTGCGACCTTCCGGCTGAACTGACCACGCCGGATGAGGGGATGTCTCATGTGGCGGCGGCGATATCGAAACGCGGCCAGGTAGAGATCCTGGCCATCGGCTCGGGTTCCACTGTCGGCGACACCACCGGAGCGGCCGGCGCAACCGTGGTCTATCACTTCCCGAAATCGTCGTTTCCCTATCGCATGATCGAAGCGCTGCAGGCGGCCAAGCCGGCGGTGCGGTTTCATCTGACGGTGCGGGGCGGACGCAATATGACGGCCGAGGAGATGTTGCCGCTGTTGCGCAACGAACTCGCGGCGCATCAGTACGACCTTGTCGTGTGGCAGACCGGAACGGTGGAAGCGGTGCGCGGGCTGCGGCCCGAAGCAATGCGCGACGTGATGCGGGACGGGGCGGACGCCGCGGCGGCCGACGGCGCGGACGTTGTGGTGGTCGATCCGCAATTCAGCCGCTTCCTGCGCGCCAATACCGACCTTAGCCCCTATGATTCTGCTTTGCAGGAGGTCGCGACGATGGCCGGCGTGACCTTGTTCCATCGGTTCGACCTGACGCGCATCTGGTCCAGCAGCGGCGATATCGATCTGGAACGGGTGAGCCCTGACGCGCGAGACCATACGATCGCGAAGCTGAACATTTGCCTGGGCCGAGCGCTGGCGGAGTTCGTGCTGGCGGGCAGCAGTGAGGAACTGATGCGCTGAGGGCGCATGGCCCGCGGGGCATCGGCCCGGGGTCGAACTGGACGTACGTGACATCGCATGCCGGCGCTGGCGCGACAGACGCGGCGGTGGGGTGCCTGTTGTCGCGCACGCCGCCAAGCGACCTGGCCCGGCGGGAGCGCGGGCACGTCGGCCGCCGCTTCGAATGGCCAAAGATTCAACGGTCTGGGGTAGCCGACGAGGCCTACCCGTCGGTAACATCGAACCGTCGCAATCGACGGGGGAAATTATGGATTACAGTTCGGCCTTCGCCGGCATGAAGGTCATAGATTTGAGCGGCGGCGTTGCCGGCCCCTCTTGCGCCATGATGTTGGCGCAGCACGGCGCCGACGTGATCAAGGTGGAGACGCCGTTTAACGGCGGTGACTGGTCGCGCATCCTCGGCCGCAGGTACGGCGACCACTCCGCCTACTCACTCTACGGCACCCTCGGCAAGCGGAGCGTGGCCGTGGACCTGAAGACGGCGGAGGGCAAGGAGATCTTGTGGCGCCTGGTGCGCGGCGCTGACGTCTTTATCGAAGGCTTCCGTCCCGGCACCATCCAGCGCTACGGCTTCGGCTACGACGCCGTCAGCGCGAAAGAACCGGGGATCATTTACTACTCGATCTCCGGCTTTGGGCAGACCGGTCCGATGGCCGCCCGTCCCGCGATGGATCCGGTGTTGCAGGCATTCACCGGCATCGTCACCGAGAACAAGGGTGAGCATGACAACCACCCGCACCGCATTGCGATCTCGTTGATCGACATGTTCTCCGGACTGCTGGGGTTCCAGGCGATCGCTACTTCGCTGTACGTGCGGCGGGAGCAGGAGGTGAAGAAGGGCCGATTTATTGAACTCAGCCTGATGCAGGGCGGAGCGATGCTTGCGGTGATCCGCCTGATCGCCAGTCATCTGGAGCGGGGAACGCTGCAGCGCGTGAGTATGCCGAACGGCGTCTTCAACACCGCGGACGGGCAGATCAACGTCACCATGGTGCGGCCCACCGACTGGCGGCCGTTTTGCCAGGCGATCGAGCATGAGAATTTGCTGGATGATCCGCGCTTCGCCTCTTACGCCGCGCGCGGAACCAATCTGGACGAACTATACGGCGTGCTGCGCCCGATATTTGCCGCGCGCACCACGGCGTGGCTGTCCGAGCGGCTGACCGCGAACGGCATCATGAACGGCCGTGTCAACAGCTACGAGGAATTCCTGACGGAAGAGCAGGTCGTCGCGACGGGCATCATGTCGTGGCTGGCCCAACCAGGCGTGTCGGAGCCGATACCGATGCCGAACATTCCCGGGTTGCCAGCGTTCGAGAGCGGCACCAAGCGTGCCCATGCACCGGCACTCGGCGAGCACACGCGCGACGTCCTGTCACAGCATGGCTACTCGCAGGCGGAGATCGATGCGCTGCTGGAGCGGAAGGTCGTGGCCTGATGCGCCGGGCACGTCCGTGCCCCAACAGGCACTTCGCACGACGGCATGCGAAGGAAGTCGTGGATGGTCGTGCCCAGCACGACCATGACACTGGAGGACGCGTACCGAGCACGACCATGACTTGGGGGACACTACGCACGGTGACCGGCGATATCGCCGCATGGCGCACAAGAAGTCGTGGATGGTCGTGCCCAGCAACAACACTGAGGGACGCGTACCGAGCACGACCATGACTTGGCGGACACGCGCTTACCACGACGCGGACGCGTGGCGCACCGAGCTCTGAATAATACCAGCGGCCCTTGACGCGTCTCGAGTGTCATCCCCGGCGGAGGCCGGGGACCCACGACTTGCAGTCCGGTGCAGTCAAAATCGTAGGTCTCCGACCTTCGCTGACCATTACACGGCGGCCACATGCCACACCGAGTTCTGAATAAGATGGGCTTCTGTAACGGGCCTTCTTAAGTCAATCCCTTTCGAGCGATTTCTCTCTATTTTTTTCATTTCTTCGTCCATTCAGTTTCTGGTTCGGTTGACGCCGCGTTTTCTCGTCCCGGCCTACAACTTTATCCTGCGTGGCACCGAGCCGCGGTCAACGATGGCTGCAAGGCCACCGGCGCAGCCGGCGCATAGCGTCGTTGAGGGGCGGCTCGGTGCCACGCCACCCTGGCGGTAGTCGGCGACGTCAGATCTCCCCGTGCTACCTCAGCAAATATATGAGCCTCATCCTGTCGTCGGTTTCTCTCTTCTGTCCGGGGTCGGCGCGAGGCCGCCACCTTATGGGGTCTGATGAGGATCGGCCGGCCAATCTAACTCGAGCGCGCTGAGCCTTGTGGCTTCGCTTCCCATCTTGCGGCCTGACCTGATCCGTCGTCCCGACGACGGGACCTGCTCCGAGCGACCGGTCTTCCGACAGCTCGAATCCGTAATCTCTTTTCTGCTATGCCGTCGCTGCGGTCTTCTGCGCGGCGAACGGGGTGCCATCCAACAGCATGCGGTGCATCACCACCGCCAGCTTGCGCGCCAGCGCCACCTTGGCCTTGCGCATCCCAGCCCGCTTGGCCACCCCCATCGCCCACTTCTTGAGCGAAGATGCCTTCCGCGTACGGGTCAGGAGGACATTGGCTGCCTCATACAGCGCCGTGCGCACGCCCGCGTCGCCAATCTTCGAGATCCGCCCAGTCACATCTGTCTCCCCGGACTGATATTTCTTTGGCGTCAAGCCAAAGAGCGCTCCCACTTTCTTCGAGGACTTGAACCGCTCCGGATCGTCGATCGCCGACGAGAAGGTCAGCGCCACGATCGATCCCACCCCTGGGACCGTTGTTAACAACCGGGCTCGATTGTCGCCGCGGGCGACGGAATGGAGCTGTTTGTCCAACTTGATGAACTGCTCCGCTAGCATCGCCCGCGCCCGCAGCAGCGCATCGGCGACCGCAAGCAGCGTCGGATGGTCTGCCACCAAGATGCGAACCCGGCTCTCGAAGGTCTTCGGTGTCGTCTTGCCAAGCTTCAAACCAAATCCGCGCAGCGTGCCCCGCAGCCCCAATTCGATGTCATGAAGCTTGCTCTGCAGGAGTTTCCGAGCGCCCAGCAAAGACCGGGTCTCTTGTGCGGCCACTGATTTACAGTGCACCGGACGGAACCAGCCCATGCGGATCAACTGCGCAATGCCGCGCGCGTCCTTGCGGTCAGTTTTCACGGGCATGAGCTTGAAAGCATTGCGCACATGTCGGGTTTCCAGCAGTTCGAGCGCCAGACCCGCTTGCTTCATGCCGGCAAACAACCATTGCGAAAGCGGGCCGGCTTCCAGTCCAATCCGCGCAATATTGAGGCCAAGGCCTTTGCACCAGGCCGTCAAAGCAGCCGGTTCGCTGGCTACCTTGGCCTCGCGAACGATCCGCCCGCTCGCATCCACAACGCAAATGCTCGAACTTTCCAGCGATACGTCAATTCCGGCATAGTATTCCATGGTCGTCCCTTCGATGATGCTTGGAGCAGGAACCCCCTACTCCGGTTAATCACACCATCAATCTGAGGGGCGGCCACTCTGCTCGCCAACCCTGGTAGCCGGCCCGTTACCCCATCTAGCGGTCTCGCTTGGCCTGGGCGACTTTACCTGCTTGGGACACACGGCCGATCTCGCGTGGGTCGGACTTCACCGTCGGACGGCTGCTCGGTTTTGACTGCATGCCTTTGGATGACGTGTCGCCCGAACCCGGATGTTGTGGGACCGGAGCCGCGCGTTTCATCGCCGCGGCCTTTCGCATCAGTTCAGCCTGGGTGGGCGCATTCAATTTCCGCAGCGCCTCGGTCACCCGCTTTAGCGCCTCAACCAAAGCCTCCGCCTTGGCCTCGGTCCCGGCATTGTCGCGGGCGGGCGTGGCACCTTTCGGGTCGGTCTTGCCCCTGATCTCACGTTTCTGCTGCCGGCCGATCCGCCGAGCCCGGTCACGGGCTGAACGCAGTCGCTTGGCCAGGGCCTGCAGCGCGTCCTTGGAGAGACCCTGAAGCGCCACGGGCTTCGTCTGATCCACCATCTCGCGTTCCGCCAGGCTGAAAAGCCGGTCGTCGGGGTTTGCATGCTCGCTCACGGTAGTCTCCCGGTTGGCGATGTTTCAGCAGAACGATTTGGCCACGGAACGCCTTCCTCGTGCAACCGGGAACCACGCCAACATGGCGCCGCTTGCCCCACGGGGCGCCGACATCCGATCCGCCACTGTGCGTCGGGATGCCAGCTCGCGCCATCCGGTGGTAAGAAGGCGTGTCATCGGGAAAGGATCAACCATGGCGGCGCATTACGACCTTGTGCTTCGCAACGGCACCTGCGTGCTGGCATGGGGCGCGGAAGCCACGGACGTGGCTGTGCGTGCGGGGAAAATCGTCGCGCTGGGTGTCGGCTCCGACGCGACCGCGGACAGGATTTTTGACGCGAGCGGCCTGCATGTTCTGCCCGGCCTGATCGATCCGCACGTGCATCTGCGCGATCCAGGCGACAAGTCGGTGGAGACTATTCCCAGTGGCACCAAGGGCGCCGTATTGGGAGGACTCGTCGCGGTGTTCGACATGCCGAACACCAGCCCCCCGATCGTCGATGCCGAGCGCCTGGCGTGGAAGCAGGATTACGCGGAGGGTGCCGCTTGGTGCGACATGGGCTTGTACGTGGGTGGCACGAAGACCAACATTGCGGAACTCGCGACGCTCGAATTAAGCCGCGGCGTCTGCGGGGTGAAGATATTCGCCGGCAGTTCGACCGGCAGCCTGCTGATCGAGGACGACGAGCACCTGGAAATGGCGATGCGCTCGGGGCGCCGCCGCATCGCTTTCCACAGCGAGGACGAATATCGCCTGCAAGAACGAAAGCCGATGTTCAAGTCGGGTGATGCTTACATCAATCACATGGTCTGGCGCGACGAGGAGTGTGCCTTCCTCGGCACCCGACGACTGATGGCGCTGGCCCGCAAGACCGGGCGGCCGGCGCACATCCTGCACGTCTCGACCGCGCAGGAGTTCGATTACCTCAAGGACTTCCGCGATGTCGCGACCTGCGAGGTGCTGGTGAACCACCTCACCCAGGTGGCGCCGGACTGCTACGAACGACTTGAGGGATTCGGCGTAATGAACCCGCCGATCCGCGGCCAGGACCATATGGATGCCGCTTGGCGCGCGGTGAATGACGGCACGGTGGACACCATTGGCTCCGACCACGCGCCGCATTCGCGCGACATGAAGTTGCTGCCCTGGCCCGAGTGCGCCGCCGGGCTCACCGGCGTGCAGACCCTGGTGCCGATCATGCTGGATCATGTGAATGCCGGACGGCTGTCACTGGCGCGGATGGTCGACCTGTTGTGCGCCGGTCCGGCCAGGGTCTACGGGATTGTCGGCAAGGGACGGCTGGCGGCCGGGTACGACGCGGACTTCACTCTTGTGGATTTGAAACGCCGGCGGCGGATCGAGGAAGCGTGGATCGCCTCTCCTTGCGGCTGGACGCCGTTCGCCGGCATGCAGGTCACCGGATGGCCGGCCGCGACCATCATCCGCGGCCAGATCGTCATGCGCGATGACGAGGTCCTCGGTGCACCGTCCGGCAGGCTGGTGACCTTCTCCGGGTGACCGCGGCCTCGGTCGAACTGCTGGTTGTCGGGGGTGGGCCGGCCGGGATCGCCGCCGCGGTCGAGGCGGCGGCCTACGGACTCTCGGTGATGCTGCTGGATGAGAACGCCGCCCCGGGTGGTCGGATCTGGCAGGCCCTGGAGACGCGCGGCGCCTCCGATCCTGACGATGTAACCGCGCTGAACCTGGTGCGCCGGTTCCGCGCGAGTGCGGTTGACGCGCACTGGAACGCCTCGGTCTGGGCGATCGAACCCGACGGCAGGGTGTTCTGGAGCGAGGCCGATCAGGCTCACACGACGCAGGTCAGTCGGATCTTGCTGGCGACCGGGACGACCGAGCGTCCGCTGCCGATCCCTGGCTGGACCTTGCCGGGCGTGATGACCGTAGGCGCGGCGCAGATCGCGCTGAAGACTGGCGGGCTGGTGCCGTCCGGGCGGACCTGGCTGGCAGGACAGGGGCCGTTGCTGCTGCTCTACGCGGTGCAGGCGCTGGCGGCGGGCGGCGAGCTTGCCGGTATCCTGGACCTGTCGGACGGGTTTGCTCCGATCCGCGCGCTGGGTCATTGCTCTTTCGATGCGCTGCCAGAAATCCGCAAGGGTCTGGAGTGGCGACGTTCGATCGCGCAGTCGGGCGTGCCTTGGCTCAGTGCCTCGGAGCTGCAAGCGGAAGGCCAAGGGAAGCTGTGTCAGGTCGCGTTCCGGCACCGGGGCGTCTGGCGGCGGGAGGCAGCCGACCTTCTGCTGCTGCACGACGGAGTCATCCCATCGCTGCAGATCACCCGAGCGCTCGGCTGTCAGCACGCCTGGTCCGAGGCACAACGCTGTTGGTACCCGGCTACCGATGCGTGGGGACACACCTCGGTGCCGGGTGTACTGGTCGCGGGCGATGGTGCCGGCGTTGCTGGCGCGGCCGCGGCAGAGCTTTCGGGCCAGATCGCAGCGCTCGGTGTCGCTCAGGCGCTTGGCCGGCTGGATGTCTCGGGACGCGACGCCGCAGCCGCTCCGTTACGCGACCGGCGAGCTCGGCATCTCGCGGTGCGTCCCATGCTGGATACCTTGTTCGCACCGCGGCCAATGCGCCTGGCAGATGAGACTACGGTGTGCCGCTGCGAGGAGATCTCCGCCGGCGCCATCCGGCAGGCCGTGCGCGACGGTTGCGGCGGGATGAACCAGCTTAAGGCCTATACGCGCTGCGGCATGGGGCCGTGCCAGGGGCGCATCTGCGGGCCGGTGGCGATCGAGGTGCTGGCGGCGGCGCGAGGCTTAGTGGTTGCCTCGATCGAACCGATGCGGACGCGCTTCCCCATCAAGCCGATCAGCCTGGAAGCGCTCGCGACGTTGCGATTGGACTGACGCGCGGGCCGCTCGACCCTCGCTCTTGGCAGCAGACGCAGCGGGGCGGAGAATAGGTGAAACCAGGAGGGAAGCGCCCCGATGAGCACGACGACACAACCCGCCCCAACTCCCTATCTGCCGGTTCGCAACGACTGGCTGGCGCGCCGGACCGAGGCGATCCTTGAGCCCGAGCTACCGATCGTCGATCCGCACCATCACCTTTGGGAGCGGCCCGATTGGGTCTACATGCTGGATGATCTGCTGGCCGACATGAACAGCGGCCACAACATTGTCGCCACGGTGTTTCTGCAGTGTCGCTCGATGCACCGGGCGAGCGGACCCGAAGCCTTCCGCCCGGTCGGTGAAACGGAATTCGTCAACGGCGTCGCCGCGATGAGTGCCTCGGGCGGCTACGGTCCGGCCAAAATCTGCGCCGGCATCGTCGGGCACGTCGATCTGCGCCTCGGCGAGCGCGCCCGCGACGTGCTGGAGGCTCATATCCGGGCGGGTGGCGACCGGTTCCGCGGCATCCGGCATATCACCGCCTGTGACCCCGACCCGAGCCTGATGAACCCGGCCTACGCACCGCCGCCCCGGTTGATGTACGACGAAACGTTCCGCAAGGGCTTCGCCTGCCTGGCGCCGCTCAATCTGTCGTTCGATGCATGGCTGTATCATCCTCAGATCGGTGACCTGACGGCACTGGCGCAGGCGTTTCCGGGCACCATGATCTGCCTCAATCATATCGGCGGACCGTTGGCCATCGGCGCCTATGCGGGACGACGGCAGGAAATACTTGCCGAGTGGTCGAAGTCGATCCGGGCCTTGGCGGCGTGTCCGAATGTCGTGGTGAAACTCGGCGGCATGGCGATGCGCATCAACGGCTTCGACTTCCACGCCAAAGCCGATCCGCCGTCATCGGAAGCACTCGCCGACGCGTGGAAGCCCTACGTCGAGACCTGCATCGATGCGTTCGGCGCGTCGCGCTGCATGTTCGAGAGCAATTTTCCGGTGGACAAGGGCTCCTATGGCTATCAGGCGTTCTGGAATGCCTGCAAACTGCTCGCGAGGGGCGCCAGCGCGACGGAGAAGACCGACCTGTTCAGCGGTAGTGCCGCTCGATTCTACCGCCTGGAGCTTTGACGGAGCAACTCATGCAGCAGCTTAAGATCGGTGATGTAACAATCACCAGCATCATCGAGCGTGACGGTCCTTGGCGGAAACCCGCCGACATGTTTCCGGCGTACGACGCGGAGGTCGCGGCTCGGCATCTGGAGACGCTCGATCCGGTGGTGTTCGACCCGGCGTCTGGAATGATGTATATCACTTATCAGACCTTCGTGGTGCGGACGCCGCATCATACCATTCTCGTGGATACATGCACCGGAGAGAACAAGGGCTATCCGGCGCCGATGGATTTTCCCAAGCAGCGCTGGCTGGATGAGTTCAAGGCGGCGGGGCTGTCGTTCGATACGATCGACTATGTGTTCTGCACGCATCTGCACATCGATCATTGCGGCTGGAACACGGTGCTGCGTGACGGGCGCTGGGTGCCGACCTTCCCGCGGGCAAAATACGTGTTCCACAAACGCGAATACGCGGCGTGGGAGGAGGCGACGAAGCAAGGCGCGCAACCGCCGGGGGATGTCTGGCGGTTCAACTGCGAGCCGATCGTTGCCGCCGGGCAGGCGCTGCTGGTCGATGACGACTACACATTGGACGACACTGTGTGGTTGACGCCGACCCCGGGGCACTCGCCCTGTCATTGTTGTGTGAACATCAAGTCCGGCGGGCAGCGGGCGGTGGTAACGGGCGACATGATGCACCATGCGCTGCAATGCCGGGAGCCGGACTGGTCAACGATCTTCGACTGGGACGCGAAGGAGGCGGCGGTATCACGGCGACGCTTCCTGGGCGATATCGCCGGAACCGGAACACTCGTGCTGCCGATCCACTTCCCCAGTCCGACCGTGGGACTGGTGGAGGCGACCGGAACCGCGTTCGACTACCGGTTTGTGCGGTAGGATTCTTCGGCGCCCTCGTCGCCTCGGGTCCCGACTGCGCGGCTACCTCTCGCCAGGCCGCGCAAGCTGCCGCGCGACGGATGCGACCGCGCCGCGGAATGCGGTTTCCCAATCGGGATCGGCAACGATGACGCCGCCGGCCAACTCGATCCCGACGTGAACCATGGCGTTCTGGACACAGCCCTCGGAGTGCACGAGGACACCGTCCGGGTCGCGTAACAGTCCCGAGGTGCCGCCGACGAGGCCGGCTGTCGTCGTCACGAGTTTCTCGCCGAAGGCGGTGCGAAGGAAATCGGCGACTTTGACCGGGTAGGTGCGCGGGTCGCGGGTCCAGCCGGCGATCGGTTTGCCCAGCGCCTTCATGTAGCCGATCTCGAAGGCGGTGCCGGCATCCATTTCCGGCCCGCGGCGGAAGCCGTCGAGGCAGAACACCGCCGCTTCGAGCCGCTCCATCAGCTCAATATCCGCGCGAACAATTTGTTGCAGCAATGGCTTACCTGGAGGCAGACGCTCCAGGCCGATCTGATTGTCGAGCGGTGCCACGCCGACGAGGCCTTGCTCGCGGCAGAGGGTCTTCATGCGTTCGAAGATGGCCGAGGGATCGAGGTCAAAAACCATCGGACCGGCGAGATAAACTCTGGGCGAATTCTCCTCCTGACCTTCAATCGGCTCGACCGTGGTCACGCGGCGGGCCGGGTTGGCCACTTATTGCATCTGGTAAGACGTGGATGGCCGGCCTTCGCCGGCCAGGACACTGAGGGTCGGGTGGCCGGCCTTCGCCGACCAGGACACTGAGGGTCGGATGGCCGGCCTTCGCCGGCCAGGACACTGAGGGTCGGGTGGCCGGCCTTCGCCGACCAGGACACTGAGGGTCGGATGGCCGGCCTTCGCCGACCAGGACACTGAGGGTCGGATGGCCGGCCTTCGCCGACCAGGACACTGAGGAGTCGGATGGCCGGCCTTCGCCGGCCAGGACACTGAGGGTCGGGTGGCCGGCCTTCACCGGCCAGGACACTGAGGGTCGGGCGGCCGGCCTTCGCCGGCGAGGGTCGGGCAGGGCCTTCGCCGGCCAGGACACTGAGGCCGCACTCGTATTTCGCCAGGACCGGCTGCTTCCCCTCGACCCTGGCGTCCTTGAACGCCGGCATCACTTGCTTGGCGAAACGTTCCAGTTGCTCCAGCGCCAGCGCCTCGGGTACGCCCACGGACAGGCTGACCGAAACGCGATCGAGCGCGGGATAGGCTTTTTCGAGTGCCTTCAGATGCCCGATGATTTCATCAGGAGAGCCCGTCAGAAAGCCGCCGGCGTTCACCGCGTCCTCGATCCGCGGCAGTTTCGCCGTGGGTGCGCGGGCGGGATCACGCATGATCTCGATCTGCTCCTCGGTCATGGCGCGATTGAGCCGCAGTTCCCCGAACATCTTCATGTTCTCTTCGTAGTATTTGGCGGCATCGCGGATGCACTGTTCCTTGCTGTCGCCGATATAGAAATGAAAGCCGAAGCACAGCCGTTCACCGAGGCCGATCTGCTTGCCGATCGCGGCATGCGCCTGCTGCCATTTCAGCACCACGCTGTGCATCGCGCCGCCCTCGGCGGAACCGCCGCCGACCATGCCCTGGATGCCATGCTTCGCCATGAACGCCAGCGCGCGCTCCGAGCCGCCCTGGATCGGCTGCCAGCATTCCACCGGCAGACGCGCCGGCCGTGGCACCAAGGTAAGATCTTTCAGTGTATAGCCGCGGTACGGGACTTCGGGCGGCAGCGTGTAGTGCTTGCCCTTGTGGCTGAATGATTCGCTGTTGAACGCCTTGAAGATAATCTCGACCTGCTCCTCGAACAATTCGCGGTTGGCTTCCTGATCGATCAGCGGCGAGCCGAACGTTTCGACCTCGCGGGTATGGTAGCCGCGGCCGACCCCGAACACCACGCGGCCGTTCGACAGGATATCGGCCATCGCGTAATCTTCGGCGAGGCGCAGCGGATGCCACATCGGCGCGATGTTGAAACCGCAGCCGATCTTCATGTTCTGCGTCACGTGCGTCAGATGCAGCGCCATGAGCAGCACATTGGGGATGCATTCGGTCCCCTCGCGCTGAAAGTGATGTTCGGCCATCCAGAAGGTGGAAAAGCCGAGCCGGTCCATAAGCTGGGCCATGGATTGGGCTTTGCTGAGGGCGGTGGACAGATGGGCGTTGTCGAAGAGCCGGTCATTGATCGGCGTGCCGCCGTAGCCGATGTTCTCGAGGTCAACATGGCCGGCGTAAAGACTGTCGAACTTGGTGATCATTGGCGTCTTCCTCCGCAGGAACAGGGGATACTATGCCTGCGGGCCGTGTTGGCAAGCGACGCGGTCGACTGCGCTGGCTGCGCTCCCTGACCAGCCGGCCCCAGCTAGCGGCTCAGCTCCCGCGTCATGTCGTCGATCCCGTTGACCGTCAGCGGATACATCCGGCCTGCCATCATGTCGTTGACCATGTTGATCGAGCGCACATGTCCCCAGCTCTGTTTCGGCGTCGGATTGAGCCAGGCGGACCGGCGGTAATGCGACGACAGCCGCTGCAGCCAGACGGTTCCCGCTTCCTCGTTGTAGTGCTCAACCGAGCCGCCTTGCATGGTAATCTCATATGGACTCATCGCTGCATCGCCGACGATGATCAGCTTGTAGTCGGGCCCGTAGGTGCGCAGGACCTGCCATGTCGGGATCACCTCCTCGAACCGGCGGCGGTTGTTCTTCCATACTTTCTCGTAGGGAAAATTGTGGAAGTAGTAGTATTCCAGATGCTTGAACTCAGTCCGCGCGGCGGAGAACAGTTCCTCGGTCAGCTTGACGTGATCGTCCATCGACCCGCCGACATCCAGGAACAGCAGCACCTTCACGGTATTGTGTCGCTCTGGCACCATTTTCAGGTCCAGACTTCCGGCGTTGTTGGCGGTGGACCGGATTGTGTCGGGAAGATCCAGCTCGGTCGCCGCCCCTTGCCTGGCGAAGCGACGCAACCGGCGCAGCGCCAGCTTCATGCCGCGGGTGCCGAGCTCGACGGTGTCGTCCAGATCCTTGTAGTCACGCCTGTCCCACACCTTCACGGCTCGTCTATGGCGCAATTCTTCCTGTCCTATCCTCACACCTTCAGGATTGTAGCCGTACGCGCCGAACGGTGAGGTGCCGGCGGTGCCGATCCATTTCGAGCCCCCTTGGTGCCGGCCCTTTTGTTCCGCCAGCAATTCCTTCAATCGCTCCATCAACGCATCGAAACCGCCGAGCGACTGGATTTTCTCCATCTCTTCCGGCGTGAGGAACTTTTCGGCGAGTTTGCGCAGCCATTCCTCCGGCAGGGTTGCTACGGCAACCCCCTCCGGCGGCTCCAGTCCCTTAAAACATTGCGCAAAAACTCGGTCGAACTTGTCCAGGTGCCGCTCGTCCTTGACCAGCGTCGCACGGGCGAGGAAGTAGAAATCCTCGATGCTGTAGTCAGCGATACCGGCCTTCATCGCCGCCATCAGCGTGAGATACTCGGTGATCGAGGCAGGCAGTCCGGCGGAGCGCAGTCCGAGGACCAGGTGCGAAAACATCAGGCCCCCCGGCGAGCCAGGAAGGCCAGACGTTCGAACAGATGGACGTCCTGTTCGTTTTTCAGCAACGCGCCGTACAGCGGCGGAATAACCAACTGCTTTTCGTTGGTCCGCAATGCCTCCACCGGTAAGTCTTCCACCATCAGCAGCTTGAGCCAGTCCAGCAATTCGGACGTCGCCGGCTTCTTCTTCAGCCCGGGTACCTCGCGGACCTGGAAGAACACGTTCATCGCCTCCCGTGCCAGGTCCTTGCGGATATCCGGATAGTGCGCCTGCACGATCCGCTCCATCGTCGGCCGGTCGGGGAAACGGATGTAGTGAAAAAAGCAACGGCGCAGGAATGCGTCCGGCAGCTCCTTCTCGTTGTTCGAGGTTATGATCACCACCGGACGATGCCTTGCCACGATGGTCTTGCGGGTTTCGTAAACGAAGAACTGCATCCGGTCGAGTTCGAGCAGCAGATCGTTGGGGAACTCGATATCGGCCTTGTCCACCTCGTCGATCAGAACGACCACCTGTTCGTCTGCCTCGAACGCGTCCCACAGTTTGCCGCGGACAATGTAGTTGCCGATGTCATGCACCCGCGGATCGCCCAACTGCCCGTCGCGCAGACGGGAAACGGCGTCGTATTCGTAGAGCCCCTGCTGCGCTTTGGTGGTCGATTTGATATGCCACTCGATCAGCGGACGCCCCAACGCGCCGGCGACCTCATGGGCGAGGACCGTCTTGCCGGTCCCTGGCTCGCCTTTTACCAGCAAGGGCCGTTCCAGCGTAACGGCGGCATTGACCGCCACTTCCAGATCGCGCGTGGCGATGTATCGATCGGTGCTCCTGAACCCGGCCACCAGCTTCTCCCTTGCTGCGTCGCACACAGTGTCGGGCGAACAGCGTTACACCGCAATCCCTAAGGGCTTTGCCGCGCCGACGGACACCCGCTGGCACAGTATCCGGGACCGCCGCATCTGGCTGATGCACAAGTCGTGGATGGTCGGGCCGAGCCCAACCATGACACTGGGGATCGCTCAGATCCGCGACCGCCGCATCGGGCTGACGCGCAAGTCGTGGATGGTCGGGCCGCGCCCAACCATGACACTGGGATCGCTCAGATCCGCGACCGCCGGATCTGGCTTGACGCTCCAGTCGTGGATGGTCGGGCCTGCCCTCGCTCGCTTGACCATGGCGCTGGGTGAGTAACGCACGGGTCCAGGCTCAGGCCGCGATCCCCTCGACCGGCGCCAGCGGCGGGCGGTCGCGGATCATGTCCGACGCCTTTTCGGCGATCATCATGGTCGAGCTGTAGGTGTTGGCCGAGGGCATGTTCGGCATGATCGAGGCATCGACCACCCGGATCCGCCGCAATCCGTGGATGCGCAACTGGTCGTCCACCACGGACGTTTTGTCGCTGACCGGCCCCATTCGCGCGGTGCCGATCAGATGATACGCCGTCGAACCATACTGGCGGGCGTAGTGCAGCCACTCGTCGTCGGTCTGGACGCTTGCCCCGGGCAGTTCGTCGCGATCGAAGAACGGCGCCAGCGCCTGAGTGTGCAGCAGGTGGCGAGCCAGACGCATGCCTTTCACCAGAATCCCTTGGTCGATCGGGTCCTTCAGGTAGTTCGGCTGGATGATCGGGGCCTCGAACGGGTCGGTCGAGCGGGCCCGGACGTGGCCGATACTCTCCGGCCGATGCTGCCATACGCCGCAGGTCATGCCCGGATAGTCGTCCAGCAGCCCGACAAACCCCTGTTTGTAGCTGGCCGGGCTGAACACGCCCTGCAGATTCGGCTGGCGCATGGTATCCTCGGTCTGCCAAAACCAGTGCACGACCGAGGGCGTCAGTGCCAGGATGCTGGGTTTGCCCATCACCCAGCGCGCGATCTGTCCGGCGAGGCCAACGCCGTGCGACATTTCGTTCATGGTGCGTATGTTCTTCACCCGGGCGACGACGCGGGTTGAGTAGTGGTCGCGGAAATTCTCCCCCACCGGAAGGTCGGCGACCACCGGCACACCGAGTTCCTGCAGCAGCGCGGCCGGCCCGACACCCGATATCTGCAGCAACCTTGCCGTGTTCACGGTGCCACTCGAAACGATCACCTCCTTGCGGGCGAACACTGCGTGCTGGGTGGCGCGGTCGCGGTCGTCGACGTAGCGGACACCTGTCGCGGTGGTGCCCTCGAACAGGATCTGGGCGGCCCGGGCATCGGTCCGCACCTCCAGCCGCCCGGTGCCGCGCGCCGGATGCAGGAAGACCCTGGCCGCTGAATGCCGATAGCCGCGATTGATCAACCGTTGGAAATACCCAACGCCGGCCTGGGCGTCGCCGCTGTTGTAGTCCTCGCAGCGAGGGATGCCGAGTTCCTGGGCCCCCGCGATGAACGCCTCGTTCACCGGATGGATCCAGTCATTGTCGGTAACCGGCAGACTGCCACCGCGGCCGTGAATACGATCGTCGGCAAAGCCGATACGCCGCTCGCCGCGTTTGAAGTAGGGCAGGATATCGACATAGCCCCAGCCGCGATTGCCGCGCTGCGCCCAATGGTCGAAATCCTCGCGCTGACCGCGGTTATAGACCATGCCGTTGATCGAGCTTGAACCGCCAAGGGTGCGGCCCTGGGTCGTCGGGATGCGACGGCCGTTCGTTCCCTCGCCCGGTTCAGTCTGGAACTGCCAGGTATAGGCCGGGTTGAACAGCATCTTGATGAAGCCGGCCGGGATGTGGATGTAGGGGTGCCGGTCGGGCGGCCCGCACTCCAACACACAGACGGTGACGCCCGGATCCTCGGTGAGCCTTTTGCAAAGCACCGACCCCGCTGCACCGCTGCCCACCACGACATAGTCGAACGTCTCGCCGCCTGACTGCATCTGTCCCCGGTCCCGTCATTGTCATCCGCCGAAGGTTTGCCCTCGGGCGCGTTCCATTCTATGCTGTGGCTTCAGACCAGTCCAAGCCTGGGACCAACCCAAGCCTAAGGGGTGAGAAACGCGCATGGAATACGTCTGCGACGCACCGAGCAATCTGACCTGGTTTCGCCTCGTCACCGAAGGCGAAGCGATCGCCGAATTGCTCGAGATGCGGCACGCGGTGGAGAAGCACTACCGGCGTGAGCGCGAGCGCGCGGCCGAAGCCTTCCACCCGACATCGACGGTGTTCATCGAGCAGGACATCAACAAGGAAGCCCACATCAGGCGGTCGATGCCGTTGTTCCTGACGCTGCGGAATGAAGACGGCAAACCTCTGGTGACTGCCATGCTGCCGCCGAAAGGCAAGGGCGGCGGAGGATGCATCATCGTCGGCCCCGGCAACGCCGACCCCTACCCGGAATACAGCGGGGCAATCGCGGCGCTGGGCAATCATTTCCGGATTACTCTGGACCGGACCAGTTGCTACCCGTATCGTCGATAGGGACCAACTTCAACCGGAGGTAGAGTCATGGCCATCACCTTGGAAAAATTCGCCGCTGACTGCCGTGCCGCGTTGATAGCGGAACCGGACACCGCCGGTCGCGAACAGGTCCGCAAGCTGGTGGAGCAGGCGCTCGCGGATGCGCAGTTTGTCGCCGCCAATATTCCGGAAGGCACGCCGGAACGGCAGGTCATTTACGAAGACCCGGAACTCGGTTTTGCCATCCTGGCGCATGGCTACAGCGGGCCGAAAAGCAGCAAGCCGCATGACCATGGCCCGTCCTGGGCGATCTACGGACAGGCCGCGGGCGAGACGATCATGACGGACTGGGAGTGCCTCGCCCGTCCGACCGATGGCGCACCAGGCAAGGCCGCGCGTGTCCGCGACTATGTGATGAAGCCGGGCGATGCTTACCTTTACGACGTCGGCGTGCTGCACTCGCCGGAACGCAAGGGCGATACGAGGCTGCTGCGGATCGAGGGGCTCAATATGGCGAAGGTGAAGCGCTTCCCTTACGAGGCCGTCACGCTCAGCCAGGCGGCGGAGTGACGACGGGACGGTCGCCATGGCTGAAGGCTTCTGAGGAGGCTCGGGAGTAAAATACCAACCAGCATCGTCGTTCACTTGTCGCTCCGGCCAGCTCTCGGCTCAACCAAGATGGGCCGGAGCTTCGACTGAAGGGGGCCTGCCCTCTTGGTGAGAACGTCTAGGGAACGATCTGTCGTTCCTCGATCACATAAGTCTTGATCTGGCCTATGAATAGCGCGCCGTCGTCGGTCAGGCGCTTCATCTCAGGCGTGGCGGCGGCGCGCCGAAAGCTCTCCAGGTCATCGTACCAAAGTTCCGCGATGCCATCGACGTCGACATCGGTTTCCGCGACGTCGGGGCGGGTGAGCGTGTCAGTGATGTGTGACTGGACATAGCGGCGAATACCGGGCACGGCCAGAGCGAGTGGGCCGTGGATGTCGAACCAGTGGCGCACGAATTCCGCGTGGCTGATGCCGTGCTTTCGGGTCAGCAGGCTTAGCACCTTTATCATTATTCCCCCCAATCGGTTGATTCATAGGCCGACGGTGTGCCGCGCCCTGTTCCAGTGCTCCGCGGCGGATGCGCAGCGTGCGACATCCTCCTCCAGCACGAGGCCCTCAGCGACGAGGTCCAGCGCCGCGCGCGTGATGGCGGCCATATAAGCCTGCCAGTCCCGATACCGTTCCTGAACCGAAGGCCGAGGATCGTTTGTCGCAAGACGCTCGAATACCGTGTCCGGGAACGGGATATAGCTGCCCTCGAACTGAAATTGCATCCCGTGTCCATAACCCCGGGTACGAGGGTTCCAGCCGGTATAAGTCCCGAGAGGCGCACTCACCATCGGCGCGCGCACGCCCGCGATGTCGTTGCCGTCAGTGTCCACCGATGGCACCAGAACGGTGTAGCGCAGACCCGGACCGCCATCCGGATCATTACGGCCGAGCATGACGACAGGCGGCTCTCGGAGTATTCCCCGCTCCGCCTCCGGCCCAAAATCCAGCAACGGTAACGCATTCGGCTCGGCCAGCGGCATCACCCCAGGTATCACGGGAAACTGCTCACGCCACAGTGCATAGTCCACCAGCGTGCCATCCGCACGGGTCGGGATGCGGCTGTCGGGCGGTAACGTTCCGTCGGTGGCCCAGCGATCCATGGCATCCAACATGGCGCGGAACAGCATCGACGTGGCGACAGTATTCGACAAATTCTGCCCGATCCCCCGCACCGGCGCCTGCAGCAGCGGATTGGATGAGTGCTGCGAGCTCGCCCAGCAATAAATCCTGACGGTATCGGGCTGGGCGAGATCGTTGCCCAACGTATCGGTATGAACCAGCGAGCCCCGACGTACCCAGTATTCGGTCGCCGTCTGGGTGTGGAAGACCAGGGGATCGGTCTCCGGTCGCTTCAGGATCGCATCTTCCCGCCCGGTCAGGTGGTCAACCGAGCGCGCATAGGAGAACGGAAATGAATTGGCGATGTTGAAATGATCCTCGTATTGCTGACCGCCGGAGACGATCGGGCTGGCGAAACGATGGTTCAGCCACTTGCGTCCCGCGCCGGCGACATGCGGCATCACGCCATCGAACACCCGCCGTCCGTGCGGCGTCGGCGTTGTAGCCGCGATAGACAAAATCGCGCAGGCAACGCCCGGTCTGCGAGCGACCCCAGCCATAGGCCATCCGAGTTCCCGTCAAGGGATTTTCCGGACCCTCGTGGTATTTCAGGAAGCTGACGAAGTCGCGTACGGCGACGTGACCGAGGCCCATCAACTTCGGATCCCTGGCGGTGTAGAGCAATTCGTAGATCCAGCCAGGCTCGAAGCCGGCAGGATAATGAATGAAGCTGTCTGATGGCAGCAGCGCGCGTTCCGTCGGCGACTCCGCTCCCACGCCATTCAACTGCTGCGCGAAGTCCCATTGCTGTACAGGAATGATATCGGGCGGCTCATACGGATAGCGCCGCCGGGTCAGCAGCGCGTCCTGCTTGTCGCGCGAAGCAGCCGGGTAGGAATGCGCGGCCACCCGGCCACTGAGCGGCATAGTCGTGGCACCCGGCGTGTCGACGATGATTTCCGTCCTCACGCGGCCGGTGATGGGCGCGCCGTCCGCCGTCGCGACCGGAACATCGAGGACCAGACGGCCATCGCCGGGTAGGATATCACCCTCCCAGGCCAGCCAGGCGATGGCATATCCCCGGCGCATCAGGAAGCCGTTGCCGGCATGATCCAAACTGAGCGGATCATTGCTGTGCGGTGCATCGTTGAAGTATTGCAGCGCACGCTTGTGGCCTCGATTGCCATAGTCGAGGAACACCCGGCGGTTGCCGGCCGCGGCGTCGACCGGCTGCAGGGTCATGAAATCGGCCTCGAACCGAACCAGCCCGTCCTGGTCGCGCGGCGCCTTGTCGATGTCCACAACGTCGGCCTGCGCCGGCGCCGACGGATCGACCGCGAACAGCACACGGCCCGACAGCCGCTCGTACACTCCACTGTCGCCAAAGCGGTGGCCGCCAGCAAATGGGCGCCGGTCGTCGATGCGGATCGCAAGATGGCTGGCCATACGCCGAATCCTCTCCAAAGGCTTGATGGCGATTTGTTGCCCACAGTCTGCGCGAGCGGGTTCGGTGGCTCAAGGCCTTAGCGTTACGGCCTGGGCGATCCGGCGTCACCCCTGCGCCGACGCTCCTTCGATCCCGTCGACTTGAGGCGCAATCCAGTTGGCCTCCCGCCTGATCGCGGCAGGCTCGGAGCGGGCAAATTCAACGCCAAAGGGGCCGGCGAAGGCGAAGGGTGTCCCGATGATGTTGAGGTGAAGTCAGGGAATCGAGGGCCGCGGTTACGTCAGTCGTGCCGAAGTCCTCGCCGACGAACAGCAGAGGAGCTGATGTCCGCGTGCCCGTGCGTGGGAAAACGCATTGCCGAAGCTCAGCATCCCGCCACGACCCATGCCGCGGCCGAATTGTATGCGCGCTCGAAGCGTGAGGCGTGCCTGGGCGAGATCGTAGCAACCGCCGAACGCGGGTCATCCGGAGCGAAACAAACGCGCCGCTGGCTAGGTTCGCGGCACACGCGAGACCATGGCGACGGACAGTACCGCGGACAGGAGCAGGAAGCCGGCCATGGCAGCGAGGCTGGCATTAAATGAGCCGGTGGTGTCCTTCAACCATCCAATCACCGCGGGTCCGACAAAGCCGCCCAGGGTGCTTACCGAGTAGATGAAGGCCATCGCAACCGCCGCTCCGATGCCGGTCACGAAACGCGCGGGTATCGCCCAAAGGATCGCACGGGAGGCGGCGATGCCGGTCAATGCGACGCTCAGCCAGAGCAAAGACGGCCAGAACGTCGTGAAGCCAGCGGAAAGCAGCAAGGCCAGCGCCGCCGCGCCGCAGGCAAGGACCAGGTTGCCGACATCGCGGCCGCTCCGGCCCGCTGCGCTTGCCCAGACCAGCATTCCGATCGAGGCCACGACGTAGAGAATCCCGGTCACCAAGCCGACAGCCAGGTTTGACTGGAATGCGCCCTTGATAATCTGTGGCAGCCATACGGCAACGCCGAACGAGCCGGCGGTCATGGCAAAGCTGATCAGCGCCAGCGCCAACACCCTTGTGTCCCTCAGAGCGGCCCAGAAATCGGTGATTTCCCGGTACCTCGATTCCGAGGCGAGACGGTCCTCGACGGCGATGCGTTCCTCGATCGTGAGCCAGGCAGCCTCGGCCGGACGGTCGGCCACGACCTGAAGCGCCACCAGGCCGAGCAGAAGGGACGGCACGCCTTCGACGATAAACATCCACTGCCAGGCTGACAGACCGGCGAACCGGTCCCATTCCAACAGGGCGCCGGACAATGGCGCTCCGATGATGTTGGAGGCCGGAATCGCGAGCAAGAAAATAGCCAGCATCCGGGCACGGTAGTCGGCGGGGAACCACAGCATCATCGTGAACGCCACGCCAGGGATCGATCCGGCATCCGCCAGCCCCAGGCATAGCCGCAGGGCGTAGAAACTTCGTGGCCCCGAGATCAGCGCGCAGCAGATCGTGAGCAGCCCGGAGACGATCAGGACAAAGCCGAGCCAGCGCCTGACACCGAAGCGGTACAGGGCAAGATTACTGGGGATGGCGAAGACGGCATAAGCGAGCATGAGGAGACCGGCGCCGAATCCGAACTGCGCCGGGGTCAAGCCGATTTCCTGGTTCATTTGCAGCGAGGCGAAACCCACATTGGACCGATCGAGGATATTCAGCATGAAGCCGGCGGTCAGCAGAGGCATCAATCGCCAGGCGTTCTTTCGCAGCGCCGCTGCCTCGACCGGGTCGGATCGCATGTCATTGCGGCCTTGTGAGCGTCGCGGCCAATCGCAGCGGAGCGCCCCGGGCGTAGGCAATGATCTGCTCAAATGCTTCACCAAAGTACAGCTCAAAATTGTCCCATTCCGCCCAACCGAGGTGCGGGGTGCATAGAACGTTCGGCATCGACAGGAACGGATGGTCACCACCCGTCACTGGTTCCTGTTCGTAGACATCGACCGCGGCGTAGCCCGGGCGGCCGGCGCGCAAAGCATCCAGCAGTGCGCCCGACCGGATAAGTTCGGCGCGGGAGGTGTTGACCAGCAGCGCCGTCGGTCGCATGCGCGCAAGATCCTCCGGCCCGACGATCCCTACCGTGTCCGGGCGCAGCCGCACGTGCAGAGAAAGGACGTCGGATCGCTCGAACAGAACGGCCTTGCTGGCGGCGAAATCATAGCCCGCGGCTTTGGCCTTGGATGCCGACGCTTGCTGCCCCCAGACCAGGACGCGCATACCCAATCCTGCCCCTGCGCGCGCCACCAGCGATCCGATCGCACCCAAACCAAATATCCCTAACGTGCTGCCGCTCAGGCGATGAGACAACGTGCTTGGCCAGTCGCCGCGGCGCATGCGTTCCGCCTCGAGCGCGATATTCCGCCGCGCCGCCAGAATCAGCGCCACGGTCAGTTCGGCCGGCGACGACGGCGCATTACTCGCGCCGGTGGAGACCACTACGCCGTGGTCGATACAGGCGGCGTAGTCGATCGTGGTCGCGGCGCGTCCGACCAGCGCAATCAGCCGCAGATTCGGCAAACGTTCGATCAGGGCTCGAGAAAACTCCACGCGCTCACGAATTGCGACAACCACTTCGGCCGGACGCAGCCGCTCCACCAGTTGTTCCGGGTCGGCCGCCGGCTCGCGGTAGCGTACCACGTCGTGGCCCTGTAGCATGGCGAAGCAGGCCAGGCGATCGACGATGTCCTGGTAATCGTCGGGGATGACAATCTTCATCCGGCTGACATGGTGCTGGATCAGGTCATGTGGTTCCGCAGCAGCTGCCCCCAGCCGAAAACCGGGGCCTGGTACTCGACCAGACGAAGCGCCGCCCAGAGACTGACCTGGCTGGTCGTCAGTACCGGTTTGTCGATCGCTGCCTCCAGTCGGTCTACGATCCGGAGTGTTGGCCAGTTGGCACCTGCGAGCATCACCGTCTGCGCCTCCGGTTGGTCGACCGCCTGACCCAATTCGAAGGCGGTCTGTTCCGGCAAAAGACCAATCTCCAGATCGGAGTCATGACCCATCGCGCGCCGAGCGACGACGGTAAAACCGCTGGCGTCGAGGAAGGTGGTGACGATCGCATTGACCGTCTCGCCCCACGGTGCGGCGATCGCCAAACGTTGCACCTTCAGCGTGGTCAGCGCCTGGATCAGCGCGGCCGACGCGGTGGTTGCCGGGCGCCGGGACGCCGCCTCGATCCGGTCGACCAGTTCACGGCCATAGAAGATTCCGTTGTGGCAACAGGATGCCGTCGTCGCCAGCACGATCACGTCGACATCCGCGTCCGCCAGCTTGCGGCTTTCGGTCTCGATGTCCTCGACGAGGCGGACTTTCGCGTCTGCGTCCGCGGTTCGCAGCGGCAGCCGAGCGGCGTGCAGCGTCAACCCGTCGGGCAGGACACGCGTGAACTCCGGCTCCTGGGTGGTATTGGACGATGGCAGCAGCAGCCCGATCCTGCGATGATCCCGGCGCGGCGGCATGACTTTCGTCCTTCACTGCATTCGGAACCCGACTGTCACAAACATCCAGTCGTGTGTCAAATGCGGGGAGCCACTGACGCTGGCTTTTCATCCGACGCCGATCCGATAGCATGCGAGCGGATGAACGAGACCGACGACAGTCACGCAGCTTCCGTCGACCGATCGCTGCCCCGGGTCAGAACCGAGGATCTCGGCTGGCAGCGCACCCTGTGGGCGATGGTTGGTATCCAGTTCGTGATGACGGCCGCAATGAGCTTCCTCAGCCCGATCATCCCCCTGATGCTGCCGCAGCTCGGTGTCACCAATTTAGAGGGCGTGTACGTCTGGGCCGGTGTAATCAACGGCTCGACTTCCTTTGTTGCGGCGTTCGCATCACCGCTCTGGGGACGGGTGGCGGACAAACATGGCCGCAAGTTGTCGTTGCTGCGGTCCAGCTTTGCCATTGGCGATCTTCACCGCCCTGATGGGGCTGGCGACCAATGTCTGGTGGTTTTTCGGCGCCCGCGCGGTGATGGGTGCATTTGCGGGATTTTCGACCGCGGCCATCGCCCTCGTCGCCAGCCAGGCGCCGGAGCGGCGACTGGGCTACGCCCTCGGGTGGCTCGCGACCGGTCAGTTGGCCGGATCGCTGATCGGCCCGGTCCTCGGCGGCATCATGGCCGACGTCACCGGCAGCTATCGCGTGCCGTTCTTCTGCACCGGCGGCATCACCCTGGCTGCCCTGGCGCTGGTGTGGGCAATCGTCCACGAGGACTTCACGCCGCCCAAGACGTCCGGCAGGTCGAAATCCATGCTCTCGGGCCTGCGGCTGCTGACCGGATCCTCCGGGCTGCTGGCACTGTTTCTGGTTCTGCTCATGGCACAATTCAGCGTGCGCACCGTGCAGCCGGTGGTCACGCTTTTCGTCCAGGAGCTGATCGGATCGCCGCCGGAGATCGCCACACTTGCGGGGATGGCTTTTTCCGTCACCGGCCTGGCTGATTTGATTTCGTCCCCGTTTCTCGGCAAACGCAGCGACGTCATCGGCTATCGAAAGGTCCTGCTGATCTGCCTGCTCGGCGCCACACTGACCACTGCACCGCAGATCTTTGTCAGTAACTACTGGGTCTTTGTCGCCGAGCGGTTTGCGGTCGGCCTGTTCATCGGCGGCATCCTGCCGACCGCCAACGCGCTGGTCGGACGCAGCGTCGCGCGCGAGCACCGCGGAACCATTTATGGCTTGACGGCGTCAGCCACTTTCCTGGGCAATTCGCTTGGCCCGCTGACCGGCGGCACAATTGCGGCCGGGTTCGGCATACGCTGGGTATTCGTAGTGACGACGGTACTGCTGGCGGTCAATCTGGTCTGGGTGTGGTTCACCGTCCCGGAGCTGCGGGACGTTAGCTGATCATACCGCCAGCAATCCGATCAGGTCGTCCTCCAGCACCGCGCAACTCAGCGTCCCGCCCATGCCCGCGCCGGTGTCGAGGCCGATCCGATTCGGGTTGATGGAGACCGACGGCGCGCCAGCATGTCCATGCACCACGACCACGCCGAAATCCTGTTCGGCGGACAGGAAAGGCTGGCGGATCGTCAAAAGATCGTCCTTGGCTTGGTCCGCCAAAGCGACACCGGGCCTGATGCCGGCGTGCACGAAGAGATAGCTGCCCTCCCGATGCAGCGGGGACAGTCCGCGCAGCCACGCGATATCATCGGCGGGCAGCGATGCTCGGCCATGCTTCACGCGGCAGCTCCGGATCGAGACCCCAGCTTGCGAGCGCGGCCTTGCCCCCGGCCCATAGCCAATCGGTCGCTGCCGCGCGGTCGCCGGCGAGCGCCTCGAGCAACATACGCTCGTGATCACCCACCAGATCGACCTGTGACAATCCGGGAACCGGGGGACCGGCGGCGAGCAACCGGATCCAGCACCCCGGCACTGTCCGGCCCATGATCGATGATAGTCACCCAGATGGATCAGCACTGCCGAGCCGGTGGCACGCGCCGCCAAGTCGTCCGCGATCATGCGATGCAGCGCGGTCAGACTGTCGAGGCAGCCATGAATATCGCCAATGACATAGGCACGCCGGCGACGCGGCATCCAGCCGGGTGCCCGCACAAAGCGGATGCGATCGGCTGACACGGCGGCGACGCGCGGTCCGGCGAAGGTCGGGATGGCGGCGGCCTCGAGCGCGGCTCGGACACCGGCGCCGGCGGGTCGCCCGCCTCATTGACCGGCCCTCTGGTTTGTTCTTTGGTCCAGCCTGCTAACCTGAACCTGTAACTGCAACCGGAGGAAGCCGTTGGCCAAAATCACATTCCCCGTCGAAGCGAGCCATATCATGATGTTCGCGCGCGCGGTCGGCGACACCAATCCTGTGTATCATGACCCGGCCGCGGCGAAAGGTACGGAAGCGGGCAGCATCATCGCCCCGCCCAGCTTTGCCCAGGCGGTGGCGCAGTTCGATCCGGACTATCACCTGCGTCCGGCGCCCGGTCAGAAATGGTTCGGCTCCGGCAAGACGCCGAGCGGTGTGGAGGGCAGGCCCTCGTCCTCGGGTGGCCTGCATGCGGAACAGCACTACGAATATCACCGTCACCTGCGTCCAGGTGATGTGCTGACGGTGGAGACCAAACCGGGGCGGGAGTGGGAGCGTGAGAGCAAGCGGGCCGGCAAGCTGACATTCCGCGAACGCGTCACAGAGTATCGCGACCAAAAGGGCGAGCTGGTGATCACCGCGCGCGGCGTCGGCGTCACGACCGAGCGTCCAGTGGACCAGGGCTGAAGGGGGCACCAAACCATGGCACTCAAGGCATCCAGGATTAAAGTCGGCGACACTCACAGCGAACGGGTGGTGGAGAATCTCTCGCGCACGCAGATCGTCCAGTACGCCGGCGCATCGGGCGACTACAACCCGCTGCATTCGGACGAGGTCTATACGACGCAGGTGGCCGGCTACCCGAGCGTGTTCGCGCACGGGATGCTGACCATGGGCCTGACCGGCAAGATGCTGACCAACTATGTGGGCGACGGCCGGCTGACCAAGTTCGGCGTTCGGTTTACCAACCAGGTGTGGCCGGGTGATACGCTGGACAGCAAGGCCACAGTAACCGCGCTGCGACAGGAAGCCGGCCAGCACTTCGCCGACCTGACGCTGTCCACCACGAACCAGGACGGCAAGGAAGTAGTTTCAGGATCGGCGACGGCTCGCATCGATCCGTAGCGACGCCGCGCATGTTCCTCGGCGTCCGGGCGAACGTCGGGACGTCGCAGGGACACCGGGAAACCTGCTTCGACCTGGCGCGTTCGCGGTGAATGGTCAATTCTCCGATGATATTCTCCCTGCGCTCCTTGCTCATTGTCTTCCTGTTGGCCGGCTACCCTACGCTCGGTCAGCCCGAGGTGGTCGATCAGGGACAATACCCCGCCGACACCGAGGCACGGTCCAACCGCGACCAGGCGAGCTGGGCCGATCTGGAGGCGCAGCGACGTGCCACCGACGGTGACTACGACGGAGCCGTCCAGGCGCACCAGCAAGCGGAACAAGATTTGCGACAGGCTCGAAGGCAAGAAATGCCGGAGCGGTCCGGGCACTAGCCAGAGCGCCTCCACCATAAGTGAAAACGCTCTGGCGGTCGTTTCAGGAGGTCACTGGAACGCTGGCTCCGGGGTTGGCTGACTATGACCTCATGCCGTGCCACGCGACTTCAACTCGTGGGGTCCCCTGCCCCTCAGTTTGCGCCAAGGGCATGCTTCGCCGGGGACGGCACGGGCGGGGCTGCGCGTGACGATTTGAGGCGCCGCTCCTGGTCCAGCAGCGCCTGCTTGCGGGGCACCCCCCAGCGATAGCCGGTCATCCTGCCATCACTCCCGACCACGCGATGGCAGGGAACCGCGAGCGAAACCGGATTGGTCGCACATGAGCGGGCGACGGCACGGGCGGCGCCAGGTCTGCCAGTCATTTCCGCGAGTTGAGCATAGGTTCGGGTCTCCCCGGAGGGAATCAGGCACAAAGTGCGCCACACCCTCTGCTGAAAGGCGGTGCCGCGCAGATCCAGCGGAAGGTCCAGCGCCTGTTTTGGCTCGCGTAGGAAGTCGACGACCGCGCGGACGGTATCGGCAAGCCCAGGATCGTCCGTGGCGACCCGAGCCTTGGGAAAGCGGTGGCGAAGGTCCTCCATCAGGGCCTGATCCGGTTCAGCGAAGCCGATGAAGCAGACGCCCTTGTCGGTGGCGCCGACCAGCAGCCGGCCGAACGGACAATCGGCTGAAGCGGTGCGGATAACCTCTCCCTTGCCGCCGCGCCGCGCCGCGCCAGGCGTCATCCCGAGCAGGGAGGCGGTGTTTTCGTAAACGCGGCTCTCCGAGCCGAATCCAGCCCCGGCGACCGCGTCGACAACGCGGTCTCCGTCCGCGAGGGCGGCATGGAGACGGCGCGCACGCAGGCCCTCGGCGTAGCGGCGGGGCGTCAGGCCGGTGTGGTCACGAAACATGCGCAGGAAGTGGAAACGAGAATAGCCAGACCGCGCCGCCAGGGTGTCCAGCGACGGGATCTCTTCCTGCGTCTCCATGTATGCGCAGGAGTCGAGGACCACCTGTTGCGCGATGCGCGCGCGGTCGCCCTTCGGATCGCAGCGCTTGCAGGCTCTGAAACCGGCGGCTTCGGCCTCGGCGGGATCGGGGAAGAACCTGACGTTCTGGCGCAGCGGCCTTGGCGACGGGCACCCCGGCCGGCAATACACCCCCATCGTGGTCACGGCATAGAAGAAGCCGGCGTCGGCGCGGCGGGCGAGGACCGTGTCCCAGAGATGCTCATCGTGGGTTTGGTCGAGTGTGTGCGTGTTTTCCATGGACCGTATGTAGTGCCGGGTGGCGGAATGGGGCCATCCGCCGATTGCCACGACTATACCCGCTATGTGACCAAAGCCTCGGCGCCGACGCAGGGGTAGCCATGGCAGCCACGGCAGGACCAGTGGTTTTTCGTGCGGCCGCGCCCTGCAAGCGGGACGGTCAGCGTATGATGATCTCGACGCGGCGGTTCTGCGCTTCCCGCACGCCCGGGCCAGTGGGTACCAGGAGGTGGGTGTCGCCAAAACCATGGATGTCGATGGCATTCTGCGGCACGCCATCATGCACCAACTCGCCGGCAACCGCCTTGGCGCGTCGCACCGACAGACCCTGATTGTACTTCGGGCTGCCGGATGTGTCGGTATAGCCGTTGACCTCGATACGGGTGAACTGCACGTGAGTGGAGTTGTCAGCCGCCACCTTGATGATCGCGCGGGCGCGGTCTGTCAGGCTGGCTTTGTCCCAATCGAAAAACACCATGTAGGATCGCGCGGGTTCGGGTGCCGGGGCGGCGGCCGGCGCCGGAGTGGGCGGCAGTGGCGGCGGCGCGACGTTAAAGGCGTAGCGGACGCCGATCACCACGTCGTTGTTGAACTGGTTATGCAGCTTCAAACCCGAACTCATTGCCGGACCGCCGGCCGTGACGACCTCCGTCCCGTCGAACTTCGGCCCTCCCAGGATGTCCATGAACCGATAGTCCACGGTCAGCGACAGGCCTGGCATGTTTGGGATCGGAAACGACGTGCCCAGGATGGCCTGCATCGCGAAGGTGCCGGCCTGCGAATTCGTTGCGAACTGGAATGGGCCGCCATACTGGGTCGTACCTGACAGAGCTCAACGCGGTCCACTGATACCCCGCCCCGACACCCAGATAAGGGAAGATGTAGCGGTTGCCGATATCCATGTCGAAAAGAGCGTTGGCCATGGCGCCGACGGTTCGGACGTGACCGTCGGAGGTGGTCGGGAACGGCGTGCCGGTGAGCTGGCGCAGCTCGCTGCGCATGAAGTTGCCCTCGATCTCGAAGCGGGCCCCATTTCCGAGCGCGTAGCCGAGCGCGAGATTGGAATTGAATCCGAAATCTTCATTGAGTTCGACCTGGCCGGTGCCGAAACTTGAGGTAAAGGGCGTCGCCTTCGGATCCTGGGGGGCGTGCAGGCCGGCTCCGGCGCCGATGTAGAGGCCCGATATCGGCTGGGCATCGGCCTGCGTGGGCACCGCGATTAGCGTCGCTAACGGCAGGACAGCCAAGGCAGTGGCAAGCATCGCAGTGCGGTAGCGCATGCGTGGTAACTCCTGGTTCTGGTCTCGTTCGTCCGGGACAGGATCACCCGAAAACCGGTCGGAGGCCAAACGGTCCATCGGCGTCTCAAGGATATTGGCCATGCGTCCCGAGCGGCACGTCACCACGACTTGAGGATAATCACGCAGCCGGGACGTATCCATGATCCTCTTAATGTCCTGGCAAGACGAGATAATGTGGCATTTCCAGCAACGTTTCCGATGCTGGGATAAATGGCATGACGCGGTCGGCGCGTCGATGGGGCTTTTTCGCCAGGCGCCGGAAGATGCCCTGCCGCGCCGTGCTGAACAGCGACATTTCGCGGCTTTGTCATTGCGGGGACACACTGCCGGACGAGATGATGATATACCATCATAACGGTCGGCCGCCTGGATTCGCGCTGCCGCTTCCAATCGTCGGGGAGGCTGACCATATTCCGTCCTCGCCGCCGATCGCGGTCATCTGCATAGGAGAGTTCCGTCAGCCTCGTGTGGTCCTGGATCGACGCTGCCGTGGAGTTCGTGGCCTGGTATCCGGGGTGCGCCCTTGGTGTGGTGTTTGCAGCCGCGATCGTTGAGGCGGTGGCTGTGTTAGGTATCCTGATCCCTGGCACGCCGATCTTGATGGCGGTGGCCGGCGCCGCCGCGATTTCCGGGCAGTCCATGCTTCCCTTCCTGGCGTTGTCGATCATCGGCGCCGTGCTCGGCGACTATTTCTCGTTCTGGATCGGCCGGCGCTTCAGTGCGCGGCTGTTCCTCGTATGGCCGTTCTCTCGTCGACCCGCCTTGATGGCGAACGCGTCGCGCTTCTTCGAAAAATATGGAACCTACAGCGTGGCGGCATGCCGGTTCATTCCGGTGCTACGGTCGACCGTGCCGCTGGTCGCCGGCATGGCCGGCATGCGGCAGCAGCGTTTCGTGCTGGCCAACGTGGCATCCGCGTTCGTCTGGGCGCCGATGCACATCTACCCGGCTCAGATGGCCGGTTTGTCGATCAGTCGGCTGAAGGCCGGCGACTGGCACTCTTTCCTGCTGTGGGGTGGAGGTCTGCTGGCCTGTTGCGCCCTGGGTTGGGCCTTGCACCGGGCACTCGCCAAGCGACTCGGCTGATCGGCGGTCTCCCTGTCGCACGAGTGGTGAGCCGCCGCTGGCCGCTCAGTCGGCGCGGAGTAGCCGAGCGGTCAGCCGCCGGGCGCGCCCTGGGTGTTCACGTAAAGCGCATAGAGAGCGTGGCTGGCGGCCATGAACAGACGGTTACGATAGCGCCCGCCGAAGCACAGGTTGGCGCAACGCTCAGGCAGGGCGACATGGCCGATCGGCGTCGCGTGGCGATCGAATACGCGCACACCATCCAGCGCCGCGTCGCCCATGCCCCAACCGCACCACAGGTTCCCATCGATATCGACACGGAAGCCATCCGGCGTTCCAGCATCGGCGTCGATGAATACGCGGCTTCTGGTCAGTTTCCGGCCGGAGTCCACGACGTCGAAGGCGCGGATCGAACGGTTCGGGGTCGCACGCGAGGCGACGACATACAGGATGCTCTCATCGGGTGAGAAGGCGAGCCCGTTGGGTCCTTCGATATCGTCCGCCACCATGGTGGCCTCGCCGGTCTGGCCGTCGATGCGCCATACGCTGGCCGGCAGTTCGGAGTCGGCCTTCTCACCTTCATAGTAGCCGCTGATACCGAACAGCGGATCGCTGAACCAGATCGATCCATCCGATTTGACCACCACATCGTTGGGCGAGTTCAGGCGTTTGCCTTGATGGCTGTCCATCAGGACGGTGATCGAGCCGTCGTACTCGGTACGGGTGACCCGGCGGCCACGATGTTCGCAGGTGACCAGACGGCCCTGCCGGTCGCGCGTGTTGCCGTTGGCGTTCCACGAGGTCTTGCGGAAGACGCTGACGGCACCGGTTTCCTCCTCCCATTTCAGGATGCGATCGTTGGGGATGTCGCTCCAGAGGACGTAGCGGCCGTCGCCGAACCAAACCGGGCCCTCGGACCAGCGGCAGCCGGTGGCAAGACGCTCCACCGACGCGAGCGGCAGACGGTAGGCGTTGAAGCTGGAATCCAGCACCTCGACGGACGGGTCGGGGTAGCGCTGGCTTGGTTCCCACATGATCTGTTCCCCCCTGCTGTGCGGGGATGGTAGCCGAGGCGTGGGAACCGGCAAGTGCGAGCAGATTACGGCCGACGCGCGTGAGTTGTCCGCCTTACGTCGGCATGGAATGTCCGAATTGATCAGGCGAACCGCGGCGAATAGGCGGGGTGGAATAGTCCGGAGCAGGGAATCGCGTCGAGAGCTCCGATTGGATGTACGAAAAGACAATTCGGCATAGACGAAGTGGTCGATGGCGCTCGGGCTCGCGATGGCTACCCTTGGTAACTAAGCGGCTGACCGCGGTTTGGCGGCCGATGTCGAATAAATGCAGGTCGGATCCGGATGATCGCTTCACCCTTCGCCGCTCCGACCCACGCCGTGTTGCTCTTATTCCATCCCGCCCCGGTCCAGTGAAAGACCGGCTGGATCAAGCGCTGGTTTCCTCCATCCCCATATAGGTCTACACTATAGTCATCGGCCCCATAGCCAAGCCAGGAGTTACCATGGCCCCGCCCCCGCCCTTCGGCGCGAATTCCGCCGCTGCACGTGATGTCGCCACTGTGACTGCATCCCTATACCGACCTGCACGCGCACCAGGAGGTCGGGCCCGTTGTCATCTCCCGCGGCAAAGGTGTCCGGGTGTGGGACGACGCCGGGCGCGACTACATAGAAAGTGTCGCCGGCCTGTGGTGCGCCGCGTTGGGTTTCGATAACGAGCGTCTGGTTCAGGCGGCGGCCAACCAGATGCGCAAGCTGCCGTTCTATCACGCCTTCACCGCGAAATCGCACGAGCCGATGATCGATCTGGCGGAGATGCTGATCGCCCGCGCGCCGGTGCCGATGAGCAAGGTGTTTTTCGCCAATTCCGGCTCCGAGGCCAACGATTCCGCGATCAAGATGGTCTGGTATCTCAATAACGCGCTGGGGCGGCCGCAGAAGAAGAAGATCATCGGGCGGCTGAAGGGCTATCACGGCATCACCATCGGCTCCGCCTCGCTCACTGGACTGCCGGCCAATCATCGCAGCTTCGACGTGCCACTGCCGGGCTTCTTCCACACCATCACGCCGCACTTTTACCATGGCGCGCTGCCCGGCGAGTCAGAGGATGATTTTGCCACGCGCTGCGCCGACGAACTGGAGAAACTAATCCTCGCGGAAGGCCCGGACACGGTCGCGGCGATGTGGGCGGAACCGATCCTCGGCGCCGGCGGCGTGATCCTGCCGCCGCGGGGCTACTTCCCGAAGATCCAGGCCGTGCTGCGCAAGTACGACGTGCTGCTGGTGGGCGATGAGGTGATCTGCGGCTTCTGGCGCACCGGAAGCTACTGGGGCTGCCAGACGTTCGACATCCAACCCGACATCCTGGTGTGCGCCAAGGCACTGTCGTCCTCCTATCTGCCGATCAGCGCGGTGATGGTGAACGAGCCGGTGTTCCAGGCCCTGGCTCAGGAGAGCCATACCATCGGCACCTTCGGCCATGGTTTCACCTATTCGGGCCATCCGGTGCCCGCCGCTGTCGCGATCGAGACATTGAAGATCTATGATGAGATGCAGATTGGCAGTCATGTCGGCTCGGTTGGGCCATATATGCAGAGCGAACTGCGGCGGCGGTATGCCGACCACCCTCTGGTCGGCGAAGTGCGCGGCATCGGCCTGATCGCCGCGGTCGAACTGGTCGCGGACAAAGCCAGCCACACCAACTTCGACCCGAAGGCGAAAGTGGGCGCGCGGCTGACCAAGCTGCTCGAAGACAACGGCGTGATCGGTCGAGCGGTGGCAAACGACAGTCTGTGTTTCAGTCCGCCGCTGATCATAACGCGAGACGAGATCGACGACATGCTGACCCGCGTTTCGAAGGCGCTGGACGAACTGACGGTGCAGCTTCGGCGTGAACAGATCGCGCTGGTCGCATAGGCGACGGTTGCTCGGGCTGATGAAGTTGCCTGTGAAACAACAGCTGGAGTGCTTTCACTCAACGTGGAAGCGCTCTAGCCCAGCGCCCTGACGGGAACACGTCGGCCGAAACCGACGTGCCGTTGGCGGACCCGTTGCGCGAGATTGACGGCGCAACCAGTGTCCGCGCCGCCGGCGCGGGGCCGTGGCAGAGTGCATGGTTCCTTGACGCTGAGACGATGGCGCCAGCGTGTCCATGAGCGCAGTGGTCCTCCGCCGGATCACGAAGCAGTCCGAACGTCGCGGGCTTGGACATAGCATAGAATACCTCCCGGCTTGACTGTCAGCGACTTTCGTGCGCTCAATATTGAGACCGTTGCACAAAGAAGCGGCAGAGGGAGAAAATCCATGACAAACGAATATCGTAGTCGCCGTGACATGCTCAGGACAGCGGCGGCTGTGGCGGCCGGGTCCTCACTCGTCGGCCTGGCAGGCTTTCCGGACCGAGGCGGCTGACTCCGATCCGGCGCTAAGTCCTTCGCTTGGGCAGGTTGATCAGGCGCTGCGTCAGGCGGTTGATGCCAGAACGGTGCCGGGTATCGTCGCGATCGGAGCGACGGATAAAGGGATCGTCTACGAGGGCGCGTTTGGGCCTTCCATCACGGCGGACAGCGTATTCTGGATCGCGTCGATGACCAAAGCGATCACCGCGACCGCGTGCATGCAGTTGGTCGAGCAGGGGAAGCTGCAACTCGATCAGCCGATCGGCAAGTTGCTGCCGCAACTCGAGTCGCCCAAAGTTCTGGAGGGGTTCGACGCCAACGGTGCTCCAAAGCTCCGCCCGGCAAAACGCGCCATCACGCTTCGGCATCTGCTCACCCATACTGCCGGATTTACTTACAGTGTGTGGAGTGAGCCGATGACCCGGTATCAGAAGGTTACCGGGATCCCGGGTATTATCGAATGCAAGAACATCACACTCACGTTGCCGCTGGAGTTCGATCCGGGCGATCGCTGGGAATACGGCATCAACATGGACTGGGTTGGCAAGGCGGTGGAGGCGGTCAGCGACCAGTCCCTGGAAGTCTACTTCCGTGAAAACATCTTCGGCCCGCTTCACATGACCGACACGGGCTTCTTCATCAGTACCGCGCAAAAGGCTCGCGTGGCGCAGATGTATAGTCGCCAGGGCGATGGTTCGCTGAAGCCGATGGAATTCGAGATGCCGCAGCGCCCCGAGTTTTTCATGGGCGGAGGTGGTCTGTTCAGCACGCCCCGCAACTACATGGCATTTCTGCAGATGCTGCTGCACGACGGCACGTTCAACGGCGCACGGATACTGAAACCTGAGACCGTCGCCCTGATGCGCCAAAACCAAATCGGCGATCTGAATGTCGAGACATTGAAGACAGTCGACCCGGCAACCTCGAATGACGCCAATTTCTTCCCGGGAATGGTGCAGAAATGGGGGTTGTCGTTCGACATCAACACCGAACCGGGGCCGGCGGGACGCAGCGCGGGCAGCCTCGCGTGGGCTGGCGTTTTCAACACCTATTTCTGGCTCGACCCGAACAAGCATGTCACCGGCGCGATCTTTACGCAGCTTTTGCCATTTGCCGATGACCGCGTGCTGAAGCTGTTCGCGGAATTCGAGAGCGGTTTGTACAAGGCAGTGGCGTCGGCCTGAAGTAGGCTCAGACCACTGGGGCGCCTCCACCCCTGCGTGGGAGCGCTCCAGGCGTTGTTTCGCGAGCAACTGCATTAGCCTGAGGTCGCTCCGCGGTTGGAGTCAGGCTGCTGTTGCGCTTTGTCGACAGGAGTTATCGCGGGCATCGTTTCATGATGTCCGCGGCGTCGGGCCCGGTAGCCGGAATGGCGATCCTCGCACCGATCGGGCGATGCTGACCGGACCGGTCGTCGCCGATGTGACAATCCCGGATGCTCGTTCTATGATGTTTCGTTGCTGCGTCTGACCGAATGTCAGCCGCATGACGGTCTGTAGCCTTGATACGCCAATGTGCCTGCCAAGGGCACCTGAGACAGGGGAGAGAAATGCGAAAGCTTATGCTGGCGGCAGCACTTGCCGCGCTGGTCCCGTTCGCCGGACAGGCGCAGACGGCGAGTGACCTGACCAAAGGGGCGCAACAGGACACCTCGAATGTCCTGAACTACGGGATGGGCTACAATTTGCAGCGGTTCAGTCCGCTGACGCAGATCAACCGTCAGACCGTCAAGCGGCTGGTTCCGGTGTGGAACTACAGCTACGACGACAACAAGAGCGAGGAATCGCAGCCGCTCATCTACAAGGGCGTGCTCTACGTCACCACCAATTCGGCGACCATGGCGCTGGACGTCAAGACCGGGCAACAGCTGTGGAAGACCAAGGTCGAGTATCCCGATGAAGTGCCGCGTATCGTCTGCTGCGGCATCATCAACCGCGGTCTGGCGCTGTATGACGGCAAGCTCTTCCGCACCACGCTCGACGCCAATGTCATTGCGCTGGACCAGAAGACCGGCAAGGAACTGTGGCGGTCGCACGTCATCGACTTCAAGGATGGTTATTCTCAGACGGTGGCCCCGCTGGTCGCCGACGGGGTGGTGATCACCGGCATCTCTGGCGCCGAGTATGGCATCCGCGGCTTCATCGACGGCTGGGACCCGAATGACGGCAAGCATCTGTGGCGGACCTATACCGTCGCCGGTCCCGACGATCCGAACGGCAAGACCTGGCCCGGGGACACCTGGCAGCACGGCGGCGGTTCGACGTGGATCACCGGGTCGTTCGATCCCGATCTGCACACCGTCTACTGGGGCACGGGCAACGCGGACCCGTGGAATCCCACCATGCATCCTGGCGACAATCTCTACACCTGCTCGGTTCTGGCGCTCGATCCGAAGACCGGCCAGATGAAATGGCATTTCCAGTTCACGCCGAACGACCCGTATGACTACGACAGCGTGGCCGAGATGGTGCTGGCCGACCTGACCATCGGCGGCAAGCCGACCAAGGCGCTGATGGACGTCAACCGCAACGGCTTCATGTATGTGCTGGACCGCACCGACGGCAAGCTGATCGCCGCCAACCAGTACATCACGAAGCAGACCTGGGCGAAGGGCATCGACGAGAGCGGGCGGCCGATCCCGAGCGAGATCACCGACAAGGTGCGGCAGGGACAGGAAGTCGACGTCTGGCCGGCGGCTTTTGGCGGCAAAAACTGGAGCCCGGTCTCGTTCGATCCCGGCACCGGCCTGGTCTATGCCAACACTTTGAATTTCGGCATGCACTACAAGCCGACGACGCCGGAATATCGTGCCGGCCTGACCTACTGGGGCGCGGAGATCAGTTGGATCTGGCCGGATGGCGCGCGGGGCGGCCTGAAGGCGATCGATCCGCTGACCGGCAAGGCCAAGTGGGAAGCTCTGAGCGATATCCCACGGTTCTCCGGTGTGCTTTCGACGGCCGGCGGGGTGGTGTTCTCCGGCAAGCTGACCGGCGAGCTTGAGGCATTCGACGCCGACAACGGCAACAAGCTGTGGCAGTTCAAGACCGGGTCCGGCATTGAAGGTCAGCCGGTTACCTGGCAGCAGGACGGCGTGCAGTATGTCGCCGTCTCCAGCGGCATCGGCGGTGGCTATGACCTGTTCTCGGGTGACGAACGCCTGTCCGCGGTTCCGGCCGGCGGCTCGCTGTGGGTGTTCGCTCTGATGCAGCAATAACCGACGGCAGGGAGGCGCTTCCATGGTGGGGCGCCTCCAACTGTCGGTTCAATTGGAGAATGGAATGAAGCTTGCCGCCTGCGTCTTCGCGGGAGCGGTGCTTTGCACCGTCCTTGCATCCGCACAACAGGCATCCGACGCGGAGCCTCCGCCCTCACCGGAACAATTCGCCCGGGGAGCAGCGATTTTCGACAACATATGTTCGCATTGTCACGGTCCTCACATGGTCAATCCCGGCACTGTCTCGTTTGATCTCCGCAAGTTTCCGCATGATGATCGCGCTCGTTTCTTCAATTCGGTGCGAAACGGCAAGCGAGCGATGCCGCCGTGGAAGGACATGCTTCACCCGGATGAGATCGAAGATGTCTGGGCTTATGTTCGAAGCGGCGGAGTGGCACCACAATGACATCACGTGCGGCGCTGATTTTGGTGATGCTGCTCGCCTGGTATTTTCCGGCGTGGTCGCAGGCCGCCAACCCGGAGACAGCGCCGCTGGCGGTGTGTCTGCAGACGAACGATCCGCCACTCTCGGTCCGCGGCGAAGATGGGCCGCGCGGCTTCGATGTGGCTTTGTCGCGGGTAATTGCGCAGCGGCTCGGTCGCGAGCTGCGGTTGCAGTGGTTCGTCAGCCGGGACGACCCCGACGCCAGCTTCCCCAAGGATGCCAACGCGCTGCTGTCGTATGGCAGATGTCAGCTGGTGGCCGAATTCCCGCTGACCGAGGGAGCGCTGGAGCGACCTCGTTCTCCCACTTCCAAGCTGCCGCCGTTCGAGGGAGCGAAGCCCGACGACCGTCGGCGCTGGATCGGGATCGGGGAACTGGCCGCGACGAGGCCGTATCGATTGGACGTGGTCACGATCGTGGTCGCCTCCCGCGACGCCGACCGCCATGTCCAGAAGCTGGCCGATCTCGCCGGTATGAAGATAGGGGTGCAGGTCGCGACGCTGCCGGACGCCATCACGATGCGCTATGAAGGCGGCAGCCTGATCGAGAACACCGTGCATCTGCGGGAGACGCACGACTTGTTCGACGGGTTGCGGAGTGGCGCGATCGACGCGGCTTTCATGAACCTGCGCGCGGTCGACGCGTGGCGACTTAAGCACGGCTCCGAGGGATTTGCGCTGACCGGCTATATGCACTCAGCCGGATTCAACATGGGGTTTGTCGGGCTTGCCTCGAACAAGGCGCTGATCGAGCAGGTTAACGCGGTGCTCGCCGATCTGCAGGCCCATGATGCGGTCGCAGGGCTGGCGGCGAGCGCCGGGCTGACATTCATTCCGCCACGGCTGCCTGATGTGCAGCCGGATGTGAGCATGGCTGCCTTGAATGCAGACTGACCGCGGAGACGGGCCAGGCGGTCGGCCGGTTGACGCCCTGCTGCTTCCGCTGACGATTGATTCTGATCTTGTGCGGTCTGGACTAATCCTCGTGGGCTCTCCAAACTGTCGATCGACACCTTCGTCCAAGCCACTAACAACGGCCAGTCACCAGGCTCAGCCGGCAAGGGCACAGGAAAGGGAGTGTCCCGTCGGCTGGACGGAGGCAGCCGCATGACGGTTCGTAGCCTTGATACGCCAATGTGCCTGCCAAGGGCACCTGAGACAGGGGAGAGAAATGCGAAAGCTTATGCTGGCGGCAGCACTTGCCGCGCTGGTCCCGTTCGCCGGACAGGCGCAGACGGCGAGTGACCTGACCAAAGGGGCGCAACAGGACACCTCGAATGTCCTGAACTACGGGATGGGCTACAATTTGCAGCGGTTCAGTCCGCTGACGCAGATCAACCGTCAGACCGTCAAGCGGCTGGTTCCGGTGTGGAACTACAGCTACGACGACAACAAGAGCGAGGAATCGCAGCCGCTCATCTACAAGGGCGTGCTCTACGTCACCACCAACTCGGCGACCATGGCGCTGGACGTCAAGACCGGGCAGCAGCTGTGGAAGACCAAGGTCGAGTATCCCGATGAAGTGCCGCGTATCGTCTGCTGCGGCATCATCAACCGCGGTCTGGCGCTGTATGACGGCAAGCTCTTCCGCACCACGCTCGACGCCAATGTCATTGCGCTGGACCAGAAGACCGGCAAGGAACTGTGGCGGTCGCACGTCATCGACTTCAAGGATGGTTATTCTCAGACGGTGGCCCCGCTGGTCGCCGACGGGGTGGTGATCACCGGCATCTCTGGCGCCGAGTATGGCATCCGCGGCTTCATCGACGGCTGGGACCCGAATGACGGCAAGCATCTGTGGCGGACCTATACCGTCGCCGGTCCCGACGATCCGAACGGCAAGACCTGGCCCGGGGACACCTGGCAGCACGGCGGCGGTTCGACGTGGATCACCGGGTCGTTCGATCCCGATCTGCACACCGTCTACTGGGGCACGGGCAACGCGGACCCGTGGAATCCCACCATGCATCCTGGCGACAATCTCTACACCTGCTCGGTTCTGGCGCTCGATCCGAAGACCGGCCAGATGAAATGGCATTTCCAGTTCACGCCGAACGACCCGTATGACTACGACAGCGTGGCCGAGATGGTGCTGGCCGACCTGACCATCGGCGGCAAGCCGACCAAGGTGCTGATGGACACCAACCGTAACGGCTTCTTCTATGTGCTGGACCGCACCGACGGCAAGTTGATCGCCGCCAACCAGTACATCACGAAGCAGACCTGGGCGAAGGGCATCGACGAGAGCGGGCGGCCGATCCCGAGCGAGATCACCGACAAGGTGCGGCAGGGGCAGGAAGTCGACGTCTGGCCGGGTGCCATGGGCGGCAAAAACTGGAGCCCGACCTCGTTCGATCCGCAGACCGGCCTGGTCTATGCCAACACTTTGAATTTCGGCATGCACTACAAGCCGACGACGCCGGAATATCGCGCCGGCCTGACCTACTGGGGCGCGGATATCAGTTGGATCTGGCCGGACGGCGCGCGGGGCGGTCTGAAGGCGATCGATCCGCTGACCGGCAAGGCCAAGTGGGAAGCACTGAGCGATGTCCCACGGTTCTCCGGTGTGCTTTCAACGGGCGGCGGGGTGGTGTTCTCCGGCAAGCTGACCGGCGAGCTTGAGGCATTCGACGCCGACAACGGCAACAAGCTGTGGCAGTTCAAGACCGGGTCCGGCATTGAAGGTCAGCCGGTTACCTGGCAGCAGGACGGCGTGCAGTATGTAGCCGTCTCCAGCGGCATCGGGGGAGTCTACGATCTGTTCTCGGGTGACGAACGCCTGTCCGCGGTTCCGGCCGGCGGCTCGCTGTGGGTGTTCGCACTGGCGCAGCAGTAACCAAAAGCAGAGAGGCGCCTCCATGGTGGGGCGCCTCCTCCGTTTCGGTGGGATCCGCACCTCCCTCGCCGCCGCGCGTGGGGGCGGGTCCGTCCTGATCCGAAGCGGGTGTGAACCTACTTTCCGCCGGACTGGGCCGTGATATCGGCTTCCACCCCGGGTTCAAACACTCCAGCCATCGTTGCGCGAACAATCTCATCAGCCTGATATCGCCACGCGGTTCGCGCCAGGCTGATACAGCTCCAGAATGCACGGATCGCGGGTCGTTGACAGAGTACCTGCCTCTGGCAGCCAACATTTCCCGGAGACTCGTTGCTCCCAAGCAGTAATCTGGCAGATAAAATCCGGGCTGCACACGATCCGGCCGTACCGGAGAGGAACGTGAAGATCGACGGCTGACACATTACCCGCAATGCATGCCGTCTGCACATCTGCTTGGCGGCCAAGCGCATCGAGGTGGAACTGGTGGAGGTCAGACAGCAGGACCGTCGGTTCTGATTCCTCCGGCCGGGACGAGATCGGCAAGCCTGGCCCGCGGGACCTGGGATCACTGAGCCCACCGCACCGGCTGAATGCGGTGGACGACATCACCATCCTGAACGCCTGGCGCGCCGCCGGTCTGGTCGTCTACGACACCGACCGGGCGCTGCTGACGGTGAAGGATATCGTGGCAATGCGGGCGATCGTCGAGGCCAACCAGAAGCGATAGCGGCGCTCGCGCCGCCAGGCGCTCGTCCATGGTGTGAAACACTTCAGAGATCTCGCCGGGTGTTCCGGGTCATTCTCCGTTTGTCAGCACGGTCGGGTCGAAGTGGCGGTTTGCAAGGTCACCCAACTCTCGCAGCAACGACCGTGCGGCATGTCACAGCGGTGGGACATTGTTCGTCTTGCATTGTGTCCATCGCGTTGCCCGTACTGGAGAAGTCACATGCTTCGTCTCGCCCTGTTCGCGGTTGCTCTGGTTGGAGTTGTTGCCACGGCGCAGCCGAGCTTTGCCGATCCAGTCGCGGTGCCGACGTCTGACCAAGCCGAGACTGCCGAGGTCGCCGCCGCGCAGCATGCCGCATCGCCGGCGCCGGTCTGGTCGTCGCCGGACGCGACGGCCCCGGTCGGGTTTGGCTGGGGCTGAGGGTTAGGAAAGGCAGTTCGAGGGGAGAGAGTATATGGGCTTCATAGTGATAGGCTGCGCGCTGCTTGTGGCGTTGCTCGCCGGTATCGTTCTTGATGACGTGGGCGTCAGGAGACGGCAAGTGGCGCGATGTGACCTTCCGCCCCTGGATGCATCCTAAACGCAGGAAGCGAACGGCTTGCAGTGGCAAAAATCCGGTGCCCCGAGGCCAACTAAGGGGCAGGCAATCCGGCTTCTTTCTTCGACTTCTTTTCAGCTTTTTTTGCATAAATGTCATGCGACAAAACCTGATTATCATCAAACATGGATAGGTCCATGAACCAAACTCACAAAAGCCACCGCCCGGGCGTGATCGCTCGATAACGTGCCCATTGGCACATGGAGACGCAGCTTCTCGGTTCGGGCGCCGGGAGGGCTGCCGGGGGACTTCGCAAATGACCAACGATTATCGAAGCACGAAGCTCGACGAACTTGACCGCCTGCTGAACGATCCGGACCTGCCGATACGGCCGGATATGGTCTGGGGGTTACTGAATGAAATCATCCGGGCGGGATCGGTCGATTGCGGCCATCTGGTCGTGGAAGCGGCTTCGCGGGTCGGAGCCGGCGAAGACATACACTCGCGGCCTTAGGGCCTGGCCGCGGCTCGTTTACTGCCACGGGATGCCGTCCGCTGGACCGAAGGTGCATGGCCGGTGCGTCCAAATTCAACAAACCGCAATGTACAGCAGCGACTATTGTTGCGTCTATGTTTGCCACGGCGCATCATGACAAGCTACAGCAACGACCAGAGCGTTTCCACTCAAGCGAAAAGCGCTCTGGACTGCCAGCGGACAAAGGCGATGCACCGATACAAGGCTTCTTTCCGGCAGATTTTCTCGGCCGCTGCGATCCTGGTCATGCTGGCCTGGACGGCCGCTTTGCCGGCGCTCGCCGAGGACGAGATGGGCGCCAGCAAATCGGAACTCATCCGCAGCTTGCTGCCGACGGTGGTCAACATTTCCGTCAGGAAGGAAGAGGCAATACCGCCGGCCGCCAGCGCCATGGTAGGCGCGGTAATGCCGGGTGTGGACGCCACAGCCGCCACAAAGACGTATGTCGGATCGGGCTTCGTGATCGACCCATCCGGGCTGATCGTGACCAACTATCATGTCGTCGGAGACGCGTTCGAGATCATGGTGACGTTCTCCGATGGCACGCGTCTGCCCGGGAAAGTAACGAGCGCGTCGCGCATCATCGATCTGGCGCTGGTGAAGGTGGACGCGGATCATCCCTTGGCGACGGCGCACTGGGGCAACAGCGAGTTACTGCAGGTCGGCGATCAGGTTTTCGCCGCGGGCAATCCGTTTGGACTCGGCCTCTCGCTCTCCACCGGCATTGTCAGCGGACTCAATCGCGACATCCAAGAGTCACCCTTTGACGACTTCATACAAACGGATGCCCCGATCAATCACGGCAACTCCGGCGGACCGCTGTTTGACATGCAGGGTAATGTCGTTGGGGTGAACTCGACGATCATCTCCCCCACCACGGGCTCGGTTGGATTGGGCTTCGCGATTCCGTCGAGCATCGCGCATTTCGTGGTTGATCAGTTGCAGACCTATGGCTGGGTTCATCCGGGATGGATCGGCGTGAGCGTGCAAGGAGTGACGCAGGAGATTGCCGACGCGATGGGCATGGCGCGACCGGAGGGCTCGATCATCTCCTGGGTGCTCCCGGACGGGCCAGCGAAAAAAGCTGGTCTGGCGATCGGCGACGTGATCCTGCGCGACGACGGCGGCACGCCGACCGATGAACGTGCTCTGCTCCGGGACATCGCCCATACGCCTGTAGGCGAAACGGTTACCTTGATTGTGCGACGCGACGGGAATGAACGCAGCGTTCTCATCCCGGTGGAAGCCGCGCCGCGCAGTGCGCGCGACGCACCGACAATGGGACGTCGCTCGAAAGTCATCATTGCGCCCGATCTCGGCCTTTCCTTGTCGGCGCTGGACTCTGAGGAGAAGGCAAAATCAGGGGTGGAGACCGCCCTGAACGGGGTATTGGTGAAGGGTGTCGCGGTGAACTCCGATTCGGCGCGGCGGGGCATGGCGAGTGGTGACGTCATCCTGCGCGTGCAGGACGTGCCGGTCGCCACACCGGAGGAGGTGCAGTCCGGCATCGATGCAGCGCGCGTCGGCAAGCGCGCTTTCGTGCTGATGCTCGTCCTTCCCAAGGTGCGCAACGTGCCCGGGCCGAAATGGGTAGCATTGCAACTAGACACCACTGGCGGCTGACACGGCGGTCGCGGCCGCACGCATCGCCGATTGATCTGTTGCCTTCTGGTAGCAAGGTATTCGTGCGAGGCGGGTACGGTTGCATTGAACGTTCCTCCTCGATCTTGTGGGCGACCATACCATTCCACAAACTGGCCCGCGGTTCGGCCGCTGGGGCGACCGAGCAGCACTCGCCCGGACGTCGCGCAGCTATGAAAACGACGCTCAACAATTGATACCAGCGAGGGTTTCAGACCGCTGTGGCGCTAGCCGAATTTCGTGCAGGCCTCTAAACTGCACCTCGGAGCTGGTGTTCCCACCGGCAGGTGCTGCCCAAAGACAGGGATACATTGAGCGGTGATCAGCGCGTCCTGCTCAATCGTTATGAATTCGTGGACGTGGCGGGGAAAGTGGTCAGGATCGGCAGTGCCGGAACGCTGTGCATGGTGGCCTTGATGATGTCGATCCCGGGACACCCGTTGTTTCTGCAGATGAAGAGGCTAATGCCTCGGTCCTGGAAGCCATACCGGCATCAGCGCGTATCGGCACCACGGCGAATCCGCGGTGCAGGGCCAGCGGCTGATGCAGCCGGCCTCGGACCCGTTCCTGGGCTGGATCACCCGGCCGGAAGGCCGCCACTTCTACATACGGCAGTTATGCGATGTGAAACTGAGCCCGTTGGTCGAGGCTTATGACCATGATATGGTCTCGATCTGTGCCAAGGCGTGCGGCTGGGTGCTGGTGCGGGCACACGCGAAGCGGGCGATCCCTGGACGATTGCCGGCTATCTCGGCAAGCAGGATGATTTCGTCGCGGCGACGGGAAAGTTTGGCCTCGCGTCTGCCGACCAGGCCGAGCGAGACCGTGCGGCCCTGGGCGAGGCGGCGCGGGCCAGCACTATCGAAGCGCAGCCCGAGCGCTGAGCCTTTCTCAGGAGGGTAGAACATGCCGGGGTCACGTGTTTTCACCCTCGTCATCAATGAGTTCAGGGAGCTCCTGCCGACGCTTGCATTCTTTTTCGTCAGCTTCAATCTCGTCGAACTGACCACTCAGCTTATCCTCGCGGACTATCACGCCCGTCTCGCGAACTTCATGATCGCGACCACGCTGGCCCTGGTGGTGGGAAAAGCCGTGCTGGTGGCAAATGTACTGCCTTTCCTCCACCGCTTTGACACTGCGCCGTTGATCCGGCCGATCTTTTTCAAGACCATGATCTATTGGGTCTTCACCCTCGTAGCGCGGTTCCTGGAACAGGTCATCGAAAACTGGATCCGCGGTGAAACTTTGAGTGAGCTGCCGGAGTACGCGGTCCGTCACTTTTCATGGCACCGGTTCACCGCGATCCAGATATGGATATTCGTTCTGTTCCTGGTCTACACCTTTGTCACCGAGCTGAATACCCGGCTCGGTAATGGCAAACTTGTCGATATGCTCTTCACCACGCATTCATCGGAGCCGAAGCCGGCGCGCCAGCAGCGCGTTTAGCCGGGCGGCGCGGCGCGATTTGATATACGACAGTCGGCGAACCATGGCAGCTCTGCCTGTCCGGGTGGCTGGTGGCATGGCCCGGGCTCCCGCGGCGCCGACGGCTCGTTGCCACGGACCGCGCGGACAATGCCCCCGCCGACGCTATGCGCGGCATTCCCTCGGTCGGCCGGATCAGCATCACGGTCCTTGCAACTGAAATCAACGTCTCGTAATCGGTTACGTATCGGTTAATCTGATACAGTCCGCATGCGAGACCCAGACCCGAATGGGACAATATCGCTAAAAATCAGGCAGACGACTATATATCGAGGCAGGAGCTTCATGATTGTTGCCCTACGAATGTGGCTTCGGGATTAACCACGCGAGCGCGGTACCTGACCGTTCACCCGTCTCTGTGCAGAAATGTTCCGAAACATGGTGCAAGTACCGATTGAAACTCTTAAGCTCGCGGCAACCGGGCCAAAATCAGGAGGTAACAGGATGATCGCGAAGCAGTGGCATCAACAGCCTCCTGAACAGCCGTCCACCTCCGCCGAGGTGATCGATCTCCGGACGAAACTCTACGATCAAGTCAGGGCGGCTTACTGGAAGGTCATCGCATGCGAGTATGATGGCAGGGAAAAAGAAGTCGAGGCGGCCCGTCAGGAATGCCTCAAAGCGGCGCAGCAACTGCGGCGGACTTTCGATTCACATCCGACAGTCGGGCCAGACGAAGCGGACGCCATGATCGCCTGGGCAGTTCATTACGCGCGAAAGGACTTCGAGAAGGACCTGCTGCACCAGACCAACTGGCGCGACAAACTCGGCGGATCGAGCCTTCTCAGCGGCCCGCCGGGGACCGAAGGCGATGGAGCAGTGCCGCCGGCCCCCATCGATCGGACATCGTAGCGTGATTTGCTCGGCAAACCCGACGCCGCGGGTGGTCCGGTAGATCAGGCGAGGTCGAGTTGGCGCGCCCGCGCCGACCCGCGCAGATCGTCGACGGCGTAGTCACGCAGAATCGGCACCGCGTCGATCTTTGCCGACAGTAACAGCTGAAACACCATGTTGCTGCCATTCGAAAACCCGACATCGACGGCGGCGAGGTAGTATTCCCACATACGGCAGAAGCGCTCGTCATACAGTTCGGCCGCACGGGAGCGGTTTGCGGCGAAACGCCGGCGCCAGTGCTGCAGCGTGTAATGGTAATGCAGCCGTAGCACCTCCATGTCGGCAACCCAGAGACCGGACCGTTCGGTGGCGGCGAACACCTCGGACAACGACGGCACATAGGCGCCGGGGAAGATATATTTTCGGATGAACGGGCCGGTGCTGCCGGGCGGGCGCATGCGGCCGATACAGTGCACGAACGCGAAGCCATCATCCGAAAGCAACGCACGGATCTTGCCAAAATAAGCGTCAAAATGGCCAATGCCGACATGCTCCATCATGCCGACGGAGACCACCCGATCGAAGCGGCCTTCGAGCGCGCGATAATCGAGTTCCCGGAACTCGACCAGCCCCTCGACGCCAGCGGCCGCGGCGTTTTCGCGCGCGACGCGAAGCTGCTCGGGAGACACGTTGATGGCGGTCACCCGCGCCCCGGTGGTGGCAGCGATGTGGATGGCGAAGGCACCCCAGCCGGAGCCGATCTCGGCCACCGTCATCCCCGGGCCGAGCCGCAGTTTTGCCGTCGCACGCCGCAGCTTCTGCAACTGCGCCTGTTCCAGGGTGTCGGTCGCCGGGTGCTCGAATACCGCGCACGAATAGTTCAGGCCGTCATCAAGGAACAGTCGATAGAGGTCGGTCGAGAGGTCGTAGTGATGGCGGGCATTGACCGCCGCGGCCGCGGCGGGATTGGCCTGGTGCCAGCCCTTGGCGGCGCGCCACAGGCGCCGCAGCAGCACCTGCCCCGGATGCGCCGCGAGCCCGCCACGATTGACGGCGAACAACGCCATGAAGTCGCCAACATCCGAACCATCCTCAAATGTGAGCGTGCCATTCATGTAGGCTTCGCCGGCGTGCAGCTCAGGATTGAGGAACAGCTTGGTATATAGCCGGGGATCGTGCAGCCGGATGGTGACGCTCGGGCCCGGGCCCTGGCCGCCGAACGAATATACCGAGCCGTTTGCTGCGATCAGGCGCAGTTTGCCGTTGCGGATAAAGCGGTTGAGCAGGTGGGCCAGCAGCCGCATCGGCATTACTCTCCTACTGTCGCGAACTGGCCTGGAGTGACGGCGGGAGTCGCGTGTGGTCGGCCTTCCGCCGCGTGGTTTGGCCGGTTTCCTGGATTCTCGCAAGACTTTGACGGTGTGCCCGGCGCGCGACCGGCGCCAGCGGCTTGCCGGACGTGCCGACAACGCGGCCGCGGCAGACTCACATCCTCAAGTGGTCCTCATGAGCGCAGCTCAAGACGGCGGCGGCGGCGGCGTCATGGGGGCTCACCACAGCCGATCCGCGCAGTATCCGCAGCGCCCCAAGGCATTGCTGGCGCTGCTCCCGCACCATATCCGGCTCGGCAAGGCATACCAGCTCCTGCACAATGCGATCGATTGTGCAGCGTTCCTGCATCAGCTCGGGCAGGATTTCCCGTTTGGCCGCGATGTTGATGAGGCTCACGTAGGGAATCAGCTTCATGCGCCGTATCAGCCAGGCTGAAAGGGCGCCGACTTTATGCGCTACCACCGTCGGTACTCCGGCGCTCGCAAGCTCGAGCGTAATCGTGCCCGACTTGCTGAGCGCAATCGTCGCGGCCGCGAACGCGTCTTGCTTCTCGGCAATGTCGACGACCAGCGCGAGATCACTTACCGCGTCTTGAATCTGCTCGCGCACCTGCGGGCCTGCGAGGATGACGATCTTATAGTCAGGCAGGGTCGCCGCCGCTTCGAGGAAAAGCGACAGGTGTCTTTTGACTTCGTCAGTACGGCTGCCGGGCAATACCAACAGCAGCGGAGTATCAGGTCCGATGCTATGGCGTGCTCGGAACAGGCCAGGCTCGCTCTCAACGGTCTGCCACAGGTCCTGGGTGGCCAACGAAGGTAGTCTTAAGTCCTTCTTTCTCAAAATAGGGCGGTTCGAACGGCAGCAGCGCGAGCAGCGCATCGAACAGGCGTGCCGTCTTGCGAGCGCGCCCCGGTTTGTACGCCCAGACGCTGGGCGCGACATAGTGAATGCGCTTGATGCGGGCCGTGTCGGCATTTGCCTTGAGGGCCCGCGCCAGGCGAAAATTGAACCCTGGCGAGTCGATGGTTACGACCGCGGCTGGCTGTCTGGCTGCTATATCATGCGCGGTCTGACGCAGCCTTTTCAGCAGTGCCGGGATGTGCGGCACGACTTCCAGAAAGCCCATGATGGAAAGATCGGTGTAGGGGAAGAGGCTATCCAAACCCTCGCGCTGCATTGCTTCGCCGCCGATGCCGGCGAAGCGAATATCCGGCTGCGCCGCGCGCAGGGATCGCATCAGCCCCGCGCCGAGAGCATCTCCCGATGCCTCGCCGCCGATAAGATAGATGAGAGGCGGCTTCATTCGCCCCCTGACCAGCCGATCACGAGCAAGCTAAGCTCACGCCGGCGCCGCGCCGCGTTGCCGAGCCCAGAACAGCTCTTCACGTATGACTGGTTCGGCTTGCAGCTCAATCCGACAGGTTCACCGACTTGGCTTGCAGGCTCTGAGCCAGGGCAGGCGCTCCACCCCGCCTGATCAGCGAGCGAAAATCGGACCTTTGCACCGCAACGCGGCTAACGGAGCCGTCCGCCAGAACATCTGCCACCCGCCAACCGGACGGATCCTCGCGCATGACGTAGTCAAGCTTGTGCCCCTCGCCCGAGGTAGGAATGATCTGGGTCCGGACTATCTGGTCATTGCCGACTGTCCGGGGTTCCGGATTTACCAGGAAACGCTGCCCGTTATACTCGTCAAAGCTGTTGATATACGACGCTATGGTATACTTGCGAAAAGCGTCCAATAGCATGGCTTGCTGATCAGGGGACAGCGATGCCCAGTTCGAGCCCACGGATTCCTTCAGGATCGCTTCAAGATCAAAGGTCTGATCGATCACGGGCGCCAGCATATTGAAGCGGCGAGAGAACGGCGTGCTGTGGCCCGCCTTCATCACCTGAAGCAGCCCATCATTCAGTTGATGGACCGGTGCGAGAACGTTGTCCGCGCGTGCATGCCGCGGAAAGACCAAAGGAATGACGACCGCCGCGGTCATCGTCAGGATGCCGCGTCTGCCCAACAGAGATGCTGTCATGAAAGGTCCTAATCCCCTCTTACCTAGTACGTGCCAAGGATTCGCCGCCAGACGTCGCCCGTGGCATGGATTACGCCTGGAAATTGGTGTCGACGACTTCTCCACGCAAGCATTTCCGCTCCCTCGGAATTTGTGGGCCCCATCGGTACCGCGAATCCTTCCGTGGCCGGGCGCTTCCGGTCAGACCGTGTCGACGGGCAAAGAACGTCTCGACATTAATACAAACGTCCCATGTTGCAAATCGACCGCGAGCGGGGGCGCGGCGATGAGGGCGGCCATGCGGAGCTACGTTCGCTTAACCGTTGAGGCTGATATCGGTGAGCCGCCTGTGTTCATCCATCGCGTACCGGTCGGTCATTCCCGCCACATAATCCCCGACGATAGTCGCGGCGCGCTGCGTTCCCCCCTCGCCGGCGCGCGCCCGCCAGTCGTCCGGCAGCAGCGACGGGTCGGCGTGCAGCAACCGATAGACTTCTTCGGTCAAGCGTCGTGCCTTCGCCGACATCCGGTTGACCCGCCAGTGCCGGTACATGCGCGTGAACAGGAAATCCTTGATTGCCTGGTTAGCCTCGGCAATCGCGGTGCCGAATGCCACCACCCGATGCTTCGACCGGCGGATCGCGTCGGGGTTTGCCGGCTCCAGCTTCGCCAGTCGTTTCGTCGTCTCGCCGATCAGGTCGTTGACCATGGTGTCGATTACCCGCCGGATCGTCTCGTGGCGCAGCCGCTGGGGCGGGACATCCAGGCTGGACCGGCGGGCGGCGGCAAGCGCCTCCCCCACGATCGGCAGGTGGTTCAGGTCGTCCGGCGTGAACAGCCTCGCCCGCAACCCGTCGTCTAGATCGTGGCTATGATAGGCGACATCGTCGGCGATCGCCGCGACCTGCGCCTCGGCACCGGGCTGCGTGTGCAGATCAAGCCTGTGGCGCTCGTTGTAGTCCACGATGTATGCCGCGGGATGCCGCAAGGGGCCGTTGTGCTTGACCAGCCCCTCCAATGTTTCCCACGTCAGGTTCAATCCGTCCCAGCCGGCGTAGCGGCTTTCCAGCAAAGTGACGATGCGCAGGCTTTGCGCGTTGTGGTCGAAGCCGCCGAACGGCTTCATCGCCAGGTTCAACGCTTCCTCCCCGGCGTGACCGAACGGCGGATGACCCAGATCGTGCGCCAACGCCAGGGCCTCGGTCAGGTCCTCGTCCAGCCCGAGGGCGCGCGCCACCGAGCGCGCGATCTGCGCCACCTCAATGCTGTGGGTCAGGCGCGTGCGGTAGAAGTCGCCCTCATGATTGACGAAGACCTGGGTCTTGTACTGCAGTTTGCGGAAAGCCGAGCTGTGGATGACGCGATCGCGGTCGCGTTGCCATGGTGAGCGGGTTTCCGCCTCCGGCTCGGGGTGCAAACGGCCACGGGCGTTGGCGGGCGACACGGCGTAGGGAGCAAGGGGGGGACGGGCAAACATGCGGCGCCGGCTTACACCCTGCCCGAACAGGCTTCAATTCCGCCGCGCGAGAGCCTATCTTATCCGGCATGGAACAATTTGCCCTGACCGATCGTGCCGCTGCCCGTATCGCCGAGATCGTGGCAGAGACCACCGCTGAAGGCGCCGCAGCCCTGCGGGTGGCCGTACTGGCCGGCGGTTGCAGCGGCTTCCAGTATCGCTTTGAGCTGGACGGGTCGCCGCAACCCGACGACCTGGTGATTGAACGCGGCCAGGCGAAGGTTATCGTGGACCCGGCCAGCCTGGATCTGCTCGCCGGCTCGGAACTGGACTATACCGACGAGTTGATGGGCAGCCATTTCGCCGTGCGCAACCCGAACGCCAAGTCAGCCTGCGGCTGTGGGACAAGCTTTTCGGTCGATTGAAGCTGGCCCGCTGCGTCTGGTGAAGTGCCGGTGGGCGTGGACGCTGCTTGGGCGGGGGAAGTTTCCGGTCCCGTTTTACCCTTGACGTTTTTCGGATCAGGCATTCCCACCCGTAGAGCCCCATCTGAGCTCGATGGGAGACTGAATAGGCCCGTTCGGAGTGGCAATCACCGTGGACCTGCTGACGGCAGCGGTCGCGATCGTCGCGCCGATTATGCGGGCGCGCTACTGTCAGGCGATAATTGGGTCCAATTAACTACTTATTAGCCAAGACGCGCTAAAAACAACGGCGCAACCGGAACAGGCCGGTCGCCGTGAGCGAAGGAGAGGCATGAAGGAGACATTCCATCGACGGCCTTTACGAAGGATCGCGGTGACCCCGACCATCAGCGTCGAGATATGCGTCTGGACGTAGAGGGGCGAGCCGCCCGGAAGTTCCTCGCCGAGCGGCTTACGCCTCGTCGACGCTCAAACGCTGTTTCAGGATCTCGTTGATCAGGGCTGGATTGCCCTTCCCCGCCATCGCCTTCATCGTCTGGCCGACAAAGAAGCCGAACAACTTGTCCTTGCCTGATTTGTATTCCGCTACCTTGTCGGGATTGGCCGCCAGGATGCGGTCCACCGCAGCGTCGATCGTGCTGCTGTCGGTTACCTGGCGCAAGCCGCGCTCATCCACGATCGTGGCGGCGTCCTCTCCGGATTCCACCATTGCCTCGAACACATCCTTGGCGATGCGCCCATTGATCGTGTTGTCGGCTATCAGGTCGAGCAGGCCGCCCAGCGCGGCAGCGGATACCGGCGGATCGTCGATCGATCGCCCGGTGCGGTTCAGCGCGGCGAAGAAATCCCCGGTCACCCAGTTCGCTGCGATTTTCGGATCGCGGCCCATCGCGACGGTCTCATAGAACGCGGCAGTAGCCTTTTCGGCGACCAGCACCCCGGCGTCGTACGGTGTCAGTCCATACGACCGCATGAAGCGCGCCTGCTTTGCATCTGGCAACTCCGGCAATGCAGCCTTCAGTTGCGCTATCCAGTCTTCCTCCAGCACCAGAGGCAGCAGGTCCGGATCGGGGAAGTAACGGTAATCATGGGCATCCTCTTTTGACCGCATCGACCGCGTCGCGCCGCGTCCGCTGTCGAACAAGCGGGTTTCCTGCATGACCGTGCCGCCCGACTCCCAGACCTCGACCTGGCGCCGCGCCTCAGCCTCGACCGCCTGCATGACGAAGCGGACGGAGTTCACGTTCTTCACCTCACAGCGGGTGCGGTATGGTTCGCCGAGTTTGCGCACCGAGACGTTGACGTCGGCGCGCATCGAGCCTTCCTCCATGTTGCCATCGCAGGTGCCCAGGTATCGCAGGATAGACCGCAATTTGCGCAGGTACGCCCCGGCCTCTTCCGGGCTTCTTATGTCTGGTTCCGAAACAATCTCCATCAGCGCGACCCCGGCGCGGTTGAGGTCGATGAGGGATTTCGTCGGGTGCTGGTCATGCATCGACTTGCCAGCGTCCTGTTCCAGATGCAGCCGGGTGATGCCGATCGACTTCGTGGCGCCGTCGGACAGCACGACCTCAATCTCGCCGGTGCCAACGATCGGGTGCTCGTACTGGCTGATCTGATAGCCTGACGGCAGATCGGCATAAAAGTAATTCTTCCGGTCGAAGCGGCTGACGGTGTTGATGTGGGCATTCAGCCCGAGCCCGGTGCGCACCGCCTGCGCCACGCATTCGCCGTTGATGACCGGCAGCATGCCGGGGAATGCCGCATCGACGAAACTGACCTGGCTGTTCGGTTCGGCGCCAAACGCGGTCGAGGCGCCGCTGAACAGTTTCGCCTGGCTGGTGACCTGGGCGTGGACCTCCAGGCCGACCACGACCTCCCAGGGGCCAGTGCTGCCTTCGATTGCGTAGGTCATTGTAAGCGCTCCGTCCGACACCAGTCGAAGACACGCTGCTGTTCGCGCTTCACGAAGGCGACGTCCTCGATGTCGACATTCCGCCCGGCGCCTTTCGCGGCGTCGAGGAAACCTTTGCGGTTCGCCACGGTCATTTCACCTGAACCAAGATTTCCATGACTGACGACAATCGCCGTCAGCAACGGCCACCCCTTGCCATGCGAGTAGCTGCAGACCGCGTCGAGGTGCAGGTTGATCTGACGAAAAACGTTGCCCCACTCCAGGCCGCTGGCGATGGCGACGTCCCGATAAGACAGAAAACGGCCTCGCTGGCCATGGGCAAGAATCGTCGCCACAGTCTTTTCCATGTTGTAGTCGCCGTTGCGCCGATCCTGGAGGATCTTCGAGGCTGCAAGGCATCTGGGGTCAGCCGTTCGTTTCAGGCGTTGGCAATTCGCGACAATGGTCGCAAGTTCCTTGGTCGTCTTCGCTTCAAGATCGACTGCCATCGTTCAGCCCCCTGCCCTGATTGCCGGAAGCTCCGAAAACCCGGCCGCCCGCTCCACCGCGGCCGAGACCGCGAACACCGTCTCCTCGTCGAACGGCCTGCCGATCACCTGCAGGCCCAGCGGCAAGCCGTTCGCATCCAGTCCGGCCGGGACCGAGATCGCCGGGACGCCAGCCAAATTCGACGGCACGGTGAACAGGTCGTTCAAATACATCTTGATCGGATCGTCCATTTTCTCGCCTTGTGCAAATGCCGCCGAGGGCGCCGTGGGCGTCAGCAGCGCGTCCACGCCGGAAAAGACATCGGTGAAATCCTTCAGGATCAGCGAGCGGATTTTTTGCGCGCGCAAATAGTACGCGTCGTAATAGCCGGAGGACAGGACATAGGTGCCGACCAGCACCCGACGGCGCACCTCCGGGCCAAATCCTTCCGCCCGGGTCTGCTCATACATATCGCGCAGATCCTCGCCGTCGTGCCGCAGACCGAACCGCACGCCGTCGTACCGGGCGAGGTTCGACGACGCCTCCGCCGGGGCCACGATGTAATATGTGGCCAAGCCGTATTTGGTGTGTGGCAGCGAGACATCGACGACCTCCGCGCCCGCGTGACGCAGCCAGTCCACGCCCTGCTGCCAAAGCGCCTCGATTTCCGCCGGCATGCCGTCCGAACGATACTCCCGCGGCACACCGATCCGCAGTCCCCGAATGCCCCGGCTGCAGGCGGCCTCGTAATCCGGGACGGGACGGTTTGCACTCGTCGAAATCCTTCGGATCATGCCCGGCCATCGAGCGCAACAGGATCGCGCCGTCCCGCACGGTGCGGGCAAACGGCCCTGGGTGGTCCAGCGACGAGGCGAACGCAACGACGCCCCAGCGCGAGCATCGCCCATAGGTCGGCTTGACCCCAACCAAGCCACAGAACGAGGCCGGCTGGCGAATCGAGCCGCCGGTATCGGTCCCTGTCCCACCCATGGCCAGGCGCGCGGCGACCGCTGAGGCGGACCCGCCCGAAGACCCGCCGGGCACCAGCACCGCGGTGTTGTCCTGCCGGCGCTTCCAGGGATTTTCCACCGGCCCATAAGCCGAAGTCATGTTCGACGACCCCATGGCGAACTCGTCCATGTTGGTCTTGCCAAGGAACACCGCGCCGTCGCGCAACAGGTTGGCGGTCACGGTACTTTCATACGGCGGCACGAACGGCCCGAGGATCTTGCTGCCGGCGGTGGTCCGCACGCCCGTGGTGCAGAACAGATCCTTGATCGCCAGCGGAATACCGGTCAGCGCGCGTCCCTGCCCAGCCGTGAGCACGGTATCCGCGGCGCGCGCCTGGTCCAGCGCCTGGCTGTGGCTGACCGTGATATAGGCGTTCAATCGCGGATTGAGCGCCTCGATCGCCTGCAGATGGGCCATCGTCAGGTCAACGGCGGAGAATTTCCTCCCGGCAAGGCCGTCGCGAGCCTCGGCGATCGTTATGTCGGTCAGCATCACTCGATGACTTTCGGCACGACGAAGAAGTCACCGATCCGTTCGGGCGCGTTGGACAGGATCTTCTCGGGATAACCGCCATCGGTCACCTCGTCGGAGCGCATCGCCAATGCCATGCTCGCTGCGCCGGCCAACGGCGCCACACCGGCGATATCGACCTCATTCAGTTGCTCGATCCAGACCAGGATGCCGTTTAATTCGTTACGCAGCGGCTCGACCTCGTGATCCTCCACCCGGATACGGGCGAGGGCGGCGATACGGCGGACGGTCGCGTGATCGAGCGACATAATCGGGAGTTTCCTTGGCTGGGTGGAAGCGCGGGACCATAACGACGGACATGGCTCTGTTCAACCTGACCGATCTGCTGGCGGCGCTGGCTGGAGATCCCTCGAGCCGCGACCTACGTGTGATCGGTGTCGATCCGGGCAGCCGGACCATCGGTCTCGCATTGTCCGATGTACGCCGCGCGCTGGCCTCGCCATATGGCAGCCTGAAGCGGGGCAAATTGAAAGCAAACGCGGCGGAGATCGCGGCGATTGCCCGGAAGGAAGGCGCCGGAGGCCTGGTGGTTGGTCTGCCGCTTTCGATGGACGGCACCGCCGGACCGGCGGCACAGGCGGCGCGGGACTGGACGATCGCCCTCTCCGAGGCGACCGGCTTGCCCGCTTCCCTATGGGATGAGCGACTGTCGACCGCCGCGGTGAGCCGGTTTCTCATCGAGCAGGCGGACCTGACGCGCGCCAAGCGGGCCGAGGCGGTGGATCGCGCGGCCGCCGCCTGGATGCTGCAGGCAGCGCTGGACGCGGGGTCGCGATAGACGCGTTGGTTGCGATATTGGCTAACGGCGCACAGAAGACCGAAATTTCATGTCCGTCGGGCTTCGCCTGGGAAGGTCGTCGCGGAGCTACGTCGCCATCGGCAAAGCGCTTGCGTGGAACGACCATGATCGGGCCGAATACGACAAGTGTCAGCTCGTCGCTCTCCGCAATCTGGGTAGGAAAGACGCATGGCTGCCCCGACGCCGCTGGCAAAGCCGGACGCCCAGGTCGCGGCCGCGATAATGTGCATCATTATTGATTGATTGACCTTACCTGCCAGGTAATTGCGTCAGCGGGGCAGTCGGTGAAACTAACCTCGGATCGCGTCAGAGGGAGGGCTGCGGATGGGTATCCTGGAAGGCAAGGTTGCCATCGTCACCGGCGGCACCAGCGGCATCGGCGCTTGCGTGGCCAAGCTGTTCGTTCTCGAAGGCGCCAAGGTGGTTCTGGCTGCGCGACGCCGTGCTGAGGGCGAGGCGTCCGCGGCGCAACTTGGGCCCGGCGTCAGCTTCATTCGCACTGACGTGGCGGAAGAAGCCGACACGAAGGCAATGGTCGAGCACGCCCTCGATCGATTTGGCAAACTCGACTGCCTGGTCAACAACGCTGGCACGCCGGGCCACATGGTCGGCATTGCCGATACCCAGATCGCACATTTCGATGCGATCATGGCGGTGCATGTCCGCGGTTGCATGCTGGGGATGAAACATGCGGCCCCAGCCATGCTGCGCCAGGGGAGCGGCTGTATCATCAATATCGCCAGCGTTTCCGGGCATCGCGCCGGCTTTTCGGCACATAGCTATTCGGCCGCGAAAGCGGCGTTGATCCACCTGACACGATCAGTCGCTGCGGAACTTGGCGAGCAAGGCATACGCGTCAACAGCATCTCGCCCGGCCCGATCGTCACCGGCATCTTCGGCAAGGCCGCCGGCCTGACCGACGCGGCCGCGGATCGTTCCGCCGACGCGGTACGTTCGGTATTCGCACAGTTCCAGCCGATCTATCAGCCGGTGCCAAGAGCCGGCCTGCCCGAAGATGTTGCCGCTACCGCATTGTTCCTGGCAAGCGACGGGGCTCGAATTCATCACCGGGCAAGACATCGCCGTGGACGGTGGGATCATGGCTGGGCGACCGTTTTCAAGGGGCCTGGCCGACCGCCGCGCGTTGGCACAAGCTCTGGGTGCGCATTAGCGTTCCGAATTCGCAATGGCAGTCGCGCGGGACGATGCCTTTGCCGTCACACCACGCGAAAATTACCGAATTGCCACGGGCATGACGCGTCGACATCCTCCGGGAACAGCAATCCACGGTCCTGCAGCGGCGTCCAGTCGCTGTACGCACCCACCATGTCGCCCAGATATGGCTCGGCGACCGCCAGCACTCGGGCGTGATCCAACTGATCCGCTTCGACAATACCGGCCCGCGGGTTCTCGATCGCCCAGACCAGCCCGCCCAGAACCGCTGCCGTCACCTGCAGGCTGGTCGCATTGTTGTGCGGTGCCAGAGCCCGCGCCTGCTCGATCGATAGCCGCGAGCCGTACCAGTAGGCACCCCGCGAGTGCCCCATCAGCAGCACGCCCAACTCGTCAACCCCGGTCGTGATTTCCTCCATCATCAGCCGCTGCCGGTCTTGCAACCGCCAGTTCCGACCGGCCATCTCATGCACCGACAGCACCGCGTCGTCACACGGATGATAGGCGTAATGCACCGTCGGGCGGTAACGAACCGTTCCGTTCTCGGTCACGGAATAATAGTCTGCAATAGAAATGGACTCGTTGTGCGTGATCAGGAAGCCATGGATCGGGCCGGCCATCGGCGTCCAGGTCCGCACTCGCGTCGAAGCCCCCGGCCGCAGCAGGTAGATCGCCGCGTCACGACCAAAGTCATGCCGCCGCCCGTCCAGCGGCAGCGCCCGCTCATGCGTACCCCAGCCCAGTTCCGCCGGCTGGCATCCTTCGCCGGCGAAGCCATCGATTGACCAGGTGTTGACGAACTCACCGGGCCGCTTGGCGAAGGAAGCCGTCTGGGTGTCGCGTTCAGCGATGTGGATCACCTTTATCCCCAGTCCCTCGGCCAGCGCCGCCCAGGTCTGCCGGCTGTCGGGCACAGCGGTATCGACAAACGTATCACGCGCCAGATTAAGCAGCGCCTGCTTCACGAAATGCGAGACCAGGCCGGGATTGGCGCCGTGCGTCAGCACGGCCGTCGGGTCGGCGGCATCGGAACGCGCCAGCACCAGTGCACTCTCCCGCAGGGCGTAGTTTGAACGTTGCGAAGGCGACAGCGACGGATCTGTGTAGCCGCCGGCCCACGGCTCGATGCAGGTGTCGAGATAGAGCACTCCCAGTTCCCGGCAGAGGGTTATCAGCGCCACCGAGGACACATCCACGCTGAGGTTCAGCAGCAAATCACCTGGCCGTAGCATCGGCGTCAGCACCGCACGGTAGTTACCGCGGTTGAGCGGTTCGACAGCGAACTGAACACCGTATTCGCCGGCAACATCCTGCCCGCGCGGATCGCCGGACAGAATGGTGATCCGCTCGCGCGGCATGTCGATGTGACGCAGGATCAGCGGCAGCACCCCCTGACCGATGCTGCCGCAGCCGAGCATAACCAGGCGGCCGCCGAATCCGACGTGTTTCATCATTCGGTCTCCCGATAGTGAGACTGCGTTATAGTCAGGCGGCGGCGCGGAACGGTAGACTTTCGGGGACCTCGCCGTCGACCTCGACGATGCGCGCGCGGTCGAAGCCGTTGAAAGCCGTGCGAAGGCAGGCGCCGTAGGCGCCCAACTGGCCGATTTCAATCCAGTCGCCCTCGCCGATATCGGCCGGCAAGGGGAACGGGCCCCGCATGACGTCAGCGCTGTCGCAGGTCGGCCCAAACAGCGAGAAGCCGACGGTTTCAGCCGCCGCGTCCCGGCCCGGGCGGATCAGCCGCGCCGGGTAGCGAAACCCGAGCGCTCCGGCATCCGCCAGGCTGCCGTAGACGCCGTCGTTGACATAGAGCGCCTCGCCTCGACGGGCCTGCACCTGCAGCACGACCGACGTCCCCGCAGCCACCAACGCGCGCCCCGGCTCCGCCCACAGACGGGTCCGCTTCAGCCCGAGCCGATCGAAGCCGGCCTCGATTTCGGCGAAAAACGCGCCCAGCGGGGGCGGCTCCTGGTCCGGATAAGCCACCGGAAAGCCACCACCGACGTCGATTACGTCGACCGTCACCCCGGCGGCGCTGACTACCTCGCCGCTCAGCGCCAGCGCGTCGCGCCAGGCCAGGGGATCGAGGCACTGCGAACCGACATGAAAGCTCACTCCCAGGGTAGCGGCGCAGTCCCGGGCTTCCCGCAGCAAAGCGGCCGCGGCGTCGGCGTTTGCACCGAATTTTCCCGACAGATCCAGCTTCGCCCCGCCCTTTGGCAGCGCAACGCGCACGATCAGGCCGAGCGGACCCGGCACTCCGGTGGCGTCGGTCTCTGCCCGAATCTTCGCCAGTTCATCGACGCTGTCGAGGACAAAATCGCGCACGCCATGCTGCGCCCAGGCCTCGCGGATCGCCCCACGCGCCTTGATCGGGTGCATGAAGTGGATCGCCGCGGCGGGGAACATGGCGCGGACCAGCCGCACCTCCGGCAACGAGGCGCAGTCGAAATGCCGCACACCACCTGCATAAAGCGCACGCAGCACCGCCGGATCAGGGTTGCATTTCACCGCATAGAGGTACATCGCCCGGGAACGCCTGGATGAAGGCGTGCGCGGTCGCCGCAACCACGGCTGGGCGCAGGCAATGCATGGGATCCTCCGGCCGATCGGTAGCGACAACCTGATCGACGGTCGGCAGACGGTGCGGCTGCGCGCCAAAACGGCGGCGGAGCGGCGAGACAGCGGAGCGGGTACGAGCGACAGACATCGCGGCATATCCTCGCGGGCAAACGGGCGCGTGCAAACGCACCCGCAACGATACGGGGACAAAACCAAAGCCGAGCGCGGGACGCTTCGGCTAAGGGGTCAAACGATGCTGGTGGTACTTCGCATCGCGGCGGTGCGTTCGGACATAGGCGATTCCCTAACGACCCCGGCCCACGGTCTGGCCGGGTCTATCGAAAAGGACGCGTTTACGTCGTTGCTGTGCCCCGTGGACATTTCAGCCCACCGAGGCTCGCGGCACGTGCGATGCGTCACCGCTCCTGCCGTCAGGAGCGAGAGCGCCATATAGGGTCCACGACCCCGATGCAGTTATGCGTTTTTGGTTGGCCGACAAGTACTCAGCGCATAGCTTGCACGGCCTTCAAGGCCAGGTATTCCCAAACCATCGTGGCTGCCGCCAGCGCGGTGATCTCGGCCGTGTCGTACGCCGGGGCCACCTCAACGACGTCCATCCCGAGGAAGCGCACCACTCCCAGCCGCCGCAGGATGGCCTGCACCTGCCATGTCGCCAGGCCGCCGACCTCCGGCGTACCGGTGCCGGGCGCGAAAGCGGGATCGAGCGCGTCGATGTCGAAGCTGAGATAGGCCGGGACATCACCCATCACCTCGGCGATCTTTACGGCGACGGCGGTGGGACCCGAGGCGTGGACGTCTTGCGCCGACACGACCGTCACGCCCCTGGAGAGGGTCCAATCCATCACGTCCTTCTGCACCGGCGAGCGGATGCCGATCTGGATCATATGACGCGGGTCGATCAGGTGCTCGTTGATCGCGTGATAGAATGGCGAACCATGTGCGTAGGCCTGGCCGAAATTGTCCGGCCATGTATCGACATGGGCATCGAAATGCACCAGCCCGACGGAACGTCCTTGCCGTTGCGTCAGCGCGCGCAACAGCGACAGCGTTATGCCATGCTCGCCGCCCAGGGCAATCAGGTGGCCGATGCCGCCGGCTTGAGATTGTATCGCTGCCAGAGTGGCCTGAATATCTCCGAGCGCGAGAGCGAAGTCACCGATGTCGGACAGGCTCATGCGAGCCGGCTCGACCCAGTGCTCGGGGTGATCGCCATCTGTCAGCATCCGGCTGGCGCGGCGAATCGCCGCCGGGCCGTCGCGTGTGCCGGCTCGGTTGGTGGTGCCGATGTCCATCGGAATGCCGGCGATGACAAAATCGGCCTCCCGGTCGGTGCGCGACACCCCCAGGAAGCTCGGCGAAACGGCGTAGGTGGGAGTTCCGGCCATCTGGATCAGACCGACTGCCGCAGACCCAGCCGCTGCAGCCGAGGCAGTACCTCCTGCACGAAAAACGGGATCTCCCGTAGATAGTCGACAAACGCGACGGTGCATCCGGCGAGGCCGGTGGCACTCATCCGCGCCATCTCCTGAGCGATATCGTCGGGGGAGCCGACAAATGGATACGCGCCGGGATACCCTCCGGCATAACGGAGGCCGGTCCCCCGGGTGAAGCGATGCTCGAACGGACGCGCGATTGGTGCCGTTCCAATGCCGGGAACCGAAACGCCGCGGGTGCGACGGTAGTAGTCCTGCCCTTCGGTGTCGGCCATTTCTTCCGCGAAGTAATGAAAATATGCCTCGGCATCCTGCCGTGTCGGTCGGCAAACGACATGGCCCATGGTGAAAACCGAAATCGTGCGATCATACCGCGCCATGTGCCGAGACACGTCGGCCAGCAGCGCTGGTACCTGGTCCAGCTCCGTCACGTTCAGGAATAGCACGTCCGCCGCGCGCGCCGCGAAGTCCCTGCCGCGAGGCGAAAATCCGGCGGACATCACCGGCGGCCAGGGCCGCTGCACCGACACCGGATCGGTCTGTAATCGTTTCAGCTTGAAGAAGCGCCCATCCCAATCAAACTCGGGACCGCCCGTCAGTAACTTCGACCAGACCTGGAACCATTCAAGCCCATGGTCGTAGCGAGTCTCCGGATCGATCGTTACGCCATGCAGATCGAACTCCGCTTGATTCCAACCGCACACGATATTCAGCCCCGCTCGGCCATGCGTGACATGATCGATGGTGGCGATCGCCTTGGCGCCGAAAGCCGGGGTCACCAGTGGCACATGCACGGTCGAGAAGATGGCGATACGTCGCGTCACGGCACCCAGCGCGGCGCCGTGGGTCAGCGTCTCGAACGAGCGGCCATAGATGTTCGCCCGACCCTGGTAGCCGCGCCATTTTGCCACCGGCAGGATGAATTCGATGCCAGCTTCATCGGCGACTCGGGTCATGGCGACGATGTCGTCCCAGTCCGCCTTCCAGCGCTCGGGCGCCAAACTCATGGTCAAACCGCCGTCGCAGTTGGCGCTGAAAATGCCGAGCTTGAAGCGGTTCGGGCCGAACAGGGGGTTCGGTTGATGGGACATGGACGGTGGTTATACAAATTAGCCGGCCATCGCGCCAGGATCGCAGCCCGTCATCCAAATATCAAAATGCGGTTGTCAACGCATCCTCTCCCGCCGGCTTGAAGCCCGTGGCGATGAGGCGCAGCGCCGCCCGCCGCCCTGACAAGGTCGAGACCACAGGTCAGCGAAACCTATATGGGGTGTCGTCCCTGGCGAGATCGGACTTATATGCGCGGATGCGCATTCATTCTTCGGGGAATCGTGCAGTTGCAAAACTAACCGACTATCGCATCGCTTTTCAGCGCGGTGTCGGGTATCACGGGTCGCTGGTTTACCAGGGTCAACGCGACCGACGTCGCATCGCGCATTGGGGCGCTCAGTCAGCCAACCGCGCCTCCAAGGCAGCGAAGCGCTGCTGCAATCGCGCCCAGTCAACCTCGCTGAGATGCCTGGCGCAGCCATCGACCACGAGACGTGCCCGCTCCAGCATGAGGGCACGAACATCGTCCTGTTGTACCGTTCCCGCGATATCACCGATCGCCCGCAGCAGGCGCAGGCTGACTGCGAGGTCTGCCACCGCGTAATGGCGGACTTGCTCGAACGCCGTGTCGAGTAGTCCCGCGAGCCCGCTCCACGGCACCACCAGTCGCGGCACATAAGGTGGATCGTACAGGACCGACGCCGGTGGGACCTTGCTCAGCCACCGGATCAGGATACGGCTGAGCTGATCGATGCAACTGATAGCCGTGCTCGGGTCGTTTACCGCGGGAGAGATCGCTCGCAGCGCAATATCGACAATCTGAATGATGCCGAACTCCACGTCCTGCTGCATCGTGCGGGTCGCCCCGATGTCGAACGCGCCCACTAGCTCGGCCGCTCGCGCCGGATCTACGCGGTCCTCGCGCGACACCCAAAGCAATGGTACGCCGGCCGGCACGAACTGGCCGACACCGCGCTCCACCCTGATCTGGATGCGCCAGGATTTTGCCAGATATAGCAGGCGCTTGATGTCGAGGAAGCGGATATAACCCGAGCGTTGGTTCATCACCGGAGTGCGGTCCGCAATGAGCGGCAACTGCTGACTCATCGGTTCGAACCGTCCGCGCGGAAACGGCATCAACTCGTCGATCACCAGCTCGGTCTCGCGCGCGATGCGATCAACGATGTGATTGACGCTGATCGCTTGCGAGATGTGATGGATGAAGAAGATCAGCCAGCCGACGGCAACCAGGGCCAGCAGCATCGCACCGGTAACGGTAACCACCGGCACGAACGCGACCGGCTGCGAGCGGGCCGCCGGCAGCGTGGCCATGCAATAGGAAAAAGTCCCGAGGAACACCCCCAGAGTCCACTGCGTCGCGCGATCACGCACGAAGCTGACCAGAATGCGCGGCGAGAACTGCGTCGAGGCCAACGTCAGCGACATCAGCAGGATGGCGAACACGATCGAGACAACGGTCATGATCGAGGTGGCGATGGCGCTCAGTATCACCTGCGCAACCTGTGGGTCCTGACGCGACGGGAATAACGTCGCCGGCACCCACGCACCGAGCGTCGGCACCTGCTCTTCCAGCGAGGACAGTACGCCACCCACGGCGCCAAATGACAGCGCGATGAGCAGTGGTCGGATCAGGAAGCCGCCGCGCAGGCCATAGGCGATGGCCCGAAGCAGCAAAGGCAGTCGATTATGCATTATCGGGTACGATGTGGGGCGTCGGCATCCCGCCGAGCGGGCCGCGCATCATCGACGAAAAATAAGCGCCGTGCCAAGACGAAGTGGCGCAAGAGCCGGCGGCATTCACAGCCCCGAGGCCTCATCTGCGTCCCGCGGAGTTGACACGCCGCCTGTGACCGAGGTCACAGGGGCCGATTTATGGCCTGTGACACTGTGCCACTGTGAAATCGCAGGCCCCGCGGTATGCTGGCGCCTCCGGCCAAACCAGCGCACGCCGGGCGCAGAAAGTCGGCAGAGGCTGGTCGGCCGTTCGGCGCTAATTCGACCACATTGTTGCGATGACTGCGTTACACCGGACGGCAGGAAGGCCGAAGGGATATGAGGGACTTGCCCATGCTGATTTGCCAGCTTACCGACTTGCACGTCCGCCCGGTCGGACTGCCGGCCAACCGGGTCTCAGAGACCAACATGCTGACCGAGCGGGCCTTCCGCGCGGTCGCCGCCTTCAATCCGCAACCCGCTGTCGTGATGATCACCGGTGACCTGACCGAATGCGGCCTTCCCGCTGAATATGAGAATGTGGCGACGATGCTTCGTCGCACGCTGTCGATGCCGGTCTATGTCATCCCGGGCAATCACGATCATCGCGAGCACCTGCGGGCCGCGCTGGCGCATCTGCCCGGCGTCACCACCGATCCGAAGTTCGTCCAATACGCCGTCGAGGATCAGCCGGTCCGTCTTGTGATGCTCGATACGCTGGTTCCCGGTGCCAACCATGGAGAGATGTCGAAGGAGCAGTTGGGTTGGCTCGACCGGACGTTGGGCGAGCAGCCGTCGAAATCGACGATGATCGGGATGCACCATCCGCCCTTCGCCGCGGGATTGCCGCAAATGGATGCGATCGCGCTGCGCGACCCGGACGCGTTCCGCTCGGTGATCGCGCGCCACCGGCAGGTCGAGCGGATCGTGTGTGGCCACCACCATCGCCCGATATTCGGCCAGTGTGCCCACGCCCTGGCGTCGATCTCGCCATCTGTCGCGCACCAGGTGGAGCTAACCTTCGACCCGACCGGCAATGGCGCGTTCAATTTCGAACCCCCGGCCTTTCAGATGCATGTCTGGCAAGGGTCAGAGGGTTTCGCCTCGCACACGGTCTACACAGACACCTACCCCGGACCGTTTCCTTTCTTGGCCCACGCGAACTGACAACGCTCGGCATTGCCGGGGCAGCGTGCCGAGCAACAACCCAGGCACCAATCCCAAGGCAAAGCCAAACTGCTGTATTTGACCAACCAGGGCTGCGAACTGCACCAGTCGCAAGCACGATGAGGGGCGCAAAGAGGACAAACGGCGCCACGAACGAAAGGGGCAGCGGCCAACCGGCAGTTTCCCGAAAGGCAGTCAAATACTTAGCGATCGAATGCGCCCGGAGCGGTGCATGCTGTTCCAGTTTCGGCACCGCCATCAGGATCCCGGAAAGGATAAGTTGCGGCGCGATACCAGCGAACTCGTGCAGACCACGTCTACGGCCGGCGGCGATTGATCCCCGCCACCGCGGCGCTGGCCAAGGGCGTCAACGCACCTGCGGCCATACACCAGAACCAGTCCGCGGAGCGGGCGACCCCGCCCCACCATCGCAACGAATTCGCGACCGCCCCGACGTGCAGGCGAGAGCGGGAACAGAAAACAGCATCGGAAAGTAGAACTGGTTGCAAAAGCCGCTCGAGGAAAATCGACTGCTCGATTCGGCCGGATCGCGCTCAGCTTCGATAGGACCCGTTGATGTCGATGTAGCCGTGCGTCAGGTCGCACGTCCAGACAGTGGCTCTGCCGCGTCCCAATCCGATGTCGATCGCGATCTCCACTTCGCGTCCCTTCATATGGGCGACAACCGGCGCTTCATCATAATCCGGAATGACCGCCCCCTCCCGCGCCATCCAGACGCCACCGACCCCGATCGACAGTTTGTCCCGATCCGCCGGCTCGCCGGCCTTGCCCACCGCCATGACGATTCGGCCCCAGTTGGCGTCTTCCCCCGCGATCGCCGTCTTCACCAGTGGCGAGTCGGCGACGGTCATCGCAATGCGTTTGGCCGAGCGCGGATTGACCGCCCCGGTGACTTCGATCTTGACCAATTTCTGCGCGCCCTCGCCGTCGCGAACCACTTGCAGCGCAAGGTCCAGCAACAAGTCGTTCAAGGCACGACCGAAGTCGGCTAGCATTCGATTGCGTGCCGCGTTTCCGTCGGCGGACGGGATTTGCGGATGTTTCGCCTGCCCCGTGGCGATCAACAGGACGGTATCCGAGGTGGACGTATCACTGTCTACCGTGGTGCAATTGAAGCTGCCGTCGACGCCTTTTTTCAGCAGCGTCTGCAGCGCGTCCGCCGGAATGCGCGCATCGGTGAAAACGAAGCACAACATCGTCGCCATATCCGGGGCAATCATGCCGCTGCCCTTGGCGATCCCGGTGATTCGCACTTGCGCGTCACCGATTTGTGCCGTCCGGGTCGCGGCCTTGGGGAACGTGTCTGTCGTCATGATGCCGCGCGCGGCGGCCTCCCAGGCGTCCTCGGTCAACGCGCCGTGCAGGCCGGGCAATGCCGCGATGAGTTTGTGATGCGGCAGAACCTCACCGATGACGCCGGTGGATGCAACGAATACCTGCCGCGCCGGGCACGCGGCCAACTTCGCGGCGGCCGCGGCGGTGGCGGCACAGGCATCTCGGCCGGCCTTGCCGGTGAAGACGTTCGCGTTGCCCGCATTCACCACGACCACGCGCGCTCGGCCGCCCTTCAGCGCGCCACGGCACCAATCGACCGGTGCGCCGGGGCACTTGTTCGAGGTGAAGACCCCGGCAACCGTGCTGCCGCTCGCCGCCTCGATCATCACGACGTCGGTGCGTCCCTGATAACGGATGCCGGCCTCGGCCGCGGCCAGGCGAATCCCGGCCAACGGCGGCAATTCAGCCAACGTCACGGCCAGCGGAGACACGGTGGTCATACTTCGGTTTCCCGTGCTGGCGAGTTCCTGTCGCTGATCACGCGGCTACTTCGCAGCAGGAGGCGGCTCCGCCGTATCGGTCGCGCGCAATGGTGAGCCGTCCGCGTTAAATTTTTCGACTTTCACCTCAGCGCGTGCCAGCGCCACCTCTTTCTGCACGGCGGCCTGAACCATCGTCTGCCGAAGCTCGTCGCGCGCCTGATCAAAGGACTGTGGCGCATCTGTGCGATGCTCAATCACCTGGATCACGTGCCAGCCGAACTGGGTGTGCACCGGGACCGGCGTCACTTCGCCATCCTTCAGCTCGAATGCGACGGTGGAAAACGCAGGCACCATGTCGGCCTTCTTGAAGAAGCCGAGATCACCGCCCTGCTGCGCCGCGCCGGGGTCCTTGCTGTATTGCTTGGACAGCGCCGCGAAGTCGCCGCCCTTCTTCAGCTCGGCGATGACCTTTTTGGCCGTGGCTTCGTCGGCCACGAGGATATGGCGCGCGTGCACCTCCGGCTCGCCACCCTTGCCGGCCACCTGCTCGTCATAGCGGGCCTTGACCGCCTCATCGGAGACCTGCGGCCTGACCACCTTGTTGAGCAAGGCCGACTGCAGCGCCCGGTCCTGCGCCGCTTGCATCTGGCGTTCCACTCCGGGATCCTTGTCCAGCCCGGTCTTCCGCGCTTCGAACACCAGGGCGCGTCCGTCGATGAGTTGATCCAACAGCATCGGATAGAGCTGCTGCGGCGGCATCGACCGCGCCTGCGGCGGCAGCGTTTCGAGCGCGGCGTTCAGGTCGCTGGCGTGGATTGGCTGGCCGTTGACGGTCGCCAGGACCGGATCTGGAGCGGCGGAATCGGCGGCTGTGCCCTGTGCGAGCACGGTTCCGGCCGAAACGATACCGAGGCCCAGGAACGCGACGAAAATCCGGGTCGAAGCCCCGAATGAGCGGTCCGGGAAGATCTGCATGACGTAACCCCTGCTGGATGAATCACCGGCCTTATGAACGAAGCCACGGCGGCTCACAAGGCGACCCGCTGCCTGCCGGCCCCGGAGACGTGAGGGGGCCGGTTCAGGCGGAGTGCAGGACAACGCGTCAGCGGCGGGATTGGCGGTCGGCATCAGTGGACCGCCGGGGGCCGGGAGGGACCGGGTCGGAGCAGCGTAGCCGCGCATCCATAATCCATCTGGCCGCGTCTGACGGGCAAAGGGCAGATAGCTGCGGGACGTCGGCGCGCCGGCGCCTCGGATAGTATTTGGCAAGAATGATACGACAATGAATGGCAAGCGTCGGACCTGGATCTGACGCCAGGCTGATTTATTGCAATTGCCGAGCGCGATTAACGATTCCTTCAGATACTTCGTCTATCCAGCATGTCCGGCAGGTATCGGCCCCCCGGAAATGCCAAAAATACTCTGCGCATCTCATGAGTTTAATAGTGCTGATTATGACTGCTTAAACCCAAACGTCCGAGTCACGGCAGGCACCCGAAAACCCTTCTTCCGGCTCATGCGCAGGAGAACAACGGCATCCTTGAAATAGGAGTCCGCCGTCTCCTGTCCTGCGCAGCAGCGAGGAGATCAAGTATGAGGAAGCTTCTTTTAATGGGCGTGATCGCGTTGGCTCCGTTCGCGACCCTCGCGGCGGGACCTGGCTCCAGTACGACCAGCGGCGCGGCGGCGGGCGACATCAATTCGTCAAGCACTTCGGCTGGTTCAAACGCGGGCGTCGGCAGCAGTGAGGGGACGCACGCGGGGGTTGGCGTTAGTGGCAACGGCGGCGTAGCGGTCGGCGCGGTGTCGGGCAACAGCTCCGGCGTGAATACCACCGCTGCCGGCCAGGCCTCGCCCGGCAAGTCCGCCACTCAGACCACCGCCAGCCAGTACAACGTCGGCGGCACCGCGGCCGGTGGAGTGGTCACCAACGCGGACGGCAGCCGTCATCCGATGACAACAATGGGTGGCGGTCAGAATGGCTCGTCCGGCACCGCCGGCGGCGGCCAGAGCAGCACGACGTCTGGCAACTCCGCAGCAAGCGCTTCCGACAAGAACGTTGGCGGCTTCGTCGCCGGGACCCTCACCCAGCCGGGCGGCGGACACACGCAGCCGCGCTGAGCCAGGCGGAGAACGATGGGGACTTTCGAACCGTCCCGCGTCTCAACGACGGTCCTAGGGGATCCACCTCTAGGGCCGCGTGTTCTCAGGAGAAACTATATGAGATCGCTTCTTATGACCGCAGGCGCATTGACGATTCTATGCGGTGCGGCCTTGGCGCAGACTTCTTCGTCCGGGTCCACCAGCGGCGCGAACGTCAACACGACCTCCGGTTCCCAATCCAACTCAGTGTCCAATCCAAAGGTGAACGTCTACGGCAACCCGATCGGCAATGGTGCCTCGTCCAGTAACTCGTCGGCTGCCTCCAGGAGTAACAGCAACAGCCGCTCCGGCGCCGCCGCAAGCAGTGGTCAGAGCAGTTCGAGCAGCGGTGTCATCATCAACAACGATTACTCATCAACCACGACCAGCCCGGCCTCCTCGACCGACCCGGCGGCCAGCACCGCCGCAAGCGGGACGACCTATCCGAGCAACACGACCAGTACGCAAACCATCCGGAACACACCCGAAATCGTCGCCCCCTCGATCATCGGCGGAAATCCGTGCACCGTCGGAGCGTCCGGTGGCGTCGCGCTGCCCGGATTCGGCATCGTGACCGGCGGTAGTTGGGAAGGAAAGGCCTGCGAGCGACGCCAGCTGGCGGCGCTACTCTACAACATGGGCCATGACGTCCCAGGCGCCAGGGGTGAGTCACTGCAGGAGGCGGCCGTCGAGGTCCTATGCAATGACCTTAGCGTGAGGGCGGCCCTGAACCGTATCGGACAGCCCTGCGTCGCCGATCGCAAGGGCGTGCCGATGACGACAGGGCCCATTTCATCCGTAGCACCGAAAAACGGAACCCCGGTTGCGATGGCGGCTCCGGTAACCAGAGCTTCTCCGGTTGCGATGGCGAGCCCGGTGAACCCGGCAGTCGCCGCGCCGATCCCGACCGCGGGTGCAGCTTCGAAAAATCATCCTGACTGGTGCTACACAGCGTCGGCGCAAGAGCGACGCGCCAACAAGTCCTGCGACGGGTTATGAGGCTCACGGCATAGAGGTTGCCCCCGGATTGAGCAACCTCCCTCGCGCCTGCAGGCACCGACGATCCAGAGGCGATCGCAGACGGCATGTCGCCGGATCAGACGCATTCGGCCAGACCGTATCTCAGGCGGAACCGTTTTATGTTACGCCATGAACATCCTTAGCAGCGGCGGCACTATTTCCGACCAGGGCATTGCGAAATCGTATCTATCGATCTGAACGAAAAAGCTCGGTTGATTATCACCCACAATCTTAACCCATACGGCCGTCTCCCCACTCATGCGCAGGCGAACAACGGCATCCCTTCCGAGGGAGTTTGCCGTCTCCATTCCTACGCAGCAGCGAGGAGAGCGAATATGAGAAAGCTTCTGTTGGCGGGTGTGATCACGTTGGCTCCTTTTGCCGCCTTCGCGACCGTGAGCGGGCCGGCGAATAACCAGATCGGCACGTCAGTGGTGGGTGACGTCAACGCGGCGAACACGGCCGCCGGTTCGACCGCCGGTGTCAACAGCACTCAGGGAACCCACGCGGGTGTCAGCACCGCGGGCAATGGAGGTGTCAGTGTCGGCGCGGTGTCGGGCAACTCCGCCTCGGTGAATAGCAGTGCGAGCGGTACGGCTGGACCGGGTGGCTCATCCACGAACACGAGCGCCCAGCAGACCAATGTCGGCGGAACGGTCGCCGGCGGGGTGATCAGCAATAGCCCGTGGGGTCGGGGTTCCTCGTCGGGCACCGCCGGCGGCAGCGAGAACAGCCAGGTGAGTGGCACCGCCGGCGCTACGGCTTCCGACACGAACGTTGGCGGGTTCGTTGCGGGGACCAGCACACACCACGGGGGTGGCGGAAGGCCCGACTAAAGCCGCTCGCGAGTGCGGGCAACATCGAACCTTCCCGCGACTCAACGGCGGTCCTGGGGCACCCGCCTTCATGACCGTATGTTCTTCTCAGGAGAGACGACATGAGATCGCTTCTTTCGACCGCTGCCACATTGACGATGTTATGCGGCGCGGCCTTCGCCCAGACCTCGACATCCGGGTCCACCAGCGGCGCGAACGTCAACACGAGCTCCGGTTCGCGATCCAATTCGATCTCCAGCCCGAGCGTGAACGTTTACGGCAACCCGATCGGCAACGGCGCCTCGTCCAGTAACTCATCGGCAACCGGCAGGAGCAACAGCAACAGCCGCTCCGGAGCCGCCGCAAGCAGTGGCCAGAGCAGTTCGACCAGCGGTGTTACCGTCAACAACAAGACCACGACCAGCACGTCGACCGGAACGGACCCGGCGACAAGCAGCGCCGCCGCGACAAACGGCGCGAACGGTACCGCGGTCGCTGGCACCAACTTCACCAGCACGCAGACCCTACGGAATACACCGGAAATCATTGCCCCATCGATCGTCGGTGGGGACCCCTGCACCGTCGGTGCGTCGGGTGGCGTCACGCTCCCGGGCTTCGGAATCGTCACCGGTGGCAGCTGGGAAGGCAAGGCATGTGAGCGACGTCAGTTGGCGGCACTATTGTTCAACATGGGCCATGGTACTTCCGGCGCGAAGGGCGATACACTGCAGGAGGCGGCCGTCGAGGTTCTGTGCGTCGAGGCAGGCGTCAGGGAAGCACTGAAACGCATAGGACAGCCGTGCGTCATCGATCGTGGCGTTGGATCGCCGACGCCGTCGCCCACGTCTTTCGCGGCGCCGAAAATCGCCGTTGCGATCGCGACACCATCTCCGTCCGAAAGTGCGGTCCCGAAGCAGCGCCCCGATTGGTGTAACACGGCGTCCGCGCAAGAGCGGCGTGCGCACAAGGTTTGTGGTGAGTAGCTGTCAGGCGCGAGAGATGAAGGTTGCAGTTCGAATGGAGTGCCTTCGGTCGGGGAAGGCAGGTGCGGACGGCCTTGGGGACGGGTGTTTTCCGATGGTCAGTGCTAAGCCGGTTCGTTCGTTCCGGCAGCCGGACAGACACCCGCGTGGACGCGGTAGATAATAGGCCGCCGGTGAGCCGGTTGGGAAGTTGGCCCGTGCAGGCTTTGTCTGGCGGTCGCAACGATCAGGCGCGCCTCCGAGACGCGCCTCGTAAACTCCGAATACGCTCGCAGACTTGACGCCATAGCCCTGGTTGTCACCAGCCTCGGATTATCGAACTCGGTCTCGAGGCGTCACTCCGGCAAGGGCGCGCCGCGACGACAACCGGGAGAGGTTGAACTCGGCCGAGAACAGGCTCCAGCGAGCGGCGGCCCTTTCGGATAAGGGCCCACGGGTCCGATAACGCTGAATGCTCTCGTCTGTACCCCGGAAGGCATGTTGCCGGACACGCCACCAGCTCCCGCACCAATCGTGCCGCCAGGATTGGCCGGATCGACGGGCCTGCGCGAAAGCATCGTCGCCGGATCGACGACACCGACCACCGGCACATCACTGCCGGTGAAGGCGGCGAAAGGGGCGACGCGCTGGTCAACCGCACCGCTGGCAGCCGGCAGATCACCACCCGCAAATGCAGCCATAGGGGCCAGTGCAACCAGGCTGCCCAAGAGCAATTTCGTCACGGTCAATCTCCTCGCTGCGACGTGGGGCAGGATGGGAGGATGGTTCATTTTTGCTGAGCCGGAGAGAAGATCCCTCGGGACACGTCAGCAGTCCCCGCAACTCCGAGTAACGCGGGAGGGTGAACGAGGCGTTAATCGGACAAAGGAAACTTGGCGATGTTGCACGGATCGGCTGCGCAACCCCCTAGCCACGCTACGGGGCGGTCTTAAGCAGCGACAGCAGCCCCTGCAGCAACTGTTTCGGCGTCGGCGGGCAGCCGCGGATCACCATGTCTACAGGCACCACCGCCGATACCCCGCCGACTACGGCGTAACTGCCGGCGAAGACCCCACCGTCGGCGCCGCAATCGCCGACCGCCACGACCCATTTCGGATCCGGCGCCGCCCGCCAAGTGCGCTCCACCGCCTCCCGCATGTTTTTCGTCACTGGCCCGGTGATCAGCAGCACATCGGCGTGGCGGGGCGAGGCGACGAATTTCATCCCATAGCGCTCCAGATCATTGAACGCGTTGTTCAGGGCGTGGATCTCCAATTCGCAGCCGTTGCACGACCCCGCATCGACCTGGCGGATCGCCAGGCTGTGGCCGAGCCGTGCCTGCGCGGTCTGGTCCAGGGTCGAAGCCAGGGCAGTAAGATCGGGATCCAGCGCCGGCGCTGGCTCGGTCAGCGGCCGCTTCAGCCCCTGCAGAAGGTGTCGGAGCATCTTCGGCTTACAGCATGCGCTGAAGAATGAGCTTCTGCACGTCCGAAGTGCCCTCATAGATCTGGCAGACGCGGACGTCGCGATAGATCCGCTCGACCGGATAATCGGCGAGGAAGCCGTATCCGCCCAGAGTCTGGATCGACGCGGTACAGATCGCCTCGGCCGCCTCGGAGGCAAAAAGCTTGGCCATGCACGCGGCCTCCAGTGCCGGCCGGCCCTCTGCCTTCAGCCGCGCCGCGTACAGTGTGAGCTGGCGGGCGGCCTCCAGCTTGGTCTTGGCGTCGGCCAGGCGGAACCCGACGGCCTGGAAATCGATGATGGCGCCGCCGAACGCCTTGCGGTCGCGAGCGTAGTTGATCGCGTATTCCAACGCCGCCCGTGCCATCCCGACGCTCTGCGCAGCGATGCCGATGCGGCCGCTTTCGAGAGTGGACAGGGCGATCTTGTATCCCTCTCCCTCGTCGCCGATGCGTTGGTCCTCGGGAATTTCCACCTCCTCGAAGGTCAGCGCGCAGGTATCGGAGGCCTTCTGGCCCAGCTTTTCCTCGACCCGCGAAACGGCGAATCCGGGATGGGTCTTTTCAATGACGAAGCAAGACAGACCGCGTTTGCCGGCGCCCGGGTCGGTCACCGCGAAAAACACCAGGCTGCCGGGATGGTTGGCGTTGCTGATGAACTGCTTGGCGCCATTGACGATATAGCGGTCGCCCTTCTTCACCGCTCGGGTGCGCAGGTTGGAAGCATCCGACCCGGCCTGCGGCTCGGTCAGACCGAACGATCCGACATGCTCGCCGGTCGCCAGCTTGCGCAGCCAACGATCCTTTTGCGCATCGTTCCCGTAGTTGTTGACGACGATGCAGGTGGGAGAGTTGTGCACCGAGACCATGGTCGAGACCGAGCCGTCTCCGGCGGCGATTTCCTCCAGCAGCAGCGCGTAGGTCACCGCATCGATCTCACTGCCGTCCCATTCCGCCGGGGTGGTGGCGCCAAAAACGCCAAGCGCGCCGAGTTCGGCAATGATTTCGGGTTCGATGCGCTTCTGCTTCTCGCGTTCGGCGGCAAGCGGTGCCAGCCGTTCCTGCGAGAAGCGGCGAACCATGTCGATGATCAGGGTGTCGCCGTGGGGTGAGATACTGTCCGGCATGATGCCAACCTTGGGTTGCGGGCGCTGCAGCCTGCGCGGTGTACACCCCCGCGTATCGCAGGTCTACCAGAAGGTCGGATGGGCGAGCGCCTGATGGATCGGGCGCCGGAAAAGGCCGGCCCGCTTGCGCCGGATATCGCGTGGGTTCATCATCTCGCCGAGGCAAGGCGACCGTGCAACCGGCTGGGTGACGGCCGCCTTGGCAAGCAAAAAATTATGCCTCGGGAGGACTATAAATGTTCGAAATCGGTGTATTCCACAACGGCGCGTCCAGTCTTCCGGTGATCACCACCAAGGACGGGGTGGCGGTGAATGACGGCACTCTCGCCGAGGTTCATGCCGCCGCGCAGGAGGTAATGGTAAACCAGATTCGCCAGGGTATCCTGGCCGAAAAGCTTGGGTTCCAGTCGTTCTGGCTCACCGAGCATCATTTCCAGCCGGAAGGCGCGGAGATGAGCCCGAACCCGCTGTTCACCCAGATGGCCATCGCGTCGCAAACCAAGAAGATCCGCCTTGGCCAATGCGCCAATATCGTCGTCTGGCATCATCCGGTGCGTATCGCCGAGCAGATCGCGCAGCTCGACGTAATCAGCGGCGGGCGGGTCGAATGCGGCATGGGCCGCGGCTATCAGCCACGCGAAAACGAGACCCTGGGGCGCCCGTATGGCTCGACCATCCAGGACCAGGAGCGCAATCGCAAGTCGTTCGAGGAAGTGGTTGCGATCATCCAGAAATGCTGGACGCAGCCGTCGTTCTCGCATCGTGGCGAAAACTTCTCCATTCCGCCGACGTATACGAAATGGAACCATAAGCAGACCATCGCCTATTTCCAGCTGGACAAGGTGGAGCGGCGGCTGGAGGACGTGATCGAGATCGGCGCCCCCGACATGTATTCCGCCGGCAACCCGGTGCAGGCGACAACGACGACGTTGAAGGAACTGCAGGTGTTTCCGCAGCCGTTGCAGAAGCCGCATCCGCAGATCTGGGAGCCGGTGACCAGCTCTCGCTCGCTCAAATGGGCCGCCGAACATGGCGTCAACGGCGTCATGATCGTCGAGCCGAACGACCGGCTGAAGAAGAATATCGATATCTACTACGAGGCGGCGGAAAAAGCCGGCTGGCCGGACATGCTCAACCGCGGCAAGTTCAAATATGGCTGGGATGCGGAGAAGCGCCGCGGCATCATGACCAGCCGCTACATCCACGTCACCACGCCCGGTAAAGAAAAGCAGGCGATGGAGCGGGCCGCGCGCGCGATGGAGTTGCAGTTCGATTATTACGGGCCATTCGGTTTCGGTGCAGTCGTCGCTCGGCTGGACGAGCCGATGTTCGACCTCAACAAGAAGGTCACGGCGGAAATACTGCGCGAGCGCGAGATCGCCATCCAGGGGTCAAAACAATTCGTCATCGACAAGATCATGAAGATGAAGAAGGAGATCGGATACGACGATTTCAACTTCATGGGCTGGTTTGAACTTGGCGGCTTCGAAGGCCGGGAGATCGAGGACCAGATGCAGCTTTTCGCCGAGGAGGTGATGCCCGTGATCGCACGCGAATGCGGCGGCAAGGTGGAACTGCCAGAGCGAGGCTACAACTACACGGCGTAAGGCGCGCGTCGGCGGCCACGGCTGACGTGGCCGCCTGACTTTTGTTGCTGTACAGAAACAGGGAAATCAGGATGGCTAGCAAGCAGAGCGATCAACTTATTGTGTCATTCAAAGGCTTACTTGCGGCGATGGCTGCCAAGCCGGACATGCCGCTCGATGAGATGCGGGCCTTGTTCGAGCATATGGGCGACGTGACCGGAGAGCCCGGCGGCGTGGACTACATCGAGACCAGCGCCGGGGGCGTACCGGCGCTGTGGGCGGTGCCGAAGGGCTGCGTCGAGGACCGCGTGCTGCTTTGCTCGCATGGCGGTGGTTACGTCACAGGATCGATGTTCACGCATCGCAAGCTGTATGCGCATCTCGCCAAAGCGGTTGGTTGCCGGGCGCTCATCGTAGATTACGGACTCGCACCGGAAAACGCGCATCCCGGCCCGGTCAACGACATGGCCAAGGCCTATCGATGGCTGCTGGACCAGGGCATCACGCCGAACCACATCGCGCTGACCGGGGATTCCGCGGGCGGCGGGCTGGCGATCACGACGATTCTTCGGGCGCGTGATCAAGGCCTGAAGCTGCCGGCGGCCACCATGCCGCTGTCTCCATGGCTCGATATGGACGCCACCGGTGCCTCATTCCAGACCAACAAGGACCGGGATGTACTGGTCGCACCTGAAATCATTGGGGGAATGGCGGCAGCGTTCCTCGGCGAGAAGGGCGACAAGAAGGATCCGCTGGTCAATCCCCTGCACGGCGAGCTTCGCGGGCTTCCCCCGGTCTACATCCAGGTGGGCAGCTATGAGGCCTTGCTGAGTGACAGCCAGAATCTGGCCGAGGCACTGCGTCGGGCGGACGTCGACGTGAAGATCGATGTCTTCCCTGAGATGCAGCATGTGTTCCAGTTCCTGGCCGGCACTGCGCCGGAGGCCGACCAGGCAGTCAAACAGCTCGCCGCCTGGGTGCGCCCGAAGCTCGGCCTGGCATAGACGACCTCAGATCGCCGGGTCGTGGACCGGTCATCAAGACCCATCCAACCCGGCGATCGACGCTCAGGCCGCCGGTTCTGCGGCGGACATCATGCAGCGGTCGTGTTAAGGCAACTTCGCGTCAGCGGCCCGCGCCGCCTGGGACGTTCACACGAATACCCGAATAGTACTTCCCGCCGGCCGCCGCGCTACCGGCGATCGACGCTCAAGCGTCCGGCGCCAAATGCAACGACCTGCAGAAAGCCGCCTGCCATGCAGATGTTCTTCATGAAGTGGATCGTCTGGTTCTGATCACCGAAGTGGCGGTGAGCAACCATCGCCGTCGCGACGCACCAGACAGCCAGCACCAGCGCGGTCAGCCGAGCCCTCCAGCCGATCAGGAACAGGATGCCGCCGACGATCTCGACCACCAGCGCCACCGCAAATGCGGCACCTGGCATGAACAGACCTTCCTTCGAGAAGTAGGCGATCGTCGCGGTCGACCCCATCGCCTTCTCATACCCGCCCCAGATGAAGATCGCACTCATGAGGATGCGCCCCAGCAGCCCGACCCAATCCATGCTGACGGATTTCATCCGACGACCTCGATGCCGGCGAAGAAGAAGGCAATCTCGGTTGATGCGTTCTCCGTGCTGTCGGAGCCATGCACCGAGTTCGCCTCGATACTTTCGGCAAACTGAGCCCGGATCGTGCCAGGATCGGCCTTCTTTGGGTCGGTGGCACCCATGACCTCGCGGTTGCGAGCCACCGCGTTCTCGCCTTCCAGTACCTGCACGATCACCGGGCCGGAGATCATGAAGCTGACCAGATCGCGGAAAAATGGCCGCTCCTTGTGAACTCCGTAGAACCCTTCCGCCTGCGCCTGGGTCATTTGGAGACGCTTCTGCGCGACGATGCGCAGACCGGCTTCCTCCAGGCAGGCGTTGACGCGCCCGGTCAGATTGCGCCGCGTGGCGTCCGGCTTGATGATCGAAAACGTGCGCTCTACGGCCATCATGGCCTCCCGAGGTTAAAACTGAGGCGGCTGAGTAAGGGTTCACGGGACGAAGGGCAAGGCGGTCTTTGGCGTTGACGGGTGTTTCCAAATTGGGTCGCCCGCGACGGGCGCGACGAGGACATCAAGCCGACGGCGAGCCCGACAGTCGAAACGCGATTGCGCCTTCCCGGTCCCGGTTCAGCACTGCATCACCATGGAGGCATTCGGCCGGTCAGATTCGGTTGCTTCGGTTCGGAACGCTCGCGTAGCCTCTGTCGGACAGCGCGGCGGTCCGCGCTGTTATTTGACCTCCGCGATAGGGAAGGAAACGACGATGGCACCTGCGATTGCGCCGCGAACCCAGGACGCCGCGTCGCCAACCGGTCTGCGGACCGCAGCGGACTACCTGGCCAAAATCCGCAACGACGGGCGTCAGGTCATCTACGACGGCGATGTCGTTACAGACGTCACGTCTCATCCGGCGTTTAGCGGGGCAGCGCGGTCGATAGCGGGTCTTTGGGACATCGCGGCGGATCCGGATAACCGTGAGCTTATGACCTACCCGTCTCCTACCACCGGCAAGCCCGTCCTGCGCTGCTACCATATCCCGAAAACACCCGAAGACCTTCGCCCGAGACGCCATATGCTCCAGCGCTGGACCGAGGCAACGTTCGGCCTGATGGGTCGCACCCCTGACCATGTCGCCGGATTTCTCGCCGGGTTTGCCGCGAAACCGGCTTTTTTTGCAACCGCAGGCCAGCATTATGCAGACAACCTGACCGCGTTCTACGAATACGCGCGCGAAAATCACCTGTATGTTTCCTACGCGCTCGTTCCTCCTCAAATCGACAGGAGCAAGCCCTCCCACCAGCAATATGACCCGACGCTGTGCGCCGGGGTGGTCAGGGAGACTGATGGTGGCATCGTTCTCAAGGGCGCCCAACAGCTTGCAACCGGCGCCGCGTTTTCAGACTTCCTGTTCCTGAGCTGTATCCATCCCCTGTTTCCGGGCGACGAGAACTACGCGATCAGCGTCGCGATGCCGATCAATTCGCCGGGTCTGAAGGTCTATGCCCGCCGTTCCTACGCCACCAACGCGACGAGCACATTCGATTACCCACTCTCGAGCCGGTTCGACGAGACCGACGCCCTGATTACGCTTGATGACGTGTTCGTTCCGTGGGAGCGCGTATTCATCTATCGAAACATTGAACTATGCCGCGATCAATGGAGGAAAACGCCGGCACATGTCTACGGCAACTATCAGGCACAGATCCGATATGCCACCAAGCTGCGGTTTCTTCTCGGCGTCATGAAGCACCACTGCGAGATTACCGGCGTCGACTCGATCCCGGCGAGCCAGGCCCAACTGGGCGAAATGGCCGCACTTGCCTCGATCGTCGAGATGATGGTGGAGGCTCAGGAATCGCGGGCGACGGTCGACGAAGACGGTGTTGTCTGGCCTTCCCGGATCGCGCTTTATTCCGTCATGGCGCTGCAATCCGACCTGAACCCGAAGCTGATCGATCTTGCGCGCGATTTGAGCGGCGGGGCGATGCTCATGCTGCCATCTTCCCACCTGGACTATGCAAACGCTGACCTGGCGAAGGATCTCGAGCGCTACGTCGCCTCGCCGGGGTATCCGTCCAAAGACCGGGTGGCACTGCTGAAGTTGGCCTGGGATCTCATCGGCAGCGAGTTCGGGGGTCGCCACCAGCAATATGAAAAATTCTACGGCGGCGCTGCAATGGTCAACAAACTCCACGTCTACAGGAGTTACGATTTTGCCGGAGCGAAGCGTTTGGCCGACGCGGCTCTGGTTCCATACCCGGATTGATATTGCGTAGGTCATGAGCCGTTGGGCATGGGAAGCCGCTGCCCGGACCCGGACGCCATCCGGCACCTTCCCCGGCTGGTTCGGGGCGCGGCAAACGTTACGTATCGGGACATTCACGAGCTCGGTTGCCTTCGTCTATGACCTAAGCTTGCCGCAACGCCAGACGCAGGAGAAATCAAGGTGAGCGAGTCCATAGAACGAGCGCATGAGACGATCCACGAGCATGTCACTGAGGGCGACCGTTGGGCTCGGGGCATCGCGGTGCTGGTGTCCGCTCTCGCCGCCGCGCTCGCGCTGACGGAGATCGGCGGCAAGGCGGCGCAAACCGCCTACCTGACGCATCATGTCACGTGGACGAACGATTGGGCGTTCTATCAGGCGAAGAACCTGCGCGCGGTCGTCCGCACGTCGGCGGCGGATCTGCTGGCAAGCCTGCCAAATGCCGAAGACCCCAAGATACAGGCCCGGATCAAAGAGTCGCAGGACATCGCCGCTCGGCTCCGCGACGATCCGGCGGGTGGCGAGGGCATGAAGCAGTTGGCGGCCAAAGCTCAGTTAGAGCAGGAGCAGCGGGATGCCGCGGCGGAGCGTTACCACATTTACGAGTACGCGGTCGGAGGACTGCAGCTTGCGATCGTTCTCGCATCGGTATCGTTGGTGACCCGTGTCCGCAGCATGACGATTGGCGCTGCTGTGGTCGGCGTGGTGGCAGCGGCGGCGGCGCTTGGGGTCGCTTTGCAACTGCTTTGAGACTGCTGACCCGCGCGGATGACCCGTCCACTTAACGCATCGTTCTGGTGCCGTTCGTTTCCCTGCTGGTCAGCTTGTCTGTGTCGTTGCGCCACTGGCGGACCGGCGCGACTGGCAACGACCAGCCGTGCGTTACACTCGCGCCAGAAGCCCGACGTCTTGCCGGCCGGCAACCAGGCTGCGGAATTCAGCCTCCAGCATGTCACGGCCGGGGTCAACCAGCCACACGGCGGGTTCGTCCACTGCCGCGGCGAGCAGGGCCTTGTAGGTATCCCGAGGAATTTCCACCGCGCCGAATTGCGATAGATGGGCGGTAACGAATTGCGTGTCGAGCACCCGGAAGCCGCCCAGCCGCAACCGTGCCACAAGATGCACCAAGGCGACTTTCGACGCATCGCGGGCGAAGCTGAACATGCTTTCACCAAAGAACACGCCACCCAGCGCCACACCATACAGGCCGCCGACCAGCGTGCCGTTCTGCCAGGTCTCCACCGAGTGGGCGTAACCCATGCGGAACAATTCGATGAACAGCCGCTCGATCTGCGGGTTGATCCAGGTATCGGTGCGGTCGGGCAACGGCGTAGCGCAGCCGGCAATGGTGCCGGAGAAATTGTGATCGGCGGTGACCTCGAATGCATCGGACAGCAACGTCCGCAGCAACCGGCGCGGCAGGTGAAAGCGGTCGAGTGGCAGCAACCCGCGCTTCAGCGGATCAAGCCAGAACAGCTTATCGCCGGCCCGGCCCTCCGCCATCGGGAACAGACCCAGGCGATAGGCGCGCAGCACGAGTTCAGCCGTGACTTCCACCGACCGTCTGGACATGCTGATATAGTGCCGCCGGACGCGTTGAATTGGAAGGGGTAGCCCGTGATGCTCACCATCAAGCAACTCGATCATCTGGTTCTTCGAGTGACCGATCTGCGGACGATGATGCACTTCTACACCGATGTGCTTGGCTGTCCGGTGGAGAAGATCCAGGAAGATCTCGGGCTGTATCAGCTTCGCGCCGGCACCGCGCTGATCGATCTTGTGCCGATCGATGGTCCGCTTGGAGCCAAGGGCGGCGCCGCGCCGGGGGTCGAGGGCCGCAACCTCGATCATTTCTGCCTCGGCGTCGAACCATTCGACGCCGAGGCGATCATCGCCCACCTGCGTCAGCACGGGGCAGACCCAACGCCAGTGGCATCGCGCTATGGGGCGGAGGGCCAGGGGCCCTCGATCTATGTTTCCGACCCGGAGGGCAATGTTGTCGAACTCAAGGGACCTCCTGGTCCGGTTGCCTGAGGTTGGTCACCGGCCATCGCTAATCGCGGCGCCACGACCTCCTGTCCGGGCGAACCGGCACGGCGGCGGCGTGCCGCGCGTCTCATTGCCTGAGTTATCTTCCGGAACTGCCGGCTGAATTCGAGTCCGGAGCCAACTTTGCGTCGGCGGTCGCAGACTGCGGGGTGGGCGCTGGGCCAGCCGGCTGTGAACCGGCGGGTTGCCCTTCTGCCGGTTTGACGTCCGGCGCTGGCTGATCAAGCTTGACCGGTTCGGTGGGCTTAACGATCGCCGCCGCCTTGTCCGACCCGGTCAGCTTGTCCGACTTCGCTCCCGCTATGTCGGGCGGCAAGGTGTAGTCCGGCACCACTCGCGCCTGGTTACCCGCGATCACCAAGACTTTTTGCCCCAGGGCGAGCGGTGTTTTGTCCTTCTGCGTCACACTCACCAGATCGCCGTTGGGCTTGCGCACGATGTACTCGAACGCCGCCGTATCGGCCGAAACATGCTCCGCCGTCGACCCCGCGAACCCGCCCACCAGCGAGCCGCCGAGCGCGGTGATCGCGCTGACTGGGCCGATGCCGACCTGCGAGCCGGCAATGCCTCCCGCCGCGGCGCCGGCGACGGTCCCTACCGTGCCGGCTGCGCTGACCCCGACTTGCCGGACGCCGATGACGACGCCCTGCTCGACCTTGTTCGCCTGCTGCACTGCATTGCTCGCATAGGTATCAGGCGAGTAGCTCGGCCCGCATCCGCTCAAACCGGCCAAGCCCAGGCCGAAAGCCCAAATGTGCCAATCCAATGCACCAAATCTCCGCTGCCTCGCAGGTCTGGTAGCCGAAGCCGCGTTGGGTGTCACAGCCAATCAGGCCCAAGCGCCCAGACCCAAAAACGCCGCAGGCCCACCGTCAGCGGCCTCGATATCGACTTCCGGCCAGTAGCGGGACTAGCATCAACTGCATGACACAGACGCCCCCGAAGCGCGGCCTGGCCCGCAACGCCGCCAACTATGGCGACAAGGATTTCGCCCTCTATCTGCGCCGGTCCTTCGCCAAATCCATGGGCTATTCGCAGGCGATGCTGGACCGTCCGGTGGTGGGCATCGTCGATACCGGATCGGCCTACAACAACTGCCACCGCACGGTGCCGGAACTGATCGAGGCGGTGAAGCGCGGCGTCCTGGCCGCCGGCGGTCTGCCGATGCCCTTTCCGACCGTGTCGCTATGCGAGCCGTCGCTGTTTCCGACCTCCATGCACTATCGCAATCTGGCGGCGCTCGACACCGAGGCGATGCTGACCGCGCAGCCGATGGATGCGGCGGTATTGGTGGGCGGCTGCGACAAGACCGTTCCGGCGCAGTTGATGGCCGCGGTTTCGGCAGATGTGCCGGCGGTGCAGCTGGTCACCGGTCCGATGCTGGCGACCCCGTTCCAGGGCGAGCGCCTGTCCGCCTGCACCGACTGTCGCCGCTACTGGGCCGCCTACCGGGCCGGCAACGTGACCGCCGAGAGGATCGGCGAGATCGAGGGCCGGCTGGCAACGACCGCCGGCACCTGCGGGGTGATGGGCACCGCGTCCACCATGGCGTGCCTGGCCGAGGCATTAGGCATGGTCCCTCTGGGGCACGGCTCGATCCCGGCGGTCCACGCCGATCGCTTGCGCGCCGCCGAGGAGGCCGGCGCCTTGGCCATGCGGTTGATCGAAAATCCGATCCGCCCGTCACAGATCATCACTGCCCACTCCATCGAGAACGCGCTGCGGGTGCTGTTGTCCCTCGGTGGTTCCACCAATGCGCTGATCCATCTCACCGCCATCGCCGGTCGGCGTGGGGTGCGGGTCGATCTGCGGAAGTTGAATGAGCTGTCCGACACCACCCCGGTTCTGGTCGATCTGAAGCCCACCGGGGAGGGTTACATGGAGGATTTCCACGCGGCGGGCGGCATGCCGGCCCTGCTGTGGGAGTTGCGTGACCTGCTTCATCTTGAAGCGATCGACGTGACCGGCGTGACCCTTGGCGAACGGCTGACAGAACCGGTGTTCGTTGACCGCCGCTATATCCGTGCTCGGATCGAACCGGTCTCCCCGGTGGGCGGGATCGTCTCGCTGTTTGGCTCCCTGGCACCACGTGGCGCGATCATGAAGCGCAGTGCGGCGACACCGTCGCTGTTCGAGAAAGAAGCTCGCGCCATGGTGTTCGACGGGCTGGAGGATCTCGCCAATCGCATCGACGATCCCGCCCTGGACGTGACGGCGGACGATATCCTGGTGCTGAAGAACGCTGGCTCGCTGACCCCGGCCGGGATGCCGGAGGCTGGCTACCTGCCGATCCCATCGAAGCTGGCCCGGACCGGTGTCAAGGACATGGTCCGCATGAGCGACTGCCGGATGTCCGGGACCGCATTCGGCACCATCGTCCTCCACATCACTCCCGAGGCCGCCGCCGGAGGGCCGTTGGGGCTGATCGAAACCGGCGATCGGGTCAGGCTGTCGGTCAGGGACCGTTCGCTGAACCTGCTGGTTTCGCCTGAGGAACTGGAACGGCGGCGGGCTGCCTGGAAGCCGCCGGCCAAGCCGGTTCGCGGGTGGGATCGGCTGGTCGCCGAACAGGTGCTGCAAGCCGACGAGGGCTGCGATCTCGCCATATTGCGGGCGGGCGGGTAAGGATTGAGTCCCGAAACCGGCTAATCTTGCGCTAGGGCAGCCGCATGAACGTGGTGGTGCAGGTCACCGGTTGAACTGTTCGTCTTTCGGAACATCCGCGTCCGGCGGCACGTATAGCGCGGCGCACTCCCCCGCCAGCAGGCCACCCTCCAGCGACAGGTCGTTGCGAAATGCATCACGAATGAAATCGACCGTGTCGAGGTGCCGGTCCTCGAAATACATCGCATGCACATCATTCCGCCCGGCGCCATAGACGATACGACCGATCTTCGCCCAGATCGTGGCCATGGTGCACATCCCGCAAGGCTGCAGCGTCGTGTAGAGGACCGCGTCTCGCATTTCAGGGCATTCGAGATTTTGGCCGGCCCGCCGCATCGATACGATTTCCGCGTGTGCCGTCGGGTCGTGCCGCAGCTCAACCTCATTGCAACCTTCGCCGATGACCTCGTTGTTCCGAACGATCACGCAGCCGATCGGGCTCATTCCAGCCTGGGTATCGCCCTTGCGTGCCAGGGCGATCGCCCGCCGCATCCAGGCTGTATCCTCGTCGCTCCAGGCCACGCCGATGCCTTCTCCCGCCGGAGGCGTCACGCTCCGGGACCATTAATAGTCAGTGGCATCCAGTTCGCCTCCCGCCGGGTGAGCCGCATGTCTGTCGCCTCGCCATCATAGTCCGGCCGCTCAGCCCGCTGATCGAACGCGGCTCGGTCATCGAGGCAACGTGTGTTGATCACGGCGCGGCGCCCGGACGGGGTGTCACAAACCGCCCCGACATATACACCGCAGCGGCGGCACAGCAGGTAGTCCGCGGTGCGGGAACCGAAGCGATACTTCTCGACAAGGGACCAATCGGCCGCTGAGAGATCCGCCTGCCCCGCTGGGTCGGACACGGTGCGGGTGCCGTGAGACCTGCAGAACGAGCAAGCGCACGAGCGCAGGCGTAACTCGGCCGCGGGCCGGGTCAGGCGGACCTGGACCCGGAGGTTGCCGCAGTGGCAGCCGCCCTGATGCTGCATGACTACCGATGCTCCATCGCTAATTGTCCACCAGGGGTGTTCCGATAGTCGGGTGGCTACTTCGGTGGCGGAGGCGCGATGGCGGCGATGACGAGGCGGAGATGCCAGCCGTCCGCGCCGTGCTGATAGACGGTCACCAGATTGCCTTTGATGTCGCGCCGCCCGCCATCCGGCGTCGGTACCGTGGCCGAGACCTGCCCGACGCCAAAGCCTCCGTTGCCCTGCACATGGACCTCGGTGATCTTCGTCAGGTGATTGCCTGCCCCGGCATCGAAGCGCGACTGATAATAGGTTTTGAGGTTGTCTGTGCCGCTGGTGACGGCTGTCGCCGAGACGAGCACGCCGTCGCTCGCATAGAGCGCCGCCATGCCGGCCGCATTCTTCGAGTTATAGTTATCGTCGTACCCTTTGCCGAGCGTTTCCGCCGCCTGCATCAGATCCTGCTGAGTGACCTCGGCGGCGTGCACCTGCTGCCCGGCCCACATAGCGAGGGGCGTGACCAGCGCCGCGGCCAAAAGAATTCTGCGCATGACATTTTCCTCCTTTTTGAGCACGGAGCCGTCGAGGTTTTCCGAAGCCGCCCCTGCCAACTCAGCACTTGTCGATCTGTTATCGAAACCGCGATCCCGGCCCGGACCGTCTTTGTCTACGTCGTTCTCCCTCTGGCAATCGCCCCCGGCAACGTCAGCCGGGGGTCGTAAACTTGTTGCCATGGGCTGGCCGAGGCAAGAAACGGCGCCAGCCCTGGCAGGCGAGCGCCGTCGTTGCACCGTCGATTAGACTGGCGTGAAGAACGGCATCGGCGGCCCGTCCTCTGTAGGCACGAATTTAACCTTGACGTCCTGACCAATCTTCAACGCGTCGAGGTCGCAGTCGACGATATTGGTCATCATCGACGGGCCTTCGGCCAGCGTCACATAGGCGATCGCGTAGGGCGCCTCACCGCGTTTCATCACGCTGAGGGAATAGATCTTGCCCTTGCCGGAGGCTTCTTCCCAGGCGCAGTCGCTGAAACAGAATGGACACATGGCGCGCGGATACCAGTGCACCTTCTTGCAGGCCGTGCAACGGCGCACCATGAACTTGCCGGCCGCACTGCCCTCGAAGAACGGTTTCGTTTCAGGATTGGTGTCGGGTGATCCGACGAACGGGATCTTGCGCTGTACGTAGGCCATGGTGATTACTCCCGCTCCAGGATCACGGTGCTGCCGCAATGACGTGTTCCCAGCGATCCGCCGGTGCCATGGGCGATTGCCAGGTTGCAGTTGGGGACCTGAACTTTCGGATGCGCCTCACCGCGGAGCTGGCGCACCGCCTCGATGATCTTGGTGATGCCGCCGCGGTTGGCCGGATGATTGGAGCACAGTCCGCCGCCATCGGTGTTGAACGGCAGCTTGCCGACACCGGAAATCAGGTTGCCATCCGCAACGAAGGCGCCACCCTTGCCCTTCTCCGCGAAACCCAGATCCTCAAGCTGCATCAGCACGGTGATGGTGAAGCTGTCGTAGATCGAGGCATACTTGATGTCGGAGGGCTTGATCCCCGCCATCTCCCAGGCTGGCGGGCCGGACCAGCGCGCCGCGGTATAGGTGAGGTCGACCTGACCGCCCATCTGGTGCTTCGGCGATTTGCCTACGCCGATGACTTTGACCTTCGGCCGTTTCAGGCTCTTGGCGATCTCCGGCTTGGCCACGATCAACGCGCCGCCGCCGTCGCTGATAACGCAACAGTCCAAACGATGCAGCGGACTTGCAACTATCGGCGACTTCACGACGTCCTCGACCGTGACGACATCGCGCAGCATGGCATTCGGATTGTGCTGGGCATGATGCGAGGCCGCGACTTTGATCCAGGCAAGCTGCTCGCTGGTGGTGCCATATTCATGCATGTGGCGGGCGGCGCACATGGCATACATGTTCACCACGGTCGGCCCATACGGATACTCGAACTGCATGTCGGGGCCGGTGGGATTGCCGGCCCTGGCGGCGGTGCCGGTGGCCATGCCCTCGCTGCGCGGTCGCCCGGCCAAGGTGATCAGCGCGACGCTGCAACGTCCGGCTGCAATCGATTCCAGCGCGTGGCCGACAGCCACCTGGTATGACGACCCACCGACATCGGTGGCGTCGACGTGCCGGCATTTCAAATTCATGTAGTCCACCATCGACAGCGGGCCCAGGGAGCCCGGCGCGTCTCCGGCGCAGAAGTAGCCGTCGACGTCGTCCTTGGTCAGACCCGCGTCTTCGAGTGCACCCTTGGCGCATTCGGCGTGAAGCAGGGCGACCGACTTGTCTGTCGCCTTGCGCGTGGGATGTTCCCACGCCCCCACGATATAAGCCGCACCTTTCAAACTCATGCTTCACTCCCCATCTGAACGCGCCGCTTCAACCGAAAACGAGCTATCCCCGAGCTGGCTCGACCTCGGTCCGGTTTGGATGACTGAGATTATACCGATCAGTATGAGAACGGCTACCCCCGCACCCGAGATGCGTGATCAGGCGTAGCAGTGTTGCGGTTGAAAATGTCATTTTGTGTCCGGTAGCAGGTTTTACTTGTTTGCACTCAACCCTCGGTGGCAATGTTGCACCGCCAAAAAATCAAGGGTGAGGCATGGAACCAGTATCGCATATCGCGGTCGTCGAAGATGATCCTGATATCAGCCGAATGATGGTCAGCTTCATGACCGAACATGGGTTTCAGGTGACACCAGCCCGCACCGGTCGAGACCTCGATCGCGTGATGTCATCCGGCAACAAGGTTGACCTTGTCATTCTCGACGTCGGCCTGCCGGGCGAGGATGGGCTTAGCATCTGCCGTCGGCTACGCGGCAAATCGACGATCCCCATCATCATGGTTACCGCCCGCGATGCCGACACCGATCGCATCGTTGGGCTCGAGGTCGGGGCGGACGACTACCTGCCGAAGCCCTTCAACCCGCGTGAACTGGTGGCCAGGGTCAAGGCGGTGATACGCCGGAGCGGCGCCCCGGAACTGACGCAATCGGATACCTCGCAGACGTTGATGTTCGAGGGCTGGCGGCTTGACATGGGCCGACGGGAACTGCTCGACCAGAGCGGCACGCCGCGGTCCCTGACCAGCGGTGAATTCAATATCCTTGCGATATTTTGCCAGCACCCGCGCAAGGTGCTGTCCCGCGACGATCTGCTGGACCTGCTGCACGGCCGCGCGGCGGCGGTTTTCGACCGCAGCATCGACGTGCAGATCAGTCGTTTGCGGCGCAAGATCGAGGTCAGCCGGAAAGACCCCTCGTTCATCAAGACGATCCGGCACGGCGGCTACTTCTTCACACCTCAGGTCACGGTGATGGCCGACGCATAACCCGGAGGCGGACTGACCCGCCCGCCTATTGGGGACGTTCGAAGATCGCGGCAATCCCCTGGCCGCCCCCGATGCACATCGTTACCAGAGCGTAGCGGCCTCCGATCCGCTCCAGTTCGTGCAACGCCTTGATGGTCAGGATCGTCCCGGTGGCGCCGACCGGATGGCCAAGCGAAATGCCCGAGCCATTGGGGTTTGTCCTGGCGGGATCGAAGCCGAGGTCCCGGGCCACGGCACAGGCCTGAGCGGCGAACGCCTCGTTTGACTCAATCACATCCATCTGCTCGAGCGACAGATTGGCTCGCTTCAGTACCGCCCGGGTCGCAGGCACCGGTCCGATCCCCATGATTTTGGGGTCGACGCCGGCGTGGGCGTAGGCCACCAGGCGACCCATGGGTTTGACGTCACGCTTTTCCGCCGTCGCGCCGTCCATCAGGACCACAGCTGCGGCACCGTCGTTGATGCCGGACGCATTGCCCGCGGTGACCGTGCCGTCCTTGCGGAACACCGGGCGCAGCTTGGCGAGGTCCTCGGCCTTGATGTCCGCGCGGACGTGCTCGTCCGTGTCGAAGATTGTTTCGCCGCGGCGGGATTTCAGTGTCACTGCCAAAACCTGGGACTTGAAGCGGCCCTCGGCGATCGCGTGCGCCGCGCGCTGATGCGACTGCATCGCGAGTTCATCCTGCTGCAAGCGGGTGACCTGATGGCTTTCCGCCAGGTTTTCCGCCGTCTCACCCATATGGATGTTGTGGAACGGGTCGTGCAGAGCGGCGGTCATCATGTCGATCATGCTGGTGTCGCCCATTCGCGCGCCCCAGCGCATTCCCGACGCCAGGTAGCCAGCGCGGCTCATGCTTTCCGCCCCGCCGGCGACGGCGATGTCGGCGTCGCCGAGGGTGACCGCCTGCGCTGCGGAGACGATCGCCTGAAGACCGGAGCCGCACAGCCGGTTCAGAGTCAGGGCCGGCGCGTCCTGGGTTATTCCGGCGTCGAGCGCAGCGACGCGGGCCAGGTACATGTCCTTGGCCTCGGTGTGGATGACGTTGCCAAAGACGACGTGCTGCACCTCGTCGCCAGCGACATCGGCACGTGAAAGGGCCTCGCGGGCGACGCGAGCGCCGAGTTCCGTGGGCGGCACATCCTTCAGGCTACCGCCAAAGTCGCCGATCGCGGTACGGACGCCGGAAACGACATAAACCTCTCGCTGCATGGGGCTGCCCTTTGATTGCGTGCTCTGGTTGATTGCGTGCTCTGGCGACTGCATCACATGGCCTGGAGACGGATGCAAGTCGCCTGGGCTGGAGGCTGAGGCAAGTCACTGGTCCCAGGAGAGATCCACGCCCCCGATGTGCGATAATAGGCAACGGAAAATCCTGCGCGCAGGCTGCCAGCAAAATATGCCGGTCGGGCCGCTGCGGCTGCGCCTGTTTCGAAAGCGTTTGGTATCTGCATAGCAATCATCATAATGCCAACGGCCGCCGAGGGCTGACACACGGCAGTCGCTGTGTCACCACCCGGTCAATCGTTCGTTCCGGTGACCCACGACTTTGCCTCCATAGTTACTGGCAGTCGTGGATCTCGGGAGATCCTGCGAGCGACAGCGAGGATTGTCCGATGCCACCGCGACACTGTAATTCCCCTTCTCCTCTAGGAATGATCGAATTATCGCCACATTTGCAATGTATGGTTGCAAGCATATCAGTTCCGGCCAGCAATCCTGATGACCACCAACAGACCCACGGTGAACTTCATTGCTCAATTATAGTTGATTGAATATCAGCCCTGCGTTTTAAGTTTACGTCACCACAGACGCAATATTCGTCGATAGCCGGCTCGAACGTTGCAGAAATCACCATGTAATCGGTGTAACTCGTTTGCGATCCGCTACCTTTGAGGCAGGCAAACGCAGATAACGATCACGCATGGAATTGTTCCCGAGGGAACCTTTGCCCGGCTCCTGCGTCTTATCACTGAACACTGGCAAAATGAATGGAGCAAAAAGCAATGACGATATGGCGCGCCATCGCGGTCGCTGGGCTGCTGTATGGGCCAACGGCATTGGCGATTGGTGCGCCGCCGCCACCGGACTCGCCGGAGGCGAAGCAGGAGGCCGTGCGCCTTGACCAGATGCCAGCGGTGACGCCGCACGGCAAAATCCACGTCGATCCTTCCGGGCGTAAGGAGAAGGGCCGCGCCTCATACTATGCGCAGCACTTCGCCAACCGGAAAATGGCGGACGGTCGGCGTATGGACCCCAATTCCGATGTCGCCGCCAGCAAGACCCTGCCGCTGGGCAGTGTCGCCAAGGTGACGAACCTGGACAACGGCAAGAGTGCGACGGTCAAGATTGAGGACCGCGGGCCGTTTGTGGATGGACGCGTCGTCGATCTGGCACCCAAGGTCGCGGGCCAGCTGGACATGAATAAAAACGGCGTCGTGCCGGTCGAGGTCAAGCCAATCACCGTGCCGCAGCCGGAGGGCGGGGTAAAGCTGGGCGCGGGCGCGGCGGATGCGAGCCCAACCGAGGTGCACGACGCTGCTGAGACGACTAAGCAACTGAGCGGTGCGCAGGCGAGTGCGACGCCCGCGCGCTAGGAGCTTGCCGGCCGGTCGACCTGCGCCGGAGACGGTCGCTCAATCAGCCTGGCACCGGCCGAGGGAACTCGTCCGGTGCCGTCAGGCTGCCAGCACGCGTCCCGCCACGGCATCCAGTTTTGCAGCCAACGCTGGATCACGATGCCCCGGCGCGGTAATCAGCGCGTTGTCCAGCGCACGATCGCAGCCGCAGGGGCAAAGCGGTCGCGGCTGGCCGATCTTCGGCAGCACCGTCCGCACCAGCGTTCGAGCGTTTTCGGCGTTGGCCAGCAGGACACGTACGACAGCTTCCACCGTGACGTGGTCATGATCCGGATGCCAGCAGTCGAAATCCGTCACCATGGCGACAGTCGCGTAGCTGAGCTCTGCCTCTCGGGCAAGCTTCGCCTCCGGCATATTGGTCATACCGATGACGCTGCAGCCCCAGCTTCGGTACAGTTCGCTCTCGGCCTTGGTGGAGAATTGCGGGCCCTCCATCACCAGATAGGTGCCGCCTCGGGTGACCGGCAGTCCCAAGGACGCAGCCGCGTCATACATCGCATCGCCCAGACGGCCGCAGACCGGGTGCGCCATCGACACATGCGCCACGATGCCCTCGCCGAAGAAGCTCTTTTCGCGCGCGAAACTACGATCGATGAACTGGTCCACGACCACGAAGTGCCCAGGCGGCAACTCGGCCTTCAGGCTGCCGACCGCCGATAGTGACAGCACGTCGGTCACGCCGGAGCGTTTCAGCGCATCGATATTGGCGCGGTAATTCAGATGCGTGGGGGAAGTCGGATGACCGCGCCCATGTCGCGGCAGGAAGACGCATCGAATATCACCGAGGCGTCCAAACAGCAGATCGTCGGAGGGAGCACCCCACGGCGTCTCGACGCGACGCCAGACCTTGTCCTCGAGCCCGTCGATATCATACAGACCGGAGCCGCCAATGATGCCGATCACCGGCTGGATCATCGGCGAAGACGCCCCGGCGATGGCTGGTTCAGTGGACGTCGGACCAGACCTTGCGCTTCATCGCGTATGTCAGCCCGGTCATGAACACCAGGAACAGGACAACGCGAACACCGATTTGCTTGCGTTCCACCATCTCGGGATTGGCCGCCCAATACAGGAAGGTGACAACGTCGTGGGCTTCCTGGCTGAGATTATTTCCCGTACCGTCGGCATAGGTGACGGTAGCGTCCTGCAACGGCGGCGGCATGGCGATCTGATGGCCGGGGAATGTCTTGTTGAAATACATCCCGTCCTGCATCTTGAACCCCGCAGGTGCGTCGCTAAAGCCGGTTAGGATGCCGTAGACATAGTTCGGCCCGCCCTCTCGCGCGTTGACGATCAATGACAGGTCCGGCGGCAGGGCGCCATTATTCGCAGCCCGGGCGGCTTTCTCGTTCGGAAACGGGGAACGGAACTGGTTGGCCGGCGTCGCCGGGCCTTCCTTTGGATTGCCCTGGTCATCCGTGCCCTGCGGCACCGTCACATTGGCGGCAATGGCCTTGATCTGCTCGGCGTTGAAACCGATCCCGCCGAGGTCGCGATAGTGCAGCTGCTCCATGGAATGGCAGTTGGAACACACCTGAGAATAGATCTGAAAACCGCGCTGCAGTGCGGCGAGGTCGAACGTGCCGAAGGGCCGCTCGAAGCTCCAGTTCTCATGCGGCATCACAGCTTCCTGCGCCATCGCGCGGGCGGCCCACAACCCGGTGGAGAGGAGACACACGGCAAGCACGCCAGCAGTGGACAGGCCAGCCAGACGGGAACACACCGAGCGCATCAGGCTTTCTCCATCGGCTTGGCCGTGGCGCCGGAGGGCAGCGGCCCACCTCCCCCGCCCCGCCCGCCGATCACCGGGTGACTAATGCTCTCCGGCAGCGGCAGCGGCCGTTCCAGCTTGCCAAGGACCGGCAGAATCACCAGGACATGCAGGAAGTAATACAGCGTGCCGATCCGGCTGAGGATGACCCAAATCCCCTCCGGCTTGTGTGCGCCGCAGATACCCAGGAGGACCACCGCCGCGACCCAGACAAAAACCAATTGCCGGTAGATCGGACGAAACCGCGCGCTGCGCACCGGGGACGTGTCGAGCCACGGCAGCACGAACAGCACCAGCAACGAGCCGAACATCATGCAGACGCCCAGCAGCTTATTCGGCACCGAGCGCAAAATGGCGTAGTACGGAAGGAAGTACCACTCCGGCACGATATCAGCTGGAGTTTGCAGCGGATTGGCCGGAATGAAGTTGTTCGGATCACCCAGGAAATTCGGCGCGAAGAATACCAGAACCGAGAACACAATCAGAAAGACGCAGATGCCGACGCTGTCCTTGATCGTGTAGTAGGGATGGAACGGTAGGGTGTCCTGCGGCGATTTGACGTCGATGCCGAGCGGGTTATTCGACCCGGTGATGTGCAGCGCCGCGATATGGAGGAAGATCACGCCAATCAGCACGAAGGGCAACAGGTAGTGCAGGGCGAAAAAGCGGTTGAGGGTCGGATTGTCGACGCTGAAGCCACCCCACAGCAGCGTAACGATCTTTGGCCCGACGTAGGGGAAGGCCGAGAACAGGTTGGTGATGACGGTGGCGCCCCAATAGGACATCTGGCCCCAGGGCAGCACATAGCCCATGAACGCGGTTGCCATCATCAGCAACAGGAGAACCACGCCCAGGATCCACAGCAGTTCACGCGGCGATTTGTATGACCCGTAGTAGACGCCCCGGAAAATGTGGATGTAGGTGACGATGAAGAACATCGACGCACCGTTCTGATGCACGTAGCGGATAAGCCAACCGTAATTCACGTCGCGCATGATGTGCTGAACGGAGTTGAACGCGAGGACGGTGTTCGGCTGATAGTGCATCGCCAGGAAGATGCCGGTAAGCACCATGATGGCCAGGGACACCATCGCGAGCGCGCCGAAATTCCAGAAATAGTTGAAGTTCTTCGGGGTTGGGAATACCCCATACTCCTTCTGCATCATCGTGAAGATGGGCAGACGGGTATCGATCCAATTAATCACCGGATTGGCGAAGTCGCTTTTGGTCAGGCCGGCCATGGATGGTTCCCTGTCGCGGTTGGCGGTCGCGGGCGGAAGGCTGAGCGCGTCAACCGACCTTGATCTTGGTGTCGGACGTGAAGGCGTAGGGCGGCAGCGCAAGATTGGCTGGCGCCGGCCCATGCCGCACCCGTCCCGAGGTATCGGTACTGGCTGCCGTGGCAGGGGCAGAACCAGCCCCCCCAGTCACCGCGAGGATCCGACGGCTTGTTGCCGAGCGGCACGCAGCCAAGGTGGGTGCAGATGCCGATGAGGACGATCCATTGGTCATGGCCAGGCTTTACCCGTGCCTGATCCGTCTGCGGGTCGATAAGATCCGACAACTTGACGTCCTCGGCCGACTTGATTTCGTCGGCGGTACGGTGACGCACGAAGATCGGCTTACCCTGCCATACGATGGTAATTCCCTGACCTTCCACCACCGGCGTCAGATCAACCTCCACCGCGGATAGCGCGAGCACGTCCCTGGATGGATTCATCGAGTTCGATCAGCGGCCAGGCGATGGCCCCTGCCCCGATCGCCGCCCCGGCAACCGTGACCAGTTGGAGCAGGTCACGTTTGGTTACCTCGCCGGCATGAGCGTGGTGTGTGGCGTCGGCGGCGAGTGGATCAGCCATACTTTCCCTCGAGTTACCGTTTCAGCCAGGGTGCGGACACGTCTGGCCGCGGACCAGCCCGCGAGCGGCCCGTAGAGTAGGTGCGACTTGTTCGGTGTGCCAAACCCGCGCACTTCGGCGGAGTTTACAGATCAGTCCCATCGCCTGCAACATTGCGGGGATGGGTTATCCCGACTGCTCGGCAGGAACAAGTCCCCGGATGAACAAAAACTCACAGGCCCTCCCCCATGAGGCGCTGAAGCCCGACGCACGCGCCTGGTTCGAGACGTTGCGCGATCGGATCTGCAACGCCTTCGAGGCGATTGAGGATGCTCCGGAAGCGCCGGCGCTGCCCCTGGCCGAGCGACCGGCCGGCCGCTTCGAACGTACTGCGTGGAAGCGGCCCACCCACCACAGTGTGGTGCCCGACCCCGGGGCCAACCCCCCTCCTGACCTCGCCGGCTCGGCAGCCGCGGGCGGTGAGCCCGGAGGCGGCGGTGTCATGAGCGTTATGCGCGGCCGGGTGTTCGAGAAGGTCGGCGTCAACGTCTCTACCGTCTGGGGCGAATTCACCCCCGATTTTCGTCCCCAAATCCCCGGCGCGGCCCAGGACCCACGCTTCTGGGCCAGCGGGATCAGCCTGGTCGCACACATGCACAGCCCCTTGGTGCCGGCGGTGCACTTCAACACCCGCATGCTGGTGACCACAAAAGGCTGGTTCGGCGGCGGCGGCGATCTGACGCCGATGCGGCTTGACACGCCGCAGGCGAAGGAGGACGCGGCAGACTTCCACGCCGCGCTGCGGGACGCCTGCGACCGCCACGACCCGACTTACTACGCAACCTTCAAGGCGTGGTGCGACCGCTACTTCTACCTGCCGCACCGGCAAGAGCCGCGCGGCGCCGGCGGAATTTTCTTCGATCATCATTTTTCCGGCGACGCGGCCGCCGACTTCGCCTTCACCCGCGATGTGGGGGAAGCGTTCCTGGAGGTCTATCCACGCATCGTCCGCCGGCGGATGGAACAGCCCTGGACCGCGGCGGACAGAGAACATCAGCTGGTGCGACGCGGTCGCTACGTGGAATTCAACCTGATCCACGACCGCGGCACCCTGTTTGGCCTGAAGACCGGCGGCAACGTGGAGGCGATCCTCATGAGTTTACCGCCGGAGGTGCGCTGGCCGTAGCAGCCCAGCCAGTTACGCGAACGACTCGGTCATCGCCGAATAGACGAGCGTGCGAAGGTCGCGACGCAGCGTCAGCCGGGCATCGGTGCCAATGACCTGCGTCATGAAGACCACCGCGAGTTCTTCCTTTGGGTCGATCCAGAAGGCGGTGGATGCGGCGCCGCCCCAGAAATACTCACCCAGCGTGCCCGGCAGACGGGTCCTGGCGACGTCGATATTTACGCCGCAGCCGATTGAGAAACCGATGCCCGAATAGCCGGCCTCGCTGAACAGGCCCGGTGGCGCCATGTCTCCCAACTCCTTGTTCTCGGGCAGATGGTTCAGACTGAACAGCTGAACGGTCTTGGGACTCAGGATCTGCACGCCATCGAGCGTTCCGCCATGCAGCATCATCCGGCAGAAGCGCAGGTAATCGTGAGCGGTTGATACCAAGCCGCCGCCGCCCGACTCCAGGCTTGGTGGCGCGGCATACGTGCTTTTTCCCGCATCGTCCTGCAGCTTGAGGCCGCCGCCCTCTTTTGGTTGGTAGCAGGACGCGAAGCGGTCGGTCTTCTCCGGCGGGCACCAGAAGGCGGTGTCGGTCATGCCCAGGGGCTCGAAAAGCCGCGTGCGCAAAAACTCCCCGAAGCTGGTGCCGCTGAGTTTCTGCACCAGGTAGCCCATCACGTCGATCGAGACGGAGTAGTTCCAGCCCGTGCCCGGCGAAAACTCCAGCGGCAAGGCTGCGAGACGCTCGATCATCGCATCAAGGTCGCCCGCGCCGTTGAACTCTGCTACACGCCCCTCGCGGTATGCGCGATCGACGTTGGTCCGGTTCATAAATCCGTAGGTGAGGCCCGAGGTGTGCGTCACCAGGTCCACCACCTTCATCGGCCGCGCGACCGGCGTGGTCAGGAACACCGGCGGCCCGCCGGGCAGCAGGCTCGGAACGCCGGTGGCATAAACCCCGAGATTCTTCCACGATGGAATATGGGTGGCCACATCGTCGTCCAGGCCGATCAGGCCCTCTTCCGCGAGCATCATCAGCGCCACCGACGTGATCGGCTTGCTCATGGAGTAGATGCGGAAGATTGCATCCTCCCGCATCGGACTGCGACGCTCGAGGTCCATGTGACCCGACATGCCGGTGTGAGCGAGGTTCCCACGCCGGTAGACCATGGTCAGCAGGCCCGGCAGCTTGCCACTGTCCACGTAGCGGCGCTTCATAACCTCGTCGAGGCGCGCCAACCGTGACGCCGATAGCCCACTTGCTTTTGCTTTCACCACCGCCTCCAGCTCCCGTCATCCCGCCGCCCATTAACCGGCGAACCGACGGCGCTTGTCAAACCATCCGCCACGCCAGGGATGAGGAGCGTATTTGCCGGACGCTCCGATGTTTCCCGCCCTCAAGGATCGGCCTTGCGTCGCCATCCCCATCCTTGGCACGCAGGCACGGGGTGTTACGCTGCGGCGTCGGAAATATCCCGCGAATTGACAAAGGTGAGGAACTCGAAAATGACGGACGCAAAAGGCACGTCCGCGCAGGTGCGCTATGAGACACCTGCGCCTCATGTGGCACGGATCGTGATGGCGCGGCCTGAGGCGCACAACGCACAGGGCCTGCAGATGACCTATGAACTCAATGCCGCCTTCGACCAAGCATCGCGCGACGACCAGGTTAAAGTGATCATCCTCGCCGCCGACGGGCGCAACTTTTCCTCCGGGCACGACCTGAGTGGCGACGGCGGCAAGACATGGCGCGATTTCCAGACAGTCGGCACCTGGGGAGCCTTCGATGCCAAAGGTGCCGAGGCTCGTTATGGGCGCGAGATGGAAATCTACCTCGAAATGTGCGAGCGGTGGCGCAATCTGTCCAAGCCGACCATCGCGCAGGTGCAAGGAAAATGTATCGCCGGCGGTCTGATGCTTGCCTGGGTATGCGACCTGATCATCGCCAGCGAGGACGCCTCGTTCAAGGATCCGGTAATCGACTTCGGCATTTGCGGTGTCGAGTTCTTCAATCACCCATGGGAGCTCGGCATCCGCAAAGCAAAGGAACTGCTGTTCACGGCGGATGAAATCAGTGCGCGCGACGCTGCCGCGCACGGCATGGTCAACCGGGTCGTTCCGCGTGATGAGCTGACCGCCGTGACGCTGGCGCTCGCCGAAAAGATCGCGACGAAGCCGGCGTTCGCGCTCAAGGCCACGAAGCAGGCGGTGAACCACGTGCAGGACGTGCAAGGACGTCGGAACGCGCAAATGCACGCGTTCAGCCTGCACCATCTGCTGCACGCGCACAACGAGCTTGTCCATGGCATGCCGATGGACCCGAACGGCTTGCCGGAGGCGGTGCGCGAGAAGGTTATGGCGCGAGTTGCGCGGGCGAAGCAGGCTGCGGCGAAGACAGCGGCGGAATAACGATCGGCGGCGCGTTCGGATTTCCGCGCTTCGCCGTTCCCGGAACTTCCGGGAAAGCCGCGATCATCGGGACGACGATTTCGCTCTATGGACCCGGCTGCCTGATCGTTGGCAGTGCCGTCTGACCCAGGACCCACCCCTCCCAGCGAATGATCCACGGGTCGTCCGGTGTGTTGTCCGGACGATTGCCGGCGAGCACGTTCAGCACACACAGTACGCCCAGGACGCTGTCAAAACGATCCTCGCCGGCGGCGTCGGCTCCGAAGCCGTCCAGAACAGCTCGCCGCATTGCGTGATCGGGCGAGGCTGACAAAAGGTCCATGGCGGCGAGCAGCGGCCCGGCGGCAGCGACCCGGTCAGCGTGCCGCCGCTTGCTGCCGCGCAGCCGGATGCCGAGGTGACGCAGCGCCTCGGCAGGATAGGTCTCCGCCATTGTGACCCACCCAGGCGCCAGCAATGACCTGAAGGCGCCGTCAAATGGCCAGAGACGCAAAGGTGCGCCGGTCGCCAGGGCGGGCATGATGAGCGACCGCCACGCAGCGATCGCGGCCTTTCCCGACTGGTTTGCCCCCAGCGTCCAGAACAGCGGCGCACCGGCCGGCCGTTCGGCAGTTGCCCGGTCGCAATGGCGTGACAGCGCAGCAGCGTCCACCAGGCCGAGAGACTGGGCGTGCGCCAGACGGGTCATGCCGGCAACCCCACGGACGGGGTAAAAGGGACGGTCGTGGCGGATTTCGTCCAAAGTCGCGCAAACCGCGAAAAAGTCCGGCATGCTGTTCAAATTGCCCAGAAAGTCACGGAATCCTGCCTCCGGCCGGGAGGCCGCGTAGGCGCGCGGTAAGCCGATCGGCAGATCGACGCCAAGCGCGACCGCGTCGCCAGCGGCATAATGGATCAGGCGAAACAGCAGATCGCCGACGTCACCGACAGGTTCGGGTGCGGGCAGAATCCAGCCGGTGGCGGTGCGGTGCGCGAGGGTCATCCAGCGCTTGCGGGGATCGACGCTCCAATCGGCGTGCCCGACAATCGCCACACGGGTTTCTGCTGCAGCGTGGGTAACCGGGTTGGATTGAACAGTCTGTCGGACGGCCGCGTATCCGAAATCCGAGGCGGCTCGGGCGTCAGGATCCAAGCGGGCGGTGAGCACGCTCCAACAGGCGAGAGAAGAGCCCAGGCGGCTTCGGCGGCTTGGCGACTTCCGCCGCCTTCAGCCTGGCCCGGGTCTCGGTCTCCTGCTGCCGTTGCTTGCTGGCCAGCCACTTGTCCAGGCTCATTCCGGCCTTAGCGGCGCGCTTGGCCTCATAGGCACGTTGCCCTTCGGTCAGTGTCTTTGTCGTCTGCACAGCGTATCCTCGGAGTTCCCGCCTATTTTCGCAGCCCCCACGCCGCTGATCAAGTGGATTGATGTGCGCGGGGGCTACTCGCGTGCCCGAGTCTCGGCAGCAGCGGCAATCAGGGCGGCCGACGATCTACCGGCCGCCCGGACGACAATCTACCGGCCGCCGGACGACAATGACGCAGGCGACCGGCACGGGCGCAACATGCTCGTCACCCCAAGGCGGCGAGACACCCTCCAGGCAGGCCCCGGTTGACAGAGCGGCGCCTACTGCACCGTCGATCGCGGCGTCGGAACCAACCGGGTCACAACGATGCCGGAGCGGTCCAGGTACTCGGGGACCCGCGGTGCGATCTCCTTCTTCCAAAACTCCGACTCATAGACAGATTTGTACTGCGCCTCACGCTCCTCCTCGCTGTTGAAGCGACGCAGCCAGACATATACGGATGAATCGGTCTCACCTTGGAAGCTGCCGCAAATCACCATGCCCTTGGAGACCTGAAAGGGAATGATCTCGTCTTCCATTATCTTCACCCAGCCAGCCAACTTGCCGGGCAGCACCTTGTATTGGCGAAGTTCGTAAAATGCCATCTGCTTCCTCCTGTCGCTGTCGGGACGCCCCAACCGACATCAGCAAGCCACGCCCCGAGCGATCATGCAACGCTGCGCGCAGCCTCACCGCGCGGCGGCCGGCGCCTTGTCCCCCTTGGTGCCTTGCCGCGGCGCCGGGAGTGCCTTGCCGCCGGCCTGCGCGCGTGCCTGTTGCAACAACGCGCCGCAGCGTGCGTCCTCCGCCTCGGAGGTGCCCAACTGCACTGTCGGCAAGATCGCCAACGGCAGGAACAGCACGGCGAGTCCCGCCATCGCACCGGCCCGGGCCGCGACCTCCGCCCCCGGCCGGATCGACGGATCCTTGAACGTGCCGCTGATGTTGAGACGGGTAGGTAACGAACCGACGCTGAATTTTTTCGAATTTGTCTTCAGGTTGAGGTCGATCTTCTCGTCGGCAAGGTTGACATTGCCACCGACATTGACGATCGCCTCGCCGGTGTCGAGCGTCAACGTGCTGAAATCCACCACGCCGCGTTTCAGCTCGAGATCACCGACAAAGCATTGCACTTCGGTCTTTTGCGGCATGCCGAGCGCCGACAGCAGCGCTTTGCCGAATTGCAGACCGGTCAGGTCAATGAGCACCGCCGACAGGTCGCCACCCGCCATCGCCATTTTCACCGCGCCATTGCCGTTCGCCAGCAGCGATGCCAGCGAATCACCGGTCGCCTCGATCTCGCCCAATCCACTGACGCTGCCGGCACCCTGAAACGTATGGGTTGCCGCCATCATTCGTGCCACATCGAGGTTCTGCATCCGCAGATCGACCTTCGCCCGCACGGTCCGCGCGGACACCGGTGTCACATCCAAATTCCCCAGCAGGCGACCCTTGCCGATGCCGAAGCTGATCGGATGCACCGCGATATGACCATCCACCGCATCGAGCGTGACGACCACATCGTCGAGCGGCATGTTACGCCCCTCGATATGCTCGCCTCGGTAACGCAAGTGGATATCCGCCCAATTCAGCCGCGGCACGCTGATCGGCTTGTCCGCCAGCAGCTTGTTGCTGGCAGTCGCCTTTGCCGCCTCGGCTCGCCGCTGCGGCGTCGCGTTGGCGGTGTTCGATTGTCCCGGCTCACCGCCAATAAAGCCGCTCAGATCCTCCAGGTCGATCTTGTTCGACCGCAGCTCGATGTCCACCACCGGCTTGGTCTTTTGCCCCAGTTTGTCGATCCCCGTCTGGGCGGCTTCCGGCTGCATCTTGATCGATCCGCTGATATCGGAGTTGCCCAGCCGGCCGTGGAAATCCTCGAACGTGATCCGTTCGTAGCCGGCAAAACCGAGCCTGCCGGCGATCTGGTAGGCGGGCGTCTTCGGCACCGGAAATCCCACCAATGGCTCGAGCAGGCCCATGTCGGGCCCGCTGAGCCGCAGTTCGATCCTGGCACCCTTCAGGGCGATCGGATCCTCCAACGTGCCTTGGAGCGCCACACTCGTGGGACCATTCGCAAGCGTCAGATCGATCGGCCAAGGATCCCGCGGGTCGCGCAACGACAGCAAAGCGCCGCCGATCAGGTGGGCCTCGATAGGCTGGGCGGCATAGGTCCCTTTGGCACCGACCACGATTTTTGACGAACCGGCCTGATCCTGCGTCGCGATGCTGGCTCGGAAATCAGCTTTCAGCCTCGGCATGACCACGTGCGCATCGCCATCGGCGATCCTGACATCGCCGATCTTGACACCGGCACCACCGCCGCCGTTCGCCACGGTGAGTTTGAAGTTGGGAGTGCCGTCGGGCGTTTCAGCGGCATACAGGACGGGCCGGTCGAGCGCGATCAGAGGCAGCACGAGGCCTCGACCCATGATGTAGCCTAGCGCGTCGACCCGCACCGTCAGGCTGCCGGCCGATGCCAGTGGCGGGTCTCCGGCCGGCCAGTCCGGTGGGTTATTGACCACGACGTCATCGGCCACGACTTCGATCGTGCGGCCAAAGTGGACGTGCAAATGGCCGATCGTTACCGGCCGACCGATCGCGGCCGATGCCCTTGATTGCACCGTCGGGATCACCCAGTCCCAGTTCCAGAAAACCATGACCAGCACCAACAGGACCACGGGGATGCCGAAGATCCAGGCCAGGCGGCGTGCGGTGCGGCGTGCGTCACGAGGCTCTGCCATGGTAACGCAACGAATTGCGCGCCGGCTGGGTTGCGCATGCGCCTATCACTTAACCAACAACCGGCGCGGATTTCGCTCGCTTGGTCAGTCGCGATTCATATTCGATCGAATCCGACGCCGGACCGGTCCGAGTTCTGCCCGTTGGTCAGTGGCGAACCGCACCCGCCGCCGGCGCACGGTCTCGCCAGAACCGCCGCAATCCCAGAACGCAGACCGGTAACACCTGCTCCGCATCCTGGATCAGGCCGTCGAGCGCGTCATCGGTCAGTGCCGGTTCGCCACGCTCCCCCTCCGGCACCGCGGTCTCGGCCAGACTGGCGATCGGGATCAACAGCAGCGACGCATCCTCGTCCGCCAGCGCCGGTTGCCAGGCCTCGGAACGCAGGCTAACGGCCTGCATGAACCCGGCAGCCCAATCCTCCGTCACAGTGGTGCCGGCGGCGTCCTGCCAGAGGATCGGCGTGTAGGCCAACGGCGAGGCGTCAAGTGCCGCCTCGATCGCGGCGTGATGAGCGAAGATTGTCTGCTGGATGGCTGCCTTCTCGGCGAAATCGGCGAAATCGGGTTCCTCGTGATCCCACACCTCCCCGAGCCATTCGACGGCAGGCACCGCGACCGGGCCGGCCGCCAGACCGGCGAGGAAACCGTCGAGTTCCGACAGGTCCATGCAACCCGCGGGTGCACGGTCGGAACTAAGGAAATTCGCAAGTTCGTCGAGAGACATGGATTCACTACCTGAGGGTCGAGGCAATTTCTGGACCTGGCGGGGCAATCTGTTGCGGCGCAATATGCCGAACGGCCCATGGCGTCGGGCAGCAAGTTGCCCTTCTCCCACGCATAGCGGCGCAATAGTTCATCGCCTGAAACTATCGCGGAGACACGTTATGCAAAACATACCGACCGTCTGCGCCCATGACTGTCGAGATATGTGCTCCCTGCTGGCGCATGTCGAGGATCTCCGGTGGTTCGTATCAAAGGCACCCCGAGCAGTAGTTTCACGGCCGGATTTGCGTGCGCTCGCTGTTCGTTGCCAAGGAGGTTGTTCCTTCCGCTACCCGATGTTGCTTGCGTTGCCGAAAGCGCCGTCAAGCCCGGGCCACCTACGGCAGCTAGGTGGCACGCAACGTGGATCCGGTACTCGCCAAACAGTCAACCGCGCTGCCGCGCCGCCGGAGCGAGCGGTCAGGAAGGACACCCACGGATCACGCGGGACACGCGCTGGGAGAAATCGTTGCCTGGCGGCAGAACCTGATTGCCGAAATCCAGTCCGTTGTTGATCCTGGGAGACGCCCTGCAGGACGTCATCAGGGCCTCATGAACCGTGGTCTGACCAGGGATTGTCCTTACTCCCGGCAAGCACCCGGTCACGAACGCCGCTGCCGGCTCGGTCAACATGCCGTGCGCCGACAGCCTCGCGCCTATTGCGGCGGGCGCGTCCGGTCGGATCACCTGGTTGAATGTCCGGGCCGCGGCGTGACGGCCCCCGCCTATGGGAACTCAGCTTCCAACCGACTGGACCGCGGTGAAGGGCACCGTCAGACCGCCCATCTGAAGCTGAACGACGCCGCCTATGTTCTCCACCCCGGTGACCGTGCCGGTTACGGTGAACGGAACGGCGGCGGCGGTGCCGCTCGAGCCGACTGTATTGACCGTGACGGTATAGGCCCCATCCGGCAACGTGCGGCCACTGCTGGTTTGACCATTCCACGTCCAGGTGTTCGACCCTGCGGTGCTGGTTGCTGTCGCGCCCGCCACCTGCGTGCCGGAGGCGTTCACCACCGAAATCGATATAGGTTCAGCGGTCGTGGTGTTGAAGTTAATCGTGCTCGTGCCGCTCTGGAGCGAAAGCTGGCTACTCGTGACGGTGGCCGGCTTATTGAGCAGCGCCGACGACTGCTCCACCTGACTGGCCTGCGTAAGCTGGATCAACTGGGTCAGGTTGGTGTTCGTGTTGATCTGTTGCTCCACGCTGGAGAACTGCACCAGTTCGCTGGTGAACTGACTGGAATCGAGCGGGCTGGTCGGATCCTGGTTCTGCAACTGAGTCATCAGCATGGTCAGGAATGTGCTGAAATTCGTGCTGAGACCTTCCAAGGCGGCGGTACCGGTCTGTGCGATGGCCGACGCCGAGGTCGTTCCGGATGCGGCGCTGGTTGGTGCTGTGATGCTCATTGCCTAAAATCCTTCGATGGTCAGGCGGTGATGTCGAGGCCAACGCGCCGCCATTTCGGATCGTTGGGTAAGTTCGTGTCTTCGGGCTCGGACGATTGTGGGGACAAATGGTTTGGCTTACGGCTGCTCCCATAGCCGGCTTGATCCCTCGCCGCGTAACTGCCCGCTCCACTCCCGCCGGCGTTGCCCCCGCTGCTGGAGGCGTGGCCCTGGCCGCCATTGAAAGAGGCGTTGCCGCTCGGCGACGCACTTGGTATGGGCGTCGTCGCCGACGCGATATGAAAGGCGATCGCGCGACCCTGCGCCGGGACTCCGGCCTGATCCAGAGCGCGATGCAACTGCGGCTGATCCTGCATCAGCATCTGCAGTGTCTCGGCCCGCTCTACGGTGATCGCAACGTTCGCCGGGCCGCCCGCCGGCCGCTCGATCTGCACCTGCACCATGCCCAGTTCGGCCGGGTGGAGACGCACGGTCACCCGCTGAACGCCATCCTGACCCTGCGTAGTCGCCAGCAAGGCCGGCGCGATTTGCTGTGCCGGAGACGCGACGGACGAATTTTCCGTGACGCCCGAAGCGGCGGATGTAGTGCTGTGCGATGCAGTCGGAGGCACCGACACAGGGACCGCCGATGCGGCTGACAAGTCCGTCGCTGGCGCCACTGGCGTTTGCGCGTCGGCTGAGGGCGCGGAATGACTTGCCGGCTTCAACTCGATGGTCTCGGTTGCAGCGACCTCCGGCCTCGCCACCGCCTGAGGGGTAGCTCCTGAGCGCTGGGTTGCGGCCGACTGACGGATTGCGGGGGTTGCGGCGGACGCCTGATCTGCGAATGGGATTAGTTGATCTTCGGGCGGGTCGGCGCCGGGCTCAGGCGCGGCGCTCGCTGAAGCGATAGTCGCATGCGAGGCCGACTGAAACGCAGCGGGGACAAACGCGAAGGACGGCGGAGAGGACGGCGCAAGCGTCTGGCCGGCAGTGGTTGAGACGGCGGCTCCCGAGGTGTCGGACCCGGCGGCGAACCGAACGGAAGCGACAAAATCCGTCGCGGCGGGCTTTGCCGGCCCGCTGTCTGTTGAGGTGGCGGCAGTGGGGGCGGCGGCAGTGGGGCGGCGGCAGTGGGGGCGGCGGCCAGTGGGAGCCGAAACGGTGGGCGTCGACGTTGCGGAAGCAAAGGCCTGCGGGCGGCGGCGACGTGCTCGCTGAATTCGTGGGAGTTTGGCGAGTGGTGCCTGGGGCTGCGGGAACGGAGGTCATAACATCCGCATCCGGCCCGGCTGCAACCGGGGCACCAGGGGCCGTACGAGCCGACGCGAGACCCGTCCGAGCGGCAGGTGCCGATGTCGAGGGCATCGGCGTGGTGGGACTCGAGGCCGGGGGAGTTGTCGCCGTACGACTTGAGGCCGCAGGAAGGGTCGTCGCAGGGGCCCAGGGTGTGGGGATCTCAGCCATCGGACTTGAGGTCATGGGAACAGTCGTTGCCGAATCCCAGGCTGGAAAAGTTGCGGCCGCAGGAGTTGCAGGAGTTGAGGCCGCGGAAACAGACGTCGCCGGGGCCCAAGGTGGGGAAACTGCCGCCGCGGGACTTGAGGTCGCACGCGTCGACGCCGTGCGATCTGCGGCTGCGGTGGCCCGCGCCGTCAGAGTTTGAGCCAGGGGAGCAGAGGCCGTACGGGTTGAAGCCATGCGAGTTGGACCTGGCCGACCCGTGGCCGTGGGATCTGAAACGAAGGGACCGGACGTAACGCTGTCGCGGCGGACGATGCCAGACACTGTCGCATCAGCGTGGGCTGATGCGGGGCGATTTCTGGTGTTAGAGTCCGAAGAAGCTGGGGTCGAGACTGCTCGGCCAAGGCTGGCTTGGCCGGACGAAGCTGACCCCAAATCCGCACCGGATATTGCAGGGCCGGGGGCGGGAACCAAATCTGGCGCTGGACCCGCTGGATAGATGGTCTGCGACGGGAGTGTAGGTCCCGCTGCTGCTGCAGAAACGGCTGTCGGCGAGCGGGCCGACCGTCCTGCGCTAACCTCCTTCGCGACAGTTCCCCAGGGCATGGTCGGAGTTGCGGCGCTCCTTCCCATGGGCTCTGGCCCGGAGGGGAGAGGATCCTGCTGTCGCGAGGCGACGTCCCGCGTCCTCCTGACCCCAACGTCTGCGGCCGGAGTTAGCGGCGATCCATTCCCAACTGCAACGGCTGGCATCGTCGCCTCGCCGGTCGTGGCCGGAATAGATAAATCGCTGAGCGCTCCGGAACCCAGGTCATTCAGTGGGGGTTTGGTCGCCCGAGCGACCTCCGCTGGGGCGGACAGTGTCGCGTCTGTGTTCCCAGCGGTGTCTTCTTTTGCAACCGATTTCCGGCCCGTTTGTGTCCGGCGGGCCAAGCCTGCGACAGCCACCGATCCGGCCGGCGAAGGATTTGGCGGGTTCGCCACCTCGAAGCCGACAGCAGTTTGTTCTGCCGAGTCGACGGACGGTGCCGGCGGTCTGAGCCGAGAACTGTCTGCCAGAGACGTCGCCGCGGCCGACTGTCCTGCGACCGCTTGAACAGCCTGCAGGGCAAGCTGAAACCCGTCGCCCGAAGTCACCGACGCCAGGGACGCGGTATTGACGCTGGCTATCACGCTTGGGGGCAGTGCGGTCGCGACGACGGCTTGCATTACGAATCTCCTGCATCGCGCAACGCAAGGTTCGAGCCAAGCAGGAAAGCCCTGCCAAACCGGCCGCATGCAGCGGGTGCCAGGCAAATATTGCCGATACGATTCTGCTCCGCGGACAGATTTTGCCGAGACGGCTGTGCGGTTAGCCAAGCGAAACGCGTCACTTCACGACTGGCATGATTCCTGCTGCACGACACTCGCAATCAGGAGCTTGGTTCTATGTCCTTGTTTGGCGCTATCGGTACCGCAATCAGTGGCCTCGGTTCGCAATCCGCGGCGTTCGGCAACATCAGCGACAATGTCGCCAACAGCCAAACCACTGGCTTCAAGCGCATCGACACCAGCTTCGAAGATTACCTTACCACCAGCACAGCGCAGAAAAACGAATCGGGCGCTGTGGTGGCCCAACCCGACTACATAAACAACGTTCAGGGCTCGATCACTCAAACGGACAACCCGCTGGCCCTGGCCATCGCGGGCCAGGGTTTCTTCGCCGTCTCCCAGGCGACCGGCGTGAACAATGGGGTGCCAAGTTTCCAGGCTCAGCAATACTATACTAGAGACGGCAACTTCACGATGAACTCGAATGGGTACCTGGTGAATGACGCAGGGCAGTACCTGAACGGATGGTCGGTTGATTCCAACACCAACGTAGTCAATCAGAATACACTTGCGCCCATTCAGGTCACCCAAACCGGCTACAACCCGGTCGCGACCTCCGCCGTTACGCTGTCGGCGAACCTACCGGCCACGCCAGCCGCCAACACCGCCACAGCGGCTTCGCCCCTCTCTTCGGATATCACTGTCTATGACTCGCTCGGGACGTCGCATGTGGTAACACTGAACTGGGCCCAGGCGCAGGACGGTAATGGGAACGTCGTCCCGAATTCCTGGACCGTAAAAATTACTGCCGTGGACGGGCAAGCTGATCTCGCCGGCACCTCCAACCCGGACCCCACAGACCTCGGAACCGCGGACGTGACATTCGGTTCCAATAACGTTCCAGAGGGCACTATCGGACAGGTTACACAGGACGGCACCGACCCGGGTACCGTGCAGTCAGGCGGTTTCGCTGCCGGCCAGCCGGCGACATTGTCGTTCGTCACGAACTTTGGTTCCGGTGATCAGAAAATTCAGCTTAATTTAGGGACGTATGGGTCGCCCTCTGGCGTTACTCAATTCGCCGGCACCGCCTACAACCTGCTCGGCTTGACGCAGAATGGAGTTCCTCCCGGAAGTTTCTCCGGAGTCACGACGCAGGCAAATGGCGATGTCCAGGTCAACTACAACAACGGTCAGACCCGAACAATAGCGCAGATCCCGCTGGTGACCTTCAACGCCCCTGATCAACTGCAGCGACAGAACGGCCAGGCCTTTACCGGCACGCTGACCAGCGGGACGCCGCTGGCTGAGGCGGCCGGCTCGAATGGCGCCGGTAACCTGGTGACCTCGTCGATAGAAGGCTCCAACGTCGATATCGCGACCGAATTCTCGCAATTGATCGTGGCACAGCAGGCCTATTCCTCGAATGCGAAAGTGGTTACCACCGCGGACGCTATGCTGCAGGTCACGATCAACATGATTACCTGAAAGCGGCGGACTAGGGCATGGGCCTCGACACCGCCCTGTCAATCGCCTCCGGCGGATTGGCGAATATTAACGCGCAGCTTGCGCTGGTGTCGCAGAACGTCGCCAATGCCGGAACCCCCGCCTACGCGGTGGAGACGAGTACGCAGCAAGAGATTACCGCGAATGGCGTTGGGCTAGGCGTCCATACCGGGCCCGCCACGCGCCAGATCAACCTGGCACTCCAGTCGTCGTTAATGCAACAGAACGCCACGGTAAGCGGACTGACGACGACGCAAACCGCATTACAGCCGATCGACGCCGTGCTCGGCACGCCAGGACAAGGCAACGACCTGGGTAGCCTGCTCGGGGATGTGCAGAATCAGTTTTCCACCCTGCTGACCAATCCGAGCAGTCAGGCGCAGCAAAGCGCGGTCGTGTCAGCTGCGTCCAGCTTGGCCACCGGTATCAACAATCTTAGTTCAGCCTATACGACACAGCGCCAAGCGGCGCAGGACGATCTGGGATCGGCGGTTACGACCCTGAATGCGACGCTGACAACGATCGGCCAATTAGAGCGACCAAATCGTTACCATGCGGCCGAGCGGACTGAGTACGGCGGATCTGGAGAACCAACGGGACGCGGCGGTGCAGACATTGTCGAGCCTCGTCGACGTCAAGACGATCGAACAACCGAATGGCGACCTTTCGGTGTTCACCTCCGGCGGGCTGTCGCTGCCGACCCAAGGCGCGACTGATCCGTTTTCCATCGCCGGCGGCACCGCCCAACCCGGGGCCTTTTATCCGGCTGGCGGGTTGCCCGGCATAATGGTGAGCGGCAACGACGTGACGAGCGAGATGACCGGCGGCCAGATCGGGGCCGATCTGACATTGCGCGACCAAACCCTGCCGACCGACCAGGCGGAGCTGGACGAGTTCGCCTTCAATATGTCCTCCCGGTTCTCAGCGCAGGGGCTGAACTTGTTCACCGACCCAACCCAAAACATACCCAGCGGCGGCGGCACTCCAGTCCAAAGTACCTATGTTGGATATTCGGCGGCAGTTCAGGTCAATCCCACGATCATTGCTAATCCGTCGCTGATCCGAGACGGCACCCTGCAGAATTCCGGCGGATTCACACCCAACCCGGCAGCCGGCCCGGGCGGCGTCCCCCCGGCCGGACCGGCCGGCTTCACCGACCTGATTTCACGCGTTCTAAACTACACCTTTGGCTCCCAGCTACAAGCCGGAGTGGCGCAACCCGCGTTCAACAGCACCTCACTAGGCGCCGATGGCACACTGACGGCGCCAATCAGCTCGGCGACGTCCCTGTCCGACTACGCGACCGACATGGTATCGTCTCAGGCGCAACAAAGTGCCGCGACGACCGGCAACCTGGCCACCGAGCAGGCGTTGCAGACCAGCTTGACGTCAAAGGTAGCCGCGGTCAGCGGCGTCAGCATGGACACCGAAATGTCGATGATGATCACTCTGCAGAATGCCTATGGGGTGAATGCACGCATTATCACCGCGGTGCAATCGATGTTCAGTCAGTTGCTGCAGGCCGTGCAATGAGCGGCAGCGTCAGCGGCACCGGTGCATCTGGCTACGGCATACTGGACCAGATGATTTCGGACAGTACCGAGTATCAACAATCGGCTCGCCAACTTGACCGAACAGGCAAGCTCCGGCCTGATTTCCCAGACTTATGCCGGCCTCGGCGCCGGCATGCCGGTTTCACTGAGCTTGAATCCGCAACTATCTTCGATGCAGACATGGCAGAACAACATCGGCCAGGCCACCGGGACCATGCAGGTGACGCAGAGTGCGATGACGCAACTGCAGTCTATCGCGTCGACCTTCGCGGCAGATACCAACAACCTCAACAATCTGAACCCAGCCGAGACGGACAGCGTGGCGGCCAACGCGCGCGACGCGCTGACCGAGGTTGCCGGGCTGCTGGACACCCAGGATGGTAATGTCTACGTCTTCGGCGGTCAGGATACCTCCAACCCGCCGGTGCCGTCGCCCGACGACATCCTGTCGTCGGGTTTTTACACCCAGATCAACGATGCAGTCTCCGGCCTTACGGCCAATGGGGCCACCGCGACGATCGCAGCAACGCTTGTTGTCGGCCAATCCAACGAAGCCGGCACCTCGCCATTCTCCAGCTATATGTCGCAACCGGCAGCCTCCCTGAGTTCGCCGGTTGTTCAAGCCGGCGCAGACAGCATGGTGCAAACCGGCCTGCTGGCGAGCGCAAATTCCGCCATACCAGCGTCCACCGGCACCTCCACTACTGGCTCGTACATGCGCGACCTAATGCGGGCGCTGGCGACAATCGGTTCAATGACGAGTTCCCAAGCGAGCGATCCGAATTTTGCCCCTTTGGTGCAGGACACAATGACCAGCCTGAATGGCGCGGTCAGCTCGATGGCAACGGAGACCGGTGTGCTTGGCGACCGCCAAACCGCTTTGACAGCGACGCAAACTGCCCTATCCGACACCGCTACAGCGCTGACGACACAGGTCTCCTCGGCGCAGAACGTCGACATGGCCGCCACGCTGTCCGACTTGACGCAGACACAAACGCAATTGCAGGCGTCCTACCAATTGATCGCGGGGGAAACCGGGCTTTCTCTCGCAAAGTTCCTGCCGGCAGCCTAAAAACGCTGTTCGATTCATAAATAATTAATTGTCGTGACCCATTCTCTCGCAGAGCCCCAGGACGGGGCAAGAGGTACCGGAATTGAAAGGGTAGGTCGCTATGTCTGGCATAATCAACTCCGTGAACACCAACACCGGCGCGATGATTGCTCTGGACTCACTGGACGAGACCAATCAAGCGCTCGCCGTCACACAGAAGCAGGTTTCCACTGGCTTTCGGGTCGCGGACGCGTCAGATGACGGCGCGGCATTCGCGATTGCCACAACCGTGCGCTCAACAGTTGGGGCCTTGAACAGTGCCAATCAGCAGCTCGGTGCTTCGCAGGGTTTGCTGTCCACTACGAACTCTGCACTGACCAACATTGCAACGACGATGGGCAGCATGCGCGACACGCTGGTGAAGCTGGCCGACTCCAGCCTCTCGGTCAGCGAACGAACACAAGACCAGGCACAGTACACGTCCCTTGCGAACCAAGTCCAGTCGTATATCCAGGATGCCGCATACAATGGCCAGACCCTGATCGGCAACATCACGGGCAGCACGGGTAGTTTCGGGTCGGTTAACATCGCCAGGAACGAAGCCGGCGCCTCATATACGATCGCCACCGCCGGCGGCTCTGAGATCTACAATTCACTGATCTCGGGCTCTCTCGCGGGAACATCAGCCACACCGATGACCGCAACCTCGGCAAAGGCCGCGCTCGTGGTGGGGACAAATACCGACGGCGGCGCCGCCGGTACGCCCGGGCTATTCATCCGGACGCTGAATGTGGTTGAAACGTCTCTCAACACGGTCGGCACCGAGATCAACTACGTCAACAATCAGGTCAGCTACAATAATAACAAGATCGATGCGCTGAACACCGGGCTTGGATCGATGGTGGATGCCGATCTGGCAAAAGAGTTGGCTCAGCTCACCGCTTTGCAAATCCGCCAGCAACTTGGAACGCAGGCTCTGTCCCTTGCGAACCAGGCGCCGCAGTCTCTGCTAAGTCTGTTCAAGTAACGGCTTCCCGCCGGCCTGCCGGACTGCGCGCCAAGCCCGCAGGGTCCGGCAGAAGAGTTGACCCCGCAGCCAAAAGGCTTCGGCCGTGCAGCATCGCATGGCGCTTCGCAAAAGGCACGTTATGTCCAATCTCGTTCTGGAACTGCGCCAAGGCGAGGTAATGATCGTGAATGGCGCACCGATTCGCTTCCGTACAAGATCCCGCATCGAATTAACCGCCAAGGCACGCTTCCTGTTCGGCAAGCAGATCATGACACACGATCAGGTCCGCAGCCCCGCTCGGCGGATCTACTTTGCCCTGCAGACCGCCTATGTCGGTAGCGAAGTCGAGCGCGAGGCCGGTCTGGCAGCCGCACGGCACTTCATCGCCGATTTTCATGAAGCGACCACCTTGGACCTGGTGCGGCTGATCCTGGATCAGGCACTGGTCGCGGCCGAGGAAGATGACTGCTACCAGGCCCTCAAGCTGATCCGCCGGATCATCCAGCACGAGGACGCGATCCTCGGCAAAGCGCAGGAACTCTTGTCTCCAATAGGGAAAAATGATTACCATGCAAGAAGCGACCCAAGCTCGGCAGGCTTATGAAACCGCCTCCCGATCCCGTTCTCAGCGGGACCAAGAGGCCGATGTGTTCCGCCATGTAAACGCGGCGCTCAGGCGGGCCGGAAGCGCCGGAGATCTCGCTCGCATCCGGGCCCTTTCGGACAATCGCCGCCTTTGGCTGGCGATGAACAACCTGATGCGTGACCCCGAGAATCCGCTGCCCGACGAAACCAAGGCGGGTATCGCCTCTATCGCGCTGTCGGTTGATCGCGAACTGGATCAGGAGTCACCGGATTTCGAATTCCTCATCGCAATGAACGAGAACATTGTCGCTGCCCTGTGTGGGCATGCCTGAACGAACGCAAGGCACGCTCATGGGTATCTCCACCAGTTATCTCACCTCGCTTTACAACAGCGCGTCCGGCGGTGCGGGTTCGTCCCTGCTGGATACGCTGTACGGTCTTGGTGGACAGTCGGCCAATGCCTCGGGACAAACGCCGGTCCAGGCGCTGCAATCGGCCGAAACGAACCAGACGCAGGACGTTGCTGCAACGGCAGCGCAGCCCACCGTTCAGCATGCGATCGCGGCTTTCACCAAAGCCGTGACGTCCGCAACCAGTGTCGCTCAGCTTCTTGCCAATCCCGAGGTAATGACTGTTCTGCTGACCGCAAACGGGCTAGGTGACCAGACCGCTTACACCGCGCTGGCAACAAAGGCTCTGACGTCCGACCTGACAGATGCAACTTCGCTGGCCAACGTGTTGCCCAACACCCTGTGGAAGACCGCCGCAACAACCTACAACTTTGCCCAAAACGGCCTGTCGGTCATCCAGCAACCGGCAACCATCGCCTCGATTACGGCGGCCTACACTCAGACGGTCTGGGAGCAAAGCCTCGATGCGTCCACGCCGGGCCTGTCGAGTGCCCTCGCGTTCCGATCCCAGGCGTCGTCGATCACGTCGGTGGATCAGATCCTGGGGAATACGACGTTGCGGAACGTTGTCACCACCGCCCTCGGAGTGCCACAGGAGATCGCCTTCCAGTCGATGAACGCGCAAGAGCTCGCGATCAGCAGCCGGCTGGATATCACGCAATTCAAGGACCCGAAATTCGTCGAGAGCTTCATCGATCGCTACTTGATCGCCAATAGTGCATCTGCCAGCGCTACGTCTGCGCCCGACCTGACTACCCTTTCGGTTGAGGCGTAGGGCATCGTCTGACGGTTTCCCAGCCGGCTCAAAAGGAGCTTTGTTCTGAGCGTGACCCATTCCGAGGTCGAAGCCGGCGTTCTGCGCGAGCGCATCGGGCAACTGATCGATGCTGGACGCACGGGGGCTGCGCGGCCGTTGCTGGCGGCGGCCCGAACATTGTCGCCACGTTGCGCCGACATCCCGCTGCTCGCAGCTCGGCTTGCCATGCGGGATGGCGACCTCGACCAGGCAACACGAGAGCTTGATGCCGCGATCGCGGAGCTCCCCGCCGATCCGGCCTTGCGGAAGATTAGAGCCGAGGTTCGGCAACTGCGGGGCGATCGGGAAGGCGCGGCACGGGATGCGGCTGAAGCCGTGATTCTAGATCGTGATGATGTCGAGGCGAAAGTGATCCTGGGCATCACGATGCTGGACCTTGGCCATGCCGTCGATGCCGCCCATTGCCTGGAGGAGGCCGTTATGGCGGCGCCCAGGATGCTGGCGTACCGGCGAGCACTGGCCGCGGCGTTGGAAGCTACCGGCGACGTGGATGCGGCCCTGCTCGTGCTGACCGACGCCATCTCGCTCGGTCCGGCCGACCCGATTTTGCGCAATGCGGCGATCCTGTTGTGCATGCGCCGTCGAGACTACAGGCGAGCCCTGGAATTCACCGAACAAGCCCGCGTCGCTGGCGTTGCCGATGCCGCTACGTTCGCGATGAAGGGGCACGTCCTCGCCAGCCTGGAAGACCATGAGGCGTCCACCCTGGCGTACCAGGAGGCGCTGAAGCTCGAACCAGATGATCCCCACGTGCGCCATCTCGTGATGGCCGGGGGTGGCATCCCGAGCGGCGCGCGCGCGGCCCCGGAATACATCCGGGCGGTGTTCGACAGTTATGCCGAGTGGTTCGACAGCCATCTGATATCGCTGGGTTATCGTACTCCAGGGCGAATTCGGGCGGCGCTGCAATCGCATCCGAAAATCACCGCTGGCGTTGCACTGGGACCGGTCCTTGACCTTGGTTGCGGCACCGGCCTCGCGGCGCTGGCAATCAGCGATCTGAAGCTGGGACCGATCACTGGCGTGGACCTGTCCCGCCGCATGCTGGACCAGGCGCAGGCCAAGCAACTTTACGGGGAATTGCGAGAAGCCGACATAGTGACCGAGCTGGGCCGCGAATGCGCCGAGCGGTGGCCCTTGATCATCGCCGCGGACCTCTTGTGCTACTTCGGTGCCCTGGAAACAGTGCTGGCCGCCGTCCATGACCGGCTTGAACCCGGCGGGTGGTTCGTCTTCTCGACCGAGGAGCTGCGGCCCGATCATGACGGCACCATTCCGGGCAATGGGTCATGGGCGCTTCACCGACAGGGCCGCTACGCGCACAGCCGGGACTACGTCCATGAGACGGCCTGTGCGGCCGGTTTCCGCGTATTGCGGACGGACCGGCACAGTATACGACGGGAAGCGGGCGGCGATGTCCCCGGTGTTCTGCTCACCGTTGAACGGTTGGCTGATGACGATTGATATCCCAACGCCGGAACATTCGCCGATCCGTAGTCTTCCGCTCGACCAGGGATCAGGCCATCATCAAGCGGTCGAAGGCGTGGCGTTGCTGGGCCTCGGCATGTTCGAAGAGGCTCTGGCCGAGCTGCGGCTGGCGGTCGCATTGGGCGATAATCGTCCGTCGACCCTGCTCAACCTTGCAATCGCCGAAGATCGGGTCGGCGATCGGGATCGTGCACGACGCTTGATGCAGCAGGTTGCAGTGCGCTTGCCGAACTGGGACGAGCCGATCTTGCGCCTTGCCGAGAGCCTGCGCGCCAGCAACGAGATCGCGGCGGCGGAAGAGGCGTATCGTCGTGTCCTCGAGCTCAACCCCAACCGGCCTACGGCGCTGATGGCGCTCGGTGGCTTGCTGCTGGCGCGAGGGCAGGCCGCGGAAGCCCGCAATCTGCTGCAGCGCTGCTGCGATGTCGTTCCCCACGAGGCAGAGGCGTGGGGCACGCTGGGCTACGCGTTGCGAGCGACCGGCGCCCCGGATCTGGCTTTGCAGGCCTACGTAAAAGCCCAAGCTCTGCAACCGGGTGAATTGACCTATGTGCTGCGAGGTGTTGAGGCGGCTGTCGAAGCCGGCCAAACGGATGTGGAGTTGGACCGCCTGTCCGCCGCTGCCGAAAACGATCCACTGAGTGCTGTCCTGCTGGCCGGACGGAGCGTGTTGCTGGACCGCCTTGGCTACCGCAACGAAGCAGTCGACGCGCTAGAGGCCGCGGCCATTCTGGCACCGAGTTCTACGGCGATACTCGGCCTGCTGGCGAATCGGCTGTGCCACACAAGTCGACTCACGGAGGCCGAGGACGCGATGCGGCGCATTTGCGCCTCGAAGCCGGATTGTGTCGAACTGCACAACAATCACGCCACCATATTGACGCGGCTGCAGCGGCACGAGGAAGCCCGCTTGATTCTGCTCAAAATGCAGCAGAAACATGGGTTAGATGCGTATCCCCTCTGCAATTTGGCTATCGCGACGGTCTACGTCGGCCTGCAGGACGAAGCGGTTGCGGAGGCGCGCCGGGCTATCTGCCTCGATCCAGCAGCCAGCTTGCCGCGGCGTGCGCTGTGCAACACGCTGCCATATCGAAGCGGCACCACGGCCATGGAATTATTAGCCGCACTGCAAGACTGCGCCGCCACTTTGCCGCGGACCGATCAACGACCCTTCGTCAACGGCACCGATCCGAAGCGCAAACTGGTGATCGGTCTGCTGTCTGGCTCCCTGAGGTCACATCCCGTGGGGTGGCTGACTGTCGCCGGCATCGAAATGCTCGATCCGGAGCAGTTTAGCGTGATCGCCCTGGCACAGATTATCGTGGCGAAAGACCCGTTCGCTCGCCAATTCCGTGCCCTGTCCAGCGACTGGGCGGAGGTTGATGGCATGACGGACGCGCAATTGATCGAAGCCGCCCGCTCCAAGCAGATCGACATCCTGATCGACCTCGGCGGGTACGGCGAATCCGGCCGCATGCGCGCCTGTGCAAATCGCCTCGCGCCTGTGCAGATCAAGTGGGTGGGCATGCAGAACCACAGCACCGGCATACCGGAGATAGACTGGTTCTTGACCGACCGCTGGGAAACCCCTGTGGGCTTCGAACGGTATTACAGCGAGCGCCTGCTGCGGCTACCCGACGGATATATCTGCTACAGTCCGCCGCCGTATGCGCCCGACGTGGTGCCGCTGCCCGCGCTGACGAATGGTCACGTCACCTTCGGCTGCTTCAACAATATTGCCAAGATCACATCACAGGTGATCGGAACCTGGGCCACTATTTTGCACCGTGTCCCCGACGCTCGGCTCGTCGTTAAGGCCCCACAGTTGAGTGACGCCAGCATCAAGGACCGGATGTTGACGGCCTTCGCGTCGCATCGGGTCGACACCGCTCGGATCGAGCTTCGAGACTATTCAAGTCACCGCGCGTTCATGGGCCAATACGGCGATATTGACATGGCGCTGGACCCGTTCCCCTACTCCGGCGGGCTGACGACGTGCGAAGCACTGTGGATGGGCGTGCCCACCATCACCCTGGCCGGCGAGATCTTCGCATCACGTCACTCCACCAGCCATCTGAGCAATGTTGGGCTCGCCGACTGGGTGACAAGCACCATCGAGGATTACATTGCCATGGCGGTGGCCCGCGCCCGCGAAATACCGGCGCTGGCCGAATTACGCGCGGGGCTGCGGGAGAGAGTGCGGCGCAGCCCGCTATGCGATGCGCCGCGCTTCGGCCGAAATCTGGGCGCGGCGCTGCGGCATACATGGCAGGAATGGTGCGCCGCCCAGACAGTTAATCCCGCGGCGTCTACTTGACCCGCCGGCGGCGAGACGGACCGAGCCGTTAGGTCTTGGGATCAGCCGTCAGCGAATCAGCCCGGCGAGCGGGCTGGACGGATCAGCCCCCATGCGCCGCGGCATACGTCCCGCCAGATGCGCCAGACGGCCAGCCTCCACCGCCAGCTTCATCGCCTTCGCCATGCGGACCGGGTCCTTTGCATGGGCGATCGCCGAATTCAGCAGCACAGCGTCACATCCCAGTTCCATCGCGATCGCCGCATCCGACGCGGTACCCACGCCGGCGTCCACCAGGAACGGCACGGTGACCTGCTCCATCATCATGGCAATCATCGCGGGGTTCTGAATACCGAGACCCGAGCCGATCGGCGCGCCCAGCGGCATGACCGCGACGCAGCCCATCTCCTGCAGGCGCCTGGCGGCGAGCGGGTCGTCGGCGCAGTAAACCATCACCTCGAACCCGTCCTTGATGAGTGCGGCCGCCGCCTCAAAGGTTCCCGGCATATCCGGGTAGAGAAGAGGCGGCGGTCCGAGGACCTCCAGCTTGACCAGGTTCCAGCCACCGGCCTCGCGTGCCAGGCGCAGGGTGCGGACGGCGTCGTTGGCGGTGAAGCAGCCTGCCGTATTCGGCAAGTAGGTATATTTCTTCGGATCGACGTAATCCTGCAGCATCGGAGCCTTTGGATCGGAAAGGTTCACTCGCCGCAGCGCGACCGTTACGATCTCCGCCCCGCTGGCTTCGATCGCTCGCCCGGTTTCCTCCAGATCCTTGTAGCGCCCGGTGCCGACGATCAGGCGGGAGCGGAAACTCCGGCCCGCCACCGTCCACGTGTCTGCAGCCGTGATTGGTCCGTCCATCGTCAGCCTCCCCCGATGAAATGCACGACCTCGAGCGAATCGCCGCTGGCCAGCCAGGTCTCGGCATAGCGCGAGCGCGGCACGATTTCCTCGTTCCGCTCGACCGCGACCTTGCTCGTATCGAGGCCGAGCGTGAGGAGAAGAGCGGTGACCGACAGCGGGCCGTCGGCGGGCCCTCGGAACATCCGGCTTTCGCCATTCAGCGTCAGGGTTACGGAGCTGTGCATGCCAAGAGTATGGGGCGGGCGGCTGCCGGCGGCAATGTTGGCGCGACCACCGTCACGGTTGGCGGCCAGCAATGGTTCGTGCAAAGCAGTCAAGAGCGGCTCGCAGTTGCGCCGCCAGGACGCTGTTCGAAACGATGCCGTTGACATCCAGGCCCAAGCCCAGCAGTGGAAGCGTGATCGAGGCGGATTCGACCAGTCGCGCTGACATCGTTGTCAGCGTCAGGCGCAAATGCGCATCTGCGTGGACCGCTCGTTCCGACGTATTAATGAGAGCGACTGGCTTGTCTGGAAATTCCGTGCTGCCGACGAGCCAGTCCAGGGCGTTCTTCATCACCCCCGACACCCCCCGGGCGTATTCCGGGCTGCAGAGCAGCAACCCTTGGCAGGCTCCGATATGCTGCCTGAATACGCGGACTGGCGCGGGTGGGTCGTCCGTATCCAGATCCGCGTTGAAGTAGGGCAGATCGCCCAGCCCCTCGAAAAGTACCTATCTCCAGGCCGGGCGGGGCGAGTTGGGCCGCGGCCATCAGGACAGCCGTATTGGAAGACCTTGCCCGAAGGCTGCCGGAAATCGCCAGGATGCGCATGGCGCTTTTCCTACCGCAAAGGGGCAGCGCCGTGAAATTGCCCCTGGGGCAGGTCGGGAAAATCAAATTTGGCCTAATGCCCGACTTGGCGTGGCCGTTATTGGACCCCGGGCGCCCCCTATGCTACGCGCGGAGCATGTCCCCTGCCGACGCCAGGCCACTGATCGCGGTCTTGAATGGCCCAAACATCAACATGCTGGGATTGCGCCAGCCGCTCATCTACGGAAGAGCGACGCTGGACGATGTGGAGATGCTGTGCGCCGAGGCGGCGGAACAGGCTGGGCTGGCGATCGATTTCCGCCAGACGAACGGCGAGGGTGAATTGGTGACCTGGGTACAGGAATGCCGTGGCCGCGCAGCCGGCATTGTGATTAATCCGGCCGGGTATACAACCACGTCGGTTGCCCTGCTGGATGCCCTGCTGGCAACCGAGCTGCCAGTGATCGAGGTACACATCAGCAATATCCACCGACGCGAGGCGTTTCGTCAGCAATCCTACGTCTCGATGGCCGCCGTCGGAGTAATTTGCGGACTCGGCGTCCGTGGCTATGCCATGGCTTTACACGCCATGGCCGATATTCTGGAGGAAAGTCGTTGACCCGCATCCCCATCGATCCCGACATCATCCGGGCTTTGGCCGCCGTGCTGGCTGAAACCGGCCTGACGGAGATCGAGATCGCCGAAAAAGATAGCCGCATTCGCATCGTGCGGGGCGGCGTCCCGGCAACAACTCCGGTGATGGCTGCTCCCCCGGCGGCCGTGGTCGCCGTGGCGCCCGCGGTTCCCGATATGGCGTCGCATCCCGGCGCGGTGATCAGCCCGATGGTCGGCGTCGCCTATTTGTCGCCGGAGCCCGGTGCTCCACCGTTCGTAACGGTCGGGCAGTCGGTCGCGGCCGGGCAAACGCTGCTGTTGATCGAGGCGATGAAGACCTTCAACCAGATCAGGGCATCGAAGGCCGGAACCGTTGTCGCCGTCCTGGTACAGAACAGCTCGCCCGTTGAGTACGGCGAGGTGCTGATTATCCTGGAATGAGCCGTTGTTCCGGAAAATCCTGATCGCCAACCGCGGCGAGATCGCCCTTCGCATCCAGCGTGCCTGCCGCGAACTCGGCATAGCGACGGTCGCGGTGCACTCCACTGCTGACGCGGAGGCGATGCATGTCCGGCTCTCCGACGAGAGCGTGTGCATCGGCCCGCCCGCCGCCAAGGACAGCTATCTGAACATGCCGGCGATCCTGTCGGCTGCGGCGATCACCGGCGCCGATGCGATCCATCCGGGCTACGGGTTCTTGTCGGAGAATGCCGGCTTCGCTGAAATGGTCGAAGCGCATGGCATGACGTTCATCGGTCCCTCGTCCGATCATATCAGCATGATGGGCGACAAGATCGCCGCGAAATCAGCGATGGCCTCGCTAGGCGTGCCGCTGGTGCCGGGGTCCGCCGGCGCCGTGCCTGACCTGGAGACCGCACGCGCGGTTGCCGGCGAGGTCGGCTATCCGGTGCTGATCAAGGCTGTGTCCGGCGGCGGCGGACGGGGGATGAAGGTGGCGCGCGACGCGGCAGGACTGGAGGACGCTTTCAGCCTAGCCCGCAGGGAAGCGAAGGCCGCATTTGGCAGTGACGCGGTCTATATGGAGAAATACCTCGACAATCCGCGTCACATCGAGCTGCAGATCCTCGCCGACAACCACGGCAACGTGGTCCATTTCGGCGAACGCGACTGCAGTTTGCAGCGACGCCACCAGAAACTGCTGGAAGAGGCCAGTTCGCCCGCCATCAGTTCGGCGCAGCGTGACGCCCTGGGCGAAACCGCCACCGCCGCCCTGCGCAAGCTCGGCTATCGCAACGCCGGGACGCTCGAGTTCCTGTATCAGAGCGGGCAGTTCGCGTTCATCGAAATGAATACGCGGCTGCAGGTCGAGCATCCGGTCACCGAGATGATCTGCAATATCGACCTGGTCCGCGAGCAGATCCGCATCGCCGAGGGCGCCCGTCTGGGTTACGAACAGCGGGACATTGGATACAACGGCCACGCCATCGAGTGTCGGATCACCGCGGAGGATCCAACGACCTTTATGCCGACACCCGGTCGGGTGACCGCCTTCCACGCCCCCGGCGGCCTCGGCGTGCGGGTGGATTCGGCGTTGTACGCCGGGTACTATGTGCCGCCATATTATGACAGCATGGTCGCGAAACTCATCGTGCACGCTCCGACCAGGACCGATGCCATCAATCGGCTGCGGCGGGCTCTGGACGAGTTCGCGGTGGTAGGGATCCAGACCACCATCCCGCTGCACCGCAGGATTGTGGACGACCCGGATTTTCAGGCGGGCAATTACTCCATCCATTGGTTGGAAGCGTTTGTCGCGGGCAGTTGACCCATCTCTTCAGCGGAGCAATGGCATGAGCCAGGATAGCACCCACGGGCATGATCATTCTCAGCCGCGCGCCGCGTCACCTGCGCCGGGCAGCGTGGACTGGCGGTTGAGTGGGGTGCGGGTTATCAAAGCGGATCAGCTCGACAGCAACACGGCCCAGACGCCGGGCATGAACCGTGCCGCCGCAATCAATGCCGCCCGCGTCGGCGCGCAGAAGATCTGGGCCGGCACGGTAAATATCCATCCGAACGCGAAGACCGGCGCGCACCATCATGGCGCGCTGGAAAGCGTGATCTATGTCTTGCGCGGCAAGGCCCGGATGCGCTGGGGCGAGCATCTGGAATTCGTCGCCGAGGCGGACGCCGGCGACTTCATCTTCGTGCCGCCTTACGTGCCACATCAGGAGATCAATGCCAGCACCGACCAGACGCTGGAGTGCGTTCTCGTCCGCAGCGACAACGAAGCCGTCGTGGTCAACCTGGACATCGAGCCGGTGGAGAAACCCGAAGCTGTTCACTGGGTCGACCCCATCCACAAGCAACCTTGAGGTCACCTGCGTCCCATGGCACCTCCTCGAGGAGGCGACGCGCGGGTCAGGCAGCCTTGAGTGCGGCGACGATCATCTCTATCCCCTGGGCGTGCCATCGCTGGACCGCCTTGTGGTCGGCGCCCAGCGCCTTGCCCAGCCGGCGCCAGGGAAACAGGTGCCGGTCGGTAATCGGATGGACCAGGCTTCGTGCGCCGACCACGCGACGGAGCACGAAACGGTCAACCGGTATCAGCGGAATCCAGCTCATCGCCTCGTCCATGCGAGTGATCTTCCCGGCTGAGGGAACCGCCGGGCGAATCCGCACCTCGGTCCAACCGTAGGACTCAAGGGCGGTCCGCACGATGTCCAGGGACGAGCTCCGCAGGCGCGTGGTGTAGCCGGTGCCAGGCAGGGCGAGCAGCGTCGCGCCAGCCTCCTCCAACCGGTACACCACGAAGTCCGAGTCGATCTGGTAACCATCCGCCATGACCGGACGAACCGCCCGTGTGATGGCGGAAGCCGGCGACGGCTTGGTTGGGCGCGATATAGCCATGATGATATGTCCTTCACGCGTCTCGGATGTGCCGGGTATGTCGTGGACGACCCGGGTGCGGTGCCTCCGGGAGGCCGCTCTCGGCGGTCAGCGAATGGGGCCGGGGATTCGGAACCGAACGCCCTCGAGCGATGTGCCGCGAACGATCGGATCCCAGGTCCTGGCGTGACCGGACGGCAGCGACGCGCGGTCGGCTTCGCCAAAAGCGGCGGTGGCGGTAGCGGGCGGATGCTCAGCGCCGAGGATACGCGCGCGCTGGATCACCGCGCCGCGGGCAAGACCGAGCGCTTGAGCGATCCCATCCCAGGTCGCGCCCTCCGTCCGGAGTCGTCGGATTTGTGTGTCCTGGCCGGCGGTCCAGACAATCTTCCTGGGCATCAAAGTCTCCTCGCCGAGAACATGAAGTGAACATATGTTAGTTAGTCTTACTGACTATAAACGTCAACATAAATAACATTTCCCAGGATAATTTTCTTATATGACCTCTCGGATTGAGGCGCCAAAAGCGCAGAAATCTAGCGCCTCAGGCCTCCTCAGGCGTCGGAAATTCTGTTGGCGAGCGGGGAACCGTCGCGCCAATACGACCTAACAACCGACACCAGGATTCTGCTGGTCTTGTTAGTCTATGCGAGTTATACTAACGCTCATGAGCATAAATCAGGACATCGGGGCGCGGATCCGTAGCGCGCGCCTGGATCGCGGATTAACCCAGGATCAACTCGCCAGCGAGGTTGGCGTGTCGCGCAGCGCGGTAGCCCAGTGGGAAACCGGCCGCACGGGACAGGTCACCGAAAACCTTTCCCGCATCGCCCAGGCGCTGGAGGTCAGCGTGGAATATCTGATGTATGGCGAAGACAAGCGCGCGCCGACCGAGGTACGGCAGGGCGATGAACTCGCCCTGCTCCGCCTCTACCGGGAATGCGATCCGGACGACCGCCAGATGCTGTTGCGCTCCGCTCGGAGGCTTGCCCGGCGAGACGGCGCCGTCGTCCCAGGCTGAGAAACTCTGCCGCCATTCCGGTCATGGACCATTTGAAGGGTCGAACAGGGCGAGAAAATGATTCCGGCGAAAGGAAGCAACGTGCCGCCGGCTATCGTCTGTAAAGCGTCCGACCGCTATTGTTGATCCCCGCTGCCCGTTCGCATTCCAAATCGCGGTAGACGCGCCTTCGAGGCGACCGGGCAAGACACCACCAGCCTATGACCCCGCATCATCAACATCGCGAGCGCCGATGGTTGCCGAGCGAAAATCCGCTGGCACGGTGGCGCCGAAATCGGTAAAGGCGCGGCGCACGGCTTCAACTGTCGAGCCGAACACTTCCTTGCGGTTGTCGCGTGCCCAGGTGTTCGATCCGATCGGCGGCTCGATCGACTGCTGGAACACCGGCATCACATAGCGTGCGAACAGTTCATAGCTGCGCATCGTCTGCTCGCGGTTCGCCCACTCATGGGCCCGGAACAGAATGCCGCCAAAGCCGCCCTGGCTGTACTCCAACAATCGCTTGATGCCCTTGGTGACCGTCTCCGGCGAGCCCACCAGCGTTGTCCCCATCTTCACACCATCCCGCAGCGGATCATCGGCGCGGCCCGGCGGGCGGCCCAGCGTGTCCTCGAAATAGGTTTGAGTTTCGTTGCGTTCGCCCTTGTTGACTTCCGCCAGCGCCTGCTCGTCGTCCTCGGCGATATGTGCGTTGACCACTACACGCCATTTTTTCCGCGTCACGGTTTTGCCATTCTTCGCCGCCGCGTCCTCGGCGATTTTCCACTGGCTGGCCAGCGCCTCCGGGCCGCCCGGCAGCCCGGCGCCGATCGACAGAACCCCCACCCCGTGCGTCCCGGCCGCGATCATCCCGAACGGGGTTATCGTGCTGGCCACCGCGATATCGAAATGCGGATCGCTGTATGGCGCAAGGTGAAGACGCGCGTCGTTCATCTCGAACCAGTCGGTCTTCATGGTGACGCGATCTTCCATCTTCAGCAGCGCCATGATCGCGTCCATGGCCTGCAACATGCGCGGCCGTTGCGTTGATGGCTCGATCCCGAGCATGTAGGCGTCCGAGGTCAGCGCGCCCGGCCCACAGCCCAGCATCGCCCGGCCCCGCGTCATGTGATCAAGCTGCACCCAGCGCTGCGCTACCAGGAAGGGATGATGATAAGGCAGGCTGGTCACGCCGGAGCCCAACTTTATGTGCCTGGTCTTCTCCGCGGCCGCGGCGATAATCAACTCCGGCGAGGCGATCAGCTCCCATCCAGCGGAGTGATGCTCGCCGATCCAGGCTTCGTCGAAGCCCAGATGATCCAGCCATTGGATCAACTCCAGGTCACGGTCGATCGCGAGCGTCGGGTTCTCCCCCAGGCGATGGAACGGGGCGAGAAAGACACCGAACGTCAAACCACGATGCGCCATGAACCTGTCTCCAATACGTCAGCAAAAACGGCTCATTCTGCCGCGATACCAGCCAGTAGCCAAGCCCGCGCCAGGATGGCAAGCTTGGCGAAACACCCAAACGGAGGGAACAGCTCATGCGGCTCGCGGACAAGGTCGCCATCGTCAGTGGTGCGGCATCGGGGATGGGCGCCGCCACGGCGCGACGGTTTGGCCAGGAAGGCGCCAAGGTGGTCGTCGCCGACATGCTGGAGGAGGAAGGCCGAGCGGTGGCGGGCGCGATCAATGCTGCCGGTGGAAAGGCTTTGTTCGTCGCCCTGAACGTCACTGATGAAGCCGGCTGGGCGAAGGTGGTGGACGAGACGGTGCGCGCCTTCGGGCGGCTCGACATCCTGGTGAACAACGCCGGCATCAGCGGCAGCGCCACGAACGATCTGCTGGACTCGGCCCTGTGGGAGCGGCTCATGGCGGTGAACAGTACCGGTGTCTTCCTCGGCACTGCGGCGGCAGTGCGACAGATGCAGAAGAACGGTGGTGGATCGATCGTCAATCTGTCCTCGATCTCCGGCGTAGTGGGCCAGGGGTTCGTGCACATGGGGTATAACGCCTCCAAGGGTGCGGTCCGCACCATGACCAAGGCGACCGCCGTGCAGTTCGGCAAGGATCGCATCCGCTGCAATTCCATCCATCCAGGACTGATGCCGCCGATGCGCACCTCTGGCGCCACCGCCGACCCCGCGGTGCGTGCAAAGATGCTGAAAGCCGTCCCGCTCGGCCGCACCGGGGAGGTTGATGAGGTCGCCAGCGCGGTCCTGTTTCTGGCCTCCGACGAGGCGTCCTACATCACCGGTGCGGAGCTTTACGTCGACGGCGGCTACCTCGCGATGTAGCGCCTTGTGTGACAGCTGGGACCCCTAGTACCGCGCCGTCAACCTGCGCCAGCCCCGGCCGTCGCGGCTACTGTGACCGTCGCGGCGGCCTGACAATCCAACCCACCGGGGGGTGCTACGTCAATGCCGTTTACGACGGCCAGGATGAGCCAGACACCGCTTGTCGCCTTTTATCCCCGCTTGCGGCGAGCGGCGTGAATACAACAACCACGCTCTACCCAACGATGCCCAATGACAGCGCGGTCGCCCAGTCCGGACGTCCATTCTGACGGGCGCGAGCCGATGCCGACGCCCAGTCGTATTCCAGCGCAATCAATTCGGCTCCCCAATGCCCGTTGCGCTTGGTCAGAACGGCGTATCGGGCATGCGGCGAGCGATACTCCAGATTCGCAGCAACGGAGATGTCCGCGAAAACCGGGCACCCGACGCTGCCTGGGTTCAGAATGACGCATCCGCCCGGTCCGAGCGTCATGCTTTGGCGATGGCTGTGACCACACAACACGACACTTGCCCGACCAGCGTTTCGCAAGCGTGCCTTCAGGACATCCCGCCGTGCAGGAGCAAAGCGTCCGTCATCGAGCGTCTCTTCCAGCAAGCAGGTGGTATCGTCATCAGGGGTGCCATGGACCGCCAAGATGCCCTCGGCCAACTCGATATGCGGAGGCAAATTGTGCAATGCATGTCGCTGCTCCGGCCGCAACGCAGCGCGCGCGAACGATCCGGCAGGCGAGAGATCTGTGTCGGGCAACTCCTCGATCCACCGGTCGTGGTTCCCTCGAACTGTCGGCAGGGCGAGCGACTGGAGGACTTCGAAAGTCTCCCTTGGCCATAGAGGACTGGTGACGCAATCGCCTAAATTCACCGTCAGATCAACTCCACGATTCCTGACGTCAGCAGGTACCGCCTCCAAAGCGCAAAGGTTCCCGTGCACATCTGAGATGACTGCGAGTCGCATCGAGTGGTCCTCTTGGCGGAGCACAGCAAACCACAACGAACACCATCGTGTGAACACGCTTATCATTTTGATTTCTGTTTGATAGCGCGGACGTCGTCCTGCTTCGCGGCGAAGGGCGATGGCGTTACCAGTGGCGTGCTCGGCGACGGCCCAGAGCCAGCTTCTCGCTCACTACGGCCCCGCCGTTGCGGCAATGACGTGATCGTTATGGATCCCCGCCTTTGGGTTGGCGCTTCAGGAACTGCCGAACGAGGCGATCACCGCGGTGCAGGAGAATAAGGTTATGAAACGATTATTCATCACGGGCGCGGCCCTGGTTCTGATGGCGGGGACCGCCTCGGCGGAAACCGGCGGATGCCTCAAGTACGGCGCGGGTGGTGCGGTGGCCGGGCACTTCGTCGGTCAAGGACATGCGGTGCTCGGCGCGGCCGGCGGCTGCGCGGTTGGCGCCTACAAGCGCCATGAAGCCAAAAAGGCTGACCGTGAAGCGGCCACGGCAGCCGGAGACCAACGGAATGCCACCGGCTCACCGCCCTCGCACCAGGTCGGCGAATAGGGCAAGCGAGCATGACGCGGGCTCGGAAGCAGGGGCATAGACCATGCGGCGTCGGATTTGGTCGCACACCCGACTGAGGGCCACCAGGAACAGGCTGGTATGATCAGGTTGCCGTCGAACGGGAACCCTGACCGTTGACTCGCTCAACCAAATGCAAGGGCGCTTCGGCAGCCTGACCGTCGTCGCCCTTGGCGCGATGCGTCATCGCGTCCGGCTCATTGCGATAGGCGCGGAGGAAGACCTCCGGTACCTCGGTGAGCGCGGCGCCTGATCTCGGGCGGCGAGATGGGTTCGGCCAATCCGAAGGCGATCTTCGCCGGCATGTTGCCCTCCCACAGACTGACCAGATCGTCCGCTGCCCGGTCCGCGTCATCGATCGTCAACTCCCCCCGCTCTGCCGCGACGGAGATGATGGCGGCCAGCGCCGAGCGTACGCGACCGGGGCCCGCCGCGTAGAACCGCACGGCCAAGGCGCGATTGCTGCGCAGCGTGCCGGGCAGCGTGTGCGCCATCGCACAAACATCCGATCCCAGAATCACACCCAGGAATGCAAGGCCCAGCGCGGTCAGCCGCTGGCGCAGGTCGTTGTCGCATTCCGGCGCCGACAAGGCGCCGATCATCTCATCGGCGGTGGTGCTGACAATGGTCTCAAACAACGTTTCCTTGTCACGAAAGTGACTATAGACCGTCATCTTCGAGACCGCCGCCTGGGCCGCTACCGCCTCCATCGTAACCAGTTCGAAGGCCTGCCGGCCGAACAGGTTCTTCGCGGCGGCGATGATGGCGCCGCGCTTGGCATTGTCCTTGGGCCGGCCCGAACGGGTGACGGCGGATGAAGGCGCCACGTGGAATTCCTTCGAAAAGTTACTGGACTCCATGGTCCACTTTACCACATACTGGACGCATTAGTATAGAAATACGATCCAGGCGATGCCCATTGTTGCACCTTCCATGCCGAACGTTAACCTTTGTCCACCCGCCCTTGTCACGATCATGGCGGTTGCCGCGACGATGGCGACGTCAGGCTGCATGGTGGGACCGAATTTCCGCGCGCCGGACGCCCCCGCCAGCCCACGATTCACCGAGGCTGCTTTGCCCACTCGCACCGCATCCGCGGCCATTCCGGGCGGCTCGGCGCAGCGTTTGAACGCGGGGCGCGACATCCCCGGCGAGTGGTGGGCGCTGTTTCATTCACCGCAGATCACCATGTTGGTCACCCGTGCGCTGCAGGCCAATCCCGATGTCGCCGCCGCGCAGGCCACCCTGCGGCAGGCGCGCGAGAATGTCCGAGCGGAGCAAGGGGCCTTGTTCCCGCAGGTCAGCGCCGGCGTGTCGGCCGAGCGGCAACAGGAGTCATTGGCGACGCTTGGGTTCGGCAGCGGTTCGACGACGTTCTCGGTCCTCAGCGGCTCGTTGAACGTCTCCTACACCCTGGATGCGTTTGGCGGCATCAGACGGCAAATCGAGCAGCTTGACGCCCAGGCGGAGTATCAGCGCTTCGAGGTGGAGGCAACCGACCTGACGCTGGCCGCCAACGTGATCAACACGGCGATCACTGAGGCGTCGGTGCAGGCGCAGATCGATACCACACGCGACATCATCAAGGCCGATGCCGAAGCGCTGGACCTTACGCGGCGGCGCTTCGAGCTTGGTGGCGTAAGCGAGGTCGACGTGCTGCAGCAGCAATCGCTTCGCGACACCCAGGTCGCGACCTTGCCAGGCTTGCAGAAGCAGTTGCAACAGCAACGCAATCAGTTGGCCGTCTATCTGGGCGGCCGTCCCGACCAGTATGCGACGCCTACGCTCGACCTCGGCAGCCTTCGCCTGCCCGAGGATCTGCCGGTGTCGCTGCCCTCGAAGCTGGTGGAACAACGGCCCGATATCAGGGCCTTTGGGGCGTTGCTGCATTCGGCGACCGCGGCGGTGGGCGTCGCCACCGCGAACATGCTGCCGCAGATTTCGCTCACCGGCGGCTATGGTCGGGAGGCGACTGAGCTATCCACCATCTTCACCCCCGGTGGCATCGTCTGGAGCATCGCCGGCGGTCTCACGCAGCCGATCTTTGAGGGCGGCACGTTGCGCGCACGCAAGCGAGCCACCGTCGCCGCGCTGGACGTCGCCGCCGCGCAGTACAGCAGCACGGTCAACGTCGCGTTCCAGAATGTCGCGAACGCCCTGGTGGCGATCGAGCGTGACGCCGAAGCCCTGCATGCCGCCCTGGCCGCGCAGAAGACCTCGGCGGCGAGCCTCGCAGTTGCGCGGGCGCAATACGCGGCCGGCGGAGGCACCTATCTCAACGTGCTGACCGCGGAACAGAGCGACTACAGCGCGCGGCTCACTCTCGTCACCGCCCGGGCGACGCGGTTCACCGATACCGTCGCGTTGTTTCAGGCGCTGGGCGGTGGCTGGTGGAACCGCGTCGATATCGATCCGAAGATCGCACAATCCGGCGGAGTGTTGCCATGAACGATACCGCTACGCTGGCTCGGACCACGACGCGCCCGCCCCGAACCTGGCTGCGCATGGCGGTGATGCTGCTGGTCATGGGGTTGCTGGCGGCCGGCATGATCAGCTTCCAACGCTTCAAGGCGGGCATGATCAACCAGATCGTGACGACGATCAAATCCGCGCTGCCGACTGTCGCAACCACAAGTGCCTCGATGCAGGACTGGCAGGCCACACAGACCGCGGTGGGTTCGGCGCGCGCCTTCAATGGAGCCGATCTGGCCGCCGAGGTCGGTGGCGTAGTGGACGAGATCCATTTCGAGTCTGGACAGACCGTCGCGGCGGGGGACGTATTGCTGCGGCTGCGTCCGGACGACGACAATTCTAAATTGCAACAACTCCAGGCCAATGCGGACCTCGCAGCAGTGACGCTGCTGCGCGATCAGCGTCAGTTCCAGGCGCACGGCGTCGCTCAGGCCACGGTGGACACCGACGAGGCCAATCTCAAGGTGGTGCGTGCGCAGGTCGCGGCGCAGCAGGCGGTGATGGCGGAGCGGACGATCCGCGCCCCGTTCGCCGGGCGGCTCGGGGTGCGCCAGGTGGACCTCGGGCAATACATCGCGGCGGGAACCACGATCGTGACCCTGCAACAGCTCGATCCGATGTTGGTGGATTTCTATCTGCCGCAGCAGGCACTCGGGCAGATCGCCGTCGGTCAGAAGGTCGAGGTGACCGCTGATGCTTATCCCAACAAGATCTTTTCGGGGCAGGTGTCGTCGCTGAATGCCAAGATCGATGCTACCAGCCGCATGCTTCAGGTGCGCGCGACGATGCCGAACGGCGACGGAGCGCTGTTGCCGGGGATGTATCTGAGTGTCTCCGTCGCCTCCGGCGCCGCGCAGTCTCTCGTCACGATCCCGCAGGCGGCGGTGGCGTACAATCCATACGGCGCGCTGGTCTACGTGGTGCATGACGAAAAGGACGCTGAGGGGCAGGTCCAGCATGTCGTCAGACAGCAGTTCGTTACGGTCGGCGAGGCGCGTGGTGACCAGGTCAGCATTCTGAAGGGTGTTGCTCCGCACGACATCGTGGTTACTGCCGGGCAGTTGAAGTTGCACAACAACGCGGCGGTGAAGATCGACAACTCGGTGCAGCCGACCGACAATCCGGCCCCGGTGCCGCAGGATCACTGACGATGACCGACAGGCGCAACCTTCTTCTCAGTGTGATGCTCAGCCCAACCATTTCTCCGTGTCATCCTCGGCGCAACATTCTCTTGTGTCATCCTCGGCGCAACGTTCTCTTGTGTCATCCTCGGCGCAGGCCGAGGACCCACGACTTTGCCACAAGTCGCCAGTGCGCGATGGCACCCGGCGATGCACCAGCCGTTTACGCCGCGACGGTCTGATTAGGTCCGCGGGATGAAATTCACCGACATCTTCATCCGCCGCCCTGTGCTGGCCTGCGTGGTCAGCCTGATGCTTCTCGTGGTCGGGCTGAAGTCGTTCTACTCGCTGCCGATCCTGGAATATCCCAAGACCGAGAACGCGGTCGTCACAATCACCACCGTCTATTACGGAGCCGACCCTGAAACCGTGGCCGGCTTCGTGACCACCCCCCTGGAAAACGCCATCGCGCAGGCTAACGGCATCGACTACATGTCGTCCAACAGCCGATCCGGCGTCAGCACGATCGCTGCCAACCTGATCCTGAACTTCGACCCCGACAAGGCCATCACCGAGATCACCGCGAAGATCAACTCGGTGCTCGACCAGTTGCCGGCAGGCGTGCAACAGCCGGTCCTAACGGTGGCAATCGGCCAGTCGCTGGACGCGCTCATCATCGGTTTTGCCAGCGATGAACTGTCGCCAAACCAGATCACCGACTACTTGGTCCGCAACGTTCAGCCGCGGTTGCAGGCGGTGCAGGGGGTGCAGACCGCGGAACTCCTGGGCCAACAGAACTTCGCTCTGCGGGCGTGGCTGGACCCGCGAAAGCTCTCCGCCTACGGGCTGACCGCGACGGACGTGAACACCGCACTCGCCGGTAACAATGTGATCGCCGGGCTGGGCACCACCAAGGGCCAGATGGTGCAGTTCAACCTGAACGCCTCCACCAACCTCCACTCGGTGGAGGAATTTCGCAATCTCGTCGTCAAGCAGGTCGATGGCGGAATCATCCGGCTGAGCGACGTCGCCAACGTTACCCTGGGCGCTGATGACTATGAGTTCGAGCGTGGAATATAACGGCAAGAAGGGCGTCTATATCGGCATCCAGACGGTGCCGTCGGCCAGTCTGCTGGCGGTGATCGCCGGTGTGAAGCAGGTGCTGCCGTCGATCCAGCAGCAGCTTCCGGCCGGCCTGAACGGCGACGTGATCTACGACTCGACGGTGTTCGTGAACAGCGCCATTCATGAGGTGGAACGATCGCTGGCGGAAACCGTGTTGATCGTAACGCTGGTGGTGTTCGCCTTCCTGGGATCGCCGCGCTCGGTGGTGATTCCGGTTGTCACCATCCCGCTGTCGCTGATCGGCACATTCGCGGTAATGCTGGTGCTGGGGTTCTCCATCAACCTGCTGAGTCTGCTGGCGCTCGTGCTGGCGATCGGCCTGGTGGTGGACGACGCCATCATCGTGGTGGAAAGCGTCAACCGGCATCTGGAGGAAGGCATGCGGCCCCGCGACGCCGCTATCAGGGCCGCGCGCGACCTGGCCAATCCGATCATCGCCATGACCGTCGTGCTGATCGCGGTCTATGTGCCGATCGGCTTCCAGGGCGGCCTGACCGGAGCGCTGTTCACCGAGTTCGCCTTCACCGTGGTCGGCGCGGTAACCATGTCCGCCATCGTGGCGCTGACGCTGTCGCCGATGATGTGCGGCTATCTGCTGAAGCCGCATCCGCAAGGCGCCGCGCGTGGCTGGCAGGACCGCGTGGTCGGCCTGATCGACCGCGCCTTCAACTCGCTGCAGCGTGGCTACGAACGCTGGCTGCGCGGCAGTCTTCGCACGATACCGGTGACACTGATCTTCGCCTTGCTCATCATCGGAAGCATCTACTTCCTGTACACCAACTCCGCCAGCGAACTCGCGCCGGAGGAGGATCAGGGCGTCGTCATCCTGCTGCCGACCTCGGCGCCCGACGCGACGCTGCAGCAGAAGGAGCTGTTCGGCCAGCAGGTGCAGGACATCATGTCGAAGGTTCCGGAAGCGGATCAGAGCTTCCAGGTCGAGAGCCCCGCGCAGTCGATCGCCGGCATCACCCTGAAACCGTGGGACCAGCGGTACGCGACGCCACGACGATCCAACGCCAGTTGCAGAACCAGCTTGCCACTGTCGCCGGACAGAAGATCGTGGCGTTCCTGCCGCCGGCACTGCCGGGCGCTCAGGGGCTGCCGATTCAGTTCGTGCTGAAATCGACCCAGCCGCTGTCGAGGCTTTATCCGCAGGCGCAGAAATTCCTTGCCGACGCCACGGCCAGCGGACTGTTCCTGTTCCTCGACAGCGACCTGAAGATCGACGCGCCGCAGCAGGTGATCGAGATCGACCGCGACAAGGCGGCTCAGCTTGGCCTGTCGATGACCCAGATCGGCAGCGCGATGGGCGGCCTGCTCGGCGGCGCCTACACCAACTACTTCAGCCTGGGATCGCGATCGTACAAGGTGATCTCGCAGGTGCAGCAACGCTCGCGCCTGACGATCGACCAAGTGATGCGGTTCCAGATCGCGACCGTCAACGGTACGCCGATCCCGGTCTCGGCGATTGCCCACGTCCGGCAGGAGACGGTGCCGGAGACGATCACTCACTTCCAACAGGTGAATTCGGCGACGATCTCCGGCGTGCCGTCACCTGGGGTGTCGCAGGCAGAGGCGCTGCAAACGCTGCGCACACTCGCGCAGCAGACTCTGCCACGAGACGTTCTGATCGACTACGCCGGACCGTCGCGACAGTTCATTCAGGAGTCCAGCAGTTTTGTCGCCACCTTTGGTCTGGCGCTGATCATTATCTTCCTGGCGCTGGCGGCGCTGTTCGAGAGCTTCCGCGACCCGCTGGTCATCCTGGTGTCGATACCGATGTCGATCGCCGGGGCGCTGTTGTTCATCTGCCTGGGTCTCGGCGGCCTGTCGCTGAACATCTACACCGAAGTGGGGCTGGTGACGCTCATGGGACTGATCAGCAAGCACGGGATCCTGATCGTCGAGGTCGCGAACGAGGCACAGCGGGCGGGCCGGTCGAAGCTGGAGGCGATTGTCCATGCGGCTTCCATCCGGCTACGGCCGATCCTGATGACGACGGCGGCCATGGTGCTGGGCGTGGTGCCGCTGATCGTCGCCTCCGGCGCCGGCGCGGCGTCCCGTTTCAACATGGGAGTGGTGATCGCCGGCGGCCTGTCGATCGGCACGCTGTTTACACTGTTCGTGCTGCCGGCGGTGTACCTGGTAATCGCGGCTCGCCACGAGGCGGAAGCGACGGAGCGGCCGGCGGACGACCGGCCACGAGCGCGACTACCAGGCATGTCAGGCGCGTGAACGCAGTTGACATCGAGCAATAACGAGCTGTCCCGCAGGCATGTTTCAGTTCGATTTAGCAGCTGCCGAAGGTCCGACCGGCAATAAGTGCAATGGTCAAATCTAATTAATAGGTGGAATGTCTACGGCTACTTAAGGTGATCTAGTCCGGGTCACGTCGCCGACCTAGCATGCCATCGCCTTATGTTCGAGCCGACCAGCTCTATATTCATTTTTGGGGGGCGGCCGTGGCCATCAAATGGCACGACCTCATGATCGGCAATTATTACGATCCGCACGTTCAGATGGCGTGGGCCGCCGAATGGCTTGCTGAAGTAGCGAGCGCGACATGTGAGGCTCGGCGGATACTGTGTCTCAATGAGGCAGAGCGTTGCCTCGAGCTGGTTCAGCGCTCGATCTGCACACCGGTGCTGCTGGAAACGCCTCATCCCAGACTCGCCGCTTTGTCCACGCCAATGATTATGGATGCGTCGAGTACGCCTTCGTCGCCGACGGGGTCCAGCGCCGCGGGCGGTAGCCAGAGCGCATTGCCGAATCGGTCTGAGATGACGCTGAAAATACAATCATTGCGGGCTACCGGTTCCTCTCTCGTGCCGATCATCGCGAGCCTCGTCCCACGCGGCCCATAGAAAGCTTCAAGTCGGATCGGAGAAATCCCGTGCAACTGATCGTTGCTCTTTCGGCCGTTGCAGTGTCAGCGGCAATACTGCTGGGAAGCGCTTATTTCGGTGTCTGGCTTATTTGCAAGGGGCGTGACCGTCTTGCTGCCTGTCTTTGGGTGATCATGGTTTCCGTCATGAGCACGGCGGTTCTTACCCTGGTATCCAATTGATGGCGTGCCGCCGTTCGTCCGTTGCGATCCTGATCGCCCCGTGCTCCGTCAAAACTCGCGGCCGGCCGCATTGGGGGCAGTTGTAGATGGCGATAGCGAAGCCTCCGCGGAGCGGGTCTGGTCCTGGCCCGACCTGCAAATGCTGACCCGAACCGCGCGGCGGACAGCACCCAAAGCCGCAATCGCCAAACAAGGAGGGCGCGTGCCCCATCCCATAGCGCACGTCCTGCGCCCATTCAGAGAGCTGACTGTGAACCAGGTCATCATGCTTGCGGTGGTCTATGATGGCCCCGCTACCGTTCGTGGCATCGCCGCCGCGATGGGTGTCTCAAAGAGCTTCATAACGCGCGGGGCGGATAGATTTGAAGACATTGGCCTGGCGAGGCGGCGGGAGGATCCGGACGATCGCCGCTCCATTCGCATTGAGATTACCGCCAAGGGCCGTCGGTTACTTGACGCGGTACGCTCCTGATCCAACACTTGTCTGTTCTCCGTGATCGCACGCAGTGCAGCAGCATTCTCAAGCAGGACGGAGCGCTGGTTGTTCTGTCCGTCTCCCCATCCGGCTATCATCTTGTCCGCGTAGTCGTCGTGCATCGGCGTTTGCGGACATTCTAGGCGTGACCACGGACAGACGCCGCGCCGTTGATATCTTCCGAGTTCACCAACCCTGCAAATGTGCGGGGTTTTCAAACGTTCGCCCTTAGCGTTTCCGCGCAAATAATCCCGAGGGACATACACGCCTCCGTGGTGCGTTCCGGCGGGCGATGTTACCAGCGGCCAGCAACGCACGAACCGGGCTGATCACAACGCCCTTTCGTAAACCCGCCACACTTGTCACTCCCGCTGTCCGGGGTCCGGTCGCCATTCTATCTCACGACGCAAGCGCGGGCTGCGTCACCCCCCGCCAAGCTCTGATTTCCGAGTTTGAAAGCAAAACCCAGAGTGCGGACACGGCGCGAAGATCCGATCTTCATGCCGCACCCAAGGAGCGGAAACCACGCGATGTTCAGCAACACAACAATTGCACGCCTCAAACGCCCGCTCCAGAACCTGATCGATCAGGTGATCAATACTGGCCTCATTGTTCTCGTCGGCGGCTCGATCGCCGTAGCGCTGGCTATCGGGACCCCGATGTCCGCCGGCGGCTCGCAGATATCGATGGCGACGTCGGAATGGCGATCGCTTTTCGATCAATATGTCTTCCGCGCTCCGCATCATGAGCCGCGCATCCAGCGCGTGGTCGGTACCGTCGATGCGCCGGTCGGTCAAGGCTGGGGCTAGCCAACTCGAGCGGAGGGATCTTTTGCGGGCCACGGTGTTTGTCAGAGCACTCCTGTCGCCGCGACCCTAGACGGTGCCAGACAGCGTCCGTAAGAGCGAGACTTCACCCGCGAGGAGCCCCGGCGGCGAACTCGGCATCAGCGCCAGTCGTAGCAGCGAGCGTCTGGAGTTCTGACCATGGTGCGGCCCAGCCAGCAACCGAAACCGATGGTTTTCCGACCTTTTGTCCGGGCTCTCTTCGGTCTAAGGTGGCAGCCATCGGGCGATCCAGGACGCTCGCCAGAAAACGTAAAAACGGGAGGCTCGCTGTGGAAATACAGGCGTTTGGCTATCTGGGGATTGGATCGGACAAGGTCGAGGACTGGAGCACGTTTGCCCCCGCCTGGCTCGGGATGCAGGAGGTGGACCGGGGCGGCGGGACGCGCGCCTTCCGCATGGATGACCGGAAGCAGCGTCTGTTCGTTGACCGCGCTATCGCGCCCGGTGCCAAGATCTTCGGCTGGGAGGTAGCAAACGCCGAGGCGCTTGATGCGTTGGCGGGTCGCCTGGAGAAAGCCGGGGTCGCGGTGAAGCGCGAGCCGGCCGCGTTGGCAGATCAGCGCTGCGTGGCTGGGTTGATCTCGTTCGCCGATCCCGCCGGAAACCGGCTGGAGGCGTTCCACGGTGCCATGATCGCGGACACACCCTTCAGACCGACCCGCGACATCGCGGGCTTTCGTACCGGCGCGCAGGGCATGGGGCACACGCTGCATGCCGTGCAGGACATCGAGGCGGCACGCGCATTCTATTGCGACCTGCTGGGTTTCAAGGTGAGCGATTACATGCGCGCGCCGATCCAGGCCTATTTCCTGCACGTCAATGGACGTCACCACAGCATCGCGATTGCCGGTGCGCCAGTGAACGCGATGCACCATCTGATGGTTGAGTTCTTCTCCGTAGACGATGTCGGCCAGGGCTACGATATGGTATGCGCCGAGCCGGAGCGGATCGCGGTGAAGCTCGGGCGGCATCCAAATGACCTGATGCTCTCGTACTACATGCGCACGCCAGCGGACATCCTGGTGGAGTGTGGATGGGGCGGACGGGAGGTGGACGACGCAACCTGGCAGCCGGAGGAAATGAGCAGCGTGGGCAGCTTGTGGGGTCATCAGGGGCTGTTCGAGGGCATGGGCGATCCGAACATGCCCGCGCAGAGGCACCGGCACGCGCCGGTGCAGGTCATCGAGGGCAACTACGAAAAGATGACCGGTGTCTGCCCTTGGTGGGACGGCATGCGGCGGAATTGACCGGTAGTCTGTTTTCTCGCGCCATGACTGGCGGTGGCTAAGGCTGCCGCCGGCGGGGAGTCCGGCAACCGCGATTGCCCCATCGCTGCAGTGCGCCGAGGCCGATGGTGAGGACAGGTCATCGGTTGTTAGCGGAAAGCGCCAGGGGCGAACATTTGCGAACATTGTAGATGTTCACCGGGTTCCCGAACTCGGAAGACACCGACGCCGAGGCGCCGGTCAGGCAAACGTTTGTCGGGCGGCTCCGCCCAGAATGTCCACGATCGGCTGGAAGACCACCCGACTGGGCGATCAACTCATCTAACTGGATACAGCCAGGACGCTGTGGATCTGGGCGACCACCGCCGCACCCTCGCCCACCGCGGCGGCGACTCGTTTGGTCGACCCTGACCGCACGTCGCCGATTGCAAACACGCCGGGAAGGCTCGTTTCCAGCGGAAGCGCGGCGCGACCGCGACCGGCCTCACCCGCCACCCGCTCACCGGTCCTGACGAAGCCCTGAGCGTCCAGGTCGACGCAGCCGTTGAGCCAGCCGGTATTCGGGTCGGCGCCAATGAAAAGAAACAGATGGCGCAATCCGCAGCGACGCTCTCTGCCCAACAGGCGGTTGTGAAACACTGCACCGGTCAGGCCTTCGACCGGATCGCCCTCGAGCGCCACCACCTCCGTGTGCGTATGGAGCTCCACGTTGGGCAGGGCGAGAATTCGGTCGATCAGATACTTCGACATGCTGGCCTCGATACCAGTCCCCCGCACGATCAGGTGCAGTCGCCGCACCTTGGGCGCGAGGAAGACCACGGCTTGGCCGGCGGAATTGCCCGCGCCGATGAGCGCAACCTCCTCACCCTCGCAGAGCTTCGCCTCCACCGGCGAAGCCCAGTAGGACACCCCCGCGCCTTCGAACATATTCAGGTTCGCCGTGTCGGGTCGCCGATACCGGGCGCCGGAGGCGACAACGACGACGCGCGAGCGGATGGCTGCGCCGGTTGTGAGTTCGAGGCTCAGGGCACGACCGGGCGGCGCGGCGGCGGCGGCGTTGGCCAGGCATGCGACCTCCAGCGGAAGCGCGATCTCGGCGCCGAATTTCTGTGCCTGATTGAATGCCCGACCGGCGAGGGCCTGGCCGGAGATCCCTGTCGGGAACCCAAGGTAATTCTCGATCCGCGCCGAGGCGCCCGCCTGACCGCCGATCGCCCGCTGATCCAGCACCAGGACCGACAAGCCCTCCGACGCGGCGTAGACGGCGGTCGCAAGGCCAGCAGGACCCGCGCCCACCACCGCCACGTCGTAGACTTTCTCCGGGTCGAGTTCCGGCGTGATGCCGAGGCAAATGGCGGCCTGCGCATCGGTCGGACGCTTGAGGACCGTGCCGTTCGGGCAGAGCATCAAGGGCAGCTCATCTGGATGCACGCCAAAGCGCTCTACGAGTTCGCCTCCCTCGCCGCCGACGGCGGCATCGAGCACAGTTGTCGGATAACCGTTCCGGCTGAGAAATCCTTCCAGCCGAACGATCTCGGGCGAGCCCGGACGGCCAATCAACACCGAACCCGAGCCCTTGGCTTCGATGAGAGCCACACGCCGCAGGATAAGGGCCCGCATCACAGTCTCGCCGATGTCGGCCGACCCTATCACCAGCGCCCGGACGTGAGCCGCGTCGAACGGCACGGCGGTCGCCCCCTCCGGACCCGCTCGGCCGGCGGCCAAGTAGGGGCGGCCGGCAAGTTGGCTCACTTCCCCGCTGAATTGGCCGACGCCCTCGGTCACGATCGGCTCTTCCCGCCCGCGTCCGTCGCGACGGACCACCTCGATCGCGCCTTGGAGAACCAGCCAGGCCGGCGCCTGACGCTGGCCGACGTCGAAAACAAGCTCGCCCGGCGCGAACCGTTGTGCTTCGCCGCTCGCGAACCGACGCGCCGTCTCGATCTGCGGGGCACTCAGGACGGGAAACATCTGGTCTCGGCGAGTGTCGATCATGGTCATCGCCGCTCTCTCGTCATTGATGTCATCGGAAAGGAGCCTAAGCTCGGGTTCGGAGCATGCCCTACACGGCCGCTCAACAACAACCAGTGGAGATCGGGCGCATCGAACAAAACCGGGCCGGCCGATGCAGGGACGAGACAAAGGCCGAGCTTCGCATCCAACGCGTGCCAGCCTGACGGATGCAGACGGGATCGCCTGGGTTGACGCGAGCCCCGCCGTGTATCAGCGATGAGCATGCGACCTGTTCCGGTCATTCGGAGGCAACGATAGCAATGCAGACCTACCTTTTTGACGACCGCAACGTCACCTGGCAGACGATTGGGTCCGTCGGTGCGCAGATCCACGTGCTTGCGGTCGACGACGTGCGCGGAATTGCCGACGTGCTCATCAGATTTCAGCCGAACACCCCGGGCAAACTGCACCAGCACGTGTGCGAATTCAGGTACTCTCGTGTTGCAGGGGGAATTGCAGTTCTGGCGTCCGGATGGCTCTTTGAAGGAAGTACGCCCGACCGGTAGCTACGTGCAAGGTGCCGCGAACGGCGAGCCGCACTCGGAGGGCGCTGGCGATCAGTTGGCCATCGTGCTGTTCAGCTTCCGCGGCAGCACCGGCGACATGATCCTGTATCTGGACAAGACATCGAACGTGTCATTCCGCCTAGGCTTCCCGGAATTCAAGGCGACGCTGGCACATCAGATCGCCACCGGCGCCACTGCGAAGCTCAAGGGGCGCGCGGCCTGAAGCCAACACTTCCGCGATGGCGAATGCGTTCAGAACGAGTGGCGGAGCGGGCGGAGGAAATTCAAGATGTCGGTTGCCAGCAATGCGGGCTGCTCCATGGCCGCGAAATGCCCCCCCTTTGTCATCGCCGTCCACTGCCTGATGTTGGTGTAGACTTTCTCCGCAATCGATCGCGGCGGTCGTCGGATTTCCTTTGGGAACGCGGCATACCCGGTGGGCACATCCACTGTCCTGCCATCGGGGATCGGCCAAGGGCCGTGTAGGCGATCGTAATAGGGCCAGAAAGAGGAGCCGATCGCGCCGGTGAACCAGTAGAGCGATATATTGGCCAGCAGATGGTCGCGGGACACCGCAGTCTCGAAATCGCCCGCATGGTCGGTCCAGATCTGGAACTTCTCCGCGATCCAGGCCGCCAATCCAGCCGGTGAATCTGTCAGGCCATAGGCAAGGGTTTGCGGACGGGTGCCCTGGATCTGGATGTAGCCGGTCTCTTCCCTCGCCCAGAGCCTGACCTGCTCGGCGTAGCGTTGCTCCTCCGCCGTCGGATTGGCGGGCGGCGGATGTCCCGGATTGATCGACAGCATATTGAGGTGAATCCCAACGAGTTTGTCGGGATGACGCACCCCCAGGGCGGAACAGGTGAAGGCTCCCCAATCGCCGCCCTGTGCGGCGAATTTTTGATGACCCAAAACCTGTGTCATCAGGTCAGCGAAGCAGTCAGCCATGTCGGCAATGCCGAACCGCTTCTGGTTGGCTTGAAACGACAATCCATATCCCGGGAGGGATGGTGCGATCACACTGACCGCATCCTTCGCATCGCCACCGAAGTGCGCGGGGTCGGTCAAACGCGGAATAATGTCAACGAACTCAAACACCGAGCCAGGCCAGCCATGCAACAGAAGCAAGGGCTTCGGATCGGGGCCCTGTCCCGGCACATGCAGGTAGTGCAGGTCGATCCCATGCAGCGGCACGGTGAACTGCGGAAATACATTGAGCCGCGCTTCCTGTGCACGCCAGTCAAAGCTATCCCGCCAGTACGCCACGAGGCCGCGCAGATATCCCAGATCGGCGCCATAGGCCCAGGGCGTATCCGGTGCCTGATCGGGAAAACGCGTGCGGGCAAGACGCGCACGCAAATCCGCAATATCATCGTCCGAAACGTGCAGATTAAAGGGCTTCGGGATAGACATTGGGACGTCTCCTCGGTGTCGGGTCTGGCATACCGGCAGTGGTAAAATCCACCGCAGGTAGCTAACCCGCATTTCCTCAACGGAGGCAAATTCCGTGACCGCGGTCCTTGCCCATCTCGCTGAAGAACGTCAGATTTGCGGTTCATCAGACCGGCTTGCGTTGAATATCAATCTACCAGCCGGTAAGATGCTCATCGAGCGTCGCCGGACCAGGAACTCTGGCTCGAGCGATGGTGTTTATCCCGTCCACCTCATTCTGGAGAACGTCAATGGATCGCACCGAATTCGAAGCAGACCTCCGGCGCGAGGGCTATCGCATTGTGAACAGCAGCCTGACGCCGAACTTGGTTGCGCCGAATCATTGCCACGACTTCGACGCCAAGGCGTTCGTCTTGGGCGGCGAAATCACCATTACCCGCGACAACAGCCCGGTCACATTCGGTGCCGGACAATGTTTTGAGGTCCCCGCAGGCTGCATGCATGCTGAACATGTGGGCCAGGAGGGTGTCGCCTTGATGTCGGGCCGACGTCGGAACGGCGGGCCCCTGACCCGCGAGGCGTTCGAAAGCGATCTGCGTCGCGAGGGTTTCGAGGTCGTGCATGGCGGTCAGGCGGCAGGCTTCGCCGAGGAGCTGCACGCGCACGACTTTGACGTGCGGATCATGGTGCTGGGCGGCGAGACCACAGTAACCCGCGACAACAATGCTGAGACATTCCGAGCCGGCGATCACTGCGAAATACCGGCGGGGTGTCAACACACGACAAAGGTAGGGCCGGAGGGCGTTGCCTATCTCGTCGGCAAGGCGTGTCGCCGGGCGCCCGCCAACTGAACATCGATCCCGGGGGGTCGCCACGCGATTTGCAACAATATCGGGCACCAAGCCGGACTGGTCCGGTGCCGGGCAACAATACTAGCACGACTGGCGCACTGACGGTGTAAGGCCGTGCCATCTCGGCGCCGGACTTACGGCCCGAGATGAGCGGCGACCCCTTCAGAGACCCAACCTGAGAATCTGGGCATTCGATAAACCGGACTATCGGACGCTGAATTGCCTCGCTCGCCGAGGCGCCGCCTGATCGCACGGCGCTGCTGGTGAGGGGTGAGCTTGTGTGGTCGTCTGACCATTACGCCGCGCGCCCCGGCACGGGCGCGGCCCTTGCCGGCGTCCAGCTTGGCGATTGCCGAGCGGAGCTGCGACCGGCCTGTCTTAGCTCCGCGTTCCACCTCCCTGAACCCCGTCTGGTAAGTATGGACTGTGGCGTAGCTCACAGACTGCGATCCCGGACGATGCCATGGCTAGGGATGGCTAGTAGCGCAAAAAGGAGCATGCTGATGTTCAGAGGTCGGGCAAAATTAATGAACCCGGATACCAACGATACGGTCGGCCACCTGACGGAAACCTGTGAGGATAACGGATCTTGCCATGTCAGGGTCGTCCTCGAACCGCCGATGACCCTGACCGGAACGGCATTTCTCGCGATTTTTAGTAACACAGGAGGGGTGATCGAAGTCACCGCAAAAAACAGTGAACCTACCGAAATCCGTGAATTCCATGGCAAGAGCGCGTCTGGCTGTCTTCTCGACAAGAGCGAGGTTTCACTGGTGAGAAGCCCGGGCGGGGAGCTCAGCACTTTGCTCGAGGTGCTGGCGCGTGGAAAAATTCGTCAGGAGTAACGTCACATTCGGCGTTGGCGAAGCGCTATCGCATGGGATAGTCTGTCGTTGCATCCCACGCTGCAATAGGCGCTTCACCCCGAGCGGCTGAACTCCTCGGGATTTTCCATTCGTCAGCACCGTTCAGCCGGAGGCGAAGGGAAGCTGACCCTCAGACATCGATCCGCCGCTGCCAATCCTGCAGAATCTCGCGAAGCGTCTGCTCCCACGGTATCCGCGGCGTCCAAGCAAGTAATCGGCCAGCTAGACCTGCGTCGCCAACGGCTCGATGAATGTCACTCGAGCGCAACCGATCGGTATCGATCTGAATTTCCGCTCGCACACCCGCCTGGTCCAGTAGCGCCTGCAACACATCACCGATCCGGCGCGCTTGGCCCGAAGCGATGTTTATAACGCAGCCGGGTGTCAGCTCCGTGGCGTGGGCAATGCAGGCCGCGTAGGCAGCGCACACGTCGCGGGCGTCGAGGAAGTCCCGGTAATGGTCAAGCGCGCCGACCTGAACAACAGGCTCCTGCAATCCGGCTGCTATGCGGGCCACTTGTCGGGCGAAGGAGGGGACAACGAAGTCATCGGCTTGGCCTGGACCGGTGTGATTGAAGGGGCGCAAGCGAATGGCGTGCAGGCCCTCCAACGCCATGGCGCCGAGCGCCAGATCGGCAGCTGCCTTGGTGACGCTGTAAGTGTTCAATGGTGCTAACGCAGCCGTTTCGTCAAGCGGTCGACCGTCCCGAAAGGACGCGCCATAAGCGTCAGCGGTGGACGCGAACAGCAGCGTGCAGGCCGGGACTGTTGCCAAAATCGACCGACCCAGGTTCAACGTGCCGTGTAGATTGACCTGCCATGCCGCGTCAGGATTCTCTCGCGCCGAGCCCACGGCCGCTATCGCAGCAAGATGAACCACGGCGTCCGGGCGTATCTTTTCGATGGCGATTTTGACCGCATCCGGATCGGTCACATCGAATTGGGACGCAATGATCTCCGAGTTCGGAAACGACTCATGCAGTGTGGGGACCAGATGTCGTCCGACGAACCCGCCCGCGCCAGTGATAAGAATGCGCCCGGAGAACACTACTGCCTCAGGCGAGCTTTATGTCGAGCCAGATCAGCGTCGACCATCTCGGCGACCATTTCCTCGAGTGTGACCTTGGGTTTCCAGCCGAGGCGTTGATGCGCCTTGGACGCGTCCCCAAGCAGGACGTCAACTTCGGCCGGACGCAGGAGGCGTGGATCCACCGTCACGCTGTCCTGGAAATCCAGGCCGACATAGCTGAATGCGAGGTGACAAAATTCACGGATCGTCGTGGTGGTGCCGGTTGCGATCACGTAGTCGTCTGGCGCATCTTGCCGCAACATCAAATGCATCGCTCGCACGTAGTCACGGGAATGGCCCCAGTCGCGCCGGGCGTCCAAATTTCCCAGCGCCAGTTCCGTCGCAAGGCCGAGCTTGATACGGGCTGCTCCATCCGTGATCTTGCGAGTAACGAATTCAATGCCTCGCAGCGGGCTCTCATGATTGAACAGGATGCCGCTGCTGGCATGCAGGCCAAAGCTCTCACGGTAGTTCACGGTCATCCAATGGGCATACAACTTCGCCGCACCATAGGGGCTGCGGGGATAGAACGGCGTGCGCTCGTTTTGCCGCTCCTCCTGGATCTTGCCGAACATCTCGGACGATGATGCCTGATAGAAGCGTGCCTCCGGATGGACCAATCGGACCGCTTCCAGGAGATTCGCGGCGCCCAGCGCGGTGACGGTCCCAGTCAGCAGTGGCTGCTGCCACGACGCGGCAACGAAGCTCTGCGCCCCAAGATTATAGACTTCATCGGGCTTGTGCACCTGCATGGTGCGGATCAGATTCGACAGATCGACCAGGTTGCCGTCAACCAGTTCGACGTGGTCAAGCACGCCCAGCCAACGTAATCGTTCTCCCATGACATCGGACGAAGCGGAACGCCGGACCAACCCCACGACTCGATACCCATGTCCGAGCAGGTGCTGGGCTAAATAGGCACCGTCCTGGCCGGTAATTCCGGTTATGAGTGCTGTCGGCATATACTGGGCTCATATCTGTTCGGGTGAGGCGGCGTAAGCTTGCCGTGTCGTCGCAGCCGATCTTCGCGCACGCAACCCATCTCCATCCATTTTGCACTCAAGGTGACGAACAGTGTATGGAGATGTCAGTATGCTGGCAAGAAATTGTCGGACATTGTCAACCCTGGGTAGGAATGTCTCCCGCAAAGCCAGAACGTCCTGATTGACCTAGGTCACTTTTACTGTCCGGCACGAAGACAGTGGGCTGGGCCGCAGGCACGAGCCAATGCACCCGAGAACCAGGCTGAGGCCTCAGCCCCTGGGCTCGGCGGTCGCCGAGCGAATCGGACGAAAAGCGCGATCAGGATCGAACGTAACTAATTTGTAATGCACGAGGGGACGCGCTGCGCGGGTGGCGCCGCACCATCTGCGGCTGGCACGTAATATAATGCGGCGGGTTCGGCCATCTGACTCGGCTGATTTTCGCCTTCAGGCGGGGTTTCCGCGCTGGCAACCGACCCGATCAGGCGACACGCGTCCGCAGTGACTTGCCGGGTTTCGACATTCGAGGCATCACGGGACAGATGACCATGGCATCCGAAGCATGAACCCACTCGCCTGGATGCTCGGCCTGGCGCTGCCTGCCTGCGGTGTTCCGGCGGCGCAGGGCCTGCCGACGCCGCCACCGATGGACATCGCCCACATCACTCGCCCGGCAAGCCCGAACACCGCGCTGGCGGCGCCGGAAGGATTCAGCCCCGCTCCCGACATGGTCACGCCGAGCTACCCGGTGCCGGCGGCCCGTCTGCTTGAGTTGATCCAGGCGGTGGCCACCTCGCAGCCGCGAACTTTCCAGACCGCGTTCTATCCGGATCGCCTGCAGGTGCACTACGTCGCTCGCAGTGCGGTGCTGAACTTCCCTGACCTGATCATGGTGCAGGTGCGAGATGAAGGCTTAGAAAGAAGTAATCTGATCCTCTACTCGCGCAGCGTATACGGCTATGGCGATTTCGGCGTAAACCGCAGACGCGTCGAAACTTGGCTCGGCGGACTACAGACAAGACTCACTCTACCCAGCGAGAGATGACCCGTTCATGCGCGGTATCGGACCCTTTCTGAAAGACGCCTGGCGCCTTGCCCGGCCCTATTTCATCACGTCGGAGGAGCGCTGGTCCGCCCGCGGCCTTCTGCTCGCGATCATCGTCATGGACCTGACGCTGGTTGGCCTGAGTGTCGTTCTGAGCTTCTGGCGTCGCGAATTCTACAATGCGCTGCAGGATAAGGATTGGCGCGGGTTCCTGGAGCTGCTGTTCTTCTATAGGAACACGCCCAGCGGCCTGCTGCCAGGTTTTGTCGAGGTTGCCGCGGTCCACATCATCCTCGCGGTGTACGAAGTCTATCTGAACCAGCTATTGCAGATCCGGTGGCGGCGTTGGCTGACCGGCAAGTTTCTGCACGAATGGATGACCGACCGAGCCTACTACCGCATCGGTTTGACGACGGATCGCGCGGCGGTGGGCACCGATAACCCCGACCAGCGCGTCGCCGAGGACCTGCGCGACTTCTGCGACACCACTCTGACGCTCGGCCTCGGGCTCATGTCCAATCTGGTCTCGTTGTGCAGTTTCGTCGGCATCCTCTGGAGCCTGTCCGGCGCGATCGAAGTCCTGGGTATCGCGATCCCAGGCTATATGGTCTGGGTTGCCCTCGGCTACGCGGTGGTCGGGACTTGGCTCACCCACCTGGTCGGTCGCCCGCTGGCAATCCTGAGTTTCAGGCAACAGCGCGTAGAGGCGGATTTTCGCTACGCCCTGGTGCGTTTCCGGGAAAACATGGAGAGCATCGCGCTGTACCGAGGCGAGGAGGAGGAGGGCGTCACTCTGCGTGACCGCTTTGGCGCGGTCATTGCCAACTGGCGACAGATCATGACGCGAACCAAGCTGTTGAACTCGCTCGTGATTGGCTACGACCAGGTCGCGGTCGTCTTCCCGATCGTTGTCGCCGCGCCGCGCTATTTTGCCGGAGCGATGCAGCTGGGTGGCCTGATGCAGACCGTTGGCTCCTTCGGCTCGGTGCAGAGTTCGATGTCGTGGTTCATCGGGGCCTATGCTCAGCTTGCCACCTGGCGCGCCATCGTCGAGCGCCTGTCGACCTTCCATGGGGCGATTGTCAAGGCGCATGCCGCGGCCACCGAGGGCTTCCTCACGAGCGAGGCGCCGGATGGCAACTTGCATCTGAATGACGTGACAGTGTCCCTGCCGGACGGGACGAAGCTGCTGGATCACGCCAATCTATTGCTGACGCCCGGGCATTCGGTGGTCCTGACCGGCCGATCAGGCGCCGGCAAGACCACGCTGTTCCGCGCCCTGGCAGGAATCTGGCCGTTCGGCTCGGGTGGCGTGCAAACTCCGGCCCACTCGTTCTTCTTGCCGCAGCGGCCGTACGTGCCGTTGGGCACGTTGCGCCACGTGATAACCTACCCCAACGCCGTGGACTCGTTTACCGAGAAGGAGATGTGTCAGGTCTTGTGCGACGTCGGATTGCCCGAGCTCGCCGACCGGCTGGACCATGACGACAACTGGCCCATGCGTCTCTCCATGGGTGAACAACAACGGCTCGGCTTCGCGCGAGCGCTTTTGGCCAAGCCGGACTGGGTCTTCCTCGATGAGGCCACGGCCAGCGTAGACCCGGAAGCTGAGACCGAACTTTACCGGATACTGAAGAGCCGACTGCCGAACGCCACACTGGTCTCCATAGCGCATCGCCCCTCGGTCGCCGCGTTCCATGAGCGGCGGCTGGCGTTCAAGCGAGAGGGCGATCAACCCGGCACGATGGCAGTGTCTTCCGTGATGCCGGAACGAGCCGCGGAATGACGCGGGAAACACCGGTCATGGCGACGGCTTTGCGTTTTGCGGATATTGCCGAACCGACGCCGACACAGGCGGAACTTGCCGCACGCTACGCCTTGATCGCGGCGACCCTGGACAGCGGCGACCGGGCCGGCGCGCTCGCCGAGTGGGACGCGTTGCGCCGCGGTTATGAGACTTGGTCTTCCCTCGTGCATCTGCGCTTCGCCCAGGACACCACGGACGCGGCGGCACGGTCCGCGCGGGATTACGCCGACACCCTGGCGCCGGAGGCCGCTGATCTGGAAATCGCGCTGAAACGTCGGCTGCTGGCGGATCCGGACCGGGCCGGTCTCGTCGGCCTCGTCGGCGATCATGCGCTGCGGCTTTGGGATACCGACATCACCACGTTCGAACCCGTCATCAAGCCAGACCTGGAGGAAGAAGCCCGGGTCTCGGCGCGCTACACCGAACTGCTGGCGTCCGCCAAACTCGAGATCGACGGTCGGACGGTCAACCTGGCCGGCCTGGGTCCTTACGCCGAGGATCCTGATCGCGAGATCCGTCACAGGGCCGAGCAGGTGAGATGGGATTGGTTTGCTAATAACGCCTCGATCTTAGACGATCTGTACGACCAACTGGTCCGGCTCCGCCATGGCATGGCGCGCAAACTTGGCTTCCCCACCTTTACCCCGCTCGGCTACCGACGGTTGCGCCGTGTCGATTACGGCCCCGACGACGTTGCGCGATATCGCGAACAGGTGGCAAGGCATGTGGTCCCGCTGGTCGGACGGATATTAGAGGCAAGGCGGGCGGAAAATGGCTGGGACCGGTTGCGCTTCTGGGATGAGGCGCTGGTCGATCCTGCCGGCAACCCCAAGCCGGTCGGTGATCACGACACGCTGGTCGCTCGTGCGCAGGACATGTTCGAGGGCATGGACCAGCGCCTGGCCGCGTTCTACGGCCTGATGAAGCAGGGCGGCTTCCTGGATCTCAAGAACCGCCCCGGCAAGGCCGGCGGCGGCTTCTGCACCTCGTTCCCGACCGTCGGCGTGCCCTTCATCTTTGCCAACTTCAATGGCACGCATCACGATATCGGCGTGTTCACCCATGAGATGGGGCATGCGTTTCAGAACTGGCAGAGTCGCGAGCAGCCGGGTGTGGACTACCTTTGGCCAACGATGGAGGCGGCGGAAATCCACTCGATGGGGCTGGAGTTTCTAACCCATCCACAGATCGGGAATCTGGTCGGAGAGGATGCGGCAGAGCGTTTCCGCCGGATGCACCTGTCCGGCGCGCTGGAGTTTCTGCCGTACGGCGTCTGCGTCGATCATTTCCAGCATGAGGTCTATGCGAACCCCGATGCCTCGCCAGCGGAACGGCACGCGATCTGGCGGCGACTGGAACAGATCTACATGCCGTGGGCCGACTACGGAGATCTGACATTTCTTAGCAACGGGGGGCGATGGCAGGCAAAGCATCACATCTACTCCGCGCCGTTCTATTACATCGACTACACACTGGCGCAGTGCTGCGCGATGCAGTTCTGGGTGCTCTCACGACGCGACTATCCGGCGGCTCTCGAATTGTATGTGCGGTTGTGCGGGCGCGGCGGTTCGGCCCCTTTCCAGGAGTTGGTGCATTCCGCCGGCCTCGTTTCCCCCTTCGCCGATGGCGCACTGGCGGATGTCGTGCGCGAGGCGGAACAGGTGCTGAAAGTATAGCAACGTCGTCTGCACGCGCATCCGTTCCGCCACGCGTGACCAATAGCCTCAGTCCTTAGTGTCGCGTCGCCTCCGCCGCGCGCCCGGGCTGCGACCGATCGACACTCACGCGTTCGGCGATCGGTCGCTGGAAGCCGCGGGCACTGCACCAGGCGTGACGCTCGCTACACTCCCTCGAACAGCGCGGTGGATATGTAGCGTTCGGCAAACGACGGAATGATCGTGACGATCCGCTTACCGTCGAACTCGGGCCGCTTCGCTATCCTCAGCGTGGCCGCCAGCGCGGCGCCGGATGAGATGCCGCCCGGAATGCCCTCGCTTCTGGCCAACCGGCGAGCCCAGGCCAAGGTTTCCTCGTTGCTGACCTGGATGATCTCGTCGATCGCCTTGGTATCGAGGATCTCCGGCACGAAACCGGCGCCGATGCCCTGGATCGGGTGCGGCGAGGGCTTGCCGCCCGACAAGACCGGGCTTGCGGCGGGTTCAACGGCGAAGAATTTTAGCTCCGGCCGCCGCGGCTTCAACGCCTGCGCGACGCCAGTCAGCGTGCCGCCGGTGCCAATTCCGGAAACGATCGCGTCGACCTCCCCGGCGGTGTCGAACCAGATCTCCTCAGCTGTGGTCTTCACATGGATCGCCGGATTGGCCGGATTGGCAAACTGGTTCGGTATAACCGCACCGGGATGGGCCTCTAGCAGTTCGTTCGCCCGGGCGACCGCCCCATTCATGCCCTTCTCGCGTGGCGTCAATTCGAGTTGGGCCCCGAGGTAGCCCAACATCTTGCGGCGCTCGAGGGACACCGAATCTGGCATCGTGAGTATCAATTTGTAGCCGCGCGCGGCGGCGACGAACGCCAGCCCGATTCCGGTGTTTCCGGAGGTTGGCTCGATGATCGTCGCACCGGGGGTCAGCCGTCCGGAGGCTTCCAGGTCGAGGATCATGCTGACGCCGATGCGATCCTTGACGCTGCCGATCGGATTGAAGAACTCCAGTTTCAGGCAGATGTCGGCGGTGATGCCTTCCTCGGCAACGATGTGCGGGATGCGCACCAGCGGCGTGTTGCCGATGGTTTCGGCGATGCTGTCGTAGATGCGCCCACGCAACGGACGGTCGACGACGAGGGGTTTGTGTCCTGGTGCCATGACGTGTGTTCCCTTTCTCTGTCGGCCGCTTGGCGACGAGCACCCTCGGCCGCCGGTGCTGACGGCGAATTCCTAAAAGAATTTTCTATGACGCGGCAAGCTGCGCTTGGGCCCTAGAAGGATTTCTTGCGATGAGCTGATTTCGGAGTTGGTCCTCGCCTCAGGACGCGTTGGCAGCCACTCTCTTTTTCGGCTGCGCCGGTCAAAGGTCAACCGTCCCGGAGGAGGCCGGTCCAGGGTCGCAGGCAATCGTTCGGTCGCTGTTGCCGCCAGGTCCTTGCGAATGGCCAGCTTGGCAATCCGGTCGCCGAGTGCACATGTTGCCGCCATGAAAGCCCTTTTCGCCGCCTGCCTTGCCGCCGTCACTTCGGCCGTTGTCCTGGGTGCGCCGGCGACGGCCGAGCCTGCCGGCAATGCGCCCGCCGACTGGCGCGATGACGCCCCCGGGGTGGTCCATCGCTTTGCGGCAAACTCCCTCCCGGCGCCGTTCGCTACCCGTTCGGCCTCGCGCGTACCCTCGATCGTCGTCCGCCCGGCGGGAGCCACCCCGCACGTGCCGCGCGGTTTCGAGGTTTCGTTGTTCGCTGCCGGGTTCGATCAGCCGCGAACCATGCGCACCGCGCCGAACGGAGATGTATTCGTGGCGGAAAGCGGCGCCGGCCGTATCCGCGTGATGCGTGCCGCGGACGGTGCGACCAAACCGGCGACGATCACCACCTTCGCCGCCGGCCTCACCTTGCCGTTCGGCATCGCTTTCTGGCCGCCCGGTCCCTCGCCGAGTTTTGTCTACGTGGCGGAGACCAATCGCCTGGTCCGTTACCCGTACATCGGCGGCGACCTGAAGGCACGCGGCCCGGCACAGGTGATCGTCAAAGCCCTGCCTGAGGGTGGTGGCCATTGGACCCGCGACCTGGCGTTTTCCTCTGACGGGAGCCAGCTGTTCGTCTCGGTAGGGTCGGAGGGCAATCTGGCCACCGACCTGACCGGCTCGCCGCCGCCGCAGATGCCCCTCGGAGCGACGTGGGCCAACGAGAAAGACCGCGCCGATGTACTGGAGGTCAGCCCCGATGGTCAGTCGCGCGAGATCTACGCCACCGGCCTGCGCAACTGCTCCGCCGAGGCGATCCAGCCCGGTTCCGGCACGCTTTGGTGCGTGGTCAACGAGCGTGACGGATTGGGCGACGACCTGCCGCCCGACTATGCGACCGAGGTGCACCAAGGCGACTTCTTTGGCTGGCCGTGGTTCTACATCGGCAATCACCCCGAGCCGAGAATGCAAGGCGCAAGAGCCGATCTGGCTGACCACGTGCGTATTCCAGACGTGCTGATCCAGCCGCACTCCGCACCGCTGGGACTGGTGTTCTATACCGCGTCGCAGTTCCCGGCGGATTATCTGGGTGATGCGTTCGTTGCACTGCACGGCTCCTGGAATCGGGCCCGACGCACCGGCTACAAAGTCGTGCGGCTGCGCTTTCGCGAAGGTCACCCGGCCGGTGACTACGAGGATTTCCTCACTGGATTTGTTGTCTCCGATCAGGCTGTGTGGGCCAGGCCGGTTGGTCTGACGGTGATGCATGACGGCTCGCTGCTGGTCAGCGAGGACGGCAATGGCACGATCTGGCAGGTGGTTTTTCGGGGCAATCCATGAGCCCACTTGCCACACCGCCGTTTGCCCGTCGGCATCAGGCGTCGGTTCGGTTCATCCTGGCGACGCTGGTGATCGACGCGCTAGGTTTTGGCCTGGTGGTGCCGATCGTGCCGGCGCTGGTGCTGCATCTATCGGGGCGGGCAGTGTCGGCGGCCTCGATCTGGGTCGGCATGCTGATGTCCTGCTTCGCGCTGATGCAGTTCGCCTGCGCACCGATCCTGGGGGCCCTCAGCGACCGCTTTGGCCGACGACCCGTATTGCTCGTCTCGCTCGGCGGGGTTTGCGTGAACTACCTCTTGCTGGCCTGGGCGCCTTCACTGACGTGGCTGTTTCTGGGCCGGCTGATCGCGGGCGCTACCGCCGCCAACGCGGCGACCGCGACGGCCTACATCGCCGATGTAACGCCACCACGACTGCGTGCGGGCCAGTTCGGCTTGGTCGGCGCGATGTTCGGCCTGGGATTTGTCCTCGGACCGGCATTGGGCGGAGTGCTCGGAGGGTACGGTCTGCGGCTGCCTTTTCTTGCGGCGGCGGCTTTAGCCGGGTGCAACGTTCTGTATGGTCTACTGGTGTTGCCGGAAAGCCTGCCCGTGGAACGGCGGCGGTCTATCGATTGGCGAAGGGCCAATCCGCTGGGCTCACTGCGCGTGGTGCTGGCGGACCGTAACATGACCCGGCTGGCGGTCGCGTGGTGCTGCCCTTGGTTCGCCCTGGGCGCGCTGCAAAGTACTTTTGTCCTCGCCAACCAATTGCGGTTCGGCTGGGACACGCGGCACAACGGAATGGCACTGGCGCTGGCCGGCCTTGGTTCCGCCGTCGTGCAAGGGCTGCTGGTACGGCGGATCATCCCCGTGCTGGGGGAGCGGCAGTCGGCCATGACAGGCAACGCACTGACCGTCGCCGCCTATCTCTGCATCGCGTTCGCTCCGATCGGCTCGTTCGTCCTGCTGGGCATCCTGTTGCAGGCGGCCGGTGCGATCACCAATCCCGCGGTGCAGGGCATGGTCTCGGCCAATGCTCCGGCTGATCGGCAGGGCGAGACGCAGGGGGCATTGTCATCGTTGCAGGGACTGACCGCGATTGTCTCACCACTCGTCGCCGGCTGGCTGTTCTCCAGCTTTACCGGCCCGGACGCGGTGTGGACGTTGCCCGGCGCGCCTTTTGTCGCGTCCGCCCTGGCGTCCTGCCTGTCGATCTGGGCGGTATCCGGGGTCCGTCCGGCAGCGGCATTGGTCGGAGCAGAGGCTGACGTTACAACGGATAACCTCAAAGCAAGAGGAAGCTGAAAGCTCTGCTCGTCCAACGCAGACAGCTCCAGTGCAGAAGATGGTCCTGTCCACCAGCGTTCACCACCACAGCCACGGCCGGCGCCGGCCCTGAAGGGTGCGCAGCCGGCTACTTCTTCAACAGGCGCGACCAGAACCCGGTGGAGGCACGTTTGCCATGCGAGACGTGCGGCGCATGTGACGGTGGGGGCAAGGCGCTGCTGATCAGGTGCCGTCCGATATCACGCGCCGCGATCTGGGCACGCTGAAAGCGGATGATCGACCGTGCGGTTTCCTCATCGGAGCGTTGTGCCAGCCGATCCGCCCAGGCATCAGCCTTGGCGAATGCTCCGGCCCGGCGCAGCACGTCGAGGCGGCGTAGGCTCAACTCAACGTCCTCGGTTTCATCCCACAACTCGGCCACCTCAAGGCGAAGCTTGCTGGCCTCTGTCATCTCCGCTGCGTCGTCTGCCGCCCAGGCCGCCTGCAATAGAGCTTCCGCTTGGTTCGGCCGATCGCCGCTCCGCTCGCAGATCAGCGCCCAACGGCGAAACGGCAGCGTCTCCTCCAGCGCGGAGGTGGTCAGCGCCTTGTAATCGTCCGAGTCCACCACTGCCCGCGTCGTCGGCGGTAGCAGTGCCAGATCCGGCGCTGCCGCTCGGCAAGCCGAGCAAACCTGGATCCAATCCGTTAGGGTCGAGCGCGCCGGCTCGCCAGGTCGCATGTCAAGGTCAGGCGCGATCTCAGGCTGCGGAGCACGAAACACTGCCCGCACCGAAGCTCCGCAAACTCCACACTTCCTGTCGTTCGAGCCGCTCATGATCCCATCTCCGCTCGTAGCCCGTCCCTCAGCCGCTGCATGGCCCGTTCCAGCAGCGGAGCCGCCTGGGCGAAGCAAACCCGAAGCCAGCCCTCCCCCGCCGACCCGAATGCAACTCCTGGCGCGACGGCAACACCATGGCGCGTCACCAGTTTCTTCGCGAGATCAAGGCTGTCATGCAAACCGTCGACCGAGAAGAATGCGTAAAACGCGCCGTCTGGCGGCCGGTACCGTATGCCGTTCAGGCCGGCGAGCGCTTCGCTGGCCAGGGTGCGACCAGTGGCGCAATGGTGGCGGAAGCTCGCGGCGGCAGCGGTATCCGCGATTGCCGCGATACCGGCGCGCTGAATGAACGGTGCCACGCCGGAGTGCGACACCTCCACCAGGTCGACAATCGTCTCCCCTGCGCCTTCAGGCACGACCAGCCAGCCCAGGCGCCAGCCGGTCATCATCCAGGCTTTGGAAAAGCTGTTGCAAACGATGACGCGATCGGCCGGGTCGGCGATGTCCAGCAGCGACGGTGCCGCTGGACTGCCATCGTAGATCAGCCGGGAGTAGACCTCGTCGGCGATCAGCCAGGCGTCGTGCCGTTGAGTGATTGCCAGGATCTGGCGCAACTCCGGCTCGGTGGCGGTCCAGCCGGTCGGGTTGCCGGGTGAGTTCAGGACGAACGCGCGAGCCCCATCCATCATCACGTTCAGCCGGTCCAGATCCAACCGAAAGCCACCATCGGGTTGCGGTTCCAGGTCGAGCTCATCGATGACCGCCCCGCGCAGGCGGGCGGCGTTGGCGATGTTCGGCCAGGTCGGGCTATGCATTACGACCCGATGTCCGCTCCGCACCACGGCCGAGAGCGCCACGGAGAGGGCAGCCATGCCTGATGCGGTCACCTGGAGGCGGCTTTCGGTCACCGGCCTGGCATGCAGTGCGGTCAGGTAGCCGGCCAAAGCGGAGCGGAGCGCTGGAAGTCCGCGCACATCCGGGTATCGGGTCTCCCCGTCCGCCAATGCCTGAACCGCGGCCCGGCTGACGGAGGCAGGGGTCGGCTGATCGGATTCGCCGAAGCACAGAAAGTCGACATCCGGCGTGGCAAAAGCCAGACGGGCGACCTCGACGATGCGGGAGCCGGGGATATCGGTGAGGTCCATGTCGGTCATATGGGACGTGCGGGCGCCGGCGGGACCATCCGCGGCGAGATGGCGGAGTTGATCACTTCGCGACACGGACCCCGCTGCGCGCTCCGCTCAGCCACGGAACATAGTGTCATGAAGAGAAATGCAGGCCGGGGCCGTTCGGAGCATAATAATGTCATTTTATAACGTAATAGAAAAGGAAACAGCCCGTTATCCGCGCGAGCGATCCGGATCAATCAAATCGTTCGGGTTTGCTTGGGTCTATGGAGCGCGCCTCAGCGATGGAAGCCGTGATAGCGTACCACGGCTCGCGGTGTCATCGAAATCGATCGATGCATGGCGGGCTTAAACAGCAATAGGCATCGCGCCCTCGATCACCGGTAATCTGGCCAGCGCGGGTGCCGGGTCAAGGCTGGGCGGCTGTCGGTGACGGGCTGGGTCCAGCGCCGGTGCCGGTGTTACGCACGCAATCATTGACCATCCTGTCGTGGGCAAACAATTGCGAGAGTCCACGATCCGTTTTGTCGGGCAGGAAGTTGCCGGAAAATGGCGAATTGACCTGCGACCCCGAGCTGTAGATGTCACCACGGTTCTGTTGCGCGAAGGCGGCCTCGGCGCGCTGCCGGCAGGCCGCTCGGGTCGCCGCGTCAGCCTGCGCCTGTCCAGTCAACGGAGGTGGGCTGCTGCAACCGGACAACGCGATCACGCCGGCGAGGAAAACAAGGCGGACGCAACTCATGAATGGGCTCCTGATAGCCTGGGGTCCTTCTCCGATCGGTGCGTCTCGCCAGATGGCTGATGATCCCCCACTTGTGGATCATTTCCCCCGCGCGCCTCCAGTTGAAAACCGGTGCCGAAGCGGGCAAGCCTCAGGCGAAAACCAGCTTCGTCGAAACGCGCGTCCTGAGTCAACGGCTGGCTGGCGGCAGCGCGCAGCAGTGCCGGATGGAATTCGGCACCGTCACGCGCCAGGCGGAACAGCGGTCGAGCCCAGGAGGCGCGGGTTAGAAGGTCGATCAGCGCGAGCAGGCGGAGGCAAAGAGACAGGCCCCGCGTGGTCGCCAGCCCAACGCTGCGGTCAACCGCGCCGACCCAGCAGCTCGCGTCGCGATCGGCAAGGGCCAGGTCGGTATGGCTGCCGTCCGGCCGATTGAAGCGAAACGCTCGTACCGAGCCCCAGTGATCTGCGATGGCGGCGTCGCGGGCCGCATACCAGGCCAGCTCGAGATCCCGCTTCCCGACGGTAGGCAACGCCTCGGGCGGCAGGTCGACCAGATAGGTCACTGACCCACCAGGACCTGAACCGACCTGGATGGTGTTGCCACCACCACCTTGGGGCTGCTTTTGCTCGGTCATCGCGACAGGAGGATGGACCCGCACACGCCGCCGCGCCAGTGCCAGGCCGAAAATCATCGATGATTGGCACGCTGGCGAGCCCGGAACTGCGGCACGACACCCGGTGCGCGGGTGGGCGATCGACGGCATCTTGGGCAGCTGCAAACAGCTGGAAGATCGCGCCTGCCGGGACCGCAACCGTATGGCCGCCCAGCCGTATCTGATTACGCAACGCGATTGCCTGTTCGCCATGACGAATCTGCTCGCCCTGCCGGAACCCTGGGCTACCCGGGCAACCCTTTCGTGGTCGAATACTCAAAATGCAGCGCCTCGCCCGGGCGCACGATCGGAAAGATCGCGTGCGCCGCGACCGCCGCCTCGCTGAAGCCCTGCAGGATCAACTTGAGCTTGCCCGGGTAGGTCGCGACGTCGCCGATCGCGAACACGCCCGGCAGGCTGGTCTCGCAAGTGGCGGGATCGACGGGGACGTGGTGCATCCGCAACTGCATCCCCCAGGTCGCGATCGGCCCGAGATCCATCGACAGGCCGAAGAATGGCAGCAGCACATCCGCGGGAAGTTGCCGTGTCGTACCGTCCAGCGACGCGACCTCGACCGCTGTCAGAACCCCGTCGGTACCCCTCAGGCCATGCAGTTGATAGGGAATGACCATCTCGATCTCGCCCCGCCGTGCCGCGTCATCCAGTTGCCGCGCGGTCTCGGGGGCAGCCCGGAACTTCGCGCGCCGATGGACGACGGTGACATGGGCGATATCCTTCAGCGCCAGCGCCCAATCCACCGCTGAGTCACCACCGCCAGCGATGACCACACGCTTGCCACGCAGGTCCTCGCGTCTGCGTACGAAGTACAGGATCGCGCCGCTGGCCTCATAGGCACCGAGGCCCTCCAGCGGCGGCCGGTTCGGCCCGAACGCGCCGGCGCCGGCGGCGACGATCACCGCTCTGGCGCGCACTGTGTCGCCCTGGTCCGTGGTCAGTCCGAAGCCGCCAGCGCTGCCCGTCAGGCCGTTCACCTGCCTGCCGAGCAGCCGGGGCGCATGGAAGGGGGCAATCTGCTGCTCGAGCCGGGTGATCAGCGCGCCGGCCTCGATCATCGGGTGAGCCGGGATGTCATAAATGGGCTTTTCCGGATACAGCGCGGCGCACTGGCCGCCGACTTCGGCCAGCGAGTCGATCAGCACGCTGGATACTTTCAGCATCCCCAACTCGAAGACGGCGAACAGGCCCACCGGCCCGGCACCAACGATCGCCACGTCGGTTTCGATGTGTTGTGTCATGCCGCGCCCTATACGTCGCTTTTTCGTCAGGACAGAAATCATAACACCTGAGTGATGCAGGGTCGCAACGGCAAGCCGGAATGCGCCGTCGAACGTTCACCTCGGCCGACACACCCTCGACAGCCAGGACCATAAGTGAACAACTCAGTCGTCGCACTTCATCGGGAACGCCCGAGGATCGCCGTCGCGATCCCGGTCAGGGATGAAGCGGAACGAATTGCAGCATGCCTCACCGCTCTCAACGGGCAGGATCGGCTGCCGGACATGGTGCTGTTGTTGCTCAACAATTGCACCGACGCGACGGAGGCAATCGCCCGCGTTCTGGCGCCATCATTGCGTTTCGAGCTGGAGCTGGTCTGCCGGGAACTGCCACCGGCCCAGGCAAATGCAGGCTCTGCCCGGCGCATCGCCATGGCGCTGGCGGCGCGGGCGGTAGGCCCCGACGGCATCCTGCTGACCACGGATGCGGACGCAGTCGTTCCGCCTGACTGGGTGCGACGTAACGTGGCGGGTCTGTGCCAGGGGTCGGACCTGATATGCGGACGGATCGTGGTTGACCCTGTGGAAGCCGCGATGATCCCAGCCCATCTCCATGACGACGACAGGTTGGAGTGCAGTCTGATCGGCCTGCTCGACGACATGGCATGGATCATCGATCCCGACCCGAACGACCCGCCGCTCCGCCACACCGAAGCGTCCGGGGCCAGCCTCGCAGTCTCTGTCGCCGCGTTCGATCGCGTCGGCGGCATTCCGCGCGTCCCGTCCGGGGAGGACCGCGCCTTCGTCAACGCGCTGCAACGGATCGATGCCCGCATCCGGCATGATCCAGCGATCAACGTGACCGTCTCCGCTCGGATCCTGGGCCGCGCGCAGGGCGGCATGGCGGACGCCATCCGTCGCCGCATGGTGCGGCAGGACGAATTCACCGACGATCAGGTCGAGCCCGCGCACAATGCGCTGCGACGCCTGACCCTGCGACGCCGCGCTCGCTCGGCTTGGTCGTCGGGGGCGCTTGACCGAGCCCTGGCCGTCAGTCTGGGTCTCGATTCGGCATGTCTGGCGGGAGCGCTGTCAGCCACGTGTTTCGGTGCTGCCTGGGCGGAAATCGAGAGCCGCAGTCCGATGTTGCAGCGCGAGCGCGTCCGGTTTGTCGACCTGCCAAAGCAAATCGCGGCGGCGACCCGGCTGCTTGCGTGGCTCGAGTCGGACGCCGTGGCGGCGGACTGACGATGTCGTTGGCCGCGGACCTGCTTGAGTTGGTGCCGTGGATGCAATCCCGCGCCGAGGCGCTTGACCGGGACGCCGGATTCCCCGCCGAGGAAATGGACCGATTGTGGCGCATCGGTGCGTTGACGTTGCCCTTACCGGTGAGAAGCGGCCCGCGACAGGGTGAGGTCCGCGACGACCGTATAGCCGACCAGATGTCGGAAGTGCTGACGCTGGCGGGACGCGGCAACCTCTCAGTAGGCCGCATCCTGGAGGCGCATATCAATGCGCTCCACCTGATCGGTCGTTACGGTTCGGCCGAACAGTGGCAGGAGGCGATGAGGGATGCTCAGGAAGGGCACCTGTTCGCGCTTTGGGTTACCGATCCGCCCGCCGGCGGGCTCCGGATGCGGATGTCGGGCCGGGCAATCCGCCTGACCGGCGCCAAACAGTTTTGCTCCGGGGCCGGCCACGCGACGCGAGTGGTGGTGACGGCTGAGGACACCAACGGGTCGGCCCGGATGCTGGTGCTGCGGCTGCAATCGGGCGAGCGTGTGAGTGGATTGGTTTCTCCGCTGCAGGGCATGCGGGCAGCGGTGACCGGTGCCGTCGATTTCACCGGTTGCGAGGCAACGGCTGACCGCAGGTTGGGACAGGCAGGTGATTATCTGCGAGAGCCGGATCTGTCCGCTGGCGCGTGGCGCGGATCAGCCGTGGCACTGGGTGGATTGATCGCGCTGCTGGACCTGACCATCGACCAGCTACGTTTATCCGGTCGGCTCGAAAGCCCACACGCTCAAACACGTATGGGTCTGGCACTGATTGCACGGGAGAGCAGCCGCATGTGGGTGCGGCAGGCGGCGCGAACCGCCGAGGACCCGACCGAGCGGTCAGGGCATCGTGTCGCCGCCGTCGGGCTCGCCCGAATCGCCGTCGAGACGGCCTGCCTCGACGCGATCCGGTTGGTGCAGCGATCGCTGGGACTGTCGGCGTTTCGTCAGGGAAACCCGCTGGAACGCATCTGCCGCGATCTCTCCACTTATCTGCGTCAGCCCGCGCCGGATGAGGTGTTGACCGAGGCGGCCTGCTGGTTCGCCGCAAACCCGGATACCTCGGTAGCCGAATGATACCAGCAGCGGAACACCAACACGCCTGGCGCCGCCTGCCGCTCGGCTCGGTGAGTGACATCATTGGCCATGGGACCGCCCTGATACTGGCGCCGCATCCAGACGATGAGAGCCTCGGCTGTGGCGGTCTGATCGCCGCCTGTGCTGCCGCCGGGCGGCCGCCAATAGTGGCGATCCTGACTGATGGGGCCGGATCGCATCCCAATTCCCGCGCTTTTCCGCCCGACCGGTTGCGCGCGCAACGGGCGCGAGAGGCGCGCGCTGCCGTGGCTCATCTCGGTCTGCCGCCCGATCGGCTCGTGTTCCTGGCTCAGCCGGATACCGCCGCCCCCAGCGAGGGTCCGGCGTTCGCCGCCGTGATCGATGCGTTGGCGGCCCTGATCGGAGTTGAGGCCCGTTGCACCGCCATTTTGGCGCCGTGGCTTCACGATCCGCATTGCGACCATGAAGCGGCGGCCCGCATAGCCGCAAAGGTCGCCGAGCGCTGCGATATCAGAGCGGTGGCTTATCCTGTCTGGGGGTGGATGCTGGCATCGGATACACTGGTGACCGGGCCGCCCGGAGTTGGCTGGCGGCTGGATGTCGAAGCATTTCTGCCCCGAAAGCGGCGGGCGATCCTCGCCCATCAAACCCAGTATGGCGGCCTGATCACCGACGACCCCAGCGGCTTTCGGCTCCCTGCAGCGCTGCTGTCAGTGTTCGACACCCCGTTCGAGACGTTTCTTCAGCCATGAGTGGTTCCCGTGACCGCTCGCATTTTGAAAGACTCTATCAGTCCAATCCCGACCCCTGGGGTTTTCTCTCCGACCCCTATGAGCAGGCAAAGTACCATCGCTCTCTCGAAATGCTCGACGAACGCCGCTTCGTCTCAGGCCTGGAGATCGGCTGCTCGATCGGCGTCCTGACTCAAATGCTGGCGACAAGTTGTGACTCGTTGCTCGCTGTGGACATCGTCGAACAACCACTGGACGCGGCCAGACTGCGTTGCGCCGAGCAGACCTGGGTGCAGTTTCGGCGCATGCAGGTACCCGGCGAGTGGCCAGATCAGGGCTTTGACCTGATCGTATTGTCGGAGGTGCTCTACTTCCTGTCGCCGGTCGACATCGTGTTGTGTGCCGACCGTGTGGTGACGAGCCTGCTCCCCGGCGGGAGGGTCCTCCTGGCCAATTGGCTTGGGCAGTCGGACGATCCCTGCTCCGGTGACGAAGCGGCGGAGCGTTTCATAGCGGCGACGGCCGAGGTACTGCATGTTGCGCAGCAGGACCGGCAGCCGCGCTACAGGTTGGACCTGCTTGCCGCACGGCAATGACGCTCCGCCAGCCCGGTCAGGGCACGACGAGCCTGGGCCGCGTCCAACGCCAGCGTCAGCATGGCAGGAATCTGGCCCGGCTGCCGAAGCAATGACAACAGCACCCGGCTCAGCGCGATACCGCCCCTCGGGTCGAGTGCAAGCAGCGCCGCCGGTGGAACGTCGCGCTCTGCCGGGTCACAAATAGCTCGCACGACGACGAACGGCAGGCCGAGGGTGTCAGCGAATTTGGCGACACTGCCGCTTTCCAGGTCGATCGCCTGTGCCCGGGTATCACGATGCAGCCGAAACTTCGTCGCCGCGTCGGCGGCAACCGACGTGCCCGCCAGCAGGGAATGACCGGTCAGCCCGCCGAAACGATCGGCCAGGCGCGAATTTGTCGCATACAGCCGGTCCTCGGACAGGACGGCGTCGGGAACAACAACGGTCCCAGGCCGCAGCGACGGATCCAACCCACCGGCCAGACCAAAGCTGACCAAGGCATTCGCACCAAGATCGACGAGTTTGCGCGCAGCGTCAGCCGCACCGGCTGACGTGCCTCCGCCCACCTGCACAGGATAGCCGAAACGTGCGGCAACCCGAGCCTCCGCCGCCAGACCGACAACGAAACCTAGTCTCGGCCCCGGGTCGGAACTCAGAATCCCACCTCGACCCGATGCGTGTTGCCCTGGCGCAGGTTGCGGTAGCGGGCCAGTGCGAGCAGCGGAAAATACAGCCGGTAGCCGTGGTAGCGCAGGTAGAACACGCGCGGAAAGCCGACGGCGGTATAAGGCTTCTCAGTCCACTCGCCATCCGAACGTTGAGTGTCCGCGAGGTAGGCAATCCCGCGTGCCGTGGCCGGATGATCCGTGGCGCCAGCCGCCATCAGCCCCAGCACCGCCCATGCGGTCTGGCTGGGCGTGCTTTCCCTGTATCGGCCGTGCGGCGCGCCGCCATAGCTTTCCTCGTCTTCCCCCCAGCCGCCGTCCTGCCGCTGCACCGAGACCAGCCAATCCGCGCCACGCCACAGCGCCGGATCATCCTGCGGAACGCGTGCCGCGTTCAGCGCGCACAGCACCGACCATGTGCCATAGATGTAGTTTGTTCCCCACCGACCGAACCAGCTTCCATCCGCTTCCTGCTCGCGCCTCAGATAGGCCAGCGCTCGCGCCATCACCGGATGCTCGTTGGTCATACCAATTTGCGCCAGGAAGGACACACAGCGGGCGGTCACGTCGGCGGTGGGCGGGTCCAGCAGAGCCCCATGATCGGCGAACGGAATATGGTTGAGATAATAGTGCGTGTTCTCCGGCTCGAACGCTCCCCAGCCGCCATCGGAGGACTGCATGCCGATCACCCACTCACGGGCACGATCGATCGCCTCCGCGTATGAGGCATGGCCGTTCCGGTGCAGCAGCATGCCGACCACGGCGGTGTCGTCGACGTCGGGGTAGTATGCATTGGCGTACTGGAAGGCCCAGCCTCCGGGCCGCAATCCCGGGCGGCGCACCGCCCAGTCGCCGACCACGTCGGTGATTTGCCGTGGACCCAGCCAGTCGCAGGCCGCATCGGTGGACAAACCCGCCTCAGCCAAGGCGTGGCCAGCGAGGCCGGTGTCCCAGACTGGCGAAAGACATGGCTGGCAGTAGGCCCGGTCCTCCTGGAAAACCAGCAGCTTGCGCACCGACTGCCAAGCAATGGCGGCGTCGGGGTGATCCGGCGTGTATCCCAGCGTGTCGAACATCATCACGCTGTTGGCCATCGCCGGGTAGATGCCGCCCACTCCATCATCGCCGTTGAGGCGCTTGGTGACAAAGGCGACGGCCAACCGGATAGCGCTCCGACGGCCGGCTGGCGGGAACAGCGATTCGGTGCGTCGCAGCAGTACATCAACTCCTTTGAAGAAGCGACCCCAGCCGGAACGGTACGGTCCGCGGATCCAATCCCGCACTTGCTCGGGCGGCGTGCGAAACAGCTCCTGGATCTCGATCCCACGTGGATTGCGCGCGCGCGGGCGCAGCGCCATCAGCACCAGAAGCGGAACGAGTACGGTGCGCGACCAGTACGATACCTTCGATAAGTGAAACGGGAACCACAGCGGCAGATGAATGATCTCGACCGGCATCACCGGCACCGCCCGCCAGGGCACCTGGCCAAACAGTGCGAGCTGAGCACGCGTGAAGACATTCGTCCGTTCGGCGCCACCCGCCGCCAGAATAGCTGCGCGCGCCCGACGCATGTGCGGCGCATCCGGATCGTCTCCGATCGCCTTCAATGCAAAATACGCCTTTACGCTTGCGGAAATATTGAACGCCCCGTCGTAGAACAGCGGCCAGCCGCCATGCTCGCCCTGGATGCCGCGCAGGTAGACGCCGATGCGTGCCTCCAACGCGGGATCGATGCGATCGAGGAAGTGCTCCAGCAGCACGTATTCGGCAGGGATTGTCGCGTCCGCCTCCAACTCGAAGACGAAATGGCCATCCGGCTTCTCATGACGGATCAGCGCCTGCGTCGCTCTGGTGACACGGTCCAGTAACGTGACACCGTCAATAACCGGCGTCGGGATGATCGCGTCGAGAGCCATGGTACTCCTCGAAGTGGCCGGAGGTCCGACCGTAGGTGCGCCACGTAATACTAGGCATTCAAAACGACAGGACAACCTCGGCGGCGGCACGCCCGGAGCGTATGGCCCCTTCGATGGTCGCGGGCAGACCGGTGTCGATCCAGTCCCCGGCAAGCGCCAGATTGTCCGCCAACGTCGTCTGTCCCCCTGGCCGCCGCCTCTGCTGCTCGGCCGTCGCCTCGAACGTGGCACGCCGCTCCTTCACCACCCGAAACGGCGGCATCTCATCACCAATCCCGGGGGCAAGGTCCAGGGCAGCCCTTACGTCCGGCCAGACGCGCGAGGCAATCCCTGCCGCTGGCTCGTCTACCAGCTTATTTGCCGCGCTGATCGTCACCGATACATGGTCCCGCTTCGCAAAGACCCATTCCGCGGTGCCAGATATCAGGCCGACGAAGCCGGCTTCCGCCAACGACCCGACCGCATCGGCGGCGTGGCGGAAGTGGATATTGAGGATTGCCTCGAACGCATTCGGTGCGATCACCGAGGGCAGCAGGTCGACTGCGACCCAGGGCGGCACCGCCAGCACGACGGCGTCTTCGGGCGCCAGCGGGATGTCGCCCGCCGGCCCGCGCAACGCGGTGATCCGGCTGGAATCGACCGAGATCTCGGCGATGCGGCTGTTGCACCGCACGATCGAACCGCGCGCGTGCAGCGTCGCGATCGCGGGATCGACCAGCGCCTCCGACAGCCCTTCCTTCGGCAGCAGCGGGATGCACGCCCGGCCGCCGCGCATCAGCGTCTCCCGCATCACTGCCGCAAGCAGGCGCGCGAGGCCGGCATCTGAACGGGTATTGAGCGCGGCGACCGCCAGGGGCTCCAGCAGACGCGAATAGAGCCAGCCATGCCGCATCGCTTCGGTGACTGTGCGGTCGTCGTCGATCGAGACTATCCTCGCCATGCGAAGATAGTCGGACAGGCGAGTGTCAGGCACCCGTCGATCATCAACCAGCACCCACCACGGGATCCGACCGCCGTTGGGCCTCACCCGCCAGCGCTTGCCGGTCTTGACGTCGAGAAACGGGAAAACGGCCTGACCGGGGCTGTGGAAGCGATCGGTCGCGCCGACCTCGGCAATATAGGCACGGGCGGCACTGTTGCCGGACAGCAACAGATGGTTGCCATTGTCGATCCGCAGGTCGAGTTCCTTGTCGAAATACGATCGGCAACGTCCGCCCGCGGCCGGTCCCGCCTCATACACCGTCACCGGGCGGCCCACCCCGGTCAAAGTCAGTGCAGCGGAAAGCCCGGCTAAACCGGCGCCGATGACGTGAACATGGCTCATTGCCCGGCCTTTTGCCCGTCCGCCCCGACCGGCGCAACGCCGTTGCCTGCCGCGTTACATCACAGCAGGCAGAGCGCCCGTAATTCGCGCTGCAAGGAAGCCGGCAGGACCTCGACCCCGATGGCCGCAGCCACATCCGGCAGGTCCGGCGGTGCATCATCCGGATCGAGATAACGCCAGCCCTGAAACGGCCGCGTCGGTCGACCCGCCAACGGCACGAGCTCGGGTGCCAGAACCAGGCCGGTGCAGCGGGTCTGATCGTCGCGTTGATCCTCGACGATGTCCAATATCCGCTGCCGAACCAGCATCGTGCCGTTGATGACCCAGTACATGCACCCGCCATCCAGCACGTCCGCGCGGCGGCGCGGCGAATTGCGCGTGCGATGCCGGAGTGGCGGGTTGACCCGGGCACGGTCGGTTTGCAAGGCGCGCAGATGCTCGATGTCACGTACCCCGACGGCGAGTTTGGTCAGATGCAGCATTCTGGTGCGACTTGGCGTCCACAGTTTTTCACATGCCATGATAGGCGCAAACAGTGTCCTGCATCACCCCGCCGCTGCGCCGTCTGTTAGTCGGTCGGTAGCCCGGCCGCGTGCCGGCACGTTGCCCCCGCCTCCGGCTGGCTGGCGCACGAAGAAGTGTCCGTCCACCGACTCTGTCTCTGAATGGTGAGAACAGCCGCCTCGGCGACAGCTCCAATTCCGCCGCGAGGCTGGCCCAACCGTCGCCCGGTACCGATCGGGAAGACCCTCCGTGGTGTGGAACCCAGGCGAACGGCCGTCTCGAAGCTGGACGAACCACCAAACGGCGTGGCCTACTGACGCCGTCGGGAAGGAGCGCCGCCAATGAGCGCCGTCGTGCAAGAGGCTGAATTTGGCCCGCTGGAAGAACGTTATCGCCAATCTGCGGCATTCCGCGCCGCGTCGGACCAAACGCGCGTCACGCCCACGCACTGGCACATCGCCGTGGCGAACGGGCTGGGCTGGGGATTTGACGGCATGGACGGGGTCATCTTCGCCCTGGCCTCGCCCCTGGTCATCAAAGACTTCGGGCTGACCGTCCCGGAGTACCGGTCGGGCCTGCAACTGGCCCTGCTGGTCGGCATCATCGGCATGTACGTCTGGCCCTGGCTGGCCGATCGCTACGGCCGTCGCAGTCTGCTGGCCATCAACATCGCGTTGTTCTCGCTGATGATGCCGCTGCTGGCAATCTGCTATACCTGGGCCGCCTTCGTGGCCGTCCGTTGCGTCGTCAACTTCGCCCTCAACGGCGAGTGGTCTCTCGGCTCGTTGCTGGTGGCGGAGACCTGGCCCGCCCGGTTGCGCGGCCGCGTCATCGGCATCAACCGCGGCACGTGGTGCTTCGGTGCCGCCTTGGCCGGGGTGATCGCTACCTGGGTCATCGCCGATTTCGGCTGGCGCATCGCATTCATGGTGCCAGCCGTCGTGGCCCTTATCGCCGTCTACGTCCGGATAAAGTGTCCCGAATCGCCTTACTGGGTGCGCCTACAGGACCGCAAGCGCCGCATCGCAGAGGCACAGGCGCGTGGCCAGCTATTGTCGCGCGAGGACCGCGAGTGGATCGCCAAAACCCGCAGCATCCCGCTGCGCCAGCTGTTCCTGCCCGACATGCGCCGCAACACCGCGGTCGCAACCTTCATCGCCTGCTGCTCCACCACCATCTATGGCACGGTCGGCGGCTGGATGCCGCTTTACCTGTCGCAGGAGCGCCACTGGTCGACCTCGACCTATGGGCAATTCTACATTTGGTGGGGGCTGGTCGGTTTCCTCGGCCTGCTGGTGTCCGGCTGGATCTCCGATCGCATCGGCCGCCGGCCGGCCTTCTACGTGATGCTGGCCCAAGGGGCCGTATTCATCACCTTGTGGGTTTTCGCCACGACCAACCTGGAGCTGTGGGTCTACGGTCTGCTCTGGAGCATTGGCTTCCTGGGCTTCTGGGGACCCAGCATGATCTTGACGGCGGAGGTTTTCCCGACACGCATCCGCGGCGCCGGCAACGGGTTCGCCTGGTCCGTGGCCTGGGTGTTCGGCTTTGTACTTTGGCCCTTCCTGGCCGTCGGACTGCAGCAGCGCACCGGCTCGTTCGCCGCCGCCTTCCTGCTGATCCCCGTCGCCATGGCTTTCATGGCGCTGGGTGTCTGGTGGTTTGCGCCGGACCACGCCGGCAAGGAGCTGGATCACATCGCGCTTTGAACGGGAGGCAACAATGGCAAAGGGTATCCTGCTGGTCGGCTTGGACTACACGAACGCTCATGCGGACGAGTTCCATGACTGGTATGACCTGGAACACTTACCGGAGCGTCAGCGCGTACCGGGCTTCGGCCTGTGCGAGCGATGGATCAGCGTGGCCAACCCGAAGCACGCGGTGGCCGGCTATGACCTCGACGGCCTGACGGTGCTCGACAGCGAGGCCTACCGCGCCATTGCTCACGAAAACCTCTCAGTCTGGTCGAAGCGGGTGACCGCGATGTGCACTCGGCTGATCCGCTTCGATGGGGAGCAGACCCTGCCCGGCGATGCGGACAGCCCGTCCGGTGCCGGAGGGTTGCTGGTGAACGTCATGAACGTGGATGCCGAACACGATGCGGAGTTTAATGAGTGGTACGATCACGAGCACATCCCAGCCCTTGCCGCCGTTCCGGGTGTGCTCGCCGCCCGTAGGTTTCGCGACACCAAGGACACGCACCGCTACCTGGCGCTGTATCACCTGAGGCTGCCTGAGGTGACGACGGGGCAGGCGTGGAAAGACGCTGCCTCGACGCCGTGGACGGAGCGGCTGCGGCCGCATTTCCGCAGCCACCTGCGGATCCTGGCGCGGCGTTATACGCGGGCGGTTTGACGCGACGACCGTAACGATCGAGACTTCCGGCTCTCGCGTCAGGGGGACCATCGGCGGCCGCGCCCGTCATGCTCGAATGCACCGGCATGACGAGAGATCCTGCACACCGGCCTCGGCGAAATCCGCCCGGCCCGCCCAGCCAATCGACATCGAGACGCTGGCTGGGCGGCTCCTGCTACCGACGCTCGAGCTCGATCGGCGCCGACGGAGCGGAACCGCTACCGATTTTCCAGCCCGGCAGCGGAATGAGCATCGCTACCTGCTCTCGATAGCGGCGGTATTGATCGCCGAACAAACCGATCAGGTCGCGTTCCTCGAGGGCGATGCCGATCAGAATGTAACCTGTGGTCCCGACGGCGAACAGCAGATGCCCCGCCGTCATGGAGGGTGTCGCCCAAAAGGCAAGCAGAAAGCCGAGATAGATCGGATGCCGGACCCGCTTGTAGAGGAACGGCGCCCTGAACACAGGTGCCGGCAACGTCCGGCCGCGTAGCCGAGCAAAGACCTGACGCAACCCGAATAGTTCGAAATGATTGATCAGGAAAGTGCTGATCAGTACGAGCGCCCAGCCAAACCAGAATATTGTCTGCAGGACGACAATACCCGCGGGGTGTGTCACCGTCCACACTGGCCCCGTTATCGGCCGCCACTGCCAGTAGAGCAGCAGAAGCGTCAAGCTGGCGAACAGCACATAGGTCGTGCGCTCAACTGGCTTCGGCACGAACCGTGTCCACCAGCGCTTGAACGCCGGCCGCGCCATGAGACTATGCTGAATCGCGAAGAGCGCCAGCAGAAGCACGTTCACGACCAACGCCGGAGCAAGTGGGCCGACTTCCCCGCTGTCAATCGCCTTGGGCACCGGCAAATTGCCGACGAAGGCGACAGCGTAAAGGAACGTGCCCAGGAACAACACATAGGCAACCAAGCCGTATACAAGTGAAACCATTCCAGCCATTATCAAGTCCCTTCTTGTGTTGACGTCGCCGCCGGGCAAGCGCCGCGGCGTCGTCATGAGCGCCGGGGGTTTTGGTCGGGCGGACGATCGAATGATGTGAGCTGGTCCACTTCCCCACCCAAATCTTTGCGAGCAGCGAGGCTTCCTATCCGCGCCGGCGGTCGACAGGGAGCACGCCGGATGAGAATGATGATCCGCTCGGAACCGTGGCCCACAGGCCTTATTTGGCTGTCCTGGCCTGCTGAGCTCGCGGCCGATAGGCTTTTGGTCGGGCACAACGTCCCGGCGCCAAGGTCACCAACCCCCGGGCAGTCCATCAGCCCGATGATAAATCGTGCTGCAAATTTCGCGGAAATTGGCGCTATAATGGCGCTGGCGGAACCGATCCCAAGAGCGCGGTCCGCAATATCCGGGCGCGCGACGTTTGGAAACAGGGAGGCACACGATGAACGCACCGATCCACGCTCACTCGCGCCAAGACGCTTACGCCACCCCGATCGAGCGCATCGACGTCAGCAATCCGTATTTGTATCAGGATGATACCTGGCGGCCCTACTTCGAACGCCTGCGCCGCGAGGACCCTGTGCACTGGTGCGAGAACGGCATTTACGGTGCCTTCTGGTCCGTCACCCGCTATCGCGACATCATGGCGGTCGATACCAACCATAAAGCCTTTTCGTCCGAAGCGCTGATGGGTGGCATCGTACTGCGCGACCTGCCAATGGATTTCCGACGCCCCAGCTTCATCTCCATGGACCCGCCAAAGCACGACGAGCAACGGAAGATTGTCGCGCCGATCGTCGCGCCGATCAATCTTGCCAAATTGTCCGGCACCATCCGCGAACGTGTCGGGCGCATCCTGGATCAACTGCCGCGAGGCGAAACATTCGATTGGGTCGATAGGGTTTCGGTGGAACTGACCACCCAAATGCTGGCGACCTTGTTCGATTTCCCGTTCGCGGAGCGGACGAAACTGACCTACTGGTCCAACGTCGCCACCGTGAACACGCGTGCCGGCACGGAGATCGATTCGGAAGCCAAGCGCAACGAGGTGCTGGACAAGGCGGTCGAATACTTCACGGATCTGTGGCATCAGCGGTCCAGGCTGCCGCCTCGGCCGGACCTGATCTCGATGCTCGCGCATGGTGAGGCCACGCGCGACCTACCGTCCCGTCCGCACGAATTCATGGGTAACCTGATGCTGCTGATCGTCGGCGGCAACGACACCACGCGAAACTCTATCTCGGGCGGTTTGCTGGCGCTCAACAAATACCCCGACCAATACCGCAAGCTGCGTGACGATCCCGCCCTGGTGACGAGCATGGTGCCGGAAATCATCCGCTGGCAGACACCGGTGATCCATATGCGGCGTACTGCACTGGAAGATACCGAGGTCGGCGGCAAAACGATCCGCACAGGCGACAAGGTCGCGATGTGGTACCTGTCGGGTAATCGCGATGAGGACGCCATCGAGCAGGCCGACGATTTCATCATCGACCGAGCCCGCCCGCGACAGCATTTGTCGTTTGGGTTCGGCATCCATCGCTGTGTCGGCAATCGCTTGGCCGAGATGCAACTGACGATCCTGTGGGAGGAAATCCTGAAGCGGGATTGGCCAAATATCGAAGTCGTCGGTGAACCAACTCGGGGATATTCGAACATCCTGCGTTCGATTGGTTCGCTGCCGGTGCGGATTCCGGTCGGCTGAGGGAGGCTTGTCATGTCGATCCCGCATTATGACTGCATCGCCCATCATGCGATGCGGCGACCCCATTCGCTCGCCGTGGTGGATCTCGCGACCGGGCGCCATCACACCTATCAGGCATTGGACGAGCGGATTTCTCGACTGGCCGGGTCGTTTCGATCGACCTTCGCAACCGCCCCCGGCGACCGGATCGCCGTGCTGGCGCCCAACACAAGCGATACGTTCGAGGTACAATTCGCCTGTGGCCGAACCGGCGCGATCTTCGTGCCGTTGAACTGGCGGCTGGCAGCCCCGGAACTACGCGCGATTCTGGCCGACTGCGCGCCGGCGATCCTGGTCTATGACCCGGAATTCGCCGAGCGGGCGCACGATCTGGCGCGAGACTGCGGGATCGGCCAGCTTCTTTCGCTTGGCCCGATGTTCGAGCAGATCGCCTTGCACGGGTCGCCTTTGAACCAATCGGTGACGGCAACCCTCGACGATATTTCCACCATACTCTACACATCCGGAACGACGGGACAGCCCAAGGGTGCGATCATCACGCACGGAATGAACTTCTGGAACACCGTGCATAGCATGCACCTGGCGGGAGTCGCTCGATCCTCGGTTTTTCTGGGGCTCTTGCCGTTGTTCCACACCGGCGGGCTAAATGTATTTTCCTATCCGGTGTTCCAGGTCGGCGGCTCGGTTTTGATCATGCGGAATTTCGATCCCGGCGAGGCGTTGCGGCTGATCGGCGATCCAACGGTGGGCGTCACGCATATGTTCGGCGTGCCGGCGAATTATCAATTCATGGCGCAGCATTCGCGATTCAGCGAAACCGATATGAGCCGCCTGGAGTTCGCCGGTGTCGGCGGCGCTCCAACCCCGGACACGATACTGCAAATCTGGCAGGGTCAGGGCGCGATTCTGCAACAAGGCTACGGCATGACCGAGACCAGTCCCCTCGTCCTGGTGCTGGACAAGGAGGACGCTGTCCGCAAAGCAGGTTCCGCCGGAAAACCTGCGCTGAACATGGAGGTCCGCGTGGTCGGGGAAGGTGGCATTGATGCGCCGCCTGGGTACTGTCGGCGAGTTGTGGGTCAGAGGCCCGGCCATCACCAAGGGGTACTGGAACCAGCCTGCGGTGACCGCCGCCTCGTTCACCGATGGCTGGCTGCACACCGGCGACGCCGCTCTCGTGGATGATGAGGGCTATTATTTTATCGTCGATCGCTGGAAAGAAATGTATATCTCGGGTGGGGAGAACGTATACCCGGCGGAAGTCGAAAACGTTCTTTATCAAAACGAATCAATCGCCGAGGCCGCCGTGATAGGCATTGCCGACACCCGCTGGGGTCAGGTCGGGCGTGCAATCGTCGTCGTGAAGCCCGGGCGGGACTTGAGCGAGGACGATGTCGTTGCGCATTGCGCCGTCAATCTGGCCCGCTACAAACTGCCGCATTCGGTGATGTTTGTCGACGCCTTGCCGCGCAACGCTACCGGCAAGGTCCATAAGCCGACCTTGCGCAGCCGTTTCGGGGACGCCTGAACCGATCGATGCGTCGGCGTTATGCACGCGGGATCAACCACACCGCGCGAAACAGCCGTGCTCGGCGCTCACGACCGTGCTGACGGTCGATGCCAATGCGCCACTTGCCAGACGAGATCGTGGATGCTCCAAATGAATCCAATCCAGGGGAGGTTTGCCGATGAACCACGAAACACTGACTTACCAGGCTGACGGCCTTGCCATGCGGAGCCAGCTCTTCTTTGAGCCGGGTTCTGGTCGCCGTGCCGGCGTGCTGGTCTTCCCGGAGGCATTTGGTCTCGGAGAGCACGCGATTTCGCGCGCCAAACGTCTGGCCGAGCAGGGCTACGTTGCCCTGGCCTGCGATCTGCACGGCGACGGTCGCATTGTCGACGACCTGCAAGAGGCAGTCGGGCTGTTGCAGCCTCTTCTGGCGGAACCCGCGCGTACCCGTGCCCGCGCATCCGGAGCCCTGAAGGCGCTCACCGGCCGATCCGAGGTGGACCCGGCACGCGTCGCCTCGATCGGGTATTGCTTTGGTGGTACCATGTCGCTCGAGCTCGCCCGGTCAGGGGCGAACCTCAAAGCGGTGGTGGGCTTCCACAGTGGCCTGGGAACCAACGCGCCACAGACCGACGCCAAGGCCATCAAGGCGCGTGTCCTGGTTTGTATCGGCGCCGATGACCCGATGATCCCGCCGGAACAGCGGGGGGCCTTTGAAACCGAGATGCGCAATGCGGGGGTGGATTGGCAGATCCATCTTTACGGCAATACGGTGCACAGCTTCACCAACCCGGAAGCGGCAAAGCGCAACATGCCGGATGCAATTCGGTATAGCGCCGAAGCCGATGAGCGCTCGTGGGCCGCACTGCAGGAGTTGTTCTCGGAGACATTGGAGCCGGCGAAATAACCGGCAGGCCAGGCGCTCCCGATCCCGGACCGCTCGCGAGGTAAACCGATCGGGTAAGAATTCGTGGTGGACGAAGCGTGGCGGAGACCTGCTTTCGCGAGGATCAAGCGGCCGCTCGCCGAGACCGACCGGTAAACGGAAGACTGTCGCCTCGCGCGAGTTTGGGCGAAGGCGGCCAGCGCCCGTCTGCCACGCCATCATAAGTCGCAAGAGCACGCGGGGCGGCGGCACTCACCGCTGTTCATTCCCGAGCGGCTGGAAGACTGCCTAACGATTACCCCGGCTCTCGCTGCCCCGAGCAGACGAAATCAGGATTGTCCCAGCCTGACTTGCCGTAGCCGAGCAATTCACCGTCCAGCGTTTGCACCGTCCCGCCGGCGGCTTCCACCACAGCCTGCGGTGCGCAGGTGTCCCATTCCATGGTGCGGCCAAAGCGCGGATATAAGTCGGCCTTGCCCTCCGCCACGCTGCAGAATTTCAGGCTCGAGCCGAAGTTCACCACGCTCGCCACGGTGCGGCCGGCCAGAAAGGAATCGAGCCGCGCCTCGGTCTCCATGATGACGGCTGGCGACGACGGTCAACCCCTCGGGCGGCGGTAGCCGCGCGCTGATCGGGACCTTATCCCCGCCGTGATCAAGCCAGGCACCGACACCGACAATGCCGCTGTAGATCTTACCTGACGCAGGGACAGCGACTACACCCAGGACCGGCTTGCCGTCACGGACCAGGCCTATGTTGACGGCGAAGTCGGCGCCACCCGCACTGAACTCCCGCGTGCCATCCAGCGGGTCGACCAGCCAGAATTCCGCCTTGGCCGGCGAGATGATGCCGGCAGCGCTCTCCTCCTCGGCCACGACGCTGCAGCCCGACAAGGCCTGTCGCAAGCCTGCCAGAATCAGCGCCTCCGAAACATGATCCGCCTCGGTTACAACCGAATGGTCAGCCTTGTGCTGGACCTGAAAGCCACGCGCACGGATCGTCCGGATTTCGGCAGCCGCACGCTCCGCCAAGCCGACGGCCAGGCGCAGCAGCGCGGCATCGTCGCTCATACTGCTGCTGGCAGCGGCTGCCGCCCGCGTTTGGCCGGCCTGCGGCCTCGCCCGGGCGGTCGCGTCATCTTCTGTCGCGACGCAGCGATATCGTCTCGGCCGGGTGCGCTCGCTGAGTCGGTCGCCCCGGCCTCAATCGCCTGCTCAGGCGGCTTCAGCAGCATCACCGCGGCCTCGTACACGAGATTTGGCTCCAACAAGCGTAGGCAGGCGAGCGAGCGCGGGCAATCCTCAGCCTTGGCCAGATAGCATGGGCTGCAGGTCATATTGCGGCGAAGCGCGATCGCGCGAGTCCCCAATGGTCCCCATTCGACCGGATCGACCACGCCGGAGTGCACCCCGATGGTCGGCAACCCGATGGCGGCGGCGATGTGTTTCGGGCCGCTGTCGTTGCCGATATACAACGCGCAATTCAGCAGCAGGCGAGGCAACTCCATCAGCGAAGTCTTTCCCGCCATCGACGCAATCGCCTTCGGATGGACTACGCTTTGCAACAGATCGTTGGCGACCGCGACCTCGTCAGGACCCCCGATCAACAGCACGTTGACACCATTGCGTTCGATTAACAGATCGATCAGCGCCGAGAAATGCTCCGTTGGCCATTGCTTTGTTATGTTGCCTGCCCCGGGGTGTACGGCGACCACTGGCCTGGCGAACAGCGTCTGAACCGCCTCAGGCAGCTCCGACAACGGCATCCGCGCCGGCCTGGGCTGCATCACCGCCCGGTCGGACTTCGTCGCGTTGCCGATCGCGTTCACCAGACCGAGCAGGTCATCGATGATATGACTGCGCTTGCGCTGCAAAGTCCGGTCGCCGTCCCAGTCGAGGGAGATGTCCAGGAATGGGAACTGGCCGAGATAATCGAAGCCGGCCAGAAACCTCGCCCCGGTGTATTTCAGCACATCACGGGTCGACGTGTGCTTGCGCAGATCGACCGCAAGGTCGAAGCGGTACGGCCGCAGCTGTTTCTCGAGCGCGATGAAATCCTCGCTCTCAAGCTGTCGCTCGCCAAGCTGGGATCGGGCATGGAAGAAGTCAAACGCAATGAACTCGCTGATCGCCGCCTCGACGGTTGCGAAGGCGCGCGACGCGTGGCCTGCCAGAACCGTGATAATGGCCTTCGGGAAGATCTCCTTCAGGCGCCGGATCGGTTGCAACGCGGTCACAAAGTCGCCGATGTGGTCCAGCTTGACCACAAGGATACGTTCGATTTCCTCAACGTGAAACAACGGCGATCCGGGGGTGACCCATTGCACCGGCTCATCGTCCGGTCGGTAGTCGTCGGCATGACGTGACAGGCGCGGATTGAAATACGGATCGCCGGCGGCGAACAGCGACTTCCAGGCCGCGTTGAAATGAGTCAGATCGAATACGTCCCGCATTCTCGCTCGGCTGGCCAGTTCGTGATGGATCAAGCTCGCGTAGGGCGTGAATACGGTCAGCAGCCCGGCCCGATGCCCCCGCAGACAGAAATCAAGGTCGTTGTTGACGATCTGATGCGCCTCGTCGAACCGGCCAAGCTTTTCAAACGTCTCCCGCCGCACCAGCAGACAGGCGCCGGTGACCGCGATAACGTTGCGCTGGGTAAGGGCGAGTCCGAAATAGCCCGGATCATTCGATGCGGCAAAGCGGAACGCGTGCCGACCGACGCCATTATTTGCAAGAAACATTCCGGCATGCTGAACCTTGCCGTCCGGATACAGCAGTTGCGCGCCGGTGACACCGACCTCCGGCCGCTGCGCATGTTCAACCATCGCATCGAGCCAGTCTTCCTGCGCAACCTCCATGTCATCGTTCAGGAAAAGCAGGAACTCGCCGTCGGCAACTTCGGCGGCGCGGTTGTTGAAGGCCGACCAGTTGAACCCGTCCGGAATATCGACGATCTTGTCGGCGTTCTCGCTCAACCAGGCCTTCAAGACCGACTCGGACGCCGGTATATTGTCGACACAGATTATTTCATAGTTGGTGTAAGCCGTTCGCGCGCGCAGGCTTTCGATGCAGGTCTTGATGTAACCATGGGCTCCGCAGGTCGGAATGATGATCGAAACGCGATGGTTGGCCGTCACCGCCCGCTTTACGCGCCAGGTGCCCGGGATGCGGGCCGGCAGCACCTCGGCCGCCACGCCACGACGAGCGAGCATGCGCTGCAGCGCACCCTGTTCCCGGACCGGATCATCCACCTCACTGGCGCAGCGGCGGTGCAGGATTTTGCGAACGTGATGCACCCGGGCAGCCTGCTCCGCGCATCGCAGCACCAGATCATACTCACCATGGACTTGTAGGTCGGCAGGGGTCACGCCGGTTCGCGCCAGCAAGGTGGCGGTCGCCACCCAGGCCCGGCCAAGATAGTTCGTGGAATACAGCAGGTCCGGCGAAAAATCCGGTTTGAGGAACGGCTCCCGTTCGCCCGTCACCGGGCTTGGCCGGATCTCATCGCAATAAAGCATGTCCGCGTCACGATGCATTCCGCCGGCGACCGCCAATTCCAGCAATGCGTCCGCGCCAAGCTCATCGCCCGCCGCCAGCAAGCCGTAAAGTGTCGCATCGGCGGTCGGCCGATCGCCGACCGGAGCGTTCCATCGCTCGGTGTCGGAGGCGCTCACGACCGTGAACCGGTCCGCAAGGTGCGGCACCATCTCGATGACCGTATCCCGCATCGAGGATGCAACCTCGTCCTCCTCAGCCAGCACCAGCACCGACCAATTCGGGAACGCCAGCAAGCGCAGCGTATCCAGCGTGACGATCACCTCAGCGGCATCGAACGAACCGACCATCCGCCAGATGAAACGATACGCCGGATGGTATTTCAGATCCGTGAGCAGGTCCGCCATCAGGTCCGTTTCGACCCGTGGGATACGCCGGCGAATGCTGGCGTGGTCCTGTTGATCCTCGGACTTTTTCACCGTGATGCGGAATTGGCGGACCATGTCCTGGCCGCTGTTCGCCCGCAGCTTCAACGTGACTGTGTGGTCGCCGTCTCGCAGGCTGCGCGGCGGGCAGTGGAATGCGTAGCCGCTGCGGAGCGCGTTCGGCCATTCGGGAAAGGCCGCCCCGACGTCCTGGCGCGCCAACCCGCAATGCGCATCGCCTAGACGCTGATCGTCCAGAAACACCTCAAAACTGGCGATGCCGGAGCGAGACAGCAGCCACCCTTCGATCGTCAAACGGCCGGTGACCGGTTCGACCGCCGAACCATTGGCCAGCACCGGGGAGTCAAGCTCGAAGCGGAACTCGGCGGCGTGTTCGCCAATAGGCTCCGCGCCGGCCGCCGCCGCGACCTGTGTCCCCGGCGAGGCCGCCGCCGGGGCTGGTGGCCCTCCGGCGACCGGCATCGCAAGCAACGGGAGACTCTCCTCACTTTTCCCGGCGCGCGCGTTGCTGACCACGACGCGAACGATGTGTTTACCCTCGAACCCTTGGCCAAGTCGCCGCTCGAATCTGAATCCCGAGAGGCGCGCCATCGGGATATTGGCGAAGATCGCCCCGACGTCCGACCTCTCGTAGCCGAACGCCGCGAGCCCGATTTCCTCCTCGTCCAACAGGATACGAACCTGTGCGATGCCGGCTGCGCACACAGCCCACCCGCTAACGCGGAGGCTGCCGTCAGAATGCAATTCAGCCTCATCACAGAACATGCGGATTTCACTCGACGCCTCCGCCCGCGTCGGTGCTGGTGATACCAGCGCGGAAACGGCTGCATCCAGGAGCGACTCCGACAGCCCGGTGCCCATCTCCGGCAACTCGTCAAGGCGGAAATCGGCGGTGAGTTGGTAGGCGGGTCGCTGGTTTAACACGGCAAATTCTGCCGCCGCCACGGGATATGCGGCTGCGTCATCCGACGCGATGGGCATCGCCCCCGGCGGCAGAAGGGACGGCCGCGCCACGCCTCGGCGATGCACCCGCTCGGCCGGGATGACCTCCTCCTGCGCGAAGCCATTCGAACAGATGACCTGGGCACGGATTGTCGTCGCCTCTCGATCCTCCTCCTCGAGCTGAATTGTCAGGCTGAAGCCGGACCGCCGGGCGTTGGGATAAGCGAGGTAGGCTGCCGCGACATCCTCGCGTTCGCCACCCAGCCGTGCCGCGGAGACCCGCTGCGTGTCGACGAATATCTGCACGGCCAGGATCGGCCCGAGCGAAACGGCCCAGCCCTGGACGGCAAGATTGCCGTCGCCGTCGATCGTGCCGCGTTCTATGTTGATCAGCGCAAACGGCCGCGCACCACCTGCCTGGGTCGATCGGGTCGGTCCAGTAACAACCGCCACGGGGTCCGACACGGTTGGATCAAGCTTGACGACGAACGTTTCGGGGTACTCAAATCCGTCCGTGTTCCGGGCGATAATCTGAAATGTGAACAGCTCAGGTTGGCCGTCGTTCTGGCGCGGCAGGTTGAACTGAAAGCCTCGCTGCCGGCCCGGCGTCCCATCCGGCATAGTGCCCACGGCCGCGCGTTCCGGCTGACCATAGGAGGCCGTGGCCAACGTCTGACCGTCGGCCCGCACGCGGATTTCCTCCAGCGCGGACGGTGATATCGCGTGCCCGCGGATCACGACGTTGAAGCGATTATATGCGAAGCTGCCGGATAGCTCCGGACCAATCTCGATCAGTGTGACCTGGTCAGGCTTACCGGCGTCGCGATCCCCCTCCGAGGCGAGCGCCATGGGTTCGGCCTCCGCCTCCGGCTCAGCTATCGCGGCCGACACCTGCGTCGCGTCTGTCTGGCTTGCGATATCCGACTCGAGATTATCGAGCTCAAGCATCACGACCGAAGTCGGGTGAGCCGCAAGGCTGTCCAGGTTGCGTTTTCCCTGCTTCCCGGTCGCGCGCTCGTCGGATCGGGAAAGCGTCCTGGATGATGCTGAGCGTCTACCCTTCATGGCGCCGATATCCTGTCGAGGTCCGCGGCCACAAAGGAAGCTGACTGCGCCCGGCCGTGGGCGAGACCGTTACTGACACAATGCGTCGACAAAACGTGATCGCTACAGGCCGAAAGGCAGACGCCCCTCGCGATAGCCATCCTGGTCGAAATGCTCCTGGGCGTTGGCGACCACACCGTCGTTGATGCTGGTCGCAACATCGGGATTCTGTTCGAGATACCAGCGCTCATCTACGACAATCGGAAACGGCAGCCGACCTTCGAAATAGCCGTCATCCACAAAGTGCTGCTTGGCCGAACCGACGTGACCTTCGCTGACCGCGGAAGCGATGTCCGCGTACGTTTTCAGATACCACGCGTCGTTTACCTCGATGCCACCAATCAAAGTCCGTAATATTCTAACAAAATCCTCGTATGAGACATTGACCCGAAGTTCGCCGCGAACAGTCGATATCTCGATCGAGCGACGAATTAATTCAAATGGTGGCAGATATTTCACGATTGCTCCTCGACGACCCTGCGTGAAATCGGACGATGTAGCATACACTTGTGCTCTGATAGCGATTCCGCGACCTGAATGGAACAACCTAATGGGTTTTTTTGCACGTGCGGCTAAGCGCCCTATCCTGCTATGCAACCGCCTCGACCATCGGCGCGCCAAACAGGGAATTCCTGCATGAACCAGAGCCTGGCCGACACCGGCCGCCCGTTCCCGCCGACCGACTCTGAGCTGGCCGGTATCGTTCGAAACTTTCATGCAGCGCGAGTGCTGGTTGTTGGCGATGTCATTCTCGACCGCTATGTCTCGGGTTCGGTGGGACGCCTCTCGCCGGAAGCCCCGATCCCCGTGCTGCGCCCGATGAACAATCGCTGCACTCTCGGTGGCGCGGCAAACGTCGCATTGAACATCGTCACCCTGGGCGGCGAGGCGGTACTGCATTGGCGTAATCGGCAGCGACGCGGCGGCCTCCGAGGTCGAGCGATTGGTCACCGAGATACCAGGCATTTCGTCCGCCCTGGTGCGGGTGCCCGACCGGCCCACCACGTCGAAGACTCGGTTTATCACCGGATCACACCAGCTGCTGCGGCTCGACGAGGAAACCACCACGGCACTCGACGATGCCGGCGTGGCGGCGGTGCTGGGCGCGGTGGAGCGATGCCTGGCGAAAGTGGACGTCATCGTGCTGTCGGATTACGCGAAGGGCGTGCTGTGCGATAATGTGTTGACTGCGATCCTCTCGCTGCCCGGCCGCGCCGACAAGATCGTGATCGCCGACCCGAAGCGCCCCGATTTCGCAGCCTATCGTGGCGCGAACATCCTGACCCCCAATGAACACGAGGTGCGGATCGCCACACGGATCGAGGCCGAACACGACACCGAGGCCGACCGGGCCGGACGCGCTGCGCTCCATGCCACCTCGGCCGACGCAGTGCTGGTGACCCGATCTGCCAGGGGAATGACCCTGGTGCGCCGCGACGGAGACACGCTGCATCTGCCGACCCAGGCCCGCGAGGTAGCCGACGTCTCGGGTGCCGGCGACACGCTGGTCGCCGCCCTATCGGTCGCGCTGGGCGCTGGTGCCGCGCTGCCGGAAGCCGCGATGCTGGCCAATGCGACGGCGGGAATTTCGGTCGGCAAGCAGGGGACCGCTTCAGTGTCGCGGCGGGAGCTACTGGATGTGCTGCATCTGGACGAGCTCGTAGCGACCGACCGCAAGGTCGCCGGTCTGGATGAAGCGCGACAAATTGTCGCGGACTGGCACCGAAGCGGGCTGAAGGTCGGGTTTGCCAACGGCTGCTTCGACCTGATCCATCCAGGCCACGTCCGTCTGCTTAGTGAGGCGCGCGCCGCCTGCGACCGGCTGGTCGTCGCGCTGAACACGGATGCGTCCGTAAAGCGCCTCAAAGGACCGACCCGGCCGCTGCAGAACGAAATGGCTCGAGCCACCGTCATGGCCTCGATGTCACCAGTCGATTTGGTCATTTTATTCGACGAGGATACGCCCCTGGAGATAATCCAGGCACTGCGACCAGATGTTCTGGTCAAGGGCTCGGACTACACCGAGGACCAGGTGGTGGGCGGCGATGTGGTCAAGAGCTGGGGTGGCAAAGTGCTTCTGGTCACGTTGCGCGAGGGCCACAGCACGACCGGCACCATTCGGCGGATGGGTGCACCGGTTCAAGTCTGAAGGCACGGCCGGTACGCGTCGACGATGCGGCGCCCATTGCTGTTTGCCTGAGACCGATGCGGCCACCGAAGGCCGCAACGGTGGACGCGATTGCGAGTTGCACTCTCGTCGGCAGCTGGCTGGCGTCTCGTGGCGGCCTTGCTGTCACTGACCAAAATCCCGGACCACGGCTCAGGCTTTCTGGTTCACCGAGGTCGAGGCCGAACATCCACGGTGACACGGGTCGTTATTAGGGCAATAGCAGCCTGACTCAGACGCAGAGCGAGTTCAGGCTGATGAAACAGCTCGTGGAACCACGGCCAGAGCGTGTCCTGCTCAAGGTGGAAGCGCTCTGGCCCGGCATCGCCCTACCCCGCCATCATGGCCAGCGCCTGATCCAGATCGGCGATCAGGTCAGCCGCCGTTTCAAGCCCGATCGACAGCCGGATCACGTCCGGTCCCGCGCCGGCGGCGATGCGCTGTTCGTCTGTTAACTGTCGGTGCGTTGTGGATGCCGGATGCAGGATCAGGCTTCGGGTGTCGCCGATATTCGCCAGGTGGGAGAACAGCCCGACGCTCTCCACCAGCCTGATGCCAGCCTCAAACCCGCCCTTGACGCCGAAGGTGAAGACCGCCCCCGCCCCGTTTGGCAGATACTTGCGTGCCAGCCCCCGATACGGACTGCTCTCAAGGCCGGCGTAGGATACCCAGGCCACCCGGGGATGCGCGGCGAGGAATTCCGCGACCGCCTGGGCATTGGCGCAATGACGCTCCATCCGCACGTGCAGCGTCTCGATGCCGGTGATCGTCAGGAAGGCATTCATCGGCGCCATTGCCGGACCGTAGTCGCGCAGCGCCACCGCACGGGCCTTCGTGGTGAAAGCGAAGTCACCGAAATTCTCATAGAACCGCAGGCCATGATAGGCCGGTTCCGGCTCTGTCATGGACGGAAATTTTCCCCCGCTCGCCCAGTCGAATTTTCCCAACTCCACCACGATCCCGCCCATCGAGTTGCCATGGCCGCCCAGGAACTTGGTCGTCGAGTGGGTGACGATGTCCGCCCCCCACTCGAAGGGCCGGCAAAGGAAGGGCGTCGCCAGCGTGTTATCGACGATCAGCGGCAGGCCCACCGAGTGGGCGACCTCGGCGATCGCCGCCAGATCAACGATCACGCCGCCCGGATTGGCCAGGCTTTCAACGAAGATCGCCTTACAGCGCGGCGTCAGGGCGCGCCGGAAGTTCTCCGGATCGAGCGGATCGACGAAATGGCAGGTCCAGCCGAGCTTTTTGAACGAGAGGCCGAACTGGGTGAGCGAGCCGCCATACAGATTGCGTGACGCCAGGAATTCGTCGCCCTGCTCGAGCATGGTGGCGAACACCAGGAACTGCGCCGCATGGCCGGAGGCGGCAGCTACGGCCGCACGGCCCCCCTCGAGGCTCGCCACCCGTTCCTCGAGCACCGCCACGGTCGGATTCGTCAGGCGCGAGTAGATGTAGCCGAAATTGTGCAAGTTGAAGAGCGACGCCGCGTGATCCACGTCGTCGAACACATAGGCGGTGGTCTGGTAGATCGGCGTGACGCGTGCCCCGGTGGTCGGGTCCGGCGACGCCCCGGCATGTACCGCCCGCGTCTCGAACCCGTGACTCAGGTTGCTCGGCGGCAGCTGCCGCTTCTTGCCGAGGCGCGGTGTCGGTGGTTCGGCCGGGTGGTTGCGGATGATGCCGGAGTTCACCCCGCTCCAGGACAGCTCTCCGCCCAGGCGCCCGAACTCGATCTTCGGGCAGCGGTTCATAATCACATCCAGGCCAGCGGCTTCGGCCTTCGCCGCCGCTTCGTCGTTGCGCACCCCCAGTTGCATCCAGACCACCTTGGCGCCGATGGCGATGGCGTCGTCCACGATCGGGCCGGCCGCGTCCGAAGCGCGGAACACGTCGACCATGTCGATCTCGTCGGGAATGTCGCGCAGACTGGCGTAGACACGCTCGCCGAGCTGCTCGCCGCCAGCGGTGCCAGGGTTGACGGGGATCACGCGGTAGCCCTTCCCCTGCAGGTATTTCATTACGAAATAGCTGGGCCGGTTCCAGTTAGGCGAGGCACCCACCATGGCAACAGTGCGCACCGTCGACAGGATGTTTCGTATCTTTGCGTCTGTGTAGGGAATTGGATCAAGTACGGTCATGGGTAACGGCCCTCTACGCGCGATGCGCCAGCTATAGTCCGTGGGCGGAGGAAGGCAACGAGTGAGTACCGCAATGCAGTGCGGCACACGGCGAAGGAGGCGAGCAGCAAAATCCTTCCCAGTTCATGGCCGCTTCGTCTGATGCGTCGGGCTCAGGCGCGCCGGCAACTGCCAGGCAATCAACAGCGTAAGCAACGCGAAACCCGTCACCAACAAGTACGCATTGTGCAGCGAGCCCGCCATAACCGCGGTCAGATGGGCAAGCTCCGCCGGAGCCATGGCTAATCGGGTGGCCGGATCCAGCAATCGGTCGACCGCGTGCACCGCCCCCGGATCGAGCCGCAGCATCGTCGCATTCAGCACCGCGCCACAGGCCGCGGCTCCGGTCGACTGGCCGACGAAGCGCATGAACATCGTATGATGAGGTCGCCGCACCGCGCTGGCGCCAGGGCACCGTCGCCTGGATCGAGACGATGAAGACGGTGCTGCTCAACCCCATGCCGATGCCGATCACCAACGACCCCACCGCCGCCCACAACGGCCCGTCGGCGGGCGTGAGCGCCACCAGCATCGCGCATCCGATCACCATTGCGAAGCCACCGAGGACCGCGACGAGACGGTAGCTGGTCCGCATCATGCAGCCGGCCGGCGAGGATGCTGGCCAACGCCCAGGTCACCGACATGGCGCCAAGGACCAGACCGCCATCCACCGCGCGGCGCCCCATCGCCCCCTGCACATAAGTTGGCAGAAAGGCGGCGACCCCCATCATCATCGCGCCCGCGGTGAAATTCCCAGTGCTGCCGACAACGATCACCCGGTTGCGCCACAGCTCCAGCGGAAGCATCGGCTCCGGTGTGCTGCGTTCATGCACATACAGGACAACCAGCGCCACGACGCCGGCGATCGTCAGCGCTAGTCAGCGTCGTTTCGCCGAGGCTGCCACTTTGCACCAGGGCCAGCATCAGACTGCTGAATGCAATCAACAGCAGCAGGGAGCCGGCCCAGTCGATGCGGTGTTGGCGGTGGCGAACCTCTTCCCGCAGGAACACGGCGATCATGACAATGGCGCCGATCCCGATCGGGACATTGACCCAGAATACCAGGCGCCAGCTGCCATGCGCCACGAGAAACGCGCCGAGAGATGGACCGACCACCGCCGATACGCCGAACACGGAGGAGACCAGACCCTGAATTCGGCCACGTTCGGCGGGCGTGTAGATATCGCCCAGAATGGTCGCGGCGATGGGCTGAATCGCGCCGGCGCCGCAACCCTGGAGCGCACGAAAACAAACCAGCGCCGGCATGCTCCAGGCCATGCCGCATAGGATCGTTCCGACCAGAAACAGGGCGGCACCGACGAAGAACACCGGCTTGCGGCCGTGCAGGTCGGCGAGACGGCCGTACACCGGTATCGTAACCGCCTGGGTCAGCAGATAGACGGTGAAGACCCAGGTAAACAGACTGAATCCACCGAGGTCACTGACGATCGTGGGAATGATGGTGGCAACGATCGTGCTTTCGACGGCCGCCATGAAGGTGGCGATAAGGCAAGCTGCCAGAACGAGCCGACGCCGCGATTCGTTCGGTCGTTCAGCCATGTGAGGCTGCGCCCTGCCCTGGCTTTCGCCAGCAGCGTCCGGCATCCGTTGTTTCCTCCCGCGCCCACGCGCTTGGCTTGTTCTGTCATCGCCAGCACGGCCTGACAACCCGAAGCCAGTGCGGGACCTTGGCTGGCCGACGCGGTCAGAGGCGCATACGCGTGGACTGGCGAGAGCCCGCTCCGTCGCAGCCATCCTGCACCCGAAGCAGCGGCCAGGTTTCCAGCCATCGCTTCGTCCGGACGCGATCCCTGAAGATAGAATATTTCTCGCCCGTGAAGCGCGGGGTTGGCCTGAGAACCAGTGTGAACAGATCTTCCAGTCCGAAGGGTGCGGTGATCTCGTACCCGCCCGATCCTACCTGCCGGGCCGCCACGGCTGTCGCCGTCTCCGGCCAATGGCGCATCGCCTGGGTGACCGAGGCATACGGCGGATCGTCGTTGCCCAGATGCATCCTGGCCTGGTTCCTCACCGACCAGTCGATCGACGGCTCCATCGCCCGCAGAACTCGCCTCCAGCCTTTGGTCCTCCGATGCATAGGTTCGTCCGCGGTCGAACCAAACGACATCGACGTCGCCCACCGGGCGGGACACGGGCTTGCCATGCAGATCGTCCCACACTGCATTTCTGATGCAGCCCGCTCCGATCCAGCAATCGGGCAGTCCGAGAGAGCCGACCAGGTGAAGGGCATGGCGCCGCAATGGATCCGCGGAGAGAATTGCCTGAAGTGATGCTGCGTGCTTCATATCCCGAGAATAGGCCTCTGCGCGGCAATGTCTGCCCGGCGCCGCCCGTTTCGGTCCGCAAGTCACTCCCCAGGCGAGGTCGGCCCAGCCGGTAGGGGGACGTCGATCAAATCAGACGGACATTGCAATCTGCGCTAACCTACTTGCCTCAAGCGGCAGGAGTCTGGCCATGAACGATGATGGAGAAGGTAAATCAGCTGCCTCCGAGCAGCTTCCGGTGGCGTCGGCGCGCCCTGCCCCGGCGGTTCGACGCGAGGGCGCCGTTGCCATCGGCGCGACCGCGGTGGGTGCCCTGGCACTGGGGGCGCTCGCCGTGGGTGCAATGGCCATTGGAAGGTTGGCGATCGGGCGGCTCGCACTGGGCCGGGCAAAGCTGGGCAGCGGTCAGGTCGACGAGTTGCGGATTGCACGACTCATCATCGAGGAATTGCGTATCGAGCGTATGCCTGGCAAGCGATAGGGCCCATACGAGCCGCGGCACGTGGGCGCGGACGATATAACGGCCGGCGTTACCATCGGCCCTTGCGCCGGTTCCACCCATACAAAAGATCGGCAAAACGGTCGTAGATGAACCGTGTCACCGGCAACGCGACAGGATTTCCGGCGATGGCCGCCAGCCACCGCTCTCCCGGCGTCAGCCGCCAGACGGCGATGGCGACATCAGCTCCGACAAGCAGATCGCCGCTGCCGTCAGCCGCGTGCAACCGCCGACGGATATCCTCCAGTGAGGCTCCGCATGTCGAAAGCGCGTCCGGCTCGAGATTGATGTCGCGGAATGCGATCGTGCCGTTCTGCACGGCGGCGCGTAGCCTGGTGCGCTGACGTGTGATGCCGGCGTCACAGACCGGGCAGCGTGTGTTGTACCAAACGACGAGCCGAGGCTCAGGCATCCTGGCTCAGGCCGGGAGGCGCGCAGTCCCACAATGTTATCGCATCCGAATAGAGGCTCCTCGAGCGCCTGGTGCCACACGGCACCGACCAAACTCCGCGCACACTCGCGGCTGCCAACGACTTTCTAGTGTAAGCCAGGCTGACGAATGCCGTGCCGTCTCGGTCGCGATAGGGCCGGTAGAGGCCCAGGAACAGATCCCCTATGGCGTACCGGCGCCGATACGTCAGCCAGCGCTGTGCCAGATGGTATCGCCGGTCATGCAGCATATGACACCGTTGGCATAAGCTTCTGAGGTTGCGGAGCCGGTTGTTCGCCGGGTCGTGGTCAAGATGCGCGGCGGCAAGCAAAACCCGCGTCGTCCTCAGGAAGGTCGCTTCAATCAGGTCGGGCCATGGGGCCGGCCGGCCGCGCCCATTCCGCCAGGTGCCATACTCGGGATCGAACCAGCGCCCATCAGGCAGGCAGCGCAACGTCGCCCCGTGCGGCCGGGAGCAGCTTTGGCATCGTCCGCCGGCGCGTTCGAAGCGCACTTTGCGGCTCAGTTCGGGCCAGTGCCTCGGATAGAAGCGACGAAGCTCGGGGCGAATTGGCATGGTGCGAGTTCTCTGACCTCCCGCCATTGATGTTAGCGGACTGTTCGAATCGATCGCTCCGCAGGGCGACGACAAACCCGATTCGTGGCCCCGAATCGGATCGCCGTAAAGAGCTTTGTCGCGAAGCTCGGCGCCGGACAAGGCGAGAGCGGCCAAACCGAGGCCAATGCAACCCGCTGATGATTGCCGTTCTCGGCTACCTCGCGACCCGACCCGTGCCGCCGCTCCGGAACCAGTTGGCTCGGCCGGAGACTGCCCGACAACTTGTCCACAGCGATGCATCGGCATAGGGCACCTGAGAGGCGCGACCAAGGCCGCGAGACAAGCAATAATACGCTCTCGATCGCCGCTCTTTACCAGTCGAATGAATATCGACGCTGTAAGCGCGATGCCCGCTCGGCAGCAATAACGACCGACCGCTTTGCGCGAAGGCGCTTGCGGCCCTCGCCATGCCGAGGAATGTCGGCTAAGCAGATTGCGGCGTGAACCAAGTCTTAATGACAGTCATGCCGGGAGAGTCCTTGATCACAAAAAAAGAAGAGGAAGCGTCACCATGCGAAACGAGCGATATCTCGTCGGCTGCACTGCGCTTTTGCTGCTTGGTCTGATCGGCCCTGGCCCGCTGCCGCTCGCCGCGCAGCCGGCCGACTACGAATAGACGGCCACCGCGGAAGCCGCCGCAAACACGAAGCCAGGTCTGCGCCAGTTGCCCGCACATGTGATCCCGGTGCCGACCGACGAAGTAAGTCCGCAAGAGCAGGCGCTGATCGGCGCTCCCTATTTACCCTTCTTCAATGCGCATCCGAAAAACCCAGCCGCTTGGAAGGAGCTCGTCGATAGCGTTGCCGCCGGGCAACTCGCCGGACTGCCAGCCCTAAAGAAACAATTTGGCGTTTCGGCGAGCCCAACAACGATCGCAGGAGTAAGGGCGTTTACTATTGTGCCTGCGGAAATCCCCGAGAAAAACCGAAATCGCCTGCTGATTTATGTCCACGGCGGCGGTTACGTCCTCTTTCCGGGAGAATTGGGGATCGGCGAAGGAGTGCTTATGGCCGGCTACGGAGGCTTCAGGGTCATCGCGATCGACTACCGCATGCCTCCGGACTTTCCCTACCCAGCGGCCATGGACGACGCGATGGCGGTGTGGCGTGAAGTTGTGAAAACGACCGATCCGAAAAACATCGCGATTTTCGGGACCTCGACGGGCGGTGGCATGACGCTGGCCATGGTCTTACGCGCGAAGGATGAGCATCTCCCCCTTCCCGGAGCAATCGCACCCGGGACGCCTTGGTCCGATCTCACCAAGACAGGCGACAGCTATGAAACCAACGAATGGGTCGACAATGTTCTGGTCACCTGGGATGGCTGGGTCGGCCAAGCGGCCAAGCTATACGCCGCCGGCCACGACATGAAAGACCCCCAGCTTTCGCCGATTTACGGCGATCTCAGCGGTTTCCCCCCAACCATCCTCACCACCGGCACGCGTGATTTGTTCCTCAGCAATACGGTTCGGATCCACCGCAAGTTACGTCGCGCCGGAGTCGAAGCCGATTTGAACGTCTACGAAGGCCAGTCACATGCACAATATCTCTTCATTCCCGATGCGCCCGAGACCAAGGAGGTCTTCACCGAAATCGCGAATTTCTTCGATAATCACTTGGGAAAATAACAACGGACGCGAGGCCTCGAATTGGCTGGATTCACTTGAGGCCGGTGGGCGCAATCAGACCAGGCGCCCGCCCGCGACCACAATGCAAGGTTCCTTCGGCTTGCTGCGGAGAAGGTGCGGGCGTTTTCGGCACCGAGACCGACTCAAATGGCCCACCACCTCACGCCGCGTCGCCCAGCTACTTCAGCCGCGAACCCGCATCCATGCCCAGCAACACACGGCCGCCGATGGGGTACCACTCCGGCGCAACCGTGACCGTCTGGCCGACGACATGCAAGTCCCGCCAGCACTCAGCGAGGCGGCTCTCGCATTTGAACGAAGTGCTGCCTCCGTGTCGGTAGACCAGGTCCATCGCCTCCCGCGCGCTGTCGGCGGCGTGGGTCGAGGCCAGACGGCAGCGGGCTCGTTGCTCTAGCGTAGTCTCCCCGCCGGCGGCCATCGTGTTCCATAACTCGGCGATCATCGCGCTTCGGTAGCTACGCCCGGCGTTCAGGATCGCGTCGGCCCGCCCGACGGCCTCCTGCACCTGGGGGTTATCGCGCAGCATTCCGGTCCGGCCACGCGGCGTCTTCTCGCCGGCAAGCTGGATCAGCGCGTCGATGCCGGCACGCGCGATACCGGTGATCACGGCGCTATGATGCGGCCCGACCCAGGCCGGAGTGGGCAGGGCATAGGTGACACCCGGCCAGCGCGACCACTGGTTGTCCACCGGGACACCGGCGTGAATCATCGTCCGGCGCTCGGGCAGGAACACGTCGTCGACCGTCCAGTCGAAACTTCCGGTGCCGCGCAATCCGGCAACGTCCCAGCTTCCCTCGACGACCTTGGCTTCCGCGCGGCGAAAGATGCCGCGCCAAAACATTCCGCTACCGTCCGGGCGCTGCCGTGGCTGGCCGCCGTCGAGGATCTGGAAACTGCACAGCATCCAGTCGCTCTCCTGGCACCCGCTACCGAAGGTCCAGTGCCCAGTGACGCGGTAGCCGCCGTCGACCGGGACCGCCTGCCCGCCCCCCTGCACGGCGGTTCCGGCGATGATTGAATCCGCGCCGGCACCATAGATCTCGTGCACGCCCGCGTCCGGCAACCCAAGGGTGACCAGTTGGCCTATGCTGTTATTGGCTATATTCCACCCGATCGAGCCGGCGCCCTCAGCCAACAGCTCCACCACGCGCAGATAGGTCAGAGGGTCGACCTGCAGCCCACCCAGAGCGCGCGGGATCACCATCTGGTAAAAACCGGCGGCGCGGAGCTGTTCGAACAAGGCTTTCGGAATGCGCTGCTCGCGCTCTGTCTCCTCGTGATAGAAGCGAAGCACCGACCGCATTGCGGCCGCTTCCCGCACCAGGGCTTGCCCGTCGATATCGAGCGGTAAGCCCAACTCCTCAGCCATTGTGTCCATCGGCTCCTCACTGTCGCCGTTCCAGCTCCCAAGCCTGAACGCACTTTGCCGCCGTGTCACGTCCCCCACCAGGATCCTACGGTAGCCATACCTGTCCGATTCGACTTTTCTCCCGGCCAAACCTGGGATTCGGTGCCGGGGCGGGTCGGCAGGGAAGCGATCGGCAGGTGGGGGATCTTGGCAATATAATCAGCCTGGTCAGTGCGCAGATTCCCGAGCGCACCGACGCAAGGTGAAGAGTTCCGCGCCGCGGATAATGATACATGCCCTGCTCGAAAATAGCAGCTTCGATCGAGCGGGGGATTCCTCCGAACGAACCGTCGGGTCAGGACCCCGAAACCACCCGCGCCAAACGTTCCCAGGCCGACCACCGCTCGGCCGCCGCACCGCGGGTGCCGCATCAGCACCGATGACGCCAGGCCCCGGTGCCGGCGTCAGCCGCCGACGGAAGCGACTTGCAGGGCAACCCATTTCGGCCCCGGCACCTTGCGCACCTTCGGCAGGACCAGCATCAACACAAAATTGCGGTTCCGCGCGCGCGCCGCGTCGACGCCGGTCTGCACCTCGGCCGGGGTAGTGACGGGAAGATCCTGAACGCGCAGGATGACGTCACCACTCGCCATGCCGCGACGCGCCGAATTGGAGTTGGCCGCGACGCTCGTTACCAGCACGCCGTTCATGTCGTTTTCCAGCTTTGCCTGGACCCTCTCTTCTTTGCCGATCGGCGACAAGGAGAGGCCGAGATCGGGCGGGATAATGGTCTTTGGCCGCTGCACCGCCGTCGGCGCGTCCCGGGCCTCCCATTGATTGCGCGGCCAAGCCTCGACCGGAACCGGAACAGGTCGCTCCTCCCCGTCGCGGCGGACCAACAGGGTGATCGTCTCCCCCACCGGCGTATGGGCGATGCTCCGAAGCAGAGCCCGCTCGTCGCTCAGCACGCTGCCGTTATAGCGCATGATCACGTCGCCAATCGCGAGCCCCGACTTCATCGCAGGCCCATCCGGCAGCACCCAGGAGACGATCGAGCCTTCCGGTCGCACCATGCCCATCGCGTTTGCGATCTCCGGTGTCATTTGCTGCACCTTCACGCCGACCCAGCCAGGACGCACCCACCCATAGGTCCGCAATTGGTCGATCACGAAATGCGCAACGCTCGACGGTATGGCAAATCCCAGCCCGACCGAGCCCGCGGTGGGCGAGATGATCGTCGAGTTCACCCCCACCACCTTGCCTTGCATGTCGAACAGCGGGCCGCCGGAATTGCCGTGATTGATCGGGGCATCCGTTTGTATGAAGTCGTCATAGGGCGAATTTTGAATGTCGCGATTGAGCCCGCTGACGATGCCCGCGCTCACCGACAGGCCGATCCCAAATGGATTGCCAGCCGCGAAGACCTGATCACCCACCTGCAGCAATTCGCTGTTGCCCCAGTGCGCCGCCGCCAAGGGATGATCCATCTCCACTTTCATCAGCGCCAAGTCGGCAAGGCGTGACGCGCTGACGGTCTTTCCAGGGACCCGTGTCCCGTCGGAGAACATCACCGTAACCTCGAACGCGTTCTCCACCACATGGTAGTTGGTGACGATCAGTCCCGACGGATCGATGACAAAGCCGGAGCCGACGTAGGTCTTGATGCTCGCACCCGGGTCCGTCTGCGGCACGTTGGCACTGACGGTGGCGGGATCAGGGGTGGTGAACTCCTCCTTCTTGACAGAGATGTTGACCACCGTTGGTAACAGTCCGCGGATCAGTTCGGCCTTATTGGCGCCGATGTCGTCGGCGAGCGCGGGCAGCCCGAACCCGCAGGCCATGACGACCGTGATCACAGCCACGAACAGGCGTCTGAGCAAAGTTGCTTGGTGTTTGTCCATGGTTACCGTCCGCCGCGAGCCGTCGACTTGGGGGCGGAGAGATCGTCTTTCCACACCCTTCTGGCTGGCGGGCATTATACGCATGGTCTCACGAAGGGCGAAATGGGAGAAAAAGATCCATGACGGCTGGTCGCGCGACGGCGAGCCAAACCTGGGTCCACCCAGTCTATACACTTGAAGACGCAGCCGCGGGACATTCATTCAGCTTGAAGATCAGCTCAGTCGGCGGAGCCAGATCGGCGGTCCGACCCCGCTGCGGTCTTACCGGCCTTGGTGTTCCCGGCCGGCATCGACCACGCCATGCGCCGCATCGCGGCTCACGCCCGGTCCCGGCATGACCCGCACCTCCCGCGGGTCGATCTGCGCGGCGCATGCGGAGCAGGTCAGCACCGGATCGAATTGATGGCCACAGGGCAGGTGCTCGTGCAGCATCGGGCGTCCGGCGGTGCCAGCCATGTATGTGTCCCCCCAGTGCACGATGCTCATCAGCACGGGGTAAAGATCGAGCCCCTTCCGCGTCAGCCGGTACTCGTGGCGAAGTGGGCGCTCCTGGTAGGGCACCTTCTTCAGCACACCATGGGCAACCAGCTTCTTCAAGCGGTCGGCCAGGATGTGGCGAGTGATGCCCAGGCGAGCCTCGAACGCCTCGAATTGGCGCACCCGCAGAAAACAGTCGCGCAGGATCAGCAGGGTCCATCTATCGCCAATCACCGAGACTGTGCGAGCGACCGAACACCGCTCTTCCGCCAGATCATTCCAGCGCATTGGTCCCTTTCTTTCGAGCACTCATTGCTCCGTTCTATATCGGAACTTCCAGACCCGCGCCAGAGTCGCCCACTTGCAGTGTCGGGGCGGAAGCCGGCGACCCGGACAGGAAGTACCGCTTCCAATCACGGATGCCGGTCCCCGAGAGGTGCTGTTTTATTGTGGTCGCTTCGGGGTGAATCAAGGATTCCCGACGACTCAGCCCAATCGTACAGTTGGGCTTCCCATCAGCGTCCGAGGCTCAGGACAGTCGGCGTGATTGGGTCCAGAATGATGGACAAAAGCCGTGTCCGCACGCCCGGCCCCGGAACGCGGAGATCTTCAACCATGGCTGGCGTCTCCAAGCGGACCTCGATCCGGTTCGGCGCCCCCCACGGTTCAACCGTCTGCAACGCCAGTACGGAAGTATCACCGTGACGTAGCCAAGTGGCGTTTACGCCGGTGACGAGCATCCCATCCGGCCCGCGCATTTCGATCCGAGGCGCGACGCCGGCGCCTCGCAACAGGGCGCTGATTGCGGCAAGCGTCTCGGGGTCATTGTCGCCTCCGTCCAATATCATTGCCTGGGGAAGTGGGACGACCCCCGCCAGCAAAGGTGTGGGTTGCCGACGGCCGTGCTGGTCGAACAGACCGGGCTCGGTGTCCGCCAGAACATGACCCCCACGCTCGGCAAAAGCCCTGATCTCGTCGGCCTCGGTTCGAGAGAGGGCAATGGCGTGCGGCAGGATCAGCACCCGCAAGCCGTCGTTCCGCAGCGCTCCGGCCTCCACCATGGCGGAAGACACCAGTCTCGGCTGCACGGCGATCTCGCCCAGGCGCCGCAGGACCTGCCGGCGCGATGCACTCCAGGCGTTGTCCTCGTACTCGCGGGCCGCATCCCGGTCCCACCAGGGGGCGCCTCGCGTCCGCTGGTCGAGCATCCAGCGTATGCGGAAGCTGGCCTGCGAATACAATACGGCCACGGGATCAAGTGCCGGTTCGCTTGCCAGCAACTGGGGTGCGACCGCGCGCATCGACCTCGCCAGCTGTGCGATCTGCCGCCCACGCTGGTTTGGCTCGCCGTCCGCCTGCACCACGTCATTCCGCTCATCCCACACGATCATCCCACGTCCGCCGAGGATCAGGTGTCGCCACGCCGCATGGACCTCTCGATCACCGACCCCAGAGCTGGTGCGTAGCGAAATCAGCCTCGGGTTGAAGGCCCGCGCGAGTTCGACCGCGTTGCCGTGGTCATAGATCTCCATGACGTCCACCGCCGGAGCCAAAAGGCTGTAGTCATAGCCTCCCCAGCCGGGAGTTTGACCGCCCTCCAACCCCGCGAGCGCGGCCGGGTCGGCGAGGTGCACGGCCGCGGTACCAGTCTGCACCGCGCGGACGAACGCCACGTCCATCCACGCCTTGAAGTCGGTCCACGCAGAGTAGTTGTCGTCGGTGCGACGCATGGCGGCGTCAGTCAGTTCAGGCACTACGGCGTCCCAGTCGGCAAAATCGCTACCCCATTGCTGGTTCAATGCCGCGAGGCCGGTGTATTGCGTTCGCAGCCACACCCGCATGGCAGCCAGGGACGCGGGTGCGACATCGGCGTCCCAGACCGCCGCCAGATCGCCGATACCGGCCTCGTCGGCCAAATTGTAGAACAAGGGACGGTATTGTGACTGCCCCTGCACGACTGTCTCCAGTCGAGCCGATACCGCGGCAAGCCAGGTTGGATCGGACAGGCCGGGCTGACGTACGAACGCATTGGTGTCCATCGGATCGGCCCGCAGCCGCGCCTTGGCCGCATCGAACAACCAAGTGACCGCCTTTCCGGGCGTGTAGCGATGGTACGGCGACAGGAAGTCGGTGGCGATATTCTCGACATACCATGGCAGGCCGCGCGCTTGTGCCGCGGCCAGTCTTGCCGGATCAATCCGGCCACCCGTGCCGGTCAGCCTGGTACCGGTAAAGCCGAGCCTGGCCAGTCCTGCGGTTTCGGTCGGCGTGTGATCCTGCCACATGATGACCTGGAACTCGTCGAACGGCGCGGCCCAGGCCAATGAAGCCCAGACCAAGGCAGCCAGCATGGCGATGGCTGCAGCGAGGTTAGGCGTCACCGCGCCGTACCGGTCCCGTTGAGCAGCATCACTGCCGGTCGATCAGTCGTGTTGAGCAAACGCCCGCGGCGCAATTCCGGCGCCTCCCCCGTCACCGCGACCGCGGCAATCAGATCGCCGGGCCGATACGGACCACAAAGGTCGGGCGTTCGCCGCACGCGTGGCATGGAGGTCAGCGACCGGCGATGACCTGCCCGTCACCCCGCAGCGGCTTTACCGGGCCGGACAGCTGATTGTCGCGCAACATTGCTTCGGTAGCGGTGTGATTGATCACGAACACCGTCTGCCACGACCCGTCGTTGCGGAAGGTGTTGTTCTCGATCGTGATCTCTCGTGTCGGCTGAGTAACGCCCTCGGCGCCGATGACGATGGCGCCCGAGTGGTTTTCCGCCTTCGGTCCCTTCTCGATCGTGCTGCCACGTACCACCACGGACCCTCCGTTCGGAGCCTCGACTTCGTAGCTTGCGGTTCCGTCCGGACCATCCTGAATGATGCAGTCGGCAACCTCGGTGCGACGCGCGCGCGACTTGATGTGGTGGCCTTGCTTCGTGCCGACGAACCGGGTCCCCTGGACCTGGAGCAGATCGAGATTGCCGACGTACAATCCGTGCGCGCAGGCGGTGTCGCAGCCGCCGTTGCGGTCGAACAGACTGTTCCGGACAATCATCGAGCCACCCGTGGTGCCGGACAGAATGCCATTCTGATTGTTGATGAAGCGGACGCCATCCACCACCAGGTCTTTACCCTCCCCTCTGATGCCGGCGCCGTTGCCGTCGGGCACCCGAGCGCGGGTCAGGGTTAGATTGCGAACGGTGATACCCTCGCCAACGGTGACGAACAGCGCCTTGCCCTGGCAAGCCTTGTCGGTGATGACAACCTTGGCCGGGTCATCGACTCCCTCGATCACCAGCTTGCTGGCCGTCCAAACGGCGCAGTCAAAATACTCGCCCGGCTGGATCGTCACATGATCGCCGTCTTTCGCCACCGCGGCCGCGGCGGACGGCATCTTGAAATCCTTGTTTTCCCCGACCTCCAGGGTACGGGCATGGGCGCAGGTCGAAAAAACAACTGCCAGCAGCACCCAGCGGATAACGGTACACGCCATGGTCGGAGTTCCCAGAGGCGAGCGGACGTTAGGCCTCCGGCCGCAGGGCAACAACGCGTTCTGGCGCCGGTCGGGCCCGAGGTCCACGTGGCGCCACCGGGCAGGGAGACAGAACTTGCCAGTAACGCCCCTGGCTCAACGACGGTGCGGACAGGGCACACCCGCCAAGAGCGCCGCGATATTGGTCCGAGACGACACCCGGGCTGTTGCTCCGGAACCGCCGGACAGCGACAGCGTCTCAACCGGCTTCTCACGCAGGATTGAGGCCAGCCTGGTGTTCGGCGCCATCGGTCAGGGTTCCAGTGGGTGTCAATTCCTCTCAGGCCCGATACGTGCGCCCGCTGTGTTCATTCGCGACGACGGGCTCGATCGTTCGTCGTTGCTGTTCGAGCCAGCCGGCGGCCGGTTTGAAGTAACGAATAAGCAGGCCCCCGGCGGCGCCCTCGCATTCCGCGTCACCCGAGGTTGTCGAGACGGCCGTAGAATCGAGCACTCAATCTCGACGCTCTCAGGCCGCCGGCCGGCATCCGGTCGTCCAGCCTCTCGAACGGGGAATGCGTAGGCTGCGGAATTGAGTGATCGACCGGTGGGAGGACCTGACGCGGGGGTTGTCAGCGGCACGGTGTTCTGCCAACGCTGAGGGCTATGGGCGAACAAGTTCCCACCATAGGGCGCATCGCCATTCCCCGCCGCCATCAGGAAGTTGGTGACCGGCCCGGCGTCTCGGTTTATGGCTTCGGGGCTGTTCACGATAGCGCTCACCACGGTGCCGATCGACATCGTGCCAGTCTGGAGCATAGCAACCCAGAACGCCTGCCCGCCTGGGTCAGCCGCTCGCCCCAGCACTTGCTGGTAGAGTTCGTCGACGACGCTGGTATTGATCGCCGTGCTGGTGGCTGCGGTGGGGATGGTGTTCCCGTACAGCCCCTTCGATTGTGCTTCCGGGGAAGAGATGAAGGCCATTCCTATGGCGTTCATCGGATCACCGGCTTCATAGGCATGAACCCATCCAGCTAATCCCTGCTGGTCGGGGGCTCTCCCAAGCACAGTGTACATCCGAACGATTGGATCCACCCACGTCTGGGCCTCGGACGAGGTGGTGATGGCGCTATCGATGGCCGCCGGTGTCAAGGCGCCGCTGGTAATTCCGTTTGTCCAGAACTGCAGGCCGCCGGGGTCTGGAGAGCGCTGGAGGATGTTCTGGTAGTCCTGCGTTACCTCGGTGACAGGGGTTGGCGAAGGAGGTGGTGCTGGCCCGCCAGGTGGAGGCGGAGGGTTAGGCGCGACGTTAGTATCGTTGAAAAGGTATGTCTCCCCATCCGGCGTTTCTCCTGCAACGCCGACAACATTATCCGTAACCGTAACCGAAAACTGCGTTATCGGCGCATTCTCTGGATTAGGCGCCGTATAGACCAAGTTATGTAGATCGTTTGTAAGTGCGTTTGAGCTATCTGCCGAGAAGGAAGCTATCTGGGTGCTGACGCCGCCTGCACCTAACTCCGCATCGCCATATGCCACGCGAACAACGGCAGTCTCAGTCACCCCGGGCACTGCATTGCTGTCGACGACCGACATGCCGCTAAGCGGGTGAGTAGTTGAGCCATTCACCATGCTGCCTTCGTTTGGCGGCCCAGAGATGGTAATGCCACCGGGGACGAAATGGCCAGAAACAACTCGATCCTCCAGATTTGCCGTGGCGCCATCACTGTCCATGATAAGCGCGCTGATTCTCAGAGTATCATTAAGCTCACCAGGAGTATAAATCGCGTTCTCCAGGATCTGGGTTAATTCGTTCGGCGATACGGAGTTGGTCAAGAACCTGACGTACCGGCCTGCCGCGCTTGTCTGTATGCCAGTGCCAGTTAAGGCGCCAAACGGCACGCCGCCCGGCTCAGGGCCGGTACTATTCCCAGGAGCAAGTTCGAAAGTAGCAGAAACAGTAGCATTCGGGTCGCTGTCGGAGATGCCTACAAAAACGGGAACGGATTGCTGACCGCATTCGCCGTTGCTAATAGAATGCTTGGCATTCCCTGAGTGCCAGAGATCGTTATAGTCATTTTGTTCGGCCACCTCCCGCGAGCAATTTTTGACCGGCGCCCCGTCAAACGGGTTTCGGGCCGCCGCTCGTTGGCATCCGGTTCGTTCCCCGGCGGTCGAAGCAGCGATCGCACTCCGGCCTCTGGACGAAACTTGCCAAAGTGAATCCACCTTTAGCAGGGAAGCCAGGATTGGGCAGGGCATATTTGTAACAAATGAAATTATATGCACCTGGTGGACCGGCGGGCAGGCCTTGCCTCAGCGCCCATCGTTCCCGATCGCTTCGACAAACAACGTTGCGCCCGTCCGGCATGACGTCCGGCAAGCGAGCAGCAGGAAAACGAGATGCCTGGGGTCCGCCCTGGCGTCAAATTGCAGCGACCATACCGGGCAGCGGTATCTGTTTCAGCCGCGCGACCCGGTGGCTTGATCCGCCGAGGCTATGGCTCGATCGGCGGCAGCCTGCTTCGACCGACCTCGATTGTTATCGGTGACGTCATCCAGCCATCAGGCATGGATCGGCGCGTTCAGGATCGTTCGGCCACTCCGCATCGCCGGCCCCAAGGCCTTTTCCAGGGTCTCGACCGTATGAAGCGCGATCATCTGTTCCTCGTTGGTGGGTATGACCCACGCGGCCGCACGGCTCGCCTGCGTCGTGATGCACCCCTCGCCACGCTGGTTGGCCGCTGGATCGAGATCAATGCCGAGCCATGCGCAGTCGCGGCAGATGCGCTCGCGAATGACCGGCGAGCGCTCGCCGATGCCGGCGGTGAACACGAGCCCGTCGAGCCCGCCGATGCAAGCCGCCATCGCGGCGATCTCGCGCACCACGCGATAGACAAACAGATCAACCGCCTGCGCGGCTTCGGTCCGGTCCGACGCCAGCAGGTCCCGCATGTCGTTGCTGATTCCGCCCGAAACCCCGAGCAGGCCGGATTGGTGATACAGCAGGTTCTCCAAGCCCTCGCGGCCCATCCCTTGAGCCATGAGAAACAGCAGCACGCCGGCGTCGATGCTGCCGCTGCGGGTACCCATCGGCAGCCCGTCGAGCGCGGTGAAAGTCATGGTGGTGTCGACGCTGACGCCGTTGCGCATGGCGCAGAGGCTCGCGCCGCTGCCGAGATGCGCGACCACGACACGGCGATCAGCCAGATCCGGCGCGCAAACCGTCAGTTCTCGCCCGATATATTCATAGGACAGGCCGTGGAAGCCGTAGCGCCGGATGCCAGTCTCGTGCAATGCGCGCGGCAGCGCGAAACGGCTGGCCACGTCGGCGTGGCCGCTGTGAAAGCCGGTGTCAAAACAGGCAACCTGCGGCAGATTTGGGTGCGCGGCGGCGAGCGACTGGATGGCCGCCAGATTGTGCGGCTGGTGAAGGGGGGCGAGCGGGACCAACGCCAGAAGGTCTCGCATCACCGCCTCGCCGACCAGCACCGGGGCGGCAAAACGCGTGCCGCCGTGCACGACCCGGTGGCCGGCGGCAACAATAGCGGCACCAGCAGTCTGCGCTCCGATCCAGTCGGTGAGACGACGCAGCAACGTCGCGCGTGTGCTGTCGGTCTGATCCCAATCGGCATCCACCAGAAGTTCTCCAGTGGCGCTTCGTGCCTCAAAGTGCGGCACGTGGCCGATCCCCGAGATCTGGCCTCTCAGCACGGCGTGACCATGCGCCTCCCCAGCCGGCCAGACGGCGAATTTGATACTGGAGGAACCGGCGTTTATGACCAGCACGGTATTGTCCACGTCAGCTACGCCCCCGTCGGATCACTGCGATGGGCGGCCAGTAACGCAACGGCGCACGACGCCAGGCGGGTACGGACGCTATCGGCTCGGCTCGTCAGGATGATCGGCACGCCCGCGCCGAGGACGATGCCGGCGGCGTCGGCCCCACCTGAGAAGGTCATTTGCTTGGCCAACATATTGCCCGCTTCCAGGTTCGGCACGAGCAGAATGTCAGGATCGCCCGCGACGGCGGAGACGATGCCTTTCTTCCGCGCGGCCTCGGCACTGATCGCGTTGTCGAAGGCAAGCGGTCCATCGAGCAACCCACCCCTGATCTGCCCGCGCTCGGCCATCTTGCACAGCGCGGCGGCGTCAAGCGTGGACGGCATCCGCGACGTCACGGTTTCGACCGCGGACAGCAGGGCCACCTTGGGCAATGCCACCCCGAGGGCAATCGCCAGGTTGATCGCGTTCTGCACGATATCGACCTTGTCCTCGAGTTCGGGTGCGATGTTGACCGCACAGTCGGTCAGGATCAGCGGCCTGGCCGAGGACGCCAGCAGCATCACGTAGGCATGGCTGATGCGCCGTTCGGTGCGCAGCCGGCTCTCCCGCCGCATCACCTCATGCATCAGCTCATCGGTGTGCAGGCTCCCTTTCATCAACGCCCTGACCTTGCCGTCCCGGGCCAGCGCGACCGCGGCCTCGGCGGCGGCATGCGAGTGTGGCGCGTTCACGATCGGGATACCCACAAGATTGAGGCCGGCCTCAGTCGCTGTGGCGCGGATCTTCGCTTCGGGGCCGACCAGGATGGGGTCGATGAAGCCCGCCGCGGCGGCCTGCATCACGCCCCTCAAACTGTCGCAATCGCACGGATGGGCGACGGCGGTCGACAACGGCGCCAACCCCGCTGCGCGATGCAGCAGATGCGTGTACGCCGCATGGTGGAGGACCGACACCTCCGGTATCGCCATGCGCTCTCGGCGCACCTTCTCCACCGGTGCGATGACTTCCGCGGTGCCGGCGATGACGTCGTTGCCGTCCTGGTTGGTGCACACGCAGTCGAGCACGATGCGCTTTTCGTCCGCGTGCTTCTCGCGCACGACGACCCGGGCCGTCAGGATATCTCCCGGCTTGACCACACGATGGAAGCGCAGGTTCTGGCCGATATAGCTCGTTCCAGCTCCGGGCAGCAGCGTGCCAAGCACCGTGGAGAACAGTGAACCGCCGAGCATACCGTGGGCCACGATGCCGTGGTATTTTGTCCCTTCGGCGTAATCAGGATCCAGATGGGTGGGGTTCACGTCGCCCGAGACCTTGGCGAAAAGTTCGACGTCGTCCTGGGTGAATATCCGGACAATTTGCGCGGCATCGCCGAGGTCCAATTCGTCGAAGGTGCGGTTCTCGATGATGCCCGCGGCGGCCACGGGCAGGTCGATCCCGTTGTGCGACATGCGTTCGGGGCCTGCCGCGCGGGAGAAACTTTCCTGAATATCCATGATGGGGGCCCGATTGAGGTTTGAGGACATGATGTCCGCTGTGGATCCGGAAGTGAGGACAGGTGCCGGCGAATTGGCTCATCTTGGCAGGCCGGGGACTAAGGCGGAGCCGCTTCGTGCATTGAGTTGCCCAGGGATGATATTTTATTGTCTCGAAATGATACGCAAATTTTGTCAGATATATATTAATATATCCTTAAATCATCGATAAACAATCGCGATACGTTAACTTTAAATAACAATTTATTGATTTGCATCTGATGGTGTTATTCGAAGTCTATTCTCGTGATATCTGAAGCCGGAGACGGCGTCCCCTTCTTATCTGCCAGGATCCCCGCTGAGTTCAATCGGTATTTCCCGGGGGAGCAGAAATGATACGGAGGCATGCTGCACGGTATTGAATAAGCACCCGCAGCAGATTTTCGGTCGCCGCCACGTCCATTACCTTGAGTCCGTAGCGCACGAGCATCGAGGGTTCAGAATGAAAAGGTGTCCTCAGCCGTCGCCTTTTGCGTGTCACGCCCCGTGGGCCAGCGTCCCTACAGACCGTTCGCAGCGTCCCGACGTCGACCGCCCACCCGTCGCGACGCCCTAGTCGCTCGCCCCCAACCCGGGAACCAACTGAGAACGGGGGTTCCAGGCCGCCATCGACCCATCCCGTGAGGTCGGCGCCGTGCCACCCTGAGTTGTCGCAGCCACTCTGTGCTGGTCCGAAAATACATCGTGCAGCAGGACGTAATGCTGCAGCATGGCATCGGCGAACGCGAACACACCGAACCCCGCGCTGGGGCATTCACGTACCGCGCCCATCTCGACCATGAGCGACCATTGATCTGTCGTCAGGTGCCGTCCCGCCACCTGCCACCCACCGTGGGTCGCCAACGCGGTGAAGCGCCCGAAACGGTCCTGCTCCCCGGAGGCGACGGCCAGCAGGGCAGATCGCATGTTCGTATTGGCGTGGCGACCCACGAGGCGGCTGAACAGCGCCGCGACACGCGGGTCCATCTCATCCAGTGCCCGCACGCAGGCGGCCTCGAAATCGGCCATATCGACGTCGGCGCTACGGCGCGCCAACGCCTCGATCCCCGCATGCAACCCAAGCAGTTGGGCGATGTAGGGCACTCCGCGCGAGACCGACACGATCGATTGTTTGATCTCGTGGGGGAAATTGATCCCGGCTTCCCGGCCGCCACGCTGCAGCACTTCCTCGATCTGCTCGTCGGTCAACAGCGGCAGCGGCAGACCGAGGATGTTTCGCTGGATCGAGGGGTGGCGGCCCAGCAGCTCCTCCAGGCTGTCCGACACGCCAACGATCACGAAGCTCAGCGCGGCGCCGCGATCGGACACCTGCTTGATGGTGTCCGCGAACCGCGTCCGGGTGTCGGTGTCCTCCACCCGGTCGAATTCGTCGATGACCAGGACGAGGTGCCGCCCGGTGAGCCGTCCCGGCAAACCGACGATATCACGCGGCTGGATGCGCTCCGGCGGAAGTGCGGCCTCACAGCCCTGAAGTTGTCCGCCATGCTGCAGCGGGACGGCCAGCAGCGGCGGCGGCAGGTCACGTGCCAGGCCGCGGACGATATCGTCGAAGTCGCTTTCGGTCGAACAGGCGTAGCGGGCGACCATGTACCCCGCCGCACGTGCGGAGCTGGCGACAAGGTTGACGATCGACGTCTTGCCGCGTCCCCGCTCGCCGTAGAGCACGACATGGGCCCGATCCAACGCCAGCGCGCGGAAGATCCGGGACAGCTCACTGTGCCGCCCTGTCACCCGGCGGGCGCTGCGCTGCGGGCGTGTCGGCGTGAAAACGTCGCTCAGGGTCGGATGCGGACTATCACCCGGTCCCGGCATGGCCGCCGAACTCGGCCGCGGCGTGACGACCTGCGGCCTCGCCTCGTGCCACATCGCGCCTCGGGCTCGCTCGGGTGCCTTGACTCCGATTAGCCGACGGAAAAATCCCATGCCTTCATCTGCCCTCCGGGCCGGCGCAACACAATGAAAAGATCGCTCACCTGGCACTTCGCGCGAACACGCCGGAGCTCCGTGACCATCTCTATGCTCACCCCTGCGTATATCACGCTGTTGAACCGGGAACATCTACATTCAGGCTGAAATATAAAGTAACAAAAGGGCTTTCAAGAGTTGACAACATCCAGCCTGCGTGAAGCGGCACACGGAATTGCGAGTTTGTCGACCTTGAGTTGGAGTAGTCGCGCGATTTTGCGGCCTGGGCCGGCTCGAGGTGCAGGCAGACGGGCAGCGACTCCAATCAGAACCAATCGCCCGACGCCTCCGATTCTGAGACCATGCTGGAACGCCACCATCACATCCCAATCGCGGCATCGGACGAAGGATCGGCAGAAAAGTGACGCGGCCCGGACAGGCCGGCGGATGCATCCCCTGGCTCGCCGGTGAACGATCGCGGGCGAAGCCGGGATCGGCGCAATCACACATTCGCGTCAATAGTCACACTGCACACCCGCCGATCACGATGTAGGACAAAGACCTTGAAGGTCTCGCCTGGGTCTGCATTCCTGATGGCGACCTGGTATCCAGCGCCATAGGTTTCATTTGTGCTGGGTCTCCCCGCGAATTTTGGTGTTGAGGGCAGCCCGATCAGCAATGCGCCGATCCACACACTGCCCACGTGGCACGCCGATCCTCGATCTCGATCATGTTTCAACCAGCTGGCATGTTCGGGCGTGCGGTGAAACTCCAGCCGCGGAGAATGCGGTGCGCTTCGGGTGCCACGGAACCTTTCATACCAGGCCCCAGCCGAGTGGGTCGAAAGATTGTCGAGCACCACACTGATCTGCCCCGCATCCGGATAGTGAGCATCGGTCAGGCCGCGCATACAGGCGCAAAATCCTGTGCCGTTCGCTGATCTGTCACTTTCACATGGCGCCACGATCTGTGCGCATCAAGAAACATGAACAGATTGGCGGTGCCATTACGGCTGTATTCACGACCGTAACGCTCCGTCCGACCCGGTTCAGCCAGGCTCGGCTCGCTCACCTCACCGATCAACTATGCCAGGCTCGTATCAAAGCAAACCAATCGGCCGCTTCGGATCAGCCACTTCGGCATAGAGATCCAGCACGTCCTCCATCCGCGGACATAGCTGCCATTGAGCGGCGGAATACACCACATGTCCCGCCGCCAAGGCTTCAGAGCGCACTCGGCGAGGCGCTGCCGCACCGTCTCACGCGACAACGCGTCATGTTCGGTCAGTCGGACCATCGCTCCGGCCAGCGGATCCAGGGTCCAGCGCCTGCGTCCGTTGTGCGGACTGGAGCAGGCGGTGGCAGTCGCCAGCAGGATCGGCGCTCGCTTGATCTTGCGTGCCGCCTGCTTGCCGCCGATTGAGCAACGCCGCGAGTTGTGTATGCCTCAGATCGACCCGGTATCGTATGTTCATTGCTGATCTCTGCTGTTGAGGACCACGATCAATCGAGCCGCTGATCCGCGACGAGATTTCACACCAAGCAGGGCCAGCACCTGATTTTCATTCATACGTGTACGCTGGTGAACGGACGCCCGCCGGCCGAGGCGGACATGATCCGGTTCTTCCGCGTTATCTCGCCGACCGTTCACGAGATGGTGCTGGGCCTCGAGAAGGCCAGACTGATCTCACGTAAGCCCGGGGTTGCGCGCGGTATCGCCGTCCCGCTCGATCGCTCCGATCTGCCCGCGCTCAGTCCGCACGACGGTCAACCAGTCAAAACCACCGTGACGGAGTACAGCCACATGGTCGCTGTCGCGTGCAGTGCCGGGCGGGTGATAAGGCAAAGATCGCTCGCGATCGATGAGGAGATCATCGGTTTTAGGATCAGCGGAAACCTTTTATTAACCCTATGCCGCTACATAGAGCCGCACACAAGACGCTTCGCGACACGTCAAAAACCTGACGATAGAGGCGCGGCTGCTTTCAACGTGACCAGGCAACCTCACGGCCACGCCTGACCCCTGTCGGGGCCGTTTGTGAGCCGACTCGCGGTGCGGACCAAGTCAGCGACAACGAACGACGACATCGTCACCTGCGATTGAACCTGATTGCGATGGTTTGACCAACAGGATGAAACAGATTTTCCACCTATGTATGTGATTTTCTTCCAGTCATACAGGAGTAAATAGCACTGACGTAGCAGAAACGCGACCCTCTGCGGTTCGCAAATTGAAATCCGACCAAGGCTCTTTATAGATACACGAGTGGTGACTGACTTGGGCATCCTCATCCAGTTGGCGCTGCCTACCTATAACAGTGGCCCGGTTCGGCCCACATAAGGGGTCGCTCGACTCGAGGTTATTCGCTCACGACTTGGCGGGACATGGCATCGGTGCCTGCCTCTTGCATCAACCAACTTCGAAGTGATGTCCGAGGTTGCAAAGCCCTAAAAACACGCACCCGCTGCGCCTCGATCGTCGCTGCACGGCTCCCGAGCGCCCATGGCAGCAATCATCGTTGCGGTCGGCGTTAGTGGAACGGCAACTTCGCGCCGAGATTTCTAGCATCTAATTCAAAGGGAGTTCAGGAATCTTACAAGACAAAGACACAATAAATCACGTCAAACGACAAACCCATCATTACGAATTCAATCTATCTCCATTTCAAGCAGGCACCACATGACAACCACCTGGAACCCATTAGACACGGGCGGCTGAACTCTTTCCAACGGCGATCTTACCGCGACCAGTCCCGACAACAACACGATGCAAAACATCTTCGTGTGCTTCGCCAATACCGCCATTCCGGATGACGAGAAGACATACTTCGAGATCAAGGTCTCCGGCGCCGCGGTCGAAACCGCCTTCAGCGTGGGTTTCGGCGTACCGGGCTTCAATCCCAGCCTCATCAACATCAGAGACGAAGGTGCCATTATCCCCAACGCCACTTACGTGGCTTTTGGCTACAACCTGGCGATCGCCAACAGCGGTGACGTGATCTATGATCCGCAGGACAACGCCGATTACGCCGCAACCCACCCCGGCGCCATTGCCGCGCCCAATCGATGGCCGAATGGCGCATCATCGGTGTTCTGGTCGACCGGATAGACAACACCGTCCAGTTCACGCTGAACGGCGTAGCGCAAGGCGGTCCGTTTGATATCAGTGGCCTCGCTGATAAAAATATCTTTCCGTTCGCTGACTCCTGGTTCAAGTCCGGCCCGGTGGCCACGATCAATGGTGGGGACAGCGTCGCGATCAACGGTGGCGCACACGGATTCGCTGAGCTCATTCCGGCTGGCTACACTGCCCTGGATTTTGCCAGTCAAGGCGGCGACGGCGACGGCGACGGCGACGACACTGGAGCGACCAGCAACGCCAACCGCATCACCGTGAACGAGCCCTCCACCCTCGTGGCCGGTCAGATCACCATCACCGGCAGCGAAAGCGACCCCTCCCAGCCGGTCTCTCTCGACTGGCGCACATCTGGCATACCTGCGCTCGGCGCCAGTGATTGGGTGAAGGCAACGGTCCAATCGGACGGCCAGTTCACCGCCACCGTGGACATCGACCACCCGGGTACCCACAGCACGATGTTCTATCAATCGGGCACCGGGCAGGCCGTCGCCGCTTGGTCGGCGACGCCGGTTGCCGCCTCGACCGGCAGCACAGGCAGCACAGGCAGACAGCACACCGGCACTACCGGCACGCCGTCGACGGTCACCATCGGCAGCGGGCCCGACACCCTCGCGTTGCAGGTTTCCGAGGATGCGTGGGAGGGCAACGCGCAGTTCACCGTCTCGGTCGACGGCAAGCAGATTGGCGGCACGCAGACCGCCACCGCCTCGCACTCGGCCGGTCAGACCCAGACCTTCGATGTGCTGGGCACGTTCGCCGCCGGCAGCCACACCGCGACGGTCGACTTCCTCAACGACGCCTATGGCGGCAGTTCCGCGACGGATCGCAACCTCTACGTGACGGGCGCCACCATCGACAAAACTGTGGTCTCGGCGGCGACGCTCAGCGAACGCATTGGTGGTCCCCAAAGCTTCACCTTCATCGTTCCCGCTACCGCAGCGTCGGGGTCTGACACTGTCACCGTCAATCATCCGGCCAATTTGGCCGCGGCCGTTCAGACCATCACCGGCACCGAGACCGCTCCCTCCCAGTCGGTATTTCTCGACTGGCGCACCTACGGCGGTCCGCCCGTGATCGGTGCCAGTGACTGGGTGCAGGCGAAGGTCCAGTCGAACGGCCAGTTCTCCGCCACGGTTGACGTCGACCATCCCGGAACCCTGAGCACGATGTATTACCACACCGGTTCCGGGCCGGTGGTCGCCGCGTGGTCGGCCACGCCGACATAGAGCAACATCAGCCTGGCTCAAATCGTGGAGCGACTTCAGGCTGTTGAAATTGCACGTGCAACAACGGCTGAAGCGGTTCCGCTCAGAAGCGGAAGCGCGTTCTAGCCAGGGTGATGCTTTGACTGCATCTGAACGATGAGACGATCAGCCTCGAGACGCATTCCGGGAACAATCAAAGTGTGACTTCGACGAGCGTCGCGCGGAGATGGAGATTGGTGACGTTGTGGTCACACCATCCACCATCACCGCGGCGCTCGTCCATTCAGGCACCGCCAGCAAGGGCAAAGAGGCGCCATTCCGGGAACCGTCCGCCGCTCATAGCGGCCGTTTTGACCCCCGCCAACTCAGCGTACCGAACCTTGCGGACGGCTCTCGCCGACGTCGCTCGGCGCCCGCTCGGATCGCCACTGCTGCCCTTCGGACGAGCCCCTGCCCGCTGAACGCAACATCCGCTCTCAACGCAACATTGACGCTCCAGCCGACGGATCATAGATTCTGGCAGGCTGGCCGAACCAGCGGACATGATCGGCCGCTTCGAGCGGGACGCCGCCTGGATGCCGACGATCGGGGGAAACTGATGTGAAAATCGATCATCTGTCGCTGACCATCTTTGCCTGGGATGGAATCCCCGCGACCCGCTATCATCAGGGCGCGTTTGCCGCTCGCGACAGCAATCTTGGGTTATTGCGCATTCGCACTGACACCGGCATTGAGGGCAACGCATTCCTGGGTTCCGCCGCCAATCCCGGTTCGATGGACGGGCCACAGTTGATCCGGTCGCTGAAGCCGATGCTGATGGGAAAGGATCCGCTGGCGCGCGAGGCGATCCATCAAAGCATGCGGCTGATCTCCCGCAATGTGTCATATCGCACCATTGGTGCGGTGGACGTGGCTCTGTGGGACATCGCCGGCAAGGCAGCCGGGCTCCCGGTGCACGCCTTGATGGGCTCCTTCCGTTCCTCCATTCCCGCCTATGCAAGTTCCGAAGTGTTGCCGTCACAGGCCTATGCGCCACAGGCGGTGGAGTTCAAGGAAGCCGGCTGGGCGGCCTACAAGATCCATCCGCCGCGCGACCCCGACACTGACATCAGAGTGTGCGAGGAGGTAAGGCGAGCGGTGGGTGATGACTACACGCTGATGTTGGATTTCGACCTGGTCGTATAGCTTTCCCGACGCGCTGCGCGTCGGTAGGGTGGTCGAGCGCCTTGGTTACAAATGGTACGAAGACCCTCTCGCCGATGAAGATGTCTACAACTATATCAGCCTGAAGCAGAAGCTCGATATTCCGATCATGGCGACCGAGTATCCGGCGGGTGGGCTCGATACCTACGCGATCTGGATCACCGAACGCGCGACCGACTATTTGCGCGGCGACATCCCGAACAAGGGCGGCCTGACAACAATGCTGAAGACCGCGCACCTGGCCGAGGCGTTCGGCATGAACTACGAGATCCACCACAGCGGAAATTCGGCGAACAACTATGCCAACCTGCACCTGGCGCTGGCGCTCAAGAATACGACCTATTTTGAGGTCCTGCTGCCAGATGGGGCGCATCGCTATGGACTGGAACAGGAGCCGCGGATCGACCGTAACGGGTTGCTGCACGCACCGACGACCCCGGGCATCGGAGCGCCGATCGACTTCGCGCTGATCAAGGCCAAAACCGAAGCCGTGCTGGAGTAGTCCCGATATCGCGGAAGCTGCACCGGCTGGCAGCGGCGACGACATCGGCACGTCGTGACTGTTGTGTAACAGTCAGAAGGATTTCACCGATGGGTGAAATCCCTGAACGGTCCGGCCATGCGGTGCATTGCCGGGCGAGACGCACCGTTTCGCGGCGCCTCGCCATGCAATGCCCCCTGGATCGATCATTGTCCGCAGGGCACGCACCTGCTCCACTGGCGGAAGCTGCTAAGATGGCGTTGCGGACCAGGCGGCGATCGTTGGTCCCGAGCCGATACGGTAGAACATCGTGCTCTGTGTCCCCGGGTGGTCGATCGTCATCGCGGCCGAAAAGCTTCCACCCGAGGTGACATTCGCCTGCACCCAATCGGTATCACCGATCACCGGCGTGCCGACCGTGCGCCAATCGAGAAATATCGACTGCGAGGAATCGAACTCTGTGCCAGTGATCGTCTGTAGGCCTGCTATCAGTGAAGCTGGGCGATTGACAGTAACGGTATCGCCTGTCGATCCTGATCCTGATCCTGATCCTGATCCTGATCCTGATCCTGAGGTCCCGGGAGCCAGGAAGCTGAAGCTTTGGGGGCCCTGGAAATGCTCGGTGAGCGTTGCGCCAGACACCACGCTGCCGTCGATCGTCGCGCCGTCTACATACAGGTTCCGGTCTGTGCTCGGCGAGCCGCCATAGACATCGTTGAGGAAGTTGACGGTCGCGGTATGGCTGCCGGCGGCGAATGTTCCCAGCACGTTGAATGTCTGTGTCTGCCCCGCGGCATGCGAGGCCGTCGTGGTCTGGGTGCCGCCGATCTGATGGCCATCGACCGAGACGGTGAACTGGGCATCGCCCAGATACGCATCCTCGGAGACCTTCAACGCAAGTGTGTCGGGGCCGCTGCCAATCGTGACCGGCGCGGGCGTGCCTGATCCCGATGAACCTGATCCCGCTGTGCCCGGGCCCTGAAAACTGAAGCTTTGCGGGCCCGGGACGCGCTCGCTGAGCGTTGCGCCGGAGACTGCGCTGCCGTCGATCGTTGCGCCGACTACGTAGAGATTGCGGTCCGTGCTTGGTGAGCCGCCATAGGCGTCGTTGAGGAAGTTGACGGTCGCGGTGTGGGTGCCGGCGGCGAATGTTCCCAGTACATTGAACGTCTGTGTCTGCCCGGCGGCATGCGAGGCGGTCGCCGTCTGGGTGCCCCCGATCTGATGTCCATCAACAGAAACGGTGAACTGCGCGTTGCCCAGATAGGCATCCTCGGAGACCTTCAGCGCCAGCGTGTCGGGGCCGCTACCGATCGTGACCGTAGCCGGCGTGCCGGAGCCGCCAGAACCGCCAGTGCCACCGGTGCCGCCAGAACCGCCCGTGCCACCGGAACCACCGGTGGAACTGCCATCGAGGGGTGTATACCCGGCCGGCAGCGACTCAACAAACGCGTGGGTGCCACCATTGATCGTGGCCACTGGCCCCGACTTGTACCATGAGTAGGCAAACGGATAGACAGTCTTACTGCCAATGCCGCTGATATCGAACGGACCGCCTTGCGGTGCCCCGTTCAGTGTGAACTGGACAGTGTTGTCGATCCGGTCGACCAGAACACCAATGACGCTGCCATTCGTCCATTGATTAGGTGCAGCGATAGTGCCCGGGTGGAGTGCAGCGTAATCTGCATTGTCCTGTGGGTCATAGATCACGTTACCGGTGTTGGCGATGCCCAGGTTATAGCTGAAGCCTACGAACGTTGCGTTGGGGATAATTTCTCCTTCGGCCTTGAGGTTAACGGCGCTGGGATTGAAGCCATGCACGCCGAAACCCACGGTAAAGGCGGTTTGGACCGCGGCGCCGGATACGGTGTACTCGTAATAGGTTTTGGCATTGTCCGGAATCGCCGTATCGGCGTAAGCGACAAAGATGCTCTGCATCGTGTTATTGTCGGGACTGGTAGCGGTAAGATCTCCATTGGAAAGAATCCAACCGCCGGTGTCCGATGGGTCCCAGGTGGTTTCGGTCATGATATCTCCTTAATAATGGGAATGCCGATGTAGCTGTCGACGTGGCGAACCGCGCCCGTCAGGGCGGCCTCGACTGGTTTCGGACAAAGTGCTCAGGGGGTCGGCGCGATCTACTTCGACCGCAGCCGGAGTTCCGACTTCGCCGCGGTCCGCTACTCCATGGCGCCGCGATCGCGGCTGCATGGCAATCACGCACGCCAGCACGCGCGCAATTGGTTTCGTTAACAACGATACTTATTAGGCCGACGTCTGTTGACAGTCGCACGCTCGGATCATTGCGCAAACAGCGCCTATCAATGTCCGCGCATTTCAAGTCGGACAAAAAGTCATAGTTTGCAACTTCCAGGACTTCCCTCAACATTGCGGCCGAGCGGAAGTTCGGGCTTCCAACTATATGCATGGTTCGCGCCCTGAGTCCGTTGGATATCGAGAAGGATTTTCCCTTCTAGCACGAGTGTGGTTACAGGGAATACTACAAATTCGGGGATTTCAATGATTGATCCGCGCGACAATCGCTAATGGTTATGTATCCGTTATATATAAGATGCGACCTCGATTAATGTACCGCTCATAGGAGGAGGAACACCATGCTGGTCGGTCATCTTTTATACTGATGATCTGAAATGGAATGACCGAATGTGTCCATCTCAGATCTCATCCAGCACAAAAGATACAATAACGGAACCTTATGGCAAATGCCAGTGCTTTCGTTTTTCAAGGAAAGTCGCCGGGTCGAGGTGGCAAGCGAGGGTGGTCCTCCGAACGGGTCCACCACGTCCTCCTGGCTTGCCGGAAGTATTACCGTAAATGCCCGACGCAGAGATGATAAATCTGAAGAGAGAATCTGTTCGTTGTTCTAGATTGTGGAGATTTTGTGGCAATTCGTTGGTACGATGCTTGCACCATAGCGAAATGCTCTATTAGTTTCGTATGGAACTTTTATCTGACACGCCCGCCCGTCGTGGCTGTCGACCCGCGATCGTCCGAGTTGGCCTCGGAGCATGGGACTCTATTGTCCCCTGCGCATGCGCCTGTATGATACGCGCCGAGCGTGCGTATCGTCCCCGTCGCACGGACGTTGCTTAACTCGGTCGCTCACAGGCCGATGGCATTCTGCCCACATCGGCAGCCGAACAGGTGTGCTCGCGTGTCGTCTGGGTCGCTAAATCGCATCCAGCGTGGCCGCGTGCGAAGACACTGAAGCACGATATCAGCAAGGTCCGTCAAGCTGCCTGTTGTGCGTTATGTTAGTGAAGGTAGGCACAACCGTTGATCGCTCGACCCGCGCGCGGACCGATGCTTCTTTCGACCTACCGTGCGGCGCTCCCTCGCGCCCGGAGCAGTCTCACCGCTTTCGATGCGATTGCGTCGCAATGCCCGCTCTGCTCGCGCTAGTCGCTGACCGGCACACCGCGCACCACTAAAATCGCAGGCGTTGCGCCGGCCTAATCGTGCCCACCCGCGATGTCGCGCGCCGGCAAGCCAGCGCTCATTCGCCATATCGCGAAGCAAAGCCCGGTGCCGGTACCCGCCCGCGTCCGGTAACCCGGAATGTAATCGATCCGTTCGATCCGCAGTGACTGCAGCGCGCCTGCGGCACAGATCCAGTTTCGTATTTCAGCATTGCCGGAATTGAGCTTGTGCAACGGCAGCGTGGCAAGCGCTGCCTGGTCCCGCTCAATCAACGCCCGTACCACGCCGCGATCAAGCTGCTCGTCGACGACGAAATGGCTGAGACCTCCAGATGCGATCACGCCGATGCGCGCATCCCCTGGAAACGCCGCGACGGCTCGCGCGATCGCTTCGCCGATCGCCAGGCAGCGATCTGGCGTCGGCTGGTGGGGTGGATAGAGCGCGTTCAGTAACACCGGCACTACCGGAATCGCCGGATCGCGCATGAGCTGCGAATGGATGAAGGCGAAAGCATGACCCATCGGCGCGCCACCGCTTTCTGCCTCCGCCGCCGCAACCGGAAAACCATCTTCCGCGAGACAGGCCATGAGATGGCGTCCGAGTGACGACGCTACCGGATAGTCCACCGGCCCGTCCGCAGGAAAGTAGCGGTCGGACCCGCGCAATACCCATTCCGGTCGGTTTTGTACCCGCGGCGGGCGCTGGCTGCGGATGGTGGCGCCAGCATAAACCAGCAACGGCGGAATGTGCTCGCCCCGAAGCATCTCCTTCTGGTCATCTCCGATGATGATCAGCGCGTCCAGGGCCGCCGACGAAAGCGCGTCCGACAATCCCGACATCGCAGCATGCGCCGCCGCGTGGCGCGCAGACTGTTGCTCTGACGCAACGTCATTCGCATGGCGATCCGACGCCGCGCTCAGCAGAGATTCGAAGGTCGTCGGCGCCCCCTCCAAATCGAGCAAGGCCAGGCGCCGGTCGTTCTCCTCATATCGTACGAGGTCGCATGCGTCGACCAGCAGCATCGGCGTGTGCGAAGTACCGAGCCCAAGGACGATTTGAGCCATGACACCCCCCTTTTCGGCTTTGACCCGTCTCGGTCCACTCTTGGCGGCCCACTTCCGGTGAGCCTAGGGGCGGCGATATCCAGCGGTCAATTCATCGCCACAGCGGCAGCGACGGTGGCATAAATTGACTACGCGGGCCGATCACCCATAGCGTCCCCTGAGACCCGCCACAGCGCGAATGGGAGAGAAATATGACCAACGCGATCGAGAGCGAGGAGCTGACCCGCATCGGCCCCGGTTCGGCCATGGGCGAGCTCATGCGGCAGTATTGGATCCCCGCCGCCAAGTCGTCAGAGGTTCCATCCAAGGGCGATCCGCTCCGCCTGATGCTGTTGGGCGAAAAGCTGATCGCCTTCCGCGACGGCGCGGGCCGCGTGGCGGTGATGGATCATCGCTGCCCTCATCGCTGTGCCTCGCTATTTTACGGACGCAACGAGGACGGTGGTATCCGCTGCGTTTATCATGGTTGGAAGTTCGATGCCGACGGCAATTGCGTGGAAATGCCCAATCTGCCGGCCGAACAGGATTTCAGACACAAGGTCAAGGCGCGGGCCTATCGCGTGACGGAGCGCGCGGGATTGATCTGGGTCTATATGGGCTCGCGCGCCGCGGCGCCGCCGCTCCCGGCGATCGAGGCGACGTTGCTCGACGAGGCGGAACTGCAGCCGATGTTCGCCCAGCGCGCGTGCAACTGGCTGCAAGCGCTGGAAGGCGACATCGATACCTCGCATTTCGGCTTCCTGCATGTTGGCAGCGTCCGGCCCGAGCAGGTCGCGGACGACAACATGCTGAAATACCAGGTCGGCAACCGCGCACCTGCCTACCACGTCGCCGATACCGACTGGGGGACGATGTACAGCGCGTATCGTCCCGCCGAGGATGGCAAGACATACTGGCGGTTCGCGCATTTTGGCTTCCCGTTCTGGACCTGGGTGCCTCAGGGCGACATCACCGACCGGGTGCAGGCACGCGCCTGGGTACCGATGGACGACACCCACACGATGTTCATCAGCCTCACCTGGAAGAAGATGTCACGCATGCCGCCGCTCAAAGGCGGTCAGCCGATCCCGGGCGCGAAGCCTGAAATCGACTATCTGCCGGCAAGTACCGACTGGTACGGACGGTGGCGCCCGGCGGCCAACGCGGAAAACGACTATCTGATCGACCGCGACGCACAGCGTAACGACGTCATCTACACCGGGATCACTCAAATCCACATGCAGGACCAGGCGATCACTGAAAGCATGGGGCCGATCGTCGATCACAGCTTCGAGCATCTCGCGCCGAGCGATCAAATGATCACTCGCACGCGCCGTCGGCTGCTGCTTGCCGCACGCGCATTGCGCGATCACGGCACCGCGCCGCCGGGCGTCGACGCGCCCGATGTATACGCGCGCGCTCGCAGCGGCGAGTGCGTGATGCAGGGCGTTGACTGGCAGGCGGTATATGAGGAGAGGCTCAAGCACGTGGTGCGGCCTGTGGAAATGCGGCAAGCGGCGGAATAGTCAACCGCGCCCCATGAGGCATGCCACAATCAGGCAGCAAAGCATCGCAAGACGGCCAGGGGAACCAAGCTTGACTGTCGCTGATAGCTTGTAACGCCGTTCCCCGGCCTGCCCGGCTCTGCGGCTTTGCGAAAACACCCCGCCTGGGGCTGGACCCTTGCTGCCCCCCGGCCATCAACTCTTGGCCTCAAGGCGCTACTTGTGGAACCCGGAATTCTGCGATCCGCTGGCGTGCGCCCGCGACCTCTCCAGAGGCATTCCAAGCCCCCTTCAGTTCCGTCACTAACAATTTTGCCATGTTCTGAGCTCATCCCTTGATGCAGCCCGGCCGCCGCCAAACGTTGTGTGTGGGCAATCTCGGGAGGCAAGGAGGACCGGCGATGTATTTCGCCCGCACACTGGCATCATTGAGCGCAAGCCTCGTGCTCGCTGCATGTGCCGCGTACCCGCCGCAGGGCCCCTCGATCATGGCACTCCCCGGGAAAGACAAGAGCCTCGCCGCGTTTCAGCAGGACCTGTCCATTTGCCAACAGCACGCGGTCTCGCACACCGGTTTTGGTGGTCCGTCGGAACCGGCCACGCAGTCGCCCGCCGGTGGCGCAGGCGGCAATGCCGCGGTCGCAGCCACGCCGCCCGGACCTGGATCCGGCACAAGCAAAATCACGGCTCCGGCAGGCGCCAAGTCGCCGGATGAGATCAGCTATGCGCAGTGCATGGCTGCACGCGGCAACATCGTGCAGACGGCGCCTGGCCCCTCTTATGATGATGGCTACGCTTATGATGACGGCTACGCCTATGCGTATCCGTACAGCGGGGAGTACCCGTATGCGTATCCGTACGCCTTTGGCTACGGCTATGGCTATCCCTATGCGTATCCTTATTTCGGCGCCGGCTTCGTTGGCGGCGGCCTTGGCTTTTTCGTCTTCAACGGAAGGCATGGACAATTTCACCAAGGATTTCACGGCAGTGGATTTCATGGCGGTGGATTTCACGGCGGCGGATTTCATGGCGGTGGATTTCACGGCAGCGGGTTTCACGGCTGGGGGTCGCACGGCGGATCTGCCGGCGGCGGGTCTCATGGCGGTGGGGGCGGACACCATTGAACGGATCACCGACCTCGCGCCACAACATTGGACCCGGTCGGCTTGGGCTATGCCGGTCCCGGCGTTTGCACGACCTGGTCGAATCGCCTAGCATCCGTAACCTCACCGAAGGCGAAAGCACCGAGATGAATTTAACCGGGAGGTCCTTGCTTAAGTGGATCATCCTCTGATCGGCGCGATCGACTGCGACATCCACCCGGCCGTGCCGACCACCCGGGCATTGCTACCGTACCTGGACCCGTACTGGCGGGAACATATCCTGCGGCGCGGCATTGAGCGTGAGAACCTTGAGCTCAGTGCTTATCCGGTCAACGCCCCGATCAACGGCCGGCCGGACTGGCGGCTTTCTTCCGGCCCCCCGGGCAGCACGCTGCCGGCGCTGCAAAGTCACGTCTTGGATAAGCTGCAGCCCCGGTTCGCCATCTGCAACGTGCTGCATGGTGCCCAGGTCATGTTCAGCGAGGACCTTTCGGCCGGCCTCTGCCGCGGCATCAACAACTGGCTCGCCGCTGAGTGGCTGGACCGCGATCCTCGGCTGCGCGCCTCCATCGTTGTGCCGGTGCACAGTGCGGAGCTGGCCGCCGAGGAGATCGAGCGGATGGCACCCGACCGCCGCTTCGTTCAGGTGCTGATGCTGGCAATGGCCGAGCTGCCCCTGGGCAGGCGGCAGAATTGGCCGATCTACAGGGCGGCGGAACAGCACGGCCTGCCGGTCGGTATCCATGCCGGCAGCAGTTTCCGTCATCCCCCCAGCGCCCTCGGCTGGCCGTCCTACTACTTGGAGGACTACGTCTCCCAGGCCCAGGGCTTCGCCGCCGCTCTGAACAGCCTGGTCACCGAGGGAGTGTTCGTGAAGTTTCCCGGCCTCAAGGTGGTGCTGATCGAATCCGGCGTCACCTGGTTGCCCGCTTCGCTGTGGCGCCTCGACAAGACCTGGCGCGGCGTCCGGTCGGAGGTGCCCTGGCTCGAACGCCTGCCGACCGAGGTCGTGCGCGAGCATGTGCGCCTGACCCTGCAGCCGTTCGACGCTCCGCCCACCGAGCCGCAAGTCGTTGCTGTCCTCGAGCAGCTTGGTTCCGAGCGGATGCTGCTGTTCTCGACTGACTATCCTCACTGGCATTTCGACGGCGACGACGCACTGCCGGCGGGCCTGCCTGCCGACCTGGCGCGGAAGATCTGTGTCGACAATCCGCTGGAAACCTATCAGCGACTGTCGCAAAACTGATGCAGACCGACGCGCACCCGGATCGCGCGAACAAGGAGACGACCCGATGAATGTGACCGTCCTCGATCGCAATCCCGATCGCGCCGCCCAACCCGAGCGGTCGGCCCAGAGCCATCTGGGCTTCATCGACTGCGACGTTCACCCCTACGTTAAGTCAGCCGAGGACTTCGATCCGTTCCTCTCAAAGCGCTGGCAGGAGCATCGTCGCACCATCGGCAACCGCTCCCGCCAGGGGCTCGGCAAGATGCCGATGTATCCGCGGATTTCGCCGGGCTCCGGTATGCGCATGGACAGTTGGCCAAAGAGCGGCGGACTGCCTGGTTCAGATCTGCCGTTAATGCGCGAACAGTTGCTTGATCTATTCGACGTCGCCTACGGCCTGCTCGCGCCGTTGGTCGGAGGCGCCGGCGGCGAACGCAACGTCGAGTTTGGCGCCGCCATGTCGACCGCGGTCAACGAGTGGCAGATTGCCCACTGGTGCGACCCGGACCCGCGTCTGAAGGGCGCGGTCCAAATCAACATCGAGCACGCCGAGGCCGCCATCGCGGAGATCGAGAAACGCGCCGGCGACCGCCGCTTTGTCCAGGTTAACATCCCGCCCCGCGGCCTGGAACCGCTCGGCCGCCGCCGCTATTGGCCGATCCTGGAGGCCTGCGCGGCCAATGATTTGCCCGTCTCCTTGCACCTTGGCGGAACCAGCGGTCATGCCTCAACCGGCGGCGGCTGGCCGTCGTTCTACCACGAGGAACATCCGTCCTATATTCAGACGATGCAGACACTGGTCACCAGCCTGGTCTGTGAGGGCGTGTTTGAGACCATTCCTAACCTGAAGGTGGTCCTGGTGGAGGGTGGCTTCGCCTGGCTGCCGGCGCTGTGCTGGCGGCTGGACAAGCACTGGAAGCACCTGCGGGAGGAGGTGCCGCATCTGAAGCGCGCACCGTCCGAATATGTGCGCGAACACGTCTGGGTCACCACCCAACCGATCGAGGAGCCCGAGCGTCCGGGCGACATGGCCTCGATTCTGGAATGGATCGGACCGGAGCGTGTGATGTTCTCCACCGATTATCCTCACTGGGACCAGGACGACCCGCGTTACGCGTTCAAGATTCCGCTGCCGGATGACTGGAAGCGCAAGATCTACCGCGATAACGCGCGTGCCCTGTATCACCTGGACTGACTGTGGCCACCGAAGCTTCGGCCGTTTCACCTGCCGCTGGGGGTCCCTCCCGAACTCGTCACGTCGTGGCCAAGGTCGACGAGATCCCGCTGGGCGCGCGCAAGATCGTCACCGTGAAGGGTCGCGAGATCGGCATTTTCAATGTCGGCGAATCCTTCTTCGGCTTGATCAACCGCTGTCCGCATCAGGGCGCACCGTTGTGTCGGGGCGAGATCGTCAGTCGCCTGGTCGCGCCAAGTCCTGGCGACTACCGGCTGACGCGCCCGGGCGAAATGCTCCGCTGTCCCTGGCACTGCTGGGAGTTTGATATTCGTACCGGTCAGTCATTATGCGACCCCAACAGCGTGCAGGCGCGCGCCTTCGACGTGGTGGTTGAACCGGGCAAGACGCTGGTCGAGGGACCATTCGTTGCAGAGTCGGTACAGGTGACCGTTGAGGAGAGCTACGTAGTCGTTACGATGTAGTCGCCGGGTCGATGTCTACTGTTTCGAGCGGCCGTTTGGTCGGCCCGTCGCAAAGGCCTCCGCGTCCTCAAGGTCACCAGGAACCCATCCCGCCGGCGTTACGGCAGCAGATGAACCGGCAGCGCCGGCGCTGCCGCGTTCTGCGACCCTGACGGTCAGGGCGCACGTCCGCTATCCATGCTTACAGCGGACTCCGCCAGTTCCAGACCAAATGTGTCTATCGCGTTGCCGCGCAAGATTGACACTGCCGCGTCGGGGCCAAGTTCCTGCAGGATCGGCCGGTGCGCCATCGGGCTGTGCCAGGCGACACTATCCAGCTCGCCATTGGCCACCTGCGGCGGGAAGAACGGATGGTCAGTGCCAAACATGATCCGGTCCACGCCCACCAGCGAGATCAGCAGCGCCAATGTTGACGCCTGATAGCCGATAGCATCGAAATACATCCGGCGCAGATATTCACTCGGGCGGTGGCTGAGACGGACCGGCGAGTGGGCGTCGCCCGCAACACATGCATCCAGCCGGCCGGCCAGATAGGGCAGCACACCGCCGGCATGTGCGACCATCAGCCGCAACCCGGGGAAACGGTCGAATGTGCCGCCCAGGATCATCCGGGTAACGGCGGCGGTGGTCTCGAAAGGGAAACCTAGCGCCAGGGCCATGGCATGGCCGTAGCCACCCATTGCCTCTCGGCCGAGACCGTAGTGCGGATGGACGAAGAGCATCAGGCCGTCGCGCTCAGCGGCCGCCCAGATGGCGTCCATCTCCGGGTCGTCCAGCCCGTTTCCGGCGCCGATGGTGCCAATCACCGCCCCTCGCAGATGCTGCAGGCCAGCGATGCGACCAAGTTCGGCCGCCGCGGCCTTGGGATCGCGCGTCGGCAGCAGACCAAGGCCGTAGATCCGCCCGCCGCCGTCGCAGCAGAGCGCCTCCATGTCCTGATTGATTGCAGCCGCGGCCGCGCTGGCTTCGGTCGCGGGAAGGAAGTCGAGCCACGGGTTGGCCGGGCTCACGACCGACAAGGCGATGCCGTGCCGATCCATGAACGCGAGCTTGCGCGCAACATCCCAGTATTCGCTGCCGATCGGCCGACCGCTTGAGGTGCTGGCGTCGGCGTCCTCGCCCGGCAGGATCAACATCCGATCCTGCCCGTCATGGGTGACAATGCGCGGGACGGCGTCACGGGCTCGCAACAAGGATACGTAGTGGCCTGGGATAGACGTGCGAATGTATATCGACCGCGGCGCCACCAAGGAACCCCGCGGTTGCCCACGGGCCGGTCATGTGGGACCCGGGATCGTTCGGCAACTCGAGACGAGGCAACATGATCGTTTCATCCCACACTTGATCGACCAAAGGTCCCATGAGCGGCTCGCCAACGGCCTCGTTTCGCTAATCATGCTTGCGCCCTTGTTTCGACCCGCAATCCGTGTGCCATGGAGGCATGCGGAGTGTGGCCGCGGTGGCCGCCCTGCGACAACACCCCTCGTCCCCGCGAAACTTGCGCCGGCACAGATCTTGACGCCGGGGAGATCTTCGTCGACCCCGCAGCCGGTTCATCCCGTCAAGGTCACGATATCTGAAAACCGGAGCGCAACGCGATCGGCTGTCCGGCAGCCGACCGGTGAGGCTGAAGCTGTCATCCTCGCATGCCCGCAATCAGATCGTCGAATCGATCAGTGAGTTGATCCCGACCATCGAAGAGTTCTGTCCGGATCTCGACCGCGGCGCCGCTGATCCGTTCCAGACCTCGGCGACCGAAACAATGTAATTCCGGCAAGAAATGACCAAAAAAGACATAGCTGACACAATTAGCGACGGCGCCGGGCGAAGCCTCGCGGCAAACTCAGAGCGTCGGCCCGCGACTACACCAGCCAGAAGGCGCGTAGTCTCACGTTTATTTGGGGTCGTGTCTCAGATCGAGTGCCATGTGACGTCTTTGTGGAATACTCGCCGATCCGCATTGATCAACTAATGACGGGTAGATCACCAATCGATACCGTAGTGAATTTGATTATTGTATATTGACCGATACTCCCGGAGGTGGCGAAATTAGGGACGTAAGCATCTTGAAACTGAACGCTGGTCATTCTGCCGGTCGGAGACCTCGATGGTGGCGACGTCCCACTCGCTTGAAGTCCTGTCGCCTTGCGCCCCGGGCAACGTTACGCGACACGGGCGCCCATGGAAACTTGGGCGACCAACTCGATGACGCAGATCCGCGGCTCCGGTCCGTTGGTATCATTTGTGATGATACTGAGTGGTTTTCTGCGCCGGCTGGGCCTCTCCGGTGGTGGCCGCCAAGTCACTGCAGAAGCGTTGCGTCGCAGCGAGCGCAGATTGCACGACTATGCCGCGATGGCGTCCGACTGGCTCTGGGAACTCGACGCCGATCTGCGCTTCACCATGGTCGGGATCGACGCGCCGCCGGATAGGACGGGGATCGGCCAGCATATCGGAAGCCACCCCTGGGACGTCGCCGGAGCCGCCCGTTCCCCCGAGAAGTGGGAGCAGCACAGGTTGGATCTGATGAACCGCAGATCATTTAGGGACTTTCGCTACAGCCGGCTTGGCCAGGACGGCAGGCTGCGGCACGTCAGCATCAACGGGACCCCTGTCTTTGACGACGCCGGTGGCTTTCTCGGCTACCGCGGCACCGGCCACGACATAACCGAGCAAGTCGAGGCCGAGGTCGAATTGCGCCTGACAAAAGAGCGCGCGGAGTCCGCCATCCGCGCCAAGTCGGCCTTCCTGGCGCAGATGAGCCACGAATTGCGGACGCCTCTCAACGCCATCCTGGGTTTCTCCGAGCTTATCCTCGACCAAGCCCCGGGACCATTGGACGAACGCTGTGTGGAATACACCCGGGAGATCCAGCAAAGTGGACACCGGCTGCTGGCTGCCGTGAATGACCTCATCGCGATGTCACAGCTCGAGTCGGGCAGCTACGCACTGAAGGAAGAGCATGTCGCGGTCGAAAGAATCATCCAGGCGTGCCTGTGCGGCGCGGGGATAGCCGCCCGAAAGGCAAATGTGCGCATCGAAACGTCCGATCAGACCGCGACGGTGACGTTGCGCGCGGACACGACGGCCCTCGTACAGGCCTTGCTGAACGTGCTGACGAACGCGGTCAAGTTCACCCCGGCCGGCGGCAACGTGTCGTGGAGAGCAGAGATCGCCGCGAGTGGGGAACTGGTTTTCGTTGTGAAAGACACCGGCATCGGTATCGATCAGGCCGCGCTGCCCAGGATCTTCGAACCTTTCTATCAGGCGGACTCATCGAACACCCGCAGGTTTAGTGGCTCCGGCCTGGGACTCGCTATCAGCCGCAAACTCGTGATGCTGCACGGGGGCTCGCTCGAGGTTCAAAGCAGGCCCGGGCATGGCACGACGGTGCAAATCACACTGCCGGCCGAAAGGGTCCTCGGCGGGCGGCGTCAGGCTGCCATGAGCGCCTCGCCATCCGTCGCGGCTGGAAACCCGCGCCCTCGCTCTGCCGCATCGCGCTCGGTCGCCGCGGCGAACTTGGGTGTCGTCCAGACATCACGTGCCGATGTAACGGACGGTTTCTGACCGGGCCGACGCCATCGGAAAGCGCCACGATCGTTTGGCATGGGACGCGGATGTAGCCGGAGGACACCCAGCGCCGAGAGCCGGAGCCCATCCGGACGGCATCGGCTGCGGCTGAGCTGTCCCGCGGTGACGAGGTCGACGCGGCTTGGCAGGGATGTCATACCGCTCCCAGTTGACCCGAACCTCTCGCTCTCGCGCAGGGGACGCCCCAAAGCTGCTAGGACCCGGTTGATGCGCGCCCGCTTCGGGTCTAATCGACCACGCACGCTCTTGAACGGCGGAACGACCTTCGGACTGCTCCGCTCCATGCCGGTTTGGCCGTTGCTGGCGACCCTGGCCGCTCAGACCCTGGCCACCATGGCGCTTTATTCGTTGCCGACTGTGGCGCCCGCGGTGGCCAGGGACCTCGAAGTGAACGGCACCCTGGTCGGGAGTTTTGTCGCCCTGGCTTATGGCGTCGGCATCGTGTCCGCACTGCTCTCGCCCGGGCTCGTTCGGCGCTATGGGGGTGTCCGGGCGACCCAGGCCGTGCTGCTCGCGGCAGCCGGAATGCTGGCAATGGCCGCTCTCGGCTCCGGCATCACCGGGCTCGCGCTGGCCGCCATCGTACTGGGATTGGGCTACGGCGCGGCCGCCCCGGCCAGCACCCATTTGCTGGTGCCGCAGACACCGCAACCGGTCTTCAACATGGTGATGTCGGTCCGCCAAATCGGTGTACCGCTCGGCGGGGTCCTGGCGGCGCTGATCCTGCCGCCCCTGGCTCTGCTGACCGGTTGGCGTGCCGCGCTCCTCGCCGAGCTTGGACCCGTCTTGCTGCTGATTTTCCTGCTTGAGGTCCCTCGCCGACGCTGGGACGTCGACCGTGAGTCGACGCGACGCGCCTTCGGCCGCACCCTGCTGCAACCATTCGCGCTGCTGGGCGACCAGCGCTTTCGTCGTCTGTCCATTGCCGCTTTCGTCTATGCCGGTCTGGCGCTGTGCCTGGTCGCTTTTATGACAGTGCAGTTGACGGCGACCGTCGGTCTGGACCTGGTCCGGGCCGGCCAGATGTTGGCGGCATACCAGATTGCCGGCTCCGTCAGCCGACCTGTTTGGGGCTGGATTGCCGACCGTTTCCTATCGCCGGCTCGGACACTGGCACTGCACGGCGTGGGCATGGCCGCAGCTTCGGCACTGGCGGGCTTCTACGGACCCGGTTGGCCAGTCTGGGCTCTTCTAGCCAACGCGTTGCTGGCCGGCTGCACGGCCGGCGGCTACACCGGCGTCGCCTATGCGGAATACGCCGCCCTCGGAGGCGCACGGCGAACCGAGGCCACCGGCCTTGGCACAGCGATCCTATTCGCCGGTGGCATGGCGGTCCCGCCGGTATTCGGAGCGGCAGTGACGGCCTGCGGCGGCTACCGGCTCAGCTATTTGATCGGTGGCGGATGCGCCCTGGTCGGCGCGGTGCTGCTCGCCCTTCCCACGCGACGCTGATCGCACCCTTCCAGGTCGTGATTTATCGCGAGCGCCAGGGTCACCTGCGCGAAAACTCAGCCGTACGAGATTAGCCCGCTCAATTCGGCGCGCTGTACGGCTGACCCGCGAAGTTGGTTCTGCCGTTGCCGAGAGGCTGCTGATCTGTATAGACGTGTGACGATACTCGTTTTGGCGTGGTCTGATCAGCCCTCTCGAGACTCGGGGAGTCGACGCCGTCGGCTTTGCGTCCTTTGATCCACACGGCATGTACCTGCTGGGTGCATATCGGCGACCAGCGACGATTGACCATGCTCGCAACGAAGCCGTGTGGAACGATTTTGATAACGGATCAAAGAACGGCCCGCGGATTTTTCCGCGGTTCGTGGACTATGCCTACCAAGTCCTAAAGATAACGTAAATCGCGCACATTTTCACGCCGGGTTGGGAGACACGGCGTGCCACCCTTCGGCGTCTGTTTCACATGCAATCTCTCATCAGCCTGAGGTCGCTCGGCGATTCGAAGCAGGCTGCTATTATACCACCGCATCCTCCACCAGAACGACATGCAGCCGGAGCGGCCCATGCGCTCCCAGCTCCAGCGTCTGCTCGATATCGGCGGAGCGTGAAGGTCCGGTGACGAGCATAACATTGCGCGGCATCTCGCCGACCTCCGCCCGCAGCTTATCCCAGGCTTCTTCGTAGGCGCCAACCATGGCCGAGGCCCGCAGCACGACGATCGCCGTGTCCGACAGCAGGTTCAGCGTCGTTGGCCGCTCCGGCGCGCTCGGCAGCATTAACGTGCCGGTTTCAGCGATGCCCGCGAACCCATGCTGTACGCTCACGGCGTCGGACGCCTCCGCCCGACCTTCGCGGATCTCCAGCAGTGGGCGAGCGGACCACGGGATTTCGCGCAGCGCCGGGTGCGGCGCCATCACCAGCCGACTGGGTAGATTCTGCGCCGCGAGGTAATCCGCCACCGCGCCGGGAACCGCGTCCTGGTCCGGCACCCGCGCTACCGAGCCAAACTCCTTCTCGACGTTGCGCACGAAGAGGTCGACCTGCTGCGGATGCGGCAGCCGGGATCGGGCTGGAATTGGATGCCGGGGATGCTGTTCGAGCCGGCCGCGCAGCATCGCCGCCTGGTCCGGCGGCAGTGGCCCGCGCCGCAAACCGCGACGTATGGCATTGAGGATTTCCTCTCGCGCCATCAGACGCGCCCGGCCCGCTGTTCTTTCGCATAGCGCGCGAAGAAGGTGTCGCCCTCGGGCGCCGGGAGGTCTCGCCCCGCGGTCCAGCCTCCGGCCAGCGGCAGCGAGGAGAAGCGGCCACGTTTGCGGCCGAGCAGCGCCAGACTGATCGCCGCCGTTCGCGTTGCCAATCGATAAAGCGAAGGCCGGCGAACGAAATATCCCCAAAGGCGCAGACCTGACCGGACCGTCGCTGGCGTCAGATGCCGCTCAAATTCACGTTCTCGCCAATGTCGCATGAGCTTCGGTAGCGGGATGCGCACCGGACACACGCTCTCGCACTTGCCGCAAAACGTCGACGCGTTGGGCAGATGGCCGGCCTTGTCCACCCCGATCAGCCCAGGCGTAAGCACCGCACCCATCGGGCCCGGATAGACCCAGCCATAGGCGTGACCTCCGACCGCGCCGTAGACCGGGCAGTGGTTCATGCATGCAGCGCAGCGGATACAGCGCAGCATGTCCTGGAATTCGGTGCCGATCATCGCCGAGCGGCCGTTGTCGATAAGGACGACGTGGTACTCCTGCGGCCCGTCGAGGTCGCCGGTGCGGCGCGCGCCGGTGGAAAACGTGATGTAAACCGAGGTGTCCTGCCCCGTCGCCGATCGTGCCAACACCCGTAGCAACGAAGTGCAGTCCTCCAGCGTGGGCACGCATTTCTCGATGCTGGCCAGGACGATGTGGACCCGTGGCAGGGTCTGCGTGAGGTCGCCGTTACCTTCGTTGGTGACGATGACGCTGCTGCCGGTCTCGGCGATCAGGAAGTTGGCGCCGGTGATGCCGACGTCGGCGGCGAGGAATTTCGCCCGCAGCTTGCCGCGAGCCTCGGTCAGGATGTCCCGGCGTTCGGTAAATTCACGTCCGACTGGCAGGTCGGTGTGGGCTTTGCGGAATGCATCCTCCCAATCCTCCAGGTTGAGATGAAACGCCGGCGCAATGATGTGGCTGGGTACCTCATGGCGCAACTGAATAATGTATTCGCCGAGATCGGTTTCGACCGGAGTGATGCCGTGCTTCTCCAAGTGCTCGTTGATGGCGATTTCCTCGCCGATCATCGACTTTCCCTTGGTCACGGTGCGCGCACCGGCCGCCTGGCAAATGGCCAGCACGGTGTTGCGCGCTGCCTCGGCGTCGCTGCACCAGTGCACCTTGCCGCCGGATTGCAGCACCTTGGCCTCATACGTCTCCAGATAAAAGTCGAGATTGGTCAACGCATGGTTCTTGATGTCGCGAGCTTCGTCGCGAAGCTGCTCGAACTCCGGCAGGGCGGCGACCGCTGCGGTGCGGCGGGCGATGAAACTTGGACCGCTGCGCGCAAGCGCCCGTTGCAGCCCGGCATCAGCCAGCGCCTGATGGGCATTTTGCTTGAAGGCGGGCGAGGTCGAGATGTGCATCACAATTCCCGGGCGGACGATCCGCTAGGTGTACACGATTTGATCAGAGGGCACGATTCGGGCGTGTCGCAGTTTGGGCGAAAGCTTCTGGTGAGGCGCGATGCCCAGCCAAAGGTCGAAGCGGCACCCCGACCTCTGTCCGTCGGTCCGTTCGGTACGACACCTAGCGGCACACCCCGGCAGAATGGTATGGGGTTCTGGTCGTCGGGGGTATCGGCTGATGCGCGTCATAATCGCCATGCTACTGACGCTCATCCTGGCGGCGCCGGCGGTCGCGCAATCGGACGGGGCGCGTACGGGAGGCGCCGAGTTCTTCGGCTTGAAGACCTACTGGGCCCAAAAACGGGAAGGCTGTCAGCCGATGGTCTCCTTCACGATCAAAAACGCCACGTCCGGGGCCATTGGACCGATCCAGTTCCGCATGCAAGTTGTCGACATGGACACCAAATCCGTCTTTGCCAGCGGCTCGGCGTCGGTGTCGTCCACCGATCTTCCGCCGGGTCACACCCAGGAAATCGCTATCGGCGGCGATCACGACATCATGCCGCGCGACTGCCTTGGGGACATGCACGAAATGGCCTTCTCCAACATCCATTTTGCCATCCGACTTACCGCGGCGGTCGGCCAGGACCCCGTGACCGTCGAAATTGCGCGAGATGAGCCGATAAAAGAAGAGCGTGTTCCGTCACAATCCTAAGACAGAGACGCATCCGCGAGACTCGCCTGAGAGCGCATCGGAACCGCGAAATCCACGCTCCTCCTCGGCGGCCGACGTCGCGCACGATGAGCTGGCCTAGCGCAGAGCGCGAATCGTCAAGCCAATAGGAGAACGCAATGTCCGGTACGAAGATGGATAGTCCCCGACAGGGGCTCGGCTACACCCAGATGACGGGGCGCTGGGGGTGGTTCGTCGCGCTCGGTGTCCTGCTACTGCTGCTTGGCGTACTCGCGCTCGGGGATGTTGTCGCGGTGACAGTCGTCAGCGCAATCTTCATCGGCGCGGCACTGCTCGTCGGCGGAATATTCCAGATCATCCACGCCTTCGCCAACAAGGCCTGGAGCGCATTCCTGCTGAACCTGGTCGCCGGCGTGCTTTACGTGGTTGGGGGTCTCCTGATCATGCAGGAGCCAGTTCAGGGCTCGATCATCATCACGCTGTTCCTGCTGCTCGCCCTGGTGGTCGGAGGCATCTTGCGTATCGTCATTGCCCTCGCGCATCGCCAATTGCCCGGATGGTGGATGCTGCTACTCGGCGGCGTGATCAGCGCGGTGGTAGGCATTCTGCTGTTCCTCAGCCTGCCGTGGTCGGGGCTGTGGGTGCTGGGCACATTGGTCGCTGTCGAATTGCTGGTCCAGGGTGCCACCTGGGTGCAATTCGGCCTGTCGTTGCGCCGCCTGCGTCGAACGGCCGTGGCGTAGCGTCCTCCGCCCAACCGTCGCCGGCAGAAACTGCGTGCTCCAGATGGGCGGAAAGCTGCGGACCAAGGCCGGCCCCAGCCATGGCACTCTCGCGCCGGTTTGCTTAAGCTTGCGGCATACGCTCAGGAGATCTGCCATGACCAACGCACCCCGCCTGCTGCTTTGGACCGATGCAGCGCCGCCCTACATCGATGCCATCCGCGAGGCTGGCCTGGCGGATCGCGTGGTGATCGAGACATTAGGGCGCAACGCCAAACTGTCAGACGCACAGCGTGCGCACACCGAGGTATTGCTCGCCGCAATTGTGCCGCCGGGCCTGCTGCCGGGCATGCCGAAGCTACGCTGGGCTCAGGCCTTGACCGCGGGCGTCGAGGGCTGGCTCGCGCTTCCCGATCTCCCTTCTCACCTCACGCTGACCTGCGCCCGGGGCACACATCGCGAGTCGATGCCGGAGAACATCATCGGCGCGCTGTTCTATGTCGCCAAGCCGTACGCGGCGAGCGCACAGGACCAGAAGCACAGCAAGTGGACCAATCGCGTCGCCGAACCACTGAATGGCAAAACCCTCGGCATATTAGGCCTCGGGGCGATCGGGCAGGAGGTCGCACGCATCGCGTCAGCGCTTGGGATGCACGTGATCGGCACGCGCCGCCGGCCGCAGCCGTTGCCAGGGATCGCCGAGGTACTGCCCCCGGAACAAACCGCCAAAGTCCTGGCGCAATCGGACTTCGTTGTGTTGCTGTTGCCATCAACGCCGGACACTCAGAATTTCATCAACGCCGAGCGCCTGGGAAAGATGAAGCCGACTGCGTGGCTGCTGAATTTCGGCCGTGGCCAACTGATCGACGACGCCGACCTGATCGCCGCGGTCGGGTCGAAGCGGATCGCCGGGGCGGTGCTCGATGTCTTTCGGCAGGAACCGCTGCCGTCGGAGCATCCATTCTGGACCACCGAACGTATTCTCGTACTCCCCCATATCGGCGGCCCGCATCCGCAACGCGATCAGATCGTCGCACGGCTGTTCGTGGCGAATCTGGAGCGGTTCCTGGATGGGCAGCCGTTGAAGGAAGTTGTGGACCGCGCCGCGGGCTACTGATCGGGCGGCGGTTCCGCGGCTTGTCGCGATCCCACGAGGCGGTGAGCGAGCATGCTCTCTCACCGCTGATGCAGCGGTCAGGACCGAACGATCAGTCACCTGCCGGCAGGGCGCCGGGGCGAAGATGTAACGATCCGACGCTCGGATGACTGTGCTAGCAGCCTGTCGGAGTGACGCGGCGAGGGTTTATATGGGACGAGGCTGATTTGGCGGGCGCCAGGCCGGCGGAGGCGGCCTGGCGGATGTTACGCAGTTGGTCGGTTTAATTGTTCCACCCGCGGGCCTTCGGTGCGCCAATATGCGCCAGGAGGCGGGGTTCTTGGTTAAGCCGCGCCGGCGAGAGCGAATAGTCGCTTTATGTTCCAGGACATGGTCACGAGTTTCCACTCGCCTCGCACCTTCTCCAGGCCACGCAACGAAAATTGCCGGAAGTTCATCACCGATTTGATGATGCCGAACACCGGTTCCGGTATTTGCTTGCGCAACGCATAAAGCGCCTTTCCAGCCTTGGTTTGCAGGCGATGCCCCATTGCCTCGGCCGGCGTCGGGTCGGCCGGTGCTGGCGGATCGGCTTCGGTGCGTTCGCCAAGCGGCGGGTAATGATCCTGACGGCCCTGTGCGATCAGCGGTTCAATTCCCGCGGCAGCGCACGCATTGACGTTACCCGCGCTGAAGTATCCTGTATCCGCCAGCAAACTATCGGCCTGCCCGAGCGCTTCCGGCAATCCCGCAAGTGCTGCCAGCATCGGCTCCACCTGCTGCTTGTCGTTGGGCGCCTGCACCACGTCGGCGGCGACCACCAGCAGGCTGCCCGCGGCCACCGCCGCCTGTGCGTTGTAGCATTGATCGAAACCGCCGCCGGCGACCGGCATGATCCGCGATTCTTCATCGGTCAGGTTGACCTTATCCGCCGGACCTGGCGCTTCTACCGGTGGTGCCGGCGCTCGCCCGCCCGGCTTCTTGCCGGTCTTGGCTGTCTTGGCGTCCCGCGCTGCCATCTTGGCATCATGCTCGGCCTGCTCGCGCGCATGGCGTTCCTTCGCCCGCGCCTCGATGATCGCCCGCGCCCGGGCGATCTCGGCGAGGCGCTTGTCGCGCCGCGCCAGCTCTTCCGGGATCGACATCCCATCCGGCACATCAGCCTGATCGGCCGCTTCGGCCATCGCGGTGAGCTTGGCAACCTCCTCGCGCAGCTGCATCTCGATCTGGCCCGCACGCTCATATGACAGCGCGCTGTGGCGACTGGCGTTGGCGTGGATCTTGGTGCCATCGAGCGCCACTGTGCCCAGCTTCAGCATCCCCATCTCGCGCGCCATCACCAGCACCTGCACGAACAACGCTTCGATCTGCTTGAGGAAGCGCCGGCGGAAGCTGGCGATCGTGTCGTGGTCGGGGTGCTGGTTGGCGGCGATGAAGCGGAACGCAACCGAATTGTAGGTCGCACGCTCCAGTTTGCGGCTCGAAAACACACCAGTCGCGTAGCCGTAGACCAGCAGTCCCAGCACAACACTTGGATGGTAGGACGCCTCTCCGGAGCCACGGTAGTCGCCGGTCATCGCACGCAGATCGAGGCCCTCGATCACCTCGACCACGAACCTCGCCAAGTGCCGTCCCGGCAGCCATTCATCCACCGACGGCGGCATCAGAAATCCGGTGGCTCGGTCGACAGGGCGGAAGTTGCTCATCTGGAAGCGCCACCGGGCAAGAGACAAAACGAATCAGTGGCCAGATTTTACACAGCCCCGCCGAGCTGCGTTAAGTCCGACAGGCTGCTAGAGCGCTTCCACCCTGAGTGGAAACACTCCAACTGTTGTTTCACGAGCAATTTCATCGGCCTGAAGGCCGCTCCGCGATCCGAGCCAGGCTGATATTGCTCTAGCTAGATCGCGGGCCTCGATGAACCACGGATCGGTGCTGGACCAAGTGTGGCCTGCCCGCCAACCGGGGCAGGCCACGCCGCGCTTGATCAGGCGACCTTCTTGCCCAGATGAGGGAACATTGCCAGACGAGCGGCATCATCCATATCGGCCTTGAAGCTATGCTTGTCTTTCAACGCCAAGGCGCGCGCCGCGGCTGGGCGTGCGTTGATCTCGTCCAAATGCCGTTGCAGGTTCGGCAACGCCTTGATCGCATCAGGCCCGAGGACAATGGGGATCAACCGGGCCCACCCCCAGACCGCCATGTCAACGATCGAGTAGCTATCGCCGAGCATGAACCGATGTTGGCCCAGACGCGCCTCGAGGATGCCCCAGTGGCGTTGGGCTTCAAAGGTATAGCGGTTGACGGCGTAATCCTTCGGCTCCGGAGCCACATTCCTGAAATGCACGGACTGTCCCGAATAGGGCCCAATCCCTGACGCGACGAACATGAGCCAGGACAGCAACTGCCCACGCGACGCCGGGGTCGAGGCGGGCAGGAATTGGCCGGTCTTCTCAGCCAGGTAAAGCAGGATTGCGTTGCTGTCGAATACCGTGGCGTCGCCATCGATGATGGCCGGCACCTTCGCGTTCGGATTAATGGCGAGAAAAGCGGGCGTATGCTGTTCGCCCTTACGTGTGTCGACGGGAACGAGCTCGTAGGGCAGCCCCATTTCCTCCAAGCAAAGCGCCACTTTCGTTGGGTTCGGTGCGAGGTTGTAGTAAAATTTGATCATGGCTTCCTTCGTTGGTTCATTTGCTTGCCTTCAAACGAGGCCGGTGTCGGGCAGCAAGAAACTACCATAGTATGTCGACCACGGCGATGCCCACCGCCTGCCATTCATAAGAACTTCTTCGACCAGCCGGTCGTGGCGACGGTGATCGACGTCGCGGCAAGCAGGATCTGGTGAGCGAGAGGTCCCTCCTTGCCTTCTCAACTTCTCACCAGACGCCCGGAATTAGCCGAAATCTGACCCGTTTCGCGTACTCGTCATAGCCCGAGAGTTCACGGCGGAGCAGCCGCTCTTCCCCGATCGCTCTCGGCGCAATGCCGGCCACCAACAATGGAACCACGACAACACCCCACCAGGAGCCGAGCAGCAGCGGCATGCCGAGGAACAAGATCAGCGCGCCGGCGTACATGGGGTGGCGCACCACTCGGTATGGCCCGTCGGTAATCACACGGTGCTCGCGGTCAGCCTGCACGCGGACCTGGGGTGCCGCGAAGGTATTGAAGCGAAAAGTCTGCCAGACGAGGGCCATGCCGAGCGCGATCAGAACGGCACCCAGCGCCTGTGCCCAGAGCGGCACGTGCGACCATGCTAAGCGGCGTGCGTCGATGCCGAGCAGCACAAGCCAGGCGACGAAGACAACCAGGATGGCAGGCATCAATATGCGGTCCCAGGGCATCTGGTCGCGTCGAATCGGCGCCGACAGGCGCGACGCCAAAAGAGCCGGGTCGTGACGCAACAGCCAGAAGCTTACCGCAAAGCTGGAGAGCCCAAGCTCGCCAAGGAAAACCCAGCCTTGCGGCCAGCGCCAGTCGCCGGCCGCAAGGAACAGCACAGCGCCCATCGCCGAGAGCGAGAGCGTCGTCTGAACTATTATCCGCGCGATCATTGGCCTGAGGTCCGTCACTTCCCGTTCCCGTGCCCGCATCCGCCCGCTCTGGTGTCCCGAGCGCAACAGGATCCGCCATTTCAAGTGTCCCCGTCGAGGCAAGGACGTTCTGGCCAATACAGCAAGTTAGCCGTTTCCGCGAGTGATCCGGCGCGACCAAGCCGTCCGCTGGGTTGGACCCACCCTCAGGGTGTACGGGCTGACCAGCCGTCACGGTCCTTGCATGTGAAATCGATGCCTGCTTAATCGGTGTCTGCAGCGAATCGCTGATATAGCCTGCTGCGCGACCTGGCTGCCGATCCGCCATGAGACGCTGACATCTGGGAGACGACCATGGATTCTGGAGCCACGCGGATGCATCGACGGCCCGGATATGGCCGCGGCAAGCGCCGCACGGGAGCCCGATAAGAACTTGGCGAAACTTTTATTCCGCCTGGTGCTGGCGCTTTTTACGTCTGCGTTCCTGGGGGGGGCCGTGGCGGCCGCGGAACTCGACGGGATAGTGATGCCCGACACGCAGACGGTCGCCGGCACCTCTCTGGTGTTGAACGGGTTGGCACTCCGAACCCATTCTATTCTCCGGATACGCATTTATGTGGCTGGCCTGTACCTGGAACACCGCTCCTCCGATCCGGATGCGATACTGGCGTCGAACGAGCCCAAGCTGCTTCGTTTCGTCTTTGTGCGCGACGTTGACGCTGAGAGCGGCCGCAATTCGTGGCGGGAAAGCCTGGCCAACAGCTGCGGCAAGCCATGCCGTCTGCCAGCCGAGCATATCGATCGCTTCCTGGCCGCCATCCCGCCGGTGCAGAAGGGTGACACCATCACATTCGTATTCACACCTGAGGGACTCGATGCGTTCAAGAACGAGGGATTAATCGGCCAAGTCCCTGATCTGGACTTCGTTCACGTGATCCTCGCGAGTTTTATCGGCGCGCGCCCGACCTCGGCAGCGCTGAAGCGCGGGCTGCTCGGAAATCCCTAACACGGCATTTCCCGAGGTCGGGCCTGTACCACGCCGCTCACCGGTCTTTTAGCTCCGAGCGTGATAACCGCCTCTTGCGCCCCCGACCGCATCGCCAAATCTCTGAAGTGCCGATGGCGCGGCCCGAAATAAGCAAGAAATATCGATGCTGTTGCAGGCTTCTCTTCAATATTGTGACCGGTGGCACTCGCAGGATCGAAGGATCATGCGATCAAATCGAGCGGGAATGGGCTGCGCACCGGGAGGTGGCACCCGCCCATATTGGAACATTAGAGGAATGAACTATGCCTGCACATGTTGGCATAAAGAGCCGGCTGAAGCTGCCGTCGATGCTGATCGCGCTCAAGTTGAGGAATCTCGTCGAGCGGCGGCAGATCGTAAACGGAACAAGTTACAGCTATTTGCAACGACTGCAAGAAAACAATCGACAGCGCCGGGAGGACCGCTGCGCTTCCCTTTCGGCCTACCGGATTGCGGTCGCAATCTACGGCCCGAACGGGCATCAGACCAAAGTCTCCACTACCGACTGGTCCCGTTATCTGGGGCCAGGCGGATACGTCGACTCGCTGATTGAAGCGTCGTTCGACTACGACACGGCGCGTGCGGTGACCCTGATCACGCGCAAGTCTGCACGCTCGGAATTGAAGCGGATCGAGTTGACGCGAGATAACGGCAACGTCGAGATCATATGGACACGGCCACGCTGACATCTTTGCGCCGCACGGCAGGTGCCCCACGGTCCGATCCTGTACGGGGCACCCGATAACGGGTGCCCCTGGCGCTATGCTGTCCGTCGCCGGACGACGCAGCCCGACCGTCGCGCGGACCGGGATCTATTGGCCGGACAGCCAGTCCCGGTCCAGCCGATCTTGCCCTATGCCGGCGTCAGATGTTTGATCCTCGGCGCCACCTCCTGCGCAAGCAGCCGCAGCGAATTGTGCCACGCTTCCGGATTGTCGATGTAGTCGAAGCCGAACACCAGCAAATTGCCGAAGCCACCGACGTCGCGATAAACCCGTTCCAGCTTTTCCGCTACCGTCGCCGGCGACCCGATCAACCAGTTATGCCGGGCGCAATATTCCGGAGTAACATCGGAATCCGGCACTGACGGATCATGCTTGAGGAATTCCAAAAAGCCAAAATTCCCCAACAGCGGCAGGAAATACTCCCGCATCATGCGGCCCATCATGCCGCCGACCGACAGCCGCATGGCTTCCTCATCCGTCTCAGCCACAAACACCTCGCGCACCATGCGCCAGTCACGGCGATGCGGCTTGCGGCCGCTGCGCCGGCCACCTTCCTCGACTGCATCCCAATGCGTCCCGACATACCCGGGATTGAGATTTAGGCTCAGCGGCAGGAAGCCATGCTCCCCGGCCATCTTCAAGGTGTCGGAATTCTTTGAGAATCCCGCCACGCCGATTGGAGGATACGGCTTCTGTAACGGTTTGAGATGCGCCCTGAGCACCCCGAACATTGGTTCGGGCTTGGTCACCGTCCAAAACTTGCCCTCGTGGGTGAACGAAGGTTCATCGCTCCACAGCCGCAGGATGATAGCCAACGCCTCCCGCGTCATCTCCCGGTTGACCCCGGACATGCCGTCGACATTGAACATCGCCCAATCGCTGGGCAGCCCCGAGGCAGCGACACCGAACATCAGGCGGCCCCCGGAGAGATGGTCCAGCATCGCGACCCGGTTCGCCAGTTCAGCCGGATGGTGATACGGCAGCAGGAACCCGCCAGGGCCGATGCGCAGCCGTTTCGTCTGCAACAAAGCCTGCGCAACGAGCAGATCGGGCGACGGATGCGGCTCCCACGGCGCGGTGTGGTGCTCGCCGATCCAGGCCTCGGAGAAACCCAGTTCATCCAGCCAGCGCAACGTCTGCAGGTCCCAGTCGTGTCCCGCCTTCAGATCGCGCTCCGGCGGGTGCGATGGCATCATGAAATAGCCGAGTTCCATAGTCGTTCTCCCTTTGGGGGCAGGCCCCGTTCCGGCGTGCTCTGTGCCGCCTCGAATAGGCAGAAGATCATAATCGACGCTCAGGTCAAGCCGGTCGGTGCGCAATTGTCAGGGCATTCGCCATTTTCCGAGGCAATCCCCGGCTCGGAACCGAACTGATTGGCGCTCGGGTCGATGGAAAATTCGAGCGTCGCTGACGCCCGGCTACGCGGCACCCGATTCCAGCGGGCCGAGGTCCTCGGCCGCTATCCTCGACACACCCATCACGCATCATAACGATGCGATCCGCCGGTCCGCAGCCCGCCGAAGTCGGAGCGTACCGCGTCAGGTGGAGGGCAACGCCGACAGCAACGTCGCGCTGTCGCCGACAGCGCCAAAGACACCGCCTTGCATCTTGATCATATGCAGCGCCGCTGCGTGGTTGCCGGCGTCGGTCGCGCCACAGCAATCCGCCAGCAGCAAGCACTCGAAGCCACGGTCGTTCGCGTCCCGCATCGTCGTGTGTACGCAGACATCCGTGGTGATACCCGCGAGGAGAATATTGATGATGCCCCGGGTGCGCAGGATAAGTTCCAGGTCGGTGGCATAGAAGCTGCCCTTGCCAGGCTTGTCGATGACGATCTCTCCCGGCAGCGGGGCGAGTTCAGGGATGATCTCCCAGCCCGGCTCGCCGCGTGTCAGGATGCGGCCACAGGGTCCCGGATCGCCAATGCCGGCGCCAATGCGCCGTGACCGCCAGCGTTTGTTTGCGGGCAGGTCGGACAAATCGGGCCGATGCCCCTCTCGCGTGTGGATGATGGTATATCCCTTCGGCCGCAGCGCCCCCAGCACGGTCGAGATCGGACCGATCGGCGCACGCGTCAGCGACAGATCGTAGCCCATCTTGTCGACGTACCCGCCGATGCCGCAGAAATCGGTCTGCATATCGATGACGATCAGCGCCGTGTTCGCCGGCCTGAGCGAGCCGTCGAACGGCCAGGGATAAGGATCCGCGGGAATCGATGCCCCATGACTCATAGCTGTTGTCGCCTCTCGATTGCCGGTTGTTGCGGCAGCCGCGCGCCGCGTTGGATGTGTCGCTGCCGCATAGAACAGGCAATCCCGGTTGTTCGCAACGACCGATCCAGCGTCTCCGCGGGGCGACGGCACGGGATCTGACGACAAAGTCAGGACCGCCGCACGTGGCCGCCGGCCTTGACGGAGCGACGCTGATCGCCGAAGCGGAGCCGGATTGAAGTGCGGCACTGGGCTGATAGCGGCGATCGGTGATAAAGGAGACTTTCGGCGTCATCCGCAAGAATGCAACGAGGCAATGGCCCCATTCTTGCGCACATTGGGATCGCAGGTGTCGGCACCAGGCTTTTGCCCAATTCATGGCCGTCGCTACCGGGTCCGTGGTCAGGAATGAAGCAGAATGCGCCAATGAAAAGAGACGATCTCGTTTCTCACTTCCTCACTTCATCTGCAGCCATGGTCGCGCCGATGCGGGATGCAGCGTGACCCCAACGCAGGCGGCAGAGGCGGCCCTGGCCGCCGATTACGCGCACGCCGACCCGGCGATTTGGATCACCCGCCTTCCTGACGCCGCGGTGCTCGAACGAGCTCAGCGACTGGAGCGAGAGGGGCCGGTCGGACGTCCACTCTGGGGCGTGCCGTTCGCGGTCAAGGACAACATCGACGTCGCGGGGTTGCCGACCACCGCGGCGTGTCCCGGTTTCGCCTACACGCCGGACACCGACGCCCCGGCGGTAAGCCGCCTGCTGCATGCCGGCGCATTGCTTCTCGGCAAGACAAATCTGGATCAGTTCGCCACCGGTCTGGTCGGCACCCGCAGCCCATACGGCGTGCCGCGCAACGTGTTCGACCGCGCGCCGGATCCCTGGTGGCTCATCCTCCGGTTCCGCCTGTGCCGTCGCCGCCGGGATCGTGGCTTTCGCGTTGGCCACCGACACCGCCGGGTCAGGCCGGGTGCCGGCGGCGTTTGGCAACATCGTCGGGCTGAAGCCGACGATCGGCAGTGTCTCGACGCGCGGCATGGTGCCGGCCTGCCGCTCGATCGACACGATTTCGGTGTTTGCCCGCTCGGTTGATGAGGCGCTGTCGGTGCAGCGGGTAATCGCTGGGTTCGATGACGAGGATCCATATGCGCGCCGGGCGCCTTTCGCGCATCTGCGGAAGGGCGCGGCGGCGGCCGAGCGGGTGGCGGTGGGCGACGTGGCGGGTCTTTGCGATCCGGCGGAGGCGGCGGCATTCCAGCAGGCCGCGACCCATCTGCACGCCACCTCGGTCGAGATGGGCCTGTTCCTTGAGGTCGCCCGGCTGCTCTACGAAGGCCCCTGGGTGGCCGAACGCACCGCCGCCCTGCGGGAGGTGGTAACCGCAAGGCCCGACATCTTGTATCCGGTCACGCGTGAGATCCTGGAGATGGCGCTGCAACGGCTGACCGTGGACGCCTTCGACGCGTTCCATCTGTTGCAACTTGCCCGTCGCCGCGCCGCTCTGCTTTGGCGCCAATTCGATGCGCTGCTGTTACCGACCGCGCCGTTTTGCCCGACGACGGCGGAGATCGATGCCGATCCGCTAGGCCCGAACCGCCGTCTCGGGGCATTCACCAATTTTGCCAATCTGTGCGACATGGCCGGTTTCGCGGTGCCGATCGGCTTTGCCGACGATGGCCTGCCGGTGGGCGGTATGCTGCTGGGGCCAGCCTGGTCGGAGGGCCGACTGGCCTCGCTGGCGGACCGTCTGCACCGGCGCTTCGCCGAAACCGTTGGAGCCACCGGTCAGGCCTTGCCACCCGTCGCGTTCCCCGATGACCTGGCCGGCGAGGAAACCGCGCTGTTCTGTATCGGCGCGCATATGTCCGGTCTGGCGCTGAACTACCAGATCACCACACTTGGCGGCCGCTTCCTGCGCGAGGCGAAGACCTTGCCGGAATATCGGCTGTGGGACCTCGGCGACCGCCCCGGCATGGTCCGCGATGCCCACGGTGCCGCTATCGCAGGCGAGGTCTGGGCGCTGCCGACCACCTCGATCGGCAGCCTGCTGGCGCAGGTGCCGTCGCCGCTTTGCTTTGGCAGCGTGTCGCTGAGCGATGGCCCCTGCCTGGGATTTCTGGCAGAACCGGCGGGCATTGGCGGCGCACCCGATATCACGCGCTTCGGCGGCTGGCGTGCCTGGCTGGCATCGACTTCGCGATCTGGGGACGGATGACACGAATGAAAGACACGCCTTTGACAGACGCGGCTTTAGACGCATGGATCGACGCCGGAACAGTGGCCCTTGGGATCGACGTCAAACCGGAATGGCGAGCAGCCGTGCGGCTGCATCTGCGGATCTCGCTCGAACATGCCGCTGCGATGCGGGATGCGCCGCTGTCTGATCATCTCGATCCCGCGCCGGTGTTCCGGGCATGACGGCCTGGCAAGACGCCACCGCGATCGCCCGCGCGATCGCCGGCCGAACGTTGCAGGCAGGCGATGTGATCGCAACGACCTTGGCGCGGATCGAGCATCTGAACCCGCTGTTGAACGCGTTTACATCCATACTCGCAGACCGAGCGCACACCCGGGCCGCGGCGATCGATAAGGCGGTCGCGGCGGGGCAACAGCCTGGTCCACTCGCGGGCGTGCCGTTCGCGGTCAAAAATCTGATCGATATCGCTGGGGTGACGACCCTGGCGGGGTCCAAAATCAACCGAGACGATCCGCCGGCGACGGTCGACGCCCCGGTGATCAGCCGGTTGGAGGCGGCAGGCGCGATCCTGGTGGGCGCGTTGAACATGGGCGAATACGCCTATGACTTCACCGGCGAGAACGCGCATGACGGCCCATCGCGCAATCCGCATGACACGACCAGAATGACAGGCGGCTCCTCCGGCGGCTCGGGCAGCGCCGTCGGTGGCGGCCTGGTCCCGCTGGCGCTCGGCTCCGACACCAACGGGTCGATCCGGGTGCCGTCGTCGTTTTGCGGCCTGTTCGGACTAAAACCGACCTATGGTCGGCTGACCCGAGCGGGCAACTTTCCGTTCGTCTCCAGCCTGGATCATCTTGGCCCGATGTGTCGCTCCACCGCTGACCTCGCGGCATCCTACGATGCAATGCAAGGCTATGACCCGACCGATCCGGTCTGCGCCGATCGCCCGGCGGAGCCGGTTTCGGGCTTGATTGACGCGGGAATTGGCGGTCTGCGGATTGCGGTAGCGGACGGCTATTTCCGGGCTGGTGCGTCGGCGGAAGCGTTGGCGGCGCTGGATGCCGTCGCTGCCGCGCTAGGTGCCACCGAGACGGTGACCGTGCCCGAGGCGCAACGGGCCAGAAGTGCCGCCTACATCATCACCACGACCGAAGGTGCCGCGCTACATCTCGACCGCCTGCGCAACCGGCCGGATGATTTCGATGCCGATGTGCGTGACCGGCTGATCGCGGGCGCGCTGGTGCCAGCCTCCACTGTCGTGCAGGCGCAGAAATTCCGTCGGTGGTATCGGCAACGGATGCTGGCGCTGTTCGAGCACGTTGATGCCATCCTGGCACCCGCGACGCCCTGCGTGGCACCGCCCATCGGTCAGAAGACGTTCGTTCTCGATGGCAGGGAAATGCCGCTGCGGCCGAATATCGGTGTCTATACGCAGCCGATATCGTTTATCGGACTGCCGGTGGTGGCGGTTCCACTTCCCGCCCGATCCGCCGCCGGCGGGGCCGCCCTGCCAATTGGCGTGCAGATCATCACCGCCCCGTGGCGCGAAGATCTTGGCCTACGCATCGCTCGCACGCTCGAAATCGCCGGGGTTGCTCGCTCGTCCAGGCCCAATCTGGAAGTCTGATGATGGACATCAACCTGCCGGACGTAAAAGCCGAGGTCGAGGCAGAATTCGCCAGATACGAAGCCGCGCTGATGAGCAACGATGTTGATGCGTTGCAGTCACTGTTCTGGAACAGCAACCTGACGATACGCTACGGCATCGGTGAGAATCTCTACGGCTACCAGGAAATCGGTGCATTTCGTGCCGCTCGTTCGCCGCTCGGCCTCGAGCGAACCACTTCGCGCACCGTCATCACCACCTTCGGTCGCGATTATGCCACCGCCGCTACCTTGTTTCATCGGCAGACAGCCCCAGGCAAGGTCGGTCGCCAGATGCAGACCTGGGCGCGCACCCCAGACGGCTGGCGTGTGGTCGCGGCCCATGTCAGCGTGATCGAGGCTGCCTCGTGAAGCCCCGGGCGCAGCAGAATCGCGATGGACGCGAGATCTGCCTTCCCGGCTTCGGAGCCACAATCGCTGCACGCGTGAGAGGGGACATTCATCATGGCTGATTACGATCTGGTAATTGCCGGCGGCACGGTCGTCACGCCGGCGGACATGTTTCATGCCGATGTCGGTGTGGCGGATGGTCGTATCGCCGCCATCGGATACAATCTTCGGGGAACCCGCACCATTGACGCGCAAGGGCTGCTGGTCATGCCCGGCGGGATCGACAGCCATTGCCATATCGAGCAGCTGCAGGAAGGCGGCGGTGCGGATGAGGAAGATTTCATCACCGGCAGCACTTCGGCGCTGGCCGGCGGCACCACCAGTGTCATTACTTTTTCGACGCAGTTCAAGGGCCACGACATCCTGCGACCGCTGACGGAATACCGTCGGCGAGCCGCGCGCGCCATGGTGGACTACAGCTTCCACCAGATCATCACCGATGCCTCGGATGAGGTGATCTTCAACCAGGTGCCGCAGGTCGTTGCATCCGGCGTGCGCAGTCTGAAGGTCTTTCTGACCTATGATCCGTTGCATCTGGATGACCGCCAGTTCCTCCGCGTGCTCGCAGCCGCAAGACGTACCGGCGCCCTGGTAACGGTGCATTGCGAGAACTATGAGGCGATACGCTGGCGCACCGCGGCGCTGCTTGCGGACGGCAAGACCGCGCCGAAGTACCACGCCTGGTCGCGACCGCCGATGCTGGAGCGCGAGGCAGCCCACCGGGCAATTGCACTGGCCGAGATGGTCGATCAGCCGATCCAGATTTTTCATGTATCCTGCCCCGAGGTTGCGGAGGAAATCGGCCGGGCCCAGGCTCGCGGCCTGAAGGTGTGGGGCGAGACCTGTCCGCAGTATTTCGTCCTTTCGGCCGATGACATGGACCGGCCCGGGTTCGAGGGCGCGAAGTTCATGTGCAGCCCCTCGCCGCGCGACGCGGCCGCCAGCGAGGGATTGTGGAAAACAGTGCGCGACGGCGTGCTGGATGTGGTTTCGTCGGATCATAGCGGTTGGGGTTATGAAACGCCGGTGGGCAAGCGGGTGAACGGCATTGACGCTTCGTTCCGCGATATTCCCAATGGCGTTCCCGGCGTGGGCGCCCGCCTGCCGATCATGTTCAGTGAAGGCGTCTCGAAGGGCCGCATCGACGCCTGCGCCTTTGTGCGACTGGTGGCGACCAACCCGGCCCGTATATTCGGACTGTATCCACGCAAGGGCACGATCGCGCCGGGCGCCGATGCCGATCTGGTGCTGTGGGACCCAAGCCGAACCGTCACCCTGACGAATCAACTGATGCAGCACATCATCGATTATACCCCCTATGAGGGAATGCAGGTGACCGGGTGGCCGGTCACGACCGTCCGTCGCGGACAGGTCGTGATGCAGGATGGCGTCGTCCAGGCGGAACCCGGCAGCGGCCAGTTCCTTCCCCGCGGGCCCTACGATCTGATCAAGCCGACCGGCAATCTACCGTTCGGCTTTGATGCAAGCGCCCTCCTGGTATGATGCCGATGAGCCTTATCGACATCATCGCCGGGCCGTATCGGTTCCGCGCGCGTTTCGAGGAAGAGAACGCGCCGCAAACCTGCGCCAGATTTCGCTCCCTGCTGCCGTACCGCGAGCGAATCATTCACGTTCGCTGGAGCGGTGAGGGATGCTGGATTCCACTCGGCAACCTCGATTTGGGGCTGCAGTTCGAGAATCACACCAGCTATCCGGCACCTGGCCATTTGCTGCTGTATCCCGGCGGGATCAGCGAAACGGAGATCCTGCTGGCGTACGGCGGCGTTCGGTTTGCCAGCAAAATGGGCCAACTGGCCGGCAACCACTTCCTCACCATCGTCGAAGGCAACGAAAACCTGCCGCCGCTCGGCAAGCTCGTGCTCTGGTCCGGAGCACAGGAGATACTGTTTCAATCTCCGTAGTGCTGCTCCGAACTAGATCCGGTCGCTGCTACGCCGGGATCCGCACTTTCATCTCGGTGATCCCGTGGATGAAATTGGAATAGATGCGCTTCGGCTCATCCATCAACTCGATACGAGGGAAGCGCTTCATGATCTCTTCCCACAAGATAATAAGCTGCATCTCCGCCAGGCGATTGCCGACACAGCGATGCACGCCGAAACCGAACGACAGATGATGGCGCGAGCGCGCACGATCGATGATGAAGTCATTCGGCCGGTCGATTGATTCTTCGTCCCTGTTGCCCGAGACGTACCACATCACGACCTTGTCACCCTTGCGGATCTGCTTGCCGCCAAGCTCCGCGTCCGCCAGCGCTGTGCGCCGCATGTGCACGACCGGCGATTGCCAGCGAATGATCTCCGGCACCATGGTCGGGATCAATCCGGGGTTATCCCGCAGTTTCTGATATTGGTCGGGGTGCTTGCACAACGCCCACAGACCGCCGCTCATGGAGTTGCGCGTGGTGTCATTGCCGCCGACGATCAACAGCGTCAGATTGCCAAGATATTCTGCGGGATCATTAACCAGATCCTTGGTCGCTTCGCCGTGCGCGAGCATCGAGATCAGGTCGAAGCCGCCCGGACGTGCCGCCCGTTCGTGCCAGATCGCGGTGAATTTGCTCAGCATTTCCGCCAGTATTTCCAGCCGCTTTTCTTCGGAGTCGACAATGCCGCCGGCGTTCACATCCGCCACCGCGCAGTCGGACCAGTAGGTCAGCTTGTGGCGCTCATCCTCGGGAAAGTCGAACAACGTCGTCAGCATCAGTGTCGTCAGCTCGATCGATACCCGCTTCACCCAGTCGAAGGTTTCGCCACGCGGCAGACCGTCCAGCACCTTGCAGACGCGTTCGCGGATGATGCCGGACATGTTGTTGAGGTTGGCCGGCGCGACGATTGGGCTGACCACCCTGCGCTGCTCGTCGTGGCGCGGCGGATCCATGGAGATGAAGCTCGAGCGGCGGTATTCCATAGCCCGGTCGGTGATGCTGATGCCGCCGAGCTTTGCCTCGGAGGAATAGATCTCCGGGTGGGTCTCGACGTGCATGATGTCCTTGAATTTCGTCACCGACCAGAACGTTCCGTACAGGCCGTCCTTGCGGTAGTGCACCGGAGCCTCACGCCGCAGCCGCTCAAAATAAGGGTAGTAGATATCCTCTTGATACAGCTTGGGATTGCTGACGTCGATCTGCTCCAATGGGATGCTATAGGCGTCCGAGGTTGGATCGACGTGCACGGGTGCGTTCATATCAGATCTCCCTGGTATAGTTCGTGTTTCTTCCTGATCGCGCGGGTCCCCGGGTCTTGAGGTTCGGCGGGCCGCCCGGAATCCGGCGCTTGCAGGGATCGGGACTTCAATGCTGTCCCTCGGGCATTCGCAGGACAAGGCCGTCCAATTCTGGGGTGACCTTGATCTGGCAGGACAGGCGAGAATCAGGCTGTGTGACCGCGGCGAAGCTCAGCATGCTGGCCTCCTGAGAACCGGGCTCCGGCAGGCCGACCTTGTCCAGCCAAGCGGCGTCGATATAGACATGACAGGTGGCGCAGGCGCATTCGCCGCCACAATCGGCATCAATGCCCGGCACGTTGTTGTCTACCGCACCCTGCATCACCGATCTGCCAACCGGCACGTCAATCGGGTGTTCCGTCCCATCGTGTTCGATATACGTTATCTTTGGCATACACGTTCCCTTTTCCCGCCGCCTAGGCCGCGAGCTCCTGCATCGACACTGACATATCCTCGATTCGCGCGCGAGTCAGTCGTTTTCGGCGTGCGATGATGCGGCGTCCGCCCATGAATTCGGTGGGGGCGTTGACCGCTTCGACAGCCTGCACTGTGCCGTCGGGGGTCAGATGGAACAGGGCGAATTTGCCGGCGTTCACGTCGCCGCGCACAACTATCTCGCTGGCGTCGAAGGGCAGTCCAGCAATCTGCAGGCGCAGGTCGGTACTGGTCGGACCAGAACCAGGGTACTTCGGGCGTCGGCGGCGGCTTCCCGCAAATCGTCGAAGCGGCCTGCTTGGCCTGTTCCAGCGCATTGGGCACGCTTTCCAGCCGCCACATCCGTTCGTAGTGGTGTAATGGGCGGCGAGTGCAGTCGCCGATCGCGAAGATATCCGGATCGTCCGTCCTCGCCGCCAGGTCGACCGCAATCCCGTTGTCGCAGCTAAGCCCGGCCTGACGCGCCAGCTCGTCGTTCGCCACGGCCCCCACACCCACCAAAGCGGCGTCGCACGGGATCAGTCGTCCATCACCCAGCCGCACGCCGGTGACATGACCGCCGGCTCCTTCCAGCGCCGCGACCTGGGCGCCCACCTCGATTGCGACCCCGTGTGCGCGGTGGGCGTTGTGGAAGAAGTCGGACAGCGTCGGGCAGGCAACGCGGGCGAGCACCCGATCTTCTCGCTCGATTATGGTGGCCTCGGCTCCGAGCGCGCGGGCAGAAGCCGCGGCCTCCAGCCCGATATAGCCGCCGCCGATGACGGCGAGCCTGGCACCAGGACGCAGGATGGCCTTGAGCCGATCCGCATCCGCGACGGTGCGCAGTTCAAGCACTCCGGACAGATCCACGCCTGGCAGCGGCAAGCGACGTGCACGTGCGCCAAGGGCGAGGATCAGCACGTCGTAATGCAGCGAGCCGCCATCCGACAGGGCCACCGTATGAGCCGCGCGATCAACGCGGACGACGCAAGTGTTGGTGCGCAGGTCGATCGAGGCGTCAGCATAGAAAGTCGCCGGCCGCAGTGCCAAATCTTCGCCCGCCGCCTCGCCTTTGAGCCACGCCTTCGACAACGGAGGGCGCTGGTAGGGAAGGACCGGTTCCTCGCCAATCAGGGTGATCGCTCCGGGCCAGCCAAGCTGACGCAGCATGGCCGCCGCCGCCCCCCCGGCATGGCCAGCGCCGGCTATTACGACGTGCCTGGTCTGGTCGTCCACCGGCATTCCCTTCCTGGTCTCGCTAAGCTGATTGGAGCAGCGCCTAGCCCGAGGAGCAAGCCGACAAGATACGTCGGTTGTCTCAGACCTGCATCCGACGAGATATAGCGGCCTCGAATAAGGCGCATTGTAGCATATGATTTTTTTCATCGTACGATATTGCACTGTCAGAGAATTATATCCTCTTATGAGCGCTATTCGCCCACGTCTCAGAACCCTTGGTCCCGAAAGGACCGCCATGTTGCAGTCCCACATCATCGATGTCGATGGAGCTTTTGTCGGCGCCGCCGTGCGGCTGGACCGGGGCTATCGCTTCGTTGCCACCGACATACGGCTGGACGATCTGGACGGATCGATCTGGCCGACGCTCGACCACATTCAGCGCTTGGCGCGCGAACTTTATTTGACCGGGCGGTTCCCTCGAACGAACGCCGCCGGGCCGGATCGTTCGCGGCCACTCGGCACTTCGAACCATCGTTAAACGACAACAGACGTCCACCACCTGCCGCACCGTTGGCCGGCTGTTGCCTTGCGCCGCGTGCGAACAGAACCAGCTATCGGCGGCGATCGCTATCGGCACGCTATCGGCCACGCCACCACCGGATCGCGAAGCTCCGACCGGGATTGACGAGGCGACGCGACGACACCCGGGCGTCCAGATCTAGCATTTTGTTATCATGGCGCTTATTCTTCTCCTGTTTCGCCATGCCCTGAGGCTGGAACAACGCTCTCAACCGGGAAGGCGCTCGCTGTTCGAGCGTATGGCTGAAGTCATACTGCTTCTCGGCTGGGACCCACCTTGCCCCCACCCCCCTCAAGTATGATATGCACGCCCGGGAGGTCGGCGGTGGACGGGCGCCTCGCCAACCCGGTCAGATCCGGAAGGAAGCAGCCGCAACGGGTCACCGCTCGGGTCGTTTGTCGGCCTCCCACCTTTTCCTCCATGCCAAGCCTGCCATAGCATGGGCAGGGGCGGCCGCCAGGTAGACGCCCCGTATGTCCGGCCTGTTCCAGGACGAACCCACTCAGGAAGATCCCTCTCTGGAAGCGCTCCCTCAGGACGACCGGCTGCCGCCGGTGCCTGACGGCCCGGGCCTTTTCGGAGACGCCTTGCCCGTGGCGTCGCCAGCGCCGCTACAGGCCACCCCCTATCGTGTGTTGGCGCGAAAATACCGGCCGTCGAACTTCGATGACCTGATCGGGCAGGAGGCGATGGTGCGCATCCTGCGCAATGCCTTCGCCATCGGTCGGGTCGCCCATGCCTTCATGCTGACCGGTGTCCGAGGCGTCGGAAAAACCACCACTGCACGCATCATCGCCCGCGCCTTGAACTGCATCGGCCCCGATGGCACCGGAGGACCGACGGCGGATCCCTGCGGCGTCTGCGACAACTGCGTTGCCATTCTCGCGGACCGCCATCCCGATGTCGTCGAGATGGACGCCGCCAGCCGCACCGGCGTTGACGATATGCGGGAGGTCATCGAGGCGACGCGCTTCCGTCCGATGCAGGCTCGCACCAAGGTCTTCGTCATCGATGAGATCCACATGCTGAGCCGCAACGCCTTCAACGCGTTGCTGAAAACCCTGGAGGAACCACCGCCACACGTGAAGTTCGTCTTCGCCACGACCGAGCTGCGGAAAGTGCCGATCACCGTGCTGTCGCGCTGCCAGCGCTTCGACCTCCGCCGGGTGCGGATCGCCGAACTGGCACAGCACTTCGCGCACATCTCGCGGCAGGAGGGAGTGGCGGTCGAAGCCGGGGCGTTGGAGCAGATCGCCCGTGCAGCCGACGGTTCCGTGCGTGACGGACTGTCGATCCTGGATCAGGCCATCGCCCAGGCTGACGGCGCTGTCACGGAAAGTGCCGTGATCGACATGCTTGGCCTGGCGGATCGTGGTCTGATGTTCGACTTGCTCGAGGCGGTGATGAAAGGGAACCCGGGCCAGGCATTGCAACTCACCGACCGCGCCTTTGATCGCGGTGCCGACCATGGCGTGGTGCTACAGGATCTTCTGGAGCTGATTCATACTGTCACGCGGCTGAAATCGGTCCGGGATCTGCGTGACAGTGGTGAGCTGTCAGAGGCAGAGCGCACCCGTGGTGCCGCGCTCGCGGATCAGTTGAGTGTGCCGGTGTTGGGGCGAGCCTGGCAGATGCTACTGAAAGGGGTTGGTGAGGTCGAGACAGCGCCCGACCGCCGCGCCGCGGCCGAGATGGTGCTGATCAGGCTTTGTCACGTCGCGGACATGCCCACGCCAGGCGATTTGATACGTCGTCTGACCTCGGGCAGCACTGCCGCTGGTCGGCCACCGTCGGTACCGAGCGGCACCGTCGGAGCCCCGCCACCGGTTGTCGAAGGACCACATGCCGGCGGGACGTTGAATGGGGCCACGCCGGTGAATGGATTGTCCGAGCGGGTCACCTCCATCGGGGACAAATCCCTCGGAGCCATGCCGGTCCACGGAATGGAGGCCCGCGCTTCGTCGTCGGGGGATAGTCCACCGCTGGACAGAAGTCCCCGTGGAAGCAGCTCGCTGGTGCTCGCGCCGCTGGCGGCAACAGAACCTGCTGTCAGCGGGCCGCGGCTGATCTCATTCCGCGATGTTGTCGCGTTGGCGGCGGAGCGGAGGGAGGCAATGCTGCACGCACATTTGCTTCACTCCGTTCATCTTGTTCGCTTTGCCCCGCCGGTAATCGAATTTCGCCCCGAGACGGAAGCACCGCGCGACCTTGCATCCCGGGTTGCCCTCCTGTTGTCGGAGGCGACCGGTATCCGCTGGACGATAGCGGTATCAGCCGCGACCGGCGAGCCGACTCTCGCCGAACAAGGCAACGCGGCGGATACCGCGCGCCGGACAGCCGCGGCCGACCACCCGTTGGTGCGAGCGATTCTGGAAACGTTCCCTGGCGCGCGTATTGACACTGTCCATGATAGAACGATGGACGCGTACGGCTTGCCCGCGGCGATCACGCCGGGGCCTGACCTGCCCGATTTTGCGCCGCCTGACGCCGAGTATTTCGACGATGACCCGATGGAGATCGACACATGAAGAACCTCGCCGGACTGATGAAGCAGGCGCAGCAGATGCAGTCCAAGATGCAGGAGATGCAGTCAAAGCTTGAGGCCATCGAGATGACCGGAGAATCCGGTGCCGGCCTGGTTTCGGTCACCTTGAATGGCAAGAGCGATCTGCGCCGGATCAAGATTGATCCCAAGGTGATTGACCCGAACGATGCCGAGATGCTCGCGGATCTCATCGTCGCCGCCCATCGCGACGCCAAGGCAAAAATCGAGGCGGCGGCCGCGGCGGAGATGCAGAAGGTTACCGGTGGCATGGAGTTGCCGGCGGGGATGAAGCTACCATTCTGAGAGCGCCCACCCTGACATCGCGCCCAACCCATGCAGCTGCGACATATCCGCCGAATCGTGCCTCATCCCGCGGTGTGTCACCGCGTCAACTGTCGTGCCGGATGGGGCCAGGCAACCTCGAATTGCCGCCGGCGGCAAGATCATGGATGCGTTTGGCTCAAGCGTCGGCGCTGGCCGTGATGAGATATTCGCCGGCCCTGCCGCGCGGCAAGTTTGGACATTGTATCAGGCGCGCACATGGGTGGTCCTGAGATCGATCGCCTGATTGGTTTGCTGGCCAAGTTGCCGGGCATGGGGCCGCGCAGCGCTCGACGGGCCGCGCTCAAGATGCTGCAGCAGCCGGAAGCCCGCATGCTGCCGCTCGCCTCGGCATTGGCCGAAGCCGCGCACACGGTGCGGCCGTGCGCCGACTGCGGCAATCTGGACAGCCAAGACCCCTGCTCCATCTGTGCCGACCCACATCGCGACCGATCGATCATCTGCGTTGTCGAGGGCGTCGGCGATCTGTGGGCGTTGGAACGGGCCATGGTGCATCACGCACTGTACCATGTCCTGGGTGGCACCTTGTCCGCGCTATCCGGCGTAGGACCCGAAGACCTTAACCTGCCGGGTTTGCTGAGCCGGGTTTCGGAGGGTGGGGTTACTGAGGTGATACTGGCTCTCGGCGCCACCGTGGACGGCGCCACCACGGCTCATTGGCTGACCGATCAGCTTCGCTCGACCGGCGTGCACATCACCCGGGTCGGCCAAGGTGTTCCCATCGGTGGAGCGCTGGACATACTGGATGACGGAACCTTGGCGGCCGCGCTGCGCGGCCGCCGCGCCATCTGAGGCCACGACCAACCACCGGCGGTCTCGCTGCCGTCCGCCGGTTGCGGGCGGGGTTGGACACGTTCGGATCGCAGCCGTGCGGCCAAACGGTCCGCATGGAGATGTGATTGTGGCCAACCAAAACAAGCCCGCGTCGCCGTTACGATATTCCAATCCGTCGGCAAGTCGACCTCAAAGTGAGTTGTCATAGTTGCTGCGGCATCAGTGGACCATGAGGACAGGAAGTTGCGCCGCATTCAGGATGCTTCGTGTGAAGCCGCCAAAGATCACCTCGCGGACCCGGCTATGACCATAACCACCCATTACAAGGAGGTCCGCTTTCGCCCCCGAGGCGGCGGCGAGTAAAGTTTCGACGGCAGCACGTCCGTCTCGCTGCAGGCGTTGGACGCTGATGTTCGGGTTATGCCAGGCCAAAGCATCTCTGAGATTTTCGCTGGACTCTTCACCGATTTCCATTCCTTCCTCCACCGAAAGAATAATGACCTGCTCGGCCATCTCGATGAGCGGAAGCGCCGCCGCGACCGCTCGCGCCGTTTCGGCGCGGTTCTTCCAGGCGATGGCGATCGTCCCGGTGAGCCGGCTTGGCGCTTCGGCCGGAGCAATAAGCACCGGACGACCGGTCGCCACCAGACATGCTTCCAAAGTTTCCATGGCAACGGTCTCACCGTCGCGACCGCGTCCCAGCACCAGGAGGTCAGCGGCGCGGCCGTATTCGATCAGAGACGACACCTCATCGCCGGTTCGCAGCTTCCATTCCGCCGAGGGATGGTCGAGTGAATGTTCGCCAGGTACCGCAAGTTTCTCCCGCTCACAGAATTCACGGAATGCGCGCTCGGCCTTCCTGTGCAGTTCAGCCCCGCGCCGAGCCAGAGCGTCGGCAGCGCTCATATAGTCGCTGCCGTCGTCGCCTGAGTTTATCATGGCTGTCAAAATCGTTTGCGGATCAGCGCGTACGTGGAGGAACGCGAGGTGGGCCGCCGACGGGCGCGCTACAGCAAGTGCCGTGGCAAAGACCGGCGCATCGGAGTCCGCGCCGGTGGCGGAGACGAGGATATATTTGAACATGACTTCCTCTGTATATGATCGTTTCATAAATGCCGAGCCGAAGCCCATCGCGTCACGTCACTGGTTTCGGCCGTTACGGTCGGCTGGCTCTTGTGTCGACGCCGCGTTCCTGATCCTGGCCGGCCCATCTTTGTCTCGCACAGTTGAATGGACGGCCGTGAGCTGGCCGGCTGCCTCCTCAAGGCTGAATTGCGAGTTGGTCTCTAACCTCGGTCACGCCTGGCGCGGCCCAGGCGGCGTCCCTGATGACGCCTCGTTCGAACCAGGTCCGCACGTGGCCCTTCAGCGTGACCTTCCCGCCGTCCACACTGACGTCAATATGAGATGCTTCGACATTGGCACTGCGCTTGAGCGCGTCTTTGATTTTCTGCCGGACCACGTCGGGTTGGATCAGTGAACTTGCCGGATGGAACACGGTAAGCGAGTTGATCACCTTGAGTACGCCACCGAGGCGCCTGACGGCAGCTTCAGCGGCGGTCTTCTGGAAGTGATGATCGACATTCCCCGAGAGCGTAACGACACCGTGCGAAACCATCACGCGAATGCGGTTATCCGGCACCTCGATATCCCAGTCGAGGATGCGGACTGCCCGCTCCGCTATCTCATCGTCCGCGTGTTTCTGATCGCTGGGAAGCCTGACCTCGATTTCCTCCGCAATTGCCTTCACACCGTGAACCCGGCTCACGGCGTTTTCGGCCGCTGCCTTCGCAGCATAGCTATAGACGAAGCCGCTCAGCGTAACCACGCCGTTCCTCGCAGCAACACCTATATGGGCAGCATCGACACTCGGTTCCCACATGAGTTCATCCATAACCATGGTCTGCAAAGTCAGATCGTCCGGCATCTGGCATTCTCCTCTGGTCGATGGTCGCTCCATCCCCGAAGGCCAGGCGCAATTTGACTGCCCAGCAGGGGGATACAGAGAAGATTTATCATGGCTGCTGAGTGCCGCCTTGATATAGGTCAAAGTAAAACCGGCTAGAAGTGGCTGGTCCGGGACTTCGCCGGGGATCACGTCCAGTCGCAGAGTAAGGCAATGTCTGGTCTACCCATCCAGAACATTCGAAGCTCCCAACTTGCCGCAGCGTGGGGAATCACGGGCTGCAAGACCGGTCGATTAGCTTGGGTCAGGCGGCTCGGAGAGTGCTGCCGAAACCGGTTACCCTAACGCAACCAAGCCTGCACTCGATTTTCGCCGGGGTATCGAGGGCTCGATTTGATGGCCCGCTCCGTCAGAGCGCCGAATCCCAGGCCAATCGTGGCCCACATGAGCAGCTGCATTCCGAAGGACGCGATCCTGAACTGCCATAGGACCACGGCGGGGAACCCGTCCGGCACCTCGTCGATGCCCGGCAGGATGCAAGCTACCACGACGACTGCGATCAGATAGCCGCCGGCCGCGATCAGCGACGCGTTCCACGCCTGTAGCCGGTCGGCGAGACGTTTCCGGAGCAGCGCCGCTGCCACCATCGCAGCGACCGAGAAGGCCAGCATGATGAAATAAAGCGCGGTGCGCTGGCGGATCGTATCCGGATCGCCGACAGCTGGCGGGCTCGCGGGATATTTCAGGTTCGGCACCACATAGATCGCGATGAACGCGGATGCCGCCAGCAATGCGGAGACGGCGCGGGGCCCGAGATCGACCACGCGGCGATCGGCAACAGCAAAGACAAGTGCAAACAGCCCACCAAACGCGGTGGAATAAACCACAACGCCCGTAAACAAGCCGAGGCCCGCCTGAATCGTGCGGCTCACGAGCTCAGGTTCTTCCACGGCATGGATCCCGTGTGCTTCCTCAGCCCTGGCCTTTGCCTCATTCAACGCGCTTTCGAAACCGATTGCGCGATCAACTTGCGGCTCGCCGAAAATCCTACCGAAGCCGAAAACAAGCAGACCGGAGAGGAGGCCGACGATCATCCCACGTACCAGGAGCGCCCTGACCACGAGCGGCGTTTCCTGTCAGTGGCAAGGGAACCCAAGGAGGTGGCGCCCATCGTGCACGAACTCATGCACGTACATGCCGTTTATCAGGGACGTGGCACCCTCTTCCGCGCCGACGAAATAGATCGCAAGCAGTGCCAACGCTGCGAAGACCGCCCACGGCAGAACGTCGCCCACCGGAATGGGCGGGGCGGTAACAGCGGGTATGGATGTGGTGTCGGGCATAAAGTGTCTCCTGCTACCGGTCCCGTCTCCCCGGGACGCCCGTTGAGCAATCATCTCCGTACCGCAGGGCAGCGCGGCGACTGATGCCTGCAATGGCAGTGGCGCGACGGGCTTCCGCGCATATCGACGTCCAAGCCAAGGCAGAAGCCACGCTACGAAGCCCTGCTTCGTGCTGTCAACCCGACACAATGGCATGAGCATGCTTCAGATCCCGGTTTGTCATGCACCACTCGGCACTGTTCCCGAAGCTGCGATGAGGCGAAACGACCCGCAATGTCGGGCGGCGGCATCACGGACCACTCCGCGCCGCGACGAGCGTGCCAGGCGACGCCGCTCTGAAAATCACGTTCTCTTCTGGATCTGAGCAGGCTTTTGGTGCGGAGGGGGCCGCGCCAGAGCGGTCTTCTTATTGACGCGATGCCTTCGGTTTACGCCGTGCCGCGGCCGCAGCCACCCCGACCGCTTTGCGCGCCCAGGCTTGAAACGCCTCCGTATCGTCGAGCAGATCAGGCGGACAGCGCCAGTATGAGCGGATCGTATTCAGTCCGTGCTTGGTTTGGTAGCTGAACGGCGCCTCCCCCGCAGCTTCATAGTCCGACCGGTTGGTATCACCGACCTTAAGGAACAGCTCGCCTCGGGCAATCAGCCCGAACATGGTCCCGCCAATGAACAACCCGACACCGCCGAACATGGGACGCGCCGAAACCGCACCGAGCGGGGCCAACAAATCTAACAGGTAGGCCGTGGGTCCGTCGTTGTATCGCATGGCGCGCATCCTACACCAAGGTCAGCAATGGGGCAGCGACCCCGCACCGGAACGTCCTCGCTCGCGAACCCGCGCGCCATCGGCGTCAAACCCCGTCTGCGTCCGGGACGGCTCGCGATGGGCCTGCCTCTGGCCCGTCGAGGAAGCCATCAGCATGCTCGTGCGAACTTGCAAAAAAATCGGCGGCCGCCGCTGGAGACCACAGAGACAAAGCGGCGCCGGCGCGCTATGCAGATACCATCGGCTCGGTCGATGATGCCCTGCGCGGCGGCAGGGGCCGATGTTGCGATAGCGGGAGGTTGAAAAATGCCAGCAGTGGTCACTAGGAGCAACCCGCCGGCAGTGCGGGCGCCGACCGGTTATACTCATGCCATCCAGATCAGCGGCGAGGAACGCAGGTTGGTGATCTCCGGCCAAGTCGGGGTGGCGCTGGATGGCACCGTTCCTTCCACCGGCGAGGGCCAGGTCGCCCAGGCTTTCGCCAACCTTCGCGCCGTGCTCACGGCCAACGGCATGACGGTCGAGAACATCATCAAGACCACCGTGTTCCTGACCGATCGCGGGCTGCTTTCGATCTTCCGGTCAGCACGAGCGGCGGTGTTCGGCGACCACGCACCGGCCTCCACCCTGTTGTTCGTTGCCGGACTGGCAGACCCGCGCTTCGTGGTCGAGATCGAAGCCGAAGCGGTGGCCTGACATGGACGCCTTGCGAAGCAACACGGTTGGTGATGCGCTGCGGCGCGCTGCCCGCGTGCATCGTGAGAAGCCAGCCCTGACGTTCGGCGACCGGACCTGGTCATTCAACGCTCTCGATAGCGCCGCGAGCCGACTTGCTCGGCATTTTGCCGACCGCGGCCTGCGGCCCGGCGACCGCGTTGCCGCATATGGCCGCAATTCAGACGCCTTCTTCATCACCTGGCTCGGCTGCGCGCGCGGCGGCTTCGTGCATGTGCCAGTCAATTACGCCCTGACCGGCGAGGAACTGTCCTATATCATCCGCCAGTCGGGGGCACGCATGGTGCTGTCGGCTGCGTCGCTCGCGGCGAATCTCAGCGGTATCGAGGTCGAGCAGAACGGACACCTCGAGGACCTGATCGCTGTTGCCCTGGACGAATCCGTTGCGTCTCCCGAGCTGCCGGACCTGGAAGACGACACCCTCGCGCAGATTGTCTACACGTCAGGCACGACGGCCGCCCCCAAGGGCGCCATGATGACGCATCGCGCGATGCTGACCCAGTATTATTCCTGTATTTACAATCTGGAATACACCGGCGCGGATCATGCCCTGGCTGCGCTGCCGCTGTATCACACCGCGCAGATGCATGCACTGACCATGCCGCAAATGTTGACCGGGGCACATACCACGCTGATCGAGGCGCCGGTGCCGGAACAGGTGCTTCGCCTGATCGAGCAGCAGCGCATCAGCACGTTCTTCGCACCCCCGACCGTTTGGATCAGCCTGCTGCGCCATGCGGATTTTGCCACCCGCGACCTGACATCACTGAGGAAGATCCTGTACGGCGCCTCGATCATGCCGGGTCCGGTGCTGCAGGAGCTGCGACAGCGCCTGCCGCGGGCCCGACCGTTTCAAGCCTATGGCCAGACCGAGATCGCGCCCTGCGCCACCGTTCTGCTGCCGGATGAACACGACGCTCGCCCCTCGTCGTGCGGCCGGCCGATGCTGAATGTAGAGACCCGTGTCGTCGATCCGGATATGAATGACGTGCCGCCCGGAACGCACGGCGAGATTGTGCATCGCTCGCCACAATTGCTGATCGGGTACTGGGACAAGCCGGCCGAAACGGCGGAGGCGTTCGCCGGCGGCTGGTTTCATTCCGGGGACGTCGGATATTTCGACGACGAAGGCTACCTTTACATCGTCGATCGCATCCGCGACGTGATCAATACCGGTGGCGTGTTGGTGGCGAGCCGGGAAGTGGAGGAGGTACTGTTTGCCCATCCCGCTGTCTCCGAAGTGGCCGTGGTGGGCCTGCCGGACGACAAATGGATCGAAGCCGTGACGGCGTTCATCGTGCTACGGCCCGGTCACTCGGTCGATGAGGTGACATTGCAACGTTATGCCCGGGAAAGTCTGGCGCCATACAAACTGCCAAAGAAGGTGCTGTTCGTCGATAACCTGCCGCGCAACACCGCCGGCAAGCTGTTGAAGCGAGAGCTGCGCAAACAATACTCATGACCATCCGTGGTCGTCTTGCCAGTCCTGGCCGCCGCCCCTGCTGACCGAAACGCGACGCTCGGCCGCGGATCACTGATCGCGGAAGTGCGGCATCACCTCGGAACACATCAAATGCAACGAATTGACCACACGCTCGTGCGGAATTTGCATGCCGCAGTTCATCTCCGCCAGGATGCCCGACAGACCCAACCTCTCCTTCAGGGCCGCCAATCGGTCCACCACCATCGCTGGCGTCCCGACGATGATCTTGGTTTTCAACGCTTCGTCGTAATCGATGGTCATCAGCCGCTGCCCTCGTTCGGCGCGCTGCTCCAGTGAGCGGGCGCCCTCCTGGGTGGCGGATTCCTCGATACGCTGCCCCAGGTAGCGGTAGAAGAACATGACGCTCTCATGCGGTTCTTCACGCGCCTGCTGCTCGGTGGCGGCAATGTAGACCGGGACCCGCAGATAGACCTTGCCTTCGCCCGGGTGGCCGGCCGCGGCCCAGGCTTCACGGTAAACCCGCAGGTTCGGGACCAGTTCGTTCAGGTCGCCCAGGCGGGTTGCGACGAATATCGGCACCCCCTGCTCTCCGGTCTGCTGGTAGGTGTCTGGGCTGTTCACCGCCACGCGGAGTTCCGGATACGGCGTCTGATACGGCTTGGGCACCAGGCAGATGTTGTCGAAGTGATAGAACTGACCATGAAACGAGAATGTTTCCTGGGTCCACGCACGCTTGAGGATTTCAAGCACCTCGGCGAAACGTTCGCGGCTCTCGGCGTAGGAGATACCGTACGCCTGATAGGTGCGGGGAAAGCCACTGCGGCCGACACCGAAGATCAGCCGGCCGTGGCTGATGTGATCAACGGTCGTGGCCTCCTCGGCGATGCGCAGCGGGTGGCACAGCGGCAGCACTTGCACGGCAATGCCGATCCGCATGCGGCGGGTGCGTGCGGCGACCGCCGTCGCAATATTCAGCGGCGCAGCCAGCACCGACCGTTCGGGCGCATTGTGCAGTTCGGCCAGCCACATCACGTCCAGTCCCGCCGCCTCGGCCTCGTCGACCTGGGTAAACGATTCCGCGAAGGCCTCGGCTTCGCTCTGCCCCTGCCGGCGCTGAAACTCGTGGAACATGCCAAATTCCATCGTCTTTCTCCATGACGGGCCCCAGCGTCGGCCGGTTTGCCCCATCTCGCAAGAGCCCGTGGCCGATGTCCTGGCAGCCCGCGGGTTTCGGCGTCGCCGATTTTCAGCGCATGGGATGGCCGGGAACCACTCATCGCGTCGGGCTGACGTCTCCCGGCGTCGAGAGCTTTGGCAGGAAGTTCAATCAGATCCCTGGATGGGCGCTCTGACCGAAAACCATCTCGATGTTGCCGAAATGTTGCCAGGACATTCCTTTCGTTAACGCTTTTGTAAGAACGTTTGTGGTCTAAATCATGTCTGCGAATGGTCCGTCCGGATCATCGAATTCCCCCGGATCAGTTCGGCAGCTCTCGTAACGGAGAAGGGACTATGTCGAAGATCCACGGATTGAATGGCCAAACCGAATTTTCCGATAACTCCGATGACACCGCGTTCGCGGCGCCAGCCCTCTATCGGCCGGAGGCTCTCATGGCGACGATCGGTGCCGTCCTGGCGCCGGCCCCGCCGACGCAAGCGCTGTACCTGACCGAGAAGGGCGACACCAATGCGATCAGTGTCGACGACATAAACCAAGGGCAGATGGGCGATTGCTTCTTGCTGTCTTCGATTGGCGAAATCGTCCTGCGAAGCCCGCAGTTCATATCCAGCATGATCCACGCCAATACCAACGGTACCGAAACGGTCACGCTCTATGAAGCCAGCAATGGCCGCCTTCCCAGCGCCAGTACTACGGCATTCAAGGCGGTAGGCGCTACGGTGACCAATGTATTCCCGAGTTATTCCGTGAACAGTGGTGCGACGCAGGATCTGGTCGGTAACCAGAAAGAAATATGGCCACAGGTGGTGGAGAAGGCCGTCGCGACGTTGGATGGCGGCTACGCTGCGATCGCCAACGGCGGAAGTCCCGTCATCGCGATGGAAGAGTTGACCGGACACGCGGCCAGCTACATGTCGCCGGCGAGTCTGTCCCTGGCGACCCTGCAAAGCTTCATCAAGGCAGGCGACATGATCGTTATGGACACGCTGCCCAGAGGCGCCTTGCCAGACAATTTGTTCAACAGCCACGCCTACATGTTTGAAAGCCTGACCGGCAGTGGTGCTTCTGCAACGGTGCATCTCGGCAACCCGTGGGGCTTTGATCAGCCGGCGCCGATGTTGCTGTCGCAGATATCACATGGGTTCGCAGAAGTGGATATCGGCCATCTCGCATGAGTGGCGTCGCCGGAGACCGGCGGCATCGAGGGACCGGGGTTGGGGGAGGCGACAGCCGTTCAGGCCGGCTGCCGCCTCGCCATCCACATTTGAGCAAGCCGCTAGCAGCTAGACGTCGAGGTTCGCCACCTTCAGCGCGTTTCCGACAATGAACTCCCGACGCGGCTCGACCACGTCGCCCATGAGTGTGCTGAACACCTGGGCCGCATCCTCCGAATCTCCGACCTTCACCTGCAGTAAGGTCCGGATCGACGGATCCAGCGTCGTCTGCCAGAGCTGATCGGGGTTCATCTCGCCCAGGCCCTTGAAGCGCTGCACCGACAGGCCGCGTCGCCCGTGGGCGATGATGCGATCGTATGTTGAGGCGGGGCCAGCCACCGACGGTTCCTGCGCATCCAGCTTCAGCTTCGCCGGCGAACTGAATCGCTGAGCCAACATGGGTGCTCGTTCCGCCAGCCATCGCGCCTCCGCGCTCCGCAGCGCGGCCGGGTCGAGGAAGTAACGTTCGGCAACGCCCCGCACAGTACGCGACAGGGACAACCCATTATCCGCCGCCACAACCCAGCCCTGCTCGGTCGGCAACGACACTGCGTTGAGCCGAGCAGCGAAGTTCGGTGCCGCTGCCGTGGCGCGTTCAGCGTCCGGTGTGAGCACCCCGGCAATCGCCGCCTGCTCCAGCAATGTCACCGGGATTACTGACGACAGGCGCTTGAGGCTCAGCGAAGCCTCACGCAGCAGATTGACCTCCCGCCGCAGGTCCTCCGTCTCGTACACGTCACCATTGGCATAGGTCAGCCGCGCATCCGCCAACGCCTTGTCCAGCAGGAAGGATTCGAGCGCGTTGTCGTCTTTCAAATAGCGCTCGTCGTTGCCGCGCTTGGCCCGGTACAATGGCGGTTGGGCAATATAAAGGTGGCCGCGCTCGATCAATTCCCGCATCTGGCGGAAGAAGAAAGTCAGCAACAACGTGCGAATGTGCGAACCGTCCACGTCGGCGTCGGTCATGATGACAATCCGGTGGTAGCGCAATTTGCCGGCGTCGAACCCGCCTTGTTCGACCGCGCCCGGGCCGATGCCGGTGCCCAGCGCGGTGATCAACGTACCGATTTCCTGGCTGCCGAGCATGCGGTCAAAGCGGGCGCGCTCGACGTTGAGGATCTTGCCTTTCAGCGGCAGGATCGCCTGGAACTTGCGGTCACGCCCCTGTTTGGCGGAACCGCCGGCGCTGTCACCCTCGACGATGAAGATTTCGCACTTGGCAGGATCGCGTTCCTGACAATCGGCCAACTTGCCGGGCAAGGTGGAGACGTCGAGCACGCCCTTGCGCCGCGTCAGCTCCCGCGCTTTGCGCGCTGCTTCACGCGCCGCCGCGGCGTCCATCACCTTCTGGATGATGCCCTTGGCTTCTTTCGGATGCGTCTCGAACCAGTGCGAGACAGCGTCAGCCACCGCTGCCTGCACCACCGGCTGTACCTCAGAACTGACCAGCTTGTCCTTCGTCTGTGAGGAAAATTTCGGGTCCGGCACCTTCACCGAGAGCACAGCGGTCATGCCCTCGCGCATGTCTTCGCCGACCAGTTCGAGCGAGTCCTTTTTCCCCATGCCTTGGGCGTATTTCGTCACGACCCGGGTCAGCGCCTGGCGGAACCCGGCCAGGTGGGAGCCGCCGTCCCGCTGCGGAATGTTATTGGTAAAGCACAGCATCGTTTCATGAAAACTGTCGTTCCAGGACAATGCGAACTCCGCCCGGATGCCTAGCTGATCGTCGGCGGTGCGAAGGTTGATCGGTGGCGTGAAGACCGCGTTCTTCGACCGGTCGAGCCATTGGACAAAAGCCACCAGGCCGCCGTCGTAGCGCATGACACTTTCGACCGCCGGCGTATGCCGCTCGTCACGCAGTACCACGGTCATGCCGGAGTTCAGAAACGCCAGTTCGCGCAACCGCCGCTCGAGCAGCGTATAGTCGAACTCAGTTTTGGTGAATGTCCCTGGACTGGCTTTGAAGGTGACCTCGGTGCCGCTGGGGCGATCCGATGGTCCGGTAATCTCCAGCGGCCCGTCGGCGTCGCCGTGCTGGAAACGGATGCGATGCTCCTGACCGTGCCGCCAGATGCGCACCTCCATCCACTCGGACAGCGCATTCACCACTGCGGCGCCGACGCCGTGCAGGCCGCCGGAGACCTTGTAGGAGTTCTGGTTGAACTTACCGCCGGCATGCAGACGCGTGAGCACGACCTCGGCCGCGGAAATACCTTCTTCCAGGTGGATGTCGGTTGGGATGCCGCGCCCGTCGTCGCGCACGGTAACGCTGCCGTCGCCGTTCAGCGTCAATTCGACCCGAGACGCAAAGCCCGCCTGCACCTCGTCCACCGCATTGTCGATGATCTCAAACGCCATGTGATGCAGGCCGGAGCCATCGTCGGTATCGCCGATATACATGCCCGGCCGGCGCCGGACGGCATCCAGACCTTTCAGCACCGAAATCGACGCGGCATCGTAGGCGTCGGGACTTGCCGGGTCAGAATCGGGGGGCGGCGCGGCGTTGTCGGACATGCCGGGAAACGACTCCATGCTGTGGATTGGTACGTATAGATATATAGACGCTACAGCGTGGATTATCTAGTCGCGACGACGTGTGGGGATCGAGACGACCGGTATTTCTGGCAGCAGAAAACGCCCGTCCGGCCGTAGCTTGCCGTCGCCGGTTGCGAAGGCCTCCGCCCGCTCGGCCAGCGGCAGAAATGTCTCGGCGTCAGTGCCGGTGATCAGGGTCTGCGCGGGCGATTCCGCCAGCACCTCGAACAGCGCCGCCCGCCTGTCCCGGTCGAGATGAATCGCCGGTTCATCCAGCAACAGCAGCGGTGCGAACCCGCGCATGGCGGCGATCAGCCCGGCATGTGACAGCACCACGCCGATCAGCAGCGCCTTTTGCTGCCCAGTGCTGGCCAGAGACGCCGTCGTGCCGGTCGCCAGATCTGTCAACAGCATGTCGGTGCGGTGGGCACCAAGCGTCGTCGTGCCAGCGGCTTCGTCATGCACCCGACTGGCTTCCAACCCGGCCCGCAACCAATCCTCCACGGTCAGCGCCGGCTGGTACGTCAGACGCTCGGCGATCGGGCAAAGCAGCCGCATGTGTGCGGCCGGAAAGCGCCCGGTCGCCCCGGCTTGCGCATTCAGCCGATTCACCAGATCGAGGCGTGCGGCGGCGGCGGCGATGGCGTGGCGTGCAATGGCATCCTCCAGCCCGGCCAGCCACGACCGATCTCGACAGCCCTGCGCAAGCAAACGGTTGCGGCTACCGACGGCGGTATCGTGCGACGCCATCTCGCGCGCGTGCCCTGGCTCCAACGCCCAAACCAGACGGTCCAGAAAACGGCGGCGGCCGGTGAGGCCTTCAAGGAACAGCCGGTCCATCTGCGGCGTCAGCCAGACCACAGCGACCCGGCGCGCGATCTCGCCCTGGTTGCGCGGCGTGGCGCCATCCAGACGGAACACCCGCCGGTCGGAGGGGCCGTCCGGCCCTGTCCCCGGGACGGTTGATCCCGGCGGAGTGCCGGTGCCGATGTCGACATCACCCTCGGGGGTCTGAAACCGCCCCGCCACCCCCCAGGCGCGAGCACCGAACCGGCCAACGTCGCCGGCTTCGCTCACCGGGTCCTTCTCCTCGTTGCCGCCGTGGAGGTCGGGCGTTTCGCCGCCGCCATGACCAATGCCTGCCCGGCGCAGCAAGTCGACGGTCCGGGCGCCTCGCAGACCGCGACCAGGGACCAGCAGCGACACAGCCTCCAGCAGGTTGGTCTTGCCGCTGCCGTTGGGACCGTACAGCACGCTGATCCGAGCCGACGGACGCCAGGTCAGCGCGGCATAATTGCGGAACTCGGTCAGCGTGAGGCGGAGAAGACGAAGCACGTTGGCAAGATGGCGATCCCGCGGCACGGCGTGAAGACCGGTTGACCAGCCGCCGCCTCTTGCGCCGGTCAGCCCTTCCGTGATTTAGGCGGAAGATCAGTTCGAAGCAGGACAGGATGCCGGCGTGACCATTACGATCTACCACAATCCGGCGTGCGGCACGTCGCGCAATGTGCTGGCTCAGATCCGAGCCAGCGGCCAGGAGCCCGTCATCATCCAATACCTCAAGACACCGCCGGGGCGGGACGAGTTGCAGGGTCTCATCGCCCGCATGGGCATCGGGGTGCGAGACCTACTGCGGCGCAAGGGCACGCCATACGATGAACTGGGGCTGGACGATCCGGCCCTGACGGATGAACAACTTCTCGACGCGATGACGGCGCATCCGATCCTGATCAACCGCCCGATCGTGGTCACTGCGCGCGGCGTGAAATTATGCCGGCCGGCCGATATCGTCCGCGACATACTGCCGGCCGCCTGAAGACGCTGCGGCAACCGCCGGAAACGCATTCGCGGCACGGACCAAAGTCATGGATGACCGTGCCAAGCACTGTGGCGACACCGAGGGGTGATCGGCGTGTCGGCGTCCCCGGCCGCCGCTGGCATTACACCCGCATCGGCATCAGCACATACAGCGCGCTGGAATCCCCGGCATCCTGCACGACCGTGGGTGCCGATCCGTCGGCGAAACGGAACTCCACCTGCTCCGGGATCTGATCGGTGATGTCGTTCAGATACCGCGCCTGAAAGCCGATCTCCAACGGGCCGGCGTCATATTTCACATGATCGGAGTCGAGTTCCTCGCTTGCGGTGCCCTGCTCGGGACTGGAGGCGGACAGCGTCAGCAGATTACGCGCCAGCGACAGCTTCACCGGACGCGAACGCTCCGAGGAAATCGCAGCGACACGCCCCACCGCGTCCGAGAAGTCCTTCTTGCCGACCCGCAGCACCTTGTCGTTGCCACGCGGTATCACCCGCTCATACTCCGGGAACGTGCCGTCGATCAGCTTGCTGGTGAGAAGCATCTGGTCGGCGCGAAACTGGATGCGGGTGTCCGACAACGCGACTTCTACGTTGCCGGTGACCTCATCCAGCAGTTTTCGCAGCTCATTCACCGTCTTTCGTGGGACGATCACCCCGGGCATCGAGGCGGCACCTTCCGGCAACGGTTCCTCGACGCGGGCCAGGCGATGGCCGTCGGTGGCGACCGCCCGCAGCACCTGGGTCCCGTCGCTGTCGGCATGATGGAGATAAATTCCGTTGAGGTAGTAGCGGGTCTCCTCGGTGCTGATGGCGAATTTGGTGCGGTCGATCAGGCCCCTCAGGGTGTTCGCCGTCAGGCTGAACCTGTGCGGCAGGCTACCGGCGGTCATCGAGGGAAAGTCCTCCACCGGCAGCACCACCAGCTTGGTGTCATAGCGTCCGGCACGCAGCGAGAGCTGGGCGTCGCCGCCCGGATGGTCCAGCTCAACCTCCGCCCCTTCGGGCAGCTTGCGGACGATTTCATACAGGGTGGCGGCGGGCGCCGTGCAAGCGCCGTTGCGGGTTGTACTGGCCGCCACGTCCTCGACAATGGCGATTTCCATATCGGTCGCGGTCAATGTCAGCTTGCCGTCCCGAACCGCGATCATGACGTTCGCCAGGATGGGGATGGTATTGCGCCGTTCCACCACACTCTGGACATGGGCCAGGGCCTTGATCAGAGTGCTGCGGTCGGCCTTCAGCTTCATGGTCAGGTTCCTAGTTGGGTCCGGCCGTTGCTTCTGACCCCGGCACGGCGGGGAAGCAAGCGAATCGCAGCGGTCAGTGTAGCAATCAGCGCCACGCTCCGCCAAGGACCGTCATGCGATCAGGTGCGCTTCATTGGAACAAAGCTGATCGCCCCGCCAGCAACGGGGCCAACACGTCCTCCACCCCTGTTATCAGGATTTGCACGCCTATGCACAGCAGCAGGAACGCGGCCACCCGCGTCAGCGTCCGGTTGCCGCTCGGCCCCACCAGCCGCACCAGTTGGTCGGTGGAACGATAGGTCGCCCAGATCAGCAGCGCCATCGCCATCGCGGCCGCCGTCATTCCGAGGAAGAACCATCCGAGACTCGCCAGCTGTCGTGGGCGCCCAGCGCCAAGGGCGACCGCCACCGAGATTGTCCCTGGCCCCGTGGTGAACGGAATCGTCAGCGGAAACAAGGCAACGTCGTCGACGCCTTCCACCGATGCGGCCTGTTCGTGTTTGTGCACGTCGTGGATTTCGGGGCTGTTCAGCAGATGCCAGCCGCTCATCGCCACCACCAGTCCGCCGGCCACCCGCAATGCCGCCAGGGAGATGCCGAAGAACGCCAGCACGTAGGACCCTGCCCATAACGCAACCATCATCACGACCAGCGAGTTCAACGCGACCTGTCCCGCCAAATGGGAACGCGCCTCTGGCGGGCGGTCCGCCGTGACCTCACGGAAAATGAAGGCACCGCCGATCGGATTGACGATGGAGAACAAGGCCGGAAAGCCGATCAGGAAGGCCGCGATGGCTTCCCGCATCGAGGATCAGGACAGAGTCGGACGCTTCGCGGCCCATGGCTGAAGCTGCTCAAACGCCGCCGAGGCCTGCAGCACGCCCAGATCGTCGAAACGCTTGCCCACGATCTGCAGACCGACCGGCAGGCCGTCAGCGGTAAAGCCACAGGGCACGCTGGCGGCCGGATTCCAGGACATATTGAACGGGTAGGAGAACTCGGCCCAGCTCACCCAGTCCCAGTCGTGCCGCGGCCAGTGGTCCGGCATCAGCTTCTGCGCCGGGAAGGCAGCCACCGAGACGGTTGGGGTCAGCAGGAAGTCCCAGTCCTCGAACCAGCGGTGGATGCCGGCGATGTATGGCATCTTGCGTTCGCGCGCCAACTGGTAGTCGGCGACCGAGACGTTGTTGGAGGCTTTGATACAGGCCACCAGGCCTGGGTCCATCCGCGTCTCCCACTTTTCCAGGTAAGGCTGCAGGCGGGTCATATGCGCGGACCAGAAGAAGCGAATCAGCTCGGGGCCCGGCGCGGCCCACGGCGTCGGCACTTCCTCCACCGTGGCGCCCAATTCGGAAAAGCGCATGGCCGCGGCGTTGACCAGCGCGGCGACGTCGGGGTCGACGCGGGCCACCCCAAGGTCCGGGCTGTAGGCGATGCGCTTGCCCTTGATGCCCTCGTGCAGCCGAGCCTGGTAGGCAGCGGGACCGGCTTCCAGCGAGGTGTAGTCGAGGGGGTGCGGGCCGGACATCACCTCCAGCAGGAGGGCGCCGTCGGCGACGCTGCGGGTCATCGGTCCCATGTGGGAGGTCATGTCGGCGGTACTGACAGGATAATACGGCACTCGGCCGAAACTTGGCTTGAGGCCGAACACGCCACAGAAATGCGACGGCATGCGGATCGAGCCGGCACCGTCGCTGCCCTGGTGCAGCGGTCCGAACCCGGCCGCCGCCGCCGCGCCCGCGCCCGCCGAGGACGCCCCGGCATTGTAGCCGAACTTCCAGGGATTGTGGGTTATGCCGGTCAATGGCGAGTGCGACACACCGGTCCAGCCGAACTCCGAGGTGGTTGTCTTGCCCAGGATGATGGCGCCTTCGTCCTTCAGGCGTGGCACGACAGGCGTGTCCTCGGTCGGTTGGTGGCCCTGCATGATCAGGCTGCCACTCTGCGTCGGCATGTCCTTGGTGATGGCGAGGTCCTTGATGGTGACCGGCACACCGTGCAGACGGCCGATCCTTTCGCCTGACATCAGTTTGGCCTCGGCGTGACGGGCGGCATCCATGGCCTGGTCGGCGGCCAGATGGACGAAGGCGTTGATCTTGGGCTCGAGGGCCTCGATCCGGGTCAGCAGGGCCCGCATGTATTCAACCGGTGACAGCTGCTTGGTCCGGATCAGTTCCGCCACGTCGGTCGCCGGCAGGAACCCCAGGTCTTCCTGATCCATCATTATCCCCGTCTGCTTAATCATTGTCCGCTTAATCATTCGCCGATCGGCCAATACACCGCGCAGCCTAGTAGGTCGCCCTCCCGCCGGAGACGTCGAATACCGCGCCGGTCGAGAAGCTGCATTCCGCGCTCGCCAGCCAAAGGATCAGGGACGCGACCTCATCGATCTCGCCAAAGCGGCCAATCGGTATTTTCGATAGCATCCAGTCGATCTGCTGCGGTGTCATCTGATCGAAAATCGGGGTCTTCACCGCCGCGGGAGTGACGCAGTTGACCCGAATTTCGCTCGCCGCCAGCTCCTTGCCGAGAGATTTCGTCAGCCCGATCACTCCGGCTTTGGAGGCGGAGTATGCAGATGCGTTGGGGTTGCCTTCCTTGCCGGCGACTGAGGCGATATTCACGATCCGACCATAGCCATTAGCCTGCATGAACGGCACCACCGCTCGGCAGCAGTAAAATACTCCCTTCAGATTGATGTCGATCACTCGGTCCCAGGCGGCGACCGGATAGTCCCAGGTCGGGTGATTGGGGCCGGTAATCCCGGCGGAGGCGATCAGGATGTCGATTTTCCCCAGCGCCCCGGCGGTGGTCTCGGCCGCCCGGTGAACCGCCTCGGGGTCGCTGACGTCCAGGGCAACAGTGTGCGTGGCGCCCGAGCGAGAGAGGCCCGCCTTGTCCATGTCCCACAAACTGAGACTGGCGCCCTCGGCGGCGAGTTGGCGCGCGATGCCAGCGCCGATGCCGGATACGCCGCCGGTAACGATGGCAGTGCGTCCTTCAAATCGTTGGACCATAAAAGCTCCCGTTGGTGGCCCGGAATGTGGGACGCACAAGTGTGGGCCGACCGCGGGCTGGCGGTCTAGTGCCTTGTCACTATGACGCTCGGAGTATCGCGATACGGGTGCGATAGCCCGCCCCGCCGCTGCTGCATTGCCAGCGGTCAATTTGCGCAAGGGCGGTTATGCCGTTATCCCTTGAGGCACCGCCCACAATTTCGAGAACAGAGAAACGGTGCGAGCCGGCTTCATCAGTCTGAACACGCCGGCTGGCTTCGAAGCGAGCATGCCGGAAAGTGCCATGGCTTTTGCGGCGGAAGACCTTCGAATTGATCGATGACGCGCATGTCGGGCCGCAACGCCTATATGCGATGTCTTTCGGTTTCCGCATTTCACGAGAACGTTTCTGTGATGCGACGAAAAATGCTGAACTGCGCAGTGAGGATCTTCGTTAAGGCCGGTGCCCGCGGCGAGTCATGGTCAACGGGCAAATCGGTCTGGAGGAGAAGTCTCTATGTTCAAGCTTACCACCGCGTCGGTGCTGTTGGCGACGCTCGCGCTGCCCCTGATGGCGCAGACACAGACACCCCCTACCAACAACCACTCGGTTGCCGCTCTCGACACCCCCGCGACCCGTGATACGGCGGGCAATCCCACCAACCGCGCGGCGGGTTCGCCTTCGGCCCGCAGCATGGTAACCACGGACAACGTCGGGATGCGGGCCAGCAAGATCGTCGGATCCGCGGTCTACGACGACCATGACCAGAAGATCGGCAGTGTCGACGACCTGGTGATCGGAAACGACAAGACGCTCAATGCAGTGATCTCGGTCGGTGGCTTCCTGGGCCTAGGCAGCAAGATGGTCGAGGTGCCATTCGACAAGCTGCAATTCGCCAACACGAACGGCAGCAGCGACGATCACGTCGTGATGCCAGGAATGAGCAAGGATGCGCTGAAGGCGATGCCGGATTATCACTACGCCGATCGCGGGTAATTTCGCTCCTGCTACAGCCGGGCCGTGACGACGGAGTTGATCCGCCATCACGGCCCTTTCGTATTCAGCGCAGGCCGAAGAAACTCAGCACCGCAATGACCACGACAACAAGACCTACGATATAGATAACACTGTTCATCCAAACCTCCCTGTGACTGGCGACACGCCAAACGCACACAGGAAGAAGAACCCGGCGGCTGGGCCCACCGTTGCTTCAACACGCGGTGTTGTGTTTTGTGGACCTGGTCAAACGTGGAAGCTTTCGCCGCAGCCGCAACGGCCCTTCTCGTTCGGATTGGTGAACGTGAAACCCGCTGTTAGAGTCTTCGCCTCGTAGTCCATCACCGTGCCGATCAGAAACAGCGAAGCTTTGCGATCCACCAGCACGGTAAGACCCTGGTCCGTTACCACCTCGTCTGTCGATGCGGGCGCATCCGTCCAGGACATATCGTATGACATACCTGAGCAGCCCTTGGTCTTCACGCCGATGCGCAACAATTTACCCTGTTCGCCCTTGGCGTACAGGCGGCGCAGTCGGTCGGCGGCGGCATCGGTCAGTGTCATCAGGGGAGGCAGGGCGCGCGTCTTGCGCGGTGCAGTCGTCGTTGTGCTCATGATACAAACCTATGTCGCGATCAATTAGAACATATTCAACTGCAAGCGGGCTTCCTCGGTCATGCGGCTGGGATCCCACGGAGGGTCCCAGACAGTCTCGACATGGCAGGACGTTACGCCAGGGACCCCCAGAACAGCCTGCTGCACCTGCTCCGGTAGTTCCTGCGCGCTGGGGCAGGCTGGCGCGGTAAGCGTCATCTCCACGCTCACCGCGCCATCGTCGGTGATCTCCACCGTGTAGATCAGCCCAAGTTCGTAGATGTTCACCGGGATTTCCGGATCATAGACGGTGGCTATCGCCTCGATCAGCGCGTCCTCGGAGGGAGGTGGTTCCGTCGTTCCCGGCGAGCCGTCGACGGATGCGCCATCGGCGATCGGATCGACAACACCCGGCCGGTTAGCGACCGGGATCTCGCCGTCCGGCGTCCAGGCAGTGCGGGTCGGCGTTATTTCATTCACTGCTTGCCTCCTTGGTGCCGTCCAGGGCGGCGATCAACGCATGCCAGGGCAGCGTCGCGCATTTCACCCGAGACGGGTATTCGTGCACGCCGGATAGCGGTGCCAGCCGCTCCAGCGGTTCGGCCAACTCGGGCGCGCAATGCGGGCAGGTGCCAGTGCGGGCCATGTCACGAAACGCCTCGAAGAGCGCCCTGGTATCCGTCTTGCCGCGGCCCTGAACCGTCTCCGCCATCAGATCGGCGGAGGCTACGCTAATTGCACAGCCGCGCGCCTCGAAGCCGATTCGGCCGATCCTGTCGTTATCGAACTTCACCCAGACCTGTACCCGGTCGCCGCACATCGGGTTGTCGCCCTTGGCGGTGGAGTCAAACGCCTCCAACCGCTGAGCGTGCCGGGGCCTGCGGCCGTGGTCCAGGATCACCTCCTGATACAGATCCCTTAGGTCGTCGAAACTATCCGTCGCCGTCATGCGAAGAACTCCCGCACACGCAGCAATCCGTCCGCCAGCGCATCAATCTCGCCGTGCGTCGTGTAGACGCCGAAACTCGCCCGGGCGGTGCTGTCAAGATTGAAACGGCGCATCAGCGGTTCGGCGCAATGATGGCCGGCTCGCACCGCGATGCCCTGGCGGTCCAATAGTGTCGCCACGTCGTGCGCGTGGGCGCGGTCCAGCGTGAACGAGACCACGCCACCGCGGTCCTGCGCCTGGCCCAGGACAGTCAGGCCGGGCACCGTGGTCAGCCGAGCGAGCGCATGCTCCGTCAGCGCGGACTCGTGGTCCGCCATGGCGTCGTAGCCGATCGCCTGGACGTAGTCGATCGCCGCCTTCAGACCAATCCCTTCCAGGATCGCCGGGGTGCCGGCCTCAAATTTATGCGGCACCGCCGCCCAGGTAGATTGCTCGTAAGTAACCGATGAAATCATATCACCGCCGCCGAGGAACGGCGGCATCCGCTCGAGAAGGTCGCGCTTGCCCCACAACACGCCGATACCGGTCGGGCCGTACAGCTTGTGCCCGGTCCAGACGTAGAAGTCGCAATCCAGCGCCCTGACATCGACCTTGCGATGCACGATCGCCTGGGAGCCATCGAACATCACCTTCGCGCCATATGCATGCGCGATCCGGACGATCCGATCCGCCGGTGTGACAGTGCCCAGCACGTTCGACATGTGGGTGATCGCCACCAGTCCGACCTTGCCGTCCTCAAGCAGTGCCTCGAACGCCGCCATGTCGAGTTCGCCGGCGTCGGTGATCGGCGCGACCCGTAATTCTATGCCTCGCTGGTCGCGAAGCAGCTGCCACGGAACGATGTTGGAATGATGCTCCATGCCGGAAATCAGCACCGCCTGGCCGGGTTTCATCACGCCACGGCCGTAGCTGTGCGCCAGCAGGTTGATCGCCTCGGTGCTGTTGCGGACGAAAACGATTTCCGAGCGGTCGTTGGCGTGCATCAGTCCGGCCACCGCGTCACGGGTGGCCTCATAGGCTTCCGTGGTGCGCTCACTCATCCAGTACAAGCCACGATGAACGTTGGCATACTGGGTTTCCATAGCATGGACCATGGCGTCGATCACGGCACGCGGCTTCTGCGCGGAGGCCGCGCTGTCCAGGAACACCAACTCCTTGCCGCGGATGGTCTGGGTGAGGATCGGGAAATCCTGCCGGATGCGCTCGACATCGAGCGCCGCGGGATTGGTCATCACATTCATACTCTTTGCCTCTGCCACCAGCCCTCGACGGCCGCCTCGAGCCGGCTACGGATCGTATCATCAGTAACCGCATCGAGTGCCTCGGCCAGGAAGGCGCGCACCAGGATAGACCTCGCCTCCGGGTCGGCGATGCCGCGACTGCGCAGATAGAACAACTGCTCAGCATCCAATTCACCCACCGTCGCGCCATGGCTGCATTTGACGTCGTCGGCGAAAATCTCCAGCTCCGGCTTGGCATCGATTTCAGCGTCTGGCGACAACAGCAGCGCCTGGTTCATCTGGTAGCCGTCGGTCTTTTGCGCATTGCGCGCAACCTCGATCTTGCCCTGAAATACCCCGCGCGACCGCCCGGCCAGCACGTTCTTCACCGTCTGGCGTGACGTGCAGCCAGACGCGATGTGGCCGACAACCGTGGTGAAGTCGCCATGCTGCGAGCCGGCCAGGAGTTGCGCCGCGTTGAGGTGCGCGATCGCGCCGGTGCCGGTCAGGTTCGCGTGCACCTCGGTCCGGGAAAGCTGTGCACCCAGGTTCAGGGTGAAGCTGTCATAAACACCGGCCGCCTCAACCTCGGCATAGGTGGTGGAGACGTGGAAGGCACGGGTGGCCTCATCCTGCAACCGGATATGGGTCAGGCTGGCACCCTCCGCCACGTGGATCTCCGCCACCGTGTTGAGGAGATAGGTGCCCTGACCGGCCGAAATCTCCAGCAACGTCATGCGGGCGCCGCGCCCAAGATGGACACTGTGCCGAGGATGACAATCCGCGTCACGGGTGGAGATGCTCACCAGCTGCACGACGCCGCCGTCGTGGCCAGAGGGCACACGCAGTGCCGCGCCATCCTCGGTCAGCATAGTATTCAACGCCACCATCGGCTCGCGGTCCGGCCAGCTCAGGGTGCCGAAATCCGGCTGCTCGGAGAAACGAGCGAAGCCAGAGCTTGGAATAACCGACAGCTCGTCGCGCAATATGCCGTCGACGAATATCAGACGCGGCGCGTCCAGCAGTGGCAGCCCTGCCAGGATCGTCTCGGCCTCATGCCGAGGTGTGATCCGCGATTGGAACTGCGCCTCCGCCACTGGCCGCAGACTGGTGTACTTCCATGCCTCGGGGCGGCGCTGCTGGGTGCCGCCTGGCAGGCCCGCAGCACGGAACGACGCCGCGGCGGCAGCGCGCAGGGACGAGTCGCCGGGCAGATTTCCAATCAGCGCCTCGTACTGCGCCAAAAAGCCGGCCGCCCCGGTCATGGCGCTCCGGGCGGCTCGGTTCGCGGCGGTGGGCGTATCGCTCCTGCTCATGCGGCCTCCGCGATGAGCCCGGCATAGCCGCTCTTTTCCAACTCCTTGGCCAGTTCGGGGCCGCCGCTACGGACGATGCGGCCGCCCGCCAGCACATGCACCCGGTTCGGCACCAGATGATCCAGCAGCCGCTGATGATGCGTGATGACCAGCGCCGAGAAGTCGGGGCCGCGCAGAGCGTTCACCCCGTCTGCAACGACTTTCAGCGCGTCGATGTCGAGGCCACTGTCGGTCTCATCCAGAATCGCCAGCTTTGGGCGCAGGACGGCCATCTGCAGCACTTCGTTGCGCTTCTTCTCGCCGCCGGAGAAACCCACATTGACGTTTCGCTTCAGCATATCATCCGGCATCGCCAGGCGTCTGGTCTCAGCCCGCGCCAGCTTCAGGAACTGCACCGCATCCAGTTCGCTTTCGCCCTGGGCGCGACGGATCGCGTTCAGCGCGGTGCGAAGGAAATTGGCGTTGTTAACGCCCGGCAGCTCGATCGGAGCCTGGAATGCCAGGAACACGCCGGCGGCGGCACGTTGCTCCGGCTCCATGCCCAACAAATCAAGGCCATTGAAAGTGACCGAGCCGGCGGTGACCGCAAAATCCTCACGTCCCGCCAGCACGTAACCCAGAGTCGATTTACCCGACCCATTCGGACCCATGAGGGCATGCACCTCGCCTTGCGGCAGTTTCAGGTCGATGCCTTTCAGGATCGGTTTGTTGTTGATGGCGGCGGCCAAATCTTGAATAGTCAGTCCGCGAAAATCCGACATTTGAACTATCCCACAGATCCTTCGAGCGAAACCGCCAGCAGCTTCTGGGCCTCCACGGCGAACTCCATCGGCAATTCCTTCAACACATCCTTGCAGAAACCGTTGACGATCAGGCCGACGGCATCTTCTTCCGACAGGCCGCGTTGGCGGCAATAGAATAACTGGTCGTCGGCGATCTTTGAGGTTGTTGCCTCGTGTTCCACCTTCGCTGTCGGATTACGGCTCTCGATATAGGGCACCGTGTGCGCGCCGGACTGATCACCAATCAGCAAGCTGTCGCACTGAGTGAAATTCCGCCCATTCACCGCGCTCGGCAGCATGCGGACCAGGCCACGATAGGTGTTGTTCGACTTGCCGGCGCTGATGCCCTTGGAGATGATCGTGCTGCGCGAGCCGCGACCGATATGGATCATCTTGGTCCCGGTATCGGCCTGCTGGTGATTGTTGGTCACCGCCACCGAATAGAACTCTCCGACGCTGTCTTCGCCGAGCAGCACACAGGACGGGTATTTCCAGGTAATGGCCGATCCGGTCTCCACCTGCGTCCACGAAATCTTCGACCGAGCGCCACGGCAGGCGCCGCGCTTGGTGACAAAGTTGTAGATGCCACCTTTGCCGTTGGCATCACCGGGATACCAGTTCTGCACCGTGGAATACTTGATCTGGGCATCATCGAGCGCAACGAGTTCCACCACGGCGGCGTGCAGCTGATTTTCGTCACGCTGCGGCGCGGTGCAGCCTTCCAGATAGCTCACATGGCTGGCGACATCGGCGATGATCAGGGTCCGCTCGAACTGACCGGTATTGCGCGCATTGATGCGGAAATAGGTGGACAACTCCATCGGGCAACGCACGCCCTTCGGAATGTAGCAGAAGCTGCCATCGGTGAAGACGGCGCTGTTCAGCGCCGCGAAGAAATTGTCCGCGGTCGGCACCACGGTGCCGAGATACTGTTTGACCAGATCGGGATGCTCGCGCACCGCCTCGCTGATGGGACAGAAGATCACGCCGGCCTTGTGCAGCGTCTCCTGGAACGTGGTGGCGACCGAGACGCTGTCGAATACTGCATCAACGGCGACCTGGGTGCTCTGCACCGTATCGGGATCGACGCCCGCCAGAATTGCGCGTTCCTTCAGCGGAATGCCGAGCTTCTCGTACATCCGGAGCAGTTCGGGATCGACGTCATCGAGGCTTTTTGGGCCATCCTTCTTCTTCGGCGCCGCATAATAATGCAGATCCTGGTAGTCGATCGGCGGATGGTCGACGCGCGCCCAGTGCGGCTCCTCCATTTTCAGCCAGGCGGCATATGCCTTCAGGCGCCATTCCAGCATCCATTCTGGCTCCTGCTTGCGCTCGGAGATCAGCCGGATGATGTCCTCATTTAACCCTTTGGGCGCGAGGTCCATCTCGATCGTGGTCTCGAAGCCCCATTTGTAGCCCGACTGCGTGACGGATTGTACAGTGTCGAGGGTTTCGCTAACGGCTGTCATATATCGTCCTATTCGGCGGCCGCGCGCGGCGCAGCCTGGGTGGCCTCAGCCGGCAGGCGGAACGGTGGCAGTACCGAAACCTGCATATCGGCCAGCGTGATGGTGGATAACGCGCGGTGGATGGCGTCGTTCACCGGATCCCACCGACCGCGCATCGGGCACAAGCCTTGCGCTTCGCAACCGGTATTGGAACCCTCGACGCACGCGGTCAACGCGATCGGGCCGTCCACTGCTGCTATGACGTCGGCGATCGGGATCGTGGACAAGTTGCGGTTCAGCCGGTAACCGCCCCGTGCGCCGCGTTGCGAAGACACCAGATCGCTCGCAGCCAGCGTCTTCAACACCTTGGCGACGGTGGGTTCCGGAATGCCGGTGGCCGCCGCGATCCCCGGGGAGGTCTGAACGCCATCCATCCCGGACAGCCGGACGAGCACCACCACGGCATAGTCGGTCAGTTTCGACAGCCGGAGCATGGCGTACGAACCCTCGCTTTCTATCCGTTGCAGACAAGTCAGTTAATAGGACCGTGTCAGTCCTGATTGCCTCAGATGGCGTACCCAAGCGGGGGCGTCAAGGGGTCCGCAAAGGGTCCCTGTGGAGGTTTGACGACGCGTCCCGACACGAATTGGGATCACCCGCCTGCGGCAAGGGTTTTATCTTTATTCCCGCGGCCCGGACCGGCGTGCTGGCCCGACAATGTCCGGTTCACAATCCTGCTCGACGCGCCTAGCTTCGCCGGTGACGCAGCAAGGAGGACGTAATGCCAGGTATGATGGAAGGTAAGGTCGCGGTGGTCACCGGTGCCGGCGGCGGAATCGGGCGGGAGATCGCGATTATGATGGCAGCCGCGGGTGCCAAGGTGATCGTGGCGGACATCGGTGCCTCCCTCACCGGCGAAGGCGGATCGGCCAGCCCGGCCGAACAGACCAAGCAACTGATCGCGCAAAAGGGTGGAGTGGCGGAGATTTGTACCGAATTGGTCGCGGCATGGGGATCGGCGCGGAAAATCGTCCAGGCGGCGCTGGATCATTTTGGCCGCATCGATGCGGTGGTGAACAACGCCGGCATCCTACGTGACGTGATCTTCCACAAGATGACCGAGGACGACTGGCTGTCGGTCATCGCGGTACACCTGAACGGGTCATTCTTCGTCTCCCGCGCGGCGGCCGAATACTACCGCAAGCAGGAAAGCGGCACTTTCGTTCACATGAGCAGCACCTCGGGCCTGATCGGCAATTTCGGCCAGGCAAACTACTCTGCGGCCAAGCTGGGCATCACGGCGCTGTCCAAGTCGATCGCGCTGGACATGCTACGCTACAATGTACGGTCCAACTGCATTGCCCCGTTCGCCTGGAGCCGGATGACCAGTTCCATCCCCGCCACAACGCCGGAGCAGCAGGCCCGCGTGGCCAAGATACAACAGATGACGCCCGACAAGAACGCGCCGATGGCGGTGTATTTGTCATCCGATGCATCCAAGGACGTTTCTGGGCAGGTGTTCGGCTGCCGCATGAACGAGATGATCCTGTTCAGCTCCCCACGTCCGATTCGGATCGTGCATCGTGCCGAGGGGTGGACGCCGGAGACCATCGCCGAACATGCGATGCCGGCGCTTAAGGCGGGATTCATGCCACTCGACCGCTCTGGCGATGTGTTCAGCTGGGACCCGGTGTAGGCGGTTTTGACGGCCGGGTGACCTCGCGTCCACGGACGAAAAGCAGGGCGGCGGATTTTCCGCCGCCTTAATTCTTTGCTCTGGCGCAGGCGTACCCGGCGGTGATCCGGTCAGGGCCTGCTTGACGCATCGTGGCTCGCTGGAGCCCAACGTTGATCCGATGTGGCTGCTTGATCGCCGCGGGCAACGTTTCCCCGGAGACTGGCTGGAAGCGGGCGCGAAGCTAGGGCCTGGGTCCGAGGAAGCTGGCGCGCCATCCCCTGTGACCTCGGCGACTACCACAATCCCCTTGTCTGTTCGTTCTCGGCAGATCGAACAGGTGGATGCCGCCAGATCAGGACCAGATTATCGGCACCTGATGGCCCGCTCCGTGACAGGAACGACCCCGACTGAAATCTACCGTTGCTTCGCGAAACCATCGTCATATAGGCAATGGATTTGTCGCCGCTTTTGAGATTACGTTGCGTACGGAACTATCTTGATAGCTTATATGATAACGTACGAAACGATGGACTTATTCGTTCTGTCGTTGCATATTCCATGCATCACTCGACGGGGATGCGGAACGTGGGGATTACTCGACAAGGCCTGAAACGGCATGCTCTGATATTTGCCTTGATGATCTACGGTTACCATCCTCCCGCCCGCTCGGAGCCAGCGCCGCCGTTGATCAACATAAGCCCGGATGTGCCGTCCGAGCTCAACCCACCCTTTGTTCCAGGTGGCAGCGGAGGGGCGCCGAATGCAACCCCAGCACAGGCTGCCGCCTTTGCCTGGCAGGAGTTTATCGCTGTCAATTGGGCTGCCGCAGAGCAAAACGGCCAACCAAACGAGCGCGATACCCCATCTCAAACATGTAGCTTTGGCGATCCGAAATGCACTGGACCCCTGGTGTGGGAGACATTTCGCGGCAAGGTCGAGATCTTCCCCGGGGCGGGCAGCCCACCGGGCTATCCCGGCGGGAATGGCGATCCCTCGTTTGGCTACGACGCCTTGCCCGTTTACCGCTATCAGGCGCCCGTGGCGGCTTGCGATCCGGCGCAAGAGCAGGAGCCGACACCCTGGGTAAATCTAGACGAAACCAGTGAAATCGCCTTGGCCAACATGTATGCCGGAGTCATCGCGAACAACAGGTCGCCGGGAAATAGCGCGCCGAATCTTATCCGCTTCCTGGCCAAGGCCAACCGTAACCAGTTCGTTTATGTGGCTAAGAACAGTTCGCCGACAGACCAGACGCTGCAGTGGTGGTACAGCGTGCCCGCCGACGTCGTCAGTGACACCAAGGCATATCTCGCACAGAATCTGACAAGCCCTCCGGCGGACAGCTCAAGTCTGGTCAGCCAGCCCTATGGCACTATTGAGATTAAGGCGGCCTGGCGTCCTCTCACTCGCTCCGAGATCAACTCCGGCCGCTTCCATACGCAGACAGTGCGCTTCTATGAGCAGTCTAGCGGATCGACCTTTTGTTATCGCAACGCCACCTGGGGGCTGATCGCGCTGCATATCATCCAGAAGACACCTTCCGCACCTTACTTCATCTATGCCACGTTCGAACAAACCGATAATATCTTGAACAAATATGGCGAGCCGGTCGAAGACACGGACGGCAACATCCTTGGCCTGGCGGCAAAAAGAGCGACTTCGCCGCAAGAATGCCTGGTTGATCCCAGGCCCGACCCGGGGCCGCCAGACCCGTCGCCAAGTGACGCCAACGCGGTGATTCTCACACTGAATCCAAAGACGTGCGTACCTGCGGAGGTGGAGAACTATTGTGACGATCCGGGTGATCGGCTTTACTATCACAATACGGCTGGCGCGCAGACGGTGCCGACCGGCGGCAACATCTGTGTGAACCGGCGGGAAAACAGCATTCCTGAGTTTGCGATTGAAGCCAATCGAAACGCCCACGCCGCCATTGCGCTGAACGACAAGGCAAACGGTATCGAAACCACACCGTGGCTCTACTATAAGCTGATCAATGTTCAGTATTATCCCTACGATCGAATTCTGGAAAAACTTACGCCAAACGGCTCGCTGTACAAAAGCACTGGGCCAGGATCCGCACAACAGCCGGAAACATCAACCTATTATCAGGCGAACGTTGTCGTCGAGACTAATCGCTCGCTGCAACTATTCAGCGGCGGACTTTCAAGTCTTAACCCAGGTGCGGTCACCACGAACTGGGATGTCGACGGCACCCAGCGGAAAAATACCTATTACGGCGGCCACTTCAACAACATGGGGGGCTGCATGGGCTGTCATGGCAGCCAAGGGCAAAATCCTCCGGGGCAGGCTGGCGACTTCAGTGTTATCCTTGCCATAGGCCATAACGCCGCTCCAGAGGTTCCCTCACCCTAAAACCCGCCGCCCTTTACCGCCCGAGGTCCAGGGAAACGCGGCTTGCGTGATCGCGCTGGAACGGGTGGTATCTGGCTTGGTTCAGGGAACACTCATTAGAGCGGTAACGACGGCCCGAACCCGAGCCGCATCGCAGCCCGCCGCACGCGCCGCGCCGGCTAGACCCTTCGTAGCAACACGACGGGTCTTGCAAAGACCTAGCTAGCCTTCGCCGAGCAATAACGGCAAATGCCGCGTCAGCACGCCGTCCTGATCGCGCAATTCATGCACGATGGTGAAATGATTAGCCCCCGGCACGGGGATCAGCTCCCCCGGCAAATGCGCCGCCGACCGTAGCGCGTGCAGATCCCTGCTGTCGGATACCAGAGGCGGCAATTCCGCGGTCCCATAGGCGATCGCAAGGGGTTTGCGCACCGGCGGCAGGCGCATTGGTGAGAGCGATACGATTTCCTGCTCGGTCAACCGCAGCTTATCGTTCAGATAGGTGTCACGGACCGGCCCAAGCTCGAAGATGCCGGAGATGGCCAGTCCCGCTTTCACCAGCGGATGACCCAGGCACATCGCGGTCAGATGACCTCCGGCCGACCAGCCCGACAGCACGACCGAGCCATTGATACCGTGCACCGGGCCATGCGAGCCAAGCCAGTCGAGCGCTGCGTTGATCTCTGCCACGATCTCAGTCAGCGAGGCATCGGGTGCCAGCGTATAGCCCGGCAACGCCGCCGACCAGCCACGGGCATGCGGGCCGGCAATCAGGTTGGAGAACTGTTCCTTGCTGTTGCGCTGCCAGTAGCCCCCGTGGATGAACACAACGCAGGGCGCATCGGGGTCGGCGACCGGAAACAGGTCCCAGGTGTTGCGCTCCCGCATGCCGTAGCGCAAATCCAGATGCATCTGATTGGTGGCGCGAAACACCGAGGACGCCACTTCTCGTGCCGCATTTCAGTACCGGGCTATCCGCCACAGCCTCCGAATTGTTGTACGCGGCGTCACGCTCGGCCTTGCTGAGCAGGCCCCATTTCGCCATGAGGTTCACGCTGCGGCCTTCAGGTACCAGTCCATGATCTGCCGTCCTTGCCAGAACAACGCGCCTGGCCGGCTGGCCATATGAGCGAGTACGCGCTCGAACCAGCCGATGCGATGGGGCACGCCGCTGATATAGGGGTGGACCGCGAGGCCCATCACCTTGGCGCCCTCGTCCTCAGCTTCCTGATACAACCGCTCGAATTGCGCGACGGTGCGGTCGTACAGCTCCTCGGCGCGATGATGCTGGATCATCATGATTGGGATGTCATTCAGCTCGACACTGTAAGGCATGGTCAGCAACGGGCCATGCGTGGTGCGGATCTGGCATGGCAGATCATCCACCACCCAGTCGGCACAGTAACGAATCCCGGCCTCCGCCAGCAGATCCGGCGTCTCGCGGGTCTCGGTCAGGCCCGGCGCCAGCCAGCCAACAGGCTGGTGCCCGGCGGCCTCACGCAGGACGTCGATCGCGTCGCGGATCATTGCCCGCTGATCCTCGACCAGATGCGTGGCCATCTGATGATAGCCGTGCACCATGAACTCCCAACCAGCGTCGCGACAGGCCTTGGTTACCCGAGGATAGGCCGACGGGACCGCCGCGTTGATTGCCAGCGTCGGCGCTATGCCATGCAGATCCAGAGCGGCCTTCAGACGCCAGAATCCGACCCGCATGCCGTATTCGTGCCACGCCCAGTTGGGCAGGTCGGGCACCACCGCTGCCCCCTGGGGGGCGCTGAGCACCTGCCGCGGCATGGCGCGGTCGATGTCCCACCGCTCGATGTTCACCACCAGGAAAACGGCGACACGCTTGCCCTGGGGCAGGGCCAGGCGCGGACGGTCGACAGAGGCCAGGTAATCGAGGCGGGTGACGGGCTGCTGCGGCTCAGACATAGCAGAGATCATGATCCGAGCCTCCGGTGGGTTCAAGTCGAGGTTGTAAAAATCGTCACTTCGTCTCACAATCACTTCCCGTCGGGAAGCTCAATCCCAGTCAGCGCCTGCCAGACCCGGATGACGAACGCATCGTCCTTCAGCCCCTGCCCGTTCGCTGCCGCCGCCAGGAACAGTTGATGCGCGGCTGAGGCCAGCGGCAACGGGAAGGTCAGGGCCCGGGCCTGGTCCAGCACGATCCCCAAATCCTTGACAAAGATATTGACCGCCGACGACGGTGTGTCGTCGCCGTCCAGGATATGTGGCACCCGGTTCTGCCACATCCACGAACTGCCGGCCGAGTCCGAGATCACCTTGTACAGCGTGGTAGGGTCCGCACCCGCGCGAATGCCCAGCGCCAGGGCTTCCGCGGCCGTCGCGATATGGACACCGGCGAGCAGTTGGTTGACCATCTTCACCGTACTGCCGACCCCGACCTGATCCCCGAGCCGCCAAACCTTGGTTGAAATCGCCTCCAGCACCGGTCCAGCCTTCGCGAAGGCTGCCTCCGAGCCGGAGCCCATGACGGTCATCGTGCCTTCCCGGGCACCGACCGATCCGCCGGAGACCGGGCTGTCCAGCATCAGGAAGCCAGCGTCCTCGATCCTCCGGCCGAGTGCCTTCGCCGCCTCCGGCGCGACGGTCGCGCAACACAGTACGACGCCGCCCTTGGGCATCCGGGCGAGGCAGCCTTTCTCTCCGAACAGCACCTGCTCGGTCTGCGCGGCGTTGATCACGAACACGACGACGGCTTCCAGATCAGCCGGCAGCGCACCGGGAGCATCGACGGCCGCGCCGCCCGAGGCCATGAACGCGGCACGAGTCTCCTCACGCAGCTCGCAACCGGTGACGTCGTGCCCTTTCTTCAGCAGATTAAGGGCGGCACCCATGCCCATATTGCCCAGACCGATGACGCCGACCTTCATCGCCGCACTCCTCCCACGCGTTGCCCGGGATCATCTTGTCCCGGTGACGAGATTTGAGCGAACCGGCGAAGAAAAGCAAAGCAGCCAAGGCTGCCGAGCAAAGAGCCGCCGCCGAACAGCCGCCCTGGCCACCAAGCTGCCCGATCCGGTCGCGCTCGGCCGAGGGCTCACTGTTCGCGGCTAGAACCCACCCTTGATCAAACTATCGCCCGCCGCGGAACCGCTCGACGGCGGCAACCAGCGCGCGCCTGATCCCCGGCTCCAACGCCGAGTGCCCAGCATCGGGCACAATCGTCAGCCTGGCGTTACGCCATGACGCCGCCAGGTCGAAAGCGGTGACGGCGGGACAGATTACGTCGTATCGGCCCTGCACGATCTCCGCCGGAATATGGGCGATCCGGTCCATTCGGCCGAGCAACCCTTCGGGCGGCAGGAACAGTTCGTTGGCGAAGTAAAACGCCTCGATCCGTGCCAGGCCCAGAGCAGTTCGGTCCTGGGAAAAGCCGGTGACGGTTTCCGGGCTCGGCAGCAAGGTGCTACAGGTGCCTTCGTAGACCGACCACGCCCGTGCAGCAGGCAAGTGCACCGATGGATCCGGATCGGTCAGCCGCCGCAAATAGGCGCCCAGCAGGTCCGCTCTGTCGCCCTCCGGCAGAAAACCGGCAAATGCGGCGTGCGCCTCCGGGAAAACCGCCCGCATGCCATGCATGAACCATTCGACCTCCTGCGGGCGGCCGAGAAATACACCTCGCAGAACGCAGCCGGCGACATGGGCGGGGTGCGATTGGGCATAGGCCAAAGCCAGCGTCGAGCCCCAGGAGCCGCCGAACAACAAGAAGCGCTCAATCGCCAGATGACGGCGCAACACTTCGATATCCCCAACCAGATCAGAGGTGGTGTTGTGCGCCAGCTCGCCCAGCGGTCGGGACCGGCCGGCGCCGCGCTGGTCGAAGATGATGATGCGCCAGTAGTTGGGGTCGAAGAAGCGACGATGGACCGCGCCGGCGCCGGCGCCCGGACCGCCATGCAGGAACAGCACCGGGCGGCCGTGCCTGTTGCCAGCCTGCTCCCAGGTACATGACATGGCCATCGGACAGCGGCAGGTAGCCGGTCTCATACGGACCGATGTCGGGAAACAGGTCGCCACGGGGCATGATCGGCCATGCTATAGGCGGCGGCCGCGCCGCGAAACAGGATTGATCAGCTATGCAGCGGATTTGGATCGGGTTGGGCTCGTTGGCGGGACTGGGCGCGGTGACGATGTCGGCGGTGATGGCGCACGGACTGGATTCACTTGACCCAGCGGCTCTGCGCATAGTTGCCAGCGGCGTGCAGATGCAGGGCTGGCACGCGCTGGCATTGCTCGCTGCCGCCCTTTGGTCGCCACGCGGCGGCAGACTGTCGCACGCAGCGGCTTTGGCGTTCGCCGTCGGCACGCTGCTGTTCTGTGGCGCGGTATATGAGCGGGGCCTGACCGGCATCAGCCTCGGACCCGTAGCGCCAAGCGGCGGCATCATCCTGATGCTCGGCTGGCTGCTTCTGGGGCTGTCCGCGGTGCGCGGCCACGAACTCTCCCGGGCCGGCTCCAGCGGGGTTTCGCGAAGCTGAAGTCTCAGGTCGCGGTCATCGGCGACGACCAGCTACGTGTTCGGTCGGCACATGCCCGACCCGCCTGCGGCAATTCCGGACCGGTTTCTCGCAATCACCTTGGGTTGGGCGCGGCGCACGCGAAGCTGGCCGCCTCGTTCCGGCTGCCTTGGCCCGAATAGCGAGCGACCGCCGGGTACGGGCACCACGGCCGCTGCATCGTGATGCCTTTTCCGGGCTCATCGTCCTGGTATTTCGTGGCCACTATCTGCGCCGGCGCTACTCCATCTTCCACCCAGTGCGCAAGCGCCGCCACGACGTCGTGCGCGGCATCATCGCTCGGTCCCGGCAGGCCAAACGGGCCGCCGAACGCATTCGGTCCAACACCACCGCCACAATGCTGCATGCCAGGGGCCATGAACAGCCGGTAGAACGCTTGAGTTTGCGGTATACCGCCCAGCTTCGCCGCCACCGCCTCATAGTACATAATCGAAACGGCCGGCGGCAGCGCGGCGTCCGACCAGCCATGAACCTGAATCAGTCTGCCGCCGGCCGCCCTGAACCGATCGAGGTTGATATCGGTGGCATCCAGTGCCTGCGCCGTCTTCTCGGCGGCGAGTTTTGTGTCGGTATCGAAGTCGATGTGCTTGAAATCCCAGTCCGGCCTTGCGAAAACCATGTTGCCAAAATATCCGACGCCGAACGCGAGCTGCAGCGATCCCTCGCCAGGATTGGCACCATTCCCGGTTATCCACAGCGCCCAGCCGCCGGGATTTGCCTCACCGCCCGGCTCGAAACCCGGAAAGACCGACTTGCCGGCAGCGTCTTGCCGCCCGGAATAGATCTTCCGCAGCGTAGTAATCTGTTGTGAACTGAGACAGGCGTCCGACTCGGCGCCCTTGCACAGTAACACCGAGGGGTCGAAGTCGCACTGCCTCGGGTTATCGAGTATTCCGTCCTCACCGTGGCAGGCGGCCAACACCGCGGCGGTGATTGCCGGCAACTTCCTGGCAGTAAGCGCGCCACCCGGTTCGGCGATCAATGCCTGCTCGTCCCAGATGAAGCCCGGAACGCCCTGGGTCCAGTAGTTTGCCGGCGCGACCGAAACGATGCCGTCATAGTCGTCGGGGAATCGTTGCGCTTCCATCAGCGCCTCCCTGCCGCCATCAGAGCATCCGCTGAAATAGGCATGCGACGGAGCCCTGCCATAGTAGGCCTCGGCGATCGCCTTGGAGGCCTGTGCGGTCTCGTGAATGGCTCGCCAGCCGAAATCGGCGACTTTCTCGGGGTGGCCGATGGCCCAGCGTGCGTCAGTCACCGAGGCGACGTGGCCGGCATCGGTTCCGGACACCGCATATCCGGCTTCGAGCGCCTGAGCCATGGGCTGGTAGGTGATGAAACCCGCAAAGCCGCCGTTACCAACGCCCTGGTACTTGCCGTTCCACGTGGCGGGCGGCGGCAGCCAAAGTTCGAACCGAATATCCGAGTCCGTGGTTGGCCTGATGACGCCTTCCACACGACAGAACGGCACGGGCACCGAGACCAACTGCGGCGGCACCTGTGCCGTGATGCTGAGCGGCGGGCTGATACTTCCGGACGCTGTGACCGACGCGTCGCCCATCTTCTTGCCGGCCAGGCTGTCACAGCTTGCCGCCGCGGCCTGCGCGGCTCCGCACGAGCATAGAGCGAGCCAGAGCAAGGCAGCGACAACGGCGTGATGTGCTGATCGCATTGTCTCTCTCCCCGATCTTTTCTATGTCTTTGACGACTTTCCCCGGCTGGCCGGAGTAGTTAGATCCATTGTGCGCTTCTCGATGTTTCGTATCAAGCGGATAGCAGCGCAAGTAGTGCCCACGGCAGGCGCGACCTCCAGTTTGGTTGCAGAAGCGAGTTCCGAGTTGATAACCCATATCCGTATCCCTGGCCTCCCACATCCTCACTCTCCAGGAGCCTGGGCAAAAATTATCGTTATTGCAACGAGCCGGGACTGATGCGACAGGATTGGTCCCGATCGATGGTATCTCGGCGGCGCCAGCGGTGATCGGCTTCGCTATTCTCGCGGCCGAGGGTCACCGGCAACCGCAGCAGCCGGCAACCGCAGCAGCCGGCAACCGCAGCAGAATGACTCGCGCGCCGCGGCGATCAGTAATGGCGCAGCGGTATGGCGCTGATCGACCGGTCCGCCGGCGCGGGTCATATCTTGCGGCAAACCCCGGCGTCGCATCGGCGTGGCGCCGCGCTCGCAATGGTGGCTGAGCGCAAAACCATTCAATCTCAAAACGCTTGCTGATTAGCCGCCTGTCCGGCAGGATGCGGCCGGTTTGCGGTTGGGGGAGGGTATGGCGGTCAACAAGATTATCCCGAACGTGACGGTCGCCCTCGCGGGTCTGTTGCGCGACGGCATGACCATCATGTCGGGCGGGTTTGGCCTTTGTGGCATCCCAGCCGCGCTGATCGAGGCGATCCGCGACAGCGGGGTGAAGAACCTGACCATTATATCAAACAACGCCGGCATCGACGGCGTCGGGCTCGGCCAACTACTGGAGACCCGGCAGATCCGTAAAATGATCAGTTCGTACGTTGGAGAGAATGCCACCTTTGCCAAGCAATTCCTGGCCGGAGAGTTGGAGATCGAATTTAACCCGCAGGGCACGCTGGCAGAACGGATCAAGGCCGGCGGCGCGGGCATTCCGGCGTTCTTCACCGCCACCGGCGTCGGCACCCAGGTCGCCGCCGGGAAACCTACCCAGGAATTCGATGGCCGCACCTATGTGATGGAGCGTGGGCTGCGTGCCGACCTGTCGATCGTGCACGCCTGGAAGGCCGATACCGAGGGCAACCTCGTTTATCGGAAGACAGCGCGGAACTTCAATCCGATCATGGCGACCGCCGGCGACGCCGTGGTTGCGGAGGTCGAGGAGCTCGTCGAGCCGGGCCAGATCGATCCGGACCACATCATTACCCCCGGCATCTTCGTCAACCGTATCGTAAAACTGGATACTGTCGACAAACGGATTGAGCAACGCACCGTGCGCAAGCGCGGCTAAGGGAAGCTAAGCCAATGCCCTGGACCCGAGACCAGATGGCCGCTCGCGCGGCACAGGAACTGCAAGACGGATTCTACGTGAACCTGGGAATCGGCATCCCGACCCTGGTGGCAAACCATGTCCCTGCTGGAATGTCGATCCAGTTGCACTCGGAGAACGGCATGCTGGGCACCGGCCCCTACCCGTTTGAGGGCGAGGAAGACGCTGACGTGATCAACGCCGGCAAGCAGACGGTCACCGAGTTGCCGACCACCAGCTATTTCGACAGCGCGGCGAGCTTCGCCATGGTGCGCGGCGGACATATCGATATCTCGATCCTGGGCGCGTTGCAGGTGGCCGAGAACGGTGATCTGGCGAACTGGATGATTCCCGGAAAAATGGTGAAGGGGATGGGAGGCGCGATGGATCTGGTCGCCGGCGTGCGCCGCGTGGTGGTGCTGATGGAACACACCGCCGGCGGCAAGCCCAAGCTGCTGAAGCGCTGCAACCTGCCGCTGACCGGTGCGGGCGTCGTGGACCTGATCGTCACCGATCTGGGCGTGTTCGACGTCGAGGCCAAGGGCAAGGACGATGGGCTCACGCTGCTGGAGATCGCCCCGGGCGTGACCCTGGCGGAACTGCACGAGAAAACCGAGGCGCCCTTCTCGGTGGCGCCGCACCTGAAGGTCGCGGCCTGAGTTCGCACATCTCGCTGTCTACGACCTGGAAGGCGATGCGTTCTGCATCAGATCGGGCTGCCGCGGTGCCGGGAACGCTGCCTCCAGCTGCGAAAAACGCAGAGTGACCGCCGTCCGTTCGCTTGGTTTGTTGGTGCGGTCGAGAAGACTCGAACTTCCACGAGGTTACCCCCACAAGCACCTCAAGCTTGCGCGTCTACCATTCCGCCACGACCGCACGTGATTCGGCAGGGGCGGGGATATAGCGGATGAACGAAATCGGTTCAATGACTACCATCAGGTCGCCTGGAGGCGCCCTTGACCGGAGGCCGGCCGAATGGCGCGTCGACGACGGGCTCACTGAATACCCTGAAGCGCTGGCCGTCATGCAGCAGCGGGTGGCCGCTATCCGAGCCAGACAAGCCGACGAACTTGTGTGGTTGGTGGAGCATCCGCCGCTGTATACCGCTGGAACCTCGGCGAAGCCGGATGAGCTGAGCGATCCGGCGCGCTTTCCCACCTTCAACGCCGGTCGTGGCGGCCAATGGACCTATCATGGTCCAGGCCAGCGCACTGCATACGTCATGCTCGACCTGACCCGGCCACACGGCCTCGTCCCGGCCAACGACATCCGTCGCTACGTCAATGGCCTGGAGGAATGGCTGATCCACACTCTGGACCGCTTTAATGTCAGGGGTGAGCGCCGTGACGGCCGGGTCGGCATCTGGGTGGCTGACCCGCGGGGCAACGCCGTCGGCGGGGTGCCTGCCGAAGCCAAAATCGGCGCGATCGGCGTGCGCGTCACCCGCTGGGTAAGCTGGCACGGCGTCGCGTTGAACGTGGAGCCAAACCTTTCGCATTTCGGCGGCATCGTTCCCTGCGGCCTGCGGCAATACGGCGTAACCAGCCTCGCTGCCCTGGGTATCCCGGTCGACATGCACGACGTCGACGTCGCCCTCCGCGCTGCCTGGGAGGAGGTGTTCGGTGGCGAAACCATCACCTGTGACTAAACGAAAGCCCGACTCTGCTGACGCTCGATGAAATCCAGGTTACTTAGCGACGTGTGACCCCCTCCATCGCGCTACCCGATTCCCCTTCAGTGGTCGCGGGCCACGGCCGAGCCGCGATCCTGACCCCGGATGGGGAGCTTTTGCTGCTGCCGCCGCCGGAAGCCGTTGCCCTCCTACGGACCCTGCCGCCGCCGATACTGGTCCATGCGCCAGCTACCTTCCGACGCCTGGGAATGCGGCACGGCCCGGCTTTCGACCTGCTGGAACTTTTCGCCTTCGTTCGTCCGGCCTGCGGCGCGGCACCCACCCCGCGTGGCCTCGCCCTCGCGCTGGACGATGACCAGCCGCCGATCGGACTGGAGGCCGAGGTGACCCGCCTGCCCGACCTCGCCGCCACCCTCCTCAATCAGCTCGTCCAGGGTCGCGGCATACTGATGAACCGCGACGCCGCGACCCTCGCCGCCCGCATGCAGAAGGCCGGTTGGGGCTGGGGTGGCTATGTCACGCACGCCTTGGGCCGGCCGGATGCGTCAGCCTCGAACGAGCCACTGAAGATTTGGAAACGACTTCCGGAGTGGGATGACGCCGCGCCCCCGCCACCGCCATCTTCGCATCCAGTCTCCCAGGCCGAGGCACGGGCTCGCCTCGCCAGCATGCTGGGACCGCACGCCGAACAACGTCCCGGTCAGGCGGACTATGCCGGCGCCGCCACTGCGGCGTTCGCGCCGAGAGAGGTTCGCGGCGATCCTCACCTGGTACTTGCCGAGGCTGGCACCGGCACCGGCAAGACCCTGGGCTACCTCGCGCCGGCCAGCGTTTGGGCCGAAAAGAACAAGGGGGCGGTGTGGATCAGCACCTTCACCCGTCACCTGCAGCGACAGATCGACAGCGAACTGGAACGGTTGATCCCCGACCCGACCGAGCGTCGCCGGCGGATAGTCGTGCGCAAGGGTCGCGAGAACTACCTCTGTCTGTTGAACCTGGAGGACGCGATCAGCACCGCCACCGGCGGCTTTATGAATCAGCAGACCATCCCGCTGGCATTGATCGCCCGCTGGGCCATGATGAGCAACGACGGCGACCTCCAGGGCGGCGATCTGCCGGGCTGGCTGACGGAATTGCACGGTGGCGGCCTGATCGCCTCGCTGGCGGACCGCCGCGGTGAGTGCATTCACGCCGCTTGCCCGCATTGGCGCCGATGCTTCGTTGAACACACCATCCGCCGCTCCCGCACCGCTGAACTCGTGGTCGCGAATCACGCCCTGGTGATGACCCAGGCAGCGTGGGGTGGGCTGGACGACAACGCCGTGCCGACCCGTTACGTGTTCGACGAGGGGCACCACCTGTTCGATGCCGCGGACAGCGCCTTTTCCGCCGCCTTCACCGGGCTGGAGAGCGCGGAACTCCGCCGTTGGCTGCGGGGAGCGGAGGGCGGCCGGTCACGTGCCCGAGGCCTGCGGAACAGAACTCGAGGAATTGGTGGCGGATCGACCCGCCCTGATCGCTCCCTTGGAGGCCGCGCTGCAGGCCGCCAGCGCTCTTCCGCCCTCCGATTGGTCTAGCCGACTGCATGAGGCCGGGCCTGAACTGGATGGTATCGAGCCCCGCCGTCCCAACCCGTCGGAGGCGTTCCTGCGTCTCGTCCGCCGCCAGGTCCTTGCCCGCACCCGCGGCGGCGATGCGGAACAACCCTCTGATGTGGCGCGGCGCCAGATCGGAGGCACAACGGAATGCGACGTGTTCCCGATCAACGAGGAGCTCGCCCAGTCGGCCGACCGGCTGGCGCGCGCTCTGGCCCGCATCGCCGAACCACTCGTCACCTTGCGCGAGCGGCTCCTCGCCCGGCTGGATGAGGAAGCGGAGGACATGGACGAGGCCACCCGCAATCGGATCGAGGCGATCGGCCGGTCATTGATGCGCCGCGCGCTGAACCCGCTGCAAGCGTGGCAGTCGATGCTTCGGACGCTGACCGAGCCGCCCGCCGAACCTGGCCAGCGACCCGGGCACGTGCTGTTCCTGCGGCTCGACCGCCGGGATGGTGGCCGGACAGAGGGGATTGGCCAGGAAGGCGGACGGGACACCGATGTCGGGCTGCATCGGCACTGGCTAGACCCGACGGTCCCGTTTGCCGCTACCCTGGCGTCACCGGCCCAGGGTCTGCTGGTGACCTCCGCCACCCTGCGCGATTCGGGCGACCGTGATCCTGAAGTCGCCTGGGCGGCGGCCGAGGCACGGGTCGGCGCGCCGCACTTGCCGTCGCCGGCGATCCGCGCCGCCGTCGCCTCGCCGTTCGATTACACCGAGCAGACCCGCGCCTTTATCGTCACCGACGTGGCGTCCGGCGATCTGGACCAGCTGGCCGCGGCCTATCGTGCGCTGTTTGTCGCATCTGGCGGCGGCGGCCTCGGACTGTTCACGGCGATCAGCCGGTTGCGCGCCGTGCACGCCCGCATCGCGCCCGAGCTGGAGCAGGCCGGCATCCCACTTTATGCCCAGCACGTCGACGCCATGGGCAATGCCACACTGGTCGATATCTTCCGCGCCGAAGAGGAAAGTTGCCTGCTCGGCACCGATGCGATGCGCGACGGCGTCGATGTGCCGGGCGCGGCGCTGCGACTGGTGGTATTCGAGAGGACGCCATGGCCTCGACCCGACATCCTGCACCGCGAACGGCGGATTTATCTGTCCGATGGTGACCCAAAGGGCTATGACGACCGCATCGTCCGGCTGCGCCTGCGCCAAGCCTTTGGGCGGCTAATCCGGCGAGCGTCGGACCGGGGCGTTTTCGTGCTGCTTGATCGCCAGGCGCCCAGTCGGCTGATGTCTGCCTTTCCTCCCGGCGTCGTGGTGCGCCGCGTCGGCTTGGCAGAGGCAGTCGCGCGAACCGGCGCATTCCTGTTGGCGCCAGCCACGCCGGTGGCGCGACCCTAGCAACCGGTCGGGCGACCCTGGCAAGAGGTGAGCCGCGTCGGGCGCCTGCAACGCCGAACCAACCGGCGATCGCGTCGGTTGGATGCCGGAACCAAAATCGGTTACTTGAAACAAGGGCGTTGTATCGTCCGCCGGCGATGCGGTGCTAGACCCACCCCAGCCTGCTCGACGGCCATGCTGCTTTTCCAACTTTCGCCGACAGGCGCGGAGGATACCATGCGTTCCCAAGATGCTTTGAACGCACCCGAGGCACTGGTGCTGACCATGGTCCTGGTATCTGCCGCGGACGGCGGCATCACCGATCGCGAGATCGGGGTGATGTCCGGCCAGGTGCAAACCTTGCCGGCGTTCCAGGATTTTACCACAGACCAATTGGTCGATGTCACCGATGCCGCGGTTGGTCTGCTGCGCGAGGAGAATGGACTGGTTCGCGCCGGCGAGTTGATGCGTGCGGCCCTCAGTCCCAAACTTCGCGAGACCGCCTATGCCCTGGCATGCGAAGTGATCGCCGGCGATCAGGACCCGAAGCCGAAACAGCAATCGCTGGAGATGCTTGATTTCGTGCGCGCGGAGTTAGGGCTGGATCCGCTGGTTTCGGGGGCGATCGAACGCGGTGTCCGAGCGCGCCATCAGCGCGTCGACCCTGTCACCTGACGCAAATGGTGCGGCTGGTTCTCCTTGGTCCGACGTGACCGCCAGCCATGAGAGTTCTGGCATTCGCCTGTTGTCTTGCTGGCGTGCCGGTGTTGGCGTTCGCTGTTCTTGCTATCGGTGGATGGGCCGATGTCGTACCGGCGTTGTTGGGCATGGTGCTCACTATCCTGGTGGCGGGGACGTTTGTTTTGCTCTGGCGCCGCGACGTCGAACTGCTGACCGAGGCGGTTCGCCGGGTCGCTTACGACAACGGTGCCGCCGACGTCCCCAGCACCGTCCTGATGGAAGGCCTGGCTCGGGAGATTGCTCGGCTGTCGCGCAGGCTGGCGTCCAGCGCCGCCCTGTCGGAACGGCATCGGCGCGCTGACACGTTGATCCTCGAGCGGCTGCCGGACCCGGTCATCGTGCTCGCCCGCGATCGCGCTGTACGACGCGCCAATGCGGCCGCCCGTTCCGTATTCGGCGACGATGTGCCGGCCGTGCTCCGCCATCCGGGCGTGCGCGGTGCGATCGACCGCGCGCTGTCCACCAGCCAAACTCAAACTGCCGAGGTCGGGCTGCCGGCGCCGGTCACTCGCGACCTGTATGCCACCGTGGTACCGATGGACCCGCCACTGGCGGATGGCGGCGAAGCCCTGATCGTGCTGTCCGACCGGACGCGGGAACGTCTGGTGGAGCGGATGCGAGCCGATTTCGTCGCCAACGTCAGTCATGAATTGCGCACCCCATTGGCATCGCTGATCGGCTTCACCGAGACGCTGCGCGGCGCGGCAGCCGACGACCGGCCGGCGCAGCAGCGTTTCCTGAGCATCATGGCTGAGCAGGGCGCGCGAATGAACCGGCTGATCGACGACCTGCTCAGCCTTTCAAGAATCGAGTTGACCGAGCATCAGGCACCATCGGAAGCGCTGGATCTGAAGCAGTTGCTGCCACGTCTGGTGGCCACGTTCGAACCGAGGCTGGCGGAGCGCAACGTCCGGCTGGCGATGCGGATCGCCGACGATCTGCCGACAGTGTCAGGGGATGTCGATCAAATGGCTCAGGTGCTGCAGAATCTTCTGGACAATGCGGTCAAATACGGCCGCGAGGGCGGATTGGTCAGCGTTGAGGCCGCACGAGCGCACACCGGCACGCGCTGGCCGAACCGGCCGGGGATCGTCATCTCGGTTGACGACGAGGGGAGCGGCATACCCAAGCAGCACCTGCCGCGGCTCACCGAGCGCTTCTACAGGGTCGACAAAGGTCGCTCCCGAGCTGTCGGCGGCACCGGTCTGGGCCTGGCGATCGTAAAGCACATAGTCAACCGCCACCGCGGCCAGCTGCTGATCGAGAGCGAGGAAGGGAAAGGCACCACGGTGAGCGTTTGGCTGCCGGCGACCCCGGCTCCTCAGCGGCTGGTCGACGCGGATTAGGCCGATGCCACCACCCAGCGAGGCTGCATGAAATCGTCTCGTAGGCACGCTCTGGCGGCGGCGTTGGCGGTCGCGCCCTTGGCCGTCACTCCAGCATTCGCGCAAGTCGGCCAGCCGTCCCCCGAGGCGCTTCAGTCGATACTCGGGGAAGCGCTGGGGCTCCTCACCGGCGGGTTTGTTGCACCGCCGCAGCGTCCCTCCCAGGTGACGCACGACGGCGAGACCTATCACGTCAGCATTCCGCTGCCCGAGATGACGACACCACCGGATGCGGCGATCGATGTTGTAGCGAGACCGCTCGACCGTGGTGCATGGGACGTTACGTCGCTGGTGCTGCCGCGGACAGGCACAATGCCAATGGCTGGCACGGACGGCCCGGGAACCCTGTGGTTCTCCATCGGGCAACAGGCAATTCATGCCAAAATTGAACCCGACCTGGCGCGCCCGTCACCATTCGCCGCGGAACTGCACGACGTCGAACTACGATCCGACGAAGATGGCCGACATGCCGGGCAAACCATCGAACGGTACAGCCTCGAAGGCAGCGTGTCCGGGCAGGGACCTGTGTCAGGAGAAACCGATCAGCGACTGAATGTGCAGAGCCACGGTTCAGCCCTGAACTGGCGGCTTGATATCAGTGACAAGACAGGCATCACCGCCACCGGCCTGATCGTATCCGCGGTCGGCCACTTCAATGTCAAGGGCCTCGACCGCGGCCAGGCGGAGCGGCTGACGACCGCGGGACGTGCGCTCGGAGTGGGCTTGCAGGCCGCGCGCAGGCAAGGGAAGGCGGCGCCACCCGGGGCCGAGCCAGGAGCCAATCAGCCGGTGCCGGGCACACCGCCCGATGTGCCGGCGCCCGCGATCCCGGCGCGCGGCAACTCCCAGACTTCCTCGCCCCTCCTGCTCGGCCAGCTCCGCGTCATGATCGACGCTTGCAAGGGCCTGGCGAGCCAGCTGGACACCGAGGAAACCCTGCGGCGGATCCATTTCGATGCTGGAGGCTCGAATTCGTGGCGACGTCGGTCAGATGCGCGTGGCTCTGAGCAGCGAGGTCCGGAACGGCCGTCTGAACGCACAGCTGGCCGTGACTGTCGACGAGCTGACACTGAGCGCGGTCCCGGTCGATCTCGCCGCCTATGTCCCGCGCCATATCGAGGTCGAGCCAGCCGTCTCCGGCGTGCCCACGGAGCTGTTGCTGCGATTGTTGAGCGATGCGACGGCGACCGGCCCAGATCAGCCGGCACTTGGGCCGGATCTGGCTGCGCTGCTGGACGACCAGGATGCTCGGGTCGGCGTCGAGAGCCTCTCTTTCTCGTCAGGTCCGCTTCGGGTCACTGGATCGGGACTGCTCCGGAAACATAACGACGGCAAGGCCGGCATCGACATCCATTTGGTCGCCACCGGTCTGAATGCCTTGATTGCCGAAGCCCAGGGCAATCCGCGCGTACAGCCCATTCTGCCAATGGTGTTCATGGCCAAGGGCATCGCGCGGCCGCTTGGCGAGGGCCTGGTGTGGGACATCGTGTTGGGTGACGGCGTCGCCACGGTGAATGGGATACCGCTCGGTCAGCCGCCGCCTACTCGTCAGGCGCCGTCCAGTCGATAGAGTTCGACGTCGCGGCTGCTGCGATCCTCCAGCTCCAGCGTTGTCTCGATGCGATACTTCGCGAACCCCGCCAAGCCATTTTTCGGCAGATATGCCCGGCCGGGATCGGCGATCCACACCTCGGCGAAATGCGCCATGCCCGTCAACCACGGCATGATGCGGCCTGTCATCGGAGCCTCGTAGCAAACGTCGCCGCATAGGATCAGGTCCCAGCGACAGGAGGCGCCCAGCACATCCCCCACTGAGACGACCTCGATGCCATTGGCGGCGGCATTCAGGCCAATCGCGGCCAATGCCATGGGGTCAATCTCCGCTGCCTCGACCCGTGCCGCGCCGGCGACGCCGCAGGCGATCGCCGCGATGCCGCATCCGGCGGCGAAATCCAGCACACGACGCCCGACAACTGTCGCCGGATTGTCCAGGACATGGCGGGCGAGGGCCTGCCCACCCGGCCAAGCAAATGCCCAGAACGGGGGCGCCACATTTCGTTGCGCCAGCCAGGCCTCCGTTGCCTGCCATATCGGCGTGATTTCGGTCGCAAGATGCAGCCTCACCTCCGGCACGTGAGGTGCCGCGGAAAGGATCGTGTTGGCTCGAACGAACGCCCTCGCTTCCTCAAGGGGGTTTTCCCTGGACCCGACGGAGACGTCCGCCGGCGCATCCCCGGGACTTCCCGCCGGAGTGACGATCATAACCAGCCGATCAGGAGGGCCATTCCCACCGCCAGTCCGACCTCGCGATTGGCGCGGAACAATCGGAGACAACGGGCGGGATCGTCGATGTCCAAGCCGATCACTTGCCGAGCGAGCAGCGCTGCCGGCAAGCCAAGCGCCGGGTAGAACCAGGCTCCCGTGCCGACCAGCCAGCCGGCCAGCCCCAACGCCACGATCGCCGCAGTGTAGCAAACGGCCAGAAACGGCCTGGTCCGCGAACCGAACAGGCGGGCGGTCGAGCGGACGCCGACCAAGGCGTCATCCTCGCGGTCCTGATGGGCATAGATCGTGTCGAAGCCGAGATCCCACAGGATCGCCGCCGCATAGAGAGCCAACCAGGGCGCGTCTATCCGTCCCGTCGCGGCAGTGTAGCCCATTGGCGCACCGAAGCCGAAAGTGAACCCCATCATCAGTTGCGGCCACCAGGTCACCCGCTTGGCCAGCGGGTAAAGCCCGACGAGCAGCAGCGACGCGACGCCCAGCCCCTGCGATACGTGATTGAGCTGCAACAGCACCAACAGTCCAGCCAGCAGCAGCAATGAAAGAAAGACCAGCGCCTGACTTCCGCGCAGGGCACCCGAGGCGAGGGGGCGACCGGCAGTGCGCGCGACCTGGCGGTCGATGTCTCGATCCCACAGATCATTGACGACGCAGCCCGCCGATCGCATGACAACACTGCCGATCGCAAACAGCGTGATCAGGCGGATCGCGTCAGCTGCTTGCGGGCGAGCCAGAAGTATGCCCCACAGACCAGGCAGAAACAGCAGCCAGGCGCCGATCGGTCTGTCGATGCGCGCGAGAAGCAGGTATGGCAGCCAGGATCGGGGCAGCCGAGCGACCCAGCCAGTGGCGATGATGTCGGTATGAGCGGCCGTAGTGTGCGTCTTCATGGGTAACAGAATTGTTCGCCCTACTGTGCCGCCGTCAATCCTATAGCGCGGAGCGCCATGACACCGATTCGCTTGCATGTCGACGCCGGTCTGTCCGGCGGTGCCACAATCGAGGCGTCCCCTGGCCAGGCGCATCAACTGGGCGTGGTCATGCGCCGCGCCGTCGGCGAACTCGGTACGCATGTTCAATGGCCGTGACGGCGAGTGGGGCGGTCGTATCGCCTTACTGTCCAAGGGCAAGACCACGCTGCGGGCGGAGACACTGCTCCGGCCGCAACAGGACGACTTGGACCTTTGGCTGGTTTTTGCCCTGCTGAAACGCGACACGACCGATCTGGTGATCCAGAAGGCCACCGAACTGGGGGTCTCTGCCTTGCTCCCGGTGTTCACCGAAAGGACCAACGTTACCCGGGTGAATGAAGATCGGCTGCGTGCCATCGCCACCGAGGCGGCTGAGCAGAGCGAGAGGCTGACCATCCCACGAATCCTGACCCCCCGCGGCCTGGATCATGTGCTTGCCGAATGGCCCCATGAACGGCCGCTGTTCGTCGCGATGGAGCGGGAGCATCTGCCGGCGCCCGATCGACTCACCACGGCTGCCGCGTTGCTTGTCGGGCCCGAGGGCGGCTTCGGCCCACGTGACCGTGCTTTGCTGGATCAACGGAGTTTTGTGCGTTGGGTCTCGCTGGGACGGCGTATCCTGCGAGCCGAAACCGCTGCCATCGTTGGGTTGGCCTTGTTGCAGGCGCCGAGCTGTGGCTAGTACGCTGACTCTGACAGACGCGCGTCCGGGGGTTCGGGTTTACCGGCCTGATAGGTCACCAGCCAGCCTGGTTGCCAGTCGGGCCGATGACCTCGTCACCCGGGCATGCTAGCGTCGATCCGTCGCGGGGCGCGTCCCTGGCCGGACCGACGATATCAATCGGAATGCCTCGAGAACCACATGTCCAATCCCGCAGACGCTGACGCGACGCCGATCACGTCGGTCCGACAAATGGCCGACTATCTCGCCGCGGGATGCAAGCCGCCGGATCAGTTCCGCATTGGAACCGAGCATGAGAAATTCGGCTTTCGCGTAGATGGCCTTTCACCGCCGCCCTATGAGCCGGCTGATGGGCATCCCGCGAGCATCCGGGCGGTGCTCGAGGGCCTGGTCCGCTTAGGCGGCACGCCGATCCTGGACGGTCGGAACATCATTGGTCTGCAGCAAAATGGCGCTTCGGTTTCACTCGAGCCGGCCGGGCAGCTTGAACTTTCGGGCGCGCCGCTGAAAACCCTTCATGAGACCAAGCAGGAGTTGGAGGCGCATTTCGAGCAGGTGCGCGCCGCGTCCGAGGGCCTGGACATGGGCTTCGCTCCACTCGGGTTCCACCCGCTCGCTCGCCGGGACGCGATGCCATGGATGCCGAAAGGCCGCTATGCGATCATGCGCCGCTATATGCCACTGGTCGGCAGCCTTGGCCTGGACATGATGACCCGCACATGCACCGTGCAGGTCAACCTGGACTATGCCTCGGAACAGGACATGCGGCGCAAGCTGCGCGTATCGCTATTGCTGCAGCCGCTGGCGACGGCGCTGTTCGCCAATTCCCCCTTCACCGAGGGCAGGCCCAACGGCTTCCTATCCTATCGAGCCCAGGTTTGGACCGACACGGACAATCGCCGCGCGGGCATTCCCGAGGTGATGTTCGAGGATGGCTTTGGCTTCGAACGCTACGCCACCTGGCTGATCGAACAAGTCCCGATGTACTTTGTGCACCGCGACGGCGGCTACATCGATGTGGCCGGCCAGTCGTTTGCCGACTTTATCGCCGGACGGCTGCCGTCCCTGGCAGGCGTCAAGGCCTCGATCGGCGACTTCTCCGACCACCTGACAACGGCCTTTACCGACGTACGTCTGAAGCGATTTCTGGAAATGCGCGGCGCGGACGCCGGCCGGCCCGACATGATGGTGGCGCAATCGGCACTATGGGTGGGATTGCTCTACGACGATGCGGCGCTGACGGCGGTGGAGGCATTGCTACGGGGTGCCGGTTGGGCGGACGCGGTTGCCGCCCGCGCCGCGGTTCCGCGACAGGGCCTGGCGGCTCCATGGCGGGGTGGAACGCTGCGAGACGTCGTGTCCGACGTGGTCGGCATCGCCAAGGACGGGCTGCGGTCGCGCGGGTGCCTGGACGCGGCGAACCAGGACGAGCGGTATTTGCTTGCGCCACTGGAAGCGATCGCCGCCGGTGCGCAAACCCAGGCGGAATACTGGCTCGAGCGCTACCATGGCGCCTGGCGGGGGGACGTTCAGAAGATCTTCCGAGAGGCGGCGATCTGACGCGGGTCGTCGGGTCGGATGCGGCGCGATCGTCCCTCAAGTGGCATGCGATCTGTCCCGACGACGCCTCGCTGCTAACATGCGTCCGTATGGTTGCCTTGCCCGACGCCAGCCGAGAGGCCATAAGTTTGCGACACCATGGCCCTTGCAGATGATATTCGGCACGTTTTCGCGCCGCCCCATCCGGCCGGCCGGCCGTTTATCATGGCCGGTCTGATTGGCCTCCTGCTGGGCTTCGCCTTGGGTGCCTGGCTGATTTGGTTGGGGCTGATTTTCACCCTGTTCTGCCTGTACTTCTTCCGCGATCCCGAACGGGTGCCTCCGACACGCCCCGGTGCCATCGTCGCACCCGCTGATGGGCGAATTGTCTCCATTGGGCTTACCCCACCGCCGCCCGAGCTTGGGCTGGGCTCCGAGCCACGTTGGCGCATCTCGATCTTTCTTTCGGTGCTGAACGTTCACGTCAATCGAGTCCCGGCCAACGGAGTCGTGACCCGCATAGCATACCGACACGGTGCGTTCGTCACCGCCAGCCTGGATAAGGCCAGCACGTCGAACGAAAGGAATGCGCTGGCCATACGCCTGCCAACCGGGCAAGAAATTGCGGTGGTGCAGATCGCCGGCCTCATCGCTCGGCGAATCCTGTGCTCGGTTCGGGAGAGCGATCCGGTGCAGATCGGGGACCGATTCGGGATTATCCGCTTTGGCAGCCGGACCGATCTTTATCTTCCGAATGGCCTGCCCCCATTGGTGGCGGAGGGGCAGACGATGATCGGAGGCGAGACGTTGGTCGCGGAAATGCCTGCATGAACGCCACAATGTCATGATCGTTTTCCAGCCATGAGCGATCGCCAGCAGACTTCACCGATCCACCGCCTGCGACGCTACCGTCCTCGGAAGCGGCGGCGTCCACGATACCATGGTCCCTCGTTCAATAGCATCGTGCCGAACCTGATGACGATGCTCGGACTGTGCGCGGGCCTCACCGCCATGCGCTTCGGGGTGGAGGATCGTTTCGGTGCCGCAGCGGTGGCGATTACTGTCGCCGGAGCGATTGACGGCCTGGATGGTCGCCTGGCCCGTATTTTGAAAGCAACGTCGCGTTTCGGCGCGGAGTTCGACAGCCTTTCCGATTTCCTCTGCTTCGGCGTGGCTCCGGCATTCACGCTGTATTTGTGGTCGCTGCGTCGCATCGGCGCCTATGGATACGTGCCCTGCCTGATGTTCGCGGTCTGCATGGCGCTCCGACTGGCCCGGTTCAATGCCTCGTTGGACGGCGCGCCGAGGCCGGCCTACGCTTACAACTTTTTCACTGGGGTCCCCGCACCGGCCGGCGCGGGTCTGGTTCTATTCCCTCTGTTCCTCGGGCTGGAGGCGACTTCCCAGGGCTGGGACTGGCTGCTGCGCGCGTCGCAATATCCGCTATTCTGCGCGATCGTACTGGTCGGCACCGCATTGTTACTGGTTTCGCCCCTGCCGATCTGGAGCTTCAAGAATTTCAAGGTCCCATCGGAGTACGTCCTGCCGCTGTTGCTCGGCACCGGCGCGTTCGCTGCCGTGTTGGTGGCTGATCCGTGGGCGGCACTGGCGGCAGCCGGACTGATTTATCTGTGCATGCTCCCGTTCAGCGTCCGCAGCTTCAGGCGATTGCGGCGGGAGGCCGAGGCGCCTCGCGACGAGTTCGAAGCAGAGCGACGGAATGGCGCCCCGATCGGCGTGAACGAGCGATGAGCCTGCCCGGTTGGCGACCGTGAACGCCGCTAACGCGGCCCTTTGGGGGACCCTCGAAGGCGCCAGACGTAAGCGATGATCTCGGCCACCGCTTTATAGTGTTCCATTGGAATGTCGGTATCCAGGGGCTGCTGATAGAGCGCCTGCGCCAGCGGCGGGTTGGCAACGATCGGCACGTTGTTCTGTCGTGCAATCTCTCTGATCCGTGCCGCAACGGTGTCCACGCCCTTGGCGACGACGCGCGGGGCGGCATTCTTCGCACGGTCGTATGACAGCGCCACAGCGTAGTGGGTGGGGTTGGTGACCACCACAGTGGCCTTCGGCACCGCCATCATCATCCGCCGGCGCGCCCGCAAATAGCGGATCCGACGAATACGTGCCTTGATCAGCGGGTTCCCCTCGAGGTCTTTCTGTTCTTCCCTTACCTCCTGCTTGCTCATTCGCATCTCTCGCGTATGCCGGCGGCGGACCCAAAACAGGTCGATCCCGGCGAACAGTGCATGGGTGCAGAGACCCGCGATCAACACGTGCACGATCGGGGCTGCCACCGCCGATGGCAGATTGGCCAGTTCCTGACCGGGCTGCAGCAGCAGGCGGCCGACATCCCCCTGGAGAGCCAGCCATAAGGCGAACACGGTGATGGTCAGCTTTCCCAGTGATCTGGATAGTTCCACCAGGCCGTCGGAGCCAAACAGGCGCTTAAGCCCCGTCGCAGGATTTATCCGAGAAAAACGCGGCTGCAGCGCTCCGAGGTGCAACAGGAATTTCGTTTGCATCAACACGGCCGCGGCGCCGGCCAACCCGGCGGCACCAAGCACCGGGGCGATAGCGGCGAACGCACTCAGGCCCGCGATGCGCATCCCCGCCGGTCCCGCCAACTGTGACATATCGGCTCGGGCCAGGAAGATTGACAAGTAACGAGACAGTTCCCGGACCGCGGCCGGCGTCCCATATACCAGGATCGCGGTGACCCCGGCCAAACTGGCAAAGGTCGCGGCCTCCCGCGATAACGCTACGTTGCCGGCCTCGCGGGCTTGATCAAGGTGTCGCTGGCTCGCTTCCTCGGTGCGGTCTTCGGATGACTGAGATTTGCCCGACACCGATCAACCGGAGCCTGGAAGCTCGCTCAGGAAGGGTCCGACGCCGTCCTGCCAAGCCACGGTCATCGCCCCAACCGCGACCGCCAGCAGAACCAGCCCCCCCAGGATTTGTCCGGGCAACGCCACGAAGTAGATCTGCATGCGCGATACGACCCGCGAGACCAGGCCCACGGAAAAATGCCACAGAATGCTCGCCACGACGAACGGTGAGGCCACCTTCAGTGCCAGGCCGAATGCTGTTCCAACCGCTTGAACCGCGGCCTGGAGCCCATCCCCCGAGGGCAACATCTGGCCAGGTGGGATCAGCTGAAACAATCCGACCAACGCCTTGAGCGGCAAAGTGTAGAAACCCGACGCCAGGATCAACACGGGCGCGCCAAGCTCAAAGAGTTTGCTCAGCGCAGTCGATTGCGCCCCAAGTTCCGCGTCCGGCTGCAACACGCTTGAGATGCCGAGAAAATACGCAACGAACTGGGCTCCCGACGGCAGCGCCAGCATGATCATCCGGGCCAGCCAACCAAACCACAATCCAGTGACAACCTCCGCGACGATCATCAATCCCATGGCGAGACCGGACTCGGGCACCGGTGGCATGAGCGGCTGCAGAGCGGGCAGCAGAAGGACGGTGATGCACATGGCGATGGCAACCCTGACCATCGCCGGCACCACGCTTTCTCCCAGGCCAGGCAGCAGCGCCATAGTCGCACCGATCCGTGCCAGCACCAGGGCGAATGCCGGGGCCCACGTCAGCAGTTCACTCAAATCCAGGTTCATGATCCGCCGATGAGAACGATCCGGTCGAAGATCTGGTGCGTGAAGCTGCTCAGGGTCGCGATCATGAACGGTCCCAACATCATCATGGCAAGGCTGATCGCGACTATTTTCGGAAGAAAAGACAATGTGGCCTCATTGATCTGGGTGACCGCCTGGATCAATGAGACCACCAATCCGACGGCCAATCCGACCATCAGCGGCGGGCCTCCAAGCTTCATCGTGACGATCATGCACTCCCGGATCATCGCCGCGACGTCGATATCGCTCATGGTTCAGATCGGCATCTTCATGATGTCCTGATAGGCTTGCACAACCCGGTCTCGAATGGCCGTCGCGGTCTGCAGGGTCATTTCGGCATGCGATAGGGCGACCACGACATCTGTGAGGTTGCCGCCGCCGCTGAGGGCTTTGTTCGTCGTGTCGTCCGCTGTGTGCCCAGTCTGTATCGCTTGCTCCAGGGCTTGCTGCATCGTCGCACCGAAGCTGCCGTCTGCCTCGTTCTGAGCGTTGCCATAATTTCCGCGGCTGACCCGGGCATAAGCCTCGACCGCGGCCGAGGGTGTAACGACGACCGTCGGGATAGTACTCATTTCAACATATCGATTGTGCGATTGAGCATATTGCGAGATGCCTGCATCACCGAAAGGTTGGCGCTGTAGGAGCGTTCCGCCTCGCGCATGTCCATCACCTCGATGAAGCTATTGACGTTTGGCAGCTTGACGTAGCCCTGCGCATTGGCGGCGGGATTTGCCGGATCGTAGCGCTCGGGCAGGTCACTTGCGTCCTTGCCGATATTCTTCACCTGGACCGTCTGCGCCCCAAGGGCGCTATCCAGCTTTGCCTCGAATGATATGGTCTTGCGCCGATACGGATCGGAACCCGGCGCCGAGCCGGTGGTATCCTGGTTGGCGATGTTTTCGGCAATGACACGCAGGCGCGTGGTCTGCGCGGCCATCCCCGTGGCCGAGATGCTCAGGGCGGTGTTGAGGTCCGCGGCCATGTCTAGGAGCGTCCCAGCGCCATGTTGAACATGCCCATGTACTTCTTCCAGATGCTCGTCACCAACGCCTGGGTCGTATCAGTGTCAGCGACCTTGGTCAGTTGTTCGTCCAAGGTGATTGTGTTGCCATCCAACGCTCGTGCCTTGGGCGGATCGGTAATCAAAGATGCCAAGCCGCTCGGCGCGGTTCCTGCCATATGACCCGGCTGCGTCAGGACCGGCCCTATTGCCGCCGTGCCGGCGAGGACTTTTGCGAAGGACTCGACATCCCGGCCCTGAAACCCCGGCGTGTTGGCGTTGGCGATATTCGCCGCCAGAACATTTTGCCGCTGCGCGGTCCACGCGAGCCGTTTTTCCGCCAGGTCGAACAGGGCAATTCGGGTGGGGTCCATGGCAACAAACTAGCAGAATAGAATAAAGAAATGATTAATTCGATAATTTAACGATTAGTTCACCATTTCACCTCCTATTCCGCCCATGTTGACTGACTACGATACCAATGCGCTGACGACCCTTCGATCCTCACTCAAAGAAGTCGGTGACGACGTTCGGGCTGCGCAGTTGTCGCTGCATCAGGGAAGTGCCGTCGATCTGACGGGAATGGACGCCCGGATCGAGCGGCTTTGTACGCGCGCACTCCACCTTCCGCCTCCACTGGCCCGCGCGACGCTCCCGGACCTGATGGGCCTGCGGGGCACGGTCGAGACGCTGATTGAGGCGCTGAGCCGCCGACCCGCGGGATGAGCACCGGTGTGGGACCCATCGTCACCAGCGCCGGTGCCCTGCTCCTGGTGCTTGCCCTCGTGGCGCTCGCAGCTCGGCTGGTTCGGATGGGAGCTTACGGGCTCCGTCCGGGGACAGGCAAGTTTCTGGCTGTTCAAGAATCTGTAGCGCTGGACAGTCGCCGCCGCCTGCATCTGGTGCAATGCGGTCAGCGGCAGGTGCTTCTGCTGACCGGCGGTTCGCAGGATGTCGTCGTGGGCTGGATCCCCGGCCCATGAAGCTCCGGCCGAGGATGCCGGGCAGCTTTGCGTCGGCGGTCGTGATCCAGATGGCGGCGACCTGCATACTCCTGCTGCCCGGCCACTGCCACGCGCAGTCGCTTAACATCGACCTCGGGGCGGCGGGTCAGGCCGGGGCGACCTCACGCATCGTTCAGCTTACCGCGCTGGTAACCGTTCTGTCGCTGGCTCCTAGCCTGCTGGTGATGATGACCGCCTTCACCCGGATCGTAATCGTGCTGTCCCTGCTGCGAAGCGCGCTGAGCACGCAGGGCACGCCACCGAATGTCGTACTGATCGGTCTCGCGATGTTTCTGTCATACTTCGTCATGCAGCCGGTCCTTGAACAGGCCTGGACGAATGGCCTGCAGCCTATGACGGAAGGTCGCATTTCTGAAATTGAAGGGCTGAAGCTGGCCACCGAGCCGTTTCATCAGTTCATGACGCAGAATCTGCGGGACGAAGATCTCCACTTCTTCATGGATCTGGCGCATCTGCCGCCGGCCCCCAATGCGGCCTCGGTTCCCTGGCGAGCCCTGGTCCCGGCATTCCTGGTCGGCGAATTACGCCGCGCGTTCGAAATGGGTTTCCTGCTCTTTCTGCCAAACTGAATTGTAGTCGCCATGATATCGTGAGGAAAATTTAGAAACTAGCTGTCTCTACCCCCATGAGATGGTTCGATAGGCCCGGGCCGTCGATAGGCCCGGGCCGTCGATAGGCCCGTGCCGTCTACTGTGGGCGTTCATGGCTCGCGTCTGCGTCCAGCGGACCGACCCCCATCACACTTCCTGCGCCATGTCCCGGCACTCACGGATCAGACTTCGCAGCATCCGAACTTCTTCGAGAACGCTGTGGCTCCGCATGCCGTGCCCTTTTCGCGTTACCGTGTTCAGTCTTCGGTCCGGAGGATTGCTCCCTACCACACAGCTCCTAAAGAGGTCGATTCCCACTAGGCGGTTTCGCCCACCCGACGGTGGCTGTGCTCTTATCGCAACGGCAAGAGCTACAACTTCGAGCCTCCATCGCCAACCCGCTGTCCATCAATGGTTAGCTGTTCGGCTCGATATCTATCCGCGGCCTGCTGGCAAACCTCCGCCCAGTCAATTTCCGTTTTTGCCGCAGGCGCCGGCCGCTCAAGTTTAGCCAGAGCAACAGCAGCGGTCATCTGCGCGGGTTCGGGGCGAATCTGGCCGCACATGACCGCGCGTAGGAAGGCCATGCTATCGCCCTCGAATACAGGGGTCGGGCCATGCACCGCCTCAGTCACCGCCAGCGCAGCTTTGAGCTTACGAGCGCGCCGCTTTCCGATCGCCGGGCGCGGTTTGCCCAGGCGCTCGCCCCCCTTGAACTGCGTTGCCGGATTGGGAAATGCCTTTACCTCTGCTGACATGATCCGCACCTATAAAATAAAGCTCGGCCTGACTCCATACCGATATATGGGGCGCCGGTAACCGATTTGCTCCCATTGACACCAAGATAAGACCCAACCCCAGGTCCCAGCTACGCGTAAGTCGCGTTCGCGTCGGCAGCGGCGTCAACCTGAGCGCTCTGCGCCGTGTCATGACAGACAGTGCTGCGCGGATGATCGCGCTGCAGTCCAATGTGCTCGTCTGGCTGGCTCGTGTCCCTGGCATTGCTCTGGCCTTCATCTCTTCCCCCGAAGGCCCTACCGGAGTCGCACATCTGCGGAACGAAGTGCCCTATGACCGGGCGGTGAATGCTCCCCAGAAGTGGGTGTTGAAAATTCCCCACTGCCGGGGTTGAGCATTTTGAATTACTGGAAGCGACGGCGATTTTCTTTCGGGGGACTATGGAGCATCGTTGAACGTGATGGTCGGCCTCGACACCCTGACGATGAGCTGGATACTATGGCTGGTGGAATCGGCGCGCGGGGTCCCGGATGATCCCACCATCGACGTTGGAACGTCCGGCTCTGCCGCCAGCTGCAGCGCTTCCCTCGCCCGATCCACCTCGATCCATTCCTGGGCGTCCTTTTTCGGACTGGGTTTGGCGAGCCCCGTCATCGCCAACGATGTTGACAAGAAAACCGGTCTTCGGCTGTTTGGGCGGGATGAGTATATTGCCACGCGCGGATTAGTAACCTGAATTGCGTGGGGTGTATAGCTAAAGGGCAGCGTCACAAACGCGACGTGAGGGTGTTCTGCGGGGCGACGCGAGGCAAAGCGAATTGGGCGGCTTGAACCGCAATATGTGATCAGGCTCACAGCGCGTGAAGTGGCGGGAGGCTACGATGACACATTCGGCGGAATTCGGACCAGAAGAACATAGGGATCGCCATGCGTACCTGAAGATAAGCACAAGCTAGTCCAGCACCGTGAGGTTCTCCATGCAAAAGAGGGGCATCAACTAGGAGTTGAATCCTCGGGAGTGGATCGTAGCTTGAAGATAGTTCGGGATCGACGGCCGATTTAAGCGGCACTATCCTCCACTCTAAGCCGAGGTGCTGAGCGGGATGTGCTGGCCCGCCATACGGAAGTCATCAAGGCCGAGCCATTTAAAAACCTAACAAGCATAGGGAATGATGCGTTATGAGTAGCGTCAAGAGGTATTTCGTAACGTTCGTCACGAATTCTATCAACGATGTCCGGATTACAAGCTTCCCAACCCGCGCCCAGGACCCCGCGGGGGGTGTTGATAGGCACAGCGGCGTTTTCGCTACCGTCACTGAGGTGTCAGCTCCACCCGGTGGCCCCCTAGATTTTCCCTTTCAGGGCGAAGCAATGCTCTCAATTTGGAATATTGTCCCTCAGGACAATGGAACCGTTGAGTTTGTTATTCGCGTTCAGCCAGATTTTTTCAGCTTGAACGTGAGAGTCCAGTTCCTGGTTTGCAACGACTGAATATCAAAGTAAAGCGCCAATAGTGCGGTTGCTAGTCTGAAACCTTATCCTCTGATTCGTCGTGTCGTTGCTTCGATGGGATTGCGGGGGCGTCGCCGGCTGACTAACCTGAGTGCCGGATGTCCGGAGGGTGTTTTGATCGCTCGGCGTGTTGAAGAGCGGGGCTGGGCGGGGACGGCGTACCGATGGTCATCGATTGATCTTATTCCCCCTCTGCCTCGGACACCCCAGCTCGCATTGGCAGAGCATCAGCGCACCGGCCCCTCGCCCTCCGCAGGCGGTGCATTAAGCCCGATCAAGGTTACTTCGACCAGCGCCAACTCGCCGTGCTTCGGAATGAGCGGAGCGATCGGCAGCGGGGACTTGTGTCCGCATGCGCTGCACGAGGCGAGCCGTATCGAGCCGCGGGCGCGTTTTTGGAGAGGCGCCCAGAGGCGCGGTTGTCAGATTAGGTCTGCGCTCCCCTTCAGAACATAGAAAGAACAGAATGGCGAACCTGGGCCTGTCCCGCATCGTTGGTGTCGCTGAGGTGACACCGAAAGGCTGCCGGGATTAAGGTCGATGCGCACGCGGCCGGAGTCCATGCATTTATGAGCGAGACTTTAGATCAGAAGTTGGCTGTGGAAGAGTTCAAGCAAATGCATGAGCTCATCCGCCAGCGCGAGGGTGCAATGAACCAGACGCTCTCGCTCATCATCACTGCATTCTCCGGAATTCTCGCTGTGATGTCCGCCTTCGTCTTCAAAGATCACGATAAAGAGTCTATAATATATTGCTATCTGTTTTTGTGCGTACAGCCATTTTTAGTATTTGGGTTGGCTGTATTAACGTCACACAGGGACGACCAATACAGGATGGGCTTGTTCCTGATGGTCTTCTACGAAGAGCTGCGCGGTGACGGACCGAAGTGGCACGTTCATCTGGCTAGATTTCGGCAACTGGAAGCTGGCGAGTCGCAAGACTCTGTGACGCTAATTGTTTGGTCGCTCTACTCGATATCGTCGGCGCTCTATGTCGCGTCCCTGCACTACCATAATTATTACATCCTAATGAACTCAGTTCTGCTCATCCCAACGGCCATTTGGATAAGATACCAAAACGGTAGATTTCTCCGAGATCGCTCCTATATAGCGGACCTGTGGCGTAAACTACGGGACACCCCGGAAAAGCGCTAAAGATCGAGACCTCTCGCCTGAATGACAAAGGTGAATTAATCTGTGCATTTCATCATGGGCTCGTTGCACTTTTCTGTAGCAACCGCACCAAGGCGGGGGCGTGGGCAAGGCTGTGTTGGCTTGTTCAGAGGTTCCTTAAGGCCGACATGTCCGATGCCAGAGAGGGTTGGAGCGATGGTCGCATCGTGAAAGCCCTCAACACCAGTCTCGCCACCGTTCACTGGACCCGCCAGTGTCTGGTTGAAGAAGGGCTCGAGGCGGCGCTTGCCCGGAGAAGGAAGCCAGACTGATCACACTGGCTTGCTCGAAACCGCCACCCGGTCACGCGAAATGGTTGCTCCGTCTGCTGGAACAGAGAGTCGTAATCTCAAGGATCTCGTCTGCCCGGTGCTCCGCCAAGGCCTCCTTTGTTCCGCGACAGCTCTGATGGTCGGGCAGAAGCCGTTGGGTGGGCTGTCACCGGAGCATCCACGGCTTACTTCGCGTGCCCGTGCTGATGTAGCGCCATCGTCATCTCGCGGTCGTCCTGGCAGGCGGCGGAGAGCTCCAGCGCCGCCCGGACGTCCGCCTCAAGGTTGATGGTTGTGGGGATTTCCATATGCTGTGTCACTACTGTCCGGTTAAAATCTGAATAAATTCAGTTGCTTCTCATCTTGCAAGTCTTCGGATCTGTCGGTCTCGCGAGAGAAGGCAGTCTGGATCTCTATTTTCTCGAATACTGTCACCGAAAAGACCTGCAGCAATGTGTAGAGCGGCGCCTCCAGTTTGAGCCGTTTGCGGACGATCGCCACCAGCACATAGACCGAAACGGCGATCCAGATTTGCGTCTTCACGGCGTTCTCGGAGGTGCCGTAGAACTGCTTGATCCGCAGATGCTGTTTTATCCACTTGAAAAACAGCTCCACCTGCCAGCGACTTTTGTACAGATCGCAGATGGTCATTGCCGGCAACGCGGTCTGATTGGTTAGGAAGATCAGCGTCTTCGCCGTTTCGGCATCGCGGAAACGGATGCGCCGCAGGTGCGCCGGATAGTCCTGATGGGTACGAGGGCCGTCCAATACGATGGTTTGATCGGCGATCACGCCGGTCGCTCGGTCGGTAGGCGTGGAATAGATCCGATGCGCATCCAGATTGGACTTGGCGCGCGTCACGAAGAAGGCGCCCGCCTGATGCAGCGTATGCAGGCGGTGCGAAGTCGATGTATCCGCGATCCATCACATAGATTGCGCCGGGTTCGGGGATCAGCATATCGAGCGCATGAACATCGTGCAGCTTGCCGTCCGAGATATGGATAAAGCTCGGAATGTTGCCGCGCAGATCGAGCAGCGTATGCATCTTCACCGCGGATTTGGTGGCCCGGAAAGTCAGATCCTTGGCCGTCGCCTCAGTGGCGGAGGCCGCCAGGCACCAGGCCTGCTTCATGTCAGGGTCGCGCACGCAGACCACGGTGCCGACCGGATAGCGATCCGCCGTCACCATGGCTCCGCGCAGCACACGCGCCCGCCCGCTTGGGTTAACCCAAGCTGCGGCGGTGTGGGTTACGCCGCTGGCTGCCGTCACTTTGATATTGCCGCGGAAGCGTATGACGTACTCGAAGTGCAATTCCTTGGTTAGCAGCCGGTAAAGATCCTGATCGCCGAAGCCGCGATCGGCGACGATGCAGACGCCAACCCCCGCCGGCACGATCTCGGCCAGGCGGACCAGCAGGCGGCGTTCGTAGAGACTGCGCCGGTCCTTGAGTTCGGCCTTATTAACCGTCAGCCACACCAACGGTGTGGCGCGGCCGTGCTCGGTGATCAAGGAAAGCATGATGGTGGCTTGGTTATCGGCGTCGAAGTCGGTCCAGTCCATGGCCACCAGCAGCGAGCTGCGGGAGCCGATCACGAACGGCACCCAGAGCGCCAGGATCTGGTCGACATCAATGCCCGGGTTGGACAGCATCCGATCAACCTGCTTGACCGCGTGGCGGGCATTCAGGCTGCGCGCCACCGCTAGGCCATGGCCAATGGTGCAGACCGCCATCGAGGCGGTGTGCATCACGCCCAGCGTGGCATCAGCGAGCGAGGCAATACGTTTGGCGTGCAGACACGGCCCCAGTACCTCGTCCAGCAACTGATGCACCTGCTGATGGGAGAATGTCTTGAACGCATTCATGACCGGCTCCGCGAATTGAAGGAGACGTCAGCCTGAAGGCGCGCATCATGCCGGGGAATCCTGATCAGCCAGAAAGCAACAAACGAACCCGGCGAGCGCCACCAGGATTCGTTTCCACAAGTTTTCGGCCGTTTCTAAGGTTTTTCTTGCGTCACGCCGAAGTCAGCGAAATGAGGGGAGGAGTGAGGCCGCAACCGGCATCTTGCCGAGCACCGGCTTGGCGTAAGCCTCGATCGTGTTTGTCCACTGTTGCTTGTGCTTGGCATTTCTCCCGGACGCTTCGTGGGCCTTGATGTAGGCTTCGGCTATTTCGCCAAAGGTATGCTGCCCATATTCTTGGGGAGCAGGCAGCGCCGTTCATCGTTACGGGCCGTCTCGCCCAGCAGCTCGATAAGTGGACGCCACCTTCCCGCGATATTTCTCTACTTTCCTCTCGGGTCAGCTGTCGCCGGCGCGGGCAATTTTGATTGGCGCCCTACGCACGGCAGGTGAGCGGGCAAAGACATCGAACGGTCAGCAGGTCGTCGTCGCGCTTCGGCTGTCCACCGCTGTCGAGCAATAGCCGGTTCGACGTCGGGCAGCTCCGCGTCCAGCACCGTGACGGTGCTGGACGCGGTTGCGTTGCCGACTTATTGCGCTATCGCCATCGCCCCGGGGCGTGGTGGGCGGCCGGCGATACGTTTCGCCGCTCTTCATCTGGACTTTGGCCACGGACGCTCACGTTTTGAACCTGCCAATCACGGGCCCCACTTCCACATCATCGATGTTGAGACCGGGGCGGTGACCGAATTTCAGGATGGCGGGCTGGACGCTCTTCTGCTCAGAATCATGACGGGTCTGGGATTCGAGCTAATTTCGCACCGGCTGGAGCTGTTTGGTAAGCTCGCCTCAAACGAACCGAAACCAGAACTCCCAAAAGTCCTGACAATGACGTGCCCGAAGGGGCGGCAGGTGGTCAATCGTTATCCGCCACCTGCCCCAAACCGGCTGGATGTTCGGGTCACCGTGGCCGCCGGTAAGGCTGAAACCGGCCACCGATGAACACTGCTTCACAAATCGCGGCCTGCTTGAGCTGATAAGGTCGCAGATCAAGTCACAGGGCGATCCAGGATACAATGCTTAGATACCTCTCCCGCGAGAGGTCCTGTTCATCTGCGTTCACGGAAACGTGGCGGAATATAACGAGCACGTCCGCGTCTACCGTCAGAGTCCGGAGACCGACAGCGAGGGTCCAGATGCGCGCGAAAAACGCCTTCCTTGTGCAGGCCGGAGCGCTCGCCCTGTGCGCGTGTGCCGTCACGCCTGCAGTGATGGGCCCGAGCGTGATAGTGCTGCCACCGCAAGGTAAGGACCTTACTCAGTTCCAGGGTGAAGACGCATCTTGCCGTCAATACGCGGCCACAATCGTTGCCAAATCAGCGAACCCAAATTCCGCTGCCTCTATTTCCCAGCAGCAACAGCAATACGATATAGCCTATGCGCAATGTATGGCAGCCGCTGGAAACCAGCTGGCCCCAAGCGCGATCAGGTATGCGCCAAATTTTCCCTATGTCGATGCCTATCCTGCTTACTATGGACCTTGGTTTGGGTCAACGATCGGGTTGGGGTTCGTCGGCGTATTTGGCCCGCGGTTCCACAGCAATCATCATGTCAGGTTCGCCCATAATCCGGAGTTTACCCGCCATCCCGAGTTCATGCATCACAACTCTGGTCACCGACACTGACTGGCGACGCTCGCATCAACCT
>CAWEVT010000004.1:0-1006325 GCA_963812585.1 uncultured Alphaproteobacteria bacterium | reverse complement strand
CAGTTGAGCTGCGACGGCGCTTTCCAGGCATGCTCGACAACGCTACGGCCAGGGAGCTGGCGCGTTAGGATAGCCGCCTGGACGCCGCTCCCAAGACCGCCCCAAGCGCGTCCGGAAGCGCAAGGTCGATGGGTAGCTTCACCCTGGCCGAGGTGGCTGCCAGGACAGACGTAAGCGTTGCGCCCAGCCCACAATATCAACGGCGAATTTGTTCACCGTGCTCATGGACAGGTCCTGACGCTGAATGCGCTGCTGGACCCCCGGCAAGAGATACCAACACCGGGCGGCCTGGCGTGCGCTTCACTTGGATCAACCCGGCCCGCTCCATCTCGGCCAGTGCGCGGGACTTCACCTTCCGATCGAACTTGAACTCCGCCATGACACGCTCCGGCAGCGTTACCCACGGCTGCCCTGTTATGGCGGTGCGGTGACAGATCGCCAACAGCACTGGCAGCGGACGGCGCGGCAACTCCAACACGGCGCCAATTAGTTGAATTGGGATTGGCCCCCGTAGGAAACTCTCGGAACGGCGTTGCTTCACCCGGCGCAAAGCAGAGGTAGGAACCTCACGCTCCCGTATATCTTCGCCAGATCCGGTATGGATTCCAGGAGTATCACCGCCCAACAGGTATCCATTAGGTATAGGTGTATTAGGAGAAGACATAGAGATAAGGCCTTCAATAAGACTTCTAATAAGACTTATAATAATATGACCCCTGGGGGTCGCCATATGGAGACATCGTGGCGCCATATGAAGACACCACGGCGCCACATGGCGACATCAACGTCGCTATACGGCGACACACCGTCGCCAATCACGCCGCCAGTCTCACGTCCGCCGCGGGCAGCATCCCGACGACTCGCTGCCACATTGCCGCCCCCCTCGGGTCCATGAACCGGTCCGGCCAGCGGATCACCTCGGCATCAGTGCGAACGTCCAGCCCGCCGGTAACGGCACGGCCAGCCCGGGACATCAGCGTGCGCATTTCCGCTACGTCCGCATCCAGGCGATCCAGCGGCGCGGCCATCAGAAAGGCGTCATGCACTGGCGCGCACACGTCCAACCCTGCCTCAGTTGCGGCAATGGCGGCAATCCGCATCATTTCGGCACCGGCGGCCTGCATCGGCCAGTTCATCAATGACCGCGGATTTGGCTCGCGTCCGACCCGCCGCCGCCAGCCGAAAACACTCGTCATGGCTCCCGTGAGCAACGCGACATCGACGGTGTTATCTGACCATCGCCAGAAGACGCGATATGTGTCCTTATGGAGCCTCAGCAGCTCGCGCGCCTCGCAAGGGGCAATCCCCGCCCGAGCCGCCATGCCGTCCGCAGCCATACCGTAGCCGATGCCGAGCACGATTGCTTTGCATCGCTCCCGGACGGCCCCGTGCGTCGCCTTGGTGGCATCGGCGGGCGCCAGCCTGGCGGCCCTGGCGAAGGCGAGGTAGGGATCACCCTCGGCATAGCCCGCCATCATTCGCTCATCGCCCGAGAACGCCGCCGCGATAGCGACCTCCTGTGAGCTAAAGTCGACATAGGCGATCCCCCAGCCTTCGGGCGGCCGAATCAATCCGCGCATCCATCGGGCGGGACCGAAGATGAATTGGGTATTGCTCGGTTGATTCCGGCCTGTGACCGCACGGAACGGAGATAACAAACAGCGGTTGCGGGAGTTCAGAGCCAACCTCCAACCCAGTCAACCGCAGATTTGCCAGCGTCGCCCGGAGCTCATGCAGCGGCAGTAACTGCGGCCACGGGAGCGTCTGATCCCGGAACGTCTCATCGTCCAGCTTCATCTGGCCGGATGCGAGACGCGGCCAGTCAATTCCGGCACGCCGGAGATAGTCGCTGAATTTGTCAGCCTTGAAGATCAGCCCATCAAAGACACCGAAGGCTGGATCAATCTCCGTCACAAGCTGTCGCTTGATGCCGTCCCAGCTGCCAACCATCCGCTGGTGCATGGTCGTGTCGATCGGCACTCCAGCCCGCTCCATCCGGGCGACAGCGGCCATGTAGCGGCCCCGTAAGATGGCGCGCGGCCAGTCGATTGTAGGGGCCATGCGCGGCAGTAAGGCGATCAGCGCCACAACGTCGGCTGCGCAGTAGTCAAGGATGGCCACCTGTTCCGCGTCAGACCAGGTGTTGTTATCCAAGACCAGGCGCCGCATTGTCTCTTTCTCGCCGAGGTCCATGTGCGCCAGCCCGCGCACCGCCAGCGCGCCTACCAAGCCATCCCCGCATGGCGTTGGCACGCCGTTCGTCTCGCACCGATGCTCTACATATAAATCCAGCACATTGGCCGGCATCGGCCAGCCAAGCTCAAGGAAACAACCCAACTCGGCTGAGGCGAAATAGGCGACGAATACCGCATCGGCGCCGACATTGAAGGGTGCGGTGCGAAGGCTCAGAAGCTCGCCACGCCAGAACCGGATTTCTTGGCCGGTGTGCAGTTCCTGAGCGACCATGCAAACTGGCCAGGGGCGCTCCCCTGGATCAGCGCGGAATTCGAAGTCACAGGCCCAACATTCGCGGAAGGGGATCATGACAAACCTCGCAACCGCTTGATCACGGGATGCTCGGCGCTGTCGATAATACGGTCCCTGAAGCCTAGCTTGAGCAGCTCAGACAGCGTTTTCTCCGGCCACACCGGATCCGACAACCGCCCCTCCGCTTCGTATATACGATACGCGCCGAGGCTCATGTCTGCCGGCATCCGCACCCACGCCGTCTTGGCCAACTCGTACGCTTCGCGCGCCGTTTCAGCCCATGCGTTCCTCCGGCCCCCTTCGTCCGGGAGTGAAACCGGCCATAGGAACGTCACACCCTGCCGGGTGATCGCTGTTGCGAGCAGCACGGGCTTTAGTTCGCCCGCCAACTCGGCCCGTAAATCAGGAGTAACGAAGAACACCTCCCGCTCCTCACGATCTACGAACACCCCGGTTGCAAGTTGCATTTCCGGATCGGGATGCACACGGAAGAATTCGGTCCGGTTCGGCTTACGGACGGGGACATGGCGCAAGACCTCGTGCGTGCCCACCGTCGCGGCGGCGTCGGGCGAAAGGCGGATCGCCTCCAAATCGTCGAAGACCGATTTTTCAGTCATTGAGCCATCTCCCGCGTCCAGGTGGTGGTGGTATGGGAAGGAAGAGCCGGTGGGGTGATTGTGCCAAGCGGCATCATCAATTGCCGCTCGTCGTCGAACACCTCCGGGTGCGAGACGCGCAACGCCGCGATGACCCCGTCGGTGAAGCGGTCTCCCTTCTCCCTCGACACAAACGTCACGGTCGGCTGGTATTGTCGTTTTCCGGCTTTAACTACTTGCTTGCCGCTACGGTCGAGCACCGGCTTGGATGGCGGCGACGCCCACCATGTTTCGCCGTTGTAGTAGACCCCCGTGTCGTGGAGAATCATTCCACTCAGCAGGCGGACACGCGCGAAGCCCCGGAGGCTGTCTTTGCGCACTGCCTTGAATTCTTCAACAATTGGGCCGCTATTGATACTAGTCATCTTGGTAGTCTTTCCTGTTGGGGAGTAGACCACGCGGCGTTTGGCTTGCGAGGAGAGGATCGGTCCGCTACAAGAGATTGTCGTCACCGCGACAACAAGCCCCCGTTCGACTGACTTCAGCACCCTCACGCAATGGCCGCGTGGGGGTGTTGCTACGCTGCTTGTGGGTGTTCGACCGGGGCGCGATGCATGGTGGCCACCGGTGCTGAATGCATGGCCAATACGCGCCGGCCACCCATGACTACGGGCGCCGCCGCAAACTTTGCGTAGGCGACTTCGAACAATACATCCGTTGGGACTACTGCTCTCCCATTAACATGACGTGTCGGTAACGGCCACGCTTCAAGGCTTCGATGCGAAACTGGGAATAAATGTTCTGTGACCAACGTTGCGCCAGTTTTGCGACCAACGTTCGGCGGCAATCCCGCCACTATCTCTTGAAGATAGGGCGGCAAGGCAGAGGCGTGGGATATAGACACTTGCAGGTCTCCGTCGCGTTTGATTACGCTGCGGGGACCCTGCACCATTGCCTCTGCTGAAGTCGGCCGATAAGGCCGATTTGACCCATCGGTCTAATTATCGGCCTTCCAGGCGCTTTCTGAAATCATTGATTTTCTCCTTTACCCAGCGCCGGATCGTGCTCTCTGCCGGATGAATATCCGTTTTTGCCAGCTCGTCCTTTATTTTGCATTCCAGTCGGGCTTGTCTGCTGTCACCGGGTTCAGGGATACCGTACTCTTCCAAGTCTGTCTCGACTAACACGAGTAAGTCGAGGCGTGACCAATATTTATTGGGTGGGCGGCCCCGTTTTGCTTTAACCGGCGCGATGGTCCTCGTCGCCGTCACAGGTGATGTAATGGCTGCTTCTGCTGTCACCGCCTTAGCTAAAGCTTTGCCCTGAGATGATCTGGCTGCAGCCTCCGCGGGCCCGTCCTTCCCGCCGGAACTTTTGTCTGCGAGTAGTTGGCGCAGATCTTCCCGGTCGAAAAGCACATCTGCAACGTCTTGGTCGGTAACATCGCGAACAAGCCAGAATTTGGGCTTCAGCGGCTCCCCCCCTCGATAGGAACGCACCTGCCCCCTTGAGCATGCGTCCCCCAATCGTTCGGTAGTGGCGGCCCAAGCGAGCCCTGGCACCTTACTTGTGTTGGGGTAGAGCGCATCCAGGCGCCGGTTCTCCTTTCCGTCAGAGCCGGCATAGTGCCCGGCGAACGCCTCATCCCCACTAGCGAGCCAAGCGATCGCCTCATCCGGCACGCAGAAACGACGCCGAAATTCTTCGTCCGCGTCTGACGCCAACCACCAAGGACGTTCTTCGTCTACATCTGACGCCAGCAACTGTCGCCGCCAGGCCACGGTGGCCGCCGGTCCACCACTAATGAACTTTAGCTTCGGTCGGTCCTGTTCGGCATGCACCTCATCTGGTGGCGCGCCACCTTCCAGAGGCCGGTGCTGTTCCGCCTCCACCTCGCCCGGTGGTCCGCTATCCTCCGATGGCCGGTCATGTTCCGGGCACACCTCGTATAATAGCGCGCTGACGCCTGGCTCGGTCCCAGCTTCTCTCCCCGTGCAATGATCTCGTATTGCAGCAGGCGTGTGCCGCTGCACCGATGGCGTGCTACTCTCCAAATCGGTCCCGTCCATGTCGTCTCCAGCGTCTGCGGGGCCACTGGCGGCGGATGTTCCAAGCATCCGTCGCCGCCCCGCCCATCCTCAGATTAAATATATGCCATGACGTCACCCCGCGCCTGGCGATCCGCTGGGTCTCGCACGTCGCCCATATATCACGTCGGTGCGGCATCTTTGCCACTGCATTTAATGGGCGCGTGCTGCTTGGCGGATCGATGCACGGGCGGCTGTGCCGCCCAAAGAGAACCGAGCGGGATTGAAGTCTGCCGACACGACAAAGTGGCTCGAAAGGCTCTCCGCCAGACGGCGATGACGGAGGGCGGCGCGTCATCCAGAAGCAATACGCTCAACCAGGCGGTGTCTCGCTCCTGCCATCCGTAAAGTATATGATGCCTCGTATGACCAGCGACAGCGAGCCTCCTGGTAGCCCAACCGATCTGACGCCGTTTGCTGCGGAACTACGTGGTACCGCGATGCTGGAGGCGATGGTTGCTGGCTTCGCCATCGTCTCTTTCGCCGATCGGACGAGCAGTCTGATTGAACGTTGGCGGCTCCTGGAGGTGGTCTCGGGTGATCCTCTGATGGCCGCTTTACTGAAGGCTGTCATTGCCGAGGAATGGGCAGTGCACCGTCGGGCATTCACAACCGATCCTGAGGCCGCCCGCAAGGCCGCGCTGCTGCATGTGGCGCGCCTGGCGGATGAACCGCATAAGGCACGAATGGTCGTGGACGCCTGCGCTCGAATTGTAGATGCGGACAGGAAAGTTGGCTCGGCCGAGGTCCGAGCGATATGCGACATCGCCGCAGCGCTGCGGCTCTGATCGCCGGCAAGGTGCACTCCTCATACCGGCGGGAGAATTCAGGCTTTGCCCGCAGCCGGCGTGGCGGCTGCGTTCATTAACGACGTCCGCGCTGCGGCAACTTCGGCATCCGCGTTAGCGTTCACAGGCGGGAGGCGCCAGCCATGAAAAGCTATCGGCTTCTGTTGCTGGATTCCAAGGGGCGTCTGCTGGGTAGCAGATCGATCGAATGTATGACTGACGCCGAGGCTATCGCTTTGGCGGAACGAGAGAGTGGCACCTCTATTCTTATTGAAATATGGCGTGGCGGAGATCTCATTGGCACGTTCACCAATCCCAGAGCTGAGGAGCATGGCGATTGAGGTCTGTGCCGTCTGAACCCAAGCGCGCCCAAGTTCTGACGCCTCTTTGTCTTCCCATCTTCCACCGCGTCCACCGCCTACCCGGTAGCGATATCACCAACCAGCGTTACCAGTGCGGTGAGTGCGCTCAATGGGTGTATCAGCCGTCCCCGCCTGGTTGGTTAGCCCTTGGTCCCGAGCAATCCAATCCTGTGCGTCAGCCTCGGTCTGGAAGCCGAGCATCATCTGGCGGACACCATCATCACCAATTACCGAAATGTCATAGCTGGTTCCGCCCGGATGCTGGGAGATTGTGTAAGTTGCCATGCTGCAATGTGGCATGATGACGCCGATGCCCCAAGACGGACTGAACGACACCGTCTCAACAATCAATTGCGTGCCGTTCCAGCCAACGTCCATTTGTGCCTGCGCGGGGCTGCCGGGAATGGTTGCCCTGCATCAGGTTGACCCGGACGTCAGTTGGCGAGCCAAAGATGTTGAGCATCTCGTATTCCCCTTCTGCTGGGGCGGGATCTCCTGGATCGTGCTCCGACCGTTCAGCCATTCCGTGCCCCACGTCCTGAGGGTCTAGCCCAGAGCAGTGCGCCACCATACGCTGCATTGGTGTGGGTCAATAGGGCTGGCGAGGCTCCGCGGTCCGCGTTTGGTGCCGCTACAGATGGGCACGCGGCGAACCGGCGGGACTGCCACAGTCCAGGGGGGCCCCGGGGGTGCTGGTCGCGGCACCGCTCGGTCCCCCTGCGTCAGCACCGCCGTCAACCTTTTGGCCTCTGCGTCCGATCAATGTCCTGTTCGGCGAAATAGATCCGCGCGTCAGTTGCCGTCAGCAAGGTAGAAAACATCAGTATTTTCATACTGTTGTTCTGAATCATTTTGGAGAATACGAATTCACGATCCTGCGGTTCATCTTCGCCGCCGGGTTCTCCACCGCCGTCACCGTCTCCGCGGTTTCCGGACGCGGAGTTGGTTTGGATGTGGTCAAGACCAACATCGAGAAGATCGGCGGCACCATCGATCTGAAGAGCACCCCCGGCAAGGGGACGATGTTCACGATCAAGATCCCTCTGACCCTGGCGATCGTTTCGGCGCTGATTGTCGAGGCGTGCGGCGAGCGCTTCGCCATCCCTCAGATCAGCGTCGTGGAACTGGTGCGGGCGAAGCACGAGTCTGAAAGGAGCCAGAGCTCGGCCACCGAAAGCGTCATCGAGCGGATCAATGACACCCCCGTGCTGCGGCTTCGAAACCGTCTGCTGCCCCTGGTCAGCCTGGCCGAACTGCTGGAACTTGGCACGCGGCAGGCCACCGAAGGCGGCGCCGATGTCGTGGTCGCGCAGGTCGGTTCGCAGATGATGGGCATCATCGTGGACCGGGTGTTCGACACCGAAGAAATCGTCGTAAAGCCGGTGGCCCCGATCCTCCGCCACGTGACGATGTTCAGCGGCAATACCATTCTCGGAGACGGTTCGGTGATCATGATCCTCGATCCGAACGGGATTGCCCGTCGCACCGGGGTCGGCTTCGGCAGCAAGAGCAGGCTCGAGCAGTCCAGCCGGGTGGAGGCGAAAACCACCAACGATCAGACGGCGATGCTGCTGTTCCACGCCGGTGGGTCCCAGCGCATGGCCGTGCCGCTGGGGCTGGTGGCGCGGCTGGAGGATATCCCGCGTGACAAGATCGAGATGTCCTGCGGCTCACCGGTCACGCAGTATCGCGGCAAGCTGATGCCCGTGATCTCGATGGGCGGCGACGCTAACGTGGACAAGCCGACGCAGCCCTTGCTGGTATTCGCCGAGGGCGGTCGCACCATGGGCCTGATGGTCGATGAAATCGTCGATGTCGTTGACGATCATCTGGAGATCGAACTGGCCGGCGCCAGGCCCGGCTTGCTGGGAAGCGCCGTGATCGGCGGCCACGCGACCGATGTGCTGGACACCGGATACTGGTTGATGCAGGCCTGGGAGGACTGGTTCCGCGGTGCTCCGCGGCAGGGCGAGGCGGCCGGTCAGAAGCACATCCTGCTGGTGGACGACAGCGACTTCTTCCGCCAGTTGATCGTGCCGACATTGAATGCGGCGGGGCTGCGCGTCACCGCTGTCAGCAGTGCCGCCGAGGCGCTGCGACTGCGTGAGAACGGCACCCTCTACGATGCCATCGTGTCCGACATCGAGATGCCCGGCATGGACGGCCTGCAGTTCGCCCGCGCCATCCGGGCCGGGGGCATCTGGTCGGAGCTGCCGCTGATCGCAATGACCGGGCACACCGACCCGCAATATGCGCAGGCTGGGCGCCAGGCGGGTTTCACCGACTACATCACGAAATTCGAACGGGAAGCACTGGTCGCCAGTCTGCGCAGCAATCTCGCCGAAACGGTGACGGCCTGATCCACGACCCGGCTGATCCACGACCCGGCTGATCCACGACCCGGCTGATCCACGACCCGCCTGATCCACGAAAGGACCCGACAATGCCCAGCGACGTATTGGATCGGCCGGAGATGATGGCCGACGACGAGCAGGTCCTGGTAACCCTGACCGTGGCGGACCAGATTTGCGGCGTCCCGGTCCTCGCGGTGCGTGACATCCTGGGCGAGCAGCCGATCACGCGTATCCCGCTGGCGCCGCTCGAGATTGCCGGCAGCCTGAACCTGCGCGGCCGGATTGTCACCGCGATCGACCTGCGGCGCCGGCTGGGCCTGCCGCCCGCCCCGCCGGGCCAGAAGCGCATGTCGGTCGTGGCCGACCAGGGCGGTGAGCTGTACGCGCTTCTGGTGGACCAGGTCTCGGAAGTCATGAGCCTGAAGGCCAGCACATTCGAGCAAATCCGCCGACCCTGGAAAAGCGCTGGGCGGCCTTCAGCACGGGCATCTATCGCCTGGAAGGGCGCCTCCTGGTCGTCCTCGATGTGGCCAGGCTACTCGCCCTGTCAGGCGAGGCGTAGATCGATGTCACGCACCTGTCTGGTGGTCGACGATAGCCGGGTCGTCCGCAAGGTCGCCCGCCGCATCCTGGAGGCGAACCACTTCACCGTGAACGAAGCCGCCGATGGCCAGCTGGCGATGGATGCCTGCCGCGCGACCATGCCCGACTGCATTCTTCTCGATTGGAACATGCCGGTGGTGGACGGAATTACGTTCCTGCGAAACCTGCGCTCGGAATTCGGCCCCGACAAACCGCTGGTGGTGTTCTGCAGCACCGAAAACGACCTCGATCACATCGAGGAGGCGATCACGAGCGGTGCCCAGGAATACATCATGAAGCCGTTCGATGAAGAGATTCTGATCGGCAAGCTAGGGCAGGTTGGACTGATTTGACCGCGATCGCTCGGCTGCCAGTACCCGTGCCGACCAGCGCCTCGATAGCGCGCGTGATGGTCTGCGACGATTCGCTGGTGATCCGCGGCGCCATCGCCAGAATCCTGGATGCCGACCCCGAGATCCGCGTCGTCGCCAAGGTCGCCAACGGCCGCGCGGCTGTCGAGGAGATCGAGCGTACTGCGGTGGACGTGGTGGTGCTGGACATCGAGATGCCGGTCATGGACGGCATGGCCGCGTTGCCGCTTTTGCTGGAAGCAGACCCGGGTGTGCGTGTCATCATGGCCTCCACCCTGACGACGCGCGGCGCCGACATCGCTATGCGCGCGCTTCGCCTCGGCGCGGCCGACTACGTGCCGAAACCGTCCACCATCGGCACTCAGAGCGACGACGGCTTCCGCCGCGAACTGGTGCTGAAGGTCAAGGGCCTCGCCCGCCAGCGGCGGCCCGTCGGGCAGTCGGGTCGGCCTCGGGCGGTATTTACCCTGCGGCCCGCTCCGTCGACCGTCGCGCGTCTGCTCGCCATCGGCAGCTCCACCGGCGGCCCGCAGGCGCTGTTCACGCTGGTCCAGGGACTCGGAAAGGGGCTCGGAGTTCCGGTGGTGATCACCCAGCATATGCCGCCGACCTTCACACCGATCCTGGCCGAACATATCAGCCGCCTGGGCTTCATGCATTGCGCCGAAGCGAAGGACGGAGAGGCGCTGCTCGCCGGTCGCCTCTATTTGGCCCCCGGCGACCGCCATTTGTTGGTGGAAGGCGGCCGGACCGGCCTGAAGGCCAGACTCGACGACCGATCCGCCGGAAAACTTCTGCCGCCCCTCGGTCGATCCGATGTTGCGGACTGCCGCGACGGCCTGTGACGGCCGTGTTCTGGTCGCCATCCTGACCGGCATGGGACATGACGGACTGGCGGGCACTCAGCGGGTCATCGAGGCCGGTGGCTGCGCCGTGGGGCAGGACGAGGCGAGCAGCGTGGTGTGGGGGATGCCCGGTGCGGTGGCACTGGCCGGACTGTGCCACGCCGTGCTGCCGCTGCCGAAAATTTCGCCCAAGTTGCTGGAAATGCTGAAAGGAGCGCGGGCATGACCGAGAGTCTGACGACTGCGTCGTTCGATACGCTCGCCGCTGTGTTGAAGGCAAAATCCGGTCTGATTATCGGCAAAGACAAGATCTACCTGCTGGAAACGCGGCTGACCGGCATCCTCAAGCGGGAAAAGATCGCCGATCTGAACGGCCTCGCCGACCGGATTCGGGCTCCGGGAAACGACATGCTGGCGCGCGACGTGGTGGAGGCGATGACCACCAACGAGAGCTTCTTCTTTCGCGACGACAAGCCGTTCATCCACTTCCGCACCCAGGCCCTGCCACGACTGATCGCCACGCGTCCCGCCGGCAAGACGATTCGCATATGGTCCGCCGCCTCGTCATCCGGCCAGGAGGCCTATTCGCTGGCAATGATCATCGCCGAAGCCCGCCAGCAACTGGGCGATCATCGCATCGAAATCATTGGCACCGATATCGCCCGCGATCAGCTCGCGCGGGCGCGCCAGGGCCTCTACACCCAGTTCGAGGTGCAGCGCGGTCTGCCGGTGCAGATGCTGATGCGCTACTTCAAGAAAGAGGAAGCGAACTGGCGCATTAGCGAGGCGCTCCGCGGCATGGTGCAATTCAGGGAATTCAACCTGTTGAGCGATCTGCGGCCGCTCGGGCACTTCGACGTCGTGTTCTGTCGCAACGTGCTCATCTACTTCGACCAGGCGACCAAGTCGCGCGTGATGGACGCCGTGGCCACGCTGTTTTCGCCGGACGGCGTGCTGTATCTCGGCGGCGCCGAGACGGTGATGGGGATCACCACGAAATTCGTGCCGCTGCCGGCCGAGCGAGGGGTCTATGGCCTTACGGGTCCAGCAATGGCTGGATCGGCTGCCCAGTTCGCGAGTGTCCCGGCAACCACTGCCCAAATATCGCCTGCTCGGTCGCCGTCCGGCGCGGCGGCCGGGCCAGCCGGCGCCGCCAAGCCGCCGATTGCCAAATCCGCCAGGGGCGGGGCCCTGTTTCCGGCCTGATGGTGCGCGACTCCGCCAGCGCACAGGGCCTGAGCCTTGATCGCTCGATGAGCGGTGATCGACGGCAGTGGCCCGAGGCACGCCTGACGGCGGACGGTCGGTTAGATGGTCCTGAGAAAATTCGTCAGCTTGGTGATCGCCGACAGCTTGTCGGTCTGATCCAGCGCGGCAAGTTCCGCGGCCAGACGGTCCATCGCGGCTTCATAAATCTGTCGCTCGGAAAAGCTCTGATCCGGTTGTCCGGAATTGCGATGTAGGTCCCGCACCACCTCAGCAATCGCCAACGGGTCGCCCGAGTTGATTTTGGCTTCGTATTCCTGGGCGCGGCGAGACCACATGGTCCGTTTGATCCGTGCCTTGCCTTTCAGCACGGCGAGCGCCTCATCGAACAGCTTGCGACTCGCCAGCTTGCGCAAGCCAGCAGTGCGGGCCTTGGCAACCGGCACCCGCAGGGTCATGCGATTCTCTTCGAAGGTGATGTGGATCAGTTCCAGCTTATGGCCGGCAATCTCCTCGGTGGCGATCCGCTCCACCTTCCCGACGCCGTGTGTCGGGTACACCACATGATCACCCTCGACGAACACCTCCGCCTTGGCGATCGCCCGTGGGGTCAAGGTCGGGCCGTTATGGGGCCGGCGATCGACCTCGGTCAGACGCTGCTCGATACGTTGATCCGCCGACACCACGTCGGGCGTGGCGACCACATGCTGCTCAACAACCTGATTCGAAATTTCTTCCACTGCCTGCTGCTCACCCAAATGTTTGCTCTAAATGCGGCTAGCGCGCGCGGGGTCTACGCGATTCCGTCGAGTCTCGCCGCACTGCTGCCGCCGGCGATGCCGCTGCTCCAGCAACCCACCTTGATCCGGCGCACCTCATCCTTCCTGGTCGGTGGTCTCGTCAGGAGCCTCAGCTCGGCGCATATCGATGCCCTGCCAGGACGCCGCAAGCGGCATCAAAGCATAACACCATAGCACTATTCGCCTGTCTTGTCAGGTATCTATCCGGTCAGCCGCCATGGTGCTGCCCTAGGGCTTGCCGGGATCCGGGGAAAACAACTTGGCCTTTTCGGCCTTATCCTTCCATTCGTCGGCATCGTCCGGCGGTGTCCCCTTCCGCGTGATATTGGGCCACTGCGTCGCGTAGGTCCGGTTCTGCTCGGCCCAGTCGTTCGCCTTGTCGTCACTGTCCGGGACAATTGCCTCGACCGGGCATTCCGGCTCGCAGACGCCGCAATCAATGCATTCGTCCGGATGGATCACCAGCATGTTGGCGCCGACATAAAAGCAGTCGACCGGGCAGACCTCGACGCAGTCCATATACTTGCAACGAATACAACTTTCGGTGACCACGTAGGTCATACACAACCCCTGGATTGATCAACGCGCGGCGGCCGGGCAAGCCTCACAGGCCGCGATATGCCGAGGAATCCGCTTCGACGCAAGGTGTTGCTGGCGGCTCTGTGATGTCGACATACAGCAACCGGGCCACGGTGGCCGGGCCGCGACGCAGCGCCAGGCCGGAGATGCGGATGACCCGCACTGCTCCGTGCATCGGAAGGGTCACGACGTCCCCGACCCGCAGCCTGGCATGCGGCTTGGCGGTCGGCTGGCGGTTGATCCGGATGGATCCCTGGGCCACCAAATCGGCACAGGCTGCGCGGGAGCGCAAAAAACGGGCGCACCAGAGCCACTTGTCCAGCCGCTGCCAGTCTCGGTCTTCTTGGTCCGCTATCGTCATCCTCCCTCGCCTTTTCAACGTCACATAATGCCGCGGAGCCGTCAGCCGGTCTCAGCCAAGCGTTGCAAAAAGATCGATCGTTCTCGCGTTCATTTGGCCAGATAAGCGATCGCATTGAGGTCGGCACGGCCGGGGCGCCCATTGTGACCAAGTCAGCGGCGCAGCGCCGCCAGCGCGGCGAACGGGCCGCCGGCCGCGGAGGTCGGGACCGCCGGCGCGATGGTTGGCCGTCGCCGTCGCTCGGGCATCAGCATCGCCGGCGCGGGCGGACCGTGCTTGTCCGGCCCAAGCCCCATCGCCGGCAGAACACGAAAGCCAAGCCGGCGCAGGACAGCGGGAAGCAGGTCAGCCTTGACGGCAAAGCGGGATGCCAGACCGGCCGGCAGCGCGGAAGGACCGTGCCGAGAGCGAAATCCCAACTCCCCGGCGACCTTCTCGGCGATATCGAGTCGTAACAGGATCGGGCCGGCCTCGATCCATCCGGCGGCGGCAGCAAACCCGGCTGGCCACCCGGGCTGGTGCGCCGGGACCGACACCATGGCGGTATTCGGCAGCTCGGGTGTCGGCAGGCCACGGGCCAGCGCCCAGAGACGAGCGCGCATCGCGGTGGCGCGCGGCTTCATCAATGCCGGCATGAACAGGGCGAAGCGGCCGGAGCGCACACCAAGGGCACGCAGCTGCGGTCTCAGGGCGGGCGACAGGGTCTCGGCGTCCACCCCCGGGATCAGGCCGAGCGACTCGGTCAGGCGGTGGAGCGGGCCGCGCAGGACGGGGGAGGACTGCGCCGCCGCCTCGGCCACGAACAAAGGTGCGAGATCGGCACGGATCTGCTCGTCCAGCCAGGTCTGCAACCGCCGCCTGATCCGCTCCCGCTCAGCGCCGTCGAGAAATTCGCTATCCAGCACCTGCACCTTCGGCCTTAGCGACGTCGCGCCGGGGACCAGGCGCCCGATCGGAGTGCCCGTCCAGGTGACCCGATGATCCGGCGTGAGAGCAAAATTGTCGTCGCCGGCCATCTCCACCGCGGCCACGCGGCGCGGCATCTCCGCTCGCAGCGCGCGCCGCGCCGCCCGCAGCACCAGCTTCTTTTCGTCGCCGACCGCCTCAGGGTCCGGAACAAAGCCGAAGCCGACCACGTGGCCCACCGGATGGCCCTCAACCACAACCTCGCCGCGCAGGGTCACAGCGGATAACAATGCCTCGCCGTCCGCACTGTCCAACCGACGCATCAGATGCGCCGCCCGCCGATCAACGAAACGGCTGATCAGGCGCTCGTGCAGCGCATCGGAGAGCTTGTCCTCGACCTCCCGCGCGCGCGCCTGCCAATGCAGCGTGTCCTTCACCCAATCCGACCGGGCGGCGATGTAGGACCAGACCCGGACACCGGCCAGCCGCTGCATCAGGGTGTCGATGTCCCCATCCGGCCGGTCCAGTGCTGCGATCTGGCCGGCGAGCCAATCGGTGGGCACCACCGTCTCCCGCGCCACATGATCGAACACGCGGGCGCACAGCCGGGTGTGGGTTTCGTCCGCCAGCTTGCGGAAATCCGGGATCTGGCAGGCATCCCACAGGAGCCGCATGCGGCCGCGGCCGCGCGCCAGTTTGCGAATATCCGGATCGCGAGAAAGCGCCAGCAAGGTCTCGAGATCCGAGGAATCGTTGCCCCGAACCAGTCCCGGGCCGGTCGGCGGCGCGGTCAAACTTTCCAGCAAGGCATCGATGCCGGAGAAATCCAGGTCGCTGTTGCGCCAGCAAAGTGTCTCGAGCGGGTCAAAATTATGCGCTTCCACCGCGGCGACGACCTCGTCGGTCAACGGAGGACACTGGGTCGTGGTCCCGAACGTTCCATCCCGCATCCCTCGTCCGGCGCGGCCGGCGATCTGCCCAATCTCGGAAGCTGTCAGCCGGCGCGGGCGATGGCCGTCGAACTTGCCGAGGCCGGCGAACGCCACGTGGTCCACGTTCATGTTCAGGCCCATCCCGATCGCATCGGTGGCGACCAGGAAGTCCACCTCGCGGTCCTGGTAAAGTGCCACCTGAGCATTGCGGGTGCGTGGCGACAGCCGCCCCATCACCACGGCACACCCGCCTTTGCGCCGCCGGATCAGTTCGGCGATCGCGTAGACTTCGGCCGCGCTGAAGGCGACCACCGCGGTGCGCGGGGGCAGCCGGACCAGCTTGGCCGGACCGGCATATGAAAGCTGGGACAGCCGGGGCCGGGTCTCCACCTGGGCGCTCGGAACCAGACGCTGCAGCAGCGGCCGGATCGTCTCCGAGCCCAGAAACATCGTCTCAACCATACCGCGCGCGTGCAACAGGCGGTCGGTGAAGACATGGCCGCGATCGGCGTCGGCACAGAGTTGGATCTCATCCACTGCGACAAATTCGGCGTCGAGATCCAGTGGCATCGCCTCGACGGTGCAGGAGAACCACTTTGCACCTGGCGGAACGATCTTTTCCTCGCCGGTGATCAGCGCAACGTTGCGCACTCCCTTCCGCGCTACCATGCGATCGTAGTTTTCACGCGCAAGCAGGCGGAGCGGGAAGCCGATGATGCCAGACGAATGGGCAACCATCCGCTCGATGGCGAGATGCGTCTTGCCGGTGTTCGTCGGGCCGAGGACAGCCTTGACGCGGGCGGGCAAACCGGAGTTGGAGCCAAGCATGCACGAATGTTTGGATGCTGCGGCACGGAATGCAAGCGCCGAAGTCATGACGTGCGCTTTTGGCGGCAGCAGCGCACCGTCAGGCTATGCGGCGCTCAAAGTTCCGCCGCCTCGGCCGCCAGCATGGCGCCTTGGCGGGCTTCCTCGGCGGAGGTGCGGTTGAAGTAGGCGTTGAGCAGTATCGCGGCGATCGAAGTCATGATGATGGGGTCGCCGAAGACAGGCTTCAGTTCGGCGGGCATGATGCGGAAGAAGTTCGGCGAGACGATCGGGATCACGCCGAAGCCAATGGCGATCGCGACGATCAGAACATTGTTGCGCTGGGTGGTGTAATCGACGGTGGACAGGATCTTGATGCCGGTCGCGGCCACCATGCCGAACATGATGAAGCCGGCGCCCCCCAGCACGCATTGCGGCACCGAGGCAACGATGAACGCCATCTTTGGCACCAGGCCGAGGGCGAGCATGATCACCCCCCCGGTGGCGCAGACCCAGCGGCTATAGACGCCCGTGACGCCAACGAGACCGATGTTCTGGGAATAGGACACGTACGGGAAGGTATTGAAGATCCCGCCGATCAGCGTGCCGAGGCTGTCGGCGCGCAAGCCACGGGTGATGTCGGTCGGTCCGATCGTGCGCCCAGTCATTGCACCGAGGGCGAGGAACATACCGGTGGCCTCGATGAACACGATGGTCATTACCAGGCACATGATGAGGCACGGCACCGGGGAGAAGGTGGGAAGGCCGAACTGCAACGGCAGCACGATACGGATCCATGGTTCTTGCTGAATGCCGCCGAAATCCGTCCATCCGAGGGCGATTGTCGTGAGGTAGCCAACGACGATGCCGATCAGTACCGACATATTGGCGAGGAAGCCGCGGGCAAATTTGATCACCAGCAGGATCACGGCCAGCACCAGGAACGCGATGCCGAGATATCCTCCGGCGCCGAAATCCGCCGCCGCCGCGCCGCCTCCGGCCCAGGCGATGCCGACTCGCATCAATGAGATGCCGATCATGGTGATGATGGTCCCGGTCACCACCGACGGGAAAAATCGCAGCGCATACTGCATCAGCGGGGCGACCAGGAGGCCGAACAGGCCGCCGACGATGACCGCGCCATAGATGCCGGTCAGCCCAAGCCCCGGCATCGCCGCCATTGCCAGCATCGGTGAGATGGCGACCGCGGTGACCCCCATGATGACCGGAAGGCGGATGCCGAACGGACCGACGCCGATTGTTTGCACCAGCGTCGCGATGCCGCAGGCGAACAGATCGGCGTTGATCAGCAGCGCGAGCTGATCCTTCGGCAAATGCAACGCGCCGCCGAGAATGAGTGGAACCGCCACCGCGTTGGCATACATGACAAGAACGTGCTGGAGGCCGAGCGCGATCATGCGCGGCGGGGGCAGGATCTCATCGACTGGATGGACGGAGTCGGGCATCTGTAGGATCCTTTCCGGTTGGAATAGCCCCTCACTGCTCACTGCCTGGCTCAGATGTTACGACGTATGCAAGGCTACCATTTTGCATGCAATAAGATTCAAAAATGCCCCTAACGTGTGCATGAGAGAGCCCAATTTGTGAGAATGTGCATATCATGTGCTCAATTGTGAAAGAAATTCCCGGCGACTCAATTTCGCGCCGGCTGGCGGAGGCGGAAGAAGTCACGAGGCAGCGATCCCGATGACGGCAGACAATCAGACGCGGACGGAAAGGCTCGCGGGGCAGATCTCCAACGCCATCCTGTCAGGCGAATTCGTCCCCGGATCGCGCCTGGACGAGCAGCAGTTGGCGCAACGGTTCGGCGTTTCACGAACGCCGGTGCGCGAGGCCCTGAGACAGCTTGCCGCGAGCGGACTGATTGATCTGCGGCCACGCCGGGGCGCGCTGGTCGCCTCGGTCACACCGGAAGGCCTCGAGACCCTGTTCGCCGCGATGGGAGAAATGGAGGCGTCCTGCGCGCGCCTGGCGGCAATCCGCATGACCCCGTTGGAGCGCCGCCGCTTGCAGGCGCTGCAGGAGACGATGGCGGCGCTGGTCCGCTCCGGCGATCCGGACGCCTATGCCGACGCCAATCAGACATTTCATCTGACGCTTTACGCCGGCGCCCATAACAACGTGCTCGCCGACTTCACGGCGGGGTTGCGTCGGCGACTGGCGCCGTTCCGCCGAGCTCAGTTCCGAACCCTGGGACGCCTGCCCCGCTCCTACGCGGAGCATGAGGCGGTGGTTCAGGCGATCCTCACGGGCGATGCGGCTGGCGCCCATGCGGCTATGCTGCACCATGTCAGTCTGGTCGAGAATGCCTTCGAGGAGTTCAGTGGCGGCGTGCGCACCGGCGGCCCGGGGGCATAAGCTGCCCGATCGGACATCCAATCGGGCAGACCGGGCTCATTTCCCGAGCATTCCCTTGACTTGACCAATTGGGCAGGGCTTGTGTGCCGCCGCTGACACCGCCTCGCGCCACGATCTGCGACCGCGGCGACGCTTTCCGATTTTCGCTCTTTAGCTTCGGCCAGGGTTCCAGACGATGCACGCCTATCGCACCCATACCTGCGGCGCCCTGAGAGCCGTCGACGCCGGCCAAGATGTCCGTTTGTCGGGCTGGGTGCATTCGAAGCGTGACCACGGGGGGTTGCTGTTCATCGACCTGCGGGATCACTACGGCGTCACCCAGTGCGTGTTTCCCGCCGGCTCCCCGGCATTCGCCGCGGCCGACACGGTGCGGCCGGAAAGCGTCATCACGGTCACCGGCCAGGTCGTGATGCGGGAGACGGGCACCGTCAACCCGCGCTTGCCGACAGGCGAGATCGAGCTGCGGGTCGCGGCCCTGACGGTGCAATCGGCCGCCGAGGTCCTGCCGATGCAGGTCGCCGGCGAGGAACGCTTCCCGGAGGACATCCGGCTGAAATATCGCTTCATCGACCTGCGGCGGGACAAAGTACACCGCAACATGGTGTTGCGGTCCCAGGTCATCACCTCATTCCGCCGGCGGATGATCGAGGCCGGTTTCCTGGAATATCAGACCCCGATCCTGACCGCGTCCTCGCCCGAGGGCGCCCGCGATTTTCTGGTGCCGGCGCGCATGCATCCCGGCAAGTTCTATGCCCTGCCGCAGGCGCCACAGCAGTTCAAGCAGTTGCTGATGGTCGCAGGCTTCGACCGGTATTTCCAGATCGCGCCGTGCTTTCGCGACGAGGCCTCGCGCGCCGACCGCTCCCCCGGCGAGTTCTATCAGCTCGATTTCGAGATGAGCTACGTCACCCAGGAAGACGTGTTCGAGACCATCGAGCCGGTGATTGCCGGCGTATTTGAGGAGTTTTCTGACGGCCGCGCGGTCACGCCGCCGCCCTTCCCACGCATCCCCTACGACGTCGCGATGCTGCAGTTCGGCTCCGACAAGCCGGATCTGCGCAACCCGATCCGCATCGCCGATGTCACACAGCACTATGCCGGATCGGCTTTTGGCCTGTTCGCACGCATCGCCGGCCAGGGCGGGGTGGTGCGTGCCGTTCCCGCGCCCGGAGCCGGCAGCCAGCCGCGCAGCTTCTTCGACAAGCTGAACGACTGGGCGAAGGCCGAGGGTGTCGGCGGCCTGGGCTACATCGTTTACGATCAGGACGGCGCAAAAGGCCCGATCGCGCGCAATCTCGAAAGCGATCGGGCCGAGGCGATCCGGGTCGCGGCCGGCGCACGGGCCGGCGACGCGGTGTTCTTCGTCGCCGGCAAGAAGGACGTGGCGGAGAAGTTTGCCGGGGCGGCACGAACCAGGCTCGCCGATGAACTCGACCTGACGGAGAATGGCGCCTTCCGGTTTTGCTGGGTCACCGACTTTCCGATGTACGAGGTGAATGAGGAGACCGGGCAGATCGACTTCAGCCACAACCCGTTCAGCATGCCGCAAGGCGAACTGGAGGCGCTGAACTCGCAGGACCCGCTGACCATCAAGGCCTTTCAATACGACATCGTGTGCAACGGCATCGAGCTGTCCTCCGGGGCGATCCGCAACCATCGCCCGGACATCATGATCCGGGCGTTCGAAATCGCCGGCTACTCGGCGGCGGATGTGCAAGCTCGATTTGGCGGCATGCTGAACGCCTTCCGCTATGGCGCTCCGCCGCACGGCGGATCGGCCCCCGGCATCGACCGCATCGTCATGCTGCTGGCAGACGAGCCTAACATCCGGGAGGTCATCCCGTTCCCGCTAAACCAGCAGGGTGAGGACCTTCTGATGGGCGCGCCGGCCGAAATCAGCGCGGCCCGTCTGAAGGAACTGAGTCTGAAAATTGACCTGCCGCCGAAGCCACGGATCACGGGCGGCTGAGGCGCCACCTTGGTTGGGCATCCCATGGTAGCGCGATCGCGGCGGCCACCCTATCCTTCGGCCAATCCCACCGGTCAGGGGCCGCCGCACCAGTCCACTGTCTCGAGCCGCGGTTCGATCATCTAGCGGAGATTCTCATGCGCCTTCCCCCCGCGCTCGCCGCGCTGTTTCTGACGGCTGCCTTCGCGATCCAGCCAGCCCCTGCCGCCAACAGCGCGCCGACGCCGGTGCCGGCTCAGGTCCCGGCCGGGCTGCTGGCCCATCGTGCGCTGTACACCCTCACCCTGGCCTCGGCGAAAAGCGGTGATGTCGTGGCGGCCCACGGGACAATGGGCTACGAGGTGACGGACGCGTGCGACGGGTGGGCGGTGCGCCAGCGGCTGCGCATGACCATCACGAATTCGGAAGGCCAGGACATCGAAATGGCTTCCGATTACGCAACCTGGGAAGCCAAGACCGGCCTGAAGTTCCGCTTTCATGTCCGTCAGATGACGGACACGGCGGTGACCAGCCAGACTGACGGCGAGGCTTCGCTGCAAAAGACCGGCGGTCCGGGAGAGGCGCACTATACCACCCCAAGTGACAAAACGAGTGCGCTGCCCGCCGGCACGCTGTTTCCGATGATGCACACTTCAGCAATCATCGCGGCGGCGCGCGACAAGAAGCGCTTCCTGGCGCTGCCGCTGTTCGACGGCACCGACGAGAACGGCGTGGAGGATAGCTTTATCGTAATTTTGAACTGGAACGCGCCGGCTGCGACCAAGTGGCCGGTATTGACCGCGTTGCCCAGCACCCGCGTCCGCCTGGCGTTTTTCGATCATCAACCCAACTCGATGACGCCCACCTATGAGGTCGGGATGCGCTACTGGGAGAATGGGGTCGCGGACGAAATGCTGATGGACTTCGGCGATTTCGTCATGGCGGCGAAGATGACAGAGTTCACGCCACAGCCCCACCGATGCTGACGTTTCCCGCAGCGTCACTCCAGGTCGAGAATTATTCCTCGTCTTCCCACTGATGCGCGGTCTCCGCCGCATGGCGATCCGACGTCGGCGTGCCGGTCGGTCGAGCCTCGACGGAGCGCCTGTGCGATGGTTTGTCTGAGGGTTCCGCCCCGGTGATGCCGGAGTTGCTCGCCGGGTCGCTGGCCGGAAGGCTATCCTCCACGGTGCGGTCTTGCGCGCGGTCCGTTTTGCCATGCTGGCGTCTGGTGGCCATGGTGTTGATCTCCTTTGACTCCATGCTGATCAATCGTGAAACGCGTGGGGTGGCCGAGGGTTTGGTGCCGGCATGACCGCTCGCACCCGCCTCGGAATGCTCACGCCGTCTTCGAACACAACCCTCGAGCCGGTGACGACGGCCATGCTGGCGGGGCTCGAAGAGGTCTCGGTGCATTTTTCACGCTTTCGCGTGACCGAGATCGCGCTGACCGAGGACGCGCTGGCGCAGTTCGACGACGGCCCTATCCTCATGGCGGCGGAGCTTCTGGCGCATGCCAAGGTCGATGTCATCGCGTGGAACGGCACCTCGGCGGGTTGGCTGGGGTTTGAGACCGATGAACGCCTTTGTCGCCGGATCGAAGCCGCCACCTGCGTCCGCGCCGCCACCTCGATGCTGGCGCTCAACGAGGTCTTGGCAGCGACCGGAGTCAGGCGTTTTGGCTTGGTCACGCCCTATATCGCGCCGGTCCAGGACCGGCTGATCGTCAACTACGCGAAGCTGGGCATTGCATGCGTGGCCGAACCGGGCCTCGGGATTCAGGACAACTTTGCCTTTGCCGAGGTGACGGCCGAGGTGCTGGCTGCAAAGATTCGTGCCGTGGCGGCGCACAAGCCCGACGCGATCGGGGTGATCTGCACCAACCTCGCGTCGGCGCCGCTGGTGGCCGCCCTGGAGCAGGAGCTCGGCATTCCGATCTACGACACGATCGCCACGGCGGTCTGGAAAAGTCTGGGGCTGGCAACCGTCGATCCGTCCCGGGTGAAGGGATGGGGTCGGCTGTTCCAGATGGATGGACGCATTTTCAAAGGGTGAATCAGACGGCGCGATTTTGTGGCCGTGGCTCCGCCCGGATCGCCACCGACATCGCCGCCTGCCCCAGCAATGCGGAGCCGAGCAGGATGATGGCGACAGGATATACCGCGCCCGGATGCCAGGCTTCCGCCACCACGGTGCACAGCATGCCATACGTCATTTGCACAAAACCATACATCCCCGATGCCGCGCCGATCGACTGTGGAGCGACGCTGACCGAGCCGGCCAACGCGAACGGGCTCGCCATGCCGGCGCCGACCATGAACAGTGTAACAGGGGCGATCACCGTCGCCACGCTAAGCGTGTCGGTCATGTCCGCCCGCAGGAACAGCGCCGCGCCGAGCACTCCCACCCAATTGGCGAAACGGAGCGCGGTCGGCACCGATACCCGGCCGGCGAGGCGGTTGGCGACCAGGCTGCCCAGGGCAACGCCTCCCATAAGGACGAGATGGTACAACCCGATATCCTGCGTGTGCTGATGGAGCTGGGTCTCAAAGATGAACGGCGACGCCGACATAAAACCGTAGAAAGCAGTGGTCGAGCAGGCGCCGCCGATCGCATAGCCGCAAAAGCGACGGGAGCGCAGCAGCCGCGCATAGCCGATGATCAGCGACCGGCTGGCGCCGCCATCCGGCGTACGGGTTTCCGGCAGGCGCAATGCGCACGCGAGCAAGGTCAGGCCACCGATTACCGCAAGCAGCACATAGCTCGCGCGCCAACTGATGTATGCGGTTATGAAGCCGCCGATTGCCGGCGCGATTGCCGGGACAAGCGACATGACAAGGGTGAGCAGAGCCAACTGCCCGGCCGCCTTGTCCGCGGCGGCGCCATCTCGGACGGCAGCGCGTCCCAGGACGAGGCCGGCGCAGCCGCCAATCGATTGCAGGATTCGTCCGCCGATCAGGATCGCCGCATTGGGTGCCACCGCGGTCACCACGCTGGCAGCGGTAAACAGCGACAACCCCACAAGGACCACGGGTCTTCGGCCGAAACGGTCCGATACCGGTCCATACAGTAATTGACCGGCCGCGAGCCCGATCAGATACAGCGTGATGGTGAGCTGCGCGGTACCGGACGAGATACCAAGGGCTCGCGCGGTGGCGGGAAGCGCCGGAATGATAACGTGCATACCAAGTGTCCCGCACGCCGTCATCGCAACCAGCAGAAGAAACGGCGCCCGCACGCCCCGGTGCAGGAGCGGGGTGGTCAGTAATCGCATTGTCGATTCCGAGGTCTGCGGTCACAGTGCCCGTGTCTTAGGTGCACTGCAACAATGCTCGGATCAGCAGGCTGCAGGTGGCGGGGTCAGATCCCGGAGTGAAAGTCGGTGGCGATACTTTGAGAAGTCCAGCGTGACGCCGAGGCGTGATCGGTGCGTGCGGCGGCCGGTATCAGTGCCGGGCGGTAGAGGCGGGGCTGAGGTCGAGACCGGAGGTCAGCCGCCCTTGAACGGCAGAGATCACGTCGGCAAGCGCGGGGTAGGTTCCAACCTCGTGCATTCGGTCCCAATGCAATTGGTCAAGCCGGAACCCAAAGCATTCGCGGCTGATGACGAAGCTCGGACCCATCTCGTCGTCGCCGCCTTCCGGCAGCAGGACTAGGCTTGCGTCATGCTCACAAATGCCATCCAGATCGACTGACCAGTCGGGAGCGACCTCGGACAGCGCATCCTCAACGAACCTTTTTTCGGCAAGGCCGAGCAGGCGGCTGGGCATGGCGCTGACCGGCTTCTGGATCGCCGCCTGACTTGACCGCTTAAGGGACATTCAAAGCTCCAACTGTACGTCGTAACCCCACGGCGGCACGACCCCGAACAACAGTCTTGTTGCACACAGGCTGGGGGAGTTTCAAGTATCTTTCCGCTTGAGTGGTCCTAATAATGATACGGCATTGGGCCGGATCAAGACGGCCTTCCCGCCGTCCGCGCCGCCGCGGCCGATCGTCGCGCCAGGGTCAATACGGCGCCGCGGCAAAGCGCGTCATCCGGCCAACCCGTTCTCTTGCATCCTCGCTCGGCCTCGGTCATCGCGGCGATCGCGGCGCTCAGCGACGCTGCGGACCAAAGTCCAAGGGCGCGGTTGAACGCTCCGACCATTCGGTAGAAGACCGGCGGACGCAGCGTGCGGGCGGCGTCGGCCACAGCAAGCCCATGCTCGTCCATCGCCAGTCTGGCCCGGTGCAACCGCTGCAGATGATTCAGCGCGACGCGCAGCACCTGGACGGGTGCGGTACCTTCGGCCATCGCCAATTCCAGCGCACGGTCAGCCGTGGCGACGTCGCCGGCGGTGGCGGCGAACAAAGCATCCTCCAGGGAAAGCCCGGCCAGATCCCCGACACAGGTCATCGCCGCATCGATGTCCACCCGGTGCCCAGGACCGACGTACAATGCCAGCTTCTCAAGTTCAGCCCGGGTGGAGGCGCGGTCCGCGCCCAAATGCTGCGACAGCCAGGACAGTGCGTCTGGATCGATCCCCACCCCCGTTTCCTGCAGGACGGCCCGGATCGTCTCCTCGAGCGCGCGGCCCTCTTCCGGATAGCAGCCGATCGCGGTGCCGTCCGGCGCCGCCTCCAGCAGTGTTCGCAGTTTCGATCGGCTCGGCAGCGAACCGCCCTCAAGCACCACCAGGGCTGGTGCATCGCTCTTGAGCACCAACCGGACGGCGTCGGCTGCCGCGTCAGTCACTTCGCGGATCCGGACCACCCGGCGGCCACCGGTCAATGCCATTGACGCCGCCTCGTTGGGCAGATCGCGCATCTGGTCTCGCGCCAGTTCCGCGACCAGAAACGGGTCGTCGAGCGACCCGGCGACGGCACGTACCAGGGTTTCCGCCCGATCGCGGATCATGCCCGCATCCTCGCCGAACAGCAGCACGACCCGGACGGCTCCGGGGTCCCGCAGGAAAGCCTGGACGCGGGCGGGCGTCAGCTTCACGCCGGATCAGCCCGATTTGTCCGCCGTCTGGGGTGCCTGCTTGCGGAACCAGGCGGCGAGCTGGAGCGTGATCTGTTGGGCGATAGCTTCGGCGATGCGCCCCTGGACCGCCTCGGTCTCCAGGTCGGCGGCAAAATATTGCTCGTCGAAGATATTGATCGCATCGAACGCTCGGGCGCTCCCGGACGTCAGCGCGCGTTGGCCGGGGTCGCGCGAGGTCAGGGTCCAGGTCGCGCTACCGATGAGACGAACCCGAGTGGCGATGGTATCCTGTTCGATCGCGATCCCCTCGCCGGAGACCGAGAAGCTGACCCGTAGATCATAGGACGCCGCCGCGCCGAAATCATCGCCAAAGCGCTTTTGCAGCGCCTGACGCAGCAGCTGACCCGGCCGTTCGGCGATGACGGGGACAAACACCGCCGCGAGTTCCCGTTGCGCCACCCCGGGCTTCCCGGACGCCGTCGGCATGTAGATCGGCTGAAATCCGCAGCCCCCCACCGCTGCCGGCAGCGAAGCCGTCAGGCAAAGCGACAGCCAGCGCATAGCAATGCGGCTGGTCATCCGGCCACCACGAAATTCACAATGCGGTTGGGCACATGAACCCGCTTGACGATCCGCTTGCCGTGCAGCGCCTTGGCGACGTTCGGATCAGTTTCGGCGGCGGCGATTACCGTCTCGGGCGGTGCATTCGGAGCCATCTCGATGGTGCCACGCAGCTTGCCCATCACTTGCACGGCGATGGTAATGCTCTCCGCCACCAGCAACGCAGGCTCGGGTTCGGGCCAGGCGAGTTCGGCGACCAAATGGCCGTTCTCGGGGAACAGGCGGGCGTACACTTCCTCCGACAGATGCGGCATCATCGGGCTGCTCAGGCGGGCCAGCATCTCGATCGCTTCCCGTCTGGCCCATGCGAGGCCGGCCTCGGGTCCGGTACGTTCGGCTTCGGTGATGGCGTTGGCCAGTTCGTAGAGCCGAGCGACGGCGACATTGAAGGCGAAGCTCTCCAGCGCCTCGGTCACCGCGGCGATGCAACGATGTGTGGCACGACGCAGCGTGCGACCCGCGGGGCCGAAGGCGTCGGCGTCGGGCATCATCTCGGAGCGGACGCCGTCGAGCGCCTCGGCCAGGCGGAAGACGCGCTGGGTGAAGCGGAAGGCTCCGGCGACACCGGCCTCCGTCCACTCCATGTCGCGGTCGGGCGGGTTGTCGGACAGGATGAACCATCGCGCGGTGTCGGCGCCGTAGCGAGCGATGATGGCACCAGGGTCGATCGTGTTGCGCTTGGACTTACTCATCGCCTCGACCCGGCCGACGGTGACCGGCGACCCGGTTAGGCGATCTACCGCGGTACCGTCGGGCCGCTTCTCGACTTCATCCGGATAGAGCCAGCGCTGATCCGCCGCGCGATACGATTCATGGATCACCATGCCCTGGGTGAAGAGGCCGGCGAACGGCTCGTCCACCGCAACGTGACCGGTGTCGCGCATGCCCCGGGTGAAGAACCGCGAATACAGCAGGTGCAGGATGGCGTGCTCGATGCCGCCGATATACTGGTCCACCGGCATCCAGTGATCGACCGCCGCCCGGTCCAGCGGCACATCCGCGGCCGGGCTGCAAAAACGGGCAAAATACCAGGAGCTGTCGACGAAGGTGTCGAAGGTGTCGGTCTCCCGGCGCGCCGCGGCGCCGCAGATCGGACAGGTGACGTGCTTCCAGGTGGGATGGTGGTCCAGCGGATTGCCCGGCCGGTCGAAGGTCACGTCGTCAGGCAGCGTCACCGGCAACTGCTCGTCCGGCACCGGCACGACGCCGCAGGTGCCGCAGTGGATCACCGGGATCGGGCAGCCCCAGTAGCGCTGGCGGGACACCCCCCAGTCGCGCAGCCGCCAGTTGGTGACGCCCTGACCGATGCCACGCTGCTCCAGCGCCTCGATTGCGGCCCGCTTGGCGGCGTCGACCTCCAGCCCATCCAGGAAGGCAGAGTTGAAGATGGCGCCGGGGCCGACATAAGCCTCGGACCCGATGGAGAATGTCGCCGGGTCGGCGCCGTGCGGCAGCACGACCGGAACGACGCCCAGGTGGTATTTCCGGGCGAACTCGAGATCGCGCTGGTCATGCGCGGGACAGCCGAAGATCGCCCCGGTGCCGTATTCCATCAGCACGAAATTGGCGATCCAGACCGGGTAGGTGGCGCCCTGGATGAACGGGTGAGCGACTCGCAGGCCGGTGTCGTAGCCCAGCTTCTCGCCGGCTTCGATGGTGGCTTCCGAGGTGCCCCGGCTGCGGCATTCGGCGACGAACGCCGCGGCGCCGGGGTCAGCCGAGGCGGCGGCCGCGGCCAACGGATGCTCGGGCGCTACCGCCAGGAACGACATGCCGAACAGCGTGTCCGGCCGCGTGGTGTAGACCTCGACCGGATCGCCGCCGCTGAGGCTGAACGTCAGCCGAGCGCCCTCGCTGCGACCGATCCAGTTGGCCTGCATGAGACGGACGCGCTCGGGCCAGCGGTCCATGTGGTCCAGGGCGTCGAGCAGGTCGGGGGCATACTTCGTGATGCTGAGGAACCACTGGCTGAGCTGCTTTTTCTCCACCGGCGCGCCGGAGCGCCAGCCGCGGCCGTCGATGACTTGTTCGTTCGCCAGTACGGTGCCGTCGACCGGGTCCCAGTTGACCCAGCTTTCCTTGCGCTCGACCAGGCCGCCGCGGAGGAAGTCGAGAAACAGCTTCTGCTGATGCCGGTAATACTCCGGCTGGCAGGTCGCAAACTCGCGCTCCCATTCCAGCGACAGCCCCATGCGCTGCAGTTCCGTTCGCATGGCGGCGATGTTTTCGTAGGTCCACTTGGCCGGGTGCACGCCGCGCTCGCGGGCGGCGTTTTCGGCCGGCAGGCCGAAGGCGTCCCACCCCATCGGGTGCATGACGGCATGGCCGCGGGCGCGCTTGTAGCGCGCCACGACGTCGCCCAGGGTATAATTGCGGACATGCCCCATGTGGATGTTGCCGCTGGGGTAGGGAAACATCTCCAGCACGTAGTATTTCGGCTTGCCGTCGGTCGGCACGTCCGCAACCCGGAAGCAGCCATGCTCGGCCCATGCCTGTTGCCATTTTGGTTCGGCGGCGGCGAAGTCGTAACGCGGCCCGGCTTCCGGAGCCGGCGCCTCCTGACGTGGCGCGGATTGAGTGTGTTCATCCATGCGGAATGTATCGGGCGGCGCGCGGCCCCTGGCAAGTATTGTTGGTGGGTTCAATTGGGACGGTGTCTGCCGCGGCAAGCCGAACGGATCGGCCGGCGTGCCTTTTAAGGCTGCTCGCTAGGTTGAATAACCCCTTCGTGATACACGCATATGACGTTTGGCCGTCAGGTGCGGGACGGCACTCGCGGCACTCTCACAGCCGGTTTCCGGTCCAGAGAGTGCCGCCAATCCCGGATGAAGGCGTCGTGGTTCCTCCGCTATTTGATCCGACCCAATTCACGCAGCTTCTCCACCACGTTGCCCATCATTCCGAAATACGGCTTCGCCGTCGCTAGGTCGCGAATGCGTTCGAGTGAATCCCTGACCATTTCGATCGTTACCGGCTCGGCTGGGTCAAACTGCACGCCCTCGGTCACGTAGTACTGCACCCGGGCGTAGCCGCCGGCCGTCGCCGCAATGATCTCGCCGTTCTGATCGCATTCCTCGCTACACAGCCAGGCGACCGCGGGCGACACCAGTTCCGGCTTCATCCAGGGGCCGATATCCGGCGGCAGCAGCGATTCGGTCATCCTGGTCAGTGCGGATGGAGAAATCGCGTTGCAACGGATATTATACTTCGCCCCCTCGTGCCGCAGCACATTGATCAACCCGTTGACCGCCATCTTTGCCGCGCCGTAGTTGGCCTGGCCGAAGTTGCCGACGGTGCCGGAGCCGGACGTGGTGACGACGACCCGCCCATACTGTTGCTTTCGCATGATCGGCCATGCCGCCTTGGTGCAATATACGGTTCCGAAATGATGCACCTGGTTGACGAACTCATAGTCCGCCATAGTCATATTGTTGAACGCCTTGTCGCGCAGGATGCCGGCGTTGTTGACCAGTATGTCAAGCCGGCCCCAGGCATTCATCGCGGTGTCGATGATGCTTTGCGCCGAGCTTTCTTCGGCGACCGAGGCGTAGCTTGGGACCGCCTCACCGCCCGCTGCCTTGATCGTTGCGACCACCTGATCCGCCGCCGCCTGCGCCCCGCCGGTGCCGTCGACCGATCCGCCCGGATCGTTCACCACGACCTTGGCGCCTCGGGATGCCAGCAATAGCGCATGTGAGCGACCAAGGCCGGCGCCGGCACCGGTAACGATCGCCACTCGTCCATCGAAACGAATATCCAATTTATCTACTCCCCGCGAAGCGTAGTGCGGACAAAGGAACCGCCCGCGGCGATGGCACGCCGACCGGCCGACAGTAGCGGGAAATACAGATGCCACACATGGATCATTTCCGGCCAGATCTGCAGATCAACCGCGACGTTGGCTATGCCGGCCTTGCGGGCGAGGCTGATTGAATCGTCCAGCAAGGTTTCGACGGCGCCAACCTGGATCAGCAGCGGCGGCAGTCCGCGCAGATCGCCGTAGATCGGCGCGACATGCGGATGGCGCGGATCGGCGCCACCGAGATACCGTTGTGCCATCAATTCGATCGTCGCCTTCTGCACGGTCGGATCGGTGGCAGCCCGATCAACGTACGAGGCGCCCAGCGCCTCCATGTCCACCCACGGCGAGATGCACCAGCCGCACCCGGGAAGCGGCAGCCCGGCCTCACGAATCGCCAATAAAGCACCGACCACCAGGCCGCCGCCGGCACTGTCTCCGGCCAGCGCGATGTGCTTTGGCTGGATGTCATTTTCCAGCAGATAGCGATAGGCGGTCAGGGTGTCCTCCACCGGCGCGGGAAACGGATGTTCCGGCGCCAGCCGGTAATCCACCGCCAATGTCCGCGCGCCGGACGCTCGGCCGACCTCCGCGGCCACATGCCGATGGCTGTCCAGCGAGCCGATGACGTAGCCGCCGCCGTGTAGATACAGAATGGCGCTGGACCGGTCTGCATCCGGGGTCGAGGTCCATTCAGCGCGTACGCCATGCGCGTCCACCGTCTGCACCGCAACGTCGGCGGCCAGGCCGAAGTCTTTGCCGCGCTGGTCGATATCACGCCGCATCTGCGCGATCTCGGCGGCACGCGGACGGGCCGCGATCAGGGCGCGTAAACTGGCGATTTCGCTGTCACTCATTCTGTTTCATCCCTGCAGTTCATCGGCGATCGGCATGATGTCACGGCTGCGGACGACGCGCGAGCCCCAGCGCCGGTCGAACTCCGCGATCAGCGCCTTGATCGCCGCGCTGTCGCCGATGGCATGGGCGGCGTCCAGCGAGCCGAAGCGGTAGAACGCGGTGTGGACAGACGGGTCCTGCGTGCTCCATCCGCGCATCGCGGACACCGCTTTGAAGGCCTTCAGCGCATCGGGAAGATGTTCCGTTCGATACCAGTGATCGAACGGGGCTCGGTCCGCCGGGTCAGCAACGATCGCCCGCACGACAAGATACGCGGCCGGCATCTTCACGCGATCTTGGCGTATTTGCCGGTCAACTGATGCGTCGGCCCATCCTGGCCCTTCTGCTGGCGGTCGAGCCGGGTCTCCCGCGACCATGTGCGCCTCAGGTCGTCGCGGATGTTGATGCGTAGTCGTCCGAGACCTTCGGTTTCCAGCTCGACGACGTCGCCGTCCATGAAGCTGGACAGGCCGCGATGATTGGTGCCGGTAGCGAGGATGTCGCCCGGCTCCAGCGTCTGGATCGAAGTCACCCACTCGATGCAGCGACCGATGTTGTGCGCCATGTCATCGGTGTTGAACGACTGCTTGAGTTCGCCGTTCACCCACAGGTTGATCGGCAGCTTCATTGGGTCGGCGATTTCGTCCTTGGTCACCAGATACGGCCCGATCGGCGCGAAGCTGTCACGTGATTTCATCTGAAAGAATACATTGCCGGCGGGCGGCAGGCCACGCGCCGAACCATCGATAAAATTGGTGTATCCGAAAACGTAGTCCATTGCCTCGGCGGCCGGGACCCGGGTGGCACGCTTGCCGATGACCAGGGCCATTTCGGCCTCGCCTTCGAAGATCGTTGCCGGAACGTCGGGCAGCACCATGGTGTCGCCCGGGCCGATGATGGCCGCGGCGGACTTGTGGAAAGCGTTGATCGGCGCCGGCTTTGGCAGCGTGCCGTTCTCCATGTAGTTCACCGCCATGCAGACGATGTTTCCCGGCTTTGGCAGGGGCGGCCGGATGCGGACGCTGGCCAGCGGGGCGCCCGTACCGGTCGCCGCGGCGTCCTGAAGTCTGCCGCGATAGCTGGCAAACCCGGCGATCAATCCGCTGATCAGGTCGCCAGGACCGATGTGCGGGATGTCCTTCACGACAGCCGAGACGTCGACGATCGTGCCGCCTTTGATGACGCCCAGCTTGAAGTCGTCGAAATATGCCAGCTTCATCATTCCCTCCCAGGACGGCTTTCATGTGCCGCCAGCCTAACCCGGCGGCAGGTTCCCCAGCAATGGCAGTGCGACCGAACATGTGGCGTGGAGTTGCAGCCGCCGCTGGTCCCGGCCAAGCTTGCGGTCGACCGCCAGCACGGAGGAGCGTCCTTGCCCGATCTGACCGAGGCCGTCGAAGACGGCGTTGCCACCCTGACTCTGAACCGCCCGGAGTCGCTGAATGCACTGTCCGACGAGATCCGGCTGGGGTTGCTGGAGGCGATCCACCGGCTCGGCGCCGACGACAATGTGGGCTGCATCGTGCTGACCGGCGCCGGTCGAGGCTTCTGCGCCGGCGGCGATGTCAAGTCGATGGCCAATCGTTCGGCCCGGGCGTTCGAGGCGAGGGCGGCCGGCATCCAGCAGTCCAACCGCGTCCCGATGCTGATGCACACCACGCCGAAGGTGATCATCGGCATGATCAACGGCGTGGCGGTCGGCGCCGGGCTGAGCATGGCGTTGGCCTGCGATCTGCGGGTCGCGGCTCGTTCGGCTCGGTTCGGCACCGGCTTCGTCAAGATCGGCCTGTCCGGCGACTGGGGCGGAACGTGGAGCCTGACCCGCCTGGTGGGCACGGCCAAGGCCCGCGAACTGTATTTCCTCGGCGACATGATCAGCGCCGAGGAGGCGCTGTCGATCGGCCTGGTTAACCGGGTTGCCGATGACGCGGAGCTGCTGGAAACAACCATGGCGATGGCGCGTCGGATTGCCGCCATGCCGCGCATAACGCTGGGATATGCCAAAAAGAATCTGTTCGCCGCCGAGACGGGTGATTTCGCCTCAGGTACTGGAACTGGAAGCGTTCCACCAGGCCAGATGCTCGCAGACCGAGGACCACCGGGAGGCGGTGCAGGCATTCAAGGAGAAGCGTCGGCCGGCGTTCAAGGGGCGCTGACGAAGCTTGCCCCTGTTGTGTCAGATACCAACCGGTCACGACGCTGACGCACGATTCTCGAGATTTCATCATGAAATTCCAAAGTCGTGCGTGGCTGGCCTTGGCTGGCCGTGACATGGGCAGCGGGGACGACACTTTGAGGCGTCCCCGAGGTGGCACCGGGGCGTGATAGGTGTCTCGGCGTTACGGGGGGCTGCCTGGCTCGCCGTAGATCCGGTGCAACACCGCGGCGGTCAGCGCCTCCGGTCTGCCATCGAAGACAATCCGGCCGCGCGACATGCCGATGACCCGATCGCAATAGGCGCGTGCCGTGTCCAGCGTGTGCAGGTTGGTCAGGACCGTGATGCCGTCGCGGCGGTTGATTTCCGCCAGTGCGTCCATGATCAACTTGGCGTTCGAGGGATCGAGTGAGGCAATTGGCTCATCCGCCAACACGATGTCGGGCTCCTGCATCAATGCGCGCGCGATCGCCACGCGCTGTTGCTGGCCGCCGGACAAGACGTCGGCGCGGTTCATCGCGAGCTCGGCCAGGCCCAAGCGGTCCAGCGCGCGGATCGCCAGCGCGCGCTCGGCCGGCGTGAACAGCCTGAGCAACAGCCGAGGGCCGGAGATCCGGTTCAACCTGCCGCACAGCACGTTGGTCAGCACATCCAGTCGGCCGACCAGGTTGAACTGCTGGAAAATCATTGCGGTATGCGCCCGCCAGTTGCGCAACTGCTTGCCCCGCAATTGGGTGATCAGCACGCCGTCGTTGATAATAATGCCCTCGGTTGGATCGATCAGCCGGTTGATCAGTCGCAGCAAGGTGGACTTACCGGCGCCGGAGCGACCAATGATGCCAACCATCTCGCCGCTTTCGATCCTTAGATGAGCGTTTGCGACGGCGAGCGTTGCGCCGAACCGGCGACTGACATCAACGAGTTCCAGCACCATTCGTTTTGTCCGTGAACCTGTTCTGAAAGCAGCGCGGCGAGCATCCTCGTGAATGCAGTCCAAGACAAATCGGCGGCGTTGTCCGCGTTACTCCGCCGCGAGCGCGGGGCGCATCGCCAGCCGACGGAGTGCCCGGTCGATCCATTGCGCGGTCAATTTCTCCTGAGTGCCGTTCTGCCCCAGTCTCTCGTGAAGCGACGAAAAATCCACCCGGTCCAGCGCCTGATCCTGATTGAAGCACGAGAACACCACAGTCCGCTCACCGGACTCCGGATTGATCTGCGGCTGCAGGCACTGCGCGCAAACCTCCTTCATCATGCACTGCATCGGCGAGTTGATCGACCCGATAGCGGTATGTCCCGGCTTCAGGTACGGCGCCAGCACGGTATGCCGGGCAGCACCGACGGCTTGCATCATGCGGTCGGATCCGATGACGATCATGTGGTCCGCTGCAGCCAGCTTCACGCCTTGATCGCCCAGCGCGCCCGACCCGTAAGCCGCCATTGCCTGCACGATGTTGCCGACGAAGGTCCGGTCATTCGGACGCCCGGGGTTCGTCGGGAACCCAGGCGCCTCATCGCAGCACCACACGATGACGTCGGCGGCGCGCTCGATTTCGGCGATCTTGTAGCGGTCGCGTATCGTCTTGTAGCCAGCGAAGTAGATCACCTTCGATCCCGCGGCCCGGGTCGCGGCGCCGATCGAGAACAACACCGCATTTCCCAGGCCGCCTCCAACCAGGGCAACCGTAGTGTCCGGATGGATTTCCGTCGCAGTTCCGGTCGGTCCCATCAGCACCACCGGTTCACCCGGCCTGAGCACGGCGCAGAGGTCGGAACTACCCCCCATCTCGAGCACGATGACGCTGACCAGCCCGGCCGAGGCATCGGTCCACGCGCCGGTCATCGCGAGGCCTTCCATGTTCAGCACCGTGCGGCCGATACCGGGTTCCTCGTCGGACGCAGCCAGCACCTCGAAATTCTGCAGCCGATAGAACTGGCCCGGGCGAAACGCGCGCGCCGCGGCGGGGGCGCGGATCACCACTTCGACAATCGTCGGCGTCAGGCGGTGCACCGCCTGGACCCTCGCGGTCAGCGCGTCGCGGGCGGCGGCGATCAACTCAGCGCCGGATACCGGCGTCGCCGGTAGCGCCGCCAGAGCCCGTGAGACAATCGGATAGCCGCGTTTCGCGCCACCCATCGCCTTCACGACATTGCCGAAGAAGCTGGGGTGCAGGTCACCGAAGAAACTGATGAACCGGCCATTTTCCGCGCGATGCATCAGCACCTGCGCCTGATCCGGCTTGGCCAGGCCGCGCACCGGTTCGACCCTGTGGCCATTCTCGTCCACCGCCTGGAAATAGCGGCCATCCAGTTTGATTCGTTGATCCTCGCGCGCCAGCACCGTGTTCGGCTGCGTACCGGCCGCCACCAGGATCGCACGCGCCGGCAGCACCACCCGGGAGCCATCCGCCCGCGTCAGGTGCAGCGCGGCGGCATGGCCAAACCGGTCGGTTTCCACCGAAGCCGGCGTCAGGCCCTCGGCGAAGCGGACCGCTTCCTCCATCGCCTTGGCCACTTCCTCGTGGTTCAGCGTATAGGACGGGCTGTCCACCAGCCGGCGGCGATAGGCGATGGTCGCGCCGCCCCATCCATCGAGCAACACCGCCAGCTCAGGTTCCCGACCCTCGGCCGCAGCGGCGGCGCGTTCGGCGCGGATCGCGGCGGCATGGGCAAGGAACTCGTCCGCGGTCTCGGCTTCCTCCGGGGTCCAGCGGGCGCGCACCGCGGCCTCGCCGTTCTCCATCACCAGGGTGCGATAACGCAGGGCGAATTTCTCCACCTGACGGACGTAGTAGGCCAGGCTCTCGGTCGCGGTGTCGATCGCGGTCAGACCGCCGCCGATCACCACCACCGGCAGGCGTAGCTGCAAATTGGCGATCGAGGACGCCTTCGCCGCTCCGGTCAGTTGCAGCGCCATCAGGAAGTCCGAGGCCTGCCTCACTCCGCGCGCCAACCCATTCGGGATATCCAGCACGGTCGGCTTGCCGGCGCCCATGCACAGGGCGACGTGATCGAACCCCATCGCCCAGGCGTCATCGATCGACAGCGTGGCGCCGCCGCCGAAACGCACTCCGCCGAAATGCGCGAATTCGGGCCGCCGCTCCAGCAGCAGCCGCACCAGTTTGAGGTAATTCTTGTTCCAGCGGACGGTGATGCCGTATTCGGCCACGCCGCCGAAACCAGCCATCACCCGGTCATCGAGATTCTCGAACAGGGTCTCCACAGCGCGCACCGGGGTACGGGGGTCGAAGCCGAGCGGCTCGATTTTGAGGCCGTCGATGGCGACGACTGCGTGGCCGTCGTTCATCAGGTGATGCGCCAGCGTGAAACCGGCCGGTCCGAGGCCGACGATCAGCACCTTGCGTCCGCTCTCGAGACGGGGCAGCGGGCGCCGTATGTCCAGCGGGTTCCAGCGGGTGACCAGGGAATAGATCTCGAAGCCCCAGGGGAGAGCGAGAACCTCCTTCAGGATGGTGGTCTCGGCCTGGGGAATGTCGACCGGCTCCTGCTTCTGGTAGATGCAGGCCTTCATGCAGTCGTTGCAGATCCGATGGCCGGTGGCGGCCATCATCGGATTGTCGATGGCGATCGTGGCAAAGGCGCCCAGCACACTGCCCCGGGCGCGCAACGTGTGCATCTCGCTGATTTTTTCGTCCAGCGGGCAGCCGGCCAGCGTCACCCCGAACACCGATTTCTGGAACTGCCCGGTCTTGCGCTCTTTCAGGCCGCGGCTGCAGGAATCCTTGCCCTGGGTGTGGCACCAGATGCAGTAGTTGACCTGATCCAGCGCCTGCTGGGTGTTCATGCCATGGTCAGTGAGGGCAAAGCCCTCGCGATGGCGCCACTCGTGTTCCGGCAGTCTGAGCATGGTGACGCCGTCGCGCTCGATCGTCTCGACCGGGACCAGGTGTTGCGGATCGATACGCCGCGGCACATGGAACAACGTGCCGCCGCGATGGGCCGCTCGGCCGTCAGCGGTGAGCGTGGCCCAGGCGGCATATCGCATGGCGAGATCCAGCGCAGCGGTATCGCCGGCTGCCTCGCGGGCGCTGACGTGAGTGGCGAAAGCCAGTTCAGAGAGCGGTTCGCCCATCTGAGCCTGTAGTGCCGCACCCAGGGCCGGTCCGTCGAAGCCGGACGGATCAGGATATTTCTTCACCGCTTGACGCTGCACGAACAACCGCTTGCAGGCATGGATCGGGTCCAGTGCGCGGGTGGCCGCTGCCAGTGCCTGAGCCTGTGCCTCGATGTCGAATAATGCCGCCAGGAAGTCGTCCAGATGCGGCCCTGCGTCTACCACCAGATCCAACTCTTCCCGGGCGGAGAGGTCATCCGGAGTAGCGCGGGCGGCCAGCAACCGCTGGTGCAGGGCTGGGTCCCGTGCCGCCAGGGTCTGTAGGAACCGATGATCGAGCCGGACCAGCCCGTCGCGGGACGCGAGGTCGGCGAGAGCAAATCCAAAACCAAGTCGCGGGCGATCAGGAGACGTCACAGCGGGGACCATCTGCTATCAAAAGGTGCCGGATAGAGCCGGAAGCTCTGCCAAACCGCGCTGGCCCCAACTTGTTCCGGGCGGATGCCGTCGCCGTGGTTCGCACCGGCAGCGGATGCCACAGCGCGCCCATTGAGGCAACCTTGCTGTCACAAGCCTGTGTTGCAAGCCGAGCGGGTGGCATCCGTGAGATCGTGTCGTGGGTGCACAGGGCCGGGTGGATCGTCCGTTCGCGGTGAATCAGCTCGACATTTTGAGCGGTGAGAAGCACTCGATTTCGGACTCGACTCGGGGATACGCGCAGGCCTAGTGTTCTTTTTATGTTCTCGTCAGCCCTCACATTTCCCGATCCCCCGGGTCTTAACCCCCCGGGTCTTAACCCCCGGGCCTTGATCCAGTTCTCCGCCATCCGGCAGACCTCAACCAGGGGCGCCTGGACCGGACCGCCGCCATGCTGCTTGCTTTGCGGGAACGCATTGCGCGGATCGAGCATGCCCATGGCCGAGGCGACGCTGCGAAATCCGTACCCATCGGCGTCCCGACGATCGATCAGGCGCTTCCCTCCGGCGGCTTGCTCCTGGGGGCGCTGCACGAGACGGTCTCCGCCGGGCCGGATACCGAGCACGCCGCTGCCGCGACCTTGTTCACCGCCGGCATCCTGGCGCGCCTGAAGGGACCTGTCCTGTGGGTCCTGCGGCAGCCGGACCTGTTTGCCCCGGGCCTCGCCGCCGCCGGGCTGCAACCGGATCGCATCATTTTCGCGGAAGCCGGTAAAGCCGTTCTGCCCGTCATGGAGGAAGGATTGCGCCACCCTGCCTTGGCCGCCGTGGTGGGCGAACTGACCGGACGGCTGAGCCTGGTTGCCTCCCGCCGGCTGCAACTCGCCGCCGAACAAACCGGCATTCTGGCGATCCTGGTCCGTCGCAGCCGGGGCTTCGACGATCCCCTGCTAAAGCAGCCCACCGCCGCATCCACAAGGTGGCGGATCGCCGCCGTGCCGTCACCACCCGCCCTGCCGCATGCGCCGGACACGCCGGGGCTGGGCCGAGCGCGATGGCGGCTGGAGCTGACGCGATGCAGGGGTGGAGGGCTTGGTTCCTGGATAGTGGAGGCTGGCGATGCGACGGGTGGTCTCGATCTGGTTCCCGACATTTTCGACCGATCGGATCAGGCAGCAGAACGGCGCTCCGCCTGAGACAGCTCTGACTGAGACCACGCTGGCCGAGACGACCCCGCTGGTCACGGTGGCGCGGGACGGCAATCGCCGGGTGCTCGTCGCGGTGGATGCGGTGGCATCCAGTCTGGGCCTGCGTGCCGGCATGAAGCTGGCACAGGCCCAGGCGCTGGTGCCGAACCTGGCCATCCATGAACATGATCCGGACGGCGACGCGGCTGCTTTGCTCCGGCTGGCCGGCTGGTGCCTCCGCTATGCCCCTTTGGCGGCAATCGACCCGCCCGACGGACTGTGGATTGACGTCACTGGCAGCGTTCATCTGCATGGCGGCGAAACACGGCTGCTGCGCGACGTGGTGCAGCGTCTGACCTGCTCCGGTGCGGCAAATCAAAGTCCATCCTGTCAAGGCGCCACCGGACAGGGCCAACCTGCGCGGCGCAGCTTGTTGCCACATCGCGGCCTGGCGACCCGTGCCGCCGTCGCCAACACGCCCGCCGCCGCCCATGCGATGGCCCGGTTCGCCGGCCAAACGGTCAGCGTGGTGCCGCCGGATGCCGCCGTCCTGAACGACTTGCCGATCGAGGCGCTGCGGCTGCCGCCGGAGGTGGCCGGCAGCCTGCGCCTGATGGGCTTCGACCGGATCGGCCCGCTCGCCGCCGCCGCCCGAGCACCTCTGGTCCGCCGTTTCGGCACCCGGCTCGCCACCAGGCTGGATCAGGCGTCGGGCAAATTGTTCGAACCGATCGAGCCGATCGTCCCGCCCGGGTTGATCCAAGCCAGGCTGAGCTTCATCGAACCCCTGCTGACCGCTGAAGCGTTCGCCACCGTGATCGCTCGCCTGACCACCCAGGTCTGCGCCGAGATGGAGCACGCCGGCTGCGGTGCCCGCCGGCTGGACCTGTTGTTCGAGCGCGTGGACGGCACCATCCAGGCGATCCGTGTCGGTTCGGTGCGCCCGGTGCGCGATGCGCGCCACTGGGGCCGTATGCTGGAGGAGCGGCTGGAGCGGGTAGATCCTGGCCTCGGGGTCGAGGCGATGCGGCTGGTCGCCATCGCCATCGATCCACTCGGCTTCATTCAGACGTCTGTTCATCTGGCTGCCGCGCCCCAGGCCTCCGCTTCCATGGTCGCCACTCGGCCGCCGGATAGTCCGCTGACCGGCACGGCAATCAGCCAGATGGACATCGCACCCCTGGTGGACCGGCTGATCAACCGGCTGGGGGAGGCCCAGGTCTATTGCATCGCCCCGACGCAAAGCGATGTGCCGGAGCGCTCGGTGCGCCGGGTACCGGCGCTGTCGGCTGTTCCGGGGCAAGGCTGGCCGCCCGACCTGCCGCGGCCGGTCCGGCTGCTGGACCCACCGCAGCCGGTTGACGCCATGGCCTTGCTGCCGGATCACCCCCCGATCGCCTTCACCTGGCGCCGGGTGCGCCATCGAGTGAGACGAGCGGATGGACCGGAACGGATCGCTGGTGAATGGTGGAAGCGTGACGGGGAGATGCGCTCGGTGCGCGACTATTTCCGGGTGGAAGACGAAGACGGCCGTCGCTTCTGGCTGTTCCGGCGCGGCAACGGCAGCGATATGGAAACCGGCGACATGCACTGGTTCCTGCATGGGTTTTTCTGATCGAGGGCAGCCCACCCCGACGACGACAACCCCCTCCGCCATCACCGGAAAGCCAGACGCCCATGCGGCCATCCCTGAACAAAAACGTCCCGCCGGCTCGCTCCGACCATCCCGGGGGTCGACCGCCACCGAGCGGCCGTTCGCTCGACCCGGCCTCGCCACTGGGGCGCCTCCTGACGGCACCCATCCGCCCCGGCATCGTCACCTGGATCGGCCTTCGCCCGCACCGGCGGCAGCCAATGCTCGCGGTGACCAAGGCTGACCTCGACGTCGATCTCGGTCTCGCCGGCGACCACTATGCAAGTCGCTTGAACCGGACGCGCCAGGTAACCCTCATTCAAAGCGAACATATCGCCGCGATCGCGAGCTACCTCGGTCTCGAACAGCTTGGGCCGGATCGGCTGCGCCGCAACATCCTGGTCGCCGGCATCAACCTGATGGCCCTGAAGAATCAGCGGTTCCAGCTTGGTTCGGCACTTCTGGTGGCCACCGGCGAGTGCCACCCCTGTTCGCGCATGGAAGAGGTCCTCGGAACCGGCGGCTATAACGCGGTCCGCGGCCACGGTGGTATCACCGCGAGGATCATTGGTTCCGGCCAGGTTCAGATCGGCGATCCCATTCGCCGGGTGGACGACGAGGTTTAGCGTCGAGGTCTCGCCGTGCCTCGCATCAGGCGGTCGGCCGGCGGCCGGCTGTCCCTGACGGAACCTCAGACCCCGCGGGGACGCGGGACGGCCGTCAGAGCAGACCCTTCACCCGCAGCAAGCCAAAAGCGGCGATAGTCATGGCCTCCCGGACCGTGCCCTCGCGCATCATCGTCTCCAACTGCTGCAGGGTGAAACTGCGGCAAATCATATCCTGCTCGGTGACTTCCCGCTCGGGTTCGCCTTGCTTCAGGTTGCCGGCCAGGAAGATGTGGCCGCGCTGGGTGCAGTAGCCGGGACCCTGGAAGAGTTCACCCGCATAGGTCATGCTCCCTGCGATCAGGCCGGTCTCTTCCCGCAATTCCCCCGCCGCGAGAACCGCGGGTTCGGTGCCGGGAGCGTGCTCCCACATGCCCATCGGGAATTCCCACACCCGCTCAGCGATCGGGTAGCGATACTGCTCGACCAGAGTTACCCGGCCTTCGTCCCATGGGACAATGATTACGAAATCGGATCGTTCGACGACGCCGTACAGACCGGGCGAACCGTCGGCGCGAAGGATGCGGTCCTCTCGGACGCGGGTCCAACGGTTCTCATAGGCGATACGGGTGGAGACGGTGACGTAAGGGTTTTTCATCGGGCTGGCCCGGGATGCAGCGCGGCGGTCCAGCCGGACCCGGCAACACCATCAGCGTTGGTCAATGACGGTCGCTCCCGACGTATCGCGACAACCCTGTTGGCTCGCCGCTGGCGTCGGCATTTGCGAGGCCCCGAGACCCAATGGTACTCGGGGCGTGAACTTGCCGCCACCCCGGGCACAACGATGAACGACGGCGCCGGCCCGGGCGCGTCTCGGCGCCCGCGGCCACTCGCAATTGGTCGTGACAAACATCCTGCCTGAATAGCAGGGCGCCGGCGCAGCTGACCAGACTTCAACCGCGGAAGCGGCGGCCGACGCCAGAGGGCTTCCTCGTTGAGTGAGGTCGCTCCGCGAACCGCGTTTGGCTGTTATCAGTCGTGGGTTACCGTGCCAGGCACGGTGATGACACGTTGAGGAGTTCGGAGCGACACCGAGCTCCAGTCGCGGGTGTGCGCGACGGCGTGCGCGGGGAACCGTCCCGAGCCTCGTGGCGCTGGTGTCAATACGAACCTTGGGTCGCGACCCTGGCTCGGCCCCTCGATTCGGCCGCCGGTTCGCTAGTCTGCCCGTCCCGGTGACGGTTACGCAGCCAGCGAGGCGCTGTCGCGGAGCCCCGGGGGTAATTCGATCGGAGTCGCAAAGGCTACACCTGCTTCTTCATTCTCACTGTTTGAGATCAGCTTGCACGGTATGGTCAGGCCGAACGCTGCTATCCGCAGTTCGGCTTCCATCCCAATAGAACAGTTGGCCGCTACCTTTACGCGCGCGCCGCCCTGCGAGATGTTCACCAACCGTCCTGCATGGCGAGCGCCGGCGATGACCAACTCGCAAGGCTCATGCCTCGGCACTCTCGGATGCGCCCGTCGCTCAGCCTCTGAAACCGAAGTCCGAACCGCCTCGACGAAGACGTGGCGCGACCGGCTGGCGCTTTCAGCCAACCCGTCCGCGTCGCCGCGCAAACGCGTTGCCTTGTCACTGGTCTCCGACGCGATTTGCACGACGCCTCCCATCACATCCGTGACGGTTTGCGCCGCTACCGCGGCCTGCCCGACCGATCGGCTGATCTCCTGCGTCGCGGCGCTCTGCTCTTCCATCGCGGCGGCGATCGCAGTCGATACTTCGTCAATCTCGACAATTTTGCCACCGATCCGCGATACCGCATCCACCGTCTCGGTGGTCGCTCGTTGAATCTGGGTGATCTGATGGCTGATATCTTCGGTTGCTTTGGCCGTTTGATTGGCCAGTTTCTTCACCTCCGCGGCAACGACGGCGAAGCCGCGACCTGCGTCGCCCGCACGCGCCGCTTCGATCGTGGCGTTCAAGGCAAGCAGATTGGTCTGCCCAGCGATGTCAGCGATCAGCGAGGCAATCTGCCCGATACGCGTCACCTCGGTGCGCAGCTGGGAGATCGTTCGCTCAGCTGCCTGGCTTTCGTCGACCGCGCCTCGCGTAACGTCATTCGCCATGGTTATCCGGTTGGTGATCTCCCGTATCGAGGCCGCCAGTTGCTCGGCCGCGGCCGAGACGGTCTGTGCGCTGGACAGCGCATCCGCGGCCGCCAGAGCCGCGGTACCGGCGTGAGCGCTCACGGAAGTAGCCGCCTCGACCATCCCCATGGCGTTGCTGGCCATCGAGGACGTCGTCGTCGCAACATCCTCCGCGGTCCGGTTGGCAGCGGTCTCAACCTTTTCCGCCATCCCTCGAAGCGCGGCGACTCGTTCCGTCTTTGTGTCACGCTCCATCTGCGCGCGTACTTGCTCAGCATACCCCAGCTTGGCTCGCAGGCTCCGAAGGAAATCGCATATCGCCCGCAGTTCATGCACCGACACGGTGTCGATCGTTTGCTGCAGGTCGCCGCGGGCCAGCGCACCAAACCGTGCTTCGAGATACAGGAGAGCGTGCCGGATCCGGCGCATGGACAATGCGGTCGTGATGGTAATTAAGGCAACGACGATTACCAGGGAGGACGCTCGAATTTCAACTCCGACACCCATCGCGCCAGTCACGAGACTTGCGGCGATTGCTGCATACAGCACGCCGAGATTGACGGCGAAGCTGCTCGCGATGCCGCGAGTGACGCGTTCCCAGCGAGCGGCCAGGCCGCTCCGGACCAAGGTCCCGGCCTTGATATGCAAGCCGCGGCTACGCTGCTCTCGGATCGCGGCGTAGGCGGCCTCAGCCGCCGCAACTTCATCACGCCCTGGCCTGATACGGATCGAGATGAACCCTTTCAGTTCGCCACTCTCGACAACCGGCGTCACGTTCGCCCGCACCCAATAGAAGTCACCTTGCTTGGTGCGATTTTTGACGAGCCCTTCCCACGGATGACCGGATTTCACGGTCGCCCACAGGTCGCGAAAGGCTTCCTGCGGCATGTGTGGGTGGCGAACCAGGTTATGCGGTGCACCAATGAGTTCCTCACGGGAGAACCCACTCACCCCGACGAACGCATCGTTGGCGAATGTGATCCGGCCACCCGGGTCGGTTTGCGACACCAGCATCGTGCCTTCGGGCAGCGGCACCTCATTCGTTGTAATCGGCCCGTTGTTACGCATCGTCCTCGCCTTGCATGGTCGTGCGGTCCCTCATTTAACTGCCATTCGCTAAGATTTACTTAACGGGTCCGGTTCTCCTGGCGGGTTCGCGACGCGACGGCGCCCGCCGGTCGACCCACCACCGCAAGAATGACGTTTAAACCAGCGGCACAACCTGCTAAACGGCTGAGTGGTGCTCTTATCCCGATGTTCCGCGCCCTCGTTCCGGCCGAGGATTGAAACCACGGGGCTTTTGCTGTCCACACGTGGTCCTGTCTGGTGGAAGGACGTCACCACATTCCATCGTTAACGGGATCCGAAGATGCTTGAGGCCGACAATTTCAGCGTGGCAGGCAATGCGATCCGAGCCGCATCCGCACTGACCGAGACCACATTTCTGCGGGTCGGCAAAACGCTCGAGGCGTCGATTGAAATCCTCGCCGAACTGACCGAGAGCTTTGACACGCTCCTGACGGAGCTCAAGAGTGAGCACCTCAGGCAGGCACTTCAGTCACTGAAACAGGCGGCGGCCCGGGTCGCCGAGCTGGGCCGAACGCAATCGGGCGAGAGCGTCGGGTTCGATCGGTTGCAACGTCTGGCCGAGGCCATCACCCGACGTATTCTGAAGATGCATGGGTCCGTCAAGACCGTTGCATCCCTCTCGATCAGTTCGAAGATCGTAACTACGGATATCCGCGCATCCACCATCGACTTTTCGACCTTCGCTGACGAGATCGCCCGCACTCTCGATATGACCCGGTCGAGCCTCGACAGCTTCGCCGCGGAGCTTTCGCCTGTTCACGAGCGCGTTGTGGCAGCGCGGGCGACGCAGCTTACGTTCGAGAAGCGTGCGGATGAGGCGGCCCGATCTATCCCACCGCGGCTGCTGGCGACGGTCGCATCGATAAACCAGCAGCACAAGCACGCGGCTCGCGCGAGCGCCACGGTGAGGGGCAGAAGTGAGGGCGCGCGGCAGCAGATTTGCAACGCCATCGTGGCGCTCCAAATCGGCGACATCACCCGCCAGCGTCTCGAACATACCGATTGCGCGCTGGGCCTCATCGGCCGGTTGCAGGGGACATCGGTGGGAGTTCGGCAGCCCGAAGCGGTCAGCGATTTGGAGCTCGACGCAGAGGAACGCTGCGCCTTCCACACGACGACGTGCCGCTTGCTGTCGGCGCAACTGCTGGACGCCGCACTGGCGTTCGAGCGAGACGTGCGCCAGGTCATCACCTCGCTCAACGGCCTGGCCGCCGAGGCCCGCACGTTGCGCAATCTCGGCAGCGCGGCCTACGGATCCTCGGACCGCAGCCACAGCACTTTCATCGCCGAACTCGAGGCACAGGTGGCTGAAGCACTGCAGCTGCTGGCGGGCTTTGGCACGGCACAAGCCGAAACTTCCGGCGTCATCGAATCGGTCTCAAATGCAACCGAAGGCCTTTGCGGTCACCTCGCGATAGTGCGGTCGCTCGAGGCCGATATCCGCATCATGAGCCTCAATACCACCCTCAAATGTTCGCGCGCGGGGCATGAAGGTCTCGCGCTCAGCCTCATCGCGCGAGAACTTCGAAGCTACGCCAACGATTTCGCCAAGGAGGCTGGCGCGCTGATGGGAGAGGTGGCGACCATCACCGAAATAACCGGATCGCTGAGCCGGGGCAGCGATGCAGGGGTGGCGCCGGTCGTCGCCGAGGTCATGCGGGTGATGCAGGATTCCCTGGCCACGCTGCGGCAGGAGAGGCAAACTCTGGGCGACGCGCTGGATATCCTGGAGCGTGACGGCGACCGCGTCGTGGCGTTGCTTGTCGAAACGGTCGCCGATCTCGCGAGCCACGATGAGATCGGTCAGGCGCTGCGTCAGGCCGCGACCGCGCTGGCGGCGATGTCGGTGCATCAGACGTTCCCGCTCGCCGATCTGAGCCCGCGTGTCGAGCAGATGCTGGAGCTGGTGGCAGGCAACTATACGATGGCAATCGAGCGTCGCGTGCATGACCGGGCACTTGGCCGACCGGACCAAGCACCGGCCGGACCTGCAACGGTCGCGAACGCCGAGTTGGAAGACATCTTGTTTTAATGTGCCAGGGCCGCGGACCGTTGTCGCGTGGACCGATGTTGGTCACCCTGAGGCTGTTGTCCGCTCGGCTTCCGCAAGTCGTGGGCCCCCTGCCGAGCAAGGTGCGGGGCCGTGCCGAGCATGCCGATGACACGTCAAGCAGTCCGAGGTGACATCGGGCCGAGGCGTGATCGGTGTATCGGCGTCACGCGCCGCGGGCATTAGACGTCGTCTATTCTTGTGCCACCTGGGAGGTAGCGAAAGAAGACGTCGCCCGTCCTGGTGTGGAAGCGGATTTGCTGACCGAGAGTGCCGCCGGTGCGCCGTCCGGTGACTGGAATGCGCTCGTAGCTGAGTCGCTCCAACGCAAGCAGAACATTGCTTGTCCCCACTGAGTGTGCCCCTCCGGCCGGCAGCACGGCGGCACCTCCGAAGACCTTCGCTTGCAGATCAGTCACCCGACTGCCAAGGTGCCTGAGGCCGGCAATCAACTCGTCGATCGCGACATCGCCATATCGCGGATTTCTTTCGTGCTTCGGATCGTTCGGCAGCACGAAATGATTCATCCCGCCGATCCCGCGCCGGGAGTCCCACAAACATACTGCGACGCATGAGCCAAGGATTGTCATCAGCACGGTCGGCTCGATGCCAAATTGAATTTCACCCTGATTCAGGGACACCTGTACCGCTGGCACGTCCGGCGGCGGCAGTTGATCCCACATAGTCACCGCCTGCTGACCCGCATGATCTCTGCGGCAAGCGAATCGAGCGGCATGATCTTGTCGGCGGCGCCCCGTGTGATGGCTTCCTTCGGCATGCCGAAGACGACAGACGATGCCTCGTCCTGGGCTATCGTTGCGGCACCCGCCGTTTGCATCTCGCCCAGTCCCCGGGCGCCGTCATCGCCCATCCCGGTCATGATAATGCCCAGCGCGTTGGCGCCGGCAAACCGCGCGGCCGAGCGGAACAGGACATCGACCGACGGACGATGGCGCGAGACCAGCGGCCCTTCCCTGACCGCAACGTAATAGCGGGCACCACTTCGCTGCAGCAGCGTGTGAAAGTTGCCAGGCGCGATCAGGACCCGGCCACGCAGCACGGTGTCGCCGTCCGAGGCCTCCTTGACCTCCATCCGGCAAAGGGCATCCAAGCGGCGGGCGAAAGCCTCGGTGAATTTCTCCGGCATATGCTGGACGATGACGATGCCAGGACAGTCCGCCGGCAACGCCTCCAGCACGTCCCGCAACGATTCCGTTCCGCCGGTTGACGCGCCGATGCAAACAACCGTCTCGGTGGTTCGCGGCATGGCCTGTCGCGCGACCGGTGCCGGCATAATGACGTCGGCAGTCAGCTTCGCCTCGGGACCACGCTGCCTGGCAGGATTCTCGGGCCGGGTGCCCGGTGCACGCTTCAGCCGAGCCCGCGCGGCAGCCTTCACGGCATCGCAGATGCGGATGCTCGCTTCCTGGAGAAATTGCGGCACGTCCACGCGCGGCTTGAGGATCACATCGACGGCACCGGCCTCGAGCGCCTGCATCAACGTCGCCGACCCATCTTCGGTCAGTGACGAACACATCACAACAGGCAGCGGATGCTGCACCATCAGCTTGCGCAGAAAAGTAATGCCGTCCATCCGCGGCATCTCCACGTCGAGCGTGATGACGTCGGGGACCTCCTCCTGGATGCGCCGCGCAGCCGCGAATGGGTCCGCCGCGGTGCCGATCACTTCGATTTCGGGGTCCGCCTCGAGAATCTCCGCCATGGTCCTACGCACCGAGGCAGAATCATCGACGATGAGGACGCGGATCTTTCGTTGCGCCATGCGCTAAACCCGCCTGAATACGGTGGAACCTACAGGTTCCAGGGGAAGCTGGAAGCCGGTGAGCGTCTCAGAGTGTCCGAGGAACAGATATCCACCGCGACGCAGATGCTCGGACAGCCGCTGTAGGACCATTTCCTGCGTCGATTTCTCGAAATAGATCAGAATGTTGCGACAAAAGATTATGTCCATGTCATGGTCGACCGGGTATGGCACGTCGATAAGGTTGACCCGACCCCACTGTACCATGCTCCGCAACTCAGGCACGATGCGAACCTGCTGGCGCGCGCGATCCTTCGAATATGCGACATAGCGGCGGCGCAATTCTGGGGGCACCGGTTCAACCATCGCTGCGGGATAGATGCCGGCAACGCCGGTCTCGATGACCTCGGTGCATATGTCCGTGGCCGTGACCGTGTAGCCCAACCCCGTCATTTGTGGCGCGAGATCGCCGAGCACCATGGCGAGGCTGTAAGGCTCCGCGCCGGTCGAGCACGCCGCGCTCCAGAGTTTCAATTCCGATCGAATCTGTCCACTCCTCGGACCCGATATGAGCCGGGGCACGACCCGTTCGGCAAGGAAGCGGAAATGGTCTGGCTCGCGGAAGAATTCGGTCTTATTCGTCGTGACGGCATCGATCAGATGGACCGCTTCGGTCTCGAGGCCGCCCTGAGCAAAAAGATAATCGCAGTATTGCTTCAGGGTCGCCATCCCGGTCGCCCGCACCCGCTTGCGAAGACGCCCTTCGACCATCGTGAGTTTGGTCGGCGGCATCTTGATCCCGCTGTAACCTTCTATAAAGGCTGCAAGCCGCTGGAAGTCGCGCTGACCGAGGTGATTGGCGGCATCGGTCGGCGTGCTCGGGTTTAGCGCCGGTGTTTGCATCCCCCGCTCACATCCGCTCGAACTCGGCGTCCTGCGGATCGGCCCCGCCGGTGGTCAGATTGAGGGCGAAGCCATTGGTTGTTTTCCCCGGCGGAGCGTTGCGCGGCGGCATCGACCTGACAGCCGCGGGTTTCATGGTCTTCGCCGATTTTCCCGGCTGAACGGGACGACGAGGCGGCGCGGGCACAACGACGGCCGGGGATGGCCGCGACGAAGCCCAGTCCAGCTTCGCCCCGACGCTGAAGAACGCAATGCTGGACTGCAGTTGCTCGGCCTGTGCCGCCAGTTCTTCTGAGGTCGCCGACATCTGTTCCGACGCACTGGCATTCTGCTGCGTCACCTTGTCGAGTTGCTGAATCGCCATGTTGATCTGTTCCGCACCGACATCCTGCTCGCGGCATGCGGCACTGATCTCGGTCACCAGCTCCGCCGTCCGTTTGATGTCGGGCACCAACCGGCCGAGCATGTCGCCGGCTTGCTGTGCCGCCTTCACCGTTTGCGACGAGACCGAACCAATCTCGGTCGCCGCTGTCTGGCTACGTTCCGCCAGTTTCCGGACTTCGGAGGCCACAACGGCGAAGCCCCTGCCGTGATCGCCGGCGCGAGCCGCCTCGACCGCAGCGTTCAGTGCCAGCAGATCGGTCTGCCGGGCGATTTCCTGAACGATGATGATTTTCTCGGCGATCGTCTGCATTGCCTGCACGGCACGCCCCACGGCCTCACCACTCAGCTGCGCGTCCCCCGCCGACTGGCGCGCGATCTTTTCGGTCTGCGACGCGTTGTCGGCGTTCTGTTTGATATTCGCCGCCATTTGCTCCATCGAGGCGGACGCCTGCTCGGCCGCCGAGGCCTGCTCGGTGGCGCCCTGCGACATCTGTTCCGCGGTCGAAGACAGCTCCTGGCTGCCGGACGAAACGTTGCCGGAAGCTCCCGACGCATCCATCACCACGCCTCGGAGTCTTTCCACCATTGCGTTGAGATGGCCGATGAGATCGCCGATCTCGTCGTGTGATCTGTTGTCAACTGTCTGTGTCAGGTCTCCGGCCGCTACCGCCTGCGCCAGCGTGCTTGCTCGGCCAAGACCCCGACTGATCGAGAGAGCGATCCAGATCGCCGTCGATGCCGCGATGATCAGAGATATCGACCACGTAACGATAAGCATCAACCGGGCGTATTGAGCCAGCTGAGTCGTGCTGTCGTCGGCTTGCCGCATCAGTTGCTGGTTGAAGGCGATGATATCGCTGATCTAAGTCCTGCCGTCATCGGCAAGCTTTTTCAGGGGACCATAGGAGAGCTCAGCCGCTTGCACTTTGTCATGCGAGATCAGCTCACGGAACTTATCCTGAAGAGCAACATATGCGTTCCACGTGGCTCTGAAAGCGGCAAGCTTGATCTTGCCCTCCGGCGATGCAATGAGTTCGAGCTGGCCGAGATGATCCGAGAATGTCCTGCGGCCGTCCGAAATCTCATTGTCATAAGATCTCGCGACGTCTTCGGTGGGTGCCGCCAGAATGCTCCGCTCCGCTCGCGATGCAGACAGCATATCGGCATACAGCTGATTCTCCAGGGCAACACGCTGTACTGGACCGCTCAAGAGGTCGCCGATTGCCGTGTCAAGCGACTGGAGGTTGACGATTCCGATTACCGCCGTGGTTGCCGAAAGTGCAATGATGGCGGCAAAGGCAAGTCCCAATTTCAATCTTACTGAAACGCGCATTATGGCTGTGCTCTCGGTCGAATGTCAGTGTGATCGGATGGCCGCACCGCGGCTGGGTGACGGCGGCTGGTCCCCCAGCCCGAAAACTGCGTGCTCTTGGTGACCCCTACACGTGTAGTAACCGGCATCGGGGTAAGTGTTGGCATGGATCAGGCGGCTTCAGTGTTCGAAAGCTCTGGCGCGGGAACCGACGCCTGGAGGACTGCTTGCTCATCCGATGTGAACAGCCGGGCGAGATCAAACACGACGACAAAGCTGTCGCCGCGTCGCCCAACACCGCGGATGTAGTCCGAACGCCACTTGCTGCCGATTTCGGGGGCTGGCTCGATGCGGCCGCCGTCGAGCGGAGCGACCTCGAAGACGCGGTCCGCGACGAGACCAAGAACGAGTTGCCGCCCGGCAACCGGCACCTCGAGCACCATGATCCGCGTCCCATGCGTCGCCGCCACGGCGGCAAGCCCCAGCTTTACGCGCAGATCGATGACCGGGACGCTGCGACCGCGGACGTCGATGAGGCCCGCCAGATGGGGCGGCGCATCCGGCACCCTGAACATTTCTCTCATGTCGAGAATTTCGAGTACGGTTTCGACCGGCACCGCGAACAGCTCCCGGTCGATGCCGAGTGTGACAAATTGGGCGTCGGTCCTTTCGAGTTGGTCGGCCATTGCGCTACATCCGCTCGAATTCCGCGTCGTGCTGATCGGCGCCGCCGCTGGTCAGGTTCAGCGCGAAGCCCTTGTTCTTGCCCTGGCTGGGGCGAGGCGCCGGCGGCCTGGTCGCCGCCATCCTGCCGGGCTTGGAGTGGACGATCGGCTGAACCGTGCGATGCGGAACGACGGTCGCCGGGTGCGGCGCGGCGGCCACGACGCTCGCGTCCATGCGGAAAAAGGCGACGCTGGACTGAAGCTGTTCGGCATGCGCCGACAACTCCTCCGAGGTCGCGGACATCTGCTCCGACGCACTCGCATTCTGCTGCGTCACTTTGTCGAGCTGCTGGATCGCCTGGTTGATCTGGTCCGCCCCGACATCCTGCTCGCGACATGCGGCACTGATCTCGGTGACCAGATCCGCGGTCTTCTTGATATCCGGCACCAGACGGCCCAGCATTTGCCCGGCCTCCTGCGCGGCCTTCACCGTGCTGGCCGACAACTGGCTGATCTCGCCGGCCGCCGCCTGGCTACGTTCGGCCAATTTCCGTACCTCCGAGGCGACCACGGCGAAACCCCTGCCATGTTCGCCGGCCCTCGCTGCTTCGACCGCGGCGTTGAGCGCCAGCAGATCGGTCTGTCGCGCGATCTCCTGGACGATCGTGATCTTCTCGGCAATGGTCTGCATGGCGTCCACCGCCTTGTTCACGGCGTCACCCGATGCCTGCGCGTCTTTCGAGGACTGGCCGGCGATTTTCTCGGTTTGGCGGGCGTTCTCCGCGGTCTGTTTAATGTTGGCGGACATTTCCTCCATCGATGCCGAAGCTTCTTCGGTTGACGAGGCCTGTTCGCTGGCCCCTTGCGCCATGGATTGCGCCGTCGCACTGGATTGCTCGCTGCCCGCGGCCACCTGGTCAGCCGCCCCCTGCACCTCAAGGGCAAAGTGGGTCAGGTTGTCGACCAGCGTATTGATGCTTTGCATCAGCAGATTGTAGTCGCCGCTGTACTTGTCGGTGATCTTGCCGGTGATGTCTCCCTTGGAGACGTGACCGATGTGGTCGCTTGCGACGTTCAACGGCGTGACCACCGCCTCGAGCGTGTTGTTCAGGCCCTCGACGATGCGACGATAATCCCCGCTGTGGCGGCCCGCTTCCGCGCGCACCGACAGTCTGCCCTCGGCCGCCGCCCTGACCAGCGAATCTGCATCGGCAACGACATTGCCGATATTCGTCTTCAGTAGCATCAGCCATTCATGGATCTGGTCCTCCTCGGACGCCTTCTCCATCTTGGCGGTCATGTCTCCGGTGGCGATGGTGGTGACGAAGGCGATCAGACTTTTCAGCCAGGAATGGACGCCGTTGACCGCCTGCTTCATGCGCTCGTGGTCACCCTTGCACTCGATCTCGATCCGCTCCCGCAGATTGCCACCGCTGATCAGTCGCAGGATCCGGTTGCCCTCGCCGATCGGGAAAAGAATAGCGTCGAGCATCTGGTTTACGCCCTTGATGACCTCACCGTAGGCTCCCTGGAACGCTGTCGCGTCGCCACGCTTCTCCAATTGTCCCAGCCGGCTGAATTCTGCCAATTTGCTCAACTCGTCCTGGAACTTGCGCAGAACGACGCCAATGCCGTTGATGTTCTGCTTCATCTTCTCGTGGTCGCCTTTATAGGTCTGGGCGATCAGCTCATCGATCTTGCCGTGGGCGATCTGGTCGAGGATACGGTTGCCCTCGCCGATGGGGAGGAGGATGGCGTCCAACATCTGGTTGACGCCCTTTAGTATCTCGGCATAGGCGCCTTGAAATACCGTCGGGTCGCCGCGCCTCTCTAATTGCCCCTGGCTGCTGAACTCGACCAGTTTGGCCAGTTCAGCCTCGAATTTCTGCAGCACAACAGCGATGCCGTTGACATTCTGCTTCATCTTCTCGTGGTCGCCTTTATAGGTCTGGGCGATCAGCTCATCGACCTTGCCGCGGGCGATCTGGTCGAGCACGCGATTGCCCTCGCCGATCGGCAGCAGAATGGCGTCGAGCATTTCGTTGACACCCTTGATGACCTCGGCATAGGCGCCCTGGAACATTGCAGGGTCACCGCGTTTCTCCAACTGCCCCTGCCGAACTCGACTCGGTTAGCTTACCCAGTTCGGCCTGGAACTTTCGCAGCATGTCGGCGATGCCGTTGACGTTCTGTTTCATCTTCTCGTGGTCGCCTCGGTAGGTATGGGCGATCAGCTCATCGATCTTGCCGTGCGCAATCTGGTCGAGGACGCGATTGCCTTCGCCAATCGGCATAAGGATGGCGTCGAGCATCTGATTGACACTCTCGATGACTTCGCCATAGGCGCCCTGAAATCCTGAGGCGTCGCCTCGCTTCTCGAGATGCCCTTCGTGACTGAAGTCGGTCAGCTTGCCGATTTCGGCTCGAAGCCTTTGCATCACCGCGGCGATGCCGTTGACGTTCTGCTTCATTTTCTCGTGGTCGCCCTTGTAGCTTGGGGCGATGAGCTCATCGACCTTGCCGTGGGCGATCTGGTCGAGGATGCGATTGCCCTCGCCGATTGGCAGCAGCGCCGCGTCCAGCAAATCGTTGACCGCCGAGAGCAACACTTTGGCGTCACCCGTTGCGACGGTGAGGTCGGAACGGCTGCTCAGCGAGCCGCTGCCAATCGCCTGAATGAGCCGCTGGATCTCGAGCAGTTCCACCCGTGTCTCGTCATGTTTGCCGGGTCTCAGAAACGACATGAAAGCCTCCGATTGAACCTGTGATTTTGGAAGTTGGGGCGCCGCATCCACCCCGGGACGTCGGTGGTGCTTTGGCGCAGCATCATGCGGCACCGGAATGTTGCCGCAGGAAACACGTTGGACCCGCGGCGGGATGCCGTCCTCGTGTCATGGACAGACTTGGCGTGGCCGGCGGCGTCTTCGCCTGCACAAGAAAAGTCGTGGGTGATCGGGCCAATCCTCACTCGCGTCCCTCGGGGCAAGGCCTGTCCGCCCGTGCCTGGCCGCCCAAGGGCATGTCTCGCTGCCCTCCCTCGCGCGCTCGCTCGCCCGGCCATGACACGAGGCAGAGGTGACGGGCCATGCACGACTGGGAGTAAGGGCGACGCGTCGTTCATTTTGCGGGCTGGTGTGACATGTGGTGTCAGGCAGCACGTGGTTCGAACGGCATGACGACGGCATCGGCATCGGTGTCGGCCTGCCGGGCTGTCGAGAAAATGCGCGAAATATCGAGGACCACCATGAAGTCGTCCGCGCGCTTGCCGATGCAGCGGATGAATTCGGGCCGCCACCGCATGCCGAGCTTTGGGGTCTCCTGCAGTGAGGAGGCGGCGACCTCGGTGACCTCGTGGACCTTGTCGGCGCGAATCCCGGCGATGACCGTCTCGCCGTCGATCTCGAGTTCGAGAACGACGATGCGGGTGTCGATCGTCGCCGGTTTCTGCTCCATCCCGAACTTGATGCGGAGATCGGCGAGCGGCACGACCTTGCCTCGCACATTGATCAGCCCGTTGACGAACGGGGCACTGTGCGGCACCTCGGTAATCGGCACGAGATCGAGGATCTCGCGCACATGCATCACCTCAATCGCGAACTTTTCTCCCTCGAGATCGAGCATCAACACCTCGAGCGGGCGGTCGCCGTTCCACTTTGGCATCAAGCTGACTCCTAACCCGTGGCCTTGAGGCGGGCTTCCTGCAGCTGTCCTTGCTCGACGAGATGCAAGATATCCAGAATGAGGGCGACGGTGCCGTCACCCAGGATGGTCGCCCCGGAGAAGATCTCGACGTCGGAATGCAGTCTCGACAGCGACTTGATGACTGTCTGGTGGTCGCCTATCACCTGATCGACCACCAGCCCGACGCGTAGTTCTCCAGCCGAAACAACCACCACCTTCTGATAGCGATCCGCCGGCGCGGTGGCGTTGAACAGTTCTCGCAGCCGCAGGAAGGGCACCAGATCACCACGAATATTGAGGAAACTGCGGCCACGCGACCGTGCGTCTTCTTCCGTGCTGAGTTCGACGCATTCCTCGACCGCCGACAGTGGAATGACGTAACGACCGCGGCCCACGCGCACCAGAAGTCCGTCGATGATGGCGAGGGTCAGTGGCAGGCGCAGGGTTATCGCCGTGCCGTGGTCCGGCGTGCTGACGATGTCCACCTTGCCGCGCAGCGCATCGATAGTGCGCTTCACCACGTCCAAGCCGACACCGCGGCCGGACAAACTCGTTACCTCATGCGCGGTCGAGAATCCAGGCAGCAGGATCACCTGAAACAACTCGTTGTCGGTCAGCTTCGCACCGGCGGCCACCAACCCGTTCTCCTCGGCGCGGGCACGGATGCGGCTTCGGTCGAGCCCATGCCCATCATCGGCGACGGAGACCAGCACCTCGGCACCGACGTGGCGCGCGGACAGCGTTACCCGGCCCTGCGGCAACTTTCCCGAGGCAATGCGGCCGGCAGGGTCCTCCAGCCCATGGTCGACGGCGTTGCGTATGAGATGAATCAGCGGGTCGTTGAGCCGTTCGATGACCGTCTTGTCGAGTTCGGTCTCCTCACCGATGGTGACCAGTTCGATCTGCTTGCCGAGTTCGCGGGCCAGGTCATGGATCAGACGTCGGAAGCGGCCGAACAACTGTCCGATCGGCAGCATTCGCACACCCATCGTCGTGTCGCGCAACTCAAGCGAAAGCCGCTCGATTTCCTCGGCGACCGACTTGACCGCGACATCGCTGGTCGCCGCCGCGATCTGCTTCAGCCGCGATTGCGCGATCACCAGTTCGCCGACGCGATCCATCAGCTCATCGAGTCTCTCGGCCGGCACGCGGATTGTGTCGGCGTTCTTGCTGCCGCGCGCATCGATGCGCAGGTACTTTTGTTCCGCCGGTGCCGTTGCCGGCTCATTCCCGGGTTGTTCATCAGGTTCGGCGCGTCGTTCGCTTATAGACATGACTGGTGGTGTCGCTGCAGCAGTCCCCGTCACGACGCCGGGCTTCACGTCGGCGCCTTCAGCCGGCTCGATCGGCTCGATCTCGAGTTCCATCTCATCGAGGACAAAAAGGAACACCTGTTCGATCGTCTCGCGCGAATGCTCCGTCCGCAGCGTCACTTCCCAGCGCAGATAGCACGCTGTGGGATCCATCTCTTCGAGCGGCGGGACATCCTGGCTCAGCGCAGTCACCGTGGCGGGGCCAAGCGAGCGAAGTTCATCCAGCAGCGACAACGGGTTGGTTCCGGTCACCATGGCGTCGCTGGACAGCCGGAAGCGGATGCGCCAGGCGATCTCGGCCGGGGCGTGATTCGCCACCACCGGCGCTTTCATGCAGCGCTCGAGGTCGCCGAGGATCGCGTCGCTGGTGGCGATGTCCACGTTGTCCGGCTGCTCGATCAGGAGGCGCATCTGATCCTTGGCGGCGAGCGCCACGGCGATCAGTTGGCGGGTCGGCGTCGTGGCGCCCTTTCGCACCTGATCGAAGGCGTTCTCCACGTGATGGGTGAACGCGGCAAGGGCTTCGAAGCCGAACATGGACCCGGAGCCCTTGACCGTGTGCAAGGCGCGGAACGCGGTATCAATCAGTTCGCCGTCGTCAGGTGTGCGTTCGAGATCGAGCAGCGTCTGCTCGAGTTGCTCAAGCAGTTCCTGGGCCTCCTGAAGAAACACCTGAATCGGATCGATGACGCCCATCACCCGAGCACCTTCTTTATTACGGCGACAAGCTGATCTTGCTGGAATGGCTTGGTGATCCAGCCGGTCGCACCGGCGGCCTTGGCTCGCTTCTTCATCTCGGGGTCCGATTCAGTGGTGAGAAACAAGATCGGCACGCCGCGATAGGCCGATAGCTTGCGCAGCTCGCGGATCAGACCGAGACCATTCATGACCGGCATGTTGAGATCGGTCACCACCATATCCACGAGGTTGGTCTGGGCCTTGCGCAATCCGTCCGCGCCATCGTTGGCCTCGGTCACCTCGTATCCGGCCTTGGAAAGGGTCAGTTTCACCATCTGGCGGATACTTGGCAAGTCGTCGACGGCGAGGATCTTCTTCATTCCTGGGCGCCATCGAACCAGAAGGTCGCCGCTTTATCATCCTGGTCTTCCTCGGTGACACGGAAACCGCCGCGCGTGAGCGTATCCAGCAACGCTCCGTCCGGGCGGCCGGCCAGGATCACGCTTCGATGTGACAGAAGGGCTGTGGCACGGGCCGCAATGAGCAACTGGATGAAGCTCAGGTCGATGTCGGCCGCGGTCGAGCAGTCGATGGCCAGGCGGGCATGCTCCCGGATGGCATCGAGGAGTTTCGCGCTGACGGCTTCAGCGGTCCGGATCGTCAGGGTGCCGTCGAGGGCGAGATGGGCGGCAGTGGCAACATCGAGCGTCATCGGCACCACCTATGTTGGCCCGCCGCACGGTCAGTCGGCTTCAGGCACACGACAGAACCCCCGGACGAAGAGCTAGGTCTCGAAATTCCCGGTATCGCATTGTGCGAAATCAGCCGCAGCGCTTGATCCGGGTTGGAATGTCACTGAGGTCTGATCGTGGGCTGCATTGGTTACTCAATCGCTAACGGCCGGAACATTTTGCATCGCGTTCCGACATCCCCTGCGATCCTCGGCTGCGTTCGGCCGAGCTGCGCGGGCCCGGCAGCCCCGTCCCCCCTGCGTCAGAGAAGTTGCCGAGCTCGGCATGAGAGAAGCGTTGAATTCAGGCGTGGGCAGGGGATCATTTCCAAAGGCGACGGTTGGGTGCGAGCCGGTCGTCGCCCAGACGGCCGAACGGGCGGGGGGGCTTGACGTCAGGATGACACGACGGTTCGGGCGGGCTGGATCGAGCGCTCACGTGAAGGCCGAACGGCTTCGATCTGGCCGTTGGGTGTGGTCTTCGTTTCGTCGCCAGCTCCCATGGACGCCGGCCGGCGGCCGATCGGTCCGTGCCGACCGCGACCGTCGCTATTACACGCAGATTGGAGATTCCGGTATCCGCCGAGGCTCTGATCACTTAATGCATCGAGTTAATGGTGAAGGAACAGGCAAATGAAAATCGATCCAAAGGATTTTCGCGTGCGGGAGGGCGTCGATGTTGACCTCGACAAGTGGCCGACACGGGTGGATCAGGTCTATGAGTTCGAAAAAGCACTATCGCCAAATGCTCGATGATCATGTTGGACGACTGAGTGCGCAGCAACAACTTCTGTATGCCTCAGACCGTCACGCCGTGCTGGTGATTCTCCAGGCGATGGATGCGGCCGGGAAGGACGGGGTCATCAAGCACGTCATGTCGGGGGTTAACCCGCAAGGATGCCAGGTGTTCAGTTTCAAGCATCCCAGTGCGGCGGAGCTGCAGCATGATTTTCTCTGGCGGACGACACGCGACCTGCCGGAGCGTGGGCGGATCGGAATATTCAACAGGTCATACTACGAGGAGGTCCTCGTCGTTCGCGTGCATCCGGAGATCCTTCGTAACGAGGGACTCGCAGACCTGCCATCAGACGAACACAAAGTCTGGCGAAGCCGCTATCGCTCCATCAGGCACCTGGAACGCCATCTGCACGACAACGGAACCCGGATCATCAAGTTGTTCCTGCACCTGTCGAAAGAGGAGCAGCGGCTGCGCTTCCTGGATCGAATCAATGACACCGAGAAGAACTGGAAGTTCAGTCAGGCGGATATCGAGGAACGGGCCTTCTGGCCGCACTACCTGGAGGCCTACGCGAAGTGCCTGGGTGCCACGAGCACTGATAGTGCACCGTGGTATATCGTTCCGGCCGACGACAAGCCGAACGCTCGATTGATCGTGTCGGAAATTATCCTGCAGGCGCTCGAAAATCTCAAGATGTCCTATCCCAAGACGAGTGAAGAGCGGCGACGTGAATTGCTGGCGATTCGCGAGCAGTTGATTACTTAACAGATGGAATTGAAGGATTTTTCTGCACGACGCTTTGCGGACGGAGGCGCCGCGTTGGCGTCGATCCATCCGCGAAATCCTCGCCGAGGGTGATGAGGCCGGTCGGCGGTGATCCACTGAAGTTGAGGCACCCGGCCACTTCCATGCATGGCCGTATCGTGGCCGGTCAGCCGGCGGACATCATGTCTCATTGAAGGAACGACTCCAGCTCAGCGACCTTGAGCTTGAGTCGGATCAGGAAATTATAGGAGACCCCGTCGTCACATTCGTTCCGGTCTGCGTAGTAGAACCACGAGTTGGGGCGGACCATCAGCGGATTGATATCGGGGGCACCGCTGTGCTGCTTGTAGTTCTTAAAGAATTCCCAGCTTTGACACATGTAGTGGTTGATCCTGAAGTGCTCGTATGTCGGGGTAAAGTTTGTTTTCCCGAATACGACCTCGCGCATGTTCTCGTCGAATGTACCTTTCTGCGTCCGGAATACGTGGGACGTGTAGCCGTCGATGGCTTCCCTCCCTTTGACGATGGACTTCACATGCCCGTTGTCGTCGTAGTCGAAGCCGCTGTGCCGTGGAAACTTCTGCAACAGGAGACCTCCCGGGTCGGTCACGTGCCCGTTGCTCCCGTAAATCTTCCAGTAGACGGCCAGAGCGGACAGCGGTTTGGTATCGAACGATGAAAGCCCCTCCGCGATGGTGGGTGCCTTCGTTGGGAAAAGGAATTCGTCCCCATCTATGAAGGCCATCCAGTCGACGCTGTTGGCGTGATTGTCCCACGAATGCCTGTAGGCCGCCAATTGCGGCCTCTCCACATCGCCAAGGCGATAGGCGAGGATCGGATAGTGGCCCGAGAGCCGTGTCAAAGCCTCGTCCATTCCATCTGTTGACTTGTGAGAATAGATTATGATCTTGCCAAATCCGACGATGAGGTGGAACGCGATCCACTCGATGATCCACGGGCGTCTGTTCTGTTGGATTGACGTAATTCCAATCACCATCATACTGAGCTTTCCCTCGGACCGGAACAACGGCACGCGACTTGCTGAGGCAAGCCGTAATCGTAGCAATCTTACGAACAAGAACGGCGGGCATTCATGATGATCCAGCCTGATGCGACGATCGGGTGGAACGCGGTCCACTCGATCATCCTGCGCTTGCAGGCAACGGGAATAATTCCTGCCAGATCCGCCCACACAACTCAGGGCGCATCGAGTCTGACCTGCCCCCACTCAAAGCGCAGCATGCCCAAAGAGTTCTTAGTGCCGGCACTCAATTTTTGCTCTGCCAGTAGCCTGTTGCGGCTGAGATCGCGATTGAGTTCGGCCGTGCTGAAACCCAAATCCTCGAAATAATTGGCGTCATCCAGCATAACACGCTTGCCGCCGTGTCTTTCCCAGACTTGCGGCATGTACAGGTCCTCATAGCCATAGTGCCCGGCGAAATCTTCATCAAACATCCCGTGCACCTTGAATTTTTCCAGATTGACAAGATAAGTGTTGGGATGACACGGAAGTCTTTGGCCGATATTGGCGTCAAATTGATTATCGGACCTGAGGTAGTACATCGTCATCTTGTCAAACGCATTGAGATTACCCAATATCAGTCGCATTGGGCCGGGGTTAAGTCTCTGATCTATGTCGGAATAGATGACCCAATTGCCTCTCGCGTTGAACGTAGCAAGATTTCGAGCACCAGATTGGTTCCACGGAATGTCAGTGATTATGCGAAATACCTTCAGGTCCAGCTTGGTGGCACACCACACCGGCGATTGCCGCGAGCAATCGTCGATGACGACAAATTCGACTTCAGACAAAATCTCGGAAGGGAGAGATTCCCAATACACGATCTGTTCGCGGACTCGTTGCGGATAGTTATAGAAATGGGTAACGATAGATATAGCCGGCATCTGTCTTGCCTTGATATTGTGCTAGTATTTGGCAGGAGCGTAGTGTTTCACTATTTATAGCACTCGACGCAGATACTCTCCAGCGCCCGGAGCGGCGCGTTAGCCTCAACGAGGCCGATGTCTGAAAGATCGCTCTCTTGGAAAAGCATTCTGCGAATGTGCTTGAAACCGGCGCGTTCAAGTGCCCAACGTAATGTCTGCCAGTCGTATCCGCACTTATGCTCGTGATTGTGCAACATACCCATGAAAATAGAGGCCTTTGTTTCATAGCGATCCGGATGGTCTACCAGGACATACTTCTTATATTTTTCTAAAAGAAGACTGTCTTCTGTCATATATGCTTTCGCGAACGCTTCCAAGTCTGGCACCACAAGGCGATGGATGCCGCCGATCTTGAGGACCTCATGACATTTCTGTAGAAAATCCAAACCTTCAAAGTAGGTAAGATGCTCCAGAAAGTGGGAGTGGTAGATCGCATCCAAGCTGTCGCTAGCCGTCGGGATTCCAAGTCGCAGATCATGGTTTAGCAGGACCGTGCCTTCGGTCTGATTGGGGTTGGCGTAGAGTTTTCCCTGCTCCAGATGTTGCCAATAATTTACATTTAACCAACCTTTCAGAAAGTTCGGGCCGCATCCAAGATGAAATCGCGTCATCTTGTTTTGACTGATAAAGTTCCTTGATTCGTCTGAGATGCCGTCCGTACTCATGTCTTCCTCATTGCTGATGAGTGCCCGTCAGGACACTCAGCTATAGATGTTCTGCACGTGCTTCGCGCCGATAGACCTACCGCTAGGATTGGCGCGGTGCTTGCAGTGATTCTGCCGGCGCTCTCGCTTCCTGGGTGGTGGAATGGAACACGTATATTGTGGCTATTTACGCCCGAGAGGCTCAACGACCGGTTATCTTTTAGACGACATACCGCTCGCCAAGATCGCGGCGGTGGAGCCAATTCTGTCGCCTGCTCCGTGACCGGCACGACCCGCCCGGTTGCGCCCAGCCCCACGAATTGCGTCGTCCTGATCTAGAATGTCCTTACGCAACGAATAAACCTCCGGGTGCCGCCATTTTGCCGCACCACTTTGGATAAGACAGGTTAACGAAAGGTTAACGACTCCCTCGCCGTCACAGAAGTGCCTCGTTCGGCCATGTCGGTCGTTGATGTGTCATAATCACGCTCTCGGTTCGGCCGGCTCGAGTTGCCCGGTCGCCGACGAGAGCCGCCGGGCAGGGTGATCAAGCCTTCCGGCGCCGCACCGAGCGGGCATCGGTTCTGGCCAAAGCACAGGCCGGGATTAAACCGGCGCCGTCCACGCGGGCCGGTTCAAACTCCACGCCCAGGATCTGGCGGTCTTCCGGCCCTGACCTGGTCCGCCGGGGGCGACTGTTGTCGACAGCCAAGATCAATGACTATCCTGCCTCACGAGCCCCGGGCAGGCCGCAGATCCGCGCCGGCCCGACACAAACCTGACGGAAAGAGTTCATTGGATATGACGGCGCCAATCAGAACCGATCACGCCACCGGGTCAAAGACCTTTAACACCCGTGCCGGCAAGGCAACCGAGAAGATCGCCGGCAAGGGCTATTCGCCGATTGAAGACGCAGCGTTGAAGACGCTTCCGCCGCCGCCGCCGGGGGCCGTGTTCAATGCCGAAGAACAGGCGAAATACCGTGCGTTCAAAGAGGCGAGACGAGGCGCGGCCGACTACATCGCGATGGAAGGCGAGTTCGCCAAATACCTGGAAGATGTCTACTCGACGGCACCGGTCGAACGCGAGTCGTTGGACGACGAATGTGAAATCCTCGTGGTCGGCGCTGGCTTTGCCGGCCTGCTGCTGTGGCACAAGCTGCGTGACGCCGGCTTTCATGATGTCAGGTTCTGCGAGAAAGGCGGTGACGTCGGCGGCACGTGGTACTGGAATCGTTATCCGGGCATCGCCTGCGACGTTGAGTCGTACAGCTATCTGCCTCTGCTGGAGGAGATGGGGTATTTCCCGACGATGAAGTTCGCCTCGGGCTTTGAGATCCTTGAATACTGCCAGGCGATGGCGGAGAGATCCGGCTTCTATGACCACTGCCTGTTTCACACCACCGTGCAACAGACGGTGTGGGATGAGGCCACCGGCCACTGGATGGTTGCCACCGATCGGGGCGATAGGATGCGCGCCCGCTATGTCGTGCTGGCCAATGGCATCCTGACGACGCCGAAGCTGGCCCGAATTGAAGGCATGGAGACCTTCAAGGGCGAATCCTTCCATACATCCAGATGGGACTACAATGTGGATCTGGAGGGTAAGCGCGTCGGCATCATCGGGACAGGCGCGACCGCGGTGCAAGTCATCCCGGAAATCGCCAAGCTGGTGAGCGAACTGTACGTTTTTCAGCGGACTCCGTCGACCATCGACGTGCGCGACCAGCGTACGACGACCCAGCAGGAGATCGACGCCTGGTCGAAAGAACCCGGCTGGGCGCGAGCCAGGCGTGAGAGGCTGGCCAGAATTTCATCCGGCCGGACCGCGCTCAAAGCCAACGATGACTATCTTTCGGGCAAGGTCGCCGATTTCAGGGAGCGCAGACAGTACGAACGAGAGCTGTCTGCGGCAGAGCTCATGGAGAAGCAGCTCAACACGAACTTTCGCATCATGGAACAAATTCGCGCCCGGGTCGATGCTATCGTCAAGGATCCGAAAACCGCCGCGGCGCTCAAACCGTACTATCCCTATGGATGCAAACGACCAACCTTCCACGATGAATTCCTGCCGACATTCAACCTTCCGCATGTGACGCTTGTTGATACCGCCCCACTCGGCGTCAGTCGCATCAATGCCCAAGGCGTCGTGCATGATGGTGTCGAATATCCGCTCGACGTGCTGATCTACGCGACCGGGTTCCAATGGATGGCGACATCGACGTTCAACATGATTACCGGGCGCGGCGGACAAACGCTGCGAGACAAGTGGGGATCGGAAGGTGTCAGGACCTTCCTCGGCCTGCACAGCCACGGATTCCCCAATCTGTTCATCATGTCCGGGCCTCAGGGCGGCGGTGGCCAGTTCAACTTTACCCGTGGGATCGAGGGTCACGTCGAGTACGTCGTCTGGATGCTCAAGACGTTGCGCGCCCGAGGCGCCAGCGTCGTCGACGTCAGGAAGGAACCTGAGAACGCTTATGCGCAGCACTGCCGTGAGGCGGATATCAGCACCCGCCCGTTTCGAGACTGCCTGTCCTATTACAACGGAGAGGGGGACGCGGAGCCGGGCAGCCTGGCGTATTACGGGGGGCCACAAAAATGGCATGAGCTCCGCGTGGCCGCGCAGACGTCGCTGGAGCCGTATGTTTTTGAGGCTATACCAGCCTAGACTGGAGCGCTACGCGAGCAATTTCATCGGCCTGAGGTCGCTCCGCGATTTGAATCAGTCTGATCGCTCCAGCGAGACGGCTCGACGAGCCGATTACGATAGAGATTTACTATCACCCTATACAGTGACTTTCTTGCATTGGCTGGCCTTGTCGTTCCAGACTCTCGGGTCGAGATAGATTCAGACCCAGATCAGGGAGACCTAATTGGCCGCCTACGAAGCGTGGAACCAGGTTCGGGCGCTCGCCCTCATTGCGGAACTCGCCGGCCTGGATGGCGCTGCCCTGCCTATCCTGCACAGGTTGCAGCAGGTCTTTGGTTGCATTCCGCTCGAGGCGGAGCCGCTGATCGCCGCTTCGCTGAACCTCAGCCGGGCCGAAGTGCACGGCATCGTGACGTTCTATCACGAGTTTCGTCGCACGCCGCCAGGCCGTCATGTGCTGCGCGTCTGCCGAGCGGAGGCGTGTCAGGCGGTCGGCGGTGAGGCAGTGGCAAATCGCGCTCGTTCCGCGCTCGGCGTCGAATGGCACGGTACCTCCGCGGATGGTGCGGTGACGCTGGAGCCGGTGTTCTGCCTGGGTTTCTGCGCGACGGGTCCGTCCGCGCTGCTGGACGACCAACCGGTGGTGCGGCTGAACCCGGCACGGATGGACCAGATGCTGGAAACCCTGCGTTGACCCGTATTTTCGTGCCAGGGGATGCGGTGGCGCGGGCGCTGGGGGCAGACCAGGTCGCCGCGGCACTGTTGGAACAGTTACAAGCGGGAGCGGGGCGCGAAGCGCAGTTCACTGTGGTGCGAACCGGCTCACGCGGCCTGTTCTGGCTGGAACCAATGATCGAGGTCGAAACACTCGCTGGACGAATTGCGTATGGCCCGGTTGCCGCCAACGACATTCCCGGGTTGTTGGCAGACGGATTGCTGGCAGGCACCGCCGAAAGATTGCGGCTGGGTGTCGCCGAAAACATCCCGTTCCTGGCTAAGCAGACCCGACTGACGTTCGCCCGCTGCGGCGTGATCGACCCATTGTCGCTGGATGACTACCGCGCTCATGGCGGGATGGCAGGGCTGGAGGCGGCCCGCGCGATCGGGCCGGCGGCGACGATCGAGGTGGTAATGGCGTCCGGTCTGCGCGGCCGAGGCGGCGCCGGATTTCCCACCGGCATCAAGTGGAAGACCACCGCCGACGCTGCCGTTGTCGGCGGTGCGGCAACATCGGCGCAACGAGGGGATGACACGGGAAGGGCAGAAGGCGCCGGGACGGCGGGGGTTGACACCGACAGGCCTCCTCGTGCCGAGCGCAATCAACAGAAATACATCGTCTGCAATGCGGATGAAGGCGACTCCGGCACCTATGCCGACCGTATGCTGATGGAGGGCGACCCGTTCAGCGTGATCGAGGGCATGGCCATTGCCGGCCTGGCGGTCGGTGCATCGAAGGGCTTCGTCTACACCCGGTCGGAATACCCGCAGGCGATTGCCACATTTAACCACGCTCTGGCGATCGCCCGTCAGACGGGAATCCTGGGCAGCGACTTCGATATCGAGCAACGGGTCGGTGCCGGGGCCTATGTGTGCGGCGAGGAGACCTCGCTGCTCGAAAGCCTGGAGGGTCGTCGCGGGCAAGTGCGCTCCAAGCCGCCGCTGCCGGCACATAAGGGTCTGTTCGGCTGCCCAACGGTGGTCAACAACCTGGTGACGCTGGCCACCGTGCCGGTGATCCTGCAGAACGGCGCTGCAGCGTACCAGGCGATGGGCACAGGGCGCTCGCGCGGCACGATGCCGATCCAGTTGGCCGGCAATATCCGCTACGGCGGGCTGTTCGAGGCCGGTTTCGGTGTCACCCTTAAGGAACTGATTTTCGATATCGGCGGAGGCACGTTGTCCGGACGCCCGGTTCGCGCGGTGCAGGTGGGCGGTCCGCTGGGCGCCTATTTTCCGCCGTCGCTGTTCGACACGCCGTTCGAGTATGAGGCTTTCGCCGCCCGGGACGGACTGATCGGGCATGGCGGTGTCGTGGTATTCGACGATACCGTGGATATGGCGCGCCAGGCTCGCTTCGCGATGGAATTCTGCGCCGCGGAATCGTGCGGAAAATGCACCCCATGCCGCATCGGATCGGTGCGCGGCATGGAGACGGTGAACAAAATCATCGCCGGCCAATCCGTTGATGCCAATCTGGAATTGCTGCGCGACCTTTGCCACACCTTGAAGTTCGGATCATTGTGCGCACTTGGCGGGTTCATTCCGTACCCGGTGCTCAGCGCGATGAACTATTTCCCGGAAGATTTCCGGCAGGACCACCCGGTGGCCGCCGAATAGGAGGAGACCCTCATGCCATTGGTGCAGGAGATCGACTACGGCACACCCGCCGCCGCACAGCAGATCATTGGTGCCGCCGCCGCGACGGTGACGCTGACGATAGATGGCAACACGGTGACGGTACCCCAGGGCACCTCGATCATGCGGGCGTCAACCGAGGCCGGCATCAAAGTGCCGCGGCTTTGCGCGACCGACACTCTGAACAGCTTCGGCAGTTGCCGCCTGTGTCTGGTGGAGATCGAAGGCCGTCCCGGTACGCCGGCATCCTGCACCACCCCTGTGGCGCCGGGGATGCAGGTCCGCACCGTTAGCGAGAAACTTCACAAGCTGCGGCTCGGGGTGATGGAGCTGTACATCTCCGACCATCCGCTTGACTGCCTCACCTGTTCAGCCAACGGCAACTGCGAACTGCAGGATGCCGCCGGCGAAGTCGGACTGCGGAAAGTGCGCTACGGCTACGAGGGTGAGAACCATCTGTCGGCCACAGTGGACGCTTCAAATCCCTATTTTCAATTCGATCCGGCCAAGTGCATCGTGTGCTCGCGCTGCGTCCGCGCCTGTGAGGAGGTCCAGGGCACGTTCGCCCTTACCATCCAGGGGCGCGGCTTTGAGTCCAAGGTGGCGGCCGGCATGGATGAGCCGTTTCTGACCAGCGAGTGCGTTTCCTGCGGCGCCTGCGTCCAGGCCTGCCCGACGGCGACGCTGATGGAAAAGTCGGTGGTCGAGATGGGTCAGCCGGAGCACTCGGTCATTACCACCTGCGCCTATTGCGGCGTCGGCTGCAACTTCAAGGCGGAAATGCGCGGTGACCAGGTGGTGCGCATGGTGCCATGGAAGGATGGCAAGGCCAACCACGGCCATTCCTGCGTCAAGGGACGGTTCGCTTACGGCTACGCCAGCCACCCGGATCGTATCCTGAAGCCGATGATCCGCGAAAGACGTCCGATCCCTGGCGGGAAGTGACCTGGGATGAGGCCATCGGCCGCGTCGCCTCGGAGTTTCGCCGTATTCAGTCCCAGCATGGGAAGGATTCAGTCGGCGTCATCACGTCGTCACGTTGCACCGCCGAGGAAGCCTATCTGGTGCAGAAGCTAACCCGCACCGCGTTCGGCAACAACAACACCGACACCTGCGCGCGGGTGTGCCACTCGCCGACCGGCTACGGGTTGGGCAAGACCTTCGGCACCTCGGCGGGAACCCAGGACTTCGACAGCGTCGAAGACTCCGACGTGATCATAGTGATCGGTGCCAACCCGACCGACGGGCATCCAGTGTTCGCCTCGCGGATGAAGCGGCGGCTGCGGGCCGGCGCCAGGCTGATTGTCATCGATCCGAGGCGGATCGATCATGGTGCGGACACCGCATGTCGCGGCTTCGTATCACCTGCCGTTGCGACCAGGCACCAATGTCGCGATTCTGACCGCACTGGCGCATGTTATCGTCACCGAGGGACTGGCTGCGCGGAGCTTCATCGAGGAACGCTGTGATGCCGAGGCGTTCGCGGACTGGGCGGCGTTCGTGTCCGAGCCGCGGCACAGCCCGGAAGCCACCGCATCCGTCACCGGCGTGGCGCCTGACCTGGTGCGCGGCGCGGCGCGGCTGTTCGCCACCGGCGGCAATGGCGCGATCTATTATGGACTGGGCGTGACCGAGCACAGCCAGGGCAGTACCGCGGTGATGGCAATCGCCAACCTGGCCATGGCGACCGGCAATATCGGCCGCCGCGGCGTCGGGGTAAACCCGCTGCGCGGCCAGAACAACGTACAGGGAAGCTGCGACATGGGCAGCTTCCCGCATGAACTGCCCGGCTACCGCCACGTCAGCGACCCCGGCGTGCGATCGATCTACCAAGCCGAGTGGGGCGTCCCGATCGACCCCGAGCCCGGACTGCGCATCCCCAACATGCTGGATGCCGCGGTTGATGGCAGCTTCCTGGGGCTGTACATTCAAGGCGAGGACATCGCTCAATCTGATCCCGACACGAAGCACGTAACGGCCGGGCTGTCCGCGATGGAATGCGTGGTGGTGCACGACCTGTTCTTGAACGAAACGGCCAACTACGCGCATGTCTTCCTGCCGGGGGCGACCTTCCTGGAAAAGGACGGCACCTTCATCAATGCCGAACGGCGGATCAACCGGGTGCGCGCGGTGATGGCGCCACGCGCTGGCATGGCGGACTGGGAGGTTACCCAGGCGATTTCCAACGCAATGGGCTACAAGATGGACTACGCCCACCCATCCGAGATCATGGCCGAGGTCGCCCGCACGACGCCGACCTTCGCCGGTGTCACCTACGACAAGCTGGACCAGGGCTCGGTACAGTGGCCGTGCAACGAGGCCGCCCCGGATGGCACGCCGATCATGCACATGAGCCGATTTGTGCGGGGCAGTGGCAACTTCGTCATCACAGAGTATGTCGGCACGGATGAGAAGGTCGGACCGCGGTTTCCCCTGCTGCTGACCACCGGTCGCACTCTGTCGCAGTACAACGTGGGGGCACAGACCCGTCGAACCGCCAACGTCGTCTGGCATCCGGAGGACTTGCTGGAAATCCATCCACACGACGCCGAGGAACGTGGGGTGCGTGACGGCGACTGGGTGCGTTTGCGAAGCCGCGCCGGGGAGACGACGCTGCGGGCGCAGGTAACCGAGAGGGTGTCGCCCGGCATCGTCTATACGACGTTCCATCACCCGTTGACGCAGGCGAACGTGGTGACGACAGACTATTCGGATTGGGCCACGAACTGCCCGGAGTACAAAGTGACCGCGGTGCAGATCACGCCGTCGAACGGGCCGTCCGAGTGGCAGGTGACGTACCGGGCCTTGTCGGCCGAGAGCCGGCGGATTGCACATCCGTCAGCCGAGGGCCCGCGGATCGAGACGATGACTGCCGGTGAGTGAACGGTGAGTGAACCCTGCGTCTCGGTCAAACGAACCGCATGGCGGGGAAGCGGCCGAGTGGCCGGGACCCGAACCGTTCCCCGGGAAGTCCCGGTCGCTCTGACCTATAACCGCTCGACCCACGCGGTGATGCTGGCGACCCCCGCCGACCTGGAGGATTTCGCCGTCGGCTTCAGTCTGTCGGAAGGCATCATTCGTCGAGCCGGCGACGTGCTGGCGCTCGAAATCGTGACGGTACCGGATGGTATCGAGTGCCGCATGGACCTCGAGATGGATCAGTTGCAGGCGCTGACGGGGCGGCAGCGGCGCCTGGCAGGCCCAAGCGGCTGCGGCCTGTGCGGACTCGACAGCCTGGCGGCGGCAATCCGGCCGGCACAGGCGGTGCCACCGGGGCGGACGTTCACTCCCGCCATGATACAGGCCGCTATGACGGCCATGCCCCCGGCGCAGACGCTCAACGCCGCCACCCATGCGGTCCATGCCGCCGCGTTCTGGACACCCGAGGCCGGCCTGTTGGCGCTGCGCGAGGACATCGGCCGCCACAACGCGCTGGACAAGCTCTCGGGCGCATTGGCCCGTGCTGATGTGGCTGCATCCGAGGGGTTGCTGCTGCTGTCCAGCCGCGTCTCGGTTGAAATGGTGCAGAAGGCGGCGTCACTTGGCGCGGCGGTGATCGTGGCGATCTCGGCCCCGACTTCGCTTGCCATCGACGTCGCGGCAGCCTCCGGCATCACACTGATTGGCGTAGCCCGCGACGACGGGTTCGAGGTGTTTACCTGCACGGATCGCATCGGTGCGCGGACGGCGGAACATGTCGCCGGATAAACTGGCCTATATGGCAAATCAGATCGGCCGTTTCTTCGCGACCCAGAAACACGACACGGCGGTTGCATCGATCACCGATCATCTGCTGAAGTTCTGGGATCCGAGGATGCGCCGAGCGATCGTGGCGCACCTGGGGGAGGGGGGTGGTGATCTCGATCCGCTGGTGAGGGAGGCGGTCGAGCGACTTGCGCACCGCACATAACCCCGACGCCTGAACGACAACGACAAGAACAAAACGAACGCGGGGAAACACCATGAATGTCGCCACCCGGCCGGTCGGAGAACGCCCGGTGCCAGGTCTGTTGGACCGAGAGCGTATCGTTGCCGCAGCGACATACAATCGGTGGTTAGTGCCTCCGGCCGCATTGGCAATCCATCTGTGCATCGGTATGGCGTACGGCTTCAGCGTCTTCTGGCTACCGCTGTCGCGCGTGGTCGGCGGCGGCAAGCCGCTGGGCTGCCCCGCCGGCTCAAACCTCTGGAACGCACTGTTCACCACCAGTTGCGATTGGCTGGTCGCTGACCTGACCTGGATCTTCACCCTGTTCATCTTTGTCCTGGGCGTCGCTGCCGCGGTCTGGGGCGGTTGGGTGGAGCGGGCGGGGCCACGCAAGGCCGGCGTCGTCGCAGCATTGTGCTGGTCCGGAGGTCTGCTCGTCGGCGCCCTTGGCATCATCCTCCACCAACTGTGGATCCTATGGCTCGGCACCGGCGTACTAGGCGGCATTGGCCTCGGTCTTGGTTATATTTCCCCGGTCTCGACCCTGATAAAGTGGTTTCCGGATCGGCGCGGCATGGCCACCGGCATGGCGATCATGGGCTTCGGGGGCGGCGCGATGATCGGCGCCCCGCTGGCCCAGATGCTGATGACGCACTTCCGTACCGTCGATTCGGCCACCGGACCGGGCCCGGGATCGGCCGGCGTGTGGCAGACATTTGTCGTGCTAGGCCTGATCTACTTCGTCTTCATGATGGGCGGCGCGTTCGGCTACCGGGTGCCGCCGTCCGGATGGCAGCCAGTCGGGTGGACGCCGCCCGCGCCCAATACGAAGGCCTTGTTCACGCACGGCCAGGTGCATCTGCGCTATGCTCACAAGACCGCCGCATTCTGGTGCATCTGGGTGGTGCTGTGCATGAACGTGTCCGCCGGGATCGGCGTCCTCAGCATGGCGTCGCCGATGTTGCAGGAGATCTTCGGCGGCTCGCTGCTCGGCCACCCGGACGTGTCATTCACCGCACTGAGCGATGCGCAACACCAGGCTGTGGCGGCGATCGCAGCGGGATTTGCAGGGCTGCTGTCGCTGTTCAACATCGGCGGGCGGTTCTTCTGGGCCTCATTGTCCGACCACATCGGACGCAAGACGACCTATTTCATATTCTTCATCCTGGGAATGGCACTCTATGCGCTGGCACCCTGGGCGGCGCACGCCGGTGACAAAGTTCTGTTCGTCGCGTTCCTTTGCGTCATCCTGTCGATGTATGGCGGCGGGTTCGCTACCGTCCCAGCATACCTGGCCGACCTGTTCGGCACGCAGTTCGTCGGTGCAATACACGGGCGGCTGCTAACGGCCTGGTCCACCGCCGGGATAATCGGTCCCGTGCTGGTCAGCTACATGCGGGAAGCGGCGATCTCCGCGGGCGTGCCACGATCCTCGGTCTACGACGTGACCCTGTATTTGCTCGCGGGATTGCTGGTGATCGGTCTGGTCGCGAACATACTGGTGCGGCCGGTGCCGCGCCGCTGGTTCATGTCTCAACAGGAGTTGGCGGCGGCGCAGACATCGGTTGCGGCCGTCGGGGCTGGCGCGGCGGGCCGAGGCTTCGGCGTCGTCGGCGTCCTGGCGTGGGGGTCAGTCGGGATTCCGATCCTTTGGGGTGTCTGGTTCACCGTTTCCAAGGTCGCGGTGCTGTTCGGTTAGCGGTTAGCGGTTGGCGGTCGGGACGGAGGCAGGGCGTAACGGATTGGATGATCGCGATTGAACGGAATCGGTGATCACGGTCACCGGAAACTTCCCAGGGTCGAGGCAACTTTGCCGCGCAGATTTAGGCCGGCGCTGGTGCGAGAAGAAGTCGTGTTGCGATAGCCGCGGCGCACAGCACGACCAAGCCCCCGGTGAGAAACACCGCGCCCAATCCGGCCCAACCCGCGATCAGACCAAGTGCCGGGCTGCCAAACCCGAGTGCCACATCGAGGAAGGCGGTATAGGCACCCATGGCGAGGCCACGACTCTGGGGTGGCGCGCGCCGAACGGCTTCCACACCAAGACCAGGGTAGACCAGCGCAAAGCCGAAACCGGTGAGCAGAGCACCCACCACGGCAAACCCCTGGGCCGGAGCCAGCCAGATGAGCACCAGGCCACTCGCCTCAATGAACACCGAGATCAGCGCGACCTTGGCGCCACCTAGCCTGTCCGGGAGGTGCCCTAGAAACAGGCGGGCACCCACCAGCGAGATCGCGAACGCGCTGAACAAAAGCCAGACGGGATTCCAGCTGCGCTCGGCGGAGAGCAACGAGCTGAAGGCGATCATCGTGCCGAAACCGATACTGCTGAGCGCCGAACCCAGGCCCGGCATCCAGACCGTGGCAGCAACCTTGAGAAGCTGGGATCGCGCACCGCGATGCGGCGGGATCGCTGCCAAAGGCGCGACGATCAGCACCGTGACCAGCGGGAGAAGCGCCGTGGCGATGGCAATGCTGGCAAAACCATCAAAGCTGTAAAGCGTGGTGCCGAGCGGAGCTCCGAGCGCAAGTGCCGCGAACATCGCCATGCCAACCCAGGCGATGACTTTTCCCGCATTCGCCGGCCCTGCGAGCGCCAGTCCCCAACTGACGCCGCCGGTGATGATAAAACTCTCGGCTGCGCCGAGCACCGCGCGGCCAAGCAAGAGAATGGCAACCGACACCCAAGGCATGCCGAGGAAGCGGAGGGAAGAAAGATATAGCAGACCACCTGCGAAGGCTGCCACCAGGCCAGCAAGAACGGCGCGCTTGGCGCCCCTGCTATCGGCGTAGCGACCTGACCACACACGCGTTATGAGCGCCGCTACGAACTGGCTGCCGGCGACGAGACCCACGACGAATGTGCTCATGCCAAGGCTCTGGTGCACATGCAAAGGCAACACGGGCAGCGCCATGCCGATGATGAGAAAGCCTATGAATACAATCGCCATGATCGGCAGCAATGCCGCTGTGACGGAATGGTCTGCCGCCATGGATGGCTGTGACGTTGTTGCGGACATTTGTTCGGCACCCTTCAACTGATCGGCCGTCCCGACGAAGTTCTGCTGCGCTTAACAGGCGTAACAGGACATGCAGCAATTCCAGTTGGAGCTGCACTGCACGCCTCTAAGTATTCTTAGATTCTCTAAAGTGGATCGTATCCAGGGTTCTTGTAGAGAATATCCCGGTTGCCAATGATGTCCGGCTTATAGACTTTCTCGGCCCAATCGCTTGGCTCGATGTCTTGGATACTGACTGACACGGATTGCTCTGCACAGTTCACGCCGGCCATGACGGCTTTGGTAATCTGCGCGGCCAAATTCGACTTCTGCTGCTCGGATTTGCCCGCAAAGAGTTTTACGATGACGTGGGGCATGGCTCACATCTCCTGACGGGTTGGCCACTGTGGTGCGGAGCTGTCGCGGCTTGCGCGTCAGCGTCCGACTGTTTGCTGCATCCAGGCTGGGTATCGTTCGCCCTGCAGCGTGAGCCGCGAGAGCGCTTGATCGATCTCTTGTAGGTCAGCGGTTGTAAGTTCGAGGTCGGCCGCGGCCAGGTTCTCGTCGAGCCGATGCAATTTCGTTGTGCCGGGGATGGGAACGATCCACGGCTTTTGGGCTAGCAGCCATGCAAGCGCGACTTGCGCGGACGTTGCTTTCTTCCGCGCGGCGACGCGGCCGATCACACCGACCAATGTCTGGTTTGCCTTGCGGGCTTCGGAAGAAAAGCGCGGCTGGGTCAGGCGGAAATCGCTGCTGTCGAACGTTGTCGTTTCGTCGATGGTGCCCGTCAGAAAGCCTTTGCCGAGAGGTGCAAACGGTACGAATCCGATACCGAGCTCCTCAAGAGCCGGGAGGATTTCTCCTTCCGGCTGCCGCCACCAAAGCGAGTATTCGCTCTGGAGTGCGGTGACGGGCTGCACCGCGTGAGCAGCGCGGATCGTCTCAACGCCGGCTTCGGACAATCCGAAATGACGAACCTTGCCAGCGGCAATTAGATCCTTCACCGCTCCGGCCACATCTTCGATTGGCACGTTCGGATCGACGCGGTGCTGATAGAAGAGGTCGATCACGTCGGTCCGCAGTCGCCGGAGCGAAGCTTCGGCCACTCGCCTGATATGGTCGGGTCGGCTGTTCAGGGTGCGCGAAGGTCCGGGCGTCGTGATTTTTGGGTCGAGATCCCAGCCGAATTTGGTGGCGATGACGACTTTGTCCCGTATCGGCTCAAGCGCTTCTCCAACCAGGACTTCGTTCGTGAACGGCCCGTAGCTTTCCGCCGTGTCGAAGAAGGTCACGCCACGATCGACAGCGGTCCTGATAAGGGCAGCCATCTCGACCGGATCGCCCGGCGGTCCCGCATTGGCGCTCATGCCCATACATCCGAGTCCAAGCGCCGAAACCTTGAGGCCGCTCTTTCCTAGTGTCCGTGTCTTCATGGCATTTTTCCCTTTTCTGCTTTTTGGTCGATCACCGGGCGTATTGGGCGTCCGTGACACGTTCCAGCCAGTCGACCGGCGACCCAGTTGAGCTTTTCCTGCACGTCGATATGGCTCATGGCTGTCGTCGGCGTGGCGCCGTGCCAGTGCTTTTCGCCGGGCTCAAACCAGATCACGTCACCTGGCCGGATTTCTTCGATTGGTCCGCCTTCCCGCTGAATCCAGCCGAGGCCGCTTGTCACGATCAGGGTCTGGCCGAGCGGATGGGTGTGCCAGGCGGTGCGTGTACCGGGGTCAAAGGTGACAAGTGCGCCCGAGACGCGGGCGGGATCGGGCGGGCTGAACATCGGGTCGATGCGCCCGGTCCCGGTGAAATAATCGGTGGGCCCCTGGCCTGATGGCTTCGCACCACTGCGTTGAATTTGCACGGATATTCCCCTTTTCGCTTTGGCGCGCCTGGATCAGCATGGTTGGTCAAATTCTGCGGCTTTATTTAGCCCATGGATTATATCCTATTAGCCGCTATTATCCGCATGAGGCTATAAGTAGGACTTATGAATGGCGGGCGAGAATTTCCATGATCTGGCCGCTTTGGTTGCTGTTGCGGAGGACCGTAGCTTCACGCGGGCAGCGAAAAAGCTTGGGGTGTCGCAATCGGCGCTGAGCCAGACGGTCAGAAATCTCGAGAGTCGAGTGGGTGTTCGCCTACTCACTCGCACCACGCGAAGTGTCGCGCCAACTGAAGCGGGCGAGCGGCTGATCCGAACGGTCGCGCCGCGCTTCGCGGAAATCGATGCTGAGCTCGCGGCGGTGAGTGAGCTCAAGGACAAAGCTGCCGGCACCGTTCGTATCACATCGACCGAAAACGCTGCTGACGCAATTCTCTGGCCTGCGCTCCGGCGCGTTCTGCCGGACTACCCGGACATCAAAGTAGAGATCGTCATCGACTATGGGCTGACCGACATCGTGACCGAACAAGTCGATGCCGGCGTGCGGCCAGGTGAGACGGTCGCAAAGGATATGATCGCGGTTCCGATCGGCCCTGATATGCGTATGGCGGTCGTTGCTTCGCCTGGTTATTTTGCGAAGCGTCCGCCGCCGCGAGCACCACAGGACCTGACGCAGCACAACTGCATTAACCTACGACTGCCGGCTCACCGCGGCGTCTATGCATGGGAATTTGAGAGAAACGGTCGTGATCTGCGGGTGCGGGTTGAGGGCCAGCTGATGTTCAACACCGCTGCGCTCATGATGAATGCCGCGCTCGAGGGCTTCGGGCTGGCGTATCTCACCGAGCAACAGGTCGAGTCGCATCTCGAAAGCGGCGAGCTGGTCCGGGTTCTTGCCAACTGGTGCCCATCCTTTCCTGGCTATCACCTCTACTACCCGAGCCGCCGGCAGCCTTCGGCGGCGTTCACGGTGCTGGTCGGTGCATTGCGCTACCGGGCCCCATCCAAGCCCACACGGAAATCCTGATCTCCGCCGCCAGCAGTCAGATACTGATCTGGGTGACACCTGTCATCAATAGGCCAGACAAACGCGGGTGCATGCGTCATATTGCATCGCAGCAAGCGACCGGCTACCGTTGGTCATTCGCTCGGACCCGGTGAAAATCCGGGTGGCTCTTCCGGCCGCCAATCCGCCGGACAACGCATATGACACGACATGGCTGTCGCGGTGTTGACGGACTGCCTCGTGCGCCTATTGCGGATCAGAAATACATGAGCAACAGATACGCCGGCATCCGCGAATGGACGGCCAATCCACAAATCGAAATCCTTTCGGGCATCGTCGTCGCTCTGGCCCTTATTCCCGAGGCGATAGGGTTTTCCGTTGTCGCTGGCGTCGACCCCAAGGTCGGGCTTTATGCCTCGGTCGTCATCGCTTGCGTGATCGCCTTTACCGGTGGCCGCCCTGCCATGATCTCAGCCGCTACGGCTTCGACCGCCGTTCTGATGAGCGGGCTTGTGCATGATCATGGGGTTCAATATCTCTTTGCGGCTACGATCCTAATGGGCCTTGTCCAGATTGTTGCCGGCATCCTGAAGCTCGGCCGGCTGATGCGGTTCGTTTCCCAGTCGGTCCTGACTGGATTTGTCAACGCGCTCGCCATCCTGATTTTCCTCGCCCAGATTCCTCAGCTCGTGGGTGTGCCAAACATCGCCTACGGGCTTATCGCTCTTGGTTTGGCCATCATTTATGGCTTTCCCTATCTCACGAAAGCCATTCCATCGGCGCTCGTCGCAATCATCGTCCTCACCGTCATAACGGTCGTTTTCGGCATCCACGTTCGCACCGTGGCCGAGCTAGGTCAGCTGCCTTCGACGCTCCCCGGCTTTGGGCTTCCTCAAGTGCCCCTGACGCTGAAAACGCTGGGTGTCATCGCGCCGGTCGCTTTCACACTCGCCGCCGTGGGACTGCTTGAATCGCTGCTCACTGCGCAGATAGTTGACGACATGACCGACACACCGAGTGGCAAAAGCCGCGAATGCATTGGTCAGGGCTTCGCCAACATGGCGTCCGCAATGTTCGGCGGCATGGGCGGCTGCGCAATGATCGGCCAATCGGTTATCAACGTTACGTCCGGTGCCCGCGGCAGACTGTCGACCCTCGTCGCCGGTGCGTTCCTGCTTGTTTTATTGGTAATCTTGCAAAATCTGCTTGCCGTCGTTCCGGTGGCGGCGCTGACCGCCGTGATGATCATGGTATCAATCAACACTTTTTCCTGGAAATCGTTGGCCAATTTGCGCACCAATCCATGGCCCTCGTCGGTTGTCATGCTTGCGACGGTCGGCACGGTGATCGCAACGACCGATCTTTCCAAAGGCGTGCTTGTGGGTGTGCTGCTATCCGGCATCTTCTTCGCCGGGAAGGTCTCGCGGCTCAGCCGCATCACGTCCGAGCTTTCCAACGACGGAATGGTCCGGACCTATTTCGTCGAGGGACAGGTGTTCTTTGCATCCGCAGGCACCTTCGTAGATGCAATCGACGTGACAGAGTCTGTGGCGCGTATCGTGATCGATGTCACAGCGGCACATTTCTGGGATATCTCCGCCGTCGGCGCCCTTGATCGCGTTGTCATGAAGGCAAGGCGGCACGAACGGGCCGTGGATATCATCGGCCTCAACGCAGCCAGTGAAACGCTTGTCGAACGATTCGCCATTCATAAAAGAGAAGCGGCGGTTGCCCCTGTGGACTGATAAGACCAAAGGTCTCGTTCCCGGTTATTGCTGCACAATTGCTGTCATAGGTTCGTGGCGATGGGGTTCCCCCGAAATCGCCCGCGGGGGCCGATGACTCGGTATTTGATGCACCAATCTTGCATTCCGCAACGTCGGCGGCGGGCTCATCATTCAATGGCTATCACCACCTTGCCGGGCGGTCGGGGCGACTGAAAATAGCGGTAGGCCTCCTGGACAGCATGGAGCGGGAAGACCTGATCAATGAGCGGGCGAATGTGATGTTCAGTGATGGCGTGGTTCATGGCTTCGAACATCGTGCGTGATCCTGCCATGATGCCTCTTACGGTCACCGCACGGCGCAAGATGGCGTTGGGTTGGATCTCGCCCGCCGTCATCGCACCAATTAGATGGATAACCCCACCAAAGCGCGTCGCCGCGATGGAACGAGGCAGTGTGCCCGCACCTGCGGTTTCCACGGTGTGGTCAACGCCACGGCCGTTTGTGAGCCGCAGCACCGCATCTTGCCATTCAGGCGTGACTGAATAGTTGATCCCATGTGCCGCACCGAGATCGCGAGCTTGTGCCAGCTTCGTATCCGAGGACGACGTTATGATTGCACTGGCCCCTGCCGCAACCGCAAATTGCAGGGCAAATAATGCAACGCCACCGGTGCCGAGCGCCAGGATGATTTCAGCGGCCTTGAGTGGCCGAAGCCCGTGTAAAGCGTTCCATGCGGTGAGGCCAGCACAGGGAAGCGTGGCACCCTCCTGGAAGGAGAGGTGCGCGGGCAGATGGACTAAAGCGGTCTCGGGGAAAACAACAAATTCTGCGAGGACCCCGTCTTTTTCTCCTCCGAGAACCGCCGCTAAGTGCCGCTCAGTCAAATCGCCATCGACCCAGCTTTGCACTATCTGACCAGCGACGCGATCGTCGACCGCAACGCGCGTCACGCCGGGTCCGCATTCAGCGACCTCACCGGCTCCGTCAGATAGTGGAATGAGTCCTGGCTTGATAGTGGCGCGTGCATACCGGCCTGTGGCCACAGCCAAGTCACGGTAGTTCAGTGATGCCGCCTTCATCCGCACCAGAACCTCGCCTGGACCAGGACGGGGGACTGGGGTCTGTGCAATGTGCAGCCCATCAATCCCATCGTGTGGCGTGACACGGACAACCCGCATAATCCCCCCTTTTCGGCATCGTCTTGTCGCCAACTGCCGAGATCCTCAGGGGAACATAGCGCAACGCATTTGCGCGTCGAGATAGAAGGGGCACGCGAGCGTCATTATACGCATTGATCATTTGTTAAATTTTGTATCTCGTCGCTATTTTCTTCGTGCCGCTGCTGGTGGCCACTCACCGGGCTATGGCATAGGGGAGTATCGTTATATCCCGAGTGAGAGCTGAGAACGCCCGCCGCACTCGACCCGGCAACATCCAGGCCACTTGGTGGCTCACTGCGCCTTACCCGGACGCGACTTGCACCCGTTGGATCGGGCCGGCATCGCCTGGCGCACCGTGTGGTGACCCTACTTAAGCCGACTGTAAATACTCGCTACAGGCGTTCCGAGGATGAGACCGGGTCGGTCGGCTTGAGCTCGCTGCTCGTCGGGGGCGGAAGCGGACCAGTCGATCGTCTGTGGCTGCGCCAGGGCATTCCGCACGGTCGGCGCCGATGCGGCGATCACCCGGCTGAACCGGCGTGGTCTTATTTTGTCGACCCCTGGCACAGGAACTCGAAGCCTCGATTGCCAAATTGCTCTACAATGGCAACGCGCCGATCCCCTCCGAAATCGCGTCGGCACCGAAACGGACAGGCCTGACGTGCAGTTTTGAACGAATCGGCCTCACAGAAACAGGAACTTACGGATGGTCCTGCCACTCGCCCCGTCGATTGCCGTCGGCACCTTCGCTGCCGTAGTACTGGCGATAGCTTCGAACCGCCTGCACCTGACCATCGCCGCCTTGCTCGGCACGGTGGTACTGATGGTGACCGGCGTGCTGTCGGCGGAGGAAGCCAGCGCCACGATCAACCCTGGCGAATCGACAATCGCCCTGTTCTTCGGCGGCATGGTAGTGGCTCGCACCCTGACCCCGACGGGCCTGTTCGACTACCTCGGCGGCGTGACTATTCGTTTCGTTCGCGGCGATGGCCGGCGCCTGATGCTGGCGATTGTTGTCATTGCGGCGCCGATCTGCGCCGTTCTGCCCAATGCTACGGTCGTGATCCTGGTGTCACCTTTCATCATCAGGCTCTGCGAGCAGATGCGGGTGGACTTCATCCAGCCGATCATCCTGCTAGTGTTCGTGGCCAACAGTGCCGGGCTACTGACCCTGGTGGGCGACCCGGCCACGTTCATCGTCGGCACTGCTGCGCGGTTGTCTTTCTCCGACTACCTGCGGCTGCTCAGCCCGGGCGGCGTTCTGGCTCTGATATCGGTCTCCGCTTTGTTCCCGGCGTTGTTTCGCGCGACTTGGCAGTTACGGATACCGGGGCAAGATATACCGCCCGCGTCAAGGATCGCCCGGCCGGCGGTCATGGCGGCCTGCCTGTCGGTGCTGGCCGTGATGATCACGCTGTTCGTGCTCGGTGAACGGCTGTCGCACCCGATCGGTCCGCCGGCGGTTGCCGTGATCGGGGCCTCGCTGGTGCTGCTGATAGCCTACTCGACCAAGCTCGACGACGTAGGGAACATTCTCAAGGACGTGGACTGGGAGACGCTGTTGTTCCTGGTTGGCATCTTCGTGATGGTCGGCGCTCTGGACAAGACGGGCGTGCTCGGAGCGCTTGGCAGCGCGATGGGCGCGTTGTTCGGCGACAATGTGACGCTCGCGAGCCTGTTGCTTCTGGTAGGCGTCGGCGTGCTGTCCAGCGTGATCCCGAACGTGCCAATGGTGGTCGCGATGGTGCCGCTCGTGCAGCAGTACGCGGTGGGTGCCGGGCTGGCCACGGCGGTTCAGATGGACGACGCCACCACCCGCGTTCCGAATTCGGTGCTGCCGCTGTTTGTCGCCATGTGCTTCGGCGCCACGCTTGGGGGCAATGCGACGCTGATCGGCGCTGCTTCCAATCTGGTCGCCGGCGGCATTTGCGCACGGGCAGGGCGGCCCTTGACGTTCATCACTTTCCTGCGCTACGGCGCTCCGGTCACCGTGGTGCAATTGGCGGTGTCCGCGGCTTACGTGTGGTTACGCTTCCTGTAAGATCCCAGCCGGCACCTACCATGCCGGCGCTACCACGAATTATGTTCGCCCACCGAACCGGCCCGGGTTCAAATCGTCCGATGATCCTGGCTTGGCGCAACCCGACCGTGCGGCTTCTGGCGGCGGAGGACCCTGGAGCAAATTCTGATTGCGTTACCCCTGGCCGATTGGACGTCGCATGTATGGGCGGGCATCAGGGTCGGTCCAACGGAGCTGATTACCGCTGGCCGTGGCAAGGGTATCCCGATGAGAACGGATGGCCCGCATCAGTGGGGCGCCATTTCGCTTCCCGGCCGGTATCTCGCCTACTGTAGGCGTGCGCCGAACGGATGCTCGCGAACACTACCGGAAGGCGTATCGATCTGGCATCCTGCGATGTCGGGAGACGACAACGTCACGATTGAACGTTGCAAAGAGAGGACACGCCAATGACCCGAAGCGGTCGCCTTTTTCCTCTGCTTGGAATTCTGGCTGCACCGATGAGCATCGCACTAAGCATCGCACCTGCCTGCGCCCAAACTCGTCCGCCCCCTGGCTATTATGCGCCGGCACCAGCCCAACCGCCGCCCTGTACCTGCTGTCAGTCCAGGCAGGGGTGCGGTTGGCAGCGCTGCAAGAGGCGCCGCCGCGGGAGCCGCCCTCGGAGCAATCGGCGGCAATGCGGGACGGGGCGCGGCGATTGGCGCCACTATGGGTGGTGTCGCTGGAGCCGCCCGTCGGGGCTCCCAGCGCTCAACTGGCTATTGCTACTGATTTCCACTGAAAGGCGCACAGATGAAGTTGATCTGGACGACGACTTGCGCGATGGCCCTGAGCATCTCCCTCAGCGCCGCCCAAGCTCCACCCACCTCTGCTGGGAGCGACCCCACGACGACGTCCCCAGCGGCGTCGACCTCTTCGGATCCGATTGCCCCCGCGGGTCATTGGAACGTTGCGCAAGCGGGATGTCGCGCCGTCCTGAGCGAGTCGGACGATGACCGGGCGGTGATCGGGATGTTCTACTATGGGTATCTCGCGGCCAAGCTGAATTTGAACATCATCGACACGTCACGGATCGAGGCGGACCTGCGCCATGTGTTCGAAACGTGTCGGGATCATCCCGATATGACCATCGTGGCAGCTTTCAGAACACTCCGGCAGAATAGCCACTCTCATTGAACTGTCAGCCAACCTCCAATACCAAAACAGCGGTTTGTCCATTGCGCCGCTGCGGCGGCTTTGCGCTGCACAAACTCTGCACCGCAATCCCCCGGCCGCCGGCTCCAGGCAGGCTGATCGAGCGTGGCCGACCCGCGATAAAAAGCTGCCAGCTGCGCGGTTCGCCTAAGATCGGAATGCTGCGTTTTGCTATCGGGTCCACCTGATCGCGAGGCCCTAGTCGCTATTTGTGGGTGATCTGCTACGCCCGAGACCGGTCGGCGGGTAGTTTTAATAGGAGCAGGCAACAAGGTGTCGATTGGTGCCCGACTGCTCAGCTATCCGCTCGAGTGGCTGCCTTCTGATTTGGTAGCCGGCCTCACGCTCGCGGCTTACGCGATCCCCGTTTCACTGGCCTACGCCACCCTTGCCGGATTGCCACCGGAGATCGGTGTTTACGGATACCTGATGGGCGGCCTCGGCTATGCCATAGCAGGATCATCGCGCTATCTGGCGATCGGTCCGACATCAGCGATCTCCTTGATGATTGCAGCCACGGTCGGCGATATGGCGGGAGGCGACGGCGCCCGCTATCTCCAAATTGCCACCGGCGCGGCTCTTGCGGTCGGGGTATTCAGCCTGATCGCCTGGGCGTGCAGACTCAGTGTGCTCGTCAAGCTGATTAGCGACAGCGTTCTGACTGGATTCAAGGCCGGGGCGGGATTGACCATAGCGATCACGCAGTTGCCGGCGCTGTTCGGTACGCCGGGCGGCGGCCACAATGTGCCGGAGCGGGTGCTTGTTCTTGCTGGGCAACTCCAAGCAATCAATTTGACAACGCTGACAATAGGGCTGGTGGCGCTGGTGTTGCTTTGGTGCGGCGAGCGCTGGCTACCAGGTAAGCCAGTCGCGCTGGCGGTGGTTGCGTTGTCGATCCTGGTTGTGACGTTGTTCGAATTGACCCGCTTCAAGGTAATGGTGACCGGCACGATTCCCTCCGGGATACCACTGCCCGTCCTGCCGACAGTACGCTTGCGTGATCAGGAGGGCATCGTATCGCTGGCAACAGGCTGCCTGCTGCTCGCATACATCGAGGGTGTGGCAGCAGCGCGTGCGTTCGCGACCAAACATCACGAGAACATCGATCCGCAGCGGGAGCTGCTAGGTCTCGCAGCAGCCAATATCGCTACCGCAACCGTTGGCGGCTATCCGGTTGCCGGCGGACTTTCACAGACAGCCGTCAACGAAGGTGCCGGGGCACGCTCACGGATGTCTCTTGTATTTGCTTCAGTTACCCTGGCCGTGTGCCTGCTATGCTTGACCGGCCTGTTGGCAAACCTGCCGAAAGCGGTTCTCGCGGCAGTCGTGCTGATCGCGGTGCGTGGCCTGATCGATGTTGGCGCGTTGGCGCACATGCGACGGGTGAGCCGTCCTGACTTCATCAATGGCCTGGTGGCGCTTGTCGGCGTTCTGGTACTCGGCATCCTGCAGGGCATATTGCTTGCTGCCTTGATCTCTGTGCTGCTGCTGCTTACGGCGGCAACGAAACCGCACGTTGCCTTCCTCGGCCGCGTCCCGGGCACGTCGCGATATTCGGACAGCCAGCGTCATCCAGAGAACGAACCGCTGACTGGTGTTCTGGTGTTCCGGCCGGAGGCGTCCCTGCTCTATTTGAACACCGACCATATCCTGGCTCGCGTGTTGGCGGAACTCGAGCCAATCGGACCGGGGCCGGTTCGACACGTAGTATGCGAGTTATCTGCATCGCCCTCAATGGACCTCGCCGGCGCACGAATGTTGTCAGAATTATCTGACGTATTGGCGGACCGAGGTCTCGACCTGGCGGTCACAAACGCGCATGGACGCGTGCGCGATCTGTTGCGCGCCGAGGGACTGGAGCACAAGATCCGGGGCATCGCGCGCGGCAATTCACTGGAAAGCGAATTGACCGCCATCGTTGCAACGGATGCCACTGCGGGCCACGACAGCGTCGCGGGCTAACCAAGGATCAGTCTTCGTGTTGTGAGGTCGCTTCCTGCAGCGCACGGACCCCAATCGCAGCGACGAGACCGCTGAGCAGAATTCCGATGATGCCGATGAGAACGGAGATCAGTCGCGTCGCGAAGCGCTCGGGAACCAAGTCGCCATAGCCGATCGTTAGTCCCGTGACGAAGGTGAAGTATGTGGCAGCACCGATCGCCCAGCCTTCGAGGCGGCCAACGACCAAGCCAAGTATCAATTGCACGCCGATAAGACCAGACACAATCGGCCAGATGACACGCAATTCCTTCCAAAATGCAGCGAGGAAGCATCGCCTTATCTGAGCGGAGCGCGTCATGCCTCGCCTAACGGACTGGGGCCTAGGAGCAACATCGGGCGGATCAACACGGTAATCAACAGGAAACATGTTGAGCGATCCGTGCAGCAATAGACGCCAGGAAACCGCTCCTGTCACGCGAAGCGGCAACCAGATGCGGCAAAACCGGACAAGTCGCTCGGCGAGGTTACACACCCTTACGGCGATCTCGCTCATCTGCTCGGCGCCATGCCGCATTCCACTTGGACGGTCGTTGACGGATCGGCCGTACAGGTCAAGCAACCAGGCCCGTTCGGGCTCAACATCGTCAATCCGGCCGAGGTTCTCGGCAAGCCATGATCGAGGTCGCTGTCGCCTTTTGGCGCGCCCGGAGAGACTTTTGGGTCTCTCCGCCTCATCGGCACCTTCATGTGGGATGGATCTTACGACTTCTTACTCCGCTATGCTGGAATAATTTCCACCGACCGAACATTGCCGGCCACGACGATACGCGCACGCTGCCGCTGGAGGCCGGCGTGGATTGACGATTGACATCTCTGGATGCAGCATCTGCAAGCTGGCTGTGGTATCGCCCACGGGCACGCATGGGAGACCTGGACAGGCCTGCTTGGAAGCGAGGTGGCTGTTTGGTTCGGCCAGGCAAGCTGAGCGACGCTCAACACAGTAGCCAACGCTTGGGGCCCGCGGAGCCGAACTAGCTTGACGAGTACACGGCTGCTTGCTGACGCGTGTGCAGGCGCAAAAGAATGAACGTGATCGGGGGGAAAACGCAATGAAGAGTTTGGTTCAAGCGATGGCGCTCGTCGGAGCGCTGGGAGCGGGGGGGCTGGCGCTGTCCGGAGCAGCCGCGCCTGCCCAGGCGCAGGACAAGCCGCTCTGCTCGGTTTGGCTGGTCGAGAGCGGCCGGATCCCGAATTTCCCAATGGGCGGCTTCATGCCTGATCGGGCGTTCATCCCGGGCAGCAATGATCCGATGCACAGCATCAACACCGTCGATGTGCCGGTCAACGTCGGCGTGATAAAGTGTGGCAGCGAAGTTATCCTGTTCGATTCGGGCTGGAAACAGGAGCAGTACCACAAGTGGTTCAACATTCAGCATTTTGTCCCGTTGCCCGACCAACTGAAGCTGCTTGGCATTGACGCCGCCGATGTCAAGAAAATCGTCATCGGCCACGCCCACTTGGATCACGCCGGGCAATTGTTGGATTTCCCGAATGCCACGCTTTATGTGCAACGCGAGGAACTGCGCGGGATCGAGTGGGCACTGAACTACCCGAACCCGCACATCAGCGCGGTGAATAGCACTCCCGGCGGCTGTAAGCGCACTCCAGCCTGCGGCTATGAACCGCTCACGATGGAGCAGGTCTACGGCAAGGTGCTGCATGGTCAGGCGGTGGTTGTCGACGGTGAAATGGAGATCCTGCCAGGCGTCATCATCCATCCTGCGTTCCGTGCTCACACTGCGGGCTCACAGTTGCTTGAAGTGCCAACCAGTGTAGGCAAGCTTGTCTTTGGCTCCGACGCGTATTCCTCCTGGGAGGGGATCCGCGACTGGATGGCGGCCAACATTCAGCAGACCGACACGGTGCAGCAATTCCTCGCGTACGAGAAATGCTACAAGATCACCGGCGGCTACAACAACTGCGTCGCGGCACATGAACCGAACTCGTACACGGACAAGTACCCGCTGACCAAGAACTCCTGGGAGGGCCCGAACGGAGCGCGCATGGCCGAGATAGCCCTCGTGCCTGGCGAAAAATCGCGCCATCCATAACATCGGTGCGATGCGTAATCGGCAGGCGGTCCGGCGACGGGCCGTCTGCGTCGTTCCGGAAAGTCCATGTGTGAGCTGCGTCATAGGTAAGCTGGTACCACCGCCAGCCTTTCGCATTGCGGATGTCGAGGCCATGTGCCCCGGGGTGCTGATCCAACGTCCTCAAGCTCCCCGTCCCGTTCGGCCATGATGCGAGGCCGGAAAACACAGCCCTCCACTTCAGGCGTGGAGCATATGTCTGGCCCGGCGCCCGTCAGAAATACCTCGTCACGCACTAGGCACTTTCGGCAACGGGCCACTTCCTGCTGACGACGATCGGCCCGAGTAAGCTTCGTAGCGTCGAGTGACCATTCATGATCGGAATCTGGCAGGCCATGACGGGACACATTGTCCACGTGGTCAGCGATGATAGCCGGCGATCCGTCGGGCTTAGGCCTTAAGCATCGCCCAACTTGCTGACGGAACAATGCAAGGCTTTGCGTTGGGCGCAGCAGGATGGCGCCCCCAAACAGCGGGGGCATCGAAGCCCTCACTGATGATATCGCAGCTGGTCAATACCCGGATGTCGCCGTCACGCAACTTGTTCACCAGGTCGCGCCTCTTTCGCCGATCGGACGAGCAGTCTGGTTGAACGCTGGCGGCTCCTGGACGTGGTCTCAGGTGATCCTCTGCTGGCCGCTTCACCGAAGGCTGTCATTGCCGAGGAATGGGCAGCGCATCGTCGGGCATTCACAACCGATTCCGCCATGGCGGTACTGACGCCAACCTCCTGGCCTGTCCGTCCTGTCAATGTCCTGTTCACGCCAGAACGAGCATTTGGTGTCACGCAAAGTTGACCGAGATACCGTTTGTCTTTCAAGGGCTTACTGGCGCGCCCGGAGAGACTTCGAACTCCCAGCCCCCAAATTCGTAGTCTGGTGCTCTATCCAATTGAGCTACGGGCACAGCCAAGCGCGGGGATGTAGCCGAACCCCGGTACCGTATCAACCCCTTAAGCGGCTAGTTTGTCCAACTCCCGCAAGATCGACTCGCCCATTACCCCCGTCCCGACCCGGGCGGTCCCCGGCGCCATGATGTCCGCGGTGCGCAGGCCGTTCTTCAGGACGTTGACGCAGGCCCGCTCGATCAGAACGGCGTCTTCCTGCAGCCCGAAGGAATACCGCAGCAGCATCGCGAAGCTCAGTATCTGCGCCAGCGGGTTGGCGATACCCTTGCCAGCAATATCCGGCGCGCTGCCATGGATTGGCTCATACAGCGCGTAGCGTTTGCCCGACTGTTGTTCCGCTCCGAGCGTCGCCGAGGGCAGCATTCCGAGGCTGCCTGTCAACATTGACGCCAGATCGGACAGCAGGTCGCCGAACAGGTTGGACGTCACGATCACGTCGAACTGCCGCGGGTTGCGGACCAGCTGCATGGCACAGTTGTCGGCATACATGTGGCTGAGTTCAACGTCTGGGAATTCGCGATCACGCAGCGCGGTGACGGTCTGCCGCCAGAACAGGCCGGACTGCATCACGTTGGCCTTCTCCACGCTGCACAGCCGATTCTGCCGCTTGCGCGCCAACTCGAAGGCTATTCGGGCAACGCGCTCGATCTCGCTGGTGGTATAGGTCTCGGTGTCGAAGGCGCGCTGCTGTCCGTCGGGCAGGCTCTCGATGCCTCGTGGCTCGCCGAAATAGATGCCTCCGGTGCTTTCGCGCACGATCATGATGTCCAGTCCGCGGATCACCTCGGCCTTCAGGGTGGAGGCGTCTACCAGCGGGTCCAGCACGATCGCCGGGCGCAGATTGGCGAACAGGTCGAGTTCCTTGCGCAGACGCAGGATTGCGATCTCGGGCCGCATCTGGAAACCCAGTCTGTCCCACTTTGGGCCCCCAACCGAGCCGAACAGTATGGCGTCTGCCTGCTTCGCCTTCTCCATCGTCGCGTCGGTGATGGGAGCGCCGTAGGTCTCGATCGCGGAACCGCCCACGTGATCGTCAGACACATCAAAGGTGACCAGACGGCGGCGGTCCATCCAGTCAATGACACGTCGTACCTCCCGCATCACCTCGGGACCGATGCCGTCGCCGGCCAGGATGAGAAGCTTTTTATTGGCGGCCATCACCGGCTCCTAACGTTCAGACTGGTTGTGTTTCCAGGCGCTACGTGTTCAGGCGGCGGTGGACGGCATCCAGGGGTGGCCCTGGTGCTGAGCGGCTTCGAAGCTGTCAATCGCGGTCCCATGCTGCAAGGTCTGGCCGATGTCGTCCAGGCCAAGCAACAACGAGTGCTTGCGGAACGGATCGATATCGAAGTGAATTTCCTCGCCGCTTGGACGAATCACTACTTGGCGCTCCAAATCGACGGTGATGCGGGCGTTCCCGCCCAACTTCGCATCCTCGATCAACTGATCGCAGACCGGCGCGGGGCAGGCGGACCGGCAAAATGCCGTTCTTGAAACAATTGTTGTAGAAGATGTCGGCGAAGTCGGGGGCGATGATGCAGCGGATGCCGAAATCCAGCAGCGCCCATGGGGCATGCTCACGCGACGAGCCGCAGCCGAAGTTCTCGTGCGCGATGATGATCTGCGCCTGCCGATGCGGCTCCTGGTTCAGCACGAAATCAGGCTTTTCCCGGCCATCCTCGTCGAAGCGCAGCGGGTTGAACAAATGAACCCCAAGGCCCGAGCGCTTGATGGTCTTCAGGAAGCGGGCTGGGATAATCTTGTCCGTGTCGATGTTCTGCATCGGCATCGGCGCGGCCACAGCGGTCAACTTGCCGAACTTTTCCATTGCTCTCTCCCTTGCCTTTGCTGCTGCCTTTGCTGCAACGATCGTCCGTTCGTTACAATAATTGCCGCACGTCGGTCAGATGTCCGGTTACCGCAGCGGCCGCCGCCATCGCCGGAGACAACAGATGCGTGCGGCCATTGGGTCCCTGGCGTCCCTCGAAGTTGCGGTTCGACGTGCTGGCGCAACGCTGTCCCGGCGTCAACTTGTCCGGGTTCATGCCGAGGCACATGGAGCAGCAGGGATCGCGCCACTCGAAACCGGCCTCCAGCAGGACGCGATCCAGGCCCTCCTCCTCGGCCTGGCGTTTCACCAGACCGGAGCCGGGAACCACCAGTGCCTGCACCCCGTCAGCAACCTTGCGGCCCTTGGCCACGGCGGCAGCGGCGCGAATATCCTCGATCCGACCGTTGGTGCAGGAGCCGATGAAGACGACATCCACCGGCAGGTCCTGCAGAGCCTGGCCCGGCGTCAGGCCCATGTATTCCAACATCCGCCGCATCTGCGAGCGCTTGCCCTCGTCCGACTCTTGCGACGGGTCGGGCACGATCCCGGTTACCGGGACCACCGCGCCCGGTGTGGTGCCCCAGGTCACCATCGGCGCGATCTCGGCCGTGGTCAGCCGTACAACGGTGTCGAAGTGCGCGCCGGGATCCGACGGCAGCGTCTTCCAGTGAGCCACCGCCTGTTCGAACGCCTCGCCTTTTGGCGCGAAGTCGCGACCGCGGACGTAGTCGAATGTGGTTTGGTCGGGGGCAATCAGTCCGGCCCGTGCCCCAGCCTCGATCGACATGTTGCTGACGGTAAAGCGTCCGGCCATGTCGAGTGCGCGGATCGTGTCGCCGGTGTATTCGATGACGTGGCCATTGCCCCCGGCGGTGGTGATTTTGCCAATGATCGCCAGCACGATGTCCTTGGCCGAGCAGCCAAAGCCCAAAGTGCCGGTGACGTCGATCTGCATGTTCTTGGCGGGATTTTGCAGCAGGGTCTGGGTGGCCATCACGTGTTCCACCTCGGACGTGCCGATGCCGAACGCCAGCGCCCCCATGGCGCCATGAGTGGAGGTGTGGCTGTCGCCGCAGACAATCGTCGTGCCGGGAAGGGACAAGCCGAGCTCTGGACCGATGATGTGCACGATGCCCTGCCGCACATCCAGAATCGGGATGTAGGGCACGCCGAACTCCACGACATTCTTTTCCAGCGTCTGCACCTGAATGCGGCTGTCATCTTCTTTAATGTCGGTCGGGATGCGAGAGCCGACGGTCGGGATGTTGTGGTCGGCCACAGCGATGGTGCGGTCCGGGCGGCGCAGCTTGCGTCCCGCCAGGCGCAGTCCTTCGAAGGCCTGCGGGCTGGTCACCTCATGCAGAAGATGTCGGTCGATATAAAGGATGCAGGTGCCGTCTGGATGTTGCTCCACGACGTGACTGTCCCAGATCTTGTCGAAAAGGGTGCGTGGCCTGCTGGCGGACATGTCTGTTCCCGTTCGGATGATGGATCACAGCTTTTTTGGTTGGGCTCGCGCCACAATCGAACCGCTGATTTGGACGAATGCCGACCATTGCGCAACCGCTGCTCGGCCAGTCGAGGTTCAACCCAGCCATGCCGCCGCTCCTTTCGCCGCCGCGAAGCCGGTGCTGAAGCAGGCCTGCAGCAGGTAACCGCCGGTCGGAGCCTCCCAGTCGAGCATCTCGCCGGCCGCAAACACGCCCGGGCGTCCGCGCAGCATCAGCGATTGATCGAGCGTCTCCAGCCTCAGGCCGCCGGCGGTGGAGATGGCACGCTCGATTGGCGCCGGCGCCAGCAGGCGGACTGGCACCGCCTTGATGAGGCCCGCGAGTGAGGACGGATCGGCGCCATTGTGCAAAGCCTCCTGCAGCAGGGCGATGGCCTCGGGCGACAGTCCCGCCCGCTTGCGGAGGATGTTCGCCAGCGATTGGCCACGTCGCGGTTCCGCCAGCCGTTCGGTCAGCACCTGCGGTCCGAGGTCGGGACGCAGATCAATCAAGATGGTGGCGGATCCCTCGGCCTGGATGGTGTCGCGGAGCCTGGCGGACAGCGTGTAGATCGCGCCGCCCTCGAGGCCCCCGGCGGTGATCACCGCCTCCCCGAGGACGTGGTCGGAACCAAAGCGGATGGCCAGCCGTTTGAGCGGTCGACCGGCGAAACGGTCCCGCAGATGCGCCGACCAATTTGCTGTGAAGCCACAATTGGCCGCCCGGAACGGCACGACCAGGTTCGCCAAATGCGCCATCCAGCCGGCGTCCGAACCGAGCCGAGGCCAAGAACCGCCACCGAGGGCCAGAACGGTCGCATCGGGCCGTTCGAACCGGTGTCCGTCTGGGGTTTCGAATGACAGGCTCCCATCCGGGTCCCATCCGGCCCATCGGTGGCGTAGACGCAGCCTTACGCCCCCTTCACCGAGCCGCCGCAGCCACGCGCGCAACAGCGGAGACGCCTTCATAGCGACCGGAAATACCCGACCGCTGGATCCAACGAAGGTGGCCTGACCCAACCGGTTGCACCACTCGATCAGCGCCGCGGGCGGGAACGCCATGATGTTCGGCTCAAGCCACGCCCGGGCCGCACCGTACCGCGACAACAGCAGTGGCATCGGTTCGGCGTGCGTAAGGTTCAATCCGCCCCGTCCTGCCATTAGCAGCTTTCGGCCGACCGACGGCATCTGGTCAAATACGGTGACGGCGTGACCCGCCTGCATGAGGACCTCGGCCGCCATCAGTCCGGCCGGGCCGGCGCCGATGACGGCGGCGCTGCCGGTCATGCGCCGGGGCCGTGTATTGCGACATGGCGGCTGCCGGTTTCGCGCAAGGGCACGAGATCATGCTCGGAGAAAGGCGCTCGCATGGCGGGGTCGGAGTTCGCAGGTCCGGGCTGGATCACTCTGGTTTTCGCTACCAATTCGTCCGAAACATCGGCTGCGACGCGCACGCCGCTGATGACCTCGATCGAGGTCAGCCCGCGGTCTGCCTACGGTGCGCTCGTGCGTCGATTGCTCATGCTGCGCTGGCGTGTCGCAGGGTTGACACGACCGAGTAACCGGGGCCGTCCACCCTCCGGCCGGTTTCGGGATCCACCAGCAGCGGTTCCACGGTCGCTCCCGTCTCGGTGTTGACGATGCGAACGTCACGATCGTCAGGCGGGAAGTGATGATTGCCGAAGGTCAGTAGCGCCAGCAACACGGGGCGGAAATCCAGGCCACGCCGGGTCAGCACATATTCGTCTCTTGGCGGCCGCTCGCTGTAGCGTCGGCGCTCCAGCAGCCCTGCCTCGACCAATGCAGTCAGCCGTCTTGCCAGCATGTTGGGCGCGATACCCAGAACTCTCGCTGAAGTCGTCGAACCGGGTCACTCCGCGGAACGCGTCGCGCAGGATCAGGATGCTCCACCACTCGCCGACATGCTCCAGCCCGCGCGCGATTGGGCATTGCATGGTGCTGAAGCTCTTGCGCTGCATTTTAGTTCGCCTGGGTTGTGACTACAATCTTAATAGTCGGATCGGCTGAGTAAAACGTCAATGTCAAAGCAGCCAGATTTGAACTCCATGCGGCGTGAGGGGGCGGTTGTTCCCTATCGGCTCGCTACCGCTTTCAACCAGCTCGGCGTCGCGACGTCGCCCAAAGGCGGCAACCGGGTGAAGCCCGGTCGCTTAACCTGGCCTTAATAGTTTGGGTTCAGGGTTGCATTGCGCCGCCAAAACGGCGGCACACCCGAAATTCTTGAGTTGGTCATGTCTGTTTCCATTCCCCCCATCACGTCAGTCCCCGTTCGGCCCCCGACCGCGGCCCCACCAGCTGCCCCCACACCAAAGACTCCTAGTAGCGGCTCCAGCACGGCCGTCGCGAGCAGCAGCAAGCAGGAAACGGCGGCGCTCAATCAGGCTTTGGCAAAATATAAGGCCGATATCTCGCGGGGCCAGCCTGCGGGTACGCTGCGATCCCTTGCGCGACAAATCACCGCGGACGCAGCGCTCTTGGGGCGCACCGTCTCGATACCCCAAGCTCCCGCTACAACCACACCACCTGCGGTCACAGCACCCGAGACCAGCCTCGTCAACGCGGGCGTTGGCCGGCTCAACACACTTACCTAGCCAAGCCAAGCAAAATGATGATTGGCACCTTTACCGGCGATCGGGTCAAACACTAACGCCCAATTACTGTGTCAAAACGAGCGCGGACCGGCAGGCGACCTCGCGGGCGGCGCCGAGCGTCGTTTCGCGTGTGAGTTGGCGCCGCACCGCTGCGGTCGGATCGGTCTGCGAAAAATCGGTACGGAAATGGCCGCCGCGACTTTCGCGCCGATGCAACGCGGCGACAGTGATCATTAACGCGACGAGTGCCGGGTCCGCCGCTGGACCGGGCGAGGAGGCCAGTGGCAGCAGGGCTTTCACAGACGCCTCCAGCGCATCTCGGTCTCGCATGACGCCGGCGGCGTTTGACAGGATTGGACGCACGGCTTCCGGGTCGGGCGCGTCGGGGATGGCGGCGAACACTTGCCGCCGGTCTTGCCCGGATGGCTCCGCGGCGACGCTGTCAGCCGCCCACCCGGCGCCGACAATGGCTTCCAAAAGCGAGTTACTGGCAAGACGATTGGCTCCGTGCAGCCCGGTGCCGGCAACCTCACCGCACGCCCACAGACCGGGGAGCGTGCTGCGTCCATGCCGATCGACCGCGATGCCACCCATGTGGTAGTGCGCGGCCGGGCGCACCGGGATCGGCTGGATCGCAGGATCGATACCGGCGGCCGCGCAGGCGGCGGTGATCACCGGGAACTTGAGGGCGAAGCTGCTGCCGAGCGCCGCCGTGGCATCCAGGAACACGCGATGGCCTTCTGCCATGCGGCGCCAGACCGCGCGAGCGATGACGTCGCGCGTGGCAAGTTCCTGATTTGGCACGTCGGCCATGAAGCGTGCGCCGGTCTCGTCAACGAGTATTGCGCCCTCGCCGCGCACCGCCTCGCTGACCAATACGAGCGGATGGCTGCCGGTATCCAGCGCGGTCGGGTGGAACTGCACGAATTCCATGTCGATGAGTGCTGCCCCGGCCTGCGCCGCGAGGGCGAGGCCCTGGCCAAACGATCCGCGGGGGTTGGTCGTGTGAAGGAACAGTCCGCCGACGCCGCCGGTCGCCAGAACCACCCGGTTGGTCGGAAGAAGCTGCGTGCCGGATGCCGAAGCCGCCAGCACGCCGCTGACCGTGCCGTCCGCGACCATGAGGCGGCGTGCTTCGACGCCTTCCAGCACAGTGATCGAGGGCGTTCCGCGCACCGCGGCGGCCAGGGCGCGCATAATCTCCTTGCCGGTACCGTCACCCTTCGCGTGCACAATGCGGTGTCGGCTATGTGCCGCCTCCAATCCGAGCATCAGCGTGCCGGCCGTCTCGCGATCGAACCGCACGCCATAACGCAGCAGCGTCTCGATGGCGGCGGGAGCGGAGGACGTTACCCGCCGAACCACGTCCGGGTCACACAGCCCGTCGCCGGCAGCCAAGGTGTCGGCAAGATGCAATGAAGTGTCATCGTCAGACCCGACGGCGGCGGCGATCCCACCTTGCGCCCAGGCACTCGACGCTTCGGTCTGCAACGGTGCCTTGGCGAGCACGACCACCGGCATCGGTGCCAGATGCAGCGCGGTCATCAGGCCGGCAATCCCGCCGCCTATGATAACCGGGACCCGGCTGATGTCCCTCACACCGGTGACCGTCGCAGAGCTCCCAACAGGTGGTTCCCCGCCGGACCGGTCATGGCTGTTCATAGCATATGCTCCATCAGAGTATAATTGCATATGCTGATAGTGAGCATAAGGCTTGTCAACCGGCGGGGGTCGAATCTGCGGATCACCCACGCAGCAGTGATGAGAAGGATGGGTGCGAGGCCAACGACTGAGCCGATATCGTGAGACTTGCTTATCCGGCGCCAGGACCCGAACTCCGCGGCAGACGCTGTAGATGCCAGAAGGCCATCGGCGCAGCGGACCGCATCATTCTGGCAAGCCGGTCCCGCTCACTGCTGTGCTGGTCGCATGACGGATCGCCGCCACCCCGCCTGTGGTCCCTGGATCCGGCGTCTGATCACGATCCGGCATCGCGAAAAGCGTCACCGTCGTTGACCCTGAGCCGTCCGGGTCTTATCTGAACCCAGCCGGACCCGGGTCTCTCCCCGCGTCGTGGCTGCCTTTGGAAGGTCCGCATGCTCGCCTCAATCGCCCGTGCAATTTTCGGCTCCGCCAATGACCGCTCCCTCAAGGGATATCAGCGGCGCGTCGCGGGAATCAATGCCTTGGAAGACGGCGTCAGCGCCTTGTCAGACCAGGCACTGGCCGCCAAGACGGTGGAGTTCCGCGAACGCCTGGCGAACGAGGCGACTTTGGACGAACTGTTGCCCGAAGCCTTTGCCGTGGTCCGTGAAGCTGCCCGCCGCACCCTCGGACAGCGGCATTTCGACGTCCAGCTGGTCGGCGGCATGGTCCTGCACGACGGCAAGATCGCGGAGATGAAGACCGGTGAGGGCAAGACCCTCGTCGCCACGCTTCCCGTTTACCTCAACGCGCTCGCCGGCAACGGCGTCCACGTCGTGACGGTGAACGACTACCTGGCCCGGCGCGACGGCGAATGGATGGGACAGATCTACCAGTTCCTCGGCCTGAGCGTCGGCGTCATCGTGCACGGTCAGGATGAGGACACCAAGCGCGCCCAGTACGCCGCGGACATCACTTACGGCACCAACAACGAATTCGGCTTCGACTACCTGCGCGACAACATGAAATACCGCCTGGAAGACATGGTCCAGCGCGAGTTCTTCTACGGTATCGTCGACGAGGTCGACAGCATCCTGATCGATGAAGCCCGCACCCCGTTGATCATTTCCGGCCCGGCCGAAGACAGCTCCGATCTGTATCGCCAGGTCGACATTGTGGTGAAGGAACTGGCCAAGGACCCCGAGACCTACGACAAGGACGAGAAATTCAAGACCGTTTCGATGACCGAGGCCGGCAGCGAGCGGGTGGAGGACATGCTGCGGGAAGCCGGCGTGCTGACCGAGGGCAATCTCTATGACATTTTCAATGTCTCGGTGGTGCATCACGTGCAGCAGTCGCTGCGCGCGCACACTCTGTTCAGCCGGGACGTGGACTACATCGTCCGCGAGGATCAGGTCATCATCATTGACGAATTCACCGGCCGAATGATGCAGGGCCGGCGCTATTCGGAAGGGCTGCATCAGGCACTGGAAGCCAAGGAGCATGTCACCGTCCAGGCCGAGAACCAGACCCTGGCGTCGATCACCTTCCAGAACTACTTCAGATTGTACCCGAAGCTTGCCGGGATGACCGGCACGGCGATGACCGAGGCCGACGAATTCGCCGAAATTTACAAGCTTGACGTGGTCGAGATCCCCACCAACGTTCAGGTCACCCGCAGCGACGAGGACGATGAGGTCTACCGCTCGGCGACGGAAAAATATGAGGCCGTCGCCACGCTGATCGCCGAGGCCCGGGCGAAGGGCCAGCCGGTGCTGGTCGGCACCACCTCGATCGAGAAGAGCGAGACCATCAGCAACCTGCTGAAACAGAAGAAGGTGCCGCACGCGGTGCTGAATGCCCGTTTCCACGAGCAGGAAGCCGAGATCGTCTCGCAGGCCGGCGCCCCCGGCGCTGTCACCATAGCCACCAACATGGCCGGTCGCGGCACCGACATCAAGTTGGGCGGCAACCTCGATGTCCGCTTGCGGAAAGAGCTTTCGGACATCCACGACGAGACGCAACGGGCGGCCCGCGAGACCGACGTAAGACGCGAGATCGCCACGGCGCATCAAGCGGTCCGCGACGCCGGTGGACTGTTTGTCATCGGCACCGAACGGCACGAGAGCCGGCGCATCGACAATCAGTTGCGCGGCCGATCCGGCAGGCAAGGCGACCCGGGGCGGTCGCGCTTTTTCCTGTCGCTGGAAGACGACCTGATGCGCATCTTCGGCTCGGACCGGATGGGCGGGATGCTGCAACGCCTGGGCCTGAAGGAAGGCGAGGCGATCGTGCATCCCTGGATCAACAAGGCGCTGGAAAAGGCGCAGAAGAAAGTCGAGGCACGCAACTTCGACACCCGCAAGAACGTGCTGAAATACGATGACGTAATGAACGCCCAGCGCAAGGAAGTTTATGCCCAGCGCAAGGAGTTCATGAAGGCCGTCAATGTCTCCGAACTGGTCGCCGAGATGCGCTCCGACGTGCTGGAGTCTACAGTGGCCGCGCGCGTGCCGGAGAAGGCCTTCTCCGAACAATGGCTGCTGACCGAACTGGCCGCCGATGTCACCCGGATTTTCAACCTGGCCCTGCCGATCGAGCAATGGGGTCGGGAGGACGGCATCGACGAAACCCATCTACGGGAGCGGATCGAAAAGGCCGCGGACGAAATGATGGCGGCGAAGGCGGCCAACATGGGCCCCGACCTGATGCGGCTGATCGAAAAGAGCCTGCTTATCCAGACCCTCGACGCAGTCTGGAAGGAGCACCTCTACGCGCTTGATCATTTGCGTCAGGGTATCGGTCTGCGTGCCTACGGACAGCGCGACCCGTTGAATGAATACAAGTCCGAGGCGTTTGCCCTGTTCAATGCCATGCTGGATGAACTGAAGGAGCGCGTCACAACCCTGCTGGCTCGCGTTGAACTGGCGCCGGAACGGCCCGTCGAGAGCCTGTTCGCGCCGCCGCCGCCGGCGGCCCGGGTCATCGAAAGCCATCCCGAGCCGATGTCCGAAATCGCCTCTGATGTCGCGGTGCTGGATGATCGCCCGCCGGGCAATCTCGTTGCGACGCTGCCGGCACGGACCCCCGCGGTCGATCCGAAGAACGAGGCGACATGGACCTCCACCGCGCGTAACGCTCAATGCCCCTGCGGGTCCGGCAAGAAATACAAGCATTGTCATGGCAGGCTGGCCTGACCATGTCATGCCCCGCCGGATAACGGCGGGTATCTTCCAGGCCCGAGGGTCGCGCCCGGACCATTGATGGCAATGACCGGAGCGGCCGGCAGCATTGGGGCCCGGCGGGCCAATCCTGGCTGATGGACGATTCGGGCTTACCTGGGGCGAAGGACGATCCCCTGGCTACGCCGATCCTGATACTCGGTGCACCGAGGTCAGGTACCACATGGCTGGCGAAGATCATCGACAGCCACCCCGACGTGCTCTACCGGCATGAGCCGGATGAGATCCTGCCCGGGCCGCTGCCGCTGACGCCAGACGCACTCCGCGGATTGTTGGCTGCCTGGGTCGCCGATCGAAGCCCGCGCGCAACCATCAAGCGACCGTTCTTTCCGAAGACGTGGCAGTCGGGAGCCGCCCGTGTCTTGCACACGGTATTGGCAATTGCGCTGGGGGCTGCGTCCCACATGCCTAGGCCGATCAAACTGCTGGCCCGTTGCCCGCTGCCGAACCTGGCAACTCGACCGGCACCGCGCGTCGCGCTGAAGTCCACCCGCTGGGCCGAGGGGGCAGCGGTATTGGCCCGATCCATGCCGGGCAGCCGGACAATCTTCATTCTGCGCCACCCATGCGGGCAGGTTGCATCGGTGGTACGCGGCAACCGGCAGCGGCGCTTCGACCTGCGGACCCCCGGTACCGAAATGCCGTTCGATGAAGCAGGCGCTCGGTCGTATGCCGCCGCCCATGGGGTCGATGCCCCAGGCTTCCAGGCTTTAACGGACGCGGCGAAATACGCCTGGGGTTGGCGGGCGTTCAACGAGCCGGCCTATGCAACCCTGGGAGTCCGGATGAACGTTTACGTCGTGCTGTATGAGGCGTTGTGCGCCAGTCCGGAGGCGTTGGCGCGTCAGATCATGGCCTTCGCCGGATTGGACTGGAGGCGACAAACCGCCGACTTCGTTGCCCGAAGTACCACCCACCAGGGCGCGGTGGGCTATTACACGATTTTGCGTGACACCGCCGCCGTCGCCAACTCCTGGCGCAAAACAATGGCCTCGTCTGATCAGGCGGCGGTGCGAGCGATTGTCGCGGGGTCTCCATTGGCGCGATTCTGGCCCGATCTCTCGGTTTCAACGCAGTGATAACCACGTGACAATCTCCGGTCGAACCGCCACACTGTTCACGTGAATGTACTGGCTCCACCGAAGGCAAGGCTCGGCATTGAGATTGTGCATGATCTCGTGTGCCCGTGGTGTTTCCTCGGCGTGCGGCGGCTGATCCGCACGTTGCGCCGGCGTCCCGACATCCTGTTTGAGCTGACCTGGCGGCCGTTTTTGCTCAATCCCGACATGCCGCGGATCGGCATGGCACGGCCCGACTACGTCGTGCGCAAATTCGGCGGCGAGGATCGTGCTCGGCGCTTATACGCGACGATCGCCGAAGTCGGGCGTCTGGAGGGCGTCCCGTTCCGCTTCGATCGTATCCGTCGGACGCCATCATCCGTCGACGCCCACCGGCTGGTTCGGTATGCCGTCCGTTACGGGCGTGCCGATGAAATGGTGGAGGCGCTGTTCGCGGCGCATTTCACCGACGGTCGCGACATCGGGGATCACGACGTACTGGCGGCGGTCGCGAAGGCCTACGGGATGGATGCGGCCGTGGTGCGCCGCTTCCTGGCCTCCGATGACGAGACCGAGGCGGTGCACGCCGACAATCTGCGGGCGCATCGACTGGGCATCAACGGCGTCCCGTGTTTTGTTGTCGAGGGCAGCCACGCCATCGCAGGCGCCCAGGAACCTGAAGTGATTGAACGGTTGCTGGACATCGCGACGGTGGATGCCGTCCGGCCTTAAGCCACCCCGACAGGCGAACGTGGCGCATGCCTTGCGCGTTTTGCCGTCGCGAACACGAGCATCAGCAAAAAATAAGTCTTGGCCGCGTAACGGACTCATAACCCGTTCGCCGTTCCATTGCGGGACGCTTCGTCGCCACTCCAGCGGCTTCCCAGTACCGCCACGGGCGAATAGCATCCTGGAGCAATAAAGATCGGAACCGTCCGCCATGTCTCCAAAGGTCACCTCCCTCGTCGTTTCGCAGCTCGCGCCGCGTGGTGTCCTCCGGGCCGCGATCAACCTGTCCAACTTTCTGCTGGTCACCGGCCGCTCGGCGTCCGGAGATCCTGAAGGTGTCTCTCCCAGCCTCGCCAGGGCGATCGCCGACCGCTTGGGGGTGCCGGTGAAATACGTGCCGTTTCCAAAGCCCGGGGAGCTCGCGGATCAGGCCGGCAAGGATGTCTGGGACATCGGCCTGATCGGCGCCGAACCCGCCCGCGCCGAGAAAATCTCCTTCACGGCTGCCTACGTTGAGATCGAGGCAACCTATATGGTCCCGGCCGGCTCGCCGATCACGACCATACAGGACGTGGACAAGCCGGGTGTACGCATCGCGGTGACCGCCCGCAGCGCATACGACCTCTGGCTGGAGCGCAACATCGCGCAGGCGACGCTGGTGCGCTCCGACAGCCTGGACGCGGCTCTCGACCAATTCGTCGACGAAAAGCTGGAGGCTTTGGCTGGCCTACGCCCGAGGCTGCTGTCCGACGTCACGAAAGTGCCGGGTGCCAAGATACTGGACGGTCAGTTCACTGCCGTACAGCAAGCAGTCGGCACCGCAAAGACCAACACCGAGGCCGCCGCGTTCCTGCGCGATTTCGTGGAAGAAGCGAAGGCGTCTGGCCTCGTTGCCAACTTCATTGCTCAGCACAGGGTCCGTGGCCTTTCGGTCGCGCCGCCCGCCTGAACCAATATATTAAGTCCGGGCGGTTATCGCTAAGGACTATCGGTATAATAATGGGCGAGGTCCCAGCGCGTCAGCAAACTCGCCTGGGGCGGCAGCGAGGCAGTGCTGGTTCCAGCGGGCAAATCGAACAGTGCCTTCGCCGCGACTGTCCCGATCATCCGATCCGCAGTAGCCGAGCACCTTCCGTTCGCAGCCAGGGGATCGCGCGCGCCTTGTGTGGGGTCAGTTCCTCCACCAGGGACCAGAACTGTCGGCCATGATTCATGTGCCGCAGATGCGCCACCTCGTGTGAGGCCACGTAGTCCTGCACGAAATCAGGCGCCATCACGAGCCGCCAGCTAAACGCGATCGACTTATCGGGGGCGCAACTTCCCCACCGGCTGGATGTATCCTTCATCGTCACCCGCCGCGGCGCAATTCCGATCAACCCTGCCTTCGCAAGGGTCAGCGCGGTCAGTCGCCGACGAGCCTCCTGGCGCAGGAAGTCGCGGACCCGACGGCCGAGGAACTCGGGCGCGCCCGTCACGTGCAGCTCATCGTCGGCGAGCCATGCCGCTCCACGCCCGCCGCTCGCGTGACGGATCCGATGCGGCACACCGCCCACCGGCACGATGGCACCATCGGTGAATTGAACGGCCTCGGGCAGGGCGGCCAGTCGGTCGGCAAGCCAGCTCACGTGATTCTTCAACAGTGCCAGCCCGGCTTTGTGGGAGGCTCGCGGCGGCAAGACAACAATAACCCCACCCCCCGCGGCATCGATGCGGAGCGATACACGGCGGGCCCGGCTGCTGCGGCGCCACTCGACGCGCGCGATGCCTGACGGCAGGGTCAGCGATTCGGGCAACACATCGTCCATGTGAGCCATTGCGCCGATGCATAGGTATTTAGTCAATGCGTAGTAGTTGAGCGGCGTCGTACTTCCTGCTATATGTTATATTATAACGTATCAGGTAGTGCTCATGTACCGACGTTCCATGCTTGCCGGACTCGCCCTCGCACCTTTGATGGCACACGCCGAGGGGGTGATGTGTGTCGTTGCCAGCTTTTCGATTTTGGCGGACCTCACCCGACAAATTGCCCACTCGACCCAACTTGCCGGAGCGGCACAGACCGCCGGTGCAAACGGGGGTGGCGATGCGGCCGTTCAGGTTGATGCTCTGGTCGGGCCGGACGCCGATGTGCACTTATACGAACCGACGCCAGCTGATCTGCGGGCGCTGATGCGAGCCAGATTGCTCGTGACCAACGGCCTGCGGCTGGAGGGCTGGATGGATCGGCTCACCGGCGCGGCGCGCTTCAACGGCATCACGGTGGTGGCCGCGGAGAAGGTTGTCCCGCGAACGATGAAGGAGCAGGGCGGAGCGGTGGCCACTGACCCGCATGCCTGGCAGGACCCGCGCAATGCGATCTCGTACGTCGATGCGATCACCACAGGTCTCGCCGCGGCCGATCCGTCGAACGCGGCGTTCTACCACGAGTTTGCCTCACGCTACGCCGCCCGCATCGCCGAAGCGGACGTCTGGGTCGCGTCTCGTTTGGCCTCGGTACCGCAAGATCAGAGACGGATCATCACGACGCATGACGCCTTCGGCTACTACGGTGCCCGCTACGGCGTCGAGTTCCTCTCGCCCGAGGGGATCAGCACCGAATTCGAGCCCTCGGCCAGATCGATCGCGGCACTTGTCGCGCAAATCAGGAAGGAAAAGGTGAGAGCGGTTTTCATCGAAAACATGACCAGTCCTCGTATGGCGCGGATGCTGGCGCAGGAGACCGGTGCGGTGCTCGGTGGAACAGTTTACTCGGATGCACTTTCTCCAGCCGGTGGCCCAGCCGCGAGCTACCTCGATATGTTGCATCACAACACCAATTTGTTTGTCGAGGCCATGCGCCCGCGTTAGCCAATCTCCCAACGCTGCCGCCGGATCCGGCCTCGATCGCGAGTTCGTGTTCGGGCGTCGGTTGTCCAGCGCCACGCAAGAGCGGCGATCCGGGGTCACAATTCGTCCCGTCCGGCGACATCCCAGATCAAAGGTGTCGCCTGTATCGGTGCTACAACCAACGACCGCACAGAAGGAACTTCGCTTGTAAAAGCACGGTTCCCTGGCGTCCACTTCAGCGCATGGCGTCCTTCCGATTCCTTCACTGTGCCGACCTTCATATCGACAGCCCGCTTCGCGGACTGGAGGCGGACCCGGATGCACCCGCCGGCCGCATCCGCAGCGCGAACTCGGGACGCCTTCACCGCGCTGGTCGACTATGCGATCGCCCAGCAAATCGATTTTGTCTTGGCCGCCGGCGACCTTTACGATGGGGAATGGCAGGACTGGCGAACCGGGCAGTTTCTTGTCCGGGAAGTCGGGCGGCTCAGCCGCGGCGGCATCCCTTTCATCGCCATCAGCGGCAATCACGACGCCAGGAGTGTCATCACCCGCCAGCTTCGTCTGCCGGAGCCCGCGTATCAAATGCAGGCTGCCAAGGCTGAGACCCGGTCGTTACCTGACCTCGATGTCGCGATCCACGGACAGAGTTTCGCGACCCCGGCAGTGCTGGAGGACCTGACGAAGAACTATCCGCCGCCGCGGCCGGGGTCGTTCAATATCGGGCTGCTGCATACCAACGTTAATGGTCAGCCCGGGCACGAGAATTATGCACCTTCGAACCTGATCGACCTGCGCAACCATGGCTACGCCTATTGGGCACTCGGGCATGTCCATTCGCGGGCCATTCTCAGCGACGACCCCTGGATCGTTTATCCCGGCAACCTCCAAGGTCGCCACGTCCGCGAAATCGGACCCAGGGGCGCCGTGCTTGTTACGGTGCGTGACGGCCGGGTGAGCGAGCGTCCGACATTCGTCCCCTTCGACACGGTACGGTGGGATCAGGTGCGGGTGGACCTGACCGGCGTCGCCGAGGAGGACGCCGCTCTGGCACTTGTTCGCCGGACGCTGACCGAGGCACTCAACGCGGCGGATGGCCGCTTGCTCGCCGCCCGCATTGTGCTGACCGGTGCAACCGCCGCCTTTGCGACGCTAGCCCGCGATATCGGTGCCACCAGGGAAAAGTCGCGCGCTGAAGCGCTGGCGTTGGCCGGCCCCGAGCACATCTGGATCGAAAGCGTCGCCGTCAATCTTGCGCCGCCGCGTTCGCGGGGCGACTTGCCCGACCTTCTGGCGTCCATGATCGGTCGGCTCGATGCCGCCGATCTCGGTCCAAGCACCAAAAGATATTGCCTCGACCTGCTCGACCGGGCGAATGGCCTGCGGGATTCCTTGAGCCCCGACAATCTTGCCGTCCTTGCCGCCACCAACGATGAATTGCCTCCTGATCTGCTGGAACGTGCCCGCAACCTGTTGCTCGCGCGGTTGGCGCAAGACTAAAAATGCGCCTCACCGCATTGACGCTCAGTCGCTACGGCAACTTCGACAACGAGCGCATAACCTTCGATGCACGGCCCGGCGTGCTGAACCTGCTGCTCGCACCGAACGGCAGTGGCAAGTCGGTGCTGCGCGCGGCGTTTTGCGACCTGTTGTTCGGCATTGGCGGCCAAACCTCGATGGGTTTTCGCTATGGCTACCCGGGCATGCGCCTCACAGCCGAGGCAATCGACTCGAACCAGGAGCCGTTCGCCTTCGGCCGCCGCAAGGGGCGCGGCAACACGCTCGTCGATAACCAGGGTGTTGCGCTCGATCCGGCCAAGGTCGCACGTTTGCTGGGCGGCACCGACCGGCCCAGGCTCGAGCGCCTGTTTGCCCTGGACACCGAGCGGCTTCGCCTCGGCGAGTCCGACCTGCTGGCGTCCGACGGCGAGCTGGGCGCCGCCTTGGTATCGGGAGCCGGTGGCGCCCACGACCTGAGAGCGATGCGTAAGAGCCTCGAGGAGACCCGGGACAATCTCGCGCCGATCCGACGCTCGTCCCAACGGCCATTCTACATGGCGCTCGACCGTTTCCTCGATGCTCGCAAGCGCGCGAACTCTAGCCTGCTGCGGCCGGATCAGTGGCAAAGACAGCAGCAGGATCTCGACGCCGCGGAGCAATGCCGGGCCGAGCAGAACCGGATTGCCGACATCGAGTTTGCTGAGATTGCCAGGCTGGAGCGTGTCCGCCGGGTCATCCCCTGGCTCGCCGCACACGATGCGGCGGAAGCGTGGCTGCTGGCCAACCCAGACGCTCCAGTGCTCGACGCGGCACTCGCGCCCCGCCTGGCCGAGGCGCGCTCGGCTATTGTCATGGCCGAACAGCGGGTGCTGCGGGAGCGCGAAACGGCGGCGCATCTCGCCGAACGGATCGGGCAGATCGTGGTCGACGATCTCCTGTTGGGGGAAGTCGCGGAGATCGAGCGCCTGGCTGAAGCGACCGGCGCGGCGCGCAAAGCCATGGTGAACTTACCCGCTGTCACGGCCCGGGCACTGGCCCTCACCGAACTCATGGCCGCCCGGCTACGGGAACTTGGCTCGCCCCTGCCGGTCGAGCGCGCCGCGGATGTGATTCCGCCGCGCGCGGTGGTCAATCGCGCACGTCGCCTCATTCAAGCATTCACCGCACGGCAGGAGGCGGTGCAGGCCGCCCCCGGCCGGATCGCCGAATTGCAGCGCGAGCGCGACGCTGTCGCCGCACAGCTACTCGAATCACTGACGACCGAGGACAACTCGGACCTTGAAGTCCTGGTGAAGGAGATCCGCGCCGACGGCGACCCGGCCCGGCGCAGGCGTGACGCCGTTGCATCGCGATCGGAAACCGCTGAAACGCTGGCCGCGATGCTGGCGCGTGTCCCTGGCTGGACCTTAGGGGACGTGGCCCTGGTCGCTCTGTCGCCACTATTGCCGGATACTTATGAGCGCCATGCCGCGGAAGTCGTGGAGACTCGGTCCGAGGCGGCGACCTGCCTGAGTCTACTGCAATCCGCCCGTCGTGAGACGAATGAGGCACGGGAACGGCTTGCCGCGGCCACGAAGTCGATGCCCGTCCTCGATGATGGCGCCCTCGAGCGGGCCCGCGGCCGACGGGACGACGGCTGGCAACTCATCTATCGCCGACTCTTCACAACCGATCCGCCGACGCTGCTGGAGGAACAAAATTTCGCCGGGCCGCTGCCGCTCTCACGGGCCTATGAGCGAGCGGTGACCGCGGCCGACGGGATCGCCGACCGGCTCATCGGCGAGGCCGAGCTCGTCGAGCGTTCCCGCGCAGCCGAAACCGCCCTGCGTGACGCGGAGGCTCGTGCGTATGACGCGGAGACACGGCACGCGCAGGCCGCGCAGGCCCGAGAGGCCGTGGAACGTAATTGGAAACAAATCTGCGGGGTATTGCCGCTGGGTGATCAGCCCACGATCCGAGACGTGCACGGTTTCCTGGCCGCCCGCGACCGGGTGATCGAAGCGCGCAGGGCGCATTTGGCCGCCGCCGCGGCCGAAACGGCCCTTCAGGCAAGTCACGCGAACTGGACCACTCGGCTGGCGGCGATGCTCGCCGTCCGAGGCGAGGCGACACTTTTCGCCCTGCTGGCCGCCGCGGATAAGCATCTGGCGGCAGTGCAACAGGCGGGGCACGATCGCGCCGTTCTGCAGGCCAAACGTGAGGCAGCGGACAAGGCATTGGCAGAAGCGCTGGAGCGGCACCGCCAAGCGGGAATTGCACTGGCGGAATGGAAAGACGACTGGGCGCACGCGATGCAGGAACTCGACCGAGCGGCCGATGAAGATCCGCGCGTGACCGAAGACATTCTGCAAGTGTACAGCGATCTCGATCATGGACAGAAAGAACTTGCGGCGCTCGGCGAGCAGATCTCCGGCATGCAGCGAGACCTGGCGCGGTACGGCGAAGAGGCGCAAGCGCTGGCCGGCCGGGTGGCGCCAGATCTGGACACAACCGATCCATTCCTGTTGGTCGGAGCGCTGCGTCAGCGGGGACGCCAGGCGGGAGAATTGGCGAAGCAGCGCGATCTGCTGCGGGAACAGTTACTTGCTGCGTCGAAGTCCACTGCTGTGGCTGAGCGTCAGATGGCGGATCGCCGAGCGGCGTTGCGAGCTATCCTGGTGCTGGTCGGAGCGGAAACCGTCGAAGCGGCCGAACACCGTCTCACCTTGGCCGGGGAGCGCGAGCGGCAGGCCGCCGGTCTGGCGGAGGCCAAAGGGAAACTGCACCAGACCGGCGATCTTCGGCCGCTGCTGAAAATCCGCGACGAGGTTGCCGCCGCTCCGATCGAGGACATTCCCGGGCATATCGATAAAGCGGTCCAACGACGCAAGGAGGCCCAGGTGGCGGCGCAGGAGGCGGCGGCCACAGCCTCGGCACTGGCGCAGCAGATGCAGCAGGTTGCCGCGGAAACCGGAGCCTCCGACGCCGTAACGGACCAGCAATCCGCGATCGCAACCATCGGGCGGGTGCTGGAGGAAGCGATGGTGCATCATGTGGCAGCCGAAATGCTGGACTGCGCACTCGCCACCGTGGAGCAGCAGAATCAATCGTTGCTGGTGCAACGCATCGGCACATTGTTCAGCCGTTTGACCGGCGGCGCCTATACGCGCGTGCTGACAGAGATTGGCGACGACAACGTGACGCGTCTGATTCTGCTGCAGCACGATTTTCCCGACGAGCGGCAGTGCGTGCGCGAGCTTTCCGAGGGGACACGGGATCAGCTGTACCTCGCGCTGCGCCTGGCCGCGATCGAGGAGCATGCTGCGGTCGCCCCATCGCTACCGTTCATCGGCGACGATATTCTGCAGACCTTCGACGATGACCGCGCACTCGCGGCAATGCAGGTGCTGCAGCAGATCAGTCGTCGGGTGCAGGTGATCCTGCTGACCCACCACCGTCATGTGCTGGACCTCGCGGCGCGGTTGCCGTCCGGCTCGGTTCATATCTGCCGCATCGGAGGGGTATCGCTGGAGGCAAAATGACGCGGCCCAAGCGACCTTGCACCGACGCGCTGACCCGCCGAAACTGGACTATTCCGACTCTCGTCCCTCGGCCCCTCGCTGGACCTCCGGGGCGCCGCGACAGGCCGGAATGAACTTTGCCAGGTGGAGGGCGGTGTGGCGGATCGCCGCCTCGGCCGGGAGATGCAGGCCATGGAATACCGCCGCCACGACGACGACGACCGCCACCAACGGGGCAGCACCGATAGTGGGCGGCGGTCTGCCCGCAAATCGCAGTAGCGCAGCCGCCCCGGCCAGGCCGATCACGGCCCCGACAATCACCTCCGGCAGCGAATGCATCCCCAACACGAGGCGCGACAGACCGATCACGCATGCGGCAACAAGTGCGGCGGGCAGGATACTGGCCCGCCGGCGGGTCAGCATAGCCGCCAAACCGCCCGAGACCACGGTTGCCGCGGCTACATGCCCACTCGGGCTGTGCACGTCCATCGGTCCGAACAGCTGCGAGCACCCCAGGAACATCAGCTTGAAGGCAAGCGTCGCAGCGAAGGTGGCAGCCACTACCACCACCCAGGCGACAGCGCCGCGCCGCCATCCCTGCATGGTCAGCGTAGCGGCGACTGCGAGCACGAGCGGAACGATCACGGCCTGGTCTGCGAAGTCGGTCAGGTATGTCACAGGAACCCGTATAGCCCGGATATGTTAAGAGAACGTTCAGAAGCGTGTCAGCGTACTGACTCGTCCGTCGGGCTTGGTCGGAACGGTCGGCCTCAATCGGGAACCGACCAAGGTCGTCGCTTCCCATCGGCGGCTTCGAAGGCGGCAATGCTGGCGGTCTCATCGAGCGTCAAGCTGATGTCGTCAAGTCCGTCTCTTAGGCACCGCTTCAGGTAGGTATCAACCTTAAAGCCGAGGGCGTGATTACCAAAGCAGATAGTTTGTTCGGCCAGATCGACCGTGAACCGGCTCGCCTGGCGTGCCGCGCGCAGCACCGCCGCATGTTCGTCTGGCGGCAGCACGATCGTGAGCATCCCGTTCTTGCCGGCGTTGCCGGCGAATATATCGCCGAAGCTGGTTGCGATGACGCAGCGCACCCCGGCATCTACAAGCGCATAGACGGCGCCCTCACGCGATGATCCGCAGCCGAAATTCGCCCCGGCGATCAGGATCGGCGGGTTGTCCGCGCTTCGCAGCGGGAAACAGGGGTCGGCAGCCCGGGCGTCGTGAAACAGAAAACCATTGTAGCCCTCGCCACGCGGCTTGCGCAGGAAGCGAGCGGGAATGATCTGATCGGTGTCGATGTTGGCCCGCTCCAGAACTGCGGCATGCCCGATGATTGTGGTGAACGGCGTCATCCGACCAGCCGCCGCACGTCACAGATGAAGCCGGTGGCCGCCGCCGCCGCCGCCATCGCTGGAGACATCAGGTGGGTTCGCGAGCCCGGTCCCTGGCGGCCGGCGAAGTTGCGGTTCGACGTCGCGGCGCAGCGCCGTCCCGGTGGCACGACGTCGCCGTTCATGCCTGTGCAGGAGGAACATCCCGGCTCGCCCCAGCTCAATCCAGCCTGTCGAAAAATGTGATGCAGCCCTTCGCGCTCCGCCTGCCGCTTGACCGGCATCGAGCCGGCTACCACCAGGCCGGGTATCGCCGCGGAACGACCCGACAAGATGGCGGCGGCAGATCGCAAGTCCTCGATCCGGCCGTTGGTACAACTGCCGATGAAGACCTGATCGACGGCGATGCCGTCCAACGGCTCGTTCGGTCGCAGACCCATTATCTCAAGCTGGCTACGAAAGCGGTCAGCGGTGGCGGGATCTGCAGCGGCAGCGGGATCCGGAACACGCCCGGTGATCGGTAGCGCGGTTTCGGGACTGGTGCCCCAGGTGACGGTGGGCATGACCGCGGACGCGTCGACCGCCACCGCTCGATCGAACGACGCCTCGGGGTCGCTGAAGAGCAGACGCCAGGCGGCGATAGCGTGTTCCAGGGCGCCACCCTTTGGCGCTCGGGCACGGCCGCGCAGCGCGGCGAAGGTGGTCTCGTCAGGCGCGATCATGCCGGTCCGGCTGCCGGCCTCGATCGACATGTTACAGAGCGTCATCCGCGCCGCCATCGACATCGCACGGACCGTGGAGCCGGCATACTCGATGGCGCAGCCGGTCGCGCCAGCGGCGCCGATAGTGGCGATGATTGTCAGGATGACATCCTTGGCGCTGACCAACGGGTGCAGCGTGCCGTCAATGGTCACGCGCATCTGAGCAGGCTTGCGTTGCCAGAGCGTCTGCGTCGCGAGGACATGTGCAACTTCCGATGCGCCGATACCGAAAGCCAGAGCACCGAATGCACCATGCGTCGCGGTATGGGAGTCGCCGCAGACCAGGGTGAGTCCCGGCAAAGTCAGCCCCTGTTCCGGTCCGATCACGTGCACGATGCCTTGGCGTGGGTCGGTCATGTCGAAGCTGTCAAACCCATGGCGCGAGGCGTTCTGCCGCAGATAACTGACCAGCATGGCTGCTTCCGGATCGGCAATTGCCCGGTCCCGCCTGCCGCTTCCTGGTGTGCTGGGCACATAATGGTCGGCGACGCCGAACGTCAGATCGGGCCGCCGGACCACCCGGCTGGCATGGTCCAGTTTCTCGAAGGCGTGAAAACTGCCCTCATGCAGCAGATGCCGATCGATCCACAGCAGGCAGGTGCCGTCCTCTCGGGCGGTAATGACGTGACTGTTCCAGACCTTATCGAACAGAGTGAGACGTCCGCTCATTCGCCTCGCCAGACCGGAGAACGCTTGGCCAGGAAAGCCTCCATGCCTTCCTTGAAGTCCTGGCTGGTGTAGCACATGCGGATCAGATCCTCGTCCGGCGGCAGAGCGTCGCGCAACCGGCGCAGCGCCTCCCGCGTCGCACGCATCGTCAGCGGGGCGGACGCGAAGGCGCGAAACTGATTGATGTCCGTGCCGGCGGCAAAGGCTTTCTCACCGGCTCCGGTTATGATCAGGGCGCGGACGTCGCCCGGGTTGGTAGCGATCTCCGCCAGCCGCTCATACATCGCGAAAGTCAGGGCGTTACGGGCCTGCGGCCGGTTGAACATGATGTGACCGATGCCGTCGCGCTGGTCATACAAAAGTTCATCTGTCATGGGCGAGTTCCTTCATGCGACGCAGCCAGGGTCAGGCCGGAGGACAACGGCCGGGGACCCGACCCCGACCGCGGTCCGATGCGAATTCCGCGTTGTGGCGGCCCACCGTCTTGCTCTGATTCCGACGCTACAGCGCCGCGTAAACCGCAGTCTCGAAGGCCTCGAACGTTTGTACCGCCTTCTGATCGAAGAACGGCAACACTTGTGTGGCATAAACGCCTGTCACCCGGCGCACCGGATCGATCCAGAAATAAGAATTGGCAAGTCCCGCCCAGGCGAGGCTGCCGGGTGATCGGCCGGTCGGCAGCGCCTTCGGATTGATCAGAAAGCTCAGGCCCCACTTCATACCGGCGACGAAATCGACGTCATTGGTCACTGCGGGAGCGGCCGTCTTCATGGGGTTGCAGACAAGATCGGCCATCGCGTTCCGCGACATCGTTGCCACTGTGGTCGGCCGCAACACCTCGACGCCGTTGAAGCTGCCGCCGTGCAGGATCATCCGGGTGAACTTCAGGTAGTCACCGACCGTCGAGTAAAGGCCACCGCCGCCCATGTGGAATTCCGGGTCCTGAGGGATCTCCATGCCGGTCGAGACAAGGCAGTCCGGGGTGCGGCTGTGGATCTTTGCCAGGCGCTGCCGTTGCGCCGTGCCGATCTTGAAGCCGGTATCCGACATGCCGAGCGGGTTGAAGATCTCGTCCTGCATGATGCGGTCGAGTGTCTGACCTGACACCGCCTCGACCGCCTTGCCGACCCAGTCGATCGCAATCCCGTATTCCCACTTTTCGCCGGGATCAGATGTCAGCGGCAGCAGCAGTGCGGCGTTTTGGCAGGAGGTGATGCTGGGCGTGCCGGTCACTTCGATGTAGCGGGCGATGTCGGCGTTCCACATGCCATAGGCATGGCCGGAGGTATGCGTCAGCAACTGACGCAATGTGATGGCGCGCTTCGGCGTCCGCAGACGGGGCTTGCCATCGTCGTCGAAGCCGACCAGCACCTGGACACTGCGAAGCTCCGGCAGGATCGAGGAGACATCGTCATCGAGCGAGAGCTTGCCACGCTCGACCAGCTGCATCGCGCAGGCGGCTGTGACCGCTTTGGTCATCGATGCGATCCAAACGACCGTGTCGGCTGTCATGGGATCGCCGGTTGCCAGGTCACGGATCCCGAACGCCGCCTCGAATATGACGCCATCGGACGTCGCCGCGGCAGCGGCCACCCCCGGCAGGTCACCAGAATTCGCTCGCTCGGCGGAGACAGTCTGCGATTCCGCTGGCGTCAACCATGAACCCTCCGTCGGTTACACCGCCCCTCGGTTTGGCCGGCGATGGCCGGGCGAGTTTGGCCCGATCGCGCGCCTTTCGCCAGACTTTCATGGATTATGCGTGCGATCGACGGCACGCTGGCGCTGCGCAGCCAAGCCACGGCAGTGACACGCCGCAGGGTCGATGAATTGGTCCGCGCAGGACTATTTGCCGATGATTGCCTCGATCTCTGCCTCCGAGCAGCCAGCCTCGGCCAAAATCTCCCGCGTGTGCTCACCCAGCTTTGGCCAGGGCCGGTGCACTCCAGGGGGAGATTTGGAGAATCGGGCAGGAATTGCCGGGATCACGACCTTACCTTCAACCGGATGGTCGTATGGCTCGAAATACCCGGTCTCGGTCAGATAATCGTCGTCGAACAGCTCGTCCAGCCGGTTGGCCTTACCGCAGGGAATGTCCGCGGGCCGCAGTTCCGCCAGCCACTCCGCCGTCGTGCGCTGCTTCATACCCTCGGTCAGCGTGGCGTACACCGCATCGATATTGGCGGATCGTGCCGGGACCGAGTTGAACCGCGGGTCATCGATCAAATGCGGGACGCCCATCGCGTCGAACAGCTTTCCCCACTGCGCGTTGCTGTGCGCGATGACGCTGATGTAGCCGTCCTTGGTCTGATAGGGACGCCGGTGCGGCGTCAGCATCCGCGGATAGCCGACGCCCTTTTCCGGCTCGCCCAGCGTCCCGTACCACAGGTGCTCGACCAGTGCGAACGACAGAATTGTCTCCATCATCGGCAGATGGATTTCCTGCCCCTCGCCGGTTCGCTCGCGATGGAACAAGGCCATGCCGATCATCGACGCCAGCGTCACGCCGGTCAGCTTGTCGACCACGACCGTCGGGAAGTATCGCGGCGCGCCGTCCGGGCCGGCGTTCAGCGAGGCGATGCCGGACACGCCCTGGATCAGGTCGTCATAGGCCGGAAACTCCTGCATGGAGCTGCCCTTGCGGAAGCCGCTCGCAGCGGCGTAGATCAGTTTCGGGTTGCGCGCCGACAGGGTCGCGTAGTCGAGCCCAAGGCGCGCCGCGGCGCCGATCCGCATGTTGTGGACAAAGACGTCGGCGGTTTCGACCAGACGCAACAGCGCGTCCCGCGCCGCGGGTTTCTTCAGGTCGATCGCCAGACTGCGCTTGTTGCGATTAAGGTTGGCAAAATAGCTGCCCATGCCGGGCGTGCGGCAGGGGCCGAGCAGGCGTGTCGAATCGCCGTCGGGCGTCTCGATCTTGATGACGTCGGCGCCCATGTCGCCCAGCGTCTGCGACGCGAAGGGGCCGAGCACGACGGTGGTGACGTCGATCACGCGGACACCGGAGAGCGGGCCGGTCGGTTGCTGCACGAGGTTCCTCCTTGGGGATCATTTGCCGAAGCTTCACCACGCCGCTCCGGATTGGCAATGGCTGCTGGCGACACGGCGGGGTGGCGACGTCCCTTCCGTCGCTAGTGCTGATTTGACAACGGCGGGTTGCGCGCGACGGACGGCGGCTGGCGGGTTTGGTGCCGCGCCCGGGTTGGCAGCGGTGGGGGGTATCGATAGGTTCGCGCGATTGGACCGGAGCGGGCATGGCATCCGGCAGGTCGCGGCGAGAGCGAGGCCATTGGAATCGAACCCGATAGGGACAAAGCCTCCTCGCGCCAGCCCTCACACCGTCCTGCTGATCGTCGCCAGCGCGATGTTCATGGAGCAATTGGACGGAACGGTGCTGGCCACCGCGCTGCCGGCCATGGCTCGCAGCTTCTCCGCCGAACCGCTGCAAATGAATGTCGCGCTGACCTCCTATCTGCTGACCCTGGCGATGTTCATCCCGGCCAGCGGGCGGATCGCCGACCGTTTCGGGTCACGTTCGGTATTCCGCGCCGCGATCGGCCTTTTCACCCTTGGCTCGATGCTCTGCGCCCAGGCGCCCTCCCTATGGGCGTTGGTGGCGGCGCGCATGTTGCAAGGTGCCGGTGGTGCCATGATGTCACCGGTGGGCCGGCTGGTCATGCTGCGTGTCGTGTCGAAGGCGGAACTGGTGCGGTCAATGGCCTGGCTGATGGTGCCGGCGACCATCGGTCCAATCGTCGGCCCGCCGGTCGGCGGCTTTATCGTCACCTACCTGTCCTGGCATTGGATCTTCTACATCAACGTGCCGATCGGCATCGCCGGCATAGTCCTTGTGACGGTGTTCATCGACGAGATGAAGGAGCCGGCACGAACGAAATTCGATCTGCGCGGGCTGTTGCTGTCCGGCGTTGCACTGGCCTCCCTGATGTTCGGAATCGAGGTCGCCAGTCGCGGCGTGGGTCAGCATTGGGTCGGCGCGGCGCTACTGTGTGTCGGCGCTGGGTCCGGGGTGCTGTACACCATGCATGCCAGGCACCATCCCCGTCCGATGCTGGATTTTCGCCTGTTGCACATCGAGACATTCCGGATGTCGCTGTTGTGCGGCTCGCTGTCACGTATCGCCGTGGGAGCGATGCCGTTCCTGCTGCCGATGATGTTTCAGATCGGCTTTGGGATGACGGCGGCGGCAAGCGGCTCGATAACCTTTGTCACCTCGGTCGGTTCGCTCGCGATGCGGACATGCGCCCCATATATCCTGAAGCGACTCGGTTTCCGCCCGGTGCTGACGTGGGTTGGTGCACTCGCCACGACGATCCTGGCAATCTGCGCGGCGTTTCGCCCAGGTTGGCCGCTGCCTCTGATCTATGGCGTTCTGGTTGCCAACGGATTTTTTCAGTCGCTGCAGTTCATGGCCTATAACACGATTGCCTACGCAGATATCCCGCGCCAGGACATGAGCGCCGCGACCAGTTTTTACACAACTTTCCAGCAAATGTCCCTCACCCTCGGCATTGCGATATCCGCCGCGGCACTGGCCGGCTCGATTGCGTTCACTCATCACCCGGGTCCGATGCTGCCGGACTTCTCGGTCGCTTTCCTGTTCGTCTGCGCGATTGCTTTCATGGCTCCGCTGCTCGCCACCCGTCTGGACAGAGAGGCCGGAGCGGAGCTTTCGGGCCACCGGGATCGCCCGGGTCCTATCAAGGCCCCGCAATGATGTCGTGGACCCAAAGCCCCCGCCCGGCCGCCGCCTGATCGTTGCGCTATAAACCAACGCAGCGCGCTGCCGAGGCGCCAGCCAATTGGTTTCTAAATCGCAATAATAGTGTGGTGATCTGTGCCGCGGCACTCGGTCGTGGTATGAGCTGGACGCTGGTACGAGCCGGCGACGGAGAGACATGAGCAAGCCATTTACCGTGCTGCACTACGACACCATCGGTTCCACCAACGATGAGGCTCGGCGTCTCGCGCAGGAGGGCGCGCCGCATGGCATGGTACTGCATGCCGACGAACAGACCGCTGGGCGTGGGCGGTTGACGCGGGCCTGGTTCAGCCCACCCGGCAATTTGTATCTATCAATTCTGCTCCGCACCGATACGCCACCGGCCCGCGCCGGTGAGATCAGCTTCCTGGCCGCGCTGGCGGTGGCCGACACGGTGGAGGTATTGCTGCCTCGCAACATTCGCCCGATGCTGAAATGGCCGAACGATGTGCTGGTGAACGGCGCCAAGATCGCCGGCATCCTGCTTGAGCAAGAGCAAGACGCGACCATCCTTGGGATCGGACTGAACGTGCTGCGCTCGCCGCCGAATGCCAACTACAAGACTACGACCATTGTCGCCAACGGCGGCATCGCATCGGTCGACAGTGCACGCGACATCCTGCTTGATCGGCTAGGCCAACATCTAGATGCGTGGCTGGCGGATGGATTTGCCCCGATCCGGGAACTCTGGCTGGAGCGATCTTATCCGGTAGGTGCGTTGGTTCGGGTGAACGCCCAAGGCGAGTTGATCGAGGGCGCCTTTGCCGGTTTGGACCAGGACGGGGCGCTGTTGCTGGACACGCCGGAGGGGCGCCAGCGGGTCATCGCAGGCGACGTAAGCATGGATCCGGCTCCGACCTGACAGTTCAGGCTGTCAGCTGTCGTGTTGGTCGAACCCGACCGGTTTGACCACAGCAGCGGCCGGTGGGAAACTCGGCACCGGACATACGAGCTTCGCATCATGGATCAGCCGATGCCCACCCCTCCGTCAGCCAGTTGGGAGGTGGAACGGGATGAAATTGCCGCACGCAGGCGCACTGTGCCTGAGGTGAGGTGCTCCGGGCCTACGCCCGATCAATCTCTCGTTATCGTGCGTCCGTAGGATCGTCTCCATGCCTTTGTCACGCTATCGCGTCGTTCAGACAGGCTCCGGCTTTGCTGTGGATTATTGCGGTAAGCTGTTTGCCGACTTTGGTGCCGATGTGATCAAGCTGGAACCGCTCGGCGGCGACCCGCTCCGGTCGTTTCCTCCGATCCTGGAGAGCGGGGAAAGCGGCGTCTTTGCCTGGCTGAACACAAACAAGCGCAGCGTGACCGAGACACCCGAGACTTTGGCCGAATTGTTGGCGGGTGCCGACGTCCTGCTGGATGGGCGGGCGCTCACACCATCCGCACCCTCTTCCCGTGTTATGGCCGGCGCAGGCCAACCAGCCACGTCCGGTGTCATGGCCGGCGCAGGCCGGCCACCCACGTCCAGTGTCATGACCGGCGCAGGCCAACCACCCACGTCCGGTGTCATGGCCGGCGCAGGCCAACCAGCCACGTCCAGTGTCATGGCCGGCGCAGGCCGGCCACCCACGTCCGGTGTCATGGCCGGCGCAGGCCAACCACCCACGTCCAGTGTCATGACCGGCGCAGGCCGGCCACCCACGTCCGGTGTCATGGCCGGCGCAGGCCACCACCCACGTCCAGTGTCATGACCGCGCAGCCGGCCACCCACGTCCGGCGCCCGCAGGCCGGCCACCCACGACTTGCGAGCCATCGCCGGACGCGGCCGCGCTGCGCGCCATCTACCCGGGCCTTTCCGTCACTACCATTTCTTGGTTCGGTGAAACCGGCCCCTATCGCGACTTCGCGGCGACCGAGGCCATGGTCCGGGCGCTCGGCGGTCTCGTGGCATTGACCGGGCGCGCCGAGGGGCCACCGACGCTGGCCACCGATGGCCAGTCCGGCGTCATGGCCGGGCTCGCCGCCTTCATCGCCACGGCCGCCGGTCTGTTCGGCCGGGCAGCGGGGAGTCGCCACTTCTCGGTCAGCGTTCACGAGACCGCGGTCAATGTGGCGGAATATGAAGCGGCGGTCGCCTGGGACGCCGGCGAGTCGCGCAAGCGTCCCGGCGTCAACCGCTTCGGCCGCAACTACCCCGTCGGCATTTACCCGACGAAACACGGCATGATCGGCGTCACAATCGTCACCCCGGGTCAGTGGCGAGGCATCTGCGCCATGCTGGGCATGCCAGGTCTCGCCAGGAACCCGCGCTATGCCGTCAACGTCGACCGTCTGGCATACGCGCAGGAGATCGATGCGCTGTTCCAGCCGGTGTGGGACACACGCTCCGCCGTCGAATGGTTTGAACTGGGTCTGCAATACAAGTTGCCACTGGCAGTCGTGCCCACGATGGCCGAACTGCTGGAGCAGAGGGTCCACCGTGAACGGGGTGCCTTTGCCCCGGTGCGGATCGGCGAGGTGGCGTTCGAAGCGCCCGTCCTGCCCCAGCATCTCACCCTGACCCCACCTCGCGCCGGCGGGACCGCGCCGCTATGCGGGGAAGACGAGGCGGTCTGGTACCTGCCCCCCTCCGGCCGACCGGCAAAATCCGCGACCCCGGGCACCTTGCCGCTGAGCGGGCTGCGTATCGTCGATCTGACGATGGGCTGGGCGGGTCCGACTGCCTCGCGCCATCTGTCCGATTTGGGTGCGGAAATCATCAAGGTGGAGGCGTGCCAGTATCCGGACTGGTGGCGCGGCACCGATCTGCGCGCTGACTTCATCGCGCAACAGACATACGAGAAGATACCGTGGTTCCAGCTGATGAACCGCAACAAACTGGACGTGACGCTCGACCTCACCCACCCGGACGGGGCAGCGTTGCTGAAGCGTCTCGTCGCCGAGGCCGATGCCGTGATCGAGAACTACTCCAGCGACGTCCTCCGCAAGCTCGGCCTCGACTATTCTGTCCTGCGAGCGGTCAAACCCGGGCTCGTCATGCTCTCGATGCCGGCGTTCGGGTCCAACAATGCCTGGAGTGCATGCCGCGGCTATGGCTCGACGCTGGAGCAGGCATCCGGCTTGCCGACCGTCACCGGATTTCCGGACGATCCGCCGACGATGAACCAGACCGCCTATGGAGATCCCGTTGGCGGCTTCAACGCCGCCGCCGCCATGATGGTCGCGCTGTTGCACCGGCAGGCGACCGGACAAGGACAGAATATCGACCTGTCTCAGGTCGAATGCATGTTGCCCCTCGTGGCGCCGGCGATCATCGAGCAGTCGGCCACTGGGCTTACCTCACCGCGCGTCGGCAACCGCCATCCGGTGTTTGTGCCGCAAGGCTGCTTCCGCTGCGCCGGGGATGACCAGTGGATCGTCGTTTCGATCACCGACGACGTGATGTGGCGCGCGATGTCCGACCTGCTCAATCGCCCCGACCTCGCAGACCTGACGGCCCAGCAACGACGCGGCCAGGAAGCTGCGTTGGAGGCCGATATCAATCGCTGGACCGCGACACTCGGAGCGGATGAAGCAATGACAATCATGCAGTCGCGAGGCATCGCCGCCGGCGTGGTGCGCCTGCCGTTCGAGTTGGAGCGCGAGCCGCACCTGGTTGCTCGCGGCTTCTGGCACCAACTCGACCGTCCCTTCATCGGCAAGCACTGGCTGTCATCGTCGGCCTTCCGCGAAGGCGCCGCCGCCTACCCGATCCGCCGTGTCGCCCCGACGCTCGGGCAGGACAACGAGGCAATACTTGGCGGACGCCTGGGGTTGAGCCGAGCCGAACTGGACCGGCTCGGTGCGGCGGATGTCATCGGCACCATTCCGCGACCACGCCGAGCGCAGAGCGACCAATGAGCAGTAGCAAGACGGAGATACGCCGGGAGTTCAACGCGTTGAGCCTGATCTGCTCGGCTCACCTGGTCAGCCATTTTAACTACATGGTGCTCATCCCGCTGTTTCCGATGTTGCAGGCCCAGCTCGGGCTGGGTTTCGTCGAACTCGGGCTGGCGATAACGTTGTTCAACGTTGTCAGCGGTTTGGTGCAGACCCCGATGGGCTATGCAGTCGACCGCTACGGTGCACGGCGAATGCTCGTGGCTGGATTGATCCTGGGCGGGCTGGCTTATGTCTCCATTGGCCTGGTCCCGGTCTACCCGTGGATCCTGTGCGCGTCGGCCCTGTTGGGTGTGGCCAACGCTGTGTTTCATCCGGCCGACTACTCGATCCTGGGCTCGGTCATCGAGCCATCCAGGCTGGGACGAGCATTCTCCATCCACACCTTCGCCGGCTTCCTGGGTGGCGCGATCGCGCCGATCGTGATGCTGCTGGCGGCTGAGGCCTGGGGCTTTCAGGCCGCTATCGTCGCAGCCGGCGTCCTGGGCCTGGCGGTTGCCGTGCCGTTGTGGTTCGCCGGATGGCTGGATCGCGCGTCCGCCGAACGACTGCCCGCCGGCAACCAGCATATCCCGCTGCGGCGGCTTCTGACCCCAACGGTTGTCAGCTTGGTCGTGTTCTTCATGCTCCTGAGCTTGAGTACAGGGGCCCTGACCAATTACTCCGCAGTCGCGCTGGTGGCGCTTTACCATGCGTCTCTTTCAAGCGCGAACGTCGCATTGTCGGCGTTTTTGTTCGCGACCGCCATCGGCGTATTGCTGGGCGGCGTTATCGCAGACCGGACGCGGCGGCACGGTGACGTTGCGGCGCTGGGCTTCGGCGGCGCGGCAGTGCTGATCTTCCTTGTCGGCTCGGTCAATCTTGGGTCCATCCTGCTGATCGCCGCGATGAGCGCTGCCGGCCTGCTGTCCGGCATGATCGCCCCCTCCCGCGATATGCTGGTCCGCTCGGCTTCACCACCTGGAGCATTTGGGCGGGTATTCGGGATTGTGACGACCGGTTTCAATATAGGCGGCACGATTGGGCCATTGATCGGCGGCTGGATCATGGACCACGATCTGCCGCGCTGGGTGTTCTACTCGTCCGTCATATTCATGGCCCTGACGTCGATCGCGGCCCTGGCAAGCGATTGGCGGTCCCGGCGCCGAACCGGGCTTGCGCCGGCGCCATCATAACAAAGCAGGAGTGCACCGAATGCCCGGGTTGCCGGAAGCCGACGCCGCGACACGCGCTTGGTTCCTGGAGTGGCTGGAAACATTTTCGGGCTATGTCCGCGCCGTCGACTATGCGTCTGCCCGGCCACTGTTTCATCCCGACATTCTGGCCTTCGGGACACATCGAGACGTGCTTCCGAGCCTTGAAGCATGGGTGAACACGCAGTGGGACAATGTCTGGCCGAAGACGGATGATTTCCGCTTCGATCTCGCGGGCGCCCATGTGCTGGCCTCAGACGACGGGAGCATGGCCGTGGTCATCGCGACGTGGACGAGCACCGGTTTCGATCCCGAGGGATCGCCATTCGATCGACCTGGTCGGGCGACGATCGTGTTTCACAAGTCTGACGGCCGCTGGTTGGGCGTCCACTCCCATCTTTCGCTGAATCGCGGCGTGCCACAGACCAGCCACGGGAACCGGCCGGTCAAGACCGGCTGACCTGCCCACGCCAGCGCGATATCAAGCGGGACCGACTGAATGGAGGACCGCGAGCGGAAAATTCGCCAGCAACACTTCGAGCGGCATCTCGGCCGTAACCTCCAACGATGTGCCGCCTGCGAGCAGCGATCGCATCCGGTGTCCACGCAACTGGTCCGGCAGCGTGATGATGCCACCGCGCAACGCCGCCGGCTCGAAAATAAGCGCGCCGTCAGACTGGAGCATTCCCCGGACGAGGCGCGGCGCGATGACGAGCAGAACCGATCCCGCGTAGGTGCGTGCAAACGCGACGATGTGGTCGCGAACCGGACCTCTCACCTGTAGTGGAATATAGTCGCCACGCGAGAAGAGGTCCGGCGCCGTGAGTCGCAGGCGCAGCATCGCCCTGATCATCCATTGCTTGATCCGTCCGTCCCGCCACGCCGGCAGCAGTGTTTCGGGACCAAATCCGCTTACCAGTGCGGCGCGCCGCGCGTCGTAGTCGATGGGTCGGCGATTATCGGGGTCGACAAGACTGAAATCCCAGAACTCCGTGCCCTGATAAAAGTCAGGCATGCCTGGAACGGTTATTTTCAACGCCGCCTGCGCAAGCCCATTCACCGCACCAGCCGGAGCGATCAGTTCGGCAAACGATCGCGCCAGCACTCGGAATGGGCTTCCAGGCGAGAACACATGGAACAGGAAATCGCGCGCGACGCGCTCATAGGTCTCGTTGGGGGCGGTCCAATCGGTCCGCAGCTTGGCTTCACGCAGCGCCTTTTCCTGCCAGCCCGCGAGCCTTGCCGCAAATAATTCGCAGCCTGCATCGTCAGCGGCAGCCAGATCCAACGGCCACGCACCAACGACCATCTGGAACAGCATGATCTCGTCGCCCGGGTCGGGCCGGTCAACGGGGCATGGGAGTTTTCGTGCCTCGGTGAGAAATACTGCCCATTCGTCGGGTATTTCGCTCAGCACGGCGAGGCGGGCACGAAGGTCCTCGCCACGTTTGTGGTCGTGCGTCGCGGTCGCCAACATTGCATCCGGGAACGCGGCAAGTCGGTCGGCGCAGGCTTGATGGAACGCCGCGACCGAGCTGCCCAGACGGGCCGCGTCAAAACCCACGTCATTCCGCGACAGCAGACGTCCATACCGATAGAACGCCGTATCCTCAACGGCTTTGGCGGCCACCGGTGCGCTGAGTTGCTGAAACAGCGTGCCGGCGAGACGGCGCAGGGCATAGGACTCCGCATCGCTGTCCTCGCCGCCCAGCCAGCGATCGATATGGTCCAGGGTTGCATAGCCAGATTTTGGCGAGACTGCCTTCGCCTCCGCGAGCGCCCTGGAGAAAGCCGTCTGGTCGCTGTCGGATCGTTTCCGGCCGGCATCGTATCCCCGATACACCGGGAAATGCGACAGCAGCGCGGCAAGGCCTCGCCGGATCGACGCGGCGGAGATATCGCGGGTGGCTGGATCGGACCGCGCGATGCGATGCAACGCCCGGGTGACCGCACGCAGCGACGAGTTGAAGCCGCGTTGCAAAATCTCCTGCCTGGCAGGGATTTCCTCAGCCTCGAATGCAGCGGGCCGATAGCTGGACCTGTGCCACAGTTCGGCCAGGGCCGCCTCGCTGTCCGGGTTGTGCTGAAGGGCACTGACTTCATTCATGAAATCATAGCCGCTGGTGCCATCAACCTGCCAATCCGAGGGCAACACCTCAGCCGCGCCGAGGATTTTCTCGACCACCAGATAGGCTCGCCCCTTCGCCGCACCGGGGGGGCGTTGCGGCGCCAGGTCATCGAGGCGCCGACGCAACTTCCGGCAATAGCCGGGCGGATCGGACAGACCGTCGACATGGTCGACGCGAAAACCGTCGAGCAGACCTTCGGCATAGAGCCGGAACAATGTGGCGTGGGTTGCTTCGAACACCTCGGGCACTTCGATGCGAAGGCCCGCGAGTCCATTGATGTCGAAGAAGCGCCGCCAGTTGATCTCATCGCCGGCAGTGCCCCACCACGCCAACCGATAATGCTGCCTTTCCAGCAAAGAGTGGATGTTCGCCTGTCCAACCGAATTTGCCGGATGGAACGACTCCAGTCCAAATTCCGCCACCCCGGCATGGTCTGCCGGACTGATGGGCAGTTCGGTGTCGAAATAGCGAACGACTGGCTCCCCGGCGGGGGATTGCACGACTCGGATGTCGCCGTCAGCGAGAGCCTCGCCATAGGCCTTGCCAAGAAACGGCGCCAGGACCTTGCCGCGCAACGCCGGATCCTCGCACTCCCAGTCCACATCGAAGAATTTCGCATATCGGCTGGCCCGGCCGTGGCGCAGCAGGTCGGTCCACCAGGGATTGTCCGAGCCGCCGACCGCCATGTGGTTGGGCACGATGTCGACGATCAGGCCAAGGCCCTGAGACCGTAAGACGGCGACGAAATCCCTCAGACCCTGCTCGCCGCCCAGCTCCGGATTGACCGTAGTGGGATCAACCACATCGTAGCCGTGGATCGAGCCGGCCCGTGCCGTCAGGATCGGCGAGCAGTAGACGTGGCTGACGCCGATCTCAGCAACATAAGGCACCAGTGCCGCGGCGTTGGAAAAGGTAAAGTCCTTGTGCAACTGGAGCCGCATCGTGGCCCGTGGCCGGCTCGAGATCGCAGAACTCATTGCCGCGGTCTCTCGGCGGCGACCGCTTCGATACGGCGCGCAACTGACTTCTCCTCCAGTACCAACCCGGCCGGAACGGGCAGCCGGCGTCGCCAGTTGGGGTGATCGGCGATGGTGCCGGGCAGGTTTGCCTGATCCTCCTGGCCGAGAAGATCCTCCAGCGGGATCAGCGACAGCGGAAGTTCTGTCTTGGCAACAAATTTGACCGCCGCATCGACCACGCGTTCGGTTTCGTCCGGCGTCGGCATCGGGCCTTCCGAGACCTGTTCCCGCGCGAAGGCGTTCCACAGTTTCGGCCGATCCTTGTCCCGCTCTTGCCTGACGTCGTCCGGATCAACGCCTTCCCCCAGCCGTCCGTGCTGCCGCCGTACATCGATGTCTATGCCCTTCCACCATCCGGCGACGGTGGGTAGGTCGTGCGTCGACGTCATCGCAACCGCACTGCGTCCCCATCCACTCGGCGGAATGAAACTGGCCTGATCATCACGCTCGAACCAGAGGACACGCATGCCGTGGATCCCTCCTTGTTCCAGCATATCGTGAAAGCCGTCCGGGTACTGTGCCAAGATCTTCACCGATGACAACAACGTTGTGCCGCACCAATTCCAGTGCGAGCAGGCGCAACAGGTCGACGACCGGGTAGGCCAGGTAGGCGCCCTCCGCCGGCGACGCTCCTTCCGGGGTCAGCCAAAGCCGGCTCAGTCCCATTGCATGATCCACTCTGATGCCGCCAACGTGCCGCATGCCAGCCCGCAAGGTGGCAATGAACGGTGCAAAGCCGTTGTCCTCCATTGCTCGGGGGGAAAATCCAGTGAGGCCCCAGTCCTGACCGCGCGGATTCAACAGGTCCGGAGGCGCACCGATCGTTAGTCCCAGCAAGACGTCGTCCTGATGGTTCCAAGCCTGGCTGCCGCCGGGGTCAAGGCCGACCGCGATATCTCCGATCAATCCGATGCGCATGCCGGCCTCGCGTGCCTGGTGCTGCGCTGCTGACAGCGAGCGGTCGGTGATCCATTGCAGGAATTGATGGAACAAGACCTCTTCGGCGTGCGCCTCGGCGAACGACATGACGGTCGCACTCCGTGGGTTGCGCAAGTCGATCGGCCAATTGCGCCACGCCCGATTAGGCAATTTCGCCGCCTGGAGCGCCTCGAAACAAGCATGTCCGAGCAGCGGTGCTCCATGCGCGGCCCGGAACCGTGCAAAATCCGCTCCCAGCGCTGCGTGCCATTCATGGCTGTCCAGGAAATTCTCAAACAGCTTGCGCAAAACGGAGTATTTCGCCGGAGATGCCGCCGACCAGTCGATCAGTCCATTGCCGGGGGGCAATCTGTTTATACCAGCCTGCTCCATCGCTTTGGAGTAGGCCGCTGCACCGAGAATCAGCTCCGGCGCGGCATGCAGCGGGTTCATGAACAGCCGGCTGGAGGGAGAGTAGGGACCGAAATGGTTGGGGTCCGACGCGTAGAGCGCGTGCATCGGACTAAGGGCGATTGCGTCGGCGCCCTTCGTCCCGGCTGATCTTGCCAGGTCGGCAACGCCTGCCAGGTCGCCAATTCCAACATCTCGGTCGTGCGACAGTCCATACAGTTGTGCAGACAGTCCCCACAGCCTGGCGTCCGGAACAACATCCTCGATGGATCGGCAACGCGCGGGGGATACGGCCAGGACTATCTCCCTGTCCTCAACCTGAAGGCGGTGATAGCCGATCTCGGTGACGGCAGGGATCCGCAGCCTGCCGCGGGTCGGCAGCAACGAGACATGGCGTGTCTCACCCTGTTCCAGGATTAGTTCGGCAGGTCGCGGCTCACTGCCCCCTACGTCCAGGCGTGTTGGACGACCGGTTACCGCGGTCACCAACGGCGGCAGATCCGCCAGACTGCCCCGCTTGGTCAGAAGGCGGCGGCTGGCCGACAACTCCCGATTGGTATCAGCCGGCAGCCCCAGCGCCCCGAGAACACGGCGCAACACGGTGGCCGGAACGACGTGCTGCTTTCCGGCAAAATCCTGCCATTCGACGGCGATGCCCGCGCGGCGTGCAAGGTCCCGAAGGAGGTCATCGCTCATGCCCCACTCTCCAGATAAGCCCGTGTCATTGGTCCAGTGAGTCCCGTAGCTTCGTCGTCACTGTCATGAGATGGAAACAGACGCCGCCCAAGCGGCCGGTCGAACGTCACCGTTTGGTTCCCCAAGTTGGTCACAATGGTGAGGATCGTGCCGTCGCCCAGCTTCCATCTCGCACAAACTGCCTTGGGGCCGATCACCTCCGCCGAAATCGCAACCGTGCCCGCGAGGCGCGGCACGATCTCCGTCATGCGCAAAGCGATCAGGCGCCGATACAGCGCGAAACGCTCCTCCCCGAGAGTGGGGTCCGGTCGCGGTATGGAGGCCGTAAACGTGTCGGCCGCGTTCGGATCAGGGATTTGTTCGCGTTTTTCATGATCGGCGAACTCCGCAAATCCCGCGAACTCCCGCCGGCGGCCTTCACGCACCGCCTCGGCAAGCTCATCGCGATGATCAGTGAAAAACAGGAACGGTGTGGTCGAGGCCGTCTCCTCGCCCATGAACAGCAACGGGATCTGTGGGCACAACATCTGAAGGATGATCGCGGCTTCCAGCGCCCGAGGCGATGTCAGCGATGTCAGCCGCTCGCCGAACGCGCGATTCCCGATCTGATCGTGGTTCTGCAGAAAAAGCACATGGGCATGGGGCGGCAGGTCCCCGGACGGCTCGCCGCGCCTTGCCCCCAGGGTACCTGAGACCAGTCCCCTTGGTAGGCCCAGCCTTCAGCCAGGCATCGTGCAAGTTTAGCCGCGGGATCCGCCTTGTAGTCGGCGTAGTAGCCCCCGATCTCCTCCGTCAGCAACACGTGCAGCGCATTGTGAGCATCGTCGTTCCATTGCGCGTCGACCGCTTTCCGCAGATGCGACGCATTGTTGTGGTGCTCCAGAATCAGATGAACGTGGCGTTCCGGTCCCACTGTCCTTCGGACCGCGGCCGCCATTTCCTCCACCCAGTCCTGGTCTTGTATGGCATGGACGGCATCGAAGCGGAGACCATCGAACCGATACTCCATGACCCACATCAGGACGTTCGAGGTGAAGTAGTCGCGTACTTCGCGCCGCCGGAAATCGATCGCCGGGCCCCAGGGAGTGTTGACATCGTCGCGGAAGAACTGCGGCGCATAGGCCCCGAGATAGTTCCCATCCGGTCCAAAGTGATTGTAGACCACGTCGAGGAAAATCATCAGGCCAAGTCCGTGGGCCGTGTCGATCAGGGTCTTCAGGTCAGAGGGTGAGCCATAGGCACTGTCTGGCGCATAGGGCAGCACGCCGTCGTATCCCCAGTTCCGCCGCCCGGGAAAATCGTTGATCGGCATCAGCTCTATCGCGGTAACACCCAGGCTCTTCAATCGTGGGAGATCGGCTTGGATGCCGGCGAAGCCACCCGCGATCCCGGCATGCACCTCGTAGATGACGGTTTCGGTCCAGGGCCGGCCGCGCCAGTCCGAATGGCGCCAGACAAAATCGTCCGTAACAACGACGCTTGCATCATGAACGTCTGGCGCCTGCGCCCTTGAGGCCGGGTCAGGGACCAACAGACCGTCTGCCAGGCGGAAGCGATAGCATACGCCGGCCGCGACATTGGCCTCGGCTTCGAACCACCCACCGGAAGAACGCGCCATGGGTACCAGCTCGCCCAATTCGATAGCAACCGACACGGTTTCCTGCGCTGGTGCCCATAACCGAAAGCGTCTTTTGTGCTCGTCCGGCGGTGTTGCATCAAAGCTACGCGAGGACGGTCCATCCTTAGTCATTTGTTCATCCCTGTTTGACACCCGTCCCCGGGGCGCCGTCGCCAACGTACAGCCGGGTTCCATCCTGCACCGGTCATCGAACCGGAAACGGTCCGGCGGCGCTTTTGTTCCCCGGTTCGCCCGGATTCCGTTTGCTACCAGGTCGCTCCGTCGCCGGGCATGGCGACCGCGTTTTGCGCGGAGAATATGACCGCTCTCCTCCCGGTTGCGCCATGCGCCGGAAATCGTCCGGTACGGGAAATTCCGGGCACCGACCGACGCTCCTGGCCCGGCGCAATGAACGTTGTTGCGGACACAATGTTTCCGGCGAGTATTCCGAGGAGCCAGTCATTAAGGGGAACGGTCCGGCAGACGCGGCGAGGCGTCTGGAGGGGACGGCAACCCCATCGGACCCCAACCAGCGTGGCGGTCGCGTCGCGGCTCCGCTGTTATCGATGCCCTGATTTTGACCACACCAGGCAAGAGCGACATCATAGGCAGATACTTGCGAACCAGTTTCCCGATTGGACCAAATAGCACATCAGGCCATTCAGCCAGGGGCTCGGCATTTACACGAATGCGATATATTGCTGCCCGGGTTATCCGTGTCTCAGCCTATCATCTCTGACGCCCCGACCATTCGCAGCGCCAGCTCGGCCATATTTTCGCCCACCTCTTCCACGCTCAGCCGCCCGTCGCCTCGATGCCAAGTGTAGGCCCAGCTAACCATCCCGCCGATCGCCAGGGCGGCGACGCTGATATCCGGGACCGTGAACTCACCGGAATCGGCCCCTTCCTGAAGCAACTGGCTCAGGACCTTGTCGAACCGCTTGCGCAGCGCATTGATCGCCTCAAGCCCGTCCTTGGAGAGGTTCTTTTCCTCCCGGAAATATACCGCGATGTTGGCCTGCCGCTGCAGCACAACCTTGGTGAACGCTACAACGCCGGTCCGCAAACGGCAGGTGGTGGTGCCGTGCCCATCGGCGGCCTGCGAAATCGCTTCGAGGGACAGTTCGATGGTCGGTCTGCAAATCGCCTCGAGCAACTCGACCTTGCTACGGAAATGGGTGTAGATAAATGGCTTTGTCACCCCCAGTTCGGTGGCGATGTCGTCAAGCGTCGTGCCATTGAAGCCGCGCTCATAGAAGAGCTTGACAGCTTCTTCCAGGATCCGCTCACGCTTATAGGCTAGAATTTCGTTTCTCATTACAGCTACCAGAAACCGCGACCGGATAGGTTAGTGGCCGGTGCTGATCTTGGAAAGCTCACCACCGTATCCATACGCCGAACTTGTCCTCGCCCCCCGCTGATCGGAGGAGCCACCGGGATTGTCCACGCGTAGGCACCCCGATGCACTTTGGTGACCGGAGTTGCCGGCGAAACCGTTTCAAACAAGCACGTTCAGGAGCAGCCATGTCTCAAAGGCGTTGGCGGAGACCGGGAGCTATACGGATTTTTTCAGCACCGGCGAAGCCTTGAACCGGACGGTCTTTCCCGCCTTGACCTTGATCGACGCACCGGTGCGCGGATTGAGCCCCTTGCGAGCCTTGGTTTTGCGCACGCTAAAGGTGCCAAAACCCGGAAGTGTGAACTTGCCGGCCTTCTTGAGTTCCTTGACGATCGCGTCGATGAGATCGCCCGTGGCGCGGTTTGCCGCCGCCCCAGTCAGCTCAGCGGACTGCTGGATGACCTTGGAGATAAAAGCTTTAGACATTCAAGCTCCTTGCTCTGACATGGGTTTCCGGTCGATATTGCAATCTGGCAATCCTCGCTTGTGCTATTAGTTTGGCCGGTTCGTCAACCAATTTGCGGCTTGATTGCAACGATCCCGCTCGGTTTACCGGCGGAACCGTGTATGGCGCTGCCATAGTGGGATGGACTGCCCCAACGGACCTTGCCCTGCTGGGGCGGCCGGCCGGCGAATTGCTCCAGCGCCACGGCTGAAAGCCGTCGCGAGGCTATCGCGACATACGCGCGCGGTAGCAAAACGACTTGCATGGTCATCTCAGAATTGCAGCGAAACTCCGCCATAGCCGGTTGCCTCGTCACGTTCTCCTGATCGATCGCGCTGCGCAAGCCCGGATCTCTCCGAAATCCGACGTCACCTGTAGAGAAATACTGTCCGACAGGCGCCACGCCGGTCCGATCCGGCCAGCGAGCGAGCGATCCGTCGCGCCGCCCGATTGATGCCCAGGCCGAGATAGAACGCGCTCAGTAACTCCGGGTCACGCGCCGAGGCGCAACTCCAGGACCTCGGCGGTGATTTCCTCCTGCCTGATCTGCCGCTGCAGCGATTGCAGATCAGAACGCATGTTTTCCAGGTTGCTCTTGGCCGAGAGCATCGCCGCGACACGGGCCTCATTTTCCGCGGCAAACGCGGTCAGTGCGGCCTCGCAAAGTTCGGCAAAGACATATTCCTCAGCCAGCCGAGCCAGGAGCGTTGCAGGTGGCAATGTCGTCAGCGGCGGCTGGCCGGATATCGGAACGGCAAAGCGACGATAATCGAACGGCAGCAAAGAACGTCGCTCCGTCACGACTCCGCTGCCGGAGGACCAGGTCGGCACAATGACCTCGACGCGATGATCAGCCCGGTCGGACAGCCAATCATACAGCGCGTCCGCTATCCGTCCGGCCAGCGCAGGAACCAGACTTGCATGTGGGACTGCGGCGGCGTGCCACGTCAAACTGATCCCGCGGTCACGGGCGAGCATCGCGCCACGCGCGCCAATCAGAAATATATCCTCCGTCGTGCCGTTTCCTGTTGCGCCCAGCATGCGGTCGTTGAATGCACCGACAAAACCCTGATCGGCACAGAACAAAATCACAGCGCTTCGATGAGAACGGCCCAGCAATGGCTGAGAGCCATCCGGCACCAGTCTCAACGCCTGGCCGATCGCTCCGGCAACTACCATTGTATGCGCGCGTAGGCCATGCAGCAGCCCGCGTGCCTGCTGGGCCCGGCTGGCGGAAATCCCGCGCATGGCCGTCACGACTGCCTCGAGCTGATGCAGGTTCTCGATTCGCCGCGTCGTTTCCGCGAGCCGCTCGGTCACGGCACCGGGACTTCCGGCAGGTGGAGCTTCGCCAGGGCGCGCATTGCCGCGGACAGTAAATCGCGCCCCTCGTCGTCCATCGTGCCGTGCGCTTGCAGTGTCCGGACCGCGGCACCGGCGTGCTGATCGAGCCACGTCGGGAGTGCTTGCCGAACCGCCGCGACCGCCTCAGGCGGCACGCCGTCCAGCATTCCGTCACGCAACGCAAGCGCGAGCGCAACTTCCTCCGCCAGTCGCAACGGCATGAACTGGGGCTGCGAGAGCAACGAGCGCAGCAGCTTGCCCCTGGCCAATTGTGCCTTGATTCTGGCGTCCGGCGCGCCGCCGAAGCGAGAGAACATCTCAAGTTCCAGAAATTGCGCATAGTCCAGCCGCATGGTGCCGGAAGCGTCGCGGAGCGCCGGCGCCTGGGTCTTGCCACCGACGCGGCTGACGCTGGTGCCGATATCGATCGCCGGCTTGTGGCCTTCCTGGAACAGCCGCGCGTTCAGCACCAGTTGGCCGTCGGTGATTGAGATCAGGTTGGTCGGAATATACGCACTCAGGTTGCCGGCATCGGTTTCCGCGATCGGCAATGCCGTCAGGGAACCGCCGCCGCGCTCCGGTGAAAGTTTTGCCGCGCGTTCCAGCAGCCGCGCATGCAGGTAGAAAACGTCGCCCGGAAACGCCTCGCGACCGGGCGGCTGATGCGTCAGCAGTGCGATCTCGCGGTGCGTCGCAGCGTGCTTGGTAAGGTCGTCAATCACCACCAGGGCGTGCTGACCGCGGTCGCGGAAATATTCCGCTATCGTCATGCCGGCAAACGGGGCGATCCATTGCAATCCGGCCGAGGCGGTCGCGACGGCGACGACGAAAATGCAGCGTTCCGGTGCTCCATGCCGCCGCACCGCATCGATGACCCGGGCGACGGCGGAGGATTTTTGACCCACCGCGATATAGACACAGATCAGATCGGAGTCGCGCTGATTGATGATCGTATCGACCGCGATCGCAGTCTTGCCGATGCCACGATCGCCGACGATCAGTTCGCGCTGGCCACGCCCGAGAGCGAACAGCGCGTCGATTGTCAGGATGCCGGTCTGCACCGGCTCGGTGACCAGTTCGCGCTCGATGATTGACGGTGCAGGCGCCTCAATCGGACTTTTCGTCGCGGCCTCGAGAGGCGGCCCACCATCAAGTGGGCGTCCCAGCGGATCGACGACCCGGCCGAGCAGGCTGGGGCCGACCGGCGTTTGGATCACTGCCCCAGTGCCTCGCACCAGGTCGCCCGCTGCAATTGCCTCGGCATCGTCAAGCACGACGCAGCCGACACGCTCACGTGCGAGGGTCTGCACGAAACCCAACTGTCCGCCCTGGAAGTGCAGCACTTCGTCCTGGCGGGCAGACAGTAGTCCCGATATCATGGCGATGCCGTCGCCAATAGTCTCTACGCGGCCAAATTCCTCGATCGCCGGCCCCAGGCGCACGGCGGCGATGCGGCTTTCCGCACCTTCAAGCCATGACGAGATGTTTGTCATCCTGTCCCAGCTCCTCGGCGATGCGGTCCAGATCAGCTCGCCAGTTGTTCTGCAGCCTTGCATGCGAGCCGCGCAGTTCGACACCGGCGAGCAACGACGGGTCGATACCGAAACGGGGTGGCGGCAGGTTGCCGAAGCGCTTTCGCAACATGTCGGCGCATATTGTCTGGGTTGCAGGATCCAGCGCCGCGGCGGTGACAACTTCCAGCGCTTCCCCGGACCCTGCCAGTGAATTCAGTTCGTCGGGCGAAAGTGTCGTCAGCCATGCATCGAGCGACTGCAGCAGCGCGCTGTTCAGTGCCGCCGCCGGGACCCGGTCCAGCAACCGAGCCGCAATGATAACCGCGAGATGGCGGGCCTCGACCTCCAGTTCGCGACGCATTTCACCGCGCTGTCGCTCCAGAGTCACCTGCGCGGCGTCGCGTGCCTGTGCTGCCTCATGCTTCGATCGCTGCAGCAGTTCGGCCCGTTCTGTCGCCGCTGTCGCTCGAGCCTCGGCCAGGATGCGATCGCTGTCCGCCGCCAGCGCCTTCTCATGCAGCGCCGCCTGTTCCGCAGCGGCTTGTGCCTGCTGTCTCGCCGTGGCTGCATCCGCCAGCAGTTTCTCCGCCGCATCCCTCCGCTCGGCGATGATGGCGGCGACCGGACGGAACAGGAATCGTCGCAGCAGCCAGAGTAATACAAGGACGTTGATCGTCTGCAGGATCAACGTGGACCAATCGAGGCGCATCAGTGCACGAACGGATTGGCGAACAGCAACAGCAGCGCGATGACCAGACAGTAGATTGCCATGGTCTCGATCATCGCCAGCCCGACGAACAAGGTTCGCGAGATCGTGCCGGCGGCTTCTGGCTGGCGCGCGATCGCGTCCATGGCGGCGGCCACGGCGCGCCCTTCGCCCAACGCCGGCCCAACCGCACCGAAGGATACGGCAAGGGCAGCGCCCAGGATGCTGGCGATCTGGATAAGGTTCATGGCGGGGAAACGTCTCCGTCGGGTTGCTTTGCCGGTGCCCTGCCCGACGCCTGGCCGAGGACGCCGGAGATGAAGACCATGGCCAGGACACTGAAGATGTAAGCCTGCACGGCACCGGTCAGCAGGTCGAGCGCCATCAGCGGCACTGGCACCAGCAGGCCAACCAGGGAAAGCACGATACCGACAACGAAGACGCCGCTCATGACATTGCCAAACAGCCGGACAACGAGGGAGAAGGTGCGGGTGATCGTCTCGACCAGATTGAGCGGGATCATAAGGATGCTCGGTTCGGCGAAGGTGGCTAAATAACCGCCCAGGCCGCGCGACCGGATACCGAAATACACTACGGCAACAAAAACAATCAGGGCGAGGGCTGCGTCCGTCTCGATATGTGCCGTCGGCGGTTCGACGCCAGGCACCAGGGATGACCAGTTGGCAGCGAAAATGAACAGGAACAGTGTGCCGATCAGCGGAACATAGGGTGCCGGATCGACGCGCATCGTGTCGCGGACCTGCGCTTCGATCGCTTGTACGACGACCTCAAGCGCCGCCTGACGACTGGAGGGATGCAGCGACATGCGGCGGGTGAGCAGCCAACTGCCGCCGCCCAGCACCAGCATGATAGCCCAGGTCGCGAGCACCGGCGTGGTGATGACCAGGGGTCCGACGTGAAAGGCGACGCCGAGTGTGAGCGGAGATCCGATCATGGCTCGGCTGCCGCCCAGCGCGTGACGACGGGGCGCGCGATCAGCACGCCGAGGGCGGTGAGCAGCAGGGGCAGCGCGCCGTGCAGCGCCGCGGCGAAAAGCAAGCCGCCAAGGCCCGCCATCCGCGCTCCCTGCAGCCCGATGGCCGTCCAGAGCCGGCCTGGCCGGGCGTAGAACAGTGTGTTCCACCGCAACAAGGCGAAATGCAGCGTGCCCGCCAGGAGGCCCAGCGCGAGGCAGCCGGCGCCGGCTATCATCGTCCGTGCATCCACTGCCAGGCGGACCAACAACCGAGACCGAGGCCGGCCAGGAGCAACGGTCCGGTCCAGAAGATCCCGGTGCCGAGACGTTGATCGATCCATCGCCCGAGAAAGACCCCGAGCAGGGCGGGGATCACGATCGCCCAACCGAGAGCGCCGACCTGCGCGAGATAGCGCCCGAGTGACGGCTCGCCCTGTCGCAACCAGTCATTGTACTGCGCGCGCCGACGGCGCACAGACCGCAGCAGTCCGTCCGGCTCGTCGGTCACCCGTCGATCTCCCGCCGACGGTCCGGGCGCAGCGCATCGACGATCCGTCGAATGGCCTCAGTGTGCAGGCGAGTGGCCGCGGCGCGCCCGGCCCGTTCGGCCTCCGCATCGCTCCGAAATCGGGTCATGACGGAGGTTTCGAGCGCGTCGAGATCATCGCCGCGCTGGGCCTCTCGCGTGGCGATTGCGATCTGGTGCGCCGCCCCGCACGCTCAGCACGCCTCGCCGGACGGCGCAGTATTGCAACCTGCCGTCCGCACGTCGCCATGCGACGACCGAGATCGGCAGCGCGGTCAGCAGGTCGGCGTGACCATCCAGGATACCGAAGCTGCCGCTTTCGTCCTCGGCGCGGAGGCTGGTCACGTCGGCATCGTCAACGACGATGGCGGTTGGGTCGGTGATCAGCAGCCTCATAACTTCGCCGCCGTGGTTGCGATCGTCCGCCGCGCGTCCGCAAGGCCGCCGATCATGTACAGCGCGGATTCCGGCCATTCGTCCGCCTCGCCATCGAGAATGGCGCGACAGCCTGCCAGCGTGTCGGCCAGCTTCACGGATTGGCCGGCAATTCCGGTGAACGCCTCGGTGACCGCGAAGGGCTGCGTCAGGAAGCGCTGAAGCCGCCGCGCCCGCGTAACGATCAAGCGGTCCTGTACCCCCAGTTCCTCCATTCCCAGCAGCGCGATGACATCGCGCAGCTCCCGCCAATGTGCCAGGGTCTCGCGGACCTGTTCGGCCAGGTCGTAATGCGCCGGTCCGACGACCAGCGGGTCGAGCAGTACCGAGGAGGAGGCGAGCGGATCGACCGCAGGGTATATGCCCTCGGCCGCCAAGCCGCGGGACAGCACGATGGCGCTCTCCAAGTGGCTGGAAATAGCGGTTACCGCAGGGTCGGTGAAGTCGTCGGCCGGCACGTAGACGGCCTCTATCGCGGTGATCGAGGCGCCGGCCACCGACGCGATGCGCTCCTGCAGCGCCGCCACCTCAGTGGCCAGCGTCGGCTGGTAGCCCACGCGCGACGGTGACCGGCCCAACAGACCCGAGACCTCGCTGCCCGCCTGGACGAAGCGGAACACGTTGTCCATCAGCAGCAGCACGTTCTGGTGCTTCTGGTCGCGGAAGTACTCGGCGACGGTGAGGGCGCTCAGACCCACCCGCCAGCGCGCGCCGGGCGGTTCGTTCATCTGGCCGTAGACGAGGACGGTGCGGGCGAGGACGCCGGAGCCGGTCATGTCGTGCAGCAACTCGTGGCCTTCGCGTGACCGCTCACCGATTCCGGCGAAAACGGAGATACCCTGGTATTTTTCCACCATGGCATGGATCAGTTCCATCACCAGGACGGTCTTTCCCACTCCTGCGCCGCCGAACATTGCCGCCTTGCCGCCCTGAGCGAGCGGCACCAGTAGGTCGATCACCTTTATTCCGGTCTCGAACACCCCCCCTGAGGCGGCTTGCGCGGTCAGCGGCGGCGGACGCCGGTGGATCGGCCAACGTTCCAGGTCGGTCGGCAATGGCGGCCCGCGATCGCCGATCTCACCGAGCACGTCGAGCAGCCGGCCGAGGAGCGCATCGCCGACCGGCATGGTGATCGGCCCACCCGTCGCCTCCACTGTCGTGCCTCGCCGAAGTCCCGCCGTTGGCCGCAGCGCGACCGCGCGCACCGTCGTCTCGTCGAGATGGCTTTGCACCTCTGCGATCAGGGCTGCCGGCTGATCCCACTCGACGCGCAGGGCCTCTTCGAGGCGCGGCAGCGGACCGGCGTCGAAAGCCACGTCGATTACCGGTCCGCGCAACGCGACGACACGGCCATGACCGGATGACAGGGATTTCGACATGGCCGTCGCAGCGTCGGCCGGCTCAGAGCGCTTCGGCGATGGCGTCGGGCGTCTTGGCCAGCACGCGCACCAAGTCGGCCCGGCTTACGATGCCGACCAATTTTCCGTCCTGAATCACAGGCACACGTTTAATATGGTGGTTCACCAGCAAATCGGCCACCTCCGGTATGCTGGCCTGCGGCGACGTCGTGATCGCCGGCGCGATCATCAGCTCATGGGCCCGTCGGTTTTCCACCCGGATGCATTCAAGGAACGAGGGGGCGAGATCGGTGCCCTCGGCCAGCAGATTGAGCCACCAGGCGCGCTTCGCCGCATTTGCCTTGCCCACCGGCCGCAGCAGATCACCCTCACTCAGCATGCCGACCACGGCACCCTTGTCGTCGCACACAGGAACGGCGCTGATTTCGTTGTCACTCAGCACGCGTGCGACCTCGGCGACCGAGTCGTTCAGGCGGGCACTTTTCACATTCTTTGTCATGATGTCGGCGGCGGTGAGCTCCATTGGTTCCTCCTTCAAGGACATGCACGGTGAAGCGGATTGAACACAGACCCGCGTGTTGTAGCATTGATCTGTCTCAATTGCTTCCCGCCTCGCGGCCGCATTCCTGCTCAGCCGCCGCTCGCGTCCGGGCGTTGAGGGGGCCGCTCAGGCGCCCCCGTCGGCATGCGAAGAACGAGTCCGGTCTTCGGTTTGCTGCGGTCCGCGGTTTTCATGTTGTCCGAGCGACCACGGAGCGGAACCGGAGAAGAGCCAGGCCGAAGAACATGCCGCCGATGAGGGCCACGGCCACGAACTGCGGCCAAACGACGTTGAGCCCCGCGCCGCGGTAGAGGATCGCCTGCGCGAAGGAAACGAAATGCGTCGAGGGCGACGCCTGCATGGCGGTTGCCAGCCAGGGCGGCATGCTTTCGAGCGGGGTATTGGCGCCGGAGAGCATGTTCATCGGCAAATACACCAGCATATACAGCAAGCCGAGCTGAGGCATCGAGCGCGCAACGGTGCCAAGGAAAATGCCGATCGCCGTGGCGAAGAACAGATAGATCACCACGCCGACCATAAACAGTGGGATCGAGCCGGCGATCGGAATGCCCAGCATTGCGCGCACCACGATGTAGAGCGAAAGCCCGACCGCCACCGTAATCACCAGGCCATTCGCCCAAACCTTGGACATTGCGATCTCGAACGCCGTCAACGGCATGACCAGAAGATGGTCCATGGTGCCATGCTCCCGCTCCCGGATGATCGCCGCACCCGACAGGATGATGGCAAGCATGGTGACGTTGCTGATGATGCCCATCACGCTGGTGAACCATGCCGTCGTGACATTGGGGTTGAAGGCGATATGCACCAGCAGATTGACCGTCGCTGGCTTCGTGCCCTCCGCACGCGAAACGAAGTCGGCGATCTCGGTCGTGATGATCTGCTGCGCGTAGCCAGACCCGAGGCCCGCCTGCACCATCGCTGTCGCGTCGACGTCGACCTGAACCGCGGGTCGGCGTCCGGCAATCACGTTGCGCTGGAAATCGGGCGGAATGTCCACCACGAAGGTATACTTGCCAGCGTTCATCAACGGCACGATGTCGCGTTCCGCGATTGACTGCGGCGGCTTGAAATAGGGCGGCAGGAACGCATGCGCGATGCGGCGCGACAGTTCCGAGTGGTCCTCATCGACGAAACCGATCGAGGCATTATGCAGTTCCTGGGAATTGCTCTGCGCCTGGGTGATTATCGCCAGGGAAAATGCGTAGATGACGAGCCCCAGCAACACGAAATCGTGCGTGAAGCTGCGCAATTCCTTGGTGCCCAGCCAGAAGATGTTGGCGATCTTGCGCATCGGACCAGCGCTAGCGTTCCTGCTTGCGCAGGAGCAACAGACTCAGCGTGGTCAGGACCGGAACGAAGACCGCCAGCGCCAGCAGATCCGGGGCCAGATCCTCGAAGCCGAGACCCTTGGTGAAGGTGCCGACGCTGATTGGGACGAAATAGCTCATCGGGAAGGCTCGGCCCATGAGCTGGGCCGTGCCGGTGAGTGACGCGACCGGCGTCATCATGCCGGAGAACTGCGTGGCGGGCAGGACGGTCAGGATCGCAGTGCCGAAAAGCGCGGCGATCTGGGTGCGGGTGAACGCCGAAATCAGCATGCCGTAGGCCGTCGTCGCGGAGACATAAATCAGCGCGCCCAGCAGCAGCACCAGAAAGCTTCCCTTGAGCGGAACCTTGAAGACGAACAACGCCATCAGAAACATCAACGCGAAGTTGACCATGGCGACAGCGATATAGGGAAGCTGCTTGCCGAGCAGAAATTCGATGCGCGTGACCGGGGTCACGTAAAGATTGGTGATCGATCCAAGTTCCTTCTCCCGCACGATGGCGAGGGCCATCAGGATCGCCGGGAACAGTGCGAGCAGCAGCGACATGGTCGAAGGCACCATCGCATAGATGCTGTCGAAATCCTGGTTGTATTTGAATCGGATCTCAATGTCCGCCGGCGGGGGTGGCGTCGCGCCTGGTCGTCTTGACCGCCGGATCGGCCAGATACAGCTGGTGCATTGCCTGCAGGTAGCCGCGGATCGTCTGGGCACGGAACGGCATGGCGCCGTCCACCCACGCACCAACCCAGGCCGGTCGCCCGCGCTTGATGTCACGACCGAACCCGGGTGGAATTTCGATGCCGGCGCTTATGTCACCGTCTTGGAGGCGTTGCTGCAGATCGGCGTAATCCCGCAGCGGCGCTTGCTCGATGAAATAAGCTGAACCCCTCAATTCTTCGAGGTAGGCGCGGCTTTCGTGCGACTGATCGTGGTCGAGGACCGCGAAGGAAAGGTTGTTCACGTCGGTCGAGATGCCGAAGCCGAACACCAGCATCAGCAGGGCTGTGCCGAACATGCCGAAGGCCAACCTGATCCGGTCGCGCAACAACTCCAACGTCTCGCGGATCGTATAGGCGAACAGCCGCTGCGGACTGAACCCTGATCGGGTTGCCGCCGACCGTACCGCCGCGCCGGTGATCGTTGGTTGCGTTCGCGACAAATTGCCGGCCCTCGCCGTCGGCAGACCCCGTGATTCCGCCGCTTCCTCGAGGTAACTGATGAACGCATTCTCGAGTGTTGCCGCGCCGCGGCCTCTGACAAGGTCCGCCGGAGTATCCGTCGCCAGCACTCGCCCTTGATCCATCAGCGAAATGCGGTCGCAGCGCTCGGCCTCGTTCATGAAGTGGGTCGAGACGAAAATGGTCACGCCCTGATTGCGCGAAAGATCGATCAGCAGTTCCCAGAACTGATCGCGCGCCAGCGGATCGACGCCCGAGGTCGGCTCGTCCAGGATGAGCAATTCCGGCTGGTGAACGATCGCGACCGCAAGCGAAAGCCGCTGCCGAATGCCGAGCGGCAGCTCCGCGGAAGATTGGTCGAGATATTCCAGGAGACCGAAACGTTCGGTCAGCGCGGCGATACGCGCTTCGCCTGCCGCGGCGGCAGATGAAACAGATGCGCGTGAAGCGTCAGGTTCTGCCGCACCGTGAGTTCGGTGTAGAGCGAGAACGATTGCGACATGTAGCCGACCCGGCTGCGCGCAGCCATGTCGCCGGCGTCGATCGGCCGGCCGAACAGCTGGGCTTCACCACTCGTCGCCGGCAACAGACCGGTCAGCATTTTCATGGTCGTGGTCTTGCCGCAGCCGTTCGAGCCGAGAAATCCGAAGATCTCGCCACGCTCGATGGTGAAGCTCACCCTGTCGACGGCGGTAAAATCACCGAAGCGGCAGGTGAGATCATGTGCAACGATCACCGGCGTGACGTCCAGGATGTGGCGCGGCGGTATGTGGATCGTCCGGTGACCGGCGCGCTGGCTCGCCGGAAGCAGGGCGATGAAAGCTTCCTCCACTGTCGCGCCGCCGCTGTTTTGCTTGAGCGTCGCAGGTGAACCGGCCGCCAGAACCTTGCCGGCGTTCATCGCGATCAACCAGTCGAACCGCTCGGCCTCCTCCATATACGCGGTCGCGACCACCACGCTCATGCCCAGCCGACGCGCACGCATGACATCGATCAGCTCCCAGAATTGCCGACGTGACAGCGGATCGACGCCGGTCGTCGGCTCATCGAGGATCAGCAGATCCGGGTCGTGGATGAGCGAACAGCAGAGGCCAAGCTTCTGTCGCATCCCACCTGACAGCTTTTTGGCAGGACGGTCGGCGAACGGCGCCAGCCCGGTGGCGCTCAGAAGTTCAGCGATGCGCCACGTCCGTTCGGAGCGCGATTGCCCGAACAGGCGGCTGAAAAACTCGATATTCTCGCGGACGCTGAGATCGGGATAAAGGTTCTTGCCCAATCCTTGCGGCATGAATGCCACACGCGGACAAAGCTCGACGCGCCAGTCCGCGTTCGACATGTCGCCGCCAAGGACCTCGACGGTGCCGGACTGAACCCGTCGGGCGCCGGCGATAAGTCTCAGCACTGTCGACTTTCCTACCCCATCGGGCCCGATGAGCCCGACCATACACCCGGCGGGAAGTGTCAACGTAATATCGTCCAGTGCGACAGTCTTGCCGTAGCGCTGGACGACAGAGTCGAGGCGAGCCGCCGGGTCGCCCCCGCCGATCATTGCGGCGTGGCCGGTTGCAACTGACTGGGCCAGGCGACTGAAGGATCGGTTCGCACGTAGGCCAACGCCCGGAAGTCCGCTCCTAACCGCCTCAGCGCGTGTGCGCAGCCGCTCGGGATCGATCCGCACCCTGACCCTGAACATGAGCTTGTCGCGCTCATCCTTGGTCTCCACATCCTTAGGCGTAAATTGCGCCTGCGATGCGATGAACGTCACCGTGGCGGGGATCGGATGGTTCGGATAGGCATCGAGAACGATCCTGGCCTCCGACCCGATCCTGATCCGGCCGGCGTCCAACGTCGGCAGGTAGATGTCGATGTAAACGTAACCGGTATCGAGGATGGTGAAGACCTTTCCGCCCGCGGGCAGAACCTCGCCCACGTTCGCGACGCGATATTGGATCCGGCCGTCCCGGGGTGCGACGAGAGAATTATCGGCGATATTGATCTGATCGAGCTGCACATCGTGGGTCGCGGCCGCGAGTGCGAACTCAGCCTCGCCGACCCTGGCGATCGCAGCGTTCTGCGCGGCGAGAGCGCCATCCATTTGCTGCTGCCGCTGATCGAGCACCTGCCTCGTCTCGAAGCCCTTTGGCACCAGGAACAGGGCACGATCAAGCTCCTGCTTGGCGAGCAGGACCTGGGTCTGCTGCTGTTGCAGCGTCGCTTGCCATTCGGTGAGCGTTCGCTGTGCCTGCAGAACCTGCGCCGCCGCCTTCTGCAGAGATGCCTGTAGATCCTGGGTATCCATCAGCGCGACAACCTGGCCCGCCTTGACCAGATCCCCTTCATCGGCGAGCAGCTTCGCGATGCGGCCGGGGAACTTCGTGTCGATATCAATCTCATCCGCGTCGAGGCGGCCGTTGCTCCAAGCGATCCCCGGCGGCAGACCGCCCCGCGGGTGCAGCCACCAGTAGCCTGCTGCGACGACAGGCAGCAGCAACAGAGCCAGCAGAGCACGTCTTGGCCAGTGCCGCTGCTTGCCCCTCCCGCGGGTGGCCGGGACGACCACAGGCAGGTGCTCCATCGTCTGGGGATCGGCGATCTCAGCAATCGCCTTGGTCTCGATTTCGCGCATCGTGATCGTGCGGTCTCCCATCGTCGGCTGCTGCCAAGCCTAAGGGGATCGTCATGAGATTGTGTTGATCTTGATCAACCGAGCGGTTAGGCCACGGGTCAGATGCTTCTGTCGGAGCCTCCGAGCGGTAGTTGACGGCCTCGCACCCGGAGCAACGCCCTTGGCTGAGGGCACAAGAAGGACCTCACCCATCCCGGGCCACGCTTGACGCCGGGGCCGATCCGCCGAGACTGCCTCAACCGCGAAGAGGGGGGCACTCATCATGACCGACGCCACGATGACCGACGTGAGGATATTGGCTACCGGCTTTGGCTTTCCGGAAGGTCCGGTCGTCTGCAACGACGGCGCGATCATATTGACCGAAATCCGCAACAATCAGCTATCGCGCGTCGCATCGGACGGCGCCACCAGCGTCTTTTCGCGCTGCGGCGGCGGTCCGAACGGTCTGGCGTTCGGACCCGATGGCGCGCTCTATCTCTGCAACAACGGTGGAAGCCGGTATGTCGAGGGCCACTCGATGGGCATAGCTCCCCATCCCGACTACAAGTTCGGCTATATCCAGCGTATCGATCCGAAAACGGGTGAGGCGAGGACGCTTTACACCGAGGTCGACGGCCATGCCTTGTCGGCGCCAAACGACCTGGTCTTCGACGCCCACGGCGGTTTCTACTTCACTGATCTCGGCAAGCGCCTCGCGCGGCATCGCGATCACGGCGGCCTTTACTATGCGCTGCCCGACGGTTCGAAGATCACAGAAATTGCCTATCCCATTCTCAGCCCCAACGGCTGCGGCCTGTCGCCGGACGGCAAGATACTCTATGCGGCGGATACCGAGGGTGCACGGCTCTGGGCGTTTGATATCGAGGCACCCGGCGTCCTGCGCAAGCCTCCGCCGCATGTGGCTCACAGCGGTCGCGTGATCGCCGGACTGCCAGGCAACGCCCGTTTCGATAGCCTCGCGGTGATGGCCAGCGGCAACATCGCGGTGGCAACTCTGAATACCGGCTATATCACGGAAATTTCGCCAGCCGGCGAAATCGTGCGCACGATGAAGATGCCGGATACCTACCCGACGAATATCTGTTTCGGTGGGTCCGATATGCGGACCGCCTACATCACCCTCTCGGACAGCGGCCGTCTGGCCTCGACGCAGTGGCCTGAACCCGGGTTGCGGCTGAACTTCGCTTGACGGGCAGGACGCCGGGCGCAGCGGCGACGCTTCAGCCTGTCGCTACGGAACTCAGCGCGGTTCCGGGCGTTGTAATGTTTTCCGGATATCCAGGAGGTTCCAATGGACGATCGCCTCGAAGGCACAGCGCGTGAATTTGGCGGACGGGTGCAGGAAACCGTCGGAAACATGACCGGTGACAGCAAGACACAGGCGGAAGGCTTGTATAACCAAGCCACCGGCCAGGCCCAGCAGGCCGCTGGGCAGGTGAGCGATCTGATCAAGGCACAACCCATCGTCGCGACCCTGCTGGCGATCGGGTTCGGTTACATTCTCGGCCGTCTGACGGCGTAACCGCGATTGCTGATGGAGGGGGCACGAGCCCCCTCTTTTTTTGTCCTGCTCTGAACGATCCGGGGGATGCCGCACGATGCCGCAATCAGTTCTGAAATCACGGGTCAGCGAGGGGTCCCCCAACCCGTGCGGTGCAACCTGGGATGGCCTTGGGGTGAATTTCGCGTTGTTTTCCGCGCATGCAACCAAGGTCGAATTATGCCTGTTCGATGACACAGGCGCGCGCGAACTGGAACGGATCGAGTTGCCGGAATACAGCAATGAGGTCTGGCACGGCTACCTGCCGGACGCCCGCCCCGGTACCACCTATGGCTACCGGGTGCATGGTCCGTATGAGCCGGAAGCCGGGCACCGTTTCAATCCCAATAAGCTCGTTCTGGATCCGTATGCGAAGGCCCATGTCGGTACGCTGAAATGGGACCCCGCCCTGTTCGGCTACACGCTTGGCGCGGACGGCGATGACCTGACCTTCGACGAGCGTGACAGTGCGCCCTTCATGCCCAAATCCCGTGTCATCGACCCGGCCTTTACCTGGGGCCGCGAGCGGGCCCCATCGGTTCCCTGGGACCGGAGCATCATTTACGAGACCCATGTGCGCGGCTACACCAAGCTGCATCCCGCGGTGCCGGAGCATCTGCGTGGAACCTTCTCCGGCCTCGGCCGGAAGGAGATCGTGGATTACATCCGGACGCTAGGTGTGACCTCGGTCGAGCTTTTGCCGATCCATGCCTTCGTCAATGACAGCTATCTGCTGGACAAGGGGCTGACCAATTACTGGGGCTACAACACCATTGGCTTTTTCGCCCCGGACCCGCGCTATTCGGCTGTGCCGGACTTCGTCTTCTCGGAATTCAAGGAGATGGTTGCGCGCCTGCATGACGCTGGCCTGGAGGTCATTCTTGACGTCGTCTACAACCACACCGCCGAAGGCAATGAGCGTGGGCCGACGCTGGCCTTCAGAGGCATCGACAACGCGTCGTACTATCGGTTGATGCCGGACAATCCGCGTTACTATATCAACGATACCGGGACCGGCAACACGCTGAACATGAGCCATGCCCGCGTCGTGCAGATGGTCACCGACAGCCTTCGCTACTGGGCGTCAGAGATGCGGGTCGACGGCTTTCGGTTTGACCTCGGCACAATCCTGGCGCGGGAATTGGATGGCTTCAACGAAGCTCATGGCTTTCTGCAAAGCTGCTTGCAGGACCCGGTGCTGTCGAACACCAAGCTGATCGCCGAACCGTGGGACATCGGGCCCGGTGGCTACCAGGTCGGCCGGTTCCCCCCTGGCTGGGCCGAATGGAACGACAAATTCCGCGATACCGTCAGAGCCTATTGGAGGGGCGACGAGGGCAAGCAGGCCGAGATGGCGACCAGGCTGTCCGCCTCGGCCAACGAGTTCGCCCGCCGTGGCCGCAAAGCGTGGGCCAGCGTGAACTTCATCACCGCGCACGATGGCTTCACGTTGCACGACCTGGTCTCCTACAACGAGAAGCACAACGAAGCGAACGGCGAGGAGGGCCGCGACGGTCATTCCGATAATTTGTCCTGGAACTTCGGCGTCGAAGGTCCGACCGAGGACCGTGAAATCATTTCGCTACGTGAGCGCCAGAAACGTAATCTGCTGGCGACGCTGCTGTTGGCACAGGGCACGCCGATGATGCTTGCCGGTGATGAGTTCGGTCGCACCCAGAGTGGCAACAACAACGCCTATTGTCAGGATAACGAGATCAGTTGGGTCAACTGGAATTTCGGCGAGAAGGAGGTCGAGCTGGCGGAATTCGTCCGCAAGGTGATCGTGTTGCGGCAGTCTTTCCCGATCCTTCGCCGCTCGCGCTTTCTGACCGGAGAATATAATCCTGATCTGGATGTCAGGGACGTACGATGGTTGTCGCCGACGGGGCAGGACATCGAGGATCAGCAATGGGGCGACACCAACGCTCGATGTTTCGGAATGCTGCTGGATGGCCGTGCTCAGGCGAGCGGGATCAAGCGGCCGGCAATGGATGCCACCGCCCTGCTGGTGCTGAATGCGCACCATGATGTGGTGAACTTCGTACTGCCGGAAGTCGTCGGCGGCTCGGTCTGGCGCTGCCTGCTGGATACCAACATCCCCGAGGACAGCAGTCATCAGGCCTTCAACACCGGTGACGGCTACGAGATCACGGGAAGATCTCTCGTGCTGTTCGTCCTGGAGCCCGAGAGCAAGCGATCCGTTGCCCTGCGCCGCGCGATCGAGGGGTTCCGGCTGATGGCGGAACGGCCCATCCCGGTGGCTACCCCGGAAACCGGCCCAGAGTCGGAGCGGGCGTTCTCGCCATAGGACACGCCGGCAATGCTGCCAGAGAACGTTGCGTTACAGTCTCGAACTCGATGGGGAACCAGCCCGTTGTTGACATGTGGTTGATTGGTGGACCTCGCTCTTTTCGACTATAATCGTGCAGTGCTGTGGGGGTACATCGCGCGCCGTGGACGTTGTTATGTCCCTTGCTGTACAGCAACTTTACTCCATCGAACGCCGATATCCGCATGACAGGAGCACTCCAGATGGCAGAAGAACCAGAAGCCGCGAAAAAGGCTCAGGACGCCGCGACGCGGACCTCTCAGGCCGCGATGGATGCGACGGCCAAGGTCACCAAGAGTAGTCTGGGTCAAGTCGAACAGATCACGCGGCAGGCCACCGAGAAGGCGCGCGATGCCGACCGGACCGCCTTGGAGAATGTCGCGAAAGCAGCGGACGCGACCGCCGGGATGACCTCCGCGGTCGCCGATCAGGGCAGCGACGTTATGTTGATGGGCGTGCGCACGGCGGCCGGTGTCGGTGGCCGGATCGCCGATATCAGCTATGGCCGCGGGCATCATCTGCTGACCTCGGTGGTGCAGGCCATGGATCTCTATCGCGATGCAGCGGAACGTTCCGCCGACCGCCTGCAGGCGCTGTTCGCGTCTTACGTGGCATTGAGTCGTGGTGTGCAGCAGATGCAGCATACCTGGCTGGAGACGATGGATCACACTCTCGAGAACGCCGCCCGCAGGCCTCAGGATATGCTACGATGCAGCAATGTCATAGCACTGGCCGAGGTGCAGCGGGATCTGTATCTCGAGGGGCTTCATCACGCCTTCGAGACGAACGGCCGACTGCTGGAAATGGCTGGCCGCGTCGTCCAGGAGGCCGTTCGTCCGATGCAGTCCGTGCGGCATTGATGCGACATCTTGATACGATGAGACTGTCGGATCCGCCGGGTCCGCCCGGCGATCCGCCAGTGCTCCCCGATCCGGATGAGCCGGTGCCGATCGAGGAACCACCGAGGCCCATCCCGGTGCCTCCACCGGTTCCGCCCGAGCCGTTGCGGGCCTGACCCACCTTGCTCCCGACCAGCCGGGTATTGTGGTCGGTCGGCGCGCTTGGCACTTATTCTGAAAGGCAAATCCATCGAAGAGATTGCCCCGTTCGGGACGGGCATCGCGTTGTGGGAGGCTAGCGTTGACACGAACCGCTTGCCGATTGTGAAGGCGTTCCGGGCTTTGGTGGAGCCAATGCAAACACCAGGACGCGCATGAATTGCTCGTGCCTGTCTGCCATTGGTTCACCGAAGGCTTCGATACCAAGGATTTGCAAGAGGCGAAGTCTCGTCTCCCCGAGCCGGAGTAGTCGAACGACAATTGCCTGCTCGGCGGCCGGAGGCACATCACGCTTAGTCAAGAGACAAGTCCGCTTCCGGCTTGTCGTTCCTGGACACGACCGGTCCGCGCGCGCGATACTCCTCTTCGAGCGTCACGCAGCCGGAGGGAACGGCGATGGACGTCGCGGACTGGCTACGAGCGCTGGGTCTGGAACGCTACGAGGCGGCATTCCGCGAGAATGACGTCGACGCCGAACTGCTGCCTAATCTGACGGCCGACGATCTCAAGGATCTTGGCGTCACCTCGGTCGGCCATCGCCGCCATTTGCTGGAAGCGATCGCTGCGCTGCGCCTCAAGATGAGGGCGGAAGCTGATCCAAATCAGCTTGCGGCTGGCGCGTCGACCAATCCGTTCGGCAGCCTCGTCTCGTCTGAGGCCACCGGCGAGCGCCGCCAGCTCACCGTGATGTTCTGCGACCTCGTGGGTTCGACGGCGCTAAGTGAAAAGCTCGACCCAGAAGAGCTGCGCAGCCTGTTGCATGCTTATCGCATCCTCTGCGGCGACGTGATCGCGCGCTATGACGGGTTGGTCGCCCGCTACGTCGGCGATGGCATCCTCACCTATTTCGGCTGGCCCATCGCTCACGAAGACGACGCCGAGCGCGCCGTGCGGGCGGCGTTGGAGATCGTTCATACCGTCAAGCGGGCATCGTCCACCGAGGCATTGTCAGTCCGTATCGGCATAGCCACCGGTCCCGTCGTCGTCGGTGAACAAGCCGGAGCGGGAGATCAGTCAAAACTGGCTGTGGGGAGCACACCTAACCTGGCCGCACGTCTGCAAGCACTGGCCGCCGCCGACCACATCGTCATCGCCACCTCGACCCGTCGCTTGGTCGGTAGTGCGTTCGAACTGACTGATCTCGGCGAACAGGATCTGAGAGGGATCGCCGAACCGGTTCATGCCTGGCGGGTGGAGCGTGCCCTGGTGACGGCGAGCCGCTTCGACGCGAAGCGCGGCGGTAGCGCGCTGACCCCGTTGGTGGGCCGCGAAGAGGAGCTGGATCTGTTGCTCCGCCGATGGTCGCAGGCAAGGGACGGCGAAGGCCAGGTGGTGCTGCTGTCGGGAGAACCCGGCATCGGCAAGAGCCGCACCCTGGACGCTTTGCGTGAGCGGCTGGAAGCCCAATGCGTCCAGCCACTGCGTTTCCAGTGCTCGCCCTACTACGTGAACAGCGCTTTCTGGCCGATGATCGACAACTTCGAACGGGCGCTCAAGTTTCCCCGGGACGAAACCGCGGACTCGAAACTCGACAAGCTGGAGGCGCTGATCGTCACGCAATATGGCCGGCCGCTCACCGACGTCCGGTTCATCGCGTCGATCTTGTCCATCCCCTGCGAAGCGCGTTACGGCCCCCTGGCGATGACGCCCGGGAAGCACAAGGACGAGACGCTGCGGACTTTGGTCGATCTCACCGAGGCAGTCGCCCGCCTGCAACCCACCGTGATGCTGTTCGAGGATGCGCACTGGGCCGACCCCACCACCCTGGAGGTGTTGGATCTGTTAATCGACCGGGTGAAAACTATTCCGTTGCTGATCGTGTTCACACACCGGCCGGAGTTTCAGTCGCGGTGGTCTGAGCAGGGGCATGTCGGCGCATTGAACCTGTCCAAACTCACCCGGACGCAAAGTGCGGCGGTGGTATCCGCCCTCACGGGCGGAATAGCGCTACCCAGACCGTTGCTCGAGCAGATCCTGACCCGGACCGACGGCGTGCCGATGTTTGTCGAGGAGCTAACCAAAGCCATTCTCGAATCCGGCGAGCTGACCGGGGCGGGCGATCACTACGAGTACGCTGGCCCTGCTCGCGCCATCACCATTCCGGCCACGTTGCGGGACTCGCTGATGGCACGACTGGATCGCTTTGTGCCGGTGAAGGAGATCGCCCAGATCGGCGCGGCGATAGGACGCGAGTTCAGTTACGAGTTGATTGCGGCGGTCGCGCCGATACCGCGGGCCCAGCTCGATGACTCGCTCGTGCAGCTGACCGCCTCCGGACTGGCCTTCCGACGCGGCACCCCGCCGGATGCGATCTATACTTTCAAACACGCACTGGTGCAGGACGCTGCGTATGACTCGTTGCTCAAGAGCCGCCGACAGGACTTGCATGGCAAGATCGCCCGCGCGATCGAGACCCGGTTCCCAAATGTCAAGACCGCCGACCCCGAACTATTGGCTCATCACTTCACGGAAGCGGATATGCCTGAGCATGCTATCCGCTATTGGTTAAAGGCCGGCCAACAGGCGCTGGGGCTGTCGGGAATGGCCGAAGCGGCGGCACTGCTCGGAAAAGGCCTGAGCCTAATAGCAATTGAACCTGATAGCTTTCGACATCAGGAACAAGAGCTCGATCTACAAATCGGCCTCGGCCAGGCAATCATCGCTACGCGGGGTTATGCTGCGCCAGCGGTGGGCCACGCGTTCGCACGCGCGCGCGAGCTTTGTGAGCGGCTAGGTTATGCCCACAAACTGTTGCCCATTCTCTATGGTCAGTGGGCGTATCAATCCGTAGCCGATCTGATTGAGGCACACAAACTCGCTGCCGAAATCCGGCATTTCAGCGAGGCACAGGACGATACCGTCGTGCGCGTGATGAGCTGCCGCGCCAGCGGGCTTACGCATCTGATGCTGGGGGACTTTGCTGTCGCCCGTGGCTACCTTGAGCAGGGTCACTCGCTCTACGATACAAGGCAGCAGGGGTTGTATGCAGCGATCTATGCAACGACAGATCCGCTCATCTTTTTCTTGTCATACTTGTCGCTGACGCTCGCTTGTTGCGGGCATCTAGACTGGGCGCGGGCGCGCTCTGATTCAGCGCTCGCGCATGCCCGCAGCCTCTCGCACGCACACTCGCTGGGTTTTGCGCTTCACTGGACGTAGGTGGCGTGCTGGTGTGTCGGGTCCGAGCCGGCTAACCTGTTGTCGCAGGCAGACGAACTCATGGCCCTTTCCGATGAGCACTCGTTTGTGCTGTGGCGAGCCCTGGGTCTGGCATTTCGTGGTTGGTGTTTGGCGGCAGCAGGTCAAGCGGACCAGGGGATTCCGCTTATGTCCGCCGGGCTGGTTGAGGTGCGGGCCAGCGGGACGCTTTTCGTGCCACATGTTCTCACGCTCTACGCGGACGCCCATCGGATGGCCGGCCGATCGCACGCTGCGCTCGCTTACGTCACCGAAGCCGAGCAGTTTGCCGAGGTCACGCACGCCAAATGGCTACAGGCCGAGACGCTTCGATTGCGGGGCGATTTGCTGTTGATCGTAGGGGATTCCGCCGGCGCCGAAGCAAGCTTTCTCGACGCTATTGCGCTCGCGCAGCGGCAGGCCGCCAGGTTGTTTCAGTTGCGCGGCAGCACGAGTCTCGCCCGCCTCTGGCGCGATCAGGGACGGCACAAGAAAGCGGACGAACTCCTTGCTCCCATATCCAACTGGCTCACCGAGGCGCTCGAGGCTCCGAACCTGATCGACCAGAAGTGATTGCTCACTTCCCATGCTGTCCGGCTGGCTCACCGGTGACCCCTCCTTCCACTATGCCGGGTAATCCGCTCCGGTCACCGAGATCACACCGACGGACTCGCCTGCTCGACTATTGAGTCTTAGGTGGGGCCTCAGCCCAATTAATATCAAACTTGCCGTCAGTGGTAATGAAGTATAGCGCCTCCTCATCCGGCGTAGTCCAAGCCTCGTGGATCATCTTCGCCGGCATCCATGCAAACGAACCCGGTTGGTTCAGCGCTATGCGTTCGTTGCTGCCGTCGTGCTTCAGGATAAAGGTGCCATGAAGCATAGTGATAGTCTCGTTGGCCGAGTGCCAGTGCCTGTCCACATGGAAGTTCTTTGGACTTCGGAGCAAAAGCTCTGTCTCCTGCGGGCTTTCGTGGAGGATTGAGATTTCAGGCGATCTGTCGCCTAGCTCGGGATTGGTTTTCTCCCATTTGAGATCTTTAAAATTCAGCAGGACGGGTGGCGTAGAAGCATCGTGAGAGGACATCTGCGCAAGCACTGATGGTGGGAACGCGACAGCACTTATAAGTAACGCATATAACCAGCTTTTCATGATCTCCTCCGAATGGTAACGGTATTGCTTCCGTCTTGATTAAAGCACCGATCGACGCAAGAGAGTCGACCGTTGCCGAACGCTGCGTTTTGCTTCCTGTTTACCAGAGCGCTTCCACCTTGAGTGGAAACACTCTAGCCGTTGTTTCGCGAGCAATTCCATCAGCCTGAGATCCTCCGCGATTCGGGCAAGGCTGATATTGCTCTACCGTCCGCCATTGGAGCGCGATCCTCATAACCGCCGCGATTCATATGAGTTGCTCCCCCCGGTTTATGGTTGGTTCAGCGAAAACTCCGACACCAGAGAATTTGCAAGACGCAGGTCCCCTCCTCGCCGAACCAACCTTGCGGTCGTGCTGCTTCAGTCGAGGTTCTTCAGCATCTGCACAATGCCGCCCACGCTGGTCTCGTCCCAATTTTCCTCGTCGTAGCCGGCATTGGCGTAAAAGCCGGCGGCCTCGGGTGTCGCGTAGACCACAGCCTTGCGGCACCCCAGGTCCCGTGCGTACTTCTCCGCGTGGTCGAGCAGCGCGCGACCGTGCCCGCGCGCCTGCCAGGCCGGATCGATCGCCACCAGTCGGAGGGCCGCGGCCGCATTTCGCAGGTCCTCCACCTGAATCGCGCCAATCGGCTGGTCTTCCAGCCACAGCAGCAGTGGGTGACAGCTTGTGTCGATTGCTCCCTCACGGCGAGGCAGGTTGAACACCTGCCGCCGGATACCGTCATACGCGCGCCAGTCCTGTGCGCAACGTGGTCGATCGAGACGATAAGGAGCCTCGCCTCGCAGCCGATCGGTTGGCATTTTTGCCGTTCCCGGTTTTTGTGTCCCATCGTTTTGATGGATACGGCCAATAATAAGACCAGGCCCGGCAAAAAGCGAGCCATCATGCGCCCGAGGATTTTGGTGTCGGGACCCCGAATCTGGTCCAGTATCTGACTATCGGCGTGGAGTCGCACAGCATGGCGATCGTTATCACCGTCGCCCAGCAGAAGGGCGGCACCGGCAAGACCACCTTGGCCGCGAACCTGGCAGCGGCATTGGCACCATCGCAAAAAGTCGCGCTGCTGGACATCGACCCGCAGGGCAGCCTGACGCGTTGGAACCAGCTCCGTCGGGCTCGCACCGGCGATGTGGTGCCACTGATGTTTTCTGACGTTTCGGGGTGGCGGCTGGCGGCCGAGTTGGATCGAACTCAAGGCCGCCCATGACGTGGTCCTGATCGACAGCCCGCCGCAGATCGACACCGATGCCCGTTTGGCGATTCGCGGTGCCAATCTGGTTCTGATCCCCGTGCAGGCCAGCCCGCCGGACGTCTGGGCGGCGGAGGGAACGCTGAAGCTGGCGGCTGCCGAGAAGCGCCGGGCGGCGCTGGTGCTCAATCGTTTGCCGCCAACAGGTCGGTTGCGCGAAACCACGGTGTCGTCGCTGCATGAGGGCCGTCACCCGGTGCTTACCGCGACCATCGGCAATCGGACCGGCTTCGCCACCGCCTTCGCGGAAGGCTTGGGCGTAACCGAAGCCACCCCTCGATCGATCGCGGCGAATGAGCTACGCGCCTTGCTGAGCGAATTGTTGGAGATGAGTGGATGACGGTTTTCGCGGGACTGAAGGCGCTGCATCTGCTGTGCGCCGTGCTGTGGGTGGGCGGCATGTTCTTCGCGTATGTCGTGCTGCGGCCGAGCCTGGCGGCGATCGAGGCACCGCAGCGAATGTTGCTTCATACGCAAGTCTTCCGGAAATTCTTCCTCGTCATCTGGCATGCCATGCCGCTCATCATCCTCACCGGCTTCGCCATGCTCGGCCATTTCGGCGGAATGGCTACGTCGCCATGGCAAATCCATGCAATGCTGGGACTTGGACTGGTGATGGCGGCGGTGTTCGTGGCGATTTTCTTCGGCCCCTACCGGCAGTTTCGCCGGACAACCGACCGCACCCGGATGGCCACCAGCCTGGACAGCATTCGCAAGCTGATCGGAGTGAACCTAATCCTGGGATTGGTCACCGTCATTATTGCCGGGCTGCTGTGATCGCTCGGGGGTATAGCCATCGGGTCAGCATCGGCATGGAGAGACCCTGCACCAGGATGGTGAAGACCACCACCGCGTAGCATACCCCGAGCAATGCGCCGCGATAGGGCGACGGGTCGAGGCCGAGGGCCATTGCAACCGAGATCCCACCCCTGAGACCGCCCCAGGTCAACGTCGCCACGCTGCTCAGTTTCGGCAGACGCCGCAGATGCACCAGAGTCGTCGGCACCGCCACACTGACCAGTCTGGTCAGCAATGCCAGCACGATGCCGCCTCCCGCGGCCTGCAATAACATCCAATCGAAATCGACCGACAACAGCGCGAAGCCCACAAGCAGGAACAGCACCGCGTTCAGCAACCCATCGAGCAGATCCCAGAACAGCATGACTTGCACGCGAGAGATGTCGTTCATGGCGAAGCGGGTCGAGCGACTGCCGGTCAGCAGCCCCGCCACCACGACGGCGAGTGGTCCGGAAACGCCGATCGCATCCGCCAGGCTGTAGGTGACCGTGACAAGCGCAAGGGTGATCGTGAGTTCCAGCGCGGGGTCATGGATCAGGCGCAAGGCCCGGTATGCCAGGGCGCCAGTGGCCAGGCCGAGCGCCATCCCGCCGCAGGCCTGCCGCAGGAAGTCGATCCCGACCGTCGCGGCGGTTGTGCTGTCCCCGTTTGCCCAATGGACGGAAATAGCGAATACGACGACGGCGACACCGTCGTTGAACAGGCTCTCCCCGTTGACCAGGGCGAGCAGTCCGGGAGGCAAACCGGCCTCGCGTAGCAGACCACCGACTGCGATCGGGTCGGTCGGAGCCAGTAGTGCACCCAGGACAAAGCACCAGGGCAACGGCACGCTGCGTGCGAACACCAGCCAGATGCCGAAGCCATACAGCGCCGTCGCCAGCAGCACACCGATCGTGGCCAGAGACAGCACCGTCCACTTTTGCGCCAGCAGTTTGTCCACATCGACGTGCAGGCTTCCGGCGAACAGCATAAAGGCCAGCATCCCGCCTAGAAAGACATGCGGCAGGTCTTTGGTCGTTACCAGATTCTCCCACCACTGGCGCAACTCGACGCTTTCGAACGAGCGATCCACCAGGATGACCACCACCGACAGCAGCAGCGACCCGGCCATAAGCGCGATGGTGGGAGGCAGGCGCAGGTACAGATGGTTCACCGAGCCCAGCACGGCGGCGAGCAGCAATAGAACCGACAGGAAGGCGAAGGATGACATCTGAAGGACCTCGGGGATCGCGCTGGATGGACGCGGTGATATCAAATTGCCGGCATGGGCGAAGTCTACCCGCGTTGCGCGGATGCGACATCTTGCCCAGGATGGCGGCTACCGACAGGGGAGAAATGTGATGGACGTACGCCTGGATAACCGCACCGCGATCATTACGGGAGCAAGCAAGGGCCTCGGCCTGGCCATGGCACGGGAGTTCGCGACCTCCGGCGCCAATGTAGCGATCCTGGCCCGGGGTGCGGAAGCGTTGACCGAGGCGCAGCGGATCGCCTCCGATGGTGCCTCCGGCGAGGTCGCGACGTTCCAGTGCGACGTGTCAAAGGCTGCCGACATTCAGGCAACCTTCGACGCTGTGATCAAGAGGTTCGGGAAGGTGGATATCCTGATCAATAACGCGGGAATATCGCGCGCCATGCCATCGGACCAGATCACCGACGACGTTTGGCAGGATGATCTGGACCTGAAGCTGTTCGCGGCCATCCGGATGACCCGGCTCGTGTGGCCTGGCATGAAACAGCGCAAATGGGGCCGGATCATCAATGTGCTGAACACTGGGGCGAAGGCGCCAAGGGCCAACGGTGCACCCACTGCCGTGTCTCGCGCTGCTGGCATGGCGTTGATGAAAGTCCTGGCAGGTGAAGGCGCGCCGCACGGCATCCTGGTGAACGGCATGCTGGTGGGGCTGATCGACTCCGACCAGCACAAGCGGCGACATCAGCGGGAAGGCTCAAATGAGTCGTATGATGACTTCGCCGCGAAAATGGGCGTAAGCGTACCCGTGGGGCGAATCGGCAAAGCGGAGGAGTTCGCGGCGATGGCATGCTTCCTGTGCAGCGATCTTGCCGGCTTCACCACCGGCACGGCGATCAACATGGACGGTGGCGCCAGCCCCGTCGTCTAGCCGCTCGAGCCCTCGGCGGGCGGCTCGGCCTGATCCAAACCGGCGGAAGGATCGGGCGCGAGCGGCCGCCAGAGCCTCGAATCGAGTTATCCCGACGGCCCTCGGCGTGCTCAGTTGCCCCGCCGACCCCGCGTGTATACCGGTCGTCCCTTCGGGCCGCAGGTATCAGATGCTCGCGGCGACAACCGCCAGACACGCCACCCCGCAGGCGAGGCTGACCTTGTCGGTTGCCGCGAAGACCACAGGGTCGTCGTGCATCTCGCCGCGGTGGGTCAGTAACAGTACCCGGCTGATCCAGTAGATCAGGATGATTGGAATGAGCCACAGCCGCGATGGATCTGAATACAGCAGCGCCACGTCGACGCTCTTCATATACAGCGAGAACACCAGCACCGCTGTAAAGCCCGAAGCAGCGGCCAGCAACTCGAGCAACGGCAGGTCGGCGGTCCGATAGTCACGGCCCGCGGCGTCGGCAAGATCAACCTTCTTGCGGTCCATCAGCTCCGCGCACCGCTTCACCAGTGCCAGGCTGGTAAAGAGGAAGATGGAAAACGCAACGAGCCAGGACGAAAGCTTTACGTCCACCGCGGCACTGCCGGCGATAAGTCGCAGCCCGTAGAGACAGGCAAGGGTGACGACGTCCAGGATCATCTGCCGCTTGAGCGCGAGAGAATACGCGATCGTCACAAGATAGTAGACCGCCAGCACCAGCAGGAATTTGGGCCATAGCATCGACGCCAGCAGAACGGAGCCACCCAGCAGTGCGGGGGCCATGATAAGACCATGCAGCACGGGGATCGTGCCGGCGGCAAAGGGCCGGTTCCGTTTGGTCGAATGCAGGCGGTCCCGCTTCAGATCCACGAGATCGTTGGTCACGTAGACGCTGGAAGCGCACAGGCTGAAGCTCAGAAAGCCGATCACGCAGTAGCCGAGCAGCGGCAGGCTGAGGCGATGCGCCGCCAATGCGGGCACCAGGAGCAGTATGTTCTTCAGCCATTGATGGACGCGGATCGCCTTCAGATACGTGCGCAGCGTCGCTCGAGGGGCGCGAATGACCCGCGCATCGGGCCAGCGAGACAGTGCCCGGCCGACCACGGACGACGAGGCGCCGACCACGATCACGCTCGCAGCGTGCTCCCAGACTGCGAAATCCGCGTCGTCATTGCCCGCATAGATGAAACCCTTATCGCCGAAGGTTGCGCAAAGCGCGGCGCCTTTGGCCTGGCCTTTCAGGTTTACCCGGCCGTCGGAGGCGAACACGCCGTCGAACAGCGACAGTTGTTCGGCGACCAGTTCGACAACACTCCGGTCGGAGGCCGAGGCTAGGTAAACCCGCCGGCCGCGGGCTCTCTCCGCGGTAATGAGATCGATCAACTGATCGTTCCAGGGCAGCCCGGCCACGTTAAGGTCGGCGCGATCCGCGAGTGCCTGTTTCACCGCGGCGCGTCCCCGGCGGATCTGTGCCAGCGCTGCCAGCGCCCCAAGGGGCGAGCGGGCCATGACCAGGGACAGCGTCTCGACCAGCATGTCAGACCGCAGCAACGTCCCGTCGAGATCGACGACCAGCGGTATCTCGATTGCATCGGTAAGCCCGACGGTCGGCGGCACCTCCGTCCCGTGCAGTGGCTCGACCGCAATTCCCTGCGGCGGGAAACTGGCACTGCTCACGCGAGTCTCCGTCCTGACCGCGCCACAGACCAAAGGCGCGTCGGGAACCCGCGCGCCTCGGTGATATCTTGATCAAAGCGGACGATAATCATTGAATTGGCTGCATCCGGCGCGCTCACCTAGGTTCCTTGCACAGTATCACACTTCTGGTGAATTTCCGCTGTTTTATTTCGAGTCTTGTCGGAAGCGGCAATCGTCAGGGGCTGCGGCCCGGACGGCGCCCACACTATGTGATCTTGTTGCATACCACTGCAACTTTTTGCCGTACGCGAAAGATTGACAACGAGTTAACAGTCGAAACGGCTGGCTCTCATCGCACTACAGTGGTATCAAATTCGCGCCTCCATCCATCAATTCGTATGCAAACCCGCACTGTCCCACTGTACCGACCACTGCGGACTCCCACTATGCGTATTGCTTTTGTCAACACACTCTATCCACCACACGGCTCGAGCGGCGCCGAGGTGACACTGCGGTTTCTTGCTCGGAGGCTGTCCGAGCGCGGCCACATCTGCACGATCGTCACGCTGACGCCCGAGCGGGAGGCAGCCGTTGGAGAAATCGATGGCATCCCGGTCTGCTATCTGCCGCTCGCCAACGTTTACTGGCCGCACGAGGGACGGCGACCGGCGTTGCTCCGACCGGTTTTTCAGGCTCTCGACACATTCAACCCGGTGATGCAACGGCGTATCACCGCAGTTCTCGGGCGGTTGCGCCCGGACGTCGTGAACGCTCACAATCTGCAAGGATTTTCTGTTTCGGCCTGGAGCGCGGCAGCTCGGCTCGGCATCCCTTTGGTGCAGACCCTGCACGACTACTACACCGTCTGCCCGCGCAGTGCGATGTGGCGGCCCGGACGCGGCAACTGCGCGCGGCAATGTCCCGAGTGCCGGCTGTTCTCGATCCCGCGCCGGCGGCTATCCGGGTTGCCGGCCGCCGTGACATGCGTGAGCCGCAGAGTATTCGACCGTATTACCGCAACCGGCATGTTTGCCGCGGCTCAGGCCGGGCGGCAGCCAGTTCGCATCATTCGAGGCAACAATCCGGACGAGGAACTACCCATCTTGCCACCGACCCGGCGTGCCGGTCCTTGGCGCTTTGGTTCGATGAGCCGGATCGATCCCGCCAAGGGATTGGAGAATTTGATCGACGCACTGGCCGGCCTGCCGTCCGGCAGCGCCACGCTCGCCATCGCTGGGAACGGCCCCGCGGAGTACACCAGCTTCCTGCGCGCACGCGCGGCAGGGACACCCGGCATTGAGTTCCTTGGCCATGTCGCCCCAACGTCGTTTTTCGATAAAATCGACACGTTGGTGATCCCGTCCATATGGGAAGATCCCTTTCCGCGCGTATTCCACGAGGCAATGGCCTACGGCGTCCCGTCGATCGTCACTCCACTCGGCGGTCTGCCGGAAGCCATAGATCATGGCCGAACCGGAATCATTGCCGAGGGCGCCGATGTCGCCTCGTTGCGCAACGCCATGCGGCAGATGGTCGACGGCGTCTGGAAGCAGGAAGACCTTCGGTGCGCCTGCCGCGCGGCCGCGGTGGCATACCAACCTGCCCGCATTGTCTCTCAGGTCCGAATCCGTACTGTCGTCAGTGGTGCTCGGCGGAGCGATGGATAACGCGGGAGAGGCGTGGCACCCCACGCCTTCACACTAGGAGACATCTCGGCAATGGGTTCTGCGTTCCTCACCGTGGCTGCCGCGCTCGTGACACTCGGGCTGCATCCATTCACGACGTATCCGGCGAGCCTGGCAGCTCTCGCCCGGCTGCGGCCACGGCCGCTGGAGCGGAAAACCAGGCTGGGGAACCGTGTCGCCCTGTGCGTATGCGCCTATAATGAAGAGCGGATCATTGGCGCCAAGGTTGAGAACCTGCTTGCGATGCGTCATGCCGTGCCCAACCTCGAACTGCTGGTCTACGTGGATGCGGCCAGCGATCGGACAGCCGAGGTGCTCAGCGCGTTCGGAGACCAGATCCACGTCATCCTCGGCACTGAGCGCCACGGCAAGACGCACGGCATGAACACGTTGATCGAGGCCACCGACGCCGACTACGTCGTCTTCTCGGACGCCAACGTCATGTTCGCGCCAGATGCGATTCCTAAACTGATCACTCCTTTCCAGGACCCGACCGTTGGCTGCGTCTGCGGCCATCTGATCTATACCTCCGCCGACGGAAACGCGACCGCGTCAACGGGCTCGGCCTACTGGCGTCTCGAAGAGGCCATTAAGGAGCTGGAGAGCCGAACCGGCTCCACGATGGGAGCCGATGGTTCGATCTTCGCCATCCGGCGCGAACTTCACCACGCGGCGCCACCGGATATCATCGACGACATGTACGTCTCGATGTCGATTCTTTGCGATGGTTACCGGGTGGTTCGGGCGTCCGACGCGATCGCCTACGAGGAAACGGTATCGCGCCCCCAGGAGGAATTCCGCCGAAAGATTCGGATCGCGTGCCAAGCCTTCAACGTCCATCGGCACCTGTCGCCTCGTCTCAGGACGCTCTCCCTGCTCGATCAGGTACAAGTACGTATCACACAAGCTGCTGCGGTGGCTGACGGTCTACCTTCTTGGGCTGGCTGGCGTATCCGGAATGATCGGACTCGGACTGATGGGACAGTGGGCCGCCCTCGCCGTGTTCGCCCTCATGAGCGTCGTGGTCTGCGCCGCGGGACTGGCGGTGACGTCAGGCCCCCTGCGCAAGGTGATCGAGGTCGCTATGGCATTTGTTGCCACTGGAGTCGGTGTCCTGCAATCGCTACGGGGCAAGCGCTTTCAGGTCTGGACGCCGCCTGCCTCGGCACGTGGCGGGTCGTGAACGGTCACGCGGCAGCAGCTATCCAGCCAGTATCCAGGCAGTATCCAGGCAGCTCTCGCCGTGAATCAGCGACAAGGCTTAACGGTCGGCGGTCCCTACGCAGCCTGACTGAGAGCCACCACCGGCGGTCGCCGTGCCCCGCTGGAGACCGCGGTGACGGCGGCCCGCACCTGCTCGCGGCCGGTTTCCCCAGCGGCGACCACAAGAACAACCGCATCGACAATGTTGGCCAGCGTGACCGAGTGCAGCTCCTGCGTCACCGGATGACCATCCACCACCACGAGGTTATACTCCTCCCGGGTCTCGGCCATCAGGCTCTGCAGCTGCATCGTTTCCAGCAACTGGCTGGCGGCAGGTTGCGGGCGTCCCACCAGCAGTAGATCCATCGTCGTCAAACTATCGCGGGCGACATTTTCCGGCCAATGGTCATGTCCGTTCAAGGTCTCGATGAGGCCCCGGCTCGGTGCCACACCCAGTGTTCCGGCCAGCTTCGGAGCCTGCAGATCGCCCTCGATCAGAAGCACGCGCAGTCCGTCGAGAGCCGCGACACGAGCGAAGCCGGCCGCGATGCCGGAGCTGCCGTCACCCGTGGCGCTGCCGACAAAAAGCACGCTGCGGGGAACCGAGCCCTGCCCGGTAAGACGCAACCGGCCGCGCAGCGAACGCAGTGCCTCCGCTTCGGGCCCGGCGGGCTCGTTCACCACCCGAGCGGCAAGCGAGTTCTGGCGACCCTTGGTCCGGGGAAGCACCGCCATGACTGCCAGGCCGGTGTCCGCCGTCACGTCGACCGCGTTGGCTATAGTTTCCTTCCCGACCGCGCCCGATCGCGGCGAGCAGCCCGCCGAACGCGCAGCCGCCGAGAAGTCCTAACGCAGCAGCGAGTTTCGGCTTTGGGCTTGAGGGGAAAGCCGGAGCAACCGCAAGGCTCACCACGCGGGCGCCGGACTGCTCGGGGCCACCCTTGTTCGCGTCCGTCTGCGCCGCCCTCTGGATCAACGTCTGATACAGAGTGCGTCGCGCATCGGCATCCTTCTCTAACTGCTCGAGCTCGCTTTGCACGCTGCTGAGACTGGTGGCGGCGGTCTGCGCCTTGCCAAGCTGATCGCGCAATTCGGCCTCGTGCTGCCGAGCCGCCGCGGCCTGGGCGCCGAGCCCGGCCATCGCCCGTTTGGCCTCGGTGATGACCGCCGCGCGGGCGGAGGCAAGTTCAGCCTCGGCTGAAACACGTGAGGGATGTCCCGGCCCCAGCGTCGTTCGCAGTTGCGCTACGCGTCGCTCTGCCGTCGCCTCCTGATCCCGCAAGCTTCCAACGATGCTTGAACCCAGTGCGTCGGAATTGTCGACCCCGGCGCCACCGGTGCGCACCAGTATTGCGGCGCGCTGATAGTTCGCCTCAAGTTGGGCGCGCTGGGAACTTGCCGCGATCAGGGCCGTGGATATGTCCTCAAGCTGCTGCTGCCCAATACTGCCCGAGCGGGTCTGCACGAGGTTGTATTTCTCGCGCGTATCCTGGATCTTTTGCTCGAGCTGGTTGACTTCGCTGTGGACCTGTTCGGCGCGCTTTTCCAGCTCGGTGTTTGCCTCGCGGTTGGCGACCGTACGCTCGTCCACCTTTCCGGCCATATATCGCGCGATAAGGCTGTTGACGACCTTGGCGGACAGATCCGGCTGCTCCGACAGGAAGTCGATATTGATGACCAGGCTGCGGTTGTCGTTGGTGATTGTCAGCCCGGTCGTGACCGCCGCGACGACGTTCGCCATCACGACATCAGGCGATGGTGGCGCGGCATCCTCCGGTGGCAGGATCCCATCATCGACCAGTGTCGCCGCGAACGACGTCGGCAGATGGTCGCGCACAGCGCCGAGGAGCCGCTGCTTCAGCGGGGGGCCCTTGAGCGCCGTATTGAACTCAGGGTCGGCCGTCAGGTTGAGTTCCTCAACAACTGCCTGCACCAGGGCGCGTGAGGTCAAAACCTGCGTCTCGCTGCGCACGATGGGCATCGGATCGGCCATCGTCTGGCTGCTGAGCACTCCCTGAAGCTCCGGGATGGCAAAGCTTCGCGTCTCGACCGCCACCGTTGCTTCGGCCGTGAACCTGGGCGTGAGGAGGGTTTTGCTGACAATGTAGGCCGCCGCTGCCACAACGAGGCCCGAGCACAGAATGAGCGGCCAATTTCGCCGAAGCACCCGAACAAGTTGCCGGGGTGACAGACCATCGCCGTGCGATGGTTTGACCGCCGGGCCGGGCGAAAACGCAACTCTATCGGCGGTCAACTCTGACATTCGACATACCCTCTTTGATTTCCGCTGCCAGAGCGCGTCCCAGCTATCAACAATGCTTTGCAGGCAACGCCTTTAACGGGTATTTCTACCACAAGCTCGCACCAACCGCACGGAATTTTCGATCATTGGCGATCCAAAGCAGGGTCGTACCGTTCGACGCCGTCCGTCCTGGCCAAACGCCGGATACGAGGCTCGTTGATGGAGGACAAATCACGTGGTTGGTCATGGCCGGTCATAAGGCCGGAACGGGCATGCTCGATCGTCGCTGCACTGGCTCGCGGTGGCGCGTCTCTGGCGCCGGCTCTCGCCACATAACGATCTCAGATCGAGGCTCGGCGATGCGAAATGTCGGCCGCCCAGGGATGTCGGAATTGCGTGGCAGAAGCTGGTTTTGGTCCAGGCTGCCGCGGCTTCTCGGCGACGGATTAACCCGGAACGGCCGCACGTTCGCCCGCATCGCCCCATTGCGCCCTCGCAGCACGGCGCATCCGGCCGGGGATGCCGCCTGATGCGTGTCGCATTGATTGACCCGTCCCTGTTCACCTTGCCTTACGACACGGCGCTCGCCGCCGGTCTGCGCGGCGAGGGTCACGAGGTGCTGCTCTACGGGCGCGAACCTGACGCTGACGACAACAGCGTGGACGATGCGCCACTGGTGCCGGGCTTCTATCGCGTGGCGGGACATCGGGTCTTGAAGCGCTTTCCCGGCCCGGTCCGGCTTGCCATAAAGGGCGCCGATCACATCGCCTCGATGTTCTGGCTGCGGCGCAGACTGCGCCTGAACCCGCCGGAGATCATCCATTTTCAGTGGCTACCGCTACCTTTCGTCGATCGTCACTTTCTCGAGGGGCTGCGCCGGATTGCGCCGCTCGTACTCACGGTGCACGACACCAACCCGTTCAACGGCGCACCCAGTTCCGGTTTGCAAGGTGTCGGCATGGGCCGCCTTTTCGGCGCCTTCGAACGATTGATCGTGCACACGACGCGCGGTCGGGAAAGGTTGATCGAGCAGGGTGTCGACCCGTCCCGCGTCTCGGTCCTGCCGCACGGGCTGCTGGGCGACAATAAGGCGATCGACGTCCAGCAACAGGCGAGTGGCGAAGTCACCTTCCTCGTCTTTGGCAAGATCAAGCCTTATAAGGGAATCGACGTCCTGATCGAGGCGTTTGGGCGACTCCCGGCGGGCCTGCGCGAAAAGGCGCGGCTGCGGGTAGTGGGCAAGCCCTACATGGATCTCCAGCCGTTGCGGGCCCTGGCCCAGGCACGCGGCGTCGACCCGGGCCTGGAACCCCAATTCGTGGCCGACGACGAGCTGCCCGGATTGTTCGGCCCGGGCACCGTCGCCACGTTCCCATATCGGGAGATCGAGGCCAGCGGCGTGCTTGCACTGGCCCTCGCGCATGGGCGGCCGATCCTTGCCTCCCGAAATCGGCGGTTTCGCCGAGACGCTTGCCGATGGCGTGCACGGACAACTTGTGGAGCCGGACGATCCGGCATCGCTCGCCGTGGCGATGACCCGTTTTATTGACGACCCGATGTTCATGTCGGCGTGCGCCAGCAATGTGGCGGCACTGGCGCAAGCCATGCCAACGTGGCCGGAGATTGCCCGCAGCACCGCTGAGATTTATGCTGCCGCACGCGCGGCCTGAAGCGGCTCGTGGCTCCCACTTCGTCCTTCGGGTCGCCGATCGAACAGGCAGTCGCCGATCAGAAGATCCGTTCGGCGACTGTGATGACATCTCCCGGCTGCACCTGGGTATCACGCATCGCCGCTCCTTCCACCGGCTTTCCGCTGGTCGAGCGCACAATGGTGAATTTGTCGGTCTTTGCGCGATAGGTGAATCCGCCGGCCACTGCGACCGCCGTAACGACCGACATACCCGGCTGATAAGGATATTGCCCCGGCTTGCTGACCTCACCCAGAACGAAAACCGGCCGATAGGCGACCACCTCGACCGAAACGCTCGGGTTTTGATACAGTTTTGACTGGAGCAGGGCGCTGGTAATCGCCGAGGACAACTGGCGCGGGGTCAGTCCGGCGGCGTGGATGGTGCCGACCAGCGGCAGCGCGATATCGCCCGAGGCGTCGACGCCGAATTCGCCGGTCAGTTGCTCCTCACCGAACGTAATGATACGGATCTGATCAGCCGGACCCAGAATATATTCGCCGGGCGTCGGTGGCGGCACCGGCTTAAGGTCCGCCGAGGAACAGGCCGACAATATGGCGACCCCGCCCAGGATCACGTGGCGGCGGCGCAAGCCTTCACTCAGGGGAGCGGTTCGATACGACAGCAATTATCTCTCCTATGAACGCAGATCACCCCCCGTTTATCGCAACTGGCGGACGGTTGGGCTATGGTCGAGCTTCTAGCATATGGCTATATTCCCTTAATGAACGCAACGACAAGCAGGCTATCCATGTTGACCATCGCGACAACCAAGCGCCGGCGATTGCGTTGTATCCATCGGCCGGCGGCCGTGACGGTGGCCACGTTGGCCTTGGAGCTGGCGTTTCTCGGCCACTCCGCCCAGGCGCAGTATATCAATTCTTACTTCCCTCAGGCCGTGCCGGGATACGATACGAGTTCGGGGGTGACGGTGCTGTCGCGCGCGCGACCACTCTACGCCACCCAGGGAGTGAACGTCGGTAGCTTCGTCGTAAGGCCGGAGCTCACGGAGGGATTCGGATTCGACACCGACCCGACCGGCATTACCGGCCTTGGGTCCAGCCCGTTCTTGCGGACCTCCCCCGCGCTCACGGTCAATTCGAACTGGTCCGAGAACTCGCTCGGAATGTCGCTTTCCGCGGATAATTATCATTACTTCGACCTGCCGCAGGCAGATTACACGAATTGGACGGCGTCCATCGGCGGCGGCTATACCATAGGCCGTAGCCAATTGACACTGGGCTACTCGCACCTGTCGCTTAATCAGATCGCGACCGACATCGGGGCGATACAATCAGCTAGCCCGGTACATTACTCCGTCGAAGATGTGCGTTCCGGTTACACGTTCGACCTGGGACGTATTTCTCTGGCGCCTTCGGTCGACGTGCAGTATTACGACTTCGATAGCGCGACCATCGACAACCAAACCGTGTCTCAGTCTTATCGCGATCGCTATACATTCACCGCGGGGGTTACGGCACGCTATAGCCTGAGCGACCAGCGCAACCTGATGTTCGTCGTGCAGGGACTGGACAACAGTTATACCAATCAGGTGGCATCACAGCCTAGCAACAACTCGACTGGCGTGATCGCCCTGGGCGGGATCGACTATCAGGCGGAGGGTCCATGGACGTATCGGTTCCTCCTCGGCGTCGAGGAGCGGAGCTTCCAGGCGTCGGAGTTTAAATCTCACACCGCTCCGATTCTCGGGGGCAGCGTGGTATGGACGCCGACCGGACTCACAACGGTGACCGGAGTGATCTCGCGTTCGATCGAGGCGCCGTTTGCGGAAGGCAACTCCGGCTTCACTTATTCGAATGCCAACGTGGTCGTCGATCACGAATTGTATCGCAATATTCTACTGCAAGGCCGCGCCGGTTTGCAATATCTGCAATACCTTCAGGGCGGCGGCAGCCAGACCAGTTACTCATTCGGTGCCAGCGTGAACTGGTTGCTCAACAGGACCGTCCGCTTGTCCCTCGACTATAATTTCTCCCAATTGACGGGAGCCCAGGCCACGACGTTCAACGGCGTGACAAACATTACAGCGACGGGTTCCAATTCCCTCTCGCGTGATGTCGCTGTTCTGGCGCTCCACTTTGCCCTGTGATCCGAGCGTTGATGCGCGCCTGAAACCCACCTTCGCGCCGATGTCCTGGCCCTCGACGACGGCTCGATCGCCGAGAGCGTGGCTTAACGAAATCCCACTGGCAGAGTATTGACTCCGAACCGAACGTCCGCGAATTGCATCCGGACCTGGTCATGACGGCCCGGCATCTCACACCAGACGCGTCACGGAACCTGACCGCAACGCCAATTTCAGCGCGTACTCGGCCAGGAGATATGGCAATGGTGCGCAACAAGTGAAGGTCTCCTGTCGCGCAGCCAAGCTACTTGTTGCCGTCATCGGTCAGGCCGACCTGTCACTTCGGGGCGATCCACGCGGCCCTGGAGCGTCACCGCCTCCGCACCGGGTTCCGTTCGTTACTCGCGTTCGAAACACGCTTCGGAGGGCACCGCGACTTCTTCCAGGTCAGCGTGTCGCCGCGTCACGGCGGGACATCGCCTGCCACCGAGCCGGACCCTGCGCCCGCCCCCGTCGGCAATCACGCAGCCCACGCCGACGAAGAACCCGAGGTCCTGACGTGCAACCATGATGCGCACGCCGCGCCAAAGACGGGATGCTTCAAGGGCACGTGTCCTAGCGCTGAGTGGCCGCATTTTTACCCTTGCCTCATGGGTTCAGGACTTGTCATCCTGAGGCCATGGCAGACCGACCATACCCCGCCATCGATCAGCTTATCCGTCGGATCCAGCGGGTAGCCGCCAACCGACCCGACCCGGCGTATGTCCTCGCCCAGACCATCACCATGACCGGCGCGATCGGCATGGACCCGTACGCGGTGCTTGGAATTTTGGTCGAGGGGGCGGTCCAAACCCTGATGAGGCAGATCCCAGCCGAACGGCAATCCGAGGCGGCGGCCACGCTGGTCGAACTGCTGATTGAGCGGTTGACGGCGTCCGGGATACCCTGCGGTGGCGATGGCCAAGGTGAGACCAAGTGATTCCGGCCCTGATCACCGCGCGACTGACGGTGCTGTGCCCCTAAGCAGGTGGCGTTGCTTCCATGACATGGGTCAGACTTTGTTGGCCGAGTTGGAACTGAACAAGTCAGGCCCTCTGGCCTCGCTGTGAGAAGGGTGTCCTGACCTCGCCAACGATAATTCCGCGGCGGCCGGGCGGCATGAAACCCCAGACATCCTGATGGTCTCCGACAAACGGGCGAGGCACCAAGCCGGGCCGTTATTTCAACAACCGGCTGGAGCAGGACCATCGATTGCAACAAGGCTACGATCAGTTGCTCAACTTCCTTCATTATTGCAGCGACGGAGCCCATCGTCGGGTTTCAGCTGGCCACCGTAGATTCCACTTCCTTCGTTCGAACCGCAGCCGTATTAGACCCGTTCGGAGCCGCCTAACTGAATGCCGCCGGCTATCCGGCCGCTGGATCCGGCTGGGGAAAGTGCTAACGGATCCGAATCGACAAGGAACCATCGTTTGGCCATAAATACCGGCGTCACGCGTTACGAGAACGGGGTTGATCTTCGGCGCAAATGATCCCAAGAATGCTTAAATAGATAGTTGCCAAATATTGCGAGGGCCCTCGAAATGGCGTCGAGCGTAGTCCAAGGCTCCGCTGGCCTAGATGATCGCGGTGTGTGGCAGGGGGTGGCAGGGCTGCGAGGCGTCATTGGTCTTCTTCATCGATTCGCTGAGCTGCGCAGGCAAATCCTTTCAGCAGCGCTGGCGTTGCCGCTCGCCGCTTGCACGGTCGGGCCGGATTTCCACACCCCCACAGCCCCGGTTGCCGCCAACTATCTCGAGTCCGGCAACCGCTCGGTCAAATCCGATCATAAGGACAACGAGGACTGGTGGACCGTCTACCATGACCCGACACTCAATCGGCTTATCGATATCGCGTACGCACAGAATCTGACCCTGATGGCCGCCGGCACCCGCGTGCTGGAAGCGCGGGCCATGCTGGGCGTCGCCATCGGCGAGCTATATCCGCAGACGCAGCAGCTCGGCGGGAACGTTGGTTACAACCAGGCCAGCACAGTCGATCCGACCTCCAATCCATTGCACGAGCTAGAGAACTACTGGCGGGCCTCGCTAGGCACCCAGGTGGCGTGGGAGATCGATTTCTGGGGCAAATTCCGCCGCGGGGTGCAATCCGCCGACGCGTCCTACCTGGCCTCCATTGCCACGTACGACGACGTTCTGGTGACACTTCTGAGCGATGTCGCGACGAGTTATATCGGCATCCGTACGTTGCAACAGCAACTTGCCATCACGGCGGACAACGTCGTCAAGCAGAAGAAGGCGTTGGCTATCGCGCGAGACCGCTACACCGGCGGCACCGCCACCAAGCTGGACGTGTTCCAGGCCGAAAACGTTCTGGCGCAGACCGAATCCGACGTCCCACAACTGACCGCGCAGTTGCAGCAAGGCGAGGGCGCCCTCCGCGTGTTGCTGGGCATGACGCCGCAATCGCTAGACAGCCTGCTCACCGGCCCTAGAACGATTCCGGTTCCGCCAGGGGACGTTGCGGTCGGGATACCCGCGGACCTGATTCGTCGCCGCCCCGATATTCGGAGCGCCGAGCTGCAAGCCGCGGCGCAAAGCGCGCAGATTGGCCTCGCCAAGGCCGACCTGTTTCCGGCCTTCAGCTTGACCGGAGCGTTTGGCACCGTGGCTGCCAGCTCCGGCAACAATCGGGTAAATGAGGTCTTCAGCGCGAGGGGCATCCAGTTTGCCTTCGGTCCGACTTTCAGTTGGCCGATCCTCAACTATGGTCAGATCACCAATAATGTGCGGGTGCAGGATGCACGCCTGCAGACGCTGCTGATCAACTATCAGAACACGGTTCTGAAGGCCCAGCGAGAAGTCGAGGATGGCCTCGCCTCGTTCCTGCAAGGACGGCTTCAAGTGGAACTGCTGCGCCGCAGCGTCGCGGCGGCAAACAGCGCCCTGCTCATCGCACTGGATCAGTATCTGCTTGGGACTAGGGATTTTACCACTGTGCTGACGGCGGAACAGAACCTCTACCAGGCACAAACCAATCTGGCAGTAGCCTCGGGCAATCTTTCCACAGGCCTTGCATCAGTCTACCGGTCTCTTGGCGGCGGGTGGCAAATACGCAAGGGGAATGAATTTGTGAACACTGCAACACGAGACGAGATGCGCAAACGGACGAATTGGGGCAGGCTGCTGCCACCGGCCGACCAATCGCAGCCGACCCCGGGTCTGCCGTCGGTTGCCGACCAGGGGCCAGATGTTCGGGCACCGCAATGGTGAGGTTGATGTGAAACATCTTATCCGTACGCTGTGGCTAGCCAGGCCCAGACGCCGGCCAGCGGTCTGGAGTTTACTGCTGGCGGCTGCGACAGTTGTTGTCGGCCTATCCATCCTCAGGCTCGCGGCTCCGTCATCGGCGGCGGTAGAGGATCGGCCTGCTTCCGACCAACGCCAAGCGGCAGGCGACGCGGCGGCGACGCTGGCGCAAGCGCAGACGCCCGTACCGTCGCCGCCCGCTATCCCGGTGGTAAAGCCGAGAACCCAGACTGTCAGCGACACTCTGGAGGTGACCGGGAACGCTGCCGCTGTCAACCAAGTCAAGCTCATCGCCCGAGTTGTCGGCTTTCTCGAAAAAATCCATTTCGAGGATGGCCAGGTGGTGAGAAAGGGCGACTTGCTGTTCACCATCCAGCAGGACCAGTACAAGGCGCAGTTGGCACAGGCCCAGGCACAACTGCATGGGCAGCAGGCTGCTTTGGTCTATGCGAAGACCGAGGTGGTTCGTTACACCGCGTTGCTGAAGCGTGATGCCGCCACCCAGGTTGATGTCGATCATTGGAATTTCGAGCAAGCGAGCGCGGAGGCAAACATTGCGGCCGCCCAGGCCCAGGTCGCGCTGGCGCAGCTCAATCTCGGCTACACCGAAATCAGAGCGCCATTTGACGGCCAGATGGGTAAGCACCTGGTCGACGTAGGCAACGTCGTTGGCGGAAACGGACAGGAAATCAACCTCGCGGATATCGTTCAGCTCGATCCGATCTACGTCGTTGCCAACCTAAGCGTACAGCAGGCGTTGCAGATCAGGACCAATCTTGACGCGCGACGACTCACGCTCGAGGAATTGCATAAGGTCCCCATCGATGCCGCTTTATCGGATGAGACGGGCTTTCCGCATCACGGCACGCTTGAGTACGTTGCACCAGGGATCGACCAGGCAACAGGGACGTTGCTGGTGCGGGGGATTTTGCAAAACCCGACCCACACACTTGTGCCCGGCATCTTTGTCAAGGTCAGGCTTCCCATGGGCAAGGTTCTGCAGAGTGCGTTGATGGTACCGGACCGCGCCCTGCAGGAAGACCAGGGCGGTCGCTATCTGCTGGTGGTGGGCCAAGACGATGTTGTACGCCAACAGTACGTTCAGCTTGGAGAACTGATTGGCAGCCTGCGGGTCATCACCTCGGGCCTGAAGGCCGACGACCGCGTTGTGGTCGGCGAACTCTGGCGCGCCACTCCCGGTACGAAGGTGACGCCCCAGCTCACGGCCATTGGCGGGTAGGGAAACGCGGCGATGTTGTCGAAGTTTTTCATCGAGCGGCCGGTCCTCGCCAATGTGCTGGCGATCGTTCTGGTCCTTCTCGGCGCCGTTTGCTTGTTCCGCTTACCGATTTCGGAATACCCAAACGTGGTGCCCCCGACTGTGTCGGTGACGACAAGCTATCCAGGTGCGAGCGCCCAGACTGTGATCGATACGATCGCGCTGCCAATTGAGCAGCAGGTCAACGGCGTGGATCACATGTTGTACATGGAATCTACAAGTGCGGCCGACGGCACGTACAACCTGACTGTCACGTTCGCGATCGGTACCGACCCGGACACCGACCAGGTGCTGGTACAAAACCGCGTACAAATCGCGCTCGCGTCGATGCCGGAACCGGTGCAGGCACAAGGCGTCAGCGTCCAGAAGAAGAACACGGCCATCCTGCAGATTGTGACTTTGAACTCTCCGGACGGCCGGTACGATGGCTTATACCTGAGCAATTACGCCACCATCAACATGGTCAATGAATTGGCGCGGCTGCCCGGCGTCGGCAGCGTCAAGGTGTTCGGCGCCGGTGAATACTCGATGCGGATCTGGATGGACCCGGGGAAACTCTACACCTATGGACTTGTGCCAAAGGATGTGATCGAGGCAATCCGCCAGCAGAGCCAGAACGTTGCGGCCGGACAGGTCGGCATGCCTCCGGCGGCAGCGGACCAGGATTTCCAGTATACCGTTGATATCCAGTCGCGGCTCAACGAACCAGAGCAATTCGGCGAGATCGTCGTCCGCGACCAGACTTCGCAAGGCGGCCGGTTGTTGCGGGTGAAAGACGTCGCTCGCATCGAACTGGGTGCACAGACCTACGCGCAGTATTTCCGGGTCAATGGTAAGCCTTCCGCCGGCATCGCGATCTATCAGACGCCAGAGGCGAACTCGCTGCAGGTAGGTAAGGAGGTGGCGGAGAAGGTCGCGGCATTGTCCCACCGCTTCCCGCAGGGACTGACCTACGCGATTCCATACGACACCACGATTTTTGTCAGCGACTCGATCAACGAAGTATACAAGACGTTGTACCAGGCTGGCATCTTGGTGCTGATCGTAATCCTGGTTTTCCTGCAGAATTTCCGCGCCGTCCTGGTGCCGGCCACGACGGTGCCGGTCACTATCATCGGCGCATTCGCCGGCATGGCGGCGCTGGGTTTCACTGTGAACTTGTCCACCTTGTTCGGCATCGTGCTGGCGATCGGCATCGTGGTGGACGACGCGATCGTCATTGTTGAAGGTGTGACCAAGTACATCGAGAAAGGGATGTCAGGCCACGATTCCGCCATCAAGGCTATGGGGGAACTGTTCGGCCCGATCATCGAAATCACCTTGGTGCTGATGGCTGTCTTCGTGCCGGCCGCCTTCGTGCCGGGGCTGACCGGCAACATGTTCGCCCAGTTCGCGCTGGTTATCGCTGCGACGGCGCTGATCAGCGCCGTCAACGCCGCCACGCTCAAACCAACTCAATGCGCGATGTGGCTTCGCACGCCTGTGCCGCCGGAGCAGCGCAATATCGCATACCGTGCCTTCAACCACGTTTATGACAAGATCGAAGGCCGTTACGCCGCCCTCATCGCGGGAATGGTGAAACGCAGCGGCCTGATGGCGCTGATCGCTCTGGCAATCGCTGCCGTCAGCATCTGGGGCCTGTCCCGGCTGCCGACAGCATTCATTCCGATCGACGACCAGGGCTACGTCCTGGTGTCGGTGCAGCTGCCAAACGGCGCCTCCCTGGGCCGTACCGCGACGTCGCTGGATCAGGTCACCAAGATCGCGCTCGAGATTCCGGGCGTCGAGCAAGTCATTGCCATTTCGGGGATGTCGCTGCTGGATAACAGCGCGGATCTGGCCAATGCGGGCACCTGCTTTGTCATGCTCAAGCCTTTCAAAGTCCGATTGAAGGCGAAAGATGAGGATCTGCTCTCGATCTTCACGGCGCTCCAGAAGCGGTTGGCATCGCTGCCGGACGGCCGAGCGATCGTGTTGCCGCCGCCGGCGATCCAGGGCATCGGCAATGCCGGCGGCTTTCAAATGCAGCTTGAAATGCTCGGTGGCAGCTTCGACTACGAGAAGCTGAACAACGTGGCACGGCAGATTGTCGAGCGAGCCAGCAAGGAACCCAGTCTGCGCGGCGTTCTGACCACCTTTACGCCCGATGCGCCGCATGTGGCCCTGACCGTGGATCGTGCCCGCGCGCAAACGTTGCGCGTTTCGGTCGGCGACGTGTTTGCCGCACTGACCGACTACGTAGGGTCAACCTATGTCAATCAGTTCAACAAGCTGGGGCTTTCGTTACAGGTTTACGTGCAGGCCGACTCGCAGTTCCGTCGCTCGCCGGACGATCTGCTGAACTTGAATGTTCGAAGCCAGGACGGACAAATGGTGCCCATCGGCGCGATCGCCCATCTTGGTCCGATCGTCGGACCACCGGTGATCACGCTTTATAATCTGTTCGCATCGGCCACGATCATTGGCGGATCGGCGCGTGGCTATAGCTCGGGGCAGTCGATGGCAGCCATGGAGCGGATCGCCAGAGAGGTACTGCCGAGCGATGTGACCTTTGAATGGTCTGCGATGTCCTATCAGGAGGAGATCACCGGTAATCAACTTTATTACGTCTTCGGGCTGTCAGGTACTGCTGGTCTACCTTTGCCTGGCCGCCCAGTACGAGAGCTGGATCCTGCCGCTGGCCGTGCTGTCAGCAGTGCCACTGGCCCTGGTGGGGCCGGTTCTGGCACTGACCAGCCTTGGAGCGGCGAACAACCTCTACACGCAGATCGGCCTGATGTTGCTGATCGCCCTGTCGGCGAAGAACGGCATTCTGATCGTCGAGGTGGCACGGGAACGGCGAATAATCGACGGCACCCCGCTGCTCGAAGCTGCGGTGGACGCCTCACGCACGCGGTTCCGGCCGATCCTGATGACATCGTTTGCATTCATCCTCGGCGTCTTGCCGCTGGTCCTGGCAACCGGTGCAGGGGCCAACGCTCGCCGCTCGCTCGGCATCAGCGTGTTCAGCGGCATGATCGCTTCTACCTGCCTGGCCGTGCTGTTCGTTCCCTCGTTCTTCGTCGTATTGCAACGGTTTGAGGAGTGGAGAAGGCGACGGAAAGAGCCGACGAAAGCGGTGGTCGGCGCAAACATAGCGCAATGACCGTGGTCCACCTGCGTAGCGGCGAGGTGGGGGCGCGCCGGTATCATCGTAACCTGCGTCATCGCCAGCCGGTCGTATTGGCTGATCAGCGATACCGGCGCAATCCTGCTGGAGCCAGGATCCGCGGAGTGACCGCCGAGGTCCGGCGGCCTGAAAATGCGGCGTCATGAGCAACCGCGCCCGGCAGGTCTGATCCGAGGACGCGGGCGCTCCGCTGCCGTCGCGATCAACCCTCGCTGCTTCGCGGTCAACGCTGCGAGGCAGCTGTGGCATCAACAGCGGAGAGGAGCCGCCGCCGATCTGACATCATTGCGATCGGCGGTTGTGACCATAGGGCTGGGTTGCGGGAAGCAGAAAAGGCAGGCACGATCCGACGGATGCAAAATCCATATCGACGGCTGCCCAAAGCGCCCCAGTAAGTTGGCGGACGAGAGGCATGGCAGCAAAAACCAGACGCGGACTATCGAAGCCCGTTATTCTAACAGCCGCGATTATTCTCGCAGCACCCATCATGTCGGCCGATGCTCCCGCCGTCGCGACACTCTGTGTCTACGCGGCATTGATATGTTGCCTGGCATGGTGGACCAGGTATTTCTTCAAACGGGCAAATGCACGATCGCGCGCCAACGCGGTCGCATGCGATCGGGCGTTAGAGGCCAGGGAGGCCCGGGACTTCGCGACGGCGATGCAGTGGTTCGCGCTTGCAGCAAATGGCGGCGACGCGGATGCGATGAACCAGATCGGACTCCTGCACATGAACGGCCTGGGAGTGGTTCAGGATTATCAGATCGCCGCTGAGTGGTTTCAGAAAGCTATCGCGCATGGCGATACCAGAAACGCGCCTGGCAACCACAGACGAGCACTGGCGGAGATGCAGAGAGATAAATGGCACCACGGCGGTAGCTCTGACGATGGCGGTGTTCGCATGACCCGAGGCGCCGCGTTGGAAGTATTCGACCTGAAAGAGGGCGCGATGCCCGCGGATATTCGCGCCGCCTACCTGCGGTTGATGCAGCAGGTTCACCCTGACCGGGGGGGCAGTAATTTCTTTGCCAAACAGCTCAACGAGGCCCGCGACCTGCTGCTGTCAGACCGAGAAAGCGACCCACGCGACGCAGGGTAGGCGGAAGTCCGGACGGTTTGAGATCGTGGGATCAGGCCACGCGCCCCATCCCCTGCAAGCTGCCGAAAACAATATCAAAGTTAATCCGGTTGCTCTCAGCGGTGCGCCCGGCAGGACTCGAACCTGCAACCGAGCGGTTATGAGCCGCCAGCTCTAACCAATTGAGCTACAGGCGCGCGCCGCGGGACAATGCCTGCCGCGGCCGCATCACGTCAACGCCAACGACGCAGCTTATGTCATGGCCGTGGCTTGGGCCGGGCACCGCTGTCTCTGCTGTTGCAGAGAAAATCGCCGGTGGCCGGCCTGCGCCGGCCATGACGCGGGGAGACGCCGGCCATGACACCGGGGGGACGCGGCTTCATCCTTTCGACCAGCTCGTATAGTACCGCGTCTTGACAACCGTGCCACATCGTCGGGTTATCCCGCATTGCACAATACAGTTGGCCAACCGCGATAACTACCCCGCCAGACCAATCCCGTTGACATTAGCACTCCGAGAGTGATTTGACCGAAAAGAGGGCGAACATGCCGACGATCATCCCCGTTGAAATCTTCGATTGCGTCGTATTCGGCGCCACCGGAGACTTGACGCTCCGAAAGCTCCTTCCGGCCCTGTATTATCGGTTCCGCGACCATCAGATACCGGCCGAATCACGGGTCATCGGCGCCGCTCGCTCCCGGCTATCCGACGACGACTTTCGGCAGCGCGCCGCCAAGGCACTGCGAGGTCACGTCGAAGCGGCCGATCTCGATCCCGCCACGTTGGAGCGCTTCCTCGGCCGCCTGCACTACGTCGCGATTGACGCAACCGCCGCAGATGCGGACTGGGAGCAGTTTGCGTCGCTCCTGGACCCGGATCGGGTTCGGGTGTTCTACCTCGCGACCTCGCCCGACCTCTACGGCACGATCTGCCAGGCGCTGAGTTCCGCGCGGCTGGTCACGGACCACTCACGCGTCGTGCTGGAAAAGCCGATCGGCCACGACTTTGAATCGGCGCATGACATCATCGAGCAGGTCGGGAAGGTCTTTTCCGAGGCCCAGACGTTCCGCATCGACCACTTCCTGGGTAAGGAGACGGTGCAGAATTTGATGGCGCTGCGCTTCGCCAACACGATTTTCGAGCGTCTGTGGTCCGCTGACGTAATCGACCATGTGCAGATCACGGTGGCTGAAACGGTAGGGCTCGAGGGCCGCGGCGGCTACTATGACAAGTCCGGTGCGCTGCGGGACATGCTGCAGAACCATATGCTGCAACTGCTGTGCCTGATCGCGATGGACCCGCCGGTGTCGCTGGACGCCGATCGGGTGCGCGACGAGAAGCTCAAGGTGCTCAGGGCATTGCGGCCGATGGCGCCGCATGAGGTCGCCTCCCTGACGGTGCGAGGGCAGTACACGCATGGCGCGATCGAAGGTAAGCCGGTGCCTGGATACCTCGCCGATCTCCGCGCCGACGAACCCTCCGGAACCGAGACATTCGTCGCGCTGAAGGCGGAAGTGCGGACGTGGCGTTGGGCCAATGTGCCGTTCTATCTGCGCACCGGAAAGCGGCTGCCGCGGAAGGTCTCGGAGATCGTGATCCAGTTTCGCGCGTTGCCGTTCTCGATCTTTCCGCCCGAGGCGGCGGAATGGCAGCCGAATACACTCATCATCCGGTTGCAACCCGAGGAGGGAATGCGCATCGGGATGATGACCAAGGATCCTGGACCGGGCGGCCTGCGGCTGTCGCCGACGGGGCTGGACATCCGCTTCGAGAAGACCTTCGGGAAGCGCTTCCCTGACGCCTATGAGCGGCTGCTGATGGATACCGTGCGCGGCAATCCGACGCTGTTCATGCGACGCGACGAAGTCGAGGCCGCGTGGGCCTGGGTGGAACCGATCCTGGAAGCTTGGGCGAGCCGTCCGGATCAGCCTCGGCCATATGCTGCCGGAAGCTGGGGACCGACCGCGGCGATCGCCCTGATCGAACGCGATGGGCGCACCTGGCATGAGGAAAACACCGAGTAAGCTCCGAAGCCACCCGCCGCGCTCGGCTGGTCCGGCGGATCGTCTCACCGCGGCTTGTCTCACCAGGCCAGACCGCTCGATCAGAGCAGTTTTCAGGTGTTTAGCCGATGGATGGTCGGCTCGCTGACCTGATAGCGGCGGATGATCTGGATGTCTGGGTCGCGGCCGAGACCCGGACCGTCGGGAACCCTGATCCTGCCGTCGGTCGCCTCGACGAGTTCGTGGTAGGGGCTCGCTTCCAGCTCAACGAACAGGCGCTCGAATGGCGCATCCGGGGCGAGGGCCGCGTTGAGATGCAGCGACGCCAGATGGCCGGCGCCAAAATAGGCGTTGTGCGGCACCAGCCGGACGCCGAACACCTTGGCCAGAGCGGCGACTTCCATCATCGCCGAGGGACCACCGATCTTGATCACGCTGGGTTGGGCGATGTCCTGCGCCTCGGCCTCGAACGCCGCGCGGAAGTCGTGCAGTCCGGCGGCGTTTTCCCCGGCGGCGATAGGGATACCGCCCTCCAGCCGGACGCGGGACAGGCCTGCATGGTCGCCAGGTGGCCAAACCGGCTCCTCGAGCCACGTCAGATCGAGGTCTTCCAACTGGTGTGCCATGTCCAGGGCCTGCCAGACGGTCCAGGGGCAATTGACGTCGACCATCAACCTTGCCGCGTCGCCAAGAGCTTCTCGGGCGGCGGCGATTTCCGGCAAGGTGATCTCGTGCAGCTTGACGTCGGAGTAGCCACGGGTGGCGGCGCGTTCGCAGGCGGCGGCGACCTGGGCGGCCTGGCCGTAGCGCAGCAGGCTGGCGTAGCAGGTCAGGGTTTCCGTGGGTGATCCGCCGAACAGGCGCCACAGCGGCTGGTTGGCGGCTTTGCCGGCGATGTCCCACAACGCGATGTCCAGCGCCGAGAGCGCGAACACGTGCAGGCCATTGCGGCCGAAGTAGTGGAAGGCCTTCGCCAGCCGTTGGCGCAGGCCGGCGATGTCGCGGGCGTCCTCGCCGAGGATGGCGGGGGCGAGTTGGGTGTCGAGCACCGCCATGACGGCGGCGGCGATGCCATGACCGAATGCCTCACCCCAGCCATCGATCCCGGTGTCGGTGAGCACGCGCAGCCAGACGGTGTTCATGCTCTGCCAGTTCAAACCGCCCATGGCCGCCGGCTTGCCGCCCATGTCGAACGGCGTCTGGGTCCAGTAGGTCTCGACACCGGTGATTTTCATGGTGGGTCCTCCTCGCGTCCTGCTTCCGACTCTGCACCGAGGCTGGTCGGCGCGCCAGTGTTCGCCGCCGATGTGTGTCTCCGCCGATGTCGCGGTCACTCCCATCGGCCCGGACAACGGCGGCATGGCCGGAACCGGGCTCGCGGCAGCGTCTGCCGGACCGTTCGGGCACTTCACCACGACATCGAGGCGTAGCTTACGCCGCCGCCTCGCCCATCGCCTTGTAACCGACGCATCCGGTCAAATCGGCTCCCTCCAGTCTGACGTCGCGCAGATTCGCTCCCCGCAGCACCGCATCGCACAGCGACGCGTCGCTGAGGTTGGCACCTTCGAGATCCGCTTGGCTCAAGTCTGCCCGTCTTAGATTTGCCTTGCTGAGTTCAGCCTTGACCAGACATACCGAAGCCAGCCGCGCACGCGTCAGGTTGGTTGGCCATTCCGAGTGGCCTTTGATCGGCAGCGGCCCAGCGAGCACCTCAGACATCGAGGCCTGCGTCAGCGTCGCTCGCTCCAGTTGCGCTCCCCTCAGATTGGCCCCCGACATGACGGCTCGGCGCCCGTCCACCAGCGACAGGTCGGCCATGGATAGCGATGCGCCAGCGAGGTTCGCGCTCCGAAGCACCGTGCCCCGCAACACCGCGGCGTCGAGATTGACACCGCGCAGATCGGCGTCCGACAGATCGACGCCGGACAGGTCCGCCCTCACGCCGGAACGGCCGCCGCTGGCGATCCACGTCGCATGCTGCTGCAAGATCTCGGCGAAACTGCCGTCCGGCCGCCGCGGCACCGTCGTGTTTCGCATGTCGACACCGCTGAGATCGATCTCGTCGAGGGCGACGCCCAGCAGGCTCACGCCATTGAGGACCGCCGACGCCATGACCGCGCCGCTAAGCGAGACACCATCCAGGATAGCCCCGGCAAGATTGGCGCCTGTCAGGTCGGCACCGGTGAGATCGCAGCCCGTGAGGTTCGCCTTGGACAAATCGGCGTGCGCCATAACGCTGTTGCTGAGGTCTGCGTCGTTCAGGTTGGCCCCCCTGAGCACGGCGCTGGACAACTTAGCGTTGTGCAGGATGGCGCCCTTTATGGTCGCACCTTCCATGAACGTGCCCAGGTCGGCGTGGCTGTGCCGAAGCTGTCCGTCCTTGGCGGCCATCAAAGTGCCCTCTCGCAGATCGACGCGAGTGAGGTTGGCTCGAACCAGTATGGCATCGCGCAAGGTGGCGCCACGCAGGTCGGCGTTTTGCAGCTTCGCATCGGTCAGGTCGGCGCCGGTCAGATCAGACCCGAACAGGTTGGCACCCCGCAGGTCGGCCCCGCGCAGATTGGCGTTCCGCAACTTGGCGCCGCTGAGGTCTGCTTCCGCCAGGCAGCGCCCCGCCAGGTCTCGCCCGGACATATCTCCGAATTTCAGGCTTGCGCGCCGCCCACCCGGGATGCGATTGAAAAATGCCTTGTGCTGCTGCAGCATATGGCTGAATTCGGCCTCGGTCGTCCTTTTCGCCTCAATCCTCTGCGGCTCCAACGTTGGCATGCTTAGCGCCCCGATCGGCATCGATGGCGAATGCAGTAGTCTTGCCGAGTAAAGGATTGCTTAACGGGTGGCGGAAAACTCACGCATCTCCTTGTCGGTCTGTGGTCTTGGCCCCCAGCTCGCCCAACAATTGATGCACCGACGCGACACCGCTCCGCGCCGGTGAAGAGTGATCCACTTTAACGAGATGTTTCCGACTTCCGCGACACTGTCGTTCCGCGATCGATGCTCGCCAACGATCGCTTGACCTCCGCCTCGCACCCCCCCACTCTCCGCGGCAACAAACCCGTCGGGGAGGAGCACACGATGGCCACCCACAACCTCAACGAAAACAAGCGCCTGAGATCCCGCCGCTGGTTCGATGACCCAGCCGATCCGGCGATGACCGCGCTGTATCTCGAGCGCTACATGAACTACGGCATCACCCCCGAGGAACTGCGCGGCGGCAAACCGATTATCGGCATCGCCCAGACCGGTTCCGACCTGTCACCGTGCAATCGCCACCACATCGAACTGGCCAGCCGGGTCCGCGACGGCATCCGCGACGCCGGCGGGGTGCCGCTGGAATTTCCCATCCATCCGATGCAGGAAACCGGCAAGCGCCCAACGGCTGCGCTGGACCGGAACCTCGCGTACCTCAGTCTGGTGGAAGTCCTGCATGGCTACCCGCTGGACGGCGTGGTGCTGACCACCGGTTGCGACAAGACCACCCCGGCCTGCCTGATGGGCGCCGCGACGGTGAACATTCCCGCCATCGTGCTGTCCGGCGGCCCAATGCTGGATGGCTGGTGGCAAGGTCGGCTGTCCGGCTCGGGCACGATCGTCTGGGAAGGAAGAAAACTCTTCGCCGAGGGTAAGATCGGCTACGACGAGTTCATGGAAATGGTGTCGTCCTCGGCCCCTTCGGTCGGACACTGCAACACCATGGGCACCGCCACGTCGATGAACTCGCTGGCCGAGGCGCTGGGCATGTCGTTGCCCGGCTGTGCCGCGATCCCGGCGCCGTATCGGGAGCGCGGCTGGATGGCGTTTGAAACCGGCAAGCGCATCGTCGGCATGGTAAAGGAGAACCTCCGCCCATCCGACGTCATGACGCGGCATGCGTTCGAGAACGCAGTGGTTGCCGCCGCCGCGCTGGGTGCCTCGTCCAACTGCCCCATCCATATGGTCGCCATCGCCCGCCATATGGGCGTCGAGCATAGCCTTGACGACTGGCAGCGTCTCGGCCCTGAAATCCCGCTACTGGTCGACCTGCAGCCAGCCGGCCGATTCCTTGGCGAGAAATTCCACCGTGCCGGCGGCGTTCCGGCGGTGATGAAAGAACTGCTGGCGGCCGGCAAGCTGCATGGCGAGGTCCGCACCGTCACGGGCCGCACCCTGGCCGAGGACCTGGCCGAGGTGCCGGATGGCGACCGCGAGGTCATCCGGTCGTACGGCGCGCCGCTGCTGCCGGCGGCCGGCTATGTCGTGATGTCGGGCAATCTGTTCGACAGCGCGGTGATGAAGATCAGCGTCATCGACAAGGAGTTCCGCGCCCGCTTCCTGTCCAACCCAGACCGCCCCAACGTCTTCGAGGGCAAGGCCATCGTGTTCGAGGGGCCCGAGGACTATCACCACCGGATCGAAGATCCCGATCTGGGCGTCGAAGATCAATCAGTTCTGATCATCCGCAACTGTGGGCCGGTGGGCTATCCCGGCAGCGCCGAGGTGGTGAATATGCAGCCACCGGCTTCGTTGCTGAAGCGTGGCATCAACACGCTGCCGACGATGGGCGACGGGCGCCAGTCGGGGACCTCCGGATCCCCCTCGATTCTGAACATATCGCCCGAGGCGGCAGTCGGCGGCGGCCTGGCATTGCTGCAAACCGGCGATCGGATCAGGATCGACCTCAATCGTCGGAGCGTGGACGTGTTGCTGCCGGAAGGAGCGCTGGAGGCGCGCCGAGCTGCCTGGATCAAGCCCAAGCTGGTCAGCATGACCCCGTGGGAGGAGATCTACCGCTCGATGGTCGGTCAGTTGGGCACCGGCGCCTGCCTGGAGCCGGCGACTTTGTTTCTCAACGTGATCGAAACGATTGGGGAATCGCGCAACAATCACTGACGCGGGCTTCGCCCGGTCGCTGCCGCCGTCGTATTGCGCGGAGCATTCGCGGGGTGGGATGGCCGGCGCAGGCCGGCCATCCACGATCCTCTGTATAGGCAGAAGCGTGGGTCCCCTCGCCTTTCGGACAAGGGGAGTCGCCGCCTGACCGTGGCCTCGATCTACAATCCAGCCTGGGTGACGAACTTAGTGTTCAGATAGGCCTCGATTGCCTCCGAACCCCCTTCCGATCCGTAGCCCGAATCCCGTACCCCGCCGAACGGAACCTCCGGCAACGCCAGGCCATGATGGTTGATCGACATCATGCCGGCCTCCACCGCCGCCGCGATGGCGTTGGCGGTCTTCGCCGAACGCGTATAGGCATACGACGCGAGGCCGTACGGCAGTCGGTTTGCCTCAGCCACCACATCATCAAAACCGCGAAACGGCGAGATGACCGCCAGCGGGCCAAACGGCTCCTCATTCATCACCCGGGCTTCCAGCGGCACGTCGGTCAACACCGTCGGCTCGTAGAAATTGCCCTTGTTGCCGATGCGGTTGCCGCCGGCGCGGATGGTGGCGCCTTTCTGCGTGGCGTCGCCGATCAGAGTCTCCATGGCGGTGATCCGGCGTGCATTCGCCAGCGGTCCCATGGCGGTGCCGGCTTCCAATCCGTCGCCGACCTTCACCGCTTTCGCATGAGTGACGAAGCCGGAGACGAACTGGTCGTAGACCTTTTCCTGCACCAGCATCCGGGTCGGCGACACGCATACCTGCCCGGCGTTGCGATACTTAGCGCCGGCGAGCAGCCGGCTCGCGGCATCGATGTCCGCATCGTCGAATACGATGGCTGGCGCATGGCCACCGAGTTCCATCGTCACCCGCTTCATGTGCAGCCCGGCGATAGCGGCCAATTGTTTGCCGACGGCGGTCGAGCCGGTGAACGACATCTTGCGGATGATCGGGTGCGGAATGAGGTACTCCGAAATCTCCGCGGGCACGCCGTAGACCAAATTGATCACTCCGGCCGGCACGCCGGCGTCGGCGAACGCGCGGATCAGTTCCGCTGGTGACGCGGGCGTTTCCTCCGGCGCCTTGACGATGATCGAGCAGCCGGCGGCCAGTGCGGCGGACAGTTTCCGCACCACCTGGTTGATCGGAAAGTTCCACGGGGTAAAGGCGGCGACCGGACCGACCGGTTCCTTGATCACAAGCTGGTAGACGCCCTCGGCGCGTGCAGGAATGACGCGGCCATAGGCGCGACGGGCTTCCTCGGCGAACCAGTCGATGACGTCAGCGCCGGCCATGACCTCGCCCTTGGCTTCCGCCAGCGGCTTGCCTTGTTCCTGAGTCAACAGCGCGGCGATCGCGTCGGCTCGGCTGCGCAGTATATCGCGCCGCCTTGCGCATAACTTTCGAGCGGTCAAAGGCGGACACTTTTCTCCAGAGTCGGAAACCCCGGTCGGCCGCATCCAGCGCGTGATCTAAGTCCGCACGGTCGGCATGCGCCACGCTGCCGATTTTCTCTCCGGACGCTGGATTGACGACCGTGATAATCCGGCCCGAGGTGCCTTTGGTCCAGGCGCCATCAATGAAAAGCGAAACGTCGGCATACATGTTTTCGGTCCTTTGCTCGCGGACTGCATCGATGTCCCGCAGATGGCCCCAATTCGTCAGACCGTCAACCGAGGAATAGCCTGGCCGCCCGATCGGCGAGACGCGTGTCGATCGGATGATACGTCGTCGCGGATGGCCGCCAGGGAAGATCGCCTCGACGCGAAACCTATCCGGACGCCCGCGTCTTGGCATTGCCCAGCGCATCTGCCGCGACTCTTGCGGCGTGCTGCCCGCTGAGCCAGGCCCCCGCCAGGGTGCCGGCAAAGCCGACATGGCAGCCCTCCCCGGCAAACATCAGATGTCCATCCGCTACTGGCTCCGCCAGTGCGTCGCGCGCCATGGCGGCACCCGGCGTGGCGTAGCAATAGGCACCGCGGATCCAGGGATCGCTGTCCCATCGCGTCACCAGGGACGCTCCCCCGGCGAACAGCCGATCTACCCGGCTGCCGAACAGCGCCCGAAGATAGCCGAGCGCGAAATCCACAGTCGCGGCGTCGCCCTCGCGGGCCAGTTCCCAGGCCGGGGAGCCACCGATCCAGCCCTGAACATAATCGCGTCCGAACGGCCAGCACTGGAAAGGCATCAACACGTCGCCGGCTCGCGGCAGGATGCGATCGACCGACGAGTAGGACGGCAGGTCCAGGCGGTCCGGACCCGTGGCGCGCAGGGCAACCTTCATTGCCAGACCCATCGGCAGGCCATGTACCGCGTCGGTCACCCGCGGCGGCAGCGGCGGATCGAAGCGCAGCACGCCGGAGGCCAGGACTCCAGTCGATACGGTGACGATGCAGGCACCGGCCGTCATGCTGCCGCGATCGGTCTCCACGGTGACCTGGCCGCCAGAGCCGCCCCAGCGTACCAGCCGCACAGGAGTTTCCAACCTGATATCCAGGCCCTCGGTCAGCCGGCGGCGGACAAACGCGCCGATACCGCCGTCGGGCACCAGATTTGATCCTGACAACGCATTGCGCCGCCAGTCGAGCGCACTGAACATGTCGGCGTCCGCGGCACAGATCACCGGGCCTTCCCAAGCCTCGATTGTCGCAGCCCAGGGATTGTCCGGCAGCCGTCTGGTCACCTCCGCCAATGAAACATCGCCCTCGGTTGCCAGGATACGATCCGCCATGGCCTCGTAGTGCGGCCAGGCATCCGCGTACGCCGATAGCTCAGCGGACGTGGCCGGTCTGTCGCCAATGAACGTTTGCTCGCGCCGCAATTCGTCGGAGCGAAGCAGAGGATCGCCGGCGGCCCGCGCCTTGGCCACAAGTGGATTGTGCTCCGCGTTGTGGAACCAGACCGCGCCCATGTCGAACCAGACACCGCCCAACTCGGAGGGATGGTGGGTCCAGGCGCGACCGCCAACCCGGGCCGACGCCTCCAGGACGATCGACCGCCGGCCGAGCGCACGCAGTGCGGCAGCGGCGCCGAGGCCTGCCAAACCGGCGCCGACGATGATGACGCCCGGATCGTTGACACTGGGATCGCGGACACCGGAGTCGGGCGCATTTCTCGCGCCCCAACCGGTGTCCCCCGTGCCGTTGCCGGTCATGTCGGTGTCAGTCCCTTTCGTGTCGTTCACCCAGTCTCTCCTGGTGTCGAGGAAATTACGCGACGATTTGCGCAATCTGGCCCAGCGATTGAAGCACAAGGTCGATCATACTCGTTCATCAAGGTCTTGGTGATGGCGCCTGGCGTGTCGCGGTGCAGCCCGAACTTAGGTACGGCGGTGACCTCGGCAGGGGTGCCCGCGAGAAACATCTCGGTTGCTCTCGCCAGTTCTTGCGGTTCAATCTGGTGTTCGACGACCTTCATGAGGAAGCAGATATTGGGAGGAAGAAGATATTGGCTCCCGTCGTCTCCGATCTGCCAGCCATGCTGAACGCCGCACCGGGAAGATCGAAGCCCCGCCCGGACAGGTCCGACCGCTTTGTCGCACCGCCGAAGCTACCTCCGGCAACCAAGCTGCCTGATCTGGGGGAAGCCGAAATGCGCCTGGCGCAAGATCTGCTGTTCTTCGCCTGCCGCGATTTCACCAATGCTGCGGACAAGGTGCTGGAGGAGCTGGACCTCGGTCGGACGCATCATCGGGCGTTGCATTTCATCGGACGCAACCCCGGCCTCACGGTGGCCGCGCTGCTGGCAATCCTGCGCATCACCAAGCAGTCGCTGGCTCGCGTCCTGAACCAGTTGCTGGATCAGGGCTATGTCAGCCAGGCGCCGGGATTTGAGGATCGCAGGATGCGTTTGCTCACGCTCACCGAGCAGGGCCAGGCGCTGGAACGTCGTTTGTTCGACTGCCAGCGCGAACTCCTGAGCGAGGCGTATCGCCAGGCGGGCCCGCAGGCGGTGGATGGCTTTCGCACCGTGATGCGCGCAATGATGGAGAGCGGCGCCCGCGCCTATATGGACGGCACCGGTCCGGCCGAGGACGCTTGAGTTTGCAGCTGTATGGATCCTGAGGATGCATAACCGATGAGAACCCGCGGCTGTTCGCGTCAGGTGGGCTAGTGGAGGGCTGTCACATCCTGGTCGTTGAAGACGATGACCGCCTCCGCGAGCGGCTTGCCCGCTATCTGTCCGGCGAGGGCTTCCGTGTCACCACCGCCAGCGATGCGGCCGATGCCAGGTCCAAGCTGCGCTCCATCGACCCCGACCTGATGGTGCTGGACCTCATGATGCCGGGTGAAACTGGCCTCGATCTGACCCAGTCGTTGCGCCAGGAGCAGCGACGGCGCCAGGAACAGGCCCGGCCGGGAAACAGTCGGCAACCTCGGGGTTCCGAACTGCCCGTGCTCCTGCTGACCGCGCGAACCGCGCCGGAGGATCGCATCGCCGGGTTCGAAGCCGGCGCCGACGACTATCTCGGCAAACCATTCGAACCACGCGAACTGGTGCTGCGCATCCGCGCCCTGCTGCGGCGCGCGCCGCCGGCGCCGGCGCCGGAACCGCCGGCGCGGCCACTGCGGATCGGCCTTGCGGAATTCGATGTCGAGCGTGGCGAATTGCGCGACGCCAACGGTCCGATTCGTCTGACCGGCGGGGAAGCGGCGCTGCTCACGGCGCTCGCGAGCCAACCGAACGAAGTGCTGTCACGTGAGGAGATCGCGGAAGCCCTGAATATGGATGATTCGGGCGAACGCGCGGTCGATGTCCAGGTCGTGCGGCTGCGCCGCAAGATCGAGGCTGACCCCCGCGAGCCGCGTTTCCTCCACACAGTACGCGGCCGGGGTTATATCCTTAAGCCGGGGCTCTGAGATGCGCACGCGCATCCGCGTGCCGTTCGGACCGCCCTTGGGCGTTTGGCTGAAGTCTTTCATGCCACGTTCGCTGCTGGGGCGAACCCTGCTGATCATGCTGGTTCCGCTGGTGCTGGTGCAGCTGGTGGCACTGCAGATCTTCTACGGCAGCCACCTCGACATCGTGTCCCGACGGCTGTCCAGCGGCATCGCGGGAGAAATTGCATACACCATCGACCTGATGCGCTACTTCCAGAACCCGGCGGATCGCGAATGGGCGCTGCAGATGGCCCGCGATCAGTTCTCGCTGGGAATGAAACTGGAGCCCGGCGCGGTGCTGGAGCGACATAAGCGGCATAACATCCTGGGTCCGGCGGATGACGACCTGGCGGCCGCGCTGACCGAGAAATTCCAGATGCCATTCACCATGGACTGGACCTCCGACCCGCACTCGGTGATGATCCGACTGCAGTTGCCCGACGGTGTGCTGGACGTCGAGGCGCCCCGCAAGCGCCTGGCAACGGGCACTATCTTCCTGTTCGTCGGCTGGCTGGTGGGCACCGCCCTGTTGCTGTTCACCATCGCCGCACTTTTCATGCGCAACCAGGTGCGCGCGATCCATCGGCTGGCTCGCGCGGCCGAGGCGTTCGGCATGGGGCGTGATGTTCCGCCGATCCGCCCTGAGGGTGCCTCCGAGGTGCGCCAGGCCGCTGCCGCATTCAACCGCATGCAGGAACGCATCCGCCGCTTCCTGGCGCAGCGGACCGAGATGCTTGCCGGCGTGTCACACGACCTCCGCACACCACTTACCCGCCTGCGCCTGACCTTGGCCATGCTGCCGCGAACCGAGGAGCTGCATCAGGATGTGGACGAAATGACCGCCGACGTGGAAGAGATGGAGCGGATGGTTGGCGGCTATCTTTCGTTTGCCCGCGGCGAGGGCACCGAGCAGGCGGAGCAGGTCAACCTGGCGGAGGTACTCGAGGACGTCGCCGCCGGTGCCCGACGAGCCGGCACCAACCTCGCCCTCGACGTGCCGGCGGATCTGACTTTGAAGCTGCGTGCCAACGCACTGCGGCGCGCCGTCACCAATCTGGTGGACAATGCCCGGCGCCACGCGGTGCACGTCGCGCTGGCAGCCGTGGCGCAGGGGCGCTCGGTGCTGGTCATCGTCGATGATGATGGTCCGGGGATCCCACCCGACCGACGCGAAAGCGTCTTTCGCCCGTTCGAAAGCGGCTCGGCCGGTGGCACCGGCCTAGGGCTGACGATCGCTCGTGACATCGTCCGTGCCCACGGCGGCGAAATCGTGTTGGAGCAGAGCCCACTTGGCGGCCTGCGGGCCCGCATCCGGTTGCCGGTGTAGCAACACGAACCGGCCCCGGGAGAGGTCACCTCTTTCCCGTGTCATGGCCGTGCTTGGCACCTCGGCCTGGCCGCAATCTGCATTGTTCGCCGCGACCCCGTGTCATGGCCGTGCTTGGGACCTTGGTCTGGCCGCAATCTGCATTGTCGCCGCGACCCCGTGTCGTGGCCGTGCTTGGCACCTCGGTCTGGCCGCTATCCGCATTGTCCGCCAATACCCCGTGTCATGGCCGTGCTTGGCACGGCCACCCACGAATTTCCCTGTCTAAGCAGAAGACATGGATGGCTTGGCCAACCCTCGTTCGCCCGCCCGGCCATGACACGATTTGCTATCCCCGCTGCGGCATCGGAATCACCGGACGCCGTCCGCCCCCCGGTTGGTAGCGACCGAGATAGGCCGGCACGATCAGTTCCACCGGCGTCGGCACGATCCCGAGCTCGGCTAGCCCCGCCATGCCAGGGGCCACCACGTTGTCGTGCGCCAGCATCAGAAGCTGATCGGGCGTCAGCGGTTTGTTCGGCAGGTATTGCATCACCTCGGCCTGAAGCCGCGCGATGCTCATTGGGATGTCCACCAGCCGCCGTTTCCGGCGTGTCTGCTTCAGGACGAACTCCAGGATTTCGCGAAATGTCCAGACCTGTGGGCCGCCGAGCTCGTAGACCCGGCCATGGGTGGTCGGATCGGTGAGGCAGGCGATGATTGCGTCCGCCACGTCGCAGACATAGACCGGCTGCATCCGCGTGCCGCCGGAAATTACCGGCATGAATGGCAATTGTCGGGCCATCTGGGCGAAGCGGTTGAAGAACTGGTCTTCTGGACCGAAGACGATTGACGGGCGGAGAATCGTGGCCGCGGGAAAGGCGGCACGAACGGCAACCTCGGCGGCGCCTTTGGTCGAGGCATAGCGGCTCCGGCTGGACGGGTCGGCGCCGATCGCCGACACGTGCACGAGGCTGCCGACGCCGCACGCCGCAGACTGGGCCGCGATGCACGCCGCGCCTTCGACATGCACCGCTTGGAAAGAAGCGCCGCGGCTCTCGGCCAGCGCGCCGACCAGATTGACGACGATATCGGCCTGTTCGACCGCGCGGTGTACAGTCGGCTCCCGCGTCACCGAGCTGAACAGCGGCACGATTTGTCCGACCGCACCCATCGGCTTGAGAAACAGCGCGGCTTCCGGATCGCGTACCGCGACCCGCACCACGTAACCTCGATGGGCCAGCCGCTTGACCACATAGCGACCGATGAAGCCCGAGCCGCCGAACACAGTCGCCACCTTGCGCGTCGCCATCGCATTCGCCTCCTGCCGCAATCGCTGATAAGCCGCATGCCGTTTCGCCTCAAGCGACCGGTGAAGCTCCGGCACGAAAATAACGCCGAGCTGAACTCGTTTCGAACGCGCGCATGAGCCAAGGATACGGCCCGGCATTTTTGTCACCGACGCCCAAGCCGGCTGTTGACGCCGGCGCGGGTGGGGGCTACATCGCGCGCCCTACCGACGGGCCGTTCACTCGGGCCGCGGTTGCCCCATGGTTGCCCAGGTGGCGGAATTGGTAGACGCGCAGGTTTCAGGTACCTGTGGCCGCAAGGTCGTGGAAGTTCGAGTCTTCTCCTGGGCACCAAACGAATGAGTATCACCCAGTTCATGCCGAATGGCACCATCCACCTGCATCGGAACGATCTGCCGGAAGACGTCAGGCTGGGTCCGGTGGTCGCGGTGGACACCGAGACGATGGGACTCAATCCGCATCGCGATCGGCTGTGTCTGGTCCAGTTGTCCGGCGGCGACGGGCATGTCCACATTGTGCAACTGGTGCCGCCGCAATTTGGCGGCAGTGGTTTCGACTGTCCCAATCTCAAGCGTCTGCTGGCCGATCAGGCGGTGGTCAAGTTGATGCATTTCGCCCGGTTCGACGTGGCGGTCCTGCAACATAGCCTGGCGATCACCGTCAGCCCGGTGCGCTGCACGAAGATTGCGGCGAAGCTGGTGCGCACTTTCACCGATCGGTTCGGCCTGAAGGACTTGTGCAAGGAGCTGCTTGGGGTCGAGCTGTCGAAACAGCAACAGAGTTCTGATTGGGGTGCCGCTGAGTTGACGTCCGAGCAGGTCGCCTATGCAGCCTCCGATGTGCTGTACCTGCACGCCTTGTGGGCGAAGTTGGAAGCCTTGCTGATCCGCGAGGACCGGTTGGATCTCGCCGAGGCTTGCTTCGCGTTCCTTCCGACCCGTGGGCGGCTGGACCTGCTAGGCTACGACCAGCCGGACATATTCGCGCACTAGACCGGCCTCCGGCCCGCCGCGCCAATCCCCCGAGGGAGGCGCGCGACCGCGACTCCCGGCTGCGACGCCGGGTAAAGCGCGCTCGGATATCGTTGTCCGAATCGGCCGCGGTTAACGATTTACTCACTATCCTCATGTATGAAGTGGCGCGTCCCGCCGCGTAACGCTTCGTTAAGGTGCTCGCGGTTGACCTTGGAGCCGGCACGGGCCCATAGAGTTCGGCTCGCACCACGGAAATCGGATTCATCTTTGAGCAACCGAGTTGCCCTACCCGAGCATCGTTCACTCGCCACCTCGGATCTTCAGGCGGCCCGCAATGTGCTGAACACCGAGGCGGCGGGGCTGTTGTTGTTGGCCTCCAGCCTCGATAACAGCTTCAGCCACGCGATCGACCGCCTGGCGACGTTGACCGGGCGCCTGGTGGTTTCCGGCATGGGAAAGTCGGGGCATGTCGCCCGGAAGATTGCCGCCACACTCGCCTCCACCGGCACGCCGGCCCTGTTCGTACACCCGGCCGAGGCGTCGCATGGCGACCTTGGCATGATCGTGGCCGGTGACGCGGTGCTGGCGTTGTCCAACTCCGGTGAGACGGCGGAACTGGCCGATCTGGTGGCGCACACCCGCCGCTTCACCCTGCCGTTGGTGGCGATCACCGCCAGCCCGGAATTCAGCTCTGGCCCGGGCGGCCGATGTCGCGCTGATCCTGCCCAAGGCGACCGAGGCCTGCCCAATGGGTCTCGCCCCGACAACCTCGACCACGATGCAGGTTGCCCTGGGTGATGCCATTGCGATTGCCCTGCTCACCCGCCGGGGCTTCACGACCGCCGATTTCCGCCAGATCCACCCCGGCGGGCGGCTGGGTGCGCGGCTTCGCCGGGTGCGGGAGCTGATGCATGGCGGGTCGGCGATGCCGTTGGCGCCGCCCGAGATGAAGATGGCTGCCGCGTTGGTATTGATGACCGAAAAGCGCTTCGGTTGCCTGGGAGTGGCTGGCGTGGACGGCGCCCTGACCGGCATCATCACCGATGGTGATCTGCGGCGGGCCATGGGTCCCGACCTGTTGTCCCGGACGGTTGGCGATATCATGACCCCTTCGCCTCGAACCATCGGCCCCGACGCACTTGCCGGCGAGGCGCTGCACCTGATGAATGCGAATGAGCGGCCCGTTACCACACTGTTCGTCGTCGACACCAAGGACCGCCCGTTGGGCATCCTGCACGTGCACGATCTGTTGCGGGCCGGCGTGGCATGATGGACGTCGCCGAGAGCATCGTCGACCGCCGTACCGGCGCCTATCTGGGCCCAGCGGGAAGCGCTCGCCCGCGTAACCTGCCGACACCAAACCGAATTGCCCGTCGGCGCTTTTTGATCACTGTGACGAAGTGGCTGCTCCCCTTGGGTGCCACCGCGCTGCTCGCGACCATCGCCTTGTGGCCGGAACTGGATCGAGCCACCGCGAAGGCTCGGCTGGCGATGGCCCGTATCGCCGGTGAAGTGGCGGGCGGCAGTATGATCGACGCACGTTACAACGGCGTGGACGAGAAAGGCCGGCCATACACCATGACGGCGGCCACGGCCCGACAGCTCGACCCCGAGCGCATCGGGCTGACCATGCCGAAGGGCGACATCACGCTTGAGAACGGCACCTGGATGATGCTCGCCGCGAAGGAGGGCACCTATGTGCAGCACCTGAGTCAGCTCGACCTCGTGAACGAGGTGACCCTGTACCGCGATGATGGCACCATCATGCACACGGCGGCCGCATCGATCGACCTGAAGGCAGGTGCCGCGGCGGGCTCCGATCCGGTGCATGTCGAAGGCCCGTTCGGCGTGCTGGATGCGCGGGGCTTCGCGCTGATGGACAAGGGCACCGCGATCGACTTCACCGGGCCGGCGCATGTCGTGTTGAATGGGGGCGGTCATTGACGTTCAGTCCGCCCAGGACAGCCGGACCCCGGCTCGCCGCGGCGGCGCTGTGCGTCCTGATGCAGCCTTGGGGCAACGCTCATGCCCAGCAGCTTGACCTGACCCACGGCGGCCCGGTCGACATCACGGCGAGCGATGGGATCGAGTGGCGGCAAACGGACCAGCAGGTCATTGCGCGTGGCAATGCCCGTGCCATCCGCGGCGCCGTGACGGTCACGGCCGATCGTCTGATCGCCTGGTATCGCAAGAAGGGAACCAACGGAGCACCGCAACCGGCTCCGGCCCCAACCGGCCTCGCCGCTGACCCCTCGACCGAAGGCACCGAGATCTACCGCTTGCAGGCTGAGGGCCATGTGCGGATCTTCACCCAGACGGACCTGGCGGAGGGCGATCGCGCGACCTACGATCTGGATCAGGCGGTGCTTGTGATGACCGGGCATAACCTGAAGCTGACCACGCCGAACGATGTGCTGACGGCGAGGGATGACTTGGAATACTGGCCGCAGAAGCACATGGCGGTGGCTCGGGGCAACGCCATCGTGGTCACCAATGACGCGAAACGGATCGTCGCCGATACCTTGGTCGCCTATACCGAGGACACCCAGGCCGCGGCGCCCGGAGGGCCGGCAACAGTCGGCAAGACCACAGCCGGCAAGACAGCGGGCGGCACGACGACGAAGGTGACGCCGGCGGCCGCCCACGCCAACTCTAAAGCCACCGACGATCCGCTCGCGTCATCGGGCAAACTGCAGCGAGTGGAGGCATTCGGACATGTGTCGGTGCGCACCGTGACCGACACCGTCACCGGCGACCGCGCCGTATATATTCCCGACACCGGGATGGCACGCGTTGGTGGAAACGTCCAGATTACGCGCGGTCAGAATCAGTTGAATGGAGCCGAAGCCGACGTGAACATGAAGACCGGCATTGCCAAGCTTCTTGCCACCAACGCCGGCCGCGTGCACGGCCTCGTCCTGCCGAACGACGAGACCAGCAAATCCCTGACCAGCGATCCCGCCATCTCGCCGAACGGTGCGTCGAACCCGGTCAAGTCACCGGCCACCCCGGGGCGGGCAGGGGCTGCTCCATCGCCCGGACCGAATACCGCACCGGCAGCCGTCGCGCCATCTGGACCGAAGTCATGAACGCGATCGGTGAAGCACGCCGGTCGCCTGAACTGAAGGTCTTGCGCGGCGGCACAGGCCTGACGGCCCGTGCCGTCGGGAAGACCTATAAGGGGCGCCCGGTGGTGCGGAATGTCACCGTGACGCTGCACCGGGGAGAAGCGGTGGGCCTGCTGGGGCCGAACGGCGCCGGCAAGACCACGACATTTTACATGATCGTGGGCCTGGTGAAGCCGGATACCGGCTCGATCGGCCTTGACGGGGCGGACATCACCCGCCTGCCGATGTACCGCCGGGCCCGCCTAGGGATCGGCTATCTGCCGCAGGAAGCGAGCGTGTTCCGCGGCCTGAATGTCGAGCAGAACGTGATGGCCGCGCTGGAGGTCGTGGAGCCGGACGCCGCGACCCGCGATATGATGCTCGACGAACTGCTGGCGGAATTCGGCATCAGCCACCTTCGGCGTACCCCCGCCTTGGCGCTGTCGGGCGGCGAGCGGCGGCGCGTCGAAATCGCCCGGGCGCTGGCAACCCAGCCCTCCTATATCCTGCTGGACGAGCCGTTGGCCGGCATCGACCCGATCGCGGTGGGCGAAATCCGCGACCTGGTGAAGCATCTGAAGGATCGCGGCATCGGCGTGCTGATCACCGACCATAATGTGCGAGAGACGCTCGATATTATCGACCGGGCCTACATCATGCATGACGGTCAGGTGCTGATGGAGGGTGCGCCGAGCGAGGTGGTCGCCCACCAGGATGTTCGGCGGGTGTATCTAGGCGAAAAATTTACCCTCTGATCGCGAGAGATCCGGCTTTGAAGGTATCTGCCACGGCGCGGGCGTGATCGTCGTGGCTACAGTAGCATGCTTTTTGCATGTCTAATTCGGCGCAGGTCACCAAAAACGATTGACCGGACTTCCACGCGTCGATAAGCGCGTGACCATGGCGATCGCCCCCCGTCTCGACCTACGCCAGAGCCAGACATTGGTCATGACGCCGCAGTTGCGTCAGGCGATCAAGCTGCTGCAATTTAACAACATCGAGGTCGCCTCGTTCGTGGACGAGGAGCTTGAGCGAAACCCGTTGCTGGAGCGGGACGAAACCACCGATCTGCCGCCGGGGGAGCGGGCGGCGGTAGACCAGATCGAACCGCGGCAGACCGCGCCGATGGATACCGCCGATGCGGCGCGGGCGGATATCCTGCCCTCCGATGCGGCTTCGCCACTCGATACCGACCATGCCGAAACCTACGACCCGGGCACTCCCGGCGATGGCGCGCCCCTGGTGGGACGCATCGACGGCGGCCGCGGCAGTCATAACTTTGAGGGCGACGACCGCGGCATCGACGATTTCGCCGATCGTACACCGCCGCTGCGGGATTATCTCGGGGAGCAGCTGCGGCTTAGCATTGACGATCCGGTCGATCGCATCATTGGGGCGCATCTGATCGCCCTGCTCTGTCCCGCCGGCCGCCTTACGGCGGAACCTGCCGCGATCGCCGCTGCCATGCGCGTCCCGCTGGAACGGGTGGAGGCGGTGCGCGCTAGGATGATGCGGTTCGATCCGGTCGGCCTGTTCGCGCGCGACCTGAAGGAGTGCCTGGCCGCCCAGCTCGCTGAACGCAACCGGCTCGATCCGGCGATGCAGACACTGCTGGACAACCTCGAGCTGCTGGCTCGCCGCGATAACCGGCGACTGATGGCGGTGTGCGGGGTCGACGCCGAGGACCTGACGGAAATGATCGCTGAGATCCGAGCCCTCGATCCAAAGCCGGCGGCCACCTACGACGTGGTGCCGGCGCCTTTGGTGGTGCCGGATCTGCTTATGCATCAGTCTCCGGACGGCGGCTGGATTATCGAGCTGAACCCCGAGACGATGCCGCGAGTGCTGGTGAACGAACGGTTCTACGCCAGGATCGCCCCCCGCGCCCGCAAGGACGAACGGGTATTCCTGACCGAACGACTGGCCAACGCCAACTGGCTGGTGCGCTCGCTGCAGCAGCGTGCCCAGACGATCCTGAAAGTGTCGGCGGAGATCATCCGCCAGCAGGATGCGTTCCTCCGCCTCGGCGTGGCTTTCCTTCGCCCGCTGATCCTGCGCGACATCGCCGAGGCGGTCGAGTTGCACGAAAGTACCGTCAGCCGAGTTACCGCGAACAAATACATCGCGACGCCTCGCGGGACCTTCGAACTCAAGTATTTCTTCACCACAGCCATTCAAGGAACGAATGGCGGCGATGCGCATAGCGCCGAGGCGGTGCGCTATCGCATTCGTGGCCTGATAGAATTGGAGCCCGCCGCCGACGTCCTCTCCGACGATGCGATCGTTAACATCCTGCGACGCGAAGGCGTTGATATCGCCCGCCGCACCGTCGCCAAGTATCGGGAGGCGCTGCGCATTCCGAACTCGGTCCAGCGGCGCCGGGAAAAGGCCGTCCCGGCCTGACCGCCGGATCAGGGTACGCAGTATTACGAGTAGACATCGCCGGCGGGAGCGTGGCCAACTGTGGTCAGTCCGCGTCTATCGGACCGGGACGCCAGTTGACCGGACGTCCTTTGCGGACTCTGAACCGCTTTGGGAGAGTAGCATGGAGATTACGGTATCCGGCAAACAAGTCGAGTTGTCGGACGCGTTGCAGACCCGGGTGTCTACCCAGTTGGAAGCGATCGCGGGCAAGTACTTCGACCATGCGTTGGAGGCTCATGTCACATTCAGCCGAGCGCGCAGCTTTTTCACCTGTGATATCAATGTGCATGCGGGACGTGGGTTGCTGTTGCGCGGCGAGGGGGAGGCTGCGGACGCAAACGCCGCCTTCGATGACGCGGCCGAGCATATCGCCAAGCGGTTGCGCCGGTACCGGCGCCGAGTTAACGACCATGCCCGCGACCTGGCGCAACGCGAGCGTCCCGAGGGCGCGCGGCAGTTTATCCTGCAAGAGGAGATGAACGGAGCCGAGGGCGTCGACGTGGAGGGGCGCACGCTATCGGAGGCATATGCCACGGTAATTGCCGAGACCCGGATGGAGATCACCACTTTGTCAGTTGGCGAGGCGGTGCTGCGGATGGATCTGGCAGACCAGCCCGTAATGATGTTCCGCAACAGCGCCAGCGGGACGCTGAACGTAGTGTACCGGCGGTCAGACGGACACATCGGGTGGATCGACCCGGGCGCTCAGGGAGAAGACAAAGCCGCCTGAATCGGTCGTATGCTGACCAGCCCTTGAGCGGGGGCGAAATCTCTATTCATGGCCGCAAATCTGGTTAGCGGGTAAGCGCGTCGCACGACAACAGCGGAACTGAATGCGCGCGCCGACTGTTGCACCGAGGGGGTCGATGCAACTGCGTCGACCGTAACTGGATACCATGAACATCTGCAGCGACGGAGGACGCCATGGTACGCGTCGTCGGGATCGATCACCTGTCTGTCCGGGTTAGCGACTACGAAAAATCAAAGCAGTTCTACGGCAGGCTGTTCACGTTCCTCGGCTTCGAGATCTCGGATGAGTATCCCGACACGATCGGTTGGACCAACGGCAAAACGCGCTTTTGGATCGCGGCGGCCGACGACGGGGCTCGCAAGCGCGGCTATCGCATCGGCGACGTCGGTTTCCATCACTACGCATTCCAGCTCCGCAGCCGCAAGGACGTGGACGACCTGCAAACCTTCCTTCGCGATGAGCTCGGCGCCACCATCGTCGATCCGGCGGGCGAATACTACGACGACTACTACGCGGTGTTCTTCCTGGATCCCGATGGGCTGAAGCTGGAGGGGATGAAGTATGGCGAGCAACTCGAACGGGCCGCGCGGAAGCAGGCCTCGGCACGCAAACGCACGGCATGAACACCGAGCCAAGCCAGGCAAAGCCTGTGACGCGAGGAAGGTGTGCCGATGACCCAGCCGATGATCCTGCATTGGTCGCCTCGATCCCCTTACGTGCGCAAAGTGATGATCGCGATCTACGAAATCGGCCTGCAGGATCAGGTGCGGACAGTCCGTACCGTCGCCGGTGGCACCACCCCTCACCGGGAACTGATGAAGCGCAACCCAGTCGGCAAAATTCCGACCCTGGAGCTTCCGGATGGCGCCGCGATCTACAACTCACCGGTCATCATCGAATATCTCAACTCGCTGCATTCGGGCGCGAAACTCTACCCCGCCGCCTGGCCGGAGCGGCTGACCGCTCTCCGCCGCCATGCGCTTGGCCAAGGCATGCTCGACAACGCACTGCCGCTGTTGGCCGAGGGGTTTCGGCCACCCGAGCGGCAGAGCAGTCCCCACAAGGACCTGTGGCGGGCGAAGCTGATCGCCTGTGTTGAGGCGCTTGAGGCGGAAGCGGAGGCGCTGGCGTCCAGTGGCTTTAATATCGGCCATCTGACCATCGGGGTGGCACTGGCCTACCTGGATTTCCGCTTCGCCGCACTGGCGTGGCGGGATGGCCATCCCAAACTCGCCGCCTGGCACGAGACGTTCAACCTACGCCCGTCAGTGCAGGCGAATATGCCGGTGGATGATCGGTAGACGGGCCCTCTCGGCCCGGTTTTTCACGGCGTATTTGGCGTGAAGAAGGTGTAGGTGGCGCTGTATGGAATACGGATCTCGGCACCGGTATGCCCGGCGTCGCAGCCGGTCGCGGGTGCAATGCCGCCGATCGTACGGGAGCGGACGATATAGGCGACCCGGGCGAACAGGCCCGCCTCACCGTCGTTCTCGGTCGCACGCAGTACCAGCCAGGGGACTGAGGCGGGACCACGGGGGACGCTGGCGACCAGTGGGGCGCCAACCACCTTGCTCCCGTCGGTTGCCTGCCAGGTTGGGCCGGCAAAGTGCTGCCCGACCACATGGCCGGCTGAGTCGCGGAGCGTTGCTTCGGGTGCCTTCAGGCTCCACGCGGGCCCGGCGGGACCAGCGGTGCAGGTGTAGATCTGCACCCCCTTGCCCAGTAGTTCGATCGCAGTGCCGGGTGGTTCGGCCGCAAGGGCGAGTAGCGGCGTTGAACTGACCGCAACGAAGCAAAGCGCGAGCTTGAGATGCGTTGTCATGGGCCCCCAAACGGTTCTGTTGGTCCTTGTCTGGGCCATAACGGGCGCGGGCAGCGCGACGGATCTTCGGTCAGGTCCTCTTGCCCGGGAAAAAGGTCATTTCCGAGCGCCTGTCGGGTGGTGACTTTTGTCGCGGACAAGACGGCCACGTCCAGCAGCGACGCCTAACCTCTCAGCACCTCGATCATCGTGCTGCCCAGGGCGGCCGGGCTTTCGGCCACGTGAATCCCGGCACTCCGCATCGCGTCCATTTTCGCAGCCGCCGTATCCTTGCCGCCGCTGATGACCGCGCCGGCGTGGCCCATGCGCCGGCCGGGCGGGGCGGCAGCACCGGCGATGAACCCGACGGTCGGCTTCTTCACCTTGTTCCTGGCCAGGAAATCGGCCGCATCCGTCTCACTCTGTCCGCCGATTTCACCGATCATGACGATCTCTTTCGTCTCCGGATCGGCGAGGAACATTTCAAGTACTTCAATAAAGTCGGTGCCTTTCACCGGATCGCCGCCGATGCCGACACAGGTGCTTTGACCCAGCCCGACCGCCGTCGTCTGCGCCACCGCCTCATAGGTCAGCGTGCCGGACCGCGACACGATCCCCACGCTGCCGCGCCGATGAATGTGACCGGGCATAATGCCGATCTTGCAGGCGTCGGGCGTGATCACGCCTGGGCAGTTCGGCCCGATCAGACGCGAGCTCGAACCGCTCAGCGCACGCTTCACCCGAACCATGTCCAGCACCGGGATACCTTCGGTGATGCAGATCAGCAGCGGGAACTCGGCGTCGATCGCCTCCAGGATCGCGTCGGCGGCGAACGGCGGCGGCACGTAGATCACCGTCGCATCGGCTCCGGTCTTCTCCCGTGCCTGCCACACCGTGTCGAACACTGGCAGGTTCAGGTGCGTCGAGCCTCCCTTGCCGGGGGTGACGCCACCAACCATCTTGGTGCCGTAGGCGATCGCCTGCTCGGAGTGAAAGGTGCCTTGCGCGCCGGTAAACCCCTGGCAAATGACCTTGGTGCCGCTGTCGACGAGTACCGACATCTAAGCAGCCTCCCGCACCGCGTTGACGATTTTTTCGGCGGCGTCCGCCAGATTGTCCGCGGCGATGATGGGTAGATTCGATCGCGACATGATCGCCTTGCCCAGCTCGACGTTGGTGCCCTCGAGCCGCACCACCAGAGGCACCGATAGCTGCACTTCGCGCGCGGCAGAGACGACCCCTTCCGCGATCACATCACACCGCATGATGCCGCCGAAGATGTTGACCAGAATGCCTTCGACGTTCGGGTCCGAGAGGATGATCTTGAAGGCCGCCGTCACTCTTTCCTTGGTGGCACCGCCGCCGACGTCGAGGAAGTTGGCCGGCGCCATGCCGTACAGCTTGATGATATCCATCGTCGCCATGGCCAGGCCGGCGCCGTTCACCATGCAGCCGATGTTGCCGCCGAGCGCCACGTAGTTCAGTGAATACTTCGCGGCCTCCAGCTCCTTCGGGTCCTCCTCCGACTCATCCCGCAGTTTTTCCAGCTCCGGATGGCGGAACAGCGCGCTGTCGTCGAAGCTCACTTTTGCGTCCAGCGCAATGACATCACCGGCCGCGGTGACGACCAGCGGATTGATCTCCACCACGGCACAGTCGAGCGCCATGAAGGCGGCATACATGGCGCCGACGAACTTGCCGAGGGAAGCGGCCTGCTTGCCGACCAGCCCCAGCCCCGCCGCCAACCGGCGACCGTGAAAACCCGAGATACCCGAGGCCGGATCGACACCGATGCGCAGGATCTTCTCCGGGTGGTTGGCTGCCACCTGCTCGATTTCGACGCCACCTTCCATCGAGGCGATGATGGTCACGCGACCGCTGATCCGGTCGACCAGCAACGAAAGATAGAGTTCCCGCGCGATGTCGCAGCCGGCCTCTACATAGACCCGCCGCACCGACCGGCCGGCCGGCCCGGTCTGCTTGGTGACCAGGGTATGCCCGATCATCGCATCGGCTGCTTCCCGAACCTCCGCCCGGGAACGCGCGAGCCGCACGCCACCCTTGCCCTCGGGATCGTCCGCAAAGTGGCCGGCGCCCCGGCCACCGGCGTGGATCTGCGATTTGACCACCCACACCGGCCCGGGAAGCTTCGCGGCGGCCGCTACCGCCTCCTCGGGCGTCCAGGCGGCATACCCTTCCAGAACCGCGACGCCGTAGCGCTTCAGCAGCTCTTTGGCCTGATACTCGTGGATGTTCATGCGTGAATCCCTAGCCGATCAGCTTGCGGGACGCCTCGATTAGTTCCTTCACGCTGGCGCAGGACTTTTCGAATGCCGCTTGCTCTCGGGCATTGAGCTCGATCTCGACAATCCTCTCCACGCCGCCGGCGCCGATGATGACCGGCACCCCAACATACAGGTCGCTGATGCCGTACTGGCCGGTCAGATACGCCGCACAGGGCAGCACTCGCTTCTTGTCTTTCAGATAGGCCTCGGCCATTGCGACGGCGGAGGCAGCCGGTGCATAGAACGCACTGCCACGCTCCAGCAGCTTCACGATTTCCCCGCCGCCATTCGCGGTGCGGTCGACGATGGCGTCGATCTTCGCCTGCGTCGTCCAGCCCATCTTCACCAGGTCCGGCACTGGAATGCCGGCAACGGCGGAGTAGCGGGTCAGCGGCACCATCGAGTCACCGTGGCCGCCGAGCACGAATGCCGTCACATCCTCCACCGACACGCCGAATTCCTGCGCCAGGAACAGCCGGAATCGGGAGCTGTCCAGCACACCGGCCATGCCGACCACCTTGTTGGCGGGCAGCCCGGATTTCTCCTTCATCACCCAGACCATCGCATCGAGCGGGTTGGTGATGCAGATCACGAAAGCCTCAGGGCAATTGGCACGGATACCGGCCGCGACCTCGGCGATGACGCCCGCGTTCTTGCCGATCAGATCATCGCGTGACATGCCCGGAGTGCGCGGGAAGCCGGCGGTCACGATCACCACGTCGGCGCCCTTGATGGCGGCATAGTCGGAGCCCCCGGACATCGCCGCATCGAAACCGTCAACCGGCCCCGACTGCATGATGTCGAGCGCCTTGCCGGCCGCAACGCCGCCGAAGACATCGAACAGCACGACGTCTCCCAGTTCCTTCAGACCGATCATGTGGGCGAGGGTGCCGCCGATGTTGCCGGCGCCGATAAGGGCGATCTTGTTGCGGGCCATGGGCGATTCCTTCACAGGCGCGATCGGCGGCGCCAAGCTGAGATGAAGCGGGCCTGCCGAACCGGCGGCTGCAAGCGGCGCCCGGAAGGCGCGCCGTTGCTAGCGTATCGTGCGGCACCCGGCAAGACGGTGCGGTGCAGCACGCCTTTCGCTCATATCCAATATCCAACTTAACCCGCCGAAGGCTCGGTCGGCCTGCGTCCACAGGTCGCGGCTGCTTTGCTGACCGAGGATCGACCACCAGGGTGGCGATGGCCGGCGGGCCGAACCGGACGCAGATCGGCTCTGTCCATACAGCGTCATGCATGGCAGGTTTCCCGCCATGCGCATCCATCTGCAGAACCCGGTCGGTGAGACGCTGTTCGCATTCTCCCTTCCGATGTGGGAGGCCGCGGCCGCGCGGGCGGCCGACATCGGCCTCGGACACAGCGTCAGCATCGGCACCACGAGAGCCGAGTTCGTCGCGGCCATGCGTGACGCCGAGGCGCTGATCGCCGATCCCGGGACCGTGTCGAGGAATTTCCCCTGCGACGCCCCCCGGCTGAAGCTGGTGTTCGCGACCAGTGCGGGGCTCGACCGTCTTGCACCCTACACGTGGCTGCCGCCGGGCGCGATGCTGCTGAACAACCGTGGCACGCACGCCGTCAAATCCGGCGAGTTCGGTATCATGTCACTGCTGATGCTGGCGAACCGGATCCCTCGCATGGTCACCAACCAGCGTGCCGGCGCATGGCGCGAGATCTGGGGCAGCGTCCTTGCGGGGCGCTCCGTCACCATCGTCGGACTGGGGACGTTAGGGGGCGCCGTCGCCGAACACGCTGCGCGCTTCGGCATGACCGTCACCGGAGTGCGGGCCCATCCGGCCCCACATCCACATTGCGCTCGGGTTGTCGGCACTGACGCCCTGGAGGCCGTGCTGCCGGGGTCCGAATTCTTGGTGCTCGCCTGCCCGCTGACCGAAACCACGCGAAACCTGATGGACCGACGGCGACTGGGCCTGCTGCCGCAGGCGGCCGGTCTCGTCAACATCGGCCGCGGCGGCTTGCTGGACCAGGACGCGCTATGCGACCTGCTGGAGCAAGACCGAATTTCGGGCGCCGTGCTGGACGTCTTTACGCCGGAGCCAATCCCCGCCGGCCACCGCCTGTGGACCACGCCGAACCTGATCATCAGCCCGCACACGTCAGCCGACGATCCAACCACTTACAATCCGCTCAGCCTCGACATCTTTTTGGATAATCTGCGCGCCTGGCGCGACGGCCGGCCGTTGCCCAACCGCTTCGACACCGCTCGCGGCTACTGAGATGCAGACGGCCGAGTGGCTGACCAAGGCTGGCCGATGCTGACCACGCTGGTTGCACTGTTGGCCGCCGCCACGATCGCGGTGCCGCTCACCCGCCGGTTCGGCCTGGGCAGCGTGCTGGGATATCTGCTGGCGGGCGTGGTGATCGGGCCATCCGGTCTGCGGCTGGTCAGCGACATCGATCAAATTTCCGGCGTTGCCTCCTTGGGCGTCGTGATGTTGCTGTTCCTGATCGGACTGGAGGTCCGGCCGCGACGACTCTGGGTGATGCGAAAGGCGGTCTTCGGCCTCGGTTCGGCGCAGTTGGTGTTCAGCGCGGCGGCACTCGGCGGACTGGCCTGCACGGCGGGGGTGTCCTGGCCGGGCGCCGCGGTGCTTGGCGTAGGCCTGTCGATGTCCTCCACCGCTATCGTGCTGCCGCTCCTGGCGGAAGCGGAGCTGTTGCAGGGGCGCGCAGGGCGGGACGCGTTTGCTGTGCTGCTGTTTCAGGATCTGGCGTTCATTCCACTGGTGGCATTGGTGCCGCTGCTGGCCGAGCGAACCTTGCCGGAGCATGTGCCGTGGCATGATGTGGCGCGGGCCGCGTTCGCGGTGGGCGTGATCCTGATCGGCGGCCGGTTCGTCGTCCCGCCGCTGATCCGGGCGATTGGCGGCGCGCGCACCCCGGAACTGTTCACCACGGCGTCGTTGCTGACCGTCGCGGGCACAGCTTACATCGCCGACCTCGCTGGCCTTTCCATGTCGCTGGGGGCGTTCATGGCCGGCGTGCTGCTGTCGCAGTCGGAGTACCGGCACGAGCTCGAGGCCGACATAGCGCCGTTTGAGGGCCTGTTGCTGGGCTTCTTCTTCATCTCGGTCGGCATGTCCACTGACCTGGGTCTCGCGCAGGCAGATCCAGGATTGCTGGTAATGGCGACCGGCGGCTTGTTGGTCACCAAAATCGCCATCTGCTTCATCCTGGCGCGGCTTAGCGGTCAGAGCCTGGTCGATTCAATCCGCTTCAGTCTGGCCCTGCCACAGGCGAGTGAGTTCAGCTTTGTCATGTTCGGCGCGGCCGTCGCGGTGGGTGCCCTGGACGGCGGCCGAGCGGCCATGGCGACGCTGGTGGCAGCCGTTTCGATGGCGGCGACGCCGGTGCTGTTCGCGCTGTCGGAGCGCTTCGTCGTCCCGCTGCTGCACGCAGCGCCCCCGCCGGCCTATGATCTGATCAATCCGGAGGCCACGCCGGTCATCGTCAGCGGCTTCGGACGGGTGGGTCAGATCATCGGCCGGGTTCTGCGGATGCATGGCATCGCCTTTACCGCGCTGGAACGCGATCCGGGACAGGTCGATGTCATCCGGCGGTTCGGCGGGCAGGTGTACTTCGGCGATCCGACCCGGCCCGACCTGCTGCGCGCCGCGGGCGCCGAGCAGGCGAAGCTGCTCGTCGTTGCGATGGACCACCCGGAAGACGTCCTGCGCGTCGTCGACGTCGCCAAGCGTCACTTCCCCGATCTAAAAGTCATTTCGCGAGCGCGAAATCGGCGGCACGCCCACTTGCTGATGGACCGGGCCGTGGACGGCGTCGTGCGCGACACGTTTCATTCGAGTCTGAAGATGGCCGAGGAATCTCTTACGGCGCTAGGTGTTTCCTTGGAGGAGGCCGCGCACTCGGTGGCTTTGTTTCGCGAACATGACGAACGTAACCTGGTGGAGACGCATGCGATCTATCGCGACGAGAAGCAGCTTATCCAGAACGTGCAGCAGGCGTCGGAAGAACTGACGGCGCTGTTTGAGGCGGATCGGAAGGAATAGTGGCCGGCGTCGCCGGCTTCCGGCTGCGGCGGGTATCGCGGAGAGTTCGACCCGCCACGTGAATGACGGTCAGGTCACCCACCCGCGACCATCAGCCTGGGCCGCTGAAGTGAGCCTTCATCGGTTCGAAGTAGTTGTCCTGCCATCCGCCGTCGCGGTAGCTCGTGTGCCCGTCAGGCACGTTGGTGTGGTGTAACGTCACCCGCGTGCCTTCCGGGCAAGGCTCCAACAGCACTTCGATCTGAGAATCTGGATCCGTCGCGCTGAATTGCGTCGTCCGCCACGACTGGACGATCCGCCGTCCCGGCTCCAGCGTCAGGTTGCGCCCGGTGATGTAGCCGTCCCATGCGGTGAAGTCGGCTCCCGGCGCCGGCGAGATGTCGGCGGGCGCTCCGCCGGTGATTTTCTTGTGACCGTCGCTGCTGAGCCAGGCTTCGTAGATCTCGCCTGGAGCAGCCGGGATCAGATCCGATACCGTGAAATCCCACGCCATCGCACGGTGCTCCTTGGCCTGCCAGCCGCGGCATGCACGTCCGGTGACGTCCGGACGCGCCGCTCCGGCCGGCGATTAAGAGTACTTGTATTGCGGTTTCCATCCCGCGGCGCCAGCGGGAAGCAGATCGAAGAAATGCCAAAGCGAGCAGAAATCATCGCCCGGGCCCATCGGCGCGTCGGAAACACGCTGAACCTGCTGTCCGCTTTTCCGAAAAGCCGTGATGCCGGGCATCCAGCCACCGGCCGACGAACGATACCCCATGTCTGCCGCGAATGTCGTGCCCTCGTGGCTTACCATGGGGAACCGCCAGCCTCGCGTGGTGGCAAATCGCTCCTGCACATCCGGACGGTCAGGGCTGGAGACGACAAAGGCCGTTCGGCTGGCGAGATGATCATACACCCCGTTGAACCCGTCCGCCCACAGCGTGCAGTAAGGACAAGAGGCTCCCATATTGTGGATCACGATCAGGTCGGGCTTGTTGCCGAACAGCGCGGAAAGCGACACTGCGCCGCGTGGCGTTGCGAAGCTATAGTCCGCCGCGTCCTCCGGCTCCACCGAAGCCTGCGCCGCCCGCATCTTTGCCCGTAATTCGGTGATCTCGCCGCGGTATTCCGCCAATTTATCAGCCAGCTCTTTGTGCCTCACCGTATCGGTCCTCCATCAATCGTTCGTTGTTTGTCGCGCCGTGTGGCACATTTGCCGCCGGGTCGGGCGTGTCTGCAGCGATCTGAACAACGCCCGGCTCATGCGTCGAAACAATCTCCCGCGGGCCGCCTGACCAGACGGTTCTGCGGGGCACTATGAAGTCCGCTTCCGCTTCTTGCCCGGCGGCGAGCGTCCTGATCCGCCGGACTGCTCCTCGGCTATTTCCTCAAGGGTCAGAGCCAGCATGTCGAATTGTTCCTGCCAGTACTTGCTGTAGCGGTTGATCCAGACCGCCGCCGCGAAGATCGGACCGGCTATGAGACTGCACCGGCTGATCCTGCCGGATCGTTCCTGGCTCAAGAGCCCGGCCCGGACCAACACCTGGATATGGCGCGATACCGCTTGCAACGAGATGTCGAAAGGCGTCGCAAGCTCCGATACGAGTTTCGTCTGCTCGTCGAGTTGCTCCAATATTCTGCGCCGAACCGGATCCGACAACGCAAAGAACACACGATCCAGGATCACCTGACCGGGATCCCCGTCGTCAACCAACGGTCGTGTCGGCAGGCTGGTCATCGAGCATGATTATCAATCGGATTGTTGAATGTCAACCAATCATTTGACTATTCTGGCGCGGACGCGGCACCTCGGACGCAGCCCCGGGAATGTGACATCCGCAGGCCGGATGTCCTCACTTGCACCACACATGGCGCGCATGGTTGCATTGCCCCGAAGACGGAAATGGGAATCGGAGTTCTGATTGGCCTACGCCCTGCAGCAACTGATCAATGGCGTCACGCTTGGCATGATCTACGGCCTTATCGCGGTCGGTTACACTATGGTCTACGGCATCATCGGCATGATCAACTTCGCCCACGGCGATGTGTTCATGGTCGGATCCTTCCTGTCCTTGATTGCATTGCTCGGCCTCGCCTCGATGGGCATTACCGCGGTTCCGCTGGCACTGGCGCTGACCCTGCTGTTCGCGGCGGGGATCGCGGCGCTGTACGGCTGGACCGTGGAGAGATTGGCCTATCGCCCGCTGCGCGGTTCCTTCCGGCTGGCGCCGCTGATCAGCGCGATCGGGATGTCGATCACCCTGCAGAACTTCGTCCAGGTCAGCCAGGGTGCGCGGGTCAAGCCGATGCAGGCAATGATCCCCGGCGGTATGCAATTGATGGATCGCGACGGGTTCGCGGTGCAACTTTCGTGGATGCAGATCGCCATCGTCATCATTACCTTGGTCATCCTGGGCGTATTCACCTGGCTGGTGACCCAAACGCCGTTGGGGCGGACGATGCGGGCCTGTGAGCAGGACCTGAAAATGGCCAGCCTGCTGGGGATCGACACCGACCGGACGATCAGCCTGACCTTCGTCATCGGCGCCGCGCTGGCCGCGGTCGCCGGCTTCATGTTCCTGCTTTACTATGGCGTTATCGATTTCTATATCGGCTTCATCGCCGGCATCAAAGCCTTCACCGCCGCGGTCCTGGGCGGCATCGGCAGCCTGCCGGGCGCGGTTCTCGGCGGCTTGCTGATTGGCTTGATCGAGGTGTTCTGGTCGGCCTATTTCAGCGCCGAATACAAGGACGTCGCCGCCTTCTCGATCTTGATTGTCGCTTTGATCTTCCTGCCCACGGGACTTCTCGGACGGACCGAGGTCGAGAAGGTATGATCGTCTTCACGCAGGGCACCGCCGCGGCATGAGGGCTCGTTGGCGGCCATGACCCGGACAGGCCACCACTCATGGCGCCGAGAGGCAACAGGGAGACACCACAAGGATCGGCCGCCCAGTGACCGCATTGCGTGACGCCTTCCTTTCAGCCTTGATCGCCCTCGGCTTGTTCGGTCCCCTGGTTGGCCTGGTCACCACAAGCAGCGACAGCGGTCTGTCGCTTCAGACCCGCCCGATCGCCACCGCCGTTGTCGTCGGCCTCGTCTTCATCGGCCGCCTCGTCATGCTCGCCTGGCGCGGGCACCGATCTTGCAACGCAACGGTCGTGTCGAACCGCACGTTCGCCGCTTTCCTCACCCGCGCCGGCAAATACTTGACACCTGTCCTGGTGGTGCTCGCCGTGGCTCTGCCGTTCACCCGATCTCGTTACTATGTCGACCTCGGCACTCTCGTATTGACATATGTCATGCTAGGCTGGGGGCTGAACATCGTCGTCGGTCTCGCCGGTCTGCTGGATCTCGGCTATGTCGCGTTCTATGCCGTCGGCGCCTACTCCTACGCGCTCCTGGCGCAGGGCTTCGGCCTCGGTTTCTGGACCTGCCTGCCATTGGCCGGGATCCTGGCCGCACTCTGGGGCATTATGCTTGGCTTCCCGGTGCTGCGCCTGCGTGGCGACTATCTCGCCATCGTCACCCTGGCGTTCGGTGAGATCGTCCGTATTCTCCTGATCAACTGGGTCTCCCTCACCAATGGACCCAACGGCATCACCGGCATACCCCGCCCCACGCTGTTCGGACTGAGCTTCAGCATGAACGGCGGAGATGGCACCGTCGCCGGCTTTTTCAACATCGAACCAGCAACAATTCAGCGCGTGATTTTCCTGTATTACGTCATCCTCGGCCTCGCCTTGCTCACCAACTGGGTCACGCTGCGACTGCGCCGCCTGCCGCTCGGCCGAGCGTGGGAGGCTCTGCGGGAAGATGAGATTGCCTGCCGGTCGCTCGGGATCAATGTCACCAACACCAAGTTGACCGCCTTCGCCATCGGGGCCGGTTTCGGCGGCCTCGCCGGCGCCTTCTTCGCCACCCGCCAGGCCTTCATCAGTCCCGAAAGTTTCACTTTCATCGAGTCCGCGACGGTGCTGGCGATCGTGGTCCTCGGCGGCCTCGGCAGCCAGCTTGGCGTCGCCCTCGCCGCCTTGGTCATGATCGGCGGTCTGGAAACTCTGCGTGATTTCCTCGGTTGGCTGGGTGAGCAGATGAACAGCCCGCTGTTCGCCGGAATAGCGGGAGAGCTTCCGCTCTATCGCATGTTGATCTTCGGTCTGGCCCTGGTGGTCATGATGGTGTTGCGCCCGCGCGGCCTGGTGTCCGGTCGTACACCCTCGGTGGCGCTAGGCGAAAAGCGAGAGATCGCACCCGAACTTGTCGCCCAGGGCCGCGCGTGAGCAACACTCCCGGGCGGTTGCTGTCGGTTGACGATTTGACGATGCGGTTCGGTGGCCTGAGGGCGATCGATCACCTGTCGTTTGAGGCTCGACACCACGAAATAACCGCCGTCATCGGTCCCAACGGCGCGGGCAAGACAACCGTGTTCAATTGCATCACCGGGTTTTATCGCCCGACCAGCGGCTCGATCGTGCTGACCCACCAGGCCGGCACTATGTTTCCACTGCAGCGCATGGCTGGTCATCGCATCGCCGCCAGCGCCAGGGTCGCCCGAACGTTTCAGAATATCCGTCTGTTCGCCGGCATGACGGCATTGGAGAACCTGCTGGTCGCGCAACACAACACGCTGACCGCGGCTACCGGTTTCGGCGTGCTCGCGGTGCTGGGCCTCGGGCGCTATCGGACCGCCGAGGCCGCTGGGTTGGCGAAGGCGCGGCACTGGCTGGACGCGATCGGACTGATCGCGCGGGCTGACGATCCCGCCGGCGCACTGCCTTATGGCGCACAACGCCGGTTGGAAATTGCTCGCGCCATGTGCACCGACCCGGTGCTGCTATGCCTGGATGAGCCGGCCGCTGGTCTCAATCCCCGCGAGTTGGAGGAGATCAACCAGTTGCTGCTGCGCATCCGCGCCGAGGGCTGCTCGCTGCTGCTGATCGAGCACGACATGGGAGTGGTGATGAGCATCTCCGACCACATCGTGGTGTTGGATCATGGCAAGAAGATCAGCGACGGCACGTCGGCTGAGGTGCTCGCCGATCCCGCGGTGATTGCCGCCTATCTGGGTGAAGGCGACGACGATGAAGACGCGGACGATGCGGCCCCGCCGTGAGCACTCTGCTGTCGCTGTCCGGCGTCACCGCGTTCTATGGCGCGATTCAGGCGCTTCGGGGAATCGACCTGACGGTGGATGAGGGCGAGATCGTCACTCTCATCGGCGCGAACGGGGCCGGCAAGTCGACGCTGATGATGACGATCTGCGGCAATCCTCGGGCGCGATCAGGCCAGATCGTGCATGAAGGTCAGGACATCACGCGACTGCCGACGCACGAGATCATGCGGCGGGGCATTGCTCAGGCGCCAGAGGGTCGCCGCATCTTCGGCCGCATGACGGTACGCGAGAACCTGGTGATGGGGGCGGAGGTCGCGGGTCGGACCGATATCGGCGCTCTGCTGGAAGAAGTCTTTATGCTGTTTCCCCGGCTGAAGGAACGGATGGGCCAACGCGGCGGGACGCTTTCGGGTGGCGAGCAGCAGATGCTCGCGATCGGGCGGGCGCTGATGTCGCGACCTCGGTTGCTTCTGCTGGATGAGCCGTCGCTGGGACTGGCGCCGATGATGGTGCGACAGATCTTTGCTGCTATCCGTGGACTGAACCGCGGTGCCGGCCTGACGGTGCTGCTGGTCGAGCAGAATGCGTATCAGGCGCTACGGTTGGCGCATCGGGGATATGTCCTGGTCAACGGCTCTATCACGATGGCGGGCACGGGGGCCGAGCTTCTCGCCCGGCCCGAGATTCGGGCTGCGTATCTGGAGGGTGGTCACCCGTAACGAATTCTCAAGCCTGGCAAACCGGGCTTTCCTCGACAAGCACCCAGTGGCAGACAAGATTTCCGGTCTCCGCGTCCGTTGACCAGTGCATTGTGGGGACTGAGCGTCCCAACCGCAGGCTCAATTGATCGGAAACTTCAGCGATCGCCTGCAGACGAACCTGGTTCATGTGCTCCATCCGCCCACCTCCTGTTGTCGATGCGCGCAATAAAGCCCGAACCGCCTTTGCGTGCTGTGATGTCGGTCACACTTTGGTCACATCTTTCGGTACGGGGCGGGGCGGTCTCCTTGCTGGTGGTTCCGTCTGACGGCATTGGCAGTGCCGAACGCCACCGGTTTCATTGCAGAACGGTTGCCTCGGCGCGGGCGTCCCAACGCCAGCACGGTACGCCCGCAACGATGCCAACGCCGCCCAGCCAGCGCTGTGGCGGACACAGCGAAAGCCAGTCTACCTGCCCGGCCAGGACCTCCCGCCCCAGTGGGTTTATCGTCAGCCGCTCCTGGGGCCAGCGTTGGGTCGCGTCATCGAATGCGCTGGTGAACACGGGCCGGCTGACACGCTTCATGCTCTCTACGATGAATAGAAACATGACGTCGCCCAGCCACGGCAAGGGTTCATGCTCCAGCATCAGGTCACGAAACACTTCGCCTACGGTGCTCGGCCGTTCGGCCAGTTGTTTCAATATCAGTCTTTCGGTCAGGCCAAGGCCGTCGCCGACCCACGGTAGCTCCTGACAGTGGCGCCGGACGGCTTGAGCCATGTATGGCAATTCAGGAATACCGGCGCGCGCTGCCGATGCGAGCGCCGAGGGGTCGGAGTCCCGCAACCTCTGCCAGACGGCGCGTCCCGCCGCCAACTGCTGCCCCGACACCTTCTGTCGCCGGTTCCACAACAGTCGCAGCGCTTCCGGCGGAAGCTGGCCGAGCCCAATGAACCGGACGGGGCCGGGATAACGATTGACCGAAATGAGTTCGAGGCTGCTCGGTGGCGCCGTCGCAAAGCGGGCGAGGCAGCGGGCCAGGATAAACTGATCGAAGCTGTCGTGTTCGAACCAGAGCGCCACGCGCTGGTACCGATCCGCCGCCGTCCGCAACCCCACTTCCGCCCGCTCCAGCTTCGCCATGATCTGCTCGGTGCCTTGTCTCGTGACAGCGCCATAAGCCTGGGTCAGAAATTCAGCGCGCCGCTCGAGCCAATCGTCTGCCTCCACCACCGGGCCCTGACACAGTGGGTCCGAGCACTCCAGAAAGTCACCGCTAAAGCCGCCCTCGCGCAGTGTCGTTTCTAGATCGGAACCACAACGAACGTGCAAGGTCGAGGCGTCTCGGTCCGGTGCAGGCGCACCGCCGGCAATGCTGTCACGCTCCCTTTCCATTGCAGCGACATGGGCCTTCAGCTCCGGCCAGCTCGGCAATCCGAGTTCACGAGCTATGATCAGCTCCGCGCCGGTCAACGCCTCCGACCGATCGATCGTTTCGGCGTTGCGGGTATCATGAACTTTGGGATGGTAGCGACGGTATCGGAGCAGCGCCGTGGCATCTCCCGCCAGCAACGCTCGTCGCAATGCCTCGACACGCTCGTGCTGCTGGTCCAGGTTCAGACGGAAGGGATTCGTTGCTTCCGGAGCGCCGGGACCGTGACTTTGTGTTGACTGGTCGCCCACGCCGCACCCTTTTCTTACACTCTTGCAGGCGCGCCGGACCGTGGGCGATTGGCAGACGCGGCTCGCGCGCCGATTGGGTTGGATCATGACATCTCGTCCGGGGCCGGTCCAGGATGACGCAGGCCACAAAGGTTTCTCTGCCATGACCATCGGGTGGTAATTTCATCACTCGATTTCAACACGGACACACAATGACAAGCTTTGCCACGATGACACTGCCGGATGCCTTTGACGTGATCGCCCCGGACGGATCAGAGGTCAGGGTCCTGCTGCCCCTGGGCGCTGGCAGCATGGCGCATTTCCGCCTTCCTTCCGGGCGAACATCTCTTGCCGTTCATCACCGGACGGTTGAGGAAATCTGGTACGTCGTTGCAGGAATGGGCGAAATGTGGCGCTTCGACGGGGCGGCCGAAGAGATCACGGCCCTGGCGCCCGGGACCTGCCTGACAATACCTGTCGGTATCACGTTCCAGTTCCGGTCCCTTGGCGAGGACCCGCTTGAGGTCGTCGGGGTGACAATGCCGCCGTGGCCTGGTGACGGCGAGGCGGAGGTCGTTGACGGGAAGTGGCAGGGGTCGCCCACCGACCATCATTGAGCCGAAGCGGGACGGTGCATCCAGGCGATGCACCCGGCGGTCGGACGGTGGGCGGCCGGAGGTTGCGTTTCCCGCGCTTGTCGCCACACTGGAGCGGCCGTTAGGGGGAGTAGACCGATGGGTTACAAGATCGCAGTCATGGGCACCGGCGCGGTCGGCGCCTACGCTGGGGCGCACATGGCGCAAGCCGGCGAGGACGTCACCTTCATCGACCCGTGGCCCGCCAACGTGGAGGCCATGCGCGCCAACGGCATGAAGGTCACGCACATCCGCGACGTGCCCGAATGGTCCACGCCGGTCCGCGCGCTGCACCTGACCGAACTGCAGCAGGCGGCGAAGGAGAAGCCCTTCGACATCGCCTTCGTCTGCATGAAGTCGTACGACACCGAATGGGCGACCGTCATGATCTCCCAGTATCTGGCGCCCAATGGCTTCGTGGTGTCATTACAGAACTGCATGAATGAAGCGACCATCGCCGGCGTGGTCGGCTGGGGCAAGGTGGTCGGCTGCATCGCCAGCTCGATCACTGTCGATCTGTGCGAACCCGGCCATGTCCATCGCGCCGCCGGCAAAAGCGGCGACCGGCACACCGTGTTCCGTACCGGCGAAGTGCATGGCCGCACTACCGAGCGGGTGCAGGAGATCCGGCGAACTCGTGGCTTTGGCCGATTCCGCCCTGGTGACGTCCAATCTGTGGGGGGAACGGTGGTCGAAGCTGGTGACAAACGCCATGGCCAACGGCATGTCCGCGAGCACCGGCCTGATCAGCAAGGACATCCTTCGCAATGACACCCTGCGACGCTTCGGGGCTCGCCTGGGCAGCGAGGCCATTCGCGTCGGCCAGGCCCTGGGCTATGTGCTGGAGGAGGTCCATCATATCGATCCCGAAGTGATTGCCCGGGCCGGAGAGGGTGATCCCGCCGCCACCCGGGAGTATGACGAGCACCGGCTGCAAGAGGTCAGTAAGGCCGGCGGCGGCGAGCACCGCCCCTCAATGGGTCAGGACATGATGAAGGGTCGCCGGACGGAGATCGAGTTCCTGAACGGGTTCATCGTTCGCAAGGGCGAGGAGATCGGCCTGCCGACCCCCGCCAACGCCGCGCTCACCGACATCGTCAAGCGGGTCGAGAAGGGTGAATTGCAGGCCGATCCGAAGCATCTGATCGATCTGCGGCTGAACTGAGAACGCCGCCGACTTATGTCGCCCGCTGATGACGCTGACATCCGGTTCTCACGGTGTCATTGCCGGGCTCATTTGATCCCGCTCGCGCTCGGATAAGGGTTGCGGTAGTTCTGGGAGGCTGCTGTCGCAAGGCGAAGCCCCGCGGGACAGGATCGCACGTCCTTACGGCGGAGGTCGCCGGTTTGATGTCCAACCCACATCTGGAACCGGTGTGGCTGAAAATCGACAGGATTTCGGGGGTGCGACGTTTCGCCAATCCTCGTGCTTGTTGCACCCCTTTCACGTAGACGAGTAAGAGCATTCCTGAACGTGGGCACGAACGGCTTTTGCGCTGTCGGGCTTTCGACGCTCAGAACGGCATTTTCGGGAACGGACGGCTCGATGCGGGGCAGCTTGCTGGGAGTAGAAGCAGCCGAGGTCATGTCAGTCCCTGCATCTGCGGCCACTGGATGCCGCTTGAGCAGACGCATGTGTTTACATGTGGCGATGGCGGGCTCGGCCGATATTGGAAAGGCGGATATATAATGCGCACGGCGATCATCGGTTGCGGATACGTCGCGGACTTTTATCTACGCAATCTCGCCGGGCATCCAGATTTCGAGATCCTGGGTGCCTACGATGAAGATCACGCGAAACGGGACCGTTTCTGCGCGCACTTTTCAGTGCCAATCTACCAGACACTCGAAAGCGCGATCACCGATCCGCGAACCGAAATGGTGTTCAATCTCACCAATCCTCGCAGTCATTTTACGGTATCCTCGGCAGCCGTGCTTGCCGGCAAGCACGTCTACACCGAAAAACCGCTCGGGATGACCCTCGCGGAGGCGCAAAAACTCGTGGCTATGGCCGCGGAACATGACGTGCGTATCGGCACCGCACCCTGCAACATGCTGAGCGATACGATACAGGAACTCTGGCGCGCCGTGCGACGTGGCGCCGTTGGCAAGGTTCGTGTTGTGTATGCCAATTACGATGCCGGGATGATAGCCCCGAACCACTCCCCCTGGAACTGGCAGTCGGAATCGGGATCACACTGGCCGGCCAAGGATGAATTCGAGGTTGGATGCACCTATGAGCACGCCGGCTATTTCCTAACGGTCCTCGCGGCGCTGTTTGGACCTGCTCGGCGCGTCACTGCCTTTGCTTCCACGCAAATTGCCGACAAGGGCATTGCCGTCGACACCATGGCACCTGACTTCTCCGTTGGCATCATCGAATACGGCGACGGGGTTGTAGCCCGGGTCACCACGGGGCTGGTGGCGCCGGTGGACGAGTCGCTGACCATCGTCGGCGACAAGGGCGTGTTGGTTGTCCCTTTCCTCCGCGACGATCGGGAACGGATCCTAATCAGCAATGCCACCGACGTGGGCTGGTTTACCAAAAAACTGCGCCGCGTTGCCTGGCGCTTGGGCGTGCAGGTTCACGGCTGGCCGCTCTACCGCACGTTCAGTCGACCCACCGGCGTCGCGTTTACCGACGCCGGCCCGAACAAGCCGGTGGACTTTCTCCGTGGCCCGCAAGACATGCTCGACGCTATCCGCCAGCAGAGACCACATCGCCTGACGGGCGAACTGGGTATTCATGTCGTCGAACTGATCGAAGCACTGCAGTATCCTGAGCGCTTCGCTGGCCGCCGGGATATCCACTCCTCCTTCCCGCTCATAGAGCCTTTGGACAGCCTTTAGCCGCCGCTCGACAGCGGCCCCTCCCAGGTTGCCGATCGCGTCAACCGGCGGTCAGCAGCACCAGGGATGGCTACCGCGGTGCCATGCTGGTCACCCCTGATCCACGGGTCGGCGAATAGCGATCGGTGTTCGCTGATTGCATGGTGGCAACTGCGACTCCCGATCAGCTGTTGCACCACAGTCATGTGTTGCAATCCACGCCGACGGCTGCCGGCTGGCGATGGGCGAAAACGCCGTCAGGATCGATACGGCCGCGTGATACGAATTCGTCCAACGGAAGCGCGACACTAGTCTTTATGTATCACAATCGCCGGGTAGGCGCCGTATTTTCCGCAAAACCCCGGAAATAGGACCTGTAAGGCATAAAGACCTCGGAGCAACGTGCGTCCCGACCAGCCGTCACCAACGTATTTCCTCATGAAATCGTTGTCGATAATACGGAAGGTGTCGAGTGTATATCGGAACGGCCACGGTTGCGAACGGAACCAGTCTAGCGAGTGCGCCGAAAAATAGATCTCCGGTTGGTCCACGGTCGCAGATCTTCCGTTACCCATGAATAACCTTGCAAGGCGTCGCAGAACCCCGGCGATCGGCGCACGACTCCAGGCATACACAACAACGGCAACGCCGCCCGGCCGGAGGACGCGCCACAACTCTCGCAGCGCTGCGGCCTGCAGCTCCGCCGGAATGTGGTAGATGACATGGTTGCAGGTTATCGCCTCAATCGATCCATCCTTGATCGGGATCTTCGTAAGATCACCCTGGATGAAGATCCCCTTTTCACCGACTTTTGATTGCGCGATGTGCAAGGCGGCTAGCGAAAAGTCGACACATACGCGATGGGCAAATTGTGCTGAGTATTCCAAATATTCGCTGTGAGGAATCGGTCCACTCCCCGCGTCCAACAAATAGCGACCTCCGCTGACAAAATATTTGTTCAGGCGTTTCATGCATTTCCGGGTGTATTCCAGAGGAACGTCGCGGGTGTCGACAAACGCGCGGGTGTCGTTGAAGATGCCGTCATCGTCCGCCTCCCATCCCTTGGCGTCGTAGTATTCGCGGACAGTCCCGGCAGTATCCTCATTGGCCGGCAGGTCGCCGGTTACACTCGACACGAAGCAGACAACGCCATCGCGCACGGGATAGACGTATTTGCCGTCCGCCGAAACCAGTTCGCCTTTTTCTGACCAATTCAAAGGCGTTTTACTGTTTGGGCATTGCAGGAACTCGAGGGCAGCCTCAAGGGCTTCACATCGCAAATCACAGACCATGGAGGGCCAGATTCCCAAAAAATACGCCCACCGATCTACCGCGGCGGACAACCACCGAGACACAGTCTTTCATGTCACGCACACCGACGGGATGCGACAACGTATAAGATCGTAATCAATGGCACAATACCCCAGGCAGCCAAGTGTTACCGCAAGGTAGGAATGTCTCCTTCCGCAAATTCAGAATGCCCCCTCTTGGCGTCGGCTTTGATGGGGCTCGGGCCGATGAGGTGATGAATGCATTGGAGCAGGAACCTGCGCACGTTGTGCGGCAGGCTTCGGATCATCGCCTGAGCCAAGAACGTCTCGGCTTCAGCGGCCCCACCCTGGCGGCGGCGTTTGCGGAACATCTCCACGACGGGGGCAGCGAACCGGTTTCTGCCACATTTCATCGCCTGGTGGAACGAGAAGTTCGCGGTGAGGCCGCGTAACGAAGCATCGGCTCATCGTCTCCTGACGGCCCAGCGTCGGCATTGGACGACGCTCAACGCCTCGGACACGAACAAGCCTGCGACGCGTCGATCATACCGATTACGTGTCCAATGACGCGGCCTACGGCAGTCGTTGGGGTATCGAATCCGGGCTGCGCGATTCCAAGCATTTGCGGCGCTCCGGCGTGGCAATCTCGGCCGGCGGCATCCGCCGGCCCCGCAGTTCTCTGAGCTGTTATAACCGTCGCGCTCGACCCGACCCTCGTAGGAACAGCCAGGCAGGTCTTCCGCTTGAGAAACACCCCTCCGAGGGCTCAGGCCGCCTTTGGGCTACTTGAGGTCAATCCGGAAGACCGAGTGCTGGTGTACGTCACGAGCAAGGTGTCCATCCTTTACTGTCAGGCACACGGAATCCAATACATACTGATATGCCACTATGTCATCGATCGAGAGATCGTTGAAGTCGGTGAAGACCCAAGGGTTGGGCAACATGTGGTGAGGATAAAAATAATACAGGTTATCATTTTTTACAGCCGGATACTCTCGCATCAACCGGTCGGTATTGATAACCATTTGCTTGACCGCATCGAGGCTCACGCCAGTATCCTGTTCCCCCACCGTCTGCGGAGCACAGGCCCGGCCAGCGGCCCAGGTTTTAGGGTCTAACGCGTTGCCGGCAAGCCTGAAGGGGAAGTGGCCCTCAGGAATGTACATCGCAGCTTGGGCTATCGTATAGGAATAGATGCCGAAATAATTGGACGGCACCTCTATTTCGCGGTTGTCCCGTGTGATGGCATAGAATTGCGGGCTGTCCAGTTGTCCGGTATCGAGCCATCCCAGATAATTGGTATAAAAGAAATAATGCCCAAAAACAGTCGTCACTCCCATCACGATCGTCATGATTGGCGTGAAGCCGCGTCGGACGTAGGTCGCTGCCGCCGCCACTATGACCAGGTTCATCCCGATCCAGAAGAAGAACAACGCTCCCAAGGTCAGATAGACGCCGATATGAAACGCATCAAAGAGCAGGCAGAAGACTGATAGGATCGGGATCGAGATCCCCGCGAGTGGTGTCAGCAGCTGGGTGCCAAAAACAAAAATATTCAGGAATGGTTGCGCTCCGATGATCCCATCCCATACCGCCTGCAGCAGACTTGGCCAGGTCGCGAGCGGGTTGTCGCCTCGCTCAAGCCCAAGCACCATGGCGATCTGCGTCGGATTATGCAGGACCCATGTCAATGGATCGTCGCCACTGACACGGATCTTGGCCATGCCCGACCAGAAGTAGCTGCCGAGATGCGCGCCGACCGCGCAGGCCCAAATCAGGTCGAACGTCCGCGTTCGAAATGCCTCCTGGGCTTCTGGGCCCAGCAGGAAAGATCGCAGGAACGAAAAGCGACCGACCACCCAAGGCGACGTCGCGTAAATGGTAATAAACACGCCGAGGATTGAAAAATATCCGACATCGATCATGCCGAGATAGTCGGTATCGACTACGTGGATCCCGGATACCGTCCCGATGAGCTCGCGCCAGCCGACGTAGTAGAGGAACAAAGCAGCCAGGAACGACGGTCGCCATAGCGAAGCGATGCCCGCCGCCATGCCGAGTACCGCTATGTAGCGGAAATAGAGCGCGGAACCCTGTCCTCCAAACAGGATGTTCGGCGGTCCGGCAAACGGGCCGAACGCGTCAAAGGCCACCTGGATCAGGACGAAAATTCCAATGCAGCGCGTCGTGATTCGCAGCGCAGCGGACATGTCCTGAAAACGGACCCGGCGAAATCCCACTGCCACGGCGATAGCAAGGATCACCGCGATAGACGAATGCAGATCTGACGTCCTTCCCAGGTGGGTCATGAACCGCCGGGATAGAGCGAATCCGATGATTGAAATCAGCAGGATCAGCAGCGGACCCCTCAGGCTCCGGGCTTCTGTGCGGACTGTGCTGCGTCCGAATGTCGTGAAGCTCATTGAAAGCTCTGCCTTACAGGATCGCCGATTGGGACACCGATGAAGTCACGCAGACCGAACTTTGCAACGAGGCGGACATTACAAAGCGAACGTCGCCCGCAGCGGCGCGGCAGCGGACGCCCTTACCATCCGGATGCCGTTGGACACCAGTATTGCGTGTGCCGATCGGGTGCGTTCCCTCCAGGCCGTAGCGTCTCCGCAACACCGCGACGGCCGTGCGGTAAACGGTCGCTGCTATGGAGGTCTGGCTAACAACGGCAATCCTGGAGTTCCGGGATGGACATCCGTCACGAGGCCCCGAACCACGCAACTCAGTCGAACGTTGATCGTCGAACCCCTGGTCGAAGGCGGGTCGGCGGCGACAGCCCAGCGCTTTCACGATCCATTCCCTTTCGCCAACCGGCGGGCGGCTACCTCCCGGCGGTGAACCAGGTTCCTCGAAAACCTGGGAAGTCATGAGGCTGTAGCGCTTCCGCTTTTGAGCGGAGCCGCTTCAGCCGTTGCTGCACGTGCAATTTCAACAGCCTGAAGTCGCTCCACGATTTGAGCCAGGCTGATGTTGCTCTATGTCGGCGTGGCCGACCACGCGGCGACCACCGGCCCGGAACCGGTGTGGTAATACATCGTGCTCAGGGTTCCGGGATGGTCGACGTCTACCGTGGCGGAGAACTGGCCGTTCGACTGGACCTTCGCCTGCACCCAGTCACTGGCACCGATCACGGGCGGACCGCCGTAGGTGCGCCAGTCGAGAAATACCGACTGGGAGGGAGCGGTCTCGGTGCCGGTGATGGTCTGAACGGCCGCGGCCAAATTGGCCGGATGATTGACGGTGACAGTGTCAGACCCCGACGCTGCGGCAGCGGGAACGATGAAGGTGAAGCTTTGGGGACCACCAATGCGTTCGCTGAGCGTCGCCGCCGAGACCACAGTTTTGTCGATGGTGGCACCCGTCACGTAGAGGTTGCGATCCGTCGCGGAACTGCCGCCATAGGCGTCGTTGAGGAAGTCGACCGTCGCGGTGTGGCTGCCGGCGGCGAACGTGCCCAGCACATCGAAGGTCTGGGTCTGACCGGCCGAGTGCGAGGCGGTGGCGGTCTGCGTGCCGCCAATCTGCTTGCCGTCGACCGAGACGGTGAACTGCGCGTTGCCCTCCCACGCATCCTCGGAAACCTGCAACGCGAGGGTGTCGGGCCCGCTGCCGATGGTGACCGTCGACGGCATGCGGTGTGCCGTGTGCCGTTTGCCTGTGCTGCCGGTCGAGGCGGCAACCGGTGTCGCCGACCAAGCGGCGACGGCCTGCCCGGTGCCCGATTGATAGAACATCGTGCTGTGGGTACCCGGGTGGTCGATGTCCACGGTGGCGGTGAACTGGCCGTCGGATTGGACCGTTGCCTTCACCCAATCACTGGCGCCGAGCGCAGGTATGCCGGATGTGCGCCAGTCGAGAGAGACCGGCTGGGAGGGGTCGCTTTCGCTGCCGGTGATGGTGATCTGACCGGCCACGAGGGTGGAGGGCTCGTTCACGGTGATGCGGTTGGCGTTGCTGGTCGCTCCAGTGTCGTCGCCGTCGCCGTCGCCGTCGCCGCCTTGACTGGCAAAATCCAGGGCAGTGTAGCCAGCCGGAATGGGCTCGGCGAATCCGTGTGCGCCACCGTTGATCGCGACGCTGTCCCCACCATTGATCGTGGCCACCGGGCCGGACCTGAACCAGGAATTAGCGAACGGAAAGACATTTTTATCACCGAGGCCACTGATATCAAACGGACCGCCTTGCGCTACGCCGTTCAGCGTGAACTGGACGGTGTTGTCTATCCGGTCGACCATGACACCGATGATGCTGCCATTCGGCCATCGATTGGGCGCGGCAATGGCGCCGGGGTGGGTCTGCGGCGTAAGTGGCATTGCCCTGCGGGTCATAGATAACGTCGCCGCTGTTGGTAATAGTCAGGTTGTAGGAAAACGAGACAAAAGTGGCGTTGGGGATGATAGCCCCTTCGTCGGTGATGTCCTTAAGGCTGGGATTGAAGCCCGGTACGCCGAAACCTACTTCAAAGGCGGTTTGGATCGCGGCGCCGGAAACCTTAACCTCGAAGTACGTCTTGGCGTCGTCCGGAATAGCGGTGGTCGCGAAGGCCACGAAGATGTTTTGCATTGTGTTGTTGTCGGGACTGGTCGCGGTAAGATCGCCATTGGAAAGAGTCCAGCCGCCCGTGTCTAATGGGTTCCAGGTGGTTGTCATGATACCGTTGCCTTAATTTTGAATGAGACTTTAATGACTTGAACGTGGTGGATCTTGATTGGGAAATTGCATTGAAATTCCCTATTCAATGGTGCTGAGCTACGATAAAAAGCATTGCGGTATCGTTACGTAATCTTTGTTGTCTACATCGGCCGGGCCTGCGACTTGGCGGCCCAACTCGACCGCTCAGGGCATAGTATAGATAGTCTGCGCGACTCAGACGATGACGCTCACCCGATAGAATTGGGTGCAACGCATGGGGTGACCAGGAGTGTGCGAGGTAGAAACAGGGGCTTAGTTCATATGTCTAGTGGGCACAATTTGGTTCTAATTGGGTCACGCAAGGCTAGAAGGTTGATCCGTCCTGTTGGTCAGACCGTTGCAACCAACGGGTCAAGCTCCGATCTATCGTGCGTCGCGGTGACTTCGTCGGCAAAACCGATCACGAGCTGACTGGCTCCAACGGCTCTGCGCCGGGCTGGCTTGGTCCAGCTGCACGCCGCTGCGGGCATTCGTCGCGTTCTGAAGCATTGTGAAGAGGCATATCGCCCGATCTACATGGCGGGACAAGGTCATAAAAGGTTTGTCTGATCCCAGAAGGCGACAATCTCCATCGCTTCTTCGAACGTATTTTGCTTCGTCCGCATTCATCGTGCCGTCCGACGTCGCGGTGGGGCTGTCGCGACAGTGGTGATCTTCGCAACAATGATTGCCGGTTCGGACCGCCGGCTGTGTCGGCCGTGGGTCCCGCTCCTTCCGCTACATACACACGCAGTTCACGTTCCATCATAGCCGAGTTTGGTGGCGGCCATTGGCGGAACATCGTGCTACATGCGAGGCGATGCCGCTGCTTGCGCGCGCCATCGGGCGGAGGTGGCCCTCCAATGATGGCGGCTTCGCCCAACGCTTGAATGACAGCCATGCTCAGACCTAGTCTGCCGCCGCGGCATCATCAACGAGTTCGCCCCCCGCATGTCATTTTTGATCCCGCTTGCCGAGAGCGGATGAAATCTCGGATCGCAACGTCCGCTTCGTCGAGCACCGGCAGCGGCCAGTTCGCCGACACTCATCCGTCGAGTAAGCTGAATGCATCACGCCTGATCGTCCCGACCAAGTCGTATTCTACGGTATTGACGGTACATAACCTAATACGCTAATGAGAATGACTAACATTTGCAAATGTTGCTGAGATTCAAATAACGTTTACCTTTCGTCAAAGGAGAAATATGGGTGCTCTTCGTACGTCTGACCAAGCGCACGCACCGTGGCCGTGACCGAATAGCTCTAAGGCGGCTTGGGGGGTTTCGTACGAAACCGCCCGGCGTCCGGAGTTGATGATCAATGACTTGGGCAACCGCCTCGTCCTTATTAATAAGCATTCTATTAACCAACTGCTCACAATTCCTGATGAAATTCGGTGTAACATCGGACAAGGTCCGCGCCGCAATCGACTCGGGTCATATAGTCAAAATCGCAACCCAGGTGGCGCTTTCACCATGGGTGGTCGGTGGAATTGCCTGCTTTGCGCTTAGCTTCGTGCTATGGCTCTTTGTGCTGTCAAGGCTGAATGTGTCGCAGGCGTATCCGTGCGTAGCCCTTGGCTTCGTATTGACCCTGGTCGGCGGCCATTTTTTCTTTGGAGAAACCATCGACCTTGCCCGTGCCGGTGGGCTCGCGCTGATCATTGCGGGTGTCGGCGTTATCGCACTGGTCAACTATGGCAGCGCAGGATGACATATGTCGTGCCGAGCCGCGAATGAAGAGAATTCTCGCCGCCGACCGAAGCAATCGGGCGACCAATCGATCAGTGTGACGCATGAGGCTGACGGTGGTGGAGTGGGTTGAGTCGGGGGTCTCTGTCCCGGCTCACCTTACCCTGGCCTATTGATCGCGTGCCACGGAACGTTGGCGATTGAACGATTGAACCAATCCGGCGCCCGAACCTCTGCGGGAAAACACGTCGGGGTAGTCGCCGGCATTGCAGCCCCAAGATCTGGATCCACTGAAGGTGCTCAGCCGGCGCGAAGCCGTCGCAGCGCCCGCGGCTAACCCAGGATTACATTCACGTGGATTGGGGTGCTTTCGTCGGCCGCCGGGAGGGCGCGGCTCAAGCGGCTGACCATCGTTGCGCTGCCTTCTGCCGTCGGTGTCCACGGCGGCGGCATACCCGGGAGTTAAATAGGTCTAGTTCTGGTGGCTCCTCGGCGATGCCGGGGTCAACCCGCACCCATGCGGCGGCATCGGAAAGCTGGTTGGTTTACGTCGCATTGGCCGCGGCGAGCGCGGTTGCGCGGAGCTCGGGATCGTGAACTCGTGACACGAACACCGCTGCACCGGGCCTCGTCCCCCTGGAAATCGCTGTCAGAGTCGGCTAGTGCTGTTGCAGTTTTGGTCGTAATCAAATTTGAGCACAAAGGCAGAAATATGGATGCTCACCAGCAGACCGCGGCCGAACCCATCTTCAAGCCATTGAGGCAGCTGGGGGTCTACGTAGGGCGGCGGGATGTGATCGTCACCTTAGGTCTGCTGACCGTGCTGCTGCTCTCGCCACGGATACTCGGCCATCTCCCGGTGAACGCGACCATGACCGGCGACTCGGCCGCCTATTTGGATCTGGCGTCGTTCAGACCTCCCCTCTACGGCTGGCTCCTCAACAGTTGGTTGTGGCTGCACGGTGATCTGACCTACCTGCCGATCGTCCAGGCCGTGATGCTGCTGGCCGCGGTGGGACTGTTCGCCGTCGAGTTTGGCCTGATGATGCGCAACGCCGTTGTAGCGGCGGCAACCGGGCCGTTGGTGCTCATGCATCCCGAAATCGAAAGGGCACCGGCCTGGGTGATGACCGAGTGCCTTTTCATCGTCACTGTCCTGGCCGGCATGGCGCTGATGTTCAGGTACGCAAGGCGCGGTGACGGCCGGAGCCTGATCGGAGCTGCGATCCTGTTTGGGCTGGCGACGATCACCCGTAACACCGGCATGCCATTTCTGCTGCTGCCGGTCGCGGCGGCGCTGCTCGATCGCCGGCGGCCCCTGCTGGCCGGTTTACGCCACGCTGCACTAACCGGTGTTACAGCCGCGCTTGTGATGCTATCGGCGATGACCTGGCACGCGGCGCGTGATGGCCATTTCGAGGTCGGCACCTGGGTCGGAATATCGTTGCTGACCAAGGCGTTGCCACTGCTCCAGCCGAGTGACGTCGAGGGTCTGCCGCCGCCGATCCAGGCGGTGGTGCCCTATGCGGAGCGTGGCCGCGAACTGATCGCGGCGCAGCCCGACATTGCGGCGCGCCTGCGTGCCCACGTAGAAGTCGTTTCGGGCGATCTGCGTTGGGCTGTATTTGCCCCCGATGCCGAGGCTACCTGGCCAGCCTGGCAGCAGGCCGACTGGCGTTTGCGCGGCCAAATGGCAGGGGAGGTATCGAAGACCCTGATCCGCCGGCATCCGCTCGGAGCCTTGCGGCTATGGGCCGTTGACTGGCTGGTGCTGGTCCTGCAACCCGCCTACTGGCCGCCCGCAATGACGGCGACGATTGCCAACCAGGCCGACTTTATATTGTGCGGCAAATACCAGAACTGTTGGGGCTTGAGCACCTACCATATTTCGACCCCCAGGCTGCTGGTGTTGCTCGCAGTCTCTCTGCTGGGGCCGGCGGTGGCCCTCGCGCTACTGGTGTTCCGCGGCGCCCAGGTGTTGATCCGCCGACGAGCCGGTGGCCCGCTCATCCTCGCCCTGGGGAACTACCGGGTCCTGATCCGCCCGCCCGACTCTCAGACGATCCTGTTCTGGCTCTCTGCCCTGGTCATCCATGCCGCCCTGGCAATGGCGGCCGTAGAAGCCGGTACCCCGCGTCAAACGATCGCGATTTACGCCTTGGAGCTACCGCTTCTCATCTGGGTCGCCGTGCGGCTCGGTCGTTGGGTGCGGGAGCGATAACCGCATGGGCACTGCTTGCAAGCGTTCTGCCTAGCGCCACTTCGCGACTCCTTCCGAAGTTCGGTGTCGCCTCCGGCACGGCCCGAGCCGCCGTTGCTGCCTGTTATCGACAGGCGATTTTGTGGATCGGTATGCTGCCGAAGGTGAACCTGTCGTGGGCGTATCCAGCGTACCGCTGGGATTCGTGCTGACGGCACGCGGGCACCCGATAGTCCGTGAGGCCATCTGCCCCAAATAACCGGACTCGCCACGATCGTTGCCGGCGTAAGCATCGTTGAGTCGGTTGGAACGGTACACTGGGTGGGGTCTGGCCAACTCCGGGTCGGCTGTGACCTTCGCGGCGCGCAAGAGCCGGGGCGACGAACGGTGCCCTTCTTGAGTTGGGATGTGGCACAGCCCAGTAGCCCAAAAAGCCATAGCCATTGCAGGTCGGCATCGTCCTCACGCCGGCGGTCAGCGCCGTGTGCCCGCTCGCTACGGATGATTGCGGTTCGCTGATCCACCCTGGAGCTGCTCGCTCGCTGCGCATGATGCGCGGAACGCCCGTGACTCCGACCTGCCGCCGCGCCCGACTTTCCTGGAAATCGCTATCAGAATGAGGTAAGGTTGCTCCTGAGACTTAATCGCAATTAAATTTGAGCAAAGGCGGAAAATTGAGTGTGGACCAGCAGACCGTGGCCGAACCCCTATTCAAACCATTGAGGCAGCTGGGGGTCTACGCAGGGCGGCGGGATGTGATCGTCACCTTAGGTCTGCTGACCGTGCTGCTGCTCTCGCCGCTGACACTGCGCCAGCTGCCGGTGGACGCGATCACGACCGGCGACTCGGCCGCCTATTTGGCTGGGGCGTCGTTCAGGCCTCCCCTCTACGGCTGGCTCCTCAACAGTTGGTTGTGGCTGCACGGTGATCTGACCTACCTATCGATCGTCCAGGCCGTGATGCTGCTGGCCGCGGTGGGACTGTTCGCCGTCGAGTTCGGCCTGATGATGCGCAACGCCGCTGTAGCGGCGGCAACCGGGCCGTTGGTGCTTGTGCATCCCGATATCCGTGGCGCGCCGTACTGGATGATGACCGAGTGCCTTTTTATCGTCACTGTCCTGGCCGGCATGGCGCTGATGTTCAGGTACGCTCGGCGCGGTGACGGCCTGGAGCCTGATCGGAGCTGCGATCCTGTTTGGGCTGGCGGCGATCACCCGCAACACCGGCATGCCGTTTCTGCTGCTGCCGGTCGCGGCGGCGCTGCTCGATCGCCGGTGGTCCCTGCTGGCCGGTTTACGCCACGCTGCCCTAACCGGTGTTACAGCCACTCTTGTGATGCTATCGGCGATGATCTGGCACGCGGCGCGTGATGGCCATTTCGAAGTCGGCACCTGGGGCGGGATATCTCTGCTGACCAAGGCGTTGCTGCTGGTCCAGCCGAGTGACGTCGAGGGTCTGCCGCCGCCGATCCAGGCGGTGGTGCCCTATGCGGAGCGTGACCGCGAACTGATCGCGGCGCAGCCCGACATTGCGGCGCGCCTGCGTGCCCACGTACAAGCCGTTTCGGGTGATTTGCGTTGGGCTGTGTTTGCCCCCGATGCCGAGGCTACCTGGCCAGCCTGGCAGCACGCCGACTGGCGTTTGCGTGGGCAAATGGCGGGCGAGGTATCGAAGACCCTGATCCGCCGGCATCCGCTCGGAGCGTTGCGGCTATGGGCCGATGACTGGCTGGCGCTGGTCCTGCAACCCGCCTACTGGCCGCCCGCAATGACGGCGACGATTGCCAGCCAGTCCGAGTACATCTTCTGCGGCAAAAACCAGAACTGTTGGGGCTTGAGCACCTACCATATTTCGACCCCCAGGCTGCTGGTGTTGCTCGCAGTCTCCCTGCTGGGGCCGGCGGTGGCCCTCGCGCTGTTGGTGTCCCGCGGCGTCCAGGTGTTGATCCGCCGACGAGCCGGTGGCCCGCTCATCCTCGCCCTGGGGAACTACCGGGTCCTGATCCGTCCGCCCGACTCTCAGACGATCCTGTTCTGGCTCACTGCCCTGGTCATTCACGCCAGCCTGGCTGTGGCGGCCATAGAAGCCGGCGCCCCGCGTTATACCATCGCGATCTACGCCTTGGAGGTGCCGCTTCTCATCTGGGTCGCCGCGCGGCTCGGTCGTTGGGTGCGGGAACGATATCCCAAACCGAGATCGCTTTCGATCCGGCCGGATGCATCCGCCTGATCACGATCGGTCATTGACTCAATTCTCGCCATCGAAACGAAACGATCCTCTGTCCGTGTTGCGGCACGACGGCAACGGGCGGCGGGGCGGCGATAACCGACGATCAAGGTCGTTACGGCCGCAACCCGGGAACTTGGCGCGGTAACGACAGCGAGGGACAGGGTCATGCGCCTCGCCGGCACCAGAACAAAGTCGACGAGTTGGTCAGCGGCATCGCAGACGCAACGATCGGATTGCTCAAACCACCCCTTGAGCGGCCAAAAGCCTACTTATCATCGTCGGTGTTGTGGTTGAGTTGTGAGTGCTGTCCGCGATGCGGGATGCGCCCCCGGAGCATCTTTGGCTAAGGTCCGCTGCGGCCCAGCGCCGTTCGGCGGAAGAACGCGCGAAACCACCACGGTCCATGCAGATGTAAAGCCTATCGGACAATTCTTTGGACCGACGCCACGTGGCTGACCCGCGAGGGCAGTTGCGCGCAACCTCGGTCGCCGCGCATTTGAAACAGGTGGCTTTCGTGAAGGGTCGGTCCGGCAATCCCGGTGATCGACCGAAAGAGCTCCGGGACGCCCTCGACCTCGTGCGTCGCCATCCGCCGGATGCGATCGAGTCCCTGGCCCCTGTGATGAATTTCGATATTCGCCGCCCGCCGCCGTGGCAGCAGCTGCTGTCGCGCTAACTCGACCGCGGATCCGGCAATCCCGCACAAACCAACGAGCACCGAGGAGCGGAGGGCAAGCCGTTTGTCCCAGCACCACAACTCACGCTCATTCGCAAGGTCAACGACGGTAGCGGCTAGCCCGGATACGACGGCCGAAGAGACCCGGCAGCTGCTGCCACGCTTTCTGTTGCCCCGACGTTACCCCAATAGGGCGGCTGGCCGATCTTTTGCAGACATTTGCTTTGGATGGTGGGCGCGACAGGGATTGAACCTGTGACCCCCGCCGTGTGAAGGCGATGCTCTCCCGCTGAGCTACGCGCCCATCCGCCGTGAAACCCCTTGCGAAACCCCCCGCCGAGGCGGCGGAAGGCGGGGCACGGCAGACTTCGTAGTGATTTGCCGCCAGCCTCGCAAGACCTCCTCGCTGCCTGGACGGCACATTCCGTGGCAGCTCCCATCCGTTTCCACCCGCGGCCGACCCGGGCATACGCACGGGCACCGGAATCTGAGGCTTGCAATATGGTATCGACTACGCTATGTCACTTTCATATTGAAAGTCATTAAGTCATGCAGCACGTCAGCCTCGCCGCCATGCAGTGTCCAATCGCCCGTGGCCTCGACAGGGTCGGCGAATGGTGGAGCATCCTGATACTGCGCGATGCATTCCACGGCATCACCCGCTTCAGCCAGTTTCAAGCTAGCCTCGGGGTCGCGCCAAACATCCTGTCCCGCCGGCTCGCGGCTCTGGTCCGGTCCGGACTCCTGGAGCGGCGGCGCTACTGCGATCGTCCCGCGCGGCACGAATATGTCCTGACCGAGCTCGGCCGTGATTTCCGTCCCGTGCTGTGGGCGCTGCTCGCCTGGGGCAACAAACATTTCGCCCCGGAAGGCGAAAGTGTCCTGCTTGTCGACCGCGCGACTGGCCGGCGGGCCGATCCGACCATGGTGGATGGCAACAGCGGCAAGCGCCTCGTCGGGGCCGCCTTCCACTCGATTGCCGGTCCCGCCGCCGATGCCGCGACCCGCCGGCGCCATGCCGATCAACCCGGAAATGCTGATCTCAGGAGGCAGCCATGACCGCCGCCGTTCTACAACGCGCGACCGACTCCATCATCCACACGAGGCCGCGCCGTCGCAGCCTGAGGCGGCCGGCGATGCTCGGTGCCGCGCTGTTGATCGGAGCCGGAGCCGCTTGGTACGGCTACAACTGGTGGAGTGTGAACCGCTTCTTCGAAACCACCGACGATGCCTATGTCGGCGGCGATGTTACGGTCATGGCGCCGAAGGTATCTGGCTTCATCAGCGAGGTCGCGGTAACCGATAACCAGGCGGTGCACACCGGCGATCTGCTCATCCGGCTGGATGACCGAGATTACCGCGCCGCACTGGCCCGGGCCGAGGCGATGGTGGCGGGCCAGCAGGCGACGCTGGCGAACCTGGACGCCACGCGACGTTTGCAGCAGTCGGTCATCGCCGAGGCACAGGCGGGGATCGCCGCGGCGGACGCCGAGACCGTGCGCGCCCACGATGACCAGGTGCGCTTCCAAACCCTGACCCGCACCGCCGCTGCCTCGATCCAGTCGTTCCAGACCGCCGACGCTGACTACAAGAAGGCATTGGCCGGTGCTGCAAGAGCCCGCGCTACGCTGGATGCGGCGCAACGCCAACTTGACGTGATCGACACCCAGAAACAGCAGACGCAGGCGGCGCTGGAGGGCGCGCTGGCGGATCGCGATACCGCGCGCCTGAACCTTGGCTATACTGAGCTGCGAGCGCCATTCGACGGGACCGTGGGTAACCGCAGCGCCCGGACCGGTGCTTTCGCAGCCGTCGGGTCGCAGTTGCTTGCCGTGGTCCCGGCACGCGGTTTGTGGGTTGACGCAAACTTCAAGGAAAACCAGCTCGCGCACATGCGGCCTGGCGAGCCGGCCACGATCCACGCGGATGTGCTGCCTGACGAGGTCTTCCATGGCCATGTCGCCAGTCTGGCGCCCGCCACGGGCGCTCAATTCAGCGTGCTGCCGGCGGAAAACGCGACTGGCAACTTCACCAAGATCGTGCAGCGCGTTCCGGTCCGCATTTTACTGGACGGTGATGCGGCCGAGCTGGGTCGGCTGCGTCCGGGCCTGTCGGTGGTCGCCGATGTCGACCTGCGTCGGGAGAGTGAGCGAGGCAACGACGGACAGCAGCACGACGAGGACAAAAGGACCCCGCGATGAGCGCCACCACGACGGCTGGCGTCTCGTTCGCGCCGACCATGCCGGCGGAGTTGAAAATGGCGGCGAAGGTGTTCGCCTTCGCCACGATGTCGGTGGGATTTTTCATCGCGCTGCTCGACATTCAGATCGTGTCCGCGTCACTGCGCGACATCGGCGGCGGGCTGTCAGCCGGCTCGGACGAGGTGACCTGGGTGCAGACCAGCTATCTGATCGCCGAGATCATCGTCATCCCGCTGTCCGGCTGGTTGTCGCGGGTGATGTCGACACGTTGGTTGTTCTGCGCCTCGGCGGCCGGCTTTACCCTCACGAGCCTGCTATGCGGCTGGGCCTGGGACATCGAGAGCATGATCACCTTCCGGGCGCTGCAGGGTTTCCTCGGCGGCTCGATGATCCCAACCGTGTTCACCACGGCGTTTTACTATTTTCAGAACCACCAGCGGGTCATCGCGGCGGCGACCATCGGCGCGATATCGTCACTCGCTCCGACATTGGGACCAACTATCGGCGGCTGGATCACCGACAATTACTCATGGCACTGGCTGTTTTTCATCAACCTGGCGCCCGGCCTGTTCGTAACGATCGTGGTGCCGATCCTGGTACGGGTGGACAAGCCCGACCTGTCGCTGCTGAAGGGCGCTGACTATTCCGGTATGGCGCTGATGGCGTTGTTCCTGGGCTGCCTCGAATATACTCTGGAGGAAGGTCCGCGTTGGGACTGGTTCGGAGACAGCACGATACGTGCCACGGCATGGATTTCCGGCGCCGCCGGTGTCGCCTTCATCTGGCGCAGTCTTGCCTTCAGCCGGCCCGTCGTGGACCTGCGGGCACTGAAAAGCCGCAACTTCGCGCTCGGCTGTTTCTTCTCGTTCGTAACCGGCATCGGCATCTTCTCGACGATCTACCTGACGCCGCTGTTCCTCGGGCGGGTGCGCGGCTTCAGCGCCTTGCAGATCGGCCTGGCGGTATTCTCGACCGGGATTTTCCAGATCATGGCGATCCCGGTCTACACGTTCTTTGCCCGAAAGATCGACCTGCGCTGGTTGATGATGTTCGGCCTTGCGTGCTTCACACTAAGTATGTGGAATTTCACCCCGATCACGCACGACTGGGGCTGGCGGGAACTTCTGTTGCCGCAGGCGTTTCGTGGTTTCTCCCAGCAATTCGCGGTGGCGCCGACGGTGACGCTGACCCTGGGCGGACTGGCGCCCGAGCGGCTCAAGCTGGCCTCCGGGCTGTTCAACCTGATGCGCAACCTGGGCGGCGCGATCGGCATAGCCGTCTGTGGTACGATCCTCAACAACCGCACCAATCTGCACTTCCTGCGCCTGGCCGAGCATCTGAACAATGGCAACACGGCGATGGTCGAAATGCTGCGCCGGGTAGCCGCCAACGCCACCGCGTTCAGCGGCGGCGATGCCGTGATGGGGCACGCGATTGCACTGCGGCAATTGTGGACGCTGACGATGCGGGAGGCGCAGACCGAGACCTATGCGGACGCCTTTCTCGCTCTGATGGTCTGTCTGGGCTTCGCCACCATGATCGTGCCGCTGATGCGCAAGGTGGCACCGCCGAAGGCGCCCCCCGCCGACGCCCACTGAAGCGTCGCCGGTGCTTTAGCCTCAGTCGATCACGATACGTGGGCCGCCGCGCTTCGCTGCCGCTGGGTCAGCCACCTTCTCCCACACGCGGCGGGCCAAAATGTCGTAAGCCTTCGCCGCTTCGCTGTCCGGCGCGGATGCGGCGATCGGCGTGCCGGCATCCGAGGCGGTGCGGATGTCGAGCAGCAGCGGGATCTCGCCCAAAAACTCGGTGCCCAGCCGATCCGCCTCGAGCCGCGCGCCGCCATGACCGAAAATATCCGCGCGGTGGCCGCAATTCGGGCAACAGTAAAAGCTCATGTTCTCAACCAGGCCGAGCACCGGGACGCGGGTCTTCTCGAACATCCGCACGCCGCGGCGGGCGTCGATCAGGGCGATGTCCTGCGGTGTGGAGACGATCACCGCGCCGGTCAGTTCCACCCGCTGCGCCATGGTCAGTTGGGCATCTCCGGTACCCGGCGGCATATCCACCACCAGGATGTCCAGCGCGCCCCACTCGACCTGACCCATCATCTGCTCCAGCGCGCCCATCACCATGGGACCACGCCAGATCATCGGCGTCTCCTCGTCGACCAGGAAGCCGATTGACATGCAGGACAGGCCCCAGGCCTGAAGCGGGATCATCTTCTCGTCGCGCACCTCGGGCCTGCGGTTCATCCCCATCATGCGGGGCAGGCTTGGCCCGTAAATGTCGGCATCCAGCAGGCCGGTGCGGTGTCCCTGACGGGCCAGCGATACCGCGAGATTGACTGCGACCGTTGACTTGCCGACGCCACCCTTGCCAGAGGCAACCGCGACGATGAACCGGACCTGCGGCAGCAGCATGGGCTTCGGCGCCGCGCCGCCGTGCGTCCCCCCATGGGCATGACCGTGGCCGGTGGTGGCCGCCGGTGCCGGTTTGGTCGCCGCCGCCTTGTGCGAGGTCAGGATCGCGGTGGCATTGGTTACGCCTGGCTGGGTGCTCAGCAGCGCCTCGGCTTGCCGCCGCACCGGCTCCATCGCCGGCGCATGCGCGCGGTCGGTCAACAGCGTCACCTGCACCAGGCCGCCACGGACCTCGATTCCCTCGACCAGACCGGCGGCAACGATATCGCGCCCGGATGCCGGATCTTTGATCGCACGCAGTACGGTTCTGAGCGAGTCCGGCGAAGCCTCAACCATGACACTTGGCACCCTTACCTTGCAAACCTCAGACGGCAAGCGGATAAGCAGGCGGCCGTGAGCGCCTCTGCCGATCGATATGGCCCATGGCACCGTTTCCGCCAACGGCGCAAGCACCCGGCGGCATCACAGGAGTCTATCTCCACTCATGCCATGGAATAGTGACGGCCTCGGTCCTCGGGGTAATGCGTCCGGATCGTCCGGCGGCGACGGCGACAAAAAACGCCCAGCCAGCCCGTGGGGAAATCCCGGAGGTAGTGGCGGCTCGGGTGGCGGCGGGGGCGACCGGCCGGACCCTGATCGCGGGCCACGGAAGCCCGGCGGACCGTTCGGCGGCGGCCCGTTTGGCGGTGGCGGCGGGCCCTTCGGTGGAGGCGGACCATTCGGCGGCGGTGGCGGCCCGTTCGGCGGCGGTCCGGGCGGCAAAGGCTACGGCCCGGAAATCGACCGTCTGATCGCCCAGGCGCAAGGTTACATCCGCGGCCTGATGGGCGGCGGTTCCGGCGGCGGCCGTCGCAGCAGCCCAGCCAGCCACTTCACCGGCGGGCGTGGCCTCGCCTTGTTGGGCATGCTGGTGGTCCTGATCTGGGTCTGCAGTGGTTTTTACCGGGTGCAGCCGGACGAGCAGGGTGTTGTCCTGCGTTTCGGTGCCTATAGTTACTGGACGCCGCCCGGCCTGCATTGGCACCTGCCCTGGCCGATCGAGACCGCGCTGCTACCGACCGTCACGCGCATCAACCGGACGGAGATCGGATACCGTTCCGGCGCCTCCGGCCGGATCGAGGACGGCCGCGACACCGGCGGCCGCGATGTATTGGCCGAAAGCCTCATGCTCACCGGCGACGAAAATATCATTGATATCGATGTCGCCGTGTTCTGGCGCGTCAGCAACGCATCGGCCTTCCTGTTCAATACCGCAAGTCCGGATGTCCTGGTTCGCGCGGTGGCCGAGAGCTCGCTGCGCGAGGTGATCGGGCGCACTCCGATCCAACCAGCCCTGACCCAGGCGCGGGCCCAGATCGAGACCGACATGCTCAAACAGGTGCAAGAGATCCTGGACCGCTACCAGGCTGGAGTTGAGATCACTCAGGTGCAACTCCAGAAGGTCGATCCTCCGGCCGCGGTGATCGAGAGCTTTCGCGATGTTCAGCGGGCAAATACCGACGCCGAGAGAATGCGGAACGAGGCGGATTCGTACCGGAACGACATCGTGCCGCGCGCCCGGGGTGACGCTGCTCGTATCATCGCCGAGGCGCAGGGCGCGAAGCTTGCTTCGGTGGCGCAGGCCACCGGGCAGACGCAGCGCTTCGACAGCGTGTTGAAGGCGTACCAGGCCGCCAAGGAGGTGACCCTGCGCCGGCTTTATCTCGACACGATGACCGAGGTCCTGAGCCGCTCGCAGCCGCTGGTGGTCGACGACAAGCTCAAGGGCCTGGTGCCGTTCCTGCCGCTCAATCCACCCGCTGCCCGGCCCGCGGCGTCACCGGCGCCAAGTGCCTCGACGTCGTCGCCACCCGGATTGTCCTCGGCCCCGTCTCCCTCGACGTTCGCATCGCCGCCGCCTGGCGCGCCGGCAACTGGAGCTGACCGATGAACCGGCTCACAGTTGGCGGCATTGCGCTGCTGGTGGTTCTCCTGGTGCTCGCCAGCGGCAGCCTATTCACCGTCTCGCAGACCGAGCAGGTGCTGCTCGTCCAATTCGGCCAGATCGTGCGTCCGATCGAGGAACCCGGGCTGCACGCGAAGCTGCCGTTGATCCAGAACGTCATCGACTTTGACCGACGGCTGCTGAACGTCGAATTGCCGGGGGAGGAAGTGATCCTCGGCGACCAGCGTCGTCTCATTGTTGACACCCTTACCGTTTATCGCATCTCCGATCCGCTGCGCTTCTACCAGGCCCTTGGCCCGGTTCCTGACGCGATCCGCGGCCGGCTGAATTCCATCGTCACCGGCAGCCTGCGCCGCGTGCTCGGCAACAATAAGCTGCTCGATGTGTTGTCGGCGGATCGCGACCGGATCATGTCCACCATTCGCGACCAGGTGAATACCGAGATGCAGAGCTTCGGCGTCACCGTCGTCGACGTCCGCATTCGCCGAGCCGACCTGCCGGAGGAGAATACGCAGGCGATTCTGTCGCGGATGCAGTCCGAACGTCAGCGAATTGCGGCCCAGGCGCGCGCCGAGGGTGCCGAAGCCTCGGCCCGGATCAAAGCCGATGCCGAACGCGACCGCACCGTGCTGTTAGCCGACGCGCGTGCGACGGCCGACAATCTGCGCGGCGAGGGTGAGGCCGACGCGACCCGGATCTATTCTCAGTCCTTTGGTCAGGACCCTGGTTTCTTCGCGATCTGGCGGACGCTTCAGGGTTACCGCGATATCTTCGGCGGCGGTGCGGCCAGACTGATTCTGACACCGGACAACGACTACCTGCGCTACCTGCAGATCCCCCCGGCGGATCCGGGACGGTAGCATCGCGGTCGAAACTACCCGGCTCAGCGCGGCCGCTGATGCGAAGCCGGCTGACCAAGCCGGCCATGACGGACACGTGATTGCCATATGCCGGTTGGTGGGGCTTTTCGCCACGACGCGGCCACGTTCAGTTTGAGGCCGATGTCGGCGGGTGATACAGAAGCTGCAATTCATCGGATACCTTGCTACCCTCGCTTTTCGGACCACATGCGGCTTATTCGCCAGGAAACCTGATCATGCGCCTGCTTCGCTCCACCGCCGCCCGCGCCACCCTGCTGGGCGCGTCTTTCGCGCTGGTGACGTCGCTCCCGCTGCCCGGCCCAATGTCCTCGACCTATCCCGCCGAGGCTCGGTCCGCGCCGGAGAGCTTTGCCGACCTGGCGGCCAAATTGTTGCCAGCGGTGGTCAATGTGTCGTCCAGCCAGACCATGACCGCCAAGAATGGCCCTCCGGGTGGTGGGGCGGGCCCGGAGATCCCGATGTTCCCGCCCGGATCTCCATTCGAGCAATTTTTCAAGGATTTCCTTAACCGCAACCGCCCCGGCCAAGGAGGCAATGGCGGCGGCGGCGGCGGAAGCGACGACCAGGCCAGACCGGAACGACGGGCGCAGAGCCTCGGCTCGGGCTTCATCATCGACTCGTCCGGCCTGGTGGTCACCAACAATCACGTGATCGAGGGTGCTGACGAAGTCTCGGTGACGCTGCAGGACAACACCATCCTGAAGGCCCAGATCGTCGGTCGCGACGAAAGCGGTGACATCGCGCTGCTCAAGGTGAAGAGCGACAAGCCGCTACCGACAGTGGATTTCGGTGATTTGTCGGCGTCGCGCGTCGGCGACTGGGTGCTGGCGATCGGCAACCCATTCGGCCTGGGTGGCACCGTCACGGCCGGCATCGTCTCGGCCCGCGGTCGCGACATCCATCAGGGCCAGTACGACGACTTCATCCAGACCGACGCTGCGATCAACCGCGGCAACTCGGGCGGCCCGCTGTTCAACATGGACGGCCAGGTGATCGGCATCAACACGGCGATCTTCTCACCCTCCGGCGGTTCGATCGGCATCGGCTTCTCGATCCCGTCCAACATGGCGAAGAACATCGTCAACCAGCTGCGTGATTACGGCCACCCCCGGCGCGGCTGGCTGGGCGTAAAAATCCAGCAGGTCACCCCGGATATCGCCGAGAGCCTCGGCCTGAAGGACGCGTCCGGCGCGATGATCGCCGGCGTCACTGACGGAGGGCCAGCCGATAAGGCCAAGATCCGCAATGGCGACATCGTGCTGAAATTCGGCGGCCAGGATGTGAAGGAAATGCACAATCTGCCGCGCATCGTAGCCGACGCGGAGGTTGGCAAAGAAGTTCCGGTATTGCTGTGGCGCGATGGCAAGGAGGTGACTGTCCAGGCCGTCCTTGCGGAACGTCCCCCTGATACGCAACTGGCCGCGATAGATCCCGGCAAGCTCGTCGACACGACCAAGCCGACCGACATCGCCGGGCTCGGCCTGAAGATTGCCCCGCTCAGTCAGGAACTGAAGGATAAGTTCTCGCTCCAGGACGGCCAGAAAGGAGTGGTGATCACTGACGTCTCTCCGAACACGCCGGCCGCCGAACGCGGCTTGAAGCCGGGCGATGTGATCATGGAAGTGCAGCAGGGAGAGGTCGCCTCGCCGGCTGATGTTCAGAAGCAGGTGGACGCCGCCCGCGGCGCCGATCGCAAGTTCGTGCTGATGCTGATCCAGCGGGAGGGGGGCGTGCAGTATGTGCCGTTGTCGCTGACCAAATCCCCAGGTGGCAAGGACAAGCAGCCGGGGTAGGGCGGCGAACGGGCTCCGACTGACAAGGTCGAGCGCGACATGGCCGAGCGATGGCCGCGAGTGGTATCGTTTGAGGACGGTGATTTACCCACTCGCGATTTCGCTGATTGCGATCTACCTTTCGTGCCTGTTCCTGTTCATCCCGATCAACACTGAGGCGCGCGACTACACCCTGCACAACGGTTACTTCGGCGATACAATATCGTACACCGGGTGGATCACTCGCCGGGACTTTTGGGGCGCCTTGATCAATCCGGTTGGTGCGAACAGCCGCGTCGTCAGCATGGTTGTGTTTGAGTTTTCGCACGGCGCGTGCGGGCTGAATGCCGTTTGTCTCAACTCGATTCAGATTCTCGAGCTGCTGGCCGGGACGATCGCCTGCACGGTGCACCTGGATCAATTGATACGCCGTCCGGCCATAGTTGCAGGTGCGATCGTGCTCTGGTCGGTGTCCCTGCCGGTTTTCTCGGCTGGCTTTTGGCAGGCCACGCAGCACGACAAGCTGGCCTTTGTCTTCGCCTTCACCGCGCTGAGCCTTGGCCTTTGGGCAATCAGGCACACCCGGGTCGAGGGCAGGCTGATCGCGGGCGCGATACTGACAATCCTTTTTGCCCTGGCAATCAATTCCAAGGAGATCGCCTTTTTCCTACCGGTCGCCGCGGCCGCCCAGGTCAGCTTTCTCGCCCCGATGTCGGGGCTTCGCGGAAAGCTTCATGCCGCTTGGGTATACGCCGTGCCCGCTGTCTATTCCGCCTACTATATATTTGCATATATGCATCGGCTGAGCCCCCAATGGGGACAACATGTGTTTGCTGGCGGCTTTTCGGACAACTTTGGCTTCTACTTTGGCAGTCTGACCGGCAGTCACCGATCTTGGATTCCGGCAGCCGCCTGCATCTCGGTTCTGGTTTTGGCGTCTCTCTACATCGTCGTACGCAGGGATCTGAGACCGCAGCCGCGCACCGAATCCGAGATCGGCGTCCGCGATCCGTCATTCGCCCGCGTGACTGGATATCTTGTGGCAGTCTGGCTTGCGACCATGGCTCTGGTGATGGGGGCGCAGTATCCGGGGGACTATTATCTGTTGGTGACTGAGTGGGCATTCATCAGTTGGGTGGCGGTGACGATGGTCGCCGCGGAGCAATTCCCCTGGACGCCTCGATACGCCGTGGTAGCGGCGGCCGGCGGCCTCTCAATCGCGTTCTTCCTGGGACGAGCCAGGGAGTTCAGCGCGCCTGACGGCGACTGGCGGAAGATCCGTGAAGCGCACTTGCTCGGTACCGGCTATGAGATCATCGGGCGCTATTGCTCACCTCTTATGGTCGACGGGCTGAAGCTGGTATTTCCTTTGCAGCCTGCCGCCGGTTGGTTTTTCTTCCGAGGGGGTGACGAACATCCTGACCAGCTGGTCGGAGCTTACATCTGTAACGACGGCCAGTCACCCGCGATGACTTACAGCTTCAATGGTTCGGAACAGCCCGACCGCCCCGGGCAGGTTGTCGCGATCTGGAATTGAGATCTCGCCGTGAGGGAGATCATGCGGGATGGCGTGCCGCTCTATCGGGCGGCTGCGCTGTCACGCGCGGAACATTGAGAAGCTGAACGCGTTTGTCCTATCGGCGGCGGATGCAAAACGATTGCGGCGTCGCTTGGCCGGCTTGGCAGCAGATGGCGTATCCGCTCAAAGCCATTTGCGCCACCAGAATACGGCCAGCGGGATCAGCGTGGTGATGATGATCAGTCCCCATGCCCACGCGTATCCCCAGGCCCAGTCATATTCCGGGATGCTCTTGAAATTCATGCCGTAGACGCCGGCGATCAGCACCGGCGGGATTCCGACCACGGACGCGATGGCCATCACCTTCATCACGTTGTTCTGCGCGATGTTGATGAAGCCCAGTGTCGCATCCAGCAGGAACTGCAGTTTGTCGTTCAGGTGGGTGTCGAAGTCGCTGACAGAGCCGATGTCCTGACGCAACGTTGTCAGCCGGGGAGCCAGTTCCTTGGGCAGCCAGTCGGCCGCCATGGCCTCGACATAGGGCACGATGCGAGCCGCGCCGACCTGAGTCTCGCGAATATGGGAAATCAGGTCGCCGATGCGGCCGAGCTGGCCGAGCGTCCGGCGAAGCAAAGCGTCCTCGTTTTTGCGGCCAACACTCCGCCGTGTACCCATGGCGAAGATGGCGTGCGAAATCGTCTCGAGGTCAGCACGGACCTGCTCAAGCCCGTCCGCCTGTCGATCGACGATCGCCTCCAGCAGACCGACCAGAATGTGCGCACCCGTTTCGTGCCGGGTTTCGCCTCGGGGCAGATGTTCCGCATAACTATCGAAGATCACGCTGCGGGCAAAACGGACCGTGATAAGACGCTCGGGTGACAGCACGAAACCGGCCGCGACGCCGAGCGGGCCGTCGTCATGCATGCTGACCAGCGGCATGCTGAGATAGAGCACGCCGTTGCGGGTGGCGAGACGGCTGGAGGATTTCGATTTCGCTCAGCTCCGCTTCGGTTGGAACATGCAGGCCGGTGGCCTGCTGCACGCGGTCTATCTCGTCCCGCCCGGCGGCGAGGAGATCGATCCAACTGGCATCGCGAAGCCGTTCGACGGAGGCAGTTTCGGCCAACTGGTGCAACTGTCCATCGTCGCATACGAACGCACTCATCATCGCGCACTATCTCCAGGCCGGCGGCCACCTCCGGCGCGTCGCCCCCGGGGCGCCGGAGCACCGCCCGTAGCCTGCGCCGGACGTTTCGGGTCCGGCGATCATATCGACAATCGTCTCCGCCGTGTCGTGGCGTTATTATGCACCCGAGGCCACCGGGCAAGTGGACGGTACCACTCGCCCGGAGCGAACGTCATCAGTTCCGCGCTTTGTCCACCAACGCGTTCTTGCCGATCCAGGGCATCATGGCGCGGAGCTTCTCTCCGATCTGCTCGATCGGGTGTTCGGCCAGCCGCCGGCGGGTGGCCTTGAAACTGGTCTGGTTCACCCGGTTCTCCAGCATCCAGTCGCGCGCGAAGCGGCCGCTCTGAATATCGGCCAGCACGCGCTTCATCTCAGCTCTGGTTTCCGAATTAATGATCCGCGGGCCGGAGACATATTCGCCATACTCGGCCGTGTTGCTGATCGAGTAGTTCATATTTGCGATGCCGCCCTCATAGATCAGGTCGACGATCAGCTTGACCTCATGCAGACACTCGAAATAGGCCATTTCTGGCGCATAGCCTGCCTCCACCAGGGTTTCGTAGCCACCCTTGATCAGCTCGACCAGGCCGCCGCACAGCACGACCTGCTCGCCGAACAGGTCGGTTTCACATTCCTCCTTGAAGGTCGTCTCGATGATGCCCGCGCGGCCACCGCCGATCGCCGAGGCGTAGGAGAGTGCCACTTCAAGCGCATTGCCGGATGGGTTCTGCGCCACCGCCACAAGGCACGGAACGCCGCCGCCGCGTTGGTATTCGCTGCGTACGGTATGGCCAGGACCTTTTGGCGCGATCATGAACACATCGATGTCCGGTCGCGGGTCCAGCAGGTTGAAGTGCACATTGAGGCCGTGCGCGAAGGCCAGAGCGGCGCCTGACTTCATGTTCGGCCCCAGCTTCTCCCGATAGAGGTCACCCTGGCCCTCGTCAGGGGTCAGCACCATCACGACGTCAGCCCATCTGGCGCACTCCGCCGGATCCATGACTTTCAGCCCGGCGGTCTCCGCCTTGGCGACCCCCTGAGAGTTTGCCCGCAGCCCTATCGCGAGCTGTTTGACGCCGCTTTCCTTCAGGTTCAGCGCGTGGGCGTGTCCCTGGCTCCCATAGCCGATGATGGCGACGTTCTTGCCCTTGATCAGGTTCACGTCGGCATCGCGATCGTAGTAGACGCGCATGGTGTGCCTCCTCTTGTTCAATTCGTGGCAGATTAGATGACCCGGGAGCCGCGAGCCAACGCCGCTATCCCGCTGCGGGACACCTCCGCCAGACCCAGGTCGCGCATCAGCTCGATAAACGCGTCGATCTTGTCCACCGCGCCGGTCAGTTCGAAGACGAAACTCCCCAGGGTGGTGTCAACGACGCGGGCGCGGAAGGTGTCGGCGATGCGCATCGCCTCGACGCGCTGCTCACCGGTGCCGATCACTTTCACCAATGCCAGTTCCCGGGCGACGTGCGGTCCGTCCATCGTCAGGTCGGCGATCCGGTGCACCGGCACCAGCCGATCAAGCTGCGCCTTGATCTGCTCGATCACCATGCCGGTGCCGGAGGTGACGATGTTGATCCGGCTGTGCGCGCCGGCGGCGTCGACCGGGGCGACGGTCAGGCTGTCGATGTTGTAGCCGCGGCCGGAGAACAGGCCGATCACCCGCGCGAGGACGCCGGATTCGTTGTCGACCAGGACCGAAATCGTGGCGCTGCGCTGCGTCGTGTCAGAGGGAGTGGGCATCTCGTCAACCGATACGGGGGAAAAGGAACGTCCGGCATGGGCCGGGCGCGGCAGCAGGGCGGCGGGCGGGGTCATGCCCCACCGCCGCCCAACGGGCAGGCGAAGCAGCCGCGGTCAGACGAGAACCAGACCCTCGTCGGTGATGCCGGCGCCGGAGGCTTCATGCTCCGGCCCCAGCAGCATCTGGTCATGCGCCGCACCGCTCGGGATCATCGGGAAGCAGTTCTCCGCCGGGTCGACGGATATGTCGGCGATCACGGCGGTGGGACAGTCCAGCATCGCGTGGATGACGCCATCCAACTCATCCACGGTCTGCGCACGCATACCCTTGGCGTGGAACGCGTCCGCCAGTTTGACGAAGTCCGGCAGCGCGGCGGAATAGGTTTCTGAATAGCGTCCGCCATGCAGCAGTTCCTGCCACTGCCTTACCATGCCCATGTACTGGTTATTCAGTATAAATACTTTCACTGGCAGACGATACTGCGCCAGCGTGCCCATTTCCTGGATATTCATCAGGATCGAAGCCTCGCCCGCAATATCCACCACCAGCGCATCCGGGTGGGCGATCTGCACCCCCATGGCCGCCGGCAGGCCATAGCCCATGGTGCCCAGCCCGCCGGAGGTCATCCAGTGGTTTGGCTGGTCGAAATGAAAGTGCTGCGCGGCCCACATCTGGTGCTGGCCGACCTCGGTGGTGATGAAGGTTTCCTGCTCACGCCCGTGAGTGATCTCGAACAGCCGTTGGATCGCGTACTGTGGTTTGATGACACTGCCACGCGCCATGTCCTGGGCGAATTTCAGAGATTTTTTCGCCCGCCACTCGTCGATCTGACGCCACCACGCCGCCAGAGACTTGGCGTCGCTCGGCTCGGAACTCGCGCGCCACTCCGCCACCAGGGCGGTCAGCGCCTTCCCGGCATCGGCAATGATCGGCACCTCGACCGGAACGTTCTTGTTGATCGAAGACCCGTCGATATCGATATGGATTTTCCGCGAGTCCGGACTGAACGCGTTCAGCCGCCCGGTCACCCGGTCATCGAACCGTGCGCCGACCGCCAGCATCACGTCGCAGCCATGCATCGCCAGATTGGCTTCGTAGGTGCCGTGCATACCCAGCATGCCGAGGAACCGCGGATCGCTCGCAGGAAACGCTCCCAGGCCCATCAGGGTGTTGGTGATCGGGAATCCGGTGGCACGAACCAGCTGGGCCAATGCCCCGGATGCCGCCGGGCCGGAATTGATGACGCCCCCGCCAGCATAGATCATCGGTCGCTTGGCGTGTTTCAGCAGCGCGACGGCCTTGGCAATCTGACCAAGGTCGGGTTCGGTCCGCGGCCGATAGCTGGTGTGCCGCGCCGCCGGTTCCGCGTAGGGCGCCTTGTTGATGACGATGTCCTTCGGCAGGTCGACCACCACCGGTCCAGGGCGGCCGCTGCGGGCCACGTAAAACGCCTCGTGCACCACCCGCGCCAGATCCTCGGGGCGCTTGACCAGGTAATTATGTTTGGTCGCCGGCCGCGTAATGCCGGTGGTGTCAGCTTCCTGGAAAGCATCGTTGCCGATCAGGTGCGTCGGCACCTGCCCGGTCAGACAGACCACCGGGATGCTGTCCATCAGCGCATCCACCAGACCGGTCACCGCATTGGTTGCACCCGGCCCCGAAGTGACCAGAACGACCCCGACCCGGCCGGTCGAGCGGGCGTACCCCTCGGCCGCGTGTACCGCCGCCTGCTCGTGACGCACCAGGATGTGGCGGATCGAGTTCTGGTTGAACAGCGCATCGTAGATCGGTAGTACGGCGCCGCCGGGATAGCCGAAAATGACCTCTACGCCCTGATCCCGGAGCGCGCGCAGCAGGATTTCGGCGCCCGACTGGTCCCATTCCGCCGACATCTGACCGGCTCCCGTTTGCTGAAGAGGGTCGGACGGATAGGCCGCATGCAATGTTAGGTCAACCCCCGTTTTCAATAAACGCGAACAATTCATCGCGTTGACTTACCGAAAATTGCGCAAAACCAGCGCGTCCAGCATCATTTGCAAATATGCGGGTCTGGGCTGCAAGACTGTGATGGCGAAACCACGTCGCCTGGCGTTTGGTGTACTGGCCGGTGACCAACTCGATGCGGCGGCTGGCCTCCGGCAGTGAGATCACCCCGCGCAGATGCGCCGACAACTCCGGCACGCCATGCGCGCGCATCGCCGGCAGGCTTGGATCGAGGTCCAGCGCCAGCAGGTGCTTCACCTCCTCCAGCGCTCCCCGGCGCAACATCGCCTCGAGCCGCCGGGAGATGGCGGCGCGAAGGCTGTCACGCGGCGGATCGAGCAGGATGGCGGAGAACCGCCAGGGTGCCGGGTCGCCGCGGCGGCTTTGCCAGACGGCGAGACCGAGGCCGGTGCCGCGCCACACCTCCCACGCGCGGGCTACGCGCTGGCTGTCCTCGGGTCGCAGACGAGCCGCGGTTGCTGGATCAACGGCCCGCAAGCTGGCGTGCAGGGCGGCGGACCCCTGCTCGGCCAGAATGCGACGTGCCTCCGCGCGGGCGGCCGAGCCGGGGTCGGGGATCTCGGCCAACCCGTCGGTGAGGGCCGCGAAGTAAAGGCCGCTGCCGCCGGTCAGGATGGGTAGACGGCCGGCGGCATGAGCTTGGCTCATTGCCTCGAGCGCGGACTGACGCCACCAGGCGACGCTGCCGGGCTGTGCCGCGGCGCGGACACCGTACAGACGATGCGGGACGCGGCGCTCCTCCTCGGCGGATGGACGCGCCGTCAAGACATGTAGTTCGCGATACACCTGCATCGAGTCGGTGTTGATGATGGTCCCGCCGATCCGTTCGGCGATCTCCAGCGCCAGGGCGGATTTGCCGCTGGCAGTCGGCCCGGCGACGAGGAGGGCGGCGGGCAGCCCGGGCGACTTCATCACTGCTGGTCCCTGTGCGCGGACATCATCCATGCGTGGCGGAGCGGGACTGAGCCGCCCCTTTGATCATTTCAGCCGATGCATGCGCTCAGGACGGTGGCCAAACAAGAGGCTCTGTGAACACAGGCCTCGACGATGATGCGGCAAGTCCGGTGCGCCCGCGTCGTTCCCCAGCGGGCACGGCAGGTGCGGTTCTGTCCAGCCGCTTTTCCAATGGCTACGCGAGTGTCCACGTGATATCTCGCCGGCTGCCCGAGCAGGGACACGCAACGGATCCAGCGGTGGCCCCGAACCGACGAGTGCCGGCCGACGTGCAGTTCTATTCGGTGGTCGCGATATTTGTTTTACCGTTATTATTCTGTGAGTTAGAACAGGCTGGATAGTCCCATGGAATTTGTCAGTGGTTTCTTAATTTTACTCGCCGTTGTCCTGGTCGTCGTCGTCGTCATGATCGCGAAAGGGGTTCGTACCGTCCCGCAGGGATTCGAATGGACGGTCGAGCGGTTCGGCCGTTACCGCGTAACCCTGTCGCCGGGCCTGCGACTGCTTAATCCGTTCACTGACAAGATCGGCCGCAAAATCAATGTGCAGGAGACAGTGCTGGAGATCCCGGCGCAGAACGTGATCACCAAGGACAACGCCTCGGTCATCGTGGATGGCATCGTCTTCTATCAAGTGATCGACGCCAGCCGGGCCGCTTACGAGGTGCAAAATCTCCAGTCTGCTGTCAGCAACCTGACGATGACCAACATACGCACGGCGATCGGTGCCCTCGATCTCGACGAGACGTTGTCGAAGCGCGATGAAATCAACGAGCGCCTGCTTCGGGTCCTGGATGCGGCAACGGAACCATGGGGCACCAAAATAACCCGCGTCGAGCTGAAAGATGTGCGGCCCCCTGAGGATGTCCAGTTGTCCATGGCGAAGCAGCTCACGGCCGACCGCGAAAGACGCGCTGCCATTCTTCGTGCCGAAGGCATCAAGCAAGCGGCGATTCTGGAAGCAGAGGGCAGGAAACAATCGACCATACTCGCGGCGGAGGGGCACCTGGCAGCCACCCAGATGGATGCGGAGGCTCGTGAGCGGCTGGCGGAGGCGGAAGCGAAGGCAACGGCGGCGGTTTCCAAGGCGGTTTCCGAAGGCAATGTGCAGGCGTTGAACTATTTCATCGCGCAGAAATATGTCGAGGCCATTGCCCAAATCGGACAGGCACCCAATTCTCGCCTCGTTCTCATGCCCATGGAATTCAGCAGCCTGGTCAGCACGATTGGCGGGATCGGTGAACTGACCAGGGCGCTATCCGCCGCATCTGACAAAGGATCGGGAGACTGATCATGCCATGGTGGGCCTGGGCAACTCTTGCTGCTGTTCTCGGACTTTTGGAGCTGCATGCGCCGGGAGGCTATCTCATCTGGATTGCTTTTGGGGCCGCGCTGACTGCCGCTTTGCGCGCCGCGTCTGAACTGCCCATCACCACGCAGATCGCGGCCTTTTCCGTCGCTTCGGCCATCAGTTGCTTGGTCGGCTACTTCGTCTATCGCCAGGTCGATCGCCGTCGCTCGGATGGAGCCCTGCTGAACCAACGAGGTCTGCGGATGGTGGGGGCTCGGGGATTTGTTTGCTCACCTATTGTCAACGGAGAGGGCAAGGTGCGATTGGGCGACACGGTGTGGCTCGCCGAGGGGCCCGCTTTAGACGATGGTGTCCCGATCGTGGTAAGCTCGGTCCACGGTGCTCGTGTCGTCGTTGAAGCTGCCAGCCGGCGCTGATTGGTTGGCAGCCCGGTTTGGGTCAGGCGATCGCTTTTCTCGGGTTCGCTCTGGCTTGCACACCGGCCGTGCCGCTGTCACGTTTCCGCACTGCCATGACCGTCCCCCTCAACCATGTTCTGACACTCGTCGCTCGGCGCGATGCAACCTCGCTGACCCCTGTCCTCATCGGCCATGTCCGCGACGCTGTGGGCGGGGGCCCGGCGGAGATCCTTTCGGCCGGAGAGGCGGCAGAGTTTCGCGTGCCTCGACCGCCGGACGCGGCGCTGCTGTACGCGGCACTGGACGGGAAACCGATCGACACCATCACGGTGAAGGCGCGCGGCCGGCGCAAGGCGCTGCTCATCGCCGACATGGACAGGACGATTGTAACTGGGGAGACGCTGGACGAACTGGCCGGTTTCGCCGGCATTGGCGATCCGATCGCCGCGATCACCAGCCGCGCGATGAATGGTGAGCTGGATTTCAGGGAGGCGCTGCGGGAACGGGTGGCGATGCTGCGAGGTCTTCAGGTCGGTGCGCTGGAAAAGACCTGGCAGCGCGTGCGTCTGACCCCGGGAGCGCGGGAGTTGGTCGCCACCATGCGTGCACGGGGGGCGCTGACCGCCCTGGTCTCCGGCGGATTTTCGTTTTTTACCGGCAGGGTGGCGGCCGAGCTGGGGTTTCATCTGCATCGATCCAATACGTTGTTGGACGACGGGGCGGCGCTGACCGGGGAAGTTGCCGAACCGATCATGGACCGCAACAGTAAGCTGGCCACTTTAATCGAGCTGGCCGGCCAGCGCGGAGTGCAGCTTTCGGCGACGCTGGCGGTCGGCGATGGGGCCAACGACCTGGATATGCTGCGTGCCGCGGGGCTGGGCGTTGCGTTCCATGCCAAGCCCGTCGTGGCGCGGGAGGCTCGGGCCAAGGTGGATCACGCAGACCTGCGAGCGTTGCTGTTTGCCCAGGGCTACGCGGCGTCGACGTTCGTCACCGCCTGATCGCCGAGCGCGCCGGCGTCATCGGCCGCTCAGTGCGGCGGCCAGCCGCCCGACGGTTCATGCGGCGTGCCTGATTTCGTTTTTTGATCGCATCAACGGCATGATCCGGGTGCCGAACTGCTCCATGCCGACAACGAAATCATCGAACGTCATCATCACGCCGCGCACGCCGGGAACCGCCGCGAGTTCGTCCAGCATCCGCGCTACGCTGGCATAGGAGCCGACCAGCACGCCCTGGTTGGTCGGCAGCTTGTCGATCCCGGTGACCCTGCGGCGGTTAGGCTGGGCGTAGATGTCGGTGCTCGGATCATCCTCGGGCCTGCCCGTCGCGGTAGGCCAACGCCACCTTGTCGGTGCCCTCCTTGTAGTATTCCCACTTCGCCAGTGCCGCGGCATCGGTCTCGTCGGCGATGATCATGATGAGGATCAGCGCGCCGCAGTCTCGCCCGGTCTCCTGGGTTGCCGCGACCAGACGTGCAACGCTGGGCGCCACCGCGGTCGGTGCATTGTAGCCGAAGGCGGCGCAGAAATTGTAGTCGGCGTATTTAGCGGCGAACTTCGTCCCGGCGTCGCTCTGTGCGGCGCAGATGATCGGGATCTTCGCCGTCGGTGTCGGCAGGCAGCGGCAGTCGTCCATCTGAAAGAAGTCGCCCTTGAAATCAGATCGCCCGGTCGTCCAAAGCTCGTTCATAATCGTGACGTACTCGGAGCAATACTCGTAGCGGCGCTTGTAGTGCTGCGATCCCGGCCAGATGCCCATCTGAGTATACTCCCGGCGCTGCCAGCCGGAGATGATGTTCACACCAAACCTGCCATGGGAGATACTGTCGATCGTTACCGCCATCCGTGCCGCGACCGGCGGCGGCATCGTCAGCACGGCGCAGGTGGCGAACAGCTTTATGCGCGTGGTTGTCGCGGCCAGCCCGGCCATCAAGGTGAACGATTCGAGATTGTAGTCCCAGAACTGGGAAGGCCCGCCGAAGCCATGCAGTTTGATCATCGACAGCGCGAAGTCGAAACCGAACTGTTCCGCTTTGTCGACGATCGTCTTGTTCAGGTCGTAGCTGGGCTTGTATTGGGGCGAGGTGGTGGAAATCAGCCAACCATTGTTGCCGATCGGAATGAAAACTCCAAGCTCCATAATGATCTCCCAGTTCAGGTGGCGATGGTTTGGCTTCGAGCGAGTGCCGTATGCTTCGCCGGCGCGCTGCTGTCGGACTTGCAGCTGCCGTCCCGGACGACGTGACGACACCCTTCGGAGTGCCCGGCGGCGGCCGGTAGGCAGATGAATGCAAGCACCCGGCAATGATAGCTTCGACCCGAGTTCGCTGCAACGCAGCATGACCGACTTTCATTCAAATGGTGACAAATGCGCCATTTGATCAGTGAATAGGCATGAGGGTTGGATTGGCGCCCTGGAGAGTCCATCGCTGCACCGCTCGCTCCCCGACCGGCAAAACCGAGGTGGCCGGCACGCCCCTCACCCCGCATGGTGACACGCACTACACCTTGCCGCATGCTGGGAGCGACCCTGCTCGAAGGAGGAAAACGCAATGGGCATGTTGGACGGAAAGGTTGCCGTGGTCACTGGCGCCGGTGGCGGCATCGGCCGAGCGACCGCGATCGCGCTGGCGGCGAACGGTGCGCGCGTCGTGGTGAATGATGTCGGCGCCACGGTAACGGGTGAGGGCCAGGACGTTGGCCCGGCGCAGCGAGTTGTGGCGGAAATTACCCAGGCGAACGGTGCCGGACGGGCCGTGGCCAACGGTGGCAGCGTCGCCAGCTGGGAGGACGCCCAGCGCATGGTGCAGGATGCGATCGACAATTTCGGTCGTATCGACATCGTTGTGAACAACGCCGGCATCCTGCGTGACCGCATGTTCCACTACATGTCGATCGAGGAGTGGGACGCGGTCCTCAAGGTCCACCTTTATGGCGCGTTCTATGTCTCGCGCGCCGCCGTACCGCATTTCCGCAAGCAGGAAAGCGGTTGCTACGTGCACATCACGTCGACCTCCGGGCTCATCGGCAGCGTCGGGCAGACCAACTATGGCGCCGCCAAGCTGGGTATTGCCGGCCTGTCGCGCTGTATCGCGATGGATATGCAGCGCTACCACATTCGCTCAAACTGCATCGGGCCGCATGCGTTCAGCCGTATGATCGAAACAGTGCCCGGTCAGACCGAGGAGCAGTTGCAGGCGCGAGCCGCGAAGACCCGTCCGGACCACATCGCACAATTGATCGCATTCCTCGGCACCGACGCCGCGGCCGGCGTTTCCGGTCAGATTTTCGGCGTTCGCGGCAACGAGGTGTATCTTTACAACCAGCCGCGGCCAATCCGGATCATGGCGCGCACCGATGGCTGGACGCCCGAGAAACTGGCGGCAGAATGGCTGCCGGCGGTGCAGAACAGCTTCACGCCGCTGGAGCGCACCCGTGACGTTTACCCGTGGGATCCGGTCTGATTCCAGGATGCTGACCCGCCTCGGCCGAGATACACCCGGCCGGGGCACGATTTTCCCAAGGACGATCCCCGCATGACAGCCACACTCCGCGGCGCCGACATCGTTGCGCGCACCTTGGAACGCGCGGGCCATACGGACATTTTCACGTTGTCGGGCAACCACATCATGTCGCTGTTCGACGCCGCGATCGACACCGGGCTGAAGCTGATGCACGTGCGGCATGAGGCCGCGGCGGTGCACATGGCGGATGCCTATGGGCGGCTGACCGGACGGCCCGGTATCGTCTGGGTTACCGGCGGGCCCGGGCACGCCAATGCGGTCGGCGCACTGTTCACCGCGCTGGGGCAGGAAACCCCGATGCTGCTGATCTCCGGCCACACCGAGACCGACCAACTGGGCCGTGGCGGCTTTCAGGAACTGCGTCAGGTGGAGATGGCGGCGCCGGTGTCGAAGGCCGCGTGGATGGCGACAGACACGGCGCGGGTCGGGCTCGATGTTGCACGCGCCATTCGCACCGCCACCTCGGGGCGGCCCGGGCCAGTGCATATCAGCCTGCCCACCGACGTGCTGGACGCGACCGTTGCCGAGGACGCCGTGAACTGGCCTGCTGACACGGACTTCGCCGCGCCGGTAGTGACGCTGAATGATGTGGCGGCGGATGCGATCCTCGGCTTGCTGGAAACCGCGAAGCGGCCGCTGGTGATTGGCGCACCGGTGCTGGCGACCCGTTCCGGGCGCGCTCTGTTGCGCCGGATCGAGTCAACGCTCGGCGTCCCCACATGCCTCAGCGAAGGACCGCGCGGCTTCAACGACGCCAGCCTCGGCGCCTATGCCGAGGTCGCCCATCGCGCGGACCTGGTCCTGCTGCTCGGCAAGGCACTCGATTTCACCTTGAAGTTCGGCGGGGCGCCATTCGGGACGGATTGCCGCTTCATCGCTATCGATCCGGACGGGGCGCTGCTCGATCGCGCCCTGCGCTTCAAGGGATCGCAACTGGCTTTTGGTTGCATCGCCGACATCTATCCGGCCGGGGAGGCGCTGGTCCGGCGGGGTGGCGGGCTGGACAAGGGAGATGCCGCGTGGCTGGCCGACGCGCGATCGTGCTTCGACGACCGGCCGAGTGAGTGGGCGGGACTGGTCTCCGCGACGCCGGGCAAGCTGCATCCGGCGGAGGTGTTTCGGACCTTGCAACCTTATCTGGCGCGCGATCCGGACAGTATTCTGATCTGCGACGGCGGCGAGTTCGCCCAGTGGGGCCAGAGTTTGTTGCGCAACGATCGCCGGATGATCAACGGCGTCGCCGGGTCGATTGGTTCATCGCTGCCGATGGCCTGCGGGGCGCGTGTTGTCGAGCGGTCGGCACCGATTTTTGCGGTACTGGGCGACGGCACATTCGGCTTCCACATGGCTGAAATCGAAACCGCGGTGCGGCTCGATTTGCCGTATGTGGCAATCGTCGGCACCGACGCACGCTGGAACGCCGAGTACAACCTACAGGTCCGGGACTATGGTCCGAACCGGACCCATGGCTGCGAGTTGAATCCCACCCGGTACGATCTGGTGGCGACGGCGTTGGGCGGCCATGGCGAGCTGGTGGAAGCAGCGGCGGCGCTGCCGGGCGCGATCGAACGGGCGTTGGCCAGCGGCAAGCCGGCCGTGGTGAACGTCATGATCGAGAGCATTCCTTCGCCGGTGGTAAGGCGCTGAAGCTGCCGCAGGCGGCGGATCTGCAACTCCGTATCCGGGTCTCGTCGTTTCGCAATAGATCCGACCAGATTACCCTGACGGTAAATCGATCCCCCTCCAGCCAGACTGGCGATCTGGCCGGTGCGCGGTGTAACGTGGTGTGGTTCTTATCGGCACCGGGAGAACCATCCCCCTATGAGCGACGCATTGACCGCGCTTCTCTATGGCACATCTCAGGCGCCACCTCGATTGCGGCGCCTGACGGCCGGGCCGCTCTCAACCCTGCTGGACGGCGGCAACCTGCGGACGATCCGTTTCGGCGACACGGAGGTGATCCGCGGCATCAGCTTTCTGGTGCGAAGCGGAACCTGGGGCACCCTCGCGCCGGATCTCCAGGACCTGCGCGTCGAAGAAAGCGCGCAGTGCTTCACGGTCACCTATACGGCGCGTGTGCAGGAGGGCGTGCACTCACTCAGCTATGTGGCGCACATCGAAGGCCGTGCGGAGGGCCGGCTTGAGTGCCGCTGCGAAGCGACCGCCGAGACCAGCTTCGAGACCTGCCGGTACTGGCTTTGTCGTGCTGCACCCGATTGCGGGCGTTGCCGGAGAGCGCGTGCGTATCGAGCAGGTGGACGGCACCATTGTCGACGGCCGCTTCCCACGGCTGATCGACCCGGTGCAGCCGATGCGCAACCTGCGCGCGCTGACGCATGAGCCAGTCGACCGTCTGACCGTTACGTGCCGTTTGGACGGCGACACGTTCGAGATGGAGGACCAGCGGAACTGGACCGATGCGTCGTTCAAGACCTATTCCCGCCCGCTTGCCCTCCCCTGGCCGTTGACCCTTTCGGCCGGCGAGCGCGTCTCGCAAAGGGTAACGATGACGTTGGACGGCCCGGCGTCGTTTGCTCGGCTTGCGGACGCCGGAATCCGCGTGCAGGTGGGCGCGGCGCTCGGAACCATGCCGCCACTCGGGCTCGGCTGCACGCCTGACGAAGCTGCGTCGGCGCTGCCGCACATCTCAACCTTGCGGCAGGCTGGGCTGTCCGCGCTCGTCTGCCGCTTCGACCCGCGGCAGGGGCATGGGCAGGCCGAACTCGCCCGCTACCGTGACCTGGCGGAGGGTATGGGCGCCGCGGTCGAATTGCAGGTGGTCGTCCCATCGGTCGATGATTTCGCGGCCGATCTGTCCGCGGCTGCGGCGAATGTTGCTGCCGCCCGGCTTACGCCCGCCGCTGTGATGGTGGTACCGGCCGCCGACCTGGTCAGCACTCCGCCCGGTTCCCCCTGGCCGCCCAGCCCGCCGCTCGACGCTGTCTATCATGCCGCTCGGTCGGCGTTTCCCGGCATCCGCCTCGGCGGCGGCATGTTCACCCATTTCACCGAGCTCAATCGCAAGCGACCGCCGCTCGACCTGCTCGACTTCGTCACCTTCACCACGTCGGCCATCGTGCACGCCGCGGACGACCGATCGGTGATGGAGACGATCGAGGCTCTGCCGGACGTCGCCGCGTCGGCGCGGGCTATCGTCGGGTCTCTGCCGTTTGTCGTTGGGCCGAGCGCCATTGGCCTGCGCGATAACTCGAATGGACCGGGGCCGCTGCCCAATCCGCACGCGGCTCGACTGCCGATGGCCGGCCGAGACCCACGCCAGCGCGGCCTGTTCAACGCCGCCTGGACGCTGGCGTACGTGTCGGCCTTCGCACAGGGCGGCGCCGCGCGTATTGCCGTCTCGGCGCCGGTAGGTGATTTCGGCATTCTCGACGCGGCCGGTGTCTGGCCCGTCTATCACGTGCTGAGCGCTTGTGCGGCCCTGCGCGGCGGCGAGGTGCGCGCCCTGCACGGCCTCGATGGCACGGCGTTGGCCGGGCTGCTGGTCCGGCAGGGCGAGGCATCGCATCTGCTGCTGGCCAATCTGGGGCCGGATACGCTGACAGTGATGGTTCCCGATGAGTTCGTTGGTGGGATGATGACGGTGCTGGATGCCGGCTCGCTTCGGCGCGGGACGCTTGGGGCGGACGCAACGGCGCCCGCCCAACTGACGCTCGGCGCCTACGCCGTCGCCAGGTTGCGCACGATATAGCGGCCGCAGGCCGCGGCTCGGTCGGAGCCTAGGGACCTAGGGCGCTCAGGCGCTCAGGCACCTCCCGATCGATTGGCGCATCGCACTCCGGGTGCATTTTGTTGATAAGGCGCTTCATGGGTCGCCCGTTATTTCTCGGACCCTGGCTTCCAGCGCTTTCAGCTGCCGATAGATCGCGTTGACCTGTTCGCGCAGGCTGCGCAGGTCCTCACGGGTGTTGTCGTTCACCCGGATTGCCGTGTCGGCCTGGCCGATGTTGACGCCGATCTCGTCGCGAATGCCGCCGAGCGCATCCTGCAGTTTGGACATCCGGTCCATCAGGGCGCCTCTCGTCGCGCCCAGTTCGTCGGTGATGCCTTTGCGGAAATCTGTCATCTCGCCGCGCAAGTCAGCCATCCCGCCGTGGAGGCCGGCTAGGTCGTCGTGCGTGGCGCTGTTGGCCTCCAGCCGCGTCAGGGCGGCCAGGATGGCGGTCATAGGATCGTCGCTCATGTTTATTTCTCCCCTGGGCGGCGGGGATTGTCCATCGTCACCTGCCCTGGGGAGCATCGCCAAAAATCTGGTTTTTGATCGGGGCAGCGATATTCTCGTAGTTTAGAGGTGGAGCGGCAGAGGCTTCCTTGAAGACCGCCCTGTTGTGGTAACTTGCCGAACATCAGTCCGTTGCTGAAGACGCCCGTCCTGCCGAACTGTACGCAGTATTGTGCGCGGCCGACTGGCGCGAGTTGCTCGCGTAGGAACTCGGCGAAGCCGTCGCTGGCAACCTTCTCCGCCCTCCCGGCCCGTTGCCGACTGGTTCTGCTGCGGCAGCCAGTGCGCCCAGCCAAGTACCTGTTCGATCAGGGGAAAGACGAGGTGGGCTTCGGTCTCGGCCTCGTTCGGGGCACGCTGTCGCGCCAGCGGTGCAAGCAACGCTTCCAGGCGAACACGAGCACCTTCCAGCGTTGCAGCCGATAGAGCTTTCCAGGTCTGCTCTTCCATGACGCCTTCCAAGGGGAAGTCGCGGGTGAATAGGCTCCCCTGGGTCACCGGCAGGTTGTCATTTTTAGCGCCGCCTCGGGGCGTTTTCGAACGATTCGGGTGTCGAACGGTAGCACCCTCAGCCGCTTCGCTCAAACCTCGAGGGCCGATCGGCGCCGGCACCGATACCTCAGGACCCGATGTCACCCCGGGCGTTTTTCGCTACCCCTGCACCGACCCCATGGTCAGCCCTCGCACCAGATGGCGTTGCACCAGCATACCCAGCACGATCGACGGCACCAGCGACGTCACCGCAAGTGCGCTGGACTCGCCGTATTGCGCGCCTTGGAACCCGGTGAACGAACGGAAGACCGTCGGCAGGGTGAAGGCATACCGACTGGTGAGGATCAGCGCGAAGAAGAACTCGGTCCACACCGCGATGAAGGCGAATACCGCCGCCGCCGCAATTCCCGGTGCGGCGAGCGGCACCGCCACCCGCCAGAATGCCTGCCAGCGGCTCGCCCCGTCCACCAGCGCTGCCTCCTCAAGCTCGCGCGGCACGTGGCGGAAATAGGTGTACATCAGCCACGCCGACAACGGCAATGTGAACACCGTGTAGACCAGCACCAGCCCGGCCCGCGTGTCGTAAAGTCCGAAATTCCGATACAGCAGGAAGATCGGCAGCACGATCGCGACAGGCGGCAGGAAGCGCTGCGACAGCACCCAGAATGCCAGATGCCCGCCACCGGTATCGAAACGAACGAAACTGTACCCCATGCACGTGCCGAGCAGCACCGACAGCACGGTCGTGGCCGAGGCGACGATGACGCTGTTGAGCAGCCCGGTCAGACCGCGATAGGCGAACAGCGCCGCGGTGTAGTGCAACAGCGTCGGATGCGTCGGAAAGAACACCGGCGGCGTCGCGAGGTAGTCGTCGCTCGGCTTGATCGAGGTGATGACAACCCAATACAGCGGCAGGATCACGAACACCGCGAACAGCGCGATCATTGCGAAGCTGAGCACACCGGGGCGGTTGCGGCGATAGGCCATCAGCGCGCCTCCGTGCGCATCAGCCGGCGCACCAGGAAGGTGATGCCGACCAACGTGAGAACAAGAAACATCCAGCTTCCGGCCGTCGCTTCCGACAAATGAAACTGCGCGAACCCGATTTGGTAGAGGTAGAAGGACACCGTGTAGGTGCTGCTGCCCGGCCCGCCGCCCGTCATCATGAACACGGTGTCGAACAATTTGACCGCATCGAGCAGACGAAAGGTCACGGCCAGCAGCATCATCGGTCCCATTTGGGGCAGTGTGATGTGGACGAACGACTGCCAGTGACTGGCCCCGTCCATCTCCGCCGCCTCATAGGGCTCCGCAGGCAGCGCGCTGAGACCGGCCAGCAGGATGACGAACATGAACGGCGTCCACTGCCACGCGTCGGCCAACATCAGCGCAATAAAATTCCAGGGAAACTGGCTGAGCCAATTGATCTCGACCGGATGTCGCAGCAGCAGCGACAGCAGGTAGTCAGTTGGGCCGAACGGCTTCTGCAGCAACAGTGCCCAGAACTGCCCGACGATCACCGGACTGACGAACAGCGGCACGATGAACAGCGACATCAGGACGCTGCGGCCGCGGAAGCTGGCCGACATCGCCAACGCCAGCGCGAAGCCCAGGACGAACTCCAGGAAGACGTTGAGCCCGGCGAGGACGAGCGTGACGACAACCGCATGGATCGCCACCGGGTCGGCCAGCACCTCGCTGAAATTGCGCCATCCGACAAAGGCGTGTCCGGGAACCAGGAAGTCGTAGTTCACGAACGCCACCCAGAGCGAATAACCCAGTGGATAGACCGACAGCGCGAGAATCACCAGCATGCCGGGGGCTGCCAGCAGCCAGCCGAAATACTGCTCCGTCCAGCTTGAGTGCGCGGTTCGTTTCGTCTCCGGTTTACGGGTGGGCAAAGGCGCGGCCTTGCCGAGTGTGGTCATCGGTTCCATCAGCGTCCGTCGGGATGCGACCCGGCCCCTCGGCGTGGCCGGGTCTTGCCAGTCAGGTCAGGTGAACGGCCATGCCGAGCGTCTCGATCGTGTGGTCGGCGTAGCATCCGGGCAGCTTAAGGAACTGCTCATAGGCACTGCGCTGGGTTTCCACGCCGATTTTGCCCGTCACAACGTCCCATTCTCGATCGGCCTTGGCCAGGGCGCCCGCAGGGTCCTCGCCAGCCCAGACGGCGGTGCACATGCGATCGAGCGTCAGCGCGTAATCCTGTGCCCCAGGCATGATCAGATCGACCACCGAGCCGTTGGCCGCGTCTGACAACGCGATCAGATACTCCTTCGCCGACGGCCAGAGGCTGCGGTAGATCGGCGAGTTGTAGTGCGACAGGCGATACGGATCGCGCAGCGTATACGGAAGCATCACACGTACCAGCGAAACGGGCGGACTGGTCGACCACTGCATGAACAGATAGGCCGCCTTGGCATTCTGCGAATCCGTCGTCAGCGCCTTGACGTAGCCGGACGCCATCTCGCCGTGGCCGCCGGGCATGACGGTGTAGCCAACTTTGCCCGCGATCGCCGAGGACGGAACGAAGCTGATAGCCTTGTCGCGCTGTGCGTAGTTCTCGCTCATGCGCCCGGTCGGCGGCCACGAGAAGATCATCGCAACCTTGCCCTGCAGCCACGCGGCCCACTGCGCCACCGCGTCGAGGTCGTTATTGCCGGGAATGGACGCCTTGTTGGCGGCGACCATCTGTTGCAGGGTCTTCACTCCCGCCGGGGAGGCAAGCTGTGCCTTCATCGTCTTTGGGTCGAAGAATGTGCCGCCGTTGGCGCGGAACTGCTGAGCAAAGGCGAACTGGTTGCCCGGGCTTCCGGCCTTGCGGAAATGCGCCGCGCCGTAGACGTTGGGCGCGAGCTGGTCGGTGATGAACTGCGCCACCTGATTGTATTCGTCCCAGTTCTGCGGCACGCGCAGGTCCTGGTTGAATTTCGCGCGATAGGCCGCCCGGAGCTTGGTGTCCTCGAACAGGTCTCGGCGATAGTACAGCGCCCACTGGTCGCCGTCATCGAACACGCCCCAGCGCTTACCCTTGTATGTCGGCAGGAACTTGTAGAGCGGATGGTAGTCGTCCAGATCCGCCTTGTTCATGTATTCGGCCACGTAATCGTCAATCGGCGCGATCACCCCGCCATCGGCCAGCGACGGGATCCATGACGGTTCGATGTCGATGACGTCATACGCACCGGACTGGGCAATGTGTTCGGCGATCGGTTTGGAATACTGATCGGGGTGGCTCAGCTCAACCACGTTGAATGAAATGCCGGTGAGATCCTGCCACAGGGGTCCGGAGAAATTTCGCGGCTCCAATGCCTGCAGGCCGGCCTCATAGGTCATGGTGACGGTGCTGCCCTTGAACTGCTTCGCCGCCGCCACCGCGCGATACGCAGACCCGTCCTGCTGGGCCTCTGTCGAGGCGCGTACCGCATCGGCCTGGGCTTGCCCCAGTGGCGTGTCCGGCGTGGCGAGATCGACCTTGGCCTGTTGCAGCAGCCCATCCGCGTGCCGGAGCGCGAATCCCGACGCGGCGAAGGCAGGCCCTGCCAGGAGAGTGCCCCCGGCCGCCACGCCGAGCAGTCGCGCCAGCGCAGTGCGCCGCGAGACATCACCGCGCAGCCAGGCATCAAGCTCGCGCGACAGCGCGGCCTCATCGACCGGATCGTTCGAGGCTTTGTCCACGATTGTTGTTCCTCCCCTGTTGCGCGGGACGGTCAATAGCGCCGCCCCGTCGTTTCTTTTTCACCCTGCTCGGTCAGCCAGGCCGTAACGCGCGGATGCTGCAGAACATCAGGGTTGACGACATGGCGCGGCCGGCGCCCCTGCAGCGCAGCCAATATGCTGCCGAGGCCGCTTTCAGCGATGCCACGGAAGCATTCGTCGGTCCAGCACAAGGCATGCGGAGTAACGATGACGTTGTCCATCGTCAGCAGCGGATTGGCAGGATCGACCGGTTCCTGCTCGAACACGTCGAGCCCGGCACCGGCGATGCGCCGCTCCCGTAGCGCCTCGGTCAGCGCAGGCTCGTCAACGATCGGCCCGCGCGCGACGTTGATGAGATAGGCGGTCGGCCGCATCAGGCGCAATTGCGCCGGGCCGATCAGATGGTGCGTCTGTGGAGTAAGCAGGCAGGCGACCACGACGAAATCGGACTCGCGCAGTAACGTGTCGAGATCGACCCGCTGAGCCCCTTCGGCCGCCATGGTCGCGACGTCCACATACGGGTCCGTCGCGATAACGTGCAGGCCGAACGGCCGCGCCAACCGCATGATCTCGCGGCCGATATTGCCGGCGCCGATGAGGCCCAGGGTGCGGCCGACGAGGCCCATGCCCATGTAGTCGTTCTTCTCCGCCCACCGTCCGCCCCGGGTCAGCCGGTCCTTGGCGAAGAGCTTCTGCGACAGCGCCATCACAAAGGTCAGTGCCGCCACGGCCACCGGCCGCCGCACCCCGTCCGGCTGAATGGTGAGCAGCACGCCATGCTCGTTGCAGGCGGCGACATCGACCAAATCATAGCCGACGCCGTGGCGGGCTATCACTCGCGTGCGACCGGGTCCTGCTGCGAAGCTGTCCGCCGTGACAAGGGGTGCGTTGACGTAGAGCGCGTCGTAGCGGGCAAGATCCGCCGGCGTGATTTCCCCGCCAGGTTCGGCCAGGAACTCCCAGCGCACGGCGGGATCATCGTCCAGCACGCGCAGCGCCTCGTGCCCGAAGGCCGGCGCCCCGGCGGTGTCCAGCAGGTCGCGCGTCAGTCCGACCAGGAACTGTGTCATGGCTCAGCCCTCCGCGGACGGTCCGCCTGGCGGTCGCGCCGCGTTGGCTTCTCGCAGCACCGCCAGACCACGCGAAAGCGACTGCTGCAGCAGCAACGAGTCCACCCCGTAACCATGGATGCGGAATCCCTTGGCGACATAATCGCGCGCCCAGGATTCGTCGGCCGGCATGAAGCCGGCTGTCTTGCCGTGGCGCTGCGCCGCCGCGACGATTTTATCCACCGCGGCGAGAAATTTGGGATGGGTGAACTGGCCCGGAATGCCCATGAAGTTCGTCATGTCGAAATGGCCGAGCCAGAGCACGTCGATGCCGTCGATCGCGGCGATCTCGTCGACGACGTCGACACCGCGCGGGGTTTCGATCTGGGCTATCACCAGTGTGCGGCGATTGGCCATGGCGATCTTGTCCACCGGCGCACCCGGCGCGTAGTCGTCATGCGCCATGCCGAAGCCGGCCCCGCGCACGCCGTGCGGCGGATAGCGCGTGAACGAAACGATATCCTTTGCCTGCGCAACGGATTCCACCATCGGCACCATGATGCCCATGGCGCCCGCATCCAGGCAGCGGGCAATGAAATGGTATTGCGTGGTCGGGACGCGGACCATCGGCACGATGTCCAGGCCGCGACAGGCCGCCATCTGTGCCTTGATCGTGTCGATGCCGGCACCACTGTGCTCCATGTCGTAAAGCACGAATTCGGCACCGGCAGCGGCGGCGATCTGTGCCATGCCGGGGGTGAAGAACTCGAACACCATGGTGCCGAAGGCCGAACCGCCAGCTGACAGACGGTGCTTTATCGGATTGTCGCGCATTGTTTTCTTTCCCTCCCGTTCGCGGGCCGGTTGCAGCCCGACGACCCAGCGTGAACCTGTCCCCGCGGGCCTCGGTTGCCGGGTGGTGGGGCCAAAATCCGCCACCACGGTCAAACCGTTGTTAATGGCGCACGCCGCACTGCATGCTCCGCCGCCAGAAGCGCGGCACGTGCTCCAGATGCGGGCCGGTCTCGACAGCCGCATGTGGATCGCAGGCGACGATCCTCTCGCAAATTCGCAGACATTCACATAATCGCGTTCCGCTGCGTGGAGCAAGCGCCGGCCATCACGCCGGTTCGGCCCCCCACCGGCGCAGCAAAACGGTCTGGCCGCACATTCGCCCGCGTGTTTGCCATGCCCTTGATCCGAACTGGCGGGGCTACAACCTTCCGCCCGGATCAAATCCGCCGGCGGACGGATGCCTCCGTTGGGCGCCTCGCCGCGGCGGCGGAAGCTTCTGCGAGTGTTGTTTCAAGTTCCGCCGGCGACTAATCGCGCGTCGTTACGCCGCCCCCGGCTCGATCACGAGTTGCGTCTGGGTTACCAGCGCGACGGAGCGTCCGCTCTCGGTCGTGACGCGGGTTTGCCATACCATGGTGCGTCGACCGCGATGAACGGGTGTCGTCTCGCCGAGGATCTTGGTGCCGACCGGCGCCGGGCTCAAAAAATTGCTCTTCGATTCGATCGTGGTGGTTCCTGCGCCAGCGGCGAGGTTGAGCACCGTCGCGGCGGCGCCGAGTGTGTCGGCGAAAGCCATGATTGCTCCGCCGTGCAGGACCGCCGGCCGGGTGCAAAGATCGTCTCGGACAACCAGTTCCGCCGTTACCCGTTCCGGTGCGGCGCTGGTGAATTCGATGCCGAGCAGCGCTGCGAAAGGCAGCGGCGACTGTCGCAGACGTTCGAGGTCGTTCATGACACCCTCCCTGGTTCCGCCGGATCGTCGCCGTTCGTCTATATCACGAAATGGTTCGCAATTCCGGATCATCGCCACGATTCCGGCGCACCGCGATTGGCGTTGCCGACCAGGCGAGGTTGCTGGCCTGGTCCGCTTGGCAGTTCCGACGGCCGATGGTCAGGTGTTCAGTGGTTCCGGATCGACTCGGTGGACCAAATTCGTTGCGCCAGCACTTGAAACATCATACTAAGATTTATGATTTGGCTGTAGGCGACAGCGCGATATGTAGGGGCCCGCGATCCTCATTGACCCAGCCAGTGGCAAAGGCCCCCATACGCAGCAATGACTGAACGTCCAGATGACCTGGCAGGGGCCCGCGTCCTTCTGATTGATCCGTCTGAGAAGGGCGCCCTGCCGCTCTACACGGGGATGGTCGCCGAAGGCTTGGTCGCGGTTGGACTGCGGCCGGTTCTGCTGGCGAGCCGCCATCTGCTGCCGCCGGACCTTGCAATCTCTTGGACCATCCATCGCTGGCTGCCCGCGGAGCGTTGGCCTCCTCCTTCGGGCGCCCCGGTCGTTCCGGCGTGGCGACAGGCGCTCAGTTGGCTGGGATGCGCCTTGGTGATCGTGGCCGCGGCAATCGCCTTAAGGCCCAAAATCATTCACGTCCAGCATCCGATACACCCGCGCCTTGATCCCCTACTGCTCCGCATTCTCACCCACCTCGTGCCTGTGGTCTGGACAGCTCATGACGTATTGCCTCACGATCCCAGCAGCAACGCAGTGGAACGCGCCCGTCGCCTCTACTCATTGCCCCAGGTCGTGCTGGTACACAGCGCGTCGGCCGCGCGTGAGGTAGCCCGGATCGCGGAAGTTTCGGCTCTGGTCATTCAGCATCCTGCCCGCAATCTCGACGCCGTGCCTGATCGAGTAAGCGCACGTCAGAGGCTGGGGCTCGACCCGAAAAGCCGGCTCGCCGTCGTTGTGGGCTTCATTCGGGCCTACAAAGGGTATGACCTGATCGCCGACACCTGGGACCTGCTCGGCGATCGTGCTCCGGACCTGCTGGTTCTTGGCGAACTTGTCGACGAGAGCGAGCGCAAAGTTATCGACCGGCTGCAATCCCATCCTCGAGCGTATGTGCGCCTTGGCTACGCCAGCGACGCGGACATTGTCGGCGCGATGGCGGCGGCGGATGTCATATTGCTGCCGCACAAGCACGGAAGCGACAGCGGGAGCCTCCATATGGCTCGTGCGGTCGGTACACCCGTACTGTCCTCGGACATGCAGCAGTTAGCCTCGGCGGTCTCCGCCACAGCGGCGGGCCACGTGCTGCCCCGCGACCCGGCCATATGGGCCGAGGCGCTGGTCGGCGACCTTCCCGCGCGTCCAGCCAAGCCTCCATTGCCGGTCGCGACCGGCAATGAACACCTGAGCGCTTACCGAGAAGCACTTCGACGCTGGCGTTCCCGTTGAGCGAGGCCCAGCTTGAGCGAGACCCAGCGTTCGGATCGCCCTTGCCAAGTGGGCTGTCTGCCGAATAACCCTCGTTGACCTCGGCGCCGCGGCGTATCGTGGGAGATGAACGATCGCATACCCGGCGAAATGAGACCTTAGGCTGCGGCACGACTATTCTGATCTGGGCGCCCGTTATTGCGGCTCCGGGTGGACCAAACGGGGATTTAACGGATACCGCTATGATCCAGGCCAGCGTCGTCATCCCGGCCTTCAACGCCGGCGAGTACATCGAAACGGCAGTCACTTCAGCAACAAGCCAGGAACTGGATGGGCTCGAAGTCATCGTCGTGGACGATCATTCGACCGATGACACCCGCGACAAGGTAGGTCGCATCGCAGCCACCGACCCAAGAGTTTCCATGCTGGCGTTGCCGGTGAACTGTGGCCCGTCGGCGGCTCGAAACGCCGGCATCGAGGCGGCTCGCGGCAAGTGGATCGCACTGCTCGACGCCGACGATGCCTTCCTCCCGGGTCGGCTCGCGAATTTGATCGCGCTCGGAGAGGCAGAGGGCGCTGACCTTGTCGCCGACAATCTTACACTCGTCGATGAGGGCGACGGCTCGGTAGCACCCATGATGCCCCCCGGCTTCCTTACCGAGCCGCGCGCGATCGATCTATGCGAGTTCATCGCCCGGAATGTGTCTTCGCCTGGCGCGCCCCGCACAAATTTTGGCTTCCTGAAGCCCCTGATGCGCCGGGATTTCCTCGTCGAGCACGGCATCCGCTACGACGAGCGGGTGCGATTTGCCGAAGACTTCGCGCTTTACGTGGAGTGCTTGAGGGCCGGTGCACGCTGGTGGCTGCACCCCACGCCGATGTACCGCTACCGCGTCAGGCAAGGCTCTCTGACCAATGTCCAAACCACCGACGATCTCGATCTGTTGCGTCAGCGTCTGCGCCGACTTCTCGCCGACGCGCTCGCTGAGGGCGACGGTGCTCTCGCGACCCAGATCAGACGCCGCCTGCGGGTGGTCGACCGTTGCTACTACTACCGCGGCTTCACCGACGAACTGAAGGCCATGCGCCCGAGGGAGGCGCTCTCCTATCTCTTTGCGAGCCGCGATAGCCTTTCACTGATTGGGCTCGAGGGCATGCATCAGTTGCCCATCATTCTGCATAAGGCATGGCGCGGCGGCTATCGGCGGTCGGCGGCAGACACAGCGGGCCGGTGAAGGCGCTGCCCGAAGCCGCATAATTGCGGCCCAAGCGTGCGGTGTCGAGCCCGCGGAACAACCTCACTTTTCGCCGGTGACGCGCCAAATGACGTTGCCCACATCGTCCGCTACCAGCACGGAGCCGTCGGGGCCGATCGCCACCCCTACCGGCCGTCCATAGGACACTCGCTCATCCGGTGCGAGGAACCCCGTCAAAATATCGCGTGGGGGTCCGACCGGGCGCCCGTTCGCGAACGGCACGAAGACAACCTTGTAGCCGCTCAGAGTGCTGCGGTTCCATGAACCGTGTTGCCCGATGGCCATACCCTCCGGAAAACCAGGAAGCGTGCCGGCGGGCAGCCAGCACAGGCCCAACGAAGCGGTGTGCCCGCCCAGCGCGTAATCCGGTGTTATGGCCTTTGCGACCATGGCCGGATTCTGCGGCACCCGATCGTCAACCGTCTGCCCCCAGTAACAATAGGGCCAGCCATAGAAGCCCCCGTCGCGAACCGAGGTCAGGTAGTCGGGAGGCGTCTCATCGCCCAGGCCGTCGCGCTCGTTGACGACGGTCCAGAGAGCGCCGGTCGCGGGCTCCCACGCGAGGCCCACGGGGTTGCGCAGTCCGGCGGCAAAGATGCGGTTCCTGCCACTGGCAAGGTCGAGTTCGTAAATGGCGGCGCGGCCCTCCTCGACGTCCATGCCATTGTCACCGATGTTGGTGAGCGAACCGACACCCACGAACAGCTTCTGCCCATCGGGGCTGGGTAGCAGGCTGCGTGTCCAATGCCCTCCAGGCTTGAACTCGATCAGCTTCCGCCCCGGCGCGGTGATGCGACTGGCGCCTGTCGTGTGGGGAAAGGCGACCACACCATCGGTGTTGCCAACGTAGAACGTATCGCCCAATAGCGTCATCCCGAACGGCTGATTTAGCTCCGCCAGGAATGTATCCCGGGTTTCGGCCACGCCGTCGCCGTCGGTATCGCGTAACAGCGTGATGCGGTTGGCGCTGACCCCTACAGCGGCGGCGCGCTTCATCGTGCTGTACATCGCGTAGTCAAAGACGGTTTTGGCGGTCCCGGGCACGGTCAGGGCCTCGGCGACAAGTACGTCGCCGTTCGGCAGCACGTGGATCCAGCGAGGATGCTCCAGGCCGGTTGCAAACGCGTTGACTTTGAGCCCGGGCGCCGCAACCGGGGTCCGCCCCGGGCTCCATCCCCGGGCGGTCGGCATTTTGAGTGTGGGGATGCTGCCCTGAGACTTTGCCGCCGGGATCGCTGGCGCGCTGCCCCAGGCCGGCTCGTGCGCGTCGGCCCGCAGTCGCCGCACCTGGAGCGCCGCGACGCCGATCAACGCGACTATGCGCGAGAAAATGGTCGACGAGCTCAATGCATGTGTCCCCTGGCCGCGCGCACCTGTGGGCTATGGCGTGCGCCGTACCTCGCTCCTGCCTAATAGCGGCACTGAGTCGCCGTCAACCCGGGGAGCGCCGATGGCTGTAACCGCATTTGGCACCAAAGCCAAACTCCAGTCGCGCCAGCAACGAAACAAGCGCCACTTACTTCATCATGTCAGCGCGAACGCCGTGGGGAGCCGATCATGGCACCAACCGTCCTGCCCGCGGCGCCCGGAACGAAGGACCCAGTCAGCAACATCCTCAAGTGGATATGGCTGATCGTGGCTGCGGCGGAGCAAACGTTGAAACAGACGGGATGCTCGGTGGCTGGCGAGCCGTCGGATCGCACCAGGAGCAGCGCGTCCTTGAATTGCGGAGCGATCTCAGGCTGATGCAATTGCTTGTGAAACAGCGGCCAGAACGTTTTCTGCCAAAGGCGGAAGCGTTCTAGGTTTCGCCTCCGTTCACCCCTTGTCTGCTCGTGTCACGCCCTCGGGAGGCCCGGCGCAGCGTCCAGCGCGGACCGGCGACGGTGCCGGTGCCTCGGACCTTCGGGGGTGGTCATCCTCTTTCAGTTGTACAGATGCGCTTTCAGCTTGGCAGGAGCCTGTCTGATGGGCAACAAAGAATGCCTATCTCGGTCCAGGTCATGATCACACAACGCATTGTCCCCGTTATTCTGTCCGGCGGCTCCGGCACTCGGCTTTGGCCGGTTTCGCGAGAGAGCTTTCCGAAACAGCTTTGGCCGCTCTTGTCCGACAAAACCCTGATGCAGGAAACTGCATTGCGGGCCGCCGGGCCGGAATTCGCGCCGCCCATCGTCGTCTGTAACCAGGAGCATCGGTTCCTGATCGCCGAACAATTGCGCGCGGCCGGCATCCACGACGCGCGCATCGTGCTCGAACCAGTGGGCCGCAACAGTGCCCCCGCGATCGCCGCCGCTGCCGTACTGGTCGCCGAAACCGACCCGAACGCGGTGCTGTGGATGATGGCAGCCGATGCCTCCATCGCCGACGAGACAGCCTTGCGATCCGCCCTCCAGGCTGCCGCGACTGCCGCTCGCGCAGGTTACGTGGTGACCTTTGGCATGAAGCCGACCGCGCCGGAAACCGGCTATGGCTATATCGAGATCGGCGCTCCGTTGCGGGACGCCGCCGGCGTGCATGCGATCGCCCGGTTCCGCGAGAAGCCCGATGCGGAAACCGCGGCACGGTTCGTCGCTGACGGGCGACATCTGTGGAACTCAGGTATGTTCGTGTTCACCGTCGACACGCTGCTGGAGGAACTGGAAACGCATGCGCCAGACGTGCTGCCCGCGGTGCGGCAGGCCGTAGCTGACCGCACCGGCGATCTGGATTTCATCCGCCTGGGCGTCGCGGCGTTCACGGGATGCCCGTCAATCAGCATCGACTATGCCGTGGCCGAGAGGTCGAGCCGGGCGGCCGTCGTGCCGGCGGATCTGGGATGGTCGGACGTCGGGAGCTGGAGCGCGTTGTGGGAGCTGGGAGACAAGGACAGCGCCGGCAACGTCGCGGTCGGGGACGTGGTGCTCGAGGGAGCGGAGAACTGCTACGTCCGGAGCGACGGGATGCTGGCCGCTGTCGTCGGGCTGAAAGACGCTGTGGTGGTGGTGACCGAGGATGCCGTGCTGGCAATGCATCGCGGCCACGCCCAGGACGTGAAAAAGATCGTCGAGCGACTGAAAGCGGCGGGTCGCCCGGAGGCGGTGGCGCATAACCGCAGCTACAGGCCATGGGGATACTATGAGAGCCTGATCCAGGGTGACCGGTTCCAGGTAAAGCGCATCGTGGTCATGCCCAGTCGGCAACTTTCCCTTCAGAGCCATTACCACCGCGCCGAACACTGGGTCGTGGTGAATGGCACCGCACGGGTGACGCGCGACCAGGACGTGCTGATCGTCCGCGAGAACGAGAGCGTCTATCTGCCGCTCGGCTGCGTGCACCGCCTGGAGAACCCGGGGCGTATCCCACTGACACTGATCGAAGTGCAGTCGGGCGCATACCTCGGAGAGGACGACATCGTCCGGCTGCAGGACACCTACGGACGGGCTTAGCGGCGCGCTCCCCGGGGCAACCGCGTCCAAGCCGAAATCCGCCCGGAAGGAACGCGTGTCGCCGCGCGATGGTTCGCGCGCGTGGTTTTGCTCGTGCCTGACACAGGGAATGTCTTTCCTCTCCGATCGGAACAAGGCTACACCCCCCGGCCATGACGGAGATCGGGACATTGACCTGGACGCGCATTACCGAGGCCGACGAGGCCGTCAGCTTGCTGCCGGCGTGGTTCGGCAGTCGCATGATCGGGCTTCGTGGCAGATTCGGGCTATTATTGACGACGGGTGATATCATGAAGATCACCTCCATCGCCGCTCTCAATCAGTCGTCGGGCGGCGTCATCCTGCTGGATGTGCTGCTGGATCATGCTGGCGTTCCCGACGGCGTCGATCTTGCGTGGCAGCCGAAGCATTACCTGGGAGCCCCGGTCCCGGGCGCCACCGTGGCGACGGTGAACCTGGCGCATGTCGTCGCGGTGGTTGAGTTTGTGGCCGAAGAGACCGTCGATTTGCCGAGTGATGAGGCTTTGCCGGCTGGAGACGAGGCTGAGCCGGTCAGGACTCGCATCGGCTCTTTGTCCGACACCATCGAGCGAGCCAACGAAGTTGGTGTGACATGATCCCTACCGGCCGCCGCGCCGAGCCAGTGGCTCGATGAACTGCGGCTCGGTGTCCCACGGGAACAGGATCCAGGTGTCCTGCGACACCTCGGTCACAAAGCTGTCCACCATATCCCGCCCCGCGGGTTTTGCGTAGATGCAGGCGAAGTGCGCGTTCGGCAGCAACGCGCGAACAACCCGCGCCGTGGTGCCGGAATCGACCAGATCGTCGATGATCAGAAATCCGCTGCCGTCGCCGGCAGCGATCGGCGGCTTGATGATACGTGGCGAACCACGCTCCTCCTCCTCATAGGTGACGACACACACGCTCTCCACCAGCCGCAGGTCCATCTCCCGCGCGATGATGGCGGCTGGGATCAGTCCGCCGCGGGTCACCGCGACGATACCGGTGAACGGGCCGCCACTGATCAGCCGCCAGGCAAGGGCGCGCGCATCGCGATGAAGCTGATCCCAGGTGACGGTATAATAGTGCGTGGCCATGGCGCTTCTTTGGGTGGAATCCCGCGATCGTTGCAAGCAGGTTTCGTGCCGACGCCCCAGGTTTCGGCTGGCTGGCTGCCAAAGCCAGGCTTTTGACACCGGCAAGCGCTTGGCACCACTTCAAAGCTTATTGCCGATGTCGCCTGCCACCGATACGCTTGGTCTTAAACAGGGAAAGCCGCCATGACCGAGGTGATTGTCGAGCGGGCCGGCCCGGTGCTGGAAATCACGCTGAACCGGCCGGAGAAAAAGAACGCGCTGACCGGGGCCATGTATCAGGCGGTTGAGGCTGGTTTCCGGACCGCCGACGGCGATCCCGCGATCCGCGTCGTGCTGCTGACCGGGGCCGGCGACACGTTCACCTCCGGCAATGATATCAAGGACTTTCCAGGCTCGTGCGGCGATCAATGAGGCGACGCACGCCTCGCCGTTTCTGACCGCGCTGTCTTCGCTGAAGAAGCCGCTGGTGGCGGCGGTGAACGGCGCGGCGATCGGTGTCGGCACCACGATGCTGGCGCATTGCGACCTGGTGATCGCGGCGCAATCGGCGCGGTTTGTCATGCCCTTCACCAGCCTCGGCCTCGTGCCGGAAGCCGCAAGCTCACTGCTGTTTCCCAGGCTCATCGGGCATCAGCGAGCCAGCGCGATGCTCCTGCTCGGCGATGCGATTGACGCGGACACAGCGCGGGATTGGGGGCTGGTTTATCGGGTCGTTGCGGACGCCGAGTTGTTGACCGTCGCGCGGAGTGTCGCATCGCGATTGGCGACCCTGCCGCCGGAGGCAGTGCGGCAGACCAAGGACCTGATGAAGCACGGGCACCCCGACGTGGCCGGCCGCATCGAGCAGGAACTTTTGTTGTTCCGCGACCGGCTGCGCTCGCCCGAGGCGACGGAAGCATTCCAGGCTTTCGTCGAGAAGCGCGAGGCAGATTTCTCGCGGTTCTCATGATCGCCGGCACTGTGCCACGATCGCCAATCGCGGCTAAGGCTGCTCCAGGACCGAAAGCGTGTTGGCAACGCCCAACTCGTGCCCACGGCAGCGGCAAGATCCGCCCGAGCCGATGGCAACGCGGCCAAACCATGCAATGGCGCCGTTCTTGCGTCGTCCTGGCCGCTGTTCGAGACGACGTCACAGGAGCAAGGCCGGCGTGAAAATTGGCGTATTCATCCCCATCGGAAACAACGGCTGGCTGATCTCGGAAAACTCACCGCAATACATGCCAACCTTTGCGCTCAACAAGCATATCACCGTCACGGCCGAGAACTATGGGCTGGATTTCGTGCTTTCGATGATCAAGCTGCGCGGCTTCGGTGGCAAGACCGAGTTCTGGGACCACAACCTGAAGTCGTTCACCCTGATGGCCGGGCTGGCGGCCGTCACCTCCCGCATCAAGCTGTACGCGACTTGCGCCACCCTGGTCATCCCGCCGGCCATCGCGGCCCGCATGGCTTCGACGATCGATTCGATCTCCAACGGACGCTTCGGACTGAACCTGATCACCGGCTGGCAGAAGCCGGAGTACGCGCAGATGGGACTGTGGCCAGGCGACGAGTACTTCGGTCGCCGCTACGAGTACGTTTCGGAATACATCCAGATCATGCGCGAACTGTGGGCCACCGGCCGCTCCGACTTCAAAGGAAAATTCTTTCAGATGGAGGATTGCCGCCTCAGCCCGCAGCCAGCGGCGGAGATGAAAATCATCTGCGCCGGCCAGAGCGAGGCCGGTATGGCGTTCTCCGCGCAATATGCCGACTACAATTTCTGCTTTGGCAAGGGCGTCAATACTCCGGTCGCTTTCGCCCCGACCGTGGCCAAGCTGAACGAGGCCACCGCCAAGACCGGTCGGAACGTTACCGCCTATGCATTGTTCATGATCATCGCCGACGCGACGGACGAAGCCGCGCGCTCGAAGTGGGAGTCCTACAAGGCCGGAACGGACCAGGAGGCCGTCAAATGGCTGGTCGATCAATCCGCGGCGGACAAGGCCTCGGGCGGCGACACCAATGTGCGGCAGATGGCAGACCCGGTCTCGGCGGTGAACATCAACATGGGCACCCTGGTCGGTTCATACGCAACCGTCGCCGGTCTGCTGGATGAGGTCGCGACGGTGCCAGGATGCGAAGGCGTTTTGCTGACCTTCGATGACTTCATCAAGGGCGTGGAGGAGTTCGGCGCCCGCATCCAACCGCTGATGCAATCCCGGCGTCACGTGCCGGAGACCGTGGAGGTCGCCCGATGAACGCTCCTGTTCCGGCCGGTTACGCCGCCCCCGATGCCCGAACCGACAGCGTCACGTTGCCAGCCCGCCCGGAGCCGCTGCGGTTGAAGCCGAGCGAAACGGCGGTGATCGTGGTCGACATGCAGAACGCGTACGCCTCGGAGGGTGGCTATATCGACATCGCCGGCTTCAGCGTGGCCGGAGCGCCGGCGGCCATCACGCAGACGAAACGGGTGCTGGATGCCGCGCGTGCCGCCGGCCTGACGGTGATCTTCTTCCAGAATGGCTGGGACAAGGACTATGTCGAGGCCGGCACCCCCGGTTCCCCCAACTACCACAAATCCAACGCCCTCAAGACCATGCGCGCTCGGCCGGAACTGAAGGGCACGCTGCTGGCCAAGGGAACCTGGGACTATGCTATCGTCGACGCATTGCAGCCGCGGCCCGGTGACATCGTCATACCGAAGACCCGCTACAGCGGCTTCTTCAACACCAACATCGACAGCGTGCTGCGCGCGCGCGGCATTCGCAATCTAGTATTTACTGGCATAGCAACGAATGTCTGCGTCGAGTCGTCGTTGCGGGACGCCTTCCATCTGGAATATTTCGCCGTCGTGCTGGAAGACGCCACGCACCACGCCGGACCGGACTTCGTGCGGCAGGCGGCGTTGTACAACATCGAAAAATTCTTCGGCTGGGTGTCCACCGTCGCCGATTTCTGTGGCGCGATCTCCCAGGCTGCGCCAGCCTCCACCGCCTGATCAACCTCCAGACCGCAGGTTTCTCCGATGCCCAAGACAATTGTCGTACCGCCCGGAACCAGTACGCCGATCGCGCCATTCTCTCCAGGGACATTGGCGGACGGAATTATTTACGTCTCCGGTACGTTGGCGTTTGACAAGGATAACAACGTTGTCCATGTCGGCGATGTGGCGGCGCAGACGAAGCATGTGCTGGACAGCATCAAATCGGTGATTGAAACCGCGGGTGGCAGCATGGCCGACGTGACGTTCAACTCGATATTCATCCGTGACTGGGCGGACTATGCCGCGCTGAACAAGGTATACGCCGAGTATTTCCCCGGCGACAAACCGGCACGGTTCTGCATTCAGTGTGGACTGGTGAAACCGGACGCGCTGGTGGAAATCGCCTCGATCGCGCATGTGGGGAAGAAGTAACAGTTAATTCGTACGATGAAATTCACGACCGCGGCCAGAGCGCGAAGACGGTGGTGCTATCGTCCGGGCTGGGTGGCGCAGCGCATTACTGGGCGCCGCAGATCGACGCTTTGGCCAACGACTTCCGGGTCATCGCCTACGACCAACTTGGCACCGGCAAGAGCCCCGGCTCGCTTCCCGTCGGATATTCCATCGCCGATATGGCTCGCGAGGTTGCCTCGATGCTGCACCAGCTGGCGGTTGAGAAATGTCATTTCATCGGCCACGCACTGGGTGGTCTGATCGGGCTGCAATTGGCGCTCGACCGGCCGGATCTGATCGGCAGGATGGTACTGGTGAACGCCTGGACCAAGACCCATCCCCACACCATCCGCTGCTTCGCCGCCCGAAAGAGCCTGCTGCTCAATACCGGTGTGGCAGCCTACGCGGCCGCGCAGCCGCTGTTTCTCTACCCAGCCGACTGGCTCGCCGACCGGCAGGCTTGGTTGGCTGAGCAGGATGCGGCAGCCGTCGCCCACTTCCCGCCGGTCGAAACAGTATTGCGCCGCATCGACGCCATCCTGGCCTTCGATCTGGAGGCTCGAATCCCTGCCATCGGCGCGACGACCTTGGTCGTGGCGGCGCGCGATGATGTGCTGGTTCCGAGCGTTTGCTCGACCCAACTGGCGAAATTGCTGCCGCACGCCCGGATGTCGCTGCTCGGTCACGGCGGGCACGCGTGCAACGTTACGGATCCGGCCGAATTCAATGCGGCGGTTGGCGCCTTCCTGGCGGAATCGTGACCGGGTGGCGCACGATCACGACCGCTAAACCCGCTCGTGCGGTTCAGACGTCAAGCCGGTAGGCGTCGCCGTCTCGAACAATACGGCCCGCCGTTGCGCCCGCGAAATGCGTGCCGATGACCAGAACGGGGCAACCGGCCAGGCGATCGAACATCATCCGACGCGTCTGGATGCCCCAGGCCGGATCGCTGTCCGCAGTCGTCTCCCATTCGGGGTGCGCGATCTGGCAGGGGTGGTGCATGAAATCGCCGGTGATCAGTGCCTGCTCGCCCTTGGATTCGATCATCACGCTGACATGACCGGGCGTATGGCCGATGGTGGGAATCAGGCTGATTTCGTCGCAGATGCGTTCAGTTGTTTCAACCAGGGTTGCCAGCCCGGCGTCGACGATCGGGCTTACCGAGTCCGCCAGGATCACCTGCATGTCGGGGCGATTTTGCACCGAGCTCCAATGCTCGTATTCGATGCGGCCGATCAGGTATTTTGCTCGCGGGAAGGTCGGCACCCATTTGCCGTCGACCTTCATGGTATTCCACCCGACATGATCGACGTGTAGGTGCGTGCACAGGACCGTGTCGATAGATTCTGGCGGAAAGCCCGCATCCATCAAGTCGGCCAGGAATGGTCCGTCTCGATCGTTCCAGTGAGGGATGCGCCGATCCTGCTTGTCATTGCCCAGACAGGTATCGACGATGATCCTGCGCGTCGGCGTCTGCACAATGAAAGAGTGAATGCTCATGCGCAGGCGGCCGTTCTCGTCGGCGAAATGCGGCCGCAGCCAGGCGATCGGCAGAATCGTCTCGGGCGTCGCCTGCGGCAGTAAAAAGCGGCTGCCTCCGGTCATCTCAAGCTCGACGATCTTGGTGACGGTGACGTCGCCGATAGTCCATTTCATACCGTCCGGTCCCCCTCTGGCGCCATTCTAGCTCGGTTTGCGTGACTTGTGCCAATTTGCGCGCTCCATCAGGATCAGCCGCTACGCGCGTGGAGGAAACACATGGCCCTGCAGATAGACTACTACGTGTCGCTGAATTCACCCTGGACGCATCTGGGGGCGGCCCGTATCGAGGCGATGGCGATGGCCAACAATGCCGGCCTGCGGGTCTTTCCGGTCGATCTCGGCGCTATTTTCCCGCAGTCCGGCGGTTTGCCCCTGCCGAAGCGCGCGCCACAGCGGCAGGCATACCGGATGATGGAACTGCGGCGCTGGCGCGACCATCTGAACATCCCAATCCAACTGGAGCCGAAATTCTTTCCGGCTGACGAAACGCTGTCGGCGGGATGCGTGATCGCGCTGCGGGAAACGGCGGGCGATCAGCCGGCGGTCAAGCTGGCACATCGGGTGCTGAAGGCGCTGTGGCAGGAGGAGAAGAACCCCGGCGATCCGGCCACCCTGGCCGGGTTGATCTCCGACGTAGGCCTCGACGCGGACCAGGTCATGAAGTTGGGCGCCGAACCGCGATGGGCCGAGCGGCGGGTGGCGGACACGAAGGCGGCGTTGGATCGCGGGGTGTTCGGTGCGCCCGGCTATGTCATCGGCGATGAGATTTTCTGGGGACAAGACCGACTCGGGTTTGTCGAGCGTCGCCTGGCCCGAGGCTGATGCGCGTCTTCACCATCCTGCCGCAACGCGACTGGCGGGAAACCGAGCGCGCGGCCAGGGAGGCCGAAGCCGCCGGGTTTGATGCGCTGATAACGGTGGAGCTCGGTCACGACCCGCTGGCTCCGCTTGCCGTGGCCGCGCTGTCGACCGAGCGGGCGGAACTGACACCCTCCGTGGTGGTGGCCTTCCCGCGCAGCCCGACTGTCTTGGCGCAGCAGGCCTGGGATATCCACGCCAACTCCGGCGGACGTCTCGTCCTCGGCCTCGGCAGCCAGGTGAAAGGCCATAACGAGCGGCGGTTCGGCATTGCGTGGACCGCGCCGGCCCCGCGAATGCGCGATTATGTCCAGGCGCTACGAGCGGTCTGGCGCTGTTGGGAGACCAGGGGCAGGCTGAACTTCGACAGTCCGCACTACAAACTTTCGCTGATGACGCCGGATTTCTCGCCGCAGCCAACAGGTTTGCCGATGGTGCCGGTGACGGTCGCGGCGGTCGGGGAGGCGATGCTCCGCGTGGCTGGTCAGGTCGGCGACGGGGTCCGCCTGCATCCGCTCTGCTCACGCGCCTATCTGGAGCAGGTGTGCATGCCACAAATGATGGAGGGCATGCGCCGCAGCGGCCGCTCGCGGCTGAATTTCGATGTCCACGGCGGCGGTTTCGTCTGCACCGGGCCCGACGACGCGACCGTCGCGGCCGAAATGGAAAAGGCTCGCCGGCGTATCGGCTTTTACGGCTCCACTCGGACCTACCTGCCGATCCTCGCGCTGCATGGGTTGCAGGACCTGGGGTTGAAACTGCATACCATGTCGGTGGAAGGTCAGTGGGATCGGATGGCGGCCGAAATCTCCGACGACACTGTCCGCATCTTCGCCGCCTGTAGCACGTACGAAACGTTGGCGGCGACGATCCACCAGCGTTTCGGAGGCGTGGCGGACTCCATCGATATTCACCTCCCAGCCGGCACTTCGGTCGGGCTGGCAAAGGAGCTGGTGTCGGATATTCGCCGTATCCCACATACATTCGCCGGCTTCAACACGAACTGGTAGGGAAACGATCATGGCTGCGCCGATGTTCCGCTTCGACCCTGTTGAACTGCCCCCCGAAGCACTCGCACTACGCGCCGAAGTGCGAGAGTTCATCAAGGAGCAGAAGCAGGTCATGGGCTTCGGCCAGGATGGTTTCAACCGTGAGTTCAGCCGCGTGATGGGACGCCGCGGCTGGATCGGCATGACCTGGCCGAAACAATATGGCGGCCACGAGCGCTCGGCCTTCGAACGCTACGTCCTGATCGAGGAGATGCTGGCGGCCGGCGCGCCGCTGTCTGCGCACTATACCGGAGATCGACAGAGCGGACCGAACATCCTGCGTTTCGGCACCGAGGAACAGAAGCAATTTTTCTGCCCCAGGATCGCCGCCGGTGAATTGACGTTCTGCATCGGCATGAGCGAGCCCAACTCGGGTTCCGATCTCGCCGGCACCCGTACCCGGGCGGTAAAGGTCGACGGCGGCTACCGCGTCAACGGCACCAAGCTTTGGACGTCAAACGCGCACCGGGCCGACTACGCTATCTTGTTCTGCAAGATGGCCGGCGATGGCAAGGAGGAGCCTGATCGGCACGCCGGGGCGACGCAGTTCCTGTTGGATCTGAAGTCCCCCGGTCTCGACATCAGGCCGGTGATCAATCTGCTGGGTGAACACCATTTCAATGAGATCTTCCTGACCGACGTGTTCGTGCCGGACAACCGCTTGCTCGGTCACGAAGGTAACGGTTGGAACCAGGTGACCAGCGAGCTGGCCTTCGAACGCAGTGCGCCCGACCGGTTCCTGGTCTTGTTTCAGATGTTGCGCGAAATGGTTCGGATGGCAGGTCCGACACCGGACAAGGCGACCGCGGCAGCGCTCGGCAAGCTGATCTCGCAGTTGGCGACCCTTCGAAGCATGTCGCTGTCGATCGCCGGGATGCTGCACGAGGGTCTGCAGCCAAACAACGAATCTGCTGTCGTCAAGGATCTGGGAACGCGGTATGAGCAGGACATCCCCGTGGTCGCCCGCCAGTTGTTTCCAACGGAACCGGAATTGGAAGCGATGGAGACCTATGTCTCGATGGTCGCCCGCAGTACGATGAATGCGCCGCGTTTTTCGATCCAGGGCGGCACGCGGGAGATCCTGCGCGGGATCATCGCGCGCGGCCTTGGCCTGCGTTGAACGGGAGGCTGCGACATGGCCATTCGTGACGAAACCCGGATGCTGCTTGAAAGCATGACCCGACTGTTCGAGGACAAGTGCGTCAAGCAGGTAATCGATCGCGCCGAGACCGGTACGTTCGCGGACGATCTGTGGCGGGCGGTGGCGGAGACCGGTGTGCCGCTGGCGGCGTTGCCGGAATCCGCGGGTGGCGCGGACGCCGAATGGTCCGACCTTTACGCGGTGCTGCGGGTGGCGGGGCGGTATTCGGCTCCCATCCCGTTGGCGGAAACCATGCTGGCCGGCTGGGTCGCGACCGGGGCAGGGCTTGAGCCGTCGGACGGGCCAATGAGCGTTGGGCCGGTGAGATTGCGCGACCGGCTGTCGCTGGAGCGTGACGGCAACGGCTGGCGCCTGTCCGGCGAGGCCGGACGACTGCCCTACGCCTCACACGCGGCGAAGACCGTCCTGATCGCCGACGGACCGGATGGGGAGATGGGCGTGGTGCTGGACGGCACCGGAGGCGCCTCGATGATGGCGGGAAAGAACATCGCCAACGAGGCTCGAGACACGCTGACATTCGATGGCGTCCGGCTTTCGGCCGACGCGGTCGGGCCGCTGCGGGACGCGGTCTCGCGTGACGGGCTATATCGCCGCGGGGCGCTGGCACGGGCAGTCATGATGTCTGGCGCGCTGGAGCGGGCCATGGATCTGGCGGTCAACTACGCGCAAGAACGCGTACAATTCGGCAAGCCGATTTCAAAATTCCAGGCGGTGCAGCAGAATCTTGCGGTTTTGGCCGGACAGACCGCCGCGGCGGTGGCGGCGGCGAATCTCGGCATCGAGGCACTGGGGAAGGCTGACCCCGACCGCGAAACGTTCCTGATCGCGGTCGCCAAGACGCGGGTGGGCGAGGCAGCGACGCTGGCTTGCGAGATCGCGCATCAGGTGCATGGGGCGATCGGCTTCACCAAGGAATACGCGCTGCAGCTTTCGACGCGACGGTTGTGGTCCTGGCGCGAGGAATTCGGGTCGGATCCGGAATGGGCCACGCGGGTCGGGTCCTATGCCTGTGCCAACGGCGCCGACGGGCTTTGGGAAATGCTGACCGCGGTGTGAGGCTCGCGGTTTGCTCGGCAGCCCTTCATGCCGGCTCGCCATTCGAGTCTCCAGCTTGCCCGGATGAGACGTTGGCCACGGACGATCAGCGCTGAAGACGGTGGGTAGTCAGATCGCGATCGCGTAAGCCGGTCGACGTGGGTCCGCGCCGGCGCCGATCAGGCCGGTTTCCGGGTCGGTCAGGATTACTTCCACCGAACCCGCCAGCCAGGTCCAATCCGGCCAGTCCTGAATGACATGCCCCCGCGACGCCAGTTCGTCGCGTGTCGCCTTGTCGATCCGGCCCTCGATCGCCAGGCGCCCCGGGAAATACTCGAACGGCGCAAATGACGAAGGAAAATTGTAGGAAGCGACCCGTGGCGCTTCGATCGCAGTTTGCGGGTCCATGCCGAAATGCATGACGTTGAGCAATACTTGCAGCATTGCCTGGATCTGCACATCGCCACCCGGCGTGCCAAACGGCATCACGCCGCCGGACTCGGTCACCAGCAGCGCGGGATTGGGCGTCAGGCGCGGGCGTTTGCCTGGCGCCACGCCGGCCGGGTGGCGCGGATCCGGGCGACTCTGCGATCCGCGACCGGAAGGGGCGACCCCGAGCCCCGGTACCAGCGGGACATTGCCGGAACCATCGGATGGGGTGGCACTGAATGCATTGCCCCACCGGTCGACGACACAGCAATAGGATGTGTCCGCCTCCACTTTTGGCAACTCGACATTGCCCACAAGATACGAAAGATCCGGCGAATCAAGTGGCGCCGGCATCTGCCCGAACGCCCGATCATCCCGTACCCCCATTGCTCGGCGGGCGATCGTGGCGGGATCCAGGAGATGGTCTATCGGGACCTCGACAAAGCGTGGATCGCCGAAATGATATTCTCGGTCGGCCAATGCTAGATTGAGGCACTCGACGATGCGATGCAGGTAATCAGCGGAGTTATGCGCCAATCCGTCGATCCCGACATGCTCCACCAGCGCCAGGGCCTGCTGCAGTGCAGGACCCTGACACCACGGACCGCAGGTGATGAGTTCGTGCCCATGCCAGCGCCGCCGCACGACGGGCTCGATCGCCGAATGGTATTCGGCAAGGTCGTCCATCGACAGGTAACCGCCTTCCTGTTGCTGAAAGCGAACGATCGCATGGGCGATGTCGCCGCGATAGAACGCGTGATGCGCCGCATCCAGGCCAGCCAGCCGATCCGCTCCGGCGGCGCGATCCTGATCGGCCATATACTGCAAGGTGCGCGCCAGATCGGATTGCAAAAACTTCTCACCCGCTCGCGGCACGCGGCCGTTGGCCAGGAATACCGCGCGGTTTGATTCCCAGCGGCGATATTCCGCTTCGTGTGACGCGATCGACCTCGCCAACAGCGGATACACCGCGAATCCCTCGGCGGCGAAACGGATAGCGGACGTGGCGACGTCGGCGAAGCGCATGGTGCCGTGGCGGCGGAGCGCCGTGATCCAGGCATCCGGCGCCGCAGGGACCACTGTGCGCAGAACTCCGTCCGGGATCTTGCCGCCGTGCTGCCGCATGAACAGGTCGGCGGGGAGGGACCGCGGCCACCAGCCAAGCCCGGCGATGCTCTCGATCGTGCCATCGGCGAGGCGGATCAGGATCGGCGCGACACCGGCCACATTGACCAGATCGGGCTGCAGCACGCCTAGCGCGATCCCGGTTGCCACACCCGCGTCGATCGCATTGCCACCGGCCTCCAGGATCGAGAAACCGGCCGAAGCGGCAAGATAATGGCCGGCCGAGATGGCGTGCCGGGTGCCATATAGCGTTGGGCGATGGGTCATGCGCCGTGTCCTCAGCAATCCTTGAAGCAAAAAACCTGCGGCAAATCCTGCATTCGGTCTAGCCTCGGCGTCGGCGGGTCGTCCTTTGGTGCCGGAGGCGTGGCGTGGCGGGCGCGGCGGAGAGGAGATCCGTCCGCACAGCGGTTTCCGCCTTTGCTCGCCTGACCGAAAACTAGGCAGGGCGCTCATCATGCGGCAAGCTGAGAGACAGGCGTGTTTTGCGCGGCGACCGCGCAGGCGAGACCTCGCACCGCTGCTGATACTGGAGGACACAATGAAGGCGCTTACCCGGGAGCAGTTGGCTTACTATCGCTACAATGGGTTCCTCTTTCCCATACCCGCTCTCAGCCAAGACGAGATCGCACTCTTTCTCGCGGGTCTCGAGCGGTTCGAGAGTGATCTGGGCTGCCCTGTTGCCGCGGCCGACGTCAAGTGGCGCTCGCACGCCTATGCCCATTCCCCCTGGTTCGATACGCTGATTCGCCATCCACGCATCCTGGACGCGGTCGAGGACGTGATCGGCCCGGATATTCTTGTCTGGACCAGCACGTTCTTCATCAAGGAGCCAAATTCGCCGACCTTTGCCGCCTGGCATCAGGATGGCACATATTTCGGATTGCAACCGAAAGAGCAGGTTTGCGCCTGGGTGGCGCTGACAGATGCCAGTCGGGAGGCCGGCTGCATGGAGCACCTTTCCGCCCGCGGCGCGCCTCGCCAGTTGCATCACGCCCCTCTGGGCCTCAAGAACAGCATCAACCGCGCCGGCCAGACCATCATGGAACCGTTCGACCGGTCGAGCCCGGTGGCGATGGCCTTGCCCGCCGGCTCGTTCTCGTTGCATCACGAACTTTCCGTCCATCGCTCGGCGCCCAACCACGCGTCGCACCGGCGGGTGGGTATCGGTCTCAACTATATCCCGACCCATGTCCGCGTCGACGGGCCGGTTCGTTGTCAGGCGATGCTGGTTCGGGGCCAGGATAGATATGGTCACTTTGACCTGATCGATCCGCCCTCAGCCGAGCGTGACACGGCCGCCCTCGCTGTTCATCAGCAGGTCAGCGATCGCTATCGCGCGAACTACAATGAACAGGTCTTGCGCCATGAACAGCAATTCGCGAACGCAGGCTCGTGATGTCGGCCTGAGCAGCTGAGTCTGCGCCGATGTGCGTCGGGGGCGAAGACGGTGGCGTGTTTCTCAGTTTTTTGCTCCATCTGCAGGGCGCCTCGGCGCACCTTAAGAACCAGGATAAAACCGCTGACGAGTTCGATTCGACCGCATTGAAGGTGGAGAAGGAAATCGGCGGCAGGAGTGAAGGCGGCGTTCGGCTGCAGCTACTCGGCGTCGGATGCTATCCGTTCATGGGAGAGTTCAACCCCGAGACGGCGCAAGGGGTGGTGATCGCGGAATAAATAATCCGCGGGCTCTGCCATGCGGTGAATAGTTTCAACTATTACGTTGCTTGATAGGATAGTCGACAAATCCTCTACCGTTCCGCGGGTTAGGCGCAACGCTAATGTCCCTGGATCAAGAGATATGGGTTAGCGGTTCCTTGATATCCGTACGCCAGTGACAGCCGTCCGTTGCCGAGATCGGTCGTGCTATAGCCGGTCATGGTCAGTGTTGCATTTGACTGACCCGGGACCTGTACCATCATCGTCAATCCGGTATAACCGACAGCGCCGAGGTTATCCCACCACGAATACATCTGGTCCGGGGTCATTCCATAAAGCGTGATGGCATCGCCGGCATGAAAGTCTGTGCTGGTCATCCAAACGTCCATGGCGCTGCGAATATCCAAAAATAGTGTATTATTGCCGGCGCCGCTGGTGATGAAATTAGAACCGCCCCCAGCCGAGATGACGTTGCTGCCGCCGGCTTTGCTGGTGTCGACCGCGTCGTTGCCCGCACCGGTCACGATGAAGGCGTTCGGCACAGAGGATGTGATGTTCAGGCTATCCTGCGTAATCGCGACGTATTCGCTGGCCAGGTAGGTCACCGGGCCAGTATAGGCTTGACCAGCCTCCTGAGTGGTCGCCCCAGTGATCGTGTCCGTGACACTGAAATTGCCAGCAACCGAAGGCGGCTGGGAGCCATTTACTGAAAGCCCAATCGAATCCGCTGCCAGATCCTCTGCGCTGATCAAGTCGGTGCCGGCAAGAACGCCGCTATAGGCCTGGAATTCACCGACAAAATGCGGAGGAACGCCGTTCTCTGCCCCCGCGCTGGGGCTTGAAGTGGGCGGCAAGCCACCTCCGATCATGAAATCCTCGGCGGTGAAAGGAAGTGTCGAGGTGATCTCCGCGGTAGCGATCTCGCGTCCATCCAAGCGGAAGGTAACCGCGTCCGGAGACTTGATCATCGTCATGACGTGCCAGCCCTCGGCGACCCGGCTCTGAGCAACCGCGCCGACGAAGTGGCTGTCGTAGACTTGTGCGCCAGCCACGTCGGCGTAGCCGTTGTACCGAAGCTGTGCGTATTGTAGCTCTGGCGCCAGTGAGCCCCAGATCGGGCCAGCCGCATAGGTGTAGTCGTTGTCGATGTTTAGGGCGATGATCGTCGTGAAGGCGCCGTTGGTGCTCAGGTTGGTGCTGTCCGCGAGATCGACCAGGGCGCGGCCGGCCGCGCCGTTGACGCCGCCGGCGCTGAGCCAATTGGTCGATGGATCATAGTCGTTGGGGCTGATCGTCGTCGGGTGGAATTCGAGCACCTGCCTGTTGCCACCTGCTCCCGAATTGCCATCGATGACGATGCCGTTGCCTCCGCTCGCCATCATCGCAACGAGTGATTCGCTCGGGTCGAGTGAGTTCCTCACCCTTTGCACAGTACCGTCGGACGAGATCGCGACGTCGGAAGGGTCGTTCGCGTCGAATTCGAATACCGCGGCTGCCCCCGGCGATGTCGTCAGCTGTTTGGGTGTCCACGACATGACTACGACCGGTCCGGCTGCGCTGACAAAGAAGGCGTTTCCAAAGTTGTGCGTCGGTCTCGTCCCACATTCGATAAACAAGGCGAAAGCAATTGGACGATTCTCGTGCGCGCGCGTCGCGATGCAGAGTTGTCCGATTTATGCACGTCGGACTTGAGCGAAACGAAAAATGTTTTCATATTTCCAGTTTCAGTCGGTCGGAAATCACAGGCAATCGCAAAATCCAGCTCTACGCACTTTTACGACGCAGTCCGGAGCGGCAGGTCGAGTTGTGACTTTGGGCGGCCCGCTGACTAAGTTTCACGTCATATTTTATTCGAGGAAAGCCTGCTGGGACCAGACCTCCCAGAGGCGCGTGGTGTCGAAACACACTCGGAGAGATATGTACACGCAGACACATGGAGGTAAACCTACGCGGGAACGTGGCCCGCGCTTCGCTCGCGGTGACCTGCGCGGCGGTCTGAAAGACTTATCGCTCAGAGAACGCCTTCGACTCGGACGGGCGCCTATCCTTCAACTGCGAGAACACGTTGCGATTCCAATTCCGACCCTCGGAGAGCGGGCGTAAACGTCCCCAGGAATTCCTGGCCGGTCAGTCGTACGGCTCATCGAAATAAGCCGCGCCAAGCCCATCGCTGGTGCACCACCAGATTCGTCGGCCATTGGCCCGCTCCTATCAACGAGCCTTAATCCGACCAGCACATGTCGACGTGTCGGTCAATAATGGATTTCGTATTCGAACTGCCATCGCGGCGTGAACCTCGGCACCGCATTGGTCATGCCGACCAGGAAACCGGCGTTCCATTCCAAGGTGCCGGGTCCGATATTGAACAGCTTGCCGAACAACTGTGGGCCGATGCGATTGTCCTGATCGTTCCAGCTCGAGAATTGGCCGATTTTGCCTGGCTGGCTGTAATACTGGAAACCGGGCTCGACCACGAAGCGATCGCCGAGTTGCAACTTCCATGCGTCTATCCGCGTCTCCCACGCCCAGAGGAATTGTGTGCCCGTCGCAGCGTTGTGACCGACGTCCTTCCCGAAAAAGAGGTTGACCGTGTTGCTCAACCCCCAGAAGTCCTTGCGCAGCACCGGACCGGCGGTGATCTCGTTCGGACTGCCCTTCAGCGTCGAGATGCCATATTCGGCAAAGAACCCGGCATCGAGCCAATATTCGCCGCGCTCGGTGAACTGGAATAGGTTTTCAGATGTAACCTGGTTGAAATAGGTGCTCTGCCCTGGCCCTGCGTCGCGCTCGAATTCAAGTTCCAATTCCGTTTGCCACCAGTGCGTGACGCCATATTCAATCTCTGCCGTAAAGCTCTGTTCACCGCTGCGGTTCGGATTCGGATCCAATCCGACGTCACCGACAGTCTCGAGGGCTAGCTCACCGTAGTTGACGTCCGGCAGCCAAACCTTGAAATCGGCCCTTGCCGTACCGCCGGGCAGCAGAGCGGCGGTCAGCGCGGCCGTCGTGATCGTCCGGAGCCTCATTGTAGCAACCTCTGTGAATGAGAGTGCGTCTGAATTCGCATTTGCGGTCACCGCCCGACGTGTCAGGTGGTGACCGGGCGCCCCCGAGCCGACGACGACTCGGTGCGGAAAACTCGCATCAGCGAGCCGATCACAACCAAGGTTGCCACGTAGAATACGATCTGAATTCCGGCTGGCCGGGCGGTATAGCCGATCAAGACATGAGCCAGCTGCCCGACCAGGCTGTTCTCCGTCAGGATCGCCGAGGTGTCCCATCGATCATTGCCAAGCGAAGGAAGCACATCCGCGGCCGCCAGGAAGGCCGCGCCCTGCGATGCCATCCCCGCGGCCAGCAACAGGATCAGCCAGGATGTGGCGCTGAAAAGATAGCGCAGCGGGATCTTGAGCAGGCCGAAATACATCGCCGCTCCGGCCAACGCGCCCGCAACGACACCCAGCGCACCGCCGGTCATCATGCCGATCCCGCTGCTGCCGCCTGCGACCGCGATGCTGTAGAGAAACAGGACGATTTCCGCGCCCTCGCGCAGCACCGCGATGCCGCAGACCAGCGCCAGCGCGTAGAGTGGTCGCGAGCCAGCCCGCACCTCATTGCCGATGCGGGTTGATTCGGCGGCCAGTTCACGGCCGTGCCGGCTCATCCAGATATTGTGCCAGCCGAGCATGCAGACCGCCGCGAACAGGATGGTCGCGTTGAAAAGCTCCTGCCCGATACCTTCGACGGCGTTGGCGATCTGGCTCGCGAAACCCGCGACGATGATCGCGCCCAGCACGCCGGCCGTGCAGCCGCCGGAAACCCACAGACCGCGTCGTGGCACTCCCCGGCTCGCCGCCAGCACGATGCCGACGACCAACCCGGCTTCCAGGACCTCGCGGAAAACGATGATAAGCGTGGCGAGCATCGAGCGGTCCTATTTCACGACGAGATGGCCTCGGTTTTGCGGATGGAAGTCATCGAAGAACTCGTAACTGCCAGCGGTGAGCGGGCCGACAAAGAGTGAGATTTCCTGGTTGGGAGCCACAGTCTTCTCGCGGTGAAATTCGCTGCTCTCGAACTCCGACATCGACTTGTCCTGATTGCGAACGGTCAGCTTCAGCTTCGTGCCGGACGGCACGGAAACCTCACTTGGCACAAACTTACCATCCTTGATCGTAATGACGATACCCGCATCGTCCGCCCGCGAAGACGACCCCGCAACCAGTGCCAGAAATACCGAGCACACGATCGCGCAACTCCAATGTCGTAACGTCACACCGACGCCTCCGTTTCCGCTGATAAGAATGGTTCGCATTCGCACGATCTCATGTCAACCCCCCTCGTGGTTGGCAGGATGCCGCGCCAGGGTAATTCGATTGTGCGGCGCTTGCGAATGCAGGAGCGGCCGCCAGCGGCCTCTAGTCGCGACGCGCCGGCGACGAGCTTAGGCATTGTCGATCTACAGCCCCGGTGTCAGAACCGCGAGCGTGACAAACTCTTCATCTTATCTCCTCAGGCTGTTTCTTATATTCGGGCTGCTCCAGCCCGGATTTGAGTCTGTCCGCTCGGTGACCGCGGCCTCGCTCGTTGGCCTGGCATTTGCCGGATATAGTCAGCCCGCCTCGGCGCAGGCTTCCAGTAGCGGCGGCTATTCACGTCCCGGGGGTGGTTCGGCGGGGGGCGGCGTAAGACGGCCGAGCGCGATCGGGAACGGCGGCGGTTACAGCCGACCCTACGGCGCCGGCAACGCTGGCACGTCCGCCTTTTCCGGCGGCGATCGGTCGGTGTCCCGGAGCTATTCCGGGCAGGCATTTCGCGATTACCAAAAGCGGCAGCAGGCGCCCGCGGTGCCGTCGCGCAGCACCATGGGACCGGCGTCCCTCGACCTATGGCAGCGACTATGGATCGTACATCCCCGCCCCGCGACGTCCGCCGGCACCGAACCCATACGGCGGAGGCCAAAGCTATGGCGACGCTATGCCGTGGTCCGGCGGTCAGTCCCGCTTCGGCGCGTGGGACGCGGTCTTCTTGCTGTCGATGCTGAACTCGCTCACTGCCCCCGGCAACACGCAGTTCTTTCGGCAAAATCGGGATAATCCGGACTATCTGGCCTGGCGCAGCGAAGCCGACCGGAGGGCACAGCAGGACCCGGCGCTGGCCGGCAAGCTTGCGGAGCTGGACAGCCGCGTTGCCGGCGGCGGTAGCGGGCGGTTGGACGAGGCGTCGCGGCGTCCCTCGGCGGCCCCAGCGGAAAACCCGGGTGGCTCGAGTGGCGTGATACTGGTGGTCATCGTTGGGGCCGCCGGTCTGATCGGATTATGGTACATGCGCAAACGTTCGCCGGCGACGGCCGGCCCCCCCGCCGTGCCGGGGCTGACCGGAAGCGCACAGAGCCGGTTCCGCGTCGGCATGACGTTTCCGATGGATCCCTCTCCCTTCCTGCTCGCCGCGGGCGCTACAAAAGTAAAACCGCCGCCAGCGGATGGGATGGTCAGCGTCGAGGCGATCGGTCTCGTCGCGGATGGATCGGACGCGCTGAACCGCCTGTATCTCCCCGGTCGCGACGCTTTCCTGCAACTCCATCTGGCGGGATCAGGCGAGCCGGATGAATGTCGCTATTTCAGTAAGATCGACGAGGTCGCGCCGTCGAGCCAGGACGAATGGGGCTTCTGGCTTGACCCGGCAGAGGGGATGATCGGCTGGCCGCAGTTCCAGACCAAGGACGGGAAGACCTACGACCGTGTCTGGGCTCCCGGCAGCAGTCGCATCGAGCCTCTTCAGCAAACCGAGACGATCCAGGACCTGCGCGGCACCACCCAGCGCAAACTGCTGTGCATGTTGTATGGCGCCGCTACCGGAGCACGGCCGCCCGCCCCGGACACCGAATACATCCTGATCGCCGCCGTGCAGGACGGCGAGCGCGCCTGGGTCGAAATTCATGCCGGTATCGATATTAATCCGGCGACCCTGAGCCTGCCTTCGATCCCATTGTCTGCATGATGAACGGACGGACCGTATGAACAGCGCCACATCGACCTCCACCATTGCCGATGCCCTCGGAACCGGCCTGCCGCAGCTTCTGTTGCAGTTCGTCGTTACGATCGTCCTGCTGATGGTGGGCGTTGCCATCTACATGGCATTCTCGCCGTATAAGGAACTTGACCTGGTCCGGCGCAACAACACCGCGGGCGGCGTGGTATATGCAGGGACCGTGATTGCGCTTGCGATACCGCTTGCCTCGCTGCTCGCGACCACCAGCTATGTCGTCGACATCATCATCTGGGGCATCGTCGCGCTGGTGATTCAACTGTTGACGCTTGCGATTGTCTCCCTGCTGCTGTTACGGCATCTCCGGACCATGATCGAAAGTGGCAACATAGCTGCTGCACTGACCGTCGCCGCCACACAAATCGCTGTCGCCCTCGTCAACGCCGCGACCATGGTTCCGACTTGATGCAACCAAAGGATGTTTCGCCATGCTGAAATTCGTCAAGAACATGTTTGGCGTAAAGATGGATCAGGCCGTAGAGGCCGGTATCGAGGCACTCGTGCGTTGGGACCCCAAGTCGGCGAGCGAGGCGGAGCTGCGCACCATGGAGCAGCATCTCGATGAGCTGGGTCGGGAGGTCGCGCTGGCACGCCAATCCTTTGACCGCGAGAAGAAGGAGGCAGACGAGATCCAACTCCTGTCCGACCAGCGCATGGCCGCGGCCGAACAGCTCCAGCGGCAGGCCGCGGTTGAGACCGACCTGACACGCAAGGCCGCGCTGGAGAAGAGCCTGGGTACCCTGGTGACGATGCTCGAACAAATGGCACCCGATGTCGCGCGGGAGAAGCAGGATGCGGTCGACGCCAAGGAATTCATGGATATGCTCGACGAGCACGTACGCCGAGGCCGGTGGCAAATTGAAAGCCGCGCGCTCGGAATTGGAGCGTGCGCAACGCGACATGGGGCGCGCCGCCCAGCAGCGCGAGCAGGCCGAGCGCCAGGCCGAGGCAGCCCGCCGCTCGGCTGGCCTCGCCAGTACCACGAGCAGCCTGACCGTAGCTTTGAAGGCGATGCAGGACAATGCCGCCAAAGACCTCGCCTCGGCGGATGCGGCGATGAGCAAGGCGCGACTGCTTCGGCCCACCAAGCCAGAGGAGGACGACCCGAACATCGCCGCCGCGATGGCGTCGGCGCAAGGCCAGCCCGCCGCGCCGCGGAATCTGGAGGAGCGACTTGCGGCGCTGCGCGCGAAGCAGCCGTGACGCCGGCCGAGTGGTTGGGTTCATCGTAGCAGCCGATCGGGCCGATCGGCGTTTCCCGCCAAGAGCAATTCAGTCAGTCGACGCCACGGCGCAGGCCTGGCGACGGTAAGCAGGCCCTGCGGCAGAAACTAGAGCACCAGAGCTGAAAGCAGCGCGTCCAGACGGAGCCGACCATCACGTGTCGCGACCAATCGCCCGGCCGTCTGCTCGATGTAGCCTTCCTCGATGGCGGCGGTGAGTATCATCGGATCGACAGACTGCTCCATCGGACGACCTGTTCGCGCCCGGAAGCGGTCGAGATCAATGCCTTCCGCCAGCCGGAGCCCCATCAGCAGCGCTTCGCGCGACCGCTCCGCGGGCGGGACAGTCTCGTCTCTCGTCAGCCCGTGGCCGAATTGCTCGACGCGTTGGGCCCAGATTTCCGGCACGCGATGCCTGCGGGTGGCATGCAGCCCCCCGCGGATCATCGTTCGCCCATGTGCCCCGGGTCCGATCCCGGCGTAGTCGAGATAACGCCAATACGTCAGATTATGGCGACTTTCGCTGCCGGGGACGGCGTAGTTGGAGACTTCATAAGCGAGCAGGCCAGCCTCGGCGCACTCCGCCTCGGTCATGTGATAGAGTTCCGCCGCAAGCTCGTCGTCCGGCAACAGGATCTTGCCCTGCCGGTGCAGTGCTTCGAATTTCGTGCCGGGCTCGATCGTAAGCTGATACAGAGACAGGTGATCTGCGGCGAGTGCCAGGGCGGCGCGCAGTTCTGCTTTCCACGCCCTCAGTGTCTGTCCCGGGCGAGCGTAGATCAGATCGAACGAGACGCGGGGAAACAGACCGCGGGCAAGCGTCAAGGCCGCGACCGCCTCGGTCACCGAGTGCTCGCGCCCCAGGTTTCGCAGTGCGTCCGCGTCCAGGCTCTGGATCCCGACTGAGATACGGTTGACGCCGGCCGCGCGGAAGGCGGCGAGCCGGCCAGCCTCGACGCTGGTCGGGTTGGCCTCCAGCGTGATTTCGAGGTCCGCGGTCGGTTCGAACAAGTGCTGTGCGTCATCCAGCAGCGCGGCGACAGTTTCCGGCCGCATCAGGCTTGGCGTGCCGCCGCCGAAAAACACCGAGGTCAGCTTTCTGGGGCCGAGGCGCGCCGCTTCGGTCGCCAGTTCCCGCCTTAGTGCGACGGCGAAGCGGTCTTGATCGATCTTGTCGCGCACATGGGAATTGAAATCGCAATAAGGACATTTGGCCAGGCAGAACGGCCAATGGATATAGAGTGCCAATGGCGCCGCCTGGCTGGGGTCCGGCGAACTGATCCCGGCGGGATTGGTCAAAGCCGTAGATTGGCAGGGATACGAAGTCCCAGGCTGTTCGGCACGTTCCAAACCTCTTTCACCTGCCGAACGACGCGGAAACCGGCGCGAAGATAAGTCGGCAGGGCTCGGCGATGATCGGCATTGCAGGTGTTCACGGTCATGCCGCGGGGGCCTTGGCGCCAGGCCTCATCCACGGCTGCAGAGAGGAACGCGAAGCCGATGCCAGTGCCGACCGACCGAGGCATCAGGCCGAAATAACTCAAATTGACATCCGGCCAGGGGCGCGCGTCGAGTTCGAAGAAGCCTGCCGGTTCGCCATCGGCGTAAAGCGTATGGATGCTGACCGCCGGATCCCTGAGCAACCCCTCCAGCTCTTCGTCTGACGCCATACGGCGCAGCCACCATAGATAGTCCGCCCCGACGCTGTTGTACAAATAACGGTAGAAGCCGACCGACGGCGACCGCGCTCGCACCGTTTGGAATCCCGGCGCCAGTCCTGGCGCGGCTTGTCTGGGTGCACGGTCCATTCGAAGGAATGTAACCGTGACGCCGACCCGTGTGACCGGAGCCATCTGCTGACCCTTGGCTGTACCAAACCCGAAGGCTGTCATGGTGACATGTTGCCACAACGCGACGCGCAGAAACAGCCGCCCGGCGCGGGTGGCCGCCCGCTGAATCGCACGCTGGCGCTTCCGTCGGGTTTCAATAATAATCCCGCGTCCAGGAAGGCTGAAATTGAACATTGTGATGCTCGCGACATGCGCGCATCCGGAGCGGGTACCTCGGGCGTCGGAAGTGCAGGGGAGCGGGATCTATGGTTAGCAACAGCCGGGAGCGCACACGGCCTAGGTCTATCGTGCTGCTTGGCCTGGCACTGGCGGCCGGAGGAGTTGGCACGTCGCCGGTCTTGGCGCAACCGGCCGGAATTCCTGTCGATGTCGCCAAAGCCTTACGGCAGGACGTGCCTGTCTGGCTAAATGGCCTGGGCACAGTGCAGGCTTACTATTCAGTGCAACTCCGTCCGCGAGTGGACGGCACGTTGACGCAGGTCCCGGTCGCCGAAGGTCAAGACGTCAAGCAGGGAGGACTGTTGGCAGTCATCGACCCACGCCCGTACCAGGCAACGCTGGATGCCGCGCTGGCCAAGAAGCAGCAGGACGAGGCGCAGCTTGCAAACGCACAAGCCGATCTCGTGCGTTATGACTTGCTGGTTCGCAAGGACTTCGCGTCGCGCCAGCAGCTCGAAACGCAGCAGGCGATGGTCAAGCAGTTTACCGCCACGCTGGCCGGTGATGACGCACAGATCGAATCGGCTCAGCTCAATCTGAGCTTCTGCTATATCACCGCGCCGTTTGACGGTCGTATCGGACTGCGCAATATCGACCCGGGCAACGTCGTCCATTCCAGTGAGCTCACGCCGATCGTCTCGATCATGCAGGTGCAGCCCATCGCTGTCACCTTCACCCTGCCGCAGGACAGTTTGTCCGCGATCACGCAGGCAATGGGCAAGCATCCGCTGGAGGTGGTCGCCTACGCCTCCGACGACAAGACGGAGCTCGATCAAGGTACCCTGCTCACCGTGGACAACGCGATCAACGTGGCCACGGGGACGATCAAGGCTAAAGCCACGTTTCCGAACAGGCAGCATGCCCTCTGGCCCGGACAGTTCGTCCACGCCCGGCTGCAGATCGGTATCGAAACAGGTGTGGTGGCGGTGCCGTCGGAGGCAATCCAGCACGGTCCGGACGGGCTCTACGTCTACCAGGTCCAGGAGAATAAGTCGGTTTCCGTGCGGCCGGTGAAGGTTTCCCGGGAAGAGGCCGGCCAGTCAGTCGTGACGAGCGGACTGGCCGAGGGGGCCTTGGTGGTGGTAACCGGACAATCCCGTTTACAGGCAGGAACGACAGTCGCGATACGAGAGGATCATCCGCCGTTGGCCGTACCAGCCAAGACTGGGGGCTGAGGAATCGCCGGGTCGGACGAGGTGATCCGAGGCAGCCCTATTGCCGGGGTCTTCCGGGGCGCGATATCGTCACCCACGAATAGGTTTGGGCGGATCGCGGAACGGTGTTTATAAGTTATGAACCCCGATTTGCGGCGGGCGCTCACCTGAAGGTCCACCGTATTCCCACGATCAAATCGACGGCAAATCGCGCCCACGACAAAATTAGCCGACGCCGGCAGTCTTGCGAACAGGTAGGGTAAAGCAGCCGGAGGTGATGTGATGTGCACGGTTTGCGGCTGTGAGACCGAAACACTCGAGGTCAACCCAGCGACAGTGGGTCGCCGGCCTCATCCGCACGACCATCATCACCACGATGGGCATGATCACCGGCATGGCGCCGAAGATGGGCTCCGTCTGACGGCGGGCGCAATCGACGCCGGTCGAGGCCTCGCCGGCGTCCATGTGCCGGGTCTCAGCCAGCAACGGATCGTCCGCATCGAGCGTGACATACTCTCCAAGAACAACGCCTACGCCGGCGCAAACCGGCTGCGGCTTGCCCGCACCGGCACCTTTGCCCTGAACTTTGTCTCGAGCCCCGGATCGGGCAAAACGACTCTGCTCTGTCGTGCCATCATGGATCTCAAGGGCCGCTTCCCGATTGCGGTCATTGAGGGCGACCAGCAGACCTCCAACGACGCCGAACGCATTCGCGCCACGGGAGTCGCAGCGGTCCAGGTGAACACCGGCAGAGGGTGTCATCTCGACGCCCACATGGTCGGCCACGCGCTCGATGGTCTGCCAAGCGAGCCGGGCGGCCTGCTGTTCATCGAGAATGTCGGCAATCTGGTCTGCCCGGCCGGCTTCGACCTCGGTGAGGCGCACAAGGTGGTGGTGCTGTCAGTGACCGAGGGTGAGGACAAGCCGCTGAAATACCCGGACATGTTTGCCGCGGCTGACGTCATGTTGCTGAACAAGTCCGATCTGCTCCCACATCTCGATTTCGACGTCGCCGCCTGCGTGGCTGCGGCGCTTCAGGTCAACCCGCGGCTGGACATCCTGACCGTTTCGGCCCGCAGCGGCGAAGGGCTCCCTGCTTTCTACGCCTGGATCGAGGCGCGGGTGGCGGCGTCGCGTGCCGCTCCTTTGGAGCCGGCATAAGGCCGGCCATGAGCGCAGAGCCGCACGCCGCCAGTCTCCCTCTGTCAGGGCGAGTCCGAGTGCGGCTGAGTGGAGCGGTTCAGGGCGTTGGAATGCGGCCATTCGTGCACCGTCTAGCGGTCGAATCCGGCCTTGCAGGATTCGTGCGCAACGGCGCCGATGGTGTGACGATCGAAGTCGAGGGCAGCCAGATCGCCAACTTTATCGAGCGGCTCTCGGCGGAAGCGCCACCACTTGCTCGGATCGATGCGCTGACTCTCGAACCGCTTGCGCCGGCCGGGGACTCGGGCTTCGTTATAGGCGCGAGCACCGGCGGCCGCCCCACGACCCGGGTTGTGGCCGATGCCGCCACCTGCCCTGATTGCCTCACCGACCTCTTCGACCCGGGCAGTCGTTTCTTCGGCTACCCGTTCGTCAACTGCACCCAGTGTGGCCCTCGCTTTACCATTACAAACAGTCTGCCCTATGACCGGCCGCGGACCGCCATGGCCGATTTCACCATGTGCGCGGCCTGTGCCGCAGATTATGCCGATCCGCGGAACCGGCGTTTCCATGCCGAACCGATTGCGTGTCCCTGCTGCGGCCCGCGCCTCAGCCAATCCCTGGCGGCGATCGCAGGCCTACTTTGCCGCGGGAAGATCGTCGCACTGAAGGGGATAGGCGGCTTTCATCTGATGTGCGACGCACGCAATGAGGTGGCGGTGGCCGCCCTGCGCCGCCGGAAGTCGCGCGAGGCAAAGCCGTTCGCCGTCATGGTGGCCAACGCCGCGTCGCTCGCCATCGCCGCGCGGGCGACAAACCCTGAGGTCGTGCTCGCGGCGAGCACAGCCCGCCCAATCGTGCTGATGCAGGCAATCCCAGGCGTGCTCGCCCCGTCTGTATCACCCGGTCTTGCCCGCGTCGGCGTCATGCTCGCCTACGCCCCGCTTCAGCATCTACTGTTCGCTGAACTCGCTGGCTCGGCAGGCGCGGGACACGACCCGCATGCTCCCAATCCTGCCGTGCTGGTCGCGACCTCCGCCAATCTGCGCGGCGAGCCCTTAGTGGTAAACGACGTCGAGGCCGAGCGCTGTCTGGCCGGCATCGCCGATCTCATCGTCACGCATGACCGACCGATCGCGGTTCGCGCCGACGACAGCGTGGCGCAGGTCATCGCGGGTGCTCCCGCCCTGATGCGGCGAGCGCGCGGCTTCGTTCCGGACCCCATCGAACTGCCGTCGGACGGCCCCGACGTTCTGGCCCTCGGCGGTCATTTGAAAACGACTGTGACGGTCACGCGTGGCCGTGAGGCCTTTGTCTCGCAGCACATCGGCGACCTCGACACCGCCGGGACGGTGCGCTTCCATCGGCAAACCACCGCGCATCTTCTGGCGATGCTGGACGTGCGGCCGGAGCGGGTGGTCTGCGACCTGCATCCCGATTACCAGTCGACCCGAATCGCGGAAGCATACGACCTGCCGTTGCGGCGTGTGCAGCATCACGCTGCGCATATCGCGGCGGTCGCCGGCGAGCACGGCCTGACCGGTTCGGTGCTGGGTCTCGCGCTCGACGGGCACGGGATGGGACCCGCCGGCGAGAATTGGGGCGGCGAGATGATGCTGGTCGAGGGCGCCGCGTGGCAGCGTCTCGGCGGACTTTTCCCGCTGCCGCTGCCGGGCGGCGACCGGGCGGCGCGCGAGCCGGCCCGCATGGCCGGCGCCGCCCTGGCTGCGCTGGGGCGAGCGCCGGAGATCGCCCATCGGCTGCGGCGGTATTCCTTCGCCCGGCCGATGGCGGCGCATCTCGCGAAGCCCGGGCGTTATCCCGTAACCAGCAGCCTGGGCCGCTTATTCGATGCGGCCAGCGGACTGCTTGGCCTGTGCCCGGTTCGGGCCTACGAGGGCCAGGCGGCGATGGAGCTGGAAGCGTTGGTCACTGAACCGTTCGTTATGCCAGCAGGATTTGTCGTCGATGGCACCGGGTTGGACTGCCGCCCCCTGCTGTCCGCCCTGGCCGACGGCATGGACCCCGCCGCGGGCGCGAATCTGTTTCACGGCACCCTGATCGCCGGGCTCACCGCCTGGATCGAGACGGCCGGAGCGACGCAGGTCGTGCTCGGCGGTGGTTGCCTTGCCAACCGAGTGCTGGCGGAGGGCTTGCACGCGGCGCTGGCGCAAATCGGCATCACCGCCTTTCTCGCGCGAAAGCTGCCGCCGGGAGACGGCGGCCTGTCCTTTGGGCAGGCTATCATGGGAAGAGGATGACACGATGTGTCTTGCCATACCGGCGCTGGTGACCGAGCTCCTGCCAGACCAAATGGCCAGGATCAGCCTCGATGGAGTAACGAAAATCATTTCGGTCATGCTGGTGGACGGTATCGTCCCCGGCGACTACGTCATTGTCCATGTCGGCCATGCCCTGGCCAGGATCAGCCCGGTCGAGGCCGAGCGCACCCTGGCGCTGCTCGCCGAGGCGGCGGCACTGACCGCCAACGATGCGACATTTATCGCGGAGCGACCGGCATGAAATACGTCAATGAATACCGTGACGGCGCGCTGGCCCGCCAGATCGCCGGGGCGATCGCCGCCGAGGTGGTGCCGGAGCGCACCTATGCTTTCATGGAATTCTGCGGCGGCCACACCCACGCGATCTCGCGCTACGGTATCGAGGACCTGTTGCCTGCCAGCGTGCGCATGATCCACGGCCCCGGCTGCCCGGTTTGCGTGCTTCCAATGGGGCGGATCGACGAAGCAATCGGGCTCGCCCGGCGGGCGGACGTCACGCTGTGCACCTATGCCGACCTGATGCGCGTGCCAGCCTCGAACGGGGCCAGCCTGATGAAGGCCAAGGCCGCTGGCGCGGACATCCGCATGATCTACTCCCCGCTCGACGCCGTGCGCATCGCCGAGGCGGAGCCGGGCCGACAGGTGGTGTTCCTCGCCATCGGCTTCGAGACCACCACGCCGCCGACCGCGGTGGCGCTGAAGGCCGCCGCCGCCAAGGACCTGACGAATTTCACCGTGTTGTGCAATCACGTGCTGACGCCGGTGGCGATGCGCGCCATCCTTGACACCCCGGGCGCGCCCGGCGAGCCGCCGATCGCCATCGAGGGCTTTGTCGGCCCGGCGCATGTTTCGACCATCATCGGCACCGCGCCGTACCGTGAGTTCGCCGAGAACGACAGGAAGCCCGTGGTGATCGCCGGGTTTGAGCCGCTCGATGTGATGCAAGCGATCCTGATGCTGGTGCGCCAGGTCAACGAGCAACGGAGTGAGGTCGAAAATCAATACATCCGCGCCGTCACCCCGACCGGCAACGAAACCGCACAGGCGCTCTGCGCGGAGTTCTTTGAGGTGCGTGACGCGTTCGAATGGCGCGGTATCGGTGTCCTTGCTGCCAGCGCGCTCCGCCTGCGCGAGAAATATGCCCGGTTCGATGCCGAAAAACGCTTCGCGGTCGAGACGGTGTCAGCGGAGGACAACCCGGCGTGCGAATGTGGCGCCATCCTGCGCGGGCAAAAAAGGCCAAGCGAGTGCAAGCTGTTCGGCACCGTGTGCACGCCGGAGACGCCGACCGGTCCCTGCATGGTCTCCGCGGAGGGGGCCTGCGCCGCGCACTGGACCTATGGCCGGTTGCGCGAGCAGTCGCGGCGGGAGCAGGTCCGGCAGGATCAGGAGGGGGCGCCCGCCCGGCGACGGCCGGCAGCATGATCAGACGAAGCCCGGTCAAAACCTATCGCCGCAAGCTGGACATCGCTCATGGGCGCGTCGACATGAGCCATGGCGCCGGTGGACGTGCCATGAACGACCTCATCGACGGTATTTTCCGCCCGGCCTTCGCCAACGAGTGGCTGGACCAAGGCAACGATCAGGCATTTTTCCGGACACCGGCCGGCGAACGGATGGTGATGACCACTGACGCCTATGTGGTCTCGCCGCTGTTTTTCCCTGGCGGCGACATCGGCTCGCTCGCGGTGCACGGCACCATCAACGACGTCGCGATGGCCGGCGCGAGGCCGCTCCATTTGTCTGCCAGCTTCATCATCGAGGAGGGCTTTCCGTTCCGCGACCTGAAGCGAATCGCCGATTCCATGGGAGCAGCGGCGGCGGCGGCGGAGGTGCCGATTGTGACCGGCGACACCAAGGTGGTCGAGCGTGGCAAGGGCGACGGGGTCTTCATCTCGACCACCGGAATTCGGCGCGGTGCCGGACGGCACCATGCTTTCCGGCGATCAGGCGGCGCCCGGTGATGTCGTGCTGATCTCAGGCTCGGTGGGCGATCATGGGGTCGCCATTATGTCGAGCCGGGCAAATCTCGAGTTCGAGACCACGATCCTTTCCGACAGCGCGGCACTGCATGGCCTGGTCGCTGAGATGCTTTCCGCGGCCGGCCCGCACCTGAAGCTACTCCGCGATCCAACGCGTGGCGGGCTCGCCGCTACCCTCAACGAACTCGCGCAGCAGTCGGGAGTCGGGTTCCGCATCGATGAACGCTCGATCCCGGTCAAGCCCGAGGTAGCGGCCGCCTGCGAATTGCTGGGCCTCGATCCACTGTTCGTGGCCAACGAGGGCAAACTGGTCGCGGTCGTAGCGCTCGAGGGAGCCGATGCCCTGCTCGCGGCCATGCGTGCCCAAAGATTGGGGCGGGAGGCGGCGATTATCGGCACGGTGGTCGAGGACGACGAGCGTTTCGTGGAGATGACCACAAGCTTCGGCGGGGGACGCATCGTCGATTGGCTGTCCGGCGAACAACTGCCACGAATTTGCTGAGCCGACGCGGGCCGGGGCCGTCCGCACGCTCCTCGTCGCATCAGTTTCCTGCCGCCGCTTATTTCAGGAGTCCGGCGGCACGTCCGGTCACTCACCTTCAAATGACACGACCCGCATTTCGCGCCCGGCAAGGACCTGGCTCGCGAAGCTGCCGCAAATGGGGCACGGGGAGACTTGGATCTCCGGTGCACGCTCGTTGCCGCAGCCTTCGCATCTCACCCGCAATGCTGTCATGTTGATTACCAACTCGGCGCCGGATGCAATGGTGTCCGCCGCTGTGATGGGAAAGCAGAACAGCAATGCCTGCGGATCGACAGCCGCGGCAACCCCGATCTCGACCACGACGCGCGAGACGCGTCCAACGTTTTCCCGCCGGGCGCACTCCACCACCAGATCGGTGATGCTTTCGCTGATCGATAGCTCATGCATCGGATGCATCCGACCCGGTTGGCGCTTTCGGCAAGCGTGGTCGTGTTCGCGCCAAGACGGTATACCGCTTTCGCCAGATCAGTCGGCCGAAGTCGAGTGCGGCGTTTTCGTTACGATCTCCAAAGATTGCGCCAACACGGCATGACGCCGGTCCGGCACTGTTGAACTCGGCAACGGCGGGCCTGCGCTTACGACCGCATCTTTCCCCGCTCTACTGACAACGGTATAGATCGTCGAGGAAATGGCAGGAGAGAACCAGCGAAATGCGCCAGATGACCCTGGTGGGATTCCTGCAAGCCCAGAATTGCACCAACTTCGTCGGTTCCTGGCGCCATCCAATGGCCAGTCAGGACTTCACCTCAGCCGAGTATTATCGCCGCATCGGTCGAGCCCTGGAGGCAGGGAAGTTCCAGCTCGGCTTCTTCGACGACCGACTTGCCATGCCTGACCTGTTCGGCGGCGACCATGCCCACACCGTCGCCAATGGCATCCGCTGCGTGAAGCTGGACCCGATCACTATCCTGACCGTCATGGGTATGGCGACCCAAAGGCTCGGACTTGGCGCCACCTTCTCGACCACCTATTTCGAGCCGTTCCATGTGGCCCGCGTCTTCGCCACGCTGGATCTGGTGACCGACGGCCGAGCGGCCTGGAACATCGTCACATCGATGAATGATGGCGAGGCGTTGAATATGGGCCACGCGTCGCATGGCGAGCATGATCGTCGCTATGACCGTGCCGACGAGTTCATGGAAGTCGTGATGGGTCACTGGGATACCTGGGAGGACGGCGCCATCGTCGCCGACCGGCGGACCGGCCTGTTCGCGCACCCGGAAAAAGTTCACCGGCTGGGGCACGAAGGGGAGTTTTTCCGCTCGCGGGGGCCGTTCACCGTGCCCCGCTCCGCCCAAGGCCACCCGGTTCTGATCCAGGCCGGTCAGAGCGGACGTGGCCAGCGCTTTGCGGCCCGTTGGGCTGAGTGTGTGTTCGTTGCCTATCACGGGCTGGCGCAGGCACGGCGGGACTATGCCTCGTTCAAAATGCAGGTCGAAGCGACGGGGCGTGACCCGGAAAAGGTGTTTGTCTGCGCCGGCGTCTATCCGGTCGTCGCCGAAACACGGGCCGAAGCCGAGGACCACGTCGCCGTGATCGATAATTTGCCCAAGGAAATTGACAGCCTGTCGCTGTTGTCGGAGGTGCTGAACTTCGATTTCTCCAAGCAGCCGATCGACCAGGCTTTTACCCAGGAGCAGATCGGCAGCTGGACCGGCGTGCAGGGTATGCGGGACCGGATCCGCCGCGAGCTTGGCGACCGGCTGCCGACGCCGCGCGACTTTATCAACATCACCCGGCGCGGAACCTTCCACGATCATCCGCGCTTCATCGGCAGCCCCAAGGATGTCGCGGACGGCATGGAGGAATGGTTCGCCACCCGCGCCTGCGACGGCTTCGTGATCGCGGCCTCTCACGTGCCGGGGGCCTACGAGGATTTCTCCCGCCTCGTGGTTCCCGAACTGCAGCGTCGCGGGCTGTTCCATACCGACTATAAGGGGGCGACACTGCGGGAGAACCTCGGGCTGGACAGGCCGGCGGTCGGAGCGTGGCGATAAACTCAAGCCAGTGAAGGAGAGCGACCGATGAAACTCTATTACGCACCAGGCGCATGTTCGATCGGTATTCATGTGCTGCTGGAAGAGATCGGCAAGCCGTACGAGGCCGAGGCAGTCAACCTGCGCGAGGGCGCCCAGTACAAGGCGGACTTTACCGCAATCAACCCGAAGTCGAAGGTGCCGACACTCGCTCGTGACGACGGCACGGTGCTGACCGAGTTCCCGGCGATCGCGTACTGGCTGGCGCGCAACAACCCGTTCGCCGACCTGTTGCCGGACAATATCGATCTTCAGGCCAAAGTCTTCGAACTCATGGATTACGCCGTCGCGACCGTGCACATGCAGGGCTTTATGCGGCAGTTCCGCGCCGCCAATTTCACCCCCAATCCGGCGGATGAGGACGCCGTAAGGGCCAAGGGCAAGGAAATCGCCGCAAAGGGCTTTGAGCTGCTGGACCAGGCGCTGGAGGGCAAGGAGTACGCCGTCGGCAAGTTTTCCGTCGCCGACGCGGCCATCTTTTATGTCGAGTTCTGGTCGAAGCGGGTCGGTATGACGCTTCCGTCCAACTGCGCCGGGCACCTGGACCGTATGATGGCGCGGCCGGCGGTAAAACGGGTGATACAGCAGGAAGGCCTGGCCTGACAGATGAACGACGCCCCCGACATGCTCACGCCGACCGCGTTCTGGTTCCTGCGTCACGGCGAGACCGACTGGAATGCGCAGAATTTGTCACAGGGGAACGTCGATATCCCACTCAACGAGACCGGGCTGGCGCAGGCCCGGTCGGCCGCGCTGCTGCTGCGCAATCGCGGCATTACCAGCATCGTTTCGTCGCCGCTTTCGCGTGCCAAGGTTACTGCGGATATAGCGGCTAATCTGCTCGGGCTTCCCGTCGAGGTCGATCGGGAGCTGCGGGAAGTTGCCTTCGGCGTTCAGGAAGGCAAGCCGATGTCAGAGTGGTTCACGGCATGGGTGGCCGGAGTGTTGACCCCTGCCGGAGCCGAAAGCTTTCCGGACCTGACACGCCGAGCGGTGGGGGCGATCAATCGGGCGATTTGCCGGCCACCGGTGGTGCTGGTGGTGGCGCATGGCGCGCTGTTCCGGGCCTTGCGCGGTGCGATGGGGCACGAACCGAACGTGCGAACTCGCAACGCCGTGCCGGTGTGGTGCGAGCCGCCGGCGAACGGCAAGGATGTGTGGGGAATTACCTATGCGGACTGATCAAATCGCTTGGCATGTTGCCCGGCAGGGGGCATCTTGCACCTGTCCCGGGTATCCGACGCGGGAGAGAGCGGGTCAGACCCCGCCGCCGAAGGCGCAACCGGCCCCCGGAAACGCTCAGGCACACAGGACCGCGACGGGTTAGGGATCTCTGGAAAGCCGAGTGGCGCGAACGCGCGACTTGCACCGACGGAGAAAAGGGCGAAAGCCCTGAATTTCTCAGGTACCGCGACAGAGGGGGGTCAATTCCGCCGGCATACCGCCGGTGGTTGACCCGTCGCGGAGACCCCCAATGGCCCGAAACGCATTGCCCGACGACCCGGCGGCGCCCATTTCCCCGCCCGTCAACACGGTTCCGCTGGACGCCTGGCATCGCCGTCTCGGTGCACGGATGACAATCTTCGCCGGCTACGCCATGCCGGTGCAGTATGATTTCCCAGGCGACCTCGCATCGCGCTGCCGCGGCGGCGTCATGGCAGAGCACTTGCACACGCGATCGCAGACAGGATTGTTCGATGTCTCCCACATGGGGCAGGCAACCGTGACCGGCCCGGACGCGGCGGCAGCGCTGGAGACATTGATGCCCGGCGACCTCCTGGGGCTGCGGCCTGGCCGACAGCGGTATACCCTGCTGACCAACGAGGCGGGTGGCATCATTGACGACCTCATGATCGCCAGACTCGATGCCAACGCGCTATTTCTGGTCGGCAACGCCAGCCGCAAGGAGGTCGATTTTGCTCACGTCGCATCTAACCTCCCGCCCGGGGTGACCCTCCAAGTGCACGAAGACCGTGCGCTTCTCGCGCTCCAGGGACCCACTTCGTCCGCCGTACTCGGGCGCTTGTCGCCGGAAGCTGCCGCATTGCCGTTCATGGGTGTCGCGACGGTGTCGTTGGACGGCATCGAATGCCTGGTGTCCCGCTCCGGATACACCGGGGAGGATGGCTTTGAGATCTCCCTGCCCGCTGATCAGGCGGAGGCGCTGGCGGAGCGGTTTCTGCGGCAGCCCGAGGTTGTCCCCGTCGGACTGGGGGCGCGCGATTCGCTGCGGTTGGAGGCGGGATTGTGCCTGTATGGAAACGACGTCGATGAGTTGACCAGTCCGGTCGAGGCCGGCCTCACCTGGGTGATCGGTAAGCGCCGTAGGATGGACTGGGCCTTCCCGGGTGGGCTCGTGATGCGCGATCAACTCGCTAACGGCGTTGTCCGCCGCCGCGTCGGCATCCGTCCGGACGGACGAGCCCCGGCGCGAGCGCTGACCACCATCATGGCCGAGGACGGCACCGAAGCCGGAACGGTCACCTCCGGGGGTTTTGCTCCAACCCTCAACGCGCCGATCGCCATGGGATATGTCCGCAGGGACCTCGCCGCCGACGGCACGCGGCTGAAACCTGATCGTGCGTGGCCGGGCCGTGCAGGCAACTGTCGTCCCGCTTCCCTTTGTGCCTCATCGATACACACGCTGAAAGGAACGCTCCGATGGCCGACAAGAGTGCGGACAAGCGTTACACCCGGGAACACGAGTGGGTCGTGCTGGATGGCGACATCGCCACGGTCGGGATAACCGACCACGCCCAGGAGCAACTCGGCGACCTGGTTCATGTCGAACTGCCGGAACTGGAACGTGTGGTTGCCGAGGGCGAGAGCTGTTCCGTGGTGGAAAGCGTCAAGGCGGCTTCGGATATCTATGCGCCGCTGGCAGGCAAAATCGTCGAGATCAATGAAACGATCGTCGAGGACCCCTCCATCGTCAACAGCGACGCCGAAGGCGAAGGTTGGTTCTTCCGCCTGGAACTGGATGACCCCGCTGCTTTCGAGCAACTGCTGGATCAGGACGGATACGACGAATTCCTGGAGACATTGTAGGCATGGACGTTCTGGCCGAGCTGGCGGAGCTTGAGGAAGCGGACAGTTTCGTTCGCCGCCATATCGGTCCCTCGGAAACCGAATTGATCGCGATGCTGCGGGCGGTCGGCGCCGCGACTCTGGATGATCTCGCCGCCAGGGCGGTGCCCCCTTCGATCCGGTCAAACGCGGCGTTGATCCTGCCCGAGCCGGCGGACGAGGCCGGCGTGATCGCGGAGCTTCGATGCCTCGCGGCCGACAACGTTGCCAAAAAATCGTTGATCGGCATGGGCTATCACGGCACGGTCACGCCGCCGGTGATCCTGCGCAACGTCCTGGAGAACCCTGGCTGGTACACCGCTTACACACCCTATCAGGCGGAAATCGCGCAGGGCAGGCTGGAGGCGCTGCTGAACTTCCAGACCGTGGTCTGCGAGTTGACCGGTATGCCGATCGCCAACGCATCGCTGTTGGATGAAGCGACAGCCGCGGCGGAGGCCATGGCCATGGCGCATGCGGTCGGCAAAGCGCAATCCGACGTGCTGGCGGTGGCGACTGACGTGCACCCGCAGACACTGGCGGTTCTGGCGACGCGGGCGAAGCCGCTGGGCATCACACTCGTCCGTGTCGATCCGGGTGATCTCGCCGCCATTGGCGCCGCCAACCCATTCGCACTGCTGCTGCAGTATCCCGGCACGACCGGAGCGCTGCGCGATCTGTCGCAGGAAATTGACGCCGCGCATGAAGCCGGCGCGATGGCGATCGTCGCGACCGATCCACTGGCGCTGGCGCTGCTGACTCCCCCAGGAGAGATGGGCGCCGATGTCGTGGTGGGATCGGCGCAACGCTTCGGGGTTCCTATGGGTTTTGGCGGCCCGCATGCGGGCTTCTTCGCGACACGGGACGCATTCAAGCGAGCGATGCCGGGCCGGCTGGTCGGCGTTTCGTTGGATGCGCTCGGCCAGCCTGCGATGCGCCTGGCACTGCAGACCCGCGAGCAGCACATCAGGCGGGAAAAGGCCACATCCAATATCTGCACCGCCCAGGTCCTGCTTGCGGTGATCGCGGGATTTACGCGGTCTGGCACGGGCCAGAGGGATTGCGGCGGATTGCGCGCCGCGTGTCGCTGCAGGCGCGCATGCTGGCGGACTGTGCCAGCCGGGCAGGGCTGATAGTTCGCCACGGCGCTTTTTTCGACACCGTTGTGATCGAATGTGGTGATGCAAGCGACTTGATCCGGCGAGCCGCCGATGCTGGTCTGAACCTGCGGCGCATAGACAACTCGACGGTGGCCATCGCGCTGGACGAAACCGTCACCCGCGCTGACCTGTGGGCCCTGGCCGGCCTGTTTGGCGTGAACCTTGGCGGCGCTGTCGCAAGCGTTCCGGCCGGGTTGCTGCGTGGGTCGACGTTCCTGGAGCAGCCGGTATTCAGCCAGTACCATTCGGAGCACGAGATGCTCCGCTATCTGAAACGACTGGAAGACAAGGACATAGCGCTCACACGCAGCATGATCCCGCTCGGATCCTGCACAATGAAACTGAACGCGACGGCCGAGATGATCGCCATCACTCTCCCCGGCTTCGCTGATATCCATCCGTTCGCGCCGGCGGACCAGACAACGGGATATTTAACGCTGATCCGCCGGCTGGAATCCTGGTTGTGCGCCGCCACGGGTTTCGCGGCCGTTTCCTTGCAGCCGAATGCCGGATCGCAGGGCGAATACGCCGGCCTGCTGGCGATCCGGGCTTGGCATGAATCACGCGGCGAGGCGCACCGCGACGTGTGCCTGATCCCGTCCTCCGCCCACGGCACGAACCCGGCCAGCGCAGTGATGGCCGGCCTCAAGGTGGTCGTCGTCGGCTGCGACCGGGACGGTAATGTCGATCTCGCCGATCTGCGGGCCAAGGTGCGGAAACACGCGAGCCAGCTCGCGGCGTTGATGATCACCTACCCTTCGACCCATGGCGTCTTCGAGACCGCCATCCGCGATATCTGTGCCGTGGTGCACGAGCATGGCGGCCAGGTCTACATGGACGGCGCCAACATGAACGCCCAGGTCGGGCTGACGTCCCCCGCCTCGATCGGCGCTGATGTCTGTCACTTGAACCTGCACAAGACGTTCTGCATCCCGCATGGCGGCGGCGGTCCCGGGGTCGGGCCGATCGGAGTGGCGGAACATCTGGCTGCGTTTCTGCCCAACCATCCACTCCGGGCCGACGCGGGTCCGGCAACCGGCGTCGGTCCGGTCTCAGCTGCTCCGTTCGGCAGCGCGCTGATCCTGCCAATCTCGTACGCCTATATTCGCATGATGGGCCCGGCCGGGCTGAAACGCGCGACGGAGGTGGCGATTCTGTCGGCGAACTACATTGCGATGCGCCTGCGGGGAGCATACCCGATATTGTACTCCGGACCGGGCGGTATCGTCGCGCACGAGTGCATCATCGACTGCCGTGGCTTCGCGGCCGAGGCCGGCGTGCAGGTCGAGGATATCGCCAAACGGTTGCAGGATTTTGGCTACCATGCGCCGACCATGTCCTGGCCGGTCGCCGGCACGCTGATGATCGAACCGACCGAGAGCGAATCGAAAGCTGAACTCGACCGATTCTGTGACGCGATGATCGCGATCCGGGCGGAGATAGCGGCGATTGCCGCTGGCACCCTCGACAGGGCCGATAACCCATTGAAAGGTGCGCCGCACACCGCCCGGGAGATCACCACGGATGTCTGGACCCATGCCTATACACGCAACCAGGCAGTGTTCCCGTTGCCCTGGGTCGCGGCGGCCAAGTACTGGCCGCCGGTCAAACGCGTCGACAACGTTTATGGCGATCGCAATTTGATTTGCACCTGTGCGCCGATGGAGGCTTATGCCCGGGCGGCGGAATAAAGCTCATCAGATCGTTCCTACCACTTTGATGCGGGCTCGGCGGTGAATCTCGGTCTGCGCCAGCACTGGAGTGTCGGCGCGAATCCGGTCGACGACTGCGTGAACATGGTAACGGATGCCAGGTACTGGTAAGCAGCACCGGATTGTCGCCGCTCTGCACGGCTGCGTCGATCACCGTCCGAACGCGATCGATAAACTCGTGCAGCTTGCTCTGAGCCAGGGCAAGCTGCCGATCCTCCGGGGGGCCGACAAGTGCCTCGGCGAATGCGTCCTCCCATTGCGACGACATGCTGACGATCGGAATGTAGCCGTTGGGCCCGACATGGCTGTCACTGATCTGTCTTGCCAGTCGCGAGCGAACATGGGCGACGATCGAAACCATGATTTTCGACGTCATTCCGCACGCCTCCTGCACCGCTTCGAGAATCGTAGGAAGATCGCGAATCGACACATGCTCCACCAGAAGGACCTGGAGTATCCGTTGCAATCCCCCGACGGTTATCGACGCGGGTATCAGGTCCGACACCAGCTTCTGCTGTTCGGCAGGAAGCTGGCTCAGCAGCTTCTGGGTCTCGGCATATGACAGCAGCTCCGCCACGTTTTCTTTGAGCAATTCGGTCAGGTGGGTGGTCAGAACGCTGGCCGGATCGACGACAGTGCAATTTTTGGAAAGTGCTTCTTCCGCCAGCGCTGGATCGATCCAGCAAGCTGGCAGACCGAACGCCGGGTCGGTGGTCGCTTCACCCGGTAACTGGGGCGCCTCCCCCCTTGTGTTGATCGCCAACATCAGCAATGGCCGAAGCTCGCCCTTACCCGCCGCTATATCCTTGACGTAGATCAGATAGTTATATGGTCCCAGCTCGACATTGTCCTGGATGCGGATCGACGGCAGGACAAAGCCCAAATCGCCCGCCATAGTACGGCGCAGGCTCTTGATCTGCTCGGGTAACTTGGGGCCCGTGCCTCCGGCCAGCGACAGCAGGCCATAACCGAGTTCCACCCGGACCATATCGATAGCGGCAACGCTTCTGACGCTGTCGTCCGTCGGGGCCGGCGGTGGAGGCAGGGTCTGGAGAGCGTGATCCTGCCTGGAACGCAGCAACGCCCCCCCTGCCGCCATCCCGGCAACCGCGAGGAAGGGAACCGTCGGCAATCCGGGCATCAGCGCCAGCACCACCGCGGCGGCGGCGGTCATCGCCAGCGGTTTTGGCTTGATGCCAATCTGGGAGAACAGGGTGACGGAAATCCCTCCCTCCACGGAGCCTTTAGCCACCACGATGCCTGCGGCGGTCGAAACAAGGAGCGACGGGATCTGGGATGCCAGCCCGTCACCGATGGTCAGCGTTGTGAAGGTCGCGATCGAGTCCGCCACCGACATGTGCGACCTGACGAGGCCGATGATCAGCCCACCGAATATATTGATCAGCGTGATGATCACCGCTGCGATTGCATCACCGCGGACGAATTTCGCCGCGCCATCCATGGCGCCGTAGAAGCCACTCTCCGCCTCGAGATCCGCCCGCCTTCGCCGAGCGGTCGTTTCGTCGATCGCTCCGGATGAGACGTCGGCGTCGATCGCCATCTGTTTTCCCGGCATCGCGTCCAGGTAGAAGCGTGCAGAAACCTCCGCGATCCGACTGGAGCCCTTTGTTATGACGATGAAGTTCACGACCAGTAGCATGGTGAAAACGACCACGCCGATGGCAACGTCACCGCCCATCAGGAAGCCACCGAAGGCGGCGACTACGCGCCCGGCCGCGTACGGACCTTCGCTGCCGTGCGACAGGATCAGCCGGGCCGTCGCCACATTCAGTGACAGGCGCAAGATCGTTGTAAGCAGCAACAGGGTTGGGAAACTCGAGAAGTCGAGCGGCCGCTGCAGGAACATCGACACCATCAGGATCAGGACGGCGGTCATGAATGAGAACGCGAGCCCCAGGTCCAGCAACATCGTTGGCATGGGCAGGATCAGGATGGACAGCAGCATAAGCACGCCACAGGCAAGCCCGACATCACCGCCCGGGGTGAAAGTCCGAAGCCGGTCAACACTGAAAGGGATACCTTTCATTGCCTAGTGTCGGTGGACTCGGCTCATGCGGTTCCAGACGACATCGGGGCCGGCACGTCGACGCCCTGGGCGGCATAATCCCGCAACTTGTTCCGCAACGCCCTGATCGAGATCCCGAGTATCGCCGCGGCGTGGGTCCTGTTGCCCCTGGTATGCACCAATGTGCTCACAATCTGCTCGCGTTCCACCTGCGTCAGGGAGCGGGCCACGAAGGTCCCGGGCGCATGCAACGGCTGAACCGGTCGGGGAAAGTCCCGAGCGGGATGGTCCGAATGCAGATCAAGTACATCGCCAGAAATGACGTCGCCGGCCATCATCACGACTGCCCGGTGAATAATATTCTCCAACTCCCTCACATTGCCAGGCCAGGTGTAAGAGCGAAGAAGATTGCGGGCGGTGGACGAGATCGACGGTATCAACAGACCGTTCTGGAGGGCATACTTTCTCACGAAATAATCGGACAGCGCCTCGATGTCCGCAGGTCGGTCCCGCAACGCCGGAATTTGTACTGTTGCGACATTGAGTCGGAAAAATAAATCCTCCCGGAAGGTATGTTTCGCGACTTCCTCCCAAAGGTCCTTGTTTGTTGTCGCGATTACCCGAACGTCGATTTTTATCGGTGCGGCTCCGCCTACCCGATCGACTTCGCGTTCCTGCAAGGCCCGCAACAGCTTCGCCTGCAGACGACCGTCCAGCTCGCTTATTTCATCCAACAGGATGGTGCCACGACCGGCGGACTCAAACTTGCCGATACGCCGGCCGACCGCACCTGAAAACGCTCCCTTTTCGTGCCCGAATAGCTCAGACTCAAGCAGATGCTCCGGAATTGCGGCGCAATTCAACGCGACGAACGGACCGTTTGCGCGTCGCGAATGCTGGTGGATGTAACGGGCGAGGACCTCCTTGCCCGTCCCGGATTCTCCCTGGATCAGGACCGAAGCCTCGGACCACGCTATCTGTTCCGCTCGGCTTACGACCGCGACCATGGCCGGATCGATGAAGATCAGTGCGTGCGGCGCGAATCCCAGGCGGGCACTCTCGTCCTTGCCGCGTGCGTCGATCGGGCCGCGGCGTGACGGGGCCCAATCGGTTCTTGTCAGGATTGAGCGGTCAGCAGCAGCTCCATCACGAAGCGCGTCCTCGTGCTTTGCCGGGTCGGGATCCGCGGCAGGAACCTTCACGCTTGCGGTCGCTCCGATTTGACGATCTCGGTCATAGTGATTCCGAGCCGGTTATCATCCACCATGACGACTTCGCCACGAGCGACAAGCCTATTGTTGACGTAGATATCGATCGCCTCGCCAAGTTTGCGATCGAGTTCGACCACGGCGCCGCGGCCAAGCTTCAGCAACTGGCAGACCTGCATCGTAGCCTTGCCCAGAACGGCGCTGACGGTGACAGGGATGTCGTACACCGCCTCAAGTTCGTTGACTGCGCCGCTTTCCAGACCTTCGTTGTTATCCGACATGTCGCATGGACTCCTCTTGTGTGATCCTCAGCCCTAAACTGGTCTCTACCGCTTCACCGGCGGCCAGGGGCATGATAGCGGTCCTGATCTCTTCCCATGTCCTTGTTGGGTTGATCTGGGCCTCGCCCTGCTGCCAGGCGATAGTGATGCTGCCGTCGGTCGGCTCGTCGGTCTGTTGCGACTCGATCAGGCGGCAGATATCATGCATATTATGGAACGAAACCGTGTTTCCTGTCTCACGGTGCAATTCGATCTTCGACTGAGATCTCAGGGCCGACCGGAGCAAGTCCATGACTGCGCTGGTCCGCCCCGCCATGGAGCCGTCGGACAGGTTGGGAAGTGCGGTCACGAAAGCGGCGGCGAGCCAATGCGCGAGGGCGGCGGCATTCCGCTCTGCCATCAGCTCGAGACCTTTATCTATATCGTCAGCCCGAGCCAGCAGCTCGGCAAAAATCCGCTGCCCGTCGCGCCCGAGAATGTGGTTGTTCGCCGCGGCGGCGGCAAGGTAGCCGTCGTTCCACGCCTCCTGTCGAGCGGCCGCCAGCTCCGACACCGTAAAGGTCGGTTCCGCGGGAGGCGCATCAGCGGCTTCCGCCGGCTTCGCCGGCAGATTGAAGTCCTCAAACAGCCGGGCGGCCGCCTCGAATGTCAATTCTGTAGTCTCATTCAATGACTTTGTCATCACTGGTCGCACTGATCTCGATTTCGCCGGCAGCCGCTAGCTCCTTGGCCATTGACGTGATCGAAGTTTGCGCGTCTTCCACATCCTTGATCTTCACCGGCCCAAGCGCTGCCATGTCGTCGCGCAGCATTTTCCCGGCACGTTCAGAAAGTTGCGAGAGAAAGAGCTTTTTCATGTTGTCCGTGGTGCCCTTGAGCGCGATCGGGAGCTTGTCCTTCTCGATCGAGCGCAGCAGCACCTGCATCGCGGCTGGGGACAGACGCTGAAGGTCATTGAATGTGAACATCAGCGCCTTGACCTTTTCGGCCGACTTGCGATTGCGCTCTTCCAGGCCGGCAAGGAAGCGGGTCTCGGACTTGCGATCGAAATTGTTGAAGATCTCCGCGATCCTTTCGTGCGCATCGTGCTTCGATGCCCGAGCAAGATTGGACATGAATTCGGCGCGCAGGATTTTCTCAACGCCATCCAGCACATCCTTCTGGATCGACTCCATGCGCAGCATGCGCATCACCACTTCCATGGCGAAGGTGTCCGGCAGAATGGAGAGTACACGAGCGGAATGATCAGGCTTGATCATCGACAAGACGACAGACACGGTCTGCGGATATTCGTTCTTCAGATAGCTTGCCAGAATTTCCTCGTTAACGTTGCCCAACTTATCCCACATCGTGCGTCCGGCAGGGCCCCGGATTTCCTCCATGATCTGCGCGACGCGGTCCTTCGGCAACGCGTTCAGAAGAAGAGATTCAGTATTCTCGTAGCTACCCAGAATACCGCCGCTGGCACCAAAGTTATCGACAAAATCGCCGCAGAGGCTCTCGACTGTGTCAGAGGGAACGACCCCGAGTTGTGCCATTGTAGACGACAGCAGACGGATCTCGTCTTCATGCATCATCGTGAAGAGTCGCCCGGCGTGCTCGGCGCCCAGGGCAAGCATCAGAATTGCAGCCTTCTGGACGCCGGTGACTTTCGCGCCATTTATGGATGTCTTCGAGGAGTCCATGTTATCCCGCCATCCAGCCACGGATAATGGCCAGCGTGGTGTCCGGGTGACGGTCCGTTAGGTCAACCAACTGACGGATCGAAGATGCTCGGATCTGGCCTTCAATCTGGTTCAAGCTCACGGTTAACTCGTCGGTCAATGCCGCTTGCTCGCCTTGGGGGGAACCATGCCCCTGTTCGGAGCCGGCTAGCGCCAGCGCGTTCATCCCCAATTCACCGATCTGCAGACCATCCGGCCCGTCGCCCGCGATGGTTAAGCTTACCGGGGTACCCCTCATGCCTTTTATGATCGACCGGGTCATCAGCACGATTATGACGAACGCAGTAAGGCCCAGCCCCATGGCTTCTGCCAAACTGATGAGGTCGCGCCTCGCCGTGTCGGGACGCGCGGCCTGGTCTGCCTCCGGCGGACCCATCTCGTTGATGAATGGCATGCTGACGACATCGACCCGATCACCGCGCTTGTCGTCAAAGCCGACGGCGCTCTTCGCCAGCCGTTCGATTTGCTCGAGATCCTGCTGTTGGCGCGGGTGCCACGCATGTTTGCCGTCAGGGCCCAGTTCATCGATCCCGTCCACCATGACCGCCAGGGTGATGCGCTCAACCTGAGGCTGGTCCCGGACAGTGTTGCGAACTGTCTTGCTGATCTCGTAGTTGGTCGTCTCTTCCTGGCGCCCTTCCTGGCTGCCGGTGGACTGCGTCGAAGGATCGGCATTTGGCAGGTTGTTCTGCAGCGAGACGGCGTTGACGCGGTCCGTCGTCTTGTTGTTCGAGGTGACATTCTGCGTACTGCGGACCACCGTTCCGTCAGGTTCGAAGCGCTCCAGGGTGTCATTGGTCTTGTCGAAATTGATCCGGACCGCGGCTTCCGCGTGCACGTGCCCGGCGCCGAGACTGCGCTCCAGCATCTCCTCGACCGAGCGCGCCATCCGCACACTCATACTGCGGCTGAGATCGTCGGCGAGCCTGGATCGGGTGCGGGTGTCCTCGGGATCGCCGGCCTGAGCAAGCAGACGCAGATGCGAGTCCACAACCGTGATGTTTTCCGGCCGCAAATCCGGCACCGCACCGGCGACAAGATTGACGATCGCCTGAATGCCTTCCTGGCCCAGCGCCTGATTGCCGACGAGGGTCAACATGACACTGGCCTGGGCTTCTTTACGATTGTGCGCGAAGGGTTCCTTGCGCGGCAGCACGAGGTGTACCCGGGCGCGTGAGATGCCATGCATTGCCTCGATGGTTCGGGCAAGTTCGCCCTCCAGCGCCCGACTGCGCTTAACGTCCTGGTCAAATTCGGTCAGCGCCAGATCATTGCCGCGATCGAAGATCTCGTTGCCGATGCTGCCGGAGGCTGGCAATCCTTCCTTTGCCAGCAGCGCCCGTGCTGTGAACACATCGTCGGCGGCGACCATGATGCGCTTGCCGTCCGCCTCGACCCGGTAGGGGATCTGATGATGCTCCAGTTGGTCGACAATCTGCTCCGAGGTCGTGCAAATCGAGGTCGCTGTACAGCAGCATCATGCGGGATGTGCTGACGCCGCCCAGTTCCAGGAATGCAACAATACCGATCATGCCGATCAGCACGCCGGTCAACGCCAGGATCGGCGCCATGCCCAGCTTGCGCAGGCTGTCGAGAAGACCCTTCATGATTTTTGCTCGGGAACCGGCATCGCTCTACCGCTGTAGAAGCTTCGCGCTTCGCAAAAGTTGGAGTCTTCAACTACCCGATAATGGTTGCCGTTTTGTTAATGGCCTCGTTGGCCGACGGTGGTGTGATGCAATGTTTGCTTCGCTCCGCCATACCCCATATGCATGGCTAGAACCCCATATGCAGTGTCGATCCACTGACCAAGGAAGTCCGCCCCCGTGTCTGAAGCAAATCTCTCCGAAGCAATCCAGATGACCCGCCTCCCATCCGGCCTTATCGTTGTCACGGAACGGATGGACCGCGTAGAGACCGTATCGTTCGGCGCCTACGTGGGCACCGGCTCAAGGAACGAAACGGCGGAGGAAAACGGCGTCTCGCATTTCCTGGAGCACATGGCGTTCAAAGGAACGACGTCGCGCAGCGCCGCTGCAATCGCGGAAGAGGTCGAGGCGGTGGGGGGTCACATCAACGCCTATACCGCCCGTGAGCAAACCGCCTACTATATCAAAGTGTTGAAGGAAGATACCGCGTTGGGGGCCGATATCATCGGCGACATACTGACGCACTCCACGTTCGAATCGCAGGAGCTGGAACGCGAGCGCGGTGTGATCCTGCAAGAGATCGGACAGGCGAACGATACCCCGGACGACATCATCTTCGATCACTTTCAGGAAATCGCCTACCCGTCTCAGCCCATCGGGCGGCCGATCCTAGGCTCGGAGGAGGGCATCCGTCAGATGCCTCGCGGCACGTTGACGGCTTACATGAACCAGCATTACGGCGCCGGGAACATCGTGGTGGCGGCCGCGGGCAATCTCCAACACGGCCAGATCCTCGATCTTGTGGGCCGCCATTTTGCCGACCTGCCGGCCAGCGCCCCGCCGGCCATGGTAAACGCCACGTATCAAGGCGGTGAGATCCGGGAAGAACGTGATCTCGACCAGGTCCATATCGTCTTGGGCTTTCCGTCAGTCGGCTTTGGACACGCGGACTACTATCCGACCCTGCTGCTGTCGTCGTTGCTGGGCGGCGGCATGTCCTCTCGTTTGTTCCAGGAGATCCGCGAGAAGCGTGGGCTCGTCTATTCTATATATTCTTTCAACGCGCCGCACGCTGATGGCGGGCTGTTCGGCGTCTACGCCGGCACTGGAGAGGCGGAGGTCGAGGAACTCGTGCCGGTGGCGCTGGAGGAACTTCGCAAGGTGCAGTCGGAGGTAACCGAGGCCGAGCTCTCCCGTGCGCGATCGCAGGTCAAGGCGAGCCTGTTGATGTCCCTGGAAAGTACCGGCAGTCGGTGTGAGCAGCTGGCGCGCCAGCTCCAAGTCTTCGGGCGTATCATTCCAACGCAGGAGACCATCGCGCGGATCAGCGCGGTCACCACCGAGGATATTCAGCGCTGCGCCGCGCGGCAATTCCGACAGGACCCGACTTTGGCAGCTCTTGGCCCTGTCACCCGCGTGCCAAGGTTGAAGGCGGTGGTCGAGAAGTTGAACGCGTAACGGGTTTGGCTCATGCATTCTCGGCACCGTGGCGGCTGACGGGGCACCATCGCCCTATCGCCCGCTCGCTGGATCCCAGTTGCCTAACCGCGGAAGTTGGACCATGACCGACCCCCTGTCCCTCCTCGCCGACCTGATCTCACATGCAAGCCGAGCCGGGGCGGACGCGGCGGACGCTGTGCTGATATCGGGTGCATCGCTGTCGGTTACCCGCCGTCTGGGCAAGACCGAGCATGTGGAACGGTCGGAGGGGCAGGACCTGGGGCTGCGGGTGTTCCTGGGCCAGAAGGTTGCGATTGTATCGTCGACGACGGTCGATCCCAGCGCTTTTGCCGGCTTGGCGGAGCGCGCCGTCGCCATGGCGAAAGTCGTGCCGGAAGATCCTTTCGCCGGCCTGGCGGGCACCGCGGCCCCACCTGAATCCATCGACCTCGACATGGAAGATCCCACGGTGCCGACGGCCGCCGATCTGGTTGAACGGGCGGCGGCGGCCGAAGACGCCGCGCTGGCAATCCATGGCATCACCAATTCCGAAGGTGCCGAGGCAAGCTTCGGCCGGTCCGAGCTGACATTGGTGACGTCGGCGGGCTTCGCCGGTCGTCGGGCCGGCAGTAGTCATTCGATCTCGGCAACGGCGATCGCCGGCGCCGGTGTGGACATGCAGCGGGACTATGATCACCACAGCACGATCTATCTCGCGGATCTCGATGATCCAATTCGCATCGGCCGTAGTGCCGCCGAGCGGGCCATCGCGCGCCTCAATCCGGTGCGGCCGAAAACGGCAAAATTGCCGGTGGTATACGATCCGCGTGTCGCGGGTGGGATTCTGGGACACCTGGCAGGGGCAATCAACGGCGCCACTGTGGCTCGGGGCACCACGTTCCTGAAGGACAAGCTGCATCAGCCTGTGTTCTCGTCCGGCATCGACATTCACGATGACCCGCGCAGGGTCCGCGGCCTCCGCTCGCGTGCGTTCGATGCCGAAGGAACCCCGACCGCTGAAAGGCTGCTGGTTCGGGACGGCGTCTTGATGACCTGGGTCCTCGATTCCCGCTCCGCCCGACAGCTCGGATTGGTGTCCACCGGCCACGCCGCCCGAGGCGTTGGTGGCCCACCGTCTCCGTCAACCACGAACCTGTATCTTGCGCCGGGCAAGCTCACCCCGGCGGAACTCATGGCCGACATCAAGCTCGGGCTCTACATCACGGAGATGATGGGAAGCGCCGTCAATGGGCTCACCGGTGACTACAGCCGCGGCGCCGCGGGCTTTATGATCCGCGATGGGGCGCTGGCGGAACCGGTCGCCGAAATCACCGTCGCCGGCAATCTGCAGGGGATGTTTGCAAGCCTGGTCGCGGCAAACGATTTGACGTTTCGGCGTGGGGTGGACTCGCCGACGATCCGCATCGAAGGTATGACCCTCGCCGGCGCATAGCGTTGCAGACTGGGCCGAGTGCGATATCCGCCTAAAGTGGCGGAGCGGTGCACCCTGCCTCTACGCTTAACTGTGTCCACACACCATATTAGCCGCGACAAACAAAAAGCGGAATCAAATGGGTCGCAAGAAGTTCCTGCTCGCTGCTGTAGCTGCGCTGAGCCTGGCGCTTACGCCTGGGCTGGCGGACGCTCGCGCTGGCGGTGGAAGTTCCATGGGCAGCCGCGGAGGCATGACGTACTCGGCCCCCCCTTCCACCAATACGGCGCCCTATTCGGCGCAGCCGTTTCAGCGGAGCATGACGCAACCTTCGCCCGGCTATCAGTCTCCGGGATATGCATCGCCGGGATATGGCCGGCCTGCCTTCGGTGGCGGTTTCGCGTCGGGGCTGATGGGTGGTCTGATCGGCGCCGGGATCGGTGGCCTGCTATTCGGTCACGGCTTCTTTGGCGGTGGGCTCGGGTTCGGCGGCTTTCTCGGTTTCCTGCTGCAGATTTTTCTTCTCGTCATGCTGGGCCGGTTCCTTTTCCGCCGCTTCACCGGCGGTCGCCGGCCCGCCTTTGCCGGAGGTCCCAGTTCCTTCGCCAGAGACGGCGCGCCTGGCCCTGGTCCCTTTCAGGCCACGGGTGGCAGCGGCGGACCGCCGCCGATCACGATCGGCCCAGGCGACTACGAGCAGTTCGAACAGTTGCTCCAAGGCATCCAGGCGGCGTGGAGTCAGCACGACCTGAACGGTTTGCAGGCAATGGCAACTCCGGAAATGGTCAGCTACTTTGCCGATCAACTGTCCGAGCAGGTTAGTCGAGGCGTCCGCAACAGCGTCACCGATGTTCGCCTGGTGTCCGGCGACTTGGCGCAGGCATGGGCCGAGCAGGGGCGGGAGTACGCGACCGTGGCGATGCGATTCTCGATGGTCGATGTCACGCGCGACGGCGCAGGGAATGTGGTCGACGGGAGCCCGACCGAGCACGTGACCGCGACCGAAATTTGGACATTCGTTCGGTCCCGCGGCGGCCATTGGATCCTGTCCGCGATACAGCAGGCGCGCTAGCCGTCGTTGCCAGGGAGGTTCCCTCCTCCGCTACCGGTCTTGCTTGCGTTTGCCGCAAAGCCCCGGCTGAGCCCGCCGATGACGCGGGCACATGGCACAGTAACGAGACGGAGAAGATCTTCCGCGTTAGGCTATCGAACCGGCCGCCGCTTCACCACCGTGGGGATCGGGCGCGGCGTTGCGGGAAGGTCTTCCTCCAGCACGGTCAAATGGATGGAATAGGAGGTCTCGCCCTCCTCAGTATCCTGGTGCACGGTACCAATCGTCTCGTCGTTCACTGCCAGCTCGATTGACAGGCCCTTGCGCGGCGGCGGCACAATCCGGATTCGCTCGCTGCCAAATAGTTTCCGCAGGTAGCTTTGCAGACGTTCGATATCCGTCGGGGTCATAGACTGGTCTCACGCGAAAAGGGTCAGGCCGTTTAGCCACGAATGAAGCGGCGGGTCCAGAGCCCTGGGCGCGAAAATCAGTCCAGCATATGGCCGAACCGTGCCGCCTTGGTAGCCAGATATTCGTCATTGACGCCGTTCGGTTCGAACGCATGCGGCTCGCGCCCGACCACCTCGATCCCGCACGCCGCCAGTGTCGAGACCTTATCGGGATTATTTGTCAGCAACCGGACACGCTTGATGCCCATGGTCTGCAACATGGTCGCGCCAACCATGAAGTCTCGTTCATCCGCACCCCAGCCCAAGGCGCGATTCGCATCCATCGTATCCAGGCCTCTGTCTTGCAGGCCATAAGCCCGCAACTTGTTCACCAGGCCGATGCCCCGCCCTTCCTGTGCCAGGTAAAGCAGGACGCCGCCGCCATCCTCGGCGATGCGATGGATCGCTCCGCGCAATTGTTCGCCGCAGTCGCAGCGCATGCTTCCGAGCAGGTCGCCTGTGAAGCATTCAGAATGGATGCGAACCAAAGGGGCGTCAGACTGTTCCGGATGACCGATCACAATTGCGAGATGTTCGATGGCCGATCCGTCGGTGCGAAAGGCTACGACGCGGCTGTCGGGTGCCCCAGTGAGGGGGACCAAGGCGGAAGCGACGCGACGCAATCCAGCGGTCTCGTGGTCCGTATACCGGAGGATGTCCGTGGCGGAAACCTGGACCAGATCGTGTTCCTCAGACGCCGCGACGATGTCGGATTGCGGGTGGCCCGCGAGCACCGCGGGCAGCAGGCGGCCAATCTTGGCCAGACGCAGAGCGGCCGCGGCGCCGGATGGAGGTGTAACGGCAGTGAGCAGGTGACGCACCGACGGCTGCGGCGCTGTCGGGTCGGCAAGGCGTTGATAAATTTCAGCCTCGGTCACTGTCGTCGGAATAATGACGGCTGCTGCCGCCGCCTCGAGGGGCATCGGCGCCCGCAGGATTGCAGCGGCCCGCGATGGCGCCATAAGCAACATGGGCGTGGTCCCGATCAATGCCTCAAGCTCCTGCAGCGTGGCCGGGCTTGCGGTTTCGGCGGCAAGCAGGATGAGCGGCCCGTCGCCCAGGAGGATCACCGGGACGCCGCGCCGCAGCTCCGACGCAGCACGGTTTATCAGCCGCAGGCGCAGGCGCTCACCTGCATTCGGCGGCGCCAGATCAACGGTCATCAATCACCTGCCGACGAAGCAAGCAGATGACCTTCATCAGGTCCTGGGCAAAGATTTGGACCAATCTGAACCAACTTTCGTCATTATTGAGTTGCACGCTCCGAATCGCTTCGCCGCGCTATGACGGCAGACTGTCACCATCCCATATAGGCGGTGTCGAACGAAATGAGAGGTTCGGATGGGAACGAATTGGCCCGCTCACGCGCTATCTTGTGATTGATCTGATGACCGGCAGCGATTTTGTCCGGTTAAGGAAACATCTAGTGTAATGTGTACGCATTGGTCGAATCAGAGCGGGGGCGCCGTCGCCCATCACCTCCAACACCGGCAAGAGGATTTTGAGTATGTCCGCTGAACGCCCAGTCCTGATAGTCGACGATGACGCCGCGCTGCGTGAGACTTTGGTTGATCAGCTCGCGGTTGATGGCGAGTTCGCGGCGACCGAGGCGGCTTCCGTCCAAGAGGCGGAGGCTAAGCTTTCGGCCAAGGATGCACGCTTCGACGCCGTTATCCTGGATGTTGGCCTTCCGGACGGTGATGGTCGCGATCTGTGCGCCAGACTACGCAAGCAGGGTCAGCGGATGCCGATTATCATGCTGACCGGGTCGGACGGCGAAACCGACGTCGTTCGCGGCCTAGATTCGGGTGCCAATGACTATATCGCGAAGCCGTTCAAGCTGGCGGTTCTGCTGGCTCGCCTGCGGGCGCAACTCCGCATCTTTGAAAATAGCGAGGACGCGGTCTTCACCATTGGACCCTATACCTTTCGCCCGGCGGCAAAATTGTTGCAGGAGCCGGCTAAGAATCGCCGCATTCGCCTAACGGAAAAAGAGGCGGCCATCCTCAAATTCCTCTATCGGGCCGGAACGCGATCGGTTGCTCGGCAGGTGCTGCTGAATGAGGTGTGGGGCTACAACGCGGCGGTGACGACCCATACGCTGGAAACCCACATTTACCGCCTGCGGCAAAAGATCGAGCCGGATCCTGCCAATGCCCGCCTCCTGGTAACCGAGGGTGGCGGTTATCGGTTGGACCCGGAAGGTATCCCAGCTAGCCGAGCGCCCGCGCACGTCCATGCCTGATCGTGGTGGCGACGTAAGCTGACAGGGAAAGTCCTCTCACGAGGACTTTTTTTGTGCCCGCGGCGCAGGCGCCGCGTCGGGGACGCGGCAAACCCGGCCGGCGTGATCAGAGTTTCTCTACCTGCGAATATTCCAGTTCGACAGGGGTGGAACGGCCGAAAATCGACACACTTACCTTCACCCGGCCCTTTTCCTCGTCCACTTCCTCGACCGTGCCGTTGAAGCTGGTGAACGGACCATCGGCGACACGCACTTGCTCGCCGATCTCATACAAAACAGCGGGCCGCGGACGATCCACCCCTTCCTGGTTCTGCTTCAGGATGCGTTCCGCTTCGGCATCACTAATTGGGGTGGGCCGGGTCTTGCTACCCAGGAATCCTGTCACCTTCGGCGTATTTTTCACCAGATGCCAAGCATCATCAGTCAGGTCCATCTTCACCAGCACATAGCCGGGGAAGAATTTGTGCTCGCTGTTGATTTTGCGGCCTCGCTTCACCTCCATGACATTTTCGGAGGGCACCAGCACTTCCTCAAATTGCTCGCCCAATCCCTTCTGGGCTGCCTGCTCTTTGATCTGCTGGGCGATCTTCTTTTCGAAGCCGGAGTAGACGTGGACGACATACCAATTCTTGGCCATTTCTGCCGGGATCCCTCAGATGCCCACGTTGAACAGGGCGCGCACCCCGAGGCCGATCACCTGATCGACCACGAAGAAAAAGATGGCGGCGATAGTGGCCATGGCAAATACCAGGCCGGTTGTCACCAATGTCTCCTTGCGGCTCGGCCAAGTCACCCTGGCCATTTCCGTCCGGACCTCACGCAAGAACTTAACCGGTTGAAACGCCACTTTTCGTCCAATCCCTATGCTGACCGTCGCCCCGGATGCCATGCCATAGCCCGCGAAACTGGCAGGGGTGGAGGGTCTCGAACCCCCAGCCTCCGGTTTTGGAGACCGGCGCTCTAGCCAATTGAGCTACACCCCTTAGGCGGGCCGGCGCAAACCTGGGATCGCACACGACAAGGCGCGTAGAAAGAGTGTGCGCGTTGCATTGTCAAGCGGCAAGCTACGCTTCGACCGGCGATGTCCTGACGGCTCCTGCATCGCACTCTTGTCGAAGTTCTCTTTCTGTTCTTGACTCCTTCGGCCTGCCATGACAAAGCACGGAGCGAACATACAGAGAACTGAGATGCGCGAATTCTCCGCCAGCATAACAGACCCTGAGATAGATCGCGATGCCATCGCAGCCCTGGAAAAAGCCGGGCTGCCGGACGGCGAACAACCCCAACGTATACGGGGGCTGCAAGCCGCGGGACGCGGCGCGGTGAGCAACCCGGCGGTCCGCTTTGACCCTCGCGCTACGACGGCGTTCGATGACGGATGGGATACCGTTGTGCAGGAGGTGGGCGAACTGCCGCGTCTGGACACCACGCTGACCCGCGATGCGACGCGGACCGCCATCAGCTGGAACGCCTCTCCGGATATCGGCTTCGATCGAGCGGTCAATCCGTACCGTGGCTGCGAACACGGCTGCATCTACTGCTATGCGAGACCAACCCATGCTTATCTGGGTTATTCGCCCGGCTTGGATTTCGAGACCAAACTGATCTTCAAGCCCGACATCGCGGAGCTGCTGGAAAAAGAATTGCGCAAGCCCGGCTACGTCGCGCGCACCTTGGCGCTCGGCTCTAACACCGATCCATACCAGCCGGTGGAACGCACCCTGCGGCTCACCCGGTCGGTGCTGGAGGTGTTGGACCGTTTCAACCATCCGGTCGGCATCGTCACCAAATCCGCCGGCGTGCTGCGCGACCTTGACATTCTGACCTCGATGGCGAAGCGCAATCTTGTCCGCGTGCATCTTTCGGTCACGACACTCGATTGCCGCCTTGCCCGGGTGATGGAGCCGCGAGCAGCCACGCCGGCTCGCCGCCTGCATGCAGTCGCGGAACTCACCAAGGCGGGGGTGCCGTCGGGGGTACTGGTTGCGCCGATGATACCCGCGCTCAACGACAGTGAGATGGAGAAAATCGTCGAAGCCGCGGCACGCGCCGGTGCCACTCACGCCGGCTACGTACTGCTCCGGCTGCCTCTCGAGTTGCGGCAAATGTTCGAGGACTGGCTGCATACACATTTCCCGGATCGCGCGCGCCACGTGCTGAGCCTGGTTCGCGAGACACGTGGCGGCAAGTTGAACGATCCGCGGTTCCATCATCGGTTCTCCGGCCAGGGCGTCTATGCCGATTTGCTGATGCAACGCTTCGTCCGCGTGACACGCCAGTTCGGCCTTGACGAGAACCGCGCTCAGCTTGCCTGCGACCGGTTCGCCGTTCCGGATGATCCGTCTGCCGGCAGTGCCAGGCAAATGTCGTTGTTCTGACCCGGATCGACGTCATGGCTTCGACCACGACTGTCAATCTTCGGGATGCGCTCTGCGTTGGTCGGCGACCGGTCGCAGGCCGCGATTGACGTATGGCGAACCGCCAACCTATGTTCCTCGCCAATGAAAATGGGACCGCTCCGGTCCATGGCTGGGAGACTGTCCCGAGTGGACGATATCGCGCGCATATTGCAGCTTGTCATCAACGGTGCAGCGGCGGGCTGTATCTACGGGCTGATCGCGCTCGGCTTCGTGCTGATCTACAAAGCCACGGAGATGGTGAATTTCGCCCAGGGCGATATCATGATGCTGGGCGGCTTCGTCGCGTTCAGTCTGATCGTTCATTTCGGTCTGCCCTACTGGCTAGGCGCGCTGCTGGCCATCGTGATTACCGCCGCCTTCGGCTACGCCCTCGACGCCATCGTCCTGCGCCGGGTCATTGGTCAGCCACAATTCGCCGTGGTCATGCTGACGCTTGGGCTGGGATTTATTTTCCGCGCCGCGGCCGGCATCACCTGGGGATATGATTCCGTAGGCTTCAACACGCCGTTCACCAACAAGACGGTCAATATCGGTGGCCTTATCCTCGGTGAGGACAATCTTTCGATCATTGTCGGCACGCTGCTGTTATGCGGCGTGCTGTATCTGTTTTTCAGCAAGACCCGGGTCGGCGTCGCGATGCAGGCGGCGTCGCAGAACCAGCTTGCGGCCTACTACATGGGCATCCCGGTTCGCCGAATCTTCTCGCTGATCTGGGCGATCAGCGCCGGTGTCGCATGCCTCGCCGGCATTCTTCTCTCGCCCGTATCGATGATCGACGTGAATATGGGCACCCTCGGTATCAAGGCTTTTGCCGCGGCGGTGATCGGCGGCTTCGGCAGCATTCCGGGGTGCCTGATCGGCGGTGTCATCGTCGGTATCGTCGAACAATTCGCCGGATACAAGTTGCCCGCGGGCTTCCAGGAAGTCACTTCCAACGTCGTGTTGTTGCTGATGCTGATGGTCCGCCCGCAAGGCTTGTTCGCCGAACGCATGGGAAAGCGCGTCTGACCATGCGCCATCTGTTTCGGACCGATTATCGGCAGGATATTGGGTTGTGGCGCCACAATGGCGACCGCTTCTGGTACGGCCTGCTCGCGCTGCTGGCCGTCATCGCGCCTGGTGTTCTCGGCGAATTCTACATCGGCGAGTTGGGGGCGGTTTTCATCTTCGCGATCGCCGGGGTCGGCCTGATGCTGCTGGTCGGCTACACCGGTTTGATCAGCCTGGGTCATGCCGCCTTCCTTGGTATCGGCGCCTATGTGAACTCCGTGTTTCTGGCACAAGGCGTACCCTTCCTCGTGACCCTGCCGCTCGCAGGCCTGTTCACTGCGCTATGCGGCGCCGCGATCGGACGGCCGACCTTACGGATGAGCGGGCTGTATCTCGCCATCGCCACGCTCGCCTTCGGCAGCATCGTTGGGACGGTGTTTCAGAAGTGGACCGCCGTCACCGGTGGCTTTGACGGCTTCGCCGTGCCGACGCCTTATGTCTTCGGTTACCCGATCGAGAGTGCGACCGGTATCTATTACGTCTCACTCGTGGTGCTGGCTTTCGTCCTGTGGATCTCGGCCAATTTGTTGCGATCTCCGATCGGACGCGCGATGGTCGCAATCCGTGACAGCGAGGTATCGGCCCAGAGCATGGGCATCAATCTGGCGCGGTACAAGACCCTCGCGTTTGCCATAAGCGCCGGCATGACCGGGCTGGCCGGTGCGCTGTTCGCGCACTATGTCCGGTATCTGGCGCCGGACGCGTTTGATGTCCTGCTGTCGATCCAATTCGTCACCATTGTTTTCGTCGGTGGCCTCGGGTCACTTCGCGGCGCTCTGCTGGGCGCCATGTTCGTTCGGCTTTTGCCGCAATTCATCGCTGTCGTGCGCGACGATCTGCCGTTCGGCATTGGCCGCCTGCCGGGGCTGGAGCCCTCCTTGTTCGGCCTCGTGCTGGTGCTTGTGATCCTGTTCCAGCCGGGCGGCCTGAACGGCATGTGGCTCAAAGCAAAGAGCTGGTTCCAGGAATTCCCCTTCAAACGGCAGGCCAGCTTTCGGCGTCAGAAATCCTACGCGCGGTCGGAGAGGCTGCGATGATCCTGTTTCAGGCCGAGGATATCTCGGTGCGATTCGGTGGCATCCGGGCTGTCAACTCGGTCAGTTTCGACGTCAATGAGGGCGAGGTCTTCTCCATCATCGGCCCCAACGGCGCCGGCAAAACCACCATCTTCAACCTGATCAGCCGGATCTATACGCCAACGTCCGGCAAACTGATCTTCGAGGGCCGCGAGTTCACCCACACACCCGCCCATCGCATCGCCGGCCTGGGGATCGCGCGCACGTTCCAGAACATCGAGCTTTTCCCGAATGCGACCCTGCTGCAGAACCTTCTGATCGGGCGTCACTGTCACTCGACGGTCGGCTTCCTGTCGCAAATGGCGTTTCTGCCATCGGTCAGACGCACCGAACTGAAGCACCGGGAGAAGGTGGAAGATGTCATTGCCTTCCTCGGTCTACAGCGTTACCGCGGCCAACTGATCGCCAATCTGCCCTACGGCGTGCGCAAGGTGGTCGAACTGGGGCGCGCCTTGTGCACCGAGCCCAAGCTGCTGCTGTTGGATGAGCCGTCGTCGGGCCTGAACGTCGACGAGACCGAAGGCATGGGTTTTTGGATCGACGACATCAAGAAGGATCTGGGCATCACGGTGATCATGGTCGAACACGATATGGCGCTGGTGAATCAGGTATCCGACCGAGTGATGGCCCTGAACTACGGGAAGGTCCTGGCAATGGGCAGCCCGGGCGAGGTGCAAAGCCATCCCGAGGTGATCCGAGCTTATCTCGGCGGCGACGTGGAGGCTGTCGCATGACCGAGCGATTGCTGCGGGTCAACTCGATCGAAACGTTCTACGGTCCGATCCAGGCCATTCGAGGCGTCACGCTGGATGTCGATGCCGGCCAGATCGTGACGGTCCTCGGGGCAAACGGAGCCGGTAAGACGACCGTCCTGCGTACCATCTCCGGCGTGCTCGATCCTGAGCGGGGGCAGGTTGTGTTCGAAGGCCACGACATCGCCCGTATGCCACCCGACCAGGTAATGCGACGCGGGATCTGCCATGTGCCGGAGGGCCGCGAGACTTTTCCGTTCCTGACGGTGCGCGACAACCTGATGATGGGCGCCTATTCGCGCCGCGACCCGGATGGTGTCGCCCAGGATATCGCCTTGTGCTTCAAGTATTTCCCCCGCTTGCAGGAGCGCCAGCATCAGCGTGCCGGCCTGCTTTCAGGCGGCGAGCAGCAAATGCTGGCGATCGGCCGAGCGCTGATGGGGCGCCCGAAGCTGTTGCTGTTGGACGAGCCGTCTCTTGGGCTTTCGCCGCTGCTGGTGCAACAGATCTTCGAGATCATTCGCCGCATCAATCAGGAGCAGAATGTCGCCATCCTGCTGGTCGAGCAGAACGCCCATCTGGCACTTCGAACGGCGGATTTCGGCTATGTCCTCGAGGTCGGCCGCATTGTCGCGGCGGACCACTGCAAGGCATTGATACAACGAGCCGACATCAGGGAGTTCTACCTGGGTCAGAAGGAAGCGGGCGCACGTGGCCAGCGGCGCTGGAAGAAGAAACGTTTGTGGAATTAGCCATGCGACCCACCCCCAATTCCGCCTTCGTGTCCATTCCAGCAATTGTCGCGCGGCAAGCCGCGGCACATGCCGGCGACACGATCATGCGCCGCAAGGATCGTGGTATCTGGAAGGCCATCACCTGGGCGCACCTCGCCGAGCAGGTAAAGCGGATCGGCGGGGCCGTGCTCGGCGCGCAAATTGCTCGTGGCGATATCGCGGCGATCATTTCCGAGACCCGGCCTGAAGCCGCCTACGCCGACCTGGCCATCCAGGGCGCCGGCGCCGCCAGCATCGTGATCCATCCAGAAGAGACCGCCGACCGCATTGAACACATTCTGCGCTCCAGCGGCTGCCGATTGTTGTTTGTCGAGAGTGAAGAACAACTGGACAAAGTTCTGGGGGTCCGCGAGCGGTGCCCGGCGTTATCGAGTATTATCATTTTTGACATGAAAGGACTCCGTGAATTTTCCGGCCACGGGTGTATGAGCCTGGACGCATTCGTTTCCGGGTGCCCCGCTGATGTTAACTGGGACGGGTCAGTGGATTCCGCCTCACCTGACCAGCCGGCGATTGTCCTTTTCGCGCGTGACGAAACCGGTTCGCCGGGACGGACATTGAGCCATGGCGACGTAGCGCGAATGATCGGCGGGGCCGGAGCGCGATTGATGTTCCGGCAGCGCGATGAGCGGTTGGCCGTATTGCGCATGTCCGACATCACCGAGCGGATGTGGGGCCTCTATCTCGCGCTGGGCACAGGGTGCGTAAGCAACTATCTGGAAAGCCCTGAGACCGCGATCGAGAATCTCCAAGAGCTGCAGCCGACCGTACTGGGCGCAGACGCCGAGGCGTGGGCGCATCTGCATGCAAGGGCTACACGTTCGGCCACGGTAGCCACACAGGTCCAGCGGCTGGCGTACCAGTGGGCGCTGAGGGCCGGGGCGCTCGGCGGGGTCAGTGCCGCGATAGCTGGTCCGCTTGTTCTGCATGCGGTTCGTCGCGAGCTTGGACTGAACAGGCTGCGATCGGCGTATGTCGCCGGTGTACCGATCGGTGCGGCGACGCTGGATTGGGCCCGGTCGCTGGGCATCACCATTCAGCATTTAGATGAACCGCTCATCAGTGGCGATCGAGCGGATGCCGAGCCCCAGCCGCAGATGCAAAACGCTCACGCCTGACGACGGTAACGAAGTTAGAAGATGGCGTAAACTTCATCGCGTCTTCGGCATCTCGAACCCGGCGTCTCGCTCGACGTATTTCACGATCGCGGTCAGATCTTCGTGCGCCGCGCCCTGGTGCATCGCGTGCTTGAACACCAACCGCGCGGCCTCACACACCCACATTGGCACGCCGAGGTCTTCGCCTTGCGCGATAGCCAGATCGATGTCCTTCATCAGGATGTGCATCTCGGCGCCGAAATCGAAACTTCGCGTCAGCACGGCGATCGGGAACTTCGCTTCCGTGGCACTGTTGCGCCCGCTGCCGGCATTGATCGCGGCGAGCATGATCTCGGGATCCAGGCCGCCTTTTGCTCCCATGACGAACGCCTCGGCTGTTGCGGCCAAGGCGACTGCCGAGAGGATGTTGTTGGTCAGCTTCAGCACCTGAGCCGCACCCGGCTTGTCACCCGCCACAGTGAGAGTGCGGCCCCACAATGAAATCATCGGTCGCACGCGTGCGACCGCCGCCGGATCTCCTGAGACCATCACCGAAAGTGAACCGGCACGGGCTCCCGGCGGTCCGCCGGAAATCGGGCAATCGACGAGGGTGACGCCCTGCGCCGCCATGGCCTTTTCGATCTCCTGAACGAACGGAACGCCGACGGTGCAGGTGTTTACCAGCAGCTTCAGGGCGCTGCCTTGGGCAAGGCCGTTTTCGCCGAACGCGACGGCCCGAAAGGCGGCCAGCGTCGGCAGCGAGACGAAAACGATCTCGCACTGGTCCGCGAGATCCTTGGGCGACGTGGCGCGCCGAGCCTGCCGGTCCAGCAGCGGCTGCATCGCTGCTTCGCGGACGTCGAAGACGGTCAGTCGGTGCCCGCCGTCCAGCAGCTTGCCGGCCATCGGCAGGCCCATGTTCCCGACGCCCAGAAACCCTGCTTCCATCGCTTTATCCTTCACACATGTTGCTACCCCGGACGGAAGACACACGAGTCGGGCCGGGTCCGGCCGGCCGGCACCCCCACCGCGGTGTTGCAGCGAGCCTCCTCTCAGGGTTTCGTGATGCGGTACACCCGAGCGGCGGTTCCGCCATAGAGCGATGCCTTCTCGGACGCCGATGCGCCGGCGGTGATGCGCTTGAAAGCATTCCACAGCTCGGTGTAGCCGCATGACTGCTTGTCGGGCGGGAAATTGCTCTCGAACATGCAACGGTCGACCCCGAAGGCCTCGATGCAGGGCTCGACATACTGGCGCCATGCATCGGCGAGCTCCTCCGACGAGGGTGGCACATCACGCTCGTGGAAGTCGAAACCAAATGAGGTCATACCGACGCCACCGAGTTTGACGTTGACGTTGGGACATTTCGCCAACTCGCGGATGTCCTTGCGCCAGCCCTCCAGTATCTCCTGACGGCGGCCGGAATAGGGACCCACGCCGAGGACACCGCCAACGTGATTGAGGATGATCGTGGTGTCAGGAAAAGCTCGGGCGAGATCGATTGCATCCGGTAGTTGCGGATGATACTGCCATGATTCGAAGCTGAGGCCGAGCTTGCCGAGTTCGGCAAAGCCGGCGCGGAATTTCGCATCGCGTGCCAGATGCGCCGGAACGATGCGGGAGGCGAACTTGCCGATTGCATCACTGCCGTCCCAGGCGACGCCCTGGCGAATGCCGCGGAAGCGCCCGCCGCCGGCTGCGATCTCAGCCTCCAGCACATCGCGCACCGGTGCGCCGAGGCTCAGGTCGGCGTAGCCAATGATCGCCTCAGCGACCCGGCAGCTACCATAGTTGCCTGACGCGCTCATGGCCGCGATGCCGCTGACGAATTCGACCTCGCCAACCGGCGCCATCGTCGCGGGACCGTGCTTGCGGTACATCGCCTGGCATTCAAGGAAAACGGTGGCGACGATGTTGTGTCCGCCGCCGATGTCTGCCAGCAGTTCGGGCAGGAAATAGTGGCCGCGGTGCGGCGTGTCCCAAAAGTGGTGGTGCGGATCGATGATCGGCAGACCCGGCTCCAGCGCAGCCTCGGCCGGTCGCTTCGCCAGCCAAGCCTTTAGATCGGCGTCATTGCGATAGATGAGGCCTCGATATTCACCTTTGGAATCCCCGGTTTGTGCCATTTCCGAACCCTTCTCCGGCGTGCTGTAATCTGACGGCGTATGAAAGCGGTCGGCCGCGATCTAGCTTTTGCGGAATGCCGTCCCGTTTCCTCTTTCGACCGCCAGAGCCCCGTTGCGACCACCGCCAGCAGCAAAGGTAGGCTCTGACAGGCTAGGAGGACAAGATGTCGGTGTTTGAGGCGTCCTGAATCTCGTGGTGCGTCGCGCCCCGGGACGGTCGGGTTGCCGGGTAGCGTCCCTTGTTCCGACCGAATGTGGTATACGCCGTTGCTGATCGTATACGGGGGGTGACACATGGTCGGCACCGTCGAGCGCAACGGCTACCGTTTTATTCCCGGACCATTTCAATATTCCGCGGGCGTCGGCGCACTTCCCGGGTTCGCCATACGACGTGTGCGATTCACCCAGCCCGTGCCGCTGGCGGAAGGTTTTGAGCGCATTGCAGACTTCCTTCGTGATCAGGGACAGCCACTGACGGCCTTGTGCGCTTGTGAGCTGCGCTCACCTGCACAGTTCACCGACGCAGGCTTCATTGCGTTCAACCGCCAGTACGTGGGAACGTTGCAGAGTTGGGGCATCGTGCAAGGCGACGCCAATCCCGTTGCCCGTAGCAACGTCTGTCCCGAGTTCGACAAGCCCGAAGCCCCCAGCTTTTACGCTTTTTCGTTCGTTGCGCCGTCGCAGGTCGCGGCCGGTTTCGTGATCGCGGGTAGCGGAGAAGCACAGGAAGGCGATGGGCCGTATCGCGATAAGATCGTCCGCTACGGTGAGACCAATCCTGACGCCGTGGCCGAAAAGATTCGATTTGTCATGAGGCAAATGGAACACCGCATGGCAACGCTGGACGCAGGCTGGCCCATGGTAACGGCGACCCAGATCTATACGGTGCACGATATTCATCCCAGTCTGGCGCGGGACATTGTGGCCAAGGGCGCGGCCAGCCACGGCATCACCTGGTATTTCTGTCGACCACCGGTTATTGGACTCGAATACGAAATGGATTGCCGGGCAGTGTTCGACGAGACAATTCTTCCGGCATAAGTTCGCTGAACCGTTGTTCGGTGGGCGACCTGAAGCGGATTGCGGTCTTCAAATCAGCAACCCTTGACAGCCAGGGTCGATCACAACCGCGCCGCGCGCAGACGCAGGGCGTTGACGATGACCGAGACGGAACTCAGAGACATCGCCAAAGCAGCGACCACCGGGCTGAGAAGGACACCGAACGCCGGATACAGGATGCCGGCGGCGACTGGAATTCCGATGATGTTGTAGGCGAAGGCGAATGCCAGGTTTTGCCGAATGTTGCGCATGGTCATCCTGCTCAAGTGCCGCGCGCGGGCAATTCCTGCCAGATCACCCCTGATCAGCGTAATCCCGGCGCTCTGGATCGCGACCTCCGTTCCGGTCCCCATGGCGATCCCGATATCTGCCTGCGCAAGGGCGGGTGCGTCGTTCACGCCATCGCCCGCCATCGCAACGATCTTGCCGTCCGACTGCAAACGTCTGACGATCCGGTACTTGTCAGCGGGCAACACATCGGCATGCACGTCATCGATCGCAAGCGTGCGAGCAACTGCCCGCGCCGTGGTTTCGTTGTCGCCGGTCAGCATGACGACGTGGATACCGTCCGCCTGCAGCGCCTCGATGGCCGCACCGGTCGTCGACTTGATCGGGTCGGCGATCGCAATGACCCCGGCGGCCCTCGCGTCCACTGCGACGAACAGCGCGGTCGCGCCGTTCAGGCGTAGCCCGTCCGCACTGCCGTCCAGGTCACCCAGCTCCACTCCAAGATCGGCCATCAAGCTGGCATTGCCTAAGGCAACCGGTCGGCTATCCACCGTTCCGGTAACGCCTTTCCCGGTGACGGAAACAAAGTCGGTCGCATCCCGAATTGCCGCGTCTGCGGCTCCGGCGGCGGCCACAATCGCAGCCGCCAAAGGATGCTCGCTCGAGCGCTCCAAACTTGCGGCCAGGCCGAGCAGATCGGACTCTGACGTGCCCGGGGCGGTAACCACCGCGGTCACTCTCGGCTTGCCTTCGGTCAAGGTTCCTGTCTTGTCGACGACCAGTGTGTCGGCCTTCTCCAGCCGCTCCAATGCGTCCGCGGCCTTGATCAGGACACCGGCGCTGGCGCCTTTACCGACGCCCACGCCGATCGACATTGGCGTGGCGAGACCCAGCGCGCATGGGCAAGCGATAATGACGACCGACACCGCGGCGATGAGCGCATAGGACAGCGCGGGCGGCGGCCCCCATATTGCCCACCCGACAAAGGCCGCGACGGCGACGGCAAGCACCGCCGGCACGAACCACCCCGCCACCACATCCGCCAGCCGCTGGATCGGTGCTCGGCTTCGCTGCGCATCCGCCACCATGGCCACGATGCGGGCCAGCATGGTGTCCGAACCGACCCTGTCCGCCCGCATGATCAACGAGCCGGTTCCGTTGACGGTGCCCCCGATCAATCTCCCGCCAGGTGCCTTTGCCACAGGTAAGGACTCGCCGGTGACCATTGACTCGTCCACGGCGCTGCTGCCGTCCAGGACCTCGCCGTCGACAGGGATACCGTCTCCGGGACGAACGCGGAGGCGGTCACCGACCTCGATCCGATCGACTGGAATCTCGTCGTCAGTGCCTCGATCGCTCAGGCGGTGGGCAGTCTTCGGCGCCAGGTTCAACAACGCGCGGATGGCCCCTCCGGTACGTTCTCTGGCGCGCAGCTCCAGCACCTGACCGAGAAGAACCAGCACCGTGATGACCGCGGCCGCCTCATAGTAAACCGGGACCGAGCCGCCCATGGCACGGAAGCCTTCGGGGAAGATGCCAGGGACCAGGGTGGCAACCAGGCTGTAGAGGTAGGCGGCGCCCGTCCCCAGTGCGATCAAGGTAAACATATTGAGGTGGCGGCTGACGACAGAGGCCCAGCCTCGCTGGAAGAACGGCCAGCCCGCCCACAACACAACCGGTGTGGAGAGTACGAACTGGATCCACACGGAGATCCTCGGCGGCACGAGATCGTGCAACCCCAAAGCCGGGACATGACCGCCCATCTCAAGAATGAACACCGGCAATGTCAGGACCAACCCGATCCAGCAACGCCGGGTCATGTCATGAAGTTCGTGATTGGGAACCGCCTCCGCCGTTACCTCGAGTGGTTCGAGAGCCATGCCACAGATGGGGCAGCTTCCTGGACCGCGCTGCCGGATTTCCGGATGCATCGGGCAGGTGTAGACGGCATCTGGCTTCACCGGCCGACGCGTTCCGGGCAGGTAGTCGTCCGGGGCGGCCTCGAACTTCGTCCTGCATCCGGCGGAGCAGAAGTGGAATGTCGTTCCCGCATGACTGGAGCGATGCGTGGACGTGGCTGGGTTCACCTGCATCCCGCAGACGGGGTCAGTGACGGTCGCCGCCTCTACCTTCGTGCCGCTGCCGCAATCGAACCCGAGACCATGGTCGTGATCGTGTTCACCCATGATGTATCTCCTGGGCCAGTCGCAAACCGGGAACCGCCCTGTCGACGGAGCACATGGGGATTCCCACCATGGGAAGGTCAAGATCAGGAAACATCTTGACCTTGGCGTGACCGGACCCTTCATGAGCTGTCGGACGGAGGGGCGCATGAACATTGGTGAAGCGGCCAAGGCCTCGGGGATCAGTGCCAAGATGCTGCGGTATTATGAGAGCGTCGGTCTCATCCCGCCGGCAGAGCGAAGCGGGGCGGGCTATCGGACCTATAGTGATGCCGATGTGGACACACTGCGATTCATCGGGCGCGCCCGCGATTTCGGCATGCCGATGGACCGGGTGAAGTCGCTGGTAGGGTTGTGGCAGGACAAAACCACGCCCAGCAGTGAGGTGAAGGAGATCGCCCTGCGGCAGGTGGCTGAGCTGGAGGCGAAAATCTCCGAACTGACGGCGATGAAAGATGCGCTCGCGGACCTGGCCAAGGCCTGTCGCGGGGACAGCCGTCCCGACTGTCCAATCCTGCGGGATCTGGCGGGTGTGTCATCCCCGTCCTCGCGCGCCGGGCACTGGTCTCGCTCACGAAAGGCCGGCCAGCGCTTTACCGGCGGCCGTGCCGCCTGATCAAGCATCTGATGGAATCACTCTCTCAAATGCACTTGCGAGTCATTTGCAGATAGGCTAAGGTGACCGGGCCTTCGAAACGGGATCGTCCGCGTGTACATGTGTCTTTGCAACGCCCTGACTGACAAGACCTTGAAGGAGGCCGCCGAGGCCATCGGCAGCGTCAAGGCCAGTCAAGTCTACGCCGCATGCGGCTGCCGCCTGCAATGCGGCCAATGCGTGCGCGCGGTGATCGACATGCTACGCAGCCATGCCGGCCAGTTGCAGGGCGCCGACTAGGACCGAACGCCCCCCGATTTCTCGCCCTGGTCCCAGGGCGCAAACCGGCGCCCGACGCTGTTCCGCGGTGGCGCCACCGAATTCCGCAGAATACAACATCACTTTGCGATATAGCGCTGGTCGCCGGCGGATCGCCCCGCTGATATTAAGGAGGCACCATATGCTTCGAGATCCCAAAGTTGTCGAGCACCTCAACACCCAGCTGACCAATGAGCTGACCGCCATCAACCAGTATTTCCTGCACGCCCGCACCTTGCAGCATTGGGGTGTGACCAAGCTGGGCAAGCAGGAATACGATGAGTTGATCGACGAAATGAAACACGCTGACCGGCTGATTCAGCGGATTCTGTTCCTCGACGGCCTGCCGAATGTGCAGCGAATGAATCAGATCTCGGTGGGCGAATCAGTGGAGGAAATCCTCAAGGCCGATATGCGGCTTGAAATCAAGGCGCTTGAGGATCTGCGCGTTGGCATCGCCTATTGCGAAAGCGTAGCCGACTATGTGTCGCGGGCCCTGCTGGTGGACATCCTGGAAAGTGAGGAGGAGCATGTGGACTTCCTCGATCGCCAGTTTGACCTGATCAAGCAGATTGGGATCGAGCGCTATATCCTGCTGAACGCCGCGCCGGCGCCCGAGCAGCACGTCGGAGGGTGACGACGCTACCTCGGTGAGCGCCGCCCCCGTCGACAGAGCTATCGGGAACCAGCCATTTTGTTCGCGAGACGTTCAAGACTTTGGGTCCACCCCGCCTGCATCCCTTCAAGCATCGGGACCGCACCCTTCACCAGCGCGGCCATGCGCGTCCGCAACACCAGAGTCGTTTTGCCGTCGTGTTCCGCGAACGTCGCGGTCGTGAGGCCGTCGAGGATCACCCGGCCAGCCTGGTCGGTCGCGCTGTTCGTGAAGACCAACCGCTCAGGCGCGACGACTTCGAGATAGACGCCATTGCAAGGATATTCGTCGCCGTCGGGTGACCGCATGACAATGTGCCAGGCGCCGCCAGGCCTGGCGTCCAGCTCACAGACCGGGTTGCTGAACCCGCGTGGGCCCCACCATTGCGCCATGTGCCTCGGATCGGTCCACGCCTGGAACACCAGCGTGCGCGGCGCGTCGATCACGCGCGTGATGACGACCTCGCGCACCGCCAGACCCATCACCGGCAGATGTGCGCCCAGGCGCTCCAGGGTCTGTTCGCCGCCTTCGATGGCGCCATACTCCTCAACCACCACATCCCGATCCGCTGCCGAGTCGAATACCATGCGGATCGTCACGCGGGTCTTGTCGCCATTGTCCAAGGCTTCGAAGGTCCATGTCGCAACGAATCGCACATCCGGGCCACCCTTCTTGCCACCGCCATGGGCAAAGACGATCCGTTCGGGTTTGACAACCTCCTTGAACACACTCCTGTTGGGGTAATCGGTGCCGTCCGGCCCGTGCATGATGTGCTGCCAGACGCCCCCGGGCCTCACATCCATCTCCTGTACAGTGGTGGTGAAACCACGCGGCCCCCACCAGTGCACCACGTGCTCGGCGTCTGTCATCGCCTGCCACACCAGCTCGCGAGGCGCATCGAAGAGGCGTGTGATCACGATCTCGCGCGCCGCGGCGGCGGGTTTTACAGCTGATTTATTTGCGCTGGTCATATCATTCTCCTTGGTCAGACTGCGATCGAAGTGTGCGTAGATGCTCATCCAGACGGTCCAGGCTGGCCTCCCAGAAGCGGCGATAAGGCTCCAGCCAATCTGCCACGTCCTTCAAAGCGGAACCGTCCAGCCTGCAGGGTCGCCATTGCGCCGCCCGTCCGCGGGTGATCAGTCCGGCTCGCTCCAGCACCTTGAGATGCTTGGAGATGGCGGGCTGGCTGATGGTGAACGGCTGCTGCAGCTGCTTGACCGAGGCCTCTCCCACAGCCAGTCGAGCAAGGATCGCTCGGCGGGTGGGGTCGGCCAGAGCCGTGAGCGTGGAACTAAGGCGATCAGGCGTCATTGTTTATATCTGTTTGGTTATATAACTGATTGGCTATATGAGGACGACGAGCCGGCGAGTCAACGCCTAAGTTCCGTTTGCCAAGTGCGCGGTTGGTTCACGCGCGGGGCCAGAGCGGTCTGGCCATTGGGCGGGGGTCGTTAAGGTTCGGTTAAGCAGCGTCTGCATAAGCTTGCACCGCCGCGTTCGAGGAAGCGGCGGCGTTGCTCCCTGTTGCGATTTCGCAAGGACAGCCGAAGGTAATGATTCTGCGCCGATCCGAATTCGTCCACGTCCTTGAACTCGGCGGTGCCAGTGCGTTGGCCATTCACGCTGTGACGCAGATGCGTGTCACCGTCACGCCGGACGTTGCGCGATTGATCGGCTGTTTCGACGAACCGCGCGAACTCGAGGCCACATTGCCCCGACTGCACAAGGTCTTCGACTGCGACGCTGCGACGCTGCGTGCCTGCATCCTTATGCTGTTGGAGCGCGGCATCCTGAGCGACCAGACCGCCGAGGCGGAACGCGAAGCGACCAGGCGCGAGCTGACAGCCCTGCACGGCCGTGATCCGACGGCACAGCTCGATCACTATCGTCGCGCATCCATGGAGGGCCCCGATCCGGTACTGGACCGTGCAAGCCCCACGGGCGATCGACGAGGCGCGCGGCCTGCGACGACGGATGGACGTGCTGTTGCTGGGCGATTGCGACGTGCAGATGGAGACAGACTTTCTGCGCCGTGAGGCGGCTCTGCGCGGGTTTGATCTGCGCGCGGCGGCATCGTTTTCCAGCGACGTCGGGTTGGCCGGCGAACGTCGCCACGACCTCGTCATAATCGGAGCGTTGCAGGCGCGACACGCCATCGTGCTTGGCGATCCACAGCATCACAATGGCGATCCGTCACGTGTCTATGTTGACGCGGCCACCACTATGCTGCGCAAGCTCCGGGCCATTACGTCCGCGCCGATCCTGATCGACGGCCTCCCGGAGCCAACGCTCCAGCCGCTGGGCTTTGCCGATCGCGGCATACACGGTCACCGCAACCGCTTTCGCCAAACCAATCTGGCACTGGCGCGGTTGGCCGAGGCATTCCCCGATGTGCATATGGTGGACGTGGCGGCGGCACTCGGCGCGGCGGGCAGCGCGACACTGCTGGATGACGGCCTGGTGTCATTCACGCATTTTGGCTCTCCCGGCTGGATGCTGCAGCGTCCCGTCAGCGAGTTGGCCGCGGTGCATGACCAGTTTCCGGATATGCAACCTTTGGCGAATCAGGTGGGTTGCGATCCGTATCGGCGAGAGGCCGTGATGGCCAAGGCACACATGGACGCAATCACCACGGTGCTCGGGCTCGACAAGAAGAAATGCGTTATCGTCGATCTGGATGGGGTGCTGTGGCCGGGTGTGCTGGCCGAGACCGGCAGCCCGTTCAACTGGTCCCCGGACATCAGCGGACCCCACTCCTACATTGGTCTCTATTTCGGCATCCATGAAGCGCTGCGCGCATTGCGCCGCCGCGGCATCCTGTTGGCCTGCGTCAGCAAGAACGACGAAGCGACAGTCCGCAACCTCTGGCGCTATCCGCAGCACTACCCGCGGCACCGCCTGCTGACACCCGACAGTTTTGTCTGTTCTCGCATTAACTGGTCGGACAAGGCTGCCAATATTCGTTCGATCGCGGACGAACTGGGCTTCGCGCTCGATGCCTTCATGTTCGTCGATGACACGCCGCGCGAGCGAGAACGCATACGGCAGAGCCTGCCGGAGGTCGCCGTGCTGGGCGAGGATCTGTTCGCGCTCAGGCGGGTGCTGCTGACCGATCCGCGGCTGCAGCCGGCGCGACTGACCGAGGAAGCCGCCGTGCGCAGTGAGCTGGTGAAGGCACAGCTCGACCGGACAAGGCTGCGGGCGGAGCTACCGGACGAGGCCGCCTTCGTCGCCTCGCTCAACGTGGTCCGCACGGTGGAGCGGCTGACGCCTGAGACCGCCACCCAGGGTGTGCTCGAACGGGTGCGGGAGCTTGTCGCGCGCACCACACAGTTCAATGCGACCGGTCGCAGCTTCACCGTTACTGAGCTGCAGACTATGGTGGGCGCCGCCGGCGGAGGTGTATTCATCCTTCGGATGTCCGACCGGCTGGGCGACCACGGCCTGGTTGGGGCAGCCGTCGTTGTCGCGTCCGAGATCCTGAATGTGGTGCTCAGTTGCCGCGTCATCGGGCTCGGTGGAGAACACGCCCTGCTGACCCGGGTCATCGAGGATGCCCCGGATGACGGACGCAAACTGATCGGTCGGATCATCGCGACAGACCGGAACATTCCGGCGCGGCATCTCTTCGCCGACAATGGGTTCGCCGATGAGGGTGGCGGCCGATGGACGAGGATGCGCCTCAGCCGTCAGATACCTGTTGGAGATTGTGTCGATGACTCACCGAGTGTGGCCCTGCGTACAGCCGGGTGATCGGGCTCCCGCCTGTTTCGGAATGTCCATCGACCAGAAGTTCTATTCATCTGAGGAGCAGTTCGGTCGCCCGGCGGTGCTGATCCTGGCCGGCGCCGGCGCAGTGCCCGGATTACGACCGGTCATCGACGAATTCGCTGCGTGCCGGCGTGCTTTCGCTGCACGAAACGTGGATGTGTTACTGCTGGTGGACGACAATCCGAAAGTCCTCTGGTCGGACGCTCTCGATTCCGTTCCGCTTCGAATTATTGACTGCGGAACGTTTCTACCGCTCTGCGGGGTTGGTGCCACGGATGCGCTGGTCCTGGTGCTCGACCGCAACTTGCGCGTTGCGCTACGGATACTGCCGACCGAGGCGTCCTCTCCCAGGCCGTCGCCGCCCGGACAATGGCGAATTGCCTCGGCGTGCCTGGCCTGCCTCGACGAGCTGCCGCATGAGGAGCCACGGGATGCCTCTATGCCGGCGCCTGTCATAATGCTGCCGAATCTGCTCGAGCGTTCGCTCTGCCGAGGTCTGATCGAACGGTTTGACAGCAGCCCGACCGTGGATGGGGAGGTAGCAAGGACAGATGCCGACGGCATCGTGGGAAGCGTGATCGATCATGGCAAGAAACACCGGCGCGATCTGTTCATTTCACCGGACGACGATATTCACGCGATGCTGGCCGCCACGTTGCTCAGCCGCTGCGGCCCTGAAATCGCCAAGGCCTTTCAGCTTAATGTTTCTCATATAGACCGGATTTTGATTGCCCGCTACGACGCGACCGGCGGATGGTTTCACCGCCACCGTGACGACGCGGCGGCCAACGTCGCGTTTCGACAGTTCGCGATCTCGGTGAACCTGAATGCCGAGGAGTACCAAGGTGGCCACCTGTACCTCCCTGAGTACAACGATCATCGTTACAGTGCGCCGACTGGAGGAGGTTTGATCTTCTCCGCCTCGATCTTGCATGCGGCCGCGGCGATCAAATCGGGGCGCCGCTACGTCCTGCTGACCTTTTTCCACACCGAAGCGGCCGAGCACCGCCGCCAAGCCAATATTGCGCGCGCCGGTCTCTGAGCGGAATGGTGCGACGGTAGTGTGTCGCCCGAACGCGGCGGCCTGTAGAGCGCAGCTCAGAATTCTGCCTCGGAGAGATCTTTCAATACCCCCGGATCCTCGATCCGAATGAAGCCGTTCGTCACTGTCAGGTAACCCGCGCGGCTCCACTCAACGATGTATCTGTTGGTAATCTCCCGCGAAATGCCGGTCAGACTGCCAATCTGCTGCTGCGACAACTTGATGTTGAGGCGCACACCGTTACCATCCGGCACACCCAGTGCCTTCGCCAGCCGCAGGAGGCATCGCGCCAAACGGCTCGGTGCATCGCGCAGCAACGCATCCTCCAACTGCTCGCTGGTTTGCCTCAGACGCTGGCACAGGACCGCTATTAGCCGCGCCGCGATCTCGGGATCAGCAGTCAGGAGGGGCATGAGCCGACGGCGCTCCAGAACCAACAGTACGGTGTCTCCGATCGCCACGGCGTCCGCGCTGCGCGTCTGACCGTCCAGGACCGCAATTTCGCCGAACAATCCGCCTTGGTCGATGATGTTGAGCGTCAACTCCTTGCCGTGCAACGAATAGGTGCAGATTTTTACGCGTCCGGTTAAAACCGCCATCAGGCTGTCGCCAGGATCTCCCTTGTGGAAGATTGTCCCGTTGGCAGGATGATTTGCGATCGTCGAGGCGGCGGCGAGGCGGCGCAATTCCTCCGGCCGAAGATGGCGAAGCAGGAAATGGTTCGCCAGAATGGCTTCTCGTGTGATCGGCACGATGCTAATTGGTTCCCCCTCCGCGCTGGCACCGACCCGCGGTGCGTGGCCGAGTTGTTGCTTCGTCCGCGGCCGGTCACATCAACAGCGACGGCTGATTGTCCGTGCGGCTGGGAAAAAGCACAATGCCCGGCATCCGAGTCAGGATGTCACCAGCGGTGGCACAAAATCTCGGTGGAGTGTGAGGCAGATCACAGACCCCGGACAATACTCAACGCTAGTTTTGCCGTGGAACCCCGGCAGCCGCGATCCGGCGACAAGTCGATCCTCAGTGGTCCGGGACCCCCGCCCGGATCATCTGGACGCCGGGGTTCCAAGTATCGAGACGTCGATAGGAAGGCGGGTGGCCGGATGCTGGCAACTCCCGGCGATTTGGCTGCATCCCTGTCGCCGCGGCCGATCGTGGTGCGTCGCCGGGCTATCATCCGCGTCCAGTGCGACCCTGCTACTCTGAGTGCGCGCCTGTGTTGCAGGCACTTTTGGCCGTGACACGATGCCAGTGCTCCGTGCCGCTACATGTCGCCGAGGCAGATGCCGAGGCCGCGGGCGGTGCGGACCAGCGTCTCGTCGGACGCCAGATTCTGTCCGGTCTCGAACGCGGCTGTCAGCGGCACATCCAGCACGCGGCGGTTCCGCCAGGCGACCATGCGATCGAACCTGCCCTCAGCGATCAGGTCCACTGCATACACGCCGAAAGCGGAGGCGACGAGCCGGTCGTCCCAGGTCGGCTGGCCGCCTCGCTGTACGTGGCCGAGCACGGTCACGCGGGTCTCAGCTCCGGTCATGCGGCCGAGCGCCTCGCCGAGCACATGACCGATGCCGCCGTAGGTGGCGCCGCCCAGAGCGTGTCGGAGCTGAACGTGTTCGCCGGTATTGTCGCGCACGCCCTCGGCGACCACAACGATGGCAAAGTTGCGGGCGTGCTGACGGAGCTTGACGATATGCGCGGTGACGGCTTCAAGGTCGTAAGGGATTTCCGGAATCAGAATCACGTCGGCGCCGCCGGCGATCCCGGCTGCGAGGGCGATCTGGCCGCAGTCACGCCCCATCACCTCGAGGATCATTACCCGGTCGTGGCTTGCCGCGGTGGGCTGCAGCCGGTCGATCGCCTCGGTCGCCACCATGACCGCTGTGTGATGGCCGACCGAGCTCTCGGTGCCGCCGACATCGTTGTCGATCGTCTTGGGGATTCCGACAAATGCGAGGCCCCCCTGCTGGGCAAGGCGGCGAAGGATAGCAAGACTGCCATCACCGCCGATACCGATCAGCGCATCGAGGTCGAGCAGGCGGATCGCTGCGATTACTTCCTCGGAACGATCCTTGACACTGCCATCTGGCGAGGGATAGGCGAAAGGGTCACCGTGGTTTGTCGTGCCGAGGATCGTCCCGGCCATGCGCACCATGGCGGAATTGACGTTCAGGAGATCGAGTTCCACGACATCGACCGGCCGCTGCAGCAGGCCCCGAGTGCCCTGGCGGATGCCGAGAACGCGCCAGCCGTGACCTTGAACGGCGCGCACGACAACCGCGCGAATTACGGCGTTGAGCCCGGCGCAATCGCCGCCGCTGGTCAACAGGCCAAGCTTTTTTTCTGCCACTACAGAAACCTTGAACCATAACATTATATCGAAGTAACCATAGGATCATGCCATTTATCGGCACCGACCCACCACTAAATTCGCCGGGGTCGTCCGTGGTGGCCCCGGAGTGCGCCGTTCGCCGACTGAGATGTTGGATGGTGGTCTGGCGAAAGGCCGAAAATCGATACCCGGCATCTGGCCACTGCGCCAGGGTGGCTGCCGCACCGTTTCTGAACCTTGCGGCGAGTACCATCGGCCGGGCGGCATCTGGGTTTGCTGGCGAATTCCGCGAAACGACGCACCCATCGCTGGTGTGGTTCGTCCCGGTAGGAAATCGGAGCAGCAGTCAGCGGGCTGCGGGACCTTTAAGCGGCAAGGTCTGCCAACCCTCAAGCCCCCTCGACAGCGCACGCGCCTGCGGGTCGGCAGGACGCAGCGCCAGCATTTCTCGCGCCGCCTGCTGTGCCGTCGAGATATCGCCGGCGTCGCGGGCGATCATCGCGAGCCCGGAGAGCAGATCCCAGTCGGTCGGGTGCGTTTGGTGAGCGTGCTGAAGCACCGCGATTGCCTGCTGAGGCTGCCCGGACGAATTCAGCGCCACGGCATAGACATACGCATATCGGGGATTGTCCGGGGCCAGCTCGCTGGCCCGCTGCAACAGCGGCAACGCAGCCGTATACTCGTGCTGGCGAACCAGCAGCAGGCCGAGCGCATGGCGGATGTCGCCATTGTTCGGCTCGATCGCCATGGCCTCGCGCAGCAACTCGGCTCCGCGCTGATCCTGGCCACGCGCACGATCCAGGTCGGCGAGATTCACCATGGCCGGTACAAAACGTGGGTCGAGCCGGAGCGCTGCTCGGTATTCGGCGTCGGCCTCGTCCAGGTGCCGACGCCGTAGGTCGAGCAGGCCGAGGTTCAGATGCGCCTCAGGGCGGTCGGCGTCGACCAACTCGGCCGAAACCAGTTCCTGGTAGGCGGCGGCGTAGGCGCCTTGCTGCGCAACCGTCATCGCCTTCATGTCGATCCCGGTCAGTGCCCTGGCGGCCTCGACGCGCACTGCCCGGACGGGGTCGCTGAGCAGCGCAAGGCTCGCCTGCACGGTGGTGGGTCCCGTGGCCGCGGAAAGGGCGCGCGGCACGGCCGAACGTACCAGCGCATCCGGATCGGCGATCGCCGCCTCGATGGCCGCGCCTGAGGCCGTGGTCTGCGTGCGTGGCAGCAGCAGCAGCGCGCTGGCGCGGGCGATCGCCGGCTGCGCCGTGTCGAGAATCAACGCATCGAGTAGTTGCTCGGCATTGGCTGCGCCGGTTCGACCGGCATGCAGCGCGGCGCCAAACTGCGGCTGGGTCTGCCGGCCCTTCGGAAACCACCCGGTCACCGCGTGCGCAGCCCAGTCCGCCGTGTGGTCCGTATGGCATGCGTTGCAGGCGTTCGGCGTCCCGATCGAGACCGACTGGTCCGGGCGCGGCACGCGAATACTGTGATCGCGACGCGCATCGACAATCATGTAAGTCTTCGTCGGCATGTGGCAGTTGGCGCACTGCGCGCCGGCACTCCCGGGCTGATGGTGATGATGTGCCGGCACATCGAACTTCGCGGGCATGTGGCATTGCGCGCAGACCGCGTTGCCCTCGGCGCGGAGTGTCGCGCTGTGCGGCTCGTGGCAGTTCGAGCAGACGACGCCGGCATGGTACATCCGGCTCTGCAGGAAGGAGCCGTACTCGTACACCTCGCCGTCGATTTGCCCGTCGGCATGATACAGGCCCGGCTCCAGCAGCGCCGGCAGGTAGGCGTCCAGGAACCGTCCGCCCGGCACCGGATCATCAACGATCACCTTGCGCCGTGAGTGGCATCCCGCGCAGACATCCAGTTCGGCGGAGACGAGCGGTTCCGTCCGCCGCGCGATGCCGGTCTCGGCGTTCATCTCCCAGTGGCCGCTGTCAGTCGGCCTCAGCGACGCCTCAAGACCCATTCGGTCCGGGTCAGAGGGCCCGGCCTGACCTCGGTCAGCAGGCGCCGAACCCGAGGCCGCGTACGCCTCTGCCCAGGTAATGTGGCGCGACCCCGGGCCGTGACACGCCTCACACGACACGTCCACGTCGGACCATGTCGTTTCGTAGGTGTTCGTCGCCAGATTGTAATTCTTCCTCAAGTTGGTCGAATGACAGTTGGCGCACTGGTAGTTCCAGGTCTGGTCGCGTCCAGTCCAATGCAGCCGGTCGGACGCCTTGGGTATCTGATCGGGATAGAGATGGAACCAGTGCTGGCCGCCGTGGTCCTTTGGCCGGCTGTCCCACGCGATGCCGAGCGCCTGATACCGCCCGCCCGGGAACTCGATGAGGTATTGCTGCAGCGGATCGACGCCAAACGTGTAGGCGATTTTGTAATCATGCTCGGCGCCGTCCGCGCCGTCGGTGCGAACCGTGAAGGCGGTATCGTCATGGCCGAACACCGTTTCCACACCGCCATACTGCAACTTGGCGTTTGCGAAGTCGCCGAGCACCGTCGCCGCGGTCGCCTGCTGCATCGCGCGCGCGTGGTGCGAGCCTTGCCACAACGCGGCTTGCCTCGCATGGCACCCGGCGCAGACCGCACCCCCGACATAGCGCGCGGGCTCCGGCGTTTGGGCGCGCGGCAAGGATGCGTGGAGCACAAAGAGCAGCGCCGTCACGGCAATCCAGACGATGCCGCCGACCACGCCCCAACGGGTAGCTGCGCCGGTAGCCGTCACGCCGCCCCAACCCGAATTAGGTCGGAGTTCCAGGACCGTTGCGGCGCGCGTGTCGCCTTGGAGCTTTCAGATGCATCGTGAAGCCGACGCGAACAAAACCACCGTCACCGAGCCTCGCATTCGTCTGGCACCTGCAAGGTTGCACCGCCTCGCGCGGACCGTTCTCGTCGCGACCGCCCAAGTTCGCGGCCACACAGCTTCGGGAACTGTTAGCGGGCATCACCGAGCTATGCAATTGTTGCGGCTGTCGACGCGCTCATCGCACCTGAACCACACAAAAATTCGGTGGCTTTATCCGCATCAAGGCTGCCGCTGGTCGCACCGCGAAACAATGCCCGAACTGGCGAGCGACAGACAGGGGGATGCTGCACACCATCAAGCACGATTTGGCGCTTTACAGACCTGGGCGAAAACGCCGCGTCGATCGGAGTGCTGAAGGTCGTAATGTCCGCCACGCAGCCGGAAGGCTTCGAATCGAAGCTGGTCTGCATTGATCTGCACAAGTTGTGGATGCAGGGATTCTTTGAGACCATGCCGTGAATTGCTTGTTTTGGCCTTGTCCGGACCCGCGCCAGCGTCTCGTTTCCACGAATTACGGTCCGAGCCCTGTACGCGGTGGCATCGGATGCTGTCCACCGAGATGAGCAAGTCGGACCTCCAGCATCAGCCAGTAGGCGCCGATAGCAGGTTGCGTGCCCCAAGACCAACAGATACCGGCTCCACTCGGGTCGCGTCGAGGTCACTTCCACAAACTCTGCCGGTATCGATTTGCATTTCCTGGCGTGCGGGCTCGGGAGGTGACGGTAAATGTGCTCACTAGCTACCTCAGCGTCACTCCGCTACGTTGACGATCAAAATCTGACCGAACAGCAAGCACGGTAGATGCAGATGACGATCCATTCGGGCAATTTCCGGTCAAGAGTGACGGATTGCACTCTCAGCACACCACTCTTCGTTTCCACCGTGCCGATCGCGGTCGCCGTGTGGCTGCTTACGGGGTACCCTGCGTCGCACTGGAATGTCCAACGCCACAGCCTGCCGGCGCGCCCGGCGCGATACCGGAGACGCCTGCCCAGATCGACGAACTGAAGCAGGTCCTTGCCTCTGGAGACCTCGGCTCTGGAGACCTCGGCATTAAGGTCCAGGTGCTCGTGCGTGCGCTGCGCAGCCGCCACCCGAAAGCGCCAAGCGGCGAACTGGTGAACTACGTCGTCACGGCGTACTGCCCGATTGTGAACGGCCAGATCGGCCTGACCGATGGCGAAAAGCAGGCCAGAATTGACGCTGTCGCAAGCCAAGCCGTGGAGGCCGCATATTAGTCGACCAAAGGATACAGCGATAAGCCGGTGCTTAACGGTTACGAGGTCATTCCGCCGACCGAATGGCGCAACGCTGCGGACCATCCGCGACGGCTCGTACTTGCCTATGACGGCGCCTGGTATCAACCGGGCCATCGGGCGGGCGGCGTGCCCTACATGGTCGTCGCGAAGCCGGGCCGACTTTGACGCTGCTGACCTGCGCCCGGCGCTCGGTCAGCTCAATGTTGGCATGCCTCAGGGTTCCTGCCGCGCCGTTACCACCGCCGGCTGGACGATTCGAGCACGGAGACGCAATCTATCGCTGTCGGATCGTTTTGGAGGGGAGACCTGATGACATGCAATTTTCGGCTGATGCTCACTGTTTGCTTGATCCTGGTGCTGCCGGAGACGGGCCACGCGCAACTCCTCAACCCATTCTATACGATTGGCTCCGATGATGTATCGCTGAACAATGCCGACTTCGAGATGTTGGTCGACGCGGCCAATGGACTGTTACGGCGGCCGCGTCTTGCCAAAGGAGCCAGCGCAAGCTGGCGAAACGATCAAACCGGATCTCATGGGACAATCAACGTGACGAAAACGTTTCATCGGGGGGCCATGATCTGTCACACACTGTCATATGAGACAGTCCCAATGGGGACTCGTTCGGCGAATACAACCGTGGCTCTGAATTGGTGCAAAACGAGCGACGGCAGCTGGAGGATTTGTCATAGGTCGCGGCCTCATAGAAATTCGTCGACGTCCTGGCCGACCCACTTTCGACAATCCGTCCGAGCCGCCCGGCCTGACCCAATGGCCGAAGGTCGCGCGCGTCGCTTCGGCCGAGCAATGAGGCGTTCCGATACGAGGCGCTGCGCGTTGCAGCTGCCGGCGCGCGGCCGTTCCGCGCCGAACTTGCGGCAGTGAACGTGGTCGTTGCACTTGCATGGCTATCCAACGCGAGAGGCCCGGGCCAATCGGACGTTGCGGGCAACCCCACCGGGGAGGAACTCGGTTGCTGATCGAAAACAAATACACGGTAATTGCCGCTGTCGTGGGCTTTCTGCTGATGTTGTGGTTGACCGACGGCAGCATGATCGCCGCCTTTGGCGTCCTGGCCCTGATCGCTGGAGCCGGTTGGGCCGTTCGACGGCTTCTGCGCTGATCTCCGCGCGGTGCTGGACCGGGCGATCGGGAGGGTCGGGACGTGCGCCGGCATCCCGAGGCATCTGCTCGAGGTCGAGGCCATCATCGGCTTGCCCGGACCCAGTGTTCGGCGACGCCAATGTCCCGCACGCATCAATTCTTCCGGCAATGCCAGAGTTACACGCGAGCTAGCGCTTGTCCGGCGCATCGAGCGGCCCTATTGCTCCCGCCATGACCGCACGCTTCGCTTATCTTCTGGTTTTTTCGCTCGTATTCGCAGCTCAGGTGTGGGCAGCCCCAAGCCACAAGCCAGCTGCTGCCGCGGCGCCCGCGTCGGGCCCCAAGTCCATTGGCAAATTCGATGACTGGACCGCCGCCACGCTCCAGGAAGCTGGCCAGATGGTGTGCTATGCATTTACCCCCGCGCAAAGTTCCGCGCCGTTGCTGCCTGGCCGGGGGCGGGTCATCCTGACCGTGACTCAGCGTCCGTCGGGCCGAGATACCGTCGCGATCGAGGCTGGCTTTTCCTACGCCGCGAACGCCGCTGTCAACGTTCAGGTGGACCAGAGCGGGCTGGGGTTCTACACCTCCCAGCGCGCCGCTTTCGCCCGTGACAACAAGGCCGCCGTGGCGGCGCTTGCCAAGGGTAGCCGAGCGATTGCGCGGTCTCCGGGTCCGAAGGATGTGTCGGTCACCGACACCTTCAGTCTGAAAGGATTCGAGGCTGCCTATGCAGCCATTGTCAAGGCGTGTCCGGCAAAATGAATGACATCGTTGATCTAACGGCGGCGGATCGCCAGCGTATCCTGGCGAAGGCGGCAATGTTCGATCCGCCGCCAGTCGTGTTGCCCGACGGTCGGCGCGACCTGGTGGGGATGTCGCGCGCCGAGCTGGCCGCTGAGATGGCCTCGATCGGTGAGGCATCATTTCGTGTCAAGCAGTTGTGGCACTGGATCTACCACCAAGGCGTGGTGGACTTCAACCGGATGTCATCGCTCGCTCGGCCGTTGCAGCAGAAACTAGCGGAGCGGTTTGTCATCGGTCGGCCGGATGCGGTCGCGGTTCAGACCAGCGTGGATGAGACACGCAAATTTCTGTTCCGATTTCGAGATGGACAGGAAGCGGAGACGGTCTATATCCCCGACCCCCAGGAGGATCGCGGCGCGGTCTGCGTGTCGTCCCAGGTCGGCTGCACGCTGTCGTGCCGGTTCTGCCACACCGGCACGCAAACTTTGGCGAGGAACCTCGGCGCGCCGGAGATCGTCGGGCAATTCATGGCGGCGCGCGATTTGTACGGCGAATGGCCGTCGCCGAAGGGCGAAACCCCGCGGCTGCTCTCGACCATCGTGCTGATGGGCATGGGTGAGCCGTTGTTCAATTATGCCAACGTCGCCAAGGCCATGACGATCGTGATGGACGGCGAGGGGATCGGGCTGTCGCGACGCCGGATCACCCTGTCCACGTCGGGTGTGGTGCCGATGATGGATCGGGCCGGGGCCGAGCTGGGGGTGAATTTGGCGGTGTCGCTCCATGCCGTGACCGACGAGTTGCGGAATGAGCTGGTGCCGCTCAATCGGCGCTACCCGATCCGCGAGCTGATAGCTGCCTGCCGCCGCTACCCCGGCGCCTCCAACGCTCGGCGGATCACGTTCGAATACATCATGCTGCGGGGTGTGAATGATTCCGAAGCCGAGGCGCGAGAGTTGGTTCGGCTGATCGCCGGGATGCCGGCCAAGGTTAACCTGATCCCATTCAACCCGTGGCCAGGTTCGACGTATGAGCCGAGCGGAAAGGTGGCGTTGGAGAAATTCGCCGGTATTGTGAACGCGGCGGGGTTTTCGGCGCCTATCAGGACGCCTCGGGGGCAGGATATTCTTGCGGCCTGCGGGCAGTTGCGCACCGCGAGCAGGCGATCGCGGGCGGCCGGGTGATTAAGACGCACGCTCCCGTGCTTGGGGTCCAAGGGCAAAGCGTGAGATGGGGCGGCGAACCGGACCAGAATCGAGTGAGCGTGGCCGCCGGTCTCGTCACGTCAGCCGTCGCCCTCTGTTTCGACGTCGGCTTGGTTGCTGTCGTGCCCGCGCACGAGGTCGGGATTCTGCCGGCGCCTGGCCCGCCAACGGCGCGAGTTATCGGTTTCCGGGGCAACAAGATTAGCAGCGATCACGACAGCCTCGGGAATGGATGCATCGCTTCCGCACCGGTGCCTCTGACGTTCAAGGCGCATCCAGCGCGATGCCTTGTGCAATTCGATGGTTCGCGATCACAATGTTTCGCCGGATGTCAGACGTCGGTCATGCTGACCCGCGATTGAAAAGTTGGAGGGTTTGCGGTGACGGTCTCCCGCAGGAATTTGTTGACTGCCGCCGCCGTCTCAGCCGCGGCGTCCCACGGTACTCGCGCTCAGGACAGACAAACGATCCGCGTGGGCGTACTGGCCGACATGAACGGTCCGTATGCCGATTTCTCCGGTCAAGGTGCGGTCGTCGCGGCGCGCCTCGCCGCCGAGGAGTTTGGCGATGGCGCGACATCGCCGAAGGTCGAGATCCTGTCGGCAGACCATCAGAACAAACCCGACATCGCCGTTTCCATCGCGCGGGAATGGATCGCCACGCAGAACGTCGCCGCGGTCGTCGAATGCTCCACCTCGGGGTCGGCCCTCGCATTGCAGTCGTTGCTGCACGAGAAGGAACGCATCCTGCTGGTCACCGTAGCTGGCAGTTCCGACATCACCGGCAAGTTCTGCTCGCCGTTCGGCTTCCATTTCAACTGCGACACCCATGCGCTCGCGCATAGCACCGGACAGGCACTGACGCGGATGGGCGGTGATAGCTGGTACTTTATCACCGTCGACTACGCCTTTGGCCATGCGCTGGAGCGCGACACCGCGCATTTCGTCACGGCGGGAGGCGGCAAGGTGCTGGGCCGGGTCACCCATCCGTTGGGGACCACTGACTTCTCGAGCTATCTCGTCGCGGCGCAGGCGTCCGGGGCAAAGGTGATCGCCTTCTGCAACGCGGGCGCGGACGCGCAAAACGCCATCAAGCAGGCGGTCGATTTCGGTCTGGGCAGGGGAGGCCAGCGGCTCGCCGCAATGCTTCTGTTCGTCACCGACGTCCTGGCGATCGGTCTACCCGACGCGCATGGGCTCATTCTTTCCAACTCCTTCTACTGGGACCTGAACGACGCAAGCCGAGCCTGGACCAAGCGGTTTCGCGCGCAGAAGAACCGCCTGCCGACGATGAACCAGGCCGCCGTCTATACCGGAGTGCGGCACTATATCCGCGCGGTGCAGACAGCTGGGCGGGACCCGAAGCTCGCGGCGGCGGCGATGCGCGCGTTGCCGGTGAACGACATGTACAACGAGGAGGTGCGCATTCGCGAGGATGGACGCGTACTGTCGCGGATGTACCTGATGGAAGTGAAAGCGCCCACCGAGTCACGATCACCGGACGATGTCTATAAAGTCCTCACGTCCGAGCCGGGGGAGCAAGCCTTCCGGCCTCTTTCCGAAAGCGAATGTCCGCTTATACGGAAGTAGCGTCCTGCCCGCCCCCCGGGCTGCTACATACCGGACTTGACCTTCTCGGCGGAATTCGTCACCGCGTGGCCGGCGGCACTCACGTCCTGGCCGACGCCGGCAGTCGTGTTGCAGGCACTCAGCAGAGCGGTCGCGCCTGACAGCAGAACAAGGTTGAGAACGATAATTACGAGACCTTTACGCATGAGAAATTCCCTTCGGCTTCCCTCGATGGTAGCGTGCTAGACTACATGTTGATGCAGATCAAGAGTGAGACAATACCCCAACGCTTCGGATACTTCCTCGGCTGCGACGACGGGCAGTAATAAGTTTCCGGACCATACAACCTCCAGGCAAACCTCAGGCAGTCGACAAGCTCCGGATGAAGGCAACGCCACCGGACTCGTAACGGCAGGCTTGAGCGCGGCCGAATGCCAAGTCAGGTCGACCCCGTCGTCATCCAGCGGGCCGCCGCGGCATCGTCGTCGTCCCGCGCGTCTACCCAGGCACCGGCGCCGTTGATGAAAGTCTCGCGCTTCCAGAATGGCGCCTTGGTCTTCAACCAATCGATCAGGAACGCCGTAGCGTCCAGTGCGGCCTGGCGGTGGGCGGAGGCTGCGATGACCAGCACGATGTTCTCGCCTGGACGCAACTCGCCGACCCGGTGGATCACCGTGCAGCCGAGAAGAGGCCACCGCTCCTTCGCCTGCGCGACGATCCGTGCGATGGAGCGCTCGGTCATGCCGGGATAATGCTCCAGAGCCATGCCGGTGATCGCCGACGACGCGCCCTTCGCATTGTCACGAACAGTGCCCACGAAGCAGCCGATTCCGCCGATGTCAGTGCGGCCGGACGTCATCGCGGCGATCTCCGCGCCGACGTCGAAGTCTTCCGTCTGGACTTTGATGTGGGTCATGGAAACGCCAGCGTAGCCGGTGCTGGAGAATCTGTCACGCCGCGAGCCGACCGCCCGATTCTTCCATGATAACAATACGAAGCTACCCCAAGTCGGTCCTCGCCATAATTATACCTCGGTCCCTCCCCGCTTCCACCACATCGCAATATTACCTCCCGAGGGTGAGACAGGCCACAGCGCCGAAAGGTTGGACTCGGTAGATGCGGCGCTGCCGTCAGCGGAGACACACTATGCGTGCTTACCTCGAGATCATCGCCACCATCATTGGCCTGCTGTGCGCCTATGTCGCCTTGTTGCCGCTTCTGGCGTGATCGAGAAGCTGTCATCGGATGGCACCTGATCGGCTCGAGTTAGCCTTGCCGCTACACCACCCAAGGTGCCCGCTCTGGGATCGCGGCGGACGGTCCGGTCGGTCTGCTTGGACAACATCGCGGGGGTGGTCTCGGCTGTGCCGCGGCGCCCGCCGGGAACCGTAGCGTCATAGGAAACACCGACGACCGGCGCATCCGCGATCGGTCCCGCGCGCCAATAAATTGGCCCGAAGGCGGCTCAAACGCGCACGTTTCGCCCGCACTCGCCGATGCCGATCCCCTGGGCTAAACTCCGACCAGGCCGGAATCGCCTGTAGCGTCAACCGTGGTGTCCGCCGGGAGTCGAGCGTGCTGGATATACATCAACTCGGCCGCGGCTTTTTCGTTGCGGCGACACCATACCCGAAACCGTGCCGAGTGACGATGACGGCACCGCACAGGAGTCTTGCCGAAACGATCCATTTCGGGCCGCTGGTTGAACTGATGGACGAAAATCGCGCGGTGAACGCCGGCAGCCGCTTTTGCTGAGCGTTCGCCCACCACGGACCGTTTCGATGCGTGCCCGGGACGGCTGCCGCCTGGACGCGACGGTGTGGCGGCCGGAGGGGTCCGCCCGTTACCCGGTCCTGCTGATGCGCCAGCCTGACGGCCGAGCGACCGGCTCGACCACCGTCTTCGCGCATCCCGCGTGGTACGCCGCGCATGGTTATGTCGTGGCGGTCCAGGACGTGCGCGGCACCGGCACCAGCGAGGGGGAGTTTCACCTATTCGCCCACGAGGAAGCAGACGGCTTGGAGGCAGTCGCTTGGGCGGCCGCGCTGGACGGATCCGACGGCAAGGTTGGCATGTACGGGCTCTCTTATCAGGCCAACACGCAGTACCTGGCACTGGCCGGTGGCGCTGGCCTGGGCGCGCTCGCCCCTGCCATGGGCGGCTGGGAACTTCGCACCGACTGGGCATTTGAAAATGGAGCCTTCCGCCTAGGTCCCAATCTTGCGTGGGGCCTGCGGATGGGGTTCATCAAGGCGACGCACGACGGCGATCGCCATGCTGCCCACGCCCTGCGCACCGCCGCTCTGGCTCTGCCGCTGCATGAGGCGAACCGCACGCGCCCGGACGTGATCCGCCGGTTCGGTCATTGGACGCATTACGAGCCATGGCTGACCCATCCCGATGCCGGTGCGTTCTGGGACGGCATCGCTCCCTCAGTGCGTCTGGCCGGACACGCGTTGAACGTGCCGATGTTGCACATCGGTGGCTGGTGCGACGAGATGCTCATGGGCACGCTCACGGCATTCGATACCATCGCCCAGGCCGGCGGCGCGGAGCAGGCACTTTACGTCGGACCTTGGACAAACCGGCCCTGGGGGCGGCGGGTCGGCGCGGTCGACTTCGGCCCGGAGGCCGCGTCACCCATGGACCCAGCACAGGTGGCGTGGTTCGACCGCCATTTAAAAGGATATGGTGGCCCGATCCGCGGTGGGCTGACCCTGTTCGATGTCGGCGCGCATACATGGCGACGATTCTCCGCCTGGCCCACACCGGAGCGGTGGATTTTGTTCCTCGGCAGTGACGGTCGAGCGGCGTCGGCTTGTTCGGGAACACTGGCTCAGACGGCACGGGCGGCAGGGACCGACCGAATCGTGCACGATCCCTGGCGGCCGGTCCCGGCCATGGAGGGCCATGGCAACGTGCCGGTGGGGATGCAGGAGCGCTCCGCTCTGGATGATCGGGCCGATATCGCTGTCTATGACTCCGCGCCTCTTACGCAGCCGGTTTTCCTGTGCGGGCGGGTCTCGGTGACGCTGGCGCTCGAGGCGGACCAGCCGTCGTTCGATATCGACGCGGTGTTGTCCAGGCTGACGCCGGATGGGCGCGCCTGGACACTGACGCAGGGGCACGCGCGGATCGATGCGGACATTCAAGGCGAAGCTCCGGAGACGTCGACATCTGTTGAGCTGCCAATGCGAGCTGTCTGCGTCACCATCCCGGCAGGCCACTCGCTGCGACTGTCGCTGGCAGGCGCCGCCGCACCATCATATGCCGTCAATCTCGGCACCGGAGCTCCGGCGGCCGAGTTCATGGCCGCCGACGAACGCGTCATCACCATCGCTATCCGCCACGGCGGCGCCACGCCCTCATTCCTGATACTCCCTGAGGTGGTTTGATGCGGGTGATGGTGATCTTCGCCCATCCATTGGAAGACAGTTTCAACGCCACCCTGCACCGCACCGTGGTATCCGCGCTGCGCGCCTGCGAGCATCTGGTCGACGATTGCGATCTATATGCCGAAGGCTTCGATCCGGTCCTCGGCGCCGAGGAACACCGAGGTTACTACGACGAGACGCGCAACCGTGCCCCGGTCGAAGCCTATGTGGATCGGCTGATCGCGACCGAGGCCCTCGTGCTGTGCTACCCGGTCTGGTGCTCCGGGCCTCCGGCGATCCTGAAGGGCTTTTTCGACCGGGTCTTGCTGCCGGGCGTGTCCCTCACCTTCGAAGACGGCAAGGCACGGCCGGCCTTGACCCATATCCGACACTTGGCGGCAGTGGTGACGTACGGAGAGCCACGATACCTGGCACTGTGGATGGGCGACCCGTCTCGGCGCATCCTGACGCGGTATCTGTACTGGCTGGCGGGGAAACAGGCGACGCGCAGCTACCTGGCGCTGTACAATACGAATGTCGTGACGGAGGCCGGGCGCAAGCGCTTCATCGACCGGGTGGACGAGCGGATGCGGCGGTTCGGCCGGTAAACGGGCGCTTTCGCGGCGCTGATCAGCCCCGGAACCTCATCGTTATGCGCATAGCTATATTGCTGCATTGCGGCATAATATTCGGGCCGCTTGCGCCCATCTTGGTGTCCATCGAAGCCGGACGTCTCGCCCGACTGGAGATGGAGTATTCCGATGAAGACCACGATCCTAGCTGCCCTTGCCGTCCTGAGCCTTGGTGTCGGCTCTGCCTTTGCGCAGGGTAAGCCGCCCGGTGAGGACCCGGGAACTGCGCCCCAGGCATTCCCGAATGAGCCGTATCACACCGGGACAGTATTCTCGGAATTGTTTCATGGCGTTTTCGGCCATCCGGCAAATGACTCCGCCGTAGCCAACCGGGCAACTTCTCCGAATGCCACGTCGGGCAAGGGTGGCTAATCCACATCCACTCTCACAGCACCACATTAAGGCCGGGTTTTCCCGGCCTTTTTGCTGTTGGGGAGCTGCGGTGGCCGCGGCTGCGGGATTGACTGAAACGGGGCAGCAATTCCGTTAGACAGTAGTCGTGCGGCGCATCAGTTGGCTAAGCTTCAGACGTTGAAGCGGAACAGCAGAACGTCGCCATCCTTCACGACATAGGTCTTGCCTTCCACCCGCATCTTGCCCGCTTCCTTGGCACCCTGTTCGCCATTGCAGGCGACAAAGTCGTCGTAGGCAATGGTCTCGCAGGCAATGAAACCACGCTCGAAATCCTTGTGGATCGCCGCCGCGGCTTGCGGAGCCCTGGTGCCTCGCGTGATGGTCCACGCCCGCGTCTCCTTCGGCCCGCAGGTGAAGTAGGTCACCAGCGCCAACAGCCGGTAGCCGGCGCGGATGACCTGTTCCAGCCCGCTCTCCGTAAGTCCCAGGCCGTCGAGGAACTCCGTTCGGTCGGCTTGCGGAAGCTGTGAGACCTCAGCCTCGATCGCGGCGGAGACGACAATGGACGGCGCACCCTGCTGCTCCGCCCAAACGCGGACCTGTTCGGAAAAGCCGTTGCCAGTGGAGGCCGAGGCTTCCTCAACGTTGCAGACGTAAAGCACCGGTTTGGACGTGAGCAGTTGCAAGCGGCGCACCGCCTCCTCTTCCCCCGGCGGGATCGCGGTTCGCGCCGCTCGGCCTTGCTGCAGCGCGGCAACCAGGGGTTCCATCATGGCAACAGCGGAGATGCTTTCCTTGTCGCCGCCGCGAGCGCGCTTCTGGGCCTGGGTCAGCCGGCGCTCCAGGCTGTCGAGATCGGCCAGCATCAGTTCGGTCTCAACCATCTCAATGTCGCGCAACGGATCGATCGAGCCTTCCACATGAGTAATGTCGCTGTCCTCGAAACAGCGCAGCACGTGGATGATGGCGTCGACCTCACGGATATTGGCAAGAAACTGGTTGCCGAGACCCTCGCCCTTGGAGGCACCGCGCACCAGGCCGGCAATGTCAACGAATTCCAGGCTGGTCGGGACGATTTTGATCGACTTGCCGATCTCCGCAAGCACGTCCAGACGCATGTCGGGCACGGCGACGCGACCGACATTGGGCTCGATGGTGCAGAAGGGATAATTCGCCGCCTGAGCTGCCGCGGTTGCGGTCAACGCGTTGAACAGGGTGGACTTCCCGACGTTGGGCAAGCCGACGATGCCGCAATTGAAACCCATCAGCGTGTCTTTCCCGTCAGCTCGAACCCTGGGTGTGCAAGGCGACCTTGGTCATGAAATCCGCCGGCTTGCCTTGCGCCAGCAGTTCGGCCGCCTCAGCCACCGCGTCCAGCAGTGAAATCAGCCAAGGCCTGTCCTCGGCGCCAAAGTTGCTCAGCACATGGCCGAGAACACGCTCCTTCGATCCGGGGTGCCCGATGCCCAGGCGAACTCGCCAGTACTCCGGGGTGCCCAGCATCCTGTCCATGCTGCGCAGTCCGTTATGGCCGGCGGCGCCGCCGCCCTTTTTGACCCGCACCTTGCCGGCCGCCAGGTCGAGCTCGTCGTGAAATGCCGTGATCGCCTCGGTCGGCAGCTTGTAGAAGGCCGTGGCTTCCTGCACCAACTCGCCGGAGTTGTTCATATAAGTCAATGGCTTCAGCGCCAGGATCTTTTCGCCGGCAATAATGCCCTCGGCGGTGACGCCCTTGAACCTGCGCCGCCACGGGGTGAAGCCGTAGCGGGCGGCGATTACGTCGAGCGCCATGAAACCGATGTTATGACGGTTGGCAGCCATCCCCGGCTCCGGATTGCCGAGACCGACCCAGAGCATTGTCACCAGAAGAGCCCGATCACCGACCGAGCTCGGTCACGGCCCGAGCATCCTCACCACGAAATCCCTGGCGAAACACCCGGTTCATCACCGACCTAGCCCTTCTTGGCGGGCGCCTTGGCGGCGGCTTTAGCCGGTGCCGCGGCAGCGGTCTTGGCTGGCGCGGCGGCGCCAACGGCCGCCTCGGTCGCGACCTCGATCTTGGTCGGCGGCACGACGGTCGCCACCACGAAGTCCCGATCGATCACCGACTTGACGCCCTCGGTGCCCTTCAGATCGTGCCAGCGGACAGCATCGTTGAAGTCCAGCGGGCCGAGGTCGGCGGTGAACTGTTCGGGAATGTTGTCGGGGTCGCAGTATACCTCCACCGCATGGCGCACGACATTGAGCACGGCTCCGCGCTTGATGCCGGGGCTGATGCCGTCATTCTCGAAGTGGACCGGGATGAAGACCTTGATCCGCTGACCCGGGATCAGGCGCTGAAAATCGACGTGCTCGGGTGCGTCGGAGACGGGATGAAACTGCACGCCGCGGATCAGCGCGCGGACCTGTGTAGGTCCTGTGCTGATCTCGTAGAGGCGGGATTGCCAGCCGGCGCGATGCAGTTCACGGACGACCACGCGCGGGTCCAGGGCAATCAGATTGGGTTCCTGCTTGCCGCCGTAAATAACCCCGGGCACCTTGCCTGCCCTCCGAGTCGCCCGCGCCGCCCCCTTACCGCTTCGCGCGCGTGACTCGGCCTCGATTGAAACAACGTTGGCCATAGTTCGCTCCTGAGTGACAAACGCCGGCCTCCAGGGGTGCCGGCGCGGGGGGCGTTTAGCCCAGGGCCGGATTGCGGGCAAGGGTTATGAGGCACGTTGACCGGGTGAGCCTGCCGGAACCACCGCCACTGACCGGGTCGCTAGGAGAATCGAATATCGACCCTATCGTCGCATATTGTCCGCGGCACGAAGTGACACCAGAGCCGCGACAAGCGGCGCTGTCTTTCGATCCGCTGTCTTTCGATCCGCTGGCTGCGAGGTCGGGATCACCGCGCGCCGGCCGGATTGCCACTGGCGGCCGATCTGGTGCAGGTATCTCGGGCGATCGCGGTACGGCCCACCGTTCCGCACCGAGAGGAGCGCATGCATGGGTTTTGCTCGACGCCTGCTCTCTCGAATCACCGGACATTCGGAAATCGGCCCGACGTCGATCACGTTCGCCGATCTCAGTGAGACGCCGGAGCCCGATTTGCTGCCGCCGCTCGATCAATCCAACCTCGATAAGTCGGCGCTCACCGCTGAACAACGGAGTTGGAGACGCGATGGCGTGGTGATCGTGCCGAAATTACTGCCGGATTCGGTGACCGATCCATACATCGCCCGACGCAGCGAATTCGGCGCGCCGGGTGGGTGGATGTCCCCGGTGCCATATCTACAGGTGCCGGAACTGCGGGCTCTCGCGCTGTATCCGCCGCTGATGCACATGCTGCAACACCTGCTCAGCGAAAGGATGCTGCTCCACCTGGCGTTGACGGGCTGGATCAGCACGGAGCGGAACTGGCATCAGGACGACTATCTCAATCCGCCATTCGTCAACAGCTGGTATGCCGCGGTCTGGATGGCGCTCGACCGGATCGACCCGGTCTCCGGTCCGTTCGAATACATACCGGGATCACATCGTTGGCCGCTGTTGCGCGGCGAAAAGGTTCGCAGCTTTCTTACCGCGGCGGAACGTGCGCGCCTGGATGACGGCGTTAACCATTGGCCGAAATACTCCGAGCGGTTCGTGACGCCGGCGATCGAGACAGAGATTTCGCGCCACGGCATCTCCTCCCGGACGTTCATCGGCGAGAAGGGCGATGTGCTGATCTGGCATGGCAGACTGATGCATCGCGGCTCGATCCCGAAGGTGCCAGGATGCGAACGGCGATCATTGATCACGCACTACTCGGGCATCGGCCACCGGCCGGACATGACCGAGCGGGCGCAAGACGAGAACGGCGAAGCCTACGCGGTGTTCAATATCCCCCTGCACTGACCGCTTCTGCCGATGCGTCTGTTCGCGGGGCTTCCCGGCAAGGCGTCGCCTTGGCATATGCAGGTCCAAATCTCAGTCTCCCGGCATCGAACCAGTGCCCGCAACCGGATTCGCGTCCTTCCGTGGTAACGTCACGATAAGGATGACACCTTCGGGGCTTGTCTTGCTGGGTACACGGGTCACCGACATCCGTTGGCCGCGTTGCGCCTCCGCCAGTTCGTCTTCTGCCTTGGCGCCCTTCAGCAGCAAGCAGACGCCGTCATCGGTCAGAAAGCGTGCGGCGAGCGGCAGGAGTCTCGGCAACGGAGCCAGGGCACGGGCGGTCACCAGCGACGCCGGGGGAATGTCAGCGACCTCGATCCGGCAGGCGTGCACGGTGGCCGGTGCGCCGGTTTCCAGCACGGCTGAGCGCAGGAAAGACGCCTTGCGGCGGTCTGATTCGATGAGGTCGAATATCACCCCGGTCGCGATCGAGAGCACGAGCCCGGGAAAACCGCCACCGGTTCCCAGATCCACACCGCGGGTAACGCCAGGCGGGAACAGCGGCACCAGTTGCAGGGAATCGTTGATATGCCGTTCCCACACCGCGTCGGTGTCCCTGCGCGCGATCAGGTTCAGGGTCTTATTCCATTTCAGCAGCAGATCAGCGAAGCGGCCCAGCCGAAGTTTGACGTCGGCCGGCAACTCACCTGGAGGGCTCATGGGCGGCGATTGCCCGAATGACACTTTTGCTTGTTCCTCCTGCCTGCAAGCGCGGGTGCCGCGCCGGCTGTAGATGTGGCAGAGCGTATTTGACGGCGTCGAACGGACCTGCGCGTACGCCAACAGCTTTTCGTTAGGCCGCAACCACCTCGGCTGACAGCTTGCGTGGCAGATCGTGAGCGCAGCGGCCCAGTCCGACGCAGAAATGATTGACCACCGGCGCCAGCCGCTCGGCCGTCTGACGCGTAGCGGCATTCGCTTCCGCCAGCCGGGCCGCCGCGGCTTCCGCGCGCGCAACGATCCCGCACCAGTCCAATCCGGGCAGCACGCCGTCGCGCAGCACGAAACGGCCGCCGATCATGACATCCCTCACCGCCGCGCCATCCTCGGTGTTGACCAGCTGGTTCACCGCGCTGTTCAGCGGCACCAGGTTGACGTGGTCGAGGTCCAGGAACGCCATGTCCGCCTTGTAGCCCGGGGCTAGCTTGCCGATCAGATCAGCCATGCCGAGCACGGCGGCGCTACCCTCGGTGGCCAGCCGCAGGGCCTCCGCGGCGCCGATCCAATCTTCCGGCGCGCGGTCGAAGACGCGCGAGACGAAGGCTGCCAGGCGCATCGCCTCGAACATGTTCTGATTGTCCGAGGAGCCCGATCCATCCGTCCCCACGCCCACCCTCACTCCCGCCCCGATCGCTCGGCGTATGTCGGCGATGCCATTGCCGAGCCGTAGATTGGAGCCGGGGTTATGCGCGAGAGCACCCCCGTGATGAGCGATCAACGCCAACTCGGCGTCGTCCACCCATATGGCGTGGGCCGCACTGAAGCCGGGTCCGAGCAGACCGACCCGGTTCAGGTGCGCGGTCAGGGTGGTGCCGTAACGCCGCAGCCCAGCGGCGCGCTGCACGGCCAACTCCGCCAGATGTGTCTGCACCGGCAAGCCGAATTCAGCTGCCAGGTCGCGGCAGCCGATCAAAAACTCCTCCGAACAGTGCAGCGGGATGGTCGGCGCAATGCCGAGCCGGATGCGATCGCGCGGGTAGGGCCAGGTGGTCGCGGCGGCGCGTATCGGGGCCAGTATCGCTTCGGCCGGTGCGGAGCGCATGGCGTCGGCGATGGCTCGGAATTCGGGGGGGAACGCGTCGAGCAGGCCGGGGATCGCCTGATAGAAGCTGCGATCGGCGATCATCGGCGAGACCACTGCCCGCATACCCAGGTCACTGTAGGCGCGCGAGACCGCGTGCAGCCCCTCGACGGTGGGAACCGGCAGCATCGCGGCGAGATCGTAACATGAGGTACAACCCTTGCGTATCATCTCGGCGGCCGAGAGCAGGGTGGACAGGTAGCGGTCTTCGTCGGTGCGATGCCCGCTGATCCAGGGGCCGGCGTTGAGCAGTAACTCCAACGACCAGAGATCCCCGATGCCCTTCGACAAGCCACCATGGCCGTGCGTGTGGGCATTGATCAGTCCGGCGATGATGAGCCGCCTTGCGGCATCGATCCGCTGCGGGGCCTCGGCGCTGCCCGGCGGCACGATCGCGGCGATGGTGTCGCCCTCGACCACGATGTCGGCCGGCCGCGCGCTGGTTTCGCCCGCGGCGAGCACCATTCCGCCCGAGATGACGATGCGATCCGCGGTCATGGCCGGCTCCTTGCCTGGGTTCGGGGATGGTATTTTAGGTGCGGCCCACAGTCCCGCGCAATGTGACGGCCGGGGCGTCGTACCGACGCCGAACCACGGTGGAGGGTGTTGTCACTGCACCATTCCGACTATACGGGGCGCAGGCAAGGAGGACGGCATGCTCGGTCGCGTGATCCTGATTGGGGCGATGATGTGGTCCGCGGTCGCCGCGGCTGCCGACGTACAAGACGCGACCGGCCGCACGGTGCAGGTGCCCGATCACATCGCCCATGTGGTGCCGGCTGGCCCGCCCGCCGCCGTTCTGTTGGAAGCCATCGCACCCGATCTGCTGCAGGGCTGGCCCTCGCCGATGTCGGACGCTGCGCGTGCGCTGCTGTCACCGGAGGCAGCCAAACGTCCGCAGATCCCCAGGCTGACAGGGCGCGACGACGTCACCGAAAAGATCAAGGCCCTGCAGCCTGATCTCATCGTCGACTACGGCACCGTGTCGCCGCGATACGTCGAGATGGCACAGGCAACGCAGCAGCGAACCGGCATTCCGACCATCTTGCTGGATGGGTCGCTGGCGAAGATACCGGCCACGTTCCGGACGCTCGGAGCTATTCTGCACCGCGAGGACCGCGCGGAAACGCTGGCGCGGTTCGCGGAGGCGCTATTGGCGTTACCTGCCTCCAATGCCCATCCGCGCGTGTTGTACGCCCGTGGACCCGATGGGTTGGTTGTCGCGGCGCCAAATACCGATGTCACCGAGGTGTTCACCCGGCTGGGCTGGCAGGTCGTCGCGCCGGATGGCCAGGGCACCTTTCGCCCGGGCAGCATCGACGGGATCAAGCTCCTCGACCCAGACGTTCTGATCTTCTCCGATCCCGCGATGCATGAAGCGATCGGACACTCTGAAGCCTGGCAAACTGTACGGGCGGTGCGGCAGGGGCACGCTTTTGTCGCTCCCTCGCTGCCGTTTGGCTGGGTCGAGGAGCCGCCATCGATCAATCGCTTGATCGGTCTGGCCTGGCTCCGGGGCAGCGACCCGGTGACGCTTGCCGCGCTGGCGAGTGCGGTGGTCTACGGTCACACCCTGAGCCCGGCGGAACTCGACAGCGTGCTTGGCGGCGTTGGCAGCATGCAACCCTGAGAGTTCGTTGCCGACGCCGACCCGACCGCCGCCCTCGGGGTAGAGTCAGCCGGGTCGGTTAACCCCAGCCCCGTGCCGACTTCCGCACTGCAGTCGACGCGTTGCGCTTGCCCTCTCCGGCATAATCCTCATGCCAATCCTCGATCTTTGCCGGATCGTACAGGTAGTTGACCATCAAGGTCGCGCTCTCCTTCGCGCCCTTGTCAGAGGTATCGCCGGCCATGCTCAGTCGCTCCACCCGCGCACCATTGGACAGATGAAAATGCGCCACGGGGTCCCGCGCCCGCTTGCCGTTCGCCTCGACCAGCAGGTACCGTGCGGCCAGCCGGACCAGCACCGGTTCCGCCGCGCGGCGACAGGCTGCATTTCGCCACCAGTGCCGCTTCGTGATGATGCCAGCCAAGGCCGCCGTGCCTGTCTCCGCCGGGAGCGCCGCGGTCAGGGCGGTGGACTCCTCGTCGCTCAGCAAATCAGCTTCGTTCGAGGCCAGCTGCGGATCGAGCCAGCGGCGAAAATCCGGAAGTGGCGATAACGTTGCGAACGTTTTCAGATTGCGAAATTCGGCCGACAGCTCCTGGACCACACGCTTGATGAGGAAATTTCCGAAACTGATCCCGGCCAATCCCGACTGGCAGTTACTGATAGAGTAAAAGATCGCGGTATCCGCCTGTCGTGCGTCCTGCACCGGCGCCTTCTCGTCCAGCAAGTCCTGCACGCTGCCGGCCAGACCCTTTACCAGTGCCACCTCAACGAAGATCAGCGGTTCCCCTGGCATCCGAGGGTGGAAGAACGCGTAGCAGCGACGATCCGAGTCCAGGCGATTTTTCAGATCACGCCAGGATCGGATCGCGTGCACCGCCTCATAGTCCACGAGCTTTTCCAGCAAGGCCGCCGGGCTGTTCCAATCGATCCTTTGCAATTCAAGAAATCCAATGTCGAACCAGGCGGCCAGCAGTCCGCGCAGGTCGCCGTCCAGCGCGATCAGCAGCTTGTCGGATCCGCGCATCTTCAACAGGGAGCCGCGCAGGTCGACCAGAAACTTTCGCCCGTCCGGGATCGAGGTGAACTGCGTCAGCAGCTTCAACCGCGGTGGCTCCAGCGCTCGCCGCAGCGTCGCCTTGGCACTCGCCCGCTCTGCCGGATCCGCCGCGGCTTGCACCTTGGTGAAGGCAGCCGCCACCGCATCCGGATCGGAATCGAAACTGGCCAGGGTGCGCAGGAAATCCCGTCGGCCCGGCTCGTCCAGCGCCAGGTAGGTCTGCGCCAACTTGGCCGCTCGGTTGCGCGCGCTCACCTCACCACCGCGCCCGGCGAGGCAGGTTTTCATCTGCGCTTCGAGGGTTTCGTCTGTCTCACCCGAGACACTGGACGCCATGTCCCGCCATACCGTGGTGATCCGACGGATGGCGCGATCCAGCAGACCGGTTGAAACAGCTTCGCTCATGCAGGCCTCATTTGCACCAAGACCAGGGGATCGTAGCGGAAAATCGTTGCCGGGGGATCATAGCCGAAAGGGTGGGAAAGTGGCGCCTTTTGTCGCTTCGATGTGAGCGCGGATCAATGCCGGAAGCAGGTCCTCCACCACCAGACCCGGGCCAGCCAGCGCCGCTGCCCGTCCATGCAGATAAGCGCCCGCTGCCGCCGCGTCCCAGGCGCTCATTCCTTGCGCGAGCAGGCCGCCGATGATCCCCGCCAGCACGTCGCCGGCCCCGGCGGTGGCCAGCCAGGGCGGCGCGGAGAGGTTGATGGCGGCCTTCCCGTCGGGTGCGGCAATGATCGTGTCCGCTCCCTTGAGCAGCACGACTGCGCCGGTTCGCGCCGCCGCTGCCCTGGCCGCGGACAACCGGTCCGCCGCCAGTTCGCCGAACACCCGCGCGAACTCCCCAGCATGTGGCGTCAATACCGCGGCGCCGACCAAGCCAGCGGGATCATTGGCAAATGCCGAAAACACATCCGCGTCTGCGACCACCGTTCGGCCCCCCGCGATCAGGGCGGGAAAGACGATGCCGGCCTCGTCCGCGCCGAGACCAGGGCCGCAAACCCAGACCTTGCGCCGCTGATCGGCCAAAAGCGTCGGCAAATCGGCCTCGCTGACCAGCAGTCCGGGTTCGCCGCCGCGGTACACCGAGGCCGATCCGCGTGCTGCGATCGTCACCATGCCGGCACCCGCGCGGCGGGCCGACTCAGCTGCCAGCCGGGAGGCACCCGTCATGGTGGCGCCACCGACGACGGTCACGTGCCCTCGGGTGTACTTATGTGCGTCGCTCGCCAACGTCGGAAGCTGCCAGAGCGCGGGAAGGTTGGCGAAGCTCTCCGGCTGGATCGCGGGCAATACGCTGTTCGGGATGCCGATATCGGCCAACTCGATCCGGCCACACAGGTCTCGGCCAGGCAACAACAGGTGGCCAGGCTTCAGGCGGAAGAACGTCACGGTCATTTCGGCCTTGGAGGCGTAGCCGCGCACCAGTCCGGTGGCGCCGTCCAATCCCGACGGCACATCGACGGCGACAATCCGTCGCGCCGCCTGCAGCACGTCGGCCGCGATGCCGGTCACGGGACGGGTAAGGCCGGCGCCGAAGACCGCATCGACCACGAGGTCCGCCCGCGCGGCTTCGGCGACCGTGAACGGAACAATCGGGCCGTGCCATCGGCGCGCGGCGGCGGCAGCGTCGGAACCCTCCCGAGGTGGCCCGAGCGCGGCCAGACAGCACCGGCCAACCGTCCTGTGACAGCAGTCGGGCGACGACATAGCCGTCGCCGCCGTTGTTTCCCGGGCCGGCGAGGACCAGCACCCGGCAGGGACCAGCGTGCCGCTTGATCGTGCGAGCGACCGCGCGGCCGGCGGCCTCCATGAGCGTGGGGCCGGCATGGCCGGCTGCCGCGGCGGCGCGGTCGGCCTGTCCCATTTGCTCCGGAGAAAGCAATTCGGTCCGGTGGCCGAGGCGTCGGATCAGATCGGGGTCGAAGGTCATGCGGGATCCCTGATCGATAGGCTGCCCAATCTACCAGGGGATCGCCCGGCCGGCGATCAAGGAGCTTTTCAGGCGGCCTGCGTCAGTCGCTTTACGAAAGCCGAGAATCGATGGCGGCGCAGCTCGCTGCGAGCCTTGTCGTCGGACGTCATGTAATTGAGCTGTACGCTATAGCGTGGTCCGACGAATGGCCTGTGGCCGTGCCAGGCCGTGGGGCCGTTCGGGAACACCAGCAGCGTGCCATTCACCGGCGGAACCTCGACCGCGAAATTTTCCAGATCGTCGGGCCCGGGCAGCAGCCGCAAGCAGCCTTCCTGGCGGGTCCAGGCGTCGCTCTGCCGGTTCAGGTAAAGCAGCACGGTTACCCGTTTGGCCCGGGAATCGCAGTGGATGCGGCCGTCCCGGTCGCTGGTCCAGCCGCGGAGCGTCACCATCGTGGCGGCGTCGCTCAGGTCCAGTCCGAAAAGACCCTCGATGGCCATACGAAGCCGTGGACCCTCCATGGCCCGCATCAGGGCGTTCGCAGCCGGGCCGAGCCGGACGGCGTCGATTGGAAAGGAGCCGCGCTTCCCGAGCGGCGGCAGATCGGCGAGGACAGCATCGAGGTCGGTAGGTGGGACGAAACCCGGCACCACGACGTGCGGGAAAGGCTCGGCGGCAACCGGCGTCGAGGTCAGCTTCGCGTAGTCCGGTTCGATCATCACAACCTCTTTGGCGGGCAAACGGGACGCCGGCGCACTGGCTCAGAATGTCATCATCCCAGTGCTGGGCATGAGCCTGGCCTCCGCCTGCGCAACAGCGAGGGGACTCACGGCGTTGACCGCCCGGCATCAACCCTGGAGATGTGACCGGTGGGTCAACGCGATCTACGCTGCGCGACTTAGCAGCAAAGCCTCGGTCAGGTCGAGGAGGTCGTCGGGCCAGTATTCCTCAGGTCTGGGGCGACGCACATGCAAGCCTGGATCGGGCCGGCAGGTCAGAACCGGCATTGTCCAGCGGACCGGCAGGGCGTGCCGGCCGTCCGCGGAACCCAGCAGGGCGCCGGCAATGGCGGCGTTGGTGTCGGTGTCACCGCCGCATCCGACGGTATGGATCAAAGCGGCCTCCGTCCCGGTGCCGGCGCCCAAATGCAGGAACGCATTCTGCAGCGCGATCAGCACCCAGCCCATTTGGTGTTGATAATCATCGGGGGCCACACCGGACGCGGCCTGTAACAGCGCGTGCCGCACGGTCACCGCATCGGGACCGGCGGCCTCGGCGGTTCGGATCGCGACGTCGATCATGCCGCTGCGGTCGGCACCGGCAAGTGCCGCGGCGATGGCAGCGGCGAATGCGGCGCAAGCGGCAAGACAAACCGGGTGCGGATGGGAAAGCCTGGAATCCTCCATCGCGGCGCGCGCGGCATCCGATGGGTCCCTGGCCCAGACGCCGATCGCCGCGACCCGCATCAGCGACCCGTTCGTCTGGCTGCAGGGATCGGCCGCGCGCCGCGCAGCCAACGCCTTGTCCACGCCAGCGTTCGCCGCGGCTCCGAACGCGCGCGCGGTGGTAGTCCCGCAATCGAAAGGTTCGGAACGATACCAACGCCCGTAGGCCGCGGCGGCCGCTTCCGGATCGTAGTCATCCTGTCCGACGAGACTACGTGCCAACGCCAGGCCGAGCTCCGAATCATCTGTCGGCTGGCCAGCCAAGGTCTGCCACACCGGACTGACCGCCAGATTTCGCACGCCGTTCGGGTAGTCGGCCCGGATCTCGTGGGCGCCGCGGAATTCTACCTGGCTGCCCAGGCTGTCGCCGATCACCAGCCCGAGCATGCAGCCGAGGGCACGGTCCAATCTCTGGCCCTCGCTGAGCCGGGGCCAACCCAACGCTACCCTGGCCGGCCGCGCCGCCTCCGGGCTGCGGCGCCAGGCTCGGCCGCGCAATGTCGCGACTGCTTCGGGTGCGCCACCGAAGCAGGCTGACGGTCGGCTATCGCCGTGCTCATCGTAGGTGACGGGGACGCCGTCCTCGGCGACCAGGACCCCGCCCACGGCGGCGAGCAACGCATGTCCGGCGGCAATGTCGTGCGCGTTGACCGGCCGCAAGGTCACGGTTGCGATGCCGTCCCCCACCGCGACCCGGGCGAGGCGATAGGCGATCGAAGGCAGCGGCATGAACCGCGCTGGCGCGCAGGCGGCCGAGTTCCAAACCGGCCGCTGCCAAGCGCCATGATTGAGGAACACCACGTCGGCGGCCGCCATCGGACGGTTGATCGGCTCTATGGCGACTTTCTCGCCATTGCGGGTGATGTCGCCGCCCTCCGCCCAGGCGATCAAATCCGGACCGCGATCGGCGCACAGCGGGGCGAATACCACGCCGAGCACGGGTATGCCCGCGCGCAGCAGCGCGACCGAAACGGCACTGCCGCGGCGACCTTCCAGGAAGGCGCGGGTGCCATCGTGCGGATCGACCACCCAGCAGAAGCCATTCGCTTCGGCCGCCAGGACACCGGCTTCTTCGCCGACGAAACGGGCCGGCAGCAACGCGGTCAGGTTTTCGCGCAGGAAAAGCTCTATCTCATGATCGAGCGGCGCGGTCGTATTGTCGACGAAGCGAGGCCCATCGGGCAGGCTGAACTCGGCCGCAAGCATGCGCTCCGGCCTGTCTCACCAGCGCAATAACGGAGGGCAGGATCGCGCCCGGTGTCGGGAGCGCGGCGGTAGGGGGCAGCGGCGGCATCTCGGTTGGTAGACTACCCCGCTTTCGCTTGGCGCCGATACGCCGGATATGCTGCCACGCGCGATGCGCATGACGGCAACGCCCATATCAGCGGACGGCTAAAGCCCTGGCGCGGCCAAGACCGGGCTAGGTTTCCGCCGCGGTTCGCGGTATCAGCATTGTCGCTCGCCATGGATGATTCCACTCCGCCCTATTTGAGACAGCAGACCGGTCCGCTGCCGGTCTATCAAGCCCTGATCAAAGATGGCAGCCTCGCGCCTGATCCAGTTCAGGCGATGGCAGCCGAGCGCCTGCAGGATCTGTGGGAGCGCCTGCGTGGTTATGACCCGAGGCCGGTACCCGCAAACGGCGCCCCGGGAACTGGCAATGCCGGTTTGCTGTCACGACTGTTAGGCCGGCGCCACGCGGAAGAGTATATGCCGACGGGATTGTACCTTGTGGGCGAGGTCGGTCGCGGCAAGTCCATGCTGATGGACATGTTCTTCGATGCCGCCGACGTCCCGAGAAAGCAACGCATTCATTTCCATCGTTTCATGCAGAACATGCATGCACGTGTGCATGCATGGAAGCAGGCCAATCCGGCGGGCACGGACCCGATTCCGCCGCTGGCCGACCGGATCGCCGGCGAGTCCGCACTGTTATGTTTTGACGAATTCCAGGTGAACGATATCGCCGACGCGATGATTCTGGGGCGGCTGTTCCAGGGCCTGTTCGACCGCGGCGTGGTTGTCGTCGCGACCTCCAACACGGCGCCGGACGACTTGTTCAAGGGGCGCCCCGGCCACGACGCCTTCCTGCCGTTCATCGCGCTCATCAAGCAGCGGCTGGAGGTGCTGGAGATGCCTGGGTCGCGCGATTACCGGCGGGAGAAGATGCGGGACCTGCGGACCTGGCACGTGCCGGCCGACGAACGGTCCCGCCGCGAACTGGACGCCACGTTCCAGAAACTGGCCGACGGTGCCAAGCCGGCCCCCGCGACGCTAACAGTGATGGGCCGCACAGTGACCGTTCCCGAGGCGGCCGACGGCGTGGCGCGTTTCGATTTCGATCGTCTGTGCAACACCGCTCTTGGCGCGGGCGACTACCTGGCGATCGCGACGACATTTCACACGCTGATATTGGACGGCATCCCACTGCTATCGCCCGATAATTTCGACCAGGCACGGCGCTTCATCGTGCTGGTCGACACGCTTTACGATCGGCGGGTGAAGCTGATCGCGTCCGCCGATGCAGTACCGGATCGGCTTTATCAATACGGCAAGAATGCCGAAATGTTCGAACGCACCGCGTCGCGGCTGGACGAGATGCAAAGCCAGGACTGGCTGAATCTGGCGCGCCTGCGGTAATATCAGCCGGCCGAGAGATTGCTCCGCCGGTCGACCGTCGATCAGTTGGTGTCGTATCGAGTCCGTCCGCAGCGGACCAAAACGCTGCCGTTACGCGGTTGCTGACGGCGTGTTGCGACCGACCAACGCTCGGACCGCCGCCTCGATGGCACCGAGATCGTTTGGCAGCACCACAAACCGCTCTTCCCGCACCAAAAGGTCTGCCATCCTCGGCGGAAGCGCCGGCCGCTGCCCGGTTGCGCGTTCCATCGCCTCGGGGAACTTGGCAGGATGCGCGGTCGCCATCGCAACGGTTGGTACCCTGGTTCCCTCCGCGATCCCCGAGGGGAAGGCTCGAGCTGCAGCGATGCCGATCGCGGTATGTGGATCGGCGAGATAACCACAGGCGGCGCGCACGCGGGCGATCTCAGCCTCGGTTCCCGCATCGTCGAGTTTGAAACCTTGGAACCGCTGTCGCGCCCGATGCCAGACGGGATCGGCGACAGTCATTCGGCCGGTCGCGCGAAAGTCGAGCATCGTTGATCTGGTCGACACCGGGTCGCGGTCGAGAAGCTCGAACAGGATCCGTTCGAAGTTGGAGCTGACCTGGATATCCATGCTGGGCGACAACGATGGCTCGACCGGCACGATCGACATATCGTTGAATTGCAGGAACCGCGTCAAAATGTCGTTGCGATTCGATCCAATGACCAGTCGAGGCACCGGCAGCCCCATGCGGCAGGCGGCCCACGCAGCGAAGACGTTACCGAAATTCCCGGTGGGAACGCTGAACGCAACCTCCCGGTCTGGCGCGCCCAGCGCCAGCGCCGCCGCCGCGTAATACGGGATCTGCGCCGCGATGCGTGCCCAGTTGATGGAGTTAACCGCGGAAAGCCGCACCTCCTGTCGGAAGGATGTATCAGCGAACATCGCCTTCACCAGGTCCTGGCAGTCGTCGAAATTACCTTCGACCGCGATGTTGCCGACATTGGCCGCGTGCACGGTGGTCATCTGGCGTCGTTGCACGGAACTGGTGCGGCCGTGCGGATGCAGGATCATGATGTCGATACGATCGCGGCCGGCGCAGGCCTCGATGGCGGCAGACCCGGTATCGCCGGATGTAGCGCCGACGATGGTCAGGCGCGCGTCGCGTTGTTTCAGCACATAGTCGAACATGCGGCCCAGCACCTGCATCGCCAGGTCCTTGAAGGCGAGCGTCGGGCCATGAAACAGCTCTTGTGCGAACAGGTTGGTTTCCAACTGGACCAGCGGCACGGTCGCCGGGTGATCGAAGCTGGCATAGGCCTCGGCGCAGATCGTCTCCAGCGCCGTGAACGGGATCGAGTTGCCGACGAAAGGCTGCATGATTCGCGCTGCCAGCTTGTGGTAAGGCAGGCCGCGCATCGCCCGCCAGTCCACTTGGCTGAAGTGGGGCCAGGTTTCCGGCATAAACAGGCCGCCGTCCTCGGCCAGCCCGGCGAGCAGCACATCGGCGAATTCGCGCACGGGCGCCTGCCCGCGGGTGGATACGTAGCGCATCATGGTCTTCTACGCTGTCGGGCACGGCTCGGGGAGGGACGATTTCGCTTGCCGGTCCGGCTCGGTGGCGATCCGTCCAGATCGACTGTTGCCAATCCATCGCCCGACCGGGATCGTCAGTGCGCCCCGTGACGCGTAGAACGATCGTCAGGGAGCGATGGAGAGACGTTCCGCATCGGGCGGTGGAACGCACCAACCTGATGCGCATCGGCCTAGGCGCGAGACAATTCCGAGGGCGTTCTGTCACCGGTCCGTGATCGCCCGGAGCTGAGCCCGGGACGGGTGGCGACATATGACGCGAATCGTGCCTCGGCATCGAGAGATCGCGTCATGACGTTCCGTCAGATCCCGAATGCAATGTGAAAAATGCGTTTGAAGCGTCGCGATGAAGGATAAATTGTCGTCGCGGTCCCCCTGCTCTCTAATCCGTGATCCCGAGTCGCGACGGTCACGACCGAATTCACGGTTAGAGACGCCGAATTAACGGGGTGGTGACTGCCGACTAATATCATTGGTGTAACAGGCATGATGCCTGAAGCGACGATTCGGCTCTGGGGTCCGAATTTCGGATCGAAGGCGGGTCGCGTGGGAAATCCGAGCATGGGGTGTGCGAGGATTGTGTGAGTTGACGTCAGCCGAGCCGATTGGCGGATTGCTGCGGGAATGGCGGCGGCGACGGCGCATGAGCCAGCTCGATCTCGCCTGTGACGCGGACATCTCCACCAAGCATCTCAGCTTCCTGGAGACCGGGCGGTCGCGGCCGAGTTCGAGAGATGTTGCAGCATCTCGCGGAATGCCTCGATGTTCCGCTGCGTGTCAGAAACGCGATGCTTGCCGCAGCCGGTTTTGAGCCGGTGTTCCAGCAACGTGATTTTCATGATCCAGCCCTGGCGTTCGCCCGTAGCGACATCGAGATGGTGCTGGCCGCCAATGATCCAAATCCGGCCATGGCGCTCGATCGTCACTGGCTGATCCTATCGGCCAACAAGGCGGTGGCGAATCTGGTCGCGGGGGCCGAACCGGTCTTGTTGCGGCCGCCCGTGAACCTGCTGCGGCTGTTTCTGCATCCGGCCGGGCTTGCCTCCCGCATCCTCAACCTCACGGAGTGGCGCGCCCACATCATCGCCCGGCTGCGCAGGCAGATCGATGCCAGCGGCGACACCGGACTGATGGACCTGCTCGAGGAGATCCGCGATTATCCAAGGCCGCCCGGGTCCGGGTCGTCGGTGTCGAGCATGTCAGGATCCGGCGCGGGACCGCGGCATGCGCACCCGCAGGGCGCAGCCGACGAATTGCACTGCATCGCAATACCGTTTCAGCTCGTCACCATCGACGGCACATTGTCATTTTTCAGCACCACGACGCGCTTCGGCATGCCGGCCGACGTCACCTTATCGGAGCTGACGATCGAGGCGTTCCTGCCGGCCGACGAGCAAACCGGTGAGATTCTGCGGCGAAATGCGCAGCGGGCACTGCCACAGGAGCAACTCGTTTCGGCGGTCGAAGATCATCGCCTCGTCGCCTCGGTCTGAAAGGACGGCGCTCACGCGACGCCCCGTGGGGCCGCGAGCAGGACCCGGTTGATCCGCTGCAGCGCCGTGAAGGTCTCCCGCCAGGCTTTGCCGAAGGCGTCGCCTTTGGTGCCACGTTGCGACAGTATCTCCCCGATCAGCCCGACACTCTTGGTGCCGTCGATCAGCGGCAGTATCGCCGACGCCAGCGGCGGCAGCGCGACGGGAACCAGCAGCCCGCTGAAGCTGACCGGCAGGGTGCCGTCGGGTCGGATACCGCGCGCCAGTTCCTCGCCGGAGAGTTCCCGGCAGACCGGAACGGCGTCCGCGGCGAACGGGTCCGGGTCGCTGGGGGGATCGGCGGCGCGCACGCAGTAAACGATGTGCACGGCCATGTTGCCGGCGAGTGCCTCAGCCACCGCTGCGCGTTCGGTCGGACCCATCGCGTCCAGGCGAGCGCGCAGTCTCGCGTCTGGCAGCATGGCAAGGGGATCGTAACGGATCGGCTCCACCCAGCAGGCGACGCGAAGTCCGGCCCGGCTGAGCAGGGCATCCAGCTGAAGGACGGTGAAGGCCTGGTCGCGCGGGTTAAGCAGCAGGTCGTACAGACCGGCATCACCGCCGTTGATGTGGTCGTCGAAATGGCGATTTTGTCGAAGCCACTGTGTCTGCGGCAGGTGCCGCATCACCCGGCGGGCGACCTCCAGCCGCTGTTGCGGCGGCTCGTCGGCGGGGGCGAGCATCCGCAACGCGTCCTGCACCATATAAACTCCGGTGCGGCCATGCGGCGCATAGACCATCAGGCCGAGCCCGCCGCCCGGCGCCAGGACCGCGAGCAGCGCATGCAGGCCCTCGATCGGGTCGGGCAGGTGATGCAATACGCCGCAGCAGTCGATGTAGTCGAACGGTCCCAGACCCGATTTGGGAAGTTCCAGCAGCGAACGCTGCTCCCATACGATGTTGGTCAACCCGCGCACCGCTGCACGTTCGCGCGCGATCTCCAGCGCCGCGCCCGAGCGATCGAGCCATGTGACCTGCCCGGGGCGGCCCAGGCGTGCCATTTGCTGCGCCAGCATGATGGTTGCGTCGCCGGTACCCCCGCCCGCCATCAGGGCCCGGAGCGGCTGGGTCGACGGCCGCGTCGCGCCGAACACCCAGTGGTCGATTTCCCGGAGATGGCTGGGGCTGCCCACGATCAGACGCTTTGCCTCGTCGCGCGGATCGCGTCTGGGATAGGGATAGGCCTCGGTACTGGCTGGCAAGTTGATGGTCTGTTGCACCACTCATGCATCGGGCATAGACCGCCGCGATGGTTGAAGCCAGGGCACGTGGCTATTTTGGCATCGGCGCGGAAGGCGTCTCGAAATCCGCCAATATCGGAGCCTTGCTGCGCACCGGCCACGCCTTCGGTGCGGCCTTCTGCTTTACTATCGGCACCGGCTGGGACGCACGGGCTGCAAGGACCGCCGACACGGCCGATACGCCCTCGCACGTGCCGCTGTGGCGCTTCAGTGAGCCGTCGGACGTCACGCTGCCGCGCCGCTGCGCCCTGGTGGGGATCGAGTTGCTGGACGACGCCATTGATCTGCCATCGTTCCGGCATCCGTTGAGCGCGGCCTATGTTCTCGGCCCCGAGCGGGCCGGATTATCCACCGGCGTGCTGGCTCGGTGTGACCACGTGGTGCGCATTCCGACTCGGTTTGCCCTGAACCTGGCGGTGGCCGGGGCGCTGGTCCTTTATGATCGGCTGCTGCAGCACGGACGCTTCGCTGATCGACCTGTCGGCAGTATGAGCGCGGCGCTGCCCGCGATCGCGGCGGCCGGTCACGGTCCGCCCCGCTTTCGCCGCACCATCCCCAAGTGGATGACGCGCGGGTCCGACGGCGATCGGGACAGTGAATGAGCATGGTGCGGGCGCCCCCACAGTTGGCAGCGCGACCGGCGGTTCGGTCGTGGTCCACGCCGCCGATTTGCTCAGGTACGGGCGCGACTTCGGCGAAAGCCGAGCAAGAACCGCTGCAGCCATTCTGCGATATCCGATCATCTGGACCCTGCGGCGGCTGGTCGCTATATCCGCTTGGGCATGGCGACCCCACCGCCATCGAGGCGCATCGAGGATTCTGACACATGACAACAACTGAACTGACGCGTCCCATTGGCACCGCCCCGCAGCGCCATGCTCAGATGTTGATCAACGGGAAGTGGGTCGACAGCGCCTCGGGCGCGGTGCTCGCAGTGGAGAACCCGGCGAAACGCAGCACAATCGCGTCCGTCCCGCGTGGCGGTGCGGAGGACGTCGATCGCGCGGTAGTTTCCGCCGAGACCGCCTTTCCGGCCTGGAGGAACGTGCCGCCTCGCCAGCGCGGGCGCTTGTTGTTGCGGATTGCGGAGGCACTGGAAGCACGGATCGAGGAACTCGCTCGCGTCATCGCCGAGGAGACCGGCAATGCGCTGCGCACCCAGGCCCGGCCGGAAGCGACATTGTCCGCCGATATTTTTCGCTACTTCGGCGGCCTCGCCGGCGAGCTGAAAGGCGAAACGATTCCCCTGGGCGAGCAGGTGCTGAGCTACACCAGACGCGAGCCGCTTGGCGTCGTCGGTGCGATCATTCCATGGAACGCACCGGTGCTCCTGGGGGCGTTGAAAATCGCGCCAGCGCTGTGCGCCGGCAACACCATGGTGCTGAAGACGGCCGAAGATGCGCCCCTCGGCGTGCTGCTGATGGCCGAGGTCTGCCAGCAGTTCCTGCCGCCCGGCGTGCTGAACGTGCTGACCGGCACCGGCGAGGAATGCGGCGGCCCGCTGGCGCAGCACCCCGGCATCCGCAAGCTCTCGTTCACAGGTTCGACCGAGGTAGGCAAGATCATCATGCGCACCGCGGCCGATCGCATCGTACCGGTGTCACTTGAGCTCGGCGGCAAGAGCCCCTCGATCGTCTATTCCGATGCGGATGAGGATTGGGTCGTGGACGGCGTGATCGCCGGCATGCGCTTTACCCGGCAGAGCCAGTCCTGCACAGCCGGCTCGCGGCTATTCCTGCACGCCGATATCTTCGACAGTTTCCTGGAAAAGCTGAGCCGCAAGGTTCAGGCCTTGACCCTCGGCGATCCTCTGAACGAGGCCACCGATATCGGCAGCATCATCAACGAAAAGCAATTCCGCAAAGTCTGCGGCTATGTCGATGAAGGATTGAAACGACAGGATGCGCGCCTCGTGTTCGGCGGGCTGCCGCCGACGGAAGGACCTTTGAGCGAGGGATATTTCGCGCTCCCGACCGTGTTCGCCGACACGTCCAACGACTGGCGCCTGGCGCGCGAGGAGATTTTCGGGCCGGTGCTGGTGGCGATTCCGTGGCGTGATGAGACGGAGGCGATTCGTATGGCGAATGACAGTCATTACGGTCTCGCCGCCTATGTCTGGACCCACGAAATCGGCAGCGCGCTGCGTGCCGCCCACGCAATCGAGTCGGGCTGGGTGCAGGTCAATCAGGGGCTTGGGCAGCAGCCGGGGCACTCGTACGGCGGCTACAAGCAAAGCGGCATTGGGCGGGAGTTCTCGCTGGAGGGCATGCTCGACAGCTTCACCCAGAGGAAAAATGTTACCGTCAACCTGAACGTGCCGCGGCGCGGGTGATATCGGTCGGCGCATGCATGCAAGGTTAGTCGTGGCCGGCTCTAGAGCCGGCCACGACGCCGCTACACCGATTACGCCTCGGTGCTACCCCGGACTCCTCAAAGTATCATCGTCGTGCTTGGCGCGGCGACCCACGACCTGAGCACTGTGCAGGGAAAATTGTGATCCCCTGGCCTGTGCAATGGCAAGACCCGGACCAAATCCGGTAACGACACTGTCGCGCGGATGGAACAACCCGACGTGTTGTCGCAAAGCGCCTGCGCTCAGTCTGTCGCGAGCGGAGTGCCGTCGAGTTCTTCGGCCCTTTCAACTTCGATCAGCACTGCAAATCCCTTTTTGTCGGGATCCCGGTCTTTCTCTGGCTGGATAAGGCGTGTCCAGACCTGCTCGTAGATCGGTCCCGATTTAAATAATCGAGCGGAGCCGTAGAATCGCGCGATGCCACCTTTCGGGAGGATGCCGTCAGCACGAAGCTGCGGCTTGCGGAAGTAGACCGTAACCTTGGTGCCGTCGCTGAGGTTTCCCGTAGTCGATCCTCTTCCCCGCTCCCACAGCGAGAAGTGCCCATCATCGAACACCTGCGTGCTGCCGCGGGGCGTCACCTGGGCGTAGCCGCTCGGCAACACCGTCGCGATCAGGCACACATCGTTGGGAAACGCGGTGTTGATATGAGCTTGAAGGATCTTTGGAATTCCTGGCATCTGGCGCTCCGCCTGTTTTGAGGGATTGCCAGAGTCGCATAAAATCCGCTGCCTTAAAACATCGGGGTCCCGGCCCCCTGGTGAAATTTAGCGACGGCGCTTCGGAGCGGTCGGCCGGAGCGGCGTTGCTGTTCCCGTTCGCGGTCGCACCCGGTCGTGCGCAGCGTCGGAAAGTCACTGTGCGCCAACAGCGGGGAGTGGCAGCCATCGATATGGCTCCGCGCCGAGCACTTCGCGGTGGAGAAGCGAGTCCCGCAGGTCGGTCAGATCAGAAAGATACGGTAGATCGACAACGCCAACAGGGCCAGACCGACCAACCCAAAACCCATGGCGCCGTGCTCCGGCAAACCGTCGGTAAGGACGAGAACAAGATAGGTCCCACTGATCGCGACTGTCGCCACTGCCAGCAGAAAGCTGGGTCGTAGTTTCGAGCGCGCTCCTTCCTTCAGATAGAAGCGCGCCACGAACAGGAGGAACGCGAACAGGAACGGCGCAATAATGAGAGTGGTTGTGTTCGACATGACCGGGTTTTGCCCTGGTTGCACAAGAAGCCGCCGACTGGATGTTCCACGGGTATCGAACCGGCGCCGACGATGCAAGCGTTTCGCCGGAGTCCTCCACCCAGTCGCGCCGTCGTGAGTAAGGGTTCAAATGACGGTGCATGGGCCGGATCAATTTCCGACGCGCGAGAAGACGCGGCACAACCAGCATATCGGGGTTTGCCCGGTGACCGATCGGCCGTGCGCGGCGTCAACTCGGCGTTGCCGGTCGTTCTGGCCCCAGCCGCGCCGTTCACGGTCGTGGCCACATCCGTCAGCGAATGACCTTAGCTCGTTACCGCAACAAACCGGGCTTTGCCGCATGCCTATGGCGCCGCCCGGGCAAACACGGATATCCCGGCGCCTTCGACCGGGACGTTGTGCTCTCAGAACTTCTCCACCCAGGGGCGCAGTTCCACTTCCCAGGTCCAAGCGCTGCGCGACTGGTTGGCAACGTGCCAGTAGGTCTCGGCGATAGCGTCGGGGTCCAGGGTGCTGTCCGGGTTCGCGTTCGGATCGGGCCGGTTCGCACTGCGAATGCCGCCGTCGATAACGAAATGGGCAACGTGCACGCCCTTCGGCGACAACTCCCGCGCCAGGCTCTGCGCCAACCCGCGCAGAGCGAACTTGCCCATCGCGAAGGTGGACGAATTCGGATAGCCCTTGACGCTGGCTGACGCGCCGGTCAGCAGGATCACCCCGGAACCGCGCGCCACCATGTGCCGTGCCGCTTGTTGCGCCACGAGGAAGCCGCCGTAGCCGCTGACCGCGATGGCCCGCGCAACGGCGGCCGGATCGAGGTCGGTCACCGGGCCATGGGCCCTGGCGCTGGCGTTGTAGACCACGATATCGGGCACGCCCTGGGTGGCGATCACCACATCGAACAGAGCGGCGACCTCCTCGGGCTCGGTGCTGTCACAGGCGAAAGTGGCACCGGCCGTCTCTTCCGCAAGTTTCTTCAGCTTGTCTGGATTGCGGGCGGCCATCGCCACCTGCAGGCCGTGTTTGGCGAATAGCCGAGCGAGGGAAGCACTGAGGCCGGGGCCAACGCCGACGATAAGGGCGGTTTTGAGTTCCATGAGCATCCTCCGGGTCTATGACGCTCGTAATATAGTGCGCCTTGGCAAAATGCCGCCACCCGAGACGATTTGCCGTGGGCAGATAGCTTTGCCGAGAACCCCAGTGGTGCGTGCAGGCTCCCTTGGCAGCCCGAAAGCGATGTCGTCGGCGTCAGCCTCGGGCGAAACGATCGCCCTCTACCGACGGCCCGAAATGTTGACCCATTCTCCGGCTGTCGGGCCGTCGGTATCCTATTGATTTCGCGCGCGGCCCCCTCCCTCGCGTGCTCGGTCGCCCCGCCAACCCCGCGCGCATGCCAGTCGTCCCTTCGGGCCGCTGGTATGACCTGGTGATTGGGGCGTCTGTCGCGATCTCAAATGACCCCGTGGACTCTCGCCATCGCGACTACCGACGATACGGGAACGGATGCAGTGTGCGGATCGGTAGCTTAATCAGGCCGGCAGTGTCCTTGATAATCACCATTGCTTCCCCGGCATGATCCAGGATCATCTCACGACAGCCGCCACACGGTGGCACGACGGCCAGCTCGCGATCTATCTCCTCCGGCTTCGGATGCCTGACCGCGACTGCGGTTTCGATCGTTCCATCCCCCTCAAGCAGCGCTCGGCCGAAGGCAATAGCCTCAGCGCAAATGGCCAAGCGACCCACAGTGGCGCCAATATGGATGCCGGTCCAGATTCGCCCGTCTTTGGCGCGGATGGCAGCTCCCACCGTGTGCCAGAATGGTCGGTAATGGCGCTGGAGCACCGCATTGGCGGCGGCGATCAGGTCATGGTCATCAAGAGTTAGCGTACTGCCCCCGGGAACCGCCTCATTCAGCCGCTTCGGCCGCTTCAGCTTCTTCAGTGTCATCGCTGGCAGCGCTCATCATCGAGTTTGCGACGACGCCAGACTGCTCGCGCACCTTCACCTCGATAGCATCGGCGATTTCGCGATGTTCGCGCAGGAACTGCTTCCCGTTCTCCCGACCTTGCCCAATGCGTTGACTGTCGTAGCTGAACCATGCGCCGGATTTTTCCACAACACCGGCCTTCACGCCAAGGTCGAGAAGTTCGCCGACCTTGCTGATGCCTTCGCCATACATGATATCAAATTCCACTTGGCGGAATGGCGGTGCCAGCTTGTTCTTGACCACCTTGACCCGTGTCTGATTGCCAACAATCTCGTCGCGCTCCTTGATCTGACCGATGCGACGGATCTCCAGCCGGACCGACGCGTAGAATTTCAGGGCGTTGCCGCCCGTCGTGGTCTCAGGATTGCCGAACATCACACCGATCTTCATGCGGATCTGATTGAGAAAGATCAGCATGCAGTTGCTTCGGCTCACGCTACCCGTGATTTTGCGCAGCGCCTGGCTCATGAGCCTCGCGTGGAGGCCCATATGGCTGTCCCCCATCTCGCCTTCCAATTCGGCGCGCGGCACCAACGCGGCGACACTGTCGACAACAAGCACGTCGACCGCGCCAGACCGCACCAGTGTGTCGGCGATTTCCAACGCCTGCTCGCCGGCGTCCGGCTGGCTGATGAGCAAGTTATCGACATCGAGCCCGAGCTTGCGGGCGTAAATTGGATCCAGCGCATGCTCCGCGTCGATAAAGGCGCAGGTCCCCCCACGACGCTGCGCCTCGGCGATGGCATGCAGCGCCAACGTTGTCTTTCCGGAACTTTCCGGCCCGTAAATTTCGACGATTCGGCCGCGCGGCAATCCGCCGATGCCCAATGCCAGATCCAGGCCAAGCGACCCGGAGGGAATGACTTCGATGTGCTCGTCGCCGGGACGGGCGCCCATGCGCATGATAGAGCCCTTGCCGAACGCTCGTTCGATCTGCACCATCGCGGCGTCGAGCGCCTTATTCTTTTCCATCGGAATTATCCCCGGGTCGGTTTCAACCAAGCCACGCCCGTTAGCCGCCTTTACACGCATGATACCACCCTATGCAACCAATACGTGTTAATGAGGTATGCGGTGCTACTTTGCAGAGGCGCCGCCCATTCGTATTTGTTATGTTCCATATGTCACCCGGAAACAAGAACCATCCACGAACTTCCGTCCGTATCTGCTCATGGCAAGTCCGAATCGGAGGTCTCGTGGTGATCGTGGGGCGATCGTCGGTGGCCGTCCAGCAAAACCGCATCAATGTCATGGCGGCCGCGAGCCGATAGCCAAAAGCCTCCGAGGACTTTGGCGCGCGCTTACTCGGCCGCGCGTCGCGGGACCTTCAATCGTGCTTCCTTCCCGGCCGCTTTGCGGCGCGCGGGCGCTTTTTTTGCTGCCGCTTTGCGTGAAGCTTGTTTGGCTGGCGCCTTGCGTGGGGCTTTTTTGACCGGCGCCTCACGCGTTGCGTCATCCCCGACCTTGGAAGCGGCGACCGATCGCCCGCTCGCTCGAGCCTTCTTTCTGCTGGCGCCGCGTGGCTTGAGGGGCTTCCCCTTCTCGGCCAGCAATGCAACCGCCTCGTTCAGCGTCACATCCTCCATCGCGACTCCGCGTGGCAGATTGGCGACGGTTTTGCCATGTTGGAGATACGGACCGAATCGGCCTTTTCGCACGGTGACCGGATCCTGGCCAACCGGATGTGGTCCGAGCGTGCGGACGCTCGCCAGCTTTTTGGCCAGCAGGTCGACCGCGCGATTGATACCAACAGCCAGTACATCGTCGTCCCGGTCCAGCGAGCCGAACACCGCTCCCATCCGCACGTACGGGCCAAAGCGACCGATGCCGACCTCGATCCTGTCCCGCGTCTCCGGATGGAGTCCGATCTCCCGCGGCAGGGACAGCAAGCCGATCGCCTGGTCCAGGGTCAACTGCTCCCCGTCCATGCCACGAGGCAAGGACGTGCGTTTCGGCCGAGCCTTCTTGTCCTCGGTAACCTCGCCCTGCTGCACATACAGCCCATAGGGACCTCGCCGGACCGTGATCTCCTCCTTGGTGTCGGGGTGATGGCCGAGGACGCGCATCCCTTCCTTCAGGGTCTCGCCCTGGTCGTCCCCAACGTCGATCGCCAGACGGCGTGTGTATTGGCAGGCGGGGTAGTTGGAACAACCGATAAAACTACCGTAGCGGCCCAGTTTCAGGCCCAACCGGCCATTGCCGCAGGCGGCGCAGAGCCGCGGGTCCGAGCCATCTTCGCGCGCTGGAAAGAAATGTGGTCCCAGGTCCTGGTCGAGGGCGGCGATGACGTCGCTGATCTTCAGATCCCGCGTCTGCTCGACCGCCTTGGAAAACTCGTCCCAGAAGGCGTGCATCACGGACCGCCAGTCGAGTTGACCGGCCGAAATATCGTCGAGCTTCTCCTCGAGGGCGGCGGTGAAGTTGGTGTCGACGTAGTGCTCGAAAAAGCTGACGAGGAAGGCGGTGACCAGCCGGCCGCGATCTTCCGGAACGAAGCGTCGCTTCTCCAGGCGCACGTAGTTGCGGTCCTGCAACACCGACAGAATCGAGGCATAGGTCGAGGGTCGGCCGATACCCAACTCCTCGAGCTTCTTGACCAGGCTCGCCTCCGAGAAACGCGGCGGCGGCTGGGTAAAGTGCTGGCTGGCGTCCACCTTGTTGCGCTTCAGTGGGTCGCGCTGGGCCATTGGCGGCAACATGCGGTTGTCGTCTTCTTCCGCCGCGCCCTCCGCCTTGTCGTCGGTGTCTTCGCGATACAGCTTCAGGAAGCCATCGAAGGCAACGATCGACCCCGTAGCCCGCAGCTTGAGGCCCTTGCCGTCGGTGACCTCGACGCTGACCTGATCCAGTTCCGCCGACTGCATCTGCGAGGCGACCGCGCGCTTCCAGATCAGCTCATACAGGCGTCGCTGGTCGGAACCCAAACCCTGCGCCACCCGCTCGGGCGTGCGGGAGACGTCGGTCGGCCGAATCGCTTCATGCGCTTCCTGGGCGTTCTTTGCCCTACTGGTGTACTCCCGCGGCGCCGCAGGCAGATATCTAGGTCCGAAACTGTCCTTGACGTGCTCGCGGATGCTATGGATTGCCTCCTGCGCCATCTGCACGCCGTCGGTGCGCATGTAGGTGATCAGGCCGGTGGTCTCGCCGTCTATCTCCACTCCTTCATACAGACCCTGCGCCAGCCGCATCGTCTGTTGCGCGCCAAAGCCCAACTTGCGTGATGCTTCCTGCTGCAGCGTCGAGGTCGTGAACGGCGCCGGCGGATTGCGCTTGACCCGCTTGCGCTCGACCGAGCCCACGGTAAAGCTGCCTGCCTCGACCGCGGCCTTGGCCGCCAGCGCGAGCGTCTCGTTATTCAGGTCGAACTGATCGAGCCGTTTGCCGTTCAGATGGGTCAGGCGCGCGACGAATGGCGCGCCTGCCGGGGTGATAAACTCGGCCTCGATGGTCCAGTATTCGCGGGCGCGGAAGATCTCGATTTCGGCTTCGCGCTCGCAGATCAGTCGCAGCGCGACAGACTGTACCCGGCCGGCACTCCGGCTGCCGGGCAGCTTGCGCCACAGCACCGGAGACAGCGTAAAGCCCACCAGGTAGTCCAACGCTCGGCGCGCCAGATAGGCCTCGATCAGCGGTTGGTCGAGTTCGCGCGGATGGGTGATGGCATAGCGGACCGCATTGCGAGTGATCTCATTGAAGCTGATCCGGTGGACCTCGACGCCCTTCAGCGCGTTCCTTTCCGCCAGCATGGCTCGCACATGCCAGGAAATCGCTTCTCCCTCGCGATCGGGGTCGGTGGCGAGATACAGTGTCTTGGCGCCCTTGAGAGCCTTGGCGATGGCGCTTACCTGCCGGTCGCCGCGGGCGTCCGCCTCCCAGTCCATCGCGAAGTCCTGATCTGGCCGGACGCTGCCATCCTTGGGCGGCAGGTCGCGCACGTGCCCAAAGCTGGCGAGCACCGTGTAGCCGCCACCCAGATAACGATTGATGGTCTTGGCTTTGGCGGGGGATTCGACGACGACGACGTCTGACATGTGGTCCGTGCGGTATCCTATGAAGCAGCGTCCGGCAAGAGTGCGATCCGGTTGCCAGGCCGTGTCTCTACACGCCCTGCGAGTTCCAGTTCCAGAAGAACCGCCATGGTGGCCGACGACGACAGTTGGCAGCGCCGCATCAGATCGTCAACCGTCGTGCTGTCCGGCGACAACAGCGACAGGACCTCGGCTCGGGCGCCGTGCAGGTTTTCCATCGACACGGGTTCGTCATCCGAGGGCGGCGGCTCACAAATGCCGAACGGCTGTCCGCCCATCCGGGAGGTCAGGGTAGATGGCTGCATCGGCAGGTTGCCCAGGACGTCCGCGGCGGTTTCCACCAGAATCGCACCCTGTCGGATCAAATCGTTGCCGCCCCTGGCGCGCGGATCGAGCGGCGAGCCGGGCACCGCAAAGACTTCACGACCCGCCTCCTGTGCCAGCCGGGCGGTGATAAGGCTGCCCGACCGGAGGGCGGCCTCGACGACGATGACCCCCAGCGACAGCCCGGCGATGATGCGGTTGCGGCGCGGGAAGTGCCGAGCCTGAGGAATCGTGCCGAGCGGAGCCTCGGTGATTATCAGGTCAGTGTCGGCGATCCGGCGATACAGTTCGAGGTTTTCCGGCGGGTAAGGACGGTCGATGCCACCGGCGACAACCGCTATCGTCCTGCCCGCAAGCATTGCCCCCCGATGCGCTGCGCTGTCGATCCCCCGGGCCAGCCCTGACACGACCACGATGGTGCGGGACAGCTCGGCGGCGAGCGTCTCGGCTATGCGCTGACCATTGGCGGAGGCGTTTCGCCCACCGACCATCGCTACACATCGTGCCTGATTCCCGCCGCCGGCAAGTGAGATGTCACCAAGGACGATCAGACAAGGGGGCGCGTCCTCAAGCAGTGCAAGCAAAGGGGGGTAGTCCGCATCGTCCAGAAAAACCAGACGGCCGCCGAGTGCGAGAGTTGCTTCGATCTCCCGCTCCGCCTCGGCGCGATCCGGGCTCACCAGGTTGCTGGTCCGGCCACCGGCCCTCGCCAGTCCAGGCAAGGCGTCGAGCGCGGCCGCCGGGGAACGGTGGCGCGCGAGCAACCGCCGGTAGGTGATCGGACCAATCCCGTCGGTGCGGATCAGACGCAGATGATCAATCCGATCGGTTGTGATCTGATGCCGTTCGGCGGACATGGAGACACCGTTCCCATTTCTGTGCCGCGGATTGGATGCCTGCGGGCCGGATCAGGCGGCCTCCGTCCCTGCTTGTCCGATGCGCGGCTCGGTTCCGGCGATCAGGCGGCGGATGTTGGCCTGGTGGCGGACGAAGACCAGCACGGCAATGGTAAAGGCTAGCTTAACGGCGCTGAAATCGTGCAGGATGAGCGCAACGACGGGCGCGACAAGGAATGCCGCCAGGGCCGCCAAGGATGACACCCGGGCCAATCGGGCAACGATCAGCCAGGCGGCGCAAGCGGCAAGGCCGGCCGGCCAACTGGCCGCGATCAGCACACCAAGCCCGGTAGCAACTCCCTTGCCGCCCTTGAAATAGAGCCAAACCGGGAACAGATGGCCCACTACGGCCGCCAGCCCCGCGACCAGTGCGACATCCCGTCCGTCCAGTATCAGTGCAATGAGGACCGCCGTCGCGCCCTTCAGCGCATCGAGCAGCAACGTCACCGCTGCCAGGGTTCTGTTGCCCGTGCGCAGTACATTTGTCGCCCCGATGTTTCCCGACCCGATGCCGCGGATGTCCCCCAAGCCCGCGGCCCGGGTCAGCAACAGTCCAAACGGGATAGAGCCCAGCAGGTATCCCAGCAGGCAAAGCGCAAACTGCAGCAGGTCGTGGGCGTTCATGGACACCTCGTTTTCAAGGCGTCCCTGAGCGCTCATCCAGCAGCATTTCCTGCTGCGCGGAAAGACCGGTCGGGAAGCCGTCGATGCTGTGGACGTTGTTTTCCCGACGATAGGCAGCCAGGCCCTCGACGCCCTTTCGCGCAGCCCACCGGCGCAGCGTGGCCCGATCCTCTCGGTAATCGAACAGCGGCACGCCGTAGCCGCAACTGGTCTGAACCAGGTCGACGTCGAGCCGGACGATCTGCCGCGCCCCATCGGGCTCCTGACCGTCGAAAGCAGCCTGCAACAGCTCCCGGTAGGCGGGGGTCGAGGACAGCAGGATCGAGCCCCGGCCGTACAGCCGCATGATCATGGGCGCGGCCTCGAACGAGCAGAACATGATGGTCAAGCGTCCGGTCGCGCGCAGATGGGCGGCGGTTTCGTTGCCGCTGCCGGTTTCGTCGAGATAGGCGACGGTATGCGGGTCCAGCACCCGAAACGCGTCCGCACCGCGCGGCGAGATATTCACTCGGCCGGTGGCGGCAGCCGAGGCGGTGAAGAAAATATGCTGGTGCCGGATGAACGTGGCGTGGGCGGGTTCAATCCGCTGGAATTTCTGCGCCATGGGGTCCTTTCCGTTCTTCAGCCCGATTGTATGACAGGCATCGTGGCCGCAGGCCCGCATCGGCGAGGACCAACCGGAGAGCCTCGGGAGGAAGCGGTCTCACAGATTTTCTCCCGCGGCGAGGTTATGGCATCAGAACAAGCCTTCGATTTGGCCATCCTCACCCAGATAGATCAACTCGGCGGCGGGGATACGCGGCAAACCGGGCATGGTCATGATGTCGCCGCAGATCGCCACCACGAACCCCGCGCCAGCGGACAACCGCACCTCCCGGACCGGCAACACGTGCCCGGTTGGCGCGCCCATCACCGTCGGATCGGCCGTGAAGCTGTATTGCGTCTTGGCGATGCAGATCGGTATGCCGCCGAAGCCAGCTTCCTCGAACGCCGCCAACCGGCGCGCCACCGGATCTGGCACGGCGATATCCGAGGCGTGGTAGATCTCTCGCGCGATAACGCGGATCTTGTCAGCGAGTTTCAGCTCCAGCGGATACAGCGGCTGGTAAGCGGCCGTCCCGGCCTCGATCCGACTGACCACCGAACGGGCCAGGGCCTCCGCCCCCGCGCCGCCGTGCGCCCAGTGGGTGCAGGAGATCGCTTCGGTGCCGATTGCGGCCATGGCATCGCGGATCGCCGCGAACTCGGCTTCGGTATCGGCGGTGAAATGGTTGACCGCGACCACCACCGGCAGCCCGAATTTCTGCAAATTCTCCACATGGCGACGCAAGTTGGCGCTGCCGCGCTTTACCGCATCGACGTTTTCCGGGCCCAGGGCGGTGCGAGCGACGCCGCCGTGCATCTTCAGGGCGCGCACCGTGGCCACCACCACGGCGCAGGACGGCCTCAGACCGGCGGAACGGCATTTAATGTCGAGAAACTTTTCGCCGCCGAGGTCTGCGCCGAAGCCGGCCTCGGTCACCACGACGTCCGCCAGCTTCAGGCCCAGTCGGGTCGCCATGACCGAGTTGCAGCCGTGCGCGATGTTGGCGAACGGGCCGCCGTGCACCAAAGCCGGGGACCCCTCCAACGTCTGGACCAAGTTGGGTGCCAGCGCGTCCTTCAACAGCACCGACATGGCGCCATCGGCCTTCAGGTCGGCCGCGGTAACATTGCTGCCGTCGCGCCGCTGCGCCACGATCATCCGGCCAAGCCTGGCCTGGAGGTCGGGCAAGCCCCGGGAGAGGCAGAATACCGCCATCACCTCTGAGGCGACAGTGATGTCGAAACCGTCCTCCCGCGGGAAGCCGTTCGCGACGCCACCCAGGCTTCCGACGATGCCGCGCAACGCTCGATCATTCATGTCCATGCAGCGGCGCCACGAGACGCGGCGGGCGTCGATGCCCAGCGGGTTACCCCAGTAGATGGAATTATCGATCATCGCCGCCAGCAGGTTGTTGGCCGAGGTGATCGCGTGGAAGTCGCCGGTGAAGTGCAGGTTGATCTGGTCCATCGGCACCACTTGGGCGTATCCGCCGCCGGCTGCCCCGCCTTTCATGCCGAAACTGGGGCCCAGGCTGGGTTCACGCAGGCATATGGCTGCCCGTTTGCCGATGCGGTTCAGCGCGTCGCCCAGGCCGACAGTGGTGGTGGTCTTACCCTCCCCGGCAGGTGTCGGACTGATGCCGGTCACCAGCACCAGCCTACCGTCGGGGCGGGATTCCAGGCCGTCGATGAAATCCAATCCGATCTTTGCCTTGTGACGGCCGTAGGGCTCCACCGACTCGTCCGGTATGCCAAGTTTGTCAGCGATCTCCTGGATCGGACGCAGTTTCGCAGCGCGGGCAATGGCCAGATCTGGGTTCATCCTAGGCTGCCTCCCGGCGGGTTATGCCGATCTCCAGCAGCGCCTCGTGCATGGCCCGGACAGCGTCCGCCATGTCGTCGGGCGTGACCGCTCCGATGCAGCCGACGCGGAACGTGGGGTCCGGCGTGGTATAGAAGTTGCTTATCAGAACCCCGCGGGATTTCAATGCGTCGACGAATCCCTGCAGGTTCCAGGCGGGGTCGGCAGGGGCCCGCACATTGACGATGACCGGACCTTGTCGGGCTGCCGGCAGCCAGGGCGACAGACCCAGGTCGCTCACGCCCTGGTACAAAATGTTCATGTTGGCGGTGTAGCGGGCCAAGCGGGCTGTCTGGCCCTCGGCCTCGTGGTAGTCCAGCGCCACATCAAGCGCCGCGAGGATCTGCACCGCAGGGGTGAAGCGAAAACTTCCCCATCCGGAGCGCAGGGCATGAGCGTAGACGTCGGACAGGTCGAACGACCAGCTTCCGGCGTTGCCGGCGCCCGCCAGAAGGCGGTCGATCCGTGCCACCGCGAAGGCGACGCCCGGCAGCGCTTCCAGGCATTTGTTCGTCGTGAAGACGACCGCATCCACCTCCGGCTGGGTGGACAGATCGAATGGCAGCGCGCCAAAGGCGGAAACCGCGTCGACGATCATGCGCCGTCCCTCGGCTCTGGCCACCGCGCCAATACTCTGGACATCGTGGATTACCCCGCTGCCGGTCTCGGAGTAGACAATCCCGACATGACTGAGGGACGGGTCGGCCCGCAATGCCCGTGCCACCGCCTGCGGATCAGTGGTATCGGTCGGACCCATGGCGAGTGGCACGGCCACGCGGCCGGCTTCCCGGGCCAGGCGGACCATGCGGTCAGCGTATGAGCCGGTGGCGGGAACGAGGATCCGGCCGCCGAGAGGCAAGAAAGTGCGGATTGCCGCCTCGGTGATGAAGTGGCCACATCCTTGCAGAGGCAGGGTGACATGCTCGTGTTCGACACCGCCGGCGAGCCGCAGTATCCGGGCCCGCAGCCGAGTGAGAAATGCACGGAAATCATTGTCCCATGGCGCGAGATCGCGGCAGAGTGCGGCACGAACTTCGCGGCGCGTCGTGACCGGCCCGGGGATCAGCAGTAACATGATCCGAAACTCGCACGGCAGGAGCGAGAAATCCATCCACGCCGTCCGATTTCGGTGCTAGGAATCGGATATGAACATGCCACTGACGCTGCCGGACTGGGTACCTTGGTGGGTCCCGCTGGTGCTTCTCGTCCCGGCGCTGCTATACGCGCTCGCGTTCCTGTTCATGCCGTTCAGCGTACTTGGCGTCAAATCGCGGCTCGAGGCAATCGACGTCCGGCTGGATGAAATCCAGAACGAGATCCGGCATCTGGCCCTGCGGCTGCCTGCCGCGCCGCGAGAGGTGGACTTCGAGGACGTATACGCGACCCCGCCGCAATCACGGCGGCGAGACTCGATCAGTGACCGGCCCCCGATCCCGCCGGCACCACAGGACCTGCATAATGGCGACGAGCCGGCAGGGCGAGCGCCGCCGCCCGATACGCGGCCGAGCCGTCGGCAGGACCCCGCCGTCGCGCGCCCGCTGCGGTCTGAGCCTCGGCTGGACTGGCGCCGATAGGCCAAATTCAAATTCGCTGAGGGACATCTGTGGCCGCCGGTTCGCCGAGGACCGTGCCGGTGATGCGACGCTGGCGAAAGTATACCATCGGCGATTGGGTGGTTCAAAAGATCCACGGGGCCACGGCGTTCATACGTGACGTGGACGTGGCACGGGATTGAACTCCTTCCGCATCAGGTAGAACACTTTGACCGAGCGTCCCGGTCGGCGCGTTGGGTTCCGACCTTTACCGGCCGATCGGGGCGCACTCGCTTGCCGCCGGGCGTGTTCACGCGCACTGCGTGAGACCCATCCGGCGCGCACATCGTATCAATCCTTCGCGAAGGACGTCCGCCATGCCGCTTGATGTCACTGTTTCCCCGAAAAACGTCACCGCGACGCTGCACTATCTGGTGCGCGGAGCGGAAAAGCCGGTGCGCTACGTCGATGGCCCGCCGCCTGGCGCTGAATCCTGACAACGGCATCGACGACCCGCACGAGGTGCGCATCGAGGACGGTCGCGGCCGTGAAGCGGAGTTTACGCTCGATCGCAACGGCTTCGCGCTGGTGCGCGCACCGACGCAAGTGCGCGACTTCTACTCACCCGAGGAGGTCAAGAGCACCTACTATCCGGAAGTGGAACGCCTGCTCAAGGAGCAGCTGGGCGCATCGCGCGTGTTCATATTCGATCACACCGTGCGCAATGCCGGGCTGCCCGACGGGCGCGTGCCGTCGCGGCAGGTGCACAATGACCACACTGTCAATTCAGCCCCGCGACGGGTGCGCGATCACATGGGAGCGGACGCGACGGACCTGCTGAAACATCGGTTCGGTGTCGTCAACGTCTGGCGCCCGATCCGCGGGCCGGTTCTCGACTCTCCGTTGGCGCTGTGCGACGCACGGACCTTCACCGATGATGACCTGATCGCCAGCGATCTGGTTTACAACCATGTGCGGGGCGAAACGTCCCGGGTTGAGTTCAAGCCCGAGCATCGCTGGTACTACTTCTCGGAACAGCAACAAGATGAAGTCTTGCTGATCCGCGTGCACGACAGCAAGAACGACGGACGTGCTCGGCTGTCGTTCCATACCTCGTTCGAAAATCCACTGGCCGAGAGCGCCCCGCCACGCGAGAGCATCGAGGTCCGGACGCTGGTATTCTTCCCGCCCGAGAACTGATCGCATTCCGCACGCCGTCGCCCTGGACAGGGGCGGCGGCATGCGTGCGCCACGGGATACGATACACACCACTACGATACCCACCACAACGTCGGCCGATTGTGCGGGTGGAGCGGATGCCTGCGCGGCGATTGTCCGATGAGGCTTCCGGGCCAGCGCATGTCGCCGGACGACCCGGCCCCGGCACCAACTAAGCCTCATTTGAAAACGTATTTTCCATAGAATAGCTCCCGGCATCGTAGTTATTGCATCCTTCGGACGCTGCCGAGTGCGGCGTCCGTCACCCGCTGGTTGGCGAGAAACATCGCCGATCGTCCATCCCCTATTCACCGATGACGGTCTTTACCGTGGGACGATGCTGCGGCATGAGGGCGGCACCACGCCTCATTAGCTGACAAGGCGCGTCCCACAGTGACCGAAGGCGATACGTTGCAAGCCCTGGATGTGTTGCCTGACGACCGCAGACCAGCGATCGCGGCACCTTCCGCTCGTCCGCGCCTCAGCCGGACGGGACTGGCTTCATCGCGCCGCTGGCTGCCGGCTGGCGGCACAGCAGTGATAGTGCACCTGGCGGTACTGGGCGTGATCCTCGCGTTGCCGCATCGGGCGACGCATGACGATGAGGCCACCCCAGTAGCGGTCGTGGTCCTCGAGACTGCCCCTGAGGCAGCCGCATCTGTTCCACAAGAGCAGTCGCCTGCCGCTCCCGAACCACCGACCCCTGAAGCGCCGGCGCAGTCAGAGGTGCAACCCCAGCCACCTCCGCCACCGGCAGAAACACCACCGCCCGAAGCGGAGGCCCCACCGCCACCGCCGGTGGAGCCCATGGCGCCGCCACCTCCACCCCCACCGGACGTGTCAGCGCCGCCACCGCCAGTGCCGGAACCGCCGCCACAACCGCCGCCCACTCCGGCTCCACCCCCACCGCATCCGCATCCGCCGGTCCAAAGCCCCCCTTCCTTTCGGCCACGGACGGTGCCCGCCACTCGCGGCCCGACGGCGAACCCTGCCGAACGTCCGGCGGCTTCGTCCGCTCCGGCAACCCCAGCGCAAGCGGTTCCGCAGGTGCGACCACCTTCGGCGAGTGAACTCGGCGCTTATCGCGACCGCCTGGCCGCTCACCTCAAGGCCTACCAGCGCTATCCCGCGCTCGCTCGGGCACGGCGGGAGGAGGGTCTGGTGGTAGTCGATGTAACCATTCGCCGAGACGGCGGGATTGTCACAATGACGATCGAGCACGGCTCCGGGTCGCAATTGCTCGACGATGAGGCGTTGGCGACCCTGAAGCGCGCCGATCCCCTGCCTGCGATGCCCACCGAGCTGCCGGGCGCGACGATGGCGCTGATGTTTCCATTGCGTTTTCATCTGGAATAGGCATCTCAGCCCTTCCAGTCGGGCCGAGAACACAGCCTGCGTCGCCGCAACCCGAACGGCTGCATGCAAACCGACGCGGGCCGCTACGCCTCGTCTGCACGCATGACCACCGCATCGAACGCGTCCGGCGTGCTGCCAGGCCCCGACGCTTGGCGTTGAACGATTGACGGCACGATATGCCGTTTGCGGCGCAACACGCATCCAGGCTAGAGCATTTTCCGTCGCTTCACTTCGGAGTCTCTCACCGCGATGCCCGTTCTGTCCGACCGCTGGATCCGCCGGATGGCGCAGGAGCACCGCATGATCGAGCCTTTCGTCGAAGCGCAGAAGCGTGACGGCGTTATCAGCTACGGCCTGTCCAGCTACGGCTACGACGCGCGCATCGCTGACGAGTTCAAGATCTTCACCAATATCGACTCCGCCGTGGTCGACCCCAAGGCGTTCTCGCCCTCCAGCTTCGTCGACCGGAAGGCGGATGTTTGCATCATCCCGCCGAACAGCTTCGCGCTCGGTCACACCATCGAGTATTTTCGCATCCCGCGCGACGTGCTGGTGATCTGCCTCGGAAAATCGACCTATGCGCGTTGCGGCATCATCGTGAATGTCACGCCCCTGGAACCTGAATGGGAGGGCCAGGTAACGATCGAAATCAGCAACACGACGCCGCTGCCGGCAAAGATCCATGCGCATGAGGGGATCTGCCAGTTCCTGTTCCTGCAGGGCAACGAGCCGTGCGAGACCAGCTATGCCGACAAAGCTGGCAAATACATGGGTCAGCGGGGCGTTTCCCTGCCACGAATGTAAGGCCTTCGATGGACCGGATTCGAATTCGAGGCGGCGCACCGCTGTCTGGAGAAATCAGGGTCGGCGGGGCGAAGAACGCCGCGCTGCCGCTGATGGTCGCCGGATTGCTGACCGACGAGCGCCTGATCCTGTCCAACGTGCCGCGCCTCGCCGACATCCAGACCATGGGTCTGCTGCTGGCCCAGCACGGCATCGCTGTCGAGCCCGTCACCAATGACGGCCGCACCCTCTCACTCGGCGGCACCATCAGCAGCACCGAGGCACCGTACGACATCGTGCGCAAGATGCGGGCCTCGTTTCTTGTGCTGGGTCCGCTGCTGGCGCGCGTGGGCGAGGCGCGCGTCTCGCTGCCTGGCGGCTGTGCCATCGGCGCTCGTCCGATCGACCTCCACCTGAAAGGGCTGGAGCAGATGGGTGCGCGTATCGCGCTGGAGGGCGGCTACATCGATGCTCGCGTCGAGCAACGGCTGCGCGGCACCACCATCGTGTTTCCATTCGTTTCGGTGGGCGCGACTGAAAACCTGCTGATGGCGGCGTCACTGGCCGAGGGCCGCACCACATTGGTGAACGCCGCGCGCGAGCCGGAGATCGGCGACCTGGCGGCTTGTCTGGTCGCGATGGGCGCGCAGATCGAGGGCATCGGCTCCGACAAGCTGGTGGTCGACGGGGTCACAGCACTGCATGGCGCCAGACACGCGATCATCCCGGACCGGATCGAGACCGGCAGCTACGCCTGCGCCGCCGCGATCTCGGGCGGCTCGGTCTTCCTCCGCGATGCCCGACTCGACCATCTGGGCGCCACGGTGCGCATCCTGCGCGAGGCCGGGGTCGAGATCGTGGAGCAACCCGACGGCCTGACGGTGAAGCGGCTCAATGGTCTGCATGGCGTGGACGTGATGACCGAACCTTATCCAGGGTTCCCGACCGACATGCAGGCGCAGTTCATGGCGCTGATGTCGGTGGCCGAGGGCGCCTCCATGGTGACCGAGACGATCTTCGAGAATCGCTTCATGCACGTCTCGGAACTCAACCGGATGGGCGCGCGGATCAACGTGCATGGCGCCTCGGCTATCGTGCGCGGGGTGCCGGCGCTGTCTGGTGCGCCGGTGATGGCGACGGATCTGCGTGCGTCGCTGTCGCTGATCCTGGCCGGTCTCGCGGCCGAGGGCGAGACGGTGGTCAACCGGGTCTATCATCTGGACCGCGGCTACGAAGCGGTCGAGCAAAAACTGGCGGCGTGCGGCGCCGATATCGAACGAATTATCTGAGCGAGGGGAGCCTGTCATGCGGATCGACGCCATCGCCATCGGCAAGAACCCGCCGGACGACGTGAACGTCGTCATCGAGGTCGCGATCGGCGGCGAACCGATCAAATACGAAATGGACAAGGAGGCGGGCACGCTGGTGGTCGACCGCTTCCTCTACACGCCGATGCGCTATCCGGGGAACTACGGCTTCGTGCCGCACACCTTGTCCGACGATGGCGACCCGATCGACGTGCTTGTGGCCAACACGCGTCCGATCGTGCCCGGAGCGGTGATCAACGTGCGCCCGGTCGGCGTGCTGAAGATGACGGACGAGAGCGGCGGCGACGAGAAGATCATCGCCGTGCCCTCACCGAAGCTGACGCAACGCTACGTCAACGTGCACAACTACACCGATTTGCCGCAGATCACGCTTGAGCAGATCCGGCACTTCTTCGAGCACTACAAGGACCTGGAGCCCGGCAAATGGGTCAAGGTCCTGGGCTGGGGCGATGCCTCCGAGGCAAAGGCCCTGGTCATGGACGCGATCGAGCGCGCACGGCAGACCGAAGCCGGCTGACCGCCTTGGCTCAGTCCTCCTTATACCCGGCCTCGGGAATACCCTGCTCGTTGCCGTAGTATTTGTACGGCAGAAACTTGCCGGACATCGTCAGCTTCACGCGATCACCCTTGGGATTCGCTTCGCGCTCGATGTGCATGTCGAAGTCGATCGCCGACATGATGCCGTCGCCGAACTCCTCCTCGATCAGCGCCTTCCAGGCCGGTCCGTTGACCATGACCATTTCGTAAAATCGATAAATCAGCGGATCGGTCGGCGGCATCGGCGTACCGCGATACGGCACCTCGTTCAGCATACGCTCTTCCGATGCGTTCAACCCGAACAGCGCGGCAGCTTTCTTCGCCAGCGGCTTCACCAGTCTCATCTGACCTAGCAAAGCGCCGACAACGAGGACCTCCGACATTCCGCCGATTTGTTCGCAGACGTGCTTCCAGCTCCAGTTCTTCTCGCGCTTGATATCCAGGATCTTCTCGGTCAGTTCGGCTCGCGTCATCGGTTCTCTCTCCAATCGGTTGGTGTGGGCACTGATCGGCCGCCCCACGGTCAGATTGCACCGAAACCGCGTCCGGGCACCAAACTCCCCAGTCTGCGTATCGACCGGCTGCCATCCGCGGCACTCACGCATTGCGCACCCCGCCGATCGACCATAGGCTTCCCGCGATCCTACCAGCCGGTATCGGACCCCGGGACGAACATCGACAGGAAACGCATGGCCGACGACAACCCCAGCCCAACCCATGTCGCGCCTATACAAGCGACCTCAGCGGGAGCCGGAGTCGGATGGGAACCCGAGCTGGCCGAACTGCGGCACCGTCAGTCCCTCGCCCGCGAACTCGGCGGCAAGGAGCGAGTCGCTCGGCAGCACGCTGGCGGCCGGCTCACCGTACGGGAGCGGATCGACCGCCTGCTCGATGCCGGCAGCTTCCAGGAAATCGGCAGCATCGCCGGCAAGGCAACCTACGATCCAAGCGGCAACATCACTGCCTTCACCCCGGGTAACTGCGTGTTCGGCCGCGGCACCGTCGACGGCCGACCCGTGGTTGTCGCGGGCGACGACTTCACACTCCGGGGCGGCTCGGCCGATGCCTCCATCAAGGGCAAGCCCAAGATGTCGGAGGAAATCGCCACCCAGTTCCGGATGCCGATCATCCGCCTGATCGAGGGCTCGGGCGGCGGCGGATCGGTGAAGACCATCGAGACGACTGGACGTGCCAACCTGCCCGGCGGCCTGACGGAAACGACGTCATTCGACCTGGTCGCCAACCAGATGGCGCAAGTCCCCGTCGTCGGCCTGGGGCTCGGATCGGTCGCCGGTCTCGGCGCGGCGCGGCTGGTCGCGGCGCACTATTCGGTCATGGTGAAGGAAATAGCTGCGGTGTTCGTCGCCGGCCCTCCGGTCGTCGAGCGCCTCGGTGAGCCGCGATCCAAACAGGAACTTGGCGGCTGGCAGATCCAGTTGCGCTGCGGCGGCGTGGATCACGCCGTTGACACCGAGGAAGAGGCTTTTGCGGCTGCCAGGCGGTTTCTGTCCTATCTGCCCAGCTCGATCCACGATGTGCCGCCAAGAGTGCGCGGCTGGGACGATCCCAGTCGGCGCGACGAAGCCTTGATCCTGGCGATCCCGAAAGTCAAAAAGCAGGCCTACCACATGCGGCGGATCATCGCCTCGGTGTTCGACAAGGACAGCTTTTTCGAGATGGCTGCCATGTTCGGCCGATCGATCATCACCGGCTTTGCGCGGCTGGATGGCTGGCCGGTCGCCGTCATGGCGGGTGATCCGCTTTTCGAGGGCGGTGCATGGACCGCCGATGCGTGCAACAAAATCATCCGCTTCGTCGACATGGCGCAAACTTTCCATCTGCCGATCGTGCATCTGGTGGATTGCCCCGGCTTTCAGGTCGGACTGCGGGCGGAGAGCAGCGCGGTGATCCGTTGGGGGGTGCGTGCCCTGGCGGCCATCAATCAGACCACGGTGCCCTGGTGCAGCATCGTCGTCCGAAATTGCTACGGCGTCGGCGGTCTCGGACATCAGCCGGTCGGCCATCTGTGCCTGCGCTATGCCTGGCCGTCCGCCAGCTGGGGTTCGTTGCCGCTGGAAGGCGGCATCGAAGCGGCCTATCGCGCCGAAATCGACGCCGCGCCCGACCCGGCCGCCAAACTGGAGGAAATCGAAACCAGGCTGAACCGTCTGCGCTCCCCGTTCAGAACGGCCGAGGCATTCTGGGTCGACGAGGTGATCGACCCGCGGGACACGAGAAAGTTGCTCTGCGATTTCGCCGCCTTGGCGGCGCCGCTGCGAACCCCCGGCCCATCGGCGTTCGGAATGCGGCCCTAAGCGCCTCAGGAAAATGCCAGTCCTGGCCACCATCGGATACCCACACCGGACGCGATCGTTACGCTGACCCGAGCTGATGGGACCAGATGGTATGATATGGCCGGGACCCCGCGATGTACTGTTCTCGTTGAAGGCCTTCGCCGCGGCGATGCTGGCCTTCTGGATCGCCTGCGCCTGCAACCTGTCGCGGCCGGTCTGGGCTATCTTTACCGTCTACATGTTGATGCAGCCGATCTCCGGCGCGATCAGATCCAAAGCCTTGTTTCGGATGGTCGGGACCGTCGCGGGCGCGATGATCACGTTGCTGCTGATGGCGGCGCTGGCCAATCTGCCCGGCGGCTTGTTTCTTTGCGTCGGGTTCGTCGCGCTGGCGGGCGTGTTCCTGTCGATGATCGACCAGATGCCGCGCGGCTATGTCTATTCGATGGCAGGACTGACGGCAGCGGTCGTTGGGCTGCCGGATGCATTGGACCCACTCGCGGGATTCACCACTGCCGTTGTGCGCACCGAAGAGATTTTGCTCGGCATCGTGTGCGCAACGGCGGTGGACAGCGTATTCTTTCCGCACTCGGCCGGGACGGTGCTCAACGCCCGGGTCGCCGCATGGTTGGAAGGCGCCAAAGACTACGCATTGGGCGCCCTTCGCGGCCCTGATGGCGCGGGCGACCACCATCGAAAGTTGGGCGAGCTCGCCGCCGATGCCGCGCAGCTCGACGCTCTGTCCAGCCACGTCGCGTACGACATGGTACCTGAACCGGCCGAGCCCGCGCGTGGTTCGTCTTCTGCACACTCGCATGCTGCTGCTGATCCGGCTGATGTTCAGCGCGCATGACTGGAATCCGGCACTGCGAAGCGGACCCGCCGGACCGGCTCCCATCGCGCACGCAGTCACTGCCCTGGGCGATTGGCTGCGAGACCTGCCAACGGTCTCGCCGGCACGCTCGGCAACGACGCTGCGGGCGATCGATGATCTGCAGGCCGGGCAGGGCGGCCCGCTGGCTGCATTGCAAGGCGGCATAGGGCTCATGCTGCGGGATTTGATGCTCGGCTTCCAGGATTGCTCGGCTTTGCAACGTGCCGTGAGCCACGGCGCGCCGCTTCCCGACCATCTGCGGCACGCCGCCCAGACCGAGCGACTGGCAATCCCGTATCGCGACCCGGTGCGCGCGCTACTGGTATTGCTGCCGGTCGCCCTGGCGTTTCTGCTGGTCGTCGGGTTTTGGACCGCGACCGGTTGGGAGGAGGGAGCGAGCGCCGCACTGATGACCCTGGTGGCCGGCACGTTTGCCAGCGCCGCTGCCGAACCATCGGCGCAGTTCGTTCGCGTCCTGGCGATCACGACGGCCGCGGTCACGGTCGCGATCGCCTATCAGTTCGCGGTGCTGCCTGCCGTGCAGGATTTTCCTGTACTGGTAGTGGTGCTTGGACTGTTTCTGGTGCCGGCGGGCGCATTCATTCCAATCACCAGTGGCACTGGCCTGATATTGACCGCGATGACCACGTTGATGCTGAGCCTGCAGCCGGAATACGACGCTCGGTTCGGCACGACACTCGATGGCGCGCTCGGCAGCTTGGCGGGGTTGGCGGCGACGGCCGTGCTCGGTCGTATCACCTTGGCCCCGGGCACCGGGTGGACCACGTGGCACTTGCTCCGTGTCGGGTGGGCTGATCTCGCCGCGATCGCCGCACGACGCTGGCGGCCCAACCAAGCTGCCTTCGCTCTGCGTGCGTTGGACCGCTTCACCGTTCTGGCGCCACAGCTCGATGTGTCGGAACAGGCACCCTATCTTACCACCGCGGCGCTGCTGGGAGAGCTTCGGATCGGTCTGAACATGCTGCGCCTGCGGGAGATCGAAGCCACCTTGCCCGCGCCGGTCCGCCATGCGATCGACGGGATGCTGCTGGCGATCGCCCGCTACTTCCGGGCCCGTCACCGCAACGCGAAGTTGGAGCCTGAGGGCGTCCACGAGCCCGGTGCCATGGCAATGGCGGCCGCGGCGGCCGCGATGCCGGCGCCGGACGCGCAAACGGCCTGGCTCCTGCTGGCAGGTATGCAGCGTTCGCTGTTCGGCGCGACGGCGTTTCCCGAGACGGCGGAGGCGGCCGATGCGCGGTGAGTTCGACCTGTTCGGCATCTATCTGCCGCCGCTGATGCTCGCCGGCATCCTCGCGTGGCCGGTGACATGGCTGCTGTTCCACGCACTGAACCGTGTCGGCTTCTATCGTTTCGTCTGGCACCGGCCGCTGGTCGATCTGGCGTTGTTCGTCCTGGTACTGGGCGGAATTGTCTTCGGACTTGGCGCCATTATGCCGAACGTGCGCGGCATCCTGCCGACATGAGGGACGAACTGCCGGCGCTGCGCCGCATCGCCGTCAGCATCCTGTTGGTGGCCGCAGCGGTGTTCGTCAGCTGGCGCATCTGGGTCTATTACATGGAGGAGCCCTGGACCCGTGACGGTATCCTCCGTGCCGACGTGGTCGGTGTCGCAGCCGACGTGTCGGGGCCGGTTGTCGACGTGTTTGTGCATGACACCCAGGCGGTGCGCAAAGGCGACACGCTGTTCCGCATCGATCCGTCGCGCTTCACCCTGGCACTGCGGGAAGCGACGGCGGATCTTGAACGCAAACACGCGACGTTTGAGGAGGCCGACCGCGAGACCAAGCGCGTGCTGGCGCTGACCGATGTGGAGGTCTCACGCCAGCAGCAGCAGCAGACAACGGCACGAGCGATCGAGAGCGCCGCCAATTATCAGCAGGCTCAGGCGGCCCGTGACGTCGCACAGCTCAATCTGGACCGATCCGAAGTGCATGCCTCGGTAAATGGCATTCTGACCGATTTCTATCTTCGCCCCGGCGACTACGTGACGGCATCTCAAGCCATCGCCGCGCTGGTGGACACCGATTCGTTCTATGTCGACGGCTACTTCGAGGAGACCAAGCTGCCCCGCATCCATACCGGCGACCACGCGACGATCCAACTCATGGGCGCCGCCGAGGTGTTGACCGGCGCAGTGCTTGGCATCGCTGGCGGCGTCTTCGATCGCCAGCGCAGTGTCGGCCGCGATCTTCTGCCGAACATCAACCCTACTTTCACCTGGGTCCGGCTGGCGCAGCGCATTCCCGTGAGGGTCCGCCTGGACCCCGTGCCGCCCTCGGTCCGTCTGGTCTCCGGGCGGACCGCGACCGTGACGATCTCGCCGGCGCCCGCCAAGTAGCGTTCCGACTGCTCCGCATCGCCGACCTCCGGAGGCAGGACCCGGCGTGGCGAGGCGTACACGCAAACTTCACCCGGTCGGGTAAGCCTCCCCCTCCGGACGTTCCGATTGCCGCCGACAAGGATTGGCACTAGTGTCCGCGCGACGAACGCGCACCGCGGCGGTATAGAGCGCGGTCGGTGCGTCCAAGGATCACGACGAACGATCCAGGCGCGCCGAGGAAAGGAGTCCGACTTGCAGCCGACCGACATCAAGGATCCCGACTACTTCCATAAGGTCGTCGATTGCCAGTGGGCCTGTCCCGCACATACCCCGGTTCCCGAGTATATTCGTTTGATCGCGGCCGAGCGATACGCCGACGCGTTCATGGTCAACTGGAAATCGAATGTGTTTCCGGGGATCCTGGGACGCACCTGCGACCGGCCGTGTGAGCCCGCGTGCCGTCGCGTCAGGGTGGAGGAAGAGCCGGTCGCCATATGCCGCCTGAAGCGGGTGGCTGCGGACTACAAAGGCGACGTCAGCGGCCGCATGCCACCGAAGCCCACGACCCGCAACGGCAAGAAGATCGCCTTGGTCGGTGCCGGACCGGCCTCGCTGACCGTGGCGCGAGACCTGGCTCCGCTGGGCTACCACCTGGTGGTCTACGATGGCGACAGCCGAGCGGGGGGGATGATCCGGAGCCAGATTCCGAAGTTCCGTCTACCGGAGGAGGTCATCGACGAAGAGGTCGGTTACGTTACCGACCTCGGTCTGGACATGCGGCTCGGCCAGCGGGTCGACAGTCTGAAGGCATTGATGACTGAGGGCTACGACGCGATCTTCGTCGGCTCCGGCGCGCCGCGCGGGCGTGATCTCGATCTGCCTGGCCGGCAAGATGCTGCCGCGAATATCCATATTGGCATCGACTGGCTGTCCTCGGTTTCATTTGGTCATATCAGTAAGATCGGCCGTCGGGTGATCGTGCTGGGGGGCGGCAACACGGCGATGGATTGCTGCCGCTCATCGCGCCGCCTCGGTGGCGACGACGTGAAAGTGATCGTCCGTTCGGGGTTCGAGGAAATGAAGGCCTCGCCCTGGGAAAAACAGGACGCCATCAATGAGGACATCCCGATCCTGAACTACCTCGTGCCGAAGGAGTTCAAACACCACGACGGCCACCTGTACGGCATGACATTCGAGAAGGTGAAGGCGGAATTCGATGCCCGCGGCCGCCGCAAGCTGATGCCGACCGGTGAGCCCGACGCATTCTTTGAGTGCGACGACGTGCTGGTCGCCGTTGGCCAGGAAAATGCCTTTCCGTGGATCGAGCGCGACATCGGCTTGTCGTTCAACGAATGGGACATGCCGGTAGTGGATGAAACCACTTTCCAGTCGACCGAGCCTCGGGTGTTCTTCGGCGGCGACTTGGCGTTCGGACCCAAGAACATCATCTGGGCGGTGGCGCATGGCCATCAGGCGGCGATCTCAATCCACCAGTTCTGCCAGGGCACCGATGTCCACGATCGGCCGCCACCGATGGTGACACTGGCGAGCCAGAAGATGGGCATCCATGAGTGGAGCTACGACAACGGCGTTTCGCTCGACCTTCGCTACAAGGTGCCGCATCGCGACAAGCTTGTCGCGCTCAAGAACATCAAGGCCGAGGTGGAACTCGGCTTCGATGAGAAGCTGGCGTTCGCCGAGGCGCAGCGCTGTCTGAACTGCGACGTGCAGACGGTGTTCACCGACAATCTGTGCATTGAGTGCGATGCCTGCGTCGACATCTGTCCGGTGGATTGCATCACTTTCACCGAGAATGGTCCGGAAGCCGAGTTGCGAACCCGGCTGATGGCGCCGGCGCATAATCTGGAGCAGGCGCTGTATGTGTCAGGAACTCTGAAAACCGGGAGGATCATGGCGAAGGACGAGGATGTGTGCCTGCATTGCGGGTTGTGCGCTGAACGCTGCCCGACCGGCGCGTGGGATATGCAACGTTTCTTGATCGATGTGGCTCAGGCGGAGAACGCATGCTGCAGCAAATAGACCGCGTCGCCAAAGGGGACGAGAGTCTCCAGCGGGTCAATGACTTCGTCGTCAAGTTCGCCAACGTCAACGGATCGGGATCGGCGAGCGCCAATGCGCTGTTCGCCAAGGCGGTCCTGCGCATGGGCATCGCCGCGACACCGCGGAACATCTTTCCGTCCAATATTCAGGGCCTGCCGACCTGGTACGAGGTGCGTATTTCCGATGCCGGCCACTTGGCTGCTCGCGGCGGCGGACCCGACCTGATGGTGGCGATGAACCCGCAGACCTGGGACGGCGACGTCGCATCGATCGAGCCCGGCGGTTATTTGTTTTATGACAATACCAAGCCGATGCCCGCGGAGAAATTCCGCTCTGACATCGTGGTGCTTGGCGTCCCGCTGACCGAGATGACCAACAAGGCCTACACCGATTTGCGGCAACGCCAGTTGTTCAAGAACATCGTCGGGCTGGGGGCGTTGTCGATGCTGCTGGAGATGGATCCGGCGGTCATCGAGCAATTGCTTGCGGAACAATTCAAGGGCCGCGACAAGCTGATCGCCGCCAACGTGCAGGCCCTGCACATGGGCCGCGACTGGGTCAAGCAGAACCTCGACTACCCGATCGGGCTGACGCTGCGCCATGCCGATACCGTTGGCGATCGTATTTTCATCGACGGCAACAGCGCCGCGGCCCTGGGCGCTGTCTACGGCGGCGCAACGGTTTGCGCCTGGTATCCGATCACGCCGTCTTCCTCGCTGGCTGAGGCGTTCACCCGTTACTGCGGCCGCATGCGCGTGGACCGCGCGACCGGCAAGAACAATTACGCCATCGTTCAAGCAGAAGACGAACTGGCCTCGATCGGCATGGTGATCGGTGCGGCTTGGAACGGGGCGCGGGCGTTCACCGCGACCTCCGGCCCGGGCATTTCGCTGATGCAGGAGTTCGTCGGGCTGGCATATTTCGCCGAGATCCCGGCGGTGATTTTCGACGTGCAGCGCGCCGGCCCATCCACCGGCATGCCGACGCGTACCCAGCAGACCGACATCACCTGCTGCGCCTATGCCTCGCATGGCGACACCAAGCATGTCCTGCTGATCCCGGAAGACCCTTACGAGTGCTTCGAATTCGGCGCGCTCGCGTTCGACCTCGCGGATCGCCTGCAGACACCGATCTTCGTCATGCTGGACCTGGAAATCGGCATGAACGACCGGTTGAGCAAGCCATTCGTGTGGGACGACAGCCGGCGCATGGACCGCGGCAAGGTCATGACCGCCGAGGAGTTGGAGGCCGGCAAATTGTTCGGCCGCTACCTCGACGTAGATGGCGACGGCATCACCTATCGCACCCTGCCGGGCACGCACCCGACAAAGGGCGCGTTCTTCACCCGCGGCACTTCGAAAAACCGCATGGCGCGCTACTCGGAAGAAGGTCCGGATTACCAGGAGAATATGGAGCGGCTGTTGAAAAAGCACCGCACCGCTCGGACCCTCGTGCCGCCGGCGATCGAGCGGAAAGCCAACGCGCCGACCCGGCTTGGAGCGATCTATTACGGTTCCACCAGCCCGGCCATCGCCGAGGCAGATGCGATGCTGGCCGAACAGGGCATCCATGTCGACCTGATGCGGCTACGCGGCTTTCCGTTCGGCGACGAGGTCGCGGCATTCATCGACTCGCATGACCATGTTTTCGTCGTCGAGCAGAATCGCGACGGCCAGATGCGCTCCCTGCTGGTGAACGAACTGGAAATCGACCCGAAAAAGCTGGGCAGGGTGCTGCACTACGACGGCACGCCGATCAGCGCACGTTTCATCGCCGGAGCGATCGCCAGCGCTCTAGACAAGCCAGCGCTCTAGACAAGGCAGTGTCATGACCTTTCTGTCCAAGCCGAAGCTGCATCATCCCGAACTGCATAAGAACAGTCTCGGCTACACACGCCGCGACTATGAAGGTGCCATCTCGACCCTATGTGCCGGCTGCGGCCATGATTTGATCAGCGCCGCGATCGTTCGTGCCTGCTTCGAACTTGAGCTGCCGCCGCATCGCATCGCCAAGCTGTCCGGGATTGGCTGTTCGTCGAAGACGCCGACGTATTTCCTCGGCGCGTCGCATGGCTTCAATTCGGTGCATGGTCGGATGCCGTCGGTGTTGACCGGCGCCAATCTGGCGAACCGCGACCTGATTTATCTGGGCGTGTCAGGCGACGGCGACAGTGCCTCGATCGGGCTGGGTCAATTCGCCCATGCGATGCGACGCGGTATCAACATGGTCTATATCGTCGAGAACAATGGCGTTTACGGGCTGACCAAGGGCCAGTTCTCGGCAACCTCCGACAAGGGCGCGAAATCCAAGCGCGGGGTGGAGAACAGCGACGAGGCGATCGATCTCGTCGGCATGGCGCTGCAGCTTGGGGCGACGTTCGTGGCCCGCAGTTTCTCCGGCGACAAGGGACAACTGGTGCCGCTGATCGAGGCCGCGCTGAAGCATGAGGGCGCCGCGTTCATTGACTGCATCTCGCCCTGCGTGGCGTTCAACAATCATGAGGGATCGACCAAAAGCTTCGATTACGTTCGCGAGCACAACGCGGCGGTGAACTACCTGGATGTCATCACCGGGCGGGAGGAGATCACCGTCGACTATGCACCTGGCTCGGTAGAGGTGGTGACGCAGCATGACGGATCGATGCTGCGGCTGCGAAAGCTTCATATCGACTACGACATGCACGACCGGGTGTCCGCGCTGACCTACATGCAGCAACGCCACGCAGCCGGCGAAATCGTTACTGGCCTGCTGTATGTCGACCCGAACCCGTTGGATATGCACGGGCATCTCAAGACGTCGGACATGCCGCTGAATTCGTTGCAGGAGGATGCCCTGGTGCCCGGGGCCGCGGCGCTGGCAAAGATCAACGCCGGGCTGCGATAGAGAGTTTTCCGCCTCGCGTGGCCTGACCGATGAGGCAGCTCACGGCCGAACTCGCGGATCGGTTCGCTACCATCGCGCTCGGCCACGTCACGCGCCAATATCCGCACAAGTTGGATCACGTGCTGACCGGACCCGAGGACGCACTCGCCCCGTGCGCCCTGCATCCGGTGTTCTATGGCAGTTTTGACTGGCACTCGTGCGTGCACGGATATTGGCTGCTGGCGCGCCTTTATCGGCGCCACCCTACGATGCCGCACCGGTCAGCCATCCGGACCCTGTTTGACACGCATCTGAGTCCAGATCGGATCGCTGCCGAGTGTTCCTATCTGGACCGCCCCGGCGCACGCGGGTTCGAGCGGCCATATGGCTGGGCATGGCTGTTGAAACTGGCAAGCGAACTGGCGATGCATGACACGCCGGAGGGACGCGCCTGGTCGATCGCCCTCGAACCGCTGGCCCTCATCTTCGTCACGCGTTTCGTGACGTTCTTGCCGTTCGCCACCTACCCGGTTCGCGCCGGTGTCCACAGCTGCACGGCTTTCGCCCTCCGCCTGGGTCTGGATTACCGGCACCAGGCGCTCCGGGCATCGCTCGTCGATACAGCGCGACGCTGGTATCTGGGGGACGCGGACTGCCAGGCCTGGGAACCCGGTGGCGACGAGTTTCTCTCACCCGCGCTCATGGAGGCGGAGTGCATGCGCGCCGCTCTCCCGGAACAGGAGTTTCGACGCTGGTTCGCTGGCTTTCTTCCTCACTTGGACCGAAGGCAGCCGGCGGCGTTGTTCACCCCGGTCACCGTCGCCGATCGCGCCGATGGCAAAATCGCGCATCTCGACGGGCTCAATCTCAGCCGCGCCTGGTGCTGGCGTTCCCTGGCTGACTTTACCCCCGATCCGACGACGGCGAGGCAGACGGCGGAGGAGCACCTTGACGCCAGCCTGGCCCATGTCAGCGGCGAGTACATGGGCGAGCACTGGCTGGCAAGCTTCGCCGTCTTGGCGCTCGATTGAGTTGCGGCGGGGCGCCGGGCGATCCTTTCACATGCCGCATGACCGGCTCGATCCACCATTGGTTTGATGCGTCGGCGGACCCGGGCGACAATGCGGTTCAATCGACGGAGAAGGCGTTCATGCCACTGACCGGGGTCAAGGTCCTCGACCTGACGCGTGTGCTTTCGGGCCCTTTTTGCACCGCCTTGTTAGGCGACCTGGGAGCCGACATTGTGAAGGTGGAATCGCCCGAAGGCGACTCGGTCCGCGGACAGGGCGCGACCAAGGACGGCCTGTCCTGGTACTTCGCCCAGTTCAACCGCAACAAGCGCTCGATCCGCCTGGACCTGCGCAAGCCCCGGGGCGGCGCCATCCTGTCCCGCTTGATCGAGCGATCGGACGTGTTGGTGGAAAACTTCCGCCCTGGTGTTCTGGATCGCCTGGGCTTTGACGACGCCCGTCTGCACGCTCTGCAGCCGGCGCTGGTGACTTGCTCGATCAACGGCTTTGGCAGCGCAGGTCCTTATCGCGATCGCCCGGCCTTCGATTTCATCGCACAGGCGATGAGTGGATTCATGAGCGTGAACGGCCAGCCGGATGATCCGCCGCTGCGATCCGGGCTGCCGATCAGCGACTTGATCGCCGGGCTGTATGCTGCATTGGCGATCACCGCGTCGGTGCCGCGGGCGCGGGCGACCGGGCAAGGACAACGAGCGGAGGTGAGCCTGACCAACGGCCTGGTCAGCCTGCTCGCCTACATCGCGACGAACTATTTCGCTACCGGCGTAGTGCCTCAGCGTAGCGGCAACGACCATCCGATCAGCGCGCCCTATGGGGTGTTTCCGACCCGGGATGGCCAGATCGCGCTGGCGCCGGCGGACGATGCGTTCTTCGCGAGGCTCGCGGACGCCCTCGGCGAACCCGGACTGAAGACCGACAAGCTTTATGCAACGCAGGACGCACGGGTGGCGAACCGGGCGCGGATCAACGCGATCGTCGGCGGCAAGCTTGCGACCAATACCAGCGACTTCTGGATCGAAACCCTGAATGCCGCCGGCGTTCCCTGTGGGCCGGTGCACAGCGTGGAGGCGGTCTTCCAGGACCCGCAGATCCTCGCCCAGCGCATGTTTCTCGATGTCGCGCATCCCGGCCACGGCATCGTCCGGATGCTCGGCTTTCCGATGAAATTATCGGCCACACCCTGCATGGTGCGTCGTCCCGCCCCGGCCTTGGGACAGCACAGCGATGAAATCCTTGCCGAACTCGACTTTCCCCCAGCCGAGCGGGACTCGCTGCGGCAGGAGGGTGTGATCTGATGCAGGCTTGCTGGCGCGGCTGAACTGATGCTGGATCAGGATGAGCTCGCGGGGTAGGATTCGCGTCCCCTCCTGCAGGAAACGCGCGATGAGCTGGTCCGCAGCACAATATGTCAGCTTCGAAGCCGAACGGACCCGCCCGGTGCGAGACCTGCTGAACGCCGTACCGACCGTCGATGTGCGCCGCGCGATCGACCTCGGATGCGGTCCGGGCAATTCGACCGAGGTGTTGGCCGCTCGCTACCCGGACGCCAAAGTCAGCGGGCTCGACAGCTCTGCCGATATGATCGAGGCCGCCCGCAAACGACTGCCGGCGTTGCCCTTCACGCTGGCCGGAATCGACACCTGGGACCCGCCCGAACGGTTCGACCTGATCCTGGCAAACGCCGTCCTGCAATGGTTACCGCACCACGAAAGCCTGATGCCGCGGCTGCTGAGCAAGGTGGCCGCCGCGGGTAGTCTGGCGGTGCAGGTGCCGGACAATTTGGACGAACCAGCACATGTACTGATGCGACAGATCGCGGCCACCCCGGGATGGAGGGCAAAGCTCGCGACCGCCACCGCTGCGAGGGCCGAGCGGCAGGGCGCCGAGTGGTATTACCAGCTGTTGGGCCCGCATGCCGCGCGGGTCGACGTTTGGCGGACCACCTATCACCATGTGCTGAAGGGAGGGACGGACGCTGTGGTGGAGTGGTTCAAGGGCAGTGGCCTGCGGCCGTTTCTGGCACCGCTCGATCCGGGCGAGACCACCGCTTACCTGGCCGAGTACCGGGCCGCGCTGGCCGACGCTTACAAGCCGCTGCCAGATGGCACCGTGCTGCTGCCGTTCCCCAGGCTGTTCATCGTTGCGACGCGCTGACCGGCACCGAGGGTGCTCGCGTGTTCGTTGGAGTGTTCGGCCGTCGTTTGCATGACAGCGATCGTATCGGCTTCGCTGTTTGGCTGGAATTGGCGGCGGGCATCGAGCGCCGCGAGACAGGTTTCCGGCGTGAACGCGCAACCGGCGGGAAACAACCGGGTTGTGCATCCCGGCATTCGCCCGCACATTTGGGGCTCGCCACAGCCGGACCCGATAGATGCCCGCGATCGACACCGATGCTTTCCTGCGTGACCTGCACGAACTGCGTAAGATCGGCCAGTTCCGTACCGGCGTACATCGACCGACTTTCTCGCCGCAGGACATGGAAGCGCGACACTGGCTTTTGGACCGCCTTTCCGCATGCGGGCTGGATGCCTCGATCGACGGCATCGGCAATGTCTTTGGTCGGCACACGGGACCTGGTCCGCATCTACTGTCCGGCAGCCACATCGAGTCGCAGAATGAGGCGGGTTGGCTCGACGGTGCGCTGGGCGTTGTCGCCGCCCTCGCTTTGGCTCGTGCCGGGCTGCCCATCGACGTCTGCGCCTTCGCCGACGAAGAGGGTCATTTCGATGGTGGCTTCCTCGGCAGCCGGTCCATCGTTGGCGAACTGTCGGAGGCGGAGATGGACCGCAGCCGCAACCGCAACGATGGCACCCCGCTGCGCGCCGCGTTGCGCGCCGCCGACCTCGAGGGTAAGCCACGCATCCAACTTGAGCCTGGGCGGTACAAGGGCTTTTTCGAAATGCACATCGAGCAGGGAACGCAGCTCGAACGGGCCGGCCATCACATCGGCGTGGTCAGCGGCATCGTGGCGATATGGCAATGGCGGCTTCGCGTTCAGGGTCAGCAAGACCACGCGGGCGGCACCACAATGGCAGAGCGCCGCGACGCGGGGCTGACGGCGGTCCGACTGCTGGCGGCGATCGATGCCGAATTCCCGCGCGTGGCCGGTGAGCGCAGCACCTGGACGACCGGCAGCATCACGCTGAACCCGGGAGCACCCAACATCATACCTGGGACAGCCGACGTGCTGTTCCAGTGCCGTGACGTGTCGCTGCCGGTCCTGGAAAGGATGGAGGCGGCGTTGCGCGCGCTGGTGCGCGAGGCCAACCGGCGGGAACGTTGCGATGTTGTTCTCGAGGAAGTCTCGAAGGCGATCCCCGCACTCTGCGATCCGGCAATGATGCAGGCGCTTGCCGCTGCTGCCGAGGCGATCGCGCCAGGCGCCTGGCAGACTATGCCCTCCGGCGCCGGCCACGACGCGCAGAACATCGCCCGCCACATACCCGCGGCAATGTTGTTTGTGCCATCGATCGGCGGCATCAGCCATCACTGGTCAGAGGACACCGCTGATGCGGACCTCGCCTTGGGTCTCCGGGTCCTGGACGCAGCGGCGCGCGGCCTGCTGGCGCAGTGACGCCCGGACTACGGCAGAACCGCCTGTGCTTCGATCTCCACCTTCAGCTCAGGCAGAACCAGGGCGGAAACCTCGACCAAGGTCGACGCTGGGCGGTGCTGGCCAAAATATCGCTGCCGGATCGGATTGATTTTCCTTCGATCGTCAACGTCGGTCAGGTAGACGGTCACTTTCACCACGTGCTCCGGGCCGGCGCCGACCGCCTTCAGGCACGCATCCATATTGGCTATGGCGACCTCGAATTGCTCGACGACGTCCTGCCGGGACGCTGCCGTCGGCAGCGACTCCGACAGTGCCGGAGACCCAGATCAGATTTCCAGCTTTGGTGACGTGGCAGTAATGGCTAACCGGCTCTGGTTGGCCGTCCAGCATCAGACGCTCGATCGGCGGCATTGGTTGCTCCCTCTTCACATCAGCCAGCGTGCCGCAGTGGCGTAGCCGGCGCGTTGAACTGGCGGTGCGGCATGGGTCGCGGTCTCCTCGGCGATCATCGCGGCGACGACGTCGCGGCGGTCCGCTTTCATTGCAGAATCGATCAGGATCTGACGGAACAGGTCGCGCTGGGCGTTGCTGCCGCCGAGCAGGCGGATCCGGTCGAGACGGGGCTCCAGCAGCGCAACGACTTGAGCATGCTGCCCGCGCCGGTGCGCCAAACCGGCCTCGCACACCGGCACGACGACGTCGCCGATCGCCGCCGCCTCCCATCGCGACGGATCTTCTGCCTGCTCGCGCAAGGCCGCCAGGAACCGCGCCGCGGCCTCGTCGCGGCCGGTGGCCGCGAGCGCCAACATCAGGTGCGGCGGCAGCAGCAGATAGGCGCTGTCACCGATCCTTGCCTCGGCCTTGTCGGCCAGTTCGTCCCAGCGTCCGCCGACATCCAGCCCGAGTTGCTCCAGTCGCCACAGCAGCGCTGTCGCGTTCTGCAGATCGTTGAACTGGTCCGGCGCCGCCTTGGTCAGCGGCGCGTTCAGGTTGCGGATGTTGGCGTCGTAGCTGGCAAGCACTGCGTCACGCTCGCCGAGATCGAGCTGCATCAGCGCGCGGTGCCACCACAAGTGATGCACGAGATTGTTGCCGATCGGCCAGTAGCCGGTCTGCGCGGCCGAGCCAATCGTTGCCCTCGCGCGGGCCGGCTGTCCATTTCGAGGATGTGCGCCTTGACATGGTGGGCGAAGAAATTCGTCGGGTCGCGTTCGTAAGCGCGATCGATCGCGCGCTCGGCGCCGGCGGTATCCCCGGCTTCCTCATGCGCGAAGGCCCAGACGGACAGGAAACAGTCGTATCCGGGAAGGTCGGGCGACCAAGCCGGGGCGAGGCGGTCCGCCTGTTCGCAGCACCGTCTGGGTGTGGCCAAAGCGGAAATGCGTGGTGTCGCTGATCCGCACCGCCAGCAGATCGGTCGGGTCGGCATCGAGCATCTCGCGCCAGATCGCGAATGCGTCCCCGAGGGCGCCGCGCTGCCAGGCGGAGAGTGCCGCGACGTGGCGCTGTTCGCGCCAGTGTGGCCGTGGCAGCTCCGGCCTCGGCGGCGGCGAGGCTGGCGGCGATCGCCGGCGGTGCGCCGGGTTGGCGCCGGCGAGCATCAGGTAGCCCTTGATGCAATGCCCCATGACGAAACCCGGATCGGCGGCGAGCGCTTCGTTCACCAGGTCGCATCGTGTCGACGTGGTATTTCAGATAATGTTCCACCGCGCGATCGAACAGCGCAGCGGCCTCTGCGCTGTCGGTGGAGAGTTCCATGACCGCGTGCATCACGGTTCATATCACATCACCCATTGGCCCGACCGTTGGAATCAGACGATGGCCCATCGTAGTGGTGCCGCCAACGGTCCTACCGACTACGATCATAGCGCCGTCCCGGTCCGTCGAGCACTCAACTGATCAGTTCCAATCACAGTGATTTCAGAAAGCCGATCATTGCCTCGTTGACCTCGCGGGGCCGCTCCTGTTGTGTCCAATGGCCGCAGCCGGGCAGCAGCATGGTCTGGCGAAGCTGAGGTACGAACCTCGGCAGATTAGCGAGAAAATCAGCCGCACCGGGGAAAGCCAAGAACGAGGTCGCGCTCACCCGCGATATACAACGCCGGGACCGTCACACGGGCGCCGGCGAATGGCGACAGGAGCTCCCAGTTGCGATCGATGTTGCGGTACCAGTTCAGGCCGCCGCGGAAACCGGCGCGGGAAAATTCGCCGGCGTAGAAGTCGACGTCGGCCTCGGTGACCCAGCCGGGCAACGGGACAGCTTCGCGCGCGTCTCGAGCGATGCGACCTCGCAGTCCACCATCGCGGGGAATCATGCTGAAATTGTCTGCCGCAGGACCGCCGCCGGGACCCGCCGGGGCCTCGCCCGCGATCGAGAGCAGCACGCTGCGTATTGACGCGCGGACATCATGTTCCAGGTCCGCATCCGCCACCCCCGGTGGCTGAAAGTATAATTGATAGAAGATCGCGTCCGCGGTCTGCGGCATGACACTGGAGGGACGTACCGGTCCACGCGGCCGGAATGGAACACTCAGCCCGATTACACCGCGGAATCGATCGGGGCGCATCAACGCGGCGTGCCACGCGACCGGGGCGCCCCAATCGTGGCCGGCGATCACGGCGGTTTCGGCACCCAGTGCATCCAACAAGCCGATGATGTCGCCCACCAGATGAAACAGCGTGAACTGGTCGATGGCCTCGGGACTTTCGGTTTGCCCATAGCCGCGCATATCGGGCGCGACGACGTGGAAACCGGCGGCGGCGAGGGCCTCGATCTGATGCCGCCATGAATACCAGGACTCCGGAAAGCCATGGCACAGGACTACCAGTGGACCGGCTCCCTGTTCGGCGAGGTGCATCCGGATGCCGTTCGTTGCAATGGTTCGGTGACTGATCCCGGTCATGACTTCATCCGCTGTTGGCCGGTTGCTACAGACGATTCCAGCTGTCCTGACGGAAGCGCCGAAATCCGCACCAGCGACCGAAGGTTACCAGCCGACCCAAGCGGGGTGCAATGGACGACCGTTCGGCAGCGCGGCCTTACCCCGGTGTCGCGGGAAAATGCTCCAGCCAATGGCGGGCGATCTCATCGCGGCGGGCCAGCCAAACGCTGCCCCGGTCCTTCATGTGACGCAGGACTCGCTCAAGGCCGGCGATCCGCCCGGCGCGGCCGATCATCCGCAAATGCAGTCCTACCGACATCATGCGCGGTGTGTCCGCACCTTCGGCCCAAAGCTGGTCGAAAGCGTCGATGACATATTCAGCGAAATGCGCGGCGGTGGTAAAACGCTGGCTGCCTTGGTGGAAATGCATGTCATTGGTGTCGAAACTGTAGGGCAGGACCAGATGCCGACGGTCGCCGACAGCCACGAAAAATGGCAAGTCGTCGCTGTAGGCGTCGCTGTCATACAGGAAACCGCCGTGCTCCAGCAGCAGACGGCGAGTGTTGACCGAAGGTGCGGACCGTGTGTGCCAGCCGAGTGGAGCGGCGCCGGTCGCCGCCTCGATCGCGGCGGAAGCCCGGGCGATCGTCGCGCGTTCCAGCTCCTGCTCCATGCCGGCATGGCGTTCCCATCGCCAGCCATGGCACGCAACCTCATGCCCGCGCGCCGCCGCGTCTTGCGCCAGCCACGGCGAACGCGCCACCGCTCGGCCGCAGGCGTTCAGGGTGCTGCGAGCGCCGTAGGCGTCGAGAAGGCGCATGATCCGCCAGTAACCCGCACGTGTGCCATACTCGAAATGGGTGTCGCGGCACGGATCCGGCACATCCGGCACCTCGTCGGCGACCTCGTAGGTCGCCTCGTTGCGCTCGTCGCCGTCCGTGATCGAAAGTTCGGCTCCCTCCTCGACATTGACAACGAAGGAGACAGCCAGCCGCGCACCACCCGGCCAGCGTGGGTTCGGCGGATGGGCACCGTAGCCAAGAAAATCGCGCCCTGTCTGCATCATACCCCCGCCATCCGGTTCAATCCCACGAGTTTATCGCCCAGCATCAGCACCAGCGCGGTCAACCCGATCATGAAGGCCGAGATCGCGGCGACTGTCGGATCCGGCGACTCTCCAAGGTATTGCAACAACTGAATTGGCAAGGTGCGATGGTAGACGTCGGTCAAAAAAATCGAAACCGGATAATTGTCGACCGAGGCCAGGAAACCGAACAGGGCACCGGTGATAAATGACGGCGCCAACACCGGCACCATGACCTGCAGAACCGCCCGAGGGTAGGAAAGCCCCAGCGTTCGAGCGGCGTCGATCAGTGCGAAGTCGAACCGGGCCAGACCTGCCGTCAGCGTCCGCACCACAAACGGCAGCACGATGATCACGTGCGCCAGCAGCAGACTGGGCAATGCCTCCTTCAGGCCGATCGCGCGGAAATATTGCAGCATGGCGATGCCAACGACCAGACCGGGCAGCATCAATGGGGAGACCAGGAAGGTCGCCACGACTTCACGTCCCGGAAACTGTCCCCGCACCACCGCGATCGCCGCCAGCGTTCCGAGCACCAGCGAAACAACGGTCGCCGCGAACGCCACTTCCACCGTCAGCAACACGGAGGCCAGCAGGCCATCCAGCGTCCAGATCCGCCGGTACCAGACCAGCGACAGACTGTCGGTCGGCAGTTCAAACACCGGCGATGGTGAAAACGACACCAGAATTGTCACCAACAGCGGCGCCAGCACGAACACAACGCTGGCGGCGAGGATGATCCAGGCCAGCGCGCGAAAAAGCAGGCGGATCATGCTGAGGCCCTTCGGCCCAGCGTGGCGCTGGCCAGCACCACGATCAGGGACAGTGTCAGCAGCACCACGCCGGCAACGGAACCCCGCTGCGGGTCCTGAAGATACAGGAAGGAGGTGGCAATGGTCGTCGGCAACGTCTGGTAGGCGTCGCCCATCAGCAGCGTGGGGATGACATAAGCGGCGATCGAGAGCGAGAACACGAGCGTGCTGCCGGCAACGATGCCCGGGACGGTCAGCGGCAGCACCACCCGCAGAAAGCTGTAGACCGGACCACCGCCGAGTGTTGCAGCCGCATCGGACAGGCGCGGATCGAGCTGCCGGATGCTGGCGAACAGTGGCAGCACCATAAACGGCAGAAAGATGTTGACGATGCCGATCAGCAGCCCGGTCTCGGTGAACAGCAGCCGCACCGGCGCATTGGTCAACCCCAGTGTCGCCAGCATCAGGTTGACCACGCCGTTGGAACGCAGCAGCACAGTCCAGCCGAACGCCTTGACGATGACGCTGAGCGAGAGTGGCAGCAGTAACGCCGCCACCAGCAGGGCCTGCAGCCACGCGCGGGACCAGGTCAGAGCAAACGCGGTGGGATAACCCACCAACAGGCATATCGCCGTGGTGATGCTGGCTAGCCGTAGGGTGCGCAGCAATACTCCCCAGGAGTAGGCACTCGAGAAAAATCCCGCGTATCCGGCCAGCGACCAACCTTGCGGGCCACGCACACTCTCGATCAGCAGCAAGCCGAGCGGAACGGCGAACATGGCGAGGCAATATGCGGTGGCCGGCACGGTGAGCCAGGCGATTCCGTGGCGTGTCATGGTCGGGGAGCCGGATAGAGCAGCGTGTCGGCCACGCGCCACGAGATACCGATCGATGATCCCGGCGTGGCGTCCCCGGCGGCATCGGCCGGCAGCTCGACCGTGGCGCGGTCGCTGCCTTGCACCGCGCCGTGCAGCAGACAGCGGCTGCCCAGGAACGTGCGTGCCGCCAGCGGCAGCGTGATGCCGGTCCAATCGGCGTCGGCGGGCGGTCCAAGCGAGATGCGCTCCGGGCGCACTGCCAGCATGACAGGCGAACCGCGCACCAGGCGGCCGGGCGCCTCAACCATGCCGTGCGTTGTCCGCACCAGGACGGTTGCAGCATTCTCCTGCGCCACCTCGCCGTGCAGCACGGTAGCCTGGCCGACGAAATCCATCACGAAGGGCGTTGCCGGGCGATCGTAGATGGCCTTGGGCTCCGCCAATTGCTCGACGCGCCCCGCATTCATCACTGCGATCCGATCCGACAGCGCAAGCGCCTCTTCCTGATCATGGGTGACAAAGATGACGGTCATGCCGAGTTGGCGCAGCAGGGCACGCAACTCCACCTGCATCGTTTCGCGCAGCTTGCGGTCGAGCGCGGACAGGGGCTCATCCAACAGCAGGAGGTCCGGACTGACGGCCAGCGCGCGGGCTATGGCGACGCGCTGCTGTTGACCGCCGGAAAGCTGCAAGATCGGGCGGGTGGCGAGTGGAGCAAGTTGAACCATCGCCAGCAGTTCGGCCACGCGGGGGGCGATGGCAGGTCGCTTTTGGCGGCGTGCGCGCAGCCCGAAGGCGACGTTCTCCTCGACTGTAAGGTGCGGGAACAACGCGTAGTTCTGGAACACGACGCCGACGTTACGCCGGTGCGGCGGCAGCCGGGCCAGGTCCCGCCCGCCGAGGAGCACCTGGCCACGGTCGGCGGGAAGCAGCCCGGCCAGTATGCGCAGCAACGTCGTCTTGCCACAGCCGGAGGGGCCCAGCAGCGAGACGAACTCGCCCTTGCCCATGGTGAGAGCAATATCCTCGAGCACACTGGTCTGCCGGAAGCGTTTGGCGACGCCCTCAATCCGCAAATGGCCGGAACCCGGTTCGGGCACGGCCATCTTGCTCAGCCCGTCACCTTGCTCAGCCCATGACCTGGTTCCACTGCTGGATCCACGCCTGCCGGTTCTTGTTGACGTAGCCCCAGTCCGGAACGAACGGTTCGCCCGGGGTGGCGAAGCCGGCCGGGATTTTCGTTGCGGGATTGGTTGGCAGCACGAATGATTTCTCGACCAGAATGGCCTGGATCTCAGGGCCGAGATAGGCGTCGATGAAGGCATCGGCCGCGGCCTCGTTGGGGCCGCCCTTGACTTTGCATATGCCGGACGGCATGGCGAATATCCCTTCCTCGGGAGCGGCCAGCCCTACCGGTGCGCCGCCGGCCGCCCGGATCAAAGTGTAGCTGGAAAACTGGCCGGACATCAGTGATGCTTCACCTGATTCCAGCAGATTCTCCGCCTGAGGCTGATTGGTGTAGATCGTCAGCACGCTCGGCTTCAGCGTGGCCAGTTTCTTGAAGCCGGCATCAGGCTCATACTGCGCCTCCTGGAACGATTTGCCGGTTTCCAGGTGCGCAGCCGCCAGCAGGGTCCACAATCCCTCGGTGTTCTGCAGCGAAGGCAGGATGACTCGGCCCTTGTTCGCCGCATCCCACAATGCCGCATAGCCCGGCACGCCCTTTGGCATTGCCTTGGTGTTGTAGGCGATCCCGGCCCAGGGCTGCTGGTAGTTGGCCCAGGCGCCGTCCAGATGCACAGCCGCGGGCTTGATGCGGGCGATATTGGGCACCGCCTGTGGCGTCAGTTTCGCGATCAGCCCGTCATCCCAGGCAATCTGCATGACGGGATCGTCCATCAGCACCACGGACATGCGCGGCGCGGCCCGGTCGGCCCGCATCTTTTCCAGGTTCACCAACGACCTCGTGCCGTCGAACACGACCCGGATGCCCTGCTGTTTCTCGATGACGGGGAAAACGAATTCCTTCATGTAGCCGGCCATGCCAGCGGCACCGCCGACCACCAGATCGCTTGATTGGGCCCGTAGGATAGCCGGGCAACCGAGCAAGGAAATGCCGCCGGCGGTTGTGCCCAGCAGCAGCCGACGAGACAGCGTCAGAGTCATTTTCCTCACTCCTTCTTGGACCAGGACAGATAGTTGGCGCGGCAGGTGATCTTTGGCGCGGCAGGTGACCTGCAGCGCGGCAGGTGACCTGCAGCAATCTCTGTGCCAGAGCGATCCGTACGTCCCTCAGGATCCGAGCGCGGCGTTGCCTAAAGAATCGGCATATTCATTACGAACCGCCGGCAAATGCTGTCGCGCCGTCACGCCGCAGAGTGTCCAGGAAGGCGCCGAGAGCATCGATGAAGCCCCTGGTGTTCTGACCATGAACGTTATGGCCGCAATCGGCCACGGTCATCAGCTTTCCGCGGGGCAGTGCCGCGGCAAATCGCGCCGCGGCGTCGGGGGCAAGAATATTGGAGTTCGCGCCTCGGACCAGCAGCACGGGCAGGTCGAATTCCGCCGCATCCTCGAGCGTGATGTTCTCCAGCGGCCCGCTGCCGCGGACGATAGCCAACCGGCGCGGATTGGAATCGCATTTGCTGACGAACTTGCCGTCCGCCCGCTGCAGCATGTTGTATTTGACGGTTCGTTCGATGTGCTCGCGTGACCGGTAAGGATCATATTGCCGCACCGCCCGCACGAAATGCTCCAGGTCGTCAAATTCTTGCGCGGTCTGGACAAACCCGGCAATCGCCGCTCGACCCTTCTCAGACAATTCCGGCCCGACATCGACGATCACCAACGCGCTCAGCAAGGACGGATCACGCCGCGTCAGCAGCATCGCGTTGCGGCCGCCCATTGAGTGGCCGATCAGGATCGGCCGCCGCAAACCCATCGCCGCTATGAATGCCTCCACGTCGAGCGACATCTCATGGTTGGAGTAGGACACATCCCGTGCCCACTCGCTGTCGCCGTGCCCACGTTGGTCCAGCGCAAGTACCCGAAAACGGCGCGCCAGATGCAGGCTGACGAGGTCCCAGGAATGCGCCGATTGGTGGCCGCCGTGCAGCAGCACGATCGGGGCAGCATCCGGCGCGCCCCACTCCAGGAAATGAAATCGCAGCTGCCGCAGAACGATGTTGCTCGACGAATACGGCACGTCAGGCGCATGCGGGATGCCAAGATCGGTGGCGCTGGCCAACAAGCTGCGAAACTCGTCGGTCGCACTCATGTCTATCGGTTGTTGCCCCGACGCGAAGGCGTTCAGATACATGGTGCCAGGATCATTTGCGCTGCCTTTCCGGTCCCGAACCACAACAACAGCCCGCGCCACGCCGGATTGCAAGTGTGCCGCGTTGCGGATGACGACCCTGGCTCGGCAACGGCGGCGTGCTATGATTGGCGAAGCCCCCTAGGCCCGGAGCCCATCATGTCCCAGTCCGCGCTCGACCGCGCCCGCTCCTTTCAATCTGAGTTGTCGGCCATTCGCCGCGACATCCACGCCCATCCCGAACTCGGGCTGGAGGAACATCGCACCGCGGACCTGGTCGCCCATAAGCTCGAGGAATGGGGCATCGAGGTCCACCGTGGCGTCGGCAAGACCGGGGTCGTCGGTGTGCTGCGCAACGGCAATGGCCAGGACGCCGTCGGTCTGCGCGCGGATATGGATGCGCTGCCGATTCAGGAGGCGACCAATCTGCCGTACGCCAGCCAGAATCCCGGCCGGATGCATGCCTGCGGCCACGACGGCCACACCGCCATGCTGCTGGGCGCGGCGAAGTACCTGGCGGAAACCCGCAACTTCAACGGCACCGTGAACTTCATCTTCCAGCCGGCCGAGGAAGGTATCGGCGGCGCCCAGGCGATGCTGCGGGATGGCCTGTTCGAACGTTTCCCCTGCAACTACGTCTACGGCATGCACAACGCGCCCGGCGAGGCGGTCAGCCGGTTCTCCACCAGCCCGGGGGTCCGTTTCGCCGGCGGCGGCTTTTTCGACATCACCATCACCGGCAAGGGTGCGCATGGAGCGTATCCGCATCACAGCATCGACCCCGTGGTGGTCGCCTGTCATCTCGGCACCGCGTTGCAGTCGATTGTATCCCGCAACATCTCCGCTCAGGACGCCGCGGTGCTCAGCGTCACCCGCATCGAAAGTGGGGACGCCTACAATGTGATTCCGCAACGCGCCGTTCTGGCCGGTACGGTGCGCACGATGAAGCGCGAGGTCATGACGATGATCGAGCAAAACATGCGGCGCCTCGCAACCAGCCTCGCCGCCGGTTTCGGAGCACAGGCCGAACTCGATTTTCGCTTTCTCTTCGCGCCGGTGGTGAACGACGACAACGAGGCCGCCGCTTATGCAGACGCGGCCGCCGAACTCGTGGGAGAGCAGAATGTGCAACGAGACGCGCCGCCGCTAATGGCGTCCGAGGATTTCGGCTTCATGATGGAGCGTGTGCCCGGTGCCCATATGCTGTTTGGCAACGGCGGCAGCGCGCCAGTGCACAATGACATGTACGACTTCAACGATGACGCGATTCCGTACGGAGTTCGCATTGTACGCCGCGATCGCCGAAAAGAAGCTGCCGAAGAGCACCGGTCGATGAACCGATCAGGCCCCTCGGATGGAATGCGGACATCGTATACAGCACCTCGCTAGATCCAGTCAGTTCAGGAGTTCCCGCCCATGTCCACGTCCGCGCTCGATCGCGCCCGCTCCTTTCAGTCCGAGTTGTCGGCCATTCGGCGCGACATCCACGCCCATCCGGAACTCGGACTGGAGGAACATCGCACCGCGGACCTGGTGGCGCGCAAGCTGGAGGAGTGGGGGATCGAGGTGCATCGCGGCGTCGGCAAGACCGGTGTCGTGGGCGTGCTGCGCAACGGCAACGGCCAGGACGCGGTGGGACTTCGGGCGGATATGGACGCGCTGCCGATTCTGGAAGCGACAAACCTTCCGCACGCCAGCCAGAACCCTGGCCGGATGCACGCCTGCGGTCATGATGGCCACACCACCATGCTGCTGGGCGCGGCAAAATACCTGGCGCAGACCCGCAACTTCAACGGCACCGTGAACTTCATCTTCCAGCCGGCCGAGGAAGGCGTCGGGGGTGCGCTGGAGATGTTGAAGGATGGCCTGTTCGAGCGTTTCCCCTGCAACTATGTCTACGGCATGCACAACCGGCCCGGCCTTCCAGTCGGCCGCTTCGTCACCGGCCCGAATGCTCGCGCGGCCGGCGGCGCGTTCTTCGACATCACGATCACCGGCAAGGGCGCGCACGGCGCTCACCCGCAGCAAGGCATCGATCCCATCGTCGTCGCCTGCCATCTGGGCACGGCACTGCAATCCATCGTCTCCCGCAACATCTCGGCGCAGGACACCGCGGTGCTCAGTATCACCCGTATTCAGGCCGGCGACGCCTACAACGTCATTCCGCAATCGGCGGTTCTGGCAGGCACGGTGCGGACCATGAAGCCTGACACCATGCAGACGATCGAGCACAACATGCGTCGCCTCAGCACCAGCCTTGCCGCCGGGTTTGGGGCTGAGGCGACGCTGGATTTCCGCGTCATCTTCGCGCCGATGGTGAACAACGAGAACGAGGCCATCGCCTATGGTCACGCAGCCGCCGATCTGGTCGGCGAAGCGAATGTGCGCCGTGACGGACCGCCGGGCATGGGGTCGGAGGATTTCAGCTTCATGCTGGAGCAAGTGCCGGGCGCGCATATCAACCTGGGCAACGGCGATTCCGCCGCCTTGCACAATCATCTGTATGATTTCAACGATGAGGCGATCCCCTACGGTGTCGCATTATATGCAGGCATCACCGAGAGGAAGCTCCCGAAGGGGACAGCGTCCGACTGAGCTGGCCGGCTGATGCTGACGCGGACGGCGATCGTCAGGCAAGCGCCGAGCGACCTGACGATCTGGTTCGGCGACAGGGTGGTCGCGGCGCGCGCCGGTGACAGTGTCGCCGTGGCGCTGCTGGCCGCCGGCATCGCCGCCACCCGCACCACGCCGGTGACCGGCGCCCCGCGCGGGCCATTCTGTATGATGGGGGCGTGCTTCGAGTGCCTCGCCGTGGTGGACGGCCGCGCCAACGTGCAGACCTGCATGACCTCGGTGCGAGACGGCATGCGCGTCGAGCAGCAACACACCGCCCGGACAATCACCGGCGGTTGAGTCATTCGTATTCACGTTATGATACCATAACGCTTCCCGATATCGTCTGACCGCAGGAATGGCCATCGCCGCCCGGCGCAGGAGATACCCGGTCCGAAACGTCCTTGGTATACAAGATTAGCGTGCCCGCGGTCTGGAGTTAACGGTTGATTAATACTCGATAATTACGGTTGCCACATCTCATTTGGTGAAGGCATTTCCGTGGATTACACGAAGTCCTCCCTGCTGGCCGCCTGCATAGTCATCGCAGCGGGCGGTCTCAGTTGTCCCGCCACCGCGGACGATGTGCCCGTGCCGCCACCTGCCGCCCAAGGGCCGGAGCTTCACGCACAGACCCAAGCGGCCGATAATGGCCCGTCAGGCATCACGTTGCGGCTGCAGTATACCGGTGAGGCGGCATACAACGCCATCGGCGGCATTCACAACGGCGCGACCTATATGAACCAGATCCTTGGGCAACTGCATGTAGATACCGACAGGGCGTTCGGCTGGACGGGCGGAAATTTTGTCCTCGAGGCTTTCTACGCGAACGCGGACTCCCTGGATACGCAATACGTCGGCGCCGCTCAGGATCCCAGTCTCATCGACACGTCGGGCGTCGCCATGTTTCGTGTCTACCAAGCCTACTATAAACAGGACATAGGTAACACGAACCTGCTCTTCGGCATCTATGACCCTGAAACCGAGTTCGGCGTCACGAAGCCGATGGATGTCTTTTTCAACGGCGCCTACGCTTGGACCTTCACGCTCGATTCGTCCGGACTGAACGGACCGTCGACCTACCCCGACACCTCCCTGGCGTTTCGTATTCGCCAAAAATTCGGTGATCAGTGGAGCGCCCAGGCCGCCATTCTCGACGGGGTGCCGGACAGCCCGAAATATCCGAACATCAACGCGGTAAACATAAACAACACCAACGGTGCATTGCTGCTCGCCGAGTTGGACTACGTGCCAACAAGAACGTCCAAGGTCATGGCTGGGTTCTGGGACTATACGGGCAAGTTCCCGGCGCTCAACCAGATCGACGCCAACGGGATGCAACGGCAGGTTTACGGCAGCACCGGTGGCTATATCGGCGGCGCAACCCGGCTTTACAGCCAAACGGCGAAACGCGGCCTGGATGCCTTCGCAAATGTCGGCATTGCCAGTTCAAGTGTTCAACAAATCGACCGCTCATTGAATGTTGGTCTGACTTACACCGGTCTACTGGATACCCGGCCATATGACAAATTGGGCTTTGCGGTGGGGCTGGTCCGCGCCGGCAGTCCGTACCGGGACACGCAGATCGCATCCGGCACCGGCGTGGAGACCTACGAGACAAATTTCGAGTTGACCTATCGTGCGCCGATCACGCGGTGGCTGACAATACAGCCGGACATTCAGTACTGGATCAACCCCAACATGGATCCGAGGCTCAAAAACGATCTGCTGTTCATGATTCATTTCGAGATCAGTCATATATTTAATCTTTGACACCGATCGCACGACAAATCAGTTGGCTTGCTCCCGTTTGAAAATGATCGGAGTCGAAGCTTTGGTGCCATGCTGACAATCAGGCCCCGTTGGAGAAGCTCATGAGTAAGCTCGCAGCCGCTCTGGCGGTGGTGGCATTGGTATCGTCCGCGGCAATCGCCGAAGCACGCGGTGGGCGAACGACTTCGGCCGACTGCGAGGCGGGCAGCGATGACCCCGATTGTCCGGATACGCCGGCGCCCTCGGCGGCCAAGAAACCCGCGCCGAATTCGGCGCAGCCTTCGACGCCTCCTCCGCCTCACAAGTAGCTTGGAGAAGCGGGTGCGAGCGAGCGATCGCCGGCGGGGGAATGCGGGCCGCTTCTCGGAGCGCCGCACGGTTACATCCCACCTCCTGGCATATCACGAGCAGCCAACTCGAACAGGATTACAGGTGAAATCATGAGATTCATCCGATTGAGGCTGCGTTGGCGCATCTTCCTGGGATATGGAGTCGTGATCGCGCTGATGCTCGGCATCGCGGCTTATGGCAGTTACGGCCTATCGGTGGTCGGCGACGAAATCGACAAGATGGATGCAATAGCCGGAAATTCGAATCGCCTGGAGGAGCTCACCCTTCAGATAGAGATGATCCAACGTGGTTTGGCTGTCTATCGCAACGATATAGACGACAACTCATTGCGCGAAGTTACCGCGGCCGAAACACGTGCGGCGACACTTCTGGAACAGTCCGCTCAATATACGTTGTCGAAACAACGCCGCGCCATGTTCAACGGTGTCGCTCAGAACCTGCGCACCTCGATCGCCGATCGGGAGCGCTTCGTTGCGCTGCTGAGCAGCGGCTCGGCTGAACGAGACAAGCTGTTGTCCATTGGCAACACCTTAGCGCTTGGGGTGGCTCAGCTTGCACAGACTGCGAGCGGGAACGGGAATGCCGCCGACGAGGCGCCTGCGATGGCGGCCCGCGCCGCGGTTCTAGCGGCCGAAGTCACCAGTTTGCGCTTCCTGGCGTCGCGTGACCCGGCCCTGATCGACGTATTCAGGCAGGATGCGTCAGCCGCCGGGCAAGCGCTGTCTGCACTGGACGGAGTGGCTTCTCCCGCGGCCAAGGCTGCGGTTTTGTCGGTCGTCGGCGCGCTGGAGCTTTACGTGGCGTCCTTCGACAAGACATCCGCGGCACTGATCGAAGCGGAATCGCTCTACACGGATCACATTAGGCCCGGTGTGCGCGATATGCAGGCGGTTACAAGCAAGGCGCTGGAAAAGCTGGTGTCGGGCTTCGACCTGACCAGCCAGAAGGCGTATGCGATTTCTTCCGGCACCTTGGCCAAGCAACTCGGCTTGTCAGCCGCGGCCACCATCGTCGGCGTCGCTCTTGCGCTGTTGATCGCGCGGACTATCAGTCGGCCGGTAAACGGCATGACAGCCGCCATGACCAAGCTCGCGGCAGGCGACACGCTATCGGAAATTCCACACCGCGACGATACCGATGAAATCGGTGAAATGGCGCGTGCGGTTGAAGTGTTTCGCCAGCATGCGATCGAGAATGCTCGTCTCGCGGCCGAGCGGGAGCGGTCGCGGCTCGCCAAGGAGCGGCGCCAGACGGCGATGGATGCCCACATTCAGGACTTCGGTACTTCGGTCTCGGGTGTGATGGGAAGTTTCATGGCGTCTGCCGCCGACATGCGCCAGGCCGCCTCCGAAGTCACGGTGGGTGCTCGGCAGACCCGCGCAAGCACATCCAGCACGGCCGAAGGGGCGATGGCATCCTCCCGCGACCTGAATTCGGTGGCCGCCGCCGCGGAGCAAATGGCCCTCAGCATCAATGAAATCAGCAAGCAGGTCGCCCACGTCACGGCATCGGTCCATGCAGCGGTCGATCGCGCGACCGAAACGGATGCGAAGGTGGTCGGCCTGTCGGAAACGGCCGATCGCATCGGTGACGTCGTGCGCATCATTACCGATATCGCAGCGCAAACCAACCTGCTGGCGCTGAATGCGACCATCGAGGCGGCGCGGGCGGGTGAGGCCGGCAAAGGCTTCGCGGTGGTTGCCGGTGAGGTAAAGGCCCTGGCGACGCAGACCGCGCATGCCACCGAACAGATCGGGACCCAAATCGTCGCCATTCGCGATGCGACCGGAGCCGCGGTGACCGCTGTTCGGGAAGTCACCGCCGCCATTGGCCAGGTCGAAACCATCGCCGCCGCTATCGCTTCCGCGGTCGAAGAGCAGGCCGCGGCGACGCGGGGGATCACCAACAGCGTGCAGCAAGTGACCATCACCACTTCGAGCGCCGAGGAGGCAATGCGCGAGGTGCTGTCGATTGTAGAGGCAACCGACGCCAGCAGCCTGGTTGCGTTGCATGCGTCGGAGGAGGTTGGCCGCACCGCCGAGACGCTGCGCTCGGAAGTGACCGACTTTATCTCGGCAGTGTCGCGCGGAGATGAAGCCGAACGACGACTTTACGAGCGCATCCCCGGCGGTGGTGCCGAGGCGACGCTGCGGATCCCTGGTTACCCAGCCGTGCAGGCGGCGATCCGGGACATCGCACGCGGCGGGATTGCCCTGCGGCACACATGCAACCTCGACGTAGGCACCGATGTGGAAATCGGCTTGCCCGGTGGCAGCTCGACCAAGGGGCGCGTCGTGCGTGCCGAGAGCGATCTCATCAGCCTCGCATTCCGGCAGGACCAGGCGTCGCTGGCGCAGATCGATCGGGCGATGGAAATCATCGGGCAGGGTCCTGAACTACAGGCGGCCTGAACATTGCCCCGCTGAACCGGCCAGCCTGACCGGTCTTTAGAGCGGTCGCCTCAGCCCAGCGCGGCAAGCCGTCCATCGAGAAAGCGGCGAACCGCCGGGTCCGGCTCCAGCCCGATCGCCAGCCGGTAGGCGGCGCGCGCCTCATTTGTCTCGCCGCTTCGGGCCAACAGCCCGGCTCTCGCGGCCCAGTACAGGCTGGTAGCTGGCCAGCCGGGTATCCGTGGCCAAATCATCGAGCTGTACCAGGCCCGCCGCCGCGCCCGAGGTTTCCGCGACCGCGACTGCGCGATTGATCGCAACGACCGGAGAGCCGGTCAGGGGCGCCAGCGCGTCATATAGCCTCACAATGGCGGGCCAATCCGAGCGCCCGGTGCGTCGCCGAACCACGTGCGCCGACTGCACGGCGGCTTCCAGCTGATATCGTCCCACCGCCGCCCCACCGGCCACCATGGAACTTGCTCGCAGCAGCAGCGTCTCGGCTTCTTCGATCAATGCCGCGTCCCAGGCCTCGACCGCCTGCTGATCCAGCGGCACGTAATCGCCGGTCGCGCTGCGCCGGGCATGGCGCCGGGATTCGGCATAGAGCATCAATGCCAGGAGACCGAGGCCCTCGGGCTCATCGGGCAGCAGCGACACCACCAGTCTGCCCAGCCATATAGCTTCCCGTGTTAGATCCCGGAGCCTGGACTCGGAACCGTCCTGGTCGGCCCAGCCGGTGCCAAAGGCGGCGTAGATCGCGTCAAGCACCGCCTGCACGCGGTCCTGCAGATCGCCCTGTTCCGGCAGTCGGAAAGCGATACCGGCAAGCCTGATACGCGCCTTGGCACGCACCAAGCGCTGGCCCATGGCCGCCGGCGCGGTCAGAAAGGCGGATGCAATTGTCCCAGCGTCCAGCCCCAGCACGGTCTGCAGCATGAGCGGCGCGCGTATGGTAGGGTCAATCGCTCGGTGGGCGCACACGAACATCAGCGCGAGGCGTTCGTCCGGAACCGCTCCCTCCCGCACCGCGCCCGCCTCTATCTCGTCAGCCAGCAGGCGCAGGTGTGCACTCGCGGCCCGGTTGGTAAGGTCGCGACGGGCGGCGTCAATCAGCCTGCGCCGTGCCACGGTCAGCAGCCACGCCTGCGGATTATTCGGGACACCGCGGATCGGCCAATCAGCCAGCGCGGTGGCGAAGGCATCGGACAATGCGTCCTCCGCCCCCGCCACATCGCCAGTCCGAGCGGCAACGTAAGCGAGCAGTTTGCCATAACTCGCCCGAGCCACCGCCTCGGCGGTACGACTGGCCTCGCTCACATCGCCCAGATCGGTCGCACTTCGACCGCTCCCCCGGTCGTGGCGGCCGGGCACCGCTCGGCCCAGGACAGCGCGCCGTCCAGGTCAGGCGCCTCAATAACGTAGAAGCCGCCCAGTTGCTCCTTGGTTTCGGCATACGGGCCGTCCAGAACCTGTGTCTTGCCGCCGACCGAGCGCACCGTGCTGGCGGCCGTTGACGGATGCAGGCGGTTGCCGGCGACCATCGCCCCCGCCTTGACCATCGCCTCGCTGTAGGCGCCATAAGCCGCCATCATCTTGCCCATATCGGCCTCCGACGCCGCTGCCATCGCGGCTTCGTTCACGTAGATCAGCACCATGTACTGCATGTCGGGTTTCCTTGAAATTCGGCGGCATCACGCCCCGCCGCCCCATTGACGTTTCAGCCACGCGGGTTTCGACAGGCACAGTCGATATTCGCTGATTGCAATCGGCGTCGTTCCGTGCTTCAAGCCCGCCCTTCCCTGCCGGGGGCGACGGCATCGCGCCCGGCTATGCCCGATTTCCATCCTGGAAACAGACCGGATCAGGTTCTTGCCGGATCAGGTCGGGGCGGAGACAAGCCAGAGGGGGTTTATCCATGCCGCTATATGAAACCGTGCTGATCGCACGGAACGACGTCACGCAGCAACAGGTCGAGGCGGTCGCCGACGAGATCGGCACCGAACTGGAGGCTGACGGCGGCGCCGTCAAGAAGCGCGAATACTGGGGCCTGCGCGGGCTGGCATACCGCATCAAAAAGAACCGCAAGGGCCACTACATGCTGCTTGCGCTCGACGCCAAGCCCGCCTTCGTGACCGAAATGGAACGCAAACTTGGCCTGAACGAAGACATTCTGCGATTCATGACCGTGCGCATCGGCGAGATCGACGCGGCACCGTCAGCCATCCTGTCGCGCAAGTCCGATGAGCGTGAGCGCAGCTTCCGCGGACCCAAGCCCGCCGGCCGGTTCGAAAGCGGTCGACGCCGCGGCTTCGACGATCGTGAGGAATTCCGTGCCCGCGACGACTTCGTCCGTGAAGATTTCCGCGCCGGCCTGGAGGAGTAATCCGCAATGTCAGATACCGAAGTCAATCCCGCGGCGCGCCGCGCCGCCGTCGGCGCTCGCCGGCCGTTCTACCGTCGCCGCAAGTCCTGCCCGTTCTCTGGTCCGAATGCGCCGAAGATCGACTACAAGGATGTGCGGCTGCTGTCCCGCTTCCTGTCGGAGCGCGGCAAGATTGTACCCAGCCGCATCACCGCCGTGTCCGCCAAAAAGCAGCGCGAACTGGCGGTTGCCATCAAGCGCGCCCGTTTTCTGGCGCTGCTGCCCTACATCGTCGCCTGAGGAGCAGGTTTCATGGCCGCCGTCGAACTGATCCTGCTTCAGCGCGTCGAGAAGCTGGGGCAAATGGGGGATGTGGTTAAGGTGAAGCCGGGCTATGCCCGGAACTTCCTTCTGCCGCAGAAGAAGGCGCTTCGCGCCAGCAAGGACAACCGCGCGCGGTTCGAGCAACAACGCGCCCAGCTTGAGGCGCAGAATATCAAGCGCCGCGAAGAGGCGGAGCGCCTGGCCGAGCGAGTGGGCGGTCTATCGATCGTGATCATCCGTCAGGCAGGCGAATCCGGCAGCCTCTATGGCTCGGTGTCCGCACGGGATATCTCGGACGGCTGCACTGAGTCCGGGCTGACCATCAACCGCTCGCAAGTCATTCTGGAACATCCGATCAAGACGCTCGGCCTGGCGAAGGTGCGCGTGTCATTGCATCCGGAGGTTTCCATTCCGGTCACGGTGAATGTCGCTCGCAGCGCGGAAGAAGCCGAGCGCCAGGCACGCGGGGAAAGGGTGACCGGCGAGGCTGAGGAAGCCGAAGAGCAGGTGCCGACCGCCGAGTCGATCTTCGAGGGCGACACCCAGCCGGTGATCTGATCGCCTGCGTTATCGATAGGGATCTCGCCGTCGATTGGACGCCAGGAGAAATTCGAGGCGCTGGGCTTTGACGAACCGCACATTGTTGTTCCATTCTAATGGCCCCATTTCGGGCCAGGAGAGTGGGTCGGAACGATGCAGACTGTCCTCGATGCGATTCTGCGGCGATTTATAACATTTGGCCGGCTGGCCGTGACCTGGCCTGACGGATCCCAGACCAGCTATGGCAACGAAGACGGCGGGCCACACGCTGCAATGCGCCTGCGCGACAAGCGAACGATCCGAAGGCTTATCTTTAATCCCTCGCTCGCGGCGGGGGAGGCTTACATGGATGGCGGCATGGTTGCGGAGGAGGGTCGTCTATACGACCTTCTGGACGTGCTGCTGGCCAACCGTGAGAGCAACCCGGCCGCCCATCCGATGCATCAGCTGCGAGAGCGCATCGGCGCGCTGAGGCGCCGTCTGGACCAGTACAACCCCGCTGGACGGGCCCGCCGGAACGTCGCGCATCATTACGATCTCAATGGCCGGCTGTACAGCTTGTTCCTCGACCGCGACCGGCAATATTCCTGCGCCTATTTCCCGCGTGGCGATGAGACGCTGGAGGAGGCACAGGTGGCGAAGAAGCGCCACATTGCCGCGAAATTATGCCTGCATCGACCGGGTTTGCGCGTACTGGACATTGGCTGCGGCTGGGGCGGCATGGCGTTGACCCTGGCGCGCGAACACGGCGCTATCGTTACCGGCGTGACGTTATCGGAGGAGCAGTTGCGAGAGGCGCGGGCCCGCGCCGCCGCCGAGGGGCTATCCGACCGGGTGCGGTTCGAGTTGCTGGACTACCGGGAGGTAACGGAGAAATTCGACCGGATCGTGTCAGTCGGCATGTTCGAGCATGTTGGCGTCGGTCACTTCCGCGAATTTTTCGATACCGTGGCACGTTGCATGGTGCGCGACGGTGTGGCGTTGATACACGCGATCGGTCGCAGTGACGGACCGGGCGGCACCAACAAATGGATCCAGAAATATATCTTTCCGGGCGGCTATACACCGGCTCTTTCCGAGGTGCTGCCGGGCATCGAGAGCAGCCGCCTGGTTGTTACGGACATCGAGATACTGCAGCTGCACTATGCGGAGACGCTGCGTCACTGGCGTCGCCGTTTCGCGGCCAATGCCGACGCCATAACGACACTGTATGACGAGCGCTTCCGCCGGATGTTCGAGTTCTATCTGGCCGCATCGGAAATCTCCTTCCGCCGCAGCACGCAAATGGTCTGGCAGGTGCAACTCGCCCACGACAAGACGGCTGTTCCGCTGACCCGTGACTATATCACCGCAGCCGAAATGACGCGCCCGTTGGAATCGACGACGGAAAGGGCCAGCCCGCTGCGCCGGTAGCTTGAAACGGGCCGGCACGCGGATTGTCCCGAAGCCGGTGCTTCCGCGGCCCCGGTCGCGGGTTCCGCAGAATGGTCCGGCCTATCCGGCCTCGGAGCGTCAGGCGGGCGCGAGCCTGCTGACGGACATCTGGAATCGCTCACCTGACCCTGCATTCCCGGTGAATGGGCGCCGACCGGTCCCCCACCGTCCGTCAGAGACTTGCACCCGCTATCCACACCCGTCCACAGGCGCGGGCAATGCATGGCGCAGGCGCTTGGGCTAGGATGCCCGCGTGAACACCATCGATTCGCCGATCTTCGGCCTCTCCCAGCGTCTTCCGCCCTCCAACCACCAGGCGGAGAAAGCACTGCTCGGCGCGCTGCTCGCCAACAACAAAGCCTATGAACGCGTATCGGAATTCCTCACGGCGGACCATTTTGTCGACCCGATCCATGGCCGGATCTTCCAGGCCATCGTCCGTCGGGTCGAAGCCGGCCAACTCGCCGATGCGGTCACGCTGAAGGCGGAATTCGAGCACGCCGGCATCCTGGAGGAAGTCGGCGGCATCCCCTATCTGACCGAATTGCTCTCCGCGATGGTCGGTATCATCAATGCCGGCGATTATGGACGGGCTGTCCATGACAGCTGGCTGCGACGCCAGTTGATCGACATTGGTGAAACCGTCGTGAACAACGCTTTCGGGGCGGACATCGGACTGGCGGGCCCGGAGCAAATCGAGGCAGCCGAACAGTCGCTGTTCGAACTCGCCGCGGACGGCGGCGCCACCGGCGGGTTCGTCACCTTCGAACATGCGCTGACGGACGCCATTCTTGGCGCGGAACGCGCCTTCCGCCGCTCCGGCAGCGTTTCGGGCCTGTCGACCGGCCTCCGCGACCTGGACAGCAAGATGGGCGGGATGCATCCTTCGGACCTGCTGATTCTCGCCGGTCGTCCCGGCATGGGTAAGACCGCCTTGGCGACGAAGATCGCTTTCGGCGCCGCCAAGGCCCTGCAGGCGGATGCCCGGCGGGTCGACGCTGCCGCGCTTTCCAAGCAGACGGTTGCCATCTTCTCGCTGGAAATGAGCGCCGAACAGCTCGCGACCCGCCTGTTGAGCGAGGAGGCCCGGATATCAGGCGACCGCATTCGCCGTGGCGATATCGGCCAAAAGGACTTTGACAAATTTGTCCAGGTGTCGCGGGACATCGCCTCGGTGCCGATCCAGATCGATGACACCCCCGCCATCACCATGTCGGCGCTGCGCACGCGTTGCCGCCGCTTGAAGCGAACCAAGGGACTGGCGCTGGTAATCATCGACTACCTGCAACTGATGCGCCCCGCCGCAGGGACGCGGCCGGAAAACCGTGTGCTGGAGATCAGTCAGATCACCCAGGGCCTGAAAGCCCTGGCCAAGGAGTTGGCCGTCCCCGTGCTGGCGCTGTCGCAGCTTTCCCGCCAGGTGGAGAACCGCGACGACAAGCGGCCGCAATTGTCGGATCTGCGCGAGTCTGGATCGATCGAGCAAGATGCCGATGCGGTTATGTTCATCTATCGAGATGAGTACTACCTGGAGCAGAAGATGCCGAAGGAGGTCGCCTTCGATGGCAGCTCGGATAAGTTCAACGCGGCCATGGACGACTGGCAGCAGCGCATGGCGAAGGCGCACAACCGGGCCGACCTGATCATTGCCAAACAGCGGCACGGCCCCACCGGCACCGTCCCGCTGTTCTTCGAGGCGGAGTTCACCCGATTCGCCGACCTTGACCTGGCGCATTCAGAATACGCCGAGTGACATGCGCTCGTCGGCCGGTGGTTCAGAAGATTTCGGGCCAGCCGCCGCTCAGGCGGTGCTAGAGGTCGACCTTGGCGCCGTCGTGGCGAACTGGAGTGCGTTGCGGGCGAGGCATCCCTCCGGTCCGGCGGCAGCTGTCATTAAGGCCGATGCCTATGGCCTGGGAGCTCGCAGGGTGGCCGCTGCCCTGCATGCGGCCGGTTGCCGGCACTTCTTCGTCGCCTATCTGCCCGAGGCTCTTGCGGTACGCGACGTCGTGCCTGACGCGATGCTGGCCGTGCTGTGCGGCATCATTCCCGGCACCGAGGCCGACTATGTGACGCACCACCTGACGCCGGTGCTCTGCTCCTTGGCGGAGATCGAGCGATGGGCCGACCGGGCGCGCTCGCTTGGTCAGCGACTTGGCGCAATTCTGCATCTCGATACCGGCATGTCGCGCCTGGGCCTCGATGACCACGAATTCGCGATCCTCGCCGACGATCACTCGCGGCTGCAGGGGCTAGCCATTCATTATGTGATGACGCATCTGGTCGCGGCGGAACACCCCGCCGATAGCGTGAATCAGCTTCAACTCAAGCGTTTCGCTGCCGCCCGCCGCCGGCTGCCCCCGGCTCCCACCAGCCTCGCCAATTCCTCCGGTATCTTCCTCGGAGCGGACTTCGCCTCCGACCTTGCCCGTCCGGGTGCGGCACTCTACGGCGTCAATCCAACGCCAGGCCGAGCCAACCCGATGCGTGGGACGGTCCGGCTGATGGTGCGTGTGCTGGGGCTGCGGGACGTGGGGCAAGGAGCGACGGTGGGGTACAACGGGACCTGGGTCGCCGCGCGGCCAAGCCGGATCGCGACTGCGGCGCTCGGTTATGCGGATGGTTTTCACCGCAGCCTGTCGAACCGGGGAGCAGCCTCCTTTGACGGCAGCCCCATCCGGCTGGTAGGCCGCGTCTCCATGGACCTCACCACTTTCGACGTGACCGATCATCCCGGCGTTCAACCAGGGAGCTGGCTGGAGGTCCTCGGTCCGCATCTGTCCCCTGACGACGTCGCCGCCGCGGCCGGCACCAACGGATACGAAGTGCTAACGTCGCTCGGCCGCCGTTTCCATCGGGTCTATCGAACATCGTGATGACCGTGCTGGATTTGTTTGCGGCCACCGGGCGAGCAATTATCGGCCTGTGCCGCGGCGCCGGCGCGCTGGCGCTGTTCGCCATAGAAGGGCTGTCGCATCTGCTGCGTCCGCCCTTCTATGGACGCCTGTTTGGCCGTGCGCTGCTGGAGATCGGGTATTTCAGCCTGCCCGTCGTGGCGCTGACGGCGGTGTTCACCGGCATGGTTCTGGCGCTGCAATCCTATACCGGATTCGCTCGATTCTCTGCCCAGGGGGCGGTCGCCAATCTGGTGGTGCTGTCGGTGACGCGGGAACTGGGTCCGGTGTTGGCCGGGTTGATCGTGGCTGGACGGGTGGGCGCGGCGATGGCGGCGGAGCTTGGCACGATGCGCGTTACCGACCAGATTGATGCGCTGTCCACGCTTCAGACCAATCCGATGAAATACCTGGTGGCGCCGCGGCTCCTGGCCGGCACCATTGCGCTGCCGTTGCTGGTGGTAGTCGCTGACGTGCTGGGCGTGCTTGGCGGGTTCATCGTCTCAACGCTGAAACTGGGCTTCAATGTCAGCACCTACCTGACCAACACGATCAATTTCGTGCAGGTGAACGACGTCGTGTCAGGGCTGGCGAAAGCCGCGGTATTCGGCTTCCTGATCGCGCTGATGGGGTGCTTCCAGGGTTACAACAGCCGTGGCGGCGCACAGGGCGTAGGGTCGGCGACGACATTGGCGGTGGTCAGTGCCTCGATCCTGATCCTGGCGTTCGACTACGTGCTGACGGAGATGTTTTTCGCGCAGTAGAGCAATACCGGCCTGACGCGAATCGCAGAGCGATCCCAGCCTGCCGGAATTGCCCGTGAAACCGCAGTCAGAGCGTTGCCCTCAACGTTCGGTCCCGGAACGAGGTTGTGATGCTTGGATCTGAGCCGAACCTGACCAAGCCTGGGCGGCCCAGGTGGCGGCTTCCTTGACAGTCCCGCTACCCACGGCTACGCCCCCGCGCCTGGTCTAAGCCGTCCGAAACCCGCCGTCCTTGAAGGACTCCGTTTGATGCCGGTGCACGCGTTCATCTTCCCCGGGCAGGGCAGTCAAGGCGTTGGCATGGGCCGAGATCTGGCCTCGGCCTTCACCGTGGCGCGGGAGGTGTTCCAGGAAGTCGACGACAGTCTGAACCAAAAGCTGTCAAAGCTGATGTTCGAGGGACCGGGCGAGGAGCTCACGCTGACCGAGAACGCTCAGCCGGCGTTGATGGCCCACTCGATCGCCGTGCTGCGGGTAGTGGAGAAGGAAGGTGGCCCGACGCTGCAACAACGCGCGCTGGTCGTCGCCGGTCACTCCCTCGGCGAATACACCGCCCTGGCTGCCGCCGACGCTTTCAGCATTCCCGCCGCGGCGCGCCTGTTGAAGCTGCGTGGCCAGGCGATGCAGAAGGCGGTTCCCGCCGGCCTCGGTGCAATGGCAGCCCTGCTGGGTGCCGATATGGAACTGGCGAGGGCGATCTGCGCCGAAGCTGCCCCGGTCCCACGGACGACGGCCGCGGAGCCAGCCAGGACCGAGGTGGTGCAGCCAGCCAATGACAACGGTGGCGGGCAAGTGGTCATTTCGGGCCACCGAACCGCGATCGAGCGAGCGATCGAGATCGCCAAGGTCAAGGGCGTCAAGCGCGCCATGCTGCTGCCGGTCTCCGCACCGTTTCACTGCGCACTGATGGCACCCGCGGCTGACGCGATGGCCGAGGCGCTGCAGCAAACCCCGCCAGCCGAACCAAGAGTACCGCTGGTTGCCAATGTTTCCGCGGCGCGCGAGTACGATCCGGATCGCATCCGGGATCTGCTGGTGCGACAGGTCACCGAGACGGTCCGCTGGCGCGAGTGCGTCGAGGCGATGACGGTGATGGGGGTCGACAGCTTCATTGAACTCGGAGCCGGCAAGGTATTGACCGGCCTGGTCAAACGCATCGCGCCGGATGCGTCCGCATTGGCTGCCGGAACGCCGGCCGATATCGAGACGCTGCTAAAGGGGCTTTGAATTGGAGGCGGCAATGTTCCGACTGGACGGCAAGGCCGCGCTGGTCACCGGCGCCTCGAGTGGCATTGGGGCGGCGATCGCCCGTGCACTGCACCGGCAGGGCGCTCGCATTGCATTGTCGGGAACGCGTAAGGACGCGCTGGGCGCGCTGGCCGTGGAGCTTGGGGAGCAGGCCCACGTGTGCCCGGCTGACCTGAGCAATCCGTCGGAAGCCGAAGGACTGATCGAGATCGCGGAAGCCGCGGTCGGCCCACTGCATATCCTGGTCAACAATGCCGGCATGACGCGGGATATGCTCGCGCTGCGGATGTCGGATGAGAACTGGCAGGCGGTGCTGGACGTCGACCTCTCGGCGCCTTTCCGTCTGGCGCGTGGGGCGCTGCGGGGCATGGTGCGCCGCCGCGCCGGTCGGATCATCAATATCTCGTCCATTGTGGGCGCCACCGGCAACGCCGGCCAGGCGAACTATGCGGCCGCGAAGGCGGGTCTGGTCGGAATGAGCAAGGCGTTGGCTCAGGAAGTTGCCTCGCGCGGGGTCACCGTAAACGTGGTGGCACCCGGATTTGTCGCGACCGCGATGACCGCCAAGCTTGGCGAGGCGCAGAGGACCAAGCTTGCCGAGGGGATTCCGCTGCGCCGGATGGGACAGCCTGACGACATCGCTGCCGCAGTGGTTTATCTGGCTTCCGACGAAGCCGGATGGGTCACCGGCGCTACACTGCACGTGAATGGCGGGATGGTCATGCTTTGAGGGAACGGATCGGCCGCGACCTTTCCCGTCACCGGGAAACCATGCTAAGCGCCCCGGCATTGTGTAAGACGTGACACTTTGGACGGCGCGGACCCGCTTTGTGGACCGGGAGAAGCCGCCGGCGGTCGCAGCGGCCTGCCGGTGACGGAAAACAGGGTCAAACGAAACAATAGTTCAGGAGTAGCGGAGCCGATGAGCGAGGTTGCTGATAAGATCAAGCAGATTGTCGTGGAACATCTGGGCGTGGAAGAATCCAAGGTCACCCCGGAAGCCTCCTTCATTGACGATCTGGGCGCCGACAGCCTCGACACGGTCGAGCTGGTGATGGCGTTCGAGGAAGCATTCAACGTGGAGATCCCTGAAGACGCGGCCGAAAAGATCGCCACCGTGAAGGATGCAATCGACTACATCGAAAAGCAGGGCAAGTAAGACCCGTTCGTTGACAAGCGCGAAAGGGCCGGCGGCGATGCGGCGTGTGGTGGTGACGGGCATGGGCATCGCCTGTCCCCTTGGCGTAGGCGTGGAATATGTCTGGCGTCGGCTGGTCAATGCCGAGTCCGGCATCGGGGCGATCCAGTCGTTCGATACCAACGATCTGCCCTGCAAGGTAGCCGGCCAGATACCCGCCGGCCGCAAGTCCACCGGCGGCCTGGACATCAATGAGTGGGTGCCGGTCAAAGACCAGAAGAAGATGGATCGGTTCATCCATCTTGCGATGGTCGCCGGCAGCGAGGCAGTGGAGGATTCCGGCTGGGTTCCCGAGAATGAGGACGATCGCTGCGCGACCGGTGTAATGATCGGCTCCGGTATCGGCGGGCTCGAAACGATCTACGACGCCTCAATACTCGTCCATCAGGGCAAAGCTCGGCGGCTGTCGCCATTCTTCATTCCTTCGGCGCTCAGCAACCTTGCTTCGGGTCATTTGTCGATCAAATACGGCTTCAAGGGCCCCAATCACTCCGTTGTGACCGCATGCGCGACAGGAGTTCACGCGATCGGCGACGCTTCCCGGATTATCGGGCTGGGCGACGCCGACTTGATGCTGGCCGGCGGCTCCGAGGCCACGGTTTGCGAGATCGGCATCGCCGGCTTCTGCGCCGCTCGCGCCCTTTCCACTGGCTTCAACGACCGTCCGCGTGCCGCCTCGCGGCCGTGGGACCGCGACCGCGACGGCTTCGTGATGGGCGAAGGAGCCGGCTGCGTCCTGTTGGAGGAATACGAGCACGCGCGGCGACGCGGCGCGAAAATCTACGCTGAGGTGTCAGGCTACGGCATGTCCGGAGATGCTTACCACATCACCGCGCCGGCCGAAGGCCATGACGGGGCCTTTCGCTCGATGCGGGCGGCGATGAAGAACGGTGGTATCCTGCCGCAGGACATCGATTACGTGAACGCCCACGGCACCTCGACGCCGCTGGGTGACGACCTGGAGCTGGAGGCGGTGGAGCGCCTGTTCGGCGATCACGCGCGGGGCCTGGCAATGTCGTCCACCAAGTCGGCAACCGGGCACCTGTTGGGCGCGGCCGGGGCGATCGAGGCGATCTTCTCCATCCTGGCGATTCGCGACAGCGTGGCTCCGCCAACGCTGAATCTCGATCATCCCAGCCGGGACAGCATGATCGATCGGGTGGCGAAGGACGCACAGGAACGAAAAATCCGGACTGTGCTATCGAACAGCTTCGGCTTCGGCGGCACCAACGCCTCAGTCATTTTTCGCGCTGCCGCCTGATCGTGTGCCGACGCATGAGGGTCGCTCCTTGAGTCGGATCTGGCTGCGCGCGGCGTTGAGCGTGACGTCGGTTGGAATAGCTTCTGTGGTCGGCCTGGGGTCGTGTCTCTGGTGGATGACGACGGCGATGCAGGCCCCTGGACCGATGGCCGAGGCCCGCGCCATCGTCGTGCCGCATGGCTCCACCGCCGAGCTTACGGACGATCTGGTGGCGGATGGCCTGATCGGTCAGAGGATGCTGTTTCGTGCCGCCGTCTGGCTGACCCGGGCCGAGGGTCCCCTCCATGCCGCGGAATTCGCATTTCCCGCGCACGCCTCGGTCTATCAGGTGCTTGCAATCCTGCGTTCGGCCAAGCCGGTGGAGCATCATCTCACCATCGCCGAAGGGCTGACCGCACGTCAGATCCGGGGCGTGCTGGCGCACGCCGAGGCAATGACAGGCGAGGTCCGTCCGATCGAGGAAGGCAGCTTGCTGCCAGAGACCTACGCCTATGAATACGGCATCGACCGCGCCGCGATTGTCGTGAGGGCAAGGACGGCGATGGACAGGGAACTGGCCAAGGCCTGGGCGGACCGCGCGCCGGGCCTGAAGCTGGCCAGCCCGCACGAGGCGCTGATTCTGGCAAGCATCGTGGAGCGGGAGACCGCCAAGCCGGAAGAACGTGCGCATGTGGCAGCGGTTTATTTGAACCGGCTTCGCCTCGGAATGCGGCTGCAGGCTGATCCCACCGTCGTCTACCTTGCAAGCGGCGGAGCCGGCACGCTGGATCACCCGTTGACGCGGGCCGAACTGGAGCGGGATGATTCGTTCAATACGTACCGCAGTGCCGGGTTGCCGCCGGGGCCGATCTGTTCCCCGGGCGCCGACAGCGTGCATGCCGTGATGCATCCCGCGGATAGCGACGATCTGTTCTTCGTGGCGGACGGCACCGGCGGTCACGTCTTTTCCCGCAATTACGCCCAACACGATAGCGCCGTGGTGCATCTGCGGGCGCTGGCGCCGTCGGCGTCACATGGTGGTTCGGAGTAGCCTGCGCCGCCGGTCCGAAACGCCTTCCGAACCCACCAGTCGCATGCTTCAATGACGGAGTTGTCAGGGATCCGGTATGTCGGTCGCAGCTTCTGGAATGACGGTCGCCGGGCCAACTGCGGAGCAAAGTCGCAAAGCGATCTATGCCGCTTCTGTCGGCAACGTGATGGAGTGGTACGACTTCGGCATTTTCGGCTATCTGGCCGGATCGCTCGCGCTGAACTTCTTTCCCAAGAGTGATCCCGGCGCGGCGTTGGTGAACACCTTTCTGGTGTTTGGGGTGGGTCTCGTATTTCGTCCACTCGGCGGCATCATCATCGGCCGCCTGGGTGACACCCGTGGCCGCAAGCCGGCCCTGGTCCTGACCATCCTGATGATGGCTGCTGGCACGGTGATCATCGGCCTGTTGCCTGTCTATACCTCCATCGGTGTCGCCGCACCGCTGCTGTTGCTGCTCGCTCGGCTGCTGCAAGGCTTCTCTGCCGGCGGCGAGTGGGGCGGTGCCACCGCCTTCATGGCCGAATGGTCGCAACATGGCCGCCGCGGCTTCTATACCAGCCTGCAACAGATGTCGGTGGCCGGCGGTAGTCTGCTAGGGGTTGGTTTCGCCGCGCTGCTGACCTCGCTCGTCGGCGCCGACGCAATGAACACGTGGGGCTGGCGGATTCCCTTCCTGGTCGGCGGCCTTTTCGGACCGATCGGCTTCTGGCTTCGCCGTGAAGTCGACGAAACGCCGCCGTACCGGGATGTCGCAGCCCAGAGCAATGTGCCCTCCGAGCCAGGTTCGACTTTCAGCCACGCCGCCCGGGCGTTTGGCTTCACCGTCCTGTGGACCGTCGCATTCTACGTGTTCCTGACCTACATGCCGACCTATACGCGGACGCAACTGCATCTGACTCCGGCGCAGTCGCTCTGGGCATCGACCGCAAGCCTCTTGGCGCTGGTGGTACTGGTGCCGGTCATGGGTTTGCTGTCCGACCGCATTGGCCGCAGGAAGCTGCTGCTTGCCTCCTGCGCGTCGTGCTTCATTATCCCGATCCCGGCATTCTGGCTGCTGACGCAGGATTTCGGCTTCGGCGTTGTGGTGCTGGTCCAGATCGCATTCGCGGTGGCGATTTCGCTGTTTTCCGGGCCGGGGCCCGCGGCAATTGCCGAAATTTTCCCGACCCGTGGCCGCTCCACCTGGATGTCGTCCTCCTATGCTCTGGCGGTTGCCATTTTCGGTGGCTTTGCGCCTTTCATCTCGCAATGGCTCATCGACACCACAGGCTCCCGGCTGGCCCCCACGGCCTATGTGATGGCGGCTGCCGCGGTCAGCTTCGTGACGATCATGCGGATGCCGGAAACCGCGCATCAACCCTTGCGCTAGGTAGAGCGCGTCCGCCTTGAATGGAAACGCTTCACCTGTTGTTTCAGGAGCAATTTCATCGGCCTGAGGCCGTTCCGCAATTCGGGCCAGGTTGATCTGCTTTAGTCCGGGACGCTCGGCCTGCGGGTGCGCGACGTGGCGGAGGCATGGCCACCCTGGCCAGCCTGCGTGGGTTGACGTGCGCTCGTATGAAGCTGACGTGATGCGGTCCTTTTCGTCCCCAAAGCTGAACCGCGTCGAGCAAACATTCGGAGATATCAACGATGCCGACAAAGACAATATTTGGCAGATTTGGACCGCTACTGGAAAATCAGGACGATAAGCGGCTGTGGGGTCCGTTATTGACTGTAACTTTGATAGACCAACAGTCGATCGCCAAACGATCTGATCGTCCGAATGTGATTGCCGACGATCTGAGGGGACTGGTTGACACCGGGGCGCAGAATTCAGCGATCGACGTGGATCTTGCGAAGCGGTTGAATTTATCAATCTCCCGAACCGGGAATCTCAATTTTCTCGGGCAAGTGGCACCCTCAAACGGGTATTATTTCACGCTATATTTTCGGGATATCGGAACGGCGTATATGACGGAAGGGCCCGGACAGCCGTTCATCAGTTCCGGATCAGGCTTTGACCTGGTGATCGGGTGGGATGTGCTGCAACATTTCACCCTTCACATTTCAAAAAGGTCTGAGCAGGTTTTTCTTCAGTACCGAAGAATGACAAGGGGCCCCGACATCCAAACCACTTTATTGTCCGCAATCGGAGGCAAATCGGTCGCAACGCCCCCATCGGAATCGCGCGGGGAGCATAATAAGGGGACCAGACAGGCCATCAGAGCCTTGCGACGAGGCATTTGAAGCGCGGCATTGAATGGGACGGCCCCGGTTCGCCGAGCGTTGAAAGTTCCGTCGTGCATCGTAATTGTCCTCTCTGATTTGAGGGGGAGCCGTACACTCCAAGACTAACGGCATTATGCGGATTGACATGATATTTAACGTTCAGGATGACAGTCCGTAAGGGTCCGGCGGCGCGCGACGGCATGGAGTGCCCCCAGAAGACACGTCTGAGTTGGTGTCACGTTTTGATCACCAATGGTCCTGTCGCGGCGCTCAGGCCGGTTCGGCGTCATCCAGATTTTGGCGATATCGAACCCGGGTGACGTTGGTCACCCTCACCCGGGTCTGCCCGTGACATGAAAGGTCGCCTCCAAGGCGCCAACTGGAACGAACAATTCTTCACGGAGAGCCCCCTATGACGATCAGCTTCCATTTCGGTCAAGATGGCCTGATTTGCCCTCAACCCAAGGAAGACTGCCTGTATACGCTCGGCAGACTCAGGGACGTTTCCCTCCTCCGCGACGCTTCGAACGGGGATATTCGTAGGGCCTGCCAGCAAGGCCTCGACGGCGGCCGCAATCCGACCCTCTCGGACAACAGGATCGTGTTCGCCATTGCGATGTATTGGGGAATTTATTCCGAGAAATATGCGTATCGCAGCGCGGGCACCTTTCTCACCTATGAAGTGTCCTTCAAGGGACAGCCTTACGCGATCACCTGTTCTCGAGTTGCGATTCGCGGGAGACGCGATACATTCGATCCGATCAGCATCATCAAAATACCGTCACTGACTTCGGTGAGGATGATGCAAGCCGTGGCAAGCCAGCCGGCTTCGCCGCCACGCAACGTCGCAACACCAGGCCGAGGGAGGGTTTCGGGCAGGCCAGCGGACAACGATGGATCCGAGCACTACAACAGCGTTGAATCCGAGCACTACAACAACATCGGCGGTCCGTCCGCCCCGCGTCCGGCGGAGGGTCACTACACCAAGATAAGCAGCCTCTTCTCCCGCCAGCCTCGCTTCCCGTCGCCGACGCCGTCGAGCCGAGCCAACGCTTCCCACCGGCGACACTCGCGGTGAGAGAACCGTAGGCGGTGGCACGGTCTCGATCGACCAATCGTAGTCGCCGCTGTCTCGGCCGGGGCCATGGTGCCAGGTCTCTGAGCCTCGAAGCCGTGATTACCTTTTCCGCCGCATCCGCTGGCCGGCTACACTGTTACGGCGATCGGCGACCGCACGCATGACAATATTCAGCGTTTCCTGACCCGGCATGGCGGCTCCTACCGGCTGCCGGCTTGGATGTCCGATCAGGCGTCGAGCCCGGGGTCGAGGCGATCAAAGATCCGATCCAGGTCTCGAAGGCAGCTATGCTTTCTGGCTTCGATCACACTTCGACACAAGCCGCAATCACAGGTCGAACACTCACGCCAGGCATGAGTATCAGGTCTGATCAAGAACAGTGAGCGCAGTCAGGGGAAAGTCAGGCTTGCAGCTTCGCGTGTCTGTGTATACCGCGTTGCACGCGATGGCGGTGGCGCAATCGGGGATCAGTCATCGCTCCTCGGCGAATAGGATGCCGCGGTCATATATGACGCTGACTCATTCCAGATATAATTTACATCGCTACCGAGGCGATCAAAGGGCGCTCCATATACATGAAGAGAGATGGCTGGTTTCACGCCATTGTTCTTAAGTCTGTGTGCCACAGGTCTTCTATACGGAGAATGACTGACGTGGCCACGAAACAGGTGCTTTTCGGAAATCAGATCGGTACCGATCTCGTCTTGGCAGTATAATGTCTCGGTCAGACAACCTTCAAATATGGAAAAAGCACACCACGTCTTGTGGCTGTGAACCGGCGATGCCTGCGTCGGCAACCAAGCGATCGCCAGGAATGAGTAGTTCCTTCCACTATAGATATGGTGCCGGATGTATCTCTCGTGAGAGAATTCCAAGTTGAATCCCTCCAACAAAAAAGGATCCAGGGAAACGATCGCCAATATGTCGGAGATTTCCTTTTCAGGACATTGCGCACCGTTTTTTGTCAGATGGTCTATCTGAGATAGCGCAGATGAAAGAGTTGACTCGGGGATGCAGATACCAACGCCTGACATGGACTGGCACCTTCAATTGGAGCATGGAACACGTTTGCTTCAGGCCCTCGTTTTGTCAAGGAAAATGCGTTCGTGGTGCCCAAAAGGGCGCCCAGACCCTTCGTGTTTATCAACCAATTTCCTTCGCTCGCTGCCGCCGCCTGCGCGTCGGGTTCGCATGTATGCTTCCTTGAGCCACCTCGCCTATCCGATGCGTAACCCACCACGACAGCGTTTATAGGGGCTCCCAAAGGCCGAACACCAGCGACAGACTACCGACCAACACGAGGCTGACGGCCCATGTTGCATCCAGGTTGAACCAACTGCGCGACAGAAATCTCAGCCCAAGGTAGCGGTAAACCAGCCACGCTGATAATCCGCCGGCGGTCATCATCGCCACGGAGTGGGAAAGGGCGACCATAACGGCCATGCCGAGATCCGCGCTGATGAGGGTGCGTGCCGCCTCGTGGCCCCGGTCGGGGTCGATGCCTCGGCAGAGCCCGAGATATATCGGCACGAGCATCAATCCCGCACCGTGAGCGATCGCAACGGCAAACGACCAGAGCCCCAGTTGCGTCGGTCGGATCCGCGCCAGCGCCCGCGGATGGCGCCGGTAGACGAGCCGGAAGATGCCAAATCCGATGACCAGGAGGCTGGCACCGACCTGGATCTGCGGCCGCCAGTAAACCAGGGTAATCAGCAACGAGAAAGGCAGGATCACCGACAGCGTCGCCAGCAGATGGCCGAGCGTGAGGGGCCAAAGAGCCGCCAACAGGGCTCGGCCGTTTCTCTCCATCAGCCCGGCCGAAACCGCTAGCGGCCAGCCCATCCCGGGGTTCACGCCGTGATACAGGCCGCTCACAACGACCGCCAGCCAGAGCCCGGCGGATGTCCAGCCGGAGCCGCCTCCGTTCAGGCCGATGGGTAGCAGAACGAATCCGTCGAGCAGTCACCGCCCTCAAGCCGGATCTGATGTGCCCGGTATCCATCGGGGAAGCTCACCCAGTAGTCCTTGGCCAACACGAGGCCACCGGCTGGACTGGCATTCGCCATCACCTTCGCAGCAGGCACGCCGCTGGGATAGAACTGATTGTCCCAGGTGGAATAGAGCGAGTTGGTCCAGTAGACCCGCTTGCCGTCCCGGCTGATCTCGACCATTTGCGGGCCGCCCGCGAACACCTTGCCGTTGGGGTGCGGCGTGCGGCGAACGATGCCGCCAGTGTGCACTGAGCCCGCCAGTTTCGGCTTTCGCGGCTCGGTGACGTCATACTGACGCATCTCGCCGGTTCCCCAGCACGCGACGTACAGGAACTTGTCATCCATCGAGAGGTCGATGTCCGTCACCAGCGGCGGCACAGCGCCAAATCCCTGTAGCAGGGGCGGAAGTTGATCCTTGTGTGCCGGCTCCGGTGGGATCGTTGCCGTCTTCTCGATATGGAATTTGCCGCCTTCGCGCCACCAGGTCCAGATGGAGCCTTCCAGGTTCGCAGTGTCGACCACGACACCCAGAAATCCGTACTCGCGCACGGGGTCATGCGCGGGCCGAACCTCCAGCGCCATCTGATGATTGGCTCCAAGATCAATCGTCTGCACGTTGCGCCGGGCCCGAAGATCCCAGAAATGGATGTGGTGGCCATACTTGTTCGAGAGCAGGTCTTCCGGGACGATCCCGTTCTCAAACTGCGGCGGCAACCCCCACTCGCTCGTGACCATGTAGTCACGCGGCAGGTTCCACCAGAAATCATAGTGCAATTTTTGGGGCCCGCGGTCGATCTCCCACCGACCAAGCACCTCGAAGGTCTCACAGTCCATGATGAAGACACCTGGGGGTCCTTCGGTGCCGTCCTTGCCGCTGCCGCCGAGGGTGCTGACGTAGATGCCTCCAGGACCACAATGAACGGTGTGCGGCCGTGAATAGCCGGTTTTCCTGAATATCTCCTCCGGCTCGATGATCTTGTGGATTTTCGCCTGGGTGGGATGCGGTTTCGTATCCACCACGTAGACGCGCGAGGAGCGGATGCCGGGAATAATCAGGAAACGCCGCTCGATGAACGCGTGGCCGGAGAGCGGTGACAAAGACGAGGAACACGCATTCCAGCCGAAGTGGTGGAACTCGTCGCCCTTGTAAGGCATCGTCACGGTGTGGACGATTTGGCTGTAGGTGGGCGAGCCCGGCTTCACGTCGATCACCGCGAGAGCGTCGGGCTTCGAGAAGTCCGGGCTAAGCAGCAATGTGTAGGCGAAATCCTCCGGCGGAGCTTCTATCGCAAGCTTTGGCGACGGGTAGAATGTCGGATCAGGCCTCATCGTCATCGGTATGATTTCCTAATTTTCTCGAGGCGAACATCGACGGCGAACTGGAAGGATACCCGGGCGCGTCATGAAGGCAGCGGGTTGATCGCCGAATTGTTGTTGCGCTGGTGGTGCGATGCACGCGTCACCGATTGGCGCGCCAGCGGGTGGCATGGGGCTATTATATGGACATAGACCTTTCCCGTGCACAATGACGCATGATGATGCACCGGTCGGAGCCACCGCAAGTGCACACTGATGGGTTGACGATGGATGAAATCGAACCGCAATCAGCGACGCGTGGCGCCACTCTTGCCGAGGGGATTTAGCCGCCAGAGTTCGATGGCATCCCTTGCTGACAGGGAACGCGAAGCGCCGGCGACAGTTCAACCACGCACCTCCATACTGCCATCGCTCCACCGGCGCGTCCGCCATGCTGCGGCGAACAGCGCCGTCCGGGTCCTGATTACGACTTTATGCATGGGAGAGCATTCATGATCGACCCCGAGACAGATCGCGTGCTGATCACCGGCGCCGCGGGCGCCATCGGCACAGCGCTGCGTGATGGCCTGCGCCCAAATTGGCGCCGTCTGCGCCTGACGGATATTCGACCGGTGCCCAACCTGACGCACAACGAGGAAGCGATCGTCGCCGACGTCGTTGACCGCTCTGCCATCGAAGGCATGATGCGGGACGTCCGCGCCGTCGTGCATCTGGCCGGTGTGCTTGGGAATTACGATCTGGAGGAATTGTTCCGCGTGAACGCGCGCGGCATGTTCGACGTATTCGAGTCAGCACGGCTCGCTGGCGTGGAGCGCATCGTGTTTGCCAGCAGTAACCACGCCTTTGGCTGTTATCCCATCACTGAGGCCGTCTCGCCTGCGTTGCCGCCACGGCCTGACAGCCTGTATGGCGTGTTCAAGGTCCTGGGCGAGACCATGCTGCGCAATTACTACGACCGCCACGGTATCAGGTCTGTGTCGCTGCGCATCGGGACCTATCGCCCTCTGCCGATCGACCAGCGTTCGCTCGCGACCTGGCTGAGCCCGGCGGATGTCGCCCAACTGGTCGACCTGTCCCTACGCCATCCGGATCCCGGGTGCCTGGTGGTCAACGGCTATTCCAACAACAGCCGCCTGAAAACGCACGATCCGGGTTGGGGCGTGCTGGGCTATCAGCCTCGTGACAACGCCGAGGATCATCGCGAGATGCTCCGCGACAAGGGGGTCGACGTGGAGGGGCCGGATCGTGACGAGTGGGAGTGGCCCGAGCATGGCGGCTCCCACGCTCGCGCACCGGAGCGGCCTGCCCGCCGGAGCTGATCGGCTGCCCTCGCCACCGCGGGTGGGCCCCCGGCGCGCAAGGACGGCATGGTGGCAAAGCGGGCCGACAGAGCCTGCGCGGGAGGGCGAGCTTCGGCCTCAAAGGCGGTATGTCGCTCGCACGACTCACGAGCAGGGAAAATCCGCTTTGGGCGGCGCTGTCCGAGTACACCAAGCAATCATTTGCATTTGGCGTTACTTTGGACAAAGGACATACCAAACATCACCCGATGAGCAACTCGACTGACATTTGACTGCCATCGCCGGCTAAGTAATGGCTAACTGCCCAATGGAGCCGCTCCACCGTTGCTTGTGCGATCGTTAAGCGCGTTGCCCCGTAAAGCGGCCGCGCACCTTCGGCTCTTGCGGCGCGATCCAGAACGTTTGGGTCGCAACCTGACGCAGTTCACCAATCCCCGGCTTTTCGAGCAACGACTGATCGACGTGCTGGACGCAGTGCCGATGCACGTCAACGTGGATCCGGCCGCGTCGGGGCCGCCGCACTTGAACGTGCTGAACTCCACTTTGACCCGCAGCGGTATGACCGGCGGTCCCAACACCGTCATCAATCTGGCGCTGCGGATTGCTCGCCTCGGTGTGCCGGTGCGCCTGGTCACGACCGTCGCCACAAGTGCGACGGATCCAGCCTGGTTTCGCGCCCATTGCGTCAAACTGGTGGGCGACCCCGATCTGCCGGACGTGCCGATCGTCACCGCCGCCGAACCTGGCCGTCCCCTCACCATCGGGCGGCGCGACGTATTTCTGGCCACCCATTGGACAACGGCCCAACAACTCAAGGCTGTACTGCCCCGCATGGCGATCCGGCAATTCTTTTACATGCTGCAGGAATTCGAGCCGGCGTTTCATGCCTGGTCCAGCAATTACGCTTTGGCGCTGGAGACCTATCGTCTGGATTTTTGGCCAGTCTTCAACGAGGCATTGCTCGCGGAATACATGTTCGGGCACGGCGTTGGTCGCCTGGCCGATCCGGCAATGCGGGACCGCGCAACGGTGTTCGAACCCGCGATAGAAGAGCGTCTGTTCCATCCGCCAGCAGCCCCCGGACCCACGCGCCCGAATCGGCTGCTGTTCTATGCGCGCCCCACCAACACCCGCAACATGTTTGGGCTCGGCCTTATGGCGTTGCGCCGCGCCTCGGGCGACCCGGTGTTTGCGGGGTGGCAGTTTCTATCGATCGGTTCCCGGGGCAGCGTACCGCCGCTGTCCCTGGGGGGTGATCACATGCTGCAGCCGGAACCCTGGCTGGACTATGAGGACTACGCCAGGTCGTTGCGACAGGCAGACGTGCTGCTCTGCCCGATGCTGTCCCCCCACACCAGCTACCCCGTGCTGGAAATGGCCGCCAGCGGAGGGCTGTCGGTGACCAACACGTTCGCGACCAAAACGCGGGAGGCGCTGGAGAAATTGTCCGACAACATCGTTGCCACCGAACCAACCGTCGAGGCGATGGCCGAGGGGTTGATTGTCGCTGCGAAACGGGTGAGTGCCGGGCGCGCCCACGTCGCCTCGATGCATTTGGCGCGAAGTTGGTCCGAAACACTGGATCCCGCGGCGAGACGACTGGCGGATCTGTTTGGACACCTATCGTCCGGGAGCCAGCCAGACACGCTTGCAAACTGATCGACGAGCCGTCGCCGATCGAAACAAATCGCATCGCGCAGTCTGACCGCTGGTCGGGGCGACCGGTAGCGTAATCCAGCCGATGCGCGCAAACTTCACGTATGTAAGGTGTTATCAGATCAGTTCGGCTGCAAACCGTTAGCAACGATTGTCCGAGGAGCTAGCCTTTGACCCTTCATCCTGACCTCTCCGGCCGCACCGCCCTGGTCACCGGCGCGTCCCGCGGCATCGGCGCGGCGATTGCCCTCTGCCTGGCGGAAGCTGGAGCCAGCATCGCCGTCAACTACCGCGAGCGCGCAACCGAAGCGGACGCCGTTGCCCGCGCCATCACCGCCATCGGCCGTCGCGCCGTCCCCGTGCAGGCGGACGTTTCCGACAGTGCCGCCGTTGGCGCCATGATCCGCGCGGTGGCAGCAAACCTCGGCCCGATCGATATCCTGATCAACAACGCAGGCGTCGGCCTCATCCGCGGCATCGATGACCTTACCGAGGCCGACTTCGACCAAACCATCGCTGTCAACCTGAAATCGGTGTTTCTCTGCACCCAGGCCGCTCTGCCACATATGCGCGCACAACACTGGGGCCGGATCGTGAACATTTCCTCCGGTGCCGCACGGGGGGCCGGCGGGGTAGGTCCACACTACAACGCCTCCAAGGCCGGCATGGAGGGGCTCACCCGGGGCTACGCCGCCCGCCTCGTTACGCAGGGCATAACCGTGAACGCCGTCGCGCCATCCCTCATTGAAACTGACATGGTGCGCTCCGGTCTCGCCGCCTCCCCGTCCCGCATCCCGCTCGGCCGCTTCGGCAGCAGTGAGGAGGTTGCGCAGGTCGTGCTGATGCTCGTCGGCAACGCCTATATGACCGGGCAGACCGTGGCGCTGTCCGGGGGTATGTCGTTCAACTAGATTTTCTGGCGTGGCCCGCACGCGCCGGCTCTATTGCTCGGAACGATCAGGCGCCAAGCAGGCTCTGGCTCCTCACGAGGCGGGCGTAGAGGCCATTAAGCGCCATCAGCTCGGTGTGGCTACCGCTTTCCTGAGCACGGCCTTCGGCCAGCGCCACCACGAGGTCGGCATCGCGCACCGTGGACAAGCGATGGGCGATCACGATGGTGGTGCGTCCTCTGCGCAGCGTAGCCAGGGCAGTCTGCACCGCCGCCTCACTCTCGGTGTCCAACGCACTGGTTGCCTCATCCAGCAGCAGGATGCGGGGATTGCGCAGCAGCGCGCGGGCCAGGGCAACACGCTGGCGCTGACCGCCGGACAGCCGCTGCCCGCCCGGCCCGACCCTGGTCTCATATCCGAGCGGCAAGGCGGAAATGAAGCCGGCGGCGGCAGCGGCCTCGGCGGCAGCTTCGATCGCTGGCTGCTCTGCCCCCGGATGGCCCATCGCGATATTCGCCGCCACCGTGTCGTCGAACAACAGCGCGTCTTGACCGACGTAGGCGATCGAGTCGCGCAGGCTGGCCAGCAGGACCCCCCGTATATCCGTGCCATCGATGCGCACAACGCCACCGGTCGCATCATGCAGCCGCGGGATCAGGGCCAGGGCGGTCGACTTGCCGCCGCCCGATGGCCCTACCAGCGCGACCGTGGTGCCCGGACGAGCCTCCAGGCTCAGGTCCGCCAGGCCGACGCGCCCATCCGGATAGACGAAGCGCACCCGGTCGAACTCGACATGGCCTAACCCTGGCGGCAGCGGCACTGCATCCGGCGCGTCCGTTATGCTGGGTTGCTCATCGATGATGGTGAAGACCCGAACCATCCCCGCCAGCCCCTCCTGCAACGCGGCATTCAGCGTGCCGAGGGCGCGGAGTGGGCGGGCAGCGATCAGCAGCGCCGCAACGAACCCGGTAAAATCACCCAGCGCGTGGTCGCTGACCGCCGCGCGCCAACCCTCGAACCCGATCACCGCCGCGACCGCCGCGCCGCCGAGGACCTCGAGCACCGGTTCGACCCGCGAACGGCTCTTGGTCATCCGCAGCAGCGCGCCGTAAAGCTGGGCGAACGCGGCTTCGGCCCGCCGGGTCTCGCTGGCCTCCAGCCGGTAGGCACGGACGGTACGTGCCTGGGCAAAGCTTTCGTTCAGCAGCGTGGCGGTTTCGCCCACACGCTCCTGCATTCCGCCCGAGGCCTTCCGCACACGTTTCCCGATCCGCTCGATCGGGACCACGGCGAGAGGATATAGCGCGGCGGCGATCAGCGAGAGCAGCCAGTTCAGGTAGATCATGCTGCCGACCAGGCCGACGACCGTAATGACATCGGCGACGCCGTTCACCGCCCGGGTCAGCGCCTCGCGGATCGTCGCCGCGTCCGTGGTGAAATGCGCGGCCAATTGGGCTGGGGCCTCGCGCTCCAGACGAGCGAGGTCGGCGCGGGTCAGATGCGCGAACATCCGCCCCTGCAGATCCCGGATCACCAGCAGCACCACCTGCTGGACCTGGACGTTCTGAAAATACTGCGCGACGGCTTTGATCCCGGTCACCGCCACGACCAGCGCCGGAATCTGATAAAGGATGCGGCGGTCATGCGCGGTGAACATCTCGAACGCGTGGTTGATGACAACCGGATACAGTGCCGTCGTTCCGGCCATCAGCAGGGTCAACCCCATGACCAAGGCCAGACGAAGCCTGTGGCGTATCAGGTGTTCCCGCCACAGGCGGCTCAGCAATGCGAAGGTGCGATCGCGTGGGCGATCCCTCGGGATGCTGTTGGTCGTCGTCTTGGTCATGGCGGGGGCGTGTATCAGCAGATGTGCGGCGCCGCCATGCGGGCCGCCGCATCGGGCCGGCTCGGGCGATCAACCGAACGCCCCGGACGGAAGGCCGAGCCACGGCGTTCAGCCACCCCAGATGATTTCCTCGGCCCAGCCCAGCTCGGCGAACTCGGCGGCGTGCGCCTGGGTGTCCATCTGCGAAAAGAATTCGTCGAGCTGCGGCGGCGGGATCGCCGTCGCACTCAGCATGGCGTGAGCCTGACCGCGATGATGAATCTGATGCTGGAACAGGTGCAGCAACAGGCGATCTGTCCGCTCGCGCTGCACATGGTCGCCGCGATTGATGTCCGCGATGCCTGTGAGGTCAGTTTCGTCAAGGCGCTCGACGAAGGCGATAAGTCGCCGGTCCACCTCGGCCTGTGCCGGCCGCAAAACGGTCACCGTTCCGCACGGCTCCGGGTCCGCCCAGGCGGCTGGTCCGAGTGTGCCGCCCTCCAACGCGTCTACGTAGAAGTGATCGATAACGAGGATGTGGTTCAGCGTTGCGCGCAGGCTGGGGAAAAAGCCGGTGCGCGGTGCCGCGAAATCAGCCTGTGACAGCCGAGCGCAGGCGGTAAGCAGGCGATGGTTGGCCCAGGCGTTGTTGTAGGCCATCGCACGATAGGGCAGGACCGCGTTCATCAGTGCCTCCACGGTGACCCGAAGCAGTCGGGGAATTCCGCTTGATACTAACGTGATGCCGCTGTCGATGCAGCCCGAACGGGTCCATGAGTGCCTGAAAAATGTTCGTACCGCTTGATGCGATCCAGCAGCATCGCTGACGCCAACAGGCACGGGGCTGCTCGCCAGCCGTTCATCTCGGTGACAGTCGAGCCAGACAACCCTGAGTCGGCTTGACGAGGTCCCGCATCAAGGCCGCACACTGCCCATGACAGGAACGGAGGAGGCGCACTATGGCCAGCCGGATCAACCGCGCGATCGAGCTGTTGGGGCAGGATCAGGCGATCTACTACGACGGAGCGCACAGCGGCCATGTCCTGACGCACGAGCAGGGCCGGCGCGACGCCGCCACCTGGGCCGACTACATCAATGTCGGTATGGAGCACGGCGCTTTCGACATGACCGGCCTCGCCGAGTACATGCGCGGTCTGGTTGACGGCGGCCCGACGCGATCCGGCCATCGCACGCCCGCGGTGATCGTCGAGGCGCCGGTCAACGGCACGGACGAGGCAAACGTCCGCCACAACGCCTGGCAGTTCCGCCAGATCCTCGGCCGTGGCGTGCATGGCATCCTGCTGTGCCAGGCCGAGACAGCGGACGCCGTGCGTGCCTTCGTGGAAGCCTGTCGCTACCCGCATCATGCGGCGGGGGTCGATCCCTCGATTCCGTCGCCCGAGGCTCGGCTTGACGGGGCCAGGCGTGAGCCACGCGGTGGGACGGATCCAGACGGCAGGCCATTGCTGGGGATCGGCACGCGCGGCCGCGGCTCGGAGACCACCGCCGCACCGATCTGGGGCCTGCTCCGGGGAAGCCTATATGGACCGCTGCGACCCTTGGCCACTGAACAAGAGCGGCGAACTGCTGCTGGGGGTGAAGCTGGAAAGCCCGGAGGGGATCGCCAACGCTGATGAGATTTGCGCCGTTCCCGGCCTGGGTTTTGCCGAGATGGGACCCGGCGACCTCAGCCTGTCTCTGGGTTCGGTGACCTTGCTGCGTGATCCGTATCCGCCGGTGATGCAGGCGGCACGCGACCGCGTGTTCGCCGCTTGCCGACGCAACCGGATCGCCTTTCTCGAAGGCTGCGACCCCGGCAATATCAAAGCTCGGCTGGATGAGGGGGTGCGTGTGGTCGCCGGCCACAGCGAAGAGGCGGCACGGATCGGCCGCGCGCATCAACGAAGGCAGATGTTGGCGTAAAGGCCGCCGCCGCCCTCAAGATTCAGTCCGCCCCGTCCTCTCGACCCCGCTTCAGGGCGGGGTGGACCGCTTTGTGAATGATGCCGAGGTCTGCGCTGATGACGTGCGCACTTTCCCCGACGATCAGCGGATCGGGGCCGGTGACCACGGTTCGGTCCTTGCCGTCATACGGTACGTGCGACAGAAAGTGCTGCATCGCGTTGAGACGGGCACGCTTTTTGTCGTCCGACTTGACGATCGTCCAGGGCGCATCCGCTGTGTCGGTATAGAAAAACATCGCCTCCTTGGCCTCGGTATACGCGTCCCATTTATCCAGTGAGGCGCGGTCGATCGGCGACAGCTTCCACTGCTTGAGCGGATCCGTTTCGCGAGCGGCAAAGCGCCGCCGCTGTTCCTCACGACTGACCGAGAACCAGAATTTCATCAATGTGATGCCCGAACGGACCATCATGCGCTCGAGATCCGGGCACTGGCGCATGAACTCGAGATATTCGTTGGGCGTCGAAAAACCCATCACCCGCTCGACGCCGGCGCGATTGTACCAGGATCGATCGAACAACACGATCTCGCCGGCCGACGGGAGATGGGTGATGTAACGCTGAAAATACCATTGTGTGCGCTCTCGCTCGGTCGGTTTTTGCAGCGCGACGACGCGGGCGGTTCGCGGATTCATGTGCTCGGTGAAGCGTTTGATCGTGCCGCCCTTGCCCGCCGCATCACGACCCTCAAAGATCATGACGACACGGTGTCCGGATTGCTCGACCCAGCGCTGCGCCTTGAGAAGCTCGCGTTGGAGTTCCAGCATGTGGGCCTCGTAGGGCCCATTGCGCATCCAGGTCTTGTAGGGATTTTCGCCGGATTCAAAGAGGCGACGAATCGCCGCCGTATCGTGCCTTAGCGCTGCGATGGGATTGGGAGCTGTCGGCTCCGATCCGGGCTCGACTTTCGCCACCGGGTCGACGATCACACCGGCGCTGCCGTCGGCGCCCGGTGCATCCACCCCGTTGCTTCTCAACTCAAATCGCTTGGCCATGGCCCGCTTTCCTGTCATTCCATCGGCATCGCAATATATCCGCTTTCGCTTCTGGCTAGAATATATTTTGATATATTCCCTTTTTAGTTGTGTCGATCCGTCCATCTGCGCCCGCGCAAAGGGCAAACTTGGCCTTCGCCCAGCTTTCCGGCAGGATGCTTCAAAGTCAGGAGGATCCTCACCATGGGCGTCACCGCCACTCTGTCCGCGTTCACCGCCGACATCCGGTTGGACCAACTGCCGCCTGAGGTCGTCAACCGTGCCCGTTTTCTGGTCCTCGACCTCGTCGGCAACATAATCCGAGCCCGGCATGACGCCGAAAGCACCGCATCGTTCCTGGCCGCGACGCGCGCGATGGGAATGGCCGCGGGCAACTCGGGCGTATTCGGTGACGCCGCCCGCTACACCCCGGCCGGCGCCGCCTTCCTCAACGGTGCGCTGGCCCATTCGCTGGACTTCGACGACACCCACGCCGCCGGGTCGCTGCATCCGGGTGCGCCGGTCATCCCGGCCGCGCTCGCAGCCGGCGAAATGGCTGGAGCATCGGGTGCCGACGTGCTGGCAGCCATCGTCGCTGGATACGAGGTCACCTGCCGCGTCGCCTTGGCGCTGCCCGCGGGCGAGCATTACGATCGTGGCTACCACCCAACCGCCACTTGCGGCGCCTTTGGGGCAGCGGCCGCTGCCGCGCGGGTTTTCCGTCTGGACGCAGATGGGGTTGCCGGCGCGCTCGGAACCGTGTTGTCGCAGGCGGCCGGTAGCCTGCAGTTCCTCGCTAACGGCGCCTGGACCAAGCGCTTCCAGGTCGGCTGGGCCGCGTTGAATGGACTGATGGCCGCGACCCTGGTACGCGAAGGCTTCAAAGGCGCCGCGGAAGCGCTGGAGGGCAAGCACGGTTTCATGCGGGCCTATGCGCCGAATCCAACCCCCGAACGCGCGCTACAGGGCCTCGGAACGGTGTGGGAACTAATGAATACGGCTGTAAAGCCTTATCCGTCCTGCCGCTATGGCCACGCCGGCATAGACGCGGCACTGGCGTTGCGTGCTGCCAATGACATCAAGCCGTCGGAGATCACGGCCATCCGCCTCGGCCTGCCGAAGTCGGGCATGCTGCTGATCGGCGCCCCGCCGGAGAAGAAGGCTGATCCGCAAAACGTGGTGGACGGGCAATTCAGCGGGCCGTTCGTCGTCTCGGCCGCGCTGGCGACCGGGGCAATGGGCTGGGACAGCTACCGACTGCTGAACGATGATACCGTGCGCACGCTGCTACCGAAAGTCACCTGCGCGTTCGACCCGGACATGGAGGCCGAGTTCCCGACCAACATGTCCGGCAAATTGACCATCGAAGCGCGCGGTCAACGTTTCGAGCAGACCGTCGTGGTGCCGAAGGGGGAGCCATCCAACTTCCTGTCGGAGCCGGAACTACGTGCCAAATTTGCCGGCCTGACCAACACGGTCCTCGGCGCCGAGCGGGCCGCCACGCTGGCGTCGGCGGTGCTGGCGATCGACCAGTCCGGCGACATCTCCAGTCTGACCCGCCTGGCTGCCCCGCTGATGTCCGCTCGACTGGCCGGCGAGTAATCTGGGCACGCCGCTTCAGAAGCGGAACGAGATGGAGGCCGATCCGAACTGGTGCAGCCCTCCGGTCTGGCCTTGGAACTCCTGCGTCTGAATCACATAGGCCAGGGTCAGGCGCATGCCGTAGGCGATGATGGCAAAACCGGTCTGCAACTCGCCCACATCCCAGACCGGGGAAACGTGGGGGCCGGAGCGGAACGGATTGGATTGCAGCAGCAGGTCGTAAGCCACCGCCTGACCGTCCGCGCCACCGAAGAAATACCAGGCGAATGGCCGGGTCGGCGTATATGCGTCGCCACCGCTCAGGCCGGGCCGCACTCGCGGCACACCGAAATCGGAGCCGAGGCCCTGGCCGATCCGAAAGCTGATGCCGGTCTGGAGGTAGGTGCGAAGGTTGCCCAGGCCGACCGTCAGAGATGGCAGCGCATCGGTTTCCAGTGCCCCGAGGGTTCCGATCGGCAGGCGCCAGGTCCGCTCGTGCAACAAATTGATTGCGGGGGTGTTCGGAATCTGCAAATCCCAGCCTTTGTTTGTGTCCTGGCCGATCAGGTTGTGGAAGCCGTTCTGCAGCCCCTCCGCGCCCGCACCGGGGCCAACCAAACCGAGGCTCAGGGCCAGTACGCTCCTGGAATCGTCCGTGTCGCTGATCAGCGAGAAATTGCCGAGCAGCAGTCCCGCATATGGGCGATCGTGCGGATCTGGGATGACCACCTGGGTGTCTGCCGGAGTGTAGATCTGCTGCGACAAATCGAAGGCGACACGCTGCTGACCGTCGCCCCAAAGTGTGTGTCCGAGGCTGGCCAGAAACCCGGGGACGGTGCCCACCGGGGAGGTCCAGCCCAACCGCAGACCATTGGTATAAAACCGGTCGGTCGGTGTACCGGCCGAAATGGAGGCGTTCTCCCCCTGCAACGTCCAGATGCTGGCAGTGTCCGGAGCCGGTTGCGCGTTGGCCGATACGACCGGCATCAGGAGAGTGGCGGCGATTGCCGCGGTCGTCTTCGGGTTCATCGCTCGCGGGCTCTTTCGGCCAATGACATATCCTCCCACCAAATCGGCTGCGCGTCGTTTCGTCAATGCTTGAGACGATCGGCCGGACGGCTTAGTTTCGGCTCTCCGGATGGGTGGCCGAGCGGTTTAAGGCAGCGGTCTTGAAAACCGCCGTGCGTGCAAGCGCACCGTGGGTTCGAATCCCACCCCATCCGCCATACGTTGGTATTGCACCAGCCGCCCGAAACCTCGGACTCTTCAAATCGCTGTCAGATCGTGTCGATTCGCGCGACGAGGACGCGATGAGCAGAACGACCGCGATCGCGCGAACGGATCATACGGCGCCGGAACCACACGTCCTGGTAGCCGGCGACCACGACGGCGCGAGGTTCGAAGCAGGTTGGTCCGCGACGTTCATCAGGAAGCCGACCGAGCCGCGGTTCATGCCATAGACTGGCACGTTCCATTATCCTGACCTCGACGTCCGCGACTTCGACCCGTTGGGCCAAAGCGCGAAGATGGTCGCGGCGGTAGCCATCCGGTCCAGGTAGACGCTGGCGGGCGACTTCAAGGTACGCAGTTTGGCGGGCGTGATCTCGGTGCCGATCCCCTCCAGGCGACGACGGCTCGCCCCGCATCTATCTGATACCGACGGCGCGAAATGTTGACCCATTCTCCGGTTCGCGGGCCGTGGTATCTTATTGATTTCGCGCACGGCCGTCCCGCCAACCCCGCGCACATACCAGTCTACCCTTCGGGCCGCTGGTATGAGCCTGGGATTTCAGCACCCGCAATTCGGCGATGCACTCTTTGAGCAACTCATCGCCGATATGTGCGATGCCGCTCTCGATGGCGCCGCAGAGTCGTTTCAGCCGGCGTCGGCCTCGGCCGCCTTCTCGCGCAATTCGGTCGCGTGGCCGCCCTGCGCTCGGCCCGCTCCTGGCGGCGATCCGGGACAACGCTCAACACCCCCTCCAGCCGTTCGGGATCAGGGAGCCGATCTTCCAGATGCGCGGCGAACAGATCGTCCAACTTTTCAATTGGGATCGATCGCCCGCGGAAGAAACGGCTGAACGAATGCCTCGCCGTGCCGCTTCTGATCCGGGATCGAGACATCATGCTCCGCCTGCCGCGCTGTCGAGACGCGCAGATAAAGGCCGGCGCGCAGCGGCACGGTCATGCTGGCAATCTCCTTACGTCATCGAGACGGCCCGAACAGTTCGTCGAACACGTCGCCGAAACATGCTTCGAATATGTCGATTTCGGCGGCCGTGACCAGCACCCGTGCGGGCCAATCGTCCACAACGCGCCAGGGTTCAACGTCGTGCCTGACCGGGCGGCCAAGTAGCGCCAGGGACGGGACCAGGCACGACATAAGGATCGGGCGGCAATAAGCCGAATGCGTCGCGGTCGCGCATGGCTCAGCGGTGCTCAGATATTTCGCCAGGATCGCGCGAGCGGACACCAAGTGGAACGGCCCATTCCTAGCCGTGGCTACCCTTTGCGCGACTGCTCGTCACGCCCCCTGCTTGGCCCGTGGCGAGACAGCCAGCCCCAAGGAACACGAGAACGGCCCGGTTGAGCCGCTGGATATCCTCGTCGTCTAACCGGCCGACGCGCGCGCCAACATTGAAGGTGCCAGACCGGGACGTAGCTGCCAGGCCCTGGAGTACCGACTTAGGTTGGCGTGGGAACGTAAGGGAAGAATTTGCGTGGCTTTGACGCGACCGATTCCTTGCCGATTCCGAGACGAATTGGAGTATTCGCCGCGGTAGTGAACATGACGTCGGGCGCATTGTCCGTAAGGGTACGACCGTTCCACTCGTTGAAGCCAAACGACGCAAATGTACCGACCTCGTAAGGGAGCATGTTGGGGAAGAACCGGTGCGCGATCTTCGCTCCATATTCGAGGGGATCTTCCGCAGTTCCGTATGCAGCAACCACGCCCGCGATCTTCTTGGTAATGACCTCTCCCCAGGTCGCGAAGTCGTCAGACGGACGTCCGGCATTGAGACGATTGCCGCGGTCTTCGTTGTATTGCGCGAACAGCGGTGGGATCATCGGAAGTCCTATGCGGTTGATCGACCGCCATCCTCCGGCATCCGTGGCGAGCGTGGCCACTGCCCATACGCCGATCCGACGCTTGTCGCCCGCTTCGGCCAGTAACTCACCATCGGGCACCTCCAGGACAATCGAATAGACGGTCTGTCCGAAAAAGAAATTTTTCGCTTTGGCTGAATCCCAGCCGGCCAAGTTTACCACGGTGCCGTCTTCGAACGCGTGACCCACGGCGTGCAGCACATCTGGCTCGATCCAAAATGGGTCGCCAGCCCTGCCGGCCCAGGCGCGCACGCCCGATGGCATGGTAACGACTTCGTCCGTTATTCCCTGAGCGATAACCGTGCCGGCTGCATGCGGGTCGACAGCCTCTGCCCCGGCAATGCGCCGTACAGAATAGCGCTGCTTCCCTTGATTGTCGCGCTCATCGAACGCAAGACGGTAGGTAACCTCCTCAACAGCATCGCCGTTGTAATCAACCTTGAACTCGTACACGCCTTCAGGGTGATAGCCAGGAACTTTGGGATTCCCGAGGGAGTGGCACACATTGATCACGAATACGGTGCCGACTTCACCGCGGAATACGTAGAGATCAGTGATGTCGAGGCGAACGTCCTGCCGAGCGATTGGTGAGTCGAGGTGGTGAGACATGCTTTTTCCCTTTATGATCGAGGGATGAATTTGGGGCCTGCTTTGGATCGATAGAGCCAAGGCGGGCCGGGCGAGACCCATTCCCGTCGCGATGATTGTGCTGGCGATAAGAACTTTTCGGCGCGACACATCTGTGTTTTTGTGTCGTACGTTCATTTGCATGTGCCGATCTCCTGCATCTGGGTGCTCGCGCACCGATAGCGCTCGTCCTGCATATCAAGAGGGAGCGGATTGCGATTCCATGTGGTTTGGCCACCTGTGGGGACGGAGAATGGTCTTTCGTTCGCATATGCTGAATGGTCCGGACCCTGAACCCTCGGCCTTCATCCGCCAACTCGTTGGCTAGCACGAGGGTGATGTGAGCGCCAGATCGGCCCTGGAACAGAACCAGCGACTGCATGCTGGGACCCATAGCAGCCGCCGTGACCGGCGAAGGAACATCGTGGGCACAATGAGCTTGCAGGTGATTCAGGGCGCGAGAGTTCGGCGATGCTCCAATGCCTCGGCGAAAGCCTAACGTGACACATCATCGCCCCACGATCCCGGGCGTCTGGCAATCGAACCGCCGGAGTTGGGCGCCGAGAGTCGCTGACCGAGCGGGGTGGGGTGACTTCGCTCGGAAGGAAGGCTAGGAGTCCCGATCTGTCATGCCACGGCAGATTTGTTTGAAACCCCTCGGGAGCAAGAAATCCATGACGATCAAGGTCGGCGATAAGATTCCGTCCATGAAACTGATGGTCGCAACGACGGACGGTCCGAAGGAGATCTCCACGGATGAGATTTTCAAAGGCAAGAAAGTGGTGTTGTTTGCGGTGCCAGGCGCCTTTACCCCCACCTGCAGTATCAAGCATTTGCCAGGGTTCGTGACAAACGCCGATGCATTTAAGGCCAAGGGTGTCGATACCATTGCCTGCATCGCGGTGAACGACGCGTTCGTCATGTCAGCTTGGGGCAAGGAACAGGGCACCGGCGACAAGATCACCATGCTCGCCGATGGGGCGGCGACCTTTGCCAAGGCGATCGGCCTGGAACTCGACCTGAACGCTCGAGGCATGGGCTGGCGGAGCCAGCGTTACGCTCTGATCGCCGAGGATGGCAAGGTGACCCATCTGGGCATCGAAGCGCCAGGCGGTTTCGAGGTCAGCAAGGCCGAAGCGGTGCTCGCCGTGCTCTAGCTGGTCAGGCCTTACCAAGCTGAGCGTCCGTCTGCGCCCCCTCGCGCGCCAGGACGGACGCTCGGCGGAATGTTCGGTCAACGCCCGTCCGCCGACGCCTCGAGGTAGGTCCGACGGCCAGCGTCGATCGCGCCAGCGTTATCGCTCGATGCTCGGCGGGCTATCGTGCATTGAAGCCAGCTTTACAGCAAACGATCGTCCTGTGATCATCTCGCAACGAAGTCGCGCACGCGCCGCTCCCGGCACGGTTCACCTGCGCAAAAAGAATCCGGCGGTGACCGTGGCACTTAGCAACACCACGAACACGCGCAGCACCGATGCCGGCAGCAGTCGAGCGAAACGGGCGGCGTAATAGCCGCCGGCGATGACCGAGAACATCGTCGCCAGCATCTCCGGCCACCGCACCACGCCGGCCACGATGAAACACAATACCGCCATCCCGTTGGAAGCGCTGACCAACAGCGTCCGGGCCGGCGCCAGCGCCTTTAGATCGACGGTATCAAGTAGCGTCCAGACCGCCATCATCATCAACCCTATTGCGCCGCCGAAATAGCCGCCGTAGATCGAAAGCAGGAACTGGATCAACAGAAAGGTTCGACGTCCGATCCGTACGTATCGGTGGAGCACATCGCTCAGGCGTCGCCCGCCGGCAAAAGCGAGCGTCGCGAGCAGGAGCAACCACGGGATGACCAGATCGAACGCGGCACCGGGCGTCAACAGCAACAGGATTGCGCCCACCATTCCTCCCACCAGGCTGATGGGCAGCAGGACACGAAGCCTAATTCCGGCGACACCTTGGAGATCCGCGCGATAAGCCCAGGTGCTGGCGAGCGTCCCCGGAAACAGCGCCACCGTGCTGGTGGCATTGGCGGCGATCGGCGGCAGGCCGATTGAGACCAACACCGGAAATGTCACGAAAGAGCCGCCGCCCGCGACGGCGTTCATCGTTCCGGCGAAGAAGCCTGTAACAAACAGAATCAAATAGTTGTGCATGTCGATTAAGGCTCAGTCAGCCGCTATATGATTATTGGATCGGAACATTCCGTTCCAGCTCGGCCAGCCAGGCGGCAGCGTTGCCGTCGGACGGCGCCCGCCAATCACCGCGTGGCGACAATGATCCTCCGGCTGAGACTTTCGGCCCATTTGGCATCGCGCTTCGCTTGAACTGACTAAAGGCGAAGAAGCGCGTCAGAAAAACCGCCATCCAGTGCCTGATCTGCTTCAGATCGTAGGCCAGCCGCAAGGCCTCGCCGAAATGCGGCGGCCAGTCGCCACGCGCCGGATCTTCCCAGGCATGCAACGCCAGGAAAGCGATCTTTGATGGCGCAAAGCCATAACGCAGAATGTGGAACAGCGTGAAATCCTGCAGTGCATAGGGTCCAATCTTCGCCTCGGTGCTTTGCGGCGTCTCGCCCTCCGCCACAGGCACCAGTTCAGGGGAAATCTCGGTGGCGAGGATCGCCTCCAGCGTCTGCAGCACGTCGGGGGCGAAACGTCTGGTGCCGATGATCCAACGTATCAGATGCTGGATCAGCGTCTTCGGCACCCCGGCATTGACGTTGTAGTGCGCCATCTGATCGCCTACGCCATAGGTGCACCATCCGAGCGCGAGCTCGGAGAGGTCGCCGGTGCCGATAACGAGGCCACCATGGTAGTTCGCTAAGCGGAACAGATAGTCGGTGCGCAGACCAGCCTGAACATTCTCAAACGTGATGTCGTAGACCGGCTCACCCGCGGCGTAAGGATGTTCCAGATCGGCCAGCATCTGTTTTGCCGCCGGCTTGATATCGAGCTCGTGCGGCGTGGCCCCCAGCGACTGCATCAGCCGCCAGGCATTGGATTTCGTATGATCGGAGGTCGCGAAGCCCGGCATCGTGTAAGCCAGGATATCGGCCCGCGGCAGCTCGAGAAGATCGAAGGCCTGAGCACACACCAGCAGCGCCTGCGTCGAATCCAGACCGCCGGAGATACCGATGACGACTCGTTTCGACCCCGTCGCACGCAGCCGTTGCGCCAGGCCGGAGACCTGGATGTTGTATGCCTCATAACAATCCTGCTCCAGTCGCGCCACGTCCGCCGGCACGAACGGGAACCGTTCGACCCTCCGGCGGAAGCCAACGTCAGTGCCACGCGGCGGTGTCAGGGCAAATCCAAGGCGGCGATACGAACGAGAGTGGCGGCGGCGGTTGGTATCGAATGACCCCATCTGCAAGCGCTCCTGTGCCAGCATGTCGAGGTCGATATCCGCGATCGCCGCCTGATCCGCCACCGGAAACCGTTCGGTCTCGGCCAAAGTATTGCCGTTCTCGAATACCGAGGCCTGGCCGTCCCAGGCCAGGTCGGTGGTCGACTTGCCTGCTCCGGCCGCCGCATAAAGATAAGCTGCGAGGCAGCGGGCCGACTGCGAGCGGCACAGCAGTCGCCTGGTCTCCGCCTTGCCGATGGTGATGTTGCTCGCTGACAGGTTGGCCAGCACCGTGGCGCCCGCGACCGCCGCCTCCCCGCTGGGAGGGTTTGGTACCCAAACGTCCTCGCAGATTTCGGCGTGCACGATAAAGTCGCGCACATCAGTGGCCTCGAACAGAAGGTCGGCACCGAACGGGACTATCTGCTCGCAGATAGTGATCGACCCACCGTCGGATCCATCGCCACTGACGAAGTGGCGCTGCTCGTAGAATTCTCGGTAGTTCGGCAGATGGATTTTCGGCACCACGCCGAGCACGCGGCCGCGATGGATGGCAACGGCGCAGTTGTACAGGGCTCCCAGATGACGCAGCGGCGCCCCCACGAGCAGCAGCGGCATCAGCTCCACCGACGCCGCAGCCAAGGTCCCGATCGCCGCCTCCACCGCCTCCAGCAGTGTTGTCTGCTGCAGCAGATCGCTGATGGCGTAGCCGGAAAGACCCAGTTCCGGGAACACCGCCAATGCCACCGCCTGCTGGTCGCAGTATTCAGCCATTCGCAGGATCGATTGGGCGTTGGTCGACGGGTCGGCCAAAGCCGTCCGGGTCGTACAGGCGGCGACCCGAGCGAAACCGTGGCGATAAAGAGAACGAAAACTCATGGCGTGCCTGGGCTGTGATGCGTCCATAGTATCTCGTGGTGGGATGGGTTGCACCATCCGTTCCCATCGCAAGGCCTCGGGGTGGTAGGCCTTGCCGCGAGGCCAAAAGCTGAAGCTCGTGCTGTACCGCTTCTGCATGCCCGCAACGGCGCGTAGCCGCGGCGAAGTGGACGGTATATGACGCCGCCACCGTGTTCGACCTCCAGCTTCCGATTTCCAACGCGCTCCCGCAGTTGCGCACCACGCTCGATGCTGGCCGCAACGTGGTACTGGTTGCCCCGCCAGGCGCCGGCAAAACGACTCTGGTGCCGCTCGACCTACTGCACGCTTCCTGGCGCGGCGATGACCGGATCCTGATGCTGGAGCCGCGTCGCCTCGCCACCCGTGCCGCCGCCACTCGCATGGCCTTCCTGCTCGGCCAGCCTGTCGGCCAGACTATCGGCTACCGAACCCGGGTCGACGGCGCCGGATCAGCTGAAACCCGGGTCGAAGTCATCACCGAGGGCCTGCTGCTTCGCCGTCTGCAAGCCGATCCGGGGCTGGACGGCGTCGCCGTCGTGATCCTTGACGAAATCCACGAGCGGTCCCTGGAATCGGACCTTGGTCTGGCCCTGTGCCTCGACCTGCAACGCATGCTGCGACCGGAACTCCGGCTCCTCGCGATGTCCGCTAGTGCCGACGGCGCCCGCCTCTCCGGTCTGATGGACGCGGACGTGATCGAAAGCGCCGGCCGCCAGTATCCAGTTACCGTCGAGCACGTTCCGCGCGACATCGCCTCCCCACGCGACCTGCCGGACGCCGTCGCCCGAGCGATCCGCGTCGCGCTGGAGCGCTACGACGGCGATATCCTTGCCTTCCTTCCCGGAATGGCGGAAATCCGTCGCACTCAGGGGGAACTGGATGCCTGTGGCGCGCTTGTGCTGCCGCTCCACGGCGACCTGCCTCCCGCGGAGCAGGACCGCGCGCTCCGTCCCGCCGAGGGCCGCCGCGTCGTGCTGGCAACCTCCATCGCCGAGACCTCACTGACGGTTCCCGGCGTGCGCACGGTTGTGGATGGCGGCTGGCGACGCACACCTCGCCTGGACCCCGCCACCGGCTTGACCCGCCTGGCCACCGCCCGCATTTCCCGCGCCGCGGCCGATCAGCGAGCCGGCCGAGCGGGGCGGGAGGCGCCAGGGGTGGCGATCCGAGTGTGGTCGGCGGCCTTGCATCGCGGCTTGCCCGCCCACGACCGGCCGGAGATCCTGGAAGCCGAGCTATCGTCGCTGGTGCTGGATTGTGCCGCATGGGGCACTCCGCCGGCTGACCTCGCCTTTCAGGACAGGCCTCCAGCCGGCGCGCTCGCCGCGGGGGCTGCCCTGCTTCGAGACCTGGGCGCGCTTGACAGTCAGGATCGCATCACCCCGGCCGGGCGGGAAATGTCGCGGATTGGCGCACACCCGCGTCTGGCAGCGATGATGCTGGCGGCGGCCACTCCAGGGCAGGTGGCGCTCGCCGCCGATCTCGCTGCCCTGCTGGAGGAACGTGATCCGCTGCGATCCCGCGATGCTCCCGCCGATATCACCAGCCGTCTTAACGCGATCGCCGGCGACGATCCCGCCGGCTTGGCCGACCCGGGCACGCTGTCTCGAATCCGACGCGCCGCCACGCAATATCGCCGGCGCATGCGGGTGGCGGTCCGACAACGACGACGGCGGTACAACCGACGCCGGCGCCGCGGCGACCCTGCTGGCCGCGGCCTTCCCCGATCGGATTGCCCAGCGCCGCGGGGAGCCCGGCTCATTTCGACTATCCGGTGGCGGCAGCGCCCGCCTGGCCGTCACCGACCCTCTTGCCAAGGCCGGGTTGCTGGTGGCGGCGTCGCTCGAACTCAAGGCTGCCTCGCGCATCAAGCTCGCCGCCGTCCTCAACCCGGACGCACTGCCGCCGAATCTGACTGCGCGTGTGATTGAGCAGGTGGAAGCGACATTCGATCCGGTCAGTGGGGCGGTTCTGGCGCGCCGCCGCCGGCGGCTGGGAAACCTGATCCTGTCCGACCGGACCGAGCCTATCGAAGCCGCCAGGGTCGCAGAAATACTCGCAAATGCCGTTGCAGCCGAGGCGTTGCGGCCGCTGCCATGGACCGACTCAGCGCGGCAGTTGCAGGCGCGCGTGGCGCTGATGCAGGGGATCGAACCGGAGGCCGGCTGGCCTGACCTGACGGACGCGGCGCTGATCACCTCGATCCAGGGGTGGCTGCCGACATACCTCGCCGGTATCGGACGGATGTCCGACCTGCAGCGGCTTGATCTGGCGGCGATCCTAAGCGGGCGACTGTCCCGGGAGCAGGCCTCGCGCCTGGACCGAGAACTGCCCACCCGTCTGAAGCTGCCCGTCGGGCACGCCGCGATCGACTATTCCGAAATGCCGCCTCTGGCCTCGTCGAAGGCGCAGGCGTTCTACGGCCTGGCCACGACACCGCGGCTCGCCGGTGGCCGCGTTCCGCTCCGACTCGCCCTGCTGTCCCCGGCTGGCCGGCCGGTTGCGGTCACCGCGGATCTGGCGGGTTTCTGGACCGGCGGGTGGGCTGATGTGCGCCGGGACATGCGTGGGCGCTATCCAAAGCACGATTGGCCAGAAAACGGCGGTATGATCTCCACCCGCGCAGCGAAAACTGGTCTATGAGATTCTTGTTACCGCGCAAGTCCCGCGCCATCTCCACTGGATGCGCATAATACGACCGGAGATCGAACCCTTTATGCCAGGTATACCCGTCGTTTTCCGGCCATATCTCGGCCCGTCCGGTCGCCCTTCGAGGCGGCAGGTGGGCCGCGGCCTTGTGTTGGGCCTCCTGTTGCTGACAACCGCCTGCACGCCGCGGGATGCCAGTGCTCGCGCCGCACCCGAGAGCCTGGCGCCGCTGGTGAAGAAGGTGCTGCCATCGGTGGTCAACATCGCCGTGACCGAAACCGTCAGCGGTGGCGACATGCTGAGCCAACTGCCGGAAGAATTGCGAGAGACGCCGCTGGGGCGGGAGTTTCGCCGTCGATTTCAGCAGCCGGAAGGAGCAGGTGGCGGGCGCCGGATCGGGCTTTATCGTCGATTCTTCCGGCATTATCGTCACCAACAATCACGTGGTCGGCCACGCCGACAAGATCGTCGTCTCGCTCACCGACGGGCGGCAGTTTCCGGCCCAGGTCCTGGGCCACGACGAGCTGACCGACGTTGCGGTGATCAAGGTGCAAGGCGCGGAGCCACTGCCCGCCGTGATCTGGGGCGATTCGCGCAAGATGGAGGCCGGCGACTGGGTGCTGGCGGCCGGCAACCCGTTCGGCCTGGGCGGATCGGTGACCGTCGGTATCATTTCGGCCGAAGGGCGTGACCTCGGCTCCGGCCCGTTCGACAATTTCCTGCAGCTCGATGCACCGATCAATCCAGGCAACTCGGGTGGACCGGTGTTCAACATGGACGGCCAGGTGATCGGTGTCAGCTCGGTGATCGTCTCACCGACTGGTGCGTCGGTGGGCATCGGGTTCGCCATCCCGAGCGAGACCGTGACCCGGATCGTCAGCCAGCTACTCGCCAAGGGAACCATCGAGCGAGGTTGGCTGGGGGTGTCGGTGGAGGACCGCGACGACGGCGTGGTGATTGCCAATCTGGATCGTACCGGGCCCGCCGCGAAGGCCGGCATGCGGTCGGGCGACATTGTGACGGCGATCAACGGCGACCGGATCGATAGCTCGCGCGGGCTGATCCGCGCCGTTGCTGTCGTGCCGCCCGGCAACAGCATCAAGGTCACCGTCCGGCGCGGGGGACGGGAGATGGAAATTCAGGTGAATGTCGGCCGCCGGCCGACCGAACAAGCGGGCTGAGAGGAATAATCCATGCGCATCCTGGTGGTCGAAGATGACAAGGACGTAGCCGGCTTCGTGGTGCGCGGTCTGCGCGAAGCTGGCCATGTGGTGGAACACTCCGACAATGGCCGAGATGGGCTTTTCATGGCGGCCAGCGAGAGCTTCGACGCGGTGATCCTCGACCGCATGCTGCCCGGCGGGATCGACGGCCTGAAGATCCTGGAAACATTGCGCAGCCAGAAGAACACCGTGCCGGTGCTCATTTTGTCCGCCATGGCCGAGGTCGACGACCGGGTGAAGGGGCTGAAAGCCGGCAGCGACGACTATCTGACCAAGCCCTTCGCCTTCGCCGAGTTGCTGGCGCGAGTCGAAGCGCTCAACCGGCGCGGCAAGGGCGAGGGCCCGATTACCAAGCTGGAGGTCGAGGATCTGGAACTCGACCTGCTGTCGCGCCAGGTGAAGCGGGCTGGACAGAAGATCGACCTGCAGCCGCGGGAGTTTCGTCTTTTGGAGTACCTGATGCGCCACGCCGGCCAGGTGGTGACCCGCACCATGCTGCTGGAGGGCGTGTGGGACTACCATTTTGATCCGCAGACCAACGTCATCGACGTCCATGTCTCCCGTCTGCGGCAGAAGGTGGACAAGCCGTTCGCGTCCTCGTTGATCCATACAGTGCGCAACGCCGGCTACATGCTTCGGGCTGAATCCTAGTCCACCACGTCGATGGTCAGAGCCGTCCGCAGGCGTCGCTGTCTCGCCCGCCGCAGCCTCCGCCGGGGCCCGCGGTAACGATGGTACATCGGAATGATTGATCGGGGCCTGTTCAGGTCCGCCGGATTTCGCTTTGGGCTGATCTACGCCCTGCTCCTCGCGGTCAGTGCCGCTGCGCTGGCGATCTTCCTCTGGTGGGCAACGGCCGGCCTGCTAGACCGAGAGACTGAAGCCGCGATCCATGTCGACGCGCAAAACCTCTCCGATCGCTATTCCGACGGCGGCCTTCCGGCCCTTATCATCACCATCGAGGACCGCCTGACGCAGAATGTCGATGATGACGCGATTTATTTTCTGGCAAATACCAGCATGCAGCGGATCGCCGGCAACCTGGAGCGTTGGCCGCCGACCGTGACTCAGGTCGGGCAGCCCTATGAGCTGCCGGTGCAGCGGGCCGGCACCCGGTCTCTGGCGCATGTGCGGTGCTACGACCTGCCGGGTGGTTTTCATTTACTGATCGGCCGCGACGTCAAGGTGCGCGCACAGCTTCGCACGCTGCTGACCGACGCGCTGCTCTGGGCCGTCATTGTGGTCGGACTGATGGCGACGGTCGGTGCGCTGGTCATCCGCAACCTGTTCCGCCGCACGTTGGCCAATATTTCGGCGACGGCCACGGCGATCGCCGGCGGTGACTTCGCTCAGAGGGTAAAGCTGACCGGTCGGGGCGATGAATTCGATCAGGTCGCCGAGGTGATCAACGACATGCTGGACCGCATCGGCCGGCTGATGGACGGTGTCCGGGAGGTGTCCGACGCAATCGCCCACGACCTTCGTACCCCGATCACTCGCGCCCGGACCCGGCTGGAGGACGCCGTGCTGCACGCCGCGACGCCCGAAGACCTGCGTGCCGCGATCGAACGCGCCACGGCCGACCTGGACGGGATCGTTGCGGTGTTCCAGGCATTGCTGCGCATTGCGCAGATCGAAGCAGGCTCCCGCCGCTCCTCCTTCGCTCGGCTGGACGTGGTGCCGCTGCTGGCTGAGGTCGCCGATCTTTACGGCGCCGTGGCCGATGAGCGTGGCATTTCCCTTCAGGTCGATACTCCAGCGCACGTCGCGGCGTACGGCGACCGAGCGTTGATCCAGCAGGGGATCGCCAACCTGGTAGATAACGCATTGAAGTTCTCCCCCACCGGCGGCGGCGTGAGGATTGTCGCGTCGGTGGGCAACGCCGTGGTCATCACGGTCAGCGATCAGGGGCCGGGCATTCCGGCGGATGAGCGCAGCAAGGCGACGGAGCGGTTCTACCGGGGCGAAACCGCTCGCAGCACTCCGGGTTCTGGGTTGGGCCTTTCGCTGGTGCTGGCGGTGGCGCGCCTGCATGGCGGAAGCCTGCGACTGGAAGACAACCGCCCGGGCTTGCGCGCCGTTCTCACCTTGCCACTGCCGGAGGACGGAGCACCGGGCGATATGGACGCCGCGTCGCCCTGAGGCGTGACAAATCCTGCACGTAGGCCGGTTATACATGGATGCCATTGGAATTAACGGCCTTGTCACCTGGCAAACAGGACAAGGAGAGGTGAGACATGGCATGGACAAAGCTATGTTGTCCGTGTCCGCCGCACGCCTTTTCGGATCTGTCGGTCTGGTCATCTGCCTCTGCGTGGTTGTGGTGGGCTCAAGCATGCCGGGCTCCGCCCAATCCACCCCACTGGAGGTGACCAGTGATACCCCCGAATACTGTCTGCGGCTGCTGGCCCGGCTGAACGATCTGGTGCATATCTCACCGGCTCCGCCGCCGCCGGAGGTAATCCGCCTTTCGACCGATGGTCAGCGGATGTGCGATCAAGGTCAGACCCGTGGCGGCATCTTGCGTCTGCGGCGGGCGTGGCTGCTGCTGGCGCATCCGGAGAGTGCGTCGGTGCAGCCGCAAGATGGGACAGCCGCACACTAACTGTCGCGGGTTCACAAGCAATTGCGTCAGCCTGAGATCACCCGCGACTCGAACCAGGCTGATTTGCCTGTGCTATGACTTCCCCTAGCTTCCGGGGAAACGGTTCGCCACCGGCTGGCGGCCATCCACCGATGGTGAACGGGGACGGATCGAGCGATCGCGCCGGCCACGCGAGGCGGACCGCCTGGGTCACCCCCAAACAACCGGCCCGCATCATCTTTCGACGCAACCGGCGCCTATCACCGAGCCTTGCAAAACGCGCTCGCCGGGGTCCCTTGCCGGGGGTTAAGGTCAACCCATGGCAGGCCAGTCGCTTCGCCGAGGTCAAGGATCGCCGCAGGCCATCGCAATGCGACCCGCAGCAGCCTTGACGGGAGCGAGCACGGTCCACCTCGCCATCTCGGGACGCTTCAGCGTCGTAGAAAAACCATCTCCCTAATGCGTCAGCGTTGCATCCAGGGCAGGCCATCAGCCTTCCAGCCGGCCGCGCTGCCGCGGTGGCCGTCACTGTCAATCGGTCCCTCGAACCCATCCGCGACGTTGAAGACATTCGGGAAGCCGGCCGTGCGCGCCGCCTCGGCGGCGGACATGCTGCGGGCGCCGCTGCGACAGATGAAATAGATGTGGTGATCCACGGTGATCCCGGCCTGCTTGAGTTTGTCCTCGAACGACGGGTTGCGCTGCATGCTCGGGAAGACCTGCCATGGAATGAGCACTGTCTGCTTGCCGGTCTCGCTGAGGTCCGGTACGCCGACAAAGTTCCACTCCACGTCGGTGCGCACGTCGACCAGTCGGGCGTTCGGGTCGGACCTCAGGGCATCCCACGCTTGGGTCGGAGCGACATTGTCCACCGTACTGACTTCTCCGCTGAGATAGAGGAAGCGATGACCGCGTTGTATCACGGCTCCACGTGGCAGAACGATCTGGCCGAGGCAATCGGCAACACGCCGCTGATCAAGCTGAGGCGCGCCTCGGAGGCTACCGGTTGCGCGATTCTCGGTAAGGCAGAATTCATGAACCCGGGCGGGTCGGTCAAGGATCGCGCCGGCCTTTACATCATCCGCGACGCCGAGGAACGCGGTGTCCTCAAGCCGGGCGGCACCATCGTCGAGGGCACCGCCGGCAATACCGGCATCGGCCTGACCCTGGTCGGCAACGGCCGCGGCTACCGCAGCATCATCGTGATGCCCGAAACCCAAAGCCAGGAGAAGATCGATTTCCTTCGCATGATCGGCGCGGACCTGCGGCTGGTGCCCGCCAAGCCGTACCGCGATCCAGGCAACTATGTGCATGCATCCCGCCGCTTGGCCGAGGATCTTGCTACGGAGACCGGAAATGCGATCTGGGCCAACCAGTTCGACAATCTGGCCAACCGGGAGGGCCACCGGATCAGCACCGGCCCGGAAATTTGGGACCAGACAGGCGGCAAGGTTGACGCCTTCACCTGCTCCTGCGGTACCGGCGGCACCCTGGCAGGGGTATCCTTGGCGCTGAAGGAGCGCAACCCAAACGTCCGCATCGTGTTGGCGGACCCGGAGGGCAGCGGGCTCTACGGCTGGGTGAGGAGCGACGACCTGACGATCTCCGGATCGTCCATCACCGAGGGCATCGGCAATTCGCGGGTGACCGCCAATCTGGTCGGGGCGCAGATCGACGACGCCGAACGCATCCCTGATCCGGAAGCGCTGGAACAGATCTTCGAGGTGCTGATCCATGAGGGGTTGTCTGTCGGCACCTCCTCCGGCATCAACATAGCCGCGGCAATCCGGGTTGCGCGCTCGCTAGGTCCAGGCCATGTCGTGGTGACGGTCCTGTGCGACGGCGGATCGCGGTATCAGTCGAAGCTGTTCAATCCGAAGTTCCTGCGCAGCAAGGGCCTGCCGGTCCCAAGCTGGATGGCGCAGTAGCAAGTCCTTTTACCGCACGCCCACGGACCGGACCGGAGCGGAGCGGAGTCTGCAGGTTACCGGCGACGTCGCGGCAACGTGCAGGCCAAGGGCGTTCGTGGCCCCGCCTTGGCCAGCATTCGGCTTGCCCCGCACTGACGCCGTCATTACTGTCAAGAAAATACGCCGAGTTCCGAAATGATCGACGCTGTCGACGCCGCTGCTTTTGGATCGTTCTGTGAGCCGGTTCCCGCCGCCGATTTCATTGACTTGCTGCGGCGCGTAGGGTTTTCGGCGGAAGCCTATCGTAACGCGTATGGCGACCTGGCGGCAACGAACTGGGGTGCGCAGCACGCTCTGCGGCATTTATTCCATCACGGCCTCGATGAACGGCGGCTTGCACCGCTGGCCCTGGACAGGCAGGCGCTGGTGGCGTTGTCGCGGCTGCCCATGCAACGGGTGGGATTCAAGGCAAAGTTGCTGACCTTCCTCAGCCGGAATCTGTTCGACCGTGTCGGCGCAGCGGACGGAACCGCGATCGCCGAGCGCTGGGACACGATCGACGACTTGGTTCGTGAAGGCGGCTGTCCATTTTTCATCTCTGGCGACAGCCACTCGTTCCACTACGCGGTGGCTGGGGCAAAATATGACGCCTGGATGCTGCCGATCCATCTCCTGTGCACCGGCGCCTCGGCGACGGGTCTCGCCAATCCGCACTCCCGCTCCGGCTACGGCCGCTTGTTACGACAGACGATTCGAACCGTCCAGAGCTTGCCCGGCGCTGATGAGGTACCGTTTCTGCTGCAGTTCGGCCAGGTCGATCTCGAATTCGTCTATCACTATCGACGCGTCAGGGACGCCAGACAGTCCCTTGACCTGGACGACTACAGGGCATTCTGCGACCGCACCCTGGCACGATATATCCAGTTTGTATCCGAACTGTTCGCCGCGCCGGACAGGCGGCGCGTTTTCCTCCTCTCCGTGTTCCCGCCCGCGCTTTCGGATGCGGCTTGGCAGGAGGGCTATGTGAACGCGGATATAGCGCACCGTGAGACGGCTGCCTCGGTCGAGGAATTGCGCTCGGGCATCCGCGGGATCGAGGTCGCCAGTCTGCGGCAGCGCACTGCGATACACGCCTACTATAACGATATACTGCGGGCTGCTTGCGATCGGTATGGCTTCGGGTTTGTCGACGGCATGACAGGTTTCCTTGGTGCGGACGGAGTAATCGACCCGCGGTTCGTTATCCCCGAAGCCGGCGGGGCCGAGCATCATCTCGACGGACGACAGACCTATTACGCAATCAGCAAGCTGATTTGGTACTGCATAGATACGGCCAAGCGGCGCCGCCCGCTTGCCCGCGATGCCTGACGGTCAGCTTTAGCTGTCAGCGTGGTCAGACCCGGCGTAAATCCAGTGTCCTCGGATGCTCCCGAGAACGTCTCGCAATCGGCTCGGGCATCGGTCCCGGTGTGTGGCCGAACGGGAAGAAACGGGAGCGTCGCCGAGCCTCCGCTTCGTTGGCATTGATCGGGAAGCGTTCGTAGCTGAGGCCGCCGGGGTGGGAGACATGGTAGGATAGGCCGCCGATGCTGCGCCCGCTCCACCGGTCGAACAGGTCAAACACCAGCGGTGCGTGGGCGCCAATCGTTGGGTGCAACGAACTCGGTGGGTTCCACGCCTTGAAGCGCACCCCGGCGACGTATTCGCCTTCGCGGTCGGTCGGGTTCAGCGGCACCGCCACGCCGTTGCACACCAGCGTATAGCGTTCCTCCACCCAACCGGATACCCGCGCCTGCAGCCGTTCCACCGAGCTGTCGACATAGCGCACGGTGCCGCCGACCGCCTGTTCCTCGCCCATGACGTGCCAGGGTTCCAATGCATTGCGCAATTCCAGCTCCAGGCCATCGACGGCGATCTGGCCGACATGGGGGAAGCGGAATGCCACATGTGGTTCGAACCAGTCGGGATCGAGGCCGAAGCCCAAAGTGGCGAGTTCCTCCAGAGCATCGCGGAGGTTGTTTTCCACATAGTGCGGCAGCATGAAATCGTCGTGCACGCGGGTGCCCCAGTGGATCAGCCCGCGCTCGTAGGGATGTGCCCAGAACGCGGCGACCGCGGAACGCATCAGCAGCATCTGAGCCGCCGACATGCGGGCGTGCGGTGGCATCTCGAGCGCCCGGAACTCCACCAGCCCGCGTCGGCCCGAGGCACTGTCGGGGGTGTACATCTTGTCGATGCAGAATTCGGTGCGGTGGGTGTTGCCGGTCATATCCGCCAGGATGTTGCGGAACAGCCTATCGGTGATCCAGGGGGCGACCGGTTCACCTGCCTTCACCTGGGCGAACGCGATCTCGAGTTCGGCCAACGCATCCTGCCGAGCCTCGTCAACACGGGGATGCTGGCTGGTGGGGCCGATGAACTGGCCGCTGAAGAGGAAAGACAGCCCGGGATGGTTGTGCCAGAAGCCCAGCAGCGACTTCAGCAAGTCGGGGCGACGGAGGAACGGCGAATCCTCGGCCCTGGCGGCACCCATCACGACGTGATTGCCGCCGCCGGTGCCGACATGGCGGCCATCAAGGTTGAACTTCTCTGTGGCCAGGCCGACTTGGCGCGCTTCTTCGTATAGTTCCTCGGTGAGGCGCACCTGATCCGCCCAGTTATTGGCCGGGTGGACATTGACCTCAATCACACCTGGGTCGGGCGTTACGGAGAAATGCAAGAGCCGCTCGTCTTCCGGCGGAAGGTAGCCCTCGAGAACTACCTTGCGACCGATCTCTTCGGCAGTTTCCTCGATCGCGGCAGTCAGTGACAGCCAATCCTCCACCGCGAACAGTGGCGGAAAGAAGACGTGCAGCAGACCATTGCGGGCTTCCACCGCCAGGGCAGTACGGACCACGCCGGGGTCGCTCTGCCCGACAATCGGCAGCGCCTGCGGCACCGGACGGAAATTCTCGATGCCCGAACCGTCGGCGAGCGGCGCCCGCGGAGCGCGCTGCTCAAACGCCTGGCGCGACGGCAGCTTTGGCTTCGGCGCGAATGGGTCCGGCTCAGTCTCGATCTCGGCTTTTTCCGGATCGAGCCAGGGCAGGGCCTCCAGCGGCAGACGCAGTCCAATCGGGCTGTCGCCGGGCACCAGGAACAGCTCGCCGGCACGGAAGAACCATTTGCCGGACTGCCAGCGGCGAGACCCGTCAGCGATGACGCGGCGCAGCGGCAGGACGCTGCCGGCGCTGCTGGCTAGTCCGTGACCGAACACCCGGGCAAGCCTGGCACGCTCCAACGGGTCGCGCAGCTTGGCGTCCTCGGCCACAACATTGGCCGGCAGCCGGTGTTCCTTCCAAAGATAGTAGTGAATATCTTCATAGGCCGGGACGACCAGGCCCGGATCGACCTGCAGCCGCTCTGCCAGGCTGCGGGCGAAATTTGCGGCTTCCTGCTCCGTCGCGTCGTCGTTGTCGTCATCCGAGGCAAGCAGACCCTGGTCGTTCCAGACCCTCTCGCCATCCGAGCGCCAGTGGCAATGCAGCGCCCAACGCGGAAGCTGCTCGCCCGGATATTGCTTGCCCATACTGTGATTGAGCACCGCGCCATCCGACCAGCGGTCCATCAGGCGTCTGATCAGCCGGCCGGCATATGCGCGCTTGGTCGGGCCCATGGCGTCCGTGTTCCACTCCGGCGCGTCGACATCGGTGGCGGAGATGAAGGTCGGCTCGCCGCCCATCGTCAGCCGCACGTCGCCGCGGGTCAGGGCGTGATCGACGGCTTGCCCGCGCGCCAGGATCGCCTGCCACTGCGCGTCCGTGTACGGCTTTGTGGTCCGCGGGGTTTCCCGGATGCGGCGGATCGACATGGAGAAGTCAAATTCGGTTTCGGCCTTCTCGACCAGCCCGGAGATCGGCGCGGCGGAGATCGGGTCGGGACTGGCGGCGAGCGGGATATGGCCTTCGCCGCAGAGCAATCCCGAGGTGGCGTCAAGCCCGACCCATCCGGCGCCGGGCAGATAGACCTCCGCCCAGGCGTGCAAGTCGGAGAAATCGGCTTCGGGGCCCGGCGGTCCATCCAGCGGCTTCACGTCGGGCGCCAGCTGGATCAGATAGCCGGAGACGAACCGTGCGGCGAGGCCGAGCTGGCGCAGCACCTGGACGAGCAGCCAGGCCGAATCACGACAGGACCCCTGGCCGCCGCCCAAAGTTTCCTCCGGCGTCAACACGCCGGCTTCCAGCCGCACGATGTAGTTGACCTTGCGCTGGATCAGTTGATTGAGCGCCACCAGCATATCGACGGTCTTTTGTTCGTGGCGGGGAATGTCCGCCATGACTTTGGTCAGCAGCGGCCCCGACGGCAGCGCCTTTCGAAACGGGGCGAGTTCCTGATCCAGTACGTGATCGTAGCTGAACGGAAAGGTTTCCGCCTCCGGTTCCAGAAAGAAGTCGAACGGGTTCACCGTGACCATGTCGGCAACCAGGTCGACCGTGACCTCGAACCGGTCCACCTTCTCCGTGAACACGACACGGGCGAGGTGATTGCCCTGCGGATCCTGCTGCCAGTTAATGAAATGCGGCTGTGGCTCGACCGTCAGGGCGTACGACAGGATGGCGGTACGGGCCTGCGGCGCCGGCCGCAGACGGATCGTCTGCGGTCCCAGCGTGACCAGCCGATCGTAGCGGTATGAGGTCCTGTGGGTGAGCGCGACGTGCAGCGGCATCTGGTTATCCGGGTCAAAATATGATGGATGTTGCGCCGCAACACGAGCCAAGGCAACCCCGAAGGTTGCGTCATCGATCGAGCTTTGCTCAGACCGGAGGTGTTCCGCCGCGCCGCTGGTTCGCGTCAGCGTCCTGGTCCATGATACCGGCCTTCACTGGCCCGAAACCTGCAACGTGAGGACGACCCTATGCTGGCACAAGCGGTCGATTTCCAGGCGGAGGCGGATGAGCTGCGGACATTGCTCGTCACCCTGGATGAAACAGACTGGAAGCGTGCCACGCTGTTCAAGGATTGGACGGTTAATGACATAGTGCAACATCTGCACGAGAGCGACCTGATGGCCGCGGCGTCGGTGGCGGGACCAGAGCCATTCGCGCGCCTGCGGACGGAGATACAGTCGCTGCGCGACGGCGGCATGAGCCGCCTTCAGGCGACGCGGCATCGTCTGGGCCGGCTGACCGGCAAGCAACTGCTTGAACGCTGGTACGAGCGGGTGACCGACCTCCGCGACAAGCTTTCGGCGTTGCCCCCGAGCGCGAGACTGACATGGTTTGGCCCTGACATGGGTGTCCGCATGTTTGCCACTGCGCGTCAGATGGAGACCTGGGCGCATGGTCAGGCGATTTTCGATCTGGTGGGCGTGGCGCGGTCGCCCACGGACCGGCTGCGCAACATTGCCGAGATCGGCGCGCGCACCTACGGCTGGACGTTTGTTAACCGTGGTTTCCCGATCCCTGGCCCGATGCCTTACGTTCGCCTCGCAGGACCGTCGGGTGCCATTTGGGAATGGAATGATCCGTCGCCCGACAGCAGCGTTCAGGGCAGGGCGCTGGACTTCTGCCAGGTCGTCACTCAGGTCCGAAACGTTGCCGACACCGACCTGAAGGCGACCGGGGAGCCTGCCCGGGTCTGGATGAGCCTGGCTCAATGTTTCGCGGGGCCACCGGAGGACCCGCCGCCCCCTGGAAGCCGGTTCATGACCAAGTCAGGCCGATCCGCAAGGCGATAGAGGACCGTCGCCGATCAAGACCGACGGCCCCACTGAGGTCGCCGTTGCTACGCTGCCATTCTTTGCCGAGCTGCGCCTTTGATCATTGCCGCACCTTTCTCGGCGATCATGATCGTCGGTGCGTTCGTGTTGGTCGAGGTGACCGCCGGCATCACCGAGGCGTCGATCACGCGCAGCCCTTCGATCCCGTGCACACGCAGCTCATTGTCGACGACGCTCGTCGGGTGCAATCCCATCATGCAGGTGCAGCTGGCGTGATAGCAGGTACCGCCGTTGCGCCGCGCGTAATCGAGCAGCTCGTCATCCGTCTGGACCTGGTTGCCGGGCAGGCTCTCCTCTCGCACGAACGCCTTTAAGGCGGGTGCGGCGAAAATCCGCCGCGCGAACCGCAAGCCGCCGATTATGGCGCGCCGGTCGGTTTCATCCGACAGGTAACGTGGATTGATTGCCGGCATGTCGCCGGGCCGATTGGATTTGGCCTCGACATAACCGCGCGACAAGGGCCGCATCTGCCATGCGCCGGCGCTGAGTCCGGGAGTTTGCTCCAACTGGCCAATCTGGCCGTCCTTGAAACTGCCCGGCGCGAATGTGCACTGCATATCGGGCGTCGCGGAGCTCTCCAGCACCTTGACCGAAGCTGCGACAATGGAGGGGCTATAGCTCAACATGCCTTTGCCGTTGAACAGCCAGCGCACGACCTCACCGGCGAGCGGCAGGCCGCGGGACCGCTCGTTGGCGGTCTGCGCGCCGACCACCGGATAGGACACGCGCGCGACGTAGTGGTCCTGCATGTTGCGGCCAACGCCGCGCAATTCATGCACGATGGGCACGCCGATCTTCCCGAGATGCTCGGGATCACCGACGCCCGACAGCTGCAGGATATGTGGCGAGCCGACGGCACCGGCCGACAGGATCACTTCCCGCCCAGCCTCGGCCCGCTCGACGACCCCGCCGCGCGAGAATTCGACGCCCGTCGCGCGCTTGCCGTCGAACACAATCCGGTGGACCAACGCGTTGGTGACGAGCTGGAGATTCGGCCGCTTCAACGCTGGATGCAGATAGGTGCGTGCGGCACTGGCGCGGCGACGGCCGCCGCGGGTCTGCTGGCACCAGCCGATGCTGTCGCCGGCGCCGGGCTGCAGGTCGTTGACGTCCTCGGCGTACTCCAGCCCGAGCTGTTTGCCGGCTTCGATCACGGTCGCGCAGATCGCCGGCCGGTCCGTCTTCGAGGTGAACAGCGGCCCTTCCTTCCCGCGCGCCGCGCTGCCTTCACCTTCCCAGCGCTCGGCCTTGCGGAAGAACGGCAAGCAATCGTCCCACGACCAGCCGCGATTGCCGAGCTGCGCCCAGTGGTCGTAATCCTCGGGTTGGCCGCGGATGTAGATCAGCCCGTTGATCGAGGAGGAGCCTCCGATCACCCTGCCGCGCGTATAGACGATGGCACGTCCGTTGGTGCCGGGATCAGGCTCGGCGCGATACTTCCAGGTCAGGGTCGGGTGGTCGAGCATCTTCATGAAGCCGGCCGGAACGTGAATGAGCGGGTTCCAATCGCGTCCGCCCGCCTCGATCAGCAATACTTTCGTCGCCGGATCCTCGGTCAGCCTGTTCGCCAGCACGCAGCCGGCCGAGCCCGCTCCGATAATGATGTAGTCCGCCTGCATGTTTCGTCCCCCGGTTTATTATCGACTTGTTGCCTGGCCGCTGATTCGGGGCGACAGTGTAGCAACTCGCGGCCGGTCCGAGAAGCCGCGCAGGGCGCGACGCTTGGTTGAAACGTCATTACGCCACATCCGGTCAGGAGGAACTGCCATGCCGTTCTACGAAAAAGGCAACGTCCGCATCCATTATGAGGAGGCCGGCTCCGGCTTCCCCTTGTTACTCATCCCCGGTGGCGGCTTGAACGCGACAATCTCATTCCTTACCGAAGGCGCACCGTTCAACCCGATCGGAGAATTCAAGGGCGAGTATCGCTGCATCGCGATGGACCTGCGCAACGCCAACGGCGGTCAGTCCTCAGGACCGCTCGAGGTGGACCGGCCCTGGGACGCCTACGCCGATGACCAGCTGGGGCTGATGGATCATCTGGGCATCGAGAAATTCATGGTGATGGGCTTTTGCATCGGCGGCCCATTCATCTGGAACCTGCTGCGGCGAGCACCGGGGCGGATTGCGGCCGCAGTACTTGCGCAGCCCAGCGGATCGCGTCCGGAGATGCCCGACCTGTTTTACGACAACAACATTGCTGGCTGGGGGCCTGCGCTGTGTGCCCGCCGGCCCGACGTCACAATGGCGATGGTCGAGGCCTTCCTGAATCGGATGTACCGCTCCAATCCGGACTTCGTGTTCACGGTGACACGCGATTTCGTGCGCGCCTGCCAGACACCGGTACTGATTCTGCCGGACGATGTTCCGGCGCACCCTTATGCCGTTGCGATGGAGTCAGCACGTCTCGCCCGGAATGCTCAGGTGAGCCTGTATCCGTGGAAGGAGCCCAAGGACCTGATTCCGCTGGCGGTGCGCCACGTGCGGACCTTCCTGAGGGCGTATCAACCCGCCCAGTAAAAGGGTGGATCGGCCTTCGAAATTAACCCTCTGAACTCGGACGCACGGGCCTCAAGCGGGTGCACGGTCCTCAAGGCGTCATCCTGCAAGGACCGCAAGTCGTGCATCACCTTGCGCAAGTACGGGGATCACACATTGGGGTGTCCGGGGTGAGGGAGAGGCGTGATCAGTGCTCCGCCGGTTCGATGATGTCAGCGCGCCTCGCGGGTACCGTAATGAATTATCCTCGGCTCGCTGCGTGCGCTCTCATTCCCGCGGGTCTGGTGTCTCTATTCAGGCGGCCGGCGCGGTTGCCCGTACGTCTTGAAGCGTTCGCGTGCGTCTTTCATCTCCTGCGCCGTCAACAGCCGAGGTGTGCCGGCCGAGCGCGCCAGGAGGTACTGGCGGCAGAGAGTTTCCAACAGGATCGAGCGGGTCAGTGTATCAGCCGCGCTGCCGCCACATACGATCATCCCATGATTTGCCAGCAAACACGCATTCCTGCCGCGGATCGACGCCGCGGCAACGTCAGCCAGCGCCGGCGTGCCGAAAGTGACGTAGGGCGCGCAGCGGACATCGTCGCCGCCGAACTGCACGATCATGTAATGAAACGGCGGCAGGTTTTCGTTCAGACAGGCCAGCGCGGTGCAGGCGTCCGCATGAGTGTGGGCGATGAATGCGGCCTCGGAGCAGGTTCGATAGACCGCCGCATGCAGGCCCCATTCGCTGGATGGTGTCGCATGGCGCAGCCGGCCACCATGGGGTCTTCCGTTACCCAGGTTCTCGCCGTCGAGCGTCATGTTTGCGAGGTCGAAGGCTTTGACCGCACCGGGCGAGCCGCCGGAGGGCGTGATGACCATGCCCTCCGGCGTCCGCGCACTCACATTCCCCGAGCTGCCGACAATCAGGCCACGCTCGGCCAACGCGTTGTAGAGCCAGATCGTTTCCGCCCGGGCCTGGTCCGGCATCAAATCAGGAACACGCCCTTGCCGTCCGACTGCTTGTCGAACAGCCGATAAGCCTGTTCGGCCTGATCGAGGGTCCAGCGGTGCGTGAACAATTTGTCCACGTCGATTTTCCGTTCGACACAAAAGGTCGCGCATTCCGCCTGGATGATGTTGGAGAAGGTCCAGGAACCGATCAGCGTGAGCTGGCGGCGCAGGATGTGCGGGCTGACATCGATGTGGACGTCGCCCCCCTCGCCCACGAAGCACATCGTGCCCCAGACTTTCGTGCTTCGGATCGCGTTCAGCCTCGCTTCCGGATTGGCGGACGTATCCAGCGTCAGGTCGGCGAAGCGGCCACCCGTTAGTTCCTTGATCGCCGCGACCGGATCGTTGGATCCGGGGTTGACCACCTCGTCGGCGCCGAACTCCTTCGCCCGCTCCAGCCGCTGTGGACTGATATCCAGTGCGATCACCCGGGCACCCATGGCCTTGGCGAACTGCGTGCCGGCTAGCCCGACCGGCCCCTGGCCAAAGATCGCGATGGTGTCGCGGCCGGAGACATTCATCCGCCGCAGCGCGCCGTAGGCGGTGCCCGAGCCACAGGCAATCGCGGCACCGGCCGAGAACGACAGCTCGTCGGCCAGTGGCACCAGGGTGTTGGCCGGCACCAGCAGGTATTTCGCGTGGCCGCCGTGGGCGTTGTTGCCATAGACCTTCACCGGCACTTCCTGGCAAAGCTGCTGCCAGCCCGAGCGGCAATGGCTGCACTGAGTACAGCCTTGGTAGTGATGCACCATGACGCGCTGTCCGATAGTGGCTTCGGCCGGCAGGACGTCGGGGCCGATGGCGGCGACGATGCCGCAAGGCTCGTGACCAACGATGGTGGGGTTGGGATTGGGCGGCAGACCGGTCGCGTTGGCTGCCTGGTTCTTCGGGCGGCGGTACTGGTGCAGGTCGGAACCGCACATGCCGGAGGCCTTCATTTCCACAACCACTTCCCCGGGGCCGGGGGTCGGATCAGGAAATGTCATGATCTCCAGGCCGCGTTCACCGGTAAAAACAACACCTTGCATCATTCCCTCCTGCTTCTGCGTCGAATCCGGTCGGCGACCTTGTAACGCACGCCGATGTTAGCGCGGTCCGCATCGCGGCACACCCCAGTCTATCGGTGCGCAGGCTGGCGCAGTATCCGCTCGCGAAGGACCGGCTTGCCGCCATGGCATCAGGCGGCAGCCGACACGGCAACGAGTTCCACTGACGCGTGATCGCCGTGGGTGCGTCCGCAGGCGGACCTGAGGCCCGACTTGGGCTGGCCGACTTCGCGCAAACCGGTATTTAAGCAGTCCCCGCGGCGGCCTCCAGCCTTCGAAACGCCGGGCCGTGCAATGCAAAGACGAGGTCCGATTCGTAAGATAGTTCTTATAGCAAAACAGCCCGAACGAAAACAGGCACCGAGGTTCCGGTTGAACGATCCAAATAGATGACACGGCATACAGGCCAAAATGGAGCCCGCCAGGAAGGAACAGCCGGCAACACGACGAGTAAGGCAGTTTCTGCGTCAAATGACGAAACGTCGTAAGAAGCACTTCCTTCGCAGCATAAACTACCAGGGCCATGCCGCCGGGCGCAGCGGGTTCTCTTTGTGATAGCGTTATAAATGCAGATACTGGTTCAGTCCTCGAACTACCCAAGAAGCACCATTCGCAAAGAGGCGCTGATGGCGGATTTGACGATCGCCTTCCGCTGGCCGAACCTGGGGCGGTCAAATCAGGGAACTGCCCAATGTCGATGCGCGAAGCGGCCGCCATCACAGGCGTCGGTGAAACCAAATATATGCGAGGGACCGACCGCTCCGCGCTGTCGCTGCAACTCGAGGCATCGCTAACCGCAATTCGGGACGCGGGGCTCAAGCCGTCCGACATCGACGGTCTCATCCCCTACGGGCTCGGTGCGGTGGCCGAAGATTTCATTACCAATTTCGATATCAAGGACCTGCGGTTTTCCGCCACCACTCCGATGGGCGGCGCTTCCGCCGTGGCCTCGATCCAATGTGCGCTGGCCGTCATCGAGGCCGGCATCTGCAAGCATGTGCTCCTGTCGCTCGGCCGCACCGGATACTCCGGCGGACGGATCGGCACGCGGGTGCAGCAGATGCCCCAGTTCCGCGTAATCGGAGAGTTCGAAATGCCTGTGGGTGCCATTGCGCCCGCCCAGCTCTACGCCCTGATGGCCCGCCGCCACATGGAGATCTACGGCACCACGTCGAGGCAACTGGCGGAGATCGCGGTGACCACGCGGTATCACGCCTCGATGCAGGCGAACGCAACAATGAAGAACCCGATCACCATCGAGGACCACCAGGCTTCGCGCATGATCTCTGATCCGCTGCGGCTGCTGGATTGCTCACTGGAAAGTGACGGTGCGGCAGCGGTGGTGATCAGCGCCCGTGACCGCGCGCGTGACCTGTTGAAGCCCCCGGTGCTCGTCATGGGGGTGGCGGAGGGCCATCCTGACTCGCCATCGGCCATCACGCAGCGACCGGATCTCACCACGCTGGGCCTCGCCAAGGCGGCACCGAAGGCATTCGCGATGGCCGGCGTGGGGCTTGACGATATCGACGTGGCGGAGGTGTACGATTGTTTTACTTACATCGTGATGTGCCAGCTTGAAGACCTCGGTTTCTGCAAGAAGGGTGAGGGCGGCGCCTTTGTCGAGAACGGTGCGCTCGGCTTGAACGGTCGGCTGCCGGTGAACACCCATGGCGGACTGCTCTCGCAGGCACACATGGCCGGAATGAACCACATCGTCGAACTGGCGCGTCAGTTGCGCGGAGAGGCGAAGGCGCAAGTGCCCGACGCAGAGATCGGCCTGGTCACCGGCTATGGCGACATGGGCGACGGGGCGCTGGCGATCATGCGGAGGGCGTGAGACGTGGACGTCTATGAAAAGCTGGTGCCGTCTCCGACAACGGAGACACAGCCATATTGGGACGGGTTGAACGAGCGACGACTGCTGCTGCAGCGTTGCGCTGACTGCGGCAAGATCAGGCACTATCCGCGCCCGGTCTGCGATGCCTGCTGGTCGATGAACGCCGATTGGGTCCAAGCGATCGGCCACGGTACAGTGCATAGCTGGACCGTGACGCACTACGCGTTCCATCCCGGCCTCAAGGGCGACGTGCCTTACCTCCTGCTGACGGTCGACCTGCCCGAGGGCGTTCGGATGAATGCGCAGGCGCGAGGAATTGACGTAGCTTCCCTGCGGGTCGGGTTGCCCGTGGTCGTGCGGTTCGACACTGTAAAGGAAGGTCTGACACTGCCGGTGTTCGAGGCGGCGGCGAGCGAATAGGCGCAATCAGCCCAGCGCCTGGTTGGCATTCCGGTTCGGCCGAGACCGCGTGATGCCCGTTCCCATTCGAAACGAGATCCGCAAATCCCCCCGGTGCACGTAACGGGAATTGCGCGCGGGCACCACGGATGTCTGTCGCCGGAGCCGTATAGCGCAAACTCCGACTTCCCCGCGAGCCTTTTGCGAGCCACTGTTTGATTGAACATATGCGGATTGAATTCGTCCGAATAGCAAATTCCGCACGTTCGACTATGACCGTGCGCTGTTCCGTTCATCGCACCGCCCAAGCAGGCGGAAAAGCGCGCGGTCGAACCACCCGGCTTGACAGTCAGGGCAATTGATCGGAGTGATATCGATATCGAAAGCCGTTGCGCAAAAAGCAGCAAAAGGGAGAAATGCAATGGATCACGAACATCGCAGCCGTCGTGACGTGCTCAAAACAGCGACAGCGCTGGTGGCAGGTTCTTCGATCGCCGGAGTTGCCGGCCGCCCTGCCAAGGCCTCTCAATCCGATCCGGCGCTAAGCCCCTCACTCGGCCAGATTGATCAGACGCTTCGTCAAGCAGTTGATTCCCGAACCGTGGGAGGGGTGGTTGCTATAGGGGCAACCGATAAGGGTGTCATCTATGAGGGCGCGTTCGGGCCGTCGGTGACGGCGGACAGCATCTTCTGGATCGCCTCGATGACCAAGGCGATTACGGCGACCGCCGGCATGCAGTTGGTCGAGCAGGGCAAGCTACAGCTCGATCAGCCGATGGGCAAATTACTACCGCAGCTGGAGTCACCGAAAGTCTTGGAAGGTTTTGACGCGAATGGTGCGCCAAAGCTTCGGCCTGCGAAGCGCGCCATCACGCTTCGGCATCTGCTGACACATACTGCTGGTTTCACCTACAGCATATGGAGTGAGCCGATGAAGCAATATGAGAAGGTGACCGGGACACCCTTTATTGGCGAATGCAAGAACGGCTCCTTCAACGCTCCGCTCATGTTCGATCCTGGCGATCGGTGGGAATACGGCATCAATATGGACTGGGTTGGGAAAGCGGTTGAGGCCGTCAGCGACCAATCACTGGAAGTCTATTTCCGGGAGAACATTTTTGCCCCGCTAGGCATGACCGACACGGGCTTCCTCATCAGCCAGGCCCAGAAGGCGCGGGTCGTCCCGATGTATAGCCGTGAGCACGACGGTTCTCTCAAACAGATGGCGTTCGAGATGCCGCAGCGCCCCGAGTTCTTTATGGGAGGAGGTGCACTATTCAGCACGCCGCGGAATTATATGGCGTTTGTACAGATGCTGCTCCGTGATGGCACATTCAACGGTGCCCAGGTGCTGAAGCCTGAGACGGTGGCGCTGATGCGGCAGAATCACATCGGCGATCTGAACGTCCAGACGTTGAAGACCATCGATCCGGCAAGCTCCAACGACGCCAATCTGTTCCCGGGTATGGTTCAGAAGTGGGGATTGTCGTTTGACATCAACACCGAACCCGGACCGGCAGGACGTAGCGCCGGCAGTCTCGCCTGGGCCGGACTGTTCAATACCTATTTCTGGGTCGATCCGAACAAACGTGTGACGGGCACGATCATGACGCAGCTCTTGCCATTCGCGGACCCCCAGGTGCTGAAGCTCTTCGCAGCATTTGAAAGCGGTCTCTATAAGGCAGTCGCATCGGCCTGAATCGGAAGCACTGATGGCCGGGACGGCGGGTGATCAGCTGATCGGCGGGTCCGCCGTCTCGAGCCTGGGGTGACAAAGATCCAAAAAGAATATTCCGTGACAACTGCTGGAATCAGATAGGCCAAGGTGCTCGCAGCAAACGCTTCGGAGCCTTGGGGGCAACCTGCGGCAGGCGGTTTCGACCGCGGCTGCATGATCCAGTTGCTCTGTACGACCACTTGAAGCGCTGGCATGCGAGTCGCCGAAAGCCAATGGGCAACGCTAATTGGAAGCGGTCCAGCTATTCGGCGCAGCCCGATACCTTCAATCCTTTCGCCGCGCGGAAGGATCGGTAGGCGCTTATGGCGGCAATATCTTTCGGGGATTTGTAGGGGTGATGCCCTTAGCGGCCAGCATATCGCCCTCAATCAAACCCGACCGGGGCGGGGAGCTGCGAATTGAGATCGCATCCAGCAACACCATTTTCCTCGCTTCCGTGCCGCAGTGACAACGAACCTCGCCACAATCGGTGGTGATCCGTGGCTACCTATCACCTTCGCCCTCGTTGTCTTCGGCTCGTTTAGTTGGGCCTTACGTGGGCACTTTGAGACACACGGCTACATCCCAAATAGAATGCGCCTCCTCTCAATCTTCAGCTTACTGTCATGCGCCAACTATATTGGCCTACTTGTCTGGTGCAATTACGATAAACAACTCTGGACGACGGTGGGACTGGCCGGCTTCGCATTGTCGCTTGTCCTCTTCTGGTGGACGGTGATTGCCACCCGGGGGCGCCGGCCGAGCCTGGCCTATACGGATTCGGATCCAGACATCGTCTATACCACCGGCCCCTATGCTCAGGTCCGGCATCCATTTTACCTGTCCTACATCATCTTCTGGATCAGCTCGGCGTTGGTCGCCGGACGATGGCAATGGATGCCCGCCGTCATTCTGACATCTTGGTATATCCGCATCGCAAGAGCAGAGGAGAAGCGCTTTCGATCATCAGTTCTTTCAACCCACTACGACTCTTATCGCGCGCAAACCGGCATGCTGTTACCGCGCTTTTCCGGGCCGAAGTAGTGGAGTATTTTGGCGACGATAGCGAATGGCATCGAACTTCCGGACCAGGTGGTTTTGGTTGATCGACCCCCGGTTCGGGCTGGTCTTCGGACAGCGGTGTCGTCGAGGCCGGACCCGGCAAGCCGGCGGCATCAGTCGACGGACATGAAAATCTCCTGAGATTAGTGAGATGAGGTGGTGCCGTTTGGCAATGCGGGCGCTGCTGCTGTCGTCGGCCGCTCGGTGTCGACTGGCGACCGGCCGCGCTCGATCTGCACGCTGGCAGTCTGGCCGGCGACCAGCAGCACACTGTCGGGCACGTGGTCAAGCTGTATGCGCACCGGCACACGCTGCGCCAACCGCACCCAGGTGAAGATCGGATTCACGTTGGCCAGACCCGACAGCCCTTGCTCTGCGTTTGCAACCGTGATCCCGCGCGCGATACTGGCGACATGGCCCTGCAGAAGGGTGGGGTAGCCCATCAGTTTCACTGTCGCGCGGTCGCCGACATGGATTGCGCCGAGGTTCGTCTCCTCAAAGTAACCGTCGACCCAGTAGGAGTTTGTGTTGACGACGGAGATCGCACTTCTTCCGGCGGTCGCGTAGTCCCCAAGCTGGACCTGCAAATTGGTCACGTAGCCGTTGACCGGAGAGCGGATCGTCGCTCGCTCCAGGTTGACGCGCGCCTGCCCCAGATTGGCAACCGCCTGGCGCTGCGCCGCGATCGCAGCGACTGCCGTTGATCGGTAAGTCTGCTGTTCCTCCACCGAGGTCTCCAGCGTCGTCAGGTGCGCTCGCCGCTCCGCCTCTTTTTGGGCGTTCTCAGCATTGGCACTCGCCTGGTCGGCGGCCGCCTGCGCCAGATCAACGGCGATCGCGTAGTCCGTCGGGTCGATCGCCATCAGCAAGTCGCCCTTGTGGACGAACTGGTTGTCGGCGACGGGTAGTTGCACGATCAGGCCGGAGACCTCCGGTGTGATGGTGACGACATAGGCGCGCACCGTGCCGTCCCGCGTCCAAGGCGCGGCCATGTAAGCTTGCCATAGCGCCCAGGTGCCGACGCCTGCCAGTATGAGTGCGATCAGCGTAACCAGCACCGGAACGGCGCGTAGCCGGCTGACGGGCGGGCTGCTGTCCGCGGCTGGCGGGACGGACGGAAGCTCGCCCGGTTGCGCCCTCACATGGAGTTGGGAGTCTGCCATCAGGTGCCCATTCTCCCGGCCAGAAGCACGATCGCCGACAGCAGGACCATATAGACGGCGAACAGGAACAATGCCGGGTGCCAGACAAAGCGCAACAGCCCAAAACGGTTGGCGACCCGTCGCAACGGAATCAGCAGCACCCACGCAGCGACGATCATCGGAGCGATCGGCGCAATGTAAACTCCGAACAGGTTGATTTCCGCGTATCTCATGGCCTCAACTTGGCGTCGAAATAGCTGGCGTGCCGGGTAAGCGAGTTGGCAACAGAGCGGATCGTGCCCCGCAACCGCAGCCTCAGCCGCCCCCCGGGCTGGACGGCGGGCAGGTCTGCCAAGGCCCGGTCGAAGCGGTCGAGCGCACGGATTGCGCCGAAGCTGTCGCCGTCGGCAATCGCGGTCATCACCGGCTTCAGCTCGGCACCGACGCCGAAGCGCTGGGCGATGCGGCGCAGGCGAATGACCTCACTGCCGACCGACAGCGCCGCCGCCAGCCGCGCGGCCTGCAACGTGTCGACCGATTCAGGGACCGCGGAGAGTCGCCCGTAGATCAGCCCCTCCCATGCAGCCGAGGATGTTGGCAGCCGGCCTCGCGTGAGGCGGCGCAGGTCGCGCAGGCCCAACGCCAGCAGTCGCGATACCCGCACCACCGGCGGTATCGGAGGTAGCAACTGCATCGCCAGCATGGCGAAGCCGACGCCACTCAGCAGCGCGAGCGCGTAATTGTAAAACTGCTGCGGATCGTACGTAGGCGGGTTCGACGGGCCGAGTAGTGGAACGAAGTTCGCTTCCAGTGCGACGAACAAAGGCTGCTGCCAGGCCTGCGACGACAGCGCCCCAGCCGGTATCAGCACCAGGGCCAGCAGGGCGCTGAGGCCAGCAAAGCTCGACTGCTGCGGCAACAGCGCGAAGGCAACGACCGCGGCACAGACCGCGGTGAGTGCCGTGCCGATTGTGAAACTCCTCGCCATTGCGAAAGCGGCATCCTGTTGCGGCGCGAACAGTATGATCGCGACGGCCGCGAATGTGATGAAGCCGGTCCCGCCCGGCCATGCGGTCCAGATCCAGACCAGCGAGGCAGCTCCGATCGTTAGGAACGCACGCACGCCGTTGACCAGCGCGGGCAAAATGTCGGGCACGCGCAACCGGCCGACCCGTCTTGGCACCTTGGCCGCCCATGGATCGCTGAGCACCAGCACGCCGTCGATGGCGCGGCTCAGTGCAAGGAGCCCTTCCGCGGTGCGGTCGCAGAGCAGTCGCAGTGAGGGGGTCTCGGCGTTCAACGTCACCAGCCGCCGCGCCGCGGCCAGCATAGCGGTGCGCGTGGCGCGCGGATCGCCCTGCCAGCGCTCCCGATCCCCGATCGCTTCCGGGCTCGCCAGCGGCGGCGGCAGGCAGTCCCGCACCCGCGCCGCTTCCAGGACTGCGTCGGGGACAAGTTCGAGATGATTGGCGACCGAGCGCCAGGCGGTCAGCGCAGCGAACAAGCCGTCCGCCGCGCCCTGGAGCGCGCGCGGGTGAAACGGCAAGGTGGCGATTTCGCCGGCCGCTTGGTCGATCACAGTGTCGAGTGCGGCGACGCGCCCGATCATCGACCGTCTTAAGTTTCGCGACTCAGCCTGAGCCGGGCCGGTCACCTGCAGTGCACGCAAGAGACCGCCGGCGATGTCGGCCGAGAGGCCGGTGAGTAGCGTCGCGAGTTGCTGGCGCGCACCGCCGAGGTCGGTCAAGGCGAGCACCAGGCCGGCGCAGACGATGCCGATGCAGATCTCCGTGCCGCGAGCCACCGCGAGACTGAAAGCATCGCCACTGGCGCCGCCGACCGCTCCGAGTTCGTCGCCGGCGATGATCGCCGCGGTGTAACCTGCGAGGGCGGCGGCATAGGAGGCGAAGTTGCGCAACAGCGTCGCTACCAGCGCGCAGATGCCGCCCCAGAGCGCGAGGCCGAGCAGGAAGCCGGCGCGGCTTTGCGGGAAGCAGGCGCTGAGCACCACCGCCGCGATGGCACCGACGACGGTCCCGACCAGCCGGAACCAGCCCTTGCGCAGCGACGCGCCGAGTACCTGGCTGGCAGACGACGGCCGCAGACGTGCCGGCCCAGGAGGGACTATCGAGCTCCAGCCAGAATGCAACAAACAGCGCCAGGCAGACCGCGGCCCACAGGCGGACCCCGTACAGCAATGCTGGAGCCCAACGGCCGAGCATCGACCCGGCCCGGGAAAGGGCGGTGCCGCTCGGGGATGCGTATGCGCTTGCCATTCGCCACGTCACCGCCACAGATCAGAGACAGACCTCGCCATGGTAGTCGCCATTCATGCAAGGCTCCATTCGATCTATGGTGCGATGCGGGCAGACCACCCCCACTAAATACGTCACCAAAGCGACATAACATGGAAAATACTGACGCTGCATGTGTGATAGCTTGATGACCGCCATTAGATTATGCCCGGCAGCGAAACACGCTGGAACAAGGGTAGCGCGCGAGATCAGCCGTTCACTGTCGCTGCCGAAGACCATCGACAACAACGATCCGCGGGCGACGTCGCTGCCCTACCTGGCGGGCAAGGGCGTGCTGGCGCCGATCCGGTCGCGAAATAACAAGCTCTGGGACAAAACCGTGCCGATGTTCGGCTCCGCGCAAGGCTACTGGACCCGCGAGTTACCTTGTTGACAAGCCTGCCCACCCTATGACGTTGCCCCGGCTCCCCTTTCCCGGCTGAACGCCTCCGCCTTTCCGCCTGCCAGGAGACTGTCGCCCTCGAGTTGCCCGAAGAGTTCGATCAGTTTCGCCACCAGCCCGGTCCACCCCGTCTGGTGGCTGGCGCCGATGCCCGCGCCGTTATCCCCGTGGAAATACTCGAAGAACAAAAGGCAGTCGCGCCAGTGCGGATCGGTTTGGAATTTCTCGGATCCGCCATACACCGGTCGCTGGCCGGCTTCGTCGCGGAGGAAGATGCTGGTCAGTCGATTGACGATCTCCCTGCTCACGTCAAAGAGGTTCATCAACCGCCCGGAACCGGTGGGGCATTCGACTTTGAAACCATCTCCGTAATATAAGTAATATTGCAGCAGCGCACGAATCAGCAACGCGTTCACCGGCATCCAGACCGGGCCGCGCCAGTTGGAATTGCCGCCGAACATGCCGGTGTCGGACTCGGCCGGGAGATAATTCACTCGGTATTCCTGCCCGTCCACGTAAACCACGTAGGGATGCTCGTTATGATAGCGCGACAGCGCACGGATGCCGTGTGGTCCAAGGAATTCCTCCTCGTCGAGCATCCGCGACAGGATCCTGCGCAGACGTTCCTGGCTCACGAGACCGAGGATACCTCGGCCGCCCACACCCAGAGTGGCTTGGCCCCGTCGCGTGGATACAATTTATTAGATCCGGCATCCGCCGCAAACGTTCCGTGAAGGTCTGCAAGATGCTCGGAACCCGCTCCCGCTGCCACGGCTCGACAACCGTGATGGCACAGATGGGAAGCAGTCCAACCATCGAGCGCACCTTTAGCCGCGTCGCACGACCATCGGGAAGGCGCAGCACGTCGTAGTAGAATCCGTCTTCTTCATCCCACATGCCGTCCGGGCCCATCCCGTTCATCGCGCGGCCGATCCAAAGGAACTGCTCGACGTACTTCGTCGCCAGGTCCTCGTACGCCCGATCACGCGTCGCCAGTTCCACGCCGATCTCCAGCATGTTCTGCGAAAATAGCGCCATCCATGCTGTGCCGTCGGCCTGCTCGAGATAGCCTCCGGTGGGCAACGACGCGCTGCGGTCGAAGACGCCGATGTTGTCCAGGCCGAGGAAACCACCCTCATAGAGGTTCTTGCCGAATTGGTCCTTGCGATTCGTCCACCACGCGAAGTTCAGCGAGAGCTTGGTGAATGCGCGTGCGAGAAAGCCGAGATCAGGTTCGCGGCCAAGGGCCTGCTCCGTCCTGTGCAAAAAAATCGTGGCCCACGCGTGAACAGGTGGATTGACATCGCTGAAGTTCCATTCATAGGCGGGCATCTGACCGGTTGGATGCAAGTAATAAGAGTGCAACATCAGATCGAGTTGCTGCTTGGCAAAATCGACATCGACCGTCGACAGTGCGATGGCATGAAACGCCAGATCCCAGGCGGCGAACCAGGGATACTCCCACTTGTCGGGCATCGATATGATGCTGTCATTGACCATATGCACCCATTCGCGGTTCCGCGTCTCACGGCCCCCCACTCCGGTCGGATCGGCTCCGTGTTCCTCGAGCCACTTGGCCAAATCAAAAAAGTAGTATTGCTTGCTCCACAGCATCCCCGCCAACGCCTGACGCATGACATTGGCCGCGTCCTCGCCGACACCAGCCGGCGTGATCGCCTGGTAGAACGCGTCCGCCTCGTGCCGGCGCAACTCCATCGTCGGCTCGAAGTCGCTGCCGAAGGGATCGCCGCCGGCGCTGGGCACGCCAGCGGTGAGCCGAAGCCGGACAACGGCGGTCTTTCCCGGTCCAATGTCGAGTTTATAGTGCGCGGCCGCCTTGGTCCCAGTCTGCTGCGGATTGACCGCATCCGTTCTGCCAGCCACGACAAAATCGTTGATGCCATCTTTCACGAACTGCGTGGCATTGGGTGAACCAAACAACCTCTGGTTGTTGGTCTCATTCTCCGTGAACAGCAATGGCGGCTTGCCCTCGCAGTGCAGGACGTAATCGCCGACGTTGGTTCCCGACGCCGTCACCGCGTTGACGCCATCCGCAGTTGTGGATGCCTGCAACGAGGGCTTTGATGAGCTCGGCCACCATGACCAAAAATTGCGGAACCATAGTGTGGGCAGCACATGCACCGAGGCCGCTTCGGGGGCTCGGTTGCAAAGACTGATCTGGATCAGGATGTCAGTCGGCGACTTCTTGGCGTACTCGACAAACACATCAAAATACCGGTCCTCGCTGAACACACCGGTATCGAGTAGCTCATACTCCGGACCTGCGCGATCGCGCTGCGCATTCGTTACGATGAGGTCTTCGTACGGATACGCGGCCTGTGGATATTTGTAGAGCAGCTTCATGTAGGAATGGGTGGGCGTAGAATCGAGATAGAAGTAATACTCCTTCACGTCCTCCCCGTGATTTCCCTCGCTGTTCGTCAGGCCGAACATCCGTTCCTTTAGGATTGGATCCCTGCCGTTCCACAGAGCGAGGGCAAAGCACAGGTGCTGCTTCTCGTCGCTGATGCCGGCGATGCCATCTTCGCCCCAGTGATAGGCCCGAGATCGGGCTTGGTCGTGAGCGAAATAGTTCCAGGCGTCGCCATTGTCGCTGTAGTCTTCCCTGACGGTGCCCCACTGCCGTTCGCTGAGATACGGCCCCCAAAGCCTCCAGGGAGCTCCCTGGTCTCGTGCCTCCTGCAGACGCGATCGTTCGGGCGTCTCCGCGGGTTTCACGCTTGAATTATTCATCGGTTGACCCCCAGTCAGTGTGCGGCAGGCGTTTGAGCAGTTAGCAGGGATGGTAGAGCGGTCGCCATAATTCTCCTTGTCTGAGTTGATCGTGACTAAGATTTGCTGTTAGCTGAAACCGCTCCCGTGGAGCAGTCAGTGGGCTCGGGGGCCGCCCGTCCGCGCGCTGCCCGAGCCATAGAGATGTCTGAAGCGGGCACGAGGATTTGCCAATGGCCCGAAGTTCGGGGTTGAAAACCTTGGAAGCCGTGGGGAGAGAACGACGACTTCATATCAAACGAACTTCGTTCGGGACGCGAGGCTGTCATGAAAACTTATCCAAGTGCGTGGGCTCTCAAGTGTGCTTGTCATCTTCTTCCTGAAGACTGTCCGCCTTCGCTAGGAACGCACGAGGTTTAAACTATGACGTGGTGCGAGGTAGGTCGCACTTCGGGGGAACGGAGAGTTAAATCGATGCGCATCCGCCATCTCTATGCCGTTGCAGCTACCGCGGCGACCGCTGCCGTCGCGGTGAGCCAGGCCGCAACCGCGCAGACCAGTACCGCCAGCCCCAACCCTCCGCCTGCCGTGACTGGTCCGGCCGCCCCTGCAGCGGCGGAACCGCTTGACCATTTGCTCCGCCAGATGGGCGCCTATATCGGTTCGGCGGATGAGTTCACGTTTCATGCCGATATCCTGTTCGACCATGTGTTGCCCTCGGGCCAAAAGCTGCAGTTTGCCGCCGCACAAGAAGTCGCGCTGCAACGTCCGGGGCGACTGTACATTGAGTATCGGGGCGACCTCGGTAATCGCCGATTCTGGTACGATGGCAAGTCGATAACCCTGTTCGATCCGGCTACGTCCTTTTACGCGTCCGAAGCTGCACCGGCGCAAATCGACGCCATGTTGGAAAAGCTGCTGAAGGATATGGACTTCTCTCCACCCCTCGCCGACTTCCTGTTCAAGGATCCGTACCAGAGAGTGCGCGCGAACCTCATATACGGGTTTGATCTCGGAGTGACGCAGGTGAACGGCGAAAGCTGCCGCGCGCTGGGTTTTGTCGAGAAGGATATCGACTGGCAGATCTGGATCTCGGACGGCCCGCAGCTAACTCCTTGCAAGTTGGTCATCACGTACAAGACGCAGCCGTCGCAGCCGCAATTCAGCGCCGTATTCACCGGGTGGAATTTTTCTCCGCGCATCGCGGAGCCGGTGTTCACGGCGGTAGTGCCGCCGGGCACCCGGCAGATCCCGTTCGAAACCGCCGCCGCCACGAGCGATAAGTAGGAGTTTGACGATGTTCATTCACATCAAGCAGCGTCGAACACTGTCTATTTGTTTGCTGGCAGGCACGGTGCTCGCGACCTCGGCCTACCTGGGGAGCGAACGCGCGGACGCCTTCTTCCGCGGCGGCGGCGGCGGATTCCACGGATTCGGGGGATTCCACGGCGGCGGTTCCCGCTTTGGCGACGGAGGCTTCTTTGACCGAAGCCGGGATGCGGGCTTTGGTCGCGGCGGCTTCGGCAACGTGCATGACGCCAGCAGCGTCTCCGACCACGCTGACGCGTACCGCCAGAGCCATCCGGAATACCAGCATCCCGCGAGCCAGTCCGAGCAAGCCCGTCCCGACAGCCGGCCCAGTGCGGGCGACCGCACGACCACGGCCAACGCACCACAGGACAGGCAAGACGACCACCAGAGCGCGAGCCAGTTCCAGCAAGCGCATCCAGATGATCGACAGACCGCAAGCCAGGTTCAGGGCTCGCATCCCGAGGCGGGGCAGACGGTGAAGCAAGACCAGCAAAACCGCACAAATGAGGCGAACCAGCTACAGCAGAACCGCTTCAACGAAGCCAATCAGCTGCAGAACAACCGCTATAGCGACGCGACGAACATACAAAACAATCACGACAATAACTGGAACAACTACAACAACCGATGGGGTGGCTACTACTCGGGGGCGGGGTTCGGTGCCGGCCTGGCGATCGGGGCAGCCATGGTTGCCCTGCCCGCGGCCGCCATCGCCATCTCGGCCGCAAATCAGCCGTACTACTATGCGAGCGGCGTTTACTATCAGCCGCAGGGCAGTCAGTACGTTGTCGTGCCGCCACCGCAAGGTGCGGTCGTTCCGACGCCGCCGCCTTCCTGCTCAACAGTGGAGGTGAATGGGACAGCGAATCTCGATTGCGACGGTGCTTTCTACGCGCCCGTTTCCAAAGGATATCAGGTGGTCCCCCCACCAATTGGCTCGACCGTTGCCAAACTGCCAAACGGCGCGGTGACTGAGAACGTGAAGGGCACCCAGTATTTCAGTTTCGGGGGCGCCTATTATCAGCCGTTCTACAGCGGCAGCAGCGTCATCTATGAAGTGGTGGCGAAACCGGGCTAGCTAGCGGGGTGAAAGTCAGACCGATGAGCCGACGGATTTGGCAGATGCCCCGCCTTGGCTTGCGGAGCACAATTGAGGCAGGCGCCAAGCGTCCCAATCTATCCACGAAGCACACAAGGTCTGTGACAACTTGACAAGTCGATCCTTTACGCGAAGGATGTAATACATACGAGCAAACAGCAAAAATGAACCAGGCACAATATTTAAAGGCACAATATTCGTTTGCTTTCGGGCTTTTTCTCACTTTTGGTTCGATTGACGTGGCCCGCGCCGAAGCGCCAGCAGCATGCTTCGATACCACGCCCCACAAAGAACAATTCATTGCGGTCGCTTCCAATGTGAATTTGCAAATCATGGATTGGGGTGGTACCGGTGAGACGATGGTGTTGCTGACCGGACTGGGCGACAACGCCCACGTGTATAGCCAATTTGCATTCCAGTGGAACGACCATTTCCACGTCATCGGCATCACCCGGCGTGGTTATCTCCCATCCAGCCAGCCGCCAGATGGTTACGACGTGCCGACCCGCGTCGCCGATGATATCGCGGTGCTCGACGCTCTTCACATCGACAGGGCGGTGCTGGTCGGGCATTCGGTTGCAGGTTCTGAATTGAGCGCGCTTGCGGCGACGCACCCCGAGCGCGTCGATAGATGGTCTATTTGGATGCTCTAGACCTGTCCACAAGAAACGAAGTGCCGGGACCACCTGCGTTTCTAGATCTTTTCACGGAAGCCGACATCCGGTCTCTCTGGACATATGAAGCGGCCAACGCGCGCTATCAGGGCGTTCGAGAATATGATCCAGCAGTCTGTCCGGGCATACGTTTCAACGATAAGGGAATACCCGTTACCAGCTCGACGCCCGATGCAGTTCCAGCCGCGATCCAGGCTGGGGTAGCAGCCATTCCACCGGTTGATTGGTCGCACATTGCGGCCCCGCGGCTGGGCATATTCGCGCAACCGACGATAGAAGGCAAGCAACCGTGGTATGCGTATCTCAGTTCGGCTGATCAGGCGCTGTTCGATGAACAGTATCGGGCATATTTTGAATGGTACAAGGCGAGGGTACGCCTGTTCACGCAGGGCAACCCTGTTCCCGCTGTTATCCTCAAAAACTCTCCGCACTACGTATTCATCAACTTCGAGACGGACGTGGTCCGTACCATGCGGGCTTTCTTGGCGATACCATAACGATACCATCTACATCCTGTCGCGCGACCGACGATTTGCGTCCGCCAGGCCCGCCCGCCCAAGTCGTCGACTGAGCAACGAGGTAGCGTTCGTCTCGGGTCGCTTTCCGGCGTCGACACGATGCCCGGTGGCGACCGCCTCGCCGACCAGTATCGCCCCCTGTTGCGCCCGGTACACGGCCGTTGGATATTGGCGGTACGGCAGCCTTACGCAGCACTGCGCGTTTCTCCCGGGAACGGTGCGGCGCTCAGATCGCCGGATGAAGGCCGAAGACCCAGTCCATGGAGGAAGATCGATGTCATTCTACCGAGGCATGACCTGCGAGAACGTGACGATCAATGGTGACAAAGGAACGCCGATAACGGCGTACGTGGCCAGGCCATCGGGCGCTGGCCCCTTTCCGGGTGTCGTGCTCATCCACCATCTCCCGGGCTGGAGCGAGCTCTACATCGAGACGACGCGTCGGTTCGCGCATCACGGTTATCTCGCGATCTGCGCCAATCTCTACGAGCGCGAGGGTGGCGGCAGCGACGGCAATCCAGACGACGTCGCGGCCAGGGTGCGTGCCGAGGGCGGTATCGCTGACTCCCAGATGGTGGGTGACACCGAAGCCGCCGTGAAGTGGATGCGCGCTCAGCCCGATAACAATGGCAAGGTGGGTCTGATCGGCTCCTGCTCGGGCGGCCGGCACGCCTTCATCTATGCTTGCCAGAAGAAGGACGTCGACGCTGTCGTCGAACAATGGGGCGGCCGCGTGGTGATGGGCCCGGAGGAGCTGAACGCGAAGACGCCAGTCGCCCCGATCGAAATGACGAAGAACCTGAGCTGCCCACTGCTCGGTTTGTTCGGGAACGACGACCGCGCACCGAGCCCGGAGCAGGTGAACCAGCACGAGGCGGAGCTCAAAAAGCACGGCAAGACTTACGAGTTCCACCGCTATGATGGTGCAGGTCACGGCTTCTTCTACTGGCACCGGCCACTCTACCGGCCCGAGCAGGCGATGGATGGCTGGAACAAGATATGGGCCTTCTTCGGCAAGTACCTGGCGAAGTAGGAGGCTCTGACATGTGCACCTCCATCATCGAGATCGCACGCGCCGAGGGCATGGCGAAACGCGGGGACGAATGGTTCCCGCTTTCGCGGGCGGTGGTTGCTTATGACCATGCGCGCCATGCGCCACTGGGTGACGTCATCACGCTCGACTTCATTAACGCCGGGCTCGACCCCGGCGCACGGGCGGGGATCGAGCTGACGCTGGAGACGGCCAGGGAGCTGCGCGCCGCGCTCGACCGGGCGATCACAGCCGCCGAGTTCGAAGAAGCGGAGGTTCGGGGAAAGGGCGTCGTGCGCAACCTCGTTCCGGCTGCATGACGACCAAACGCGGTAGCTTCGGGTGGGACTGTGTCTATGCCCGAGAGTACGGCGGTCGCACCGCGACGCAGTGAACGACACGCGGCCTCGGTCCGGCTCCCTGGCGGTGACGTTGTGTATGATGCCGGGGAACCGGCGTAGCAGCTCTATGGCAGCCGCCCGTTGGTAGTCTCCCCGGATCGCGGCAGCGCCGGCTTCGGTGACGACGTGCGTTCCGGGAACGCGGCAATGCGTGCCAGCGGCGGCAAGCGCTGCGGCCTGTTCACGATCGCGCGCGAGGAGCGTGCGGCGCTGCCGATGCCCGTTGTGCCGTCACCATAGGCGCCGCTGGCGCCAGCGCTGCCGAGCGGCAGCAGGCTAGTGGTGGCCCGCCGCTTGAACCACGCCGTCGCCGGGCAGACGAACGCCCCCGGGAGTTATGTGGACGCATCCTGGAGCTGCGGGTACGGCTCTCCCGCTGCGGGCGAGTAGGACGCCAGGCATGGTGAGCGGAGAGGCCGTCTGGTGTCGTGCTGATCCGGACTTTGACCGGCGATGCCGTTTCCTGCTGCAGGAGGGCCGAGTCGCCCTGTTCGAACTTGTCTCGGAAGAAATCTATCGGTTGATGGGGCAGGGGGGCCGGTTGCGAAACGCATCCGCGCCGGCGACAATTGATCCGGCGGCCGTCATCTCGGCAACGGCGTTCTGTGCGGGACCGTCCGGCCGTGAATGAACGGCCCGATCAGACCCGGAAGCCCTGCCGCGCCAGGAGTTTCCACTCGGTTGCCGCCTTTTGCCACACCATCAGTATACCGATTTTGACAGAGGTTAGCTTTCCCTCGCTTTCGATGTCTCCGGAGAGCGTAAAGCGGGAGATCGCGTTGGCGTCGGCCACGCTGTTCTTGACGTCGGAAAATTCGAGCGACTTCCACGTGGATTTGCCGCTGGTAGCGTCGGCTATGAATTCGGCCTTCGTCTGGATCTTGCCAGCAGAATGGCCGTAGCTCATTAGCGTGGCGCACAGCACCTCAAATTGGGCGCGGTCGTTGGTCAGCATCGCCGTGCGGAAGGCCTCCACCGCTTGGGCGACCCCGGCTTCATCTCCCGCCTGCGCGGCGGCGTTCCCGGTGACCGCGGCGAGGCCAAGCGTTGCGCCACCGAGAACGATAGCTGCGGCAGCGATGCGACGACGAGACGTATCCATTTGTTTCCTCCCGGGTTGAGGTCGGCATCAGTCTAACATAGCTCGGCTGGCGAGAAAGAGAGCGTCAGCCGAGGGGCGCCCGATGCGCCTTCCGTCCGCCGCAAGCTGCTGCCCGCTCCTGCTTAGGGCAGATCGGGGCGCTGGATCGCCTTGCTCGCGGCGATGATCCTGATTTGCGCAACGACGCGGCCCAACTACGAGTTCGAGTTGGCAACAAAGATCAAATCCCGCCGGACGCCCACCGACCTACACATCGGACGCCGGCCACCGCGAAGCTGGCGGCATGATCGACCGGCCTGCCGCTGTCGGTGGGCCGTGCGCCCTGATGGTCAGATCGTGCGAGCGCGGGTGACCGCGACAAAGGCTTGACTGATCGGGGCTCCCCCCTTGGTCGAAAGTGCATCTTGATCACCGGCCCCAATGTAGTTTTTCCTAGGGGAACGGAACCCTGGCGCGCACGCTAAAGTCGCTGGCAACGCAGATGTGGGTAGCGGGCGGGAAAGGGTCGTTCATCCATGACCGATGCAGCTAAAACAACCGCCTCTTGCGCGATGATAAACCGGCACGGCGAAGTCGTAATGTGGCATGCGCGCGGAGATGGAATATGTTACGTTTCTGACAGTCCACTATCACTCGATTGGATCGGCGTCGCCATAGCGGTCGGACTAATAATGATCGTAATCCTTTCGGGTTTGCGCTCAATCAGATGGATTGCCTCCAAGTTTTGGAGAGAGCCGCAAGTCACTCTGTACCAGCGCAGCTTCACTACGCCGAGAAGTATCGCCGTTCGGCGGACTTTCTCAACGACAATCCCAAAACTGTAGCCGGTGTCTTCGCTTCGATTTGCACCTGGACGCTGGGCTATCTGGATCGGGCAATGCGGCTACGAGGTGAAATGGACCCGTATGCAAGCTGGCACGGTCACTCCTCCGACCTCAGATCTGTGCTGACTAGGGTCGCACGAGGTCGATCACTTCCGTGAGCGAGTCGCTGCGGCTATCGCAACCGCGTCATCGACAATGAGTTGGACATTGGCCATGATAGCCTGTGTCACAGCCGTGCTTGTCCGGCGACGCCGGTGGCTCTCTTTGCGGAGAGCCGCCGCGATCGGCCGATATGGTAATATTCAGGCGGAGATTGGGATGACTGTACCGATTGAGGTCGGCCGCGGAGCTTGCTTGATTCTTTTGTTCGTTCTGGCCGGTTGTGGCGGCCACGAACCGGCCGGGACGCTCTCAGTCAGTTGTGGCGGAAGTACCGCATTGGCCGGAGCTCGCTCCATCGACGTGTTGGGAGACCCGGTAAACGGGCAAGTGACATTGAGTTTTCCTGATCCGGTGAACCCCGACCACCGCGGCGCCATATCGGTGCCATCGCATAATCAATGCACGATCACAACGGTCAATTCCGGTGGATGATATCGGATCAGCACCAGAGGCGTAGGGAGCTGTCCGGGTGGGAGTGGCGCGATCGGGGCAACCGAGTCACCTGATCCAGCTGACCCGCGCGGGACTCCCGGCCTGGTCCAAGTGGCCTTCACCAAAGCCTTCTGTAGCCTCCGAACCACCCGGACCGTTGTAGTTGCAAACAACGCGTTTCGTGGTCCGGGTGGCCCGACAATCTTTGCGGCAAGTTTTCGGCGCAGTGATCAAAAACGATCGCGGGCTTTGGCGCGGTGGTCGTGACCGTCAGGTCGGGTCGCGATCAAAGCGGCCGCTATCAATGCGGAAAATCACGCCGTGGCGAGAACGCGCGAGTTAAGCTATCGGTTCCAGGTGGCGTAGCCTGAACTCGTGCCGTCCGACCAGTTTACCGAGGTTTCACCGTGATTGTTCATGGTACCTTTGATTTCTTTGTATTTGCCCGTTCCGCCTGTGAACTGGGCTGATATCGGGACAGCCTGCCCCGGCGTCCCCTCGCCTTGCCACGTTACATATGCTTGGTCCCCATCATGGTCGGCGATGACACATACACCACCCCCCTTTGCCTTTTTGGTGTTGCTGTCAGTGTCAAACCACGCGGGACATTTGACGCCGGCGCGATCAAACAAACCCTTCTCGCCCTGGTCACTCAAGAAAGTCCCAGAGAACTCTCCGACCCAATAAAAATGCCCCTTGCCGATCTCATACGCTTTGCCGACGCCGAACCAGGCATGCGTGCCGACGGGCTTCCAGTCCTCGGCCCGTGTCGCTGCTGAGAAAGTTAATCCCGCGGAAAGGGCAGCCACCGTCAGCAGCAGTCTTGTGCTTTTCATGGTATATCCCCACGCTGTTCTTGTTGATTACATCTCATTGTCTCTACTTGGACAGCGGCGATGCCCCCAAAGGGCGCGCATCATTGCGACGGATATGCTCGATCGTCAAGTCGATTTTGCTATTCCGCAATTCTGACGGCGCGACGCTGGTAGAAATCAGGTCGAGCAATCCGGAAATATTGCCAACTTTGGCATGCGGTAGAACACCACATTTGGCCTTTTGGGAGAATTCGCTGATATGGCCGAGGCCCTTTGAACCAGACCGACACCATTGAAGCGTCGTGCTGGCGCAACTTTGGTTCGTTCGGGAAGGCCGCTTCTATCGCGGGCTGCTCAGATTCAGATCTGAGCGCGAGGCCACCCGCGCTGGGGAACCGTTGGATGGATTTAGTGAAAGCCGGAGGGGTCCTGATGCCGGACGGCTCCATCGTGCCGCGCTCGGCCGTAACGCACCTCATCCCAATGCCGGTCGGGGTGCCGGGTCACTCGCCGCCATTTACCCACAAAGTCTGGGGATAACTCTGGGGGTAAGACGTGCATCCCGGCGCGTTCGGCGCGGACGGTCAGGGGTTCGCTTGCTGTGCCCAGGTTTTAGGCACACTGCCTAAGCTCCTGATTTTCATTGACTTGCACACATTGCCAATTGATTACAATGCGTTAAGCCGTGCGGGAGAGACATCTGCGCGAGGACTGTGAGTAAGTCCATTGCATTATGGAGATGTGAATATAGCGGTCAGCCGCATTTACCATCGGCATCGGACCACCGCGGCGGCGAAATCGCTCAGCTCAGTGGTGGTCCGGGAAATGATTGGGGCAGGGGAGAGGCCGTCATTTCCTATTGGTACCGTATCATAATATGATGATAGGGACATGAAACGCCCCTGATTCGGCCAATATCAAGAAGGAAAGCCTCTTGTTGCGCATCGCCTCACCCCAAACATCCTCACGGCTTTCTGGGATACCGCAATCAGACCGTGTTTGCAGAGAAGATCGAGTTGCCCCACATGGTCACATCGCGTGTTCACCAGCTATCGCCGAGCGGCTGAGTCCCTGATCTTTTTCTGGTATCAGGAATTCGTGTCAACACCTTCGCCCCTGCTGCGCTTCGTTGTCCTCTATAGCGGCCTGTTCGCGGCCTTCGGTGTGGTCGCACCGTTTCTCCCCGGACTACTCGTACAAGATGGCCTTGATTCGGGGGAAGTGGGCGTGGTCCTGGCAGGTGGCACAGCGATCAGGTTGCTGGCAGGGCCGTTCGGCGGACAATTGGCCGATCGCACCGGCCGACCAGTAGCCGTTCTCGGCACCTTCGCCGCGGCCGCTTCTGTCGCCGCCATGGGATACGCACCGGCGCGCGGGCTCCTACCGCTGCTGCTGGTAAGTGTCGCTCACGCGGCCGTGCTGGCACCTCTGACGCCTATCGCCGACGCCCTCACTTTGGGCTCTTCCCGATGCGAACCAAGGTTCGAATATGGTTGGGTGCGAGCTGCCGGCTCCGCCGCCTTCATTGTCGGGCTCCTGGTGTCGGGTCAGTTGGTGGGATTGCAAGGGCTGAGCATCATTGTTTGGCTAAATGTTGGACTGTTGGCCCTCGCGACTTGTTTCGCCTGGATGGTACCGAATCGTGTCACCGGTACGCGTTTGGCGGGGCTCTCATCGCAACCGGCAGGATCGATCCGAACGCTGCTTCGCATACCGATGTTTCGACGCCTCATGATCGTTGCTGCCCTGATCGGTGGAAGTCACGCTCTGCACGACGGGTTTGAGGTCATTCGCTGGCGTGCAGCCGGCCTGTCCACAGGGGAAGCAAGCTTGTTATGGGCGTCATCCGTCGCTGCTGAGGTTGTCGTCTTTTCGGTCCTCGGACCACGGTTGCTGAAGCGCTTCGGCCCCGGGCGATCCATGATGTTGGCGGCAGTCGCGGGTGTGGTTCGTTGGGGAACGGCGGCTCAGACAGCATGGTTTCCAGCCATGGCTATCGTCGAGCCACTACACGGGCTGACGTTCGCGCTACTGCATCTTGCCTGCATGGAGATGATCGGCCGGGTAGTGCCGGTCGGTCTCGCCGCCACGGCACAGTCCTTCTACGCGACGATCGCGATGGGCGCCATTTCTGTTGTTGTTACTTTGGCATCCGGTGCGCTTTATGACCGTTTCGGTGCGGCATCCTTTTGGGCGATGGCAGCGATGTGCACGATAGCGCTGCCGGTCGCGGCGAGCATTCGGTTGCCAGGTCATGATGCCACCGCGTGAAACTATCCTGCATCCGTCGAGGCGGGACCCCTGGATGCGAGGGGACCCGTGGCCTTCTCGAGGTGCCGGTCTCCGAGCGAGTCGACGGCTGCTGACCGTCCGCCGGACAACCTGCGGAAAGAACCCATCGGTCGTCAGATGAGGCCACGGCTCGCTGACGCAGCCGTGATTGTTACGGCTGTTCGGCCTCTACTGTTTGTATTAAGTAAAAAGACCGAGCCTGGCGGGATGGCAGCGATCGCTGATCGGCCGCCGCGGCGTCGACTTGGGGGACGGTATATGGTCTTTAATCAGCCTGCGCCGTTGTCGGATCGATCATCGTGCGGACTTCCGTCACCTTGGTTGCCGGGAAGCCGCTGATTTCCGCATGCTGGCGAATGATGGCTTCATCCTTGGCGAGATAGACGCAGAAGGTCTTGTCGGCGGCAACGTAACTCTCGACCCATTGGATGTCGGACCCCAGATTCTGATTGACTTCATTTGACTTGGCCGCGGCACCACGAAGCTGATCGCGCTTCATCGAGCCGATCGACGGAATGTCACGTTCAATGATGAACCTGCGCAGCGTCATCTTTGCCTCCTGACCTTGTTGTTTCTGGACCGTCCTGACTCTCGGCTGCGATAGAAGCGCACCCGTTGTTACGCGTCGTCGCTCCGTTGGGGTGGCCAAACGTGGTCGCCGACCATTGAGCCCAAGGAACATCCCTCCTGCAGACGCCGCGTACGGACGTCAGGCTCAGCGCGGTGTTGCCTCGGGAGGTAGGCGTCCGGACCCGAGGCCGTCAATGGGTACTTGTACCCGGAAAATGTAGTTGCGGCAGCGGAGTGACAGCAGGGCATCGCCGCCGCGGGCTTGATCGGATCGGCCGCCGGGCCAGTCGTGGCGCTTTGCTCGGCTCGACCTGCTTCGAATGATAACCCTGTTGCCATGGACCGCGCCGGTGCTCGAACTGTGGCTGCTGCTCCGTTGGCACTGGGGCAGCCGCGACCCCGCACCCGTTTCATCAGTCATGACCGGAGGGATGACGCCTCTCGATTCCGACCAACTCCCGACCTTCACGACCGCGCGGCTCACGCTCCGGCCTCGAACCCTGAAGGACCTCGAGGCGTGCCTCGCTATGGACCGTGATCCTCTCGTCACCAAATTTATCCACGGCCCTTGGGCCGATCCGGTCGCCCACCGAGCCTTCGTCGAAGCGCGCGTCCGCCACGTGTATCCGGCCGGCATGGGATACTGGTCGATTTTCGCGTCTGCGCGGTTCATCGGCTGGATTCTCCTGACTCCGCTCGACTTGCTGGGACCGGATACCGAAATCGGATGGCGTCTTGTCCGCGCTGCATGGGGCCGTGGCTATGCGACCGAAGCTGCTCGCCCGGGTACTCGACCATGCGCTGCACACGCTTGGGCTGCGGCGTGTCGTGGCTGATATTGATCCGATCAATACGGCATCGATCAGCGTCGCCCGTAAGCTCCGCCTCGTTGCAGACGGGACAGTGCCCTGCGGCGAACGCACGGTGATCCGCTACATCGCGGGCATCACTGGGATGCGCGCGTGATCGACCTCGATCGCCGGCACCACCGGGCGGCGCGCACTATGATCTCACCGATGCCATCGGCATCAACCGACGCAGCCCCGCAACCAGGTCGAGAACTGACGCGGTAAGTACGAAAATTATGCGACGGTACTTACGGCTCTTCCCGCTCCGATGTCGCGTCGCCCGGCTGGCTCATGTCCAAGGCATGCGGCTACGGTTGCCCGACGAAGCAACAGCGACCGAGGGCACTCTCATTGCGTACCGAACCGTGGTTCATCTCATACAGCTTGCTCGGATTGACTCAGAACGGCCTGGTGCCCGTGCTGATGCCACTTGCCGCGCCGCGTGGCGGGACCGCCGGCCTGACCTACGCGGCGTTCTCCTTGCTCGGGATCTTTGCCCCGTTCCTGGGCAGCTGGGCCGACCGCACCGGCCAGCACCGTAATCTGCTGATTTGGGGCACGATATCATCCGGGGCGTTGCTCCTGCTGTTCGATTTTGCGACGGAATCGCAGCGTGTCGTCTTGGCTGCCGGGGCTGGATTGGGGGCCATGGCGACCACCACGGCCGGCAATGTGTTGGCGATCCAGGGGCAACCGGAACCTCTTTGGGACGCGCGCGTGGCAGCGCTGCAACGCTATATCAGCGCTGGTCAGGTGATCGGCCTGAGTATCGCAGGGCTGTTGGCGCACAACCGCCCTGGTGCGGGCTTTGTCGTTGCCGGTTTGGCGCTTCTGGCTGCCGCAGGGCTGGCCTTTGTCTCCGCCCCGGATGGCGCTCCCCGCAGCCCAGCCGCGAAACCCGCACCGCGCCCGATGGTCGGTGGCGACGCCGGCGTCTCGGGGCCGCACCACCGGGGTCATCACCTGTCCTGGTTGGAATTTCGGGCCAACCTCCGCGTGATCGGCTGGCCGCTGCGCCACTTCCTGATCGTCTGGTTGATCGCCTATCCGGCGATGAACGGCTTTGCCACTTTGTTTCCGGTCGCGATGATCCAGCAGTTTGGGATGAACCCGATCCTCCCATCCTGTGCCTATGCGGTCGGGGTCGCTGCCAGCCTGCTGATGTATCGGCCAGTGGGCGCGGCGACACATCGCCTCGGGGGTGGGCGGATAGTCATGTCGGGCATCGGCGCACGACTGGTCCTCCTGGCGGCTCTCGCCATCAGCAGTTTTGCCGATCTTGGCGGGGTTGGCTGGCTGGTGTTGGTCGGCTTTGCGCTGACCCAGTTTGTCTGGCCGCTACTCGCGGTGGGCGCCAATTCGCTCTCGGTGCGACTCGCTCCGACCGCACGAGGGGAGAGTGTCGGACTGTTCAATGCGGCAACGTCGGTTGCGGCGGCGCTGGGATCCGCGCTGGCGGGAGCGATTTTCGGCGACGCAGGATTCACCGGTTTGGCCGTGTCGGCATCCGTTGCGGTCGCCATCGCCTTGGCCCTGAGCGCTTATGGTTAAGAGAGTGGGGCGGAACAGGTGGGATTTGACGGGCGCTGTTTTTGAGCAGGCACCGGCGCGCCCGTGCGCCGGTTCTGGCCGCGATAACCCGCCGACAAGGACCTCTGATCCCAATTGGGACATGCGTGTTCCCGGCCGTTGCTGCCATCAGCGCAGCGTGACGGCTGGGAGATGCGGGCTGCGGCCTCACGATTTCCCGCATGCGGCGAGCGTTTGGCGGTGATGTCTGCCGCGACCAACCAGGAATTCAGCACGCGGTGTGCCACAGTCTTCCGGCCACCCAAAAGCTTTCGCGCCGAAGATGAAGGATGTCCGGGTCTTGCCCGCCTACCAGAAATCGCCGGCCGGAAGGCGGTCAGATCCGGTGGCGCGGTCTAGCTCATCCGGGCCAGTTTCTGCAGCGACCGCAGCTCGTGGTCCGGTTTCTTGCCGAACAGTTGCGGCCAATAGGTGTTGGAGACCTCAGCCACGTAGATATCGCCGCGGGAATCGACCGCGATGCCGTGCGGCGCGATGAACTGGCCCGGTTGCTCACCAAGCGGCTGCGTGCCTAGATGCGCCAGCACCTCGCCCTTTGCCGACACGAGCGACACCCTTGGCCCGAGATTGGGCACGCCGCTGGTCAGCGTGGCGATGGTCTCCGGGCCAAGCTCGCCGATGATGGCCAGGGGAGTCTTGCCCCGCGTGACGAACAGGCCGCAGGGCCGCATCAAATTGTTCCACTGCGCCTGGTATTTGCCGTTGCCGTCGAACACCTGCACACGATGGTTCTCCCGGTCCGCGACATAGACCCAGCCATCGTCATCGCAGGCGATGTTATGGACCAGGTTGAACTGGCCCGTGGCGGTTCCCGGCTCGCCCCAGGAGAACAGCAGCTTGCCGTCGGGTGAGTACTTGTGGACGCGGGCGTTTTGGTACCCGTCGGAGACGTAAATGTCGCCCTGCGGCGAGAGTGCCGTGTGCGTGCAGCGGTTGAATGGGTCGCCGCTGAACCTGGGCGCGGGCTTGCCGGGCGTGCCGATGGTTAACACCACCTTCCCCTCGGGTGTACATTTGCGCACCGCCGCACCGAAATCGTCGGTGAGATACAGCATGTCGTCGGGTCCCGCGGCGGCGCCGTGGGCGTTGACGAAGCCGATGTCCTCGCCCCAGGAGCGCAGGAATTTTCCGTCTCGGTCAAACACGATGACTGGATGCGCGCCGCGATTGAAGACATAAACGTTGTCCTTGCTGTCCACGCAGACAGCCGCGCCGTCTCGATAGCTGTAGCCGGGCGGCAGGTCGCCCCAGCCCTCGACCACGCGATAGCGGTGGTCGCCCTGTCCGAGGATCACCTCTTCGGCGGCTGCGGCCGGGCCTGTCGCAAGGGCGGCAGCCGCCAGCATGGCGAAGCCTCCTGCGCGAGAGGGGCGCGACGGCGTGCCTGCCGATCCGACCGCTTGCGCCACCCCGCCCACGGCCACCGCGGCCAGGCCGCGAAACACTTGCCGGCGCTTCATCGTACAGAACAAGCACATGCTTCTCTCCTTCGGCCCGCTCCTCGGTCGGGATGCTGCCGCTGCGGTTGGTTATCGGACAGGTGCCGGATCGGGGGAAGCCTCGGGGAAGCCAATGTGAGGCCGTCTGTCCGCCGACCCAACATTCCGGTCACCGGACGCAAAGTATCGGTCGAATGCTGATAGTCAGGCGGACGGGTCGTGACCGGGGAGAAATGGTGATGAGGTGGCCGGACCCGCCATGAGTGTGGTCGCGTCAGCCCGCTGGGAGCGTCGCACGAAAAGCGCTTCCCGGGGGTGCATCAAGCTGTGACGGGCGTTGCCCCCAAGGCGTCCGATCATGCTCGAAATCCCTGCATCGGCCCGTTTGTATGAGGTCAGTGGTCGCGATCGGCTGGGACCGTGCATTCTCGGATCGCGTTTGAGCTTCGACCCGATATGGCGCGGCAAAGACGACGGGCGACGGCTTGGGTTTTCTCGTCGGCCCGAGATCGAAAATTCCCCGCCGTCATTGCGTTGTCCACTGGGAATTTCAACTACATTGCTCCCAGTGGGATTGCTCAGGAGGCTGCCAATTGTCCTGGCTCCGCACCATCGCGGATTGTGGTTCGCTAATCTTTCTTTAACCTTTCCAAGCTATTCGAAGTGCGGAGGTCAAAAAAATCAAAGGCACCGGAGGTTCACGAAACGCGCGAGAACATTTTAGATCGGAACGGCCCGGTTCCCGGACCACGCTCAGCCCGGCGGGGGGTGCCGATCACGGAGCAGGGGCAGCGCTCTCAAGCAATCTTACCGTATGACCGGGGTTCCGACTCGGCTTCGGTCACCGGGTACCAACCAGGCCTGACCTCCCGGCTCATCGGGTCATACCTTTTGACAAGGTATTGTGCAGTGCGCGAACCGGAGAAGCGGGCAATGCCGGGAGCCTGACCGGAAATGCAAGCGGAATGATCGAAAACCAGGCCCGCTGTGCCGTTTGAGCCGGTCCGACGTGCGCCAACCTGATGGGTTATAGGCCTGACCACTTTGGCCGTTGTTGACTCACTGCGCCTTGGAGCCATTTACCCGTCTAACCAGAAATGAATTCGTACGAAGTGAAATCATTAAAATTCCTTTGACGATGTCTCTGCTAACCTGCAACGTATTTGATCGGCCCACAAACAAGTAAGGTATCATTACATGACGATATATAACGTTACACCTAGCTCTAATCTTCAGCAAGTCGTGGCTGGCTTGCATTCAGGAGACACCGTAAACTTTGGTTCCGGCACTTATGATATCAGTTCCACGATCGACCTCGAATCTGGTATCTCGTTCATCAGCACAGCGGGCGCAATCCTCGACTCGACCTCATCTGACAATATCATGGAAGGCGACGACGTCAGCAATGTTACGGTAAAAGGTTTGACGTTCGAAAACGGTCCGAACTTGTTCGGTTCAGGTGACACCCATGCGGCGATTCTCCTGGTAGATTCGAACAACGCCTCAATAACGAGTAACGTCTTCAAAAACATTAATGCTGACGCCGCCGTGTTCTTTTATGAGTTTGACAATGTAAACGTGAATAATAACAGTGGCAGCAATCTTACCCAGTTTGTTAGTGGCGTGAGACAACATGCGGAAATCACACCAATATCTCGATATCTGGTAACACCCTCTCAGGCATCTCCCGCACCGCAATCGAGATGCAGGGCGACTACAGCAATTTGCACGTCAACAGCAACACAATCACTGATAATGGCGGTGTCAGCGAATGAGAACGGCGCCGACGCCATCTCGATCGTTAATGGTTCGGCGGCCGTGTCGGATACCACCAACGTCACGGCTTCAGGAAACCACATCAACGGTGGAAATTGTGGCATCGAAGCGGCCGTTTCGAACATAACGGTGGCGAGCAACACCTTGACCAATCTGATCGGGGGCATCTCGATCGGAGGGTCACCCGGATCTGACTTCTATGGCAACGTAATAAGTAACGTAGCGATACCGATCGGTGAGGACGGTGGCTATACCGGAAATCAGATCACGATCGGCACCAATACGATTAATGGCATTTCCGTGACCGGCTGGCCGCCAGGGAGTGACGGCTATGGGTCGGGCGGTGGTTCGGGGCGGCATCATTCGCACCATTGATGTTGCGGCAGAGCGGCGGCCCGGAGCCGCCGCGATCCGAATGAGCCCTGAGAACAGACAGCGCGGCCTGTAGCGTTGGAGACAGGTGGCCGGCTTGTTCGCCACAGCGTTTCGCCTCCGTTAGGTGAACTCCCTGCCGGTTTATTGCGTAACGTGTTGCTTGGAAGAAACGCTGGCCCACCCTGCGCTCAGCGACGAGACCGCGGGTTATATCTCTGCCGTGCTCCAGGAAATGTGCCGCACATTTCTGTTTGATGAAGGGGCCGCTTCCAGGCCGCTCTGCTGCATCATCGGTGTAGGAGCAAAAAAGGTGTGGCCCTGCGTCAAATCGACGGCTGCGCGAATGAAAGACAGCGAGGCATCGTGCCAGAAAGTCGCCGACTTGCGGCCGCGAATCAAGCTCGACGATTGAGTGCACAGCAGCCAGAGCGTCGCGGACACACGAAGGCAGACAAGTCGACCTGCCATCGTGTGAACGAATCGCTTGGTCGTAATGCCACAAGGAACTGACGACGACAGCGCCCAGCTCGGCAATCGTTCGCGCGATGGGTTGGTCCTTCTGATGCTTTGCGGCAGTCGCGTTGGTCAGGTTGGCGTTACCCTCAGCAATAGGCGCAGGAGTGCCGCCCGGACTGGCAGAACAGCACGTCGGGCCGCTGACGGTCGAGCCATCTTGGCACGTGGCCCTCGCGCTGGCGAACCGAATTGACGTGCCAGGTCGCGATTTTACGAGGCGTTGACTCCATCGGGCGGCAGGGAGTGTCTTGCCCCGGCGAGCGCTTGTCGTCACTCTTCCGGCCACACCTGGACGAAGGGCGGAACCATGGCGATCGAACTTTACACTTGGAATACCCCGAACGGCCGCAAGATCAGCGTGGCATTGGAAGAAATGGGCCTCCCCTATATCGTGCACCCGGTCAATATTTCCAAGAACGAGCAGTTTGCTCCGGCCTTTCTGAAGATCAGCCCGAACAATCGTATTCCGGCCATTATTGATCCCGACGGCCCCGACGGCAGGCCGATCAGCGTTTTCGAATCGGGCGCGATCCTGATCTATCTGGCGAAAAAGACAGGAAAATTCATGCCGGCCGATCTGCGCGGACAGGTTCCAGTCCTGGAGTGGCTGATGTGGCAGATGGGCGGGTTCGGTCCGATGCCCGGTCAAGTGCATCACTTTCTTCAGATAGAGAATCCGCAGGATCAACGTTACGGGCTGGAGCGGTATTCCAAGGAAACGCGCCGCCTGTATGGTGTGCTGGATCGTCGGCTGGCCGGGCGGGCGTATCTCGCTGACGAGATTTCCATAGCCGATTTTGCCATCCTGGGCTGGGCTTGGCGCCATGAGCGGCACTTGATCGACCTGATCGACTTCCCGGAGGTGAAGCGCTGGTATGAGGCGATCATGGCGCGCCCCGCTGTCATTCGAGGCTTTGAGGTCGCGCTCAGCTGACGCTGGACTTTGATGGAAGTGCTGTGAGCGCTATGAGAGGATATCGATGGGCGCACCGAAGACGATCCCACGTGCGACCAGCGCCTCCATGCCGCCCTCGACCGGCCCTTTCACGACTGGACCGGATTTTTCAAGCGGCGACGTTGCAACGGCTGGCGCAGTCGACACCACGCCGCCGGGCGGACGTGTCGATACGGCGGGCGCTTCAGCGGATGCGGTCACTGGAGGCCTAGACCCACCGCCCCCGAAGCTAGAGCCGGTCGTCCGGCATCGCCTATGGCCTCGGGAGTGACGCGAGAAGAGATCATTCCGCTTTCCGGGGAGAAGCTGGAGGTTGGCAAACGGCGGTTGACAGCGCCCTATCAGTTGTTGGGGGAAGGCCCGCGCGTTCCGACGCGCCCTCGTTACCCAGAAACCGCCGATTTTGACCCACGCCCGGCCGCCCATCCCCTGGGCGCCAACACCTTCTCGACGTGACCCCGGCATTGGTTCCTGCTACGCGAGTCCCGCTGGCATGCCGGTCGCACAGCCGGCACCAGGCACGAAAGGCCCGCGGCGACGCCATGCCACCCACCCCAACACGACACGACATCCGGATCGAGACCGTCACCGGCGCCGAGCTGCGGGGCCATCTGCCGCGCCTAGGCGAGCTCCGCGCAGAGGTCTTCCGCGCCTGGCCGTATCTCTACGAGGCCGAATTCACCTACGAAACGCAATACGGCCAAGCCTTTGCCACCAGCCCGCGCGCCGGGCTGGTGCTCGCCTGGGCCGCCGACACGATCGTTGGCGCAGCCACCTGCATCCCGCTGGACGACGAGGACTTCGAGGTGCGTGCTCCCTTTCTGACCCGCGGCTACGATCTGCGCCGGTTCTTCTATTTCGGCGAGTCCGTGCTGCTGGCCCCTTGGCGCGGCATTGGCATCGGCGTTGACTTCTTCCGCTACCGCGAGGCGCACGCCATGTCTGTCTCGGACGCCGACTTCGCCTGTTTCTGTGCCGTGCAGCGTCCCGACACCCACCCTGGTCGGCCGACCGACGCGACTACGCTGGAGCCGTTCTGGCAGCGCCGCGGCTACACCAAGCGGCCGGAGCTAGTGTGCCATATGTCTTGGCTCGACGTCGGCGACGTGGACGAAACCGTCAAGCCGCTGGTGTTCTGGATGAAGTCGCTGCGCGGAACGCCCCTGCCATGACCACGCTGCGGCTCGGACTGCTGCAATACGGCGTCAGCCGCATCGCCAGCCTTGACGACTATGCCGCGAAGCTGGACGCCCTGGTCGCCGAGGCGGCGCCCTTCGCCGACCTGCTGCTGATGCCGGAATACGCCTGCGTCGAGGTTGCCGCCGCTTTCACCGCCCTGGTCGCTGATCCGCAGGAGGAACTGGTCGCCGTCTGCAGCCGTACGGACGCGCTGCTGTGCCTGATGCGTCAGGCCGCGCACCGACACGGTGTGTGGCTGGTACCTGGATCCTTGCCGTGGCGGGACCCCGACGGCAGCGTACGCAACCGGGCGCCGCTAATCGCGCCGGACGGGACGGTCGTCTTCCAGGACAAGTACGTGATGACCCGGTTCGAGGCTGAGCAGTGGGGTGTGCGCTCCGGCGCGACGCCGTCAGTGTTCGCCACGCCCTGGGGACGTGTTGGCATTGCCATTTGCTACGACGTCGAGTTCCCAACTCTGGTGCGTGCGCAGGTGGAGGCCGGCGCCTGGCTGATCCTCGTGCCGAGCTGCACCGACACGATGCACGGGTTCCATCGCGTGATGATAGCGGCGCGGGCGAGGGCCATGGAAAACCAGTGCTACGTCGCCATCGCCCCCACGGTCGGCGAGGCGCCCTGGCTGGCGACGCTGGACAACAATCGGGGCCACGCCGGCGTGTTCGGACCGATCGATCGCGGCTTCCCGTCGGACGGCATGTTGGAGCGCGGTGTGCTGGACATGCCGGGCTGGGTGTTTGCCACCCTGGATCCCGACCGCCTGGACCCGGTGCGGTCGGATGGGGCGGTGCGCAACCACCGCGACTGGCCGGGGGCGATGCCGGCCTCGGCGGTCGCGGTCCCCGAACCCTGGCCCGATCCACTATGACCGCGACGAGAACCGCCGTGACGGGACAGAAACAATGACCGACACCGAACGCCTGATTCGCGCCTACTATGCAGCCTTCAATGCTGGCGACATGGATGGTTTCCTCGATCTGCTGACCGAGGACGTCGTGCACGACATCAACCAGGGTGCGCGCGAGACTGGCAAGGCGGCGTTCCGCACGTTCCTGGAGCGCATGAACCGCTGCTACCGGGAGCACCTTGCCGACATCATCGTGATGGTCGATGCGACCGGGGAACGGGCGGCCGCGGAGTTCATCGTGCACGGTTGCTACCTGGCAACCGATGAGGGGCTACCGCCGGCGCGAGGACAGACCTACCAACTGCCGGCTGGCGCGTTCTTCACCGTCCGGGACGGCAAGGTCGCCCGCATCGCCAATTTCTACAATCTCCCGGGTTGGATCCGGCAGGTGTCTGATGCCGGTTAGTGCTGCCCACCTTAATGCACGCGCCAGGTTCATGCTGGCGTCGCTTCGAACCAGATACGCGGTGGATGCGCCCGTATGAGGGCGGCAGTGGGTGGCGCAACCGCGGCGCGGTTGACAATCATCCCGGCTGAGCCGGGCGTTTTCGTGGGCGGCGATCGCCTCAATAACCTCTGACAGAGCCTGTCAATACGTCTTGAGAAATTCCAGGAGCGCCATGCGGTCTGGTTCGGATAGGTCGGTGCCCCAGAGGTGGCCGCCGTCGCCATCGCCGGTCCGCGTGGTGTCGATCAGACAGTCCGGCTGACTGCAGGACGTCTCAACGACGAAGCCGAGCTTGACCGGATCATACTGGCGTCCGCCGAGGGCGAACGTCTTCGGCCGACGCTCGGGGGTTAGCAGCAGGTCGTACAAGGTTGGCACCGATCCGTTATGCAGGAATGGCGCCGCCGCCCAGATCCCGTAGAGCGGCCGCGCTGCATAGGGGCCGTACGGTGCCTTAGTGTCGAGCAGCGTGTCGCGCCAGGTGACGACCTTGCGTCGGTCGAGATCTTCCATGACTCGTTGCTGGGCCGCGTCGATCCCGGCCGCTTTGTAGGCCTTCTGCTTGATCCCATCCACGGCGGTCTGAACGGTCCGGGCGAAGGAGGCGCCCTGAAACGCGGTTCCCGCCTTCACGCCGGCACAATCCTTCATCAGCCGCGAGTCATCGGCGCCGTAGGACCGCGGCGGGATCGAAAGCGCGCCGGCATCGGGCACCGGGCAGGAGATCCGGAGCGCGGCGGTGGCGTCGGTGCCGACCTCCTCCGGACGCATGCCGCGCAACCGGATCAGCCCGGCGGGCGTGCGCTGATCATTGCCATACTCGTGGCAACCGGCACAGGTTCTACGGAAGATCGCCTCTCCGGCCGTGGCCAGGTCGGGTTTGATCGCGCCGAACGCCACCTCCGGCCAGCGGGGCGGGTCGATATAGTAGGCCAGCCATTCGAGCGCGTGCATGTTGGTAATCGGGACGGAACTGTCGAACAGCGAGCCGGTCTGCTTGGGATCGAGCACGACGGTAGCGCCAGCGCCCAGTGTCTCGGTGAAGTTGCGCTCCATCACAGTGTCGGTGTCGATGGTCCATTCGACCCAGTCATAATCCTTGAAGCCCCAGACGGGAGGGAAGCGCCCGGGCTGGTCGCGATACGCCTCGACCGGCTCCGGCGGCGTGGCTTTGCGCGACCAGAGCGGCGGGAATTTCACGGCCGCGTCCAGCTTGACCAGGTTCGCACGGTTGACCGCGAACGTTTCGTTCGCGTCCGCCTTGCGCAGCCGGGTGAACAGGAAGTTGCGGGTGCCGTCGAACGCATCGAGGCGGCCGAAGCCAGAGGTCGGGTGGTAGGGATCGCGCTGCTCCTTGGCGACGTCGATGACGTCAACCAGTTCGAGCCGCGCGTCGAGTCTATCGCGGTGCAGGAGAACGTTGGCCCCATAGTAGACGAGCGTCACGGGGCGGACGAGGGGTGCCGCGACCCCGTAGCGGTTCCAATCCTGCCGCCCCAGGCGCTTCGCCGCATCCCACAGCTTGCCGCGGTCGCCCTTCACGGCGACCAGCGCATCGATCGCCTGCGAGTAGAAGAGCTGCAGGTTGAACATGTTCGGCGCGCCGTCGACGCGCACGGCCTTGCCGTCGTGGCGCAACTCGCCCACGTGGCACGCGGCGCAATTGACGCCCACGAATTCCATGCCGAAGGTGAACGGGTTCGTCGCCACCGTCAGGCCGACAGGCAGTCCGTCGTCGCGCCCGGGGTCGGGCAGCAGGCCGAAGCGCGAAAGGTTCTCGACGAAGGGCTTGCTCGAGCCGGGATCGGCGACGTCGACCGCGGTCAGCAGGATCCAAGGCAGGATCTCCGAGCCTTGTGAGAGGTGGTAGTAGGACTTGCGCTGCTGCTGTGACAAGCCGTTACTGTAGTCGGCGACTATAGACGGGTCGGGACGGTCGAACTTCACCTCCATGCTGTCGTCGAACGCGCCGCTGGCGACCGGTATGGCGTAGAGGACGGCCGCGAACAGGTAGACTCCGACAATCACGATGAGCAGGAGTCGGGCGAAACGCACGGCGTTGTCCTCCCTGGACTTACTACGCGACAAACGCCTGAAGTGCGCCGAGCAGCGCCTTGGGATCGTGATTGCCCTGGTAGACGGGCGGCGGCTCGGGGCCGCGCTGCAGTAAGGTGTGAATCGCCTCCCAAGCGGTGCGGGCCGAATACTCGATGGTGAATGCCACCTCTTGCCCGACCTCGACATACTGGCCGATCAGGCCGAGATTGGTGGACCCTTTCGGGACCGGGAGAGGACGGTCCGTGCGGCTCCGCGGCATCCAGATATTGTTTACGTAGGGCATGTTGCAGGGAATGCAGATCGAGGACGCCATGATGGCGTCGAACTGCTGGTCGAATTGTAACTGCCGCAGCACCTCCTGCAGGATCTCCGCCCCGGTGCACTCGTCCATGCGCTTCCGCACGAAATCGCCACTCCGCTCAGGATACAGGCCGTAACCCCACCAGACCTTCGTGCCGTCCGGCTGCCCGATGATCTCCGGCTGATGGAAAATCGAGAGCGACAGTACCCAGCCTGAGTTTTTTAGCGTCACCAAACCGCCTCGGCCGGACTCGCTGTTCGTCAGCGCGGCGATCTGGTCGATGAACTCATCGCCCGTGGTCGTGACCGTGAAGGTGATCCAACGAGAGTCAGACACCACGGCGTCGCCGAAGAACACGTCGGGGTTGCCGAAGCCCGGGCGGTCCTTTGCCAGGCGCTGCCACAATGCCCAGGTCGAGTTGCCGCGCTGCTGCGGCGGCGGCTCGGTCATCGTTCCGGCAGAGCGGTCCGCCGCCTGCGACCCGGTCGTCAGGAGCACGATGTCCTGCGGTCCGACCGAGACCGGCGTCACGACCCCATCCCGCTCACACTCCAGCCGTTCGACCGTGATGCGGTCCAGCGCCGGCGCCAGACCGACGTCGCGGACGAATGTGCCGGTCTGCACTTTCACGCCGCGCGCCTGTAGCCAGGCGGCCAGGGGTTCGATAAACGCCTGGTACTGGCATATCGGGGTACGCAGGATGTGGCGCATGTCCGAGAGATCGGGGAACAGACTCAGGGCGCGGTTGATGTAGCGCCGGAACTCGGTCGCGCCGTGCTGCGGCAGCGACCCCATGATGGTCGACCAGAGCAGCCAGAACTCGGTCTGGAAGAAATCGGCGGGGAAGAAGTCCTGGATCCGGCGGCCGTCCAGCAGTGCTTCCGGCGTCAGCGAGAGCTTCACGAGGTCGAGCCCGTGGTGCAGGCTCAGCCCGTAATGTGGCCGATGCACGATCTGACCATTGCGGTCGATGATGTGCGCTCGGTCATGAAAGGGGTTCTGGTTGTTGAAGGTAAAGAACTCGTCCTTGACCGACACCGAAGGATCGCGGGTCGATGGAATGTCCGCCAGCAGGTTGAACGTACAGCGGAACTCGGCGTCGAACACGGAGCCGGGGAGGTTGTATCCGCTCTGCGCGTCCCCGCCCAGGAAGAAGCCGCCACCAGGCTTCGCCTCCGCCTCGTAGATCGTAATGTCCAGGCCAGACATGCCTGCGTCCCGGATGAGATATGCGGCTGCGGCCAGTCCGCCGAATCCACCGCCGACGATATACGCCTGCATCGTGCGCCCTCCCCTCCGGCTGTCCCGTTTCGGTAGCCGGTCGCCAGCATAGCAAATCAATGCGCAGTTGCCGTGTGACTTGCCTCACAGTCGCGACGATTGCGACGACCCGCAGTTGCCTCGAATAGCTCGGTTCTGCCAGAGCTCGCGCCAGCAAGTGCAGGCGAATGCCGATTGGCCGCGCCCGTTCGATCAAGTGGGCTCGTACTTCAGCTCGGCGGCCGGACCGATCATTAATTCGATAACAACCGAGCGCGCGGAGCCTACCCGCGGCTCGCAGTGATCGTTGACCCCGCGTGGCGATCTGGCTTTGCTGACGGGCGACGACGACGAAATCACGCTGAACGGCCGGTTCATGCTGTATCCACCGGGACGAGCCCCCCGCCCCCGATGCCCCGGCTTGCCGGAGCGACCAGGGCATGACTTCGCAGCCCGTGAAATGGACGGCTATCTTTAGAACCGCCCGGATTCACGGTTGGGCTTGGTCTTAGTACTGCGATCCGTAGACGCTTGACCGCCTGGGTTTCGCATGGGTTGGCCACCCCGGTGGCGCGATGGAGGGTGGCGATGCTGGAGACATAGCGCCGCACCGTCGCGGTCGCCTGCAGTGCCGCCAATGGCATCGATGACGGCGGCGACGGTTGCAGCCGCGGCGGGGAGCGCCGCTACTCCGGCGTCGCTGCACCAGGTGGTGAAGATCGTCACGTCGGCGCGCAGCGCCCGCTCGGTGTTGGCCGCGTAGGCTTCCGGCGGCGAGCCCGAGGCGCACGCCGACACTGGTCGAGGAACTGCTGACAACATTGCGTGGGGCGAACCATCACGGTGCTGCCTTGCCCTCCGCCTGCGCCTTGAGCCCCGTGAGCCAAAGCTCATGGCCGCGATGCATCCGCTGCGGCATCAGCAACTTCTGGGCGCGGGCCGCAACACCCTGCTGATTCTCCTCCGTCAGGACCCAGCAGCCCCCAGGGCGCGGCTCGATCAGCCACGCATGGTAGACATCGAGCAACAGCCCGCTGCCATCCCACGCGATCCGTTCCTCGGCAACGAACTCCCGGACGCAGGACCGGACCGCAACACCGAACGTACGCCAGGTGAAGTGCTCCCCGAGCGATAGCGTCGCTTTGCCGCTTTCAATCCGTACCGCGCTGCTGTTGGGATACCACGTCGGCCAGGCTGCGGCATGAACGAGCCACGCCCAAACCGCGGACGCCGGCGCGGCGATCGTGATTTCGTTGCTCACGCACGCCGCCACACGGTCAGGGGCATAGCGATCTGGCCAGACAATCGGCATGGAGGCTCCCTGCGCGACATAACCCCGCCGATCCGACAGCAGGCAGGGCCATCCAAACGATCTTATCCGCGAACCGCTCGCCAATGAAACACAACGGCGGTCCGCCGCTTGAGCCACGCCGCCCGGGGCGGCCGAGGAGTTCCGGGTCGTAGGTCGCTTGGCAAATCTCCCCTCAGAGCTCGAAATGCTTTGACGGCCGTCAAGCGCCGTTGTCACACTTGGGCGACGGAAACGGCCGTCTGGCCGTATCGGCGTCGGGAAAATAATCAAGGGAGCTGAGGCAGCATGTCCGAAACGATGATGACCCGGTTGCCGGGTCAAAGGTGATCGGGGCCCCGCGACTTAATGGCCAACGCCTGGATGCGATCAGCCGCCGCCTGGAACAGGACGTCGCTTCATTCGCTATCCCGGGAGCCACGATTATGATCGGCAGCCGCGATCAGGTGCTGTTCGAGCGTTCGGTGGGGTTCCGCGATGTGACAACGCACGACCCACTGCAACTCGACGCGATTTGGCGCATCTACTCGATGACGAAGCCTCTGGTGACAGCAGCGGCAATGAGCTTTGTAGAGCAGGGGCTGTTGCGACTCGATCAGGCGGTGGCCGACTTCATTCCAGCCTTTAGCAAGCTGCGTGTAATGGATGGAGAGCAGTCGACCGTCCCGGCGACCAAACTCGCAACGATCCAGGATCTTATGCGCCACACCGCCGGCTTGGCCTATGGCTATCTCGGCGAAAGCGCTGCGCAGCGTGCCTACGCAGCCGACGGATTTCTCAAGGAAGATCTGTGCAATGCCGACTTTGTGGACCGGCTTGCGGCACTGCCACTCGAATATCAGCCCGGGACCGTTTGGCACTACAGCCACGCAACCGACGTCCTGGGCCGGGTGCTCGAGATCATCCGCGGGGTCGATTTGCAGAATATCCTGCAAGAGACCCTGTTGGCACCTATCGAAATGCCGGACACGGTCTTTCGGCTGGCGTCCGCCGAACGCCATCGGGTGGCGGAACCGTTGCCCAGTTCTCGCGGGATACCGCCATACTTTCTTGATCCCTGCAGGCCACGCCGTGGGCAGCGCGGTGGTGGAGGTCTTGTTTCCACCGCGCGGGACTACGCGCGTTTCCTTCGCATGCTGCTAGGAAACGGCACTCTGGACGGCCGCCGTGTCTTAAGCCCGGCAACGGTCGATCTCATGACGGCGGATCATCTGGGGACCAGCATCGCCAGGGCAAGCTACTATCCGCCCGGGCCAGGTTATGGTTTCGGATTGGGCTTCGCGGTCCGACTGTCACCGGGCGAGGCGCCCTTTCCTGGATCTTGTGGCGACTACTTCTGGAGCGGCGTCGGCGGCACGTACTTTTGGGTGGATCCGGTTTATGGTTTGTTCGCCTTGTTTCTACTTCAATCGTCCTCGCCGGAACAACGGCAGCGCTATCGGACACTTATCCGTGGCATGGTATATGCCGCAGTCGATTGAGCGCGCCTGCCCCGGGTTACATACCAGGCGCCCGGAAGCGAGAGCCCAGCTCGCAGGTTTGAGAGTAACGATGGAACGTTGCTAGCTGATTGCAGATGTCACGGCCACCGCTTACCACTACTAATTTTTGGCGACAACGAGAGCTCACTGCCCGCCCGTCACGCGCCAGATCACGTCGCCGACGTCATCTGCTATCAGCACAGAGCTGTCAGGCCCGATCGTCACACCCACTGGCCTGCCATAAGATGTCTTTTCGTCCGGCGCGAGGAAGCCGGACAGGATATCGCGCGCCGGCCCGGATGGGTGTCCGTTCTCAAATGGAATGAACACAACTTTGTACCCGCTCAGCTTGCTACGGTTCCACGAGCCGTGCTGTCCGATGGCCATACCATCCGGAAAACCGGGAAGCGAGCCGGCTGGCAGCCAGCAAAGGCCGAGTGACGCGGTATGCCCTCCCAGTGCATAGTCCGGTGTGATGGACTGCGCGACCATGGCCGGATTCTGCGGCACGCGGTCGTCTACCGTTTGACCCCAGTAGCAATAGGGCCAGCCGTAAAAGCCTCCGTCACGCACCGATGTCAGATAATCGGGCGGCGTCTCGTCACCCAAGCCGTCGCGCTCATTGACCACTGTCCAAAGGGCACCGGTCTGCGGCTCCCAGGTCATCCCCACAGCATTGCGCAGCCCGCTGGCGAAGGTGCGGCCCGCACCACTCGCGAGATCCAGTTCGTAGATCAGGGCACGGCCTTCCTCAGCTTCCATGCCATTCTCGGCAATATTGCTGGAGGAGCCGACCCCGACATAGAGCTTCCGCCCGTCCGGACTTGGCAGCAAGCTTCGCGTCCAATGGCCGCCGGGCTTGAAAGTGGCTAGTATTCGCCCTTGACGGGTGATACGGCGAGCGTCCGTTTCGTAAGGAAATGCAACCACGCCATCAGTGTTGCCGATGTAGAATGTATCGCCGAGCAGCGCCATGCCGAACGGCTGGTTCAGCCCCTCCAGGAACACCTCCCGGACTTCGGCCACGCCATCGCCATCGTCGTCGCGCAACAGTGTAATACGGTTTGCACTGATGCCGACCGCACCGGCGCGTTTCATTGTGCTGGCCATGGCGTAGTCGAACATATTCCTCATGACGGCTCTGGGCACGTTCGAGGACTCGGCGATGAGCACGTTGCCGTTAGGCAGCACGTTAATCCAGCGTGGATGCCTAAGACCGGACGCGAACGCATTGACTTTGAGCCCAGGCGCCGCAACCGGCATCTGTCCCGCGGCCCATCCCCTCGCCGTCGGCATCTTCAATGTCGGGATTGCACCCTGCGGCCTTGCCGCCGGTATCTCCGGAGTGTTGCCCCACGCAGGTTCGTGCGAGCCGTCAGTCAGTCGCCGCATCTGAAGTGCGGCACCACCGATCAGGGCGGCTCCGCGCGCGAATATGGTCGAAAAACTCAATGCGGTGTTCCCCCGGTGTCACACGAACCCCATGTGACGTTGAGCAGGTCTCTGATCCATCCATCGGCAAGACTGACAACCTAAATTTGCCAACTGCGCTTCAGGGTAGCCAGCCCGATTTCGATGTCTGGCCCGAGTATACTTCTACGTCCTTGGCTGTTCAATTCACCGGTCGGCTCGCCAGCAGTTCATTCTGATTACGTATCTCTTCGAACGCCGCCAGCAGATCATATGACAAGGCCCTGGCGTTTTCGGACGATAGTGCATAGCAAATCTGAAAGGGCGTCCCAGCGAGAAACATCGCCACGATCCTGCCTGACATCATGTCCACCCCTACGTCCACGGGGCGATCGACGTCTGCCCGGGGCACCGAGATAAACCCCCCCTTAAGCCCACGATTGGCGCCTTCGCGGCCGGCAAGTATCGCGGAAACGAAAGCTTGCTGGAACACCGCGGCCAGCGATTCAAGATATGCAAAGTCAATCTGGAAGACCTGCTCTTCCCCGGCGCAATCCCGAAACTGGAACTCGATATATTCACGGCGATCGTCGATATGCACGGCATCCAGGAATTGAAACAGCGGCTCAGTCATCATCACATCCCATCAGACCCGTCAAGCCAGTCGACGCCCTACGCTATATCCGACGGGACATCACGGCACGCCAGCGAGGCAACTGTCAAGACCGGGGCACGGGAAAGGGATCCAAGACAGAGCCTCCTAAAAGCTTGGATGCGATGCCAATAGATGCACCGCTGGCGAACGGACTCATTACGCGTTTCCGCAACTCTTAGCCATCTGGACCCCTACCCCTACGATCGCTGTTGCATCTATATACGTCATCACGGCCCTCGGAGGATCTGGCGACTGCTGCCATTCCCCGGGCTGGTATTGTGGATCTGGCTGGGACCGGCCCCACGAAACGCGAGTTCGTCGTTCAGCGCGGAATCAGCGGGAACGACGCAAATCGAGTCTCGGTGAAAAACTCTCGGCTTTGCCGGCCGCCCTCCCGCCCGACACCGCTGTCCTTCAGGCCTCCAAAAGGCTGCCGCAGGTCACGATCGAACCCGGCATTGATCCAAATCATGCCGGTCTGCAGCCGGTGACTGACATAATGAACGGTCGTTTGAGACTCGGTCCAGATATAGCCCGCCAGTCGGTAAGCGGAATTGTTCGCGATCTCCAAAGCGTGGTCCCGATCCTCGAACGGTATGATCACCACCACAGGGCCAAAAATTTCTTCCTGGGCGACACCGGCCTTGTTTGAGACGTCGACGATAGCTGTGGGCGCGATGTAGTAACCACGCGCAAGCTCAGGTGGGCGGCCACCTCCGAACAGGATGCGTCCTTCCTTGCGTGCTTGATCCAAATAACCGTGATGCGCTCATATCGACGCTTGGACACCAGCGGCCCAAGCCGTGTCGCCGGAATAGAAGGGTCGCCGATCGTCCAGACTGATGCGGCCTTTTCGAAGCGCGCTAAAACAGATCGAATATTGATTTCTGCACAAGGATGCGTGACCCCGCGACGCAGGCCTGCCCAGAATTGTGCAGGATACTGCTCGCTGCGGCCGGGACAGCTTTATCGAGATCAGCGTCGGCAAAGATGATGTTGGCAGTTTTTCCCCCAGCTCAAACGAGGTGCGCTTCAGGAACGGCGCGGCCCGAACCGCGATGTCGCGCGCCGTTCCTGGCGAGCCTATGAAGTATACGCCGATTATGTCGGGATGTTCGACCAAGGGCACGCCGGCCTCTGGTCCGAACCCATGAACCATGTTGTAGACGCCGGGCGGGAGACCGGCCTCCTCGAATATTTAGCAAAGCACTCGGATCGATAACGGGGACCATTCGGATGGGTTGTGAACGGCGGAGTTTCCGTGGGTCAGACAAGGCGCCATCTTTCAACGAGGTTGAGCGCGGCCCGCAATTGGGCTGTAATCGCACCTAGAGGACCGCTCTGCCAGGCGGCTCGCCGTCGTGCCGTAGCGCGGACCGTTCGCTGCGGGGAAATTTGCACACAGGCTCAGGAGGAAACTACATGCCGCTTTGCCAACTAGGTGACGTCCTCATCCGCTACGAGGAGACGGGCACTGGTTTTCCGCTTTTGGTCACTCCAGGCGGCGGCTTGAATTCCCGTGTCAGCAACTGGCCTACCGCGGTGTTCAACGCAATGGAGGCATTCAAGAACGATTTCCGTTGCATTACCATGGACCAGCGCAATGCGAATGGCGGCGAATTGAGTGGCCCCCTTTCGGTTGATAATCCTTGGGATGCGTTCGCCGACGACCAACTCGGCCTGATGGATCACCTTGGCATCGACGAATTCGTTTACATGGGCTACTGCATCGGCGGTTGCTTTGCCGGCAAGCTGCTGCAGCGTGCGCCCGACCGCGTCCTTGCGGCCGTCTTTTGCCAGACCGTCGGCCATTTGCCGGAAGACCCGAGGGTCATGTATCGGCATGGCAAGGAAAACTGGGTGCCCGATTTCATGAAGAGGCACCCCGACGTGTCGATCGGCGCGATCGAGAAGTACCTGCACAACCTGTACGCGGTTCAGCCTGATTTCCTGTACAGCGTGTCTCGCGACTTCATCAAAAACTGCCCGACGCCGATGCTGGTGTTGCCTGATGACGTACCAGCGCATCCGCTGCAGACTTCGATTGATGTTGCCTCGCTCGCGCCCAATGCTGAGGTCACAGTGTTCCCCTGGAAGGAACCGGAAGAGTTAAAGCAGCGTACGATCGGCCGGGTGCGCCGGTTTCTCCAAGCCCACATCCCGGTACGCGCCGCCGCGCAATAGGTTGGCCGGCGGACGGACAAAGCTGGTTCGACACGGGCGTCGCCAAGGGAGGCGACCGAAGCTGTTCTTAAGTTCCGAGGAATCAAGACGATATGAAGACATGGTTCATCACGGGTTGCTCGACAGGCCTCGGAAGGGCGTTAGCAAAGGCAGTCGTTGCGGCGGGCGATAACGCGGTCGTGACTGCCAGGGACCTCCACGCAATTCAAGACATTGTCGCGGAACACGCCGCCACCTCCGTGGCAATTCAACTGGATGTCACCAAAAAAGCGCAAATCACTGAAAGTGTCGCCCAGGCTCAACGTCGTTTCGGGGGGATCGACGTGCTTGTAAACAATGCCGGGTATGGCTTCCGCGGGGCAGTCGAGGAGGCCGATGATGACGAAATTCGACATCTGTTCGAGACAAATTTCTTCGGCCTGGTTACTTTAACTCAGGCGGTACTTCCCGGGATGCGTGCCCGTCGTCGCGGACATATCATAAACATCTCATCGACCGCCGGTCGAATGGCCCAACCGGGTTCTGGCTACTATTCTGCAACGAAATTTGCCATCGGCGGCTTGTCCGACGCATTGCGTAAGGAACTCAAGCCACTCGGAATTCATGTCACGGTTGTTGAGCCAAGCGGCTTCCGCACCGATTTCGCTGGCCGATCGCTACGACAATCCAAGCGCACCATAGACGACTACGACGCGACCGCGGGAGCACGTCGAAAAGAGCGGATCAATTCGCACGGGCGTCAGCCGGGAGATCCAGTACGCGCCGCCGCGGCATTGATCCAGATCACTCAATCTGAGTCTCCGCCCTCTCGCCTCGCGCTCGGTCGCGCTGCAGTGACTCGTATTCGCGCTGAGCTGGAGGGCCACATTAAAGAAATCGACGCCTGGGCTGAGCTCTCCAACGGCGCCGACTTTCCATCTTAGCCATAGCAACCGCAACAGCTTCGGTCAGCGTGATGCCCGGTTCGATCGGCTGGGTCGGATCAATGTCATTCCGCTGGCAGCATCCTGCCGGCTCCCGCCGTATCCGGGGCGCTGGACAAGGCCGGTGATCAGTGACCGCGGCATCACATGTGGCCGGTTTGGAGTTTTGGACTGGCCCCCAGATACCGGTGACCGTCCTTCCGGCAGTAGTGCGGTCCGAAGCTGTAGCGCGCGAAGTCGAAGTGTTCCTGCCGCGCATATGCGCACAGCCGGCTTCGTTTCGTTTACGGTAAGTCCGAGCTTGGTCATGACCTGTCGCGCTCAGGCCAGAGCCTCAAGAACGACGAGACCGGAGAGCCCTTCTTAGATGCTGAGCAGTGACGCCTCGTGATTGCTGCGCGGCAGGTCCGCCCCGATAGGCTCTGCAATGCAATCCTCGAGAACGATACTCCAAACATCGCGTCTCTGACCGCTGATTCCACACAAGCACTTGTGGTGCAGCCGGTCACAGCGAGATGCTGGACGCTTCTTGCACGAGGCAGCGAATCAAGATTGGCTTCGGAGAAACCGCTGCAGCGGTATGACGCTAAAAAAACCGCGATCGTCGCCCGACTTGCAGGTCATCGCCCATGTCCTATGCTGGTCGAAGGGAACGGGGAAACGCAATGGCCAAGGGATGGAGACGTCGGGTAGTGGCGCTGGCGGTAGCTATTTCGGCGGCGCTGTCGTTTGGGCACGCCGGCGCGCAACAGCGGTACGCACCGGGCGTCAGCGACACTGAAATCAAGATTGGCCAAACAATGCCGTATAGCGGACCGGCCTCCGCTTATGGGCAGCTTGGTCGGGTCGAGGCAGCGTATTTTGCATCGCTAAATCAGCATGGCGGAATTAACGGGCGCAAGATCACGTTGATCAGCGTTGACGACGGTTATAGTCCTCCGAAGGCTGTGGAGCAGGTGCGCAAGCTGGTCGAGCAGGACGAAGTTGTAGCCATTTTCAATGTGCTAGGCACGCCGATCAATATGGCGATTCGCAAATATCTGAACGCCAAGAAAGTGCCTCAACTCTTTGTCGCAGCGGGCTCACCGAATTTTGCCGATCCCGAGCATTTTCCGTGGACGATCGGGTGGCAACCCACCCTGACGACCGAGGCGAAATTTTACGCCGCGCACCTCCTGGCAACTGCACCAGAATCCAAGGTGGCCGTGCTGTATCAAAACGATGATTTCGGCAAGGGTCTGCTAGACGGTCTGAGAACCGGCTTGGGGGAAAAAGCCGAGGCAATGATCATCGCCACTGCCAGCTATGAGGCAACGGACCCGACGATCAACTCACAGATTGTCACGTTGCAGGCGTCAGGTGCTGACACGCTGTTTCTGTTTACCTACTCCAAGCAGGGGGCTCAGGCGATCCGCAAGGCTGCGGATATCGGTTGGAGGCCAACGCGATATATTCATCTCGGTGCCGCCTCGGTCGCGGCAACGTTCAAACCGGCGGGTCTCGACAAATCGGCTGGTGTGATTACGGCTGGGTTCATCAAGGATGCGAGCGACCCGCAATGGGCCGATGACACAGACCAGAAAGTTTGGCGGGCTTGGATGAGCGAGAACATGCCGGGCGCCGACCTCAGTGATTCATCCAATGTGGCAGGCTATTCGTTCGCACAGACATTGGAGCAGGTGCTGCGCCAGTGCGGCGATGACTTGTCGCGTGAGAACATCATGCGTCAAGCCGCAAACCTGCACGACTTTCGGCTACCGATGCTTCTGCCGGGCAGTCGGATCAACACCAGCCCGACCGACTATCGGGTGATCACGTTCATGAAGCTTCAGCAGTTCAACGGCAGGAGTTGGGATTTTCTGCCCTGACCCGGCTACGGTCTCGTCCGCGGCGTTCGGCAAGACGGCGCCGGAATTGATCCGTTTATTCGCCGCGATCCTGCGAATAAAGTTGCTTTCGGCCTTTGCTCCTCCCGGTACGTCCGCCGCCTGCGCCGACGACTCGCAATGTCGCCGGTGACACGGCTGCGCCCCCGCAAGGATAGCTAACGTAAGGCCGATACCTGCGCGCTGGAGACGCGATCAACTTTATTACGCAGACCAAGCGGGTTGGTTTTCGAGCAAAGACAAACTTCCTGCCTTCCTGACGGCGTGGCGTTTGGTATCCCTTAGCGCAAGTCAGTTGGTCCGCTTTCTCATCGCGGGCGATAGATCCAGTGTCCGCCCATGGGAGGCGGCGGCCATATCCTTCCCTCTGCGGCGACTGCCGAGGGTATGTCGAAGCAGCCAGAACTTCTACTGTGGCGCGACGCTACGCCCCCGGCCGCCAAGGGCGGATACCGTTGCAGCAAGGCTCAGACTGGATTGTAGCGGAAGCCCTCGCCCCAGCGGGTCAGCCGTCCGCGTGATGGCGACGGAAAGTGCGCCGGACAAAGCAGCGTCGATGTATCACAGAGTCTGCTGAATAGGCTCTGGCGGGTGGCTATGCCCTGGGTGCGATCATAATCGACGAACATGCCGAGATCGGGATAACGGACCTGCAGCGGCGAATGAACCATGTCGCCAGCGATGATCGCATCCGCGCCGGACTGACCCACGTGAACAGAGAAATGGCCCACCGTGTGGCCGGGTGTGGCAATCAGCTTCACGACGTCGCTCAGTTCGTAATCGCTGTCGACCTCTTCGTGGCGCTTCGCCTCAATAATCGGTAGGACAGAGTTGACGATCCAAGGCTGAGATCCTGGATTGGACCGCTCCTCCTCCGTCCAGAAAGCCAGCTCCTGCTTACCGAACAAATACTTCGCCTTGGGAAACGTTGGCACCCACCGCCCGTTCTCCAGCCGGGTGTTCCAGCCAATATGGTCCACGTGCAAGTGGGTGCACATGACGAAATCGATATCATCACAGCCGACGCCCGCAGCCGCTAGTCCTTTTTCGTAACGGTCAGACGTCATCTGGTTCCAAAACGGGAAGTCCGGACGGGGCTTATGGTTGCCGATGCAACTGTCTATCAGAATCGTATGATGCGGTGTCCGCACGATGTAGGACTGGACGCACAGCATTAATTGGCCGGATGCCGGATCAACATAAGCCGGCTTCAGCCAGGACTGGTTCTCGTCCAGCATCTCCTGCGTCAGGGTTGGAAAGAACACCAGCGGATCGAACAGCGGTCCCTCTGACTCGATCACGCGATGGATGGTTAGGTCGCCAATCGCGAAAGTCTGGCTCATATCTCTGCCTCTTGGAATGTTCCGCCTAACATTCTGTCATGCAAGGTAAGGCAGCACCAGCCCGACCGCTGGGGCCGCTTGGTGGGCGCCTCTTGATTGGCGCGGCAGCCGGCCGTTTTCGCTCGAAATGCGGCCGCCCGGTCACTTCCACCCCCGCACCGGCGCCAACGACGGCGTACCAGCGACGCTTCCTGCGGCAATGGTCATCACTATCCTGCCGGCTTCCGCGTAGCGCGGGGCAGCGAGGACGATGCCAGCGCGCGCGCCACCCCCGACAACGGTTAGTACAACCAGGGCAGTGTCGGACTTTATGTGGGCGCCACCGCCTGGATCGGGGACGACAAGACCCGCGACGTTTCTCGGCACCAGCAGTAGCGCCTCGGTCAGCAAAGATATCCTGCACCAGCTGCCGATCTCGAAATGGCCATGATGGTCTGGCGTTATCAATTTGCCGCCGCGGCCGATATCGTGTCGTTCAAAACATTGGTTTCGGCCGTGTCGAGCGATCTTTCGCCGGGGCTAAAATTAAGCTTGCGCCCATGCTTTTGTCAAAAATCTACAACCTTAGAGAGACGGGCTCGAACCCGAGCTGCTTGGCGAATGAGAAGATAGAGATAGACGGAGGGCTTGTTGCAACGGGGTGCGAGACGAAGGACATGAAGCACATTCTGTGATGGCATGTGCCGCCCTTGACCCGACCCGGCAGGTCAAGTTCGCACCAGCGTCCCGTCGACGGTTCGTGCTCAACCGTGGGTTCGACACTAAATTAGAAGCGAAAGCGGATTCCATTCCGAGGACGTTCCATCCAATCGTTCGCGGCCGACCAATTCGCTGGCCGATGTTCCAACATCAGCCAGGCCCGCCCCAAAGCTTCGGATCGGGCGGATGGATCGTGCTGCCGTCATAACGCAGCCCCGGAACGCGATCGGACGCCAAAAACAACGGCCCGTCGAGATCGACGATCTCGGCCTGCTGTGCGACGAGCAGCGCCGGCGCGACCCCAAGCGACGTGCCGATCACGCCACCGACCATGATCCGCAAACCGCGCCGCTTCGCTTCCGCCGCCAGCGCGAGCGCCTCGGTCAGCCCACCCGCCTTGTCGAGCTTGATATTGATGGCCTCGTATTTCCCATCGAGCCGGTCGAGATCGGCGAGCGTCCGGCAGGATTCGTCGGCGCAGAGCGGGATCGGACGCTCCAACCGCGCCAGCGCGTCGTCAGCGTCGGCCGGCAGCGGCTGCTCGATCAGTTCGACCCTGCAATCGATGAGCGCCGGCATGAACTCGCAAAGCTGAGACTCATTCCAGCTCTCGTTGGCATCGACGATCAGGCGCGCCGCCGGCACCGCCTGCCGCACCGCCCGCACCCGTTCGACATCGCCGTCGCCGCCCAGTTCCAATCTGAGCAGCGGCCGGGTGCGATTGGCGGCCGCCTGCTCAGCCATCTTGTCCGGCGTATCGAAGTCCAGCGTGAAGGCCGTCACGACCGGCGTCACCGCGCCGAGCCCGGCCAGCTCCGCGACGCTGCAATAAGCGCGCTTCGCATCGATGTCCCAGAATGCGCAGTCGAGCGCATTGCGCGCCGCGCCCGGCGGCATCGCGCTTTGCAGTGTCTCGCGGTTGAGCCCCGAGATGATCGCGCCTTTCATCGCATCAAGCGCGGCGACGACGCTGTCGATGCTCTCGCCGTATCGCCGCAGCGGCACGCCTTCGCCGCGGCCGCGTGAGTCGCCGTCGGAAATTTCGGCGACAACGATATCGACCGTGGTCTCCGACCCCGTGCGCGGTCGTCAACGGTCGCGCGAGCGGCCACGCGCGGCGGGTGACCGTCAGTCGTTGCGGATGTGGCGCCATGTCGGCGGTTCCGACGCTACCAGGAGCCGGTATTGGCCATGCTGGTCCAGGGTTCGGCAGGTGGCAGCGCGCCCCCGGCCTGCAGCAATTCGATGGAGATGCCGTCCGGCGTGCGGATGAAAGCCATGCGGCCGTCACGCGGCGGGCGGTTGATCGTCACACCATGGGCGATGAACGCGTTGCAAGTGTCATAGATGTTGTCTACCGCGTAGGCGAGATGCCCGAAGTTGCGGCCGCCGGTGTATGGCTCCGGATCCCAGTTGTAGGTGAGCTCCACGGCAGCTGCCTCGTCACCAGGGGCGGCAAGGAATACGTTGGTGTAGCGGCCCTTCTCGTCTGGACGGCGGCGGATTTCGCGGAGACCAAGTACCTCAAAGAAGGCGACGCTATCCTCCAGTGAACTAACGCGGATCATAGTGTGCAGATATTTGGTCATGGCGTGTCCTCACATAAAGGGTGCGGCGATTCCTGGTGGCGCAGTGCTCGGCCCGAGCCACGATGATAAGGCTGGTCAGGAGGGCGGTCGAAGTCGGGCGATACCATACCGCGAAATGACTGACTTGGAAGATGGACGACATGCCGCGGCACCGCGCCTGGCCTCAATATGAGAAGTTCGACGAGCGCCTGGAACGAGATCCTTAATGTCAATCTGGTGAACTGCACCTGCTGTGCCAATGCGCCGCAACCAGGGCGGCACTATCGTTCTACCGGAGAGAGAGGACCGATTTTTCCGCCGGAGACGTGTGACCGAAGAAAATCGTTAACTTCGGCGAGTCGAACGGCTGGAATTCTACGCGTTTTCCGTCGTCATGCCGCCCTCGCCCGGTTTCGCGCTAGCCGCATCGGCGGTTGTGGGCTCGGACGATTTCAATGCTGGCTCATGAGGAGGCGTTATGGATGACGGCGTCCTCACGATTTGGCTGCCCCGTGTTCGAAGCACCACGTGGCGGCGGAGAAGTACTCCCAGAGCGAACGCGAAGACCGCTGGCTGGGAGGACGGCAGGATTTTTGGTAGCTAAACGGTAGCTCGGAAATTACGACAGGGCGTCGCCGCTATTTAATTCATTCATAAACGTCGATAAGTACAGGCATCGGGCTCACAGCTCCCGCCTTGCGAGGCACGACCCGGTAATTGTGGCGCTTTGTCGCTGAATTCTTGCATCGCCACCGGACCGGGTCCAGTGACGTCGCCGCCAGAACCGTATCTCAGCATCATGAGAGATTGGTGCTACAACAGGTCTCGCGGAACGCTGTAATCCCACTCGCGGTCGCAAACCTTGGTCTCCCCATCCCATGCCTGCATCGTCGCCCGCAGCAAAAAATCATCATGCGTGCACGACATTCGCACCCGGGTCTCGATCCGGGTTCGCCACTCGCCGCGCGAAATCGTTTGGGTCTGCTGCATTTCCGCGACCGCGGAGAGTGGATCATCCCCTTCGATGTGGCAATGAAACTTGCCTTCCGATCCAACTTCGAGGCCAATCCGGTCGATGCTGACCAGCCCCGGACCTATCACCGTGGTTCGCTCGGGCGGAGCGGTTTCGGGTCCTGGCAGCGACGGCAGCATCGCCGCCGTGTCACTGCGCCGCCGCACCGGCAAATCGAGCGTGCCGCCAAGCACCGTCACCGTTGCACGCTCCGGAGCCGGCCAGATGATCGGCCAGTAGCTGGTGGACAACGCCAGCCTGATCCTGTGCCCGGCCGGAATCACCGACCCCGCATCGTTGAGTTCGATGCGCACCCGATAGCAGTGCCGCGGCAGCAGCGGCTCGGCCCCCGCAACTCCTTCGCGACGGGTGAGATTCAGTATCCCATAGGTGACCCGCAGCGATGCTCCGTCGGGATGCACGTCACACAAGCGCACGGCAAGGTTCGCCACCGCCTTGTCGCATTCGACGTCGAGCGTCACGACGGCGGCGCCGAAAATCTCGATCGTTTCGTCGAGCGGCGTGGTCTCGAACAGCAACGAACCGGCGTCATCCTCCCGCTGGTCGCCGGACTGATCAGCGGAGCGGCCGAACGGACACCAGCTTCCGGCGTCCTTGCCGATCGTCTGTGAGGAGCAAACGGCTCGAGGCGTCAATCGTCGGCCGTGTGGCAGCAATCCGTCGTCGGTGAGGAACAGCCTGTGCACGGACGTTTCGGGCGGCGGCCACGACGATGCGGCAATCCACCGTCCGGGCAGTTCCTCATGATAGGGCGCGGGCCGCACGCTTTCGGTCATCCACGCTCGCAGCATCGGTTCGTCCATCACGCCGGTGTCGATACCCTTGAGCCAATGGTCCCACCACCGCAGCGCCTCCTGCAGGAATCCGATCTGCGGACCGGGCAAGGCGAAATGCGGATAGTTGTGCGCCCACGGCCCGATCAAGCCTTTGCGCGGCGCCGTCAGATGCGCGAGCAGACGTGGGATCGTATTGGTATAGCCGTCGGTCCACCCGCCGACTGCATAGACCGCACATTGGATCGCGCTGTAATCCTCGCAAACCGAGCCGTGCTTCCAGTAATCATCGCGCCGCTGGTGCCGCACCCAGGGCTCGAGGAATAGCGGTATGTTCTCCAGGCGATCCAGCCACATGGCCCGCCAGCGTTCACCGACGAGAACAGGATCAGGCGGACGACACATCGAGCCGAAGAAGAACGAGGCCCAGCCGAACGTCGCGGTGAGCAGCGCGCCGCCCATGAAGTGAACGTCGTCGCGGTAGCGGTCGTCGGTGGAACAGAGTGTGATGATCGCTTTCAACGCCGGCGGACGGCGGGCCGCCACCTGCAATCCGTTGAAACCGCCCCAGGAGATTCCCATCATTCCGACCGCCCCGTTGCACCAGGGCTGCGAGGCCAGCCACGCGATCACCTCCAGCGCATCATCCTGCTCCTGGCGAGCATATTCATCGAACAGCAGCCCGTCCGACTCGCCACAGCCGCGGATGTCGACCCGCACCGCAGCATAGCCGTGTCCCGCGAGATACGGGTGGGTCAGAGCGTCGCGTTCGAAGGTGCCGTCGCGCTTGCGGTAAGGCAGGTACTCGAGAATCGCGGGAACCGGATGCTGCTCCGCATCCTCGGGCAGCCAGATGCGGGCGGCCAGTTTTGTGCCGTCGGACAGCGGGATCAGGATGTGCTCGATTTCGCGCACGGCCCGGGGGAAATCGGTAACGATCAAGTCGTATGATCCGTTGCTGGAATGAAGTCAGTATGCCGGCCGTGCGACCGCGCCACCATGCGGGTGCCATGCGCCGTTATGATGCGTCCGGCGGAAGCCGGATGCAACGAGATGGTCCGCTGCTGATGCGGCGAACGCTCGCATCGGACACGTCTCGCGAATCTTTGGACCCCGGTGGATCGGCCGGCCGATTTGCGCTCTTATGGTCGCAGGCAACTGAACCGGGGGCACTGTCATGCACGCCATTCGCATCGATCGAGCTAAGCGGCTTTGCGACGAGCCGAATTGTGGTCACAACCGTTACCATCCGGACATCGCGCCGTTGGTGGAAATCGAGCAGGGCGAGGAGATCGCGCTTGAAACGCGCGACGGGGTCGACGGCCAGATCCCTCCGGGCGCCACCGCCGCCGATCTCGCCAAACTCGATACCGGAGCGGTGCATCCGCTGACCGGCCCGGTCTTCGTCAAGGGCGCCATGCCCGGCGATATCCTGGAGATCGAATTCACCGACATCATCCCCCAGCCGACAGGATTCACCGCCATCGTCCCAGGGCTCGGCTTTCTGCGCGACGTGATGACCGACCCGTTCCTGGTTCATTGGCAGATCAAGGACAACTGGGCGACCTCGGCACAACTCCCCGGGGTGCGCATCCCCGGTGCGCCGTTCATGGGTGTGTCGGCCGTGGCGCCCTCGGCGACGCAGCTGGCGGCCTGGACCGCGCGCGAGCAGCGCGTGATCGACCGCGGCGGGTTCGCGCTGCCACCGGATCCAGCCGGTGCGGTGCCCGTCGGACCTTGCGGCCTGGCCGGTCTGCGCACGCTGCCGCCGCGCGAGAACGGCGGCAATTTTGACGTCAAGCAGCTCACCAAAGGCGCCAAGCTCTATTTGCCCGTGCTCATGGAGGGCGGCCTCTTCTCCACCGGCGACGGGCACTTTGCCCAGGGCGATGGTGAGGTCTGCGTCACCGCGGTCGAGATGGGCGCGACCGCGGTCGTGCGGTTCAAGGTTCACAAAGGTCTGGCGGCGTCTCGGAAGTTCAGCGCCCCGGTGTTCTCGCGCACGACCTACTTCACCGATCCACGCTTCGCCGCCCCGGAACGCCTCCTCGGCGTCATGGGGATGCCGATCAATGCCGCCGGCGAGATCGAGGCGGAAAACCTGACGCTCGCCTGCCGCAACGCGGTGCTGAACATGATGGAGCTGCTGCAGGAGCGTGGGTTCAGCCGCGAGCAGGCTTACGTGATCTGTAGCGTCGCGGTCGACCTGCGGGTCTCCAACGTGGTGGACGTTCCGAACTACGTGGTTTCAGCACTGTTGCCGGAAGCGATCTTCGACGCAGCCTGACCAGTCGGCCGGCTCGTTACGATGGCAGCACGCGGCGGTGGCTCTGCCCCCGGCAAAACATTCGTCGCGATCCGCAACCGGTTGTCCGATGAAAACCTCAGCCCGGCGTCTGCCAAATCGGCAACAGCCCGGCGCCGGGGTTGACACCGGCTGCCACCATCTGGCGAAATAATCTCGGAAGCTCGCCTGCATCGCCGCCTACCCCGCGGGTTCCGCCAGGAAAGGAAACCCGTTGAGTTCGGGCCGCATGAGCAGGACCAGGCGCGATCAGGCATGGGCCGCCTGGGCAATGGGCTTGATCGCGGCGGATTTCCGTCGGTCCGCGGACACCCACATGCTGCCGGTTCACCTGCCGGCCTGTCCTGGAATCAAACTCTACCTTAAGGACGAGTCCTCCCACATCACCGGCAGCCTCAAGCATCGCCTTGCCCGCGCCCTCTATCTCTACGCCCTGGCCAACGGCTACCTGGGCAAAGGCCAATTGGTGGTGGAGGCGTCGTCGGGCAGCACAGCGATTTCTGAGGCCTATTTCGCCCGCATGCTCGGGCTGGCCTTCGTAGCCGTCATGCCGGCCAGCACCTCGAAGGAGAAGATCGCCCTGATCGAGGCCTACGGCGGCCGATGCCATCTCGTCGAAGATCCCAGGACGGTCTACCAGGCCGCCGCCGCCGTCGCCGCCGAGGCCGGCGGACACTACATGGACCAGTTCACCTTCGCCGAACGGGCGACCGACTGGCGTGGCAACAACAACATCGCCGAAACAATCTTCGCGCAGCTGTCGCAGGAGGACTATCCGGTTCCCCGCTGGATCGTGGTCGGCGCCGGTACCGGTGGCACCTCAACAACGGTCGGCCGCTACATCCGCTATCAGGGGCATGACACTGGACTTTGCGTGGTCGACCCAGAGCATTCGATCACATTCGATTACTACCGGACTGGCGACGCCGCGCTGACGCTGGACCGGGGCTCGCGCATCGAGGGCATCGGCCGGCCCCGGGTCGAGCCGTCGTTTATCCCCACCGTCGTCGATCGCATGATCAAAGTGCCGGACGCGGCCTCGTTCGCGGCAATGTTCTTCGCCAACAAGTTGCTCGGCCGGCGCACCGGGCCGTCGACCGGGACCAATCTGTGGGGTGCGTTCGAACTGATCGCCGAGATGCGACGCAACGGCGAGCAAGGGTCAGTGGTCACGCTGATCTGCGATTCCGGCGATCGGTATCTGCAGACCTACTACAGCGATGTCTGGATGGCGCAGCAGAAGATCGACCTCCGGCCGTGGCGCCGTCACCTGATGCAATTCGGCGAAAGCGGCGCATGGGACAGCACCGCTCGACACGCCCGCTTCCTCGATCAGCGCAAAGGATGTGACCCACTTGCAGACGCTTGAGCCGGCGTGGAACGACGCCGATACCGAGAACGTCCCGGCTCGCTCCGCCGTCGTCCCGCCAGGGCGCGCCGGCTGGGTTGTGCGCTTGAGCGAGCGGATGCTCGCCGTGGTCGCCTTGCCGGGCGACCGCGATGAGGACCTGCGCAAGAAGCGGCTGATGCTGTTCACGACATTGCTGAAAGCCGCGGTCTGCCCGTTCTGGTATGGCGCCTATTTCGCCGTGGGTGCGCCGCCGGCCGCGTTCGGCCCACTGGCTTTCCAGATTCTCACCCTCGGCAGCGTCGGACTCTTCCTCAGGACCAGCAACTTCGCCGCGTTCCGGCTGCGGCAGCAGATCCTGATCCTCCTCGCACCAATCTGGATTCACGTGGCGCTCGGCGGATTCCTGACCTCCAGCGGCGTCATTCTCTGGTCATTCCTAGCCCCACTGATCGCCATTCTGTTCCATGGCGCCCGCCAATCGCTCGCGTGGTTCCTGGCATTGATCGCGGTAATTGTGGGCCTGGCGCTGTTCGACCCACTGCTCGCGCCGCTCGCGCATCCGATCGCGCTATGGGCGCAACGCGCCTTCTTCGTCATGAACTTCTGTGTCGTCACCGCCATCGTCTACGCCGCCATCCGCTACTATGCGGCCCTGCTGGACGCGGAGAAGGCGGAGCAGGTCAGGCTCAACCAGCGCCTGCTCGCCTACCTCCGCAGCGTGGCCGCCGTGACCTCGGCGGCGACCATGGTGGAGGCAGGCACGTTCGACCCGACGAACTCTCGACGAGGTCGGGCGCCGTCCTGACGCGCTCGGCAATCTCGCCCGCCTGTTCCAGCACATGGGCGTCGAGGTCGCGGCGCGCGAACGGCGGTTGCGCGAGCAGGTGCAGCTTTTGACCATCAAGATCGACGAGGGAAAGAAGGCCGCACAGGTCGCCGAGATCACCGAGTTGGAGTATTTCAGAGGCTTGCAGGAACGCGTAAGGGGTCTGGCATCGCGCCGCGCCGAGCGCGTCCGGGGTTAGCGCGGCCGGCGAAACGACGCCGCTTTCGGCGCCAAGGCCCGGATGGATGAGGAGACAAGGGTGCCTAAGGTCATAGCCATCCATTCCTACCGCGGCGGGACAGGCAAATCGAACATCATCGCAAATCTCGCCGTTGTGCTAGCCGGCGCCGGTAAGCGCGTCGCCGTGGTCGACACCGACATTCAGTCGCCCGGCGTGCACCTGCTGTTCGGGCTCGAGGATACCAAGGAACTCAAGACCCTCAACGACTATCTCTGGGAACGTTGCACCATCCGCGAGACCGCCGCCGAGGTCACGCCACCGTCGCTTGACGGCGGTGGACGCGTCTGGCTGGTGCCATCGAGCCTGCAGGCCGGCGAAATCGCCAAGGTGCTGCGCGAGGGCTACGACGTCGGGCTACTCAACGATGGATTTCGTGATCTGATCGACGACCTCGAACTCGACTATCTGCTAATCGATACGCATCCCGGACTGAACGAGGAGACGCTGCTTTCGATTGCGATTTCGGACGAGCTGATCATCCTGCTGCGCCCCGATCGGCAGGATTTCCTGGGCACCGCAGTCACCGTGGAGGTCGCGCGCAAGCTTGATGTCAAGAGTTCTGGTTATGGTGCTGAACAAGGTGCTGCCGAGCGTGGCCGAACGCGGGTTCCGGGCCGAGGTCGAGCGCATCTACGGTGCGCCGGTCATCGGCATGTTGCCGGAATCGCCGGACATGCTGGAGCTGGGCAGCAACGGGCTGTTCATACTGCGCTTTCCCGATCACCCGCTGAGCCGGGAAATCCACCGGCTGGCGGCTCATCTGCCATAGCGGAAGGCTGGCCGACGCCGAGGAAGCCGCGCAGGAAGACGGTTGCGGCGGCGGTATAGTCGGCGATATGGCGTTCGGTGTCACGATGCACTGCTTCGGAGTCCATCGCGGCTTCACGGGCATAATTGCGCACCCAGGCCAGGATCAGCGCCCGGTTCGCTTCAAGGTGGAACTGCAACGCCCAGGAAAGCCGCCCGACCCGAAACGCCTGATTTTCGTAACGCGGGGAACTCGCCAGCCGCAGGGCGCCGGCGGGCAGGTCAAACGTGTCATGGTGCCACTGGAACACGAAGCTGTCGGCGGCGAAGGCCTGCAACAGTGGCTCGCTGCGCCCCGCCTCCGTGAGCCGACAAGGCTGCCAGGCAAGTTCGGGGCCGGTCGGTCCGGGGTAGACCCGAGCGCCATGGACGCGAGCGAGGAGCTGCGCACCCAGGCATATGCCGAGCACCGGCGTGCCGCGGGCGAGGGCACGCTCGATGATATCCATCTCCTGGCGGAGGAAGCCATGCTTGTCCTCCTCGTAGGCGCCCATGTTGCCGCCGAGCACGATCACGTGGCTGTAGCGGTCCAGATCAGTGCGCAGGGGCTGGCCGGTGGCGCTCTCGTGGTAGTCGCAGCGCCAGCCGGCTTGGCGAATCACGTCCTCGAGGCTGCCCAGGTTCTGGTGCTTCCGCCGCGACGCCGCGCGCAGCAGATACAGCTTCCAGTCTTCGTGGTGGATGACGAGGACGCGCATGATCAGCCGGCGTCGCGCGGATCGGTTCGATTGGCGTGCTGTCGGGGATCGGTGGTGGGCGGCGTCTGGGGCAGCAGGAACGTGGGGGACATGAACCGGTCGGTTTTTCGCAGGTGTGGATTAGCCCGTTTCGGGGGTGTTCGGCGAGGATAATAACATCCGACCGGCAAAATGAATGACGCGTTGCTTCCGGTGTGATGACCGAGGTTAACCTGGTCAACGGATACGTGGCGGTCGCGGTGTCCACTGCGGCCGACCAGATCACCCGCATGCGGCCAGCAGCGTTGCCACTCAAGGTGGCAGCGCTCTGGCTAGGCGGTCGGCGAATCTCCATCGACCAGCAGCCTCAGCACCGCCATCCAAGGGAACCGGGTGTCCAGTACCACCCCCTCTGGCGCGGCCAGTTTCCCCTCGTCCGTGACCGGCACGGTGTTCAAGGTCACCGAGTCCTCAATATTGCCGCCGATCACCGAGATCTGCCCGGCAACCGACGTGTCCACCACGATGTCGCAGTGCGACGTGAACAGCTCCGATGTCGGCAGATCCTCGTAACGCAGGCCACGCCACGCGCCCCGACCGAAACAGACCAGATCGCCCGGGCGGGGCGCATAATCCTGCACCCGTTCGGCCGAGACGACCCATTCCGTCGTCTGGCCGAGTGACACGCGTCTGGCGGCGTTGATGTAGTCGGCATGATCGGCGGAATAAGGAAAGTGGCGACCGGCGCCCGCCATGCGCATCACATAAGAAACGAATGCGGCCGACCAGGCGTAGTCTCCGTCCTGATTGGGTGGGAACTCCTTTCCGCGTCCATCATGCTTGCCGGTCCACTCGCTTTCGGCGGATCCCGCATTCAACCCCAGCCACCAGTATTCACCGACACGCTGCCACAGACCCTGCTCGCGCTCGGGCTTCACGGTTCGAGCTGGCTCGGCTTCCGGATCAGCAATGCGCTGCCCGAATAGCCGCCATTCTCGGAGCGCGATGGCGACCACCGCCGCCCGCGAGAACGGCTCGAATGGAACCTTGGCGAAAGGTGGCACGTGAGCGTCGGGCATCGGGCGTCCTACACAGGCGGCGAGGAGACACAAAGGCAAAACAGGGAGCCATCGAAGCGTCCCACTGGCGGCGCTGACCCAGGAATGCGACCGGTTCTCGCTCGGCAGCACATCGGCGCTTGGATCGGATCCATCGGCAGGCGTCCCCATTCGAGAATTCGCCTGACACTGACACGAACTGGCGAAGACCACTGTATGGCTAGGGCGCACAGGCGGGAAGCTGCGCTGTCGGCTTCTCCTTGCTCGCACCGGCGGCGATCCGTTGCGGTGCTTGATCGGCGTTCGGCCAGCGTTTCAGGGTGTTCGCCATGATGCTCGCGAGCTGACCGTCCAGGCCGAACAGCTTCGTGTTGCAGGCCAGATTCACACCGTCCTCCGGATGTCGGGCAGCCGAGCATGCCGCATGGACGAATTTTGCTCCAACCGTCTCGACGCCAGGATACACCGTGACAAGCGACCATTGCACGCCGAACCGGCAAACGGCGGAATGCCGACGGCGCGGCAACATGGTCAGTCGCTCGGGCCGATCAACGTGCTCGGTTCACACGCCTACGCGGGTGCGCCGGCGTCGTGCCGCCACGAATTCATTCGATTCCTCGGACAGAAAGATGCCATATGCCATTGGCGTGCGTTCAGTTGAAGCAAGCTCGGGCTTGGTCGGGCACCGTACCACGTGGCTCGGGGCAGATCATCTGGGCGGCTCGAGGCGGATCGGGGTCGTTCCGGACTCGTCTAATTCCGTATGTGCAGCAAATATGGGCCTGAGCGAAGTTCGATATATTATATAGGTCTTAATTATCCAGCGATGGTCAAGGCACCATCACCCGAATCAGCAGGGAGAACGGCATTGGCCAAAGGTCGAGGCGGGCGTAAGCGTGAAGCCAAGAAACCGAAAGCGGACAAAAAACCTGTAGCGATCAGCTCAGCATCCCTTCGTCCGCAGCCGACGGGGTCTCGAACGAAAGAGCCGGGAACCAACAAATAGCAGAACAACGACAAATCTGTAGAGTTTCGGCGACACGAAGGTTGGTCGGAGGATAAGCGGCGGCACCGATGTCGGAAGGCTGTGCGGCGCCAGAACCATGGTCCGGCGGCGACCAGATGTCGGTGCCCGGACCGTCGGGCGACGTTCTTCTCCGGTTGTTTGGCTGCGGGCATCCTGAGGCTCTCGTTTCATGCCGCCGCCCTCTCGTATATATGTCCTCCCGCCGCCGGTCCGCATCGAGCGGCGCGGAGCTCGTTGGCGGCTACGACTGCTGAGGGTTCGCGGCGATACAAGATCAATCCAGGAGTAAATCCATGGCCAAGGACTTTCGCCTGACGGCGATCGCGACTATTGCAATCGTTGGATTGAGCGCCTTTGCAGCCATCGCCGGCCCACCCGAAGGCAGCAGCGATCCTGCTGTCGCGCCGTCGGTCAAAACCGAGCCTTCCAAGGGGCACGAAAGGTCCCTGGGCGTCGAACAACGAATCACTGATCTGCACACCAGCCTGAAGATCACACCGGCGCAACAACCGCAATGGGACCAGTTCGCCGCGGTGATGCGCGACAATGCGCGGGATATGGATAGCAACTTCAGGGCTCGGATCAAGGCAATGCCGTCTATGACCGCCACCGAAAACATGCAATCCTACGCTCAGCTTGCGGCCAACCACGCGCAGGATGTGCAGAAGCTGGTGACGGTGTTTCAAGCCTTGTACGATACCATGTCGGACAGCCAGAAGCGAACGGCTGACGAGATTTTCCGCGACGATGTTCATCACACTCATCATGGCCGGCCGCATGGCCCGGAAACCAACGGCTGACCGACGAAGCCGCAGTCCCTTCGCCAGCCTGCGCTTTTTGCCCACGACCCGTTGCCGGCTACTTTCGGACCTGACGGCAAAATTACCTTGAGGTGCGAAAGCCGCCAGACAGTGTTCCGACCGACCGTACGATTGGCTCGCCTGGCGCGGCCACTTTAACGGTCGGTGCCCGGCTTCGTTATGCCAGGCTTGATGCGGCCCGCGGACTTCGATGACGCGCAAGCGTTAACCATCCGGATCGTTTCAATCGTCGTGGACGCTTCACTTCACCGCTGTTCCGGAAATAGTTCCAGCAGGCCGTCCGCGGTGGCGGCACAGCGTCCTCGCTCGGTGATCAGACCCGTCACCAGACGGGCGGGGGTGACATCGAACGCCGGATTGGCGGCCAGGCTGTTCGCGGCAACGATCCGCATCGTCGCGACCGACCCATCCGCCATGCGCCCGGTCATGTCGGTCACCTCGGCTGCCGAGCGTTCCTCGATCGGGATTTGTGCCAGCCCGTCGGAAATCGTCCAGTCGATGGTGGAAGACGGCATCGCCACCCAGAACGGCACATTGTTGTCGCGTGCCGCCAGCGCCTTCAGATAGGTGCCGATCTTGTTGGCGACATCGCCGGCCCGAGTGACCCGATCCGCCCCGACGATGATCAAATCCACCATGTCGTGCTGCATGAAATGGCCGCCGGCGTTGTCCGCCACAACGGTGTGAGGCACGCCGTGCTTGCCCAGTTCCCACGCGGTAAGCGCGGCGCCCTGGTTGCGCGGTCGTGTCTCGTCCACCCAGATGTGCAAATCGATCCCGGCGCCATGCGCGGCATAGATTGGTGCCAGGGCAGTGCCCCAATCGACTGTTGCGAGCCAACCGGCGTTGCAATGGGTCAGCACGTTCACGCGCCGCCCGGGATGGGCCAGGGCGGCCTGCTCGATCAGCGGCAACCCGTGTCGGCCAATACTTTCGTTCTGTGCCGCGTCCTCGTCGGCGATCAACGCGGCCTCGGCGTAGGCGACAGGCACGCGCTCATCGGCTGACGTGTTGCGCAGCCGGGTCAGCATGCGCTCCAGCGCCCAACGAAGATTGACCGCCGTTGGCCGGGTGGCGCCGATCAGTTCGGCGTCGCGCTCCATTGCCTCGGTCGACGGGTCGTCGCGCAGCGCCAGACATAGCGCATAGGCGGCCACGGCACCGATCAATGGCGCGCCCCGTGTCTGCATGGAGCGGATGGCGTGTGCCGCCTCGTCACGCGTCGACAAGCGTAGAATCTCGAGCGACCAGGGTAGTTTTGTCTGGTCCAGAATATGCACTGACCACCGGTCGGCCGCGTCGACCCAGACGCTGCGGTAGTCAACACCGTCGATTTTCACGAGGTGATCCTCATCGGGCCGAGACCCGTTGGTGCAGGACGCAAACAAGGGTGAACAGCCGGCGCGCGGTGTCGAAGTCGATATCGATTTTGCCGGCCAATCGCTGGGTCATCAGCGCAGCGCCCTCGTTGTGCAGGCCGCGCCGGCCCATATCGATCGCCTGGATCCGCGCCTCGCGTCCTTCCTCGACTGCCATGATGTGACTGTCGACCAGCAATTGGTAATCTTTCACCAGCCGCCGGAACGGCCCCAGTGCCAGGCCGATCGCGGTCAACGGTTTGCCGGCGACGTCGCGGATGTCGAAAACGAGACGTCCTTCCTGGATCGACAGGTGCAGGGCATAGGGTCCCGATGCCGTCGTGCCGATCATCGGGGCAAAATGGTTCGCCGCGGCAAGATCGGCGACCGCCTGTTCTCGATCCGCCTCGATAAACGGCGGCAACTTGGCAGAAGACTCGCAGTCCAGAACCACTCGATCCAACCGAGCGGCCAGCGGGGAAACCCCGCTCTCCGCGGGATCGTTGCAGGCGGGATTGCTGATGGCTGAATCGGTCATCCGGGATCGGTGTCGCTTTTCAGCATGTTCAAAGTCAGCATCGCGCCCACCGTACCGCCCTTCACCGGTCGCAACAGGCCAAGCGCCACGACAAAGGTCAGCGGCACGAAGATAGCTGTCATGAGCCAGATGGGCGGCTCCCCCATACGATCCACCATGAACATCAACGGGATGACGATATGTCCGGTGATCAGGATGGTGAAATAAGGTGGTGCATCGTCTGCCCGCGCGAGGCCAAGCGGCGCGCCACAATTGCGGCACTGTGGCACCACGCGCAGGAACCCGTTGAACAGATGCGCTTTGCCACATGCCGGGCAGCGCCCCAGAAGGCCGCGCCCAATAGCAGTCATCATCGGCGGGTGCGGCCAGGGCTCGGCGTCAGTCAGCGGCTCCGGCGGCCAGCGTGTCGGGGTCATCTCCAGGTCTTTCAAATCCAAGCTTTGCACCGCGTCGCTTCGGGCATGTCGCGACCCCGGCGAACGTTGTTGATGGGCAAGATAGGCTTTGCCGCACCGCAATACCATATCGGATGTCCAGGCCCGCCCGCCGGGACACCCAAGGCCACGACCATCGACGACGGGAAGGGATTATGCGGATCGACACGCATTGGCTGCCGTCCGCGTCCAACAGCGACAGCTCATTGTCCGCCTTGCCGACAGGATTGCGGAGGCGGCAGTGACAGTCGGAAATTACTCTCGCGAACGCGATCAACTCGAGGCTTCCGGCCAATCGGGTTGACCTGACTTGCCCGAACAGCGCTCTGCCGAGATAGCATCCTTTGGCTGCGACCCGGCGTTGACCGCTGTCGGCGAGGCAGCCGACGTGAATGCGATAGCCTGGATAGTCACTCCGTGCCGGGGAGCGGAGTTGTTGGCGCTGGCATGGCAGCTATCTCCATACGGCGGGAGATCATGGCTGCGGCGGGTGCCGATAATGCTCATTCGAACCAATTCGTCCCAAAAGCAATCAAGGAAGCAGCATATTGCCTCCTCATAATTCAACATTTTGCCGATCTGGGGCGACCATGAGCCGATTGGGTTAACGGATCGCTAAGTAATGGGCGGCTGCAACGATCCCTTGGGGCACACGCATCAGCACCGATTCGGTCGCACCGACTCATCGCTGTTGCATCGGCTTCCTCCGCGGGACGACGATCACATACAATCCGAGCCAACACGTTTCCCCTTGCTCGTTCATTCTCTCGGTCATTGCATGCTGGCGTCGTGTGCCGCCGGAGCATTTGATCGGTGTCTCCGGCGACTGCCCGCCACGCCGCGAGTGGCTTTGTAAAGCGCGGCCGATGTTGCCTGGATCAGCGACTTTAGCGAGCACGGCACAACACCAGCGCGTCAAACATCTCATGGCCGGATTTCTTTGCGACGGCGTGACTTGCCGTTCCGGGTTCGCGACCTTACGAAGCAGGCGAGTTGGCCTGGACATCCAGGCCCGAGTGCGCTCCACGGCGAGGCGACCGTGCGGCGCTGCATGGAGGAAGTGAATGATTGTACATGACGTCCGGGTCCACCCTTCAAAGGAGGACCTGAAGCGCGAGGATCAGCTTGCCTGGAAGATAGCGGGCGTTGCGGCCGACAAGGTCGCAGTGACCCGCGATGTGGTGGCGATGATCGTCAACCGCATCATCGACAATGCGTCGGTCGCCATCGCCGCGATCAACCGCCGCCCTGTTGTCTCGGCCCGCGACATGGCACTCGCTCGGCCGAGCAAGACTGGCGCAACCGTGTTCGGTGTCGCTCCGGCCAAGCGAGTGAGCCCGGAATGGGCGGCCTGGGCAAACGGAACGGCGGTGCGTGAACTTGACATGCACGACACATTTCTCGCCGCCGACTACGCGCATCCCGGCGACAACATCCCGCCGATCCTCGCAGTGGCCCAGGCGATGGAACGGTCCGGCCGCGACCTGATCCGGGGCCTTGCCACCGGCTACGAGGTTCAGATCGACCTGGTGCGCGCGATCTGTCTGCATGAACACAAGGTCGATCACATTGCGCATCTCTGCCCGGCACAGGCAGCCGGCATCGGAAGTCTCCTCGGCTTGAAGCAGGACATCATCTTTCAGGCCGTGCAGCAGGCGGTGCATGTGAGCTTCACCACCCGCCAGTCGCGCAAGGGAACGATCAGTTCCTGGAAAGCCTATGCGCCAGCGCATTCCGGCAAGCTGGCCGTTGAAGCAATCGACCGAGCCATGCGCGGGGAAGGTGCGCCGAGCCCGATTTACGAAGGCGAGGACAGCGTCGTGGCATGGCTGCTGGATGGTCCTCAGGCGCACTACCAGGTGGCGCTGCCGGCGATTGGCGAAGCCAAGCGCGCCATCATGGACAGCTATACGAAGGAGCACAGCGCCGAGTACCAGTCACAGGCGCTGATCGATCTCGCCTTCCGCATGCGGGAGAAAATCGAAAACATCGACGATATCGAGAAGATCCTGATCCACACCAGCCACCACACGCACTATGTGATCGGCACCGGCGCCAACGACCCGCAGAAGATGGACCCGAAGGCGAGCCGCGAGACCTTGGACCATTCGATCATGTATATCTTCGCCGTCGCCTTGCAGGACGGCACATGGCATCACGTCGACAGCTATGCGCCAAAGCGCGCGGCGCGTGCCGATACTGTACGGCTGTGGCACAAGATCGAAACGACGGAAGATCCGGAATGGACGCGCCGCTACCGCGCCACCGACCCGAACGAGCTGTCGTTCGGCGGCCGGGTAGAGATCTTCATGCGCGACGGCGCAAAAATAGCGGATGAAATGGCGGTTGCGAATGCCCATCCGCTCGGAGCGAAACCGTTTGAGCGGGACGACTACATCCACAAGTTCCGCGTCCTGACGGACGGGATCATCAGCACACGCGAAGCGAACCGCTTCCTGGAAGCGGTCCAGGATCTACCTCGCCTGACGGCCGGCGAACTGCATCGTTTGAACGTGGCGCTGCCCGCGGGTACGTTAGCCGTCGGCAAGCCTGGACTGTACTAGCGTTCGAACGCCTCGGGCCGCCACAGCAAGACGCTGCGCGCCCTCCTACCATCAGACCCGAAGGGAACCCGAACCATGAGCGAGACCACCACGCTGCCAGCCCGTGCCAAGAAAGGCGTAGGTCTGTCCGGCGTCACAGCGGGCAATACCGCGCTGTGCACCGTTGGCCGTTCCGGAAACGATCTGCACTACCGCGGCTACGACATCCTGGAATTTGCCGACAGCAGCGAGTTTGAGGAAATTGCCTATCTACTGGTGCATGGCACGTTGCCGACGCGTGCGGAACTTGCCGGCTACAAGGCGAAGCTCAAGGCGCTGCGCGGACTGCCCGCCGCCGTCAAGGCCGCGCTGGAGACATTGCCGGCGGCATCGCATCCGATGGATGTGATGCGCACTGGAGTCTCCGCGCTGGGCTGCATGTTGCCTGAGAAGGAGGATCAGAACCCACCGGGCGCGCGTGACATCGCCGACCGGCTGATGGCGTCGCTCGGATCGATGTTGCTGTACTGGTTTCACTATGCCCACCACGGCAAGCGCATCGACGTTGAAACCGACGATGACACGATCGGTGGGCACTTCCTGCATCTGCTGCACGGCAAGCCCCCGTCAGAGATGTTCGTGCGCGCAATGCATACCTCGCTGATCTTGTATGCCGAGCACGAATTCAACGCGTCGACCTTCACCTGTCGTGTCGTCGCGGGGACCGGTGCGGACATGTATTCGGCGATCACCGCCGGCATCGGCGCGCTGCGCGGACCCAAACATGGCGGCGCCAACGAGGTTTCCTTTGAGACACAGAACCGCTACGCCTCGCCGGAGGAGGCTGAGGCCGACATCCGAAAGCGGGTCGAGGCGAGACAGGTGATCATCGGCTTCGGCCACGCCGTCTATACGATCGCCGATCCGCGCAACAAAGTGATCAAGGAGGTCGCGCGGCGCCTGTCCCAGTCTGCCGGTTCGATGCAGCTGTTCGACATCGCCGACCGCATCGAGGCGACAATGTGGGATGCCAAGAAGATGTTCGCGAACCTCGATTGGTTCAGCGCCATCAGCTATCACATGCTGGGAGTCCCCACGGCGATGTTCACGCCCTTGTTCGTCATCTCCCGCACCTCGGGTTGGGCGGCACATGTCATGGAACAGCGCGTCGACAACAAACTGATCCGTCCGACCGCCAACTACACCGGCCCCGAGAATCTGAAGTTCGTACCAATCGATCAGCGAGGCTGATCGGCGCTTGATCGATGCGACAAAGAGCCGCCTCACCGCGCCGCACGCCTGATTCCACCTGCACGCCAGCTCGTTGCTCGGCACTGTGCAGGATGCTTTCGGTGAAGCGTCGCGAGGACAAATTTAGCGAACGCGCCGCTTGCGGATGACGATCTCAACCTGGTCCTTCTGGCTTCCTGGGAACCGCCGCGGCGATGCTTTCGTGGCGGCTCCAACTTTTTCCATTCGGCCTTGAAACGCTGAGCACAGAAATTTTTGCCGCGAACAACCCTTGAAAGGTTGCTTTTCGTTGACATCCATGTGCTAGACGCGGAATAGCGGAATTTGTGTTCGCGAATTGATTCGCTCGTTTTGCTCAGGCTGTCGATACGCGGGGACGTTCAGCAGAAGGACGGTCGATGGACCGCGACCTTGAAAAGCCGACGACGGGTCGATCAACCACCGAAACATGTGCCTGGTCAGGCCATGTCAGCCTGGGTCGCAGTGACCCACTGGCCGCTGGTTTGGCCATGCAACAAATCCGGTGGAGCGGTTCACTCGGCGCGACTTGCAACTCGGCCCGCCCAAGCCGCACGACATCAACAAGCGCAGTCATAAAGGAGTTCTACAGGTGAGCACTGACGATACGATCATTGAGAAGCCACGCGCACAGCCGATGGCGATACGGGCCGCGGTGAAGAAGGCGACGGCGAAAAAGCCGGCAGGCCGAAAGCCAGTGGCGAAGGCAGCGGCGAAGAAGGCCGCCGCGAAGCCGGCGGCGGCGCGAGCAGTGACCAAGAAGGCCGCTGCCAAGAAGCCTGTTGCGAAGAAGGCCGTTGCGAAGAAGGCTGCTCCCGCAAGAAAGTCAGTCGCCAAGTCTGCCGGAAAGTTGGCCGCGAAGAAGTCGGCTGGCAAGAAGGCCGCGGCACCGGCAAAGAAGACAGCGGCCAAGAAAGCCGTTGCCAAGAAGGCGGTTGCCCCGGCGAAGAAGGCCGCGAGAAAGATCGGGACGAAGGCGCCGGCAATGAAAAAGGCGGCGGCGAAGAAGTCCCCTGCGCGCAAGACTGGGCCGCGCAAAGCGAAGACGCCGGCCGCCAATGCGGTCGTACCGGAAGTCAACGCGGTCGCGGCCAGCGACACACAGGATTGATCGTTGTCTTCCCGCCTATAAAGAAAGGTGCCCTCCCCGGCGCCTTTCTGTGGCGCGCACCGACCCGCGACATTCGTAACTGAATTACCAGTCGCCGGTGCGTAGCCGCTGCTTTCGGACCAGTTCCCGTGCGGCGGTCCGGTGGCGGTCGTGATATTCGTTCACGCCTATCCAAATGTACGCAGCAGATCGTCCACCTGGACCGCGTCCAGCAGGCGTGGTGACTGGTGCTGACCACGCACGATCAGAAATAGTTTGGCTGCTTCCTCCAGTTCCTCGGCGGCGTACACCGCATCGGTCAAGGTCTTGCCGCAAACCACCGGACCATGATTGGCCAGCAGCACCGCGCGTGCATCACGTGCCGCGGTGTAGATCGCCGGCTCCATAGCCGCATCGCCGGGACGGTAGTACGGAACGATCGGCATGCGGCGGCCGACTCGCATCACGAAATACGGCGTCAGCGGCGGGATCGGATTGGTCTGGTCTACGTCAGGCAGGCATGAAACCGCGGTCGCCTGGGTGGAATGAAGGTGCACCACCGCCGACGCATCTTCGCGAGCGTGATAGAACGCGCGATGCATGAACACTTCCTTCGACGGTTTGTCGCCATCGATGTGGCGAAATTCCAGGTCCAGTTTCGACAGCCGCGACGGCTCGAGTTCTGCCAAGACTCGAATTTGTCGGCGTCATCAGATAGCCGTCGGCGAGGCGCACGCTGATGTTACCGGCGCTGCCGACGGAGAAGCCGCGCGCGAACAGGCTCGCCGCCAGTTCACATAGAAGCTGCCGCGTGTCCCGCTCGCTGCGGTTCGCCTCGGGCATCGCTCAACCCTCCAACACACGAAATGCTTTAACGAAGAAGTCGGTTGCACCGAAATTTCCCGATTTCAGCGCCAGCAGCAAATCCGGGCCCTGGCCTTCCGAATAGGTCCAGGGAACGCCGGGATCGATCTCGCCACCGATGCGCAGGCTACGCACGCCGAGCCGTCCGACGACTGCGCCCGCGGTTTCACCGCCCGCGACGACGAGCCGGCGCACGCCGCGCTCCACTAGTCCTGCCGCGATCGTGGCAATCGCATCCTCCAGCAAAGCACCCGCAGCGTCGCGTCCCAATCGTGACTGCAGCGCCGCGACTTTCTCCGGTGGGGCGGAGGCAGCGATCACCACAGGTTTTTCGCCAAGCTTGCTGGATGCCCAGTCAAGTGCCGCCTCGCTCAGTGCAGCGGCGTCTGGCGTGCCCAGCGGGTCGAGTTCCAGCACCGGCAGGTGGTTCCGTGCGAAACCTAGCTGCGCCAGCGTGGCGCGGGAGCACGATCCTGCCAGCACCGCACAAGCGCCTTCCAGACGAGGCAGCGCGGTCGGGTCGCTCTGCGCCACCAGCAGGCCGCTGCGGCGGAAGTTGTCACCCAGGCCCATCGCCACACCCGATCCGCCGGTGATCAGCGCATGCGACGCGGCCGCCTCGCCGATCGAAACGAGATGCCGATCGGTGACCGCGTCCACGATAGCGTACCGCCGCCCCTGTTCCTTCAACCGCGTCATGGCGTCACGGATTGTCGCCGAGCCTTGGTCGACGACAGTGAAGTTGACCAGGCCAACCGTGCCCTCGGTCTGCCGCGACAGCACGCGCACCAGATTGGCATCGGTCATCGGCGTCAGCGGATGATGCTCCATGCCGCTCTCGTTCAGCAGCGCGCCGCCGACGAACAGATGCCCCTGATAAACGGTGCGGGCATTGGTCGGGAAGGCTGGGCAGGCGAGAGCGAAGCCGCAGTCCAGTGCCGCCACCAGCGCATCGGCCACCGGGCCGATATTTCCCTGATCCGTACTGTCGAACGTGGAGCAGTATTTGAAAAAGAACTGGCGTGCTCCCGCCGCCTGTAGCCACCGCAGGGCGGCAAGACTTTGGTCGACGGCCTGCCGCACCGGCGCGGTGCGTGATTTCAGTGCCACAACGACCGCATCCGCCTCGGGGATCGGTTGGTCGGCCGCTGGCATGCCGATAAGTTGCACCGTTCGCAGCCCGCCGCGCACCAGCATCGAGCACAGGTCGGTGGCACCGGTGAAATCGTCGGCGATCGCTCCTAATAACATTGTCGGCCTCCGTGCTGTCAGTCGGCCGCCACGCGGTCCGCTGCGAGTGGTTTTTGCTTTGCGCGCGACGCCGCTGTGTTTTCGCGAGGCGTGCATTTGCGAGCATTGTCGTAGACGACCAAGCGCGGCAAGCGGCGTCGCCGGCTGCTCGGTCTCCGGTACTACGCCGACTGCTGCTATTCAGCCAGCACGGCGGCGAGACGAACCGCCTGATCGTGCCAGGAAGGCAGGGAGCGCGCGGATTGCCAGGCGGCTTCCGCCACGTGCCGTCGCAGGTTCCGGTCAAAGATCAGCCGGCGCATCGCTTTCGCCAACTGCCCGATGTCCCCCGGGGCGCAGACGACACCGGCATCCGGCACGACGAGAGTCGGCGCGGCACCAGTGGCAGTAACCGCGACAGGCAGGCCACGCCGCATCGCCTCCGCCAGCGCCATCCCATAACCCTCCGACCAGGACGCCAGCGCGAACAGGTCGGCGTCGTGCCACAGTGTTTCCAGGACCTCGCTGCCAACCTCGCCGGCGAAATCGACATGCTGGGCGATGTGCAGCGCTTCGGCCAATCCGAGCAGCCCCTGCGCGTGCACCGGGTCGCGGTCGGCGGCGCCGACGATCGTCAGCTTCCAGTCCAGGTCAAACAGCCGGCTTAGCGCACGGAACAATACGTCATGGCCTTTGCGAGGGATCAGGGCGCCGATGGACAAGATCGCGCATGCGGAGTGCTCGCGGCCTCCAGGACTGCGTGGAGGTTCCCCGATACCCGGCGCGATCACCGCAATCCGATCGCGCTTCGCTCCAAACTCCGTCACCAGCCGATGAGCGGTCTGCTCGCTCGTCACCACGAGGCGGGCCGCCGCCTGGAATAGCAACGCCTCGGTCGGGGACGGCCGGGGCCGGGTCGCCCCCGGTGGCCCGGTTTCAAGCGACGCCGGATGGTGGACGAGCGCCGTGGCGCGACGCGGTTCAAGCGCCGCCGCAAGGTCGCTGAACGCACCCAGAGCGCCACCATCGATCAATGGTACACTGTCCGCCGCAAGCTCCGCCCACGCTCCGTGCGCGGCGTCAATCGCCGGCTGATCGGCATCGGGAAAGCGCCCGGGCAGCTCTACCACCTCGACCACGTGACCCAGAGCTTGCAGGCACCCGGTCATGCGCCGGTTATAGATGGCTGCGCCCGAGATCGTGGAGCTCGGCGACGGGACGATCAGCGTGACGTGCATCAGCAGTGCTTTAGCAGCCCCGGCGCTTCCGTCATACCGAAGGCCTGACATATCGACGCGTCCCGTTGGGGTCAGGTCGGCGCTATCTTATTGATTGCGCGCGGGGCTGAATACCGGACGCGATGATTTCGAGTAGCGACGATCCGGCGCGGACATGGCGGCCCGCCGATCCGGGATGACGCGACTTGGCCGATCGTCTAGCTACTACCAGACCCGATCGCGGAGTGTTCCATGCCGGTCCCGACCCCATCCGTCCTCGCGTCCGTGCTGCGCCACATCGACGCCAACCTGGTGCCGTCACGAAACAATCTGTTCGCGCTGCTGCGCATTCCCTCGGTCAGCGCGCAGCCGGCACACGCCGCGGATTGTGTTCGTGCTGCCGAGTGGTGGAGAGAACAACTTGCTGGTCTTGGCTTCGACGTGTCGGTGCGGCCGACCGCTGGGCATCCGGTGGTGCTCGGCCGGCACGCCGGTCCGCCGGACTACAACGGTCCTCACATTTTGTTCTACGGACACTACGACGTGCAGCCGGTCGATCCGGTCGCGCTCTGGAGCAGTCCACCATTCGAGCCGCAACTGGTCGATGGTCCGCACGGCAAGCGCTACGTCGCCCGCGGCGCTGTGGACGACAAGGGCCAGACGCTGATGCTTCTGGAAGCGCTGCGAGCCTGGCATAGCGTCGGCGGGGGTATCCCGGCGCAGATCACCGTGCTGATCGAGGGTGAGGAAGAGGTCGGCTCGGTCAACCTCGATCCATTCCTGGCGGCCAACGAGGCCGAACTGAAGGCAGACGTGGCGCTGATCAGCGATACCGGGATGTGGGACGTCGACACCCCCGCGATCACCACCAGACTGCGTGGCATGACCTACGCCGAGGTGACGCTGAAGGCCGCCAGCCGCGATCTGCATTCCGGACTGTATGGGGGATCGGCGCTGAACCCGATCAACGCGCTGACGAAGATACTGGGGCAGTTGCAGGACGAAACCGGACGCATCCAGTTGCCGGGATTCTACGACAAGGTCACCCCGGTTACCAACGCGCAACGTATGCAATGGGATGCACTCGCCTTCGATGAGGCGGCTTTCCTCGGCGACATCGGTTTGACCGTGCCGGTCGGCGAGCAAGGATACACTGCGCTGGAGCGCCTGTGGGCTCGTCCGACCGCCGACATCAATGGGATCTGGGGCGGCTACACCGGCGCCGGCAGCAAGACAGTGATCGCATCGGAGGCGTCGGCGAAAGTCTCGTTCCGGCTGGTTCCGAACCAGGATCCGGACGAAGTCATGGAGCAGTTCAAGCAGTTTATCAACGATCGCCTGCCGCGGGGCGCCACTGCGACATTCGCCGATTTCGCCAGGACGCCGGGGATCGAGGTCAACGTCGACAGCCCCTTTGTACGGGCGGCGCAGGCGGCGCTGGGCGAGGAATATGGCAGGCCGGCACTGCTGATGGGTGGCGGCGGGTCGATCCCGGTGGTGACCTCGCTACGCCGGATACTGGGCGTCGACGCTCTGCTGATGGGCTTCGGCCTGGACGACGACCGGGTGCACAGCCCGAACGAGAAGTTCGAGGAGACCTGCTTCCACCACGGCATCCGCTCCCATGCACGGCTGCTGGCAAAATTCGCCGACTGGCGGCGGCGGCAATCGTGACGATCCCTCACCGTACGCCGTCAGGACATCCCTTCGGGCGGGTAACCATCGGATCCTGACGAAATCGACCTGACCGCCGCATCGATGGCTGGGCGCGCGTTGCGACAAAGTCCTTGCAATGCCGCCACCTGTCGCCGATATACCGGCTGGCTTTCCGTGACCGCGTGATTGGCGGGCATTATGCTCGCAGTTCCGGGAATTTTCCTTCGAAACGCGTTCGTCCCCATTAATCGCGCGGGGCGGCGAACTTTCAGGCGCTTGCCGTCGAACATACCTGGCGGCGCTGGAGCATACCTAACCTCGTGACAAATAATACTTTTGCCTCCCTCGGCCTGGCCGAGCCACTTCTGCGCGCCCTCGATGCACGCAAGTTTGAAATCCCGACGCCTATTCAGACCGACGCCATACCGCCCCTGCTTGCCAATCGGGACCTTCTCGGCATCGCCCAGACCGGCAGCGGCAAGACTTTCGCCTTCGCCTTGCCCATGTTGCAGCACCTCGCCGCCCAGCAGCTCCGTCCGGCCCCCTTTGTCGCCCGCGCACTGATCCTGGCCCCTACGCGCGAACTGGCCCTGCAGATCGATGAAGCAGTCCGCATCCTCAGCGTAAACCTGCGGCTGCGGACCGTCGTCATCATTGGCGGCGCCAGCCGCTACAAGCAGGTCGAGGCGATGCGCCGCGGTGCCGATATCGTCATCGGCACGCCCGGGCGAGTTTGTGACCTGATGCAAACTCGTGAACTGCAACTCGGCGCCGTCACCCGCTTCGTCCTGGATGAGGCTGATCGGATGCTGGACCTGGGCTTCATCAAGGACATCCGCCGGATCGTCGCCGCGCTGCCGACGGCTCGGCAGTCGTGCCTGTTCTCCGCCACCATGCCGCATGAGGTCGCCAGCCTGGCGAACAGCCTGCTGCGCGACCCGGTCAGGGTGGAGATCGCCCGCAAGGAGGAAACCACTCCGAAGATCGACCAGTTCGTGCATCACGTCCCGCAGACCGGCAAGCTGGCCCTGCTGCTGTCCATGCTGGAAGACTCGGCGTTCAGTCGGGTGATTGTGTTTACCCGCACCAAGCATGGCGCCAACAAGGTGGCCGGTGTGCTGGAGGACAAAGGTCTTCAGGTGAACGCCTTGCATGGCAACAAGAGCCAGCCGCAGCGCGAGAAGGCGTTGCGCGACTTCCGGTCTGGACGCGCCCGGGTGCTGGTGGCGACGGATATCGCGGCGCGCGGCATCGACGTAACGGGCATCTCACACGTGATCAACTTCGACCTCCCGGTTGAACCTGAAAGCTACGTCCACCGCATCGGCCGCACCGCGCGCGCCGGCGCCGACGGCATCGCGATCTCGTTCTGTGACGCGTCCGAGCGCGGGACTTTGCGCGCCATTGAGCGCATGTCTGGAGCGTCGATCTCGGTCATCGGGGACCCGCCTGGGCCGCTGGACAATCAGCAGCGCCATGCGGTTCGCCCCGGTGCGCCGGGTCAGGCACAACGCCGCCGGTTCAGTGGACGTCCGCGCGGCAATCTACGTTCTGCCGCATAACGCTCGCGCCGAACGTTTGACGGAGCAGCATGACCGCGCTGTTTGTTGACGGCGATGCCTGCCCGGTTCGCGACGAGGTTTATCGCGTCGCGGACCGTCTCGGGTTGGCGGTGTTCGTCGTGGCCAACGGTTCGCGTCCGATCCGTCCCCCGGGTCGGCCGAACGTCAGCATGATCACCGTCCCGGCAGGCGCCGACGTTGCCGACGACTGGATCGTCGAACACATCACCGCCGCCGATGTGTGCATCACCACCGACATTCCACTGGCGGCTCGCTGCCTGGCCAAGGGGGCTCGCGGCGTGGCTCCGTCGGGCAAGATCTGGACGCCAGACAATATCGGCAACGCCCTGGCCGGACGAGCCGTCGGCCAGTATCTGCGGGAGATCGGCGCGCCCACCGGAGGGCCGGCTGCTTTGACTAAACAGGACCGCTCCCGTTTCCTCAGCGCGCTGGATACCGCGGTGCAGGCAGCGAGGCGCGGGTAGTCAGGCCAGCCCGAGAGACTGCGCGGGACAGGTCGCCGCGCCACACACGTGATGGCATTTTGAGGCGTCCCGGTAGCAGCACCGAGACGTGGCCGGTATGCCGGCGTCACCGGATCCGACAGCAAGGGCAATGTCAGCCTGGCTCGAATTCGCGGCGCGACCTCAGGCTGATGAACTTGCTCGTGAAAGAACGACAGGAATGTTTCCACTCAGGGTGGAAGCGCTCTAGTCGCCCCGCTCGAAGCGGGCTCGATCGGCCGGCAGCAGACGAACCTTCATGTGAACGGCGCTTTCGCCGTCCTGCCGATCGACCACCTCGCCGTGCCGATACAGCCACGCCAGGCGCGCGCCATCCTGCGGCGGGATGGCATAATCGGCGACTTCCATCCCGCCGCGGATCCGTGCGTCGATCGCGTCCTTCAGGCTGTCGAGCCCTTCGCCGGTCAATGCCGACACGGCCACCGCGCCCGGGCGGAGTAGAACCTGCTGGACGCCCCCGATGAGGTCGGCCTTGTTCAGCACTTCGATGGTCCGATCTGGCCAGGCGGGGTCGAGCGCGCCATCGGTCACCATGTCGTCCAGCACACCGATCACATCCGACCGCTGTGCCGTCGTTTCCGGATGGGCCGCGTCGCGGATGTGCAGGATGATGTCGGCCTCGGCGACTTCCTCCAGGGTGGCGCGGAAAGCCTCCACCAATTCGTGCGGCAACTCGCTGATGAACCCCACCGTGTCGGACAGGATGACGCGCCGGCCCGACGCCAGCCGCAGGCCGCGCATCGTCGGATCGAGCGTGGCAAATAACTGGTCCCGTGCGGTGACTTCGGCCCCGGTCAGGGCGTTGAACAGGGTCGATTTTCCCGCATTGGTGTAACCGACCAACGCGATCACCGGGAACGGCACCCGCCGCCGCGCCGAGCGGTGCAGGCCTCGGGTACGCCGGACCTGATCCAACTCCTTGCGCAGCCGCACGAGACGGTCTCCGATCAGGCGGCGGTCGGCCTCGATCTGAGTTTCACCAGGACCACCGAGGAAGCCGAAGCCGCCTCGCTGCCGCTCCAGGTGGGTCCAGGATCGCACCAGGCGCGAGCGCTGATACTCCAGGTGGGCAAGTTCGACCTGGAGTGTGCCTTCCTTCGTCGCCGCCCGCTCGCCGAATATATCCAGGATCAGGCCGGTGCGATCGATGACCTTGCAGTTCCAGGCGCGCTCGAGGTTGCGCTGCTGCACCGGACTGAGAGCGGCGTCCATGATCACGACCTCGATGTGGTTCGGCGCGAGCCACTTTCCCTGGTCGGCGACCTGACCTTCCCCCAGAAGCGTGGCCGGGCGTCGGGAGCGCAGCGGCAAGATCGCGGTATGCACCACAACAAGGCCGATCGATGCCGCAAGCCCTACCGCCTCGGCGAGCCGAGCCTCCGCGGCACGGGGTCGGTCGATCCCGGAGCCGTCACGCCCATTTCCCTCACGCCCTGTAGGGGAGGGCGGGCCACGACGCTCCCACGGCAAGATGACCGCCGCGCGCGTCGGTGACCCGTGCGCCGATTGCTCCCGTTGGCCGCCGACACGGCCGTCGGACAGGTCGAGGGTATGGATCGGGGTCCGGAAAGCTGTCAGCGCCCTGGATTATATCAGTCGTTCCCCGCGGCAGGGGTCAGCTCCCGCGCGGGCGCTGCCGCCGCGCCTTCTACCTTGGCCGCATCGAACAACTGGATCGGAGCACCTGGCATGACGGTGCTGATGGCATGTTTGTAGACCAGTTGGGTATGCCCGTCCCGACGAAGCAAAACGGAAAAATTGTCAAACCAGGTGATGATCCCCTGAAGCTTGACACCGTTTACAAGGAAAACCGTTACCGGCGTCTTACTCTTCCGCACATGGTTCAGGAACACGTCCTGAACATTCTGCGACTTCTCGTTGGCCACGGCTACAATCCTTCTTTTCTCTCGTATTGATCGAGATTGACTAAGTGGTTGAAACGGCGGTTCGTGGCACGCCCGCCGACGGTGCTATGCTAACAGTCAGACCTCCTTAGGTAAGCTCACGAAGCCGTGAGCCAAGGGCTTCAGCGCTCTTGAAGTGGATATCTGGGGCCGCTCGTTCAACACCCCCGTCATGCGCCGCGTCACCGAGCAGGACCGCCGTGACCCCGGCCGCCCTGGCTGCCTGCATGTCCAGAGTTGTGTCCCCGATATACCAGACTGATGGATCGGCAGGGTGGGCCATCCGCTGGAGTGCCAGCAGTAACGGGGCCGCGGCAGGCTTGTCGGCGGCGGCGTCGCCCGCACCCACGACCGGACCAAAAAACCGGTCCCAGTCCAAGTGTGTCACCTCGCGCCGCAGGAATGGCCCCGCCTTGTTCGAAACTATGCCTTGCGGCCAGCCCGCTCCGACCGCGAGCATAGCTTGTACGCCCGGCATCGGATTGACGTGCCGCAGATGCTCACGCTCGAGGGTCTGGTAGAACAAGTCTCGCGCAAACTCCCAACGGTCGCCGAACATCACCGGAAAACTCTCGCGCAGGGCGACGCGGACGCGGTTCCGCGTATCCTCAACGCTCCAGAGTGGATGATCGAACTCGGTGAAGACAGCGTTCAGCGCGGCGGTGATCGCGGCCCAGCCGTCCACCAGGGTATTGTCCCAGTCATACAACAGGACTGTGGGTCTCGGCTGCGGCATCAGCGCCCGCGCATTCGACGCGGTCGCATCACGGCTCGCTCAGCGCGGATTTCGAATTCCGCAAACGTGCAAGCGCCCAGGCGTTGGCGCAAACGTGAAGCCAACCCTCGAAAGAGAAGTCATGCGCGTTGTCGTCCGGCGCGAAGCGGTCGATATAGCCCTTCAGCAGCCCCGGCATGATCACCTCCACGGTCCCGGCCGGGCGGTCTGTTTCGGCCGGCACCACCCACAGCAGCGTATTGTCGCCATAGCGGGCTAACGCCATGTACAGCGGCAGGATCTCCTCCTCCGACACCATGCTGTTGCGTTTGTAAACAAAGATTTTTTCCGCGACCTCCAACTCTTCCATGAACTTGCGCAACAGAAACTTGAGACGGGCGGATTCCTGTTCGCGCATGAGCCAGACGCTGCGCTGCCCTTCATAGACGAAGGTGTGATAGATAAGACCAAACTTCTTCTCGTGAATCATATACTCGCGGCGCTCTTCGCCCTCCAGCCTCGGGTCTATGTCTTCGGCCGCGCCAAGTCCCTCGAACTGTTTGTCGATGCCGCGTATCAGGTTGCGCAGAAACGTGCTGGAAAAGCGCAGCAGTCCCAGCGGCTCGGAATCGCAGCGCCGCTGGAACAAACCGAACTCGCAGTTTTCACCCAGCGACTCGAACTTCAGCGCGATTTGCGGGATGCCCATGCCGGTTCGCTGCGCCACCCATTCGGGCTGTTCCTCAGGGGGCTGGATGCCAAAAGACCGGTTTCTCGGCGGTCCGAGCATCAACCCGGGTGGCAGCCGGTCGCTGACGAACTCCTGCGCGGTCGTGACGCGGTAGAGCCTGGCCTCCGACAACGCGAAGGAGAGACGGCGTTCGTCAGCGTTGTCGGCGAGGTCCATGGGTCGAGCCGCGTCCGGGTGCTGCAAAGTGACGACCACGCGCTCGGACCCGCCGATCATCGAGGCCGCAAATCGATAGCCCAGCAAGGTCGGACGCGACAACTCCGAGCAGCCTACGGTCGTTTCGTTGATCGAGACCACCAGCCGCTGAGCCAGCAACTGCGGCGCACGTATGAACGGCACGACGTCGAGTGTCAGAACGAAAGCATCCGCCTTCTCCAACCTTGGCAGGACGATATGGCTCTCAGGGCCGACTCCCCAGGTGAAGCCGGGTTCGGAGGGGGCCCAACCGCCACCGAGATAGGCCAGACTGTTCCCGGCCGTGCCGAAGTTGATCGTCAGAGCACACTCGAATGCCATCGTCTTCCCTACCACCCCCTCGGGCGGATCCAGATCCACCCGGTCGCCTTGTTCGCGGCGAACGGAGAAGGCCTCACCCCTGTTAGCAAAGACCTTCGTCCGGCAAGAAGCTCAGTCGAAGCAAAATGCAGCTAAGCATGACGTGCCGACGTCTCGCGAATTATTTCCGAGCCAACGGGATGTCGTAGGGCGTGCCCGGCGTGCGAAACCTCCGGTGAGACACTGTCTGGTCGGTCGCCGGCTCGCGGCCGGGGGCTGGCCCGAGTGCCCGATGCGACAATGGGATTTCAGCTTCGGTCAGGTTGTCGGCAACCGGCCGCGGCGGCCGCCGCAGCGGCCTCGTTCCACGATTCTGAGCAGGATTGGCGCGATCCGGGGTGCTTGACGGTATGGCGACTGCCATCCACATCTCCTCGGTAATGACCACGACCCGCCTGACCATCGACCATCGTATCGGCGAGCACCATGCGGGCGAACCGGCCGTTGGCTCCTCACAACACAATGCCGCGCGGCACCCGGAAAAGGCGGGCCGGCCGGACAATCCGATCCAGCGCAAGCCGCCGTGGATCAGGGTCAGGGCGCCCTCCCACCCGGTCTACCACGAAACTCGGGCACTGATCCGCGAGAACCGGCTGGTAACGGTATGCGAGGAAGCCGCTTGTCCGAACATCGGCGAATGTTGGTCGCAGCGGCACGCGACGATGATGATTATGGGCGACACCTGCACCCGCGCGTGCGGTTTTTGCAACGTGCGCACCGGGCTTCCCAACGGCCTTGAAGGCGACGAGCCGGCCCGCGTGGCAGATGCCGTCGCCAGGCTGGGTCTGAAGCACGTGGTCATCACCTCGGTAGACCGCGACGAGCTGCCGGATGGGGGCGCCGCCCACTTCGCCGCTGTGATCCGTGCCATCCGCGCCCGCACCTCAACAACGCCGGCTGGCACCACCATCGAAGTGTTGACCCCCGACTTCCTGCGCAAGGCGGGGGCAGCGGAGACGGTCGCCGCGGCGAGGCCCGACGTGTTCAACCACAACCTCGAGACGGTGCCGCGGCTGTACCCCTCAATCCGACCCGGAGCCCGATATTATCAGTCGCTGCGGCTGTTGGATCGGGTCAAGCAGATTGATCCGTCGGTCTTCACCAAGTCGGGACTGATGGTCGGCCTGGGCGAGACGCGGTCCGAGATCATGCAGGTCATGGACGATCTGCGCGTCGCCGACGTCGATTTTCTGACAATCGGCCAGTATTTGCAGCCGAGTGTCAAACATGCCGCGGTTGATCGCTTTGTCACCCCGGAGGAGTTTGCCGACTTGGCGTCGATCGCCCGTTCGAAAGGCTTCCTGCTGGTATCCGCGACGCCGCTGACCCGCAGCTCCTACCATGCCGACGCGGACTTCGCTGCGCTGCGGGCTGCCAGGGAGTTGGTTGGGCAAACTGTTTCAGGGTCTGCTTCGAGGGTGCGGCGAGATGCGGCGGTCGGTATGGGGCCGGAGGCTCGGGACGCGAAGCCGGCGCAGCCTGCTGCCTGATGCCAACCCACGCGGAACGGAAGATCGTCCCATACAGCCCCGAGCAGTTGTTTGATCTGGTCGCCGATGTCGGCAAATATCCTCAATTCCTGCCGTGGTGCGTGGCGTGTCGCGTGCGCAGCCATATCGGCTGCGAACTGGTCGCCAACCTGACGATCGGCTTCGGCCCGTTTCGGGAAAGCTTTACCAGCCGCGTCACCCTTGACCGGCCACATCGCGTGAAGGTCCGATACGAAAACGGGCCCTTCCGCTACCTCAATAATCAATGGGATTTCGCTCCGCATGCGCTGGGGGATATCCTGGGGACCGAGGTCGCCTTTTTTGTTGATTTTGAGTTCCGCAGCCGGATCCTGCAGGCCGCCATCGGCCTGGTGTTCAACGAGGCGGTGCGACGGATGGTGAACGCCTTCCTCAAGCGCGCCCACGACGTCTATGGTCCACCAGCTGTCTCCCGGCCACCAGTCTCCGGGCCACCAATCTCTTAGTGAGGATAGCGGCATGGTCTACGCCCCCGTGCGGCAGGACCCGACCCTCCCGCCGGTGCGGGTCAACCTGTATTCCGATACCCAGACGCGGCCCTCAGCGGCAATGAAAGAGGCCATGATGCGCGCACCGCTTGGTGACGAGCAGCACGGCGACGATCCGACCGTGAACGCGCTGTGTGACCGCATGGCGGCGCTGACCGGCAAGGAGGCAGCAATGTTCCTGCCCTCCGGCACCATGTGCAACCAGATCGCCATCCTGACCCACTGCCGCCCCGGCGATGAGATACTGGCACATGAAAGTTCCCACATCGTGGTTAACGAGGGCGGCGGACCAGGGGCCTTGGCCGGCGCCGTGGTGCTTGGTCTGCGTGGCGCGCGCGGCCAGTTCGACAGTGCCACGCTGCGCTCCGCATTGCGCGAGAAGCGGCGCAACGCGCCGCCGCAGACGCTGGTCGAGGTCGAGCAGACGGCGAACGCAGGAGGCGGCTCGGTCTGGCCGGTGGCATTGCTGTCCGACGTCCTGACCGCCGCCCATGACGCCGGCCTCAAGACCCACATGGACGGTGCTCGGCTCATGAACGCCGTGGTTGCCTCCGGCGTCACGACGCCGGACATGGTGGCGAACTGTGACTCTGTTTGGCTCGATTTTACCAAGGGGCTGGGGGCGCCGTTGGGTGCCGTGCTGTGCGGGTCGGCTGAATTCATCGATGCGGCGTGGCGCTGGAAGCAGCGCCTGGGCGGCTCGCTGCGCCAGGCCGGTGTCTGCGCCGCCGCCTGCCTTTATGCGCTGGATCATAATATCGACCGGCTGGCCGAGGATCATGCCAATGCGAAGGTGATGGCGCGTGGCCTGGCTCAGGTGCCCGGCCTGGTGGTGGAGGAGCCGGAGACGAACCTCGTGTTCTTCGATACCGCCGCGGCCGGCGTGACAGCCGACGCGCTTGCGGACAAGGCGCGGTTCGGTGGCGTGATGCTGTCCACGGTCGGACCGTACCGCGTCCGGGCGTGCACCCATTTGGACGTCGACACCGAGGGAGTCGAGCTTGCGATCAGGGTGATCACGCATGCAGTCGCAAATTAGTGCGATATCAGGCTGACGCTCATCGCCGAGCGGCCTCAGGCCGATGAAATTGCTCATGAAGAGACGGATAAAGCGTTTCCCCACAGCCTGGGAGCGACTCTAGAGCGCGCATGGGGGACCGGGCGTCGATTTACCATTCCTTAGGAAAATCCCAGTAGGTTCGGGTCGACGCGACAAGCACCAACTGAGAGTCCGATGTGCCGATTTCTGGCCCTAATCCTGCTATCAGCCACGGCTGTCGCGCTCGTGTCGGTGCTGCCGGCTGCCGCCCAGGACCAGCCCAAGGACGAGCATCCTGCCGCCCAGCACGCCCGACTGACCTGGGAGGAGCACTTCACCCAAGCGAATAAAGCCCAGGACGGCCATCTGACGCTCGATGAGGCCAAAGCAGGTTACCCGACCATCTCGCGCAATTTCCGCGCTATCGACGTAGATGGGAAGGGCTTCGTAACCGAGAACGACATCCGAGCCTGGAAAGCGCTGCGGAAGGCCGCCCGGGCGCAGCCGCGCGAGGCGGCAGACCCGCTCCGTCCTCGCAATGCCTTCCAACTCAAATTGTCGGCTCAGCGGCCGATGAATACGGATACCCGACAAACAGTGACGGTGCCGAGCGACAAGGGGCAGAGCGACAAGGGGCCGAGCGACAAGGCGCAAAGCGCCGGATCCTTGCCAGATTCGGACTGACCGGGGCGATTTCGGGGAGCAACCGACACGGGGTCGGCCTGGTCGCCACTGACGTTGTCGCTACCGCGTCGTGGTTCGGGCAGCTTCGTTGAAGCCGGCGGTGGCGGGCGCCTGGTCCGGCACTGCCTCCGCCTGCCTGTCTTGCCAATCGGCACACTTCGTGCTCTCCGAGGTGTCGGGTAAGACAAGGCGTCTCCCCGGAGGATACGATGAGCGATTATCCTGCTGAAACCGTGTCGGCGCTTCTGGCCAGGGGTGTGGATGATGCTCCGGCGATCGGCGCTCCTGGGCGGCAATGGCTGAGTCATGGTGGCCTGAGGGCGCTGGCGCATCGCACGGTGGCCGATCTGAATGCGATGGGCATAGGTCGCGGCGAGCGCGTCGCGCTGGTGCTTCCGAACGGACCCGAGGCCGCCTCCGCCTTCGTCGCCATTGCATGCGGAGCGACGACGGCGCCGCTGAATCCCGCCTACAAGGCAGACGAATTCGCTTTTTACCTTGGCGACCTCAAAGCCCGGGCCTTGGTCATCCAGGCCGGCACCGAGAGTCCAGCACGACAGGTCGCCGCGGAGCTTGATATTCCGGTCATCGAGCTGGTGCCGGATGCCGACGGGCCAGCCGGAGGATTTACCCTGGCGCCGCCGCCGGGGAACCTGTCCGGCACTGCGGCGCGACCTGGAGACGCAGCGACCGAGGATGTGGCGCTGGTGCTGCACACTTCGGGCACCACCTCGCGGCCGAAGATCGTGCCATTGCAGCACCGCAACGTGACCGCTTCGGCCTATCACATCGGCAGGACGCTGGCGCTGACGGCGGAGGATCGCTGTCTCAACATCATGCCGTTGTTCCACATTCACGGACTGATTGCTGCGACGCTTTCCAGCCTTGCGGCGGGTGCCAGCGTTTCATGCGCGCCAGGCTTCAACGCTTTCCGCTTCTTCGCGTGGTTCACCGAGGTCCGGCCGAGCTGGTACACCGCGGTGCCGACCATGCATCAGGCGATCCTGGAGCTGGCGCCGCGCAACCGGGCGGCCATCGATCAAGGGCGGCTGCGGTTCATCCGTTCGTCCTCTTCCTCGCTGCCGGGGCCGGTGATGACCGCGCTGGAAGCCGCGTTCGGTGTGCCGGTGATCGAGTCCTACGGAATGACCGAGGCGGCGCATCAGATGGCGTCCAACCCGTTGCCGCCGCTGCCTCGGTTTCCCGGTTGCGTCGGCCGGGCAGCCGGGCCGGAGGTAGCGATCCTGGACGAGGTTGGCACGCTGCTGCCGCCCGGCGCCATCGGCGAGGTCGCGATCCGTGGTCGCAACGTGACCGCCGGCTACGAGAACAATCCCGCCGCCAACGCCAGCGCGTTTACCAATGGCTGGTTCCGCACCGGCGATCAGGGGACGCTCGACGCGGATGGCTATCTGCGGCTGACCGGTCGGCTGAAGGAATTGATCAATCGCGGCGGCGAGAAGATCAGCCCACTGGAGGTGGACGAGGTGCTGATGGAGCATCCCGCCGTCGCACAGTGCCTGACGTTTGCCGTGCCTCACGCCAAGTTGGGGGAGGAGGTCGCCGCGGCGATCGTGCTGCGGGACGGAACGGCTGCCAAGGATACCGAATTGCGGGAGTTCTGCGGCAAGCGGCTGGCGGCGTTCAAGGTGCCCCGCCGGATCGTCTTCCTGAGCGAAATCCCGAAGGGCGCCACCGGCAAGCTGCAGCGCATCGGCCTGGCAGAGAAACTCGGGCTGCACGGATGAAGGTGGCGATCTTCGGCGCCGGGGCGATCGGTGGATTTCTTGGCGTCAAGCTGGCTCAGATTGGGGCCGAGGTGACTTTCATCGCGCGCGGCCCGCACCTGGCGGCAATGCAGACCAACGGCGTGACGCTGCGGTCGGGCGGTGAGACCGCGACGGTCCGGCCGCGCTGTCTGGGCGATGCATCGGCAGCCGGCGTGCAGGACTATGTGGTGGTAACGCTGAAAGCACACGCCTTGCCGGCCGCGGCACCGTCGATCGCCGCGATGATGGGGCCGGAGAGTGCATTGGTGACCGGGATCAACGGCATCCCCTACTGGTACTTCTATGGCCTCGACGGGCCTTATCGCGACCGTGTCGTTGCAAGCGTCGATCCCGGCGGTCGGTTGTGGGACGTCTTGCCGCCGCGACAGGCGATCGGCTGCGTGGTGTATCCGGCGGCGGAGGTGATCGAACCGGGTGTCATCGAGCACACCTACGGCGATCGCTTCACGTTGGGTGAGCCGGATGGCGGTCGCAGCCCGCGGGTCGAGGCGTTCTCGAAGTTGTTGATCGCGGCAGGGCTGAAGGCGCCGGTGCGTCCCCGCATTCGCGACGAGTTATGGGTGAAGCTATGGGGGAACCTGGCGTTCAACCCGATTTCGGCGCTGACAGCGTCGACGCTCGACCGGATCACCGGGGATGACGCGCTGCGCACTTTGTGCCGGGGCATGATGCTGGAGGCAAAGACGGTGGCGGAGGCGCTGGGCGTCCGTTTCGCGATCGATGTCGACAAGCGGATCGCCGGGGGGGCCGAGGTGGGCGTGCACAAGACGTCGATGCTGCAGGACCTCGAGCGCGGTCGGCCGATGGAGATCGACGCGCTGCTGGGCGCGGTGGTGGAACTGGGCACGATGCTGGAGCAGCCGATGCCGCTTTGTCGTTCGGTCCTGGCGCTGGTCCGGGAGCGAGCGCGTCAGGCGGGGTGCTACTGAATTCGGCCGGGCCGTCGCAGACTATCCAATCACCTTCAACCCGGTGCGGAACCGTCTCGCGAGTTCCAGGTAGACGATGGCGTTGCGGTCGAAGCGGCTGCGCTCCTCGGCATCCATCACCCGGCGCAGTTTCGCCGGCGAGCCGGTCCACATCTCGTTGGGTCCGATCACCTTCCCAGGCGTTAGCAGCCCACCGGCGGCGAGCATGCCACCTTCCTCGATCACCGCACCGTCAAGCACTGTGGCGCTGATGCCTACGAACGCCCGATTTTTCAAGGTGCACGCGTGAATGACCGCGTTATGCCCGATCGTCACGTCGTCGCCGATGAAGGTGTCCATGCCGCCGGAGTTGATGTGCACCACCGTCGCGTCCTGAATGTTCGTCCGGGCGCCGACTCGGATGCTTCCCATATCGCCGCGCAGCAGGCAGTGGAACCAAACACCGGTCTCCGACCCGATCACCACATCGCCGATCACCGCGGCGGTTGGGGCGATGAAGGCATCATCGGCAATTCGTGGCGAGACGCCATCCAGCGAAAACACCGTGCCATGAGGCCAGTGGGCGGCCGTTACCGGAAAATCGGGCATGCGTTGCTCAGGCCTCCATCAGTTCCATCGAACCAACGCCGGTATGCAGCCCCAGCATCAGCGCGATGTTCTGTACGGCCGCGCCCGAGGCACCTTTGCCGAGATTATCCAGCCGCGCGACCAACACCGCCTGGCGGTGCGCCGCATTGGCGTGCACATATAGTTCCAGCCTGTCGGTGTCGTTCAATGCCTCGGGCTCCAGTTTGCCGTCGGCCGAGGCAGGCAGCACGCGCACCAGGTCGCAGCCGGCATAGTGCGCCTGCAGCGCGGCGTTGAGGTCGGCGCCCGTGGGCTTGCCGGGCAGCGTGTCCAGGTGGAGCGGCACCGACACGATCATGCCCTGGCGGTAATGCCCGACCGAGGGGACAAAGATCGGCCGCCGGCTGAGCCTGCCGTAGAGCTGGGTTTCCGAGACGTGCTTGTGTTCGAGGCCGAGCGCGTAGAGTTCGAAGGCCGGGCCGTGGACGGCCTCGTGCGACTGAATCATCGCCTTGCCGCCACCGGAGTATCCCGAGACGGCGTTGATCGTCACCGGGTAGTCAGCCGGCAACAACCCCGCGTCGACCAGCGGGCGGATCAGGCCGATGGCGCCGGTGGGATAACAGCCAGGGTTGGCAACGGCACGCGCGGCGGCGATGCGCTCCGCCTGCCCGGGCGCAAGTTCGGCGAAGCCGTAGACCCAGTCGGGATGGACACGATGGGCGGTGCTGGCGTCGAGTAATTTGGGGGCGGCGCTGCCCAGGCTGGCGGCCATCGCGGCGGAGTCTCGCGCCGCATCATCAGGCAGACAGAGCACCACCAGGTCGACCTCGGCCATCATGGCGCGCCGAGCGGCCGGATCGCGGCGGTGCTCGGCGGACAGGCTTCTGAGCTCTACATTCGGCACCGCCGCAAGGCGCTCGCGGATGCCAAGCCCCGTGGTGCCTGACTCGCCATCGATGAACACGGTCGCCATCGCCATGGATACTCCTTGGTCGGAGCGATGGTCGGGGCGCGGGGACGGAAAAGCAAGAGGGGGAATCACCAGCCCGATTTCCGCCAACGGCTCCCGCGGTGCGTGATCCGCTTGACATGCCGGAGCCGCGCCACTATCCACCGCGCCTTCGTCTTCCCCCAGGTAGCAGCAAGCGCGCGTGTCATGAGAGTTCGTAACAGCCTGCGGTCCGCCAAGGTCCGCGACAAAAATTGCCGCGTGGTGCGTCGCCGCGGGCGGGTCTACGTCATCAACAAGAAGAACCCCCGGATGAAGTGCCGGCAGGGATAGGTCGCTCTCGCTCCCTGTGTGACTGCCATCCTGTGCGACTGGTGACGCGGCGGCTGTCAAAGCCCGGGTGACGCGTCCCGGCGGCTGCGGCCGGACACCTTTTGCGAGGCGGCCCCCGCTGCAACCGACAGCAGCAGTGCTTCCAGTTTCGCTGATTGCAAGCGGGCGTTCAGGCTGCTGGCGGCCACGGCGAAGCCTTGCGCTCCAAGGCTGCCTCGCAACCCCGGCTCGGTGACAATCCGTCGCATGGCGGCAGCGAGTGCCTGAGCGTCGTTCGGGGGCACCAGCAGCCCTGTCCGATTATGCTGCACCGCCTCGGCAATGCCGCCCTGATCTGAGCCGATGACAGGGCAAGCTTGCGTCATCGCTTCGGGGATGACGCTGGGCAACCCCTCAGCATCACCGTCCCGGGCGACGATGCTGGGGACCAGGAGCGAACAGGCGTTGGCCAGACGGGGGCGGATGGCTTCGGGGTCCAACCAGCCGGTTAGGGTGATGCCGGGCACCTCCCGCGCCAGGGATTCCAGGAGCGGCCGCAACGGACCGTCGCCGATACAGATCAGCGGTGTTTGGTCGCCGGACGCTCGTAAGCGTCGAACCGCATCGGCGAGGACCGAAATGCCCTTTTTCTCGACGAAGCGGCCGACGAAAATGTGAGCATCGGGCGAGACGGCGGCTGGCGGGCTCGACGAGACCTCGACCCCGATCGGCAGCACGACCAGTTTCGCGGCGGAGACGCCCCGAGCGGCGGCAATCTCGGCCACCGCGGCCGAGACGCAGACGAAATTGGCAACCTCCCGCAGCAGGGCAGGCCAGCGTCTGGCCAGCACGCTGCCATGACGCCAGTTCTTCTGCTTGCTGATGTCCCCGCCATGCAGGGTGACGACCATCCGCGATCCAAGGGCGCGCGCCAGCGGCAAGGCGAGTGCTCCGCCACGGGCGAATTGCGCATGCAGCACCGGCGCAAGCCCAAGGGTGTCGTCGCACGTCGCAGCGTGCATGCCGGCATCGGCCAAGGTGGGAAGCTTGAATGGCGGTACCCAACCGATATGGCGGAACAGCAGTCGGCGAACCCCGCCCAACGGCCCGTCTCCACCCAAACGCATCATCCGGTCACCGACGACCGGGGCTGATGGCAACAGCGCACGGCCTATCCACACCGGTTGCAGCCGCGCGAAGCCGACATACTGGCGGCGAAGGAAGCTGACCTCGGACGGCACCCCGATCCGGTCTCGATACACGAGGAAGGGTAACTTATCTTGCATCGGTTTTGCGGCCGTGTTGCAGGTCGGCCACGTAGTAGCAAGGAATACACGACACCTTCGCGGCGGCGCGTGACCCAGTGACACGGGTCCCCGGTCGGAGATTAGGGCCCCGGGCTACCCCAGGTTCGTGCCCGCCGCATGATCGAATTCGGCGGCACTGATCCCCAGTGTGGTAGCCGCGGCACGGATATCCCTCCAGCTGGTGTCGTCGACTTCGATTCCGTGCTTGCTCCGCTGCGTGGCGTAACGTTTTTCAGGCTCGCCTGGGACCAGCACTTCGCTGCAGCCAGGGGCCGGGCGGGCTGACTTCACATGCGTCTTCACCGCCTGGACGTTGGCGGCGATGACGGCGGGGTCACCGAGTTTGGACAAGTCGATGACCGTGGCGAGCATTGAGTTCAGCACACCGCCGCGGGCCTCATGGAACGCCCCCTGGCCGCCGGCGACCGCCGCCGCCATGATTTCGCACATCACCGCAAGCCCGGAACCCTTGTGCGTGCCGAACGACCGTAACGCGCCGGTGTGATCGCGGATGAAGCCGGCGGGATCGTTGGTCGGCAGGCCGTCCGCGTCGATCAGGCAGCCGTCCGGAACCGGCACACCTTTGTTGAAGGCGACTCGGGCCTTGCCCGCCGCGATGGTTGTCGTCGCCATATCCAGCGTTAATCCCTGTCCCTCCGGTCCAGGGACCGCGACACAGAACGGGTTGGTGCCGAGGCGCGGTTCGGCCGCACCCCACGTTGCCTGAATGTCGCGGTGATCCGCCACGTTGACGAAGGCGGTGAACGCGCAGCCGGCCGCACCGGCGAGTTCGGCGTAGGTGCCGATCCGGCCGATATGGGCGGAATTTCGCAGCGCCAGCACGCATGCGCCGAGTTCCTTCGCTCGGCTGATCGCCCGTCGCACGGCATCCGCCGCCATGCGCTGGCCGTAGCCGCGCCGAGCGTCGATGACCAGCAACGCGCCGGCATCCAGCACGGTGTCGGCAGTCTGGTTCGGCACCAGCAGACCGTCGCGTCAGCAGCCGGACATAGGTCGGCAGCATCCCAACCCCGTGGCTGTCATGGCCGGCGAGGTTGGCGCGGACCAGGTGGTCCGCAACTTCGGTCGCTTCGCCTTCCTCGCTGCCCATACGCGAGGCGATCAGGTAGGAGACGGCGCGCAGAGCGTGCGGTGGAAAAGTCGGCATGGCGGGACCTGGCATGAGTTGTGTGGAGCAGCGCGGCGCGGGGACTAGCGGCGCATTCGGCGGTAACGCCAGGATCTACCTTCGACACGCGTCGCCCTGGGGACGAGTGCTCCGGCCCCACCCATCTGGCGCAGTTCGATCCGAAGCAACAGCCCGCGATTCGAACATGGCGGCCGGGCGAAGGGGCGGCTCAGCCGCCGCGGTGGACCCCGACTTCAAGTTCCTTGATCACCGCCGTCAGCGAGGCGACAGGACCATCACCATCTGCCGGTTTTCCATCCGAGGCATCTGTTCGACCTTCGAGGTCGTGTCCATCTCTGCTCGGATCCTTTCCAGCACCCGGACCCCAATGTCCTGGTGGGCCATCTCACGACCACGGAACCGGAGGGTCACCTTGACCTTGTCGCCTTCCTCGATGAACGACTTCATGGCGCGCATTTTCACCTGATAGTCGTTTTCGTCGATGTTCGGGCGAACCTTGATCTCCTTGATTTCGATGACTTTCTGCTTTTTCTTGGCCTCATTCTTCTTTTTTTGTTGTTCGTATTTGAACTTACCGAAGTCCAGTATCTTGCACACCGGCGGATCGGCGTTCGGACTGATCTCGACCAGGTCCAGGCCGACCGAGAACGCGCGCTGCATCGCTTCGCGGGCGGTCATCACGCCCTGCATTTCGCCCAGTTCATCGATCAGGCGCACCTGTGGGATACGGATTTCGTCATTTACCCTGGGGCCGTCGCGGGTTGGCGGGGCGGCCATTGGTCCTCGTGCTATCGTTCTCTCCTGTCTCTGTTGCGTAAGCAGCAGCACGCATCGCGCTCTGTGTAGTAAAAGCTGACACGCATCTCATCAGTTCTGCCAGCACCGGGTATTCTGCTCGAAATCCGGTCTCATAATCAAGCCATCTCGCGTCACGCTTATGCCATGATCTAGATATCGGTCGCGCGGACGTGGTCAACCGGCGCTCCTGGTCGCACAAACGAAAGCTCGCCCGGGCCGGCTGCAAAAGCGACACTCAATCTCGTCAATCAGTGACTTTCAGATCGGGCGGGGTTGCCTCGGATGCAAGCGACGGCGACCGCCTGCTCCAGTCCGATCACCTCCTGCGCCTGACTCCCCAGCCGGCGCAGCGCCACGGTGCGCGTCTCCGCTTCCTTCCGTCCCGACCACCGCCAGCACGGGGACATGGGCCAGGCTGTGCTCGCGAACCTTGGCGTTGATCTTCTGATTGGTCAGGTCGGTCTCGACGTCAAGCCGGCGCGGGCGAGGGCAGCCGCCACCTCGCGAGCATAGTCGTCGGCGTCGGACACGATCGTCGCCACGACGGCCTGCACTGGCGCCAGCCACAGCGGAAACCGGCCGGCGTATTGCTCGATCAGGATGCCGAGGAAGCGCTCGAAGCTGCCGAGAATGGCGCGATGCAGCATGATCGGGCGATGGCGCGCGCCGTCCTCGCCGACATATTCCGCATCCAGCCGCTCCGGCAGGTTGGGATCGACCTGCAGAGTGCCGCACTGCCAGTCGCGGCCGATCGCGTCGCGCAGCACGAATTCCAGCTTCGGGCCATAGAACGCGCCCTCACCAGGATTAAGCTCGTAGTCCACCCCCGCGATCGCGCAGGCTTCGCGCAGCGCGCCTTCCGCCTGGTCCCAGTGTTCATCGCTGCCGATGCGGGCTTCCGGCCGGTCGGCGAATTTGATGCGGAAATCCGGGAAGCCGAAGTCGTGTAGACCTGCGACAGCAAGTGTGATGAAGCGGGCGGTCTCCGGGGCGATCTGCTCCTCGGTGCAGAAGATGTGGGCGTCGTCCTGAGTGAAGGCACGCACCCGCATGATGCCGTGCAGCGCACCCGAGGGCTCATAGCGATGGCACGAGCCGAACTCCGCCATGCGCAGCGGCAGTTCGCGATAGGACCGCATGCCCTGGCGGAAGATCTGGATGTGGCAGGGGCAGCTCATCGGCTTCAGGGCGAGGAATTTGTCTTCGTCCTCCACCTGGGCGATGAACATGTGCTGGCGGTAGTTCTCCCAGTGCCCGGACTTCTCCCACAGCGAGCGGTCCAGCAGTTGCGGGGTCTTCACCTCGCGGTAGCCGGCGGCGTCCAGGCGGCGGCGCATGTAGGCCTCGACCGTCCGGTAGAGCTTCCAGCCCTTCGGGTGCCAGAAGATCGAGCCGACCGCTTCCTCCTGGATATGGAACAGGTCCATTTCCTTGCCGATCTTGCGGTGGTCGCGGCGTTCGGCCTCCTCCAGCTGGTGCAGGTAGGCGTCGAGTTCCTTCTGGTCGCGCCAGGCGGTGCCGTAGATGCGGGACAGCATGGCGTTGCGGTGATCGCCCCGCCAATACGCGCCGGCGACCTTCATCAGCTTGAATGCGGGGCCGACATCGGCGGTCGAGCGCATGTGCGGCCCGCGGCAGAGATCGATCCAGTCGCCCTGGCTGTACAGCGTGATGGTTTCCGACGCCGGCAGATCCTGGATGAGCTGCGCCTTGTATTTCTCACCCTTGGCCTGAAAGAAGGCGATCGCCTCATCGCGGTCGATCACCCGGCGCTCGAACCTCGCGCCGCGGCCGATGATCTCGCGCATTCGGGCTTCGATGGCGGGAAAATCGTCCGGCGTGAACGGCTGGTTGCGGGCGAAGTCGTAGTAGAAGCCGTTCTCGATCGAAGGGCCGATGGTGACCTGGGTGCCGGGATACAGGTCCTGCACCGCCTCGGCCAGCACATGGGCGGCGTCGTGGCGGATCATCTCCAGCGCCTCGGGGTCGCGGCGGGTGATGAACACCAGGTTCGCGTCATGCTCGATCGGGGTGGCGAGGTCGACCGTCTTGCCGTCCAGCTTCATCGCCAGGGCGGCACGGGCCAGACCGGGACCGATCGCGGCGGCTACGTCAGTGCCGGTCAGCCCGGAAGCCGGCGCATCGAACTGACGCACGGAACCGTCGGGCAAGGTAATCGCGGGCATCGGCTAGGGATCCTGTAATGCGAGGCGGTGTCTATGGCGTCGGCGAGGCCTCGCCGCAACCCTTTGATGACCTCAGTCGACGGTGATGCTGCCGACCATGCCGTCCCAGTCGTGGTCGGCGCAGGTCAGCTTATACTCGCCCTTGACGCGCGGCAGCAGGAAGACCCGGGCGGACTTGCCCGGCTGCACCACGACCTCGATCCCGCCGTTGGCGAGCACGTGCTTGTCCCGGACAGTGGTGGCGCGGAAAAACTCCGGCGCGGTGAACTCGTGCAGATCCTTGCCGTGGTTCTCCAGGCGAAGTTCGTATGGTTTGCCCGCTTCGAAGACCACGTGGTCTGGTTGGAAGCTGTTGTCGACCATGACGACGGTGATCGGTTGGGCATGGCTCCACGGATCGGCGGCGTGAACGGGAGCCGCCAGCAAACCCAGTAACCCAGCCCACAGGATGCGGTCGGTGTGCGGTTTTATCGGCATCAGGCCCAGGGCAGGTTACACATGTGTCGCACTGCAGCGTTCCACCTTGAGGTGACATGCTCCAGCTATTGTTTTACGAGCAATTTCATCAGCCTGAGATCGCTCCGCGATTGCGCCAGGCTGATGTTGCTCTGCTGCCCTATGTGATGCCTGGAGCCGCTTCGACAATGCGCCATCGCGACGCGCCGGCCCGGCGTATTGGCTCAGGCGCTTCCGGACAATGGCCTGGCCACGTCCTCGAGCGATTTCCCCGCCGCTTCCACGCCCAGCAGCGCCTCGCAGACGGCGGCGCCCATCATCAAGGCCGCGGCCCCGGCATAGCCACCCGCCACCGCCCACTGGCTACCCGAGCCGATCAGAAAGCCGAACAGGAACGGCCCCGTGACGCCGCCGATCAGGGTGCCCAGGGCATAGAACAGCGCGATGGCCATTGCCCTGGTTTCCAGTGGGAAAATCTCGCTCGCGGTGAGGTAGGCTGAGCTGGCGGCGGCGGAGGCGACGAAGAAGACCGCGATCCAACAGGCTGTCTGCGTCCAGGCGGTCAACACGTCCATGCCGAACAGCACGGCCACGGCCACCAGCAACACCCCGGCCAGCCCGTAGGTGCCGGCGATCATTTTCTTCCGCCCGATCGTGTCGAAGAAGTGACCCAGCAGCAGCGGCCCGAGAAAATTTCCCACCGCGAGAGGCAGAATGTAGACGCCGACCCGTGCCTCCTGGATGTGGTAGAATGTCGTCAGCACCAGCCCGTAGGTGAAGAACACGGCGTTGAACAGAAAGGCCTGGGCCACCATCAGGGTCAGCGCGAGGAAGCTACGCCCGCGGTTTTCCCCGAGCATGGCACCAAGGATGAGGCCGAAGCCGAACACCTTGCGCGGACGCACTTTCAACGTCCCTTTCGCCGGCGGCAGGCGCCCCCCCACCTGCCGCTCAATCCCGGCGGTGTTCTGTTTCGCCTCCTGCTCGCGGCCGTGAGTGATCTGCCAGCGTGGGCTCTCCGGCACGAAGCGGCGAAGGAACAGGATGAAGCCGCCGAGTGCCGCGCCAATGCCGAAGCCCAGCCGCCAGCCAAGGTCGATGCCGACGATGCGACCCGAGAGCAGCAGCAGCGAGGCACCTGCTCCGATCGCCGCGCCGGCCCAGTAGCTGCCGTTGACGATCAGGTCGATCCGCCCGCGCAGGCGCGCCGGGATGAGCTCGTCAATCGCGGAATTGATCGCCGCGTACTCGCCGCCGATGCCGAGGCCGGTCAGGCAACGGAAGGCAGCGAAGGACCAGAAATTCCACGCGAAGGCGCTGCAGAGCACGCCGAGAACATAGATGCCCAGGGTGACGTTGAAGATCAGACGGCGGCCGAACCGGTCGGTCAGCCAGCCGAACACGAGCGCTCCGGCAACCGCGCCGGCGACGTAGCAGGCAGCGATGCTGCCGACATCGGGATCGGTCAGGCCAAGGGTGTGTTGGTCTTTCAGGATTGGGCCGATCGAGCCGACGATGGTGACTTCAAGCCCGTCCAGCACCCAGGTGATGCCGAGGGCGACGACAACCAGCAGATGAAATCGACTCCAAGGCAGCCGGTCCATCCGCGCCGGAATGTCCGTCGTGATTTCGCCCGCGCTCATTCGCTGCTCCGATCGATGCAGCGGAACAGCGCACTACAGCCGCTCCGGTTGCATACGCGCGGCATCGTGGTCAGGGTCACCAGGGTCAGTTCACCGCCAGGCCACTACCGTCACGCCACTTCGGTCCCGCTCCGCCGGTTGCTCAGCGCTCGGGCTCGACGGCCGATTTTCTGTTGCCATAGATCAAAGCGGTTCCGATCGCTGGCCGCACCCGGAGATTGCTGGCGCAACGAGCCCTGATTGATGTAGACTGGCACGCTGAAATAGCGAGGGAACCATGTGCCGCTTCCGCGTCGCCGTAGTCGCGATCGCTCTAATCGCTGCCATGGGATCGCTCCCAGCCTCGGCTCAGCGTGGTGGGGGCGGCGGTCATGGCTCCTGGGGCGGCGGCGGGTCCTGGAATGGCGGTGGCTCCTGGGGCGGCGGTGGCTTCCACGGTGGCTTCAATCGCGGTTTCGTCGGCCCCCGCTGGGGTTTCAATCGCGGTTTCGTCGGGCCCCGCTGGGGTTTCGTCGGTCCCCGCTGGGGTTTTGCCGGGCCGCGAGTTTTTGTCGGGCCGGGCTTCGTCGCGCCGCCGCCCTGGTGGGGATGGGCCCCGCCACCACCGCCGGTGTGGGGATGGGCCCCGCCGCCACCGCCGGTGTGGGGATGGGCGCCTCAGCCGCCGCCGCCCGGCTGGGGGTGGGGACCTCGCCCCTGGTGAGGGGCCGGACCGGATGGCGGGAAACCGGAAGCAGAAGGCAAAAGAGCGCCCCGTGGTGTCCGGGTTCAGCGGATCGCAATGAGGCGACTGCTGCTTCGACGTGATCGCCGCACGTGTGGGTTGGGTAGCCGGCGCGATCGCAGATCGGCGTGCGCATGCCGGCGCCAATACCTCATTGACGTCGTTTGATCGGGCGCCCACGAAACCGTGTGGCAACCGCAAAGGCGCTCGCCGGATCGGTTACATGAACGGTGAGTTCGGGGCAATCATCGAAGTCGTAACTTGTGCCAGAGGGTAATGCGCACTGACATAGGCGCCACGGTCATCGTACCGCAGGAGAGTGCGCCGATCAGGGTGGTGCCTGAACCAGAACGGCGTCGTTGTAGCGGGATGATAGTGCGTCACGCAGGACAGCCTGCTCGTCCCCTCCGGAAGCGATCGCGGGTGACTCCGATGCACCAGGTCGGCGGCCCAGATGAACACGTCGCCCTTTCCGGCCATGAAACGCTCATAACGCATATCGTGCTGGCGGCAGGCGGCGTCGAGATCTTCGACGTATTGCCCCTGATCGTCGACGCTGAAGTTTATCCGCTTCGTGCCATCTTTGAACACATAGTGCGGCAGCTTGTGGCTGCGGTCGAAGAACGCCAACTCGCCGCTGCCCTCGACGACATTTTCCAGCGCGATCCAGGTTGCCGTCATGAGCAGCGGGTCCTCTACCGCGACCACCGAAGTATCCTGATGAACCCGATGACCGTTGCTGCGCTGGAACAGCAACTGCTGACAGGCGACCGGACTGGACTCGAACACCACATTCAGGAAGCGTGAGATTCGCTTGTGCAGGCAGACCTCCCGTGCCGAGGCCAGGTTGACATACAGGTCGAACAAGCTCTCGAACCGATCAGGTGCGCTGCCGGAGACCTTCAGGCCAGGCATGCCGATGCGGTGATTTGTCGTCAGGAACATGCCGGGATGAGTGTGATGTGACCGGACATCGGCCGCGAACCGGTCGATCAGCTCGGGTTCGATGGCGCCACGCCAAACCAGCCAGCCATGCTCAATGAAATGCGCCAGTTCGTCCCGCTCGGCCTTGCGGATCCGGCGAGACCTGTAGAACCCGTCCAGCCGCTCCATCGCATCGGGCGCGTCGGTCCACAGTGTCTTCAGCCCAAGGCCATCGCCCGGCTCTGCCCACATGATCGCCCCGCGGAATATACCGTCGGCTATATAGCGCCGCGACCGCCGCCCGCTGTATCAACCCACCGTGTGTCCGTATCCATCAACTAACGAAATATTTTACTTTCTTCCGCCTGGATCCGCGGGGCCCCGAAGTATCTGTTGGTGCGGTGACCACCGCAGGGCGCGGCATTCTGGGCGACTGATAATAAGTTGCTCGATCGTTTCGTCGAAACGCCGTCCATCAAGGTGCAACGATCCAGCAGGATGCACCCGCAGGCCTACGCCCGCCGCCGCGTCTTCCTCGGGCTCTCGATGGCGGGCAGCAAAGGTGCAAGAAACCGTCCGGTGTAGCTTTCCGGGTTCTCTACAATGTCCTCGGGCGTCCCTTCGGCCACGATGCGGCCGCCGCCATCACCGCCCTCCGGGCCAAGATCAAGAATCCAGTCGGCGGTCTTGATCACCTCCAGATTGTGCTCGATGACCACCACCGTGTTGCCCTGATCCACCAGCGCATGCAGCACTTCGAGCAGCTTGCGCACATCTTCGAAATGCAGCCCGGTGGTGGGTTCATCCAATATGTACAATGTCCTGCCGGTGGCCCGCCTGGCGAGTTCCTTCGACAGCTTGATGCGCTGGGCTTCGCCGCCCGAGAGCGTCGTGGCCTGCTGGCCGAGGGCGATATACCCTAGGCCGACCTGCTGCAGGATCTTCAACCGGTCATGGATGCGCATCTGGGCGCTGAAATAGGGCACCGCTTCGTCCACCGTCATCGCCAGCACCTCGGCGATGGACTTGTCGCGGAATTTGATCTCCAATGTTTCGCGGTTGTAGCGTTTTCCCTTGCAGGTATCGCACCGCACGTACACGTCCGGCAGGAAATGCATTTCGATCTTCAGCAGCCCGTCGCCCTGGCAGGCCTCGCAGCGGCCGCCCTTCACGTTGAAGCTGAAACGACCCGGCTTGTAGCCACGTGCCCGCGCCTCCGGCAGTTCGGCGAACCAGTCACGGATCGGCGCGAACAAATCCGTGTAGGTCGCCGGATTTGACCGCGGCGTTCGGCCGATCGGTGACTGGTCGATATCGATGATCTTGTCGAGGTGCTCCAGCCCCTCGATCCGGTCATGCAACGCCGGCACCAGCCCGGCACCCATCAGCCGGCGCGCGGCAGCCTTGTACAGAGTGTCGACCACCAGCGTTGATTTGCCGCCGCCCGACACGCCCGTGACGCAGGTAAAGGTGCCCAGCGGGAAGCCGGCGGAAATGCTCTTGAGATTGTTGCCCCGCGCGCCGACCACCCGCAGCACGCGGTCCTTCTGCATCGGGCGGCGCATCGCTGGGATCTCGATCCGGCGACGACCCGACAAATAGTCACCGGTGAGCGAGTTCGAGTTGGCGGCGACCTCGGCCGGGGTGCCCTCGGCAACCACCCAGCCGCCGTTGATGCCTGCCGCGGGACCCATGTCGATCAGGTGGTCGGCGGCGCGGATGGCATCCTCATCATGTTCCACCACAAGAACGGTATTGCCGAGATCTCGAAGCCGCCGCAGGGTACCGAGCAGGCGTTCGTTGTCGCGCTGGTGCAGGCCGATCGACGGCTCGTCCAGCACGTACAGCACGCCGGTCAGCCCGGAGCCGATCTGACTGGCCAGCCGGATGCGTTGCAACTCGCCGCCCGATAACGTGGCGGAACCCCGCGCCAGCGTCAGATAATCCAGCCCGACATCGACCAGGAAGCGCAGCCGGTCAACGATTTCGCGCAGGATGCGGCCGGCGATTTCCTGTCGCTGCGGGGTCAGTCGCGGCAATACCTCCGCGAACCAGCCCAGAGCGCCGCGAATGGAAAGGTCCGAGGCTTCGGCGATGTTCTTTCCGGCAACCCGCACCGACAGCGCTTCCGGCTTCAGGCGGGCGCCATTGCAAACCGCACACGGTTTTTCGGCCTGGTAGCGGGACATTTCCTCCCGCACCCAGACACTGTCGGTTTCCTGCCAGCGGCGTTGCAGGTTTTTCAGCACTCCTTCGAACGGTTTCGTCACGGTATAGCTGCGGGTGCCATCCTTGTAAGTGAAGGCGATCGGTTCCGCGTCCGACCCGTGCAGGACCGCATTGCGTACTGCGGCCGGCAGGTCGTGCCAGGGGGTCTTGGTGGTCTGCTTGTAGTGACGGGCCAGGCTTTGCAGGGTCTGGTCGTAATAAGGTGACTGTGCGCCGGTCCAGGGAGCGATGGCGCCGTCGGCCAAGCCAAGCCGGTCGTCGGGCACCACCAGTTCCGGGTCGAAAAAGCTTTCGACTCCCAGGCCGTCGCAGGCCGGGCAAGCGCCGTGGGGAGAATTGAAACTGAACAGCCGAGGCTCGATTTCCTCGATGGTGAAGCCGCTGACCGGGCAGGCGAAGCGCGAGGAGAACACGGTGCGTTCGCCGGTTTCGACGTTTTCGGCGTAGACGACACCGTCCGACATCGCGAGGGCGGTTTCGAAGCTGTCTGCCAGGCGTGGTGCGATGCCCTCGCGGACAACGACACGGTCCACCACCGCTTCGATCTCGTGCTTGATCTTGCGGTTGAGCGCGGGGACCTCGCCGATTTCATACAGCGTTCCGTCGACCTTCACGCGGGTGAAGCCGCGGCGCTGCAGTTCCGCCAGTTCTTTGCGATATTCGCCCTTGCGGTCGCGCACCACCGGGGCGAGCAGCAGCAGTCGCGTGCCATCCGGCATTGCCATTACCCGGTCGACCATCTGCGAGACGGTCTGTGCCTCGATCGGCAGGCCAGTGGCCGGCGAATAGGGCACGCCGGTGCGCGCCCACAGCAGCCTCATGTAGTCATGGATTTCCGTGACCGTGCCGACGGTGGAGCGGGGATTCTTGGAAGTGGTTTTCTGCTCGATCGAGATCGCTGGCGACAGCCCGTCGATGCTGTCGACGTCCGGCTTGCCCATCAGTTCCAGAAACTGGCGGGCGTAGGCGGAGAGCAACTCGACGTAACGACGCTGACCCTCGGCGTAGATGGTGTCGAAGGCCAGCGATGACTTGCCCGAGCCGGACAGGCCGGTAATGACGGTAATCGTATCGCGCGGAATGACGACATCCACGTTCTTGAGGTTGTGCTCGCGTGCGCCGCGCACGTGGATGGAGCCGGCCATGTAAGCTGATGTCTCCGCTTTCGGGCTGCCGTTTGCCGTCGGTGTTTTCCGGTGGCTTTTTCGTTCTCGGGGGCCTATGTTCTACTGATGTTCCCCCGACCTATGCCAGTTTTTCGGGGTTGTTGGAAGAGTTTTAACCATGTGGCCCGCAGATGACGTTTGGGTTAGGGTCTGGGTCTTGGAAAAGGATCGGTACGATGGCGGGTAGCGTCAACAAGGTAATTCTGGTGGGCAATCTGGGGAAGGACCCGGAGGTGCGGACGACGCAGGACGGTAACAAGATCGTCAACCTGACCCTGGCGACCAGCGAGACGTGGAACGACCGTGCCTCGGGCGAACGCAAGGAGAAGACGGAGTGGCACCGCGTCGTGATTTTCAACGACCGGGTCGCGGATGTGGCGGAGCGGTTCCTCAAAAAGGGCGCGAAAATCTATGTGGAGGGGTCGCTGCAGACGCGCAAGTGGACCGACCAATCGGGGCAGGAGCGCTACACCACCGAGGTGGTGATCGGCCGCTTCAACGGGCAGCTTACGATGCTGGATGGTCGCTCGGGTGGCGGTGAAACCGGGGGCTACAGCGGCGGCGGGTCTGAGCCGGGTGGTGGATATGCGGCGCGCGAGCGTACCCCGGCCGTTGCCGGCGCGCGGTCGGGTGGCGCCGGCCGGGGCGAAGCCGGAACGCCGTCGTGGGACGCGCCGAAAGGTGGCGATCTCGACGACGAAATTCCGTTCTAGCGGCGGTTGTCGCCGTCCGGCCGGAAGCCGCCCTTATCGGCCGAAGCCTTCCAGAACGACCTTGCCGCGAGCACGCCCACTCTCGATCAGCGCATGCGCGCGTTTCAGGTTGGCGGCATTGATCGGTCCGAGGTTCTCGCTCAGCGTCGTGCGTATCGTTCCGGCGTCGACCATACGAGCAACCTCGTTCAGCAACTCGCCCTGGGCGTTCATGTCCGCGGTCTGAAACGTCGAGCGGGTGAACATCAACTCCCAGTGCACGGATACGCTCTTGCGCTTGAATGGGTTGATGTCGACCGCCGGCGGATCGTCGATCAACCCGAAGCGGCCCTGGGGAGCGATCAGTTTCACGACATCGGCGATGTGCTTGTCGGTGTTGGTGGTGGAGAATACGAAGGCGGGTTCGCCAAGATCCAACGCCGCTACCTGTTCGGCCAGCGGTCTGGCGTGGTCGACGACATGGTGCGCCCCGAGTTCGCGCACCCAGGTTTGCGTTTCGGGCCGAGAGGCGGTCGCGATCACGTTGAGGCTGGTCAGCCGCCGAACAAGCTGGATCGCAATTGATCCGACGCCGCCGGCACCGCCGATGATCAGGATCGCCGCGGCAGCGCCCGGCACCGGCTTTCGCACGTCGAGACGATCAAATATTGCCTCCCAAGCGGTGATCGCGGTCAACGGCAGTGCCGCTGCTGCCGCCCAGTCCAGTGACGCTGGCTTCCGGCCGACGATACGTTCGTCGATCAAATGAAACTCGGCATTGGTGCCGGACCGATTGATGTCGCCGGCGTAGAACACGGCGTCGCCCGGCTTGAACAGGGTCGCCGACGGCCCCGTCGCGACGACCACGCCCGCCGCATCATAGCCGAGGACTTTCCACCCGCCGGCTTCTGCCTTTGCCCGACGGCGCACCTTGGTGTCGACCGGGTTGACCGATACGGCCCGCACCTCGACTAGGAGGTCCCGGCCTGCCGCTTCGGGCTTCGGCAACTCGATGTCGACGAGCGCGGCGGAGGCATCGATGGGGAGTGAGTCCTGGTAACCTACGGCACGCATCGAATTGACCTCCCGATTGAATGAGGCAGACATGACCCCCTGCGGCACCGACGGCAAGCCAGGGCGCGCGGATGGCCCGGATATGCGATCGCGCTCGGCGAAACTTCGGATTATGCCTCGTACGCCAGCCGCAGGCCGGGTCCATCCCAGTCCATCGCGACCAGTTGCCCGATTCCCGACAGCGTCATGTAGGCAGTGCGCAGATCGGGTCCGCCGAAGCAAATATTGGTACAGAACATATCCGGCATTGGCACCTGTCGCACCAGACCGCCTTGTGGTGCCACCACGCTGACTGATCCATTCACCAGCGTTGCCACGCACACATTCCCGCCACCATCCACGGCGAGGCTGTCGAACCGCTGAAATCCGCCGAGCCCAACCATAAGCCGCCCGCCATGGGGTGAGGGGAACGGTGCCTTCGCGAGCACGCCCGGCGCCAGCACGTCGAACGCCCAAAGCCGTGCAGTCTCGGTTTCGGCGACATAGAGGGTCTTGCCATCCGGGGACAGCCCGATCCCATTCGGTGTCAGGATCGGATGCACCACCTCGGTAATGCGGGATCCGTCGGCCAGCGCATAATACACTCCACCCCAATCGCGATCGCGGGCCCGCGATTTCCCGAGATCGGTGAAGTAGAACCCGCCCAGGGCGTCGAAGACGATATCATTCGGACCGACCAGCTTGTTTGAGCCGCAATGGTCGTACAGAACAGTCACCGACCCGGTAGCCGGATCGATCCGCTCGATACGCCCGCCCCGGTAGTCCGAGGCAGGGCCCGCGGGTCGCAGCAGGTTCAATTCGGTGCGCCACTGGAAGCCGCCATTGTTGCAGAGGTAGAACGCGCCGTCCGGTCCAACTGCCAGGCCATTCGGGCCGCCGCCGGTTTGGGCGACGATCGAGGTGTGCCCATCCGGGAACACGCGTGTGACGGTCTGCCGCTCGATCTCCACCAACACAATCGACCCATCCTTCATGGCGACGGGGCCTTCAGGAAAGCGCAGGCCTTTTGCGATGACGCGCATAGGGGTTTTCCTTCACATGTTCCGGGCAGGATAGCCGATTTTGAGTTGCTGCCAATGAACCTGCCTGCCCGCGGTAAACCGTTTGTTTACGGATTGCGGGCATATCGACGCGGGATGCGCTCGATCCTCCCGCAAACTCGTCCTGTCGGGAACAACCCGGACGGGCCGATCCTGTGCGCCGCCGCCCTGCTGTTGGCCGCCGCGTTTTCCTGTGGCCTGATCGTCCCACCGCTGTTCTGGCTCGCACTGGTCGCGTGCGTCGCCGTGGGTGTCGCCTTCCTGGCCTACCGTCATTCCACTGGCTTCTGTGTGGGCTGGTTCCTGGTGACCAGCGCCAGTCTGGAAATGACGATATTTGACTTTTTCGGCGACGCGATGTTCCAAACCACGATCGTCGTGGTCAAGGGCATCGAGATCATCCTCGCGGCGCTCTGCGCGCTGCGGTTCGGCCTCCGTCTGGACGCATTCAATCCGGTCTGGGCCTTTCTGGTAATCCTGGGCCTCGGCTTCGTTCACGGCCTCTATCCAACTCTGACCCCGGCTGACAGCCTGCGTTCGCTGGTAGGCTCATCGGTGCCGTTTGTCTTCTGCTTCTGCCGACTGCCCCGATCCTGGGGCGAAGCCATCATTCGCACAGCGAAGTGGTGCCCGCTGGTGGTGGTGCTGGCGGCCGTCCCGATGAGCCTGGCCGGCGTTCGGCCACTGTTCGTCGATAGTGGCGGCGCGCGACTTGGCGGCCTCGGCCACCCGGCATTCCTTGCCAGCGTCTGCCTGACGGCAATTTACGCGTGCCTGATCCAACTCTACCGGCGGGGAAGCCGAGGCGATTTGTGGCTGCTGGCCGCCAACTTTCTGATCCTGTTGCTGACCGGAGCGCGGGCGCCGCTTGCGTATGCCGTAACGGTGAGCGGTCTGAGCCTGGTTTCCATCCGCTCCGTGGCCGTCCCGTTGCGCCATCGGCTGCTGCTCGGGCTCGCGGTCGCCGTTCTGGTGCCGCCGCTGGTGCTGCTGGCGGGCGAACTCGACGAACTTCGCCTCTTCAACATCGTCGCCAATGAGGCGATCAACCTGAGCGGGCGCAACCTGCTATGGCCGGCGTTCGAGGCGGCGGCCGATCAATCGCCCTGGTTCGGCTGGGGCATCGGCGCCGGTAACGCGGTGATCCCGCGCAACGGCCCGATCGTCCAGATCCTCCACACCTGGGCGGCGCACAATGAATACCTGCGCATTGAGGTGGAAGGCGGCCAGGTCGGACGGGCGTTACTGATTGTGCTGTTCGCGGCCTGGGTGATGGTCAACACGCAGAAATTGCGAGCCTCCGACCGGCGGATCATGCGGCTGGCCTTCGTCGCCTTTGCCGGCCATGCGCTGACCGACAACGTCCTGATCTCCAGCCCCGCCTGTGCGTTGTTTGCGTTTGCCACGGCCGTGTTCGCGCGGAACGGCCAGATGGAGGCTCGACGGCCCTTGCCGGGGCCGGCGCGGGTGGCGTAGGGAACGGCGCCTTCAACCTGGAGAAGCATTGGCCATGCGGCGCCGATTTGTCCTGTTTTTCCACGTTCTATCAATCGTCACCGTGCTATTGGCCACGACCGGGACAGCCTCGGCCCGACCGGGCGGCATCGCCTTTGTCATCAATTCCGGTGGCGCATCGGTCAGCGTGATCGACATGGCGACGCAACGGGAGGTAGGTCGTATACCGACGTTGCGGGAGCCGCATCACCTGGCGCTGAGTCCGGACGGCAGGAGCCTGCTGGTGGGCGACACCGCCGGCAACCAGATGATGTTCCTCGACCCCAATACGGGCGAGGTGCAAAAGCGCATGCCGGTTGCCGACCCTTATCAGTTGGGTTTCAGCCCCGACGGGAAATTCCTCACGGTGAACGGGCTGGCGCGCAATCAGGTTGATATATACGACGCGGCGACGATGAAGCTGCTGAAGCGGTTCCCGGTGACGGCGACGCCGAGCCATTTGGCTTACTCGGGGGATTTGTCGGTTGTGTTCGTGAGTTTGCAGGACAGCGACAAGCTCGCGGCCTTTGACCTGCGGACGTTGACTGAGAAATGGATTATGCCGGTCGGCAAGACCCCCGCCGGTGTGCTGTGGTTGAACGGCCGTGTCCTGGTCGCCGACATGGGCACCGACTACATCGCCCAGGTCGACCCGGCGACCGGCCGCGTGCTGGAGCAGATCCAGACCGGCCGGGGCGCGCATAACCTGTTCCTTTCGCCGGACCGGAAAATCCTGTGGGTCAACAACCGCGCCGGGGGCACCACCGTCTCGCTCGACGCCAACACCCTGCAGATGATCCGCAGCTATGCCATCCCTGGCGGCCCGGATGACATGGACTTTGCGCCCGACGGCAAAATTTGGATTACGCGCCGCTGGGCGGAGAAGGTCGCGATCCTCGACCCGGCCACCGGGACGTACCAGACAATCGCTGTTGGCCGCTCGCCGCACGGCCTGTTCCTGAACCCGAACGGACCGTCTCCCACCGTGGTCTCCAGCCGCTGATGGGCGATCCGTTCGACCTAGGTGCCGGTTGGTTGCAGGAGCATTTGCTGATCCCGGCGCTGTACCGGTTCGGGTTGATGAGTTGGGAGGATGTGTCGTACGGCTGGGCGCTGTTCGCGCTGTATGGTGCGGCTCAAGTCGTGATGACGTTCGCCGTCTGCCTGCCGTTGGAGCGCTGGCGTCCGGTCGAGCGCTGGCCTGACAGCGGCGCTGTCTGGGTCGACGTCGCTTACACGCTACTGTCCCGTGTCGGTATTCTGCCCCTCGTGACCTATGTGCTGTTCTATCGCGCACAGGTAGCGGTCAGCGGGTGGATGGCCGACCAAGGTCTCGTCCCCCCCACCCTCGAAGGCTTGTTCCCCCCGTTGCTCGGCGAACCGGTCCTGACCTTCATGCTGTATGCGATCATACTCGATTTCGCCGACTATTGGCGGCACCGGTTGTCGCATATGTTTGGCTGGTGGTGGGCACTGCACTCACTGCATCATGCACAGAGGCAGATGACGTTCTGGTCGGATGACCGGAACCATCTGCTGGACGACGCCATTTCCTTTGTCTGGTTCGGTGTCATAGCACTGCTGATCGGCGTGCCGCCGTTGCAGTTCCCGTTGCTGGTGCTGATGCTTCGCTTCTTGGAGTTGTTGTCGCACGCCAATGTGCGGCTATCGTTCGGCTGGCTGGGCGAACGACTGCTGATTTCGCCGTGTTTTCACCGCGCGCATCATGGTGTGCTGGCGGCGGGGCAGCGGAGCTGCAACTACGGCGCGGTGCTGCCGTGGTGGGACATGCTGTTCGGGACGGCCGATTTTTCACGTGACTATGCGCGGACGGGCGATCCCTCGGGCGATGAGGCGCTGGCAACCGGAACCTGGCTGCAGCAGCAACTGGCGGGGCTGCGCCGGTTCGGCCTGACCTTGGCACGCCGGCCGGTGCGGCGTGAGACGTGAGGCCTCGCGGCCACCGCGCCGACGACGTGCATCGGCCCAATGTTTTCGAAATCAGCGTTGAGCGACACATACAGTGGTAGCAGGGACGCGTCGCCGTCCTCGTTTACCGAATGTAACGTTGCCCGGGCGTCAGGAGTGCTGATCGAAGGTGCGTCGGCTTTAATCCGCAAAAACCGGATCATAGAGCGGGCCACGGTAGAAGGGGATTCTCGTCCACGGCTCGTGGAGGCTTTGATCGGAGATGGTTCAAGCTATTCGAGCGGCTCGGGGTGGGTGACGCTCGGCGCCCGCCTGCGCTCATTTCCGTCGGCCCGCGAGCATGCCATCATGCGTACAGGAGGTTCCCGGCCATGAATGATCTGTCAGCGACTCAGGACGCCCCCGCCTTGGATGGCAAGGCCATCGCCGACCTCGCCGAACACCTTAACCAGTTGCTCCGGCTACGCACCTTTCCAATCGGCATGAAGCTGTTTGAGGATGTGGCCGAAATGGAGTTGGTGCCCGGCCTGCGCCGGCCAGCAAAGGGGAAAACCTACTCGACCTGCCAACTGGTCACCCAGTCCCGTATGGCCGGGTTCACCCTCGGCATTACGACGGAGAACGTGCCGCCGTTCTCGAGCTGCAGCAGTGTGATCGGCCTGGACGCCCCCGGGGAGGTCTACACCTCGGGCCGCAAAATGGAGGGCGTATGGTTCGAGAATCGGGACGCCGCCGCGGCGCATCAGGCGCAGATGCCGCGGGTCACGCCGGGTACATATCACGGGCTGGCGATCTCGCCGTTGCGAACCGGTCGGCTGAGCCCACCGGATGTCTGTCTGTTCTATGGCAACCCGGCGCAGATGATCCTGTTCATCAACGGGCTGCAGTGGCGCAACTACAAGCGCTATGACTTCAGCATCACCGGAGAGAGCGCCTGCGCCGATAGCTGGGGCAGCGCGCTCAAGAACCGGAAGGTCAGTCTGTCAATTCCGTGCTACGCGGAGCGTCGTTACGGAGGCGTGGCGGATGAGGAGATGCTGATGGCCTGTCCGCCAGAGGACCTTCAGCGAGCGGTGACCGGCCTGCAGGGACTTTCCAAAGCCGGGCTGCGCTATCCGATCATGCCGTTCGGCCCGCAGGCGGAACCAGGCGAAGGGATGGCCAAGAGCTACGCGGGTAAGAGTTAGCGGGCGTGTGCCTGAGGCTGGCTGCCAGTCAGCGCGCTGTTGCCGCAAATGATCGGGACGTTTCGAAATCTCGCTTGACCCCGCGCTACCGGTCAAGCAGCGCGTTGGGCGTTTCTACCGCGGGAGTTCAGTCGTTATCGCCATCTCGATGATAGTCCCCGGCGTCGGCAGGCCCGCCAGCCCTGCTACGATGACGACAACCACGCCAAGCAACGCCGTGACCTGTGGCGGCGCTAACCGGGTGGCCCGAGTAGGTCGCCGGCGCGAACCGACAGGAATCAGGAAAACCTCGGGCTGGAACAATATCAGTCTGGCACGAATCGCGGAGCGATCTCAGGCTGGTGAAATTGCTCGCGAAACAACGACCAGGGCGTTTCCACTCAAGGCGGAAGTGTTCAGCCGGCACCTCCGCGAGGCGCGGTGTGCGTCACGGAACCGTTGGACCTCACGTCTGCTCCTGTGGACTATGGCCCGGAACCCATTTGTCGTGCTGCGGCAAATCGTCGGTGATTTCCCACCATGGTGCCCTGGAGCCGACGAACACGTGCAACCTGGGGCGCACGCCGGGATCATCATCGAGCAGTCCAGCCGGAATGCTTACGGTCGTAAGGTAAGCCGCCTTTCCTGGCACGGTCGAACTGCAGACACGGCAAAAGTTACGGAAGCTCCCAGGCGCCGATTCGAAGCGCTGGATCAATTCCTCGCCTGAGATGAACCGAAACTTGTCGGTGTCGACATGCAGATAGCTGGCGAAGGCCGCGCCGCTCAGCTTGCGACAGTTTTTGCAATGGCAATGGGTCAGGGATCGCGCCGCATCTATTTCGAATCTGATGCCGCCGCAGAGACAACAGCCCCTGATCATTGCGATCCCCCGACATTTGCCCCGCCATCGTCTTGATGGCTGCCAAGCCTTGATGGAGCCCATAGCAGCTTCGGCGAGGGTGCGCTGTGAGCCAGTTCGCACCCTTGCCCGCCGGTTTGTGATTTTGAGCACAATGCACCCTGCTGCAGAGTCCAGCCTATATTTCGGATAGCCAGCCGATCCGACCTCTCAGTTGGGTCTCATATCAGCGGCCCTTAACGTTGACAAAGCGTTCGCGTCTCCAGTGTCATCCTCGGCGGAGCATGCCCTTGGCGGAGGCTGAGGGGCGAGGGACCCACGACTTGCACTGCGGTGTAGTCAAAATCGGTAGGTCTCGGGTCTTCGCCGGGGATGATACCTTAAGCACGGACGGTCATCGCTAAAGCCCGCGGGTATTAATCGCGCTTCGCTGCCGGTCACAAACGGTAGCGGCGAAGGCGGTCGGCGTTAGTGACATCCACGTAGCCCGCCAGCCGCCCGAACACCGGCTGGCGACACACTCAGCTAAGCCGAGGCTACGCGGTTCCGCCCGGAATGCTTGGCTTCGTAAAGTTGCATTGTCAGCACGGCGCAGCAGCGCGCTCCCTTGCTCTCCGGCCGCCACCTCGGCTACGCCAAAGCTCGCAGTGACCGCGTGGGGCAGCGGCTCGATGTGACGCGCGGCTAACGCTTGCCTGATCCGATCCGCGATGACCAAGGCATTCTGAAGATCGGTATCTGGCATCAGGCCGACGAACTCCTCGCCGCCGAACCGTACGACGACATCGATCGTCCGTGTACGATGGCGCAGCAGGTCGCCGAACACCGCGAGGACCTTATCGCCAACCTCATGTCCATAGGTATCATTAATGGCCTTGAAGTGATCGAGGTCGGCCATGAACGCGCAAAAACTCTTGCCGGTACGCTCGAAGCGGCTGATTTCCGCCGCGAGTGCCTGTTCGAGACGGCGCCGGTTACCAACGCCGGTGAGCGGATCGGTCAACGACGAGGCAACGATCAGCGCCTCACGTTGCTGCAGTTTAAGGTTGATCCGCACGAGATCAGACTGCGCTTGAGCATAATCGCGGTTGAGTTCGAGCACGGTGTCGCTGACCCGCTCCAGTTCGTCAACGTCATGTTCGGCGAGCACTCGCAAGCACCGGTCCACTCGCCAGACTCGTCCGTGCAGGGTGCGTGTCCGACCCGAGTAGCCGCCTATGGTCATCAGTCCAACGTAAATCTCCTGATCATCCCCGCCCTTGTTGCGCACGAGCGTGCCGAAATCCGGCTGAATGAAAAACTGCGCCATGCGAGCACCCAGCGCCGCCGACCCTTCCGCGGTGATAAGTTTCAGGAAGCCGGCATTCGCCTCAATCAGCTCACTGCTTTCACTCAGCGTCGCCACCGCGACCGCGAGCAATGGCCCGAATTCAGGCGCAAACCACGGCATCGAACGCCCTAGCCTCCCACAATCCGATTGGCACACGCGACCGCTGACTGTGCATCGATGCTGTACGCCTTCGCACCCGCCATTTCAGCCAGTTTATTGAAACGATTGATGGCCAGGCCGCCGATGATCGCCGCCGGCCCTGCCGCACCGAAGCGCTGGGCCAACTCTGCGATCGCCTCCTTGGCAGCGTGCAACTGCTGCGCCAAACACACCGACAGCCCCACGAGGTCGACCTTCCATTCCGTGGCCTGCCGAATGATTGCCGAGGTGGGCACGTTGGCGCCCAGATACTGCACGTCCCAGCCGGCGAGCTGAAATGCGTCGGCGACCATCCGTAGTCCGATTGCGTGTTCATTGCCGGCGACACATGCCAGCAGGACACGCTTGCCAATCGCGGGCGGCGGTGGCGAACGCAGCAACCCCACCGTCATCACCGACTGTGCGATCGCAGTCGCCAGGTGCTCACCTGCGACCGAGACCTGATTTGCCTGCCATCTCTCTCCAATTTGGTACAGCGAAGGCTGAATGATGTGCTGTTCGACGTCGGCAAGGCTCCGCCCAGCGTCAATACAGCCGTTCATCACCGCCAGCGCGTCGCGTTGACGCCCGGACAGCAGTGCCGTCTCGAATGCGGCGACCTCGGGCCATTGCTCGACCACCCCCTGCGACAGGGTCGGCGCCTCCTGCGCCTCTAGGAACCCAATTCGCGCCGCGGCCAGCGCAGCGGCGACGATCGCGCCGTCGGACGCGTCGTCCAGGCGCTCGGCAAAAAATATTTCGAGCAGATTGAGCGACACCGCTACATGCTCCGTCGGGACGCCTCGCGCCGCGAGTAGGTTGGCCAGCCAACACAGGTAATCGACCATTGGCTGCAACAGGCCAAACTCCAGGACCGGTCGCAGAAACTGGAGGTGAAACGCAATGTCTTCGCGGCATGCTTCGCGACCGCGGGCGCCAAAATGCTGATACGCCGGACCATGCGTCGTGTAAAAGCGCTCGGCAACAGCAGTTACCGCGTCTGCGTGCAGCAACTGATATTGCCGCAGCCCCTCCGCCCTGAGCGGTTTCATTTCAACGCCCATCGTTTTGCGCTTCGCGCTCGCTGACCTTGGCTAATGCGCGAATACCTCAAAGAGGCGAACGTTGGCGGTTCCGGGCACCAACTTGAGGCCCTTGGGAATGCCCTTGTGCGATGCATGGTATTCATGGCTCCGGTGCCAACTCTGGTAGCTCTGCTCATCGCGCCATCTGGTCACCAGCCATATCTCGGCCCGGTCATCGACCGGACTCATTACCTCCATTCCGAGAAAACCGGGCGCGTTATCGACGAGGTGGGGCCGGAGGCCAAACGCGGCTCGGACCTCATCCGATTTGTCATTGGCAATCGTAAAGCGGCTCAACGCGACCAACATCGTGATTCCGCCTGGAATTCACCCGATAGACGGCATCTGTCACCGCTCTAGCCTACTCTGAGCACTTCCGGGGCCGCCTCACAACCAGAATCTGGCGAATCCACAACATGAAAGAAATGACACTGCCGACGCGGCGGACCGCGCTTGTCGGCGAGCCGACAGCCTATTCACTGTCACCGGTCACGTACGCCCACGACGATGCGGATTGCCAACGTATTCCGATGACTTCAGCAATGGGGCCGAGGCCCCTCCGCGCGTTGAGCGAGAACATTACCTCCGTGGCCCCCATACCGGAAGCGGCGAACCTGATGATGGGCTGACAGCTACGTATCAGGACCTCTATCCTTCATCCGGTTCGATAACCTGCGTCCAACCAAACTTATCGAAACAGGGGGTTCCTCATGCGCAGTCGGAGCGCGTTTCTCTCAGTGGTGGTATGGGCGGCGCTCCTGAGTTCAGGCCATTCCGCTGATCAGCCGATGCCACCCGGAGGCACTCTCGGCGGCGAATGTCCCGCCGGCTATCAGGTCAAACCGGGGCTCAATGTCGACTTCCCGAGCGAAGGAAAGATGCGGGCGTTCGTCGTCGCGCCGCCAGCAGACCTGAGCAAGCCGGCTCCGGTTTGGGTCGCACTGACCGGTTCGGTGGAATTGACCAACGACAATCTCCATATCGCTCGCAGCGGCGCCAACGCACTGATGGCCGATCACGGCTTCATGGTCATCGGACCGGTTCGCGACTGCGCCAACCAGGATCCGGATCTACGCGCGGGCGTCTGTAACGGGCCGGGCATCGAGGGCTGGAATTGGCGCCCCTGGACCGAGGGCCGCGCCCGCGGCGCGGACGGCGACAGGTGGCAGAACGACGAGGGTCCGGACTCCAGGTTCCTGATTGCAATCGTCAAATGCGTGGCAGCCAAATATCCCCTGGATGCGCGGCGGCTCTACCTCGGGGGCATTTCCTCGGGGGCAACCATGACCAATCGGGCGCTTACGTTCCGCTCGGATTTCTGGGCCGGCGGCCTGCCGATTTCCGGCGAATGGTATGTCACCTCCGACGATGGAAAAGCCTTGTCGTTCGACGCAGCCAGAGCCGCAGTACAGGCAAGTCCCGCCAAAATTTTCCAAGGCAGGGTCGGGCCGTTGCCGCTCAAAACCGAGCTGAACCCGATGATCGTGATCACCGTCTGGGGCGGTCCGAATGATCTTTGGCGGTGTTCAGGCGTGCTCTGCGCCGATTACCGGCCCTCGACCCAGGCCGCATCCAATTATTTCAGCTCGATCGCCGATGTGGTCCACGTGTCCTGCACCAGCAGCCACGGCCATATGTGGCCACAGATCAATACTCAGGCGTTCAACCTGTGGGCGCTGACAACGCTTTCCGCGCATCCGAAGGGCACGCCGGCGTCCGATTTCCGCCTCTCGGCGCCGCCGGAAGGCTATAGCTGCGTATTGGGACCCTTCACCGATCACTACTAGAGCAATATCGGCCTGACTCAAGTCGCGGAGCGACCTCAGGCTGATGAGATTGCTCGTGCAACAACCAGAGCAATATCGGCCTGACTCAAGTCGCGGAGCGACCTCAGGCTGATGAGATTGCTCGTGCAACAACCAGAGCAATATTGGCCTGACTCAAGTCGCGGAGCGACCTCAGGCTGATGGGATTGCTCGTGCAACAACCAGAGCAATATCGGCCTGACTCAAGTCGCGGAGCGACCTCAGGCTGATGGGATTGCTCGTGCAACAACTAGAGCAATATCGGCCTGACTCAAGTCGCGGAGCGACCTCAGGCTGATGAGATTGCTCGTGAAACAACGGCAGGAGCGTTTCCACTCAAGGTCGAAGCGCCCTAGGAGTGGCGACGACCTGCCGGACAATCCGCCAGCCGCTAAACTTCCCATTCGTCGGTTTCGGAGTCATCATCCCGCAAGAGCAGGAGGACCCGCCGATGAACGCGCCACGCAATACCCAATATCGACATCTGAACGTCCAGAAGATCTCCGGAGCGCTCGGCGCGGACGTCTACGGAGTCGATCTGTCGAATGATGTCTCCGACGAGGTGCTGGCGGAAATTCGCGCCGCGCTGCTGGATAACCTGGTGATCGCCATCCGCGACCAGGATATCACGCCGGCTCAGCAATTGGCTTTCGCCCGCCGCTGGGGGGAGATCCACCTGCATCCGTTCGTGGAGGGGATGCCGGACTATCCGGAAATCCTGGCGGTCATCAAGCGGCCCACGGATAAAAAGAACTTCGGCGGCAGTTGGCACACCGACCAGATGTTCTCGCCGAACCCGGCGATGGGCACAATGCTTTACGCCAAGGAGGTACCGTCGGCCGGTGGCGATACGATGTTCACCAACCAGTACCTCGTCTACGAAAACCTGTCCGACGGCATGAAACAGCTTGCCGGCCAGCTTCGTACGGTATGTGTGGGCGACAACTTCAAGGCGGCCGGAGGCTTGTCCCGCAAAGAGCGTTATTCCCGGCAGATGAGCGAAATGAAGGTCAAGGATCCCGGCAACGTACAGACCACCAGCATTCATCCGCTGGTCCGCACCCACCCGGAGACCGGACGGAAGACGATCTACATCGGCGGCCATGTGCAGCACTTCGACGGCATGACCGACGAGGAAAGTCAGCCGCTGATTGACTTCTTCATGAAGCAGTCGATCCGGCCCGAGTTCACCTGCCGGGTGCGCTGGCAAACGGGAACCCTGACATTCTGGGACAACCGCTGCACGCAGCACTTCGCGGTCAACGACTATCCGGCGGAATCACGTGTCATGCACCGGATCACAGTCTGCGGCGACCAGCCGTTCTGACCATCTGCCGCCCGGGTGATCTCACAAGCCCGGCGGCGCGTTCCTTCCAGCAGGTGCGACACCTCAGGCAGCGGTACCGAGATAGGCGCGAATCACGTCAGGGTTCTGTCGCACCTGGTCGGGTGTGCCGTCAGCGATCTTGCGCCCGAAATTCACCACCACAACCTTGTCCGACACTGACATCACGAGGCTCATATGGTGTTCCACCAGTAGCACCGTGATTTTCTGAATGTCACGCACGCGGCGTATCTGGCCCTCCAGGACACGCACCTCGTCATGGTTCAGTCCGGCGGCCGGCTCGTCCAGCAGCAGCAGCTTCGGTTCGGCGGCCAGCGCCCGGGCCAGTTCGACCCGCTTGCGGATGGGAAATGGCAGACCACTCGCGATCCGGTGAGCGAATGCCCCGAGGTTCATGAACTCGATCAGTTCCATCGCCTTCTCACGCGCCGCGGCGTCCTCTCGTACCACGGACGACAGGCGCAATGCATTCGCGATGAAGCCAGTGCCAGTGCGGCAATGCCGCCCGACCATGACATTTTCCAACACCGACAGTCGGTCGAACAGCGCCACGTTCTGAAAGGTTCGGGCGATACCGATCGTCGAGATGCGATAGCGCGGAACCGCGAGGACCGATTGGCCCTCGAACATTATCTCTCCAGAGCTCGGCTGATACAGACGGCTCAGGCAGTTGAACAGGGTGGTCTTGCCGGCGCCGTTGGGTCCGATCAGCCCGGCGATTTGCCCGGCGGTGACGTCAAAGCTGACATCATCGAGGGCAACGACACCCCCAAAACGCAACGTCACGCCCCGAACAGACAGCAGCGAGGTCGATTGATCGGACATCAGGGCGTTGCATCCTCCGGGCACAAGGAAGCGCACCGCTATGCCGGCGCTTGCTTCCCGGGAGGCAGACTGCGCAAGGCCGGCGCCGAGCGCAAGTGAGATAACCGGATGACCGATGAGGGCGCGATGATGGTAATCGTATCCCGCCGGGAAGAAGTATTTGACCCCCGGCGGCATCGTTGAAATTGTTACCCGCGGCGTGCCTCGCGGTCGTAGCTGTCCTGCCGCGGCCCGCGGACCGATGACAAAATGCTGGAGAACCTCCGATGGAACGTCACGCGTTCGGACCGCTGTTCCCCGTCTCGACCCTGACCCTCGGCGGTGGGGGCCTCGGCATGCTCTGGGGGCCGACAACCTTCGACGAGTGCGTGGCAACGGTGCATGCCGCCCTGGCAGCGGGCATCAACCTGCTGGACCTGGCGCCCCGTTATGGCGACGGAAAAGCCGAGCGCGTGGTTGGCGAGGCGTTCGGCGGGCGGCTGCCGAACGGGGTCCATATCACCAGCAAATGCAATCTGGGAACTCCCGCGCCGGACCAGGTTGATGGCCTGCTGCGCCGGTCGATAGAGACGAGCCTGCGCCTGCTGCGGCGTGACCGGCTGGATATCTTCTTCCTGCATTCCAACCTGGTGCCTGACGCGCATCCGATGTGGAACCAGCGGGATGTGAGCCGTTTCACGTCGCTGTCGCTGTTCCGCTCGCATGTGCGGCCGGTGTTCGAGCAACTCGTCGCCGAGGGGCTGATCGGTGCCTGGGGCCTGACCGGCATCGGGCACCCTGACGCGGTCATCGATGTATTGGCCGAGGATCCAAAGCCTGCGGCGGTGCAGTGTATCGCTAATTTGCTGGGTTCGCCGGGCGGACTGAAATTCTTCGACGAGCCCGCCAGGCCGCGGGCGGTGATGGCGGCGGCGCGGGCGCACGGTGTCGGCATCATGGGGATCCGCGCGGTCCAGGCCGGCGCGCTGACAGCTTCCCTCGACCGGCCGTTGCCTGATGACCATCCGGAGGTACGGGACTACGCGCTCGCGTCCGGTTTCCGCGCCTTATGCGCCGGGATTGGTGAGGATCCGGCCCTTATCGCGCACCGCTATGCGCTGGGACTGCCGATCGACACACTGGTCCTGGGGGTCAAGAACCGGGCGGAACTGGCCGGCTGTGTCGCGGCGGCCGAGGCTGGCCCGTTGCCCGCTGACCTAATCGCGCGCATCGACGCGTCGGTTGGCCCTGCCTGATCCCGGCCGGTAGGTCCCGGGGGCGGCGAAGCGCCCCGGCAGCGCGCGATCAAACGGGAGCTGGCGGTGCACGTCGGGTTTCGACCCGGCCGTGGGTCAGGTCGGTCGACCCGGTCGAGCGCCACTCACCAGTTGGCTCCGTTACGGGCGATGCGCTGCGCCAGGCTCCAGCGGTGCACCTCGGACGGCCCATCGTAGATGCGGAAGCCGCGCACCTCGTTGAAGATGCGGGCGACCAGCGTTTCACCGGTGACACCCTGGCCCCCCAGTACTTGCACACAACGATCGACCACGCGCCAGATCGCTTCGGAGCAGATCACCTTCGACATCGACGATTCGGTCCCACCGCGCTCCCCCTGGTCCAGCAGCCAGGCGGTGTGCCAGATCGACAAGCGGCTGGTACGAATATCCATTTCGTTGTCGGCGAGCATGAAGCCGACGCCCTCATGGCCGATTAGTTTCGAACCAAAGACTTCTCGTTTCAAAGCATACGAGGTGGCGATTTCATGGGCGCGTTTGGCGGTGCCGAGCCAGCGCATGCAGTGGGTGAGGCGGGCGGGAGCGAGGCGGACCTGGGCGTAACGAAAGCCTTTGCCGGGCTCGCCCAGTATATCGCCCGCGGGCACCCGAACGTTATTGAAGCGCACCACCGCATGACCGCCGGCGAAGGCGTGATCCAGGCTGTCCATGGCGCGGACAACCTCGATCCCCGGGGTGTCCATGTCGGCCAGGAACATCGTGGCGTGACCGTCCTCGTCTTTCGCCATGATAATCGCGAAGGCAGCCCCATAAGCCCCGGTGATGAACCATTTGTCGCCATTGATGACGTAATGATTGCCGTCCTTGACCGCCGTGGTGCGAAGCGCCGCCGGGTCAGACCCGGCGCCGGGAGCCGGCTCGGTCATGCAGAAGCACGATCGCGTCGCGCCGGCCGCCAAGGGACGCAGCCATCGGTCTTTTTGTTCGGTGGAAGCAACGGCCTCCAGCAGATGCATATTGCCCTCGTCGGGGGCGAAGATGTGCATGGCGACCGGGCCGAGGAGCGAATAGCCGGCTGCCTCGAAGACCACCGCCTTGCCGACATGGCTGAGGCCCAGGCCGCCGTATTCGACGCCCACATGGGGCGCCACAAGTCCGGCTTCGGCGCCGAGTGCTACGAGTTCGCGCCGGAATTCCTCGGTGGGGCCGTGATGGGTTTGCCGCTCGTCGCCCTCCAGCGGGATGATCTTGTCGCGGATAAAAGTCTGTGTGCGCTGCTGCAGTTCCCGCAACTCGGGGCTAAGGGAAAAATCCATCAGAATGCGCGTCCTTGGGCGATCTCGTGGGTGAATTCCAGGATGCCGGTGCCGATGCCGGTCAGCGGTGCGTAGCGAGGCTCCTGCGTCGCGCCGGTGCGGTAGCGCAAGCCGAGCTGCAGGAAGATGACCGACAGCTTGTACATCGCGAGCACGCGGTGGAACAGGAAGTTTGACATGTCGCGGCCGGAAAGCCTGGCATAGTCCGCCACAGCCTGCTGGCGCGAGCACAGGCAGGCCTCGACCGCCGGCATCTGCTCCATGTCGTGCATCGGCTGGGGATCGTCCGCGTGGATCCAGTAAGTCAGGAGCGTCGCGAAGTCGAACAGCGGATCGCCGCGCGTGCCCTGGTCCCAGTCCACCACCGCGCGCGGGGAAAAGTCGTTGGGATCGAGGATCATGTTGTTCAGTTTGAAGTCGTTGTGCAGGAGCCCGGGCGGCCCGTCGGGCACGATGTGGTGTTCCAGCCAGTCGCCGATGTCGCTGTGCAGGCGGTCGGTGCCGGTTTCCATCGCCGCCAGTCCCCGCTTGCGCCAGCCGGCAACGCCACGTGCCAGGAAGCCATCCGGGCGTCCGAGGTCGTCCAGCCCCACCGCCTTGGTATCAACCGCATGGATCGCGGCGATGGTTTCCAGCAGCACCTGTGACAGGCGGGCACCGATTTCAGGCCGATGCGCAAGTTCCGCCGGCATGTGCTCGCGGATCACCAGACCGGGGCGGTATTCGATGATCTGAAAGCGCTGACCGATGATGCCCGGGTCGTCGCACAGATGCAGGCCGCGAGCGATGAACGGCAACGCGTCCGGCAGCCGCGACAGGATGCGAAACTCGCGTGCCATGTCGTAGGCACCGGCTGGCAGCTCGCCCATTGGCGGACGGCGAAGCACGGCGGGTTGGCCGTCCAGGTGGATCAGGTAATTCAGGTTGGCCAGACCGCCGGAGAACTGCCGCGGTGGCGGGTTCAGGTCCAGACTGTGGCCTTGGATGGCCAGATATTCGCGGACCGCGTTCCAATCCAACGGAACGCTGTCAGCGGCGGACCGCAGGCCGGTTTCGTTTGGCACGCTTCCTCCTGTCGCCGCTATCGATGCACCGGACTCAATACAGCAGGCAGCGGATCACGCAACCAACCAGACCAGAACCGATACGTTGAGGCCCACGGCCCGGGCATCCGCCGCTTCGGCGCGGTTTCATTCAACCAGTCAAAATCACTGTGTCTGGGTGCTGGCTTGCGGCTCGGGTTCGATGAAGTTTACCAGTATCTGTCCCTCCTGCACCATCTCCCCAACCGAGCAGGATACCGCTGCAACGACAGTGTCGGCGGGCGCAGGCAGGCGGAAGACCGTTTTCATTGCCTCGAGAACCACCAAGACCTGGCCGCGTGTCACCCGGTCGCCGGGTGACACCGCGACCTGGGTGACCTGGCCCGGGATCGGTGCCACGAGCCTGTCGCCGGCGTCTTCCTCATCGTCGGCCGACGCTAACGGGTCGGGCAGAGTCAGCCGCCAGGTGAGGCCTTTGTCGCGCACCGTAACGATGTGCTGGTCCTGCGTTGCGGTGACCGTCCGCCATGCTCCATTCAGTGACACGCGCAGCAGTCCGGCGTCCAGTCGTTCTGCCGTCGCGATGATGGTCTGGCCACCAGCTTCGATGCGCCAGCCTGTCTTGTCGCGCGTCACCGAAACCGGCCATTCGCTCGCCCCATCGGCGAATTCCAGCAGCCGCGCCGGCTCGGTATTCAACCACCACAGATCGCGCTCGTGCCAGGGCGAATGGGGATCGCCGCTGACAGCGGCCAGCTGTCTCGCCGCCTCGCCCTCCAGATCCAGCACCGCCAGCGCGGCGACTGCCAGTATCTCGGGCGGCGGCGCGCCGGCGTCGATCAGGAGCGACCGGGCTTCGCGCGCGATGAAGCCGGTATCGATGCCGCCCGCCGCGAACTCGGGATGCGCAACAATGCGGCCGAGGAGATCGAGGTTGCTGGCGACGCCGACCACCGCACTGTCCGCCAGCGCCTGGCGCATTCGGCGCAGCGCGGCCTCGCGGGTCGGACCATGGCAGATCAGCTTTGCCAGCATCGCATCGTAGTGGACCGACACGGTTTCGCCGGTGGCGAAGCCGGTGTCGATCCGTGTCTCTGGGGTCTCAGTCGGCGTGCGAAACAGTGCCAGCCGACCGACGGACGGAGCAAAATCGCGTGCCGGATCCTCGGCATAGACGCGCGCCTCGATGGCGTGGCCGGATCGCCTGATGGCAGACTGAGTGACCGGCAGGGCTTCACCGGCCGCCACGCGCAACTGCCACTCCACCAGATCGAAGCCGGTGATCATTTCCGTGACAGGATGCTCAACCTGGAGCCGGGTATTCATCTCCAGGAAGAAGAATTTCCCTGATTCCGCAACGAACTCGACGGTGCCCGCGCCGACGTAACCGACAGCGCGCGCGGCGGCCACTGCAGCGGATCCCATGGCCTCTCGTTGCGCTTCTGGTAGATCCGGCGCGGGAGCTTCCTCGATTATCTTCTGATGGCGACGCTGAGCCGAGCAGTCGCGTTCGAAAAGATGGAGGGTGTTGCCGTGGGTGTCGGCGAAGACCTGAACCTCGATGTGGCGCGGCCGTTGCAGATAGCGTTCGATCAGCACGCGGTCATCGCCGAAAGCCGACGCCGCCTCCTGTTGCGCGGACGCCAGCGCGGCGTTGAAATCACCGGCCGAAGTAACGACCCGCATGCCCCGCCCGCCACCACCGGAAACCGCTTTGATGACGACAGGGAAGCCGATCCGCACCGCCTGGTCGGCCAGAAAGGCGCTGTCCTGGCGGTCGCCGTGGTAGCCCGGAAGCAGCGGCACATCCGATTGCTCCATCAGCGCCTTGGCGGAGGATTTCGAGCCCATCGCACGCATTGCCGAGGGTGGCGGTCCGACGAAGACAATACCAGCGGCGGCACAGGCTTCGGCGAAGGCTGGATTCTCCGACAGGAAGCCGTAGCCGGGATGGATCGCGTCCGCTCCGGCCGCCTCGGCCGTGGCGATGATCCGAGGGATGTTCAGGTAACTGTCGCGCGCCGATGCGGGTCCGATCGGGTAGGCTCGATCGGCTGCCTTGACGTGCAGTGCATGCGCGTCGGCGTCAGAGAACACCGCGACGGTTTCGATTCCCAGACGACTGGCGGTACGGGCGACGCGGCAGGCGATTTCACCGCGGTTGGCGATGAGGAGAGTGCGAAACATTGCGCTCACATCCTGAACACGCCGAAGCGGGTATCCTGGGACGGACGATTGAGGGCAGCCGATAACGCCAGGCCCAGCACGCGACGACTATCGGCAGGATCGATGATCCCGTCGTCCCACAGGCGGGCGCTGGCGTAGTAGGGATGTCCCTGGCTGTCGGTACTGGGCGCGGATCGGTGCCTTGAAGGCCTCTTCCTGTTCCGCCGTCCAGGACGCGGAGCCGCTACGGACGGTGGCGAGCACGCCGGCCGCCTGCTCCCCTCCCATGACCGAAATCCGGGCGTTCGGCCACATGAACAAAAACCGCGGCTCATATGCTCGGCCGCACATGCCGTAGTTCCCGGCACCGTAGCTGCCGCCCACGATCAGCGTGACTTTCGGTACCGCGGTGGTCGATACCGCGGTAACCAGTTTGGCGCCATCCTTGGCGATGCCGCCGGATTCGTATTTGCGGCCGACCATGAATCCGGTGATGTTCTGCAAAAACACCAGAGGAATGTTCCGCTGGCTGCACAGTTCGATGAAGTGCGCGCCTTTCAGCGATGATTCCGAAAACAGGATGCCGTTGTTGGCCAAAATGCCGACCGGATAGCCGTAAAGATGCGCAAAGCCGCATACCAGCGTCGTGCCGTAGAGCCGCTTGAATTCGTCGAAATTGCTGCCATCGACGATGCGCGCGATCACCTCCCGCGCATCGTACGGTGCACGCAGATCGGTGGGCACCACGCCGTGCAATTCCTCTGGGTCATACTTTGGCGGCTCCGGATCGCGCAACTCCAAGCTTAGCGCTTTGTCGCGGTTCAGCCCGGCCACGATACGGCGGCAGATCGACAACGCATGGCGATCGTGTCGGGCGTAGTGATCCACCACGCCGGAAGTGCGGGCATGCACGTCAGCGCCACCGAGATCCTCGGCCGATACGATCTCCCCGGTTGCCGCCTGCACCAACGGCGGCCCGCCCAGGAAGATGGTGCCTTGCTTCCGGACGATGATGCTTTCGTCGCTCATGGCCGGGACATAGGCACCCCCGGCGGTGCAGGAACCCATGACCACGGCGATCTGCGGGATACCCTCCGCCGACATGTTGGCCTGATTGAAAAAGATCCGGCCGAAATGCTCTCGGTCCGGAAAGATCTCGTCCTGCATCGGCAGGAAGGCTCCCCCGGAGTCCACCAAATACAGACACGGCAGGTTGTTGGCGCGGGCGATCTCCTGCGCGCGCAGATGTTTCTTAACCGTCATGGGGAAATAAGTGCCGCCCTTGACCGTGGCGTCGTTGGCCACGATCACGCACTCACGCCCGGAAACACGGCCGATGCCGGTGACGATCCCGGCGGCCGGCACATCGCCGCCATACAGGCCGAAAGCGGCGAGCTGGGAAAACTCCAGGAAGGGCGAGCCAGGGTCGATCAGCGCCGCGACCCGGTCTCGAGGAAGCAGCTTGCCGCGGGCCACGTGTCGTTCGCGCGCAACCTTGCCGCCGCCTTGCGAAGCCTCGGCCACCCGCGCGCGCAGGTCATCGACGAGGCCGCGCATGGCAATGGCATTGGCGGCGAATTCAGCGGAGCGGGTATTGATATCGGATCTGAGCGTGGTCATCGCGGCGGGAACTCGGGGGAACGGATTGTCATCACGCAGTTTCCGCGAACAGCTCGCGACCGATCAGCATCCGGCGGATCTCGCTGGTCCCGGCGCCGATCTCATATAGCTTCGCGTCACGCAGCAGCCTCCCTGTCGGATAGTCGTTGATGTAGCCGTTGCCGCCGAGCGCCTGGATCGCCTCGAGGGCCATCCACGTCGCCTTTTCAGCGGCATAGAGGATTGCGCCCGCCGCGTCCTTGCGGGTGGTCTCGCCGCGATCGCAGGCCTTCGCCACGGCATAGACGTATGATTTGGCGGCGTTCATCGTGGTGTACATATCCGCCAGCTTGCCCTGCATGAGCTGAAACTCGCCGATCGCCTGGCCGAATTGCTTGCGCTCGTGCACGTATGGCACCACGACATCCATGCATGCCTGCATGACCCCGATGGGTCCGGCCGCCAGCACAACACGCTCGTAATCCAGCCCGCTCATGAGCACGTTGACGCCGCGGCCGACGGTCGAGAGCACATTCTCCTCCGGCACCTCGCAATCCTGGAACACCAGTTCGCAGGTGTTGGAGCCGCGCATCCCCAGCTTGTCGAGCTTGGTGCCGGTCGAGAAGCCCTTGAACCCCTTCTCCACCAGGAAGGCGGTGATGCCACGCGGCCCAGCCGGCGAGATCGGTCTTCGCGTAAATCACCAACACGTCAGCGTCCGGTCCATTGGTGATCCACATCTTGCTGCCGTTCAGCACGTAGCGGTCGCCCTTCTTGTCCGCCCGCGTGCGCATTCCCACCACGTCCGACCCGGCGCCTGGTTCGCTCATGGCCAGCGCGCCGACATGGGTCCCGGCGATCAGCCCGGGCAGATACCGCTGCTTCTGCGCCTCGGTTCCGTTGCGAAAGATCTGATTGACGCACAGGTTGGAGTGCGCCCCGTACGACAGCCCCACCGACGCCGACGCGCGGGAAATTTCCTCCATCGCCACGACGTGCTCCAGATAGCCCATGGCGGCGCCGCCGTATTCCTCGCCGACGGTGACGCCGAGCACACCGAGCGCGCCCATTTTGGGCCAGAGATCCATCGGAAAGGCATTGTCCCGATCGATCGAGGCGGCCCTGGGCGCGACCTCGGCTGCGGCGAACGCCTCTACCTGAGAGCGCAGCATGTCGGACGCTTCGCCCAGATCGAAGTTCAGTCCCGGCAGGCGATTGGGGATGCTGGCCATCCACGCTCCTTCGACGTCGATCCGAGTTACCTGGGTCTTACGCCACTAGCTTCTAGTTATCAGTGGCCCGCGGACCCTGCAGGCGCTGCATCGAGCGGCGAGTTTCAGGGCAGGACACGGGCGGCACAGTGCCGCAGCCGCGCTGGTTCGCCAAGCGGCGGCTTGATCGCACCGACGTGCAAGAATGTCATGCCGGGTCCAGCGGCCGGGGCTTGCCGTCATCGTCTACGGCGACCAGAACGAATTCCGCCGCCGTCACACGCGTTCGTTCGCCTTGCCCGCGCCGCAGCACCCAAGCTTCCACCGCGACCGTCATGGAGGTGCGTCCGGTGCGCGTGATGTCGGTGTAGACGCAGACCACGTCGCCCACTTTGACCGGCTGCAGGAAGCTGAGGTTGGAGACCGCCGCCGTCGCCACGCGGCCCTTCGCGCGGGTGCCAGCCGACACGCCGGCGGCAAGGTCCATCAGAGACATGATCCAGCCGCCAAAGATGTCGCCGGAAGGATTGGTGTCCGCCGGCATTGCTACGGTCCGCAGCGACAACTCGCCGCGCGGCTGGTCTCCACGCGGCTGGTCCGCGCGCTGTTGCTCCTCGACCAGCGATCCCGGCGACGCTGATGACTGAGCAGTCCTATTCGGCACGGCAGCCTCCTTCAAGCGCTGAGCCGGCGTGCTATATGCCGGTGTATGACCGATATGCTGCTCCGCCGCGACAGCGACAATGTCGCCACGCTGACCTTGAACCGCCCGGAGGCCCGCAACGCCCTGTCGATGCGCCTGATGCAGGCGCTTGACGCCGCGCTGGTCGCCATCGGCGATGATCCCGACATCCGCGCCGTCATCATCGGCGCCAACGGGCCGGCGTTTTGTGCCGGGCATGATCTGCGGGAGATCCGCGCCAATCCCACCCGCGCCGACTACGAGGCGGTGTTCGCGCTGTGCTCGTGCCTGATGCAGCGCATCGTCCGGTTGCCCAAACCGGTGATTGCCCGGGTGCACGGCGTCGCCACGGCGGCCGGCTGCCAGTTGGTCGCCTCCGCCGATCTGGCCGTCGCAGCCGATACCGCGCGTTTCGCTACGCCGGGGGTCAATATCGGCCTGTTCTGCTCGACGCCGATGGTCGCCCTGTCACGCGCCGTCGGCCGCAAGGCAGCGATGGAGATGCTGCTGACCGGCGATCTGATTTCCGCGGAGCGCGCTCGGGAGATCGGTCTGATCAACCGCGTGGTGCCGGCTGACGTGCTGGACGACACGGCTCATGCCCTCGCCCGGCAGATCGCGGCGAAAAGTCCCCTGACCGTCGCGATAGGCAAGGAGGCGTTCTATCGCCAGGCGGAGATGGACCTGTCAGATGCCTATGACTACGCCGCCCAGGTCATGACGCGGAACATGCTGGCCCGGGACGCGGCGGAAGGCATCGACGCCTTTCTGGGCAAACGCGAGCCGTCGTGGACGGGTACTTGATCGCGGCCATTCGCACTTCCACGTAACGGACACCGATGAAAGACCCATACGAGATACTCGGCGTCCAGCGCAGCGACAACGAGACCGCGATCCGCGCCGCGTACCGCAAGCTGGCCAAGAAGCACCATCCCGACGTCAATCCTGGCAAGCCGGAAGCCGCGGAGCGCTTCAAGGAGATCAGCACCGCCTATGACCTGCTCTCCGACAAGGAGAAGCGGGCCCGCTTCGACCGCGGCGAAATTGACGCCGAGGGCCACGAGGTGCCTCCTGAACGACCGTTCTACCGCGATTTCCAGCAGGGAGCTGGCCAGGAGCGTTACCAGACCAATGGCGGCTTCACCCAAGACGATATCGAGGCGTTCTTTTCCCAGGCGTTCGCCCAGGGCGGGGGCCGAGCAGGACGCTCCGGCGCCGGCTTTGCCGCCAGGGGTCGCGATGTGCACTACGGTCTGACCGTCAGTTTCGTCGACGCGGCCAACGGCACGACGAGACGTCTTGCCCTGCCGGAGGGCAAGACGTTGGACGTGCGCATCCCCGCCGGAACCGAGGACGGGCATATGCTGCGCCTGCGTGGCCAGGGCGGTCCCGGTATCGGCGGCGCGGCAGCCGGGGATGCACTGATCGAAATCACCGTCGCGCCCGATCCGCAGTTCCACCGCGAGGGCGACGATATCATCGTCGATCTGCCGGTGACCCTGCAGGAGGCAACGCTTGGCTGCTCACTGCAGGTGCCGACCGTTCGCGGTCCGGTGCGTCTGACGATCCCGCCCGGATCAGGATCCGGCACCCGGTTGCGACTGCGTGGACGGGGCATTCGGAGCGGCCATCAGTTCGTTCAGCTCCAGGTGGTGGTGCCGCCGGGCGATGAACCCGAGTTGGCGGCGTTTCTGAAAGACTGGACCCCGCGCCATCCGTTCAACCCGAGGGAGGGATCGTGATGCGCATCACCGCCGTAACCGCCCTTTTTCCCGATCTGCCCGAGCCGGAGCTGACCGCGTGGGTGGAGCGCGGCTGGGTTCGGCCGGCGGCCAGTGACAGCGATTGGGTGTTCGAGGAGATCGACGTCGCCCGGGTCAGGTTGATCCACGATCTGCGCTACGCGATGGCGGTGCAGGATGAGGTGATCCCGCTGGTGCTGTCGCTGCTGGATCAGGTCTACGCGCTGCGGGGTCAGATGCGCTCGGTCGCGCGCGCGGTGGAATCGCAACCGGATACGGTACGCGAAGCGATCCTAGCCGCGTTGCGGGGCTGACCAAACCAATCATGCAATCGCCCGGCCTGACCGACCTGCAGGTCAACGGTTACGCCGGCGTCGATTTCAACGATGCCGCACTGACGCCTGATGCGCTCGACCATGCGTTGGCCGCCATGCTGCGCAGCGGCGTCACCACCTGTCTGCCCACGCTGATCACCGCGGACGAGCCCACCCTCGCCCACCGCCTCACCGCGCTGGATGCTGCCGTCTCCAACAGTGTCTTGGGCCCACTGATGGTTCCGGGTTTTCATCTGGAGGGCCCCTTCCTGAACCCGGCTGGCGGTTACGCCGGCTGCCATCCCGCCGCGGCGATGATCGCTCCAGATCCAGCGGTCCTCCAGCGCCTGATCTCCGGCCTGCGGCATCCCATTCTGTTGCTGACAGTGGCACCCGAGCTCGATGACGCAATTCCCCTGATCAAATGGGCCTCCGCCCGAGGGATGGTGGTGGCGATGGGCCATACCAACGCTGATGCCACTATTACAATCAAGGCTGTCCAGGCCGGCGTCATGCTCAGTACCCATCTGGGCAACGCCCTGCCGCAGCCGCAGCCGAAATTCCTCAATCCGCTGATGGTGCAACTCGCGCGCGACGAGTTGCATGCCAGCTTCATCGCCGACGGCATTCATATCCCGCCCGACGCGCTGAAGGTGCTGCTGCGGGCGAAGGGGCAGTCTCGCTCGATCCTGGTCACCGACGCCACCGCAGCCGCCGCGACCGACCCGGGCCTCTATTGCCTCGCCGGGTTGACGATCCAACGCACGGCTGATGGCTCCGTCCTGATCCCGGGCAGCACCACCCTGGCCGGCTCGGCCCTATGCCTGGATCAGGCTGTGCGCAACCTGATCGCCTGGGGGCTGGCGGACCCGCCCACCGCCCTGTCCATGGCCTCCACCCAGCCCGCCGCCCTGATCGCTCCGGCACTCGCCCTGTCTGGGTTAGCGACGGCTGCGGGCTGCGTCACCTGGAACCAGGATTATCGGCCGATCGATGTGACCCTCGGCGGCCGCCACGTCTGGTCAGCTTAGAAACCTTTTATTTACCAATCTCGCGTAAGATGCGTCGGTGAAAAAAGCGCGCGTGTCAGGCTCGATGGACAGAAAGACCATTTCCCTGACTCACCCTCGAAGGTGGGAAAGGTCTGATCCCCTCGGTGACCCATCATCCTAACGCCCACCTCCACTACAGCGGCTGGCTCGATGCAACCGAGGCATCGCAATGCTGACCGGGCTTGACACCCTCGCGCGGGTCGCCCCGACCGCGCCTAAACTCGCCTGTCGACTGTGCGGGGCCGGACTGCTTCGCAAGCTGATCGATCTCGGATACACCCCGCTAGCCAACCGGACCGTCGGGGCCGAGGACACCTGGGGAGACGACGAACCGTCCTATCCACTGCGCGCAAGCGTTTGCGACACCTGTCTGCTCGTGCAGATCGAAGACGTAGCGCCGACCGAGCGGCTCGGCTGCAACCACGCCTTTCTCTCCTCCCGCTCCCCCCTGCGTCTCGACCACGCACGCCGCTTTGCCACAACGATGCGGCAACGTCTTGGCCTTGGGGCAGACTCCCTGGTGATCGAGATCGCATCAAACGACGGCTACCTGCTGCGCTATTTCCAGGAGGCCGGGATCCCCGTATTGGGGATCGAGCCCGCGGTGAACGCCGCGAACGCCGCGCAGTCGCTGGGCATCCCGACCGAGATTGGCTTTTTCAACGCCGAAACCGCGATGGAAATCGCCGTGCAGCACGGCCGAGCCGATTTGGTGGTGGCGGACAACGTGCTGCCGGAGGTGCCGGATCTGTTTGACTTTGCCGCTGGCTTCGCAGGCATCCTGCGACCGAACGGGGTGGTTGCGTTCCAGTTTCCACATGTGTTGTCGCTGCTGCAGAAGACCCAGTTCGATGCCTTCCGCCATGATCGTTACTCCTACCTGTCGCTGCTGGTTCTGGAGCGGGTGCTGCGCTCGGTGGGCCTGCGCGTATTCGACGCCGAGCGGCTGCCCGATCATGGCGGTTCGTTGCGTGTCTATGCCTGCCATGCACGTGGGCCCCGCGCGGCGCGACCATCTTTGAAAGCGGTGCGGCACGCGGAAAATTGGGCCGGTCTGGATCGGGCGGACAGCTACGAGGCGTTTGGGCCGAGGATGGAAGCGTCCCGGGGCGATGTGAGCGAATTCCTCAAGGTCAGGTGCTCGAGTGGTCGCCGTGTGGCCGCCTACGGCGCGGCCGCTCGCGGCAATACCCTGTTGAACTGCTGCGGCGTCACCGTCGAGCAGATCACTTGCGTGGCCGACCCCGACCCGATCAAACACGGCCGCTTCCTGCCTGGCAGCCACATCCCGATCGTGGCACCGGCGGTGCTGAGCGACATGCGGCCCGACGATCTGATCATCCTGCCCTGGCCGAACGCCCCGGAGATAGCCGCGAGCCTTCTGTCACTGCGACAGCGAGGGACGCAATTCTGGGCCGTAATGCCGACTATCAGGCGGGTGTGACCGCCCCGCCGGTAAGGTCGCCTCCCCGACGACCATTAGCCAATGTCCGGACGACGTCGATGGAACCGGCTCGGTGGTCGCTTCGCAAGGTTCGTCAGGTGTCAGATCGCTGGTATTGGACCAACTCTTTCGCAGCCCCTGGAAGAGAACGCCTCACTCTGGCACCCTGCCCGATCGCATCGGCCGAGGAACATTGTCATGTCAACGCGGGATGGCGCGATCGCAGGCGCATTGGCCTTTTTCGACCGGGGCGGATTCCGCGACCATCTGGCGTCCCTGGTGGCCATCCCCAGCACCTCCCAGGACCCCGCTCACGCCGCCGATGTGCAGCGCTATCTGAATGATGCAATTCAGCCTTGGCTGCTGCGCATGGGCTTTTCGGTCGAGATTTACCCCAACCCAGAGGCCGGCTTCGGCCCCATTCTGATGGCGGAACGGCTGGAGGGGCCGGACCGGCCGACCGTTCTGACCTACGGACATGGCGACACCGTCCATGGTCTGGACGAACAATGGCACGGCGGCCTGCAACCGTGGACGCTAGTCGAGGAAGATGACCGCTGGTACGGCCGCGGAACCGCTGACAACAAGGGGCAACATGCGTTGAACCTGGCAGCGCTCGAAGCTGTATTGTCGGAACGTGACGGCGCGGCGGGTTTCAATCTGAAGCTGATCCTGGAAACCAGCGAGGAACGCGGCTCCGCTGGGTTGCGCAAATTCGTTGCGGCGGAGGCGGATCGCTTGGCTGCTGATGTGCTGATCGCCAGCGATGGCCCACGGGTGACGCCTGACCTGCCCACGATCGCCACTGGTACGCGCGGGATATATCATTTTGATCTGGTCCTGGATCTACGACCGGGCGGCGTGCATTCCGGCCACTGGGGCGGGCTGACCACCGATCCGGCGGTCGTGCTCAGCCATGCTCTTGGCGCCATCGTCGATCGACACGGCAAGATACTGGTGCGGGATTGGCTACCGGCAAATGGTGTGCCGGCGGAGGTGCGCTCCGTGCTGGACGGATGCCCGGTCGGAGGTGGCGGGGAAGCGGCCAGTATCGACTCTCGATTGGGGCGAGCCCGGGTTGACCGCCGCGGAGAAAATCTATGGCTGGAACAGCTTCATCGTCTTGTCGATGCTGTCCGGCCGGCCGGAGAACCCGGTCAACGCGGTCGCCCCGAATGCCCGCGCTCATTGCCAGATCCGCTATACGATCGACAGCGATCCAGCCGGTTTCGAGACCGCATTGCGCCAACACCTGGACGCCAACGGGTTCGCCACGGCGCGCATCGAGAACGCAGGCGTCCGCATGCCGGCCAGTCGCACCAACCCGGGACATCCCTGGGTCCGCTGGACCCGCGACAGCATGGAGCGGACATTGGGCAAACGGGTGCAGGTGATTCCGAACTCGTCGGGCGGACTTCCGGGCGACGTGTTTGTCGACTATCTGGGTGTGCCGCTGGTATGGGTCCCGCACAGCTACAACGGTTGTAAGCAGCACGGACCCGACGAGCACCTGCTTCGTGCGCCGGCGCGTGAGGGGCTTGCCGCCTATGCGGGCATCTGGTGGGACCTCGGGGAACCCGGCACGCCGTAGATTTCCGGCCCCCAAATGCCGCCGACTGATCCGCCCCGGATCAACCCCGAGCCGTCATGTCCGCGAGCGCGTCACTGACTTGATAACGCCGCGCGGACGGCCGGATGCGAGGGCGATTTCTTCATCCTGCGCCTCGATGACCGGCCGGGCAGCCGCGTCGCCGTCGAGACCAGTCAATACCGATGCCAAGACTTTTCTGTTGGATCTCTTGCTTCCGTCGACGTAGGTAACATCAAAAAACACGAACGTGCTCAGCGAACGACTTTTCATTTCAAAGATCCTGTCCCGAGCGCGCGCCGATTACGAACCGCGCTGCACCTCGGCCTCGGGCGCGGCAGGCGGTGTGGAATCCTGCTCTTCCTTTCGGCGAGTGGCGACTTCCTCCCGCTCGCGCAGTTTCGCATCCTTCTTCGCCTGCTTTAGGCGATTCCGCTCGGCACGCTGCTGATTGTAGTTTGGCTTGAAAACCATCTTGCTCTCCGGCGCGGTTCAGGGTGAAGCGCTTGGCCTCACCCTGTTCTACCCAACCGCGATATTGGAGGATACCGTGCCGGGCGGCAATTCTGCCCCCGGCAGTGGCGTCACGCGACAGCCGATGGCGATGGTTGCAGCATCGGCTGCGCTGCTCAGACCGACTTCAGGTTCGTCGCCGAGGTTTTGCCCTGCTGGCCGCTCTCGAGGTCATAGCTGACCTTCTGACCTTCGTTGAGACTACCGAAACCAGCTCGCTCAACCGCCGAGATATGCACGAAGACATCCTTCGAGCCATCATCGGGCTGGATGAAACCGAAGCCCTTTTGAGCATTGAACCATTTAACCGTGCCTTGCGACATCTACTCTCTCCGTGAACTCGGCAGTCCACACTGTGTGGACCAAATTACTCTTCAACATTTAGGAGCACCGGATGCGAGGATTCGCAAATAGCAGGTACAACTAGTCAAAACTGAAAAGTGCCGTCCGGCCTAAATAAGGATGATTGGAAGTTTTCGCCAGAAAAATTTTCCGAATTACGCGTCGACTGACACGGGCAGGTGATCGATCTGGGCCACATCCGCCGTTCGGCCGCCCTGCAAGGTTTCCGTCAGTTTGCCGACCGCGCCTGCCTTGTCGGTTTGCGAGACCCCGGCAAGCTCCCCGGCGAGCCGGTCGATTGCCAGTTCAAACAGATTGCGTTGGCTGAAGCTGGGACCTGTACCGCCCGCGCTTGTGTGCAGGTCCCGCACCACCTCGGCAAGCATCTTCAAGTCGCCCGAGTTGATCTTGGCGAGGAATTCCTGCGCGCGCTTGGCCCACATGAGCCGGCTCACTTTCGGACGGCCACTAAGGATACCAAGCACTTCGGCCATGGCTTCGGGACTCGCGAGCTTGCGCAGGCCGGTGGTACGCGCCTGCGCGACGGGAACCCGCAGCGTCATCCGGTTCTCTTCGAATGAGATATAAATAAAATCCAGCTTGTGCCCGGCGATCTCTTCCGAGCCGACGCGGTCCACCTTGCCCACCCCATGGGTCGGATATACCACGAAGTCTCCCTTGCCGAAGGGGTCTGAATCGTCTGGTTTTGTCCGTGCCGCCGTCGCACTGTAAGCCGCATCCACCATCGCGAACGTAACCGCTGTCATCGCCACCAATTGTCCCACCTGACCTGGTTATCCGTTGATATGGGGTCGCCGACAACAGATGCATCGGCGTCGATGCGTCATTCCGCTATCACACCAGACCCGCACGAGGTCGTTCGGGCATCAGCGCTTCACGATGGAATGGTCACGCAATTCCGTGTCGCCCACGCCATGCCGCGCGGTCGTGGCGCCGCGCTTGCGTGGCACCAGCGGAGTCCAGGGCGCGGCTTCCCGCTTTATGCGCTTGGTCTGGACGATCCAGGCAAGTGCCTCATGCTCGCTGCCAAAACCGGTGGCCGTTTTGGCCTGCCCGTCGGGTTTGGTCATTTGCACGTCGAAACCGCCGACGGCGTCAGGCATCACGCGATAAGAAATATCAACCATCCCTTATTATGACACAGATTTCTGCCGAAGACAGCATGAATATCAATGAACTACAATAAAGCGGCCGGCAACCGTCGATTGCAACATGCCAGGATCTACACGGCGATTGGTCCGTCCACGCACCGCGGTGACGAATACCTGATCGCAGCCCTCGTCATTCGACATCAAAGCTCTGGCACTCTCGCACCAGGAGTGCTATCAGCCACCCGTCGGCCAACTATTTCTTGCCTCGACTAGCCCCAGGCGGCGCCGAAGACACCCGTTACTTGAACCATTTCAAACAAATAAAAGTGAGGCTTCGTCGCCGACAAATGCAGGCGACGACCCGAACGGACCACGCATTCAGGAAGGAACAGGCAAATGCCCGCGAAAGACGTTCGCTTCGGTGATGACGCTCGCCACCGCATGCTCCGCGGCGTGGATACCCTCGCCGAAGCGGTAAAGGTCACCCTCGGCCCAAAGGGCCGCAGCGTGATCCTGGACAAGAGCTATGGCGCACCGCGCATCACCAAGGACGGCGTCACCGTCGCCAAGGAGATCGAACTTTCGGACAAGTTCGCGAACATGGGTGCCCAAATGGTCCGGGAGGTTGCGTCCAAGACCACTGATATCGCCGGCGACGGCACCACAACCGCAATCGTGCTGGCACAGGCGATCGTGCGGGAGGGTTTGCGCGCGGTCTCCGCCGGAATGAACCCGATGGACCTGAGGCGCAGGCGTCGACAAGGCGGTCACAGCCTTGGTCGAAGAACTGAAGAAACGCAGCAAGAAGATCACCACAGAGGCCGAAACGGCACAGGTCGGCACCATCTCGGCGAACGGAGAGGCCGAGATTGGCCGCATGATCGCGGAAGCAATGCAGAAGGTCGGCAACGAGGGGGTCATCACCGTCGAGGAAGCGAAGGGCATCCAGACCGAGCTGGACGTCGTCGAAGGCATGCAGTTCGACCGCGGCTATATGTCACCATACTTCATCACCAACGCCGAGAAAATGACGGTCGAACTGGAAAAGCCCTACATACTGTTGTATGAGAAGAAGCTCTCCGGCTTGCAGTCCCTGCTGCCGCTTCTTGAAGCCGTCGCCCAGTCCGCACGTCCGCTGCTCATCATCGCGGAAGATGTCGAAGGTGAGGCGCTCGCCACACTGGTCGTGAACAAGCTGCGTGGCGGTCTGAAGGTCGCCGCGGTGAAGGCGCCCGGCTTCGGCGATCGTCGCAAGGCCATGCTGGAGGATATCGCGGTGCTCACCCACGGCGACCTAATCAGTGAAGATCTCGGCATCAAACTGGAAAACGTTACCCTCGCGATGCTCGGCCAAGCCAAGAAAGTGCTGATCGACAAAGATAACACCACGATCGTCGAGGGCAGCGGCAAGAAGCACGACATCGCGGCACGCTGCACGCAATTACGCGCGCAGATCGAGGAGACGACCTCGGACTACGATCGTGAGAAGCTGCAGGAACGGCTGGCGAAACTCGCCGGCGGCGTGGCGATCATCCGAGTCGGCGGCTCCACCGAGGTCGAGGTGAAGGAGAAGAAAGACCGCGTTGACGATGGCCTGCATGCGACCCGTGCGGCTGTGGAGGAAGGCATCGTGCCAGGCGGCGGTGTCGCACTCGCCCGCGGGTCCCTGATACTGTCCAGGCTGAACGCCGACAACGACGATCAGCGAGTTGGCATCGAGATCGTTCGCAAGGCGGTCCTGACGCCGCTGCGGCAAATCGTCGAAAACGCCGGCGAGGACGGCGCCGTGATCTCCGGCAAGGTTCTCGAAAAGGACGACTATAACTGGGGCTTCGATGCTCAGACCGGCGGCTTCAAGGACATGGTCAAGGCAGGCATCATCGATCCAACCAAAGTTGTGCGATCAGCGCTGCAACACGCCGCGTCGGTGGGCGCACTGATGATCACCACCGAGGCCATGGTGGCCGAGAGGACGGAGAAACAGTCCGGCGGCGACGGCTCCGCCGACCTGGACTTCTAAATCCTGTGTGACAGCTTCCAAAGGCCTTGACCGTTCCGGGTCGTTCCGGGACGGTCACAACGGCCATGCACCTGATGTTTCTAAACGGATATTATACCGTTCACCGATTCTACACCTAAAGGTGACAGGGGATGGGTCTACAATATCCTCGGTTGCAGAGCCGTTGGTATTGCAATGAGCACTCGCTTGGCGTCCAGTGGATCTGCCGCCGAGTTCTCGTTGATCAAGAGGAACAGACTGATGAACAATAATACGCCCACGGACGAGTTGGGTGATCCGGCCATCGACACCGACAGCCCTGTCGACGCGATGAACGAGCAAATGCGCAATGATGTCGCATCGTGGCGGGCTGCGAGGTCGGAGCCGGTCGCTCGCGAAGCAGCCCCAGCGAGCGTGCCGACGGTGCGGGCACCTGTGCCAAAGCCCGCCCCACGCGCGAAACAGACAAAGCCCGCGGGTGCCCCGACCGAGGCAGCCGCTATCAAGAAGAAACCCTTCGGGATGTCTTATGACGGCATGACCCAGGCTGATTACATCACCTATATGATCTCGCGTGGCGCCCGGTGAGTCGCGCGCCCGGCGCACGCTGACTTGGCCGTCCTCGCCCGCCGAAATCATCGCCATGATGCGATAGATCGTCGATGGTAGAGACCAGCTATCGAATCGTGCAGTGCGAGGATGGCGGTTTCGTCATCGAAGTGGTCAGATTTGGCGCACTTCCGCAAACGGCGGCAGGCTTTGCAACCGAAGCCGCAGCGCGGGGCTGGATCGCACAGGACAAACGACTATGCCAGCCCGCCGGTCCGTCCCAGACAAACGTTGGCCGCAAAGGTCGCGGGGCCTGAGGTCGTCTCGCTACCGGGCGCGAGGGAGATGGCACGGCTGCCTTGCCGGTAAACAGCTCAGCCGTCGCGGCCGCGCGGCGAACTTGCGTGCACCGGTCGGACACTCGGGCGGTTAGCGGCATTTACAAAGACAAGAGATCGTCCTGTCGGCTGGTTTCCCCGCCGGAAAAGACCGAGTCGTCTCCCGGTCGTCCGAGCAGGTGTCCCTGAGCGAATGCAATGCCGTTACCGCGCAACCAGTTGAGCTGCTCGACCGTCTCGACGCCTTCCGCTACGACATAGATGTTCATATCGGAGGCGAGTTTACCAATGGTGCGGACAATCGCCGCAACCTTCTGAGAGCCTGGAAGGTCTCGCGTAAAGCTCGCATCTATCTTGATGCCATCGACGTCGAAGCCGCGGAGATAGGTCAAGGACGAATAGCCCGTCCCAAAATCGTCCAATATGATGCGGACACCAAGTGCACGCACAGCGTCCAGCTGGCTCACGGTCCGCTCCGACGACGCCAGGAAGACGGTCTCCGTCATCTCAAGGGAAAGACGGCCGGGCAGCAGACCGCTTTCCACCAGGCAGCTTTTCAGAATGGAGACGAACCTTCCGCTCCGCAGTTGCTTGGGCGACAGGTTTACAGCGACCGGGACAGGTCTCTCCCACCTGGCAGCGGAATAGCATGCGAGCCGCAGAACGTATTCCCCCAGTCGCTCCATCAGATCGCTCGCCTCGGCGCCTGGCATGAACACCCCTGCCGTCAACACGCCGCGGGTCGGATGGCGCCAACGCACAAGTGCCTCTACCGAAACAATTCTGCCTGAACGAACGTCCACAATCGGTTGATAATGCAGAAAGATCTGTCCCTTATCGAGCGCCGACGCCAGTTCCGCCTGAAGGCGCATCCGCCCCAGATGCTCATGCTCTAACTCGAACTCGAACAAGTAGGTGGCATTCTTGCCCCGCTCCTTGGCTCTGTAGAGCGCCAGATCGGCCCTTCTCATCAGAACCTCCGTGTCGGTGCCATGACTCGGATACAGCGAAACGCCGATACTTCCGCTCGGCGTGATGGCGAGGTTGTCGATCAGCAGATTTGCCGACAGCGTGTGCGTGATGCGCGCGGCGATTTCAAGCGCGTCCGCCTGGTCGGCGTCGCGCAGCAGAACGGCGAATTCGTCTCCGCCGATACGGCCGCCGACATCTCCAAGCCGGATGGAGCCCCGGAGTCGGTCAGCCACTATTCTTAGCGCATCGTCCCCCGCCAGATGGCCGAGGTCGTCATTGATCCCCTTGAAGTTGTCCAGATCGATGAGCAGCAACGCGAACCGATCTGTCGCCGACCGGTGGCACGCAGCCCGAAGTTCGTCGACAAAAGCCTGCCGGTTGATCAGTCCGGTCAAGCCGTCATGGCGCGCGAGATACTCGATCTTCTGCCTTCCGATACGAGCTTCGGTGACGTCCGATCCGATGCCGCGGAAGCCGCGAAAGGCGCCAGTCTCATCGTAAACCGGATGGCCCGTGAGGCTGAGCCACCGGACCCTTTCACCAATCGTTATTGCCAGACCGGCATCTCGGAACGCCGTCCGTTCCTGCATGAACTGAACCAGGCTTGCGACATCGTCCCCTTCGTCGGCGCCGCTCAGAAAGTCAAACACTGAGAGGTTCTCAAGGACGGACTTGTCTACCTGGAGCGCCTCCGCCATCCGGGTGCCCACATTGCGCAGACTCCCCTCGCTGTCGGTTTCCCAGAGCCAGTCGGATGAGACCTCCTCGTATTCGCGCAGGAATACCCGTATCGTTTCATGTTCCTTTTGCAGATTCAGGCGTCCGATCGAACGTTCGAGTATGGTCTTGTTCATGTACAGCAGGCCAATCAAGGCAAACATGAGGAAGCCAAAGAACGAGTAGGCAGCGAGATTCTGGACTGGCTGCGTGAGAATGACCAGCGAACAGAAGAGAGAAATCGGAACGTAAAACGCCAGCGCGGCGGACAGCGGCACGGCGAGCATCGGCGTCGATACGAGCGCCATGATGAGCCCGATGAGGATACCCTGCTGGTTTGCCTGGGCATCCAGTGCGAACAGATTGACGAGGACCCCCCAGGCCAGCCCCAGCCCTGCCAAGAGCATCACCGAGAGCCGAATGAAGGCCGCGTCATCGCGGCGTTGCCTCCAGCGCAGACTACCTGCAACCAACCCGACGTAGAGCACGATGATCGTGCCATAGGCCACGGTCACTGCCGCGCTCATGCGCCGCTCGAACGCCAGCGTAAAGAGGGTACAACTACCTATGCCAAGAAACGCGAACAGAAGTGTCACACCGAAGAGAATGGTGGCCTGTTCGCGCCGAACCGGACGTTCGTTGTCTGTCCCGAGGTACGACCGAAAGAGGCGACGCAACGCCAGTAGCCGTTGCAGAATCGCACCCGCTCCGTTCCACAATCCCTTGATCGCTTCGCCACCCAGCACTGGGCGTGTCATCGCCTGCCTGACCCAAGACGCGGCAGGAACATGCCGGTGCGCCCTCGATAGGCGTCGTAGGCTGTCGAAAGGGCCGATGATCGAAAGCGTCTTTCCTCTCCCTTCGCCACTTGGACGTACCAGAATATCAGGATCAGCGCGGGCGCCCATTGCCACTGGCCGGCGACCAAGGCCGAAGCAAGCCAAAAAACGATGTACGACAGATAGAATGGATGCCTGACTTTCGCATAGGGTCCCTCGACATAGATAATATCGGGATCGGCATCCGTATAGGCCAAAGCGAGCCGATGCGGCCTGGTCGTGATCACCGTCCACCAGAAAAGGGTGATGGACACTGCAAATCCGACCAGTCCCAGTATCGTCCACACCGGCGAGTCGCAGCCTCGCCACACGAGCAGGCCAACGTAGGTAATATAAGAGAAAAAGCTGAAGAAAGAGAGCAAACGCATTCCGTACGGAATGCGTATACTTGTCTCAAAATGACCGTAAAGCGCCCAGCTGAACGATCCAAAAGCAACGAGTGACAAAGCGATGGGCAGCCACACATCGCTGCCGATGCTCATCACGGCGTCAGGGCGAGGGAAACGGATTCGCCATCGAAGAACTCGTCCAGCGGTCCGGTTGCGCTAGTATAGGGATCGATCACGGGGAATGCGTTACGAATCTCCTCGTAGCGCTGACGCGTGCAGCTCATGAGTTGCATCGGGCAATTCAGACCCGGATACGACCGTGGTTCTGTCACCGGACTGTAGCCGAGTCGCCGGTAGAACGGCGCATGGTTTCTGCGAACGCACGCCAGCAGGATCTCGGAACCAGCTTCCATCCCCAAATATCCTGCCATTCGATAGAGCAGGAAGACAAGACCCTGATTGTTTTCCGCCGCCGGACTTCTGACCAATCGGGTCGTCTCGATCCCGCGTCCAAGCCCGATCGCCGATTGCTGGCTAAGCAGTTCGTTGACCTCCTCGGGAAATGTGTCCGAAGCAGGCGATCGCTGTGCCGACCCGAGGGACAGGGTGCAAGTACGCACCGAGGCCGCCGGGACATCGTCATCGTAAATGACGATGGTCTGGCAGTTGGGAAGGTTATCGTATTGATCTTGAAAAAGTCTGTCCGGGTTGGGCTCGATGTAGCCCGATGCGAGGTAGCTGTCATAACGCAACCTATAGGCATCTCGTTTTGTCTGGCGATCAAGTGCGAGCCGCGCGGAGTACTGAGTCTGCTTAAGTGGAACGACCGTCCTGACTTGGCGGGCCTCAAAACCCAAATTATCACGGGAAAACAGCATGGCCAGGCCTCCTGGTGTGGTTTGCAACAAGAATATGATATCGTGTATTCTGAAAGGTGAGTATGACAGATCGCTTGACAGGTACAGACAGCCTGCTCTGTAATTTTGATTATCGGACCACAAGGTGACTTATGGCTGAATTCGTCCCGGTCGAAACCATTACCGATTTTCGAAAACTAGACGACGGCGAGGTTCTCGAGGGATATTTTGATGGATTCCACGGCAGCCCGGCGCCGGGATCAGATCGATCACGATCCTTTTGGCACGGCTGGCGCAACGGTCGAGTTGACGCGGGATTCGCCGAGCCGGACTTGGCTCAACTATCGTTGGCGCAAGAATTCAGGCTATTGGCGGCGGCTCCCAACTAACCTGCGAGGTTGAAACGGTCCGGTCCGGGTTCTGACCGCGAGAGTCGGACGCTTCATCCATTGCAACGGGAATCGCGATCGGAAAGCCTTGTGTTCTGTCCGCGGACAGGTCATGGGTCCGACGTCTTGTATCAGTAGCCGTTCTTACCGCCCGTCCAATTCTATTTTTGCTGAAATGTAATGAAACTTATACGTCGACGGGCGACACAGAAGCAAAATTGAGAAACGCTACGATCGGCATGTTGTATCCGGGCCGCGGGCGTTCGGTTGCCGGTCCCGAAGGTCGGGCAAATGAAAGAGCCGTCGAGTAGCTTGGCGGGAGACCAAATCGGCGGGAATTTCTGATGACCGCGCAACGTATCTTTTTGGTTCCATTATCCGTGAATTTGCACGAGAAATAAAATGTCGAAGATGAAGTGCTCGCCGAAAAATCAACATTTGGCGTCGCGGAACCCCGCCAGCGGTGTCCCTGCCGCGCCCGGCGCGTCCCCGTTAGACGCGACATCTCCAGACGGCTGGTCGGGTTGGAACTGCTCGCTCGAGAACAGGCCGTCGCGGGTCAGGCGATAACCGGGTCGGGCGCGCCGGCGGAACGGACCAAAGTCGGGGCATAGCCTGCCGCTGGGCCAACCCAGCCAATGAACTGGGAGCGACCATCAGGGATCGGGCGCGGCCCAGAATCCGAGGGCAAGCAGCCATCCATGCCGGGACAGGAAGTGGCTGACTGCGGGCCATGCAAGGAAACCGCGCCGGCGGGGACCGACGACCGAAGGATGAAGAGCTTTGCCAACGCGATTGAACGGGTTAGTTTGTCCGAGCCCATACCGGACCGGCAGCGATCAACGCGACCGGGCTACAATCGAAGGGGAATGGACGTGATACGGCTTTCGTGTTTGGCTTTCTGTGCAGCAGCCGTCCTTTTGGCGGCGTTTCCCGTCGCGCCAAAAGCTGCGGTAACTCGGGATCAATTTCCGCCGCAGACGACCAGCGACCTCATCGCGCTCTGTAGCGCTGGAAAAGATGATCCGCTCATGACCGCGGCGGTAAATTTCTGCCAAGGTTTTGTTGAGGGAGCCTCTGAGTTGGCGATCGGTTACGGGTCCACCGTCCGGAAGGACCGTCAGCCGTTTTGCCTGCCGATGCCACGGCCGTCAAACAACGACGCCCTGGCGCAGTTCGTGGTCTGGGCGAACGCCGAGCCGCAGCGCTTACAGGCTCCGGCGGTCGTCGGCCTGTTACAGTTCCTGATCCAGCAGTATCCATGCCCGCGCGCAGGCGAGAAGCGGACCCCCGCGAAGTGAGACCCGCCAGGACGAAGGAGCCGAATTCCATGAGAAAAAGTGTCATTGCCTTGGTCGTCGCGGGGATCGCACTCAGTGGCTGCGCCGATCTCACCCCAGGGCAGCAGCGTGCCGCGACCGGCACCGGAATCGGCGCCGCCGGCGGCGCGGTCGTCGGCGCGTTGGCCGGCAATGCCGCGCTCGGCGCGGGGATCGGAGCTGCGGCGGGCCTGGCTGGCGGATTGTTGGTCAATGCCTGGAAGAACAACGAACAGCAATCGTTCCAGAAGGGCTACTCGGCGGGACAGCAGTCCCAGCCCCAATAGCACGCGGGGATCGCGTCGCGTCGCTGACGCAATCGCCAGTGGATCATGACCCGGGGCTCGACGAGACGGACGGCTCGGGCCTCGGGTCGAGCCAGCGGCGATACCGGCACGGGTGCGCCGGCTGACGACAGGGTTGCCGCGGGTCGATTCGCTAACTACGCTGGAAGAAATGGAAGGCGTGCCTGAAACTGCGCCGGCCAAGGCTGTCGCCACGCCGTTCCGCGGGGCATAGCCCGTTATCAGGCCGGCATCGCACGCGGTGGCGGGCATTCAATCGTGTCTTTCCTGCCCCACTGGCGCTCCGCCGGGCCGGTAAGGGAAGGTCTGGTTCAGGAGGAAATCTTGCGAACGCTTTTATTGGCCACCCTGCTATCGATCGCAACGAGTGCCGTGGCATTGGCCGACGCGGACGTGGCTGGTACCTGGCGCGCCAATCTAGGGAACGGGGTCACCGTTGACATGAACGTGACCGCTGACGGCAAGTGGAGCAGCCAGACCTCTCAGAGGCGGAAAGTTGTGACTCAGATGAAGGGTACATATGAGCAGCAACCGTCAAACAGCACCGCCGGCACGATCGTCTTCACACCGACCCAATCTTCCGGTCCAAACGGCAGCGCGCAGGTGGAAACCGACCAGTATGAAATCGCCGAGAACGGCAAGCGATTGAAGCTGACGACCGAGGGCGACACATTGGTTTTCGAGAAGCGCGGGCGGCATTGACCTCATGCGTGCCGGATTTCGCCTATAAATTCGGCCGGCGTTAGGCCCTGAGCAGCTGACCCTGCGCCGCGGGTTGGCATGCTGAATCGACCCTGGGCATCAAGACAGCAACTTCGGTCGTTGCTCGCATATAGCGTCGGTCATCGTGCGTCAGGTCCGGTCGGCGAGTATTGAACCAAGCGGGGCGTTTGCGCGTTTGTGGGCACACAACCAAGGGTGCCCAACATGAAATCTCTTCGAATGTTCGGCGGCGGCATTGTTCTGGCCGCATTGTTCACCACGGTTGCGGAGGCGCAGAGCGTGCCCCCGTTGGCCTACGTTCAGCCGATGCCGCCGCCTGCGGTACAAGCGGTGCAGGAGCATTTGCGAACCGCGGGCGCGTACGGCGGACAAGCGGACGGCGTATGGGGCCCCGACAGCGCTGCCGCATTGCAACGTTTTCAGGCCAGCCATCAGTTGCAGGTGACGGGCCAGTTGAACCAGGCCACTGCGGCTTCACTGGGTCTCGATCCGGTCACGCTGTTGGGCGCTCAGCAAGCGGCTCTCGCGTCGCCGTTACCACCCCCAGAAAGTCTTCGGCCCTCGTCGATTCGTTCCATTCAATCGCAGCTCCGGCATCTGGGCTTCTATAATGGCAGTGTGGACGGCGTATGGGGTGAGGGCACGCAAACGTCGGTGGCGCAGTTCCAGCAAAACCGGGGGATCCAGCCAAACGGACAACTGACGCCAGCAACGATAACCGCAATGGGATTGGTCCCTGACTCGATCGCATACAAATAGCGACTTCCGATCCTGCGCAGGGGCCTTGTCGAAACAGGCCCCGGAAGTCCGCAGTTTGCACGGGCGGCGGCAAGGCTGCGCTCCCGGAGAAGGCTGGAGCGCAGAGAGGCCGAGTCACTGGTCGAACTGCCTCGCACCCTAGAAAATTGCGCGGCAGTTCTTCCGGCGGATTTGTTACTGGCTTTTGCTCCCTTCGTAAGCCGTGCCGGGGTTCCGAGTCATGCTTAGCGGAACGCCCGCGGTGTGTTGCTTCATTGCAGTCCCGGCGTCAGGAACCAACCCTTGGGGAACTCCAGCGGTGTGCTGCTTCGCGGCCATCGTTGCCGTCCCCTCGGTCTCCGGCTTCGCACCGGTCGTGTCGGATTGGCCGAAGGCCAGCGGCACGGCACCAACAAACCCCATCAGTGTGTAAAGGGCAAAGCTGTGGAACTTCATAAAAACCTCCTGCGGATTAGGTAGATCAGTCGGCAGGGACGCACGTACATCCCAAGTTCTCCCTGCTGCTTTGTCAGCCACAACTTGCCTTTCGACACGACAGTGCTGACAAACGGACAATGGCCGCGAATACCGGATGCATCTCTGAAGTATTTCACACCATTCGCATGCGTCTGCTGGTGCAAGCCTGGTTCCGCTCATGGTTCGCTTCGACGATTGCCCGGCGATACCGCTGACGTCAGCCGCGCTCGCCGAGCAAGACCCACACGCCGAGGGCCAACAAGGCTATGGCGAACGCCACGATCGCCGCGACGATCGACCCCTGGGTTATCGCCTGGCAGAGGGAGCCGTCGTTCCAGGGCATGTTCCACTCTTGGCTGACGGCTCTGCATACAATGGTGGCAACCAGGTCGAACGCGATCACCGCGCCACCCAGGAGCAGGCATAAGAGTCCAAACAGGCGCGTAAGCGTTACCTGGACAGCAGCCACACCACGACCAGTCCGATGGCGATGACGAGGACTATTGCCGGCAGAGCCAGGAATGCGAAGCGCACCCAGGAGACCGTTGCCTTGCTCATGCCGTGACCCCCCCTTTTTGTGCCAACAGCCGGACGGCAGACAGGCGAAGGTCGCTATCGTCTCGTTGGCGGTCCGCGTAGACATGGTCGCTGCGAGCGGATCTGTCCTGCCACGGCGGGAAGCGCTTCAACAGGGCGCCATCCAGACCGACCGAACGAACCGTCCGACGGTGCCGGTGTGGTCCGGCTTCAGATCGAATCCTTTGCCTTCTCTGTCTTGTCGATGTCCTGCCCAGCCGGCGTCCGCGGCATCCTGCGCCGGATCGGGGTCTCCAAATAGTCACGAAACATATCACGAAAACGCGAGGTAACATTTCCGCGATCGGCATATCAAGACGATTGCGTAAATAACATCTTCGCCAGGTTAGCCGCCAATCCCTTTCTTAAGTAAGGTCGAAGCGACCCAGTTCTGCCGATCGAGTTGTGGGGAGAAAGCATAATATGGAACTGAATCAGCCTGCTGTCGCCGGTATCTCCCCAGTGCTCAACGGTCGCTCGGAAGGGGTTTCGATCGAAACCCATGAGTTGCTCGTCGCGTTGCAGGCCATGCGAACCGGGGATTTCTCCGTACGGCTCCGTACCGACCAAACCGGCCTCGCTGGCAAGATCGCCGACACATTCAACGATATCGTCGCGGCCAATGAACGCATGGCCGATCAGCTTGAGCTCGTTGGTCAGGCCGTGGGACGCGAGGGACGAACGCGCCAGCGTGTCGATTTCGGGCTTTCGAGCGGCGCATGGGGCGAAATGCGGTCTTCGGTCAATATGCTGATCGAGGACTTGCTATGGCCGATAACCGAAGTGACCCGCACGATCAGCGCCGTGGCGAAGGGCGATCTTCTACAGACCGTGCCGCTTGAAGTGGACGGCCGCCCCCTGGAGGGCGAATTTTTCCGCTCGGCCAGCATCGTCAACACGATGATCAAGCAGCTTAGTGTCTTCACCTCAGAGGTGACCCGGGTCGCCCGCGAGGTCGGTACGGATGGCAAGCTTGGCGGCCAGGCGCAGGTCAGCGAAGTCACGGGCGTCTGGAAGGATTTGACGGAATCCGTCAACTCGATGGCGAGCAACCTGACGGCCCAGGTGCGCAACATCGCCGACGTGACGATCGCCGTGGCGAACGGTGATCTTTCAAAGAAAATCACCGTGGATGTTCGCGGTGAGATCCTCCAGTTGAAGGAAGCCATCAACACGATGGTTGACCAGCTTCGGTCGTTCGCCTCGGAGGTGACCCGGGTCGCGCGCGAGGTCGGCACCGAGGGCAAGCTTGGCGGCCAGGCGCTGGTGCCCGGGGTGGCGGGAACCTGGAAGGACCTGACCGACAGCGTGAACGCGATGTGCGGCAACCTGACCGACCAGGTGCGCAATATTGCACAGGTGACGACGGCGGTCGCTCGCGGCGATCTGTCGCGTAAGATCACCGTCGACGTCCGTGGCGAAATCCTGGAGCTGAAGGACACCATGAATACCATGGTCGATCAGCTCAACTCCTTCGCCTCGGAGGTGACCCGCGTCGCCCGTGAGGTCGGCACCGAAGGGCGGCTGGGCGGGCAGGCGCAGGTGCCCGGTGTGGCCGGCACCTGGAAGGACCTGACCGACAACGTCAATTCGATGGCGTCCAACCTCACCGGGCAGGTGCGCAACATTGCCGAGGTGGCGACCGCCATCGCCCGCGGTGACCTGTCGAAGAAGATCACCGTCAACGTGTCCGGCGAAATCCTGCAGCTGAAGGAGACCATCAACACGATGGTCGATCAGCTCAACGCTTTCGCGTCGGAGGTGACCCGCGTTGCCCGCGAAGTCGGCACCGATGGCCGTCTCGGTGGCCAGGCCAACGTGCTGGGCGTCGCCGGCACCTGGAAGGATCTGACCGAATCGGTGAACTCGATGGCGAGCAACCTGACCGCTCAGGTGCGCAACATCGCGGAAGTGTCCACCGCTATAGCCAACGGCGACCTGTCGAAGAAGATCACCGTCAATGTGTCCGGCGAGATCCTGCAGTTGAAGGAGACCATCAACACGATGGTCGATCAGCTCAACCGCTTCGCCGGCGAGGTCACCCGCGTCGCGCGCGAGGTCGGCACCGAGGGAAGGCTGGGCGGCCAGGCGCAGGTCTCCGGCGTCGCGGGAACCTGGAAGGATCTGACCGACAGCGTCAACTCGATGGCGTCGAACCTGACCGGACAAGTGCGCAACATCGCCGAGGTCGCGACCGCCGTCGCCCAGGGCGATCTGTCGAAGAAGATCACGGTGAACGTGTCGGGCGAAATCCTGCAGTTGAAGGAGACCATCAACACGATGGTCGATCAGCTCAACGCATTCGCCGGCGAAGTCACCCGCGTGGCGCGTGAGGTCGGCACCGAAGGACGGCTCGGCGGGCAGGCGCAGGTGTCAGGTGTTGCCGGCACCTGGAAGGACCTGACCGACAGCGTGAACTCCATGGCAGGCAATCTGACCGCGCAGGTGCGCAACATCGCCGAGGTGGCAACCGCCATCGCCGGCGGCGATCTTTCGCGCAAGATCACCGTCGATGTCCGCGGCGAAATCCTTCAATTGAAGGAAACGCTGAACACCATGGTCGATCAGCTCAACCGCTTCGCCGGCGAGGTGACCCGCGTGGCCCGCGAGGTCGGCACCGAAGGCAAGCTGGGCGGGCAGGCGCAGGTGCCGGGCGTCGCCGGCACCTGGAAGGATCTGACCGATAACGTCAACTCGATGGCTGGCAACCTGACCGCGCAGGTTCGCAACATCGCCGAGGTGACGACCGCCGTGGCCCGCGGCGATCTGGGCCGCAAGATCACCGTGGACGTCAAAGGCGAAATCCTGGAGCTGAAAAACACCATCAACACGATGGTCGATCAGCTCAATGCCTTCGCCTCGGAAGTGACCCGCGTGGCGCGAGAGGTCGGCACCGAGGGCAAGCTGGGCGGGCAGGCGGTGGTGCCGGGCGTCGGCGGCACCTGGAAGGATCTGACCGACAACGTCAACTTCATGGCCTCCAACCTGACCGGGCAGGTCCGCAACATCGCCGAGGTCGCGACCGCGATCGCCAACGGCGATCTGTCGAAGAAGATCACAGTCGATGTGCGCGGCGAAATCCTGCTGCTCAAGGAAACGCTGAACACCATGGTCGAGCAATTGCGCTCGTTCGCCGCCGAGGTGACCCGTGTGGCGCGCGAGGTCGGCACCGAAGGCCGGTTGGGTGGGCAGGCTGTGGTGCCGGGCGTCGGCGGCACCTGGAAGGACCTGACCGATAACGTCAACCTGCTGGCTGCCAACCTGACCACGCAGGTGCGCAACATTGCCGAGGTCACCACGGCGGTGGCCCGCGGCGACCTGTCTCGGAAAATCACCGTGGACGTGAAGGGCGAAATTCTGGAGCTGAAAAACACCATCAACACCATGGTCGATCAGCTCAACGCCTTCGCCTCGGAAGTGACGCGTGTCGCTCGCGAGGTCGGCACTGAGGGAAAGCTGGGTGGGCAGGCGCAGGTCCCGGGTGTCGCCGGCACCTGGAAGGACCTGACCGATACGGTGAATGTCATGGCTGCCAACCTGACCGAGCAGGTGCGTGGCATCGTCAAAGTGGTGACGGCGGTCGCTGACGGCGATCTGAAACAGAACCTGACCATGACGTCGAAGGGTGAAGTGGCCGCGCTCGCCGAAACGATCAACAACATGACAAACACGCTCAAGACCTTTGCGGATCAGGTGACGACCGTCGCGCGTGAGGTCGGCGTGGAAGGCCGGCTTGGTGGTCAGGCCAACGTGCCCGGCGCCGCCGGAACCTGGAAGGATCTGACCGGCAACGTGAATCTGCTGGCAGCGAATCTGACCACTCAGGTGCGCGCCATCGCCGAGGTGGCCACCGCCGTCACCAAGGGTGATCTTACACGTTCGATCCAGGTCGAGGCACGCGGCGAGGTGGCGGAGCTGAAAGACAACCTCAATACCATGATCGACAATCTGCGGCTCACCACTGACCGCAATACTGAACAGGACTGGCTCAAGACCAACCTCGCCCGTTTCACCAACATGCTGCAGGGCCAGCGCGACCTGGCGACGGTCGGACGGATGTTGTTGTTGGAACTGGCGCCGCTGGTCGAGGCCCAGAACGGCGTCATCTATCTGGTGGACACCGAAGCCCCGGCGGATGCGCCCGCTACCTTGAAGCTGCTGGGCGCCTATGCCGATGGCGGAACCGAGGGACACCCGGAACGGCTCGCCTTCGGCGAGAGCCTTATCGGTCAATGCGCGGCGGACGGACGGCGCATGCTCATTCAGCAGGTCCCGCCAAATGTCGTGCCCATTCGTTCCGGCCTGTTCAAGGCCACGCCCAGCAGCGTCTTCGTCTTGCCTGTCCTGTTCGAGGGCCAGGTGAAGGCAGTGATCGAACTCGCCACGCTTGGCGCCTTCACCGATTTGCAGAAGGCCTTCCTGGAGCAACTCACCGGCGGTATCGGCATCGTGCTGAACAGCATCGAGGCCACGATGCAGACCGAGGGCCTGCTGAAGCAGTCCCAGCAGCTCGCGATCGAATTGCAGACCCAGCAGCGCGAGTTGCAGCAGACCAACGAGCAGCTTGAGCAGAAGGCGCAGCAGCTCGCTGAACGCAATGTCGAAGTGGAGCGCAAGAATCAGGAGATCGAGCAGGCTCGGCGAGCGGTGGAGGAGAAGGCGACCGAGCTGGCGCTGACATCGAAGTACAAGTCCGAGTTCCTCGCGAACATGTCGCACGAGCTGCGCACGCCGCTGAACTCGATCCTGATCCTGGGTCAGCAGCTCGGCGACAACTACGACGGCAACCTGACGCCACGGCAGGTCGAATTCGCGCGGACCATCCACGGCGCGGGCACCGACCTGCTCAATCTCATCAGTGATATTCTTGATCTTTCCAAGATCGAGTCTGGAACCGTGTCGGTGGACATCGAGGAAATTCCCATCTCCCTCCTGCAGGAAACGGTGACGCGGCCGTTCCGTCACGAGGCGGAGACCCGCGACCTGGCCTTCGAAATCCAGGTCGACCCGCAACTGCGCAGCATGACAACCGACTCCAAGCGGGTGCAGCAGATCTTGAAGAACCTGCTCTCCAACGCGTTCAAGTTCACCGCCCAAGGCAATGTGCGGCTGCGCATCGCCGCGGTGCAGGAAGGATGGATCGGGGAGAACAGCGTGCTGCGACAGGCGCCCGTCGTCGTGGCCTTCGAGGTGACCGACACCGGCATTGGTATTCCGGTCGAAAAGCAACGCATCATCTTCGAGGCGTTCCAGCAGGCGGACGCCAGCACGAGTCGTAAGTACGGTGGGACAGGCCTCGGCCTGGCGATCTCGCGCGAACTGGCGCATCTGCTTGGCGGCGAGATTCAGCTTCGCAGCATGCCGGGCGTGGGCAGCACCTTCACGCTCTTCCTGCCGCTTTCCTACCTCGGGCCACAGGCGCCGCTTCGCGTGCAGTCCGGTGCACCTCCGGTGGCGATCGAGACGCTTGAGCAATTGCGGGCCCATCAGCCGGAACAACAGATCGAGCGGATTCCGGATGATCGGCAGGCACTAAACCCCGACGACCAGGTGCTGCTGATCGTGGAAGACGATCCTCACTACGCACGCATCATGGTGGACCTGGCCCACGACCACGGACTCAAGGTTCTGGTCGCGGCGCGCGGAGCCGAAGCTCTTGCACTCGCCCGGCAATATAGACCGATGGCGGTCTCACTCGATGTGTTCCTTCCGGACATGCTTGGCTGGACTGTACTGAGCCAACTGAAGCAGGATCCGGCGACGCGCCATATTCCGGTGCAGATCGTCACTCTGGACGAAGATCGTCAGCACGGTCTGGCCCGTGGCGCCTTCTCGTTCATAACCAAACCAACCACAACCGCCGGCCTGCAGGACGCGCTTGATCGGATCACCGATTTCGCGCGGCCGCGACGCAAGCAACTTCTGCTCGTCGAGGACAATGCCGGTGAGAGGTTCGGCATCACCGAATTGCTGCGAGACGATGACGTCGACATAGTCGCGGCCGAAACCGGAGAGGACGCCATCGCCCATATGACGACGTCGCCGCCGGACTGCGTCGTGCTCGATCTGCGCCTGCCCGACATGTCGGGCTTCGACGTCTTGGAGCGGATCAAAGCTGACAGTACGCTGTGCGACGTGCCGGTCATCGTTTTCACCGGCCGCGAACTCTCATCGGAGGAGGACGCCCAGCTTCACACCATGGCCCGTAGCGTGGTTGTGAAGGGTGTAGAGTCGCCAGAACGTCTGCTGGACGAAACGGCATTGTTCCTGCACCGCGTGTTCGCCGACATGCCGTCGGAAAAACAGCGCATGTTGGAACGTCTGCATAGTTCCGACGAGAATCTGGTGGCTCGGAAGGTGCTGCTGGTGGATGACGATGCCCGCAACATCTTTGCCCTCTCGAGCGTGCTGGAGCGTCGCGGCATGCAGGTACTGACCGCCACCACAGGCCGCGAGGCGATCGCGTTGCTGGAGGAAACGCCGGGGGTCGCGATTGTCCTGATGGACATCATGATGCCGGAGATGGATGGTTACGAAACGATGCAGGTGATCCGCGGCAAATCGGAGTTCCGTCGCCTGCCGATCATCGCGCTGACCGCCAAGGCCATGAAGGGCGATCGCGAGAAGTGCCTGGAAGCCGGGGCGTCCGACTATCTGGCCAAACCCGTCAATACCGAGCAGCTTCTGTCGGCACTTCGCAGTTGGCTGCATCGGTAGCGGAATGATGGACAAGGTCAACATACTGCTGGTCGATGACCAACCGGCCAAACTCCTCAGTTATGAGGTGATCCTGGAGGAACTGGGCGAGCACCTGATCAAGGTCGGGTCGGCGCGCGAGGCGTTGGAGCAGTTGCTGCGAAACGAAATCGCCGTGGTGCTCACCGACGTTTCCATGCCTGAGCTGGACGGGTTCGAGTTGGCGGCGATGATCCGCGAGCATCCGCGTTTCCAGCGCACTGCGATCATCTTCGTCTCGGCCATCCATCTGACCGACCCGGACCGGTTGCGTGGCTACGCGGCGGGCGCGGTGGATTATCTCCCGGTTCCGCTGGTGCCGGAGCTGATGCGGGCGAAAGTAAAGGTATTCGCGGAACTCTACCGCAAGACCCGTGAGCTCGAGTTGCTGAACTCGGAACTTGAACGTCGCGTTGAAACGCGGACGGCCGAGCTGGCGCTTGCCAACGCACAGCTTGAGCAACGCGTCGAAGAGCGCACGCGCGAGCGTGAGGCCGCGCTGGCGCAGGTGCACGAGATGCAGAAAATGGAGAGCCTGGGTCAGCTTACCGGAGGTGTCGCCCACGACTTCAATAACCTTCTGATGGCTGTGCTGGGGAATTTGGAGCTGCTCAAGAAACGTATGCCCGATAACCCGCCGTTGAAACGCCTCGTGGACGGTGCGATCGCCGGGGCGGAACGCGGCGCGACACTGACGAAACGAATGCTCGCCTTTGCCCGGCGGCAGGAGCTGAGGCCGGCGACTGTGCACCTCCGCGTGCTGGTCGACGGCATGGAGGATATGCTGCGGCGATCGCTGGGACCCACCATCAGCCTTGAGACTGATCTCTGCAGCAGTCTTCCACCCGTGCGAGTCGATCCACACCAGTTCGAGCTGGCGTTGCTAAACTTGACGCTGAATGGGCGCGACGCGATGCCGGAAGGTGGACGACTGACCATCGCGGCACATCGGGAGGAGGGTATCGGCGTCGTCTCCGGGCTTTCGAGCGGCGAATATGTTTGCGTCGTCGTTACCGATTCGGGAGCAGGAATGGATCAATCGACACTGAAGCGGGCGACTGAGCCGTTTTTCACCACGAAGGGCATTGGCAAAGGAACCGGCCTTGGCCTCCCCATGGTACACGGGCTGGTTGCGCAATCGGGCGGAGCCATACGTATCGCCAGCGAGGTGGGGGAAGGCACGTCGGTAAGGCTGTGGCTGCCCGTGGACCGCGCTGGGGTGGTATCACAACACGCTGTTCCTGAGGCACCGACGCAGTCCGTGGTTCCTCACAAGATCCTCGTGGTGGACGACGATCAGCTGATCTTATCCAGCACAGTCGCGATGCTCGACGATCTGGGTCACGTCGTGATCGAGGCCACTTCAGCCACCGGCGCCCTGGAGATCCTGCAGGAGGGAGCGAAAGTCGATGTGGTCGTCACCGACCATGCGATGCCGAACATGACCGGTCTCGAGCTAGCCGGCGTAATACGCGAGCAATGGCCTTGGATCCCGGTCATCCTTGCAAGCGGCTTCGCAGATCTGATGAATACCGCCGACATTCCGTTTCGGCGACTGGCGAAGCCCTATCATCAGTCGGAACTTGCGTCGTGCATTGCCGCCGTGCTCGAGGAGCAGAAGATCGTCCCGATCGATGCGGCCCGTCGCGCATGACAGTGCGTGACCGCCCGGACATCAATCACCTGTCAGGGAAGACCGAACCCATGAAAATCATCAGAGTGTCTGCCATTCCAATGTCAGCACCGGTTCCGATGGATAAGCGTCATCGCACCGACCTCGGAACGAAGGTCAAGAGCGACGCGACGCTCATTCGGGTCGAGACCGACAGCGGACTCACCGGCATCGGCGCGGCCCTGGGGACGCCCCCGGTCGCCGCGACCATCGTCGAGCATGAGCTCGCGCCGGAATGCATTGGCGAGGACCCGATGTTCTCCGAGCGGATCTACGAGAAGATGTATAACGGCTCACGCGCGAAGCCGGCGCTTGAGCGCGGCGTGACGCAGGCCGATGAAAGTCGCCGGCGGGGCGTCATCATGGAAGCGATCGCCGGCGTCGACATCGCGGTGTGGGACGTCAAGGCGCAAGCCCTGGGTATTCCCCTTTATCAGGCGCTCGGGGCGGTGCGCAGCTCGGTACGAGGCTACGCCAGCGGTGGTTGGGCTCCGGGCGACGAGGCCGAGGCGGAACTCGGCGGCTATGCGGCGAAGGGCTTCACCGCCGCCAAGATGCGCGTGGTGGGCCGCGATGGGTTCTCGATCGCCAACTGCGTGCGCCGGGTCAAAGCCGCCCGCCGCGGGCTCGGCCCTAACGTCGAACTGATGGTCGACGCGCATGGCTCGCTTGAGGTCTCGACCGCGATAAAGCTAGCTCGAGAGCTTGAGCCGTACGACATCGCCTGGTTTGAGGAGCCGGTATCGCCGGACGATCACGCCGGTCAGGCAGAGGTGCGCCGTTCGACCATCATCCCCATAGCCTCGGGTGAGCGCGAGTTCACGCGGTTCGACTTCCAGGATCTGCTTGAGCGCCGAGCCCTCGATATAGCGCAGCCGGACGTCGCCCGCGCGGGCGGGATGACGGAGATAAGGCGCATCGCGGCACTGACTTCTGCGCACGGTGTGCGTCTCGCGCCACACGCCTGGGGCAGCGGGGTGCTGTTCGCGGCGAGCATTCATGTCGCGATGGCAGCCGCCAACTGCCACATCCTCGAGGTCACGCAAGGCTACATGCCGATGATGTGGGACCTGTTCAACGAGCCGTTCGATATCCGCCCGGACGGCATGGTGCACGCGCCTGATCGGCCGGGTCTCGGCTTCACATTGCGCGCGGACGCGCTGGATCGCTTCCGCTATGTGGACGGGCCCGAGTTCGAGTTCTAGAGCAATATCAGCCTGGATCGAATTGCAGAGCTATCTAAGCCGATGAAGTTGCTCGTGCAACGATGGCTGGAGCGGAGCGCTTCCACTCAAGGTGAAGCGCTCCAGCCGAGGGGCACGATCTGAGTGCTGTCATAGGCCGGATCGACGATATCGCTATCGTTCGATACCATCTCCTGTGGCGATCTCAGAGAAAGTGAATGTTGCTCGGATTGGTCACGTTCACGAACGTGATCTTCGTGTTGTCGGAGAGGGTTATCGTTGTGCTGCCGTGGGCGGTCGACGTCGATTTCGGGGCTCGCCCGTAGTCGAACAGATCGACTGCATCGCTGGCGGTCAGGTGGGTTACGTACTCATGCGCCCCGGCCGTGAATTTAGAGAAGAAGGCAAACGTATCGGCCCCCGGACCGCCCCTCAACGTATCCGAGCCAGCACCGGCAACCAGTGTATCGGCACCACTGCCAGCGACAATCCGGTCGTGTGTCCCCTTGGTCCGGCTGGCCAATAGAATGTCGTTTCCGGTGGAACCGACAGCGTTCAAAGTCTCGTTGCCGGCGCCGGCGCTGTAGAACAAGTTCCCGCCGCCGGTATAGGTTACGCTGTGGTGGGCGGAACCGAACAGGGTCACCCCGCCAGGGGCGGCGCCGGAAACGGTGTCGTCGGCGTGGGACCTCACGACCAAGCCACCCGTGCCGCCGGCGATGCTGTTCTTGCCGGAGCCGGTAACGACCGTGGCCGAATTGGGACCGCCGATGAAATCAAGTCCCCCCCTGCCGCCGACCACCGACAGCCCGTCACTTTGCGCCGAGGCGGTGACCGTCGTGTGGCTGCGGCCGCCGACGATCGTGTCGAAGGCGCCGCTGTCTGTCACCACCAGCGCGTCTCCACCACCTCGGATCAGAGCGCCAGAACCCGCTGCGGTGACGGTCGTCGCGCTTCTCAATCCGGACACAGTGGTCTGCGACCCGGTAATGGTTACCGTAAGGCTGCCGTCACCTCTCACCGTGGTACCGAGTATCAGCTCATTCGCCCCGGCGCTTAGAATGCTCTCCGCGCCGGTGCCCCCGACGACGGTCTCGCCGGAACCGCCCAGGGTGACCAGATCGCCGTCCAGCAGTAACAGATTGTTGGGACCCGCGGCGTCGATGGTTGAACTGCCCGGGTCCGTGGCAATTGTGCCCGACCCGTTGGCTATTATCAGGTCGCTTCCCGGACCGAGGGACAACAGATAATTGCCGCTCGCGGAGATAGTATTGGAGCCGGAAGCGGCAATGGTGCTGTTGCCGGAGATATTATAAGTAGCGCCGACCGTCCCGCCGATGATTTCGACGTTCGAGCCGGTGATTGTCTCACCCGCTATGCCGATATCGACAACGTAATCATACCCGGCCGGGATCGTTATGGCGCCGGGGGTGGTGTCATCGATGACCAGTTCGTGCGAGCCCGGGGTGGTCGGCGCCGGCGGGATTGTGTCGCCGGTCACGGTGCTCACGGTCAGGTTGCCGGCGCCCTCGAGGCTTGCAAGCGCCGCCCCAATTTGCGCTGCCAGCTGCAAGACATCACCGCTGCCGGGCGACACCGTTATGTTAGGCGTGCCGGGCGCTCCAGGAACAGTCACTGCCATCGTGTTCTCCACCCAATACGTTTGGGGAATGGCTTGAACGAGCCCGTACGATGGCCCGTCAACCGGATATCGTAGTTTCTCTTGTAACCATGTCCGGCGGCTGAAGTCCTAAAACCGGCGGGTGAAAAGTGCTCTCTGTGCCGGTGCAGCATATACACCCGATCCCGCTTGGCAAGCCCAAAATGGCTCGATGTCAGATCCATAAGACCGTCTGTCATACGCATGAAATGCCCACGAAAACTCAGGATTTTCGAAGCGACGTCCGAACTCAGAAAGCTTTGGAACGATATGACATCTACGGTAATATTAAACCTATCTGCGCAATGAAAGGACTCACGCCATCAGTTGTGGAGACGTTCAGGGACACCCCGTCCGGCCCGCAAGAACGGATGTACGATGACTAATCGCAATGAGAATGCTCAGCGTGGTGGAAATAAAATCGGCCGGCTTCTGGCCAAATGAGCGATGAGAAGGAGGCGGCCGGAAGACTGAGCCAGCCTGGTATGCAATGTAACGGATTTTGCCGGTTTACTACCTGTTATTGCCGATGTCGGACTTGCCATTGCGTGCGGGTTCGCGCGTGAAGCCGGCGAATCCGCCCAATCTGCCGGCGAGTTCCCGGGCCGCGCACATGGCGCCGCTTGGCCGCGCGGCCGCCAACTCGACCCCAAGCTAAGCTTCGCGGCGGTCTGAGCCGCTCGTCATAGCTGCAAGACGCCGCCCCAGGCGCGCAATTCAAAGCCAGTTGCCGGTGGCATCAAGCTTTCCGCGAAGCAGCGTCCCTGCCAAATCGACCGCCCAGGCGGTCGCGGATGTCAGGCAGATGCTCGCGTCCCCAAAACAGCTCTCCATCAAGGACCAAGGTGGGAACGCCGAACACGCCCTCGGCTTCGGCAGCACGACTTATCGCAACAACCTCCGCGCGCAGCGCCCCAGACGTCGCGGCAAATTTCGACGCCTCCGCGCCGCACTCAGAGAGCACCGCGGCAACCGAATCGACATTCTCGATGTCCAGGGCACGACGCCAAAAGCGTTCGAACACGGTGTCGTGGTAGCGGCGGAAAACGGCGTCTCCGGCCCGCTGGGCGAACAGCATGCCGGCGGCCGCAAGGGTGGAATCCCAGATCTTCTGCGGACCCCGGATCGTCAGGCCGCGCTTCTGTGCTTCGCGGCGGCAGTCCATGTAGCTGTAGCGCACGCGACGCCACTGATGGGCGTTGCGGGCTTCTTCAAGGACGTTACCCGATGCGTCGACGCGAGCCGAGCCAAGAAAGCTCGGTATGTCGAGGATATATGGACGCCAGTCGAGCCGGACAGGCGCCTCGCGCGCCAGGTCGTAGACAAGGTCCTTGGCCAGATAGGCGTACGGGCTCTTATAATCCGTGTAGACGGTTATCGTTGCAGGCTCGGTCATCGGTGCCACGTCTTCCAGAGCATCGCTACATCTACTTGGCAACGCCAAAGTCGATGAGCTGGCGCAACACCTGGCCACCCTTCAAATTGGTGTAGCCTTCATTGATGTCATCAAGTTTGATGTGACTGGAGATTAGATGATCGAGTTTCAGGTCGCCCTTTTTCCAGGCGTTCAACAGCTTCGGCATGTCGAAGCGGAAGCGGTTGCTGCCCATCGAGGAACCCTGAATCTTCCGCTCGCGCAGAAAATCGTAGCCATGCAGTTCGATCTTCATCCCAAACGGCACCATCCCGATGATCGTGGCGGTGCCCCCCGCCCGCAGAGCTTGGAAACACTGCTCCGCGGTCGTCTTGAGTCCGACCGCCTCAAACGAATACTCCACCCCGCCACCCGTCATTTCCTTGATCGCCTCGACCGGGTCGACGTTGCTCGCATTGATCACGTCGGTTGCCCCCATCAACTTGGCGACGTCCAGTTTGGAAGAGACGGTGTCGATGGCGATGACGCGGTCTGCCCCCACGATCGCCGCACCGTTGACCGCGGAAAGACCGATGCCGCCGCAGCCGAATACCGCGACCGTCGCACCGGCCGGGACTTTCGCGGTGTTCATCACCGCGCCCGCGCCGGTCATGACACCGCAGCCAACCAGGCAACCGATGTTGAGCGGAATGTCGTCGGCGATCTTCACCACCGCGTTTTCATGCACCAGCAACTGCTCAGCGAACGAGGACAGATTGGCGAACTGCACGACCGGTTTGCTTTGCCAGAACAGGCGTTGCGCCTTACCCGGCGGCATCTTCACGCTGGCGTTGTTGCAAAGCTGCGGTCGACCGGTAGCACAGGTACTCGCACGTGCCACAGAACACCGATGTGCAGGTTATCACCCGATCGCCAGGCTTCACATAGGTGACCTCGCTACCGACTGCCTCGACCACCGCCGATGATTTATGACCAAGCACGCACGGCGTCGCGATCGGGTAGAGCCCCTCGAGGAAATGCAGATCGCTGTGGCAAAGACCGGCATAAGCGGTGCGCAGCAACACCTCGTGCGCCTGCGGCTTCGCCACTTCAAGCGTTTCGATCGTCATCGGTTGGTGCGCTTCGTGAAAGACGGCCGCCCGCATGGCTTTTCCTTCCCGGTTGATTTATTTTCGACAAACTCACCGCATGCGTATCACTGCTGGCTCAGTCCCGGAAGTGTGGGCGCGAAAGCGTTGGCTGCGGAGATCGGACCTACTCGCGCGGAGCCACTTGCATGATGGGCGATGATGCAGAACAGCATACTTTCTCAACCGGCGGTATCGCTGCCGGGGTCACGGCGGCCGGCGCCGAACTTTTCACGCTGCGGGACAAGGCGGACACGGAGTATTTGTGGCCGGCGGCACCGATATGGCCGCGTCACGCGCCCGTGCTGTTTCCGATAGTTGGTCGCCTGCGAGACGATACGTTGGTGCACGAGGGCCGCAGCTACCGGATGACGCAGCATGGGTTCGCGCGGGATCGACGGTTCTCCTGGGTTGAACGTTCCCCTTCGGGATGCGTTCTCGCATTGCGCGACGACCCGCAGACTCTGGCAATGTATCCATTCCCGTTCCGCTTTGAGATCCGTTACTTGCTCGAGGACGTGACGCTCGAGATTTCCTTCAAGGTCACGAATACCGGCGACACGGTGCTTCCTGCCTCGATGGGCGCCCATCCGGCGTTCCGCTGGCCATTTGTTCCTGGTTTGGCGAAGGAAGCCTACGCGCTCACGTTTGATAGCGACGAGACAGCGCCGATCCGCGGTGTGGTTGACGGACTGCTGACGGAAATGGAAAGGCCGTCGCCGATTATCGCACGTCATCTCGCCCTGGCGGAGGGATTGTTCACGGACGACGCGTTGATCCTCCCGCATCCAGCAAGCCGGTCGGTGCGATTCGCAGCCGCCAGCGGTCCCGCAGTGACGGTTGCGTGGGACGGATTTACGCAACTCGGCTTATGGTCGCGAGCAGGTGGAGATTTTCTGTGCATCGAGCCATGGTTCGGCATGGCGAGCCCGTCCGGTTTCGCCGGCGAATTCCTGCGCAAACCGTGGCTGATGCTGATTCCCCCCGGAGAGAGCCGCAGCGCCGCCTATCGGATCACAGTTGAGGCCTAGCCAGCGGTCCCCACTGGACGTCCAGCGGTGTTGGAACCTCCAACCCGCGAGGTTTCTTGGCGGTGTGCAGGGCGCGGGCAGCGGGGTGACAGGTGGCCGTCAAGCATCATCCTGAACCGGGCACGCCCGGAACCTGTCCGACAGATCCACGAAATTCAGGGACACACAGCGTGCATGTCCGTCACCAGCCGCAACTCACAGCAACGAAACTTGCACCTCCGTATCAATTGTTGCGATAAGTTTATTTGTCGGAAAGCTGCAATTACCCTTGTCGTTAACCAACTGACAGCGCGGTCATGCGATGTGGGAAACGGGGTCGGGGTTATGAAGGCGACAGTTATTCGGACGGTTGGGGGAAGGATTATAACCAAGGTCTATGAAGTGGCCGCCTTGGTTCCGGCGATGAGAGACCTTGGGTTTGATGTCGCCGGAGTTGTCGACGAGCCGTACATGGAGCGGTACCTGCTCGGCCTGCCGCGCTTCGAGGGCTTGATCGGCCCGATCGGTGATGGTGCGAATGTTCGGTATGAAGACATCGATGCAAATGAAATATTTTTTGCGTCCGGGCACCCGGGTTAACCGATCTGAGGGTTGCGGCAAGATTTGACGCACAATCACTGAGATGCCGATCCCCAGGGCAGGAGTCTCGGTCTCCCCGGCAACCCCACGACCAATATACCGCGGGCTCATCGTGCCGGGCGCTGGCGTTCGGATCAGCACTTCCGGCACGGCGGGAACGACAAGGACGTCATGGGCGACCGCGAAGCACCGTGCGCGATCCGCCGGGGGTCTCCCTCCGATCATGCCTCCGGTACGAACCCCATAATCCGCTCGAAGCGTTCCCGATAAACCGGCCAGACTTCGGGATTGATCAGCCGCGGCGGCCTTTTCCCATCCAGGATATCCAGCACCTGTACCGCTGCGATCCGTCCCATATTCTCCCGCGCCTCGATCGTTGAGCCGGCGACGTGCGGACTGACGATCACGTTGTCGAACACCATCAGCGGATGGTCGTGCGGCGGTGGTTCGTCTTCCCAAACATCGAGACCGGCGCCGGCGATCTGCTTTCTACGCAGGGCCTCCGCCAGAGCTTCCTCGTCGTGGATGAAGCCCCGCGCGGTGGTGATGAAGTAGGCTTCCGGTTTCATGCGTGCGAATTGCGCCGCGCCCATCATCTTACGGTTTTGTTTCGTCAACGGACAATGCACCGATACATAGTCGGACTGCACCAGTAATTCATCCAGTTCGACCTTCTCCGCGCCGCGGGCCTTTATCTGCTCGGCCGACAGCAGCGGATCATAGGCCAGCACGCGCATGTTGAAGGCTGCGCGACACATCGTTGCCAGGCGCCCTCCGACGTTGCCGATGCCAAGCACTCCGACAGTGCGTCCGTTCAGTTCGCGGCCAATATAGCGGCCGCGGTCGATGGTCTGACCCGTTCGGGCCTGACGATCGGCTTCAACAAGGCGCTTCGACAACGTGAGCATCATCGCCAGAGCGTGCTCGGCGACCGCTTCCTTGTTGCCGCCCGACTGATTGACCACGATGACACCGGCCTCGGTGCAGGCCTCGACATCGATCGTGTCGTAGCCGGCCCCGTTCGATGACGCCGCGATCAAGTTCGGTGTGCGGGCAAGCAATGCCGCGTTGACCTGGAAATGCGGCGCAATGATCTGCCGCGAGGCGCCGATCTGATACACGTGCGCCTGCGTCAGAACCGGCACGACCTGCTCATCCGGACTGTCGTTTTCCAGTTTGTCCAGTTGCACATCCGGCCGTTTCGCCAGCCAGGTCGGATACACCGCCGACGGCAGATATTTCACGTAGAACACGCGCTTGGTGTTCGGTGCCATGATGCTTCCCTCCGTCAACTCTCCCGAACAATGCCTCGCGCGCCATTCGACCGGCTACCTTCGTCTCGCGTTGGCTTCGAATCATCCGACACAGTTGATGCTCGGGGGTCGGAAGGAACGACCATATCGGCGGCCTGGGTGGGACGCAAATCCACCCCTGTGCCAACGCGCGACTCGTTCGACGGCAGCGGGCGGTTCGCCGCTGGTCTCATAAGCCCGCTGGGACAGTCAAGAAAGCAGCAGGTGGCCGCCCTCTCAGGTTGACACAGGCTCGCCGCGACTTTAACTTTCATCATGCTATCTGATTCAAACCATCAAGGGAACCCGTCCATGCCGGATGCAAGAGTCGCACTGGTGATCGGCGCCGGCGATGCCACCGGTGGCGCCGTGGCCCGCCGCTTCGCCCGCGAGGGCTTCGTCGTGTGCGTAACCCGTCGCCATGCCGACAAACTGGCACCTTTGGTGCGACGTATCGAGCACGAAGGCGGCCAGGCTCGCGCATTCGGCAGCGACGCGCGCCGTGAGGATGACGTTACCGCGCTGTTCGAGACCATTGAACGGGAAATCGGTCCGATCGAGGTGGTATCGTTCAACGTCGGCGGCAATGTCCGCTTTCCAATCCGCGAGACGACAATCCGTGTCTATACAAAAGTATGGGAAATGTGTGCGCTGTCGGGTTTCCTCGCGGGTCGCGCAGCAGCCAACGTCATGGTGCCTCGCCAGCGGGGCACCATCCTGTTCACCGGCGCGACGGCCAGCGTGCGCGGCGGCGCCGGTTACGCCGCCTTTGCCGGTGGCAAGCATGCGCTTCGTGCCCTTGCACAGAGCATGGCCCGTGAACTTGGCCCCGAGGGCATCCATGTCGCCCACGTGGTGATCGATGGCGCTATAGACACCGCTTTTACCCGTTCGAGGGACGCTGATCGATACGAAGACAGAAAGGCTGCCGACGGGATTCTCAATCCGGACTCAATCGCGGGGAATTACTGGATGCTGCACGCTCAACAGCGCGATGCCTGGACCCACGAGCTCGATCTGCGCCCCTGGACCGAAAAGTGGTAACGGTTGCCGCCGAACAGCGGTGATCATTCTAACGGAGTCAAAGCCATGCCAGGGCCGCTGCACGGCATCCGCGTCATCGACCTGACGACCGTTATCTCGGGTCCAGTCTGCACCATGTTACTCGGCGATCAGGGTGCCGACGTCATCAAGATCGAGGCCCCGGCCGGAGATATCGCCCGTCGGACGTCGGGTGACGGCGAGTTCTCCGCAATGTTCGTCTCCTCCAATCGCGGCAAGCGCTCAGTCGCGCTTGATCTCAAGCAGCCGGCGGCGTTGGAACCTGTACGCCGGCTGATCGCCGGAGCCGACGTGCTGGTGCAGAATTTTCGTCCCGGAGCGATGCGGCGGCTTGGCCTTGATGAACTGGCGATGCGCAGCCTCAATCCGGGGCTGGTGTATGTGTCGATTTCTGGCGTCGGCGATAGCGGGCCGTATGTCAGGAAACGAGTTTACGATCCGGTCATACAGTCACTGTCGGGCCTCGCGGACGTGCAGGCGGATCAGGCCACAGGGCGGCCGCAGATGGTCCGCACCATCGTGGCTGATAAGACCACGGCGATCCATGCCGCTCAGGCTGTATGTGCGGCCTTGGTGGCACGCGGACGCACCGGCGAAGGTCAGCACATTCGTCTGTCGATGCTCGACACCATGATCGCCTTCCTATGGCCCGAGGCGATGACGCAACACACCATCGTCAGCCGCGAAGAAACCGCCAACCCGGCGACGCGACCAGACCTGATCTTCAAGACGCTCGACGGCTACATTACGGTGGGGTCACTGTCCGATGCCGAATGGCGCGGACTGTGCGGCGTCCTGAACCGCCCCGAGTGGATCGAGGATCCTCGGTTCAGGTCTCCGTCCGCGCGCTCCGTGAACGCCGCCGAACGTCTGGCTCTGGTGGGAGAAATTCTTGCCGGCGGCCACAGCGGCGAGTGGCTCGAACGGCTCGATGCGGCGGACGTCCCCTGCGCCCCGGTGTTGCGGCGTCGCGAGGTGATCGACAACGCGCAGGTGATCAACAACGAGTTGATCGAACTGATCGAACAACCGACGGTGGGGACGGTCCGCCAGCCACGCCCGGCCGCCCGATTTGACCGGACCCCAGCCCGCATCGCAGGCCCCGCCCCACGCATCGGCGAGCACACCGATGTGGTGCTGGCCGAAATCGGCTATACCACGCCCGAGATCGAGGCGCTGAAAGCATCAGGCGCGGCGAAATCGCCTATCGGCAGCGGGTAGACGTAGCAGGATGACTCGACCGGACGAGAACATGCCCAAGCAAAGCGGCGAACGGATCCTTTGGGGTGTCAGCACCAGCCGTACGATCCGGGCGCACTGGGCACTGCACGAGCTCGGCCTCAGCTACCAGCTTCGCCCCGTCCTGCCCCGCAACGGCGACACCCAAACCGCCGAGTTCACCGCCCTCAGCGCTCGACAGAAAATCCCGTTGCTGCAGGATGACGGTTTGATCATTACAGAAAGCGCGGCGATCGTCAGCTACCTGTCCGATGCCTACGGACTGCCTCACAACCGGTTGGTGCCGGTCGACGTGCGCGGCAGAGCACGGTGCCTGGAATGGTGTTTCTTCGTCATCAGCGAACTCGATGCAACCTCGCTGTATGTCATGCGCCGGCATGGCGATCTCCGGCATATTTACGGCGAGGCACCGCTCGCCAACGAAGCCGCGACGGTGTATTTCCAGCAGCAGATGCGCAGCGTCGAGCGAGCCTTGGGCGACGCCCCGCATTATATCATGGGCGACCGCTTTACCGCGGCCGACATTCTGCTCTCAACCTGCATCACCTGGGCGCTGCGCTATAACGTGCCAGTCGTCGACAGCGTCGTTGCCTACAATGAGCGCGTCACCGCGCGCCCGGAGTACACCCGGGCGGTGGCCAGTAACGCACCGCCGGCGGCGACAGCCAGCGGTTGACTGCCCCGGCACCGGATTGGGTATGGGCAAGCTCCGGCCGCCTGGACAGGCTCGATATTCGATCGTGGCCACGACTGTCCGCGAGATTCTTCTAGGCGAGGTCAACGCCTGTCGCGTTGCGACGGGTTTTCGCCACGGTGTGACCGAAGCGGAAGGGCAAAGCGACCGAGAGGAATTCCGAGCAAAGGTTCTCCTGAGACCGCCGTCGGCCTGTCGCGCGGCGGAGCGCGGTCGAGGCAATCGCCTGTGGCAGACTGGGCAAGACGCACGGCGACGCGGCGATCCCGGTTCGTTGGCAAGAGAAGTATTAAATCCCCTGCAGAGTTGAGTATGTAGTTGCACCCGGCTTACAATTGGTAACAACGTAACAACCAAGGTCGGGTCATTAACTCCTGATTCAACTGTGGCTTCTAGTCTGGCCTTCGCACATTTTTACAGGAGATCTTCAATGAGCATCACTGCAGTGTCCGCTGCGTCTGCGGCTTACATTCAGCAGTCGCCGTCTGCGGCGGCTAATGTTCAACAGCCGCTGACGACTGGCCAAGCTGGAACTCAGACCCAGGCTGCCGCGACAACCCAGGTTTTTACCGCTCAGCAGGCGGCAGCAGCGCAGCAGTCCGGTCAGGTTGCCCATCACCACGATCATCACGGTGGAGGCGGAGAAGCGGCAACGCAACCTGCCGACATAACCCAGTCGGGCACCAATACCACAAGCAGCCTCCTCAACGCGCTCGTCTGACCGACGCTCGATCTTGTTCCCTGCTGGTTCGCTGCGACGGGTGGTGGTCGATGATCTCGATGCCAAGTTCGTCGGCCGGTCTGTGTAATTCATCTGTCCGCAGCGGCACACGAGAGCCATTGCTGGCAACACCGTCCCTCGGGACGAGGGCCCAAGTGCATGCGCGGGCGATCGTCAAACGCTTTGCCTCGGGATAGCGCTTGCGGCCCGCATCGTGTCACTTGCACCGCCAAGGCATAGCATTAGAAGAACTTCGCCCCAACCTAACGCTATCAGTGTCCCAATTCAGGCCTGGTCAGTCCTGCCGGTTGGGTCAAGATCCACTGAACTTCAGCCAGCATGATCTCGCCGCCGGCCAGCTCACGAAGCTTGATGGTCCGCAAACTCCGGTCCACGCCGGACCCAGCGCATTTGCCAGCATGCCGTCTGGCGCCGATGATATCATCCAGGATGATGTCGACGAGCAATGCCAACACCAACAAGCCACTTGCGCCAAGAAAGCTCATCAATACGCTTCGCATTTGCTGTTCCTGGCCCGATCTGCGTTGATAGGCGCGACAGGCCTTGAAGCGCTGCCCTGTCGATGCCGGGCCGCCACGAGCGTGGCAGTCGTAAATTCTGCGGTGAGGCTACGTCGCCGCTAGGCACGGAACAGTGACGGCCTTCTTTAGCGCGCCATCGACCGCAATCTGTTCCGTCCATCAATTCAATGTGGTGCCCCTGCAATGAGCTGGAACTCCCGCGCCAACAGTCGTTGCGCCGGGTCTGGCTCAGCGCGGCCGGCGTCGACCTGTCCATTGCGCCATCCGTGCCAAAACGATCGAGATCGATCGGACCCTGGCACTGGACCGCCGTGGAACCCGTCGAAATATCCCTCCAAAATCTCGCCATCATCCAACAACCGGAACGCCGCGACGGTTTCGACCGGGGTAAATTCGCTCATAAGACACCTCGCGGGCTCTGGCTTTGCGCCCCGCCCTTGGCTTCCGGCCAAACAGTGCTGACGAATAGATAATAGCTGGAATGTCGGGTGTCAGCTGTGAAGTATTTCACACCACGCACAGCGCCTGCTGGCGCGAGCGCCGCCACGCATCCGGCCGGCTTCGACGACCCGTCAGCGGTGTGCTCCACTGCCCAGCGTTGGCCATGCCGCCTGATACCCGCGCCCGACCCGCTGGAAAGCAGCTCCCCGGGCGCCAAGTGCAACGGCGCGGGCCGACCTCAGTTGCGAGGCCGCGCGCCGCGCACGAGGCGCCCTGGAAACTGCCCGGTATGCACATCGTCCTGCAACGTTTCGACACCATCCACGAAGACATGGCGGTACCCGTGCGCTCGCTGCGTCAACCGTCGCCCGCCGGCGGGCAGGTCATAGACAACTTCCGGCCGCGTCAGCGCCAACCGGTCGAAATCGATCACCGCGATGTCAGCGCGCAGGCCCGGCGCGAGCACCCCTCGGTCGCCCAGCCCGAACGAGGCCGCGGTATCGGCGGTATGCTTCTTCACCAGAAACTCGAGCGGCAAGCCCGGGCCGCGCTTACGGTCGCGCGCCCAATGGCTCAGCAAGAAAGTGGGTGCGCTGGCGTCGCAAATGACGCCGACATGTGCACCGCCATCTGCCACACCCATCACCGTGGCGTCATCGAGCAGCATTTCGCGCACGACGTCGAGATTGCCGGCGTTGTAGTTTTCGAACGTGTTCAACAACAGGCCCTTGCCGTCGTCCGCCAGCATCAGATCGAGCGCCAGCTGGAGCGGATTCTTTCCCTGCGCGATCCCCTGGGCGGCGATACTGGTCGACGGTTCGGGCTCGTAGTCGAGCGCCGGACCGATCGGGAAGGTCCGCGACAACATCGCCAACATTGGCGCCGACGGCTCCCCCGCTACCAGTCTCGCCCGCAACTCCGCGTCTCTTCGCAGCCGTGCCAGCCGCTCGACCGGCGAGAGCGCAGCCAGTTCCTGCCAAGCCGGACGCCCATCGAACGGATGACGGGAGGTCTCAAGGCCCATCAGAACGCCAATCGGCCGGCATCCCACCTGGCAATTCGCAGCTATGCCGGCCCGCCGGGCGGCGCGCACGTTGTCCAGCGTGTCGCGCCAACGCTCCGGCGCGTCATTCACTTGCACGAGCAGGCAGGATAGCGGACGGCCCGCGACCTCGGCGGCTGAACGCATTGTATCGAACTCGCCGGGGCCAAAGTCAGAGTTGACCTCAAGCACGCCGGTGCCTGCACGCTTCAGCGCCAGGGCCAGCCCGTAGAGCTCCGGTTCGCGAGCAGACAGGCTCGGCACCGCGCGGCCGTCAGCGGTCTTGTGCTTGATCGTGCGCGAGGTAGTAAAGCCGAGCGCGCCGGCTCGGAGCGCATCCTCCAGCAAGACGCCCATCTCGTCGATCTCGGCCTGCGTTGGCAGTGCCGCGTGGTCTGCCCCACGTTCACCCATCACATAGAAGCGCAGCGCCGCGTGCGGCACCTGTGCGCCGACATCGACGGCACGCGGCATAGCTTCGAGCCGGTCGAGATACTCGGGGAAGGACTCCCAGTCGAATTTGACGCCCTCGGCCAGCACGGTGCCGGGAATGTCCTCCACGCCCTCCATCAGGTTTATGAGGTAAGGCGCGGCGCCCTTGCGGACTGGCGCAAAGCCGACGCCGCAATTGCCGAAAACCACGGTGGTGACCCCGTGCCAGGACGAGGGCGTAATATACGGGTCCCAGGTCGCCTGACCGTCGTAGTGCGTGTGGATGTCAACAAAACCAGGCGTGACGAGCAATCCGTCCGCTTCGACCTCGCGCGCTCCCGGGCCGGTTTTGCCGCCGACCGCGGTGATGATGCCATCGTCGACCGCGATATCGCCATGCTTGCCGGGCCCGCCGGTGCCGTCGACAATCAGCCCGCCACGAATGACCAAATCGTGCATCGTCAACTCCCGTAAGATTATGCCGAACGACGACCCGGGGGCGACACGTCGACCGCACCAGGATCCTCGTCAACCGTCTACGCGGACGATGTACAGTCTTCGGCGGTCCCTGACCACCTCGCAAGGATCAAGCCCGCCGCGCGTTACAGCCGTCCAGCGCCGCGATATGCGTCGCACACACGCGGCTCAGTATTCTTGGTGGTGCGGGAACAGCAGATAGAAGGCCTCCAGGCCAACCAGAGTGCCGACGATCATGCAGCCGACCCAGAGTACGCCGACCGCGCAATAATGCCACGTTCGAGCGGGAGCCTCGTCTGGCGCAAAGCGACGTTGGAAGGCTTCGATCATCGTCCAGCCAAGCCAGTAGCCGGACAGTAACCCAAAGCCCGCGAATATCGTCTGAAGCATGAACTCTGCTCCTCCTCGGCAGTCGTCAGGCCTGGTAATAGTCCAATGGGGGCCTGACCGTTGGCTGGCGAAATCCGGCCCCAACCACGATCCCGAGGCGCGAGGTCCGCTGGATGACCACGAAGATTACGTCTGTGACTTGTGCCTGGCAAATCCTTCGAGTGCGGTGGATCGTGAACATGGTCTCCACGCGGCGGTGTATCGGCTTGCGCCAGACAGCCCGTGAAACTGCCCAGACGATGTTTATCGCGGCCAGTTCTTCGTCCGAGACGACGCCGCCTTTGGCATAGAGGTTGTCGTCAAGCTCATTTCACACCGGTCTTGGTCGTCGTGGCACTGATCAGGTCGATAGTGACCTGTTGCGGCTTCCCTCCGATGGATCGATCCGTGACCGTGTCGAGAGTGACGTGTTCAGGGGGTCCCAGGGCGAGAAGGACAGGGGAGTCGCCGGCGCCACCGAGCTCCGTAGTGCCCGCCGAGGCTTGTATTCAACCACCAGGTTCATCGGCGGGACATCCCGGCCTTCGCACCATGGTTCCTGACGCCACCGAGGCAACGCGCCCTTGTTTAACGGCAAGGATTTCAGCAGAACGGATATCCCGTCCGCGCGATAACTGGACCCCGATGCCGCAAGGCCTCCAACCGGCAGTCGGTCGACTGAATCGTTTCGGATGGGCAGGAAAGGGAGACGGTTCATGTTGACACTGCGCAAGACGAAGGCAGCGTTTGGTCTCGATCTTGCCGAAGGGGCGGACGCGCCGCCGCTTGCCGACGGCGAGGTCCTGGTACGCGTCGAGAACGCCGGGATCTGTGGCTCCGACGTGCACGCCTATGAGTGGACCGATGGGTATGACTTCATGGTGCCGCACCTGCCCGTGACGATGGGCCACGAGTTTGCTGGGCGGATCGAAGCCGTCCGAGGCGACGTTGCGTTACCGGCGGGAACAGCAGTGACCGTTATGCCAGGCATCGCGTGTGGAAGCTGCCTCAACTGCCTCCGCGACGACCGGCGCAACTGCCTGCGGCGACGCACCATCGGGCTCACGTGCCATGGTGGGTTCGCGCGCTACGTCGCGCTGCCCGCGGCGAACTGTTTGCCTCTACCAGAAGGCGTGGACACCGAGCTCGGCGCTCTGACCGAGCCGCTGGGCGTCGGCTGCGAGGCGGTGCTGACCGGAGAGGTTGGGCTCGGTGACACGGTGTTGGTCATGGGGCCTGGCACGATCGGACAAGCCATCGCGCTTTTCGCCCGTGCGGCCGGGGCGGGGCGGGTGCTGATAGCTGGGCGAGCCGACGCACCGCGTTTCGATGTGATGCGCGAGCTGGGGTTCGACGACCTGCTCGACGTCGCCGAGGCGCCACTGCTGGACCTGGTGATGGCGGCGACGGGCGGACGCAAGGCGGATGTCGTCATCGAGGCTACGGGGCATCCCCCGGCGATCGTCGATGGGTTAGGCGTCCTGCGCACGGCCGGCGTATTTGTGGTTGCCGGCATTCATCCGGGTCCCGTGTCGCTGCCGCTGACAGACTTCGTGCGGGCACGGCATCAACTGCGGGCGACGCATGGCTGCGACCGCTTCACCTGGGACAAAGTTCTGACCACACTCGGCCAAAAGCCGGAAAGCTTCCGTCCGATGATCACTCACCGTATGCCGCTGGACCGCGGCCTCGAGGGGTTTGAACTGGCGCGGCAGCGAGCGGCGTCTAAGGTCATGCTCAAGCCCTGATCCCGTGGTTCGGTTGGTTCGAACTCGACTGAACCGCTTATCGTTGATTGAGGGGTTACACCCTGACCGGTAGAAAAATCCCGGTCTGCAGGCAATCCAGCTTTCGCCGTCTGGCGCGATCTCGCCGCCGGGAACCAGAAAATGAATGTGCGGGTGATGCAGCAAATTCTGTCCCCAGGTGTGCAACACTCCGAGGAAGCCGATCTCCGCACCGAGATGCTTCGGGTCGGTGGCGATGATGCGCAACGTCTCCGACGCCGCCCGGAACAGGTGATCGTAGACCACAGTCTGGTTCTGAAATGCGACGGTGGCGATCAGATCCTGCACGGTGAACACCACGTGGAAATAGGGCACATCGAGCAACTCGGCCTGACGGTCCTCCGGCCATTGCGCCCGCGCCAGACCCTGGCACTTGGGGCAGTTGCGATTGCGGCACGAGCTGTAACAGATACGCTGATGGCCGCAATCGTCGCAGTGCTCGACATGGCCGCCAACTCTCGATAGCTGCCATGGCGCGCCACCGCGTAACGGACAGCGACGCGCTATGGTGATCACGGAAAGCCGGTCTGAAGCGGCGGAACACATCCGCCACTTCGAGCGCTTCGCGAGGCATGATCAGGCCGTCAGGCGGGTATCAGGGCGGGCACGGCTGTCATGGTATGCAAGGCTTCCAGCGGACTGGCCGTGGCGCGTGCCCTTCGGTGTTACGAACAGACCCATGCCGTGATCGTCGGCATCCGGTAGGCTTTGCCGGTCGCGCTGGTAGCGCGGACTTTTGCATCTGATAACATGGGCTTAGGACCCTTTGCCGATCGGCTGGTGGTTAAGAAACCAATCATCCGTATTTCAGCTAAGGAGGTGTGGTTAAACCGTCAAGCTTAACCACATTTGCGTTGGTGCCGGGTGAGGGAATTAAAATGACGCATGATCGCTTTTATTTGTCACAAAATTCCCCAATTTAAGTCCATATTAACCAAAAAATTTAACCACAAAGTACTATCGTATGCTGTCGGCACGCACGCCGATAGCCTCCTGGGTACTGGCTACGGGCAGCGCGTGCATCCACTGGACGACATCGCTCCGCAGCCACGCCACAGCTCGATCGCCCAACCGGCGGGGTCGCGGGAACGTGCCGGCGTGCAGCTTGCGATAAATCATCGACTTGCCCAGACCGGTCTTTGCCGTGACGGTTTCCAACCGCCACAGTTCATCGTCCGTCGGCTGGCCGGCTTCAAGCGGCGACGCGCTCAAGGCACCGCTGATTGCAGCCGCGTGCCCGTCAGCCGGCGGTATGGACTCCCGCCGACGGCGATCTCGCGACCATGCAAGCAATCCAGGATCATCAGCCCGATCCCGATGATCGCCACCTGCCGCTGATCGGGCGGCAGCGCATGCACGATCAGTTCGGCGGCCGACATCGCCAGCGCGGCCATGCCGTCGGCAACGGTGTTGCCTGCGCCGCCTTCGATTGCGTGGTCGATGCCATCGCTGATCGCAACCGCGCGCTGTGTATCGAACGCCCGCCGGATCGTGTCCCGCCAGCGCCCGGCTTCGCTGATGTCCGCCTCGGTCACGTCACGTCTCCGGCGCTCCCGAGAACACCGGCAGTTCGGTCTGTGCCCGCACTTCCTCCACGTCCTCGCTGACCGCGTCGTCCAGCGACAGTTGCGGCCGGTAGCGCACCACAAACCAGGTCAGCTTGCTCCCGGCCAGCCGATACCGTAGCCGCACCGGGATTCGATACACCGCGCCACGCTCAAACACGGGGATCCCGAGCAGGAAGATCGATGGCACCTTCAGCGGCGCGCCGGCGTCTTCGCGGTGCTCACTCTGATAGGCAAGCTCGATCTCTCCCGAGGTCAGGTTCTGCACCGAGGTAAAGCGCGCCTCTTCCGTCATCTTCAATCCGCGCGACAGGTCAAACAATCGCGAAGGCCCGACGAACTGTCCGCCCAGCGTCTTTAGTATCTCCATCAATTTCAGATCGCCTTCGGACAGGGCATCCGGCGCGGCCAGGTGATCGGGCGGCGCGATCACGTCGCCGATCCGGTCCTCGAGTTCAGGCGGCGAAGTCGCCATGCCCCAGCGGCTTGCCGTCGATCGCGGCCCACGCCCTCCACGGTTCCGACAGCGGGAAGCGATAGACGCCACGATGCTTGCAGAACCTTGGCGCAGCGTCATCCTCGCCGCCCGCCTCGTGATAATCGATGATCGCGGTAATGCTGGGCTTCTCCACCGAACGATCGACGAAGATGGCGGAGCCGTCATCCTTGAAGCGGTTGATCCAGGCGATCAGCGATTCCAGATCGGCCAGAGTTGCAGTGCCGGTGCGGCGCTCCGGCCGGTCGCGGTATTCGTCGATCAGCGCCTTGACGCTGCGGGCCTCCATGCCACGCGGCAGGATCAGCACGCGCGGCGCCTCGTCCGCGTCGATTTCCGGCAGCGCCAGCAGCTCGGGGGCGTGCAAATCCTCCATCAATGCCCTCGTGTCGGCGACGGTGGATGCCGGCGGCGGCGAATGGCGCGGCGGGGTGGTGGTGGCGGTCGGCGGTTCGGCTGGCATGGGCCACCTCCTCGATTGCGTGGGGCAGGCTCAGGCGAACAGGTGGCGCCGCTGAGTTGACGCAGCGAAGTCGGAGATGGGGAAACCGCGCGCATCCAGCATGTCAAACCGCCGTTCGCGCGGGACCGGGCACACTGTTCACATCCCGGAACGGTAGATCAGGTTGCCGAGGGTTGCGTCGGGTCAGATTATTCTCAGGCGTGGCCCAGAATATTGAGCGGCCGCGCGGCCGTTTCGGTGTCTTGCTCACGATGTCGGCGCGCACCTCGACCATGCCGTCGGCCAGTACAAAGTCGAACGAAACGGTGAGCCTGCCGACAACGCGCACCTGTCCGACGGCTCGACCCTCATGAAGTTCAGCAATCAGCACCTGCAGTTGTCGAGACAGATCGGCGTGCAGCTCGCCGTCCTCGACTTCTGCGATGAACGTACTAAACGATCGCACGGTGTCGCTCATGTATATTCACCTTCATACACAGTGTGAGGTGCCTAACCCGTGTCAGGTGGCCGGACCGGCTTCACCAGGACTTCGCCGCAGTCCCATGTGGTCTTCGCCAGCCGTCGCAGACCCACGACCTGGAGCCGTGCCGAGCCTTCACTGTCTAAAAGGATTTGCTCAGCCAATTCCTCCAGCCCGTCGGCCAGGCAGAACAATGCATCGGGCGTCATGTCCGGATTGACCAACGTCATGGCCAGTATAGTGCGCAGCATTCGTTGACGCCTGGTGCGGCCAGGCGGAGTAGGGCAGCGTGTCAGCGAACGTCTGCGGCAACGGACGCCGCGGGCGAGCCTCGGCTTTCATCGGACGGCCTCGGGTGGGTGCTCCGATTGCCTGAGCCGGCGCGGCGCCACCGGAGAGATCGAAAGCGAGCGACATAGCGGACCCTTTCGCCGCCATGTTGCCCATAGGTCTAATTCTGGGTGAAGCCAAATTATCTCTATGGTATAAATTCTGCCGAGCCTAAACCCGATCGATCATTGCGGAAGCCGCTTCCTGCGTCCGGTTGGGGCCCGAGGTGGTGGGATTTTTTCATCGAGGCTGGGCTCTGATTTCTGGATCAGGCGCGCGCCCAGCGCGAGCCATTCATCGACGGCCTTTGCATCGCTGCCGGCGATAACGCGAAATGCCGCCCGCATCTGCTCAAGTTGATCCTGCTCTAGTGGAGCAAACAACAACGCGGCCGGCTCTGTTCCAAAAATGTCTGCCAGCATCTGCAAGATTGCTAGGTTCACCGGCGTCCTCCCTGACTCCCATTTCTGGACAGCAGCGGTCGTGACGCCGATCATTTTTGCAACCTGCTCTAGAGTTAAGCCAGCATGCAATCGCCAAAGTTTCAATGTCGGCATTGGTGATCGTGGATGCCTGGGCTTACCCACAGTCAGAATACCCTTCCTTCTCTCAAACGATCAGACGCGGTGTGCGTGATCAGATGTGGCCAGCGCGATTAGCCCGGCCGCCTGGCCATTTTGACCGGCCAGCTCCGGGGTCGTGTAGCGTCTTGGGCTACAATTCTACTTTCAGGACAACTGAGAAGGCAATCGGCCGAAAATGATCTATCTTTAAGGGATACTTTTTGCTAACCTCGGCAGATGACGCTCGCCGACTACATGGCAAAGCAGGATTTGACCCTCGCCGCGTTCGCGGAAGCGTTGGAGGCGAGCGGACGGGTTACCGTTGGTATCGCGGCGGTGTCCAAGTGGCGTCGCGGTGCCAGCTTCCCGCGCCCGCAGCACATGCGAGAAATCGAGCGCGTCACAGGCGGCGAGGTCACCGCAGCGGACTTTGTCGCCACATACGTCGGCCGCGAGCCGGTGGCATGAGCCGGCGGCGCACCGTGTCGCTCGCCCCCATTGAACCGGCGCCATCGCCCGGGCCGGTCCAATGCCGACCTGTCGCGAACACGCCATGACATCCCCCAGCACCACTGATCGGCAAACCATCACGGCCGAGTTGGTCGCCGCGTTACGAGGCCGCATCGACGACTTATCAATCGCCCTGCTCGGCGAACCGAACCGCCCGCTCAGCGGCAAGCGTGAGCTACGATTTGGCAGCAAGGGTGCAGTGCGCGTGTGGATTGCCGGCCCACGGCGCGGCGGTTGGGCCGATTTCTCCGGCGATGCCAAAGGCGATCCGCTCGGCCTGATCAAATACGCCCGTCAGTGCGACTTCCCCGCCGCTCTGGCATGGGCACGCGCATGGCTCGGCTGGCCAGATGATGACGGCCAGCCAGCCCCGGTTCCGATCCAAGCGCTCCCAATCCACGAGAGAGCCGATGACGCGGCGGAGGCGGAGCGGCGCGCGGACATCGCTCGTCGTTTCTGGCAGGCCTCGGAACCGCTCGCCGGCACCCTCGCCGAACGCTACCTCGTCGAAGTTCGCACCATCCCGCCCGCCAACCCATGGCCCGCGCCGGTGCATTTTCATCGTGGCACCCGCAGCCTGATCCTCGCCGCCACCACGGAGGACGGCACAATCCGCGCTGTGCAGATGGTCCGCCTGACGACATCGGCGCGTGTCGTGCTGCGAGAGGATGGAGGCAAGCTGAAAATCTCACGCGGCGCACTCGCCGGCGTCGCGGTGCGCCTGCCAGGTCGGCGCGACAGCCCGCTGCTACTCGCAGAGGGACCGGAAACCGGCCTGTCAGTTTGGCGTGCAACCGGCTGGGAAACCTGGATCACCCTCGGCAGCATGGCGCGCGTCGTCCTGCCACCCGACCGCCCCGTGATCGTCTGCGCCGACGATGACCTGTTGCGCCATCCGGACCCGCGCAAGGTCGCCGCCGCCCGCGCCCTCGCCAAGGCGGTGCAGCAATGGCGCGAGTTCGGTCACGTCCTCACCGTCGCCACGCCGAACGCCACGCGGCAACAGGACAAGACCGACTTCAACGATCTGCTGCGATTCGCTGGCATCGACGCCGTGCGCGCACGTCTCGACGCGGCAAACGCCGACCTGCACCACCACATCGACGCACGAAAGTGCCAGATCGCAGACAGGATCATCCCGCACGCCATCGCCGATCTGCTGACCGGAGGTCGGAAAAGCCGCGACGTCGTCGCCACGGCGGACCAGGCCAACGCCAACGCCGGCGGCTGGCTCACCACGGCCGAGGTTCACGCCGCCTGTCGCGTCGCCCGAGACCGTCAGGAACGGCTCAGCGCGAGACAGTATCGCAGGCGGGCCGCATGACTGGCGCAGGTGACGAAGATCCCGGCTGGCAGCGCTGGGACGCCGCGGCCGATGGCGAAAACCTGCCGCCTGACGGTGACCTGCGCGGCCCGGCAAGCGATCCTTGGCCTGTCTGTCCGGTCCTGCCGCTCGGCACGCATGACCGCATGTGCCACTTCCTCGACTATCGTCGCGAATATCGCGCCCTCTCGCCCCGCCAGCTCGGGTCCAAGCCCGAACTGCTGGCGTTATGCGGCGGCAACGCCGAATGGCTCTGGCTGTGCTTCCCCCGCCGCGCCACCCGCAAGGTCAACGGCGAATTCCGCAGCATCGTTGTCGGTTATTCCATCGGTGCGGCGTGCGAATGGCTGCATGCAGGCCGGGCCGTTTCACGGCCCTTGCAAGCGCACCCGCATGAGCGACCTGGACGAATTCCAATACGCCGACGCGTGGCGCCTGGTAACGGCTTGTTTTGCGGTCGCGTTCAGGCCGCCGGATCAGACCAGTGTGGCGGATTACGCGCTTCGGCATCGGCGCTTGAGCAATGCCGGCGGCGGCTATGTCGGCCCATGGTCGCATGACCAAGCGCCCTATCTCGTGGAGCCGATGCAGTGTCTGACATCAGAACTTTACTACACGACGGCCGTTATTGGGCCGGGACAGTCCGGCAAGACCGAGATCGCCCACAATTGGCTATTGCAGTCCGTCGGCGCCGATCCGGCGGATTTCCTCTGGTATATGCCGGCGGGGCCGCTGCTGGAATCGCACGTCAAGACGCGGATCGATCCGCTGATATTTGATCATGACGTGTTGCATGCGGGTCTTGGCGACCGGCCAGGTGACGACACGCTGCACTTCAAACGGTTCGGCGGCATGTCCGTGCAGTTCCTGCCGGCAATCCACGGCAACATGATCTCCAAATCGGCACCGCGCATTGTCGCGGACGAATGGGACGCCTATCCGGAGTTGCTCGGCGATCCGAAAGCCTTGCTCGACGTCCGGCGGCAGACCTTCGGCGCCGATTTCGATGCTGCTCGCGATCTCGCACCCGGACCGCGCCGACGGCCTGGAGCCGGCGCGCGATTGGTCGCGCGGCATCATGGCGATCTATGCCGAGTCCGATCGGCGCGTGTGGTGGTGGCCATGCCCGGAGTGCGGCGCGTGGTCCTCGCCCAACCTGACCGCTTCGCGTCAGATGGTGTTGCATTACCCGGCGGACACCGCGCTCGACGTGATCGAACGCGAAACCCGCCTGTTGTGCCCTGTCAACGGTTGCCTGATCGAAGATTGGCAGCGCCGATCGATGAATTTGCAAGGTCGCTGGCTCGGTATCGGCCAGGACATTGCCGAAGACGGCACGCTCAGCGGCGAACTCGCGCCGCGCCAGGCGGCCGGCTTCTGGATCACCGGCATCATGTCGCCATTTCTGCTGCGCGGCATCGGTGGCCTCGCCGCGGCCTTGGTCAAGGCGCAGCGCGAAAGTGAAGCCTCCGGCGAGGACAAGACCGAACGCGAGGTCTGCACCAAGCAGCTCGGCATCCCCTACGTGCCACGCCGCAAGATCGGCTCGCTCGATGCGCTATCGCTTGCGGAACGAGCCGAACCCGGCCTCACGCTTGGCCAGGTGCCCGAGGGCGTGCGGTTCCTGACGTGCATGGTGGACGTGCAGGCGAACCGCTTTGAGGTGCAGATACGCGGCTGGGGCGAGAGCGGCGAGTTGTGGATCGTGGATGCCGCGCGGGTCGATGCGTCCCCGGCGACGGATGCGCTGTGCTGGGATCGATTGTTCGGCGATCTGATCGCGCGTCGGATCCCGCTCGCCGATGGCTCCGGGCGCGGCATGGCGATCAAGGCCGTTGGCTATGACTCCGGCGGCGAACCCGGCGTGACCATGCACGCCTACGCCATTTGGCGCCGGCTCCGGACGCGCAACCAGGTGCGTCGCTATGGTCGGTTGAACGGGCGCGACGCGTGGTCTGTTCTGCCGATGAAAGGCCAGGGTCACGCCGGCGCGCATCATCTTTCGGTGGTCTACCCTGACACGGCGCGCAAGGATCGCAAGGCGAGCGCCGGCGGCCAGGTGCCGCTTGCACAGTTCGCGGCGGATGCGTTCAAGGATGATCTCGCCGGCCAGCTTGCCACGATGGAGCCGGGCGCGTGGCACGTGCATTTCCCACATGCCTTGCGTGGCAACTTCGGCGCAGCGGCGGCCGAATGGCGACCGGAGGCGCCGCACCTGTTCTTTGAACAGCTTGTGGCCGAGAAGCGCAGTCCGCGCGGCAAGTGGGAAAAGCCGCATCAGGGCGTGCGCAACGAAGCGACGGACCTGCTGGTCGGCACCCACGTCATCGCGCATTTGCACGGCCTCGCCCGCGTCGACTGGACGCGCCCACCGACATGGGCGGCGACGTGGGACATCAATTCACTGATCGGGCCTATCGAGCCGCAGGACGGCTCGACGCGAACGGACACCGAAGCGGCGGCGCATCCGGTCATGTCTGCACGGCTCGCACCGGTGCCGGCGGGGCTTCCCTCCCCACCGCCGGCACCGTCGGACACGTCGCGGTCGCTCGGTGCGCGCCTCGCATGACGCAGAAACGACGGAGTTAGCCCGAAAATGTCTGCAACAACCACGCCCATGGCGCTGGTCGGCGTTGACCCGGCCACCATGCAGCAATGGCTGACCGATGCGCAGGCGGCCTATGCCCGGTCATGACCGGCGGCCGGCCGGCACAGGTGAGCTTCGGCGCCGGCGACGGCGGGCACAAATCCGTCTCCTACAATCGGGCCAACGCGCCGCAACTCCTGATGTGGATACAGCAGCTTCAACAAGCCCTCGGTCTGTCGCGCGGGCGTCGCGCCATCAGTGTGCGGTTCATGCGATGACCGATTCTCGGGTCCTCGACTTATCAGGCCTGCCCGTGCCATCTGCTGCGATTCGGCGCGTTCGCATGCGCGCGATGTATGGCAATCCCGCCACCGAGGGCATGGCTTGGCCAGCGTTCGCGTATGATGCCGCCGATATCACGTCGCAAGAAATGGGCGGCTGGTGGCCATTCCTGCGGTCACCCGATTACGAGATCAATCGCGACCGCGACCGAATGGTCGCGCGGGTCCGTGATCTCATCCGAAACGACGGCTGGGGAACCGGTGCGGTCAACCGCATCCTCGACAACACCGTTGGCGCCCAGTTCCTGCTGGTCAGCAAACCCGACTACATGGCGTTGCGGGCAGTATCACCGAAGTTCGATGCGACCTGGGCGGCGGAGTTCGCCGCGGTGGTCGATGCCGACTGGCGCATGTTCGCCGATGATCCCGCGCACCACTGCGATGCATCGCGCGTGCAGACCATGACGCAAATGTTCTATCTCGCCCTGCGGCACAAGATCATCGATGGCGATGCGCTGGGCGTGCTGCTCTACATGCCGGAACTGGTCGGGACGTTCGGCGCACGCAACGCAACGGTGTTGCAGATCGTCGACCCGGATCGACTGTCGAACCCAAATCAGCAGCCCGACACGATGGATTTGCGCGGCGGCATTGAAATCGATGCGCTCGGTTGTCCGCTCGCCTATCACATCCGGCGCACCTACCCTTGGGACTGGTACGGCGCGGCGGCATCGATGCAATGGGATCGTATCGAACGCGAAACCCCATGGGGCCGGCCGATCGTTGTGCATGACTTCGACCGGCAACGCGCCTCGCAGAACCGTGGCCTGTCCGTCCTGACGCCGATCCTGGCGCGTTTCAAGATGCTGACCAAATACGACAGTGCCGAACTGCAACAGGCCATCCTGCAGACGATCTACGGCAGCTTCGTTGTCAGCCCGTACGACTCGCAACAGGTCGAGTTAGCACTACAGGACGATCCGAGGGATGCGCCATCGCTCAGCGCGTATCAGCAGATGCGGTCCGAGTTCCACACGGTGCGTGGCGGCATCGCGTTGGGCGGCGTGCGCCTGCCGACGCTGGCACCCGGCGAGGATATCAAGACCGTCAGCCACACACGGCCGTCAACCACATTCGCCGACTTTGAGCACGCACTGTTGCGCAACATCGCCGCCTCGATGGGGCTCTCGGCGGCACAGGTCAGTCAGGACTGGTCGCGCACCAACTATTCGTCCGCGCGGGCGGAACTGCTCGACGCGTGGAAAACGCTCACCCGGAGGCGCGCCGATTTCGCTGCCGGCTTTGCTACACCGGTCTACTGCGCCTGGCTGGAGGAAGAATTCGACAAGGGGCGCGTGCCGCTGCCAACCGGGGCTGATTATCTCGCACCCTTCGCGGGCTGGCGCGCGGCGTATGCGCGCTGCCGCTGGATCGGCCCGGGGCGCGGCTGGGTTGATCCGCTCAAAGAACGGCAAGGTGAGATCCTGGGCCTCGATGCCGCGTTCGGCACGTTGGAGGAATTGGTTGCCGACATCAGCGGCGGCGACTGGCGCGAAAAGATCGAACAACGTGCGATCGAAGTTCAGGCGTTCAGGGATCGCGGGCTGAAACTGCCGATCTGGGCAGCGGAAACCGAGGATGCCGAGGACAGCCAGCGCCGGCCGGAACCGAATTAGTCGAAAAGGCCGGTCATCGTGAAAGTCACAATAGACGCCACACAATCGGAAATCGACGCGCTGCTTGACCAGATCGCGGCGAGACTTGCGACCCGTCTTCAACAGTCAATTACAGGAGTGCTTCAGATCATGTCGGCAGAACTCGACCAACTGACCGCCCAGGTGCATGCCAATACCAGCGTTGTTCAGTCCGCCGTGGCTCTGATCAACGGGATCAGCGACCGCATCAAGGCCGCGGGCACCGATCCGGCCGCGTTGCAGGCGCTGACGGCGAAACTGGACCAGCAGGACCAGGGGCTTGCCGCAGCCGTCGCGGCGAACACGCCGACGCCGCCGGCGGACACGACCGGCGGCAGCCCGAGCACTCCGCCAACGCAACTCGACACCACCGGCGGCAGCGCCAGCACGCCCCCAAGCGGGCCCTGATCGGGCGACGGGCGGCCGGGCGCGACAGATGACATCCAGTCGCCGCCCACCGCTGCCGCACCTCGCGCAACGGTTGTTCAATCGCCCGCTGATGATCCACCCCGGCAAGGCGGAGATCGTCATGGCTGCACTGGCGAATTGGTTCGGCGTCGCACATCTGTTGCGCGGTCCCGGCGGCGAGCCGGTGGCGCTCATGCCAATGCAAATTGACGGCGAATTGGAACAAGAGGGCTTCTACGAGGTGGTAGCCGGCGTCGGCATCATTCCAATCGAAGGCACGCTCGTCGCCAAGCTGGGTTGCCTCGCCCCGTGGTCCGGCATGACCGGCTATGACGGCATCCGGCAGAACTTCCTCGCCGCGCTGGATGATCCGGCGGTGCGCGCGATCGTCCTCGACATCGACAGCCCGGGCGGCGAGGTCTCCGGTGTGTTCGATCTGGCAGATATGATCTACCAGGCGCGCGGCGAAAAGCCGGTCTGGGCAATCCTGACCGAATGCGCCTATTCCGCCGCTTACGCGTTGGCATCGGCGGCCGATCGGGTCATCGTGCCGCGCACTGGAGGCACCGGATCAGTCGGCGTGGTGTGCATGCATGTCGATCTGTCGCGGGCACGACCGTCACGCTGATCGGCGATCGGAAGTTCGAGGGTAACGAGTACGAGCCGCTGTCAAAGGCCGCGCTCACAACATTGCAGGCTGACGTTGAGGAAATCGGCGGGCTGTTCTGCGCCACCGTGGCGCGCAATCGCGGGATCGATGCGGCAACGGTGCGCGACATGCAGGGCGTAACGTTCCTCGGTGCTGCCGGCGTCGCGGCCCGCCTCGCTGACGCGTGTGAGGCGCCGGACGAAGCATTCGCCGATCTGCTCGCCAGGTTGCAATGAAGCGCGCGGACCTACGGAACCAGGTCTTCCATCCTGACCCGCAGTGCGCGCGCGATGTCACGCAGCATGACGGGACTGCCTTCGCGGACGCCGTTCTCGATCTGCGCAACGTAGGCTTGGGAAATCCCGATCGTCTCGGCAAGCGTCTGCTGGGTGACGCCGCGATGACGCCGCCAGAACGCCAACGGGGTCTTCGCTGCAAGATAGGCTTCCGTGTCCTCCTCAGAAAGCGTTTCCATCGCCCCGGACGCAACCGCACGCATGGCGGCCTCGTGGCCACGTGCGTCGGTAAGCTCCTCGTATTCGTCGAGGCTCAGCAGCACCATTTCTTCCCCATTCGGGCCAGGTGTGGTCTGGATCGGCATAGCAGTCCTCCGTCACTCGTAGATGCGTCCGCGCGGCCCGATGCCGGTCACAACGATCTCGGTATCCGTCTCGCTGAAGATCACGCGATAGTCGCCGACCCGCAGGCGAAGTGCCGAGGCACCTTGCAGCGCCTTGACGTTGTTCGCATGCGCCCCAGTTTCGGCAGCATATTCCCGCACCGCCCGCATGATCCGTTCCGCCATGTTGCCGTGCCGCTTCAGGGCCTTCAGGGCATCAGCGGTGTAGCGGACCGATTTCATGGCACAAATATAGCACTCCGCTATATCGGGCGCAACTAACTTCAACGGAGAAACGCCATGCGTTCACGCCTGCTGGCCGGCGCAGCCAATGTCGCGCACCTCACCGGCCTTGGTCGTGGTCTCGCACCGGTCCGATCTGCGGCCAGCGGTGATCCTGATCCGGAAGACCTGCCGACGCGAGAGGCTGCCCCGCAGCCCGATCCGACGTGCAGGGCGGGACGAGATTCCGGAAGATCCCGACGGCGACGAAAACGAGGACGGCGAAGACCGCGAAGACGATGACGACGAAGACACCAGACAGGCGCGCGCCCGCGAGCGTGCCCGCTGCCAGGCCATCCTGACATCGCCCCATGCGTCCCGTGCGGTGAGCTTCGCCGCATATCTCGCTTTCGAGACCACCACACCGCGCAAGGCCGCGCTGGCAATGTTGGAACGTCTCCCTAACGGCGCCGGCCTCGATGCACGCATGGGCGGCGTCTCCCGGCCAAACCTAGGCAACGGTGCAAGGCCGGAGCAGTCCGACCGACACGCCGTTGCGGCGAGCTGGGATGGCGCGTTCACTAAGGCACGGGGCGGCTCGCGCACCCAGACGCCGGGCTGGGATCGCGCGATGGCTGCGGCGCACCGGTAATTCTTCCGCACCCTCAACAGGAGTACTCCGAATGGTCAGCCCAGTCCTGACAGAAGCCCGTCGCCGCGGCGGTTTCCTCGTCTCCGAAGCGGAGGGCACCTGCTCGCGTGAGATCGGTAACTTCGTCAATTCCGGCACTGTTGACGTGGCACTTCCAGCCGGCCTGGTGCTCGGGCAGCTCACGGCGGACAGCACTTTCGCCGGCTACACCAACGCCGGCACGCTCGGCTTGCAGGCGGCCGTCGCGGTGCTTTGGGACAATGTGACGGTCCCGGCGGGGGGCACCATCACCGCCGCCTATATCGCGCGCGATGCCGAAGTGAACGGGGCTGAACTGCAGTACGTCTCAGGCGTCGCAGCCGCCGACAAGACCGCCGCCATCGCCGATCTCCGCGCGCTCGGCATCATCGCGCGCTAGTCGCCGCATCACCCCAGGGAGCCCCTGCAATGGCGACGATTGACGCCTTCCATGCCGACCCGTTCACCATGATTTCGCTGACCGATGCGGTGGAGCGCAATCCGTTCCGGCCAACCGGCATCGGTTCGCTCAACCTGTTCGATGACAAGCCGATCCGCACCACCGCGCTCGCGGTCGAACAACGGCAAGGACAGCTTGTGCTGATCCAGACCACGCCACGCGGCGTGCCGGCGGTGGGCGCCGGCGGAGAATTTCACCTACGCCAACACACTCGGCCGGCCGCAGTATGTGCAGCCGATATTCGACATGCAGCGTAACGAGTGGTGGCGGATGGAACTGTCATCCTATCCGCTGTTCATCTGCACCCGCCCCGAGGTCCTGATGTCAGGCCGCGCTGGGACCTGATTACTTCACCATGATTGACTTCGACGCTACCGCGCTCGCCGCCTGCGACGAAGCGTTCGGCGAATCGGTCGAATATCGACCAGGTGACGGGCCGCCAATCGCCGTGCAAGGCATCTTCTCCGAAGCGTTCCGATCGATCCACTTCGACCCGGCGACCGAGGCCACGATCTCGACGCAGCACCCGCTCCTGTCCTGCCGCGCCCGCTTCTTCCCGCGCCTCCCGGTGCAAGGCGAGTTATTCCTGATCCGAGGCAGGCTCTATGCGATCCGCGACGCCAACCCCGACGGCGAGGGCTCGGTTGCCTTCCCGCTTGGCGACGCGCCCAGATGATCTTTCGCCAGGTCCTGCGTGACGGTGTGATCGCCATGCTTAAAGCCGCGAACACACTCGCCGGCGATCAGGTCCGCAAGGAACAGGCGGTGCCGACGCCGGACACGGCCCTGCCGCTCCTCGCCGTCTATGTGCCGCTGGAGCACAAGACCAAGCTCAGCGAAGGCGGCGCGCCTCTGTTCAGTGCGGCACTCACGCTGCACGTCGAGGTCCGTGTTGCCAATGCCGATCAGGATCAGGCGGCGACCGATCTCGACACGTTGGTTGATCAGGCTCAGATCGCCATGCTGTGCAATCCGGACTTCATGCGCTCACGTCCGGAATGGCCGATCGAATACGTCACGGAAATGGTTGTGCGCACGGAAATCGACGGCACCGGGCAAACCTACATCGGCAAGGGCCTCGTCTCCCTGACCATCACCTATCGCGACGAATATCCGCCGACGCTGCCGGATGATCTGCAACGCATCGTCATGCAGGTGCAGCCAAACGCCAAGTCGAAGCCGGCCCCGGACCAGCCGGCGCCGATCGAACCGGAAATCAGCCTCGTCATCCCATAGGGGGGCAATATGTCCATTTCGTTCTCGACCATTCCGCCGGGCCTGAAGATCCCACTTTTCTACGCCGAGTTTGACAACTCGCAGGCGGGCGCCAATCAGCCGAACCAGCGCGCGTTGATCCTTGGCTAGGCGATCGGCGCCGGCCAGACGATGCCGGTGTGGATCGCCTCGCCGGCGGTCGCGGCCTCCGAGTTCGGCACCGCCTCGCAACTCGCGGCCGAGGTTGCCGCCTTCCGCGCCAACGATCCGACAACCGAGTTGTGGACACTGCCCTTCGCCGACGCCGCGGCGTCCAGTGCGGCGGCCGGCAGTGTCACCTTCGCGGGCACGGCGACCGCGCCAGGTGTCATCCCGTTGCGCGTCGGCGGTGTGTCCGTCGCCACGGCGGTTGCCGCCGGTGATACCGCGACGGCTGCGACGGCAAAGATGCTTGCCACGATGCAGACCACGCCAAGCCTTCCGGTCAATCCCGTGGGCAGTTCCGCCACTCTCACGCTGACCGCGCGAACAAAGGTTCGCTCGGCAACACCATTCCGATTTCGCTGGCCTACTATGGCCCGCGCGGCGGCGAGGTCATGCCGCTCGGCCTCACCTGCACCATCACGCCGATGGCGGGCGGGGCGGGCGATCCCGACCTGTCCAGCGTCGCCGCCGCGATCGGCGCGATGGAGTTCGATTTCATCGTGTCGCCATGGACGGCGCCGGCGGGCTCGCACAGACCACGGCGATGATGAACGATCAGACCGGGCGATGGTCGCACAAGATCGCGAAATATGGTCACGTGTTTACGGCCAAGCAGGACACCGCGGCGAACCTCATGACGTTCGGCAACACGCTGAACGATCCGCATCTGTTTGTCCTCGGCACCTACGGCAGCCCGACGCCGGATTATGTCTGGGCCGCGGCGTTTGCAGGTGCCGCCGCGCCACCGATCAAGGCGGACCCGGCGCGGCCGTTGCAGACCATCCCCATTGCCGGCGTCCTCGCGCCGCCTGAGCCTTCTTTGTTCGCGTGGGACAATCAGCAGGCGCTGCTGTCGAACGGCATTGCGCTTCTGGCGGTTGGCCAGGATGGCAGCGTATCCATCCTGCGCTGCGTCACTACATACCAGGTCAACAAATATGGCGTCGCCGATCAATCGTATCTGGACTACGAAACGCTCGCCACACTGGCGGAGATCACCCGCCGGCTCAGGGCTGCGACAACGCAGAAATTCCCCCGTGCCAAGCTGGCGGATGACGGCACGCGATTCGGTCCAGGCCAACCAGTCGTTACGCCATCCATCTTCCGGGCCGAGATCATCGCTCAGTATCGGCAGATGGAATATGACGGCCTGGTTGAGGACGCCGACGCGATGGCAGCGGCAACCGTGGTGGAACGCAACGCCACCGATCCAAGCCGCCTCGATGTCCTATGGGCGCCCTATCTCGTCGGCGGCCTGCGCATCGTCGCATTGCTCAATCAGTTCCGCCTGCTGTCGGTCGAGGCGAACGCCAGCGCCGCAGCGCCAACCACACTTGCGGCGTGATGCCCGCAACCGTGCGGCCTCTGGCTGACTTCGATTGGACGGCGGTTGGCTGGGGCGGGCCGGATCAGGTGCGCACCGATCGGTGTTCATATTGCGAAATGCCCATGCCGGCGGGCTCGATACCTCTCATCCTTTGGAATGATGCAGGCTGATGCGCCGAGTTTTGCGAAGCCTGCCAGCAACGCTGGTGGGGACTGACGGCCAACTAGGGAGATCAACCGATGCCAGCTATCCCTACGGTCGGCGGCGTGGCCTATTTCTGGGCCGGCGGCCGGCAGCTTCGCGTGCGCGGTGATTTCAAGCTGCAACCAAACAATTTCCAGTATGAGGGCGTCGCGGGTCAGGACGGCGTGCATGGCCGCAAGAAAGTGCCAGTCATCCCGACGGTAGAAGCCAATATTTCCGATGACGGCACTCTGTCATTGCAAGATATGGCGGCGATGGTCAACGAAACCGTCACGGTCGAACTCGATAACGGCAAGACCTACATCTATCAGCAGGCACGGTATTCCGGCCTCGCCCAACTGGACACCGGCGAGGGACAGATCAGCGTCAAATTCGAGGCGCTGACCGCGTATGAAGAACTCGCGTCATGAGTGGCAACGGTGCAACTCATCGGCCGCAGCCGGTTCCGGTCACTCTTTCGATGCCGATCAAGGCGCACGGCCGCGAGCTGTCCGAACTGACGCTCCGCCCGCTCACCGGCAAGGATTTGCGTATCTGCGGCACGCCATATCGCATCAGCCGGGGCGAGGAGGGTATCGTGGATTTAGTGGCGGTATCGGCGATGATCTCCGAACTGGCGGGCGTGCCGCTATCCAGCGTTGACCAATTGGTCGCGGTCGATTGGTTCGCCTGTTGGGGCGCCATTCAGGGTTTTTTGGGCATGACGGAGACGGCCGCGCCATCGACGGCGAATCAATCCTCGCCGGCTATTTCGACGCCGGCGCCTTCTGGGGCAACGTAGAGCACATCATGAGTCTCACGGTGTCGGAATTGATGCTCTACCTCCAGCACGCCGAACGGATCCGTAAAACGATCAAGGGCTGACATGGCAAATCCAGTGTTTCAGGCGTCGTTACCACACTCGACCGCTCATCGCCCGTGCTGGCGACGATCCGGCGCGGCATCGAAGGCATGTCGGGCGCGGCCCTACGGTCGCAGAACGCAACACAGCGTCTCGCCCTCGCGCCGGCGGGCGTGTTCGGTCGCATGCGGCGCGACGTGGCGGGACTCGGCGGGCATTTCGCCACCTTGCGCGGCCATCTTGGCGGTCTCTGGTCCGGCCTCACATCCCTGATGCCGCCGCTCGCCGCGCTCGGCACGGGTAAAACGCTCGCCTGCTTGTTCGGCCTGGTCAAGCACGTCGCCGAGGCGCGCGAGGAAATGCTGCACATGGCGGAGGTGCTGGACACCACGCCGCAGTTGCTGGCCCGCTTCAATTTCGTTGCAAAAATGACGGGCACCAACGTCGAGGCCGCGCAAACCGGCATGACCAAGCTCAACCGGGTAATGGGTGACGCAGCGCGCGGCAAGAACAAGAGCGCGCTCGATCTGTTCCAGCACATGCACATCTCGCTCAAAGAACTGCAGTCCGGCAACGCGATGGACATCCTGCCGAAGATCGCCGCTGCATATCAGCACACGGCCAGCACAACGCTGCAATCGGCCGTAGCAGTCACGCTGTTCGGCAAGGCTGGCCAGATGATGAAGCCGATGTTGCGGGAGAGCATGGGTCGCCGAGCTTGGCCGTCTTGCCTACAAGTTCACCGAGATCGACGATGAGAACCTCACGAAGTTCCGTCGATCGTGGGTTGGTCTGGAAACGGCCGTTGGCGGCTTCACCAATATGCTCGGCGCGATGTTGGCGCCGGTGTTGGAGCCGGTGATAGGCCAGTTCCGCGATTGGATCGCGGTGAACCGTAGATGGATTGCCGAGGATATCACCTATTATGTCGGCGAATTCGTCGATTGGTTGAAAGACCCGAGTTGGAAGGAAACGAAAGACAACTTCAAGTATTACGCCGATAAAACCTGGGAATGGATTCAGTGGATAGGTCCGCTCAAGGTCGCGTTGCTCACCGTCGGGGCGATCACCTTCGGGCCGTTGATCGGGGGTATCGGGTTGGCCGCGGCAGGCATCCTCGGTCTGACCGCCAACGTGATCAGCCTGGGTGTTGCGATGAACGCGATCCAGGTGCCGGCCTGGATGGCATTTCTGATGCGCCTTGGGGGACCATTAACGGCGCTCCTATTGACCGGTCCGGCCGGCCAAATCACCGGTGACAGCGAATCGCAGGACAAACAGATCGAGGAAAACGCAAAGCTGCACGAACAATATCGCCGCGAGCATCCTGACTACCGGGAACCGTGGGAGCGGCTGAAAGGGCTGTTCTTCGGCGGAGCATCGTCGCCGCCGGACACGTCGCCCGCGCCCGGCCGGATTAACGGAGGCGGTGCGGCTGGCACTTTGCCTTGGGGTTTGGCGCCCCAACTTGCACCGTTGCCCGGAACACGCCCCGGCGGTTTCGGCCCGCTGCAAATCTTTCCGAACCTGTACACGCCAAGCGCGGCGCCAGGCGCCCTCTGCCCGCGAGGCGCTGTGGACGTGAATGTGCGCTTCGACAACGCGCCACCCGGCATGCGGGTCGAGACAACCAGCACCGGCCAGGTGCGTGTGCCGCAGGCCGAAGTCGGTTATGCCTTCGGCTACGAACGGCTCGGCTACGCCTGATGCTCGGTTTCATCGCGCTGCCGGTCATCTGGCGCGGAATCGCCTTCCGTTTCGGCAATTACAGCCTGCGGGGCGGGCGTCGCGTCGCCATCCACGAGTTTCCGACACGCGACGATCCATTCACCGAAGACCTGGGCGGAAAATCCGGCAATACCGCATACAGGGCCACGTCATCGGCCCGCTCTGGGAAGTCAATCGCGACGCGTTGATCTCGGCATGCGAGGATCGAACCAGGTCGGAACGCTGGTGCATCCGTATCTCGGCCCGTTGCGTGTCCGTTGCGTCGACTACGAGGTGTCAGAAGACAAGGACAACGGCCAGATTGCCAACTTCGACCTAAGTCGCTGGTGCCTTGGGATTCTGAAGCGCCGACAGGAGCGAAAGGAATTTCGCATGCGTTATACCCGTGCCGCGCGACGTATTGGGGTTTGACAGCGCATCGAACATAGCCTTGAACGCGGCGGGGTCGGACGCAAGGTTCTTGTGAAGACTCTATAAAGATCTCGAACGCCGTGGTTCCGCAAATCGGAAAGGACCTGAAAATATTCTGGCCATTCAGTAAGACCTGAAAGACCGGGACGAACGCACCGATCACCCGGCCAAGCCGCTCGTGCAACACCCATCGTCTCGGAAGTCGATCTGATCGTGTGGAGGAGCGCCGCCGCAGTGTCAAATTTCGATTGAAGCCAAAGCTGCGATAGACCCCGAAGTATGTGGACACATCGCACGCTGCAATGATCCGCAGGATGCTTGCGTGCCGCTTTGTGGTAGTAAATGAACGAGTGGCAAGGCCGCAGGCAAATCCGCAATTCGATCATTCGGCGTTCAGAGCTCCAGTGGCCCCAGCTCTTCGCTTTCGGTCCACACGGGACTTCATCATGTCAAGATGGGCGTTTTCCATGACGTGGAAGTGGCGAAGCGCCTCGGTTTGTTTCAAGATGAGCGTCTTGCCGCTGTTGAGCGTACCTGCCGCGTCTGAAGCACAAGGTCACATTCCTCGACCCGGCGATGGGCGCGATTACGTTGCGGAGATGAACATCTAAGATATGGAGTCATAGTAATTCGCAATATCCCGTCACGATGACAAATGCTCGGTCCTTTGAGAAGCTGAACAGCTCACGCTGGAAATTCAACCACGAAGCAAATGTACCGTATAAGTCTCTGCCCGAGAACTCTGACGTTCGCATGACCAGCACACTCGCGCCGACCCGCCTCGGAGGAATGATTTTGCGGTGCGCGTGCGGTGATCTGGGCTGGATCGCCTGGACGCCCGGCTCAGAGGAACAGGCCACCGGCGACGACCCCAAGGTACGACTGTTGCGTCCGCTGCCGGCGGTCCCGTCGCAATGCTGGTGTCTCAAATGCTGGCCATGGGCGCCCGGCGGCGCGGCTACGCTACAGCATCGACGGCGGGCGCGACGCATCCGCGCACCCGGCAAATCACCTCCCCAGTGCGGCGAACCAACAACCGGCCTCACGAAATGACCAATCCGTATCTACAGCTTGGGCCAACCGAGTTTCGCCAAGGCACCGGCGCGATCATCCCGCGCGGCAATCTGTGGAACGTCTGGCCCGACACGGTGCAAGGCCAGGTGTGGTCCGGTCTCGCCGCATCGGTCGAGGCGTTACACGCTCGTGCGGGCGTCCTCTCGGAAAGCGAGTCCGATCCCGGCCAGGCGGTCGAGTTGCTGGCAGACTGGGAACGCGCCTACGGTCTCCCGGATCGCTGCACGCCGCTCAACGCGACGATACAGCAGCGCCAGGCGGCGCTGGTGACGCGGATCGCCAGTCAGGGCGGGCAGTCGATCGCCTACTACATCAGCGTCGCCGCTGCCCTCGGTTATGCCATCACCATCACCGAGTTTCGCCAGTTCCGTGTGAGCCGATCGCGCATCAGCAATTCGGTGTTCGGGCGGGCCGTGGCTGCACACATGGCGCGTCAACGCGCCGAGCGTGACGATGCAGTTTTTTCGTGTCGGCAAGTCGACCGTCGGCGAGCCGCTGCGGAACTGGGGCAACGCGGAGCTGGAGTGTGTGATCCGCCGCATCGCGCCGGCCGAGACCATCGTTCTGTTCTGCCTACGGAGGCTGACCATGCACCGCATTGATGTTCCGTCCGCAGCGACATCGCTGCCCGCGCCTTCGGCGTACGGCACGCCCGGCTACTTCCAGGAGGGCAATCCACTCACCGGCGTCGACGCGACGATCGTCGACGAAGACTGGACCAACGCGGTGCAGGAGGAGCTGGTCGCCATCGTGCTGGCGGCCGGGATCGCGCTCGACAAGGCCAACAGAGGGCAGGTCCTCGCCGCGATCCGTTCGCTCATCGGTGCCGTCCCACACGGCTTGCAGACGATCAGTGCAACCGGATGGTTCACGGTCCCCGCCACCGTGATCGAGGTCGAGATATGGGCCGGCGGTTCCGGTTCGTGGGCATCCGTGTCCGGCACCTCAGGTGGCGGCGGCAGCGGCGGCGGTTATGCGCGCAAACGCATCAGCGGCCTCACTGTGGGCGCATCCATTGCGGTCACGATCGGCAGTGGGGGCGCGGCCGGAACCACCGGGACGCCACCGACCGCGGGTGGAGCAAGCAGTTTCGGCAGTTATTGCAGCGCGACCGGCGGACAACTCAACCCATTGAACAGCGTCGGCTCGCCGGCCCTGGGAAACCTCGCAGGCTTTGGCACAGGCGGCGACCTCGACTTACCTGGCAGCGACGGTAGTGTCGGCGTTTCGGCAATCAAGGCGGATTGGTCTTCAATCAAGGCGGCGTGGGCGGCGGCGGTCCGCTCTCGGGTGGTTTCGCCAATCGCCGGAACAACCGGCAAGACGGGCTATTTTCCTGGCGGCGGTGCGTCAGGTGCAGGCACCGGACCGAGTGGCACGACGTCGTATCCGGGCGCGGCAGGCGCTGCCGGCCTCTGCATCGTGAGGTGGTAGTATGTCGATCTACGCGCGCATCGACTCTGGCATTGTCGCCGAGCTCTACACGCCGCCGGTGGAATTCGCCGACACGCCGCTCGCCGATTTGTTCCATTCCAGTCTGCAATGGGTTGACGTGACGACGCTCAGTCCGCAGCCCGAGCCGCGCTGGACCTACGACGGCGCGGCCTTTGCGCCACCGCCGCCGCCGGCTCCGCCGACCCTGCAGCAGCAGGCGATGGCGCTGCTTGGCCAGCCCGTGACGGTGCATTGTCTGGCGCTGCCTGCGCTCGACGGTGCCTATCCCATCGACCACCCGACGCAGATGCAGATCACCGGCATCGCTGCGGCGATCAGTGCGGGCCTCGGTCTGCCAGGTGGTGGAGCGACGTTCAACTGGCCGGATGTGGTGGCGTCGCGCACCCGTGGCCCGCGGCGCAATTCACCGAATTCGCCAAGGCGGTGATGAATTACGTCTATGCCTGCGCCCAGGTCGCGCAGGGCCACGGCACCACGCTGCCTTCGCTGCCCATCGTCATTGCCTGATGGTTGCGATGTTCGTCTCACGCGTGGTGGTGGTGCCGGCCGATGGCGCCGATGCCGATCTGCGGTTTCCGCTCGCCAGCTGCTGATGACCAGCTTGATTACACATTCGACTTCGGCACTTGGCTGGCGCCGCTCGACCGCATCGCCAATGCCACGGTGCTGCCGCGATGCGGCGCTCGCACTCGGTGCGGTGACGTTCTCGGCTCACCTCGTGACAGCGCGCCTTGGGCCTGCCGCCGCGCCCGGCGCCTATGCGATCGGGTGCGCCGTCATCACGCCGCAGGGACGCGAGAAGAGCGTCTCCGCCACGGTGATGCTGCAATGATCTATTCCGCGAGCCTGGGTGCCGAACCCGGCGCGGTTCGTGCCGCTGTTCGCGCTACGCGGGCATCGGACAGCACGGCCGCCTTCCTACGTCGCTGCCACGCCGTTGGCCGGACAAGCGCGCGACTGATCGTACTCGACTATGGGCTGGACTGCCGCGAGTCTCTCGCCGGCACCCGCGACACAATAGCGGCTTCAGCCTTGCGATCGATCCGACCGATGACTTCAGGCGCCGCTCGCGGTCAGCTTCGGTGGGTGCTGATCGCCTGGTTGTCCGGCGGAACGCCCGGCACCAACTACACCGCGAACTGGGAGATCAAGCTTCGGCAGTGGGCAGAACTCGTCGCACCAGTCGCCATCCTCGTTTCGCCTGGCGCCGTCGCTGCCGGCGCCGTCGCTGCCAACGCTAGCGGCGCGCTCCGAGCGCAGCAACGTCGCTGCTGGCGCGAGACGGCACGCCGCTGCTGCCGGCCGGCGGGCCTGTCCAGCGCAGCCACCACCATCCGGACGGCGCTGCTATCGAGGTGCAGTCGGCGGCGTGCTGCTATTCCGTTGACCGTGACAGGAAATTTCCATGCCCTATATCGGCGAACTTACGCAGGCTGGAACCATCGCGCCGACGGATCAGATCCCGCTTGATCAGGCCAATTCGGACGGCACGACCGACACCCGCCGCGCCGGCATCGTTGTTCGCCACATGGCTGCTTGGCCAGGTTGGCACGGTCGAGGGGCCGCAAGGTTCGATCGGACCGCAGGGAAGCCAGGGGCCGGCCGGCCCGCAGGGCATGCAAGGCCCGGTCGGTCCGCCGGGGTCGCTGGGTCCGCAGGGTGCCACGGGTTTGCAAGGTGTCGCAGGTCCGCAAGGTCCGCAGGGATTGCCCGGTGCGACGGGTCCGCAAGGCAGCGCCGGACCGCAAGGCGCAGCCGGTCCAGCCGGTCCGCAAGGATTGCCAGGCGCGATCGGTCCGCAGGGTAACGCGGGTCCGCAAGGCGTCGCCGGTGCGGCCGGACCCCAGGGACCGGCGGGTCCCGGTTCCACCATCACCAGTCTGGCGCAGACTTCCACAATCAGCGCGACCGATCTTGTCGGCATAAGCCAGGGCGGCGCCGATCACGCCATCACGTTTGCCAACCTGCTCGACGGTCAGACCATCGACACGGGCGCGGCGGCCGGGCGTGCATCCGACACGGATTTGTTCTGGGTTGGCCAAGGCTCAAGCACCATGACGGTGCAGAGTTTCGCCGCGCTGTGGACCTGCAATTCCGGGCAAGCTCCCGTCCTATCGCCGCCCGGTAATCGAGGTCGCCGCAAACCTGACGCTGGATGGCACACTGCATAACGGCGCGATTCTCGTTTGCTCGCAACCGGTCACGCTCACGCCCGTGTTCGGCTCGATGGGCAGCGGCTTCACCTGCAGCGTGGTCAACGTCTCCGCCAGCAACGTCACCTTCGCCGCCGGCATCACCACATCATCGGGCACGCAAACGCTGCCCACCGGCCAGGCGGCGGAGTTGCGGGCGTTCACCTACACCGGCGGTAATGTGGTATTCGCCCAGGTTGGCGGCGGTTCGGCGCCGGCTCAGGCACCCGGCCAGGTCACCGGCCTCGTCGCGGGTGTCGCCACACCATCAAGCGTCGCGCTGACGTGGCAGGCGCCGGCGACCGGCGGCGCGGCGACTGGTTACATTGTCAACTATCGGGTGACTTCAGTCGGCGGTGCCTGGACAACGCAGAGTGCAACCGGAACAAGCCTGATCGTCTCCGGCCTCGCCGCGGCGACCGGCTATGATTTCGAGGTCATCGCCAACAACTCGACCGGCAGCGGCGCGGCATCCTCGATCGTGACCGGGACAACGCTCGCTGCGCCAACTCAGGCGCCCGGCCAGGTCATCGGGCTCGTCGCCGGCAGTCCGACGGCGAGCACCGTCAATCTGACATGGACTGCTCCCGCAAGCGGCGGCGCGGTCGCGAGCTACATGGTGCAGTATCGCATCACCGGCGGCAGCGGCTTCAATACGGCCGCGAGCGGCGTTGTCGGCACCGCCTACACCGTCACGGGCCTCACGTCGGCGACCGGCTATGACTTCCAGGTCGTTGCGGTCAATGCGATCGGCAACGGCACGGCGTCGGCGGTGGCGAGCGCGACCACCGCCGCAGCCGCGCCGCTCGTTCCCGGGGTGCCGATCGGCCTGACTGCCGGCACGTCCACTCCGACATCGATGCCATTGACTTGGACCGCGCCAAGCTCCGGCGGGACCGTCGCCAGCTACACCGTGCGGAGTTCGCTGCATGGTGCGAACACCTGGACGACCGTTACCGGCATCAGTGGCACGAGCTATACCGTCACTGGCCTGCTGGCCTCGACCGCCTATGACTTTGAGATCGCGGCGGTGAACGTGACAGGAGCAAGCGCCTTCACCGCTGCCACCACGGCGAGCATCATCGCGTCCGGAGGCACCACGCCGTTCAATGCCTCGGGTTATCTGCTGACGATGGGCACACGGACGGGATTGAGCCCATTCCCGGCCGGCACAGGAACGTTCGTGGTCAATATCAACGACAACAGCGCTGTGGCCGATGGCTCTAACATCTCCCCGGCGGCGGTCGTCGCCGCATGGTCTCAGCAGAATGCAACGGCTCCCACGACCGGCCTGCAACCGCTGTCCCTGATCAACCGGGACAGCCATAACCAATGGGTCGCGTATGCCACCCCGCCCGCCACTCCGGGCACATACTATCTCTGGGCCATCGCGACCAACGGCAGCGGAACGATCGTGGCGGCCTATGTGGCCCCAACCGCCTACGTCGCCACGTAGGAGCTCGAACCGATGTCCGTGGCCTTGATCGCGCCGGGTCGCACGATGCTGGTGGCGCCACGCGCCGCCGCACTGTGGAGTCCGTTGCGCGGAACATCCGTCGGCGGCGGCACGGTAAGCAGCTTCACCGGCCCGTATCCGTCGGCGATCTCCGGTCTGTCGGGTTGGTGGGATGCCGGCCTGATCGGGTCCATGCTCAATCCGTCCGGCGCGCCGATCGCCGCCGTCGGGTCCGCAGTTGACAGTCTGGCCGACAAGTCCGGCGCCGGATCGAGCTTGACGGTGTTTCATCAGGCGGGCGCCACCGCGGCGCCCGTGGCCATGCCGCGCCTGAATGGTCTGTTGGGCGGCCTCGGTCTCAATAGCGCCACGACACCAGCCGCCATGGTCGCGACGGGTCAACCTCTGCCTGCGATGGACCCGGACCAGGGCCTCGCATTGGCTAGCTTCGCTTTTGGTGCTTCGTCGGCCTGGACCGTCTATCTGGTCTGGTCCCGCCCGAACTGGCGACAGGGTGCGACCGGCCCCGTGGCACTGGTGACGGCGGGGGGTGTCCCGATCGTCACAATGGGAAGCACAGGCAGCGCAACCGCGCTGACGCTGTTCCCGGCAGGCGCGGTTGCGGTGCTTTCCGCCAATGTAGCCCGACGCCACACGCATGCGCTGATCCTGACGACACGCCAGGTGCCGGCGTCTCGGCGTGGCTGGACGGCACGAAGGTTGCCATGGGCGTCGCCAATCCGCTGACCGGCCCCGGCACATTGACGTTTCTGCACGATAGGACCGCGAACGGCGGGGCGCAGTGCTGGTTTCACGAAGCGGCGACGTGGGGCAAGGCGCTTTCGACCACTGAAATCACCACACTCATCGCCTGTTCGGCGAGGTGGACGCTTGGCACGCGCAAGGGTGTGCAGGTCCTGGTGTCAGGTCAAAGCAATGCCGGCAACGGCGTCAACGCCGGCGCGTGGCACGTACTGGCCCAAGGCATCGCGTGGCACCTCGGGGCGCTCGGTTACGGCATCATCGGCAACTATGGCGGCGCGCCGTCCGCCACCTGCATCGGCGGGCAGGGCATCTATGACGTTCCGGCGCAATCCATGCAGGGATCGTTTCTGCAAGATCCCGGCGACGGATCAAGCCCGGCAGGGTGGTCGCTGGGCGCGGACGGGCTCGCGGTGAAGACCTACCTTGGCGCGCAAGCCGTCGCCGATCTGGCTGATATCGTGGCGATCTTCTGGCCGTGGTCGGAAACTGACAGCACGCGGGTTTATTCCGAACGGGCCTACTACCAAGCTGCCGCCCGTCGCCTGTTGGGTTTCGAGCGTGGCATGTTGTCGCGTTCTCCCGCCAGCCTGCCGCATCTGTGGTGGTCGGCGATCCCATTCCCGGACGGCAATAACGATCCCGGGGTGCAGATGGTCCGTGAGGTCGCCGCGGAAATGGCAGCGGACAGCACGCAGAACGTCACCATCATCATGCCGCAGACCAACGACAACCTGCCCAATCAAAGCACGTCATACACCGCTGCGACGGGCGTATGGGCAGGCGGCGACAACTGGCACCGCGACCCGGTTGACCTGATCGCGCTCGCCCAACGTGCTACACCGGTGGCGGCTCGCGCCATCCTGGCCGCATCAGGCGATGACACGCTTTCGGAGATCCCGGCCGGCATCCCTTCGACCGGTGGCCCGCGCGTGTCGCACGTGTTCCGCCAAAGCAACACGGTGCTGATCGTGACCATCCAGCATGACGCCGGAACCGACCTGATCGTGTCGGCGACACTGGCGGCGACTGGTCGCGGCTGGGCGGTGATGGATGGCGGATCGATGGCCTCGCCAGGCTCGATCGTCGTGACGACAGCCTGCGTTCGGATTGACGCGACGCAGCTGCAACTGACGCTGGCCACTCCGTTGGTCAATGTCTCGACCGCCTGCCGCCTGATGTATCCTTATGGCAGTTGCCAGCAAGCCGGCTTGAACGGCATTGGTCGAGGTGATGCCGTCACCGATAATTTCGCGACCATGGCCAAGCCGGCGGGCTGGGATATCGGCGCCGATCTCGGCAGTTCATGGTCGATCAACCTGCCGATCCAGGCAACGATGACGTTGACCGGCGGCGTCGCATCGTCGGGTATCGTGCTCAGCGATGCCCCCGCCTAACGATGCGACCGAGGCGCCCGGCGGCCGTCCGGTCCGCGTCGCATGGGAGTTCAACTTCGCCCAGGTCCTCCAGGTCGTTCAGGTGGTCTCGCTGCTGTGCGCGCTGGTCTATTGGTTTTTCAACAACGCCAATCGCGGCATCGATAACGAGCGGCGCCTGGGCGAACTGCAAACGGCCATGGCGCAGCAGACCGGCGAGCTACGCCAGACGGTCGCGGCGGGCCTGACCGACATGCGCCAGCAACTCAGCCTGCTTCCGGATCAGCGCGCCCGGCTTGACCAGGTGGAACGGCGTCTGACCGACCTCGACACACGGCATGCCGGTCTTGACGGCCGAATACTGACGCTCGAACGCCAGATGATCGAACTGCGCAGCGATTTGAACGCCGTCACCCGGGCGAGTGCGGTCCCGTTGCCAGGCGCGCGGCGGTGATCTGGCGTCCGGTCCTCGTCCTGGTGGTGGTGCTGTCCGCGTGCGCCCGGCCGGACCCGGTTCCGCCACGCCCCCCATTGCCGCCGAACGCGCCGACTGCCTGTCGTGCCGACGTCGCGCTGCCGGACCCGCTGCGGCGTCCGCGCACCGTGGAGCAGCTTGGCGAGTGGGCACGGCGGGCAGCACTCGCCGCCAGCGCGACCGAGAAGGCGCGGGCGGAATGCGCCCGCGACTACCAGCGACTTCGCGCCTGGGTTTTCACGCCCGAATAGACCGGGGAAACCATAACATGACGGTTGATCTCACGCCTCTTGTGCAGGCGTTGGCAGTGCTCGCCCTGGCCGCGATCAGCGCGGCGACGCCGTTCATTGCGTCTCTGCTGCATCGTTATTTGCATATCCAGCTATCCGCGACGCAGGCGGCTTCGGTGCAATCGGCCGCCGAGGCAGGCGCCAAGGCGGCGTATTGCTACATCGTGACGAGCGGTGCGAGCTACCGCACCGACCTGATCCGCAACGCAGCGGTTGCGATCGGTGTGCAGCACGTCATGGCTTCGACGCCCGCTGCCATGGCGGCGCTCGGCATCACCCCGGACCAAGTGCACCGCATGGTCGAGGCGCGGTTCGGCGGGTTGCTGGCCGCTGATCCAACCGTGTCGATCGGCGGCCCGGCGATGGAAACACCGAGCGCGCATCCGTCCGGCGATGGCGCGGCGGCAGCGCAGCCCGCGACGGCCTGAACAACCCCAACAATCCGGAGGCTACCCATGCGACGCACGATCCTGCTCGTCGCCTTGCTGCTGTTGGGCTGCGCGGACCCGGCGCAACAGGCCAAGCTTGATCAGGCGCTTTTGGTCGCCTGCGACATCGATGGCGTTGTCGTGCCGGTGGCGGTGCCGGTCGTTGTCAGCACTGGGCAAGGCGGAGCCACGGTGGCGAACGATGCGCTGCTTGTGCATCCAGCCGTCGTCCAGGCATGCGCCGCGCTGAAGGGCAAGCCTGCGGGGGTGACGGTCACCGAACCGCCGCCGGTCCCGGCGGCGAGGCCAACAACGTGATGCACACTTGGCGCCAGGAACTGCCGCAGCTTGGCACGCCGCACGGCGGACCATTCGGCGGTGTCACCTGGTCGCTAGTGCGCGCCGGAGTGTCGATCGGCGGCGAAGCGCCCGCATGCACACGCGGTCCGCCGGCAACAGTGCTTCGCGTGTGGAACTGGTTCGGCGCCGAGATCACGACGGCGGCACGCGCACACGACGTGCCGGTCGAGTTGATCGTTGCCACGATCTGCACCGAATCGGCCGGCGGCAAGCTTGAACGGGCCGAGGTCTGCCAAGCGCGCCGTAACGAACCCGGCTTCGTCTCGGACGCCGCAACGCCTGGCCGCGTCTCCGTCGGCTGCATGCAGACATTGGTTTCGACGGCGGCCGAGGTCCTCATGCGTCCGGTCACCGCGGCGGAGCTCGAAGATCCCGCCGAGTCCATCGATGCGGCGCGGCGATGATCGCGGCGCAGTTCTCGGCAACCAACTTCGATCCGCCGCCGGTCGCCGCGGCCTACAACGCCGGCGGCATCCATCACGATCCGACAGTGGCGAACGGCTGGCGGTTGCGCTGCTACCCGCTCGGCGCCGGGGCGTATGTCGATCGAATGGTGGCTTGGTTCAACGATGCGATGCGCGTGACGGTCGCGGGAGAGCGGGCCGCCGGCGTTGCACCATCCTTCGTCATGGCGTTCCGCGATCGGGACGTATAGGCTGGGGTTTGGCTGGCTTCTCCAACGACGGGAGTTCTCACAATTGAGCGAGCGTGATCACCACGGCCCCCAGGTACCGCCAGTGATCCCACCCACTCCAGAACAAGATTGCTCGTCGGCGGGACTGGGGGCGGGTCAGCCGTCGGCAAAAGCTCCAGGAGAAGGAGCAGCGGCGGGAAGAAAAATGCGCCCAAGCCCCATATCAATGGTCGGCCCTTGCGCCGGGCTGCCTGCCGGGCGGCTGCCAGTGCGAGGCAAACTATAACGAAACCAGCGATCGCCGGACCGCTATTTCCGTTATTCGTCCGGCTGCACGTCGGGGCAACCAACGCGAAGCACGTAAAACGGGCGAGCGATCCAATAAGCGAAATCAGACATGAGCGGCAGCTCCGGTTCGCACCGGGCGATTGTTGCCGAATATCGTTAACATCGAATGAACGGTCACGCGTCGATCTGATGCGCGTTTGGGATTAGGCGAATACAGGGACCGGCATATCGAGTGACGGCCTGCGCGCCATGATCGCGGAATCACGAGGGATGGTCCTGGTGATGCCGGTCAGGTCGGCAACGATCTGTTGCATCACCGGTGGGCAAACACCGTTGCCCAACAGCTTTATGCGATCCCTTCGGGTCCCCCTGAGCAGTTTGTAATCGTTGCTGAACCCCATTGCCCGCCTTAACTCGGGGACTTGGAGCATCCGCAATGTCGGCCCCCCCTGCTGCCATTCCACCAGCCCGAAGCGATCGAGCGTGGTCAGCGTGCGCAGTGGTCTATCTATGGTCTGCCAACCACCACCACCGTCTGTGCTGTAATAGACGATCAAAAAAGGAATGCCTTCCCCGAGCTCATCCATCGCTCGCTTGGCGCGTGCCAGTGTCTCGGTCGCCCGCCCCTCCCGGTACAGCGGCCTTGCCCCCCACGTTCCCGGCGGGTCGAGAATGTCACGTGCGGACGGTCGATATGCCGATCTGTGTGCCGACAGGTCAGGCGGCTCCCTGTTACGGTCGCACAATATGAAGAGACGGCGACGGGTTTGCGGCACGCCGAAATCCGAGGCGTCAAGTACCTGCGTCGTGATCCTGTAGTCTCGCCGCAATGCATCCAGCAATTCATCATATCGCGACCAAGCGCGCATCTGGATGACGTTTTCTATTACCACCCAGCGCGGTTGGAATGAGCGGGCGTAGTTTAGGACGTACAGCGCGGTTTCTCGGCTGGCTTCGTCAAAGTCCAGCGTGCCCCGGGCGCAAGTGTGATTGGTGCATTCGGGCGACGCCAGCAGCAACTCGACTTCGGAAACTTTCGCGAGCAACCTACGCCCCGAACGCCGGCGCAGAACTGGCCCAGTGCGAGTCCAACGATGCCACTTACCCCTTAAACACGGCCTCCCATGAAACTGAAGAAACTGCGGATGTGGCCAAAGCTCGGGTCTGTCTGGAACACGCAGCTTTCGATCTGGGTTGATTAAGCGCTGGATCGTATCGGGCACTTTTCCATCGGCCGCTAGGATGGTGTAGTCATCTCCGAGTGAGAGTAACCCACGATCGAACATCCAATGTACTGGCACTACACAGTGCCAGCCCATTGCGCACCGAATCTGGGCCAAGCTCGGACACCGGCTTTATGTGGGCCGCCTGGACCTCGGGACGTCCTCCTCCATTGATAATTCGTAAGCCAGTAAAGGCACAGGTGTTGTGGTAGGCGTTACGTATGGCAGACGAAAATGCCGCCTCTCGAACCGGACGCCTCATAATCCGCTCGATTATCGGGCGTTCAAACGTGACCTGCTCCTCGGCGAAGCCTTGCGGCGATGGGTTGAACTCGGAGACTTCGTCCGCTAGGACGGTAACGAAACCAGCCGCTAGTATTAGTTCGTATTCTTTCTCTGATATGCTGCGTACGGCACGACCGAACGCGCCCTTGCTCGTGGCCCCATCTGGACGTTGCAAAGCCGCCTCGTAGTAATGGGAACCGTCTTTGAATGGAACTGCTCTTGCAAAGACCTGGAAATCCCTAATGTCCGCGTAGAAATGGTCCTGCCGCATCGGATCTGGTCGGATTGACGTAACCCGCGCAGTCGCGAAATAGGATTGCCTTCCACCCCGGCTCGAAAGGTCGCCACTTGAACGACGCGGCTCATAGTAGACTATCCAATCCCCAACTGCCGCCTCCACCGCCCGAATATAGGTTCGTGGAAAATGGTACTGCTCCTCCGGCCGATCGTCGTATGTCGGATCCATTTTGGTCGTGAGCACCGCCTTTGTCATTGTGGCCACTCTTAAACAATCTCAGCATTTCGTCCACCATGCCCCATTCGAACTCGGAGTTCCTGTGCTGGCGATTTAAGGACGGGCCAGCGTGTTGGTCGTCTCGCGCACGATTCTGCTGCAGCTTCGGCACCCAATAGTCCGCGCGCGTGCGCGGCACTGTCGCGAATCGACAACCAGGGTGCGAATGCCAGAAGCACCCGTGCAGCCAGATCGCCTTCCGACGTGCGGAAAATACCAGATCGGGCGTGCCAGGGAGACCACGGACATGCTTTCGGAACCGATATCCCGCAGAATGGGCGAGCGAACGAAGCGGTGTGCGTCGCCCGATTGTAGCGCGACTCGATCCGGTCCTTCGGCGAATGCGCCAGCATAAGGTCGATCACCGCCCGGTCGGCCGGGTAAAGCTCGTTCATCACAGTCGAGAATGTCGCGCGCCATCCATGTGGCACCTGTCGGCCGTATTGCCCGGCGCGAGACAGCAGGTAGCACAACGCCTGCTCGCTGATCGGCCGATCGCTGTAGCGCTGGGATGACGGAAACAAATACAATGAATGCCCGCTGAGTGGTCGCAGGGCTCGCAGCGCTTCGACGGCTTGGCGTGCCAGCGGCACGACATGGTCAGTCGCGTCGGCGAGCCGTTCGCGGGTGTTCTTCATCCGATCGGCGCCAATCCTCCACACCGGCTCTTTGCCGTCGAGGTCTTCGATCTCGGACCATCGACCTGCGCGCAGCTCGCCTGGCCGAAGGGCAGTCAGTGCCAGCAACCGCAAGGCGATGCGGGTGACGGGATGCGCCGGGATTGTATCAACGCTGGCGAGCACTCTCAAAGGTCGGCTTCGCCGGCGCGGCCGGACCTGGTGCCTTGGCATTGCCGCTACGAGGATCCCGGCCGCCGGCGACACTGGCACGGATTTCGGCGCACCGGAGGCGTGCGTCGGCGAGCGACAAATCGGGATAGGTCCCGGCGGTGAAGACGTGCGTCTTCTGCGCCCAGCGATATCGCGACTGCCAGATGCGCGTGCCCTTCGGTGTTACGAACAGACCCAGGCCGTGATCGTCGGCATCCGGTAGGCTTTGCCGGTCGCGCTGGTAGCGCGGACTTTTGCATCTGATAACATGGGCTTAGGACCCTTTGCCGATCGGCTGGTGGTTAAGAAACCAATCATCCGTATTTCAGCTAAGGAGGTGTGCTTAAACCGTCAAGCTTAACCACATTTGCGTTGGTGCCGGGTGAGGGATTTGAACCCCCGACCTTCGGTTTACAAAACCGCTGCACTACCACTGTGCTAACCCGGCGAAGCAAGGTAAGAGACCCAAAATCCGCAGAAAACGCCGGTTGCGGCCTCATCAGGGACTATATCGGATGTCCCGGAGATGATCCAGATGTTCTCGAATTCCGCTGATCTATCGTCCCGGGTTTGTTTCAAATCCATGCCGACCCACGATGTGGGCGGCGCTTACGTACGGGAATATCTTCTAGCGTATTGTTCCGACTCCAGCCCAATCGCGTCAGCAGCCACGGATCGATCGGTGCTCGGCAGGCGACGAAACCGAACGACGTGCTACTTTTGGTCCGCCGGACCATAGGGGATCAAACCCTTCTTGTACGCAAACACCTGCGCCTCCCGAGGCATATCTCGCAGGTCCACCAGTATCCCGTTGACCTCGGCCATCCACACCAGCGGATTTTGGTCGACCAGGTCTCGTCTGGATGATGCCGCAGGCCCAGGCCCAGGCCCAGGCCCAGGCCCATGCCCCGGCCCAGGTCGACTGACCCGAAATCAGAGCGCTGGGGCGCTTGCGGCAGAGGGCAGCGGTCATCGCCCGCGCAAGGTCCTGGCATTCGTCGTTCAGATGGTCGCGGCAGAAGCAACCGTCAGACTGACCGCAGCATCACAGGTCGGTTGCATGACTTTGGGGATGGAGGTCGGTCGGGAAGACTTCACCGCGAGTTCATCCTTCTGGAACGTGCGTCGATGCCCAGAAAGCCGCGTCGTCGGGCGCCCCGCAAATCGTCGGTCCAACGGGGCGCCTTGGGATTCGAACGAGCCATCTTCGGCGACCTCGATGCGACCCGGGGCGGAACGACGGAGCGATTCGGTGGCTTGCCGGATGTCGTTGCAGCGATCCCCCGCGATATCGCGGGTCCGCGCCGTCCGCTGATGACACCCGCGCTTTCGCCAACTATGCCTCGGGCATCCTTTCATAATCCTCGACCAGCCATTCGTCAGGCTCGCGCGACGCCTCGCCGTACCATTCCTCGACCAACGGATGTTGCCGCACCGCTGCGCAATAAGCGGTCGTTTCAGCGGAAACCTCTGCTCCCCAGCCAAGGAATCGAGCCACCACCGGCGCAAACATCGCATCCGCCGCGCCAAACCCGGCACCGAACAGGAACGGTCCCTTGCCGCCGAACCGCGCCCTCGTATCCGCCCACAGTGCCTCAATACGAGCGATATCCTGCAATGCCCCCGGGGTCCGCCCAAGCCCGGCGAAATCGCGTCCCAAATTCATCCACATCGCCGTCCGAAGCTCGCGGAAACCAGCGTGCATCTCGGCCGATATCGATCTGGCGTTCGCTCGAGCCACCCGATCCGCCGGCCACAGCGAGGGCTCGATCTCGGCGCAATAGTCGCAAACCGCCAGCGACTCCCAGACCAGCGCGCCGTTATGCTCCAGCAACGGCACCAGCCCATTGGGCGACAGATCGGCTATGGCCCGGGTCGGACCCGGCCGCTCGAACCGGATCATCTGCACCGCCACATCCAGTCGAGCGAGTTTCACCGCCAGCCACCCGCGCATCGACCAGGAGGAATAGCGTCTCTGGCCGATATACAGTGTCCCGTCAGTCATCGCTCTCACCAAACACTGGCGCCGGGCCGCCGCGCGAGTATTCCATCGAGCAGAATGCTCCTCCCATGTAACGTTCCTCCACTGGATCGTCGCTGACTTTGTCGGCCAGTTGCCCGGCGAACGGGTCGGCGCTGTCCGTCGGAGCCCAGCCTAACGCGGCTCGCGCATCGTCGCGCCACCACGTCATCCGCCCGTTGGCCGAGGTGCCCCACACCACCACGCAGCCGACATGCGAAGCCACGACGCAGCGCTCCATCAGCCGCGAGAAGTCGGGATACGACAGCCAGGTAGCCAGCATCCGCGCGTTCACCGGCTCGGGAAACGCCGAACCGATGCGCACGAACACGCTCTCCACGCCGTGCTTGAACCAATACAGCCGACCCATCAGTTCGCCGTAAGCCTTCGATAAACCGTAGTACCCATCAGGCAGAAACTGGGTATCAACCGGCAGGCTCTCGATCCGCTCGTGAAACCCGACCGAGTGGTTGGACGAGGCGAAGATCACCCGGGCGCGCTCCCGTCTCGCTGCCTCGTAGATGTGATACAGGCCGCGGATGTTGGGGCCCAGCACCTCCTCGAATGGTCGCTCCACGGATACTCCGCCAAGGTGGATGATCGCGCCGCAGCCCTCCGCCAACCGCAGGATGGCCACGCCATCGTTCAGATCGGCCCTGGTGAAGGTCGCGTTGGCCGGCAACGGGTCCGGAAATGGCGCGATATCGGTCAGCACCAGACGCCATCCCAGCGCGCCGAGAGCCCGCGTCGCCACGCGCCCCAATGCCCCTGATGCTCCGGTCAGAACAATCGGCTTGGCAGGCGTGTCAGTCATGGCATGCTCCTCCTGAATTCCAGTGGAGGCATCATGCGCACGATCGACGAACTCGCCCAGGCCCTGGCCACGGGCGAAACGACAAGCCGGTCGCTGATCGAGGATGCCCTGGCGCGGATTGCCGATCCGGCGGGGGAGGGGGCACGCGCTTTCATCAAAGTGCACGCTGGTCAGGCGCGAGCAATGGCGGATGCCGCTGATGCGCTGCGCCAGGCCGGTCGTTCGCCAGGCCGCTACGCCGGAATCCCGATCGCGCTGAAAGACCTGTTCGACATCGCCGGTGAACCTACACCCGCCGGCTCGACGGTGCTGGCTGACGCGCCCCCGGCCGCCGCCAACGCCCCCGTCGTTGCTCGTATGCTGGCCGCGGGCTTCATTCCGATAGGCCGGGTGAACATGACCGAGTTCGCCTTCTCCGGCCTCGGCATCAATCCCCATTATGGCACGCCCGCCAGCCCGTGGGACCGCGCGTCCCGGCGTATCCCCGGCGGCAGTTCCTCGGGTACCGCGGTGGCAGTGGCGGACGGCATGGCGGCGGCGGGGTTGGGCACGGATACCGGTGGCTCCTGCCGCATCCCTGCGGCGTTCTGTGGCGTGGTCGGGTACAAGCCGACCGCGCGCCGTGTTCCCATCATCGGTGTGCTGCCGCTGGCGCCGTCGCTCGATTCGGTCGGACCACTCGCCCCCAGCGTGGCGTGCTGTGCGGCGATCGACGCGATTCTGGCGGCCGAGACGCCGTCATTGCCTGCCCCGATCGGGTTGGACGGGTTGCGACTCGCGGTGCCGGGGAACCTGGTGCTGGACGACATGGACCAGACCGTCGCCGCCGCGTTCGACCGGGCGCTGTCCACTTTGTCCGCCGCCGGCGCCCGTATCAGCCACGTCCCGTTCCGGGAATTCGCTGATTCCGCGGCGACCAATTCGAAGGGAGGCTTCGCCCCGTCCGAGGCTTATGCCTGGCACCGCCATCTGCTCGCAACCCAGGGCGCCGGGTATGACCCGCGAATCCGCGTCCGCATCACGCGTGGGGAGAACATGAGCGCCGCCGACTATATTGATCTCGTCGCCGGCCGTGCCCGCCTGATCACCAGCTTTGATCGTGCGACCGCCCCGTACGACTGCCTGTTGATGCCGACCGCCCCGATCATCGCGCCACGCATCGCCGAGTTGGACGATGAGCGCGCCTACAACAATATCAACATGCTGATCCTGCGGAACACCGCGTTGGGCAACTTCTTTGACCGCTGCGCCATTTCGGTACCGTGCCATTCGGCCGGCGACGCGCCGGTGGGCCTGATGCTGATGGGGGAAACCATGGGCGACACACGTTTGTTCAGCATCGCCGCCGCGGTGGAGGCTGCTCTCAGCGACTGATCGGAGTCGGGCGAGGCGCAGCCGGCGGGGTGGCGACGCGCGCCGCGGTCAGGCTGCCGCGACCGCCGCCGTCACCTGATGAACCCGGCCGATGTACTCCTCCAGCACCCGCTCCGGCGGTCCGTCCGAGCGGATCTGGCCCTGGTCCAGCCATAGCACCCTGGTGCACCAGTCCTTGACGATATCGGTCTGATGGCTGGACAGCACCAGTATTTCGGCTCCGCGGACCATCTCCTCCAGCCGATGGCGCGCCTTCTCCAGGAACACCGCGTCTCCGGCGAGGAACCATTCGTCCATCAGCAGGATCTGTGGCTTGATCGCCGTGGCCAGCGCAAAGCCCAGCCGCACGGTCATGCCGGCGGAATAAATTCGCATCGGCAAGTCCATGAAATTGCCCAGCTCGGCAAAATCCGCGACATCCTCCTCCAGCCGCGGCAGCATCGACCGCGGCAGGCCATTGTAGAGGCCACGCAGCAGGATATTTTCCCGCCCCGTCAGTTCCATATTCATGCCCAGGCTTGGGTCCAGAAGTGCGCTGAGACTGCCCTGAATCCGCACCCGGCCCATGACCGGCTCGTAAATTCCGGCCAGCACCCGCAGCAGCGTGGTCTTGCCGGCGCCGTTGGAGCCGACCAGACCGAGGCGGTCGCCGCTGCTCAGCCGCAGGTCGATGTCGCGCAGGGCATGCACGACGATCCGCTGCTGCCGGTCGTGTCCGAGTCGGCCAGACGCGGCCGCTACGACGGTCTTTTTCAAACTACGGGCGCTGCCATGGTTACAGCGGGAACCAGACCGAGACCTGCTCGACCTCGACGCGGGCGCTAGGAGGCATGCTTCAAATCCAGAAGGTGACGCGGCCGCGGGCACGAACGAAAAACGCCCAGGATGCGCCGCAAAGCAACAGACTATACATCAAGGCTCCCAGCCACGTCATTTCGGTTACACCGCTGCCGAGCAGTGGGCCGCGAACAATCTCGAGCAGATCGTAGAATGGATTCCACGGCAGCCTTGCCGCGGCCTCCGCTCCTAACTGCTCCGGTTTCCAGATCACCGGTGTGACGAAGAATGCAATCTGCAGCACGCTGTTGACGATCGGCTGGATATCGCGAAAGCGGGCGCAGAAAGTGCCGAGCAGGAGGGTCAGCGCCAGCGCATCCAGCATCCAAAGCAAAAGTGCCGGGATCGCGAGCAATCCCTCCCAGGTCGGCCACACCGAAAACACCGCGAAGACGACGACGATTACCACCACGTTGTGAGCCAGGGCGATGACGTTGCGGATCAGCGTGCGGGCCGAGAACAGGAAGAGCGGCATACGCACCGATCGGATGACGCCTTCGGCGTCTGTGAAGGCCGTGCACCCCTCCGACACCAGCGCGGCAAGGAACCCCCACAGCACCTGGGATAGCGCCAAAAACGGCAGGTAGCTCCTCAGATCCATCTTGAACAACGTCGAGTAGAGCACGCCGAGGGAGGCGACCATCACGCCGGTGGAAATGGTCAGCCAGAACGGCCCCAGCATCGAGCCTCGATAGCGCAGCCTTATGTCGAGCCAGCCTAGTGCCATGGCGAGTCGCCACAGACGCGTTCCGCGGATCACATCGCCCATCGCCAGCCGGTTGCGCGAAGCAAGCGACCTATCGGCATTGAAATCCAGGGTGGTTGGGGGGGCTACCGCGGCGGCGGCGGTCGTCGCGACTGCACTGCTCATGACCGGGCGCCGATACTCCATTCGGCGATACCGCACAACACGCTGATGGTTTCGTCAGGCTCCCCCTTAAGACCGACGCCTTTCAGGTCCGGAAGCGCGGCCCTGCCCCGAGGGGCTTTCTGGCGCGGTGGTTATCGCGATGACCGGAATTTGGTTCGGGCGAAGCTGAGACGAGATAGCTTGCTTGAAAGATGGATGTCGGTTAATGGCTTACGGGAGGTTCCTAAATTCTTGGATCAGCGGCGACTATCCGTAGCCGTAACGTTCTGCTGCTGCGCACAATCAGGGGGATGGACTAGGCATGATCGGATCGGATCGCACCGACGCAAACGACCGGATCACGCCCTGCCGCCGTCGCAGCCCTCGCCGGCTGCGAGCCCTTGGCAGCATCGCCATCCTGGCCGCACTCGCGGCCTGCAGCCAGTCGCCGAGGCAGAGTGCCTTGCAGGAATCCGCCCGCTATGTGGCGCATGCGCATCGCAATTATACCCCTCCCGGGCCGCCGGAAGACCCGTGGGGTCCGTATGTCCGCCAAGCCTCCGCACGCTTTGACATGCCGGAGACCTGGGTGCGTTCGGTCATGCGAGTCGAATCCGGGGGCCAGGAGTATGTCGATGGCAACCTGGTGACGTCTGGTGCCGGCGCCATGGGCCTGATGCAGGTGATGCCGGAAACCTATGATGAGCTGCGCGACCGCTACAACCTCGGCGATGACCCGTTCGATCCGCACGACAATATCACGGCCGGAGTCGCCTACATGCGCGAGATGTATGACGTCTACGGCACCCCGGGCTTCCTCGCCGCGTACAATGCCGGTCCCGCCCGTTTGGACGACTACCTGGGAAATCAACGCCCGCTGCCGGACGAAACCCGCCGCTATGTGGCGATGATCGCGCCCAACCTGCACGGTATCTACCCAAACAACCGCTCGGCGGCCGACCAGTTCGCGATGAATGCTCTGCCGGAGCATATCCCGCCCGGGCGGCGATACGGTCGTCCGGTAATGTTGGCCGGCGCCAAAGGCGGCCGCGGGGGACGGGTGCCGAAACGCATGCCGGTGGAGGTGGCGCAGCTTCCCGAACCGCCGCGATATGGCGGGGGACAGTTTCAGCAAGCCGCTCTGCTGGACCCGCCGGCGGCTCCCGCTGGTTCGCCGGCGCGCCATGGCTTTCGTCTAATCGCCGCCGCCAACGCGGCCGATGCCGCTGCAGCCACACACGGCTCGGCAGCCGGCCAGTGGGCGATTCAGGTTGGTGCGTATGCCAGTCGGGGGCTGGCTCATGGCGCGCTGACAACCGCACAGGAGCACGCGCACGTTGAACTCGCGGTGGCGCACCCGTTCGTGACCAGCGTGCGTCAAGGCCACACTGTCCTGTGGCGTGCGCGGATGAAGGGCATGTCGCGGGAAACCGCAATGCAGGCCTGCGAGAAGATCACGCACGGCCGGTCGAACTGCATCGTTCTATCGCCCGAAGCACAGTCCTGAGAGAGCCGCGGCGGTACGGCGAAGGATTCCTGATCGACACGGAGGGCCGACCCTCGGGCAGCTCACCCCCGGCTCCCAGTGTCATCCCCGGCTCCCAGTGTCACCCCCGGCTCCCAGTGTCACCCCCGGCTCCCCAGTGTCACCCCCGGCTCCCCAGTGTCATCCCCGGCTCCCAGTGTCATCCCCGGCTCCCAGTGTCATCCCCGGCTCCCAGTGTCATCCCCGGCTCCCCAGTGTCATCCCCGGCTCCCAGTGTCATCCCCGGCTCCCAGTGTCATCCCCGGCTCCCCAGTGTCATCCCCGGCTCCCCAGTGTCATCCCCGGCTCCCAGTGTCACCCCCGGCTCCCAGTGTCATCCCCGGCTCCCGAGTGTCATCCCCGGCTCCCGAGTGTCATCCCCGGCGCAGGCCGGGGATCCACGACTTATGGTTTTGGCCGATATTGATCTGATGTCAGCGCAGCATGCCCTTTGGCCCAGGCCGAAGGGGTCCCGCGGCTTGCCGTGCTGCGCAGGGAAGGTTGTGGGTGATGAAACCTTGTGCAGCGTCATGAGCGGGTTGCTATAAGTTTTCGGTCACCGCCAGCGAAGTCTTATATCATTCGATACGTTATGAACTTGCCATCCGAAGGGGCACGGATCGTCCGACCCGTGCCCGGCCCGTTCCGACCGCTTCAAAGTGGCTTCAGCGGCGGGGTCTCACCTTCGGGAAGCGGCACTTGCGCGACATTGAGCACCATGGAAACCAAGCTGTAATACCCGACTGCGCCCACCAGATCCATCACTCCGCGTTCGCCGAACCGATCCACCACGGGACCGTAACGTCCGTCGGACACCGCGCCCGTGGACAGCAATTCGGTGACGAACTCATAGACCAGGGTCTCATCGCCGGTCATGCCGCCGGGGCGACGGCCCAACGCGATGGAGTCCAGGATCGCAGGGCTCAGGCCGGCGTCAATCCCTAGTCTGCGGTGAGCATAGAACTCGTATTGGGCACCCCATTTGCGGCCGGCCATGCAGATCGCCAGTTCGTTCAGCGGGGCGGGAATGGAGCTGCCGAACCGCACATAGGCGCCGACCCGCTGGACCACGTCGCACAGCTGCGGACTGCGCAACAGAGCGTTGAATGGTCCGCGCAGACCTGAACCACGCGGGCCGGACTGAATGGCATCGGCGACGGTGCGCTGCTCCTCGGTCATCGTGTCGGGGATCAGCGTGGGGAAACGAGAACTCTGACATGGCGGTGTTCTCCTTGAACAAGTATCCGGGTTTGGCGCGATGCTGTCGGCAGCATCATAGTCCGCGTTCGAGCCGGTCAACGAGGGCCTCTTGTTGTGAGCGCACGTTGATATCCAACGGACTTGATTCGCCCCTGCGAGATCGAACGGAGGACCGAGGTCGTCAGAGCGCCGGAGCCGGGTTCTGCCACGCGGTCCTACTTAGCTCGATCGCCCTCGTGCGGCCATACGTGCGAGGCCGCTGCTGATCTCCCGCCCGAACAGTGCAACGCTTGAGCGACCAGCGGCCCGGAAGCAACACTCCAACAATCAACGGGCATCGACGAGCGGCCGCAACTTCGCGCGCGCCGCGCGGCGGGCAACCTCCGTAACCGTCAATAGTTGCAACGCGTCGTCATCACAGACCGGCGTCAGCGCCAGGTCGCGATATTCGCGCGCCGCTTGGTCCCGCTTGAGTCTGTGACGCAATATCAGCAGCCGCGCGGCCATTATTCCGATGCGCGTATGTTTCACCAACAGGTCGGCAGCATAGCTCGGCCAGAAGCGCCATGCCGGCACAATGGGCAGTCCCGGTCGGCGTTCGGTGCGAACCTTGCGGCGCACATATCCGCCTTCCAGCGGATGGGTGCGCTCGATCAGGCTCAGACCCCAAAAACTGAGCAGCATGCTCAGCATCTTGCCAAGCGAAATCCGCGTGGCCGCGGCACGGCGCATCAGCGTACACATATGTTCAAACGTGTAGTAGGTCCGCCAGGCGGCCCAATACGTCTGCTCCCACTCCGCGCGGCTCATTGTCGAGTGCGCAGTCACGACGTGGAACGTGTCGTAACGGTTGAGGTCCGCATCCATCGCGACACCGGCCAACGCCAGTTTCTGATGGTCCTCCGACCCCGGTAGCGGTGTCAGGACGAAGAACTCCAGAAAATCGATCGGCAGCTCGCTCTGGATGATGCGGATGTCGCGCGCTACGGTTTCCGGCGTGTCAGCGGGGAAGCCAATTATGTAACCGGCCCAGATCACCGCCCGGATGCGCTTCCACGCCAGCAGCATGTCGCGATACTCGGCGATTCGGTTCTGCTTCTTCTTGGCTGCGAGCAAGCTGTCTGGGTTGATCGATTCCAGGCCGATGAACACCCGGGCCACGCCGGCGCGCCCAGCTTTCTCGATGAAGCGCGGGATGCGATGGCACAACGTGTCCACCTGAATTGTCAGCTTGATGGTGAACGCGTCCCGTTCACGTAGTTCGATCAGCCGATCGAAAATCGGCTCCCAGTCCTTGTTGCGCGCGAAGTTGTCGTCGGTAATAAAAAAGCTCTGCACCCCTTGTGCCGCATTGTATCGTACGATCGCTTCCACGTCGTCGGCAGTTCGCCGGCGCGATACGCGGCCTTGCACATTGATGATTGTACAGAAGCTGCACTGAAACGGGCAACCGCGCCCCGCATCGAATGTCGTCATCCGTCCGGCCGTACGGGCGACGCGGTCCCGCGGCAGATGCGGGATCGGCACACCGGCCAGATTCGGCAAACGGGGCATGTGATTGTAGAGCGGCTGCAACGTGCCGCGGTCTGCATCGCGCAGCAACGCCTCCAGGCCGTCTTCCGCCTCGCCGGCATAGAGCGCGATGCCAAGATCCATCGCCTCCTGGAGTTCTGGCGTGATGGCCGGGAGCATGGCGATCGTGCCCGACACATGGAACCCGCCAATGACGACATCGATGCCGAGCGTGCGGAAGCGGCGCGCCAGATCCATTGCGCGCGGATACTGATTGGACTGCACGCCGACCAGCCCCACAACGCCGGCGCCGGCCCGGGCTATGTCGCGTGCGATTCGCTCGGGACGGATTCGGGTATTGGTCTCGTCGTATGCGTCGACTACGATCGAGGTTTCCGGGCCCAGGACCCGTCGCGCCGCGCAATCCATCGCCAGTCCGTACAAGGCAGCTAAGCTGTTGGACGGCATGGAAGAACGAAACCACTGAATCACGTAGCCGCCATCGTCGTAATGCGACGGCTTGATCAAGACGAGGCGGAACTCCCTGCCCGGATGGATGGAGGATATGGCGCCGGTTCCCCTGAGCCGTGACGTCTGAGTCGTGACACCGAGACAATCACAATCGGCTCAGGCCCGCAACTCAGATCCCCCGCCCCGGTCCGCCGATCATCATGGATTCATGCCGGACAATGTGCCGCCTTCCTCGTTTGCTATCCGTGCGCCGGCTCCAGCAGTTCAACGCCGAATTGCCGCGCGGCATTGCCGCCCATCATGCGCCCGATAATGTCCTCCGGCACGTCGGCGCGCGCCAGCACAGCGATGGCGTCGTGGGCGGACGTCGTGTCGTGCTGCGGATAGCGTGAGCCCCACACAACCTTCTCGGCAAAGTCATGCGGCAGCTTTTGGATCAACCGCTCCTCGGCGTCGAACCCGAGCATTACCTTGCCTTCTTCCCACATTTCCTCGGTGTCCGTGCGGACCGGGTATTTGTGCAGCAGCGGGATGACGCGGGATGACGCCTCCATCTTCTCCAGCACCTCCTCCATCCACGACGCCTTGCCGTGTGCGACCACGACCTTCATCTTGGGAAAACGTTGCATGACCGTGAAGCCGATCAGGGTCGAGGCGACAAACATGTGGTTGTCCAGCCACCCGGACAGAATCGGCGCCATCGGATGCCCAAGCGGGGGGAAGGCGGTGAAGAACGTGGTGCTGTGCAGGCCTCCGCCGCCGCCCGAGAACGGGCCGCCGCCACCGGCCGGCAACGGTGCCTGGCCGAGACGATTCTTGACCTTCTCAATGAACTGACCGTGTGAGGTCCACTCCGGGTTCCACAGGCCAGGCGTCGGATGCACCGCGGCCACCAGTTCGAGACGCGCCAGTTCTGCCCACAGTGGATCGAAATAGGGGCTGGTGAAGTACTGGTCCTGGAAAAACATCGGACGGATGAAAGCGCCCCGGAAGCAGGGGATGGCGGCAATGCGGCGCAGTTCGGCGAGTGTGTAATCCATATCCTGGAATGGCAGCATCGCGGCCGCATAGAGCCGGCGCGGCGCGGCGCGGCAGAAATCGGCGATCCAGTCGTTGTAGGCGCGGGCAAGCGCATACGCCGTGTCCGGATCGGCGACGAGATGAAATCCCTCGGCGAACCAGGTCGGGTAGAGGAACGCCTGGTCGATGCCCATGCTGTCCATGTCGGCCAGCCGCTGCCGTGGGTCCCACGCCGCCTCATTCATCGGGTGGCGCACACTGGCGTCGAGTTCACCCACCGCTTCCCAGCTCATGCCCGGACGCCAGATGGCATGGCGAGGCAGGTTCGGATTCATCGTATCGCGAATGACCTCGCCATTGATCTTGAGATATGAATTCGTTTCCCCGTCGTGGCGCCACAGCGCCCGCTTGCCAGGCACTCGAAACTCTGGGTCAAGGTATTTCTCCCAGATCTCGGGAGGCTCGACGATATGGGAGTCGCTGTCGAATACGGCGATGCGCCTGGCGATTGTTGTCATGTTCAGGGGACCAATCCGTTGCGAGGGGCTGTTACCAGCGCGTGACAGAAGCTTCGGCAGCAAGTGCCGCCGCGATTTCCTCCTCGTTCGGCCACCAGTTGGGCCGCTCGATCTCGGTGACGCGGTGCTGGATAATTTTCTTTGGCGTATCGATCCGATACAGCCGACGCGCATTGCCGCCCAGGAACTTGGCTTGGTTCGCGACCGGTAGGTCATATTTCTGCATCGTTTCGATCGCCCGCCAGGCATCGTCACCGTCGTGGTGATAGACATCGGACGACCAGGCAAGAATGTCACCGTAGAATTCGGGGAAGCGCGGCGGCGGCGCCTCGTCACCTTCGAATCCGGTAATGCAATGTGCGAAAAACGTTTCGCTCGGCAGTCGCTTCAGCGGCGGCAGCACGCGCTCGTTGCGATATAATTTGGCTGCCTTGTCGCATTCGTCGAGCAGAAAGCTGAGCCAGGTGGAGGACGCTTCGAAAACCGCGGCCTTCAGGTTCGGATGCCGTTCGAAGAACCCCGACATCAGTACCGGTGGTTACCCAAAGCGCGGCTTCGGCCTGGAAGTTCTGCACATTGGTCAGAAAGGAGTGCGGAATGCCGGATGCCGAGATGGTCCGGCGGACCAGCTCCGCACCGGAATACTGTTCCGTGTAGCCGGGTGGCTTCAGAGCGCCGCCGGCCGGGAACGGATGCATGCCGTACACCATGCCGGTCTCTTCCATCGCCTTCCAGACAGGCTCGTATTTCGGCTGCAGCGGATAGTTGCCCATCGCGTCGATCGGGCGGATCAGTCCGACACGGCAACCCTGCGCGGCGACCCGATGAATCTCCTGCACTGCGAATTGAGCATTCTGCATCGGCAACAGCGCGGCAAAGAACAGGCGCTCGGGATCGGCTTTGGTGTATTCGTAGGCCCACTGGTTGTACGCCTTGCAGAACGCCTTGGCACCGACGGCATTGAGCAGCCAGGGGTAAGTGTCGATATCGGTCGGGATGATCATTACCTGATCGATCCCCTGCACGTCCATGTCACGCAGTCGCGGCTCCGGCTCGTAGGACCCGGCGAAGTCGATATAGCCGACCTGCTCCTGGGTGAGTGACGTTGTCGACTTGAGGTTGCGCACATTCAGCGCGCGCTGAATGTCGTGCTTCACACCGGGGCCGGCATTGGAGATCACCCGCATCGTGCCGGGGATGCCGCCACGCCGCGGTGAGCCGATACCGACACCCGCCCTGCCGTTGACGATGAGCTGCCGGCTTTCGTCGTCCCACCAGATGGTTGAGCGCAGCGCCTCCATTTCCTCGCGGGTGAGATATTCGGCGGCACGTTCCCAGATCAGGGGCGGCTCGGTGACGTGAGCGTCACAATCGAAGGTGGCGAAATCCTTCGTCATGGGGGCGAAACGTTGAACGGGCATGATGCTTCCTCCGTCTATTTCTGTTTTGGCCTCAGGCGACTGGATCGTCTTCCAGCCAGCCGGGCGGCTCGGTCACAACGTCGTTGCGCGCAAAGATCGCGTCCACCGCCGACATGTCTTCCTGCGTGATCGTAAAGCCAAGGGCGCCGAGGTTTTCCTGTACTTCGGCGGGACGGCGGAAGCCGACGAGCCCAGTGTGAACGGCCGGGTTGCTGAGCGTCCAGCGGAGCGCGAATTGCGGCAACGTTTTGCCATACTTGGCTGCGAGCGCCTTGAGTTCCTCGACCGCGCGCAGATTTCGTCCGAAATGATCCGGGCCGAACATGGTTCGGAACAGGTTGAGTCCGCCGAGCACGCCGCGCTTGGAGCGCCAGTCTGTCTCGTCAAACTGCATGTCGGCATGGAAGGCGCCGGCGAGCATACCGTAGGCGAGTGACCCATAGGCCATCACGCCGACGCCGTTCGCGCTGCACCAGGGGAAGATCTCCCGCTGCATCCGGCGGTCGAACATGTTCCAGCCGTACTGCACGACATCGATCCGCCGCAGCTTCATGCAGGTTTCGAGCTGGCTGAGGCGAAAGTTGGATACGCCGATGCTGCGCGCCTTGCCCTGCTGGACGATGTCGTCGAGCGCACGCATCGTCTCATCGAATGGGGTGTTTAGATCCGGCCAGTGGACGAGATATACGTCGACGTGATCCGTATTGAGATTGCGCAGGCTTTGTTCGAGCGAGGCCATGATGCGCGCTCGACTGCTGTCGCGACGATTAGGGGCCTCAGGATAGCCAACCCCGACCTTGGTTACGAGACAGATATCACGCCGTCGAGCACCCAGCGCATGGGCGAGCGCCTGCTCGGAAATGCCCATGCCGTAGGCCTCGGCGGTATCGAAACAGTTGATACCGGCATCGAGGGCGCTGTGCACGGCCTGGTCGAATTGTCTGGCGTCGATCGGACCGTAGGTCCCGCTGATTTCCCAGCAGCCGAAACCAATGGCGGAGACTTTTGAACCTGTGCGGCCGAATTGGCGATATTCCATGGCGCTTCCTTGTTGATTCTTGGCGATCGTCGCGCAGGCTACTTGCGACACCCGGCAGAACAAGGTCTGGATGCCGCGAGCCCTCGAATTAGAGCGGCACAAATTTCTGAGTCAAGGTCCGGGCGAGCTGGCGGGCAGGCCGCATCACCTGTGCCGACAGCCGCGGCACCGAGGATGTTACCGAATCGTTCCCAGTTTCGCGGAATTCGGCCGCGATTTACTGTTTTGCCCATACGGGCTCCGGCGGCGAAACGACACCCGTTCGGCTCGCTGCTCGGTCGGCAATGCCCAGGCTCACTCCGCCGGACGTCCAATTCGGTTTCGTGCCAACATCGAAACTGGCGGCAGCGCAATGTTGTTGAATCGTTACATAGAAGCAGGTCGTCAGACCGCCTCGTCCAGATCCTCGCCCCACATTTTTTCCAGCGCATACATCGTCCGGGCCTCCGGCTTGAACAGGTGGACCACGATATCCCCCGCATCGATCAGCACCCAGTCGGAGCCACCGGCACCCTCCACCTGGACCCTCTTCTGCCCAGCCTCGTGCAGCTTCTCGGTCAGATGTGTCGCCATCGCGCTGATCTGCCGGTCCGCCAGGCCGGAGGCGATCACCATCCGGTCGCAGAACATCGCTTTCCCGGCGAGATCCATGGTGATGATGTTCTCCGCCTTGTCGTCCTCCAGGCTGCCCACGATGACCGCCTGCAGCCGATCCAGTTCCGACGGCTCGACCTTTACCTTCGGCGTCCGACGACCGGCCGCCGCCTTCTTTGGCCCGGCGATGATTGCCTTTTTGCGCGGACCGCCCGGTACCACCCCAGCCTCCGGCAGCGCCGGTTTGACGGCTTTCTTTCGCGGCGCCGGCTTGTGCCTGGCAGGCGAGGACGACATCTTCGGCGGCTTTGCTATAACACACTCCCTTCCGCGGCTTGTCGGATCGCGGTGGCGGAAGCCCTATTCTGCCGCATCGGCAGAAACACCCAGCCGGGTGAGGCCCCCGGCAGCAGCACCGCCTCGCGCGCCGGCCGTCGCCACGCCCGTAGCCGATGCGCCGCGTGTCCGGCAAGCGCTCGGTGCGTGTAATTCGGTCTGGGCAGTACCGCGAATGGCAAATGTCGCACGATGTCCTGCCAACGCCGCCACTGAGGCAACTGTTCGAGGATATCCGCCCCCATGATCCAGACGAATCGTATCCTGGGGAACCGACGCATCAGCAGACCCAGCGTGTCGACAGTGTAGCGGGTATGGAACGTCGCCTCGATCCCGCTCGCCAGCACCCGCCGCCCGTCGCCGATTCGCCGCGCCCCGGCCAGCCGCTTTTCCAACGGCGCCATCCCGGCGCGGGGCTTCAATGGATTGCCCGGCGACACCAGCAGCCAAACCTGATCCAGCCGCAGCGCCCGGCGTGCCAGCATTGCGATATGCCGGTGTCCCTCGTGCGCGGGATTGAACGAGCCGCCCAGCAGCCCGACACGCATCCGCCGCCTGTCGCCAAACCGCGGGATCGGGTCCATCGACGTCAGGCGCGCACCTGCCCGGTGCCAGTGACAATGTAGCGAAAGGTGGTCAACTGCTCCAGCCCAACGGGCCCGCGCGCATGAATGCGGCCGGTGGCGATGCCGATCTCGGCACCAAAGCCGAACTCCCCACCGTCACAGAACTGGGTGGAGGCGTTCCACAGCGCCACCGCACTGTCCACCCCTCGCAGGAATCGCTCCGCCACCGCCGCGTCCTCGGTGACGATCGCATCAGTGTGCTCGCTGCCGTGCGCGGCGATATGAGCCAGCGCGTCGTCAACCCCGTCCACCACCGCGATCGACAGCACCGAATCCAGCCATTCGGTGTCGAAATCCTCGGGGGACGCGGCCGGCAGCCCGGGCACGATCAGCCGAGCGGACGGGTCGGCGCGGAAGTTGCAGCCGAGGGCGTGCAGGTCGGCCACCAACAGCGGCAGCAGGGGTTCGGCGATCGCCCGATCGATCAGCAGCGTCTCGGTCGCGCCACATACCCCGGTTCGCCGCATCTTGGCATTCGCCAGGATTCTCCGCGCCATCGCCGGGTCCGCCGCCGCATGGATGAAGGTGTGGTTCAGCCCCTCGGCGTGCGCCAGTACCGGCACCCGCGCCTCGAGCTGTACCCGCTGCACCAGCGACTTGCCGCCTCGCGGGATGATCAGGTCGAGCAGCCCGGCACCTGCCAGCATCGCCGCGACATAGGCCCGGTCGGTGTTCGGCGCGACCTGGACACAAGCCTCCGGTAATCCCGCGACTGCCAGTCCGTGTCGCAGTGCGAGGTTTATCGCATAGGCACTGTTTGCGCTGTCCGAACCGCCGCGCAGGATCACTGCGTTGCCCGATTTCAGGCACAACGCGGCGGCATCCGCGCCAACATTTGGCCGGCTTTCGTAAATCATGCCGATTACCCCGATGGGCGCGGCGATCCGTTGGATATGCAGGCCATTCGGCCGCGTCCATTCGGCCAGGGTGCGGTGCAGCGGGTCGGGCAGCGCCGCCACCTCCTCCAGTCCGCGGGCCATCGCTTCGACGCGCGCCTCGGTCAACGTCAGGCGATCGAGAAACGCCGCCGTACCCCGATATGCTGCCACATCAGCCGCGTTCGCGGCCAGGATGGCCGGCATCGCGTCGCGCAGTGCATCCGCCATCGCCCGCAGCGCGTCGTCGCGCGCCTGCCGACTGCTGCGGGCCAGCGTGTGGGACGCCGCCCGCGCCGCGACCGCCGCGTGCACCAGGTAGTCGGTAGCCGTGGTCAGTTGGTCCATGGGATTAATGTGCCCAGGAAACGGTCCGGTTTCCAGAGCCCGGTCCACGTTTTCATTGACCGTGTCGTGCCAGTCGTGCTGCCTTGCTCAGCAAAGCACCAACCGCCGATAGACTGGCCAAAAACAGGAGGACAAGGATGAACGCACCCGTTCACTACGACCCATCCCACACCGATACCGCCAGCCCGGCGTGGACCACCCCGCTGGAGAAATTCGATGTGTCGGACCCCAAGATGTATCAGGACGACACCTGGTATCCCTGGTTCGAGCGCCTGCGGCGGGAAGCCCCGGTTCACTATGTGCCGGACAGCCCGTACGGTCCCTATTGGGCGGTGTCCAAATACAAGGACATCATGCACTGCGAGGTGCACCACGAGATTTTCTCCAGCGCCAGCGAGCATGGCGGTGTCCAGATCGAGGATCAGCCGAAGGACATGGAGCGCCCCAGCTTCATCCGCATGGACCCGCCACGCCATGATGAGCAGCGCCGGGTAGCCAGCCCTATCGTCGCGCCGAACAACCTGGCAAACATGGAGACGCTGATCCGCGAACGCACCCGGATGGTGCTGGACGGGCTGCCCCGCAACGAGACATTCGACTGGGTCGAGCACGTCTCGATCAAGCTGACCACAATGATGCTGACCACCCTGTTCGATTTTCCCTTCGAGGAACGGGCCAAGCTCACATACTGGTCGGACATCGCGATTTGCAATGTGAACGACCCCGAAGCCCCGGTGCATTCCGAACTGGAGCGGTTCGAGGAAATCAAGAAGATGGCGGAATACATGGGCCGCCTGTTCATGGAACGGCGTGAGCAGCCGCCGAAATTCGACCTGTTGTCGATGCTGGCGCACGGCGAGGCCACGCGCGACATGCCGCCGCGGGAGTTCATGGGCAACCTGGTGCTACTGATCGTCGGCGGTAACGACACGACGCGGAATTCAATGAGCGGCGGGTTGCAGGCGCTCAATCAGTTTCCCGACGAATACCGCAAGCTGCAGGCCAATCCGGATCTGATCGACAGCACTGTTTCGGAGATTATCCGCTACGTCACCCCGGTTATCCATATGCGCCGGACCGCCATCCGCGACAGCGAACTCGCGGGCAAGGCGATCCGCGCCGGCGACAAGGTCGTGATGTGGTACATTTCCGGCAACCGCGACGAAGAGGCGATTGCGGATCCGAACCGCTTCATGGTCGACCGCGCTCGGCCGCGGCAGCACCTGTCGTTCGGCTTCGGCATCCATCGCTGTGTCGGCAATCGTCTGGCCGAACTGCAGTTGAAGATCCTGTGGCAGGAAATTCTGGCACGCTTCCCGATGATCGAGGTGGTGGGCGAGGCCAAGCGCACCTACTCCAATTTCATCCATGGGATACGTTCGATGCCGGTGCGGATTCCGGGCTAGGACAATATCAGGCCGGCTCGAGTCGCGGAGTGACTTCGGGCTGATTGAAATTGGCCGCGAAACAACGGTTTGGGGCGTTTCCACACAGGCTGGAAGCGCTCTGGCCGCGAGACCACGCGCTTCCAGCCTGTGGTGCAAAAGGTCTGGCTGCGCCAGGCGGCGTGCATCGAGACGCAAGCCGGGCTAAACAGGGACCGAAAGGAACCGTGTATGCCCGACACTGCGTTGCCCGCCAAGTCCAACGGCCGCCTCCTCGACGCCATTCGCGCGGTGGTCGGTGATCGCGGCCTGCTGACGGACAGCAGCGACACCGCTCCTGTTCGGCGGATTGGCGCCGCCTGTACCAAGGCCGCACCGACGCGGTGATCCGTCCCGCCACGACGCAGGAACTTGCCGCGGTGGTCAAGCTGTGTGCCGAGGCCGGCACACCGATCGTGCCGCAGGGCGGCAACACCTCCATGGTTGGTGGCGCCGTCCCCGCCGAGGACGGATCAGAATTTGTGCTCAGCACCGCTCGCCTCAACCGTATACGCGACCTCGACCCGGTCGACATGACCCTGACGATCGAGGCCGGCGTCACCCTCAAGGCCGCACAGATCGCTGCCACCGAAGCCGGGTGCCTGCTGCCGCTGTCGATATCGTCCGAGGGTTCGGCGCAGATCGGCGGCGTGCTCGCGGTCAACGCCGGCGGCAACAACACGGTGCGTTACGGCAATGCGCGCGACCTGGTGCTGGGGCTGGAGGTGGTGCTGCCCGACGGCTCGATCTGGAACGGTCTGCGCCGTTTGCGCAAGGACAACACCGGCTACTGTCTGCGCCAGTTGTTCGTCGGCTCCGAGGGCACGCTGGGGGTCATCACCGCCGCCGTACTCAAACTTTCGCCACAGCCGAAAGAGACCGCCGTCGCGTTGTGCGGTGTCGTCTCGCCCGAGGCAGCGCTGACCCTGTTCACCCGCTTCCACGCCCATGATGCAGCCTCGATCAATGCATTCGAACTGATGTCCGGCCTCGGCACGTCGTTTGTCCTCAAGCACATTCCAGGCGCCGTGATGCCGCTGCAGACCGCGGCACCGTTTTATGTCCTGGTAGAGCTTGCCACGCCTCGCCCAGCCGGCGGCATTCGGCGGATGCTGGAGGAGGTGCTGGAACAGGCGCTGGACGACGAGATCGTGCTGGATGCCGCCATCGCCGAATTGGATGCGCAACGGGCGTCGCTGTGGCGGCTGCGGGAAGAGCACTCCGAGGGTCAGAAGCGCGAGGGGGCCAGTGTGAAGAACGACGTCTCCGTCCCCGTCTCGAAGGTGCCGGCGTTCATCCGCAAAGCTACCGCGGCGTGTGAGGCCTTGATTCCAGGCGTTCGCGTGGTGCCGTTCGGCCACATGGGCGACGGCAATATTCATTTCAACCTCGAGCAACCGGTCGATTCGGACCCCACAAGGTTTCTCGCGCAGGATCACGCCATCATGGAGGCGGTAAACGAGGTGGTGCGGGAATTCGACGGCAGCTTCTCGGCCGAACACGGCATCGGCAAGTTGAAGCCCTATATGATGCCGGCCTGGCGCGGCGGTGCCGAACTCCTGCTGATGCAACGGATCAAGGCGGCGATCGATCCCGCCGGTATTATGAACCCCGGCAAGCTGCTGCCGTAGCGACAGGTTGCGCCAAGGTCCGGCAAGATTGGAAGCACGTCACGAGGGAAGCCGCGCTGCGCGGCTGTGTGAATGGTGGTGCCCACAGCCGCCTCCGCGCGATTGGCGGTACCACCGGCACGCTGACCGATCGCCCCGGCACTGGCGAAAACTCGCGTCGTCCCTACATCCAGCGAAACCGAGGGGACCTACGTGACGCAGGCCTGGCTCAACCGGATCGGCATCGCGGTCCCGCCGCATGACATCCACGCAGAGTTCGCGGAGTTCGGCCGCGATACCATCAGCGACCCGCACAAGCGCGCTTTGTTTGACCGCATGGCGTCGCTAGCCGACATCGACCATCGTTACGCGATCTTTGAGCCTGGCCCGAAGCCACGTGACAAGATCCTGGATGCCACCGGGTTCTATCGTCGCGGCGCTTTTCCATCCACCGCCGCCCGCATGGTGCTCTACCAGTCGCATGCCTTGCACCTCGCGCTCCAGGCCGTTCGCGCCCTGAACGCCAACCCTGACGGCATCACCCATTTGATCGTCGCCAGTTGCACCGGGTTCACCGCCCCCGGTCTCGACTTTCAGATCATGCGCGAGGCCATGCTGCCGGATAGCACAGAGCGTACCATTGTCGGCTTCATGGGCTGCTTTGCCGCGGTTAACGCTTTGAAGCTGGCCGATCACATGGTCCGCGCCAACGCGGCCGCGCGAGGTACTCGTTGTCAACCTGGAATTGTGCAGCCTGCATCTGCAGGAGGACTTTCAGGACGTGCCAAAGATGCTCAGCTTCCTGCTGTTCGGCGATGGTGCCTCCGCGGCGCTGGTTACGGCCGATCCGCACGGGATCGCCCTCGGCCGATTTCGCGCGACGGTCATTCCCCGCAGCCAGGATTTGATCACATGGCACATCGGTGACAGCGGCTTCGAGATGCACCTTTCCGGCCAGGTGCCGGGCCGCATCCGCCGCTGGCTGCCGGAGCACGGGCCAGCGTTGTTGCCCGAAGGCTCCGCCCGGAACCTGCCGCTGTGGGCGATCCATGCCGGCGGCCGATCGATCCTCGATGCGGTTCAACAGGCGCTCGCGCTCGAGCCCGATGCCCTGCGGTTCTCTCGCGGCGTGCTGCGCGATTTCGGCAATATGTCCTCGACCACCCTCATGTTCGTGCTGGACCGCATCCTGGGTGACCCCGACGCGCGCGGGGCCGGCCTCGGCATGGCCTTCGGCCCCGGCCTCACGGTCGAATCCTTCGCATTTCATCGGCCATGAGGCGCTGGTCCTGATCGTCCCGCCATGACCCTCGCCCAGCGCAGTATGCAGGCCGAGCAGATGGACACGGAGTGTAGCGACTTCGAGGACTACCGCGGGTGCCTGCGCGACCTGTCGCGGGTCAACGTCGTCACCTTCACACATCGTCCGATGCTTCGCTGGCTCGCCCGCAACAGTGGCAAGGGCGAACGGTTTTCTGTCCTTGATGTGGCCTGCGGTCACGGCGACGCGCTCCGTCACATCCGACGCCACTATCCGGCTGCTCGGCTCGAGGGGATCGACCTCAACCCCTGGAGTACCCGGGCGGCGTCCGAGGCCACTGATCCCGCCGACGGAATTGTCTTCCACACCGGCGACGCGTTCGCCTTCACCCCACCGCTTCCGTTCGACTTCATTATCACCTCCCAGTTCACCCACCACCTGACGGATGACCAGGTCGTCGACTTCCTGCGCTGGCTGCGGACCCACGCGGCGAAGGGTTGGTTCATCGGCGACCTGCACCGGCATTTCATTCCCTACTACGGGTTCCCCCTGCTGGCCCGGCTGGCCGGCTGGCATCGGATCGTCCGGCAGGATGGTCAGATTTCGATTGCCCGCGCCTTCATCCGCGCCGAATGGCTGGAGCTATTGCGCCGGGCCGACATCACCGACCGCCAGGCGACGGTTGCCTGGTATCTGCCGTTCCGCCTGTGCGTCGCCAGCCGCTGATCATCGGCGCCGGTCCGGCAGGCACTGCCGCCGCGATCCGCCTCGGGCAGGCAGGCCACCACCCCGTGCTGATCGAGCGCTTTTCGCGCCCGACCGACAAGGTGTGCGGCGATTTCCTGAGCGCCGATGCGATCGAACAGCTCGGCGCACTCGGCGTCGATCCGGCTGCCCTTGGCGCGGCGCCGATCCGCCGCCTGCGTCTGGCGCATCGCGATCAAGTGACCCAGATCGAACTGCCGTTCCCCGCCCTCGGGCTGTCGCGCCGGGTGTTGGACGAGGCGTTGCTGCGCCGCGCCGAAGCGTCAGGCGCCAGGCTGCGTCTGGGGCACGCCGTGCGGCAGATCACCCGCGAACGGAAGTCCTGGCTGATCCATACCCGGGATCGTGACCCGGTCGTCGCGGAGGATGTGTTTCTGGCGACCGGCAAGCACGAGCTCCGCGACCTGGCCCGCCCCGGAGCGGCGCGAGGCGCTGTCGGGTTCAAGATGTACTTCCGCCTGGCTCCGGCACAGACCGCGGCCCTGACTGGTGAGATCACGCTGATCCTGTTCCCGGGCGGCTATGCCGGCGTGCAGTGCGTGGAGGCAGGGCAAGCGGTGCTGTGCATCGCACTCGGCCGTGCCGGTTTCCAGGCGATCGGCGGCACTTGGTCCGACCTGCTGGATCGGCTGACCAAGGCGAACCCCCATCTTGACCGAATTCTCGACGGGGCCCAGCCGCTGCTGCCGCGCCCACTGGCCGTCGCCGGGGTCCCGTACGGTTTTCTGCACCGCGAATCGCCTGCGACCGCGACGGGCCTGTTTCGGCTGGGAGACCAGGTTGCGGTAATCCCCTCTCTCACCGGAGACGGTGTCGCCATCGCGCTGCACAGCGGTACGCTCGCCGCCAGGGCCTGGCTTGGTGGCGCAGAGTCGCCCGCATATCACCGTCGGCTTGCCAGCGATCTGCGGGGTCAGATGCGCCTTGCCGGGCTGCTGCACAGCGCCGGGACAACGAGCGCGCTCCAGGCGATCGCGATCCTGATTGCCGGTTGGTTCCCCGGTTTGCTGTCTCACGCGGCGTGGGGCACCAGACTGCGGCGCCACGCCGTCGCGCCGATGGAGCAACAGCTGGCATAAACCACGTCGCGGTTACATCTGGCCGGGTTGCATCCGGCATGAGCCTGTCGCAAAAAGTCGCATGCGCTCCGGCAGGGTCATCACCCGGTTTGACATCTACATTTTCCGCCAGGTACTCGTGGCGCTGATCGCGGCCACCGGAGGACTGACTGCCCTGATCTGGCTGACCCAGTCGCTTCGGTTCGTGGAGCTGGTGGTCAATCGAGGCTTGTCCCTGCTGGTGTTTCTGCGCCTGACGTCGATGCTGATCCCCAGCTTCATAGCGGTGATCCTGCCCATCACCACCTACGTCGTCATTCAGTTCGTCTATCAGCGCCTGGCGACTGACCGGGAGCTTACGGTGATGCGGGCCGCCGGTTTGTCGCCCTGGGCACTCGCCCGCCCTGCGTTGGTCGTCGCTCTGCTGGCCACCGCGCTTGGCTATGGCCTTACACTCTGGGCGGTGCCGGCGTCGCTGGCCAGTTTCAGGCAGTTCCAATGGGAAATTCGCAACCGCCTCGCTGCCTTCCTGCTGCAGGATGGAGTTTTCACGCCGCTTTCCGACAAGCTGACGGTCTACATCCGGTCCCGTGATCAGGACGGCACACTGCACGGCATTCTGGTTGACGATGCACGCGACTCCAGCGCGCATGCCACCATCCTGGCAGTACGGGGGCGGCTGGTGGACAGCCCGAGCGGCCCCCGGGTGCTGCTGATGGACGGCAGCCGGCAGGAAATCGACCACCAGACCGGGCGGCTGAACATGCTGACCTTCAAACAGAACGAGATCGACCTCGCCGACGCCACCAAAGACGATGCGGCAAGGCCGGCCGATATGTCCGAAGTCTCACTCGGCGCGCTGCTTGATCCACATCCCTACCTGGAACGCGACCGCTCCAAGTGGCTGGCAGAGGGCCACAAGCGATTGACCTCGCCCATGACCACATTGTCTTATGCCATGGTCGGGCTGCTTTCGGCACTCGGCGGCATGTTCCGGCGACACGGTGGCATCCTTCGACCCCTGGTGACGGTCGCCGTCATGGTGCTGCTGCTGGCATTGGGTCTGGCGTTCGGAGCGCTGGCCGCGCGCGATAACAGCCTGGTGATCCTCATGTGGCTGCATGCTGTGCTGCCGGGCGTCGTCTGCGCCTTACTACTGCTCGGTCCGTCGATCCGGCCATCCGCCGGCCTGCTGCGACCAAGTGTGACATAGTGACATGACCGCGCCGGGCCTGGCCGCATGACCGCGATAGTCACGTTGTCGCTCTACATTGTCCGCCAGTTCGCCATATCGGTCGGCTCCATGCTGCTCGCCCTCGCCGGTTTGGTCTCGATGTTCGACTTTATCGAGTTGCTGCGGCGCTCCACCAGCCTGCCGGACGCCACCTTCGGCATCGTCAGCCAGATCGCGGCACTACGGCTTCCCTACGTGGCCATGCAGATCCTGCCGTTTGCCGTCCTGCTGGGCGGTATTCTGTGCTTCTGGCGCCTGACCCGTTCGTCCGAGTTGATCGTCGCCCGCGCCTCCGGCGTCTCGGCGTGGGAGTTCCTGGCGGCGCCGACCTTCTGCGCCCTGATGTTCGGCGTGATCGCCACGGCCCTGGTCAGCCCGGTCTCCTCGGTCATGCTGGCTCGGGCCGAAGCGATGGAGAACTCCTACCTGCGCAGCGGCGGCGGACCATTAGCGCTGAACGGCGGCCAACTCTGGCTGCGCCAGTCGGATCGTGCGCTGGCACCGCAGGGCGTCGCGATCATCCACGCCCATGGCGTCGAGTTGCGCAGCAAGCAGCTCACGGCCCGGGACGTTACCGTGCTGCGCCTAGACGGCGCCGACCGGCTGCTCACCCGGATCGAAGCGGCGCGTGCCACCCTTGGTGCCGGAAGCTGGCAGCTCGAGAACGCCCGAACGATCCGCCCGGATCAGCTTCCAGGGCCGCCACAGTCGGTCGACCTACCCACCGATCTGACCGTGGGTCGGGTGCAGGAGAGCTTCGCCTCGCCCGATACCTTGTCGGTCTGGGCGTTGCCGGACTTCATCGCGTTGCTCGACCGGTCGGGATTTTCTTCGATCAGACACCGGCTGCACTTCCAGGCATTGCTGGCAATGCCGCTGCTTGCCGCAACCATGACCCTGGTGTCCGCGGGCTTCTCGATGCGGCCGGCGCGGCGCGGCGGCGTGGCGAAGATGATCGGCAGTGGCGTGGCGGCGGGCTTCGCCCTGTATGTGGTTTCCAAGATCGCCGAGGAAATCGGCCAGTCCGGCGCGCTGCCGGTGCCGCTGGCAGCCTGGGCACCGGCAGCCGCCGGCCTCATGCTGGCGGTTGCACTGCTGCTGCACACGGAAGACGGCTGAGATGGATCTACCCGTTCGTTTGCGGCCCAGCCGAGCCCTGCCTGTGCTGGCGGGCGCGATGGCTGTTGTCGTGGTCTGTCTGGGCGCCTTCTCCCGGCCGGCCGCGGCCCAGCTCGGCAACGCGCTGACGCCCCCTGCCGGAACGCAACCGCGCACCGACCAGCCGGTCACCTTCTCGTCGGACCAGGTGGAATACGACCGGGACAACTCCCTGGTCACCGCCCGCGGCCACGTGGAGGCTTGGCAGAACGGCCACGTTTTGCGAGCCGATCAGATCACCTTCGACCGAACCACAGGCGTCGCGGCGGCAACCGGCCATGTCGTCCTGTTGGAACCGGACGGCGAAGTGCTGTTCGCCGAGTACGCCGAGATGTCCAACAACATGAACGAGGGCATCCTGAAGGATATGCGAGCGCTGCTGCAGCAGAACGGCCGCCTTGCGGCGAATGGCGCGCGACGCACCGGCGGGCAGATCAACGAGCTGTCAAAGGTCGTTTATTCGACGTGCAACCTGTGCGCCAAGGACCCCACCCGGCCGCCGCTGTGGGACATTCGCGCCGCATCGGCGGTGCAGGATCTGGAGCATAAGAAGATCGAGTACCGCGACGCTGAGTTGGAGATGTTCGGCTTCCCGGTGGCCTATTTTCCATATTTCTGGCACGCCGATCCGTCGGTAAAACGTGAATCCGGCCTGTTGCCGCCTGTGCTGGGAACGTCGTCCGAGCTGGGCTTTTTCTACGGCCAACCGTACTACTGGGTCATCGATGGTCAGTCGGACGCGACGTTCCTGCCGCTGATCACGACCGAGGCGGGACCGCAGCTTGATCTGGAATATCGGCGTCGCTTCAATAATGGCACTCTTCTGCTCAACGTGTCCGGCGGGTATTTGGGTGACTCGGTGCAGGGCAGCTTTGCCGGCAAGGGGCAGTTCAACATCGACGACACTTGGCGCTGGGGGTTTGACATCAACCGCGCCTCATCCTCCGACTATGTCCGCGACTTTCACCTGACGCAGGGTCTCAACGGCGATCCGAATATCCTGACCAGCCAGGTCTATGTCGAAGGCTTTGGGGAAGGTTCCTATGCCCGCCTCGATAGCCGTCTGTATCAGGGCCTGACGGACGTGATCACCGATAGCCAGTTGCCGATCGTCCTACCGCGTTTTGAATACAGTTACTTCGGCACGCCGGATCGGCTTGGCGGGCGGTTTTCCATGTCCACCACCGACTTCAACGTGATGCGTTCCGATGGCACCAACACCCGGCGTGGCGCGCTGACGGTCAACTGGGAGCGGCCGTTCTCCGGCAGGCTGGGCGATCAGTGGAAGCTTTCACTGCATGGCGACGCCACTGCCTACGATGCCTCCCAGTTCGACCTGCAGCCGAATTTCGGACCGTTCCCTAACCTGACCGCGGTGCGGGCGCTGCCGCAGGCCGCGGTGGATTTCAACTGGCCGTTCGCGCGGGACGGTGGCGCCTGGGGCACTCAGTTGATCGAACCGATCGCGGAAGTGATCATCGCCCCGCAGTCGGGTGACAGCCAGATTCGGCGTTACCCGAACGAGGACAGCCTGGACTTCGAATTCTCCGACGCGAACCTGTTCGGCTTCAACAACTTCACCGGTGTGGACCGGTTGGTCGGTGGGGCGCGGGCAAACGTCGCGATGCACGGCGCATGGTACCTGGGCGGCACAACCTTTGACGGGCTGGTCGGCCAGTCATACCGCACCAACCAGGATGACCTGTTCCCGGTGGGATCCGGCTTGCGCGACGAGGTGTCCGACATAGTTGCGCGTAGCACGTTTTCGCCCACCAATTGGCTTGACCTCACATATCGCACGCGCCTCGACAGCTCCTCGCTCGCAAGGCACGCGGCGGACGCAGTGGCAAGTATCGGCGTGCCGAAGCTGCGCGTTACCGCAGGCTATATCTACACCAACACCAATCCCTATTCCTACTTCGACCAGCCGGCGCCCCCGCCGCCCGGCAACGCGTATTACTTTCCACGCAATGAAATCACTTTGGGCGCCTCCTCGAACTGGGGATATTACCGATTCAGTGGAACCTTGCGCCGCGATCTGGAGACCAACCAATTGGTCTCGGTCGGTGGCGACGCCGTCTACGAGGACGAATGCTTCATCTTTGATTTACGAATGTATCGCCGCTATACCAGCATCAACGGAGATAATGGGTCCACAACGGTCCTGTTGCTGCTGACGTTCAAGACCATCGGCCAATTCGGCTATCGCGCGCTATGATATCAGGAGTGCCTGAAATGCCGGTCGCCTTCCGCGCACCTCGTTTCGCGTCCCGCAACGGATACCGCCGCCGGTTCGGGCCCTGCTGGCGGGATTCTCGCCGAGTCGCGCTGCTGCTGCTGCTCGGCGGCTGCCCGACCGTCGTCCATTCGGCCGGCGCACAGGTCGCTCCGACCAACTCCGCTCAGGCCAGTAATCCCAGTCCGGCGCAGAAGGGCAAAGGTTCCAACTCCGCTGAGACGCGGCTGGCCGACAGCACCCATATCGCCGCCGTGGTAAATGGCGACGTGATCACCAACAACGACATCGACAATCGCGCACGCCTGTTCGCCATGTCCTCCGGGCTGTCGATGTCGCCCGAGATACTGGACCGGTTGAAGCCGCAGATCCTGCGCCAGTTGGTAGACGAGCGTCTGCGCGTTCAGGAGGCGCAGCGGCGCAAGATCGTGATCCAGGACGCGCAGATCGCCGACGCGATCCACGACATCGAGCGGCGCAACAATCTGCCCGCCGGCGCCTTGCGGCAGAAACTGGCCGCCGATGGCGTCAGTCAGCGCACGCTTATCGGCCAGATCCGCGCTCAGCTCGGTTGGAGTCAGATGTTACGAGACCAGATGGCGCAGAAGGTCAGCATCACCGAGGCTGATGTCGCGGAGAAACTCAAACTGGAATCGCAGCAGATCGGCCAGACGGAGTACCGGCTGGGGGAGATCTTCATTCCGGTCGATGACCCCGCGAACGCTGCCGACGCCCAGCGCTTCGCCGAAACGGTGATCAGCCAGCTGCACGCCGGTGCCCCCTTCCCGCTGGTCGCCGCCCAGTTCAGTCAGACCCAGACCGCGCTGGAAGGTGGCGAACTCGGCTGGGTGCAGGCTAATCAGCTCGATCCCGAGATCGCTCGCCTGGCGAACCTGATGCCGGTTGGCGCGATCAGCAATCCGGTCAAGGTGCCGGGCGGCTTCGAGGTGGTCAATCTGCAGGGCAAACGTGAGATCGGCCGCGATATCGGCACTGTGGTCACCATGCGCCAGGTCTTCATCTCGTTCGCCTCGCCGCTCGACCCACAGGCGCCGACCGAACAGCAGCGCCAGGCCCTCGCCAAGGCTCGGCAGGTGAGCAGCACGGTGCACGGCTGCGAGCAGATGGAGCAGGTGGCAAAAGCCAATAACGCGTCCAACCGACCGTCGGACCCTGGGGAGGTCCGGGTCGAAGGCGTCAATCCTCCCGTGTTCCGCCAATTGCTCGCTTCGATTCCGATCGGCAAGGCGACTGAGCCTCTGGTCTCCCGCGACGGTATCGCCGTCATCGTGGTCTGCTCGCGAGAGGAAAAGAACACTGGTGAAATTACCGCCAAGGAGGTCCAGCGCCAACTGGTCGGCGACCACGTCGAGATGCTGTCGCGCCAGATGATGCGAGACCTGCACCGCGAGGCCAGCATCGACATGCGCTCGGGTGGGGCGTGATACCGCTCGCAAACAGTACGTTATGGATATCGTAGGGATAAGAGTTTGACCTCGGTGGCCGAGACGTAACTCTTTTTGACCAAATCACTGATGACCTCGGCCGCCGGAACTGCGCGTCCAGCGCGTCACCCACGCCCGCATTTGTCAGACGCGCCGCCCCTTACCCCGCCGCCTGGCTGTCACCCCGCCGCTGCCCGCTGAGAGAAAAAAGCTTAGACCATATCTCGATATTTTTGGATCAACGGGCAGCGGCTGGTAACGGCGGGTACCCAGGTGACACGCCTCCCAAACATGAAGCCTCCCGGTAATCTTGCCCCGCTTCTTCGACGAGCACGCGGGATCTCTCTTTCCCTGCACCACAGCCATCCCAGCCTAGGCGGGGCACATCACGCTTGGCCCCCAAGCCCGAACCGACCGGGCCTGGGGCAGGGTGGACGCTCAGGCCGGGCGCGCGCCGGTGTGGATGATCGTCCCGACATGCTCCCCCCGCAGCGCGGCGGTCAACCGGCCCGGAACAAGACCGTTCACCACCTGCACGCGCTCGATGTGGCGGGCGGTGGCCATGACCTCCAGAAGGGCGCGGTCGAGCGGCAGCGTGCCCTGCAGCTTTTCCAGGTCTGCAACGCTCGTTTCACCCAGCAACTGTGCCTGCTCGCCGCCGGGACCGTTCGGGTCGATGGTGTACACCCCGTCCACATCCTCCACGATCGTGAGGCCCGCCGCGCCAAATGCGTCGGCAAGCAGGAATGCCCCCGTGTCGGCCCGGTGATGCGGGATGCGCGAGTTCGGGAATTCGTGGTGGTGGTAGGGTGGATAGGCGCTGCCCACCACCGCGCGCGCCGCGGTGAGGTGGATCGCGAGCTGATTGGCGATGGTCGGGTGCTCGACGTAGGAAACCCCCTCGGGCGCGAGCAGCGCGGCGAGAATGTGGCCATTCTGCCCGGCTTCGCTCGCAGCGAGCGGGGCAAGCGACCCAGACGGCAGCCCGAGGTCAAGGCCGACGCTGAACAGGTGCCGCGCGCGAATGCCGGCGCCGGTCAGGATCAGCATGCGATGCTCCGGCAGGAGCGTCCGCAGCTCATCCACGATCGGCAGGATCGCTTCCGGCCCGCGATCGACGATGGCGCGCCGCCGATCTTCACGACCTGCAGCCAGGGCAGGATGCGGATCGGGCGGTGGCCGGCGACGGGACGGGTGAGGTCGCTGTCCAGCAGGGTCTGGCGCGCCAGTGCGGAGCCAAGGTGCTTGATGGTGCTGGTGGTTTCGCTCATGGCAGTCGCTCCCTTAGCGCGCGGTGATGATGGTGCCGACGTGCTCGCCATTGAGCGCGCGGGTCAGGTTGCCGGGGATCAGGCCATTCACGACCTGCACCTCATGGACGTGGCGGGCCGACTGCAACAGGTCGAGCATCGGGAACTCCAGGATCGAGTTCGTGCAGACCCTTCGCCTTCATCTCGTCAACCGTGATCTTCGGGATCAGCACAGCGTCCTTCGCGGTCTTTGGGTTCGCGGTGTAGAGACCGTCCTCGTCCTTTACATAGATCATCGCCTTGCAGCCGAACTGTTCCGCGACGAGGAAGCACCCGGCGTCGGTGCGATAGGGCGGGATCACGCCCACCGCGGCGGGGCGCGTCCAGAGGCCATACGGCGGCATGCCGCTGAAGACGACGGCATTCACCTCCTCGAGGTAGAGCGGCACCGCCGAGAGCCCGGCGCCCTCGACAGCAGGGACGCCGTGCTTGGCCAGCAGCGTGCCCAGCATGATGGCGTTCTGGTTGGCAACTGAAGCACCAAGCTGCGACAGCACGCCCGCCGGTAGATTGAGACGAGCGGCTATCGAGTAGAGGTGGCGGGCGCGGGTGCCGGCGCCGGTGCCGATCAGCAACTTGTGGGTCTTGCGGGCGGCAAGGATCTCGTCCACCAGCGGATAGACGGCGGCGCGGCCGCGGTCGATCACGCTTTGCCCGCCGATTTTGAGCACGGTCGCCTCCGGCAAAATCCGGAAGTCAGATGCTGCCTCCGCCGCCGCCAATAGCTGCTTGTCGGTCAGTGGGCGCTCCATGAGGAGCAATTCGAGCTCCGGTGTCGTGTCAGCCATGGGATGATCCCTCTCTGTTCCAATGCCTGTCCGCGTTTCCGGCAAGGCCGCGGTGCCTTTTCGAGGAAAGCCCATGCTGCCGGAGTGTGCGCGAGCAGCATGTGCCGCAGCGCGTTCACTTATGGCGTGTCTTCGCACAAACCACAGAGATGTTCAAGACAGTATTTCTACTCGCGGAAAATACCGCTGTATAATCTAAGTATATAACGATCTATTTCAACGCCAATGACCTGACCAATCAAGGATATTTACTTATCATGATCTGGTGGCGTCTTTTAATATCAATCACCCACCGCAAACCTGGCCGACGCGGCTCGGCAGTCGGGCCCCCCCGGCCGGATGTTGGAGTTGGAGCAGGGCGGCGGCGAACCGCTCAGGCAGTCGGAACGTGGGCGAGCCAAACCTGGTCGGTTCAGTCGATGACGAGGATGACGTGGCCGGCGTCGAACAGGGCAGAAACCGGCTCGCCCGTCCGCAAGCCCAGCGCGTCGGCGCTGCGGCGGGTGATCACCGAGACCAGCGTCTTGCCGCCGCCAATGTCGATTTCGATCTCGGTATTGACCCCGCCATCCACGCGGTCGAGCACAGTGCCATCCAGGCGGTTCTGCACCGAAACGTGCGTTGCGTCGTCCCGCCCTGCCAGCAGCACGAAGGACGATTTGACCAACGCAATAACGCTGCCCCCCGGGGCAAGCTGCAAATCGTCAGCGCTTTGGCGGGTGATGATGGCGAAGATGCGGCTGCTGTCGGTGACCTGAAGCTCGACCTGCGCATTCACCGCGGCGCGCGTGACCGCGATCACCTCGCAATGAAATGCATTGCGGGCGCTGGTTTTCATCACGAAACTCCACAGCGGCGGATCCTGCAGCGCCTCCGCGCCTTCGCGCGCGATGCTCGCGGAGATCGCCGACAGCCGCTCCTCCAGGCGGTGGAACGCCGCGACCAGTCGGTGGCCCTCCTCGGTCAGGATGGCTCCGCCGCCGCCACGTCCACCGGATTGTGTCTGCAACGCCGGGCGGGGCAGCAGATTGTTGATGGCGGCGATTCCATCCCATACCGCCTTGTAGCTGTAGCCCAACGCCTTCGCGGCGGCGGTGATGCTGCCGTGGGCGGCCACCGCCTGGAGCATGGCAATGCGGTCGCGTCCGACCGGCAGCCGGCCGCCGCCACGCAGGACGAGCAGCGCGTCAGACGGGGGTGCTTCGGCCGGGGTCTCGGGCATGGCAGACTTTGCCTATATGACGTTCAGGACGCGTGCAACAGGCAGCGGACTCGAACCCGATGCGCGAGCCGGAGGTGCAGCGCGGTCCAGGGAACTGAACCGGACGGGATTGGGCGACATCTCGCCATGGTGCGCGCGATAGACTGTGTGAAAACGGCGCCGCGGTTCTCGAGCTTGCGCGGCGGCGGCCTCGCCGTTACATCGAATCGCACCCGTCATCACGCAGCTTGACGAGCCCGGAGGGTGAGAGGGTTGAATTGGGGGCAAGGTTGGTCGAGCTGTCGATTTCGGTTGCCGGAGATCGCCATCTGTTGGCTCGGCTGGGCAGCGACGCATCCTTGGACGTCAATTTTCTCGTGTTGGGATTTGTCAACGCCATTCAAGCGAGCCAGATCGATGCCATCACCGATCTGATCCCCTCCTACAATTCGGTGTTAGTTCAATACGATTTCGCCCGCATCGATTACGATGATCTGTGCACCGAGCTGCGCGTGGTCGCCGCGGCGCTTCCTGCCGTCGACGAGATCGAGATCGAGAGCCGCCTTGCATACATACCCGTATGCTACCTCGATCCATGGACACGCGCCTGCATAGACGATTATCGCGCGAAGATAGCTGAGCGAAGGTACGATCCGGAATTCGTGGCGGAGGTCAATGGGCTTCCGAATGCGCGGGCGCTGGTCGAATTGCATGCCAGCACCGAACACTGGGTGGTCACGGTATCCTCTTTCCCGGGGTTGCCCATTCTCCGACCGCTTGATCCGCGCTGCGCCATCACGTCGCCGAAATACAATCCGCCGCGTCTCTGGACGCCGGTCGGATCGCTCGGCGTCGGTGGCACATCGACCTCGATCTACACGATCCCGAGCCCGGGGGGTTACAATCTCATAGGGCGGACACCCGTCCCGATCTGGCAACCGCAGCAGAGGCTGTCCGCCTTTGCTAAGAATCCGATCCTGCTGCGTCCGACCGACCGATTGAAGTTCATCCCGATCTCGGTCGGCGAGTTCGAAGCGATTGAAACCACCGTCACGCAGGGCCGGTATGAGCATAATATCGTTGCTTACCAACGCTTTTCTGTCGGCCTCTACAAGCAATGGGCCGCTTCGGTGGCACCTGCGGAACAGGGCGCGTCGATGACGAGCGCGCTTGCATGACGATGATCGAAGTGTTGGAAGCCGGACTGGAGACGGCCGTCCAGGATTTTCCCGGGCGCATCGGAATGCTCCGCCACGGCATACCCCCTTCCGGTCCCCTCGATGATTGGTCGTTCCGACTAGCCAATAAAATTGTCGGCAATCCGGAAGCGGCTGCTGGGCTCGAATGTCAGTTTCTGGGGCCGACATTGCGCTTCCATGGTGAAGCGTTGATCAGTCTCTGTGGCGCCGACATGTCTCCGCATCTGGACGATAGCCCGGTGCCGATGTGGTCGCGCATTTCAGTGCGCGCGGGCCAGGTTCTTTCGCTTGGGCCGGCAATCGTCGGCGCGCGAACCTACATTGCCTTTTCGGGTGGGCTGGATGTGCCGGAAGTCATGGGTTCGCGCGCGACCTATCTGGTCGCATCGCTCGGGGGACTGAATGGGGCGGCCTTACGGCCAGGTGTCCGGTTGGAATTGAGGGCGCCAACCGGCCGCCCGTCGATCGGCGAGGTTGCTCCTGAGTCGATCAGACCAAGGATCCGGAATGAAAAGCAGCACGTGATCCGGGTGGTTGCAGGGCCGAACGACGATTGGATTTCCCGCACCGGCCATGAGCGGTTCTGTTCGGCCGAGTGGCGGCTCTCCAGCCGCAGCAATCGGGTTGGATTTCGTATTGAAGGCCCGAAGTTTGATTATTCGCCGGTAGCCTCGGACAAGCCTCGCGAAGCAGGCTCTGATCCTTCGAACACGATCGACATCGGTTACCCGATCGGTGGCATCAACATCGCCGGCGACACACCGATCATACTGCTGCACGACTGTATCACTCTGGGCGGGTTCATCGTCCCATACACCGTGCCGAGCTGCGAGTTCTGGAAGCTCGCGCAGTCCCGGCCCTGGGATCTGCTTCGGTTCGAGTTCATCGACGTGAAGCAGGCGCAAGCCGAGCGTCGGAAAATCGATGCGATATTCGCGGCGGGCTGATATCGGTAGCAACCAATCTATCACGCCGGGTTGACCAGCAAGCCGATGCTGGTGCCATGCCGGCCGGTTCGGCGCCGCTCCCAGTATTGCGTACGCAGAACGCTCGTGATCAGGCCGGCGGCACCGTTGCCCTATGGTCATCCAGGCAATTGCAAAAGGGCCAAACCACCTGGTTGCGGGGCCTCGTGCGCATTGAGCGCGACGCGGCCACGATGACCTGCGGTGCATATCCCGCCGCGTATACAGCCTTGCGGCGTGTGCGCTTTCTTCATAAGCTTGAATTGCTGCCAGCGGCGCAGCCGAGATCGAAACGGCATCGAGGGAGATATGACCGGACACGACGTCGAATTGTCCACTCCCTGGTACGAAACCCGGATTCTGAACTGTTCATTTTGCGGCAAGATGATCGCAGCTCGGTATTGGTGTGACGATGCTTTTCCGGACGACAAATTCTGTGAATTGGCATGCGCCGACGTGAAGCGACGCCTGCAGGCAGCATCGCAATGATCTTCAGCATTCGCCGTAACAATGCCATTTCCGGGAGACCGTCCCGTTGCGCATAGGAATCGATACCGGTGGAACCTTCACCGACCTGGTCGCGCTTGACTCCGCCACCGGCGAGGTTTCCATCGTCAAGGTCCCGTCGACGCCGAAGCAGCCGGCCGACGCTCCGATCGCAGCCATTCGCCAGGCCGGGGTAGCACCGGACGCGGTGGAACGCATCGTGATTGGCACCACCATCGCGATCAACGCGCGCCTGCAGAAGCGCGGTTCGACGGTGCTGTATATCGGTACCAAGGGGGTGGAGGATGCGCCGATCATCGCCCGCATCGACCGCAAGGAAGCCTACAATCCCGCCTGGCCCAAGCCCGATTCCGGCATCAAGCGCCGCCATGTATTCGGTATCGACGAACGCCTCGACAGTAAAGGTGACGTGCTGGTGGCGCTCACCTCGGCTGAATTGGCGCGGCTCGGCGACTGGGTCGCGCGGTGGATCCAATCCAACCCCCGGCAGGATTGGGCGGTCGCGGTCAATCTATTGTTTTCCTATATCAACCCAGCGCACGAGCGGGCGATTGGAGAATATCTCACCACGCGGTTTCCTGAAGTCACGGTCTCGCTGTCGCATGAGGTCGCACCGATCTGGCGCGAATACGAGCGGTCGACCACCGTCATCACTGACGCGTTCATCAAGCGGTCGATCGTCGATTTCAGCGGCCGATTGGCAACCGAGATCAAGTTGCTGGGGATTGATGCCCAGCTGTCGCTGATGAAATCCAATGGCGGCCATGTCGAAGCAGAGTACCGCGGCGGCAGCGCCGGTGCAGCTGCTGCTGTCGGGCCTTGCCGGCGGCGTGATCGCGGGCCGGCGCTTCGCCTGCGAGCACGCCAACGGCAACGGGGTGACGCTCGACATGGGCGGCACCAGCGCCGATGTCGGGCTGATTGCGGATGGCGAGTTTGGATCCACGACGCAATACGAGGTCGAGTGGGGCGTGCCGGTGAGCGCGCTGTTCATCGACTACACAACGATTGGCGCCGGCGGCGGCTCGATCGCCTATCTCGATGCCGGCGGCCTGCTGTGCGTCGGGCCGCGGAGCGCGGGCGCCGAACCGGGGCCGGCCTGTTACGGCCAGGGCGGGACCGAACCAACCGTGACCGACGCGAATGTTGTGCTGGGACGCCTTGATCCGGACTTCTTCCTCGGCGGCAAGATGAAGCTGGACGCGTCCCTTGCGCATGCCTCGGTCGCACGTCTGGCGGAACAGCTCCGGCTATCGGTCGAGGAAACCGCGCTCGCGATTCTCAACACGACCGCGGCCAACATGGCCAATGCAACGCGCCTGCTCACCGTGGATCGCGGACTCGACGCGCGCGACTTCGCGCTCATCGCCTTCGGCGGCGCCGGGCCGCTGCACGCCGTCGATGTTGCGCAGCATCTTGAAATGACCCGGGTGGTGGTGCCGCCGCACCCCGGCCTGGTCTCGGCGCTCGGGACGCTGATGACCGATCTGCGCGTCGATCGAGCACGCACCGTGATGCACCGGTCGGACCGCCTCGACCTGCCGCTGCTCACACGGCAGCTTGACGAAGTCACCCGCGAGGCGCTCGCGGAGATCAGGCGCGACGGCCTGCAGGGCCAGCCGTCGCTGATCGCTCATCTCAGCATGCGCTATCTCGGCCAGAATTTCGGCGAACTGATCAAGTTGCGCGACCCCGAGATCAGCCAGACGAACTTCGACCAGGCGCTCGAGGACATGCACGCGCGCCACGAGCAGCTGTTCGGCTATGCCATGCGTGACCGTGTCATCGAAATTACCGAAGTACGGGTGATTGCGCTGGGCGAGGGCAACGTGTCCGCCCGGCTGGTGGCACCAACGGGTGCCGGGAGCGGCCCATACGCCACCCGCTCGATCCACTTCGCGGGTATTGGGAGCGTCGACACGCCGATCTTCCGGCGCCAGGCGTTGCCTGACGGCACCCGTGTCACCGGTCCGGCCCTCATCGAGGAGATGGACTCGACGACGTTGCTGCATCCCGGAAACGTTGCGGAGGTTCGCACCGACGGCAGCCTGCTCGTGGATCTGAGCGTACCGTCCGACACCAACACGGCGACCAAGGGCCGGCTCGCTCCGGAGCGCGACCCGACCACACTGACGGTGGTCAGCAACGCGCTGCGCAACATCAGCGATGAGATGGGCAGCGCGATGGTGCGCACGGCCTATTCGCCCATCTTCAGCGAATCCCGCGACTTCTCATGCCTGCTGTTCGATCGCAAAGTGCGCATGATCGGCCAGGTCGAGATGAACCCAGCCATCATTTGTGCCGGCCTGCATACGGTGCCGCACTGCGTCGGTGAATTCGGCGCCGAGAACTTCCACCCCGGCGACGTCGTGGTGCATAACGACCCCTATCGCGGCCAGTGCCACATGCCGGAGCACCTGCTGCTCAAGCCGGTGTTCGCCGGCAGCACACTGATCGGCTACGCCGGCAATATCGCCCATATCGGCGAAATCGGCGGGATGGCAGTGGGCTCGTTCGCCTCGACCGCGACCGAGGTGTTCCAGGAAGGTCTCAGGCTGCCGCCAGTCAAGCTGATGGACCGCGGCGAATACGTGAAGGACATCTGGCGCGTGGTGCTCGCCAACCATCGCACGCCTGACGCCACCTGGGGCGATTTCCACGCCATGATGGGATCGCTCACCACGGCCGAGAGGCGGTTGCAGGCCTTGGTCGAACGTTACGGACTGGACGATTTCGAGCGCATCTGCAACTCGCTGATCGAGCACGGCGAGGCATGGATGCGCAAGGAGATCGGAAAGATCCCGAACGGCGTGTACACCTCGGAGGACTATTTCGAGGACGACGGCGTCAGTACGACCGCCTACTACTTCCGATCCAAAGTTCATGTCGGCGACGACGAGATCGTGGTCGATCTTTCGGCGTCGGACAAACAGGCGAGGGGGCCGATCAACGCTACCTATGTCGCGACCTCGGCGGCGAGCTGTACCGCGATCCTGCAGAGTATCTGCGCTCGCGACGTGCCGCTCAATACCGGAACGTTCCGGCCGATCCGGGTGATCGCGCCACCAGGTACGCTGGTCAATCCGACTTTTCCGGCGCCGAGTGTCGCTGGCAATACTGAAGGCCAGCCGCGGATCATCGCCTGCGTTCTCGGCGCAATGGCCAAGGCCATGCCGGGCAAGGTTGGAGCGAACGAGGGGGGCACCGTGTGCAGTCTGCTGATGGGCGGCACGCATCCCGAAACGGGCGAGTACTGGACGCACTACCAGCTCGAGGGCTGCGGTTGGGGCGGCCGAGCGGACAAGGATGGCAACAGCTCGCAGTGCTGTGCTCACGCCAGCACGATCCGGGCGACGCCGATCGAGGTGTTCGAGAGCCGATTCCCGCTGCGGGTTGTTGAGTATTCGTTGCGGCCGGATTCAGGTGGCGCGGGGATGTTCCGCGGCGGCCTCGGTGTCCGCCGCGTGTTCGAGGTGACCGCGCCGTCGGTCACCCTGAGCGCGCTGCTCGACCGGGTTGAGCAGGGCTCGTGGGGCCTGTTCGGCGGCGAAGCTGGAAGCCCTGCCGGCCTCTTCATCCGGCATCAGGGCGAGGCGACGTTCCGCAACTTCGTGGAAGCTTACGGCACTGTCAGCCCGACGAAATTCATCAACATCGAGCTTAAACGTGGTGACCAGTTGCTGCTGCATTCGCCCGGCGGCGGCGGTTATGGCGACGCGAAGCAGCGCAGCGACGGCGCGGTGCAGGATGATATGCGCGATCGTTTCATTACGCTGGCGGGTCTGGCGGCGTATGGGCGGCCACCCGGCTTCGCCGAGGCAGTGTCCCCGTTCGGCTGAAGGCATCAAGAAGGCCGCGACCCGTTCCTGGCCGCGGCGAATGCTAGAGTGAGTCCTTCAGAAGTGGATCATCTCCTCGGTTTGCCCCCCATCATGGAAGCCGAAATAGGCGCGTTCCAGTTCCTTATCGGTAAGGTCCTTGCCGAGGCCGTGCAATACGATCTGTCCGCTCCGCATCACGTAGATGCGGTCCGCGTTCTCGAGTGCGCGATGCGTACTTTGTTCCACCACCAGCAGCGTGTTGCCTTCTTTGCGCAGCGCACGGAGTATTTCGTAGACGCGATCAACGATGATCGGTGCAAGGCCGAGTGATGGTTCGTCGATCAACATGATCCTGGGCCGCGTCATCAGCGCCCGCGCGATGACCAGTTGCTGCTGCTCGCCGCCTGACAGCTTGCCTCCCGGTGTCGACAGGCGTCCGCGCAGGAACGGAAAATAACCCATCACTCGCTCGAAATCCTCTGCGATATTCTTGCGGTCCCGTCGCATGTCCGACCCGATGCGGACATTCTCTTCGACGGTGAGCTGTGCGAACACGTGGCGGCCCTCCGGCACGAACGAGATACCGAGCCTGGCGATGTTTTCCGGCGATTTGCCGACCAGGGATGCTCCATCGAGCTTGATCGCGCCCCTGGTCGGGGCCAGCGCGCCGGCAATGGTCATCATGGTGGTTGACTTGCCGGCACCGTTGGGCCCGACGAGCGTGACGATCTCGCCTTCGTTGATGGCAAGGCTGACGCCGCGGACCGCGGCGATGCGGCCGTAATGAACGTGAATGCCATCAACCTCAAGCATGCGTCTTTTCCGATTTCGCACCGAGATAGGCGCGGATGACATCAGGATTGCTCTGGATTTCCGCCGGAGTTCCCTCGACGATCGTGCGCCCGCTGTCGATCACATGGATGCGATGACACGCCCCCATGATCACGCGCATGTTGTGCTCGATCAGCAACACCCCGCAGGCGAACTTGGCGGGAATTTCCGAGATCAACCCCATCAGTTCATCGCATTCGGCGTCGCCCATGCCGGCCGCGGGCTCGTCGAGAAAGGTAAACCGCGGCGCTGATGCAAGCGCCCGTCCGATGCCGACGCGACGCTCGTCTGCGTACGGCAGCGTGTCGGTTCGAAGATGGGCTTTTGCCTCGAAATGCATCCAGACCAGGATGTCCCAGGCGCGCATCAGGGCATCCGCACGCGAGAGCCCGCCGCCGATGCCTGCCACTTCAAGATTTTCGAGCACGGACATGTCACGGAATGGTCGCACGGCCTGGAACGTCCGGGACAGGCCCAGGCGTGTCCGACGGTGGGTTGCCAGCCCGGTCACATCCGCGCCGCCCAACAGGATCGAGCCTGCGGTTGGCTTCTGGAACCCGGTGAGCACGTTCACCATCGTTGTCTTGCCCGCCCCGTTCGGGCCGATCAGCCCGAATACCTCGTCAGGCCGCATCGAAAGCGACACATCCGAGATGGCCGCCAGGCCGCCGAATTGAACCGAGACGTTACGGGCTTCGAGTGTCGCGCTGTCCCTCGCCATGCCGGCTTCGCTCGTGGCTGTCCGGCCGGGCGTCGCCATCCGCTCGAGTGGCCGGCCCGCATCGCGCTCCGGGGGGCCGGCCCGGCGGGCGAACGGCCAAGGAATTTCGCGCCCGCCGGTCAGACCGGCGTTGCGGATGAGCAGGATCACCAGCATCAGCAGGGCGATCCCGAGTTCGCGCAAGCCGTGCGGAATTCGCACCGTGACCTGGGCGATCTGCACGCCGACCTCGAACTGGCGCAGCACCTCCAGCAGTGCCGATACCGTCGCCGCGCCCACCACGGCGCCCGTGAGACTTCGCTGCCCACCGATGATCAGCATCGCCAATACGATGAAGGTCGACGGAATCCAGAATGCCGTGACGGCGGCCGAACCAAGGAAATGCGCCTGCAGCACGCCGCCCACGCCCATGAACATGCCGCTGACCGCGAAGGCGATCAGGCGCTGCCGACGCACGTTGATGCCGGCGGCTCTGGCGGCAACCTCGTCCTCCCGCGAGGCCCGCAGCGCGAGGCCGAAGCGGGATTTTTGATGAATAGTCGCCGCGAGCAACGCGACAACAACCCAACCGAGCGCGACCCATTGATTTACATAGGTCGGGATACCGACCAGCGTGCTCGCGCCGAACGTCCAGGAATCCCAGTTCGAGTAGATGGTGTTGAATATCACCAGCACGGTGAAGGTGCCGATGCTTGCGCTGATCCCGCTCAGCCGCATCAGCGGAATGCCGGTTATCAAGGCCGCCAGAAAGGCCAGAAAGGCCGCGGCCAGCGAGGACGGGAACAGCGGGAAGGAGTTGTTGGCAAGGAAATCCGGCAGCGACAGCGCAAAGCTTTTTTTGAATGGCGGCATTGTCAGCCAGGCAGCCGCATATGCGCCGATCATCGCGTAAGTGATGTGCCCGAACGCAAGGATGCCCGAATTGCCTATGAATATGTAAAGACCGATGACCAGGACTGTCTGAATCAAGGCGCTGGTCAGCGTGAAGAGCAAAACCTGATTGCCCGCGACGGCCATGACCACCGTGATGAGAAGCAGGCCAATGGCGAGGACCGCCGGCTCCCAAAGATAGCGGGCCGCAGCAATGAGCGGACGCGACTCGCGCAAGGTCAGACGCGCTCCTGCGCAGATCTGACCTTCACCAGACCGCTCGGCCGCAGCAACAGGATGACGAGTATGAGAGCAAACACGCAGGCGTCCCTGTCCGGCCGCAGATCGGCTGGCAGGACGATCTGGAACAGGACACTTGCAGCGCCGACGACGAAGCCGCCCAGCACTGCACCGAGCAGGCTGCCCATGCCGCCGATCACGGTCGCGACAAAGGCCGCCAGCACCAGCGGGACACCAAGGTTGTAGGTCAGGTTGCCGGTCTGCACGACGTAAAGCATCGAAACCACTGCCGCGAGAAAGCCCGAAACCGCGAATGCGGCTGCGATGACGCGATTGGCGCGAACGCCGAGAAAGCGTGCCATCATGAAATCCTCGGAGGCAGCGCGCATGTGCCGCCCGATTGATGTGCGGCGCAGGAACAGGACCAGCAGCGCAAGCAGCAGCATGGCCACGCCGATAATGACGAGCTGCAGCAGCTGCAGCCGCACCTGGCCGACCATGATCGAGGCGCCAAGCGAGGGCCATAAATTCACCCCCTTCGGACGACTGCCGTAGAACATGATGACGGCATTCTGAAAGAAATAGCTGAGCGCGAACGAGGCAATCAGCAGCACAGATGGATTGGCACCTCGCAAAGGACGGAACGCGAGCCGTTCGCAAAGGACGGCAAAGCAGATCACGATCGTGCAGACCGCGGCGATGACCGCCAGCACGGGCAACGCACCGATATACATGGCTGCATCGACGTTGCTCGAAGGCACGATCAAGGCGTAGGCGCCGATGGTGATCAGATCGCCGTGCGCGAAATTGATCAGGCGCATGATGCTGAACAGCAGTCCGATTCCTAACGCGGTCAGCGCATACAGGCTGCCGAGACTCAAGGCATCGATGATATTCTGGATGATGTCTTGCAAGCCGACACGAGCCTTCTACCAATCGAATGCTGCCGATCGCCTGCGCAGCGATCGGCAGCCAACGACTTACTTATTCTTGAAGATGAGCTGCAGCGGCGGCGGCTCGGGCAATTGGACCAGATCGACCGAATAGCCTTTGCCGTCCCTGATCCCCATGATCGCCTGCGGCCGCATGAGATTGATGTGCAGGTCCGGCGTAAAGGTGGTGGGACCGACGACGAAGTCCTCCTTATTGAATTTGTTCATTTCGGCGAGGACTTTGTCGTTGTCGATCGAGCCGGCGCGCTGGATCGCCAGCACGTACGCCTCGATGACACTGTAACCGGTGACCGCGAACGAGGTGGGTAGCCGCTGCCCGTCATTGTATTTCGCAACGCGCTCCATGAACTCATTGTAGCGCGGCCGCGGATCATCCCCGAATGCCGACCCGTAGGTCCCGGTGTAGTGGTCGTTCAGGTTCGGAATGCCTTTGGCCCAATAGTCGCCGTCCATTGAGTTGCCGCCACCGAGCGGTGTTTGAATCCCTGCTGCCCGGATCTGCCGAATTGCGCTGACCGCGCCGCCGTCATACGAGCAGACCATCATCAGATCGATCTTGCCCTTGGAGTCGGCCTGTTGCACGCGCGTGATCTGGGAAGCGATCGAAGCGTCATCCTGCTTGAAAGTGTCCTCGCCCTGCAACTTTCCGCCGAGCTTCTGCCAGCGAGTTTTGAATCCGCCGCAGATCGTCTTGTCGTATTCGATCGTCGGGTCAAGCAGCAGATAGGCGTTGCGCCAACCCTTCTTGGTCCAGGCCCACTCGGCCAATGCGGCTCCGCTGGTCAGCGAGGAATTGGACATGGTGAACGCGTAGGGACCGATGCCCTGCGCCCCCATCTTGGCGTCGGATGCGCAGAAGGATATGGCGATCATCTTGTGGTCGTTGGCGACAGTTGCGGCGCCCGCGCCCATATCATAGTCGCACGACACGACCATGAAATTCGCACCGTCGGCGATGACCGACTGGCCGGCCTTCGCGCCTTCGGTCTGGTCGGACTTCGTGTCCGAGATGACCGCCCGCAATTTCCTGCCGAGCACACCGCCTTTGGCGTTGAAATCAGCAATCGCCATCTCGGCTCCCTTGAGCGGAGGGCCATCATAGGCGTTCATCCATCCGCTCAGCGCGACCGCAAAGCCGATCACGATGTCATTGTCTGCCGCGTAAGCGGGACTTTGTGCCCCGATGGCCGCAATTACGGCCGCGGCGACTGCGCCCAACGACAACTTTCGCATGATCACTCCCCCTGTTATTCTCTCGAGGCGCGAACCCGCACGGTGGATCGCCCCGCATCGAACGCCCGCCCACCGACGGGCAATTTCTTCAGAAACCAATTAGCAAAACTCAGCAAGATCCGTGCCAATGTCGATGTCGATTCGATATTGGAATGACATCCCGCTGAGCGAGTTGGGCACGATTGGCATCAGCGCGATTGCACCACCGTGCTCGCCGGTTTGACGGCAATTCCCAGACGGTCGACCAGCGAACGCGTAGTCCGCGCGACATCGAGCGCGTTTGGTCCGTCGCCGTGGATGAGGATCGCCTGAGCCTCGAATTCCAGGTCGCCGCCATCTATCGTGGCGACCCTGCCGGATTCGAGAAACCGCTGCAGCCTGTCGCCGAACTCCGACAGGTCCTGGGGCTGTTTCTGCCGTTCGATCACCAGGGAACCGTCCGCCCGGTAGTGCAGATCCGCGGCAATCTCGGGAACGACCGTGAAACCGCGTTCGCGTGCAAGTTGGTAGAAGCGATGTGGCTCGAGCGGCGTCGGATAATAGATGATCGGCTCGATGTTGGTTGTGGCGATGGCGTCCAGCATGGCGTTCGCCAGCGTTTCGTCACGGGCCAGCATCGGATAGAGCGCGCCATGCGGCACCCAGTGATCGACAACCACGCCGTTCGCCGTGGCGAACGCCAGCAGTGCGCCGGCTTGATAGAGAGTGATGCAGCGGGCTTCGTCGGCGGAAAGATCCATGCGCCGCCGGCCGAAGCCGGCCAGATCCGGCAGGCCCCAGTGGACGCCGACAGCCACGCCACAGGCACTGGCAAGTTTGACCGTCCTATCCATGTGAACCGGATCGCCGCCATGGAAGCCGCACGCAACATTGACGGACGACAGGTACGGCATGATCTCGCGATCCGCGCCGAAGCTGTAATTGCCGAAGCTTTCGCCCATGTCGCAGTTGATGTCGATCGCCTTGATCATACCCAGACCTCGCGGGAAATTATGCCGGGATTGAGCAACAGTGCCTCTTGCTCGCGCAGGGCGTCCAGCGCCTCATTGTGGTCGACACGCACGAAGCGGGTCACCTCTCCCGGCCGCGTCTGACCGACGCGGGACATGTCGATCGAGATTACCACGCCGATCCGCGCGTAGCCGCCGATCGTTGGTGAATCAACGCCCATGACAATCGGTTCAACACCCGAGGGCACCTGGATCGTGCCAACCGGCGCGCCCGGATCGATGACGATGTTCGACGGATCGGCGCCGGCGTCATGGATCAGATACTCGGGCCGTCCCGGCAGAAAGAACAGCTGCGGGCCGATATAGCGGTGGCCGGTTCGATCGGATTTCGGATTGAGCGTCCAATCCGCGGAAAAGAATGTCTGCACGCTTTCCGGCGTGAACAGATAGTCGTCCGGCCCGGCAATCGCCCGGACCTCCCGGCGCGCAGGATAGTTCGGCACGAGCTCGGGGCGGAGCTTCCTGCCGATCAGGGCGTCGCTGGACTTCTCGTTCGGCACCGAGCGATAGGCGATCGCCTGCCTTCAGGGCTCTGCCTTCCCATCCGCCGAAGCCGCCGCGCACATGGGTAGCCCGGCTCCCGAGATAGAGCGGAACGTCGATGCCACCGGCGAAGGCCAGATAAGCGCGCACGCCCGTCCGGGCGGTGCCGATGGCGAGGACATCGCCGGCGCGCAACGGAAGTGCCTGCCATTGCGGCACGCTCTTGCCGTTGATCTTCGGCGACATCTCCGCGCCGGTGATGGCGATGACGCAATCGCTTACGGCGCGGAGCCTGGGTCCCACGAGCAGGATCTCCAGGCCGGCCGCGCCGGGATCGTCGCGCAGAATGAGCGGTCCACCGGGCCCGTTGCCGACGAGGAGGTTGGCAATCCGCAGAGCCAGCGAATTTTGCGCGCCCGAGGGCGGAATCCCAAGCGATTGGCCGTGCTGGCGCCCGATGTCTTGCACCGTGGTCATCGAGCCGGGGTCGATGATCTCGAACATGTCGTTACGCCTTTGCGCCCGTCAGGCCGATCGGGCCTGTCGCCTCAAGCTGCCGCAGCCAGTCCTGATATCCGGCGACGTCGAACACGTCGTCCTCGATCGCGTAGTCGTACGTTCCGTCTTCAACGGCGGCTCTGATCTCGTAATATTCTTCCTGCGTTATCGACACGTAGCGATGCCGGTCGCCCGCCTTCGCGAGAACCGGTCCGTTGGCGAAGGCTCGGTTCTTCTGCTTCGGCTCGAAAATATTGATCGGGGTACGACCGAAGAGCTGGCCGCCACCCGGCGTCCGGAACGGATAGATGGTCGAGGTATTGCCACCGAAATTAAGCAGTCGCGAATGGGTCCATGTTCGCGGTGTTCGGTACAGCGGTGCGCCGAATTTCTTGCGCGGATCCATCGCGTAGGACATGAAAGCACCGGGAACGAAACCGACGCCCGTCACCCAGTAGTCCGAACCGGTATGGAGGGCCAACGACTTCGGAGACCGTGACGTGGTTGAACTCCGCGATGTATTCGATGTTGTTCCGGACTCCGAAGGCAGCCGCGCATTCGCGCGACCACGGATCATCATAGAGGGCCGGTATGGTCACCCGACGACTCGGCAGGGTTTTGACCTCGGTCTCTGAAGCCAGCAGATCTTTCACGTAGGCGCGAAGCTTCTGGCCGCCGGTGACCAGCGGGTTGTAGACGATCCCGAGGGTACGTACTTGCGGATTGGTTTCGATCAGGCCTTGCAACGGATTGGCCCGGATGGCTCGGTCCAGCGCGAGGATACGAAAGTTGAGGGGGATGCTGGTTTCGTCGCCAAACTCGACATTGAGCGTGGTATCACCAAGAACTCGAAAGACAGGTTCTTCGTAGATCATGCTCGCCCTCGTCTGCAGTGCCGGCTGGCGGCAACAGTCCGCTGATCATACCTGCTGTCGGGCACACCAAGAGCGACGGCAAAGCCCGTTCGCCGGCGAGTTCTTGTGACGAACACTACGCAGCCACCGACAGCAAACGGAAACTACCGACTGTGAACATCGAGATCGATCTCTCCATCCCGCATCTTGCTGTGCGGACCAAGACTGCGGTGGCGTAACAAATCAGCGCCCTGTTCGGTGCCAATGCCCGTGCTGCTCAGTCAGCTCCGGCACGGAGTTCGCGACCTCGAGCGAGTTGGCACCGTCGCCCTGAGGCGGCCCAACGAAGCATCGCGAACGGGCACACGTAGATGATGGCTAGCCACACGGCCTCGGCCGGATCGATTCCTCACTTACCGTGCCGTAAAGGGCGTCGTTCGATTTGAAATGATGCAACCCCGCGCATTGTCCGACAATTCCTTTGCCGCCGAGGATAATCGCCCGCCAACTTGGGGGTCAAGCGCGTTTTGCGGCCTGTGAACGCGCGGGGCCACGAAATCGCCCGACAACGATGTACGCTTGTCAATATGCGGCTGGTCGAATATGAGACCGGAGCCCATCCTGCGACAATATCTGTTGCCCATTTTGAGAGGGGCGCTGAAATTGTCCGACAAAGATCTTTCGCCGCTCGCTTCAAAGGTTGTGCGGCAGCTCCAGCAGCTGGTCCTGGGCGGCGAATTCCCGCCCGGGAGCACGCTGCCGGAGGTGCCGTTGGCCAGACGGTTTGATGTATCACGCGGAACGATGCGCGAGGCGCTGCGGGATCTGCAGGAGCTCGGGCTCATCGAACTGCACATGAACCGCGGCGCAGTGGTGGCAGAATTGTCGCCGCAGCGGGCCTGGGAGATCTTCAGCCTGCGCGCTGTGCTGGAGCCATTTGCCGCCCGCCTTGCGCTGACGGCGGGACGCATGCGCAACGCCGATCGCGAAACGATTCGCGTGGCGTTTCGCCGCATCGAGGAGAGCGTGCTGTCAGGCGATCAATACGCGATCATAGAAGCCGATATGGAATTTCACTGGTCGATCTGCGCACTGTGCCGGCACGAAATCCTGCTGAATCATCTGCGTAGTCTGCAGGTGCAGATGCGCCAGTTCATGTTCTACACGAAAATTCTGGATTCTGACCCGGAGAGCGAGGTCAACTCGCATCGGCCGGTATTGGCTGCGGTCCTCTCGGGCGACGCAGATCGCGCCGAAGCGGCCCTGCACCGGCACATCACGGTGGCCGGCGAACAATTGCTGGTCCGCATGTCCGAGGTCGGCGCGGAACGTCCGGGGCGGATCGCGCACTACTAGCCGGCGCAGGCAAGGAGACGATGGTGGCGCATTTTCTCTGCTGAATTCCCTGGAAGCGATCGACATCGCGCACATGATGACGCTGGAGGCGGCCGCGATATGCCCGGGATGAAGTGTTGTCTTCCCGGATCAGCCGAAGAACCGTTCGAACCAGGCCAAGGTTTCGTCAGGAGCTTCCTCGGCGATGTAATGTCCGGACTGTATCGGGCCGCCAACCACCTGCTCGGTGCAGTACTGCCGCCAGATTTCGAGTGCGTCGTACCAGCGATTGATCTTTCCCTTCGCTCCCCACAACACGAGCACCGGGCAACGAACTTTTACACCCGCCGCTCGGCTGGCACGGTCGTGCTCCAGATCGACGCTGGCCGCGGCTCGATAGTCCTCGCACATGCCGCGCACCATCTCGGGCTGCCGAACCGCCGCGAAATAATCCGCCAGCGCCTCGGGATGGAACAGGTCAGGCTTGGACGGATCGCGGCTCGTGTGCTGCCGCCACCAGTCTTCAGGGGCACGATCGATCAGCCATTCCGGGAATGGATGCGGCTGTGCGAACCAGAACCAGTGGTAGTAGCCAAGGGCAAAATCCATGTCCGCCCGCTCGAAATGCTCGAGCGTCGGGATGATGTCGAGGACGGCGAGCTTTTCAACTCGGTCCGGACAGTCCAGCGCGATACGGTGGGACAGCCTGGCACCGCGGTCGTGACCGGCGAGATAGAACCGCTCGAAGCCGAAATGATCCATCACGGCGGTCATGTCCTTGGCCATCTCGACCTTGGCATAGGGCGCATGGTCTGAAGTCGCGGGTGGTTTGAGGGAAAAGCCGTATCCGCGCAGGTCAGGGCAGACCACTGTGAAGCGTTTCGCCAGCGTGGGGGCGACCAGGTGCCACATCGCATGCGTCTGCGGATTGCCGTGCAGCAGCAGCAAGGGTGGACCCGAGCCACCATGCCTCAGCCGGATTGCGCCGCCCGGCACCGGGACATGCGCCAGGGTAAAACCCTCGAAGAACATCGCTCCCTCTCCCTCCGTCCAGTCGTTCATACACCTCGACGTTGAACCCGGTTCCGACGCGACGCCAGCCTGGAGATGCAAAAGCCTCGAGCATGACCGGCAGGCTGGCGATGCTGTCTCGGTCTTGCCCGACCAAGGCAAGGACGACGCGGCGATAGCCGAGAGTACCAGGTACGTATCAGGGCGGGCGAATCGGTCGGGCGGACCAGCAGCAGCGGCAGATCCGGGGGCCCCTCGATGCCGAACGCGCCGACGATCCCAACGCCGTCGTTGCCACGCGGCAGTACGATCACGGCGTCCCCGGCGGCCAGACGTTCGGCGGCCGCGGCGGTGGCGCGTGCCGGCTGCATGGTGCTCGGAGCGGAGACCAGACCGATGATCGAGAGGATCTGGGCGGATGCGACAGCGATCAGCAGCGATCGTCTCCAGCCTGTTGCGGGACGCGGCCCAGGGGTAGTGGCCCAGGCGATGAGCAGCGCAATGAAGGGGACGCCGAACGACAGATAACGCAACTCGGTCGGGGTGTTGTTGAACGCCGCGCCAAGCAGCAACAAGCCGACCGGGGGGGCGACCGCGGCCGCGAGCAGCAGATGAATGGGCGGACCGTCGGCTGATCGAACTTTGGATAATGGCCGAGCGTGAATCACCGTGCCGAGCAGCGCCAGGGTCAGCGACCCGATGGCGGCGGTGACGATGATCCGGGCACGCCGGTCGACATACAACGGCAGCCCACCGAATATGTTTGCCACTTGGTAAACCAGCAGCCGCGACAGCGCGGACGGCAGAGTGAACGGCGGGAACTGGCCAACCCGTGCGTCAGCCTGGCCAGCGAAGAACCACGCGTTCAGGGCGAGAAAGGGCGCCGCGGCCGGCAGGATCAGCCAGCCGCCAGCCAGCGTGCTGGCGGCCAGCGCAACGAACACCGCGAGGTAATTGCAACAGCAGGCGGCGCCGAACAGCGCGCCGGCTGCCAGCCTGCCGCACCATCGCCGCGTCCCGATCAGGATGGCAAACCCACACAGGGTCAGTGTCTGCGCCGGCGCAAAGCCTCGGGCGATCGCATTGGTATAGACAAACCCATAGCTGCCGAGGGTGAGCAGCATCGCCGGTAGGGGCCTGATGCCGCAACGCCGCGCGATGTAGCCCACGGCCGCCAACGATGTTAGACCGCATAGAACCGAGAGCAGCCGCCCCTCGAACAATCCTGGTCCAAAAATCCGGCGCCAGATCGCGAACGTCCAAAAGTAGACCGGCGGATGAACATCCACCGCGCGAAGATCCAGCGCGATCGAGGCGAGATCCGCTTGGGTGGACTGGATGCGTCGGACCAGCCCCGCGGCGAACACCGTCTCTGGCCATGCGGGTCGTGCCGTGCCGGCTGTCAGGAACAGGGTGTATTGTTCATCGTATTCCGCGCTGCGCAGTCGGGCGGCCGAGGTCAGGACCACTGCCGCCAGCAACATCACCGTCGACCAGCCGAAAGCGAATTTTGCTGCGTTAACCAACCCTCAACATTCACCGCTTTACCATCCCGCGGAGGGTGCCGGTTTTTGGTTAACGGAGTCCTTATGCCCGATATCTCACCGCTCGCCATGCATCAGGTGTTGCTACCAACGATCTCGGTGGTCGTGCCCGCCTTCAACGAGGCGGCTGGCCTGGAGCTCTTCCATCGGCGGCTGGTGCGCGCGATGTGCAGCCTGGGAAGCTGGGAAGTCATCTACGTCAACGATGGCAGTGACGACTCAACTCGGGACGTGCTGGAGGCGCTACACCGGACGGATAACCGTGTCGCGCTGCTCAGCCTGTCGCGTAATTTCGGCAAGGAAACGGCGATCACCGCCGGGCTTGATCATTCCGCCGGGGATGCGGTGGTTGTGATCGACGCGGACCTGCAGGACCCACCCGAAATGATCCCCGAGTTATTCGCCGCCTGGCGATCCGGCTTCGACATGGTGTACGCCAAACGCCGCAATCGGCCGGCGGAGACCTGGATGAAGCGGAAGACGGCGCAGTTGTTCTATTGGATGATGCAGGGCCTGGGCGATCTTAAACTGCCACGGGACACGGGTGATTTTCGCCTTATGAGTTGTCGCGTGGTCGATGCCGTGCTCCGGTTGCGCGAGCAGCATCGTTTCATGAAAGGTCTGTTCGCCTGGGTGGGATATCCCACGACTTTCGTGCTGTACGATCGCTCGCCGCGATGTGCCGGCCACAGCAAGTGGAATTACTGGAAGCTGTGGAACCTGGCCATGGAAGGGATCACCAGCTTTACTGTGATGCCACTGAAGCTGGCGACGTACGTAGGAGTGGTGGTCGCGCTGCTATCGGTGATCTACGGCGTCCAGGTGATCGTGAAGACGCTGATCATAGGCAATCCGGTGGCGGGCTACCCGAGCATCATGACGGTCGTGTTGTTTCTTGGCGGTATCCAACTGGTGTTCCTCGGTGTGATCGGGGAATACCTGGGCCGGGTCTTCAACGAAACCAAGCAGCGGCCGCTGTATCTGGTGGAACGCTATGTTCCCAGCTCGGTAAAGGTCACGGTGTGAGTCGAGTCTGGCTCCTGGCGCTGCTCCTCTTGTGGCCTGTGGCAGGTCGCGCCGACCAGGCCGAGGAGGCGACGCCCGCGATGCTGTCGCGCGGGATGAATATAACGGGTTGGTTTCGATTTCCCGCCACCCGTCAGCCCGCCGCGCTGGCCCACTACATGAGCGATCAGGCGCTGGCCGATCTGCGTTCCACCGGCTTTGACTTCGTCAGGCTCGCGGTCGATCCGGACGTGGTAGCCTCCGCGGCCGATCGAACCCTGCTGATCGACGCAATCCGCCATATCCAGCGCCAGGGTCTGGCTGTGGTCGTCTCGCCGCACCCACAAGGTTGGCGCCTCGAGACCGAGCAGTCCGATCGGGATCGGCTGCGCGACTTCTGGCGCGGCCTTGCCCCAGCGCTGCGGCCATTGGATCCGGCGCGCACGGTGCCTGAAGTGCTGAACGAGCCGGTTTTTCCAGGCGATCCCGCCGGTTGGGGCGCGCTGCAGCATCAGATGCTGGGCGAGATCCGGAAAATGCTGCCACACCAGACGGTGGTACTGACTGGTCAGGACTGGGGCAGCATCGGGGGGCTGCTGGCGCTGCAGCCCGAGCCCGACGAAGCCGTGCTCTACAGCTTCCATTTCTATGATCCAGCCGAGTTGACCTCGCTCGCGGCTTACCGGCCAAACCTCGATCGAACCTCCCTCGCTCGGCTGCCCTTTCCGGTTGCCGACCGCGCTTCCTGCGATACGACGGCGGACACCGCGCAAGACCGAGAAACCGGCGACCTGATGCGTTACTATTGCACGCTGGGCTGGGATCGGGCCCGCCTGGATGCAGCGATCGGCCAGGCCTCGAATTGGGCAAGACTTCACCGGGTGGCTGTGTTGGCCGGTGAGTTCGGCGCGAGCGCGCGGCTAAACGCGCCGGCTCGATTGGCGTGGCTTCAAACGGTGCGCGAAAGCCTGCAGGCGCATCACATCGGCTGGGCGCTTTGGGGTTACGACGACGTCATGGGCTTGGCGGTGCAGCGACCGCCGGCGTCGCACCCGTCGCTCGACCGCGACGTTTTGTCGGCTCTCGGATTGCCTACACGGTTTTGATGGCTGATCCCCGCGTGGCCACCCATCTGATGTGGCATGGGTAGCCTCGATCCCTCCGACTGGTCCGGCCTGCGCGCGCTTGGTCACCGCATGCTCGACGACATGTTCGACCACCTTCAGTCGCTGCGTGAGGGTCCGGTCTGGCGTCCGGTGCCCGACGAAGTGCGCCGCGAGTTGCGCCGGAAGCTGCCGCGCGATCCCACCGCGGCGGAAGATATCTATGAGGATTTCCGCCGCCTGGTCCTGCCTTATGCGACCGGCAACCTGCACCCGAAATTCATGGGCTGGGTGCATGGCGGCGGCAACCCGGTGGGCATGTTGGCTGAATTTCTCGCCGCCGGACTGAACCCGAACCTGGGCGGCCGTGATCACGCCCCGATCGAGGTCGAGCGTCAGGTCATCGCCTGGTCGGCCGAGATGCTGGGCTTTCCGCTTGATGCATCGGGTGTGCTGGTGACCGGCACCTCGGTTGCAAACCTGATCGGCGTATTGGTCGCGCGCTCCGCCTGCCTGGGGCCTTCGGTGCGTCAGGTCGGCGCCGACGGGGCCGGGCTGGTCGGCTATACGTCCGCTGCGGCGCATGGTTGCCTGCCGCGGGCGATGGAGATCGCCGGCCTCGGACGCGAGGCGCTGCGAATGATCCCATGCGACGAACATGGGCGCATGCGGCTGGACGAGCTTGCGCGTCACGTCGAACAAGACCGTGCGGAGGGGTTGCGGCCGTTTCTTCTCGCGGGGACCGCCGGGACGGTGGATATTGGCGCGGTCGACGATCTTGCCGGGCTGGCGGATTTTGCCGAGCGACAGGATCTGTGGTTCCACGTTGATGGCGCGTTCGGGGCGGTCGCGGCCCTGGCGCCCCGATTGCGGCCAGTTGCTGGTCGGCATCGAGCGGGCTCACTCTGTTGCCTTCGATTTCCACAAGTGGGCGCAAGTGCCTTACGACGCCGGCTGCATCATCGTGCGCGATGCGTCGCGTCAGATCGAAACCTTCGGCGCCGAGGCTGTGTATCTGCGGCGCGATCAACGCGGTCTGGCCGGAGGCGGCGTGTGGCCCTGTGACCTGGGCCCGGACTTATCGCGCGGGTTCCGTGCCTTGAAGGTATGGATGACATTGTCGGTCTACGGGGCGGACCAAATCGGCGCCATCGCGCAGCAGACCTGCGATCTCGCACAAACTCTGGCCGCGCGCGTGGACCGGGAACCGGCATTGCAGCGTCTGGCACCCGTGGCACTCAACATTGTCTGCTTCCGTTACGTCGCCGCGGGCGGAGACCTGGACCGACTGAACGCGAACATCGTCGCCGATCTGCAGGAGGCAGGTATTGCCGCGCCATCCACAACTGTGGTGAGCGGGTCGCTGGCGATCCGCGCGGCGATCGTGAACCATCGCACGACGCATGCAGACATCGCGATCCTGGTCGATGCCGTTCTGGAGTCGGGCCAACGACGGACTCGCGTCGACGCGGAGAGATAGTTCGGAAGGGCAAAGAAGATGCCCTCGGCTGTTCCATCGAGGGCTGGTTGACCCGGAAGCGTCGCTGAAGTCTGGCCCGAACCCAGGAGATGCCGATAGGTCCTCCAACAGCGTAGAGGTTTGATGCCGGCCGCGGCGCGGGCTCGCGAGGAGTGGCGCGTCTTCACCGAATTATTGTCGCCCGCGTGCCGCGTTCCAGGGCCTTGCGGACAGACCCTATCTCACCGAACAATGGCCGCTCCAAGAGAGCAGGCCCCTGGGGACCATGATCCCACGCATTGAATTCGACCCCACCGCCCCGGCGCCGCTGGACGGTATCCGCGTCGTCGACCTGTCCCGCCTCGTCGCCGGCAACATGGTAAGCCTGCAGCTTGCCGATCAGGGTGCCGAGGTCATCAAGATCGAGGACCCCAAGGTCGGCGACCCGCTGCGCGCCTGGCGGGTCAAGGGCCTGTCGCTGCATTGGAAAGTCTACGCCCGGAATAAGAAAAGTCTGGCGATCAACCTGCGTCCTCAGGCCGGCCGCGACGCCTTGCTCGATCTGCTGGCGACCAGCCACATCCTGATCGAGAACTACCGCCCCGGCACGTTGGAGCAGATGGGCCTCGGCCCCGATATCCTTCACGCCCGCAACCCGGGCCTGATCATCGTTCGCATCACAGGCTTTGGCCAGGATGGCCCGTACCGCGATCGGCCGGGCTTCGGCACGCTGGTGGAGGCGATGTCCGGTTTCGCCGCCAAGAACGGCTACGCTGACCGGCCGCCGGTGCTGCCGCCGCTGGCAATGGCGGACATGGTATCCGGCCTGTACGGCGCCTATGCCGTCATGATCGCGCTGCGCGTCGTCGAACGCGGCGGCAAGGGCCAGATCATCGATCTGCCGTTGCTGGACCCGATGATCTCGGTGCTGGGCCCGGACGCGGCGATCTACCGGGTATCAGGGGAGAAGCCGCCGCGCACCGGCAGCCGCTCGCTGACGACATCACCACGCAACGTATACGCCACCAGCGATGGCCGGTTCATCGCGATTTCCGCCTCCATCCAGGCGATGGCTGAGCGGCTGTTCCGTGCCATCGGCCGACCCGACATGATCGACGATCCGCGGTTCCGCACCAACACCGACCGGGTGCGCAATATCGACGCCTGCGATGGGATCGTCGCCGACTGGATCGCCGAGCGCACGTTGGGCGAGAACATGGCGGTGTTCGAAGCGGCCGAGATCACCGCCACGCCGATCTACGAGATCGACCAGTTGCTCGATGATTCGCACGTGCATGAGCGTGGCGTCCTGGTCGAAGCACCCGATGACGAAGCTGGTTCGGTGTTGATGCACAACGTCATTCCGCGTCTGTCCGGCACTCCCGGCAAACTCCGCACGCCCGCCCCGGCGCTGGGCCAGCATACAAGATCCGTGCTGCAATCGATCGGCTATGACGACGCACGCTTGACCGCACTCGCCGCCGAGGGCGTGATCGCTGCCACATGATCAGTCCAGGTCGGGCAATGAAGGACGAATAACTATGCGTGACGATCTGCCGGTCTGGCGATCCCTGATGTTCGTTCCGGTCACCGCGGAGAAATTCGTCCGCACCGGTGCCGATCGCGGCGCCGACGCGATCATACTGGACCTGGAGGACGCCGTCGCCCCTTCGCAAAAGGAGCACGCGCGCACGCTGATCGCTGGAGCGATCCCGCAAGTATCGCGCAAAGGCGCCGATGTTGTGGTACGGGTCAATCGCCCCTGGCGGATGCTTGTGCGCGACCTGGAGGCGTCGGTGATCCCGGGCGTGTCAGCGCTGATGCTGACCAAGGTCGACAGCCCCGAACACGTGCAGGCGGTGGCCGAGATCGTTGCCGAGCTTGAGGTGGAGCGACAGTTGCCTCCGGGACGGCTGAAGTTCATCGCGCTGGTCGAAACCGCGAATGGCTTTTTTCGCATCGAGCAGATTGCGAAGTCGCATCCAAGGGTGGTGGGCCTCAGTCTGGGGTCGGAGGATTTCGCCGCCGATGTTGGCATGCAGTCGGAACCAGAGGGGCTGTTCTATCCCAAGCAGCAGACGATTTTTGCCGCCCGTGCGGCCGGCATCATGCCGATGGGATTCATCGGCTCGATCGCCGATTTCCGTGACCAGGAGGCTTTCCGAGCCATTGTCCGCCGCTCCCGCCGGTTGGGCTTCATCTGTGCCAGCGCGGTGCATCCGCTGCAGGTGTCCGTGCTGAATGAGGAGTTTTCGCCGGATCCGGGCGAGGTGGAGCGAGCCGAGCGGATGATCGCCGCCTACGACGACGCCTACGCTGCCGGACTGGGAGCCGTCCAGTTCGAGGGGGCGATGATCGATGTGCCGGTGGTCGAACGCGCACGGTCCGTCGTGAAGCGCGCGGTGGCACTTCGATCCCGGATCAAAGCCTAGCCGGATCAAAGCCTAGCCGGATCAAAGCTTAGCCGGATCAAGGCCTGGAAAAACGGGGCGCGCTGCCGGGGGTTCTGCCCGTCCGGAACGCTTTCCCCCGCCCCTCCAGGTCCGGTTCACTGTACCCGCTGGCCGCCGCAGTCCGCCGGCGCTATCGTGGCGACGCAACAACTCGGACGAAGAGCGGAATTCGGGCATGCGATCTTGCCTCGCGGTCGGCCTGGTCTCCTTGCTCGGCTTGATGCTGCAGGTGCGCCCGACTCAGGCGTTACAATTCGAGCAGGTGTCGATTTCTCCGACCGAGGTGATCGTCGGCGGGCGTGGCCCGATCATTAAAGGCGATACCGAGCGGCTGCAGCGTGCACTGGCCGCGGTGGGGCAGGGGCGGCGAATATTGGCTCTGGCTCTCGATAGCCCCGGCGGCAACGTGGCGGAGGGCGAGTCGCTCGCGCGAGTGATCCGGGAACAACAACTGGCGGTGCTGATCCCGTCCAATAGCAAATGCGTTTCGGTCTGTTTCCTGCTGCTTGGCGCTGCGCCGCGCCGGTATGCCGCGACCGATGCGTTGATCGGTGTGCACAGTGCGAGCGAAAACGGCGCGGAGACCGATAGCTCGTTGGCGATGACCGCTCTGATGGCCCGCGACGCCTCCGAGATGGGGATACCCTCGGCCATTATCGGCAAGATGGTGGGAACGGCGCCAGGCCGCGTCGAATGGTTGGATCAGGATGATCTGGCCCTGATGAATGTAACCGTGTTCGAAGGCGACCCGCGGTCGGCGGTGCACCAGCCGAGCTCGACGATTGTCGCGCCGGCCCTGCCCGTGTCCCCAGCGCAGCCACCGCCACAACAGGTTCCGGCTTCGTCGGGGTTTCGCTCCGGACGGGATGATCGGCGGGTGTGGAACGCCTGGCTGATTGGCTTGAGCGGACCGTACCGCGACGGGGCGGTCTTCGCCCAGACGCAGGTCGGTTTGTCGCACCCGGGTTCCTGCAATGGCCAGCGCAGCGGAAGCCGAGGCGATTTCGCCCGGGGCTGCGGATTGGGCCGGAAGCGTCTGGCACCGATCGAGGCCAAGATTCGCGCCAACGCCGACTATGCCGACGGCTGGAACAGCGTCGGCCAGGCGATTCCAGCCAATGAGCCGGTAGAAGTCGAATACCGCGGCGCGTATTTTTGCGGACAGCAGCTTGCTCATCTCACGTTGAGGGTTTTCCCGCGGCAAGGTGATTTACCCCGTCGGGCAATATTTATTTTCGCTCCACAGCCGACCAGCCCCGAGGTACCGCGTGGCGCTTTTATTGTCGAGGGTTCGATTGATCTGCTTGGCGGAACGTTATCGCTTACTCCGGTCAGTTGGGTGTCGCAGCCGGCCGGTTATAGCTGGCTGGGACTGCGTGGATCGTCGACCGACGGTGGCAAGACCTTTCGTGGGCCGGTGACCGGCAGCAGTACATGCACCAATTTCACGCTGCAGCGCGTGAGCAACACATCCGCGAGCCGGTAACGTTGCTGGGCTAAGACTGGCTTGCAAAAAATGACAGATGGAGGAAAGTATCTTTAAAAGAGAATGACTTGCTTTGAGAAAGTTTGGCCGCGCAGCTAAATAATTCGTACTTGCGTTCGTTTTCTGATTGAGTTAATCTTTATTAACCAAGTACGTTCGTCGGGAGTTAGACGCAATGACCCTCCGAAATGCAAGAGCGGGACATCATTTCTTGGCCGTTAGCGTCGTGGCGACCTTAGCGGGATGCGCGAGCACTCCGTTAGGCCCGACCGTTGCCGTAATGCCTGGACCTGGCAAATCGATGGAGAGCTTCCAGGGCGATAATGCCGCTTGCAAGGCTTACGCCAGCCAAGAGGTCAAAGGCCAGGCCGACGCGGCGAACCAGCATGCTATCGGCACTGCTCTGCTGGCCACCGTTCTCACCGGTGGATTGGGCGCCGCGACCGGCGCCGCCTTCGGCAATGCGGGCGCCGGTGCCGCGGTCGGGGCGGCCGCCGGGGCGGGAGTGGGCAGCTCGATGGGCGGTGAGAGCAGTTCGAATGATCAATTCAACATACAACAACAATACAACAACGCGTTCTCCCAGTGCATGTATACCAAACACGATCAAGTCCCTGGATTTGCCCCCGCCGTGGCCTATGGGGCGGCTGCTCAACCGCCTGATCCATTGGTCCGCTCGACCCAATCCGAGTTGATCAGGCTGGGCTATTTGAAAGGTAGCGCCGACGGGCATGTCGGAACGAGAACCCGCGACGCGATCGCGAACTTCGAGCAGGCAAATGGTCTGCCTTCGGACGGCAGCCCGTCACCACAACTACTGGCCAAGCTGCAGTCGGCATCGAACGGCGCCCCAATGGCAACCGCATCTGCGCCACATGACTGGGTGACCCCCGCCAACACATCGACAGGCATGGCACCGATCAACGCGTCTGCAAGCATGCCACCGGCGGCCGCATCCACCGCATCGTCCGGCTGGGTGCAGCCAACCAAGTAATCCCGGAGTTGACTGACTGATCCCCGGAGGAAGGGCCATGACGCCCCGCGTGAAGCGACGGCCGGCATTTCGTGGTTTACGCAAGACCACGGCGAACGCAGTGGTGGCATGGGGCTTCATTGGTATCAGCAGCGCGCTGGCGCAATCCGGCAATCTGGACATGGACGTGAACCCGGACGCGCACGTGGCTGGCGTCCCCGCCGCAAGTACCCCCGCTGCCAGCGTCCCCGCTGCCGGCACACCCGCTGCCGGCACGCCCGCGACCCCGGCCATTGCACCCGAAGGGGCGCCAGCTGCTGTCGCTCCGTCCGGTCCGCCCACCGAGCAGGCGGATGCTCCAGTGTCTCCGCAGCCGGACAGCGCGGACTCGAACAGCAGCGTTTTCGCGGCGCCCTCACCTTCAACTCCGGAGCCGGTCAGCCTGGATCATCCGACGGTCATCAATACGGCCAAGCTAAGGGCCGGCAACACCACGGTCAGTCTGTTCGGTATCGAGGGACTGACCGGGGAGCCGGCTCAGGGTCTGCAAGCATACATCGAGGGAACCGACCGGCACCTGACTTGCCAGGTGCAGCCAACCGACGATTTCGTGTGCCTGCTGTCAGACGGCACTGATCTTGCCCAACTCGCGCTCATAAATGGCGCCGCACGGACCACGCCGGACGCGCCAGATCCCTATCGTGAGCAGGAAATCGAGGCGCAGGCAGCGAGACGCGGCATCTGGGTCAATCTGCCGCCACCGCCCGAACTCGATGAAGCATCCGACGGCCTCGGACACCGCGACACTGGTGGCTGATGGGAAGACCTACGGACTTGATGGGGTGCAAGGCCTCGGGCAGCCGTATGCGGCTCAGTTGCAAGGCTATATCGCGGCAAATGGCGACAGTCTGACTTGCTCCGAGCAATCGGCGACCGGCCGTTATATCTGCCTGCTGCCCGATGGCATGGATATCGCCAAGATCGCCCTGGTGAACGGTGCCGCGACAATCGCCGCCGATGCGCCCGACATGTATCGCCTGCAACAAATCGAGGCGCAGAACAATCGTCGCGGCTATTGGGTCAATCCTCCCCCGGGCGCGGTGCAGGCGGTGACGGCGATGGCCCCGTCGGATCAGTACACCTTCATTGCCGGCGACGATGGCGTTGACGGGATCACCTATCTCGGCGGTGCGCCGGTCGCGTTGATCGGCGGCGAATCCGTGTTCCTGGTGTATGGCGATGGCCTCGGATGGGGTTACTACGACCACTGGCACCACTGGCGTGACGCCCCGGATCGTTACCGTCGGCACATGGAGCATTTCCATCCGGACGGTCACGGACTGCGCGGCTACCACGGTGATTTCCATCGTGACTACGCGATGCACCGCGAGGGCGAGTTCCATCACGAGGAGGGCGTGCGGCGGGAAGCTGCGACGCATCCGGGCGGAATGCAGGGTCATCCAGACATGGGGGCACACGTCGGCGCGACCGGCCACCCAGCGGTTTATCGTCCCGGGGCGGTCGGCCACCCCGGCAACATGGGAGGGCCGACGGCACGGCCAGGGATGCCGGGCGGAATGAGGCGTCCGGGCGGGGCGCCGCCGGGCGGCGGCTTCATGCGTCCCAACCCAGCAGCATCGGCGGGCGGGTTCCATCCCGGAGGGATGCCGAGGGCCATGGCCGCACCTGCGGTGCACGCAAATGTCAGCGCCGGCAGCAGGTCACATCATTAGCAATATCGGCCCGAGTTGAACCGCGGAGCGAACTCAGGCTTATAAAATCACGCGTGAAACAGCGGCCAAAGCGTTTCTGCTGATGGCGGATGCGCCCTGGCGGGCGTTGCCCAACCCGACAGCCGTGGCCTATCGTCAAGCCAGCATATCGATAGGCTGGCCCGCATGGAACAGTTGCCAGGGTTGCCACCGGCGGCATTCGACAAAGCGGATCGCTCGCCCGATGCGGCGTTCTATGTGCAACCACGCTTCGTCACCCACATCGACGACGCGGCAATCGCGGTGGTGACGCAGGTGTATCGATCCGTGTTGCCGCCGGATGGTGCGCTGCTGGATCTGATGAGTAGTTGGGTAAGCCATTTGCCGGTCGACCTCGCATACGCGTCCGTCACCGGCCACGGCATGAACGCGGCCGAACTTGCCGCCAACCGGCTTTTCTCGCGGTGGTTCGTGCAAGACCTGAACGAGGATCCGGTGTTGCCGCTCGATGATGGCTCTTTCGACGGCGCCTGTCTGTGTGTGTCCGTACAATACTTGCAGCGACCCGTGGAGGTGTTTCGCGAGGTGGCCCGCGTGCTGCGGCCGGGTGCGCCGTTCGTTGTGTCGTTCTCAAACCGATGCTTCCCGACCAAGGCGGTCGCCATCTGGCAGGCGCTATCGGCGACAGACCAACAGCGCCTGGTCGAAGCCTACATGGACGCTGCGGGTTTCGCCGAGGTGACGGGACGTGCCTCTGTCCCCGAGCAAGGCGATCCGCTCCGGGTGGTCATCGGCATCACGCGGAGCGGAGCCCCGACGGCTGACCTGGCATGATATGGCAGGCGTCGAACGATTCGCTTGCGTTGCCGCAACGGAGCCAACCACGACGCTGTCCTGTTGTTGTGGTAGAGCACTGACGAATGAAGGCGATGAACTACCTCGTTCGCGGCGTCTTCGCCCGCCACTTTCCGGCTAGACCGCCACCGTCAGAACGCTGCCGGATTGCGAACGACTCCGAACGCCCACGCGAAACCAATGACGCCACCTTTGGCAAACGGCAGAAGCAGGAGCGTGGCCACCAGAAAGATCGGAATTGCCACCGTCATCTCGACCGCCACCGACGCCTGCCAGCTCCGGTCGGCCAGGATCAAGATCGGAATCATCAAATGGAGCACCAGAAACATCGTCACATACGGCGCAAAGTCGTCTGAGGGATATTGTTCGTTGTCGTTCAGACAGGCGCGACAGGTTGGGCGGACTGCGAGGTAACCGCAGAACAATTGCCCCACACCACAGGCGGGACATCTTCGCGTGATGCCGCGGTGAAGGCCCAACAGCAAATTGGGGGATGATCGCCGAGCCGTGGCTTGTGCCGTCTTGGCGGCGAAGTCCTTAAATGACAGGTCGTTCGGCATGTTCGTTGGCCCCCTGGGCGATGTATCCTTGACCGAAGCTGGGTCGCTCCGCGCGGAGCGGTATTGCTCCACGTAAGTCTCCCCGGGAAGGCGGGAAACCACCTTCATGACTGTTTTCCGGCAGCTTGGATATCCCGGCGTCTACCGCCTCACCCGGGTCTCGACTGGGCTCACCGGCTTCTGCCGTTCGTTATCCCGAACGCCTCCTGTCTTTGTCAGGGGCGCCGCCTAGCGCTATTGCGGCGCAGGCACCCGGCCCTCAACGATGAACGAGCGAGTCGTTGCTACCGCATGTCTGACAGGCTTGATCTTGTCGTACTCGGGCGAGTTGTACCACGCCTCGGCCAGGTCGACGCTTGGGAACTCCAGGAGCGAGACGCGACTTGCCGGCGGGGCTCCCTCGATACTCTCAGTCCGCCCGCCCGCCGCCAGATAGTGGCCCCCATACGGCGCCAGCGTCGCCGCAACATGAGCGGCGTAGTCGTTCTTGTATTTATCGATGTCGCGTACATTCACTTCTACAACGTAATAGGCGGGGGCGGTAGCGGTGCTCTGCGCATGCACTACGGCGCCGCCTGAGGCACCGATCACGATGCCACCCAGCGCGTAAAGCATTCCTCGTTGTTTGATGTTCATGGATATATCCCGATGATTGCGCCACAGCAGCGCCATTTGACGTTCGCACCGTCTACGAAATTACGTCACCAGTCGTTCGATAGATCCCCGGTCTACGATGCCAGAGCGCCGATAGTTGGTTTGGCCATTTGTTTCAGCTTCGCCAGCAGGGCCTTCGCCGCTGGGCCTGAGGAATGTGGGTTCTGGCCCGTAACGAGAACGCCATCGGTGACGACATGAACCTCCCAATTGGCTTTCTTCGAGAAGGTTGCGCCGAGCCTTAACATCTCATCTTCGACGAGAAAGGGCACTATTGTAGTGAGACCGACGGCTTCTTCCTCCCCGTTGGTGAAGCCGGTAACTTCCTTCCCCTGAACCAGGAGCTTGCCGTCTGGCGTCTTGACGTGACGCAGCGCACCCGTGGAGTGACAGACTACCGCGATTGGCTTGCCCGCGCCAAGAAAGGCCTCAATCAGCTTGACGGAGTGCCTGTCGTCGGCGAGATCCCACATCGGGCCGTGGCCGCCAGGGTAGAAGACGGTGTCGAAGTCTTCCTGCCTGACGCTTTCGAGGCGAACGGTCTTGTCGAGCTGAGCTTCTGCCGCCGCGTCCTTCTCAAACCGGCGCGTAAGGGCAGAGCGGGTTTCGGGTTCGTTGCTCTTCGGGTCAAGCGGCGGCCGGCCGCCCTTCGGGGACGCCAGCGTGATCTCAACTCCAGCTTCCTTGAAAACATAGTAAGGAGCAGCAAGCTCTTCGAGCCAGAACCCGGTCTTGCGACCAGTATTGCCCAATTGATCGTGGGATGTCAGCACTATAAGTATTTTCATGTTTCAACTCCTTATTGGACAGCCCTTGGTGTGGCGGAAGATCCTTCGAGATCCATCCAAGACCACCCTTACCTATTCATCGATCTCCGGGCCGCAATGATTTCGCGACGTTCCAGAACGAAATCCAGACCCACCAAATCTAAGATTGGATTGTCGAATGTAACTCGCCAATGGGCGGCCAACGATCGGGGCGAACCGGATCGGCGCCATCGTCATTTGTCAGGTCCATCAGGCCACCCACTCCAACCACAATCGGAATGTCCTCAACATCACGAATTGCGGCGGGGTCTGCTTGTATTGAGTCCGCGTCCTTTGGACGATCTTGCCCTAAGTGACACACCTGTCGGCAAGTTAGCTATTCGGAATCTCAGGAATCCCCTCATTTCGATTGACCGAGCTATAGGCGAGAATTCGGCGGGTGTTTGTAGACGCTTCAACCAGTGACGGGTTGGAGTGTGGCGATGGCGCGGATTGGTCGGGAAGGCAGGCGGTACGAGGATGTTCGCTCATTCATTGGCGAACTCTACGGCCCGGATCTGCATGCCAAGCGCGTCGGCTCGCTGGCCGGGGCGACGCTTGGCACGATGACGGCCGCCTCGCTGGCGGTGGCGCTGATCGGTCAGGCGCTGGCCCAGGCCCGGGGCTTGAAGACAAAGCACGCGATCAAGCAGGTGGACCGGTTGCTGAGCAACGACGGCATTGACGTTTGGGACAGTTTCGCCCGCTGGGTGCCGCACCAGATCGGCGAACGGCGGGATATCCTGGTTGCGATGGACTGGACCGATTTCGACGATGACGATCAGGCGACGCTGGTGTTGAGCCTGGTTACCGGCCATGGCCGGGCGGCGCCTTTGCTGTGGCTAACCGTGTGGAAAGAAGAACTCAAAAACCAGCGCAACGATTATGAGGACGCCTGCCTGCGGCGGCTGTCCGAACTCGTGCCGCCCGGCTGCCGTGTCACGATCCTGGCCGATCGCGGCTTCGGTGACCAGAAGCTGTTCGCCTACCTTGGCAGGCTTGGCTTTGACTACGTCATTCGCTTCCGTGGCAACATCCATGTCACCGATGCCGATGGGCAGACCAAGCCCGCGGCCGAGTGGGTGGGTAAGGGTGGACGTGCCCGCAAGCTGCGCGATGCCCGTGTCACGGCCAAGGGCCAACAGGTCGGCGCGGTCGTCTGTGTGCAGGCCAAGGGCATGAAAGAGCCGTGGTGCCTGGCCACCAGCCTGCGCGAGGCCACAGCAGCCACGCTGGTCAACCACTACGCCAAGCGCTGGACCATCGAACCGCAGTTCCGTGACACCAAGGATTTGCAGTTCGGCATGGGGCTGTCCGCCACCCGCATCGGCGAGCCGATGCGCCGCGATCGGCTGTTGCTCATCAGTGCCTTTGCCACCGCGCTGCTGACACTGCTGGGAGCGGTTGGCGAAAGTCTTGGGATGGACCGATTGCTCAAGTCCAATACCAGCACGAAACGGACCCATTCGCTGTTTCGTCAGGGCTGCATGCTCTACGACCTGATCCCGAACATGCCGGAACACAGGCTTTTACCGCTGATGCGGAAGTTCAACGAAGTTGTGTCAACCGCAGGCGCATTCGGCGCAGCTCTTGCTCAGGCGAAATGAGGGGATGGGTGAGATTCGGAATAGCTCGCGCTCTAGGCGGACCAGGTTCTCCACCTGATTGTTTTCCCGTCATACGCAACACCGCGTCGTTGCCGCGCTCGGGATACGATCATACCGTCCGGAAAACCCGAAGGTCTCGTTGAGTGCAAGAGAGCAGAAGCGGAGGGCCTCCACGCGGCCCCGCTGCGATTGCTGCTGTTTTCCGTGATCCCAACGTTACGAGAGTTTGCAGCTCCACTGAGCGGTGCGATATAAGAACCAATTTCCCTCAGTGACCGGCTTGGACTCTCCGGTGTGACACACAAATGGCCCAGCGCCGCCGACACTGGTCCGCGTCCACCCACTTACTGTGTAGTTTTACGTGCATGATCCTTCCGGCCCACTTGTGGTTCGGCGTCCGCTTCGTCAGCCGTGCGGTCGTAGAGCTTGGTCGTGCGAGAGCTTACGTGCGCGGCCATGGCCCGAGCATCTTCCAGCGTGCCCCCGGCTTCAAGGTATGCTCTGATGCCGGTGGCACGAAACGTATGGCAACCGATCCGGACGTTCATGCCAACGAACGCGGCCCGCCGCTGGATCATGCGCCAGACATCGACCGGCCTAATCGGATTTTCCGTCAGTGTGCCGGTGCAGCCGGCCGCGGTACGAAAGAGCGGAGCTTTGCCACCACCGCGGAGGCCAGCCGCATCTATGTAAGCCTCTAGATAGTCTCTCAAAGTATCATGCGCGGGCATCTCATGGCGCTTGTCGCCCTTCTCGTTTAGGCGGACCCACCACCGCTTGCCATTCGGATAGTAGTCCTCGACGCGCATGGCGACGACCGCACCGATTCGGGCGAAGGCAAAAGTCATCACGCTGATCAGCGCGCGGTCGCGCAGCCCGACGACGCTGGAGGAGTTGATGCTATCCAGGAATTTCCGCGCCTGTCCGGCGTCCAGAACCGTGGTCCTTGCGTTCTTCACGACATGCCTCGGGCCACGGACAGCGCGGGCCGGGTTTGTCGCGACGACGTGGCCAGTGATCAACCAGTCGAACAACATGCGAATAGCGGCCAGGTGCTGCTTCACCGTCGATGTCTGAACATGCTTTCCCAGCGCCTTGATGTAGGCAGTCACGTGCAGTGGTTCGATGTCGGCGAGCCGGCCGGGCTTGTGGTGCTCGCACCAAGCGAAAAAGCGGTTGACCGCGTGCAGGTACGCCGTCCGCGTGTTCTTATTGTGAATGGTATTGGCAAAGAATTCCCGGAAGCGGCGGGCGGCGCGGTCACCGGCGTTGGCGACGATCGCCGGCACGACCACGGTTGCGGATGCCGCCGCAACGGATCGAGCGGGTTTGGTGGCGGTCTGATGTCCGGTCGACGCAGCCATTGGTCGCGACAACCTCCCGATGTTGGGAACTTCGCGGCGCCGAAGTCGGTGTGGAGGCTTGCAGAGGTCACACCAACCAGCGCTCAGGACCTGACTATACGGAATCAATCTCTCGCCTAAGTCGAATATACTTGGGACGGAGCATCGCTTCGATGCTTGCCCCGGGCGCGCGGTTGGCCGCCGATCGCCGTCGTTGTCTCAGACGGAAGCGTCAAGTGGTGCGACACATCCGTCTTTCGGGGTGGAAGCCACGACCGCCACTACTCTCAGGCCGTGGGGTGTGCCCGGTGAAATTCAACCTAACCATCGTAGGGGCGGCGGCGTTTTTCGCCGCCCCATGCAAGGAGTTAGTCGTGTGCCGCGAAGACAGGGAAGTTGAACATCGCAGCAAAGTCGATCGATATCTGGAAGCCGACAACCCATGCGTAGTTCGGTTGCTTCGACCCCACCGGAGCGAGGAAGTTGTTCGGACTGACAACGTATTGCGTATAGGGCTGGAACGTTATCCCGGGAATAATGCTAAGCCCATAGTTCAGTTCGTAGATCCACTGAGTGGCTTTGTTCGGGTGCTCGTTCTGATTATTCGCGTAGTAAGAAGCAATGAAGGCAACGGTGTCGCGCGAGCGCACCGGCCCGAAGGGAGCCCGGCTGAGAAAGCCGCCGTAGTATTGCGACCAGTATGGTGCGCCGCCCTGATATATCAGCCCGCCGCCGAACACGGTCAGGCTCTGATTGGTATTCGCATCAGGCCGCCACACCGTCTGCTCGGCGAGAAAATTCGTCGCAACACGGCCATTCATTTCATGGCCGCCAGGCGGCGTGTAGGTGGCGTCGTCCCAGTAGAAGCCGGCGGAATAGTGCGACGGCAGCAGCGCATTGGTGAAGTTGGTCTGGTAGCCGACCTCGAAGGGAATGAACACGCCGACCGAGCCGGCCACGTTCCAGGTGAAGCCGTTCTGGTTGGGTCCGGTCTGACTGATGTCGTCGTCATAGACGCCGGTCCGGACATAGACGTCCGGCGCTGGAACGACGTTCAGGAATCCGCCCCACGATGAGGCCGGATAGCCGATGCTATTGTTGCTGAAGTAAAAACTGCCTGGCTGCGCGCAGATGATACTGGAGACAAACTGGCAGGCGACGTCAGACGTGAAGAAATCGAGCGTCGGATTGGTGCGGCCCACCCTGATGTCGATGCGGTCGTTGAAGAAAGCCTGCTCCCAGAACAACTCTGAGAGACGAGTGGCACGCGTCGGGCCACTGTTGGAGTTGAGCGGACCTTGCGTTCCGGCATTGGCGTTGACCGAGTAGCCACTGCGTTGGTCGAAGGTGACGTGGAACGACGCCCCTGGGATCCCCAGAATGGTCTGCAGATCGAGTATGGTGCCGAAATAGAGTTCCCCGGTTGGGAAGGTGCCCGTCTGGAGGCCGCCAGAAACCAGCCCTGCGACGATTTCACCATAGCCCAACTGCAAATAAATGCCATCGTTCTTCAGAGTCTGTCCGAGCGCAGTGACGCCGGCGAACGGACCTGTATCCGCGGGCGCGGCGGCGGTTTGCGCGCGGCTGGGCGCGGAGACGCCCATGAGCATGCAACCTAGAGCTATGACACTCAGACCAATGCGATATAGTCGCTTGTTCATCGATTTCCCCTATTCCAGACCATCATCGAAGTCCCCCATTGTGCTGGGTCGTGCTCTTCCCGATCCGGCCTTTTCCAATTTGTCCGAATCGGGAATCGATCTGATCAGATAGCGAAATTATTTTGCAACACAGGCTTCCTGACTTGCTGACGGATGATTGCCGCTGCCCGCTTGGGCGCAGAAAGTAAATCGCAAGTTTAGCTCAGCGTTAGATCGCCCGCAGAATAAGCCGTACCATACCGGGCATGAAGCCCGTTGGTTCTGCTCACTCGCTTCCTCTCCCAGGCGGCCGCTCAGCGGCCAATTCTTTTTTAACGTCCTGTGTAAGATAACGTCTTTGATACATTCGGCTACGGAACCGCAGGACCGTCAAGTGGAGATGCCACAAAAATCTTTGAATGCTTGCATGTGTGGCGTTATTGCATCATGCACGCAGGCGGACGAGTTCAACCACACGGCAGGTGCCGAGACAGCGCCTGTCAATCCTTGCTGTCGGGCGGAACTCCGCTGCATCCATGCCATTTCGGCCAGAGCCCGGCCGGCATGGCAGCCAGCCTCGGCACCAACGACGACCGAGCACGCGGATTAGCCCCCTAGCTGCGCAATCTTCCGGCCGGAGGAAACAAAGCCGACCAACTGAGACCTGGGAGGCAGGCGTCCCGAGCGTCGCGATAGCACGAATTCTGCACGCGAAATGTCAAGGCGATCGCAGGTATACGAACCAAACGAAAGCGCATGAATCCCTGCCGTCACGGGCTTTTGGTGCAGCTGCCTTCACAATGAAGTGGATGCTGCTCGAGGTATCCGAATCGCAAATCATCAGTGATGGGAAAGGGGAAAATCAGCCCGGTCCCATCTCTCGACCGAGAGCACACGCGCGATCTTCGTCGCAGCGGCGGCGCTGCCGCTCGCCGTCCATAGCGCGGACATGGTCAAGGAACCGACAGATACACGAACACGCGGATGATGACATCCCCCATCAGACCCATAAAGGCGGGAGACCACACCGTCGGAACGTACGAAGATCAGTGGCATTCGCCAGGTCAGTAACCTAGATTCCATTGCGACCAACATGGGGCCTGCGCCGCCTCGGAATATGCGAAATCATTGGCACGGGACCCGAGAGGAAACATGGCTCGTCGGTTTACACAGACAATGATGGCGATCAGATCATGCCGACGTCTGAACGCAGGACCGAAAGCGGCGGAACCGAAACTCTCGTTGCTGGAACGGGCAAGTTCGCGAGCGTCTCCGGGACCACCGAATGGACCGTTCTGCAGTTCCCGCTCAAAGCAGACGAAAATCTCCTAAGAGGTGTCGTGGGCGCGAGTTTCACTGGAATTTGCAATAGGACCTGCTTCACCCAACCCGGCCGAGCAATTACCGACCGCCTCAGCTCCCGAGTTCGGTAAGCTCGCTTGTCGTTCGCGGGCGGGGCAACCCCAGCTATCGACCCGCCGGCTACTCATATATTAAGTTGGTTGCGCTGCCACTTGAGTGTTGATCGTTGGTGAGCCGGGTCGATGGCGCGCCGACATGGCCTTGTGCGGCTGCTCGTTGGCCCCGCGGGCCACCCCGGCGGGTCCACCATTGCGCCGGACCAGCCGGTTGCGCCAGACTGATGGCTCGTCTGGGAGAACACGTAATGAGCGACGATCTGGCCGCCATAGAGGCAGTCCTGCAGACCTACTTCGATGGTATGTATGAGGGCGATGTCGACAAGCTCCGCCGAGCGTTCCATCCGACCGCGGATTTGCGGAGCGTCGCCGCCGACGGCACGCTGGCGGTGATGCCTCGAGCGGCTTGGTTTGATCTCGATGAGATCCCGCGCTTCACCCAGAAGCCAAGATCTGTCTCGTCACGATTGGGTGGTCACGATAGATCGTTCGGGCCCTGCGACCGCCCTGGCGAAGGTGCAGTGTGCAATCCCGCCGCGCTATTTCACCGACTACCTGACGCTGGCGCGGCTGAACGAGGGCTGGGTCATCGTCGGGAAGACGTACCACACCGACACGCACTGAGCCCGTCCACTACGGCGACACGTCGTCCCGTCGCGGCGCGGCGCGCGATCGGGCTGGTGTTCTGGGCAAGTGGATTTGCCATGGGCATCTGGGCCTCGCAGATCCCGCGGATCAAGGTCGGTTTCGCGCTGAACGACTCCGGCCTGGCCACGATCGTGCTGAGTTTCGCTGTCGGCGCGATTCTGACAATGCCTCTAACCGGCGCCTTGACCACCCGGCTTGGCGGCGTTCGCACCGTGGTCGCCACCGGCCTCACAGGTGCGGTTTCCCTCGCTCTGCTCGGCTCCGCCTGGACCTACGCATGGTTGCTCGCCGCGACGCTGCTCACCGGTGTCGCCCTTGGCGGCTTCGACGTCGCCATGAACACCCAGGCGACAGTGATACAGCGTCTCTGGGGCGGCCCCATCATGTCCGGCATTCACGGCTGGTTCAGTCTCGGTGGCCTCGCCGGAGCGGCGGCGGGCGGCGCGCTGACCGAGGCATCGCTGTCGTTTCGCAGCGTGCTGGCCGTCGCGGCTGCCCTGAACGTAGTCGCCATCGGGATTGCCGCACCCTGGCTCAGCGTCGCGGGAAAGCCGCCTGAAGGCGTCGGTCTCGCCTGGCCGCGGCGCGCAGTGCTGGGCATCGGCCTGCTGTGCCTGTTCGCCTTTCTGATCGAAGGCGGGGTTTTTGACTGGACCGCGGTCTACATGCACGAGGTGGCCGGCGCCTCGCTCGGCTTGGCGTCTGCCGGACTCGCTGGTTTCTCGCTGAGCATGGCCGCGACCCGTTTCGCCGGCGATGCCCTCATCCGCCGCTTCGGCGGCGCTCGAGTGTTGGTCTGCGGGGCTGGCCTGGCTGCCTCGGGGATAGCGCTAGCCTGCGCAGTGCCTGACCCGCTCGTAGTGACTGCTTGCCTCACCGTTGCGGGCTTCGGGCAGGGTAATATCGTGCCGCTGCTGTTCAGTGCAGCTGGCCGCACCCCTGGCGTCGCTCCGGGGGCCGGCATCGCCATGGCGACCACCATGGGCTACGGCGCATTCGTCCTTGGGCCGCCCGTGATCGGCTTCCTCGCGGACGCGGTCGGGTTGCGACTGGCGCTGCTCCTGCTGGCCCTCTGTGCGCTGGCGATCGCCGCCAATGCCCGGGCGGCAGGGCATGGGCAGGCGCGGGCCGATCAGCCGAATTGACCTCGGGGCTACGTGGCGCGTCTTCCTGCGCCGTGGTACGCATCGGATCGATGCCGTTATCGCGTCGATCAAAACGACGCCGCCCTAATCAGCGCCGATGGCGGCAAGAACCGTCGCCGGGCTATCGCCCAACTCCGATGGTGTCCAGTTCCGGCGAAGCGTCAGCAGTTCGATCAGCGCCGCGGTGTCCCTGTCCCGGTCCAGCCCGGCCGCCGCCGCGACAACCCCGTTCTTGAGATAGTAGGCCAGAAACTCCGGCTTGTTCAGGTCGCCATGCACGACAATGTCATCCCAGTCGGTCGCATGGCCTATATAGTCGAGACGTTTGAGATATTGGATCGTCCAGAACACCGGAACGGCATCGTATCGTCTGTTCTGCCCCAGCATATTCATCGCCGCCACCCGGCCATGCTGCTCGGCGACGCGCCAGTGCTCCACCCGAACTGGATCGCCATCGCCACGCAACGGGAACCGAGCGATGTCGCCGGCCGCGTAAACACCCTCCACCACCCGAAGGCAGCTATCGACAGAAATGCTGCCGTCATCGTTCAATGCAGCGCCTTCGAAATAGTCGGTCACCGGCTGCACGCCAAACCCGATCACCACAAGGTCCGTCGGCAACGTTTCGCCCTTGTCCAGCACCACGCTGCGAACTTCGCGGTCCCCGCGAAGTGCTTCAATCTGGCGTCCGAGACGGAAGGTTACGCCTCGTTTCTGGTGCAACGATACGAATGCCGCACCGACCTTTGCGCCTAACTGGGTCTCGAACGGTGCGGATTCCTTACCCACAACCGTAACCTCCAGGCCTCGCTCTCGCAAGCTGGCGGCGACCTCCATGCCGATGAAGCTGGTGCCCAGGACCACGACGCGCTCACTGCGTTCGGCCTGGGCAAGAATGGCGTCGGCATCACCCCGGCCGCGCAGGACAAAAACGTTTCCGAGGTCGGAACCCGGAAGGTTCGGCCGCTTCGGCGCAGCGCCGGTTGCCAGCAGGATGGCATCGTAATGAAATGCCGACCCGTCGGCACAAACGACATGCCGCTGGTTGATATCGATCCGGTTGACCACGGCGGTCCGTCGCTCGATAGCGTGTTGCTTGTAAAATGACTGCGTCTGCAGAGGCGATTTTTCCGCGCCTGGTTCGCCGGACAGCGCATACTTGCTCAGGATCGTGCGATCGTACGGCACACGGTTTTCTCGATCAAGCAGGACGATGCGGCCACCGAACCCAGCTTCCCGCAATGTCTGCGCCGCGACTGCGCCGGCGCCCCCACCGCCAACGATTACGAAGCAGCGTTCGTCGGCCGGCAAGTCTTCGCGCGTCGGGGCGGATGTCGGCTCGGACAGCATGACCCGCGTGCCCTCGACCCGGACGTCGTACCGTGCCAAGGGGTCCACCGCGGGTGGCTCCAGAACCGCGCCGGTCCGGATGCAAAACGTCGCCTTGTGCCAGGGACAGATCAACCTTCGCCCATGCCGGATCCCTTCCGCCAGCGGTGCGCCGGCGTGGGGGCAGGTCGCGGCCACGGCATATATGGTGTCGCCGTCCGGTACCAGGAGAACCGCGGTGCCCTCCACGTTGACCTGGCGGATCTTCCCGTCCGCCAATTGGTTGACGCTGGCAACCTCATATTCGCGTGCTGGCATCGCATCGTTCCCGTTCCGGCTATAGCCTAAGCCAAACAAGGGCCGGACGGTTCGCGACCACGAGAGATTTTGAACGCTGAATGTAACCGGTCAAAATGGTCCGTGAGGCTCGCTCACTCCGCTTCCCGCCGCACCGCACCCAGTTCGGCGGCAACGTCCGCCAGAACGCGCTCGACGTCGGGCGCATGGTACGGACCTGGGCCTGTCTCGTGCAGCCGCCGATACACCTGCGCCTGCACGTGGCGTCGCAATCCCGCGGGCAGGCCTGGCAGCCGACCGGCGATCAGACCGGCCGCGACGCCGTGGACCCGCTCCCACTCCGAGCGGCCAGGACCGAAGTCATAGGACCCCTTCGGCGCCCCCGCTGCTGCCAGGTCTTGCCGCAAGCGTGCCGTCGCCGCTGCGTCCACGGCGCCCTCGTGCAGCACGACGCCATAAATTGCCTCAGCCCGCGCCACCGACACCAGGCCGGCTGCAACGTCACCTGCCACGAGTTCCGCTTCTCGCGTCAGTGGATCGCCATAGCCGCCGCCACCGCCGCTCCATAGCTTGATCACCTCACCGAGCTCGGGCCGATACACGGTCAGTTTGCCGATGTCGTGAACCGTGTTCCGCCGCTGCCCGACATTGCCGCAAACACTGCCACCGCGGCCGCCAAAGGCACCCCAGCTGCCGAAGCGGAAACGATCCTTGCCGCGCATCACAACGACTGCGCTCGGGTGCAGGATCGCAACGTCGTAGGCCACGCCGAAACCGCCACGAAACTTGCCGGCACCCTCCGAATCAGGCACCAACGCGTAACGATGCACCAGCACGGGCGCCTCGGATTCTACGTACCTCAACCGGAACGTTACGCAAAAACGCGACGGAAAAATCGGTGCCGGAGATGCCGTCTCGATCGGGTCCGCCGGCGGAGCCGCCGAGCACGGGGTTGGCCACCACCACCCGGCCGGTCTCGCCCAGTTCTGAAGTTGAGATGTATGACACGACCAGCGTATTGCCGCCGCCCGCGGGTACTTCCCCCGGCAGCGCCTTGGTCAGCGCACCAACCACCAGATCATGGATCCGCATAGCGGTGGTGAAGCGCATGCCGCAGGCCGCGGGGAAGCGGGCATTCACCACCGACGCCTCCGGCAGCACCAGATCGATGCAGCGCTGGATGCCGGCGTTGACATGGATTGCCTCGGACTTCGTTACGACAAAGTTGGTAAGGCCGAGCGAGAGGAACGGATGATGCTTCATCGATCCGGTCGGGAGGTTGAGCGCGGCGCGCACCTGCGGGTCGGACCCGGTATAGTCCAGTGTCACCCTGCCATCGCCGTGCGAGATCAGACGGAGCGCGATACGAACTGGCAGGTCGCTGATGTAGTCGTCCTCGAAAAACTCAACGAACGAATACTCACCGACCGGAATGCGGGCCAGCACGTCGCGGGTGATGCGCTCGGTGCGGTCAAGGGTGCCGTCAATCGCCGTCGTTACTGCCGCACGGCCATAGCGCAGCGCCAGTCGTTGCATGCGTCCATTCGCCTTGTTCAGGGCGGCGACACATGCGGTGATATCGCCCCAGTTCAACGACGGAATGCGACAGTTGTCGGCAAAGATGTTCCACAGCTCGGTGTTCAGCTCGCCGCGTCGATACAGGCGGATCGGTCGCAGCCGCAAGCCTTCCTGGAACACCTCGTTGTTCTGCATGTCGATGCTGCCGGGTGCATAGCCGCCGACGTCGGTGCAGTGGATGAAGGTCCACGCGAAGCACAACAAGACACCGTCGGCGAAGATCGGCTGAAACAGATAGATGTCGTTCAGGTGCATAACCATGCCGCCGGTGCCATACGGGTCGTTGGTCATCAGCACGTCACCCGGAGCCCAATCGGTCACCGCCTTGGTGCCGGCGTGCATCGGCACCCCCAAGATCGGGGTCGCTCCGGCACCGTAAGGATAGGCAAAAGTCTCGCCCTCCGGTGTGACCAGGGCCACACCGAAATCCTGTGTCTCCTTGACGAAGGTCGTGTGCGAGGAGCGCAGCAGGATCCACGCCATTTCATCGACCACGGCCTTGAACAGATTGGCAAAGATCTCGACGCTGACGGCATCGTCGCTCATGGTTGCGAATCCGTTTCGACGTGACTTAGGATCAAGGCGCCGGATGGTACGAGGCTCGCTTGCCAGCCGGGCGGAATGAGCGTGGTGGTGTCCATCTGGTTGAGGATCGCCGGTCCTTGCACGACGTCGCCGCCAACTAGCGCCGCGCGGCTCAGGACAGCGGCTTCGAGCGTCCGACCGAACAGGCGGATGGCGCGCCGCGATCCCGGTTCAGCCGCTTCGACACGCACCGCGCGCATCGGCGGCCGCGGGATTGTGCCGGACAGATGCACGCGCAGTTCCTTCAGCCAAACTTCGTTGCCTTCGGTGGCGTGGCCGTAGACGCCGCGATGGGCGGCGTGAAAGGCGGTAGCGATGCTGTCGCGGTCACCATTCGCGAGCCAGTCCCGCCCGAGTGGCACGGGGACGTCGTAGCCCTGCCCCTCATAGCGCATCTCCGCGGTGTAAGTGGCGCGAAACGGCCCCGTATCGGCGCCGGTGGACTGATCGGCGATCCACTTCTCCGCTTCGCATTGCAGCGCCCCATAGGCCTCTGTGAGCGCCGCCGCGGACAACGTGTGCAAGCGGGCGTAGACCGGTCTTACGAGATCGCCCGCAATGTCCGCGCGTGCCGCGCCGAGCGCACTGAGCGCGCCCGGAAAGGGTGGAACGAGAATGGTGCCGATAGCGATCTCCTCGGCGATGAGCGCGGCCATCAGCGGTCCGGCACCGCCGAATGCCACCATCCGGAAGCGCGGCGCATCGACCCCGCGCCGCGCCAGCACGCGCGTGGCCTCCGCCGCCATCATGGCGGTCGCGACCCGGATCGCGCCGTCCGCGACCTGCTCCTCGGTCAGCCGCAAACGCTGCCCGACTGCGGCCAGGGCCTGCCGCGCGGGCGCCAGTTGCAGCGCCAGCTTGCCACCGAGGCGTTGGCCGGGGGTCAGCAGACCCGCGAGCAGAAACGCGTCGGTCAGTGCCGGGGTCAATGATCCGCTGCCGTAACAGGCCGGACCAGGATCGGCGCCGACACTGGTGGGGCCGACCTTCAAAGACCCGGCGGCGTCGACCCAGATGATCGAGCCGCCACCGGCGCCGATGCTCGACACCGCCACGGTGGGGATGAGCACGGGAAAATCGCCGACCAGTTCTTCGCTGCTCAACACCGGCTGGCCATCGCGGATGACACCGATATCAGCGCTGGTGCCGCCGACGTCCAATGTCATCAGGTCCGCCGCCTCCCATCCGGCATCCTCCGCCGCGGCGGCCGCGCCTGCTACACCCGCCGCCGGACCCGAAAGCAGCGCGGCAACCGGCCGATCACGCATTGTGCGGGCGAGTTCGGCGCCGCCGTTGGAACGGGCGATGCGCGCCGGTGTCGCCAGTCCGCTCTCGGAGAGGCCATCGGTCAGGCGACGCACATAGGCCTCCACGATCGGCCGGATGCTGGCATTGATGGTTGTCAACACGGCTCGCTCGTATTCGCGTGCCTGCGGCCAGATATCGCTGGATAGTTCCATCCGCAGGTCAACGCCGTGCCGTTCGACGAGGTCGCGGGCCAGCCGCTCGTGCGCTGGGTTTCGGTAACTGTGGATGAAGGCCACCACGGCTATTTCAACGCCCGTCGCCGCCAGCGCTTTTGCCGCGTCGAGCAGGCCTTGTTCATCCAGCTTTTCGATCTCGGCGCCGTCGGAGCCGATGCGGCCACGCACCTCCTGCACCCGCTCGCGCGGCACCAGCGGCACGGGCCGGCGTGAATCAAAGCGCATCGGGTGCGGGATGGCCAGGCGCTGCAGCTCGAACAGGTCGCGGAACCCAGCGGTGGCAATCATCCCGACGCGCGCCCCGCGGCGCTCGATCAAGGCATTTGTAGCGACAGTGCTGCTGTGGGTGTGGTGGGCATCGCGCCAGCCATCCTCGGTCGGCTCGAGCGCTCGGCGAATTTCGTCAACCCCGGTCAGGATGCTTTCACCCGGCAACGAAGGGGTGCTGGGCAGCTTGAAGCAATGCACCTCGCCGGAGGCGGCGCAGAAGATAAGGTCGGTAAAGGTCCCGCCAACATCGGTGCCAATCGAATGGCGAGGATCACCCAAGGCCGGTCTCCTTCAAACACAGGCAGCGAGGTTGGCATCAGCCGGGCGTGCCGTCCACCGATCGGCCTGGATGTTCGTTTCCGTCGCCTGGGGTGTGAGGCAGGGCCACTCGACGGGCGGCCCGATCGACCGACCGGGCATCTCAGACGGAGCAATTCCGCCCCTGGAGCCGGGTCAACGTCAAAGCGGTCGCGTCCGACGGCGCCCAGTCGCAGCCGATCGACAGGGTCTGAAGAGGCCTGAGATCGCTCCGCAATTCGCGCCACGCTGATGGCTCTAGCCAGCGAAGAGTCCTAATCGAACGTTAACGCACCGTCTCGAAGCCCCCGTCTGGCGTCGCCGTTTCGGGTGCATTCCTATCGCCAGGTCGCAGTGGGGTGATCCGCCGTCGTGTGATGTCGGTCGGTCAACGCTTTCTTAATCTTGCCACGCCATAAGCATCGCGAGATGTCATCACGCAGGGAAATCAGGCGATGCCATGGTCGGAATTCGGTGGCACGGCCGCCGGAAAGCCCGAGCGCGGCGTCCGTACTGCGTCGTGTCAGGGGAGCCGGTCGGGTGCCAGACCGGCTTCCGCCCGCACTCACCATCGCCAATATCGGGTAAACCCCGGTGTCGCGTCGCCGGCTCATTCGCTTGGTTCGATTATCGAATTGGCCGTTCGCGCTCAAGATGGCGGTCTGCCCGGCGCTCGCCATGGCGCTGCTCACCACGATGGGCCTGCAGGGCATCCTCGCGGCCAATCATCAGGCAACATTGATCAATACCGCCGTTCACCACGACCTCTCGGTCGCCATGCGTCTGTCGGGCAGCGCCGCGAAGTTGCGGGAGATCAACAGCGACCTGTATCGGCTGGCCACGCTTCAAGCGAGCAACGCGGCCGACCTGAACATCACGAACGAGTTTGGAAGCCTGGCCGCGCGGACCACCGCCCTTGCCGACTACCTGGACGCTCAGGCGCGCGATATCGACATGAATGCCGAGCGCGACGCGATCCTGCGGGTGACATCTGACCTGCTGGTATATCGCGACGCGATCGAGGGTTTCGGTTCCATGTTGGAAATTGATTTCCCGAGCGCGGTCGTTTTCTTCCGGCCGTTCGAGAAGAACGCCGCGGCGGTCCTGCAGCAAATCGACGAGATTGCGGCGGGTGTCGTCAAGGATGCGAGTCGCCGCGCCGCGGTGTCGGCGGATCTCGCCAACGGCATCCGCGCGGCGGTGGTCGTCGTCTCGGTTGCCGCAGCGCTTTTGCTATTTGCCACCGCCGCGTTGCTGACCCGGGCAACCGTGCGCTCAGTGAAACAGATCGCGTCAGCGACCGAGAGGGTGGCGCTGGGCAATGTGGCGGTCGACATCGACGCACTGGCGCGAGGCGATGAACTGGGCACCATCGTGCGGTCCCTTGCGGTATTTCAGGCCAATGTTTCGCAGATCGCCTTCCTCGCCCATCATGATCCGCTGACCCGGCTGCCGAACCGCGTGCTGTTTCATGACCGTATGGAACAAGCTTTGGCGCAGGTCGACCGCGGCGTCCGGTTCGCCGTGCTTTGTCTCGACCTCGACCGGTTCAAACTTGTCAATGACACGCTCGGTCACCCGGTTGGCGACATGCTGCTCAGGCAGGTCGCGGATCGACTGAAAGCCTGCGTCCGGGAGGGTGACACCGTGGCCCGCCTCGGTGGCGACGAATTCGCCGTTGTCCTGTTGGATCTGAGTGACCCAGCCGAGGTCGATGCCCTTGGCGCCAGGATGATCGAGGCAGTCGGATCAGGCTTCAACATCGACGGCCACCGAATAAACGTCGGCACAAGTATTGGCATGGCGCTCTCCCCGGCCGACGGTTCCATCGCGGATGAGCTGCTAAAGAAAGCTGACACGGCGCTGTACGGGGCCAAGACAAGTGGCCGGGGCACCGCCTGCTTCTACGAGGAGGAGATGAACGCCGCGCTGCAATTGCGCCGCGAAACCGAGGTCGGTCTCTGCCACGCGATCGAGGCGCAGGAATTCGAACTCCATTACCAACCGCTGGTCGATGCGCACTCGCGCCGGTTGACCAGCTTCGAGGCGCTCGTCCGGTGGCAACATCCGGAACGTGGTTTGGTCCTTCCGGACGCGTTCGTTCCGGTGGCGGAGTCTTCGGGCCTGATCGGCGCCATCGGACAGTGGGTCTTGCGCAAGGCCTGTATGGACGCGGCGACGTGGCCCCGCGACATCAGTGTCGCGGTCAACCTGTCGCCGTCGCAGTTCAAGGACAAGAACCTCGTCAGCTATGTCCGCACGGCACTTGCGGACAGCGGCCTGCCCGCCGACAGACTGGAACTGGAAATCACCGAATCCGTATTGTTGCACGACAACAGCGTCATCGTGGCGATCCTGAACGAGATCAAGCTGCTTGGCGTGAAGATCTCGATGGATGACTTTGGGACCGGCTACTCCTCGCTGAGCTATCTGCGGTGCTTCCCCTTCGACAAGGTCAAGATCGACCGCAGTTTCATCAAGGATCTGCCGCGCGACAGGAACTCCATGGCCATCGTCCGGGCGATCGTTGGCCTCGGGGAGACTTTCGGGATGACCATCACAGCCGAGGGCGTGGAAACCGATGAGCAGGCGGCGCAACTTTCCATGGCGAATTGCACGCGCCTGCAGGGGTATCTGTTCAGCAAGCCAATCGCGGCGGCGGACATACCCGCCTTGATGCAGCGGCTGGCCGCTGCGTCGGCGGAGTTCGCAGCCGCGGGGGACTATGAATGCGCGAGCGGCATCACATGATTTCCCAGAACCCGGTTTCTTCGTCCAGCCGCGCACGCTCGAGGCCATTGAAATCGGCATAAGAAACGATACCAACTATTCGCGCGCCATCGACAAGCGGCAGGTGACGGTAGCCGCCATCCTGCATCATCCGCAGTGCGTCGATCGCACGCGCCGGAGGGCTGAGCGTGTCAGGCTGCGAGGTCATGACGGACGCCAGCGGCGTGGTCGCAGGATCGAGCGCTTCGGCCAATACGCGGCTGACCGCGTCGCGGCCGGTAAACAGGCCGGCCAGGCGTCCGTCGTTGCCTGTTACCAGGATTGCGCCAATCTTCCTGTCACGCATGATCTCGCAGGCCGCCTGGACGGTGGCGGTAACGGGGAGCGTCGCCGGGTTCTGACGCCTGACGATTTCGGCTAAGCTTCGGTTTGCCATATCAATGCCTCCTGGTCACAAACATCGGGAGAGTCGCCGCGTCAACCCCGCCGCCGCGGCCGAGCCGGATAGATCGTTGCAGTCCGGCTGGACATTCGGCTTGCCCGACGGTTTGTCGTCGACTGCCCAAGCGAGATCTACACCAGCATCTCAGGTGTGCGCGCGATCGCCGTGACCACGTCGGCTCGGCTGACAATTCCGACCACCTGGCCATCGCGCAGTATCGGCAGCCGCTTGACGCCATGGCCGATCATCAGCTCCGCGAGTTGCGGCAACGTTGTCTTCTCCTCAGCGGTGATCACATGGTGTACCATCACGTCGTTTGCCGTGCGCGTGTCAACCCGGATGTAGTCGAGGAAATTCTGCGACAGATCTTCTCCGGCGGCCAGCGAGTCGAGCCGCCACTTGCGGCGCGCCACGGCCGACGCGAGGAATGGCCTCAGGATGTCACCTTCGCTGACAATTCCCGCAAGTCTGCCGTTCGGGTTGCAGACCGGAACGGCGCTGATGTGCTTGCTGCTGAGCAGGGCCGCTATCTCGGCCACGCTCGAAGTGGGTCCGACAACGACGGGTGGAGACGTCATGATGTCAACGGCGGTTATGGGCATGACAGATTCCTCCGATTGATACGTCGCACCATCCGTCACGCGTCCGTTGGCGTCATTGATTCAAGTCAAACGATTTATCCGCCGCATTCGCGGCACGTCACGCCTTGGCCCTGGTCAACGGACCGAGGGTCAAACGACGGGCGGCAACAGTCAGCTTACGACCTTGCGCACCGCAATCCAGGCCACGCCAAATGCCACGAGGCCGATCAGCAGCAACGGCCAGGCGTTCCGCAGCACCAGCAGAGGCGGCATTTGCTCCAGGAACTGTCCGCGGGTGATCACCAGCATCCAGCGGATCGGGTCTGCTCGGCCGAGCAGTTCGACGATGGCCGGCATATTGTCGACGGGCGCCGCGTAGCCGGACAACACCACCATTGGGGAGGCAATCACGAACACCCCCAGCATGGCCTGCTGCTGGGTCTGAGCAATCGAGGAAATCACCAGCCCGATGGCGACTCCGGCCAGCAGGTAGATCAGCAGCGCCATCTGCAACAAAAAGACGCTGCCAAGGAACGGCACCCGAAACCACAGCAACGCGGCGACGATCACTATATTCGCATCGATCCAGCCGACGATGATGCCGGGCAGCGCCTTGCCGAACAGGATCTCGGCCGGCCGGAGCGGGGTCACGAGAAGCTGCTCGAAGGTGCCCAACTCCCGCTCTCGGGCGAGTGACAGCGCACTGACCAGCATTGCCATCATCATCGACAGCACGGCGACGAGGCCGGGCAGGATGAACCACTGGCTTTCCAGATTGGCATTGAACCAATCGCGTGTCAGCAGCACCACGGGTGGCGGGTGGCCGGGAGCCAGATCAGCCGCATAGGTCGCCACGATGACCGATGCGTAGCCTTGGACAAGCAACGCCGTATTCGATCGTCTTGCATCGATCAGAAGCTGCAACTGAGCGTGCCGGCCAGCCAGGTAGTCGGCGGAAAACGTCTGTGACACATGTAGCACGGCGGCAACGCGCTTCGAGTCGATCGCCGCGGCGACCTGCGCCGGGCTCTCGAGCATCGCAGTGGGACGGAACGCCGGCGAGCCGGCGAAGCGCCTGACCATTTCGGCGCCTTGGGCGCCGGCATCCTCGTTCCAGATGCCAAGCTCCACGTCCTTGACGTCGTAGGTCGCGGCGTAGGCGAATATAATCACCTGAAGCAATGGCGGTATCAGGATGACGAACCGTGTCCTGCGGTCTTTCCACAGGCCGGCAAGTTCCTTGATCAGCAGTGCCAGGATGCGTTGCGGCACGTCAGTCGAGCCGCCGCCTCGTGACCAGCAGCGTGGCGCCGACGGCGAGCGCCGCGGCCGCCCCGAGCCCCATCAGATTGGGCAGGATGACCGCCCAGACGTCGCCCGCAAGGAATAATGTCTGCAGAATCGAAACGAGATAGCGTGCCGGCACCGCGTATGTCACGATTCGCAGCCAGTATGGCATGGAGGCGATATCGAACAGCATGCCCGATAGCATCATCGCCGGCAGCATCGTTGCCAGAAATGCTAGCTGCGCCGCAACGAACTGATTGCGCGCCAACGTGGAGATGAACAGCCCTAGCCCGAGAGCGAACATCAGGAACAGCGCCGAGGCCACCAGCAAAGCGACAACGCCACCGCGGAAGGGAAGCCCGAACAATCCGATCGCCATCAGCACGGCCATCACCATGCTTGCCATTCCCAGGACGAAGTAGCAGCCCAGTTTGGCGAATATCAGCTCTGCCAGGCCGGCCGGAGAAGCCAGCATGCTCTCCATCGTGCCTCGCTCCCACTCGCGCGCGACGATCAGAGCCGTCAGCAGAGTGCCGGTCATGGTCATCACCATGGCGATGATTCCTGGCACGATCGCATCGGCTGAGCGCAATTCCGCGTTGAACCAGTAACGATACTGCAGCGTGATGTCTCCGGCCGCGATGAGCCGCCGCTCGATCGCTTCGCCGGCGAGCCAGGTCGACAGCGCACCGGAGATATAACCTTCCAGGATGCGCGCGGTGTTCGGGTCGGTTGCATTGACCGCGAGTTCGGCTGTTGCCGGCCAGTGTGCCGAGCGCGCCAGGCGCTGGCTGAAATCCTCCCGCACCACCAGCATTCCGCGTACGTTGCCACGGACGACCTCTGCCTCGGCCGATCGTGCATCGGGAAGTCGGATTGGGTCGAGATAGGGCGACGCGGCCAGCGCCTGCAGCATGCCCCGCACCGTTTCTTCGGGCGCCGCGATGACGACGGCGACTTTCATGTGGTTGGCGTCGAAGTTGATACCAAAGCCGTTCACGATCAGCAGCACCACGGGCATAAGAAATGCGATCAGGATCGCCGAAGGGTCGCGAACGATTTGCTTGACCTCCTTCAGCACCAGGCCGTGCATGCGCATCGCTACACTCATGCCGCGGCATCCTGCCGGCCGGCGCTTTGCACCAGGGCGATGAATGCGTCCTCCAGCGTCGGTTCGGGCAGCGACGGCGTTTGCACGCGGGCGCGCAGATCTGCTGGAGTTCCGGTCGCGATCAGCCGCCCGTCACTGATGATCCCGAGCCGGTCACAATACTCCGCCTCATCCATAAAGTGACTGGTCACCAGTATCGCGACGCCACTATCGGCCAGCGCACCGATACGCCTCCAGAACGCCCGTCGCGTCACCGGATCGACGCCGGAGGTCGGCTCATCCAGAAACAGAATATCGGGCTCGTGCAGCAGAGCGGCCGCCAGCGCCAGGCGTTGCTTGACACCGAGCGGCAGTTCGCCCGCAACGTCGTGGGCCACCTCGCGCAGTTCCGATCGATCGAGCGCCCGGGCGATCGCGGTCGTCCGCGCGGCGCGGTTCAGCCCATAGACGCGCGCGAAAAAACGCAGGTTCTCCACCACCGAGAGCTCGGCATAGAGTGAGAACCGTTGCGCCATGTAGCCGATGCGGGCGCGCGCGGCGGCCGAGGCGTGGACCAGATCTTCTCCGGCGACCCGTGCGCTGCCCCCGCTTGGACGCAACAGACCGCAAAGCATGCGGAACGTGGTCGACTTGCCGGCGCCGTTCGGGCCAAGCAGTCCAAAGATTTCGCCGCGGGCAACCTGGAAACTGACGTGGTCCACGGCGACGAAATCGCCAAACCTGCGCACCAGATCGCGCACCTCGATCACCGGGCCGGCCGCCTTTTCGCTCAACGCGCGCCGGCCTGGCGGGAAGGCGGAGGGCGCAGGGCTGGACGAGAGGGGAGTCGGTGATGCGAAATCGGGACGATCAGCCAACCGCGCGACGAACCCATCCTCGAACCTTGGCGCCCGCGGCGTCAGCGTCACGCCGCCCAACGCCGTCGGGTCCGGCGGCGCTGCCCCCTCGCGCAGGACCAGGCGCACCTCGTCGCCCTCCACCACTGCATCCAACACCCCGGGGTCCCGAGCCGCGCTCTCGGCAACCATGCGACGGGCGCCGTCGGGCACCGTCAGCCGGAACACCCGGCCCCGCATCGGCGCCAAGAAGTCCGCGGGAGGCACGTCGGCCAGCAGTTCGCCCTCGTGCAGCAGCAGCACCCGCCCGCAGCGTGCGGCCTCATCGAGATAGGCGGTGGCCCAGATCACGCCCATGCCGTCGCCGCGTCCCTCGTCCAATATTGTCGTCACAATGCTCCATAGCTCGCGGCGCGACGCCGGATCGACACCCACCGAGGGTTCGTCCAGCAGCAACAGCCTAGGTCGGGCCAGCAACGCGCAGGCGAGCCCGAGCTTTTGCTTCATGCCGCCCGAGAGCTTGCCGGCAAGCCGCGTGTTGAACCGGGCCAGGCCGGTGAAATGCAGCAGCCGGGCGGAACGTTCGGCACGCTCTGCCACCGAAATCCCGTGTAAATCGGCGAAGAGATCGAGATTCTCCGCCACGGTCAGATCCTCGTAGAGTCCGAAGCGCTGCGGCATGTAACCGATCGACGCATGCGCCGCCGCCGCGTCGGTTGCCATATCGTGCCCGAGCACGGTGATCCGGCCCGCCCCCGGCCGCAGCAGGCCGGCGATCAGGCGTAGTAACGTTGTCTTGCCGGCGGCATCAGGACCTATCAGTCCGGTGATGATGCCGGGAACGATCTTGGCCGAGATGCCCCGCAATGCCGGACGCCCGGCAAAGCCATGCCGCAGCCCTTCGATGCGAACGAGTGGTTCGGCGACGACCCGTTCGGTCATGCGTGCGGCAGATCAGCCAGCCGGATCGTGACCGGCTGGCCTTGCCGGATGCCGTCGTCAGGATCGGTCACACGGACGCGGATGCGGTACACCAACTGCGTTCGCAGCTCGGGCGTTTCCACCGTTTTCGGCGTGAACTCCGCCGCCGGTGAGACATAGCCGATGCGGCCATGGTAGGGCCGATCGGGACGGCCATCGGTGAAGATACGCACCTCGGCGTCCGGTGCCGCGCGTGCCAGGAGCGCCTCGGGCACGAATGCGCGCACCCAGACCTCCCCGGTGATTGCCACGGAATAGACCGCTGAGCTCGGCAGCACGACGGTGCCGGGCTCGATCACCCGCGTCATCACAAGCCCGTCGGACGGCGCCTTCAACACTGTGCGCGAAAGTTGCGTGCGCGCCAGCTCCAGTGCCGCGTCGGACTCCCGCAGTTGGGCCCGTGCGGCGTCGATGTCCTCGACGCGCGGTCCGTTGACCGCCTCGGTGAGAGCGGCCTGTGCCAGGGCGACCTGGGCTCGCGCGGTATCCAGCACGCGTCGTGCATCGTCGAGCAACTGGACCGGCGTCGCGTGTGTCAATACCAGGAGCTGCTGCCGGTTGAAGGTGACCTCGGCGTCCGGTACCACCGCCTGGGCGGCGGCCAGGTTTGCGCGCGCCTGGTCGATGTCCTCCTGCCGCGTGCCATGCACGAGCTTGTCGAGTTGCGCCTGTGCGGCATCGCGGCGAGCCTGCGTCAGCGCCAGGGCGCTGCGGTAGGTCGCATCGTCAAGCGAGGCGATGACCTCACCCGCCTTGACCGGATCACCCTCGTGCTTGTTCAGGGCGGTCACCGTGCCCTCGCTGTTGAACGCGAGATCCACCTGCCGGATCTCCACGTTGCCGTAAAGCGTGCCGCTCGGCGGTTCCGCGCCGAGCCGCTGGAGGGCCAGCCAGCCGAGACCGGCCAGGACGGCAATGGCAACCGCGGCGATCATGAAGCGCTTCATGCGTGGCAGCCGGCATTCAGGCAGGGCGGTGTCGCCATCGGTAACGGGCCTCCTCGATCACTTAGGATAGGCCGTCGGCCGTCCGGCGCTTTGATCTGGGTCAGGTGGTGTCTCGCATTCCAGATAAGGTTTGACCCGCGTCAATGATCGTTGGAGATCGGCGAGACAAGGTGGGTATCGTCAATACACGGGTTGCCATGAACGAAGTTCTTGCACCACCTCCCGCCGCCCCGGAGACTTCCTCGCCGGTGTCTGCCCCGGCCCGGCCTGCGTGGCAAACGGCCAGCTCGACCGCATCGCCACATGTCACGCCGGGACCAACCGAGACTGGCAGCCACCCGGCAACGGAACTGGACGGACGCCTTCATGCCGCGGAAGGCCGGCTCTCGGGCGGTTTGTCGATGGCCGCACTCGGGCTGGCATTCCTTGACTGGGGGGTTCACCTTGCCAACGCGCCGTTCCGGCGGGTTGCGCTGGCGAAACAGGCGGCCAATCAATGGGGCCGACTTGCCGCTGCCGCTACCGGAGCGCCGGCCATCGCGCCGCTTCCGACGGACCATCGCTTTCGCGGCCCTGGCTGGCAGCAACCTCCGTTCAATCTGATTTCACAGGCCTTCCTGCTCGCCGAGGAATGGTGGGCAGAGGCTGCCGCGGCGGCCCCAGGCGTCGATCGGGCGAACCAGCGTATCGTATCATTCGGGTACGCCAGATCGTCGATATGTTCTCGCCGTCGAACGTCCCATGGCTCAATCCGGACGTGATTTAAGCGTCGGTCGCGACCGGCGGTGGCAACTTTATCTTGGGAATGGCGAACCTTTTGACCGATTTGCAGGAGACGCACAGCGGTCAGGCATCCGGTTTGTATGGCTTTCGTATCGGCCATGACCTGGCGGCGACGCCCGGGAAAGTTGTATTTCGCAACGAACTGATCGAGCTCATCCAATATGCACCCACAACGCTGCTTGTGGGGCGTGAGCCGGTGCTGATCATACCGGCCTGGATCATGAAATATTACATCCTCGATCTGACGCCGGCTAACTCGCTGATCCGCTTTCTGGTGGCGCAGGGACATACCGTATTTGCCATATCGTGGCGCAACCCCGGAGCGGAGGACAGAAATACCTCGCTGGACGACTATCGCAACAAGGGCGTGATGGCGGCGCTGGAGGTGGTCAATGATATTTGCTCTGGGGTAAAAATCCACGCCTGCGGCTATTGCCTTGGGGGTACCTGCTCACGATTGCCGCGGCGGCGATGGCGCGCGACGGCGACGACCGCCTGGCCAGTGTAACACTGTTCTGCGCTCAGACCGATTTTACCGAGGCCGGCGAGTTGCAACTCTTCATCAACGAGGATCAGCTCGCGTTCCTGGGCGACGTGATGTCCGCACAGGGTTAGCGCGATTTGCGCCAGATGGCCGGTGCCTTCCAGTTGCTTCGTTCAAATGATCTCATCTGGTCCCGCGCTGTCCGAAGTTATCTCATCGGCGAGCGGGAACATCCGAACGACCTGATGGCCTGGAACGCCGACGGCACGCGGATGCCGGCGCGGATGCACAGCGAATATCTGCGCCGTCTCTTCCTGGATAACCAACTGGCCGAAGGAGGCTTCCCGGTTGGCGGCAAACCGGTCGCGATCAGCGACATCCGTGTGCCGCTGTTCGTCGTCGGCACCGAGACCGACCATATCGCGCCGTGGCGCTCGGTGCATAAAATACATCTGCTGACCGAAGGCGATTTGACCTTCGTGACTGACGTCCGGTGGCCACAATGCCGGTGTCGTCAGCGAGCCGGGACACCGGGACCGACATTTCCGCATCCTGCGCCGCGCCCCTGAAGCGCACTACATCGGGCCTGATCAATGGCTCGCCCAGGCCGGGCAGCGGGTGGGGTCCTGGTGGCCGGCCTGGTGGGGTTGGCTCACCGCCCACTCCACCGATGAAATCGCTCCCCCGGCGACCGGCTCGGCGCGCTATTCGGCGATCGAGGATGCGCCAGGTCGTTACGTACTCGAGCATTGAGGCGAAGACTGATGGCGGTCTTCGAAGCACCCGACCCGATGATCAGGAGCTGCGCTTCCTCTGCCCGGTGAGCATCGGCGACATTATAAGGGCGACTCCTACCGTGACGGAGAAGCGGCCCGAGAAGGGCGACCTGGCGTTGCTGTGACAATGCCGTCAACTCGGAGGCGGCTGAGCAAAGGCGATCATTTCAAAAGTTGCCGGGCGAGCGGATATCCTCGTCGTGCCCGATCTAGAGGCCGGCAACATGCTCGCCAAGCAGCTGACCCTGCTGGCAGGTGCCGCCGCCGCCGCATCGCGCTCGGCGCCCGGGTGCCCGTCGCCCTCGCCAGCCGTGCCGACCCGGAACGGACCCGGATTGCACCCTGCGCCGTGGCGGTGCGGCTCGCCCGCGGCCAGGCGGACGCGATGGCCGCGCGATGTCGACGCGCCATGGCCTGGTTGGCCTGGTCCCAACGCGGCGAATTTTGTTGTCAGGATTGAGCCATATCAATGACCGATCGGTTGGAGTGATGATGATGCGGTTGGACGGTCAACAAAGGGGAAGAACAATGTCGACCAATCTGACGCCAGCAAGCTTCATCGATCGCATGTCGGAGACGGCTGCGTTGAATCGGGAGAATTTTACGCGGATCACCCGCGGCTACGAGCGCGTCATGAAAGGGCTGATGAACGTCGCCGTGCAACAAATCGAAATGACTCAAGGGTTGATGGCGGGAGGTATGGCGGATCTGGATTTGCTCACGGAAGCACGCACTCCCGTGGCGTTCGTTCAGGCGGAACTCGAAATCTTTCGGCGTCGCTCCGAGCGTGCCGCGAGCGCTGCACGGCAGATCACCGACGAGTTGAACCGGACCTTTGCGGAAACCTACGCATTTGTTGCGTCGGAAGGGATGGCGAACGCCAAACCAGCGCCGGTGGAAATCACGCCCGAGGCAACAGCGACCGCGGCGACGGTCGCGATTCCGGTCGCTAAACCGGTGCTGGCGGCGGAGGCGAGACCGAGCGCAACTGCGGACGCCGAGCCGGCCGCTGTGTTGCAGATGAAGGTCACCAAGCCGGCGAAGCAGCCGGCCTGACCCCGGCGCTAGCCTCATCGTCTCGGTGCCGAGGTCACTGTCAACGCATGGGCACCGGATGCCGTGGCACAGGTGATTCGGTAGCCGAGAGGTGGGTCATCGGACCAAGTCCGGTCATGACACCGTGAGAACCGCGTGTTTGCCTGCGGTTTCGCCGCCGGCAACCGCGAGCCTGGCAGAAATCGGCTCCAGATCCTCTGCCGAGAAAGTTTCCTTTGCGAGCAGTTCGTTTGCTGACTGGTCGAGCAAGGCCCGATTGGCGGTTAGGATAACCACAGCACGCTGGAACGATTCGTCGGTCAAGGCGCGAACGGCGGCATCGATGTCTCCGGCGGTCGACTCTCCATAGTGGCGTGGCCGCCAGTCGCCGCCGCCTGGCACCTCGAGCAGGGGGGCGGTTTCGTGCTCGTACGCGACCTGACCGACTTTCTTGTCCATGCCGAAACGAACGACCATGCTGCGCGCGATTTCGGTCGCCTTCGCGAGATCGTCGCCGGCTCCGGTGGACACGTCGTGATAGATCAGACTCTCCGCCGCGCGGCCACCAAACAGCACCGTCATCCGATTGATGAGTTCGGCTCGATCCATCAGAAAGCGGTCCTCGAGCGGACGCTGCATCGTGTACCCAAGCGCGGCAATGCCGCGGGGGATGATCGAAACCTTCTGCACTGGGTCGACACCGGGTAGCGACATCGCCACCAGGGCATGTCCCATCTCGTGATGTGCGACGATGTCGCGTTCGTGCGGACTGAGGATGCGATTGCGCTTCTCCAGCCCGGCGACGATGCGCTCGATCGCTTGCGTGAAATCCTCCAGCGTAACGTTCTCGCCGTCTCGCCGCGTCGCCAGCAGGGCGGCTTCGTTGACCAGATTGGCGAGGTCCGCGCCAGAGAAACCCGGCGTAAGCGCGGCGATCGACTCGACCGAAACCTGCGGCGCAAGTTGGATCTTTTTCAGATGGACGCGAAGGATCTCGACCCGGCCCTGCTTGTCGGGACGGTCGACCAGGACCTGCCGGTCAAAGCGCCCGGCCCGCAGCAGTGCCGGGTCCAAAATCTCCGGCCGGTTGGTCGCGGCAAGCAGCACCACCCCGATCGAGGGATCGAAGCCGTCGAGTTCGTTCAGCAGTTGATTAAGAGTTTGCTCCTTTTCGTCATGACCGCCACCGGGCATGAAGCTGCCGCGGGCGCGGCCGAGAGCGTCGAGTTCGTCGATGAACACGATAGCCGGAGCGCTCTTCCGCGCCTGCTCGAAAAGATCGCGCACGCGGGCCGCCCCGACGCCGACGAACATCTCGACGAATTCCGAACCGGAAATGGAGAAGAAGGGCACCCCGGCCTCTCCGGCGACGGCGCGCGCCAGCAGGGTCTTTCCGGTTCCCGGTGGACCGACCAGCAACACGCCCTTGGGCATGCGCGCACCCAGCCGGCTGTGGCCCGTGGGATCCTTCAGGAAGTCGACCACTTCCCGCAACTCCTGCTTGGCTTCATCGACCCCGGCAACATCGGCGAATGTTGTCTTGATGTCCGTTTCAGCGAAGATCCTTGCCTTGCTCTTGCCAATAGCCATCAACCCGCCCAGGCCCTGACCGGTCATCGGCCGTACCATGAACATCCAAAGCAGGAGGAAACCAACGGACGGCAGGATCCAACCAAGCATGGTGACCAGGATTCCGGGCGGAGGCTCTCCGGAAAAGGCAAGCTTCGCCTTGGTCAGCCGGTCGGCCAGCTCCGGTGGAACGCGATAGGTCGAAAAACGCTGCGGTTCGTTCGCCTTGGCATCCTTGAGTGTGCCGGTGATCGCGTTTTGACCGACGACAAGGTCGGAAACCTGTCCTTGGTCGACCAACTGCTCAAACTCGCTATAGGGAATGGTTTTGGTCAGCGTCCGCTGCACCAGAAAGTCCTGGATCAGCATCACCGCGATCATCGCACCAAGGATGTACCAGAAATTGATGTGGTGTTCGCGCTTGATCTCCATGTCGGCTCCGATCAGCGTTGCTGGATGGACGGGCTGCTCACCCGCTGCCCGAACTCCGGGTTGTCAGACGCCCTTGGCCGAGACCTGATCGCCATGCTGGGCCCTCGGGTTTGGCCATCCAACGTCCTCCGCGCTTTTCATAGCGCCGCTTGACGGCTGCCCAGGCAATGCGATGGGCAATTTCCTCATGCTCCGCGGCGCGGCGGTCATGGTAGCTCGACCACGCGCTGTTGAAGGCGCCACGGTAAATCTCTTGCGCATGCAGCGGAAGCCTCGCGCGCAGGGAATTGGGTAGATCGTCGACCGTCGGGTAAGGCATCGTTGGCGGTTTCGCTGCGGGAAGGTTTGGTGCGGTGGGTGGATCATAGGCGCGAGCCAGTAGGTTGATCCAGGATAGTGCGGGCGCGCTTCTCGAGCCATGACGAGCGCCGCGGCGGTCACCGAAACCGTGTCGGCGGATTCGCTCCCTCTTCCCTCGGATCACCCAGGCGGTTTGATGCGGATCAAGGCGCGATTGCCGGTACGGTGGCTGATTATACCCCCGAAACCGGTTTTTGGAGGCGGGCCGTGACCTACGCGACATTGATGGCGCATCTGGAACTTGGGCATCCGAATGCCGGCCTGCTCAAGGTCGCTGGTGACCTGGCTGAGCGGTTTCATGCCGGCGTGATCGGCATCGTCGCCTGCCAACCCATGCAGATCTTCTACGGCGACGGCTATATACCGGGTGAAGTGGTCGAGCAGGACCGCGACGAACTGGCAACCGAAATTCGCGCCGCCGAACAGGAGTTTCGGGCCGCCTTGGCTTCTCGCGTCAGTCGGTTGGAATGGCGCTCGACGGTAACATTTGATCCGCTCCCGGAGTATCTGGCGCGGGAAGCACGCGGCGCGGACCTGATGGTCACAGGGGTAGATCAGACGACCTCGTTGTTCGACAGATCCAGGCACGTCGACCTGGGCGACCTTGTCATGCAGATCGGCCGACCCGTCCTGGTCGTCCCGGCGGCAGCCGACCGGGCTCCACTCAACCGCGTCATCGTCGGCTGGAAAGATACTGGCGAAACTCGTCGTGCCGTCAGTGACGCGATGCCGTTGCTGCAGGTCGCCGGCCGTGTGACCATCGTCGAGGTCGCAGTCGAGGACGACCGACCCGCCGCGCGTAAGCGTCTGTCGGATGTGGTCGCATGGCTCAGGTGGCATGACGTCGTCGCGGAACCGCTCGTCCTGGCGTCCAATGGCGATGATGTCGGCGTGCTGAACGCCATCGCGCAGGAATTGGCGGCCGATCTGATCGTGGCGGGCGCATATGGACACAGCCGCTTGCGCGAATGGGTGTTGGGCGGTGTAACGCGTGATCTCCTGCTGCGTGCGAACCGCTGCTCGCTCGTGTCACACTGATCGCTCGGCGACGGCGACCCGGAGAAGACAATGCATGCAATGGTGCTGAATTCGATCCGGAGCCCCCTGCAATGGACGGAGTTTCCTGACCGTCAACCCGGGGCGAACGAGCTTCGCGTCCGCATCACCGCCTGCGGTGTCTGCCGAACCGATCTGCACGTGGTGGACGGCGAGTTGCCCGCGCCGAAGCTGCCGATCATCCCGGGTCACGAGATCGTCGGCCGGATCGACGCGATCGGACCCGGCGTCGAGGACCTGGAAATAGGCCAGCGCGTTGGCATCCCATGGCTCGGCCACACCTGCGGCGTCTGCTCCTACTGCAATGGCGGCGAGGAGAACCTGTGCGATCGACCGCTGTTCACCGGCTACACCCGGGACGGCGGTTTTGCGACGTCCACCGTCGCTGACACGCGATACACCTTTCCCCTCGGAGAGGACGGCGATGACGCCGCCCTCGCACCTTTGCTTTGCGCCGGCCTGATCGGCTGGCGCTCGCTGGTCATCGCCGGCGAGGCCAAAAGGCTCGGCCTGTACGGTTTCGGTGCGGCGGCCCACATCGTGGCGCAGGTGGCGCAATGGCAAGGTCGATCGGTGTTCGCCTTTACCCGGCCAGGCGATGTTGCCACCCAGGCGTTCGCACGCCGTCTCGGCGCGACATGGGCGGGGAGTTCCGACGAGATGCCGCCGGAGCCGCTGGACGCCGCGATCATCTTCGCGACCGTGGGCGATCTCGTACCTTTGGCGTTGCAGGCCGTCCGCAAAGGCGGTCGCGTGGTGTGCGCCGGTATCCACATGAGTGACATTCCGGCCTTCCCCTATCGGCTGCTCTGGGAAGAACGGCAACTTGTTTCGGTTGCCAATCTGACACGGCTGGACGGCATCGAATTCCTGCGCCTTGCGCCACAGATCGGTATCGTTACCGAGATTACGCGCTATCCGCTCGACCAGGCCAACCAGGCGCTCGCCGATCTGCGCGCCGGCCGATTTGAAGGAGCCGCCGTTCTGCTACCCTGATCGGTTGCGCGGGCACAACCTCGCATCGGCTGTGAAGCCGGCGCTTTGAGCGCGCGGCACCATATCGCCGGGCTACACCGGCTCGGTCAGGAACCGATCCACCAGCCGGTCCGCGCCGGCGCGATCGGCGCGCAGTTGCGCACCCTGCCGGTTGCGCGCGCCCGAGGTTAAATAGAACCGCTCATACTGCTCGTTTCGGCTCGCGAGCGCGCTGCCGGCGAAATCCCAACCGAGGCGGAAGACGCGCGCTCGTTGCTCTGCCGTCACGTCACCGGCACCACGAAGATACTTGTCGATCAGCGGCCTGAGCTGCGGGTCGGCGAACTGCGCGGCGGTAGGCGTCGCCAGCACGTTGTGCGAGCCGATCAGCCGGATGATCTCGTTCACCCGCGGAAACCAGTACGGCAACGTGGCCCGTAGTGCGTTCATCGGCCGCTGGTCCAGGAACCAGGCGCCATTGCCATATTCGTACGCACCCTGCTCACCCGCGACCACCGCGGAGCGGGTCAGTTCCGCGTAGCTCCAGATCTCGCCGAGCATCTGCTGCGTGACGGGGTCGCTGGCGTTGATCGCTTCGGCCATGCGGCAGGCGATCGCCCAGCCGAACTCCAGCTTGGTCCAGGCGCGGATCATCGTCTGATGCATCGCGTTGCCGCGCCAGCTTGCTGACATCACGGAGTTGTAGACCGGCAGGTTGCCGTCGATGAACACGCGGTCCCTGGGGACTTCGACGTTGTCGAAAATCACGAAGGCGTCCTGTTCGTCGAAGCGACCCGACAGCGGGTGGTCGAACCGGTTGTTCGGCGCGGAGACGCTGTCGCGGCAAATGAATTTCAGTCCCGGCGTATCCATGCGGATGCTGAATGACAGTCCATGGCGGGCGCTGGCATCTGGCATCGGCGCGCTGGGGTAGACGGCGATCTCGTCGGCGAACGGTGCGAGCGTCGCCAAAACCCGCGCCCCGCGCACCAGGATGCCGTGGGCGGTGTTTTCCACCTTGTGCAACTGCGTGTCGTCGAAACCGGTCGGGACGTTGCCTTTGGATTTGTCCACCGTGGCGTGGATCAACGTGTGCGTAAGGCTGAGATCCTCGCGGGCCAGTTGCTTTTGAAAGGCAACCAGGTTCGCTGCACCTTCCTCATTGCCGTTGATGCTCCACTCGTCGCTGCGACCGGCGAAGCCGGCGTAGGTCACGTTCATATAATCGGGGGTGCGGCCCATCAGACCGACCGAGAACTCGGCGACCCGGCGCAGCGCCTTATGGCGTCGCAGCAGGTCCTCGCGGGAGCGGGGGATGATGTGGCTGACCGCGATGCTCTCACCGGTGTCCTGGTCCGGCATGAGACAGTCGTCGGGGTATTGATAATGCAGGTCGAAGACGGCGGCGATGGCTTCGGCGGCGCCTCGGAGGTCGGGGTGGTCGAGCGGATCGGTGACGCGCGTGGCGCCGAGCCAGACTTCTCGGCTGTCGCGCAGGCCGCGCAGGAAGGCGGCGCCGGTGCGGGCTGGCATGGTTGGTTTCCTCCGGGTGCTGGCGTTCGTTTGGGGCGCCGGAACGTCATGTCGGTTCGTACCAATACTCATTTACCCGACCCGGCACCTGGGTAAAGCCCGGTATCAGTATTCGCGCGGAACGCACTGCACCAACGCAAGGGGATCCCAGCATTCTCGGAGCCAACACGTCCGCCCAAGTTCCGCGCCCCGCGGCGATGCTTCGTTATCTTCCACGCAAAATCATCTCTCACCAAAGAATCCGGCAGATGGGAGAAGGAGTGGTTTCCAGACCTTGCCTGCGAACGACTGACGCACTTGGAGCAGCGAGGTGTCAGGTCGGAATTTGAGGCAAGACCGCCCGCCCCATTTGCAACGCTAAGCAGTCGTGCAGTCTCAACGGACGGTGGTTGGCATCCGAAACGTAAAGCGGGTTTCCTCTGGTGTAGATGATGCGCTCAGGTTGCCACCATGCGCCACCGCGATCTGAGATGAGATATAGAGACCCAAACCCAGCCCCTGCTGGCTTGGCCTAACGGCACCCCGCTCGAATGGCTCGAACAGCTTTTCAAGCGCCTGCGGTGGGATCGGGTCACCTTGGTTGCTGACCGATAGCTGAAACTCGTTTTGGCTTACAGAGGCACGGACGACCACCGGCTTGTCGGGCGCACCGTAGGTCAGCGCGTTCGCCACCAGATTTGACAGGAGCTGCGAGAGACGGGCCGGGTCACAATCAACCGGCTCGTTGAGCGCGAACTCGGTTTCGACAATTCGATCCGGATGACCGGTGCGGAGTTCGGCCACCACATGGGAGAGGACGGGCTCAAGCCCGCATTGTGCGCGCGTCAAGGTTAGACCATCGCCCAGGCGCCCCCGCGCAAAATCAAGAACGTCATCGATCAGGTTGCTCATCCGCGCGGCCGCGGCCTGGATGACGGGCACGAGCCTCAACGCCTTGTCTGTAAGCCTGGTGCGGCCAATCAGTGCGATCCCGGTGGTGATGGCCGTCAGCGGATTACGAAGGTCATGCCCCAGCACAGCAATGAACTGCTCGCGCAGCTCGGAAAGATGTTGTTCCTGCTGCAACGCCGCTCTGGAAGCCTGCAACTTCTCATCATTGTCGACGTGTGCCGCGATGAGTTCTGCGAACAGCTTGAACATACCGATTGTTTCTGGGTTCTTCAGCCGAGCGGGTCGCGGGTCGATCGCGCACAATGTGCCGAAAAACCTGCCGTCCTTGTGCAGAATCGGCATCGATATATAACTCTGAAACCCGTATGTCGCGGGGGTCGAATGCCCGCAATATTCGTCATCTTCGGCGACATGGTCGATGATCACTGCTTCTCGGCTCTGTCTGATTTCGTTGCAGATGGTGGTTTCCACCTTCAATTCGCTGCCCGGAAGGAGCCCAAAATCAATGTTGTCGAGCACCGAGCACGCGACCCAACGGTCCTCTGTGACGCGCGCGACCGCGGCGAAACCCATCCCGGTCGCACGGCAGACGACGTCCAGGATGGTCGGCACCGCGTCAATGCGACCGACTGCCTGGATGTCCGCCTGGAAGTCGTGTAGCTGAGCAGCCTTGTTCATCGGATCAATCGGCGGACTTTGGGATCGCACCAGCAAGAGTGGCTTGTTGCGGTTCGCGCTCGATCAGCAGGCGCAGGCCTGCCCTGACCACTTCACTGGCATTGGAATAGCGACCTGTGGACACTTGGGCGCGGATGTAGCTGTCCAACTCAGCCGTAAGCGAAAAGTTGCGGGTGGGAGTGTTTGACATGAGCAAACCGTCGCACGACCGGGGCTTAGCTGTCAAAAGTTGACAGCACAATTCCAGACTGGGTGCAGGTATCAGGATATCTGTATCAAACCGAGCGCTCGATTTGATGAGTTTTCCTGATGCGGATTTCTCATGCACCGTGGAAGCATGATTTGCCGCTGTCCCGCGTTTCGAGCAGTGCCCAGGAGTTCGCAGCCAGTTTGCTCCACGGCGATGTCATGATATTCCCCGCAGCCGCTGCATTCCCGGGATACGGCCGAACTTGTTATCAACGCCCACGAGACGCAGCCCGCCGGAACGGGCCCGCGTTTGCTGCGGGCCCGCGCTCGCCGGTATCCGCCGGCGGATAAGGTCCGAGGGACGGTCGCGGACGTCGAATGTCGCTGTTGCGCGCAACCGGACGATCAGAAAGGCGAACAGTATAGCCCGGTAGCCGTCCGACCCGCGGGAAAGCGAGACTCTTTCCCCGCTAAGCCACGATCGGTCCCGGGGGCGAGTTCGGCGGTGTCGGTATCGGCTCACCTGGCACGCCCGGCACATTCGGCGACGGGATGGGATTCTCGACCGGACCACCCGGCGCTTGTTCCGGCGCGGGATCGGCGGGTGCTACGTCCGGGGGCGTGACTGGGGGCAACGGCATGTGCATTCTCCTTGATATCCACTCCAAACGCACCGCGCGTCTAGGAGATGCAGGCGCCGCTGCGTATAGGTCGTGATCGCGCCGCGGCTACGACGTCCCCGCCGACGTCCTACAACCGCAGCGTTTGCATCTTCGCTCTCCTGCAGCCAAATTACTGACGGCCGACACGACCCTCGGAGACCGGAATGTCCAGTGGTACGCCTGCGCGCGATTTCATCCTGCCTCGGCTAACTTCATTAATCGACGAAGCGGTTGCACACGGCTTCGCTCGGCAGGTCGCTGTCGCGGTCCTGATCGACCTGATCACCGCGCCCGAATTCGATACCGCTGACCCGGACCCGAAAGCGGACTCCGAGCCCCGTCCCGCTTATGAGCGATCTCCCGACGACCCGCCCATGATCGATGGCGTGGTCATAGGTGGTCTGCGCCAAATCGGGGTGCAGGACGAGGCCGATTTCGTCAGGCCACTTCGCTGGGACAGATAACGGTCGGCGTCTCGCACGCGACGGCCGGCCAGTTTCCTGCTACACGCGGCGCGCCGCCGTTCCAGAAGGGTAGGACCATGCCGCCGGAACGGAGTGGCACCGCGCTCGACATGCCGTCCAACGTGTCGAGCTACCAGGATGCCGGTGTGCTCCAGGTTGACGGCAAATTCGACAGGCGTCGGATTTTGCTTCCGACGGGGCGCCGCTGGTTACGCAAAATGCGCAACAATGGTGTCACCCGCCGGGCAGCAATACATTCCTCAGGCTACCACTCTCCGATCGTAACAGGGCAACGCGCGCGCAGGGCTGCATTTCGAAATCGACGCGGCGGTCGGCCAGATCCGTGGCGTCGTCGCGCCCCGTGCCAACGATTGAATCCCGGGATCCGACACCCTCCGTCGTGATACGGCCTCGCAGCCGGGGTTCGATTTCCACCAGGTCCTGCCGAATGCGGTTGGCTCGTGCCAATGACAGGCGATCGTTCAACTCGGTCGATCCGGAGGGGCTGGCATGGCCGATCAAATGCAAACATACTTCGCCGGCCTCGGCTCTCTGAGCGATCACGCGCAGCCAGTCGGTGTACGGGGCACTGATTGCCGGATCGGGCCAGAAGGCTGTCGAGTTAGGACGAAACAAGAATTTCACCGACAAGCGCCCGTGCGCCACTTGGTAATCCACCAGTTCGGTGAAGGCCTGCGTCGCCGATTGCCGGTCGCCGAGTGCCCAGTTGGTGAGATAAAGGCCATCGTACACGCGGAGTTGGTGTCCGCCTTCCCGCAGGTCGGCGGCCTCGGTGTACAAATCGCGAGCCGGCTTGTATTCGCCCTGGCCATAGGCCGTGTTGGCGTTGGTGATCAGCGCCTCGGCTTGCAGATTTTGCAAATACGCCGGATCGATTGGGTCACCGGTATGGGCTTGCAACGTGCGCAAATAGGCCACGACGCTTTCGTCTGGCAGCCAGACAGGGCTGTCGCGATAAAATGGGGTCGGCGTCGCGTCGATATCCTCCGGCCGAACCCAAACGCTGTCAGTCGCGGCAATCTTGCCGGTGCCGAGATCCGCAAGCATGCCGTAGACGCGGTAAGCGCCGGGACGCCCGACGACAGGTTCGACGGAACCCGGCCCGGCAACGGGTGCAATGGCTCCGAGCAGCACCACCGGCTTGCGCGCGAGACTTTCCGGCGTGAAAGGCAGCAACTCCAGTTGCGGGAAGTGCTGCGGAGCGAGCGTCACCAACTCCTGCTGCATCAGCTTAGTGGTGGCAACCTGGCTACCGGTGGTCACATCAATCCAAGGATCAATGACGACGGGATAGCGTCCGGATGGCGGAGGCGGCGGCAGCGACGCGTGCGTCACCAGCGCTGTCGCGAGGATGGGCACGCCTTCCTGCAGCGACTGCAGCTTGGAGGTCGACCCTGCGCCTTGCTGCTGGTTCACGGGGGGACCGCAGGAGACGAGCACAGTGCTCAGCAGAACCGCCAGCAGTCCGCCGAGGCACCCGCGGCCGCAGTCAGCCACGCGGGCGGCAACCGTTACGCAAATAGCTACGCTCCGCATCGGATGGTTCTTCTCCTAGGCTAAATTTCAGCAGGATGGCGCGGCACTGCGAATCCACGACATTCGCGGTTGCGGCGGTGAATTTTGTCGAGGGCGGACTGCTGACGCGGGGCCGCGATACAACTGGCGTCACCGGCGCCTTCGGCAACGGGCGCAAGCGCGCCGCAAGCACGGGCGCGCTCAAGATCCCCGAAAGGCTCAGTTTCACATCGCTGTCGGTGAGACGCGCCACCGGCGCAGGTGGTGGCTTAGCAGGCTCGGTTGGAGGCAAGGGGGTCGCCGCCAGGTTCATGGGTGGGTCGCGCCTGGCTGAGTTCGGCGGCGGGATCGCGGTCGTGAATTGAGGTTCAGCCGCGATCCCAGGCTCAACAGTCATCCCGGGGTAGCTGTTGTTCGTGCGTCCGGCGAGTTCGGCAGGCGGTTGGTACCGCGTGGCGGGCGGATCGAGCGGCGGCAGCGGCGAAGCGACCGGGGCAGAAGCTGCGGGTGCTACCGCATCGCCGTCTGCAGCGTGATCCACGCTGTCACGATCGCCGGTCACGGGGGCGGTCGCAATCGCCGCGCTGCCTCTCGCCGTTTCGGTCGGCCGTTCCACCTCAGGCTGCCGCGGCGCCTGGGATCCGCCTGCCTCGGTCGGCGTGTCTCCGCGGAGAAGGCCCCCCAGCACGTCTGCCAGAGCGGCGAAGCGTATGGCCTCGTCGCCGCGTCCGGCAGCTTGCGCTTCCCGCGCGCGGTTCGCGAAATGCGCTGGTGTCGCCAGCACCAGCTTTGCGTCGTCGGGCGGTGCGTTCGGCAGCAACAGCAGGATATCCGCGATCGTGTCGGACTCTTCGATTGTTGCCTCATGGTTCGCCGCGATCTGTTGCTCCAGCGTGGTCAGCAGCGCGTTGATCGAAGCTGATCCCGGCGGTCGGGCCGGTGCGGGCACCGGCGGCTGGCTCTCACGCGGATTACTTGCCACCCCATCAGCTTGCGCTGCATCGGGAGGGCTGTCGCTCGTGCGGCCGGCCAGCTCGACATATGGCAGGTTCGGCGTGGCCGCCGGGCCGAGGGGCAACGTCGTCGGAGCAGCGCGGGCAAGTGTATCGCCATGGGAGGCTTGGTCCAAGCCGTCAGGATCGTCGGGCACCGTGGCGGTCGCAACCGCTGGGTCGCGTTCTTGCGTGGCGAGCGACGGCGGCTCCGCCGTCCGCGGTCCGACCGGGTCATCCGACGTCTTGCCACCGATCAGGCTTTCGAGAACGTCTGCCAGCGAGGCGAAACGACTGGCCTCGTCATGGCGTCCGGCGGCGTCCGCCTCGCGTGCACGGTTGGCGAGATGTGAGGGCGTTGACAAAACGAGTTTCGTATCGGCGGGCGTCGCGTTCGGGAGCAGCAGCAGGACGTCGGCGATCGTGTCGGCCTCGTCATTATTTTCCGGTGTCGCCTGATAATCCGCAACGATCTGCTGTTCCAGCTTCGCCAGCAACGCGGTGATCGAAGCCGAGTGCTGCGATCGGACCATTCTGGGCACGGAGGGCTGGCTGTTCCGGGCGTAAGCAGACATCGTGTCAGCGGGCGCGGAACCGGGAAGGTTGTCGCTCAAGGGTCCGGAAAACTCGGTGGCCGGCTCATTCCGCACAACCCCCGGGCTGGGCGGCGGCGTCTTTGGTGCGACCCGGGCGAACGCGTCGCCATCCAGGGGGTTCCGCGCGTTGTCAGCATCGCCTGCCGCCGGTGCGACCATAGGCGGCCAGTTGCCTCGCGCGGTGTCGTGCGGCGGCTCTGTCCCAGGTTGCAGGTCCGTCCGCGATTTAGCTTTGTCCGGCGGTGTCTTTCCGCGGAGCAGACCTCCGAGAACGTCCGCAAGCGCGGCGAAGCGACCGGCTTCGTCTTCGCGGCCCGCCACCTCTGCCTCGTGCGCTCGGTTCGCAAAACGCAAGGGAGTCGACAACAACAGTTTTACATCCGAGGGTGGTGCGCTCGGCAGCAGCAGCAGAATATCGGCGATCGTATCGGCTTGATCGGTCTTCTGCGCCGCCGCCTGATCATCAGCTGCGATCAGCTGCTCCAGCCTCGCCAGCAGGGTCGCGATCGAGGCGGACCCGTGACCGCGCGCCATCGTGAGCGCCGGCAACTTGCTATTCTGTGCCTCGCTACTCTGTGCCTCGCCCGCCGCCGCGTGCACAGCTGCGCTCAGCCACAGGCACGCAATGATCCCAGCAGGACGAGCCAACCCCCGGGACAGTATTCGTCGTGTGCTGGGCATGACAATTTAGCATAAATGGCAGACCATGCGTGTCAAGTAGACGCACGAAGACGATCTCGGTTCAAACGTAATCGCCGATAGAGGGAGATTTGCTGTTACCGAGAGTCACGACATCGGTAGGCAGATCACTAAAGATCCGCCGTAGAGCAGAGATTTTCCAAACCACTGGGGGTAAACTGCAACTCCACCGGGACGCGCCCTTCAGCTGTCGTTTGCTAGTATCCGGTGTAGACGAGTGTGTCAGGCACAACCTTCGTTACTCGGGTGATTGCCGATGAAACTGGCCGGGATCGGAAACAGGCGTAACACGTATAGCAATGGTTTAAGCAGGGCTTCGACCCAGCACCGAAGAGTCAACGCGAGACGATACGACTACACAATGAGTAGAGGAGCGCACGGGTCGCTAACAGCGATTATTGGCGACGCTTCCACGTCAGCGCTGCGCGTGCTACGTCTTCCGGCGCAGGCGTTTTGCATTGCCGCGGGCCCGCCAGAGGAAGGGTGCCAGCACCGCCCCGCCGCCTTTGCGTGATGCGAGCGCCCGCGTGGAGGTCCGCATCGCCGCAGCTTTTTCCATCACCATCCTTTGATATTCGGCTGGCGAACAGGTGCCCCGCGCCATCATCAGGGTGCGATGAAATATCGTCTCCCACGATGCCACCGTCAGTTGTGCCATCATGACAGGCAGGGCGCTGGAAGTCCGGCGGACTCGCTTTTTCATTCACCGAATATCGAGGTCCGCAACGTTGGCGCAAGGGGTCGTCTCGCTTCCGTGTCCAAGATGCGGACCGCTCGGGTGCGACGCCGCGACATCCGCCACTGCGCAGATCAATCTCCGATCCGCGGTGTTGCGCTCCGGCCTCAACGGGCTACCAGGGGGTGTGCATGAACACACACACTGAGGGTCGGCCCGTGAAACGGGCAGACCACCGGGGGTTCGGCGACGCCCAAAAGGCGTCAGAGCTTGGCGACCAGCGCCTCGAGCTGGTCGGCGCACCGTCCCCAGCCTTGATGGAACCCCATCTTTTCGTGGCTCTCGCGGTCGGCGACCGTCCAGTGGCGCACACGAGCGGTGTAGCGCGTTTTGCCGCCCTCGTCCTGGAACGTGAGAATTACCGTCATGAACGGCTTCTGCGACGGTTCCCACGCCGCCGTAAAGGCGTCGGTAAAGACCAGCCGCTCATTGCGGACGACCTCGAGATAGACGCCTTGGTTCGGTAACTCGACGCCGTCGGGACCACGCATGACCACGAGACTGGCTCCGCCTGGCCGGACGTCCAGCTCCGCGCGCGGCGTGGTGTAAGGCAACGGAGCGAACCACTGCATGAGCAGCGCGGGCTCGGTCCAGGCACGAAACAACTTCTCCCTGGGCGCGTCGATCAGCCGGGTCAGCACGAGATCCCGATTTGTATTTGGAACGACTTCAGCATTGGTTGACATTCATCCACTCCCGTTGTGCTCGCCAGCTCGAGCAACCCCACGTGCCTGGCTATCGCCGCTCGTATGCTCGCCTGAGCGTGGCAATATCGAGCTTGTCCATCCGCAGCATGGCTTGCATCACGCGGTTCGCCTTCGCAACATCCTCGTCTTACAGCATTTCACCTGGAACAGCGGGGACGATCAGCCAGCACAGGCCGTCCTTGCCAGTGAGCCACCCACATCGGTTCGCTTTTCCGCCCGCGGACAGCTTGTCCCAAAACGCGCCTGATCTTCTGCATGGACGCTCCCTCACTGGCGACTTGCGCTGGCGCTGGTGTTTCGATCCGTCCGGAAAACCGTGCTATCCCGCTTCCCCACTGTGTCAAACGAAACCAGCCGGCTTGCTGCTTCCGGCGACACCGTGAACGCTCTACCGCCCCTCTTGGTTCGCGCCCAGATCACGCGGAGCCAGCGGCCTCCGGTTTGTTAGCGCCGCCCCGCGGGATCGCAGATAGCACCCGATTGCGAGGGTCCGCCCCGAGCAAGTTGGCGTAACGAGCGTTGTCAGCGACCGGTGGGCCCGGCGGACGGTGTTAGCCGCCGGCGCAGTAAGTACAGCCGGCTTCCTGCGCGCGATTCACGCCCCAGGTTCCCGCCGGGATAATCGTAATTCCTGGCACCACATTCGCGGCCCATTCCTTTGCCGCCTCATCCGCGCTCACGCCGGCCTTGCCCGCGAGCATTTTGCTCAGGACGACAAGGGCGATGTTGCATGCGCCAAATACCGTGCCTTTTGCCAGCAGCCGATCGACAGCCATGTCGTCCACCGGCAGAACGCCGGGCTTCGGCTGCAGGAAGGGATTTTTTACTGCCGGCGCCTTGGTCTCGGGGTCGACAATTTTGAATGACTCGCCGATCTTGTATTTTTCCCACATCGCAGCGTTGAGAGCGATCGGGAAAGCTGCATGGCGCAGAACAACGACCGACGACGCTGACCCCGGCGCGGGATCGACCAGCAGGAACGAATATGCGAATGCGAGCGGGAAGCCGCTGTTGATCTCATAGGCGTCAACCAGTTGGCGATGACGTCCGCTCAGCTTGCCCGGCCAGTCCGCGCTGCCCGGTCGCGTCGCGTCGGTTTCCGCGTGCGCTCGCATGGTTGTCAGAGCGGCGAGCCCGATCGTCATCGTGCCGGCAAAGCGGCCGAGCAAACTCCGGCGTGGTGCGGAAACAGGTGTGTCCCGGGTGATTTCGTTCATCTGTTCCTCCATCATGCGTTGTTTGTTTTGTTCTTAATCAGGTCTCTGGTCCACGTTGCCTTGAGCGCGTGTCCTGCCGGTTTCCGGCGGCACTTCCATGGTATTTGACCTCTAATTTTATTCTCTTCTTACCTTCTCAGCAAGGCGAATTGGAAACGAAAGCGGATTTTCTCCGCAGCGTGCTGCAATGGCCTTTGTGCCTCGTGGCGACGGCGGCTCGCCGAAGGCGTCATCGGGGCTGCTACGTCAAGCTTCGATACAGCATGTAGGCCGACACAACGACCAACATGCACCCCAGCACGCGCGTCAGCGTCTGGCGCTGTACCGAAAGCCGTTTCGCCAGATGTGCGCCGATCCATCCGCCGACGATCCCGCCGGCAATGAATTGCAGCGCGATTGTCCACTCGACCAGACCGGAGGCCGCATAGTTCACCGCTGTCGTCATCCCGAAGACTCCGACCGCGACTAGTGACGATCCAACCGCTGATATCGTCCGCATGCCGGTCGCCAGAATCAGTCCCGGCACCACCAGGAACCCACCGCCAATCCCGTAGAACCCGGCGATCAAGCCGACGCCGAGCCCGGTCGCGCTGAGCCGCCAAAGATTTACCCGCGGGGCCGTGCCGGTCACGGCGACGTCTGCCTTGCGTCCTCGCAGCATCATCGCCGCGATCACCAGCATCAGCAGCGCGAACAGGATCAGCAATCTGCGCCCGTCCACCACCTTCCCGACCGAGGACCCGGCATACGCGCCGATCAGCCCGGCGGCGGCGAAGATCAACGCCGGGCGCCAGAGGACGTGGCGGGCGCGGGCGTGCGGCACGAGATTGGCGAACGCATTGACCGCCACCGCGAGAGCGCTGGTGCCGATAGCCTGATGCGGGTCCGCCACGCCCACGACGTAAAGCAATAACGGCACGGCGAGAATTGAACCGCCGCCGCCGACCAGGCCGAGCGAGAAGCCGACAATCACCCCACTACCGATTGCCGCGATGATCTGCAACGGATCCATGGGCGGTCCTCAGCTGTGCGGCGCCGGAAGGTCGTTTCGTGATCCGCAGACCGCGTCCTGCAACCGTTGCAGGTCTGCTCGCCTAGGCCGGTTCGGAGACCGCGACGTCGGTAAGGGTACTATCCCGATGAGCAAGGGAAGGCGGCCTGCCCGCGCTCCGATGAGAAGACCTGTGCCGGTTGGCGGAATGACTGCCAGAACCATGAGGCCCAACTCCCCTATTCTAAGCTTCCACTGACGTCGCACCGAGCCGAGGTGCGACTTTGTTCGAAGGCACATCGATGAGCATATAGAATTTAACACGACGCGCCGAGTGCCGTGGTCAAGCGCGCGCAGCCGAGTGGGTGCACTGTTGGGTGAGTGAGGCCCTGGAGCCCGGGCGAGTTGATCCGGCACCTTGCGTCTCAGGCAGTTGTTGGGAACAATCCATTAGCGGTTGAATGGTTGCCGGCCCCTTCGATCAAGCTGAAGGAAAAATGACTGGCCGATCGAACTGTTCACCCGCTGGCCCGACACCTATCCGATCGTTCCGCTAGAACACTGTTACGATGCAACGACTGGGCGGCCTCGTCAACATGACCGCTCGGCCGGGCAGCCGCGTCCAGATCGTGGGCGACACTGACTTCGCGGCCAGTCGGTGTTCCTCCGGGGAGGCATCGCCCAGATTCAAGGCACAAGCCTGATCGAGGACCCCGGCCGGCTCAACTTGCCGCCTACGTCACTGAACGTGGCGACCCCGGCGCGGCGTCGATTTAGTTTGCGGACGCGCGGCTGGCCGCCGTGACTGTTGCAGCCTTTTCGGTGTGGATTGTCGCCCTTTCGAAGGTCCAACATTCGGCTCGGTCCCTTCGCTGCGGCCCTACCCCTCGACCGCCAACAACTCGCCCACCGCGCGATGCGCCTGGTCGATCGCCGAATCGGTGTAGGCGCCGGCGCCAGAATCGGAGTTCGCAATGGTGATCCGGCCGAACGGTTGGCGGCCGATGACATGGGGCTGGTCATGCTCGTCCCAGTCGGGATCGAAAAGCGGGTTGTATTCGTAGGCGTAGCCATGCGGCCAGCGATTGACTGTAATTGCCATGATGTCCCGGGCCGGGTCGAAGCCGCCTGCTCCGAGCGTGCGGCCCAGCTGGTCGCGGATGTTGCGCTCGAAAGTCTCAAAGCTGGTGGCGAGCAGGTCGGCGCGGCCCGCGCGGTTCTGGGCACGTTGGTCAAGCCCCGGTTGGCAGGGTGTACGGACCATATGCACCAGCATCGGCTGGTCGGGCGAGCGCGGACTCTGGTAGCGGCCGATGTCGACCGTCGGGTTGAGCCGGAACGTGCTGTGATAGCAGCCGGGCGAATAGACCCCGGCGATGCTCAGGTTGGTGAACGCGCGCCAGTTCCTCAGCGCCACGCTGGTGTAGACCAGTGGCGTTTTGACCAGGGAGGCCAGCGCCTGCTTCTGCCGGTCGGGCAGGTCGGGGCAGAGATAGGGGATCATCATATTCCAACAGGCGAGCAGGCAGCACGCCCCGCGCACGGTGGTCAGTTCGTCGCCCCGTGCATAAGTCACCGCCACGCCGTCCGGCGCCTCGGCCGAGCCCAGATTGGCGGCGCGCAGCACGGTGCTGCTCAAGCGGATGCGCGTCAGCGCACCTCGGCGGTCGAGCTTGCTGTAATCGGCCCGGGCGGTGACCACGTCCTCGACAGTATGGCCGGGCAGCGCGGCTGGGACGAGGTTGCGCACCAGAAGCCGTGCGATCGACGCGTTACCATCGGGGAAATGGAAAGTATCCGAGCCGCCCGCCGCATAGCCCGCGGCGGTGAAGCCCATATGCGGCGCCGGGCCGGGCTTCAGGCCAAGGCCCTGAAAGCCGGGGAACTGGAATGGCCACACCTCGAGCGCGCCGACCGCGTCGATGCCGATGCCCCATTCGTCATGGGTCATTGCCTGGAAGAACGGCACCACGCCTGGATCTGCCTTGATCACGTCAACCAGGTAGTCGCGATAGCTGATGCGGGCGAGGCGAGCCTTTTTCTCATCCGAACTCAGGCCCGGCAGGTAGTCGAGGTCGGCCTCGTAGATGTGTGCGATATCGGCTTGCACCCTTGGCGTGAGCGGTGTGTCGGCCAACCGCTGGGCCCACGAGGTGCCGTCGCGTTCCACTACCAGCTTGTCCGCGCCGAAGGTCTCGCGGTCGAGGAAGACGGCGTGGCGCAAGCCCAGCGATTTGTAGAACTCCGGCTTGGCGCACACCTCCTCCAGCTTCGCCGGGACTACCCCGAGGCGCTTCAGCAGTGTGGCGGCGACCACGCTGTAGGGCCGTGGACTGTCGATCTCGAGCGTGCCGCCGTTGAGCAGTTCCATGCGTCCATCGAGCGCAAACTCGTTGCGCTTGGCATGACCGCCGAAATCGTCGTGGTTGTCGAGGATCAGGATCCGCGCGCTGGGTCGCGCCTGGCGATAGAAGTAGGCGGCCGAGAGGCCGCTGATGCCGGCGCCGACGATCACCAGATCGTAGTGCTCCGTCCCGGGCGTCACTGGCGGCGGTGTAACGGCGTTGTCGCGCAGTCGGTGCGCGGCCTCGAAGGAGCCAGGATGGCTGCCGCGCATTCCGGTGAGCGCGGGCGGATAATAGCCCGGCCGGTCCTGCTCGGCGGCGACGGCTTCAGCGGAGCCAGCGGGGATCGAAGCCGCCGCGCGCGACATTCCGGCCACGACCACGACGCCATTGAGGAAATCGCGCCGCGCGATCGGCTGGTCCATACCCAGTTTCCGGTCGCCCGATTTCTGCCCGTCAGCCATGCCGCCCTCCTTGCCGCCTCCACCATGATAGCCTGCTCGTGACGGGGCGAAGAAATCCCGAGCTGGGAGCGCATCTGGCCATTCTTGGCCGACCGGCGATCGGGTCCTCGGGCGGGCTCGCGCCGATTTTCACGAAGATCCACTTTCGCTTGCTGGTCCGTCATCCGCGGTTCGACGACTTCCACTCATGCGCCCCTGGGGCCCGTTAGGTGCATGCCCGATTGAGCTGGCAAGCTGCTTCATGCTGAAGTCGATCAAGATCAGAACCACAGAAGCGACCAAGCCATGCAATTGAACCACGTCGCCAACCGCCTCCATCCGCGGCATTTCGAAACGGTCGTCGACATGTTGAAAGCGAAGCTTGGCTTTGTCGAACTTCGCCGAACTGAGCGGTCTATCTGGCTGCGGCAGCCAGGGGCGAATGTGGACCTGCAATTCAGCCGCAGCGATACCATCCACCGTGACGGGGACAAGCTCCGTTCGCAGGTTTCGTTCTTGAGCGAAACTCCCAAAGCGGCTCTGGAAGATCTGGCGAGCTGGGCGCGGGTGCACGGGATGGAAACCGTCGTTGGCAGCTACTCAAACAAAGAGTTCTTCCTGGACGCCCCGGAAGCCTTCGTGGATTTTGTCATCGAGGCAATGACGCCCGATCTCGCCGAGTACGGCGTGGCGTGAGTGTCAAGCAGAACGGCGTCGGCCGCCGGGCGGCTGGACTTCCGTCGCGAGTGCCGCCTGACTATGTGTCTCTGAAGCCGTCGATATGATGAGGGGGAAACAGTTATGGATTTAGCCAATCAAGTCGCGCTGGTGACCGGCGCCGGCCAGGGCATCGGCAGGGCTTCCGCACTCGCGCTGGCCGAGGCTGGCGCGCATGTCATCGTCGCGGATATTGCCGGTCAGCAAGCTGAAGCGACCACGGAAGCCATAACGTCTACGCAACGTCGCTGCCTGGCGGTGCAGGCGGATGTCGGCGATCTGCGGGACATCGACCGCATGGTGCGACGAAGCTTTGGATGTATTCGGGCAGATCGACATTCTCGTGAACAATGCCGGGGTGACCCGACGGGCCGACATCATGGAATTGACGGAAGCAGGATTGGGACCGCATCCACCGCGTGAACGCAAAGGGTGTATTCTTCTGCCTGCAGCGGGTCGCCCGCGAGATGATCCCGCGGCGCAGTGGGCGCATCATCAACATCGCCTCGATCGCCGGCAAGGGCTACGCGGGCACCTCCAACGCGGCATATGCCGCGAGCAAGGGCGCTGTGATCAGCCTGACAAAGACGGCGGCGCAGCAATTATCGAAGCACAACATTAACGTCAATTCGGTTTGCCCTGGCGTGACACGTACCGCACTTTCAGAGGCCAACCTGCACGTCCGCGCGCAGCAGGAAGGCGTGACGATCGAGGAAATGACACGACGGCAGGCCGAAAACATCCCGCTGCAGCGCGCGAATGATCCGGAAGACATTGCAGCGATGGTGGTTTTCCTGGCGTCTTCCGGGGCACGAAACATCACCGGCCAGTGCTTCAACGTCGATGGTGGTCTTATCCCGGATTAGGCCGCTGGCACCAGATTTGCGTGTTCTTCGTGCGCGGCGCGCCAGCCGACGCAGGTCAAGGTCACCACCTGTCGGGCGACAAACCGTTTCACCGCCGGCTCGACAATGTCTGTGCCCCCTTTGCCAGTTCAGCGCGACGGATCAAGCAGACCCCTTTGCCGTAGACCGGTAAGCAAGCATCGACTTAGGGCAGCGAAGGGGTTGAAGGCGTCGATGTAGGCGCATGACCCACGCCGGAGGCTTGAGCACCCGAAGGTGGTGCCGCCGGCTCGTGAGTGGGAGCCGAATTCGGTTTGGCGGGCTCGACAGGGCCGCTCGTGACCCAGGAAGCGGGCGCGACCGTTGGAGCCTCTCTTTTTTGGATAAATGGCATCATCAGGCCGCCAACGAGGGCAGCCGCCATGCCGAGCATCATCCATCTCGGAGCCGCGGCAACTGAGTTGGCAATGTTCGATGTATCGAAAGACGCGGATGCCACACCCGGAGCCGGCGGCAACAGGGTGACCAACCGCCGAGCGACTGTTGTGGCATCATCCAAGGACGATCGCATGAGCGGCAGGCCAACGAGCGTATGCGCGAGCCGGTCAACCGCCGCCGGGGCGGGGAGTTCCGCCAGGCGTCTTGCCTCTTGCCATGGATCGAGGCCTCGACGCGCAAGCGCTGAGAGGACGCTGAGCGCCATTCCGTTCGGCTCATGCGCGACATCCGCGTAGACGAACCGCTCGAGGCTGTTGATCGGCATCGCGGACGAATCGGATCTATTCAAAGTATCCCCTCCTCCATTCAGGGTGTTCTGTCGGTTACATGGGGATGATTATCGCCGAATTACCTCACGGCGCGATGAATTGTAATTAACTCGGTCGCGTTCCGAACATGCCACCAAGGCGTCCGCGCTCAGCGCCGATTGTGGAAAGTGATTGGTCACTGCAGGCGGCGCCCCTGGCCGATCAGGACCGTCACCGCATGCTGTGCGCCAGAACGATGCTTGCGCTTGGTCTCATGTGGCGCGATGCTCTCGGGCGCTGGGATGCCAACCTTCGATAGGAGGTCGTAAATGACCCGTTTGTTAGCCGCCGCCGCGCTGCTCGCCGTTGCTGCCGCGCCAGTCTTCGCCTGTGACCTGGAGAAGTCGGTTTCGACCGACACGCAGAAGCGCGTGATTGCGTCACAGCCCGCCAATGACCACACAGCACCTCCGCCGAGGAGAACAGCGGACCGGAAGTCGTCCTAGACACCACGCACCTGAGCCGCCCGGTTTCTCGGGGGCAGTAGCGCGATAGCGCCGGTTATCGGGCGCAAGGGGGATTTGTTCGGTCTCCGGATCCGCCGGACGCTGGGGAGGCTCTCAAGCGCTCCGGCGATGGTGATGAGTTGAGATGATGGCCATGGCTTACGAGTTCTTCTATTGGCCGGAAATTCAGGGACGCGGCGAGTTCGTTCGCCTCGCGCTGGAAGATGCCGGGGCCGCCTATATCGATGTGGCACGCGGACTGGAGAGCGAGGGACACGGCGTTCCGGCCATGCTGGCCCTGATGCGCGGTGAGGGCACGTCACACGTCCCGTTCGCCCCTCCGTTCCTGCGCGATGGTGAACTGATCGTCAGCCACACCGCGGCGATCCTGCTTTATCTGGGCGGGCGGATCGGTCTTGCGCCAACCGACGAAGACGGCCGGCTATGGACGCATCAGATCCAGCTCACGATTACCGACATCGTCAAGGAGGTGTATAATTCGCATCATCCGATAGACGAGGATATGTGGTTCCACGAACAAAAGAATGAGGCGATCGCGCGCGCCGCGGTTTTCCGCAGGGACCGGATGCCGAAGTTTCTTGGCTGGTTCGAGCGGATTCTGGAAGCGAACCCGGCGGGGACGGATCATCTGATTGGCAGCTCCGTCACCTATGCCGATTTGTCATTGTTCCAGTTGATCGAGGGATTGCGGTTCGCGTTTCCTCTCGCGTCCGAGCGGGAGTTGGCGAAGCTGCCGCACGTGACGGCCCTGCATCAAGCAGTTGCGAAACGGCCGCGACTGAAGGCCTATCTGGCGAGCGAACGGCGCGTACCGTTCAATGAGACCGGGATCTTCCGCCGTTATTCAGAGCTGGATGGTTAGCATTGCGTAAGGCTGGCCAGGGGACTGGCACCCCTTGAATTACGCATTGCGGCGGCGGCTCCGGGATGTAGGCGGCCCATAGGGCGGCCATGACTGCGGCACGGACGCCCTACGTCAGACGCTGTTTCAGGAGCCGTGGTGGCCCTGAACCTGAACCAGCAGACCTTCGGTGTGCTGATTGGCATCAAGGAAGAAGCCGACCAGTTGCCCCTTGTCGTTGATCCCGTTGATGGTTGTGTTGTTCTGACCACCCTGGTCAATGGTCACATAGGTGTGGGTCTTCTCCTCATAAAGGAAGCCGTGCGTGCCGTTCGCGTCGGTGAATGAACCGACGACCTCGTGCTTGTCGTTCAGGCCAAGCGCCATGACCGATGTGGCACCTTTAGGACCGGTCAGCACGGTGACCCTGCCGTGGTCGTCGATGAAGCCTTCGGTTTTGCTGTCGAACGTGCCGAAGCCGGAGATCACGCCCGAGTTGTTGATATCGCTGGCCGTGACGTTGGTGAAGCCGGAAACCTTCACCGCGGTGAAGCTGTTATCCGAGGCGTCGTAGACGAAGCCGTGATTTGCGCCCTTGGCGTCCGTAGAGAAGCCGGCCACCTGGTTCTGATCGTTCACCCCCAGAAACTGTTCCACCGCCGGGGTGCCCGGAGCCGACTGCGGCAGCTTCGGATCGAGGGCGGTGATCATCTCTCCTTTCACATCGACGAAACCGAAGTTGTCGCCGTTGGCGTCGGCCCAAAAGCCCACGGTGGTGCCGTGGTCGTTGATGCCGGTGACCTGGGTCTGCGCCGAGCCATTGAAGTTCTCATCGGTGAAGACAGGCTGTGAGCTCGGGATCAGCGTATAGCCCTTGTTTACGTTCTCGCCGAAATAGCCAGCGATCGTCCCCTCGTTGTTGATCGCAAGGAGCTGGTTGAACGTCGGGTCGTTGGGGTCATTCAGCGGTCGGAAACTTAGTTGCATCTGTCGTACTCCTGTTCGATTTTGCTTCATGCTTTACCGGATACCGATGTTCCATTGTGGCGCATCTTCTCGATCCGGGTGGTCCTTCGTCGCTGGACCGGTTTGATCCGATACCAGTCGACGTCCGGGTGTTTGCCAGGGCCGCCAGCGGAATAAGGTGACAAATGTCACTTCTGGAAGAACCGTTCGAACGCCGTCGTCTTCTGACTTCGTCCGCCGAGTGCAGTCGCCGATAGCGCCATCGTTGTGCCGGCGGTCACTTCAATTCCGCATGCTCGATGTCACTGAAGCGGTGAACAGCGATCCTGCTGCGACAAAAAGGGACGGGCCGGTGGATACAGAATCAGAAGCACAGCATTCACCTGAGCCGCGATCCGCCACGATGTCCGCCGCCGGTCCCGTGCCGACCCCGGGCGGGTCGGTGGCTGTCCAGATCCGTCTGATGGCGATCGCCGCGATCGCGCGCTTCCATGGCACCGAACTTGATCGTAACGATCTCGCCACCCCCGCGGATGAGGTTCCGTCACCGGCAGCGTTGACCGACTGGCTGCGCAACAGTGGTCTATGGGCAAAAGCCGTTAAACTGCCGTGGAAGAAGCTGATCGCGGCCGACCTCACCGCTCCCATCGTCCTGCTGTTGAACGATGGCAGTGCCGCTCTCATGGTCGCCACCGACCAGAAGAGTGGCCGGATTTCCCTCAGGCACTCCCGCCTGGGGTCAGCCGATCCCCCGGTGGCGCTGGATCAAGCCGCTCTGTCGAAGGTCTGGACCGGCGAGGCTGTGTTGATGCGGCCAAGGCGCACGAAAACCCGCGAGGAGGCACCATTCTCCTTGGGCTGGGTGGCCGAACTGGTGTGGATGGAGTGGCATTCGATGCGCGACATCGGCCTGGCCTCTCTCGTGCTGAGCCTGCTGACAGTCCTGCCGCCCCTGATGGTAATGACTGTGATCGATCAGGTGGTCACCCACCAGAGTTTGTCCACGCTGGTCCTGATGTCCCTGCTGATCGGCATCGCAATGATATCCGAGACCATGCTCGGATATGCTCGGCGACAACTCATTCTGATCGTTGGCGCCCGTATCGATGCCAAGCTGAACCTGCATGTTTTCCAGCGGCTCCTGCGCCTTCCGCTGGATTATTTTGAGCGCAACCCGGCTGGCTATATCTGGTCGATGACGGGCCTGCAGATCGGCAAAATCCGCGAATTTCTGACCGGCAAGTTGCTGACGACAATGCTGGATCTGATGACATTGCTGGTGATGCTGCCGATCCTTTTCTGCTTGCAGCCCGTTTTGTCCTGTCTCGTTCTGCTGTGCACCGGCCTGATAGCCGGCATCATCGTAGCATTCATGAGGCCAATGAGCCGGCGCGCCAAAAACTGGATCGATGCGGAAACGGCCAAGTCAAGCGTCATGGTGGAAACTTTGCACGGTATCCGCACCGTTAAATCGCTCGCACTCGAGCCGCAGCAGTTCGCCCGGTGGGACGAACGGGTTGCCGAGGCGACCAGAACGAAGGTGGCGGTTGGCCGGATGGCCAGCCTGCCGCAGATGATGATCAACCCGATCGAGGGTTTCATGCAGCGCGGCATATTGTTGGTTGGTGCCTATATGGCCTTGTCTGATACCGCAACGGTCGCCGTCGGCAGCCTGGTCGCTTTCATGATGCTGAGCGCGCGAGTCGCCCAGCCGCTGGCCAGCCTGGCGAAGCTGATGGAGAATATTGGCGAGGTGCGCACGGCGACTGTTCTGGCGGCGTCCGTGCTGAACCAGCGTCCGGAGTTGGCTGATCCGACCAGCGGCATCCGACCCCGCTTCCAGGGCGCGCTGTCGTTCCGCAAGGTCACTTTCAGCTATCCGGACGCTGTCATGCCGGCGCTGGATCAGATCAGTTTCGGCATCGCCGCCGGAACGGTGCTGGGCGTGGTCGGCCGCAGCGGTTCCGGCAAGTCCACTCTCACCCGGCTGTTGCAGGGTATCACCCGCGACTACAAGGGAATGGTCAGCATCGACGGCATCGACCTGCGGGATATCAATCTGGCCCACCTGCGTCGCAACCTTGGTGTCGTTCTGCAGGAGAATTTCCTGTTTCGTGGCAGCATCCGCGAGAACATCCTGGCCGGCCGTCCCGGACTGACCCTCACCGACGCGGTGCGCGCCGCTCGGCTGGCAGGCGCCGCCGAGTTCATCGAGCGTCTGCCCAACGGTTACGAAACGATGATCGAGGAGGGTTCGCCCAACCTCTCGGGCGGACAACGCCAGCGGCTGGCCATCGCACGCGCCCTGGTCCACGATCCCCGTATCCTGATCCTCGATGAAGCGACCAGCGCGCTCGATCCCGAAAGCGAAGCCCTGGTCAACGCCAATCTGAACCAGATGGCACATGGCCGCACCATGCTGATCGTTTCCCACCGGTTGTCGTCGCTGACCGAATGCGACGCCATTCTCGTGCTCGATCAGGGACGCGTCCTGGATATCGGACCACACAGCGAACTTCTGATGCGCTGCGCAACCTACCAGCAACTCTGGCACCAGCAGAACCGTCATCTGATGGGTGGTCAGGGTCAATCTCAAAACATCGTTCCGGCACAGGGAGTTTAAGCCATGGTCGCCGTTACACCGATGAATCCGCTACGCCTTCTGACGACGCGCCTGGGACGACTGGCGCAGTCGTCCGGTGCCGAAACTTCCCAGGCCCTGCTGGAGTTTCAGTCGCCCACGGCAGCGGTGATCGCGGAGCGCGTGCCGGTGGGCGGTCGCGTAACGATCTGGGTGATCGCAACGGCGATCCTGTCATCCATCGCCGTCATGAGCGTCTATCCGGTCGATCGCGTCGTGGCGGTACCCGGCAAGATGGTTGCCAAGCTGTCGAACATCGTGCTGCAGCCACTCGACACCTCAATCGTTCGCCGCATCGACGTTCGTGAGGGGCAGACGGTTCACGCCGGTGACCTGCTGGCCATGCTCGATCCGACGTTCACCGCGGCCGATGCTGGCGCACTGGATATGCAGGTGGCCAGCCTGAAAGCCGAGGTCGATCGTCTCGAAGCCGAAGCCAACGGCCGCCCGTACCAGCCCGACGGCAGTCCCGCCAGTCAGTTGCAGGTGTTGATCTTCGGCCAACATCACGCCGAACGCACATCGAAGCTTGAGGAGTATCGGCAAAAGATCGACAGCGCCCGAGCCAAGATCGCCCGCAGCAGCAGCGATATCACCAGTTACGCCGAACAGTTCAAGGCGGCACAGGTCAAGGAAGAAATGCGCCAGCAACTGGAGCGCCTGCAGGTAGGCAGCAAGCTGAATACTCTGGAGGCCGGCGCCCAACGCTCCGAGGTCAATCGCTCGCTGCAGGCGGCCATCGCCGGAAGTGCGGCGGCCAGGAGTGACCTGGAAGCCCTGGCGGCGGAGCGCGATGCCTTCGTCCAGCAAACGCAGAGCGAAACGACGCAGCATCTGACCGAACAGGGGCGCAAGCTCGCCGACGCCAGGGAACAGCAAAGCAAGGCCAGCTTGCGTCGCAAACTGGTCGACCTGCGGGCGGATCGAGACGCCGTCGTCCTGAGCGTGGCGAAGCTGTCGGTAGGTTCGGTGGTGCAGTCCGGCGACGCGCTGATCACCCTGGTGCCGACCGATGCGCAGTTGGAGGTGGAAGCCACCATTCCCGCGCGCGATGCCGGCTTCGTGCAATCCGGCAATCCGGCGGTGGTCAAGTTCGACGCCTTCCCCTATTCGACCTACGGCTACGCGACCGCCAGGCTGGACACGGTCAGCGCCGACAGTTTCTCTGCACCGCAGAGCGGCGTGACCGCCCGGGTCGGCCGGACATCGCGCAGTCGGAGGCGAACGGCGGCGCCACCTTCTTCCGGGCCAAACTGTCCCTCAGTGAAATGAAATTGCGTAATCTGCCGGCCGGGTTTCGCCTGACCCCGGGCATGCCGGTAACCGCGGACATCAAGGTCGGGCGGCGCACCGTGCTGTCGTACCTGATGTCGCGCGTGGTTCCGACCTTGACCGAGGGTATGCGCGAGCCGTGAGCCGGCACTGAGGTCCGACCTTGGGGTCCGGTTCGTCGCTGACGACGACGCACTGGACCCGGCTTCGGGCTCCTACCGCCACTCGACACAAACCAGGCAAACGTCTCACTCGGGCGCGTCGGCGGAATGCGTGCGGGTTTGGTCGGAAAACCGTATTCCGGCCGCATCGAACGCTGATTTTAACCGGCTGAACATCGCCGCTCGCACCTTGAACTGCTGGCCCGGCCGGGTGCGGACGATGATCCCGACGTGGATCCCGTCGACACCCATTGCTGTCACGCCGATCGACAGCGGTGCAGTAATGATCGCGCCGGCGAGCGACAGGTCCTGCATCACTTCGCCGGAGACCCGTTCGATCGCCTGCTCCACCCGCTCGAGATCGGCCTCGTAGACGACGGTCACATCCAGCACTTCGTTGACCCAGTCGCGCGAGTAATTGGTGATCGCCTTCAGATCGCCGAACGGCACGGTGTGCAGTGGTCCCTTGTAATGCCGCAGCTTGACCGAGCGGAGCGAGAACGTTTCGACCGTGCCGCTGATGCCGCCGCTTTCGATCAACTCGCCCACGCGGAACGCATCGTCGAGCAAAAAGAACACCCCGGACAGCACATCGCGCACCAGCGTCTGGGCGCCGAACCCGACGGCGATCCCGACGACGCCGGCACCGGCCAGCAGCGGCCCTATCTGCAGCCCCATCGCCGCCATCGCGCTCAATGAGGCGATGATCAGCACGAAGATGAAGAGGAAGTTCCGCAGTACCGGCAACAGGGTGCGGATGCGCGCGCGCCTTCGCAATTCCTCGTCGTCGAGATCGTCGATCGGCACCACCGCGCCGGTCAGCCGCAGATCGATCACCGCTCGCAACACCAGCCACAGCAGATCGGCGCCCATTAGGATCACCAGCGCCTCGAATGTGCCCCGCCCGAGCCGGGTCATCGCCGTCTCGCTGCTGGCGACCGAGGCCATATCGATCTGCCAGATATCGATCAGTGAGAAGGCGGCTGCGACCACCACCAGCAGCCTGCATGCAGCGATCGGCGATGGCGCTGACCGCGGAGACTTCCTCACCCTGCAGCAGCCACTGGCCGCGGGTAACCTGCGCGGCGGCATTGCGCAACACATACAGGCCGACCGGCACCGCGCCGATCACCAGCAGCGACAAGGCGACCTGGGTCGCCTGGGTCAGGAACAGCAGCCAGATCAGCAGCAGGGCGAACGACACCAGCACCCGGAAAGCCGCTCGCCGTGGCCTGAGCACGCCCGGCGTCTCACTGTCGCGCAGGCGTCCAGACGATCGCGATGCCGCATAGCGCGAGCGCGAGCAGCAGGATCTGACGCAGCAGTTCCAGACTTTCGGGCGGCAGGCCCAGCCCGCGTAACACCACAATCGTCTGCCAGCCCAACGCGCCGATCGCGGTCAGCGCCCCCATCCAGCGGTGCCAGAACCAGGCGCGGCGGGTCGTCATCGGCACCAGGCGCAGCCGCTCGGCGCCGGGCGCCAGGAAGAAGCGTGACACCGTTTGGCTCAGCCGGATCACCAGCGTCGCCCAGAGATAGCCCAGGATCATCGAACCGCTTGAGGCCGGCCAACTGAACAGCAGGAACGTGCCCATGCTGCCCGCCGCGAAAGTGCCGAGCAGCAGGATGGAGAAGGCGAGACGCTCGGCCAGCACCGCCAAGCGGTGCTTCAGTGTTGCCACGTCGAGCCGGTTGAAATGTGCCAGCCAAGGGCGGGCAGCGAACAGGAACAATCGCTGCGCTGCGATGCCGCCGGCGACGAAGGCCACCAGATAGATGAACAAGTCGAGCGTGTCTGACGCCGGCATGGTCGCGCTTACCCGATTCCAGCAGCCACGCAGCCCTGCCGGCAGCGCACGAAGCTGGGTGCCGAGATCGATGATCCGCTGGCGGGTGTCGCCCAGCACGCGGTCGAGCATGAGGCCCACCGAGCCGGGCATGGCCGCCGGCGGCGGCGGCGCGGAGGGCGCGGCCATCAGCCGCTCCCGCACCGCCGGATCGCCCAGCAGGTCAAGCAGCGTCGCGCCCTGCGGTGTGTCAAGCAGCGCCCGCGCCTGCGCGGCGCGCTCCGACACATCCCTCGTTGCGGCAGGATCGGATGCCGCGTGCGCGCAATGCGCGCCGAGCACCAGTGCGGCCAGCAAAAGGCATGTGGCACGTATTGGCGCCGATACGAACCCGATCGCGCCGACCCCCCAACGCTCCATCAAATGCTACTCGTGTTGGCGTTGCGGTTTCCCGCCACGCGGTGCGATCCCTACCGGCGCCAGCGCCGCCTGCACGGCGGAGAAACGCAGGCAGCGCACGGTATGGAATGCACCGCCTATCGGTGCAACGGCCCCGCGCTGACGCGTCGGATGTTGCGGCGTCCCGCCCACTACGTCGGCGACGGTGTGTCGGTCCACGGCGCCGCTCCGGCCGCAAAACGATGGCTGAGAAAATCCATCAGAACACGGACTCGGATCGGGCGCGGCCCGCCGCCGGGAGTCACGAGGTGCAGCGCCAACGGCGGGGCAGTCCAATCCGTCAGGACCGGGACAACGCGCCCTTCCCTGACGGATTGCCAGGCGATGAAATCCGGCTGGAGGGCGATCCCTTCGCCGGCGTCAAGCGCCGCGCACAGCGCCTCGGCATTGTTGGCACTGAGCCGCGTGTTGACGACAACCGCCTCTTCGATACCAGCCGCATCCCTGAACCGCCAAGTCTCGCCGCTCATGAGATAGCTGTATCCCAGGCATGCATGGTTTTCGAGGTCACGTGGTCGTTGCGGCGTCCCTCGGCGGAGAAAATAGCTTGGTGCTCCCACCAGCCAGCGGCGCACCGGACAGAGCCGCCGAGCGATCAGGCTTGAGTCTGGCAGGTCGGCAATGCGAAGAGCGACGTCGATGCCCCCGGCCACCAGATCGACCATCCGATCGTCGAGCCGCAGATCGATCGAGACTTCGGGGTAGGCGGCCAGGAACGCTGGCAATGCCGAAGCCACATGACGTAGCCCGAATGACATCGGTGCTGCGAGCCGGATCCGGCCACGCGGGCTGGCCGACTTGGCCTGCGCCTCGGCTTCCACCGCCTCGCCCTCAGCGAGGATCTGGGCGGCCCGCACCGCCAACACCCGACCGCTTTCCGTCAGCGCGAATCGTCGCGACGTGCGATGGATCAATTTCTCCCCGAAGCGCGCCTCCAGACGCGCCAGCGCCTTCGACACTGTCGGGCTGGAGATACCCAGATCGGCTGCCGCGGCGGCGAAGGAGCCGGCCTCCGCGACCTTGGCGAAAATGGCCCATGCTTCGAGATCTGGCAGCGCCACGACATCACCTGCAGAATGGAATGGATGTCATTCCATCCTTTCTGTTTTGGCCGCCGCCGTCGAGCACCATTTTCGGCTCAACGAAAGGGGGCGAATTCCCGCCACCTCCAGGAGATACCAGATGATTGAACGCAGGCCGTTTGCCGAATTGGGTGGCGCCAATCACGGCTGGCTCAACGCCAAGCACCATTTTTCCTTTGCCAACTACTACGACCCCGCGCGAATGGGTTGGGGTAATCTGCGGGTCTGGAACGACGACGAAATCGCCCCGAAAGCGGGTTTCCCGCCACATCCGCACGCCGATATGGAGATCATCACCTACGTCCGCGACGGAGCGATCACGCACGAAGACTCCATGGGCAACGCCGGACGCACTGAAGCCGGTGATGTCCAGGTGATGTCGGCGGGTTCCGGCGTCCGCCATTCCGAATACAACCAAGAAGACGAGACGACCCGTATCTTCCAGATCTGGATCCAGCCGACGACACGTGGTGGGACCCCGTCCTGGGGTGCCAAACCATTCCCGAAAGCCGAGCGCTCGGGTCGCTTCGTCACGCTGGCGAGCGGGTTCGCCGGCGACGATGCGCTGCCGATCCGCGCCAATGCGCGGGTGCTGGGTGCCACAATCAAGGCGGGTGAGCGTGTCACGCTGACCCTGGACCCCAAGCGGCACGCCTATTTGGTGCCGGCCAAGGGCATCGTCGACGTTGGGGCGGTGCGCATAGGGGCACGCGATGGTGCGGCGATCACGGACCTGACCACTGTCGAACTCGTCGGGATCGAGGACGCGGAGGTGGTTATGGTCGATGCTGACTGAATGGTGCGGGGCCATCGAATTGTGGTGGGCCCCGTCGCACTTGGTCTGACCCGGTGACCGGCAAAGCCCCACAGCGATCGAGAGCACGGCCACCTGCCAAGCGCCCGGCGGTTAGCGCGACAGCCACCGGGCACGATCGGTGCCGCGATGGTCTCGCGAACGCCGAAAATCGCCTCGATATTCCGCGGCCCAGACCGGGCGGGCGAATGGGGCTGAGCTTGGCGTTTCATGCGTCGCCGCATAGCCTGATGGGATTCCAAACAGGGGCAAGAGCCTATGCGTTCGATAATCATCTGGGCCGTGCTGCTGATCCTTGGAGGCTGTGCGTCTCCGCAAAAGCCTGCCGCCACGGCTTTGCCGAAGACGGTTGCGCTGCAGATGCACGCCGCTGAGGAGATCAGCGGCCGGTGCTACATTCAGGATAATGACGTTAGGTTCGAGTTCAGTAAGCCCGTCGATGTTGTCTTAAAATGTCATGCGGACTGTCAGGTGGTCACGGCGAGCGGTCCTCAGTCGGTCGGAATAGGCGACTTTCAATTGCAGCCCGGGTGGAGCCATGGGAGCGCGGAAGCGACCAATCCGCCGGCACACCCCGTCGGCCTGCAGGGCGGAACGGCTACCTGTCTCAGCGAATAAGCGCCGCTTGGCGATATCGGCCTGGCGAGACTGCGTTTCGATTCACCTTCGGTCACAGCATCAACCAGTGACGATCTCCGGCACAACCCCGTTCTCGTTCCCGATTCTCAGCCACCGCTCATCGCTGTATTCTCGACAGATCCAGGCTGGTAGGGTCATGCTTTGCAGCGGCTCGACAGGGCCGAGGAGCGGCCATGGACGTCGCTGGCTGGTTACAAGCGCTCGGTCTTCAAACATACCAGGCGGCATTCCGCGAGAATGGCGTCAACGCCGAAGACCTGTGCCATCTCACCGCCGAAGATCTTGAGGGACTTGGCGTTACAGCCATAGGCCATCGTCGCCGACTGTTGGTGGCGATCGCCAAGCTGCAAGATAGTGACGCTGCGCCCTCGGCTCCGATGCGCGCGACCGACGATGACCGCGCGTCGATCCATGCAGGCGAACGCCGACAGCTCACCGTGATGTTCTGCGACCTGGTGGGTTCGACGGCGCTGAGTGAGAAGCTCGATCCCGAAGAACTGCGCAGCCTGTTGCACGCTTATCGCACCCTCTGCGGCGAGGTGATCGCGCGCTACGATGGGTTTGTCGCTCGCTACGTCGGTGACGGCATCCTGACCTATTTTGGCTGGCCCACGGCGCACGAAGAAGACGCTGAGCGCGCGGTTCGGGCAGCCCTGGAGATCGCTCATACGATCAAGCGGGCATCCTCAACCGAAGATCTGGCGGTTCGTATCGGCATCGCCACCGGTCCTGTCGTGGTCGGAGAAACGGCCGGTGCGGGGGATCAGTCGAAGCTGGCCATCGGCAGCACACCCAATCTCACCGCGCGCCTGCAAAGTCTCGCGGCCGCCGATCAGATCGTCATCGCCGCCTCGACCCGTCGCTTGGTTGGCAGCGCGTTCGAAATGACCGATCTCGGTGAACACGATCTGAAAGGGATCGCTGAACCGGTTCACGCCTGGCGGGTAGAGCGTCCGTTGGCAACGGAGAGCCGCTTCGACGCCAACCGCGGCAGTAGTGCCCTGACGCCGCTGGTCGGCCGCGAGGAGGAACTGGACCTGCTGCTGCGCCGCTGGTCGCAGGCGAAGGACGGCGAAGGTCAGGTGGCACTGCTGTCCGGTGAACCTGGGATCGGCAAGAGCCGCATCCTGAACACGCTTCGCCAACGGCTCGAAGCCCAAGGCGTGCAGGCGCTGCGACTCCAGTGCTCGCCCTACTATGTGAACAGCGCGTTCTGGCCGATCATCGACAACTTCGAACGAGCGCTGAAGTTCGCCTGGGACGAAACGACGGACGCGAAACTCGACAGACTGGAAGCGCTGGTTGTCGCCCACTATGGCCGGCCCCTGGCTGACGTCCGCTTCGTCGCTGCGATCCTGTCCATTCCCTGCGACGACCGATACGGCGCCTGGCCAATGACGCCGCAGAAGCACAAGGACGAGACGCTGCGGACCCTGGTCGACATCACCGAAGCGGCGGCCCACCGGCAACCCAGCGTGTTTCTGTTCGAGGATGCCCACTGGGCCGATCCCACGACACTGGAGGTATTGGATCTGCTGATCGACCGGGTGAGAACCGTTCCGCTGCTGGTCGTGCTCACCCACCGCGCGGAGTTTCAGTCTCGCTGGTCGCAACAGGGCCATGTCGGCGCATTGAACCTGTCCAAGCTGACCCGGACGCAGAGTGCGGCGATCGTCTCGACGCTTGCGGGCGGCAAGGCGCTGCCCCCGGCGCTGCTCGAGCAGATCCTGACCCGGACCGACGGCGTGCCGCTGTTTGTCGAGGAGTTGACCAAGTCCATCCTTGAATTGGGCGAGCTGATCTGAGGCTGGCGATCATTACGATTACGCTGGCTCGGCTCGGACCGTCACTATTCCCGCCACGCTGCGCGACTCTCTGATGGCACGGCTGGATCGCTTCACGCCGGTGAAGGAGGTCGCCCAGATCGGGGCAGCGATCGGCCGCGAGTTCAGCTACGACCTGATTGCCGCGATTTCACCTATGCCGCAGGTGGAACTCGACGATGCCCTGGTGCAATTATGCGCGTCTGGACTGGCCTTCCGTCGTGGCACACCACCCGATGCCATCTACACCTTCAAGCACGCGCTGGTGCAGGACGCCGCCTACGACACCTTGCTCAAAAGCCGTCGCAGAGAGCTTCACGCCAAGATCGCCCGCGTAATCGAGGCGCGTTTCTCGAGCATCAAGGCCACCGAACCCGAGGTGCTGGCGCATCACCTCACCGCTGCGGGTCTCACAGAAGCAGCCATTCCACTCTGGCAGGCTGCCGGCGAGCTGGCATTGAAGCGTGTGGCCCTGACCGAGGCCATTTCCCATCTCAATCAGGGACTCGAACTGATCCCGACCCTGCCTTGGTCGTCGGAACGAGACGCCGGCGAATTGGAGCTGCGTATCCGACTCGGCACCGCGTGGGTGGCGCTCAGGGGCTGGGCCGCCGCGGAGGTCTGGAGCAGCCTCCATCCGGCACTCGCTTTGGCGAAGTCGCTCGAACGCCACGACTCGCTACTCGCCATCCGCTGGGGACTGACGAGCATCGTCATGACGCAAGGGCGTGTGGCGGAGTCGCTGCCGTGGGTGGAGGAGACGCTGGACCTCGCTGAGACGACAGGCCACACTGACTTGCTGCTCGCAGCACATATGGGTGCCTGCGGTTGCTACTGTTTTGCGGGCGAGTTCCTCAAAGTTCTGGAGCACGCCGACAGAGTGCGGGAGCTCTACGACGCAGAGCGGTATTGCCATGTGGCAGATATCCTGAACCACGATCCCAAAACGTTTGCCGGCATCTTCGGCTCGATCAGTACCTGGATGCTGGGCTACCCGGACCGGGCATTGCGGCTTAACAATGAAAAAGACGCGCACGCTCGCCGGCGCGGTCACCCTTTCGACCTCGGACTTGCGCTGAGTCTTGGGGTGCATGAGTTCGATCGCGGCTGGGAGCCCCAGGACCTGCGCAAGCGGGCCGAAGAATGTGAGCGACTGGGTCGGGACAACGGCCTGCCGGTGCTGTGGGCGATGTTGGCGCCCGCTTCCCATGGCCTGGCACTGATCCGGGAAGGCCGGCCCGCCGAGGGAATTGTTCCGCTCAAAGCAAGCATCCAGGCTTGGGAAGCGACTGGCGGCAGGTCCCGCAGCCCAAGCAGGAAAGCGCACTTGGCCGAGGCCATGGCGCTGACAGGCGACCTCGACAACGCGTTGCAGCTGATCGACGAGGCCATCAGTCAAATTGAACGTCCTGGATGGGAAGAACGCCTTTCCTACGCCGAGATCCTACGCCTCAAGGGTTGGATGCTCTCGCTCAAAGGCGACCTTGAAGGCGCCGAACGGAACTTTCTCGCCTCCCTCAACTGGTCGCGGCGTCAGCAGGCAAAATCATGGGAGCTCCGCACGTCGACCAGCCTGGCACGACTGTGGCAGAGCCAAGGCAAACGCCAGGACGCGTATGACTTGCTTGCCCCGGTTTACGACTGGTTCACCGAAGGTTTCGACACCAAGGATTTGCAGGACGCCAGGTCACTTCTGACCGAACTGAGGTAGCCGAAGCACAATTCTCCATCATCGAATTGGGCGGGGCCACGTTAGCCAGCCCTCCGGTCTCCACGTCCTGACAGCCTCTTGCTGTCTCATGAGGCGGCGCCCGGAACGAGGCGCAGTGGCCGGCTGTGGTTTTTCTTTGCGACGTGCGACCACGCGGGCGGAGTGGCAGAGTGTTGCTCAGCGCAGCTCGAGGCGCGGTTGCCACTCTGCAAGTCCAGCGCGCCAAAACAAAAATGCCGCGATGTCGGCCGCGAGTGCATCGTCCTGTGCCTTCGTGGCGCCTGGACCATGGCCGACATTGGCCTCGACCCGGAGCAACACCGGGTTTGGCGAGCCCGCCGACTGCATGCGCGCCGCAGCCTTGGCGGGTTGCCAGCTGTCAACGCGCGTGTCGTTGAGGCCAGTCGTAAACATGACGGCGGGGTAAACGCGAGCGTCCTCGATCGTGAAGTAGGCGTCCATCGCCAGCAGGTTACGGAAACCTTGCGGATCCCGAATGGTGCCAAACTCGACCGTGTTGACTGGGCCATTCTGCTGGAACTCGGCGCGCAGGGCGCTCGCCATTGGTACCTGCGAAATGACCGCGGCGAACAGCTCGGGCCGCTCGATCATTGCGCGGCCGACGGTGATACCGCCCGCCGAGGCGCCAACGATCGCAAGCTGATCGCGCGTGGTCCACCCTTGCTCGATGAGATACTCGGCGCAGGCGATGAGATCGTGCCAGGTGTTTGGCTTGTTCGCGTCCTTGCCTCCTAGCCGCCACGCCTCGCCGAGCTCGCCGCCGCCGCGCACGTGGCACACTGCGGCGGTCGCGCCCGCATCGATCAGCGCCAGCCGCGATGGCGAAAAGCTTGGCAGCTGGGAGAGGCCGTACGAACCGTAGGCGTTCAGCAGCAGCGGTCGTGGTCGACTTGGCCCTGCGGCCGCGATGACAGACAGTGGCACCTCGACCCCATCGAGGGCGTGGGCGCGCAGGTCGCGCGTTTCGTAGCGTGCGAAATCGAGCTTCGGCCGCGTGCCTGAGGGAAGTTCGGCAAAACGTCGCGCCGTGGGCTCGTATCGGTAGAGCGTCGGCGGCGCGGTCCATCCCGTAACGAGCAGCACCGCGCCGGGCTCGCGCGGGTCCGCAGTGATCTTCTGGATCGCACCGCGCTCAGGAAGCTCGATCTCCTCGGTCGTTCCGCCGTCAGCGGGCACGCGTAGCAGCTTGCTGTAAACGCCTTCGCGCGCGCCGACATAAGTCGCGTCGGATGCTGCGGCGATGAGCTCGAGCACACGCTCGGGTCGCGCCGGGATGATTTCTGTTGCGGTCTCGACACTGCCGGATACCGGCATCGCGAGAACGCGGTGTGTCGGTGCGCTGTTGTTCGACAGCAAGAAGAGTGTATCGCCGCGGAGGCTGAAGTCGGTCACGCCCTCGGTTCTGTCTGCCACCTTGCGCCATTGCGCGCCCGGATGCGCTGCCGCCGCCACAGGCGCGACGTAGAGATCGACCTCGTTACGCACTCCCTCCTTGACCCGCATCACCGCGAATAAAGAGCCAGGCGCGAAGTAGGTGTAAGGCATTTCATCGGGGCGGATGCGCGGACCCGAGACGATCGGCGCTCCGGCAATTGCGACCGGCTCGCCGCGAAGGTCCCAAAGCATCGCACGTGCATTCAGAAAGGTCTCTGTCTTCGGCTGGTCGGGGCGCAGCGCCTGCAAGACGGTGAAAGCGAGCCCACCCGTCGGTGTGAAGGACGGGACGGCGAACCGCGCGTTGGCGACCGGACCCGCGAGCTGTGCCCCGGTCTTGACGTCCAGGACGGTCAGATCGGCATTCTCGTTGCCGTTTTGCGAAACTCCCACCGCAACGCGCGTCCCGTCGGGTGAGGGCGCGTAATAGCTGATCGCGTGAGGCATGCCCGTCCGCGTGTCGAGCGTGGCGATGTCAACCAACGCGCGCGTTTCGCCGCCCGGCTCGCGCACCATCAGATTGAATACTTCGCCACCGGCGGGGCGCTCGAGATAGAAGGCGTGGCCTGCCGCCTCGGTATAGGATCTGACGATGCCAAAACTGCCGCCTAGCGAGCGCAGGCGCTCGAGATAGCCCGCGCGCTCCGGTATAGCGTCGAGCACCGCGCGCGTGTGCTCGGCTTGAGCACGCATCCAAGCGAGCGTCTCAGCATCACCCGGCGTCTCCATGTAACGATAAGGATCAGTAAGAGGTGTATTGAAGATGGTCTCGGTGACGGGTCGAACGGCCGCAAGGGGAGGCTTGGACGGCCACTCAACTGGTGCCGGCGGCGGCTGCGCCACACCGGCGTGAGTTGCGATCGAGAGAATGCTTGCAGCGACGAAGATCTTGCGCATGCCGACCCTCCATTTGGTACGCGAGCGGAAGCAAATTAAACTGCCATGTCTCAGACCGGTCCCGAGCGATCACCGGGTGGCACTTCGCTCAGTGCAAATCCAGCTATCTTGAGAACAATATTGCTCTCCGCAACGTTGCCGGAGAGTGGTCGCTGGGGACTGTGCTTGGGACAGCCGGATTGGACACATTGACGGCCCACACGTCCGGCGTTATTGCCGCATGAGAATGACTCCTGCCAGCAGCATGGGTCATAATGCCTGTGGTCCAGACAATGCTCCGGACCAATGTCTTGCCCATGGTCACGTCGAAGGCTTCCACGACGCTATCGACACTGTTGCGTGCCGCCGATGACGATTCCGTAATGAGCGTGCGACCGACCATCTGATGTTCCGGCATCTTCACCAGGCTGAAATCCAACGCAACGACCACACTTGGCGCTTGCTGGCCGGAGTCGGTGTAGCGTGCTTCGAATTCCCGGATCTCGGTCTCGAGCAGGTAATCTGGGGTCAAAGTCTGCGCATCGCGCCCGACCTCGGCGATGCTCCCATCGTTCTCAAATGCCTCAACCAACAACCCTTGTAGAAGCAGGGGGACCCGGTCTGTCCAGAGCGAATTGGCATAGTAGTCAAATCTGGTCCGGTCTCGTATGAGCGCGATGCGATCCGTGTCGAGACTTTCCGATGCCGTCGGAATATCAACGACGAGTCGCTTACGCACAAGTCGCTTGCTCGGCGCATCATCAGCCAGCGGTCTGATACGGTAAATCTGTGGTGCGGGTGGGTCTGGGAGCACGCTGCATCCTGCAAGCGACACACTACAAAACGCAGCAACGAGGACGCGCCGCCTAGGAAGCGTTACATTCATCTCGGTTTATAGCCCTCGCGACGATCTCCGAGCAGCAGCCGACTCGGATCGCGTTCGAGCCCCGTTGATACACGGTTAAGGCTTGCAACCAGGCGGCGCGCTTCGCTCAGAAGCCCATCCAGCTGCGCCGTGCCGTTTGTCGTGAGATCGCGCAGCCCAGGCCGAATGGCCTGCACGGTGGCATCGAGATCAACCGCGAGCTTCGTTGCATGGTCGAACGTGGTGTCGGCAGTGTCGATGAGCCGATCGGCCTTGTCAGAAGTGCGTTGAAGATTTGCCGCTGTCACTTTCAGCATGGTGCTCGCGTCTGCCAGATTGTGCATGGTCTCACCGGCATCGACGATGAGTTGGTCGATATCCTTGCCGCGATGCTCAAACACGCTGGTCGTGTCACGAATGTTGACGAGCGTCTGGGCGATGGCACTACGGTTGTTGTCGTCAAGCAGCGATGCCAGCCGATCTCCAATGACCAGCAGCCGGGCCAACAGCTGTGGCGCGTCATTGAAAACTTCCTGCAGCGACGAGGGGCGCGATGCGATAACAGGATATCGCTCGCCGGGGGCCGTGGTCAGCTTCGGAGAATTGATCGTCCCGCCCGAGATCTCAACATAGCCGACACCTGTCAGTCCCTGGGTTTCGATTGAGGCGACGGAATCGGCATGAATTGTTATCGTATCGCGCACCTGCAAGAGCAAGGTCACGAGCTTCGGATCCATCGGGTCGAGGTCGATCTTGGTGACGCGACCGACTTCGATGCCGTTCAGCCGCACAGCGGCGCCGGTTCCCAGGCCGCTGACCGGACCGGCGACGTGTGTTTCGAGATACTGATATTCGGTTTTAAATTGCGTGCGCGCCAGCCAAAGGGTGCCAACCAGAATGCCCGCCAGGACCACCAGAACGAATGCGCCGACCGCAACATAGTTTGCACGTGCTTCCACCGGATTCCCGCCCTCAGCTATGTCGCCAGCGCTGCGCGACCACGCACGCCGGTAAAGTACTCGTGAATCCAGGGATTGGTCGCGTCGCGCAGACTGGCAATGGTACCAACTGTAATCTTGCTATCGACCAGCACGGCAATCCGATCGGTGGTCGCACGCAGCGTATCGATGTCGTGCGTCACCATGAAGACGGTAAGACGCAGGCTCTTCTGCAAATCCCTCACCAGCGTGTCGAATTGGGCCGCGGAGATCGGATCGAGACCCGCGGTCGGTTCGTCGAGGAACAGAAGCTCGGGGTCGAGCGCCAGGGCACGTGCCAGGCCAGCCCGCTTGCGCATGCCGCCCGACAGCTCCGAGGGGTATTTCCGGGCAGCATCGGCTGGCAGCCCAACCATACTGAGTTTGATCGAAGCAATCTCGTCCATCAGTCGTTGCGACAGATTACTGTGCTCGCGCAGCGGGACCTGAGTATTCTCGGCCACGGTTTGATCGCCAAACAAGGCGCCATCCTGGAACAGCACGCCCCAGCGAATCTGCATCCGTACAAGTTCCTCGCCGTCGAGATCGCCGATATTCTGACCTAGCACTTCGATCTTCCCCGCGGTCGGCCGCTGTAGGCCGATGATCGGTACGCAGCAGAACGGACTTGCCAGAGCCGGAGCCGCCCACCACTCCGAGTACCTCACCCTGCATCACGTCCAGATCGATGTGATCGTGTAGAACACGTTCCCCGATCTGCGTCAGAAGTCCCCGGACACGGATGACTGCATGCGATGCAACAGTGGAGCTCATATTCCGAGCCATGAGAAGGTAATTGAAAAAGCAGCATCGGCAACAATGACCAGGAAAATGGATTCCACCACCGCCTGCGTGGTATGTCGGCCAACGCTGGAGGAATTGCGCTCCACTTGAAAGCCTTGATGGCAGCCGACCAACGCGATGATAAAGGCGAAGACCGGCGCCTTGATCAGCCCGACCCAGAACGTCCACCCTACAACTGCCTCACGCAACTGATGCAGAAAGGCAGGGATGGTGATGCCCAGGTCGAGATAGCACATGGCTGCCCCGCCGATCAGACCCATCACGTTCGAGTAAAAGGTCAGCAGTGGTAACGTCAGGATAATGCCAAGCAAACGAGGCAGCACGAGAACTTCGACGGTATTGAGACCGGATATCTGGATCGCATCGAGCTCCTCGCTCACCTTCATCGTGCCGATTTGTGCCGCGAACGCAGATCCGGATCGTCCGGCGACGATGATTGCCGCCATCAGGCCACCGAGTTCACGCAAAAAGCCGACACCAAGCAGATTGACGGTGAACAGCTCCGCACCGAACTGACGCAATTGATCGGATCCTTGATAGGCGAAGACGACTCCGACCAGGAATGACAGCAGGCCTACAATCGGCAGGGCATTCAGACCGGTTTCCTCCATTTGATGGACGAGAGCCGCAAAACGCAGCCGTCGCGGTTGCGCCACAGTGGCTACTGCCTCGTACACGACGAGGCCGAAGAAACCGGTCAGTTCGTAGCCTTGATGCAGCGCATGGACGAGGCCGCGGCCGATACGGTCAAGGCGTGCGACAAACGAATGCCGCGGTGGCAACTCCACTGGAGGCGCTCGGCACTCATAGTCGATCGTGTGCACCAGGGCGCGGTATTCCGGACGCACGTTGACTGGCTCCACGACGATCCCACGGTGCTCCAGAATCCGCTTTGTCCGCAGCAAGAGCCATGCGCCGACCGTGTCGAGCCGGCTGAGTGCCTCGACGTCGATCTCGACGTGAGTGGCATCCGCTATATCCAACGCGCGCAGGTCAGGATCGAGACGAGGTGCCTCGCTGATGATCCAATAGCCGCCGACAACCAGGCGAAATGTCGTTCCCCGATGTTCGACGGTGTACCAGGCGGCATTCTCAGCTGCTGGGGTGTGCGCCGCACCAGTCATTGCGTGGCCAATGGAACGCAACTGACCGGAGGCAGTGCGCGGTCAGGACGAACTGATTGACCAGGATGCGATCCGGCAACGTGCGACCCGGCGTGGGGCAGCCTTGCCAGTGCCCCCGGCCTCATCGTGACCGCGTCTGGTGCGTGCGCTCGTACGCGACGACCATGGCTATCGACATATCCAATCGATTGCCGTCCGGTGTTCCTGGTCGTGACCCCCAAAGCCGTCGCGCCTCCGCCGCAAGATACTGCGCCGCGGTGTGAATCTGGCCCCCGCGTTGAGCGCGCGACGATTTCCGACACTCAGCATTCCCGCTACCGGCCTCATCGCCTGGCAACTCGCCCTGACCCCCTGCTGAATGTGCTCCGTTGGATCAAATGGCTTCGTTTCATCGAGGTTCCCCATCACGTGGGTAGACTGTAGCGGCCCCCGGCTGTCGAAGCCATGAAGGTTGTTCACCCGAGGTAAAGGGGTGAAGCCGTGGTTGCGAGACCTGTCAACCGCGCGACCAGGAGCCCGGATGAACATCCACCAGAACGCGCGCTTGGCGCCGCGCGGTCGTGCGAGCGCAGAAAACACCGTGGCCTGGCCTCCCTAGGACAGAGTGCGGCAGCTTTGGCTTCGTATCGTAACGCAGCGTCTTCATCGTCAAACTGACATCGATTCGGTCCCTTATTTCTTCGATCCACGTGGTTCATTCAGCCGGTTGACGTGCCGCGCCGTTGCGCCAGTGTTGCGTCGCTTCAAGATGGAGAACTCAGCGATGCCTTCTGACCTGCTCGGCCTGACCGCGATCCAGGCGGTGCGACTGATCCATGACGGCAAGCTGCGACCCGAGGCGCTGATGGAAGCTTACCTGGACCATATCGCCGATCGGGATTCCAGCGTGCGGGCGTTCGCGCACTTCGATCCCGCTCAGGTGCGCGACGCGACCGCCTCGGTTCAGACCGGTCCCTTGCGAGGCATCCCGATCGGGGTGAAGGACGTACTGGATACCGCCGACATGCCCAGCCAATACGGCTCCGCATCTGGACGGGCTGGAGGCCCAAAGCCGACGCTGCCCCCGTTGCCTGAGCCCGCAAAGCAGGCGCCATCGTCCCGGGCCAGACCGTGACCACCGAGTTGCGTTATAGCGCCTTGCTCGTCGGCGTGTGGGCCGTGCGATGAACTGCGAACCGGAGCACCTCTACGGAAATCCCGTAATTTAACCGACGCAGAGCCACGGCCCGCAGTACGTGTTCCGGCCGACCGAACGTGCTATGTTTCTGCGGTGACTGGAGGCAAACGCGATGGCCGACATGGTCGAGCAACTGACCAAGACCCTTTACGAGGCTGATGAGCATGCATGGATCGAACGCCAAATCGCGGCCTTGCGAGACGGCACGTTCGATCGCCTCGACCACGCCAATCTCATCGCATATCTGACGGACATGGCCGCTCGTGACCGTCGCGGAACTGGGATCGCGGATCGTCATATTGTACGCACATATTTTAAAGTGGCGGATACAACCTGAGAAGGCGACTGAAAGCTGGCGGCTGACGATCCGTGAGCAGCAGCGAGTGATCCGACGACTGCTGAAGAGTCTTCCCAGCCTCAGCCCCAGAGCCGACGATATCCTGCGAGAGGTGTATTCGGATGCGGTTGAGTGGGCTTTTGATGAGATGGGAAAGTTGTCTGGAACGGACCCGGCAGCTTGGTCCGAACCTGACCTGGACGTAACCGGACTGCTCAATTTCGACACTGACGGATGACGTCCCCAAAAGATTTCGTGCGCTTGGTTCCAATATTTTGAGTTTACTCAACACGGATAGAGTATCCGTCGAAGTAGTAATTGACGCTGCAAAGCCGTTGCCGATGAGGGGATTATGATTCCCCCTGCTTATCGGCTTACAGACGATTGTAAAGACGACAGTTTCTACGGAATCTTGGCATATCGCCCTTCCACCAGGCACTCAATAGGCACACAGACGATGACCTATGCAGTTTCAGCCACGCTGTATAACTCCGTTTGACGAACGAATAAGGGGCTTCACGCTTCCGACGTTGCCCCCTTCCGCGTAGCAGATGGACTCCCGCCCGCCGCCGCGTCAATCTCCGGCGGTTTCAAGGGCGAGAAATTCAGCATGCTCCACAAGACTCCGGGCGACCTCACCAGCATCTCCGCGATCCAGGCGGTGCGACTGATCCATGACGGCAAGCTGCGACCCGAGGCGCTGATGGAAGCTTACCTGGACCATATCGCCGATCGGGATTCCAGCGTGCGGGCGTTCGTGCACTTCGATCCCGCTCAGGTGCGCGACGCAACCGCCTCGGTTCAGACCGGTCCCTTGCGAGGCATCCCGATCGGCGTAAAGGACGTCCTCGACACCGCCGACATGCCCAGCCAATACGGTTCCCCCATCTGGACGGGCTGGCGGCCCAAAGCCGAACTCAGCTCCCGTCGCCTGGGCCCGCAAAGCAGGCGCCATCGTCCTCGGCAAGACCGTCACCACAGAGTTCGCCACCCGCAAGCCCGGTCCCACAATGAACCCGGTCAATCCAGCCCACACGCCTGGCGGATCGTCCTCGGGTTCGGCCGCGGGCGTCGGCGCCGGCCTGTTTCCGCTGGCCTTTGGCACCCAGACCGCGGGAAGCGTCATTCGGCCCGCGGCCTTTTGTGGCGTGGTCGGCTACAAGCCGACCTACGGGATGATCAGCCGTGCCGGCATGAAACTGATGTCCGACAGCCTGGACACGATCGGCGTCCTGGCTCGAACGGTCGCCGATTGCGCGCTGTTCGCCGGCGCAGTGTCCGGTCGTGATCTCGGTGATCCGGATGCCAGGCCCGGTCGCGCGCCTCGTATCGGTATTTGCCGTTCGCCGACCTGGGACCTTGCCGCGCCGGAAACGCACGCGCTGCTGTCACGTGTCGCCGATGCCCTCGGCCGAGCGGGAGCATCGGTCGAGGTGCGGGAACTGCCGGAGCCTTTCGCGGCGTTGATCGACGCGCATCCGATCGTCATGAACAGCGAAAGCGCCAGGGCGCTCGGTTGGGAGCTGGCCCATCACGCCGATCTCCTGAGCGACGGTCTGCGGGAGCGGATGGAATTCGGCCTGAGCCAGTCGCAGGCCGCACTCGAGGCCGCCTACTCGGTGTTCGAGACCACCCGGCGCGACTTTCCTGCCGCGGTGGATGGGCTGGATATCCTGGTCACGCCCGCCGCGCCAGGCGAGGCCCCGCAGGGACTGGACTGGACCGGCGACCCGGCGTTCAATTTCGTCTGGACGTCGTTGCATGTGCCCTGCGTGACCGTTCCGGCCGCCACCGGACCAAACGGCCTGCCGCTCGGCATCCAGATCGTCGGACGGCGCGGCGATGACCGGGCGGTCTTGGCGTGGGCCCGTTGGGTGGAGTCCGCGATTGGCTGATCGAGACTCGCCGGTCCACCGATCAGCGGAGCAGGGCTCGTCAGCCACGTGTTTCACTCAACCGAAGCCACTCGACCCGGCGACAGCAAGCCCCGGGTCGCTCGGTCCCTCGCCGGTGGTGTTTGCCGGCGATCCGCACCGGAATTTCGCCCCCATCTTGCGAGCCTGCGGCAACATGCCCGTCGGGACCTTGATCATCGTCGGCGATTGCGACTGTCCCGCCCCGCTGCCGCGATTGCTGGCGCCGCTGCTTGATCGCGGCTGGGACGTCCGGTGGATACTGGGCAATCACGATACCGAAACCGAGGCCGCGTTCGACAACCTCTGCGCATCGCCGGGAGACATGGGTCTGCGGGTCATATCGATCGGCGGTCTGCGCATTGCGGGACTGCCCGGTGTTTTCAAGCCAAGGGTCTGGTATCCCCGGCCGGAGCCCGGCTCAGGGCGGATCGAGCCGCCTTCCTTCACAACGAGGGCGGCGTTCCAGGCCAGCTTGCGGCCGCACGAGGTCTGGCGGGGTGGCCTGCCCCTATGGCACCGCGACACCATCTTTCCAGAGGATTTCGATCTCCTGGGAGGCACCGGGTGCGACGTCCTCGTCACTCATGAGGCGCCGTCGAGCCATCCGCACGGCTTCGCGGTCATTGACGCCCTGGCCGCCACCTGTGGCGCACGCTTGATCGTCCATGGCCACCACCACGCCTCCTACGGCGCTGTTCTGCCAAACGGGATCGGGGTACGCGGGCTGGGCCTTGCCGAGCTTTGGCCGTTGGACAATCCTGGCGTGTTCGGATCGCAACCGTTGGCGAACCCGCCTGAATGCGGTCGCAGCCACAGTGACCTTGGGGTCGGCCGGACCAGTTCGCAAGTCGGTTGATACAAGGCGGTGACGCATGGCGGGCGCTTGCAGCGGACATTGGCCACGGCCGGTGTGGTGTCGTAGTGTGCGCTGGAAACGTCCCTTTTTTCAAACATCGAGACCCCAGTGACAGACATCGCGATCACCAGGACCGCCAACCCCAAGCAACCGCCCGCCGATGAGACGCTGACATTCGGGAACGTCTTCACCGACCATATGTTCCTGATGAACTACGAGGTGGGCAAAGGCTGGCACGATCCACGTATCGTCCCCTACGGCCCGTTCACTTTAGATCCAGCGACCTGCGTGCTGCACTATGGCCAGACCATCTTTGACGGACTGAAGGCCTTTCGCGGCCCGGATGGCCAGATTCGCCTCTTCCGCCTGCCCGACCATGCCCGCCGGCTCAACCGATCGGCGCACTACCTGTGCATTCCGGAACTCGACCCCGCGATGGTGGAGGCGTCGATTCGTGCCCTGGTCGAGGTGGACCAGCGCTGGGTTCCCGCGTTACCGGGCACCTCGCTCTACATCCGGCCGACCGTTATCGCGACCGAGACCTTTCTCGGGGTGCATCCCTCTCACAGCTATCTTTACTACGTGATCGTCGGACCGGTTGGCGCTTACTACAAGGAGGGTATGAACCCGGTCCGCATCCTGGCCTCCGATACCTATGTCAGAGCCGTAAAGGGCGGCATGGGCGCGGCCAAGACCGCCGGCAATTACGCGGCAAGCCTGTATGGCGCCGAGCAGGCGCAAAAGGCCGGCTACACCCAGGTGCTGTGGCTTGATGGTGTGGAGCACAGGTATCTCGACGAGGTCGGCACCATGAACATTATGGTGAAAATCGGCGACGAGGTTCTCACCCCGGCGCTGAACGGCGCCATCCTGGCCGGCATTACCCGTGACTCCGTGCTGACCCTGCTACGCGACTGGGGACTTCGCGTGGCCGAACGGCCAGTCGCGATCGATGAGGTGATAGCCGCCGCGCAGTCCGGGCGCCTGGAGATGTGGGGCACCGGCACCGCGGCAGTAATCTCCCCGGTCGGTGAACTTGGCTACAAGGGAGAGCGCTACGTGATCAACGGCGGCCGGACCGGCACACTGACACAGAAGCTGTACGACACCATAGTCGGCATCCAATATGGCACCGCGCCCGACCCGCACGGTTGGGCCAGGCCGATCGGGAATCGACTGGGCGGATAATCGTCAAAGGGCGCTTGGTCATTGCGGCTACCGGCGACGTCGAATGCGTGGGTCGCCATTGTCCCGGGACCGATGGGAGGCAATTGACCAGCCGGAACGCTGTCACGCATCGCGCGGGTCGATGAAACCGGACATATGCTGCGCCTCACCGAACTGAAATTGCCGCTCGATCATCCTGCAGATGCATTGCACGACGCCGTGCTGCTCCGGCTCGGGATTCCGACCGACGACCTGCTCAGTCTCTCGATCGCGCGGCGCGGTTACGATGCCCGCCGCCGATCGGCGATCAGCTTGGTTTACGCCGCTGACGTCTCGGTCCGGCATGAGGCGGAGGTGCTCCGGCGGCATCGGAGCGATGCCCGTATCAGGCTGGCCCCCGATACCGTCTATCGGCCGGTGCACCGCGTCCGCACCCCACCGTTGCGGCCGGTCGTGATCGGCACCGGCCCATGTGGCTTGCTGGCGGCGCTCACGCTGGCCGAAATGGGGTTTCGGCCGATCATCCTGGAACGGGGCAGGGTGGTCCGCGAGCGCACCCGCGACACCTGGGGTTTATGGCGCCGAGGCGTGCTGACGCCGGAAAGCAATGTTCAGTTCGGTGAGGGCGGCGCAGGCACATTCTCCGACGGAAAACTGTACAGCGGCATCAAGGATCCCCGTCATTTAGGCCGGAAGGTGTTGACCGAGTTCGTCCTCGCCGGCGCGCCGGAGGAGATTTTGTTCGTCAGCAAGCCGCATGTCGGCACTTTCCGCCTGGTCACGGTGGTCGAAGGCATTCGGGCGAAAATCGAGGCGCTGGGCGGCGAATACCGGTTTGGCTGCCGGGTCGAGGAGCTCGTGGTCGATGTCGGCGCTGACGGCACCCGCGATGTGCGTGGCCTGATCCTGGCGGGGGGCGAGCAGATCGAGGCGGCCCATGTGGTCCTTGCGATCGGCCACAGTGCCAGGGACACGTTCGCCATGCTGCACCAGCGCGGTGTGCAGATCGAGCCCAAGCCGTTTTCGATCGGCGCGCGGATCGAACATCCTCAGGCGCTGATTGATCGCGCACGCTTTGGCGGCTTCGCCGGCCATCCGCGCCTTGGCCCGGCGGACTACAAACTGGTGCACCACGCCAGCAACGGCCGATCGGTCTATAGCTTCTGCATGTGCCCCGGCGGCCGCGTTGTGGCGGCCACGTCCGAAGCCGGCTGCGTCGTGACGAACGGCATGAGTTAGGTATCTCGCGCGCGGAGTTCAACGCGAATGCCGGCATCGTGGTCGGCGTCACCCCGGCGGACTATCGCACAGTGGTTGTACCGTCCGGCGACGACCCGGCCTGCAATCATCCATTGGCCGGCGTGGCATTTCAACGCGAGTGGGAGCGACGCGCTTTCCGGGCGGGCGGTGGAACCTACGCGGCACCGGTGCAATTGGTCGGTGACCTGCTCGCGGGCAAAGAGTCGCGGCGGTTGGGCGATGTGGAACCGTCGTACCGGCCAGCCGTGCGGCCAGGCGCCCTTGCGGACTGTTTGCCGCGCTTCGCGATCGAGGCGATGCAGGAGGCGTTGAGCGCGTTCGACCGGGACATTCCGGGTTTTGCGATGCATGACGCGGTGCTGACCGGGGTGGAGACGCGCACCTCATCCCCGGTCCGAATCACGCGCGATTTGCAAGGTCACAGTGTGAACACGCGCGGCCTGTTCCCAGCTGGGGAGGGCGCGGGCTATGCCGGCGGCATCCTGTCTGCCGCCGTCGACGGGATCAGGGTGGCCGAGGCCGTTGCTGCCGACCTGACGGGCGAGCCGGTGCCGGAGCGAATGACCCGCGGCGAAGGATCCGTTGCTTATGGGTAACGGGTATTTTGATTATATTTATACCAGCGGCCCAAAGCGACGACTGGTATGCGCGCGGGGTTGGCGGGGCGACCGAGCACGCGAGGGAGGGGGCCGCGCGCGAAATCAATAAGATACCGACGGGCCGCCAAATGGAGAATGGGTCAACATTTCGGGCCGTCGGAATTAATCCCGGATGAACGCGTCCTGATCGATCGGCTCCGCCAGTGCCAACCCATCCGGGTCCGGGGGTATGGTGAATTCGGCAAAGTCCGGGTGAACGACCGTCATATGCTGGCCCTGCTTGACTTCCACCTCTTCCCGGCTGGCAAAGGTATCGACCGAACGGAACCGTCGCGCGTTCATTCCTTGTTCAAACAAACCGCATTTCCGACTCCAATGCTGCCCTGTCGCGAATTCGAAATGAAAGGACCCATCGGGAAAGTCCTCGATGATCGCTTGCGACTGACCGACGACAAATAGCGCAACGGTAACGACACCATCCGGACTTCGAAACTTCACCATCGCGTCATCCTCGCCGTTGTTGATGACCACGGCACTATTAGGTCCGGATTGAAGTTTTCTCAGGACCTCACCGTTGCGAAGAGGTTCCGACGCGACGTCATGACACAGTCGTGATCTCGCTGCCGCTCCATCACCGCCGGCCAAGGCTGCGGCCGCCAGGATTGCGGGCTGGCCGCTCGGCAGCAGCGCCGCCACGAAGTCCGGATTGCTGGAAGGCCCGAGGACAACGACCGTGGTGAATTGCGGCAGGTATCCGCCGCTGGTGTATTGGCCGTTCTGCACGACCCAGATGGTCGCCGACACGCTGGCAACGTGGCGAATGTCCCGGACGATCGGCGATGGCCCCGCCGGTGCCGACAAAGGTCCCGGTGGACCTGTTGAGGCCGAAATCGAACCGGGCGGGGGGATCTCATGGGGAGACCGAGCAGAATTGTACGACAGGGCGATGACGGCAATCAGCAGTAACGGCAGCGCATGCGCATACAGGCCGGGATGCAGGTACAGCGCCCAATCGTTTCTGGTTCGTCCAAGCAACTCGTTGCCAAGGAGTTGCCTGAGGCTGACCAGCGTTTCGGCATCCTTGCCCTCAGCGAAACGTGCCGCCTGCTCCAGGCAGGACTGCGCCAGAACGCGGTGCCTGATGCTCAGAAAGTACTGAGCCTGAGTGATAAGTAAACGGGCGTTTGCACGGCGGGGCTTCTCGCCGATCCAGAAATTCCGCCAAAGTGCAGCCGGCGTCTGGACGATCCCGGCGATACTCCACCAGCCAAGGACTGATGAGATGACAAATTCGCGCAGCGACCGGCTCGCCGCGCACCGCGGGCAATAGACGCCGTGCGGACGTTCCACGTGGCAATGCACGATTGCGCTGATGACCCGGTAGAAAATGCAATACCTCGGTTGCGACGAGATCGCGTTGCAGGCGGAACAACGTGCCGCCGTCGCCGGAGTGACGCTTGGCCGAGTGGCCGCCTCAGCTGCGGCCGGATCCGACGGTGATCCATCCGGTCGGCCGCCAAGTCCCACCGCATCATAAAGCGTGCGACGACCTTCATCGCGCAGCGTGTCATAGGCTTCCTTGATCCGGTGAAAATCATGAGCGTCGGCGTGTCCCGATATGTCAGGATGGAACGCTTTGGCCCATTCGCGGTAAGCATGCGAAATCTGCGCCTGGGTGGCATTCGGAGCTAGCCCAAGCGCGCGGTAATGACCTGCTGGATCATCCTGGGCAGCCACACCTCCGCCTCACTTTCGATCTCTTCACCATTCATCTCATTACAGCTAAATTGTGACTGTGATGTCACGCAATTTCCGCATGCGCGTTCGCCCGGACCACCGATCCCGCCGAGCGCTATTTTCGCTCGACCGCAATCCGGTGCAGTACCGCGCGCGCATCATCCGGGATCGGAACCGGCCGTTGTGCGCCTCGCTCGACGAACACATGAACGAAATGGCCCTCGGCGGCCGCCACGTCGTCGTCGTTGCGAAACACGCCGATCTCGTAGCGGACCGAGCTGCGGCCGATGTGCGCCACCCTGATTCCGACCAATACACGGTCGGGGAAGGTCAGCGAACTGTGGTAACGGCAGGTGACTTCGGCCACCACGCAATGTACTGGACCCTCCAGCAGGCCAACTACCTTTTCCGTCATCTCGTAGTAGGTGACAGCGGTGTCGAAGTAGGAGAAATAGTTGACGTTGTTGACGTGCTGAAACACGTCATTATCCATCCATCGCGTGGTGATGGCGTGGAACCAGCGGTAATCGGCTCTTTTTCCGGGTGACGGGCGGCTCATCGGGGGCGGGGTCCTCTGCGATCTCTTACATGAGCTCTCTCGAAGCATCTGCGGAAACGTCCGGGCAAGAACTTATTTTGCAAGGCGGCAATCGACCCACGCCGAACGCCGACAAGCCAACCAGCACAACCGGTCCGGCGACCAGAAGCACCGGCAATGCGCCGACTACACATGCTCCCGCGTGCGTTGGCCGGCTCTGTGCCGCCGCCGCCATGGCCCATCGCCAGAAGGATTCTGGTGCGCCATAACGCGGGCACCGACGCTTGATGGAGGATCGCCTGAGAAAAGTGCCAACGAGAAACCCACCGATGGTGTGGCCTGTGGTCGGTCTCGTCGTGTTGGCTCCGATGGCGCTGCCCGGAGTCGCCTTCGCCCACGCGATCCTGGAGGATAGCATGCCGGCAGCCGGCGCCTCCGTCCCTGCTGGGCCGCTGGATCTGCGTTTTCGTTACAACAGCCGGATCGACCGCGCCCGGTCGCGGTTGACACTGACCCGCCCGGACCACACCCGCGATACCATTCCGATCATGCCCGACGATGCGCCAGACATCATCCGCAGCCACCTTGACCTTGTCCCGGGAGCCTACGTCTTGCGCTGGCAGGTTCTTGCCGTGGATGGCCACATCACGCGCGGTGAGGTTCGGTTCGTCGTGAAGGGACCCTGAGCAAATGGAGTTGCTGGTCGACCTGTTCGGCTACCTCTCAATCATCCTCCATGGTCTGACCATTCTGTCGCAATCCATGGCGTTGGGCGGCGTGCTTTTTCTGATCCTGCTGGCCCGCCCTCTGGCGTTTCGGCTTGGAACAGGGGCTCACGGCACGGGCACGGTGATCGCCGTCGGCACCGCACGGATAGCCGGCTATGCTGCCATTGGTCTACTGCTATCCGCTGCTGGGACCGTCGCCTTGCAGACCGCTGTGCTGACCGAGACCGTCGACCTGAGCGTTGGCGACGTCCTGACCGCCAACTTCGCCCTCGCCGGCCTGCTCAAGGCCGCCGGCGCCGCGCTCCTTGCCGCGTTGCTGCTTGGCCGCCCGGATCGCGCGCCAACCGTGCCGCTCTTGCTGCTGGCCCTCCTGGAGCTCGGCGCGGCAACTCTCACGACACACGCCGCCGCCCGATTGGACAACCGGCCAGGGCTGCTTGTGGTCGAGGGACTGCATCAACTGGGCGCCGCAATCTGGATCGGCGGTATTCCGTGCTTCCTGTTCGCCCTCTCCCGGGTCGGTGATGCGGCTGCCTGTCGGCTGGTTGGTGCACGTTTTTCGCGCATGTCCATGGTCGGCGTTGGTTGCATCCTGGTCAGCGGCGTTGCCATGAGTATCCTCTATATCGGCGATTGGCCGGGATTTTACGGCACCGCCTTCGGGGTCATGGTCGGTGCCAAGATCGCCTTGTTCCTGATGCTGCTGGGCCTTGGCGGCATGAATTTTCTTCTGGTGGAGCGGCTGCGAGCCAATCCGGCGACCGCCGTAAACCGGCTGCGCCGCTTCTCTGAGGTGGAGCTAGGCATCGGCATTGCCGTATTTTTCGCCGCCGCCTCCCTGACCTCTGTGCCGCCGGCGGTCGACCTCACGCAGGACCGAGTGACCTGGCAGGAGATCAGAGCACGAAATATCCCGGAATGGCCGCGTTTCAGCAGCCCCGACCACGACAGTCTTGCACTGCCCGCCTTGCAGGCGAAACTTGATGCGGAGGCTGCCAGCCAGAAGGCGGCGCCGCAGGTGGCGTTCGTGCCTGGTGCAGGGGATCTGCCGCCGCGGAATGCCGACGACATCGCCTGGTCAGAGTCCAACCACCACTGGGCCGGGCTATTTGTTGTCGGCGTCGGGCTGTTGGCGTTGCTCAACCGCGCCGGACTGCGTTGGGCGCGGCATTGGCCGCTGCTGTTCCTGGGGCTGGCCGCGTTCCTGTTCGTCCGTTCGGATCCGGAGACATGGCCGCTGGGACAGATCGGCTTTCTCGAGAGCTTTCGTGATGTCGAGGTGCTGCAGCACCGCGCCTTCGTCCTGTTGCTGGTCGTGTTTGCGCTATTCGAATGGCGCGTCAGGGCCACCAAATGGGGCAATCCCCGCGCCGCGCTGGTCTTCCCGCTGCTCTGTGCTGCGGGAGGCACCCTGCTGCTGACCCACAGCCACGCGATCGCCAACATCAAGGACCAGTTGCTGATCGAGTTGACCCATACCCCGCTGGCCCTCGCCGGTATCGCGGCTGGCTGGGGGCGCTGGCTGGAGATCAGGCTGAACCCGCGGGAAAATCCCGCTGCATGGCAAATCGCCGGCTGGATCTGGCCGGTTTGTATCCTGTTCAGCGGCCTGCTGCTGTTGGGCTACCGGGAGGCGTAGGCATCACACGCATCCGGGCCCGGTCCTGACCCCTGGGTTGCGGGCTAGACCGCGTCCTTCAGGAGATCGGTGATTGCCCATTCCAATTGGCGCAGCGTGTTGCACACCGTCACCAGATTGCAGAATGGCGCGTAACGATACATGTCCGAGTCCCCGGTGCCCCAGGCGGAGCGATATTCCGGGTTCAGCCATATGATCCGTTTCGACCGTTGCGAAATCCGACCAATGATGTCGGTCCGAGGGTCGGTCCGGTTGCCGCGGGCATCGCCCAGCACGATGACTGTTGTTTTGTTCGAAACGAAACGCATCCATCCGTCTTCGAAATCAGCGAACGAATTGCCGTAGTTCGAGGATCCAAATCCGATCAGCGACATGATCCGGGTGATAGCCTCTTCAACCGGCTGCTTCTCCAGAATGTCAGAAACTTCCATGAGCGAACCGGAGAAGGCGAACGAGCGGATGTCCGACAGCGCCTCATTCAGGGCGTAGAGGAACATCAGCAGAAACTGTGCCATGGCGGCGACCGAGCCGGATACGTCGCAAAGCACCATCACCCGAGGTTTTTCGATACGCTTCTGCTTCCACACCGTAACGAACGGCACGCCCCCCCACCCCACGTTCCGCCGCAGTGTCCGCCGCGTATCCAACTGGCCGCGCAGCCGCCGCCGTCGGGTCTTGGCATATCGCGCGGCAAGTTTCTTCGCCATTTGCCGCACCAGGTACCTCGCATGCGGTCCAGATCGCGTCGCTCCAGGTTCGAGAGCCGTGTCGATTTGAGCAATTCCTCGCGGAATTTCTCTGTATCGCCCTTGGCGAACAGGACCAGATTGCGTTCGACGAAGTCGCGTACCGCGTCACGCAGCGCCTCGACCTTGCCCTCCAGGAACTGCGCTTGGCCAAGACCTTCCGGCGTGCCTGACTGGCGCAACGCCTCCAGTCCGCGTTCCAACCCCCGCAGGCCCATGCGGTCCAGGATGCGGCGGGCGTAGAGGTTTTTCTGAGTGAAGAAGCGGATGTTCTCGATGCCGGCTTCGCGCGCCGCCTGCTCCATCGCCGTTGCCAGCGCGGCGCGGTCGTCGTCCGCCAGCAATTGCCCGAGGGATTGGCCGCCCTGGCCGCCTATTCCGTCGCCGCCCGGACCGCTGGCCGGGTTGGAAAATGGGTCCTGGCCCGGGGCGTCGTCGCCGCTGTCCGTCGCCGCGTCCTTGCCGGCGAATTCATCGCGTTTGAAGTAAAGCTCGAAAGCCTCGTCGTATAGCGCTTTTTCGTCTGGCGTCTTGGCCAGGATCAGTCCCAGCGTGTCTTTCAGCACGGTGCGGTCGGTGACCCCGACGAGATCAACCGCCCTGGCGGCATCGATCCCCTCCGCCGCGGAGACCCGCAACCCAGCGCCGCGCGCCACCTGCAGAAACCGCCGCAGCGGCTCCGTGGCCGGCGCGACCGCGGGGGCAGTGTCGGTAGCTACGCTCGACACTACACCATGATCCCGGCTTCCTGCCTGGCCTTGTGCGTAAGCCCGGTGAGTTGCTTGCTGGCTGCCTCGATATCTGCCTCAAACTTCAGCAGCACGTTCAAGGTGTCCCGCACCATATCGACCTCCAGCACCGAGGCGTGCAGCAGCAGCAGCACCTTCGCCCAGTCGATCGTTTCGCTGACCGAGGGCACTTTCTTCAGATCCAGCGTACGCAGCTGCTGGGCAAAGCTAACCAGTTGGCGCAGCAATCTGGTATCGATTCCCGGCACCCGGGAGGCGATGATCCTCGCCTCCAGCTTGGCGTCGGGAAAGCCGATATGCAGATGCAGGCAGCGTCGCTTCAAAGCGTCGCCGAGATCGCGGGTACTGTTCGACGTCAGCAGCACAATCGGCGCCACGACCGCTTCGACAGTGCCGATCTCGGGGATCGTCACCTGATAGTCGGACAGGATCTCCAACAGGAACGCTTCAAACTCCTGATCAGACTTATCAACCTCGTCGATCAGCAGAACCGCTCCGTCCGGCTGCTGCAGAGCACGAAGCAGCGGCCGAGGCTCGAGGAACTGATGCGAGTAGAAGATGTCGCCGAAATTGTGCAGCTTGTTCAGCGCCTCGGTCAGGCCATCAGCGTCGCCGATCACCGAACTGATCTTGTCCTTCAGGATTTGCGTGTACAGCAATTGCTTGCCGTATTTCCACTCGTACAGCGCCTTGAACTCGTCCAGACCCTCGTAGCACTGCATGCGGATCAATGGCAGCCGCAGCCATGAGGCCACGGACTTCGCCAGTTCTGTCTTGCCGACGCCTGCCGGACCTTCCACCAGAATGGGCTTCTGCAGGTGCTGTGCCAAATAGATGGCGGTGGAAATCTGGCGATTGGCGATGTATCCGGCCTCGCTCAGGCCCTGCTCGACAGCATCGATCGATCGCAGGGCAGGCCCACCCTGCGGCAGCGCATCATTCACATTCCGGCTCCAGCTACTGTTCAGTAGATCGAGTTGCATCCGCGTAGGCGAATGTCAAACCTTTCGCCATCCTCGCGGCGAGCCGGTGTGTCCGGGGCAGCGGCTGCGTCGCGGCCGCCATCCACGCCAGACCCGACAAAGTCACAATACGATCACGCCGCCGCGCAATCCCTTCGCCACCGCTTCCGCTCGGCTCGTCGCGTCCAGTTTGGCAAATAGCGCCTCCAGGTGGAACTTCACGGTATGGACTGAAATCCCTAGCTGCCGAGCGACCGATTTGTTGCTGAAACCCTGACCGACGAGAGCCAGTATCTCGCGTTCCCTCGGGGTCAGCAGTGGCGGGGGCCTCGTCGCTGACCGGCGCAAAGCCACGTTGCGCCACCGCCGCCGCTCGCCAGGCCCGGGGACCGAACCAGCAGTCCGGCCGAAACCGCACGCAATGCCAGATCGAGTTGATCCGCCGTCGCATCCGCCGCAAGCATTCCAGCCGGCATGCCGACGATCGTTGGGCCGGCGGCCAGGGCGACGACCGGGGCCTCCGCCTCATGCGGCACCGGCTGCTCGCCAAGGCCGACGTCGCACAGCTCCACGTCCGGCGTCTCCTCCGTCACCGAATGACCAGCGGCCTGAAGCATCGCGACGAGCCCCCGCCGACGGACCGGGTCGGCCGCATGCACCCGAACCCGCAGACCTTCGGTTTGCGCCAGGCCGCCGCTCGTGCTCGTGCTCGTGCCGCTGGCGGCGTTCATGCGGCGGGGCGTGCCGCGACGGTCACGCTGATTGTCTGCACCGCACCGGCACGCAGAACCCGCAGGATGACGGCCTGGCCGATGCGTTCCGGACCCATGGACGCAGTGAGGGCGCGCGGCCGGCTGACCGGGGTGCCGTCGATGTCCAGGACGATGTCGCCGGGCAACATACCGGCCGCCTCGGCGGGAGCGGACGACGCCAGGCTGACCACCATCAATCCCGCCTCCCGCCCAGCGGACTGCCGGAAACCGTCTGGAATCATCACCGGCTGTAGACCAACGCCCAGCCAGCCGCGGGCGATGCGGCCGTCGGCCAGCAGCGGATCGATGACCCGCAGCAGCGTCGCCGTGGGGATGACGATGGTTCGCCGCCGCGGGCCGGAGGTCGACATCCCCAGTAGCCCTCCATCCGACAACAGAACCAGCCCGCCTTCATCCGCACCGAGTGAGGCGTCCAGGCGGATCAGTGCATCGATGCGTCCGCCAGCCATGCTGTGCCAGGAATCCCCAACGCTGTGCACCATCCCCAGGCGTCCTGTCGGGCCGCCTGCCGCATCGGCGCCGACCAGCAGCGCCAAGGACCCGACCCGGGGCGCGGTGGCCGCCGGCGGCAGCGTCGAGCCTGGCAGTGCTGCCTCCAGCTTCAGCACGGCCACATTGGTGCCGGGTCGCGGCCTGCGAGTGTCGCCCCGATCCGTTGGCCGCCGCGGATAACGCTGAGCGACGGATCGTCGCCAAGCGTTTGTTCGGAGGCCAGCACCACATCGGGCCGCCACAGGATGCCGCTGAAGCGGCGCCGCCCGGTATGAATGGCGACGACGGATGGCGCGGCCCGGGCGACCCGATCGGCCAGGTCGGTTGAGACTTGTTCGATGATATCCATGGAAAAGCGCCTCCTTGCGTAGCCATACCCTGCGCGCCTCGGTGTGCCATGGGCATCGGTTGGATGACCGGGAGACGGCCCCGCCGGATGGCCGGGTGCCGTTTCGCCGGCCCGTTCCCCATTTGGGGCACAAAAGGAACACTTCCATGCCACTTGATGCGATGAACCAGGAGCTTGATCCGTATTCTTCCCAGGTCGTACACGCGTTCGACCGTGTCGGCCCGGCCGTCGTGCATGTCGTAGCGTTCGGCAAAGGCGACCGACCGGCGGGGCAAGGATCGGGCGTGATCTTCACCCCTGACGGTTACCTGCTCACCAACAGCCACGTCGTCGCCAACGCCACTCGGCTGCGCGCCAGTCTGACAGACGGACAGAGCCTGGAGGCCGCCCTTGTCGGTGATGATCCCGCCACCGACACGGCGGTGCTGCGCCTGTCCGGCAACGGATTGCCGCACGCGGAGCTTGGCGCCTCGGCGTCATTGCGGGTCGGCCAGCTTGTGGTTGCCATCGGCAACCCGCTGGGTTTCACCTGCACGGTCACTGCCGGAATCGTCAGTGCGCTCGGCCGCACCTTGCGCACCCGCTCAGGCGGTCTGATCGACAGCGTGATTCAGACCGACGCCCCGCTCAATCCGGGCAACTCAGGCGGACCCCTGGTATCCGGTTCGGGTCAGGTGATCGGTATCAACACCGCGATGATCGCGCCGGCGCAAGGGATCTGCTTTGCCATTGGTATCGACACGGCGACCTGGGTGGCGACCCGGCTGATGCGCGATGGACGGGTGCGGCGATCCCGGCTGGGGATGTCCGCACAGACCGTCCCGATCACCACCCGTGTGCGGCGTTTTCACGGCCTTGATCAGGTGAGCGGCGCGATGGTTGCCGACCTCGCGGCGGACGGGCCGGGCAAACTCGCTGGGCTGCAGACCGGTGACGTCCTGGTGTCATTCGACGGCTTGCCGGTGACCGGGGTCGATGATCTGCACCGCGCGCTGACCGCCGAGCGCGCGGGCATGGAGGTGAAGGTCGGTTTGCTGCGTCGGACGGAGTTGCTGACGATTTCAGTTACACCGCGCGAAACCTGAAATTTTCCGCCAGCCACGTCCAGACCTAGCAACCGTTATCCGCAGCCTCCGTTGTGGCTAGAGCATGATCACGCTAAGCGGAACGTTCCAAGCGTGTGAATTATGCGACCAAACAAAGAGCTGGACCAGTTTCAGCCTGCACAGTCAGGCTGAAACTGGTCTAAGCTTCGGTGTCGCAACGGAGCTGCGGAGGCTCTTTCGTGGCAGAGGTCGTCGTGATATCCGGCGCGCAGACGCGCCAGTTCACGCATGAACAATGCGATATCGCGCTAATCGGCCGCCATCGCGACGCGATTGCCCCCGCCGCGCCCGGTCCGCTGGTTGTGTTCCGAGGCCTTGAGCCGGGTCTTGGACAGGGGCCGCCTTACGTTGACACTCCCCGCAGCGAGCGATCAAGTGACGCAATTCCGGCATATCGCCGGTCGTGATGATAGCAGGTGCCTTTAACCGGTAGCCGAGGGTTCATGTGCGCGAGACCTGCGACGGACAACACGCGGCACGCAAGATCATTAGCGGTACCATAGGCATGCTCCTCGTCGTTGATGCTGGTAATACCAATATTGTCTTCGCGGTCCATGACGGATCCGGCTGGCGTGGCTCATGGCGGATTCGCACAGACGCTCAACGCACCTCGGACGAGTACGCCGTCTGGCTGAATTCGCTGCTCACCATGGCCAATCTGAGGCGCGACCAGATCAACGCTGCCGTCATCGGCACCGTCGTGCCGGCTGCGCTGTATCACCTGCGCCGCCTCATCCGCGAGTGGTTCAGTGTCGAGCCGCTGATCGCCCGGGCGTCGCTCGACTGGGGCTTCGAAATCAAGATCGATAATCCCAATGAGGTCGGCGCCGACCGGCTGCTGAATGCGCTGGCCAGCCACCGAAAATTTGGCGGTCCCTTGATCGTGGTCGATTTTGGCACCGCGACCACATTCGACGTGGTGGACGAGACGGGTGCCTATCTGGGCGGCGTAATTTGTCCAGGTATCAACTTGTCCATCGAAGCGCTGCACCAGGCCGCCGCCCGACTGCCGCGCATTGGAATTGGCCGGCCGCAGGCAGTGATCGGCCGCTCCACTGTTCCGGCCATGCAATCGGGCATATACTGGGGTTACATCGGCCTTATCGAGGGCCTGCTGACTCGCATCAAGGCCGAATTCGGCGGTCCAATGAAGGTTGTCGCGACCGGTGGCCTGGCCCCTCTTTTTACCGAGGGAACTCTGATGATCGAGCATATTGAGCCCGATCTGACCCTGGATGGTCTGCGGCTGTTGGCGGAACGCAATCCAGCGCCCACATTACCAAGAGAAAAGACACGAATGATCGAAAACGAGTAACGGAACCAAATCTTTTATGGATGTTGAAAACTGCGACCTGGCCTTCCTGCCGCTTGGCGGGACGGGCGAAATCGGCATGAATTTAAATCTTTATCGTTATGGCGAGCCTGGAAAGGAATATTGGCTCGCGGTGGATTGCGGCATCGGCTTTGGCGGCAGCGAGCACCCCGAAGTGGATGTCATGATGGCCGACCCTGGGTTCATTGCCGAGCGTCGTGACAGTTTGGTGGGGCTGGTCATCACCCACGCTCACGAAGATCATATTGGTGCCGTCGCCTGGTTATGGCCGCGGCTGAAGTGCCCGGTCTACGCCACTCCGTTCGCTGCCACCGTGTTGCGTCGCAAACTTGGCGAGACCGGTCTGGCTGGTCAGGTCCCCTTGCATGTGATCCCACCGGGTGGATCTATCGACTTACCTCCATTCGCGCTGCGCTTCATCCGCATGGCGCACTCCATCCCCGAGGCGCAGGCTCTGGTGATCGACACGCCGATGGGTACCGTTTTGCACACCGGGGACTGGAAACTCGATCCTACACCGCTGATCGGCCCACCCTCGGACGAAGCCGCGCTGAGTGAACTCGGCAACAAAGGCGTGTTGGCCCTGGTATGTGACTCGACCAATGCGATGGTCGAGGGCCACTCCGGCAGCGAACAGGACGTACGCCGCAGCCTGTCGACCCTGATCCGCGATCTGTCGGGCCGCGTCGCGGTGACCTGCTTCGCCAGCAACGTTGCCCGGATGGAATTGATCGCACTGGCCGCGCGGGACGCGGGCCGCAGCGTGGCGCTGGCCGGTAGGTCGCTGCGCAACATGGACGCCACGGCACGCGAATGCGGCTATCTGAGATCGCTGCCGCCTTTCCTGACCGAGGACGACATCGACGATGTGCCCGACGACAACCTGCTGATCCTCGTCACCGGCAGCCAGGGGGAGCCACGCAGCGCGCTGGCCCGCATCGCTCAGGACAATCATCCGGTTGTGTCCCTGGGGGAAGGTGACACCGTCATCTTCTCCTCACGCGTAATCCCCGGCAACGAGCGGGCGATCGGCACGGTCCAGGACAATCTCGTTCGCCGGGGCGTTCGGTTGATGACTGATCACGACCATTTGACCCACGTCTCCGGCCACCCCGCACGGGACGAATTACGGCGGCTGTACCGCCTCGTGAAGCCGCGGTACGCCGTGCCGGTGCATGGTGAGTGGCGGCATCTTTCGGCGCACGCCGCTCTCGCGAGCGAGGCGGGTGCCACTCCGTTCCTGCTGGAGGACGGCGACATCCTGAGCTTCGGCCCAGGGCGGCCGGCGATTGTCGACAGCGCGCCGGTCGGCAGACTGGTGCTGGATGGCAGCCGATTGGTTCCAATGAACGGGGAGGTGATGTCGGCGCGGCGCCGAATGCTGTTCAACGGCCTGATCGTCGCCAGCCTTGCGGTTGACCAACAGGGCAATCTGCTCGGTCGCCCGAAGATCAGCGCGCCCGGCCTGCTGGACCCGGAGGATAGCGAAGCGGACCGGGTCGCCCGGGAGTTTCTGGACATACTGCGCGATCTCCCCGCCAGTCTCAGACGGGACGATGCAGGCTTGGGCGAAGCGGCCCGTGCCGCGCTGCGACGCGCGTTGGGTCGGCGCCTGGGCAAGCGGCCGATGGTCGATGTGCACCTGATCAGGGTGTGATCTGAGATGAATTGGTTCACCGGCATCGTGATGTTCGTCATCATCTGGTGGACCGCATTATTCGCGGTGCTGCCGATCGGTACCCGACCGGTTCAGCGGGCGGACGAAGCCAGCGGGTGGCGCGGCGCCCCCGAGCGGCCACGCTTGATGATGAAAGTTATCGTTACCACGATAGTCGCTTGTGTATTGTGGACCGGTGCCTATGTCCTGATCCAAAGCGATTACGTCAGTTTCCGGCACGGCTGGTTCGCCGTGCCGGATCGTTGATTTAAGACGCTTATTTCGCCACAGGCGCCGCCTCTGACGAGGAGTACATGCGTCCTCACCAACAAGACGGCTGGCGTTTCCTCCCCAAACCTGACCCACCTACTAACCGGTAAATGGCCCGGGACTAGTTAACGACACTTGGCCCGCGAGTCACGGGTTTTTGTTTCCTCTTCCGACGATAACGCCGAGTTTATTGCGCGCAGTCGTTGTGCAGCGCAGCAAAATTCCAATTCGTGAATACTTTTATGGCTAATGCTGCGTTGCACCATTTCTTGTGGGTTCAAATACTTTCGCTGATCCGCGGTCATTTCCATTGTGGGCATCGACGCAGGTAGCGGCTTCGGCACAAACGCGATACGAACCGCGGGGAAACCTTTTGATGGAATTTTGCCTCTATGCGTCTGTCCCACGGCTTCATTCCGACCATCAAGGAAACACCCGCCGAGGCGCAGATCGCCTCCCACCGCTTGATGCTGCGAGCCGGTTTGGTGCGCCAGACCTCCGCCGGTATCTACGCCTGGCTGCCGCTGGGTCTGCTCGCGCTGCGCAACATCGAACGCATCGTGCGGCAGGAGCAAGACGGCGCCGGGGCGCAGGAAATTCTGATGCCGACCATCCAGCCGGCCGAGCTATGGCGGGAAAGCGGCCGTTACGACGATTACGGCAAGGAGATGCTGCGTATTCGCGACCGGCACGAACGCGACATGCTCTACGGCCCGACCAACGAAGAGATGGTCACGGACCTTTTCCTCCGCCAGTCGACCAGGAGCTACCGCGCGCTGCCGCAGATCCTCTACCACATCCAGTGGAAGTTCCGCGATGAGGTCCGTCCCCGCTTCGGAGTGATGCGTGGTCGGGAATTCCTGATGAAGGACGCCTACTCCTTCGACCTGGACCATGCCGGCGCCGTTGTCAGCTACCGCAGGATGATGCTGGCCTATATGCGCACTTTCCAGCGCATGGGGTTGAAGGCGATCCCGATGGAGGCCGATACCGGCCCGATCGGCGGCGACCTGAGCCACGAATTCATCATCCTGGCACCCACCGGCGAAAGTCAGGTTTACTACGATGCGGCTTTCGAGGAGATCGACTATCTGTCGTCCGGCGCCGGCGGCTTCAGCCACGACCAGCCGGAGGATCTGGCGCGATTCTTCCAGGAAATGACCACACACTACGCCGCGACCGACGAAAAGCACGATGCCACACGCTGGGACAAGGTGGCGGCGGATCGCCGGCGGGAGGGCCGCGGGATCGAGGTCGGCCACATTTTTTACTTCGGCACCAAATACACCAGCGCGATGGGTGCCGTGGTCGCCGGCCCGGACGGCAAGCCGGTGTATCCCGAAATGGGCAGCTACGGCATTGGCATCTCCCGGCTGGTGGGTGCGGTCATCGAGGCGAGCCACGACGACGCTGGCATCATCTGGCCCGATGCCATCGCGCCCTTCAAAGCAGTCATTCTGAACCTCAAGAAAGGCGACCCGGTCTGCGATGCGATGTGCGAGCAGATTTATGCCGCCTTCTCCGGCTCGGCGCTGTACGATGACCGGGACGACCGCGCCGGAGTGAAATTCGCCGACGCCGATCTGATGGGGCATCCCTGGCAACTCGTCGTCGGCCCTCGCGGCGCCGCATCGGGCAAGGTGGAGTTGAAACGCAGAGCCGGCGGAGAGCGGGTGGAAGTGACGCCCGACGAGGCGTTGGCACGGATCGGCTGACCAATCGCCGATGTTCGGTCCATTCGAACGCATGGTTGCCGGCCGCTATCTGCGCGCCCGCAAAGGCGAGCGGTTCGTCTCCATCATCGCCATCTTCTCATTGGTCGGCATCGCACTCGGCGTCGCGACACTGATCGTGGTGACCTCGGTCATGAGCGGCTTCCAGGTCGAACTTGTGTCGCGCATTCTGGGGGTGAATGGGCACGTCACGGTCGAGGCCTATGCCGGCAAGAAGATCGGCGACTTTACTTCCCTGACGACCCGGATCCGCGGCATTCCCGGCGTTGCCTCGGCGACCCCGGTACTCGACGGGCAGGCGCTGCTGAGCATCACCGGCGGCGGCGCCCGGGGCGGCCTGGTTCGCGGTATCAGCATGGACGACCTGCTTGCACTGCATTCGATCAGCGATCACATCGTCGCCGGCAAGCTGGCCGATTTTACCGGTGATGATGCGATCATGGTCGGCGTCGGCCTGGCCAATTCCTACCGGCTGCGGATCGGCGATGACCTGACGGTGATCTCACCCGAAGGCGCGGCGACCGCGTTCGGCACTATCCCGCGGGTGCGCGCATACAAAGTGGTGGCGATCTTCGATGCCGGCCTGAGCGACTACAACAGCGGCGTCGTGTTCCTGCCGCTGCCCGCCGCGCAGGTGTTCTTCCAGAAACCCGACGCGGTGACCGGGATCGAAATCCGGCTGCACGACCCCGACCAGGTCGCCGGCGTGGCGCGTCCGCTGGCAGCACTGCTCGAAGGCCTTCCAGTCTATGTGCGCGACTGGCGGCATGCCAATGACACCATTATCGGCGTGCTCCAGGTGCAAAAGGACACCATGTTCATCGTGCTCGGGATGATCGTGCTGGTCGCCGCGTTCAACGTGGTCTCCTCGCTGATCATGCTGGTGAAGGACAAGCGCTCCGACATCGCGGTGCTGCGCACTCTCGGCGCCGGCAGTTTTGCCGTGATGCGGATCTTCCTGATGTGCGGCGCCTTCGTCGGCGTCAGCGGTACCGTGATCGGCACGCTCATCGGCGTGGCGTTCTGCCGCAACATCGCGGCTGTGCAGCACTTCGTGGAGCGTGTCACCGGCGGACGGGTATTTGACGCCTCGGTGTTCATGCTGACCGAGCTGCCTAATTCGGTCGACTGGGGCGATGTCGGCCGCGTCGTCGCGCTAGGCCTTGTCCTGTCCCTGCTCGCAACGCTCTATCCAAGCTGGCGGGCTGCCCGTACCGATCCGGTGGAAGCGCTGCGCCATGAGTGACAGCCGCGCCGCGCCCCGATCAACGGTGGGATTGGCTTCCGTCGCCGCATCGGGCGGCAGGCCATCGGACGTAGCCCAGTTGCGGTTACGCGCCGTCGAGCGCGTCTACCGCGGCGCCGCCGGCGAGCTTGCGGTGTTGCGCGGGGCCGACCTGGCCGTCCACGCCGGGGAGATTGTTGCGCTGGTGGCTCCCTCCGGAGCCGGCAAGTCCACGCTGCTGCATGTCGCCGGCCTGCTGGACCGCCCCGACGGCGGCTCGGGTCCTGATCGAGGGGCGCGATGCCGGCGGCCTGCCTGACGCGGCTCGGACGGCGGTGCGCCGCGACACCATCGGGTTCGTCTACCAGTTCCACCACCTGCTGGCCGAGTTCACCGCCCTGGAGAATGTCGTGCTGCCACAGATGATCGCCGGTCGCCCTCGCCGAACCGCCGAGGATCGCGCCCGGTCGTTGCTGTCCGAATTCGGCCTCGGCGCCCGGTTCGGCCATCTGCCCGGCAAACTGTCCGGCGGCGAACAGCAGCGCGTCGCGATCGCGCGCGCGCTGGCGAACCGGCCGAAACTGCTGCTGGCCGACGAGCCGACCGGTAATCTGGATGTGGCGACGGCCGACCGGGTATTTTCCGAATTGCTGGCGACAGTACGCGACCACGGCGTCGCGGCGCTGATCGCGACCCACAATCCGGACCTTGCCGCCCGGATGGACCGGACGGTGACGCTGCGCGACGGACGGCTGGCGTAGTCTCTGGGATTCCGCGATCCCATGGTCCGAGCCACGACCTCGTATCTGCTCGGGCCTCATTGTCGATCGCTTACGAAAGATGGCCGATGTCCACGATGGCAAATCCCTGCGACAGTTGCGACAGCGATATGGGCGCTGGCTGGTCGAAACCCCATGGATTGCCAAGATGCACCTTCGCGGCAGCGCCACAGCCGGTGAGCCCTTCAAACATGTAGGCGTGATTGTTGACAAGGTGGTCCGGAAGCGCGCCCACGGACGGGGTATCCATCACCATCAGATCGTCTGCTTTGATGTAGCTCCGCAGAGCGGCGAAAGTCAGGCTCGCGGGCGCCATGAAGCTTGCGGCGTGTCCGGTCAGTTCCTCCATAGCGGTCAGCGGGCTTCCGCCGTCCGCTATCGCCGAATAACCTCCGTTCAACATGGCGACGGCTTTCTCCAGCACTGCGGCCAGATCTCCTTATGACCGGCGACAACATCCTGGGTTGCTCCACTATTGACAGCGTCGTCCGGAAAGACGTTGCGCACGGTTTCGTGCACCGCCCTGAAGGCCTTGGTCGCCCAGGTGGGAGTCCTGCCATCGCTGGCTTCGTAGAGTGTGACCGTTTCACTGCCGCCGCGGCAGGCATTTATCATGTGCGAAATAAAAGCGGGCTTTTGCAGCGCGATCTCGCCGATCGAGGCGAGCACGAAGCAATCGTCCATCTGCCCCTGATGGATATCGTGAACACTGATTGCCTGCGTGTCGCCGTCCTCGGTCAGATAGAGCATCTGCTTCAGCGACTTCGCCTCCGCTACCGCTGCGCCGGACATCGGGAGGTCCGCAGTCACCAAACCCGTTGATGTCGTGAGCGTCCGGTCATCGGAGCCGTTCTGCGACGTGGTATGATTTTTCATTACCTCTGGTCCAGACACTTGCATTCTCCGCTTGCGAAAGCTTTTGACTGGTCCTTTGACATTCGTCTGCAGGGCCTTGTTCAATTTGCATCGCGGGCGTCACCAGGGGCTTTGACCCGGATCAATTCATTTGCGATGATTTGTTCAACCGTTGCGGCAGAGCCACACGAACGTTTCTTTGGGATTGAGACGATCGTTCTTGTTTGAGGCATTCGGCCACTGCCTCTCGGCATCGCGGCCCTCGTTTCATCACGTTTCCTTCGTAACAATCATCACCCGCTGCGTGCCGTCCGGCCACCGCGCGTGGTTCTTCCTGTGCTGGTGCGGATCGCGTGCGGCTTGCAGGACCCGGTCGCGTCGCGCACCATCCCTGCGATGCCAATCGCTGCGTTCGTCAGGCAACGCCGGCTGCTACATTTTTGGCGGATGTCAATTGCTACGCCCGCGGAGCAACGGAGGACTTTGGATGCCGGAACAAACGCCGCATATCGCCATCATCGGCGCCGGAATCGGCGGCCTGACCGCCGCGGCGTGCCTGCGCCAAATCGGCATCGATGTCCGGATCTATGAGCAATCGAGAGGCTTCACCCGGGTCGGCGCAGGTATCCAGCAGGCCCCGAATGCCGTCCGCGTGTTGTACGCGCCTCGGACTGGAAGCAAAACTCCTGGCCCAGGCCTTCCGGCCGGAAAGCAACGACAGCCGCGACTATGACACCGGCGAACTGACCAACTCCCTGCCGCTCGGCCAGTCTATCCTCGAGCGCCACGGCGTGCCCTATTTCCTGATGCATCGTGGCGATCTGCACGCCATGCTGGCCGACATCGTGCCGGCGGACGTCATCCACCTGAACCACAAGCTGGTCGGCCTCGACCACCTCTCGACTGGGATCGTGCGAATGCGATTTACCAATGGCGAGGCAGCCGAGGCCGATGCCGTCATCGGCGCCGACGGCGTGCACTCCGTGGTGCGAGAGATCATGCTGGGCCGCGAGCAACCTCGCTACACCGGCCGCGTCGCCTACCGGACGGTATTTCCCACCCGTCAGCTGAACGGGGCACCGGTCGAGCCTTGCGTCAAATGGTGGGGACCAGATCGCCATATCGTCAGCTATTTCGTCAACCCGCGGCGCGACGAACTGTACTTCGTGACCAGCACGCCGGAGCCAGAATCCGCTGTCGAATCGTGGTCCGCCAAGGGCGACCTCGCCGCCTTGCGCGCTGCCTATGACACTTTTCATCCGCAGGTCCGAGCGATCCTGGCGGCCTGCCCGGACGTCCACAAATGGGCCCTGGTCGAACGTGATCCGCTGCCGCGCTGGGTCGAGGGCAACGTCGCACTGTTGGGCGATGCCTGCCACCCGATGACCCCATACATGGCGCAGGGTGCCGCCACGTCCATCGAGGACGCGGCCGTGCTATCGCGCTGTCTGGCCGGCGTCGAACGGGATGGCTTGCCGGCCGCGCTTCGGCGCTACGAGGCGACGCGCCGGCCGCGCACCTCACGGATCCAGCGGACGTCTGCGCTGAACAACTGGCTGCGTGAGCCGCACGATGCGGATTGGGTCTATGGCTATAACGCCTGGACTGTTCCACTGGCGGACTGACGTCACGCCCGGGACCGACACGCAGCACGAAGCCATGACCTGAGGCGCCCAGCAAGCAGGCTGGTCCGATGTCCGGTTATCTGGTACATCGATTCCGAATTGCCGATCATAATCTGCCTGTGAGCGGGTGCCCGGAAATTGCGGCTGGCGGAGGCGGTGGAATAGAACCAACCGAGAGAGATTTTCAGGGAGTGGGGCTTTGGCACGGGGCAGATGGGTCTATGTCGGCGGACGGGCCGGAAACAAACCGCCCCAGGCTGAGAAAGTGGCCATCATCGCCGCGTGCGAGAAATTCATTGCAGAAGTGCTGAGGCCGCGGTTTCTGCCGGAGATCCGCCCCACGGCGTTCAACTACCCCGTTGCCATCGACGGCAAATGGCATGGCAACAAGTATCGGTTCATCACCCGCTACCGCTCCGACGATCCGCGTTCATACGAGCCGGAATTCGCAGCCCCGTTCGCCCGCCTGGAATACGTCAGTCGCGATTGCTTCGACCTCTCCTGGCACCGCCACACCGGCGAGTGGTTTTGTCTGTTCCAGCGCCAGTCGCTGGCCGAAGCCCTGCACCTGATCGAAAGCGAGCCGCATTTCGAGCCGTGTTGACCTGACCACGGACGCCGCGCCATCCAACAGCGTTTGGTTACCATCCCGGAAGACGCTTTATGCCGCGCAAAGCCACCACGATGACGCTGTCCCTGACTGAAGAAGCACGTTCCACCCTGGCCGCGCTCGCCCGCTCGCGCACTGCCCCGGCGCACCATGTCGAGCGATCGGCCATCATCCTGCACCTTGCCGACCGCCGCGATGCCAGCGAGATCGCGGCAACCCTCGGCATCGACCGCCAGCGGGTCACCCGATGCGTCCGCCGGGTGACCGCCGTGGGACCGCTCAAGGCCATCGACGACCTGCCGCGTTCGGGACGGAAGCCGGATATTACCGAAGCGGCGCGGACCTGGCTGATCGGCGAGGCCTGTGCCAAACCAAAAGATCGCGGTTATCCGCACGAGCTTTGGACGTTACGCCTGTTGGCGGCCCATGCCCGCAGCCACGGGTGCGGCGTGGGTCATGGCTGTCTGGCCGAGGTCGCCGCCAGTACGGTGCACGACATCCTGAACCGCCAGCCAGTCAAGCCCCACAAGGTGCGTTATTACCTGGAACGCCGTGACCCGGCCTTCGACGAGCGCAAGGCCGAAGTTCTGGAAGTCTATGCAGCAGCTGAAATGCTGCGCGCACTGCCGCAAGCAGAGCGGCCCGTCGCTGTGGTCTCCTACGATGAGAAGCCGGGCATTCAGGCGATCGCCACCACGGCACCTGATTTGCCGCCCCGGCCGGGCAAGAACACGACCGTCCAGCGCGACCACGAATACAAACGGCTTGGCACAGTCACGCTTTCGGCAGCCGTCGACCTCGTCACCGGGTTTGTCCACCATGCCGTCACCCAGCGACACCGCTCGCGCGAGTTCGTCGACTTCCTTCGGCAACTCGATGCCGCTTATCCGGCGGGCTTGTTGATCTGCATCCTGCTCGACAATCACTCAGCCCACCGCTCGCGTGAGACCCAGCGCTTCCTCAACAGCAAGCCCGGCCGTTTTGAGTTGGTCTTCACCCCAACGCATGCGTCCTGGCTGAACTGGGTGGAGATGTTCTTTTCGAAGATGGCGCGTTCGGTGTTGCGCCGGATCCGCGTCGCCAGCAAAGACGAACTGACGGAACGGATCAAACGCTACATCAAGATGTGCAACGATGTGCCGCTCGTGCCGAAATGGTCCTATGGCATCAGCCGCGAACCGCAGCCGCTCGCCGCCTGATCGATTCGGCAATTCGAGAACGATGTACCTAGCAGGTCGTTCCATCGCGGCCAACCTCGCCCCAGGTTCCGCCAACGCCTACAGTCGGTCCAGGAAGCCAATCCGCGGGGCGATCGCATAGTTCAACTGCACGATGATAATGAAGGCGATGCTCCAATAGGTGCTGAACACGCACAGCGCCGCACCGAACGCGTACAGCGCCTGGGCGATCACGATACGCCGCACCACCGACCGATCGATCACCGCCGTCACGTCCGGCTGCACCAGCCCGGCCCGGATCGCATAGCGCCAACTCGCGAACAGGGTTGCCCCTAGCGCGAAGACGTTCGCCCAGTAGAGCACAAGTGCGGTGGGGTAGCGGATGAATTCCGCCATCAGTGAAGTGGAAAACGGCATCAATGATATGGCGAACAGAAAGGCGAGATGGATCCACGCCAGATATCGGTTGCACCGTGCCAGATGGTTGAGCTGGGTCTGTTGGCCGACCCAGAAGATGCCGAGGGTGAGGAAACTCATGAGGTAGATCAGCAGCCGGGGCGCCAGCTCGGCCAATGCGCTCAGCAGGGCGCTGTCGCTGTGGATCGCCTCGCTGGCGGGCACCTTCAGGTCCAGCACGAGCAGCGTCATGGCGACGGCGAACAGCCCGTCGCTGAGCGCGGCCAGCCGCTCGACGCTCTGTCCGGCGATGGCATTGTAACGCGTGCCCAATTCGTGCCCTCCCGCTTCCCTTCGCGCGCGGCCGGCCGGCCCCGAACATCACTGTGACGCATGTTTCACCGCGGGCGCTCTTGAGCAAACGGGAAGACCGGCCGATGATCTCCTGGCACGCCTCCAAGAGGATAGAAAAATGCCCGAGAGCCCTGCTGACAAGGCAGCGTTCGCTGCCAGCAAGACCCGCCTGCCGTTGAATGGGATCACGGTCCTTGACCTCACCCTGGCGCGTGCCGGCCCGACCGCGGTTCGCCACTTCGCGGACTGGGGCGCGAACGTGATCCGCATCGAACCGCCGGTCACCGAGGGCGAGGATGTGGCCGGCCGTCGCCATGGCTTCGATTTCCAGAACCTGCACCGCAACAAGCGGGCAGTGACGCTGAACCTGAAAGCGAAAGAGGGCCACGAGGCGTTTATGCGTCTGGCCAAGACCGCTGACGTGATCCTGGAGAACATGCGGGCCAACGTGAAGCACCGCCTCAAGGTCTCATATGATGACGTCAAGGCGGTCAACCCCCGCATTGTCTACGGCAGCATCTCCGGCTTCGGACAGGACGGCCCGTATGGTCCGCGCGCCGGTGTCGACCAGATCGCCCAGGGCATGGGCGGGCTGATGTCGATTACCGGTGAGCCTGGCCGTGGTCCGATGCGGGTCGGCATTCCGGTCGACGACCTGACCGCGGGGAATTTGCTGGCTTTGGGCTGCATGATGGCGTTGTTTGACCGCGAGCGCACCGGGGTTGGCCGCTGGGTCACCACGTCGCTGCTGGAGGCGCAGGTCTTTATGCTGGACTTCCAGGCCAGCCGCTGGCTGATGGAGGGCGAAGTCGCCGGGCAGGCCGGCAACGACCATCCGACGGGTATTCCAACCGGGGTTTTCCCCACCAGCGATGGCCACATCAACATCGCAGCCAGCTCGTCGCGTGTGTTCACCCGCTTCTGCGAGGCGATCGAGCGGAAGGACTGGCTTGAAAAAGACGAGTGGAAGACGCAGGTCGGCCGCAGCAATGACCGCAAGGCGATCAACGCGGCGATCGGCGAAATCACCCGAACGAAACCGTCGAATCACTGGATCGAGCTGTTCGAGGCCAACGGCATCCCCTGCGGGCCGATCTATTCGATCGACCAGGTGTTTGCCGATCCGCAGGTCAAGCATCTCGGGATGGCAACAAAGATGACGAGCCCGTACGTTGGCGAAAAGGAGGTGGTCGCCTCGGCGATCAATATCTCCGGCTTCTCCAAGGCGATCCGCAGCTACACGCCGGATGCCGGTGAACACGGCGATGAAATATTGAAAGGCGTCGGCTATACCGACGCGGAACTCGCGGACCTGCGACAGAAGGGAGTGATCTGAGATGCTGCCCGAACACGCGGAGACCCGCGCCTACGCGGGCGGGAAAATGCTGGCTGCCAAGGACGACGGCATCGGCCTGATCACCTTTAATCAGCCAGAAAAACGCAACGCCATGTCCATGGAGATGTGGACTGGGCTGGGCGAGATCCTCGACGAATTCAGCGAGGATCGCAGTGTCAGTGTCGTGATCATGACCGGGGCCGGACACAAGGCGTTCGTTTCGGGGGCAGATATCAGCCAGTTCGAAAAGAACCGGAACAGTGCCGATGCGCAGGTGGAATACGATCGCGCGACCGGCGTGGGACGCGACAAGCTGCATGCATTCAGCAAGCCGATCGTCGCCCGCATCCGTGGCTTCTGCATGGGCGGCGGCCTCGCCATCGCCATGGCGACCGATCTGCGGATTGCCTCCGGCGACAGCCAGTTCGGCATCCCGGCGGCACGGCTGTCGATCGCCTATGCTCCGGACGCGGTGAAGCGGTTGATCGATCTGGTGGGACCGGCGCATGCACGCATGATCCTGTATACGGCAAAACGCATCGATGCCGCGGAAGCCGAGCGGATTGGGTTGATCAACACGATGACGACGGAGGAGGCATTGAACGACGTGGTGTTGGATGTCGCCCGCACCATCGCCGATAACGCGCCGCTTTCGGTCGCGGCCTCGAAGCTGACGATCAACGAGATGCTGAAGGACGAGAGCCAGCGGGATATGGCGGCGATCAAGCGGATGGGCGAGATATGCTTCAACAGCGCGGACTATAAGGAAGGCCGGACGGCGTTCATGGAAAAGCGTCCGCCGCGTTTCGTGGGGCGCTAGCCGGTGCGGCCATGTCCGGGATCATGCCCGTCCCTGCTATACCAAGCCAGGATGCCCTGAATGTTTGAACTCCCCGAAGAGCACCGGATGCTCCAGGACCTCGTGGCGAAATTCATTGATCGCGAGGTCATCCCCCTGGAGAAGGGCGTGCTCGCACGCGAGATGGCGGGCCAGCAATCTGGCTTGCCGCCGGAGGAAGAGGCGGGGTTGCTGGCCAAGTGCAGGGAGCTGGGCCTTTGGGGCCTCGATGTGCCCGAGGAATACGGCGGTGCGAACCTGCCATACTCCGCCTTGGTCGGCGTCTACGAGGAACAAGGCCGGTCCTGTGTTTCCTTCACTTTCCCGCCCGACAGTCCCAATCTGCACATGCTGATCGCGGTGGCGAACGAAGAGCAGAAAAAGCAATACCTCGAGCCCTACGCCCGTGGTGAGGCACATTCCGCGATCGCGATTTCCGAACCCGGGGCAGGAGGCGATCCCGCCGGGATGACCACGCGCGCCGTCAAGGACGGTGGCGACTGGGTGATCAACGGGCGCAAGATTTGGGTCAGCCGGGTGCCGCAGGCGGACTTCGTCATCGTCATGGCCCGTACCGGCGAGGGTAAGCGCGCCGACGGGGTCACCGCCTTCATCGTCGAACGCGACACCCGCGGCTTCATCATCGAGCGCGAGATTCCCATGCTCGGCGGACAGCGGACCTACGAACTGGTGTTCGAGGATTGCCGGGTGCCGGCGAAGCAACTGCTGGGCGTCGAAGGCAAGGGGTACGCGCCGATGCAGCTTCGCCTGACCGTGCGTCGGCTGCAGATAGGAGCCTGGTGCGTTGGCATGGCGCGGCGGGCGCTCGACATGATGGTAGAGCACACCAAGCAGCGGGTCACGTTCGGTCAGCGGTTGGCCGACCGGCAGGCAATTCAGTGGTGGATCGCCGATGCCGCAATGAAAATCCACGCTTGTCGCCTGATGGTCTACGATGGCGCCGCCAAGGCGGATGCGGGGAAGGATGTCCGCGCCGAGGCGTCGATGGTCAAGCTGTTCGGCACCGAAATGGCAACCGAGGTCGTTGATCACGCGATGCAGGCATTCGGCGCCATGGGTGTGGCGAAGGAACTTCCACTGCAACTGATGGCACAGAAGGTCCGCACGATGCGGGTCTACGAAGGCCCGTCCGAGGTCCACCGCATGGCGATCGCCCGCCGGATCATCGGCAGGTGACGCGCATCTCGTTTCGAGCCCGGCGGTGACCGAGCCCCGTATCAAGGCTGGAATCTGGGTCAGCATGGCACTGCGAATGGGTGACCGGGATGGCCGCCCCGGTGCCGTGCTGCGCAAGGGAGACGCTGATTTGGGCGGCGTGCTCGTCGTGCTGCGAGGTCGTGAGGGGCTTTGCGTCCTGTCCCAATTGCGCTCGGCCGAGGGTGATCTGGCCTGGATGCGGGCAACCGGTTCGGCGGCGGTGGATCAGGAGACAGCCGACGCGTACGTTGCGCGCCAGTTGAAGTTCGATCCCGACCTTTGGGTGGTCGAGTTCGAGGCTCGGGACCTGTTGCCGCCGTTCGAGGCGAAGCTCGTCTGATCGCACCGCGTTTCTTTCGATGCCAATTCGATCGTGGGAAACCGGCGTCCAGCAGGTCTTTCCCTGCTCACACCGCCGCTGTCAGTGTTCCCTCGAGGAGGGGGTAGCATGTGGTGCAGCCGATATGCAGCACCAGTTCCATAGGGCCGTCAAAGCCCTCGAACAGTGCTGTCGGCAGAACCGCGTCGCCATCGGTCCATCGCAGACCATTTGCCGGCTCGAAATCATGAAAGCCCTCTGAAAGGCTTGTGTCCGCCGCTTCCAGGGTGCGAAATCGCGTCCCTTGGCGAAGCGCGATCCGACGCAGCGCGACACCAAGGACGCGGTCATCGCGGGCGAGGCCGAGTTCGGCCGGAACACCGCTGCGCGAGACAATGTGGATGCGGGGTGGTCGGTCCGGCAGCGCAAATATCCAGGCCGCCGCGTGGCGCGAGATGGCATCGAACCGGACCCCACTGACCAGCAGATGCAGGTTCGGATCGTCCGTAAGCTTCATTCCGGGTCGCGATCCGGAACGCTCCAGCAGCTGCCGCCAGGCCATGTCCACAGTTGCCCCGCTCGTCAGCACCGGCACAAAGCTGGATGTTTGCGGCTGCTCACGCCGGGTGTCTGCATTGTGAAACAGCCAGCTGTTGCCGTCGTCGTGGTAGCTCTCCGCCGGTGCGCCGTCGGCCAGCAGCACAGAATGCACATCCAGCTCGATGTGAAAGAGCGACACCGTCTGCGCCAGGTCATCCCACCGAATGGAGCGATGATTGATCAGATACTCGGCCGGGATCAGGACATCATTGAGGTAGAACGAGTGCCCTTTGGTCACCCTTAGGTCTCGACAGGGGACGTTGTCCGTCAGCGCCCCTTTCTGCAGGATCACCGGTGTCGCCGCGCTGCGCCGTCCGCGCGTAGCCAGCGCGCGATCGATACCGATCCAGACGATCGGCCGGGGCTGGCCGCCGTGCGTCAGCACCAGTTCGCCGACCTTCAGCTTCTCCACCAGGATTTCGCCCGCCGGCGTCGCGATATGGGTGCCGGCGCAGAAACACCGCGGACCGAAAGACCTGTCGCCCCCGACCGACCGCTGTCGCATGGAGAACGCCGAACTGTCGGTCGTTGAGGCGGCGCCGAGATTGGTTCCGAAAGCGCAATCTATCACACCGTCGGCCCGTGGCAAATAAGTGGACGCCCCGACTTCGGGTGCCCAGCGCGCCATGGACGGCGATAGTCCCCGATTCCACACGGCTCCCCGGTTGCCTGCCCTGCGCCATTGCCGGCCGCCAGCAAAGCCTGCCGCCTGGAGTGTGTCCCAATACATTACGTGTAAGTAGCAAATAGATCAACCAGGGTCCAGCGAATTGTCCCGCGCAGACGTGTCAGGACAACATCCGGAGTTCACCATCGTCCCGCGGATTGCGTCGCCCACAGGCGGTATCGAGGCAGGACCGCGGTGCACCAATCCCGCAGCCCTGCCGACAAAGTCTGTTCGTATTAAGGAACGACGTCCCAGAATGGGTGCACGCCGTAGTAGGTGTAGACGCTTCGGCTCCACGCCTCGTCGTGCCAGTTCGCTGTCGCCTCGTCGGTGTACGACGGCGCGCCCTCCAGGACCTCGCGATCGACGTCGACCACGTAGCCGCCCTTGCCCGTGTCGTAGCTCAGCTTCTCCCACGGCAGCGGGTGATACTGATCGCCGATTCCCAGGAAACCGCCGAAGCTCAGCACCGCGTAGGCGATGCGGCCGCTACGCTTGTCGATCATCACATCTTCGAGCGAGCCCAGCTTTTCACCGCCCAGATCGTAGACCGTGGTGCCTTGTACCTGGTTGGCCGCGATCAAATGGCCTGATGGATCGTTGGTGTCATCGAGACTTGCCATGCACAGCTCCTGTTGCCGCATGCAGGTCTGAACGCGCTTCATCGGGGAAAGTTACGCCACCATCAAATTCGTGCCCGTCCGCGCGCCGAGGCCGTTTGGACCGATCCCCGCGGGGGGGCCGGCGAACTTTCAGCGGGCCGGCGCGCCGCCTGATGCTCCGCGCGTCAATCGACTGCTTTCGTGGACGATCCCTGGGCGAGGCGGAATGCTGCCATCGGGTACACTCCAAGCACCCGGGTCTCGGTCGAGAAGAACGACAATTCATCCAATGCCCGCCGCGGTCCGGGCTGCTCGGGATGGCCTTCCACGTCGCACAGGAATTGCGTCGCGGTGAACTCGCCGCCCAGCATGTAGCTTTCGAGTTTGGTCATATTCACGTTATTGGTCGCGAATCCACCCAGCGCCTTGTACAGTGCCGCCGGAACGTTCCTGACCCGGAAGACGAAAGTCGTCATCAAATGCGGCGTTGACGGCTCGGGCGTTGCCGGCTTTGGCGCCACGACGTAGAACCGCGTGGTGTTGTGCGCGGCGTCTTCGACGTTCATGCGCAGGACCTGCAGTCCGTAGATGTCGGCGGCCAGCGAGGAGGCGATGGCGGCGTCCTCGTATTTTCCCCACGCGGCTACCAGTTGTGCCGCGCCGGCGGTATCGGCCTCGACCACCGGCGTCAACTTGAGCTCCTGCAGGATACGGCGCACCTGGCCAAGCGCGACCGAGTGCGAATGGGCGCGCCTGATGTCCGAGATGGTGGCGCCCTTGACGCCAAGCAGGCAATGCTCGACGCGCTGGAATTGCTCGCCGACGATAAATAGGCCGGACTCGGGCAGCAAATGATGGATATCGGAGACCCGGCCGGCGAGGCTGTTCTCGCAGGGAAGCATGCCAAGCTGCGCCTTGCCTTCGCGCACCGCGTCGATCGCCGCTTCGAAGGAGGGGCAGGGCAGGGTCGTCATCCCCGGAAAGGCACTACGACAGGCCAAATCGGAATAAGCCCCGGCGACGCCCTGGAACGAGATCACGCCGCTCATCGTCATAGCGGGGCCGCGCGGGCTCGATCAGCCAAAATCGCTCGGGCGCGCTCGAGGTCCTCCGCGGTATCGACCCCGAACGGACCATGTTCCATCCGCGCGCAAACAATCCGCATCCCATTCTCCAGTGCCCGCAACTGCTCCAGATTCTCGCGCCGTTCCAGCGGACTCGGCGGCAGCGAGACATAACGGTCCAGCGCAGCCCGCCGATAGGCATAAATCCCGACATGGTGCCACCGCGGACCCAAACCCCACGGGATCGCCTGGCGGGAGAAATACAGTGCCGGGGCGGTCATTTGCCCATCCTCGAACGCGCAGGCGGCTTTGACGAAAGAAACAGTGGCAGCCTCGATCTCATCGCGAATCGGTACCACCAGGGTGCCGATATCGACGCTCGGGTCAGCCAGGGGCGTGATGACCAGCCGCAGGCCCGCTGGGTCGAGCGTCGGGAAATCACCTTGCAGATTGACCACGACGTCGTGGCTGCCGTCGGGGTCGAGTTCGGCCAGCGCGGCATGAACCCGGTCCGAGCCGGAGGGCAGCGCGGGATCGGTCAGCACGGCGCGGCCACCCGCGGCGCGCACCGCGGCGGCGATCTCGGGGTCGCCGCAGGCCACCGCCACCGGTCCGATACCCGCCTCCCGCCCGCGGTCGAGCATGTGCACGATCATCGTTTTGCCGTGGATGTCGGCCAGCGGCTTGCCGGGCAGCCGCGTCGACGCCATGCGGGCCGGGATCACGACGATCGGACTCACGAAGGGATTATTCCTTGGGCTGATTCGGAGACAATCGGTCGAAGCTGGATCGACCGACGCTGTGCCGAGGTGGGTTGAATAGCGGTTTTCGTTTCCCTATGGTGCCGGCAGCTTACGGATGCGCGGTCCCCTGTGCAACGGCGGGCAGGCGCGTACACCGCGTCCGGACAAACGCGGCGCCAGCCGCCTTCATGGGATCAGGAAGTAAAAGCCGCATGAACAGCATGGAAGTAAACAAGGCGATCGCCGCGGTCCTGGTGGCTGGAATCGTGTTCTTTCTGACTGGCCTGATCGGCGTGAACCTGGTCAATGTCAGGCCGCTGGAAAAGACGGCGATCGAGATCCAGGGCGCGCCGGCCGCGTCGGAGGCTGCGGCCGCGCCGAAGCCGGAGGAGTTGCCCCCGATCGCCCCGCTGCTGGCTAAGGCTGACATCGCTACCGGCGAAACGACGGCGAAGAAGCTGTGCTCCGTTTGCCACACCTTCGACGAGGGTGGCAAAGCCGGCGTCGGGCCCAACCTGTACGGCGTGGTGGGGGGACCGCACGCCCATATGCAAGGCTTCAACTACTCGGAGGGAATGAAGGCGGTAAAGGGACCGTGGACCTACGACGAGTTGAACGAATGGCTGCACAAGCCCAGTGCGTATGTCCCCGGAACCAAGATGGGCTTTGCCGGCATCAGCAACGACCAACAGCGGGCGGACGTGATCGACTACCTGCACAGCCTGGCGCACACCCCTGAGGCGCTGCCGTCGCCCTGACCCACAGCATCGATGAGCTTCTGGCGGCCGCCATTGCTGCCGTCGACGTGGCCGGGAACGTCATCCGGCCGTTTTTCCGCGGTTCCATGGCCGCCGATTTGAAGGCGGACCAATCGCCGGTCACGCTGGCGGACCGAAACGCCGAGCGGGCGATGCGGGCGGTCCTCGGTGAACGCAGCCCCGATTGTGGCATTCTGGGGGAGGAGTTCGGCCTCGAACGTGCCTCCGCTCGCTTGCGCTGGGTGCTGGATCCGATCGATGGCACCCGTGCGTTCATTACCGGCCGTCCGACCTTCGGTACACTGGTCGCGCTGCTGGATGGCGATACGCCCGTGATCGGCATCATCGATCAGCCGGTCACCAGGGAACGCTGGGTCGGCGTCGCCGGCCGACGGACGGTGTTCACCGGAACACTGGGTGGCCAGGCCGGCACCCGCGCCTGCTCTGACCTGGCACATGCCGAACTCTCCTGCACCAGTCCGGAAATGCTCGGCGACGACTTGCCCCGGTGGCGGCGGTTGGCGACCCAGGCGAGGCGGACCTACTGGGGCGGCGATTGCTATGCGTATGGGCTGTTGGCCCTCGGCCAGATCGACGTGATCGCTGAGTGCGACCTCAAACCGTGGGATTGGGCGGCGCTGCTGCCGGTGGTTGAGGGTGCCGGCGGCCGGGTCACCGACTGGCAAGGCAACCCGCCCAGCACCGCGGGCGACGGCCGCATCGTCGCGGTCGGAGATCCATTACTGTTGCCCAGTGTGGTCGCGGCGCTGACCACCCCGTAGTTTCGCCGCCGGCAGAGTGATCACGGTCTCGGCGGCGGCTATCGGTTCGATGACCCTATTCGTTGCGCCTGATCCTCGCGGCGACCGAATGCCCTGTGGCATGGTCCCGCCGACCGCATCCGTGTATAGCCACGCCACCATGGATACGGCGATCGGTCCGGTCCATATAAAACCCACCCGGCCGCGGCTCCCGGCTGCCGCCTCTTGCCTACGGAACCGCCATGAACGACGCCGTCTCAGACCAGCTTCCGGACTACCGCGACACCGTGTTCCTGCCGCGGACAAGCTTCCCCATGCGCGGCGATCTGCCAAAAAAGGAGCCACGGATCCTCGCGCACTGGGATGCCATCGACCTATGGGGCAAGCTTCGTGCCGCCTCCGCCGGGCGTCCGCTGTTTATCCTGCACGACGGTCCGCCCTACGCCAACGGCAACATCCACATCGGCACGGCGCTGAACAAGATCCACAAGGATGTCATCAACCGCACCCGTCAGATGGCTGGCTACGACGCCAACTACATCCCCGGCTGGGACTGCCACGGCCTGCCGATCGAGTGGAAGATCGAAGAAGAGTACCGGCGCAAGAACCAGGACAAGGATGCCGTCTCCATCCTGGATTTCCGCGCGGAATGCAGGAGTTATGCTGCCCACTGGATGACGGTGCAGGCGACCGAGTTTCGCCGCCTGGGCGTGGAGGGCGATTGGCGAGACCGCTACGCCACCATGGACAAGGCGTCCGAGGCCGCGATTGCCGGCGAAATCTGCAAATTCCTGTTGAACGGTGCACTGTATCGCGGTCTGCGCCCGGTGATGTGGTCACCGGTCGAAAAGACCGCCCTGGCGGAAGCCGAGATCGAGTATCACGACCACACCAGCACGACGATCTGGGTGCGCTTCCCGGTGATCACGCCCGCGGTGCCGGCACTCGAGGGCGCTGCGGTGGTGATCTGGACCACCACGCCCTGGACCATGCCCGGCAACCGCGCGGTGGCTGTTTCGGCGGATACCGACTACGCCGTTGTCCGGGTGGACGACGTCGCCCCCGCATCGCTGGCTCGGCCCGGTGAGAAACTCGTCGTCGCCGAACCGCTGCTGGCTGCTGTTCTGCAGGACACCGGCATCAGCGCCCATAGCGTCCTTGCCACGCTCAAGGGGGCAGAACTGGCCGGCACGATCATGGCACATCCGCTGCGCGGCCGAGGCTATGAGCAGGATACGCCCCTGCTGGTGGGCGACTTCGTCACCGCCGATGCCGGCACCGGCTTTGTCCACATCGCGCCTGGTCATGGTGAGGACGACTTCATTCTGGGCCGCGAGAACGGGCTGGATGTCCCGGAGACGGTCGGCGACAACGGGACGTTCAACGCCTGGGTGCCGCTGTTCGCCGGCGCCCACGTCTACCGGGTGGCCGATGCAGTGTGCGCTGCGCTGACCGAGGCCGGCACGCTGCTGGCCCGTGGCAAGATCACGCATTCCTACCCGCATTCCTGGCGGTCCAGAGCGCCCTTGATCTTTCGGGCGACGCCGCAATGGTTCGTCCGCATGGACGGGCCTGAAAAGATCCGTGAGAAGGCGCTCGCGGCGATCGACGCCACCCATTTCGTACCCGACCGGGGACGCAACCGGATCGGATCGATGGTGGCAAGCCGCCCGGACTGGTGCATCAGCCGCCAGCGGGCCTGGGGAGTGCCGATCACCGTCTTCGTCGAGAAGCGGACCGGGGAGCCGTTGCGCGATCCGGCCGTGGTCCAGCGTATCATCGACGCGTTCACCGCGGAGGGGGCCGATGCGTGGTACGCGTCGCCGCCGTCGCGCTTCCTTGGGCCGGATCGTAATCCGGACGATTACGAGCAGGTCATGGACATCGTCGATGTCTGGTTCGAGTCTGGCTCGACCCATGCCTTCGTGCTGGAGATGCGGGGTCTGCCGTGGCCGGCGGACCTGTATCTCGAAGGGTCCGATCAGCATCGCGGCTGGTTTCAGTCGTCGCTGCTCGAAGCGGTCGGAACCCGCGGGCGGGCTCCGTTCAAGGCGGTTATGACCGACGGCTTCGTGATGGACGAGCACGGCCGCAAGATGTCGAAGTCGTTGGGCAACACGGTTGCGCCGGAGGCCGTGGCGAAACAGTACGGCGTCGATATCCTGCGCCTCTGGGTGATGATGTCCGATACCACCGAGGACCTCCGGATTGGCCCGGAGATCCTCAAGCAACAGGCGGAACTGTATCGGCGCCTGCGCAACACGCTGCGCTGGGTGCTCGGCAGCCTCGACGGATTTACAGAGGCCGAACGCGTGCCTCTTGAGCAGATGCCGGAGCTCGAGCGGTGGGTGTTGCATCGTCTCACCGAGCTGGACGCAAAAATCCGCACCGCCGTCAAATCCTACGACTGGACCGGCGTCTATCCGGAGCTGCATAATTTCTGCAACATCGACCTGTCGGCGTTTTACTTCGACATCCGCAAGGATGCGATCTACTGCGACCGGCCCGACAGTCTGCGTCGCAGAGCTGCCCGCACCGTGCTTGATCACCTGCATCGTTGCCTGTGCACCTGGCTTGCCCCGGTGCTGTGCTTCACCGCGGAGGAAGCGTGGGGTGCACGCTTCGGGGACGACAGCAGCGTTCATCTGCAACTTTTCGCTGCGTTGCCGGCGGCCTGGAAAGATGACGCGCTGGCCGCCCGCTGGGAGACGATCCGCGCCATTCGTCGCCGCATCACCGTGCCGATCGAGGAAGCTCGGAAGGCCAACACCATCGGTTCCTCTCTGCAGGCCGCGGTCGAACTGCCGCTGAGTGCTGCGCAAGAAACATTGTTGGATGCCGCCGAATGGGCCGAGATCGCGATCGTCTCCTGCGTCAGAATCGTGCCGGACACGGGCGAACCCCTAGCGAAGGTCACGCCCGCGCCCGGCGAGAAATGCGCCCGCTGTTGGCGAGTCCTCTCGGAAGTAGGGACCAGTCCGGTGCACCCGGCGTTGTGTCTCCGCTGCACGGACGCGGTGGAGTTGGGGTTGGTGTGCCGGCAAGAAGTATGAGCAGGCCAAACCTCGTGCCGCTTGGTCTGCTGGCCGCGGTGATCGTGCTGACCGCTGACCAGGCCAGCAAGTGGTGGGTGCTGAATGTGCTGGACCTCAGGGGCCTGCGGCAGGTCGTATTGCTGCCGGTTCTCAACCTGACGATGGTGTGGAATCGCGGCGTCACGTTCGGCCTGCTGAACGGCTTCGGGTCCTGGGGCCATATCGTACTCGCGGTGATCGCGCTTGGCGTGGTCGCCGCGCTGGGCATGTGGCTGTTGCGAGCAGAGAGCCCGTTGACCGCCGTGTCGATCGGAGCGATCGCCGGGGGTGCGGTGGGGAACGTGATCGATCGGCTCCGGTTCGGGGCGGTGGTCGACTTCATCCACGCCCACGTCGTTACTCCGTGGGGAGATCTTTCCTGGTATGTCTTCAATGTCGCCGATGCCGCAATCGTCTGCGGTGTTTCGGCATTGATCATCGTCTCGTTGGGATCGAGCAAACAGCAGAGCCGCTCGGCCTGATCGCGATATATGACGGGACATTACCAGTAGCATCACGCTCGGAAATCACCGTTTCGCCAGTATCGCGAAGATGTTCCGTGCTTCCCGATGGCAGAGCCTTGCCGGGCGCCTCGCGGTGTCGGAGGCACCGTGCGAACACACGGTCGCATGGTCTGAGCCGGTGCCAAACCGAAATCGGATATTGGTGTCGCTTGCCGTCGCCCTCCTGTGTGCTTCCGCCGCGCTCATCGGATGGCTGACCTGGGAGTTGCGCACTGTGACCGTGGCGGGGGCGGAGGCGTTGCAAATCCGCCTGGCCGACCAGGCCGCCGCGGCTCTCGCCCGGAACATCGACCGCGATGTGTCGCTTATGGAAGCTGTCCGCTTTGGTCTGCGGGACCCGGCGGTCGAACGCCTGGACGAGGCGGCGCCGCTTGCCGTGCTGTTCGATGGGGTCAGCAAGATCGGGGGCATGGGTGAGATTTCGGTCACCGACGCGTCCGGGCGGATTGTTGTCTCCCTGGGCGCCCGAGCGGCTACGCAGACAGCCGTCGGCGATCGTCGTTATTTCAGTGTGCATCGCGATGATGCCAGCGCCGGCCTGGTGATCTCCGGGCCTTTCGCGGACCAGTCCGCCGCGGGGGCTGTCCTGATGCTGTCCCGGCGCCGGCAGGATGATGCCGATGGATTTGCCGGGATCGTCCAGGCTGGCATCCGAATTTCTAATCTGCGGACGCAGCTTGGCCAAATCGACGCCCGGCCAGCCGTCCAGGTGGCGGTGACGCGGACCGATGGCAGGAGCATGGTCGCGGCACCGGGACCGGGCAGCCCGGCCACTTCATTCGGTGCGGATGGCACGGATATGGCCTTGGTGACCGCACTGGCGGCGATGCGGCGGTCCGGCACATACGTGGCCGCCCCTGCCCCGGATCACGTCGAACGTCTGTATGCCTATAGCAGATTGGAAAACGTGCCCCTGGCGGTAACGGTGGGCATCGCGACATCGGGCGTTTTGGCATCCTGGACCAGGATAGCTTGGCTGGCCGGCCTGAGCGTGGCCACTTTGGATGTCGGGGCCATCGGACTGATTCTCGCCACCGGACGTCAGCTGCGTCGCCGCCGGACAGCGGAGCGACTGGCAAGGATGGCGGAGCATCGCCTTTGCCTGGAGATCGAGACAATCGAAGATCGCGCCTTCTTCTCGCTCGACACGGGCGGCTGGGTGACGTCATGGAACCGCGGCGCCCAAGCCCTCCTGGGTTATCGAGCGGACGATGTTCTCGGTCGCCCGCTAGCCCTCATCGTGGGATCGCCGGACATCCTGCCGCGGCCCAACGCCGGAGCGGCCGGGCACGAACCGCACCACCAGGAAGTCAAGACCGAATGCCGGCGCAAGGACGGCACCGTCTTTAGCGCGTTCGTGGTCCTCTCCGCGGTCCTGGAACCCGGAGACATTCCGGCCGGTCACGTTGTCGCCATCCACGACCTTACCCGTCAGACCCAGCGCGAGCGTCAGATCAGCACGATGGCGCGCGCCGACGCGATCGCGCGGGTCACCGCGGGCGTTGCGCACGACTTCAACAATCTTCTGCAGGCCCAGATCCTCAGTCTGGAGTTGCTGCAGGAGCGTGCGGAAGCATCCAGCGTCGATCGCGAACTGGCGGATATAGCGCTGAACGCGGCAGAGCAGGCGGCTCGTCTGACTGATCAGCTATTGGCTTTATCCGGTCAGCGGACGTTGCGCCCGAGCCGGGTCAACCTTACCGAACTGCTTGCCGCGGTTGTCTCCCTGGCGCGGCACTCGATCGGCTCGAACATAGGCATCTCCTCGATCGTCGCCGACGGATTGCCGCCTATATTGGTTGATCCGGCGCTGCTGCAGACCGCGCTGTTGAACCTGATCATCAATGCACGGGACGCGATCGACGTACGAGGAACGATCACCCTGCGCGGGTATGCTGCCAACATTGCGACCGATCCGCCGCGCGGGATCATGTCGGCAACCGACTTCGTTGTCCTGGCGGTAACGGACAATGGCGGCGGCATGGACCCCGCGACGGCGGAACAGGCCTGCGAGCCGTTCTTCACCACCAAGGGCGCCAGGAACTCGGGCCTGGGCCTGTCCATGGTACAGGGTTTTGCCCGGCAGAGCGGTGGCGAGGTCCGCATCACGAGCGCGCTTGACCAGGGCACAACGGCGGAAATCTGGCTGCCCTGCGCATCCGAGTCGCAATCTGTGGGCGAGCCGGTTCCCCCTGCTCGTGCCCTCGTCGGTCACATCCTGCTGGTGGATGAAGCGGCCGATGTCCTGCTGGTACTGGCCGCGTTCCTGCGTGGCTCCGGCTTCGCTGTTACCCAGGCGGCCAACGCCAGGGAGGCTCTGTGTCATCTCCGGCGCGGCACCAACTTTACCATGATGATCAGCGACTTCCTGTTGTTCGGCGGGGATGGCTTGGAACTGGCGGGAAAGGCCCGCCAGTTGCGACCGGGTCTGCCGGTGCTGATCACGACCAGCTGTGCTCATGCTGAGCGGCTGAGCGACCTTCCACCTGGTTTCGCCTTGTTGCGCAAGCCGTTTCGCAAGGAGGATCTTCTGGCGTCGGTGGGTGCCCTGCTGCTGGAGCGGCCGGCAAATTCGTGGCAGGCGGAAGACGCCCTCGGTTCGACAGATAAGACCGATGCGGCGCGACCCGTCAGTTCCTCTGGACCGCTTGACGCCGGCGCGGTAGTGGAACCTTTACCATGGGCCGCATCGTCACACTCACCCGAACGACGTCCGAAACGGACATCAGCGTAACGCTGGACCTGGATGGAACCGGCCGGGCAGAGGTGGCAACCGGCATCGGCTTCCTCGATCATATGCTGACCGCGCTGGCCCGCCACGCCCTGTTTGATCTGACCGTCCGCGCCGCCGGCGACCTGCACATCGACTTCCACCATACGACCGAGGACGTCGGCATCGTCATCGGTAGCGCCGTGGCCAGCGCGCTCGGGGACAAGCGCGGCATCCGTCGGTTCGGGCAGGCCCTGATCCCAATGGACGAAGCCCTGGCGGAAGCGGCGGTCGATATTTCAGGCCGGCCATTTCTGTCCTGGAACGTCGAGTTCCAGCGGCCGAAGATCGGCGAAATGGATACCGAACTGTTCGAGGAGTTTTTCCGCGCACTCGCCTTTAACGCCCAGGTCACGCTGCACGTGACGCGTCGCGCCGGCCATAACGCCCATCACGTGGCGGAAGCCTGTTTCAAAGCGACCGCCCGGGCGCTCCGTATGGCCGTAGAACCGGACCCCCGCATCGGCAGCGCCATTCCCTCCACCAAGGGGGTGCTGTGAAGCTATACAGCGCCCACCTGAAAGCGAACGCAGAGCCTGTGCTGGTGCGGGAGGGGTTTGCCTGGGGCGCGCTGTTGTTTGGTCCGTTCTGGCTGGCGGCGCACCGTGCCTGGACTGCCGCGGCGATCAGCCTCGCGGTTTTCGTCCTGATCGGCTTCCTGGTGTCCCCGCCGCTTTGCCTTATCCTCGGCGCCGCCCTCGCCGTTCTTCTCGGCGTGACCGGCCACGAGCTGCGGTGCTGGTCGATGGAGCACCGCGGCTACCTGGTGGTGCATGTGGTGGCCGCGCGTAGCACCGAGGAGGCATTGCTGCGTCTGCTGACCTACCGCCCCGATCTCGCCGGCCGCTTCATGCGTGAGGCCACGAGGTGAAGGTCGCGGTGGTCGACTACGGCAGTGGTAACCTCGCCTCCGCCTCCCGCGCCCTGGCGGTGGCGGCGGAGCGGGCCGGGATTGATGCGACCGTCGCTGTGACCGCCGACCCGGACGCCGTCGCGGCTGCCGATCGGATCGTGTTGCCCGGCCAAGGCGCCTTCGCCGACTGCGCCGCGGGCCTTGCCGCCGTGCCGGGGATGCGCCAAGCGATCGAGACCGCGACTTCCCGCGGAGCGCCCTTCCTAGGCATCTGCGTGGGCATGCAGTTGATGGCGGAGCGTGGGTTGGAACACACCATCACCAAGGGTTTCGGCTGGATCAAGGGCGAAGTGGCAGAGCTGCCGGCACCGGGCCTGCGACTGCCGCAGATGGGCTGGAACGCACTCGACTTTGTCCCCGGTGCGCACCCGCTGCTGATCGGTCTGGAACCGGGCGACCACGTCTATTTCGTGCATAGCTACGCGCTGGTCCGCGGCGCTCCGGAAGAAACTATCGCCACCACGGAATACGGCGGCACGGTCCCCGCCGTCGTCGTGCACGGTAATCGCGCCGGCACCCAGTTCCATGTCGAGAAGAGCCAAGCCGTCGGCATTCAGATCCTTACCAATTTCTTGCGCTGGTCGGCCTGACCGATGTCCGGATCAGCAACAATCGGTGGCGAACCCGACCTGTTCGTCGAGCATCTGGAAGCGTTCACCGACCGCGACCTCCATGCCCTATGTGAGGCGACCGACGCCGCCATCATCGACGGCGGCGGATTTGGCTGGGTCAGCCCGCCGGGCAGACGGGCGTTGGAAACCTATTTCCGCGGTGTCCTGCTGGTACCCGAGCGGGATTTGTTCGTAGCGCGCCTCAACGGAGAAATCGTCGGTTCCGCGATCCTTGTCCGGCCGCCACGCAACAATGAGGCGCAGGCGTTTTCAGCGCACCTTATGCACTCCTACATCGCGCCCTATGCCCGGGGTCACGGCCTGGCGCGCATGCTGACCGAAGGCGTCGAGGACCGCGCCCGTGAACTCGGTTACCAGGTGCTCAACCTGGATGTTCGTGAGACACAAGGGCCGGCGATCCGGCTGTACGAATCGCTCGGCTACGTCCGTTGGGGCGGACATCCCGAATATGCACTGGTGCGCGGCAAGTCGGTGCACGGTTTCTTTTACTACAAGCGATTGCGGCCGCGGAAAGGGACGGGCAGCCAGTGACCGCGGTGTCGACGCAGGGGCCAACAAACCGGGACGTAACCACCAGGCTGACCATTTACCCGGCGATCGATCTGAAGGACGGCGAATGCGTCCGCCTGCGGCGCGGCGACATGGCGCAGGCGACCGTCTATTCCTCCGATCCCGGGGCGCAGGCAAGGGCATGGCAGGATGCCGGGTTCACCTGGCTGCACGTCGTTGACCTCAACGGCGCCTTCGCCGGGAAGCCGGTGAACGCCGGCGCGGTGCGGACCATCCTCGACCGGGTGAGCATTCCCGTCCAGCTGGGCGGCGGCATTCGCGACATGGCGGGGATCGCCGCCTGGCTGGAGGCCGGCATCCATCGAGTGATCCTCGGCAGCGCCGCGGCGAAGAACCCACCTCTGGTGGTCGAGGCGTGCAAGGCATTCCCCGGGCGGATCGCCGTCGGCATCGACGCGCGGGACGGCTTCGTCGCCACCGAGGGCTGGGCCGAAAGCTCTGCCATGGCCGCCGTCGACCTCGGGTTGCGCTTCGAGGACGCGGGCGTGACTGCCATCATCTACACCGATATCGGCCGCGACGGGATGCTGACCGGCTTGAACCTGAGACAGACCGTTGAACTGGCGAATTGCTTGACCACACCGGTCATAGCCTCGGGCGGGGTCGGTTCGCTTGACGACCTGATGGCACTGAAACAGGCAGCGCGAGGGACCCGAATCGACGGCGTCATTATTGGTCGCGCCCTGTATGACGGTCGGGTTGACCCACGGCAAGTGTTAGCTTTGTTCGCTTAAGGGCTGGATAACCGCGGTATTGGTATGTCGCCTCGAGCCAGGCGATCGGTTCCGTCGGAAATTTTCTTGCATCCCGGCTCCTGGTGCTTACTAAAGCCGAGCCATGCTGAAACTGCGCGTCATCCCCTGTCTGGACGTCAAGGACGGCCGCGTCGTGAAAGGCGTGAATTTCGTTTCGCTGCGCGATGCCGGTGATCCGGTTGAGCAGGCCGCCGTCTACGATGCCGCCGGCGCCGATGAACTGACCTTTCTTGACATTACCGCAAGCCACGAGAACCGGGACACGATCCTCGATGTTGTCTCGCGTACCGCGGCGCGGGTGTTTCTGCCGCTGACGGTGGGTGGCGGCATCCGCTCGATCGACGATATGCGTCGTCTGCTGCTGGCCGGCACCGACAAGTGCAGCATAAACTCCGCCGCCGTCGCCCGCCCCGAACTGGTGCGGGAGGCCGCTACCAAGTTCGGCAGTCAGTGCGTCGTAGTGGCGGTGGACGCGAAGCAGACCGGCGCAGGAAGGTGGCAGGTCTTTACCCACGGCGGCCGGCGCCCAACCGGGATCGATGCGATCGCCTGGTGCCAGCAGGTGGTGTCCCTTGGCGCGGGTGAGATCTTGCTCACCAGCATGGATCGTGACGGCACCGGCCAGGGATTTGATCTTGGCCTGTTGCGGGCGGCATGTGCCGCGGTGCGTGTCCCGGTGATCGCCTCCGGCGGTGTCGGCAAACTGGAGCACTTTGTCGAAGGGGCGCGGGCCGGCGCAACGGGTTTGCTTGCTGCCAGCGTGTTCCATTTCGGCACCTTCACTATTGCCCAGGTCAAGCATGCACTGGCCGAGGCCGGACTGCCGGTGCGACTGCCTCGTCAGGCGGCCTGACGGTGGCGAAATCGGCCAAGAAGAAGTCCGCAGCGCGCCCGCGGAAGGTGAAAAAGGCACCTTCGACGCCGACCACCACGGCCTCCGGCTCAGGCGCATCGGTGTTGGACCGGCTATTCGCGGTGGTTGAAAGCCGACGCACGGCCGACCCCGCGGTCAGTCATTCGGCTCGGCTACTGTCGCGCGGGCCGTCCAAAGTGGCACAGAAATTCGGCGAGGAAGCGGTCGAGTGTCTGATCGAGGCGGTCGCCGGCAACCGCGACGCGCTGATCGCCGAAAGCGCTGACGTGCTGTATCACCTGATCGTACTTTGGGTTTCCGCGGGCGTTGGTCCCGACGACGTATGGGGCGAACTGGCCCGGCGGGAAGGGATCAGCGGCATCGCCGAGAAAGCCACCCGCGCCAAGCCCCTGGCCATCCCCCGGCGGATGCGCACGACCAAGATCCCGTGAGCGTCAGCTGGGCCGCTCCGCGGCGATAGAGCCGCTGTTCCGCCGCCGCGTCTCGTCCTACAACCACGCGATTACGGTTGCCACGGAGTCACCCAATGCCGATCAGCGGCCTGCCGCCCTATGACGAGCAGAACATCTTCGCCCGGATCCTACGTGGCGAGATCCCGTCGCGTAAAGTCTACGAGGACCAATTTGCCCTGGCGTTCCAGGATATAAATCCCCAGGCACCCGTGCACGTTCTGATCATTCCAAAGGGCGCATACTGCTCATTCGCCGACTTCAGTGCCACCGCGGGCGCCGAGGAAATAGTCGGGTTTGTCCGAGCCGTGGGCAAGGTCGCCAAGGACCTGGGGCTCGAGGCGCCGGGCTACCGGCTACTGGCGAACATGGGTGAGCATGGTGGCCAGGAGGTGGCGCATTTTCATGTGCATCTCTTCGGTGGCCGCTCGTTGGGGCGGATGATTCCAGGGTGAAACAATCGCCGATCGAGCGGTCACGGGCCGCCGACGTGGCGCTTTTTTTAGCCGGCTCTGCCGAGCGAGACCGCAACGGGGTTGCTGCGCCTCGAGGGAAATAGGAGACTGCGGCATAGTGGAGGGGCAGCCGGCACCCGCATGGGGGAAGAAAAGGCAACGCGGCGCGTCGCGAAGTGTGAAAAGGTCACGCGCCGCAAAAGAATCAAACTTGCCCTTCAAGGGGGCGGCTCGCATGGGGCGTTTACCTGGGGCGTGATCGATCGCCTGCTCGAGGATGACGGTTTCGAGGTCGAAGCGATCGTCGGAGCGAGTGCAGGTGCTGTCAATGCGGCCGTGCTGGCCTATGGGCTCGCCGTTGGTGGGCCGGAGGGCGGACGCGAGCGGCTCGCCGACTTCTGGCACCGCGCGTCGGCCGCCGGTCGTTTTGGACCGCTTCAATCGACACCGATCGACAAGCTGTTCAGCATCGGAAATATGAGCTTTTCGCCGCTGTGGCATTTGCACGATATGCTGTCGAAAATTTTTTCTCCATACGAATTCAACCCGGCAAACCTCAATCCGTTACGGGACCTGCTGCTCGAGGTGGTTGACTTCGATCGCCTGCACGACTCGCGGAACAGGCCAGAATTGTTTGTCTGCGCAACGAATGTTCTCAATGGGCGTCTGCGTGTCTTCCACGGAGCGGAGATCACCGCGGACGCGATCATTGCTTCAGCGACGCTGCCGTTCCTGTTCCAGGCTGTTGAAATCGATGGACAGTATTTTTGGGACGGCGGCTATTGCGGCAACCCTCCGATCTTCCCGTTGATCTATATGGGAGGCGGGCAGGATATCCTCATCGTGCAGATCAATCCGATCAACATCTCCGAGGTTCCAAGGACCGCTCGGGCAATTCTCGATCACGCCGCAACGCTTTCCTTCAATTCGAGCCTGATGCGCGAGATGCGGGTCATCAAGTTCGTTGCTGATCTTATCGATGCCGGCGAACTCGATGCGGCTAAGCACATGCGCACGCTGATCCACACCATCGACGCCGAACAGGAGCTCGCGGCTTTCGATGTTTCGTCGAAATTCAATTCCGATCTGGGATTTCTGCTGCATCTGTTTCACCTTGGACGGGCCAAGGCAGATCATTTCATCGCGACTCATTACGATGATGTCGGTGTCCGCTCTTCGACCGATATCGTTGCAAAATTTCTCTAAGGATGTATCGGTCAGGTTCGTCGCCTGGTTGCCCGAGGGATCCCCCGGCAGGCGACTTGGGCGGCGTCGGAGACGACTGGCACCGCGACGGCGCGCGCCACCCAACCGGATTGTCCGGTCCTGCGTCGAGGGCGTTTTGCTCGGCTGAAACGTCCGGTCGGCAGCCAGAGCGCTCCACCTCGAGTGGAAACGCTCCTGTCGTTGTTTCACGAGCAACTTCATCAGCCTGAGGTCGCTCCGCGAATTCAGTCAGGCTGCTATTGCTCTATTGCGCCGGGTGCCGCTTGTGGAACTCGGTCACCTCCTGAAAAGCATGCCCGGCCCGGCAGAGCAGCGCCTCCGACAACTGCGCGCCGATCAGCTGGAAGGCAACCGGCATATTCTGCGCGGTGAAGCCCCCAGGCAGTGTTATGGTCGGGCTGCCGGTCATATCGAATGCGCAGGTGTAACTAAGCAGCGCGGTCATCAAAGCGGGATCCTCGCCCGCGGTCGCCATCTTGGCGATGGTGGGTGAGGCAAAGCCTTGCGCAGGGGCCACCAGTAGGTCGATGGACTGAAACAGTTCTGCGATCCGACCACGGAAATCGTTGCGTCGAAGAATGATTTTCTGATAGTCCATGCCGGACAGATTGCGACCGAGATCGATCAGTCCGGACAGCGACGGCCCGTATTCCGCGCGGCGTGCCGGGTAAGTCGCCTCGTGAGCCACCGCTGTCTCGACGCCGCAGAGAGGAAACCAGTCCTGTACGATCAGTTTGATGTCGGGAAAGCTGACTTCGACGATCTCCACGCCCAGGCCGCGAAGCGTCTTCAGAGCGGCATCCACCACCTGCTGCGTCGCCTCGTCCGTCGCGGCCGAAATCCAGGCTGCGTCGACGCCGACGCGCACGCCGCGCAGCCCGCCACGGAGGTTTGCCACATAGTCCGGTACCGCAGCCTGCAATGCAGTGGGATCGTTCGCGTCCGGCCCGGCGATGGCGGACAGCATCGCGGCCGCATCCGCGGCGCTGCGGGTCATCGGTCCGATATGATCCAGTGTCGCGGCAAGCTCGAAGACGCCATAGCGGCTGACACGGCCCCAGGTGGGTTTCAGCCCGGTCAGTCCTTGGGCCGCCGAGGGGAAGCGGATCGATCCGCCAGTGTCGGATCCGAGCGATCCGTAGCATAGCCCCGCGGCCGTTGCGACACCCGAGCCGGAGGATGACGCGCCCGACCAGTACTCGGCGCCCCACGGATTGACCGGCGGTGTTATTTTCGGGTGATGATCGACGTAAGCGCCTTCGGTCAATTGCAGCTTGCCCAGGATGATGGCGCCGGCATCCCGCAGCCGGCGAACCACGGTTGCGTCGGCAGTTGGTTTGTAGTCGTGGTAGATGGTCATGCCCGCGGCGGTCGCCACGCCCTTGGTCCAGCACAGGTCCTTTACCGCGATCGGCGCGCCGTGCAGCGGCCCCTTTATCGCGCCGCGAGCGATTTCCGCCTCGGCTTGACGCGCCTCCGCCAGTGCCGTCTCGGCCGTCACCAGCGCGTAGCTATGCAACTTGCCGTCCACAGCGGCGATGCGAGACAGCATGGCCTGCGTTGCCTCGACGGGAGAAAGCTGCTTGGCGTGCATGCGCCGGGTCAGCTCCGTCAGCTCCAGATAGTGGATGTCGTCTGTTGCCATGGGTCCCTCCAGGCATGAGAAATGCAGTAACACGGCGTTCGCCGCAACGGGGTGCGCCCAAACGGCGGCGCCAGACGTGGGTCTCCGGCCGTCGCTGGGGATGACAGGGGAGACACCGGACGGGCCAACCCGACCCGTCCCGGCAAGAACGTGTCAGTCCTTATAGATCTTGCGGAAATCAGGATGGACGTGAAACCAATACTCGAAACCCTTGACGTTGGGCTGCATCGCATAGTCGGCGTAACGCCGGTAGAGCGGGATACGAGGCAGGTCGGTCATTACGATCTCAACCATCTTCTGCAGGCTGTCCTTGTAGACCGTCTCGTTGGGGGCGAAGCGCGCCGTTTCAATGACCTTGTCGAGCGCCGGGTTCACGTAGTTGCAGGTGTCAAACACTGAGTTGTTGGCACCGTCGTAGTTCCAGAAGAAGAAGTACTCCGGATAGTCCAGCCAGCCGTAAAATTCGGCAATAACCATCGGCATCGTCTTGCTCGCCATCTGGGCGAACCAGTTTGAGCCGGGCACTTTCTCCAGCGTCACCTCGACGCCGATCTTCTTCAGCGATTCCTGAATCAGGATTGCGGTCGGCTCACGCGTCGTTGCCTCACTGAGGTCGAATGACAGTGTGGTCTTGAAGCCGTTCGGAAAACCGGCCTCAGCCAGGAGTGCCTTGGCCTTGGCGAGGTCAGTGCCGTGCTTGATCGGAACCGGCCAGGTCGGTTCGTACGGAGTGGAAGGGTCGCCGTCGTACATCGGTGTCGCGCGACCGTACAGCGCGGAGGAGAGTATCTCCTTGTAGGGGATCGCGTACGAGATCGCCTCGCGTACCTTCGGATTGTCGAACGGCGGCATCTTCACGTTCATGTCGACGAACACCAGATCGTTCTGGATCGGCACGCCGATCACCTTGACCTTTCCTTGCTTGGCGAGTTCCGCATAGTCCTTTGGCGGCAGGCCAACCGAGATGTCGACGTCGCCCTTCTCCAGCAGCGCGCGGCGCGTGCCGGGTGAGGCGATTTGGCGGTAGATCACCTTCTTCAGCTTCGGCAGTGGCCCCGACTTCCAGTCGTCGAAGCGGGTGAACACCGTCTGCTGGCCGGGCGTCCAGGCCTCGACCCTGAAGGCGCCGCCGCCGCATCGTTGTGCGATACCCAGTCCAGCGCCCACGGATCGGCGGCGGTCGCATGCTTTTTCGCCAGTTCCGAGTTCACGATCACCGGCACCGGCACCACGAGGTCCGGCATGGTCAGCTTGTTCGGTACCTCGAATGTCACCTTGAAGGTGTGAGTCATCGACCACCGAGAACTGCTCGGCTTTGAACAACGATCCGGCTGCCATCTGCACCGCCGGAAAGCCGCCCGCGGCGATGCGCGCGATCGAACGACCATTTCACGTCGGCTGCCGTCACCGGCGCGCCGTCGTGGAACGTGGCGTCCTTGCGAAGGTGGAAGATGTAGGTCTTCTTGTCCTCGCTGATCTCCCAGCTTTCCGCGAGTTCGGGCGTCATCACCTTGGCGTCGTAGGAGAGGGTGCCGTCCGGCAGGGTCTTCTCGCCGTGACTGACCAGCCGGTCGTACGCCTGCCAGACCACCATGCGGCTGTAGTCGTTGGCGGTGGGCACCATCGTGTCGAGGCCGTTCGGACCCATCCTCCGAAACGATCACCAGCGTGTCCTTCGGCGCCTCGGCGGCGATGGCGCCGCCGCCGGCCCATGCCGTCGTCATCAGCAGCAGGGCGGCTGCCCAGCCTGTTCTTGCCGTCGCCATCAAAATCTCCTGGTTGGGGGAAGCGGTCAGAGGCCAAGTTGGTCGAGCAGGGACGGCCATTTGTGCGCCCACGGCCGGGCGCGCTCGAACGCCCCCGAGGCGCGCAACACCGTTCTGTCATCGAGATGACGGCCGATGATCTGCAAGCCCACCGGCAGCCCGTCCCTGGTGAAGCCGGCGGGAATGGTGGCCGCGGGCTGGCCCGTCATGTTGGATGGAAAGGTAAAGCACAGCCAGGCCGCCGAAACGTCCCATGCGGCCCTCGATGACTTCCGGCCCTTGCATGTGCACCGGGAACGCCGGCACCGCGAGCGTCGGCGTCAGCAACAGATCGTATTTGGCCATGAAGCGCCACATTCGGTTGCACAGCCGCTGGCGGCCGATGCGGGCGTCGGTGAAGTTCTCCGCCGTCCAGGGCCGCTGCAGCAGATCGACCAGATGCGGCGACATCTCCCGCTCGCGGCCCTGCATCATCCGCCGCATCCCGGTCAGGTCGGTGTCGGCGGCGACCAGCGCCCAGAATGTTCCCAGATTCGTCGGCAAAGCCCGGATCGGCCCGCTCGACCGTGCAGCCCAGGTCGCTCTCGAACGCCGCCACGGCCTCGGAGACGACGCGGCGCACCTCCGGGTCGACGGCGGCGTAGCCCCAGTCCTCGCTGTAGGCGACGCGCAGGCCCTTGATGTCGCCTCTGGTGGCCTCGACGTAGTCGTAATCGGCGGCGGGAATGGAGTAGCGGTCGCGCGGATCGGGTCCGGCGATCACGCTCAGCATCAGCGCCGAGTCGGCAACGGTGCGGCTCATCGGGCCGATATGTTCCAGCGATTCCCAGCTCGACACGCCCGGATAGCGTTCGTCGCGACAGCCCGGATACAGCGCCACGCGGCCCATCGACGCCTTGATGCCGTACAGCCCGCACAGCGCGGAGGGAATGCGCACCGAGCCGCCGCCGTCGCTGCCGATGGCGAACGGCGCCATCCCGGCCGCGACCGAGGCGCCCGAGCCGGCGCTGGAGCCGCCCGAGGTCATCGCCGTGTTCCACGGGTTGCGGGTGGTCGGGAAAACCGGATTGTGGCCGACGCCGCTGTAGCCGAATTCCGGCACGTTGGTCTTGCCGATGATGACGGCGCCGGCGGCCTTGAGCCGCTCGACCACGATGTCGTCCTCGTCGGGAACAAAGTCCCGGTAGAGCGGCGAGCCCATCACCGTCAGGATGTCCTTGGTCGCCACCAGATCCTTGATGCCGATCGGCACGCCGCCGAGCACGCCGGCGTCCTCGCCGGCGGCGATCTTGGCGTCGACGGCGCGAGCAGCGGCGCGCGCGACATCCGGTGTCGGAGTGCAGAAGGCGTGCAGATGCGGCTCCAGCACGTCCATTCGGCGCAGCACCGCTTCGGTCACCTCGATCGCCGACAGTCTCCTTGCCGCGGATGTGCGCTGCCAGCGTCAGCGCGTCCATGCGGCAGATTTCGTTATCGGTGCTCATGCGTTTCTCCCGTTGGTCAGGCGAAATGGCAGGCGGCGAGATGGCCATCGCCGAACGGCATCAGTTGCGGCATCTCGGTCGTGCAGCGTTCGGTGCTGACCGGGCAGCGGCCGTAGAAGCGGCAGGTATTCGGATCGGGATCGATCGGGCTGCGCGGGCTGCCGTCCAGCCGCTGGCCGCACCTCGCCGCGCCGCGCCGGATCGGGGATCGCGGCGATCAGCGCCTGCGTGTACGGGTGGCGCGGCGCGGTGAACAGTGCCTCGGTGGGCGCCACCTCGACCACCCGGCCGAGGTACATCACCACGATGCGCGAGCACAGCAGGCGCACGACGTTCAGATCGTGCGAGACGAACAGATAGCTCATGCCGAGCCGCGTCCGCAGGTCGGCGAGCAGCCGCAGGATCACCGCCTGCACCGACACGTCCAGCGCCGAGGTCGGCTCGTCCAGGATCAGCAGCGACGGTTCGACGGCGATGGCGCGCGCGATGCCGACGCGGGCGCGCTGACCGCCGGACAATTGATGCGGATAGCGTTCGATCAGTTCGCGCGGCAGGCCGACCAGATCGGCGGCGCGATGCACCCTGGCCGTCGAGCTTGGCGCGGTCGCTGACACCGAGCAGGCGCCGCAGCGGATCGGCGATCGACTTGAAGACGCGGAACGAGGGGTTGAGGCTTTCGCTCGGGTCCTGGAACACGACCTGGATGCGGGCGCGCTGCGGCGTGGTCACGAAGCGTGCCTGCGACATCGGAGGCGATATCCTCGCCGTCCAGCAGGATGCGGCCCGAGGTCGGGTCGATCAGCCGCGCCAGCAGGCGCACCAGCGTCGACTTGCCGCAGCCGGACTCGCCGACCAGGCCGACGCATTCACCGTGTCCGATCGCCAGATCGACGGCATCGACCGCGTGCAGCATGGCGCCGCCGGCTGGCGACCGGGTAACGCTTGTTCAGGCCACGTGCCTCCAGCAGCTTCGGGCTCATGGCGATGGCTCCCACAACGGCACCCGGCAGCGCACTAGGTGGGTCGCGCTCAGCGATGTCCAGGGCAGCGGCCTCTCGTCGCACACGGGCGCATGGCGCACGCAGCGGGCGCTGAAGCGGCAGGGCGGCAGGTCGCGGCGGAGATCCGGCAACTGCCCCGGGATCGAGACCAGCCCTTCGACGGTCGAGCGCGGCGTCGGCGTCGCGGCCAGAAGCTGGCGCGTATAGGGATGCGCCGGATGGCTCAGCAATTCCTCGGTCGGCGCGATCTCGACCACGATGGCCCGCATGCATCACCGCGATGCGGTCGCAATATTCGCCCGCCAGCCCCAGATCATGCGTGATCAGCAGCGTCGACATGCTGCGCGTCGCGGCTCATGTCGCGGATCAGGTCCATGATGACCGCCTGCGTCGTCACGTCGAGCCCGGTGGTCGGTTCGTCGGCGATCAGCAGCGAACGGCGAACAGGCAAGCGCCATCGCGATCATCACGCGCTGGCACATGCCGCCCGACAGTTCGAACGGGTAGGCCTCGTAGCGCCGTTCGGGATCGGGAATACGCACCCGCGCCAGCGCCGCGATGGCATGGCGCCGCAGCTCGCGGCGCGGCAGGTTGGCGTGCTCGCGCAGGATGTCCTCGATCTGCCGGCCGACCTTGCGGATCGGGTTGAGGGCGGTGCGCGGGCTTTGGAAGATCATCGCCAGTTCGCGCCCGCGCACGTCCGCCAGCGCCGTGCTCCGAGGCGCGCCAGCATGTCGAGGCCGCCGAACATGATGCGCCCGCCCTGCACCCGGGCCGCAGCGTCCTGCAGGCCCATGACGGCGTAGGCCAGAACCGACTTGCCCGAACCGCTTTCGCCGACCACGCCGACGATCTCGCCGCGTTCGACCGCCAAGCGACACATCCTCCAGCGCCCGCACGGTGCCGTGACGGGTGCGGAACACCAGCGAGAAATCCTCGATCAGCGAGTTGAGCGGTCAAATCCGCCGCCTCGGGTCGAGCAGGTCGCGCAGCCCGTCGCCGAGCAGGTTGAAGCAGAACACCGCCAGCACCAGGGCGGCGCCGGGGAACACGAAGGTCCACCACTCGCCGGAGATGATGAAGCTGGCGCCTTCGGATACCATGATGCCCCATTCCGGCGTCGGCGGTCGCACGCCCAGGCCGATGAACGACAGTCCGGCGGCGTTCAGGATCGCCCAGCCCATGTTGAGCGAGGCCTGCACCATCATCGGCGGCAGGATGTTCGGGATGATGTGGTTGACCAGCACCGGCAGCGCGCGGTTGCCGCCCATTCGTGCCGCCTCGACATAGCCCATGCTCGCGCCGGACGTTGACCTCGCCGCGGGCGAACCGGCAGTAGAACGGCAGGTTGATGATCATCGTCGCGATGATGATGTTCAGCACGCTGTTGCCGAGTGCCGCGACGATGCCCATGGCCAGAACGAACAGCGGGAACGCCATGATGGTGTCCATGACGCGGCCGATGATCCGGTCCGTCCAGCCGCCGAAATAGCCGGCAGATCGCCCCCAGCGCGAGGCCGACGACGAACGACAGCACGACTGCCGAAATCGCCATGCCGAGATCGAGACGCGCCGCCACGATGACGCGGCTGAGGATGTCGCGGCCGAGTGCGTCAGTGCCGAACAGATGCGCCGCATTCGGGGGCGCCAGCTTCGCGGTGCCGTCGGTCATCAGCGGATCGTACGGCGCCAGCACCGACCCGAACGCAGCGCAAAGCAACAGCAGCAGCAGGATCGCCACGGCGACAAGCGTCAGTCGGTTTTCGCCGAACGCGTGGCCGATGTTGCGAGTGAGGGAGGCGCCGCTCACCGGCTCAGGCCTCGAACCGAACGCGCGGATCGATCACGGTTGCCAGCAGATCGACGATCAGGTTCAGCAGCACGTAAAGCACCGCCATCATCAGCACGAAGCCCTGCACGGCGGCATAGTCGGAGGCGAGCACGGCGCTGACCGCGTAGGCGCCGATGCCCTGCCAGCCGAAGACCTGCTCGATCAGCACGTTGGACCCGAGCAGGAACGAGAACACCATGCCGAGAACGCTGCTGACGGGCAGCAGCGCGTTGCGGAACGCGTAGGTCACCAGCACCTTGCCGCGCGGCAGACCGCCGGCTCGGGCGGTGCGGGTGAAGTCGCTGCCCAACGCCTGCAACATCGCCGCGCGGGTGATGCGGGCGATCGGCGCCAGGGCGAACAGGCCAAGCGAGATCGCCGGCAGCACCAGCTGCGCGAGCGAAGCCCGGAACACTGTCCAGTCGCCGGCGATCAGGCTGTCGATCGGTGTAGGCGCCGGTCACGCGCGGCGGCGGGGTGTACAGTATTTCGTTCAGCCGTGCCGACCGGTTCGGGTGCCAGATTTAGCAGGAAATAGAACACGTAGACCAGCAGCAGACCGACAAAGAAGGTCGGAAACGCCGCCGCGATCGACACCGACGCGCGGCAGACGTGATCGACCAGGGAGTCCGGCTTGACCGCGGCCCACACGCCCATCGGGATCGCCAGTGCGATGGCGAAAACCAACGCGAAGAACGTCAGTTCCAGCGATGCTGGCAGGCGGTCGATCAGATCCGTGGCGACCGGCTGGCCCGTGGTGAGCGAGTTGCCGAGATTGCCGTGGGCGAGGTCCGCGACATAGTGGGCGAACTGAACTGGCAGGCTCCGGTCGAGTCCAAGTTTCGCCCGTATGTCCGCGATCGAGTCGGCATTGGCGGCGGGTCCGGCGAAAAACGCCGCCGGATCGCCCGGGAGGGCATGCGACAGCAAAAACGTCACGACGATCACCCCAGCCAGGCTGGGAAGTGTCCCGAGCAGCCGCTTCCAGACGAAACCCACGGTTACCGCGCCCCCGCTACCTGCCGATGGAATTGGTAACGCAAGTCACGTGCCGGGTTCGGGCGGCCTGACAGCGGCTGGCGGCTCGCTGATGCGTGATTTTGTGGCAGGTGGGTGGCCTTCTATCCATCCTCCTGCCCAAGGAGGGGTCACCGGTCGGTGCACGCAAAATGACCGGCTTCGCCTCCGCTCACCTCACGGGGGATCGCGGTCACAAGTCGCGCGGCGCGCCTTGGTCGCGAGGATCGGCGCGCGCTTAACGCGACGCGCACCAGTTCGACTTACCCCGGGCTTGACCGGCTCGGGTCTATCGGGATACTGACCGTTGCCGTTTGGAATTCCGAATTCGATGCTTCAGGCGCTCGTCAATTCCCCAAGTCTTATCGACCAGGTCTATCGCAGGGTGCTGGAAGCGATCGCCGATGGGACGCTGGCGCCCGGCCAACGTGTCCGGCAGGCAGAGTTGGCCGACAGTTTCAATGTCTCCCGCCAGCCGATCAGTCACGCGCTCCATCTGCTCAAGCGGCAGGGGCTGGTCGAGGATCATGGGCGGAAAGGTTTGCGTGTCGTGCCGCTGGACGCATTGCGCGTGCTGCAACTGTATCAGGTCCGGGAAGTCGTGGATGGTCTGGCCGCCCGTCTCGCCGCGATCCGGGTGACGACGGGAGACGCCGACCCGGCGATCGTGGCGAGCCTGCGGGGTCTGCTCGATGTCGGCCGCGGGTTCGATCCCGCGACCCCGATTCCCCTGCTGGTCCGCACTGACACCGACTTCCACCGTGGCCTCTACGAGCTCTCCGGCAACCGGGCGATCGAGGAAATGACCGCGCCGCTGTGGCCGCACCTTATGCGCTCCATGGCCGCCGTGCTGCGCGAACCGGACTATGCCGGTCGCGTGTGGCAGGAGGAGCACCCCGCCATCCTGCGCCACGTTCTGGCCGGTGATGCCTCGCTGGCCGAAACCGCCGCGCGGCAACATGCCGCCACCGCGGCCGGGCTTACGGCGCGCCACCTCAGAGCCGCTGACGAGGCAGCCTGAGCAAAAACGACCTCAGATCAGGAGCAAACCGATCCATGTTGACAGAACATCAAGTCCGCCAATTCCACGAGGAAGGTTATCTGTTCCTGCCGGAGACTTTCTCGCCCGATGAAGTCGCCATTCTGCGATCAGAAGCGCTGGACATCTATCGCCAGCAGCGGCCTGAGGTCTGGCGGGAGAAATCCGGCGCGCCGCGGACCGCCTTCGCTGCCCACCTGTACAACGAGGCGCATGGCCTGCTCGCCCGTCACCCGCGCATGATCCGCCCGGTCGAGCAATTGTTCGGCGAGCAGGTGTACATGCATCAGTACAAGATCAACGCAAAGGCGTCGTTCACCGGCGACGTCTGGCAGTGGCATCAGGATTACGGCACCTGGGCGCGCGACGACGGCATGCCGGAGCCCCGAGCCATGAACATTGCCGTGTTCCTTGATGAGGTCATGCCAATCAACGGCCCGCTGATGCTGGTGCCGCGCAGTCACACGCACGGCGTGCTCGCGGCGGACCATGACACCAGCACCACGTCGTACCCACTGTGGACTTTGGATGAGGACACGGTGACAAAGCTGGTGGAGAAGGGCGGGATCGTTGCGCCGACGGGTAAGCCGGGGGGATTGCTGCTGTTCCATGGCAATCTCGTGCACGGATCGGCGGGCAACATTACGCCGTATCCACGGAAGATCGTCTATCTGACGCTCAATGCGGTTTCCAATTACATTCGGAAGCCGACGCGCCCGGAGTGGATTGCACATACCGACTTCTCGCCAATCATCCCCACGGACGAGGGTGCCCTGGCGAGCTATTCGCAACACTTCAAGCAGGCGGCGGACTAGTTGCGCTGACGCAGCCGCACGAAGTGCTGTCGTACGGCGGCGTGCGGTTGCGGCGGGGTCATGACCGGCGGCAGTCGGCTACCGTCGACCCGGTGGCCGCATCGCGCGCCGTAAGTCGTGGTTGGCCGCGCCGATCACGGCCGTGACACCAACGCTATCTTGTCGGACGCGGCGGTGTCTGGGTGTAGTCGTAGAACCCACGCCCAGTCTTGCGGCCGAGCCAGCCTGCCTCGACATATTTCACCAGCAACGGGCAGGGGCGGTACTTGCTGTCCGACAAGCCGTCATACAGGATCTGCATGATCGACAACGCGGTGTCCAATCCGATGAAGTCGGCCAGTTCCAGCGGACCCATCGGATGGTTGGCACCAAGCTTCATAGCGGTATCGATGCCGGATACTGTTCCGACGCCTTCATAGAGCGCGAAGACCGCTTCATTGATCATCGGCACCAGAATGCGGTTCACGATGAAAGCCGGAAAATCCTCCGCCACGGCGCTGATCTTGCCCAGTCGGTGCGCCAGGGCCTGAACCGCCTGGAAGGTCGGCTCGTCCGTCGCGATCCCACGGATGATTTCGACCAGCTTCATCACCGGCACCGGGTTCATGAAGTGCATGCCGATGAACTTTTCCGGCCGATCGGTGGCGGCCCCCAACCGGGTAATCGAGATCGAGGACGTGTTGGTAGCGACCATACATGAAGGCTTCAGCTTCGGCATCAGCGCCTTGAAGACCTGATGTTTGACGTCCTCTTTTTCGGTCGCCGCCTCAATCACCAGATCAGTGTCGGCGAACGCCGCATAGTCAGTGGAGGTCTTGACCCGCAATAGCGCTTCATCCCGCTCGTCGGGTGTGATCAGGGATCGGTTGACCTGGCGATCCATGTTGCGACTCATGGTCGCCATGGCCTTGGTCAGAGCATCCTGCTTGATGTCGACAATTGTCACCGGCAGACCTGCGAGGGCGCAGACATGGGCGATACCATTACCCATCTGGCCTGCTCCGATGACCCCCACGGACGTGATGTCCGGCGCGTCGATCGCCTCGGAGTCGAACCCTACGCCGGCCTTGGCAGCAATATTCATTTAGGAGCGCTCCAGTTCCGCCGCCAGTTCTGGCAGCGCGGTGAACAGATCAGCCACCAGGCCGTAATCGGCGACCTGGAAGATGGGCGCTTCCTCATCCTTGTTGATCGCCACGATCACCTTGCTGTCCTTCATTCCGGCGAGGTGCTGAATGGCACCGGAGATCCCGACAGCGACATACAGATCAGGCGCGACGATCTTTCCGGTCTGACCGACCTGGAACTCATTGGGCACGAAGCCGGCATCGACGGCCGCGCGAGACGCGCCGACCGCGGCCCCGAGCTTATCAGCAATCGGTTCGATTAGCTTGAAATTTTCACCACTCTGCATACCCCGGCCACCGGAAATGACAACACGAGCGGCCGTCAGCTCGGGCCGCTCGCTCTTGGACAGTTCAGCCGAGACGAACTTGGACAGTCCCGGCAGGTCCGCCACCGCGACCGCCTCGATCGGCGCACTGCCGCCATCCGCAGCCACCGGATCGAAACTGGCGGCGCGTACGGTGATGATCTTCTTGCTGTCGGACGATTTTACCGTTGCCATACCGTTGCCGGCGTAGATCGGGCGAACAAAGGTGTCCGCATCCACCACCTCGGCAATGTCGCTGATCGGCTGCAGATCCAGCAGTGCGGCGAGGCGAGGCATGACATTCTTGCCGACCGCCGTCGTGGCTGCCAGCAGATGCGAATAGGCTGGTGCCAACGCCACCAGGAATGCCGCCAGCGGCTCCGCCAGCATATGATCCAGCACCGCGGCGTCAGCGACCAGAACCTTCGCCACACCGGGCAGCTTCGCGGCAGCGGCGGCGGCATTCTCGAGCCCGGCGCCAGCCACCAGAACATGGACCTCACCCAGGGCCTGCGCGGCGGCGACCGCGCTGCGTGACGGTTGCTTGATGCCCGACGCGTCGAATTCGAGGAGAACCAGGCTCGTCATCGTCAGATCACCTTCGCTTCGGTCTTCAACTTGTTCACCAGTTCAGCCACCGAGGCCACCTTTTGGCCGGCCGAGCGTTTCGGTGGTTCGCTCACTTTGAGCACCGTTAGTCGCGGCGTCGTATCGACCCCCAGATCGCCGGGTTTCATGTTGGCGATCGGCTTTTTGCGCGCCTTCATGATGTTTGGCAGCGACGCATAGCGCGGCTCGTTCAGCCGCAAATCCGTCGTGACGATCGCTGGCAGTTGCAGCGCCACGGTCTCGAGCCCACCATCCACTTCGCGCGTGACCGTCAGGGTCTCCCCCTCCACCGTCAGCTTGCTGGCGAAGGTGCCTTGTGACCAGCCGAGCAGAGCGGCCAGCATCTGTCCGGTTGCGCTCATATCGTCGTCGATGGCTTGCTTTCCCAGGATGATCAGCTTCGGCTGCTCCTGGTCAGCAATCGCCTTCAGCAGCTTGGCAACGGCCAAGGGCTGCAGCTCATCGGCGGTTTCCACCAGGATCCCGCGGTCAGCGCCCATGGCCAGCGCGGTTCGGATCGTCTCGGCGCATTGCGCGACGCCCAGCGAAACGGCGATTATCTCCGTCGCGACGCCTTTCTCTTTCAGGCGCACGGCTTCCTCGACGGCGATTTCGTCGAATGGGTTCATCGACATCTTCACGCCGGAGGTCTCGATGCCGGAGCCGTCCGACTTCACGCGAACCTTCACGTTATAGTCAACAACCCGTTTGACTGACACGAGTATTTTCATGGGACAGTATGCCGCTTCCTTGGGACCTGGTTTAATTGAACCTCAACGCACGAGCGGACAGTACGCTTCAACAGGGCGGCCGCCGTGCTTACTGGCCCCGCTGTTCGCAGCCGCGGTAGAGGCGCCGGACCATATTGAGGCGGTTTCGGCGTGTCAAACCGTTCGCGATACGGCGACCGGCGGCTCCGGCCCTAGCCCGCGCGATCGAGGCGGGGGCGACGCCGTTGGCGCGATCAGCAGCGGCGGTCGAGCCGCTCCCCAATCCCGGATACGGTAGCCGGGGCGGTATTTGGCTCAGGAACGCAGGAGGCTCATCATGATTGCGAATAGCACGATCGCGGCGGCCTGCAGGATAACCCGCCACTGCATGAGCCGATTGGATCGCCGTGGATTACCCTCCCGCACGAGCCCCACCATGCCGGCGATCAGCACGCCGAGAGTGGCAAGCATCAGGATCCCGATCAGGACGGTCAAAAACGCATGCATCGACCCAAGTTAGGGTGTCGGGACGATTTTTGCAGGTAGGCATGGGGCGGCTTCAGAGAATTGCCAGGGAAATAGCATTGACCCGCCGCTGGCATCGGTGTCCGTACCGCCGGATGGTACGTCTTCTCATCGCTGTCTGTTGTCTCGCGGCGCTCGGTCTGTGGGCACCTGCCGACGCGCAGAGTCCCGCCCAACACGACGCCGGCGCTACGCCAATCTCTGGCGATCAGGCTCGTGCTGCGCTGGATGTCCTGAACGATCCGGCCAAACGGGCTGCATTCGCCGCGACCCTGAGTGCAATCGCCAACGCGCCGGCTGCGCCCGGCATGGTTGCGCCCACCCCCAGCGCGGCGGCGCCGCCCGCTGCGGCCGCGCCGGGTGGCGGCAAACCACCGGCCGCCGAGACGTCGGTGAAGGGCTTGAAGCTGCCGCTCGCCCCGGACAGTCTCGGCGCTCAGATCCTGGTGTCCGCGTCGGACGTGGTAAGCCACCTCGGCACCGAGGCAAAGGAAACGCTGGATACGGCGCAGAGCCTGCCGTTGCTGTATGGCTGGGTGCTTGTCATGGCGACGAACCCGGCGGCGCGGGCTCAACTGATCGATGTCGGCTGGCGGCTTGCGGTTGCCCTGGCCTGCGCCGTCGGCGTCCAGTACGGGGTCAATCGATCGATGCGCCGGCCGATCCGGTCGCTGCAGGCCATAGCCCCGGATCAGCGTCAGACGGAACCGGAGCCGCTGCCAAATCCGCCGCCGCCAGCCGAGCCTGATGACGAGATCAGCGGCGCCGAAGCAGGGGACTTCGAACCGCCGGAGGTGCCGCAGCCGCGCCCCTCCACCTGGGTTCTGCTGCGACGCGTCCCGCTGGTCCTGGCTCGGCTGGTGCTGGAGTTGGTCCCGGTGCTCGGCATCGCGGTCGTCGGCCACCTTGTCGCAGCCTCGCCCATCGGCGGCGGGACCACCAGCAGGCTGGTGATTCTGGCAGTGATCGACTCGTACGCGGTCTGCGCCGCCGTGCTTTGCATCGCACGCATGTTGCTGTCGCCCCGCGACCACCTCCTGCGGCTGTTCCATTTGCGCGACACCGCGGCGGCCTATCTGATGCGCTGGATCCGTCGCCTCGCGTTCATAGCCGTGTTCGGCTACGCGCTTGGCGAAGTTGGGCTGTTGCTCGGACTGTCCGACGTGGCGCACGATCTGCTGGAAAAGACGGTCGGCTTTGTCCTCTATCTGGGTCTCGCAATAATCGTCGTGCAGAAGCGCCGGGCAGTGCGGCGTGTCCTGCGTGCGCGAGAGGGTCAGACAGGGCTCACGGCCGCGACGCGCAACCGCCTTGGCGCGATCTGGCATTGGATCGCACTGTCGGTTCTCGTCGCTATGTGGCTGGTGTGGGCGGTCGAGGTTCCGCACGGCTACACATTGATGCTGCATTATTTCGTCGTGACCGCGCTGGTGCTGATCGGTGCGAGGCTGCTCATGCTGCTGTTGCTGGGTCTGATCGACCGCGCGATGCGGCCGGCGCCTGACACAACCACCATATCCCCCATCATCGACGCTCGGCTGCGGATCTACCATCCAGTCATTGCGACGATACTGCGCCTCAGCATCTATGCGCTGTGCGTGCTCGGCTTGCTGCAACTCTACGGCTTGAATGCCTTCCTCTGGCTGGTCGAGAGCGCGCTCGGACTGCGTATTCTGTCCGCGATCGGGACTATTGCGGTGACGATCGTATTGGCGTTCGTGGTGTGGGAGGTGGTCAACGCGTACGCGCACAGCCATCTCGAGAAGTTGCAGCACGAAGCTCAGATGGGCCGCTCCGCGCGGTTGCGAACGCTGCTGCCGCTGCTACGGAGCGCCCTGCTGATCAGCATCATGGTGGTGTCCATCTTGATGATTCTCAGCGAGATCGGCGTTAATATCGCACCGCTTCTCGCCGGCGCCGGAATCGTCGGCGTGGCCATCGGTTTCGGCTCGCAGAAACTCGTGCAGGACCTGATCACCGGCATCTTCCTGCTGCTCGAGAACGCCATGCAGGTCGGCGACTCGGTCACCGTATCGGGGCTGTCCGGTACGGTGGAGGCACTGACGGTCCGCACCATCCGGCTGCGCGCCACCGATGGGTCGGTTCACCTGATCCCCTTCAGCGCGGTCACCAGCGTCACGAACGTCAATCGCGGCCTGGGCAACGCCTCGGTGAGTGTGGTTGTCAACTACGAGGAGGATACCGATCGCGTTTCAGCCGAACTGAACGCCGTCGCCGAGGCGATGCGCGCCGAGCCGGCGTTTTCGGCGATGATGCTCAGTGACTTGCAACTTTGGGGGGTCGACAAGGTCGATGGGGGCGGGGTCACCGTCAGCGGTCAGGTGGTATGCACTGATTCGGGTCGTTGGCCGGTGCAAAGAGAGTTCAATCGGCGCATGAAACAGCGATTCCAAGAACTTGGTATCAGGATCTTCAATCCGCTACAGCCGATCTCGGTCACCGCTGAATTCGTCGCCGCGCCGCCTGCCGGACCGGGCACTCAGGCTGACGCTGGCAGACCCGGCGGAAAGGATGGTCCCGGTGAGGAAGGGAGGGTCGATGTGCGCGCTCAGGCAGCTAACTGATCAGATCGGCGACAACGGATATATATTCGTGAAGGCGGCGGAAATGCGCCAGCTGCTGGAACAGGTCGGACCGCTGAGTGACTGGGAGAGCTTTGCCGCCAGCTGGAGTGATCTCGGCCGAGACACGTACATGGCCGATGGAGGGCGCTACCGAAAGCGCCGCCACGGCGTTTTCAATGTCAGCGGGGATGGCATCGTTCGCCAGCCGCCACAGCCCCACTACCAGAGCCGCGACTACAACACGCTGAATGGCGGCATCGAGCGCTGGTTCGAGCCGGTGACCGAGGCGGTCGGCGCGGGCGCCTCGATGACCTCGATACTGACCTTCTGCCATGCCCTGTTCGACCGGTTGGCGCCGGCACGGACGTGGCACGTCGAGGTGCACCAGTTCCGGATCGAAGCACGTCAGGGCGAGGCCGGCCGACCGACACCCGAGGGTATGCACCGCGACGGCGTCGATTATGTGCTGGTGCTATTGATCGGCCGCCGCAACATCGCCAGCGGCATGACCACCGTGCACGATCTGTCCGGCAAAGCCTTGGGGCATTTCACCCTCACCGATCCGTTCGATGCGGCGCTGGTGGACGATGCGCGGGTCATGCATGGCGTCACCCCGGTGGAGCGGGTCGATCCATCTGCACCGGCGTTCCGCGACGTATTGGTGGTAACCTTCCGGCGAGTCTAATGTCGTCGCGGGTCTTCTGCCGCTACGCCTTCCACTGATACCCGTCCCATTGTCGCCGACCGTTATTGATCGGGAATGGATCACCTTGGAATTGCCCCGCTGATAAACTGCAGACCTATCGGATGGCGGTGATCGACCCGAACCGGAAGATGAACTCAGGCTCATCGATTGAGTCAGCCAGAGACATACTTGCTTCGCGCACACAATCGCTTGCGTTCTGAAAAAATGTCCCGCCCACCCGGACAATTTGGCCTTTGCGAAGCTGTGAAGCAATTGCGAACAACGGTGAGGATGTCTCGATCAGGGTCTGGTCCCAGATGTCGGAAAGGCTGTTATTCCAGGTTTTGATCGAAACATCAGGCGCAATCTCCACTGCCAGCACGCCTTTTCCGTCTGCATTGCTACTTAGCGTGGACACGCGCCCGACCCAACCGGCGACTGACCGACTGCGAAGTGCCGCACAGATTGCCGCTGCGCGGGTCGGCCGAGAAGCACCCTTCGCCATATCATTCGTGGCGGCGGCGTAATGTTCACGTGCGTTCTCGACAGCGGCGATTACTGCGACCTCATCAGCCGGCATCATTGCCCGCATCTGCTCGCTTGCATAAGGTGCGGTGGATATCAGCGGCGGTGTCACGACGGCCGTTACCGCATGGCCATGGAAATCCGGTCTATCCTCCTCCCCTGCGATCAGGCCGATCACAACCGCAACGACAAACAAAGCACCGGCGATCTGCAAAAAGTGGGTCATCGCTCCGTGTTTCCAGGCAGATCGGCGTCTAGCGAGGCGCCGGCGCGACTGCCTCGACTTTGCCCTGCCCGTCCAGCCCGGTGAAAGTTAATCCGATAAGCGCCAAAATCATGCCGATCGCCACGAACCTATCACCGAGGGCGACCCCGGCCACGGCGCAAAGGATCAGCAGCACCGCAGACGCCTTTTCGCGAAGACCTACCGAGACGACCCCGGGGACGATTGCAAGCGGTGAAAAAACCGTCAACCCGAGCTGAACCATGCCACGGTCGAGGCACCGTGAGCGGTGCCAGGTCCGCCGACGCTTATCGTCACACGTGTAACTACAACGTCGCATCCCTTGAATTGTCTTCACGCCTAATCTCCAATCAAACCCAACGTTCCGTCCGCTCGGTCCACCGTATGCGTTCGGCAACGTCAGATCAGAAGCGGATCGCAAAGATACTGCTGATGCGTTAATGTCATATTAAAACCGGAACCACTCTCGAACCGGAACGGCGGAAATCAGGACAAAGTCCAGGCCGCGACCGCGTTGCGCCGCATCAAGGCATTGCCATCCAGCCGGGGCCGATCCGCCGAGCCTCGGCGACGAGGGCAGCGGTAAGAGGGGTCATTGGCTCACGCTGGGGGTAAACCAGGCCGATAGTCGGCGGCGGCGAGGGGTCCTCGATCGGGATCGCCCGGATCGGCGACGGCAGATCCATGGTCTGCGCCAGCACCGCCGGCATCACACTGGCCCATTGTCCGGTGCGGACGTGGGAAAACAGCACGACCATGGAGTCCGACTGCAAAGTCGGTGCCGGCTCGATCCCTGCGTCTCGCAGCCGCCGGTCGATGATTCGTCGGTTTTGCATGTCCGGCGTCAGCAGGCACAGCGGCACCGACGCGACGTCCGACCAACTGACGGACGGCTGCTCGCCCAGCAACCGGCCGGCCGCGATCAGCAGCCTGTAGCGTTCGTGGTACAATGGCAGAAAGCGGACGCGCCCGAGCCGTTCATTGTCAACGTACGTCAGGCCGACATCGATCTCCAGGTTTTCCAGCAAGGTCAGGATTTCGATCGAACTGCGTGACAGGATGGTGAACAACACCTCGGGGTGCGCGGCATGCAACGGGGTGGTCAGGGTCGAGACGATCGGCAGCGCGGTCGGCACGGCAGCAATCCGAAGATGGCCGGCCAGGCCGCGCTTCAGGGCATGAATCTCGTTCCGCATCGCCCGGTAGTCGGCGACGATTCGCCTCGCCCAGTCGAGTACATGCTGGCCCTCCGGCGTGAAACCGATGAAGCGGGACTGGCGGTTCACCAGCAGCACGCCGAAGCTGTCCTCAAGCTGCTTGAGGCCCGCCGACAAGGTCGGCTGCGTCACCCCGCAAGCCTCCGCTGCTCGGCCGAAATGCTGCTCCCTCGCGAGGGCCAGCAACATTTCCAGTTTGTCGATCATGGCGCGCTGCTGCCGGTTTTACGGTGGGGTGGGTGGAGTGAGTGAGACGTAGACCTGTCGGTTCGAGAATGACAACCAGACGCGCCGGCCGCGCAAGAACTCCTCCCCAATCAGCGCGTCCCCCATGCCTGCATCGGTTTCCATGACCGCGAGGCGAGGAGAATGCTGCACCACGGGGCCGATGCGCAGGAGTTTGAACCTGTGCAGGTGGGTGATCACCTCCATTGGACCAACACCATGTTGACGAACCAGCGGATCGTCGTCCATGGCCTGGCCGTTCAGATCGAGCCGACGTGCCATGGCCACCCCCAGAACATCGCGCTGCGCCCCGGTGTCGAGGATCGCCAGCCCGGCCGCGCCATCCAGTTCGAATGGGACCAGCAGGCGGTCTTTGCGCGCTTTGACACCGGTGATTTCCGCCGCCGGCTCTTGCCACGGCAATCGCGCTGCCGGGCAATGCCTGGCACGATAGAGTGTGAGTTCGCCGCCCGGAACGTCGATATCCAGGTCGAACGCCAGCAGGATATCGGCACCCAGCAGCCCGTCGGCATTCAAGCCTCGCCCGTTTTGAAGCTTGAAGCTGCCTACCGCGATCCGCTCGAGCGGAAAATGCACGCCGCCCAGCACCAGTCGGTCAATGGTGACGTCGCTCGAGGTGCTGGACCCGCCGACGCCCATCGACCGGGTCGTATGATGGGCATCGAGCGGCAGTCCAAGCCGCTTCGCCGTCGCGGCGGCGATTGTGGTACGCTCCGCCCCGGTATCGACGATCAGCCGAACCCATTTGCCGTTGATGCCGGCCGGCACGACCAGCAGATCATCCTGTACTTGCAGGGACATCCGCGTGACAAGGTCCACGTGGCAGTCGGCGACGTCCGGCGCACAGCGGCTCAGCAGGATCAACAGAAAAAGCCCAAGCACCCGACGGCACGACGATGGCGATAGCATCCAGGCGAGACCTCGACCACGGACGGGGGGTCAACATGGCATGGCGTCTGAGCCGTTGCCATCAGCGCCCATCAATGGTCGGATAACGGGCCACCACGAAGCAGAGCACCATGACCGATGCGATAACCGAAGAATTGTTCCGGAATGCAATCTCGGCGATTGGCGATGAGATGGTGCTGACGATCTACCGCACCGCCTATTCCGGCGTGCTCAAAAACATCATGGACTACAGCGCGGCGGTCTGTGACGCGCAAGGTCGGCTGGTGGCACAAGGTCTGTCGCTGCCCGGGCATCTCTGTTCGATACCGGTCGCGCTGCAGGCCGTGTTGGCGCATTTCGGATCCGATGTCCACGAAGGCGACATCTTCATCAACAACGACCCCTATGACGGCGGCATGCACCTGCCGGACATCTTCATTTTCAAGCCGCTGTTCGCCGGGGGCAAGCCCATCGCCTACGCCGCCACGATCTGTCACCACACCGATGTAGGCGGTCGAGTGCCGGGGTCGAATGCGTCCGACAGCACGGAAATCTATGCCGAGGGGCTGCGCATTCCGCCGTTGAAGCTCTATGAGCGCGGTCAGCCCAACGCAACACTGTTCCGCATGATCGAGCGCAATGTGCGCCTGCCGGGTCGGGTGCTCGGCGATATTCGTTCGCAGCTTGCGGCGTGCGAAATCGCGGCGCGAGGCATGACCGATCTGGTGCGACGCCATGGTGGTGACGGCGTCCGCGAGCTGATGGTGGCGATGATGGACTACTCCGAGCGGCTGACCCGGCAATGCCTGCTGGAACTGGCGGACGGGGAAGCAACGTTCACCGATTGGATCGATGACGATCAGATCGACCGGGGCAAGCCGATCCCCCTTGTCTGCACCATTCGAAAGCGCGGCGACACCATGGAGGTCGACTGGACCGGCAGTTCGCCCCAGGTGAAAGGCGCCATCAACAACACACTGAGTTACACTGCCGCCATGAGCTTCACCGCGGTGAAGTCGATCCTGTCCGCGAACATGCCGAACAATGACGGCGTATTCCGCCCGATCAAGATCATCGCGCCGCCGGGAACTATTACCCACGGCAAGCTCCCCGCCGCCTGCGCCGCGCGCGGCCTGACCGGGTTCCGCGGGGTCGATTGCTGCTTCGGCGCACTGGCGCAACTCTATCCCGACCGGGTCTTCGCCGCGGGTGACGGCGGCAACACCGGAGTGACCATCGGCGGCTACGACAAGGATCTCAATCCCTTCATCTATGTCGACTTCATGTCCGGCGCCTGGGGTGCTCGTCCGTGGGCAGACGGGCTGGATGGCAACACCGTCATGTTCGCCAACATGGCGAGCTTCTCGGTGGAGGTGATCGAGGCGGAGAATCCCCTGGAAGTGCTGGATTACGAATTCGTGCCCGATACCGGAGGCGCCGGAAGGTTCCGCGGCGGCATGTCGCAGCGCAAGACCTGGCGCATGCTGGCCGATGAGGGCGTGCTGCAGGTCCGCGCCGACCGTCAGACCCACCGTCCTTACGGATTGTACGGGGGCGGGCCCGGCGCGCCCGGGATGAACGTGCTCGATCCAGGCCAGCCTACCGAGCAGAAACTGCATGCGAAGATCACGATGAACCTGAAGCGCGAGGAGATCTTTCGGCATCAATTGCCGGGTGCCGGGGGATGGGGGCCTGCGTTGGAGCGCGATCTGGATCTCGTGGCGGGTGATTTGCGCGACGGACTGGTGACGATCGAGGCGGCGGCGCGCGACTATGGCGTGGTCGCCGCGGGTGATCCGCCGGTAGTCGATGCCGCTGCGTCCGAAACGTTGCGCGCCCGCTTGCGCCGGGACCGAAAACCCCTGCCCGCCGTGGCCTGGGAGCCGGCGGCGTGAGTTCCTATCGAATTGGCGTCGATATCGGCGGCACTTTCACCGATCTGGTTGCGATCAGCGCGGACGGGACAGTGACGACGCACAAGACCGCTTCCACCCCGCACGACTATGGCGAGGGGATCGTTGTCGGATTGCGCGCCCTGTTGGCCGCGCGGCCAGGCCCGGTGGCCGATGTGTTGCATGCGACAACGGTCGCATCGAATACCGTCCTGGAAGGCAAAGGTGCCCGCACCGCGCTGATCACCACGCGCGGCTTTCGCGACATATTGGAAATCCGCGATCTGCGCATGCCGGTGCTGTACGACATTGGTTGGACCAAGCCGCGTGCGCTGGTCGAGCGGCGGCTGCGTCTGGAAGTGACCGAGAAGATGCGCCCTGACGGCTCGGTCGCGGTCCCGCTCGACCCGGCCAGCATCGGTCCGTGTATCGCGATGTTGCGACGAGAGGCGGTAGCCAGCGTCGCTATCTGCCTGCTGCACAGCTATGCCAATCCGGCCCACGAGCACGCGGTGGCCGCTGCTGTCCGTGCCGCGCTGCCGGATATCGCGGTCTCCGTCAGCAGCGAGATCCTGCCGGAGATCAAAGAGTATCCCCGTACCAGCACGACGGTTATCAACGCCTATGTTCAACCCGTTGTCCGCGCCTACATCACCGCTTTGGACGCGCGGCTGAGAGCGCTGGGGATCGAGGCGCCGTTGCAGTTGATGCAGTCCAACGGCGGCCTTGCCTCCGCCGAGTTTGCTGCTCATTGTCCGGCCCACATCGTGGAAAGTGGCCCTGCCGCGGGGGTGGTCGGCGCCGCCGCCCTGGCTCGGAGATTGAACGAGGCGCGGATCGTCACGTTCGACATGGGCGGTACCACCGCCAAAGCCGGACTGGTCGAAAACGGCGAAGTGCTACGGACCGAGGCGACCGAGATCGGCGGCGGAGTCATGACCGGGTCTCGGCTGCTGGTCGGTGCCGGCTACATGTTGAAATTGCCGGCGGTCGATCTGGCAGAGGTGGGCGCGGGGGGCGGCTCGATCTGCCGGCTGGACAGCGCGGGCGCGCCGAAGGTCGGACCGCAGAGTGCCGGGGCGGACCCGGGACCGGTCTGCTACTGTCGCGGCGGCACTGCGCCGACGATCACCGATTGCAGCCTGGTGCTGGGCTATCTCGATCCGGAAGGCCTGGCGGGTGGCTCTATACGGCTGGACCTGGAGGCCGCGCGCACTGCCATTGACCGTGATTTGGCGGGACCGTTGCGATGCTCGGTCGAAGCGGCGGCGCATGGTATGCTGCGGCTGGCCTCGGCCACGATGATGCGGGCAATTCGAGCGGTGTCGGTCGAGCGAGGACGTGACCCGCGGCAATTCGCCATGCTGGCGTTCGGTGGCAATGGACCGTTGTTCGCCGCAGCGATCGCCGCGGAGCTCGGGATCTCGCGGATCATCGTCCCCCCGCTGCCTGGGTTGTTCAGCGCCTTCGGGCTGCTGGTCGCCGAGGCCGAACATCATGCGCGGCAGAGTATCCGGATGCGCCTCGATGCCGCTGACGCGAATCGCATCCACCGGATCATCGCCGAGCTGGCCGAGACTGGGGCAGGGCGGCTGCGTCGCGACGGATTTCCGGCCGCCAGGCAGATTTTCCAACGTGCCGCTGCAGCCCGCTACGCCGGCCAGTCAAGTGAGATCGAGGTCACGCTGCCCGAAGGAGATATCCCGCCCGCAATGATTGCCGACCTGTTCGCACAGGAGCACGAAAGGACCTATGGCTTCCGCGCTCCTGACGGGGAGGCGGTGGAGCTGATGGGCCTGTCGGTCATGGCACGTGGGATGTCCGATCAGCCTCGGCTGCCCAGCCGGATCGCGCCGTTCGCGCAGGCTGTGCCGGCCAGCCGCCGCGCGTGGTTCCCGGGTCAAGGTTGGGTGGACACCCCGGTCACCGACAGGGCCGGATTGGCGGACACCCTCGCCGGCCCGCTGATCGTGCAGGAGTACGACGCGACCTGCCTGGTCCCACCGGGCATGAGTGCGCGGGTGGACGATTTTGGCAACATTCGGCTGGACGGGTTTTAGGCCGCTCCATGATGCTGGACCATCCGACGGATGCCTCGCCGGCGGGATCGATCGCCGAATATGCCTCGGCCTCAGGCGGCCCGGCGCACCGTCGCCAGCGGATTGAACAGTCTCAGTCAGGCGGGCGCGACCCCGGGCAGATCAATAAATCCAAGAATTGATCGAGATAATCGAATTTGCCCGACGCGCACGCATCTGGCATACGCGCCCCTCAACTTCGGCGGGGGCTGGCACCCGGCCACAAGAACGGCAAGGAAGGGTAAAACCGGGATGAGCGTGGCCCAAATCCTGATCATAGTCTGCGGCCTGGCCGCGCTGGTCTATGGTCTGATAACCATCCGGCAGGTACTTGCCGCGGATGCCGGAACGGCTCGAATGCAGGAGATCTCGTCCGCCGTACAAGAAGGCGCGCGCGCTTACCTGAACCGGCAATATACCACCATCGGCTTGGTTGGCATCGTCATCATGATCGTGCTGGGACTGATTCTCGGGATCCACACTGCGATCGGTTTCTTCATCGGCGCGGTGCTGTCGGCGGCGACCGGCTACATCGGCATGAACGTGTCGGTGCGCGCCAATGTTCGCACGGCTCAGGCCTCTCGACGCGGCCTCGCGGCCGGGCTTGACGTCGCGTTCAAGTCCGGTGCCATCACCGGTTTACTGGTGGTCGGGCTGGGACTACTGGGCGTCGCTGGCTACTATTTCTATCTGCGCGCCGGGGTCGGGCCTGACGCCGACGTCCGCCCAGTGCTGGAAGCAATGGTCGCGCTCGGCTTTGGCGGCTCGCTGATCTCCATCTTCGCGCGGCTTGGTGGCGGCATCTTCACCAAGGGCGCCGACGTTGGCGCCGACCTCGTGGGCAAGGTCGAGGCCGGCATCCCCGAGGACGACCCTCGCAACCCCGCGGTCATCGCCGACAACGTAGGCGACAATGTGGGTGACTGCGCCGGTATGGCCGCCGACCTGTTCGAGACCTATGCAGTGACGATCGTCGCCACCATGTTGCTGGCGGCGATCCTGTTCACCGGCACGGTCCGCGATTCGCTGCTGATGTTGCCGTTGGGCATATGCGCGATCTGCATCCTGACCTCGATTGCCGGCACCTACTTTGTCAAGCTGGGGCCGGATAACGGAATCATGAAGGCGCTTTACCGCGGCCTGGTCGTCACCGGCGGTCTTTCGGTGATCGGTATCGCCGTTATCGTCCTGGTAACCACAGGCTTTACCTCGCCGCTGGAGCTCGTCGGCGGGGGATCGGTGAACGGCATCGAGTTATTTGTCTGTGCCCTGGTGGGCCTGGGCGTCACCGGGCTGATCGTGGTCATCACCGAATACTACACCTCAACCGAGTACCGGCCAGTGAAGTCGATCGCGCAAAGCTCGACCACCGGTCATGGCACCAACGTGATCCAGGGGCTCGCGGTCTCCATGGAGGCCACCGCGCTGCCGGTCATCGTAATCTGCGTCGGCATCGTCATTACCTATATGGTGGCTGGCCTGTTCGGCATCGCCGTGGCGGCTACGACCATGCTTTCGCTGGCCGGGATGATCGTGGCGCTGGACGCCTATGGCCCGGTCACCGACAATGCCGGCGGCATAGCGGAAATGGCCGACCTGCCTGCCGAGGTGCGCGTGACCACGGACGCTCTCGATGCCGTCGGCAACACCACCAAGGCGGTGACCAAGGGGTATGCGATCGGATCGGCGGGCCTTGCCTCGCTGGTGCTCTTCGCGGCCTATACCCAGGACCTGGCACACTACTTCCCAACCCTGCAGGTGGATTTCGCGCTGCAGAACCCCTACGTGGTCGTGGGCCTGTTTATCGGCGGACTGCTGCCCTATTTGTTCGGCGCCATGGGCATGACCGCGGTGGGGCGCGCGGCGGGGTCCGTTGTGGTCGAGGTGCGACGCCAGTTCCGCGAAATCCCCGGAATCATGGAGGGCACCGCGAAGCCCGAGTACGGCCGTGCCGTCGATCTGCTGACCAAGGCGGCGATTCGCGAAATGATCCTGCCTTCGCTGCTGCCGGTGGGAGCGCCGATCGTGCTGTGGATTGTCATCGACATCATCGCCGGCCGGGCGGCGGCATTCGCGTCACTGGGAGCGATGCTGCTGGGGACGATCGTGACGGGCCTGTTCGTGGCGATCTCGATGACCTCGGGCGGCGGCGCCTGGGACAACGCGAAGAAGTATATCGAGGAGGGCAACCACGGCGGCAAGGGCTCCGAGGCGCATAAAGCGGCGGTGACCGGGGACACGGTAGGTGATCCATACAAGGACACTGCCGGCCCGGCGGTGAACCCGATGATCAAGATCACCAACATCGTTGCGTTATTGCTGCTGGCGATCCTGGCAGGCTGGTTGAGGTAGGTTCGGCGCCTCCGGCGGTCGACCAGGCCCCGGGCGCAGGCCCGGGATCCTGATCCCGCTGCTGTGCCCGAGATTTCGCACGCAGCTGCCACGCCAACCCTGCCGGTATGCCGGTCAGCGCTTGCGCCGACCGGCATTACGCGCTGCCGATCAAGATCCCAACCGCAAAGACCAACGCACCCCCGAACGCAACCTGAACAGTTGCCGACAGCGGTGGGGTGTCCATGTACCGCCACCGGATCCAGGAAATCGCCGCCAGTTCCAGCATGACCACGACCATCGCCACGCCGGTCGCGACCCAGAACGAGGGGATGAGGAACGGCAGTGTGTGCCCGATTCCGCCGGCGGTCGTCATCAGGCCGCATATTCCGCCGCGAATCAGCGGCGCGCCGCGTCCGGTCAGGCTGCCGTTGTCCGACAACGCCTCAGCAAAGCCCATCGAGATGCCTGCGCCGATCGACGCTGCCAGTCCCACCACGAAGGCCTGCCAGGTGTTGCCGGAGGCGAACGCCGCCGCGAAAACCGGTGCCAGGGTGGAGACGGAACCATCCATCAGCCCCGCCAGACCGGGTTGGATCACCCGCAGCACGAACGATTGCCGCGCATGCGCGTCCTCAGCGCGCCGCACGTTGGCGGGCAAATTCTCTTCGACCAACTTGTCGGCACGGTGCTCATGTTCGACCTCGGCATCCGCGAGGTCCCCCAGCAGCTTGCGGATCGTCACGTCCTCGCTGCGGGTGGCGGCGCGGCGGTAGAAGCTCTGGGTCTCCGTCTCCATGCTTTCCGCCAGATTGCGAACGGCGTCGAGGCTCATGGGATACATCTGCCAGACCGGCTTGTGCTGAATGAACCCCCGCACGTCCTGGCGCCGGATCAGCGGGATGTGCTCGCCGAACTTGTTCCGATAGACTTCCAGCAGCCGGTGACGGTGCTCACCTTCCTCTGCCGCCATCTCGGTGAACACGTTCGAACTGCCTGGATATTCGGTTCGCAAGCCTTCGGCGATATCCAGGTATATGCGGCCGTCCTCTTCCTCGTTCGCGATTGCCAAGGCGAGGATTTCGCGCTCTGTCAATTCTGAGAAATTACGCATGGCCGGGAATGTGCCCGGGGAAGAAATCCCGTCAAGTGCAAAGCGTAATGATGAGAACAAAACCTAAATGCCTGCCCCGCTCCTCGAACGCGCCAGACTATCGCTGTTGCGCTCGCCGGATCACAAACTAGCAGGCGCGCCCGGGGCAGCGCCCCTGCTCCAAGGAATGGTTGGCTTGGGCCTGGCGGGCAACGGGAAGCGGCGAATTCGCGTGGGCGCTCAAGGCGTTGGCGAGCGTTGGAAAGACCTTGGCGGCAGCGCTACGCCGCCGAGCGTGGCCGTGGAGCCATACGCTGCCGCGCCCGAGGCGGCTAAGGCAAATGCGGGGATGACTCGAACCTGCCGGATTTGCTATCAGAAGTTGCCGCGCCCGGGAGAGATCAGGCCCGAGTCTGGCACCATCCGGGTTGCCCGCCCCCGCAGGAGACTGACGTGCGTTTCGACCATACCAACATCGTCGCCGCGGAATTGCCGGTGGGCCGCCAAGTGCCGCGCGATGCGGCGAATGCCCGGCACGGGCTGATCGCGCGGTTTTCAGCTGATTGCCCGGGAGCGATGAGTTGCAGGGTGGCTCCTGTTCCGGCCGATAACCCGGCCGTTGGATAGGCGTCCCCCCAGGTTCTGACAATCGAGGAGACCGCATGCAGACCGATGCCGTGTACACCAAGCTGGCGGGCATATTTCACGATGTATTCGATGACGACGAGCTGGTTCTACGGCCTGATCTGACCGCTGATGATGTGCCTGAATGGGACAGCCTGAGCCACGTTCGGTTGGTGCTGACGATCCAGCAGAAATTCGGCATCAAGTTCTCCGCGGCGCAGACCACCAGCCTGAAGAATGTCGGCGACCTCGTCGCCCTTATCCAGTCCCGCCTGCCGGCATGAGTTCAGCGTTCACCAGTCTGGCCTGGCTGCCGCCGCCGCCGGACGACTTCCGGCAGCGCTGCCTCGCGTTGACGAAGTCTGAGCAAGGGATTGGCCGCGCGATTATTCAGCTTGCTGCGCACGCGCTGAACGACAGCCAGTTGCGCCAGCTCGCCAAGACGATCGCCAGCCTTCGGGCGCGCGGGGCCGATCTGGCGCCGCTGACACCGTTCCGGCTCGGCATACTGGGCAACGGCACGCTCGACCTGCTGCTGCCGGCTCTCGTCGGCAGCGCGGCGCGCTTCGGCATTGCGCTGGAGTGCTTCGCGCCGGATTACGAACAAGTCTTGTTACCCGCCACCTCGGCGGGCTCCGCCCTGCATGCGGCTCGGCCGGACGCGGTACTGGTGGCGCTCGACTACCGCGGCCTGCCCTGGCGGCTTGGTCCGGACGGGGGTGGCGATGCGGCCGCAGCGGAAGTTGTCGGCGCCATCGATTTCCTTGCCAAAATCCGCCAGGGCGTCCGAACCCACAGCAACGCACCCTGCATTCTGCAGACACTGGCCCCCCCGGTCGAGAACCTGTTCGGCAGTCTGGATCGGGCGATCCCGGGCACGCCGCGCTACATGATCAACTCGCTGAACCGGCAGATCATCGCCTCTCTCCCGGGCTCGCAGGACGTACTGCTCGATGTCGCCGGCCTCGCCGAGACCGTCGGCCTCGCCGAATGGCACGCGCCGACAGAGTGGAACATGGCCAAGTTGCCGTTCGCCGGCGCATTCATGCCGCTCTATGCCGACCACGTCGGCCGCGTGATCGGCGCATTGCGCGGCAAGTCCCGCCGCTGCCTGATCCTGGACCTCGACAACACGCTGTGGGGCGGGGTGATCGGCGATGACGGGCTGGAGGGCATCCTCGTCGCGCAAGGGGATCCTACCGGCGAGGCATTCCTCAGTGTTCAGCGCCTGGCGGTCGAACTGCGGACGCGAGGCGTTGTCCTGGCAGTTTGCTCGAAGAACGACGACCCAGTGGCGCGAAGCGGATTCACCCACCCCGAGATGCTCCTCAAGGTTGACCAGATCGCCGTGTTTCAGGCCAACTGGAACGACAAGGCAACCAACATCAAGGCGATTGCCCAAGAGTTGTCCCTCGGCTTGGATGCGATGGTGTTCCTGGACGATAATCCGGTTGAGCGCGGTCTGGTGCGGCAAATCCTGCCGGAGGTCGCCGTGCCGGAGCTGCCCGACGATCCGGCGCTTTACGCCCGCACCCTGGCCGCGGCCGGGTATTTCGAGGCGATCACCTATTCGGCTGAGGACCGCGCACGCGCCGACTTCTATCAGGACAACGCACGCCGCGTGGCATTGCAAAACCAGGCCGGAGACGTCGGCGCCTACCTTGCGTCGCTGGATATGACCATCACGTTCCAGCCGTTCGACGTCGTCGGGCGTGCGCGCATCGCGCAACTGATCAACAAATCCAATCAATTCAATCTGACCACACGGCGCTACACCGAGGTCGATGTGGCCGCGGCCGAGGTCGACTGCTTCACACTTCAGGTCCGCCTGGCCGACCGCTTCGGCGATAACGGCATGATCAGCGTCATCATCTGCCGCGACGCCGGCCCGCGACTCTGGGAGATCGATACCTGGCTGATGAGTTGCCGGGTGCTCGGGCGTGGGGTGGAGGCAATGGTGCTGCGCGAGATCCTCGCACAGGGCCGCGCCCGCGGGATCGACACGCTACTGGGCGTCTACCGGCCAACAACGCGCAACGGCATGGTCAGCGATCACTATAAGAATCTCGGCTTTGAGGCGGTCCGCACCGACCCTGACGGAACAACCTGGTGGCGGCTGGGAACGGACATCACTTCGGAACCGGCATCGGTCCCGATGCGGGTGCGACGCCTCGGCATTGCGTCCGCGGAAAGTGAGCTGGTCGGGTGACAGCGGAGCAGGAGCGACTGCCGCGGCGCGACTGGATCATCCTTCCCCTCCTCAGCATTCTGAGCCTCGGCCTTCTGCTGGGGCTCAGTGAGGTTGGGGCGCGCATCGTCTGGCCGGAGCACCTGGAGGACCGCTGCGCGATCCCCGACCCGACCCTCGGTCTGCGCTTCCAGCCGAACTGTGTCGCAAAGGTCAAGAGCGCGGAAACGCCCTGGCTGGACAACACCTATAATGCCTGTGGCTTCCGCACCGCCGAACCGTGCGGCCCCAAGCTGGATCGTGGCTTTCGGGTGGCGGTGATCGGTTCGTCGATCAGCAGCGGCTACCTGGTTCCATATGCCCAGACCTTCTCCGCCCGGACGACGGCGTTGCTGCAGCAGCACTGCCATGTGCCGGTTGACTTTCAGAACCTCGCCCTGCCAGGCACCGGCCTGGAGAAGGCGATGTTTCGAGTTGACACCGCGCTTGCGCTGCAACCGGACGTCGTGCTGATGGCGCTGTCCGCGCATGACCTGGAGGTATTTCACGGCGATCAGCCACCGGCTGGACAGACGCCCGCGGCCGAGAAATCCGGTGGTCTGAGCGAAGCCTTGCGCACCCTTGTCGTTCGCCTCCGCGCCAGCCGCGCTACGCTGATCGCCCAGCATTTCCTCTATGAGAATCTCGACGCCTACCTGCCGCTGTATCTCGAGCACGGCGATGAGGCGGACTTTTTGCGTCCACCACTGAGCGCCGCCTGGGAGCACCGCATGGCGCTGTTCGATCGCGAGATCGGCGAGATCAGCGCGCGAACGCAGGCGAATGGAGTGCCGTTCATGCTGGTGTTTGTGCCGCTGCGGGCACAGGCAGCACTGCTACGCTGGAAGCATCTGCCGCAGGGAGTCGATCCCACCCTGCTGGGCAAGGCCATCGGCGATGTCGCACGTCGTCACGGCGCGACCTACCTCGACCTGACAGAGACGATCGGCGATCGCCCCGACGTGACGAGCCTGTATTATCCCGTCGACTCACATCCGAACGGGGAGGCCGGCGAGATCATCGCCGGCGCTTTGGCAGCCGCGCTGATTGCCGATAACGACTCGCTCGCGACGTGCCGCGATCAGACCCAGGCACGCAAATGAACGTTCCGTCCTTCCAGTTCCTGCTGCTCGCCCTGGTGGCGGCCCTGTTGTTCCATCTTTCCCCGTCGCGGCCCTGGCGCCAGGCGGTATTGCTGGGGGTAAACCTCGGCTTCTTCTGGACCTTTGGCCCCAGCAATGTGCTCGCCTATCTGCCGTTCGCCGGCTTTTTGCTGCTCGGTTATGTCGGTCTGCACCGAACGAGCAAGCGGTATGCAGGTTGGCTGGTCGTCGCCGGTATCCTGCTGGCGTTCTTCTGGCTGAAGAAATACAGCTTTATTCCGGGTCCGCTGCTGTTGGGCTTCCCGTACGTCTCAATCGGCCTGTCATATGTGTTCTTTCGTGTGCTGCATCTGGCGATCGATACGCAGCAGGACGCGCTGCCGGCGCGGCCTGGCCTGCTGTCCTATCTGAATTACACTTTGAACTTCACCAGTCTGGTGTCAGGCCCGATCCAGCGGTACGAAGACTACCGCATGATCGAGACAGCGCCGGCAACGATCGGTCCGGTCAGCCTCGGCCGCTCGGTCGAGCGCATCGTCAGTAGGTTTTTTTAAGGTGTTCGTGCTGTCGGCGGCACTGATCGCGTTGCAACACCAGTTGCTGGATGGTCTCAACGCCGACCAGACATTTTCGGCGCGTCTCGAGTCCGGGGTGGCGATCGTTGCCATCTATCCGATTTATCTCTACTTCAACTTCTCAGGCTACACCGACTTCGTCATCGGTGTGGCGCGCTGGTTCGGCTTGGTCCTTCCGGAAAACTTCAACCGGCCATTCCAGTCGGAGAACTTCCTGGCTTTCTGGTCTTGCTGGCATATCACTCTGTCCAATTGGCTGAAGACCTATGTGTACCAGCCGCTGATGCAGAGCCTCATGATCCGATTTCCGGAGCGGCGATACGAATCCTGGCTGATGGTGTTGGCCGTGTCCGTCACCTTCTTCCTGATCGGTGCGTGGCACGGACAGACCGGTTCGTTCCTGTTCTTCGGCGTGCTCCAGGGATTCGGGACCGGCTTCAACAAGCTCTACCAGGCCACAATGGCCAATCGGCTCGGCAGGAAGCAATATCGCGTGCTGTGCGCCAATCCACTCTACCGCGCCGGCTCCCGCGGCCTGACCTTCACCTGGTTCGCCTTTACAATGTTGTGGTTCTGGTCGGACTGGCAGCAACTGGGGCAACTCCGCGCGCTGCTGGGCACCGACGTTGCACTACTCGGATGGGTGGTGCTGTTCGGTATAGCCACCATCGTCCTGTCCGCTTGGGTGGCGCTGTTCAACTTCGCATTGTCGATAACCTGGGCGGGGCATCGAGTAGTGCTGTCACGCTACGCCAGGACGATGTGGAACACGGCGCTCATCACGGTTGTCACGGCCGTGATCCTGTTGCTGAACTCGCCGGCGCCGCCAATCGTTTACAAGAATTTCTAAGGCCGGGCCCGCTGGCTGAACCGCTGACCGGAATGGCAAAGCGATCGTGGGATTGAGTATGACGCCGAATTATGACAGCCCTCCGGGGCATGCCGGCTGACGCCCGGATATCCAATTGCGGAGGTTAGAGAGATGGCCAAGGAGATTCTCTGTTCGTTCGGCGTGGACGTGGACGCGGTGGCGGGATGGCTCGGCTCCTATGGAGGCGAGGACAGCCCGGACGACATCTCGCGCGGCTTGTTCGCGGGTGAGGTTGGGTCCCCGCGCCTGCTGAAGCTGTTCGAGCGCTTCGGCATCAAAACGACCTGGTTCATCCCCGGTCACTCGATCGAGACCTTCCCGGAGCAGATGCGAGCGGTGGCGGAGGCCGGACACGAGATCGGCATCCATGGCTACAGCCACGAAAACCCGATCGAAATGACGCCGGAGCAGGAAGAGATCGTTCTCGACAAGTGCATCGACTTGGTAACCAAACTCAGCGGTCGGCGTCCGACCGGCTACGTCGCGCCCTGGTGGGAGTTCAGCCCGGTCAGCAACGAGTTGCTGCTCAAGAAAGGCATCAAGTACGACCACAGTCTGATGCACAAGGACTACGAGCCCTACTACGTCCGAGTCGGTGACACTTGGACCAAAATCAACTATTCCAAGCAGCCGGGCGATTGGATGAAGCCGCTGCTGCGCGGCAAGGAAACCAATTTGATCGAGATCCCGGCCAGCTGGTATCTCGACGATCTGCCGCCGATGATGTTCATCAAGAAGGCGCCGAACAGCCACGGCTTCGTCAACCCTTATGACATCGAAGCGATCTGGCGCGAACAATTCGACTGGGTGTACCGGGAGATGGATTACGCCGTGTTCCCGATCACTATCCACCCGGATGTATCCGGCCGCCCGCAGGTGCTGATGATGCTGGAGCGCCTCTATAACCACATCATCCGCCATCCCGGCGTCAAATTCCTCACCATGGACGAGATCGCCGACGATTTCGCCCGGCGGCAGCCGCGCAAGCCGTAATATGTGCGGCCTCTGCGGCGTCCTCGGCGACGGGACCCATTGGGCGGACGGCCTCACCCGCCCCGGCGAGGCCTTGTCTGCCTCAGCGGTGCCATGGCTGCGCCGCCAGGCACGGCGGCGGCGGGTTGCACTGGGCAACGCGGTGCTTGGCCATTACGGCCTGTCGCTGGCCGACTGGCAGGGGACAAGTTTCGTGTTGCGAGGCCGCACCGGAGGCACCGAGATGGTTGCCGGGCTCGGCGAGCTTTGGCCGAAAGCCGAACGCCTGTGCGGCAAAGCGATCGATCCGCTCGACACCGCATTGCTCGATTCGGTCGATGCAGCCTGCAACGAGTGATGCCAGGAACCCGGTGCACGTCCTCACCGGGTTCCTCGGCAGCGGCAAGACAACCGTGCTTCGCCATATCCTGCGCAGCCCGGAATTCGCGGACACCGCCGTCCTCATCAACGAGTTTGGAGAGATCGGCCTCGACCATCTGCTTGTCGGCCGTCTCGACACCGCGCCGGTGCTGCTGGAGAGCGGCTGCATTTGCTGCTCCATCCGGGGCGACCTGAGCCAAGCCCTGCGCGACCTTCAGGCGCGCCGACAGAATGGGGAGATTCCGCCCTTTCGCCGCGTGATCGTGGAGACGACCGGGCTTGCCGACCCCGTGCCGATTCTGGCCACCATCACGTCCGACCTGGTGCTGCGGCGTCACTTCCGGCTGGGTAACGTGATCGCCACCGTGGACGCCGTTCATGCCGAGCGCGGATTGACGAGGCACGGAGAAGTGCTGAAGCAGGTCGCGGTCGCGGATGCGCTGCTCGTTACGAAGACCGATCTGGTGTCGGGCGGGCAGGTTGATCGCCTGCTGGGGATACTGCGCCGGATCAATCCGGCGGCGGTCGTCGGCGTGGCCGTGAATGGCTCAGTGGACCCCGATCTCGTCCTGCGGCAAGATCGCGAGGCCAGGCTGGATGAGGTCGAGCCGTGGCTGCAACCGCGGGATGCCGCGGCAGTGGCAGTGCCGGCCGATCACACCACGGGCGTCAGCTCGTTTGTCCTCACGCATGACCAGCCGCTCGACTGGAGCGCCTTCGGACTGTGGTTCAGCCTTCTGGTCCATCGGCACGGTGACCGGCTCCTGCGTGTCAAAGGCATACTCGAGATCGAGGGCAGCGCCACTCCCGTCGCCGTCCATGCCGTCCAGCACCTGATGCACGCGCCCGAACACCTGCTGAATTGGCCGACCTCCGCGCGCATCTCGCGCCTTGTGTTTATCACCGATGGGCTGAACGGAGCGCGAGTGCAGCGGTCGTTCTCGACGTTCTGCCGCCTTGGCCAGGGAACGCGGCAAGGCGACGAATTACTGTAGGAGGGGCAGACCCGCCGGCGGCGAGCTTCCGCCTCAGGCTATGGCCGCGGCGATGGCTTCCTCGACATCGCGCATCCGGTCCTTGCCGAAAAACATTTGCTCTCCAACGAAAAATGTCGGTGAGCCGAACGTACCGCGATCGACCGAACGTTGCGTATTCAGCAAAAGCTCGTCCTTCACCTCCTGCGTCTGCGCCATCGCCAGGATGCGCTCACTGTCGAGGCCTGATTCGACCAAAGCCGCATGCAGCACCGCCGGATCGTCCAGCTTCCTTCTGCCGCGACCACATATGGCCGAAGATCTCGTCGACGTAGCGTTCGAAAACGCCGAGTTTTTGCGCCGCGACGGCACCACGCATCAGGACCAGCGTATTGACCGGAAAGAACGGGTTGGGGCGGAACGTTGTGATCCTGTGACGCTCGATGAAGCGTCGTGTCTCAAGCCTTTCGTATTCCGGCTTGTTCTTGATGCCCGCCAGGCTTTCCGCCGGGGAACGATTACCGGTGAGCTTGAATACTCCGCCGAGCAACACGGGCACATACTCGAATTTCGCGCCGGTCCGCCGTTCGACATCCGGAATGACGAGATGGCTGAGATAGGCATTCGGGCTGCCGAAATCAAAGTGGAATTCAACCTCGCTCATGACGTCACCACTTCTCGCCGAAGGGACGGATTTCCTGCTCGAAGGTCCAGGCGTCGCGTGGCTGTTGATACAACTGCCAATATGCTTCCGCGACCGCGGCGGGCCGCATGAGACGATTGGGGTCGAGGGTGTCCAGCGCCTCCTCGCCCTCGCGCGCCTTGATCCGCTCCCGCACCCAAGCTGTGTCGACGCCCGAGTCGATCACCAGATGGGCGACATGGATGTTGCTGGGGCCGAGCTCTCGAGCCGCACTCTGCGCCACCGCACGCAGGCCGAATTTTGCCGCAGCGAACGCCGCGTAGCCGATGCCGCCGCGCAGGCTCGCGGTCGCGCCGGTAAAGAAGATTGCACCCCGTCCCCGCGGCAGCATCAGCCGCGCCGCCTCCCGCCCGGCGAGGAAGCCGGAATAGCAGGCCATCTCCCAGACTTTCCGGAACACACGCTCGGTTGTCTCAAGTAACGGAAAGTTGACGTTGGCGCCGACGTTGAAGATGCAGACCTCCAGCGGCGCCTCGCGATCCGCTTCCTGCAGGAATGCGGCGACATCGTCCTCTTGCCGGGCATCCAGTGAACGACCGAAGGCCTGACCTCCCGCGGCTGCGATCTGCTGTAGCAGCGGCGCCAGCTTCTCGCCGTTTCGCCGTCCGGCAAACACCGTGAACCCTTCCGCGGCGAATTTCTTCGCGATCGCGCCGCCGATGAAATCGCCGGCGCCTATCACCGCCACTGTGGCCCGTCTGCGCTCCATGCTGAACCCCTGTCACGCACGCCCGACAATAAGTTCTGTTTTGGAACTCGTCAAGATACCGCTTCAAGCCGTTTCGATCTTGTCGAAACTCCGGTGCCCGGAAATGACGCTGGCGGTCGAGCCAACCGTCGGCCTGCAGTTGATCGGTCTCCAACCCACACGGCCGCCACTGCGCCTCTCGCCCGCGCGAGATCGGTCCGGCTGATCCGAGCACCTTGAGACGCCGCGATTTCGCTTGCAGGCTGATTTCGAACGGCGCGGCCAGTTCGTTGATGGCCCGCGTCACCTTGCGAGAGCCGCGAAGAATTGTCCGGCGGCTGGGGTCTGCCGGTCCCGACTTGGGCCTCCATTGAGCGCCGAGCCCGCCAAAGTCTCGTTCCGCCTCGATCACGGCCTCCGCCTGACGCTCAACGGGTCCCGATATCGACCACCCGGCATCGAACGTTCCACCGACCGGTCACAGATTGGGCGCCTCCTCGGCAGGCCTTGTCTCTGGCATGGCCAGCCAGACCACTGCCATGCCGACCAGACCGATCCCCGCCAAGGACAGGAAGGCCGCCGCCATGCTCACCGCGTCGGAAATCTCGCCGGACAGCGTCGTGCTCACCGCCGCGCCGAGATACATCGCAAGACCCAGGATACCCATGCAAAGGTTGAAGTGGGACGAACCGATTGTCAGATCGGCCGCCAACAAAGGCAACATGACCCCAAACACCGCCGCGCTGACGCCGCTGACGGCCTGTCCCGCGATCAGCGGCCATGACCCGGGCAGCACCGCGAGCAGCACGCCCCGCAACGGCAGCGCTCCCCATCCCAGCAGCAACAGACGTCGCCGTCCGATCCGCTGCGCCGTTCGGCCCACCCAGGGGGATAGCAACGCCACGATGAACTGCGGCACCACAATGCACGCGGCGATGATCAGGTTGGCGAGATGCCCGGCGCGCATCGTCACCGCTGAGGCCGCGAGCGGCAGCATGGCGGCGTTCGACAAATGGAACAACATCACACAGACGGCAAAGATCAACAGCCGGCGATCGACCAGCAGTTGTCGCAGTCCCGTTAAGTCGCGCATCTCGCTGGTGGTCTGCTGGCGCGCGAAGCTGCCACGTCCAATTGACCACAACGCGACCATCGCCGGCACGCACAGCCCCGCGGTCAGGAAAAACACGAACCGGCTGGACAGGTAAGCGCCGGTCGCGCCCATTGCCGCTGCCGCCATGCCATTGCCGATCGAGGCGTAACGGGCGTTGCGGCCAAGCCGCTCACCCAGCGCGGCATGTCCGGCAAGGTGCAGGCTGATCGCCGCGATCGCCGGCGTGATCACGCAACTGGAAAAGCCATGTAGCACCAGTGCGACCAGAACCGGAAGCCGCTCCGGGTTCAGCCCCAGCAGCATCGCGGCACAGAAGATGCCGGCCAAGGCGCCCGAAGCTGCGACGCGCTTGTTCCGCATCGTATCGACCAGCGCGCCCGCTGGAAGCTGACTGAGCGAGGAGGTCACGGTTCCCAGCGTCAAGGCGAAACCGATGTCCAGCTCAGTCCATTTGTGGCTCGTCAGATAGACCGCGACGAAGGGGCCAAACCCAGTTTGCGCGTCGGCGACAAAAAAATTGACCAGATCGAGGGCACGGTCGCTGCCTGGCCATGACAGGGCAAAACGTCGCCGCATCGGCTCAGTGCGCGACCGGCACGACGTCAGCGGGCGTGACGACGGGCGCCGGCTTGTCGGTGTTGGTATATTCCGGCGCGGATTTGATCTGATCAGGTGTCATATCCAACGTTATGATGTGTTTGCCCTCCGCGGGGTTGAAATGCATGGCACTCCAGTGCACCGCTACCTTGCGGTTGCCGACCCCCAGGAAGCCACCGAAATCGATCACCGCGGCCTGCGGCAGCCCGGTCTCGTCCACCAGGACATCCACCAGGCGGCCGAGGTCCTTTCCCTGCGCATCGGTGACCTGTCGGCCCAGGATCGCCTCCGCCATCTCGGGGGGCACCCTGTGGACCGAACTTGTCGGCAACGGATCAGGGGCCGGTTGCGGCGTCGGTGGAGTGGGCGGTGAGTTCGTGGTCGGCGGAGACGCTGCTCCCGGATTCGGCGGCGCCGAACCCGACGACGGAGGCGCTGCCGGCGCCGCGCTTGTCGATGGCGCATCGTCGGCCAGGGCCGCGTTACCCAGCGCCATCGCCGCGGCTAGCGTCGCGATCAAGGCAAATCGTAGCATCAGAACCCCCAAGTGTAAGGAAGACCTCGACCCCAACGGGTCGTCGATTCAAGCAGAAGAACGCGTCGGAGCGATCACGTTCGGTTGGGCCGCGGCGCCGTCCTTCCGGTCATTCCCGGCCTTCATCGACGCCAGCAATATGCCGGCGGCAATCATAGTGATCCCGACAAGGTGAAACGGCTGCAATCGTTCACGCAGAAACACCGCGGCAAGGACCGTGCCGAACAGCGGCATCAGGTGCATCGACTGACCGGCGCGGCCGGCACCGATCAGTTCCACGCCGCGGTTGAAGAACAGATAGGCGACGAACGAGGGCAGCACTGCTGTATAGGCGATCGCCAGGTAGGATGATGTCCCGCCATGAATCGACCCGCCTGAGGCCATCTCCCACAGCATGAAGGGAAGCATCATGCAGGAACCGATTGCCATCGCGGCAACCAGGAAACTGAGGGGATGAACCGCGGGACGCTTACGCAGAACGACACAATAGATGCCGTAGACCACCAGCGCAGCGAGCACCCACAGGTCGCCGGGGTTCAGTTTCAGACCCGCCCAGACCTGCCATGATCCCTGCGACGCGATGACGGCGACGCCGCAAAGCGAAAACAGCACTCCGGCTGACTGGCTCAAGGACGGGACGTCGCGGAACAGCAAATAGGCCCAGACGATGATGATGAGGGGCGTTGCCGATTGCAGCAGCAGCACATTCAGCGCCGTGGTGCTGGTCAACCCGATATAGGACAATGTGTTGTAGGAGGCGACGCCGGTCGCCGACAGCAGCAACATCATTCTCCAATGCCGCAGCAGCACCGGCAGGTCGCCTCGAAGCCTGGGCCAGGCGAAGCCGACCGCGACGATGAACGCGCCGGTCCAACGCCAATACGCAAGCGCGACCGGAGGCACCTGTCCCGCCAGCCCGCGGGCCAGAACAATGTTTCCGGCCCAAAAGAAATTGGCCACCGCCAGGAGGCCCCAGGCCGAATTCCAGAATGCGCGCATGGTCCGCTCGCCATACACCGGGAAGCGCCGACGCGCCGCGCCAAAACCGTCGCAAGAGCCATGACGTTGCATCAGAGCAGGCATCCGGCCGGGCTTGGCCGGCTCGCGGGCTTCGCCCACACTGGCAGGCTTGGCGACGTGGCATATCGGAGTTGTTTGATCGCATGCGACGGATCGTGCTGGCGAGTGAAACTGACTGGCAAGGCTGGCGGCAGGCATCGCGCCGGCTTGTCCTGGCGGGGATCGAACCCGCCCGGGTGGAGTGGTCGGTTGGTGGGACCGCGGAAGACATGCCGGAGGTAACCGGAAGCTTTCACCTGCCGCGGACGCTGGTGACGCTCGCCTCCGTCGCCATCCAGGCCCGCGATCCGGATCGCTTCGGCCTGCTCTACAGTCTGGTCTGGCGGACCCATGCGGGCGAGAAGGTGCTGGAGGATCCCGAAGACCCCGACCTGTCGCTCGCCCGCCGTCTCGCGCTGGCGGTACGAGCCGATGCCCACCGGATGCGGACCAACATGCGTTTCCTGTCGGTCAAGGATAGCGACGCGGCGGAGCGGGACGGACCGAACGGCGGCCTGACCGAAAAGACCAGTCCGCGGCTCCTGGGATGGTTCGAACCGGCCAATTACGTGCTGCCGGCCAACGCCCAACTGATGGCGCGCCGATTTCCCGACCTGATGTTTTCGATCGTGACCCCGGACGGCAGCGCTCATTGGGATCGCACCGTCCTCCGGTTCGGCGCCGGACTTCGTCACGCCCGGGATGACGAGACCCTTGAAGCCTGGTGGCAGGCGCATCGGACCCGCGTTCTGCGCGATGCGGTGGAAGGCACGTCGGTGCCTGAGGCCGAGGATCTGGACGAGGTGCCGCGTCCCCCCGACCGGCCGGCGCTCGGTCCCGTCGTCATGCTCTCCGATCCCGATCCCGCGCTGATCAGGGCGGCGAAGGATGCCTCGGCGTGCCGTCGCTGCCCTTTGTACGAGCCGGCTACCCAGACCGTCTTCGGTGAAGGCCCGGCCGGCGCTGCCGCGATGTTCGTCGGCGAACAGCCGGGTGATCAGGAAGACACGATCGGTCGCCCGTTCGTCGGCCCGGCCGGACAAATGATGGACCGCGCCATGGAGGAGGCCGGCATCGACCGGCGCACTGTCTATGTGACCAATGCCGTCAAGCACTTCAAATTCACTCCACGCGGCAAGCGCCGCATCCATCAGACCCCTGAAACACCGGAGATCCAGACCTGTGCGTTCTGGCTGGATGTCGAGCGCGTCCATGTCCGTCCCCGCCTGCTGATCCTGATGGGTGCGACCGCGGCAAGGGCGGTGCTGCGACGCCCCGTCACCATCAGCCGGGAACGTGGCCGTCCGCTCCGTACGGAAGATGGCCAGACCGTCTTCGTGACGGTGCACCCATCCTATCTCCTGCGGGTGCCTGACGCGGCGGCGAAAGCTCGAGAATATGCCGCGTTCGTCAGCGATCTGAAGACTATTCGAACCCTGATCGAAGAACCATGACCGAGGCCTGACTGCCCGGGCCGGCGTCCGCCCGGACGAGACAGGCGCGAGACAGTCTCTACCCGCGCTGGATCAACTCGATCGACACGTTCTGCGGGGCGGTCAGGAAGGCGATCCTGACCCCCGGCCGAGCCGTGGTGGGGTCCATCGTGAAGGCGACCCCTTTGGCCTTGAGTTCCTTGACCGCGGAGTCAATGTCATCCACGGTCAGGCCAATATGATCCAGGCCGAGGTAGGGCGAAGCGGGTGCGTCCGCAGCCTTGCCTGGCTGTGCCAAGGCGATGAAAACCTTCTGGCCGCTGAGATTGAGATCGATCCGCGTCGACCCATCACCCTGGCGCGATCGGATCACGTCCGCGCCAAGTTTGTCCTTATACCACTCCGCGGTCGCCTCGGGATCGGGTGAGCGCAAATGAATGTGCTCCCAGGTGAACTTGGTCATGATTTCCCCCAAACGTCGTCACGATGATGGGCATTAATCCACCCTGCAACCGGTTCGGCAAGGGGCGCTTCGCGATGCGGGTCCGCGGCGGCCGGATGCAAGAGCCGGTACGCAGGCTCGGCCGGAACACGGCGGCGGTCACGGCGGACGTCTGACGCGCCAATTCTGTACCGCAACGGATTTCTTGCCAGGGCATCATATCGCCGGTACGCGGTCGCGGTTCGGATCCCAGCCGACCGGCTGGACTGAGGTGTCGTCACTCAGCGCGGCTATCGAGAATGGCGCGCACTTTCGAGGCCAGTTCAATGATTGAAAACGGCTTGCCGGTGATCTGCACTCCCGGGTCCAGACGACGATGATGGACGACAGCGTTTCGTGAGTAACCGGTGGTGAAAAGAAGCTTCAGCCCGGGTCTGCGAACCGGGCCCGGGTCGTGCGCCACTGCAACGAACGCCAGTTTGATCCGGGCTCCGGTCTCGCGAACCCTGACCGCGATCTTCAACAGGCGATTGCGGATGGCGGAACACGCCGCTCGCCTTTCCTCACCGAACCGCATCGATACGCCCACGTCGCAAGCTGACCGGCCCGAGGGAATTTATGTCCCCCGGCGGGGCTGAAACTCGACCACGTTCCCGGTATCGGCGACGTGGCCGGCGGCGGGTGCGTTAAGCACCTCAGCGACCTTACGGGCCAACTGCTCGCGCTTGAACGGTTTGCCCAGCAACTGCACCCCATCGTCGAGCCGCCCGTGGTGCACGATCGAGTTTTCCGTATAGCCGGACATGAACAGCACCTTCACCTCCGGTCGCATCGCCCTGATCCGCTCGGCCACCTCTCGCCCCCGCACCCGTCCGGGCAACACAACGTCGGTCAGCAAAAGATCCACGCTGCTGGCATTGGCGCCAAAGACGCGCAGTGCCGACTCGCCGTCCGGTGCCTCCAGGATCCGGTAACCGAGATCGCCGAGAATCGCGACCGCGATTTCCCGCACCGCCGGTTCATCTTCCACCACGAGCACGGTCGCGGAGCCCCGGGGCAACTCGATCGGCGTCGCGCTACGCTGGCCCGCGCTGCCCCCGACTCCAATCGCACGCGGCAGATAGAGGCGCACCGTCGTGCCCTCCTTGGGTTCAGAGTAGATATTGATGTGGCCGCCGGATTGCTTGGTGAAGCCGAAAACCATGGGTAGACCAAGCCCGGTGCCCTTTCCGTCCGGCTTGGTGGTAAAGAACGGCTCGAAGACGCGGGCAAGCACCTCCGGGGTCATGCCATGCCCGGTATCCGAAACCGCCAACATGGCGTAGTCGCCGGGCGTCACCTCGGCATGGTTTCGGGCGTACGCCTCGTCCAGCACCTTGTTGGCCAGCTCGATCGTCAACCGACCTCCGTCCGGCATCGCGTCGCGGGCGTTCAAGGCCAGGTTCAGCAGGGCGTTCTCAAGCTGCGCCGGGTCGGCCATGGCAGGCCAGGCGCCGGCGGTATCGACGTAGCGAATATCGATATGCTCGCCGATCGTGCGGCGCAGAAGCGGCACCAGATCCTGCACCGTCGTCCCCAAGTCGATCGCCGCGGGGGCAAGTGGCTGCTTGCGCGCGAACGCCAGCAGTTGGCTGGTGAGGGTCGCACCTCGCTGTGCGGCCCACATCGCCCGCTCGATCCGGGTCAGCAGCGAGTGGTCGCCCTCCAGCCTGGCACGTGCCAGTTCCAGGTTGCCGAGGATCACCGTGAGCAGGTTGTTGAAGTCGTGCGCAAGGCCTCCGGTGAGCTGCCCGATCGCCTGCATCTTCTGTGCTTCCCGCAGCACCGCCTCGGCCTGTGCACGCTTCGTCATGTCGCTAATGGTCAGCACGAAGCCATCATCCGGCATCGGCGTACGGCGCAGCTCCAGCTGGTGGCCGTTCTGCCGGGCGCGTTCGTAGGTGATTGGCTCACCCGGCAACGGACGGCCGTGGCGGACCTGATCCTCGGTCTCCAGCAGGTTATCGCCAGTTTCGGAGGTATGTTCGACGAAGGCAGAATACGGCGTACCGACGCGCAGCATGGCCTTGGGCAGATCGAGCAGGGTCTGAAAGCACTCGTTCCAATGGATCAATCGTCCGTCGGCACCGAATACCGCGACGCCCTGGCTCAGGCTGTCGAGCGAGGCGCGCAGCCGCAGGGCAAGTGTCCGTTGCTCGGCCTCGGCTCGGTACCGAGCGGGACCACGCCTGATTGAGCAGCCGTATCGCCCAGAGCAGCGCCGCCAAGGCCAGGACGGCGCCGCCCAGCAAGAGCCCGCGAACCCAGTAGCCGCGGCTTTCCATTGCATCGATTCGCTCCGCCAGAAGGCGCTGTTCCTCCGCCCTCATCGCCCCGACGACCGCGTCGATCTGCTGCATGAGTCCAATGCCGGTGTCGGTCTGGACGATTTTCAGCGCCGCATCAAAGTCGGTGTCATCCCGCACCTGCACGGCACGAGCCATCTCCTCGAGCTTGCGCCGCAGGATGGGAGCAAGCGTGCGCATACGCTCCTGCTCCGTTGGGTTGTCGGCGGTCAGGCGCAGCAGGTTGCTCTGCAGGGCGTCGACGCGGGCGAGCGCCGCCTGATAGGGCGCGAGGTATTCGGCCTTGCCGGTCAGCAGGTAGCCGCGTTGTCCGCTTTCCGCCTCCCGGATGGCGAGGTTGAGGTCCTGGATGCCGCCGAGAACTTGGTACGAATGCTGCGACCAGCCTCGCGCCGATTGGTCAGCGTTAAGGCGATCCCATGCGGCAACTCCAATCAGGAGCAGGGTCGCGACCAAGACCCCGAAAAGCAGGGTATTGGCTCGGACGACGATATATCTGGTCATGATGTCTGCTCATTCGCGCAACGGTCCCGGATGGAGAGATACACCCGCCGGCGTTACGTTGCAGACTAAAATCACCCGGTCCAGGGGCGATTAGAGATCCTGATATGAAGCAGGCTGATGTGAAGGAGGCGCAGCCGCCTGCGGCGGTGATCCCGCGAGCTATGTCGCACCTTGGTCAGTCGTCCGCGGCAACCAGGGAGAGCAACATGTCAGTCAACTCGTTGCCCTTGAAGGGTTTGCTGCAAACCTTGCAATCAGCATGACCGGGCGGGATCGCGGTTTCACCGTAGCTGGACAGGAACAGGAACGGGATATGTCGCGCCGCCAGCGCATCGGCGACCGGATAGACCTTTTCGCCGGCAACGTTGACGTCCAGAAGCGCCAGATCGAAACCCTCCATCAGCGCCGCGCGGAGTGCTTTCGCCAGCGTGTTGAATGGTCCAAGGACGATGCATCCCAGGTCGGTCAGTATGTCCTCGATCAACAGAGCGACCAGCATCTCGTCTTCGACGACAAGTATGCGCTTGCCCTGAACTCTCGGGTCCGGCTGGGTCATTGGCTGGCATTTCCCTCTCGTTGCCCACCGCATGCCGCTTGAGCGGGGCGCGAAAACTGGCCTTCACCCCGACGAGTGCAAAGTCACCCTTTCCCTCGCCGGTACAGCATAAGCGGGCCACGCTCGAACGACGTCACACCGAAACCAAGGTGCTCCGGCGAGGTGACAGGCGGAGCATTCCGCTCGATCCGATCCAGAACAAAATTCTCCCATTCGGCCCGGAGATCGATGTCCACCCTTCCCTCCGCCGCTGATAACGCACCAAACTTCAACGCGTTCGCCGTCAGTTGGTGAATTGCGGTGCCGACCGCCGGCGCGGCGTGGTGCAAGGGGCGTATCCGGCCCGGTCAACAGGACGAAGGGGTTGAGCTGTCCCCAGAATTTCGCGCGACGGCCGATCAAAGGGAGGGAGCTGAAGCTGGCGGAGCCACGGCAGACCGCAGGTCCGGCTTTTCGGACATTTTCCTCGAGCAGCCTGGTGATCGCGCCTATATCGTTGGCATGACCTCCTTATCAATCCTCGATCTCGCCCCGGTCGCCGAAGGCAGCGACGCTGGCCAGGCGCTGCACAATTCACGCGATCTGGCGCGCCACGCCGAAGCGTTGGGCTACAAGCGATACTGGATGGCCGAGCACCACAACATGCCTGGCATCGCCAGTGCGGCCACGGCTGTTGCGCTGGCGCACGTGGCCGCGGGCACCGACAGCATACGCATAGGCGCCGGCGGCGTCATGCTGCCGAACCACGCACCGCTGATCATTGCCGAACAATTCGGCACGCTGGCGGCCCTGCATCCCGGGCGGGTCGACCTCGGCCTCGGGCGGGCACCGGGCTCCGATCAGATCGCGGCCCAGGCGATGCGCCGAAGCCTGGCCGGCACATCGGAGGATTTCCCGCGGGAAGTTATGGAATTGCTGCACTATTTCAAACCTGCCGTCGCCGGGCAGATCCTGCAGGCGGTACCGGGTGCCGGCCTCGATGTGGCAGTCTGGATCCTCGGGTCGAGCACATTTGGCGCCCAGCTGGCTGCGGCCCTTGGCTTGCCCTACGCCTTTGCCTCGCATTTCGCTCCGGGGCAGATGCGCGAGGCGATCGCCGCCTACCGAGAATTGTTCCGGCCCTCGGAGCGCCTGCGGGCACCTTACGTCATGTTGGGTGTCAACGTGTTCGCGGCGGACACGGATGTGGAGGCGAGGCGCCTGTTCTCGTCGCTGCAGCAGGCGTTCGTGAACCTCCGGCACGGCCGGCCGGGGAAGCTGCCCCCACCGGTGGACGATATGGAGGCGAGGCTCGACCCCTTGAACCGGGCGATGCTGGCCGACGCACTCGCCTGCTCCGTCGTCGGTGGACCGGAGACCGTGCGGCACGGGCTGCAGACGTTCATCCGCACCACGGGCGCTGACGAGTTGATGGTGACAGCGCAGATCTTCGACCATGCGGCACGCAAGCGGTCGTTCGAGATCCTGGCCGCGGCGCATCGCGAGCTGGCGGCAATGACTTAGGCGCAGGCTCCAGGACCACGCTGGGCGCGCCCCGGCGCTCGAGCTCGCCGGTCACGGTTCCCGATCAATGTGCCCGTTCGGTAACACGCGGCAAATTGCGTAACCATGCGGCAGCCCGCCAACTTACCGCCGGCGGAAACAGCGGTTAAACCGGTTCGGTGGGGTTTCGAAAGGCATGGACGATGTCCGGACGTGACGACGAACATAAACCGGCGCGTCGGGTAATCTGGGCGCGCCTGCTTCTCCTCCTGCCGTTCATCGCAATGCTTTGGGTCGCCTCCTATAATTCCGTGGAGCCCAGCCTAGGCGGAGTACCGTTCTTCTACTGGTACCAACTGCTCTGGGTGTTGGTCGGTGCCGCGATCGTTGCGTTTGTTTACATCGTGGAGCGGTAATCCATGACGATCGACTGGACCGCGCTGACCGTCTTCATTCTGCTCTTCGCCTTCGTTACCTTCCTGGGCTTTTTTGCCGCCCGCTGGCGCAAAGGCGACCTCGATCTGCTGCATGAGTGGGGTCTGGGCGGACGACGCTTCGGCACGCTGGTCACCTGGTTCCTGATCGGCGGCGATCTTTATACCGCCTACACCTTCATAGCGGTGCCAGCCTTGATGTTCGGAGCGGGTGCCCTGGGGTTCTTCGCGATCCCCTACACCATCATGATCTACCCGATCCTCTATCTGGTGTTTCCACGACTTTGGTCGGTGGCGCACAAGCACGGCTACGTCACCTCCGCCGACTTCGTTCGCGGGCGGTTCGGCAACCGGTGGCTGGCGTTGGCGGTGGCCTTGACCGGCATCCTTGCGACGATGCCCTACATTGCGCTGCAACTCGTCGGCATCCAGGTGGTGATCGCGGCGATGGGCGTGGAACCCTCCGGATTGTTCGCCGATCTGCCGCTGATCATCGCCTTCGTGATCCTGGCGGCCTTCACCTACAGTTCAGGCCTGCGCGCGCCGGCGATGATAGCCATCGTCAAGGATGTGCTGATCTACGTCACGGTCATCGCGGCGATTGTCGCCGTCCCGCTGCGTCTCGGCGGTTATGGCCAGGTATTTTCCGCGGTGCCCGCCGCCAAACTGCTTTTGGCGACGCCGCCCGCAGGCTCGTTGGGGGCGTTCAGCGCCTATGCGACGCTGGCGCTGGGTTCGGCTTGTGCACTGTTCCTGTATCCGCATTCGATCACCGGCATACTGAGCGCCTCCAGCGCGCGGGTCGTGCGCCGGAATGCAGCGATCCTGCCGGCCTATTCGCTACTGCTGGCGCTGCTGGCCCTGATGGGATTCATGGCTATCGCCATCGGTGTCCAGACGATGCCGGAGTTCGCCGAGGGGTTCAAACGCCACAGCAACAACTTTTCCGTTCCGGCGCTGTTCCTGGCGATGTTTCCGAGCTGGTTCGTCGGCGTGGCGTTTGCGGCCATTGCCATCGGCGCGCTGGTCCCGGCCGCGATCATGTCGATCGCCACGGCGAATACCATTACCCGGAACGTTTATCGGGAGTTCATCAATCCGCTCTGCACACACGCGCAGGAAAGCCAGGTTGCCAAGGTGGTGTCCCTGGTCATCAAGGCCGGCGCTTTGGCGTTCATCTTCTTCCTGCCGCTGCAATACGCCTTGTGGCTACAGTTGCTCGGCGGGGTATGGATCATCCAAACGCTACCCTCAGTCATCCTGGGTCTGTACACGCGCCGGTTGAACGGCTGGGCCTTGCTGCTCGGCTGGCTCTGCGGCTTTGGGCTGGGCACCTGGCTGGTCGTGAGCAACAACTATGCGCCGGTCTATCCGCTCCATATCCTGGGAGTCACGGTTCCTTGCTATATCGCGCTGACCGCCCTGGCCGTGAATCTGGTGGTGGCCGCAGTGCTGTCGCTGGTTCTCAACATCGTCGCCTCCGACCGTGCGAACGACAGCACCGTCGCCGAGGATTACGTCTGATCTGTCCCGCGCGGGGGCTGCCGGCAGGCGGGGCTGCCGGCACTTGCCAACCGTTTCAGATCAGGGCGATCCTGCTGCGGCCATGGAACCAGGGGGATACGCGATGCCGACTGCAACGGGGGCACGACGGGACAGCCGTCGGCTGGTTCGTCGCGAGGCGACACCGACATGATATTTGACTTCATCATCGTGGGCGGCGGTTCCGCGGGCTCGGTGCTGGCCAACCGGCTGTCGGCGCGCAGCGCAAATAAGGTCTTGCTGCTTGAGGCAGGGCAGGACACCCCGCATGGCAAGGTGCCCGAAGCCGGTACTGGATTCGTATCCGGGCACAGCCTACCTGAATCCGAACTACACCTGGAACCAGCTCAAGGTCACCACCGAGGTGATCTCGCACAACAATCCGGATGAGAAACAGCCGCCGCTTCGCCCCTACGAACAAGCGCGTATCCTTGGCGGCGGGTCCTCGATCAACGGGCAGTTGGCAAATCGGGGGGCGCCGACCGACTATGACGAATGGGCGGCGAGGGGCGCCACCGGCTGGGACTGGAACAGCGTGCTGCCCTACTTCAAGAAGGTGGAACGCGACATGGACTTCGATGGTCCGTGGCACGGCAACGAGGGCCGCATTCCGGTACGGCGCATCTTCCCCGATCTTTGGCCGGAACACGCCAAGGCGGTGGGCAAGGCGTTCGAGGCAGCCGGCTACCGCTTCCTGCAGGACCAGAATGCGCAGTGGGAGGACGGCTATTTCCCGATCACCATCTCCAATGCCTATGAGCGGCGGGTATCGGCCGCGATCGGCTATCTGGACCCCGGCACGCGGTTGCGGGAAAATCTGACGATCTCGACGGCGACCCAGGCATCCGAACTGATTTTCGAGGGACAGCGCTGCGTCGGTGTGACTGCCATCGTTGCCGGCCAGCCGCAGGAATTCCGCGGCTCGGAGGTCATTCTGTCGTGCGGCGCCATTCACTCTCCGGCGCACCTGATGCGCGCCGGTATCGGCCCAGCGGCGCATCTGCGGGAGCTGGGGATCGACGTGAGGGCCGCGCTTCCGGGCGTCGGGCAGCGCCTGCAGGATCACCCCGCTGTGGCGGTGGCAGCCTTCCTGAAGCCGCACGCCCGGATCATTCAGAAATATAGCCGCAGGCACATCTACACCGGCTTGCGCTACTCCTCGAAGTTGCCGGGGATCCCGGCAGGCGACATGTTCACCGTGGTGACGAACAAGACGTCATGGCACAAGGTGGGGGAGCAGATCGCCTCGTTCATCATAGCCGTGTACAAGACCTACTCTGAGACCGGCCAGGTCCGGCTGCGGTCCGCCAGTTGGCAGGAGGAGCCGCAGGTGGACTTCAACCTTTTATCGGATCCGCGTGACCTGGAGCGGATGATGGAGGGCGTAAGGCGGTTCGGAGCGATCCACCTGACGCCAACCATGCAGAGCGTGACCAGCGATGCGTTTCCCGCCAGCTACAGCGACCGGGTGCGACAGGTCGGCCTGCTGAGCCGCAAGAACAAGGCGATCACCGATGGCCTCGCCAAGCTGCTGGATGGCCCGGACGCGCTGCGGCGCTACCTGATGCAGAGCCTCGTGATGGAGGGCGTGACCCTGCAGGAGGTTCTCACCGACGATGACAAGCTCGAGGCATTCGTGCGGAAGGCCGCCGTCGGGGTCTGGCATGCGTCCTGTTCGTGCCGGATGGGGTCGGATGACGACCCGATGGCGGTCACCGATCCGTCCGGGCGGGTCCGAGGCGTGGAGGGGCTGCGTGTGGTGGACGCCTCGGTATTCCCCGTTGTGCCGTGCGCGAACACGAATTTCCCGGTGCTGATGACGGCTGAGAAGATGGCGGACGCGATCCTGAGCAATGCCTGAACGGCGGGGTCTGATCGGGGTTTGCCAATGGGGAGGGAGGTTGATAGAACCCGCCTCTTGTTGGTGCGGGCGCGTAGCTCAGTTGGTAGAGCAGCTGACTCTTAATCAGCGGGTCCACGGTTCGAGCCCGTGCGCGCCCACCAATGAAATCAATAGCTTGAAGCCAAAAATTCGGGCTTTAGCTACGGCGCCTGAGCGTGGCTTCCCCGGGTCTTCAATGACTTCCCTACTCCCCGGCATTTCCACCTTCTTGCTACCGTATTGATAATCTCTATGTAGCGAGGTCCCGTTCACTTACCTAAGGCTTCCCCCTGCCGAATGCCTCTAAGGGGCTACCTCCCGCTCCGCCGCTCACCTATTTCTTACGTTAGCCCCCATAAACTAGCTGGAGCCTAGTTTCAGAGAGCCGGTCGCGGATTGTTTCCAAATTGGAAGTCCCCCTATGAAGACGAAGATCCCACCCGCTATCGCGGGCGCGTTGATGCTGAACGCACGTGTCAACCGCCCGCCGCAGGTCATGGGGTCTCGGCAAGACCAAGTCAACAGCTACCGCAAGTCGCAGAATTGAGACCGGGCAGTATCGCAGCGCCAGCAATCCTATGCACAAGAAACCGGCGTCAAAACCCCTACAAATTCTGCTTATCCAACCGCAAGAGTTGGGCCGATCTTAACAAGACCCGCTTATCCGGGCGGTGCTCCCCAATCGCTTGCTTAACAACCTGGCACCTCCGCCGATGCCCAATTACGCGCCCATCCCTTATTGTACCGCAACCTGCACCCAAGTGAGCAATTCTACGAATTGCAGCGGGAATTAACGCCTCCGACCGACCGTTCGGAGGCGACGGCGTTTCCGGTGTCCGGCAACAGCAGCACACTTGTGCCAGCGCGCAGGTGCCATGCTATCCTAGCGACATTTCGGATGACTAATATATCAGCCTTTGATAGCAAATCCTCAAAATATGGCGGACCTTCATGCGGACCCAGCGGAGGACCGTAAATCACCCAATGATAGTGAAGGAGGCCTGGCCCGGAGCTGGAAACCGATAAGTGGAATTTCTGCCTGAGAGCGGCAAAGATGCCGCGGATCAGGAGCAGGCATGACAAAGTGAACCCGACGCACCCACGCCCCGTCCTTCAAGGCCAAAGTGGCGCTGGCCGCGATCAAGGGTGAGAAAACGCTGGCGGAACTGGCGCAGCAGTATGATGTGCACCCCAACCAGATCACAGCGTGGAAGGCACACGTGGTTGAGGCCGCCTCGGGTCTCTTCGGCTCAGCCGGCGCGATATCCGACGCGCCGCCGGCGATCGATGTGAAAACGCTTCACGCCAAGATCGGGGAGCTGACGTTGGAGAACGATTTTTTGTCCGGTGCGCTCGCCAAAGCCGGCCTGCTGAGCGCAAAGCGATGATCGACCGGACCCACGACCTACCGCTGGCACGGCAGGCGACGCTGCTTCAGCTCAGCCGGAGCAGCCTTTACTACGCACCGCAGCCCGTGCCGGAGGCAGATCTCGCGATCATGCGCCGGATCGACGCGCTGCATCTGGAGCACCCGTTCGCGGGCAGCCGGATGTTGCGTGACCTGTTGCGGGGCGAGGGCGTCATCATCGGCCGTGAGAGAGTGCGGACAATGATGCGGCGGATGTGCATCGAGGCGCTGTATCGTCGGCCGAACACGTCAAAGTCGTGTCCAGGACACAAGATTTATCCATATCTCCTGCGAGGCCTGGCGGTTGAGTGGCCGAACCAGGTTTGGTGCATGGACATCACCTACATTCCCATGGCCCGTGGTTTTGTCTATCTCGCAGCGGTGGTGGACTGGTTCAGCCGGCGTGTTCTGGCCTGGCGGGTTTCGATCACCATGGAGGTTGATTTCTGCCTGGAGGCGGTCGAAGAGGCGCTGGCCAGGCATGGCAAGCCCACCATTTTCAATACCGATCAGGGCTCTCAGTTCACCAGTGCTCCGTTCACCGACCTGCTGCTGAAGAACGGGATCGCAATCAGCATGGATGGTCGCGGTTCGTGGCGGGACAATGTCTTTGTCGAGCGTCTATGGCGATCGGTGAAGTACGAAGAGGTCTATCTGCGAGCCTATGAAACAGTCTCCGAGGCCCGCAGGCTGATCGGGCGGTATCTGGATTTCTTCAATACCAAGCGGCCGCATTCCAGCCTTGGCGCGCGAACGCCCGACCGGGCCTACTTCGCTGAGTTACCAACACTGGCAGCAGCCGTATGAATTTCGCCGTTGCTGTTGGGTCCTCTCTCCAGTCGGGCTACGCCCTTCCTGCGCGACGCCCCAACAGCAATACGTTACGCAACCAACCGGCAGGGGATCCACTTATCGGAGGCGAAACGCTGTAGCGAGCAAGCCGACCACCTCTGAGCGGCACTCGGTCGTCCGGGCGGTCAGCTAAGTCAAGTAGGGTCTTAGCGAGTGCAAACTTGTACGATGCGACATTTCGCCCGAATAGAACTACGGCCCGCCAATTGGCGTCGATCGTCGGGCGTTTTTCAAGAAAGCCTGACATCTCTAACTGGAACCGCTTGCAATCATCAGTGTCCGTGCTCGCATCCGTGACCGCGCCGAGATTACTTTATCAGACGTTCCTTAATGACCTCTAACAGGCTGCTGAAAAAGGCCTACCGAGAGCGAAAATCCTCCCTGTCGGTCGAGGATTTACGATCTTCAGGGGGGATTTTCGCCCAATTTCCCGCTGCCGCAAAGCCGCTGATGCGGCCTTGGGCAGATTTCGGGCAGACTCATCCTGTCGCCAGCAGACGGGGCAGCCGGATCAAGTTGTAAGCCGCCGCTTTGAACACAAACATCCACTCGACCCGCCCCACACCGCGCAGCTTGGTTTGGGCCATTCCGCCGACCTCTTTGATCCAGCCGTTCGCCTCCTCGATCCGCTTGCGAACGATCTGGCTTAGCCGGTAGCCGGCATGGCGCGTCGTCCGCCCGTCGATGTTCGAGCCGCGGTGCGCATTGATGTTCTGCGCCACATGCGGGGTCACACCAATGGCGCGGCTGTTGGCGACGAACGCTGCGGTGTCGTACGCCTTGTCGGCACCAACCGTTTTGTGGGCCGCCTCAGGTAGCGCCTTCAGCATCGTCAGCGCCGCCTCCGGCTCCGCGGTCCCGGTAGCCTGCGTCAGACACGCACCCACCACCAGACCGTTGCGGTTCTCCATCAGCAGATGCCCAGTGAAGGCCAGTTTGGCACCCTCGCCATTGGATTTGCGGGCCAGCCGTGCGTCGAGATCGGTGGTCGAGGCGTGCGTCTCGTTCGAGCGCTTCTCCTTGTGGAAGTTACGTTCGCCGTTGCGCCCTGGCGCCGGTGGCTCGTCGTTGCCGTCCTTGCGACGGAAACTTTTCATGCTGGCCCACGCCTGGATCAACGTGCCGTCGACTGAGAAATGTGCATCCGACAGCAGCGCCTTGACCCGCGGAAGATGCAGCACCGCGTCCATGAACGCCGCCGCAATGTCGCCCTCCAGCAGCCGGTCACGGTTCTTGCTAAACACCGTCGGCACCCACACCGGATCGTCCACCGACAGACCAACGAACCAACGGAACAGCAGGTTGTAGTTCAGTTGCTCCATCAACTGCCGCTCCGAACGGATGCTGTAGAAGGCTTGCAGCAGCAGCGCGCGCAGCAGTTGCTCGGGCGGGATCGAAGGACGGCCGTTGTCCGAGTAGAGTGCGGCGAACTGGTCATTGAGGGCAGCCAGCGCTTCATCGGCGACGCCACGGATCAGACGCAGCGGGTGGTTGTTGGGGATCCGGCTCTCCGGGCGCACGTAGCTGAAAAGTCCGTCCCGTCGATTATCCCAACCACGCATGAGAGGCCGTCCTTGCCGTCGATCTGATTTGTCATCGAATCTGACCTATCCGATTCTCGGCAAGGGCTTTTTCAGCAGCCTGCTAAGGTTCCTCTGATCCCGCCGTCGTCGGCCGTGCATCGCCGGCCAGCGCCGCCTCGAACTCCGGCGCCAGGGTCGCCGCCAATTTCTGCCAGCGCGAGGATTGCGTCTTGCTGATGCCAAGGTCGGACAGGGTTTTACCGGTCGCAGCCTGCGATCGGTGGTCCGATCGCTCATCGCCGCCACCCTTCGCCATCTCGCGCTCGTGCAACAACTCGCCGCCGCGCCGCTCTTGGAGGCACACAGGTGCAAAAATGGCGAAGCGTTTCGGCCGTAACCGGGGCCGCGGATCATCCAGGCTTGCCATCCTCATCCTTGATTTTGCGGGTTAGCCTAAGTTCCAGGCCGGAACCGGTTGGCTTGCCTCCGCTTCTCGTGTCCATTGGATACGTTACACGGGCTTACCCCGTCAGCTCTCCGGGCCAATCCGAGAATTGCCAAATCCGGCTGAAGTAAGTCCGGCCAAGCCTGGTTTGTGGGTGAAGAACCGAGATGTTTTCATGTCGTGCCGGGGGTCAGGCGAGCGCGTCGTGCAGCCCCTGGCATGTTTTTCCTGTCCGAAGACAGGCTCGACCACCTGTTTGCGTAATCGGTAACGACTGCGCCGACCTGCCCGTCGGATCTTGTCCGCCATGGCTTGCATCAAGAGTGTGCGTTTCAGCACGCGCCCGGCCGTAGGGTCCGCGCTGTCGTGGCGAACCCGACCCGGACCGAGATAGGCATTGATCTTGCGAACCTGCATCGCGGCAACGGATCGCGGTGCGGTAGCAGCGGCCCTCAGTCTGCTGCCGGGACGGAGTGATGCTCATGCGTGATGCGCCAGTCACCGTCGATCTTTCGCAGTCCGATTGTCAGCCGGAATAGAAATCCGTCCGGCTCCGAAGGACCGCTGACGGCGGCGGAGCCGCACCGCATGATGGCGACGGCGAAGGCGACATCCTCGCCGGCGGTGATGGCAAGCTCCTGGATATCGAAGGCTTGTGACGGCTTGTGATATTTGAAGAACAGGTCCCAGGTTTTCCTGTACCTCTTCCATTCCCCTCGATTGCAGCGGCGGCGGAACGTCGAACATCACGATGTCCTGCTCATGATGAGCGAGAATAGCCGGGGAAATCGTGCCGACGGACCGCGTCTGCCCAGGCTTCGACGAGCGCCTTCACCTGACCGTCCGCCGTCGCTTCTTGCGGCAGGCTCACTGGGCCGACTTCCCGGTCCGAGCCCTCTCGATCTCGGCGATGTCGATCTTCGTCATGCCCATCATGGCCGCCATGGCGCGTTTCGCCGCCGCCCTATCGGGATCCGCAATCGCTTTGAGCAGTGCGCGCGGCACGATCTGCCAGGACAGGCCGAACTTGTCCTTGCACCAGCCGCATTGCAACTCCTGGCCGCCGTTGCTGACGATCGCGTCCCAGTAACGATCGGTCTCTTCCTGGCTGTCGGTGTAGACCTGGAAGCTGACCGCCTCGTTGAACGTGACCTTCGGGCCGCCATTCAGACCGAGGAACGGCATGCCCAGCACGGTGAACTCGACCGTGAGTTCGTCGTCCTGCTTGCCGGCGGGATAGTCGGACGGTGACGCGTGACGGGCGCCGACATGGCTGTCGGGGAAGGTCGCGGCGTAGAATTCAGCCGCCTTGCGGGCCTGGCCGAGGTCGAACCACAGGCAGGTCGCGATCTTGTTCCGGGTGATGTCCATGGCGGAACCTTCTATTCGTGAGCGGAGTCGTGGATTGGCGTGAAGCCGCCGAAGATCGCAAGCTGCCCATTCCATGCCGGAGGCCTCTCGCGCATGCGCGGGTCCTGCATCAATTCGCCCATCCCCCGGTCGCGCGTCGGCTTATCGGGCCATTCTATCCAGCCGACGATGACCGTCTCGCCCTCCTTCACCTGAACGGCGCGCTTGAAATCAGTGACTTTGCCGACGGGCACCTCGACGCCCCAGCCGTTCACCAGACGCTGCGCACCGTTCTTCTGGAACAACTTGGCCATCTTGGCTGCGTCGTCGACGAACTTCTGGCGACTGCCGTTCGGGACGCTGGCGACCATGCCATCGACGTAGCCGAACCCGTCGCTTCCGCCGGTGTCTAAGCTCGCCTCGAACGCGCCATAGATCATCCGCCGACCGTCGAACGGCATCGGACCGTCGGGCTTCATTCGATCGTCTGCCATGATCTTCTTCATCGCCGCGTCATATGTCGCCTTGTCGGGCCACCAGTCCCAGGAAAACACCACGGTCTCGTCGTCGGTGGCCTGCACGGCTTGCCTGAAATCGGTAACCTTGCCGACCATCACGTCGTCGCCCCAACACTCGACGCTGCGCGATGCGCCGTATTCGGCAAAGAACGACGACATCTTCGCCGCCATGTCGAGAAAGGCCTGTTTGTTCCCGAGCTTCACCGGGATCACCGCGCTTTGAAAATACATCATCGTTTCTCCCCTTTGGGGTTTGGTCGGCGACAAATCACGCCGCGGCCGGCGCGTCGAAGGTCGCCATGTGATCGGCCATCGCCTTGCGGTGTGCCGGCCGGCTTTCACCGCGCGCGATATAGGCAGCGACCCGGGGGAAATCGGCGAGCTCGGGGGTGCCGCGCAGCGCCCTCAGCACAGAGATCATCATTAGGTCGCCAACGGTGAACTCGGACCCGTCCAGCCAGGCATTGTTGCCGAGCACGGCCTCGAGATCGGCGAGCCGGATCTTCAGGGCGTCGACCACCTTGACGTGGCGCGCTTTGGACCACTCGCGATCCGCCTCGAATATGTCGTTGATCGCCAGTGCCATGACAACGGGCTCGACGGTGTTCAGCGCTGCCGCCAGCCATTGCAGCGCACGCATGCGCGCGGCGGGATCCCTGGGGATCAGCTTGCCAGCGCGTTCGGCTATGCGTAGCACGATCGCTCCCGACTCGAAGATCGCGACCTCGTCGTCCCGGTATGTCGGTACCTGGCCGAACGGTTGGAAGCGGCGATGTTCGGGACTTTTCGAATCGGTGATCAGGTCGACCCTATAGGGCTGGCCAACTTCCTCGAACGCCCAGCGCGGGCGCATGTCGCGGACAAAGCCGCGAGCGAACTCAGGAACCCAGCCGAAGGTGGTGATGATTGGAATCATATCACTTTCTCGATTGCTGTTTCGAAGGATTGATCAGCGCAGTGTCGTACCGGTTACGATATTACTTTTGGTTTCAAGCCCGGTCCTTGGTAAAATGCCGCACCAGCTTGTCGAGCGCGCCTCTCCAGCCCTCCTCATGGCTAGCCCGCGAGGCCTCGGTCTGCAGACGCGAATGCGTGAAGGTGAGTTCTGTCCCAGTATCGATCGGTCGCAGATCAACCTCGATACGCGACTCTTCGCCCGCTTCGTCGTGCTCACCCCCAAGGGTCCAGCGCCAGCTCATGACCAGACGGGCGGGCTTGTTAACTTCGATGTACTCCCCGCTGCTCTCATGCTCGCCGCCGTTGAGCGTCCGGAACCGGACCCGGAAGCGGCCGCCCACGCGGATATCGGTTTCGGCAAGAAGCACCGGGCCGTCGTCCGGGCCCCACCAGCAGGCGATGCCGTCAGGCGTCGTCAGGGCATCGAATACGATCGAGGGCCGGGCCGCGATCCGGCGCACCAGGGTCAGGCTTGTCATGTTGTGTCCTCCTGGGTTTTGGCTGCTCCGGCCTTCGCCTCCTCGGACTCCGCGTAGGCGGCGAGCCGGTCGAGGCGTGCCGACCAGAACCGCTCATATCGCCGCAGCGAGTTCATTGCCTCTTCCAAAGGTTCCGGTGCGAGGCGCACCGTGACGGTGCGGCCCTTCTTCGATCGGGTGATGAGCCTTGCGGTGCCCAACACATCGAGATGCTTCATTACCGCTGGAAGCTTGATCGCGAACGGGCGCGCGAGGTCGCCGATGGACACGCTCTCCTCCTGCTCAAGACGTGCCAGGATCGCACGGCGCGTCGGATCAACGAGCGCTGCGAATGTCCGGTCGAGTTGCGATCCCTGAAGCTTTGCCATGTGGTGAAGTATTGGGAGGGACAGCGGCTCTGTCAAGATCAACAGCCGGCAGCCGGTGCCGAGAACGGCCGCCCCCAGTGCTTCGCCGGTAGGACGTTGACGCTGTGTCTATTGCATAATTTCGCACCGCCGCCCGTGGCCGCTTTCGACCAAAAACTCGCCGTTCAATGCAGCGTTCGTGCTTTCTGATTGCAGGCACTAATTCAGCAAGGCAGCATGTTGCAAGCAGGTAGAGGAGGCTAGGGTGGGACGTGTCAGAGTCGCGGGGTTTTCGGTGTCCCTGGATGGGTTCGGAGCGGGCCCGGAACAGAGTCTTCAGGATCCTCTGGGAAAGCGCGGGACGGAGCTCCACAGCTGGTTCTTCGGAACGAAGACGTTCAAGGCCATGTTCGGCGAGGGCGGTGGCTCGGAGGGCGTGGACGAGACCTTTGCCCACCGCTCGATGGACGGCTTCGGTGCCTTCATCCTTGGCCGGAACATGTTCGGTCCTGTGCGCGGGGAATGGCCGGACGACAGCTGGAAGGGCTGGTGGGGAGACAATCCGCCCTATCACGCTCCGACGTTCGTCCTGACGCACCATGCCCGCGAGCCGATCGTCATGGAGGGCGGCACCACGTTCCACTTCGTCACGGACGGGATCCACGCCGCGCTCGAGCGCGCACGCGACGCCGCGGGAGCACGTGACGTCAAGATCGGAGGTGGCGTCTCGACCGTTCGCCAATACCTGCAGGCCGGCCTGATCGATGAACTGCACTTTGCGCTTTCGCCTGTCCTGCTCGGACGGGGCGAGGCGATGTTCGAGGGCTTGGATCTCCCTGCCCTCGGCTACCGCGTGATGAAATCCACCGCCACAGACCTCGCGACGCACGTCGTGCTCGGGCGCTAGGAGAACGAATAAACGTCCGCTTCTGCAGGTTCGTCGCCGGATAGCTGTCGGGCGGCAGACCACCAAACCCGGACGATGCAGATATCATCGGGCAGCTTCGACATTGCCTCTCCCCGTCGAACTCGCCAAGGCCGCGATCGCGGCCGGGGCGCAGCTCACCCCGAAATCGGCGCCGCCTTGTTGCGACGCAGGACTGCACCGGTACTAAGTCCGAGTACGGAACGTAAGCCGCGGAGCTACCCGCCAGTATCAGAAATGCGGGCTGGATCGACCACAGAGCGTGCGTCGGATTGGCAGCTGAGCTGGGATCTGGAGAAAGCACAGCCCCGTGCACGGGGACGAGAGGGGCAGCCGCAGCCACCATGTTTCGGACGTTGCGCCAGCCCGAGCCTGGATTGGGAAAATTTGGCAATCCTGTCTAACCGGCGCTGTCACCTTCGACATGGGAGTACCGACTGCCCGGCCGGCCCGGGCAAGCGGACCGCGCAACCTTTGGAGATACCCCATGACACCGACCATCCCCATGATCACCCCCATCTATGCCGCCATTCTGGGCCTGCTCGGCGCAGCGCTCACCGCTAATGTGATCGCCGCCCGCGTCGCCACCGGTGTCGCCGCCGGCGATGGCAGCATGGCGCGCCTGGCCCGGGCTATTCGCGCCCATGCCAATTTTGTCGAACAGGCGCCCATCGCATTGATCCTGATCGCCTTTGCCGAAACGTAAGCGTCGCGGCCAGCCCACATGGCATTGGGGTCCCGGGCCATGATCTAATTCCTTCATGGAGACGGAAGCACCCGAGCCCGCTGTAGAGCCAAGGAGCGCTCATACGAGCAGTCATAAGAGCGCTCGTATCCCGCCGATGGAATTGATTACCCGCAACGAACGGCGCCGACGATGGACCGTAGAGCAGAAGCAGATGATCGCGGCACAGAGTCTGATGCCTGGCGCTTCAGCAACGGACGTGGCGCGCCAGCACGGCATCGGCACCGGTCAACTGTATAATTGGCGAAAGGCGTTGCTGGCGGCGCAGCCGGCCGCGGTGGCTGGACGTTTTGCCCGGGTTGAGGTTGCAACCGCCGGACCGATGCTGTGCGTTGCGCAGGACACTATGAGCGCCGCGTCTACGTCGGCAGCCAGACAGGCCCAACCCGCCAGCTTGATCGAGATTGTCTTGCCGAGCGGCACGACGCTGCGCGTGGAGGCGCAAGTCGACCCGCGTGCCTTGCGCCGCATTCTGGCGGCGCTGCGTGGATGATTGGGCCGCGAAGCGGACCAATGCTGCATCAAGCGGTCAGCGCGCCCGCTCTGCCATCGGGCGTGCGTGTGTGGCTGGCCTGCGGCCACACCGATATGCGTAAGGGCATGGACGGGCTGGCGATGCTGGCCCAGCAGGTGCTGACCGAAGATCCGTTCAGCGGCGCCTTGTTTGCCTTCCGCGGCAAACGCGGTGGCCTGGTCAAACTCCTTTGGTTTGACGGTCAAGGTCTGTGCCTGTTCAGCAAACGACTTGAACATGGCCACTTCGTGTGGCCGGCGAGCCCTACCGGGCGGGTGTCGCTCAGCCCGGCGCAACTGTCGATGCTGCTGGAAGGCATCGACTGGCGGATGCCACAGCGTGTGCGCCGTCCGGAGCTGGCGGGCTGATGTGGCGGTTGCTCACGCCAGAGTCATTCGACCCGATTCGCAACGATGTTGCAGCCTCCGTGCATGTTCACCGCGCCCACCGATCTGCCCGAAGATCCGGCCACCCTGCAGGCGATCCTGCGTGCGGCGCTGACCGAGATCGAGCGGCTGCAACTGCTGATCGCCGGACTGCGGCGCAATCGGTTCGGCCGCCGGTCCGAACGGCTGGACGATGAGACCTTGCAGCATGGGATTGAGGATCTGGAGCAGTCCCTGGCCCAGCAGGCGGCCGCACTGGAGGCGGCGGCATCGCCGCCTGAGGTGCCTGCGCCGGACGTCAAGGCCGCGCCGCGCCGCACTGAGCCACCGAAGCGCAATCGCGGTGCGTTGCCTGCGCACCTGCCGCGGGTTGAGGTCGTGATCGATATCGAGGTCAAGGCGTGCGCCTGTTGTGGGGGCGCGCTGCATCAGATCGGTGAGGATCGGGCAGAGATGCTGGATTACGTCCCCGCCCAACTGCGGGTGCGGGTAATCCGCCGTCCGCGCTATGGCTGCCGGGCGTGCGAGCAAGCCGTCGTACAGGCGCCTGCTCCGGAGCGGCCGATCGATGGTGGCATGGCGACCGAGGCGCTGCTGGCGCATGTGCTAGTTAACAAGTTCGCTGATCATTTGCCACTGTACCGACAGTCGCAGATCTTCGCCCGTCAAGGTGTCACGCTAGATCGTTCCACATTGTGTAATTGGGTCGGACGAGCTTGCTGGTGGTTGGCACCGATGCACGAGCTGATCCTGAGCACTGTGCTGTCATCGCCCAAGGTGGTTGCCGACGATACGACACTGCCAGTGCTTGACCCTGGCCGCGGACGTACCAAGACCGGACGACTGTGGTGCTATGCCACCGACAACCACGGCTGGTGTGGGCCGGGCTATCCTGCCGCAGCTTATCTCTACAGCGAGGACCGCAAGGCCGAGCATCCCGTCAGCCACCTGAATGGGTTCCGTGGCCTGCTCCAGGTGGACGGTTATGCCGGGTTTGCCCGCCTGGTTACCTCCGCCACCGAGGGCGCCCCGAGACTGGCGTTCTGTTGGGCACATGCGCGGCGGAAATTCTACGACATCCACGTCGCCACGAAATCGCCGCTCGCCCAGGAGGCACTGACGCAGATCGCCGCGTTATACGCGATCGAAACCGAGATACGCGGCCAACCAGCGGAACAACGCCAACGCGTGCGTCAGCAGCGCAGTCGTCCGCTGGTCGAGGCGATGCATGGCTGGCTGCACCGACAACTCGATCGTCTCTCCGGCCGCTCGGCGCTAGCCCAAGCGATCCGCTACGCCCTCAACCACTGGAAAGGGCTGATCCTGTTCCTCGACGACGGCCGCCTCGAGCTGGATACCAACATCGTCGAGCGCGCGATGCGTCCGGTCGCTCTGGGACGCAAGAATGCATTGTTCGCCGGAGCCGACAGCGGGGCACATAACTGGTCAATCGTCGCAACGCTGATCCAGTCGGCCAAGCTGAATGAAGTCGAACCGCTCGCATGGTTAGCCGATGTCCTGCAACGCATCGTCTCGGGTCAGACCAAAAGGAACCAGCTGCACACGTTGCTGCCGTGGAATTGGAAGGCAGAAAACGAAATACCACTCCAAAGCTCGGCTTAGTATCTCAGGCGGTATGGTGGCGCCGCGACGCTTACGCCGAAACATTGGCCGCGCGCCCTATTGTGGTGAATGTCCTTGGCATCGCGCTGATCGCCTCCCGCCTCGCGAGCGCTACTGCACTCAACCGTTCCCTCGGGCAATCGGCATTACGGCAGTTCGGAGGCGGGACCAGTGTGTTGATAGCCGCGGCAGCCGCCATCACCATCCTGCTGGCGCTGGCCGGCGTCCGCTAGCCGACCAACCGTCAGGTGGCACACCATCCTCGGCATCTCGGCATCCGGCCGGCCATCCGCGGCCAGCCGGAGCAGATCAGACGAGTGAGCAACGGGATATTGACGCCACGGTTTGACCGCACCCAGGCGGCCAAGCGAAACGATCAGGTCGGCGAACCCAGCTACGCGCCATGCGGAGGCCCGCCATGTATGTGAATTCTTAGTAGCGCGGCGTCGCTGGTGGTGACCCTATCGGCTTGGGCGGGGAATTGTCCCCGGGCTCTGGTTGGCAGGAGCACGCCACGAGGAATAATACAGCTAGCAGCATAAGAAGCCTCAACGGCCGTCCCTCCACACAAAGAGCGACCAGCAATGGGAGTCCAACGCCTGTTCGTCGATCAGCACGGTCTCTATTTCGCACTCCGCCAATGATACTTCACTATGTGCAGCATTGTCCAGTGAGGGGTTCCCCCTCACGTTACAGCGCCCTGAAAGGATCATTTTAACTCGCGGGGATCAAGGAAGACGCCGAATTTATTGACATCCTCATCCGTTTCGCTGCCCCGCGCGTCTTGCCAGGAGACGGCAACGACTCCCGTGGCCGGATCGACCGAGATGCCAGGAAGAATAGCCGTTGCTGTCGATGTGTCCGTTGAAACGTTGATCGGATTGCTCCACGTCAGTCCCTTATCATCACTCCACGTCAGGTAAGGTCTGGTTGTAATGCTGTCGATGACGGGCCTATTGCTGTAGACTGCGTATAGCCTGCCGGGGTGTTGATCCGATTTATCAACAGCGACCATGTTGGGTTCCGGTCGCAAATAGTTGTTGTGTGGTTGGGGTGGCAATTTTGTGCAATCGCCAATGGCGGTTGACGCAAACTCCCGCGGATTAGAAAAGCTGTCATCAGCAAGACCGTGGTCCAGCACATTGAGCCAACTGCGCGTGTTGTCTCGAAGTTGCTCAAGGAATGTCCCTCTGGGGTTGGTCTGCATGAGTGCGACAAGCACTGCGCCTTCCGGATCAACGTCTATTGAGCCAAAGCCCGCTTGGTCACTCCCAGGAAGGATATACTCCTTGAACGAGGAAAGATCAATGTTCTCAATACCGAGACCTTTGACGCGCAGTCCGTAGACCCTCTGTTGAATTTCATTTGGAGCGCATGTGTTCAAAGCATCGCCAACACTGGTCCACACGGTATCGTAATTCAAATTGGTCGCGTCGGGCCCTATGCCGAGATAATCATAGTCAAGCCCGCGGTAACGGGGTGCAATAGCATCTGGCAATTGACTTGGATTCATGGCCTGTTCAGCGTGAATAAGTGTGAACGTTTCGCCTTTGTCAGCGCTGTAAATGGTATACACTGGACCGACTATGCCAGAGCCAGTAGCCTCCTCCTCATCTCCGGAGAGGTAGTTGATCCACAGGCCCCCGAAACGATCAAAGCCCTGGTGGTTGTCTGACCCGCCTATCGGCACATTCGGGTCCAAGGGTTTGTCTGGATTATTCGGATCGGGCAGTCCCAAAAGCTTCTTGGTCCAGGTCCTACCAGCATCGAATGAACGGTAGAGAACAAAACCGTTGCGTGATAATTTCCTTTGTTGCGAGGTTACCACCACATTCATCTCGTTGGTTGGATCAACGGCAACCCCGCCTTCGGCATAAGAGAAATTGGAGTCCAAAGTCTCGCCGCCGCGTGTCCGGCTGAGGTTGACGACTCGGTCCAGCCTGAAGGTTCTGCCGTAATCAGCGACTTTGATTTTGGCTAAAGCATAGCTCTTGTAAGCTTGATTTTGAGTGTTGCCACGGAGTTCAGCCGAGTTGTCCGCCCAGGTTGTATAGTAGGTGCCGTTGTAAAACCCCTTTTGCGGGTCGTTGAAGTCACCAAAGTCAAAGTGAATCGCGGTGTATCCACCAACTGTGGGATCATTCTTAGGAAAATCGTTTGGATCCCACTTCGCGGCGTTTGACGGGCCTTTCGATATCTGAAAATTGGAAAGGGTGACATCAGGGAGTTTGCCGATGGTATAGGTGACATGCGCCGGAAGTGTCGCAAAAGTCCCCGCACCGACAGGAACGTTTCTCGATGCTGAAAATTGCAGCCGTCCTTGATTGTCGATAAAGCCGGTGTAGGTCAAACCAGGGGTGATGCTGCTGCCGACAACAAATGTAATCGGAAGCCCGCCTGTCGGTCGAAATTCGACCGGGATATTGTCGGCAACGGTGTCTATATAACCGCCCAGCGGATAGTTGGCAGGCAGTGGAGGATAGGTATTGGAGCTACGCGGGTCGCCTGACGGGGTCGGCTGCCAGAAAGCGGGAAATGGTTCACGCGGATCAACGTTAGGACTGCTTTCACTCGAATTAAATTTCTGCGTGATCGACGGGATATCGAGGGTTACATCGCCGTTTTGATCTTTGTGGATGGAGAGACTTACTCTGAATGGTTGGTCAACGGGTTGGACGGAGATATCCATCTTCGATAAACTCACGGTCACAACGTCGGCAGCCGCTGGTGCGATGGACGCTATCGTGAGTATTAGGTTACCGAACGCACTGAAGCCACATTTGATGCCAGTTGATATTCGGGATCGTCCCCGCTTCCGGCGATGATCGAGATCGTGTGTCCCTGTCATACTTCCTCCCTGGGCGGCCCGCTCGTCTGTGGCGCTGTCGGCAAGCATATTGCCGACATTGCGCATCAGGTCGAGTTCGCGGTGAACCGCGCCTTTCAGGGGTTCGCCACATCAGCGAAAAGCACGCCGCGCCGTGAGTTGCATCAAGGCAGCGCTGGGCCTAATTCTGCTGCGTGAGTAAATGCTGGCCCCCGATCGTTTCGACGCAGCCTTCTGCGCCGATATCGCTGCGTGGGCTTACAAGCACCCCTCGCCGTCGGACTTCTTCCGCCTGATCGACAACCGACCTGGAGAGGATCTGTCCTGGTGGTGGCGCGGCTGGTCATATGCGCAGCGCCAGGCTGGCTGCTCTCAATTCAAGAGGTGCTGGCGTGCGCATAGCCGGGATTTCGGGATGTTTTTGTGTTTTTGCCCATATCTTGCGGAAGCTGTAAACGCACTGATCGATCTAGGGTCCGCTGAGTTTGCATAAATCTCAAATTGTGCACGCCATGCGCATGGCCCGCTCGTGCTCTCCGATCGAGGCGATCCTCCCTGCCGACCAGGCTTGATCGCTTGGTTGTCTCGGCCTGTTCGCGTCGATTAGGTTAGGCTTGATGGCCCCCTGGAGGTTCAGCAGAAGCCGAATGGTTTGCCGCACAATGGTCTCAAGCGGTATGGAGTGTGACGATACGACGCAGGGAGCCAGCTCCAATGAAGCTGACACGCCGCGTGACTTTGAACGCGGGACCCGGCGCTGCTTTGTCAGCGCTAAGTGCGTCGGCGTTGCGCGCGGATGAACCGCAATATCACGGTAAGGAAGGAAATGGTCTCATGTCTCATCATCTCGATACGCCCCTCGCTGCCCAGAACGGCCAACTCTATATCGACGACCTGTACGTCTTCTCGGGCGACGACAGCACAGTGTTTATTATGGACGTTAATTCGAACATTACCGGAGTTCACGTAAAGCCAGGCTTCCACCATGAGGCACGCTACGAATTCAAGTTGCGTTTCGACGGAGCGAACTCCGAAACCCTGACGTACCGGGTGTCCTTCGACGAAGCGGGCTCGGATGGACGACAGGCAATGAAATTGCACGTTCTCGCCGGTGGGGATGCACGCGAGGACTCCGCAGCCGGTGAACTCGCGCTGGAAGGCCGGACCGGCGAGCCGGCCAGTGCCATCGGCGTCCGATTGTGGGCAGGGCGTATCGCCGACCCGTTCTACATCGATCTGTCGCTACTCTCCAAAGTCAACGGGGCGATAAAAGATGGGACAGCTGTCGACCTGTCCGCTTGGCGTCCGGAGAACGCAAAGAACAGTTTTGCCGGCACAAAGGTCGAATCGATCGTGCTGGAGGTTTCTCACCGCCATCCCCAACTCAAGTCCGGCGCCCACATTGGGGTCTGGTGCGCCACCAAACTCGCCACGGACGCGGGCGGATGGCGGCAAATCAACCGTGGCGGCCACCCAATGATCTGGCCGATCTTTCGGCCAGATGACACTCATTTTACCAATCCCGCTGACACGGAAAACCCGTTCGCGGACTTTGAGGCGGAGGGCGAGCACATGGCGCAGCACATCGCCGCCGTCGTCGCAGCCAACGGCACCTTGGGGGACCCGCAGGGCTACGCGCGGACTCTGGCACGCGAGCTGTTCCCCGATGTCTTGCCATACGTGGTAGGGACGCCGGCAACATACAGCTTCGCTACCCGGAATGGCCGACCGCTGGCGGACAACGCACCCGAAGTCATGCTGTCCCTCGTTGCTGGCACCGCTGTACCCTCCGGGCTGAAGCCGTCCGTCGCCGAGAACCAGCGAGCCAGTAAATTCCCATACGTTGTGCCAGCATAACCGTGCTCGTGCTTTGGCGGCGCTGCAGCTCGGCTGTTGTATCGAAACGACAACGTAGCCTGGGCGATTGGGAAACGATCGCCACGTTGCGGCCTCACGGGCAGGACAGAACCGCGGAAGAGCGGTCTCGGGCGGCGGTGGTATCGGTCGGATGGATACCCTTCACGTCGCCCCTCCTCCCGGAAATACTGCGGTATTTAGATGCCCCTCTTGCTTAGACCCCGGCATAAACCAGTCTCGTGAAGAAGGCAGGATCGATCACGAAGTTGCCGAACCTGGCATCGAAGGCCGCCGTCGGCTTGGCCGCAACAGTGTCATCTCGTGACCGCCCCTGCTTTTTCAATGCGCCCACCTTCTCGCGGACGGCGACAAGCATGTCCCGAAACTCCCGGAGCTCGGCTTTGGTGCCGACGGCTTTGCCATGGCCGGCGATGATGATGGTGTCGTTGGACGCCGTGGCGAGATTGGCATCGGATGCCGCGATCATCCCGTCGATGCTGCCGCCGGTCGAATAATCAATAAACGGATAGATGCCGTTCCAGAATGTGTCAGCCACGTGGACCACGTTTGCTTCGGCAAACGTCACGGAGATGTCGCTGTCGGTATGCGCCGGGCCGTAATGTTTAAGCGCAATCGTCAGTCCGTTGAGCTTGAGGCTATGCTCCTCGGCGAACACCTCGCTGGGAATGCCGCCTGTCGGCAGTGCAAGGAAATTGTAGTCCCAATCGTCCACGCGCTGGACTTGGGAAAGATATTTGCGCGTGTTTTCCTGCGCGATGATTTTCGCGCCCGCCGCATTTAGCCAGGTGTTTCCGCTGGTATGATCGAAGTGCCAGTGTGTATTGACAAGGTGGGTGATTGGATCGGGCCCGAGGTCGGTCAATGACCTCATCATCTGCGGGCGGGAGACGGCAATACCTGCATCGATCAGCACCTTGCCGTCAGGGCCCGACAGCACAGCGACTGTGCCGCCAGACCCTTCCAGCACCGTGATATTGCTGCGGAGCTTGTGGGTGACGATCGGCGACACGGCGGCGCTGTCCTTGATCAGGCTGACAATGCCGCGGGCCTCCGCAAACACTTCGCGGGGCGTGAGCCATCCTCCCGCAGCGGCGCCGGCCCCCGCGCCAATGCAGCAAAGGCAGAGACGGCGTCGGGACAGCGATCCTGCCCTTGAATATCCCATGGCACCGTCGCTCCAATTTGTGTCTTTCAAGCGTTCAATGCTCGATGAAGGCTAGAAGATCGGCGTTGATGATTTCGGCATGGGTGGTCGGCATGCCGTGCGGGAAACCCTTGTAGGTCTTTAGCGTACCCTTCTTCAGTAGCTTGGCCGACATTGGCCCGGCATCAGCGTACGGAACGATCTGATCGTCTTCGCTGTGCATCACCAGCACCGGCACACCAATTTTCTGCAGATCGGCAGTGAAGTCGGTCTGTGAGAACGCCACAATACCGTCGTAATGGGCTTTGGCGCCCCCCATCATGCCTTGCCGCCACCAATTCTGGATGATGGGCTCCGAGGGTTGCGCGCCTGGCCGGTCGTAGTTGTAGAATGGACCGGCGGCGATCGCGCGGTAGAACTCCGAGCGATTGGCGGCAAGCTGCGCTTGGAAGCCGTCGAAGACGTCCTTCGGCAGTCCCCTTGGATTGGTTGCGGTCTTCACCATCAACGGCGGCACCGCGCTGATGATGGCGGCCTTCGCCACGCGGCTTTCGCCGTGGCGTGCGAGGTAGTGAACCACTTCGCCGCCGCCGGTCGAATGGCCGACATGGATTGCATCCTTAAGATCAAGATGCGCGGTCACCGCGGCAAGGTCATCTGCGTAGTGGTCCATGTCGTGACCATTGCCGACCTGCGTCGATCGCCCATGCCCGCGCCGATCATGGGCGATCACGCGATAGCCCTTACCAACGAAGAACAGCATCTGCGCATCCCAGTCATCGGCGGAGAGCGGCCAGCCATGGCTGAAGACGATAGGCTGACCGTTGCCCCAATCCTTGTAGTAAATTTCTACACCGTCGCCGGTCCTGACCGTATTCATTGCGTCCTCCGTAGATTGGTACGAGCAGCCGGGCTGCCCTGCGATATGATCGCAGGCCTTCACAAAGATGGGAAGGTCACCGTCTTCCTGTGCGGCGTGCGAGGGTAGACCTTCAGCCTCGCGTTCTTGATCAGCATCGGTGTGCTCGCAGCGCTCCAAGCCGGAAGGCTGCAGTAGCGCTACTTTGAAACGGTAGTGCGGTCGAGGAACTGGTGGATCATCGGCGCCATAACATCCAGCTTGTCTTCGAGAGCGAAGTGTCCGGTGTCCAGCAGATGCAGTTCGGCCTTGGGAAGGTCTCGGAGATACGGACCGGCGCCGGCTGCCGGAAAAATCTTGTCATTCTTACCCCACACGATCAGCGTGGGCGGCTGATACTTGCGGAAGAACGCCTGGAACTCCGGATAAAGTGGCACGTTTGTTCCGTAGTCGTAGAACAGATCGAGCTGTATGTCTCTGTTGCCGGGCCGATCCAGCAGGGCCTGGTCGTTTACCCAGTTGTCGGGACTGATGCGCGATACATCACTTACGCCGTCGGTGTATTGGAATTTTGTGGTCTCTGGGGCAACCAGGAAGTCGAGGGCCCGGCGATGCGTCTCCGACCCGTCTGCCCAGTAAGCCTTGATAGGATCCCAGAACGTCTCAAGCCCCTCGGCATAAGCGTTCCCGTTCTGCACGATCAATGCCGTGACCCGTTCGGGGTGTAGAAGTGCCAATCGGTAGCCGACGGGCGCACCGTAATCCATCACATACATGGCATAGCGCGTCGCCCCGAGGTGCTGCAGCAACGCGTCCACCAGACTGGCATAGTGCGCAAAACTGTATTCGAACTGCGTGTGATCGGGTGCAGCGCTCTGGCCGAAACCCGGATAGTCCGGCGCGATCACGCGATAGCGGTTGGCCAGTGCCGGGATCAGGTTGCGGAACATGCGCGACGATGTTGGAAAGCCGTGCAGCAGAACCACGACCGGGCCGTCCGACGGACCGGCCTCGCGATAGAACAAGCTGATTCCGTCAACGACGGCAGTTCTATAGTGCGTCACGATGTCCGTCGCCTGCAAAGGCGTCTCTGCACGCACTGTCGCCGGTTTCGTGCCGGCGGCGCAGGTGAGGACAAAGATGGCGGCCACGATTGCAACGCTGTTACGGGTCATCTCCACGTCCTCTCGTCGGGGTCGGGCCGTAACCCAATGTGGCGCACACGGCCTCGGCACCACTGACCCTAGCCGATTGCCGTACCGTGGCGCCTTCTCTATCAGTGAGAAGCATCTTCTCACTGATAGGGGGCAAGGGTTCTATGGACCGCCTTGAGGCCATGTCCGTAATCGTCGCCGTCACTGAAACGGGCAACTTTTCTGCCGCCTCCCGCCGCCTGGGAATGCCGGTCGCGACGATCAGCCGCCGGGTTGCTGAGCTAGAAACGAGTTTGAAGGCCGAGTTGTTTCAAAGATCTTCGCGGAGGATGACGCTGACCGACGCTGGCCATGACTATGTAGAAGCATGCAAAAGGATAATAGAACAAATAGACGATGCGGAACGTCAGGTTGCCGGGGAGTATAGAATCCCTAGAGGCGATCTTACTGTTACGACCCCATGGGGCCTTGGGCACACGCACCTGCTGCCACTTGCCGTCGATTTCTTGAAGGCTTTTCCTGAAATCGGTCTGAGGCTTCTGCTCACCGACAGGGTCGTCGATACGGTCGAGGAGAATATTGACGTATCAATCCGGATCGGCACTCTACCCGAAAGCAATATGATAGCGACCAGGATTGGGTCGATCCGTCTGGTGGTGTGCGCCAGCCCCACCTATCTGGCGGCGAAGGGGCGTCCCCAAACACCCGATCAGATCGGCGACCACGACTGCGTAGCGATCAATTCAATCGATTCGCCGAACGCCTGGAAATTCCGCAAAGGTAAGCGGGACCACCTCGTGCCTATTCGCTCGAGGCTGTGTGTAAACACGTCGGAGGCTGCCGTCATCGCTGCTATATCGGGCGCTGGGTTAACGCGCGTCATGTCGTACAAGATGGCCGCGGCGAAGCGCGAGGAAACACTGCAGTTGGTCCTGGAGGACTTTGAGCCCGAGCCTTTGCCGGTCCACATCGTCTACTCGCCACGCAAGCCAGCCCCGATGAAACTCCGCGCCTTCCTCGACTGGATGACGCCACGCCTCAAAGCCCGGCTTGCATTCGGTGACGATGGCCGTTGAAGGGGCTTTACGGTAATCCGTCCGACCTCACCTGAAGGAGGTGTCATTTCTCCCGTTGCCCTCTTTGCAGAGGCCCTCATCGTGATATCGGCTGGTCAGAGGACGGGGACCGACAGGCACTCGAATATGCTGCGCCAGTATGCTCACAAACTCATCGGTCAAGGTGCCCTGTGGCAGTGCGTCAACCGGTGGAGATACCCATGGACGAACGATGGCAGCATCAGCTTCGGGTCAACTTGGCGGACGACCTGGTCGAGGTGGCGCGCGGCGATCGCAACTAACCGGCGCTTCAATTCCTGCGAGACATCATGGACAAGCATCACGCGACGCTGGTGAACCAGTTCGACGCCTTCACAAGCGACGTCGTGGAGGCTTCACTTCGGCATCGCGCGCGACATGGGTCGCCGCCACCGCGCCGGGGGCCAGGATCCGAAGTTAATCCGACAGCACTCCGACCGTCGCCTGCAGGCCAACGCCCACCCGGAGTGAACGGCCGGTAGACGCGCCCGAAAGCCTAAACAGTATCTCCCAGGGAGACCGGCCCTCCAGTGCGGCGCTCGATGAAAGCCAGAGAATATCCGCCGCTGCAACGAAATGCCCAAAGGCGGCCGCTTCGCCACGTTCGAGCAACCCGGACTTTTCATCCCGATGTGCGGGCCTGTTTCGGGACGCAGCGGTGATGACGCGGTCGCAATACAACCCGAGCGCAAAGCGCGCGCGGCGCCCTCCGCACGCATGATCGGGTTCACCGCCCCCGATGCGCGATCAGCCTGTCTTGCACCAAGGTCGATTGGTCAATTTGAGCCGATGTCACCCACAATCCGGACACGAACCCTGCGGGCATCTCCTGGGAGGTAGGACAGAGGGATGTCCTCCAGTTCAACCATCTTCAGACTGTCCGGTGTCGCGCCGGCGGCAGCCGCGCGGCTTTCAGCTTCGCCGCGGGCGGCGGTTATCGCTTGATCTCGGGTCAGGCCGGAAAAGATCTGATCGACTTCGCCGCTGGCCTGTGCGATCGCGGCCCCCACGGCATTGGCCACGGAATAGTGCTCTACCCGAACCACCGCTCGGCAACCTTCCACCTGGTCGGGGATCAGGAAACTGCCGCCGCCGACCGCGAGCAGCGTCACGTCGCCCGCCTCGGTCTTCATCCGGTCGATGCCCTCGGCAATCATCTCGCCCATGCGGTCCAGCGTGCGCGCCACCAGCCCGGGCGGCAGGCCGGCAACGAGCGAGCGGTCGCCGAGGTCGGTCCGACCGCCGGCACAGGCGATGTCGGTGGCCGTCAGCGTGTCGCCGCCAAAGACCAGGCCTTTTTCCAGCAGCCGGAAGCCGACGCTGCTCGGGCCGATGCGGCTGCCGTCGGAGTTGATCTCGGTGCCCCCACCCAGCCCGATCGAAAGCAGATCGGGCATGCGGAACAGCGTCCGCACGCCGCCGATCTCGACCGCCGAATTGGCCTCCCGGGGGAAGCCGCTCTTCAGATAGCCGATGTCGGTGGTGGTTCCGCCGACATCGACAACGACACCGTCGTCCAGACCCGAAAGGAAGGCGGCTCCGCGCATGCTGTTGGTGGGCCCGGAGGCGAAGCACCAGACCGGGAAGCGGATCGCGGTCTCGGCCCGCATGACCGTGCCGTCGTTCTGCGTGAGATAAAGCGGGGCCGCCACGCCGCTCGCGAGCAATGCGTCGGTGAGTGCGGCTACCGTCCGGTGAGCGAGGTCCTGCAGACAGGCGTTCAGCAGGGTGACGTTTTCGCGCTCCAGCAGTCCTATCCGGCCAAGCTCATGCGACAGGGTAATGCTGGCGCCCGGCATTTCCTCGGCCAGGATCCGCGCCGCCTCTTGCTCACACTCGGCGGTCAGCGGGGAGAAGACGCTGGTGACGCCAACCGAGGTCAGGCCGGCATCGGCCATGCGCCTCGCTGCATCACGGATACCGCGACGGTCCAGCGGCACGATCGGCCGGCCGTCATATTCGTGGCCGCCCGCGACCATGTGCACATCACCGCGCACCTGGGCGGCTAAATCCTCCGGCCAATCGATGAACGGCGGCAGGCTGGCGCTGGCCGGCAAGCCGATGCGCAACGCTCCGACGCGTTGCAATTGCCGCTGCTCGATGACCGCATTGGTGAAATGGGTGGTGCCGATCACCACCGCCGCAATGGCGGCGGGTTTGTCCGCGGTGCGTGCTAAAAGCAGATCCAGCGCGGTTCGCACGCCACCCAGCACATCGGCGGTAGTGGCGGTCTTGACCGCGCCGACGACGTTGCTGCCATCGATCAGCACCGCATCCGTGTTGGTGCCGCCGACATCTATGCCGATGCGCTTCATGCGGTCGGTTCGGCGAAGACGGTGATGTAGTCGGTATCGTGGCCGAACGCGCGTGGGCCGACGTGCTCGATGCCTTTGGGTGTCCGCAGGATCGCCGGCGCCGGCAAAGCGATCACGCTGACGCGCTGGCCATAGCGGAGGCTCTCGGTGCCGATCGCCTCGCCGGAGACGCTGTCCAGCACGCATATAAGATCTGGTGTAGTAACGACCACCCGGCCGTCGCGCCATCCGACGGCGTATTCGTTCTGAAAGGCCAGCTCGAATCGGGCGTCGCGGTCATCTCCGATGCCATCGACCACAGCCTTGCCGCGCAGGAAGCCCTCGGTGGTTCGGCGCTGCACGTCAGCGACCTTGCCGCGAAACAGCGGCTTGCCGTGTGCAGCGGCGATGGTGGCGGCCACTGGGTCCTCGTGCGCCCTACGCGCACGGTGGACTTCACGGCCCAGGGCGATTGCCTGGGTGGTGGTGCGAAGGATGCCAAACGCCTTCACCTCAGCGCCTGTGCGGGGCGCCTTGCAGGTGGCGGCGATGGAGCCGACTTCAGTGCACACCTTGCGGCTGATCCGCTCCATCCATTTCCAACTCGCCGCGCGGGCGACGACGACCTCGTTGTCGCGGATGTCGGCGAGGGTGAGCGGGAACATCGGCAGGTCGGCGATGGCGAAGCTGGTCATCTGGGCTTCGGGGAAGGCGCGGCCCATGGCGTCTGCGTCGACCACCGGCAGTCCGGTCATCGCCGCTACCAACAGCGGCTGGAAGGCGTTGCCGCCGCCGATTTCGACTGACATGACCGCGGTGAATCGGCGGCCCAGATACTCTTCCATCATCCGCACAGGCTTGGCAGCTATCGCAGGATCGGACAGCCGTTCCTGCCCGACCAGCGGCGCTCCCATGTTGGAGACGACGGCGACCAGAGCGTCGTCGTCGAGATCCGCCGGGTCGATCAGGTTTACACGGATGCCATCGGCGTAGAGCTGGCGCATGTTCAAGTAAGCGAGGTAAGGCGACCCGCCGCCCCCGGTTCCGAGGATCCAGGAACCGGTCGCCAAAGGCTGCAGTTCGTCTGAGCCGATTTCCCGCATTGACTGGTCCTGAACCGATTGCCGGTCGTGAGGTTACCGGCGGTCATGGCGGAGAGCTATAGCGGACGCTGGCTTGAACGAACGCTGCCATCGCCGATCTGGCGCCGCGAGCGGCCGAGGAGCGGCTGGCTTCCCGCTTGGGCGACGGGCGGGACGTGCCGGTCGGCAAACCGGCGATCGATCGACGAGTGCATCAAATCCCTGGCGAACTCGACGCCGCCGGCTTCGACCTGCTCGTGCCGCTCTGCACCGGCCAGTTCACCCGCTTCTCACTGCGCACACCGTTCATCGAGCCGCGGCGCACCGTCGATCACTTCGTGCAGGGCCTTTTCTATAGCGCGAAACGGATCGAAGCGTGATCGTCGGTGACGGCGCGGTCGCCGCCTGTGCCGGCGCGCACATGGTCAAAGTCGGCGAAGACGCTACCTACACACTCCCTGTCCGGACCATTGTCGACGCAAAGCGGCACGACGGTGCGCATCGCGCCTGCGACAATCACCATGTCCGCTCGAGACCTGGCATCGTGCCGTCCTTGCGCCAGCGGTCCAGGATCTTCACGAATTGCACTGGCCCTCGCCAATACTGATTGTTCTTGGCAATCCGCGCATCGAGTTCGCCGCCCTCGTTATTGTAGTAGCCGGGCGTGCACTCCGCGAGGAAAGCCCGGCGCCCGATTGCGAGCCTGACGACCGTATCCACCCACTCCCTTTCGGCTTCCTCGCTCGGCTCGAAAGTCTTTACGCCTTGTGCCATTGCTTCGCGGACGACAAACGCGATGTGCTTGGCTTTCTCATCGAGCATGTGCTGGAAGTTCGCGCTCTGGCCAGACTGCATTGTCGACAGGACGAAACAATTCGGAAAGCCGCGCGTGAACATGCTGTGCATCGTCTCGGCCCCTTGCTTCCATTTGTCGCCCAGGCTCCGACCATCGCGACCGTAAAGCTGAAAACCGATAGTGTGCGTGTATTCGGCGCCGACCTCGAAGCCGGTTGCGTAGATCAGGCAGTCGAGAGGGTACTCCCTTCCCGCGACGACCACGCCGTCTTCCGTGATGCGCTCGACGCCTTCTCCCTTGGTGTCCACCAGATGAACGCTCGGTCGGTTGAAGGTCGGCAGATACTCATCATGAAAGCACGGCCGCTTGCAGAACTGGTTGTACCAGGGCTTCAGGGCCTCCGCCGTCTCGCGGTTCTCTACAATTGACTTCACCCGGGCACGGACCTGCTCCATCTTCTGATAGTCGGCGAGTTGCACAAGTGCCGCAGGATCCTCAACGGGCTCGCCTGCCTTTGCCCGTCGGCGCGCGGCGAGGAGGATGTTGCCGATCAGGTCGGTCCAGCCGTCGTTCACCAGATCAACGTCGAACTCGCCACCGGAAATGACGGCGGTGAAATTGTCGATCCGATCCTTGTGCCAGCCCGGCCTGAGGCTCTTGGCCCAGTCCGGATCGGTCGGCCGGTCGGCGCGGACATCGACCGACGATGGTGTCCGCTGGAAGACGTACAGCTCCTTTGCCCATGCCCCCAGATGAGGGATGCACTGCACCGCCGTAGCACCGGTTCCAATGACGCCGACCCGCTTGTCCTTCAGCCGCGTCAGGCTGCCCCTGGAGTCGCCGCCTGTGTACTCGTAGTCCCAGCGACTGGTGTGGAATGTGTGGCCCTTGAAGTCGTCGAGGCCGGGAACGCCCGGCAGCTTCGGACGGCCAAGCGTCGTGCCGCCGGCGATGACGGCGAATCGCGCGGCGAAGGTGTCGCCACGGTCGGTTGTCACCATCCAGCGGCCGGTCGTGTCGTTCCACCGCATCTCCGTGACCGTGGTCTGGAAGCAGGTCCGCCGGTAGAGGTCGTAGTGCCGGCCGATCCGGCGACAATGCTCATAAAGTTCAGGCGCCTTGGCGTATTTGGATGTCGGGATGTAGCCGACCTCCTCGAGCAAGGGCATGTAGATGTAGCTCTCGGTATCGCAGGCCGCGCCGGGATAGCGGTTCCAATACCAGGTGCCGCCAAAGTCGCCGGCCTTCTCGACGATCCGGATGTCATGGACGCCCGCTTCCGCCAGCCGAGCGGCCGAGAGCAGACCGCCGAAGCCGCCGCCCATGATGATAATCTCAACGTCCTCGGTGATCGGATCACGGGTGAAGTTCGGATCGGCGTAGGGATCGTCGAGGTAATGCGCGTACTTGCCAGTCGTTCGGAGATACTGCGCGGAACCGTCCGCACGCAGTCGGCGATCTCGTTCGACGCGATACTTCTCGCGCAACGCCACCGGGTCGAAGCCGCCACTTTCAGTGACGGCTGCGGACGCCGTTCCGTGGGTCATGGGCCTGTCCTCTGTCCCTCGCAACGCGACCCGGTGACGTCACGCTGCTGTTGCAGCGGCAGCCGAACCGGGCGCGTGCCAATTCAACGCAGGTTGAACACCTCGATCGCGGTCCTGCCGAGGATCTTCTGCGCGTTCTCAACACTCGTCGCGTCGAACACCGCCTGGATCGCGCTTCGAGAATAGCCGAAGGTTGATTCCTGGTGCGGATAGTCCGAGGACCACATCACGCGGTCCGGGCCGATCCGGTGCAGCAGTTCCAGCCCCGCTGGATCGGTCATGAACGTCGCATAACAATGGTTGAACCAATACCAGCTCGGCGGATGCGCGAGCTTTGGGTTCATGACGGTCGGGAACGAGTTATAGATCATGTCCGCGTCGTGCAGCATTGAGGCCACCCAGCTGATGCCGCCCTCCACGAAGACGACCTTCAATGCCGGGAAGCGGTCGAACACGCCGGCGAAGGTCAGCGGACCCCAGATCTGGCGGAACCCCTGCATCTGCACCAGCACGGCGGTCCCCGCCGCACCCGGGGAGCTCGTCGGGACATTCTCGCCGATATGGAAGCACAGCGGGATGCCGGAGTTGGCGATCGCCTCCCACAACGCGTCCATCGCGGCATCGTTGTAGAAGATTGGCGCGCCATTGACGTCGTTGCCCGGTTTGATCGGGATCATCAGTGCATGAGCCCCGAGCTGCCGGCAGCGTTCGACCGATGCCCTGGCCTCCGCAGGGTCCCAGTAGTTGGGCACCATCACGGGATAAAGGCGGCCCTTACCCATCGCGCACATTTCGGCGATGTGCTCGTTATAGGCAGCGAACGTCTCCGTCCGGTCCATCAACTTGCCGAGGATGAACAGGCTGAACAGCCGCTGCGGAAAGATCAGCTCCTTCTCGACGCCTTCGACGTCAAGATCGGCGAGCCGTGCCTCGATGCTGGTAAGGCCCGCATTGCACTCCATTGCCGTGCAGAGTGCGGCGGCATCGAACTCGCGCCCCGGGCGCTTTCCGACTTCCTCGCCTGCGACCGTAAGGTGATAACCACCGTCGCGGAACTCCATCCGCGGCGCGCGGTGCTTCATGTGCTCGGGATACCGGTCCACCCAGCAATCCGTCTCCAGCATATGGCTGTCAGCCGAGACGATGATGGTTCCCTCTGGCCATGGACGCGTCGCGGCTTGCGCTGTGCGTGCCGGCGACAGCGGAACCCCGATCATTTCAGGAATCTCGAGCACAAAGCCGTCCATTAACGGTCCCTCACTGCTGATACTGACCAGTAAGTTAAGCATACCCTCGAATGAATGGCTACTGACGGGTAAAGCGGTGTCTGAGCGCACAAGCAGCCTGATGGGCTATTCCCGGCAGCCCGGATCGCTGATCCGTTCATCAATTCGGAACACAATCCATTGTGGGGTCTGGAGCGGCGCGGGTTGTCACACCCGCGGCATCCCGAGGCCACGCTCCGCGACGATGTTCCGCTGGATTTCATTTGTCCCGCCGGCGATCGTGCCGGAGAACGCACTCAGGAAATCGAACATAGGGCTGCCGAATGGCTGCTCTGCCAGCATCGCGAATTTCTGGCCTTCCACGCCCGCGATCCGGGTCATGAAGGAGCAGATCCGTTGCCGCAGCACCGTGCTCGACAGCTTGACGATCGACGGCAGGACACTGGCCGAAGCCTCGGGCGATTCACTCTCCTCCAGCACACGCCGCAGCAGCCGGCGTCCCGCCTGCATCTCCGCGAGGAAGCCGATGAATTCGCGGCGAAGCTGATCGTCCCGCAGCCAGGATGCGTCGCTCTCCAGTGCCTGACGATAGAACGATTCGACCTCATAACGCTGCCGTTCCGCGCCTTCAAACGCGATCACGCCACGTTCCGAGGCCAGGGTCGCCTGCGCCACCCGCCAGCCGTTGTTCTCGCGCCCGATCATGTTCTCGGCGGGGATCCGGACATTGGTCAGGAAGATCTCGCCGAACTCGGAGCGGCCGTTTGCTTGCCGGATCGGCCGCACCTCGACGCCGGGAGACCGCATATCCATGATGAAATAAGTGATGCCACGATGTTTTTGCGCATCAGGATCGGTCCGCGTCAGCAATATGCACTGGTCGGCGTACATCGAATTGGACGACCAGATCTTCTGCCCGTTGACTACGTAATGATCGCCATCCCGGACCGCTCGGGTACGCAACGATGCGAGGTCCGATCCTGAATTCGGCTCGGAGAAACCCTGGCACCAGACATCGCCCCTGGCGACGCCCGCCAGATAGCGCTGCTTCTGCGCCTCCGTCCCGTGCGGAAACAGCGTGCCGGGCAGATGGATCAGCGAAATGGTGAACAAGCGCGCCTGCGGTGCATCCGCCCGAGCCATCTCATCGGCAATGACGACCAGATGCCGCAACGTCAGCCCGGCGCCGCCGTAGTCTTTCGGCCAGTGCGGAATGGCGAGGCCAACCTTGCTCCGCTCCGCCATCCACCAGCGTTGGAAGGAAATGAACTCCTCATTGGTGGCCCTTGCCATGCGGGCCTTCCAGTCGACCGGCACGACCTCGGCCAGCCAGTCGCGAATAGCGTGGCGAAATGCGGGCAAATCGTGTTGTGCATCGAGGATTGTCATAGTCCCAACTCCAACGCCGAACGTCCAGCGCGTGTCGCCGCGGCAAGTCCGGCGGCAGCGCGATCGCGCAGGTCGTTATTTGACATGACCAGCACTTCATTCAGCCGCGCGCGCTTGAGAAAAATCTGCGGATCGAAGTCCCAGGTGAACCCAACGCCGCCGTGAAGCTGCACGCAGTCAGTGGCGATGAAGACAAAGGTCTCGGTCACCTCGGCCTTGGCGAGCGAAGCCCAGATATCCGAGTCCGGCTCGTCTTCGGCGATTTTGTCGACCGCGTGGGCAACCATCTCATCAATCACCGCCAGCTTTGTGGCGAGGTCGGCGGCCCGATGCTTGAGCGCCTGAAACCCTGCGATAGGTTGTCCAAACTGCTCCCGCGTCTTCATATAGGCGATAGTCCGCTCTGTGATGGAGCGCGCCCCGCCGCGGCTGTCCGCCGCGGTTGCCAAAGCCATGGCTCGCACCAGCGCGCCGCTGACGCCCTCGCGATCCTGCAGAATGGCGACTGGTTTCGCGTCCTGGAAACGAATATCGATCACGTCCCGGGTCCGGTCCCACAGCGGCATCGCGCTCACTTCGGCCCCGTCCAGTTCGACAATCACCCAGGCATCCCCGGCCGGCGCGAGAGCGAACGTGGCGTGGCGCGCGCCCAGGCAGCGCAGCGCACCTGACACGCCCGCGCCAGACCACGTCAGCGGCGCCGGACCAAAGGGGGCAGGGATGGTGGCTGGGATCGCGGCGTTGACCTCACCGGTCACAATGCGTGGCAGCCACGCCGTTCGGACCGCCTCGGAGCCATGTTCGACGATCGCCTGCGCGGCCGACAGCGTAGGAATATACGGCCCAGGCGCGGCCTGCCGACCGAGTTCGTTATGCAGGATTGCGAGTCCGCGGCAGCCCAGACCGAGCCCGCCGTACTGCTCCGGAATGCCGAAACCGAGCCATCCTAGGGAAGCGGCCTGAGACCACAACTCCCGGTCGAGCGAATTTTTCCCGTCGATGAAGGCGTGCACGGCAAGACTGCCGCTCTGCTCCGCCAGCACGCCGGCGACGCCTTCGCGCAATGCGTCAAAGGTCGCCTGGTCCAGTGATCCTGTCGTTTCAATCGTCGTCATGCGGCCTCCTTGTTTCGCAGCGTCTCGTTTCTCGCGGTGTCTCGCGGTGTTCGCTGGACCAGTCCGACAGGTACCGTGTGCGGCGTCCCGGCGCCACCGGCTGGCGGCGATCTTGGCGGTAACCCTGCGCTGGAACATCCATCGGCCGGAACCGTCGCATTCGAATTGCCGATCAGTGTGATTTAGTAATAAACCGTTCGTCCGGCTCCCCCGGTTGCCGCCACCAGTTCGCCGGAGATTGCCCAGGCTCTATCCGAGGCCAGGAACACCGTGACGAATGCGATCTCCGAGGCGTCCACCATGCGGCATATGGCATTGCCGCGGGGCGAGTCCGGAGCGAAGTCCTGCCGCTCCGCCTCCTCGGGGGATACACCCAACTGGCTGGCGCGCGCAGCGAGCAGTTTCGCCGTGCGCTCGGTGCGGGTCGTTCCGGGATGGATGCAATTGACCGTGATCCCATGGCGACCCAACTGGACCGCCAGCGTCTTTGTCATGTGCACGAGGGAAGCGTTGCGTGCTCCACCGCTGAGATTGCCGGCGTTGCGGGCGTTGGCACCGCTGATGTTGATGATGCGGCCCCAGCCCTCGGTCTTCATGAATGGAATGACGGCGCGGGAACAGCGCAGGGCTCCGACATACTTCACGTTGAAGTCCTGCAGCAAATCCTCGTCGATGATCGTCTCGATCGGGCCGGTGGCGGTGGGCGAGCCTCCTGGCGCTGACCCGCTGTTCACCAGGATGTGCAGGCCGCCCAGTTGCCGAGCTGCCTCGGTGACCATTTCGTCGACCTGCTCCTTGCTGGTGACATCAGCAGCGAGGGGAAGGATGCGCCGGTTCGTTTCAGCCGCCAGCTCCCGCGCTGTGGCCTCGAGATCCGCCTTGTTCCGGGCCACGATCGCCACATCGACGCCTTCCCGAGCCAGTTCCCGGGCTATGGCTTTGCCAATGCCGCGGCTACCGCCCGTCACGATTGCATGCTTGCCTTGCAATCCAAGGTCCATGGCATTCTCTCCCCTTGGCGGTGTGACCGCAATGCTATTGGTTCATGGGCATTGTTCGCGCCTGGGGACCCTGGCGCAAGGGATGCTAGACGTGGCGCGCTGAGACGGAACGTGCCCGCCTGTCATCGACCAACCTCGCGCTTGCTCGGGGGCTATCCATGAGGCGCGCCTACAGTCTTCGCGACGGCATGATCGCCACCGACCTGGAACGGCAGCGCGGCGGCGGATTGCCGAGCCGACCGACCGAATGGCTGAGGTTGGCCGAGAGCGGGCCAGCGACTTGCGAGACCCGGATCGTGAGAAGCAGGCGGTCGGTGGCCCGGAGCTTGCTGGGGGCAACTCCGGGCTTCCTCCGATCGGCGACCTGGCGTTGCTTCAGGTCGGACCTGCCCAGTCGATTTCAGAGGAGACGGATATCAGCCGGCGGCTGGTCAAAGTGATCGTTCCGGCCGTCGACATAATGGATCGGCGCCGCCGCCAGCTCGTCCGGAGCGACATCGTCCAGCAGGGTAACCTGGATCGCGTGGAAGGCGCCGCCCAATGCTTCGGCCACACCGTGGGAAGGCATCCGGATGCCGCAATTTCTGCAGAAGTGGTAGTAAACGTTCGGCGCCGCGCGCCCCGGCGGCGTCCACTGGTAAACCGCCTGAGAGTCCGCGCCGGCGATAAGCCGAAAGCGATCGGGACTGGCGAATACCAACCACGAACGCGCCTTGGTGCAGCTTGAACAGTTGCATTTGACGGTTCCCTGGCTGAGATCGACATCGGCTTCGAAGCGGACCAAGCCACAATGGCAGCTGCCCGAGTAGGTTCTTAGGGACACGAATGAATCCTTTTCGTTCTCATCAAAGCAGGGTGCCTCGATGTTTGCGCGCCTATTACGGCGGCCGATCGCCAGAGGATACGCGGTGGCTGAACAGTTCACGGCCCTCGGTTCGGCCGGCCCAGCCTTCATCCGCCGGCGGCGACAACGAACTCCGCTGCGTCCAACACCCATGAACATTTTATGTAGTCTGTGATGCCCACTATGCGGTCGCTGAACCACGTCAAGGCGGATCACCGAGAACGGCGTCAACCCATCGGCGTCATCGCGCATGATGATGATCACCGTTTCGCCATCCACTTCGCCAAGCTCCATCCGCCATGGGATTATTGGGCGCTCGTATTCGACAAAATACGGCGAGTCGATGAGACGGCCGGCGAAGCAGTCGGCGACTCGCAGCCGCGCATCAGCGCTGGTCAGTTGACGCACCCCGTCCCAATCGCGGCGATTGAATCGATCGACGTAAGCTTGAAGCAATTCCAACGTCTCAGGACTTGGGCGGGGCTTGGCCGGCGGCGATTCATCCAACGCCGCCAACTTGCCGCGGCCGCGACTGAGTGCGGCTTTTACGCCTCCAACCGTGGAGGCGACCAGTTCGGCGATTTCCTCGAGCGAATAGTCGAACACGTCCTTCAGTAATACGCACGCTCTTTCTTTGGGCGGAAGATTGATGACCAGGCGTTCGACGGCGCGGTCGAGGGATCGTCCCAGCGGGCCGACAGGCTGGACCGAGTTGGGTTCCGCGGCAGCCGCTTCGGCCTTCTGCCGGACATCACGTCGGCGCAGGAAATCGATGCATCGATTGTGCGCGATCCGGAACAGCCAGGGCCCGAGTGCGCGGCCGTCGTCGAACCTGTCCAGCTTGCGATATGCTTCGAACAGCGCCTCTTGCATGACGTCCTCGCCGTCCATCGCCGAGCCGGTCATGCGGGCGCAATAGCGGTGCAGTCGTGGACGAAGATGCGTGATCGTTTGCAGAAATGCGACATGCCGCGGCTCGAAGAGGCCGTTCGTCGCCGGGTCACTTTGGATGTTCATGGCCGGCCTGATTTCCTCCCGGAACGCTTCCACTTGCAGCCGCCACGTCTGCCAAGTGCGGCCGAAGGCGGCTCGAGGCTACCGTCATGAACCAGACACGCCGCAACGCGATCGTTACCCCAGACGCATCCCAGCCCGTGGTCGGAAGCGCCGGTATAATAGCCCTTCGATCCGACCAAAAGACACCGCTGGAGATCGGGTTCACCCGCAAGCGCCAGATCGCGCGGTACCGGTTCGCTCCGGACCGCTTCGGCGAACGTTAGCGGGTCGTTGCGATCGGGGCCGTGCGGGTCGCGCAGGGCGTGATCCAAATCGCCGCAAGCGGTGGAGGGTCAGTGTTAGGAAGACGAGCGGACTCCGGCTACAACAATGATCGAACACTGTAGGGGGCTGTTATGGCGTTGCTCATCGTTGATCTCGATAAGCATATCGGCAACCCCAAGGCATGGCGCGACATATTCGAGGAACAGCTTCCCGATCTGGAAATCCGCGTTTGGCCTGACGTTGGAAAGGTGACGGATATCGAATATCTCGCCTTCATGCATCCCGATTTTGATTCGCTCCCCACTTTTCCGAATTTGAAAGCCATGTTCAGCCGCTCGGCCGGGGTCGAATCCTTTGTCGACCATCCAAAGCTGCCGAAGGCCCCACTGTGCAAGGTTGAACCGCCAGGCGGTGATCCGATGATGACGGAATACGTCGTCATGCACGTTCTTCGTTTTCACCGTGATATGCCCGGGTATCAGGCGGCTCAGGCCAATCGGGAGTGGCGCCGCACAACAATCGTGCGACCCGAGCAAAGGCGTGTCGGATTCCTCGGTTTCGGCATGATGGCAAAGGCGCCGGCACTGGTATTGAAGTCGCTTGGGTTCAAGATCTCGGCCTGGGTTCGAAACCCGCGAGCGGAAGCTGACGTGCCGATCTATCACGGCTCCGACCAACTTCAGCTGTTTCTTCAGCAGACTGACATCGCCGTCTGCCTGTTGCCGCTTACGCGGGAAACAGCGGGCATATTCTGCAAGCGTACCTTTTCCATGATGCCACGAGGGGCGATGCTGGTGAATGTCGGACGCGGCAAGCATGTGGTGGATGAGGATTTGATCGACGCGCTCGATTCGGGACAGCTGTCATACGCCGCGTTGGACGCGCTGTGGCCTGAGCCCCTGCCGCCAGCAAGCCCGCTTTGGCTACACCCCAAGGTCACCGTGATGCCCCACGTGGCACGGCGGCCGACTGTTGGTCAAATCGTGACTGAGATTGCAGCGAATATCCGAAGCATCCAGGCCGGTGGCCGGCTGTTGCAGGAAGTCAACATCACAACAGGGTATTAGCCCCACCTGTGTGTAGGTGGATCGCTGCGCCCCTTGCTTCACGCCGCGCGTTTGAGTTTGATAGAGCGTAATCCGTTCGCGGGATCAATGAACGAAACCATAGGGACCACCATGCGACCGAACAAGATCAAGCAGATGTGGCACGCCGGTCAATACGTGACGCTGGGCTGGCTCTCCGTGTCCCATGGGTTCACGGCCGAGGTCATGGCGCGTCAGGGCTTCGATGCCCTGTGTATCGACTTGCAACACGGCACTTCTGAAATGAATGATGTCGGGCCGTTGCTGCAGGCGATCTCACAAACCGACACGGTCCCGGTCGTGCGGGTTGCATGGAACGAGCCGGCTGCCATCATGAAGGCCCTGGATCTTGGCGCATACGGTATCATTGTGCCGCTGGTCAATACAGCCAAGGAAGCGGCGATGGCGGTGGCGGCCTGCCGCTATCCGCCCGTTGGCATGCGCTCGTCGGGGCCCGTGCGCGCCGTACACTACGGCGGCGCCGACTACGTAACCCATGCCAACGACGAAATCGTCGTCATGGCTATGATCGAGACGAAGGAGGGCCTGTCCAACCTCGACGCTATCTGCGCCACCCCTGGCCTTGACGCCGTCTATATCGGGCCAGCCGACCTATCGTTCGCATTGGGTCTCGCCCCGCGCGGCGATAACCCAGACCCGCTCCATCTCGCTACCTGCGATAAGATCCTGGCTGCAGCGCATAAGCACGGCATCAAATGCGTGATGCACTGTGCCGGCGCGGCGTTCGCAGCGAGCGCGGTGAAGCGTGGCTTCGACATGGTGATGCTGACGTCCGATCTGTCATGCATGATCGCCGGCGCACGGATGCAGCTCGACGAGCTCAAGTCCAAGACGGTCTGACGACGGCGCTTGTGCACTCGAAGAGCGAGGCGGCCGCGACCGGCGAGTTGACACTGCTCCCACCGGGGCAGCACGGCGCGGCGGACGCTGCTCAAACAGGCAATCGCGGACAAACCCCAGCGGACGCTCGGCGCATTCCGCCCGCGCGCCTAATCATCTCCCACGGCACGCAGCTTTTCCGAGGGGTCTTCGCTCGGGATGTTGATACCGCCGCCGCGCCGAGCGGCGATGGCGTTAGGCGTGCCATCGCCTGCGACGACCGAACGGCCGTAGGCGGGGATGGGCGGAATTGCATCCGGCGCCAGCGGGCGCATCCACTTCTTCCGCCTTAGCGCCGCCTCGACATAGGGCGCCAGCTCCGCCTGCTTTCGGGCATCGCGTGCGGCCTGGTCGGCCTTCATTACCGGCATCACTTCGGCGGCGAACAGCTCGAGCGAGGCGATGATGTCCGCGTGGGTGTTGCGCCCTGCCTGCTGGACGAAGATCACCTGATCGACACCAGCATCCTGATACTGCTTCAGGCGGTCAATGAGCTGGGCGGGAGTGCCGATGCCGTTGCCGACCGCGGGCGGCATCGCGTCGCGCCCACGCTCGAAGCGCTCCCATACGTTGGTTATGCCTGGAGTGTGCTCGCCGTAAACGTAGTGGTGGCCGAGCGCGAAGCCGAAGAACTGGAAGCCTTCGCCGCCGCGCCGGATTGCCTCTGCTTCGTCATGATGCACGGAGAAGCCGGTCGCCATGGCGATGTTGGCGTTCACCGCATGGCCGATCGGAACGCATTCGTCGGACTTGATGATCTCATAGTATTCGCCTGCCCATTTCGCTGCCTCGGCGGGATCGACGAAGGCGAAGGCGAGCGCGCCCACCCCGTTGCGGGCGGCGACGTGGATCGTTTCACGATTCGAACAGGCGAGCCAGATCGGGGGGTGCGGCTTCTGCAACGATTTCGGAATGACATTGCGGGCCGGCATCGAGAAGAAATCGCCCTTGAAGCCGGGGTAGGGTGACATAGCCATCATGTTGGCGGACTGCTCGGTCGCCTCGGCCCACATCAGCTTTTTCAGTGCCGGGTCGACGTTGAAGCCTTCCAGTTCGGCACGGGACGCCGAGGATCCGGTGCCCCATTCAGCGCGGCCCGAGGAGACAAGGTCGAGCATGGCGATACGTTCGGCCACGCGTGCCGGTGGGTTATAGCCTGGTGGCGAGAGGACGACCGCGTGGCCGACATGAATTTGGCTTGTGCGCCCCGCGGCGGCGGCAAGGAACACCTCGGGGGCCGAATTATGCGAATACTCCTCGAGGAAATGGTGCTCGTTGGCCCAGACGTAGTCGAAGCCGAGACGGTCGGCGACCTCCACCTCGGCCAGGGCGTGCTGAACCATCCGGTGCTCGGAGTTCAGCTTCCCACGGGCGTGGCAGTTGCAGTTCGTAGATCAGGCCGAACCTCATGGCGTGCGTCTCCTGCGCTTCGTCTGTGCGTCCTACTGGTCAGTAGCGAAGACTTGTCGGCACGTCCAGCGCCCGCGCTGCGCTGATCGCCGCGACTACCCGCCGTGGCGTCAACGGTGTTTCGTTCGCGTCCGCCCGCAGCCCTGCAAACGCGTCGCGCACCGCGTTGGCCTCGGCCGCTCGCACGGCCCGCACCGAGGACGCTGCCGGACGAGCCTTGCTAACAGGGGATCCGGTTATATCGGCCTTATGCCGATGCAACAGGTTGTGGATTGATGCCAGGCGGGATTGGTAAGCGGCTGTGCGCGTCGGCCAGTTTCGGACGCGCCGCATCGTCCCGCGGTTGAGTTGTCAGACCAGGCGAGGGGGCGGCGGTTGCCCACAAACGGACCGCTTGTTGTTGAAGGAGCGTAGCATAGCTCGCAGAATTAACGCGTAGCGGTTTAGTCCAATCCGGTTTATCTGACGCTTCCTAACGCCGACCCTCGCGATCCCTCCGGGGCGCCTGGCTTCGCTGGCACGATGGCTGACCTCAAGACAAAGACTGCTGCCGGAGGAACGCTTTATGTCTTCACCCTGCCGCGTTCCCAATCCTCGCCGGTGCCTTGGCCCGACAATCAGGGCCGCTCTCGCCGCCATGCTCGTGGTTGCGGGTCAGGCGAACTCTGCTGATACACCGGCAGACGTTCCGACTTCGGAAAATGGTCCTTTGTCGGTGCCGACGACCGCGTTCCCACGCGGAGGCTCATCGCCAGCCGAAGATTCCCGTGTCGAGCTCTACGAAGGAAACACCCAGGCGATTGCCGCGGGACAGCAACTCTTCGAATGGTACAACTGCGCCGGCTGTCACCTTGACGGGCCTGGCGGCGCAGGGCCGCCGCTGACCGCCAAGCAGTGGATCCACGGCGGTCGGCTCGACCAGATCTACGCAATGATTGTGCAGGGGCACCCAAGCGGGATGCCCTCGTGGGGCGCAATAATTCCGGACAACGAAATATGGGAAATCGCAGCGTTCGTGAAGTCGTTGGCCGCATCAAACCCGGCCAACGCCGCAGGCCAGCTCAGACCCATCTCGCCGCCACCCCCTCAGCCGCCGCCCAGCACCCGGGACGCTGCCCCAAAATGATGCGCGACCCGTGTCTCGTCAGGATCACAGTCGCGTTGATCACGCCCCGCCGAAGCCGAACGCGAAGCAGCGGACGAGTGCCAGTCTCTACTGTTCAACTGGAACAGCTCCAAGGTGATTTCCGGATCTTCCTGCTTGCGGAGCGCCCGAGGTTGACCGGCGCCAGTGCATCAGTGCGCTCACCTTGTGCCTGATCCATCGCCAGCGTGTATTCGATCATCCGCCATAGGTGAAGGTCGGCATCGCGCTAAGCGAACTCTTTGCTCGCGCCTGGCATGCCCACTTTCGTCTCGTCCTTGTTCGTCTCGAGGTGTAGCTGATCATACGGAACCGCGACCAACTTGTTGCCAATGCCCAAGAAGCCCCCGACCGAGACCACCGCCATGACTATCTTGTTGCCATCCTTCACGATCAAATCGTCGACGCTGCCCACCTTCTCGTTTTGGTCATTGTATACGGCGGATCCGATCAGCTTGCCGGCACGCAGGCCGCCCTGCAGCTTCACCGAAGCCACGGCAAGATCGGGGTTTGTTGGCGCACCCGTCGCCACCGTGGGTGCGGCGGGTGACGACTGCTGCGCCAGCGCGGACCCGGCGGTAGCCACGATCATCATGCTGAGAATCGCAAAGCGGATCATTGGAGGGTCCTTACACTGGATGGTTGCAGCGGTTTTCGCTGGTGGCGGGCGGGCGCTGTTTGACGAGGAGGCGTCAGCGGGCCGACGTCGAGGCACAAGCATCATTTTTGTGAAGCATGCATTGATCTTCCTCCGCCTCGCGAATGCGCAGCGTCTGAGGATAAACTCCGTTCCGCCTGGTATGGATGACCGCGCTGTGCCGGGCTCACGATGAATTGTACGACGACATCTGTGTCGGGGGCAGAGCCGGTCATCCGGTGATCAACAGCAAGGGTCGGTGCCGAGGTTTGTGCGATCCACGCCCCCCTGGTCCGTGATCGCGGTCCGGCATGCCCCGTCGCGCCGCGGGCGAATGAAACGCCACCGTTCTCATTCCTTTCGCGTGATGCCGCGCTGCGAAAGCGCCGTCGCTGCGTTTATTTGAACGGACCGCGCGCACGTGTGCGGCTAACCTCGAAAGGACACGCTGATGACTTCGATCTCACGTTCGATGCTGCTGGCAGCTGGATTGCTCGCGCTTCCTCTGGCGGGCGCCGTTGCTCAACAGAACGATTCAGCTGCAACCGGCTCCGCTATGAAGAGCGCCAAGCCGGACACCTCAGGTTACACCAAGCCCACGATCACCAACCCCGCCGGCAGCTCAAGCATGAAAGGAGCTACGGTGGGCGATTCGTCCAACAGGGCTGCCGCGTCTGCGGATTCGGCCAGCGACAAGGTCGCCAGTGGCGTATCTACCGGGCCCTCGGGAAAGCAACCTCGGTAGATGTTCCGGCCAGAAGGACAATAAACAGGGTTGCCTCGCTGCCACCCGGAAGCGGTGTCAATCCGGCGGCGTCATTCACGCGCCCGCGCGTTTCTGTATTGCGGAGGAACTGCCTCCGCAATCGGCCGTTGTCGGGATGACGTTTCGCGTCGCAAGCGCGAAGCCCTACGCAATCAAAATCCGGAGCCCACGATGTCATCCGACCCAGCGGTTTTACCTGACCGAGCCTCGAGTTCGGACAGGCGAAGCTTTTTGAAATGGTCAACAATGCTGGCGGGCGCGTCGGCATCAGGCCTGAGCGCCGCGCAGGCGCAGAACAGCGGGCCGGCGAAACTTTCCACGCAGACCGGCTCGGCGCCTGCTCAGCCTGGTCGCGAAGGCCTGCGGAACGGAATGCTCGCCTACATGCTGGCCCACGAGCAGTTTACTGCGCCGGAACTGGTTCAGCTCGGAGCGTTGGCGTCACGCTCCGGCTTTCACGCTCTGGCGACCAGCGATCATTTCCAGCCCTGGCAATCGAACGAGGGTCATGCCGGCGAAGCGTGGGTCACCCTGGGTGCCCTAGGCGCGCAGGCACCGCGGAGTTGGATGGGAACCACGGTGACTTGTCCGACATTTCGTTACAATCCGGCTGTTGTAGCCGAGGCATTCTCGACTCTCAGCCAATTGTATCCCGGACGGATCTTTCTCGGCGTCGGCTCCGGCGAAGCGCTCAACGAGCAGGCGGCAACGGGAGAGTGGCCGAAGTGGCAGGAGCGCTGGGATCGGCTGATCGAGGCGATGGATATCATTCGCGCGCTCTGGACCGGGCAACCGGTGTCACACAAGGGCAAATATTACAGCGTCGAGGCCAAGCTTTACGATCCTCCGCCGCAGCCGATTCCGTTACTGACATCTGCAAATGGCAAGAAATCGATGCGACTGGCGGGGCAATACGGTGACGGGCTGATCACTGATCCGTTGAGTTGGAAGCAGCACAAGTCCGAATGGCAGGAAGGCGCTCGCGCCGCCGGGAAAAATCCGGCGGACATGCCGGTTTTGATCGAGCACTATGTCGTGGTTGGTGATCAGGCTGCCGCGAGGCAGGCCGCCGAGTACTGGCGCTTCGGACCCAAGGCTTTCAAGAGCCTCTATAATGTGTCTGATCCCAGCGAGATCGAGCAAAAGGCCGCTGCCGAAACTTCGATCGATGAGGTGCTGAAGTCATGGGCCGTCGGCACCGATCCTGCGGTGCATATCGAGGCGGTGCGTGCGTTGTTCGACAGCGGCGCCAGCATCGTCAACATTCACTCCGGCCAGCCGGACCAGAAACGCGTCATTGAATTCTATGGCTCGCACGTGCTGCCTAAGTTCAAACAACCGGTATGATGCCTCAACGACCCAGCCTCGTTGACAGCAGCGATTGACGTGAATCGTCGCGGACAAGCTGCTCGTCAGCTTGGCGCGGCTACGGTGTAGGATGGAGCTCACGGCGCCGCTTGCCGAGCATCGGGAGCAACGCGCCCGCGGCGCTTGACATCCGTTCGAGAGGGGATGCTGAAGCGCGAAAAAGCGGCATAAGCGTCTACCGCGAAAAAGCGGCATAAGCGTCTATATTGAATTTCGGCAGCAGTGGAACGACCTCTACAGGGCCGCGTTCCAGCGGCAAGCGGGGCGATCCCGCCCTGGAAAAGGACGATCAACATGGCTAAAGACCCCGGAACAACCCGCGTCCCCCGTGGCACCAAGCCCGTGGTAGCCGCCTTCTTCTCGGCTCTCAATGAGGTGCCCGAAGTGCAGCGTGCGCCGGTAGCCAAAGCCGCGATTGCGTCCATCCGCAATGAGATCAGCGCCAGTCGCGATACCAGGGCGAGGGCCAAGACACCAGCACAGACTGGCCGAAAGACTGCCCGCGTGAAGCAGGCAGTAGCTCAAAAAAAGGCTACGAAGGCCGCATCGAAAAAGCGCGGGGCCAAGGTTGCCGCCAAAAGAGCCACGCCTGCGATGAAGAAGACCGCGGCGCCGCCGTTGCAACAAAAAGCTCCTCGGAAGAAGGCGGCTTCGAAGCGTCCTGCTTCCGAGGAGTTACCAGGACGTTCCGAAACCGATTCCGTACCGCCGGAAGAGTAGGTCCGCGTCTTTGCCATCAGTATGAATTGAACGTTGGCGATGGCGAACCAGTCAACTCGTTTCTTCTCGCGGTCGAGTTGATGGTAGTCTGACCGGGTGGGCAGCAGAGGTTCGCGGCCCACCCCGGCGCTTAGTCCTCTGTCCCTATGCGCGGCGGCATGCCCTTTTCACAACTCGTCGCGTTGCCTGCCGCCAAGAGCCCCCGCCACACTGGCGATGAATGCGCCGATCAACATTGAGAAGAACAAAAAGAACGAGCCCTGCGCTGTGGCCTTTCGAGTCTGATCAGCGACTTCGCGCATTTTCGTCTCGGTCGCCTGGATTTGACCTAACACGTCATCAACGCGTTTCGCCGCGGCGTCTTGCGGCATGCCGGTCCCGGCCGCGACGAGCTGGCCGAGATAAGCCTTGTCACCATCAGCGAGCGTGCCCTTTTTTGCAGCCATCAATAGAATTCGGCCCGCTTCGGCTTTGGCGTCGGAATTGTTGGACCCTGGCTTATCGGCGCGAAACAGCGAGTCCACGTAATAACCAGTTGGATCCGCCGCCGATTGTGTGACCCCTTGGCCGACAGCACTTGCCGCGGCTGTAGCCGCGTTGCCCGCTGTTCGTGCGGCGCCGCCCACTACCGACGTCGCAGCTGATGCAATCAGTGCGACTGAGACTACCGTTGCGACCGCCCATGCCAAAAAGCCATGCGCTGTATCGCGAAAGAACACCTCATCGGTATGCATGTTCGCCCACTTCGTGCGCAGGCGACCGGTCAAATAGCCGCCAAAACCTGAAGACAGCCACTGCACGATGATCAGCCAGACCGCAGCGCCGACAGTGAAAGACGTTGCGGAGACACCCAAATTCGACCATGGCGACATGGAGGACAATCCAATGCCGCTTCCCAAAGTCAGCAGAAGCAAACTCATCGCCAGCGCCGCAAATGCTCCCCCCAGCACAGGACCCCAGGCAACCGCGGAAACCGGCGACTTGGTGTTCACGCCGATATCGTGGCGGCGGATTTCATCCGTCGTTATGGACATTTTGCCCGCCTGCCTTAGTGCCAGAGGAGCGCAAGAATGATAATGATCGGGATCGGAACGCCCAACAACCAGAGAAGAATACCACGACCCATGACTTTCCTCCTTCATGCGCCAGCCGCATTTAGATCTGAGCTGGCGTGCCTCTAACTTAGGTCGCAGGATGATTTAAAGTAGTAAATCTGCCGTGATAATATCGGATGAGGAGCATATGGTGCACCAGTGTTACGATTGATGAGGTGACCGCGCGCCACCTTAGTTTGGACTTGGACCGATGAAAGCGATGACGATAGCTCGGCGGGTGCGCTCGTTAGCATTGTAGGGGCGCGGCAAGTTGCCGCGACGAGAGACGGTCCGATCGCCGATCGTGTCTTCCGAAGCCGTTTCCCAGGAAAAATAGCCACAACAACGATCGTGAAATCGAAATTCAAGAACCTGGATCTTATGCCGGCGTTTGGTTGCGGGAAAGCGGCGACGACAGAAGCGCTCGGTCGCCGAAACAGGCAAATGAACCGCGACGACTTCGATTCAAATTTTCCGAGCAATGTCATTCGGTTAGACGATCGGACCGTGAGGCGGGACGGAGTGCGACTGACGCCACCTGCGGTGGAAAGTGAAGAGCGGCGGCGTCAGCGCATACTCAAAGCTGAGTACATGACGCTGTTCGTCCAATTTCTCACGGTACTACCAGACGCTGAGTTACGCGACCGAGCCGAGGCAATCCTTGGCTTGCTACCCTCTGACCACAAAGACAGGAGGGGAGCGGTCTCGGTGCTGTTCACACAGTGGAAATGCGATTTTGATCGCTGCCTCGAGGAGAAGCAAAACAAACCAGTCTAGCAGGCTGGTGAAAAAGTCCCGGCCGAGAACCGGGGTAGGTCAGGCTCGATGACAAACCGGATCGGCGGCAAGGAACAGCCCTGCGGAGGCGACGGGCCGGGCGAGCGAGCCACGACCTACAGGGCCCTCATCCCGACGATTGGTTCAACCGGCCAACATCGGTCAGTACGGATGCTAGGCAGGCCGCCGGAAGCGTCCTTGGCGCTCCCCTTTCCCGACGAGCTCCCGTTCAGCTGCGAGCCAATTCTCGACATCGTGCCCTTCGCGGCGGCCCCGCTCTATCCAGATCTCGTGGGCCCGCTCGCGAATGAGGAGGCGCATCTCCAACTCGGCCGCCATCATCTCGAACTCTCCCGCCAGTTCACAGATCGCGCTGACCGTGCGCGGGTCACTGATCTGCCTCTTCAGCCGCCGGTAGCGTTCGGCCTGCCGCCGAAGCTCGCCTACTCTCTTCATCGGACACCTCGCGACCCAAAACTGCTGAGCGGTCATCCGGTTGCTTTCCTCTCCGCGGCATCGTCGCAACCGGCCGACTTGACACCGACGCCGCGTGCCACCTTCCCGCTGATGGCCACCCCAGCCGGCCCGGCCTCAACGACCGGAGCCTGCGCTCGTCAGAATCTCCAGAACAACGGCACGAGAAACTCCGCCACCAGGAAAAACAGCAGCAGCAACGGCAGCCCGAGCTTCCAGTAGTCGCCGAAACTGTAGCCGCCCGGGCCCATCACCATCAGATTGACCGGCGTCGCGACCGGCGTAAGGAACGCCGCCGCCGATGCCACCGCGACGCTCATCAGCACGGGTCGCGGAGACACGCCGATCTCGTGCGCGGCCGCCACCGCGATCGGGATGATGATGAGCGCGGTCGCCGTGTTGCTGATGAGCTGGCCAAGGATAGCGGTCAGCACGAACAACCCGGCGAGCAGCGCATAGGGACCCGCGTCGCCGACCAGATGCACCAGCATCTCCGCCATCAGATTCGCCGCACCGCTCTTGGACATGGCGGTCGAGAGCGGGATCATGGCGCCGACCAGGATCACCGTGGTCCAGTTGATGGAGCGATAGGCCTGTTCGACCGTGACCACGCGCACCAGGACCATCGCGCAGGCGGCGACCAGACCGGCGATGGCCGACGGCACCACGCCGGTCGCGAGCAGCAGCACCATGCCGAGCAGCACCGCGATCGCCGTCTTCGCCCCCAAGCCCATGGGCACCGCCTGACGGCGAACCAGTTCCGGCGAGTCGACGACCAGCACATCGGGATCGTCGAGGTGCTCGTCCAGCGCCTCCCAGGTTCCCTGCAGCAGCAGGGTGTCGCCGGCGGCCAGAACGGTTTGGTCCGGTCCCTGATCCTCGTCTCGGCGCTGCACCGCGAGGATGACCAGATCGCCGCTCGGCGTGACCATGCCTGGAAACACTGACTGGCCGATCATACCGGAGCGCGGTGGAATCACGACCTCCGCCAGGCCGGAGCTACGGTTGAACAGCGTCTCCGCGACGTCCTTGGGTGCGTCCTCGGTCCGGAAGGCCAGCAGCTTATCCGACGCCAGACCGCCGGCGGTTTCGGCGTCGCCCCGCACGATGAGGATATCGCCCTCGGCGAGCGTGGGCCGCCGCAGCCGGCCGCTGCCGTCGCCGGCCTGGATGGCGACCAGGGTCAGCCCCTCGTAATCTGTCAGATCCACGGCGGTTGGTGGCGCACCGACGTATGGAGAACGCGCCCGCAAGCCGAGTTGGAACAGCCCGTCGTCCAGCCGATACTGCTCGACAAGAGTGCGCGCGTGCTTGCTGAAGTCGGGCGGTAGCGTCCTTCCGCGACGTTCCGGCAGCAGCCGCTGGCCGAACAGCACGACGATCAGGATCGTCCCGATCACCAGGGGGATGCCGGCGATGGCGAATGAAAAGAAGCCGAACGGCGGCAGTCCCGCCTCTGTCGCCGCTTCCGACACCAGCACGTTCACCGGTGTACCGGTGAGGGCCAGGAGCGATCCGGAGTGCGAGGAAAACACCAGCGGCATGAGCAACTGCGACGGGGCTCGGCCGAGGCGGATCGCCATGACGACAACCACCGGCAACAGCGCCGCGACCGCTCCGTTGACGCTGATCAGCGCGGTGAGCACAGCCACCAGTGTCATCATGAGGACGAGCAGCCGTACGCGACTCTGTCCCGCGCGGGCGATCAATCCCTGTCCCGCCCATGCCGTCACGCCGGTCGCATCGAGGCCCGCGCTGACAATGAACAACGATGCAATGAATATGACAGCCGGGTCACCGAGGCCGCTGAGCGCTTCGGTGAAATTGAGCACGCCGGTAAAGTACAGCGCGAGCGCCGTGCCGAGGGCAACGAGCACGACCGGAACGGCATTCCAGACGAACAGAACGACGATCGCGACGATGATCGCGAAGGTGATCGTGATGTCACTCATGCTGCCTGCCCCCGGGGTCTCATCGCACTCGTTCTCCGCCGCATCAGAGGCCGGTTAACCGAGTGGTACCGAAACATGATGGTCCACCTTTGCGATTGCTCGCTACACCCCCAGGGGAATTCCCAGCAGGTACCAGAGAACGAGGAATACAGTCCACACGACATACAGAACAGCCGTATAGGGCAGCATCATCGCGACGACGGTGCCGACGCCCGCTTCTTTCTGGTATTTCTGCGCGAAAATAACAATCATGCCGAAGTAGGCCATCAACGGCGTGATAACGTTACCCGGTGAGTCTCCCACTCGGTAGGCAGCCAGCACGAGTTCCGGAGCGACGCTGAGCTTCAGGAACAGCGGCACGAAGATAGGCGCGAGAATGGCCCACTTGGCGATCGCGGCGGGGATGATCAGATTGACCACGGCGGTGATCAGGACGAACACGATCAGCAACGGCAGTGATCCCAGATTTGCGTTCTCGATGATGTCTGACAGCCGAACGGCCGCGATCGTTGCGAGGTTGCTGTAGTTGAAGTGGGCCAGAAATTGGCTGATCACCAAGAACAGGAAGAGCAGGCCACCCAGACCGGCGAAGGTCTTGGTGATCGCGGCGATCGCTGCCGTCATACTGGTGATTGTTCCGGCGCCCTTGCCATAGGCAAAACCGGTGACGAGGAACACCAGCATGATCAAGACGATCAGGCTGTTCATCAAAGGCGAATTGCCGATGAGCGCGCCGGTCTCGGGATTCCTCAGTGGCGCGCCCGAAGGCAGGGCCAGCAACGCGATGACGATGATAACCCCGATCAGCCCGTACAACGCGAACCGCAATCCGCGCGCCTCTTCGGCGGATGTTCCCGCACTTTCCTCGGTTGGGCGTTCGCCGTGGTAGGCGCCAAGTCGAGGCTCGACCACCCGTTCCGTGATCACGGTGCAGACGACGCAGAGCAGAATGGCCGACACGATCGAGAAATACAGATTTGCGGTCAGATAGATGGAGTATCCGGGATTGAGCAGATGAATGGCATCGTTGGTGATTTCGGTCAGCACACCGTCGATCGGCGTAATGATCAGGTTGACGCCGAACACGGCGGCGACGCCCGCGAATGCCGCCGCGAGGCCGGCGATCGGGTGCCTGCCCAGGCTCAGGAAGGCGGCGGCTCCCAATGGGATCAGCACCAGGTAGCCGGCGTCGGACGCGACACTTGAGAGCACGCCCATCGCTACGATGATGAAGGTAATCGCCTTGCGGGGTGCCACGATCACGATCTTGCGTATCAGTGCATTGACCAGGCCGGCTTCTTCCGCCAGGCCGACGCCTACCATGGCAACGAGAATCACGCCAACCGGGGTGAAACCAAGGAAATTCCGCACCACAGAGGTGATGATGAAGCGAATTCCCTCCGTCGTCAGAAGGCTGTTGACGACTGCTGTCGAGTAGCTTGCCTTATGGGTCACCGGGTCGATGACCTGATAGGTGACACTCGTGCCCAGCAGATGGAAAAGATGCGAGAGCACGATGACGATCGCCGACATCAGCAGGAAGATGACTGCGGGATGGGGAACCTTGTTGCCGACAATCTCGACGCCGTCGAGGAGCCGTTGCAGAAACGTCTTCCGTGCCACCGTGGTCTGGCTCATTGGCTGCCCCTCCAAATTCCGCCAGGTTGCACGTGTTTATGCGCCTGGTCCGTCATTGTTACGCTTGGCCCATCATTGATCGGACCACCAGCGGTCCATCGCCAGGCATGCCGATTCGGCGTCCGTGGCGCACAGTTTCCCTCTAAAGCCGCTTGAAATCCAGTTAAGCCCACATTCCCTGTCGCGGTGTCGACCATGCGCTCTGCCGTCAGGGCGCCGCGGCCGCCTTCAGAATCGCCCGACTGCCGCTGCCAGGAAGCGATTGGCGACCCCGAGACCCGACCCTGCGGAGCCTGCCGCCGCCGATCCGCCGAAAAGGTCGCGCCGCGTGAAAACGTATTCGAGGCCGAGGTCCAGCCAGCTGCTGCCGAACACGCCGTTGCGGACTTCGGCGAAAGGACTCCAGATCAGGTTGACGAAGACTTGCTGCATGTCACGGTTCAGCGCCAGGGCCGACGCCGAGCCTGGCGTGAAATCGAGCGCATAGGACGGGTAGTCCTCGTGCGAATAGGCGTAAGAGATATTGCTGCGCAACTGCGGCGTCCAAAAGCGGCGGTAGGCTGCAATCGCCCCATAGGTCGGCAGTGGATTCAAACTGAAGTTGGTGAGAGCGCTTGGCAGGCCGAGATTCGTCAGCGCATCCTGGCCAGAGGTGTTGCCGGCGAAATAGCGTCCTATGCCCTGTCCGTAATAGGCCATGCCAATCAGTTGGTCTGGACCGAATCCCTCCGAGAGCCACCGCATCGGCAGGCTCGCATTGAATGCAATGCCCCAGCCGACGGCGTTCTGGGTGAGGGAGGGCGGCGCCGCCGCGGTGCCGGATGTGCGAACACTGAGGTCCCGTACCATGCCTCGGGTGTCGAGCACGAGGCCGTCGTTGCGATAGGACAGCCGTCCGAGCAGGTCGGGAGCGGAATCGAATGCAGGGGTTGGACTTCCGGTGAAGCTGGAATCCGTGGTGAAAACGCCGCTGGCCGAGGTGAACTGCGTATCCGGCGACTCGAGCGAGATTTGGCCGGTCAGGCCAGGAGCCAATAAGCCGGTCGCGCGGATCTGCGCCTGGCGGATGAAGGACTGGTTGAGGTTGGTCGCGTCGATCAGGGTTTCGAAGACACCCTCGTTCCACAGGCTGTTCGCCTGGCCGATCAGCACGCGGAACTGTTCCGTGCCGAGTTCCGCCCAGGCCTGCCGAAGCCGGAAGACGGCGTTGCTCGAGGTTGCGGAGCCACCGCCGAAATCGCCCTCGATGCGGGTTTCGAGAGTGCCCCAGCTTGTCAACGTGCGAGAGTCCATGCCGATGCGGCTGAAGCGAGCCGTCATGCCGAGGTCGCCGCCCTGCGAGGTAGCGGCGCTGTTATTCAACGGGATGGTCTGCGCCGTTGGCGCATCGGTTTGATTGCGGCCGTTGAGATCGGTCCAGGCTGAGAGCTTCGCGAAGCCGTAGACGCGCAACTGGCTGTCGGTGCCGGGGATGCGGATTGAGAGGCCTGGAAGATCCGATCGCAACGCGTCCTCGGTCTCGAACTGATTGCCCATCGGCTCAGGTGGCAACAGTCCGGGAACGTTTGCCTCGAAAGGCGATGTTGCGGGTTCGGTTTTTGCCGCCGCCGTCGTGAGCGGGGCGGGGACGACGACGACCGCCGGCGGCGCCGGGGTGGGGCGGGCAGCGACACGCGGCGGCGCTGGCGAGGGGCTGGCGGCAACCGGTGGCGGGCGTTGTGCGGGGCTGGCGCCGACCGGCGGGGGTTGTGCCGCCGCTGCTGGAGCGCCCGCATTGCGACGCGCCTGGGCGGGCAGTGGCTTGGCTGCGTGCTGACGGCCTTCGAGTTCGTCCACCCGGCGCTGCAACTCGTCGATTTGGTCCATCCGGCGTTGCATCGCGTCGAGCTTCCGCATCAGCTCTTCGTTGGTCCGCATCAGCTCCTCGTTGGAGGGCTGTTGTGCCAGGGCGGGACCAGCCAGCACCACAGCACCCAGGACACTGATGAAAAAACCAACGCCTCGCATGTTCCCCCTCGCCGCCACGACGCGCATCTTCTCAGGCCTCTGACGAGGCTCTGATCTGGAGACCCGGCAGTGACGTTGCCGATCATCCTAATGTCGCTTGAGAGACCCTAGCAGTCTATCGGACTTGACGCCACATGGGTTTGACGATCAGACCGTAACGACGATTCGCATCGTCGGAAACGATCATGGAACAACCGTGCCTTTTGCCGAGTAGTTTTGCAGTTGTCGCGTAGAAGTTCCATCAGGCGGGCTGGAAGCATTACGTAACGATCCTGTCGCGGCCGCCTCGATACGGATGAAACATCCAGCGGGGCGGGTCAGCCCAAAGCCTTATTGTCGGGCGGAGTATTGTTAGCCTTCGAAGTGTGAATCAAATCCAAACTTTGCTTGGTTTCTACATCAGTTGGGCAAGTATCATTCATCAAGCCGTGTCGTGGCCGGACCCTGGTCCGGCCGCCTACGTCTTTGCTTGTACGCGCAAATTCGTGGGTGACCGGATGAACCCTCGCTCGTGTCCCTCGGGACGAGGCCCTCCGCGCGTGCTTCGTCGCCCCAGGGCATGCTCGCTTGATCAAACGAATGGTAGAAACGACTGCTCGCAAACCTGCCAGCTTGCCCCCTCTAGGCAGCCGCGATCCGCAGCCGGGTTGCCGCGCGTGCCCGCCCGATCAGCGGCAGGAGATTGGCGAGGTCCGGCCCGGTGTCCTCGCCGGTCAGTGCCAGGCGCAGCGGCAGCAGCAGTGCATTACCGACGCGTCCGGTTGTCCGTTCCAGCGCGGCGATCCAGCGCGTCCAGACCGAGCTGTCCCACGGTTCCGGCGGCAGCAGCGCTTCGGCGGCGGCCAGCAGCTCCTGCTCGCCCTCGACGATCGGCGGAACGATCGTGCCCGCGACCACGTCCCACCAGCCGCGCGATTCCCGCAGCAGGTCCAGGCTGCCGCGGACTGCCAGCCAAAACGTCTCGGTCGCGCCGCCGGGCAGCCTGTCGGCGACCGCGGCGAAGGCCATATCGCGCAGCACGCGCCGGTTGACCGCCAGCATGCGGGTCGCATCGAACCCGAGGCCCGCGAGGTCCTTCAGTTCAAATCGTTGCACCAGTGCGTCCAGCGGCGGCGGGTCGCCCAGCTCGGACGCGATGCCGGCCATGGTCGCAATGATTGCGCATGGTTCGACGCCATCGTTGCGCAGTGCGCGCAACGACTGACTGCCGGCACGTCGCATCGGAGCTGGCGTGTCGGCGTGGCCTCTCGCATGCGGGTCCCGCGCCGACGATGCGGGTGGGTCGAGCGTCGGCAAATGGGCGAACCGAACCGCATCCGTGCCGTTTGTCAGTGCTTCGAACAACTCGATCTGGATCGCCGTGTTGCCGCCGTTGTTTTCATCGCGAATAATATGTGTCGTTTCGAAAGCAATGTCATCGACCACGCTGGCGAGGATCGGCGCGGCGGTTCCGTCAGCGCGCACCAGGATCGGGTCGGATACCCGGCGCAGCTCGGCTCGACGTTCTCCCTGAATCAGGTCCTGCCAAACCAGGGTTCGGTCGGATAGTCGCAAACGCCAGTGCGGCCGCTTGCCACCGGCCTCCGCTGCCTCTCGTTGGTGGCTCGTCAGCGACAGCATGGCCCGGTCGTAGATCTGCGGCTGGTTGCGTTTGCGGCGGAACTCCTGTTTCGCCTTCAGTTCCTGTTCGCTTTCGAAGCAGGGGTACAGCAGGCCGCTCTGCTTCAGGCGGGTGATTGCGTCTTGATACAGCTCCTGCCGTTCCAATTGACTAAAGGACACGTGCCAATCGATGCCGAGCCAGTGCAAGTCCTGGATGATCTGCTGCGCGTGCACCGAGCCGGTGCGGTCTTCGTCGAGATCGTCGAAACGCAGCAGGAACTGGCCGTTGTTGCGGCGTGCGAACAGGTAGTTCGCGAATGCCACACGCGCACCGCTGACGAGGAGCAGACCGGCCGGCCTGGGGGCGAAGCGGACGCGGGTCATTCGTCGCCGTCCTCGGAGTCGTCGTCGTCACGACGCGGGTCAAGGGAACGCCAGTCCCGCTCTTCCGCGCTGGCTCGCCGGTCGACAAAGTCGCCGAGTTCGTTGGCGCTTTTCCAGCCGCTTTCGGCGGCATCGAGCACCACCGCATCCTCGCCGAACGCGAACCAGGCCTCGAGCACGTCCTTGGTCGACATCCCGGGGGACCGGCACCGCTCGACAAAATCGCGAACGTAACGGCGGGCGAATTCGTTGGCGTGCATCAACGTGTCGAATCCACCGATTTCTTCGGTTATGTTGTTTTCCGCGCCACCGGACAGGTCCATGATCCGCACCCGCCAGCCGTCGTCCGGGGCGAACAGGTCGCTCATACGGCCGCTCCCAGGATAACATCGACGGCCCGATACGCGGACCGGTTCCGCGCATGTGGGGTTGTCCGCATGCCGCTGATTCCGCTCGTTGCCGCCTCGTCTAGGTGGACCCGGCTGACCGATCCGTTGGCCTGATCCGGCTTCGCGGTCCAGGCACTTCCCTCACTCGCGCGCTGGCTCGCCGCGGCAACTCCGCTCGCGCAGCGGCCAGCCCCGCGGGCCGCTGGTACACCATACGAAAAGTCGTGCGAATCGACGGTTGCAGAGGAGTCCATCCGCGGGAAGCTATGGACGTTTTTACGGCGGATCAATAGCCGCCCGGGAGGGGACCGACCACGCCCGAAACGATCGTTCGTCCGGCAGGCAGGCGGCTGCGGCGTGACAACACTTGCCCTGGCGCAAGTAATGGTTTTCGCGCGCAACATTGTCAGCAAAGCGATTTTGGTCACGTCGGTGTCGTGCCATGACAGATATCGGTCAGGAGGGGACGCCCCTGGGCCGCATAGCCGACAGGATTGCTCGGGCCAATGGCGTTGAACACAATTCCGTGATATCGCAATCAAGCCGGCGTCTCCAGTTCGGTCTCTCCTGGTTTGTGCCAGGGAGGTTGATCCCCACCGTCGCACCGGCCAAGTCGTCCGCCTGGACGAGCGCCAGCAGTGCCGGAGTCGAGCATACAAAAGCATGCACTGCCGCGGCGAACCCAACCGGCATCGCTTGGCGCGGGTCGACCTCTTCGCTCAGCAGTCCCTCGCTCCCAAGAAGATTGATCAGCATGGTCTTTTCCTGCGCCCGGGCGGTTCGGGCCAGGTCCGCCGCCAGGTCATCGAGCAGGCCAAGGGCGTGCTTTTCGCTGATGTCGCAACCGTCCCACCAGCCCGCCAAGGTTGCCAGGTCATGGGTGGATACGCAGGCCGCGGCGAGCGGGCGCCAGTCGGCGGAGTGGCGTATCGTCGCGCCGGAGCGCTCGAACCACAGCACGCTGTAGGACAGGATGTTGGCCTGCGCCAGGGCCGCGGACATCCCTTCCGGCACGGTGCCCAGATCTTCACCGACGACGAGGCAGCGTGATCGCTGGCTTTGCAACGCGACCTGGGCGATCAGGTCGCCGCGCGGGTAGTTGACATAGGCGCCGTCGGCGCCGGATGCGCCATCCGGAACGATGAACAGTCGTTGCAGGCCCATTGCGTGGTCGATCCGCAACGCGCCGGCGTGTCGCATGTTGGCAACGAGCAGTTCATGGAAGCTGGCGTAGCCGTCGCGCCGCATCGCGATCGGATCCGGAGGTGGAAGCGACCAGATCTGTCCGCTGGTGGCGAACGGGTCAGGCGGCGCCCCCACCGACACCCCATGCATCAGGTTGTCCTGGTTCGACCAGGCCTCCGCCCCGTCGGGTGCGGCGCCGACTGCCAGATCGCGGTAGAAGCCCAGCAGCAATCCGCCCCTTTCCGCAGCCGCGGCGGCCGCGGCAAGCTGTTGATCCGCCAGGGTCTGAAGGAAGACGTGGAAGCCCACCAGGTCTCGATGTTCGGCGGCGAATCTCGCCACGCCGGCGTCGACGGGATGGCGCAAATTGGCTGGCCATCGCTGCCAGTGCGACGTCTCCAGCACCGATGCGATCGCCTCGAACGTCGCCAGGCGCCATAGTGCCTCGGGTACCGTTCCGGGTGACCCGGGAGTCGTGGCGACACCGGCCTCGGCGGCCCAATCGGAGTCGAACGCGCGGCGGAGGACAGCCTGCTTGCGGTCCCAAACCGCCGCATAGTCGACCGGCCCGGGGTAGGCGGCCGATGCCTCCCCACCTGGAAGCCCCGACACGTCTATGTAGATCGGATCCAGAAACCGCCGGTCCGACGGATGATACGGGCTGGCTCGGCTGCGGTCATGCGGGAACAAGGCATGCATCGGGTTCAACCCGAGTATCGCGGCGCCGGACCTCGCGGCCTCCTCGGCGCAGCGGGCCAGGGTCGTGAAGTCACCGATCCCCTGATCGCCGTGACGGCGCAACGTGTACAGATGGGCGGCGATGCCGAACCGCCGGTCGCCGGCGGCAAGGGGCGCGGGCAGATAGCAGCCGTCCGGCGCGACGGTCAGGTGACAGACCGGGTCAGCATGATCCTCCCGGACAAGGCGGTGGCGTCCTAGCGGTTGCGGCGGCAGCACAACGCCGCCGTCGCCGGCCTGGAAGCGCTCCAGACTGCCGTCCTCCCGCAGCAGCGTTACCCAGGCCGCTCGCGGCGCATCGACCGCCAGCCGAATGACCTCGCCCGCTCGTCCTGTCAGCACCGGCGGGAACGGCGGGGCGCGTGCCCGGGTCAATCGGACCTGGCTGTCACGGCACTCTCCGCGGGTCGAGGTGGGCAACCGCATGGCCGCCAGCAGGGCCCGCTTGGTCTCGACGGGCACCTGGTGAAATCCGCCATCGACATCCCACCAGATCGGATCGATCCCGGCCAGATCCGCCAGGCGATCAACCTCGGCATCGGAAGCGCCCGCGCTTTGGCAGCGAAGCTCGACCGGTTGCCCTACCGCTCCAGCTGCTTCGACCAACTCGCCGTCGGCTCCGGCTGTGGCGGCATCCCCGGCATGATCCGCGACGTCCGCATGCTCCGGTGTCTCGAGAAACACTGTGACCGAGCGAGCCGCGATACCTACCGCCGCGCCGTGTTCAGGCAAGCTGGTGTCGAACAATCGCTGCCAACGATGGTTCGGCCGCAACGTGGGCAGTGCGATGTCGGTCGGAACCGGGGCCGCGTGGAACACCAGCAGGGCCCGCGTTCCCTCGGCGAACAGCGCGGCAATCACTGTCCCGGCGCTGTCCAGGTTCCAATCCGCGGCGGTGGGTGCCTGCCCGTCCGGACGCAGCCATGCGACATCAGGAAGAGTGGCGTCCTCCGGGACGGTGCCAAGCAGGGGCTTGCCGCCGAACAGCGGCCACAGGCGACGGCGCAGGGCGATCGCCTGCGCGGTAAAGTCAATCATCGCCGGGTCGGCACGCGGCCAGTCGAACCAGGATAACGGATTGTCCTGCGCATAGGCATTGTTGTTGCCGCCCTGCGTGCGTCCGGCCTCATCGCCCATCGACAGCATAGGCGTGCCCCGCGACAGCAGCAGGGTCGCCAGCAATGCCCGCATGTCACGTGCCCGGTTCGCCAGGGTGGCCGGCTCGCTGGTCGGACCCTCCGTGCCGTTGTTCCACGACAGGTTATCGTTGGTTCCGTCGTTGTTGTTCTCGCCGTTGGCGTCGTTGCGCTTCGCGCTGTAGGAAACCAAATCCGCCAGAGTAAAGCCGTCATGGGCGGTGATGAAGTTGATGCTGCGGGAAACCGGCCGGTGGCTCGGACCGAACACGTCGGCCGATCCGGCGAAGCGGGTGGCGAACTCGCCCGCGACGTGGCCGTCGCCCCGCCAGAATCGCCGCATCGTGTCCCGGTAACGATCGTTCCACTCGCCCCAGCGAGCGGGGAAAGCGCCAAGCTGATAGCCTCCCGGACCGATATCCCAGGGTTCGGCGATTACGACCCGGCCGGTCAGCAGAGGGTCTTGGTCGATCGCCTCAAGCAACGGAGCAGCCGGGTCGAAGCCGTTGTCCCTGCGGCCAAGCGTTGCCGCCAGATCCAGCCGGAATCCGTCCAGTCCCCCAAACACAGCCCAGGCGCGCAGGGCGTCCATCCCAAGGCGCAACGGCGCCGGCCGGTCCATAGCCAGGATGTTGCCGCAGCCGGCGTCGTTCGCGTAGCGCGACGCATCGCCATGTGCCAGCCGGTAGTAGCCGGCGTTGTCCAGGCCGCGCAGCGACAGGGTAGGGCCGAGCTCGTCGCTCTCTCCGGTGTGGTTCAGCACGACGTCGAGCACGACATTGAGGCCGGCCGCTTGCAGCGCGTCGACGGCGGCGCGGACCTCGGCCCAGCCGCCTGGCGCCAGCCTCGGATCGGGGGCCAGGAAGGCGACCGGGTTGTAGCCCCAGTGGTTCGACAGGTTCAGCCTCGGCAGGTGCCTCTCGTCGATCCAGGCGGCGCTGGGCATCAGTTCGACCGTGGTGATGCCGAGGCGGGTCAGGTGGCGGATGCTGGCCGGATGACCCAGTCCGGCGAAGGTGCCGCGGATCGCCGGCGGGATGTCCGGATGGGTCATGGTGAAGCCGCGGACATGCAGTTCATAAAGGATCTGGCGGTCCCAGTCGAACCCGGGGCGGCCGGCCTGGGGGCTGCCCGGAACCGATGCGGTCGCCGGTGTGCCGACGATGCACTTCGGCACCAGCGCGGCGGTGTCGTCAGGCAGCGGGCCGTCGCGATCGAATAACAGGGGATGCAGCCGGAACGGCCGATCGATCGCCGTCGCCCAAGGGTCGATCAGCAGCTTGGACGGATTGAAGCGGTGGCCACCGGCGGGGTCCCAGCGGCCGTAGGCCCGCAATCCGTACCGTGTGCCGACAGCCACGTCGGGAACATGGCCGTGAAACACCGGTCCGGTGCGCCCCGGCAAGCGCAGCCGGTCAACCTCACGGTCCGTTTCGTCGAACAGACAGATCGCGATCGCCTCGGCATTCCCGGCATGCACGGCGACATTGATCCCGCCGTCCACCACGCAGACGCCGAGCGTCTCCGCGACGCCAACACCGATCACCCTCAAGACCGCTCCGCCTCCAATGAACGATACAATGCCGCGTACCGCTCGGCCGAGCGACGCCAGGAGACGTCGGCAGCCATGGCGTTGCGCTGCATGCGTTGCCAGACGTCGCGGTCTTGCCACAACCGAACCGCGCGATCCACCGCCTCCTCCAGCGCATCAACCGTTACGGGAGAGAACTGGATACCGGTGGCGACACCGCTGGCCAGAGCAGCCTCATTAGCGTCGATGACCGTGTCTGCCAAGCCGCCGACGTGGGACACGATCGGGATGCAGCCGTATCGCAGGGCGCATAGCTGGGTCAGTCCGCAGGGTTCGAAGCGCGAGGGCACCAGCAGCGCGTCACAACCGGCCTGCATCAGGTGGGCGAGCGCCTCGTCGTAGCCGATCACGCAGGCCACGCCGCCGGGGTGACGCGCGGCAGCAGCAGAGAATTCATGCTCCAGCGCCGGGTTGCCGGCTCCGAGGATGGCAAGCTGGATGCTGGGGCCGGTGCGTCGAAGCAGCAACGCATCAAGCCGCGCCAGCAGCAGATCGAGGCCCTTCTGCAAGGTCAGGCGGCTGATGACGCCGATCACCGGCACGTCCGGATCCGCAGCCAGCCCCAGGCGCTGGCGCAGCGCGATCTTGTTGTCCGCGCGCCGGGTAAGCGTTCCGGCGGAGAACTGAACCGCGATCAATTCGTCGCTGGCCGGATTCCAGACTGCATCGTCGATTCCGTTGAGGATGCCGGACAGGCTGGCGGCGCGTTGGCGGAGCACGCCGTCGAGCGCCGCGCCGTTTTCCTGCAGGGTAATCTCCCGCGCGTAGGTGGGCGATACGGTGGTCAGCCGGTCAGAGTAGACCAGGCCCGCCTTGAGAAATCCCACCAGGTTATAGAATTCCAGCCCGTCCACGCTGAACGCTGTATCAGGCAGGCCCAGACGGGGGAAGAGCGACGCCGGGAACATGCCCTGAAAGGCGAGGTTGTGGACAGTGAGCACGGTCCCGGGCCGCCGCCCGGGATGAAAGTGCAGATAGGCGCTCGTCAGGGCAGCTTGCCAGTCGTGGAGGTGAACCACATCGAAGCCCAGGCCCGAGCGGATGTCTCGGCCAGGCACGGTGCCGATCGCCAACGCTGCCGCGGCGGCGCCAAGGGCAGCGAAGCGGACGCCGTTGTCGGGCCACTCGAGGCCGTCCGGCGCCATATAGGGATTGCCCGGACGGGCAAACAAATGCGGTGCGTCGATCGCCAACAGGTCCAGGCCGCCGACGGTGCCATGTACTACGTCCGCCCGGCCGCCGAACAGATCCGCGAACCGCCGGACCACCGCGCCATCCGTCAGGTTTTCCATGATCGCCGGATAGCCGGGGATGACGGTGGTGGTCTCGATCCCCACCGACGATAGTGCCTGAGGGAGCGCGCCGACCACATCCGCCAGCCCGCCGGTCTTCACCAGCGGGAAGACCTCGGAGGCGACGGCGAGCACGCGGGTCAAGGGGAGAGACGATCAATCATCGGCTGCGTGATCAGACAAATCCCCCGGTCGGTGCGACGAAAACGCCGGGCATCATCGGACGCATCTTCTCCCACCACGAGGCCGGCCGGTATGCGCACACCTTTCTCCACGATCACGTTCGATAGCCTCGCGCCGCGTCCGATATCGGCTTCGGGCAGGATGACGGCATTTTCGATGCGCGAAAAGGAATGCACATGTACGCGAGTGAACAGGAGCGATTGGCGAAGAAACGCGCCGGAAACGATACAACCGCCGGAGACCAGGGAGGAAATCGCTTCCCCGCGGCGGCCGATTTCCTCATGCACGAACTTCGCCGGCGGGGTGATTTCCGCATAGGTCCAGACCGGCCATTCCTGATCGAACAGGTCGAGCGCGGGTATGATCGCGGTCAGGTCGATATTGGCTTCCCAATAGGCGTCCAGCGTACCGACGTCGCGCCAGTATGCCTCACGTTCAGCGCCCGAGGTCACGCAGGACGTGTTGAAGCGATGAGCCACCGCTTTGCCGTGCTTGACCAGATACGGAATGATGTCCTTGCCGAAATCGCGGCTCGATGCCGGGTCGGCGGCGTCGCGACGCAGCTCCTCGATCAGGAACCGCGTGCTGAAGACATAGATTCCCATGCTGGCCAGGGCCATGTGAGGCCGGTCGGGCATGCCCGGCGGATCGGCCGGCTTTTCGATGAAGGCGATGATACGGTCCTTGGCGTCGACATGGATGACGCCGAAGGCGGTCGCCTCCTCGCGCGGCACCTCGATGCAGCCGACCGTCACGTCGGCGCCCTGTTCGACGTGCTGCATCAGCATCAGCGCGTAGTCCATTTTGTAGACGTGATCACCCGCCAGAATGACGATGTACTCGGGCTTGTAGCCCTCGATGATATCGATGTTCTGGAAAAGAGCGTCAGCGGTGCCGGCGTACCAGGTATCGCCGGAGCGCTGTGAGGCCGGCAGGATATCGAAGCCTTCGTTGCGTTCCGGACGAAAGAAATTCCAGCCACGCTGCAGATGCCGGATCAGACTGTGCGCCTTGTACCTGGGTCGCGACCCCGATCCGCCGGATGCCGGAGTTTACGGCGTTGGACAGAGCGAAGTCGATAATGCGGCTCTTGCCGCCGAAATACACCGCCGGCTTGGCTCGGATGTCGGTGAGTTCCAGCAGTCGGGATCCGCGGCCTCCCGCCAGGACGTACGCCATGGCATCTCGGACGATCGGGGCGTGCAGTCCGGGGCGCTGGGTCAACGGGACGTCTCCTGCTTATCGTTCCATTCAGTTAAGCACAGGTCGTTCGATCCCGTTAAGCTCAGGCGGTTTCATTCGATGTGGCCCGCCCTCTCACCCGCGCCGCCACTGTGCATGGTCGGGTCATCCACGAATTTCCCTGTATCAGCCAAGACGTGGTTGGCCGGCCCTGCGCCGGCCATGACATGAGTGGGCTGGTATCCGCCTGGGTCGGCCAGGACGTGGGTTGCCGGCTTGCGCCGGCCATGACGCGAGTGTGCCGCACGGCACGCCCGGGCCGGCTCAACCCGTCGCCGCGTTCCGTCGCCCCGCCCGGCTCGATGTTCAATGCGCGACGTAGGCTGGAACGTTCCATATCTCGCTGGCGTACTCGCGGATCGCCCGGTCGGAGGAGAACCAACCGACATTCGCGGTGTTGAGGATGGCGGCCTGCCACCATGCCTCCGGCTGCCGCCACAGCTCGGCGATGCGGTGCTGGGTGGCGTGGAAATCGTCGAAGTCGGCGCACACCAGGAAGTAGTCGTGGTATTGCAGTGTCTCCACCAGCCCGCGGTACCGGTCAGGCTGATCGGGAGAGAACACGCCGGATGCGACGCTCGCCAGGACCTCGCTGAGAATGGGAGAGGCCGCGATGAGGTCCGTCGAGTCGATACCGAGAAGACGCCGCGCATTCACCTGCTCGGCGGTCAGACCGAAGATGAAAATGTTCTCGTCGCCGACGTGGTCCCTGATCTCGATGTTCGCACCGTCCAAGGTGCCGACAGTCAGCGCACCGTTGAGGGCGAACTTCATGTTGCCGGTGCCGGAGGCCTCCATGCCGGCGGTGGAGATCTGCTCGGACAGATCGGCAGCCGGAATGATGACTTCCGCCAGACTTACCGAATAATTCGGCAGGAAAACGATCTTCAACACGTCCCGCACTGTGGGATCGCTGTTGATCACGCGGGCGACGTCATGGATCAGTTTGATGATCAGTTTGGCCCGCTGATAGCTGGCGGCCGCTTTGCCGGCGAAGATCTTCACGCGAGGCGTCCAATCGTCCATCGGGCGAGCGCGGATGGCGTTGTAAAGCGCGATCACTTCCAGAATATTCAGCAACTGGCGCTTGTACTCGTGGATGCGCTTGATGTGGACGTCGAACAGTGCGGACGGGTCGACCCGGACCTCCAACTCGCGCCGGATGACGTCGGCGAGCGCCAGCTTGTTGACATAGCGGCTGGCGGCGAACCGCTTCTGGAAGCCGACGTCGGTCGCCAACGGCCGCAGCCGTGTCAGCGCAAACTCGTCGTCGAGAACCTCGGGCCCGACCGCGTTGACCAGCAGCCTCGTCAGCCGGGGATTGGCAACCTGCAGCCAGCGGCGGAAGGCGATCCCGTTGGTCACGTTGACGATGCGGTCGGGGAACATGCTGTGCAGGTCACGAAACACCGTCTTGCGCATCAAGCCGGTATGCAACGCAGAGACGCCGTTGACCTGATGCGAGCCGAGGAACGCCAGGTGGCTCATGCGCACGCGCCGGCCCTGCTGTTCGTCGATCATCGAGACGCTCGACAGCAGCGCCTCATCGCCCGGGAACTGACGCCGCACCTGACCCAGATGCAGGGCGTTGAGCAGGTAGATGATCTGCATGTGGCGCGGCAGCAGACGTTCCATCAGCGGCACCGGCCAACTCTCCAGCGCCTCCGGCAGCAGGGTATGGTTGGTGTAGCTGAACGTTGCCCGGGTCATCCGCCAGGCTTCTTCCCAGGGAATCTGGTGAATATCCAACAGAATGCGCATGAGTTCCGCGACACCGATCGCGGGATGGGTGTCGTTGAGCTGGATGGCGGTCTCGTCGGAGAGCGTGCTGATATGGCCGAACGCCTTGATGTGGCGACGAACCAGGTCCTGCAGGGATGCCGAGACGAAGAAGTATTCCTGCCGCAGCCGCAATTCCTGCCCCGCCGGCGTAGCGTCCGACGGGTAAAGTATCTTGGAGATCGATTCGGCCCGGACCTGGTCCATAAGCGCGCCGGCGTAGTCGCCGTGGTTGAACGCCTCGAGCTTCAGCGGATCGGCGGGCATCGCCGACCATAACCGCAGCGTGTTCACCCGGCGGCCGCGCCAGCCCACGGTGGGCGTGTCGTAGGCCACTGCCTCGATGGTTTCGGCGGGATGCCAGACATGGCGGACGGCGGCCTCGGAGATCGGGACGACCTCGATCGTGCCGCCGAAGCCAATATCGAAGCTCATGTCCGGCCGGTGAAATTCCCATGGGTTGCCGAGCGACAGCCAATCCTCGGGGAATTCCTGCTGCCAACCATTCTTCATGACCTGGCGAAACAGGCCGTGGTCATAACGGATGCCGTAGCCGTGCGCCGGAATGTCGAGCGTGGCCATGCTTTCCATGAAGCAGGCGGCGAGCCGGCCGAGGCCGCCGTTGCCCAATGCCGCATCCGGTTCCAGCGCGCGCAGCCGTTCCAGGTTGACATCGAGCCCCGCCAGGGCGGCCCGCACGGTCTCGAGTACGCCCATGTTGTTAAGGTTGTCGAACAACAACCGGCCGATGAGAAATTCCAGCGACAGGTAGTAGACGCGTTTCGACCCCTTCTGATAGGCGTCGCCGATACCCGCAAGCCAACGATCGACAATGCGATCCCGCAGAGCGAGTGCGGTGGCCATGAGCCAGTCGCGCTCGGTGGCGATGGCGCGCCGCTTCCCGACGGAATACGTCAGTTTCTCCAGGATGGCGGTCTGCAGCGCCGCGAGATCTTCATCGTCGTAAGCTCTATCCGAGGAAAAATCGTTCTCGCCGGCGGCGACTGCCGGCAGATCCAGCTCAAATACCACGCTATTCACCTATTCGTGATCAGGTTCGAACGCACGAAAGCACGTTTGGTCGGCCGGCTTCAACTACTGTACGAGTCCGCGCAAAAGAATGCGACCCCGAAACGGCGGATCGAGGATTTGGCGGGCCTTTGCCGCGAGTTCGGGCATCTCAGTCTGCTGGATGATTACGGCTGACGGGCCCGGCTGACTGGGCGTGAACCACAGTGTGTCATGCTGCGGGCGTCGCCAACTCGAGCCGATGCGGTTTTTTCGGTCAATCACGGAACTCGTCCGGCTTGGCGGTCAGCGCGCAAGGGCTGCGCCTGAGCCGGTACAACCCGGTCGACCATGCCCAGGACCCAGGCGCTCGCCGGCCAGACCTGCGTGACATGGCTGCGCCAGGTGAATGCGGCGGCGGCGGAGCCAACCAGCACCAACACGGTCAGCGCCCACGCGGCGCGCAACGCGCCGGAGGGCTGGCGCGGAGTCGTCGCGGCCAGGCGATCCATCGCGGTCTCTCCGGCCGCGGGCATCGGCTGTTGGACCGCGGTATCGGGCGCCTCGTCTGGCGGCGCGGCTGCCGCGTCGCCTACCGGAACCCACTGCGCATCGCATTGGGCGCAGCGAACCTTCCGATTCGGCTTGAGGTTCGAAGATGGCACTTCGTATTCGGCGGCGCAGCCAGGGCAAGCGATTCGCATGGGAATCCGTTGTGGGATGCATGGACTAGAGTGGTGACGAGCGCGGCCCGTGCAAAACGATTTCACCCTCTCGTTGCTCAAAAAGCTTACTCGCCTCAGGCAATATGACAAGAACGGTCTAACTCGAGTAGACAGCCACCATGCTTCGATTCGAAACGGTCGGATTGCACTATGACCGAGAGGGCGGCACCCATCGGGGAGCGATCGCCGGGCCCGAGGTGCTGCATGACATCAGTTTCCACGTCCCCGCGGGGGCGTTTCGCTGGTTGCTGGGGCCGTCCGGGGCGGGCAAGACCAGCATGCTGCGTCTGCTCTATCTGTCGGTGCGGCCTACCAGCGGACGGCTGAGTTTGCTGGGCACCGACGTCACCGCCGCGCCGCGCCGCGCACTGCCCGCCTTACGCCGCCGGATCGGCGTGGTGTTTCAGGACTTCCGTTTGCTGCCTCACCTGTCGACCTTCGACAATGTTGCCCTGCCGCTACGAATCGCCGGCCGCCCGGAGGGGCAGATCCGCGCCGATGTGACCGAACTGCTGCGCTGGGTCGGCTTGTCACAGTATTTGGACATACGTCCGGCCGCGCTTTCCGGCGGCGAGCAGCAGCGTGTCGCGATCGCTCGCGCGGTCATTACGCGCCCGGCGCTGCTGCTGGCGGACGAACCGACCGGCAACCTTGATGACGGCCAGGCGGAACGGCTGATGCAATTGTTCAAAGAGATGAACCGGATCGGGACAACGGTGATTGTCGCCACCCATAATGAGGCCCTCGTCGCTCGCCACCCCGCACGGGCGCTTCGGCTCTCACAGGGGCGGCTGGCCGGGAGCGACCGATATGCCGGTTCGGCGCCCGGGATCGGCGCGGGATGGGCGGGAGGGCCGGCCCCCGGGACGATGCAGGACGACGGGATGGATCCTCCCCGGGGGATCATCGATCCGGCCGGCGGCCCGGAGGCAGACGGCCAAATGGACTGGGCCAGCCCGGCCGACGGCAGCCGTGGCGCGGACAGAAACGGCCGGACGGCGCGCATCATCGAGACGCCGCGCGACGCCGCCGCGCTGGGCGTCGACCGGTTCGAGGACGGCGATCCATGATCTTGCCGCGGCGACGTGGCTTCGATGAGCTGGGTCTGAGGCGAGGCTTCGCCGACCGGATGCTGCCGCTGCTGGTCGCCGCGATGGCATTCCTGGCAGCGTTGGCTCTCGCTGGCTGGTTCGGCGCCGCCTCGCTCTCACGGCATTGGCGCGAAGGCGCCGGCACCGGGCTGACGGTTCAGGTGCCGCAGCCGGATTCTCCCGCCGCGACAGCAGACGCGAGCCGCCTTGCGGCCGTCGAGCTCCTGCTGAGCGGGACGCCGGGCGTCGCGTCGGCGCATGCACTGTCACAGCAGGAGCTTACCGATCTGCTCAAGCCGTGGATCGGCAGCGGCGCCGAGCGGCTGGCGATTCCGATCCCGGCGGTGATCGCGGTTCGCCTGACCGATGCGACTTTTGACCTTGGCCCGCTGTCGCGTCGGCTTGAGGCGGCGGCGCCCGGTACGCTGGTGGAGGATCACGGGGTGTGGATCGGACGCCTTGCCGTGCTGGCCCGCAGCATCCAAGCCTGTGCCGGCCTGGCTCTGTTACTGGTCGCCGCTGTGGCAGCCGCGGTCATCGCTGTCGCCACACGGTCGGGCCTGTCGGTGCGGCGGGAGACGATCGAGATTATCCATGGCCTCGGAGCGGCGGATGGTTACATCGTCAGCCGGTTCGCCGCGCGCGCGACGTTGCTCGCCGCTTTGGGTGCCGCTGCCGGCGCCCTTGCCGCCCTTCCGATCCTGCTGACGCTGGTGAGGCTCGCCGCTCCGTTCGGTGGCGAGCCGGCGAACGACGCCGATGCAATTCAGGACGCGTTAGATGCGTTGCCGCCGGCGCTGTGGCTGGCACTGCCCTCCCTGCCGGCGGTGGCCGCCGCGATCGGCTTCTCCACCGCCCAAGGCACCGTGCGGCGGTGGTTGCGGCGCCTGCCATGAGGCGGTTGAGCAGAACCCGGACCGGGCGAACCCTGCGGCGGCTGCTCGCGGGCGTCGTCGTGACCCTGATCCTATGCTGGGCCGGGGGCTTCGTCTGGTTCTTGCACCTGACCACCCAATCATCCGTCCCACCGCCGCCGCACGTCGACGGCGTGGTCGCGCTGACCGGCGGCGGCGGGCGGGTGGAACTCGCGCTGCGACTTCTCGCCACCGGCGAGGCCGACAAACTGCTGGTGAGCGGGATCGGCGGCAATACCGACCTGGCGGATTTGGGACGGCTGGCCGGGATGGATCTCGCGCCACTCGCCGGACGCATCACGTTGGGCCGTTACGCGGCATCGACCCAGGGCAACGCGGTGGAGACCGCGGCCTGGGCGGCGCAGAACCGCAGTACCGATCGATTGTTGTCGTCACCGCCAACTACCACATGCCGCGGGCGTTGACGGAACTGCGTCAGGCGCTGCCGGAGGTTGAGCTGTTTCCCCTGCCGGTCCAAGCCCCCCGCAGGGGAGGTGCCGAGGACGCGGCGGTGGAACGCGGACCCAGTCTGCGGCTGAAGGCTGAGGAGTACACCAAATTCCTCCTGGCCATAGCCAGACTGTCGCCTTGGTTCCCGCACCGCGAAGCGTCCGTGATGTGGCACGCAGCGGTGATCGCCCAATCGGGGACAGTGGGCGGCAGCGCGACGTGATAATCTGGCTGCGCTCCGCTCTGTTCAACATCGTGTTCTTCGCCATGACGTTCCTGCTGACGATCATGGCAACCGTGGTGCGGCTTGTCGCGCCTCGGTACGTGCTGGCGATGGCGAGGCTGTGGGCGCGCGTCATGGTCGATGCCGCGCGTATCATCTGCGGCATGCGCCTGGAGGTGATCGGACTGCAGCGCATTCCGCCCGGTGCTGCGCTGATCGCATCCCGTCACCAATCGGCGTTTGATACCTTCGTCTGGCTCACCCTGCTCCCGCGGTGCTGCTACGTGCTGAAGCATGAGCTGGTGCGCATTCCGCTGTTCGGCCGGTTGATCGTCGGCGCGGGCATGATCGCGGTCGACCGCGCTGCCGGCGGATCAGCAATACGAACTCTGTTGCGGGAGGCGGACCGAGCGGTGCGGGAGGAGCGGCAGATCGTGATTTTCCCCGAGGGGACGCGTAGTCCCCCCGGCGTGGTAGGAGTGCTGCAGCCGGGCGTCGCCGCGATGGCCGCGCGAACCCGGCTGCCGGTGATCCCGGTCACCACCAATTCCGGCCAGTGCTGGGCCCAGGCGAGCGTTCCGCAAGCAGCCGGGGATCATCAGAATTGAGGTCGGTGAGCCGATCCTGGCCGAGCTCGGGCGCCGCGAGCTGATGCGGACGCTGCGCTCGAGGCTGGAATCCTAGGAGCAATGCCACCGCGCCATCGAGTATGCATGCGGGTTATACGGGCTGTGGACAAGTCTGTGATCAAAACCCGGCCACGGCTCACAGCCGAGCAGAAGATGTCTTCCTAAGTATTTACTTCAAATGAATATATTTTGACGTTCCGGTTCGCTGGACAGGTTTGTGGGCCTGGGGACGAAAAAGTCTTTCGCGTTATGGTTGTATTTGTCTGATCGCATTTCGCCCGAACGCCAGTGGTGTTCACCGGGGACGAATCCCGGTAAGTAACCGCACACCCGAATCGAGGCACGATGCGGCGCAGATCCTGGGTCATCATGGCCACCATCCTCGTTCTTCTGGTGGCAGCCGACGTCATCTATTGGCAGATCGCTTCCGCCCGGTTGCGCGACGGTCTTCGTGCCTGGGCGGGTGCCCAGCGTGCCCAAGGATGGGACGTCGCAGCCGGAGCGGGCTCCATTGGCGGCTGGCCATACGCCGCGATGGTGACCGTCCCGAACCTGACGCTTCGCCATACCGGTGCAGACATTCCCGGCAAGCTGAGCTGGGCGTCCGCCAACGTCACCTTGTCGCTGTCGCTGTTTCGTCCGACGGAGCTGGCGATTTAATTGACCGGACCCCAACATATCAAGATCGGCGACGCGCAGGATGCGATCATCACCGGCGAGCAGGTGGGGGTGTCCGTGGGGCTGCGGCAGACCGATACACTGCCGCTGACGCTGCACGCGAAGAACCTGCGGGTTGAGCCGGCGGATGGCAGTTGGCACCTGACGGCGGGTCTGCTCAACGGCGCCGCGGAGGTCACCGCCGCGGCGGGGCAATCGGAGCCGGCGGTTGCGTTCTCGGGCAGCACTGAGGCGATCGCGCTGCCAGCCTCGGTGAAGTGGGCACTGGGTCCGAACATCTCGTCACTTTCGCTTGACGGTGCGTTGAGCGGACCGATGCCGCCGGTGCGCAATATCACCGGCTGGGCGGAAGCCTGGCGGGACGGCGGCGGCTCGCTCAAGATCTCGCATTTCGCACTTGGCTGGGGCTCGCTCGGCTTGACCGCAACCGCGACGCTGGCGCTGGATGATCAGTTGCAGCCGATGGGCAGCGGCAGCGGCCGACTGGTCGGGTACGCCGAAACCCTGGACCGCCTCGCCGCCGCCGGCGTGTTGAGCCGATCCGCTTCCATCGCGGCGAAGGCGGTGTTGTCGCTGATGGCGGGCACCGGCATGGCCGGAACCGGGGACACCGAGGCACCCCCGGAAGTCGAAGTGCCGCTCACGCTGCAATATCGCACATTGTCGATGCGGCAGGTGCCGTTGGTTCGACTTCCGGAGCTCGACTGGCCTGACAAATAGTGCTATAGGGTAGAAATGCGACACGTCGTCCAGTGCCATCGAATTAGCCGCCCGGCTGCCTAGCAGCCGGGGCCAGTCCCGCTTTTTCGATGTTCAGCCTGGAGTTTCGACCGATGTCCGCCGACCCGCCAGCCCGTCAGTCCGACAATTCAGCGCTACCTGAGGTTTTCGTCCGTTTCCTGCTCGACGCCGATTGTTCGCCCGGGCTGTTGTCCCGGTTACTGCAGCCATACGCCAAACGGGATCTGATCCCCGACCGAATGTGGTCGCACCGATCCGGCGACACCATGCATGTCGAGATTGCGATGGAGGCAATGCCGGCCGAGGTGGTGCACCTGGTGGAGGGCAACCTCAGGCAAGTGGTTGGCGTGCAAACTGTGGCCCGGGTGACCAGATCCTGTTTGCGCCAGGTGGCCTGAAGCCTGCGACACGATTTGACCCTTCACTTGGCCGGGGCTGTCGCCTCGACCGAGGTCTTGTCGGGATAGCGACAAAAGGCGGCGGCGAGGCAGCGCCAGCACTCCGGCCGACGCGCCTTGCAGACATAGCGACCGTGCAGGATCAGCCAGTGATGCGCATGGCGCAGCAGTTCGCGGGGGATGCGCCTGATCAGGCCGTCCTCGACCTCCCGCGGGGTCTTCCCGGGGGCGATGCCGGTGCGGTTGCCGATGCGGAAAATGTGGGTGTCGACCGCCATCGTGCTCTCGCCGAACGCCACGTTCAGTACCACGTTGGCGGTTTTGCGCCCGACGCCGGGCAGCGCTTCCAGTGCGTCGCGGTCATGCGGCACCTGGCCGCTATGCTTCTCCTCCAATTCCCGCGCCAATTGCACGACGTTGCGCGCCTTGGTCTGCCACAGGCCGATGGAGCGGATGTGCGATGCGACGCCATCCACCCCCAGTTTGATGATGGCCGCTGGGGTGGGGGCCACCTTGAACAGTGTCTCGGTGGCGCGGTTGACCGAGACGTCCGTCGCCTGCGCCGACAGCACGACGGCGACCAGCAGGGTGAATGGATCGGCGAACAGCAGCTCGGTCTCCGGCGCCGGATTTTGCGCGGCGAGAGCCTCGATGAAGCCGCGCACCTGCGCCCGCGTCATCATCGGCGTCTTGCGTGTCGGTGGTTTCGCCGGTCGGGATTTGGTTGCCGTGGACAGGCTGCGCCTCCGGTCGTTCAGCGGCCGAGAGCCTTGAGCGCGCCATCCGCGTCGATCAATAGCCGCGCGAATCGTTGCGCCCAGGCGAGCTGGCCGGCGGGATCGGTGATCAGGTCCTGGCGGATTTCGATCTCGACATGGGACAGTCCGCGGTTCTCGCCGTGTACCGGGATCCCGTAATCGCTGTTCTCGGTGATCGCGTAAGGTGCGTTGTCGCCGACGGTCAGGTCGGGTTCCTGACGCAATAGGTTGAGCATGATGCCGGCCAGGGTCGGATCCTTGTTGTAGAGCATGCCGACCTGCATCGCGCGGCTTTCACCTTTGAAGCGCGGCGTGAAGCTGTGCATGGCGATCAATACGGTGCGCCGCCGAGCGCGGTTTCGGGCATCGAGCAGGCTGGCGATACGGGTATGATATGGGGTGAAAATGGCAGCCACCCGCGCATCGCGATCCTGCTGGGATAGGCCCATATTGCCGGGAATCGGCGTGTACTCGCTGGTTTCGGGCATGGCGGAGGGCCAGGCGGGAGCGCGATTGCAGTCGATGACCAGGCGCGAATAGGTCTGCAGGACGGCGGTCGCGTCCAACGTGGCCGACAGGTGCTCGGTGACCTCTGCGATGCCAATGTCCCAGGCGATATGGCGCTGCATCTCCGCGTCCGAGACACCAAGCCGGCCGAGTGCCGCAGGGATGGCTCGGCCGGCGTGATCGGCGGTGAGGAACAGGTCGGAAGCACCATTTTCCCGCAATACGCGAAAGGGCGCGGGGTCGTTGGCGGTGAGCAGTTCTGTCCGCATCGGGGGCGTGGTTCCTATGGCATTCCGTGCAGGATGGGCTATCGTTGCGGGATGGACAAGGAAGCCAAGCGGGCCCACCACGACCTGGGCGGGGCCTCGAAATTCATGTGCGAGCCGGTGGACATCGAGCCGCACGGCCTGACCGCGTTCGATCGGGAGGTGGACGGGCTTCGCCAGGTGCTTGGCGCGAAGAAGTTGATGTCGGTGGACCAGTTGCGACGCGGCGTCGAGGCTATCCCGGAGGCGGATTATCACCGGCTGAGTTACTACCAGCGATGGATGCGGTCGATCGTTGACCATCTGCTGCGGGATGGTGTTCTGACCGAGGCCGAGCTGCGCGCCGCGCTGGAGGCTGGCTGATGTTCGCGCCCGGCGCGGTCGTAAGGGTGAAGGATGCCTGGCCAGAAGCAGCCGGGCCGGTTCATATTCGCACGCCATACTATGTTCGGGGCGTGGTGGGCGAGGTGGTGCGATATCTGGGGGATTTCCCCAACCCCGAAGATCTCGCCTTCGGACGTCCGGCGGAACGGCGGCCGCTGTACCATGTGCGCTTCCGCAAGAGCGCGCTATGGGCGGACCCGAAGGCGGACGACGAGGTGCTGATCGAGATTTTCGAACACTGGCTGGAGCAGCACGGAGGTCAGGCGCGGCCATGAATATTCTCGATGCGGACGGGGAACGGCTTCTGCGGGTGGTACGGTCGTTATTGGAACGGAAGGGGGTCGTTTCGACCTCCGAGGTGCAGGAACGGATCGAGGCCACTGACAAGGCCAGCCCGGGGCAGGGTGCCCGGATGGTCGCCAGGGCGTGGACTGATCCGCGGTATCGCGCGCTGATGCTGGAGGATGGAACGAAGGCGGCCGAGGCCGCGGGCATTCCGATGCGTGGGATGCCGCCATTGGGGGTGCTGGAGAATACCGTCGACGTGCACAACCTGGTGGTCTGCACATTGTGCAGTTGTTATCCGAGGGCGGTGCTGGGATATCCGCCGTTCTGGTACAAGTCGGCGGCGTTCCGGGCGAGGGCGATCCGCGATCCGCGCGAACTGCTGGCGTCGGAATGGAAGACGATCGTTCCGGACGGCGTCAAGTTGCGGGTGGTCGATTCGACAGCGGATTATCGCTGGATGGTGCTGCCGATGCGCCCTGCCGGGACGGACGGGTGGGATGCGGTGAAATTGGCCGGGATCGTGCGGGAAGGCGATATGATCGGAGTGACGGTCCCGACAATTTGAGGGCGGCCGGCGGCGCGACGTTGCCTCGACGGGGACCGGGTTCCGGGTAGGCTTCAGTAGGTTTCGCTGGAATGGATCGGCGCGCCGAGCTGGCCCCGTTCCTGGGCGCCCTGGTGACGGTAAAAAAATCAGGCAGGGGGGAATAACCGCCATGGTCGTCGCATCTGAAATTGTATTGCCCTACACCGGGCGCGGGTTTCTCGACAGCCTGGACGATGGGCGAGAGGTTTGGATCTATGGCCAGCGGGTGAAGCGAATCACCGATCACCCGGCGTTTCGAAACACCGCGCGAATGATCGCTCGATTGTATGACGCGTTGCACGCGGATCATGCAAATGGCCAGAACATACTGACCTGCCCGACCGAATGGGGTGGCTTCACCCACCGCTACTTCCAGGCACCGCGCACCGTTGCGGAGCAGGTGGCGGGGCGCGATGCAATCGCCGCCTGGGCCCGGCTGACCTACGGCTGGCTCGGCCGCTCGCCCGACTACAAGGCGGCCTTTTTGGGCACGCTGGGAGCGAATGCTGATTTCTACGCGCCCTATCAGGACAATGCGCGGCACTGGTACCGATACTGTCAGGAGCGGGTGCCGTTCATCAACCATGCGATCATCCACCCACCGGTCGATCGCAACGTGGCGCCCGGCGCCCCTGGCGGCGCGACAGACGTCTATGTGAATGTTACCAAGGAGACGGATGCCGGACTTCGCGTGAGCGGTGCCAAGGTAGTCGCCACCGGGTCGGCCCTTACAAACTTCACCTTTGTTGCCCATCATGGATTGATCCCGGTGCAGGACAAGAACTTTGCCCTGGTATTCATGGTGCCGACAAATGCATCCGGGGTGAAACTGATTTGCCGCAGCTCGAACGAGCAGCGCGCCGCGGTGATGGGCAGTCCGTTCGACTATCCGCTGTCCAGCCGCCTGGACGAAAACGACGCCATCTTCATCATGGATGACGTGCTGGTGCCGTGGGAGGACGTGTTTGTTTACGGCGATATCGAGAAGGCCAACAATTTCTTCCCCCGAACGGGTTTCGTGCCACGCGCGCTGTTGCAAGGCAGCACCAGACTGGGCGTAAAGCTGGATTTCATCGCCGGATTGTTCCTTAAGGCCACGGAAATCACCGGCGTCCGCGGTTTTCGCGGCGTGGAGGCCAATCTGGGCGAGGCGATCGCCTGGCGCAACATGATTTGGGGCTTGTCGGACGCCATGGCGAAGACCGCCGCACCCTGGACCGGCGGGTATGTGCTGCCGGGCAGCGACCCCGCGCTGGCCTACACCGTGCTGGCGCCCGAAGCATATGTGCAGGTGAAGAACCTGATCGAGAAGACTGTCGCCAGCGGGCTGATCTTCCTGAATTCGCACGCGCGGGACTTCGAAACGCCGGAGCTTCGTCCCTATCTCGATCGTTTCGTCCGCGGCTCGGGCGGCGTGTCGGCGATGGAGCGAGTCAAACTGATGAAGCTGCTGTGGGACGGCGTCGGCACCGAGTTCGGCGGCCGGCACGAGTTATATGAGATCAACTATGCCGGCAGCCACGAGGAGATACGCCGCTACGCATTGTTCGGAGCTATGGCATCGGGCGACGCCGATCGCTGGAAGGGTTTTGCTGAAAGCTGCATGGCCGAATATGACACCAAGGGGTGGACCGTACCGGATTTGGTGAATTCGGATGATGTGAGCGCGGTGTGATAGGCCGTTAGCTGTGAGAGCCTGAGCCAGGCTTGCCCCCTCGTCACCCCCGGATAACAATCGATCCCGGCACGGGAAGGGCCAGGACCGATGAACTTTGAATTTTCCGATGAACTGCTTCAGTTGCGCGACCAGGCGCGCCGCTTTCTGGCCGATCGCTGCCCGCCCTCCGTGCCGCGCCGGATCCTGGACACCCCCGAGCCCTACGCCGCCGATTTGTGGCGTGCCATCGCCGAAATGGGCTGGGCCGGCGCGGCGATCCCGGAGGAGTACGGCGGCGTCGGCCTCGGTCGCCTGGCGGTCTGCGTGCTGGCGGAGGAACTGGGCCGCGCGGTAGCGCCGACACCGTTCTCGTCGTCGGTCTATTTGGCCACCGAGGCGATCATGCTGTTCGGCTCGGAGCAGCAGAAGCAGACCTGGCTGCCGAAGCTTGCCACCGGCGAGATCATCGGCACCTTGGCGATGGCGGAGCGGCCGGGGCCATCTGATCCCTCGAAGCTGCATGCATCGGTGTCGGCCGGCCGACTGAGTGGAACGAAACTGGCCGTGCCCGACGGCGACATCGCTGATCTGGCCATCGTCGCGGTCAATGGCGGCGGTGGTCCGTGGCTGCATCTGGTGGACCTGACGGCGGCCGGTGTCGGCCGGGAAACCGTCACCACGTTCGATCCGACACGGTCGCACGCCCGCATCGAATTCTCGTCGGCTCCATCCGAACCATTGCCGGGCAGCACGGGGCCCGAAACGATCCGCACGCTGCTTGATTACGCTGCCGTGCCGATGGCGTTCGAGCAGGTCGGCGTTGCGCAGTCGGCACTCGACATGGCCAACGCCTATGCGAAGGAACGCTACGCGTTCGGGCGGCCGATCGGTTCATTCCAGGGCATCAAGCATAAGCTGGCGGACATGTACATTCAGGTCGAACTGGCTCGTTCGAACGCCTATTACGGCGCCTGGGCGGTGCACACCAGTGCGGCGGAATTGCCGATCGCCGCGTCGGTCGCGCGCATCGCGGCCTGTGATGCCGGCTGGTTCGTGACCAAGGAAAACATCCAGACCCACGGCGGCATGGGGTTTACCTGGCAGATGGACTGCCACCTGTATTACCGGCGCGCCAAGTTGCTGGGCCTGGCGCTGGGCGGCGCGCGCGAATGGAAGCGGCGGCTGGTCAGTGAGCTGCGGGCCCGCAATACCACTGGTTCGGTCGCGGCATAGGAGAACGACGATGGATTTCGAAGACACGCCGGAGGAAGCCGCGTTCCGCGCCGAAGCCCGAGGCTTCCTCGATGCGAATGCGGAACGTCGCAAACCGGGCGAGGTGGAGGGCTACCGCCGAGGTCAGGATGCCCCCGGCGCGATGGAACGTGCCAAGGATTTCCAGCGGCGCAAATACGATGCCGGATTCGTCGGCATCCACTGGCCGGTGGAGTGGGGCGGTCGCGGCGGCACGCAGATCCAGAACGTCATCTACAACCAGGAAGAAGCGAAATACGACGTCCTGACCGGCCTGTTCGGCATCGGCATCAACCTCGCCCAGCCGACCATCTGCACCTGGGGCACCGTCGAACAGCGCGAGCGCTTCGTGAAGCCGGCGATGCGGGCCGATGAGGTGTGGTGCCAGTTGTTCAGCGAGCCCGGTGGCGGATCGGACCTTGCGGCGTTGCGCACGCGGGCCGAGAAGCGCGGCGACGAGTGGGTCGTCAACGGCCAGAAGATCTGGAACTCGGGAGCGCACTATTCCGATTTTGGTATTCTGGTCGCGCGCAGCAATCCGGACGTGGCGAAGCACGCGGGGCTGACATTCTTCATCCTCGATATGAAGACGCCCGGAATCGAGATCCGGCCGATCCGGCAGGTGTCCGGGTCGTCGCACTTCAACGAGGTATTCTTCACCGATGTCCGCATCCCGGACAGCCGGCGGGTCGGCCCCGAGGGCGCCGGCTGGAAAGTCGCGCTGACCACACTCATGAACGAGCGGCACGGCATGCGCGACGCTCCTGGCCCCGATGTCGACGAACTGTTCCGCCTGGCGCAGTCGGTCGAGCTGGAAGACGGCCCGGCGATCGAGGACAGTGCCGTGCAGGAAAAGCTGGCGGAATTCTATGTGCGGTCGCAGGGCCTGAAATTCACCAAATTCCGCGGCATGACGGCGCTGTCGAAGGGCCAGACGCCGGGACCGGAATCCTCCATCATCAAGGTCGTGGCGGCTAACAAGTTGCAGGAAATACTTTCGTACGGCCTCGACATGATCGGCATGGCCGGCCCGACCATGGGAGCCGCCATGCCGGTCGCCGGTATCTTCGAGGAGGCTTTGCTCTACTCGCCGGCCTTGCGTCTCGCCGGCGGCACCGACGAGATCATGAAGAACATCATCGCCGAACGTGTGCTGGGTCTGCCGCAGGATCCGCGCGCCGACAAGGGCATGGCGTTTCGCGACATCCCCACCGGGGCGCGCAAATGACCGCGCACAAGCTGCATAGTTTCTTCTGGCCGGAGTTCGATCGCCGTGCTGGGCGCCTCGCCGGATCTGCACCGCATTCGCGGGCGGCTGCTGCACCAACTGCGGGAGAACGGCTTTCCCGGTCGCATCCTGCCGATCAATCCCAGCTACCAGGAGATCGACGGGCTGACCTGCTACCCCGCGATCGGTTCGGCTGGTGGCGGCATCGATCTGGCTCTGGTGGCGATACCGGCGGCTGGCGTCGCGGCGGCGGTGGACGAGTGCGCTCGAGCCGGGGTGAAGAACACGCTGATCATCAGTTCCGGTTTCGCCGAGGAAGGCGGCGCCGCCGGTGACATGCAGGCGGAGCTTCTGGCCGTCACGCAGCGCACCGGCATCCGCGCCTGCGGCCCCAACTGCGAGGGCTACTACAATGCCCTCGGCCGGGTCGCGACCACATTCAGTCCGACCGTCGAAACCCGCGAAGACGATAGCCGCACCCTGGTCTCCGAGCGGCGGATCGGGGTCATCGCGCAGTCCGGCGGCATCGGTTTCGCCCTCTTCAACCGCGGCAAAGCCGCCGGCCTCGGGTTTAGCTACGTGATCTCGACCGGCAACGAAGTCGACCTCAACATGGCCGACTTCCTGGACTACATGGTGGAGGACGAGCACACCGACGCGGTGATGCTGTTCTGCGAGGCGGTGCGCAACGGCCCCGCCTTTGTCGCGGCGCTGGATAAGGCGCGCCGGCTGGGTAAACCGGTCATCGCCATCAAAATCGGAAAATCTGATGCGGGCACCCGGGCCACCGCGTCCCACACGGCATCTCTGTCGGGGTCCCAAGCTGCCTACCACGCCGTGTTCGAACGCTACGGCGTGATCGAGGCCGAGGATGCCGACGAAGCTGTCGCCATCGCCGGATTGGTGCTGACCTGTCCACTGCCGAAGGGGCGCCGAGCCGGCATTATCACCGTGTCAGGCGGCGGCGGCGCCTGGATGGCGGACACGCTATCGGCGCACGGCCTGGTGGTGCCGACTCTCTCGGCCCAGACGCAGGCAGGATTGCGCCCCCTGATGCCGTCCTATGGCGCCTCCGGTAATCCGGTCGATGTCACCGCGCAGGGGTCCAACACGGGGCCGGCGATGATGACGGTGATGGAGCATCTCGCGGACTCGGACGAGATCGATATGCTGGTCCTGATCACGTCGTTGGCCAGTGAGACACGGGTGTCGCTGGAGCCCGAACGCATCCGCGCCGTGGCGGCTCGGTGCGGCAAGCCGATGACGGTGTGGAGCTACACGCTGCCCTCGGTGTTCGGGATGCAGGCGGCGGCCGGCTGTGGCCTGTACGTGGATAGCAACCTGCGCAATGTCGGGGTCGCCATGGGCAAGCTGGCGGGCTACGCCGAATCGCTGCACCGGAACTTACCGGAACCGTTCTCTCCGGTGTCGGGGCGACTTTATCCCGGGCTGCCGCCAGTGGTGCCGGAATATCTGGCCAAGCAGGTGCTGGCCGCCTGGCTGCCGGATACGCGCGAGACCCTTGTCACCTCCGGGCAGGACGCCGCGGTCGCGGCCGAGCGGCTGGGCTTTCCGGTGGTGCTGAAGGTGCAGTCTGCTGACCTGCCGCACAAGACCGAGGCCGGCGGTGTCCGCCTCAGCCTGGCCGACCGGGATGCGGTGACCGCCGCCTACGCCGCTATGCTTGACGATGTGGCGCGCCACCGGCCGGATGCGGCGATCGATGGCGTGCTGGTACAGCGCATGGCGCCGAAGGGCCACGAACTGGTCATCGGCATGGTCGACGATGCGACGTTCGGCCCGATCATGATGCTGGGCTTCGGTGGCACCACGGTGGAACTGTTCGGCGACGTTGTGCATGCACCGGCGCCGCTCGACGACGCCGAAGCCACGCGCATGCTGCTGTCGCTGCGATCCTCCCGCTTGCTCACGGGGTTCCGAGGGGCGCGCCCGATTGATCTGGCACCGGTGGCCGCCCTGGTTGCCGCGCTGTCACGTGCGGCGTTGACGTTGCGCGATCAGGTCCAGGAATTCGAACTGAACCCGGTCATCGTGCATGCCGACGGGTCAGGGCTGACCGTCGCCGATGCGCTGCTGACGATGAAAGCCTAGCGTCCGATGCGGAGCCAGAGCGCTGCTCTGGGCGATGACGGCGGGAGGAACCAAGACGATGCTCACCATCGAACCGACCGGCGCAATACTCGGTGCCACAGTGCGTGGTGTCGATCTGTCGCAGTCTCTCGACGAAGCCGACTTCGGCCGTATCCTCCTTGGCCTCGGCCGCCATGGCGTACTGCGGTTTCCGGATCAGCGCCTCGACCTGGGCGACGTCAAGCGCTTTTCCGAACTGTTTGGGGAGATCCAGGGCAACCCCATCCGTGCCGTCGACACGACGCAAGACTACGCAGAGGTCGGCATCCTGTCGAACATCAAGAAGAACGGCGCCTATATCGGCAGCCCGGACGCCGGCCAGGACTGGCACACCGACATGTCGTATCGGGAGACGGTCGGTTTCGTGAACGTATTGTACGGCATTCGCATCCCGAGGCGGGACGGCAAGCCGCTGGGCGGCACCGAGTTTGCCAACATGCATGCCGCGTATGATGCGCTGCCGGATGAGATCAAGACCCGTCTGGACGGTATGACCGCGACGCACAGTTTCGAGAAGTTCTGGGAGCATATGCGCCAGCACAAGAACAGTCATCGTCCGGCGATGACCGACGAACAGCGCAAGCGGCGGCCTCCGGTGGTGCATCCGATATTCATGACGCACCCGATCACGGGCCGAAGGACGCTTTATTGCAACGAGGGTTATGCCGTCCGCATCAACGAATTGTCGCAGGCCGAGAGCGATGTGATGCTGGACTTCTTGTTCCGCCATCAGTTGGAGTTGCGGTTTCGGTATAAACACGACTGGGCCGAGAATGATCTGCTGATCTGGGACCACCTTGGCACTATCCATCGTGCCATTGCCGACTATGGCCCTGACGAGATCCGCCTGATGCGCCGATGCCAGGTCATGGCCACCAAGGTGTTCGACCCGATCTTCCTGCGCCCGGCCCGCGAGGCCGCGGCTTTGCCGGACGTGTGACCGTCCGCCGGGCCGGCACGGCGGGCGAACCGAAATCGCCTGACGCAAATCGAGCCTGGGCGCCGGGGGCAGCACCGTATCGGCATTGTCAAAAAACAGATTGCACTCGACAGAGTCCGCAATGAAATACCGATTTGGCGCAAATTCACTGACGGCCTGTTGTTCGGTGCTATTTACACGACTCGGTCAGTAGGTTAGGGCGTCGCGCGGGCGGCATGATATCCCGCCAGCGCCTTATAGCTTCCGGACGGTCGAGATTGTTCGGGAGCGGAATTATTCTTGCGGCGGCGGCGGCAAGGTCGCGGGTTGGAGGGGTTATGCGGGACAATATGTCACGGCGGGTGACTGCCGAGTTCTTCGGCACCTTTTGGCTTACATTCGCCGGCTGCGGCGCGGCAGTGTTGGCCGCAACGTTCCCGGCCGTGGGGATCGGCCTGCTGGGCGTTGCGCTCGCGTTCGGCTTGACCGTGCTGACGATGGCTTATGCCGTGGGGCATATCTCGGGCGGGCACTTCAATCCGGCGGTTACACTCGGATTGTGGGCGGCCGGCCGGTGCGCCAACAAGCACGTGGTCCCTTACATCATCGCTCAGGTGGTGGGCGCCATCGCGGCGGCCGCGGTGCTGTGGCTGATCGCGTCGGGCAAACCCGACTGGGTCCCCGGTGGTTTCGCGGCGAACGGCTATGGCGATCTCAGCCCCGGGAAGTACGGACTGACCTCCTGCCTCGTCACCGAGGTAGTGATGACGTTTTTCTTCCTGTACATCATCGTCGGAACGACTTCCAAGGGCGCCGCGTCCGGCTTCGCGGGGATTCCGATCGGCTTGGCGCTGACGCTTATCCACCTGGTGTCGATCCCGGTCACCAACACGTCGGTGAACCCGGCCCGCAGCACCGGTCCGGCCCTGTTCGCGGGCGGCGAGTATATCGGCCAGCTCTGGCTGTTCTGGTTGGCGCCGATCGCCGGCGCGATGTTGGCCGGGGCGATGTCGCGATGGATGTATGAGCCAGACGTCCTGATCGAGACCGTCGTCGTCGAGGAGCGGGCCACGAGGTGACATCAGCCGGCTCGGCGCTGGCACAGGTCGGGGCGGCCCCAGCTCGGCAGGCGACGTCTGATTGATCTTCGGGGTCGCCCGCGCCGATTTGGCGCGACGGAGTGCTTGACGCCGTAGCCGGACGACGACCAACATCTTCGGCGCCGGTCCCATTCGTTCGCAAAGCGTCGTCATGCCGGTTGCCTGCCGGAAGGCGAGGACAACACCAGCGGCCCGTAGGAACGACTGGTATGCGCGCGGGGTCGGCGGGGCGACCGAGCACGCGAGGGAGGGGGCAGCGCGCGAAATCGATAAGATACCGACGCCCGACAGCCAGAGAATGGGTCGAAAGGCCGTCGGTATAAGATCCGCGGCGCCGCATGCGATCCCGACAAGGGATCGTTAGAGTTCTAGAAGGAGGATCCGCGCCATGAAAAAGCTCGACGGAAAGATCGCCGTTGTCACGGGCGCGAGCCGAGGCATCGGCCAGCAGATCGCCGAACTGTTTGCCGCCGAGGGCGCGCGCGTGGTGTGCGCCGCCCGGACGATGAACGAGGGCGAGCATCGCATGCTGGAAGGTTCGCTGTCCCGCACCGTCGAGTTGATCCGGGGGCAGGGCGGTCAGGCTACGGCGGTGGCCGCCGACGTATCCTCGGAGGCCGAATGCTTCGCACTGGTAGAGGCGGCTCGGCAGGCTTATGGGCCGGTCGATATCCTGGTGAACAACGCTGCGCTGAACTACTATCTGCCGACCGAGAGTTACCCGACCAATCGCTGGCTGCGTTGCTTCGCGATCAACGTGCACGCGCCCTTCATCCTGTCGAAGGAGGTGCTGAAGGACATGATCCCCCGCCGGTCCGGTGCGATCGTGAACATCAGCTCGGGTGCGGCGATCGGGCCAGGTCGCGGGCCGTATGACGACAAGACCGTGCGTGGCGGTGTGATGTATGGCGCGACCAAAGCCGCGCTGGAGCGCTTCACCCAGGGTCTCGCGCAGGAAGTGTCCCAGTATGACGGGATCAGCATTGCCGCGGTATCGCCGTCACAGGTGGTACCGACCCCCGGCACGATCCACCACAAGCTGGTAACCGGGATCGATGATCCGAAGGGCGAGCATCCCATGCTGATGGCTCGGGCGGTGCTGTTGCTGGCCAGCGAGCCGGCGGCCAAGGTCAACGGCCGGGTGACCTACAGCCAGCAGATCCTGCAGGAGTATGGCTTGATCGAGCAGGCCACGGGCCGCGGCGTAACCATTCGCGGTTCCGGTTATTCGCAGGTCTGATAGCGGGGGCGGGGCGTCGGTCAGCCGACGCTCAAGGTGTCACCACCGGATCTCGTCGCTGTCATTCTTGTGGCGCAGCCGTTGACGACGACTTACCGTTCGAGTCTCCAGTGTCATCCCCGGCGCAGGCCGGGGACCCACGACTTGCACTGTCGTGCGGTCAATATCGTAGATCCTGGCCCTCGGCCTCCGCCAAGGATGACAACTTGGGCACCGATGATCAGCGCCAAAGGCCGTCGGTCTAAGCAAAGACATGGGTGGTCGAGCTGAGCCAAGCCTGACACCAACACCTCGTCACAGTGGTTTTGCGCCGATCGCCACGGCTTCGCCGGTTGCGGCGGAACGAACCACTGCCTCGAAGACCGCAACGCCGTGCAGAATTTGCGGAAGCGGGGTCGGGAAGGGCTGTTTTGTCACGATGCTGTTCGCGAACGCCTCCAACTCCGCCCGCAACATATCGAACCCGGGTGTCTCGGTTATCAGCGGGGCGGACGTTGTGCCCGGTTTGGCGGCGCTCACGGGCACCAGCCGAAAAATATCCATCGCGGGACCCAGCACCTCGGCGAAGCCCTGAGTGCCGTAGGCCGCCATGCGATAGTTGGGTGTGGCGGCGGTCGAGCAGAAGATATGCCCGGAGGCGCCATTTTCGAACCGCAGCAGAATATCGGTGGTGTCATCGCTGTATGGGGCCGCGCGCCGGGCGACCTGGCAGAACACCTGACGGATCGGGCCGAACAGGTCGATCATGCCGTCCACCAGGTGCACGCCGATCGCTGTCATCGCGCCCGCCGGCGATTCCTCTGGCTGCGCTCGCCACGCATCGGCCTTCAGGGCGAGCCCATGCAGAGCGGTCTGCTCGCCGCTGATGGTTACGAGGGTGCCGAGCTGCCCCTCGGTAATGGCATCGCGCAGCTTCCCCATTGAGGGATGGAAGCGGCGATTGAATCCGACCGCCAGCACGATGCCGGCCCGCTCCGCGGCCTGCATGGCCTGAACCGCGTCGGGGGACGCCAAGGCAAACGGCTTTTCGACGAACACGTGCTTTCTGGCCGCGGCCGAACGGATTACCTGCTGCGTGTGCTGGCGATGCGGCGTGGCGAAGACGACTGCGTCGATCGAGGGGTTGGCCAGGATCATATCCAATGACCCGACCCAGTTCAGCCCGGCTTCGGCACAGAATGTCGCGGCGGTGTCGGCGTGGCGCGTGTGCGCGGTGGTAAAGCGGATCGCGTCACTGCCGCGCACGCTGTTGACAAGATTCTGTCCCCACCAACCGAGACCGACGATCGCCGCGTGTATCATATGCTGTCCCTCTCCTTCAGCCATGCGCCGTGTAGCAGATCGCCCGCTCATCCGGCGACCTCGGATACGAACGCGGCAAAGAAGTCACGCATCGTCCCGGCCCGTTCAGCGGCCAGCGAGCGGCCGGCCGCGGTCTGAAAATTTCCCGCCACCTGGAACAGCTTGGTGCCGAAATGGTCCAACGCGAAGCGCTGGTCGTCGAGCGTCCGTCGCGTAGCTGCCGGGTCGTCCGGACTGTAGAGGGCCGATCCCATCCGGCCGGCGACATAGAAACAGCGCGCAATGCCGACGGCGCCGATGGCGTCCAGCCGGTCGGCGTCCTGCAGAATGCGCGCCTCAACGGTCCGCGGCGCGATGCCGCCGCTGAAACTGTGCGCCTCGATCGCATGCCCCAGGTACTCGGCTCGAGCCGCGTCCCACCCCAGTCCCGCAACGATCTCACGCGCTCGCGCGGCGGCCAGCCGGGACGCGCGCGATCGCTCGGGCGCGTTCTTTTCCACCGCGACGCAATCATGCAGAATGACCGCTGCAGCCAGAAGCTCTCGGTCACACCCGGGCTCTTGGTCAGCGATGGCCATCGCGTTATTCCAGACCCGCCGCAGATGCGACCGGTCGTGCGACCCATCATTGTCAATGGGACCTAATTCCGCCAACAGCTGTTCCGCCAGGGCGGCGTGATCGCCGAAGTCCGAGTGCCGTGTCGACATAAACCCTCATTCCAGGATTGGAGACCGCAGCATGCCGACCCGCCGCCGCCTCCTGCAAGCCACCGTATCCGCGCTCGCGGCGCCCTCGATCGCGAGGGCGGGATCCGGTGCCCAGGTGCTGAAGGTGGTTCCGCAGGCGGATCTGGGCTCGCTGGACCCGGTTTGGACCACGTCCTACCAGACGCGCGACCACGGCTTTTTGGTGTTTGACACACTGTTCGGCCTGAATTCGAAGTTTCAGGCGTCGCCACAGATGGCTGAGGGCGCCGTCAGTGAGCAGGATGGCACGTTCTGGCGCGTGACGTTACGGGACGGACTGACGTTTCACGACGGGAGCAAGGTCCTGGCGCGTGATGCCGCTGCCTCGGTCAGGCGCTGGGGTGCCCGCGACGGTTTCGGCCAGGCGCTGCTGGCGGCGTGCGATGAAATCGGAGCGCCGGATGACCGCACGCTGACCTTCCATATGAAACACCCGTTCCCTTTGCTGCCGGACGCGCTGGCGAAGGCACCGCCCAGCATGTGCCCGATCATGCCCGAGCGGCTGGCCACGACCGACGCTTATTCTCAGGTCACCGAGATGGTCGGCAGCGGCCCGTATCGCTACAAGGCGGATGAGCGTGTCGCCGGTTCGATGGTCGTCTACGAGCGCAACACCCAGTATGTGCCGCGTGCCGACGGCATCGCGGATGGCACAGCGGGGCCCAAGGTCGCCTGGTTCGACCGGGTCGAATGGCACATCATACCCGATCCCCCGACTGTTGCCGCGGCGCTGCAGGAAGGTGAGGTGGACTGGTGGCTGACTCCCGATGCCGATCTGTTGCCCGCGCTGCGGCGGCGGCCGAAGGTTACCGTGGAAACGATCTGGCCGACGGGTTTGATCGCCACGCTGCGCTTCAACCATCTCAATCCACCGTTCGACAATCCGGCGATCAGGCGCGCGATCATCCGCGCCGTCTCGCAGACCGACTACATGATTGGTATGGTCGGCACTGATCCGTCGCTTTGGCGGGATCGCGTCGGTTATTTCTGCCCAGGCTGCTCGATGGCGAGCAGCACCGGCATGGAGGCACTCACCTCCCCGCGCGATCTGGGCGCAGTGCGACGCGCGCTGGAGCAGGCCGGCTACGCGAACGAAACGGTGGTGGTGCTGACGCCCACCGACATCCCCTCGGCCCGCGCGCTGGCGGAGATCACCGCCGATACGCTGCGGCAGGTGGGGATGAAGGTCCAGGCTCCGGCGATGGACTGGGCGACGCTGGTGCAGCGGCGGGCTAAGACCGACCCGGTCGCGCAAGGCGGCTGGAGCATCTTCCATACCAGCTGGTCGGGCCTGGATATGGTCAATCCGGCCGCTCACGTTTTCCTGCGCGGCAACGGACTGGCGGCCGCGCCCGGTTGGCCGGACAGTCCGCGGATCGAGGAGCTGCGTGACGCATGGTTTGCCGCACCCGACCCGTCCGCGCAGCAGGCGTTGGCGCGGTTGCTGCAGCTTCAGGCGTTCACCGACGTGCCGTACATCCCGCTTGGGCAATATTTCGCTCCCACCGCTTATCAGGCGAATTTGACCGGCGTCCTGAAGGGCAATCCGGTGTTCTGGAATATGAAGCGGACCTGAGCGAGATTCACGCGGAACGGCAGATGGGAAGGACAGGCAGTATGGGCGACTTCGAACTGGTGTGGGACTTCGCGCTGCGGCGTCGCCGAGTCACCGGTCTGGGACGCGGCCAACCGGCGGGTGCTGTTCTGCGACATCCCCGGCAAGCGGATCAACGCGCTGGCGGTCGACAGCGGGAAGCGCGATGGATGGGATTTTCCCGAGGTGGTCGGCAGCTTCGGGCTGTGCCGGTCCGGCCGGCTGGTCGTGGCGCAGCGCCATCATGTCGTGCTGTTCGACCCGGTCACCGGCGCGCGGCATGACCTGACGCCGAAGATCTCGGAACCGCCCACCAATCGTCTGAACGACGGCAAGGTTGGACCGGACGGCGCCTTCTGGGTCGGCAGCATGGACGAGAACTCCCCGCGGCAAAAGATTGCCGCGCTGTATCGCGTCACGGCGAACGGGCAGATCACGCGGGTAGAAGACGGCTACGCAGTTTCCAACGGGCTCGCCTGGTCGCCTGACGGACGCATCATGTACCACTCGGATTCCACTGCGGGGATCATCGAGGCGTGGGACTTCGATCCCGCGACGGGGGCGCGGACCAACCGGCGGATCCTGGCGACGCTGACCAACGACGACGGCCGTCCGGATGGCGCGGCCACGGATACGGACGGCAACTACTGGTCGGCCGGACCCTCCGCCGGCTGCATCAACTGCTTCAGTCCGGATGGCAAGCTGTTGCGCAAATGGGCGTTTCCGGTGCCTGGTCCGACCATGCCCTGCTTCGCCGAGGAGCGGCTTTACGTGACGTCGCTGCGGGAGGGAAAACCGGCGGCGATCCTGGCCGAATTTCCCACTCTGGGTGGATTATTTTGCGCCAAGGCACCGGCCAAGGGCGCTCCGGTCGGTTTGTTCGCGGCTTAGGGGAGTGTCACGACGGCAGCACCTGCGATCAGGTGTCCGTGTGGTGCCACGAATGCGTGTCCCGACCTGCAATGTCGTGGTCCCAGCCGGTAGATTCAAAGAGGCGTGGCTTCGCAGCCCCTCGGCTCCGCCAGGGCATGCTTCGCCGGGATGACGCGGGCGAGCGCTGGCTGATCAGGAGATAGCCCGCAGCGGTGGGCGCTCCGGCTGGATATCGGCACGTGCCAGATGCGCGAGGAACACCGTGCAAAACCGTCGGGCGGTGTTGGTGGTCACTTTTTCGTTCAACGCGCGCCAGCGTTCGCGGCGCTCCTCCAGCTCCATCGACAGGCCGACGTGCATTGCCTCGGCAATCTCATCCGAATCATATGGATTGACGATCAGCGCCTCGGTGAGCTCATCGGCCGCGCCGGCAAAGCGGGACAGAATCAGTACGCCGGGGTCGTCCGAGTCCTGGGCGGCGACATACTCTTTAGCGACAAGGTTCATGCCGTCACGCAACGGAGTGACGACCGCCAACCGAGCCTGGCGGAAGAACCCGGCCAAGGTCTCGCGCTTGAGGGCGCGGGTCATGTATCGAAGCGGGGTCCAGTCGAATTCGGAATATTTGCCGTTGGTTTCGCCGACAATGCGATCCAGCTCGCGACGCAGACGCTGATAGGCGCCCTGATCCTCGCGCGACCGGGCGGCGATCTGCAGGAAGCTGACCTGCTTGCGGTGCTGCGGAAAGTTGGCGAAGAACCGACCAATCGCCACGAACCGGTTGCTCAATCCCTTCGAGTAGTCCAGCCGGTCGACGCCGATCGCCAAGGCTCGCGAGCCGAGACTTTCGCGCAGCATCCGCGCATCGTTGGAGCGTGCCGACTTAATCGCGCTCTCGGCAAAAACGTCGGCATCGATGCCGATCGGATCGACAATGGCGCGTATGGTTCGGCCCCGCCAGGCGAAACGACCATCGGGATCGGGATGCACGCCCAAGGTTTCGGCCACGCAGTCCAGGAAGGCCGAGCGGTAGGATCGGGTGTGAAAACCGACCACGTCGTAGGCGCAGAGGGAAGCCAGGAGCTCGGGTGAACGCGGCAGGGCATGGAACACCGCGGGAGGAACGAAGGGCGTGTGCAGAAAGAAGCCAATGCGGTTGGTCACTCCGACCGCCCGCAGTTCCGTCGCTAGGGGTATCAGGTGGTAGTCATGCACCCAGACCAGATCGTCGGGGCGGAGCAACGGTTGTAATGCCGCGGCAAAACGGCGATTGACGGCGCGATATCCGTCGTAATCGTCGGCTCTGAAGTCGACCAGGCCGAGCCGGAAATGCAGCAGGGGCCACAGCGCGCCGTTCGAGAAATTGACGTAGAACGTGTTGTATTCCGACTCGGTAAGGTCGATGGTTGCATAGGTTATCGAGTCGAGATCGTTGCACGTGTGTTGTTCCGCCGCCGCGCGACGTACGCCTGCCGCTCCAACCGAACCATAGTGATCCAGGTTGCAGAGCATCGGACAATGCAACCGCAAGGCCTCCTGCCTTGGCGCCCCGTTCCGATGGAAGTGGCACGCGGTTCGAAACGACGACCAATCGCGGCATCGGTCAGCATCCTCCATGATCGGTGCTCCGTGTAAGCGGAGCAGCAAACCGAAGTCATAAACGCAAACGAGGCGGTGTCAGCCCGGCGGAACCGGTAACATCGCCGTGATCGTCGAACTCTCCCCTAATGCTGACACAAGGCGCCCCGAAAAAGCCTAATCCGGGGAGCATCTGAGCTTCCAGACAGACTGGGAGCATTGCCAAATGCGTATAGCACAGATCGCGCCTCTGACCGAATCCGTTCCACCGCGAACCTATGGCGGCACCGAGCGCGTGGTTTCGTATCTGACCGAAGAGTTGATGGCGATGGGCCACGACGTGACCCTGTTTGCCAGTGGCGATTCCGTCACGAGCGCGAAATTGGCCGCGGTGTGGCCGTGTGCGCTGCGGTTCGACAAGGCCCTGCATGACGCGATCGCGCCGCAGATGCTGCTGATGGAAACGGTTTATCAGCGGGCGGACGAATTCGACGTTCTGCACTGCCACATGGACTACATGCCGTTCTCGCTGTTCAGCCGTCAGCCGACGCCCTTCATCACCACGTTGCACGGCCGGCTCGATCTGCCGGAACTGGCGCGGATCTATGGTTGCTTCGAGGACGTGCCGCTGGTGTCGATTTCGGACGCCCAACGGCGTCCGATGCCGAAGGGTAATTTCATAGAGACGGTCTATCACGGCCTGCCACCCGACCTGTTGACGCCGCGCCCGATGGAGCGGGATTATCTGGCTTTCCTCGGCCGCATCTGCCCGGAGAAGTCACCCGACCGAGCCATCCGCATCGCCCGTGCCGCCGGGATGAAACTGAAGATCGCCGCCAAGATTGACCGGGTCGACCGGGCCTATTTCGACGAGACCATCAGGCCGCTGATCGACGGCGACCAGATCGAGATGATTGGCGAGATCGGCGATGCCGAGAAGCCCACCTTTCTCAGTGGGGCCAAGGCGTTGCTGCTGCCGATCGACTGGCCGGAGCCGTTCGGCCTGGTGATGATCGAGGCGATGGCCTGCGGCACGCCAACGATCGCTTTTCCAGCGGGGTCGGTCCCCGAGGTCATCGATCACGGCGTCACCGGCTTCATCGTGAGCGACGAAGCCGCCGCGGTCGCGGCCCTGGCTCATCTGGACCGCATGTCGGCCACCGCCATCCGCGCGCGTTTCGAACAGCGCTTCACCGCTCGCCGCATGGCCGAGGACTATGTGGACCTCTATCGCCGCCTGGCCATCCGTAGCCGCCCCGCGCTGCGCGTCGTCACCTGACGCTCGCCGGCCTCCGAGATTAAGACCGCCTGACGATCAGCGAAGGCTCGGCACAGCCTGGCCTTGACCGGCCCCTGGGGCTGGTCAAGGCACCCCCGTTCCGCTTGACTGGCCGCGAGCCGGCCGGTGAACAGGGGGAACCGTTAAGTGGACGACGAGCGAGAATACGATTTCATTATCGTCGGCGCCGGTTCGGCCGGTTGCGTCCTGGCCAACCGGCTCAGCGCCGATACGAATACGCGCGTTCTGCTCTTAGAGGCCGGCGGCAAGGACACCGATCCCTGGATCCACATCCCGGCGGGGTTCTACCGCAACATCTACAATCCCAAGGTCGCCTGGCACTTCGAAACCGAGCCGGTGCCGGAGTTGCACAACCGTCGCATTTCCTGGCCGCGGGGCAAGGTGCTGGGCGGGTCGTCGTCGATCAACGGGTTGATCTACATCCGCGGCCAGAAGCAAGATTTTGATCTTTGGCGCCAACTCGGCAATGCCGGCTGGTCGTACGACGACGTGCTGCCGTATTTTCGCAAGGCGGAGGACCAGGAGAAGGGATCTGACGACTACCACGGCGCCGGCGGCCCGTTGGGCGTGTCCGACCTGCAGACCGATCATCCGTTGCACGACGCCTTCATCGCCGGGGCGCAGGAGTTTGGCTATCGTTACAATGCCGACTTCAACGGCGCCGAACAGGAAGGTGTCGGACCCCTGCAACTGACGGTGAAGGGTCGTCGGCGCTGCTCCACCGCCGTCGGTTATCTCAATCCGGTCAAGTCCCGACGTAATCTGACGATCGAGGTCCGTGCGCTGACCCACAAGGTGCTGCTGCAGGGCAAACGTGCCGTGGGCATCGAATACAGTCAGAATGGCACGACGCGTCGGGCGAAGGCGAAGCGGGAGGTGCTGCTGTGCGGCGGCGCTATCAACTCGCCGCAACTGCTGCAATTGTCCGGCATCGGGCCGGGGGAACTGCTCCAGTCACTCGGGATCGAGGTCGAGCACGATCTGGCCGGTGTCGGCGAGAACCTGCAGGACCACATCGGCGGGCGGATTATCCACCGCTGTGTCGATGGCACGATTACGATGAATGAGATTTATCATAGTTGGCTGCGTCGGCTGTACGCCGGCGCGGAATGGATCCTGGCGCGCAAGGGACCGCTGATGACCGGAGCCGCGCCGATCGGACTGTTCGTCAAGACCAGGCCGGAGCTGGACAGCCCGGATGTGCAGTATCAGTTCCTCGCCGGCAGCGCGCAGAAGACCGGCGAGCCGATGCATGAATTTCCAGGCTGCACTCTGGTGGCGATCCCCTGCCGGCCCGAGAGCCGCGGTTGGCTGCGGATCACCTCCGCCGATCCGGAGAAGCCACCCGCCATGCAACCCAACTACCTGTCGACGCAGACCGACAGGGACACGATCGTAGCCGGATTGCGGGTGACGCGAAGGATTTTCGCGACCGCGTCGATGCAGCGCTTCGTGAAGGAAGAAATCTATCCCGGTCCGCAGGCCAGCAGCGACGAGGACCTACTGGAGCATGTGCGTGCCACCGCTGGCACCACGTTTCATCAGACCAGCACCTGTATGATGGGGCCAGGACCGAAAGCGGTCGTCGACACGTCGCTCAAGGTGAAGGGATTGGATGGGCTGCGCGTGATCGACGCCTCGGTGATGCCGACGGTCGTTTCGGGCAATACCAACGCCACCGTCATTATGATCGCCGAGAAAGCCGCGGACATGATTTTGCAGCCGGCATGAATGGTGGAACGCCGTGGACGCGTATGACGGTGGGTCAGATTGGCAAAGCAACGCACCGGACGGCGGCTTCGGATACCGCAAGTGGCGGGTGGCCGCTCTGCGCCGGCCATGACGCGAGTGGCGCGTGTGCCAGGCACGGCTGTGACACCGTCGCCAGTGTGCCAGGCACAGCCATGGCGCGGATCGCGCACCGCGAGTTCGAGGCGAGGCGTGGGGCGCAACCCGGATCGGTGCGCCCAAAGCCATGATCGGGTGATGTGAGGGCATGAACCTGCCCAGAGGGCTGTAGGATACGGACATGGAACAGATTTTCGCCGGCAAGGTCGCGCTCGTTACGGGTGCGGGGAAGAATATCGGCCGCACGATCGCGCTCGACCTCGCCCACCGCGGCGCATCCGTCATCGTCAATGGCCGCAGCGATCGTTCGGCAGTCGACGCGGTCGTCGCGGAGATCAACGCCGCCGGAAAGCAGGCGATCGGTTGTCTGGCCGACGTGTCCGATCAGTCGGCAGTAGAGCGAATGGTGGTTGATGCGGTCGCCGCTTTTGGCGGCATCGATATCCTGGTCAGCAACGCCGGCCTGCGCCGGCAAACGCCCTTCCTGGAAATGCGGCTGGCCGAGTGGAGGGAGATCCTGTCGGTCGCCCTCGACGGCGCGTTCATTCTGGCGCGCGCGGCGGTGCCTTGTATGATCCCGCGTGGCGGAGGCGCGATCGTCGCGCTGTCCGGCATCTCGACGCATATCGGGACGCCTAACCGCTGCCATGTGTCGGCATCGAAGGCGGGTCTGGAAGGGTTGATGCGGGCGCTGGCAATCGAACTCGGCCCGCACCGTATCACTTGCAACTGCGTGGCGCCGGGATCCGTGGACACCGTGCGGGGTGCCTCCGCCGGGGTCGCGTCTGGTTCGCTGGCGGATCGTGGCGTGCCGCTTGGCCGCAAGGCGACGACAGCCGAAATTTCCGCCGCGGTGCGGTTTTTGGCGGGACCGCAGGGACGATACATCACTGGCCAGACGCTGCATGTGAACGGCGGTGCGTTCCTGACCTAGAAGCGGTCTGAAAGCGCTGCTTGCCAAGCGTCGAAGCGCATGGTCCAAGGCGGCGGATCGAGCGCTGGTGAAGCCTGTCATGACCGATTCCTTGCCTGATCCCGCCGACACCGCGGAACGCATCCTGATCCTGGACTTCGGCAGCCAGGTCACGCAGCTGATCGCCCGTCGGCTGCGCGAAGCCGGGGTGTTTTGTGAAATCTGGCCGTTCAACGCCGACCCGGCTCGCATCGTCGAATGGCGGCCACGCGGTGTGATTCTCTCGGGCGGCCCGGCGTCGGTGCATGAGGCAGCAGCTCCCTTGGCGCCTCAGGTGGTGTTCGACCTGGGCTGCCCAATCCTTGGCATCTGCTATGGCGAACAGTTGTTGTGCCAACAGCTCGGTGGCGCCGTCGAACCCTCCGAGCACCGGGAGTTCGGTCGAGCATGTGTGGATGTAACCGACGACTGCGCCCTGTTCCATGGTGTGTGGGAGCAGGGCAGCCGCCAGCAGGTCTGGATGAGCCACGGCGATCGGGTCACGCGCCTGCCACCCGGTTTTCGTGTCGTCGGCATCAGCGAGGGTGCACCGTTCGCCGCCATCGCCGACGACGTGCGTCAGTTCTATGGGGTGCAGTTCCATCTGGAGGTCGTACACACGCCGCACGGTGCCCAGTTGCTGCGAAACTTCAGCCACGGTGTCGTGGGTCTGTCGGGTTCGTGGACCATGGGTGGATTTCGCGCCACTGAGATCGCCCGCATCCGCGCGCAGGTCGGGCCGGGGCGCGTGATCTGCGGCCTGTCCGGCGGCGTCGACAGCTCGGTTGCCGCGGTGCTGATCCATGAGGCGATCGGTGACCAGTTGACCTGCATTTTCGTCGATCCTCGGCCTGCTGCGGCAGAATGAGGCGAGCCAGGTGGCGGAGACATTCCGTGACCGGTTCAACATCCGACTGGTGCATCGGGATGCCTCGGATTTGTTCTTGAGCGCGCTGGAAGGTGTGACTGATCCAGAAACGAAACGCAAGACGATCGGCCGCCTGTTCATCGAGGTGTTCGAGCAGGAGGCCGCTCGGATCGGCGGCGCGGACTTTCTGGCTCAGGGCACGCTGTATCCCGATGTGATCGAAAGCGTCAGCTTCACCGGAGGCCCATCTGTTACTATAAAGTCACATCATAATGTCGGTGGTTTACCGGAACGGATGCGCATGAAACTGGTGGAGCCGTTGCGCGAACTGTTCAAGGACGAGGTCCGCGCGCTCGGCCGTGAACTCGGCATGCCCGAAACAATCATCGGCCGCCACCCGTTTCCCGGCCCTGGCCTCGCGATCCGGATCCTTGGCGCGGTGACCCGGGAGAAGGCGGATCTGCTGCGCCGTGTCGACGCCATTTACCTGGAGGAGATTCGTGCGGCCGGGCTGTACGACGAGATCTGGCAGGCCTTTGCAGTTCTGTTGCCGGTTCGAACCGTCGGCGTCATGGGCGATGGCCGCACCTACGACATGGCCTGCGCACTGCGCGCCGTTACCAGCACCGACGGGATGACCGCGGACGTGTATCCCTTCGAGATGGCGTTTTTGACGCGCGTGGCCGGCAGGATCGTCAATGAGGTACGGGGGATCAACCGGGTGACCTACGATGTGACCAGCAAGCCGCCGGGAACGATCGAGTGGGAATGACGGGGAGCACCGTGGA
>CAWEVT010000003.1:0-385985 GCA_963812585.1 uncultured Alphaproteobacteria bacterium | reverse complement strand
TATCGATGACACGCTCGACGTCGTGCATGGCCATCAGCAGCTCTCGCTGTTCAACGCTCATTACGATGAACGTTGCTTCCTGCCGATCCACGTCTACGACACCGCCACATCGCGCCCGGTGGCCGTGCTGCTGCGCACCGGCACGACGCCGTCAGGTGTGGAAATCCGCGGCCATCTGCGCCGGATGGTGCGCCGGATCCGCATCCATTGGCCCAACACGCGGCTGACCATCCGCGGCGACGGCCATTACGGCCGCGCCGAAGTGATGGCGTGGTGCGAGGCCAATGGTCTCGACTACATCTTCGGCCTGGCGGGCAACGCGGTTGTGGATCGTCTGGTGGAACCGATCGCGGACGATGTGCGCGTGCGTCGTGCCCAGACAGAAGCACCGGTCGTCCGCCGCTACTGCGAGACCCGCTATGGCGCCAGGTCCTGGCGCTGCGAACGGCGGGTCGGCGCACGCATCGAGGCGACGACCAAGGACTGGACATTCGTTACGTCGTGACGAACATCGCCGGCGGCAGCGCCCAGTGGCTGTATGACAGTCTGTATTGCGCCCGCGGTCAGGCCGAGAACCTGATCAAACTGCACAAGACCCAGCTTGCCTCCGACCGCACCAGTTGCCGCTCGCCGCTCGCCAATCAGGTCCGCCTCGTGCTGCACACCGGCGCCTACTGGCTGATGCTCAAGCTCCGCGATGCCATTCCCAGGCCGCAGCCGCTGGCCACCGCCGAGTTCACCACGCTTGCGGATGCGCCTGATCAAGATCGCCGCGCGCATCGTCGAAACCGCAAGCCGGGTGCGGGTCGCCTTCGCCGCCACCCACCCCGAGGCGGCGCTGTTCGCCAGCCTCGCACGCTGCCTCCAACCGGCCGGGCCGTGACGCGCCGGGGCATGTGCCCCCGCAACGCCCGATCCCGTCAACCACCAACGCTCGCCAGACATGTTCCGAATTCGCGATGAAAAGCCGCATCGGGGAACCGCGCCCGCTGCTCAGAACGCCCCTTGTGCTTCAGTCCAATGAATAAGATGGGCTAGATCTGATGACTTTTAATCTTGGCGCCGTGGGTTCGAATCCCACCGGGCTCACCAAATAATACCAGTGGCCCTTGACGTTGACCCACCGTTCGCGTCCCCAGTGTCATCCCTGCGGAGCATGCCCTTGGCGCAGGCCGAGGCGCGAGGGGGCCCACGACTTGTAGTGCGGTGCAGTCAAAATCGTAGATCTCCGGCCGGCCTTCGCCGAGAGTGTTTTAGCCGTTGGGCGCCGCTGTGGGTTTCGGTCAGGCGGAAGCGTCCGGCTCTGACCGCGCCGTCACCGTGGCGGCAGCCGCCTGGCGTGACCAAAAGCGCCATCTCACGGCGGGAATCGTTGAATAGGGTGTGTCGTCGCCGCGGACCATAAGGAAAATGGCGCCGAGATAGGACATGGTGACGACGGTAAAATGCAGGGTGTCGAAATCGCTGCTGAGCGCTGTGCTGAAGGGACTGGATTGTACGACCGTATGACGTTACATTGCTGGGGCATCTACGAGAACGTGAAAGGTAAGCCTAAAAATAGTGGATACTGCGTAGGGACTGACGTTGATGGAGATCAAGTCGCTGGTAATTTCTCTAGCGAATTCGCAGCTGATGCTAAGACTAATAATGGTACCTTCACGATTATGGGAAGGTACTGGTAGTACGTCGGGATCACAGGTAGTAATACCTATGTAGCTGACACTTCGGAGTTCCGTACAGGATCTGATCGAACGTACGCTGGTTTCTCAGTCTTTCAGGGTACTTACAAACTTCCTTGACTTGAGATCAAGAATGAGTTCACAGGCATTAGAGCCTGTTCGCAACTCAGCACTTGGCGAATCGGCTGAAATTCCGGTTTTCTGGGAGGATAACCGGGGATAGACGATGCCAGTATTGACCGACGCCCAGTGGAGCAAATTCGAAGCGGCGATCGCCGCGGTCAAGCTGCGTGGGGCCCGCCCACGCAAGGAAGACAGGCGCACGATCGAGGCCATCATCTGGCGGCTCGACAACGGTGCCAAATGGCGCTCGATCCCGGCGGAACTGGGGAACTGGCACCATGCCTACCTGCGTTTTCGCCGCTGGACTGTGGCCGGCGTGTGGGACAGGATCATGGCGCATGTGGTGGCGGACGGGGAGCCGAAGCTGGCGTTTGCCTGCATCGACGGTACCGTGGTGCGAGCGCACCAGAAGGCCGCCGGTGCGCGCGCGAGCAAATCGACAGCTTGAGTCTGCGACTCAATCACAACGCCGACGACGATAAGCAGGCTCTTGGCCGCTCGAGGGGTGGTTTCAGCAGCAAAATCGTTGGCGTCTGCGATGCCGCTGGCCGACTCGTCGACTTTGTCCTGGTGCCGGGCCAGGCGCATGAGCTTGCCCCCTTCGCTGCTCCGGCTGAAACGTTTGCCCAAGGCGCCGGCCTGGACGTTGGCCGACATGGCCTGCGATGCAGTGGAATTCCGCGCGACCGCGCAAGCGATGGGCGCGATCCCGGTCGTGCCGTCACGCAGGAACGCCAGGAAACCGCAGGCTTGTCCGGCCTATATCTACTGCCACCGCAACTTGATCGAACGCTGCTGGTCGCGGCTCAAGGAACGACGAGCGATCGCTACTCGTTATGACAAGACGGCGATTTCCTACGCCGCAGGCATCGCCATTTCGCCGCCACCCTTGACTGGCTTAAATATTCGCGCTGACCAGTATCCAGATGCGAACGGACACTAGTTGCACATTGCCAGTAGCTGATCGGTGCCGTCCCCTGCCGGCGGTCGGCTAGACGGGCATTGAACATTGATCGTGATCGTCAGACCTGGGGGCGCCGCGTGAACCGATCCGGGCGGTGTCATCGTCGGCGACCCGGTCGGCTGCAGCGTGGGTCCAAGCCCGTAGGTCACGAAGTAGTCTCTCACGGCCTGCACCCGGCTCGTCTGATCGCCATACGGTGTCGCGGCGGTGTCGGCAACCTCGACGCGCATGAGGCGTGGGTCTAGCAAAGCCTGGATCGTACTCGCGAGGACATAGCGGCCTTTGTCGTCAAGCTCCACCCCGCCGCCGGCGAACACTGTCGGATCCCGAAAAGCCACCCGGGCGCCGGCCGGCAGCGGCTGCAACGTCACCTGACCGGCTGCGATGTCGGGTCTCAGTTGCGCCTGCAACCGGTCCTGAAGGTTGCCCGTCGCCTGGTTGACGCCGGACGACCCGCACGCGGCCAGCAAAACAATCGGGCCAACCAACAAGGCAGCGCGGCAGGCTTGGAAACGGATCATCGGTTCGGTCTCCTGTGATCTGCCCTAGCCTATGTCCTGTCGGCCGCCATGACCAGCGCAACTGCAACCGGAGGCGGTGAACACCGCTCCACGCGGGGCACGCTCGGGGCAAGGGCAGGCGATGGCGACCGCCGCTTCGCCATCCCGCGCGCTCGCGTCGGCGAGGCGAAGCGATGCCGAGGTTGCGATGACCATCGAACGTGCCTACACCTGAGATCAACAGATCGACCGGATCGGTCGGCTTGGGAGGCCAGCATGGATCAGCCTGTACGCGATCTTCCCACCGGCGCGTGGGCCGCCGGCCTGACCCGTGTCCCTTACTGGGTCTACAGCGATCCCGAGGTCGCCCGCGACGAACAGGTTCGGCTGTTCCAGGGTCCCGCCTGGCACTACTTGTGTCTCGAAATTGATGTACCGGCACCGGGCGATTACCGCACCGCCATGATGGGCGCGATGCCGGTGGTTGTGGCCCGCTCCGAGAACGGCGAGGTCGTCGCGTTCGAGAACCGCTGCGCCCACCGCGGCGCGCTGATCTGTCTCGACGACGGCGGCAAGGTCAAGGACTTCCAGTGTGTCTATCATTCCTGGCGCTACGACCTTCGGGGCAACCTGAAATCGATCGCGTTCCGGCACGGCGTGAACGGTCGCGGCGGCATGCCGGATGACTTCGACATGGCCGCGCATGGTCCGCGCAAGCTGCGCATGACGGTGCTGTGCGGTCTGGTGTTCGGCACCCTGGCGCCGGACGCACCGGACATCGAAGCCTATATCGGACCCGACGTCCTGGTTCGGCTGCGGCGTGTGCTGCACAAGAAAGTGGAGGTAATCGGCCGTTTCACGCAACAATTGCCATGCAACTGGAAACTGTACATGGAGAATGTGCGCGACACCTATCATGCGAGTTTGCTGCACACATTCTTCACCACCTTCCGGATCACCCGTCTGAGCCAGGGCGGCGGCGTCATGGTGAGCGATAACGGCGTCGCGCATGCCAGCACCACTCTGGCGGCGGCGAAAGGACCGGATGACAGCTATGCCGGGATGCGCTCCGACAATCAGGGGTTCGCCCTGCGCGACCCGTCATTCATGCAATCCGTCGCCGAGTTCGACGACAACATCACCCTGCAGATCCTGTCGATCTTTCCCGGCTTCGTCCTGCAGCAGATCCACAACGCGCTGGCGGTCCGCCAGATCGTTCCTCGCGGCGTGGACAGCATGGATCTGAACTGGACCTATCTGGGTTTCGCCGATGATACGCCGGCGCTGCGGGCGATGCGGCTGAAACAAAGCAATCTGGCGGGGCCGGCCGGATTCGTTTCGATGGAAGACGGCGCGGTCGGCGGCTTCGTGCAGCGCGGCATCGCCGCCGCGGCGAACGAAACCTCGGTGGTCGAGATGGGGGGTGCCGGCGCGGAGACCTCGGAGACCCGCGCAACCGAGGCTTCGGTACGTGGCTTCTGGAAAGCGTGGCGCGCGCAGATGGGCGTGTAGCAACCATGGCCGACGCGACGCGGCTGTTCGAGATCGCCGCTCTGAACGCGGCCTGCGCGGCGGCGATCGATGACGGACGGCTGGAGGAATGGCCGGAGTTCTTCCTCGACCCGTGCCACTACAGAGTGACCACGGCGGACAATCACGCGCAAGGTTATCAGGCGGGCCTGATCTATGCTGATTCGCGCGCCATGCTGATAGATCGCGTCGCCGCGCTGCGGCAGGCCAATATCTACGAGCGGCAGCGCTATCGGCACATCCTGGGGATGCCGCTGATCACAGGGGAATTGGCCGGCACGCTGTCGGTGGAGACATCGTTTCTCGTCGTTCGTACCATGCGTGACGGTCAGATGAACGTGTTCGCGACCGGCGTTTACCTCGACAAGGTTCGTCAGGATAACGACGCGGCCTGGCGCTTCGTCGAACGCATCGTGGTGTGCGACAGTCAACGGATCGATACGCTGCTGGCAATCCCGCTGTAGGACAAGGGGCTTCGCCGAGTGACCGATGCGCCGAACCAGGGCGCCCCTTGATCCGGGCTGCCCACCGGGTGACAAGGAACACCGAACAATCAGAGGAAACGCTCATGCCCCGTCTGGCAGGCAAGGTCGCGGTCATCACCGGCGCCGGCACCGGCATCGGACGGGCGACCGCGAAGCTCTTTGCCGAGGAAGGCGCCAAAGTCGTTGTGGCGGAGATCAGCGCCGAGGCCGGCGAGCAGACCGCCCAGCTGATCGCTCAGGCCGGCGGCGAGGCGATCGCCATCAGGACCGACGTAACTGAACCTGACAGCATCCAGGCCACCATCGACAAGGCAACCCAGCATTATGGCGCGCTGCACATCCTGCACAACAACGCCGGTGGCTCGACGCAGCGCGACAGTGATGTGACCGACGCGCCGCTGGATGAATTCTGGCGGGTGATCAAGCTGGATCTGTTCGGCACGTTCCTTGGCTGCCGCTTCGGCATTCCGGCGATCATCCGGTCCGGCGGCGGTTCGGTGATCAACATGTCGTCCAACGTTGCCCTGATGGGCATTCCGGGCCGGGACTGCTACACCGCGGCCAAGGGCGGGGTCGCGGCTATGACCCGCTCCATGGCCGTCGAGTTCGCGCCAAAGGTCCGGGTCAACGCGATCGCGCCCTCCGCGACCATGACCGACCGCGTGCGCAAGCTTGTCGCCGGCAACCCAGCCCTCGACAAGCTCGCCAATTCCCATCTGCTCGGCCTGATCGAGCCCGAGGACATCGCCTCGATGGCGCTGTTTCTGGCGTCCGACGAATCAAGCAAGGTCACCGGCCATATCTACCCGGTTGACAGCGGCGTCATCATTTCCTGACAGCGGAGTCGCAACGATGAAGATCAAGCGCGTGGAGCATATCGCGATAGCCGTCGACTCGATGCAGCAATCACTCGACCTGATGCGCGACACGTTCGGGCTCGAAATGGAATACCAGGAGCAGATCGGCCAGACCCGCCTTGCCATGCTGCCGGTCGGTCAGAGCTACATCGAGCTGCTCGAAGGCCACGGCCCGGATTCCGGTGTGACCAAGTGGATCGCCGAAAAGGGCACCGGCCTGTTCCATATCTGCTTCGAGGTCGAGGACATCGAATTGGCCATCACCGAACTCAAGGCGAAAAACGTGAAGCTGCAAAGCGATACCTGGCGGACCGGACATGGCGGCTCGAAGATCATCTTTCTCGATCCCGCCGCGACCGGCAACGTGGTGATCGAGCTTGCAGAACTCGCAAGCGGGGCACTGAACAATGGCAGGATTCGTTCATCCGGAATTCCTTGTCGAGACCGATTGGCTCGCCGAGCATTCACGCGACCCGGACGTGGTGGTACTGGACTGCACCACGCACCTGATCCCGAACCCGGCGACGACCTACACCGTCAAGCCGGGACGTGAGGATTTCGAAAACGGCCACATCCCCGCGGCGCAGTTCTGCGACGTCTCGCGCGACGTCTCGGACACCTCGCAAAAGCTGAACTTCATGCGGCAACGACCCGGAGGATTTCGCTGCGGCGATGCGTCGTTTCGGTGTCAGCAATACCACCCGGGTGATCACCTACAGCACCGGCAACGCCTGGTGGGCGACGCGGGTGTGGTGGCTGCTGCGGGAATTCGGCCATGACAACGCCGCGGTGCTCAATGGCGGCTGGCAGAAATGGGCGCATGAAAAGCGTGCCGTCGAAACCGGTCCGGGGTCGGCGCGTTCCGCCGGCAGATTTCACTGTCCGCGAGGTCCGCAACCTCATGGTCGGCAAGGATGCAGGTGAAGGCGGCGATCGGCGACGGCACCGTCTGCACGTTGAATGCGCTGCTGCCGGCGCAACATTCCGGCAACGGCGGCAACAGCTACGGGCGTCCTGGCCGCATTGCCGGCAGCGTCAACGTGCCGGCGGCGCATCTGCTCGATCCCGACACGAACGCCTTTCTGCCGCCCGATGAGTTGCGCCGGCGCCTGGGAGCGGTCGGCGCCCTGGATCGCCCGGTCATCGCCTATTGCGGCGGCGGCATTGCCGCCAGTGCCGACGCGTTCATTCTGACCATGCTCGGGCATCAGAACGTGAAAATCTACGATGCGTCGCTGTCGGAGTGGGCAAAGGATGCAACCCTGCCGATGGAGACAGGCTGAGACAACACCCTGGGGGAGGAAGTAACAATGCGGCTGCAAAACAAGATCGGCATCGTCACCGCCGCCGCCTCGGGCATGGGCCGAGCGGGGGCTGTTCGTTTCGCCGCCGAGGGAGCCGCCGTCGCGGTGGTTGACCTCGACAAGGAAGCCACCGATGCGGTGGTCAGACGCATCACCGACGCGGGCGGACAAGCGATCGGATTGTCGGGTGATCTGACCAGCGACGCAGTTCGCGCGCGACATCGTGCGGCAGACCACGCGACACTTCGGCGGCCTTGATTTCGTCTGGAACCATGTCGGCACGCCCGGCCCCGCCTCGATCGAAGGTCTCGACTGGAAAGACTACGACTTCGCGATGAACCTGAACCTGCGTACCGTGCTGGTCACCACCGAGGCAGCGCTGCCGGAACTGCGCGCCCGTGGCGGCGGTTCATTGCTGTTCACCGCTTCGACCTCCGGACTGCAAGGCTCCCCTTACAGTCCGGTCTACAACATCGCCAAGTTCGGCGTGGTCGGGCTGGTAAAGGGCCTGGCGAAGCGCTACGGCCACGAGAACATCAGGGTCAACGCCGTCTGCCCCGGCACCACCGACACGCCGATGCTGCGGGTCTTCGTCGCTCGGCCCGACAGCCAGATGCCGCCGGGTGAGACGCCGGAAACCTTGGTCGCCAAGCGTGGTGGACTGAACCCGATGCGCCGCGTCGCGCAGCCGGAGGAAATCGCCAACGCGGCGCTGTTCCTGCTCTCGGACGAGGCGTCCTTCGTCAATGGCGTGGCGCTGCCGGTCGACGGCGGCGCCACGGCGTAGATTGTTCCGGCTACCGGGCCACCGCCCGGGGTTCCCGACCGGCGGCCCGCGGCTCGCAACGACTTACTTGCAGGCGGTGACCATGATCTCCACCAGGACGTCGGGCGCCGCCATCTCCGCCTGGACGCAGGCACGCGCCGGAGCGCCTTCCTTCGGCAGCCACGGCGTCCAGATCTCGTTCATCAGCACCGCGGTCCTTGATGTGCTTCACCCAGATCGTCGCCTGCAGCAGGCGGGTCTTGTCGGTGCCGTGATGCTCCAGCATCGCATCGATCTGCGCCAGCACGTCGGCGGTCTGGCCCTTGATGTCCTGTTTCGTGTCGCGCGCGGTGATGCCCGGCAGATAGACGAAGCCATGATATTCGACGGCCTTGGACAGGATCGGGCCGGGCTCGGTGCGGATGATCTTGCTCATCGACGGCTCCGAGGTAAACGATCACAGCGGTTCTATTCCATGCCGGCGGCCCAGGCCAGACACTCAGCGCGGCCTGGGCGCGCGGCTTGACCCGCCGTCCGGTCATGGCGTCGGATGCGGCGTGCACGGAACAGCGGGAAGGGGGCATCGATGAAGATCTGCGTTTATGGCGCCGGCGCGATCGGCGGCCACCTGGCGGCGCGCCTGCACCGGGCCGGGGCGGAGGTCTCGGTGATCGCCCGTGGCGCGCATCTGGCCGCCATCCAGGCCAATGGCCTGGCGGTGCATGCCGTCGACGGCACCCATCATGCGCCGGTCCGGGCGTCGTCCGATCCGGCGGAGCTGGGCCCGCAGGACGCCGTGTTCGTCACCGTGAAAGCGCCGGCGCTGCCGGCCGTCGCCGCCTCCATCGCACCGCTGCTGGGCGCCGACACGCTCGGTCGCCTTCGTCATGAACGGCATCCCCTGGTGGTATTTCCAGCATCTTGCCCGGTCCGCTGCAGGGCCGCTCGCTTGCCGCGCATCGACCCCGACGACGCGCTCAGGCGCGCGCTGGGCCCGGACCGGGCGATCGGCGGCGTGGTCTATTCCGCCAGCGCGGTGACCGCACCCGGCGTGGTCGATGTCGAGCAGCCGAAAAGCCGCTTCATCCTGGGCGAGCCCGACGGCACGCTGTCGGAGCGGGTGCGCGCGCTCGCCGGCCTGATCACCGGCCGGCGGCATCAGCGGCGAGGCGACGCGCGTCGATCCGCACCGAAATCTGGAACAAGCTGATCAGCAACCTCGCCGGCGGCACGCTGGCGGTGCTGACCGGCAGCGCGCCGAAATACGTCTATGCCGAACCGGCCATCGAACAGGCCGGCCTGCGGATGATGCAGGAAGCCACCGCCATCGCCCAGGCGCTCGGCGCCGACCCCACCACCAACCATGCGGCGCGCATCGCCAACCAGCGCTCCATGGACCACAAGCCGAGCATCCTGCAGGACCTCGAACTGGGCCGGCCGATGGAGATCGACGGCATGTTCGATGCGCCGCTGGCCCTGGCGCAGCATGGCCGGCGTCGAGGCGCCGACGCTGGAACTGCTGGTCGCGCTGTGCAAGATCCGCGGCCGGTCGGCCGGGCTGTATCAATGATCCGAGGAAGGAACAAAGTCATGGAAATGCGCGAATTCGGCCGTACCGGCATGAGGCTTTCGATCCTCGGCTTCGGCTGCGGCGCCGTCGGCGGGCTGATGGTGCGCGGCTCACCCGCGGACCAGGACCGCGCGATCGGCGAGGCGCTGGACGCCGGCATCAACTATTTCGATACGGCGGTGCAATACGGCAACGGCGTGTCCGAAACCAACCTCGGGCGCGTGCTTGATGGCGCAAAACGCGACAGGCGTCGCATGTCGGCACCAAGGTCCGCGTCCCCGTCCGAACGAGTTCGGCCGCATCGCCGAGGTCGTGACCGCGTCGCTGGACGCCAGCCTGCGCCGCCTGCAATGGACCACGTCGATATCTTCCATCTGCACAACCCGATCACGTTGGCGGCGGCGGTGAAAGCCTCAGCGTGGCGCAGGTGAAACAGCAGGTGGTGCCGGCGTTCGAGGCGTTGCGCCAGGCCGGCAAAACCCGGTTCCTCGGCATCACGGCGGTCGGTGACACCGAGGCGCTGCATCAGGTCATCGATCTCGAGAGCCTTCGACAGCGCCCAGGTCAGCTACAACATGCTGAACCCTTCGGCCGCGACCGCCCTGCCGCCGAATTATCCGGCGCAGGATTACGATCATCTGTTCGACCACACACAGAAGGCGGGCGTCGGCGTGGTCGGTATTCGCGTGCTCGCCGCCGGCGCGCTGAGCGGAACGGCGGAGCGTCATCCCACCGCGAGTCCGCCGCCCGCGCCGATCGGGTCCGCGCACAGCTACGACATGGATCTCGCCCGCGCTCGCCGTCTGATGCCGCTGGTCACCGATGGTTTCGCGTCCAGCCTGGCCGAGGCGGCGATTCGTTTCGCCATCACGCATCCGGCGATGGGCACGATCCTGGTCGGCATGGCCACGGTCGAGGAATTCGAAGCCAGCCTGGCCGCGGTGCAGAAAGGCCCGTTGCCGCAAGCCGCATTGGATCGGCTTGCCGAGTTGACGGCCAGCTTCGCCGGCGAGCAACGTTGAGACGCGGGCTTCCACCCGCACGCCTGTCGCATCCAGCAAGTTCGGCAAGCCGGCAAATTCCGCCTACGGACCGTCCGGGTTGGCGGGTACGACCGGCTTGTGGCGACCGTGAGCCGGCATGGCGCATTCGGCATGTGCGCCGGTGCCGGGCGCGTTTTCGAACGTGCAACGTTCGGTCGGTGGTGTTCCGCACTTGAACGTCAGATCACGGAACCCGACACAATGGCCGTCAGGCGCGCGGTAGCCGGGCCCTCCGGCGCAACCACAACCGTGGCACGGCTTGTTCGCCGGACACCCCTCCGCCGGGCTCGGCGCCGGTTCGGCGGCCAAGGTCGGAGCGGCGAGCATCGGCAGCAACAGCCCACCGAACGCGGCTCTGCGCGATAGAGTTGGGCCATTGCATCCGGGCCAGTACATGCGCTGCATGCTTCTCCGGCGGCCGGGAAAAGTCCATCTTGTTCAGAATGGTCCGCCGCGACCGTGGCATCTGGTCGCCTCCAGCCTGCAACGGCCCCCTGCGCCACGCCGCGTTCGAGGTCCCGGTTCGCGCTTCGCGGGCTACGAAACGCTGACTTATGCCCATTGGCTTTAGCGGTAACCGTCCGTGCTTAAGGTGTCATCCTCGGCGAAGGCGGAGATCTACGATTTTGACTGCACCGCGCTGTAAGTCGTGGGTCCCCGGCCTCCGCCTGGGATGACACTGGAGACGGGAAGGCGGGTCAGTGCCAAGGGCCGTCGGTATTAGTCCGTATTCGTTATGTTGTAGGATCGCAGCTCGTCACGAGTTATCGGTACAGGCAGGGCGTTGCTGATATTGGTGAACGCAGTGAAGAATCTCAATGACATCCGCATATCGACCAAGAATAAGGCTATCTCCGCCGCGCTTATGGCGGTGGACTGCTCCAGGCACACATAGTCCATAGTCACGGCCCGCAACCTTGCCAGGTTCTCCGGAACCTTGACTTGTTCTTTGCTCAGATCAATGCTGCCCGGATCTTCCCCCGTCTCCATTGATATTTCCTGCCGTTGGACCGCTCGATCATATGATTCCGTATAGACATGATCCATCTCGCATCCCAAGGCGTGGAGATACTTCGATGGCTTCGGAGGTCCGATCTTACCGACTGTGTCCGCCGGCGATAACGAGGCTGACTGAGCTGCAACTGAATTGGCGTCCGGGGGCGGACTCTGCGGCAGATCGGCGGTCGCCGCGCCGATATCCAGCAGAATAGCTTTGGGAGCATCGTCAGAGTGGAAGAAGTGGACGACAAATTTACCGCCCACATCGACTGTCCTGATCAATCCGCCGAGGAATATGAAATTGCACGCGCTGACACATTGGCCTTCGCTCGGAATATGCGTGGCAAGCTTGTGAGCGTGAATGATCCGGCCGATCTGAAGACCTTCCTCGAGGTCGCCACCCGGTGAGGCAAAAATCAGAATCTCAGCGACCGGCTTCGGCGTTTGCTCCAAGGCGTCTCTGAATCTGGATGAGTTGCCATGCTCGACGCCACCCCAGATGACCAGCCGTGTTTGTCCGTTCGGAAGTGGCACTTTCCAAAAGTGGATGTGCGGTTCGAACAGATTCTCTTGCTCGCCGGGCTTCGCCACGAACAGGGGAACCGCCGTCGTGGCGTCTTCAGCATGGCTCCGGGCCACCGGAAGAACCGCCAGTAAAACGGCCAGAAGAAAATTTCTCATGCCGCTTTCCAGTCCCCATCGGGACCGTTGCGACAGGTACTTGACGGGTTGATTGACTTCCTGACTTTGAATGTAGGCTACCTCGTTGACCTGCTTGCATTCGCCACCACCGGCACTTCTGACGCTGGACTGGACAACCACTGTACCGTGGTTTCCGGTGCCATGATCGGAGCGCCATGCATGAGCGACCGGATGACGGGTCGGGGGAGCGTTCAGGGCGGTTAAAGTTGCTGCCTCGGCCACGCGACGGTCCCGTTCGTCCAGCTGCTTGCCGATGATATTTCCCGCGGCACACCCTGTAAGCAGGCCGGCGCCGGTTCCCAGCGCGATGGCTTGGCCATTTCCATGACCGCCGATCAATCCCAGAAGTCCGCCGCCAAGCGCGCCGGTGACACAGCCCGCTGCCGTCATCTGCTGCTCATGCTGACCCATGCTGTCACAACCAGTAACAACTATGGAACTAGTTAAGGCGAACAAAACCAAGGCAAGACGAGCGACGCGTCTCATTCTATATTCCTCAGGTCAAGTTGAATACCATTGTATTGCTATGGCATGGGGCGTCAGATCGGGATCCACAAACACCGATCTCTCAAAATTATATCCGCGGCGCGATGGCCCATCCTTGCTAACTATCTGACGCAAGGAGATATTTCTAAATGGGCGCCGTCACAATATGTCCTTTTGGACAAGCAACGTGAATTGTTTTGATCTATAGCACCGCGCTACAAGTCCCGCGGTCCATGGAACAAGCTCGCGCGAATACTACAGTATGTTGCGCGGCAGATGAACTGTACATCGAATCGATTTGTCCGCGCGGCCGAAACCAGGAGCGAGACGCTCCAAAATCGGTTCGACCCAAGTACAGCAAGTCGTGGATCCTCGGCCTGCGCCGAAGATGACACTGGAGCCGAGGATGACACTGGAGCCGAGTATGACACTGGAGCCGGGAACGACACTGGAGCCGAGGATGACACTGGAGGAGATCCGGGGATGACACGGGAGGAGTTCCGTGGGTGACACCTGGGGAGTTCCGGGGCCGATGACGCCGACCCACGGTTCTTACGGTGTCATGACCGGCCTTGGTCGAGTGAGCGATGGCAAATCGGGCGTCTTCCCTGGCGGGAGAGCGTCGGCCCCCCCTGCCTCAATCCCCCTTGAAGTCCGGCCGCCGCTTCTCCAGGAACGCACTGACCGCCTCGCGGTGATCGGCCGTGGCATGGGTCAGCGCCTGCAGGCTGGCTGACAATTCCAGCAGCGTATCCAGCCGGCTGTGCCGTCCTTCGATCAGCAGGCGCTTGGCCATCCGCACCGCGTGCGGGGGATTGACCGCGATCCGGTCGGCCAGTGCCTTCGCCGCTGCCAGCAGTTCCGCGTCCGGCACGACGCGAGACACCAGCCCGCAAGCCAGCGCCTCCTGCGCGTTCAGCATGTCGCCGGTGAATGCCATCTCGCAGGCTTTCGAGTAGCCGACGACGCGCGGCAGCAGCCACGCGCCCCCGTCACCCGGCACGATGCCGACCTTGACGAAACTTTCCGCGAACCGCGCGCTTTCCGCCGCGATCCGCATGTCGCACATGCAGGCCAGGTCGAGACCCGCGCCGATCGCCGGTCCGTTCACCGCGGCGATGATCGGCACGTCCAGTTTCTCGAACGCCAGCGGGATGCGCTGGATGCCGAACTTGTAGTAGCGCGGCGTCAGCGCCGGCTTCTCCCTGCGCGATTCGAACTCCTGCTGCATCTTCCGCAGGTCGCCGCCCGAGCTGAACGCGCTGCCCGGCGCCGGTCAGGATGGCGACCCGAGCCGAACCGTCCTGGTTCAGCCGCTCCAGCGCGGCGACGATGGCGTCCACCATCTCCCGCTCGGAGATCGGATTGCGCATCGCCGGGATCGTTCAGCGTGATGGTGACGATCGGGCCGTCCTGCTGATACAGCACCTTGTCGGTCATCGTGTCGTTCCTTGACGGGGTCAGCGAAGTCCGAGGCCGCGGGCGATGATGCCGCGCAGGATCTCCCGCGCGCCGCCGCGCAGCGAAAACGAGGGCGCGTGCATCATCGTGTGCGCCAGCACGGCGGCGAAATGCCTGGGTCGAACGTGCATCCGGCTCCGCGTCCACCAGCTGGCGGGCGATCTCCGGGATTTCCTGTTCGACCAGCGCGCCGAGGTCCTTCACCAGCGCCGCCTGCAGGGCCGGATTGTCGCCGGCCTGCAGCATGCCCGGCGACCGAGCGGGACAGCCGCCGCAGCGTCATGATGTGCGCGGTCAGCCGCCCGATCGCGATCGCGCCGCGTCGCTCGGATCGCGGCCGAGCGCGCGGACCAGTTCGACGAGCAGCGGTGAACGACGACAGGAACCGCTCCGGACCGCTGCGCTCGAACGCCAGTTCGCTGGTGACCTGGTTCCAGCCGTCGCCCTCGCGGCCGAGCAGGGCGGTGTCGGGCAGGAAGACGTCCTGGAAGACGACTTCGTTGAAATGGTGCTCGCCGGTCAGCGCGAGGATCGGGCGGATGGTGATGCCTGGGCGTGTCGTGCAGGTCGACCAGGAACTGGCTGACGCCGCCATGGCGGTCGGCCGCCGCATCCCTGGCCTGACCGGTGCGACAGAACAGGATCATGTAGTGCGACAGATGCGCGAAACTGGTCCACACCTTGGTGCCGTTGACCAGATAGCCGCCCTGTACCTTGGCCGCGCGCGTGCGCACCGAGGCGAGGTCGGAGCCGACATCCGGCTCGCTCATGCCGATGCAGAAGAATGCTTCGCCGGCGGCGATCCGCGGCAGGACCTTCTTCTGCTCGTCCGTGCCGACGCGCAGGATCAGGGGACCGGACTGACGGTCGGCGATCCAGTGCAACGCGACGGGCGCGCCAGCGGCGAGCATCTCCTCCAGGACGACATAGCGCTCCAGCGCCGATCGCTCGTGGCCGCCGTGCTGCTTCGGCCAGGTCATGCCGATCCACCCGCGCTGGCCCATCTGGCGACTGAATGCGGCATCGGTGCCGGTCCAGGACTCCGCCTTCTCCACAGGCTTGCGGTCCGCCAGGGCAATTTTCAGAAAAGTGCGGACCTCGCCCCGGAGGGCCTCGGCTTCGGGCGACGACGGGGGCGGCGGGAAGCCGAATGCATTCACCGGTTCGGCTCCTCGGGTCTTCGGGTCCAGCCAGGAAGTGCCGGTAGACCGAAGGTCCGATGCGGTCAAGCACCGCCGCCACGAATGCAAACGTTCGAAGGCGACGCCGCGTCTTCGGCGGTGCGCCTATGGCATCGGCAAACACCAGACAGGCCGACGACGTAGCACCGGGTCCGAAACGTTCGGCTTGACCATCGGAAGCAACCGCCACGCCGATCGTATAGCCCGGATGACGCGCCGCTTGCAGCTCCGATTCAGCCGAAAACTTGCGCTGAACCGGCAACCGGATCACGATACAGATGTCACGCGCATCAAAGGGGATCAGACAGATGTCAGCCGCGCTCCAACTCAGAACCGCCGATATGTCGGAAGCAGAATGGCACACTCGCTGCGAACTTGCCGCTCTCTACCACATCTGCAACGACCTTGGTTGGACCGATCTGACCAACACCCACATGTCGGCGCGGGTGCCTGGGGAGCCGAACCACTTCCTGATCAACAATTACGGTGAGATGTTCGACGAGATCACTGCGTCTTCCCTCGTCAAAATGGACATGGACGGGAATGTGCTGTCTCCGGGCGGCAAGTTCAACAACGCTGGCTTCATCATCCACAGCGGCGTCTACAAGGCTCGGAGTGACGCCAACGCGGTGCTGCACACCCACACGCGCGCCGGCGCCGGCGTCTCGCTGCTGCGTCAAGGCCTGCGCCCGATCAGCCAGGATTCCCTGCACGTGCTCGACGATGTCGCCTACCATGCGTATGGCGTGCCGGCGACGGCCGAGGAATGTGAAGCCTTGGGCAAGACCTGCACCAACGGGAGCTGTGTCGTGCTGCTGAACCACGGTCTGCTCACGTTGGGTGAGACTATCCATGGCGCGATGATGCGGCTCTATATGCTGGAGCGTGCGTGTGAACTGGAACTGATCGCCCGTCAGATGGATGAGCCGCCGGTCGTCATCGACGAATATGTCCAGCGCAAAGCCGCCGAGCGGATGAAGCGGGTGCGTCCGACGCAGGAATACGGGCTGAACGAGTGGCAAGGCCTGGTCCGCTCCGTGGAGCGCAAAGGCGCCGACTTCCGCCGCTGAGCCGTATCCCCCGTCCGGTGTTGGCGCGGACGGCCCCGCCAGGGTGTCCTCCGCGCGGTGCCGCCGTTTCCGCCACCCGATAAAGAATGTCCGCCCGGACTCCTGGGGTTCGTGGTTGCGCGTCGCCTATCAGCCGAGCAGGAACCACAGGCGGAACAGCGCCGTCTCGGCCGGTGTCTGACGGACGAATCCCGGGATGCGCAATGCCCTCAGCCGCGCCAGCAGTCCGCCATGGCTGGCACGCTCGATGATCGCCAGCACCGCGTTGGTGTGATCCGGCAGCGGGAGTGATCCGGCCGCCAGCACATCGATCTGACGCCGGAACAGAATCATGAAAGGCCGCCGGCCGCGACGAACCGCCGCTGTGGTACGCCGCCAGAAGCCGAGCGGCTCTCCGACGGCGTTGGCTTCGTGCTGGCGATAGAGAATGTCCGGCGAATTGCCCGCGATGACCGAACCGCCACTCGCCGAGACCACGATATACGACCACCAGTCGTGCCACGTGCCGTCCGGAACCTTGCCCCGGTCGATCAGTTCGGCCGCCGCACGGTTCAGCAGCATGCAGCAGCCAGGTGCCACGTTCTGCGTCAGCGAAGCGGGGAAGCCGGGCGGACGCCGCGGCACCACGGCCGGCCCGATTTGCCGCAGGGCAGCGTCAACCGGCGTTCGCGCGCAGAAATACAGCGCCGGTCGGTGAGATGGCATCTCGGCAAGCGCCCTCACCGCATGCGCCAGTTTATGCGGCAACCAGACATCGTCCTGGTCTGAGAACGCGAAGAATGCCGCCGGCCCCTCCAGCGCCCGATGGAGCAGCGCGAGGAAACTCCTGGTCGCACCCATCCGGCGCCCTGCCGTCAGGGTAATGCATCGCCCCTGGCCGGGCCCGTCGCCGAACGCCTGAAGCAGCACCGGGCCGGTGTCCGACGAACCATCGTCGCGCCAGTACAGCAGCCAGTCGGCATGCGTTTGCGCGGTGAAACTAGCGAGTTGCTCAGACAGGTATCGTTCGCCATTGAAGACCGAGAGCAGGATCGCGACGCGCGTCCGGCCGCCTTCAGGCGCGGTGACATCCGCCAGCCACGCAGGTTCGGCAGGACCGCCCCCGCTTCGCTCCCCGCCTCCTGCGGTCGATCGCTGCTCGAGGTCGCCGGCCGGCTGATCCTCGCCGTCGGCCGGTGCCAGCGGTCAGGCCGCCTTGCGCACCAGAAGGTTCATCGCCAGCATCGTCTCCGCGATCTGCACCGCATTCAGTGCCGCCCCCTTGCGGAGATTATCCGACACACACCAGAACGACAGGCCGTGCTTGACCGTCGGGTCCTTGCGAATGCGGCTGACGAATACCGCGTCTTCTCCGGCGCATTCGAGCGGCGTCACATAGCCGCCATCCTCACGCACATCCACCACCTCGACCCCCGGGGCATCGCGCAGCAGCGCTCGCGCTTCCCCGGCGGTGACCGGATTCTCGAATTCGACGTTCACCGCTTCGCCGTGACCGATGAAGACCGGCACACGAACACAGGTGGCATGCACTGCGATGGCGGGATCGAGGATCTTCTTTGTCTCGACCACCATCTTCCACTCTTCCTTGGTGGATCCGTCATCCATGAACTTGTCGATATGCGGGATGCAGTTGAACGCGATTTCCTTGGTGAACTGCTGCGGCGGGCTTTGCTCGTACACGAAGGACGACTTGGTATGGTTGAACAGCTCGTCCATGCCCTCCTTGCCGGCCCCCGACACGGATTGGTAGGTCGAGACGACCACGCGCTTGATCTTGAACTCGTCATGCAGCGGCTTCAGCGCGACGACCATCTGGATCGTGGAGCAGTTGGGGTTGGCGATGATGTTGCGCTTGCTGAACTGCCTGAGGTGATGCGGGTTGACCTCCGGCACGACCAGCGGGACGTCGGGGTCCATGCGGAACTGGCTGGTGTTGTCGATCACAACGCAGCCCTGCGAGGCCGCGCGCGGGGCGTGGATTGCTGATACGGCGGCGCCGGGGCTGAACAGCCCGATGTCCCAGCCGGTAAAGTCGAACGTGTCCAGGTTACGGACCGTCAGGACGTTTTTCTCGCCGAAGGAGATTTCCGAGCCGGTCGAGCGCCCGGACGCCAGGGCGACCACCTCGGATGCCGGAAAATTCCGCTCCACCAGGGTTTTTATCATCTCGCGCCCGACTGCCCCCGTGGCGCCGACAACCGCGACCCTGTAAACCATGATAGTCTCCTGTAAAGCGACGCGGCACATGTAATGCGCGCAAGTCCGCACGGGTAGCCGGGTCGCGCACGAGAGACAAGTGTTACGCGGTTTTCTTGTTCCGGACCCGCGAAAACGCGATAATGCAGGCATGCAGCGGATCATCACTTTGGCCGAACGCAAGGCGACCGAGGCGGCGCGGCGGAGTACGGCGGTGCAGACGCTGGCGCCGGCATTGGCGGATTATGCCCGGACCCATGGCGGACGCTTTCTGCTGTACGGGTCCGCCGCCCGTGGCCAAATGAAGTATCATAGCGACGTCGATCTGCTGCTCGATTTCCCCTCCGAGGCGCTGAGCGAGGCATGGACCTTCGCCGAGACAGCGTGCTGGGACCTGCGGCTGGAGCCGGATTTGCTGTCTTATGCAGGATGCAAACCGGCGTTTCTGGAGCACATCTCGTCGGATGTGCGGGTGCTGGCATGAGCGACGCTCGCTGGTCAGAAATCCAGCATGCCGTGGCTTCCGCCGTACGGCATTTTTCCGGCGCGGTCTCGATCTACCCGAACCTCGCCACGGCGGAAGATCGCTATCTCGTCGAGATGGCTTTCCTGCATGCCATGCTTGCCGGTCAAACCTCGTTGGAAGCGGCCCTGCTTCGCATTCCGGATCTGTTGGATGAGGAAGCGCCCACTGGTGCGCGTTGGCATGCCGATCTCATCCTTCGTGCCACGCACCGTCTCGGCGATCGGCCGGAAATCCTTACCGGCAAAGCCGCGTCGGCGGCCGAGGAAACCCGCCGCTTCCGAAGCATTGCCGAGCACGCCTACGACAATTTTGACGAGTTGAGAGCAACCAATGCCGTTGCCGCCGCCGCCGTTCTGGCTGAGCTGTTGCCGTCCGAGATTGTCCGTTTCCGTCAGGCGATCGATCCCTGATCGCCCCACCTGAGCGTCGTGTCCGCGAGACCGACCTTGGCACGCTTCAGGAAACCGAGCTAACTCCCGCCTAAAGAAAGCAGGAGTCACGACCATGCGCGAGATCGGACACTTCATCGGCGGCAAACACGTCGCCGGCACCAGCGGCAAGTTTGGCGACGTGTTCAATCCGGCGTCCGGCGAAGTTACCGGCCGCGTCGCCTTGGCCGATGCGCGGCAGGTCGGCGCGGCCGTGGATGCCGCCACGGCCGCGTGGCCGGCCTGGGCGAACACTCCGCCGCTGCGCCGCGCCCGGGTCATGTTCAAGCTGAAGGAACTCCTGGAGCGGGATCGTCGGGAGTTGTCCGCTATCGTCACCGGCGAGCACGGCAAGGTGTTGTCCGACGCCGACGGTGAGGTGCAGCGCGGTCTGGAGGTGGTGGAGTTCGCCTGCGGCATCCCACATCTTCTGAAGGGCGAATACACCGACCAGGTCGGCACCGGCATCGACGCCTGGTCGATCCGTCAGCCGTTGGGCGTCGTGGCCGGCATCACGCCGTTCAATTTCCCCATCATGGTGCCACTCTGGATGATCCCGGTGGCGCTCGCCTGCGGCAACTGTTTCATACTCAAGCCGTCGGAAAAGGATCCGTCGGTATCGCTGAAGATGGCGGAACTGCTGAAGGAGGCCGGACTGCCGGACGGCGTGTTCGCCGTCGTGCAAGGTGCCCGCGAGGCGGTCGAGACCATCATCGCTCACCCTGGCATCGCCGCCATCAGCTTCGTCGGGTCCACCGCCATCGCCGAGACCATCTACCGGGGTGGCACGTCACACGGCAAGCGGGTGCAAGCGCTTGGCGGCGCCAAGAACCACATGGTTGTGATGCCGGACGCGGACATCGACGACGCCGTAGACGCACTGATGGGGTCTGCCTATGGCGCCGCCGGGGAGCGTTGCATGGCGGTGTCCGTCGCGGTCACCGTGGGTTCGGCCGGCAACTCGCTGATGTCGAAGCTGGCGCCCCGGGTTCGCGCGCTGAAGGTGGCACCGGGGGTCGATCCGGAAGCGGAAATGGGTCCGTTGGTCACCCGCGAGCATATGGAAAAGGTGCGCGGTTATGTCGATCTCGGCGTTCGTGAGGGTGCCGATCTGGTGGTCGATGGCCGTGGCCTGAAGCTGCAAGGCTACGAGAGCGGCTTCTTCCTTGGTGGCTGCCTATTCGACAACGTCACCCCTGACATGCGTATTTATAAAGACGAGATTTTCGGCCCGGTGCTGTCGGTCGTCCGCGCGCCCGACGTCGCGACCGCCACCCGCATGATCAACGCCCACGAGTACGGCAACGGCGTCGCGCTGTTCACCAACGATGGCGGCACGGCCCGAGACTTCGCCAGCGCGATCCAGATCGGCATGGTCGGGATCAACGTACCGATCCCGGTGCCAATGGCGTTCCACTCGTTCGGCGGCTGGAAGCATTCCTTGTTCGGCGACCACCACATTTATGGCCCCGAGGGGGTGCGATTCTACACCCGCTACAAGGCGATCACCCAGCGCTGGAGCTCTGGCAAACGTCGCGGACCCGAGTTCGTCATGCCGACCCTGGGGCGTTAGCGCCCGGCGGCCCGGCGGCCCGCACCACCCCACGGCATGCGGGCGGCCATTGGTGAAGCGCCGCAGCCCAGCGACATCCTGTGACCGCCGGCACACCAGTGCAGCACGTGAAACGGTATTCCGGCATCGCGAGCGGATTGGCCGCTCTGCTTTGTTCGATAGGATACCGTACCGTGAATCGCTTTGTTACCCACATGGCCGTGGTGGCCGGATTGGTCGCCGCGGCCCCTGCCTTCGCCCACAGCTCGCAACAGCCCGGCATGGCCGCACCCTCGGTACTCGAATGTCGACCATCAGACCCGTGAGCTCGAGACCAAAGTCAACGAACTCAATAAGGACATCAAACAGGACAACAAGAAGCTGTCCATGGACCAGCAGAAGCTGCAGACACTTGAGGTGCAGGCCGCCGAGGCGAAGGTGGGCAAGGCCCCGCCACTGTCGCCCGAGCAGCTGCGTGAACTGAAGGAACTGCGGAACCGGATCGGCAATCTCGATCACGACATCGGCCGTGACAATGAGCATCTGGCCGCGGATCAGGCGAAGCTGAACGCCCGGCAGGAAAAGGAGGCACCGTAAGCTCCGGCGCCGGGAACCGAACGCCGGCAACGGCGACGGATCGGCGGTTCCGGCATTCCCAGGCTCGAGGGATCCCATGCCCTCGAGCGCCCCTTCAAAGCAGCTTCTGCTGACGGAAGCTCACGCACCCGGAGCGACCGACGATAACGTGGTCGTGCACCATGATCCCCATCGTCGCCGCCGCTCGCTGGATATCGGCGGTCATGGCGACATCCTCGCGGGATGGCGCCGGTTCGCCGCTCGGATGGTTGTGCGCAAGGATGACGGCACTGGCGTGCAGTTCGAGGCATCGTCGCACCACCTCTCGGGGGTAAGCCGGCGTGTGGTTGATCGAACCCCGGCTCTGCACCTCGTCGGCGATCAGCCGGTTGCGGGTATCCAGAAACAGCACGCGGAACTGCTCGATCCGTTCATGCACCATGGTGGCTGAGAGGTAGTCCATCAGCCGGTCCCAACTTGACAGCACGGGTTCGGCCGCGGCCTGCCGTCGCAGCAGGCGCAGCGCGGCACCTTGGACCAGTTTCAACGCCGCCGCGGCGGCCTCCCCCAAACCCTCGATGGCGCCTAGCTCCGCCGCGGGCGCCCCGATCACCGAGCCAAAATCACCGAACCGGGACAACAGAGTCCGCGCCATCGGCTTGGTGTCACGGCGGGGCAGGGCCAGGAACAGCACCATCTCCAACATCTCGTGGTCGGCCAACGCATCGGGGCCAGCCTTGAGAAGCCGCTGCCGCATCCGCGCGCGATGGCCGCCGGCACCGATCGCGGCTTCAGTCTCGTCGCCATCGGGAAGCAAGCCGGGCAGGGTTGCGACTTCGGCGAGGCCCGCTGCTCCCGCACCTGGCTTTTTCGCGGCTCTGCAACTCGGGCGATTGGACATCGGCGCTCGCGACGGACTTTGATCCGCCGCAGACTGGACCCCAGTCCATTGCCAATCAGCTAATGCCGAACGGCGGCTTGTCCAGACCGGCGGGTGACAGCGTGAAGATCTCACACCCGTCCTCGGTTACGCCGATCATGTGCTCGAACTGCGCCGACAGGCTGCGGTCTCGCGTCACCGCCGTCCAGCCGTCGTCCAGCACCTTCACCTCCGGCCGCCCGGCGTTCACCATCGGCTCGATGGTGAAGAACATCCCGGGGCGCAGCATCGGTCCTTCGCCGAGCCGTCCGAAATGCAGGACATTCGGCGGCTCGTGGAACCGCCGGCCGATGCCATGGCCGCAAAAATCGCGCACCACGCTGAAGCGGTGACCCTCGACAAAAGTCTGGATGGCGTGGCCGACATCACCCAGGCTTACGCCCGGCCTGACCACCCGCAAGCCACGCATCAACGACTCGTACGTCACGTCGATCAGGTTGCGGGCCCGTGTGCTGGGCGTCCCGGCGGAATACATCCGCGACGAATCGCCATGCCAGCCATCCAGGATGACAGTGACATCGATGTTGAGAATATCTCCGTTCTCCAGCTTCCGCTCACTCGGGATGCCGTGGCACACGACGTGGTTGATCGACGTGCAGATCGATTTTGGGTAGCCACGATAGTTCAACGGAGCCGGAATCGCGCCGTGATCAATAATGAAATCGTGACACAGCTTGTCCAGCATGCCGGTCGAGACCCCTGGCTTCACATGCTCAGTGATCATGTCCAGGGTCTCTGCCGCGAGGCGCCCCGCGGTTCGCATGCCGGCGAAATCTTCCGGCGCGTGGATCGTGATGCGCCTTGAGTCCACTACGCCATCCATCCCTTCGCTCCGTCTCCGCCTTCTTCGGCGTTAGTAAAACACCAACATGAGCAAGCACGTTACCCCGTGCAAGGTAAAGGTACTTTAGGTGGCAAGTCTTTCGCGACCGGTCTAGTCTGCCACCTCGCCGCATGGTTCGGCGAGAATATCGGGACAGTCGGGCGACGGACGTAAGGGCTGCCGGCGCAGTGGGCGTGACTTCAAAGCATGACGCCGGCTGTCGGGCGGCAGGAGATGCTCATGGTGTTCGACGTGCACATTTCCGGGCGCCGCGTACCGGCAGGCCGGCGATGCCGAGGGCGCCGTCGGTGACGTCTCGCGCCACCCGGAAAACGCCGCGACCCTTGCGCAATCGCGCTCTGACAGCGGAGGAGATTGGAAAAGTGTGCCCCGACAATTGCCTTCCGATCCTGTGTGCGGTGCTGTCATGACCGACCGGGACGCCTTGAAGCGTGCGGCGGGCGCAGCGGCCGCGGCCATGATAGAGGATGGTATGGTGGTCGGCCTCGGCACCGGCTCGACCGCAACCTTCGCGATCGACAGTCTGATCGAGCGGGTCAGCCACGGCCTGCGCATCGTCGGCATCCCCACGAGTGAGCGCAGCGCGCGTCACGCGCGGGAGGGCGGGATCGAGCTTACCGACTTCGCTCATCGTCCCCGCATCGACATCGCCATCGACGGCGCCGACGAGATCACGCGCGGGACATTGAATCTGGTGAAGGGTCTGGGCGGCGCTTTGTTGCGCGAGAAGATCGTCGCCGCCGCCAGCGATCGGCTGGTCATCGTCGCCGACGAACCAAAGCTCGTCGCCCGCCTGGGCGAGACGACAGCGGTGCCGGTGGAGGTCGTTCCCTTCGGCTGGGAGACCACGTTGGCCCGGATCGTAGCGCTGGGGGGGGCCCAGGTCCTGCCGCGCCGGGGTGCCGACGGGCAGATATTCCGCACCGACGGCGGCAACATGATCCTCGATTGTGGCTTCGGCCCGATCGCCGATCCGGAACACCTGGATGAAGCACTGTCAGGCATCATCGGTGTGGTGGAGACAGGTCTTTTCATCGGCATGGCCAACACGGCGCTGGTGGCGACGGCGGACGGGGTCTTACGCCTGGACCGCGGCGGCTGAACTGCTTGCGACCGTGTCAGTCGGGTGCATCGGTGGCATCGGCACCATGATGCCAGCGGCCCGTGACGCCTAGACTGCCACCACGCCACGGTGTCCCGGCACTCTGTGACCAACCGCACTCAGTCTGACCGTCCGCGCCTTCCGGACCGAGTCAGCGTCATGAGCGGCTTGGAGATGATCAGCGGCTGGCGACGTCGCCTGTGTCCGGACGGATGACAAAACAAGCACCCTTGCGATGGGCAAGGCTAGCGCAAGCCTCCTGGGCGTCGGATGCGGTCAGTCCAGTGACCTGAGCCCGCCAGACGGCTTTTCGCCCGACGCTCGCGGCTTCCACCCGAACCTCCCCACCGTCGGCGGCCCGCCGGGCGGCGGCGGCGGCGGCGCGCGCCGCTTGTTCGGTTCGGAAGCTGCCGATCTGGATCGACCATGTCGGTGCCAGCATGCGGGACCGCGACGTGGAGACCGGGTGGGTTACCTCCGCCGCGTGAGCCGTTGAGATCAGCGTCATCCGAGCGGCGGCGGTTTGGATCGGTCCGCGGGAAGCCGGCACGTCCAGCCGCTCAAAGCCCTGATCGAGCAACGAAGCCATGTGAATGTCGCGCTCGCCGTTAGAGGCCGCACCCAGCACAACGCCGACGAGGCGCACACCGCTGCGGACCGCGCTGGTGACGAGGTTGTGGCCCGACGCCTCGGTGTAGCCCGTCTTCAATCCGTCCGCTCCGGGGTAGGACCGCAGCATGTTGTCGTGGTTGAAAATGACCTGCCGGTGCCAGAGGAAGGTCTTGGTGGCGAAATATCCGTAGTAGCTGGGAAAGTCGTTGATCAGGTGCCGGCTGAGAATCGCCAGGTCGCGGGCGGTCGTCCATTGCTCAGGGTCGGGCAGGCCGGAAGCATTCGTGAACGTGCTGTGGCCCATCCCGAGCGCCCGGGCGCGCAGGGTCATCATTTGGGCAAACCGGTCCTCGCTGCCACCGAGGAGTTCCCCCAGGGCAGAGGCCGCGTCGTTGGCGGATTTTGTCACCAGACCTAGAATCGCCTCCTCGACGGTCAGTCGTGAACCGGGGATGAGGCCGAGCTTCGAGGGTTCCATCGACGCCGCATGGCCTGACACCGGAACCGCCTGACCAAGGATGATCCGGCGGTCGCGAAGTGCCTCGAACGTCACATAGAGCGTCATCATCTTGGTCAAGCTTGCGGGGTGGCGCGGTTCATCCGCATTCACCTCCTCCAGCACATCGCCTGACGACGCATCCACGACGATGGAACTGTAACGAGCGGAACCGATCTGCGCCCGCGCGGGCGCACCCGGGAGCAGCGCCAGAAGCGCCGAGGCGACAATCAGCAGAGGCAGCGGCAACCAGCGAGGTGGGTGCTGGCCCGGAAGGAAATTGCGTCGCTGGCACGCCAACCCGGCCATTTGGTTTCCTCTCCAAGCGATGAACGAACCTTAAGTTTTCCCGCGGTGTAATGTCCAGCCGAAAGAGAGCGAAAAACCATAAAAAGTGAAGGCCTTACAGTGCGACCCTCATCTGGTCGCAGCGAGCGGGGCCCAGGCTTGATCATTGGCCGGGGATGATCGCAGACTGGCAGTGTCGGAGTGGCGCCGGGATTTTTTGTGCACTGCACAAAAACGACTTGATAACGTCCTGGGAGGGGCCTATATCGGCTTTGTGCTGCACCGCAGCAAACGAAGCCGCATCACGTAACAGAATTTCAACTGAGTGCGTCACCGGCTGACTGAGCGTATTGCGCCGCATGACGCATTTCGCGCTTTTTTGGAGGCGATCACAGTGCCAACGAGGCCGAAACTAACCGAGGTTGCCGCAGTCACCGAAGCGGCAACCTCAAAGAGCATGGATGTTGCGATCTCGACGCTCGACGACGCCACGGCCAAGGCGACAGACGCGCTCGAATTGACTCAAGTTAAAGTGAAGGAAGGAATGGAAATGGCTATGAAAACCGCCGAGGAATTCGTCACGTTCAGTCAAGGGAACGTGGAAGCTGTCGTAAAGTCCAGCCAGATCTGGACCGCCGGTGTTCAGGACCTGTCGAAACAGGTTGCGGCTACAGCGCAGGCGACGTTCGATGAGACCCTGGCAAACTTCAAGGCGCTCACGAGTGTGAAGTCCCTGAAGGACGCGTTCGAACTGCAGGCCAGTTTCGCGCGCGCCGCGATGGAGAAGGCCATGGCCGAATCGGGCAAGTTGACCGATGCCTCGTTCAAGCTGACCGAACAAACGCTGGCGCCGATCACCGCACGCGTCAGCGTCGCGGTCGAGAAGTTTGCCAAAGCCGCCTGATCCGTCAGCCGACCCGAATCGGGCAAGCTTCCCACAATCGAATCATATACTTAAGGCTAAGCTACGGAAGCCGCTTCGAAAGACTATCAAAAGGCCCGGGCATTTGTCCGGGCCTTTCGTTATTCCGCATCCCGACCCATCTGGTTTCCAGGAGCTGTGAGTCGCCTGTCGTCACCCCGAAAATCAAAAATCCAATTGGCCTACCATTCGCCCTCTTGCAGCGGCGCCCGGACGGCGCAATCGTCATCTCGGCACACTCGTCGTTCCCCGGCGATGCAAAGCTCTTTCATCAAGGCGCGGCCATCCAATATGCTTAGGCCCTTAAACGACCAACGAGCGCGGATGTACCACGGGGACCAACGATGCTGCGGGCTGGACGCTCGGACAGCCATGGGCGACAGACCGTATAACGGTCGGGCGCGGGACGGCGAATGGATGCGAACACGATGAGCGACAACGACAAGCGTGGCGGCGGCACGACGGAGGGACCCAATACCGGGGTCGTGGTCAAGGCGCGTCCGAAAACCCGCAAGCCGGCGATGTATAAGGTTTTGATGCTGAACGATGATTATACGCCTATGGAATTCGTCGTTCACGTGCTTGAACGATTCTTTCAGAAATCCCGCGAAGAGGCGACACGGATCATGCTTCACGTCCACCGGCGCGGAGTCGGCGTCTGCGGCGTTTACACCTACGAAGTCGCTGAGACGAAAGTGACCCAGGTCATGGACTTGGCTCGGCAGAATCAGCATCCTCTGCAGTGTACGATCGAGAAGGAATGATGACCGCGTTTGCCGCCACAAGGGCACTCTGCGCGTCAATACTAGGCCAGGCGGCCGGGTGCCGTCTGGTGATGATCAGGTCCCATTATACGGACGTTAGCGTGTAGGAGCGTCGGATATGCTGTCACGGAACCTCGAACAGACGCTTCATCGCGCCTTGTCGCTCGCCAGTGAACGGCGACACGAGTATGCCACCCTGGAACATCTTCTGCTCGGATTGGCTGATGATACCGACGCGGCGACCGTGCTACGGGCATGCGGCGTCGACCTCGACAAGCTGCGCAGCGACCTTACCGAATTTCTCGACAAGGATCTCGCCGGCTTGGCGACCGACCGGCCCGGCGACCCAAAGCCTACCGCTGGCTTCCAGCGCGTCGTCCAACGAGCGGCGATCCACGTCCAGTCCTCCGGTCGCGATGAGGTGACGGGCGCCAACGTACTGGTGGCACTGTTCAGTGAGCGGGAGAGCCATGCGGTCTACTTCCTGCAGTTGCAGGACATGACCCGGTTGGACGCGGTCAACTTCATCAGCCACGGCATCGCCAAGGCACCGGGCCGCTCGGCGCAAAGGCCCGTCACCGGAACCAATGCGCAGCAGCCGGAGACCCCACCGGAGCAGGAGCGCGAGGAAAAGCCGGCTCGCCGCAATCAGGACGCGTTGTCGAACTATTGCGTGAATCTCAACAAGAAGGCGATGGCGGGGAAAATCGATCCACTGATCGGCCGCGATTCGGAAATCGAGCGCACCATCCAGATCCTCTGCCGTCGCACCAAGAACAACCCGCTGTATGTCGGCGATCCGGGCGTCGGCAAGACCGCCATCGCGGAAGGACTGGCAAAGCGCATCGTCGAGGGCGACGTGCCTGAAGTCCTGGCAAAGTCGACGATTTTCGCCCTCGATATGGGCGCGCTGCTGGCCGGCACGCGTTACCGCGGCGACTTCGAGGAGCGGCTGAAGGCCGTGGTCAATGAGTTGGAAAGCCAGACCGGCGCCATTCTCTTCATCGACGAGATCCACACCGTGATCGGCGCCGGCGCGACCAGCGGCGGGGCGATGGATGCCTCCAATCTGCTGAAGCCCGCGCTTGCATCCGGAACCCTGCGCTGCATCGGCAGCACGACCTATAAGGAGTTCCGCAACTACTTCGAGAAGGACCGTGCCCTCGTCCGCCGCTTCCAGAAGATCGACGTCAACGAGCCGTCGCTGGAAGACAGCATCAAAATTCTCCGCGGTCTGAAGCTCAACTACGAGAAGCACCATAAGGTTCGCTATACCGATGAGGCGATCCGCGCCGCGGTGGAGCTTTCGGCGAAGTACATCAACGACCGCAAGCTGCCGGACAAGGCGATCGACGTGATCGATGAGGTTGGCGCCTCACGGATGCTGCTGCCGGAGCATAAGCGCCGCAAGACCGTTACCCTGCGCGACGTGGAGGAGATCGTTGCGAAGATCGCGCGCATCCCACCCAAGTCGGTGTCCGCCGACGACAAGGAAACGCTGCGAAATCTGGAACGCGATTTGAAGTCGATGGTGTTTGGCCAGGACAAGGCGATCGAAGCCCTGGCCGCCGCGATCAAGCTCGCCCGGGCCGGGCTGCGGGAGCCGGAGAAGCCCATCGGCAACTACCTGTTCTCCGGCCCCACCGGCGTTGGCAAGACCGAGGTGGCCCGACAACTCGCCGCCACCATGGGAATCGAGCTCATCCGCTTCGACATGTCAGAGTATATGGAGCGGCACAGCGTCTCCCGCCTGATCGGCGCCCCGCCGGGCTACGTCGGCTTCGATCAGGGCGGCCTGCTGACCGACGCCATCGACCAGCATCCGCACGCCGTGCTGCTGCTGGATGAGATCGAGAAGGCTCATCCCGACCTGTTCAACATCCTGTTGCAGGTGATGGACCACGGCAAGCTGACCGATCACAACGGCAAGACAGTCGATTTCCGCAACATCATCCTGATCATGACCACCAACGCGGGCGCCTCCGACATGGCGAAGGAGGCCATCGGTTTCGGCCGCGAGGTCCGCCAGGGTGAGGACGATGATGCCATCAAGCGCCTCTTCACGCCGGAATTCCGCAACCGGTTGGACGCGACGATCACCTTCGCCGGCCTGACGCCGGAAATCGTCGGCCGCGTCGTGGAAAAGTTCGTCATGCAGCTGGAAGCCCAGTTGGCCGATCGCAACGTGACGATCGAACTTTCGTCGGCTGCCAAGGAGTGGCTGGCGGAGCGCGGCTACGACCGGCTCTATGGCGCCCGGCCGCTGTCCCGCGTGATCCAGGAGCATATCAAGAAAGCGCTCGCCGAGGAGTTGCTGTTCGGCAAGCTGGTCAAGGGGGGCGCCGTCAAAGTGACCTTGAAGGACAACAAGCTGGACTTCGAGATCACCGAGGCCTCTCTGCCGGCGCTGCCGAAGCCGGAAGGCGACGATGAGGGCGGCACCGACCGGGAACAGGAAGTCGAAGTCTGATACAATACCCGCGGCCCGGGCCCCGAACTACCGATCACGCCTCGGTGTCACCGGATCCTGCAAGTGTCATCACCGTGCCTGGCACGGTGACCCACGTCTTTGTTGGTACAGGTTTGTTGGTACAGGCAAATTCATGGTTGACCGGGCCGAGCCCGGTCATGACACGGGAGGAGAGGCGGCGTGCTATCCATCGGCGTCCCCTCCGCCGAGTGTAATCTCTCCCCTGATCAGCTCGGCTACCAGGTGATCTCGGCTCCCTGATAATCAACATATCCGTGCCGGTGCGTGCCTTCCTCGCGCAGCAATACCGAAACCACACCGCGCGCGCTGTCTTCCACCGAGACCGCGGCGCTGGGTCCACCCATATCGGTCCGCACCCAGCCTGGATGCAGTGACAGCACCGTAAGGTCGTGGGCGCGCACCTCCAGATAAAGCCCGCGAGTCAGTAGGTTGAGCGCGGCTTTGCTGGCGCGGTAGAGCTCCTGCCCACCGGAGTTCATAGAGATGCTACCCATGACCGAGGACGAAAATGCCAGCACGCCCGATCCGGGCCGGATGTGGCTGACCAGGGTGCGTGCCAGACGAATCGGCGCGATCGCGTTAGTGAACATCAGCGACCCGATCTCCGCGGCTGTCACGACGCTCGCGTCCTGGTGTCCGGGACCCGCGATACCGGCATTGATCAGAGCGACATCGAGCATCTGAGGCCCCAAGCCGGAGGCGAAGCCGTCCAGCTCGCCCGGATCGTTCATCTCGAGCTTCAGGATTGTGAGGTGCCCCGGCGACCGCTCGGCGACGGCTTTCAACTCGGTGGCCTTCGAGGGTTGCCGCGCAGTCGCGACGACATCCCACCCGCGCCCCAGGAATTCCTTGACCACGCCCAGGCCAATGCCGCGATTGGCGCCAACCACCAGTGCACGCTTACGTTCCGCCATATGCAAATTCCTTCAGTCAAGCTGTGGTTCAATACGATTTTGGCCGCTCGTCCCTGGTCGTCTTGAGCCTTTTGGTCCGTTGCGCAGCGGCCAGGCTCAGCGAGAGCACTCGACCACCACGGTGCCGACCTTGTCGCCGGCTTCCACAGCGACATGGGCGGCCGCCGTTTCATACAGTGAGAATCGGGCGGCGACAGACAGAATTCGCCCCGGTGTCCGGATAAAGCTCGCAAGATCGGTTTGCGCACGCTTGCGGTCCGGATGCGGGCTCGTCGGCAGCACGAAACCGCGGAGCGTCAGGTTCTTGGCCATCAGCGCCCGCAGATTGAGCTTCGGTTCCAGCGCACCGTTGGTCGCGTAGTAGGTGATACTGCCATGCTCCCGGATCGAACCCATCGTGGCCGCCAGGTTGCCGCCCAGATCAACGTCTACGATGTGGTCGACGCCCGCCCCGCCGGTGATTTCGGCCACCCGCGCGGCTACATCCTCGGTGCGGTAATTGACCACCCATTCCGCACCCCCCTGCCTTGCCCGCGCTGCCTTCGCCTCGGAGCTCACCGTTGCGATCACCCTGGCTCCAGCCCAGGCGGCGAGCTGCACTGCATAGTGGCCCACGGCTCCCGCGCCACCGGTGACCAGCAGGGTCCGCCCCTGGACCGGCCCCGAGGCAAAGACGCAGCCATGCGCCGTCATGCCGGGGATGCCCAAAGTGGCACCCTCGGCGAAAGAGACGTGGCCGGGCAATTCGGTGACCAGATCAACATCCAGCGCGATGAACTCGGCCGCGGTGCCCATCCAGCGCCCGTTGCGCTGACCGTTATAGAGCCAGACCCGCTTGCCGACCCAACCAGGATCGACACCCTCCCCAACCTTATCGACGACGCCGGCACCGTCGCTGTTCGGAATGACGCGCGGATATTCTGCTGCGACCGCGCCGCGACGGCGATAGGTGTCGGATGGATTGACCCCCGACGCTTCGAGCCGGACCCTGACCTGCTTCAAGCCAGGTTCGGGCGTCGGCAGCTCACCCGTCTTGATAGCCTCATCGGCTGGGCCTTGCCGGTCGTACCATACCGCGCGCATGCAACTGTCTCCCTCCCCGAAAGCGGGTCACTCTAGCCGAGACCGGCCGACCTCCGCCAATCGGCGCCAGCGCACAGAACGACCGGTCGCCCCGGCGGCAATCGTGGCGGCGATTGTGTGGCGTTCGCGATTTTCTATCATGCAGGCGTCAAACCGACTAAACACCGGTGCTGACAGGTCCGTAGCGTGAGGGCGACGTGCTCAACAGCGACGTATACGACAGCTCGATTACCGCGGTGCTCGAGGAGGTATGTCAGGCCTCCGACCTGGAAGGGTTGGCGGTCCTCGATTTGAGCCAGGAAGAGCCTGAGTTCGTGACTTCCTACAGCGCAGGCACCGGTGGCTTGAACACGGTCGACGTGGGTCATCGTTTGCTGGCGACAAATCCGGGCGGTCCGGCACACACCATTGCCTCCGACAAGCGACCGATCATTGCCTGCCCATGGCTGCTGCCTCCGGCTCGGTCCGGTGGCTTGGTACTCTGGCGTGGCCCGCGCGCCCGGCGCTGGACCGAGGCAGACTATGGCCTGGTTGCGGCGCTCGCGGTGGTGCTGCGGGCGTCGATCGGAATGGAGACCGGGCAGATCGGCATCGATCGATTGACCGGCATGCCGAACCGGCGATGGTTCATCGATGAGGCCGATCGGCACATCGACCGTCTGGACCTGGACGGCCAGATCGGCACCCTCTCCCTCATCGACGTCGATGACATGAGCCGGCTGAACGCCACGGTCGGGCGAAGCGTGGGCGATACCGTGCTTGTCCGTCTCAGCAATCAGCTCCGTGCCATGATCCGTCCGGGCGATATCCTCGCGCGCGTCGGCGGCGACGAGATTGCTGTCTGGCAGAATGGCATGGATCATCTGACCGCCGCCGAACGGGCCGACGCACTGTGTTCAGCGCGGCTTTTCGACGATCTGCCGAAAGGCGCCAGCGCGACAGTCTCGATCGGTATCGCCAGCCGTCCGCTCGGCAGTGCGGAGGATGTCCGAGCTTTGCTGCGCCGGGCGCATATGGCGGTGCGAGAGGCCAATAGCCAGGGCGGCGGGAGTTGGCGCGTGTCGCATGCTACGGTTCAGCGCGGCTTCCCAGACGAATGAAAAAAGCGACAGCATTCATCCGAGTGCCATTCGGACCTTGCCCCCCAGTCCCACTCGGTTGACAATCCAGCTATGACGCTGGCGCAAGCTACTCCCGCACGCAATTTGTCCGCCGAGTGTGCTGGGTCGCGACCGGAACAGGCGCGCCGGGTTTTCGGGCCAGCGTTCGCCGCCCTGGATCTGGGCACCAACAATTGCCGCATGTTGGTCGCGACCCCGGCGGGCGATGGCTTTCGCGTCCTCGACAGCTTCTCGCGCATCGTCCGGCTGGGCGAGGGGCTGCACAGCACCGGACAGCTCAGCGCGGCCGCGATGGACCGGGCGATCAGCGCCCTCGAGACTTGTGCAACGCGCCTCGCGCGGCGACCCGTCCGCCAGGTGCGTGCTATTGCCACCGAGGCGTGCCGACGCGCCGTCAACGGCGCCGAGTTCCTCGGCCGGGTGAAGCGGGAGACCGGCTTCGACTTCGGCGTGATATCGGGTCGCGAGGAAGCCGAACTCGCGCTCGAATCATGCGCGCCGTTATTGCCCGGCGATGGCAGGAGGGCACTGCTGTTCGATATCGGCGGCGGATCGACCGAGCTTGCCTGGGTACGTCCCGCCCGAGGCCGAGCCGAGTTGATCGGATTTGAACTCGCTGCCCATCGGCGTCGTCAACCTCGCGGAGCGATGGGGCGATGCTGGTTTCACGCCTGATGGCTTTGAGGCGATGGTGTTGGATGTCCTGGATCGCCTGCACCGATTTGAGCGGGTCCATTGCATCGCCCGGGAGATCAGCAACGGCGGTGTCCATCTGCTGGGAACCAGCGGAACGGTGACGACGCTGGCTGGCGTGGCACTCAATCTGGAGCGCTATCGCCGCCCCGCGGTCGACGGCGTCGAACTCACCAGCCAGGAGGCGTCCGCCGCACTCGTTGCGTTGCGCGGGCTGGGGCGTGAGGGACTGATACAGCATCCCTGCGTCGGTCCGGACCGGGTGGAATTCGTGCTCCCCGGCTGCGCCGTCTTCGCCGCGATTACCCGACTATGGCCGGCGCCACACGTCATCGTCGCGGATCGCGGTCTACGGGAAGGTGTATTGCTGCGCCTGATGCGGGCTCACCGGCTGCGTCAGGGTCGGCACGACGAACAGCAGCGCGGGTGAGCCTGCAATCGTGAGACGGTCGGCCATACCGCCATCGCGCGGGCTGTCGGTGCCGGTGAAGACCGCGAAAAGCCGAACCGCGGGCTCGCAGCGCTGGCTGGCGCGTCAGCTCAACGACCCATACGTAGCGGCCGCTCGCCTGCAGGGATGGAGATCGCGTGCCGCTTTCAAGCTGCTGGAACTGGATGATCGCTTCCACTTGATCCGGCCCGGCGCACGGGTGCTGGATCTGGGCGCGGCGCCGGGCAGTTGGACGCAGGTTGCGGCGAAACGTGGCGCGATGTCGGTTCTCGCACTCGACCTGCTGCCGATCGACCCGATCCACGGTGCCACAATCGTCCAGGGTGACTTCACCGACCCGGAAATGCCGGCGCGCCTGTCGGCTGAGTTGGGTGGCCACGTGGACCTGGTGCTGTCCGATATGGCGCCGAACACCACGGGTCACGGCGCGACTGACCACATCCGGATCGTGGCGCTGGCCGAAATGGCGCTGGACTTCGCGGTGCGGATTCTGACGCCGGGTGGCGGCTTCGTCGCGAAGGTCTTGCAGGGCGGATCGGAGCGCGAGTTGCTGGGCACACTCAAGCGGCATTTCTCCCATGTCCGCCACGCCAAACCACCGGCCAGCCGGAAACAGTCCAGTGAACTCTATGTCGTCGCCCTGGGGTTCAAAGGCACGGTGCCCTCTCATGGCTCGGACTCTGCGCGGCCTTAGGCCATAGTCCCGGCGCCGTTCGTTCCAAAAATGGTACACACTTCTGTGATGCGGCACCGCTTTGTCGCAATCTTCGCGAAACCGCCCTGTTCCTGCGTCACTCCGTCTATGTTAGCGTCATCCGCATGTAGAATCCGGATTCGAGTTCATCGGTTGTGATTAGGCGGGATACGAGACGGCAAAGGTCAGGCCGATGAACCATAAACAATCAGTGAAGCATCTATTTGAGGCGTTGACCGGGCACGTATCTGCCGCGCGCTTCTCGCGGCCTGGACACATTCGCCGATACCAGACGCATTTGCCTTTTTTAGAGGCCTCGGCGATCTTTGATGTCGGCGCCAACGCTGGGTCAATCAGCAAGGAAATTCTCAAAATACTTCCCCAACTCAGAGGTCTACTGCTTCGAACCTGTGAGCGAGACCTGTCCTGTGCTCCAGAGGGAGATTGGCGCTCGTTCCAATGTGCACACCTTCAAGCTTGCCTTGGGCGCGCGGTCGGGTCGAAGGCAGATGGTTCTGGAGCGAGATCCCGAAATGTTCCGCCTTCGAGCGGGCGACGATGACGGGCGCGGAGGACGATACCCTCGCCGCCGAAACAATTCGGCTCACGCAGGTTGATTTGAGGACAGTTGATGATTTTTGCGACGAACAGCGTATCGCGCACAGGGGCTTCCTGAAAATAGACACAGAAGGCAGCGATTTAGATGCTCTGAAGGGGGCTGGTCTATGTTGGAGGACCCAGAACGTCGATATCGTTCAGGTGAGGCCGGAGTGAACCACCAGAATTGGCATCATGTGCATTTCGATCTTTGTTCTTAATTTATGGAAGAACGTGATTATCATTTATTCGGTATTTATGAGTAAATGAATGAATGGATGGCTGGAGGGTCCAACCTTCGGCGAGTGAACCCGATCTTCATCTCCGGCCGAGTTGTGAAAGGCAACACCACGATCTAGCAACCGTCGGCGCTTCGGATCGCACTCAAGAGGCCTCGAAGATCCCAGGGCACGATGGGGACTGAACCAATTACCCAGCGGAGCACCGATGTCGTCGAGTTATGGCACAGCCCTATTGGACGCGGCCTCCGGAAGGGGCTCCCTGCGATCCGCCGCCCTTCCGTGGGCGAGGTCATGTTTGCAGGTGGGGGTAGTTGTTCTGGCCGCCCTGGGCTGTGTCGGATTGATTATCGCACCCAGATTCTTTCAACCCGCCGAGGATGCGGCAATCCTGTATCAGTATGCCGACAACCTGGCCCGCACAGGAATTATTTCCTACGTCGAGAATGGGCCGCGGGCAGAGGGCGCTACGGATTTTCTTTGGCTGATCCTGCTGGCCGTCGCTCATTATGTTGGGATCGGAATATTCGCTGCAACGGGCTGGCTCAATGCTGCCTCAGCCATCGGGATCGGGCTGCTCCTGGTAAAAATAGGCGACTTCAGGCGGTCTTTGGTGAACGTTGCCATAGCGACTCTGGTGCCACTTGCTTCTGTCACGGTATGGGCCGCGATCGCAGGCTTTTCCGTGTTCCCGTTTGGCCTTCTGTTAACTCTTTGCGCCTACGCATTCATTAGGCGGAACGACACTCTGCTGGCGGCGGCGATGCTTCTGCTTTGTCTTTTTCGTCCCGACGGCGTCGTGTTCGCGGCTCCACTGGCCGGAATGCGGCTGCTCGATGGCCCCGAGCGCTGGTCGATCCTGGTCCGGTACCTGGGTCTGTGCATTGTGCCGGGTATTGTCTATTTTATCTGGCGATGGAACTATTTCGGTGAATTGCTTCCGCTGCCCTTCCTGGTGAAATCCGATGCCGCACGCGTGCTCGGCCCGTTCACCGCCGGGGGCCTGCACGACATTCGGCTGCAGTTGGAATGGTGCCTGCCACTTCTGGTGATCGTCATCGGCTCCGGCGGACGCCGTCGTATCAACCTGCAGCTGCTGTTAGGCTTGATCGTCGTCCCATCTCTGTTTTATGCCTCGATGAGACTCGATCAAAACTGGGCGGATCGCTTTTACTTCTACTTTGTGATTGCGACGGCCGTCCTTGTAGCCCTGAACTGGCGCCACATGCGGCTTCCGCGCTGGGCATTCCTGTCTCTGGTTGTAGGCATCTATCTGCTGTTCATGGCGCAATCCTGGCAATCGTACGCCCTTGAACGCTTCAGGGACCGCGTCAACAATCTTGCTGCGGTCGCCCGGGAATTGCGGGTTGACGGGCTTCACGGCACGCTGGCGGTGACCGAGGCTGGGCGTATCGCTTACTACTCCCGATGGCCGGCTTATGATCTCTGGGGTCTGAACACGGCTCAGTTTGCCCATCATCTGATGCAGCCTCAGGAGTTGATCGCGCTCGATGCGGACCTGATCGAAGTTTACTTCCCGCGGAACGGCGGCATTTGTCGCCCAAATCCCGCATGGAAGGCGCCTTATCAACAACGCACCTGGGACCATCTCGCAGCAAACGCCGTCGTTGCTCTCGCGAGCGCACCTTATCAGCTCTGGATGCTGCCTCACCTGGGACCAGTCGGCAGGGCGGCCAACGGTGCTCCAACGTACCTCAGTCCAGGCGAAGGCAAATATCTCTGCATCTTCGTCAAGGACTCGTACCGGGATCGGGCAAGATTGGTCGAGATTCTGAAGCGACACGGAGCGCTCACGCCCGACGACTATGCAACCCAGTTGGGCCCAGTCCACGACGCGTTCCAATGATCATCGGCTGTCGCGCGAAACGTCGCTCTCGGACCCGCCGTCGGGAGGCAACGATCAGCGAGCGCGCGACTGTAGGCGCGTAGAAATTGGGGTTGGGGCCGGGTGTGGACGCCGACCTTCTCCACCGCGCTGGTCGACGGGAGCCTTCCAGCGGGTCCGGAGCGGGACCCGTTGCTGTGTCAGCCAGGATTCCGCGGCAGACCCAGCAGCGAATGCAGCACGTGCTCGGTGTGAGCGCCGGCGGCCGGGCCGGTCCACCGCACCACATCCTCGGGCCGTTCTCCATCCAGTCGGATCGCCGGACCGGGATGCAGCGTTCGGCCGGTGAGCGGATCGTCCACCGTCTGAACCGATCCGCGGGCGAGAAAATGTTGATCAGCGGCGCAGTCCGCGATGTCGAACAGGCGGGAGCATGGCACCTCGGCGCCCTCCAGGATCGCCTCGGCGTCCTTCGCCGGCAGCGTCCGCGTCCAGGCGGCGATCGCGGCATCGAGCGCGGCACGGTTCTCGCAACGCAGGCCGTTGGTGGCGTAGGCGGGGTCGCGCGCCAGCTCCTTCCGGCCGATCGCCGCCATCAGCCTGGCGAAGATCAGGTCGGAATTGCCGGCGATGCACAGAAATTTGCCGTCGGCGCAGGGATACGTATTGGTCGGTGACGCAGTCGCGATGGCCGCGCCCGCCGGCTGCCGGATGCGTCCGTCCATGGCGTATTCCGGTAACATTCCTTCCATCAGGCTGAAGACGCTGTCGACCAGGTTGACGTCGACGACACGGCCGCGCCCGGTGCCCGTCGCGTCACGCTGCCACAGGGCCGACAAAAGCCCGATCGCGGCATACAATCCGGCAAGATCGTCGCTGATCGAGATCCCGCAGCGTGGTGGTGGCAGTTCGGAACTGCCGCTCGGGTGCCCAGTCAAATGTCTCAGGCCGCCCATCGCCTCGCCGATCGCGCCGAATGCGGGCTTGTCGCGGTAGGGACCGTCCTGTCCGTATCCGGAAATCCGCGCGATGACCAGTCGCGGATTTACCTCATGCAGGGCATCGGGGCCGATCCGCAGCCGCTCGAGCTGACCGGCACGGAGATTTTCCACCAGCACATCGGCCCTTGCCGCGAGCTTGAGCAGGACGTCGCGGTCTTTCTTCAGATCGAGTTCGACCGAGAGCTTGTTGCGGCCGTGGATGCTGAACCAGACCGAGTGACCATCCTTCGCCGCGCCCCAGCCGCGAACCGGGTCGCCGCCCGGCGGTTCCAGCTTGATCACCTCGGCGCCGAGATCGGCGAGGATCCGGGTGCAAAACGGGGCGGCGATATAGTGGCCGATCTCGAGAACTTTCAAGCCGACCAGCGGAAGACCGACTGCGGGCAACGCTTTCATGTCCGGCTACCTCCGATAGTAAAAACGCTGGACGGAATGCAAAAAAACAAGTCGGACACGCTGTTGTTAACCTTTTATAAATATTTTGATACTAGATAAGTCCTCGGAGCCGCTACGGCGGTGTCCTGTTTCCTCCCCGTAGTCGCGCACAGTGCGCGACAAACTTTGGCGGTACGACCACACCCCCGGTCGTACCGCCTTTTTTACGTGGTCCCTGTCGCCTGTCCACGCCCGGGGCGCGCCTTCCCTCTTTCGCGCCACTCTCTCCCGCAGCATGATTGTTCGGCGAGAAGGAAGCTGGAGTGACACTATGGATCCTATCATCATTGCCCTCGCTCGGGCCGCGGGGCTGGACAAGGCGCTCGCCGAATTTCCCGATGATGTCGTGGCCGCAGCGGCGCAGGCGCTGGACAACGCTCACAATATAACAGTGCCGGTCGATCCCGCCGCCGAACCGTGGCCGCCGATGCGGGCAGGGGTCCGTCGGTGACCGAGCTTGCGTGGCTCTCCGCGTCGGAGGCGTCGCAGGCCTTCGCCGCCAAAAAAATATCGCCGGTCGAGTTGCTGAACACCCTGTTGGCGCGGATCGAGGCGCTCGACCCGAAACTGAACGCCTTCATCCGGTTGGACGCCGAAGCCGCCATCCGCGCGGCCCGGGATGCCGAGGCGGACATCATGGCCGGGCGCGTTCGTGGCCCGCTGCACGGGATCCCGGTCGGGGTCAAGGACATCATCGATGTCGCCGGCCTGCCGACCACCTGTCACTCCCGGATCCTGGTCGATAACATCGCCAAAACAGACGCGGTGGCGATCCAGAAGCTGCGCCAGGCCGGCGCGATCATCATCGGCAAGCTGTCGACGCATGAATTCGCCATTGGTGGCCCCAGCTTCGATCTGCCGTTTCCGCCGGCGCGTAACCCATGGAACCGCGAGCATCATCCAGGCGGATCGTCATCCGGTTCGGGCGCCGGCGTCGCGGCCGGCCTCTTCCCCCTCGCACTCGGAACCGATACCGGCGGCTCGGTGCGCAATCCGGCCAGCGCCTGCGGCATTGTCGGGCTGAAGCCGACCTATGGCCTGGTATCCCGGCGGGGCGTGTTCCCGCTGTCCTTCACGTTGGACCATGTCGGGCCGCTGACCCGCACCGTTGCCGACAACGCGCTGCTGCTGGATGCGATCGCCGGGCACGATCCGGGCGATCCGGGCAGTGCCGCGACCCCCGCACGCTGCTTTGGTCGGATGCTCGAGCGCGGGGTGCGCGATCTGCGCATCGGCTTCGTCCGGCATTTCCATGAGCGTGACATGCCGGCGCATCCCGAGGTTGCCGCCGCGCTCGACGACGTGGCCCGCGTGCTGATGGCCGAAGGTGCGCAGGTGCGGACCATCAGCTTGCCCACTCTGACAGAGTTCGCCGCCATCAACCGGGTGATCCTCTGCAGCGAGGCCTGGTCGATCCACTCGCCATGGCTCCGTGCTCGGCCCGGCGATTATGGTCAATCGTCCCGACGCCGGCTGCTGCCGGGCGCCTTCATGGCAGCCGGCGACTATGTCGGCGCGCAGCGACGGCGGACCGAAGTCATCGCGGCGGTCGAGGACCAGTTCCGCGAATTCGACGTGCTGCTCTGTGCCAGCTCGATGGACCCGCCGAGCCGGCTGGACGACCCCGAGGAGACCGCGCGTAGCTATCCGCGGCAGGCTCGCACGCCCTTCAACGTAACCGGACATCCGGCCCTCGCCATGATGTCAGGGCTGGCACGGAACGGACTGCCCATATCGGTCCAGTTCGTCGGCCGCTATTTCGACGATGCGACGGTGCTGCGGGTGGCGGCGGCGTATGAAAGGGCAACCGAGTGGCACGCCCGCAAGCCGCCGATCGGCTGATCGGTGCGTCGGCGCGTCGGCCATGATGGCACCGGCTCTGGGACGGGCATGACCATGGGATGGACATGACCAACAGTGGCGCTGCAAGCCTGCCGGCTTCCGGTCCGGCATCGCGGGTGTTCTTCTCGCAACGGCTGCGGCTGCACTATGTGGACTGGGGCAACACCGCCGCGCCGCCGCTGATCCTGCTGCACGGCGGCCGCGATCATTGCCGCAACTGGGACTGGGTCGCCTCGGACTTGAGGCGGGACTACCACGTGATCGCGCCGGATCTGCGCGGGCACGGCGATTCGGCGTGGTCAGCCTCCGGGCACTATGCCATGGCGAACTACATCTACGACCTGGCGCAGTTGATCCATCAGCAGAAGCTGGCACCGGTCACCATCATCGCCCATTCGCTGGGCGGCAACATCGCCTTGCGCTATACCGGCATCTACCCGGAGGCGGTGCGGCGTCTCGTCGCGATAGAGGGTCTTGGTCCCGGCCCGCTGTCGGGCGCCGCCTCGGACGGCAAGCCGATAGCCGAACGCATGCGGTCATGGATCGATGAGCAGCGTTCGATCTCCGGCCTCCAGCCACGCCGCTATCCAACTGTAGAGGCCGCCTACGCACGTATGCAGGCTGCCAACGCGCATCTGACCCCAGCCCAGGCTCAGCATCTGACCCAGCATGGCGTCAACCAGAACGAGGACGGCACCTACTCGCTGGAAGTTCGACCACTACGTTCGGCTGTGGCCGCCCTACGACATGACACGCGATGCGATCGCCGAGTTATGGGGCCGGATCACCTGCCCGACTTTGCTGGTCTACGGAACCGAAAGCTGGGCGCGCAACCCGGCCGATGATGGCCGACTGGCCCATTTCCAGGCCGCTCGAGTACTGCCGGTGCAACGCGCCGGCCATTGGGTCCACCACGATCAGCTTGATGTTTTCCTGCGCGAAGTTCGAGCATTCCTGGCATAGGTCCAGCGGTGCGGGCCAACAGCGGCGGGAGGGGCGGGCGGCGTGATCATCGTATTCGGCTCGATCAATCTCGATCTCATTTTTGCCCTGCCGAAGATCCCGCTTGCGGGGGAAACCGTGCTGGGAGCATCAACGCTGATCGAGCCCGGGGGGAAGGGCGCCAATCAGGCGGTGGCGGCAGCGCGCGACGGGGCGATGGCCCTGATGGCCGGTGCGGTCGGGGGCGATGCCTTGGGCGCCGATGCTCTAAGGCTGTTGCGCCAGGCGGGGGTGAACCTGGACCGCGTGGCCCAGGTCGAAGCCAGCACCGGTTGCGCCACGATCGCCGTCGATCCCAGTGGAGCCAACGCGATCGCTGTCGGCTCGGGCGCCAACCTCGCAGCCGTCGCCAGTCAGGTCGAGCCGGCGATCCTTGGGCCTCAGGCAACGATCGTGCTGCAGATGGAAGTCGCGCCGAAGCAGACCGCACTGTTGATCGAGCGCGCCCGGGCAGCTGGTGCCCGTATCATACTGAACCTGGCGCCGGCGGCCGCCCTTGCCGAGTCCAGCCTGCGCATGGTCGACGTGCTCGTCGTCAACGAGACCGAAGGCCTCTGGCTCGCCGAACATCTGGCCTGCTCGGCCTCGGCCGCCGCGCTGCATGAGCGTCTGGGGGGTGTCGCCGTGGTGCTGACGCGGGGCGGCGACGGTGCGGACGTTGCTACCGCCGAAACCACCTGGCATGAACCCGCTCACCCGGTCGTCGCGATCGACACCACCGCGGCGGGAGATTGTTTCGTCGGAGTTCTGGCGCATCGGCTTGATGAGGGCGTGGCGCTGCCCGACGCCGTCACCTGGGCGAGTGCTGCCGCCGCCCTGTGCTGCACACGCAGGGGCAGTCAGGGAAGCCTGCCGACAGCCGCCGAGACCGCTGCCTTCCGCGCTTCATACCGTCCGCAAATCTAAATCAGCGTGTCATGGCCGGCGCGAGCCGCTACCCAAGTCTTTGCTTCCACGAGGAAATTCGTGGGTAATCGAGCCGTGATCCAGCCGCTCCGCGTCGAACTAACGCTCGATGTGGACGTACTCGAAATCGCCCGGCTTGTTGTCGATACCGTGCCTCGGTGGCGCGATCCACCCGGCAAACGCTCCCCGCCCGCGCGCTGGCTGCATCAGACTGGCGATGAACAGGTTGTCGTCGGCCGACGGCAGCATCGCCTCCTGCCGCGCCGCCCATGCGTCCGCAGTGATGATGGCGCCCTCGGTATCGGTGTGCAGCACGTTGAACTCGCCGATCCTGCGATTGAAGGCGACATGCGGCAGGGTGATGCGAAACGCGATATCCGCGCGCTCAAGGACGCGGTTCCAACGCGCCACCCCGGCGGCCGCATCCTCCACGTAGTCGTCGCGCAGACGCATGTTCAGCGCCGACAACGCCGGCACGTCCTCCCGCACGATCAACCCTTCGCGCGGGCGCAGCACCGGATAGAGCGAGGACATGAGTTGATGATCGTCGGTCAGTTTGTCCTCCCGATAGCGTCCCTTCAAGCCGGCATTGAAGGCGTTCGCCGCATTGGTGCTGATCTCGTTGCCGAACAGGTCGAGCGTCAGCGAGAAGTGCAGGTTGGCCTTTTTCTGCAAGGTGGGCAGGTCGATGACACCCAGCGCGCGCACCGTCTCGATGTCGTAAGGGTCGGTGATGCCGGCGGCGTTCATTGCCTCGCAGGTGCGTTGGATCACCCGCTGCACGCCGGTTTCGCCTACGAACATGTGGTGCGCTTCTTCCGTCAGCATGAACCGGCATGTGCGCGACAGCGGATCGAAGCCGGACTGCGCCAGCGCCGCCAACTGCATCTTGCCATCGCGGTCGGTGAAGAAGGTGAACATGAAGAACGATAGCCAGTCGGGAGTCTGCTCGTTGAACGCACCCAGCATGCGGGGACTGTCCTGGTCGCCGGAGCGGCGCCGCAGCAGCTCTTCAGCTTCCTCGCGTCCGTCACGACCGAAATACTTTTGCAGCAGATAGACCATCGCCCAAAGGTGGCGGCCTTCCTCGACGTTCACCTGGAACAGATTGCGCAGGTCATAGAGCGAGGGCGCGGTCGCGCCGAGGTGCCGCTGCTGCTCGACCGAAGCCGGCTCGGTATCGCCCTGGATCACCAGCAGGCGGCGCAGCATGGCGCGATATTCGCCGGGCACCTCCTGCCAGGCTGGTTCGCCCTTATGCGCACCGAACGGGATGGTGCGGCCCTCGACCTGTGGCGCAAGCAGAACGCCCCAGCGATATTCCGGCATACGAACAAAGTCGAATTTGGCCCAGCCTTCGCTGCCGACACCGACGGCGGTGCGCAGGTAGACCGGGCTGTTCTGGAAGCCCTCCGGGCCCATCGATTTCCACCAGTCGATGTACCCGGGATGCCAGGTCTCCAGCGCCTTGCGGACCCGCAGATCCTCGGCAAGTCCAACATTGTTCGGGATCAGCTCCATCATAGTCGATCTGGCTGCCGTCTGGCATGGAGAAAATCCTTTCAGACGCGTTCTGGATTGAACTCGGGTCGCGCGCCCGAGCCGTAGCGTTTCAACGATCCTGTCTCACCGACCGCGTTCGGCCGCTGGAAAATCCAGTTCTGCCACGCGGTCAGTCGCCCGAAGATCCGGGTTTCCATCGTCTCCGGCCCGGCGAAGCGCAGGTTGGCCTCGAGGCCGGTCAGTGCGTCGGGGGAGAATGAGGCACGTTCCTCAAGTATCAGCCGGACTTCGTCATCCCAGTCGGTCGCGTCGTATGCGAAGGTGACCAGCCCGAGCGCTTCCGCGGTTTCCGCGTCGAGTGTCTGGTTGGTGCGGCCGGCGGCGGTCGTCAACGATTCCGGTTCTCCAAGGAAACGGTTCGCCAGACGCGTCAGGCCATTGCCCATCGGAAATGCGGAAAAATTCAGCGGCGACAGATGCAGCGTGGCCGGACCTCGATTGTCGGAGGTCGAGCTGCCGGCGAACATGATCGCCCGGTCCGCGGCGAACACAAGTTCGGCCAAGGTGCCGGCGAAGCAGCTGCCAGGATCGATCAGCGCGATCAGACTGCGGGCCATCATGTCGACACGCTTGAGCACACGCTTCCACTGCAGTCGGATTTCCCGCACCAGCCAGTCTGAGCGGCATTCCTCCAGCAACGCATCAGCGGCCAACACCTGTGCCGGATCGCCGTCGGAGCGGAAAACCAGCAGTCCGATAGCAGGTTCGTTCAGTCGCAGATGCAGCAGCGCGTCGTCCAGCTCCCGCGCCAGCAGCAGCGGCCAGAACCCAGCGCCGGCCGCATGGATGCCCGGCGCATCAGCGGGCAGCTCGGTGGGGCCACGCAGAGTGATGGTGGCGGCACGCCCGGCGCGGTCGAGCCCCACCGACACATGCGAATAGCTGATCGCATCTTGCGCGAAGCTGCGTTGCAGCGGCGTCAGCACGATGCCTGTCTCGCCGTTGCGATCGGATCGATCCGCCAGCTCCAGCGCCCGCTGTTGGACCTTAGCCTGCCACGACGACGGCGGCACCACTTCATCGACCAGACGCCACTGCACGGCACGCTGGCCGCGCACGCCTTCCTCGGTGGTGCAGAATACATCCGCCAGGTCGCGTCGGACCTTGCGCTTGTCGGTCAGCCGGGTCAGGCCGCCGGTGCCGGGCAGCACCGCCAGCAGCGGCAACTCCGGCAGCGAGACAGTTGACCGGCGGTCGTCGATCAGCATGACATGGTCGGCAGTGACCGCCAGTTCGTAGCCGCCGCCGGCCGCGGGGCCGCTGATCGCGGCCAGATACCTCTGGCCCGAGTTCGTGCTGGCATCCTCGATCGCCAGCCGCGTCTCGTTGGTGAATTTGCAGAAGTTCACCTTGTGCCCGTGTGAGGCCTGGCCGAGCATGCGGATGTTGGCGCCGGCGCAGAAGCAGTTGTCGAGGCCGGAGCGCAGGACAACGGTCTTCGACCTCCGGATGCTCGAACCGCAGGCGCTGCACCGCATCGGCGAGCTCGATGTCGACGCCCAGATCGTAGGAATTCAGCTTCAGTTCATATCCCGGCAGCAGGCCGCCAGCGGGATCGACGTCCATCGTCAGGGTGGCGATCGGGCCGTCGAAGCCCAGCCGCCAATGGCGGTAGCGAGTGGGATCGGTCTGGAAGTCGATCATGTCGGGAAGGCCCTCGGCAGGCGCGAGATGAAACGGTTGATAACGGCCAAAGTGTGCTCCTTTGCCTCGAGGTGTGGAGCGTGGCGGGCGCCCGGGATCAGCTCGATTTCGATCGGCGCGCTGACATTGGCCCGGAACGCGCGAAGCTGCTCATCGGTGCCGTAGGGATCATCGCTGCCTTGCAGGCCGAGGCTGGGCACGCGGATGCCTGGAAGGAACCCGGTGATGTCGAAATCGCGAAAGCGCGGATCCAGCCAGGCGTCGTTCCAGCCGCGGAACGCAACGTCCACGTCGCGGTGATAGCGTGCCATGCGGTCGCGCAGGTCGCCGGTCTCGTAGGCGTCCCGGATTTGGCGGATGCTGGCCAGGTTCACCTCCTCGACGAAGAAGTGCGCCGCCACGGTGATCAGGCCGATCAGATGGGGCAGGCGGCCATGGCCATGTGCGGGCTCTGTCGTGTCGCGCCCGGGTGTGGCCCGGTCAACCATGCCTTTACCGGCCGCGATATCGTCAAACGTGGGTGGCCGGCCTTCGCCGGCCATGACACCGATACCCGCATATACCGCTGCGATCGAGCCGCCATCCGAATGGCCGACCAGCACCGCCTGTTCGATCCCGGCTGCGTGCAGCACCTGCGGCAGTATGGTGAGGGCCTCTTGCTGCATGTAGGCCATCGGGCGGGGTAGGGTGGTCAGGTCGGACCGCCCGTAGCCGAAGCGAGAGTAGGCGAACACGCCCCATCCGGTAGCAGCGGCCAGGCGCTCGGGAACGTCACGCCACAGTTCGACGCAGCCGAGTCCCTCATGCAGCAGCACGAGCGTCGGCGCCTCGCCCGGCCTGGGGCCCCACCAGGCGGTTTCCAGAGTCCCTTCACGCACCGCGAGCGTGCCGGACCGCATTACAGCTCCCGAAGCCGGAAGCGTTGGATCTTCCCCGTCGCGGTCTTCGGCAGTGTATCGGTATACTCGATCCACCTCGGATACTTCCAAACGCCCACCTGCGCCTTCACGTGTGCCCGCAGCACCGTGGTCAGCGCATCCAGATCCTGGTCTCGAGCACCGTCACGCAGGATGACGAAGGCTTTCGGCTTGGTCAGTCCATCGCTGTCCTGGCGGCCGATCACCGCCGCCTCCTGCACCGCCGGGTGGGAGATCAAGGCTTCCTCGACGTCGAATGGGGAGACCCAAACGCCACCGACCTTCAACATCTCGTCGCTGCGGCCGCAGAAACGGAAATAGCCTTCCTCGTCGCGGGTGTAGGTGTCGCCGGTGTAGGTCCACTCACCCCGGAACGTGCGTCGGGACTTTTCCCGCTGGTTCCAGTAACCTTCGGCCGAACTGTCGCCGCGCACCACCAGTTCACCGGTTTCGCCATGCCGCGTTGGACGGTCATGCTCATCCACTATGCGAGCCTCGTAGCCCGGGACCGGCTTGCCGCTGCTGCCGTAACGGACATCATCCGGACGGTTGCTGATGAAGATGTGCAGCATTTCGGTTGACCCGATGCCGTCCAGGATATCCACGCCCACCAGGCCACGCCACCGTCGCCCAATCTCCGCCGGCAGTGCTTCGCCGGCGGAGATGCAGCGTCGCAATCGTTGCGAACCGGCACCCGGCATGATGTAGGGATTGGCCAACAGCCCGGCATACAAGGTCGGGACGCCGCCAAACAGGGTCGGGCTGTGCGTCCGCATCACCTCCAGCACCGCGTCCGGCGTTGGCCGGCCAGGCAACAACACCGCGGCCGCGCCGACCGACATCGGGAACGTCAGGCTGTTGCCGAGGCCATAGGCGTGAAACGCCTTGGCGGCGGAAAACATCAGGTCATCCGGCTCGATGCCCAACACCTTGGCGCCATAGGACTCGGCCGTGCGGCGAAGGCTGCCGTGGACATGGCGGACGCCCTTCGGCGCGCCCGTTGAGCCGGATGAGTAAAGCCAGAACGCAACCTCGTCGGCGGATGCTGGAACGCTCGGCGCGCACGGGTCACCGGTCGCCAGGAATTCCTCGAAGGATGACACGCGGTCGTCCTCCTGCCACGCAACCGCCGCCGGTTCGCCGCCATCGGGCTGCGAGACGACGATGCGCCGGAGATCGGCTGCGTTGCGCAGCACCTCACCCATCGCGTCCGCCACCCCCGCCGACACCACCACCCCCGACGCTCGGCAGTCGGCAAGGATAAAGGCGACCGTATCAGGCGTCAGAAGCGTGTTGATCGGCACCGGCACGACGCCGGCGCGCAACGCCCCCCAGAAGGCGATCGGAAAGTCGATGGTGTCCTGCAGGAGCAGGACAAGCCGACGCTCCCGTTCGATTCCGGCGTGCCTCAGAGCATCGGCGAACCGCTGGGTGCCAGCCTGCAGCGCGTCATAGGTCAGAGATCGCGTTGGATCGAGGAACGCCAGTCTTCCGCCGTTCCCGTCCCGCGAGTGCCGGTCAACGAACCAATCAACGGCATTGCCATTCACCATTGTTTCCTCGGCGGCCTCCCGCAACACAGCCGCGCGATTTTCGGCGGCAGCCCGGGCTGACGACCGGGTTTCATGCACTATACTGCATGTCGATGGACAAGCGGAAGAGCGATTATCCGTGCGGACCAGGGTTCGTCGCGACCACCGACACGCGACGGCGTCCGCTCGCGCCGCGGTCGCAAGCCTGCTATTGACGCTGCGTATGAACCGGCTGACCAAGCGATTCGTCGCCATGCGGCCCAAAGGTCTGGCCGCGCGCACCTCGTTGGCCGGATCGCGATCGGCGATCCAGGGCTTCGTCGACGAACGCTCGACCACCCATGTGGCGGGCTGGATGCGCAACCTGCACGATCCCGGGGAACGGCTCGCGTTCGATGTTGTCGTGGCCGGTCCGGTCGGGGCGCGGGTCATTGCGAACGGCCGCGCCGATCAGTTCAGTGCGGTGCTGCAACAACTGTCGATCGGTGATGCGAGATATGGCTTCCGTATGGAATTCCCCGCCGCGATAACGGCGGACGAACGCGATCATCTGGTGGTACGCCCATCGCGCTCGGATATTCCGCTGGAGATGGCGCCGGCGTTGCAAGGCTACGTGGACGAACGCAGCACGCATCATGTCGCCGGATGGGCGCGCAACCGCTTCGACCCGACCGATCGGGTGGCATTGGAGGTCGTCCTCGACACCCCCGATGGAGCGCGTGTGCTGGCGCGCTGCCAGGCCGACATATTCAACCCGGTGCTGGCAAAACTGTCGCTGGGTGACGCGACGTACGGTTTCCGGGTGTTGTTCCGGGAAGCGTTGAGCGAGGACCAGCGGGACGCCGTCGTGGTTCGCGCGGCGGCGACGCGCACGCCCCTGGAACTGGCACCGTCGTTACGGACTGCGTTCGAACCGATCAGCCACGTGGCCATGGACATCGTCAACAACTGCAACCTCCGATGCCCGTTCTGCGTGTTCGACTACACCGATACGCGGACCACGCGGGTGATGCGCGACGCCACGTTCGATGCCGCGCTCCGGTTGATACCTCATGTGAGCGACGGCAATTTCTGGCTTTCCTGCCTCCACGAGGCGACCCTGCATCCGGATCTGCTGCATTTCATCGAGCGTGTACCTCGGCAATGGCGGCAGAAGCTGATGTACACGACCAATCTCGCCAAGCCGATGCCCGACGCGTATTTCACCGCGCTGGCCGGCAGCGGCATTCATCACATCAATATATCGCTTGAGAGCCTCGATCCGGAAATCTACCAACGCATGCGTAAGGGCGCTCGCTGGCGCGTCTTCGCCGAAAACTGGGATCGTTTGGTCAAGGCATTTCGCGCCGCCTCGGCAGCGCCGAGAGTGCGCTACAATATGATGGCCTATAAATCGAACCTGGCGGAGCTTCCGCAGATCGTAACGTATCTGACGCAACAACGTATCGCCTGGCAGATCGAGATTCGTCACACCTTCGATGTGCCCCACATCCCCGACAGCTTCCGACACGCCGAGTTCCTTTGCCGGTCCGACTGGGCCTGGCTGGCAGAACAGTTACGCGACCACGCGGCAGAGGAAGTCCTGCTCATTCCCCCGCCGGAGACGCAGGGACCCGCCCAGCCGACGCCATCGCCTGCCGGCACGGGCACGCCCCGCGCCGTTACGCATCCGCTCAACATTCGCATGGAATGGGACGGCAAGCTCATCGTCTATGGCGAATGGACCGGAGCGGACGGCATGCCGGAGCATCATCAGTTCGTCGTCACCAACATTCATCACCTGCGCGATCCGATACAGTTCTTGACCGCTTTGTAGACAATGCCGTTACGGCGCACGATGCCGCAGCTTGAGTTGCAAATCACGTTCGATCATCGTAACGTCTGTGCCGGTCAGATCCGCCACCACCGAGCGCCAGTCCGCGACGTCCGGCACCGCGGTGGGATTTTTGCGCAGCAGCTCGACTTTGATGAACGGAAAACCGCCGAGGAGCAACTGACGCCAGAGATCAGCGGTGGGATTGAGGGGCACAAGTTGCGCGGCGGCCAGGCGAATACGTTCCTGGGCCTGGATGCGAGCCCGCTCGAGCGGATCCAGCCTGGACTCCTGCGACCCAGAGTGGATGGATTTCTGTTCGCTGCGTTCCAGGAGTTCGTGGTATGGCCAAAGTGCCTGGCATCTCAGGCCCGCCTTGAGCAGCGTCTGCGTCAGTCCCACCTCATACGTATTGACCACCCAGGTCTTCGACGATACGAAACGAACCCCTCCCCAGAACGCATGCCACGCTCGGCTGGTCATCGCCCGACGTCCGGCCAGCAGGAAATATGACTGAAGATGGTATCGATGCTGCCAGCTTTCGGTTGCACCCCACAGGTCGGCCTGGTCGAAATCCACCCGGGCGAGCATGTCCTTCATCGGCACCAGCGGGCCATAGACGCTGTCGTTGGCGATCAGCAGTCGTTGCGTCTCCGGCCGGGGCAAGGCAAGTAGCTCGAGCACTTCCCGCACCGCGCCGAAATCGTAACCCACGTTACGCCGCACGACGACGGCGCGACATATCGGCTGGAGCACCGCCAGGCTGGCCGGATCTTGCCGCCCGGAGTTGGTAATGAATACCACCGAAAAGCCGTTGTCACGCAGGGCACGGACATAGCAAACGACGTGGTCGGCCAATCTTCCGCGCCGGTCGAAATGAACAAACAGCGCCACGTTTTCACCAAGGTCGACCGGCCCCTCCGGCCACACGCGCAGCATTTGGCGTGGGCGCCGCAGGAAACTTTGGCCATACGCTAAATATCCATGCAACCGCCCGAGTACATGCCAATGGACGCCACGCAGGCTGTACCACCGCGATCGGCTCATCGCCGGTCAGCCGTCTTTGCGCAGCGAAGCCGAGGCAGGCGGGATACTCGAGTGCTGATCCAGTCGCTTGCGCGCGGCCGTCTCGCCCCGACGCGCCGCTTTGAACAGGCCAGCCGGGGCTCCAGGGAGGTCCGGATCGCCGACGATCTGCATCACCCGGCGGAACCGCCCGAGGCTACGCTCTATCCGGACCGGCTCGTCGCTTTGCGAGTCGAGGACCGCCAGACAGAACAGCGCGTCGCGCTCGGAATCGGAACGAGGGACGGTGACGTCCGGGTCCGACCACGCGAGCGCGTCGAAGCCGCTCGCGGCCGACACTGCCGCCGCAAGTTCGTAGTGCCGCGCATTGACCAGTTCGACCAGCGTGCGTTCGGCAATGACCTCGCGCCGCTTGACCCCTTGCTCCGAGCCGGGCGCCGGTGGCAGCGCTGACAGTTGCGCAACAATATCGTCCGCGCCGGACGATGCCGCGCAAAGCAGTGCCTCGGCGCGCGCGGTCCACGATATTTCCTCGCTCATGCCGTCCGCCAGGGCCAGGTCGCTGAGGGCGTTCCGAAGCAGATCGGCGGCCTCGGCGGCCTGCAGAAACCGCCTGCCCAGATGCGCGCGCGGTTCGCCCGAAGCCAGGCGCAGGATAGCATCGGCATAGAGCAACCCGCCGAGGCCCAAGGGCATGCGCTGGGCTAGCTCTTCCAGCGAGGCACCCCGGTTGGCGATCGCTTGCTCACCGAGTTCGATCGAGTGAAAGACCGAAGCGAAGCCGGCACGCCCGCTGCACATCCGCCCGGGTCCGGCGGGCCTGATCGAACGCCGCATCGTTCACCAATTCCTGAAGTGCCCGGCCGGCAAAGGCCAGAAAAAGGTCGTGCTGCGCCGGGAAATCCCCTGCCCGCCGCTCGAGATAGCTGCGATATTCCGCGCGCAGAATGGCTTGGTCGAATTCCAGGTCCAGCGGGCGGTCGCTGGCAAACGCCACAAGGGAATGTCCGTCCTTGACGATCGAAACATGCTTAAATCCGCAATCGTTCAAGCACGCCTGCAGGCTCCCGCGGTTCTGAAAGATCAGGTGCAGCCCGGGAGAAAGCAGCCCGATAAGCACTCCGGGAGAGGTCTGTGGCACCAGATCCGCGGCGTCCGGCGTCGTCAGGACCAGCGTCCCGCCCGGGCGAAGCATGCTGCGCAGCACACGCACGAAACCGGCCGGTGAGGGCACGTGTTCGATCGTCTCGGACGCCATCACGACGTCGCAAGCGCCGGCCAGGGTCGGCTCGGTGTCCTGGAGGTACCGTCGGGCTATTGTCACGCCGAGCATGTCCTGGCCTAAGCGGGATATTCCGCCCGGATCGATGCCTTGTCCCGTCCAACCCTTGGCGTGGCGCGCGTAGTCAAGACCGAACCCGAAGCCACAGCCAACCTCGGTGTAGACGCTGCCGGCGGGCAGGCGAAGCTGCGCCAGCGGCCGGGTGATCAAGGACAATCCGGCGCCCTGCTGCAGGTAGAACGGTACCCTGCCGCGCTCGAGCATTGCGTCTTCGGCGTAATCCGGAGGCACCTGACTTGCATAGAACGGGCAGCTGCAGGTCGGGCATCGCAGCACGGTGGTTTCCCGTCGTGAACCGGGCAAGGTCGCGAAGTCGATCATGAGAAGGAGCGGTTTGGGCGCATCCGAACCACAGTTCGGGCAGCATAGCGCTTGAGGCTCAACCTTGTCCGTGTCGGGCCACCGGACAATCGGCGGACCCAGAATGTCACGGCCAGGAGAGCTTTGCCGGATTGGGGGAGGCGTGCGATGCAGGACCTCAGACAATCTCGCCAACAGCATGTTGAGCCCGGCTGCCAATTGCGCGCGCTCCTTGATGGCAGTCAACGACCGGGCAATCCCGGATCATGCCGGTTACCCGGCCTCACCGAATCGAGGCTCATTGCAGCGGTGCCGGGGACGAAGTCCCATGAAGAGCATATCGCATGGGGTGCAGTAGTCGAGAAGCGGCCCTCGAATCAAGGCCACCGACCGCGCCGCCTTCCAATTCGTCGCTGTCCATTCGAACCGGGGCGTCGCGGATCCGGATCGCCGCCGGCGGCGACGTGGCCCGTCATCCGAACAGCGGGATGGCGCGGCGCGCTCATGCGGCGGATGATGCGCCACCCTGCGGTCGCTGACCGACATTCCGCCTTGTCCCGCGCCGGCTCCTCGTGCTGAGCAGGCGAGGCTGATGTTTCGAACGCCTTGTCCCTGTGCAGGTCAATGCGTTGTCAGGCGGATGACGTCACCGATCAGGAGTAATGGATATTTGTCGGATTGGTTACGTTTACGAACGTGATTTGCGTGTTGTCCGAAAGCGTTATCGTTGTGCTGCCGTTGGCGGTCGTCGTCGATGTCGCGGCTGAACCGAAGCCACTCAGGTCAACCACGTCACTGGCAGTCAGGCCGGTGATGAAGTCCTGCGATCCAGCCGTGAACTTGGAGAAGAAAGCAAACGTGTCAGCGCCCGGGCCAGCGGTGAACGTATCCGAGCCGGCACCCGCGATCACGGTGTCGGCACCGCTGCCGGCGGCGATCGAAATCGTTGCCTCCAACGACCGAGCTGGCAATGAAGTAATTGTTGCCGGTGGAGCCCGCGGCATTCAACGTCTCATTGCCGGTCCCGGCGGCATAGAGCAAGCTCCCTGCGCCGGTATAGGTCACACTGTTGCCGGATGATCCGAACAATGTCGTCCCGCCCGGGGCAGCGCCGGAGACCGCGTCATTGCCTTGCGAATTGAGAACCAGCCCACCGGGGCCGCCGGCGATGGTATTGCTACCCGCACCGCTGAACACGGTCGCCGAGTTGTTCCCGCCGACGAAGTCCAGGCCGCCGGTGCCGCCGAATGCCAGGAGTCCGTTGCTGCCGGAACCGGCGGTCACCGTCATCGGGCTGTTCATCCCGACGATGGTGTCATTGGAGCCGCTGTCGACCACATTCAGAGAACCCGGCGTCGAGCTGGTTCCGCCGAACACCAGTCCGCTGCTGCCGGACGTCGTGACATTGGCGCTGCTGTCGCCGGTGGAGACGGTCGCTTGCGACCCGGAGAGAGACGCCGTCAGACTGCCACCCGTCGTCGCGAAGTCACCAAATATAAGGTCGTTCGGGCCGCTGCCCGCGGTGGACGAGTTGCCGGTGCCGCCGACCACGGTTTCCGTGGCCCCACTCAGCGAGGCCAGGTCATTGCCGCCAAGAACGATCAGGTTGCTGTTGCCCGAGCCGTCGACGCTGGAATTGCCAGCGCCCGTCGCGACGGTACCAACACCGTAGGCATTGATCAGATTATTGCCCGGCCCAAAGGACAATACGTAGGTCCCGCCCGCGGAGACCGTATTGTTGCCACCTTGGCCGGCCACTGTACTGGTGCCGGTGACGATGTAGTCGCCACCGGTGGTTCCGCCGATGATATTGGCGTTCGAACCGGTCAGGGTCGAACCCGCGACGCCGGTGTTGACGACAACATCCCAGCCAGTCGGGATCGTCGCGGCGGTGGGCACGACAGGGTCAAAAAACAACTGGGTGGTCTGGCCCGACCCGGCCGTCGTCGGCGGAATGATGCTACCCGACGCCGTGCCGGTGACCAGATTGCCGGCGCCCTGGATGGTGGCGAGGAGTGCTCCGATCTGCGCCGCCAGGTTCAGGACGTCGCCAGACCCTTGCGCAACCGTTACGGGCGGTGAATTGAGAGAAGTGCCGGGAACTGTTACTGCCATAGTATTCTCCGTCCAAAACCCACGGCTAAGACCCTGATAACAGTCCGACTATGGCCCCACCCACTCCAACACCATGGTTCGGAGCAACCGTTTTCCAACCAATGTCTCTACAACCATTCAACGAGTGAACGCTGCTGGACGGCCGCAACATATACAACCGATCAAGCTTGGCAAGCACAAATTGTTCAACGGCCACGTCGCCGAAGCGTTGGCGGGCTCCATGCCGGATGCCTGCTTATAGCGGGGTTTTTCGAAGAAAATACGTGTGTAATTCGCAACAATAGGCTGCACGTCGGCGATTTTGACCAGATATTGATAACAGATTCGTATACAACCGGTGGTGGAATTTCCTGCCGGGAATTTGAAATCGAGTGACATCTGGCAATGAAATTGTCGCCCCGCGCAACGGCGCGGGACAGCACAATAAAAGTCTTCGCTCGGCAGGTCTCGCCGACCCGATAGATGCAATAGTCGAATTTGGTGATCGTGCGCAACGTTGTCGCCCGGCGCGGCGGTATCCGCCGGTGCGGGCCGAAGCTCCAGCCCGATTCGACCAGCCGGCAGCCGCGACCCGGCTGGCGCGACGCACCGTAGCGCGTCAGCCTCCGGAGGCACCGCCAAGCGCGACCTCGGCGCTTGCGTCCGACATCACGAAATCGTGAGGTGAGCTGGACTTACCCCGAAATCAGCATCGCCGGATCTGCTCCGGGGACGGGCGGGTTTCCCACTAGCTCGCGGCGTTAATTCCCGCGGAACACCGGTCGTCGCTTCTCCATGAACGCGGTACGGCCCTCGACGAAGTCCTGGCTCTCGAAACAGGCGTTCACCAGGCGCTCGCTGACCGCCATGTCCGCCTTCTCACCGCGCAGCAACTCACCCACCGTCCGCTTCAGCGCGTGCATCGTCATCGGAGCGTTGTCGCCGATCGTCGCGCAGTATTGCCGCACGTAATCTTCCAGCGTCGCACCGGCGACGACGCGATTGACCAGCCCCATCTCGCGCGCCTCCGCCGCCGAAAAATGCCTGGCGGTGAAAAAGATCTCCTTGGTGAAGGCCGGCCCGACCACGTCGACCAGTTTCTTCACACCGGCCGCGCCGTACCCCAGACCAAGCCTGGCGGCCGGAATGCCGAACCTGGCATCCTCGGCGGCTATGCGGAGATCACAGCAAATCGCGATCGCCACCCCGCCGCCGATGCACCAGCCGCGGATCATCGCGATGGTCGGCTTGCCACAGGCGCTCAGCCGCTCGCTGGCCACGCCGAGGGTCTTTTCGTACTGCGCGTTGCCCTCGCGACTGGAGCGAGCCGACTCGAACTGGGAAATGTCCGCTCCGGAGACAAAAGCCTGATCGCCGGCACCCTTGAGCACGATCACGCGCACCGCCGGATCGGACTCGAACCGATCGAGAATGACCGGGATGGCTTCCCACATGTCCAGGGAGACGGCGTTGCGGCGGGCCGGCTTGTTGAAGGTCATCCAGCCGATCGGGCCGTCGATCTCGGCTATCATGTTTTCCGTGGCGAGCGGGATACGTTCTAACGGGCTCATTGCGTCTCTCCTTCGAGGCCTGGGTCGGATCATTCGGCGCCGGCTGCTTTCCGGCCGGACCACTCAGTCGCTGCCAAACATATCCGCGGCTGATCGTGGTCCACCATATGCGGGCCCGCCTGATCCGGAGTGTTGTGGGTCCACCGGCCGGATGCTGGCGCGTTCGTCACCACGATGCGGTGGCTGCCCGTCGTCCGGCCGGCCCCGACCCGTCTGCGTCTCCCGGTAGCCCTTGCCTCATCCAGCCTTCAGGCGCCGCCGGAGGGCAGCGTCCAGGGTGTTCTCCAGCAGGCACGCAACCGTCATCGGACCCACGCCGCCCGGAACCGGGGTGATCGCGCCAGCCACCGCGGCGCATTGCTCGAACGCCACATCACCAACCAGGCGCCCATTCGGCAATCGGTTGATGCCGACATCGATGACCGTCACGCCCGGGCGCAGCCAGGCGGCCTGAACAATCTCCGGCTTGCCGATGGCCGCAACCAGGATGTCCGCCCGCCGGCACTCGCCGGGCAGATCGCGCGTGCGGGAGTGGGTTATCGTTACGGTGGCATCGGCGGTTAGCAGCAACGAAGCCATCGGGCGACCGACGATCGCTGACCGGCCCAACACGACGGCGCGGGCGCCGGCGATCCCCACCCCAGCCGCCCGCAGCAGCTTCATCACGCCGAGCGGCGTGCAGGGCGCGAGAGTTGGCTGGCCGTCCGCGAGATGGCCCACGTTGGTCGGATGGAAGCCGTCGACATCCTTGGCGGGATCGATGGCCTCGATCACCGCCTGCTGGTCGATCCCACGGGGCAGCGGGAGCTGCACCAGGATGCCATCGATTGCCGGATCGGCATTCAGCCGATCGATCGTTTCGAGCAGCTTGCCCTGCGTCGTATCACCGGGAAGGCGGATGGTGGAGGCCTCGATCGCCGCCTCCCGCGCCGCGCGGTCCTTGGTGCGGACATAGATGGCACTGGCCGGATCGTCGCCCACCAATACGACGGCCAGTCCGGGGCTGAATCCGGCGGCCGCGACCCGGCGCGCGACACCGGCGCGCAGCGTGGCGGCGACGGATGTCCCGTCGATCAGTCGCGCCGTCACAGCTTTTCCAGTCGTTCGGCAAAGGGTGGCGGCATCGCCGTGGACGCGCAACGTTTTGTCCCGGCTGGTCTGGCCCAGCGTCACCGCCACCGCCGAGGCAGGTATGTCAAGAATCTGAGCCAGGACGGCACAGGCGGCGCGATTGGCACGTCCGTCCTCGGCCGCCTCCGCCACGCCAATGCGCAGGCACGGCCCGTGCGCCGAGACCGCCCGCCCCTGGAATCCCGGGCGGCGCGATCTCGGTTGAACTTTCACTGTCACGCTGACCCCGTCGGCCAGGAGTCGCCAAAAGGGCGTCAGAGCAGGTACTGCATCGCGCCGGTCATGATCGCGAGTTCAATTCGACCCAGCAGATATGCAGCCGCCTGCAGCAGCAGAATCAGGATGATCGGGCTGATGTCGATGCTGCCGAAACTCGGCAGGAAATTGCGGATCGGCCGCAACGCAGGTTCGGTTATGCGGTAGAGGAAATCGCCGATCGACCACACGATGCGATTACGAGTGTCCAACACGCCAAAGGACGCCAGCATGCTGAACACGGCGGCCAGGATGACGACCCAGGTGTACAGCGACAGCAACTCTGCGGCGAGCCAGAACAGCGTCGTGATCATGCAGGCGAGAACTCCTGATTGGCGGCGGAACCTAACGATGCTCCCGAGGTTCCGCAACATGTCTCCGCCTGGACCTTCGTCCCGCATCGCGCCAACATCGCGCGGACGCTCGGAGGCAACGCGCCGATGAACCACAACCGCCCGTTGGAGGCAGCCTGACATGCCGGTCGACCCACAGATCCAGATGTTGCTGACGCTGCGCGCCGCGTTGCCGCCATTGCACACGTTGACGGTGCAACAGGCGCGCGAGCAGTTCGCCGCCCGGAATATCCCCGGTCTGCGCATCCCGGACGTCGCCCAAGTGACCAATCGCGACATGCAGGGCCCCGGTGGCTCGTTGGCGCTGCGCATCTACCGACCGCTGGGCGAGGGCGACGAACCGAATGGCGGCCACCCGCTGATGGTCTTCTTCCATGGCAGCGGCTTCGTGGTTTGCAGTCTGGACACCCACGATGGCATGTGCCGCAACCTGTGTGCCGGTACCGGCTGCGTGGTGGTCTCGGTCGACTACCGCCTGGCGCCGGAACATAAATTCCCGGCCGGGTCCGATGATTGCCTCGCGGCGACCCGCTGGGCGGTGGAGAATGCCGCGGGGCTGGGGGCCGACCCGGGGCGCGTGTTCGTCGCCGGCGACAGCGCGGGCGGCAATCTGGCCGCCGTCACCGCCCTTCGCCTGCGCGATCAGGGCGGCCCCGCGCTGCTTGGCCAACTCCTGATTTATCCGGTAACCGATTATCATGACCCCGGAACGCCCTCGATGGCCGAGAACGCCGAGGGCTACGGCCTCACGCGAAGGGGCATGGAGTGGTTCTGGGACCATTATCTGGTGGATGCGTCGGTCGCGACCAATCCTTACGCCAGCCCGCTACGGGCCAGGGATCTCAGCGGTTTGCCCCCAGCCCTGGTGGTCACGGCCGAGTACGATCCGCTCCGCGACGAGGGCGAGCAGTATGCCGATCGCCTGCGCCAGGCAGGCGTCGCAACGCAGATGACGCGGTGGGACGGGATGAACCATGGCTTCTTCGCGGTGCCGGGCGTCGTGGACAAGGCCAGTGCCGCCATCGATGAGGCTTGCGTCTGGGTCAGGTCGCAATTGCGCTGACCGGCTGGCCGGAACCGGGACGTGCCTGGATCGAGGCCAGGACATGACCTGGCCGGCGGTCAGCCTACGAACGCACCGCCGTTGACGTCCAGGATCGCCCCCGACAGATAGCTCGCCGCGGGCGTGCAGAGGAACGCAATCGGCCACGCCAGTTCCTCCGCCCGCCCCATCCTGCCCAGCGGCAGGCTCGGCCCCAGATTGGACCCCCGGGTCATCGGCGTCTCGACCGGACCGGGTGCCACCGCGTTCACCAGCACGCGGCGCCCCACGGCGTTGCGGGACAGCCATTTCACCAGTGCGTGCACCGCCCCCTTCGATGCTGAGTAGTCGGGCGGCGTGCCCAGCGATGTGCCGCCGGTCTTGCCCGCGACCGAGCCCACCAGCGCGATATGGCCGCCGCCGTGTCCCGCCATGTGCTCGATGGCGGCGGCGGTGATCTGCAATGGCACCCGGACGTTGACGTCCATGACCCGATGGAAGCGCTCGTTCCAGGCTTCGTCCTCATGCCATGGCCGTGTCTCGAGGATGGCGGCGCAGTGCGCCATGGCAAAAATCCGCTCCGCGCCAAACAAGGAAGCCAGGAACGCGTCGTCGGTCAGGTCGCCCTGGACGACCGCGCACGTGCCGCCAGCGGCCTGCACCTCGGCACGCGTCTCATCAAGCGGCGCGCGATCGGTAATCAGCAATCCGGCGCCCAACTGCGCCAGCACCAGCGCCGTCGCTCGGCCTATACCGCTCGCGGCTCCTGTCACCAGCGCGCGCTTGCCCTGCATCGACAGCGCCGCGGGCAAAGGGATGGTGGTCATGCTGGCTTCTCCGATTGTTGATCTGGTTGCTGATCTGGGCGTGCAGCATCCCGCGTGAATGAATTTATGTCCATCGCGGCGCCAGAGGCCGATATCGTCACGCTTCCGATTGACCTTCGGCTGACCGGTCCATAGCTTCGGACCATGTCCGATACAGTCCGATACAACCCGCCCAGCCTCCCGAGCGTTGCTGTCGCCAAGGGATGGCCGTTCGAGGAGGCGCGGAAGGTGGCACAGCGTCTCGCGGGATCGGCCAAGGAGCACGCGCTGTTTGAGACCGGGTATGGCCCATCCGGACTGCCCCATATCGGCACTTTCGGAGAAGTCGCCCGTACCACTTGGGTCCGCAACGCCTTCACCGCGCTGACCGGCCTGCCGTCGCGACTGCTGGCGTTCAGTGACGACATGGACGGGCTGCGCAAGGTGCCCGAAAATGTGCCGAACCGCGACATGCTGACGCAGCATCTCGGCAAGCCGCTGACCCGGATCCCTGATCCGTTCGGCACCCACGACAGTTTCGGCGCGCACAACAACGCCCGGCTGCGGGCCTTCCTGGACTCGTTCGGTTTCGAATATGAGTTCGCCTCGTCGACCGAATACTATCTGGCCGGCCGGTTCGACAGTGCCTTGGTTCGCATACTGGAATGCTACGACGCGGTGATGGCGGTCATTCTGCCGACACTCGGGCCGGACCGACGGGCGACGTATTCGCCGATCCTGCCGGTCCATCCCGACACCGGCATCGTCATGCAGGTGCCGATGGAGCGATTTGATCCTGTTGCCGCCACCGTCACCTGGAAGGATCCGGCGACGCGGTGAGATGATCGAGACATCGGTCAAGGGCGGTCACTGCAAGCTGCAATGGAAGGCCGATTGGGCGATGCGCTGGTACGCGCTCTCGGTCGACTACGAGATGTCCGGCAAGGATCTGATCGATTCGGTGCGGCTGTCCGGGCGTATCTGCCGCATCCTGGGCGCGCAACCGCCGGAGGGAATGACCTATGAGCTGTTCCTGGATCAGGATGGCCAGAAGATCAGCAAGTCCCGAGGCAACGGCCTGTCGGTCGAGGAGTGGCTGAGCTATGCGCCGCCTAAGTCCCTGTCGCAGTTCATGTACAATCAGCCGCAGCGTGCGAAGCGGCTGTATTTTGACGTGATCCCGCGCGCGGTCGATGAGTACCTGGGCAACTTGGATAAGATCCGCGCGCAGTCTCCCGACGAACAGCCCACCAATCCCGTCTGGCACATCCATGGCGGTCGCGTGCCGGATCACGGCGGCAGCCCGGTGTCGTTTGCCATGCTGCTCAATCTGGCCAGCGTGGTGAACGCCGACCAGCCCGACTTGCTGTGGGGGTTCATCGGCCGCTACGTCCCGGGAGCAAGCCCGGAGACTCAGCCTTTGCTCGCCCGCCTGGTCGACCACGCCGTCGTCTACTACCGGGATTTCGTGCGTCCGGCGAAGCGCTACCGGGAGCCGGACGCGACCGAGCGCGCGGCCCTGGAAGACCTCGCCACATCGCTGGCGGCAATTCCGGAGCCAACCCCGGAAGCGATTCAGAACGTCGTCTTCGAGGTCGGCAAGCGGCATGCTTTCAGTGAACTGCGCGCCTGGTTCGGCTGTCTGTACCAGGTCCTGCTGGGCCAGCACGAGGGTCCGCGCTTCGGCGGCTTCGTCGCGCTGTATGGCATCCCCGAAACCATTGGCCTGATCCGATCCGCCCTCGCCGCCAGGCCGGCGCTGGCCCCTGAGGCGGCAGCGAATGCGACCTGACCGATGCACGGCAGGATCGTCTACGGCATGAAGCGCTGGCTACGCCACCTGCCCGCGGTACTCGGCGTGGTGTTGCTGATCGGCGCCATCTATGTCGTACAGCATGAATTCCGCCATCTTCGGCTGAAGGACATCGGCGCGGCGCTGCATGCGATCCCGCTCACGGCGCTGATTTTCTCCTTCACCTGGACGATTTTCTCTTATTTCATCCTGACCTTTTATGACCGGCTGGGAACCATCTACGCCGGCCACAAGGTCTCCTACGGCCGCGTTGCCTTTGCCTCGTTCTGTGCCTACGCGCTTTCGCACAATCTCGGCTTTGCGGCGGTGTCCGGGGCCGCGGTGCGCTACCGGCTGTACGCGCACTGGGGACTGACCCCACTGCAGATCGGCAAGACCGTCGCGTTCTGCAGCCTGACGTTCGCACTCGGCGGCATGGTACTCGGCGGCGCCATTCTGTTCCTCGAGCCCAGGGCGATACCATTCTTCGGCCAGCATTTGCCGTATGCGGCAATGTACGGCGTAGGCGTGCTGCTGTGGGGAGCGGTACTGGCTTACGTGACCCTGTCGCGCGCGATCAAGCGGATCCGTATCGGTGGGCACTCGATTGACCTGCCGGGCTGGCGCATGGCGATCGTGCAGGTGCTGCTCGCCACCGTCGACGTCGCGGTGACGGCGACAATCTTCTACGCGCTGCTGCCGAAAGCGCCGGGGCTGACCTGGCTGATCTTCCTCGGCGTCTACGTTGCCTCCTACACCGCGGGTCTGGCCGCCAACCTGCCGGGCGGCATCGGCGTCTTCGACACCGCGATCCTGTTCGGCCTGGAGCCCTACCTCAGCCCGCCGCATATCGTCGGCGCGATCCTGGTGTTCCGGCTATATTATTACGTGATCCCGCTGTTTCTCGCCGGCTCGCTGTTCGCGGGTAATGAAATCCTGCTGCGCGGCACCGGCCTGCTGCGCCATGTCGGTCGCCTGCCGCCGTTCCAGGCGATTGGCCGTTGGAGCGAGCCGGATTTCGCCGTCACCGCCGCGACCGGCGCGGTTGGTCTGTGCGGCGTGCTGATGCTGGGTTTGAGCGTATTGGCCCCGCAGGCCGATTTCTCCTGGATCGACCCGGATTACGGCGAGCTGGCCAGTCAGGCCGGTCAGTTCGTGCCCTCATTGATCGGCGCCGGGCTGGTGATGATGGCAATCGGCCTGTCGCATCGGGTGAACCTGGCCTGGGGCCTGACGATCCTGCTTCTGGTGGTCGGCTCCGCTTTTGCCGCCACGCAGGAAAACCGGCTGTGGGTGGTCGGCATCCTGGTGCTTACGACGCTTCTGTTGGCGCCGTTCCGAGCCTGTTTCTATCGTCACGCCCATCTCATGAGCGGCCCGCTGAAGCCGGGCAGCGTGCTCTCCCTGGTCGTTCTGGCCGTCTGCCTGTTGTCGCTGGCAGTCACCCGGCCGCAGACTCACCTGCTGCAGAACAACGCATTCTGGGCGGTGATCCTTTCACCTGAGCTGCCCAATTCGGTGCGCCTGTCGGTCGGGTGGGCAGTGCTGCTGGGGCTGACAGCGATCTGGCTGCTGTTGCGACCGGGCCGAGTGCGCTACCTGCCGTGGGACAGCCGAAGCAAGCGCATCCTGCTCGACCTGGGCGGCGAACCGAGCCGCACGGCGTTGACCGAGGCCGATGGTCTGGTCATGGGCGAGGCCGAGCGAGCGGCCATTCCCTTTCGCCGTTGCGGCGGCGTGCTGTTGGGTCTGGGCGACCCCTCCGGCGAGGCGGACGACCGCGTCTCAGCAATCTGGCGCTTGCGCGACCTGGCGCAGCAGGATGGTTTGGATCCCGCGGTCTGGCGCGCCGGTCCCGATTTGCTGAAGGTGTATGGCGATATTGGGCTGACTGCCTTGCCGCTTGGTGCGGATGGTTTGCCGCTGCCGGAATCTGATGGCGATGTACCGGTGGCCGAACAGTACCTGGTGTGTGTCGCGGAGCGCGATCTTGAGCGGCTGCTGCCGGTGCTGCCGCGTCTGGCGCAGGGAATGGTGGCCGCCTCGGTGATGGGAAAGTCGACCGGAAACCTGACCGGCTTTCCGGTCTCGGCATGAGCTGAGGCCGTTTAGGAGTCTGAAGCAGAATCAAATCGCTACGCCGTGTTGTAAAGATTGGCCCTGAAGACTGTGGCGATCTTTGTGGCATCCGATCGGAATTTCATCGGCGGAAGCGATTTTGCGTTGCATTTGGTATGGGCGAAACGCGCTCCCCACGATATAGTGTGACGTCTGGCGTGATGACTGACGATCGGCATGCAGCGCCGAGAACGGCGGCTGTGATCCTCGGATCGCATACCCAGAAGGGAGCAAACCGGCGACGTTGCCAATAACGGCATCGATCGCCACGCACAACGCATATGATGATAGGGACGACCTTCTCTTGAACATGACCAACCGCGGCCGCGGACGCCCAAGCCGGCGCCGCGGCTTCGATGATGATTTCGCCTTTGATCGTGCTCCGCCAGGCGACATGCCGCGGGCCGCACCGTCATGGCCCTCCTCGGCAGGATTCGGACCGGAGCACGACGCAACCGTCAAGTGGTTCAACCCCGAGAAGGGGTTCGGCTTCGTGGCGCTGTCCGATGGCTCCGGGGATGCATTCCTGCATGCCAACACCCTCAATCAGTCCGGCCACAGTGCGGTCAGCCCCGGGGCGACGCTTCGCGTTCGGATCGGCCAAGGGCAGAAAGGCCGCCAGGTGTCGGAGGTGCTTTCGGTCGATGAAAGCACAGCGACCCCCTCGGCAGCCCGAACCGGCAGCGGCGGAGCACCGCGCGGCTCGGCGGGCGGCTATGGCGCCGGCCCCGGCGGCGGAGCACCCCGACGCGGCGCGCCCACCGGCCCATCGGTGGAAATGCAGGGCACCGTGAAGTGGTACAATGCGACCAAGGGCTTTGGCTTCGTCGCTCCCGCTGAGGGCGGAAAGGACGTCTTCGTCCACGCCTCCGCCTTGCAGCGCGCCGGCGTCATGCAGCTTGCGGAAGGCCAGACCATCTGGATGGACGTCGTTCAAGGCGCCAAGGGGCCCGAAGCGGCTTCCATTCGTACCAGCTGATCAGCCCCGCAACCATTGGGTCATCCCGCTTCGCCAAGGGGATGACCGTTTGGTGCCCGACGCCCAGCCTCAACTTCAACGCCCGGCGAAGCCACAGCGGTCCGGCTCCCCTTTAGTCCTGAAGCGCTATACGGACCACAGGCGGTCGGCGCCGCCGGTCGGCAATAAGGCCGTGGACGGCTTTGTCTTTGTTGATCGCACCGACCTTGATCGCACCGATGAGAGCGGGCAGAAACGGCCGCTCGTTTCTCATCGCGCGCTCGATCATGCGTGAGCGGCCACGACCATGATCCGAGGGGACGCCGCGTTTGAAGATCCTGCTGTTCTTTGCAGTCCTCGCCTGCGGCCTCTCCAGCGCGGTCGCGGCAGAGCGGCCTGACCCGCCGGGGAAAGACGATACGGCCCATCCACCGGCGGAACTGCCGGCCGATATCGTCACCCATCAGGTGCTGGAGCTACCGGGACGGAGCCTCCATTTCTCCGCCACCGCCGGTGGCATGCGGTTGCGCGACGCACACGATACCCCGCTGACCGACATCGCGTTCATTGCCTACCAACTGGAGCCGGCGGCGGTCGCGTCGCGGCCGGTCACCTTCGTCTTCAATGGCGGTCCCGGAATGGCCTCCGCCTGGCTGCAAATGGGTGCATTGGGGCCGTGGCGAGTACAGCTCGATGCTCGCACCGACGGGCCCTCAACATCCGCGCAGCCGGTGGCCAATGCCGACACCTGGCTTGACTTCACAGACCTCGTGTTTCTCGACCCGCCGGGAACGGGATATTCACGCATCGTGACGACCGACAAGGAACAACACCGGCGGCTGTGGTCGGTGGGCGGCGATATTGATGTTCTGGCGGCAGCGATCCGCCGTTGGCTCGATCGCAACGGGCGGATGGTTTCGCCGAAATATATCCTCGGTGAAAGCTACGGCGGATTTCGTGGACCCCGGCTGGTGCGCAAGCTGCAAGCCGACGAGGGGATCGGCGTCAGCGGGCTGGTGCTGCTGTCACCTTTACTTGATTCGCACGACGAGAGCGGCTTCGCCAATCCGATGAGCTGGGTTGATTTGCTGCCCTCGGAAGTCGCGGCGGTCCGCGCCAAACGCGGTCCGGTGGTCCGACCGGATTTGGCCGATGTGGAGGCCTATGCCCGCGGTGAGTATGTCACCGACATCCTGAAGGGCGAGCACGACCTTGCGGCAACTGACCGATTGACCGAGCGGGTCGTGGCGCTGACCGGCTTCGACCCGGTGATGGTCAGGCGAATGCACGGGCGTCTGGACGTCTCGCTGTTTCAGCAACTGGTATCGCCGGGCCGGGTCGCCAGCGTCTACGACGGCTCGATCAGCCGCCCCGACCCGACACCCCGCTTGCTCAGCAGCGAGTTCCCTGACCCGATACTCGGCGGCTTCCAGGCACCGGTGACCAGCGCCATGATGGCGATCTACACCGAGAAGCTGAACTGGCGTCCCGACTTCGTCTACCACCTGGCAAACGACGCCGTATTCGAGGAGTGGGACTGGGGCCACGGGCTGGGACGTCCCGAATCTCTGACGGCGCTGCAAGCGGCCCGGTCGGTCGACCCGCATTTGCGTGTGCTCGATCGCGCACGGCCTGTTCGATCTGCGAACCCCATATTTCGGCACGGCCCGGCTGCTGGACATGTTGCCGGATATGGACGGTGCGGCGCCCGTCGTGCTGCGGGTCTACCCGGGCGGCCACATGTTCTATTTCGACGATGCGTCACGCGCCGCATTACACACCGACGCCGAGGCGACGCTCGGTCTTGCCGGGCCGTCGTCGGGGACCGATCGTTAAGCACCGACGGTCGACAAGGCGAAGCTGCCGTTAAGCTTCCTCGCCGGCGCCAGATCGCTCGAGGAAACAAGCATCGCCATATGAGTGAAAGCGATATCCTGCCGCCACGGCGTGGGTATACGCCGCAAGCATCCGCTCGCGGCCGGAAAACGCCGACACCAGCATCAGCAGTGTCGATCGCGGCAGATGAAAATTCGTCACCAGTCGATCCACCAGCTTGAACCGATAACCCGGCAGGATGAAAAGCGATGTCTCGCCGACGAACGGCTGGACCGTGCCATCCGGCAAGGCGGCAGTTTCCAGCAGCCGCAGACAGGTGGTGCCGACAGCGACCACGCGGCCGCCACGCTGGCGCGCCGCGTTGATGAGCTCGGCCGTCCGCGGCGTGATTTCCCCCCGCTCCGGATGCATCCGGTGATCGGTCACGCGTTCGACCCGCACCGGCAGGAAGGTGCCGATGCCGACATGCAGCGTGACGCTGACCCGCCGCACTTCGGCCGCCTCCAGCCCCGCCAGCAGCTCGGGCGTGAAATGGAGCCCGGCCGTCGGCGCCGCCACCGCGCCCTCCCGCCTGGCGAACACCGTCTGGTAATCCGTGGCGTCGCTCGGCAGCGGCCCGGCCGGCCGGCGAATATAGGGCGGCAGAGCCAGTGCCCCTGCCTGCCACAGCGTCCGCATCAGATCGTCGCCGGTCAGGTTGAACGCCAGGCCAATGCTGCCGTCAGCAGCCTTGTCCGCCACCCGTGCCTGCAAGGTCGGCGACCGCTGAATGACCAAAGTGTCGCCCACCCGCAGCCGCCGGCCGTTCCGGGCTAGAGCCTGCCAGACGCCGTCCGGTCGGGGCCGATCGAGGGTAAGGCCGATCCGCGCGCTGCCCCGCATGGCCTGGAGTTGCGCCGGAAACACCAGCGTGTCGTTCGCCACGAGGACATCGTCGGGTCGCAGCAGCGCCGGCAGGTCGCGAACCATCCGATCCGCAAGACCGCTGTCGCTGACATGCAGCATCCGGGCGGCGTCGCGCGGGCGGACCGGTTCCTGGGCTATGCACTCAGGCGGCAGGTCGTAGTCGAAATCGGCCAGGGTCAAGGCCGGGTCGGGCAGCATCGGGCAATGCCATTGCAGCGCTTCCACCTTAAGTGGAAACGCTCACTCCGTTGTTTCACGAGCAATTTGATCAGCCTGAGGTCGTTCCGCGATCAGCGTCAGGCTGATATTGCCCTGGAACCAGTTTGGCAAATCTGGTCCGAGTTCTCGCCGCCCTGGAAGCGTCCAGTCAGCGCGATTGATAGGAAGAAATCTCGATCAGGTTGCCATCGGGATCGCGGCAGTAGACCGATTGGATCGGGCCCAGCGCGCCGGCCCTCTCCACCGGCCCCTGCAGGATCTGCACACCGCAATCATGCAGGTGGGCGATAACCTCGTCCGGCGGAACGGCGGTGACGAAGCAAACATCGGCGGCGCCACTTTCGGTATTGGCCCCGGTCGGCCACGTCGCCGTATCGGCGTCGATCGGGCGGACATTGATCTTCTGGCCGCCGAACTTCAGCGCGGTACGGTTTTGCGGGCCAAAATCCTCCCGCTCCATTCCCAGCACGCGTTGATACCAGGCTGCCGCCATCTCGACGCTTTTGACGTTGATGACGATGTGGTCGATCCGGTCGATGGTAAAGCGCATTATCCCAGCCCATCGTAAAAATCGTTGCCCTTGTCGTCGATGATGATGAATGCGGGGAAGTTCTCGACCTCGATTTGCCAGACGGCCTCCATGCCGAGCTCGGGAAACTCCAGTACATCGACTTTGCGAATACAGTCCTGGGCCAGCCGCGCGGCGGCGCCGCCGACGCTCCCCAGATAAAAGCCGCCGTAGTTGCGACAGGCATCCTTCACGGCTTTGGAACGATTGCCCTTTGCCAGCATCACCAGCGAACCACCGGCAGCCTGGAACTCCGCCACGTAGCTGTCCATACGACCGGCGGTGGTCGGACCGAAGCTGCCGGTCGCCATGCCGTCGGGCGTCTTCGCCGGACCGGCGTAGTAAACCGGGTGACTCTTCATGTAGTCGGGCAGCGCCAGACCGTTGTCCAGCCGCTCCTTCAGCTTGGCGTGCGCGATGTCGCGCGCAACGACCATAGTACCGGTGAGCGACAGCCTGGTCTTCACCGGATAGCGTGACAGCTCGGCGCGGACTTCGTGCATCGGCCGGTTGAGGTTGATCGGCACCGTGTCCTCGCCGAGATGCGTGTCGATCGTTTCAGGTAAGTATTTCGCCGGATCGGTCTCGAGCCGTTCCAGGAAGACGCCCTCCGGGGTGATCTTCGCCAGGATCTGCCGATCGGCGCTGCACGACACGCCGATCCCGACGGGCAGCGAGGCGCCATGCCGAGGCAGCCGCACCACACGGACGTCATGACAGAAGTATTTGCCGCCGAACTGTGCGCCGATGCCGATCTTTGCCGACAACTCCAGGATCTGCCGTTCCAGGTTCAGGTCGCGAAACGCGTGCCCTGATTTGTCGCCCCTGGTCGGCAGTCCATCCAGCCATTTGGTTGATGCCAACTTGACGGTCTTCAATGTCATCTCGGCCGAGGTGCCGCCGATGACAACAGCCAGGTGATACGGCGGGCAGGCCGACGTCCCCAGCGTCTTCATCTTTGTTTCGAGGAATTTCGCCAGGCGTTCCGGCGACAGGATCGCCCGGGTTTCCTGGAACAGGAAGGTCTTGTTGGCGCTGCCACCGCCCTTGGCGACGAACATGAGGTGAAATTCGGCGGCGTGCCCGTGGGGGCCATCGTGGGTGTCATCGCTCGCCCGGGACGGCCATGATGTCGAACTGCACCGGCAGGTTGTTGCCGGTGTTGACCTCCTCGAACATCGACAGCGGGGCCATCTGCGAGTAGCGCAGGTTGGTTTCGGTGTAGGTGCGGTGGACACCCCAGGACAGCGCCTCCTCCTCGTTGCCGTCGACCCATACGCGCTGGCCCTTTTTGCCGAAGACGATCGCGGTGCCGGTGTCCTGGCACATCGGCAGCACGCCGCCGGCGGCGATGTTGGCGTTCTTCAGCAGGTCGAGCGCCACGAAACGGTCGTTCGAACTGGCCTCCGGATCATCGAGGATGGCACGCAACTGCGCCAGATGAGCCGGACGCAGCAGATGCGAAACGTCGTGGAAGGCGCGCACCGCGAGTTCGCTCAGCGCCTCGGGGGCGATGCGAAGCACGGTCTTGCCTTCGACCGAGATGGTCCGCACGCCCTCGATCGGCAGCTTGCGCCACGGGGTGGTTGCCGGAGCCAGCGGGAAAATCGGCGAATAGCTGAAACTGGCGGGACGATGGGCCGGAGAATCCACGGACTTGTCCTCTTGGTCATGCAGGCGGGTTGCGCCCACCAAACGCCTAGGGCTCGGGGGCGCGGCGACGGAACGCGTCGAGGCTGACAACCTGTGCCGGCTCGGTGTCCTTGTCAGCGGACGGGGCCTCGGGCTCCGGTACCAGCCTCGGGGAGGCTGCTCGTTCCGCGGTCTCCGGCTCGGGGGTGTCGTCCCTCGGCTGGAAGCGCAGACCATAGCGGATATGCGGATCGGCAAACTCGACGATCGCGTCGAGCGGGATCGACAGCTTTGCCGGCACGCCGCCGAACGACAGGCCGACCTGGATCGCCTGCGCCTCCCGGTCGAATGCCAGGTCCCAGAACTGGTGCTGCAGAACGATCGTCATTTCCTTCGGATATTGCGCCCGCATCCGCGACGGGATCTCGACGCCGCGATCGTTGGTGCGGAAGGTGATGTAGAAATGGTGGCCGCCCGGCAGGCCATCCCGCGCGACATGCTCGATCGCCTGCGCGACGACGTGCCGCAGTGCCTGTTCGATCCATCGCTCATAGGGCAGCAGGCTCTCCGGCCGCTGCTTCTGATCATCTTCCATCAGTGTCCCCAAGACTGCCTTGCGCAGCGCTCGCCACTCCCATAGCGCGCAACCGCACCCTGGCAAAGAGATATGGTCGCGGACGGCGACGCGGAAGTCCCGGTGCCACATCGCCGCTCCGCAACGCGCCGGCCAAATGTCCGGCCAAATGTATCGTCACGTTGCCGCATTGTCGCGCCGGCCTATACTGGCCGGATGACGCAGATACCCGCCGCATGACCCAACCTGCCGTGGCCTCGCGGCCCGCTGTCCCGGCATTTTGCCCCGGCCAGTGCGGCTTTACCCGGTTGCGCCGAGCTGGCGACGCATCATACGGCGGCCGAGTTACGCCGTGGTTCTCCGACTCGAGGGGCGGGATTCGCGACCTGACTTCAGGCCGGGAATCCTGGCCTGGCGCCGCCTGACGGCAGAATGTCGCGCATTCGCCTGCTGTCGGAAGCCACCGTCAACCGCATCGCCGCCGGCGAAGTCATCGAGCGACCCGCGGCCGCGGCCAAGGAGCTGGTGGAAAACGCGCTGGATGCCGGTGCCACGCGAATCACGGTCATCCTCGACGGCGGCGGGATCGATCGTCTCGAGGTGATTGACAACGGCGTCGGGATGACCGCCGACGAGCTGGCACTGGCGGTGCTGCGTCACGCCACCTCGAAACTCTCCGACGAGAATTTGATCCGCATCACCACCTTGGGGTTTCGCGGCGAAGCGCTGCCGTCGATCGGCGCGGCGGCTCGGCTGCGCATCACCTCCCGACCGCACGACGCTGATCATGCCAACTGCATCTCGGTCGAGGGGGGCTCGGTGTCGGCGGTGGAGCCCACTTCCGGGCCGCTCGGCTCGCGGGTGCTGGTGCGTGACCTGTTCTTCGCCACGCCGGCGCGACGCAAGTTCCTCAAGAACGCGCGGACCGAAGCCGAGCACGCCGAGGCGGTGGTGCGACGGCTGGCATTGGCGGCGCCGCGCGTCGCGTTCCGGCTGGAAATCGACGGCCGCGTGGTGTTTGAGGCTCCGGCGCACGACCGGCTGGAGCGGGTTGCCGCGCTGTTCGGTCCGGAGGCCGCCGCCGTGCTGCTGCCGGTGTCCGGGGCGCAGCCCGCCACCGGCCAGATCCGCTCGGACCTCGGCGCGCTTCGGATCAGCGGGTATGTCTGTTCGCCGGCGGTGTCGCGCGCCACGCCGATGGGCCAGGCGCTGGTGGTGAACGATCGCCCGGTGGCCGATCCGGTTCTGCGCACCGCGGTGCGGGTCGCCTATCGTGACGTCATCGCCGCCGGGCGGCATCCGATTGTCGCGCTCTATCTCGACCTGCCGCCGGATGAGCTGGATGTGAATGTGCACCCGGCGAAGGCCGAGCTTCGCTTCCGCGATCCGGCCGCGATCCGCTCGCTGGTGATCGGCTCGGTGCGGCGGGCCCTGGGCGGCGGCACCGGGCAGGCGGGGGCGATGCCGACCGCGTTGTCGCAAAGGACGCAGGCCTGGGGACGGCCATCGCACGGTTTCAACCTGAGTCTGATGCCCACTGCCTCGCCGCGGCAGGACGTCCCGGCCGGCGGCATGGCCGAGTCGCAGCTACCGTTCCAGGCCGCCCCCGCCGCGCGACAGTTGGCGCACGCCGCACCACTGGCGGAGCATCCCCTCGGTGCCCCGGTCGCCCAGCTGCTGGATACCTACGTCATCGCCGTGGCCGCCGACGGGTCGCTGGTCCTGGTCGACCAGCACGCCGCCCATGAGCGCCTGACGCATGAGGCGATACGCGACCAGATGCTCGACGGCGGTGTCCGTGGGCAACCGTTGTTGCTGCCGGCCGTGGTGGACCTGCCGCCGGCCGACGTCGCCCGGCTACTGGCCTGCCGGGACGAATTCGCCGGCCTGGGGTTGCAACTGGAAGAATTCGGCTTCGGCGCGATCCTGGTCCGCGCCATGCCGGCAGCGCTGGGCGCGCCCGAACCGGCGCCCTTGCTGCGAGACCTGGCCGATGAACTCTCCGATATGGGCGAGCAGACCGTGCTGTCCGCTCGGCTGGATGCGATCATTGCCCGGATGGCCTGCCACGGCAGCATCCGTGCCGGCCGCCGGCTGACCGAGGCCGAAATGAGCGCTCTGCTGCGCCGCATGGAGGCCACGCCGCGCGCCGCCACCTGCAGCCACGGCCGGCCCACCGTGCTGAAGCTGTCCAAGGGCGATATCGAGAAGATGTTCGGCCGGCGGTAACGCCGTGGCCAGGGTGCGAAGGCGAGGGGGCCGATAATTTTCGCGCAAGCGCGAACTCGTAGGTCCCCGTGCCAGCACGGGGATGACACATCAGATCGTGATCCGCACCCCCAGTTCCACCACCCGGTCGCTCGGAATACGGAAGAACTCCGTCGCCGGCACCGCATTGCGCGCCATGAACAGGAACAGCACCCGGCGCCACCAGGGCAGCTTCGGCGCCATGCCCGGCACCAGGACCTCGCGTCCGAGGAAGTAGCTGGCCTGGGACACCCGCACGCCCAACTGGTCGGTCAGGTCCTCCAGTTCACGCGGGATGTTCGGGCTTTCCATGAAGCCGTAGCGCAGGATCACGCGATGGATGCCGGGCGCCAGGACCGAAGGCTCCGACCGCCGGCGCGGTGAGACCTCCGGCACGTCCTCGTTCTCCACCGTCACGAACAGGACGTTCTCGTGCAGCACCTTGTTGTGCTTCAGGTTGTGCAGCAGCGAGGTCGGCACGTAGTCCGGATTGCCGGTCATGAACACCGCAAGACCGGGCACCCGGATGATGCGAGACTGCGGCAGGCGGGCCAGGAACGGCGCCAGCGGCATGCTCGATTGTTTCCAGCGCGACAGCAGCAGATCGCGGCCGCGTTTCCACGAGGTCATCATGCCGGTCAGTGCCACGCCCAGCACCAGCGGCACCCAGCCGCCCTCGACGATCTTCACCGTATTGGCCGAAAAGAATACGATATCCACCAGGAACAGCGCGCCGAACACCGAGATTGCCGCGCCGCGCGACCAGTGGAACTGGCGGCGGAACACCACCATCGCCAGCACCGCGGTGCACAGAAACGTGCCGGTGACCGCGATGCCATAGGCCGACGCCAGATTATCCGAGGTCTTGAAGGCCAGCACCAGCAGCACGACGCCGACCGCCAGCGCCGAGTTCACCTGCGGCACATAGATCTGGCCTTCCTCGACATTGGAGGTATGCCGCACCGTCAACCGCGGCAGGAAACCCAGCTGCATGCACTGCCGCGCCACCGAGAAGGCGCCGGAGATCACCGCCTGGCTGGCGATCACCGTGGCGACCGTCGCCAGGATCACCATCGGCAGCCGCAGCCAGTCGGGTACCAGCAGGAAGAACGGATTTGCGATCGCCGACGGGTCTTTCACCATCAGGGCGCCCTGGCCGAAGTAATTCAGGATCAGGCAGGGCAGCACAAAGACCAGCCAGGTGATACGGATCGGACGCGCACCGAAATGCCCCATATCGGCGTACAGCGCCTCGGCCCCGGTGACACACAGCACGACCGCGCCCAGCACGAAGAACGCCAGACCCTTGTACTCAACGCAGAGCGCCACCGCATAGGTCGGAGAAATCGCCATCAGCACGTCAGGATGCGGCACGATCTCGGCCAGGCCGGTCAGGCCGATGATCAGGAACCAGACCACCATGATCGGGCCGAATACCCGGCCGACGCCGCCGGTGCCATGATACTGCATGGCGAACAGCGCCACGATGACGGCGAGGCTGATCGGCAGGACGTAGAAGCGCAGTTCGGGGGCCGAGACCTCCAGCCCCTCGACTGCCGAAAGCACCGAGATTGCCGGGGTGATCACGCCGTCGCCGAAGAACAGGCAGGCGCCGGCGATGCCGACCAGGGCGATCGCGCTCTTGACGTGGTGGCCGACCGATACCCGCTGCGCCAGCGCCATCAGCGCGAGGATGCCGCCCTCGCCGCGGTTGTCGGCGCGCATCACCAGAAAGACGTACTTCACCGTGACGATGATGATCAGCGACCAGAAGATCAGCGACAGCACGCCCATGATCTCAACGTTGGTGGTCAGTCCCGGGTCAAACAGCTGCAGGCTCGCCTTGAACGCATACAGCGGACTGGTGCCGATATCGCCGTAGACGATGCCGAGAACCGCCATCAGCACGCCGAGACCCGGGCGTGAGGCGCCCTTTCCCTCGGTTTCCTGATCATGGCTCAATGGCGTGACCTCATGCTGGGCGGCGGTGCGGCAACTTCGTGGTCCTCGCGCAATCGACGATGCAATACATTTAGCGCCCGAAGCGGCCCGGCGGCCGGCCGCGACCCTCGCCGAGTGTCGTTATCATGACCTGACCATGGTCGACAGGCCACCCCGTCGCGAACGTGATCGGCGTGCACTCAGTCGGATCGCTCCGGACCGGCATCGTTGTCGGCAGCAAGCTGGAAGTGATCGCTGAACTCGCGCCATTCGCGCCGGCTCAGGCCGCTGGCTTCCATATTGACCGCTTCCCCCGCCAGCATCCGCCGAAGCAGCGTGACCATCTGGGCGGACAGCGTGACGGCGCCCAACCGGTAATCTCGGAACGCGGCGCTGGCCACCGGCACCCAGGCCTCCGTCACACGCAGCATCACGTCGGAATAGACCCGGATCTCGGTACTGGGCATGGGCGTCGGAGCGCAACGACAGAAAGTGGAACAGGTTGTGCAGGTTGGTCTTCCAGTACCACTGCGTGTAGGTGTTGAGTGTCAGGTTCATTCGGGCCAGTTCGCGGGCGAGGCCCCGCCGGGCTGGATCGGCCGCGGCGCCCTGGTTCAGCATTTCATTGTAGTTCGCGTAGCAGCGTTCCGCGTCGGAGCGCAGCAGGTCAAGCACGCGGGCCGCCTCGTCGCCCTCGAGCAGCGCGCCGCGGCCTTGCCGGTTGGTCGCCGACTGCGCCGCGAGGTGGCCGGGCGAAGGGAGGTAGAATTCGTTGTCCAGGATCGAGTAGCGCGCGGAATATTCGTTGACGCTGGCGGTGCGGTGCCGGATCCACTGCCGGGCGACGAAAATCGGCAGTTTGACGTGAAACTTGATCTCGCACATCTCGAACGGGGTGGTGTGCCGGTGGCGCATCAGGTAGCGGATCAATCCGGCATCCTGCTGTACCCGCTTGGTGCCGCGGCCATAGGAGACCCGGGCCGCCTGCACGATGGCGTCGTCATCTCCCATGTAGTCGATGACGCGGACGAAGCCGTGATCGAGGACCGGAATGGCCTGATACAGCAGGGCCTCGAGCGCCGGCACGGTGGGCCGAGCGGTGGGCGCGGGTGTGGCCTGCGCCGGGCCGGTTTCCTCCGCATGAGCCGGCCTTACGCCGGATAGCCTCGCCTCAGCCGATTGCCTCGCCTCAGCCAACGACGCCTCCTCAACCAATGCCCGGTCCATACCGCGCCGCGAGCGACCGACAAAGCCTATCCTCGGATGCGCCGCAAGCGGTGCCGATGCGGCCGCGCCGGACCTCGGCCGCAGCAGGGATATTACACGCTCTGCCGGACACTGCCGGGACCCGGAGCGGCGATCCTGCACACGGTAAAAGTCCTTCCCAGCCATCCCGATTTGTCTATCATCCCGCATTGCAAAATGGAGACGCGAATGCAGGCGGTCGACGTAGGCGAGGCTCGGACACAGATACAGTCTCAGGCTCAAGGCCGCCCGCAGACCCATGGTGTCATGCAGGGCTATGCCTCGGGAGCGTTTTTTTGCGAGATGCTGCGCCCGGGGGCGCCGGCGGACGCCACGCTCACGCTGCTGCTGTCGCGCCTCGCGGCGCTTCCGATCGACAGTCTGCGACGGCGCTCGGCGGACGCCGAACGCGACCTTTTGGAACGCGGGATAACCTTCACCGTATACTCGGACGCCACCGCGATCGACCGCATCCTGCCGTTCGACCTCATCCCCCGAGTTATAACGTCCACGGAATGGCGTCAGATCGAAACCGGGGTGACCCAGCGGGTGCGCGCGCTGAACATGTTCCTGCGCGACATCTATCACGAGCGCAGGATCCTGGCTGACAAAATCGTGCCGGCCGAACTGGTGCTGGGCAATTCCGGCTATTGCGAGGCGATGGTCGGCTTCGATGTGCCGTTCAACACCTATGTGCATGTTTGCGGCACCGATATCGTTCGCGATGAGACCGGGCAGTTCCGCGTGCTCGAGGACAACGCGCGTACGCCGTCGGGCGTCGCCTATGTGGTCGAGAACCGGCACATGAGCCTGCGGGTGCTGTCCGACGTGATGACCGGCCTGCATGTGCGCAGCGTCGACGAGTACGGGCTGCGTCTGCACAACGCGATGGCGGAAATCGCCCCGCCGGGGGTCTCCGACCCGCAGGTCGTGGTATTGTCACCGGGGATCTTCAACTCGGCCTATTTCGAGCACGTGTTCCTCGCTCGCGAGATGGGCGTCCCGCTGGTGGAAGGACGCGATCTGACGGTCGAAGGCGGCAAGGTGTGGATGCGCACCACAGCGGGGCTCGCGCCGGTGCATACCATCTACCGTCGCATCGGCGACGACTTCCTTGATCCGGACGTGTTCAACCCGGACAGCACGCTGGGTGTGCGCGGCCTGATCGAGGCGTGGCGCAAAGGCACCGTGGCGATCGCCAACGCGGTCGGGACTGGCGTCGCCGACGACAAGGCGATCTACGCCTATATGCCGCGCATCATTCGCTACTACCTGTCGGAAGAACCGATCCTGCCGAACGTGGAGACGCGGATCTGCGCCGAACCGGATGCACTGGCCTACACGCTGGAGCACCTGCAGGAACTGGTGGTCAAGCCGGTCGCAGAGTTCGGGTGGCTACGGCCTGCTGATCGGGCCGCACGCATCGCAGCGGGAACTTGCCGAATTTCGCGCGCTGCTGCAGGCCGACCCGTCCAACTATATCAGCCAGCCGACGCTCAAGCTGTCGGTTTCCCCGACCTTGTGCGAGGACGGCGTGCAGCCCCGTCATGTCGATCTGCGCCCGTTCGCGGTCACCGGCAAGGGCACCTGGGTTTTGCCGGGAGGCCTGACCCGGGTGGCGCTTCGCGCCGGAACGCTGGTGGTGAACTCCTCGCAGGGAGGCGGCTCCAAGGACACCTGGGTGTTGGCATGATCAGGTCGCCGGCCTGATGGATCTTCTGCCGAAACAGCACACGATCCACCTGATCGCCCGGCACGCCGAAGCCACTCTGTGGCTGGCGCGGTACATGGAGCGGATCGAGAACCTGGCCCGTATCCTCGACGTGACCAACACCTTCGCGCGCGACCCCGACGACACGCGCAACTGGTTGTCGATCCCGCGCATCAACGGCGATCTGACGGAGTTCCATAAAAAGCACGCGCAGGCGACGCAGCACAGCGTCGGCGAGTTTTACCTGCTGGACGCCAGCAACGCCACGTCGGTGCAGGAATTGATCGCCTCGGCACGGGAGAATGCCCGCACTCTGCGAGCGCTGATCTCGACCGAGATGTGGCTGCAGATCAACGTGTTCCACGGCCGGATCAGGGCGTTGGACCCGGCGATGATCACGCCCGATCACTTCACCTCGGTCTGTGCCATGCTGAAGGATGGAGCGCAGCTTCACACCGGCATCACCGAAGGCACGCTGTATCGCGACCAGGCCTGGCACTTCTACATGATCGGCCGCTACCTCGAGCGGGCCGATCAGGGCACTCGCCTGCTCGACACCCGGTTTCACTCACTGGCGCCGCAGATCGACGCGTCCGAAGCCGACCTCGATGCCGGCGCCTGGAACGGGCTGTTGCGGGCCGCAGCCGGATACCATGCCTATCGCCGCGAGCATCCCAACGGCTACCGCCCGATGGAGGTCGCCTGCTTCCTGCTGGCGAACACTGCTTTTCCGCGCTCGGTCGGGCTCAATCTGGCGCAGATCGAGTGGCACCTGACACAGTTGCGGACCCGCTATATGCTGCGCCGGATGTCCGACGCGCTGGAGCGACTGGACCAACTGAACGGCGCCATGACCTACCAGAACGTCGTGGCACTCGGCTCCGGCCGACTGTCGCCGTTCCTCGACTATGTGCAGGGCGAGATTGCCGCGCTACACAAGGACATCATCGACTCCTTCAGCGCCTGACGCTGAGGCGACTCAGGGGGATGCCTGATCGAATGACCCGAGCGACCAGAGCCTCGGTGTGTCCGCACGACTGCCCCTCCACCTGCGCCCTGTCGGTGGAGGTGCTGGATGGCAGCCGCATTGGCGCGGTGCGTGGCGCGGCGGACAATTCGTATACCGCCGGGGTGATCTGCGCCAAGGTCGCGCGTTACGCCGAGCGCATCCATCACCCCGACCGGCTGCTTTACCCGCTCGCACGCACTGGTCCGAAAGGATCGACGCAGTTCCGCCGCATCGGCTGGGCCGAGGCGCTGGATCGCGTTGCCGAGCGATTTATCGCTGCGACGGCGCGTCATGGCGCCGAGGCGGTGTGGCCGTTCTACTACGCCGGCACGATGGGGCTGGTGCAGCGCGACGGCATCAACCGGCTGCGCAACGTGATGCGCTACTCGCGCCAGAAGATGACCATCTGCACAGCGTTGCCGGAGGTCGGCTGGCTGGCCGGGGTCGGTGCCAGCCGCGGCGTCGACTCGCGGGAGATGGCGAAGTCCGACCTGATCGTGGTCTGGGGCGGCAATCCGGTTTCGACGCAGGTCAACGTGATGACGCACGTGGCCCGCGCCCGCAAGGAGCGCGGCGCGAAGCTTGCGGTCATTGATCCGTACCGCACCCCCACCGCCGCGGTGGCCGATCTGCATCTGGCGCCTCGCCCCGGCACCGATGCCGCACTGGCCTGCGCCGTGATGCATGTGGCGTTCCGCGATGGCTACGCCGACCGCGCCTACATGCGCGAGTATGCCGACTGCCCCGACCGGCTGGAGGCGCATCTGCGCTCTCGCGGACCCGAGTGGGCTGCGGCCATCACCGGGATTCCGGTTCCCGAGATCGAAGCGTTCGCGGCGCTGTACGGCCAGACCAAGCGCAGCTACCTTCGTGCCGGTTACGGCTTCGCACGCAGCCGTAATGGTGCCGCGGCGATGCATGCGGTCACCTGCCTGCCGACGGTTACCGGCGCCTGGCAGTACGAGGGCGGCGGCGCGCTGTGGTCGAACCGCGCCATCTATGGCCTGGACCGAAGCCTGATCGAGGGCCTGGACGCGCGCGACACATCCATCCGCGAGCTCGACATGAGTCGGATCGGCAGCGTGCTGACCGGTGACCGCACGGAACTCGGCGATGGCCCGCAGGTTCACGCCATGCTGATCCAGAACCAGAACCCGCTTACCGTCTGCCCCGACAGTAATCGCGTCCGACGCGGCTTTGGACGCAGCGACCTGTTCGTCGCGACGCATGAGCAGTTCATGACCGAGACCGCGCGCTGGTCGGACATCGTGCTGCCCGCCAGCATGTTCCTGGAGCATGACGACATCTACCAGGCCGGCGGCCACAGCCACATTCAGATCGGCCCGAAGCTGATCGATCCGCCGGGCGAGTGCCGCTCCAACCATGAGGTCCTGCAGGGCCTGGCCTCCCGCCTCGGTGCGCACCATCCGGGTTTCGAAATGACGGCGATGGAGATCGTTGACCAGACACTGCGCATGTCCGGCTATCCGGATGCCGCGACGGTTCTGCAGCGGCGCTGGGTGGACGCGATGCCGCCGTTCCGCACCGCGCATTTCCTCGACGGATTCGCCACGTCCGACAAGCGGTTCCACTTCGCGCCGGACTGGGCCGGGCTGGGCGACAAGAATGGCGTGATGCCGCCGCTGCCCGATCAGATGCAAAATGTCGAGGCGGCGACCGCGGACGCACCGTTTCGGCTGGTGACCGCGCCGTCGCGCAGCTTTCTCAACACCAGCTTCTCCGAGACACCCTCGGGGCAGCGTCGCGAAGGCCGTCCCAGCGTGCTGATGCATCCCGAGGACGCGGCCCGGATCGGCGTTGTCGAGGGCTCGAAGGTGCGACTGGGCAACGTCCGCGGCGAGGTGGTGCTGCATGTCCGGGTCGCACCGGCCGAGCAGACGGGTCAGCAACAGGGCGTGCTGATTTCGGAAAGCATCTGGCCGAGCGAGGCGTTCGAGGGCGGGATCGGGATCAATGCCCTGACCAGCGATGATCCGGGTCCGCCTTGGGGTGGCGCGGTCTTTCACGATATCGCCGTGTGGCTGCGGGCGGAGGCAGCCGAGATCGCACTGGCCGCCGATTAGCAGAGGCCGCGGCCGGCCGCACTCGCATTGGGGTCGGGAAGGTGCACGTGCTTTCCCTGGCCCTCTGTCCTGGCCGGGTTTCGCCCCATATCGCAAAGGTCGCTGCAAACTGGCAGCGAACGGACCCAAAACGAGGAGAATTCAGATGGCTCAGATCAAGCGTCGTGCATCAGCCGAGTGGACCGGCAGCGGCAAGGAGGGGGCCGGAAGTCTGACGACCCAGAGCGCTACGCTGAAGGACACGCCGTACGGCTTCAACTCACGGTTCGGCGACGGCAAGGGCACCAATCCCGAGGAATTGATCGCGGCGGCGCATGCGGGCTGCTTCAGCATGGCGACGGCATTTCAGTTGAGCGGAGCGGGGCATCCGCCGGAAAGCCTGCATTGCGACGCCACGCTGACCATGGAGCAGGTCCCCGGCGGCTTCAAGATCGCGGCGGTTCATCTGGTGCTGAAGGCGAAGGTGCCCGGGCTGGATGACGCGGCCTTCCAGAAACTCACCGCCGAGGCGAAGGCGAACTGCCCGGTGTCCAAGGTGCTGAACGCGGAAATTACTTTGGAGGCAACGTTGGGGTAGCTGCGCCCTCAATTCGCTACCAGCTCGCGTGCGTAGGCAAAGTGAAGTCGTGGGTCCCCGTGCCGAGCACGGGGATGACACTATCGGGATACGAGCACGGCGATGACACTATCGAGCACGGCGATGACACTATCGAGCACGGGGTGACACGATCGAGCACGGGGTGACCGACGAGCGAGTACCATCGAGCCGTGACACGATCGCACGCGCGATCGAGACGATCGGGGTCGATCGTTGCGCTATCCCGCCAGTTCCCGCCTCACGATCGCGGCTCCCTCGGCGAGGGCTTTCAGCTTACCGAACGCGGTGTCCCGCGGCAGGTACTTCATGCCGCAATCAGGTGCCGGAACCAGCCTGTCCGCATCGACGTAACGCAATCCTTCGCGGATGCGCGCCGCGACGGTCGCCGTGGCTTCGATCTCGGGGTCGTTCAGGTCCAGCACCCCCAGCATGATGGTCTTGCCCGCCAGGTCCCGCAGCACACCCAGGTCGAGCCGCGGCTGGGCCGCCTCGATCGAGATCTGTTGCGCCGTGGTGTCCCCGAGCTCCGCCAGAAAACCATAACCGCTCGGCTTTTTGTCGGTCACCACGGCGGCGTAGCCGAAGCAGACATGCACCACGGTTGGCCCCTCGATACCCTCCAGCGCGCGGTTGATGGCGCGGACGCCGTAGCGCACCGCCTTGTCGGGCGCCGACCGCACCCAAGGCTCGTCGAGCTGCACCACGTCGACACCGGTTGCCTTCAGGGCAAGCAGCTCCTGGTTCACCGCGACGGCGTAGTCCATCGCGAGCTCCTCCTCGTCCCGGTAAAAGTCGTTCTGCACCTGGCGCGACAGGGTAAAGGGGCCGGGCAGCGTAATCTTGGTTGTTCGGTCGGTGTTGCGGCGGAGGAACTCGGCATCCCGGGTCTCCACCGCTGCCACCCGGCGGATCGGCCCGACGACGCGCGGCACCCGGGTCACGCGTCCGGTCTGCGACCGCAACTCTCCGGGCTGGTCGGCATCGATGCCGTGCAATGCCAGGGCAAAGCGGCTGGAATAGCTTTCGCGTCGGATTTCGCCGTCGGTGACGATATCGATCCCGGCCCGTTCCATGGCGCGGATCGCCAGGATGGTGCCATCGTCCTGGGCCTGTTCCAACAACGCATCGGGCACCAGCCACATGTCGTGCGCGTGCACGCGCGGCACACCATGCTGATGCAGCGTCGCGCGATCGACCAGCCACGCGGGCTGCGGATAGCTGCCGACGACGGTGGTGGGCAAAAGGTGGGTCGGATAGGGCATTGGGCGGAACCTCCGGCGCAACGGTAGCGCGCCCTCGCGGCGAAGGCGAGGCTCCTGGGCCGAACTTGCCGCCTCGATCAGCGCGCCGGCGGCGCGACCGGAAATTAGCGCACCGGCGGCGGGACCGGAAATTGGCGCACCGGCGGCGCGACCGGAAATTAGCGCACCGGCGGTGCGACCGGAAAATAGCGCACCGGTGGCGCGACCGGTGATCAGCGCACCGGTGGTGCGACCGGAAATTAGCGCGCCGGCGGCGCGACGAACCCGCCAAACTCGCGCTCGACGAGGCCAGCGAAGGCGAGTGTGGTCCGATCTTCCAGCAACGGGCCGACGATCTGCATCCCGATGGGAAGACCGTCACGGTCTCTCCCGATCGGCATCGTGGTCGCTGGATTACCCGTCAGCGTCGCCACGCTGCTCCATGTCGACTGAGCGCCGTACGGCATCGCCACCCCGTCCACGTCCAGCACCCGCACATGCATCTCCGCCTGATCGTGGGCGAACGCCGTGGTCGGCATGGCCGGACACAGAACCACATCCCACTCGCGAAACAGCGCGCGCCATCGATGCGCCAGCCCAACGCGTCGCCGATCTGCCCGTATCCAGTCGCGGTGACTGAACGCGAGACCCCGTGTGGACGCGGTCGCGAAGTCGCCGGCATCGCGTGGCAGCGCGGCGGCCGCGGCGCATGCACCGGCAAACGCCTCGTCGGGCAGGTCGGCGGAGATGAATGACATGAGCAGCTCGACGAAGGTCGTGGCAATGGCGGTCAGGTCCGGCAGCAGCGCACTGGTCCGATCGACTTTGCAGCCGATTTTCCGCAGTTGTCCGGCCAGAGAGGACAAAGCTGAGCGAATGCTGGCCTGTGTCGGGATGAGCGGATGCTGTTCGATCACCAGCACCCGATAGTCGCTCAGTTCGGCGTGGCGTGGCGGCGGCAACCGGAGCTGATAGGCGCTGGCGTCGCATTCGTCGGGCCCCGCCGTCACATCCAACGCCAGGGCCAGATCGCCTGCGCTGCGGGCCATCGGGCCGACAACCGCAAGGTCGACCGTGGGCGCAATGGAAAGCATCGGCGTACCTGGCGGTGCGCAACCGCGCATCGGCGTCACCCCATGCGATGGCTTGTGCGCGAAGATGCCGCAGAAATGTGCCGGCGCACGGAGCGAACCGGCGAGATCGGAGCCGTATTCGAGCGAGACGTATCCGGCCGCCAGGGCCGCCGCCGACCCGCCCGAGGATCCGCCCGGCGTCTTGCCGAGATCCCAGGGGTTGGTGGTCAGACCGTAGATCGGATTGGCGGACTGCCAGTCCGCAAGCATGACCGGAACGTTGGTCTTGCCGACTATGACGGCCCCCGCGGCCTTGAGGCGCGAAACGATCACAGCGTCTTGCGTGACCGGTATGTGCTCGGTGCCGGCGACACCCCACGTCGTTGGGAGTCCGGCGACGTTGAAGGCTTCCTTGACGGTGACCGGAAGGCCGAGCAGCGGGCGGTCGTCGCCGCTGGCCAGCGCAGCGTCCGCCCCGCGCGCCGCGTCACGGGCACGGTCGAAATCGCGGACGACGACCGCGTTGATCTTGCCGTCGTTTGATTCGATGCGGCGGATCGTCTGTTCCAGCAGTTCGCTCGCGGAAATCTTCCGGGCGCGTAATGCGGCGACGAGTTCCCCGGCGGTTCGATATTCCATCCCCTCGCTCCTTCCGGCAGTATCCGAGCGGCCCTCGGTGTTCCTGGGCGGACGACATAACGCAAGCCGGAAATCGCGGCTTGATCGGGATTGCGGGGCGGCCAGGGTGCGTGGAAATCCGGGTCATCGCGGCCTGGGTGGCGCAATCGCGTGCCGACCCACATTCCAGGTCGGGAGCCGGGCGGAATTGAGGCACACTAACGCCGGCTGGATTGCACCATCCGCCGCTCCCGCCCAGACTGGCCGCCCGAAATACAGGGAGACCCACCAGATGTGGCCCATCCGATCCGCGCTCTTCGTTCCGGCCCATCGGCGTGACTGGGTGGCGAAGGCGATTCGCGTCGCTCCCGGCGCCGTGGTGCTCGACATCGAGGATTCGGTGCCGCCACAGTTCAAGCCGCAGGCGATGGAGCAACTGAAGAGCGAGATCCACGAACTGCGCGACGCCGGGGTGGGCGCCTTCGTCCGCATCCAGCCGCTGTATGACGGCACCGCCGCGGAAATCGGCGCCGCTGTCACCGACGGCCTCACGGCGATCGTTCTGCCGAAGGTTGCGCTCCCGGACGAAATCCGCCGCCTGCACGATCTATTGAGCTACGCCGAGGGCCGCGCTGACGTCGCGCATGGCAGCGTAGGCATCGTGCCGCTGCCGGAAACCGCGCAGGGCATGTATGACGCCTATCATCTGGCCAAGGCCAGCACCCGGGTGCGCGGCATCCACGGTGCGCTGAGCGGGCCGGTGTCCGGCGATTTCGCCCGCGCCTTCGGCTTCCGGGCAACGACGGACGGATCGGAGCAACTGTATCTCGCCTCCAAACTCGTGCTCGACAGCCGAGCGGCAGGGGCGATGTGGCCGATGGCGGGAATTTTCGGCACGGCACAGGACGACCTGCCGGCGGTGGAACGCCTGATTCGCAAGGCGCGCGACATCGGCTACGCCGGTGTGGCGGTGATGCATCCGAGCCACGTGGCGATCGCCAACGCCGTCTACCGGCCCACGGCCGAGGAAGTCGCCTATTTCACCGGCCTCCTGCAAGCCTTCGACGCGGCGGAAAAAGCCGGGCTCGGCGCCGTAAGCTATCAAGGCGCCATGGTCGACTACGCGATGCTGCCTCTGGCACGGGAGGTGATCGCCGAGGCAGCGCGGAACCGATAGCGTCTTTGCTTTGTCTCACCATATGCCGCCAGCCCCCTGTTCGATCGCCAGCCGGAGAGACCATGTCAGCCGATTCTGTAAGCACACAGGCCGAGACCTCACCCCGCGTCGTTCGTCTCGCCGATTACACGCCGCCGCCGTTCCTGATCGACACCGTCGACCTCACCTTCAGCCTCAACGAAGCGGCGACCGAGGTCGTCGCCCGGTTGTCAGTCCGCCGCAATCCGGCTTCCGCCGCTGACGCTCCGCTGCACCTGGACGGCGAGGCGCTGACCCTCGTCGGCCTGACCCGGGACGGCGTGGCGCTGACACCGGAGCAATACAGCCTGGTGCCTGGTGGCCTCGTGATCCCGGAGATGCCCGCCCTCGCGGTGCTGGAGATCGCGACGCTCATCGCGCCGAAGGAGAATACCGAACTTACCGGCCTCTATGTCTCCGGCGGCAGCTACTTTACCCAATGTGAAGCGCAGGGCTTCCGCCGCATCACCTATTTTCCCGACCGCTCGGACGTGATGTCGCGCTACTCGACGACTATCATTGCCGACAAGGCGGCTTGCCCGGTGATGCTGTCCAACGGCAATCCGGGACCGATCAGCGACTGTGACAGCGGGCGCCATTGCGTCACCTGGATCGATCCGCATCCCAAACCGAGCTACCTGTTCGCGCTGGTGGCAGGCGATCTTGTTTCGGTGAAAGACAGTTTCATCACCCGGTCCGGCCGTGCGGTTGACCTTGGCATCTATGTCCGTCGTGGCGATGAGGACCGCTGCGATCACGCCATGCAGGCGCTCAAGACCTCGATGAAATGGGACGAGGATGTGTTCGGCCTGGAATATGACCTGGACGTGTTCAACATCGCCGCCGTGTCGGACTTCAACATGGGCGCGATGGAGAACAAGGGGCTAAACGTTTTCAATACCAAATATGTACTGGCGCGACCGGAAGCGGCGACCGATACCGACTACGAGGGCATCGAGACCGTCATCGCACACGAGTATTTTCACAATTGGACCGGCAACAGGGTTACCTGCCGGGACTGGTTCCAGCTGTCGCTGAAGGAAGGTCTCACCGTCTATCGCGACCAGGAGTTCTCGGCCGATCAGGGCAGCCGGGCGGTGAAGCGGATCGGCGATGTCAGGGCGTTGCGGGCGGCGCAGTTCCGCGAGGATGCCGGCCCGCTGGCGCATCCCGTGCAGCCGGCCAGCTACATGGCGATCGACAATTTCTACACCTCGACGGTGTACAACAAGGGCGCCGAGGTGATCCGCATGATGGCGACCATCATCGGCCGCCAGTCGTTTCGCCGCGGCATGGACCTGTATTTCGCCCGGCATGACAACAGCGCCGTCACCATAGACGATTTTGTCCGCGCCATGCAGGACGCGTCGGGGGTGGATCTGGAACGGTTCAAGCTGTGGTACCATCAGGCCGGCACGCCCGAGGTGACGATCGAGGATGTCTATGATGCCGAGACGAAACGGTATTCACTGACCGTTCGCCAGTCGACGGCACCGACCCCGGGCCAGCCGGACAAGCAGCCGCTGGTGATCCCGGTCGCGATGGGACTGCTGGACGGCAACGGGCAGGAGGTGTCGACGCAACTCGACGGCGAACCTGAGGCGAAACCGGGGACGCGGGTGCTGCTCGCGACCGACAGCGAAACACGTTTCGATTTCGTCGATGTCGCCAGCCCGCCGGTGCCGTCGCTGCTGCGGGGATTTTCCGCGCCGGTCAAGCTGTCGGGCCTCTCTTCGGACCGGCTGCGCTTCCTGGCCGCGCACGATACCGACCCGTTCGTACGCTGGGATTCAGGACAGCAATACGCCGCCTCGACGCTGCTGGGCATGGTGACGACGATGCAGCAAGATCGGGAGCCGGATATCGACGCGGCGCTGGTCGCGGCAGTTGCCGCAGCGTTGGACCAGGAACCGGCATTCGCCGCCGAGGCAATGATGCTGCCAGGTGAAGCGACGCTCGCCGACAAGATGACAGTGGTCGACGTGGATCGGATCCATGCGGCGCGGGATGCCACCCGATCGGCGATCGGGAAGGCGTTGTTCGATCGGTTGTGGGCAACATACCATGCGCTCGGCGATACCGGAGGCTATCAAATCGACGGCGCCTCGATCGGGCGGCGGTCGCTGCGCAACACCTGCCTCGCCTATCTGGTGGCAAGCGGCGATCCCTCGGCTGTCAACCTGGCCAAGGCGCAGTTCGACGCAGGACACAACATGACCGACGTGCTGGCGGCGCTTGGGGTGCTGTCGGCGGTGGATACGGTCGAGCGGACCGACGCGCTGGCGGCGTTCTACACGGCGTGGCGTCACGATCCGCTGGTGCTCGACAAGTGGTTTGCGATTCAGGCGCTGTCGCCGCTGCCCGACACCCTGGCGGAGGTAGAGGCTCTCAGGTCTCACGTCGATTTTGACCTGCGGAACCCGAACCGGGTACGTGCCTTGATAAGCAACTTCGCCGGCAATCAGGTGCGGTTCCATGCCGCCACCGGTTTAGGCTACCGGCTGTACGCCGACACCATCATCGAACTTGATCCGTTGAACGGGCAGGTGGCGGCGCGGATGGTGTCTCCGCTGGGGCAATGGCGGCGGTTCGACGCGGCGCGTCAGGCACTGATGCGGGCGGAGTTGCAGCGCATCCTGGAGCGGCCCAACCTGTCGCGAAATGCCTTTGAAATGGCTTCCAAGAGCCTGGCCTGACCCGGCTTCGGGCCTGAAGAGAGGTTGTATGGCGAGCTTCTGTGACCACGCCTGGCAGCGTACCAGCGACCTGCGGGCTTCGATCCATGCCTTGCCGTTTAACCGCGAGCTTGCCGCCGGCACGCTCGAGCAGAAACGGTTCCAGTTCTACATCACACAGGATGCGCTGTATCTGGAACAATATACCCGAATTCTCGCATTGGCCGGGGTGCGTGGTCCGGATGCCGCGACGTTGCGCCTGTTCGCCGAGTCTGCTCTGGGAGCGGTGGCTGTCGAGCAGGCGCTGCATGAGCAATATCTCGCCCGGTTCGGAGTCGATCCGGCGACCCTGGCGCGGGCGGAGCCGTCCCCCGATTGCCTGAGTTACACCAGTTTCCTGCTGGCCACCGCTTATCACGAGCCGTGGGAGGTGCTGGTGGCGGCATTGCTGCCGTGCTTTTGGATCTATTGGGATGTTGGGAGCGCGATCGCCCGCGAGGCCGCCGCGGATAATCCATATCGCGGCTGGATCGATACCTATGCCGACGAAGGATTTGGCACGGCCGTGCGCGCCGTGATCGCGGCTACCGACGCAGCGGCGGACCGAGCGACCGCCGAGGTTCGGGTTCGCATGATGAACGCCTTCATCCGCTGCAGCCAGTATGAGTGGCTGTTCTGGGACGGCGCCTATCAGCTTCGCGGATGGCCGGTCGAGACCTAGGACCTCGAGAACGCGAGGCGTCAAAATCGTGGGTCCCGGGGCGGGGGGCCAGGCCGCCAATCCCGAGACAGCGTGCGCTGGATGATACGTTGCAGCTGCGTATCATGCCCCGGTCCGTGCCTGACCGTCATGGGTTTTCTCCGGGGATGACACCGCAGAGGCGATCGATAGCTCAGCGTCATGGCCGCAGGTATAAATAGCCCGGAACGGGCAGAACGGGGGCAGATCATGACGCACTACGAATGGCGCAAGCTGCGCGCGGACCAGTTGCGCGAACAGGCTCGGCGGGACGCGATCGTTATCGTGCCGGTCGCCGCGCTGGAACAGCACGGGCCGCATCTGCCGGTCGAGGTCGATTCGATCCTCGGCGAAACCGTCGCCGCCCGCACCGCGGAAAAGGTGCTGCGCAAGGGCGAACCAGTGCTGGTGCTACCCGTGCTCTGGACCGGAGTGTCGGAGCATCACATGAGCTTCGGCGGCACGGTCACCCTGGATAACGCCGCCTTCGCCGCCCTGATCGAAGGCGTCGTTCGGTCTGTCGTGCGGCACGGTTTCCGCCGCATCGTGCTGCTGAACGCACACGGTGGCAACGAGAACGCATTGCGCGCCATTACCGATGATCTGACCCCGAAGCTGGGCGTGCCGATCGTCCAGTTCACCTACTGGTACGCAGCCGCGGTGGCGATCGCCAAGATCCTGGAAACCCAGGGCGGCCTGCAACATGCCTGCGAAGCGGAAACCGCGATGATGATGGCGGTCCGGCCCGATCTGGTAGCCGTCGATCGTATTCCGCTGGCCAAATCCAACACAACGCCGGACGTAACGGACGTGGTCGGCGGCGGCGTCTATCGCTGGCGCAGCATCGGCAGCCGCTCCGGCTCCGGCGTGATCGGCAATCCGGAGGCGGCGACATCCGACAAGGGCGAGCGCCTGTTCGACGCGATCTCGTCCGCGCTGGCCGACAAGCTGTGCAATCGCGAACTCTGGGAATTGCCCTGGACCTCTGAGACGGTCCAGACTTGACCGGGGCCGGCCAGACGCCACGACCCGGGCCCGGGAAGGGGAGAGAGAATGAGCGTCGATCTGATCGTCAACGGACGCAGCGTCAGCGTCGACACCCCGGCGACCACGCCGTTGCTCGATGTCCTGCGCAATCATCTGGATCTGAAAGGATCTCGGTATGGCTGCGGGCTGGAGCAGTGCGGCACCTGCATGGTGCTGCTCGACGGCGAGCCGACCTATTCCTGCGCGCGGGAGGTGGGTTCGGTCGCCGGCCGCCACGTGACGACGATCGAGGGGCTGGGCTCGCCCGAGCACCCGCATCCGCTGCAGCAGGCTTTTCTGCAGGAGCAGGCCGGCCAGTGCGGCTACTGTTTGTCGGGCATCCTGATCAGTGCCAAGGCTCTGCTCGACCGCAATCCGTCCCCCACGCGCGGCGAGATCGTCGCCGCCCTGGATAAGCATCTGTGCCGCTGTGGCACGCACACGCGGATCATCAGGGCGGTCCAGAAGGCCGCCGGCACGGGAGCCCCGGCATGAGCGACACCCTGCCCCTGAGCATCCAGAACAACCGCCGGCTGGACAAATGGCTGCGCTTCGAGCCCGGCCGAACCGTCCGGCTGGCGGTCGGCAAGGTGGAGATCGGCCAGGGGGTGCTCATCGCCCTGTCGCAGATCGCGGCGGAGGAGCTGGATGTCGCGATCCAACGCATCGATATCCTCTCGGGTGACACCGACGACGCTCCGGACGAAGGCTCGACGAGTTCAAGCCAGTCGATCGAGGTGTCGGGCCGTTCGGTGCGGCTGGCCAGTGCGGAGTTGCGCACGCGCATCCTCGGGCGCCTGGCGCAGCGGCTGAATTGCTCGCCTGCCGACCTGTCGGTGGACGACGGCGTCTTCCTGCAGGATGGCAACGCCACCGGGCATGATTACTGGAGCTTCTCGGGACCGGAGGATTTCGCCGCCGACATCGAGGGGTCGGCGACGCCGAAGTCTCCCTCCGACTACAAGGTGGTTGGCCAACCGGTGCCGCGGCGCGACCTGATCGCCAAGGTGTCGGGCGCCGCGTTCATTCACGACATCGTCCGCCCCGACATGCTGCACGCTCGGATCCTTCGCCAACCATCCCGCGGTGCCCGGCTTGCCGCGCTGAACGAGGTGGTGATCAAGCGGGCGGCCGGCGGCGATATCAGCATCGTTCGGGTCGGCGATTTCGTCGCCTTCCTCAGCGCCGATGAGACCTTGGTGCAGCGTGCCGCCGTGGCCGCGCCGGCGCACGCGACCTGGACCGGGGTGCGGCAGCTCGGCCCCGCGCAGCAGGAGGCGGCGTGGCTCCGCTCACAGCCCGCCGACACGCGTCACTACGGCGATCCTGGCCCGCCGGCGCAAGCCGGCACCATCGTCAGCGAGACCTATTCCCGTCCTTTCGTTGCCCATGCGGCATTGGCGCCGTCCTGCGCCCTGGCCGAATACCGTAACGGTCATCTGTCGGTCTGGTCGCATACCCAGGGCGTCTACCCGCTGCGCAACAGCCTGGCCGACATCCTGGGCCTGAAGCGCGATCAGGTGACGGTGCGGCACGCGCACGGCGCCGGCTGCTACGGTCACAACGGCGCCGACGATGCCGCGCTGGATGCCGCCATCATCGCATTGCAGGTGCCGGACCGCTGTATCCGCATCCAATGGCGCCGCGAGGAGGAATTCGGCTTCGAACCGGTCAGCACCGCGCACATGACCCGGATCCAGGTCTCGCTGGATGACGCCGGGCGGCCGCTCGATTGGACCACTGAGGTCTGGGCCGGCTCCCACGTGCAGCGTCCGGTATTCGGCGGAACCATGCTTGCGCACGAGGCACTGCCCTCACCGCCGCCCCCACCGAAGGCGAATGACCCGACCGAGGCGAACGGCGGCGGCGGCACGCGCAACGGTTTCCCGCTGTACGATGTTCCCGCCAAGCGGGTGATCCATCATCTTGCATTGGCGACGCCGGTTCGCACCTCGTCGCTGCGTGGGCTGGGCGCGCTTCCCAACGTATACGCCATGGAATGTTTCGTCGACGAGTTGGCCGAACGCGCCGGGGTCGATCCCGTCGCGTATCGTTTGTCCATGCTGTCGGACCTCAGGGCGCGGCGGCTGATCGAGAATGTGGCCGAGCGGTGTGGGTGGGCGAGGCGGGGTTCGGCGGGGAACGGGCGAGGGCTGGGCCTGGCGTGGAGCCGCTACAAGAACAAGGCCGCCTATGCCTGCGTCGCCGTGGAACTGGACGTTGATCAGGAGATTTCGCTGCGTCGGGTCTGGGCCGCCGCCGATGCGGGGCTGGTGATCAACCCGGACGGCGCGCGCAACCAGCTCGAGGGCGGCGTTGTCCATGCCGCCAGCATGACGCTGAAGGAACAGGTCACGCTGGATGGCGACGGCATCACCTCGCTGGACTGGGAGCGTTATCCGATCATGCGATTCTCCGAGGTGCCCGAGATCGACGTTTGCATCATCCATAATCCCGATCAGCCGACTTTGGGCATGGGGGAGTGCACCTTCGGTCCCACCGCGGCGGCGATCGGCAATGCGGTGGCGCACGCGCTTGGGGTGCGGATCCGGGACATGCCTTTAACCCGCGAGCGGATTGCGGCGGTGCTGGTCAGGTAGAGCAAGATCGAGCTTCGAATTGGCCTGTTGCCAGTCGCGGTCGTTTCGCCGACGGTCACCATGGGCTGTCGCGCGCCACGCCTGGCCGCCGACCGACCTTGCAGGCGCCGGGTGCGATCGCGGACTGTCATCGGCCTGGACATTGGAAGGAATCAGGAATGTCTGACTTGCTCGCGCAACGCCGCGATCTCCTGCTCGCATCGCTGATGGCTGTCGTGCCCTTGGCATTGACGGAGGAGGCAAGCGCCGGGCCTTTGAACCCGGCGCAGACCATGATCACGCTGCCCGACCAAATTCCGTGGACCACGCGCCCCAACTGGCCGGAGAACAGCGTTGCGGGCGCCATGCTGTTCGGCGGGCTGGACCAGGCAGGGATCTATTACACACTGATCAAGTGGTATCCCGGCTACATGAGCGCGCCCCATAGCTACATAACGGACCGTCTCTGCGTCGTGGTGTCCGGCACATGGTGGGTGAACAGCGGCGCCGACTTCGACCCCGCCAATTGCCAGCCCGTACCTGCTGGCTCGTTCATCCGCCGCGTCGCCCACACGCCGCATTACGATGGCGTGGTGGCGAACGGGAAGGAACCGGCGATCATCGCGATCTGCGGTATCGCGCCGGTTGGGGTACAATTTATCGAGCCGGACAAGCCGGGGTGGCGGAAGGTATAGGGGTCCTGGAAGGACTGACGCCGGACCTGCCCCCTGCAAACGATCGTCGAGATTTGCCCGGTCATCGCAATGGCGGCAGACACACACGCCCACCGCGACGATAAGCCGTGTGAAGTCCCGCCTGAGCGCGGCCGCTCGGCGACCGGCATCTGCGCCCGCCGGCAAAGCTCATCGGCGACCAGCGGGCGGCGCGAAGAGTGTTGCAAGCAGGAAGGCGGCAAACAGCAGAACGAATAATTCCGGCAATCCGCCGGGACCGCGAAGGTCTATTGCCAGCCCGCCAAGCGTCGGACCGATCAGCGAGCCGAGGCCATAGGCGATGATCATGGCGGCGTTGACCGCCATCATTTCGCCGCCCTGGAACCGGTCGCCGGCCATGCTCAGTGCGACGGGGTAGATCGCCGCCGCACTCCCGCCCCAGAGGAACAACAGGCAAAACAGTGCCGGCGTGGAGAGAGGCGTCGTCGCGAGCAGGATTGCTCCGACCAACGCGATCGCGCCGCAGGTGCGCAGAGCGGTCACCCGGGCGACCCGGTCGGACAGCAGGCCAATTGGAAGCTGCAGCAGGATCGCACCGATGAAGATCGCCGACAGACTCGTTGCGGCAACCGTCCGACTGAGGCCGGTTCGAACGCCCCACACCGGCAGCAGCGCCAGCAGCGACTGTTCGTAGAGACCGAACATCGCCACGGTGAGCAGCAGCAGCGGGGCCTTGCCGAACATCCGCAGCGGACTGCGGCCGCGGCCGCGGCCCAGGTCGTTGACGCCATTGCCGACGGCGAGCAGCGGCACGCAGGCGAGCGCGGAGATCGCGCTGCTGACGATGAACGGTCGCCAGCCCTCGATGCCGGTCAGCGACAGAACAACCGGGCCGCAGCCGAGGCCAGCGGACAGCGAAGCTGCATAGATGCCCAACACCCGGCCGCGTGTCGCGCTGGCCGCCAGGATGGTGATCCAGGCCTCGCTGGCGGTGAAGATGCTCGATCCGACCATCCCGAGCAGCACACGAAGCACAAACCACGCGGAAACGCTGTCGAACACTCGCATCATCGGAAACACGGTAAAATCTATAACGAAACAAATGAGCAGAAAATTGCGCAGGCCGAACAGACGGACCCCGCGTGGCGTGAGCAACGGGCCAAGGATGACCCCAAGGAAGGCGGTGCCTGCGTTGAGCCCGTTGACGGTTGCCTCGACCCCGCGTCCCTCCAGCGTGAGCGACATGAGCGGACCGGCCAGACCGATGGTGACGCCGAACACGGTCACGGCCGCGATCACGGCGGCCAGGCTCCAGCTCCGGTTGCCCGCAGCAGCCGTGATGTCGGAGTGGCCGGAAACGTTCATTCGTCACCAAGTCCTTCGTCCATATCGAGCAAGGTGGTCCCGCGGGGCAAGCCATGCCGGACAGGCTGTCGCTGCAAAACCAAGCCGACCTTTCTCCGAGGCGGTGTATGAACCACAAGCGAGGCGGATTGACGACAGGGGGACCTACCCCGATCACGCCTCGGCGTCACCCGAACTTCGCAAGTATCGCCCACCGGCCCTCAGTGTCATCGCCGGCCCCAGTGTCATCACCGGCCCCAGTGTCATCGCCGGCCCTCAGTGTCATCGCCGGCCCCAGTGTCATCACCGGCCCCAGTGTCATCACCGGCCCTCAGTGTCATCGCCGGCGAAGGCCGGCGACCCACGACTTGCAGTATTCTGCCGAGTGGTAAAGAAAGCAGCGAACAGCAGTGAAATTGAACAGCCGCCTCCGCCTCCGGCAAGATCGTTACTACGTCATTATAGGCGTCGAGATTCGTGCGTGACGAACGCGTCGACTCGTTGCAATGAGCGCTCCAAGACGCGATATCCTATTATCAATAGATATGATTTATAGTTGCGCAAATCAATCACTTTTGGGCGACACCCGTCTGTTCGAGCGGAGACCTCCGGGCTGCGGCAGGCTCCCGTTCGCTGCAATCCAAGAGAATCAGCGGCCGCGGCAGTCATGAGCGGTGATCGGCTTGCGGTCCGGCGGGCGAATGTCAACCGCGGAGACTCCTCCAGGCACGCCCCAGGGAGTAGCCTGCGCCCGGCAGACGAACCGGCGGGAACCAAAGCATGAAAATCGCGAGGATCGAGGACCTCCACTGTGACGCTGGCTGGCGCACCTTTTCTTTTCTGAAGGTCACCACCGATGAAGGCCTCGTCGGCTGGTCGGAGTACACCGAGGCCGATGGCAGCCGCGGCCTGACCGCAGTCATCCACGGCATGGCGGAGGCACTCATCGGCCAGGACCCGAGGCCGGTCCAGGCCATCAATTCGTTGCTCTATATCAAACAGGTGCAAGCCCCCAACGGCGTCAACCAGCGTGCCATCGCCGCCATCGGCAACGCCCTGCTCGACCTCAAGGGCAAGGCCCTCGGCGTTCCCGTCTACGAATTGTTCGGCGGCCCGGTGCGCACCCGTATCCCGGTCTACTGGTCGCATTGCGGCTCCTATCGCGTGCGCAACCACGAATTGGTCGGCGTGCCACCGTTGCGAACCTACGACGATGTGGCCGCTCTCGGCGCCGAGGTGAAGCGACGCGGCTTCAAGGCTCTGAAGACCAACATCCTGCCGTTCGACGGCGAGAAGCTCACCAGCTTCAGCCCCGGCTTCGGCCGCACGCCCGGCTACCCGGAGCTCAACGTCGACCGCAAGATCCTGCAGTCGCTGCGCGACCAGCTCGCGGCGTTCCGAGCCGGCGCGGGGCCCGACATGGGTCTGCATCTGGACGTCAACTACCACTTCAAGACCGAGGGCTACCTGCAAATCGCCAAGGCCCTGGAACCGTTCGACATGACCTGGCTGGAGATCGACACCTGGGACCCGCAATCGCTTGCGCTGATCCGACGCCAGGCGCCGTGCCCAATCGCCTCGTTGGAATCGGTGACCGGCCGGCGTGCCTTTCGCCCCTTCCTGGACGCCTATTCGACCGACGTCGCAATCATCGACGTGATCTGGAACGGCTTCCTCGAATCGATCAAGATCGCCGCCATGGCCGAGGCCTACGAGGTCAACGTCGCGCCGCATAACTATTACGGCCACCTCTGTTCCGCGGTCAGTGCGCATTTTTGCGCCGTGGTGCCGAACTTTCGCGTCATGGAAATCGACATCGACAGCGTCGCCTGGCGGGATGAGCTTTTCATCAACGCACCCATCGTGGAAAACGGGGAACTCCTGCTTCCCAGCCGCCCTGGCTGGGGTGTCGATGTCAACGAGGCGGCGGTCAGGGCGCATCCGCCAAAAGGAAGATAGCACGTGGCTCAAACAACTCCCCCCAGCTCGACCCTCGTCGCGGCGACCTACGATATTCTCGGCATCGGCAACGCAATCGTCGATGTCGTCGCCAGCGCGGACGATCAGTTCCTGTCCCGCCATGACATGCATAAGGGGGCAATGATCCTGGTGGACGCCGCGGCGGCCGATGCGGTGTACGCTGCCATGCCCCCCGGGCAGGAAGGCAGCGGCGGGTCGGCGGCCAACACCTGCGCGGTCGCCGCGGCCCTGGGCGCGCGCGTGGCCTATATCGGCAAGGTGGCGGACGACCAGCTTGGCGGGGTGTTCCGTCACGACATCAACGCGGTGGGGGTGCATTTTCCGACCGCGTCATTGGCCGGCGGCGCGCCCACCGCGCGCTGTCTGATACTGGTCACGCCGGACGGGCAGCGGACGATGAATACCTTTCTTGGCGCCTGCGTCGCCCTGGACGAATCGGATGTTGATCCGGCACTGATCGCCGCCGCCACGATCACCTATCTGGAGGGTTATCTGTTTGATCCGCCGGCGGCGCAGGCGGCCTTCTACAAAGCAGCGGCGTCGGCCCACGCGGCGGGGCGGCAGGTCGCGCTGTCGCTGTCCGATCCGTTTTGCGTCAATCGCCACCGCGGCGCCTTCCGCGAACTCGTCGCCGGCCATGTCGATATTCTGTTCGCCAACGAGGCCGAAATCACCAGCCTGTATGAACAGAACACCTTCGAGGATGCGGCCGAGTTGGCGCGCCGGGACGTCGGACTGGCAGCGCTGACCCGCAGCGAGGCTGGCAGCCTGATCCTGCGTGGCGAGCAGACCGTGCGGGTCAAGGCGGAACACACCAAGGTGGTCGACACCACCGGCGCGGGAGACGCCTACGCGGCCGGTTTTCTGACCGGGCTCACCGCCGGCAAACCACTGAGCACATGCGGCCACATGGCGAGCATCGCCGCCGCGGAGGTCATCAGCCATTACGGCGCCCGGCTGGAATCGGACCTGCGCGGCCGGATTGCGGCCGCACAGCCCTGACCGGCTGAGCGGCGGATGGTCAACGAGGGAGCGGCAGTGGCCATGCCGGCGGTGAGTGACCGTTCGGTACCGGTGCGCGGGCTGTTGCAGCTTCTCGCCTCGGTGATCCTGCTCTCCAGTGCGTGGCCGTTGACCAAGGTGGCGATCGCCGCGGGATCAACGCCCCTCTGGTTCGCCGAGGGTCGAGCCTTGCTATCCGGGTTGACCGCTTTCCTGCTGATGGCGGCGCTGGGACGGGTGAAGTTGCCGCGTCGGGCGGATTGGCCGACAGTGCTGGCCGTCGGGGGCCTTCAGCTCGGCGCGTACTTCGCCCTCGCGCATGAGGCAGTCGCGTGGGTGCCGGCCGGGCGCACCTCCATCCTGGCAAACACAACGACCATTTGGGTCGTGCCGCTCTCGCTGTTGGTCCTGCGTGAACAGATCCCGCCGCGACGCTGGCTTGCCGCCGGGATGGGTCTGGCCGGTGTCCTGGTGTTGGTAAATCCCCTTGCCATCGACTGGTCATCCCGCAACATCGTCGTCGGCCACGCTTTCCTGCTCGGCGCTGCGCTGGCGTGGTCGGTGGCCATCGTCGTCACGCGGGCAGCCAGGCCGTCGATGTCGGTGTTCGCCCTGTTGCCTTGGTGCTTCCTGCTGGGCTCGCTGATCCTGGCGCCAATGGTGTGGTGGCACGCACCTGCCGGCACACTGGGCACGCGGCCGCTGTCCTGGTGGATCTTGGCCTATATCGGTCTGATCGCCGGCCCGTTTGGCACCGGGTTCGTCTTGCAGGCTACGGCGAGCCTGCCCGCACTCGTCTCCTCGGTGGGTTTCCTGACCACTCCGGCTGTCAGCCTCATTCTGGCCAACCTGCTCCTGGGCGAGCCGATCACGCTCGACCTGTTGTGCGGGTCCGCGCTGATAATGGCCGGCGTCGGCTGCGCCGTCTGGCCGAGGCGGGGGCGGCGGCTGGGACCTGGGTGGCGGCGGCCATGATTCTGCACGCAATCCAATCCGGCGAGGGACCGCCGGTCGTTCTGCTGCATGGCCTGTTCGGCGCGGCACGCAATTTCGGCGCGGTTCAGCGTGCCTTGACGCCCAGATTCACAGTGATCGCCCTGGACATGCGCAATCACGGCGACAGCCCGCACGGCCTCGACATGCGCTATCCGACCCTGGCGGCGGACGTGCAGGAGACACTTCGCGACCTCGGTGTGGAGCGGACGGCGCTCGTGGGCCACTCGATGGGCGGCAAGGCGGCGATGGCGCTGGCGCTGCGGGCCCCGGACGTGGTCGCGCGGCTGCTGGTGTCCGACATCGCGCCGGTCGCCTATCAGCACGACAATAGCTCGATCGCGGCGGCCATGGAGGCGATCCCGCTGAGCCCAGGGTTGACCCGTCAGGCCGCCGACGCCGCGCTGGTCCCAGTGGTGAAACGGCAGGATATTCGGGCGTTTCTGCTGCAGAACCTGCGCTTCGGCGCCGCACCGCATTGGCGCATCGGCCTGCGGCAGATCGCGGCGGCAATCCCTGACCTGGAGGGGTGGGAGGCTGTCACCCCGTCGACCGGTGTTACCCCGTCGACCGGTGTTACCCCGTCGACCGGTGTCATCCCCGGCGAAGGCCGGGGAACCACGACTTCGCCCGGGACGGCACCCGGGCATGGCGCAACCGAACCCGCCAGCTACGCCGGCCCGGCGCTGTTTGTGGCCGGGGCGAATTCGGACTATCTGCGAGCGGAGCACCGGCCGCTCATCAGGCAGCAGTTTCCCAAAGCCCGCTTCGTGTCGGTGAAGCACGCCGGCCACTGGGTCCATGCGGACAATCCCGCCGGCTTCCTGTCGGTTCTGGAGGCGTTCCTGCACGACTGGTAGCGGTGCGCCGACCGGAAAATGCATGAAGATTTGGCGAAGCATGGCTGTGCAGCGTCGTTGCGGCAGGTTTTTCGCTCGTAACCGATCGGGTTCCAGCATATGTGTGCGCCGCAATATCCCCCGAAAGCCAGGCTCGTATGCAGATCAGAAATGTCGCGATCATCGCCCATGTCGATCACGGAAAGACCACCCTCGTCGACAAACTGCTCAGTCAGTCGGGGGCGTTCCGCGAACATTATGTGGTGACCGACCGGGCGCTGGACCGCAACGACCTGGAGAAGGAACGTGGCATCACCATCCTGGCGAAATGCGCCTCGGTGGTCTGGCACGACACGAAAATCAACATCGTCGACACCCCAGGCCACGCCGATTTCGGCGGTGAGGTCGAGCGCATCCTGAATATGGTTGACGGCGCCATCGTACTGGTCGACGCCGCCGAGGGCGTGCTGCCGCAAACCAAATTCGTGGTCGGCAAGGCCCTGGCGCGCGGCATCCATCCACTCGTTGTCGTCAACAAGGTCGACCGCGGCGACGCGCGCCCCGACGAGGTGCACACCGAAATCTTTGATCTTTTCGCGGCACTCGGCGCGTCCGACAGCCAGCTCGATTTCCCGATGCTTTACGCCTCCGGCCGCAACGGCTGGGCTGACGCCACCCTGGATGGTCCGCGCAAGGATCTGTCTGCGCTGTTCGACCTGGTGCTTTCGCACGTGCCGCCGCCGACGGTGAAGCCGGATGCACCGTTCGCGATGATCGCCAGTATCCTGGAATACGACAACTTTCTGGGCCGCGTCCTCACCGGACGCGTCGAGCAAGGCGTCGCTCGGCTCAATATGCCGGTCAAGGTATTGCGGCGTGACGGTTCGGTGGTGGAGACCGGGCGGCTGACCAAGCTGCTCTCGTTCCGAGGCCTGGACCGTGTGCCGGTGGACGAGGTCGTGGCGGGCGATATCATCGCGGTGGCCGGACTATCGGAGGGTACCGATACCGGACACCATCGGCGCGCCGGAGCTGACCGCACCGCTGCCGGCGATTCCAGTCGATCCGCCGACCCTGGCGATGACCTTCCGCATCAATGACGGCCCGTTGGCCGGACGCGAGGGCAAGAAAGTTACCTCGCGTCAGATCCGTGAGCGGTTGTTCCGTGAGGCCGAGGGCAATGTCGCGATCCGGGTGACGGAATCCAACGAGACGGACGCCTTTGAGGTCGCCGGCCGTGGGGAACTCCAGTTGGGCGTGTTGATCGAGCAGATGCGCCGCGAGGGCTTTGAACTCACCATCGGGCGCCCGCGGGTGCTCACTCGGCGTAACCCGGAGACCGGCGACCGCGAGGAACCGACCGAGGAGGTCCTCGTCGACGTGGATGAGCCTTACACTGGGATCGTGGTCGAGAAACTCAGCCGGCGGAAAGGCGATCTGCGTGATATGCGGCCGTCCGGCGGCGGTAAGGTCCGCATGACCTTCAACATCCCAAGCCGCGGGCTGATCGGCTACCATGGCGAATTCCTCACTGACACGCGTGGCACCGGCATCATGAACCGGCTGTTCGCCGGTTATGGTCCGTGGCGAGGCACCATCGAGGGTCGGCGGGCCGGCTCTTTGATCTCCACCGAGGGCGGCGAGACGATCCATTATGCCCTGTTCTACATCCAGGAACGTGGCACGATGTTCGTGAACCCGGGCGAGAAGGTCTATCAGGGTATGATTATCGGCGAGCACAGCCGCGAATCCGACCTGGAGGTCAATCCGATCAAGGAGAAGAAGCTGACCAACATCCGTGCCGCCGGCAAGGATGACGCGATGCTGCTGATCCCGCCGCGGAAAATGAGCCTGGAGCAGGCGATTGCCTATGTCGAAGACGATGAACTGGTCGAGGTGACGCCCGGCGCCGTGCGCCTGCGCAAGCGCTATCTCGACCCGCACGAGCGCAAGCGTTTCGAGCGCAGGATCGACGCGGAAGCGGTGGCATAGCGCCACCTCGGCGGTTAGGCCGCGGGCAACTCGTCGACGGGGCTGCCCGGCGTTGGCTGGCGACCTGATAGCAGCGGCCCGCGATGCCGGCACACGATCACGCCTCAGTTTGGACCGATGTGTCATCACCGTCCTTGACACGGTGACCCACGACTTGCGGTGCCACGGCGTGAAGCGAAAGGTCGCCCCCGCGCGCCGCGTGATCGGTCTACGTATGCAACCGTTGCCGGATCACAATGCACAAGTCTACAGTGTCGTTGATCTGGCGGGACAGGCGGCTGGAAGGGCAACGTTCCGAGCGATTCCGATGCCGGCAGTGATGTAGTTTCGTTGCTGAACAACCAGAAGAGCCGCAAAAGATATCAGCGCCCAGTTGTCGAGGGAAACGACGAGAAATGAAAAATATCCTGTTTCCCCTCGTCTGTCTTTTAACGATGTGCGGCTCGCTTCACGCAGAAAGCGATATTGCGGGCCAGCAACAGGCTGAAATTCCTGCCGACATCAAAGCGATACTACAAAAGCCGGCTTATGAGAATTCGATTTGGGGTCTTCGCGTTGTCGACCTGGATAGCGGAAAAGTCCTTATTGATTTCAGACAGAAAACGATTTTGTTATCGGCTCGGTCCGAAAGGTTTTTTCGATTGGCGAGTTGCTGAATGAAGTCGGGCCCATGCACCGGTACAACACGCCGGTCTACCGGCGTGGCGAAGTCGATCGGGAAGGCGTCTTGCGCGGCGATCTGATCCTGCTCGCATCAGGGGATCTTACCATGGGCGGCAGGACCAACCCTGATGGCACTATCGCGGTAACCGATTTCGACCATAACGAGGCAGACTCCCTGGGCAACGCTCAACTTACCGCGCCCGATCCGCTGGCCGGTTATAGCACGCTCGCGCAACAGGTGGCTAACCGGGGCATTACTAAGATCACCGGCGACGTGGTGATCGACGACCGTCTCTTTCAACCATTCTTCTTCAGGGATCAGTTCGATCTCAGGCCCATATTCGTCAACGACGACGTGGTGGATCTGACCATCAACCCGACGACTCCGGGAAAGCCCGCTTCCGTCTCTTGGCGCCCTGTATCCGCGGCAATGGGCGTCAAAAGCACGCTGGTTACCAGCGGTGCTGGATCCAAATACAGCCTTGCGCTGGCTCCTGAGGTCCCACAGTGCATCGGCCAACCCAATTGCACTGCGCAGATCGAGGGGCAGCTTCCGGTGGATTTCGTTCCTCCGTTGACGAACGAATTTCCCCTGATCCAAACGTTCCGGATAACTCAGCCTTCCAATTATGCACGCACGGTATTTCTGCAGGCTCTCCGGGCCAAGGGCGTAACCGTAAGCGCCGATCTGACCAAAGATAATCCGGTGCAGTTGCTTCCGGCCAAAGACTCGTACTCGCCTGATACCAAATTGGCCGAGTTGGAAGGCATGCCCTACTCCGACTATGTCAAGTTTATACTGAAGGTCAGCTATAACATCGGCGCCGACACCAGCCTTCTGCTATTTGGGCTGACACACGGTGTCGACAATATGGAGGATGCGCTCAAGGTCGAAAGGAAAACTTTGATCTCCAATTACAAAATACCGGAGAATGAGTTTCATTTCGTTGACGGAAGCGGTGGCGGCGCTACCACGGCGACCAGCCGAGCGGTGACGCAAATGTTGGTTGATATGCATGAGGCGCCGGCGTTTCCAACGTTTTTCGATGCGCTGCCGGTTATGGCGGTTGATGGGTCGCTGGCGTTTGTGACTGATTTCGAGTCCGATCCCTCACTTGCCGGAGCCAAGGGGCAGGTGCGCGCAAAGCCGGGAACGCTGCTCGAGTCCGCCGGATCGGACTTCGTTGTGCAAGGCCAGGCATTCGGGGGCTACATCACCGCCAGAAGCGGCAGAAAGCTGGTTTACGAAGTCGTGGTCAACAAAGTCCGCGTCCGAAATCTGAATGGCTTGCTGCAGGTGTTTCAGGACCAGGGGACGATATCGGCCATGCTCTGGCGCGACAACTGACGCCCAATGATCACCGCGATTTCAGGCCTGTCGCTGTGGGCACGCCTGCTTTCCATTGGCGGACCGGTCTCAAATCCGCCAGCCGAAATGTGGGAACATCCAGCCGAGTTCCTGTAGAATGATGGCGCTCATCTCGGCGGTCAGTGTATCCGACCAGCCACCCGCGACGCCCTTGCGAAAGAATGATCCGGCTTGTTCGACCCCGGCCGAGCGTCCGGCCGTCATCTTCGAAAATGCTGTGCGCGCGAGGCAGTCGGCCACGATCGTATCGCTGGACGAGACACCCAGGAAACCGAACAACCGCGCCAGCACGGGTTCTGGCTCCCGCAGCAGAGCCTCATACGTGACGATCACGCAATCAACCGGATGCCGTTCGGCGAGTGCCATCATGGTCCGGGCGCCGTCGTTCAGCGGCGCAAGAGCGCCGCGGACGAATTCCATCTTGGCCGCGACTTCGTCTTCGCCCGCGGCCGCGCTATGAAAGAAGTGCCATGCCGAGGTCAGCACGTCGCGCGGATCGCGCGCGATGCAGATCAACTTCGCGCCGGGAAACATGGATTTCAGCCTGGGGAAGAAGAAAACGTTCTCGGGCGTTTTCTCGCCGATCGCCGAACACTGCCTGCCTTCGCTCTGCCGATGCAACGCCAGCAGGATCGCTGTCGCGGTCAGAAATTCCGAGTCGTCCGGGGCCGGCAGGGGATAGCCGCCGGCATGGCGAAAGACCTGCCTGTTCTTGGCGTCGATTGAACCGCTCCGCTCGGCGATCAGTCGTTCCATCGGCGTAGCAAGTTGCTGCAGGAACAAACCTTCGCCGCGGCATGAAATATCTGGGTGGCAGTCAAGCATTTGCTGCAGCCAAGTGGTGCCGGAGCGTGGCGCGCCGCCGACGAAGAACAACTGCCGCTTCGCCACCTCGGCGATCTCGGTCAGGCGTTCGAACCAACTTCGCAAGATCGCCCTCCAGCAGATATGGTAAAGGCTGATACAGTGTGGCGCAGGCTAACGCCGCTGGCGGCGGCGCGTGTCGCTATGCTTGCTTCCCCGGCGACTCCGTCGACCGTGCGCCGTGAAGAAACAGTGCGACCGCGCCGGTCACCCATCGCTCGCGATCCGAATGGCTGAGCGGCCTGGCGCCCCGGCCGGCCGCATTGGTCGGTGCGCCGGTGATAAGGCTCAGCAGCAGCCTGGTCGCCAATGCTGTGTCGTCCAGCACCAGGCGCCGCAGCCTGACTTCCTCCTCGAGCATCTGCCCGACCGCCCAGGCGACGCCGCGCGCTGACTGCTCCTCGATCATCCTGTTGAGCTCGGGAAACCGGTAGGCTTCGGCCGTGACCACCCGGAACAGGCGTACCACGTCCGGATCCAGAACGTATCCCAGAACTTTGAGGGCCATGTCATGCAGCCGTTCGTCGACGCTGCGGTCGATACCGATCGTTCTGAGGTCAGGACGACGCGCATCGAGGACACGTTTCACAACGGCATGGAACAGACCGGCCTTGTCGGTGAAACGCACGTAGACGGTACGCTTGGTGGCACCGATCTGTCCGGCCACCTGCTCGATCGTGGTGGCGCCATAGCCCTGCTCCAGGAACAGCGTCTCCGCCGCCGCGAGAATCTGTTCACTGAGCTGCGCCGCGATCTCCCGCGGCGGACGGCCCGCGCGTTTGAGCGGCAACGGAACAATCGGCGACGTTTTGACGGCTGCTGTGTGTCCCATGCCCTCTTCTAACCGGGAGAAGGCCTTGACGCCATCCGCCTCCGGCAGTATTCAGAGAATTGAGACTTGCGGGTGTCATAAGATAGCCTGCGCCGCATAAGGTAGCCTGCGCCGCGTGAGGCAGCTTGTGCCGCTTGCGGCCGGCCGTCACGCCGAATGAGCCGCGTCGTCCGGACCGGGAGTTGGGTCCCATCTGGACGTCGCCGGCTCGACGCGTATTCAATTGACTGCGGACTGGTGACTGCGGACTGGCCTACGGGAGAAAAACTCATGGCGGAACACACATTGCGCGGCAAAGTGGCCGTGGTCGGCATCGGCGAGACGACCTACTACAAACACAGCCAGTCGCCCGACCCGGAATTCATCCTGGCGCTGAAGGCGATCCTTGCCGCCTGTGAGGATGCCGGGATCAGCCCCCGGGACATCGACAGCTTTGCCTCTTACGCCAATGACCGTAACGATCCCTCGCGGCTGTCAGCGGCGCTCGGCTGCAAGGAGCTGCGCCTTTCCAACATGCAGTGGGGCGGCGGCGGCGGCGGCGGCGCGGCGGCGATCGGCAACGCAGCAGCGGCGATCATCACCGGGCAGGCCGAAATCGCGGTGGTCTACCGGGCCCTCGCGCAGGGGCAATTCCAGCGCTATGGCCAGGCGCAGGCCGGCGGCACGGTCGCCGGCGACAATGCGCTGATCAATCCTTACGGCATTTTCGTTCCGGCGCAGCGCTTCGCCCTTAAGATCATGCGCTACATGCACGAACACGGGATCCGGCAGGAGGCGCTGCGGGCGCTGGCGCTGGCTTCCTACCATCACGCTCAGTCGAACCCGCGGGCGGTGATGTACGGCCGGCCGCTGACCGAGGAAGCCTACGACGCGTCGCGCTGGATCAGCGAGCCGTATCATCTGTTCGACTGCTGCCAGGAGAACGATGGCGCCGCCGCGGTGGTGCTGGTCTCCGCCGAACGCGCGAAGGACTTCAAGCACAAGCCGGCCTATGTGCTGGCCGTCGCGCAAGGCTCGGATCATCGCAACGCCGCGCGCGCCTTCAACGCCCCCGATTTCCATTCCGCCAGCTTCGGCCCGGTGGCACCGCATCTGTGGGAAATGGCGAAACTGGGCCCCAAGGACGTCGACGTGCTGCAAAGCTATGAGAACTTCACCGGCGGCGTGCTGATGAGCCTGACCGAGCACGGCTTCGTGCATCCTGATGAATGCAACGAGTTCCTCAAACTCGAAAATCTGTTGGCACCATCCGGCAAGCTGCCGCTCAACACCAGCGGCGGCAACCTGGCAGAATGCTACATGCACGGGCTTGAACTGCAGATCGAGGCGGTGCGGCAGTTGCGCGGCACGTCGACGGCGCAGGTGCCGAACGCCAAGGTGGCGGGGGTGATCGCCGGCCCCATGGTAACGCCTGTATCGACGATGGTTTTTGGTTCCGAGGAGACCCTCTGATGTCATATCTGCCGAAGGGGCTGCCGGAGCCCGTCACCGAGACCGACAAGCTTGACTTGCCGTATTGGCAAGGCACCCGCGCCGGCAAGCTGGTGGTGCAGCGCTGCGGCGCGTGCCGGACCTGGCAGTGGGGTCCGGAATGGCTCTGCCACAACTGCCTGTCCTGGGACATGAAATGGGAGCAGGTCGAGGGCCGGGGCAAGATCTGGACCTGGACCCGATGCTGGCACCCGGTGCATTCGGCGCTGAAGGGCTCCGGGCCCTATATCGCCGTCCTGGTCGAACTGCCCCACGCCGGCAACATCCGCATGCTCGGCAATCTCCTCGGCGACCCGCAGCAAACAGTAACGATCGGGGCGCCGGTGACAGCGGTGTTCGAGCCGCATGACGACGCCAAGACGCCGTATACCCTGGTGCAGTGGCAGCTGGCGTAGCGCGCGAGCGAGCTGAGCGCCGGTGAATCATCTGGTCTCCAGGATCATCGCGGACGACGACCAAGGACCCTGGAACTCCAGGTCCGGACAACTGAAGGAGGGATTGCCATGAACGAAGTTGCGATCAATGCCCCCAATCTATGGCGGCTTGAGACCCCCGGCCATTCGGGCTGGGAGCGAACCGCGCGGGTGGGCGACGCGCAAAAATACTTCATGGTTTCGACCGACAGCCACGCCAACGAGCCGCCCGATCTATGGGAGAAACGGATCGACGCGAAGTACCGTGAGCGGGTGCCGCGGATCATCACCGACGAGCAGGGTGTCCAATGGCGCTACTGCGAGGGTTATCGGCCTGACCGCGTGCGGGTGATGAGCTTCGAGGGCGAGGACTGGGTGCGTTCGAGGGCGGGCGCCGATGTGGCCGACCGCATCCGCGACAACCGCGCCGACGGGGTCGATGTCGAGATCATATTTCCGAATAAGGGCCTCGCGATGTGGGCGACGCCTGATCCGGTATTTGCCAACGCGCAGTGTCGCGTATGGAACGACTGGGCCTGGGAACAGTTTGGTCCGCATCCCGACGCCATGCTTCCGGTCGCCTCGATCGCCACCGGCGATCTGCCCGGCGCAATGGCCGAAATCGAGCGTGTCGCCAAGCTTGGCTTCCGGGCGGTCTCGTTGCCCTGCAAGCCGATCTGGGGTGGCCACGACGTCGACCACGTCAACTATAATCTGCCGCATTTCGATCCGATGTGGCGGTTGATCGAAGAAGCGGATTTGCCGATCACGTTCCACGTCTCGACCGGTCGGGATCCGCGGGCCGCGCGTGGCAATGGTGGGGCGGTGATCAATTACGTGACGCACTCGCTGGCGCCGACCATCGAGCCGGTTGCGAATTTATGCGCGTCTGGCGTGCTGGAGCGTTTCAAGGGCTTGCGTTTCGCGACTGTCGAGGCGGGCATCGGCTGGGTCGCATGGCTGCTGACGGCGATGGACGAGGCATACCGCAAGCACCACATGTGGGTGCGGCCGAAGCTTCAGGGGCTGCCGAGCGAGTATTTCAGGGCACATGGGATGGCGACATTCCAGGAGGATCCGGTCGGTCTGTATTTGGCCGAACCCTTCGGCCTGGTTGACAACTTTGCCTGGGCGAACGACTACCCGCACCACGAGGGAACCTGGCCGCACTCGGCCGAGGCGATCGAACGCACGATGCCGAAGCTCACAGACCAGCAACGCGCCAAGATCCTCGGTCTCAACGCGGCTCGCTTCTTCAAGCTGGAAGTTCCGCCACATCAGCGCCTGGCCGCCTGACGAGCGACAAACGGCTGGCGGGCGGACCGGCGGCAATCCGTCCCGTCGGTCCGCCCAGCTCGTCTGCCGCTGCCAAACGTATCCATTCCGGTCACGATCCGATGCCGTCGTCATTCAATGACGACCTGAAACAAGGCACGCGATATGCGGGTGACGCCTTGAGCACGGACGGTCACCGCCAAAGGCCGTGAGTTGTCAGACCACTGGCGCTGCGACCTGTCACTTAGCTTGCCGGGACGACGATAACCAGATCGGCCGCCAGCGCCCCGGCGACAACGCGGTCGGGAATTCCCTGGCGAGATCCCGCTTGTCGCCGCCCTCGCGGTGGTCGGAGAGCAGCGCGGCCTGCGCGATTTGCACGATTGGCCATCCGCATGATAATTCGCGGTATGTTCATTCTGAACTCAGAACAAGACCGCGGTCACCTTGACCCCCGGGCTGACGCTGCGCCGGGGCGCGCGGTTCGTCCCGCCTCGGGTGCCGTCGGCTCCGCCATAGGCGAGGCCACCGGCACGATACGCGGCTGGCTGCGCGACGTTGGCGGCCGTCGCGACCGCTCGGGCCTGCCGCTGCTGCCAAGCGGGGCAACCGGGATCGAGGTGCGGAACGTCCAGGTCCGTCATGGCAGGTTTGTGGCACTGGAGAATGTCAGTGGCCGGTTCGCGCCTGGCAGCCTGACCGCGGTGGTGGGGCCGAACGGCGCCGGCAAAAGCACATTGTTGAATGTGCTCTCCGGTCTTACCCGCCCCAATCGGGGCGCCGTCATTTGTCCCGCGCGGGGGCGCAGACGAATGGCCTATCTGCAGCAGCAGACCGAACTCGATCGAGAGTTCCCCGTTACCGTGGCCGAACTCGTCGGGCTGGGCCTGTGGCGCAGCTTCGGCGCCCTTCGCGCCCCGCCGCGCATCGTCGCCGACCGTGTCTTCGAGGCGGTCGAAGCCGTGGGGCTGGTGGATTCGATCCATAAGCGAATCGGCGAGCTGTCGGTCGGACAGATGCGGCGTGCCTTCTTCGCGCGCCTGTTGCTTCTGGATGCCGAGGTGATGTTGCTCGATGAACCCTTCGCCGCCGTCGATGCGCGCACTGTGGAGTCATTGCTGACGATGATTGCACGCTGGCACCAGGAGGGTCGCACGATCATCGCCGTCGTGCATGAATTCGAGCAGGTGCGGGCGCATTTCCCGTCCACGTTGCTGCTGGCGCGCAGCCCGGTCGCCTGGGGCGATACCAACAGCGTGCTGACCGATGAAAACCTGGCGAAGGCGCTGGCCCTCGCATGACCCTGTCTCTCTACGCCATGCTGATCGGCCCGTTCGAGAATTTCAGTTTCATGCGCATCGCCCTCGTCGCATGTCTGGCGCTGGCGCTGGCGAATGGGCCGCTCGGCGTTTTTTTGCTGCTGCGACGGATGGCGCTCGACGGCGACGTCCTCTCACATGCCGTCATGCCCGGCGCGGCGCTGGGTTTTGTCTACTCGCTGCATTCCTTGACCGCGCTCAGTCTCGGCGGCTTGGCGAGCGGCACTGTGGTGGCTGGACTGACCGGGCTGCTGGGGCGCGACCGCGCGGCCGGGCACGATGCGGGTCTGGTCGCGTTCTATCTGGTCACCCTGGCCCTGGGGGTGACCCTGGTGGCCTTCTTCGGCAGCAATGTCGATACCGTGCGCGTGCTGTTCGGCACGGTGCTGGCGATCAATGTCACCGCACTGTTACAAATTGCGACGGTCAGTAGCCTGACGATGCTGCTGCTGGCGATCTTCTATCGTCCGATGGCGGTCGATTCCTTCGATCCGGTGTTCCTGCGCCTGGTCGGCGGCCATGGCATGCGCTGGCTGTTCATCGTGCTGGTGCTGTTCAATCTTGTGGTCAGCTTTCAGGCTTTTGGCACGTTGATGGCGATCGGGCCGATGCTGCTGCCGGCCGCGGCGGCGCGCTGCTGGACCAACAAGCCCGGACAGATGATGGCTGTGGCGTCGGCGGTGGGGATGCTGTCGTCCTACGCCGGCCTGCTCTTGTCATATCATCGCAATCTGCCATCGGGGCCAGCGATCGTCATGGCCGCCGGCGCGCTGTATGGTCTCTCGCTGCTTGTATCCGCCACCTCGAGCTTCATTCGAGCAAGAAATATGGGAAACGATCGATGAAACAGCTTTTTCGTACTGCTCTGGCGCTGCTGGCGGTCGGCATCGTCCTGACGCTGCCCGGCGTCGCGGCCGCGGCGGACAAGATCAAGGTCGTCGCGACCTTCAGCGTGATCGCCGACATGGTGACCAATGTCGCCGGCGATCTGGTCGATCTGGTCACCATCGTCGGGCCGGACGGTGACATCGAGGAGTACGAGCCGACCGCCGCCGACGTCCCGAAAATGGCCAATGCGCGGATCCTGTTCATGAACGGGCTCAACGACGAGTTCGAGCCGTGGCTGCCGAACCTGATGGCACAGGCGAAATTCAGCGGCGCCAAGGTCATCGTCACTCGCGGCGTCAAGGCGATCAGCGCCGAAGACGAGCATCCGCAGGGGGGCAAGCCGAAGGCCGTCGTGCTCGATCAGCACGCCTGGATGAACCCGCGTAACGGCATCATCTATGTGAAGAACATCGCTGACGCCCTGGCCCGCATCGATCCGGCCAACGCCGACACCTATCACACCCGGGCCGCGTCCTACACCCAGCAGCTGCGGGACCTGGACAGTTGGGCGCACACCGAGATGGCTGGCGTGCCCACCGCCAAAGCGGCGGGTGCTGGCGTCGCACGATTCATTGCAATATCTCGCCACCGCGTTCGGGATCACGATGATCTCGGTCAACGGCTGGACCAACAAGTCGGAGCCGTCGGCCGCCGATCTGGCCCGTTTGACCGACCAGATCCGGCGTGAGCACGTGAAGGCTTTGTTCCTGGACAGCATCACCGACCCGCGGGCCATGGAACGGATCAGCAAGGAGACCGGCGCGCAGATCGGCGGCACCTTGTATGGCGACGCGCTGTCGAAGCCTGACGGCGAGGCCGGCACCTATATCGAGATGATCCGGCATGACATCTCAACCCTCAAGGCGGGCATGCTGCTGAACTGAGCCAAGCCGCACCATGAGCCAGACCCACCTCAGCGCGGGCAGACGGGGCACCGGCGGTCTGCTGTTGCGTGGCGCCCTCACCCGCCTGCAGGTGGCGATCGCCGGATCGGCGGTGTTGTGGGCCTGCGTGCTGTGGGCCTGCCTTTCCCACCCGGTGCCGCCGAAACCAGACGAGCCGCCACCCTCGTCGCCGCCGATAATGCGCCGGGTGATCGGCACCGGTCAGCAGACCCCGATTGGTGGCATCTTCGACCGGTTCGATGTGATGTCGCAGCCGATCGTCGCTCCGGTGAACGCCCGCGGCCAGGTCGCCTTCTACGCCACGATCCTGCGCAACAAGGCGACCGAGGGAATTTTCCTCGCCACCGGCGGGCAGATCGTCAAGGTGGCCGCCGTCGGGGACAGCGTGCCCGGCGGCGGCATTCTGACCCAGTTCGCCAAGCATCCGATGCCGACGCTGAACGATTCCGGCACCGTCGTGTTCGGCGCCGCCGTCAGTTTGGCTCAGGCCGCCGAAGGCATCTTCATGGTCAAGGACGGCACGCTGAGGGCGATCGCCGTGATTGGCGGGGACGCGCCCGGGGTGGTTGGCGGGACGTTCGCGCAGTTCGACACACCGACCCTGAACAACCGCGATGAGGTCGCTTTCGTCGCCACCGTGCGACACGGGCGAGACACCTTCGAGGTGCTGTATCTGTATACCTTCAGCAACGGGCGCCTGCGGAAACTGCTGGCCGAGGGCGATCCCTATCTGGGCGGTGGCTTTTTTGAGCAATTCGGCCTGCCGGTGATCAACAACCGTGGCGTGATCGGGCTTGCGGTGACCTTGGACCATGGGCCGGTACTGGGCGGCATCTTCGTCACCGGGACCCGGGACCTGAAAATGCTGGTCGGCGCCGGCGCACTGGCGCCCGACGGACGCATGCTCCTCCGCTTTTCCGAGCGGCTGGCAATCGACGATGATGACGATATCGCGTTCGGCGTTCACCTGGGCGAAGGCACGAAGCGGAGCGAGGCGGTGATGAAGGTCAACACCTCGGGTCTGACACTGATCGCGGCTGTCGGCGATCCCGCGCCGGATGGCGGCAAGTTTGCCGGGTTCGGCGAGTGGCCCAGCGCGGGTCCGGTCGGGCGGGTCGCCTTTGTCGCGGCGATCGACGATGGGCCCGGGCCGATCGGTATCTTTTCCTGGCAGGCGGGCACGCTGCGGCGGCTCGTGCTGGCAGAGGAGAAGTTGCCGGACGGCTCGACGTTGCCGCCGTTCGCGATCAGCCCGGTCACGTCGGCGGGCACCAACGGCGCCGTCTCCTTCGCGACCATGGGCGATCCCAGCGGCAGCCGCATTTACTATTTCGGCCCGCCGCCAAGGTAGCCGGAGGCGCAACCAGGGAGCACGACGGCTTCGGTCTCGAATTGACAATCTCGGTGCCTAGGTTTACAATCTCTTAATGTTTTGGAAAGATTAGTTATCGGAGAATAAACGGGGCACGGGCCCCAGCCGAGAGCGTTAGAATTCAGGGGGAAACGAATGAGACTGAAGAAACTCGCGGTTCAGGCCGCGTTTAGTGCTATCGTCGCGATCGGAGCATCCGGAGCCGCGTTCGCCCAGGCCGACTGCAAGACCTTGATCCAGCCGTCACCTTTCGGCCCGGACGATCAGACCGGCGCGAGCAATCGCATCACCCCGGCGGTCACCAAGGCCGCGGCGGCGGAAATCAAGACCGGCGAAGTCATTCCGATGGCGAACGTTCTCGTCGATGGCATTCCGCTGTTCGGCACGCGCTTCTCCAAGGACATCCTTACCGCGGTTGGACTGGTGCCCGGTGCCGAGCTGGGTAAGAATCAGGCAACGTATATGGAAGATACGTGGCTCAGTCAGAGCCATGTCGGTACCCATTTTGACGGCATGGGCCACATCGGCATCAAGGATTGCTACTATAATCAGACGCCGATGGGTAAGTTCGTAACCCAGAACGGTTTGAAGAAGCTTGGTCTCGAGAACCTCAAGAGCTTCGCTACCCGGGGCGTGATCATCGATGCAGTCCGCGTCTTCAAGGAAGCGGGGAAGCTTAAGAAGAACCCCAACTGCAGAACCGACTGCCTGGACGGCGGCACCCTGATCACCGCGGCTGATATTCAGGCCGGGCTCAAGCTGTACAACGTCACGCTGCGCGAAGGTGACGCGGTCTTCATCCACACCGGGTGGGAAGACCTGTTCCTGCAGTTCCCCGCGATGAACGCGGTGTACAACGGATCCGAGCCTGGCATCGGCATGGAAGCCGCCAAGTGGCTGGCGGATCAGAAGGTGGTGCTGATCGGCGCCGATAACTTTGCTGTCGAAGTGTGGCCGTCTGAAGACCCGTCGCAGGCGATCCCGGTCCACGTCTTCCTGCTTCCCAACAACGGTATCCACATCGTTGAGAATGTTCGCACCGACCTGATCGCCCAGGCGGCGCAGAAGGACGGTCGCGCAACCTTCTTCCTGAGCATGACCGTGCCGAAGGCAGTTGGTTTCACCGGCAACTTTGTCAACATCGAGGCAATCCGCTGATCCCTCGCCTGACCTCGTCGATGCCGGCGTCCCGTCTGGGGCGTCGGCAACTTCTCGCCGCGGCTGCCGGTGTGGCCCTGGTTCCGGCTGCCGCGCGGGCGGCAACCGCGCGCTATCGGATCGCCTTCGCCAATATCAACGAGACCCCGGGTGTCCGGATCGAGGGGCTGGGCTTCACCGGCCTCGAAGTCCGCCGCAGCTTTGAGATGGCAGCGCGCACACTCCCCGTCGACATCATCTATTACGACAATGCCGGAGACGAGGAGACCGCGGTCTCCAACGCCACCGATGCGATCAGCAAAAAGGTCGATCTGCTGATCGAGTACAACGCGGAAGTCGGCGCCAATCCTGAAATCGCCCGCAAGGCAGCCGCAGCGGGTATTCCGGTCCTGGCCATCAGCTATCCCGGTCGGCGACGCGCCCATCTATAGCGCCGACAACCTCGCGGCTGGCCGCATCGCCGGTCGCGCGCTCCGCAAATTCAGCATTCAGAGTTGGCCCGACGAGACACCGGTGGCGGCCATCCTCGGCGACCTGGGTGACCCGAGCGATGCGGTCGGACTGCGGATCAAAGGTATCGTCGAAGGCCTGCACTCGGAGAAGCCCGACATAGAGCCGGCGATGCTCGACAGCGGTGGACAGCCGCAGCGCGGCGACGACCTGCTGACGAAATATCTTCGCCAGCAGTCAAAGCGCAAAGTGCTGGTTGCCACGCTCGATGACGCCACTGCGCTGTGGGCCAGGACGGCGGTGGAAGTGGCAATCCGGATCAACGACTGCGTGATCGTCAGCCAGGGCCTGGACCGCAGTGTGCATGGCGGCGCCAACGAGAAGAAGGAAATCGACCCCAGCAATCGCGCCAGCGTGGTTTTGGGCTCCGTCGCTTACTACATGGACCGGTACGGCTATGACGTGCTGCCGCTCGCACTACGCATGCTGAAGGGCGAGACCATTCCGCCGCACAATTTCACCCAGCATACCCTGGTCACTGGCGCGAACGTTTTCCGCGAATATCCGCCAATCGATATGAACTGACGCCGGGCTGGCCGGGCCGTCTGGCATCTGGCCTTTGCCATCCGCTCAGCTGCTCATGCCACATTGTTTAAGTGCGGCGAGCATCTGCGGCGGTGGGGCCGCGATGGCCTCCAGGGGTGGATGCAACGGCAGCCTGATCGAACGGGCCAGCAGATGCAGGCCGCCATTCATGCCGCCATAGTGCTGGTCGCCGCGAATCGGTGCGCCCAACGACAGGCAGTGCACCCGGACCTGATGCGTCCGCCCGGTCGTCGGATGCAGCTCCAGCCAGGTCAGCCCCGGCGCCCTGCCGAGGACCCGCCACTCGGTAACCGCGGGCTGCCCGTCTACCGCATCGATCACCATGCGCCATCCCGACCGACCGGTCTGACGTCGAAGGGGCGCGTCGATGACGCCGTGGTCGCCATGAACCTCGCCGGCGACGACCGCCCAGTAGATCTTCCGTGCCGTTCCGGACGCGAAACATGCCTGCGCCGCCAGCAGCGCCGCATGTCGCAAGGCGATCACCAGACAGCCGGAGGTATCGGCATCGAGCCGATGCGCCAGCCAGGGCCCATCCTTGCGCCGCGACAGCAGCGGAAACCAATCCTCCACGCTGGCCGCCCCCGACGGCCCCGGATGCACCGCCAGCCCCGCCGGCTTGTCGAGCACAACGAAACGATGGTCCCGGAACAGCACGACTGGATCGGAGCGCGGGCGCGTCATCTGCCACGGCTTACGCAAGCCTGGTCAGCCGATGCAAGCGCCGCCGCTCTGCCGGCCATGCCGTGAGCTTGGTCACGCCGACCGATCGAGGCGGCAATTGCTCCGGCCCGGAGCAGGCGAGTAATACCGGCGGCCCGAAGGGACCATTGGTATGTGCGCGGGGTTGGCGGGGCGACCGAGCATGCGAGGGAGGGTGCCGCGCGCGAAATCAATAATATACCGACGGCCCGCCAGCCGGAGAATGGGTCAACATTTCGGGCGGTCGGTATAAGTTCGCCCAGGCAAACCGCCACCCGACAAAATATCAAGGAAACGTCATGAAGATCACTCGCATCGAGACCTTCCTGTTCGATCCAGGTTCGGCGAAGAACCTGCTGTTCTGCCGCATCGAAACCGCCGGCGGCCTGCATGGCTGGGGCGAGGCCTACGTCACCCCGGGCAAGGAGCCCGTTATCGAGCACCTGCTGCGCGAACTGGCGAAATACATGATCGGTCGCGACGCCTTCAGTATTCGCCATACCGCGCAGGTGGTGTTCGAGGACTTCGCCATGCGCCGCACCTCGCTCGACCTTATGTCGGCGTGGAGCGCGATCGAAATCGCCCTGTGGGACATCGTCGCCAAGCACGCCAAACTGCCGCTCTATAACCTGCTCGGCGGCGCCTCCCGCGAGCGCGTCAAGGTTTACGCCAACGGCTGGTCCAGCGGCACGGAAAGCATCGAGCAAAACATCGAGCGCGCGTTGACGGTGAAGGAGATGGGCTACACCGCGCTGAAGTGGGACCCGTTCCCCGGCCCATGGCGAAGCTTCATTCATCGCGAGGACGAAGACCATGTCGTCCGCTACGTCCGCCTGATGCGCGAAGCACTCGGCCCCGACTTCACGTTGCTGGTGGAGGTGCACCGGAGGCTCGCCCCGATGCATGCCATCCGCATCGGTCGCCGCATCGCCGAATACGACATCGGCTGGTACGAGGAGCCCTGCCTGTGCGACAATATCGAGCTGGTGGCCGAGGTCAGGCGCGCGCTGCCGATGCCGATCGTAACCGGGGAGGCAATCTACTCGAAGGAGGGCTTCGCCGCCGCCCTGGCCGCGCGCGCCGCTGACATCATCAACCCGGATATCTGCAACTGCGGCGGCATCCTGGCGATGCTGGACATCGCCGCGATGGCGCAGCCGCACGCGGTCGCGATCGCTCCGCACAACTACAACTCTACCCTGGTCGGGCTCGCGGCGACAGTGCAGCTTTCGGCCATGATCCCGAACTTCTGGATCGCCGAATGCTTCGTCAACCTGAAGCCGGCGTGCGACGAAATCGCGGTGAAGCCCCTGACGGTGCATGACAGCTTCGTCGACCTGCCCACCACACCGGGCATCGGCATCGAGTTGGACGAGGCGAAGCTGCGAGCCAGGCCATACCGCGATATGGGCACGCGCATGGGTAAAGGCCTGCGCTCCCACTCCGAGGAGTTTCCGCGTAAGCACTACACCGTGGCAGCGACGCGAACCGGCTACTGAGTGCTGCGTCGGGGCCGGGACAAGCGCAACGATCTCGGGCAAGTCGACAACCGAGGGCTTCGAGAAGCTGAACGGCGCCCCGCCTCTCCCCGTGTCACGACCGGGCGTGCGAGGGCCGGCCCGCTCATCCACGAATTTTGCTGTCTAGTCTACTCAGAGACATGGGTGGCCGAGCCAAGCCCGGCCATGACACGAGCGCGGCGTCAGCGATCTCGCCAAACCTCGGGACCCCAGTCGGGAAATATTTGCTCTCGACGGCGTTACCCTGGCGCAGATATGAACGCGGGCCGCCGATGGCGGACAGCCACAGGCAGCGAGTGGGCATAACAGCCTGCCACGGGAGACGTTCATGACGCAGACCAGGATTATCACCGGATTTGGCCGCAGGACGTTGCTGCAGGCCTCCGCCGCGGGGTTGCTGAGCGCACCCGCAATCATCAGCGCGCGGGGCGAAACCCCGGTTCGGATCGGGATGGTGGATCCGCTGACGGGCATCTTGTCCGCCCTCGCCGCCAGTGAGGTGGAGGGCGCCCGCTATGCCGTTGAAGCGGTAAACAAGAAAAACGGCATTCTGGGCCGCCAGGTTGAGCTTCTGGTCGAGGATTCCGCGAACGACGTCGGCACCGGTGTGCAGAAGACCCGCAAACTGATCGAACGCGACAAGGTCGACGTCATCTTCGGCGACGTGAACTCGGGCATCGCCTATGCGATGGCGCAGGTCACCGGCGAGCTGAAGGTCTTCCACATCGTCCTCGGCGGTCACACCGACCCGATCACCGGCACCGACTGCAAGTGGAATGTGTTTCGCATTTGTAATACCACCACGATGGACGCGGCCGCCATCACCGGCGAGTTGGTCAAGCGCTTTGGCAAGAGGTTCTTCTTCATCACGCCGGATTACGCCTACGGCCACAGCCTGCAGGAAAGCTTCGCAAAGAATCTGAAGGCTCTGGGCGGCGAGTTTCAGGTCGAACTGCTGCCGATCAATACCGCCGAGTTCTCGGCCACGTTGATCAAGGCCAAGAGTTACAAGCCGAATGTATTGCTGAACAACATGGGCGGTCTGGCACAGATCAACTGCATGAAGCAGTTCACCCAGTTCGGCATGCAAAAGGAGATGGCCCTCGGCGGCGCGCTGTTCGAGTTGGAGACCGTAAAGGCCGTTCCCAAGGAAGCGCAGACCGGATCATGGGACATGGAATGGTGGTGGGACCAGCCGAATGTGCCCGAGGTTGCCGCCTTCGTCGCTGATTTCCGCAAGGCGACGGGCAAGACGCCCAGCGCTCGCCATTGGTTCGGCCATGTCGCGGTGCACTCGGTCCGCCTTGGGGCGGAAAAGGCCAAATCGCTGGACGGGCCCAAACTGGCGCTGGCGATGGAGGACATGGAGCTGCCGCCGGACGTCGCGCTCCAGCCGGGCCGGATATTCTACCGTGCCGGCGATCACGAGTTGATGAGCAACATCTTCGTGGGCGACGTGCACCCGCCCGCCGGGAACCCGGACGCGGTATTCACCGTCACCAGCCTGGTGCCCGGCGAGCAGGCGGCCGGGTCGGTTGCCGATACCGGCTGCAAGATGGTCCACCCGGCCTGAATCGACCTCCGCTGAACCCTGACCCCTGAAGGCGGCCGATGCTGCAACTTGTGCTGTTCAATGTGACGAACGGACTGATCATCGGCGCCTTTTACGTGCTGATGGCGCTGGGCCTGTCGCTGATCCTCAACCTGTCCAACGTCATCAATTTCGCCCATGGCAACTTCCTCGCGCTGGGCGGCTACCTCGCCTTCGTGCTGACGCCGTTCATCGGCTTCTGGGGAGCGCTGCTGGTGTCTCCCGTCCTGACGGCGGTGTTCGGCTTCCTGATCGAGCGCCTGATGATCCGTCGCGTTTATCTGCGCGACCCGGTCTACAGTCTGCTGCTGACCTTCGGGCTGGCCTTCATCATTCAGGACGTCTGCCGCTACATCTGGGGACCAAACGGACTGCCGATGAGTATCCCGGACGTGTTGTCACAGCCGCTGACGCCGGAACTGTTCTTTATCACCTGGTACCGAGTGTTCATGGTGGCGATCGTCATCATCGCGGTGACCGGCCTGTTTGCTTTCCTGCGCTACACCCGCGTCGGCATCCGCATCCGAGCCGGCACGCTGGACCTCGACACGGTCGCGGCGCTCGGGGTCAACGTCGGTATGCTGCGCTCGTTCAACTTCGCGGTCGGTTCGTTGCTTGCCGGGTTGGCGGGGGTGCTGGCGGCGGGCCAGATCGGCCTGAACCCGAACATGGGCGATGATCTGCTGATGCCAAGCTTCATCGCCATCATCGTCGGCGGCGTCGGCAGCCTGACCGGAACATTGCTCGGCGGCCTCCTCATCGGCGTGGCCGGGGCGCTCACCACGGTCTTCTGGCCCGCTGCCAGTGAGGCCGTTATCTACGTCATCATGATGCTCGTCCTGATAGTGCGCCCGCGCGGGCTGCTCGGCGAGGAAGGTATGCTGACATGAGCGTCACGGACACCACCGTGACCGCCGCCGCCGTTCGTAACGGCCCTTCCCGCCCTTGGGTGACGGCCGCCGTCGTCTGGGCGCTGCTGCTGACGGTGCCATTCTGGCTGCCGATGCTGGGCGGCTACACCGCACTGGCCGGCCGGGTGCTGGTGCTCGGCCTCGCCGCGATGTCATTCAATTTGCTGCTGGGCTTTACCGGCGTCATGAGTTTCGGGCATGCCGCCTATTTCGGTCTTGGTGCCTACGGGGCGGGCCTGACCCTGAAGTTCGTTGCCGCCAGCACGCCGCTGGCCATGCTGGCGGGCGTTCTGCTGGGGGGCCTTGCCGGCACATTGTTCGGCCTGTTGATCGTCCGCCGCCGCGGCGTCTATTTCGCCATGGTGACCGTCGCATTCGGTCAGATCGCGTTCTACATCGCCTATAGCTGGAACGACCTGACCGGAGGATACGACGGCTTGCGGGGCTTCTCGCGCGCGCCGATCAACCTCGGCTTCACCACCGTCGACATCGCCAACAACGGCACCGTCTTCTACTATTTTCTCCTGATCGTCTTCGGCGTTGCGACGGCGCTGCAGGGACTGCTGCTCGCCTCCCCGTTCGGCCGCACCTTGCTGGCAATCCGCGAGAATGAACGACGCGCGCGATTCCTGGGGATCCCGATCGAGCGGCATATCTGGCTGTCGTTCTCGATCTCCTGCGCCTTTACCGCGCTGGCCGGGTCGCTGTACGCTCTGCTGAACAACTTCGCCGATCCGCTGGGCCTGCACTACTCGCTGTCGGGGGAGATCGTGATCATGACGGTGATGGGCGGCATGCGGGCGTTCTGGGGACCGCTGGTCGGAGCGGCGCTGTTCGTGGTGCTGCAGGACTATATCTCGTCGATGACAGTCAACTGGATGTCCTTCGTCGGGCTGATCTTCGTCCTGGTGGTGCTGTTTTTCCCGCGCGGATTGCTCGGCGTGCTGCAGGCGAGGAGCGCGCGATGACGATGCCCGATATCCGCCCCATGCTCGACGTGAAGAACGTCACCAAGCAGTTCGGCAACCTGGTCGCTGTCGGCAACGTGTCAATGCAGGTGGCCGCCGGCGAACTGCGTGCAATCATCGGTCCCAACGGTGCCGGCAAGACGACGTTCTTCAACATGATCTCCGGGTTCTTCGCGCCGACCGCGGGTGAGATCGTGTTCGATGGCCAGGTGGTGACGAAGCTGTCGGTAACCGGCCGGGTCGCCCGCGGCATGGCTCGCACCTTCCAGATCACCGAGATATTCCCCGAATTGACGGTGCGCCAGAACATCCGCATCGGCGTCGAAAGCGCTCACGGGCTGCGGCTGCGCTTCTGGCTGGGAAAGCACCGCACCGCGGAGGTGGATGCCGGGATCGAGGAAGCCCTGGAGCATACCGGCCTGACCGGCAAGGCTGACCGACTGGTGGGCGAACTCTCGCATGGCGACCAGCGGGCCGCGGAGATCGCCACCGCGCTGACTTTGAAGCCTCGGCTGCTGCTACTGGATGAACCCACCGCCGGCATGGGCGAGCACGAGACCTATGCCGTCGCCAACCTGATCCGTCGCCTGCACAAAAACAGCGCCTACACCATCGTCCTGATCGAGCATGACATGCGCGTTGTCTTCAACCTCGCCGATCGCATCACCGTGCTGGCCGAGGGCAAGCTTCTGGCGGAGGGCACGCCGGCTGAGATCGCCGACAGCCCGGTGGTGCAGGAAGCCTACCTGGGAAAAGCCGAATGAGCGCGCTGATCGCCGAGGGTCTGAATACCTACTACGGCAAGAGCCACATCCTGCACGATGTCGGCCTGACCGTGGCGGAAGGCCGCATCACCACATTGCTCGGAAGAAACGGTGCCGGCAAGACCACGACCCTGCGCAGCCTGGTCGGTCTGACGCCGCCCCGGTCCGGGCGCGTCACGCTGTTCGGCGGAGACATCACCGGGCTTCCACCCTATCGTATCGCGGCATCGGGCGTCGGCTACGTGCCGGAGGGCCGCCGCGTCTTCGCCAACCTGACGGTGGATGAAAACCTCCGTGTGCCGCTCGAACGCCCCGGCCCATTCAATGTCGAGCGGGTGTATCAGTTGTTCCCTCGGCTGGCGGAGCGCCGGCAGAACCTCGGCCGTCAACTGTCGGGCGGTGAGCAGGAGATGTTGTCGATCGGCCGGGCACTGCTGTTGAATCCGCGGTTGCTGATTTTGGACGAGCCGTCGCAAGGGCTGGCGCCGTTGATCGTCAAGGAAGTGTTCCGTATTGTCGCGCAGATGCGAACCGAGGGGATATCCGTTCTGTTGGTGGAGCAGAACGTGCGGATGAGCCTGGAAATCTCCGACCATGCGTATGTGCTGGAGAACGGCCAGATGGTCTATTCCGGCCCGGCGGTTGAATTGCGCGCGGATGAGACTCGCATCCAGGCGCTGGCCGGAGCGTCCGCCGAGGAATGGAAACTCGAGGATCTGCTGCCCGCATGACGTTGCCGCGGATGCCCTCGATGCGGCTCGACGGCAGGCGGGCGCTGGTCACTGGCGCCGGACGAGGGATCGGACTGGCGGCCGCGGCGGCGCTGGCGGCGGTGGGCGCGCATGTCACGCTGGTGGCACGGACCGCGGCGGAAATCGAGGCTGCCGCCGAGGAAATCCATGTCGAGGGTGGGCGGGCGTCAGCGTTGGTGCTGGATGTGACCGATCTGGCTGCGGTGCGGGCTGCGGTCGACGCGGCCGATCCGTTCGATGTGCTGGTGAACAACGCGGGGACCAATCGGCCGCGCGGCTTCCTGGAGGTGACCGAGGACGACTACGACACCATCACCGGCCTGAACCTGCGCGCGGCGTATTTCGTTGCTCAAGCGGTGGCGCGCCGGATGGCTGCCGCCGAGCGCGGCGGGTCAATCATCCACGTGTCGTCGCAGATGGGGCATGTCGGCGGTGCGAACCGCACCGTGTACTGTATGACCAAGCATGGCATCGAGGGCCTGACGAAGGCGATGGCGATCGATCTGGCGCCGCTGGGCATTCGGGTGAATTCGATCGGGCCGACCTTTATCGATACGCCACTGACCAAGCCGTTCTTCGAGAACGTTGCGTTTCGCGATGATGTGCTGAGGCGGATCAAGCTGGGGCGGCTCGGCACGGTGGAGGATTTGATGGGCGCGGTGGTGTTCCTCGCGAGCGACGCCGCGGCACTGGTGACAGGCACGGCGCTGGTGGTGGATGGAGGGTGGACGGCGGAGTAGGGGCCTGGCGGTCGAGGGAAGTGACGCCACTCCGTGTCATGACCGGGCGAGCGAGCGAGGCGGGCCGGTTACCCCCGGATTGCCTTTTACCTGTATACGAGAAGACGTGGGTGGCCGGCCTGCGCCGGCCATGACACGCATCCAGACGTGGGTGGCCGGCCTGCGCCGGCCATGACACGCATCCAGACGTGGGTGGCCGGCCTGCGCCGGCCATGACACATCCAGACGTGGGTGGCCTGCGCCGGCCATGACACTCGCGTGGTATGCCGACGCGGTCGGCGGTCCCTACGCAGCCTGACTGAGAGCCACGATCGGCGGTCGCCGTGCCCCGCTGGAGACCGCGGTGACGGCGGCCCGCACCTGCTCGCGGCCGGTTTCCCCAGCGGCGACCACAAGAACAACCGCATCGACAATGTTGGCCAGCGTGACCGAGCGCAGCTCCCGCGTCACCGGATGACCATCCACCACCACGAGGTTGTACTCCTCCCGGGTCTCGGCCATCAGGCTCTGCAGCTGCATCGTTTCCAGCAACTGGCTGGCGGCAGGTTGCGGGCGTCCAACCAGCAGCAGATCCATCGTCGTCAAACTATCGCGGGCGACATTTTCCGGCCAATGGTCATGTCCGTTCAAGGTCTCGATGAGGCCCCGGCTCGGTGCCACACCCAGTGTTCCGGCCAGCTTCGGAGCCTGCAGATCGCCCTCGATCAGAAGCACGCGCAGTCCGTCGAGAGCCGCGACACGAGCGAAGCCGGCCGCGATGCCGGAGCTGCCGTCACCCGTGGCGCTGCCGACAAAAAGCACGCTGCGGGGAACCGAGCCCTGCCCGGTAAGACGCAACCGGCCGCGCAGCGAACGCAGTGCCTCCGCTTCGGGCCCGGCGGGCTCGTTCACCACCCGTGCGGCAAGCGAGTTCTGGCGACCCTTGGTCCGGGGAAGCACCGCCATGACTGCCAGGCCGGTGTCCGCCGTCACGTCGACCGCGTTGGCTATAGTTTCGTTGTTGCCGCCCGCGCCCCACAGTGGCGAACAAGCCACCGAACGCAAAGCCGGTGATAAGCCCCAATTCCGCGGCAAGCTTGGGCGCCGGGCTCGAAGGGAACAGGGGCGTCATCGCCCTGGTCACCACGCGGGTGCCGGACTGCTCCGGCCCACCATTGTTCGCCTCGGTCTGCGACGCGCTTTGAATCAACGACCGATACAGCTCGCGGCGCGCATTGGCGTCCTTCTCCAATTGCTCCAGCCGGCTTTGCACGCTGCTGAGGCCGACCGCGGCAGTCTGCGCCTTGGCAAGCTGATCGCGCAATTCGGCCTCGTGCTGCCGAGCCGCCGCGGCCTGGGCGCCGAGCCCGGCCATCGCCCGCTTCGCCTCGGTGATCACCGCGGCGCGGGCGGAGGCAAGTTCAGCCTCGGCCGAGACGCGGGACGGATGACCTGGCCCGAGGGTCGTCTGCAGTTGCGCCACCCGCCGCTCCGCCGTCACCTCCTGATTCCTCAGGCTGCCGATGATGCTCGATCCCAGTGCATCGGTATTGTCCACCCCGGCGCCACCGGTACGCACCAGTATCCCGGCGCGCTGGTAGTTCGCCTCCAGTTGGGCGCGAGTTGAGCTTGCCTGGGTCAAGGCAGCGGACAGGTCCCCAAGTTGCTGCTGCCCGATGCTGCCGTCGCGGGTCTGCACGAGGTTGTATTTCTCGCGCGTATCCCGAATCTGCTGCTCAAGCTGTTCGATTTCGGCGTGAACCTGCTCGGCGCGCCTTTCCAGATCTGCGTTCGCCTTGCGGTCGGCGACCGCACGCTCATCCACCTTGCCCGCCATATAGCGCGTAATCAGGCTATTGACGACCGCGGACGCGATGTCCGCCTGCTCGGACGAGAAGTTGACGCCCATGAGCAGAGTCTTGCCGTCGATGATGATCCCGATCTCGTTCGTGACGGCGCCTACTACGTTCGCCATCACGACATCCGGTGACGGCGGCCGCGCGTGTGCGGGCGGCAAGATGCCGCCAGCGACCAACCTGGCTGCGAATGCTGCCGGCAACCTGTCGCGGATCGCCCCACCTATCCTTGCTTTGAGCGGAGGTCCGTTCAGCGCCGAATTGAACTCAGGATCGGCGGTCAGATTGAGTTCCTCGATGACTGCCTGCACCAGCGCCCGTGAGGTCAGAACCTGCAACTCGCTGCGAACGAAGGTGAGGGCATCGGAGGTCTCGCTGCCAATGACACCTTGGAGTTCGGGAATGGCGAAGCCACCCATTTCCACTTCCACCAGCGCGTCGGCGGTGAATTTCTGGGTGAGGAGGGTCTTGCTGGCGAGGTATGACGAGGCCGCGACGACGAGACCGAAGCAGAGGATCATCCGCCAATTTCGAAGGAACAGAGCAACAAGCTGTCGGGGTGACAGGCCCTCGCTGTCAGCAGGTTTGACAGACGGCCGCGGTTGAAACGCAATTCTGTCCGCGGTCAACTCTGACATTCGACGATGAACCTCTTTCCCACCTTCCGCTTAAGCGCACGCAGCTTCCGCTCAACGACGCTCCGCCGACCCGGAAGGGTTTCTAGCAGATGTTTCCAGGCGGTCTCAATACCACGGGCCCGTTGGAATCGCACGTAGTTTCTGTCGCGGCGATCCGACGGATGAGGTGCCGCGGCGCGGCCTGATACACCATCCGGCGGGCGCAGGGCTAGCGCATAAACAACGCCACAAAATCAGAACTCCGTCATTATTTCGATAATGGTTGATTGGAGCCGGCAGCGGGGCTGGGTCTGGTGCATGACAGAAACGGCAGCAGACGAACCTGGCGCGATGACGCAGTCAGGCGGACGCCGCCGGAGGTCACGCCACACCAACGTCGCATCCGGTCACTGCCTCGTCACGACCCCCGCCCCTTTCGCGCGATAAAGTCGGGAAAAGCGTCTTCGGCCTTGGCACCGCGCATCACATGCGTCGTGTATTCTTTCTCCTCCGCCCACTGTTCCTCGAAACCCTGGCCGAGCTGCCTGAGCAGCAGCGCCTTGACCCCAATCACCGCTTCCCGGTGGTTTCCCGCGATCATCCGCGCCAGCCACATGGTCTTGTCCCGCAGCTCGGTCCGAGGCACCAGATGGTTCAGCAGACCGATCCGATATGCTTCCTCCGCTTCCACCACCCGCGCGGAGAACAGCAACTCCTTTGCGATCGGCCAACCCACCTGGTTGCCCAGCGTCCAGGTGCTGTTGATGCGCCCATATGCGGCAGCCAGGAAGCGGAACCGCGTGCCCTCGCATCCGACCCGCATATCCAGCGAGGACGACAGTCACCGCCGCACCGCCATACGCCAGCCCGTTCATCATGGCGATGGTCGGTTTGCGACTGGCGGCGATCTCGAAGCTGCGGCGCGGGTTACTCATCCCGTCGAGCTGTTCCTGGGTGTAGCGCCGATCATCCTCACGCTGCTCATGGATGTCGCCGCCGGCTGAGAAGGCTCGCTCTCCCGCTCCGGTCACCACGATGCAGCCAATCCCTTCGTCTGCATCGAGCGTCTTCACGGCATCCGCAAGCTCCCGCATCATCCGCCGATTCATAGCGTTCAGCACCTCGGGCCGGTCAAGCGTAACGATACCGACGCCGTCCTCGCGGTCGAGCAGGATGTGTTCATAGGTCATGTCGTACCTCCGCCAACAGCGTGACAGAGCAGGCGGAGGACGTCGACAGTGGGAAGGCATCGCTGCCGGATCGGCAGCAGAACCGAGAGAAAGGAAGGCTCAATGCCAGGGACCGGATCCCAATCACGTCTCTGCGCCGGGATGGGTTGCACCGGTTCCGGAAGCCCTTCACTCTGGACCAAAGAACAGGAGCATCCGCCATGCCCACATGGGAAAAGCGCCAGGTCGGCCGCACCAAGTTGCAAGTCACGACACTGGGCCTGGGCACCGCCACGATGGGCGGCAGCCGCATCCCGGTCACCCGCTCGGAAGGCGAGGCGATGGTTACCGCCGGCTGGGACGCCGGCGTCCGCTATGTCGATACCGCACCGTTCTATGGCGTCGGCGCGGCTGAACACCGCGTCGGCGACGCGATGCGCGAGCGGGACCGCGATAGCTGGGTGTTATCCACCAAGGTCGGGCGTCTGTTACGGCCGAAGACCGACTCCACGCCGTCTCCGGACGGCCGCCTGTCGCCGATGCCGTTCGATGTGATCTACGATTACTCGTATGACGGTATCATGCGGTCGGTGGAGGACAGCTATCAACGGCTTGGCCTGGCGCGTATCGACATCCTGTATGTGCATGATATCGGTGCGTATCAGCACGGCGAGGAACTCAACCGGCAGTATCTGAAAGTGCTGCGCGAGAGCGGTTACAAGGCGCTGGAGGAACTCCGCCGCACCGGCGTCGTCAGCGCCATCGGCATCGGCGTCAACGAGAAGGAGGTTCTGATCGAGGCTCTCGGCTTCGGCGATTGGGACGCCTTCCTGCTCGCCGGCCGCTACACGTTGCTGGAACAGGGACCGCTCGACGACCTGCTGCCGCTGTGCCAGGCGCGCGGCACGTCGATCGTGGTGGGCGGCCCGCTGAACTCGGGCATCCTGGCCGGTCGTGACACCTGGAACTATGCCGCCGCCCCGCCGGAGATCGTTGCTCGGGTGCAGAAGATTGCCGCCGTCTGCAAGGCGCACAATGTGCCACTGCCCGCCGCCGCGCTGCAGTTTCCGCTCGCCCATCCGGTGGTCTGCGCGATCATCCCCGGGCCGCGAACCGCCGCCGAGTTCAACGAGAATCTGCCGCTGTTCACGATGAAGATCCCGGCCAGCCTCTGGTCGGACCTGCGCCAGCAAGGCCTGCTGCCGGCAAACGCGCCGGTGCCGGGGTAACTCATGCCGATCCATGAATGTGACCCGTGGCGGCTACAGTATTTCGAGCATGTGTCCTGCCCGGATGACCTGATCATCCCGACCGATGACCCGGACTCGTGGCAGCTCTATCCGGCGCATCGCTGGATCTACGACAAAATGGCGGTCGCCTTGTCGCAGGGGCTGGAGGCGGCGCCGCACGGCGTCATGCCGCCGCGGTTCCCGGTATTCTCCAAGCCGACCACCAACCTGCGCGGGATGGGCGTCGGCAGCCGGGTCATCGTCTCCGAGGCCGACTATCAGGCCGCGCAGACGGCCGGGCATTTCTGGTGCACGTTGCTGACCGGGCCGCATGTCAGCAGCGACGTCGCATTGGTGGACGGGCGGGCACGCTGGTGGCGCCACACCACCGGCGTGACCGGCCCTGGCGGCACCTTCGACTACTGGCACATCCATCCCGAGGCGATGCCGGACGTCGAAGACTGGTGTGGCGCCTGGTCCGGCAAGCACCTGGCCGGCTACACCGGCATGGTGAATTTTGAAACCATCGGCAGCCGCATCATCGAGGCACACCTGCGGTTCGCCGACCAGTGGCCCGATCTCTATGGCCCCAACTGGGTCGAAGCCGTCGTGCACCTGTACGCCACCGGCGAGTGGCAGTATCCCGACACAAACCGCTCGGCTGGCTACAGCGTCGTCCTGTTCGGGCCGCATGGACGGCCGTATCGCCATCCCCCTGCTAGCGTTCAGAAGCAGGTCCGCGGCATGCCGGGTGTGTCCAGTGTCCAGATCACCTTCCATGAGGACAAGGATGCCGAGCACCACGCGATGCCACCGGGCGGGTTCCGTCTGGCGGTGATAAACGCCCAGTCGCTGGCCGCGGGCCAGGCCGCTCGCGAGCGACTGGGTCAGGAACTGTTGAAGATGTGATTCTATCGGAACGCCGGCTGGCGCATTAGAGCGTTGTTATGTATGAGGCTGAACGCATGCCGGAGGAGTTCCCGACGACGGAACGGCGTCCAACCATGGTGCCGCCCGCCGAGACGCCCGGGCTGACCGGACTGCTGACGCTGGCCGTTGGCGTGGTGGTGATCGCCGGCCTCTATCTCGGCCGCACCGTTCTGATCCCTATCACCCTGGCTGTTCTGCTGTCCTTCGTTCTTGCGCCGCTGGTCAACCTTCTCAGACGCGTCCACCTGGGGCGGGTGCCGTCGGTGCTGCTGGCGGTGTTGCTCGCGCTCAGTATCGCCCTGGCGCTGGGTGGCCTGATCGGCACTCAGATCGCCGACCTGGCGCAGGATGTGCCTCGCTACGCGACGACGGTTCAGAGCAAGATCGACACCGTTCAGAGCTTCACGCTGACCCGCCTCAGCCCGATCATGCGCCGTCTCGGACAACAACTCGACCAAGCCGGGAAGCCGCCACCGGGCGTCGCCGCCGCACCTCCTGGACCGTCGGAACCCAAACCGGTGCAGGTCGAGGTTCATCAGCCTGAGCCCAGCGGGATGGAGATTGCCGAACGCATCATCGCGCCGATCGTCGACCCGCTGTCCACCACCGCTATCGTGCTGATCGTCACCGTCTTCGTGCTGTTGCAGCGAGAGGACTTGCGGGACCGGCTGATCCGGCTGTTCGGTTCCTCCGACCTCCACCGCACCACGGCCGCGATGAACGACGCGGCTCGGCGGCTGTCCCGCTACTTCCTGATGCAGCTGGCGATCAATACGGCGTTCGGCGTGATCACCGGTGCGGGCCTCTTGCTCATCGGCGTGCCGTCGCCGCTGCTGTGGGGTATGCTCGGGCTGCTGCTGCGTTTCGTCCCGTATATCGGTGCTCCCCTGGCCGCGGTCCTGCCGCTGGCGCTGGCCGCCGCGGTGCAGCCTGGCTGGTCGATGGTGCTATGGACCGCGGGCCTGTACGGTGCGACCGAGGCGATCATGGGTCAGGTGATCGAGCCGCTGCTGTACGGCCGCAGCACCGGCCTGTCGCCTTTCTCGGTCGTGGTTTCGGCGACGTTCTGGACCTGGCTGTGGGGACCGATCGGTCTGATCCTGTCGACGCCGCTGACGCTGTGTCTGGTGGTGCTCGGCCGGCACGTGGAGCGGCTGGAGTTCCTCGATGTCATACTTGGCGACCGGCCGGCCTTGACCCCGGTGGAAAGCTTTTACCAGCGCATGCTGGCCGGCGATCCGGATGAGGCGCGGGATCAGGCCGAGCATCTGCTGCGTGACCGCGCGCTGTCGTCGTACTACGACGAAGTGGCGTTGAAGGGGCTGCAACTCGCGGCCAACGACGCGGCGCGTGGCGTGCTGACCGAGACCCAGTTGGACCGCATCAGGTCGGCGATGCAGAGCCTGATCGATGACCTGGACGAATATGACGATCAGGAGCCGACGACCAAAGGCACCACCGAGGACCCGGCGTCGCCCTCCCGGAGTGAGCAGGACGTGCCGGCGCATCCGCCGCCTGGCAAGGTGGTGCCGGACGCGCTGCAACCCGAATGGAGTGGTCCCGCGCCGGTGCTGTGTATCGCCGGGCGAGGGCCGCTGGATGAAGCGGCGGCCAGCATGCTGGCGCAGTTACTCCATAAGAATGGTCTGACGGCCAGGGTGCTGCCGCATGCCGCCGCCTCGCGCCCGGCCGTCGGCGCGCTGGACGGTGATGGCGTGGCGATGGTGTGTCTGTGCTACCTCGAGCTGGGGGGCGCGCCGTCGCATTTGCGCTACATGCTTCGCCGGCTGCGCCAGCGGCTGCCGGCCGCGCGCCTGCTGGTCGGACTGTGGCCAGCGGAACAGGCCATTCTGACGGATGACCGGTTGCGTGCTGCGGTGGGAGCGGATGTTTACACCAGTTCACTGCGCGAGGCGGTGGAGGCCTGCCTGGAAGCGGCACGAACCGAGGTGACGCCTCTGGCCGCCTAGGATTTTCTGTGCTGGCTTTATCGGTGCAAACCGCTCATGAACACCGTCTCTTGGTAGTGATGGATGCTCATGCGGGCGTGGTGGTCGGGAACGCTTGGAGAATTTCGCTCGGCGCAGCCGGCTGCGATCCTGGGATCTGTTGCCGCGTGCCAGGGCTGGAACCGGATCATGTTGGCCGGTGCTGGGTAATGACCTGATCAGACGATCAGGAAAAGACCGAGTGGATTGCTCGCAGCTTTGTGGACTCCCGCTGGCAGCAGCGGCGGGGAGAGGCGGCGATCGCTTAGCAGGCCAATACCTATCGGGTGATTTGTCGACCCAGGCGGAACTGCAGATGTGAAACATATACTGGCATTACTGGTGTTACTTCTGCCGCTTCCGGGGCGATCCGCGGAACTGAAAATCGCCACCTGGAACCTGGACTGGTTGACCACGCGCGCGGCCGGTGACTATTTGCCGCCCGACGTCGTCCCCCGCTCCGACGAAGACTTCGCTCGCCTCGCCGCGTACGCGCAGCAGTTGAACGCCGATGTGGTGGCGATCGAGGAAGTCGATGGGACCGGCGCCGCCGCCAAGGTATTTCCGCATGACCGTTACTCGGTCCACATGACACGCGACCATGTCGTTCAGCGGGTCGGGATCGCGGTCCGTCGCGGGCTGCACTACGATATCAATCCGGACGTCACCGAGCTCGCGGAAAACCATCTTCGCAGCGCCGCGGACATCACCCTGCACCTCGGATCGGTCAGTCTGCGAATTCTTGCGGTCCACCTGAAAAAAGGCTGCCGGGACCAACCCTTGCCAAGGGCCAAGAGTCCCGCCTGCGTCGAACTCGAGGATCAGATCGCGCCTTTGGTGAACTGGATCACCGAGCGCAAGAATGAGAGCGTGCCGTTTATCATCCTGGGCGATTTCAACCGCTGGATGGACGGCCCGGACGCCTTTCTGGCGAATCTGAGGAAAGCGGCGCCCCTGGTGCGCGCGACTGAGGGCCGCAGTTCGCCTTGTTGGGGCAGCGAGAATTTCATCGATCACATCCTGGCCGGGGGGGATGCGGCCAACTGGATGCAGCCGAGCACACTGCGCGTGCTGATATATCGGGAAACTGAACCGGCCTGGCGGGACCGGCTATCCGACCACTGTCCGGTTTCCGTGCGGTTCCTGGTGCCTGACTGATACGGTCGGCGCACCTGCCGGCCAGCGTTGTGTTGCGCCCGAAATAAATGCGAAACCAGTGCGCCCAATCCGTTTCGCCAACCGGTTCATCATCTCGATCGGCCCATCTGGACCGGTCTGGGCGACGACCCGTATGGGCGCCGGTGTGACTTCGTCAGGCCGAGGCCCCGGCATCAGCAGCTGCCAGAAATGCATCGCCCGCCGGGTCTTAACTATTTCTTAACGCACTTCCTGTAATGAGATTGTGGAGCTGTATCGAGGCCAAACAGAATGCGGTGCTATCGTCTGTTGATCATCGACGATGACGCCGCCGACCGGCGGAGGCTAACCGACTTCCTGGCGCCGGTTGGGGCCGCGGCGTGCCAGATCCAGCAGGCGGCGGACGGCAAATCCGGTTTGGCGGCGTTGCAAGAAGGCGAGTTCGATTGCCTGTTGCTGGATTGCAGCCTGCCCGACATGACCGGATCCGAATTTCTGAGCGCCGCCGGCTTTGACGCCGAGCAGTCCTCATATGCCGTCGTGATACTGACCGGGCAGGGCAGTGAGGCGATCGCGGTCGAATCGATGAAGCGGGGCGTGCAGGACTACGTGGCGAAAGATCAGTTGGACCCGGACGCGCTGTGGCGCGCCGTGACCAATGCGGTGGCCAAGGCGGAGCTGCAACGGCGCCTTGCCGGGTCACTACGTGATCGCACCGCGTCGAACCTGGCGCTGGAGCAAGAGACCGTCACACGCAAGGCCGCCGAGGCAGAATTGCGCACGGCCCAGGAAGCCGCTGAACAGGCAGTCCAGGCCAAGACGCGCCTCGTTGCCATGGTGACGCATGAGTTACGGACCCCGCTCGAAGGTATTCTTGGCCACATCCGGCTTCTGCGCATCGGGAAGGGTCTTTCTGGGCTGCAGGAGACACAACTCGCAGAGATGACGCAGACCGGGCAGCATCTGCTTCGAATGATCGACCGGGTGCTGGACCTTGCCAGCTTCGAGAAGTCCCGGATGACGCTGAAACTTGCGGAAGTGCCGGTCCGCGAGCTGGCGGAGGAATGCATTAACTCGGTCAGCCCGATGGCCGCCGAGCGCGGGCTCAAGTTGATACTGGCTCGCGCCTTCGATACCCCTCGGCCGTTCGTCACCGATCCGGTGCGCCTGCGTCAGGTGATACTCAATCTGCTGGATAACGCGGTGAAATATACCGAAACCGGAAGCGTGGAGTTGCGCCTGCAGGCTGGCGCCTCGCCTGGGGGACTTCGGGTTGAAGTTGCCGATACCGGCCGCGGCATCGACGAAGCCGACCGCACCCGGTTGCTGCATGATTTCGAGCGGCTGGACGATGTGACTTCGGTGGATGGAAGCGGCCTCGGCCTGGCTATCGCCGCGGGTGTCGTCACGCTGATGGGTGGCACCATCGACTACTATCCAAACCCAAACGGCGGCAGCGTGTTCTGGTTCGAGCTGCCTGCCGCGGAATTCGTATCGCCGCTGCTTCCTCTCGCGGAACAGGCCGAAACCTCGGTGAACGGCACGTCGTCGTCGATCGGCAGGCCTGTGCTTCTGGTCGATGATATCAAGATAAACCGCGATATCATCGGCGCCTTTCTGAATTCCGCTGGCTATGCTGTCACCCTGGCCGAAGGTGGCGAGGAAGCCGTGCGGCTGGCGACCGAGCAGGACTTCGATGTGATCCTGATGGATGTGCGGATGCCGCAAATGGACGGATTTGAAGCGACGCGGCGGATCCGCGCGCTTCCTGGCGCACGGGGCCAGGTGCCGATCCTGGGGCAGACCGCCTATACCTTCCAGTACCAGATGGCGCAGTGCCGAGAAGCTGGCATGGACGGGCAAATCACCAAGCCGGTGGATTACGAAACACTGGTACATGCGGTCAGGAATGCCATCGCCCGCATCCCACTGACCGACATGGAGTTTCCGCGATCGCCCGGCGCGGCGGCAGAGGAATCGCCGGTACGGTTCGATCGCGCGGCCATGGACCAGATGCTCGCACTGCTGCCCGCCGACGACATCGCCGCCACTCTGCAATCGTTGCACGACCGTGAGGAACAGATGCTGCGGTTGCTGGAGCCGCCGATTGACCGGGCGCGGCAATCCGACGCTGCACATTCGCTGGCCTCCGCCGCCGGCATGTTCGGCTTCGCCGCGCTATCGACGGCCTCACGCGGCTTCGAGCTGGCCGTGGCGCAACATGCGTCGGATGCAGATGGCATGGCGGAACAGCTCCGTGTGGAAATCGGTGCGGCGCTGACCGAACTGGAGGCGCTGCGAAACGGCGGCCGCGCGCCGTACACATGACCGGGGCGGCTATCGCCGGCTGCGTGATCGTGGCGGAAAACGATGCGCTGTTCAGTGGCATCATCCGCGCCTTGCTGGAGAAGGCGGACCAACGGGTCTTCCTGGCGGCGGACGGGAATGAGGCGGTCGCGTTGGCCCGCCAATTCGAGGCGCGACTGGTGCTGCTCGACATCGGCATGCCGAAGCTCAACGGCCTGATGGCGTGCGAGGCGATACGACTGCTGCCAGGCTACGCCGAGGTGCCGATCGTCATGCTAACCGGCTATGCCGATGAGCGGATGCGGCTGGCGGCGATGCAACTTGGCGCCAACGACTTCATCACGAAGCCGTTTCAGCCAGACGCGCTGATGGCTCGGCTGGCGCCCTATCTGGGTCCGTCACCAGCGACACCGCCGACCGGCTCGCCGCCGCGCGGTGGCGAGGTCGCCGCATGAGCGTCAGGCAGCGGGCCAGCGATGCCCCCGAAGTCCCGTTCCCTCGTCCGGCAGCCGGACGCCGAATGGAGGTCAGGCGGAACGCAGGGCACCCGGCACAGCGGTCACCGGTCTGTGGTCGAGCGGACCAGCTTGCCCGGACGGGTGCCGGTTTCCTCGCCGCGCTCGAAGATCGGCGTGCCGGCGACGATCGTCGCTTCGTAACCATCGACACGCTGCACCAGGCGCTTGCCTCCGGCCGGCAGGTCGTGCCGCAGCTCCGGGTGATGCAGGCGCAGAGTATTCAGATCGACGACGTTGATGTCGGCCTTCTTGCCGACCGCCAGCCGGCCGCGGTCGTGGAAGCCGAAGAAGTCGGCGGTTTCGCTGGTCAGGCGCTTCACCACGAATTCGAGCGGGAAGCGAGGGCCGCGGTGGCGGTCGCGCACCCAATGGGTCAGCATGTAAGACGGCAGGCTGGAGTTCGCAGATCAGACCGCAATGTGCGCCGCCATCGCCGAGCCCGAGGATGGTGTCCGGGTCACTGATCATGTCGTGCACCACGCCATGGTCGCCGTGCACGTAATTGGTCACTGGATAGAACAGCATGCGGTCGCCGTTCCCGCCGGTGAGGTAGTCGTAGCAGAATTCCGCCGGCGTCAGATTGGTCTTCGCCGCCATCGCCGCGATGCTCTTGTTTTGATCGGGCTCGTAATCCGGTGGATCGCCCAGAACATATTGCCGATCCCAGCGTGTCGTTATCGGGCGCTGCAATGGCGGTAGAATGGCCAGCAGGTCCTCCGATGCCTGCTGCGACAGGATTTCCGCCCGCAGCGCAGGATCGCGCAGCCTGGCCAGGCGGTCCTTGACCGACAGGCCGGTCAGCGCCGCGAAAGCCGGCCTCGCCGCGAACGGGTTCAATGATGTCGTCAGACCCAGGATGATGCCGACCGGACGGCCCGCGACCTGAGCCGTCACCGACGCGCCGCCCGCCCGCGCTCGGCGAACGCCATTCATCAGCCGGCCATAGCGTTCCGGATCGTTCGAACGGTCGGTCAGCAGAAACCATAGCGGCCGGCCGGTCGTCTTGGACAGCCGGCTCATCCAGTCGAACTCGGCGGCCTCGTCGTCGAAATCGCTCAGCATGCCGAAGGTGCCGCCGCCGGTGCGGCCCAGCGCGGCGCCAATCCCGAACAGCTCCTGGTTCTCGGCGAAACGGCCGGGGACGAGCTCGCCCCTGGTCGTCCTGTGCTGCTCGGTGCGCGAGGTGGTGAAGCCGAAGGCACCGGCGCGCAGGGCTTCCTCGGTGAGGTTGCTCATCGCCTCGATATCGGTCGCGGTGGCGATTTCCCGGCGGATCGCGCGGTCGCCCATAACGTACACCCGAAGCGGATGGTGTGGCACCTGGGCCGCAACGTCGATGGTGCGTGGCATGCGCTCCAGCGCGTTGAGATAGTCCGGGAAGCTCTCCCAGTCCCATTTCAGACCCTCGGCGAGGGCGATGCCTGGGATGTCCTCGACACCCTCCATCAGGTCGATCAGGCTGTCGTGGTCGGCTTTGCGGACGGGGGCGAAACCGACGCCGCAATTACCCATCAGGATGGTGGTTACACCATGCCATGAGGAGGGCGCGAGGACCGGGTCCCAGGTCGCCTGACCGTCGTAGTGGGTATGGATGTCGACCCAGCCGGGGGTGACCAATTGGCCATCGGCGTTGATCTCGCGTTTGCCGGGGCCGGCTTTGCCACCGACCTGTGCGATGCGATCGCCATCGATGGCAACGTCGCCGGAGAAGCTTTTCGCGCCCGTGCCGTCGACGATCGTGCCGCCCCGGATGACGATATCATGCATCAGTGATCGCCCTTATCTTGCTGCACGGCAGCATCGCGCCGAGCGGGCCAGGAGTAAAGCTTGGGCCGCCTCAACCGCCAGCGGAAAAGCCCGCCTCGCCATCGCCATCGCGTCAGGCGCGATCCGTGGTGGCAACGAGGCGGCGATCGATGCTGGGGAGAACCGACCTCTGCGAACTCGGCTAGAACGCGGTGTCGTCATGATCGGATGCGCCGCCAGAAATCAGCCTACCCGGCTGGCAGGAGGGCCGCCGGAACAATCAGGAGAACATCGCGACGTCTCGAGGGTGGGACACGGTTCCGATCTGCTGCGCGCCCGGATAGGACGCGCCGCAAAGCGAAGCGAGGATGTCTGTCGCGGCCGGGCATTGCATTCCCATATTGCCCCACCGCAGGGCGTTCCCCGCTGGACCGTGGCGCCGCGCAATGGCGGCGCTGTCTATCCCGCCGGCCGGAACACCATCGCCACCGGCGTGACGGAGGGCGTCACCTGGCCTGTCGGCTTCAGTTCCCCGGTCTGCGCGTTGACGAGGAACTGCACGATGGTGTCGCCCTTCTGGTTGGCCACATACAGCCACTTCCCACTGGGATCGATGGCGAAACTGCGCGGGAAGTTCACGTCCTTCATCGCGTGGCCGATGACCGAAAGCTGGCTTGTCTCAGGATCGATCCGATAGCCGATGATGCTGTTGTAGCCACGGTTGGACACGTACAGGAACTTGCCGGAGGGATGCACCGCGATCTCGGCGGTGCTGTGCGGGCCGGCGAAGCCCGGCGGTTCGGTCGAAATGGTCTGTATTGGCGTGCCGATCTGCCCGGTCGCCGGATCATAGGCGAAAGCTGTTACGGTCGCGCTCAGTTCGTTCACCACGTAAAGCACTTTGCCGTTGTGGTGGAACGCGAGATGCCGCGGCCCGGCACCCGGCGCTGTCGACGCGGTGCTGACCCGGGAAAGTCCGCCGCCGCTGAGACGGAATGTCTCCACTTTGTCAATGCCGAGATCGGCCGCGGCGATGTACTGGCCGGCGCGATCGAAGACGACGGCGTGCGGGTGGGGCGCCTCCTGGCGTGCCTTGTTCGGGCCACTGCCGCTATCCTTGACCTCGCCGCTGACCGGTCCCAGGCGTCCGTCGGCACCGATCGGCAGAACAACGAAGTTGCCGCCGATATAGTTGGCGACGACAAGGTGACGCCCGCTCGGATCAACTGCCAGATGCGCCGGAATCGGGCCGCCGACGGACTGGCGATTGAGCAGTGTCACCATGCCGGTCTGCGGGTCGATGGCGTAAGCTTCGACCGATCCGTTCTTCTTTCCCTCGTAGTCGTCGATTTCGTTGATGACGTACAGGAACCGATGCGACGGATCGAGTGTCAGAAAGGAAGGATTCGCACTCGGCACCTGCTGAACCGGTGCGAGCCCGCCGTCTGCCGGATCGAATTTGAAAACGGAAAAACCGACCGGATTGTTACTCCCGCCACCCGGTGGGTCTTTGGTGTAAGCCCCGACGTAGACAAAGATCGGTCCCCCTGTCGTATCTGCCGCCTTCGATGCGCCCGCCGGCAGCACCGCGGTGACGACACCGGCGGCGCCGGCCGCAATGAGGTGACGCCGGTCGAGAGCGGGCGTCGCGAAGTCGCGAGTTTGACTGCTCATCGTCTATTGTTCCCTCCCATGGGCCGCCGGGCTGGCTGGACCGCAGACCGGCAGGGTGATCCGGGATGGTCGCCGGGTCAACGCGGGCTGCAGGGTCGGAGCCATGGTCGGCAGGAGAAGGCGCGACGGCCCGGGGTTCCGCCGCCGGCTCGATCTCAGATGTCCGGCGGGTGCGCGGTTGCCTCCGACGGCTGCGGCGGCTCGGACGGTGTCGCTTCAGGCGCGGGCGCGGGCCGCACCGGCTCCAGCAGCAGATCCTCCCGCCGTGGCAGCTCGCGGATGTCCTTGAGCCCGAAATGCGTCAGGAACTCCTGAGTGGTGCCCCACAGCGTCGGCCGCCCCGGGGCTTCGCGGCGTCCAGCCGGTGCGATCAGATTGAGCTCAAGCAGCGAATCCAGGGTCTGCTGCGACAACGAGGTGCCGCGGATGTGCTCGATCTCCGCCCGCGTCATCGGCTGGTGATAGGCAATGATCGCCAGGGTCTCCGTGGCTACCCTGGGCAGCCGGCGGGGTGCATCGATCACCTTGCGCAGTCGCGGCGCCAGATCGAGAGCGGTGCGAAACATGACGCCGGGGCCGACATCCACGAGTTCCACCCCATGGCCCGCATAGCGAGCCCGCAAGGCGTCCAGCACGGCATCGGTATCCAGGTCGTCCGCGAGCAGGCGCGCCAGGTTTCGCGGTGTCACTGGTTCGGCACTGGCGAATACCAGCGCCTCCGCGAGGCGCAACGCATCCTCGTCCGGCGCCCGCAGCGGGGCTGGCCGGGCCGTGGTCCCGGCCGCCTCTGGCAGGGAGTCAGAGACATCGGCAGAGACGGTTGTCGCGGCGTTTGCGGCAGCGGCAGGTTCGGGGTCGGCACGCGCGGCAGCGTCAGGGGCCGGAGTTGGGGATGGCGGGTCGGCTGGCTCGTCTGTCATAGGCCTTCATCTACACCTGCGTCGTGGCGCCGGACCAGGATCGGACCGAACGCCTCCTGCTGCAGCAGCCGCACCGTGCCGCCGCGTGCCATCTCGAGGCCGGCCAGCAGCGTGCTGGACAACGCCGCGCGCCGCTCGATGGGGTCCGTGAGATTCGCCGGCAGGAACTGCTCCAAGCTGATCCAATCCGGCAGGCTGCCGACCAGATCGGCCAGCCGGCGCAATGCGTCCTGCACCGTCCACAACGTCAATGCGCGCGGGGTATACTTGGCGGCTCGGGTGCCGCGACGGATCGCCTGCAGATAGGCACGAACGAAAGGGCCGGATTCCAGCACGATGCGGGAGCGGTCGAATTCCGCGTGACTTTCCGGCGCGCCGCGGGCGAACACATCCTGGCCAAGCACCGGCCGAGCGGTCAGCCAGGCGGCGAGGGTGCGGATGACGTTCATCTCACGCAGGCGTTCGGCAAGTGCCTCGGCCGCCAGCGTGCCATCTTCGAGGTCGTCGTTCGCAGCCGCCGGCACCAGCAGGCGGGACTTCAACCAGGTCAGCCACGCCGCCATCACCAGCCAGTCCGCGGCAAGCTCCAGGCGGACACGCCTGGCTCCCTCGATGACGGTCAGGTACTGCTCGACCAGTGAAAGAATTGAGATTTTCGCCAGATCGACCTTCTGCGACCGCGCCAGGTCGAGCAGCAGGTCCATCGGGCCCTCGAAGCCTTCCAGTCGCAACAGCAGGTTCTCACTGTCGTCGGGGGTGCGGCTGCCGGCGACGGGTTGTTCCAGGCGGTCAGATTGCGGCGCCATCCTGCCCATCGACATCATGACCGGCCAGCCAGAAAATAGTCCGAAAGGTCCATGGCAGCACGGTGTCGAGCGCCTCCCCGACCGGATCGAATCCGATCAGCCGGGGCAGGATGAAAACCGCCAGCAGAACCAGCACGATGCCGGCTCGTTCAAGCCTCGCCCAGACCTGCGCCAGTTGCAGCGGCAGCACCCCGACTGCGATCCTCCCGCCGTCCAGCGGCGGGATCGGCAGCAGGTTGAACAGGCCGAGGACGATGTTGGCCAACATGAAATACATCAAGAACCGCGTCAGCACCTCCTGGCCCAATCCCGGAGCGGCCGTCTCCGGCATGAGCAGCGCGGCGAGCCAGGCCAGAAAGAAATTCATCAACGGTCCGGCGACGGCGACGAGCGCCATGCCGCGGCGTGGATCGCGAAATTTCCACGCCGAGACCGGGACCGGCTTGGCCCAGCCGAACATGAAAAAAATCCGGTGCGGCGGCAGCAGCAGCTGGCCGATCAGCAGTATTCCCGGCAACAGGATAGTGCCGACGCGGTCGATATGGCGGATCGGATTGAGCGACAGCCGCCCGGCGTCGCGGGCCGTTGTGTCTCCCAGTGCCAGGGCCGCGAAGCCATGCGCAGCCTCGTGCAGGGTGATCGCCAGCACGGCCGGAACCACGGCCAAGGCCAGATTGAACACCAGGCTGCTCATCCGAGCAGCCGAGCGCGCTCGTCCGCGAGGGCGTCTGGATGCAGTGAGACGAAGGTGCCTTTGACCAGGGCATGAGCCGCCTGCAGCCGATATCGTGCCGCTGCGGTCAATTCAGGGCAGGTCCGCAGCAGCGCTTCGTTCGCCGCGAAATCGCCGGCGCAATACACCGCGATGTCGCAACCCGCCGCCAGCGCTCGCTGAGCCAGACCGGCCGGCTCGCCGCCCGGCGCGGGCCCGGAAAGTGCTTTCATCGCCAGATCGTCGGTCACCAGAACCCCTTTGTAGCCGATACGGCCGCGGATCACCTTCTCGATCACCGAAGCGGAGAGCGTCGCAGGCAAGGCCGGATCGAGTGCCTGGTAGACGATATGCGCCGTCATCATCCATGGCAGGTCGGTATTCAAGGCGAAAGGCTGGATGTCTGCCTCCAGAAGATCGTCCGTCACAAGCGGCAGTGCAAGATGGCTATCCACCATCGCTCGGCCGTGTCCCGGAGCGTGCTTGCCCACCGGGATCATCCCGGCCGCCAGCAGCCCGGCCGCGACCTCGCGTCCCAGCCGCGCGACGTGCGCCGGATGCGGCCCCAGCGCGCGATCGCCGATCGCGTCACTGGCGCCAGGAATTGCCAGATCCAGCACCGGAGCCGCCGCGACGGTGAAGCCGGCCCGCCGGCAGTCCTCACCGATCAGCGCCCCGGTCAGCCAGGCGGCGCGCAAGCCTGACGCCGGATCCGTCTCGAACAATGCCCCGATCGTGGCGGCCGGCGGATGCGCGCGCCAGTGCGGCGGCCGGAGGCGGGCGACGCGGCCGCCTTCCTGATCGACCATGAACTCGGCATCGGCAGGCAGCACCGCCCGTAGCGCCGTCATCAGCCGGCCAAGCTGATCGGGGTCCTGGACGTTGCGCGAGAACAGGATGACGCCTGCTGGGGGGAAGGCCCGCAACAGGTCGGCTTCCTCGGACAGCAGGATCGGCCCGGAGATGCCAATGATCGCCGCGCGAGGCACCAGAACACCGGGGGAGGGCCGTGGCGGCGCTGTCGTCAACGCCGGCCGCTAGAAGTCAGCGACCGAGCAGCCGCCGCCTTTGGCCCGCACATGCTCGCAGAACGTCCTGGCCTGCGCGACGTCGGAGAACCCGGCTGTCCGCAGCCGCCAGAATGTGTGGCCGTCATGTTCCACTCGAGAAAAGCTCGGCTGACGGCCGTTCAACAGGTCCGGCATGTGCTTGGTCATGCGCTGCCATTCATCACGGGCAGCCTGCTCGGTCGTGAGCGCGGCCAGTTGCACCATGGCTGGCCGGCCGGCGACCGGTACGGCTGCTTTGGGTGCTGCCAACGCCGCGGCAGCTGCCGGAGCCTTCGCCGGCGCGGTGTTGGTCGGGCCGGGCGCGGTTGCGGTCGCCACCGCGGCGGGCCGAGCCGGCGGCGGCGGCGCTGCGATCGGTGGCTGCGCGGTATCCTGGGTCGCTACGGCCGGTGGCGGCGGGGGCGACACGGAGGTGGTATGCATGCCGCCAGGATCGGGCGCTTCCGCTGCCGGCGCCAGTTTCGAATTGCTGTTGTCCACGCCGCCCGAAAAGACGTCGGTCTCCGCGCCATCGATCTTCATGCCACCCGGATTGTCCGGCTTGACGCGGATCGGGCGGACGTCGGCCGCCACAACTGGAACTGTGCCACTGCGGTGGCCGATCAGCGTCGATGCTCCGATCAGACAAACCAGCAGGCCGGTGAGGCCACCCGCGAACAGCATCAGGCGGCGCGTATCGGGGTCCATTCGGGTCGCGATGCGCCCATACCGGCCGGGCCTGCTGCCGCGGTAGCCGGCGTTCGGAATACTCATATCTTCGGACATTTGGCCCAGCTTCTCCGCTCTGCCGACCCTCGGGCCTGCCACCGGCGACCGAACCTTCCCCTTGGGCTCCCGTCCCGAGGGACGCGAGGCGGGTTGACCCGGTGGTCAGCGCATTTCCTCGACGGGATCGACCCCCATCACAGCGAGGCCGGAGCGGATGACGACAGCCGTCGCAGCGACCAGCGCGAGACGGGCAAATGTCTCCTCGGGCTGATCCGGCTGCAGGAATCGAAGCGTCGTATCCTCTCTGCCTCGGTTCCACAGCATATGAAAGTCGCCCGCCAAGTCATAGAGAAAAAATGCGATTCGGTGTGGCTCACGTGCCGCGGCGGCGCTTTCCACAGTGCGCGGCCACGCGGCCAGGCGGCGGATCAGCGTCAGCTCGGCGTCCCCTGTCAGGCCGTCCAGAGGAACCCGTGACAGCGCGTCATGGGAGACCGCCTGCGGCGTGAACATCTCCGTCGCGGCGCGGAGCACTGAGCGGCAACGGGCGTGCGCGTACTGCACGTAGAACACCGGGTTGTCGCGGGTCTGCGCCAACGCCTGGTCGAGGTCGAACTCCATTTGCGCGTCGGCCTTGCGCGTCAACATGGTGAAGCGGACGGCGTTCCGCCCGACTTCCTCCAACAAGTCGCGCAAGGTGACGTAGGTGCCGGCGCGTTTCGACATACGCACCGGCTGGCCGGCGCGCATGATGTGGACGATCTGGCAAAGCACCGCCTCGAATTTGGTGGCATCGGCGGAAACGGCGCGCACCGCCGCCTTCATGCGCGGCACGTAGCCGCCGTGGTCGGCGCCCAGCACGTCGATCAGCACATCGAAGCCGCGGGCGACCTTGTCGGCGTGGTAGGCGATGTCGTTGGCGAAGTAGGTGTTGCTGCCGTCGGACTTGCGCAGCGGGCGATCGACGTCATCGCCGAACCGCGTGGCGCGAAACAGGGTCTGCGGCCGAGGTTCCCAGTCGTCCGGGGTTTTTCCCTTCGGCGGTTCCAGCACGCCTTCGTAGATCAGTCCGTCGCGCTGCAGCCGCTCGATCACCGCGTCGGTGGCGCCCGAGGCGACCAACGCGCTTTCGGAGCTGAACACATCGTGACGGACGCCGAGCAGACGCAGATCCTCCTGCACCTCCCGCATCATTGCCGCAATGGTTGCGGCTTTCACCGGGTCCAGCCAGATCTCCGGCGCGGCGATGCCGAGGTCGGCGGTCGCCAGGGTGGCGCCGTGGGTGACAGCGAGCGACTCACCGACCGGGATGAGATACTCCCCGCGGTATTGCAGGCCGCCGGGCACGCTCGCGGCGAAATCTTCCTCGGTCAGCGGCGAGCCGAGCGCGTGGAGGTAGCGCCAGTAGGCGGCCCAGGCGAGGGCGACGACCTGGGCGCCGGCGTCGTTGATGTAGTACTCCTTGGTGATAACGTATCCCGCCTTGGCCAGCAGGTTGGCCAGGGCGTCCCCGACCACGGCGCCGCGGCAATGGCCGATATGCATTGGACCGGTCGGGTTGGCGGAGACGTATTCCACGTTGATCCTGGTGCGCGTGCCAGTCGTGGCGTCGCCGTAGGCTTCCTCCGCGGTGAGGATGACCGGCAGCAGGGCGCGGAAAGCGGACGGGTCGAGGCGGAGATTGACGAAGCCGGGTCCGGCGGCCTCGGCCGACGCAACCTCCGGCGTGTCCATCAGCCGGGCGACGAGGGCGGCGGCGAGTTTCGCCGGCGGCTGGCGGGCCGCCTTGGCCGAAACCATGGCGGCATTGGTTGCCATGTCGCCGTGCGCCGGGTCGCGGGTCGGCGTGACCTCCACGCGGGCGGCGATTTCGGGCGGCAGGTCGGGCACGATCTGCGCGAGCGCGGCAAGGACGGTCTCACGCAGGCGCGCGAAGAGGTCGGATTGGTTCATGGCGGCGTGGTAGCGCGGACACGGGTGCGGGTCGATGGTTTTGGCGGCCGGTTCGAAAGTCGAGGTGGGCGGAGGGTGGCGCTGGCGCCAGGCCGCTGTCGGCCGACGGCTTCAGTCCGCAACCGTTCACGCGTTCAGTTCTTCTCGCGTCACACCGTCAAAACCAAGAATGTAGTCGGCTCCGTAGACCAGGCTCGGCGTCTGAAATCCAGGCTTGAATTCGCCCGACGCAACGCGCCTGGCAATGTCGAGCGCGGTCATCGCGGTGAGCGTGTAGCCTTCCGGTGTTCTCAGGCGCGAGCGGACACTCTCACCCTTTTCGTTCCGCGCCACGCCGACCAATGTGCTGCCTCCGGACCGTCGCGCCGCATCGCTCGGGCCTTCGGGCTGGCGGTCGATCAGGGATCCGAGGAAACGCTGCATCGATGCGAGGCCTAGGAAGGATTTGACCAAGCCGGGCAGGCCCACCATTACCTTTAGCGCCGGCATCAGTTGGAATTGCACTTCAATGTTGGGTATTCCGGTTGAATGAAATGCGGTCGAAACGTCACCCCAGGAGAGCTGCACGGTGGGTCTTGGGCCTTGGCCGAAATCGCACTCGCCCGAGGCAGCGCGATCGAGGGTGACCAGTCGGCCGCCCTGCCGAACCCGCGTGCCGGCGGCGATCCCCTGGATGGCGGTCTTCGTGGTGCCGCGCGAAGCAATGGCGCTGCCCATTCCAATGTAAATTTTGAGTTCGGTCGCGTCGGGCAGCCGGCGCTTCAACTGCGCGGCGAGGCAGTCGCTCGGCACCACATCGAAACCAACGCCGGGAAGCACCATCACGCCAGCCTGTTTCGCCTCGGCATCTCGCGCGGCGAGCGCCTCGAAGACATCGATCTCGCCGGTAATGTCGAGGTAGTGGATATGTTGGCGAATGCAGGCATCGGCCATCGGCCGCGAGGTGGCGGAAAACGGCCCGGCGATGCAGAGCACGACCGCCGTGTCTTTCAGGCCGTCGTCGAGCCGCCCCGGGTCGGTGAGGTCGAAAACACGCCAGTCCAGGCCAAGTGGTTCGGCCACGGCCTTGAGCTTCGCCGCATTGCGACCCGCCAGGATGGGCTTCAGTCCTTGCTCGTGCGCCACCCGCGCGACGAGTTTGCCGGTGTAGCCGGTCGCGCCGTAAATCAGGATGTTTCCCGTCATCGTCATCCGCCTCCTCCGCTGGTGTTCGGAGGGGACACTCTCTACCCGAGTTCCGCGAGCAGCGCCTTGGCGTCCAGCAGATCCTTGGTGTCGAAGCCTTCGGTGAACCAGCCGTAGACCGGGGCGAGCAGGTCATATGCGTCCTGGCGTTTGCCTTGACCAAGCCACAGTCGTGCCAGGCTGGTCGACGTGCGCAGCTCCCAGGATTTCGCCTGCTGGCGGCGCGCGCAGTCGAGCGAGGCGATATAGTTCTGTTCGGCGCCTTCGAGGTCGCCCTTGAGCGAAAGCATCCAGCCCTTGACGCGCAGGATCTCGGCGTAGTGAAAACGTTCCTCCCACCCGGGGCGTTCGATCAGAGCGATGGTTTCATCGGCAACCAGCAGCGCATCGTCGAGGTCGCCGGTCAGCGCCATGGCTTCGGCGAGGAAGGTCTTCCTGGCCGTACAGCTTGCCGCCGCTCGCTTCCGCAACCATGAAGGCCGTCGAGCCGACCAGGTCGCAGAACATTACGGTGAGTTGGCGACGTTCGCCACCGTACGACACGACGTCTCTGCCGAGCGACTTCGAAGCGATCTCTGGTAAGTCGAGCGGGGAGACGATGTCGGCAGTCGGTGGTTTGTTCAGCCTGACGACAGCCCGGAGCAGGCGCTTGCGGTCACCGAGCGCGAGGCCGAGTTCACGAAGGTCGGCCTCGGTCAATGAGCGAATGACGTCGAAGTCGATCTCGTTGGAGGCGAAGACTGCGTCGTAGCGTCCCAACCCGATTTCGGCCAGCCACGTCCCGAACGGTGTCATCGGTCCTCTCTCAGGCCGAGGGCGGCCCCGGTTTGGATCAATTCATGCGCGGCAAATGTCATGACCCAAACAAGCCGTCACCGATCCAGGTGACCGGCCGCCTCCGAGGATGCAAGCTGGCCGCTTGAAGCGGGGGGATGATGAAGTCATGCAGCCCTGCTGGGAGCGAGTCAGGACCGTTGCGCCGGTCTGGATGATCATACGCCCGGCCGCCAATTTGTTGCGCTCACGATCCCTCCCCGGCAATGAACCGGTCGGCCTCGACGGGATCGGCGAACCAAGGGAAAAGTGTTCGTGGATCGTTGAAGCCGTTGGCGAATGCTCGCCCTATCCGGGGTGACGTCTGCGCGGCGCCCAGGATTTTGACGACGTGAGGTGGCGGCGGCATCAGGAAGCCATTTGTGAAGCCGGTCGACCATTGAGCATAGTCCCAAAAGCAATCGAACGTCTGCTGCATCCAGGCGCGGTCAAAGGGTTTGTCACCGTTCTCCAATATGCGATCCATGTAGGTCCGAGCGCTTTTTGCCGCATTATTGGATCCCTGACCGGCAATGGGGTCGTTCAGCACAACAGCATCCGCCATCCCCAGCACTAACGCACCCGAGGGGAGTTGACCCACGGGTTCGCGCACCGTTGGTGTCAGCTGTCCGACCAGGATCCCGTTCGAGTCAGTCAGCGCCAAGTTTCGACAACGCTCGGCCTCCCACGGTACGAATTGCCGAAGGATTTCTCTGGCGCGAGTTAGGTAATCGTTGGGGGTATGAATATCACGCCAGCAATCCAATGGGCCGCCGAGCAGGCCGGCGAAGCCCAAGATGTCACAGGCGCCCCCGATGGTCAGCGCTGGAATGACAAAGCATTCGCCAATTCCGGGAAGCAGACTGACGGTGAAGCGGGAAAATCCATCGACCGGCTCGACGCCCGTGACATAGAGCATACCCCAGGTTCGCGCCGGCTTGTCGAATGGCGACCGGGTGGAATTGTGTTCGAAAAGGCCGCCAATGTCCGCCTTTCCTGACGCCACGATGACGAGGTCACTGTGCCTGCAATATCGTTCGAGATCGTCAATCCCGGCTTCGTGAATGACCAGTTCGCCACCTATCTCGTCGAAATGCTTCATCCAGCCAGGGTATTTGATTCGCTGATCGACGGACTGCGCTGGTTTGTCGAGCTGATATGCCCAATTCAATACCAGACCGACACCGTCCTGGGCAGCGACGTTCAGACCCATACCATCCATGTTTGGACACTCGGGCTCCCAGAAATTTATGCCGAGGTCGCGTTCGGACTGAAGGGCATTGTCGAACATGCCCTGGCTCGACGTTACCTTGCCGTTATGGATGTCGTCAGGAGTGCGATTGGACACGATACTGACGTCGACATTTTGCTGGCGCAGGCCGATCCCGAGCTGCAAGCCAGCCTGACCGCCGCCGACAATTGTGATCCGCATTTTTCTTTCCCCCATGACAGCCCTGGCAGACGCGCCAGAAGATTAGGCTTGCTGCTCACCGCCAGCTTTGATTCGCCAACAACGACAGCGCCGCGGCAACGCGGAGTTCCTTGAGATCGTCGGCAGTGAGATGGCACAATACTTCGGCCCGGACGCCATTCTCGCGGAATGCCGCCTCGTAGCGTTCCAAATCCACGTTTCGCAGCCAGGTCGCGACGTCCACTGCCGCTGCCTCCGGCTCAGTGGTGCTCCGAGGCGGAGTATCGTCCAGTTGGCCCAGACCTGTCCAGCAACGATCCTGGCGGGGATCCAGGAAATCGTCGAAGCCGTGCTTGCCTGGGCAGGCGCATTCTACGGTGTGAAACACTTCAGCGAGATCGCGCCGTATTTGAGGTCATTCTCCGCTCATCAGCACTTAGTCGGATCGAACACTCCGCGGTGGCTGACAAAGCCCGGTTTGCCAGCACTGGAAGTCCCATGCTCCGTCTTACCCTTTCTACGGTTGTTCTGGTCGGAATTCTTGCAACGACGCAGCCGGGCTTTGCCGATTCTCTCCCGGCGGCGACGTCCGATTCTGTCCAAGCTGCTGCAGCCGGCGCGCCGGAGCAGCCCGTGCCACCGGTATCTGCCTGGTCGCCGTCGTCAGACGCGACAGCCCCCGTCGGGTTCGGCTGGGGCTGAGGCACCGAAAACGCCGCTCCAAAGGGGAGAATGGACATGAGCTTTATTATCGCCGGTTGCGCGCTGCTCTTGGCGTTGCTCGATATCAGTTCTCGCTGCCGATGAATTGGCGAAGATCGTCCTTGGCAAGTTCCTTCGTCTTGCTATGACGTTGCCTTTCCCTTTGTTGGTTTGGATGCAGCGGCGGCTGCACCCTTGGCCTTCGCCGACAACGGGGATGTGCAAGCTGGCCGCGGGCCGAGGGGAATCCAGTTTGGGTTCTTTCGTCATCGGCACGAATATCTATTCGACGCCGAGCACATATGCCAATACGGCAGCTTCTCAATCCACCGCGACGGGCACTGCTGAAGGTCTTGCTGCCTTCGCTGCGCAGCGCGCAACAGTAATCGAGCAGCCGATCGCTCGGCGTGCTTAAGCCCAAGAAACACACTGCTGCCCAGGCAATGTGATGGTCGCTTTCTCATCCGTTACGGAACGACCGGCGCCCCCAGGGCGCCGCCTTCATAAGCTTATAGGAACTCGAAAAACCTCACTTCGTGTTTGGGCCTTCCGTCTGTCAAAGACGGATCCGGGAGAAACTTATGCGCTCAACTTCTAATGCCAATGGAGACGATTGGATGCAACCCACGGGAAGCCTCGGCCTGCTTGATGGCTTCAGTGTTGAGCTGCCGGTCTTGATGGACACCGGCATAGACCGGATGCTGCTGTGGCTACACCCCGATTGACCGCCCGCCGACCTTGACACACCATTCCGAGCCCCCTCGCAGGTTGATTGGCGCGACGGAACCGGGATCAACCCGGGGAGAAACGTCTTGGCGGGTGCTGACTACTGTGCGACTCGGCGAGGGGACCCACGACTTGCAGTGTCGTGCAGTCAAAATCGTAGATCCCGGCCCCTCGGCCTGCACCAAGGACGCGGTTCGTCGGGGATGACACCCTGAGCAGGGACGATCAGCCCTTGAGGCGCCGCCGTGGGAGACACCAGCTCGGCCCGCGCGTCAGGCTGCCGCCGCTGATGCCGAGGACGAGGCTGTGGTGGTCGGTGGCCGTTGACGGTGGCGCAGCAGGCGCCATGCCACCGCGGGCGCAAACAGGGTTTGTGGCGGCGCGAGCAGGTGCATGACCTTTATGAATGCCGCTGCCACTTGCGGATCATCCGCGGCCACCCGTTCGACCTTGCCGACATAGGCATTGACCAGACGTATCGGGAACGGTCGTGGACCGGGCACCTGTGGCAGCGCGAGATCGCCGCCGACCGCCAGTTGCCAAGGGATGTCCACCGCCTTGGCTGCGGCCTTGAAGAAGTCCGCCGCAAGCCGCCGAGTGTCGCCTGCCAGGGCGGTGCGCAGGGCTATGGCCTCGCAGGCCGCAACCGCCATGCCCTGACCGTAGACCGGATTGAAGCTTGCGATGGCGTCACCCATGACCAGGTAGCCTTCGGGGAACTTCGGCATTTTCTCGTACAGTCGCCGTTGGCTGTGCGGAAAGTGATACTGCATCACTGATCCGATCAGTTCACCCTTTTCGGCCAGCGCGGCGATTTCATCGCAGCCAACTTCTATTGCCCGCCGGCGAATGCCTGCCAAACTGGCCTCGACATGGTCGTTGGCGTAGCCGCCGACGCCTAACACCCAGCGTGCCGGACCCTGCCCATCCGGCTCTTGCGCGATCAACACGTAGGGCCTCGGCTGCTGCGGCGTCGCCGTGCCAATTATACCAGCCAATTCCACGCTCACGGTGGGGTCGCGACGGAAATAGGCACTGGTGTAGGCCAGCCCTATCGTCACCTTCTGCTCCTCCGGCGGGTCATAACCCCATTCGCGAAGCCACTGAGGGCTGCGTGATCCTCGGCCCGTGCAATCGACCACCAACTTTGCCGGCAATACCTGTTGGTCCAAGGCAGCGTTGGCTGAATGGCACCGTCCTGCAACAATCCTGCCTGCTTCATGCACTGGCGTCAGGATGTTGACCGGCGACATCAGGTGCACGCCCTGCAAGGCGCTTACCCGCCGTCGCAGTTCGCCCTCGATCGCCAATCGGCTTGCCGCCAGTCCCGTGATCCCGAGCGACATGCGCGCGAAACGGCGGCGGTCGGCGTCCAGGGCCACGTCGAGCCCGATGTCGCCGGACAATGCCCCGCGGGCAACGAGTGTGTCGGTAAACCCCGGAAACAGCTCCTCCATGACCTGAAGCCCTCGCGCCAGCAGGCCATGTGGGTGGACCGCTTGGGGGGTGCCCTTGCGCGGAGCTGCTTGCTCGGGCAGCGGATCACGTTCGAGCAACAGCACGTCGGGGTATCGCTCCGATAGCACCCGCGCAGCCAACAGTCCCGCAATACTCGCGCCGATGACGATGGCGCGCTGATCGGCGGGAACGTCTGAAGAAGAACGCGCCGTCGTCATGACGGGTCTCCTTTGCGTGCTGGTCGGATGAGGTGTGTCTAGCGCGGTCTCCCGTGGGGGAGTCTCAGGCAGTTTGCAGGCGGAACATTGCCATAATAGATGCTTCTTGCCGGATTGTGAAGCGCGCTCGCACTCCATGACTGTTCACCAACCGAGAGACTTCCCCCGACGAGCGGCCAATTCGGTGGGCGCACGAGTGGTTATCCCGCGCAATCGTGCGCCCTTCGATGCAAGCCGACCCGCGGGAAAATCAATCGGTGTCCCGCCATTCCACCCGGGTGACGCCCGCATGCTCAGCCAGCTCGCGCACCAGGGCCGATGACCAGCCGGGATAGTCTCCTTTGTAACGACCACTGCAGGTCACGCGCGTTTCTGCGCCCGGCAGCAACTCGACACAGCGCGAACGCAGTGAGAAGCCGTGCGCCGCGAGCAGCGCCAGCAACGCCGGCTCCGGCGGACCATCCGCCGAGAGGCTAATCGCTATCGTCCCGCGACGTCGGTTCACAACCAAGGATTCGGCGTATTTCAGCAGTCATAGCGTTGCAATGGCGATAACCGTGCCGGCAACGCCGAGGCCGATCTGCCCACCACCGAAACATAGGCCGATAACGGTAACCAGCCAAATCGTCGCGGCCGTGGTCACGCCGCGCACCATGTCGTCGCGGCGGAGAATGGCACCGGCACCGATGAACCCGCTCCGACGGCGAAGGCCAGCCGGAGGATGATGTCGGGCCAGGACAGCGTCGCAGTCATCGCCGGAAGGGCTCATTCATTCCAGAACCATGACTCGGCCTGGAACGCCTTCCACCGCTTCGCCAGGCTGCGCAGCGCATCCCGACGGCGCCCGTCGAGTTGTTTCGCCAGCTCACCCACCGCCGGAGCCAGATCAGGACGTGCCGCATCGGCCAGGCTGCCCGCCAAGGCGATCGCAGTCACCGTATCGTTGATGTCCCCCAGGACCTGCTGCAGCTTCTTGCAATGGTGAAGAAACGATCTGACCGGCTTCGGCGAATACAGCGCCTGCAGATAGTCGACCCCGTAGCGCAGCTTCTTCAGGGACTTGCGCAGGGCATGCCGCTCCGCATCCGAACAATCTTCGATATGCCTGCCGCGCCGCTCCACCTTATGCGCCAAGCGGCCGAGCAACCGGGGCGCCAGATCCTCGATCGGCTGCTCCAGCGCGGCGTCGCCCAGCAACCGGGGCTCGCCCTCCGCCCACGCCGCGAGGCTGAGGATCAGCGCGGTAAAGGGCGGAGCCTGCACTTCCCGGGCGAAGCGCCGGTGCGCGACCTCGCGCCGCGCCGTGGCAGGCGGCAGAAGCAGCTCACGCCAGTCGGCGGCCCCGAACGTCTCGGGCATTACCTGCAGGCAGAACACGTCCCAGTCGCGAGCATCCCCAAAGATCTGCCCGACACGGCGCAACTCGGCCTCAAAGCGGGACGTCGCATGCGGCTCCAAATGCTGCTCGAACAGTGTCATCGCCGCCCGCAACCGGCGGATGGCGACGCGCATCTGGTGAATTCCCTCGGCGTCACCGCACAGCGCTGCCGGCTGGTTCGCCAGCAAATGGCCGAGGCCGGCGCTCAGGACCTGCCGGAACGCCGCCGCCGCGCTGGTATGCCTGGCAAGCGCCATATCTGCCGACTTGTGCGCCGCGGGATTCCCGCCGCCGCGCAACCGGTAGCCGCGCGCGGCCTTGCTCTCGCTCATGACCGTCATCGGCGCCGCCGCGTGCAGCTCCAACGCGAGCCGGTAAAGTGACGCGGGATCTCCCTGTCTGAGCTCGAGTTCCAGCTCGCGAACGGGCTCGCGCGCATGGTCGGCGACGATGACCCCTTCGTCGAGCGCTGCCTCGACGTGCGCATTTTCGCCGAGCGCCAGATCGCTGACCGTTCGATTGATGTCGGTCACGAAAACCGGTTCAAGATCAATGGTGCGGGGCAGATATTCGGCGACCGGCGTTGGCGTCAGCAGGCTGAGGTCAGGCGTGTCCTGCTGCACCGACCATTCCCATTCGGCGCGATCCGCCGTGACCCCGCTCCTGGGGTTTGCCTTCAAAGTCTGCACACGCCTACCCTCGGTACGGCGAACGCGCAGGCTCAGCCCGGCTCGCGCGAGCGCGTGATCCGGGGTGTCGAAGTAAGTCGTGACCTCATTCCGCCGGCGAGCTTGCCGAGAGGACAGCTGCAACGCGGGATGTTTCAGCAGGCTGTCGACCGCACCGTCCGGCACGGCCAGCTTCAGTTCGACTTCTCGCGCGGGCTTGGTCGGGGTGTGCTGCGTCGTCATTTCGAAACTCGCGACAGGGCCATTCGCCACAGCCGGACAAGATCAGCGATGGCCGGGAAGGACCGAACTCAACACCTCCTTTGCCGTGTCCAGTAACATACTTTTTTCCTCCGGATCGCCCTTCAGCAGCGTCGAGGCAAAGGCCTTGGCCTGCGCCAGTGTGATGTGCGGCGGCAACGGCGGCACGTTCGGGTCCGTCCTGACCTCCAGCACGACGGGCCGATCGGACGCCAAGGCCTGCTCCCAGGCGGTCGCCAGGTGATCGGGGTTGTCGACGTAGATGCCAGTTAAGCCGATCAACTCGGCGAACCGATGATATGGGACGTCCGGGATCTGTTGCGTGGCGTTGAACTTGGGGTCGCCTTCCATTGCCCGCTGTTCCCATGTCACCTGGTTCAAGTCCTGGTTGTTGAACACGCAGATCACGCAGGTCTGGTTACTCCACTCGCGCCAGTATTTGGCTATCGTTATGAGTTCGGCCATGTTGTTCATCTGCATGGCGCCGTCGCCGACAAGGGCGACCACCGGCCGGTCGGGGTGGGCGAACTTGGCGGCGATCGCGTAGGGCACTGCGGCGCCCATCGACGCCAGGCCGCCCGATAGCGAGGCCATCATGCCTCGGCGAATGCGGATGTCGCGGGCAAACCAGTTGGCGCAAGACCCTGAGTCACTAGTGATAATCGCCCGCTCGGGCAGCAGTGGCGACAGCTCCCACACCACGCGCTGTGGGTTCACTGGATCCGCTTTTTGCATCGCACGCTCCTTCAGCGTCTTCCACCACGCGGCGACGTTGGTCTCGATCTGCTGCCGCCAGGACCGATCCGCCTTCTCGTGCAGCAGCGGCAGTAGCGCACGGAGCGTCTCCCGACTGTCACCTGTCAGATTGACCTCCATCGGGTAGCGCACGCTGAGCATCCCGGGGTCGCGGTCAATCTGCACTCCGCGCGCGGCCCCTTCCGCCGGCAGAAACTCCGAATACGGGAATCCGGAGCCGACCATCAGGAGGGTGTCGCACCCGTTCATCATATCCCAACTCGGCTCGGTGCCGAGCAGACCGATTGAGCCGGTGACCCAGGGAAGGTCATCGGGTAGGACGGCTTTCCCGAGTAGAGCCTTTGCCACGCCGGCACCCAGCTTGTCGGCGACCGCGATCACCTCATCGCTGGCGTGCAACGCGCCGGCTCCGACCAGGATGGCAACTTTGCCGCCGCTGTTCAGCACCTCTGCCGCGCGACCAAGATCGACATCGTAGGGGATCGTGCATGGATCAGAATAGCCGATGCCGGAACGATTGGTACCGTGCCTGCGCGGCGGATCCTGGTACGGCTGGTCTTGCAGATCGTTCGGGACAATCAGGACGGTGACCCGTCGCTCCGCCTTTGCGATGCGCACGGCGCGGTCGATGAGGTGGCGGATCTGGGGCGGGGCACTGGCCTGCTGCACGAAGGTGCCGGCTACGTCCTTGAACATGCTCAGCAGGTCGATCTCCTGCTGATAGTGGCCACCAATCGCGGTGCGCGCCTGTTGTCCGGCGATGGCGAGCACCGGCATGTGGTCCAGCCGCGCGTCGTAGAGACCGGTGAGCAAATGTGAGGCGCCAGGGCCGGACGTCGCGATGCAGACCCCCAGTTCACCGGTGAATTTGGCATACGCGGAGGCCATGAAGGCAGCCATCTCCTCGTGCCGCACCTGGACGAACTTGATCTTGTCGGTGCCAAAACGAGCAAGCCCGCCGAGCAGGCCGTTGATGCCGTCGCCGGGATAGCCGAACACGCGGCGCACACCCCACTGGTACAGCCGCTCCCAGAAGAAGTCGCCAACTGTCCGGGCCATGAGCTTACCTCCAAACCTGCTGCTTGAGGCGATAACCAGGGAGGGCAGGGCTGGTTCACGCCGATGCCGGGACATTCGGGACATTCAAGCGGCTGTGAAGGGTCCGGCAGCCGGTGAGCCCACGATGCCGCCGATCTCGCCGCTCGGGTGACGCGGTACTCCGTCCATCATGCCTGCAGGGTCCTGCGGTCCACGTCGGCAAACCCGGCGGATATTCCTGGCTAATCCATTTGCGCGTGTATCCGGCTATCCCCTTAAGAAGTAGCTGTAGACACAGCCCACTGCTGCGGCAGGGTTCGCTCCGGCGATTGGATGATGTTATGGCTCCAAACGAATGGTGGGAATGATGTCGCTCCCAAAATCTTATGGCAGATTTGGCTTTTTGTCGGGTGTCTTTCTTCTGTGTATGGCTATTTTGATGATCCAGATCATCCAGACACGGATTTTGTCGGTTGTCTCGCTATACTATATGGCCTTCTTTTCCATCAGCATGGCTATGCTCGGTCTGACTGCAGGTGCCCTCATTGTTTATTTTAAGCTGGCCGAAGTTAATCCAAGAAATGTGTGTGCTTCCTTGTCCAGAATATCGACAGCATTCGCGCTCTGCCTGGCGGCATGCTTCGTTCTACAGCTTGCATCGCCACTGCCCACGGTCAAATGGGCGACATTCGGGGTGATCTGGCTCAAGGCCATCCTGTTGCTCGCGACTCCCTTCGTGATAGCCGGGATCGCCGTATCTCTGGCGCTGACGCGTAGCCCGTTTGCGGTAGGCATCACCTATGGGGTGGATCTGCTCGGCGCTGCTGTCGGCTGCCTCGTTGCCCTGGTCGTCCTCACCTGGATGGACGCACCGTCAGCGATGTTTGTGGTTGCGGCGCTCGTCGCTCTGGCCGCCTGTTGTTTCGCGCGGGCCGCGTCGGATCCGGTTGCTGCTGCCTCAATTCTGAATTGGGGCATATTCAGGCGACCGGGCTGGGTCGCCATCGCTCTTGCAATCCTCGCCTTCGGGAACGCTTCGGTCAGATCTGGTCTACAGCCGGTCTCGGCAAAAACGGGTGAAATCGAAAATCTAACGAATTTTGACTACGTAAAATGGAACTCATTCTCCCGCATCGCCGTCAAAGCTCCGTCACTACGCGCCCCTTTTCTCTGGGGACCATCGCCCGAATTGCCGGCTGGCAACCTGATTGAGGAGCGCGAACTCAACATCGACGGCTTTGCCGGCACAACGATGCCGCGCTTTTCCACAGCGCCAGGCGCCATGGATCATCTCCGTTATGACGTGACCAACCTTGCCTATTACGCTCGGCACACGGGTCGCTCAGCCGTGATCGGCGTCGGCAGTGGGCGCGATCTGCTGTCCGCCTATCTGTTCGGATTCCGCGACATCACCGGTGTCGAGCTCAATCCCGTTTTCGTCGACTTGCTCAGGAATCCCGCAATGCTGCGCAGCTACGCCGGGGTCGCCGACCTTCCCGGAGTGCGCTTCGTGGTGGATGACGGTCGAAGCTGGTTCGCGCGGACAAAGGAAAAGTTTGATCTAATCGAAATGAGCATGGTCGACACTTTCGCCGCTACCAGCGCCGGCGCGTTCTCATTGTCTGAGAACGGGCTTTACACGGTTGAAGGTTGGAAGACGTTTCTCTCCGCGCTGCGTCCGGGCGGCTTGTTCACGGTGTCTCGCTGGCACTCGCCGACCGCGACAGTGGAAATCGGTCGTGTTGTTAGCCTTGCCATGGCATCGTTGATGGAGCTTGGCGTCGAGAACCCCCGCGACCACATCTATGTCGCCGGCGTCGGCAGTCTTGCTACCGTCATCGTTGCTCGCGACCCACTTGCAGCCTCGGACCTGCAGTCGCTCAATGACGCGACGGGAAGATTGCGCTTCGCTGTACTTGCGGCCCCGGATCGACCCGCCGCTGACCCGGTCCTGGAGGACATGCTCGCGGCGCGAGGTCTCGACGATCTGAATGCGCGAGCCGCTCGTCATGTTCTCGACCTTTCGCCGCCGACCGATGCCCGACCATTTTTCTTCAACCAGCTCCGGCTTACTCACTTGGACGACATCCGCGCCATGGTACAGGGGCAGCAGCAGGAAAGGAGCTTTACCCGCGGCGCAAGTCTTGTCGTCGCCGGCAACCTCGTCGCGATCGGCACGCTTCTTCTGATCATCGTTCTTTCGGCAATCGTAGTCGTATTTGTCGTTTTGCTGCCCGCCTGGTCTCGCGTGCATATGGTCGACCGCCAACTCGCGCTGACTGGCAGTGGCTATTTTCTGCTGATCGGAACTCGGATTTCATGTTTGTTGAAATTGGACTGATCCAGCGAATTTCGGTGTTTCTGGGACACCCTGTCTATGCTCTCAGCATAGGGCTGTTCAGCATCATACTCTCGACAGGTGTTGGTAGCCTGTTGTCCGAGCGGCTCATCCTGGTGCGCCCCGTCCATTTCCTGGCCTGGTTGGGACTGCTGACCGCCTACCTGTTGCTCCTGCCGCAATGGCTGCCGGAACTGACCCACTCGTCGCTCTCCGGGAGTGTGCTTCCGCTGCGCGCCCTGACGAGCGTGGTTATTATCTTCCCCGCTGGGCTGTTGATGGGATTCGGATTTCCGACCGGCATGCGCGCCATCACAGCGATCGATCCGCAGCCGACGCCTTGGCTATGGGGGGTCAATGGCGCAGCCGGAGTCCTCGCGGCAGGTCTTGCGGTCACTTGCAGCATCGGGTTCTCCGTCGACACGACAATCCGTGTCGGCGCGGTCTGCTATATCGCACTTCTTCCGTTTGCCCTGATGTTGCTGCGCATGCGACGGCAGGCGCCATGGCCCTCGCTTAGCCAGACCATGGCCCAAGTCTGATAACGGGCTCCGGGCCATGAGCTTACCTCCAAGTACGCTGCTTGGGGCGATAACCAGGCAGGGCAGGGCTGATTCACGCCGATGCCAGGACATTCAAGCGGCCGTGAAGGGTCCTGCAGCCGACACGACTGGGGCGGTTTGCCGCGTCGCCTGACAACTGATAGTGGTGTTGCCGCTGTTGCCGGCCCGGCGTGATCGACGCAGCACGGCTTTCAATGCCCTCAGATGATCGCAAGGAGCAAACATGGCAACGTCTCGGCTGCGTTTCGGCATCTTCATGGCCCCGTTTCACAAGCCCGGCATCAATCCCACCTTGGCGCTGGAAGGTGACCTCGAGCTGGTTCAGTGGCTGGATCGTTGCGGTTTCGACGAGGCCTGGTTCGGCGAACATCATTCCGCCGGCAGCGAAATCAGCGCCTCACCGGAAATCTTCATTGCCGTGGCGGCCGAGCGGACGCGGCATATCCGCCTTGGTACCGGTGTCATAAGCTTGTCGTATCACAATCCGCTATGGGTGGCGGAACGGGTCGTCATGCTGGATCATCTTACGCGCGGACGCGTAATGTTCGGTGCCGGTCCCGGATCACTGCCGACCGACGGAGCGATGATCGGAGTGTCGCAGTCGCAGACGCGCGAGCTGCTCGAGCAAAGCCTGGACGTCATCATGCGGCTGCTCACCACCGAGGAGCCAGTGACGTACCACAACGATCGCTGGGACCTGCACGACGCGCAACTGCATTTGCGCCCGTATTCGAATCCGTTGTTCGACGTCTCGGTTGCCGCCGTGGCCTCGCCGACCGGAGCGCGGCTTGCTGGGCGGCATGGTCTCGGCCTGCTTTCGATCGGTGCCACGACGGCCGCCGGATTCGACGCATTGGCGCTCCACTGGGGTATTCTGGAAGAGCAGGCGAAGCGGCACAACAAGACCGTGGACCGGTCGAAATGGCGCCTGGTCGGGCTTGTGCACTGTGCGGAAACGGTTGAGCAGGCTTATCGCGACGTGGAGTATGGGATCGAGCAGTGGTTCAACTACTTCCAGGCCGTGGCGGCGTTCCCGCAGATGTCGATGCCGGGATCGAACGTGAAAGAAATGATTTCGTTCATCAACGATTCCGGCTTCGGCGCAATCGGAACGCCGGACATGTGCACCGCCCAGATCGAGCGTCTGCAAGCTCAATCCAATGGCGGGTTCGGTGCCTATCTGATGCTCGCGCACAACTGGGCCAACCCTCAGGCGACGCTGCGCAATTACGAGCTTGTCGCGCGCCATGTGATGCCGCGGTTTCAGGGGCAGGGTCAGGCGACCGTTGGTGCGGCGCAGCGCGCGCAGGCCGCCCGTCCGGCGTTGGCGGAGGTGCATGCCAAAGCGGTGGCAACTGCGACTGAGCGCTACGCGAAGGAGATCGCCGCTTCCTGAGACCATCTCGCCGCCCATGGGGCCAACGCCGCCAGGCCGCCTCCGCGCCATTTGACCGGCCGCGGACTGCGGACGCCCATCTCCCGCCGCTGCGCCAATGAAGCGCGGCGGCGGGCGTGGCAGCGACCTCGGGCGCGAACGGTGACTGTTAGCGACCTGAAGCTACCTTGGGTCGCAGCCGCGCCACTGCCGAAAGGCCGCTATTCCAGCGCCGCCGGACCGCGACAGCGGCCAGTGCAAGTTCACCGGCTAGCGGATGCCCGGTGATATACAGCCCGGCGATCCAACCGCTCATCGCCAAGGGGATCGCGATCGCCAGCGACATGATCGAGTTCAGGCCTGCCGAGGCAGTCAGCAGCATCGCGGGCAGGGCGGCCGTGCATATTGCGACAACGGCACTCTTTTGCAGGGCTGCGAAGAATTCCGCCCAGGCCCAGTGCGCATGGCGGCGAATGAAGACCAGCTCAACGGCGGCATCGATCGGTGCCTTTAGCACCAGGCTCCAGGCCAGCGCCTCGAGTCCGAAGCTTGCCCCCAGCGAGGTGAGTATCAGGCCGACCGGCAGGACGATGAGCGCGGAGAGCCATAGTTCCCGGACCGCGCCGACGGCGGTCAGTATGGGCTGGGTCAGCGGTCTTGAAACAGAGAACAGGTTTGCGATCGCGATGATCTGGACCACAGGAACGATACCCACCCACTGCTGGCCCAGCAGAATCACGACGATCGGCCTGGCGAGAATGGCGAGCATCAGGAAGGCCGGCCAGTACAGAGCCGACACGATCGAAAGCGTGAGCAGGTAGGGCTGACTTCAGGCTTCGTCCGGCGCGGGCCTCGGCCGCGAGAGCGGGGAACGCTACCGGCGCCAGGCCTGACAGCAGAAGTTTGCCCGGCATGTCGTTGACGATACGGGCTCTGCTATACAGGCCGACGGCCTCGATTCGGAGGAATCGCCCAAGCAGGAGGTAGGAGGTGAATTCCGGTATCTGGGCGGTTATTCCCCAGGCGCCGCTGTAGGCGCCGAGCGCCAGGGCCCGCCGCCATTTGCTCAGGCAGAGGCGGAAGATCGTGAGGTCTCGCTGGAAGACGAAGGCAAGTATTGCCACCGTGGTGTTCCCGGCGAGCGCCGCCCAGGCGAAGGCCATGAAGCGGAATCCGGCGGCGGCCAGCACGAGGGTGACGGTCATATTGACCACCGCTCCGGAGACATTGATCACCGCGAGATGATCAAACGCCATGTTGCGGCGCATGAGAGCCACAATAGGTCTTTCAAACGACCCGGGCAAAAGCCCGACGGCCAGCAAGCGACAATAGGGGGCAAGGTTCCCGTCGCCGTACAATCGACCGATCAGGCCTGAGCAGCTGAACAGAATCACCCCGAAGGCGATGGACATCATCAACATGCAGGTAAATGCCGTAGCCACTTCGTCACGGCCCAACTCTTTTTCCTGGACGAGGTAGGGCGATGGAATGTCCCGCGCGATTTCAATGATGCCTACGATCGTGGCACCGACGATCGAAATTCCAATCTCGGCCGGAGACAGAAGACGTGAGACGATCGAAATCAGAGCGAAATTAACTATCAGATTGATGTAGCGCTCGGCCAACGTGAACAGCAGGGCGCGCCTGATCCGGATCATCACTACTCCAGTCGGCGCGCGACCTTTTGGCGTGCCGGAACTTGTCAACGCACCTTGCGTGTGCGCGACAACATCATTTTGCGAAGCCAAGAACCGTCATGAGTAATGATGTCACGTTACTGGTTGGTTCACTCCTTCAAGAGTAAAGGTGCACGACGTCGAAATCCGGGTCTTACATGCACGAAGCGCTTCGCTCGAACTTGGAGATACAAGCGTTATGCCGCCGCATACTGCTGTATTGTCGATCGGAGGGGCGCGGTGCCGCTCTGGTCAGGAACCCTGGCTTTCGCACGGACGCCCATTGTATTGGGCAGGATCGCCGCTCGCCGGGGTCTGAGACATCAGTATCTACGGGGATGACTTGTTCGGGTTCATGTCCAGTGGAGCAAATATTCATTCCTACTAATCGACCACATCTGATGCCAAAAGATATTTCGGAACGACCATTGCTGCAATATGGCCTTTTTGCGTAGGACATTCATGCGTTTGGGCCTGAGCGTGGCGCGCTGGTCGACCACGTCACCGCGCCGGTGTCGCAAGCTGCCGGTCCCGAACGGCGCCCCGAGCGAACACCAATGCGTGTCGTCCGGCGACCGACTGTTTGACCGCTTGAGAGGCGGCGGCGATCGGTGACGAGCCGGCTTATTGAGTGGAAACGCTCTATCCGAACTGGCGCGGCCGTTCAAGGGCACGCGAGAACGATAACGGAGTGGAGCTTCATCAAGAACAAACAAGCATCCGGGGCTTCTTCGAGGCATTGAACAATCGTCAGCCCGATGCGTTCGATCGCCTTACCACGCCTAATGTTGTCCGCCACGGCGAATTAACACCGGGTATGAAGGCCCGAAGTCTTGCTCAGATCAAAGCGCTCCGCGGCAGGATACGACGTTTTTTTCCGATTCTGTCCAAGCGATCAAGCTTCTGATCGCCGAGGGGGATTTGGTCGCTGCATGGACCACGGACGAGGGCACACAGCAGGGACCATATTCTCGGGCCCGCGGTCGGCGTGTTGAATTTGCTATGCTTGACGTGAACGGATCGCCGCAGCCACCGGTCACGCGTTGCGCGAAAGCCAACCGCAGTGCCTTCACCGTCCTTCCGGTGATAGCTCGGCACCCGCCAATTCCGGGTCGTGGCGTGGCTCGTCCGCCGCATCGCCCCGCGAAACCGAATGGCCGATACGGGTCTGGCGCCTCGCGATGACCGGGTAGTCGGAGAATATCATTTTCAGGCCGAGATGTCGAAAAAGCGACGTCACCTCATCTGGTGAAACGCCGCCCGTGCCTGGTCCACCGGCAAGGATTCCAGTTGCATACACCAGCGTCGGCGGCTAAACCCAGGACGCGATGAAACGAAACCATTACGATCCGCATGACCTGATGGCACGAGCCGCGGAATGGCTCGTCGAGGCCGAGAGCGCAACACGCGGGGCCATCCGCGCATTGTGCATCACCGAGGCAGAGCGCTGCGTCCAGATTGCTCAGCGGTCCTTGTTCACGCCGGTGCTGCTCGAGCCGCCTGATGCCGTAGGCAAGCCTTCGGCCCAGCTGAAAAGCTGACACCTCGTTTCCGGGCTGCCTTCAAACGACGCTGGTGTCCGCTCAGGTGGCGGGTGGCCGACGCCATAGCGGGCTTCGCTTTGGATCGATCGCGATTTCAGGGTCCATCTCATCTGGGGCGCCAGCGAGCTATGGCCGAATCGCGGTCAATGGTCTTGCCCGAGAGGCGGCACGGAGTTGCGTCATATCCGCGCCCCCGAATGGATCAACCGACGGGCCGGCTATGTTCACGCGGATATAACGCTTCGTGCGGCGTTTTCGGCCAAGATTCCGTCATTGTTCCAGATACTTTCAAGTGTTACCTTTGGAACATCATAAAAACGTATCCGGAACCTTGGCGCGACCGAGCCCCATGCGCGTTGCCGCAGGTATGAGCAATCGTCTCGAAAACGATTGCGGCCGTTACGACCAGCCACAGACTGTCCTTGGCTGCAATGTCATCGTGGTGGCAAAACATCCAAATTGTCGCGTTTGCAACATCCAACAAATGACTAATGGACGGGCAACAGACCGCCGGCGCGTCTCCGTCGACGAATGAGACCGATGGACGCTGGCGTTCGATCCAGGCCAACTCGTCTGCCGGCGGGACGTGCCGAGAGCGGTTCAGCCGGCCGGTTGGGGTTGGGCATGCACCCGTAAATCGGGCTTTACCCTCTTCCAGCCGACCGGGCGTGGCCACCGCGCATTTCGCGCCAACTGACCCGTCCCAAGCGGGCGCGAGTGAGCATCGCCGTGATCCTCTGTTCTGTAGAAATAACGAATACGGTGCGAACGATGGCGTTGTCCGCCCCGGAGCGGCTCGAGGCATCGCCCGCGTCCTTGGGCGGCAGCACTGTCGTACAGCTTAGCCACCTTCTGTTGTCGGTCAACGGATGCGTGACCGGGGGCGCCGAGGTGTCCCGGGCGCCCATCAGGTGATTGCCGCCTGGGCGCGAGGCCAGCCACCCTCAGTCCGCGCGCGGTCCGACCAGAGCCGCCGGAAGTCAGTCGTTGGCGCCGACGTTCCGGGTCGCCTCGAACAGGAACCACGTGCGTCGCTCGGTCTCGTCAATCCAAACCTCCAGCAGGCTCGCTGTCGCGACGTCGCCATACTCATCGCAGACATTGTGTACCTGGCGCATGATGGACGTGAGTTGCTGATTGTCGTCACGCAACTCAGCCAGCATGTCCTGCGGCTCCACGTACTCCGCGTCATTGTCGGCGATACGCTGCTGCCGCGCGATATGTCCGATCGAGCGCAGCGTCGTACCTCCAACCTTACGCGCCCGCTCGGCGATCGGATCAGTCATCGCGAAAATCTGGTCGCTGTGTTCGTCAAGCAGCAGGTGGTAGTCGCGGAAATGGTGGCCGCTCATGTGCCAATGAAAGTTCTTGGTCTTCAGATAGAGCGCGAAGACGTCGGCGAGAAGCCCGCTCAGCGCAGCCGAAATGTCGCGCGTCGCCTCTGGCTTCAGATCGGTCGGAGTGCCCAATGCTCCGCGGGTATGGGCCTCTTTGGCGGATTGTGGTTTGGCCATGGCGTTTCACTCCTGAGGTTCGACGGCAGCGAACGAGACAGCGAGGTTCGCCTCGGAGGCCCTCGTCGGTCTTGGAGGATCGCATAGCGCCACTATGCGCCGGCGTCCATATGTGGACCCGGGCCACAGCGAAGCCGACGGGCCGCACCCAGCAGCCACTCGCAATGGCCCGTTTGGCCCGAGGACCGACGGCCGCCTCGCTGATTTGGTGCTCCGTCCCGGCGGATCGCTACCGGACCAAACGCGGAAACCCCTCGGTACTGGTGCCCGTGATTACCATCGTGGTTCGCGAACCCGGGCCGGGTCAGATATCCGCGTGGCGGGATGAAACTATAGATCGTCCGCCGGGGAACCTCGTGCCAGCCTATATTGAACGCGGCGAGTTTGGGGAAAAATTGCAATTCACTGTAGGGCAGATGGTCATGGACCCACCACGCCATCGCCTGCCAGGGCGTGCCGTCCGCCATCCGGTCCACGAGCCATGGGATGACGATGCATGCCACGGCACCGATGCCGCGCTCACTGCGGCGATCCCAGATGTGGCGAGCAAAATTGCGCTGATTCGCGGCGCAGTTGAATCCGTGCGCGTTGCCATGTGCGTTCACCGCCGGTGACCGATAGGACGAGCGGATCGCCAGACGACCGAAGGTTGCCTGCAGCGGTTCCAGGAGATTCTCACAGAGACAGCGACCGGCGGCGACCGCAAGTTCAGGATCGTCGGGGAGATTTGTTATGCCGTGCACATCGGCGATCTCGCTGTACAGGAAATCGCGCATGAAGAATGATCGAGACAGCCGGACCCGACCGAAGGCTTCGGCGCTCCGCACGGTTTTCGGTGCTCTCATCGCTGTCGGATTGCCGCTCCCGCTGGTATCGCCGCCCTCGAGGCAATCCCAACGATGCATGCGGCAACGATGTTGGCGCAGACACTCCCGAGGATCGCCAATGTATAAGTATGGCCGATGTCGAATGCGAATCCCGCGGCGCTCGGACCGATCAAGGTGCCGAACGCCACGCTGGTGTAGAGAATGCCGATGAGACCGCCGACGTTGCGCCCACCAAACGAGTCCATGACGACCGCGGGCAGGACCGCAACCCATCCACCGTAGAAAACGCCGTAGACGAAGGCGAACACAGCGAGCCACCAGACACCTGTCGAGACCGCCCATATCCCCAGGGCAAACGCCATGCCGACGAACATTGCCACAAGCGTCGGTTGGCGCCCCACACGGTCGGCCAGTCCGCCGAGGAAGAAGCGGCCGGCGGTGCTCCCCACGCCGATCATGCCAAGCAGAAGAACGGCGGATGACGGCGGGACGCCGTGATCCAGGGCATAGGGGACAAGGTGCACGAACGGCACGAATACCCCGAGCGAGCAAATCAGGCAGGCGAGGTACAGACTGCGAAACCGTTCGGTCCTGACGGCCTCGCGGAGCGACGCTCCGGGCGGTCGCGCCGACGTCGCAGGTGATTGCACCGGGTCGCCGTCGGGGCCGAGCCCGCGGTGATGCGGATCGTTTTCGATCAGAAGCGCCATTCCCGCACCGACGACAGCGGCAACAGCGCCGAGAACGAAATAGGCTTGGCGCCACCCGAGGGTCGCGATCAGAAACGCGGCGAGCGGCGGCATGACCAGTGTTCCGACGCCGATCCCGCTGACCGCGAGGCCGGAGGCGAAACCGCGACGCCTGGCAAACCATCGCTGAACCGCACCCAGCGCGGGAACGTAGGCAAGCCCGACGCCGAGTCCGATCCCGAGGCCATAAGCCACGTACACTTCGATCAGGGTGCGGGCGAAACCGGCGGCGACCAGGCCCGCTCCGGTCAGGATCATGCCGGCAACGGCCAGACGGCGAGAGCCCCACCGGTCGGCCAGCGGACCGCTGATGATCCCGAGGGCAAAGTAGAGAAACCCGGCCAATGAGAAGACCAGGGAGACCGAACCGCGCGAGGCGGCGAAATCCTTCTGCAGCGGGGCTACGAAGGCGCTGAAGGTGTAAGCGCTGCCGAAACCCATGAAGCAGACGGCGAAGGCAGCTGCAACGACGAACCAGCCGTGAAACACGCGCTGGGTCGGGATCATCAACTTGCTGCTCATAACGGCCTCCTTACAGATCGACCCGGAGGTGGCGCATCGCATCCCCGCACTCGAAATCGCGCCGCCCGCGAGATCTCTATGGGCACATTCAGGACTGCCGGAGGTCCGAGTTTTTCAACACCTGTTAAGGTATATAAGTGGTGTCATATGGCGTCAACCAGCAAAACTGTGTTACTGGTGTCGCATGCGCCTCTCCCAGCGAAGTCCCACCCCTGTCCCGCGCGAGTTTGCTCTGCTCTACGAGTTCGTAAATTCGCTCGATCTGCGCCGCTTCGTGGAGCATGGCGTGTCGCATGTGGGCGGTGACGAACTTGCGACCGTCCCGATGCTGGAACTGTGGCTGCATTGCCGCGGACTGCTGGACGACGGCGTGCGGCTTGACCCGCAGGATCATCGCAAGGCTTTGGAACTGCGTGATTCGTTGCGTGGGCTGCTGCGGATGGCCCCACCGGATCGGCTGATCGACGGCAAAGTGACCGCCCTGCTGAACGTGTCGGCCGCCCGCTTTCCGTTGATCCTGCAAGTGTCCAAGGGCGGGAAGCTCGGGTTGCAACCCCTGCCGGGCGTCACGGCCGGCGGACTCGGCGGCATTCTGGCCGAGCTTCAGGGGGCGGCTGCGAGCGGGAGGCTGGATCGGCTGAAAATGTGCGACTTAGAGGAATGTCATTGGGTGTTCTACGACCGTTCAAAGCCGGGCGCCCGCCGGTGGTGCGCGTCGGCGCTCTGCGGCAACCGGCAAAAGACGCGCGCCTATCGGCTACGGCACAGGGCTGCGTCCTTGGACGAAGCCCAATCCAGGCAACGATAGATCGCCGGCGAACGGTCTTTGCTCATGCCCGCTCGCAAATATGGCTGGAGAACGCCGGGATGCGAGCCTGCTCCGAGGTCGCCATGCGTGTTCTCTGTCGTCATCCACTATTATTACAGGCACAACCACCGGGGAGCGTTATGCTGATCCGATGGTTCGCGGGGATCGCCGCCCCGGGATGAAATCTCGAATTGAGTTCTTACTTATGGCGTGGCCCAGTCCACGGCGAGCGCTTGATTTGTGACGGTGAGATCGATCGCTGCGGCCAGCGGGGGAGTAGGACAGTATGGCACAACGAGCGACGCGCTTTCTCCTCGTCATTGTGGCGGCCTGTAGCCTTGCTGTCGCGTCGGCTTCTTCGGCCTACGCGCATGGCGGAGGAGGAGGCGGGGCCGGTGGAGGTAATTGCTCCAGCCATTACCGCAATGGCGGCACCAGTTACCGCCCGGCGAAATGACTGACCCACAGATCACCTGATCGCGGAACGGCTGGATCCCGTTCGCGTCCGGGCCCGTGGGCAGCCGTCTGCCCGCCGGGGCATCGCAGCCGCGCGCGTGCTTTGAGCGAAGGCTGAGATGGGACCGTCCAACCAACCGGCACTCCACACGACTGGCGCAGGCTGTTGGCTCTTGCGACATGGCGGCGACGCACGCTAAACACTGCGTCCGCAGCGGGCGGGGCGCGTAGCTCAGCGGGAGAGCACTACCTTGACACGGTAGGGGTCACAGGTTCAATCCCTGTCGCGCCCACCATTAAATCAATAGGTTAGGCGATCGCGGCGCGCCGAGGAAACTTCCTAGCTACCACATAGCTACCAACAATTGCGCGACAAACCATCATCGCGGTGGGCCGGGCCGGCCTATGTGGGCCATCGCCTCGTTGCGTACCTCGGCCCAGGGAACTTGGCCCTTGCCCAGGCTCTCAAAGATGATCGAGTTCAGCGAGGTGGCTGCGCTCTTATTGCAACTTCAAGAGCTACAGCGTAGAGCCTTCATCGCCAACCCGCTGTCCATCAATGGTTAGCTGTTCGGCTTGCCACTTCTCGGCCGCCTCCTGGCATACGACGGCCCAGTCTATTTCGCCCTTTGCCGCAGGGGTTGGCCGCGCAAGTTTAGCCAGAGCAACAGCAGCAGCCATCTGAGCAGGTTCAGGGCGAATCTGGCCGCACGTAACTGCTCGCAGGAAGGCGATGCTGTCGCCCTCGAATACAGGTGTTGGACCAAGCACGGCTTCAGCCACCTCCAGCGCAGCTTTCAGCTTACGAGCACGCCGCTTTCCGATCGCCGGCCGTGGTTTGCCCAAGCGCTCGCCGCCCTTGAACTGCGTTGCGGGATTGGGAAAAGTCTTTACCTCTGCCGACATAGATCCCACCGATAAACATCAAACTGGACTCAGCTCTTTACCGATATATGGGGCGCGGGTAACCGATCTGCTCCCATAGACACCAAAATGAGACCCAATCGCCAGTCGAACGAGGAGGTGATTGATCCAACCACCTGCCCCCGGCGTTTAAGTGTTATGCATTTGCTCACCCGCCGCTCAACGCAGTCCGACGAGTTGCTGGACATCCGCGCGTGCTCGGAGTTGAACCGATCCGTTTTCGACACAGGGAGGCGCTCCCGCACCATGCCGAGGGATAGTCATAGGCCCGCGGACGCAGAGCGTTGGGCCAGCCTAATCGAGGCCGTCGCAGCACGTCAGGATCGGTCGGCCTTCGCAACCCTGTTCGGGCATTTCGCCCCACTGATCAAGACGTTCATGCGGCGCTCCGGTGTCAGCGATCCGAACGCGGACGAACTTGCCCAGGAGACGCTGCTGATGGTCTGGCGGAAGGCGACACAGTTCGATCCTTCAACCGTCGGCGCCGCCGCATGGATCTTCACCATCGCACGCAATTTGCGCATCGATGCGCTGCGTCATGGGCGGCGCGCCGGGGCGAACGAAGTATCAGATGTCGATACCGAATTTCAGGTCGACGAGGCACCCGGGCCCGACTCGCGCGCGGCCTCGGCGCAATCGGAAACACGTGTCAGGGCGATGCTGGCCGAACTCTCCGACGAACAAAGGCGCGTGTTGGAATTGTCATTCTATGAGGAAAAACCTCATGTCGAAATCGCACTGCTCCTGAAGATCCCCCTCGGCACAGTGAAGTCGCGGTCGCGCCTGGCGATGAACAGACTTCGCAATCTGTTGAGCGAGTTTTCATGACCATTCAGCACCATCCCGTCGATGCCCTGCTGACCGGCTTCGCCGCCGGCACCCTGGATCTGGGCCAACACGTCGCGGTCTCGACCCATCTCATCTGGTGTTCAGCCTGCCGTGACATGATGCACCTGATGGAACACGCCGGCGGAGCACTACTGGAGGACCTGCCGCCGACACCGATGTCGAGCGGCGCGTTGGCCCGAATCGAGGCGCGCTTGCAGCAGCAGGTCGCCAGCGGACCCGGCGTCGTGCGGGTTGAACCAAGCGCGCTCAACGATGTACCGGGACTGCCTCGCTTCGTGCGCCGGTATTCCGCGATGCCCTGGAAGTGGATCGCGCCCGGCGTGCGCCTGCGGCCAATTCGGCTGCCGGCCGACAGCGATACGCGCGTCTTTCTGCTGAAATCGGCTCCGGGCGCGAAGATGCTGCAGCATACTCATACCGGATCGGAGATGACCTGCGTCTTGACCGGCAGTTTCAGCCATCAGGGCGGCCATTTTGGCCCCGGCGATTTCGATTTGGGCGACGATAGTGTCGATCATAATGTGATGGTCGGGTTGGGTGAGGATTGCATCTGCCTGGTCGCGATGCACGGAGAATTGCGGCTGGCGGGGCTGTTGGGCACTCTGATACAGCCATTTGTCCGGCTGTGAAGTATCGTGGCCGGTCTGCTCTATTACCTGTTGACCTTCACCGAATCGGTCGGGTCCGTGTTCGGGCTGCGCTTCGCCTACGAGCAGCCGCGCTACGCTGTCATTCAGGATCTTTCTCAAAACGTCGAGATCCGTCTCTATGAACCGCGAGAGGCGATCGAGGCGACGGTCAGTGGGGACGATCGCGACAAGGCCGCCAGCGAGGCCTTCGCTCTGCTGTTCCGTTACATAACGGGTGCCAATCGGGGTGAACAGAAAATTGCCATGACCGCCCCGGTTCGCATCGCCGAACCCATGCGAATTTCCATGACGACGCCGGTCCAAACTAGCATGTCACGCGGCCAGATCAGCATGCGCTTCTTCCTGCCACGGGCCGTCGCCAAGGCCGGTGCACCAGAGCCTCTGGACTCTCGCCTGCATCTGGTTCAGGTCCCGGAGATGACATTCGCCGTTATTCGATACTCTGGCGTGGCAACCCAGGCCACACGGGATCATCAGGCCGCCCTGCTGCTCGGCGTGCTTGCCAGGTCGGAGTGGAAAGCGGACGGCGACATCTTTCAGTTCAACTACGACCCGCCGTTCACCATTCCCTTCCTGAGACGTAACGAGACCGCGGTTCCGGTCGCCGCCGATCGGACACGCGGCTAACTTGTTCGCGGCAACGCGGAATGCGCCTGAGGCGGCGCTGTCATCCCGCAGCCTCCGCGGGCCGGCGTAGCCGATATAAGCCGACGTCAAGCGCGCCGGTGCGAAACCCCGCCTCGCAATATGACAAGTAATATTCCCATTTGCGCTTGAACCCATCATCGAAACCCATCCACCGCAGCTGCGGCCAGGCTGCCTGAAACCGAATCCGCCAGTCGGCCAGCGTGCGAGCGTAGCTCATGCCGAATGTTCTCACGCCGTCCAGAAGCAGTCCAGCCGCAGCAATTCCAGACCGCATCACGCCATCCGACGGCAACATCCCACCCGGAAAAATGTGCCGCTGAATGAAGTCCGCGCTGGTCTCGTAAGCGGCGTAGCGATCCTCGGCCATGGTGATGACCTGAAGGACGGCGATGCCGCCTGGACGCAACCGATTTCGAATCGTGTCGAAGTAGACCGGCCAATACTCCTTCCCCACCGCCTCAAGCATTTCGATGGAGACGATACGATCGTGGGTTCCCTCTACGTCCCTATAGTCCCGCAGCAGCAGTTCGATCGATCCGGGTGAACAATCGCTGCCCAGGCGTTCGCGTGCATGGTCCAGTTGCGCCGGCGATAGGGTCAGACCGGTGACATGGCACCCGCGCTCGCGCGCCAGTCGTTCGGCCAGTCCACCCCAGCCGCAGCCAATTTCGAGAACCCGTTCGCCACCCGACAGCGCCAGTGTTTCCATCACGATGTCCTGCTTGGCCGTCTGTGCGCATTCCAGGTCGGTTGCTTCGTGTTCATAGAAGCCCGATGAGTAGGTCATTCCCTGGTCCAGCCACGCCGCGTAGAACGCATTGCCGAGATCGTAATGCGCCTGGATGTTGCGCTGGCTTCGGCGTTTTGTGTTGCTCCGTCGCAAGTGCAACAGGCGGTTCGTGAGCCGGGCAAAGCGAGTGCCGTTCAGGGATGGCATCATCGTCTCGTGGTTACGCGCGGCGAGCTCAATGAGCGCCGGGAGATGCGGCGTGGACCAATCGCCATCCATGTATGACTCGGCGAAAGCGATGTCGCCGCCCAGCAGCAGTCGCCGCACCGCGCGCCAGCGGTTCAGGTCGAGGCGGGCGCTGGGACCGGGACGCGGCCCGACGCAATGGATTGCCTCTCCGGACGGTGTCTTGATCAATACCTGGCCATATTCGACCTGCCGAGCAAGATGCACCAGGAAGCGTCGAGCGAGCGATGCACCCAGGCCGCGGCCGGAAGGTGCGCCAGCCCGGGTTGCGGAAAGCGTAACAGTTCCGGGCATTACTTGCTCACCTTATCCTGCCGTCACCGGTGTGGGTTCCGCTTCCAGCCGCACCATATTGCCGTGCTCCATGAAGCTGACGGCACATTTTGGCGCGGTTGGGCGCGGGTAGGGACGCAGCCCCTTGATCCATAGCCGCGCCGCCTGCCAGTGGATGGCGGAGATCACCTTCAGGGTCAGCAGCGGCGTGCCGAAGAAAATACGCAGCAGGGCCGCGTCATTCAGCTCCCGTCGCCGCATTGCGAGAACCGCAACAATAAGGGTTCCGTCCAGAGTCGCCGCCGCGGATTGCGAGGCTCATCCGCTCATCCGGCGCGTGAATACGGAAGTCGTAACGCATGTTCATCGCCATGAAGGGCGAGACATGGAAGACCTTGCCGCAGGTCTGGTTGATATCCGTCGGTCCGTCATCCTCACTGACTGGAATCAGATAAGTGTGACGCTCCCCGAACGTGTTGTGCACTTCATGGAGCAGCGCGGCGAGGCTGCCGTCCTTGCGGTAGCAGAACCAGACGCTGATCGGATTGAACCCGTAACCCAGCACGCGCGGCATCGCCAGCAACCGAATCGGGCCGCCGTCGAGATCGATGCCCGCACGAGCAAGATGAACCTCTGCCCAGCCTCGCAACGATTTGCCGGAGCCATCGGCATGATCCCGCTCATCGAAGCCGAGCAAATTGAACCGTCGGTGCGATAGCAGGCGCAACCGCGCGCACAGGGCGGGTATCTCGTCGATGTCCAGCAACAAAGAAAACAGACGATAACGCAACCGATGGCGCTTCGGACGCAGGCGCCGATGCGTTACGGTACCGGCATAAATGGCCGACGTCGGCGGCGAAGTCTGAAGCGAATCGGTGTGAGACTGCTGCGCAGGACTGGCCGTCATACGCTTGTCCTCAATGGCGGGGTGCGGCGGTCGGTCGTGCCAAGTTGGATACGCCCCGACTCATCCCGCACCTTCCACGGCCGCCGCACCCCGCCAAGCTGCTCGGCGACCGCAAGACCGGCCTGCAGCCCGTCTTCATGAAATCCGGCGCCGAAATGCGCTCCGCAGAACCATACTCCGGCATCGCCCTGCAACGACCACAGTCGCCTCTGAGCGCGGATAGCGGCTGCGTCAAACACCGGATGCTCGTAATTCTCGCTTCGCAACAATGTTCCGGGACGCGGCGGACGGGACGGATTGAGTGTCACGAAATACTCGGTGCTTCCCTGCAGCCGCTGTAAACGGTTCATCCAGTAAGTCACGCACGGGCGAGACTCCTGACACCTCTCGCCGGAGCGACCCAGAAAGTTCCAGCTCGCCCAAACATCGCGCCGCCGCGGCATCAGCGTTTCGTCGGTGTGCAGCACCGCCAGATTATGCGTGTAGCGGAAAGCGCCGAGTATTGCTTGCTCCTTCTGAGTCGCACCCGGCCCGAGCAGGGCCAGCGCCTGGTCGGCATGGCAGGCCAGCACGGCGTGGTCGTGCCGGTACGTGCCTGAAACAGAATGAACCTGCACGCCGCTGTCGAGCCGCTCGACCGCCAGCACCTGCCGGTTTGTGTGTATGCGGTCGGCAAGTGTCTCGGTCAGGCGTGAGATATACGCCCGGCTGCCGCCGCTCACAGTTCGCCATACGGGACGGCCCGAGATCTTCAGCAGTCCATGGTTTACGCAGAAGCGAATGAACGCCGCCGCCGGTTGCAGACCCGCGTCGGCCGGCGGGCAAGACCAGATCGCCGCCGCCATCGGCAGCAGATGATGGTCTCGAAGGCCTGCACCGTAGCCTCGCGCGGAAAGATAGTCGTCTAGCGAGATCAGATTGTGCTCCAAACCGTCGAGGTCACCGGGTGCTTCACGGTAGAAACGCGCGAGGTCAAGCAGCATGCCCCAGAAGTGAGGCCGTATCAGGTTGCGCTTTTGCGCGAACAGCCCGGCCAGATTGGTGCCGGCGTATTCCAGCCATCCATCATCGAGCGACACCGCGAATGACATTTCCGAGGCGTGCGTCGGCACGTTCAGATACTGAAACAGCGCGGTCAGGTTTGGGTAGGTGCTTTCGTTGTAGACAATGAAGCCGGTATCAACCTGCAGATTACCCTCGGTGGATGCGACATTCACGGTGTTGGCGTGGCCGCCGACGCGATCCGCGCTTTCGTAGACCGTGACATTATGGCGTTTGGCCAAAAGCCACGCGCAGGCCATCCCGGCGATGCCGGTTCCGATCACCGCGATATCAAGCGGCGTCCCGTCGCCCATCCGTTCCTGCGCCACTGTCGTCCGCATCATTGATTCGTCCCACTGCCCGGGACATGCCGATCCGCCGTCCCCGCGACGGTCGGTCATCCCTGATGCTTCAAACGGAACTCATGTTTCGCTGGATCACCGGAACCTCAGAATGATCCAAAGATCGCCGCGCCACGTTGTCAGACACGATGAATGTAATTTGTCAGGACATGATCAGAGCCTCTTCTTGGACGCTCGAGGGATCGGGTCGGGCCATGGCACCCGCAGCGCTGTACATCACGGGAAGACGGGAAGGATCCGGGCCAAGATGTTGATATTGGTCCTCGCGCAAGGCGCTGGTCTGAGTTCTGGCGATGGCGGCTGCCTGGAAATTTCAGCAACAGGTGGGCAATGCCGGCTGGGTGGACGTCTTCTGGACATTTGCCACCGGAGCCATGGCCGTCGTGGGCACCCTCTGGCCTTTGCCCGGGGCGGAGGATCTCCCGGCGCGGCGATACATCGTGGCTGCGCTGGCGGCGGCATGGGCGATCCGGCTTGGTTTGCATTTACGCGCCCGCGTGCGGTCCCGGCCGGAGGACGCGCGGTATGCCGGATTTCGCCGGGATTGGGGCGCGCGGTTCCAGACCCGCCTGTTCTGGTTCCTGCAGATCCAGGCCTTCGCCGCATGGCCACTTGCCGTCGCGATCACGCTCGCCGCGCGCAATCCGGCGTCCGTCCTGCGCGCGACCGATGTCGTTGCGATGGCCATCATCGCGATCGCCCTCATCGGTGAGATGCTCTCGGACCGGCAGCTCGCTCGCTTTGTGGCCGATCCCGGTAGCGCCGGGCGCGTGTGCGATCGCGGCCTGTGGGCGTGGTCCAGGCATCCAAACTACTTCTTCGAGTTCCTGGGCTGGTGTGCCTGGCCGCTGTTCGCGTTCAATGCGGATTGGCCGCTCGGCTGGCTGGCTTGGGCTGCGCCTGCCATGATGTACTGGTTGCTCGTGCATGTCTCAGGTATTCCGCCACTGGAGCAAGTGATGCTGGCATCGCGCGGCGACGCCTATCGTGCCTACCAAAGCCGCACCAGCGCGTTTCTTCCACTCCCACCGCGAAGCGAGGCCGGCGCATGAACGTCATCGCCACGACCACATCGGTGCTGGAACGTATTCCACTTCCGGATCAGTTACTTCGCCTTGGCATATCGCGACTCGTCGGGCGCACGCACCGGCGGATGTCCGCGGCGCCCCCCGACATCGAAACAATATTTGCGGCCTCAATGCAGGTGCATCCGATTGCGGAACACGCTGACACGGCGAATGCGCAGCATTATGAGTTGCCCGAGGCCTTCTTTGGTCTTGTGCTTGGTCCGCGGCACAAATACTCAAGCTGTTTTTACACCGCCGCGGCCGATACGCTGGAACAGGCCGAAGAGAACGCCTTGGCGGAGACCTGCATGCACGCCGATTTGCGCGACGGACAGGACATCCTGGAACTTGGTTGTGGCTGGGGTTCGCTCACGCTCTGGATGGCGTCGCACTATCCCGGCGCCCGGATCACCGCGGTATCCAATTCGGCTTCGCAGCGATCATACATCATGACGACGGCCCGAGCCCGCAGGCTCACCAATCTAACGGTGATCACGGCAGACATGAACGAGTTCGATACCGCAGTGCGGTTCGATCGCGTCGTGTCGGTCGAGATGTTCGAGCATATGGCGAACTGGGACGCGTTGCTGAACCGTGTGCGCAGCTGGCTGCGCGCTGACGGGCGACTGTTTCTCCACGTTTTCTCGCACGCGGCAGCACCCTATCGTTTCGATCAACGCGATCCAGCGGACTGGATCGCGCAGCATTTCTTCACCGGCGGCATCATGCCCAGTCATGGGCTGCCGAGCCGCTTCCCGCATTTGTTCGCGGTGGAGCAGGAATGGCGGTGGGACGGCCTGCATTACCGGCGTACTGCCGAGGCCTGGCTGGCAAACTATGACAGAAACGCCACCGAAATCATGCGAATCCTGCGTGATGTCTATGGCGAGCATGCCCGACTTTGGCAGCGGCGCTGGCGGTTGTTCTTCCTGGCCGTCGCCGGCCTGTTTGGCCACGCCAACGGCACCGCCTGGGGGGTCAGTCACTATCGGTTGGCACCCCGGCCATGAAGTGAGACGCCTGTTCGCGGCCGCGCAACGGTACGCGGCGGCCGATGATCCACGGGTGGCGGCGGCCAATTTCGTGGCACTTGTCCTGGCGTGGAACACGCCTTTCTACCCTCTCTATCTTGTCGGCACGGCCGGCGCGGAGATCCGAAGCGCGGCGTGGCTGACGCTTTGCGTCTTCCCGATATTTCTCGCGGTGCCGCTCATTACGAAATGGCACTCTCTTTGCGGTCGCGTGCTTCTGACCATCGCCGGCATCGGCAACACTCTGTTCTGCACTTGGCTGCTCGGCGAGGCATCCGGCACACAGTTGTTCCTGCTGCCATGCATCACGCTGGCCGCGCTGGTGTTCCGGCGGACCGAGCCGATGGCGCTGTTTAGTATGCTCGCGTTACCTATCCTGGCCGGCGTGTCGCTGAATGGGCGTTATCCGATCTCCCCCTTCGCCTGTTCCGGCGAGTCCTGTGCGAAGATTCTCTGGCTCAACGCGATCAGCGTCGCGGTATTGGCCGCGTTTCTGGGCCTTCTGGCCACAGGCATGACGGAACAATCGGCAAAGGTCACGGCGAGGAACGCCGGCGATTCACCCACGCGCCCGTAACCGATGCGACGGCCGTCACGACGGCGCCCCACGCCATGTCGGTGACGGTCAGTTGCCATGTCCAAACCCGCAGCACAGCGTCGTTCGTGAGGTCGTAGGTGCCATAAGCGCACAAGCCAAAGAACGCGCCGTACCCAGCCGCGGCCGCGAGGTTTCTTGCCCCGCGCGGCAGCACAAATGCCACGATGCCGGCGACGTACAGCAAATAGAATAGCGCGGCAGGAACGATCCGAACCGTGTCCAGCATGGCGCCGTCCAGCACCGCCGCATAGAACCCCCCGGCCACGAGACCGAGCCAGATCCCATCGAGGACCAGAAACACGACGAGCGTGGACAGATAGGTAAATGCGAGCGTCATGTTCCGATCCTTCTCAATCCGCTTCGGATTGAATTGTTAACGCGTCGCCTGGTTTTGCGGATGCACGCAGGCTTTCGCCCCGTCTACGCCCACGTGGGTGCAATGGTTCAGTCTGCGTGATCCTTGGCAGGAAGCCGGGACCCGAGCGCCGAAGATGCTCCCACAGCGCCTGGGCAGCCGGAAGCAGGCGCCGCTCGCTTCGTCGCACCGCAAACCACTGGCGAACGATTGGCAGTCCCTCGACGTCCAGAGCAATCAGTCGCCCGGCCGTCAGTTCCGCCACGGCGACGTGCGCCGAGATCAGTGCCACCCCCATGCCCGCCATCACGGCATGTTTGATCGCCTCGTTGCTGCCGATCTCGGTTCTTGCTCCCTCGGGCAGGTTCGCCGCCGCGAGCAATCCAAGCATCAATGCCCGGGTCCCCGATCCGGGTTCGCGCAACAGCAAGGTCTCCCGGCCAATGTCGGCCAGTGCGATCTTGCGCCGTTTCGCAAGCCAATGGTCCGGCGCTGCTATGATCACGTGCGGATGGTCGCCGATGATCGCCCGCTCGACCGGAAAATGCTCGGGCGGATACCCCATCAGAGCCAGGTCCAGATTGAACTTCTCCAGGCCGTTGATCATTTCTGATCGGTTCCCCACCAGCATCCGAATCTCGACCATTGGATTGGCCCGCTGAAACGCGGCAAGTGCAAATGGCGCGAAATATTGCGCTGTGCTGATCACCCCGATCGACACCCGTCCGCCACCCATGCCGCGCAAAGCGTCAACCGCTGTTGCGCAGTCAGTCAACGCGGCCTCGATCCGCTCGAGTGCTGTCAAGACTTCACGCCCGCTTCCGTCGGCCGCATACCCGTCGGCGTCCGCTCGTAAAGCGGCACGCCGCCCAGCGCCTCCTCCAGTAACTGAAGCTGCTGTGATACGGCGGGGGGCGTCAGATACAGCAACTGCGCGGCGGCCGAAATGCTCTTGGCACTGGTCACGGCGCCGAGCGCGCGCAACTGGCGGAGCGAGGTTCGGCGTGGAAAGTTTACAAGATTTTCTTTCATCAACAAAAATAATAAAGGAATTTCTTTCTGCGGCCAAGTCACTTAAGCGTACATCCAACGGCGGAACGGTCCCCGTCCGCGAGCGGCCAGCTTCTGCCAGGAGGAAAATTTGTGACGACGCTTTATGATCATCTTGGCGCCTGGTCGCTGCACCGAAACGATCGTAAAGCTGTCGTCGACGCTGTGGCGGCCATTGCGGACGCAGGCGCGCAACTCGCCGAGGTGATCTCATTGGGACCGTTGGCTGGCGACCGTATGGCCGGACCGGGCGGGTGCGGCGATGGTCAGACAGCCCACGAACTCCGCGCCAGCAACGTTTTCGTCGATCATCTACGTGATGCTCCTGTCGCGGCGATCGCTAGGAAAGGGGCGGCGGAGGTTCTGATTTTCGATCCTAACCGCCCCGTCGTCGTGGCGATCGACCTGCTTGACGGCGTTGGCAATGTCACCATCAACGCACCGTCAGGTACCGTATTCTCGTTGCTGCCGACGATCTCGTCCGCTTTGCCCGAGGTTAGCTTTCTGGCCCCTGGCTCTACACAGTGCGCCGCCGGCTTTATCCTTTACGGCCCCCACACCTCCCTGGTGCTGACGCTAGGTGATGGCGTCAACGTCTTCACGCTGGAGCCACGGACCGCTGATTTCGTGCTGACGCGCACTGAAGTGCGAATACCCCTCGGGCGACGTGAATACGCCATAAACGCATCAAACGGCCGCCACTGGCCGTTGGCCATCCGCGCTTTCGTCGAGGAGTGCGTCGCCGGCGTCCAGGGTCCCCGGGGGGTAGACTACAACACTCGCTGGCTTGGTGCGGTCGTCTCCGAAGCGTATCGGATATTGGCCCATGGCGGGATCTATCTTTACCCGGGGGACGCGAGGCCGGGCTTCGGGCGCGGCCGCTTGCAACTGCTGCACGAGGCCAACCCGATCGCCATGCTGATGGAGCAGGCTGGCGGCGCCGCGACCGACGGTTTCCGCCGCATCCTCGACCTCGTGCCCAACTCCATAGACGAGCATGTGCCATTGATTTGCGGCTCTCGCGACAAGGTTGCACGGGTCATGGAGCTTTATGCCGCCGGTGTCCCGCAGGCCGGACAGCGACCACTGTTCGCCACCCGCGGCCTGTTCAAATCCTGAGCGGAGAGGCTTCAGGGAATGTCGATAAAGCATCCGATCATTTCGGTCACCGGATCGTCCGGAGCCGGCACGACAACAGTCAGATCGACGTTCGAGCGGATTTTCGTCCGCGAGCGCATCGCGGCGGCGTGGATTGAGGGCGACGCATTCCATCGTTACGACCGTGAGGATATGCGCCGGGCGATGGCGGAAGCCGGAGGAATGGGGAACAACCACTTCAGCCATTTTGGTCCGGAAGCAAATCTGTTGTCCGAACTGGAGCAGGTTTTCGCGGAGTATGGCCGCGAGGGCTCCGGTTACACGCGGCACTATGTGCATGACGATGCGGAAGCGCAGCGCTTCGGTGCGCCGCCGGGAACATTCACCGAGTGGGAACGTTTTCCAGCCGGAAGCAACGTCCTGTTCTACGAGGGACTGCACGGCGCCGTTGTTACCGACCAGGTGAACGTGGCACGACATGCCGACCTGAAGATCGGCGTCGTCCCGGTGATCAATCTGGAGTGGATTCAGAAGATCCACCGCGACAAAGCCACGCGAGGCTATTCGACGGAGACCGTTACCGATACGATCCTGCGCCGGATGCCGGACTATATCAGCTACATTTGCCCGCAGTTCGCCGAGACCGATGTGAACTTCCAGCGCGTACCAACGGTTGATACGTCAAACCCGTTCATTGCACGCTGGATACCAACCGCCGACGAATCGCTGGTCGTAATTCGTTTCCGCAGCCCGCGCGGCATCGACTTCGCTTATCTCGTCTCGATGCTGCAAGGCAGTTTCATGTCGAGAGCGAACTCCATCGTCATTCCCGGCGGCAAACTCGACCTCGCCATGCAGCTAATCCTGACGCCGATGATCCTGCAGCTGATCGAACGCTCACATCGGGCAAGCTGAGCGAACCGTCACGACGTCCGCATCATGCCAGTCCGCCCGAACAATGGCGGGGCACCTGAGTTGAAAGGGAACGACCATGGCATTCGTCAGCCTGAGACAGCTATTGGATCACGCAGCGGAACACGAATACGGCGTTCCGGCGTTCAACATCAACAACATGGAGCAGCTTCTCGCAATCATGTCGGCAGCAGGCCAAACCGCCGCGCCGGTGATCCTGCAAGCCAGCCGGGGAGCGCGATCCTATGCCGGCGACGTCATGCTCCGCCGGATGGTCGAGGCAGCGGTGGAGACGTGGCCGGCAATCCCGGTCTGCCTACATCTCGATCATGGTGACAAGCCGCCAACCTGCGTGTCGGCAATCCAGCACGGTTTCACCAGCGTTATGATGGACGGATCGCTGGAGGCCGACGGCAAGACCCCGGCGAGTTACGATTACAACGTCGAAGTCACCGCCCGGGTGGTCGAAATCGCCCACGCCGTCGGCGTCTCGGTGGAAGGAGAGCTCGGCTGCCTTGGTTCACTGGAAACGGGACACGGCGAGAAAGAAGACGGCCACGGCGCCGAGGGCCTACTGAGCCGCGATCAGTTGCTGACCGATCCGGACCAGGCGCGTGATTTTGTTCATCGCACCGGCGTGGATGCGCTGGCAGTGGCGATTGGAACCAGCCATGGGGCTTACAAGTTCAACCGCGAACCCACTGGCGAAATCCTGGCCATGGACGTCGTGCAGGCGATCCACGAGCGGCTCCCGAACACCCACCTGGTGATGCACGGATCATCGTCGGTGCCTCAGGAATTGCAGGACGTGTTCAACCTCCATGGCGGTGCGATGCCGCCGACCTGGGGTGTTCCGGTGAAGGAAATTCAGCGTGGGATCAAGCATGGCGTACGGAAGATCAACATCGACACTGACTGCCGCATCGCAATGGTCGGCCAGTTTCGCCGCGTCGCGGCCGAGAAGCCGGGGGAGTTCGATCCGCGCGCGTTCCTGAAGCCAGCGATGGCCGCGCTGACCGAGCTCTGCGCCAGGCGTTTCGAGGATTTTGGCGCCGCGGACCAGGCTTCGCGCCTGCGCCCGTTGCCTTTGTCGCGGATGGCGGCGCTTTACGCGGAGGGCGGTCTCGCGCCCGTGGCCACCGCCCGGCGCACGCTCGCCGCCTGAGAATATTCAAGGAGTGGTTCGGATGAACGTCGTTACACCGCAAACCAAACGCACCGGCCGCTATGATGCGGGCGTGATGAAGTATAAGGACATGGGTTACTTCGACCTGGACTATCAGCCGAAGGACACCGATATACTTGCCTGCTTCCGCATCACACCCCAGGACGGTGTCGATGCCGACGAGGCCGCGGCGGCTGTTGCCGGTGAAAGTTCCACCGCGACATGGACGGTGGTATGGACGGACCGCTTGACCGCATGCGATCTTTATCGGGCCAAGTGCTACCGGGTCGATCCGGTACCCGGCGCTGTCGGCCAGTATTTTGCCTACATCGCCTATGATCTGGAACTGTTCGAGCCAAACTCGATCGTCAATCTCTCCGCGTCGATCATCGGCAATGTCTTCGGGTTCAAGCCATTGAAGGCGCTGCGGCTGGAAGACATGCGGTTGCCGATTGCCTACGTGAAGACGTACACAGGGCCGCCAACTGGGATCGTTGTCGAACGGGAACGTCTAGACAAGTTCGGCCGACCGCTCCTGGGTGCCACAGTCAAGCCAAAGCTTGGGCTGTCCGGCCGCAATTACGGTCGCGTGGTGTATGAGGCGCTGAAGGGCGGTCTCGATTTCACCAAGGACGATGAGAACATCAACAGCCAGTCATTCATGCACTGGCGAGACCGCTACCTTTACTGCATGGAAGCGGTCAACCGTGCTCAGGCGATGACCGGAGAGGTCAAGGGAACCTATCTGAACGTGTCGGCGGGCGACATGGAGCAGATTTACGAACGCGCCGAATTCGCCAAGTCGCTCGGTTCCAACATCATTATGATCGACCTGGTGATCGGCTACAGCGCGATTCAGTCGATCTCCAAATGGGCACGTCGTAACGACATGATCCTGCATCTGCACCGTGCCGGGCATTCCACCTACACCCGGCAGAAGACGCACGGGGTAAGCTTCCGCGTCATCGCCAAGTGGATGCGCCTGGCGGGCGTCGACCACATTCATGCCGGCACTGTCGTCGGCAAGCTGGAGGGCGATCCGGCAACCACCAGAGGCTACTACGACATCTGCCGCGAGACGTACAACCCTCAGGCATTGCAGAACGGCCTGTTCTTCGACCAGGACTGGCGCGGCATACGGCGGATGATGCCGGTTGCGTCCGGCGGCATCCATGCGGGACAGATGCACCTGTTGCTGCATCATCTTGGCGAGGACTGCATCTTGCAGTTTGGTGGTGGAACGATTGGTCATCCGATGGGCATAGCGGCGGGCGCAACGGCGAACCGTGTGGCGCTGGAGGCGATGATCATGGCTCGCAACGAAGGCCGCGACTATCTTGCCGAAGGGCCGGATATACTTGCCGCCGCTGCCCGAAACTGCTCACCGTTGTCGGAAGCATTGACGGTGTGGAAGGACGTCACCTTCGACTATGCGTCAACCGACACACCCGATTTCGTTCCCACGCTCACAGTCGCCTGATCAGGAGCCATTACGATGCGCATCACTCAGGGCACATTCAGTTTCTTGCCCGATCTGACAGACGAGCAGATCACCCGCCAGGTGGCGTATTGCCAGCGCAATGGCTGGGCGGTGAATATCGAGTTCACCGACGATCCGCACCCCCGCAACACCTACTGGGAAATGTGGGGCCAGCCGATGTTCGACCTGAAGGATCCCGCGGGCGTGCTTTACGAACTGGCGGAGTGCCGCAAGGTGCACCAGGGCAGAGCGTATATTCGTGTGTCCGCCTTCGACTCGACCGCGGGATGGGAAAGTGTGCGGCTGTCGTTTCTGACCGACCGACCCGAGGACGAACCTGGGTTCACCTTGCAGCGTCAGGAGGCGGAGGGCCGATCCATCCGCTACACCACGCGCGCCTATTCGGCCGACAAGCCGCTCGGCTCGCGCTACTGATGGCCGACATCGATCTCGCGGTAAGCTTTGAAGCATCCGGCGTCGGGCCGGTGCTGGAACAGCTTGATCGAGAACTGGTCGGCCTCAAACCCGTGAAGCGCCGCATCCGGGAAATCGCGGCATTGCTGCTGGTGGACCGGCTACGTCGGGATGTCGGTCTCACCGCGCAGCCGCCGACGCTGCACATGTCCTTTACCGGCAATCCCGGCACCGGAAAGACCACAGTCGCCGCGCGCATGGCGGACATTCTACATCGTCTCGGTTACATCCGGTCGAACCATCTCGTGTCGGTCACCCGCGACGACCTGGTTGGCCAGTATATCGGGCATACAGCTCCCAAAACGAAGGAGATCCTGAAAAAGGCGATGGGCGGTGTGCTGTTCATCGACGAGGCGTACTATCTGTACCGTCCGGAGAACGAACGCGACTATGGCCAGGAGGCGATCGAGATTCTGTTGCAGGTGATGGAGAGCCGTCGCGAGGATCTGGTGGTCATTCTCGCCGGCTACGGTCAGCGGATGAACCGCTTCTTTACGTCCAATCCCGGCTTTCGGTCGCGCATCGCCCATCACATCGATTTTCCGGACTACGATGCGGCGGAACTCATGGCGATCGCCGAATTGATGCTGCAGGAGCAAAACTATCGCTTCAGTCCCTCCGCCCGCGACGCCTTTGCGCGCTACTTGCGGGCACGTATCCGATTACCGCATTTTTCCAACGCCCGCTCGGTTCGCAATGCGCTGGATCGCGCCCGCCTACGGCAGGCTGTCCGACTGTTTGACAACCGTAACCATCCTCTGACGGTGGAGGATCTGATGACCCTCGGGCCGGATGAAATCCTCGCCAGCCGCGTTTTCACCGCTGTACCGGAGCCGGCGGTGACCTGAGGATGGCTCGGCCGGGATCGGTCCGTTGGTGTACGCATGGCTCGGTTTACGGAACCCGGCGATTGACGCTTCAATCGAACTGGCGATAGTGGTGACATTCGTCAGCGACATCCGGGAGGTCGGCCTATATCGCGGCTCGAGCCAGATTCGTGCGACAGTGCGTGCAGCCTTGTGTTGCAAATGCGCCGGCGCACAACCCACCTCCATGCCCAGGCCGAGCGTTCGGGGGTGGTGGCGGCGTTGTTGCAGGGACGTGTCAGCCAGCCGCGCTACGCACTCTATTTGCGTAATCTGCTTCCCGCCTATCAGGCGATGGAACAGGCGCTGCAACAGAATTGCGACCGGCCCGGCTACCGGGAACTCGCGCAACCAGCGCTCCGCCGGTCGGCGAGCATCGTCTCGGATCTTGGAGCGCTGGCCGGGCCTGACTGGGCCACCGCGCTGCCGCTGCTGTCGTCGGGCGAGGAATATGCCGCTCGGGTGGAATTTGCTGCCAACGACGGTCTGCTTATCGCTCACTGCTACACTCGAAGCCTGGGGGATTTGAACGGCGGTCAGATTTTGCGCCGTCGTCTGACCCAGACTTTTGGCCCGACGTTTCAGGCCCATGCGTTCACGACGTTCCCCGGCATCCCGGACCCTCGTGGGTTCAGTCAGGCCTATCGGGTCAGCCTCGACCGCGCCGGCGCAGACCTTCCTGACTGGGAACCGATCATCGACGAAGCCGCCATCGCCTTCACGATGAACATACATTTGTCTGTGGAGGTCGAAGCATTCTAGCCATCCGGGCGATTACAATGCTGGACGACAGTGTGTCAGGTTCGAGGCATCGGTTGACGCTGTAGAAGGGCTCCACGACGCCGGTCGACACGGATTAACTCTTGTTTTGGTGTAACTCACGTTATGACACCCTATGTTGTTAGGCTACGAGCGTCCTCAGGAGGATACAATTTCCGCAGCGGCCTTATCGGGCGTCAACTTCGCCCAACCTGATGTCACCCTGTTGCTCGACCTGGACGGTGTCATCCGGGATGTGACCCTCGCGAATGACGTCTCGGGGGAGGTCGCTGACACGTGGCGGGGGCGTCCGTGGTTCGAAACGGTCGCCGACACCGGTGGTGGCAAGGTCCTGCGCATGGTGGAGGACGCGCGAGAGAGCGGTATCTCGGCATTCCGCCAGGTCGATCAGCGCTTTCCAAGCGGTCTCGAACTGCCCATGGAGTACACCACGGTCCGCCTCGGTGGTAAGGCCGGTCTTATCGCTGTCGGACGCAATCTGAAGGCGGTGGCGGAACTGCAGTCTCGCCTGATCTCTGCCCAGCAGGCGATGGAGCAGGATTATTGGAAGCTGCGGGAGGTCGAGACCCGCTATCGCATGTTGTTCGATGCCTCGAACGAGGCCGTGCTTCTGCTCAGTGTGGATGGCCTGCGGATCGTGGAGGCAAATCCGGCTGCAATACGTATGTCGGGATTGGTCCGGGGACGGGAGCTGCTGCCGGAAATGACCGCCGAGGAGCGTGGGCCGTTCCAGGCGATGCTACTGCGCGTGCGTCAGAACGGCCGAGCGCCCGGAACTGTGGTGCATCTCGGGACATGGCGCGAAGCCTGGCTTGCGCGGGCATCATTGCTTCCCAGCGAGCCGGGGCCGGTGTTCATGATCCAACTCGCCCCGGCCGGCAGCAACCAGCCTCCCGAGCAGGCGGAACAAACCGCCCTGGACGGCTTTGTCGATCAGTTACCAGATGCCTTCATCGTCATTGACCGGGACGGGATCATCCGCCGGGCAAATCGCGCTTTCCTCGATCTGGTCCAGGTCGGCGTGGAAGGCGCCGTTCTTGGAGAGCGGCTCGGCCGCTGGCTGTCCCGACCCGGCGCCGACCTCCCGGTCCTGCTCGCCAACCTCCACCGCCACGGTTCGGTTCGTCTGTTCACAACGGCGATCCACGGCGAACTCAGCGGTGAGACCGAAGTGGAGATTTCCGCCGTTGGCAACGCCGGCGAACGGCCGCGGTTTATCGCCTTGCTGATGCGCGACGTGGGCCGCAGGCTGGCCCCGGCTGAGGGCGCCGCAAGCGTCCAGTCGGCACTCGCCGCAATCATCGAGCAGACCGGCAAGACCTCGCTACGCGTTCTGGTCCGTGACGCCGTGGGTCTGGTCGAGCGGCACTTCATCGGCGCGGCGTTGCAGCTTTCCGAAGGCAACCGCACGGCGGCGGCGGAGATTTTGGGATTGAGCCGGCAGGGGTTCTATAAGAAGCTCGCGCAGTACGACATGGAGGGACATTCGCGGACAAGCGCTGATCCCGACAAATAAGAAAGAAAACAATAGGGAGGCTCGCCATGCTGACGAGCGCGATCTCGACCCCGGCCTTCGGGGAGGCAAATCTTTCGAATTGCGAACGCGAGCAGATCCACCTCGCGGGATCGATACAGCCGCACGGCGCGGTGTTGCTGCTGCGCGAACCGGATAATGTGATCGTTCTGGCCAGCGAGAACGCAGCTTCGTTCCTTGGTCTGCACTCTGACATCATCGGCACCCCGCTAGACACCATCGAAGGCGACCTCGCGGAGCGGTTGCGGCCGCATCTGAGCGACCCGCTGCTAGACCTGCCGCGTGGCGTGCGATGCCATATCGGCGATCCTGCCTCGGCTTTCGACGGCCTCATCCATCGGCCGCACGGCGGCGGCCTGATCGTCGAACTGGAACGGGCCGGCGCCTCGGTCGACCTCTCACAACACCTGGAGAGGGGCCTTCAAACCATCATCAATGCCGCCTCGCTGCAGTCCCTCTGCGACGAGACCTCACGTATTTTCAAGGCCTTGACGGGTTATGACCGGGTGATGGTCTACCGCTTCGACGACCAGGGTCATGGTGAGGTCTTCTCGGAGCAGCGGGAGCCCGACCTTGAGGCGTATCTCGGCAATCGCTATCCGGCGACCGATATCCCCCAGATCGCACGACGCCTGTACGAGCGAAACCGGATCCGCGTGCTGGTCGATGTCGAGTACTTGCCGGTGCCGCTGACGCCCGCGCTGTCGCCGGTCAGCAACGATCAGTTGGACATGTCGCTGTGCTTCCTGCGCAGCTCGTCCCCTATCCATGTGCAATACCTTAAGAACATGGGCGTCCGGGCTACGCTGGTGGTGTCGCTGATGGTCAGTGGCAAGCTATGGGGGCTGGTTTCGTGCCATCACTACGTTCCGCGCTTTGTCCATTTCGAGGAGCGGGCGGTGTGCGAGTTGCTGGCGGAAGCAGTGGCAACCCGCATCTCCGCGTTGGAAAGCTTCGCTCAGGCGCAGGCGGAACTCTCGGTGCGGCGTCTGGAGCAGAGAATGATCCGGGCGATTTCGCGTGAGGGCGACTGGCGCGGCGCGTTGTTCGACGGGTCTCCCGCTTTGCTCGAGACGGTGCAGGCCACCGGCGCCGTGCTGCTGTTCGAGGGCGAAGTTCGCACTGTTGGCGAAGTCCCAGGGTCGCTGGCGCTGCGGGAGATGGGCCGGTGGCTTGACCGCCAATCCCACACTGGCGTGGTCGCCACCAACTCTCTCGGCCAGGTGGCGCCTGAACTGGAACTGCTCACGGCGATCGCCAGCGGTGTGCTGGCGACACCGGTCTCAACCTCGCCTGGCGAATGGCTGATCTGGCTTCGGCCCGAGCGAGTACGCACCGTGACCTGGGGCGGCAACCCGTTCAAGCCGAGCCTGGTGGGGGATGATCCAGCGACTTTGTCGCCTCGCCGTTCGTTTTCGCAGTGGCATCAGCTTGTCGAAGGGACCGCCGACCCGTGGAGCGACGCCGACCTGTCGGCCGCCCGGCTGGTCGGGGACACAGTCAGCGACGTCATCATCCAGTTTCGCTCGGTCCGCCTGTTGCTGGCCGAGGACCAGCTCAATCAGGTGCGTCAGCAGGTCGATCAGTCTGGGCAGCCCGTCGTCATCGCCGACGTCAACAGTAACATTCTGAAGATGAACGCGGCGTTTAGCGTGCTGCTGCCGCCGGCAACGCCGAAACCCCGGCGCATCGACGAACTGCTGCCGCTGTTTGCCGATCCGGAAGAAATCGAACGTCGCCTCGACGACCTGGTGACGCACCGGCGCGCCTGGCGCGGAGAGGTGTGGCTCGCCTCGGGCAACGCCATGAAACCACTCATGGTTCGTGCCGATCCGGTGTTCACATCACTTGACCGCTCGGTCGGCTTCGTCATGTTGTTCACCGACCTGACAGAGCGGAAGGCTGCGGAGGCCGCTCGTCGCAGCTTCCAGGAAGGCGTGATCGAGCAACGTCCGGCGATGTCGGGCCGCCTGGATTCCCGCGCCGGCCTCATTTTCCGCAATATTCTCTCGACCATCGTGGAAAACGCCCAGCTGGCCGCACTGGAAATTGCCGACCGCGTCGATCCGGCCCGCATGCCGCAGATGCTGGAGGCACTTCGTGGATCAGTCTCCCGGACAGCGGAGGTATTGAGCCAACTGGTGTGGCATGCCACCAACCGGTCCAAGGTTCGAACGCCCGCCCGACCGAAGTTGTCAAGCTTGCTAGACAAATCGGAAGAGGACTGACAACGCCACTTGACGGTTGTGGGTCTACCGCGGATAAATCGGATGTGCTGACGGTTCACCCGGCCGGATCCCCCGACACCTCTGGCGCCGCGCTATGACGCTGACCCATCGACCCCAACAAGTCATCCCCCTGTCGGGCGCGGAGTGCCTGCGCTGCGCCCAACCTGGCGTCCTTCGGGACCTGAGCCCAGAGACAGGGCTTGGCACGGGGTTCCTTCTCTACCCTGAAAGTGTCATCGCCGTGCTTGGCACGGGGACCCCCGACTTATCGGCCCGAAGCGCCGCGACCTGTGGGCGTCCGGTTCCTCGACCTGTGTCGAGCCCGGTTGGCGCGAGCTGCCGTGCCCGGACTTCAGGGCGCTCACTATGGGATTTGGCAGGCTGATGGCACGGCCGGTGTTTCCCTTCGCGGCAATCGTCGGCCAGGAAGACATGAAACTTGCGATCCTGATGGCGGCAGTCGATCAAGGCATCGGCGGCGTTCTCGTGTTCGGTGACCGCGGCACCGGAAAGTCGACGACGGTGCGCGCACTGGGCGCGTTGTTACCGCCGATGAAGGTGATGCAGGGGTGCTCATACGGCTGTGATCCGGCGGCATCCAAATCCTGGTGTGGCGATTGCCGTGACACCACCCCGAAGCGCAAGGCCGTGGCGGTGCCGGTCCCGGTGGTCGATATGCCGTTGGGCGCCACGGAGGATCGCGTTGTCGGCGCGCTCGACCTGGAACGTGCCTTGACCGGCACCAAAGTGTTCGAACCGGGTCTGCTGGCCCGCGCCAACCGTGGGTTCCTTTATATTGACGAGGTCAACCTGCTGGAAGATCACCTCGTTGACTTACTGCTGGACGTAGCCGCATCCGGTGAAAATGTCGTCGAGCGTGAAGGATTGAGCGTTCGCCACCCAGCGCGGTTCGTGCTGATCGGCAGCGGCAATCCGGAGGAAGGCGAGTTGCGTCCGCAACTGCTGGACCGCTTTGGCCTGTCAGTGGAAGTGCGTACGCCGAACGATTTGCCAACCCGGATCGAAGTCGTCCGGCGGCGCGATGCATTCGAGCGTGACCCAGTGGCATTCACCGCCGCATGGAAGAAAGCGCAGGACAAGCTGCGTCGCGGCATACTCGACGCCCGCTCCCGGCTTCCCGCGGTCCGGGTGTCCGACGCCATGCTTGAGTGCGCCACCCGGCTTTGCATGAAGCTCGGTACGGATGGGTTGCGAGGCGAGTTGACGCTTGTCCGCGCAGGACGCGCGGTGGCTAGCCTGGAGGGAGACGCCGAACTTCGAGAGGCGCATCTGCGCCAGGTGGCGGCGATGGTGCTGGGCCATCGGCTGCGACGCAACCCGCTCGACGAAGCGGTGGCCAGCACGCGGGTGACACGGGCCGTCGAGGAGCTTTTCGGCGTATGAGCGGCGGCGTGGCCTGGGCTAACGCGTTGCAGGCACTGGCCTTGTTCGTGGACAGGCCGCCGGAACTTGGTGGCATTGCCGTTCGCGCTGGCGCGGGTCCGGTACGGGACAAATGGCTGAAGCTTCTGGAGGAGGCTTTGCCGGCGGGCACACCGTTGCGTCGCATACCTTTGCACGTCAGGGACGACAGACTGCTTGGAGGGCTCGATCTCGCCGCGACCCTGCGGGCGGGACGGCCCGTTGAGCAGAAGGGCCTGTTGGCGGAAGCCGACGGCGGCATCGTGATACTTGCCATGGCGGAGCGCCTCGACGCCGGCACCAGCGCTCGAACTCAATGCTGCCCTCGATGATGGCGTCGTGGTGTTGCAGCGCGACGGCCTGTCGAGCAGACTGCCGGCCCGGTTCGGCTTGGTCGCGCTGGATGAGGGCGATACGCCGGACGAACGTCCTCCGGCGTCGTTGGTGGACCGGCTGGCGTTTCACATCGATCTCACCGACGTCTCCATGAGAGATATCCGTGGCTCCTTGGCCGCCGCCGGGCTGGATGCCGTCCGGTCCCACGTGGACGATGGAAACGACAACTCACTCGATCCCATGCGGGAGGCTGACACCGACGCCAAAGTCCTCTGTCATACCGCCGTTGCGCTCGGCATCGATTCCCTCCGCGCTCCATTGCTTGCTTTGCGCGCGGCGCGGACTGCGGCCGCGGTGGCCGGCCGGAAGATGATCGCGCAAGCGGACCTCGAACTGGCGGCGCGCCTGGTGCTGGCCCCGCGTGCCACGCGTCTCCCGCCGTCGGACGAACCCGAAGCCACGCAGGAGCCGGAACCGCCTCCGCCGCGCGAAAGTTCGACGACTGAGCAGGAAAACCTGCCAGATCGGCCGCTGGAGGACATCGTGCTGGAAGCCGCCAAGGCCGCGTTGCCACCCCACCTTCTGGCCGAACTCGCGATGCGAGACAGCCCTAGGGGCGTGGTGCGCACAGCGGGACGCTCCGGGCAGGCCAAGGCTGCCGCCAAGCGCGGGCGACCCATCGGTTCGCGCCAGGGAGAGCCGAAACGAGGCGCCCGTCTGCATCTGCTCGAGACGTTGAAAGCCGCCGCGCCGTGGCAGAATTTGCGCCGCGGGATCACCCGTTCGGAACGATTCGAGATACGGCGAGACGATTTCCGCATCGTCCGCTTTCGCCAACGTATCGGGACAACAACGATATTTACCGTCGACGCGTCGGGGTCCGCCGCGATGCAGCGCCTTGGGGAGGCAAAGGGCGCGGTCGAACTTTTGTTGGCCGATTGTTATGTTCGCCGCGATCAGGTGGCGTTGATTTCGTTTCGCGGCCAGGGAGCAACCTTGTTGCTGCCACCAACGGGATCCCTTGTCAGGGCAAAACGCAGCTTGTCCGGGCTGCCGGGTGGCGGGCCAACTCCGCTCGCGGCCGGGATCGAGGCTGCCGTTGCGCTCGCCGACACCATTTGCAGGACCGGGCGAACACCCGTGATCACGCTGCTGACCGACGCGCGGGCCAACGTCGCTCGTGACGGGAGTAGCGGCCGCCCACGAGCCGAAGAGGAAGCGATGGAAAGCGCCCGATCGCTCCGCATCTCGGGCGTGGCGGCTTTGCTGGTCGACACCTCACTGCGGCCGAGCCCGTTCGCTCGCCGTCTGGCTGACGAAATGCACGCGCGTTATGTGCCGTTACCCTATGCGGATGCCTCGGCCATTACGCGGATGGTGCGATCGGCCGCGGCGTGAGCGAACGGCTGAACTGGGAGCGAGATGGCCGCGACTGGCCGAACCGCGCGTTCAGCAGATTCGTTTCCGCGGGCGGGCTTCGGTGGCATGTGCAGGTGATGGGCAGCGGACCCGCCGTGTTGTTGATACACGGCACCGGCGCCTCCACGCATTCGTTCCGGATGGTGATGCGGCTGCTGGCATCCGAGTTTACGGTGGTTACCCCAGACCTGCCAGGCCATGGTTTCACCAGCCCACCGCCATCCCCGTCCGGCTATTCATTGCCGGGCGTCGCCGCCGGGATGACAGCGCTATTGCGGGTTTTGGCCATGCAACCGGTTCTTTTGGTTGGTCATTCGGCTGGCGCGGCGGTGGCAGCTCGAATGTGTCTGGATGGTGCCGCTTCGCCATTCGCGGTAGTCAGCCTGAACGGCGCCTTGCTGCCGTTTCCGGGAATAGGTCACGTGCTTCTCGGACCGGCGGCGCGCTTGCTGGCGGGTTCGGGCATCGCGGCAAAGGCATTCACCGTGTTTGCTGGCTCGCGACCGTCGGTAGAGCGAATGCTCCGATCGACAGGCTCGCGTATCGATGCCGAAGGCTTGCGCTTCTACGCTCGGCTGGCGGGAAATCCAGCGCATGTTCATGGCGCGCTGGCGCTGATGGCAAACTGGGATTTGCGTCCACTGGCGCGTGACTTGCCAGGCCTTGTGCCCCGACTGGTATTGTTGACCGGCAGCCGGGACGGAATGGTGCCGCCGGCCGAATCGTTTCGTGTCCGATCTCTGGTCCCTGCCGCCGAACTTATCTCACTCCGCGGGCTCGGCCATCTCGCGCATGAGGAACAGCCCGATAAGGTCGCGACGATACTGCAACGGATGGTACCGCATGAAGTTGCCGGCTGACCATCCGCAGCGAATCGAGCTCAATGACGAGGTCCACGCCCGTCCGCCGGAACCGTTGATCGCGCCCTCGCGGCTGTCCTACCTCGCGCTGCTCTCTGACGCGCCTCAGCGGGAAGCCGCCTGGGTCGCGGTCTGTGATCTGTGCCGCCAATACCACGTCAAACCGCCGGAGCAGCGAGTGCTGCACTTTAGCGCCGACCTCGGGCCGTTCCGCCTGAAGTGGGAGCGGCACACCGAATTCGTTCGCTTCATGTTTGTCGTCGACGGCACCGAGGATGATCCGTTCGCGCGCCCCGTCATCTCGATATTGCCCGAGGACTGGGTCGCCAATCTTCCCGGGCAGGTGATCGTCGCCGCGCACGCCGCACTGCTCCGCTCGGAGGAGCGAAGTTTCGACCCAATCGCCATCGACAACCGATGGTTCAACGGCAACGTGCCGGTGGGTGCCGCGATCTCCGGCGGAGCGGCCACGGCGCTGACGGATTTTCGCATCCATGCTGATGGGTTCAGCCGGCATCTGCTGCTGGATCACAGCACCACGCCGTGGCAGGCCGGACGGATCGCGCAACGACTGCTCGAGATCGATACTTACCGCGTCATGGCGCTGCTGGCGCTGCCGGTCGCGCGCGCCGCGGCGCCGTTGCTGACGGCGTCCGAACGTGAGCTGGTCAACATAACCGCATCGTTGGTCTCCGCCGCCGAGGTCGCGGAACCTGAACTGCTGGACAGCCTGACGCAACTCGAAGCGGAGATCGAACATCAGGAGTCGCAGACGAGATATCGTTTCGCAGCAGCAGACGCGTACTACGAACTGATGCGTCGCCGGATCGATGAACTGCGGGAGCAACGCATTCAGGGCCTGCAAACGTTCCGCGAATTTACCGAGCGTCGGCTGGCGCCTGCGATAAGCACCTGCCGCTCGGTGGCAGCGCGACAGGAGTCGCTGTCACAACGGGTGGCCCGGGCGACCCGTCTGCTATCGACCCGTGTCGACCTGACAACGGAAAAGCAGAATCAGGCACTGCTCGAATTGATGAACAGCCGAGCGCGGACGCAGTTGAGATTGCAGTCGACGGTAGAGGGGCTGTCGGTGGCCGCGGTGACTTATTACGTTTCGGGTTTGATCGGCCACGCGGCGGAGGCGCTCCGGACCTCCGGTGTGCATGTTGAACCGGATCTCGTCACCGGAGTCAGCATCCCATTTGTTGCTGTCGCGGTCTGGTTCGGCATTTATCGTATTCGCAAGGCCGTCCACGGGCCGGGCGAGCAATGACGTGTCCTCGATATTGGTCTCACCTCACCTGATCGATCTAATCTTAGTCTTTACTGTGATGGAGGCGATTGTCATTGGCCTCTGGCACCGGCACCGGTCAAGCGGCACCACTGTGCCTGGTGCGGGAACCAGCGGCCTTGCGTGCTCGGCAGCCCGCGAGGCAGGGGTGACGCTGGAGACGTTATCGGCAAATCGGCGCGTGGGGCCGTCACCACTGGCTCGATACCGCGGCATCGGCCTGATGCTGCTCCCGGGAATCTTCCTGCTCATTGCATTGCGTGTGGCTCTGGCTGGCGCGCTGTGGCCATGGGTGCCGGCCGCGTTGACCGCGGCGCTGGTCGCGCACCTGCTCGACCTGCGGCAACGCTGGCTTGGGTAAACCGGACTGGTCCCGCTGTCATATCTGGTTTACAGTCGCGTATGGACTGGTTGACGCCTTCCAACCTTGTGCCGCCGCCTATCCCTCCGCCCTCGCCATACCGACATGCGGTGGTGATCGGCGCGGGGTTCGGCGGACTGGCGGCGGCAATTCGGTTGGGCGCTCGCGGCTATCATGTCACCGTGGTGGAAAAGCTCGACACCCCAGGTGGCCGCGCCTCGGTCATCCACCAGGACGGTTTCACCTTCGACACCGGACCCACGATCCTGACCGCGCCGTTCCTGCTGGAGGAGCTCTGGCACCTGTGCGGGCGACACCATGGCCGACGACGTGACGTTGCGGCCGGTCTCGCCGTTTTATCGTATCCGCTTCAGTGATGGGTCGAGTTTCGACTGCACCGGCGATCCGGTTGCCATGCGTGCCGAGGTTGCCCGCCTCTCGCCAAACGACCTCGATGGCTACGAGCGCTTCATGCGCCTGAGCGAAACAACCTGCCGCATCGGTTTCGAACAGCTCGGCCATGTGCCGTTCGGCTCCTGGACAGACATGGCGCGGGTCGTTCCGGACTTGCTCCGGCTTGGCGGCTATCGCAGCGTGTATGCGCTGGTCAGCCGATACATAAAGGACCCGCGGCTGCGTATTGTGTTCAGCTTTCATCCCCTGCTGATCGGCGGCAACCCGTTCACCGCCAGCGGCATCTACGCGCTGATACCGTTCCTCGAGCGGCGCTGGGGCGTACATTTCGCCATGGGCGGTACCGGCAAAATTATCCGCGGCCTGGTCGGTCTGATCGAGGGTCAGGGCGGCACGATCCGTTACGGCGCGGAGGTCGAGCACATCACGGTGAGCCGGGCTCGCGCCACCGGCGTGCGGCTGAAATCGGGCGAGACAGTTGGGGCTGACATCGTTGTGTCGAACGCCGACTCCGCGTGGACGTATCGCAAGCTTCTGCCGCCCGGCACGCGCCGCCGCTGGACTGATCGGAGGTTGCAGCGGGCGCGATACTCGATGGGTCTGTTCCTGTGGTATTTCGGCACCGACAGGCGCTACGAAGATGTCGCCCACCACACAATCGTCCTTGGTCCTCGTTACCGCGAGCTGCTGCGCGACATCTTCAAACGCAAGGTGCTGGCGGAGGATTTCAGCCTCTATCTGCACCGGCCGACGGCGACCGATACGTCCCTGGCTCCCCCTGGCTGCGATGCGTTCTACGTTCTGTCGCCGGTGCCGAACCTGGCTGGCGACACCGACTGGCAGGCGGCGGCGGAGCCGTATCGGCAAGCAATCGCGAAGCATCTTTCGGCCAATGTGCTGCCGGACCTGGAACAGCACGTCGTCACCTCGCGCCTGATGACACCGCTCGACTTTCAGCAGCGTCTCTGTGCCTGGCAAGGGGCGGCATTCGGGCTGGAGCCGGTACTGCACGCAGAGTGCCTGGTTTCGCCCGCACAACCGCAGCGAAGACATCGCCGGCCTTTACCTGGTGGGAGCGGGCACGCATCCCGGAGCAGGCGTGCCGGGCGTTCTGTCATCAGCAAAGATCCTCGACCGCGTGGTGCCGCATGCCGCAAAAATCTGATTCCGAGGCCGACATGGCCGCGTGCCGGGCGCTGCTGCGCGGCGGCTCGAAAAGCTTCGATGCCGCCGCGAAACTACTGCCGCGGGCGGTGCGCGACCCGGCGATCGCTCTCTATGCTTTCTGCCGCGAGGCTGATGACGCCATCGACGATGGCACCGCCAATCTGGATTGGCTGCGCGAACGGCTCGCGTTGGCCTACGCTGGCCGGCCGCTCGCTGTGCCCGCCGACCGTGCCTTCGCTCGGGTTGTGCAGCGCTTCGCCATCCCGCGTATTCTGCCGGAAGCGTTGTTGGAAGGTTTTGCCTGGGACGCCGAGGGACGGCGTTATCAGACCCTTGCGGACCTCCGTGATTACGCGGTGCGTGTTGCCGGCACGGTCGGCGCGATGATGGCAGTCCTGATGGGAGTGCGCGACCGGGTTCGACTTGCGGCTGCGATCAATCTGGGCGTCGCCATGCAGCTCTCCAACATTGCTCGTGACGTCGGTGAGGACGCCTGCAACGGGCGTATCTACCTGCCGCTCGACTGGCTCAGCGAAACTGGGATTGATCCCGATCGTTTCCTGCAACGTCCCCGGCACGGTCCCGCTCTAGGCAGCGTCGTGAGCCGGCTCCTGCATGCCGCGGACGAGCATTACCGTCATGCCGCGGCCGGTATCACCCGGCTTCCCATCACCTGCCGGCTCGGCATCGGCGCCGCTCGGCTGCTCTACGCGGAGATCGGCCTTGAGGTTGCCCGCCGGGGCATGGACTCGGTGTCCGGCCGAGCGGTGGTGTCCGGACGGCGCAAGGCCCTGGTTCTGGCCGCCGGCTTGCCACGCATGGTGCTTCCGCTGCAGCCATTGTCCGGCGTTTGCGTGGCGGAGGGTGAATTTCTGGTGGCCGCCGTCGTTCAGTCGGTGCCGCTCGCACCGCTGGTGAGCACTCGGCCGTCGTGGCCCGCGATCGCCGATCGCTTGCGCTGGACGATCGAGTTGTTCGAGCGGCTGGAACAACGGGAACGTGTCTGAGGAGGCTCGAGATGCATGACTGGCTGGGTATCGGACTGATCGCGCTCGGACTGGGATTGCTGGCGGCGGGCTTTCGCAAGTACCCGAACCAGGATGCGCACGCCGCTGAGCGCCGGGGCGATCCGACCGGAATTCGCCGCCATGGGCGAGATGATCCGGCCGCTGGTATTATTCGCCGTCGGCTTTGTCGCGTTGAAGATGGCGGTGTTCTATTTCCTGTTCGATGGTCGGCGGTTTCTGTCGCAACTGGATTTCGCCGGTATCTTGTTCGTGCTGGCGGCCTATGCCGGATATCTGGTGCTGGCGACGACAAAACCTGTTCTCGCGCCGGCGACAAGCGCGCGGCCAGTCGATGGCGATGCCACATCGCCCGCATGAACTGGCCGGAGGGAGGACAATGGGAATGGGCTATAGGCGAAGTCGCTGTGCTGATATTCCTGTTCTGGGAGCTTTACCGCCTCCGACGTATCCAGCGCCGCGACCGCGAAAAAGCCAACGAGGCGAAGAGGGCCGAACGCGAGCAGGGGCTGGACCAGGGGCGGAAGTGATCTAATCGTTCCCGTTGCTGCGTAGCTCCGAGTAGACTCGCTCGCTGAACTGGTTGAGTTGCACGATTCTCTGTGCCTCGTTCATGCTCGGGTCCTGCCGCACGAGCGGACAATAGGCGAGCGTCAGCCCGTTCACGATATCCGCCTGCGCTGCTTGCGGCGCCGCGGCTTTGATTTTCGGCACAATCTGCTCGACAGTCTGCTGGATGTTGGCCAGCGTCAGGGCGTGCAACTGCTCGGCAATGCCGGTCTTAGGATCGGCCACGGCGGCGCCAATCTCCGGCGGGGAGACTGGGGGGCATTCCCCGGACGGGCCGCTGTATAGCGCTGCAGCGGTGGATTTTCTTAGATCGCCGACCATTCCCGGGCCTGCGTTGGGGGGTGCCGTGTTGCCAAACGCCTGACGCACGTAATTGGTAACATCCGCAATCTGCTGATCAGTCATGCCTACGCCGATCGCAGGCATCGGTGAGTTGCTGCCCTCGGCCTTGATGCCCCCGAGGATGGTGCGGATCACATCCTGTGGCCCCTCAGCGAGAACCACACCATTCCCGGCCAGTGAGGCGACCGACCCTTCGAGGCCTTTGCCGTTGGGCTGGTGACATGAAACGCAATAGCTCAGGTAGGTGCTTCGGCCGACCGGGTCCCTGCCGGTGAAGTCCGAACGTAATGCAGTCGGGTAGCTCTTTTCCGCCGTCGTTGATTTCAGATAGGCCGCGATGGCGTGCAGGTCGGCATCGCTCAGCTTGCTCAGGCTGGTGTGAATTGTCTCGGCCATCGGTCCAGCGGCGACACCCATGCCCTGCGCCTGTCCCGTCTTGAGGTAGGAGACTAGTTGGTCATCCGAGTATTTGCCGATGCCCTCGTGCACGTCGGAGGTGATATTCGGCGCGTACCAATCTTGGATCGGGCCGCCTTGCAACTGCTTGGAAGCGCCGCTGTCGCCGAGCAGCGCGTGGCCGTTGTGGCACTCGCCGCAGTGCCCAAGGCCTTGGACGAGGTAGGCCCCGCGATTGACCTCGGACGACTTGCTCGCGTCGGGCTGGAAGGTCCCGGGGTGGAAGAAGGCTTCGTTCCAGGCCAGCAGGCCCGAGCGGATGTTGAATGGAAAAGCCAGTTTGTTGGGCTGCCGCGGTGCGTGGACCGGCTGCTAACGACAGTAAATACGCTTTTATGGCGAGCACGTCCTCGCGGGTAACCTTGGTGTACCAGGGGTATGGCATGGCCGGGTAAAGATATTCGCCATGCCGGCCGACACCATCGTGAAACACCCGGTAGAACTCATCGTCGGTCCAGGCGCCGATGCCGGTGTCCCTGTCGGAGGTGATGTTTGGCGTGGAAATCGGGCCGAACGGCGTTGGCAGATACCGTCCACCAGCGAACGCCTGACCGCCGGGATTGGTGTGGCACGCCGCGCAGTCGCCTGCGTCGGACAGATATTTGCCGCGCGCAATCAAATCGCTGCTCGACTGATCCGTGGTCGCCGCGGAGACCGGCACGGTCAGCGCCAACCCCAGCAGAAAGGCCAGTGCTCGCAGCGGACCTGAGCAGCGAGCAGTCGTCGTTGACGATGCGAATGCTGGCGCGGACTGTCGGTCAGCCATGCGGCCCTCCAATTCCCTACTAAAAGCCGGGAATTGTCAATTAACGGTGACACACCATCCTGGTTCCGTACGACAACCGCGGCTCACGATTTCGTTTTGTCGTCGTTAGGGAGCTTCCGTCTATGATCGCGTGGAGATGACAGCCCGAGATCCCGCAACGAATCGTTGGCGCCCGTTCACGGCCGAGCTTTTTCACCAGGTTGAGCATGCCCTCTATCTGGCGCTCGCGCTGCTGCTCTGCGCCACGGGGCTGCTGGCACTCGCCGGCGCGGCGGCCTCATTGTGGTTGGGACTCGCCGATTGGACCACGTCGAGCTCTGTGTTTGTGGTCATCGACCGGCTGCTGGTCGTGCTGATGCTGATCGAGATCCTGCACACCGTGCGTGTATCGGTCCGGTCGGGTTCCCTGACCTGCGAGCCGTTTCTGGTCGTCGGGCTGATCGCCTGCATCCGCCGGATTCTCGTCATTACGCTTGAAGTTGTCGCAGGCGACGCAACATGGCGAAGTTTCCGACAGCGCCGAGCGGTTGTTTCGCATGTCGATGATCGAGTTGGGCGTGCTAGCCGTGCTGATCCCGGTGATGGTCATTTCGATCTATCTGTTACGAAAAGCCGAGACGGAGGCTCCCGACGCAGGTCCCAACGAAGATGGATCAATCTCCGCCTAGCGCTTCGGCGACCTTTCGCCCGCCTACCCGTGGCATTCGGAACGGCAACATCGCCTGAACCCAGGGCGAGCGGAATCGGTCGAGCAGCAGGCTTTCGTGCATCGCCATGACGGGGCTTCCCCGGATCTCGGCGGCGACGACCGAGCGAGCATAAAACGGCGTATTTTCAAGTGTCTCGACAACCGACGGCGAACTGCCGCTATCGCAGCAAACTCGCCGCGGCACCCGCCACGCCGTGCGGCGTAGCGTTACAGCGGGCGAGGGGACAAAATCATCGACGCCGCCGTTGTCATCATAGCGCATCGCAAGTCTCAACGGTCCGTCTCGCCGCACCACATCATACAGCACCGCCGTCCCGCCGGGCACACGCGCTCGGCTCCAGTCCCAGCGCGAGAAATCCGCCTCCAAAGGCCGCTCGCCGAAGTTGGTGTCGAAATAACCGGGGCCTGACCAGGACAGATCCGGTGTTTGCAGATCGACCTCGACACGCGCGCAGGGAGCGATCGGTCGCCATTGGTGCCTCCCGGCAGTATCCAACGATACCACACGGGTTTCTATCGCGGGCGGATGCAGGCGCACCGTGCCGCGGATGCGGCGTGGCAGCGGCACCGAGATTTCCTCGATCCGCACCGTCAGCCCAGACCCATCCCAGGACAGTGCGCTTGGGCCGATTGCAAGAAAATTGGCGTTGCGCTGGAGAGCCCCGGCGCCGCGCTCGGTCATCGCCCACCGCTTTGTCCTGCCGTATAGCGCCACGTTCAGCGCGCAATGTCGCAACGGATCGCCGCCACCGTGCCGCCGCGCCCAGGCGTAGTAGGGGGAGAAGACGCTGCCGAGAAACGCTATCAGGGTAATGCCGTGCTTCTCGTCGTCACTGAACGCGTCGAGGTACCACCAGGCGTAGCCGCCGATCGGAGGGGTCAGGTCGAAACGAGGTCCTGCAGCAGGCTCGACGCGGCCAGCCGCCCCGATAGCACCGCCATCGGCACGCCGGGCCCCGGATGCACGCTGCCCCCCGCCAGATATAGTCCCGGCATCGCGCTGCGCGACCCCGGACGGCGGAACGCCGCCATCGAGCCGTGCACCGCCTGGCCATACAGAGCGCCCCCCGTCCATGGGAACATCGTGTTGAAATCGGTGGGCGTCGTGACCGTCGTCGTTTCCGGCCGCCGGCGCACCGTCAGGCCGCACCGTTCCAGCAGCCCGAACGTCTGGGTCGCGCATCGCTCGATCTCCGCTTTGGTGAAGGCACGCCGGTCGCCGATGGCGGGCGCATTGACCAGAACCAGCAAGCGTTCGCACATCACCGTCCGCCGCCCCGGGGTCCTCGCCGCGATCTTGTGCGCACACGTAGACAGTGGGTTCGTCTGGCAGCCGCCCGCGCCGGAGCACGTCGTCGAACTCCGCGGCATAGTCACGGGAGAAGAAAACGTTGTGCCGGTCGAGGGGAAAGCCTTCGGTCTCGGCAGACAGTGCCCAGGTCACCGCCGACAGTGAACGTCGTTCCGGTCGGGCCGCCGGCGCCGCGCGCACTGCCTTCTGTCCAAAGGCGCCGCCTGCGACAGCGGCGAAATCGGCGTTGCAGACCACCGCATCGGACTCAATTCGCTCGCCGTTGGCCAATGCGACCCCTGTCGCTCGGCCGCCCCGGACAATGATCTCGGTGACCGGCGCATTGAGGCGCAGTGAGACCCCCTGACGCGTCGCTAGCTCGGACAAGGCTTCCGCGAGCCGGATCATGCCGCCTTGCACCAGCCAGACGCCCTGCTGCTCGACGTGGGCGATCAACATCAGCGTCGCAGGTGCAAGAAAGGGCGATGATCCGCTGTAGGTGGCATAACGGCCGAACAACTGCCGCAGTCGCGGATCGCGGAAATGCTCGCCCAGTGCCTTCCACAAGGTGGCGAAGGGCGACACGCCCCACATGTCGGTGAGGCCACGCAGGCCGGAGCCAGCCGCCAGCGACAATGCGCTCGGCCGAGGGGAACGGATGAACGGTCCCTCCAGCGTGCGATAGACCTGCCCTGCCCGGGCACAGAAGGTCCGAAATCCTGCGGCCTCGCCTGGCCCGGCCAGGTCGGCGATCGCGTCGGCCGAGCGATCTGTATCTGTGAATAGGTCGAGGCGTTCGGTGGCGCTCCAGGCATGGCGGGCAAGCAGGTCGGTGGGGTGCAGCGTCACGTGGTCGGCCAATGCGGCCCTCGCGTCGTCGAACAGCGCGTCGAACACCCACCGCATCGTCAGGACAGTCGGGCCCGCGTCGATTCCGGTCCCGCCGACCTGGACCTGCCGGATCTTGCCACCCGGTGTTGACGCCTGCTCCAGCAACGTGACCGCAGCGCCCCGCCTGGCCAGGTCGGTGGCGGCTGCGAGGCCTCCGGCTCCGGCGCCAATCACGGTGACGCGTGGCGTTCGCATCATCACTCTCTCAGTCAGTCCGGCGTTGACATATGTGTCAGTTATACGTGACACTCCTGATTGACAACTAATATTGACACTCAAGGGAGGATCGCCGTGGATGCCGTCGCCCGGATCGAGCGGACGTTGTCAGCCTGCCTGGATCATGCGGATGGCGCCGGAGGTCCGCCGCTGCTGGCCGCCGCCATGCGTCACGCCGTCTTTCCGCGTGGGGCGCGGATACGCCCCCGTCTGTGTCTGGCCGTCGCGGCTGCGTGTGGAGAGGATGATCCAGCCGTCGCCGACGGCGCGGCGGCGGCCATCGAGTTGATGCACTGTGCGTCGTTGGTGCACGACGATCTGCCATGCTTCGACAACGCGAACACGCGGCGCGGTCGGCCTTCGGTGCATCGGGCCTACGGGGAGCCGCTGGCAGTGCTGGCAGGCGACGCGCTGATTGTGCTGGCGTTCCAGACGATAGCATGGGGTGCCAAAGCCTCGCCCGACCGCTTGCCCGCGCTGCTGCTGACGTTGGCGCACGCGACCGGCTCGCCTTCGGGCATTGCCGCGGGGCAGGCATGGGAATGTGAGCCGTCCATAGATCTGACGCGGTACCAGCGTGCCAAGACCGGAGCCCTGTTCGCGGCGGCGACCGTGGCAGGGGCTGCCGCCGCGGGGGCGGAACAGAGATTGTGGCGGGAGCTCGGTGAGCGTCTCGGCGAGGCCTATCAGGTTGCCGACGACATTGCCGACGTCACCTCCAACGCGATCGATCTGGGCAAGCCGGCTCGCCAGGACGAGAAATTCGGCCGCCCCAATGCGGCGCTGACTATGGGTATCGACGGCGCGATGCGGCATCTCGAAGCATTGGCGGCAGCGGCGGTGGCCTCGATCCCGCACTGCCCCGGTGCAGCGGCGCTCAAGGCGCTGACCTTGAGTGAAGCCCGCAGGCTGCTGCCAAAGGACCTGTCACAGCGAGCCGCATGATGTCAGGCAGCGTCCTGCCCCGGATGCATCGTGACCAGGCTGGCGGCGGCATCGCCGAGCGCTGGTTCATGCTGCGGAACCGGCTGCTCGCCAGTCCTGTTTTCCAGCGCTGGGCAGCCAGTTTCCCATTTACCAGACTGATCGCCCGCCGGCGTGCGCAGGACCTGTTCGATCTGTGCGCCGGGTTCGTCTACAGCCAGATTCTAGGCGCCTGTGTCGAGCTGCGGTTGTTTGAGTATTTGCGGGACGGTCCCCGGTCCGTCGATTGGCTCGCGCTGCGTCTTTCTCTCCCCGTCGCGTCTACCGAGCGGCTGCTTGAGGCGGCGACCGCTTTACGCCTGGTGGAGCAACGCCCGAATGATCGGTTCGGCTTGGGTCAGCGAGGCGCCGCCTTGGTGGCAAACCCCGGAGCCGTGGCGATGATTGAGCATCACCGTCTACTGTATGCTGATCTGCGTGATCCAGTGGCTCTGCTGCGCGGTGAGGTGAGCAATAGCGCCCTCGGGCACCACTGGCCCTACGCCGCTTGGGCGAAACCGGTGGAGCTGGAGCCCAACTCGGTTGCCCGGTACAGCGACCTGATGGCGGCATCTCAACCGCTCGTCGCCGCCGATGTGCTTGCCGCTTATCCGTTGAAGCGGCACCGCTGGCTGCTGGATCTGGGTGGTGGCGACGGCAGTTTTCTGATCGCGGCGTCATCCGCCGAACCCGCTCTGCGCCTGATGCTTTTCGATCTCCCGGCGGTAGCGGATCGGGCTCGTGCGCGGATCGGGGCGGCAGGTCTGACCGATCGAACGACAGTAGCCGGCGGCGATTTTCGCAGCGACGTGCTGCCGCAGGGCGCCGACATCGTGTCGTTGATCCGGGTCATCCATGACCATGACGACAAAGCCGCGCTGGCGATCCTGCGCTCGGCGCTGCGGGCGCTGCCGCCTGGCGGGACCCTTCTGCTTGCGGAGCCGATGGCCGGAACCAAAGGCGCTGAACCGGTCGCGGCCTATTTCGCCTTCTACCTGCTCGCAATGGGAAGCGGACGGCCGCGCCGACCCGAGGCGCTCGCCCAACTGCTGCGGACCGCCGGCTTCAGTCGAGTGCGCCTTTTGGCCACCCGTAGGCCCATGCTGGTCCGCGTGATGGTCGCAGCGAAATGACCCACTGGTGCCGGCATACCAACCGATGGGGTGAAAGTGACATGAATGTGTAAGTCATGGTTGACACATCAAATAGTCAATCTAGGATGACACAAAGGCTCGATGCCATGCCACGTCGGGCTCGGTAGGAGATGCCGGGAATGCAGGCTTTCGCCGTCGTACTGAGCAAACCGGAAAGCCTGTCGGTGCGGGCGCTTGACCTGACGCCGCCGGGCGACGCCGACGTGGTGGTGGACATCGACTGGAGCGCGATCAGCACAGGCACCGAACGTCTGCTGTGGCAGGGTCGCATGCCGCCGTTTCCTGGCATGGGATACCCCTTGGTCCCAGGTTATGAATCAGTAGGTCGGATCATCGCCGGCGGTGGCGGCAACGCCAGGCGGGTCGGTGAGACCGTCTTTGTGCCGGGTGCGACCTGTTACGGCGAGATCCGTGGTCTTTTTGGGGGCGCCGCGTCGCGCGTCGTGGTCCCAGCCGCACGCTTGCTGACAATCGATTCGAGTCTCGCGGAACAGGGGGTGCTGCTGGCATTGGCCGCCACTGCTCAGCACGCGATCGCCGGTTCATCGACGCCAGAGTTGATCGTGGGTCACGGCGTGCTCGGACGGCTGCTCGCTCGCCTCGTGCTGGCGGCTGGCGGCGCGCCACCCGTTGTCTGGGAGACCAACCCGGCGCGAATGGCCGATGCTGACCATTACGTGGTCACTAATCCGGACGACGATCCGCGCCGCGACTACCGTTGCATCTGCGACGCAAGCGGCGATCCGAACCTGCTGGACACTCTGATCGGCAGGATTGCCCCGGGTGGCGAAATAATCCTCGCAGGCTTCTACGCCGATCGTCTGTCGTTCGCCTTCCCCCCCGCCTTCATGCGGGAGGTGAGGCTTCGCGTCGCCGCACAGTGGCAGCCGGGTGATCTCGATATCGTGATGAAGTTGATCGAGCAGGGCAGGTTGTCGCTTGACCATCTCATCACCCACCACATGCAGGCTGCGCAAGCAGATGCGGCCTACCGGACTGCTTTCAACGATTCCGGCTGCCTGAAAATGATCCTTGATTGGAGAGCCCACCGATGAACGCACCGTTCGACGCGACGCTGTCACAGCTTCGGTCCGAGGCGGCGATCGAACCGGATGCACCGTCAACCGGGCCGGTGAAGAAAGAGACCCAGATCATTGCGATCTACGGCAAGGGCGGTATCGGCAAAAGCTTCACCCTGGCCAACCTGTCCTACATGATGGCACAACAGGGAAAGCGCGTGCTGCTGATCGGCTGCGATCCGAAAAGCGATACTACATCGCTGCTGTTCGGCGGTCGAAGCTGTCCGACAATCATCGAAACGTCCTCGAAGAAGAAACTAGCGGGCGAAGCGGTCAAGATCGGCGACGTCTGTTTCAAACGAGACGGTGTCTTCGCGATGGAACTGGGAGGACCCGAAGTTGGCCGCGGGTGCGGCGGCCGCGGCATCATCCACGGCTTTGAACTGTTGGAGAAACTCGGCTTTCACGACTGGGGCTTCGACTACGTGCTGCTCGACTTCCTTGGCGACGTGGTGTGCGGCGGCTTCGGCCTGCCGATCGCGCGCGACATGTGCCAGAAGGTGATCGTCGTCGCGTCCAACGATCTCCAGTCCCTCTATGTCGCCAACAACGTCTGCTCGGCGGTCGACTACTTCCGCAAACTGGGTGGCAACGTCGGCGTCGCAGGTATGGTGATCAACAAGGACGATGGCACCGGTGAAGCGGGCGCTTTTGCCAGTGCCGTCGGAATTCCGGTTCTGGCGGCGATTCCGGCCGACGACGACATCCGCCGCAAAAGCGCGAACTATGAAATCATCGGCAGGCCCGGGGGCAGATGGGCATCGCTGTTCGAACAACTCGCGCAACGGGTTGCCGACGCGCCGCCGGTGAGACCATCCCCGCTGACGCACGATAATCTGCTAGGGCTGTTCGCTGGCGATACCGTGGGCCGCGACGTTGTGCTCGATCCGGCAACCATCGACGACATGTGCGCCGCGACGGTGTTGGAGAAGCCATCGCTCGAAGTCATCTACGAAGGTTCCTGACGTGGACGGATCGATTCCTTCTGTCCGGACTGAGTCAGGCTGCCACGGCGGCCGCGAAACGATGCAGGAAGCCGCACGCGCCGCCGGCAAGAGCGAGTTGCTGGAACGTTTGCTGACTGACTATCCACGCGGACCACATGATCAGCCCCAGTCAATGTGCCCGGCGTTCGGATCGTTGCGAGTTGGACTCCGCATGCGGCGTACGGCAACGATCCTCTCGGGGTCCGCGTGCTGCGTGTACGGTCTGACCTTCACGTCGCACTTTTACGGCGCGCGTCGTACCGTTGGATACGTTCCATTCAATTCCGAAACGCTGGTGCGCGGGCAGCTATACGAGGACATCCGCAACGCGGTGTTCGAGACCGCGAAGCCCGCGGATTATGATGTGGTGGTGATCATCAACCTCTGCGTGCCAACGGCGTCAGGTGTGCCGCTGGACCGGCTGCCGAAGGTGATCGACGGTGTGCGGATAATCGGCATCGATGTGCCCGGCTTCGGAGTGCCGACCCACGCTGAGGCAAAGGACGTCCTGGCTGGTGCGATGCTGCGCTATGCTCGCCAGGAAGCTGAGACGGGGCCTGTCGCCCGTCCTCGCGGGCAAGCCGACCTGCCCACGGTGACCCTGATCGGCGAGCTGTTTCCCGCTGATCCGATCGGCGTCGGTGCCTTGCTCGCGCCGATGGGACTCGCGGTCGGTCCGCAAATTCCCTCGCGCGAGTGGCGCGACCTATATGGCGCGCTGGATTGCGTAGCTGCCGCCGCGGTACATCCTTTCTATACCGCATCAATTCGCGAATTCCATGCCGCCGGCCGCCCGGTGGTTGGGTCGGGCCCAGTAGGGGTGGATGGGACCGCCGCGTGGCTGGAGGCGATCGGTGCGGCTGCGAATATCTCTAGCGAGAAGATCGACGCCGCCAAGGCTATTGCGTTGCCGGCGATCGGAGCCGCGATGGCGGCCAATCCCATCGATGCCAGGGTCACCGTGTCCGGCTACGAAGGTTCGGAGCTGCTGGTGGCGCGGCTGCTGATCGAAGCCGGTGCCGAGGTGCCCTATGTTGGCACTGCCTGCCCCAAGACCGAATGGAGCGCTTCCGACAACGCTTGGCTTCAGGCGCGAGGCACTCACGTTCAATACCGCGCCTCACTCGAGCAGGACGTTGCCGCCATGCAGGAAGTGCGTCCCGACCTCGCCGTCGGCACCACGCCTCTCGTGCAAAAAGCCAAATCGCTCGGCATTCCCGCGCTTTACTTCACCAACATGGTCTCGGCCCGGCCGTTGTTTGGTCCGGCCGGCGCCGGCGCGCTGGCCTCGATTGTCGCTGCCCAGACCAAAGGCCGGGATCGTTTCCAGCGTATGGTCAGCTTTTTCGACAATGTCGGCGCGGGTGAAACCGCTGGCTATGGCTGGAAGGATGTCCCCAAGGATCCACCGGGAGCTCGTGACCGCTACCGCCGAGCGCGTGAGGCCAAAGTGAAGGCGAGTGGGGCCGTGGGGACGTGACGCGATGCTGGTGATCGATCATGACCGCGCCGGCGGATATTGGGGCGCTGTTTACGCCTTTACCGCGATTCGTGGCCTGCGGGTGGTGATCGACGGGCCGGTTGGTTGCGAGAATCTGCCGGTGACCGCGGTGCTGCACTATACCGACGCGCTGCCGCCGCATGAGTTGCCAATTGTTGTCACCGGTTTGTCCGAGGACGAATTATCGAGGAACGGCACCGAAGCATCGATGCGCCGAGCGGCCGCGACACAAGATCCGGATATGCCGGCGGTGGTCGTTACGGGCAGCATTGCAGAAATGATCGGCGGGGGCGTAACGCCAGAGGGGTCGAACCTGCTGCGATTCATCCCGCGAACGATTGACGAGGATCAGTGGCAGGCCGCCGACCGTGCGATCTACTGGCTGTGGTCGGAATTCGGCGTCAAACGTAACAAGCCAAAGCCACGTCCGGTGCGTCCCGAAGGTACCAAGCCGCGGGTGAACATCATCGGCCCAATCTATGGCACGTTCAACATGCCCTCCGACTTAGCAGAAATTCGCCGCTTGGTAGAGGGTATTGGCTGCGAGATCAATCTGGTCTTTCCGCTCGGCTCCCATATCGACGATGTGCCCCGGTTGGCCGATGCGGAGGTGAACGTCTGCATGTACCGGGAGTTTGGACGCAAGCTCTGCGAGGAACTCGACCGTCCTTATCTGCAAGCACCCATCGGGCTGTTTTTGACGACCAATTTTCTCCGAGCGCTGGGCGAATTGGCCGGCGTCAATCCGGAGCCGTTCATCGAGCGCGAAAAGCATACAACTATAAAGCCCATCTGGGATCTGTGGAGAAGCGTCACACAGGACTTTTTTGCCACGGCATCCTTCGCCGTGGTTGCGACCGAGACCTACGCACGGGGATTACAACATTTTCTGGAAGATGAGATGGGAGTTCCCTGCGTCTTTGCGGTGTCCCGCTGCGCAGGCGTCAAACCGGATAACGCCGCCGTACGGGAGGCGATGCGCGGGAAGGGGCCGCTCGTTGTATTTGGATCGTTCAATGAACGTATGTACGCGGCAGAATTGGGCAACCGCAGCATGTATATTCCGGCGTCGTTTCCCGGCGCGATAATCCGCCGCGCTACGGGAACGCCCTTCATGGGTTATGCCGGTGCAACATACGTTGTGCAGGAATACTGCAACGCCCTGTTCGATGCCTTGTTCAACATCCTGCCACTCGGCACTGATATGGACAAGGCAGAGCCGACCCCAGCACGTTTGTCCGCCAGTTGTCCGTGGGATGAGGACGCCCAGCATCTCTTCGACGACTATCTCGATTCCGAGCCGTTCTTGGTACGGATTTCGGCAGCCAAGCGGCTGCGTGACCGGGTAGAGCGCGGCATGCGCCAAGCGGGCGAAGATCGCGTCACCGCCAAACGAGTTGCGCAGGTGCTTGCTGAAAGGCAGCCGGCGTGAACGTTCGGATGTCAATATAATACGCGCTCGAGAGAGGTGCGGTTCAGGGGTCCGCCGGGTCACCGCGTGGAATGGGCGCCGTGGCCCGGATATCCCACGGCAATCCCAGTCGCGCGGGATGGGCGCGACAAAGGCCGCTAAGGCCGTTTCGGAGAGCAACCGTATGGCTATAACCCCAGGAGGACCCTCGGTAACGGGGTTAACGGAGGCGGAGGCGAAGGAGTTCCACGGGATCTTCATCACCAGCTTTATCGTCTTCACCGTAATCGCCATCATCGCGCATTTCCTCGCGTGGCAATGGCGCCCGTGGCTGCCGGGCCCCAATGGCTACACCACGTCTTGGCTGAATGACGCAGGTGGCTTTGTCGTCCACACGATCTCGCAACTCGTCTAGGAGGAAGCGAACATGTGGAGACTTTGGCTTCTATTCGACCCCAGGCGGGTGCTCGTTGCGTTGTTCGTTTTCCTGTTCGTTCTGGCGTTGCTGATCCACTTCATCTTGCTCAGCACCGACCGGTTCAATTGGCTGGAAGGCCCGCACCACGGTGCGACCGCGGCAGCGCAAATGGCTCCATTGCCGCCAACCGCAAAATAGCTGGGTAGCTTGAAACAGCGGACGAGGCCGCGGTCTCACCTAAGGTCTCGTCCGTTACTCTACCATGGGTCAACCGACGACGGCCTGACGTTCGACTGGAGAACCAGGCGATGGCGATGCTGAGTTTCGAACCAAAGTACCGCATCGCGCGGAGGCACCCTTATCGGCGGCGATCTGTTCGATTTCTGGGTGGGACCGTTCTATGTCGGGTTCTTTGGCGTAACGACGGTGTTTTTCTCGGTTCTGGGAACCGCGCTGATCGTCTGGGGCGCCGCCCTCGGCCCGACCTGGAATGTCTGGCGGATCAGCATTGCGCCGCCTGACCTGAGCTATGGCCTGGCGTTCGCGCCGCTTAAGCAGGGCGGCCTTTGGCAGTTGATCACGATCTGCGCGCTTGGCGCCTTCTGCTCCTGGGCGCTCCGGCAGGCTGAAATCGCCCGCAAGCTGGGCATGGGCATGCATATCCCGTTCGCCTTCAGCTTCGCCATCCTCGCTTATTTCAGCCTCGTGGTGGTCCGCCCGGTTGCTGATGGGCGCCTGGGGCTACGGATTTCCCTACGGCATCATGAGCCATCTGGATTGGGTATCGAACACCGGCTACCAATATCTGCACTTCCACTACAATCCGGCGCACATGATCGCGGTGAGCTTCTTCTTCACCAACGCCTTGCACTTGCGCTGCACGGTTCGCTGGTCCTGTCGGCCGCCAATCCGGGCCGCGGTGAGACAGTGAAATCGGCGGAGCAGGAAAACGCATATTTCCGCGACACCATCGGCTACTCGATCGGGACGCTCGGGATTCATCGACTGGGCCTGTTCCTGGCCGTTTCGGCGTCGTTCTGGAGTGCGGTGTGCATTATCATCAGTGGGCCATTCTGGAGCCGTGGTTGGCCGGAATGGTGGAGCTGGTGGCTCAATCTTCCGATCTGGGCCCATTGATCGGAAACCGGGAGGGAAACATGGCCGAATATCAAAACATCTTCACCCGGGTTCAGGTGCGCGGACCAACCCACATGGGCGTTGCGCTGCCGCGCGGCAGTTGGGCGCGCCTCGGCAAACCGGGATTCTCCCGTCTGCTGGGCTTGATTGGCGACGCGCAAATCGGACCGATCTATCTGGGATTTGCCGGTATCGCGTCGCTGATCTGCGGCTTCATCGCGATCGAGATCATTGGCCTGAACATGTGGGCATCGGTGAATTGGAGCCCGATCCAGTTCATCCGGCAATTGCCCTGGCTGGCGCTTGAACCACCGCCGCCGGCGTTCGGATTGAAGATCTTCCTCCTCTCGCCCAGGGCGGCTGGTGGCTGCTGGCGGGGTTCTTCCTGACGACGTCCATCTTGCTGTGGTGGGTCCGGATGTATCGCCGCGCAATCAGCTCTGGGCCTCGGCACGCATACGGCATGGGCATTTGCGTCCGCGATCTGGCTTTATCTGGTCCTCGGCTTCATCCGCCCGATCCTGATGGGAAGTTGGGCCGAGGCGGTGCCGTTCGGGATCTTCCCCCACCTGGACTGGACCGCCGCGTTCTCGATCCGTTACGGCAACCTGTTTTATAACCCGTTCCATATGCTATCGATCGTGTTTCTGTATGGCTCGGCGGTACTGTTCGCGATGCATGGAGCGACCATCCTGGCGGTCAGCCGTTTCGGCGGCGAGCGGGAGGTGGAGCAGATCACCGACCGTGGCACCGCGGCCGAACGCGCGGCGTTGTTCTGGCGCTGGACCATGGGCTTCAACGCAACGTTCGAATCGCTGCACCGCTGGGGCTGGTGGTTCGCCGTGCTGTGCCCGCTGACCGGCGGCATCGGTATCCTGCTGACCGGCACCGTCGTGGATAACTGGTATCTGTGGGGCGTGAAGCACGGCATCGCGCCATCCTATCCCCACGTCTTCCCGCACGTCGCGGATCCCGCCACGGTCTCAGCTTTGGGAGTAGCGAAATGAACTTCCCCCTTCGCCTCACGGTCGGCGGCGTGGCAGTGGCCGCGGCCGCGGTCATATTGGTCCAGGCCGAACGTCCGCCGATGGACAGCATCCAACGCGGCTACCGGGGCACCGGCATGGTGCAGATCTACAACCCGCGAATCGTGGCGGATGAACTTGCCGCCAACAAGATCCCCGCTTCGTTGCCGCCGCTTGGCAACAGCGGTCCGAAAGCAGGCGCCGTCTATAAGAACGTTCAGGTCCTGCAGGACGTCGGCGTGGGCGAATTCACTCGGCTGATGGCATCGATCACGACATGGGTCGCCCCGACTCAGGGATGCGCTTACTGTCACGACGTCAACAACATGGCATCTGACTCGCTCTACACGAAGGTGGTCGCTCGACGGATGATCCAGATGGTGCAGCATATCAATGGCGACTGGAAGGATCATGTCGCCGCGACCGGCGTGACCTGCTACACCTGCCACCGCGGCCAGCCGGTGCCGGCGAACGTCTGGTTCAACAATCCGGGTCCGGTGCAGGCCGGGGGCTTCGCCCAGATGCCGGCCGGCAAAGAACCATCCTACGGCGGTTGCCGGTGACACCTCGCTGCCGTTCGACCCCTTCACGCCGTTCCTGGAGCAGGACAAGGATATCCGGGTGGTTTCGCAAACTGCGCTGCCCGCAGCCGACCATCAGTCCATCAAGCAGACTGAATGGACCTACGCTTTGATGATGAACTTCTCCCAGTCGCTCGGGGTCAACTGCACCTACTGCCACAACACCCGATCGTTCACCGACTGGGATCAGAGTACCCCGCAGCGCGCGACGGCCTGGTATGGAATCCGGATGGTGCGCGACCTGAACACAAATTATCTGGACCCATTACATTCCACGTTCCCCCCGGCTCGCCTGGGCGCTGAGGGGATTCGCCGAAGGTGAATTGCGCAACCTGCCACAACGGCGTCTACAAGCCCTTGTTCGGCGTCGAGTATGGCAAAGGACTTTCCGGAGCTTATGACAGCGCATCCGTGACCCGGGCGCCGCGATCCGCCCACCGCCGGTTGCAACGCGTGCGGTCGCCGATAGTCTATAGGGTTTGGGCAGATTTCTTGCTACCGGGGTCGGCCTAGTCGAGGACCTCGCTCAAGGCAACGGTCCTCGCTATTGCTGTTCGGCTACGCCTTCGGCGCGAACGCGATGCACCAGCCATTCGGGCTGATCGAGCCCGACACGATCTTGCAGGCAGCCGGCGGCTCAAAGTTGACACAGGCGCCGCACCTGTTGCCATCTTTTGGCGTCGCTTGATACTGCACTTGCGCTGGGGCTAGCTTCTCCTGCGCTCGGGCGCTGACAGCGAGGCTGCCGCCGACCGCTAGTCCAGCCCGTAGGATCCGTCGGCGCGTCGCCTGGTGCTTATCTTGGTCTGTCACGTGAGCTAGCTCCTGTGGTTGCTAAGGGGAATTTTGTTTTTCAGGCTGCCCTGCGCAGGCTCAGCTCCGACCAGATCGTGCCCGAGCGCCTCGACCAGGTGAGCGATGTCCGCATCCGTGTGCAGCGGCGACGGCGTGATCCGCAGTCGCTCGGTGCCGCGCGGCACGGTGGGATAGTTGATCGGCTGCACGTAGATCGCGAACTCGTCCAGCAGCCGGTCACTGATCTGCTTGCACAACACCGGATCGCCGACCATCACCGGGACGATATGGCTGGGGTTGTCGATAGTGCGGCACGCCGATCGCATCTAGCTGCTGCCGCAACGATGCCACGCGATCCTGGTGACGCGCACGTTCGGCGCTGCTGACTTTCAGGTGGCGGATGCTGGCGATCGCGCCGGCCGCGACCGCCGGCGGCAACGCCGTGGTGAAGATGAACCCGGAGGCGAAGCTGCGCACGAAGTCGCACATCGCCGCCGAGCCGGCGATGTAGCCGCCGACGACGCCGAACGCCTTCGCCAGCGTGCCTTCGATCACCGTCAGCCGATGCGCCACGCCGTCGCGTTCGCTGATGCCGCCGCCGCGCGGGCCATACAGCCCGACCGCGTGCACCTCGTCCAGGTATGTCATCGCGCCGTAGCTCTCGGCGACGTCGCAAAGTTCGGCGATCGGCGCGATATCGCCATCCATCGAATAGACCGATTCGAACGCCACCAGTTTCGGCCTGGCGGGATCGATTGCCGCCAGTTGCCGCTCAAGATCGGCCGGATCGTTGTGGCGGAAGATCCGCTTTTCGGCGCGGCTGTGGCGCACGCCCTCGATCATCGAGGCATGGTTGGCTTCATCCGACAGCACCACGCAGCCGGGCAGCTTCGCGGCGAGCGTGCTCAGCGTCGCCCAGTTGGACATGTAGCCGGAGTTGAACAGCAACGCGGCTTCGGTGCCGTGCAGGTCGGCCAGTTCGCGTTCCAGCATCACGTGGTAATGGTTGGTGCCGGCGATGTTGCGCGTGCCGCCGGCGCCGGCGCCGCATCGATCCAGCGCCTCGTGCATGGCGTCCGATCACCGCTGGGTGCTGCCCCATGCCGAGATAATCGTTCGAGCACCAGACCGTGACCGGCGCTTGCCCGCGCTCCCGATGATGCGTCGCCCGCGGGAAGCTTCCGGCCTGGCGCTCCAGATCGGCGAACACCCGGTAGTTGCCCTCCCGGCGGAGGCCGTCCAGTTGGTTGCGGAAAAACGTCTCGTAGTTCATGGACGTCCCCCGATCGTTGCTTCTCTGGGCAGTGGTCCGCGTGCGTTTTGGCGCGTTCGCCGGCGGCGAGAGCCCAGGCTCCATTGCCACATCCTGTTCCAGAGGCGCGCGGCGGAGATCGGCATCACCAGGAACCAGTGTTCCAGGATCGCCAGGACCATCATGGTCGTCAGCAAGGTGTAGCCGGTGGCATTGAACGTATCGGCAGCGATAGCAAGCGCCTGCTGCGCCATCAGGACCGCGCAGATCGTCGAGGCGGTGACCGAGAACGGAAACAGCAGGTTCATCGGCGCGCTGCGAAAGAAACTTTTGATATGGGCGAGATGCTCCGGCAGGAACTCGGCGTTCAGGTTGCTGACGCCCAGGAACACGTTCAGCCTGGCGCTTTGGTGCATCCACCACAGCACGATGAACGTCCAGATGCCGAACTGGTTGGGCTGCCCCAGGTCAGCAGCCACGACAAGCCGCGGCGAGCAGCAGCACGGCGATTTCGTGATACAGGCTGGCCTGGATGGCGTGGCCGAAATGACGCCAGCCGCTGCATCCGTGGTCGCAATGATGGGTGCGCGGGCCGGTCACGTAGCCCATGTAGAAGCTGATCTCCAGCCAGCCCCAGATCAGCACGCCGCAGGTGAAAGCGGTGTAGGCGCCGGTGACGCTGGTGTCCGCGGCGCTGAGCACCAGCCCGTAGACCGCGCCGCCAGCATCGCCGTGGCGCCGGCCATGCTCCAGCGGAATGTTCGTCGCGGCAGGCTGTCAAGGAACAGGATCAGGCAGGTGCTGACACCACCAGATCAGCAAGCCGTGCAGCGCCGGAAGGCCATATTGATACATGCGCTTCCGTCTTACCAGGCCGGCGCCATGCGGACTTGCTTGGGCAGTTCGTGCCGCTGCGGCCGCATCAGGAACAACCGGCCCAGCGTCAGGCCGGCCGCCACCATCAGGCCAACTCGTTTCAGCAAGCCGCCCAGCCCGTACTGCCGCTTTGACGCGGCAATCTGCCGGCTGATCCGCAGCAGCCGTTGCAGACCGGCGAGGAACGCCGGGTTATCCACGTCCAAGGTGACGGGGAAGACCTGCTTGCAGATTTCGGTCGTGATGCGGAACACCTGCATGTCGTATTGCGTCGGTCCAAGCCGAGCGCCGCATGGAAGACCGGGCCGGCATGGTCGCGGACGAACATGGTTGCGAATACCGCCAGCAGGAAGAAGCGGATCCACAGCCGGTTCAGGCCGGTCAGCACGTCTGGATTGGCGCGCATGATCAGCGCGAACGCCTCGCCGTGGCGGAACTCGTCGTTGCACCACTCCCGGAACCATTTGAAGATGGGATGGATGCGGTTTTCCGGATGACGTTCGAGTTGGCGGAAGATCGAGATGTAGCGGGCGTAGCCGATCTTTTCCGACAGATAGACGGCATAGAAGATAAATTTCGGCTTGAAGTAGGTGTATTTCTTGACCTTGGTCAGGAAGCTGAGGTCGACGCCGACGCCGAAATCCTTCAGTGTATCGTTGATGAATCCGGCATGCCGCGCTTCGTCGCGGCTCATGTAGCCGAACCAGTCGCGGATGTCGGGGTTTTTCACCCGCTTCTTGATTTCCGCGTAGAGGATGCAGCCGGAGAATTCCGAGGTGACCGAACTGACCAGGAAGTCGATGAACTCCTTCCGCAGGTCTTCCGGCATGGTGGACAGGTCGATGTCGAAGTCCGCGTTGCGGACGAAGTGATGATTTGTTCGCGTCGCGGGCGAACTCGGCCATCAGTTCGTCCCACTCGGCGCGCACGGGCGTGACGTCCAGCTTGTCCATCGCGGCGAAGTCGGTGGTGTAGAAGCGCGGGCTCAGCACGGTGTCGCGCTGCGCCAGCTTGGTGGTCTCGCTGACTGTTCTCGCTTCATGTTGACTCCTTCGGCTGGAAGCCGACCTCGAACAATTCGACGAGCTCGAAGAACGCTCTCAGGTAGTCCAGAACCGGCCGAACGCGGTGGCCCGCGTCACTGTTGCCGAACATTCGATCGAGAACGCGCTCGCCGTATCCGATGCGCGACGGCGCGCCGTGCACCAGGACCGAGTCGCCGGGACGGATGTCGACACCTTCGGGAATGGCATGGGCGTGCAGGCTTTCCGGCGTCTGCTCGATGTCGACGAAGCAGGGAACGTCGATCTGCTTCATGATCCTGCCTTCGCGGTCAGCAGACCGGCGAAGACTTCTTCGTTGGTGATTCCGAACGCTTCCATCTCCACTCGTCCGCCCGGTGGTGGGATCTTCCAGTGTCAGCCGTCCATCCGCCCACTCGGTCAGGCGGAACGGGATCTCCCTGTCGGCGTCCTGACGCAGGCGCTGGCGTGCGAGGCCGCGCATCGTGGCGCGCAGAAAGCCGTTGGTTGCCGGCGCGACGATATCGATCGTGGCGGAAGTATCTGTTCGCATCGAATACCGCGACGCCGCCGTCTGGACGGTCCCGGAACAACAAGTCGCGTGATGGCCACCGGCGCGGCGGTCGGAGCGCTGTTCGCGGCACCGGTGATTCGGCCGGCGGCGGCGGTCATGATCGACAGCAGGACGACAACCGTCCGGCGATGATCAGGGTGTTGCGGGGGAACGGAGGTGGGTTGTGTTCTGAGCTCATGTCGTGCCGTTACGCCGCGACTGGAGCACGTGCATCGTTCGCTGAAGATCAGCGGCCGGGACAGAGACCGGCTTGGCCGGCTGCGATGCGGATGCGGCGAGCGCGCGGCCCAGGATCTGTGCCACCGGCGGCGGCGTCCGGGATCGCGCGCAGTGTCGGTTGGGCTTTCGTAAGTTTCCACGGGCGGGCATGCGGCCACAGCACGAGGTAGGCGATGCGTTGACCGCGTGCGCAACGACAAGGCGATGTCTCCGCCGCCATCCGGCCAGACTTGCAAAGCCGCCGAGTCGATCATTGGGAATGCGATCTGGATCGTGATCGGCAGAGCGATGCCGAAACGCATCACCACGCCGCCGGGTGGTGATGGTGTAGATCGTCGTGCGCGCGACCAGCCAGGCGAACAAAGCCAGCAGTGCCAGCGCCACCACCCAGCGCGGCCAGGCGGAGCGCGGAAATCATGATATCCACCAGCGGCGTCCCGGCGGAGATGCCTCCGCGATACCCCAGGCGATCAGCAGCACGAAATACATTGCCGACAACCGCACGCGCAGCGCCCGGCGTGCCAGGATACCTCCCAGTCCGGCGCCCCTTGCCACAGGATTGTTTCGCCCGGCGGCAATGGTGCCGGCAGCCCCGGGATCGGCTCGTAATCGTGCTCGTTCATAGCAGGGGCTCCAGCCGGCTCGGCGTGGCGTAAAGGTGACCGCTGGCGAAATAGGCCTGGATCTGTCTTCTTCCCGCAACGTAACCTGATCCGGGTTCGCCAGCATCGGCGCGTCCGCGAACTGGCTGCCCAGGACGGATTGCACCATCACCTGCGGCCCGGGTGATCGATGCGCACCAGCGGCATCGGCAACAGCACTGAGGTCCGGCGACGAGGGTTACCTCCAGGTAGCGAATAATTGCTTCCGCACGGTCGATCCAGATATCCGACACGACGCCGCCAACTGACACCGTCGGCGCCGAAGACCTGCATCGTCGCGCGGGTCGGGACTTTCGTCATCCAGGTAATGATCGGTTGCGACCCGCAACGGCACGATCCGATCTTCCGTCGTCTCATTCATCAGGTCCGGGGTATCGGCGCGCAGAGCGGACGCCGCGGGCCCGACCCCGGCCAGCATGGCGTTGCCGATTGGCTGCAGCGGCGCGCCGGGCCAGCCAGCGACAGGGGCGCGCGTCGAAGTCGGCTGCGGCGGCTCGACCCGCGGGGCGGTCACGGTCCCGCCATGTGGCAGCAGAAACGTTTTTGGCGCCGGCAGCGTCGGAAAGCCTTCCAGGAAATGACCGGGCCGTTCGGTTACCAATGGATATCCCTCTCGCTTGTCCTCCCTTCGCAGGTAGAAGATCAGACCGGCGAAGAACAGCCAGAAGGTGTAAAGCGCGACCTGCGCGACATCGATATAGCCTGTGATGGCTCCGGTTTGCATGGCATCACCTCGGTAGGCTGAGCGAGTGGGAAGGAAGTTCGCCGAGGCCGAAGCTCGGCGCAGCTTCGTACGCATGTCCGTGCTCGGCCGCCGGACCAGCGGGCCGATGGCAATCAGTGTCGCGAACAACAGGTAAATTTCGATGTGGTATACGAATGAATAGCCCGTGGCCGGCCCGTCCATTGCCTGACCGAGAATGCCGTTGTGACGCAAGGAACGATATGCCGTCGCGGATCAGGCCGCCGGCGGCAACGGCCGATCCGGCGGCGGACGCCTGGACCGCGCCCCAGACGCCCAGGGCCAGGCCGATTTGACCCGGACGGGCGGTGCCCATCGCGGCGGTCAACGTGCAGTGCCCGAACAGTCCGGCACCGAAACCGATCAGCGCGGTGCCGATGGCGAACAGCAGGATGGACTCCAGCGGCGCGGCGAAAATCACGGCGCTGAACGCGACCAAGCCCGACCAACGCGCCGAACGCGGCGAGACGATAAGGATCGGTGCCTCGGCCCAGCAAGCGAGCGGCGAGACCGAAGCCGCTGAGGCCGCCGGTCGCGAGCAGCGCGCTGAGGATTGTTGTCGTGCCGACCGTCAGATGCAGCACCTGACCGCCATAGGGCTCGAGCAGGATGTCCTGCATGCTGAAGGCGACGGTCCCCAGGCCGAGGGCGAAAGCCGGCGCTTCGCTTTCGGTGTCTCGCTGAAGCGTGCCCAGGCTTCCTTGAATGTTGGTTGCATCCGGTCGCGGGCGGTCAGCGAGGGATCGCGGGCTTCCTGTTTCCATAGCGCCGACGATGTTCAGCAGCATGGTCGCCAGGGCGGTGCCCTGGATGACCTGGATCAGTTTGATTTCGGTGAAATGCGCGAGCAGCGCGCCATAGGTCAGCGCGCCGCCGACCATGCCAAGCAGCAGCATCATGCAGAGCAACGCAACGACGCGGGGATGCGATTTCGGCGGCGCGAGATCGGTTGCCAGCGCCAGGCCGACGGTCTGTGTTGTGTGCAGGCCGGCGCCGACCAGCAGGAACGACAGAGCCGCGCCGATCTGGCCGAAAATGATCGGGCCGTTGGTGTCGCCTGACAGCACGATCAGCGCGAACGGCATGATCGCCAGGCCGCCAAACTGTATCAGCGTGCCCATCCAGATGTAAGGCACGCGTCGCCAGCCGAGAACGGAACGATGGGTATCGGAACGGAATCCGACCAGGGCGCGGAACGGCGCGAAGACCAGCGGCAAAGAGATCATCACCGCGACGAGCCAAGCCGGCACGCCAAGTTCCACGATCATGACGCGATTGAGCGTGCCGATCAGCAGCACCACGGCCAGGCCGACCGAAACCTGGAACAGCGACAGGCGCAGCAAGCGGCCCAAGCGGCAGTTCAGGCGTCGCCGCATCGGCGAACGGCAGGAACCGCGTGCCGACATGCGTCCAGGTCCGCGCGAATTTTGTTCCGATCGCGCTCACCGACGGATCACCTCCAGCGCCTGGGAGATGTAGAAGCCGCGGCGACACCCGATGCGTTGCGGTGAGAGGTCCAACCCGTGATGTTGGACTGTGATCAGCCGGTCGATGGTTTGCGGGCGAACCGGTTCGATCGCCGGGGCACGATCAGCACGCGGGAACAGTCGGCCGACGGCATGCATGACGCTGAGCGCGGCGGTGCGCGGCGCAAAAGTAAACAGCAACGAATGTGCGGTGCGCTGAGCCAGACCTTCCAGCACGCGCACCGTGTCGCGGGCACGGTAATGGATCAGCGAGTCCATCGCCACGACGTAGTCGAAACGTCCCAGCGTCGGGATCGAGCATGTCGCCGACGTGAAACTCGATGCTGCCGCGCCCGAGGTCGCGCGGCAGCGTTCCCGGGCCAAGCCGACCAGGGTCGGGGACAGGTCGATTGCGACCACACTGCGCGCCGCGTCGCGCGGCTTCGACCGCCAGGGCGCCTGTGCCGCAGCCGGCGTCCAGAATGCGGGCGCCGTGGAGATCCTGTGGCAGCCAACTCCAGCAGCGTGCGGCGCATGTCGTCGCGGCCGGCGCGTACCGTGGCGCGGATGCTATTGACCGGCGCGTCGGAAGTCAGCCGCTTCCAGGCGTCGACCGCTGTGCGATCGAAGTACTGCAGCAACTCGCCGCGGCGGGCCGCGTAGGTCAGCGTCGGCATCAGTCGAATCCCAGCAGATCGAAGATGTCGCGATCCTTCATTGGCCGCGTCTCCAGCGGTTCGGTTCCTGCCAGCAGCGTCGCGGCGAGGCGGAGATATTCGTTCTGCACCGCGACGATTTCCGGCGTTGGCTCCATCTCGAACAAGGTCGATTTCTTCAGCCGGGAGCGCCGGATCACGTCGAGGTCCGGGAAGTGCGCCAGCGTCTTCAGGCCGGTGCGCGCGTTGAATTTGTCGATCTGGTCAGTACCGGCGCTGCGGTTGGCGATGACGCCGGCCAGGCGAACTTCGTAATTGCGGGCCTTGGCCTGGATCGCCGCGACAATGCGGTTCATTGCAAAGATCGAGTCGAAATCGTTTGCCGCGACGACCAGCGCGCGGCCGGCATGTTGCAGGGGCGATGCGAACCCGCCGCACACCACGTCGCCGAGCACGTCGAAGATCACCACGTCGGTGTCTTCCAGCAGGTGATGCTCCTTCAGCAGCTTCACCGTCTGACCAACGACGTAGCCGCCGCAACCGGTACCGGCGGGCGGCCCGCCGGCCTCGACGCACATGACGCCGTTGTAGCCCTCGTAGACGAAGTCCTCGACGCGCAATTCCTCGGAGTGAAAATTCACCGTTTCCAGGATGTCGATCACGGTCGGCACCAGTCGCTTGGTCAGAGTGAACGTCGAGTTGTGTTTCGGATCGCAGCCGATCTGAAGCACTCGCTTGCCCAGCTTCGAGAACGCAACGGACAGGTTCGATGATGTCGTGCTCTTGCCGATACCTCCCTTGCCATATACGGCGAAAACCTGGGCGTTGCCGATCTTCAGATCAGGCTGCATCTGCACCTGCACGCTGCCTTCGCCGTCGCCGCGTGCCGGAATTCGCCTGATGACTGTCATGCTGCTACCCCCAAACCAACCCCTTCGAGGCGGTCTTCAAGTTCCTCGCCAGCACGCTGCAAGGCCTCCCGCATTGCGTCGCCTGGCGACCAGTAGTTTCGATTCAGTGCGCTTCGATCAGCCGATTCGCGATCTTTGCCGAGGCCGTAGGATTGAGTGCGGCCAAACGTTCCCGCATTGCAGGATCAAGCACGAAAGTCTCAGACAATTTCTCGTAAACCCATGGCGCGACGTCGCCGGTCGTCGCGGACCAGCCGAAGGTGTTGGTGCACGTGCGCCTCGATTTCGCGGACACCTTCGTAGCCATGCTTGAGGAGCGCCTCGTACCACTTAGGGTTGAGCGCACGCGTCCGGGTTTCCAGCGCGACCTGTTCGGAGATGGTGCGGATGGTGCCGTCGCCGCGCGTCTGGTCACCGATATAAACCGCTGCCGGCGATCCGCCCCTAGCCTGCCGGACGGCTCGGCTAATGCCGCCAAGCGTATCGAAATAATGGTCCACCGTGGTAACGCCAACTTCGATGGAGTCGAGGTTCTGATAGGCGATATCCACGTGCGAGCAGTGCGTGTGCCAGCACGGCGTCGTGCCGACGCGGCGGCCCGTTCACGCCATAGGCGAAGCCTTTGCGCTTGAGATACGCATCCGCGAGTTCATCTTCGTTGTTCCATGTGCCACTGCCGACCAAGATTGTTGACATTGGCGCCATAGGCACCATCAGCGTTGCCGAACACACGAAGCGCAGCGTCTTCAATCGTGCCGCCATGCTCTGCCTGGAAGGCCAGTGCGTGTTTGCGAACGAAGTTTTGTTCCACGGGTTCGTCGGCGGATGGCCGCCAGCAGCGCAGCCTCCGCCAGAAGTTTCGTCTGCAACGGAAGCAGGTCGCGGAAGATGCCTGACACATGTCGCCACGACGTCGATGCGCGGACGGCCCAGGCGTCCAGCGGAACAAGCCGAGCGCCCGAGACACGGCCATAACTATCGGTGCGAGGTTCGGCGCCGAGCAGCCAGAGTGCCTGGGCGATGGGACCCCCCTCGGTTTTCAGATTGTCGGTGCCCCACAGAACCATCGCCACGGTCTCGGGCAGCGTTCCGGTCTCGTCTGCGATGTCGCGCGAGCAATCGATCGGCCTGGAGGGCGCCATCGCGGACGGCAAAAGCGCTGGGAATACGAAACGGATCGAAGCCGTGCAGATTGCGGCCGGTCGGCAGCACGTCGGTCGTGCGCAGCAGATCACCGCCGGGTGCGGGGCGGATATAGCCGCCGTCCAGGGCATGCAGGATTGCCGGAACCTCGTGATCCACGGCCAGCAGTTCATCCAGCCGCTGCCGCTCCGCCGCATCCGTTACGCCAGCGGCATCCAGCATCGCACACCGCTGCTCGGCGTCCAGTCCCTCGCCGACGACATGCAGTCCATGCGGGATCAGGGTGTATTCCAGTTCCAGCAAGATCCAAAGAAAGGTGCTGGATTTCCGCCTCGGAGTCTCTGTTCCAACCCGGCTCAGCCGCGGCCAGATCCACTGTCGACTGCCTGCGCCTGAACCAGGGCCGCCAGCGTATCGCGCTGGCCCGTGATCGGCATCGGGCGGCAGTCCGCGCCAACGATCCAGTGACGCCTTCAGGTCGAGCAGCCCACGATACAGTCCGGCATGCGCGACGGGCGGCGTCAGGTAGCTGATCAGCGCCGCGCCCGCCCGGCGCTTGGCGATCATGCCCTCGGACGGATTGTTGGATGCATAGAGGTAGAAGTTCGGCAGATCGCCGATCAGCCGATCCGGCCAGCAATCCCCGGACATTCCCGCCTGCTTACCGGGCATGAACTCCAGTGCGCCGTGGGTGCCGAAATGCAGGACCGCGTCGGCGCCGAACTCCTGGTTGATCCAGCGATAGAAGGCGCAGAAGGCATGGGTCGGGGCGAAGCCGCGCTCGAACAGCAGGCGCATCGGATCGCCTTCGTATCCGAAAGCCGGCTGGATACCGACGAAAACGTTGCCGAAGTGCTCACCCAGGATGAACAGCGACGCGCCATCGGTCTGATGGCGCCCGGGCGCTGGTCCCCATTGTGCCTCGATCTCGTCCAGCCAGCGCTGCCGGCGCACATGGTCATCCGCCGGCATCCGCGCAGCAACGTTGGCGTTTGCGCCGAACATGCGATGCATTGCCACCCAGCAGACGGTCGCGCAGCGCATCGACATCTTTCGGAAGATCGACGGTGTATCCCGCATCCGCCATTCCGCGCAGCGTATTGAGCAACGACGCGAACACCGACAGATACGCGGCCGATCCGACAGTCCGGCGTTGGGCGGAAAATTGAAGAGCACGACGGCGATTTTCCGCTCCGCCCGGGCCTTGCGGCGAAGTGACACCAGACGTGCGACCCGTGCGGCCAGCATCGCGGTCCGTTCCGGATGCGGGACCATGTCGCGGCGGCGATCGATGCCCCGCGGCCGTCGACCGGCCACCGAAGGTCATCGGCCAGATTCCGCCGTCCAGTTCGGGAATTGCCACCATCATGGTGGCCTCGACCGGCAGCAGGCCGCGCGCGTCGTCCTGCCATTGTTCCAGCGTCTGGAATTCGACCGGATGGGCAGCGATGTAGGGAACGTCCAGGCCCGCGAGCAGATTCCTCGGCGGCGCGGGCATCGTTGTAGGCGGGGCCGCCGACCAGGCTAAACCCGGTTAGCGAAACGACGGCATCCACGGTGCGCGTGGCCGTTGCGCATGAAATAGTGCTGCACTGCCTCGCGCTGATCCAAGCCGCTGGCGAAGGCCGGGATGACCTGCAGTCCCTTCGCCTCCAGCGCCGCGATCACGCCGTCGTAGTGGGCGGCGTTGCTGGACAGCGCATAGGACCGCAGCAACAGCACGCCAACCGGCCGTTCGGGCCCAGGCGACGGAAGCTGATCGAGCCGCTCGACGATGCGGCCGGCGGCGCGCGGGTGATACAGTCCGACTTCGGGATATTCGACCGGCGGCGCCACGCGCAACGATGCCGGCAAGATGCGCGCGCTCGCCGGCGGCGTAACGACCGACCAGCATCCGCACCATGTTGGCGAGGTTCTCTTCCGATCCCGCCAGCCAGTATTGCAGCGCCATGAAGTAGGCCCGCACGTCCTGCGCGGTGCCCGGAATGAACCGCAGCAGCTTCGGCAACTGGCGCAGCATCTTCATCTGGCCGCGAGCGTTCGATCCGGTGCCGCCCTTGCCGCGCATGCGTTTCAGCCAGGCGATCGCGCCGGTCGCCTCGGTCGACATGTTGAACTTGCCGACGCGGGTCAGCTTCACCACTTCGCCGGCCGACAGCATGCAGATCATCGCGTCGCAGTGGTCCCGCCGGGCCGCCAGCGCGGGCAGCACGGCGCGGATGTGATCCTCCAGGAACAGCATCGTTGCGATGACGATGTCGGCCCGTGGCGATATCGGCATGACACGCGGCCAGAGCCGCCGCGATCGCCGCCCCATTCGTCGGCGGCGTGCATCGTCACTTCAAGGTTCGGCAGCTCGCGGCGCAGGGCGCTCTCGGCGCGCGCCAGCGCGCCGCCGAGGTGACTGTCCATCGTCACCACGACCACCCGTACGGGTGTGCGGTCAGCGGCCGAAATGGGCTTTCGCATCGTACAGCGTTTCCAGGGTGATATCGGTCAAGCCACGATCCAGCGCGAAACGTTCGGTGTTACGGCGCGCCTTGCCTCGGACGAAAAACGGGATCTTCTTCAGTTCCTTCTCGGCGCCGCTGTCCCAGGTCAGGGTCCGCTCCGCGATCAGGACCGGGGACGCGCGTCTCGCCCAGATGCGACGCGCCGGCGTCGTCATGGAATTCGGCGTCGTCACGGAACATGCCCAGAAGATGTTCCTCCAGGCCCATCATCAGCGGATGCACCCAGGTGTCGAAGATGACGTTGGCGCCTTCGAAGCCCATCTGCGGCGAGTAGCGCGCGGGAAAGTCCTGCACGTGCACCGGCGCGGAGATCACCGCGCAGGGAACTCCCAGCCGCTTGGCGATATGCCGTTCCATCTGCGTGCCGAGAACGAGTTCCGGCTGCAGTTCGGCTGATCCTGGCTTCGACTTCCAGATAGTCGTCGGTGATCAGCGCCTCGACACCATGGTGCTCGGCGGCATCCCGGACTTCACGGGCGAACTCGCGGGTATAGGTGCCGAGACCGACGACGGTGAAGCCAAGTTCCTCGGAGGCGATGCGGGCGGCGGCAACGGCATGGGTGGCGTCGCCGAAAATGAAGACGCGCTTGCCGGTCAGGTAATTGGAATCGACCGATCGCGAATACCACGGCAGCCGGGACTCGTCGCTGTCCAGCAGCGGCGACGGATCGACGCCGGCCAGCTCGGCGACTTCGGCAATGAAATCGCGGGTCGCGCCGACCCCGATCGGCACGGTCTTTGTCATCTTCTGGCCGAACTGACGTGACAGCCATGATGCGGCCTGCAGGCCGATTTCCGGATACAGCACGATATTGAAGCTGGCGTCGCCAAGCCGCATCAGATCGGCGGGTGTCGCGCCGAGCGGGGCGATGACGTTTACGGCGATGCCGAGGCGGCCCAGGAGTCGGAACGATCTCCGCGACGTCGTCGCGGTGGCGGAAGCCCAGCGCCGTCGGGCCCAGAATGTTGCACAGCGCGCTTGTTCGCTTGGCCCTCCACCGGTTCGGCGAATGCCCGGACCAACTGGTAGAAGGTTTCAGCCGCGCCCCAGTTCTCTTTTTTTTGATAGGCCGGCAGTTCCACCGCCACCACGGGGACCGGCAGTCCGAGCGCGCGAGCCAAGCCGCCCGGGATCGTCCTGGATGAGCTCCGCGGTGCAGGAGGCGCCGACCAGCAGGGCCTGGGGCTTGAACCGCTCGTAGGCTTCGCGAGCGGCGTTCTTGAACAGCTCCGCGGTGTCGCCGCCCAGGTCGCGCGCCTGGAACGTCGTGTAGGTCACCGGAGGCCGTTTCGACTGCCGTTCGATCATGGTGAACAGCAGGTCGGCGTATGTGTCGCCTTGCGGCGCATGCAGCACGTAGTGCAGCCCGTCCATCGCCGTGGCGACGCGCATCGCCCCGACATGAGGTGGGCCTTCATAGGTCCACAGCGTAAGTTTCATCGCGTCACACCGCCAGCCGCATGCGCCGCACCAGCGGACGCGCGAACAGTTCCGCGAGGTCGCCGGCCTGATCGTAGCCCTGCACTGGCGTGAACAGCAGCTCGATCGACCATTTCGTCGTCAGGCCTTCCGCTTCCAGCGGATTCGCCAGTCCCAGTCCGCAAACGACCAGATCGGGCCGCGCCGCTCGGCATCGATCCAGTTGCCGATCGACGTCCTGGCCTTCGCTCACCGTAACGTTGAGCGGCAGCAGCGAAAGCTCCTCGGCCAGATGCTGGCGATGAAGATATGGCGTGCCGGCCTCGATGACCCGCATCGACAGTTCGCGCGCCACGAAGCGCGCGAGCGGAATTTCCAATTGCGAATCCGGGAACAGGAATATCCGCTTTCCGCTCAGTTCAGCGCGGTAGCGGGCGACGGCCCTGCGGCCGCGTTCCTGCGCCAGTATTCGTTGCGGAACGAAACCGGACCGGATCGACGCCAAACGCCGAGGCCGCGGCCTGGAGCCATAGCGTCGTGCCCTCAACGCCAAGCGGGAACGGTGCCGCGATCCGCGTAGCGCCACGTTCTTCCAGTGCTCGGGCCGTATCGGCCAGAAATGGCTGCGCCAGCAGAAAGCGAGTTCGCGGCCCGACCGGCGGCAGATCGGCGGCCTTGCGCGGCGGCAGGAAGCGCGTTGATTCGATGCCCATCGCTGCGAACAGCCGGGCGAACTGGTCCTCGACGACATCGGCCAGCGCACCGACGACCAGCAATTCGGACGCGTCTGTTTCCGGCAGGACCGGGACGAGTGAAGCGAGACAGGCGTCTTCACCTTGGGTGAACGTCGTTTCGATGCCACTGCCCGAATAGTTCAGCACGCGAACGTCCGGACCGAACCGACGTCCTAGCCGCGCTGCCGCTCGGGAAAGATCGAGCTTGATGACCTCTGACGGGCAAGAGCCGACCAGGAACAGCAGCTTGATATCCGGCCGACGCTCCAGCAACTGGGTTACGACGGCATCCAGTTCGTCGTTCGCATCCGCCAGTCCCGGCAAGATCGCGCTCATCGATGATCGCGGTGGCAAATCGCGGTTCCGCGAAAATCATTACGCCCGCCGCCGACTGGATCAGATGCGCGCAGGTTCGCGAACCGACGACCAGGAAGAAAGCATCCTGGATCTTGCGATGCATCCAGATGATCCCGGTCAGGCCGCAGAACACTTCCCGCTGGCCACGCTCGCGCAGGATCGGCCGTTCGGTCGGAAGTCCGGAATCCTGTGCCGAAGTGCCGACGGCGCCATGAGTCATGACGTTTGACCCAGCGCGGCAACCGGCGACCAGAGGTGCTCCTGCTGGCGGGCCGCCCGCAGTTTCAGCACGAACTGGGTCGCGTTGACCACGTAGGACGCATAGGCGGCCAGGGCGAGCCACATCTGCCGCTCGGCATCAACGACGCCGGAAAAGAATGCGATCAGATAGGTGGTGTGGAGCGCCAGCACCAGCATGCTGACGACGTCTTCCCAGAAGAACGCCGGGGCAAACAGGTAACGGCCGAAGACGTCACGCTCCCAGATCGCGCCGGTGATCATGATCGCGTATAGAACGATCGTCTTGGCCACGATGGAAACCGTGGCAGCCGTCAGGCCGTCTCCCGTCGCCAGATAGTGCACGACAAGGCACAGGCTGATCAGGAAAACCATGAACTGCACCGGCGCCAGAACGCCCTGCACAGTGGTCCAGACGGACTGCATCGCGACGCAGGCGCTCATCCGCGGTGTAAAGCGGGCGGCCGCGCAACGGACTGGTTTGCGCCATTCGTATCTCCCGGCGACCCGCCGTTGCGCCCCACGGGCAACAATCTAGCGCTTCGATCAAGCGGCCCACCAGATCAATCGTAAACACGGATTGACAACGATGCGGAGTCGCTGTCCGATTTATCAATGGGCAATGACGGAGGGGCGCCCCGGTCGTGCCCTCTGTACGCCAGACGGTCGTTTGGAGCATTGCTGGATAGACGGTTCTTCATCTCGCCCTGCCTCCCCGGAAGCAACCTTGAACCGAGGCTAGAGCGCGTTCGACACGACTGTCAATAGTACTTTACGTAAACTGAACTTGACATATCTCGCGCGCGACGGTGAAAATGTTCGGGGAGAAAGAGCATGACCACCTTTATGGAACATATCGCGGACCCAGGCGGATGGTCCGGCCATAGGCAGCCCGGCCCGGGCGGCCAGGCGGAGGCCTTTGCCACAAACCGATTTGCCGACACGGTGGGCGACGCGAAGCGGACGAGCGGAAGCGGCATATTCAGCCGCCTCGTGGAGGCCCAAATAGTGCCATACCTGGCGCAAGCCAGGGGGCAGGCGCAGGTCGGTGGTGCCGATGCCGCGCGCGCAACGACCGCCGCTGATACAGCGGAACTGGTCCGGCTTTTGTTGACGCAGGAGGCGGCTGGTGCTGTCGGGTTCATCGAGCAGCTTCGCCGGCGCGGTGCAGCGCCGGATGCGCTCTACCTTGGGATAGTGACTCAGGCCGCTTGTCGTCTGGGAGAGCTGTGGGATGACGACCGTTGCAGCTTCGCGGAGGTCACCATCAGCATGGGCCGGCTACAGCAGGTGCTGCGCGCGCTGTCGCCACGGTTCCAGATGGCGGCGGTCAGGTTGTCTCATCCAGCGAATATCCTGCTGCTTCCGGCACCCGGCGACCACCACACGCTCGGCCTCGCGATGTTGGCCGAATTTTTCCACCGTGATGGCTGGCACGTCGCGGGCGGCCCGGGTTGTTCGCCGGCGGCGGCCGCGGACTTTGCGCGGGATACCTGGATCGACGTCGTCGGATTCTCGATCGGATCAGCAAGGCTGCTGGATGGTCTGGCTCACGGTATCCAGGAAGTTCGTCGCGCGTCTTGTAACCGGAGTCTGTCTGTGATGGTCGGCGGGCCGTTGTTCCGCCTGCGACCCGGACTGGTGGCGCGCGTCGGTGCCGACGCGGCGGCATGTGATGCCGCGCAGGCGGTGCGGCAGGCGCGTGATTTGCTAACCACGTTGCAGGCAACCGGCTGACAAGATCGGAACAGAGAGGATTTCGTCGCGCCCTGGCCGAGCACAAAATGGGAACGGATGTTCGGAGTAAAGGATCCCGCCGATCGTGAAGGCGTTCAGAACCCCGAAGACCACGCTTGGCGATATGGATGCGGAGGCGGCTGCGGCCCTGATCGCATCCGCTGCCGACATCGCTCTAATTCTCGATCACTGCGGGGTGATTCGCGACGTCTCCATCAGCAGCGATGAATTGGCAGAGGATCTGACGGGACACACGCGCTGGATCGGAAAGCGCTGGACAGACACGCTGACCGAAGACAGCCAGCCGAAGGCGGATGCACTTTTGGCCGACGCGCTGTCCCAGGCGGAACCCCACTGGCGTCATCTCAACCAGATAGCCACCAGCGGCGACGTGCCGCTGCTCTACGTCGCTATCCGAGCCAGCTCTTCGGGACCGATCGTTGCATTCGGTCGCGACCTTCGCGGCGTGTCCGCATTGCAGCACCAACTGATCAACGCGCAACAGTCGATGGAACGGGACTACGCCCATATCCGTCATATGGAGACGCGGTATCGACTTCTGTTCCAGATGGCGTCCGACGCGGTGATGATAGTAGATTGCGCCTCGCGCAAGATATTGGACAGCAACCCGACCGCGCGGCGCCTCTTCGCCGAAGCGGCTGAACCCGGGCAAATCCTGCCGGGCACATTGATATTCACGCCTGAAAGCGCCAGATCGGTCGAGCTGTTGCTGTCCGGAGTGCAGGCATCGGGACGCACCGACGATGTGCACGCGCAGTTCAGCGGCGGTGCGCAGGACGCCGTGGTATTCGCCTCGCTGTTCCGCGACGACGCCGGTACCGCGTTTATAGTGCGCATTGGCACCGAAAATACCGACCATGCTGCCCCGCCGATGCCTAAAGTGAAATCGAAGTTGCTCAAGCTGATGGAGGGCGCGCCGGACGGCTTTGTCGTGACCGGTACCGACGGACGGATCATCACCGCCAACGTAATGTTTCTGGAACTTGCACAGCTTCCCACCGAGGCGCAGGCCCAGGGCCAACCACTTGACCGATGGCTGGGCCGATCGAGTGTGGAACTAGAGATACTGACGGCCAACCTGCGGCATCATGGCTCGATTCGCTTGTTCGCTACCGCGATACGGGGCGAGCTGGGTGCGGCGGCGGCGGTTGAAGTATCCGCCGTAACGGTCATGAACGGTGGGCAACCATGTTTTGGATTCATAATACGTGAGATCGGACGACGGCTGCGGCGAGAGCCCGAGGCGGAGCGCACCTTGCCACGCTCGCTCGAGCACATGACGGAATTGGTCGGCCGTGTCGCCCTCAAGGAACTCGTCCGAGAGGCGACCGACGTCATTGAGCGATTGAGCATCGAGGCCGCTCTGCACCTCAGCGGCGACAACCGCGCTTCGGCGGCCGAAATGCTTGGGCTCAGCCGGCAGAGCCTTTACGTCAAACTGCGCAGATACGGCCTGGGTGATCCCGCGCCCCAAGGAGCGAACTGAGATGAACATGATGCGGAACATTCCTGCCGAGGCCGTATCGGACGCTCATCGCTCGCCGCCGAAGCAAGGCAGATCAATGCCCGCGACGCTCGAACTGCTGAAGCCGATCACGTGGTTCGCGCCGATGTGGGCGTTCGGCTGCGGCGTGGTGTCTTCAGGCGTCCCGGTGTCGGAGCGCTGGCCGGCGGTCAGCCTGGGCATCATCCTGGCCGGGCCGCTGGTGTGCGGGACCAGCCAGGCGGTCAATGACTGGTTTGACCGGCACGTCGACGCAATCAACGAACCGAACCGGCCGATACCGTCGGGGCGGTTGCCCGGCCGTCGCGGCTTGTACATCGCGATTGCCTGGACCATTGTTTCGCTTCTGGTTGCCGCGGCGCTCGGGCGATGGGGATTTAGCGCGGCGGTGGTGGGCCTGATCCTTGCCTGGGCATATAGCGCCCCGCCGCTCCGGCTCAAGCGCAACGGCTGGTGGGGCAATACCGCCTGCGCCGCATGTTATGAGGGACTGCCGTGGATTACCGGCGCCGCCGTGATGACCGCAGCCCGGCCTGACTGGCGCATCGTCATCATGGCAGCGTTGTACAGCGCCGGTGCACACGGCATCATGACCTTGAACGACTTCAAGTCGGTCGAGGGCGATCGTCGAACGGGCGTCTTTTCGTTGCCCGTTCTGCTGGGAATGGAGGCTGCCGCGAACGTCGCTTGTCTCGCGATGGCCTTGCCACAGCTTATCGTCGTCGCACTGCTGCTGGCATGGGGATTCGCGACGTTCGGCTTCACGGTCGTCATGCTGCTGATGGCGCAACTGTTGCTGATGGTCCGCCTGTTGCAAAGCCCGAGGGAAAGGGCCCCCTGGTACAATGCCACCGGTACCACGCTCTACGTTATCGGCATGCTGGTGACAGCGTTCGCACTGCGCTCGCTTCTGGCCGGAGGGTAAAGGCCATGCTCGATATTTTCGATGCGGTGGTGGTGGGAGGAGGCCCTGCCGGTGCAACCGCGGCGAGCGAACTGTCACGGCGGGGCTGCACTGTATTGCTGCTGGACCGCGCCGGGCGAATCAAGCCGTGCGGCGGGGCAATTCCGCCACGACTGATCCAGGATTTTGCCATTCCAGGCCATTTGTTGGTTGCTCGTATCAAATCGGCCCGTATGGTCGCGCCGTCGGCTCGCACTGTGGACATGCCGATCGACGGCGGGTTCGTCGGTATGGTGGACCGAGAGGTTTTTGACGAGTGGCTACGCGACCGAGCCACACGATCTGGTGCGGTGCGCCGAGCCGGACGGTTCGAGAAGCTCACCCGCGGAGAGGACGGGATCGCTGTTGTGCATTTTCATGCAAAAGGCGCCGGAACATCGAGCCCAGCGGAACGCGTTCGCGCCCGCGTCGTTGTAGGTGCTGACGGTGCCCGATCGTCGGTCGCTGCAGGCTGCATAGCCGGAGCCGACAAGCTTCCCCATGTTTTCGCGTACCACGAAATAGTGCGGACGCCCGCGGCCGGTTTCGACGGAACGCGCTGCGATGTCTATTATCAGGGCCGGTTGTCACCGGATTTCTACGGCTGGGTGTTTCCGCATGGCGCTACCGCCAGCGTCGGCAGCGGATCGGCGGTCAAGGGATTTTCGTTGCGCCAGTCGGTCACCGCCCTGCGGCAGGCGGCGGGCCTCGGCTCCGTTGAAACCATCCGGCGAGAGGGGGCGCCGATTCCGCTGCGTCCGCTGCGGCGCTGGGACAACGGACGCGACGTGATCGTTGCGGGCGATGCCGCGGGCGTGGTTGCACCGGCGTCTGGCGAAGGTATCTACTACGCCATGGAGGGAGGTCGTCTTGCCGCCGAGGCCGCGCACGCTTTTCTTGCTTCCGGCGATCCGCGCGCGCTGGGGTCAGCCCGCCGGAGGTTCATGCGCGCGCACGGGAAGGTATTTTGGATCCTTGGGATTATGCAGTGGTTCTGGTATTCCAGCGATAAGCGGCGCGAGCGTTTCGTGAGTATTTGCCGGGACCCCGATGTGCAACGCCTCACCTGGGAAGCCTACATGAACAAACGTCTGGTGCGCCACAAACCGATCGCGCATGTCCGCATTTTCTTCAAGGATCTGGCGCATCTTCTTGGCGTGGCTTCGGCGTGACGGTCGATATCGTTGCAGCCGTCCTGTGGGGAGTCCTTGTTGCCGGTGCCGGCGCGTTCCTGACCGAGCTTTCACCCTGGTATCATGCGCTGAAGCGGCCCTCATGGCAGCCGCCGGATTGGCTTTTCGGCCCAGCTTGGACAGTCATTCTCGGCCTGGCATCGCTGTCCCTGCTGCTGGCGTTGCGGCAGTCGCAGGATCGCGAAAGCCGGCTGCTTGTGGCCGGGCTTTTCGTGGCCAACGGCGTACTCAACGTTCTCTGGAGCCCGCTTTTCTTCAAGCTACGACGGCCTGACTGGGCGCTGGTGGAAGTTCCGTTCCTGTGGCTTTCAATCCTGGCGCCGATTCTGCTGTTGTGGCCTGTCTCCTGGCGAGCGAGCCTGCTGTTGTTGCCGTATCTCGCCTGGGTTTCATTCGCGGCATTTCTCAACCTGACGATAGTGCAGCTCAATCGAGTATCCGGCGCTTAGCGGCCGCGCGGGTCAACGTTGCATTTCCGCCTCTTCGGAAGCGAGAAAGCGCAGCACCGGCTCCAGCGATATCGCCGGCGCCTCCTCGAACGGGACGTGGCCAAGCCCGGGAAGGGCGACGAGTTTCGCCTGTGGGATGTAACGAAGATAATCGGCGGCGTTGCTGAGTGGGATCATTGCGTCGTTTTGACCCCAAAGAAGCAGGGTCGGCGCCCGGATGCGCCGCAGCAACGGAGCCGGATCTTCGAGCATCACCTGCTCCATCCGACTGATGATGGCCTTGCGAACACCGGGAGCCAGCATAAGGTCGCGATAACGGGTGACAGTTTCATCGGTGAGCTTATCGGGATCGCCGTAAGCTGGCGCGAGGCTCGTGCGCAGCAACGCTTTCGGCAGAACGTATGGAAGCAATCTGACCAAAATCGGCACGGCAGGTTTCTTGCCGTATTCGAACCCAGGGCTCGCAAAGCCATCCGGCGAGATCAGAACGAGCTTGGTGACGCGGGTCGGCGTTTGGACCGCAAAATTCCACGCCAGCTTGCCACCGAGCGAGTTGCCAATGAGCGTGGCGTGAGCGATGCCCAGGTTGTCCATGAGCGCCGACAGAATTTGCAGACCGCGACGCACCGAATAGTCGCCGGTTGGGTCTGGACCGGTCAGCCCAAATCCAGGCAGATCGATACGGATCACTCGATAGCCGGAGAGCCGTTCCACCCACGGATCCCACGTGTGCAGGCTGGCGCCAAAGCCATGCAGCAGGATCACGACAGGCGCGTTTCGTGGCCCGGTATCTCTCACGTGCAAGCGGATCCCGGAGACCAGTCGATAGTCGCCGGGGCTGTGCAAATACTTCGCCTCGAGCTCCAGGCGGGATTTGTCAGGCGAATACAGCCACACGAAGGCACAAATCAGGACAATCGACAAAACGGCAAGTATGATCAACGCTGCCAGCTTCATTCCGATCAAATCTTTCAGGTCGCCAAGGTGAGATCAACCTCAGTGGACGCGGCGGGAATGCCGAGCATAGCAGGGCGATTTCAGGGGGCGTCTGATAGCAGGCTGCGAGTGGTCATATACGACGCTTAGCATGCTATGCGACGTCAGGAAAAGCGTGCGCTGTCATTGCGATCGCGGAGCGCCTTGCAACCGAAACATGCATTTCGCGACTCTCGTGGATGGGTCTGCCGAGGCGGCAGTAGTCGCCCGGGTTCGGATGCCCAGCCGCTGTCGAATCCGTGGCATTTGGTAGATTATAACTAGCAATTATGTCCGGGATGGCGTACCATAGGTGCTGTGGTGCACTACACCACAGCACCTATGCGAGGCTCGCCGTGGGATTGCGCAAGCGGCAAGGCGCCGGGCAGCATCGCGTGGAACGGTCGCTAGTATGACCGGACTTCGAGCGGAGGAAAGATCAAGTGAGCAACCCTCAACTTGCGGAAATCGACGCTTCACTTCAAGCGATAGTTCGCCGTGCTTATGATCTCGGTCGAGATGATGTCCTGAAGAAGGTTGTCGAGAGTCTGAAAGCCGATCAGCCAGGTTCCGAACGACTGGCGTTGATGGCCCCGGACAAGGCAGCGCATGGCGAAGCCGCGGGTAAAGCAGAAGCGACCGCCGCAACGGCTCCATGGTGGGCATGGCCGATCAGGTGAAGATCGTTGTGTGGACCGCAAGTGTTACCGGGACGTGTAACACAGAAGGTGATGAAGATAAGTCGGAAGGCCGTTGATTATTAAGAACGACATGGGCAGCCGAGATACCCAAGGGAGCGATAGATGACATTCGGCGAACGGTTCCATCGCTGGAATCTCTGGTATGATAAATTGCCCCAGGAGTGGCGCTTTCAGTTTGTTCTCTGGCCACTCGTCGCTCTCGGTGCCATCAACATTTTGCTGACGATATCGTCGAGGTTTCCGTTCGGTTTGTTGCTGCTCCTGGGTATTATCTTTCTCGCCGCTGTTCGCGTGCCTTACATACTGGACAAACCCGCATTAGCGAACGGCGCTCGGATCGCCAGCAAGGATTCGCCAAGGTTCCAGATCTCGGGCTTCGACTGGTTGATCGATTTGAACCATCGATACGAAGCAATGCCGGAACTTCGGCGCTTCTGGGTCCTTCCGATTGTTCTATTGATCGCTGGCGCGATCAATATGCTGCTGACCATAGGCAACCGGTTCCCGTTTGGACTGCTTTTCCTGCTGGCGCTTTTGGCAATGGTTGCGGGACGGGCGCCTTATGTCGCCGGATGGCTGAAGAAGACACCTTCCGGTATCGCAATGGCAGTCGCCGGGTTCGAAGGTCCCGATCTGGAACAGTCGCCGATGCCGGGGCTCACATCGCCGGGCCCCTCGGAGCGTTTGCCGAGGCGCCCCGACGCAACCGGACCAGGAAGTGCAAACTTCGTTGAGCCACCGGGGGACGCGTCCGCGGAAAATCGCCCGTCCCCACACGATCCGTTCCACACGCAGCATGACGAAAATAGTGATCAGGTCTGAAACAGGGATTTAGGGGATTTCAGCCGTCCATCGACTTCGACCGCGTTCCGTTGATGCTTAGTCCGGCGGTTGAACACGGAGGCCGCACAGCGCCTGTCCGAGCTTCCGGAAGGTTTGGGGGAAAGACTTTCACCGAATTCGAGCAACCCGGGCTGCGGCCGGTCCGGGATCGACAGGCTACCCGGACCACGAGACACGCCGTTTGTAACTACAACGGTCCGGATGGTCTGAGTAGTCCGGGTAAGATAGAAAGTTATAAAAATCGTGGGGGTTCGCAGCAGCCCGCTGACATGTCTTCGTCCGACCATGCGCTCCTGGAAAGTTTTCGATGAAAACCACGCGCCCCACGCCAGGAGTTCTGTGGGTTTCAGCTGGGGCGGGTGACGAGATTTACCCGGACCACGCCACTCCAACCCGGACCGCCCCCTACGCCTCGGGAGCGTCGTCCTTCGGCCAATCGATGCAAAGTTTGGTCACACGCTCAAATGCAAGTCGGGCGACTTCAAGGCTACCGAGACTGTACCCATGGGATCGAGTAGCCCTGACCGGCTCCGCCCTGCGGGTGGTGCCCCCATGGATGTTCTCGATATCGACGATACGCTCACCGGTCACTACGCTGCGGGGTTTGATGGCCTTTCCACCCATGCGGACCATGAACCTGCCGAACGCCTCGCGGCTCAATGGGTGCCGTTCGCCCAGCGCCTTCGCATGAGGCTCGTACGCATCGAACAGCAATTCGGTCGTCATCTGTTCGTGCCATCGGCTGAAGTAGTCCTCAAGGCCGTGACGCGACTTGAATACGTAGCCGCGATACAGAACCTCGGACCACCAGTGTTCCGCAGTTGGCAGCGAGAGTTTCTTCTGGGTCTGCAGCCCAGCGGTATTTGGCGCGGCTCGGTGGTCAAAGGATCCGAGGTCGTACGAGACCAAATCATGCAGCATCGCCTCGCATCGGCCATTCGCCATCTCACTCCAGAGCGCAGCAAAGTAAGCGTGATCGTTCGCTCTGTCCGGTAACACCTCCAGAACGAAGAATCGGCGCGCCTCGTAGACCTGCGGGGACGACCCATTCCTCGTTGCTGGCCATCCATGAGATGAACGAAATTCGGCACTATCGGGACGTGACGGTCTGTCCTTTATGTCCGATCAGCGCGCCGATTGTAGGTTCGCTTAAACTCAGGTCGGCAGCAAGAGATGCAAAGGAATGCCGAAACCCGTGGGGTGTTACCGCGGGCGGAACGCCTGCGAGGGTGAATATCCGGCGGGCGAACTTCTTGAACCCCAGCATCAACCCGTCGCCCCGCGTAGCTGGGAAAACCAACGCGCTCTCGCCGAGGCGTGGCATGGTCCGTAGCACGTCACATGCTGCAGTTGACAACGGGCGGACCGATCTGCCTGTCTTGGAGTCTGGCAGGGTCGCGGTGCGTCTAACCATGTCCACATCGCGCCAGCGCAGCCCCACGGCTTCACCGCTACGCCATCCCGTCAGGGCCAAGAAAAGGACGCAGGCGACTGCTGATGGCCACACAGTCTCGCCTGCTCGCCGCAACCCGTCTCCCAAGGCGCTGTATTCTGCATCGCTCAGGCGGCGCTCGCGCTTGTTCTCGGCGAACTTGCGAATTCGATGCGCTGTGTTGTCGGTTCTGATGCCGTTGTCGATTGCGTAGGCAAAAATTGCCCCGAGCAAGCTGATGCTACGGGTCGCTGTGCCCCGGCCACCACGCAAATTGGACACGCCCCGTGGCTTGGTCTTGCGAGACTTGGCCGTGTCGCCAGCGGCAACCGCATGCATGAAGCGTTCAACGTCCTGCCTGGTGACGGCGGCGACAGCCAAGCGCCCGAGCACCGGCACGATATGCCCCTCGATCCGGCCCTTATCGGAAACCACGGTGGCGACCTTTTTTGGCCTGCCGCCGCGAACCAGCACGCGGCCGGCCTCGGCATCCGCCAGATATCGATTGCACAGCTCTGCGACGGTGAGGGCCTTGCGCCTCGACTGCCTATCGGCAGCTGGATCCCCGCCCTTCACGACCTCACCGAGCAATCGGCGCGCTTCGTCGCGGGCCGAGTCAGGCGCCCAGGGCGCCCCGTGTCGGCCAATCGTGATCCACCGCTGCCTTCCTTGAGAACGTAAGCAGCAACATCCGTCTGCCGCCGGACGCCAAAGCCTCTCACCACGTTATCCCATATTGTTTCACCCGGCTGCAGCGCCCGCACCTCCCGCAGCCCGATCCGCTTCCGCTCGCCAATGCCTCGAGTTGAAGCTGTGCGGTAGCTACCGCATAGCTACCAACGTGGCGCAGGTCGCAGCAAACACAAGCGAGCGCCAGCAAGCGAAATCTCAGCTTTGAACCGGGTTGCGCAGCGCGCCGCTAACGCCTGTACGGCGCTGCAACCAATCGGACCTACCTTGACACGGTAGGGGTCACAGGTTCAATCTCTGTCGCGCCCACCATTAAATCAATAGGTTAGGCGATCGCGGCGCGCCGAGGAGATGCTCATCTCAATGCTGATGAGAATGTCCGGATCGGGTATGTGCCGGTAGCGCCAGAATATCGCTGCGGCCCTTCGAGCACTTGATGAGTTATTTTCCCTTTCCGCGCGGCGCCGGGCGAGCACGGCAACTGCTGATCGCGCGTGAGAGCTCCTGAAGCGACTACAAATCATCCAGATCGATGAGCCACTGCTTGGCCTTGTCGAGACGTTCGCTCATTGCGTCTACGAGACGAGACCCGCTTTTGTCGTTGGAACGCCGGCTCGTCGCCCGCGCCCCGCGGCAAGGAGTTGTCCGGACATTTGGTGCCGCGACGGTGTCAATCCGAGCTGGGCCGTGCTGGGTATTTGATACGATTAGGTCTCTTTCCGCTGCCGGAGCCGACTTTGCTGGCTAGCCGAGGCGCCCGATCTCCGGCATAGGTCATCCGAAAGCGCGCCAGAACCGATGGAGAATAATCCGGATCCAGACCAAAAAACGGTTGAGGTCGCGCCTGAAATCCGGGATCCTCACATATCTGGGCGAAACGGATATCGACGAATGTCAGTATGAATGTCATGATCGTGAAGTCCTACAATCTCCGCTAGCAGCTTTCCCGAATTCGCAACCGAACAGGACGAAACCATGCCACCAACATCCCAGGGCCGCGGCAGTCGGCGGCCAGTCGTTGCTACGGCGATAGCCATCGCGCTTGCGGCAGTCGCGCCGACCGCCATGGCCGCCACCGTGACGGACCAAACACTGCTGAGCGCACCGAATGACGCCGATAACTGGATCACCGCCGGCCGCGATTACGCCAGCACCCGGTTTAGCCCGCTGACCGCGATCACGCCGGCGAACGTCCAACGGCTCGTGCCAAAATGGTCGTTCTCACTTGGCACCCTGGACGCACAGCAGACCACGCCGCTGGTCAATGATGGTGTGATGTATCTCACCGCCGCCCACAGTCGCATATACGCCGTCGATGCGCGCACCGGCCGGCAGATTTGGGGGTACGTGCATCCTGTTGAGGAAGGCACGGTCCGCAAAATGTGCTGCGACGCCGGCAATAAGGGAGCGGCGCTGTATGGCGACAAGGTCTATTTCACCACCAACGACGCGCACGTCGTCGCGCTGAAGGCGGCCACCGGCGAGGTAGTCTGGGATACCACGGTTGGCGACTGGAAACTCGGCCAGACCATGACCGTCGCGCCGCTGGCGGTAAAGGGCAAGATCATCGTTGGGCTCTCAGGCGCCGAGTATCCCACGCGGCTCTGGGTGCAGGCGCTGGACGCTGAGACCGGCAAGGAAGTATGGCGCCACTACACGATCCCTGGCGAGGGCGAAAAAGGTGTGGAAACCTGGGGTAGCGTCGACGCCGCGACTCATGGCGGCGCCTCGACGTGGATCACCGGGTCGTATGATCCGAAAATCGACACGCTGTTCTGGGGAACCGGCAATCCCAATCCGGACTGGGACGGCGTTCCGCGGCCCGGAGACAACCTCTACAGCAATTCCACGCTCGCGCTGGATCCCGAAACCGGGGCGCAGAAATACTATTTCCAGTACACGCCGCATGATGTCTGGGACTTCGACGGCGTGAACGAGGCTATCCTGGCCGATATCGGCGACCAGAAGCTGTGGCTGCATGGCGATCGCAACGGTTTTCTCTATGCGATTGACCGCACGAGCGGCCGGTTCGTCTACGGTTCGCCGATCTCACAGATCAACTGGATGACCGGCTTCACTGAAGACGGACGCCCGATCATCAACGAAGCGAAGTTTCCCGCGTACGGCAAAGAGGTGAAGGACATCTGCCCCGCTTCGGAGGGTGGCAAGTGGTGGAATCCGATGAGCTACGACCCGCAGCGCAAAGTCGTTGTGATACCGAGCCGCGAGATCTGCACCGACATCCTGACCGCGCCGGAGAAGGAAGTTGACGGCCATACGCGGTGGGGTGTCGAGCGGCTTGGATGGAACAAAGGCCACGGCCAACTTGTCGCTTTCGATGCGGCCACCGGCAAGAAGACGTGGACGGTCGAGGCGCCATCTCCGTTCATGGGGGGCGTCGCGACGACAGCCAGCGGACTGACCTTCACCGGCACGCCTGAGGGAGAGTTCAAGGCGTATGAGACCGCGACCGGCAAGGAACTGTGGTCGTATCAAACCGGTTCGGGCATTGTCGGCAGCCCGAGCACCTTTGTTGTCGATGGCAAACAATATGTCGCGGTTCCGTCGGGGTTCGGCGGATGGGTCGGCTGGGCAACGGTTGGTCGCGATGGCGGAGGAGCCCCACAATTGAAGGACAGCCGCAAGGGAAGCACAGTCTTTGTGTTCGGACTGTTTGAGGATTGATGCGTTCAGTGATGCGAGGGGACGAGCAATCCCCTCGGCCGCCCGATGTTGATCAGGCAAGAATGATCGCCATGACCGCTCGGGGAGCTCTCGCACGTCGCGTGCGACTGCTCGCGGTGCTTTCGGTTGTGGCCTCTCTGGTGGTGGGCTTGGCCGTCGTGGCCGATGAGCCGCTCAAGAATCCGTACACCGGCGATGCACAGGCGATCGAGGAAGGGCATCAACTCTTTCTCGATTCGGGCTGCTATGCCTGCCACGGCCACCACGCAGAAGGTGGGATGGGGCCGAGCCTGACCGGCGCCGGGAACCGATGGATCTACAAGCCGACGGACACGACATTGTTCCGCACGATCAGCAACGGCCGGGAGGGCACCAACATGGCGTCCTGGAAGGACACTCTGTCACCAGATCAGATCTGGAAGATCATTGCCTTCATCCGCTCGCTTTATCAGGGAGATCCCGCCAAGGTCGTATGGTAGTCGGTGCGATCGGACCGTTCCGCCCGGGCCAGGGCAAATAGCAGCTCGGTATCGCTTTGGTCATGCTGACTGGCGTTGGAGGCGATGGTGCCGCCCCCGTGGATAGAGGGAGAAAACCCAATGCTGGGGTTTCTGCTGTTGCTGGCGATACTGCTGGGGGCGGTGATTGTGGCCGTAAAGGGCTGGGCCAGTCCGCGCCAGGTCTTGATCGTGACGTCTTGTGCGGTGGTTGTCCTGGCTGTGGCGATGTTGTTCTTCGTTCCTTAGTAGGCGAGGGTATCGCTGACCGCGTCGGCGCCGAAGACCTGGCCGCAGCCCCCCATCGGCGAGAGCGGCGTTCAGGATGCGGCCGCCCGATTATTGCGTCGGCGAACGCATCCTGTCCGTTGCGGTGTCGTTCCCATGATCTGTCGGGCGACCTTGCGGGCCGGGCATCGCGTCGATGCGGCATCCGTCACTTGCCCCAGCGCAGCACCAACGGGTTCAGGCGGCGCGCGATTTCGAGCAAGCCCGCCCTCGTCGCCGGATGCAAACTCGCCAAAGGGTGGCGAACGGTATCAGCTCGGATCACGCCACCTGCTAGCATCAGCGCCTTACATGCCAGCAGTCCACACTGGCGGTTCTCATAGTTGATCAACGGCAGCCACCGAGCGTAGGCCTCGGTCGCCTCCTCGCGCCGGCCGGCAAACCATGCATCGGTAATTTGGCGTATGCCGTCCGGATAGCCGCCACCGGTCATTGCGCCGGTCGCGCCGGCCTCCAGATCAGCCAGTAGAGTGATGGCTTCCTCGCCATCCCATGGCCCGACCACCGCGTCGCCGCCCTGCGCGATCAGCTCACGCAATTTCGACGCCGCCTGCGGCACCTCGATCTTGAAGTACGACACGTTCGCGATCTGGCGTGACATTCGGGCCAGCAAACCGGCCGAAAGCGACGTGCCCGCAACGGGGGCGTCCTGGATCATGATCGGAATGGAGATCGCATCCGATACCAGCTGAAAGAATTCGACGATGCCGGCTTCGGGCACGCGGACAGTCGCGCCGTGGTAGGGCGGCATTACCATCACCATCGCCGCACCCGCCTCCTGCGCGGCCCGGCTTCGTTCGGCGCAAAGTCTCGAGGCAAAGTGGGTCGTGGTTACGATAACCGGCACTCGGCCGGCGACATGCTCCAGCACCGCGTGCATGACGCGTTCGCGCTCCAAATCCGTCAGTGCGAACTGCTCGGAGAAGTTGGCCAGGATGCACAAGCCCTCGGAGCCGGCGTCGATCATGAAATCGACCGCTCGGCGCTGGCCATCGAGATCGAGTGCGCCGTCGGCGTCGAATACTGTGGGCACGACGGGGAACACGCCCCGGAATGGTACCCTCGCTCCGCTCATTGCGGCTTCCCTCCCCTGATTGTCCATTCGCGCCGGCCGGAGCCGACCGGAACACCAATACCATATCCGCAAGATTTTCGCTGCGGTTCAGGGATTGGTCCGTGCGTCCAATTGCCAGATCGATAGACTGAGGGGCCACCAACTACGCGACGCGCCACCCTCGGCTGCAACGTTGCGATCACGAATAGTGCCGCCTGGCAGCAAGAGTGCGGGTATCCGTCGCTCCGCGCCCGGCTACGGGATCGGGAATCCTCATGCCGTTGGGGTCGTGGTTGGGGAGCCGAAGGAGGTCAAAACGTCTGAGCAGGATCAGACTTACTGCATCGATAACACCTGCGTCCCGCTTGTCGACAGTGAAACGGTGCGCGATTGCGGGGCGCCAAACAGACGCCAGGGTTTACCGGTGTCTGGCCAAGAACTTGAAAATCGGACCCGCTATCTCATCGTTCCTCTCGTCCAAGGCGAAATGCCCAGCGTCGAGCAAATGGATCTCGGCTTCCCGAAGATCACGTTTGAACCTTTCTCCCCTCGCAGCGATGAACGATGGATCGTTCCGTCTTCAGACTACCAGGGTCGGTGACCTGTGCGCGCGCAGCCACGTTCGCCACGCCGGATACGAGGCGACGTTCGTGCAGTAATCGTACAGCAGAGCCGCCTGGATCTCGTGTAGCCCGCGTCGATAGTCGGGAGTGCTCGTCAGCCCCGGCATCCGGGTTGTAACGGTCAAGATGCGAAACGCCCGCGGTGTGACGTTATTCGGCCGCTGCCCGCGAAACAAGGGCAGCGAACACTTCAGGATGCGCCGTTGGGTCGGCCCCAATACTGTGCGATGCCGGTTCATTTGGCACACCCCCCCCTCCTGGTATATGTCGGCATTGTGGATTGAGGGTCTGCACCCGCTCCGTCAAGCTGCTCTTCCTGTCCTTGCGGAAGCAGGCTTCTGATTTCGCCGCGTTCGCCGGGATAAATGCGTCGGCCGAGGCGCTGGCGCAGTCAGGTACGGTTGAGCTGCGTCGTCAATATAGTGAAGAATGTGGATGGTCTTCAGTTTAGGAGAGCGCGCATGCCAGAGTGGTCGGCTTGTCCCTGACCTCGAGCGTCCAGCCCCGCACTCGCCGAGCACAACACGCTGGAGCAGAACACCACCTCACGCAGACCACGTCGAATTTCCATTCTGGGCAACAATGAGGCCAAGGTCGGAGCAACCAAAATGGGTCTGAACCGGCGCGATGCTACTCGTGGAACTTTCGGCCATTGCTCGACAGCCGCGTCGCTGCTGCTCGGGTATTCCTGCCTTACGCCGCCGTCTTCTATCGCGCAAACTGCAACAGCCGGGCAGCCCGCCGTGTCCACGGCCGCTACGCCACCGCCGGCCGACGACCACCTTCTCGGCGACTGGGGCGGCCTGCGGACCTATCTAAATCAAAATGGCCTGGACCTCGAGTTGTCGTATCTAGGCGAGACCGTCGGCAATGTGACCGGCGGCGCGAAGCGTAGCGTGGTTTATGCCGACCAGATTGCCGTGCAACTCGACGTCGATGGGGGCAAGCTGATCGGGCTGCCGGGTTTTGGCGCGCACCTGTTGCTCATAAATCGCTCCGGCCAGGCTCTCTCCGGGGCACTGGGCAACGACCAGTACAATGCGAACGAAGTCTTCGGCGGTGGTGGAGGCGTGCTCGTCCACCTGGCTTACGCATATGTCGATCAGAAATTCGCTGATGGCGCTTTGCAGATCTCGGCCGGGCGCATGGCGGCAGGCATGTTCTTCAATAATTCGTCCGAGATCTACTGCAACTTCCTCAACAATGGAGACTGCCCCGTCGCGCGTGCCTTAGCGGGGGGCGACCCCGCAGCGTATAACATGGAGCCCGCAAATCAATGGGGGGGCCTGCTGCGCGCCAACGCGCCTGCGGCGGTGTATCTACAAGTTGGTGTGTTCGAGACGACGCCGCTGTTGGGCGGCCGCTCTGGCTTTGACTGGTCAACGAGCCAGGATTTTGGAACGACCGTCCCGGTGGAGATCGGCTGGGAGCCGCATCTCGGACGCGACGCTCTGCCGGCCCATTTCAAGACTGGCTTCTACTACGATACCTCCACCCAGCCGGATGTGCTGTATACTATCAATGGCATGGCGATCCCCTTGAGCGGCCTGCCGCCGCGTGGAGACTCGGGGCATGTCGGCGTTTGGGCCGCAGCGGACGCGATGGTGGTGCGGCATCCGACAGGCCCCGACGCGGGCCTCACTGTTTTTCTGAATTACACGCACGCTGACCCCAACATCTCGCCATTCCAGGATCTGGTCTTCGTCGGATTCGAGGACAAGGGGCTGCTCGCCGCGCGGCCGGCTGACGGCTTTGGTGCCCAGGTCATCTGGGCGCGTCAGAGCAGCCAAGTGCAGAAATTGCAGGAAATTCAAAGCTCGCTCGGGCAGCCACTTGCCTTTGGGGCGCCAGGTCCACAAAGCACCGAAACCATTCTCGAGGCGCAATACGCTGTGCGTGTGTACCGAGGGGTCGATCTGCAACCGGATGTGCAGTATTTCATCCGACCTGCGGCGACCTCGGTTTATCATAATGCGTTGGTGCTCGCGCTGCGCTTGTCGGTGCAGTTCTGACGCGTTGATGCTCGGATCGACTGCCGGTTGTGTCCCCCCTCGGCGCTACGCCCAGGTCTTCCGCTAAGCGTCCCCGCGACGGGTATTCCGCCGCGATCTGTTCGGCTGGCTGGAGCTCGCTCCGGAGCCAGCGGCGACGCGATAACGGTAAGCAGCCGACGAACGGGACAGGTTCGGAAACAGAGCCTGACGGGCGTCCTCATAGGCCTTCCAGTCAGCCATCTCCGGCAGCGACGGCAGGGTCACCAACTCGCCTTGATCAAGGCCCGCCAGGGCTGCATCGACCATCTCGCCAGCCGGCATGACCAATTCCGCGGGAAGGTCCTCGACCGGCATGCCGGCGATGCCCCAGAAGTCGGTGGCGGTCGCGCCGGGAAGGACCACCTGGACGCGGACGCCCTTGTTGGTCAGTTCTCCATGGAGCGACCGGCTGAAGGCGAGCACAAAGGCCTTGGTGCCCGCGTACACGCCGTTGAGGATCTCGGGGTGAACGGCAACGAACGAGGCGACATTGATGATGGTCCCGACACCGCGGGCGACGAAGGCCGGAGCAGCGGCATAGGTCAGCCGGGTGAGTGCGCCGACGTTCAGCGCGATCATCTGGCTCATCTTGTCGGCCTCGGAGTCGAGCAGCGGTGCGGTGGCGCCAATCCCCGCGTTGTTAACCAGCATCGTGACGCGCGGATCGGTGCGCAGCACTTGCTCGACCGTCGCGAGATCGTCGGGGTCGGTCAGGTCGGCGGCCAGCACCTCAAGCTTGCGGCCGGTCCGGTAGGCAATCTGGTCGCTGACGATCTCCAGACGCCGCCGATTTCGCGCAACCAGAACAACGTCGTAGCCGCGGTGCGCCAGTCGGTCGGCGTAGATCGCGCCGATGCCCGAGGAGGCGCCACTGATCAGGGCAACGCCCGAGGTTTCCTGGTACACAACCGTTTCTTTCAGAGCGACGAAGCCCACACTGAGAAGGCCGCATTGCGATGCCTGCACAACAACCGTGTTGCGCACATGATCATTCTCCTGGGTGCAATGCCGGCGCGGCCTTGGCGAATGAGTTGACCCGTCGCAGCGCGTCTACAACCGAAGCTCGGCCGATGCTTTTACAGAACTGTCCAAATTTGCCTCTGATTGTCGTGTTCAGAGCATCGGGCGACTCTCCTCCCCGGCGTCCCCCGGGCAAAGCGGTGGCGATTAGGCCGCTGGTGACCGAGGCGATCGGCGATCGAGTTCCGACGGCGTACGCGGTGGTTGCCGCGTCGGCTCCTGCGGCTGTCGATGAGGCCTGGCCCCCATGGTGCGAAACCGGCCGTTGACCTAAAGTGCACCCCAAGTCAGACGGTGACGAAATTGATGCAATGATTGCAGAACGGGCGGCGCACACTACAGACGTAATCTCCTTCGGGCCTTTCACCTTGGTCGTTAGCGAACGCCTCCTGACGAGGGAAGGCGCGCTGGTTGAACTGGGTTCGCGTGCTCTCGATATTTTGATCGCGCTGGCGTCCCGTCCCAACGAGGTCGTTGGCAAAGGGGAATTATTAGCCCGCGTCTGGCCCGACGTCACCGTGGAAGAAGGGAGTTTACGGTTTCACGTCGCCGGGCTGCGCAAAGCGCTCCGCGATGGGAAGGACGGCGCACAGTACATCAGCACCCATGCCGGGCGGGGTTATTGCTTCATCGCTCCGGTCTCGCTGTCGGCGGGCAGAGCCAACCGAGAGCAAGACGGACGCCGCGATTATTCCGGACGCAAGCCTGCCAGGTCGCTCGACGCGAATGGTCGGACGGGCAGACGGCATTCTCGCGCTTTCGATTCAGCTCGCCGCTTCGCGCTTCGTCACCATCGTGGGCTCCGGTGGGGTCGGCAAGACCACGGTCGCGGTGGCGGTTGCGCATGAATTGCTGGAGGCGTTCGCCGGGTCGGTGCTGTTCGTCGACCTCGGAGCGCTGCTGGATGCCGACCTGGCGGCCATTTCGCTGGCCTCGATGCTGGGGCTGTCGGTTCAATCCGAAGACCCGATACCCGGCCTGATCGCATATCTGCGGGACAAGAAGATCCTTTTGATCCTCGATAACTGCGAACATATTGTTGAGACTGCTGCGGACCTGGCGGAGCGGATCTTCCTGGCAGCCCCTCAGATCCATATCCTGGCGACGAGCCGTGAAGCTCTCAGAGTACAGGGCGAGCGGGTCCACAGGCTGGCGCCGCTCAGCTTTCCACCCGACGATCTGGGGCTCACCGTGCCGATCGCTCTGACGTTCCCGGCGGTCCAGCTATTTCTGGAGCGCGCGGAAGCGAGTGGCATCCGCTTGGACCTCACTGACGCGGACGTCGCGATCGTGGCGGGCATCTGCCGAAAGCTCGACGGTGTGCCACTCGCGATCGAGTTGGCAGCCGGACGCGTTGAGGCCTATGGCCTGCAGGGAACCGCGACGCTGCTCGAGCAACGCCTGACACTGCCGGGGCTGGGGCAACGCACGGCGCCCCCGCGTCAGCGGACGCTGCAAGCGACGCTGGATTGGAGCTACGGGCTGCTGTCTCCGGTGGAGCGCGTGGTGCTTCGCAGACTGGCCGTGTTCGTCGGCCATTTTACCCTCGAGGCGGCGCGAGCGGTGGTGACGAGCGCGACCGTGGACCAGGTTCTTATCCTCGGGGCGATTGGCAGCCTGGTGGCCAAGTCAATGGTCGCGTCCAATCGCGTCGGGACCACGATGCGGTATCGGTTGTTGGACACGACGCGCGCATACGCCCTGGAAATCAACGATGACAACGCCGAACTCGCCGATCTGGCTGCGCGCCACGCAAACCACTATCGCGAGTGGTTGGAGCAGACCTATGCGGAAACCCTGACCTTGTCGAACGCGCCGGAACGGGCGCCGCATCATTTCGATCTCGGTAACGTGCGCACCGCGTTGGAATGGTGCTTTGGCGACCAAGGCGACGTGGCGATTGGCATTGGTCTGGCCGCCGCCGCCACACCGGCTTTTTTGGCGATGTGTCTGATGGCTGAATGCCATCGTTGGTCGGAGCGGGCGCTGCTCGCGCTCGACGATACCTTTCGCGGTCGGCGCGAGGAGATGCAGCTTCAGACGGCCTTGGGATTGTCGTTGATCTTTACGCATGGCATGCGCGAGGCGGCGCGTTCCGCCTTGAAAAGAGGCTTGGCGATTGCCGAGGAACACGACGGTGCCCGCAGCCAAATGCAGCTTCTCTGCCCATTGCATATGTTCCACTTCCGCATCGGAGACCTCAAGTCCACCCTGTACTACGGGCAACGAATCCGCGACGTCGCCGAGGCCATCGGAGATCCCGCCGCTATGACGTTGGCCTATACCTTCATGGGGATACCGCTTCACGTCACCGGCGATCTTGAAAGCGCCCGCGTGCAGCTTGAGGCAGCGGTACAGCATGGGCCCGGTACCCAGCGGACCAGCCTGACCTATCTCGGTTTCGATAATGTCGCCGGGGGGGCGCTGGCAAGGACCCTATGGTTGCTTGGCCGTCCGGTTCAGGCCGAGGTGCGCGCGCGCCAGGCGGTCGAGGATGCCGCAGTCACCGGTCACCCGGTCTCGCTGTCCGTCTCCATGATCTGGGCTGTTTCGGTGTTCCTTTGGACCGGCAACCTTGAGAGCGCCGAGGAGCATCTGGATCGGTTCGCGTCCCATGCCGAATCTCACTCCCTGCTGCCTTACCTCGCGCTAGGACGCGGCTACAGAGGAGAACTGGCTATTCGCCGGGGCGACGCGAAGGCCGGTGTTGAGAGTCTGCAGAGATGCGTGGAAGAGCTCCACGCGGCGCGTTACGAGTTGCTCGCTACGGCATGCAACATCCCGCTCGCCCAAGGACTTTCGGCGCTCGGCCGGTGCGCGGAAGGCATCGCCCTGATCGACGAAACTATCCGACAGGTCGAGGCGAACGGAAGCCTGTCTTACCTGCCTGAATTGCTGCGCGTGAAGGGCCGGATACTTCTCGCTATGCCGCACCCCAGGGGTGACGAAGCAGAAGGGTGCTTTGAGCAGTCGCTTGACTGCAGCCGTCGTCTGGGGGCGCTGGCGTGGGAGTTACGCACCGCGACCGATGTGGCGGAGATGCGGGCTGGTCAGGGCCGCTCCGAGGCCGCCCACGCTGTCCTGAAGCCGGTCGTTGAGCAATTCACAGAGGGCTCCGATACCGCGGATCTCAAGGCTGCCCAACGGCTACTGGCGACCTTGGGCTAGCCGCGCTGACCAGCTGTTAGCCCGCGCAAGCCGTCCATCACGCGATACGCACTGAACCTCACTGGCGGTGCCGACCTGTTAGGCCGTGCGAGGCGGAGGTAGCTGAACGCAACGCGTTGCAAGCGCTGTGCTCCGATGCTTGCAACGACTAACAGCACGGCTAACAGCGTTCACAAGCCATAACGCGTGTTCTCCCCGGCCTCGGCCTAGCTTGTTAAGGCAGGAAGTGAATTGGGCTGTGCCTCAGGCCAATCGCCGCCAAGGGGAGATATCAGATGGGATCGTACCTTCGTCTAAGCCAAGAGGAATACAATTCGCGGCCGGAGGAGACCCGTCTCACCGGTTGGCATCGGGACGCGCATTCGCAAGGCGGGACGCACCACGGATTTTCGGCCGAGGATCTTCTCGACGACGTCCGCCGGGCGATGGAGCGGAATCCAGGCGCCACGCGCGCGGCGGTTTCGCAGTTGGTGACGTTCCTTACGCCGTCTGACACGGTTGAAAAGCCGAGCGCCCGTGGCGGGCTGGCGCCGTGGCAGAAGCGCAAGGTAGATCGGTATCTGAGAGAGAACCTGGACCGCACGGTGCGCCTGAATGCGGTGGCTGAGCAGGTCGCGCTCAGCGTCAGCTATTTCTCCCGTGCCTTCAAAGAAAGCTTCGGAACTACTCCGCACATGCATATTCTTCAGCTGAGGCTGGAACTGGCGCAGAAACTGATGCTGACAACGGAAGAACCACTGAGCCAAATTGCGCTGGCGTGTGGCCTGGCAGATCAAGCGCATCTTTCGAAGCTGTTCCGGCGATTGGTCGGCGAGACGCCGAATGCGTGGCGTCGTCGGCATCTGACAGATGCTCAAGCCGAGGCAAGAAGCCGCCGCTCGACAAGAAGGCAATTCGTGAGGCCGGTGTCGGGGTCCACTGGCATCGCTGCGTCGCTCTAAAGAGAGAGATGAGTTTCCGCGTGAGGTCGGGAGGCGCTTTCTGCCGGCAGGTTGTCGGAAGGGTGGGCGGCAGCATTGTCACCAGACCTTTGGCGGTTGCGGGTGATTTGTCGGGCGCAGCGGTCAAGACAATACATTCAATACAGCAGTCGGTGAAAATATTCGTCAATGTTGTACAAGCGCGGCGCCAGTGATCCATGGGATACCACAGCTTGGACGCAAATTTGACCTGAAATAGATAGGCTTTTACGGGGAGCGAATACTGCCATGATGTATCGCGAAATTCCCGCCCTGCTACGGGCCGAGGCCGGAGCGGCGGCCTTCAGTCAAAGTCATCAGCCGGCATCGAAGCCTGGCATATCGTTCCGCTATAGTGCTTCCCGCTTCGAGCGGTTGGCAGCGGCGGCAGAGGCATTGCCTCGATGGCCGGCGTTGCTGAAAATTCTGGTTGGCGCGGCGGCTCCGGGGTCCTGGGGTGGTCGCGAGGTGCTGTGGCCGTTATGGGCCGACGAAGCAGTGCACCGGGTTCACTGCATGGTGCATCTGACACAGCGGCTTGAACGTCAGGTGATGCGACGAGAGAACCGCGTCGCCTGGTCCGCATCCTGCCTCGCGAAGGCGGAGAGTTTGGCAGCCAGTTTCGCCGAGCTGCAAATCGTTGACGAGCAGCAAGCGTTGCTGTGTCGTAGACCTCTTGGCGAGATTGCTGTTGGGCTTTTGCAGCTCTTCGAGGTGACTGACAGCGATGTTGAAGCGCGGATCGTGCTCGACGACCTTGCCCTGCCCGCCTACAAGCGGCGCGCGCTGGTTCTCGTAGCAAGCGCCCTTGTCATGCAAGCGATAACCGACGCCTTCGAGCGCGGCTGCGCACCCGCCGTAAGCATCAACCTCGCTGCTCAGGGCAGCGGGCAATGGCGTCTGGCGGTCACAGCCGATGTTGATGTGTGTGCGGACGACGATGCTCGCGAGTGCGACGACATCGTGGACGGATTGGCTGATCTTCTGGAAGCCCAGAACGTGCGTCGCTCGCGACGGATGGGTAAGCTGGTAACCGAAATCGACTTTCCAGTCATCGAGGTTGCGCCGTCCGTGCTGGCGAAAGCCTCCCGGGTGACCCGGGCTGTGGCTTGGGCGCACGCTTGAAGGACGTTGCTGAATCGCATTTTCGTTGAGAGGAGCCGACCCATGAGCCTGCACCTTGCATCGTCTTCTGAACGTGCGGTGGCGCTGCCTGGCCGCCGAGCGTTGCTCCAAATCGCTCTGCTGGCGCCTCTTGTCGCGCCATACCGAGCGCGCGCGGCCGGTGCGCAGTCCACCGCGATGGACCCGATTCTTCACCTTGAACAACGGACTGCTTGCGGTGATGAAGGCGGGCAAGTCCGTGCCGTTCTCGGAACGTTACAACGCCTTGTCTTTGATCATTGAAAACACGTTCGACCTGCCGGAAATCCTGCGCCGTTGTGTAGGCTCGAGTTGGAGCACCCTGGGTGCACCCGAGCAGGCGGAGCTGCTGCAGGTTTTTCAGCGCTTCACGATCACCTCCTATATCGCGAGTTTCAACAGCTATGCCGGGCAGCGGTTCGAGATCGAGCCGTCCCTGCGTGCCGTTGGGAACGACGTCGTGGTCGAAACTCGTCTTGTGCCACTGAGCGGCGAGCCATCGCGTCTGGACTACATGATGCGCGCGCAGGGAAACAAGTGGCGGGTGGTGGATGTATTGCTTGACGGCTCGATCAGTCGGGTGGCGGTCCAGCGATCGGATTTTCGCAGGTTCCTGGCAGGCCACGATTCTTCGGGTCTGATTTCCAGCATGCAGCAGAAGATTGCCAGCCTGTCTGACGGCAGCGTGCGGTCATGACCCGCGTTTGAAAGTCTGCTGACTGAAGCGAGGCATATCCAGAGCGGCGAGGGGCGCTGCCGCTCTGGGTTCAGTTGGCGTAACCATTGTCACTCGTATCGGGTTCGTCGGGTTGTTTGCTCACCCCCAGGTGCGGCCCCATGTGTTGACGATGGTGTTCGAGGACAAAGACATTGCTGTACAGTTGCGCCACCCACTGCCGCCCCTCCATCGTCAGCTCGAGGTGCCGTATGGCATGGCCGATGTAGGGTTCGACCTTGCCCCAGAAAAACGTCGGATACTGTTCGGCAAGATCGGCGGGGCTGAGGTATCCCAGCCTCTGATTGATGCCGATTTCGGCGAACTCGTGGAACAGCGCATTGAGCTTGCGGGGATACAGCGGATCCCCGAGCTGACCGATGAGATCGGCGGCTCGGACCAGGCCGGCTTCGGTGTCGGTCTCCGCATGATCGTCATCGTCGGGCACCGGGAAGCGCGTAAGCTCGATGGTCCGCGCTATCCGATCGCCATCGATCAATGCATGCGATGCAAAGCGGTCGCGCACGAAGATCTGCGATCGCGAAACGTGGTACGGAGCGAGATAGGCGTCCGATGCGCCACGCGGCAGACGCACGCTGTTTCCGACTGCGTCGATCACCTGCTGTTCCGCTTTATCGCCCCGACAGACGTCCCGCAGGTAGCCGACATCGTGGCACAAAGCCGCGACAATGAAGTGTAGCCAGTCCTCCGGCGAGATCGTTTGCCGCAATCGCAGCCCACGCAATATGTCCTGTGCGACCAACGTCACCAGCACAGTGTGTTCCGCGTTGTGGTAGAGCGCATCGCTCGTGGCAATCCGTTCGATGGTGAGGCGGGCGGCCTCATCGAGCAGGGCTGCGATATGCGGCTTGCTGCCGCCGAACGTGCGGAGAAAAACGCCCGACAGGTTCTGGCCTACCTGCTCGGAAAGCAGCGCGGTCGCATTCAGCATGTGGGCCTCCAGATCGAGGATCAGGCAAATGGCGATCTGTCTGATGTAGGCCGCCACGCTGTACCGTCGCAACTGTATCTGAGCCTGGGGTGAGACAAAGCCTGACATTCCGCCGGTTGGAAGTGTAACCGCCATTCTGGCCGCTCATGCTGCGTCGCAACATGACAGGATGCTGGTGGTTAGGATTGCGGTAACGGCGCAACAGCGGTTTCTGCGCGGCGCCGCAACCTCCTCCGAAGTTCGGGTGCGGCGTCCCTCATCGCGAGGGCTGCTTCCGTGGCGCCATCAGCGGGATCGCAGCCGGTTGACCGGCGGCGCCATATCGTCGGCGGTCGACGAAGCGATCGAGCCCATCCGGCTGCTGCCGGGGACGGAAGCGGCCGAATACTTCGTCACAGTGATTGTGACGGGTTGAACGTGTGCTGGATTTGGTTCAGCTAGAGCAGATGCGCTGGCAAGGCAAAATGCCGAGCAGCCGGGGAGGGGCGGGCGATGGAAGCCAAAGTCGATGAAATCGGAGACCGTATCTTCCGCATATCCACGTTCATGCCCCATGTGCTGCCACCCGAAGGGCTCAGCTACAATCAGTTCCTCATTTTAGCAGATGAGCCGATGCTGTTTCATTGCGGGCATCGTAAGCAGTTTTCGAATGTGTCGGCCGCTGTCGCGAAGATACTTCCGCTCGACAGGCTCCGCTGGATTTCATTCGGTCATTTGGAAGCTGACGAATGTGGCGCGATGAACGAATGGCTGGCGGCGTCGCCGCTCGCGGAGGTTGTTCACGGCGTTGTCGGCTGCCGCGTCTCCATCAACGACATGGCGGACCGACCGCCTCGCGCGCTGTTAGGCGGCGACGTCCTGGACCTGGGCGGCAGGCGTATCCGGTTTATCGACACGCCTCACGTGCCGCACGGTTGGGACGCGGGCGTTATCTTTGAGGAGGAGACCGCAACACTGTTTTGCGGCGATCTATTTGCACATACCGGGGATCGCCCAGCGCTGACGGAGAGCGACATCGTTGAGCCGGCCACTACGATATCGAAGTTAGTCTCTGCCGTCAGCCCGGCGACGGCACCCATCATACGCGGATTGGCACGATTGCAGCCCCGGTTGCTAGCGGTGATGCACGGATCTTCGTTTGGCGGCGACGCGTCGAAGGCGATCAACGACCTGGCCGCCCACTATGCGTCCCGGCTAACGGCTGAGATGCAAGCAGTAGGACCCTGAGACAGCGACCGACACTACCGGTCAAAATCGCTGCGCAGGGGTGTTCGTTGTCATCCGGATGTCGTGGCGCGCCGATGCGCGTGCGCTCCGCGACCAGGCTCGCGGGTGGTAAAGTACAGTTTGCGCGGTCACTTTGCCAGGATGCGCGCAAGCTCGACCAGTTCTGTATCCATCGGTTTGGTGCGTCCGACGATATCCGCGAGCGGTGTCCGCGTGACCTCGTTTTTCTGATAGCCGACCAATACGCCGGTCTCACCCTGGCCCAGGGACTTGACGGCATGGACGCCCAACCGGGTCGCCAACAGGCGATCGAAGGCGCTGGGTGGAGCGCCGCGGACGACGTGCCCAAGCGTGGTGGCGCGCAGCTCAAACCCTGCCCTCTGCTTATCAGTGTTGAAATAGGCCAGTATTTTGCTGGTATTTTCTTTGACACCCTCGGCAATCACCACGATCGCATGGGTTTTGCCGCGCTCGAAGGCGGCGCGCAGCCGCTGCGATATCTCCTCTGCTGATACTTCAAACTCCGGAGTTGAGATGACTTCCGCGCCGCCGGCGAGACCCGCCATCATTGCCAGATAGCCGCAATCTCGTCCCATGGTTTCAACCAGAAAGGCGCGATTGTGCGAGGAACCGGTGGTACGTAAATGATCGATCGCCTCAAGCGTGACGTTGATGGCGGTGTCACAGCCGATGGTGATATCGGTCCCGAACAGATCGTTGTCGATGGTGGACGCGATGCCGACCACATGAACCCCGAGTTGGCTGAGCATGTAGGAACCCGTCTGAGATCCATTGCCGCCAATCACCACCACGCCGTCGATGCCTCGCTGGGCGAGGTTGCGGAGCGCCTTGGACCGGCCGCTCTCCTCACGAAATTCCGCCGATCGAGCGCTGCCAAGGAAAGTGCCACCGACCTGAATGATGCCGCCCACGTCGCGCGCACTGAGCTGTCGGAACTGACCGTCGACCAGGCCCTGCCAACCCTGGCGTACGCCGTAGACCGTCATGCCCTGATCGAGCGCACTTCGCGTGACGGCGCGTATGGCCGCGTTCATGCCGGGGGCATCTCCACCACTCGTCAGGACTGCAATGTGCTTCATGAGTCCGAGACTAGACCGTGCCGGGGCCGTCTCGATCAAGCCCCCTCACCCCGTGAAACCATATAAAAAGATCTGTCGCCGGTAATTTCTGGCAAGAGTATCCGCCCCTGCAGCGATGGTCCCGGTCCGCTGCCGGCCATCCCGATCGGCGGAAGGGTGTGTGGACGGCTGTCATGCCGAGCGAATTATGCCCGACCAGCTTGCCGGTTCGACCAGCTTGCAGCGATTGTCGTGTAATACGCCGAGAGCAAGGGTATGGGGTGGCGCGCGCCGGGGCGGAGCCCGCGGATGATGGCCGGGATACGTGCGTGCAGCCTTCGGTATATCGCGGTGTCAGACGCAGCGCACCGCTCCTGATGCCTGGTCCGCGAACCGCAGCCAGATGTCCGGCGGGCAGTTACCCGGGTCAGGAACCCTTGGCGTTCGCGCCCATTAGCCGTGCGTCAGGCCATCCCTGACCGTCCCCGCGACGATGTTTCGTGCGACCTCGCGCAGCAATTGGCGGTCCGCCTCCGGCGTAGCGGCCGGAGCGACGCCCGATACGACCCGGTCGTGGCTGTAAGTCGGCACCGCCGCATCGTTCTTCAGGATGCGGTAGCCAGGATCCTCACCCGCGGCGGTTGCGCGGATACCTCGCCGGAGCATGTTACGCATCATGATGATACCGCGGTCGGTGGCGGCGAGATGCTCCAGCCCGTGCCGTGCCATGCCGCCGTGAATGCTCACCTGTGCGTCCCAGTCGCCGGGAATCCGCTGCCGCTCCTACGTAGGGACGGTTGCCATCCTGGCCGAAAGCGGTACCGCGCCCTGGGTCCTTGCCCTCGGGCGCGCGGTAGTAGCCGATTTGCATGGTATGCGTGTCGTCCAGCGGCACCGCCCAGGTCGTCGCCTGCGGGCGGTTCAACGCGTTTCGAAGTGCCACCGGATCGGCGTTGGGCGGGAACTGGTGGATGTTGGGGAGAATGAAATCGGCGACGCGCACCCAGATCTTGTCCTGGTGCCGGCGGGTGTCGATGTAGACCATGCCGACTGGCGTTTCCATCCAGTCCCACTCGGCCAGTTGCTTGAAATCGTCGCTGAATCCCTCGCTGCCCGGAAGAGTGTGCAAAAACGCGACGTGCGCCGGATCCATGCTGTTTTCTTTGACCTGCAACCAGTTGCAGTCCCACAGCGTCGGGGCGCGGGCAACCAGTTGGTAGCCCGGCAGGTCATAGGTATCGAGGACCGGGAAGGGCGGTTTCATGTCCGGCGGTCCCATATAGGCGAAGACCAGGCCGGCATATTCGTGCACCGGGTAGGCGCCGTGGCAGAGCCGATCCTTCAGCGTGCTGTCGGCGGGCTCGCCCGGCGTTTCGAGGATCCGACCATCGACGTCGAACAGCCAGCCATGGTAGCAGCAGCGGATTCCGTTGTCGCCGATCAGACCAAACTCGAGTGAGGTGCCGCGATGCGGACAGTAGGGCTCCAACAGGCCGATGGCGCCGCTCTTGTCGCGGAAGGCAACGAGATCCTCGCCAAGAATGCGCAGGCGGCGGGGCAGGTCGTTTAGTTCGCTGGCGAGAATGACCGGCTGCCAGAAGCGTCGCAAGTATTCGCCGCATGGCGTGTCCGGCCCGACGCGGGTCAGTTCCTGGTCGTCCGCCGGCAGCCCGCGATGATGATAGGCGCTGTAGGTGGCATTCAAAAACGGTGCTCTTTCAACCATGATGTGTCTCCGTGCAGTACCGGGCAATGCGCATGGGCGCCGGCTTCGAATGGGCGATCATCCGCGCCGATAGTCGATGGCAGGCGCGCGAAGTCAAGCACCTGATGAGCGACCCGGCGCATCCGAAGCGGCCCGACGTTGTGGCAGCTCTGAACCCGGTATAAGACTGTCGCCAGGGCGGATTTCTCGGTTCGTGACACCGCGCTACAACGAATTGAGGCCGCTCCGCCTTGGTAGTGGAGGACAAGCAGTTTACTACGCAGGCAATATACTACGCAGGCAATGCCGCCTCGCCGCCGTTCGGCGGAATCCATTATTGCATCCGTGACCAAGGAGTTTGTCGATGTCCGAGGACCCGAACATCCCGCTGCTGAACCATGAGCTGGCACCTGACGAACTGGCGTGGATGAAGGCGGTCTATCAAGACTTCAGCGCGATCCGCGTCTCCTACCCGGGCCGGGACAACTCGTTCGATCCGAAGCAAGCGCTGCGTGACGTCCTCGGCCGCGAAGAGCACAAGCTCACACCCACCGTGGACCTGTCCGGGCCCGGTCCCTGGCGGCTCGGCCAAAACCGCCATGGCCGAGGAATTGCCGTTGTGTTTCTGTCGCAAGTCGAGCTGCACAGGCATTCGAGGAGCAGAACCGATCAGTTCCCCATGTACGTCGTTGGGTCAGCGGACGCATTCTCTATCGCAGACGACGCGAGCCCCGTTCTGACCCCGGTGGCGGGCGGGGATCATTTCCACAATTCGCCGAACGCACCACATGCGTTCCTGCCGAAAGTCGGGGAACCGGTCCCGGAAGATTGGGAGATCTGCTTTATCGCGATCACGCCGCGCAATCTTCGAGAGGACACGCAGGCAGTCTCTGACCAAGTCAGGTCAGCCTATAAGCGCATCGTTGGGATGGAGGCGCCATTAGGCGTGTGAGGGCCCGGCCGCGGCGGTCGCATCTCTCGCAGCCCGTTTCGCCTTCGCTCCACCGGCTTTGCCTACAGCGGATCTGGTGCGTGCGGTGATCGCGGCGCTACCCACCAGGGCACCAATGGTAAGCGAGAGCACAAGCTGGCATAGTCCTGGCGGCGCCTTACAATTAGACCAACAACCGGGAGAGCGAGAATGGCCCTCAAGATTGAGCGATCTCAGCCAGAGGGAATGAACGTAAGGATGTCCGGCGGGCAGCCTTCCTATTCGCATGTCGTGACGGTGAGCGGCAGCGGCAAGATCATCTACACCGCCGGCCAGCTGGCTCGCGATATCGATGGTAACTGCGTCGGCAAAGGCGATATGCGCGCTCAGATGGAACAGACCTTCCAGAACCTCGACCGATGCCTCAAGGCTGCCGGGGCGACATGGGCTGACGTCGTGAAGACCAACACGTATGTTACCGACTTCGACGAATTCCAGAAGTGCGGCGATGTGCGCATGCGCTATCTTGGCGTGGCGACGCCGACAAGCACCACTGTGGGTGTGACCCGCCTGGCCGGTCCCGATTTCATGATCGAAATCGAGGCTGTTGCCGTCGTCAATTCCTGAGGTGGACCGGGCGTCAAATTGACGATGGTCGCTTCGAGAGGGGTGCGTGATCCGGTCTGTTCGCCCCCGCCTTGCCCGCTGCACCAGCCGGGATTGGTTCGGTTCCGGTCCTTGCCGCTGAGAATTCCCTCGATCGATTCCTGACCTGCGCCAAGGGCCCACGATCGCCGGCGGTCGGCACATCTAGCCACTCACTGTGAATGAGGCCGCAAGTGACAACGGGTCAGGACAGGCTCGGCGTCGCGCGCCCGCATGGCAACACGGTTACGGCCCGTGTGACGTTGCCACACCGCTTCGGAGCGGCCGCCGTTTGCAGGTTCGTGGTCATCACGGCGGCGGAGTTACCTGAGTCACAGCGAACATCGGGTCAGGGCGTCTACAGGGGGTCATGCCGTATGACCCAGAGACCGAACCCAGGGAGATCGTGCCGGATCTTCGGACGATGCCCAACGCCGGAGCATCTGGCGAGGCACGCGCCACGCTGGAACCGTTCCAGCTTGCGCGGAAACGCTCCAGCTGTTGTTTCACAAGCAATTTCATCAGCCTGAGATCGCTCTGCGATTCGAGTTTGGCTGACATTGCTCTGGATCGATTGGCGAACGGATACGCCGCGATGACGCCGTCCGGTTGTTTGCACGGTACTGGGCCGCGATGATGGGAGGCATGAGGGGTGGCTTTGATCTATATGTCGTTGTCCGCGGCGGTGGTGCTGCCGGCCATATTCGGTGGATCGCTCATTATCTGGGACCAGAAGATCGTCCCGATCACGAGATCTCTTGTGGCGATGATGGCGCGACATCGCGGCCGCGAACATGCCGCCTCACCCCCAAGATAAGCGGGTCGGGCTTCTGTTCGCATCCCCCGATGACACTGTCACGCCCACTTCGGACCTGACGCCCTTGCCCTGCAACGAAATCCGACAGGCGATGCCGTGATCGCTGCGTCGTGCCCGGCCAGCTATTCAGTGCGTTCTGATACCAATGGCGGAGCCGAAGAGGCCCTTGCGGCAACCTGTCTTCAGCAGCGGCCGCAGGTCTGACGGCTTCATCGTGCGGACATCAGCAATGGGCAGCCAAAGCTAAAATGCGGCGCAACCGTGCTTGGATTGCCGGTGGATCGACCTGATCCCGATCGAAATGGTAGTTGCGAAGCTCGAGGCCCTTCGCGGAGGGCATTGGAGCGCGCTGTTCGGAAGTTGCGGGACCGGATCGGTGAACTGCGGGATTTACCGGGAAGCGATGCCAGAACTACCTCGCGCATCAGGGCTATGGGTCGATCTGACCGGAAAACGCCCTTAATCCGCGGCACGCTCGACCGGTCAAAGTCACCGTGACGGGCTGCTAGATGAAGGTGAAGCCGAGCAGCAGCGCGGCGTAAATACAAAGCGCAATCAAGCCGAAGGACGTCAGTATCGCTGAGATGAACATGACGAAGCCCATCGGACCCAGCGCCTGCATCGCGGTCGCTTCCGACGCGTCCATAGCCAGGGCACCGTGATGTTTCGGGTTCAACTGCATCCGGGGATCAAACCACGGCGCGGGCACCGCGGCAGTTGACTACCACACAGCCATCGTCACTAATCGGTGCGCAGGTCGCCCCATCGGTGCGAACGTTTACTCCAGCCGGAGCGGTCGCACCTGATCGCGGGTCGCGGCCGCCGCTCGTCAAGCGCTTGCGAGCGGTCGTTACCGTTCCGATTTAGAACAATCAATACCGCGGATAAGGTGGTGGCCCGTAAGCATCGTAGTCCCGATCGCGTTGACTCTGATATCCGGGCGGTGGGGCATTGATCGGCCGGCCTTCGAAGGCGTTATCCATCTGCCGGACCGGCGTCATCTGATTGACCGGCGCGTAGGGGTTGGAGGTGCATCCGGATATCAGGGTTGCCAGCAGGACGCAGACGACCACGAACTCGCATTTCATAGCATTCCTGTCCTTCCACTCACCATTCAGTGCGCCTCGGTATTGCGTCTGAACGAGCGAGAGCGGTGGCCGTCGCATGTGTCGCCAGGACGTGATCGACCGTCTGCTGAAATGACCAGCAAATGCAATCGTGATCTGACCCGAGCTGGAGATGGCCCCATTAGCCCGCGCCGCGTGCCCTCGCAGGTGGTCCACGCAGCGACGAATCCCCGCGGCTGCCAGTGTCAGTCACCGCCCAGCACATACAGCTGGTAGGCCTGATGCCAATCCGCCGCGATCGCGCGCTGCGCCACGTCCAGCGGCAGTCGCCTCGAACAGACCATCCTGCTCAGGATGGCTTCCAACTCGTTTTTCATTTCGGCCGTCCATCCGTCGGGCGGATCGAGCGGTTCGGGCCAGTAGTTACGAAGATCGGTAGGTGCCCCGCCCAGGGCGAGTGGAACCAGATGGTCACCCTCGTATCCCGACAGCCGCTCTCCGGCATGGCCGTATGCCGCCATGACCGTGCGTTTCATCTCCTGGCTGGTTTGCTCCGGCGGCCTTACCGTTCGGGTCCACCCGCGCCGACATATGGTCCGACCGACCGTCCCTGGCGTAACAACTGGGTTGACGGCGCCTGGTGTTACCTGGTGGTCCGGCAGGCTGCTCTGGGCCAATGCGGGTGACGCAGCCAAGACCGCCAGCATTACGATGCCGATCCTGGTCGCGCTGCGGCGAGCCTTACCGCCGCCATCGGTCTTGGCGGTGTCAGCGGCCCGAGCACGCCACCCCACGCCGCTTCGCCTCATTCGTTGGCAGTGTCGCATCGAACCGACCTCCATGCTCGGCTTCCGCTTTTCGTCGGTCAGCCGCGGCACCCGCCCGGCAAGTTCGTTCGCCAGACCGGTCGCGCAGAACAGCCGATTGCGGCCCTGTTTGGCGCGTTCGGGCATCTCACGGCCAGCCGACCAAATGAATGATGGCCCCCTCTCCCCCCGACCGAGTGAGCCACGGCCTGGGGCCCTCGGTCCCGAAGGACGCAACCAAGGGTGGGCCCGGCGGTCACCGACGAAGCCCCCGTAAAGGTGTAGACGTGGGTGGCCGGCCTTCGCCGGCCATGACACGAGCATGGCATGCCGACGGGACATCCAACTGGCGAACCGGCCCGGCGCTTGCGGCCGCCAGTTTCATTTCAGCGATGCGCTGGAGCGGCCGCGTGCCGCCCGGGCGCTGAGTGCCCTGGCTGCACCAAACACGACAAGCGTTGTCACCAGCACGAAGCCCGTCACGATCTGCTGCTCCTCCGGTGCCACACCGGCGAGACCCAGCGCGTTCTGCACAAACGCCAGCACGAACACCGCTGCCAGCACGCCGCCGAGTGTTCCGCTACCGCCAAAAATATCGACGCCGCCAGAGTACCACCGCCGTAATTACCGGCAGCTCCAGCCCGATCGCCGTGTCGGAACGGGCACTCGAGAGATATGAGGTCAGCACGACCGCCGCCACCGAGCACATCATGCCGGAGGCGACGAACACACCGAACACCGCGCCTTTCACATTGATGCCTGAGAACCGCGTGGCCTCACGGTTGTTGCCGATAGCGAACAATGCCCGCCCCCGATAGCTGGCATGCAGGAACACCGCAAAGACCGCGAAGAACGCAATGAAGATCAACAGGCTCCACGGGATCGACGTGTTGCCAACGGTGCCGAATCCGATTTCCTGGTACCAGTCGGGGAAGCCGGTGACGCCTCGCTCCTTCAGAAGGATCTGCGCAATTCCTCGATCGAGGGCGAGGGTCCCGATCGTGACCACCAGCGACGGCAGGCCGATGAAGGCAATGATCGCGCCGTTCAGCGCGCCCGCCAGCGTGCCCACCACCAGGCTTGCCAACATCGATATTTCGATGGACAGGTCCTGCTCCCGGCAAACCGCGATCGTCGCCGCGCACAGCCCGACCATCGAGCCCACCGACACGTCGATCTCACCGCACACGATCACCAGTGTCATCGGCAGCGCCACGATCGCCGCCGGCATGACACCGGCGACCGCAATGGAAAGGTTGGAGGCGGTGAGGAAGTATTTCGAATTGCTGGCACCCAGCACGAGCGTGATGGCGAGTACCAGCAACAGGAACGCCTCCCAGCGCGCCAGGTAGGGGCTCAGCCTTTTCATTGTTTTGCCCGCAGCCGCGTGGCGACGCCGAGCCCGACAGGCTGGCGTCGTGCGGCGCGTTCTACCCGCTCAGCGCGGCGGGTGAGCAGGCTATAGAATATCACCGTGCCGAGAATTGCCGCCCCGGTCACCGCCTGCAACCAGAATTGGTTGATGCCAAGCAGTTGCACGCCATTCTGCAGCACCGCGAAGATCACCGCGCCCAGCGCCGCGCCGTACACCGAGCCGCTGCCGCCGAAGATGCTGACGCCACCGACCACGACGGCCGAGATTGCCTGCAGGTGCAGGTCGGGCGCCAGCACCGCGTCCACCGTGCCGAAGCGTGCGCCCCAGAGCACGCCGACGAAACCGCAAAGCGCGCCGCAAACGATGAAGACGAGTGCCAGATGCCAGGCCTCGTTGATGCCGGTGACCCGTGCGCTCTCCGGGCTGCTGCCCAGTGCATACAGGTTGCGCCCGACGCGTGTGAAGCGCGCGACCCAGCCGAAACTGACCGTGAGCAGCACCGCGATCCAGACCAGCAATGGCACGCCGATGACATGCATCTGAGCGATCGCCTGGTAACTGTCCGGCAGCACGGTGGCCGAGATCTGCCTGCCTCCCGCGATGATAATGACGGCGCCACGATAGATCGCCAGCGTGCCCAGGGTGGCGACGATCGCCGGAATGCGCGCGGCCACGACCAGAAGCGCATTGCCGATCCCCATCACCACACCGGCGCCGATGCCGATCAGGAACACGATCGCGATGCTGCCGTCGGGGTTCGTCTCCAGCCAGTCAGCTGAGACAAAGGCGCTGGCGGCAACCATCGCGCCGACCGAAAGGTCGATCTGGCGCGCGATGATGACCAGGGCCTCGCCGAGCGCGACGATGCAGACCAATGTTGCGGACAGTCCAACCTGTTCGAGATTACCGGCATTGAGAAAGCGCGGTTCGCGCAGTGTCACGCCGGCGCAAATCACCAGCAGCGCGGCGACCAGGCCGAGTTCCCGAATGCGCATCAGCCGGCTCACGTCGCCGCCGCTTCCGCCTGTGGGTTGCGATCCCGGGTGGAATGCGCCGCGGCCAGCATGAGCGCCTGCTGGTCGAAAGCATCACGCGTGAACTCCGCGACCAGCCGCCCCGTGCGCAGGACGAGGATCCGGTCGGCCATCGCGATCACCTCCGGCGCATCGTCACTGATCAGGATAATGGCCATGCCCTGCGCCGCGAGATGCGAGACGATGCGATGGATCTCCGCCTTCGCGCCGACATCGATGCCCCGGGTCGGCTGGTCGAGGATCAGCACGCGCGGCGCCGGGATCAGCCATTTGGCCAACAGCACCTTCTGCTGATTGCCACCCGACAAGGTCGATGTCAGTTGCTCGATGCCGCGCGCGACAACGCGCATCTGCCTGGTGAACTCGCGCGCCACGCGCTTCTCCTTCGACCGATCGATCAGGCCGAGCCAGTCCGCCAGCCGCCACAGGATTGGCAATGTCTCGTTGGCGCGGATCGGGAACTGCAGCACCAGCCCCTGCTGGTGCCGGTCCTCCGGCAGGAGCGAAAGTCCCAGCCGCATCGCATCGCGCGGCGAGCGCGGCGTCACCGCTGTGCCGTCGATCCGGATTTCGCCGTGGTCCGGCGGCGTGATGCCGAACAAAATCTGCGCTACCTCGGAACGGCCGGCGCCGACCAGTCCGAACAGGCCGAGAATCTCGCCGGCCCTGAGGTCGAAGCTTACGTCATCGACAAAACCCGCGCCCGACAGGTGGCGGGCGCTGAGCACCGGCTCGCCGATGGTTCCTGTCTCCTTCGGGAACAGCACACTGGGCTCACTGCCGATCATGTGGCGCACCGTCTGCTCCGGCGTCAGCGTCGCAGACCGGCACGAGACAACCCTGCGACCGGAACGCAGGATCGTGACGTCGTCGCCAAGGCCGAGCACCTCGTCAATGAAGTGACTGATGAACAGGATGGCGATACCCTGTTGCTTCAGCCCCCGCACGATCTCGAACAGGCGATCGATCTCGCGGGCAGAGATCGTTGAGGTCGGCTCGTCCATGATCAAAACGCGTGCGTCCAACGACAGCGCCCTGACGATCTCGATAGCCTGCCGCTCGGCGATGCTGATGGCCTTGACCGGCAGGCGCACGTCGATCTGCATACGTAATCGCTGGAGCAATTCCTCCGCGGTTGCCTGCATCGCCGCCCAGTCGATACGGGCACCCCGCCGCGGCTGGCGGCCGACGAAGATGTTCTCGGCCACCGACAGGTCGGGGAACATGGCCGGATGTTGATGGATTACCGCGATCCCGTGCCGTCGCGCGTCGGCGGCGCCATGCATCGTGACTGGCTGTCCGTCGAGCAGGATTTCACCGCTGTCGGGCCGATAGATACCCGCAAGGATCTTGACGAGCGTGCTCTTGCCGGCGCCATTTTCCCCCGCGAGCGAGTGAATTCGGCCACCGTGAAGTTCGAGATCGATGTCCGTCAACACCTCGACCGGGCCGAATTGCTTGGCGATGCCACGCAACTCGACGGCCGGCGTCGCTTCGTCCGATGCGGTCCCGTAGTTGCTCACAGCGGACCGGCGGGACGAGGTGGCCCCGCCTGCCGGGCTGGCATCAGAACTGATAGTCCTTCACGTTATCCGCGGTGAAGCGCAGCGGCTCCCCGGTGATGATTTCGTGGCTCGGCAGGATCGTGTAGGTGCCTGGCCACTTGCCCTTGTCGATGGTGAAGCTGTCGCCGGGCTCGCCCTTGATCTTGCCTTCGGCGAAATACTTGGCGGCGTAGTAGGTCACGTAGCCGAGGCGTATCGGATCCCAAAGGTGGAACCATCCGATCGTGCCGTCGAGCATGTATTTCGCTGTGATGCTCGGCACGCACAGGCCGGAGACCTTGACGGCGCCATGCCCCATGTTCACCGCCTCCAACGCCCGCGCTACCGCCGGCAGACCGGGGCAGGTCGGGGCATAGATGCCGGCGAGATCGGGATACTTTGTGGTGAGCGCGATGGTGGCGTCGTACGCCTTCTGCTCATTATCGTAGCCATAGACTTCGTCGACGATCTCGATGCCGGGATATTTCTTGATCTCGTCACGGAATGCCGCGATCCAGGCGTTCTGATTGGCGGCCGTCGGCTGCGCCGAGACGATGGCGACCTTGCCCTTCTCACCCATGATCTTCACCAGCCCGTCGGCGCCGAACTTGCCAACGGCCTCCAGCGACGCCTGATTGACCAGGAACGGCCTTGCTTCCGGCTCGGAATCGGCATCGTAGGTGATGACCTTGGCGCCGAGTTTCGTGGCCCGCTTCATCGCCTGGACGACCGCCTTCGGATCGCTTGGCGCCACTGCGATGGCGGCGATGTGCCGGTCGGCAAGGTTGTTGATGATGTCGATCTGCGCCTGCGGGCTCGATTGCGTCGGACCGTAGTTTTTCGCTGTCCCGCCGATCTCGCCGGCGGCGATCCGCGCGCCGGCCAGTGTCGCGTTGTAGTAGGGGTTGGTCGTCTCCTTGATGACCATCGCGAGTTCGAAGTCGTCGGCGAATGCGATGGTGGAGCTGCCCAACAGGCCCACCGCGCCGAACGCCGCTATCAGGATGCGTCTCGTGCTCATCAATCCCCCCGTGCGTTATTTTCCGGGATGCCCCGGCTTCGGTTTTTTTCGAGCGGAGAGGATCAGGCATTTTCCAACGATTTACAACGCCGGCCTGCCTCGGAACCCGGCGCGGTGTTCCTCGCCCGAATGGCGCAGCCTCCAGTCGCAGGCAAATGACCCAGCAATTCGCGGACCCTGCGGATCGTTCAGGGGTTGCGCCGGCGCATGCATCTCGTGACGGCGCTCCTGACATTTCCGCAACGATATTTTACCTGGTCGAGAAAGGTCTGCGCAGCATGCCGCCGGATCACCGATTTTGACTGCACCGCACTGCAAATCGTGGGTCCCCGGCCGCCGCCGGGGATGACACTGGAGACGCGAACGGTGGGTCAACGTCAGGGGCCGCTGGTATTACGCCCTCAGCAAACCAGCCCGCGGCGTGATGCGGTCGCTGCCCGGAAACACATTTGCCAACGCCGTCGCCGATAGCCCAAAATGCGGGCCAAGGACGCCTTTGGCGATCGCACGGATATCAAGCGTCGGCTGCAGGTCCCGGTCCTCGAACATCTGCGCTGCCCGAAGGCCGGGCCAATCCGCCAGCACCCTGCCGCCGGCGACGTTGCCGCCAATGAGGAAGGCTACGGTTCCTGTCCCATGGTCGGTGCCTCCGGAGCCATTCGCCCGGACGGTGCGGCCGAATTCGGTGACGACGAGAATGGCCGTCTTCGCCCATACGTCCGCCAAACCTGCGCGCAGTGCGCCAATACCCTCATCAAGGGTCTTCAACCCCAGTGCGAGGCGTGGAAGTTGGCCCGAATGGGTGTCCCAGCCGCCCAGTTCCAGCTCGGCCAGGCGAGGACCCGTCGGCGCCGCCAGCAGTTTCGCCGCCGCTCGGGCAAGACGCGGGAAGCCAGGTGAGATGCCCTCATACGACGTGTCGGCCAGCACGGCGTCGATGTAGTGACGCTCCTTCAGGCCATCGGCCAGTTCTGCTCCGGTCAGCGGATCGTCAGCGTGCATGGCAACGACGTTGGCATAGAAATCGCCGGAGACCCGCGGGCGGGGGTGGAATGGATCCCAGGTTGTCGTCGGCGTCTCGCCGTGCAGGATCAGCGGCGAAGTCGATGCCATCGTGAAGGCGGTGTCGCAATTCGGGTTTGTCGGCAGCGATGCAGTGATGCGATTGAGCCATCCGCTTGTCATCCGGGTCTCGGCTCCGATCTCCATCATGTCCTGCGCCTCGAAGTGGCTGCGGCTCCGGTTCGGCCCCGCGACACAGTGGATCGGCAGCAGATCACCTGCGCCATAGAACGCACGCATGCGCTTCAGCGAGCCGTGCAAGCCCCAAAAACCGCCCAGATCAGCGAGCCCGTCCGGACCTCCTGGCTCCGGCAGCATCAGATTCGGGCGCCACGGCTGCAAGTCCGCGTCCCCGTAGGGAACGACGACACTCAGCCCGTCCATGGCGCCGCGCAGGAAGATCAGAACGAAACGAGAATCGGTCTCGGCCGCGCGGACCGACAGCGAGGCACCACCGAGAGAGAGTGTCGCGGCGGCGCCGAGGAGCACGTCACGCCTGGAGGGATGCATGACCTATCTCCGCAAGAATTCCGGGGACGTGAGCAAGGTGGCGAGTGCCTCGGCTCGATTGGAGCGGTTCTCGACGGCCGACATCGTGGACGCTGAACAAAGGTCGCCGAGTGTCGCCGCAGCCACGGCCTCCGCGGTGGGGGCTCCGGGTCTGCAAGCCTGGGTCATGGCATAGTCCGCCCGCTTCAGAATTGCTTCGCCTGAGATCCAGTCTGACGCCGTGTCCGGCCAGCCGTTCGGCAGCAGCGGGTTTCGGAACGGTTGGCCCAGATCCGTCGTGGCATCGAGCAGATGCGATCCAGGTTCGAAGGGCAGATCGAGTGCTCGCTGCACCGCGACGACATACTCCGCCGGCGCACGGAATTTAGTCAGCGGCTGCCACGCTTCCGGCATGTCGATGATGGCGCATACAGTGGCTTTCAAGTCGCCATCGGTCTCCCGCAGGACCGCTGCCACACGGTCGATGCAGTCCGGCGGAGGCACGTCCGCGACGAAATGCTGCACGAGTTGAGCGGCGATATGACGACGGGTGGCCGTGAGGGTTGCGATCCATTCCAAGGCCGCCTCGCTGCCGTCGAAACCCTCATGAAAGATCCGTCCCATCAATGTCTTGGGGCCCGGCTGGTGCATATCCGCACGAAACACAAAGCCCGGTGAATCGCCCTCCCGGTTAACACCTCGGCCGGTCAGTATGGCGGCAAACGCAATGACGTCCTGCTGCGTGTAACCGGACCGGCCGCCCACGGTGTGCAGTTCAAGGCATTCCCGCGCCAGATTCTCGTTGATTCCGCGATGCTGCTTGAGACCGAGCGGGCTGGCGGGGCCGACGGACCTTTCGTTATCCAAATAATCCAGCATGGCCGGGTGTCGCATCACGGCTTTCAGCAGGTCCGCGAACCGTCCCGTCACGTTGGGCCGAATGGCTTCCTGGACGTAGGCGCCATTCAACCCAAAAGGCCAAGGACCGCCGCGCGCGCTGACGGTAAAGTGGTTGCTCCAGAACCAGACGAGCCTCTCGCGCAACGGCAGATCGGTGCAGACGGCATTTTGCAGCAAGTCGGTCATCTCCTGCCTGAAGAGGTCTGCAAAGCCAATGGGCAGGGTCTCCCCGGCCTTCATTGCACTCGCGTATTTGCGATCGACCAGTGCCGTATTCAGCATGGAGGGCCCGACCTTCGCGAGTATTGGGTCTGGCGCATCCAATTGCGACCGGAGCCACGCGCGCACATCGCCCGGGATCGGCTCCGCCCCGCGCCGTCCAAAGCCGAACCGCGAAAATGCCTGCAATGCGATCGTCGACATAACCCGTACTATACTATGATGCCTAATTAGGCGGAGATTACAATTCCTGCATATAGTAACGATTTCCTACAGTAGCCTCGGGCAATGGGCTGCGCCGGGCATCATTCCGGAGATACCTCGAGGCGTTGTTTGTATTCCGACAACACGGCCGCTGCTGCCTCGACATGGCCCAATTTGGTAATGCGCGTCGGCACCGCGTCGGTAGCCTTCCTCGCGTTGCGGAAAGCGTTGCCGTACAGTTTGCCAGCGCGAAGCTGCCTCGTTGAAATCGCCACGGGATTCCGCGCTTTCCGCATAGTCGATCGACCAATGGGCGTCCTCGACAAACCGACCGGCGGCGTCCGCCAGAACCGTTTCGACCTGCTCAGCTTCGCCGACTTTTCGCAGCGCCGCGATCAGTCCTGAATAGCTTGGCTGCCATTGCGGAAAGCGTTGATGGACCTGCCGCCATCGTTGCACGGCCTCGGACAGGTCGCCGCGATCTTCCGCGATCCCGGCGTATTCAAGGGCGGGGAGCGGATTGATCGGCATCAGCGTGCGCAACTTGACCAGCAGCATTTCAGCCTCCTCGAAGCGTCGGAGCCGCCGCAGTGACATGGCCATTCCAGTCGTCCCCATCTGGTAGCCAAGACTGCTCTCTGCCGCCGATGCATTTACCAGCGTTTGCCAGCGCGACAGGGCGAGGGCCCAATCCTTCCTCGCTTCGGCCAGCCGAGCGTGTTCCATGAGGCAATCAAAGTTGTTGGGCAGGCGCTCTAGCCCGCGCGACAGAACTGCCTCGGCCTCATCGAAACGGGCCGCTCTGGCCAGATTGGCGGCGCCCTGGCTGTAGCCTTCATGCATTACCGGAAAGCGCTTCCGGACGTCAGCCCATTGCACGACGGCCTTCTCAAAATCTCCCCGCCGCTGCGCCACCCTCGCCATGCCGACGGTGCCCAATGGATCGCTCGGCCGGCGTTTGCGGTGTTCCCGAAGCAGCCCTTCCGCCTCATCGAGCCAGTTCATTTCGAGCTGCAACTGAAGTGCGGCAGGGGACGCCGCGACCTGCTTACGGTATCGCGGGATCAGATCGGCCCAGACGGCGCGCACCATCCTGAGATCATCGCGCTCAAACGCTTTTTTCATTTCCTCGAGGCGGTTTTTGACGTGCCAATAAGCCGCCTGCTCATTGACACGGTTGAGACCGTGCAATTCCCCCATGACGCGACGACGATGGTACCAGTCGCGCAAGTTGTCCAACATAGCGAAACCTCACAAACGGGTGCTTCCAGAGGTCACCCGAAGACGCTGATTGTCGCCAGGCTCAGGCTGCCTGGGCTTGGCGCCATCGATCATGGGCGTTTCGGCACAATTGAAGCCAGGAAGCGGTAGGTGGCGCCAAGGGCTCGTTTGTGGGGGCGAAGGCGAAATGGTCGATATAGCCAACCATCAGCCCGGGGCGGACGACCTCCACCGTGCCGCTGGCATGGGATTCATCCTCGTAGCGCACATACAGCAATGTATTATCGCCATATTTTCTCATCGCAGCGACCAGTGCGTCGACTTCCTGCTCCGTCAGGTTGCGCAACATGTTCTTATATACAAAAATCTTGTTCGCCGATCGGAGGTCTTCCTTCAGCTTCGACGACAGGAAGGTCAGCCGACGACAGGCCTGTTGCATCATTCTTTCATGCGTAACTTCATCCTCATAGGTGAAGCAGCGCATCGCCATGAAATGTCTTGTGTCCCTGGTCCAATACTCACTCCGACCGGTCGTCGGCGGCGTCACCACTTCGGTATTTTCGGGCAGACCTACACCCGCAAATTCCGAATTCAGCAGTGCGACCAACGCATCCGGTTGGACTTCCGCCCAGCGCAGTAACCCCAGAGGTTCGGCGCCGAAATGCCTTTGGAAAACGCCGAACTCGCAGCCATGACCGGCACCGCCGAGACTTTCGAACTGCGTCACCAGGTCTCGTATAGCGAGTTCATCGTTTGACGTGCGCACGGCGTCCGCGCGGGCATCACTGCCGTCCCTCAACGGCGCCTCGGCGGCCTCGGTCGTCGATGCCGTCTCGAGCAGTCGCATCCTGGCTTCGAAAATCTTCTCGTTCAGATGTGGCTCAGAGGGGAACCGAGCCTGAGCGTCCTGCCAGCGGCGCAACGCCTCTTGCCAGTCCTTGCGTCGCAATGCCACCGTCGCGTATTCCGAGAATGGCGACAGCACGGAAGGAAACTCTGCCATCGCCCCGACCAGGATGGCGTCGGCCTCCGCATGGCGATCCATCGATGACAATGCCCGTGCCAGACCGCCATGTCCGGCCGGATTATCGCCAAATTTTTCTGTTACCTGTGTATATCGTCTGATCGCCTCGGGCCACTCCGCGCGTCCCTCGGCCGCGGTTGCGTATTCGACCGCTAGGCCCACACTTTGTGGCAGACGTTCGATGCCGCTCGCCACAAGCATCTCGGCATCTTCAGGCCGACCCGCACGGCGCAGCAACCTGGATCCTTCAATGTAGGCTGGTTCGAAGTCGGGGAAATCACGTACCAGACCGGCGATGTTCCGAGCGGCCTGATCCCAGTCTCGCTTGCTTTCCTCCAGAGCCGCTACAGCCAGGGTGGCTCGTTCCAGACGAAACCAAGGGTCCGAAGGGTGGCGAGCGATGGCCTCTTCCAGCAGCTGGCCAGCCTCCTCGATCCTGAATTGACTGCGTAGAACGTCGATACCGCCCTGATAGCCGGCGCGGTCATCGGGAAACCTGTCACGGACTATTTCATATCGTACCGATAGCATCGTCCCAATGGTGCTGACGGGCCGACACCTTCGCGTATAGACTTAAAACTTCTGCGTCTTCAGGAAACCGCTCCATCGCATCTTTGAGGGCGGCCTCCGCCGGACCATAGCGCTGCAACTCGATCAATGCATTCGCGCCGCCGATATACGGCTCCGGAAGGGTTGGACAAAGGGCTTGCAGCCGCTCCCACCGAGTGGCGGCCGCCACCCAGTCTCGACGCACATGCGCCAGACGGGCATGTTCGACACACAGTCGCTGATCCTGAGGAAATCGCTGGACCGCTTCGGTCAGCAAACCGTCGGCTTCATCCAGTCTGTGCGTTCGCTGTAAGGACAAGAGTGCACCGATGTAGCCCTCGGTATCGTTGGGAAACTGCGTGCGCAAGGCCTGCCACAGGGTCAGTGCTTGCGACCAGTCGCCTCGGGCATGCGCAACCCAGGCTCGTTCCGCAAGGATACCGCGGTGACCGGTGAAGTCAGCGTCGGCTTTTCGGAGCAGAGTGTCCGCCTCGTCAAACTGACCTGCCTCTCGCAGGGCGGCTGAATGAGAAACATATTCGTGATCCCGAGCTTCCGGAAAACGATCGCGAACCTGCTCCCAGCGCTGGATTGCTTCGGGCAGATCCTTCCGCCAATACGCTGCCTGGGCGTATTCGACGTGGGCAGATCGATCATCCGGAAAGGCAATCGTGGACTGGCGTAACAATTCGTCCGCGTCGTCGGTCCGCCCAGCTTTGAACAGCGCTTGCGCGCCTCCAACGTATCCGATGGACGTCCCTGGATACTTGCTGCGAACCGACTCCCACCGCAGGACGGCTTCCGGCCAGTCTTCGCGGTGCTGCGCCATTCGAGCGTATTCGATGGAAACTTGCTCTGACGGGTGTTGTTCCGCTGCCTGGCGCAAGACGGTATCGGCACGGTCGTGATCAGCCATTTCGCGGTAGGCGGTGGCTGCCCCCACGGCTCCGTGTGCCGGGAAATGCTCCAGCACATAGGCCCACCGGCGGGCAGCCTCAGGCCAATCCTTTCGTTTGTTCGCGTACCATGCATAGTCGAGCGCCGGGTACGGAACGGACGGCAATTGCTGAATGCCTGCCTGCAACACCGCTTCCGCCTGCTCGTCCTGGCCAAACTCGCGGAGACTTGCGGCGCCACCCAGGTAGCCTCCCAAATTATTGGGGTAGCGGGTGCGGACAGTCTCCCATCGGTGGGCAGCGTCCTCCCATAAGCCGCGCGTCTGGGCGAGCGACGCAGCCTCGACAAGCAGCCCGGCATCATCCGGAAAACGCGTCAGGCCTTCGTTCACCAGAAGCTCCGCCTCATTGAACTTTTCACTGCCACGAAGCGTGGTGGTCAAGCCGAGATATCCGATCGCATGATCCGGGTATTGCTCGCGGACGAAACGCCAGCGCGAAGCGGCTTCCGTCCAGTCCCGCCGAGCGTGGGACACCCAGGCTCGGTCAACGGCTATGCCGAAGTCCTCGGGAAACTTCTCCTGTCCCTCCGACAGAATTTCCTCTGCCTCGTCGGGACGCCGGAGATGCAGCAGGGCACTTCCCACTTTTTGAAACAGCACCGATGATCGTTCACCGCCGCTGGTGGCAGACCAAATTCGCATCACTTCGTCGGCGTCGCCTGAATTTCGCGCTGAATCTATTGCTGTCGCTGCCTCGGACGGCGGCGAGGATGCCGCCGGCCCGGTCGACGCCGACTCGGTCGGGACAGGGGCTTGCGCGGGCTCGGGGAGCAGGGTTGCCGCATCTGCCGGAGGCGGCGTCCCGATCTCCGGCGAATGCGTGGAGCTGGCCTCGAGCACTGTCTTCTTGACAACTGTCGGGTGGATCCCGGTGGCCTTTTGAGCGGGTGTTCGGCGCCTGCCCAGCAGGGCTGCGGTAAACCCTCTTCCTTGCGTCGACAGCAGTCCTAGAAAATCTCTCAATGCCGAGCCCCCGTGATTGATCGCCTTAGTCCAGTGTGGCCATGCCTCAGTCGTCTCAATGCGTGAGGCGACAACGAAGATGTCTCAAATTACGCGGTGACCGGAGCGAGGAAGTCCAGCTTCCGGCCAAACGGCGTCCCCAACTCCGTTCTTCCATCAAAATAACGAAACGCCGCGGAGATCACCTCGGCGCTGCGCGCGATCTCCCGTTCATACGTCAGATGTTCGGCCAGAGCCAAGCCGGCCTGACCGATCCGCTGCGCAACCGTATCGTTGCGGACGAGCCAGCCGATCTTGTCCATCAGGTCGGACATGTCCGGCGCAATCGGCACATAGTTCCGCCATGGCATAAGTTCATCATAGAACCACTGTTGCAGGCCACGAGACGATTCCACCCTTAGCACGGCACTGCCGGTTAGTAACCGCTGAAACAGATTTGACCAGGAGTTGCAGTTGCCGTCGATCTCGATGAGAAATTTGTAGTTGCTCCAGTCCTGCCACGGTACGAAGCCTTTGAATAATCCGGATTGCTGAATTTCCTGAATCACCGCCGGATCGCGAAATTGTTTGATATCGCTGATACCGGCGTCGATGAGGCCGGTGTGAGAATGTTTAGACGCAATCTGACACAGACGGATACGCTCCAACGATCGCCAGTCACCAGGAGGTTCCTGCATTCCGGTGGTCGCGCCTCGCCAGAACGCCACAGGGGCGCGAAGCTGCCACGGCACACGCGTTTGGCTGAGGACCTCCCGCGTGTGGCGATAACCCTCTGACGGCACGAAAGCACAATCCGGGATCAGGAAATAATCTGGGCGATTGTCGCACCAGGCCAAGCCAGGGGTTTGGCCGATATCCTGCTGGTTGATGATGACGCTGCCGACCTCTTGTTCTGGTTGCCGTGCATAATTGGCAAACACGGGAAATTCCCATTGGAACGCCAGGATTTCGATGCGGGTGTTGTCATTCTCGAACGCCTTGGCGTCGAACGTGAAGCGGTGGGCTCCGGACGGCAGACTTTCCCACTGCACCCGCCCAAGTCCAGGCCCGCGGCGTCGCGCCGTGATCTGCAATTCGCGCTCGAACCCGAAGCGGGTTTTCAGTAACGCGGCCAGCAGGTCGAACCGCTGCACAACGAAGAGAGCATTGAGAAAGCTGATGAAGGTCTCGCCTCCGTGGCGGCATTCCTCGAGGTTCTGGCTCAGCAGATTGACAATTGATCGCTCCGCTTCGGCGAACCGGCCCTCAGCGCATTGGAGCAGCGAGGCGGCGAGGGCGGTATCCGCAGGGGCCAGTGGAGGAATTTCGCCGTGTGCAATCCGGTGTAGATATTTCCGGCGCTCGTCGGACCACAGGATAGGGATGCGATCCGGTTCGGCGCCGCCGTCTCGCTCAAGTGTTGGCGATACCTGCTCCATGCCACTTAGTCCTCGCACGCAGGGCTTGACGCAAGTTGGTTGTCTTGGCCAATCCAGGCGTGCATTTTATGCTATCACCCCATGATCGGTGGCAAGGCAATATATTCCGAACTCACGTGATACGACAAAATGTGATAAACATGCGACTGATGGGCGGTCTCGTCTGACAGATCAACAACCGGCCGGCAGATAGTCAAATCCGGCGGCTGACGACGAGGGGAGCTGCGATGAGCGATGCGGTGACGTCTGCCGAAGCCGTGGAGAGCCTCGAATCTGATCTCGTCGCCGCCGAACAAATGCTGGCGGGCGGGGATCTTGGCCAGGCGCTGCGGATGTGGACTGCGATACGTGAGCGCTTTCCGGGCCATGCCGCTGCCTACCTGCGCGCAGCCCATGCTTTGGCCAATGGCGGCGAATTCGACAAGGCAGAGGTATTGCTGCTCGAAGGGCAGCTGCTCGTGCAAAGTGCGGGCCCTACCTTTGCCTCAGAATTTGCTCGCATGGCCGCTCGGCAACGTGATGCCGCCGAAGCCGTTCGTCGCTGGAGTGCGGCCCGCACGGCATTCCCTCGTCACCCGGTCGGCTGGGTCGGCGGCGTGGAGGCATTGCGAGAGGCCGGGCGCATCAACGAGGCGGAGGCGCTGCTCGACCAACTAAGAGAGTTGTTTCCCGCCGAAGCCGCCATCCCGATATTGGCGGCGTCTCTTGCGGATGCCGTCAAGGATTGGCCGAAGGCGGTCGATTTGTGGGCAGTGGCGCGGGAGCAACTGCCGCAGAATTCGATCGGCTTCATCAAGGGCGCCAAAGCTTTATGGCAGAACGGCGGCCTTGATCAGGCAGATGCGCTGCTGGCCGAGGGGATCGACCGATTCGCCGGCAACGCTGAATTGGTGACGCAGTGGGCGGAGCTTGCGGTGCACCGTCAGCGATGGTCGGACGCCGCGGAGCGATGGGCCCTGCTGCGGCAACGGCATCCCACAATCCCGCTCGGATACGTCAACGGCTCAACCGCACTACTCGAGGCCGGGCGCGCGGCCGAGGCCGAGACGCTGATCACCGCGGCGATCGAACAGTTCCCAGATCGGCCCGACGTGCGCAGGCAGCAGGCCCGATACGCAGAGATGCAGTCTGGGCTGGCGCGGAGTTTGGCGGCGCAAGACAGACTGGAGGAGGCCGAGGTTCTGTTGCGTTCGGCGATGCAACGATTCCCCGACCGGCACGACCTTTTCGCCGAGTATGCGGCGGTCGCAACGAGACGGCACGACTGGCCGGAAGCGCTGCGTCGCTGGCGCGATGCACACCGGCGCTTTCCCGAGATAAAGGAGCTCCGGCACAGGACCTTCGAGGCCGAACTGAGGGTGGTCGAGACAACGGCGTCGGCTGAGGAGATTTCTGCACCGCCACCGACGGAGCGGGTCAATCCTGCTGTGGGGGTTGCGGTCATGCGTGCCGCCGTCGTCACCCGTTTCGAAAGCCTTGGCGGCACGCTGCATGGATGTGAATTCGGCTTGTTTCAGCGGGATTGCGGCGCCGAGCCCCTGGGGCTGCTGCGCTGGACAGAGATGGGGCCGGACAATCTCATCGCGGCGCTGGAAGACGGCTTCGGGGGAGTTGGCTTGCCGGAGAATACCGAACTGGGCGTGCATCCCACGCCAGATGGTCCGGAGTATTTCACCCGTGACAAGCGGTTCCTGATGTCGATGCACACCTTTATCAAACAGACCGATATCTCGCACGACAAGATGTTTGACCAAAGCTGTCGTCGTCTGCGATTTCTACGGGACAAACTCATCGCGGACTTGCGGTCGGCGGAGAAGATATTCGTTTACAAGATCACCTGGCGCGTCCTGACCCCGGACGAGCTTGCCAGGATTCACCTCGCGCTGCAGCGATATGGCAATCCCACTCTGCTCTATGTTCGGCGCGAAATCCCAGGAAAGCCACATGGCACCGTGGATGTCGTGAAGCCGGGCCTGATGATCGGCTACATTGATCGTTTCAGTGCGTCACCGACTGGAGAAAGCCTGGGCCCTGCGACCTTGTCATGGAGTCTGCTCTGTCAAAAAGCGCTGGCGGTGTTTGAGGGCGACGACGCCGGTTCGGTCGTGGCAGCCTAGGACGTAACGAACCCCGATCAACCTGATCCACCGGACCAATCGCATGACAGAGCTGGCATTGCTCGATACCCTCGGTATCATCAACGGTACCGACAAGAGTTCGCTGCGTTGGGACTACTTGCGCCAATACGAGGAGGTGTTTCTGCCTTGGCGTGACGCCGAATTCAATCTGATCGAGATCGGCGTCGGAGGTGGCGGTTCTCTGCGGACATGGCTTCGCTTCTTCACTCGGGCCACGATCGTCGGGATCGATATCGACGAGCGGGCGCGGCGGGCCGCCGAGGGTCGTGTCGTCATCGAGATCGGGTCACAGATCGATGGCGGTTTTCTGGATGCTGTTATGGACAAGTATCCGCCGGGCATCGTTATCGATGACGGTTCGCACCAGGGTGAACACATCATGTTCACCTTCCGCAAGGTATTTCCTCGCCTCGCCTCGGGCGGCTGGTATGCGGTGGAAGATCTGAGCATTACGAGCGGTTTGGAGAGCCTGTCGCCGACTCCGCATCAATATTTCGCGCGCACCGCTCAGGCCATCATGCATCGGCGGCCAGGCGATCACCCGGAGCCCGGGATACTTGACGAGATCGACCGGATCGACTTCTCACCGGGTATGACGTTCGTGAGGAAGCGCAACCCGGTCGAGCGGCGGCGGCGAATTGAGAACGCGGTTGACGTCGTGCGGAAGACCATCAATCCCAACAATTTTCTGTGGCTGTCGCGGCTTCTGGTAACCGAACTGGCCGATCTCGATCGTGCCGAGGTCGTGGCACGGAAGGCTGTTGAGTTGCATCGAGATGCGGCTGTCTACCATCTCGGGCTTTCGGATGTTCTTGAGCGGAAGGGCGATCTTCCAGGGGCGATGGAAGCCGCGCTCACCGGCGCGGTTGCCGAGCCGGGCAATTTCCAGTGCCATCTCCGTGTCGCCGAATTGCGAGCCCGTTCGGGGGAGCTGGCGGAAGCGGCGACGTCGCTGGAGTTTGCCGCCAATACTGCGCCGGCGGAACTAAGTGGTCACATCCAACGCGAGCGTGCCCGCATCCTGGTAAAGCTCGATTGCTGAACGACAGAAGTTTCGTTCAGGTTCTGGCCCTAATCTCGAGGCCGGCCAGTTGTGACTTCAGTCCTGCATCGTCGGGCTTGATCAGTAAGGCAGTACGTGACGTCTTCATCGCGGCGGACAGATTACCGGCGAGGGCTTGGACATGGGCAAGCCGCGCCAAATAGTGGATGTTGCCTGGTACCATCGTCACCGCTCGCTGTGCCGCGATTTCGGCGCGATCGAGCTCCTTGAGGTCGATCAGTTTCTGTGCCATTTCGAACCAGTTGACTGCATGCCCGGCGCTTTCCGCCAGATCCCAGAGATCGGCTGTGCGCTGCACCCGATCGCCCTGCGGCTGCCGTTTCTGGATGACTATGGCACGCCGGACGAATTCGATGCGGTCGATGTTTTCGGCGAGATACCGGCTGACAAGGTCGCAATCCGTTTCAATATAGTCCGCTGATATACGGCGAGCAATAATTGCCAGGTATTCCGCGGGCGTCGTACCGCCGGAACGGTGCCATGTGTCTGCGTTGTTGCCATAGTGCAGATTGAGGTCCTCGACGACGTAAAACCCGCCGGGCTTCAGGAACGGGAACAGACGGTCGAACGTCAGAGACATGTGCGCCGCCTGATGTGACCCGTCATCGATGATAATGTCGGGCTGATACGTTCTGACGAGTTCGGCGAGAAACTCCGGATCGGCCTGCGAGCCAATCTCCACCTTCACTCGACCTCCCGCCAAAGTACGGCAGGAATTCGTTGACATCAACGCCAATGATGGTCGCCTGTGCAAAAAATCGTGCCCAGGTTCCGAGCGACGCACCCCCCGCGACACCAATCTCCAGAAGTTGGATCGGATCGTTGCGCAAGCCGGCGAAAATGCGTTCGTAGTGCCTGAGGTAATCATGTCCCAGCGATGACTTGTCGGTACCTTCCAGTATACCGATGGCGTCAAGCGGTTGATGATCCATCGAAGCTTTCCCTGATCGAGCGAAGAGCTGATCTCAGGTCACTACAGCAGGCGGGCAATTATGCCAAGTTTTATGGTTGACGTGCCACGTTCGGTTTCGATCTCGATACCTTAGGTGACAGAGTGTGTCGGCATGAAGCCAGACGATGCAATCCATTACTCTGTTCCGTGGCGAGGAGGGGGTTTTGCCGGCTGTGAGTCACGAGCCACTCGGACGGCTTGACCGTCTACTGTCACGCGCGCCTCCGAGTCAGGATCGACTGACAGCCAGCCACGCCCGGCGGGGCCTCGCAACTGCAGATGATAAAACTCCCAGTGGCCGCTGTTGGGAAGAATTTTGACGAGCGGTTCAAGGCCCGGGCCGGCAAGGGTGGTCTCGGTCATCGATCCATTTGATCCAGCGCGTGCCAGAACCGCGATCCCCTGCTGGTTCGCGACCTCCACGGTCCCGCCAATGACCGTGACATTGTTATTTGCTGCCGCGGCGGGGTTTGGGTCATTGTGACCAAAGTCGAAACCCGCCGACGGTCCATTCCCATTGCCGCCAAAAACGAGCCTGGGATCAATGATGGTAATTCGGCGTACATCGCCGGTGGTTCGGATAGCCGCCGTCGGTTTTCCTGCATTGGCGGGCGTCTCGACGTTCGGCTGGAACACCGAAATCAGCCAGTCGTTGGCTTTCGCCGAGCCGTGCAGCCATATACCGTTCGCCCAGGCGATTGACATTACCGAGTTCAACTGCAGGCCATCGGAAGAATCGTGAATATAGAATGCCGTTCCGGGGCGATAGCTCTGGTCTCCCAAGGCGTCGGAGCCAGGTGTACGGAAGCTCCAAAGACCACGAGCCTGAACGTCTTCGATCAGGGATGTATCCTTTGAACCGGTGGCCTCGACTGCATGGCCGGCGGTGTCAATCAGGCAATGGCGAATTTTATAGCGGCCACCGCTGACAAGGATTCCGGTGTGGAATCCGACCAACGCAACGCCCTCGATCGTCACGTCAGTGAATGGCGCCAACAGGCCGATGGTACGAGGCTTGGTGCCGCCGTCTTCGGAAAACCAGCGCGCGACCTCGGCCCGCACGACCGCCAGTGAGTCAGGATCCTGGACCAAGCCGTGTCGCCATACCTGAACATTGCGCACCGCCTGGCTGTCACCCAGCTTGATGGTGGAACCGTTGGCGGGTTCCAATTCGATACGCGCGATCAATGGATCAGTCGCGCGATCCGGGACATTTTGTGCCGCGGCAGGACCTTCGATCGTCAGGCCGGGAGCGCCGATGCTCAGGTCGAGCATTTGCGCGATGTAATAGTGCTTGCCTGCGGTCAACGCGATGGTGAATGCGCCGCGGACGCGAGAGGCGGTTACCAGGCGTCTGAACGCCGGGTGATCGTCGGCCGCGCCATCTCCCACGGCGCCAGCCATCTCGGGGGAGATGCGGCCGCCCGACCAGTTTCGTACCCAGCGGCCCTGCGGTGTTCGGGGTGTTTGCATCACCAGCACGTCATCGGGCATGTCAGTGCGTTGCGGCAGCCAGCTGAAGATGCCGCCACCGCCGTCGCCTATTGATCGATAGCCAGCCATGAACACAACGACCGGCTGGGGCAGCTGATCCGGATCCAGGTCGAGTAGCGAGCGCCGGTCAGCCAAAGTCAACATGCGAGTCTCCGTAGGCTGCGCCTGAGCCGCTGCGTCGGAGGCGGCAGGGCGTGGCGTTCCTGCTGCCGCAACCGCCAGGGCACAAAACAGTCGGCGGCGAGGCAAAGGATTTGCCCACAAGGAGTTGATCACCATGCCAACGCCCTCCGTTGCAGTGACATGTCGCGGCGTTGCCCGTGGTATGTCATCGAGTTTGGTTCGGATCGAACGCTGCAAGTCTAAGCTGAGGCGGGTCCCGTTACGGCAGCGGTGGAAATTGGTCCGCTGACGCACCGAAATTCGAAATGACTTTTCGCAGTCAACCCTGTTCCCATCGGGCGATGCCGGGAATTGATGATCCCTGCCTGGCGAGCCGGGTCAGCAGTTGAACTGTCGGCCAGCGACGCCTGACGGCATCGAACACTTCCTCCGGGCTGAAGGTAGAGAGGCGTTCGGTTATAATGCTGTAGTACTCAGCCTGCGTCATCAGCGGAAAACCGGGCAGCTGCACGAGCTCATCTGTTTCGTCATCGATATGTCCATCGCCGTGGATACGCAGGTAACGCGCAACGGACGGCAGTGGTGGAACATGGGTCCCATGCTGGTAGTCCCGGCCCTCAATCGACACACGTGCGGGCTGCCCGAGCCGAGCCAGAAGCTGATTGGCGATGAATGCCGTTGTCTCTCTCAATGGATGATTCTGGATATGAAACAGGGTCCTCGAACGACAGTGCCTCGCAAGAAACGGACTAATTCCGATATCAATATGATCTTCGATTTCACGGCGCGTGATCTCATCCAGCGATGTTTGGATCTCCGTATCGATCTCCGCTTCGCTCAGAAGATTGTCTGAGAGCAGAAGCCGCACGGCCTCATCGGACGGGCACCCGGACGCCACCAGATGAGCGGCCAGAAGATTGGAAAGAAACGGCAGGCCGGCGAGCGGCAAACCGTCGAGCCCCGGGTGATGGCCGGAAAAATGCATCGATGGAACGACGAGAAGCGTGGCGGTCGGCCGAATGTGATCGCGGACCCAATCGATCGACAATTCTTCTCGGTCACGATAACCCTGGTGGATCGGCTGACTGATTACCAGATCGGCGGTCTGTATCCGTGCGCGGTGCTGGTCGAAATGCTCGATGATTTCTGGTCCATGAACCTCAAACCAAGTGATACGCCAGTCGGGTTCGGCCTCGCGCAGCATGCCGGCGATCGGGATCGCCTGGCAGTTAGCGTGGATATGGACGTCCATCGACGGCGCTCCCCGAATTTCAGAGAACTGCAGGGATATCTCAGGGGAGGTTGCGGATCAAGGATCAAACCGCTGCGCCGACGGTTACGAATACGCATTGTAAACCAATATGTCTCCTAAGACGAAATGTTACCATCGCGCGATCTACCGGTCGCGAAGCCAAGTCGCCGTCGCTTGAGTTGTATGGCGGACCCATGGGTTGCGTCTGGCGGTGTGCAATCCGAAGCAAGATCGCGGGCGCAGTTCGATACGATCCCAGTACAGGACTTCGTGCCAACATTGTTTTCGACTGAGACGATCTATGTCTCGTTGGCGTAGAGTATGGCGCGACGACCGAGGCGGGGTTGACGAGGTAGCCTAGGACGTTCTCTGCGTGGCATACTCGCCGGGGTTCTCCGTTCGATACGATTCCGGTCCAGCAGCAGAATCTCGTCGAGATTGATGCCAGGTCCCGCCGCCTCGGCGCCGATATCCCTTGTCATTGCCGGACCTGGCCAGACCTGGTCCGGTGATCCACGAATTGCCCTATGCATGGCGCCCACTTGTGGCGCGGTTCCTCATGGCACCCCTGCGTCTCACCAAAACGCGATCAGGTTCGGCTTTTGACGCGGGCGCCCGAACGATCGCGCCAAATTCCGGGAAAGTGCGCGGGCAGCCCGGACAGCCGTGCCGCATTCCACGCTGCCTGTCGTCGTGCGGCGCCCCGACTTCATGCCGCCATAGCCGCGTTGCAGTCAGGCGGTAACCGAATGGACTCCGCGGGTGCCCGGGAAGCGAGCAGCGGGACCGACGTCGCATAAAGTGCGTCCGCGATCGAGGGGCGGCAAACATGCCGATCTTCCTTGGCGGTCCGAAGCTGCCAAAAGTACCAGCGATTCCAGGATGGTGCCCAGGGGCGGAATCGAACCACCGACACTGCGATTTTCAGTCGCATGCTCTACCAACTGAGCTACCTGGGCACCGCGGATGCGCCCAGGGGACGCGGCCGAGGGCGGGTGCATAACCCATGCCCCGGCAACGATCAAGCCGCTTCGGGCGAGGGCGGTGGGTCTTCATCCAGTTCCGCCGGCGGCCCCGGGATGCGGTAGACGCCGGCAAGCCAGCGACCCAGATCGACCTCCTGGCAACGTGGCGTGCAGAACGGCCGGAATTTGGCGGAGGATCGCCCGCCGCAGATCGGGCATCTCGTTTGGGGTTCAGCCATGTTCTTGCTCCAGCGCCCAGCTACACGGCGGCAACGACGGGTCCGAACGCAGTATAATGTCGCGTCCGGTGCGCCGGGCAAGGTCAGGGAGTGCGATCGGGTCAGCACGCAGGGCGGTGACCACGCTCGGAGCCGCTCGCACTGCTGGCATGGTCCGTCGGTTCGGGTCGACTGAGGCCAGCACCGCGCGGAGGGCGGCAAGCCCGGCGGCGAGCGGTCCCCGCAGCAATTCGTGCAAAGGCGGATGGATGCGGGCGCGAACGATCTCGGCCAGACCAAGGGCGGTGAAGCCAAGGAATTTCGGTCGCAGCGGGTCATCGGACAGGGCGTGCGCCAGGCTGGGGGCCAGTTGCACGCGCCTGCGCGCGGATAAGCCGGCAAGGTCGACGACGATCCCTCCCGACAGGTTCCGCAGCCTGATCTGCGCCGCCAGCGCCGGTAGCACTGCCCGGTTCAGCGTCTCGTGCAACAAGCGGCGGTCGCCGGCGGCTGCGACGGCCGACCCGGCGTCGACGTCGATGGCGACGACGGCCGGCGTGGGCCAGATCGAAAGGCTGGCACCGCCGGACAGCGTGACGGTGGGCCGCGACAGGGCCTCGATCGACTCGGCGATGTCATCGTCGAAGCCCCCCTCGGACGTCGGGACCAGGTTGACCCGAGAACCGACAGGTCCGGCCCGCAGGGCGGCGGCCAGGGCGGGGTCGTCGAGCTTGATGGCGGCATTGGGGTAGCGAGATGCCAGCCGCAGCAGTGGATCTGGTCCGCGCCGCAGCAACGCCGTGGATCCGTTGCCAACCGAGGCCATTTCGTCGCCAGTAAGCTTCGCGGTCAGCCGCGGGCCCTTGCTGCCTTGCGCGGCGCGGCTGACCCGGACGCCCAACACGGTGCCGGCGGTGAGGGCCTTGGCGCCTTCGCTGTCGGGGAGAAAGCCCTCGGATTCGGTCAGAGCGACAAATGCGCCGGCCATCCCCGGGACGACGGCGACGACCCGGCCGCGATACAGGTCGCCCACCCCGTCCGGTGCGCCCGGGTGCCACAGCGAGTAGTCGAGCAATGCTCCGTCGCGTACCGCGGCGACACGAATTTCACCGGGGCTCGTGCTGGCCTGGATCGTGACGGTCACGGCACCTGGAAGCCGAAGCCACGCAACAGTTGGGCGGTTTCGAACAGCGGCAGACCGACCACGCCGGAGTAGCTGCCGGACACGAACCGGATGAAACCGGCGGCTCGGCCATTTATCGCGTAGCCGCCGGCCTTGCCGAGACCTTCCTCGGTGGCGATGTAGCGCTGCATCTGGTCTTCGGTCAGCCGGTTGAAGATGACCACGCTCTCCGCCAGCCGCTCGGCCGAGCGTCCGTCCGGGGCGGTGAGGAGGACGCAGGTCATGACGAGGTGGCGCCGGCCGGACAGCAGTCGCAGGCAGGAGCTGATTTGTTCCCGGGTTTCGGCTTTGGGCAGAATGCGGCGGCCGAGCGAGACCACGGTATCGGCGGCGAGCACGAAACAGCCGGGACAAGGTGTGGCGTCAGCTTTGGCGCGGGCCATCCGGCGTGCATACAGGCGCGGGGTTTCGTCGCGTGCCGGGGTCTCGTCGATGTCGGGGGAGATGATACGGTCGGGCGTGAGGCCGATCTGGTCCAGCAGCATCAGGCGACGCGGGCTGGATGAGGCCAGAACGAGCGGGGCTGAGGATATCTCGGCCAGCGGCACCGGCGTCAGATTTGACGAATCCTGCGTTGGAGAGGCGGGAGCCGGCGGGTTCGGTGCCGGCTGGGCGTGGGCCAGGTGACCCTGAAGCGGACCGGGCGGCGAAGGTGTCACCCGCTGGTCGCGCGGCTATTTGAACCGGAAGGTGATGCGCCCCTTGCTGAGGTCATAGGGTGTCATTTCGACGTTCACCCTGTCGCCTGCCAGCACGCGGATCCTGTTCTTGCGCATCTTGCCGCTGGTGTGGGCAAGGATGGAATGCTCATTATCCAGCTTCACGCGGAACATGGCGTTGGGCAACAGCTCCATCACCGTGCCGCTGAATTCGATCATGTCCTCTTTTGACATTAGGCCCCTTGGTTCGGTTAGTTCGGGCGAAACATGATATTCGCGGGTGGCAAGGTCAAGCCTTACCCCTGGGCTGTGCCCCGCAGGGACCGGCTGGAACGGCAACGCGTGCACCCGGTGGTTCGGCGCCGACCCTCCAGCCGACTTTTTTGCCGCGACGTGTCCATTATACATCAACGCGCGCCCATAACCCTCGACACGCTTACTCAGACCATTCCGAATACCGCGTCGGCGGTGATTGATCCCCGCCGCGCGGATCGCCACGGCGCGTGCGCTGACCGCCAAAACATAGCGGCCTTCCGGCCGCACCGGTCTCAACACGCGGAGAACTGAGCCGGCGATCCGATCGACCTGCCGCTGGGTCCAACTGTTACCAAACCGTCACCGACTACGTCTGAATTTGGTAATGCCGGAGAAACGTTTCAGATGGTCACGATTTCACCATGCCGCCCCCGGCACGGTGAGAACTCACCGGTGACCAGTGCCGATCTCGGCACGATCACGATCTCCCGACCGCGAACAGTGCTCCCGTGACCATCCACCACTCACGACATCGCCGGGCGCGTACCGCCGTGTTCGGGTTCAACGCCAACGATCCGACCATTGCCGATGTTGGGTCCGACGCCGCCTGGTCAGTGACACCGCTTTCATGCGTCGGATCGGACGAAGGGGGCGGCATGGCGCCGCCCCCGACCAGACCAGAGTTAGGCTGATGTTGTTCTAGTTATTTCAGTGCAAAGATTCCAACGGTGTCACCGAAATTCCAGCCCCGCTCCTTCATCAGCACGTTGTTGCCGTTGGCAGCGTTACCGCCCGAGGCAACGGCGACATACTGCTTGCCGTTGACCCGATAAGTGATCGGCGGCGCATTGACACCCGAACCGAGATTGAAGTGCCACAGCTTCTGCCCGGTCTTGGCATTGAATGCGTTGAAGTCGCCGTTCATCTCTCCGGAAAACACGAGATTGCCGGCGGTCGCCAGGACGCCGCCAACCATTGGTGCATCCGACTTGTACTGCCACACGATCTTTCCCGTATCCGGATCGACGGCGGAAAGATTGCCGGTCGGGGGAATAGCGCCGTCAACGTGCGCCTTGTGCTTATCCGCTCCCGGTTCGCCAAGCTCCATTGGTCCGTCGGGTGTGATCGGCTGCAACACCCCGCCGAGCCGCACGTGACCTTTCACCGTCTCCTCGTCGTTCGCGGCACTGTATTCCCAGGAACTCGTTAGTGCCCTGGACGTAGAACAGATGTGTGTCCGGCGAGTATGCCTCGGGCGACCATTCGTTGCCGCCTTGCGCGCCCGGGAAGATGTTGACGTAACCGGTCGTCGGCGGGGCTGTCCACATGTTCTCGCTCTGCTGGACAAACGGCTCCGATTTCCGGATCAAATGGCCATCGTCCCGGTTGACGAAGAAGACCTGTCCTTCCTTGCCTGCTTCAGCAGCGGCGGCAATCACCTTGCCGTTCTGGTCCTTGACGTTCAGCAGCACAACGGGCGCATCGGCGTCATAATCCCAGACGTCATGCGGTACCTGCTGGTTCCACCATGCGATCTTGCCCGTCTTGGCGTGGATCGCAACGATCAAATCGGTGTAGGCGTTGTCGCCTTTCCGGTCGTCGCCGTAGTTGTCAGGGTTCGGATTGCCGGTGGCGAAAATCACCAATCCCCGCTCCGGGTCGATGGCGGGCGTGTTCCACATGGAACCTCCGCCGGTCTTCCAGGAGTCACCGCTCCAGGTGTCGCCGCCCGGGTCTCCCGGCGCTGCCGTCGTATAGAAGCGCCAGATTTCCTTGCCGCTGTTGCCGTCGTATGCACCGACAAAATTCCGTGTCGGGAATTCGGCGCCCGAGGTGCCGACGATCACCATGCCATCATAGACCTGCGGTGCCACCGTGAGCGAGAACGCCTCGCGCGGATCGCCGAGTTTCGTCGTCCACTCGACCTTGCCGTCTTTGGCGTTCAGAGCGACCAGCTCACCGTTCAGTTGCCCAAGGTAGACCTTGCCGTCGGCGACCGCCACGCCGCGGCTCTCGGGGCCGCAGCAGAGTTGTGTATAGCCGAGATCAGGTGCGTACGACCACAGTTGCTTTCCGGTTACCGCGTTATACGCGATGACATGATCGTACGGGGTCGAGACGAACATGATGCCATCATAGACAAGCGGACTGTTTTCGAAGCTGCCCACGACGCCGGTCTGCAGCAGCGCCACCGGCTGCAGGTTCTGGACATTGTCGGCGGTGATTTCCTTTACGGGTGAGAAGCGCTGATTGTCATAGGTCCGCCCGTACAGCAGCCAGTTGTCCGCATCATGGTCCGCCTGCAAGCGTTGCTGATCGGTGATATTGCCATTGACCGTCTGAGCCATGACGAACGTGGCGCCCGCTGCCGCATATAGCACCGAGGCCATCACTCCGGTGCTCAACAGCCCGGCCTTCCGTTTGTTCATTGTCGATCCTCCGTTTCACTATGTTCAGATAATTTCCCAGTCGGTACTATTTTGATCTTGTTCAGCTCACTATTATCGGCGGTGAGTTGCTTCGGGCCGGCAGGATAGCCGTTCACCTTCAGAATATAGGCAAGGACGTCCAGATACTCGGTTTTACTCAGACTGCCCGGCGCATTCTTCGGCATCTGTTTGGACATGGTCCTGTAGAGAAACCCGGCGGTCAGTTCCTGAAACTGTGAGACGCTCAGGAACTGCTCTCCGGCAAGTGCCGGTCCAACCTTCCCCTCCATGCTGTCGCCGTGGCAGATCGCACATTGGCTCGCGAACACTGTCTGCCCGGCGACAGCTTGCGCATCGGTGTAGTAGCTGCCGACAGTCTGCGCGCTGGTGGCCGAGCCATTTGCCGCGATGAGCGAAATCAGGCCCAGGAGAGACGCCGCCCGTGGCCATCCCGGCACCCTTGACCACTGTTGCCAAAGCCGCTTCCCGGGGGGAAGCGGAACAACGCAGACACCGGTGCCTGATCGGCCAGAGGCGCCGCCGGTCCTTTCGAACGACGGAGCACCAGCCAACCGGGGGAACTCAGCGGTAGCCTCGTCCTCCACTTCCATCCTCTAACGTTTCCGCAACTTTTTTTGTGCCTACCGAAGTCTACTCAACAGGCGCCCCTCGGTTTCAAAGGACGCCTGCCTGGTTCATGCGTATGCCCGCGGGCGGTACCGCAGCCGGCTTGCTGATGCTGCATCCAAGGTTGGCGGTCGTCAAACCCGCTCAATTCTATCGCGACCGCGCTCGGCCCGGTTACCCATGAATTTCCCTGTGTAAGCAAAGACGTGGGTGGTCGTGCCGAGCACGACCATGACACGAGCGCCTTTGGACACGAGCGCCTTTGGACGGACACGAGCGCCTTCGCATGACACGAGGGTGGCCTGCGGACAGGTCGCATCTCCCGGTGTAGGCAAAGACATGAGTGTTCGTGCCAGGTATGACCCTGGCACGAACACGAGTGGCTTCGGTCTGCTACCTGGCGGGGGCGAACAGTTCCTCGATGTCCGCGCCGGTCAGCTTCAGGGCGCCGCCATGTTCGGCATCCATCACACTTGCAACGATGGTGCGTTTCTTCTCCTTCAGCACTTCCATCTTTTCCTCGATGGTGCCGAGGGTGACCAGCCGATGCACAAACACCTTCTTGCGCTGGCCGATGCGATGGGCGCGATCGGTCGCCTGATCCTCCACCGCCGGGTTCCACCACGGATCGTAATGGATCACCGTGTCGGCCGCGGTCAGGTTCAACCCTACCCCGCCCGCCTTCAGGCTGATCAGGAACAGCGGCACGTCGCCGCTCTGAAACCGGCTGACCGGCGCGGCGCGGTCCTTGGTGTCCCCGGTCAGCGTGACGTAGTCGATCCTGTCGTCCGACAGGCGTCGCTCGATCAGTGCCAGCATCTCGGTGAACTGGGAAAACAGCAGAACACGACGTCCCTCGGACAGCATGATCCCCAGCATGTCCATCAGCCGATCCAACTTGGCCGATCCGGCCTTCGCTCGGCTGACCGCCTGCAGCTTGAGTAGCCTCGGATCGCAGCACGCCTGCCGCATCTTCAGCAATGCGTCCAGTATGATGATGCCGGACCGCGCCAATCCTTTCTGCGCGATCGCCGCCTGCACCTTGGCGTGCATCGCCATGCGAATCGCCTCGTAGATCGAACGCTGCGCCGCCTCCATTTCGACCGGCTCGGTGATTTCGGTTTTCGGCGGAAGTTCGGTGATGACCTCTTGCTTGGTCCGCCGGAGCATGAACGGCCGGATGCGCCGATTGAGGATGTTCTGCCGCTCCTGATCGCCATGTTTCTCGATCGGCGTCCGATAGACAGTCTTGAACGACTTCTGTCCGCCCAAAAAGCCTGGCGCAAGGAAGTCGAACAGCGACCAGAGTTCACCGAGATGATTCTGCAACGGTGTCCCCGACAGACATAGACGCTGCCGAGCCTTCAGGCGAAGGGCGAGGCGGGTGGTTTCGGCGTTGGGGTTCTTGATGAACTGAGCTTCGTCGAGAATGACGGCATGCCATTCCTGCTTGGTAAGGATGTCGTGATCGCGGCTCAGCAACGGATAGGTCGAGAGCACCACGTCGTATTTCGCAACCTCCTTGAAGCGGCTCTTGCGCATGGCTCCGTGCAGCACCAACACCGAAAGGTCGGGGGCAAAGCGATGCGCCTCGGCCATCCAGTTCGGGATGAGGCTGGTCGGGCAGACGATCAGGCTTGGCCGGTCAAGCCGCCCCTCGTCCTTGTCGATCATCAGATGCGCGAGGGTCTGCACGGTCTTTCCCAGGCCCATGTCATCGGCAAGTATGCCGCCCAGACCTGCCGAACCAAGGAACTGCAGCCAATCGACACCTTGCGACTGGTAAGGCCGCAGCGTGGCGAGGAAGGAGGCGGGGACGCTCGCCTTCGGGATACCGCCGGTGTGTTGCAGGGTTCGGCCAAGTTCGCGCAGGGCTTCGCCGCCGCGCCAGATCAGCCCGGATCGCTCCTCGAGGTTTGCCAGTTCGGTGGCGTCGAGGCGACTGAAGCCGAAGCTGGCCTGATCCGGGTCACCGCCGCGTGATTGCCAAAGTTCCAGCAAAGCCTGCAAGGTCGGCCTGATCCTGGCCATCGGCAGCGACAGCAGGCGTCCATCAGTCAGCGGCAGCACGAATGGCTTATCGTCCGGACCCTCTGTCAGCATGCTGGCCTCGGGACGGGCGATGAGACGGATCAGGGCGGGAACGAGATCAACACGCTCGCCGTCGACCATCACACCGAGATGCAGTTCCAGCCAGTCGATCCCTGATCCTTCGAGCAACTCCGCCTCGATCGCCGAGTCGGTGGAGACGACCTGGAACGGGAAGTTGTCGTCGATTTCCACCGCCCAGCCGGCGGCACGAAGCCGTGGCACCTCCTGCGTAACGACCCGCAGCCATGCGCCAGGGGCCCCGGTTTCACGCAGCGCGAAATCGTCGGTGTGAGCGTGCTGATAATACACCGGCACGAGCTCCTGCACCGGGGCAAATCCCAGGTCGGTCAGCTGCTTGAGCACCGCGCCTTCGGCGGCCAGATCGCGTATCGCCTCGTAGATCACACCGTCCCGTACCGTCAGGCGCGGCAATGGCCGGCGGCTTCGCGGCAGTTCGATCGGGCCGTAGCGGAAGGCCAGGCGGGCCAGCGGTACCTCGAACAGACCGTTGCCAATGGAGCGACCCGAGCCGCGGCCATAGCTGGGGTTCATCGGCAGCGTCCCGTTGATCAGCCGCAGACACGGCTCCAGCGGCACCTGAATTCGCTCGGCCGGCTTCAATTCGTTGGGCACCGGGACGGCGACCGTAGTTACCCGTCGCGAGAGCTGGGTCCGCACCTCGGCGGCTGCTTCCGGCGGGATGGCGGGCGCGTTCAGCAGCCGGTTGGCGACACCGCGGGGCAAATCGAGGCTGACCGGACCCATCGCCCCGGTTTGTGGATCGACGTACCAGGGGGCGGGGATGCGAACACCGATCAGGCCTTCGTCCAGCGACAGGGTCGCCTGCTGAGAGGCATCGGCACGGGTGATCCAGGTCACCTGTCCTTGCCGCTCGGGCGCTTCGGTCAATACGATCCCCTCCGCCGCCGAAGCCCAACAAGCTCGGCCGGTTTGCAGGATCCGCCGCAACGTTTCAGGCGGGTCGTCGTCCGGCTGGTGCCGCGACCCATAGGTTCGGCGCTCCAGGCGGGACAGGATCACCCGGTCGGATGGCCGCAGATATTTCGCCGGGGTCTGCACCTGATGGAGCTGGTATCGCTTGATGGTCCCGACGCTGCCGTCCTTGCGCAGGTTGACTGTCATCGGGTCAATCCGGAGCAACGGCACGCCCGGGCCGCCCGGGTCGGCACTCAGCACGTAGAACACCCGGTTGCGGATCGCGGCCGGGAACACCTCGGTCAGTTCCTCGTCTTCCTGGTCGAAGTCGGCGAGCCACATCTGGATCTGCGGCGGCAGCTTTTCCGGTAGTGGCGCAGCCTGGTTCGTCACGGCAAAGAGCGGTCCGGCGAGCGAGATCTTGGACTGCGTGCGCTGCGCCGCGATCAGTACGGCTGCGATATGTTTGCAATGACGCCCGACCGGGCAGCTACACGTGCCGGTGATCCGCAATCCATTGGCCGATTGGCTGACCACGAGGCGCTGAACATAGGGGTCCGGGGCCGATCCCTGCGTGGTCGCCGTAATGACCGCGCCGTTTTCGTGGATAAGCAATTCCTGCACCCGGCCGCGCTGTTCATAGGTTCGGCCGGCCACGAGATTGGAGGGGTGCACAGTTCTACGGATATCCGCATCGCTGATGACAAGCGAGGGATCGAGGTCTGGAGCGATCGACACGATGTGCATATACAGAGTATGCATGTATGGATCGAGTCGCTGCCAATAGCGGCCGGTAAATTCGCGGGCACCTGGGGTCAGCGGCGCGCCGCCATTGCGCGATCGGATCGATAAGCCCGATTCGTTCAGCCTGCGGCGAGAGTTCGCATCGCGGCGGTTCGTTCGAACAGCCGCAACAGCACTCGGATTGCCTGCCCACGGGGTGTCTCGAGCTTCGGGTCACGCGACAGCAAGACGGCGGCGTCGCGGTGCGCCATGTGCAGCAGGTGCTCGTGCTCCGTCACGTCGGCCAGCCGATAGCCGGGCAGCCCAGCCTGCCTTGTCCCCAGGGCGTCGCCGCTGCCGCGCAGACGGAAATCCTCGTCGGCGATCAGAAAGCCGTCGTCGGTGTCGCGCAGCAGGATCAGCCGCCGCCGAGCGCTTTCATTGACCCAGTCCTCGTGCAGCAGGAGGCAGAAACTGGCGTCGGCGCCGCGCCCCACGCGTCCGCGCAACTGATGCAACTGAGCCAGTCCAAACCTCTCGGCGTGTTCGATGACCATGATCGAGGCCTCCGCCACGTCGACGCCGACCTCGACCACTGTGGTCGCGACCAGCAGGCGGACTGTGCCGGCGGCGAACGCGGCGAGCGCGGCGTCTCGGACCTCCGCGGTCTGCTGTCCGTGTGCCAGCCCGACCAGATCGCCGAAGCGGTGCTTCAGATAAGCGTGGCGTTCCTGGGCGGCGGCAACATCCAGTGCCTCGCTCTCGGCGACCAGCGGACAGACCCAGTAGACCTGCGCGCCCTCGTCCAGCTTGCGGGCGATGGCTTCGAGCACCGTCGGCAGGGTGCCGAGCGAGTGCAGGGTGGTGCGGATCGGCTGGCGGCCAGGCGGTTTGTCGGTCAGGCGGCTGACGTCCATCTCGCCCCACTGGGTGAGAAGAAGGGTGCGAGGGATCGGCGTTGCCGTCATAACCAGGACATCGGTCCGCTCGCCTTTGGCCCCGAGCGTGAGTCGCTGGGTCACGCCGAATCGGTGCTGCTCGTCGATCACTGCCAGGGCCAGATCATGGTATTCGACGGCGTCCTGGAACAGCGCGTGGGTGCCGACGACGATCTTGATGGTTCCGTCCTTCATGCCGCGCAGCAGGCGGGCGCGCTCGCGGCCTTTGATGGAGCCGGTCAGCAGTGCCACCGGCAACGGGCATAGTTTCGTCAGAGTACGGTGGTGCTGCTTCGCCAGCACCTCGGTCGGCGCCATCAGGGCGGCTTGTTTGCCGGCCTCGACGGCACGCAGCATGGCGAGCAGCGCCACCAGGGTCTTGCCCGAGCCGACGTCGCCCTGCAGCAACCGCAGCATGCGCCGCGGCGAGGCGAGATCGGCGTCAATTTCCGACAGCGCCTGCGTCTGGGAAGATGTGGGCGCAAAGCCGAAGCGTCGCAGCGCCTCGTCCCGGAGGCGCGAGTCGCCCATCAAGGGCTGGCCCACCCGGGCACGGACCCGGCCGCGGATCAACGCCTGGGCGACCTGTCCGGCGAGCAATTCGTCGTACGCGAGGCGCGCCCGCATCCGCTTGTCGGGTACCACGGGGGCGGACGTCGCGACGGCCACGTGCGCGCTGCTCCGGGGAGTCATGGCCGGGCGAGGGGGGCTGCCGACGAGTTTGGCGGCGCCAGTATCGAAAGTCGTGGGTGGCCGGCCTGCGCCGGCCATGACACTGTACCGGCCGGTGGCATCTTCGTGACCGGCCGGTGGCATCTTCGCCATTGTCGTCGATGACACTATACCGGCCGGCGGCGCCCTGGGTCTCGTCGGGCATGACACTGTACCGGCCGGTGGCATCTTCGCCGTTGTCGTCCATGACACTGTACCGGCCGGTGGCGCCTGGGCCTCGTCGGGCATGACACTGTCCGGCCGGTGGCACCCTCGCCCTTGCCGGCCATGACACTATACCGGCCGGTGGCGCCCTGGGTCTCGTCGGGCATGACACTGTCTCGGCCGGTGGCACCCTCGCCCTTGCCGTCCATGACACTATACCGGCCGGTGGCGCCCTGGGTCTCGTCGGGCATGACACTGTCTCGGCCGGTGGCACCCTCGCCCTTGCCGTCCATGACACTATACCGGCCGGTGGCGCCCTGGGTCTCGTCGGGCATGACACTGTACCGGCTGGTGGCATCTTCGCCGTTGTCGGGCATGACACTGTACCGGCCGGTGGCGCCCTGGGTCTCGTCGGGCATGACACTGTACCGGCCGGCGGCGCCCTCGCCCTTGTCGTCCATGACACTAAACCGGCTGGCCTCGTCGGCCATGACACTGTACCGGCTGGTCGTGCCTTGGGCCTCTTCGGCCCCCCGGCCTTGATTCTTCTGTGTCATCGCCCGCGCAGGCGGGCCACCCACGAGTTTGGCGTCTCCAGCATCAACAGTAGTCGTGGGTGACTGGGCTTCGCCGATCGCGGACCCGGCCTTCGGGCAAGATTTTGTGCTCGATCCATTCGGCGACTGCACCTGGCGCAGCGCGTCGGGGAACGTCGGCCATTTCTCGCGCTTCAGCAAAGACGAGTCGTGCCACTCGGGCAACGCCGGCAGCGTCGCGAGCGCCCGAGCCAGCCCGGCGGCCACTTGCCGGGGCCATAGTCCCGCCGTCAGTGGCCAGACCGGTTCGATCAGCGGGATTCGCCCCGGTTGGTCGATCGGCACCACGTGCTCGGGATGCGCAATGGTCAGGCGATGGTTGAAGACGTCGAGCTTGCCCGACACCAGCAGCCGGGTGCCCGGCGGCGTCTGCGCCTCGCGGGTGAACTTGAAAAACACCAGTTCGGCCATGCCGGTATCGTCGCGCACCACGACTCGCCATGGCTGGCGAGAGGTCGCCGGACGTTCGTGGCGCACGACCTCGACCGCGAGGGTGGCGATCGTGCCCGGTCTTGCGTCCCTGATCGTCGGGCGGGCGCTGCGGTCGAGATACGACTCCGGCAGGTGGAACAGCAAATCGATCACCCGTCCGCCACCGGCCGCGCGCTCGATCAAGGCGGCGACGGTCGGTCCCACGCCGGCCAGACTGGTCAGGGGCGCGAACAGCGGCGCGAGCAGATCCGATGAACGGGCTGACATGTTCATATACCGCCGCTATATGACAGCCCGACGATGACTGAACCAGACCAAGTCGCTCCGGATGTCAGACGCCGCCGCCTTTTGTTTCGCGCTACTCATCGCGGGACGTTTGAGAACGACCTGATGATAGGCGGCTTCGTGCGCGCCGAGCTGGCTACGCTGAACGATGACGATATCGACGCGTTAGAGGCGGTGCTGGAAATCCAGGACGTGCTGCTGGCCGACTGGCTAACCGGCCGTGTGCCGATCCCGCCCGAGGAGGAAACGCCTATGTTGCTTCGCATCCGGAATTTCCTGACGTCCGGGATTGCCTGAAGCCATGGGCGATCCGATCAAGGTGTGGGGAGCGCCGGAAGGCTGGGACGCATTCCTGCTGGCGCAGCGGCGACGGGAGCATTCGGGCAGTGTCCTGCATGTCACTCGCGACGACGCCCGTATGGCGCGCCTCGCCGAGGCGCTGGCGTTCGTCATGCCGGAAGCTGAAATCCTGCGCTTTCCCGCCTGGGACTGCCTGCCCTACGACCGCGTGTCGCCGAATCCCGCATTGGTGTCGGAACGCATCGCGACGTTGGCGCGCCTGTTGGAGCCGCCAAAGGGACCACGCATCGTCCTGACCACGGTCAACGCCCTGGTGCAACGCGTGCCGCCACGCGCCACCTTTGACGGTGCCAGCATGGAACTGACCACCAACGGTCAGGCGAAGCCGGAAAAGCTGGCGGAATTCCTCGAGGCCAACGGTTACGGCCGCGCCGGCACCGTGATGGAGCCCGGCGAATACGCGATGCGGGGCGGGATCATCGACATTTTCCCGTCCGGAGAGGCCGACCCGGTGCGCCTGGATCTGTTCGGCGACACCATCGAGTTCGATTCGCGTGTTCGATCCGTCCTCGCAGCGGAGCGCCGGCACGCGCAAGAGCCTCTCGCTCCGCCCGGTCTCCGAGGTGCCGTTGGGCAAGGAGTTGATTGCCCGATTCCGCTCCGCCTGGCGTGACCTGTTCGGCCAGGAAGCTGCCTCCGACCCGATTTATCTGTCGATCTCCGACGGGCGTCGTCACCCCGGTATGGAGCACTGGGTGCCGCTGTTTCATCCGACGATGGAAAATCTGCTGGATTATCTGCCTGACGCGGCCGTCAGCCTCGATCACCAGTCCGACGAGGTGCTTGAGGCCCGGCTGGAGATGATTGCCGATCACGCCCAGGCACGCAAGGCGCTGCCGCGTGACGGTGAGGTGCCGTATCGGCCGATTCCGCCGGACATGTTGTATCTCGACCGCGATGGCTGGGATGAAATGCTGGCATTCGGCCCGCTGCTCGCCTTCACGCCATTCGGCAAACCCGATGGTGCGGACGGCGTCGACGGCGGCGGTCGGCCCGGTCCGGTGTTCGCCCAGTCGGCCGGAGGTCCGGGTACCACGGTCTTCGAGCAGTTGCTGGCTCAGGCGGAACGCTGGCGGACCGAGGGCCGCCGCCTCGTTGTCGCCGCGTGGACCCGGGGGTCGAGGGAGCGGCTGGCCAGCCTGCTGCGCGAGCACGGCTTCAAGGACGCCGCGGTTGAAGAGAGCCTGGCCGATGTCCGGCGCAAACCCGCCGGGCCGGTGTCGCTGGTCGTGCTGGGGGTCGAGCGTGGGTTCGTGGCGCATCGCCTGGCGCTGGTCAGCGAGCAGGATCTGCTGGGTGAGCGCATTTCCCGGCCGCCGCGCCGGCGCAAGCGGGCTGACCAGTTCATCGCCGAGGCAACCGAGATCGCCGAAGGTGACCTGGTGGTGCACCAGGAATACGGCATCGGCCGATATGATGGCCTCGCGACCCTCAACGTCACCGGGGCGCCGCATGACTGCCTGCGGTTGATCTACGACGGCGACGAGAAGTTGTTCCTGCCGGTCGAGAATATCGAAGTCCTGTCGCGCTACGGCAGCGAGCACCAGGGCGCGACGCTGGACAAGCTGGGGGGCGCCGGCTGGCAGACCCGAAAAGCCCGGATGAAGCAGCGCATCCGTGACATGGCGGGCGAATTGATCCGTGTCGCCGCGGCGCGGAAGATCCGCGACGCCGACCTGATGACGCCGCCCGAGGGCAGCTGGGACGAGTTCTGCGCGCGCTTCCCCTTCATCGAGACCGAGGATCAGTCCCGTGCGATCGCCGAGGTGCTGGAAGACCTCGCCTCAGGCAAGCCGATGGACCGGCTGATTTGCGGCGATGTCGGCTTCGGCAAGACCGAGGTGGCGCTGCGAGCGGCCTTCGTTGCCGCGATGTCCGGCGCCCAGGTCGCCGTCGTGGTGCCGACGACATTGCTGGCTCGTCAGCATTACCGGGTATTCGCCGCCCGATTCGCCGGGATGCCGGTCAAGGTCGCCCAATTGTCCCGCATGGTCGCCGCCAAGGAAGCGGCCGATGTGCGGCGCGGCCTGGCGAGCGGCGACATCAACATCGTCATCGGGACGCACGCGCTGCTGGCCAAGTCGATCGAGTTTTCTGACCTCGGCCTGTTGGTGGTGGACGAGGAACAGCATTTTGGCGTTTCTCATAAGGAACGACTGAAGGCGCTCAAGGCCGGCGTGCACGTACTGACCCTGACGGCCACTCCGATTCCGCGCACCTTGCAACTGGCGCTGACCGGGGTCCGGGAGATGTCGATCATCTCTACCCCGCCGGTCGATCGGCTGGCGGTGCGCACCTTCATCATGCCGTTCGATTCGGTGGTGATCCGCGAGGCCCTGCAGCGGGAGCGGTTCCGCGGCGGCCAGGTGTTCTGCGTGGTGCCGCGGATCGAGGACCTGCAGCGAATGTCCGACCGGTTGCGAGAAATCGTGCCGGAGGCGCGCACCATCCAGGCGCACGGCAGACTGGCGCCGACCGAACTGGAACGCGTGATGACCGAGTTCGGCGATGGCAAATACGATATTCTGCTTTCCACCAACATCGTGGAGAGCGGGTTGGACATGCCGGCGGTGAACACGCTGGTGATCCAGCGCGCCGATATGTTCGGGCTCGGTCAGTTGTATCAGTTGCGCGGGCGGGTCGGGCGGGGCAAGCAGCGCGGCTATGCCTACCTGACCTGGCCGCCGAACCATCGACTGTCGGCCGCGGCCGAGAAACGGCTGACCGTCATGCAGACACTGGATGCACTTGGTGCCGGATTCACGCTGGCATCACACGATCTGGACATCCGTGGCGCGGGCAACCTGCTGGGCGACGAGCAGTCGGGCCACATCAGGGAGGTTGGCATCGAACTCTACCAGCAGATGCTGGAAGATGCCGTTGCCGACATCAGGGCAGGGGAGGGCAAGGACCGCGGCCGGGACCGCGACTGGACGCCGAACATATCGCTCGGCTTGCCGGTCCTCATTCCCGAGAACTACGTGCGCGACCTGCCGGTGCGTCTGGGCCTGTATCGCCGCATCGGCGCGCTGGCGTCGGATGCGGAAAGCGAGGCGATGGCGGCGGAACTGGTCGATCGTTTCGGGCCGTTGCCGAAGGAGGTCGACAATCTGCTGGGCGTGGTGGCGCTTAAGCGAGCCTGCCGGGAGGCCGGCGTGGAGAAGCTCGAGGCCGGCCCCAAGGGTATGGTGCTGTCGTTCCGCGGCAACGCCTTCTCCAATCCTGCCGGTTTGATCCGATGGCTGTCGCGGAAAGATGGACTCGTCCGACTGCGACCGGACCACAAGCTGGCGATATCGCGCGACATGGACGTGATGACGCGGCTGAAGTTTGCCCGGGATACGCTGGGAGCACTGGACCAGATCGCGCGTCAGGCAAAAGCGGCGTGAGGCGCGCGGGTGTGGACCACCGCTGCCGCCCAGGGCAAATCGTTGACGCTGACTGATATGCGCGCGGGGTTGGCGGGGCGGCCGCGCGCGAAATCGATTAGATACCGATGGCCCACCAACCGGAGAATGGGTCCACATTTTGGGCGGTTGGTATTAGACGCTGACGTTCTCGACCGCACCAAGCTCGGCTGCGCTGATCGGCTCGCCGCGGATCACCAGCAGATACATGAACGCCGAAACAAGCCCGATCGCCGCGCTCGCCAGCAGGGCAGGGGTGAAATCCCCAGTCGCCTGCACGATAAATCCAGTGACGGTCGGGGCCAGAGCGCCGCCGAGGTAGCCGCCGAAGTTCTGAATGGCGCCGAGCGAGGCGGTGCAGTTGGCGGGAGCGGCGACCGAGGCAAGTGCCCATGACATTCCGCTGGCCGAGGCACCGAACATCAACGCTGCCGAAATGGCACCGATCGCAACCACATCGCTCGCGGTTTCGGCCGCTACGATGGTGAAGATCACCATGCCCATCAAGCCGGTGATCACTGGGATCTTGCGGCTGTTGACCGGGGAAAAGCCGCGCTGCATCAGCCGGTCGGCGATCCAGCCGCCGCCGATACTGCCGACGACGCCGAACGCGAACGGAATGGCCGCCACCATCCCGGTCTTCGGGATCGACATGTGCCGCTGCATCTCCAGGTAGCCAGGCAGCCACGCCAGGTACAGCCAGCCCATGTACACCACACCGAAGAACCCGAGGACCAGCCCCCAGGTGGTGCGAAACCGAAATAATCGCAACCATTCCGACAGCGTCACGGGGGTGTCATGCCGAGCTTCCTCGCCGTCGGTGAGGTAGTGCGATTCGGTCGCGGTGAAGTCGGTCTCTTTTGCATCCCGGTAGAGCAGGAACCAGACGGCGGCGACCACCACACCCGCCGCGCCCATGATTGCAAACATCCAGCGCCAGCCGAAGCCGATCATCAGGGCGGTCAGGATCGGCGGTGCGATGGCCGGCCCCAGCGACGAGGTGCAATTCCAGGTTCCGGTCGGCAATCCGCGATCCCGTACATTGTACCAGTCACGCACCACGCGCACGGCCGAGGAGAACATCGGTGCCTCGCCCAGTCCCAGGAAGATGCGCGCGATGGAGAATTGCCAGAATGATGTGACGAAACCGGCCATCGCTTGGGCGATCGACCAAAGGCCCAGGCCCGCCGCGAGCAGGCGATGCGGACCAACCCGGTCGACCAGAGCGCCGCCCGGCAACTGGGCGAACGCGTAAGCCCACAGAAACGCCGACAGCAGCAGCCCCATGTCGGCGATCGACAGCCCAAGTTCCTGCCGGATCAACGGATTGGCGATCGACAAGGTCGAGCGATCGAGATAGTTCAGCGTCCCCGCGATCACCAGCATGATCAGGGCACTGCGCTGCGCGCGCCTGACGCGGGGCGGAGCTGTCGGTTTCGGCAAGGAGCGTCCTCTCGCGAGGACGCTTCAAGTGTCCCCGTGCAAAACCATGGCACGCCGCCCGCCGCTTAGGAAGCGCGGGCGATGGCCAGCAAATACCCAGGCGCAGTTTTGCCGGCCGGTTCGACAGGGTATGGCGGCTTCCTGTAGGATGGAGGCTGCGTGGTAACGCTTCCATGGAGGTGGAAAATGGCTGGAAACGCTGAGAAAATCATTGAGCTGGATCGTCAGCGGATGTCCGCGATGGCGGCAAAGGACATCGCCGTCCTCAACAGGCTTCTCTCCGACGACCTGATCTATACTCATTCCTCCGCTCGGCTTGACACCAAGCGAAGCCTGATCGGCGCGATGGAATTGGGCGCGACTGTCTATACGGCGGTAGAGCCGTCCGAGGTCGTGGCGCAGGACCTCGGCGATGCCGTGGTCCTGACCGGGGTGGCCGCTATCAGTGTGACGTCCGGCGGCAAACCGAACTCGTTCCGCGTCCGCTTTACCGACGTCTATGCCGACAAAGGCGGGCAGTGGCAAATGGTGACATGGCAAAGCACGCGACTGGGATAGCGCCGGATCGGTTCGCTGCCGGCGTTCGAGCGTAGCCGACGCAGGACGCGAGCCTGACGATGTGGCCGCGTCCTGCACGTTGCGATTCCGGTGGCAGCGACTCGACGACAGTCGCTGTTACGTGGCCGTTGCCGTGAACAGCGGTGCCGTTAGCGAGTTGAACCGGGGCCGTTCGCGCCGCCACATCGGCGACGAATCCTGATCGGCTCCCGGTCCGCGTCTTATTGCTTCTGATTGCTCCTCTGCACCGCGACCTCCTGATCGACCTCACCCGCAATTTCGTTGGCAAGACGTTGCGCTGTGAGCATCGCGATCTGGCGCGGGGTGGCGTCCGGCGAAATGTTGAACGAATTCGATTCCACCCGGTTGACGAATCCTGCCAGGACAGCGCCATCCGGGGCGGTGAATTTGCCGGCAACGACGATCGAGCCGTAGACGGATCGGTTCTGTCCGGCTCCCAAGCCTCCCATCAGGATGCCGTAGTCGGCCTCGGATCCCGAATTTGGCACGGTTCTGTGTAACCCGGTCAGGTACAGCTGCAGCGTGGCGCACGATGGCCCGGCGGCGGAGCTGACACGCTGATGCTGTCCGATCGCTCTTCTGAAGGCGGCCGTAACTTCTTCCGCAACGACTTGCTTCTGCTGCTCACTGACATCGACGAAAACCGCCTCTTTCCCGTTGTCGATAATCGTATCGGGAATATAGAAGCAACGCGGCGGCGGCCTCGTATCGAGGTCCGGCGCGCGAAACACCAACGAACCGGGCACATCGCCTTGAGTTGCGGGCGCCAGCTTTACCTGATTGCCCAGTACGTCCGTTGATGGCGCAGCCGTTTGCGGGCCGCACGATGCGACAGCCAGACCAAGGGCGATCGCGCCCACGGGAAGGGCCGTCGCTAAGCCTCGCCTGATTGCCGCAGGGACAAAATCGCTTTGGTGAAGCCTCATCGACAATTTCGTCATTATCGTCTCCCCGTCATCGGTTTGTGTGTTCGCATCGGTTTGTGTGTTCGCAGAGTTATCATTCCGCCATCGGCGCTGTTCATTCTGCACACACATGCGCAATCGCATCAAGAGCATAGCAAAGGCCGGCACCTGCTTAATCGGCAGTCAAACGAGATTCGAGACCGTTCCGGCGGGACTTGAAATCCGCCATACGGGCCGGTACTCCCCGGGCGGCATCGCCGCGGCCGCGGGACCCCCGGCGTGACCACACGCTTGACCTCGCGGCGGCCGAGTGCATGGTGGGCTGAAGCAATGAGGAGGGATGTCAGTGATGGCGCCAAAGCCAGTGCCGTTCAGCTTGTCCGTTGCCGAAAGCGATCTTGCCGATTTGAAGGCCCGACTGGCCCTGACACGTTTTCCTGATCAGGCCCCGGATGGGCCGTGGGCGTACGGCTCCGACCTCGCCTACATGCGGACGCTGGTGGCGTACTGGCGGGAGCAGTTCGACTGGCGGGCGCAGGAAGCGGCGCTGAATGCGTTTCCACAGTTCAAGGTCCCGCTGCATGGCATCGATCTGCACTATCTGCATGTGCCGGGAAAGGGACCGTCGCCGACGCCGCTTCTACTGATGCATGGCTGGCCGGGATCGGTGTTCGAATTTCTCGATATCATTCCGCGGCTGACCGATCCGGCCCGGTTTGGTGGCGATCCGGCCGATGCCTTCACCGTGGTCGCCCCGTCGCTTCCGGGCTACGGCCTGTCCTTCGCACCCGGCCAGAAGCGTTTCAACATCGAGGCCATTGCCGCCTGCTTCGCCGATTTGATGACAGATGTCCTCGGCTATGGGCGCTACGCGGCGCAGGGTGGCGATTATGGCGCATTCACTGCCTCACGACTTGGCCACGCCTACCCCGACCGCATGATCGGCATCCATATCAACCTGCTGACGATCCAGCGTGACCGGCCACCGCCGCCGAACCCGACAGAGGAGGAGCGACGTTACTTCGCGGAACTCGCCGATTGGTTGAAGGAGGAAACCGGCTACCAGTGGATCCAGGGCACCAAGCCGCAGACCCTGGCTTATGGCCTGACGGACTTGCCGGCCGGACTGGCCGCCTGGATCGCCGAGAAATTCCGTAGCTGGACCGACAGCGGCGGCGGCAATCCCGATTCGGTCATCAGCCGCGACCGCTTGCTGGCGAACATCGCGCTCTACTGGTTCACCGGTGCGATCGGGTCGTCGTTCTGGCCCTATTATGCCCGAATGCATGGACAATGGCCGATCCCAAGCGGCGGCACGGTCGGTGTGCCGACCGGCTACTGCGCCTTCCCGGCGGAGATCATCCGGCCACCGCGCTCGATCGCGGAGCAGATGTATACCAACATCCAACGTTGGACGGTGATGCAGCGTGGCGGCCATTTCGCCGCGATGGAACAGCCGGAGGCCTTGGCGCAGGAGATCCGCGCCTTCTTCCGACCGCTGAGGTAGTTCCCCCCCGCCAATGGAATGGCGCACCGCCTCTCCCTGTTGCATGGCCGGGGCGAGCGAGCCATGCCCCCGGGGCGACCAAATGCGCGCGGGAGGGCCTCATCCCGGGGGACGCGAGTGAGGGCAGCCCGCTCGTGCACGACGTGAGTGGCCGGCCTGCGCCGGCCCCTCGCCTTCGCAAGAGCAAGCATGAGGCGGGGCGTGTAAACAGGAGACGTGGGTGGCCGGCCTACGCCGGCCATGACACGGACCTTCGCAGACGGAGACCCTTGCCTTCTCAAGGGCAAGCATGACACGGAGACCCCACGCCTTCGCAGACGGAGAGCCTCGCCCTCGCAAGGGCAAGCATGACACGGGGAGACGCCTCGCGTGACACGATCGTGGCAATTGCCGGCGCGGCGATCGGCGATCACCGCGCCGGCATACGTATCAGAATTTCGACACTCGCGTTTCCTTCGCGGTGATGAATTCGAGCAGCGCCGGTTTACCAGCCTTGGTCTGCTCGATGCCCCGCTGGATGGCCGCCTTGATGTCCCCGGGCTGGGTTACCCGCTCTCCATAGCCGCCAAAGGCGCGCGCCATGGCCGCGTAGTCGCCCGAAATATCGGTCGAACGATACTTTTCAGTGGAGATCGGCATCACCTTCAGCTCGATCGCCATGGAGAAATTGTTCAGCAGGATCGAGAGAATCGGAATACGCTCGCGCACCGCGGTCTCGAAGTCCATGCCGGTAAAGCCGATGGCCGCATCGCCCCACAGGTTGATGCAGAGTTTGTCGGGTTTGGCCAGCTTGGCGCCCATCGCCAGCCCCAGGCCCATGCCCAACTGCGTCGTCTTGCCCCAGCCGATATAGGACAGCGGCTCGGTCGAAACCCAGAACGGTGAAATCTGGTCGCGCGGGCTGCCGGCGTCGTGCGTGATGATGGTGTTCTTCGGATCGACCGTATTCATCAGTTCCCAGATGACACGATATGGACTGAGCGGGGCCTCGGCGGAGTTCAGCAGTGGACGCCACTGCGCCATCCATTCCTCACGAACGCTGGTGATCTCGGCCACGACGGCCGACGGATCGCGATTGGACTTGATGGTCTGCCGGAGTTCTCCGATCAGCGCCGACAACGTCAGGCCGGCATCGCCGACCAGGCCGATCGCGCTGATCACGTCCTTGTTCAGGTGGTTGGGATCCAGGGTCGCGTGAATGAATGTCTTGCCGGCGGGAAACTTGATGCCGAAGTTGGTCTCGGTGAACGAGCAGCCGATGCCGATGATCAGGTCGGATTCGGCGATGAAGTGGTGCACCGGTTTTGGCACCGCATTGCCGCCGGAGCCAAGCGACAGGGGGTGATTCTCCGGGAAGGCACTCTTGCCGCCCAGGCTGGTGGTGACTGGAGCGCCCAGCAGTTCGGCGAATTCCCTCAGTTGGGCCCAGGCTTCCGCCCAATGCACACCGGTGCCGGCGTAGATGACCGGCCGCTTCGCCTTCAGGATCGCCGCCGCCGCCTTGCGGACCTCGGCCGGGTCGGGACCGTATTTCGGTGCGCTGACCGGGGTGTAGTCGATATCGCCGATTTCCTCGTTCCAGATATCGGTCGGGATTTCAACGATTGCCGGCCCGCTGCGGCCGTTGCGGATGGCGCTGAACGCGCGGCGCAAGACGTTGCTGACTTCCTTGGGCAGCGAAACCGGTTCGGCCAGCTTCGAGATCCCGCGCATCTCCCGCACGGCATTGTAGTTGGGATCGATGTGGGCGATGCGACGGGGATAGCCCTGCGGGATCACCAGCATCGGAATGGATTCGGAGTAAGCCTGCGCCACGCCGCCATAGGCGTTCTCGGTGCCGGGACCGTGCTGCATGCAGAACGCGCCGATCTTTCGCCCGGACGTCATGCGGGAGATGGCGTCCGCCATGTGCAGGCCAATGCGCTCCTGACGCACGATAATCGGCCGTATGTCTGCCGCCGCGGCGAACTCCAACAGGTGATTGACCGGATAGCCACACAGGATCTCGATCCCTTCCCGCTTCATGATCTCCGCAACAGCCTGACCGACTTTCATCCGCCCATCTCCTGAGTTCGTCGTAGCGAAACGCCTCCGCTCCCCAGTGGTTATGAGGTTCGCGGCGTTGATCGAGGGACGGTAGGACCCGGTTCGGCCCATGGCAACGTCTGGTTGACTTTATACCGGGCCGGCGGCGGCCTACATCCATTCAGACAATCGCCGGCAATGTTCGGAGGGGTTGGGGCGGGAAGGGTCGACTACTATTGATTGCGTCGAAGGCGCCAATTGGCCACATTATCTGGGATAAGAGGCGCTGCGAGTCGGGTGTCTCAATTTTACCGCGAGGGGACGAGTCGAGTTATGGATGGGATGACCCGCGACGCCGACGACCATCCGATCAGATTCGACCTGTTGACCGAAAACCCCGTCTACAAGCCGTTTCGTTACCCTTGGGCCTACGAGGCCTGGCTCATCCAGCAGCGCGTGCACTGGTTGCCGGAAGAAGTGCCCCTGGCGGACGACGTCAAGGACTGGCATCGCAACCTGACGGACGGCGAGCGCAATCTGCTCAGTCAGATCTTTCGCTTTTTCACCCAGGCGGACGTCGAGGTGAACAATTGCTACATGAAGCACTATTCCCAGGTGTTCAAACCTACCGAAGTGCTGATGATGTTATCGGCTTTCTCAAATATTGAGACGGTCCATATTGCCGCCTACAGCCACCTGCTCGACACCATCGGCATGCCGGAGATCGAGTACCAGGCATTCCTGAAGTACAAGGAGATGAAGGACAAGTACGACTATATGCAGGGGTTTTCGGTGTCGTCGCGCTTCGAGATCGCCAAGACCCTGGCTGCGTTCGGGGCTTTCACCGAAGGCCTGCAACTGTTCGCCTCGTTTGCCATCCTGCTGAATTTCCCTCGGTTCGGGAAAATGAAAGGGATGGGGCAGATCGTCACGTGGTCGGTCCGTGACGAAAGCCTGCATTGTGTGTCGGTCATCCGGTTGTTCCGCACATTCATACAGGAAAACCAAGACCTTTGGACCGAGGAGCTGCGCCGCGAAATCTACCTGAGCTGCGCCACCATCGTATCGCATGAGGACGCCTTCATCGATCTGGCGTTCGAGCAGGGACCGGTGGAAGGCCTGACCGCGCGTGAGGTCAAGCAGTACATTCGCTACATCGCCGACCGCCGGCTCATTCAGCTCGGCCTCAACGGACTGTTTCATGTCGCCCGGAACCCGTTGCCGTGGCTGGACGAAATGCTGAACGCCGTCGAGCATGCGAACTTCTTCGAGAATCGTGCCACAGAATATAGCAAAGCCTCGACTGACGGGACGTGGGAGGAGGCCTTTGCCGACACAGCGGCAAGCGGACGGCCAGCGGCCGTGCCGGCGGTGTCGAGGTCGGGCGCGGCTGACGGATGAGGTGCGACGACGGTGTTTGCCGCGGCGGCCGGGCCGGTAGCTCGAAAGGCTGAAGGCCGCATCAGCGGATAAACACTGGCAAATCTCAAGCTGGAGGGCTACGGTTCCCGCACTGTGACGAATCCATCATCAGTTCGGGAAATTGCTGGCTTGAGGCAGTTTTTTTTAGATACACGCCGTTTTTCACGTGTTTTTCACGCATTGGGTAGCCCGATGTGCGTTTCTTCGAGGGCGTCAGGAACTCTCCTGGGAGCAGCCCCGACTGGCTACTCGCGTGGGGTCGGTGCACCTGCGCATCTGTTACGGGGTTGTTTGCAGGCACCAATATGGCAGGGGAACCCGTGAGTCATACCGACGAGGATGTAGCGCGTGAAACAACTGTTGGCGCCGCGCCGCGATATAGCCGACGCTTGTCGGACAAGATCCTGATCGCGTTCCACCATGCATGCGATCAAGGTGACTTCGAAGTTGCCGAACAACTTCTGCACATCCTGGAGATGATGCTGACTCGTCGGCCTCTGACCCCGGATGGAACGCGCAGGCGCAACATGGAGAGCCTGGTCGCCGCGCACGAGCGACTGTGGCATTTGCGCCACCCTAACGCCGACGAGTTCGGAGCGTAATAGTTTTATCGCGTGCTCGTCTTCCGCTGCCTCGTCAGCCGAGGGCGAGAGCCGCTGCGTCGGTCAGAACCGCTTGCGCGGCCTCGGTGAACGGGCCGTCCCGCTGATGCAACACCAGCCCTGGCAGCAACCGCATCGGCGTCCGTGAATTTTTTGTGCCACGGATCATTACAAGTTTCGCCGCTCGCCCGGCCATTGGCCACAACGGAAAAATCACATCGCAGGCGCACCGTGCCTCAGCCATTAAGCCGAGGCAGTTGGGCACCATCCCGGCGGTAACGATCAGCGTCAGGGTTCCTCGGTCGCGAAGATGACCGGCGAGCCAACCCACCCAGGCCTCCAGCAAGATGGGCGACCCGCGTTTCGCCATCTCCCGTGCCGGCGCCGGTGACGGCGTGCCATCGGCCGGATGATACGGGGGGTTCGCCATCGCATGATGGAAATCCTGGCGGACGGAAACGGTTTCGATGCGGCCGGGGATCACCTCCATATTGGTGAATCCGTTGACTTCGGCATTGGCCGCCGCCAGCCGAGCGGTCGCCTGGTCGGCCTCGACACCGACGCAGTGGATGCCGGGAACCCGAGCGTTGAGACAAAGCAGCGCGGCACCGGCGCCGGTCCCGGCCTCGAGTATGAGCTCGCCCGGTTTGGCCGGCGTGGCGGCGGCGAGCAGGATTGGTTCGATACCACTGCGAAAGCCGGACGCGGGCTGGGAATAGGCCAGGCGACCGCCGAGCAAACGGTCCTCCGAGGTCAGCACTCGCCGGCGTCGCGCAGGATGTGGCGCGCTCGCGTAAAATCATCCTCCGCCACCACGAGGCGCCGCGGAATTGCGCTGGCGCTGCCTTCGGTGATGCTGGCGTGGGTATCGAGCATCACGGTCTCGATGCCCGCATCGCCCAGCAGAGCTACCAGGAACGACAGCCTGACCGGATCGTTGGAGGTGGCGATGACACGCATGGTCAATCGTGGCGCGGATGGCGATTCGCTGCAACCGCGGTTCGGTCGGGGGACGAGCGAGCCTGATGAGTGGTCCGATCCAGGCGCCCGAAATACGCTGGCTTGACCCCTGTTCCTGCTGGCAGATATGAAGTCGGGCCATCCACGGCTGGCGGGAGAATGATTTGGGCGGCGTTGCCAGTCCACTCGATTCAGGCGTGGCGGCCGTGTCCGGTTCGGGGCGGCACGACGGTGAGGACGCGCTGACCGCCCTGGTCGACCTGGTCCGTCACGATCTGGAAGCGTGCAATCGGGTGATCGTCGCACGGATGGACAGTCCGGTCGCGCTGATCCCGCAGCTTGCCGCGCATCTCGTCGCAGCCGGCGGCAAGCGGCTGCGGCCGCTGCTCACCTTGGCTGCCGCGCGGCTCTGTGGCTACGCGAACACGGCCGGCGCTTCCCGGCATATCGATCTGGCTGCCTGTGTCGAATTCATTCACACCGCGACGTTGCTGCACGACGACGTGGTGGACGAGAGCCGCCTGCGCCGCGGGTTGGCCTCAGCCAATGCGGTTTTTGGCAACAAGGCCTCGGTGCTGGTCGGCGATTTTCTGTTCGCCCGGGCGTTTCAATTGATGGTCGATGACGGCTCGCTGAAGGTCCTCGCCATCCTGTCGAAAGCCGCCGCCACGATCGCCGAGGGCGAAGTTCTGCAGTTGATCACTCAGAATGACCTCTCAACGACCGAGGCACGCTACCTCGACGTGATAAAAGGCAAGACAGCGGCTCTGTTTGCGGCCGCCTGCCAGGTTGGCGCCGTCGTCGCCGACCGGCCGGAGCCGGAGGAGGCGGCCCTGGCAGAATACGGCATGAGCCTGGGTATCGCGTTCCAACTGGTTGATGACGCACTCGACTACGCGGCGGATCAGGCCACTTTGGGAAAGACCGTTGGAGACGATTTCCGCGAGGGCAAGATCACACTGCCGGTCCTGGTGGCGTTCCTCGCCGGAAATGACCGCGAGAAGGCATTCTGGAAGCGGACGATCGAGACACTTGACCAGCAGGAGGCAGACCTGGATCAGGCGGTGCGATTGATCGCCACGCATCGGGCGATCGACGCCACGCTCGAGTGGGCCAGGCGCTTCGCGGATGACGCAAAGACGGCGCTGAAAATCTTTCCTGACGGCGCCGTTCGCAAGGCGCTCCTCGACGTCGCGGACTACACCGTGCAGCGGGTTCGCTAGCCGACGGGCGTGGGCGCGCACGGTTATGCTTACATAAGAAACGAAAAAACTAAACAACTCACGTGGACGGGATCATTCCTGCTTGGCATGGACCGTGGACGTGGCTGCCGGTGCTCATCCGACTACCGCGAAATCGTAACGGCGACATCGGCCGTCGAAATCAAGAACTGGAAAAGCGTGCGTCCGAGCCGGCTTCGGAACGTACGCCGCGGCTGGGCGTGAACGAGCACGCTGCCGCGAACCGGATCGAGCGAGACCGATATTACACAGTATCAGATTTTATAGCTCAACCCAACCCATCCGGCGAGTGGCTTTCGGCATGCGATGCCGGTGTCGTGGGTAGATGGTCAGGCACGCGAGCGAGGGTTGGGCAGGCAGACCCTTGCCTTTGCCTGTATGGAAAGTCGTGGGTGACCGGGCCGAGCCCGGTCATGACACGCAAGAGGGCGGCACATCGTCATCTGGCGCATTGGTATTAGACGTTTCTTCAACGATAAAATCGCCGCTGGCCGGCGGTCGAGCGCAGGGTCCTGCCACCCGCGGTACCCCGCTTCGCCGGGTGTCGCGGGAAAGACATAACAGCCCTGCAACCGAATCTGGCACAACCGGCCGGGCTGTGGCAGTCTCCCGTCGAGGCAATCAGCGATCGCGAGGTCAGTGGCCAAACGGACAAAGCATCGGCTCCCGACCGGACGCCGACAAGGAATGCGCGGTAACGGCTTTCCGGCTCCGCACGACGAACCGCTCGCGGACAACCCGCGGCCCTTGCGTCGGCCACCGGAGAGGTTGGCGGAAACCGCAATTGTTCAGGTCACCGGCACTGACCCGGACGGTGATGCGATAGCCAGGCCGGTGACATGGGACAAGACGTCCGGGCCGCCGCCGATGATCCTGATGCATGCCGAAGCCCCTGGCCGCCCGGCACTGGCACCGGGGGAAAAGGTCCTCGCGAGGCTCAAGCCGGTAGGTCCCGGCCGCTATGAGGGCCGAACGTTGCGGCGTTTGACTGAGGCACCCGGGCGGGTTCTTGGGGTTTTCAAGGCCGACCGCCGCGACAACCGCATCGTGCCCACCGATCGGCGTTCCAAGGCGGAGTGGATCGTTCCCGCCGGATATGAGGCCGGTGCGGAACCGAATGAGATCGTGCTGGCCGAACCGCTGGCCCAGCAGGATCGCCTGGGACTGAAGCCGGCACGGGTCCTGGAGCGGCTCGGGCGGCTGGGGGATGCACGTTCAGTCAGCCTGATCGCTATCCACACGCATGAGATCCCGCAGGAATTCTCCGCCGCCGCGCTGGACGAGGCGGCCGGCGCGCACGCCATCCGGCTCGGCGGTCGCACCGACCTTCGCACACTCGGCTTGCTCACGATCGATGGCGCCGACGCGCGTGATCTCGATGACGCCGTGTATGCCGAACCGTATGCCGACAGCCCGGGCGGCTTCCGCCTGGTAATCGCGATCGCCGACGTAGCGCACTACGTCCGCCCGGGGTCGGCGCTGGACGATGCCGGCCGCACTCGGGGCAACAGCGTTTACTTCCCCGACCGCGTGGTGCCGATGTTGCCGGAGGCGCTATCCAACGGCTGGTGCAGCTTGCACCCGGATGAAGACCGCTTCTGCTTGTTTGCCGACATCCGGATCGATCGCGATGGCCACAAGGTGTCGCATCAGTTTGGCCGCGGATTGATGCGAAGCGCCGCACGTCTGACCTACGAGGAGGCCCAGCGTGCCCAGGACGCGGGGCATGACCTCGGGTTGTCATTGCCACATCTGTACGGTGCGTTTCAGGCCTTGCTGCAGGCACGGCGGCAACGTGGCGCGCTCGATCTCGACTTGCCCGAACGAAAAGTCGCGCTGGACGAACAGGGGCAGGTGGTCAGCGTCGCGCCTCGCCCGCGCCTCGACAGCCATCGGCTGATCGAGGAGTTCATGGTCCTGGCCAACGTCGCGGCAGCCGAGGAACTGGAGCGTCTGCACCAACCGTGCATGTATCGCGTGCATGCACCGCCCTCGGAGGAGAAGGTGGAGGCGCTGCGCGGATTCCTCGCGACGCTGGGCATTTCGTTGCCGCCGGGCAACCGGCTGCATCCGCGTGATTTTGAGCGCGTGCTGTCTCACGTCTCCGGGACGCCGGAGGCAAGCCTGGTCAACGATGTGGTGCTGCGCAGCCAGTCGCAGGCCGCCTACAGCCCGGACAACATCGGTCATTTCGGCTTGGCGTTGACGCGCTATGCGCACTTCACCAGTCCGATCCGCCGCTACGCCGACCTGCTGATCCACCGCAGCCTGATCAAGGGTCTGGAATTGGGTCGGGACGGCCTGACGGATGATCAGGCGGCTGCGCTGGGGGAGATCGGCGACCATATTACCGAGACCGAGCGGCGGGCGCAGCTTGCCGAGCGTGATGCGATCGACCGCTACCTCGCAGCGTTCATGGCTGAGAAAGTCGGTTCGCTGTTCGAGGCCCGGATATCGGGGGTGACGCGTTTCGGCCTGTTCGTGACCGTTACCGAAAACGGCGCCAGTGGTATTGTTCCGATGGCAACGTTGCCGAACGACTTCTGGCAGTTTGACGAACGGGAGCAGACGCTGACGGGTCGTCGCACACATTTTGTCTTTCGCCTGGCACAGGAGGTGGACGTCTTGCTCAGCGAGGCCAATCCGGTCACCGGTGGCATGGTGTTTCACGTTCTCCAAGGCGGGGCCTCGGAAGCCGTGGGCAACAAGCGGGTTCATTCGGGGAAACGGCCCCGTCCACGGTGATCCGGCTCGCTGTTCTTCTGCTGCTGCTGGTGATCGGACGAGCAGAGGCCGCACCGGCTGAGCCGCTGGCTGGCGCATTGCTCGACGCCGATCGGCTGGTGTCTGTCTATGCCGAGGCGTTGACCTTCATAGCGCCGCGCGTGCTCGATCCAATTCCGGTTCCACAGCTTACGGTCTGGGGCCTGCGGAGCCTGACTTCGCTCGATCCGGCCATCGTTTTCGGTCAGGTGGACGGGCGGCTGCAGTTGTCGCGACAGGGCCAGGTCGTGCGGGACCTGACGGTGCCGACCGATGCGACTCCGGCTGCCTGGGCGCATACCGCCGCGCTGATCAGCGAGTTCTGGCTACGCAGCCTCACCGTCGATTTGTCAGGCTGGCACTCAAGGAATCATCCAGGCGTTCTTCGATGAGATGTTCAGTCATATCGATCCCTATTCGCGCTATGTGCCACCCATCGAAGCGGGTGAGGATCGCGCTCGGCGAGGCGGGCGGGCCGGCGTCGGCATCACGGTTGGCCAACAGGGCAGGATGATCGCCGTCGCTACCGTTGTGAGGGACAGCCCCGCCGCGATCGCCGGCATCAAACTCGGAGACATTCTTCTGGCGATCGACGGCCAGCGAACGCAGGATCAGGACCAGGCAACGATCGCTGCCCTGATGGCCGGTCCTGAAGGATCTTTGGTCTCCCTGACCTGGCGCGGGCGGGATGGTCGGGCGCGCGACGCGCAGTTGACGCGAGCTTTGGTGCCAGCTGAGACGGTCTTTGCCGAGCGTTTGGCTGGCGTGTTGGTGCTGCGGGTTACCGGCTTCAGCGGCACAACGGCGTCACATATCGCTCTGTCGGTGCAGGATGCGCTGGCGACGCGGCGTCCGGTCGACGGCATCGTGATTGACCTGCGGGACAATCGCGGCGGGCTGCTTCGGCAGGCGGTCACAGCAGCGGATACCTTCCTGCCGGAGGGTCTGGTCGTGAGTACCATCGGTCGTGATCCGGATGCCAACCATATCTGGCGATCAGCGGAAGGCGAACTGGCCGAGAATGTGCCGCTGGTCGTCTTGGTCGATGGGCGGACCGCCAGCGCGGCGGAGATCCTGGCCGGGGCACTGGCCGACCGCGGCCGTGCCGTCGTTGTCGGCAGTTCGACCGCGGGCAAGGGCCTGGTGCAGACGATCGATCCGTTGCCCGACGGCGGCGAGTTGTTCGTAACCTGGAGCCGGGTGCTGATGCCACTCGGCTGGCCGCTGCAAGGGATGGGCGTGTTGCCTCAGGTCTGCACCAGTCTGGGGCGAGCTGATCTTGATCGTCAGCTCGTCTCACTCTCCGCCGGCTTTGAGCCATTGGCCGCCGCGATCAAGGCGCAGCGCGCGGCGCGCGCCCCGGTTTCGCCCGAGGCGGTGCTGACGTTCCGCGCCCCATGTCCGGCCGCAGAGGGCCGACCGGCCGATCTCGACGCCGCTCGCGCCCTGATCGCCAACCCCGCGGCCTACGCCGCAGCCCTGCTGCCGCCGATGATAGATCGCGATATCAGGTGAGGTCGATCGCGTAGCGGGTCAGGTCTGCCAATTTGCAGTGTCGCAGCGCACCTTCCTCGGTTGCGCGCAGGACTACCCGAGGTGGCGTGCCGGCATCCATCGCTTCCTGCCAACGGGGTGCACACAGGCACCAGCGGTCGCCTGGCTTCAGGCCGGCAAAACCAAACTCAGGGTGGGGGGTCGAAAGGTCGTTTCCCCGCGCCTTGCTGAAGGTGAGGAATTCGGCCGTCATGACGGCGCAGACAGTATGGCTGCCGAGATCTTGCGGACTGGTTTCACAACAGCCGTTACGGAAGAAACCGGTCATCGGCGCGTTAGAGCATACCGCGACCGGGCCGCCGAGAACATTGCGGGACGGCCGTCTGCCGGGCCGCCGGCCGCCTTCGTCGAAGGGCATCGGAATCCTTCCAGGCTTACGACTTTCTTTACCAAGCACTGCGACAATGCAGCCATGAGCAGGGTTATTCAATCCTCCGTCATGGCCTGCGCCAACACCTTCGCGTTCTCCGGCATTGAAGCCGTTCCGGTCGAAGTTCAGGTGCAGATCGCACCTGGCGCGCCGGCACTGCTGCTGGTGGGAATGGCGGACAAAGCGGTGGCTGAGGCGCGCGAGCGGGTTCGCGCGGCGTTCTCGGCCATGGGTCTGTCGTTGCCGCCCAAACGTGTGTTGATCAATCTCAAACCGGCTGACTTGCTCAAGGAGGGCAGCCATTTCGACCTGCCGCTCGCGCTCGCCCTGCTGGTCGCGATGGAGGTGCTGCCGCGCGAGGACATCGGGGAATACGCCGCGCTGGGCGAGTTGTCGCTGGACGGTTCGCTCAATCCGGTGGCCGGGGTGCTGCCGGCGGCGATCGGCGCGTCGGCACACGATCTGGGACTGATATGCCCCGCCGGACAAGGCGGGGAGGCGGCCTGGGCGGGACGCATCGACGTGCTCGCGCCACCCGATTTGCTTAGCCTGATCAACCATTTCCGAGGTTCCCAGGTATTGACGCCGCCGGCCCCCTCGGGCCGCGCGGACAGCGGCCCGTATCCGGACATGCGGGACGTGAAAGGAATGGAAAGCGCCAAGCGGGTGCTGGAGATCGCCGCGGCCGGCGGCCACAACCTGTTGTTGATCGGTCCCCCCGGCGCCGGCAAGTCCATGCTCGCCGCTCGTTTGCCCGGACTGCTGCCTGACCTTGATCCACGTTCTGCGCTGGAAGTGAGTATGATCCACAGCGTCGCCGGATTGCTTGACGGCGGGCGCCTGGTGATGCGACCGCCGTTTCGCGAGCCGCACCACTCGGCGTCGCAGGCGGCGCTGTCAGGCGGCGGTCAGCGTGCCCGGCCGGGTGAGGTGAGCCTGGCGCATCGCGGCGTTCTGTTCCTGGACGAATTGCCGGAATTTCCCCGCCAAGCCCTGGAATCGCTGCGCCAGCCGATGGAGACCGGGCGAACGACAGTGTCCCGGGCGGCCGCCCACGTCACCTATCCCGCGCGATTCCAGCTCGTCGCGGCGATGAATCCGTGCCGCTGCGGCTATCTCGGCGATGGTGGGCGGGAATGTGCCAGGGCGCCTCACTGCGGAGAGGATTATCGCAACCGGGTCAGCGGCGCCGTGCTGGACCGGATCGATTTGGCCGTGGAGGTGCAGCCTGCCACGGCCGCCGAGTTGGCGCACGCGCCGATAGCTGAACCAAGTGCCACGATCGCCGAGCGGGTGGCGCGGGCGCGTCTGGTTCAGTCGGAGCGGTACGGGGCCGAAGGGCCGGTGTGCAACGCCGAGGCTGACAGCGGGATAATCCAGATGACGCCGGACGCGCAGCAAATTTTGCAACAGGCCATGGAGAAGCTGCGGCTGTCACCGCGGGGCTACACGAGAACCATGCGCGTGGGGCGGACCATCGCTGATCTCGCCGGCGTCGCCGTGGTTGCGCGTGCTCATATCGCTGAGGCACTGGCATTCCGCCATCGGGGGGCCCCACGGTGAAACGAACGGATGATGCCGACCGATGCAGATGGTCTTGCTGTTCAAAATAAAGATGTTTACTCTCACCTGATCGTGCGAATAATTCGCAATACAGGGAGCGTATCACGGATGGCTCAGGAAAGCCCGATCGGTCGCCGGTGTGAGCGGGCCGTGCTGACCGCCTACCGCGAATTACGTCTGGTCGGCTCGGATGACATGTCCGCTTTCCAGGCCTGCACGACGCTTTACCGGATTCATCATCCGGAAGCCTCGATCAATGAGGCCCGCCTGCTGGTTGCCGAATGGATCGATCACCACCTGGTTCGCAAGGACAAGAGCCCGACCGCGGGTTGCGATTGCAATTGAGCGAGTTCGCCGCTTCGCTCAGCTGATCGCGCTCGCGCCTCTGCCATTCCCCAACCCAGCAGCAGGAAGAACCAGCCGCCGATCGGCATGCTGGTAAATGCGGTGGACGACTGAATGGGCCAGAGCTGGATGAAGGTTGCGGCGAACAGGCCGACACGCAACGGGTCCGGGTCGCGCCACAGACCGCGCGCCAGCGGCATCAGCCAGGCGAACCCGGTCGCGCAGAACAGCGCCAGCCCGATAAAGCCGCCATCAGTCAATGCCTGAAGATAGAAGTTGTGCGGATGGTCCCAGCAGATCGCTGCGCCGCCGCCGTCCGGCTGGCTGTCGTCGAAAGTGGGCCGGAAATAGCGGGCTTGCGGACATCCGGTGCCGAAACCATCGAAGCCCATTCCGGTGACGGGGTTCTGGCGCCCGATCTCCCATGCCCTGGTGTAAAGCTGGCCATACGGTGAGACGGCGAAGTGCTCCAACTGGTTGGAGAACTTCTCGATCAGCCGGTAATATGCGCTCGGCGCGACCACGGGTGACGCAGCCAGCAACAAGGCCCCGACCAGCGCGGTGGCGAGGATGGCGGGCCGCAGGCGCCGGATCAAAATCGCAACGATGATCAGGCCGAGCACCATGAGCACCAGTGGCATGCGCTGACCGATCAGAACCATGACGACCAGGCTGAGCAGCAGCAGCGCGTACGCATATACCCTGGGTTGCCAGCCCGGTCTGGTGAGCAGGGCCGCGGCCGGGGGCAGCACCGAAGGGAGCAGGATGCGGACCAGCGCCGGACCTGCGCGTGGCGCGCCAAACGGCCCGGTAAGTTCGCCCTCGCTGCTGCGAGGCCAGCCGATCAGGTTGCGGCCGAATACATCCTGAACCAGGCAGTTCAGCACGATCCAGGCGGAGGAGGCCGCGACCAGAGAGAACAGCCAGCGCCTGGCCTTGGGGGCTGGCGGCAAGAGATGCTCCATGGCGGCAACCAGCAGCAGGAACCTGACTGTCGCCAGGGCCTGGGTCAGCGAGCGAACGCCGCCCTCGCCAAGGCCGACCGTCGCGATTGGCAGTGAGCAGATGATAAGCCAGCCCCACCATGTGGCGGCGATCCACAACCAAGGCGTGGGCAGCCACGACCAGTCGCGCAGCGCGGCGGAGTGTGCAAGGAAGCCGATGTCCGCGATCCCGATTGCGACCTCGGCAAAGCCGTGGGCGTGCATCAGGAGCAGCGGCAGCAGCATGAAACTGATCAGCGTCACACGATTCGCGACAGTGGGGAATCGAGGCGGCGGGGTGATCGACATGCGGCGGTTGGTGCCAGTGAGAAGCCGCGGCGACAAGTCCGGTGCGACGCTGAATGTTTGCAAGGTGGCCCGGCGAAGTTGTGCATCCCCTCGCCTTCACACAAGCAGGGCCGGCCGTTTGGCCTCCGCCCAGCGCACGCTGCGCCAGGGATGACACTGAGTTACCATGCTGCCTACATTTTGGCCCGTTTTGCTCTGCGCAAGAATCGCGGTGCAGCGATGGCATGGGCTGCGGTCACCACTCGGGATTGATGTAGATTTCCAAATACGATCGCCTTCCGGTTGCGTATGTCCATTAGGATGATGGTTTGCTGGCGATTTCCATGCTTGCGAGCGGCGATTTCAATGCTAGTTGGCGGCTTCTGATGCTAAACTATCCCCGGGCATTATTTGGTCATCCGATTTGAACAAAGAAGATTATCGACGGGATCCCGAATCCCGGGAAGCAACAAGGATGGATGGTGAAGCGGACGAAATGCGGTCGCGCGCGCCGCGTTTCGGGGGGCCGGCGCCCCATGCGCGGGTGCATAACCGTTCCGGGTTCGGCCACGCGTTCCGGCCGCGAATCTTGGCGCCAGTTCTGGCCCGCGCCGCCGAATCGGCCCCGTCGTTCCGGGCGCCGGGGCAGTGATGATAAGGCGCCGAGTCTTACGAGTGTGGTCCATGCGGATCTGGGCCATTCTGGCATTAAGTGCGTGCTATCTGCCTTGCGCCGACGCCGCCACGACATTTGTAGATAAAACGCTCCAGAATGTCGAAGGAGATAGTTACTATGTCGTATTTTTTGTGCGTCCTTCGGGTGTTGATCGGAAAAAGCTGAAGGATATTCTAACAGGGTATATGTTCGTCGGGTTCGGGGTCGAAAACAAAATCAAGGGACTGGGTCGGTTCGAGGCGTTCGGGCTGTATCCCGACCAGACCCGTCCAGGCCAGCGAGCGCTGTTCGGGGCGGTGCCCGAGGATATCACCGAGGAAGAAATTCCGGCGATACAGGAGATCATTCCGAGGGTACCCAAAGAAGTAAGCGGCCGCGCTGACTCCGATCATTCGAACAGTTTCATCGTGAGAGTTGACAAAGCCGATTGGGACACAGTTTACGGTGCGGCAAGGGCGTTCGTGGCCCGGGCGCACCAGTCTTCTCCGCCGGTCAAATACAAAGTCTTCGTGTTCAATTGCGTCAACTGGATCGCGGAGCAGGCGGTCAGGCTGGGCTTGCGGCTACCTTCCCCTGATCTCGCCATGCTGGGCACGTGGTTGCCGTCATCGTTCCTGCAAGCAATGATCAATGCGAACGTAGGCTATGGGGACCACGTTGCGGCAGCGGATGGAATCATTTGGACGGGACCGACGTTTAAAGGCGATCCGCACGGATCAGGAACGATGGCATGGCCAAATGCAACGTTCATCGGTTTGGCGAAACTTGGGCATCGCGCCAGGGGCATCACCAAGTTCAGCGGCGGCGATTATTTTGACGGCGCCTACGATACTGCTGGTGGCCTTCTCTCCGGCACCTTCAAGTGGCAGGGTGGTGCGCAATACGAGGGGACTTACGTCCGGGGGAAGGATTCCGACGGAACTTATATCAGCGCGGACGGTTGGCGTCTTTCAGGCAGTTTTGAAGATGGGCAGTGGCATGCCGGGGAGATTACCAGCCCTGACCGCAACTCGGTCTTCAAGGGGTCGGCCAACGCATCCGGAACTCTCGTGGGCACCGGTGATGAAAAGGGCGTCAACGGTCGCAGGCTGCTCAATCTGCATGATGACGGTTCGGTTGAAGGCGAGGTCAGATTCAACAACGGCAATTCTTACACGGGCACGTTCCGGCATGCCAATTTGCTCCCTTTGAAGGGGGTGTACCGCCTGGCATCGAATGGAGCCACCCGCACCGGAGTATTTGCACCCGACTATCAGCTTCAGGATGGCACCATCGCCGACCCGTTTCTCATGTTTCCCCTGAAGGTGTCCGGCGGAAAGATCGAGGGCGGTGACCGACCCTCTCCTCCATCGCTGGGTTTCGTCGCGACTACCCCGTTTCCGATGTCCCCGCCCTCGCGATTGCCGGGATATGGGCCGACGCGGCCCGCCGAGGATGACAAGGGTTGAGCCGGGCGATCGTCCGCAGCTACGACTGGATGGCCGCGACCAGAACGGACTGGGCCGGATCCAGCTTGGTCGCCAGCATCTCGGGCACGCCGGCGAGACGAAGAATTGGCGCGATCGGATGGAACGATACCAGGGTGCGGCCGTCGGCGTCGTCCCGCAGCAGCACCCGCAACGGCAGGTCGAGTGCCACCTTGGGCGCCGCCAGCATCATCGGTGTGCCACCCTTAGGATTGCCGTAGATCAGCACCGTTGTCGGCGGCATGGTCATGCCGGCATCCCGAGCCCCGGCTGCATGGTCGATCGTCGCGAACACGGTCATTCCGGCCCGCTCGATTGCCTTCACCAGACGTTCGAGCGTTGGCCCGAAGCTCATTGGGCTGACAAATTCGATTGGATCAGCGTTCTGTTCGTTGGCCATTGTGTACCTTCCGTTGATGGCGCGACGACGATTGATGAACGCGGTCGCACAATGAGATGCCGGAGTATCGCGGCAATATACTCGGGTCAGCCTGGCTGCACACCGGCCTGCCTACGCAGCAGCCGATCGAGCGTGACCGGCCTGAAGTCCCAGACATCGACCCCGACATCCCGCTGCCGCGGCAACGGCTTTAGCCGCCCGTGGCTATGGCCGTGCAGGTTCAGCGCCCCCTTTGCCATGCCGTTCCAGGTTCGGAACGCGTAATGGCACAGCACCAGTCGTGTTCCCTCGACGCTGATTTCGACATAGGGCTGGACGCTGCTCCACTCCGGCAGAGCCACGATCCCGGGCGGATCGTTGTTGCCGGTCACCAAATGCTTGCGTCCATTCAGCGCCCGCAGCAGGTCGGCGGCGTCAGCGGCACTCGTGCGCAGTGCGAAGTCCCCCAAGTGCCAGACATCGTCTTGGTGCCGCACGGTCGCGTTCCAGCGTTCGAGCATCGCGGCGTTCATCTCGGCGACTGACGCGAAAGGGCGGCGATACAGCGACAAGGCGCCGGCGTGGCCGAAATGCGTGTCGGCGGTAAACAGCGCTACCACCGATGCAAACTGATCCGCCGGCTACTGTCCGGTGCCGCCTGGTGCCCGCTTCCCGACGCGATCGGCCCGATCCGCCACGGCATCGGTCCGACCGGGCGTGGGGTGTGGACGCAGCCCGATCTTCGCCGGCGCCGCGCGGAGGCGCAAATTGGCGGAGGCGATCGGACCAGGCTCGATCTGAACCGAGCGGCGGAGGTGCAGCAGGAATCGAGCATGTTCGACCGATGTGGCAGGATCACGCGGTGCGGTAGAACGCGGCGATCGGCGCGGTGAAATCGATGCTTTCCAGTGTCACGGCGTCGCCCGGCGCCAGCGTCAGCGGATCGTCCGGCCAAGCGCCGTCTTCGTTCCGACGCAGCAGATCAGCCCGGATCTCCGCCGTATGCAGCACGAGAATTTCGCGCACGCTGGGGATCGTTACGTAGCTCCAGAGATTTGCCCAGGTTTCCGCCTTGTTGGAGGGAGAGAGGATTTCGACGACGATAAGCGGTTCATGCAGCAGCCTGTCATCGGGTTCCCATGAGGCGCAGGTGACCGCGAGATCGGGTACGCGCACGTTGAGGTTGGCCCGCACCTTCGGTTGGATTCCCGGCTCGGTGACGACACGGCAGTCCGGGCGCAATTCGGCCAGACGATTGCCGATCAGCCGGCCGACTTCGCTCTGGATGGCTCCGTGTCGCGGGGCGGCCGGAGCCATCGCGCGGGCGGTGCCGTCAATCAATTCCCATTGATCGCTGTCCTGCGGATTCCAGGCGAGGAATTCGGCCACCGTCATCGCGGCCGGCAGTTGGTCCGCGGCGCTCATGCTGCTCCCCCTCGTAGGCCCGAGCCTGGGAAGATTATGAACCAGGCGATGACGATACGCCAAGCGCGAGAGCAGCCAGCCATATGTCCGGCAGGGACCGCCTCACCACGCCGGATCGAGGAACAAGTCCTCGGCCCGATAGGCCCGCGGCAACAACTGCTGTTCAGCCGCGTAGCGCAGGCAGAGTTCGATGCCGGTGCGATTGGCGGCCAGGCCGTATGGCAGCGGATCACCGCCGACGACCGATGCGAAACGTGCCTCGTTACTTGGGTGAGTGGCTGCGGTCTTGGCGGCGGTGAAAAGGCGCATCAGTTCTCCGGGCAGCCAGGGATAGGTCTCGGCCAACCTGGTCTTCAGACAAATGACGTGATTGACGGGATACGCGCCGGTCCGAGCGAACCACGCGGCTGCCGCGGCGTGCGGCTGCGGAATCACCGGCCTCACCTGCGCCGGGTCCAGGCCGGTCAGGGCGATCGCCGCATCGAGTTCTCCTGCCAGAAGCATGGCACGCAGGTCCTGGCCGGGGTTGGTCCGCAGCACGTTGGGTGGATCATGATACTCCTGCACATGGGCGTCTTCCTCGGTGACCCAGCTGATGGCGCGATGATCGACCCCGTATGCGTCCCGCAGGACGCCGCGGACCCAGACTCCGGTGGTCTGCGACCAGGCGCGGACGCCGATGCGTTTGCCCGCCAGATCGACGGGTCCCGCCAGCGTCGACGCCACCGGGCACACCAGGGCGGCATGATGGAAGCCCCGCATGATCACCAGCGGCAGGCCGATGATTGGCTTGCCGAACGCATGTGCCTGGGCCAGCGTGGTCAGGGCGATCTCGCACAGATCGAAATCCAGCGTGCGCACCATGCGGCGAAACGCACGCGTAATCACTGGCACGTCCTCGAAATCGAAGTGGACCCGCGCCGATGCAACGCTGCCCGACCTGATTGCCCGGACATGCGGATAGTCCGCGAACGCCGTTCGTAACGTGACGACCTCGGTCATAGGCCACTCCCGGCGGATGTCCGCCTCGGCCGCGTTTGCCGGCCGAGCGCTTCCACCTCGAGCGAAAATACCCTAGCCGTCGCGCACGAGCAATTTCATCAGCCTGAGGTCGCTGCGTGAACCGAATCAGGCTGATATTTCGCTGCTAGACTGTTTCTCCAACAGCAACGATCGGATGGCAGGGTTTCATCTCTCCGCCCGGATCTCCGCTGAAAGGAATGCCCTGGCTGTCAAGGCGCACGACGCTGCCGCGGCATTGAAACGTCCCGGCCTCAGTGTTCACCAGACCTTTGGCTTGTGCTTCGCCAAGCGCGAGCATGACAAGAAATAGGATCGCGAGATTGATCTGGCTCATGGTGCCTCGAAACAGGGTTGCACATCACCGAACGTGATCCTCCCCGTTTTCCAGGCATTAATTGGTAGAATGGTTGCGATGAGGCGTCTGACAACCCCCATGACCCACATCTATACGGCGACTTGATCGAAATCAGACCGGCGCCTCGAATTCACCAGCCATCGTGACCTGGGCAGGTCTGGCCAAAGACTTTGGCATTCAGTCGCCATCGCGGCGTATCGGTCCGCCAGTCGGGTCAGCGCGGCACGTACCTCGGCCGACGTTTCCACGCTGGCCATGGCCCGGAGGTCGGGCACGATTTCCACCAGTTCGGCGTCTGTGACATATGACATGGCCCCGTATGGACGCCCTGACCGGATGCCCGCTGTGACCCAGGTAACATTGCCATCGTGAAGATCGCCACCTTCAATATCAACAACGTCAACAACCGGCTGCCGAACCTGCTGGCGTGGCTTGCAACAGCCAAGCCCGATGTGGTCTGCCTGCAGGAACTCAAGGCCACCGATGCGGCGTTTCCGGTGGCCGCCATCAAGGAAGCCGGCTACGGGGCGATATGGCAGGGTCAGGCAAGCTGGAACGGCGTTGCCATACTGGCGCGCGAGGTCGAGCCGATCGTGACCCGCCGTCGGCTGCCCGGAGACCCATCCGATACGCAGAGCCGCTACATTGAGGCGGCGGTCGGCGGAGTGCTCATAGGCTGCCTCTACCTGCCAAACGGCAATCCGCAGCCAGGTCCCAAGTTTGCCTACAAGCTGGGGTGGTTCGAGCGACTGATTGCCTACGCGTCCGAGCTGCGGGCGGCGAAACTGCCGGTCATCCTGGCCGGCGACTACAACGTTGTGCCGACCGATGCCGATATTTATTCGTCAAAGTCCTGGGTGAAGAACGCCCTGCTGCAGCCCGAAAGCCGAGCGGCTTATCGCCGGCTGCTGGATCAGGGTTGGACGGATGCCATTCGGGCGCGGCATCCGGACGAACCTATTTATACGTTTTGGGACTACAAGCGTGATCGCTGGGCGCGCGACGCCGGTCTGCGGCTGGACCATCTCCTGCTCAGTCCGGAGGTGGCGAAACGCCTGGTCGATGCCGGGGTGGACCGGGAAGTGCGCGGCGAGCCACATGCCAGTGATCATGCACCGGCGTGGGTGATCCTTGCGCGTCGCGGCCGTCCCGGTCGGCGTCGGCCCACGTGAGCGCCGGACCGGTGTGACGGACTGCAAAAGAAGCGCCCCGGTCGCGGGTTCGCAGGCCGGGGCGAGGAGGAGGGAGGAAACTGGAGTAAGTTCCTAATCCGGCAATTCACCCTCCGGCAGTGAACCTGGTCACAATGGATGGCTGGAATTGCATCGGCAGAGGCAGGCTGCCCAGCTCGACGCGCCTCCGGTGAGACGGTCAGCCGCCGCTTGGGGCGAAGGACGTGCAGTCACCCGCGCTCACCGGCTCTTTCGAATGATGGCAGAACATCTCCGAGAACACTGTCCCGGTGTGGTACGGCTCGTTGGGGAATGCCTGTGGCGCGGTTCCCGGATCATTGCCGGACGGCTTGCCCTGGGCGAAGGCGGTGCCAACATCAAGACTGAGGACGGCCAGGACGGCAAATACCCGCTGTCGCCGGCCGAGCGGTGGGCTTCGGTGTTTGGTCACTTCCCGGGACGGTAGCTGGTGCCAGAGCGTGGATGGAGGAAGCAGCCGCCCTGCGCATCCGCCGGATCGACCGACGCGGCAATAACGCCACAAGCCACCGCAACGATCAGAACAATGCGCGCCACTCGTTGTGCCATGCCGCTCTCCGTCCGATGCGACGCACGCTACAGCGGTGCCAAACGTCTGGCAAACCGGCGCCCTGATTGACATCGATCCGATCGCTGGCCTTTGCTCCGCGGCGAGTAAAGAGGAGGGGAAATATGCAGATCGGGTTCAACCTGCCGGTCAGCGGCCCGATGGCGACGCCCGAGGTGATGGCGAACACCGCGCAACTCGGAGAGGCACTCGGCTTCGACTACCTGACCTTGACCGATCATATCGCGCTGCCGGACACCAGCACGCCGGGCTATCCCTACTCCACCACCGGCGAGTTCTATTCGCCCGATCCGGGCCACCGCATGGAGCAGTTGACCGCGGCGGCGTGGGTGGCGGCGAAGACCAGCAAGATCCGGCTGGTATTGGCGGTCATGGTGGTGCCGCACCGACCCGCCGTCGTGGCCGCGAAGATGCTCGGCCACGATCGACGTTTTGTCCGCTGGACGATTGGTTGTCGGCGTCGGCGCCGGCTGGCTGAAGGTGGAGATCGAGGCAGTTGCGACCACGCCCTTCGCCGAACGCGGCGCGGTGACGGATGAGTACATCGACGCGATGCGGGCGATCTGGACACAGGCAAAGCCGGTGTTTCGCGGCCAATACGTCGCCATCGACGGTCTGTTGATCGATCCGAAGCCGGTGCAGAAACCGTATCCTCCGATCTGGGTGGGCGGGGAGAGCGGTCCCTCGATGCGGCGAGCGGCGCGGATCGGCGACGCCTGGTATCCGATTGGCAGCAACAACGCCCATCTGCTGGATACATTGCCTCGGTTGCAGGCCGGCATCGCCCGCCTGCGGGACCTGGTCAAGGCCGCCGGTCGCGATCCGGCCACGGTTGGCGTCGTCTACCGGGTCAAGCGCCATGGGCAGCCGGCACCGAAGGCGACCGATGGGGGGCGAAAGCTTTTCACCGGCACCGTGGCCAACACCATCGAGGACATTGTGGCGCTGAAGGAGATCGGGGTGACCGCATTGGATTTCGACTTTGAGGGGCACGACGCGGTGAGATCGGCGACTGACATGAAAAAATTCCGCGACGAAGTCTTGTCGAGGATATAATCCTACACAACCTGCGGTGGTATGGACCCGGACAACTCGCAGATTGAACATTCGCGCGGCTTCGACCTTCATCTCCAGGGTCATGTGGCCGAGGCAGAGGAATTTTACCGCAAGGCGCTGGCACTCGATCCGGACTTCAAGGAAGCCTGGATGAATCTTGGGCTGGCGGTTTTCTCGCTCGGGCGTCTCGAAGAGGCGCAGGACTGCCAGCGGCAGGCGCTGCGTCTGGACACCGACCTGGCGGACGCACATAACAACCTGGGAATGATCCATTTCGGCCTTGGTCGCATGGCGGAGGCCGAGAATTGTTTCCGAGCCGTCCTGCGGCTGCAATCTGGCCACGCCAATGCAACCCTGAACCTCGGATCGGTTCGCCAGATCGGCAATCACACACAGGAGGCGGAAGGTTTGTTCCGCCGGGCGCTGGCGCTGGGTGTCGATCCAATTCGGGCAAAGAGCAACCTGTCCCTGGCGTTGATGGAGCAGGTCAGGCCGGAGGAGGCGGAGCGGTGCTGCCGGGACGCGCTGGAAATGCGGCCGGACTGCGCGGAGGCGAGGTCCAACCTTGCCTTGGCGCTGCTGATGATGGGGCGGCTGCAGGAAGGCTGGCGGGAATACGAGGCCCGCTGGCAGGTGGAGGCGATGTCCGGCCCGCTGCCGATATTGCCGCAACCGCGCTGGACCGGCCAGGCGCTGAACGGTGAGACGGTCCTGCTGTATGCCGAACAGGGCTTTGGCGACACGTTGCAGTTCTGCCGCTATGCCCCGATGGTCGCTGCCGCCGGTGGCCGGGTGGTGCTGGTGGTGCCGAAGTCGCTGCATAGACTGATGACGACGCTGGCTGGCGTCGCCGTGGTGTTGCAGGATGAGGACGACTTCCTGCCGGCGTTCGACTATCACTGCCCGCTGCTGAGCCTGCCGTTTGCGTTCGACACGACGCTGCAAACGATTCCGGCTGCGATCCCCTACCTCCATGCCGATGCATCGGTCTGGGCCGAGACGCTGGGCGAACTTCCGGGGCTGAAGGTCGGGCTGGTATGGGCCGGCAAGTCGCGTACCGCGCAACCCCACGCGGTGGCAATCGACAAGCGGAGGTCGATGCGGTTGGCGGACATGGCGCCGCTATTTTCGGTTTCCGGATGCAGCTTCGTGTCGCTCCAGCTTGGACCGCCGGCGAGCCAGACGCGACGGCCGCCGGACGGGCTGGACTTGCATGATTATTCCAGTCGGCTGGCGGACTGGGCTGACACCGCCGCACTTGTGGCCGGCCTCGACCTGGTGATCGGCGTCGATACCGCGGTGGTGCATCTGGCGGGCGCACTGGGCAAGCCGGTGTGGATGCTGAACCGCTTCGACTCTTGCTGGCGCTGGTTCATCGGTCGTAACGACAGCCCCTGGTACCCTAGCCTTCGGCAGTTCCGGCAGACCCAACCCGGCGACTGGACCGGCGTGATCGAGCGGGTAACGCTGGCGTTGCAGCAGGCGGTGACGGGCTCCTGATCATTGCGGTGCACGTTCAGGTTGGGCTTGTGGTCCGCATCCTGCTGGCGGCGCGCGTTCGCCGATCCGAGGCCGGGACGGGCGCGGCTGCGCAATCGGAGTAAACTGTTTCTTAACAATAGTGATATAGGCTCCCATCGTCGCCGCGCCGTTCGACAATCACCCGTGGCGCAGGAGAAAGATTGGCGTGACGCTGCCGATGTCGCGATTCCTGTTCTTCGACCGAACGATTGGCCGGCGTCTCTACCTGATCGTTCTGATCATGGCATTGGGCGTGCTGGCCATTTTGGTGATCGCCTCGCAGCAGGCGAGCGTGGCGCTTTGGACGGCGAAGGGCGCGGAGACCAGGCATCTGGTCGAAACCGCCCATTCGCTGGTCGCGGACTACCAGCGGCGCGCCGCCGATGGCGAAATGACCGAGGCAGTCGCTCAACGCGAGGCGCTCGCGCGTCTGTCACGACTCCGTTACGAGCGGGATCAATACTTTTGGGTTAACGACATGGCAGGCCGCATGCTGATGCATCCGATCCTGCCAAGCCTGGACGGGACCAATGTGCTCGGCATGCGCGACGCCGCCGGAGCGGACATCTTTCGGGACATGATCGCGATCGTCACCCGCCAGAACGCCGGCCTATATCAATATTATTGGCCGCCTGACTCCAGCGCGCGGCTCAAGCAGAGCTATGTCGAGGGCGTCAGCGGCTGGAACTGGGTCATCGGCAGCGGCGTCTATGTCGGCGACGTTCAGGCAACGGTTCGCCGTGTTGCGTTGCGAATCGCCGCCGCCGGCGTAGCCACATTGTGCGTCGCCTTCCTGCTGGCGGCCATACTGGGCAGGGGTATTACCCGACCGATCAGTGCCATTACGAGCGTCATGCGCCGCCTCGCCGGCGGCGACCTCGCGGCCGAGGTGCCGGCACAAGGACGCCGCGACGAACTCGGCACCATGGCGGCGTCTGTGGCCGTATTCAAGGCTCATATGATCGAGTTGGGCCGCCACGTGCGTGAGGCGGACAAAACTTCCAGGCGGGAAGATACCCGGCTGGCGCTGGCTGCAATGGCGGACGCCATCGAGGTCGAAGCGGGTCAGGCACTGGAGTTGGTTCACGAGCGAACCGCCGCGATGGCAGCGACCGCGATGGAGATGAGCAACTCCGCGACGCGGACTGGGAGTTCCGCCGAGATTGCCGCGACTGCTGCCCAGCAGGCTGTGGCAACGGCCCAGGCGGTGGCCCAGGCCGCCGATGTGCTTGCCGCGTCCATCACTGAAATCGGCGACCGGGTCAGCCAGTCGGCCGAGGCTGCCGCCCGCGCCGTAACGGCCGGCAGCATGACCCGGGCGACGATAGAAGCGTTGAACGGGGAGGTCGCGCGGATTGGTGCCGTGGTCGATATGATCAGCGCGATCGCCGGCAAGACCAACCTGCTGGCGCTGAACGCGACGATCGAGGCGGCGCGGTCCGGCGAGGCCGGCAGGGGGTTCGCGGTGGTGGCAAGCGAGGTCAAGTCGCTCGCCACACAGACCGCGCGCTCCACCAAGGACATCAGCCGCCTCATCAGCGAGGTGCGCGGGGCCACCACTGAAGCGGTCGCCGCCGTCGCCCGGATTGAACAAACGATCTCCGAAATGAGCGCCATTGCCAACGTGGTTGCCTCGGCGGTCGAGAAGCAGGCAGCGGCGACCATGGGCATCGCGTTCAACGCAACGGAGACAGCAACCGCGGTTGACGACATGGGCGGGCGCATCACCGAGGTCTCGGCGGAGGCGGAGCGGACCGAGCAGCACGCCGTATCCGTGCGCGAGAACGCCGCGGGGCTGGAACTCGCTGTCGCCGAACTGCGGCACGCGGTCATCCGGGTGGTCCGGACGTCCTCCACTGACGTCGATCGTCGGCAAGCCGAGCGCCATCTGGTCGATTTACCGTGCCGTGTCAGTGCGGGCGGAGACGTCGTTGACGCGAGGCTGGTAGATCTGTCGCAAACCGGCGCTCGCCTGCACGGCGCGCCGCCGTTAGCGCCAGGCTCGCGCGGTACCGTCTCGATTGCTGGTATCGCGACGGCGTTGCCGTTCGTCGTCCGCAATGTTGGTGATCAAGGCGCCTTGCACGTTCGATTCGAGCAAGCCGACGCGACCGGTGCCGCGGTTCGGGCGTTTCTGGACCATTTGCCGCAGCCGCGGGCGGCCTGAACCGTACGTACATCTCATATTGCTAATAATTTCATTTCAAGGAATACGGCAATGCCTCTGATGACCTGGACGCCGAAGCTGAGCGTGGGCGTGGCCGTGCTGGACGACGATCATAAGAAGCTGGTTGGTATGGTCAACGAGCTGTACGACGCGATGCAGGCCGGTCACGGCAGGGAAGCGCTAGGTCCCATCCTGGATCGGCTGGTCGACTACACCAAGGTTCATTTCGCCCGCGAGGAGAAGCTGTTTGCGCAGACCGGCTATTCGGACGCAGCCGCACATAAGCAGCAGCACGACGCGCTGACCCGTCAGGTGCTCGAGGTGCAGCGAAAATACGCTGCTGGAGCGGTCGCCACGGTATCGCTCGAAGTCATGCACTTCCTCAGGGACTGGCTGATCAATCACATCCAGGGCAGTGATCAGAAATATCGGCCGCACCTCAACGCCAAGGGGATTCACTGACCGCGCGGTAACCACGACGACCCTGGGCCGGCGATTCAGCTATTTTACCAGCCGACCGAATGATTCCGCTGCTTGTCGAAAGTCGGTCTGCTCGTGTCTTAATGATTTCGCGCGCAGGCGCCCACCAACCCTGCGCATACCGGTCGGCGCCTGCGCCGGCCTCTGTTACGCCACCACCGTACGAGGTTGCGCCATCCAATGCCAGCCGACCACGACAAACGCGATCAACACCGGGGGCACGACCGTCAGGTTTAGCACACCCCAGCCGCCGGTCGCCTGGATGGCCCCCGATGCCACGGTGGTTATTGCCGCACTGCCGAACACGATGAAGTCGTGTGTCGCCTGCACTCGCACCCGTTCCTCGGCCAAGTTGACAGTGGTCAACAAAGTCGTCCCGCCGACGAACATGAAGTTCCAGCCTACACCCAGTAGGATCAGCGCGACCATGAAAGTGCCGTACAACGGCAAGTCGTGCAGGTTGACGAACGCGGAGGCCAACGTCAGCAGGCCTCCGATCATGATCACGGGGTGGACGCCGAAGTATTGGATCAGCCGGCCGGTGATCAATCCGGGCAGGAACATGGCTATCGAGTGGGCGCGTATTACGTCAGCGCTCGCTCCGACGCCGAGTCCGCACAGCAGCATCTGCAAGGGCGTCGAGGCCATGACCAGGTTCATCGTCCCGTATGCCACCAAAGAGCTGACAACGGCTGCGGCGAAATAGGGGCGGGCGATGATGGTGCGGAACGGCACCGGCAGGCTGAGCCGCTTCTGCGCGGGCGGCAGTTGGACAAAGCACAGCAGAAGTGCGGTCAGGATCGGCAAGACCGGCAGGTACAGATAGGTCGCCAGAAAGATGTGGTCCGGTATCAGCGCATTGGTCCGCTTCACCATCTCCGGCCCGACGATCGCTGCCAGGACGCCCCCGGCCAATACCATCGAGATGGCGCGGGACCTGGCGTGCGGTGCGGTTACTTCGGCCGCGGCGAAGCGGAGGTGCTGGGATATGCCGAAGCCAATGCCGGCTGGGATCGCACCCAGGCAGTAAACGACAAAGTTGTTGGTATAGACCCCGGCGGCAAATGTGAGGCTGCCCAGTATGGCGATGCTGCAACCGAGCCAGAAGCCGCCACGCCGGCCGATCCGAGGAAACGCGATGCCGGCGATGACGGACGCGGCCGTGACCGCGACCATCTGAATCGCCAACGGCAGGGTGTTCAGTGCCGAGCCGGACAGCCGGTAGCCGACGAGGGAGGCCATGACCACCTGGCCCGACATCACGGCACTCATCAGCGCCTGACAGGCGAACAACAGCAACACGTTCCTGTTCATCTCTCGGACGCCCGTTCCCGCGCAGGTTTACCTCCAGCGTGCCTCTGTCAGAGCAGAAGGTTCTCCGCTGGCGGACGCACCATGGCCGGTGTCGTGCCGAATGGGAAGCGGCGCGCCGGCGGGACCGAAACGCCGGACACGAGGAGCTTCCTCGCGGGCCGGCAGTTAGCCCGGTTTAGAAGTGGCTCCAGCCACCTCGTGTCAGGACGAGAGGCTCCCCGTCTGCCTGCCGCACCGCGACCTGCGCCGGACCGTCGTGGAAGCGGCCGATCCGCGTGACCGGGATACTGGCGGTGGCCGCGGCTTGACGTAACGCGTCCTCGTGGGCCGAGGGGACGGCGAGAAGAAGTTCGTAATCGTCTCCGCCGGTCAGGCATGTTTCCAGCCACGCCGGGCCCGCGGCGAGCGCAGCCGCGGACCGAGGCACACGGTCCGCCGCAATCTCCGCCGCAAGGCCGCTGGCTCGGCAGATATGGCCGAGGTCCTGTACCAGCCCGTCCGATATGTCCATGCACGCGGATGCGATCCCGGACAGCGCCAAACCGACACGCGGTTGCGGCAGGCGGTAGCGGTCGAGCAGGTGGCCGCTCGGGTCGGCCAGCCGGCCACGCGCGACCGCCAGCCCGAGGGCGCCGTCGCCGATCGTCCCGGTTACCCAGATCGCGTCGCCCTCGCGCGCGGAGGAGCGAGACACCATGGTCCCGGGCGGAATGTGCCCTATGATGGTGAGGGACAATGAGATTGGCCCTGGGGTCGAGGTTGTGTCGCCCCCCAACAAGGAAACGCCATATCGCGCCTGATCCTGCGCCAGTCCGGCCGCGAAACCAGCGAACCAGTCATCGGGCGTATCGCTGGGGGCAGAGACGGTCATCAGATAGGCCAGCGGTTCGGCGCCCTTGGCGGCGAGGTCCGACAGGTTCACGCGCAGGAGTTTACGGCCGACCAGATCGGGCGGATCGTCGGGCAGGAAGTGCACGCCGGCGACCATCGCGTCCGCGGTCAGGACCAGTTCCCGCCCCGGCGGCGGTAACAACACCGCTGCGTCATCCTTCAGGTCCAGCGCCCCCGCGCCGGCGAGCGGCCGAAAGTGGCGCGCAATCAAGGAAAATTCGGCCGGCACAATCATCGTCTGCTCGTTTCCATGCATGTTATGCAATCCGCAAGATGAATGACCTGTCGGCATGCCGTTATACAGAAATTCGTGGGTGGCGGTCGCCCCGTCTGCGCCCAAGGGCATGCCGCGTGGGGCTCTCGCCTCGCAAGGCGGGAGCCATTAGCTTAATTATTGTAGTTATCACCGCATAATCAATAGATTAGATGACAGCGAGGGCCCGTCGTAATTTCTTAGCTACCGTATAGCTACCAAAAATGCTGCGGTTCTCCCAGCTAGCGGTCTTCGCGTTCGCTTTGGTAGTACTTCTCCGCCGCCTCCTGGCACACGACAGCCCAGTCAGTTTGGCCCTTTGCCGCAGGCGTTGGCCGCTCAAGTTTAGCCAGAGCAACGGCAGCAGCCATCTGCACAGGTTCAGGGCGAATCTGACCGCACATGACTGCGCGCAGGAAGGCGATGCTGTCGCCCTCGAATACAGGTGTTGGGCCATGGACGGCTTCAGCCACTGCCAACGCAGCTTTGAGCTTACGAGCACGGCGCTTTCCGATCGCCGGCCGTGGTTTGCCCAGGCGCTCGCCGCCCTTGAACTGCGTTGCGGGATTAGGAAAAGTCTTTACCTCTGCGGACATGGATCCCACCGATAAACATCAAACCCTATACCGATATATGGGGAGCCGGTAACCGATCTGCTCCTATAGACACCAAAATGAGACCCAATGCCGCCAGCAGCACGGTGACGATGCCGGCCGCGGTAACTCTCGACCAGGCGTATGAGGTTCACCACGATGTACGGTGCCATCCTGTGCGAACCAAGGCTCAGACGGAAGCGTGGCTTGCCGAGTTTTTCTCCCCGGAAGCCACGAAGAAGCGCGAGGAGGAACAGGAGCGGTTTGAGCGCAGCATGGAGACCGTTAGACCATGCAGGCTATCCCGGAACGTTCCTAATCTGGGACTTGACTGATCACGCTCTGTGAAAGGACAGGCGCCTTCCAGACTAACTTCAAGGCGCCTGCAAGTTGGGAACGTGATCACGATTGCCGCGCGGTCCAACCGCTGCCGGCTTCTCATGGTGCGCCGCAGCGATGCCATCGTCAAACCCATGCAACCCGCGCCGAACTGCCCGCACAGTGGCGAAACCGCGAAGCCACGGCCCGTCGTCAGGATACATTCACCGGCTGGCGAATTCCGCGGAGAGCGGTATCCGCGGCTACTGCTGTATTGATTACGGCGCGTGCGCGTCTGATTTTGGCGAGGACGTCGGCACCTGCTGCCCTCCAGACGTAGGGTTTCGGATCAGCGTTGCGCTGGGCAAGGTAGGCCTTGATGTCACGCACCAGTTGGTTGACTGAGGTAAAGCTGCCGGCGCGGATTACGTCGCCCGTAAGGTCGGCAAAGAAGCGCTCGACCAGATTGAGCCAGGATGACGAGGTTGGCGTGAAATGCATTTTGAAGCGCGGGTGCTTCTGCAGCCAGGCCCGTATACTTTTGGATGCTTGTGCGTGGCGTAATTGTCGGCGATCAGATGCAGGTCGAGGCCGCGCGGCGTCCGGTGGATTGAGATAGAGCCCGATCACGTCCCAGAACTTCGCCTCGAAAGCCGGGTCGTTCGGAGTGTCCCGTGGCCGCGCTCGTGGACGCCTACCTCAGTACGACGCATCGCGACGAATTGGCGACAAGTTGTGCCGTCACGACGTTGGCGGCCGACGTGGCCCGCAGCAACGACCGGGCGCGATCCGCCTATACGCGGCAGGTCGGTATGTATTTGGACCTGATCGCCAAGATGATCGTCGGCGAGCGACAGCGATCGAGAAGGATGAAGGCAATTGCTGCGTTGTCCACACTGGTGGGCGCCGTATCGATGGCCCGTGCAGTGAACGACGAAAAGCTCTCTCGCGAGATCCCCAGGTCGGCCGCCGACGAATTAAAGGCCCAACTTGGATGAGGTCCTTGGAGCCGATCTGGTCCGACATTCCAATTTTCGAAAATACATTGGGCCGAGCACGGCAGAAGTCAGGGCTCTATAGGGCAAGTCGCATCGGCTCATGCCTCAGTTCTGCCGGCGAAAGTTTGCGACGTCGGCCGGCGTGACGCGAGACGGCGTGCTGCCAAAGCGAGCCGTCACGTAGTTGGCGACAGCGGCGATCTCCGCGTCGGAGTAGGAGCGACCGAAGCTCGGCATATAGGGGTGTGGACCGTTTGGCCTTCCGGCGCCGCCAAGAATTATCTGAACGACATTGTCGCCGGTCGGATCATTGACCGCCCGCACTCCGGTCAGTTGCGTGTCTCCAACGACTGCCCCTTCACCCGTCCAGGCGTGGCAACTCACGCAATTGCCCTCGAACATGCGCTTGCCGACTGGATCGTCGATTCTCGCAAGCCGATGCGTTGGCGGGGCCGCGCTCGCGGGCTTCAGCAGATCGCCCGCCACTGGCGGCACACTGCGCAGATAGGTAACGATCGCGGCGATATCGGATGTCGTCAGGCGCGACAGACTGAGCTCAACCGCCTCTCCCATCGGACCCGACGCGACGCCGTGCCCGGTGGCGTGGCCGGTCGAGAGGTAGGCGGTGAGATCCGCCACCGACCAGTCGCCTATCCCACTCACTGTGTCGGCGCTGATGTCGTAGGCGTTCCAGCCCTCGGCGACCCCGCCGGCGAACTTGTGCCGCTGGTCGAGCGCCTGCATCAGGTTGCGCGGCGTGTGGCACTCGCCGCAATGACCCGCCGCCTCGACCAGGTAGGCTCCGCGGTTCCATTCGGCGCTTTGCCCCTCCACCGGACGGAAGCGATGGTCCGGGTTGAACAGGCCCGCCCAGATGGTCATCAGCCACCGCTGATTATACGGGAAAGCGAAAGTGTTGGGTTTGTTCGCCTGTTGCACCGGCTTCAGCGAGAAGAGATACGCTTTGATCGCCAGCACATCCGCGTCGGTCAGCAGTGTGTAAGAGGGGTAAGGAAAGGCGGGATAATAGCGCGAGCCGTCCGGCGCGATGCCGCGATGCACCGCGTTAAGTAAGTCGGTGTCGGTCCACTTGCCGATACCGGTTTCGGGATCGGGCGTCAGGTTGGGCGTGTAGATGGTGCCGAACGGCAACACGAAGGCGCGCCCGCCGGTGAAGGGTACCCCGCCCCTGGCGGTGTGGCAGGCCGCGCAGTCCGCCATGCGCGCGATGTAGGCCCCCCTCGCTATGGCGTCTGCGTTGACGAGTTCGGGCGGTGTGCCCATCGGCGAAGGGCCTTTGTACGCCGCGAGCTCGACGGATGTACCCGTTGCGAAGGCATAGGGGCCTGGCTGGAACACCATCCAGCCGACCACGCCGGCGACCGCCACCCCTGCGACAACCGCGACCCCTGCGAGCGCGAGCACAATGGGTTTTATGCGCATGGGTCAGGCCGTCTTCGCAATCAGCGTTGCATCGATCGGCATGCGTGTTAGCTGCACACCGGTCGCCGCGAAAACGGCGTTGGCGACCGCGGGTTGCACAATCACGGTGCCCGGTTCGCCAATGCCGCCCGAATTCTCGGTACTCGGCACAATATGCACCTCGATCGTCGGCATCTCGTCGATCCGCAGAATGCGGTAGTCGTTGAAGTTGCCCTGTTCGACCCGCCCACCGGCAAAGGTGATCTTGCCGTACAGCACCTGCCGAGATCCCGAAGGTGACCCCGCCCTGTATTTGCGCCACCAGGATGTCCGGGTTGATGATATTGCCCACATCGGCGGCAACCACCACGCGGGTGACTCGCACGTCGCCTTCGTCGCTCACCACGACGTCCGCGATCGCGGCGAGATAACTGCCGAAGGCGTTCATCAGCGCGGCACCGCGTCCGCGGCGGGCACCAAAGGGCGAGGCCGGTGCCGTAGTCCCCCATTCGGCCTTGTCCGCAATGAGGTTCAAGACGCCAAGGGCGCGGGGGCTCTTGTCCAGCATGCCGCGCCGGAACGCGACGGGGTCGGCGCCAGTCTGGCGAGCAATCAGGTCCATGAAGGATTCGATGGAGAAGATGCTACCGTTCGGGCCCACGCCGCGCCAGAAGGCACCGGGAATAATGCTCTCGTGGCGGATGTATTCAATCAGCCGGTCGCTGATCCCATAGGGGATCTTCACAGCCCCATCGACCGCATCGATGTCGATGCCGTTCCGGAAGGCCGGCGGCAGCCATCGCGCCATGATCGAGAAGCCGGTGACGCGATGCTGCCAGGCAGTGACTTTACCGTTCTCCACCCGGGCCTTCAGCCTTTCGTGATAGAGCGGCCGATAGAGCTCCTGGCGGATATCCTCCTCACGCGACCACACCACCTTCACGGGCCCCTCGACACGGGCGGCGATGCGAACCGCGGTGACGACGCCGTCAGCCTCGAGCCGGCGGCCGAAGGCCCCGCCGATCAGGTGGTTGTTGACTGTCACCTTGGCGGGTTCGATGCCGAGCGCCTTGGCTGCGCCGGCCTGCGCAAAGCCAGGCACCTGTGTGCCGACCCAGACCTCGCAAGCGCCGTCATGAACATGCACAGTGCAGTTCGTCATTTCCATCGGCGCGTGGGCGAGGAAGGGCAGCTCGTAGGTCGCCTCGAACAGCGAGCCATCCTGCAGCCTGGCCGGCGCGTCGCCTTCCTTCTCGGCGACCACACCCGCACTCTCGGCGGTCTTCTCGATGTCCGCCCAGAGCTGCGCCTGGTTGAGGCCGGCATGGGCGCCGGGCGCCCACTCAATCGCGAGCGCGCGCAATCCCTGCATCGCCGCCCACGTGTTGTCTGCAACCACCGCGACGAGATCGTCGAGCACCACCACCTGCCGTACGCCGGGGATGGCGAGCGAACCCGACTGGTCAACCGAGCCGACCTTTCCGCCAATCACGGGCGAGGCCGTCAGCGTGGCGAACTTCATGCCCGGCAGCATCACGTCGATGCCGTAGACCACTTTGCCAGTCGCCTTGTCCGGCGTGTCGATGCGGTGCACAGGCTTGCCGATCAGACGGAACTGCGAGGGATCCTTCAGCTTGACCGCGGCGGGCGGCGGGAGGCCGGCGGCCTGGTCGGCCACCTCGCCATACCGGATAGACCGTCCGCCCGCTGTATCCGTGATGACACCGTTCTCGGTGCGTGAGACTTGCCGGATCGACGCCCCATTTGGTGGCTGCCGCCTGCACCAGCATCGCGCGGGCCGACGCTCCCGCCTTCCGGAGCGGCCCGGTCCAAGCGATGGTCGTCGTCGACCCGCCCGTAGCCTGGACGACGAAAACCGGGCTACCGTAGTTGGCCTGGTCGGCCGGAGCGTGCGCGGCGACGACCTTGTTGAGCCCGATATCGAGCTCCTCGGCGAGGCACTGGGCCTGCGAGGTGTAGACACCCTGGCCCATCTCCACCGCCGGCAAGGTGAAGGTCACCGTGTCGTCGGGAGCGACGTGGATGAAGGCGTTGAAGCGCGCGCCGGTCGGCATCGGCTCGTCCGCGCGCGCACGCCCGATCGGCAGCTCGATGCCGATCAGCAGGCCGCCGGCGAGCGCGGCGCCGCCACGCAGCAAAGCGCGGCGCGGCGCGCCGGCGCCGGCAACGATCATCGGATCAGGACCGCGCGGCATGCTTGATCCCCTCGCGGATGCGCACATAGGTGCCGCAGCGGCACATATTGCCGGCCATCGCCGCATCGATGTCGGCATCGTCGGGTTGCGGCGTTGGCGGCGAGCAGGGCGGCCGCGGACATGATCTGCCCGGACTGGCAGTAGCCGCACTGCACCACCTCGAGGTCGAGCCAGGCCTGCTGGACCTTCGCGCCGGCCGGCGGTGTCGCCGACGCCCTCGATGGTGGTGATCGGCGCGGTCGCCGATCGCGCCGACCGGCAGCAGGCAGGAGCGCACCGGCGCGCCGTCGAGATGCACCGTGCAGGCGCCGCACTGGGCGATGCCGCAGCCGAATTTGGTGCCGGTCATGCCGAGCACGTCGCGCAGCACCCAGAGCAGCGGCGTGTTGCCGTCGACATCGACCCCATGCTGGGCACCGTTGATCTTGATCTTAAAGCTCATGGACCTGAGTTCCTGTCCCGTTCCAGAGATGGCAGCTGGAGCAGCAGTGCCACATATTCGACCGCTGTCGGGGTGAATTTCCTCCCTATTTGGTGCGCGTAACTCGTGATCGTGGATATCATATGGGCAAGTAGTGTGGGCAGCCGGGTCAACGTACCACGTATCGGGTCAAGTACCGCATATCAGGAGCTGATCAGCCAGCCTTGAGATTGATGGCTGCCGTCTTGCTTCGGCGGTCCTGCCCGACATCGAAACTAACCTTCTGACCATCCTCCCGCACGTCCTTGATGATCAACCACTCAATGTAGCTACCCAGCAACCGCAGCTCGACCGTGGCACGCTCAATCGCCAAGCGCTTGGCATCGGCTGATATACCGACCTCCAGTGGAACCCTCTGTGTAGCCACGATTGTCCTAGCTTGATGGTATCGTCATGTGCTCTCCAATGAGGGCACAAGGCATCCAATAATAAGCGAGGCATACATGGATGACGAGCCGGCCGCCCTCTCTTTCCAGCCATATTCTGACTGATCGTCGGATCCGGCGCCGCGGTGGAAGAGTTGCCCCCATCCTTGCGGTCTCGTGGCGTTGCTGTCGGTGGGGTAGCGGGCATCCGGCCGTCCGGCGGTCTGCCGTGTGCGCAACGTACCGCGCCGAATCGCCCGCACCTCGTGTGATGCCGAGGCTCCCGACCAGAATACGCCCGAAGCATTCTGCGTGGCTGCCTTAGAAGAAAACCAGGCAGAAGCCCCGGTCGAATAGTCTGAGAACGTTGTGGCGGCACGGGGAAGCACCGCCGCCAGCATTTTTATCACAAAGGGACCTTCACCACAAATGGGCGAGACATCCGAGCTTGACGGCGACTTTGATGAACTAACTGAGCGGGCCGCCGACCGCATGCGGCAAAATGCGATGAACGGTTAGCCCATGCAAAAGCTCTTCACCAGCATCGAACTTATAGTTGCCATCGGCATATTGGCGGCGATCGCATTCATGTGTTGGGCGCTTTGGTCCTCGTTCTTCGATGGTGAGGATGGCGAATAGGATTGTGCCCTTTGCTTAGTGTTGTTGGGACGACGAAGAGCAATAAAGAATGGAACGAGCCTTCCGTTGGAAGCAGAAGCCCTAGCAGAAAGGGCGTCCGACTGAGATTTGGCCACCATGTGACCTGTGCCACAGCGCTTGTCCACCCGATCCGGTCTTATTCCCGTCGCAGACAGGAGACACACCATGACCGAATTCATGAATCCGGATCGGTTACAACAAATCGCCGACGTTACGGAGCAACCAAGCCTGTCGCGCCGGCGCGCGACGCTGATAATGCAATGGACGGCGGATGTGGAGACCGCTCGCCCAGTCAGCCGTTGGGTGCTCGACGAGTCGCCAGGTTCATTCCCTCATAGTTCTCAGAGCCCGGAGTAATCCCATGAGCCAATCCTATTTCTGCGCACCTCCCGCCCGCTATGCGACCGGCATCCTGCCGACGACGCGAAATACCCTGATAGCGGTTGGGATCACGTGTCTCGCATGCCTCAGTCTGAACACTGTGCTTGACAGGATCGTCGGCCCCCCGACAGATCAGACCTCTGCAAAGGCGCTTGCGATCGGCGGTTGATGACTCCCGCCGTCTCCACGTTAACGACAACACCGGCTCGTGCGACGGGGGGGTCCCAGCGGACCCCGCCCGCCGGCACGCTGGATGTAGCAGTGTGAATCGGTTGCTCGGAGGCCAGACGTATGCTCGTCTCCCGATGGCTCGGCCATCGCGACGTAGTTCCTCATATCTGTCTTCCCTGCCCCTCGCGGCGGGTAACCCCGCTCCGCGACAGATTGATCGGAACATTCCCGGCGGCAGATCGCCAGCGCGTTTCGCTACCATGACCCGACCAACCCCGGCCTTGGTGAACATAACGTGGGAACCCTCCCCGGGCCGCTCTGCCATCCTTGCCGCCGTAACCGGTTCATCACCTGCCGTATGGGCAACTGCGATTGGTGAAGGCGTCGATCGCGAACTGAGCGGAAAAAGCTATTTAGCCGGACAGCATGATCAGGCCGATAATCCGTAATCTTGCATTCGTGTCCGGAGCGGATAGTTCCAGCAGAAATAAAAGACCGACCGCTATGCGGAGCCTCGTCGCCATCCGGATCACCACGTTGCCGCTTTCAATGGGGCAAAGATCCGACCAAACCGCCGAATTCAGTCCAGCTTGGATGTCGGCTGAAGGATGCTCTGAAGTGACGGCCCGCTTACTTGCGATGGTGCCATGATGGTGCCATGACATCGGACGAATTCCGTGCGTGCCTTGCAATGCTGCGCAGGACGCTAGCTAGGCGCTTCACCGCCGGCCGGCCTCTGGTCACTCTTGTGGACGGCATGAAAGTGGACTCGGCTCGGACCGTTTACTGCACGACATAACTGGCTCCGAGGATTCCCCTTATAGCTGCCAGGAATTCAGCAGCCACCTCGAGGCCTTCGCTGTCCGGCGCACTCCAATTCACGGTGAAACAGAACGTCACGGGCGTCGGCTGTTCGCCGCAGACGATCATCGGTCCAGTCAGCAGACGCTGTTGAAACTATTAAACGGAAAGTCGCCACCTTTGCCATAGGCGGCCGCGTTCGGCCACCGCTCCGGCGGGCATTCCCATTGCTTGGATGCGCCTGAACTCGGTCATCGTCTCTGGCTTGGCGAAGAAATCTCCCCCCAGGAATTGCTCGTATCAGGACACGAAATCCCGCGCGCTGGCCGTCAGGGTGATGAGGTCGTTGAACGGAGGGCCCCCGGCGGCCTTTCATTTGCCTGTTCGATTCCTGGCCAACCTAGGTCTTTCTCTGTTGCAATATCAGTCGCGGTGTTGTCGCTGTGCGTGATCATCGCCTCCAATACCGAGCGCGCTGTGGTCGTGCAATGCGAGTTCCGGCGCCGCTGGCAGCCTAACCACTTCACTCACAAGCGGGAGCACGTGATAGAGCTATCAACAAGGTTACCCCACTCCAAGGCTGATCTCTGACGCGTAGGATGACATCATCCCTCTGGCAGCGCGCTGTCTGGCGGTAGATGTGCATCTTCGAATACCAGACTGTCTGGACAGAGCGTTTCGCCGCTGACGCGTTTCCGGTGCTGCGAGCACTGGGTGGCGCCGCGCCCCCGTTCTGGCGTGCCTGTGAGGTCGATTCACGGAGCAAGACGCCGGGTCAGCAATTCCGGCCCTGCGATCACGGTTTTTCGTTATGCCTAACGAATCATCTGAAGCTGTGAAAAACTGAGCTCCCAGGTGTGCGGTGGGAGAGGTACGAAATGCACGCGGCCCAAATACTCTTCGTTGGCCTCGGAAGGTACAATGACCCACTGCAGGAAGCGTCGCAGGGCAGCCGCCACCTCGGGGCTTGCTTGCTTCGTTGAGACAACGACGTATTCGTAGTTGACAAGGGGATATGACTGGTCCCCCGGAGCGAAAATAAGGCTCAGTCGTTCATCCGGCGGGGTGCGGACGCCGAGTGAGGCAGCACCTGCGACGATCGACTCCCGGCTCGGCATGACAAACTGACCGGCCTCGTTTTTCAGCATGGCGGTTCCGAGCTTGTTTGCGGCGATCTCCGCACTGTAGCTGATGCCGACATAGCCGATGGAATAGGACGTCGACTGCAGAGCCCGCACCATCGCCTCATTCCCCTCGACTCCGAGGGCACCTTGCACCTCGGGCCAGGCAATTGTGGTGCCGAACCCTGCGCCCTTTTCCCAGGACGGAGTTGAGAATGTCAGGAATTGGGTGAAAACGAACGTGTCACCGGAACCGTCGGTGCGACGTACCGGAATGATCGGCCGGTGTGGCAAGGCGACGCCAGGATTGAGTGCTACAATCGCAGGTGCATCCCATCTGCGGATTGTACCGGTGTAGATGCCCGCAATAGCGGGTCCGTCGAGCCGCAGATTGGTCGTGTTGAGCCCGGGCACATTGTAGTTGACGGTCTGCGCGGAGATAGCGACCGGAACATCGAGGAAATTCGGATTGTTCCTCATCTCGCGATCGGACATATAGGCATCTGACGCTCCGATGATGACCTGGCCGGACAGTGCCTGTTGCTGACCGGCCCCGGAGCCCGTGCCCGCGGTGGTAATCTGAACGCCGGGATGCGTCTTGAGGTAGTCGGGCACCATGATGTCGAACAGCGGCAGCAGCAAGGTTGATCCGGTTTCAGTCAGCGATACGTCCGCGGCCCGGGCTGCCCACGTGACCAGGGCCAGCGCCACGGCGATAACCGAGCATATGCGATGTGTCATGTGAGTGCGCCTACCGCTCAACGCCCGATGTCTTCAAGATTTACGCCATTGGTCTCGATGCGGAACATCCAGGTCACCACCGCGCCGAGCATCGATGTGGCGACCAGGATGTAAAGCAGCGAGGGGTGCCGATGCCGGCAAGCAGGATCGGGAACAGGAAGGCGGTCGCGACGGCGCCGACTTGCCGACGGCCGCCGCGAAACCGGCGCCGGTGCCGCGAATGGCTGTCGGAAACACTTCGCCTGCGAGCAGGTAGGTTTGTGCATTCGGGCCGAGGTTGGTCATGAAATTGAAGAGCATGAAGCCGGCGAAAATCACCGTCCGTCTGCGTCGCGCCTTCAAATCCGTCGGAGAACGAAGCAATCAGCAGGCCGGCCGCGCAGCCGATAAAACCAATGACTTGCAGCCAGATCCGTCCGACCCGGTCCGCGAGGATGCACGGCGAAAACGATGCCGACAATCAGCAGCATGGTGATTAGCGCAGCGCCCTTGGCCGCGAGTATGTCGTTCAGTATCAGGTCGCTGATGCTGCGCACATGGTCAGGCTTGCTGCCGAACGCCGCTGCGAGAATGGTCGGCGTGAAGATGCCGATGCCGTACGTGCCGAGATCCTGCAGGAACCACGGTACCGAGGCGAGGATCGTGGCGCGCAGGTTGCGCCGCGCGAACAGCGCCAAAAAGCTCTGCGCCGCCGCCGTGGCCGTGCGGCGGCCTGCCGTCTCGCGCGACAGCGCGATGTCCCGTCGGGTACTGCGGCTGGCGGACCAGCAATCGCTGCGCCTCGGCTTCCGCGCGGTCGACCGCGCCGCGAATATGCAGCCAGTTCGGGCTTTCCGTGATGAAGAAGCGGCCGATGGTTACCAGCAGCGCCGGAATGATCGCGGTGCCGTACATCCAGCGCCATGCGTCGAGCGTCGGAACGATCGAGAGCACGAGGAAGCCCACGCCGGTGCCGCCGAGCGCGCCCAGCGCCTGGAAGCCGAACGCGGCCAGCACCAGCTTGCCTCGGCTGCTGCTGGGGATGCTTTCGGAGATGATCATGTGCGCGGTCGGGTAGTCGCAGCCGAGCGCGACGCCGAGGCCGAACAGGCAGATCACCAGCGAAATGAAGTTGGTGCAAGGATCAGCAGCACCAGGAACGCGCAGAAGATGATCATCTCGACGATGAACATCCGCTTGCGGCCGAAATAGTCCGACATGCCGCCCAGGCCCACCGCGCCGACCAGGATGCCCATGAGGCTTGCGGCGCTGATGAAGCCGTTCTGGGCGGCACTGATGCCGAATTCGCGCGAGATCAGCGGCAGCGCCACGCCGGTCATGAACACGACGAAGCCCTCGAAGAACTTTCCCGCGGCGGCCAACGCCCAGATGCGCCATTGCATGGAGGTCATCGGCACGGATGGCACGGTTGTGCCGTCGGGCCAGGTCGGGCGTTCGTCGATGTAGTGCTGGACGGATCGATACTCGGTCTGCGCCTCGCGGCGGGTCAGCGTATCCGGCTGCGCGACATCGGGCATGACGTCCATTCCTCCTTACCGGCTGCAGTGGTAACCTGCGAAGAGGCCCTTGCGGGGCGTGGCCCACTCGGCAGCTTCGACCGTTAGACTTTTTCCAGCACACCGCAACAAGGCGTTGCGGTCTGATGAAGTCTTGCGCGTAATGAGGGCCAGGCGAGTCATGCGCACGATCTCCAGATCATTCATCGCGAGAATGCCGCATCAGACGAGAATTGCTAGCGGGGCACTGTTATGGTTCGATGACGTTGCGCGGCGGCGTCTCTTCTTCCCGCCTTCTGTAGGCGGGGATGAAGTGAAGCTTAATTCGACACCCCGGCCGCGCAGCACCAAGCCGCACACATCGCGTCGATCGCTTCAGCAACATGAAAATGCTGATTGCATTCCACCTTTGCCGCGGCGATCATACAGGTCCCGCAGGTCTCGAGATCAACCGCACCCTGGAGTTGAGGGCTGCTGCCCGCTGGTCTGCGGGTACCGCAGGCGGCCTGTCCTCGGCACCGCGGGCACCCGGGGCCGCCGCGTGCTCTACTACGCCAAGACTGCGACGACGGTTCGCCGCCTCTGAACGTGCGATTTGAGCCTGGAAGCGTGAGGTTCGAATGCCTACTATCTGTTCGTAACGATCTTGGATCGCGGTCGACGGAGTAGGCCCTCGGGCTGGACGACTGGTTGGGAATTTCCCTCAGGCCTTTTCAGCATAATCTTCAGCATGGGAGCGGAACGGTCCCAAGTCTCTCAGACCATCTGGGCCCGTGCTGATGGGGTATTAAATGCTAGTCCTGGCTCACACGATCCTGCCGCCGAGTTGCCAGTTTCCGCGTGAGGGACGATCCGTGTAAAGCGGAACCCCGGCCGGAGAGCGACGGATTGGTCATGAAGTAGGCGTGTGCAGACATAGGTTTGTCGCCGGGGTCAGCGCGACGCCATGCACCGTCCGCTCGCAAGTCCCAGGACTGCGCTGTGTCCTTCAGGTTGACCTCCATGATCTGGTCTAGCACCTGGGCGTGGACGGTCGGGTTATGGATCGGCACCAAGGTCTCGACGCGCCAATCCATGTTGCGTTCCATCCAGTCGGCCGAGCTGATAAAAATCAGGGCGTGCCGGTTCGGTAGGGCGTGGCCGTTGCCGAAAACGCAGATCCGGCTGTGCTCCAAAAAGCGACCGACAATCGATTTGACCCGAATGTTTTCGGACAGGCCGGCTACGCCGGGGCGCAGGCAACAGATGCCGCGAACAACAGCCGTGATATTGACCCCGGCTTGAGAGGCCTCGTACAGCGCATCAATCAGCTTCACATCCAGCAGGCTGTTGAGTTTGATCCAGATCGTTGCCGGCTTGCCCGCTCTCGCAAAAACGATTTCCTTTTAAATCAGCTCCAGCAGTGTGTCGCGGCAGGTGAGTGGGCTGAATCCGATCTCCTCCATCCGCTCCGGTTGAGCATACCCGGTCATATAGTTGAACATGCGCGCAGCGTCGCGGGTCAACCTCGGGTCGGATGTGAAAAAACTCAGGTCAGTATAAATGCGGGCAGTAATCGGATGATAGTTACCGGTGCCGAAATGCGCATAGGATCGAATTCCGCCGGCTTCCCGCCGCACCACCAACGACAATTTGGCGTGGGTCTTCAGGTCGACGAAGCCAAAAACCACTTGTATTCCGGCGGCTTCCATACTGCGGGCGAGAATGATGTTCGCCTCTTCGTCGAAGCGAGCGCGCAATTCCACCAATGCGGTCACCGACTTGCCGGCATCTGCGGCCTCAATGAGTGCCTTGACGATCGGACTATCGTGGCTGGTGCGGTATAGTGTCTGTTTGATCGCGATCACACCTTGGTCCTGCGCAGCCTGCCGCAGGAATTGCACTACAACATCAAAGCTCTCGTACGGGTGATGGACGATAATGTCCTTGGCTCGAACGGCGGCGAAGCAGTCACCGCCGAAGTCCCGAATGCGTTCGGGAAAGCGAGGTGCGTACGGCACGAACAACAGGTCAGGTCGATCATCGACAATCAGCTGCTTAACGTCGACCATCGCCATCAACCCGTCACCCAGGTCCGTTTCGTCAGGCGCCGCATCCAGGGCGTCCGCGATAAACTCGCGGAGCTCCGCAGGCATATCGTGCGCCAGCTCCAAATGGATGAGGATGCCGCGGCGGCGGCTCTTGAGTGCCATCTCGTAGGATCGGGCGAGATCCTCGGCGTCGTCCGCGAATTCCACGTCACTGTCCCGGATCACCCGGAACAGCCCTTTATCGGTCAAGCGAAAACCCGGGAAGAGACGCTCCAGGCATAGCACGACAAGGTCCTCTAGCAACACGAACCGGGTGCGGCCACTCTGGACGGCCGGCAGGCGAATGAAGCGACTGGCCTGACTGGGCAGGGGTAACAGTCCCGGCATGATGTGGCCATCGGCCACACGCTTGAGGACCAGGGCCATCACCAGACCCATATGCGGGATAAACGGGAACGGGTGAGCGGGATCAACTGCAAGTGGGGTCAGGACCGGAAATACCCGCTCGACGAAGTAGAACTCAAGCCAGGCGCGATCGTCATCCGACAGGCCAGCGGTGTCGCAAACCTCGATACCGGCCTCGTCAAGCAATTGGCGCAGGTCATGCCAAGCCCCCTGCTGGTCGGCCCGTAGGCCCACGATACGCTGGCAAATCTCGGTGAGCTGCTGGACCGGGCTGCGACCGTCCGCCGAAATATGGCCGGTTCCAGCCTTGACCTGCCCGATCACCCCTGCGACCCGTACCGAGTAAAACTCGTCGAGGTTGGAAGCGCTGATCGACAGGAAACGAAGCCGTTCCAGCAGCGGCTGGCCATCGTTCAGGGCTTCTTCCACTACACGGTGGTTGAAGTCGAGCCACGAGAGTTCCCGATTGATGAAACGTTTTGGGCTGTGGGGCGGAATAGCGCTCTCAGGCGTGGTCGACGGTGTCGACGCAGTGGGAGAGACAGCCGCCGCCCCTTCGTTGTGGCTTAGCAAATTCGCTACCGGCTCGTTCATTGTCTGACGTTACCGGGCAATACACGCCGGTGGTAGAGCGTTTGGCGAATGACACAAAATCATCATCCACTCTGTCGGGCGATCAAAATCCCTGATGTGTCACGGATCGAGGTCGTGCGGAGCAGCCTCTGCCCGCCCGCGAACGCCTGGCTGACGTTGCGATTTGCCGCGACGCTGGTAATGGCTGTCCAGTCGGAAGACTTGGTGGCCGACAGAACGCATATAGGGAAGGCCATGGACATCATTGAGCCAATCAACGTCGACGGAATGTCGATGGTCACTCAAATTCCCTGGCGGCGGCGAGCAGCAGCCCTGGGATTGGCTCCACTTCGACCTCGTGCATGCGCAGGCGAAAGCAATAATTACTCAGGACAACTTGTTGCCTGGGTTCGCCAGGCATTTGGTAACCCACGCGGACGAAAGCCCACGTATCGTCACTGATGGGAGCGCCGTGGCAGGCGTCATCCCGGCCTATGCGCGCATTGGTGACGTCGAAGAGCATGAAGTTGTCTGTTGGCACTTCGCAATGGTGCCAGGCCGTCTGATTACCGGCAGACGGCGCCCCAATCGCACGCTGGCCAAAATCTACGAGGGTGCAAAGCAGTCGCGACCGTCGTGTCCCGCTGCTCTGATCGACACCTGCATCGCCGAGTTCGCACGTGAGGTGCGTATTCGTTTGTCCACACTCGACGACGAACTCGATGTGATTGAGGACGCTCTCATTGCCGATCGCGGGGAAAGCGGCCTGCCCGATCTGGGCGGCCGTCTCGGGCTTGTGCGTCGGGAGGCGACCCGACTGAGGCGCACTCTGGCCCCGCTGGCTCGCGCTCTGCATGAGGAGTTCGATGAATTCCCTGAATGGGCAAAGCCAGACGGTCACGATACCGCCGAACGTGGGCTGCATGACGCACTGGACGATATCGTGGCCTTGCATGACCGCTCGCGCTCATTGCAGGATGAGTTGACAACGAGGTTGACCGCAGAGACAAATCGCCGGCTCTACATCGTTTCGATCGTAACAACGCTGCTGCTCCCGGCCACTTTTGTCACCGGGTTCTTCGGCATGAACACCGGCGGATTGCTCTGGGCAGGCGACGCAGCAACCTATGGCACAGCATGCGCGGCTATGGTCTGTGTGCTCACTGTCATTGTCACACTTCTTCTACTGCGATGGAAACGTCTGCTCTGATCAGCCATGTCCGCGTCAACGGATCGCCTCCTGCTCCCGATCCACCAAGGCCTGCATCCAGAAGGGTTTCGACTTGCGGAAGGCGTGCCAGACCTGCTCCAAGCTGTTATCGGCGATCTGCGCGCCGCGGCCATACCAACCGACGATGATCCCACATGCCCTCGCCAAATCGGCATCCGCGGGATCCAATTGCCTGACTAGATCGGTCACCATCACCATGTCATTAAAGCTGCCCAGCGCATCCTGCAGCCTTGCGGCGGCTTGCGTGTACCGACCGGACAACACTTGCTTGCCGGAACAGGTTGCCAAAGAAATCGGCTGCGTAGCGAAGGTTCTTCAGTGCGATGCGGACGCCGTGCCGCTCCTCTGGCGGCAGAGTGAGCAACGCCTTGCCACGCTTGCGCACCCTTCGATGCAGACGTTCCAGACACTCGCTGGCGAAGCCCGAAGCGGGCATGGTCAACCGGGGCAGCTCTGCGCCGGCTAGAGCATTGCGCCAGCCGCGGCGAGCGACAAAGGCTTCCAATGACAGCACGAAGCGGGTGGTGTCGGTATGCGCCAGCAGGGCAGCGACAGTCGTGTAGCCATCCTCGCGCCGCATGGTAACATCCTGCGTCAGGAACTCGAAGCCAGGATCGGACGGGAACGCGCGGTGCGGTCCCACGCGCACTAGGCTTTCGAACACATCCCAGTTGCGTGCCTTCTCCATGGCTGTTGCGATGCGCTTCGCCTCGGCCCGAAATTCATCAAATTCCTTGCAGGGAAAGTGCCGGTGGAAAAGCGCAAGTGCTGCGCGGAGCCGACGAAGGGCCACTCGCATCTGGTGAATGGCTTCGACCTTATCGGGACCATCAAAGGCCGGCCAGTTGTCGACAAACTGCGAGAGACAGGTGCTGATGATCGCGCCAATCGCCTGATCCGTGGTCTGATCAGTCAACGCTGGGGCAACGGCGCGGATCGCCGTCGCATGCGTGCCACAGCTCAACAGGACGCCTCGCTCTGCCTTGGTCATAACGCCGAGGTGCATTGGGAAGTCAGTCAAGAGCGAGAGACCGAATTGATACAGGTCGGCCGGATCGCCGGCTTTCAATTCAAGCTCGATTTCGCGAACCGCGGTCCTTTGGGCGCCAAAGACGATGGAGCCGGTGTCAAACGCGGCCTCGATCTCGCTGCCACCGAGGATGACGCGGCGCACAACGCGCCGAATATCTGTAGTGAAGAAGGGTTGCAGCGGTCGACCCTCGGTCAGCCGCATAATTTCGGCTTCAACGACGGCACCGAGCACCGCGGGGTCAGGTACCGGCGAGGCGGTCGCGACTTCCATCTCACCGCGCTCGAACGTGCCGCTGCCAGGCTTGCCGTCCCATTTCAGTGTCAGTATGTGGCGGCTGCGGAGGCGCCGCATGCGAAGCACGATCCGATGCCGGCGCAGGTCCCCGAGTTCAGTGTCGAAGTAGACCGAATACAGTCGCTGAACAGCCGCGCGCCCACCCCCAGATCCGAAGCGAGTGGACTGCTGTATATTCCTAAAGGCGGCCTCGCTCACTAGGAATTTCAGCTCGATTTCTCGCACCGAAGCGCTTGGTCCCGAGATTTGGCCTTCCGCCGATGCGATCAGGTTGTTTCGACCGACAACCGCGTTCAGATTGGTAGTTAATCCCATTTATAAGACCTAATAACATTAAACAGACGCGTCAGAAAGCAAGCCTGCCAAAACATCGTTCGATCAACAATCCACGAATTGATTGTGCGCCCCGTCGTCGGAAATTGGAACGCTGAGGAACCTTCGGCTGCCCCTGATTGGCTCGATCGCGACTGCGGTGAGTATGCCGGTGAAATACGCCCCGGTGTCGACGCCGATCCGCCCAGGCCCGAGACTCGGCCGCCCGTCGGTCGGTGTGTGACCATGAACGACGGTGAATGGCAGTCCATGCCGCTGCTTCAGAAATCTTCGACGGATGGTCATCAGGGTACCGGCATCTTGCCGTTGCAGCGGTACACCTGGCTCGACACCGGCATGGACGAATAAATAGTCGCCGACAACGTGCAGAAGCGGCAGCGCAGCCAAGAACCGAACATGGTCTGGATCGACCAGCTGCCGCGCACGGTCGGGGGTGACCTTCTTCCGAACGCAGCCATACGACGCCAATGTCTGCACGCCACCTGTCTTCAGCCAGCGCCGGAAGATAGCTAGGTCGCCCGCTGATAGTGCATCAAGCATCAGTTGTTCATGGTTGCCGCGCAAAGCAATCCAGCGGTCACCTGCTCGCGTCGGTCCCGCAACGAGCCGGTCGAGCACCTGCCGCGTCTGTGCGCCCCGATTGACCACATCACCCAGGAACACGATGGTCGCGGGCAAGCCCTGCTCCGTAGCGTCCGCTTCGATCGCGGCCAGCAGGCTTCCCAGCAGATCGTTCATTCCGTGCACATCGCCGACGGCATAGACCAGCGGTTCACCGCTTGCGCCGGTAGGTCGAGTCACGCCGTACGTCGATTGTCCGTCCGTCTGGATGCCGGACTCGGTGGATTGGTCTGTCGTCTGCTGGTCCTCGTCGGGGTTCACGTTTTCCAATGGCTACCGGGTTCCGGCGAACGCAATAAGCAGGCTGCCAGGCCTCCGAAGCCTGACATCTATAAACCCGGCGGTGGTTGAGCACCGACCAAGCCAAACCTGTGCGAATCGATGGCCCCGCCGCTACTGGCAAATTGGTATGGATTCCACCTCTCATTGGGTCAAGTGGCCGAAAAAGCTCCGCTGGCACGGCCACGAACGCTATCGATGGCGTGCTTCATCCGGCTGCGGCATCGAGACACCGACCCGGTCAAGCGTCGTGCGCGACTGGCTGTGCGTCTCCGGCCGCCCCGCAAAGTAGTCACGTTGTTGCCTGCCAAGATCCACCAGCATGTCTTTCGGTGCCGGGTGTGCCTGCGAGCGACGGGATCGCCATCTGCGTGATCCCGCCTATGGTACTGGGCAGGGCTTTGCCTGCCAGATTTCCGCGGCGTACTGAGCGATACTCCGGTCACTGGAGAACTTGCCGGAGCCAGCAACATTGAGAATCGCTTTATGGGCCCAGGCATTTCGATCCGTGTAAAGCGCACATAGCGCGTGATCCGCCCGCAGATAGGCAGCGAGGTCGGCCAGATGCATGTAGTGGTCGCCGTCCTTCACCAACATATCGAGCAGCGGCGTAAAGGCGCGTCGCTCGTTCTGGCTGAAATAGTCGCTGGCGATCAGATCGAGAGCGGCCCGGGTTTCCGGCTCGTTGGCGTAGTGCCAGCTCGGGCTGTACCAGCCACGACTGTCGACAACTTGCTGCGCAGTGAGGCCGAACAGGAAGAAGTTTTTTTCCCCGGCTTCCTCCGCCATCTCGATCGTCGCACCATCTCGCGTCCCAATCGTAAGGGCACCATTCATCATGAACTTCATGTTGCTGGTTCCGCTGGCTTCGTAACCGGCGGTCGAGATCTGATTGGAGACGTCGGCGGCCGGAATCAATCGTTCTGCCAGCGAGACGCAATACTCAGGCAGGAAAACCACTTTTAGCCGGTCGCGCACTTCAGGATCACCGTCGATCGTCGCCGCCAGATTATTGATAAATTTGATGATCAGCTTGGCGAGACGATAGGCGGGTGCCGCCTTGCCCGCGAAGAAGAAGGTGCGAGGCGGGAGGTTGAGATCAGGGTTCGCGCGTAACCTGATTGTACAGAACGATGATCCGTAACGCATTGAGCATTTGGCGCTTGTATTCGTGAATGCGCTTGATCTGACAGTCGAAGATACTGTCCGGGTCGACCGCTTGTCCGGAGGTCGCTCGCAGCCAGCCAGCAAATTGCCCCTTGGCGTCACGCTTGGCGACCAAAAAGGCTTGGCGGAATGCCGGATCGGCTGCGGCGGTCTTCAGTCTGGCGATCTCGCTGAAGTCGGTTGTCCAGCCGTTGCCAATGTGGTCGGCGATGACCCGCGACCATCCCGGATTTGCCAGCAACAGCCATCGACGCGGCGTAACGCCGTTAGTCTTGTTGTTGAACCGCTCCGGGTAGATCTCGGCCAAGTCCTTGACGGTCGTCGTGCGTAACAGTTCCGAATGGATTGCCGCAACACCGTTAGTGCTGTGCGCGCCAACGATGGCCAGATTGGCCATTCGAATCTTGTCTTCCGTCCCCTCCTCAATGAGGCTCAGGCGCTCAACACGCGCGTCATCACCGGGATAGCGGTGGCGAACGTCATCGAGGAAGCGCCGATTAATCTCACAGATGATTTCGAGCTGGCGCGGCAGCATCCATTGGAAGTAGTGCAGAGGCCATTTCTCCAGCGCCTCAGGCAACAATGTGTGGTTGGTGTAGGCCAAAGTCCTTTGAGTCAGGTCCCAGGCTTTCTCCCAACTGAGACCCGCCTCGTCGAGCAGAATACGCATGAGCTCCGGCACCGCCAAAGTGGGATGCGTGTCATTTAGCTGGATCGCGACCTTGTCAGGCAGCTTGCTCCAATCGGAATTGTCACGATGGAAGCGGCGCACCAAGTCCGCCAGTGAGCAGGCGACCAGGAAATATTCCTGCGCGAACCGTAGCCCCTGTCCCATCTCGGTGGAGTCATCCGGATACAGAACGCGAGTCAGAGTTTGGGCCGCGATGCTTCCGACTAGTGCGCCGACAAAATCACCGGTGCTGAATTCCTGAAAGTCGAAATAGTCATGTGCGACAGCACTCCACAGCCGCAGGCTGTTGACCGTCTTGCCGCCGAAACCAACGACAGGACGGTCGTAGGGGATTCCGATCAAGGTCGAGGGACGGTTTGGCACAACCTGGAGGTTTCCCTGGTGCATCTCGAACGTGCAGCCTAGCGTGACCTCGACAGCTTCGCCGCGGCGCGCCACCTCCCACGGATCGCGACGGCGCAACCAATTGTCCGGATGTTCCCGCTGCCAGCCATTCTCAATGGACTGCCGGAACATGCCATATTCGTAGCGCAATCCGTATCCCATCGCCGGAAGCTGCATCGTCGCCATCGAGTCGAGGAAGCAGGCGGCCAGCCGCCCGAGACCGCCATTGCCCGAGACCGGCATCCGGCTCTTGCTCCACTAGGCCGAACCAATCGAGGGCCCCCTCGCGATCGGCTCGCTCAACGAAGGGATGCAACGTGAGATTGGTAACATTGTTGGTCAGCGACCGGCCGATCAGGAATTCCATCGACAGGTAATAGATGCGCTTCGGATTCTCCCTGTCGTAGGTCTGCTGGGTCTCGATCCAGCGCTGCGACAGAACGTCGCGCACCGCGTGGGCTGCTGCCTCAAACTTTTGGCGGGCACCCGCCACGGCGGGATCGACAATGTCGTCGAAACGCAGGTGCCGCTCGAAAAGCGCATCAATCTGCCCCGAGAATTGCACCGGACCACAGCCGTATTCCTCCAAATGCTCCGGCTTCGCCTCGACAGTTTTGGCTTCATCCATGACGACCCCCTGTAAAAGTGTGCTCGACGCACCACAGGTGCGCGCGATGAATCAGCCGCCGACGGGCGCATTCCAGATTTCGATAGCGGGCGTGTTGCGATAGTGGCTGAGCACACACAAAGTGCCGGTACCAAGCAGGAAAGACGCTCCGGCAGCTGCTGGAAAACCGATCCATCGTGCCACCAGCACACGTAGGACGTGCCCATGAGTGAACAGCGCGACATCGCCTTCCACAGCTCGGTACGGGCAATCACACGATCGACCCGCGCGGCCACCTGATCGGGGCTCTCTCCGCCGGGAGCGCCATCGCGAAAGATGTGCCACCCCGGTGCAGTCTCATGGATCGTGGCTGAGGTTAAACCCTCATATATGCCATAATTCCATTCCATCAGATCCTGGAGGACCGTCGCTTCGCCCCCTAGTCCAGCAAGTTGGCAGGTATCGCGAGCCCGCTGCAGTGGACTGGTGAACACCCCTGAAAACCGCTCCTTCGCCAGCACCGACCTAAGTCGCATAGCAATTTGGCGTCCGTTTTCAGTCAGAGGAATATCGGTTGTCCCGGTGTGCTGGCCACTCAGGCTCCACGCCGTTTCCCCGTGCCGGATGACAAATACGCCCACGTCGCTTGGCTCCCGCCCTGATCGCCCGTACCGCCCGCGATCATTTGGTTCTCAATGTTGGCCGGCACGAGACAAATACCCCTCCAGCGTGCTAGTCTGCCTTGGTCTTGAAGACACAGGCAGCGACGCGGTCATCCAACTCACTAATGGACCCGGTGCGTCCTTCGTTCGGCGCCCCGAGTTCAAGCGACGTCCTCCTGTCTGGCTCGACGGACTTCCTCGAGGGGACGCTGCCGTTCGCGTCCACCCGCCACATCAAGATTGATCACTCTGTCGAGCTAGTTGAACTCGACGAAGGATTTGCCAGTGTTGGTCACCCACTTTGCTCAAATTCCTTCCCGAAAGATGCTTCGCCAATGCGGCGGTATGGCAGGGTGAGTTGTTTCCCAATGGAGGTTTTTCCTGCGGCTCACGTTTGTGCGTATTGGGACGCTGCAAGCCCGCCGCGTCGAGCCAATCAAAATGCAGCCGCAAAGGAAAGCGAATGTTTCGTGACGAGGAAAAAGGAATGATTTCCGACGACTTCGTCGTCCTACGAATGGGTTCAGTGAAGGCCTCGCCCTGACCACCGGTCGTCGCATGCAAACAATCTCAGGATGACTACGGCGGAGGCGAGGGCCACACGCGCTATGTTCATTGCATCTTATCGTGCCTCTCCCGCGGCAAGGCGAAACGCCCGACCTTGGTCTCCCCTTCGGACAACGTTGGTGGCAGAAGCAGCGGGGTCCGAGCCGGTGATCAGCCGGCCGGAGACGTTAGCCTTGCTTCGATACAAGCGCGCAGCCTCGAGCCAGTGGTCCATATCCCGCGGGCATAAACGCGCCATGATATCGGGGTTTATCACGCGCCATCGATTACCTGCGGGTCACGCCACGGTCCGTCGCGACCAATCAGGCGCGTTGCTTCGTCGGGTCCCCAGGTGCCTGTTTCATATGTGTAGAGCGGCGTTACGTCACCGAGAATGTGCTGTACCACGCGCCACTGAGCGTCGACGATGTCCTCGCGCCCGAACAGGTCTCCGTTGCCGTTCATCGCGTCGCCAAGCAGGCGCTGGTACGGCGGCCGGATCCGCGGGCTGCTCGGTCAGCATCAACTCCACGTCGTTGCCTTCCATACGTTCGCCCGGCTGCTTAACCCGTAATCCCATGCCGATTGCCATGTCGGGGCTGAGGCGGAACCGTAGATGCGCCGACGATCCCGAAACCAGTTCTCCAAAGGTCTCTCGCGGCGGTCGACGAAACTCAACGCATAGTTCGGTCGCGGTGACCGGTAATTGCTTACCGGCCCGGATGTAGATCGGCACACCCTCCCATCGCCAGCTCTCGATGAACAGCTTCACTGCGATATAGGTCTCGACGTTGGAGTTTGGCCGCAACCCCAGTGACGTTGCGATAGCCGGCATACTGCCCGCGGACCACGTGAGCCGGGTCGACCGGACGAACGCATTTCAGCAACGCCGCCTTCTGGTCACGCAGCGCCTCGTGCTCCTCGCCGGTAGGTGGATCCATCGTCAGCTGAGCTAGGAGCTGTAGGAGGTGATTTTGCAATACGTCACGATTGGCGCCGGTATCGTCGTAAAACCGCCCTCTGTCTTGCACGCCAAAATCCTCGGCCATGGTAATCTGAATGCTGCGCACATGGCTGCGGTTCCAGAGCGGCTCGAACATCGGATTGGCAAAACGTGTGTAGAGCAAATTCTGTACCGGCTCCTTACCGAGGAAGTGGTCGATGCGAAAAATGCTCTCTTCGGGAAAGTACTTGCGCAACACCCCATTCAGCTGCCTAGCAGATACCCGATCATGCCCGAACGGCTTTTCGATCACCAAACGGGCATCATGCGCCGAACCTGACTGCGACAAGCCGGCCGCCACAATGGCAAATAAGCTGGGCGGCACCGCGAGATAATGTAACGGTCGCTTTGCTTCGCCGAGTTCATCGTGCAGTTTCGAAAAGGTCGCCGGATCGGCGTAGTCCCCGTCCACATAGCGCAGCAGGGACAGCAGCTTGTCTTGGGCCGCCTGATCGGTCAGGCCGTGTTGAGCCAAGCTGTCTTTCGCCCGATCCTTGAGCTGATCCAGGCCCCAGCCGGACTTGGCGACGCCGACGATGGGCACGTTGAGACCCTCGTCGCGCACCAGCCCCAGCAATGATGGAAAGATCTGCTTGTATGCTAGGTCCCCAGTCGCGCCGAAAAAGACAATGGCGTCGGATGGGAGCGGGTTGTCGGACAGGCCGGGCATCAATGGTCATCCTTCTGCTTCTCTGGTCCGCGCACCAAGTGCACGATGTGATCCAACGTCAGTGCAGTAGGCTCTCGTTGCCATGCACTCCGGGGCTGTGCTGATACCCTATCGGGCCGTAAAGCAACGCGGAATCGCAGCCAGCGAATGGTAGGAAGTGACCTCGACTCATCGGTTCAGGTGCTCGGGCCACCCGGATGCCCAGCGTTGCCTTCTGGATCGCATGGGCCGCTGCCGAACGGCAAATCCCTCCGCGGGATACTCGTTCTATGCGCCCACATACGACCGAACACGGTGGCGTTTTGGTCATGCCATCGGCCAGACGCGACTAGCATGCCAATCTCTTAGCAACCTCGCTTTCCCTAGCCAACGCGCGCCTGAAAACGTACGATCCTTGTGTGTCACGGTAACGTCGTGACCTCTACGTTTGTCAACACATTTCATCAGCGTACAAACTGACAGCGTAACGCAGAAGCGGTCCAGATGCTCACGCTCAAGTTCGCAATCTTTTCCGGCTTGCACCCTAAGGAGGGAGCAGGAGCACCCCACCGTATCACGAAACAGAGGTAGCTCAGGCCGTTCAGCCTTCACGGAAATGACACTAAGCGTCAGTCCCCGGTAAGATATGGTTGCCGTAGGGAGACGAAAAGATGGACGACGAAGACGCGGAACTAGATCGGTTACAGCAGGCCTACAAGGCGGCGGTCGACGCTTGGGTCACTGCTATCCGGGCTGAGGAGCGACTCGCCTCAGTCCATCACACCGTGGCCGAGATCGATACGTGGGAGAACGCCCATTTCTTGGCCGAGGAGGCCCACCATAAAGCAGAGATCGCGAAAGAAGCTTATGAGGCCGCGCTGCGGTTACGGTTCTTCGACATCGATTGATCCCGCTCAATTTAGTGGGGACCCGAAATCCACTAGCGATTCGGCAAGCCGACTATCCTCACGTGGACATTTGTGCGAGCGCTCGCACGGGTGTGGCGCGCCAAGCGCCGTATGTGCAGGTTCTTATAAGGGACGGAAAATGTCGTCACCAATCGGCTCCTTCCGGATTTACCGAGAGAGACCGATAGGTCGATGCACCTCCGCATCATGTTGCGCATCCGGCGAGCCATCGAGCGGCAACCTGAGCATATGTCGCAGGAATGTGGGTTGAATACTCGGCGGTTGTTACGCCATAAGGTTGTATAGTGTCTATCTAGACAAGATACCCAGAGGTCTGTAGTCGTCGAGGCGCGGTCGAAACGCCGCCCGATAGCGCAATTGTGCGTTCCGACATCGAATTGTCATATTTCTAACCGCGAGGGCCAAATTCGGGTCCGGTGCGGCAGATAAATGCGAGACCTGGGGGACGAAAGGTGTCAGATACCGCGATCGACCATGCCATAACGGACGTTCCGTCGCCACGTCCACACCTGGACGAAAAACCACACGTCGGCGGCGCGTCGCCTTTCTGCTGGTGCTTGTCGCGGGCCTCGGCTACGCCGCGTTCAGCATCTCCAGCGACATCAGCAACGTGGGCGAGCAAAACCTCGCCATCGGCGCATTCGTGCTGCTTGGCATCGCCCTGCTGATCGCGCTTGGGGTTCGAGTTCGTCAACGGCTTCCACGACACGGCCAATGCCGTCGCGACCGTGATCTACACCCACAGCCTGCCGCCGCTGGTGGCGGTGATCTGGTCGGGAACCTTCAACTTCCTCGGCGTGCTGACATCGAGCGGTGCGGTCGCCTTCACGGTCGTCACGCTTGCTGCCGGTCGAGTTGATCCTGCAGGTCGGCAGCGGCGCCGGCTACGCCATGATTTTCGCGCTGCTGATCGCGGCGATCATCTGGAACCTCGGCACCTGGGCGATGGGCCTGCCGAACAGCTCCTCGCACGCCTTGATCGGCTCGATCATCGGCGTTGGCCTCGCAAACCAGTTACTTGCGCCCGCCGGATCGGCGACTTCGGGTGTGGATTGGGCGCAGGCGGTTGGCGTCTTGAAGGCCTTGCTGTTCAGCCCGCGTGATCGGCTTCGTGCTTGCCGCGCTCCTGCTTCTGCTGATGAAGCTGGTGGTGCGCAGCCCGTCGCTCTACGCCGCACCCGAAGGCAAGAAGCCGCCGCCGAGGCCGATCCGCGCCCTGCTGGTGCTGACCTGCACCGGCGTATCGTTCTTCCACGGCAGCAACGACGGGCAGAAGGGCATGGGCCTGATCATGCTCATTCTGATCGGCGCCGCGCCGACGGCCTATGCGCTGAACCGCGCCATCCCCGAAAGCACCACGCCCATGTTCCTGCAGGCGACGCAGGGTGCGGAGACTGTGTTTCAGGCGCATGCCGGGGCCGCGGCCTGCCGACGGATGCCGCGGCGGCCCGTGCCACGGTCGGCGACGCGCTCAAGACCAAGGAGGTGAACAAACCTGAGGTCTATGCCGCTCTCGCGACACTGACCGCGGATATCGGACGCCAGGTGAAGAACTACGGCGCGATCAAAGCCGTGCCGGCCGCCGCCACGCCAAACGTCCGCAACGACATGTACCTCGCGTCCGATGCGGTGCGGGTGATGGGTGCCAGCCCGGCCGGTTTCGACAGCGAGGACATGGGCAAGCTGAAGTCGCTACGATCATCGCTGGACAGCGGCACCAAGTTCATCCCGACATGGGTGAAGGTTTCGGTCGCGCTGGCGCTGGGTCTGGGCACGATGGTCGGTTGGAAGCGCATCGTGGTGACGGTGGGCGAGAAGATCGGCAAGACGCATCTGACCTATGCGCAAGGCGCTTCGGCCGAGATCGTGGCGATGGCGACGATCGGTCTGGCGGACGTGTATGGCCTGCCGGTCTCAACCACCCACGTGCTGTCGAGCGGCGTGGCGGGTGCGATGGCGGCCAACGGATCGGGCCTGCAATGGAGCACGATCAAAAATATGGCGCTGGCTTGGGTGCTGACATTGCCGGCCGCCATGGTGATCGCCGGCTCGCTGTATGTGATCCTGCGCCAAATATTTTGACGGCCTGTGTTCGGCGGCCACGAGACGACGAGGCATCTGCTGAACCTCGTCGCCCCACGATCATGGCCCGAATTTCCGACGGCGGCTATTCGGCGGCGTGATGTTCGGCGTGAAGCTTGCTGGCCGCTTCGGCATGATGCTCTGCATGAAGATCGTGACCATGGGCAGAGTGGGCGTGTTGGGCGGCAGCCGCGACATCTTCGCCCTTGTGATGCTCCGCCGCCTTGCGGTGGTGGTGTGCCGCCTTCTCGTGATGCAAGGCCGCTTTTTCGTGATGGTCAGCGATTTGATCAGAATGGGACATGGCATGCTCTCCCGCATAGAACGCGGGCGGTCTGCCCGCGCTCAGAGCGTATCGATCGCTTGTTACCGCACCGCTAACCATGGAGTTGCTGTTACGTGAACTCCTAGCGACATGGCGAACGAGGAGAGATCGACACACGCGCGAACAGCGATCAGTAGTTAGGGGTTATCGACGGAGAGGGCCAATGCGCGCGGTCCACGGCAGGACGAAGTTCGCTGAATTATTGGCGATGCGTCGTGTCTCCCGATCAGTATGAGACTGCACAGCAAGCCAGATAGGGCGAAGGAATTGCCGAGTTGGTCGGGGTTCAGGGGTTCAAAGCATGAAGCAACTCCGGTGGCTCTACTCCACTCAGCCTTGGCGCATCGGCATCGGCACCGCCGTGTTCGTAAACTCGATCGTGCTAGGGGCGATCACCGAGACCCCAGAAGATTTGGCGTTGGCACATTGGCTCGGACTTGCTGACTCGGCGTTGCTAACCGTGTTGGTGGTGGATGTGGCACTGTGCATCGCAGTCAAACAACGGGCTGTCTTGCGCAACGGTTGGGACCTGTTTGACATCACGGTGACACTGGTCTCGGTCACCCCCAATCTTGGCATGTTTTCCGCCTTTCGCGTTCTGCGCGTCGTTCGCGTGTTACGCCTGATCTCCTTTATTCCACATGGCCGGGCGATGGTTGATGCCTTGCTGGGAGCGCTACGCAATATGGCCGCGGCCTTCGTCGTCCTAGCCGTGGTGTTCTATAGTTTCGTACTTATCACAACGAATCTATTTCGTGAGATGGATCCGGGGCATTACGGCTCGCTTGGCCGCTCGGCGGCGCATCTCTATTCGGTGATGGTCAGTCTCGGCGCCAATCTGGACACCGAGGCTGTGCTGGGCGGCATTCCGTGGGCGTTACCGATCTACGCCGCCTTCATTGTCATTGCGAGTTTCGGCCTGCTAAACATGTTCATAGCCGTGCTGGTCGCCGCTCTGAAGGAGCAGCTCGAACAAGAGGCTATCCGCGAAGAGCGAGCTCGCTTCGACCGACTTGAGTGCAAGATCGATCGAGTTGCGGCCTCGATCGAGGCGGCCAACGCGCGTCGGTTTGAATGACAGCGTGCACCTTGAACTTTGTCGGCGGGGCCGACGGCGTTTCGGGCGGCAGGAACGCTCAAGACGCTGCCTCAACCGACCAGGTCACAGAGAGAACAAGCGGCCAGGCTTCCAGGGTCGCGACCACCGTATCCAGTTCGGCCTCTTCTGCGGTCGTCGGCATCAAGATACCGGCAAGCTTCCCCTTCGGCACGCGGCTGAAAAGGTGGCTGGCGTGAACACTCACTTCACTTAAAGACCCTGATTTACACAATTCTACATGCCGCACCGGATCGCGATCGTGATCCTGTACGAGGTTGCCAAACGAACAACCGAAGCCGGCGTATTCATGAAAGTTAAATGACAAACCATCCCACAATAGCACGCGGCAGCATCGGTGATAATGAGGGCTGTCGCCGCCAACCGGAGGGGCACCGCCATGGAATATTCCCGCCATTTCAAGTTCCTGATCTGCGCCCCCGCGTTCGATCCCGCCGATCTGGAAGGCCAGCGGCTGCAGGCGATCGCCGACGAGATCGAGCGCGACGGCTACGGCGTGATGAAGGCGCGCAAGATCGATGACGCCGAACTGGTGATCCAGACCGATGCCGCGGTCGGCTGCGTGCTGCTGGACTGGGGCAAGCGCGGGCCGCAGGGCAAGATGGCCGGCCTGGTCTCGCTGATCCGCAAGCGCGGGCTCGACATGCCGATCATCATCCTGGTCCGCCACCACCGGCTGGAAGACATCCCGGTCGACGTGCTGCGCGAGGCCGACGGCTACGTGTTCCTGGCCGAGGAGACGCCGGACTTCATCGCCAAGAACCTGATCAGCCGGCTGCGCCAGTACGCCGAGACGCTGAAGACGCCGTTCTTCGGCGCGCTGGTGGACTACGCCGAGGAGGGCAACCAGCTCTGGACCTGCCCCGGCCATAACGGCGGCGTCTTCTATGCCCGCAGCCCGATCGGCCGCATCTTCTTCCAGCATCTGGGCGAGGCGGTATTCCGCGACGATCTGGACAACTCGGTGCTCGATCTCGGCGATCTGCTGACGCACGAGGGCCCGGCGCTGGCCGCGCAGCAGGAGGCGGCGAAGATCTTCGGCGCCGAACGCACCTATTTCGTGCTGAACGGCACCTCCTCCTCCAACAAGATCGTGCTGCAGGCGCTGCTGACGGAGGACGACCTTGTGCTGTTCGACCGCAACAACCACAAGGCGGCGCATCATGGCGCGCTGTACCTCGGCGGCGCCATCCCGGTCTTCCTGGAAACCGACCGCAACGCCCACGGACTGATCGGCCCGATCGACTACGAGGCGCTGGACGAAGAGCAGATCCGCGAGAAGATCCGCACCCATCCGCTGGTCACCGATCCGGAAGCCTGGCGGCGCGAGCGGCCGTTCCGCGCGGCGGTGATCGAGCAATGCAGCTATGACGGCACGATCTACAGCGCCGCAGACGATCATCGAGAAGCTCGGCCCGCTCTGCGACTACATCCTGTTCGATGAGGCCTGGGCGGGCTTCATGAAGTTCCATCCGATCTATCGCGGCCGTTTCGCCATGGGGCTGGAGGCGCTGGACGCCGACCACCCCGGCATCATCGCGACCCAGTCCACCCACAAGCAACTGGCCAGCTTCAGCCAGGCCAGCCAGATCCATGTCAAGGACACCCATATCACCGGCCAGCGCCGCCGGGTCGAACATCGCCGGTTCAACGAGATGTTCATGATGCATGCCTCCACCTCGCCGTTCTATCCGCTGTTCGCCTCGCTCGACGTCGGGGCGCAGATGATGAAGGGCCGGCAGGGCGAGGTGCTGTGGGACGACACGATCCGGCTCGGCATCGAACTGCGCAAGAAGCTGCGCGCGATCGCTCGTGAGTTTGAAGACACCGAAACCGATCCGGAACGGCGCTGGTTCTTCGATCCGTTCGTTCCCGACATGGTCGAGCACGACGGCGGCATGACGGAATGGGAGGACGTGCCGACCGACGATCTGGCCTCCGATCCGCGCTACTGGCAACTCGACGCCCGGCGCCGCCTGGCACGGCTATCGCCATGTCACGCCCGGCTATGCCATGACCGATCCCAACAAGCTGACGCTGCTGACACCGGGCTTCGACCGCCCCACCGGCGCCTATAGCGAATATGGCCTCCCTGCCCCGGTGCTGGCGCAGTATCTGCGCGAGAACCGGATCGTCGCCGAAAAGAACGACCTCAACAGCATCCTGTTCCTGCTGACGCCCGGGGTGGAATCCAGCAAGGCCGGAACCCTGCTCAGCGCGCTGGTGTTCTTCAAGCGGTTGCACGACGACAACGCGCCGCTGGAGGATGTGATCCCGGAATTCGTCCGCCGGCGGTCCGCAGCGCTACGGCGGGATGCGGCTGCGCGACCTGTGCCGCCAGATGCATGCGTTCTATCGCGACCAGGACACCAGCCGGTCTGCAACGCCGGCAGTTCCGCCCGGAGCATTTTCCCACGCTGGCGATGCGGCCGCAGGAAGCGGTGCGCCGGCTGGTGAAGAACGACGTCGACTACCTGCCGATCGACGAACTGTCCGGACGCATCGCGACCACGCTGTGGGTCGTCTATCCGCCGGGCATCGCCACGATCGTCCCCGGCGAGCGCCTGGATGAACGGGCGCAGCCGATGATCGACTACCTGAAAGTATTCGAGCAGGGCGCCAACCTGTTCCCCGGCTTCGAAACCGAAATCCAGGGCGTCTATCGCGAGAAGCAGCCGGACGGATCGACGCGGATGTTCACCTATGTGACCAGTTAGGGCCGAGGGCATAACAACAGTTTGGAAGCTCGTGCAACGGCACACCGCCGAGCCAGGAGACGTGGGCACAGGGTTCAATCGCGGCGCCTTTGAAGACGTTCCCGCATGTGGCTGCGACGGCCCGGCCCCGCCTAGCCTGGAAAGCCCAGACCGAGGATGACGCTAATGCGCATGGCAACCGGAAGCAGTAACACACTCCGATCGCGATACACTTTAGCCGCCTTCAGCCCACTTGGATCCAGCCGTCACCCACTCAATTATTCTGTCACGGCCGATGTACCAACTAACCTCGCGAGAACGCCCATGTCCGACGCACCTACAAGCTGGCTACAGATATCCCTGGGTGGCTCTCCGCAGCGAAGGGAGATTCTCGACGCCATCGAGATGATTGAGGCCGCCTTGACCGCAATGGTTCATCGCCGGGACAAGGTGCCCGCCAAACTCCGACATGAGATCAACGTTAGGGCGCGGGAACCCTTGCTTTATCTACTGCTACGGGCGGCTCGCCAGAACCAATCGCCCGCTCCCCAAGATTGATCACGATGGGCAGAATGTTATCGGGCAGATTGTCGCGCCAGTCCAAGAGCACTATGCCACTATACCGAAGGAAAACGACATAAGATGCCATTCAGAAAATTCTTGGTCGGCATTGCGATCGCAGCAACGATGACGCTAACGGCATGCTCGTCGGTGCGACCTATTGATAACGCCAGCGCCAAAGATGATCGTTACGGGATTCCACCCTACAGCGTCCCATCCACCATGATGAAGCCAGACGGGTTTATGACAAACGGCCTGTCGCCGGCTCAGCCCTATAGCTAACGGCAGAATGGCCGCTGCCCGGCCTGTGGCGACGATCGCTAGAAACCCGGTCGAAACGCGCGAAGCGCTGGGCGTTCGTTACCGCAGTTCGCACAAAACATCGTCTCACGCCGATATGCGGGGCTTTCCCTGATTATGTCGCTCGCCGCTTGCTGAACTGGGTGTCGATTTCTAAGGCCCAGGGACTTTCTCAGGCAGTCGTCGCAAAACCCCTGACCGCCATGACGCATCAAGAACTCGCAAATGCGATCAGCTACGCTCACCATCTTCTTGTCTGCATGGCGGACCGATCCACCCATTTAACCAGAAGATTGAGGGCCGCGGCCTGCTCATCAATCCATTCTCTCGCGTCCTCAGAAGTGGGACATAGTTGCGTGGCAGGCCTGCGGCTTGTTGCCCCGTCACCAACGAATGCTGCAATGCAGTCGCCAGCGTCACGTGGCTCGATCCAAGCCAGGAGGTTGCCGCAAGGTCGCATCAGGTTAGACCCTTCGCTCTTCGGGACCAACCGTATTGGGCTATCTCCTCCTTGTCTAGGTGCCGGAGACAAACTGAAATGATCAGATGTGAACTCTAGTTGACGACAATCCGATACGGTTGGGCTTGGCTGAGTTCGCCCCATGACGTGTGGAACGATGTGCGCTTGAACTCGTCTCACCGGCCTCCTGTTGAAGACAGTGGCAGAGGGGGCCGCCAGTATCTTGAACACACTGACGCAGGCCTTTTGTGATGAGCGAGTTCCCATAGACCAAGCGGCATGTCCCTCCGCCCGCCGGCCACTCCATATCTGAGCCTATGCACTTCCTGCACCACTGCTTGCAGCATCTCCGCATCCATCCGACCATCGACGGCCAGCTGCTCGGCTAATTCCACGACCAAGTCGACAGTTTGTCGTGCTGGTGCATGCTTGACCCACCAAGCGGCCTGCTGCTGCCTCATGGCAACATGTAGCAGTTTTGCGACCGAGCTGCTGACAGGGTCGCGGCCAGTAACGTTGCGCGCCATGTCCATCAGTGTGTGCACGTGGTCCGAGCGTAAGCGGTCGGCGAAGGGGATCTGCGCGCGTTCCCCAGTCAAGGCAAGTGTGGGCTCATTCATCGGTATGGATCGGTCAGCCTGGCGTCTTTTGTCGGCGGAATGCATTTACAACACCGTCAACCAGATATATCAGCGCGGTTGCTTCACTTGGAAGGCCGGTCGGACGAAAGGTCGATGGTCCAGCCATTATTCATATGATTAAAATAAAGTATATATCTCGAAGCAATTTTCCCCCCGCTGTAGAGATATAAAGATACGCCTATGGAATGGGGTTTTGAGGCTGATTGCTGGGGGCTTGACCGGAAACGTGCCCGTTTTGGAACGAAAATCGATGCGCAGCTCAGCTATAATCTGCTGTTCCGTTGGTTCGCCAGGCATTCGGGAGAGGGCGACCACCTTCCGAGTACCACACCCTAGTTTCTGTCGGCGGTTGCTTTATATATTATCGGATCGGCGACAAGACGATCGCCTTGACAGTGGCCGAATGGAGCTTAGTCCCACCCGGCTTGCCACCTCGGCAACGGTGCCGTTACGTCGATCTGTTCGAACGGGTTCAAGCGAGCTGTGAAGTTCACGCCGAGGGGCGGCCAGTCGCACGACGGATGTCGCCGATCTGAGTGCGAAGGACTACTGGGCTCACGGCGGCGATACCCATCATGCCCGACCACCAGCCTTCAACGTCGCCCGTGGCGGCCGCCACCAGTCGCAGAAGTGGATTGTGTCATAGAACGCTCATAAAACTGCGATCGGTGCGTCGTCAGCCCTGCGTAAAGTCTGGCCAGTCTCGCCGTAGAGGTCGCAATGCTGGACTACGGCGATGCCAAGGAGGTCCGATGAAATTTACCACCATCGTATTCGCGGTCGCTCTAGCGGGTCCGACCACGGCAGGTGCTGCGGAGGCTCAGTCCATCACCGGCGCCGGCGCCACGTTCCCGGCGCCCGTCTACACAAAGTGGGGCGAGGCCGCGAAGGTGGCGATCGGTATCGAGTTAAACTACCAGGCGATGGGCTCCGGCGGCGGGCAGAACCAGATCTTAAACCGAACGGTTGATTTCGGGGCGTCGGACGCTCCGATGGACCCCGCGAAGCTCGAGTTTGGCAACTTGCTGCAGTTCCCGACCGTGATGGGCGCCGTCGTCGCAATCGTGAACGTTCCGGGCGTCGATATCGACCAGATGAAACTGACCGGCGACCTGCTGGCCGATATCTGCGGTGGCACCATCACCAAGTGGAACGACACCAAGCTTCAGGCGCTGAACCCCGATCTCAAGCTGCCGAACCTGGCAATCGCGCCGGTCTATCGCGCCGACGGTTCGGGCACCACCTTCGTGTTCACCTCCTACCTGTCGGCGGTCAGCCCAGACTGGAAGTCCAAGGCTGGCGTGTCGGCCAGCATTAAGTGGCCGGCCGGCGCGGGCGCAAAGGGCAATGACGGCGTGGCGGCGACAGTGCGCAACGTGCGTGGTGCCATCGGCTATGTCGAAAACGCCTATGCAACGCAGAACAAGCTGGTAACCACCGAACTGCGCAACAAAGCGGGCCAATTCGTCACGCCAAGCAGGGAGAGCTTCGAAGAAGCGGCGACAAACGGCGACTGGGCTTCGGCCAAGAACTTCGCGGTCAGCCTGATCGACCAGCCCGGCGCCGGGAGCTGGCCGATCGTCTCGGCGACGTTCATCCTGCTGCCAAAAGACCCGAAGGACGTGACGCGTAGCGCCAACGTCATGAAGTTCTTCGACTGGGCCTACAAGAACGGCGGTCCAATCGCCACTAGCCTGGAATACATCGCGCTTCCAGCTGCGGTTCAAGGCGCGGTGCGCAGCGCCTGGCATTCCGAGGTGAAGGGACCCGACGGCAAACCGATCTTCTGATCTATGTCGCTCGGACAGTTGAGGCAAACCATCCGTGACTTGGCCTCAACCGATCCCAAGTCGATCTCAATCGCCGCCTAGGAAGGTAGATGCGTGCCATTATTCTCTTTGCCATAACCCTCTGTGTGGCCAGTAGCGCTGCGGCCGCGATCGAGTTCGAGAAGACGTTCACGCTGGACGGCCACGAGTATCGGGTTACGTGGGATGCCCCGCTCCGGCTAACGGGGTACGGTTGGCTAGAAACAGATCATGTTCGTATGGATACCGGGCAAGAATATACAATCTGCGAACTCGTCAAGCCGGATGACGCTGGAGTAGCCAAGTACATCGGCGCATCGTGCATCGACGGCAGGCCCCTTGAATAACTGAGAGCGAACATGCCCGCATGTTCGTTGGTCACCTGCGTGCATCGACCGATCGCCAAGATAAGTCTGGGCTGGGTCGAATGGCCACTACGCGGCGGCGGACGTCCTCCTGAAGCCTGCTGGAAGCTATTGGCGCCACCGTCATAGTGGTGGAGCGCGGGAAGAACCCAGAACGTTCGCAATCCAGTTGAAACCGGCGACGACGCGGGCGCAGGGCAGGCTAGGCGGTCCTGATTGTTCCCCTTAACCGGCCGCGCAAGTGTGGGGTCGATTGTGGTCCAGATATAGCTTGCTTCGGTCATTTTCTCGGGCAGTAACTGGTGTAGCGGTAGTTGTTGAGGCACTATGCACATTCGTCTGAGGGACCCAGATGGTCCAATAGCACACAGTCGAATATTACAGGGAACGTCATGTCCGACTGGCTAAAGTCACTGGACGGTGTACCCAACCGCGATGAGATCCTCGACACCGTGTTGATGATCGAGGCTGCTTTGACCTCGATGGTTCACCGCAGGGATAAGGTTCCGGCTAAGTTGCGACATGAGATCAATGTTCGCGCTCGGGAGCCCTTGCTTCATCTGCTGATTCGGGCCGGTCGGCAGAGCCAACCACCCGAGCCCCAATATTGATCACGATTGGGCGCCAAGAGCTCCCGCCTGGCGGGTTGTCAGAGCTTCGAAGGGACTACGGTCGCTGTTCGGAAGGCATCGGGTGCGCGCGTCAGATGGAAGTTAACCACCGAGAGCTCGCGCAGCAAGCGAAGCCTGGTCCGAGCGATCTGCGCTCTGGAGTGAGATGGCGAGCGGCGGATATGAGGCAATGCTCGACGCTAGCAACGACGCTTTCGGCCCGCTTTCGCGGACAATCCTATATCACAATCCGTTGGTAACCAGCCCGACCGGGCAACAGCTTGCAATCCGCGTGCATTTTTCTTGAGAATGATGATATGATGAAGTTATGATGACAACCGCCGCGCCTGGAGACTCGTCAGTAGCCACCCGGACTCCAGCGGAGCGTTGGAAAATTGGGGTGACGCTCCGTCACGAACTACCGCGCGGCGTGCACGCAGAGTGGGCTCCGCCCGCGGGCCGAGATGACCCGGTCAGCATACTGGTCAAGCAGGGCGAGGGGCGGATCAAGGAGCTGCTGCCTATCCGCTACGGGCGAATGCAAGGCGACCCATTCGCGTTCCTGCGTGGAGCCGCTGCTGTGATGGCCGCCGATCTGGCCAGCACGGCGGCGACCAATATTCGCGTGCAGGCTTGCGGTGACGCGCACCTCGCCAATTTTGGCTCGTATGCGACACCCGAGGGTTCGCCGGTCTTCGACATCAACGATTTCGATGAGACGTTGCCCGCGCCCTTTGAGTGGGATCTCAAACGACTGGCCACCAGCCTCGTCGTTGCCGGTCGTGTCGCAAATTATCCTGAGAAGGCCGCACGGTCGCTAGCGCGTAAGGTCACCCGATCGTACCGTGAGCACGTGGCGGAGCTGGCGCTACTATCTCCTGTTGATGCCTGGAACCAGCGTATCGATCTGGCCCGCGCCGTGGCCGACATCGATCCGAGAAAGCTGCGCGACACGGTGGCGAAGCACCTTGCTCAAGTCTTGGCGAGCGGCGCTAAACACTTCGGCTTGGTAGTGGAAAAAGATGGCGAGCCTCGCATCCGAGAGAAGCCGCCGCTCGTCTATCATCTGAGCAAACACGCCCTACCGGCCCACAAGGCCTTCTCATCCTACGCCAAGACGCTGCAGGAGGACCGTCGAGTGCTGCTGCAGCGCCATGCCCTGCGGGATGTGGCATTCAAGGCGGTCGGTGTCGGTAGCGTCGGGACGTTCTGTGCCATCGGGTTGCTCACGGCGGGTGATGGCTCGCCGCTGCTATTGCAGATTAAGGAGGCCCAAGAATCGGTGCTCGCGCCTTTTGCCGGCGCCTCCCACTATCCCAATCACGGCGAACGAGTTGTGGTCGGTCAGCGAATGATGCAGGCTGCAACCGACGTGTTCCTCGGCTGGACGCGCTCGCCGATCGACAACAGGCACTTCTACATCAGGCGGGTCAAAGACTCCCGGCTGGCCGATATCGGAACACAGCTCGAAGCTGCACTGCCATTCTATGCTTCGCTCTGCGGTCGCACGCTGGCGCGAGCGCATGCGCGGGCGGGCGACCCAGCGCTCATATCTGGGTATTTGGGTAGCAGCACAGCCTTTGATGAAGAGATAACCGAATTCGCCATCGCCTATGCGGACCAGACCGAGAAGGATTGGCACGGCTTCCGGAAGGCGATCAAGGTAGGCCGCATCGTTGCCGCCAACTCCGAAGCCAAAAAGAATTGAGCGGCAGGCCATTTTTCAGCGCGGCTGAAGTGGGAATTGGATCGTCGGCCTGACGACCACCAGCAAGGTTGACATCCCTCAGCGACCATCTTTCGGGACAAAGCTCCTGAGTGTCCTTCATCAGGCGCTAACGGCAGCCAGTCGCAGTTCGACCACAGCTGCTTCATCTCTTTTTCGCTAAACGGGGTGCAAAGCGCTCCGTTAGCGCCGGACCGAGGGTCGCAGTCACGAGTAAGAAAAGTAAGAGCACAAGAACGACGTTGAGCATGCGATCGTCGAATAATGCTGACCAGCCGCGCCCAAGTGATCGTGGATGAAGCTGAGGATGTCGGGGTTCATTGTCTTCCTTCACAAACAAACACCGCTTGCGGACAGGAAGTGCGGCAATGAATCTCAGGAGCGGTCGTGAATGAGGCGCGGCCGGTGGTAAAGCGCTCGGCCAAGATCCGGTGACCAGGTGCAGCACCCGCCAGAGCGCAACACCGTCGGCCTGTCGACCGTCACGCTGGTGGCTTGCATCAATAGCCGGGTCAAGGCGACCCTGGCGTTGACGCCGAGAGGTTTTTCCACCGGCACCCTGGCCGACGTCTGTGGCGCGCAGCAGTTCGTCCGGTACGGCGGAGAAAGATATTCGGCCTGCGTCGACCCGAGATCCGGTACAAGTCATACGACAACGCTGCGGCAGCAATCCAAGACGCACATGGCGCGTACACATTGCGTTAACGGCACGGCGTCAAGATCGTTCTGTGTACGTTGACAGAGCGAACACCTGGCGTGCAGGATTCGTTTTCCGATTCGCGTGAGAGGTGGCTACGAATGGCGGCTCGAGGTGCACTGGCCAAGAGGATTCTCGAGAAGGCGCAGGCCCGGCGCTCGCCCTTGTACCGCTGGCTGCGTGAGAACCACGCCGACATCGCCACGGCGATGTCGCTGCCTCGCCCAAGCTGGACGGCCCTGGCCGAAACCGCGGCGGAATCCGGCCAGGTCGACGACCACGGCAAGCCACCAAATGCCAACTCGGTGCGGGCGGCCTGGATCAGGGTTTGTCGCGATCTGGGAAAGCCAGCACGGCGCACGGCTGCCAATAAATCGCCAGGTGCAGGCCGCTCGGGCTCATCTGGGTTCAGGTAGGACGAAGCCGGACACAGCGCCGCCACCCGATCATCCGGAGTCGTGCGATGAGCCGCCGATCCGTCACATCTTCCGACCTGCCAAACTCAGATAGGACCAAACCGCCATGGCCACGAAGCCGAAACCCGACGTCATCCAGTTCCGCACCCGGCCCAACATTGAGGACGAAGACGAACTGCCGGTGGGCCTGCCGCCGGTGGCGCCGCCGCAATTATCGCTAGTGCGATCGGACGCCGGGATTGACCTCGCGAAGCGCGCAAAGGTCTGGTTTGCGATCGGACCCGGTCGATCCGGGAAGACAATGCTGCTGCGCTGGGCGGCGGAAATGAGCGCCAACCAAGGCGGCACGCCAATCGTTGCGGCCGCCGATCCGCAGAACAGGAGCCTTAAGAATTACCTGGACAACGTGGCCGAGCCGCCGACCAACGATGCCACGGCAACGTCGCGCTGGCTGGAAGCCTTGTTGCGGCACACGATGGACGAGAAAGCCTCCGCCCTGGTGGACCTTGGTGGCGGCGACACTGCGTTGCACAAGCTGCTGGCAGCGGTGCCCGATCTGGCAGCCGCGCTGGAGGCGACTGGGGTTGCGCCGGTTGCGGTCTACACACTGGGTCCACGAGTGGACGATCTCGCTGCTCTGGCCTCGTTCGAGGCGTTTGGCTTCAGGCCGGCGGCAACCGTCCTGGTGCGCAACGAGGGCCTAGCCGACCTCGCGGCCGACAGGGAGGATGCCTTTGCCCGCGTGTTGCGTCACAGCGCGTATAAGTCGGCCGTCGAACGTGGCGCCATCGAGGTCTGGATGCCGCGGCTGGACGCAGCCGTCGCGCAGGCGATCGAGGCTAAGCGGGTCAGCTTCGTGCAGGCCCGGGATGCGCTTTCGCCAAAAGGGCGCAAGGTCGCGCCATTCGGGCCGTTCGACCGCACGCGGGTTCGCCAGTGGTTGAGGAGCATGGCTGCCGAGATGGCACCGATCCTGTCCTGGCTGCCGTAGCAATGCTGCGGGCCCGAAGCGGAGAAAGCCAAGCTGTCCAACCGCCGGCGGTCGACGAAGCCGCTCTGGCGGAGATGGGGCGGGTGGTTGCCGATGCGCGGGCCGAAATCACCCGGCTGATGCAGTTAGGCGAGCTACAAAATGACCCGATCCGCCATCCGATCCAGGCACTTTCGGTACATCTCGACGCACTTTACAAGGTAACGCGGGCCAGTAGTCAGATGTTGGCGGGGCAGCTCCAGGCATCGGCACAACAGACCTCGGCGGGACCGCCGCTCCGCGAGGAAGATCTACATCGGGCCGTTATGCAAGGCATCGCGAAGCACGCCCCCGGGTCGGAACGGGCGCTAAGCGTGCGTGTGGGATGGTTATTGGCTGCGGTGTTGGTCGGCGCCGGAGCAGGCTACTGGTTCGGGCAAAGCGCCGAGGCCAGCCGGTTCGTCCAGATTCCGGCGGGGTTCGGCGTGGCTCTTACGGGTCCGGACGCGGCGCAGTGGCTGAACCTGATGCGGCTGAATGACATTGGCAAAGCTGAGCGCGTTTGCGGCGCACAGGCCGGGGGCGTCACCTGCGCGATTTCGTTCTGGATCACGCCACCCACGGCTAACAGCAATCCACCGCAGCGATGATCGCGTCGACATCCGGCGCACGCCGCATAGGTCGTCCGGGGCGGCGGATTTGAATTCGACGCACACGACGGATACAACTATGAGGTGAGAACGCGGGAGATAGCGTGGTGGCCGAAAGGGACACAACCCTCCGGCAAAAAGCGTGGCGCAACCTAATGGTGGCCGGGATAAACGCCGGCCTCGATGCTAGCTTATTCGGATTGGGTGAAGGTGAAAACTTCTGGCCTCATTCGGAGCGGAATAGCTATGCGCTCGAATTCGTGTTCGGTGATACGATCCCGGCTCGTATCGAAGTGCACGCTGCAGGCCTCGGTGAACTATCTATCGCGGTCTATCTGCGCCCGACAAAACGAGCCGATGAAGCAAGCAAGATTGTCGGCATCGGATTTAGGGTATCGAAGGCCTACGCCCATGGCTACTTCGAACGCCGAATTGGCAAGTACCTTCAGAGCCCTCCGAAGCCCAATTTCTCGTGCTGCGATACGTTGCTTGAGACGATCGCTGAAGTGAAGATTGAACCCGAAGGGTTCGACGATCACGGATAACTCAGAAACGCCAGCACGAGCTGCTGATCAAGGCGTCTCGCCTCCGGGCAACGTCTCGTTGAGCACAGCAGGGCGACAAACCCGCCATCCTGTAGCGCCCGGTTCCGGGTCTGAGGCTTAGGACCCTGGGGCGAATGGAGGGTTGGAGGAAATAGCGCAGACGCCCCGCCGTTTTGCCATTTCTCCGGGTTTATCCAGCGCGGGCGTGAGCCACGCAGCTTGACCGCGGCGATCGCCGCTTCGAATTTGGTCCATGGGGCGTTGGTCAGCACTTGCATCGTCTAATCCTGGCTATCCCCGCAGACAACCAGTGCATTCGGCAATTCGCCGAGTGTCTAATTGCGAACAGGCCCTAGGCTTAGAACACCCCTTCACTGGTCAATTGAGCTATCTGATCTTGGTTTAATCCAAGTATCGTACGAAGCACATAGTCGTTGTCTTCTCCATAACTCGGACCATGTCGATCCAGGATGCCGCCAATGTACGGGGGAGTTTCGCTAAACTTTACGGGGACTTCCTTGACTGGCCATGTTCCAATCTCGGACTGGTTCAACTCCACCAGCCAGCCCAGATGTTTCAGCTGAGGGTCCCGCTCGTAGCGATCCTCCGCTGTTTGGCAAACGCCCGCGGGAACGCCCGCCCGTTGCAGCGCGTCCATCAATCCGAAAGCGTCCCATGCAACCGTCGCCTGATTGACGAGGGCATCGAGATAGTCCTGATTGGCGCTACGCAGGGCCAGCGTGGCCAGTCTTTGATCCGCGGTCCAGTCTTGACGTCCCAACACTTTGGTCAGAGCCCACCATTGTTCGTCCGAGAATACGGAGATGGCGATCCATCGGTCGTCACCAAGGGCGCGGTAAGCCCCATGCGGTGCAGCCGGTTTGTAGGGCGATCTGTTGCCGAAGCGGCTCCACTTACGGCCGTTTGCCGAGTGCTCCAAGATGGCGGTGCCCGTGAGAAAGAGCCCCACCTCTGCCTGGGAAGAGTTGATCCAGCAGCCGTTTCCTGTTTGCTTCTGTCGATAGAGTGCCGCCATCATCGCTAACGCCATCTGGTAGGCACCAAACCAGTCCAGATAGGAGTAGCCAATGCCGGCAGGCGGATAGGGTTCGGGAAGACCCGACATATCGCTCAGCCCCGAAAAGGCCTGAGCCGTGGGCCCGAAACTGCGGAGGCGTCCGTAGCTGCCGATTTGTCCCATACCCGATTGCTGGACGTAGACAATCTTTGGGTTGATCTCGCGCAGGCGCTCGTAGCCGAGTCCCATGCGGTCCATGGTCCCGGGGGAGAAACCCTCGATCACCATGTCTGCATCCTTAAGCAGTTCGACCAGCAATGCCTTGCCACGCGGATGCTTGAGATTAAGACTAAAGCCCCGCTTGCCAGCGTTTATTTCCATGAAGGAGCCGCTTCGATTGACGCTTGCGGCGGGAGGGGCGACAATCGGATTGATCGCACTGTCGCGCTCTGCTCGACCGCCCAGCGGGACGTTCCCCATGCCCATACGCATGCCGTCCAGTCGCGAAGTATGCTCGACCTTGATAACCTCGGCGCCCAGAGCTGTGAAAAACCGGCCGGCACCCGCACTGGCGAGCATCCACGTCAGGTCGATGATGCGGATCCCAGCGAGCGCGAACGGCTTGCCCAGTTTACTCAGGACCGGAGGCCTCTCTGACGTCCGGGTCGCGGGCGCTCGACGGATACCGATGTTGGCCAGGATTTCAGCATTGTGCTCGCCCAGAAGGGGTGCTCGGGGGCCAGTCCGCCATGGCAGGCCCGGCGCCACCCATTTGGCGCCCACCTGAGTGAGCGTTTTGCCCACTTCCGGGTAATCGACCTGCATAAAGGTCTCCCGCTCCGCCCAGTGCGCTTCACCAACATTCTCCTCGGGTCGGCGCACGGGTGCCCACGGCAGACCAGCATCCTGACCATCCTTCCACAGGTCACGCTGGAACAGGTAACGCCCGACAAAACGCTCCACGATGGTGCCGATATGGAAGTTGGTGGCCGGTCGGAGCACGTAAGCGGGATCCTGGTATTTTTCCTGCCTCAGGTCGGCTTCCGCGCCGAACTTTTGCAGCACGCTCACGGTGGCGTTGAAGGAAGCAACGCCTCCCAGAAGATAGGTGCGGTAAGCTAACACCCAACGGCCGTCCTTGGTCCTTGAAAGACCGGGCCGCAGCGCTAAGTCCGAAGCCACGCCGTGCATTGTCGGGCTGGCCGAGGCGAGTGAATGCCTGCAGGTCTGCCGGTAATGCGGGAGACGGCAATAGATCCAGTCCGGTAAATCCGTTTCGGTATTCTTGGCGACCGCATCGTGGACCGAGGTAGTCAGTCGCTGGCCCCGCCCGGTTTCAATTCGGTAAATGAGGGCCGCTATGATCTGCACAGCGGTAACCTCACCAGCGATATGATAGGCGTGCCACATCTGTGGCGCGATCGGCGGCGTCTCGTAGAAACCTTCGGGATCCGGATCGTACCCGCAGTTCATCATGACGCCGCCAAGAGCGAGATGGATTAGATCGCTCGCCTGGTAGTCCGCCCAGGGACCATCGTCACCAAAGGCGCTTATGCGCAGCATATATCAGGGACGGATTGTGTTCGCGAAGCACGTCGTAACCGATGCCCCGTCGGTCCAGGTAATCGCGGGCGCGGGTGTCGATAACGATATCGGCCGTCTGCGCCAGTTCCATGAACTGATGTGCGCCCTCGGCGGATTCGATATCGAGGACAATATCACGCTTGCCGAAATTATAATGCCAGAAATGCAAGCTACGGTTGGGATGAGGGTCGTTATCGTAGAAGGGACCGTAACCTCGGGTTTTTTCGCCGCCGAGGGGTTCGATTTTGATAACGTCGGCGCCGAGACCAGCAAGAACCTTTCCACAATATTCGCCCAACTCGTCGGCCAACTCGATCACGCGGACGCCGTTGAGGAAACTTCCCGTGTTATGAGCTTTATCCTCGGCCACGTTGTCACTCCCTGTCGCCTCGATGTCCATCATGGCGTTGGTCGTCCGCCCTCTCGGCTAGCTGCGGGCGCGCGTCAACCAGCCAGTTTCGAGGCTCTCTGCAAGTGTCCGGGAGCAGGTTGGCACGGTCAAGTTCGGGGTTCTAGACGGGCGACACGGTTGCGGCGTAGGACGCCAGCGGTAGCCGGCGCAGCAGCGTCCAGGGCGATCTTTCACGTTGCGGTCCGATGACGAGAGAGTCTAGAATAAGCGTGTTCCAGGTCACTTCACAGCGCTTGACTTTGTATGCGCCGAGATGCTCGAAAAGCCGGGGTGCAATGACGCCCCGTACGCGGCGAAGCCCTCGATTATCAGCCCAACGATCCAAGTCAGCGCGCCGCGGATCAAATGCCACCACGCATCACGCTCGGCTGATATTTGAAGCGACTTGGCTTCCGGTGTCCACCGAACTCCGGGGTCTGGTCCAGCCGGCGTCGCCGGCGGAAGATTCTGGCGGCACGTGATAAAACGCTGCTCGGTCCCCACGTGATCGGTTGCGGCCGAAGCTTCCGGCGATACCGCGTCTGCGCAGGCGCCACGCGGTAGCGAGGTTACGTCGCTGGGGAACTCAAAATTGGACTGCATTGAAGTCTCCTCCACACAGTAGCCACCTGCCTCAAGCAAGTTCGTAAATACGCTCAGCATTGGAACAGAACAGCGCTTCCTTCCTACCCCCAGCCCAACCCGACGGGAGCCGCTGCGTCCCAGGACGCGGACCAAGCTGGCGCTGGGGGTGCAAATTGCTCGGCGGTTGCAGCTGCGGGTTGCGCCGAATCATACGCCGGTACGGCGAGAGAATTGGCAAAGGCCGGGTGCGCCACGGCAAGCATTGCGGCAGCAATCGTGGAAAGGCCAAATCGGAGCATAGGTCTCTCTCGGTGCGGCAAGTCGGTGCAAACAACCTAGGTGAACGGGTACGCGGTTTCTGTGACCTGCTTCACTCCTCGTGAAAAAAGAGCGAGCCGGGTCGTCTCAGAATCGAGAGCTGTCAAATTGATGTCCGGACGGCGTGAACTGTCGACCGCTGGTGTCGCCAGGCCAGCTGGTACCGCCGGTGCCGACCATCAGACATCACAACGGCCGCCTGAGCCACGCCGCCCTGGGTGGCGGCGACTCCTGGTCACTGGTGCGGCCCTTGTCAGGCGACTGGCCCCAACCCCTTTCGAAGGCGAACTTTTATCGCATTTACGGGTGTTTAGTTCTATGTATAGTAGCCAAATCCCTGAAGGGAGGCTGCCCATGCCCCACATGCCGAACGCTCCGTTGATCTACACCGTCGCGGTAGTACGTTTCCCGCGCGTCCCGGGCATCGGCAAGTATGCGGATGCGCTGTTGGATGCGGTTCGCGACAGCTATCCCCAATTCGACGAATTCATCCTGTCGTTCGTGCGGGCCAACATCAATCTAGATGCGGATGCGACCAGCTCCGAGATCGATCGGGGAGAGTTGAAAATGCTCCAGTTCGCTGCGCCGGATCGGAAATGGGCACTGCTGATCACTGAGGAGATTTTCGCCCTGCATACCTCGGCCTATTTCGACAACGAAGATTTCGTTGCCCGGTTTAAGGCCGGGCTGCGTTCGTTCCTCAGTGTCGCCGAATTGCGGATCGACTGGATGGAAGCAATTGGCTTCCGCCATCTCAACCTGGTGCAGCCACGCCCAGGCGAGGCGCTGGACGACTACCTACAAACCTGGGTGCTGCCCCCCAAGCCCGATATCGAGGAGGAAGAGATTAGCCTTCTACAGGGCGTGTATGTTGGAGCATACCGGACGCGATTTGGGGAACTGCGCTTCCAATTGTTGCGCAACCCTCCGCTTGCCTTCCCGGCGGATCTGAACAACCCCGCCGTTCAAAAAAACGACTGGGTGCGGCCTACGCCCGATGGCGAGTTCGCCATCATGGACATAGACCATGGTCGTCACATCAATCCGCTGGAACACATCGACGTCGAGGAAATCGGCGACACGCTGCGCTCGCTGCGGTCGATATCGAGCAAACTGTTCGATCAAACCGGCACAGGATACGCAAGAAGAGTATGGCGAGGAGAAGTATAATGTCAGCCACACTCGCTAAAAACCACAGCTATCGGCATGCCCCGACGCCACCTATTGCCATAACATCCTTCATTCCCGCTGCTTATTCGCAGGAACTCCGGAGTTCACACACGCCGCATATCGAGCCCGTCGCCAGTTTTATCCCAAAAGCCAAGGTGGGCAGCGACAAGGCGAAGCCGGTAATCGCGGCTCAGGAGATGATTGCCGGACTGCGCGCCAGTGGCCTGCCAATCTCGGCGATGGCTGAAGCCATGCGCGTTGAGCGCAAGAGCATTTACTCCTGGCTGAACGGCGGGGATATGCGCAGCTCAAACACCCAGCGAGCCACCCAACTTCATGCCTTGCTCAACGGCGTTGCCGGCGTGGATGCGCGGGGCTTGTATCGCTTCTGGAATACCCCGGTGGACGGCAAGCCAACGCTGCGGGAGCTGATGATCGCTGAGACTATCGACGAGCTGGCGACGGTCTCAGCATTGAAGAAACTCCGCACGGCGGCTCTCCGCGCCACGGCGAATGAACGGAAGATGGCGCAGCGGGGAACCAGCAATCCGGCTCTCGACGAGATCCCGGAAGCTGGGGCGCAAAAATAAGGACTGGCGATGCATGAGGATAAACCTTCGCCGTTCGGTGAAAGTGAAGCGCGACGAATGCTTGAGGCTGGCTGGCGACAGGGGAGCGTCTGCCGGCCGCCGGCCGATCTTGCGATCCCCGTGCCGCTCGATCGTGAAGCGGAATGGATGGTCGTCTGCACGCAGTCTTGCACCGTAGTTTCGCGGAGCCTGGTCAATGATCCCCATGTCGAATTTCTCGTCGCCAAGCCTGCTGAGAGCTACAACCCGAGCTCTCAGGAAGCGACGGGGAAAACGCCACGCCGGTTCCATCTGCCAGTATCGGGGCGTCCCGGTGTCGCGGCGCTGGATTGCGACATCAACAGGCGGTTCTTTGTGCCGCGTAGCCTGTGCCTCACTTTCACACCCGATGCCGGCATCATGGTTTCGGAAGAGGCATCCCGAAACCTGGCGGGCTGGATTTCGCGGTATTACACACGTGTCGCACTGCCCAATGAGCTTGTAATTCGGGCAAAAAACCTGTTCGATATTATTAAAACGGCGCTGAAAAAGAGCACAGGAGGCGGCAACAAGCTGTCAGAATTCGTCGACAAAATCTATGTCCAGTGGAAGCCGGACGGCGAACTACAAGCCGGCCTTTACGAAGTGAACATACTTTTCCTGTGTTCTGATAGAAACGCCGACCTCCTGCTCGATACGCTGTTGGAAGTTAAGCTCAAGCCGTTTACCGAAGAAAATGGTTGTGACGGCATCAAGCTGACTTACGCAAACACAGTGCGGTCTGAAACTTTCATCTCCCAGCTTGATGGCTACAAGCGGCTCTCAGAATGGGACTACCTGAGCAACCTCGGTGATATTGCGGAATCCGAAATAATTCTCATCGCCTCCTCGACCACGCAGACAACCGCCACTGATGCAGCCGCGGCGCCTGCCAGTCCCTCGCTGGTCAGGTGCCACGCTTGGAGCTGCGGGACAGTTCGGTCAGGTAGAAACCGGCCCATCTAACGGCGAGACGGCAGCGCAATGTGATCGTGAGCCGTGAGGTCGCAGCTGAAATCGCCGGGCCCGAGCAAGCGACGCGCTGCACCAGGCCGCTAACCTCGCTTGGCTGCGCCGCGAAGCAGTGATCACGATCGAAGGCCTCTCACGCTGATCATGGGACGCCGCGAGGCTGCTTGCCTAGCCTTAGCGTGAGCAGACGGAGTGGCAGATAATCAGTGACGAGTAGTTGCGCCCTGGCGTAGCAAGGTCGTGAATGTCGTCCGTGACGAGTTTAGGGCCGCAGCGCTCGTCCATCGCTCCGGGTCGCACAAAAGCAGGACCTCCCCGCACCCGTGGCGGACCGCCGGATCTCAGCAAAATGAATTGTTCCACATATGAGCTGCCTCACACCAGTCCGGCCACTCCTCGGATAGTCTCAATAGCCTAGACAGATGGGTTGCCCATCCACGAGGAAGTTGAACAGGGGTGTCCGATGAAAGTGAACCTGACATACAAGAACGCATTGGCACTCATTTGCGGATTGGTTATATTCGCCTCCATTGCAAAAACCTCGGAAGCTGTAGAACCCGAAAAGCAACCCATTTACTCGAACACAACAGGTGGTTTGCTCTGTGGCAGCGCCAGCACAAGCCAATGCAAAGTCCCAGCCGGCCAGCGACTTATTATTGAATATGTGTCTGGATACGTTTTCGAGCCGGTATCGCCGAAGCAGACCACAGTCGTGTCGATGGTCGTAACTGATCCAGGTCTCGGTCTGAATGGCGCCGGTTTCCACACGTTTTCCGCGACCAAGGTGAACACCTCGGGGCCGACCGATGTGTTCGCTTTCTTCACGCCGATGAAAATGATGCTCCATCCCAATGCCACCTTTTATTTCGCGAACGTCGCCGGCGTTGCCGTTTCAGGCTATCTGGTGAAGTTCGCCGGCCCTTGACCCATCCTCGCCTCGTGATTGTTGTCGTTCCGGGGGCCCTGACCAGCGCCCCTGCCGAGGGCGAAGCGTCGTTCTGGGCTCCCTTCTGGCGCGATCCCGCAACACCTTGCAGTCGCGTGGATGCGAAGCGCGCGCCTCCCGTTTCTACCCTCGCCGCCGCACGGTGGGAATGGGACACGAGGATGGGCATGGCATAGCCGGCAACCGGCCTTTGCCTGCCGCACCAGCTACCGAGTAGTAAATGGTCGCCGGGCTGGCGCCGACGTCCGTGGTCCTTTGTGGGTGTTGGCAGAAGCCCAGAAGAAGGGCCAGCTAATCGATATGTTATTTCGACGGTAAAGGTCGGGACGAATTGAAAATTGACCGAGACACTTGACGGTACGACGATTTTCCTATAATACATCGACTATGCCAAATCTGCCATCCCGTAAATCAACCACCAAATGGAAGCCACAGATCCTTATCGATTGGTCGTCGTCGAGTGGGAGGACAGCCAGCGACCCCTGTCACCGTGGCAATGGCTGGACGAATACGAACTGCCTGATGCTGTAAGGTGTTTGTCGGTTGGGTTTCTTGTTGCGGAGACAGATCGGGCTTTGGCTCTTGTTCCGAACCTGGGCGACGTAGAACAGAGTTGCGCCCAGGGGTGTGGTATTATCCGCATCCCCCGAAGTGCTGTTACTCCAATGGTCGATCTGTAGCGGGTTACTTTTTCCGCGGCGCGCCCCTTGGCTCAATGTGGCGCTCGACGGAGCCGGCCAAGGAGCGCTCGCGCCCAGTAGGTGCGCCTCGCATCGCTTGTCCCGCTTCACGCTCGACCTTGGGAGAAGTTTTTGGCGGAGGGTTTTCAGTGCGCTTGCCGCCGCCAGACGATTTAGCCATTCAGACCTCCTGGTTATAGATACGGCGATGTGGTGAGCGCCGATCCAGGCATACAAGTGTGCGACTTCGGAATTTTTTGGATTGGCAGCAGGACTACGGCAGCGCCCACCGCTCCGACATCCCCGACCCAAGTTTCGCGAATGGCCCCTGACGCAGCATGTGGCAGCGTCCGGTGAATGCGCTTCACGAAATCACTCTCAAGCTCCCGGTCGCCAAGGTCTAATCCCTTTGCACGGAGCGCCGTGGCCGCCTGACGACGGGTCGCTATGCGCAATACCCGCGAGAGAGAGAATTGGGACTACGCAGACTTCGGCAGAGGCAGTCTCCGTCGGCACAGCCGCGCAGGCGCCGACGCCGGAGACCGTAATGAAACTACTGCGCAAGCCTGGTGGCAATAACGTTGTGGTCAATCTTCTCGGCGTTAAGCTCGCCGATCGGCCTCGCGACTTTTCTAGTGGATGTAATCTGACATTTGCATCCGATTAGGGATTTCCGTCGGTGTAAGCTCGGTCTGATGGACCACCTCGGCATCAAGCAGTTCCTGTTCATCGGTTACTGCATCGGAGGCTGCTTTGCCGGCAAGCTGATGGCAGCGGGCGCCCGACAGGGTCGTCGGCGCCGTCTTTTGCCAGACCGTCGGCCATCGGCCCGAAGACCCTACCGTCATGTACCGGCATAGCTCGGAAAACTGGGTGCCCGACTTCCGGAAGCGTCGACCCGATGTGTCGGCTGACGCGATTGAAAAGTATCTCCACGACCTATATGCGGCTCAGCCCGATTTTCTTCACAGCGTATCGCGTACTTTATGAAAAACTGCCAAACGCCAATTCTGGTATTGCCGGACGATGTGCCATCGCATCCGCTACAAACCTCAATCCAAGTTGCTTCTCTTGCGCCAAATGCTGAAATCACGGTCTTCCCTTGGAAGGCAGCCGCCTGAATTGAAGGCTCGGACTATCAACCGGGTTCGGAGCTTCCTTCGTGCGCATCGGCCGCCTGGATGACGGCTACCGCAGCACCCCTGATTCATCGAGTCGTTCCGGGGTGGCTATGCGCGGTTTCCGCGATCATAAGGGCGATTGGAGAATGGCACGCAGTGTGCCAGTTGGACATGACCCCCCATCGCGATCTCGACGCCGTAGTGGCTCAGGCTTATGGGTGGCCGACAGATATAACAACAGACGAAGCCCTGACGGCTCTGTTTTGAATGAACCAGGCTTGTGCACTCTCGCCAATACCGTAGGGATAGTCACGATCTGTGGTATTTGGATCGCTGGTCATCGCACGATCCTACTAGCTATCAGCAAAAGGCGACCATCAGTCCAAACCCGAAGCGAAGCACGAAATGGTCCCAGTGGGCCAATGTCGGATGCATATCGAATGCATAGCATCAACTAGCCGCAACGGCTCCAGCCGTTTTCCGGGCAGTATCACGGTTGCCGACACTCCAGTTCGCCGGTCTATCCTGCCTTCTTTCGCGGCGACCGAATGCGTCGTTCATCGGGGAAATCTCGGGCTAAGGGAGAGAGGCATGCAAGCAAATCAGATCCTGCCGTTGCTGGACCAAAGGTTGGACACGGACCGAGGTACAAGCCACCGACGCAGCGAAGGCTCTCGTGGTTCTTGCAATCGCCGCGATTGAAGCCGATCCCAATCCTCTGTGGTCGCGTCGCCCCAATAAGTCGATTGATGATATTCAGAACGATATCGTGCAGATGGTCGGTTATAAAATGATGATTTGCACCAACGTCTGATCACGCAGACAAATGGTCAAGTTACGTCCATTTCAGCCTTCCACGTTCTGCATCACCTTTCACGGTGGACCGAGGAATTGTGCCCATTCGAAAAGCCAAGGATTCGATGATGAATGATAAAGACAAATGGAGTGCCCATCTCGAATTCGCCAAACTTGTACTTGCCCTCGCGTCGGCGCTGCTAACGGCGACTGCAATCATATACGCTGACCCAACTAAGATCCCCCAGGGGCATCGCGCTATATCCTGTTGCTGTGCGACGCTTCTCTTCTTGGAACTCTTATATTTTCGGTGCTGGCTTCGATTGCGCTGAGCAGCTTGCTTGTCAATTCGGATGACACGGATACCGATCGAAGACGACAAAGAGCAGCAAGGGTAACAACATTTTCCGGTTTGGCGTTCTATTTCCTTATGGCATCTGGCGCGTTCCTTCTAATTTTCTTTTTCTGCAAGGTCTATTGGCCAAAAGGGCATTAACCCCCCCGCCAGCTGGCGGCTTGCCAGTATGTTATACTTTCACCAAACGGATGCCTCGCCATTTCAATCGCATCTTTGGTGGCGCTGACGAGAAAGACACCATCGCCGTCAATACCTACGAGGGCTTTACCTCCACCGGCCAGGTGCGGTTTTAGATTTGGTCACGGCGCATCTCTCTTTCTACCGACTTGATAATTAGCTCGGCCTGCCGCAGAAGCTCCCAAGCCCTTATCCAGTTTTCATTCGCGGTTTGTGGATTACTCACGCTCTAAACTCCTTCTCCAACCGGTTTAGCTCCTGCATGGACTCGTCAAATACTTTTTGTGTAGTAGCTAG
>CAWEVT010000002.1:0-339687 GCA_963812585.1 uncultured Alphaproteobacteria bacterium | reverse complement strand
CGCCCGCCGAACTATGCCGAACGGGCTCGTTTTCTCCAGAAATGGCCGTGACCTGGATGTGATTGGCTCGGCATAGTTCGTCCTGTGCCTCCGCTTTCAACAGCGGAGAACGGGAAGATGGAATGCGAAGAATATTTGCGCAGAAGCCGGCTGTTCCGGCGTCTCAGGAGTGGGCCGCACGGTCAGCTTGTCGAGCGCTACGCGGCACGTCTCGTGGGAGACGGCCTCGTTCGCCATGGCACTTGGCGATGTTTCAATGTCGTCGGCGGGCTCCTGAGTTGGATCGCAAGCCGTCGCGCGCGCTGGCCGATCTCGATGAGCGCTCGGTCGAACAGTACCTCCGGCATCGGGCTGGGAAGCAGTCCATCCAGCCTGGCGACCGATCCGCGCTGAAGCGATGGCTGTCGGTCCTGCGCGAGGAGGGCGCGATCGCGCCAGCGGTGCTGCCGCCTCTCACCTCACACGATCGGATCTTCAACGAGTTCGATGCCTATCTGCGGACAGAGCGCGGCTTGGCCCCGAAGTCCATCGTCCGTCATCTCCCGGTCATCCGCAGGTTCCTGCACGAGGTATGCCCCGCCGGTGACGACGACCTAGGCAAGATCAGTCAGGAGGAGGTGATCCGCTACATCGAGCGCCACGCCCAGGATTGGAGCCCGAGAACAGGGAAGGCGATGTGCTGGTCGCTGCGAGCCTTCCTCCGTTACCTCCACCATCAGGGGCTGAACCCGCGCGCGTTGGCCGATTGCGTGCCGTCGATGCGACGATGGAAGCTCGCGAGCCTGCCGACTTTTCTGCCCGCCGCCCAGGTGCAGAAGGCACTCGATGGTTGCGACCGAGCAACCGCGATGGGACGGCGGGACTACGCCATTCTGATGATGCTGGCCAAGCTCGGCCTGCGGGCCGACGAGGTCGCGACGCTCACCCTCGATGATATCGACTGGCGTGCCGGCGAGATGCTCGTTCGTGCCAAGGGCCGACAGCGTGCACGGATGCCGATCCCGCCGGACGTTGGCGCGGCCATCGTTGCATATCTGCGCAATGGCCGCCCAAAGTCGTCGTGCCGGCGGTTGTTCATCCGCACGCTCGCGCCGCATGTCGGCTTTGCTTCTGGGTGTGCGATCACGATGATCGCCAAGGCCGCTCTCGATCGCGTCGGCATCGAGGGCTGCGCACACCGCGGCGCCCATATCTTCCGGCACAGCCTCGCCACCGAGCTTCTCCGTTCCGGCGCAACCTTGACGGAGATCGGTCAGCTGCTGCGGCACGAGAGCCACGACACCACCCGGATATACGCGAAGGTCGACATCGAGGCGCTGCGGACATTGAGCCTGCCCTGGCCGGGAGGCGCGCAATGACCGATCTGCGCTCCGCACTCGAGAAGTACCTGAGCATGCGCAAGGGGCTCGGATACAAGTACGAGCACCAGACCCGGCGGCTCGGCGACTTCGTCGCCTTCATGGAGAAGCGCAAGGCCAAGACCATCACGACGAAGCTCGCGATGGAATGGGCGACGCTGCCGCCTGATCGGCATGCGTCCTGGGCGTTGCGGCTGACCGACGTGCGCGGGTTCGCGCGCCATGTCTCCAACCTCGATCCGAGAACGGAGGTGCCACCCGTCGGCGTCCTGCCGGGATGGAAGCGTGCCAAGCCCTATGTCTACAGCGACGCTCAGATCGATGCTCTGCTGGCGGCGGCGCTGGCCCTGCCGCCAGAGGACGGGCTGCGGCGATGGACCTACCACACACTGTTCGGACTGATCGCGGTGACCGGCATGCGTCTGTCCGAGGCGATGGGGCTCGAGCGTGACGACGTCGACCTCGACACGGGCGTGCTGACGGTCCGGCTGACCAAGTTCGGCAAATCGCGGCTCGTGCCATTGCATCCGACGACCAGCGCCGCGCTGCGCAGCTACGCCAACCGGCGCGATGCGCATCTCGGACCACGCTGCGGCTCGACCTTCTTCGTCGCCGAGCAGGGCGGCCGCCTGCTGCACCAGTACGTCCATCGCGTCTTCTGGCGCCTGTCCCGAGAGATCGGGCTGCGGCGCCCCGGCGATCGTACCGGGCCACGCGTGCACGACTTCCGGCACCGCTTCGCCATCCGGACGCTGCTCGATTGGCATCGCGAAGGTAAGAACGTCGAGCAGCAACTTCCGGCGCTCTCCACCTACCTCGGCCACGCCTGTGTACGCGACACCTATTGGTATCTCTCGGCCTGCCCGGAGTTGATGGAAGAAGCGGCGCGGCGTCTCGATCGGCGATGGGAGGCGACGCCATGAAGCCCGCCTGCAATGTCGCCACGTTGATCGAGCGCTACTTCACCGAGCGGCTCATGCGCCAGCGCAACGTCAGCCCCAACACGATCGCATCCTACAGGGATACGTTCCGGCTGCTGTTCACGTTCGCACAGGCGCGGCTCCGTAAGTCCCCTTCGGATCTGGCACTCGGCGACCTGGATGCACCGTTCATCGGCGCATTCCTGATCGATCTTGAGACGAAGCGCGGTGCCAGCGCCAAGACTCGCAACCTGCGCCTGACCGCCATCCGCTCCTTCTTCCGGTTCGTGTCGTTCGAGGAGCCAGCGCACAGCGCGCTGATCCAGCGCGTGCTCGCCATACCGAGCAAGCGCCACGACAAGCGACAGGTGCACTTCCTGACGCGCCCCGAGATCGAGGCAATCCTCGCCGCGCCCGATCGGACGACGTGGCTCGGCCGCCGCGATCACACCTTGCTGCTGGTCGCGGTCCAGACGGGCTTGCGCCTCTCCGAGCTGATCAGCCTCGACAGGGACGCCGTCCACCTCGGCGCCGGCGCTCATGTCCGGTGTGTCGGCAAGGGGCGGAAGGAACGGACCACGCCGCTGACCACGCTCGCTCGGAGTGCGCTCCAGGCATGGCTCAAGGAGCCGGTACGGAAAGGAGGAACGGCTTTGTTCCCCAACGTGCACGGTGGGCGACTCAGCGCCGACAGCGTCCAGTCGCTACTGGCGAAGCATGTGCAGGTCGCCGCCGAGAGCTGCGCGTCGTTGAAGTCGAAGCGGGTGTCGCCGCACGTGCTGAGGCACAGCGCGGCGATGGAGCTGCTGCAGGCGGGCGTCGACTGCTCCGTGATCGCGCTGTGGCTCGGTCATGAATCGATCGAGACGACGCAGACGCTATCTGCACGCGCATCTCGCACTCAAGGAGGCAGCATTGGCCAAGCTCAAGCCGTACCAAGGCGGCAAGCGAACCCGCTTCCGCCCCAACGACCGATTACTCGCCTTCCTAGAGGCGCTCTGAGCGGCTAAACTATGCCGAATGGAACGGAGCCAACGGCCACGCGGAAAGCCGACAGCACCTCGACAACCGTGCGTCATTCCGGAACCGTTCGGCATAGTTCGGCGGGCGGCATAGACCGCCCTATGCCGAACGCGGCATAGGCAGGTCTCGATTAAGGATGCCAGGCATGCCCAGTGTTCGCCACCCTCGTCACTGCCCGCGAATAAGGAATTCTTTCTCGACAGACAGACTGGTCGCATGGCGCGCTCGACGACTGTTAGTATGTGTGCCTTGCCAAGGTGCACTGTTCTCCCCGGTGGAAATCCGGGCCGGCAAACTCTCGCTCCAGCCGGAAGCACTCGGGGCGGGTCAGGAGGCGACGAATGGCCTGAAGCACTTCGAGAAAAGACCCCTTTAGGGGGACAGCGGACCGTGCGGGCCGCAACGTGAGTGAACATCGAGCAGGCCTCGAAAGCGTCAATGTGGGAGCCGACCCGCCATACAAACGGGGAAGGTCGCCGTCGACGGTGAAGCGAGCGAGACACGCAACCGGAGATCCCACCGGGGTAGTGATGGCAGCACGCACGGGACATGAACAGTGCGCAACAAGGGAAGTCTGCGATCGTGGCAAGGAGCGGCAACTCCGCGCCAACGGCGAACCCGCGAGGGCCAGCGCCGGCGGACGCAGATGGCGGATGGGTTCGTAGTACCGCGGAGGCCGGGTAACGCCGGCGGAGGGAAGGAGCCCTGACCCGACCCAGGCGAGGGAAGGGCGGACAGCCCGGTGATTGACGATGAGTCTACCAACGCCGTCTGAAACGGTTGAGAAGCTACAGACCTCGCTGCAGACGAAAGCTAAGGCTGAACCAGCCTTCCGCTTCTATGCTCTTTGGGACAAGGTTTGCCGACAGGACGTTCTGCAAGAAGCCTACCGCCGCTGCCGTGCGAATGCGGGAGCCGCGGGGGTGGACCGCGAAACGTTCGATCAGATCGACGCCCAGGGACTGGATCGGTGGCTGGAAAAGCTGCGGGAGGAGTTGGTTTCTGGGTGCTACGTGCCCAAGCCCCTCCTGCGTGTATGGATACCGAAGAGCAACGGAGGCCAGCGGCCTCTCGGCATTCCGTGCATCAGCGACCGCGTGGTCCAGATGGCGGCGGTGTTGATCATTGGCCCCATCTTCGAGGCGGACCTGCTGCCACAGCAGTATGGCTTTCGCCCCGGGACTGGACGCCAAGATGGCTCTCCGACGGGTCTATCTGGCACGTGACGCAGCATGGGCGGCGGGAGGTGGTAGACGCGGACTTGCGCGACTACTTCACTTCGATTCCGCATTCGCCCCTGATGCGGAGCCTGTCCCGGCGCATCGCCGATGGGCGTATGCTTCACGTCATCAAGGGCTGGCTGACAGCACCGGTGGTGGAAGTCATCGACGGGCGAGCCGGTGCAGACCACCGAAGCGCGACGGACGAAGCGGGGAACCCCGCAGGGCGGAGTAATCTCGCCCCTGCTGGCGAACCTCTACTTCCGGCGCTTCCTGCTGGCCTGGCACGACCATGGCCATCAGGACCAACTCGATGCCCACGTCGTCAACTATGCCGATGACTTCGTCATCTGCTGTCGACCTGGCAACGCGGCGACGCGCACTGACGCGGATGTCGGTGCTGATGACGCGGCTCGGGTTGGAGGTGAACACGGCCAAGACCCGGATCGCCCGGCTGCCCGAGGAATTCTTCGACTTCCTCGGCTACACGGTCGGTCGCTTCTACGGCAAGGACGGGCGCCCGTATATCGGCACCCGGCCGTCGAGGAAGGCGGTGAAGAGTTTGCTCCGACGCATCCACGCACGCGACGACGCCTCAGTGGCACGCCGACGAACCCGAGAGCACGGTAGCCCGCATCAGCAGCATGCTTCGCGGCTGGAGCGGCTACTTCGATCAAGGGCCGGTCATGGACATCTATGAGCTTGTCCGGGCGTACACGGATCGACGTATCCGTCGCTGGTTGATGCGCCGCACGGGGCGACGAGGCGTCGGGTTCCGCCAGATCCCGAACGAGTATCTCTACGAGACACTCGGCCTCTACAACATCCCCCGCCGGCGTGCCGACCTGCCGAGAGCGAAGGTCTGATGGGACGGGAGAAAGCCGGATGCGGGAAATCTGCACGTCCGGTTTGACGAGCGGCGACTGGAAACGGAGCCATGGTCCGAACTGAGGCACCGGCACGCGGCGAAAGCCGCCGGACAACGGCAACTCCTCGGACCTACAGCAACCGCGCCAGTCGTCGACTCCACCGAGCTCGATGCGTCCGTCTTCGAGAAACCGTTCCAGCCCATCCCAATGGTTCAGCGCATAGCGGATCGCCTCGGCGGTCGGGCCGCGGGCGGGCAGTTTCGCTATCTGCGCCTCGAACCAGACGCGCAGTTCCGCGACCAGCGGTTTGCTCTCGGCCTGACGCACCGCCAGCCTGTCAGCGGCGCTCTTGCCGCGGACACGCGCCTCGATCTCATAGAGCGCGGCAATGCGCTGCAGTGTCTCCGTCGCGATCGGCGCCTTCGCCTTGGCCAGATCGTAAAAGCCACGACGCACGTGGCTCCAGCAAAACGCCAGCGTTACGGCAGTCTCGGCGGACTTGGAGCCGCCGAGCTTCTTGTAGGCCGCGTAGCCGTCGCACTGCAGGATGCCGCGGTAGCCGCCGAGCAGCGTGTTGGCGTGGATATGCCCCCGGCCAGGCGCGTAGCTGTAAACCACCGCCGGCGGCTGGCTGCCGCCCCATGGCCGATCGTCACGCGCAATCGCCCAGAAGTAGCCCTGCTTGGTCCGCCCGCGGCCCGGGTCGAGCACCGGCACGACGGTCTCGTCGGCAAAGATCCGTGTCGAGGCCAGCATCATCTCGCGCAGCCGCGCCACCACTGGGGCGACCTCCGCCGCGGCGTATCCCATCCAGAACGACAGGGTGGACCGCTCGATGATGACGCCCTGCCGCGCCATGATCTGCGCCTGGCGATACAGCGGCAGATGATCGGCATAGCGTGCCACCAGCACATGGGCGACCATCGCCTCGGTCGGGATGCCGCCCTCGATCAGCCGTGCCGGCGCCGGTGCCTGCACCACGGTGCCCGCGCAGGCCCGGCAGGCAAGTTTCGGACGCTTGGTCACGATCACCCGAAACTGCGCCGGGATCACATCCAGCCGCTCCGAGGTGTCCTCGCCGATCACCGTCATCGTCGCCCGGCAGCACGGGCACGCGGTGTCCTCGGGCGCCAGCGTCACCTCGATCCGCGGCAGGTGCGCCGGCAGTGCGCCACGGCTCGCACGCCGCTTGGCGGCATTGTCCTTGCGCAGCTCGGGATCGCGCTTCTCCGCCTCCGCGTCTTCTTTGGCGATCGCCTGCTCGAGGGCTTCCAGGCCCAGTTGCAGCTGTTCCTCCGGCAGACGCTCCGAGCGGGCGCCGAAATGCATGCGTCTGAGCTGCAGCAGCAGATGACGCAGCCGGTCATTCTGTGCCAGTAAGGTGTCCCGCTCCGTGACCGCCGCATCGCGCTCGGCCAGCGTCACATCGCGTTCGGCCATTGTCGCCAGCACCAACGCACGCAATGCCTCAGCATCTTCAGGCAGGCTCTGCATGTTTTCTCGCGGCGAATCGATCACGCAACGAATCCTACGCGGCAACGGTCGGTTTGAGAATCCCCTTTATGGTCTGGACACGCGTCCAATCGAGCCCGTCGAACAGCGCGGCGAACTCGACCGGCGACAGCTTCATCACCCCGTCCATGATCGGCGGCCAGCGGAACGATCCCTGCTGCAATTGCTTCCAGACCAGCACCAGGCCGCTGGTATCCCAGACCAATATCTTCACGCGGTCGCCGCGCTTTGCGCGATAGACGATGACCGCGCCCGAGAACGGATCCTCGGCCAACACCTCCTGCGCCAAGGCGGCGAGAGAGTGTGCACCTTTGCGAAAATCCATCGGCCGCGTCGCCAGCAAGACGCGAGCGCCGGCGGGAACATTGATCATGATCGGGATGCCGACGCCCGCACCGCGCGCAACACCGCGGTCAATTGCGCGGCATCATCCATGCCGGACGCAACGCGCACCACCGCACCGGCAAGCTTGACCTCGATCACCGGCGCGCCGGCGCCGCACGTGGAACCGTTGCAGGCGGAATGGCCTCGCTCACGATCGGAACGAAGCCGGCGTGCCACGGTCTCTGTTCTGTTTGTCGGCGCGCTCGTCACCGTCCTGCCGCATCGCGCGTCGCCAGCCGAATACCTGCTGCGAACAAACCTGCCAGCGCCGCGCAACCTCGGACACACGCGCTCCCGGCACCAGCGTCTCCGCGACGATCCGTGCCTTCTCATCCGCCGACCAGCGCCGCCGGCGGCCAGGTCCCGTCAGAACCTCAACCCGCCGGAATTCACCCTTCGCGTCATCGTTAACGTCAAACATAAGGATAGCTCGAAGCCCTTTGCCTCAAGCAAATCAAGCACTTCCCGGACAGCCATTAAAGAAGGGCGTCAGAGCACCGCTTACGATCGAGATGCTAAGGGGGGCTTTGAAACATGCACCCCGGCCGAGAAGCGCGAGCGCCTCCGTGGTTACCGGGCCCGTGGTGTCTCGGTCAGCCGGGGATGCGAACTGATGGGGCTGTCACGTTCGACGTTTTATGATCCGGTGCCCGTGGTTACGGCTCCCGGTGAGGTCCTCGTCCGGATCAAGGTTATTTGTGACGAGTTCGAATGCTACGGCTATCGACGGGTGGGTGCGGCATTGCGCCATCAAGGCGTGGTGGTGAACAGCAAGAAGCTCCGGCGCCTGATGCGCGAGCACGACCTACAACCCAAACAACGGCGGCGTTACGTTGTGACGACTGACAGTGATCATGCCAGCCCGATCTTCAAAAACCTTACGAAGGGCTTGGTGCTTGAGCGCCCCAACCAGCTTTGGATCGCGGATCTGACCTACGTCGCGATCCCGGGCGGCTTCGTCTATCTCGCCGCTATCCTGGATGCCTGGTCACGCAAAGTGGTCGGCTACGCCATCAGCCGATCGATGGACGCCCGCATTGCGATTGCGGCCCTGAAGTCTGCCATCAGGGGCCGCCAGCCACCCAAGGGCTGCATCCACCATTCCGATCGAGGATCCCAGTATGCTTCGGATGCGTATCGTGCGCTGTTGGCCGAGCACGGCCTGAAAGGTTCGATGAGCCGCCGCGGTAACCCCTACGACAATGCCAAAGCTGAGAGCTTCATGAAGACGTTGAAGGTCGAGGCGGTCTACTTGGTTGCCTATGAGACCTTTGAGGACGTCACCGCCGATCTTCCCCGTTTCATCGACGAGGTCTACAATACGAAGCGGCTACATTGGCCTGTGCGGCTGAGAGGAACAGAAAAGCCGGCATAAGGCTATTCAAAAGTCCCATGCGGAAGTAGGGTTCCTGAGCGGCCTGAGACCGCCGTTCATAACGGTGTCAGGTAGCGAGAAGTCGTACCGCCCGAGGAAGTTGAGATGGCGCCAGATCAGCGGGGAGAGGTGGGCGATGTCATCGTTATTGACATCTGCGCCATCCAACCTGACCTGGCGAATAGCCTCCTGAATGTAGATGGCGTTCCAATGCACGACCGCATTGAGGGCGAGACCCAGGGAGCCCAGTTGCTCTTCCTGCCCCTGTTTGAAGCGGACTCCTGATTTCGCCGCGTTCGCCATGATGGATACGCCGGCCAAGGCGGTGACGCAGTTCCGTATGGTTGAGCTGGGTCAGGATGCGCCGCCGAAATGCCGCGTCGTCAATGTAGTGAAGGATGTGGACGGTCTTGGCGATCCGGCCGATTTCGGAGAGCGCGCGGGCCAGAGTGGTCGGCTTGTCCCTGACCTGGAGCGTCCGCATGATGCCCGCCGCCTTGAGATGCCCGAGTTTCAGCGAGCCGGCGAGGCGGATGACATCCGGCCAGTTTTCGCGGATCAGCCGGAGATTGATGGTGCCTTTGCTGAGGCTGTTGAACGGGCCGTAATCGGCTTTCCGGTCGATCCGCCACAGCCTGGCGTCGCCGAGGTCGGCCAGGCGCGGGCTGAACTGGTAGCCGAGCAGCCAGAACAGGCCGAACACCGCATCGGAATACGCGGCGGTGTCGGTCATGAATTCGACCGGCTCCAACTCGGTTTCCTGTTCGAGAAGAAGGGCGAGCAGCACCAGGCTGTCGCGCAGAGTGCCGGGAACCACGATGCCGTTCAGGCCGCTGAACTGGTTGGACAGCAGGTTGTACCAGGTCACGCCACGCGACTGGCCGAAATACTTCGGGTTCGGCCCGGCATGGATGGCGCTCGCCGGCGCGGTGAAGCGCATGCCGTCCGCCGAGGCGACATCGCCGGCGCCCCATATTTTGGCGAGCGGCAGCGCGGCGTGGGAGGACACGATCCGCGCATTGGCGGCCGCGATGGTTTCCGGCCGGATGAAGTTCTGGCTGACCCAGGCCAAGCGTTCCCGCCGGAGCGCGGGCACATCGGGCCGGCTGACCGCCTCGATGCCGATATTGCAGGCTTCAGCGACCAGGGCGGCGCACAGGCTGGTTTCGAAATGCTCTACCCTGGCCTGCCGCTCGCTGAGATGGGTGAAGGCCTTGGCGAAGCCGGTGCGCTGCATGATTTCCAGGAAAAGGTCTGGCATGCCGGCCTTCGGCATGCGCCCCTGAACGGCCGGCCGCAGAGCGCGCAGGCTTTCCGTGTCCTCCAGCCGGTCGAGCGGCGTGACCACAATGCGGGTTTTGCCGTCCACGGTCTCAAAGCGCAGATCGGCGTTGCTCGCGGCCCGATCCGCGACAGTGCGGTAGGCGCCATCGAGCAGCTTCGCCAAGGCTGCGATCTCGGTTTCAGCATCCAGCGAGCGGTTGAGCGCCCGGCAAACTACCAGCTTGGACGCCTGCCATGTCGCGCCGTCCAGCATTCCGCGCCTGGGATCGCCGTACCGGGTGCCGGGGCTGGCGAAAATATCGCGGCGCTTCACGGCGGCTCGCCATGCGTCGATGATCGCGAACACATAGGCCCTGGGATCGGCCACGCGGCCTTCCGCGTCCAGCACGGGCGGCTGCCAGGCTTTCGGGATCGCCGCTGTCGGCGCGTCGCGCATCTTCGCATTGGACCAGTCGGCAATTTTCGCGAGGTAGCGGATTGCTTCCTGCACGGCCTTGCCGCCAGGCGCGGCATCCATTTCCAGCCTGGTGGCGATGTTGAAGAACAGGCGGCGCGCCCTGCGCCATCGGGCAAGAAGCTCCGCATAAGGCTTGGCGTCACGGGGCCTGGCGATCGCATCGACCTCGGCCATCGCGGCCGCAAGATCGTCGCGGGGAAGCCGCTCGAACAGGGCGTCGCGCCATTGATCCAGCGGCAGCGCATCTTCTTCGAAGACCAGCCTGGCCATGTCGCGCAGCAGGATCGCGGCATCATCGAGATCGCGCAGGCTTCTCAGCCGGGCCTTCTTGTCGGCGGCCTCGGCATCCTTGACGAGATCGGTGATCAGCGCCTCGGCCAGTTCGGCGGCGTCATCCTGCGCTGCCGCTTCGAGCGTATGGAACAGCGCCGCCACGGTTGCCGTCCGGCGCGGTTCCTGAAGGGCGGCGATCGCGGACGGTTTCCCGCGCGCGCAACCCGCGCCAGCCGCTCCAGGCTCGCGGCCGGAACGCCTTTTGGCGGCGATGGGCGCAGATCGAACGCGCGAATGGCTTCGAGCCTGTCCAGGTGATGCAGGAATTCGCCGGAGGATCGCTGGGTCGGCACGGTTCTCAAGGCATCGAGCGCTAGCGAAACTCGCTTTCGCCGTTTCATCGAACAGCTTCGCAATGCGCTCGCGCTGTTTGTCATCGAGAGCGGCGACAAGACGTTTCCAAAGACGCTTTTGCGCACGGTCCCGGATGCGGCCCACAAAACGTTCAAGGACGCTGACGCCCGGCAGCAGCACCTTGTTGACGACAAGCCAGCCAGCCGCTCGACCTGCGCCGGTGTCTCGCCTGCTCCAGCGCATGGCTTTATGCATCGGGTCTGGCAAAGCGGCGCTTTAGCGAATTCCTGAACCCTCGCTCGCGGATCAGGGCGAGATGGCGGAGCGCTGACCGTCTTAGGTCAAAATAGCCATTGAGCCGGGAGCTTTTTCCAAACCAAGCTGGTCGACCAGGAATGCCGTAATAGAACTGGGGATTTCGACATCAGCGCCGGGGAAGACGCAGATGAATCTGCCGATCCCAGCATGAGTGCAAAGCCGAGGCGGTTGTGGTCGCCGCGCAGTCCATCGGTGACCTCCCGATCGCTTCGGTCCAGATGGAAAACAGGTGCGATGTTGTGCGATGTAGGTTTTTCCAAGTTCAGCAAGCCTAGACATGATGGTTGACTTTTCGGCTGGCGATGCTTCGAGACTCGCCTTCAGGTCTGATAATTTCTGCACCGCCTGCTGACTAAGAGCGCCGCTTGCCTCTCCCACTGCTGCGCTGCATTGAGCGCCACTCATTGACACTATCATTCCTGTAGTTGTTGAACCCACACCGCCGCCTGTGGCCGTGATGCTGATGCCCGTTCCAGGCCCGTTCACGGTGTTACGCACAGCGGTGCAGCTCAACTGCATATTCTGACTAGGCTGCTGGGTAAGGGATTGGATTGCTGCGTCAATCGCCACGATTGCAGCGTCATTCTCATCGGGCGGCGCTGCAACTGCCGTGTTGGTTGCCGCAACGGCGAGCGCAAGCACCACGCAGGCCCTTTGAAATCCCGTCATGCCGTCTTCCTCCGGTTTGGAAGCGCCGAATTGGCGAAAGAACAATCACCGTTTGCTCGATCAGCCACCTCGTGTCATGGGGGCCTGTCTCGCGCTGCGGAAGTGACTTCGACTTCCCGCAGCGATACCCAAGACCAGTGCGCCCGGGCACGTCCGCACGAAGGGTGACTGTCTTTGCTTGCAGGCGGGGCAGTCACCCGGCCGGACCGCTATCAGCGTTGTGCCGCCGTCCAGCGCCAGCCGCAAGCCCGCCGTGAAGGACTGCAGCTCTTGGGACGCCCTTGCAGCTGTAGATGGCATTACGGCTGCCCACGTCTGTGACGGCGACGATCGTGCGACTTTCGCTTTTCCGATACGTCCCTTCGCCGAGTTTCGCCCCGCTCGTAAATTCCAAGCATCGATCACAGCGCATCGAACCGGCATTCAATTCCGTCGAATTAACGGAGTTGGGGATTGCTGAGCCCTCACGGTTGAGGCGTCCTCTGATTTGAGATGCATCCATATGTGGATTGACCGCTGGTTGGCGAAGGCTGAAACCGGGGCAGCTCGGCGTAGCAAACTCCGGGCGCCCGGCTCCAGTCCCGCGGGCGAGTTACACTCTGCGTCGCGCCAGGGCAGCATAGGCTCATGAAGGGCTGGGTTTCGCCTCCGGCGATCTGACGCAAAAGCTGCTACCGGAATTTCGCACGTCGCGCCCTTGTTGAAGCTTTCGCAGTAGCGTTGCGCACATGCCTCGATCGAGCTGACATCCACCGCTAAACCGGTCCGACGACAGACCGTCAAACATGTATATGATACTGGCCCTAGTTTAGCATGCTCGTGAGGCCGTGATGCTTCGTTCACCGACATTGGCTCTGGCCGCGCTGGCCTTGCTCGGGTGCACCGACGATCTCGCCGTCAAGGAACGGGCCGTGCAGGCCGATCACGAACGCATCCAGGCCCGCCTGATGCAGACGTGCCAACAGTATCAGGCGAAGGGCATCGCCGAACACTCGGCAGAGGATTTAGAACTCGCGCGCTCGTGCTGGGGGGAGCTCGAACTGTCCGAGGATATCTGGTCGGAGGCCCACGACCGGCGGCCAAACGTCCCTCTCGCGAACGATATACCTTTACCGCAAGCACAGTTGCCCACATACCAGCCGCCTCAGCCCGATCCGCAGGCCGTGACGTCGCCATCTGAGCCAATCCCTGTATCCGCACCTCCCGCGGGGTTCCCGCGGCCCAACGAACCTGGAATGATACGCCCTTTGCACCGATGGTTCCGCCGGTTATGCGCGGTCAACCGGTCGAAAACGTCACCCCCATGATCCCGCCGGCGGCGAGGGGCCTTCAATAGGGCCATGTTCCATGGTGGCTTACAATGGTGTGAATTTTCCCGCGATTGGCTTTTGAGAAAAAGCGGCCGCGATCCTGGGTGCACAGAGATCGGCCGGATCACGATCCAAAATTTTGGCGCACAAAAGCTCGCACACAGCCAGCGAAAGGGTTTCGAGGTCGAGATTTGCCCCGCGACACATTGGGTGAGTGTTGGGTTGAGGAGTCCCGGCGTGAGCAATGGGAGGCGTTTTGGCTCTAGCTACACTTACCCCCCTTTTATGACAGCAGCGGCCCGCTCGGCCTCGATCAGCCAAGCCGCGGCCGACCGAGCCGCCCTTCCTGGGAGTGCCCGGCCGGCATTCTTGATGCAATCTGTTATCAATAGTAAACGAGCAGTGATGAGACTACCGCTCCTAGATGAGTGGTCAGTTGGCGATGCGTCCCACGGAGGGAGAGGTGAAGCTGGATCGGTTGGCCACCTTGGTCGAGAAACTCCGCAAGGCAGCAATAGGTGAACCGCTATGGGCCTCAATGAAGAGCTTCCGCCGCAAGGATGGCAACGATGAGCCGCCGGCGCCTGGGCGCAACGGTGAGCGCAACTTCCGCAAAGTCGACGAGACGCACGCCTCGACCACCGATCCCTACGCGCGGCTGGCCCGCAAATCCTTTGGCCAGGAGTGGAAACTGGCCTTTACTGGGCATCGGTTGATGGAGAACCGTAACGGCCTGGTGGTGGATGCGTGTCTGACGCATGCTACCGGAACGGCGGAACCCGAAGCGGCGCTGGCGATGCTGGAGGCTCTGCCGGACGCCGGCCACAAGACGGTTGGTGCCGACAAGGCGTATGACACCGCCGCATTCGTTGCCAGCAGCCGCGCCGCCGGCGTCACCCCGCATGTGGCGCAGAACATCAATGCGCATTGCGGCTCGAACACCGACTGGCGGATGACACGCCACGTAGGCTACCGGCTCAGTCAGGTCGTTCGCAAGCGGATCGAGGAGCCGAACGGCTGAATCAAGGAGGTCGGCGGCATCGCGCAAACCAAGCTGCGCGGGGTGGCCCGGGTCGAGTGGATGTTCGTGTTCAAGGCGGCGGCTTACAACTTGATCTGGTTGCCGCGGCTGCTGGCGAAGGGATGAGTTTGCCCGGAATCTGCCCAAGCCCGCATCAGCGGCTTTGCGGCAGCGGGAAATTGGGATGAAAATCCCCCTGGAGATCGTAAATCCTCGACAAACAGAGTGGATTTTCGATTTCGGTCGGGCTTTTTTAGCGGCCTGCTAGCAGTTCCTTCTTCACTTTGCCAATCCACCTTTCGGGCCAGTCGCAACTCCTTTTTGAAAGATTAATGGTGCATCTTCCGGGCAACGACAGAACGCGTGCTCCCACCAGCTCCCAGGTTAGCGCCATTTCACCACTCCTCAGACGATCTGTGCAAAATCGGCTGAGAATGGGCGAGCAGGACATAGGATTTGTTCGGCGATAGAACGGCAGATTCCGCTTCGATGATGGCAATGCTCATGAACGTGCAATGGGCGTCTGGAGCGCCTCGGTCGGGAACGTGTTCCTCGACTGGCTCACGCCGTCGTCGGGCCTGCGATGGCTCGATATTGACTGCGGCAGCGGGCGCCACAGAGCTGGTTGTCCCTCACTCATCCCCTCAATTCCGCCCCCGACTGAAACCCGCCAGCAGCCCGCTGCTGACCAGAATGGGTTTGGATGGGTTCATGGGTCACTTTCGGCCAGCCCAATACAACTGTCACATTTCGTATCAAGAATGACAGTTTCCCCGCGTCCAGCGGAAACAAACCCATCAAACCCATCAAACCCATTCTTGTCACTCCTGCGCTACCGTCCTACGGGAGCGGAGATATCAGGAGGATCAAGCTGGCAGATCGGCGGTTCCAACTTGGACCGATTTCGCTTTGGTATATCGGGCTCGCCCAGGGGGAAATGCCGGCCCGGCAAAATGGGTTTGATGGGTTTGATGGGTCACTTCCAGCCATCCCTATAAAACTGTCATCATAACGATATCGTAATGACAGTTTCCTGCGTCCAGCGAGAACAGACCCATCAAACCCATCAAACCCATTCTTGTCACCTCTGGTCGGGCAGCTGAACAGCCCAGCGGGCCACTCCACCGCTGGCGGTTCCGCAGCGAATCAGCCGGTGACCGGAGACAATTCGTCGCTCCCGAGACAGCAGCCAACGCCCGAGGCGCCTCGTATTTACCATCCCTCGGTCGCCAAACAGGCGAAGTAGCACTTCCCGAAACTCCGGATGTGCGAAGTCGGTCGGTTCGCCCATTCTGGTTTGCGCGTGCTCTTCGGCTTTCTCCGCGATCTCGCGGGCAGTGAAGCTTTCACCGCATCCTAGAACCTCTCGCCAGACCGTTATCATCTCACGCGTTTCTCCCAGGTCGGGGTCATCGGCGCGGGCCAATTCCATCGACAGAGCAGGGTCATCACAGCCAAGCCATACCAGGGCAGAGCGGATCAGATCGGACCAATCAGCAAAGCTAGCGATGGGCGGCAGCTTCTCCGGCCAGCCAGCGACGATGTAGGCCCGAACGATCATCAAGCACGCTGACACGTACGCGCCTCGCTTTGCGAGCACAGTCGCCACAGGATCGTTCCGAAATTCGCGCAACTCCGGGCGTTCCAGACCGGCGTCAAGATCGGCTATCAGGGTTCGTCGCACCATGTCACCGCGAACGTGCATCTGGTTGCCGGTGGCGAACAACGTTGCGGTGTTTTCGATCTCGATGATTTCCGATCCACCCAACGGGCGAATGCGGATTAGGGGTCGCTCTATGGCCTGGCAAAGAAGATCCCCGCCAAGCTCTCCGTTTACATTGTCGATCGTCACCAACGGGTAGCCGGCCAGCAACAAGCCAGCAACACGCTTCTCTGTCTCGGCGTCGTCCGGCGCCGCGCTGATCACTGGGCAGGGGCGACCGGCGCAAATAGCGGACACCACATCGACCAGGTAGCTCTTTCCGGATCCGGCGGTTGTGGCACGAAATGCATGCAACGGCGCGACACCGATGGCACCGCGAACCACAGGAGTAATCAGCGCCGACAATGCAACGGCCTTGGCCACATGCTGATCCGGTCTTCCCACCTCTTGGATAGTTACGAACGGAAATTCTGTTAACAGCCCCGACAGAAACTCCAGTGCCCGTAGAGCAAGTTCCCGCGTTGGGCGGTGCAGGTCGGGGTGCAACTCGAGTGTGCCATCAACAACGTGATACAGCTTGGTTTGCGGATCATAGCCGGGCGCCAACAGTATTGAGCCGTCTGGCTTCAACGTCGGACAAGTGATCACGCCTGCAATCGGCGGAAATCGCCATAGTCCCTGCCTCGAAAGAAGGATTTGCGCGACCTGCATCGGCGGGTTGGTCGGTATCCATTCGCTGGATCGCTCGTCGTAGCGTTCCCAGTCGGCGGTGGCGGAGAACAGGTCAATTAGCGCGTGGGCGTTCTGTTCGCTGAGCCCGGCGGCGTTTGTCGTCCTGCCACGCGATGCTGTCACCTCTCGGATGATGGGCCGGACCAAAGCGTTGCCACGCTGGAAAATTGGCTGTCCCGCCTTGATGATGCCGGCCTCGCCGGCGGTCGCGGCCGTATGAAGTTGGCCCGCGATCAGTCGGATGAGCGGCCGTCCGTGGGCACACTCACCGCCGTCGGCGTCCTGTTCGGCTTTTTCCCAGATTCGCCGAAGCTCACGTCTATCGTTGGCCTCGCCTTTGTCACTCGTCCAGTCAGCGGTATCGGCATCAGCGGCCAGCGCCGCGCACATTTCTTCGAACGTTTTCCCTTCTCGGTAGAAGGCAGCACCCTTACGAAGCGCCGTTGCACTGCGATCGCGCCTGGACGTCGTAGATCGTTTCTTCGGCCCGTCCTTCCGCCGTCGGGATCCCGACTCCGTTGAGCCGACATATCGCCGGACCAAGTCGACATCCCCTAGCAGAACCGCCAGATGTCCACCCAGGCCGCTGGCCTGCTCGCCAGTATAGACGCGATCAGAATGATGCAACATTCGGGCACGAGTGACGCCACGTCCCAGGCGCAATTTCTTTGCATTCGGGTAGTTCAATGTACCTGGAAGGCGAAGCAGCCGGTCGATATTAAACGTTCCCCCGGCTCCTAGCGCCGCTTCAACTGCCCTATTTTCCGCCTCAACCGCCTCTTGGACTCCAGGCGTGAGCAACTGGCGAGTGACTACCCATAGCGGGTATATTCCGTTGCCGCTGTCCAGTACCATGGTTGGCGGTAACGTATCAGAGTTGTGCAGATATGCGCCTAATCTATGCAGCCGATCTCGCTCATCGAAGTAAGGGTGGTCATCGTCCATCGGATCGACATCCGCGTGCCGACAGAGGGCCGCAACAATATCGCCCTTGGCTGGCTTCCTGGCGCACCGAGGATGCGTCTCGTTAACCTGGAAATATACGTTCTTGTTCACCGCTTGATGAATTTCCAGCCAACGTGTCATCGCCTCAAACCGAATCGGCGCAAAGGTTGCCGTTGTGGTAGCACCGCCGGCCGCCGGAATGGCAGTTAACGTAATGTGCCCCGTTCCCGTCAGCTCCAACCACAGTCTAACGAATGACTCGCATTCCACAGTGTCGAGGCTGAGCGTTGCTGCGTTCATGCTTTCATCGCCGCCGGCAGATGATCGCCTACCCGGCGAGACAGTAGCGACAATATCGCTTTCCGGCAGCGAGCTTCATCGGCGTCGCGCTTGATCTGCCGGACGGGAACGAAAATCCTGCTTCTCGCAAGATGTCCAACTATCCGATACACATGTCGCCCCTTCTGTCAGCCAGAGCCGGCAAGTGCGGCGGATCGGGTGACACCGGCGGTTCCAACCGCGTAAGGATGTTCATCACCGAGTTTGCCTGGGAAGAGCACGGCACGCGTCTACGCCCGCCCGCAATTCGGAGCGGCGCCAGCGCGGACAGCGAGGCGAGATGTAATACGCTGGGGGTACTCGCCCGGCGGCTACGTCGCGCCAGAATGTCGAAAGGGCTTGACCTCGCTCAACCGCGGCTTCCGCCGCACTCAGCAGCGGGTCGTCTGGAACATATTCCGGCTTGCGCCGAACGCGCTTGGCGTCAGCCGGGACGTGGGTAGAGATCTCCATCTAGGCACCTCGTAATGCGTTGAGATGCCACGTGATCTACATTATTTATCGAGGCGCGCCCGCGTGGAACCGCGTGAAACCGCGTGAAACCTACTTATCTCGCAGCGCGTCATACAGCCGCTTCAGGCGCATGCGAATTGTTGAGTCGTCAGGCGGCTCAGGCCAACGCTTATCTGCCCAATCCCTCATATGTCGTTGCAGCTCCCTACGATTCTCGGGTTCTAGGTCATTTTCCGCAGCGTACAATGCAATCTCGATCCAAAATTCTTCCCAGTCATATTTTGGCGGTCGGCCCCCGGTGTCTCGCCGAACGGCAACGCCGACAGATTTCGACGGCTGAGTTCCCAGATCTCCAACGTCCGATGGCCATATGCCGAGCACCTCAGATGAGAGAAAGCGGACATTTCGGTAAGTCGGTCCCCGATATTCGTGCCAACCAGGATGTCCCCCAACCTCATCTCGCTCGGTGATGGTTACGTGATCGTCCATAAAGACGGCGCTCGGGATTACCTCATATTCCGGGGTGGTTATCACGCGCCCAGCCATAACGTAAGTGATCGAGGCAGGTAATATGGACCCTGATTCTCGCGGATGGGCGCCATTTTTTCCCCAAGCTGTTAGCTTTGATTGTCGCAATGCTTCCAGCAGAGAGTGTCGAGCCCTTTCGATGTTTGCGTTATGGTTCTCGGCTGCATCGATATCCGCTCGGAGCATAACAACTAGTTCCTGGAAGGACACGAGCCGGCCTTTGCGCTGTCGAGCCCTTGCACGGATTTGGCGGAGCAATGGGGGCGCCCCCGGGGAGAATGCTGGGTCGGTATAAGTTCTGCCGTCCCAGGTGAGACCATCGACTATAAGGGGTTGGACGACGTAGTGCGGTTCGACGGCGGCTCTGCTCTCCAGAGCCTTCAAAAGGGGCCTTACATCGCTGCCACCCCATCGACGGGCTAAGCTTTTTATCGCGTTGCCATCGTCAGGGCGGCGACGGACCTCCTTGAACGCAATCCAACTCATTACAGCCCAGGCTGACATCATCGCAGGCACCGTTTCTTTGTCTGCGGTCTTCAAAATGTTCTTCTATTGCCATTCGACACGCTGCGCCTCCGAGCGCGCTCCGATGACGCAGGAGGCAGGGCGGCCCGGTCGGAATTCCAGGGGTTCAGTCGCGAACTCCTAGCCCTGCAGGATGTTAATCTACCAGATGCGTGCGCTTCACGGGATAGCGATCACACAACGGCGGCCCCCGAACACGCCCGGCCCTACCGACTGGTTCCACTATCCGCCTGAATAGGGGATGCGCACTGCTCCGCCCACGCATCCATAAGCGGCCGCCGCTTCTCCAACAGATCGGATCGAGCATATGCGGCCTCAGCCTTGTCCTTGATGCTATGGGCCAATGCCGCCTCCACCACCTCCCGGCCCTCCGGCCTCGTCTCGCCGGCCCAGTCGCGAAAGCTAGAACGGAAGCCGTGGGGCACCACGGCTCGACCTTCCGCATCACGCCATCTCGGCGACGCCGCAGCATCACCGCATACATTCATCCGGCGCACTACTTCCGAGACAGCCATGTCGGACAGCGCCTTGCCTTGCTGCACGCTCGGGAAGACTAAATCATCGGGCCGCTTCATCAGCGGCCGAACTTCCTCTAGCACCGTCAGCGCCGGCACCGACAATGGCACGCGATGCAGCCTTCCAGACTTCATGCGGTCACCCGGCACAGTCCAAACTTTTGCTTCCAGGTCAACCTCCCGCCAGCGCATGCCTCTCACCTCGCCCGTCCGGGCCGCTGTCAAGATCGTGAACCGGAGCGCCAAGGCTGCAAACCCATTCCGCTCGGTCAACGCCGCCATGAAAGCCCCCATTTCCCGCCAGGAGAGGGCGGGCCGGTGCCGAACTCGCCTAACCTTTCGAGGTTGTGGCAGCTCTCCTGCAAGGTGTCCTTTCCATCGTGCCGGGTTTTCTCCGTTGCGCCAGCCCTTAACGCGGGCCGCGTCAAGCACAGCCTCGATACGCTGGCGCACCCGGGAGGCTGTCTCGGGTATCCGGCTCCAAATCGGGCGAAGCACTCGAAGAACGTCATCGGTGCTGACTACGGTCACCGGCATGTCACCGATCATTGGGAACGTATGAGCCTCTAACGACGCCAGCCATTGTGCGGCATGTTTGGGGTTGCGCCATCCGGATCGCTTACTGTCAACCAGCGCCTTCGCCGCTGCTCGGAATGTCCGCTCACTCGCCACGGTCTGTGCTTGCCGACGAGCCAGGCGGTCCGTGTGCCGCTCAGCGAGTGGGTCTTTGCCGTCTCGGAGAAGCGCACGCGCCTCTGCAGCTAGGATACGTGCCTTGGCCAATGACACGCCATTCGGCGCTTCACCCACGGCGCCAAGCCCCATTTCGCGAGACTTGCCCCGGAGCATGAAGCGGAACAGCCAGGATTTGGTGCTGCCGGCGGCAACCTGCAGATATAGTCCGTCGCCGTCTCCGACGCGGATTGGCCGCTCTCCCTTTGCTGGATTGTGCTTTGCCGCCCTCACCGCCGCCGCTGTCAGCTTACCCATCTCGGACCACCCTTCTTGGAGGATCAGAGTAGCCTACCCCCGATCGTACCCCCAACTACTTTGTGGATAGGTGTAGATAGAGATAGGTCAATGTGGACGGAAGGCACTAGAAAAGGCTGAGTTTTAAGGTCACGAGACCTCCCGATAGAAGCACGTAAGTCGCTAACTGGCGGATGCTCTTTCTGCCATTCCTGGTGATCGACATGGTCGTTGCGAGCGTGCTTATGAGCCTAGGCATGATGATGCTGCCGCCCTCGGCCGTGTCGCTGCCGTTTAAGCTTATCTTCTTCGTATTCGTTGACGGGTGGCGATTGGTGGCGGGCAGCCTTGTCCAGAGCTTCGCCAGCTAGGCGGGGCGAGGAACAGACCGCGCCGTCAACCGGCCGCCAGCATTCAGAAACAGCGCATTCCGACATTCCGAAGGCTCAAACGGAATTGCTCGAGCATGGTCAGCCTACCATTCCGGCCAGGATTGTGATGGAACGTTCAGGCCAGCGGCATGGAAAGGAACCAAAAAATGCTCGCTCCCAAGGGACTTTCTTGGATGAACGAATTCCGCGCTTTCGTGATGCGCGGCAATGTGGTCGACCTCGCGGTCGGCATTATTATCGGGGCCGCTTTCACCGGCGTGGTCAGCAGCCTGGTAAAGGATGTTTTCAATCCGCTTCTGGGCCTGCTTACCGGCGGCGTCGATTTCTCAAATCTGTTCATCCCGCTCAATGGTCAGCATTACGCAAATCTGGCCGACGCCCAAAGAGCGGGGGCGGCTACGCTCAACGTCGGGTTGTTCATCAACGCGATCATCCAGTTCCTGATCGTCAGTTTCGCTGTCTTCTGGATCGTCAAGGCACTGACGAGGCTCAACGTCCGGCACGAGGAAAAGGGCGCCGGTCCGACACAAACCGAGCTGCTGCTGGCGGAGATCAGAGACCTTCTGAAATCTGGAAACGGTCCCGCACCGGCACGCCCCGGTTCGGGTCAGGCGACGCCTGGCCCGTGACGGGCGCGATGGTGACCGGCAGAGCCGACCGAATTCAACCGCGGATCAGCGAAACTCAGTGCACTGACAGCGGTTGCATCTCATGTTGCAGGATTGCCGCGATGGCCACGTCCCGATCGCCGGCAACCGCCATCGGCGTCCCGTCGGCCGCATGGATCGCGAAACCGTGCTCACCGTTCAGCACGATCGGCTTCACGTAGGCGATATGCGATACGCCCAATACGCCGAGTTGCTCCGCCGAAAGATGGCGGATGTCGAATACGACCGGCTCGGGCATGCCAACGTCCAATTGGTCTTGTAAATCGGTATTCATAATAATGACTGCTCCTTTCCGGCGACGGCCTTGTCGAAGCACCGCCGCAAACCTTGCACGTCGCGGGACCACGCGATGGCTCCCGCGTTTCAGCTTCATTCCCGCTCGGGCCTACTCTCCACCACGGGACCGTCATTCACTCCACTCGGGCGAAGACTCGTCGCCGAGCCATTTCGCGAGATCGGTATCGTCTTCACCCGCACTTCCGGTTCGGGCTTCGCGAGATCGATATGGAGCAGGCCGTTATCCAACCAGGCACCCCGCACCTCGATCCCCTCCGCCAAAACGAACGACCGCTGGAACTGACGTGCCGCGATACCGCGATGCAGGAATATGCGGCCTTGACTGTCGTCGGTTTGTCGCCCTCAAATCACCAATTGATTGTCTTCCTGCGTGATCTGCAGGTCATCCATGGTGAAACCGGCGACCGCGAGCGTGATCCGAAGCCCTGTTGAGCTGACCTGCTCGATATTATATGGCGGGTAACCATCCGATGAGGTTTTCGACGCACGCTCAAGCATCTGCTCGAGGTGGTCAAAACCCAAAAACAACGGCGACGTGAACATTCGAGTCGTCAAGGCCCCCTCCTGCGAGCGAAGCAACCGCCAGGACCCAAATTGGCATCCAGACTTTGAAACAACTTGGCACCGAAGGTCGCGGTTGCAAGGGGCTCGCTGCCTGGACGCCGCACTGCATCGCACAATTACCAGCGCGGAGAGCGTTGATCGCAACCCAGCGCGCCGCTACATCAAGCGAAGAATGAAGAATCTCGCCCGAATGAACGATCCCTCCGCCGTAGAGCTGGCCGCCAAGCGGGAGTCCGCGCCGCTCGCGCCAGCGACCCTGGGTATTCTCATTGCGCCAAATCAGATGTTGAAGACCAAGGCACGCGCGGTGCAGCCCGCTGATACCGGCCTGGTGCAGGACCTGGTGCCGCGTATGTTTGCCACGATGTACAAGGCCCCTGGCATCGGGCTAGCGGCGCCACAGGTGGGTCAGAGCCTGCGTGTCGTGGTTGTCGACCTGATGCCGGACGACAAGCATCAACCGTACGGGATGATCAATCCCGAGGTCGTCGCCACCAGTGCGGATCTCGCGACACGCGAAGAGGGCTGCCTGTCACTGCCGAACCAGTTCGCCGACGTTACACGGGCCGCCAAAGTCAAAATTCGTTACCTGGACGTGACCGGAGCCAAGCGCGAGATCGAGGCTGAGGGCTTGCTGGCTGCCTGTCTGCAGCACGAAATCGACCATCTGGACGGCATCCTGTTCGTCGATCACCTCTCAATCCTGAAGCGCAATATGATCATGCGGCGGCTGGCCAAGGAGCAGCGCCAGAAGCGCGATGATGAGAAGCGCTAGTAGCCGGCGCCGCTCACAGGGCAGATCCGCGGCCCGCGCAAGGCGCCTGTCGGCTGGCGCCAATGAACAGAACTGGTCCCGGGATGCGCCTCGCATTCATGGGTAGTCCCAACTTCGCGGTCCCCGCCCTTCTGTCGCTCCATGGCGCCGGACATAGCATCGCCGCGGTCTACTGCCAGCCGGCCCGCCCGGCTGGCCGCGGCCGAGCCGTCCGACGGTGCCCGGTTCACGTCGTGGCGGAGGATCTGGGGTTGCCGGTGCGAACGCCGCCGCGCTTGCGAAATGATGCCGAGGCTCAGGCCGCGTTCGCGTCGCTCGATCTGGATGTGGCAGTGGTCGCGGCCTACGGGTTGATTCTGCCGCAGGCGATGCTGGATGCGCCGAGGCGAGGCTGTCTCAATATCCACGCGAGCCTGCTGCCTCGTTGGCGCGGTGCGGCACCGATCCAGGCTGCCATCCTGGCCGGGGACCCGGAAACCGGGATCACGATCATGCAGATGGATGCCGGGCTCGACACTGGGGCCATGCTGCTGTCCCAGTCCGTGCCGATCACACCACGGACCACCACCGCGACATTGCACGATACGCTCGCCTCGATCGGTGCCAGCCTGATCCTGGACACGCTGTCGACCAATCCGGTGCCGCAGCCGCAACCCGATGCAGGCGCGACCTACGCACCGAAACTCAGCCGGGAGAATGGGCGCATCGACTGGAGCCACTCCTCCGATTCGGTCGATCGCCAGGTGCGCGCGTTCGACCCATGGCCCGGGACGTTCACTGTGTTGCAGGGAGCACCGCTGAAGGTCCTGGCCGTTGAGCTTGCCGAGCAATCCGGTGTGCCGGGAATGGTGCTTGACGACGCCCTCACGGTGGCGTGCGGCACCGGCGCGATCAGGCTGATCCGCGTCCAACTCCCCGGCCGCGGCCCCCTGGACGCGGCGGCGTTTCTGCGCGGCCATCCGGTACCCCCTGGCACAATCCTCGGGGGATGATACTGACAAGCGGCATGACCCGCTGGGCGCTGCTCCTGGAATATGACGGCAGCGGTTACGTCGGATGGCAGCTTCAGGCCACCGGCTTGTCCATTCAGGAATTGTTGGAACGAGCCGCCGCTCGCCTCAATCGGGGCGAGCCGGTCGCCAGCATTGTCGCGGGTCGAACCGATGCAGGTGTCCACGCCGAGGGCCAGGTTGCCCATCTCAACCTGCCCGACGGGTATCGGCCGGAGAAAGTCCGAGACGCGCTCAATTTTCATCTGAAGCCGCACCCTATCGTCGTGCTGGCCGCCGCGCCGGTGCCATCCGACTGGAACGCCCGTTTCGCCGCCATTCGCCGGACGTATCGCTATCGTATTCTCAACCGGCGCAGCCGCCCCGCTTTGTTGGCTCGTCGGGTGTGGCACGTCGCCGTCCCGCTCGACGCCGAAGCCATGGGCCGGGCTGCCCCAATCCTGCTCGGCCGCCACGACTTCACGTCATTTCGCGCCGCTTCCTGTCAAGCCAAATCTCCGGTTCGCACATTGGATCGACTGGATATTGCCCGGCACGGCGACGTCATCGAAATTCTGGTCGAGGCTCGCAGCTTTCTGCACCACCAGGTCCGCAACATGGTCGGAACCCTCCGCCTCGTCGGTGACGGCCATTGGCCGGTTGAGCAAGTGGCCGCCGCCCTGGCAGCGCGGAACCGGTCCAGCGGCGGCCCGACCGCTCCGCCCGATGGACTGACCCTGGTGAGGGTCGGCTACCCCGAGGACCCGTTCGCGGATCGCACCATGTTGTCGGGGCAGGCATGAGGGCAGTGCGCTGAAAGGATTTCCGCCGGATGTCTTTCAACGCGGAGCCGCTCTCAAGGACTCATCGATGCCGCCACAATCGCGAGCGCGATCCCGATCGACTGATCCAGCAGCACCAGCCATATCGCAATCAGTGCGCTGACACCGAAAGCAAGCCGGGTTGCGTACCATTCGAGCCAGATCGCCCAACCGATGGTGATCAGTTCCGTAGCTTCGCCGACGATCGACGGTGCGCCAAGCAATCCTGGAAGCCCCCCGAGGACCAGAAGAATGCCCTCAACGACGTTGCACCAGTTCCACACGGCGATAAACCGGCCCCATCGTTCCGCCCGATCGAACAGCGGTGCCAACCGGTAGGTCGCCTCGACGAAGAGCAGCCAGCCCAGGACGAAGGTGATGAGTTCGCTCGCCAACATGTGCGTGGCATCCGAGGGGATCCCCGTTTCCGCCCAAGAGGTCAGCAACCGGCAGATCACCGACGGAATGCAAAAGGCGATCGCCCAGAAGCTGCGCGCGGTGCTGGAGCGGTCGCCGGGCACCAGCACGACGCCGTCCGCACGGCCGCGCGCCAGCAGCAAGGCGGCATAAAGCCCAGACGCCACCGAGGACAACGACGTCATCCCAAGGCGTTTGCAAGCAGATGCGGCGTCATCACCGCCGCCAGGGTCCCCAGATTGACGACCAGCACCAGGAGCGCCGCGCGAAGGGCCGACAGAGAGAGGGCTTTGCGGGCAAGGAACCAATGCAGCCACAACCCATAGACACCCAGACAGATCACAAGGATCAGGCTGGCAGCGGTTTCGTTCAGCCCAGCGCCGATCGCCGTGCCCAGCGGCACCATCACCAGGCAGGCGATGATCGGCAGGGTCCATTCGCACCAGTTGAAGGCTGTGGCGAATCGCAGCCAGGCATCGGCCCGTTGCCAGAGTCGTGCGAGTTCGAACGACAGCACCGCCGGCGTCAGCAGCGCGCATATGGTCATCGCCAGGCCTGTCAACGCGCGGCGTGGCCCCTCGGTGAACAAGCCCAATGCGGCGCCGACCAAGGGAAACGCGAGCAGCGGCGCCAGGCTGGATAAAAAGGACTGTGCCGTGCCGCCAAAGCAGCCGATCCCATCCGCCCGGCCTCGCGCGGTTCTAAGAATACCCAGCATGATGCTTTGCCGCGATCGCGGCGCCTCGCTCATCCGAGGAAGGCCGCGATCACGTTGCGATAGATCCCCGCGAGCTCCCGCAATTCGGCGACCGGCACACACTCGTCCGTCTGATGCATGGTGGCGCCTACCAGGCCGAACTCGGCAACCGGACAATAGCTGGCGATGAACCGAGCGTCGGAGGTGCCCCCGCCGGTATCCAGTTTCGGCTCGATCGTCGTGGCACTGCGGATCGCCTGCCGGAGAATGTCGACCAGCGGACCCGGCTTGGTCACGAACAACTCGCCGCTGATCGAGGCATCCAGATCGAACCGGTCTGCATACCGCGAGAGCGTCGCGCGAACCCACGCGATCAGCGAAGCACCACTGTGCCGATCGTTGAAGCGGATGTTGAGTGCGGCCCGTGCCGAGGCGGGAACCAGGTTGGTCGCGGCGTTGCCCACGTCGACGCTGGTGACCTGTAGTGTCGACGGCTCGAACCAATCCGTGCCGGCGTCCAGCGGCACCGCCGTCAGTGCCGTCAGAGCCTGCAGCAGGCGATGGATTGGATTGTCGGCGCGGTGGGGATAAGCCACGTGACCCTGTCGTCCATGCACCTCGATTCTCATGTTGACACTGCCGCGGCGACCAATCTTGACAACGTCTCCCAGGTTCACCGGGCAGGTCGGCTCTCCGACAAGACAGAAATCGGGAATCTGGTCGTTCGCGCGCATCCAATCCAGGACCTTGACGGTGCCATCGATGGCCGGCCCCTCCTCGTCGCCGGTGACCAGCAAGCTGATGGAGCCCTTCGGCAAACCCTGCAGCGACCCATGCGACAGGTATTGCGCGACACCCGAGACGAAGGCCGCGATTGCCCCCTTCATGTCGCAGGCCCCCCTGCCGTACAGCACGCCGTCACGCACCCCGCCCCCGAACGGATCACTCCGCCAATTCGCTGTACCGACCGGAACCACGTCGGTATGGCCGGCGAAACAAATGTGTGGTCCGGATGAACCAAGGCGCGCGAATATGTTATCGATGTCCCCAAAGCGCAGCCGGTGGACGGAGAAACCAAGGCGTTCCAACGCCTCCGCCAGCGCATCCTGCGCGCCGGCATCGGCTGGTGTCACCGAGGCGCAGCGGATCAGCGATTGCGCCAACGGTAACGGATCAAGCAGCCCCTCGGCGTAGCCTGGCTGGGCCATCAATCGCGCAACAGCTCATTGATGGACGTTTTCGCGCGGGTCTGTGCATCAACAGTCTTGACGATCACCGCACAGTACAACGAGGGTCCTGGAGATCCGTCCGGCAGCGCCTTGCCTGGCAGCGAGCCTGGCACGATAACCGAATAGGCAGGCACTCGGCCAATGTGGATCTCACCGGTGGCACGGTCGACGATCTTGGTGGAGGCGCCGATGAACACGCCCATGGACAGGACGCTGCCTCGCTCCACGACCACGCCCTCCGCCACCTCGGAGCGAGCGCCGACGAAACAATCGTCTTCTATGATGACCGGATTGGCCTGCAACGGCTCCAGCACGCCGCCGATACCGACGCCGCCGGACAGATGGCAATTGGCGCCGATCTGCGCGCAGCTGCCGACAGTGGCCCAGGTGTCGACCATGGTGTTGCGTCCGACCCAGGCGCCGACATTCACGAAGCTCGGCATCAGCACCGCGCCGGGCGCGATGTAGGCAGATCGCCGGACGACCGCACCTGGCACCACCCGGAAGCCGGCCTGCTTGAAGCGGTTCTCGCCCCAGCCGGCAAACTTCATCGGCACCTTGTCCCAGACCGGAGCTCCGCCGGGACCTTCCATCGGTGTCGAATTGGTCAGCCGAAACGACATCAGGACCGCCTTCTTGAGCCACTGGTTAACCTGCCAGCCGGCCTCGGTCTTCTCGGCGACCCGGACCTGACCGTCGTCCAGCGCATTCAGCGCCGCCTCGACGGCGTCCCGTGCCTCACCCTTGGTGGCGGAGGACAGGCTCTCCCGCCGTTCCCAAAGATCCTCGATCGGTCGCTGAAGACTGTGCTGAGACATCCGTGCCGTTCCTGGTTGAAGCGGCCGGACGATGCGCAGGGTACCTTGTCCTGTCAACGCGGAATGGGTGGTGGTCCGGGCCGGCGATCCAGCCTTTGTGGCCGCTGACCTCAGTATGCGGGACGAGCGTAGTAGACCGGAGGCGGCGCAAAATAGCCATACACCGGAGGCGCCACGACCAGCGGTGGCGCATAATAGCCCGGTGGCACGTGCCACTCATGGTCGCGCCAGTCGTGATCACGCCATTCCTGCCGGCGATGCTGTTGTATTTCGTGACGCCCGTCGTCGTCAGCAGACGCCGGGGTCACTGAAGCCAGGGCAAACGAAGCGCACAATGCGCCAATAACGAATGAACGACACCACATGGAAGCCTCCGTAAGAGCATAGTGCGACCGAGATCCGCACGGCGCCGATGTAGCAATCGCGAGTGACGTTCTCTGTGACCCGGGTTACCCGCGGCCATAAATGGCCGACCGTCGGTAAAATCGCCCCTTTTTGGTTCACCCGGACGGCTGGTCGGGCTATCGTCCAAGTATCGGGGTGGAGCGGATGATGTCAGCTGGACGTGAACTGAGGCAGCGGTTCAGAGCGGCATTGCCCCCGACGTTGTTCCTGGCGATCACCGCCTATTTCGTGTGGAACGCCGTTCAGGGCGAGCGCGGGCTCGTCGCCTACGCACATCGGCAGGAGCTGCTGCGCCAGGTCGACGCCGAGCAGGTCGCGGCCAAGATTGAGCGGGACGGCTGGGAAACCCGCGTCGACGGCCTGCGCCCGCACCACCTCAATCCTGACACGTTGGATGAGCGCGCCCGAGCAATGCTCAACCTCGCCGATCCGTCCGACGTGATCGTCAAGCTTGGCCCACAGGACAAGCTGTTCTAGCCAGGCCGCCCGACCAGCGGCGTTCCCCCTCAGCGGTTCATCATCACCGGCAGAGCCGCGTGCTCCAGCACATGCCGCGTGACTCCGCCGAGAATGAGCTGCCTCAGCCGCGAGTGCGAATAGGCTCCCATCGACAGCAAGTCGCAGCCGAACTCGGCGGCCGCGGCCAAAAGTCCCGCGCCGACAGACCCGCCAACCGAGCGGAAGGTTATGATCTCGGCGTGAACGTCGTGCAGCGTGAGATAGGCCGCCAGATCCGGCGCACTGGGCCCGCGCCGCTGATAACCCTCGGCCGACAAAATGGCCACGGCCTCGGCACGCTGCATCCACGGCATTGCCGCCAGAGCGGACGATGCGGACTTAGCGGTGCCATTCCACGCCAGGCAAACGTGTGTGCCGATCGTTGCCGGCGTCTGCTGCGGCGAAATCAACACCGGGCGGCCGGAGTTGAACAGAACAGCATGCAATGCGTCCGAGGAGGAGACGTCTTCCCCGGCGTCGGGATGCGGCACCACGGTCAGATCCGCCAGCCGCGCCTGCTGTGCAACAATATCCTCCTCACGCCCGGTGACCGCGGCAAAACTTGCGGTCGCATGATTGAGACCCGGGTGAGCCTCCTGCACCTTCACGTCGTGCCGCGCCACGAAACGCTCAAACATCGACCGCACGGCATGAGCGCGGTCGCTGCTCTCTCGCTCGGTCGCCGACATCATCTCTTCGATCATCGCGCCGGACAGCCCCTCTCCGGCCAGCGGTGCAACGTCCCGGCTATCGACGCGGACATGCAGCGCCAATACGTGCGCGTTCCAGCGGCGGGCAATCGTCAAGGCGGTGGCGAGCGCTGCCTCGCCGGCGGCAGTACCCGTGAGAGGCAGCAGAAGCTTGCGTATCGACATCGTCAGCTCCTTCGAATTGGTTGCGCCTGCGGAGCAATGCAGGTTTGCGTTTCGAGTGCAAGCGTTCTGGGCAAGATGTCAATGATGTGACAAGTGCCACCGTCCGGAGGAACAAATCCGCCCGATCACGGGAACAGCTTCGACTGCACCCACGCCCCGTCGGCGCCTCGCTGATAACGCGAACGATCGTGTAGCCGGTAAGGCATCTCTCGCCAGAATTCAAAGGAATCGGGCAGCAGCCGATAGCCGGACCAGTAGTCGGGTCGAGGTATTTCGTCGGGGAACCGCTGTTCCATTTCCGCGAGCCGTTGTTCCAAAATCGCCCGATTCGCCAGTGGCCGCGACTGATCGGAGGCCCAGGCACCAAGGCGTGATACCCGGGCACGTGTGGCGTAGTAGGCATCGGCCTCGGCGTCGGTCACCCGCTCGATAGAACCCTCGATGCGGATCTGCCGCTGCAGCGACTTCCAAAAGAACAACAGAGCGGCGCGCGGGTTGGCGGCGATTTCGTCGCCCTTGCGGCTTGCCATATTGGTGTAGAAAACGAAGCCATGGGGATCGACGCTTTTGAGCAGCACCGTGCGGGCGGCTGGGCGGCCATCCGCGGTGGCCGTCGCCAGCGTCATGGCGTTTGGATCAGACGGTTCGCCCTGCTCGGCTTCTGTCATCCACTTCTGGAACTGAGCAAAGGGCGAGGCGTCGAGGCTGGGTAGTGCGGGCATATCCGCAATCCTTCACGTGGGGCCGCGGGGATAAAGACCACACCCGGGCGATCGGCAAGCATTATCAGGTGGCCGCGGGATGCCGGGTTTCATACGTTGCCAGACCATCGGAAAGCGCCATAAGCAGAAGCGCTCGACCAGGAGGTTGCCATGCAAGAGACGCTGCGCCCTGACCCACACGCGGAGATCCGCGACGAAGTTCGGAAGCTTTGCGCGAAATTTCCCGGCGACTATTGGCGGGCGCTGGACCGGGATCGCGGCTATCCGACCGAATTTGTCACCGCCTTGACCGAGGCGGGCTATCTCGCCGCGCTGATACCGGAGGAATATGGCGGCGCCGGACTGCCGCTCTCAGCCGCCGCGGCCATCCTGGAGACGGTGCAATCGGAAGGCTGCAATGGCGCCGCGTGTCACGCTCAGATGTACATCATGGGCACCATCCTGCGGCATGGCACGGATCAGCAGAAAACGACCTATCTGCCGAAAATCGCCACCGGCGAACTGCGTCTGCAAGCTTTTGGCGTGACCGAGCCCACCAGCGGCACCGACACGACCGCGCTCCGCACCTTCGCTCGCCGCGAGGGCGATCATTACGTTGTCAACGGCCAGAAAGTGTGGACCAGCCGAGCGGAGCACTCCGATTTGATGCTGTTGCTGGCGAGGACGACGCCGAGGGATCAGACCGCCAAGCGCACCGAGGGTCTGTCCACGTTTATCGTCGACATGCAGGCCAGCCTCGGACACGGACTGACGATTCGTCCGATCCGCACGATGATGAATCACAACTCGACCGAGGTCTTCTTCGACAACATGATCGTCCCGGCGGAGAACCTTGTCGGGATCGAGGGGCGCGGCTTTCGCTATATCCTGGACGGGATGAACGCGGAACGGCTGCTGATCGCGGCCGAGTGTATTGGTGATGCCAAATGGTTTTTGCGGAAAGCTACGGACTATGCTCGCGACAGGCAGGTGTTCGGCCGCCCGATTGGCCAGAATCAGGGGATTCAGTTTCCTCTTGCCAAGGCCTATGCCCAGATGCGGGCCGCGGAACTCATGGTGCAGACCGGCTGTGAGAAGTTCGAGGCGGGCGAGACACCGGGCGAGGAGGCCAACATGGCCAAGATGCTCGCCGCCGACGCTTCGTGGGCGGCTGGTGAGGCGTGCATCCAGACCCACGGCGGTTTCGGGTTCGCGGAGGAATATGACATCGAACGCAAGTATCGCGAGACGCGGCTGTACCAGGTGGCGCCGATCAGCACGAATCTGATCCTTTCGTACATCGCCGAGCATGTGCTGGGCCTGCCGCGGAGTTACTAAGCGATGTAGCGCAGCCCCCGGGAATCCCACAAGTTGATAGCAGTAACGTTCTCTCTCAGGATCGCACCATGAGAAGTCGGGTCATAGCTCGTTGCCGTGGAGAACGTCTCGGATCAATTGGCTGCAGAGGATCCTCCGGACCGCTTCTCTGAACGGAGACGTCTCATTCCAACCAGTGTCAAACTTGAGGTCTGGGCGCGTGATAATGCAAGATGCGTTATCTGCGGCGAAAAGAGCGAGCTTCACTTTGATCACATTCTTCCCTTCTCGAAGGGCGGCACATCGCTGAGAGCAGAAAACGTTCAATTGTTGTGCGCTCGGCACAACCTGACCAAGAGTGCCAATATCGAATAGGCGATCACGATAACGACCCGCAATTGAACGAACCACCACATGATCTAACATGGCATTGCCCACGCTGAATAAACCGCAATGGCCGCCACCATCCCGTCTCAGGAATCCCCTCATTTCGATTGACCGAGCTATAGGCGAGATTCGGCGGGTGTTTGTAGACGCTTCAACCAGTGACGGGTTGGAGTGTGGCGATGGCGCGGATTGGTCGGGAAGGCAGGCGGTACGAGGATGTTCGCTCATTCATTGGCGAACTCTACGGCCCGGATCTGCATGCCAAGCGCGTCGGCTCGCTGGCCGGGGCGACGCTTGGCACGATGACGGCCGCCTCGCTGGCGGTGGCGCTGATCGGTCAGGCGCTGGCCCAGGCCCGGGGCTTGAAGACAAAGCACGCGATCAAGCAGGTGGACCGGTTGCTGAGCAACGACGGCATTGACGTTTGGGACAGTTTCGCCCGCTGGGTGCCGCACCAGATCGGCGAACGGCGGGATATCCTGGTTGCGATGGACTGGACCGATTTCGACGATGACGATCAGGCGACGCTGGTGTTGAGCCTGGTTACCGGCCATGGCCGGGCGGCGCCTTTGCTGTGGCTAACCGTGTGGAAAGAAGAACTCAAAAACCAGCGCAACGATTATGAGGACGCCTGCCTGCGGCGGCTGTCCGAACTCGTGCCGCCCGGCTGCCGTGTCACGATCCTGGCCGATCGCGGCTTCGGTGACCAGAAGCTGTTCGCCTACCTTGGCAGGCTTGGCTTTGACTACGTCATTCGCTTCCGTGGCAACATCCATGTCACCGATGCCGATGGGCAGACCAAGCCCGCGGCCGAGTGGGTGGGTAAGGGTGGACGTGCCCGCAAGCTGCGCGATGCCCGTGTCACGGCCAAGGGCCAACAGGTCGGCGCGGTCGTCTGTGTGCAGGCCAAGGGCATGAAAGAGCCGTGGTGCCTGGCCACCAGCCTGCGCGAGGCCACAGCAGCCACGCTGGTCAACCACTACGCCAAGCGCTGGACCATCGAACCGCAGTTCCGTGACACCAAGGATTTGCAGTTCGGCATGGGGCTGTCCGCCACCCGCATCGGCGAGCCGATGCGCCGCGATCGGCTGTTGCTCATCAGTGCCTTTGCCACCGCGCTGCTGACACTGCTGGGAGCGGTTGGCGAAAGTCTTGGGATGGACCGATTGCTCAAGTCCAATACCAGCACGAAACGGACCCATTCGCTGTTTCGTCAGGGCTGCATGCTCTACGACCTGATCCCGAACATGCCGGAACACAGGCTTTTACCGCTGATGCGGAAGTTCAACGAAGTTGTGTCAACCGCAGGCGCATTCGGCGCAGCTCTTGCTCAGGCGAAATGAGGGGATGGGTGAGCCATCCCGTATACAACTCGACTTATCTAAACTTCGTCTGGACAATCCCGGCCCGGGCGCTTAGTTTCGTCATGTTATTGAGCAACGGCCGGGGCGTCGTTTGATTGAACAATTACAGATCAGACAGTGCGAAATACAAGTATCCGTGCCGCCCCATGCTGCCGTTCCGCGAGGAGCCGCCCGCTCGGCACCCAGACTGCCTCGCGCTCCGTCTCGGCCATGAGTAATGCCCCAGGCGCGATCCAGCCAGACTTCCGCAAGCGATCAATCGCCAGCGGCACCAGTTCGCGACCATAGGGCGGATCGAGAAACACGAGAGACGCGGCGCACCCCTTCCCGACCCGCGTCGCGTCCCCGGCAAGCACCTCCGTCCGATCCTCTGCCTTGCAAGCGGCAATGTTGGCGCGCAGCGCCCGCAGCGCGATCGGATCAGATTCAATAAAGCATGCGCTGCCGGCGCCACGCGACAACGCCTCCAAACCCAACGCCCCCGTTCCCGCAAACACATCCAGCACCGCCGCCCCCTCGATGGCCGAGCGCCCACCCCATTCTGCATGCATCAACATGTCGAAAATCGCCTGGCGTACGCGATCGGCGGTCGGGCGGGTGGTGTCCCCCGGAGGCGCATTCAGGCGTCGGCCGCGCCATGCACCAGCGATGATGCGCATCCTACCTGCCAGGTCGTGCCGGCGGTGGGGGGGCCGCGTCGGCAGGGAGTTGCTGGCGCAGGACCCGAGGCGGCACCTCGTCGATCTCGCCGCGCTCCAGGTTGCCAAGTTGGAATGGGCCGTAGGCAACACGGATCAGACGAGACACGGACAGGCCGAGATGCGCCATGACCCGGCGGATTTCGCGGTTCCGGCCTTCGCGCAGGCTGACGCTGAGCCACGTGTTGTCACCCTTCCGGGCATCAACCGCGGCCTCGATCGGGCCAAAGCGCACCCCCTCCACGGTCGCGCCGCGCGCCAGGGAGGCCAGCGCCGCGGGATCGGGAACACCGAACACCCGGACCCGATAGCGGCGGATCCAGCCGGTGGAGGGCAACTCCAACCGCCGCGCCAGGGCGCCGTCGTTGGTCAGCAGCAGCAGGCCTTCGCTGGTGATATCCAATCGGCCCACGCTGATCACGCGGGGCAGTTGTTGCCGTAGTTTGTCGAAAACTGTGGGCCGCCCTTCTGGGTCGCGGTGCGTGGTCACCAGTCCCTCCGGCTTGTGGTAGCGCCACATGCGGGTGCGGTCAGGCGAGTCCACCACGCGGCCGTTGACCTGGACGATGTCCCCCGGGGAGACGAACGTCGCCGGATGGGTAACCGCCCTCCCGTTCAGTCTGATGACCCCCTCCGCGAGCATCTTTTCGGCGTCACGCCGGCTGGCGATACCGGCACGGGAAAGAAACTTCGCGATCCGGTCTCCACGTGGTTCGCCGGCTGCGTCGACCTCGTCACCAGCGGTCATGTCGCATCGCTCAACCGATGACTTTCACGCCGTCCAGGCATATCTGGATCATGTTGTCCCCCGCCAATCCGACCAGGACAGACGCCCCAGATCTGGTCGCGGCCGATCCGGCAGCATGGCAATGAATTCCAGCGAATGCCCGTCGGGATCATCGAAATACACACTGGCGGCTGGCATCCAGCACAGCACCACCGGTTCGTCGACCGGCTTGCCGCCCCCGTCGAGCGGCGTCAGCCCTGCGTCGCGCAGCCTCCCAACAGAAGCCAATACCTGCTCAAGCTCTACGCTGAACGCGATGTGCAGACGCATCTGCAATGGTGAGGTCCCGATCGACCACAGACCGAGCATGGCTGCGTCGGATGTCGGCACCCAGAAGAAGGCGACGTTCCGTTCGGGTATCTGCTGCGCGAGCGGCAGGCCGAGAACATCGCGATAGAAGCGGATCGAACGATCGAGATCGCTGACTGTGAGATGGGCCTCGAACAGACCACGAATAGGAACGATCATGATTCACCGCTCCGACGAAGCGGCATCGGGCGGCGATGCAGACGGGTGCAAGCCAGCCGAACCGATGTCACGCCGGCAGAATCCTTCGGGCCATTTGATCACGTCGATCGCCGCATAGGCCGCGTCATGCGCCTGGGGGAGGGTCGCGCCAGTGGCACATACGCTCAGCACCCGACCGCCCGCTGCCTGGATCGCACCATCAGGCCCGGATTGCGTCCCAGCGTGGAAGATCTGCACCCCCGGCCCGCCCGCCTCCGCCAGTCCATGGATTGTCGATCCATGCTCCGGCGCATCAGGGTAGCCTCGGGCCGCCATGACGACGCCGACTGCCGCGGTGTCGTTCCAGCGCAGGTCGAAGTTGCGCAGCTCCCCGTCGCAAGCTGCCTGCAATGCTGACAACAGGTCGGATTTCAGCCGGATCAGCAGCACCTGGCACTCGGGATCGCCGAAACGGACATTGAACTCGATCAGCTTCGCGCCATCCTCAGTCACCATCAGGCCGGCGAACAGGATGCCTCGAAATGGCGTGCCGCGGCGGGCCATCTCCCGGAGGGCCGGCAGAATAATCTGCTCCGTGCACGCTTCCTCCAACGCGGGCGGGAAGCCTGGCACGGGCGAATAGGCACCCATGCCGCCGGTATTCGGCCCGGTATCGCCGTCGCCGACGCGCTTGTGGTCGCGCGCCGATCCCAACAGCAAGGCGTCCTCGTTGTCGCAAAGGGCGAACAGCGACACCTCCTCGCCGGCCAGGTACTCCTCGACGATGACCGACGCGCCGGCCTCGCCGAACACAAGCCGGTCCATCATTGCGTCGATCGCCGCGATCGCCTCGTCCTCGGTCGTGGCCACGACCACGCCCTTGCCGGAGGCTAGTCCGTCGGCCTTCACCACCACAGGCGCGCCGCGGCGGCGGACGAAGTCCCGAGCGGCGTCGGCGACCTCGAAGCGTTCCCACAGCGCCGTGGGGATGCCGACGGAGTCGCAGATTTCCTTGGCAAAGGTCTTGCTACCCTCCAGCCGAGCAGCGGCGCGGGTTGGACCGAAACAGGTGATGCCGGCGGCTTCCATCGCGTCGGTGATGCCGGCCACGAGCGGCGCTTCCGGACCCGGTATCACCAGGTCGATCGCATTGTCCTGTGCGAAGCTCACCAGTGTCGGGATGTCCAGCGGCGCGATGTCCGCACACTGCGCCACCTCGGCAATGCCGGGATTGCCCGGTGCGCAGAACAGCTTTGTCAATACGGGGCTGGCAGCGATGGCCCAGCACAGCGCGTGTTCCCGCCCTCCCGATCCCACGACAAGCACGTTCATCGTCATCTCCCGTAGCGCGCGCCCGGTTACGCGCCGCCCGCGCCGGAGACAAGCGCCAAGTCCCGACCCTCGGCCGGAAGCCAAAGGCGGTTTCCCCCGCCGGGACCATAGCATAGGCTAGACGGATGGACGATCCACGCCTGGCCGCGGTTTCCAATACGCCGGAATATACCGTTTCAGAGGTCTCCGGTGCCGTTAAGCGGACCCTGGAGACAACCTTCGGCCGTATTCGCGTCCGTGGTGAAGTGACCGAGATGAAGCGGTATCCCTCCGGCCACATCTATCTCTCGCTTAAGGACGAGGCCGCCAAGCTTTCCGGCATCGTCTGGAGATCCACCGTTTCCCGGCTCGGCATGGTGCCGGAGAACGGCGTTGAGGTGATTGCCACCGGCCGGATCTCCGCTTTCGCGGATCGATCGTCCTATCAGCTGATCATCGAGCGTATGGAATACGCCGGAGTTGGCGCGTTGCTGGCGCGGATCGAAATGACCCGTCAGCGATTGGCCGCGGAAGGCCTGTTCAACGCCGACCGCAAGCTGGCACTGCCGGTTCTGCCGCAAGTGATCGGGGTGGTCACCAGCGAGCGCGGAGCGGTGATCCAGGACATCCGGACCACGATCGGCCGCCGCTTTCCCCGCACCATACTGCTCTGGCCAGTGCCGGTGCAGGGCGATGGCGCGGCGGAGAGGATTGCCACGGCGATCGCCGGGTTCGACGCCATGCCTCGGGTAGGAACCCCAGCGCGGCCGGACGTGCTGATCGTGGCGCGGGGCGGCGGCAGCCTCGAGGACCTTATGGCGTTCAACGACGAAATAGTTGTCCGCGCCGTGGCTGCTTGCCGCATCCCGCTGATCTCCGCGGTCGGACACGAAACCGACACGACGCTGATCGACTTCGTCTCTGACCGGCGGGCCCCGACACCGACCGCTGCCGCGGAGATGGCGATCCCCGCCCGAGCCGACCTGGTGGCCGATCTGGTGCAAAAGGGATCACGCCTGGTCAGTGCACTGCACCGGCTGGCGCAGGAGCGGCGACTTCGTCTGTCGCAGATCGAGCGTGGTCTTCCCGATGTGCCGACGCTGCTGGGGGCGGCTCGCCAGCGGCTCGACGACCGGGCGGAGCGGGCGGTCCTGGCGTTGCCCGCACTCGTCGGCCGCCGCCGGATGCTGCTTACCGCGATCGAGCGACGCTTGCCGGACCCGCGAAGTCTGATAGTCGCGGTACGGGCGTCTCTGCGTGACCAGACGCTGCGGCTGTTTCTTTCCGCTCCAGGATTGATCGCGGCACGACGGTCCAGCCTGGACCTGGTGGGACATCGCCTGTTGGCGGCCGTGCATCGAGCGATCGGCGGCGCGCACGGCAAGGCGGACCGGGTGATGGGACGGGTCACGGCGGCGCCATTGCGGGCCTCGCTGCGAGAGGCCGGCGCGCACCTCTCGGGCCTCGGCGCCAGGCTGGACTCGGCCTCGCCGTTGGCACTCCTGCAGCGTGGCTATGTTCTCGTGACCGATCCAACCGGCCATCCGGTAACCACGGCGGCGTCGGTCAGGCCCGGTAATCGGCTGCGGCTGCTGTTCGGCGACGGCCAGGTCGATGCGGTGGCGCAAGGGGCTGGCACTGCGCCGAAATCCCGGCCGGCATCGGGCGCACAGGAACGGCTCGATTTATGACCCGATCAGGCCGGGCATGATCCCGTCAGCGCGGTCGAAGGCGGCACGGATCCGATCGAAGCGCGCGCTGATCACCTCACGTTCCGCAGTATGGGTCAGGACATAGAACTCGTTGTCGCGAATGGCCTGCAAGACCCGGCGTCCCACGACGTCCGGATCGAGCGCGGCCGGCGCGAACGCCGTCTTCATCGCCTCCTGCTCCGGCCGTTGATAGCTGCCGCCAAACCGGTCCGGCCGTGTCGCGGCCGAATCGAAGATCGACGTGCGCACACCGCCCGGGCACAACACCGAAACGCCGATGTCGGAGCCCGCCAGTTCCTGCTCCAACGCCTCCGACAGCGCCAACACGGCGTACTTCGTCATGGCATAGGCGCCCTGATTGCGTCCCTCGCGCACGAACAGGCTGGAGACCGATCCGGTGTTGACCACGTGTCCGCCCTGCCCATGTGCGCGGATCATCGGCACGAATGTCCTGATGCCGTTGATGACGCCCATCACGTTGACGCCGATCACCCAATTCCATTCTTGTATCGTAACGCTCTCGACCGGGGTGCCATGCATCGCGACCCCGGCATTGTTCACTGCGATATGCAGTGCCCCGAAGCTGTCCAACGCAACCTTCCCTGCCGCCTCGACCGATTGCGGATCGGAGACGTCGACGACCGCCGTCGCGACGCGGGCGCCGGTGGCTTCGATCGCTTTGCGGGCGGCGCCCAGCGGTTCGGCCCGCAGGTCCGCCAGCACGATGTTGGCACCCGCGGTTGCCAATGCCGTGGCGATGCCCAGGCCGATGCCGGACGCGGCACCCGTTACGATCGCGGTCTTACCCTGTACGTCCCGCATGCTCCAGCAGCCCTCCAGTTTGGCTGACATCCCGGTTCACCGAGCGACCCTCGCCTCGTCACCACACGCGAGAGAATGATGCACCGGTGCGCGCAGTGACCGAACCAATCATTCTGCGTTCATTTCCTTGAACACGTCGATGGCGGTCAGCAGCGATTCCCGTACTAACGGTGCGCCGATATAGCCGGCGAGATGCAGCAGGGCTTCGGACAACTCGTCCTCGGTCCAGCCCTGATTGCGAGCAAAGCGGAGGTGAAGTTTCAGCTCCGGATCGCGGCCTTGAGCGGCATCTGAAATCACGCAGATCAGCGCCCGCGTCTTCAGGTCCAGGCCCGGGCGTGCCCACAGTGTGCCGAATACCGCTTCCTGAGTGTACGCGGCGAATTTCTCCATGATCGGATGGGCGTAGACGCCTTTGTCGAGCTTGTCGGCGTAGGCATCGCCCATCAGCTTGCGCCGCATCGCGCGGCCAGCAGCCCGTTTGTCATCGGCCATATCGATCCCTCCCTCTCGATTGCGAAGATGAGTGTCCGACAATGGCGGGTGTTTGGCTAGAGCTTGGTCGCCGACGACAGTTTTACTGCGAGCCGCTGTTGGTGATTCTCGCGCCAAGCCGGTCAAGCCGCCAGAAGTCCTCCTCGGTGTTCGATGAATCGGGCAATCTCCTGGACGCCTCTGCCAGCGCGAACGTTGGCAAAAACGAACGGCCGCTCGCCGCGCATCTTCTTTGCGTCGCGATCCATGATGTCGAGGTTGGCGCCCACATACGGCGCGAGATCGATCTTGTTGATGACAAGCAGGTCGCTACGAGTAATGCCAGGGCCGCCCTTGCGTGGGATCTTGTCCCCGGCGGAAACGTCGATGACGTAGATCGTCAGATCGGCAAGCTCCGGACTGAAGGTCGCGGCCAGATTGTCGCCGCCCGATTCAATCAGGATAAGGTCGAGCGCGGGAAAGCGGCGACGAAGCTCCGCCACGCCAGCCAGGTTGATCGACGCATCTTCACGGATCGCGGTGTGTGGACAACCGCCGGTTTCGATCCCCATGATCCGCTCGATCGGCAGCGACCCGGCGCGGGTAAGAAATTCAGCGTCCTCCTTGGTATAGATATCGTTGGTAATCGCTGCGATATCGTAAGTGTCGCGGAAACATTTGCACAGTGCGTCCATCAACGCGGTCTTGCCGCTGCCAACGGGTCCTCCGACGCCGACGCGAAGCGGACCATGCGCAGATCGTGTCATGATCGGAACAGCCTTGTGTATTGCGTTTCGTGCCGTATGGCGGCGAGGTCGGATCGAAAGGCACAGCCACCCAGATCGTCAAGTTTGGCCGTTGACGTCGCCTCCGCCACCGAAATGATAACAGGCTTCAGTGCCGCCAGGACCCACAGGCCCGCGGTCTGGCCCAGCGGCACGAGACGGACGGCGGCCGAAATGAGGTTTGCCGCGAAGCTCTGCAGGTACGCCACTGCTGCGTCGTCCTCGGGAATGCCCACATTGCCCGCAGCGGCACCCACAGCGACAGCATAAGGTGCGTCCTCCGGCAGTCCCGTGGCCGTCCACGGCGCCACCGCCAGAACAAACGCCCTGCCCTGATTGAGTGCTTCATCCCGTCGTTCCCGGGCCGGCGACACGGCGAGGGCCAGTTGAGCGATTTCCTGCAATTCGATCGGATCGGCGACGTTTCGATGAGCGTGCCGCAACAAGATAGTATCCGAGCGGCCGGCGCCGTGTGTGAGGACATCGGCCAACCATTCACGCAGGCTGTCGCCATCGCTGATGTCTCCAGCCTCGACTGCCCACTCCAGGCCGTGCGAGTAAGCGAATGCGCCGGTAGGAAACGCCGGCGAGAGCCAGGCCAGCAGGTGCAGCAGCGCCGTCGGTTCAGTGGGCATGGTCATCATCGGCGTCTTGGTGCTGATGATGGCCGCCGCCGGCATATGCCCCGGCCTCCGGATCGAACGGCGCGCGGATCAGGTCGACGTGGCCGCCCAATCCCCTGACCATTTCGCCAATCACATGATCGGCACGGATGCGGATACGGTCACCCAGCAACTGCACCGGAAGATGACGATTTCCCAGGTGCCAGGCGATACGAATGAGACCGCCTCGGTCATGCGCCCGGATCTCCATCAGGTCTTCGCGTTGCGCTCGCACGGTCACGACGCCGCTTTCGACAGCAAGCCCATCGCCGTCGCGCAGCCTCACCGCCTGCGGCAGATCGATCAACACGTCCGCACCCGATACGGTAACCAATACGATTCTACGCCGAAAGCGGCGATCATAGTCGATCAACACCTGATCGACCTCTCGCGCCGGGTTCCAGCTGCCCGCCGCCAGGATTTCTCGGACACGCATCAGAACAAGAAGTATCGTTGCGCCATCGGCAGCGAGGTGGCAGGTTCGCAGGTCAGCAGCACACCGTCGGCGCGGACCTCATAGGTCTCGGCGTCGACCTCGATAACCGGCGTGGCATCGTTGTTCACCATGGCTTTCTTGCTGATACCACCTCGCGTATTCGCCACCACCGCCAATCTCCGCCGCAGCCCGAGTGCTCGGCCTATATCGGCATCGACCGCCGCGCCCGAAACGAAGGTAACGCAGGTCGCCGCCAGCGCGGCTCCGAGAGCACCGAACATCGGGCGATAATGCACCGGCTGCGGCGTCGGGATCGAGGCATTGGGATCGCCCATTGGGGCACAAGCGATCATGCCGCCCTTGATGACCAGATCAGGCTTCACGCCAAAGAACGCCGGCGACCAAAGCACCAGATCGGCCAGCTTACCCTCGGCGACGGAACCGATCTCGCCGGCAAATCCTTGCGCGATGGCCGGGTTGATGGTGTATTTGGCGATGTATCGTTTGACCCGGGTATTATCGTTACGCTCGCCATCGCCGAGCAATGGTCCGCGCTGGGACTTCATTTTGTGGGCGGTCTGCCAGGTGCGAATGATAACCTCGCCGACCCGACCCATCGCCTGGCTATCGGAGGACATCATGGACAGTGCGCCGAGATCATGCAGGATGTCCTCGGCGGCGATGGTTTCCTTACGGATACGACTCTCGGCAAAAGCCACATCTTCGGGAATCGAGCTGTCCAGGTGATGACAGACCATCAGCATGTCCAGATGTTCGTCCAGCGTATTGGCCGTGTAGGGTCGCGTGGGATTGGTGGAGCTCGGCAGCACGTTGGCGAGGCCGGCGACCTTGATGATGTCCGGGGCATGGCCGCCGCCGGCACCCTCGGTGTGGAAGGCGTGGATGGTGCGGCCTTTGAACGCGGCGATAGTGTCCTCGACGAAGCCTGAACTCGTTCAGCGTGTCAGTATGGATCATCACCTGAACATCGAAACGATCGGCTACCGACAGGCAGTTGTCGATTGCCGCCGGGGTGGTGCCCCAGTCTTCGTGCAGCTTCAGACAGCTGGCGCCGGCGCGGATCATTTCCTCCAGCGCCTGCGGCTGGGACGCATTTCCCTTGCCGGCGAAAGCAAGATTGACCGGCAGGCCCTCGGCCGCCTGCAGCATACGGGCCATGTGCCACGGTCCGGGCGTGCAAGTGGTGGCGGCGGTGCCAGTGGCGGGGCCGGTCCCACCCCCCACCAGGGTCGTTACGCCCGCCGCGATCGCGTCATCCACCTGCTGCGGACAAATGAAATGAATATGCGCGTCGATGCCCCCGGCGGTCAGGATCTTGCCTTCGCCGGCAATCACCTCGGTGCCGGGCCCGACGATGATGTCGACACCAGGCTGGACGTCGGGATTACCGGCCTTGCCGATCCTGGCGATCCGGCCGTTGGTGATCGCGACGTCGGCCTTGACGATGCCCCAGTGGTCGATGATCAGCGCGTTGGTGATGACGGTATCGACCGCGCCCTTGCGCCTGCGACGCCTGCGATTGGCCCATACCGTCACGGATCACCTTGCCGCCGCCGAACTTCACTTCTTCGCCGTATGTCGTGAAATCCTTCTCCACCTCGACGATCAGGTCGGTGTCGGCCAGCCGCACGCGATCCCCGGTGGTGGGTCCGAACATGTCGGCATAGGCGGCGCGGGTGACGCGGGCCATCAGGCGAGTGCTCCCATGACGTCACCGCGGAAACCATACACGTGACGAGTGCCGCGATAGGGCACCAAAGTAATCTGCCGGGTTTGCCCGGGCTCGAATCGCACGGCGGTGCCCGCGGCGATATCCAGCCGCTGGCCGCGGGCGACGCCACGGTCGAACGATAGAGCACGGTTGGTTTCGGCGAAATGATAATGGCTACCGACCTGGATCGGCCGGTCGCCGGTGTTGGCAACGGTCAGGACGGTTCGCGCCAATCCAGCATTCAGTTCGACGTCGCCGTCAGCGGGCAGGATTTCACCGGGGATCATCGAGGGGTCCTATAGACGACTGTTCGGCAGGCCACGCAAACTATATGCCAATAGGCGCGCGGTCACCCCCTTGGTTGGGCGTCTTGCAAGGGCAACGCGAGACATCCGCGTTCCCCGCACCAGCCATTCTTCCGGCGTATGCGCTGTGAAGACGAAGAACATTCCCGCCCCGGCGTCCGGCGCCCCGCGGGCGAGGGCGGCTGCTATGCCAGCGCCAAGGCCGGAGAAGCTTCCGAGTTCTGCATGGGCGAAGCAACGTCAAGCGTCACCATGATCGGCCGATGATCCGAGGCCTCCCGCAGCAAGGCATTCGCTCCAAGACACATGACGCCCCTTACGAGGCATCTGTCGATGCGCAAGGGCACCACGTCGCCGGCAACATGCGTGGGTTCACGCGGGCCGACATCGCGAAAGCCTGGCAGCAGGGCCGGTCCTATGAGGTTGTAGTCCCCCAGCACGGCGGCTCGGTGCGGCAGGACCTTCGCGATACTCCTGAGCTGCCGCCGGTTGAGCAGTTGACCGTGCGAGAGATGCACATTGGCGACCGTGATGGCGCCGAGCTCGACGATTTGACAGATACGGTCAAACATTGCCCCGGACGGCAGGGGCCGCACCACCGGCCAACCCGCGAGTGGCACCGGGCTCCACACCGCGAGGCCATGAATGCGCCCGGGCATGGGGCTCCGGACATATTGGCCGCCCACGTGATCGGTCAATTTGTCCATCTCGCGGGTAACCTCCTGCATCAGCAGGAGGTCGGGACGCTCCCGACGGATCAGCCGGACGATATCGCCGAGCGAGGCCCCGGTTAGGCGAAGCAGGTTCCAGCTGATGAGTTTGGTCATGCCCTTTTGCAAATGGGGGTGAGGAATGGCTCGGCGCAACAACTCTCTCCGCATAACAGTCCTCGGTCCAATGGACGGGCGCCGACGTCGGGAGCCGATATGCCGACCAATCCCGCCGTCCTAAACCTCCATTCAGAGGTATGGCAACAGCAGTCGTGCGCCGGCGTCGCGCAGCCGCACAATCAGTGGCCGAGCATCCAGGTACGCTTCCGAGAGAGGCGAGCCGCGCCTGGCCTGCATCAGCGCCATGAGGCCTGCCGCCAGATCGCGATCGTACACCTCCATGCAAAGCTCGAAGTTCAGCCGGAATGAGCGGATGTCCCAATTGGCGCTGCCGATCAGGCACCACACCGCGTCGACCACCATGAGCTTTGTGTGGTTGAACGGCGGTGGGCTGCGCCAGATATGGACGCGCTCTGACAGCACCGGTCCGGAATTCGCACGCGCCGCCCAGTCGACCAGCCGGTGATTGGTCTCCTCGGGTATCACCAGGTCAACCGTCACGCCACGCATTGCGGCCAGGGACAGAGCGGTGATCAGCCGTTGGTCGGGAAGAAAGTACGGGGTCATCACGGCAATGCTGGTGCGCGCGCAGCCGACTGCCTGAAGGATCGCGAACTCGATCTTCTCAATATCCTCGTCGGGCCCGGAATCGATGACACGTGCCAGCGAGGAGCCGCGGCCGAAGACGCTCGCTTCCCAGGCCTCGCCTTCGAGGTCTTCATGGGCCTCCAATTCCCAGTCCAGCGCAAAGGCCTCGGTAAGCTGGGCCACGACCGGCCCTTCGATCCTGAAGTGCAAGTCCTGGACCGGGACCTTCGGATGGGTCGCCATGACGTTCTCGTCGGCGATGTTCATACCACCGGTGAATCCAACGGCCGCATCGATCACCAGAAGCTTTTTGTGGGAGCGCAGATTAACGAAAGGCATGCGCCAAGGCAGCAGCGAGTGCATAAACCGGGCTGCGGTGACACCCTCGCGGCGCAATCGGCGATAGGTGCGCGACAGAATCCAACCACCGCCGATCCCGTCGATCAGCACGCGCACCACGACCCCGCGCCGGCTGGCTTCGGCCAGGGCATCGATGAAGCGGCCACCCCAATCGTCATCCCGGAAAATGTACAGACGACAGGCCGACGCTTCGCTTTGCCGCCGCGATCGCCGCCAGCATGGCAGGGTAGGCCTCGTCACCGTTGCGATAGGTCTGCGCCACGGTTCCGGTAACCAGCGGCCGCGCGGTGATACGACTGATGCCTTGGGCCAAGGGATCCAGTTCGCTGCCCACGTTCGACGACAGGTCGGTTGACTGTCCGTCCGGGCGACCGTCCTGGGGACGTAGCTGCCGGGCGCGGCGTTTGACCCGATTGACACCCAACAGCAGGTAGCTGATGGCCCCCAGGATCGGCGCGAACCAGACCAGACCGATCCAACCGACCGCGGACGCCACCTCCCGCTTGGTCAGCAGAATGTGGACCGTCACCCCAATCGCAAGCAGCAGACCGATCGCCAAGGTCGCGTCCGCCCGGAGGTGGAACAGGTCTCGCCAGATATCATTCATGACAGCACGATACCCTAAGCGGAACCTGACATCCGCATTGTTCATCACCGTGCGGCCCACAGTGTGCCTGGGGGTGGAAGCCGTTCCCGTGGCGCGACGCGGCCGGCCGGCCGTGTTGCTCTGCCGAGGCGGCGTGTCGGCCCGGAGAGAGCGTTGCCCGGCTGAAGAGGCTTTCTATGCGAAAACCGGGTGTCCAGCTTCGCGGACGCGTCGACAGGATAATAAACGCATTTAACGCGTTGATTGATCGTGTTTCGCGATAATCTTCAAAAACCCCTATTGACAAGGTACGGTGGTCTATTAGACGTCTTGTTCTCGTACAAATGGAGCGCGCCGATGTCCTGGCGGGTGATGCATATTTGCGGCGACGTACCACGAGTTTTCCGCACGAACATGGTGGTTACAACGTTGCATGATGTTGTTGCCATTTGTGCGAGGTGCACGACTGACGGGGCGGTGCGACTGCTGTCCGCTGGCGCACTCCCCTTTTTCGGCCACCGCAGCATGACGTGCGCACAAGCGCTTTCGCGAAGGAGACCGATATGAGTGCAGTCCTGTGGCCACGTCCCGCGCTGCGAACCAGGGACGATGTGTCGGTGCCCGGGGTGCCGCGTCCGACGCGGCCAGCGCACGTCATCGACAGCGACGCTGAAGCCATCGCGGTCGCGACCCGTCTTGCCACTGAGTTCGCACAGGGAGCGTCCGACCGTGACCGGGAGTGGCGCCGACCGGTCGCCGAGCTCGACGCGTTCTCGCAGAGCGGCCTGTGGAGCATCAATGTGCCCCGTCAGTTCGGTGGCCCGGAGGTGTCGTATGCGACGCTGGCCAGCGTGATCCGCATCATTTCTGCCGCGGATCCCTCGATCGGCCAGATCCCGCAGAACCACCTCGGGGTTGTCGCGGCAATCCGCACCGTCTCTGACGCTGATCAGCAGGCGCTGCTGTTCGCGGAAGTGTTGCGTGGCATCCGGTTCGGCAATGCGTTCTCCGAATTCGGCAGCAAGCGCGCGGCGGATTTTGAGACGCGCTTCACCGACCAGGGCGACCACGTGATCGTCAATGGCCGCAAGTTCTACGCCACCGGCGCGTTGTTAGCGCACCTGGTGCCGATCGTGGCGCTGGATGATCAGAATCGCGCCTGGTACACCATCGCGGAACGCGACGCGCCCGGGCTGACAGTCATCGATGACTGGTCCAGTTTCGGCCAGCGCACCACCAGCAGCGGCACCGTCATCCTGGACAATGTTCGCGTGCCGAAGACGCATCTCGTTCCGGGATATAAGGGTTACGACCACCCGACCGCGGACGGAGCGATCTTTCAGATCATTCAAGCGGCGGTCGATGCCGGCATAGCCGGGGCGGCGATAGAAGACACCATCCGTTTCGTCCGCACCAAATCACGCTCCTGGATCGACAGTGGGCAGGAACACGCCTGGCAGGATCCTTACACCATCCAAGCGGTCGGCGGGCTGAAGCTGCGGCTGAACGCGGCGGAGGCACTGCTGGAGAAATCCGGCGTCGCGGTTGATCGTGCGGTAGCGGAGCCAGGCACCGAGAGTGTCGCGGCGGCACAGATCGCCGTTGCCGAGGCGAAGGTGCTGACCACGGAAATCGCCCTCGAAGCGACCAACAAGCTGTTCGAGTTGGCCGGCACGCGATCCACCCTCGCCGTGGAAAATCTCGATAGGCACTGGCGGAACGCGCGCACGCATACTTTGCACGATCCAGTTCGGTGGAAATACAACATTCTGGGTAACTTCTACCTCAACGGCATCAACCCACCGCTCCATGCCTGGAGCTAGAGAGAGCGACATGAACAATATCACGCCGATCCCGCTTGCGGCCGAGCCGGTCAGCTTCGCCTATTGGGTGCCGAACGTGAGCGGTGGCCTCGTGGTCAGCAAGATTCCGCAACGCACGGACTGGAGCCTGGAATACAACGTCAAGCTGGCGCAGATCGCGGAGGAAGTCGGGTTCGACTATGCGCTGTCGCAGATCCGTTTCATCGGCAGCTATGGAGCGGAATATCAGCACAGAGTCGACAACGTTCTCCGCCGCACTGCTGGCTCACACCAAGCGGTTGAAGGTGATTGCGGCGATCCTTCCGGGACCGTGGCATCCGGCGGTGGTGGCCAAGCTGGGTGCGACCACCGATCAACTGTTTGGCGGACGCTGGGCGGTGAACGTGGTCAGTGGCTGGTTTGCCGGCGAGTATGAGGCGCTCGGTCTGCCCTGGCTGGAGCATGATGCGCGCTATCGCCGCTCACGCGAGTTCATCCAGATCATGAAAGGCATCTGGACGCAGGACGATTTCTCTTTCAAGGGTGAGTTCTTCAGCGTCAACAATTTCACGCTCAAGCCAAAGCCGCTGCAGCACCCGCATCCTGAGGTGTTCCAGGGCGGCAACTCGCGCGCCGCACAAGAAAACGCGGGCACCGTCTCCGACTGGTATTTCATGAACGGCAACACGCCGGAGGGTCATCGGGCGCAAATCGAGAACGTCTCGCACATCGCGGCACAGAACGGACGGCGGGTGCGCTTCGGGGCAAACGCTTTCATCATCGCGCGGGAAACGGAAAAGGAGGCCCGCGATCAACTGGAAGCGATCGTCGAGCAGGCCGACGCCGAGGCGGTGAATGCCTTCGGCGGTGCGGTGAAACAGGCCGGCCAGGCATCACCCGAAGGCAAGGGCATGTGGCAGGATTCCACGTTCCGCGATCTGGTTCAGTATAATGACGGTTTTCGCACCAACCTGATCGGCACGCCCGAGCAGATCGCCGAGCGCATTTATCATCTGAAATCACTTGGTGTGAATTTGATCCTCGGCGGCTTTCTGCATTTCCAGGAGGAGGTTCGGTTCTTCGGCGAGCGTGTGCTGCCGCTGGTCCGCGAACTGGAGGCGGCGCGGCCTCTGCCGGAAACGGTCGCGGCCTGACTTCGACCGAGCAAGATAGTGCTTGTGTTACCCGTCCCGACCCTGCCCGCGCTGCTCTGCCAACAGGCTGAACAGCGCGGAGCGGCTGCCGCAATGCGCCACAAGCGGCGCGGCATCTGGCAAGGCTGGACCTGGGGCGAAATGCGAGACGAGGCCGAGCGAGTGGCCGGCGCCCTGGCGAGACGCGGGGTGGAGGCAGGCGATCGTGTAGCGGTGGTCGGCAGTCCGCGGCCGCAAACGGCGATAACGCTCGTTGCCCTGCATGCGCTGGGGGCGGTGCCGGTGTTGCCGGGTGGGGACGAGCCCAGCGAGCCACATGCGATACTGCGTGGCGTGCGCCTTGTCATCGCCGCCGACCCGGGCAGCGCCGAAGGCATTCAGGCGCTTGCCGGCGAGATACCAATGATTATCGTTGTCGATGCCGGCGGACCCGGGCGAACCGTGCTCGCGTACGACGCCCTGCTCGCTGAGGCCAGCGGCGCACGCCACGCACTGAACGTGGTGGCGATCGATCCCACCCTGCCGGCTTTCATTTTTGGCGCGGCAGATGGCAGCGTCCGCGTCCTAAGTCACACGGATGTCGCCAAGCAGGCGCAGGCGGCGGCGTCCGCCCTGGGCGCGGGCCCACAGGATCGACTGCTACAGGTCGCGCCGTTCGGCCGTGAGCCGGCGCTGCTGCTGGGCCCGGTGCTATCGTTGCTTTGCGGCTCTACTCTGTTCTTTCCCGAGAGCGACGAGACGCTGCCGCAGGATCTGCGCGAGGTGGGCCCCACCTTGCTGGTCGCACCATCACTGCTGTTGCGCCAGTTGCGGCGCGCAGCGTTCACACGAGCCTCGGCGTCGCGTACCAGGTGGCGGCGTCTGCTGGAACAGACGCTGGATCTGCACGGCGACCATCCCCCACCAGGAAGCCGGCTGACGCGCCTGTTCGGCGATATCGTCGTCCGCCACCCCGTCAGTGATCGGATCGGGCTGCGCCATGTGCGCGTCGCCGTCACCTTCGGTGGCGCGGTGTCAGCGGCACTGGCGTCGTTTTGCGACGCTGTTGGCGTGAAGCTGCGGCCCGCGGAGACGCTCATCGGCTTCGCACCCGATGACGCGACAGACGTTCTCGAGTCAGAACTACGTGGCAGCCTTTTCGTCCGCGATACGGTGGTAGCGCGGGCGCGCGACGGCGCACGGGTGGCGCTGCTGTTCCTTGACACGGAGGCCGTCGCCGCCTGGGCACAAACCGCGGGGTTGACGGTCGCCGGCACCGATACACTGGTTGATATGCCGGCAGTACAGGAACTCATCGCCAACGAGGTCGGGCGGCTCAATCAAGGGGTGCCAGAGGCGCAGCGGCTGGGCCGTTTCCGCGTCGCCAAAGGGCGCTTCACACGGGCGTCGGGTGAAATAACAGTCGACGGACGGCTGCGGCGCGAACTGGTAGCGACGCGCTACGCCGCCGACTTGATAGCGCTCGGCACGGCACCTCAGATACCAGAGCATGCGGAAGCCGCGGCATGACTGCGCCCGCGCTGCAAATCCAAGACATCAGCCTGGCGTTCGGCGGTGTCCGTGCCGTGTCGGAGGTGTCGTTCGCGGTCCGCAGGAACGCCATCACAGCGGTGATCGGCCCGAATGGCGCTGGCAAGAGTTCGTTGCTGAACATCCTCAGCGGTATCTACGCGCCAGATTCCGGGCGGATCGTCGCCGACGGCCAGTCGTACAGCCACATCACGCAGCGTATCGCGGCACGTGTCGGCATTGGCCGCACATTTCAGAGCCTGGCTTTGTCGCCGGCCCTCAGTGTGTTGGACAACATCATCCTCGGCCGCGCGAGGACAGTGCGCAGCTCAATCCTCGAACAGGCGTTTGGCCTGAAACGAGCGCGGCGCGAGGAAGATGAACTGCGTGCCGCGGCCGAGGAGGTGATCGCGTTCCTCGATCTGCGGCGCGTCCGTTCCGTGCCCGCGGGCAGTCTGCCGTATGGGTTGCAAAAGCGCGTCGACCTCGGCCGAGCCTTGGCGGGCGAGCCCCGCCTGCTGCTGCTCGACGAACCGATGGCCGGCATGAGCCCGTCCGAAAAGGACGAGATGTGCGGCTTCATCGCCGAGGTGAATGCCGAACTGGGCGTCACCGTGGTGCTGATCGAGCACGACATTGGCGTGGTCATGAGCCTGTCCGACCACGTCATCGTTCTGGATCACGGACAGAAGATTGCCGACGGCCCACCGGAAGCGGTGCGACGCGACGCGCTGGTGATCGAAGCTTATCTCGGTGTCGCTGCCGACCCTGCAACGATCGAGCTAACCTGATGGACTGGTCGTTTTTCCTCGAAGTGCTGGTCGGCGGCCTGCTCTCCGGCGTGATGTACTCACTGATCGCGATCGGGTTCGTATTGATCTACCAGGCCTCGGGTGTGCTGAATTTCGCCCAGGGCGCGATGGTGCTGTTCGCGGCTCTGACTTTCGTCAGCCTGCTGGAGTACGGAGTGCCGTTTCTGCTGGCACTGGCAGCCACCGCGCTGCTGATGGTGCTGCTCGGCTTTGCCGTCGAGCGCCTTGTGCTGCGCCCCCTCGTCAACCAGCCGCCAATCACCCTGTTCATGGCGACACTTGGCCTCAGCTATGTGCTGGAAGGCGCTGCTCAATTGCTGTGGGGCGGTGAGGTGCATCCGCTGGAGCTCGGTGTCTCCGATCTGCCGCTGGAATTCCACGGGATCATGTTCAGCAGCTTCGATTTGTTCGCGGCCGCGGTGGCCGGGGTGCTTGTGGTGGCGTTGGCGCTGTTCTTCAACGCCACCCGTACTGGGCTCGCCTTTCGCGCGGTGGCCGACGATCAGATTGCCGCGTTGGCGGTTGGGCTGCGGCTGCGGCGCATCTGGGGAGTGGTCTGGGCGGCATCCGGCTTGGTCGCACTGGTCGCCGGCGTGCTGTGGGGTGCACGGCTCGGGGTCCAATTCTCGCTGTCGCTGGTGGTGCTCAAGGCATTGCCCGTACTCGTGCTCGGCGGATTTGATTCGATAGCCGGCGCAATTGTCGGCGGACTCGTGGTTGGCGCGACCGAGAAACTGGCCGAGCTGTACTTGGGTCCGTATATCGGCAGCGGCATCGAATCCTGGTTTGCCTATGCCGCAGCGCTCGCCTTCCTGCTGATCCGTCCATCCGGCCTGTTCGGCGCTAAACTAATCCAGCGGGTGTAGCAATGATCTATGCCGAGGCTGGCCGATTCGAGACCTCCTATGCCGCCGGCCGGGGCCTGCTGCGCCATCCGGCGAACCGCTGGCTGCTGACCGTCGCCGTCGCGGTGCTGGCGCTGGCGGTGCCGCTATTCGGCAACGATTATTTGTTCTCGGCCATTCTGATCCCGTTCCTGGCGTTGTCACTGGCCGGGGTCGGACTGAACATGCTGACCGGCTATGCTGGACAGTTGTCCCTCGGCAGCGCGGCATTCATGGCTGTCGGCGCTTTCGCGGCATACAATTTCACCTTGCGCCTGCCGTGGCTGTCGATACCGGTGGCGTTCCTGTTGGCCGGGTTGTGTGCCGCGGCCGTCGGAGCGGTTTTCGGCCTGCCCAGCCTGCGATTGCGCGGCTTCTATGTCGCCGTATCCACCCTCGCGGCACAATTCTTCGTTCTGTGGCTGTTGACGGATTTCGGCTGGTTCTCGAATTACAACTCCTCCGGCGTCATCACCGCGCCGCGGTTGTCAATCGCGGGCGTCGACCTGGGGGCGCCGGCTGGACGCTATCTGTTCAGCCTGGTGGTGGTAGCCCTGCTGACCTGGGTCGCGGCGCGCCTGGCCCGCTCGCAGACCGGACGCAACTGGATCGCCGTGCGCGACATGGAAGTCGCCGCGACGGTTATGGGCGTGCCGGTGGCCCGCACCAAGCTGTACGCCTTCGCCATCAGTTCGTTCTACTGCGGCATCGCCGGCGCGCTATGGGCATTTTGCTACCTGGGCACGGTCGAGCCCGCCGGGTTCGACCTCGCGCATTCGTTCGAGGTGCTGTTCATCATCATCCTGGGTGGTCTTGGCAGTGTCCGCGGCGCGTTCTTCGGGGCCGCGCTGATGGTGGTTTTCCCGTTGCTGCTCAGCCGCTTCGCCAACAGCGTTCTGACCACCGCCCTCGATCCCGGTCAGCAGGAGAACATTCAGAAGATCGTGTTCGGCTCGCTCATCATCGTGTTTCTGATCGTCGAGCCCCGCGGCTTGGCGAGCCTGTGCAAGTCGTTCGAACGTCGTCTCCGGCAATGGCCGTTCAGGGGCTGAGCCGGATGCCTCAATCCGCAAACACAACGAGGATCGTTCTATGAGAACAATGAATATACTGCGCACCGGGGCCCTGGCCGGGGTAGTCGGGGCCATGCTCGCCGCGGCACCGGCACCGGTGCAGGCCGACGAACAGTATTTTCCGTTGCAGAGCTACCGCGTCGGCCCATACGCCGCCGATGGCACCGGATTCTTCGGTGGGTTCATCGACTACATGAACCTCATCAACATCCGCGACGGCGGTGTGAACGGGGTCAAGCTGACCTGGACCGAATGCGAGACCGAATACGCCGTCGAGCGCGGCGTGGAATGCTATGAGCGCATGAAGACGCAGGGCAAGCCTGGCCCGGCGGCATGGAATCCGCTCAGCGTCGGGATTGCCTATGCAATGATCGACAAGATCACCGCCGACAAGGTGCCGCTGATCACCATCAACCACGGCCGCACCAATTCCACCGATGGCCGGGTGTTCCCGTACGTGTTTCCGCTGGTGCTGAACCCGTGGAGCGAAGCCTCCGCGATGACCAACTATATCGGCACGCGGGAAGGCGGCCTGCCTGCTCTGAAGGGCAAGAAGATCGTTGTGCTCTATCACGGGTCCCCTTACGGCAAGGAAACCATTCCGATCTTCGCGCTGCTGTCACAGAAATACGGCTTCGAGGTGACTGAGATCGAGGTGCCTCATCCCGGCAACGAACAGCAGTCGCAGTGGCTGCAGATCCGTCGCATCAAGCCGGACTGGATCATCCTGCGCGGCTGGGGCGTGATGACGCCGGTGGCGATCAAGACCGCACAGAAGACCGGCTTCCCCGCTGACCACATCATCGGCAACATCTGGAGCAACTCCGAGGAAGACGTGACCCCGGCAGGTGACGCGGCCAAAGGCTTCCTGGCGATCACGACACATCCGGCGGGCAATCAGTTTCCGGTGCTGAAGGACATCTCCAAGGTCGTCTATGGCGCCGAGCAGGGCAACATGAAGGATACCAAGCGAGTCGGGAGCGTCATTTACAACCTCGGCGTGGTAAATGGCATCCTCAACGTCGAAGCGGTCCGTATCGCGCAAGGAAAATTCGGCCATCGCGCACTGAACGGTGAGGAAGTCGCATGGGGCTTCGATCATCTCGATCTGGACAACAAGCGTATCGCCGAACTTGGCGGCGACGGCTTGGTGGAACCGATCCAGGTGACCTGCTCGGATCATGAAGGCGGCGGGTCGATCAAGATACAACAGTGGGACGGCGCCAAGTGGAACGTTCTAACCGATTGGATCGCGGCGGACCGCGCTCTGCTGCGCCCGCTGATCGAGGCGTCGTCGACCAAGTATGCAGCTGAAAACCACATCACTCCGCGTGACTGCGACAAGCTGACGCAGAACTAGCCGCGAGATGTGGTCGGGGGCGTCGATGGACAGCCGGATCGAAGCGGCGGTCCCGGCCGAAGGGTTGCTGGTCGTGACCGGTATCGAGGTCCGCTACAGCGACGCCATCCTGGCGTTGCGGGGGGTGTCGTTGGCGGTGCGGCAGGGCGAGATCGTGGTGTTGCTGGGGCCAAACGGTGCCGGCAAGACGACGACGCTCAAGGCGGTGAGCAACCTGCTCGCCGCCGAACGCGGCCAACTCAGCAAGGGCCGGATCACGCTCGACGGCGAGTCCACTGCGGGGATCGCGCCGGGCGACCTCGTAGGCAGGGGCATGGTGCAGGTGCTGGAGGGTCGCCACTGCTTCGCGCACCTGACCGTTGAGGAGAACCTGATCACCGGCGCCCTGCTACATCACCCTGGACGTGCCGCGCTGACCGCCGATCTGGATCGCGTCTACGCCTATTTCCCCGGTCTGAAGGCAAAGCGCCGCATTCGCGCCGGTTACGCCTCCGGCGGCGAACAACAGATGATCGCCATCGGTCGAGCGCTGATAAGTCGGCCTCGGCTGATGCTGCTGGACGAGCCTTCGATGGGTTTGGCGCCGCGCGTCGTGGAGGACATTTACCGCGTCGTGCGGCAACTGAACCGCGACGAGGGGATCAGTTTCCTGATCGCCGAACAGAACACCGTCACCGCGCTGCGCTATGCCCATGGCGCCTGCGTTTTGGAAACCGGCCGGGTGATGCTGCACGGGCAGGCGCGTGATCTGCTGGGCCGGGAGGAGATCCGTGATCTGTATTTCGGCAAGGGTGGCCAGCCCGGCGGCCTGGCACAGCGCCGGGGACGGCGCGCCGCTGCATCCTGGATGGATTAAGGCCGGCCGCCAGAGCACTTCCACCTTTAGTGGAAACGCTCTTGTCGTTGTTTCGCGAGCAATTTCATCAGCCTGAGGTCGCTCCGCGATCACAGCCAGGCAGATATTGCTCTGATGGGCCTGGCTGCCTCGTCGCCCAACCGGCATCGGCGTCGTCTCACCGACTGCAGGCGTCCGGATGGTTCGTCCACAGCCTGAACATATCTGGAAAGGTAGGCCACGCGGGATGGTCTTGGGGGCAATCCCGGGGCCTGCCTTGACAGCCCCCGTTGGCTCGCGTTGACATGATCGATCAATCACACAGTCCGGCGGGGCGAAACCGTCGGCCCAGGAAACGCCAGGCCATGAAAGACCGCGAGGCCGGTGAACGGACCGCGTTGTGTTCCGCTCGGTCCGATCACGATCGTCCGGTCGCGAGGATGTTGCGCCAGCTCGCCAAAGCGTCGTGGGCCGACGAAATCGCCGGGAGCAACGTGGCTACATCATCGCCGAGTGAATTCCCGAGGACGTTGCAAACGTTGGCGCGGCAGCGGATGGCTTGGGCGATGCGACACTATCGCCGTGTCGACCACGACACCGGCAGCGTTCACCCCGATCCGCGTGACCTTCAACGCCACGGAGGCATCGATGCCGGCATCGCCTGAAGCCACGCCGATCCTTCGGATGCGAAATGTTTCGAAGACCTTCCCGGGTGTGAAGGCGCTGCAGAATGTTCAGCTCACGGTCTATCCGGGAGAGGTGCACGCGCTGATGGGTGAGAACGGCGCCGGGAAATCGACGCTGATGAAAATACTTTCCGGCGCTTACACCCCAGATGCCGGCGCGGAAATTCTGATCGACGGCAAGCCGGTGCACATCGACGGGCCATTGGCAGCAAAGGCGCACGGCATCGCCATTATTTATCAGGAACTAGCGCTGGCGCCGAACCTGACGGTCGCGGAGAACATCTATCTCGGCCGCGAAGTGCATCGCGGACCCGCGATCGACCGCGCTGCCATGTTCCGGGGTTGCGCAGAAATACTGACCAGTCTCGGTGCCACCTTCGGACCCCGCACCTTGGTTGCGGACCTCTCCATCGCCGAGCAGCAGATGGTGGAAGTGGCACGCGCCATCCACGCGCGTTCGCGCATCCTGGTCATGGATGAACCGACCACCGCCTTGTCAAATCGGGAAACTCACCGGCTGTTTGAGGTGATCCGGCGTCTCAAGGCCGAAGGCCTCGCCATCATCTACATCTCGCATAGAATGGCCGAAGTGTACGAGTTGGCCGAACGCGTCTCGGTGCTGCGCGATGGCGGCTATGTCGGCACCCTGGGCCGCGACGAGATCAAGCCCGAGAGCATCGTTCGCATGATGGTGGGGCGCGATCTGTCATCGTTCTACAAGAAGGAGCACCGGCCGGGCAGCGCCAACAAGCCGGTGCTGGAGGTCGCTGATCTTGGCGACGGGGGACGGGTAAAGCGCGCCAGTTTCACGCTGCACGCAGGCGAGGTGCTCGGTCTCGCGGGTCTCGTCGGGGCCGGCCGCACAGAGCTGGCGCGGCTTATCTACGGGGCTGAGCCGAGGACCTCGGGAACCGTGACGCTTGAAGGCAAGGCGGTCGTTTATCCCACGCCAGCCGAGGCTATCGATGGCGGCGTGGTCTATTTGACCGAGGACCGCAAGGCGCTGGGACTGTTTCTCGACATGACCGTGGGCGACAACATCAATTTGGGTGTCATCAGCCGCGATGCGAAGTTCGGCGGCTGGCTCGATCGCGCCCGCGCTCGTCTCCGCTCGCTGGCGGCGATCAAGGCTCTGACCATCCGCGTGCCCGGCCCGGAAATTCCAGTCGGCACCTTGTCCGGCGGCAATCAGCAGAAAGTGCTGCTGTCGCGCCTGTTGGAGAGCAGACCGAAAGTGCTGATCCTGGACGAGCCAACGCGCGGCGTCGACATCGGCGCCAAATCGGAGATCTATCGCATCATCGATGAACTCGCTCAGAGCGGCGCCGGGGTGTTGGTCATCAGTTCGGAATTGCCCGAGGTGGTTGGCATCGCCGACCGCGTCGTGGTGATGCGGGAGGGCGAAACCCGTGGCGAGGTCGGCGGCGGCACCGGCGTCGCTATCACCGAGGAAAGCATTATGGCGTTGGCCACCGGCGTCGATATCGAAAGGCTGGCAGCGTGAGCGAAACCCTCAGCGACACCAAGGTTAACGGTGGCCAGCGCGTGCGGAAGGCGCAGATGCGCTCGTTCGTTCGATCTATCGGCATGCTGCCGGTGCTCATCGTCCTGGGATTGCTGATCCAGGCCGGCGGGGTCTATTTCACCGGCGAGGGCCGCTTCCTCACCTGGCAGAATCTTTCGATCGTCGCGCAGCAGGCGTCTATCAACGCGGTGCTTGGTGCCGGCATGACGTTTGTGATCTTGACCGGCGGCATCGACCTCTCGGTCGGTTCCATCCTCGCTGCCTCGGCCGTGGTCGGATTGCTGGTCTCGCAGTCACTCGGCGATCTCGGCATCGCCGCGGCATTGCTGACAGGACTGGTGATCGGGCTCGGCAACGGCGTGCTCATCGCCTTCCTTCGCCTGCCGCCGTTCATCGTGACGCTCGGTTCGCTGACGGCGGTGCGGGGCCTGGCACGGCTGCTTGGCAACGACACGACGGTCTTCAATCCGGACCTGCCGTTCGCCTTCATCGGCAACGGTGCGCTGGACGTTGGCATCTTCGCGGTACCTTGGCTGATCGTCATCGCCTTTCTCGTCATCGTCGGTTCCTGGCTTATTCTGCGACGCACCGTGCTGGGCGTGCATATCTACGCGGTCGGTGGCAACGACAACGCCGCGCGGCTGTCCGGTATCAAGGTCTGGGCGGTGCTGCTGTTCGTCTATGGCATGTCCGGGTTGCTGGCCGGCCTGGGAGGCGTGATGCAGGCGGCGCGGCTGTTTGCCGCCAACGGGCTGCAGCTAGGCCAGTCCTATGAGTTAGACGCGATCGCCGCGGTGATCCTGGGCGGCACGAGCTTCGTCGGTGGCATCGGCAGCATCTGGGGCACGCTGATTGGCGCGCTGATCATCGCGGTCCTGACCAACGGACTTATCCTGCTCGGCGTCACCGATGTTTGGCAATACATTGCCAAGGGCGCGGTCATCATCGGCGCGGTGGCGCTCGACCGCTATCGGCTGCGCGGTTCGGCGCGCACCTGAACGCCGGTCGCAGATATCCTCGCGCCCGCCGATCCCGGGCAGGCGGGCGTGCAGGTTTCAAATAGCGCCCCGGTAGGGATGCAAAAAACTATGTTGAAGAAGATCCTGCTTGCCGGTGCCGCGCTGGCGATCGGCGCGAATGTCGCCTCCGCCAAAGACCTCAGGTCGATCGGCATCTCGCTCGGCTCTATGGGTAATCCATTTTTCGTCGCGCTATCGAAAGGGGCGGAGTTCGAAGCGAAGAAAACCAACCCGAACGTTAAGATCACCACGGTTGGTTTCGATTACGACCTGGGCAAGCAGAATACCCAGATCGACAACTTCATTGCCGCCGGAGTGGATCTCATTCTGCTCAATCCCGGTGACCCCAACGCCATCGCGCCGGCGATCCGCCGAGCGCAGGCAGCCGGGATCGTAGTGGTGGCGGTCGATACCGCGGCCAAGGGTGCCAATGCCACGGTTGAAACGAACAATATCCAGGCCGGCACGATTGCCTGCGAATTCCTGGTCGAAAAGATGGGTGGCAAGGGCGATATGATCATCCTGAACGGTCCGCAGGTCTCGTCGGTGATCGAGCGTGTAAACGGCTGCAAGGAGGTGTTGGCCAAGCACCCCGGCGTCAAACTGATTTCCTATGATCAGGATGCGAAAGGATCGCGGGACGGCGGCCTTGCAGTGATGCAGTCCCTGCTGACGCGCTTCGTCAAGGTCGATGGCGTGTTCGCGATCAATGATCCGACAGCGATCGGTGGGGAGTTGGCGGCCAAGCAGATGCAGCGCACCAATTTCCCGATCACCGCCGTCGACGGTGCGCCCGACGCTGAAGCCGCGCTGAAGGATCCCAATTCACCGCAGTTCGTCGCGTCGGCCAGCCAGGACCCGTTCATGATGGCACGGCTCGCGGTGCAGGAAGGCGTGGCCCTGCTGAACGGCAATAAGCCGGAAAAGGACCCACTGCTGATGGACAGCAAGCTGGTCACTCGTGACAACGTGGCGGACTACAAGGGCTGGACGGCGGCACGCTAGCATTGCCGCGCGCCGGAACTTCCGGTTCCGGCGTCTTTCGCCCAGGGCGTCGCGGCCGCCGGTGCGTCATCAAGCTCGCGCTCGCCGCCGCCCAGACCCTTGACTGTTGGCGCATCCTGCGACACCGTCCAGACAGTTACCACACGCGCATAGGTATAAAGGAAAACGGCGTCGTGGTGTTTGGGAGAATCGTGACCAGGGCGCGATCCCATCGCGCGGGTGCAGCCACCAGTTCGCGACAGCGCATGGCGAACCGGTCGACCAACGCTCGTGTAGACAGATCGGGCTCACACTGGCTGCATCATCGAAGGGCTGTTGCGCCCATTGCCATTCGCCGCGCGCGGCGGGTCGAGAACTTGGTGGCAATCGGCCCCGTCGCAGCCACTTCAGGCCCTTTCCTCCAACCCACGTGGCAGGCACCGGGCTGGTGGCAGGGAAACCTACCGCAGCTTTGCGGGTGATCTCTCGGATCCGTGATGGTGAGTTCCACCGCGACGCCAGGTCGACATCGAAATCATTACTAACAAAGGGAGAAAGCAACAATGGCTAACCAGGACGACATCGCACTGATGGCCCATCTGATGCGGCGCGCGGGCTTTGGCGCATCGCGCGACGAACTCGAAGCGCGCGCGGCAAAGGGATATGAGGCGACGGTCGAGGAACTGCTCAACCCCGAGAGCCAGCCGCCGGTCGATCCTTATGAGCTGCTTCGCTACCAGCCGGCTGCGTTGCTGCCGGGAGGCCAGCCGCCGATGGGGAACGTCAACTACATGTATTACCTGGTCAACACCAAGCGCCCGCTCGAGGAGAAGATGGGGCTGTTCTGGCACCACGTGTTCGCCACCGGCAACTCGAAAGTCGATAACTACGATCAACTGCTGGAACAAATCGAGCTATTCCGTAACGAGGGCATGGGTAACTACCGCGACCTGCTGCTGAAGATCGCCAAGAACCCGACCATGATCTTCTGGCTTGACAACAACCAGAACCACGGCACCGCGGTCAACGAAAACTGGGGTCGCGAACTGCTGGAGTTGTTCAGTCTGGGCGCTGGAAACTACAACGAAAAAGACGTCCGTGAGGCATCACGCGCGTTCACCGGGTGGACCTTCGAGACCAAGATCCCTCGCCTGCCGTATGGGCGCTTTCCGTGGAAGTTCGAGTATCGTCCCGAGGATCACGATGACGGCGTCAAGGAATTCCTCGGTCATCGCGGACACCTCAACGGCGAAGACATCATCGATATCATCGTGCAGCAACCGGCCTGTGCCCGCTTCATCTGCCGGCATCTTTACAACTTCTTCGTCGCCGATGAGCCCCAGGTTCCCGCCTGGTCGCTTGAGCAACCGCGCGATCCGGCGGCGATCGACGCCTTGGCGAAGGCGTTCCTGCGACTCAAATTTTGAAATCCGGCCGGTGCTGCGCCTGCTGTTCAATTCGGACTTCTTCAAGAACGCGCGCTATAAGCACCTGAAGTCTCCCGCCGAGGTCGTCGTCGGCACGCTGCGCCTGGTCGGTGGCTACGAACTGCCGAAGCCCGGGTACGGCGAGATTTCGATGCAGCCCTCCTACATGGGCCAGGACCTGCTCAACCCGCCATCCGTGGAAGGCTGGCACACCGGCTCGGAGTGGATCAACAGCGGCTCCCTGATGGCGCGCATCAATTTCGTCGCCGATCAGATCGGCAATCAGTCGCTGCCGGGTGTCCGTGCCATCATCGATCGGCTGAAGGCAAAAGGCACACTTGGCCCGGATCGGCTGGTCAGTGAATGCCTGGACCTGCTGGGGCCCATTGAAGTCCGCCCCGACACGCGCAAGGAGTTGACCGACCAGGCCAAGCAATGGGGCCAGTTGAGCTGGGACAGCGAACCGAACGCCAAGACCGCAGCCCAGCGGGCCACGCAAATGATGCAACTGATCGTCGCGACGCGAGAGTATCAGTTCGCCTGACATCAAATCTAGACAACGGAAAGGAGGAATTCTCGATGGCTACAGCGCAAAAGGACCCCGTACTGGTGGTGGTCCAACTCACCGGCGGCAACGATTATCTCAACACGGTGATTCCTTATAACAACACGCTTTATCAGGATAACCGCAAAGCGGTCGGGATACCGGAAAGCCAGATCCTGGCTATCGATAATGAGTACCGGCTTCCCGCAGTACCTGGCCCCGATGAAGAAGATCTGGGATGAAGGCAAGCTCGCCATCATGCATGGCGTCGGCTACCTCGATTCGCCGCGCTCGCATTTCCGCTCCATGGATATTTGGCACACCTGCGAGGCCGAAAAGGTCGGGACCGAGGGCTGGCTTGGCCGGGTGGTGCGTGAGTTCGACCCGAAGAAGGAGAACGTGGTCACCGCTGTGAGCTTCGGCCCCTGCCTGTTCCGCGCCCTGGCGGTTCCCGGCGTGCCCGTGGCATGTGTCGCCGGCGCGCTGGAAAACTATGGCTTCCTGCCGAACATCCAGGAGCCGACGCAGCGTCAGCAGGTGCTGGATCGTTTCTCACGCATGTATCAGCCGATCGAAGGCAGCGGCGTGATGGACTACCTCGGCACCACCGGCCTGGATTCCCTGCGTGGCGCGGATATCCTCAAGGTGGCGCCGTCGCTGTACAAGTCGAGCGTGAAGTATCCCAACACCTCGATCGCCAGCAAGCTGCGCGGCATCGCCCAGGTGCATCTCGCCGGTCTGGGCACCCGGGTCTTCTATTGCGACCATGGCAGCTTCGACAGCCACGCGGGACAGAACCCTCTGCACGCCAAGCTGTGGGCCGACGTATCGGAAGGCCTGGACGCGTTCATGTCAGACCTCCGGCAGCATGATGCGGCCGACAATGTCATCGTGCTGATGTTCTCGGAATTCGGCCGCCGTGTTCGCGACAACGGCTCCGGCACGGATCATGGCGCGGCCGGTGCGACCTTCGTGTTCGGCGACAAAGTCAAAGGCGGTCACTACGGCGAATATCCCTCGCTGGCGGCCGAGCATCTGGTGCAGGGCGACCTGAACCCGAGCATGGACTTCCGGGGCATTTACTCGACGATCCTGGACAAATGGCTGAAGTTGAATCCGGTTCCGATCGTCAACGGCAGCTATGAGCAGCAAGCCTTCCTGAACTAGCCGGCCCGATTACGCTACCCAACCTCGTTTCCCGAGGCCGAGCTCGAGGCAACGAGCCAGGGAAACGGGGTTGGACCAACGACGCAGCGAGCGCGAATAGTCTTCCGGATGACCGGAGGCACGAACGGATTCGATGGGAGGGAGTGATGCCGCTTACGACGGTCTCGAACGGAAGGACTTATGATTGGAGCCACGCGGTGGGCCGCGCCGCGGCCACCGGCACAGGGTTCAACTACCCGCAGACGATGTGCCTTGGCAACGATGGTGACGTCTTTGTCGCCAATCGAGGCAACGAAAACAACTTCGGGCAGCGGGTGAACCGGGTTAAACTGGGCGCCCCCGGCGAGGAGGAACTGCTGTCCGAGTTCTTCGAGTGGGGCGAGGGGGAAGGACGCTCGACCTGGCCATTCGGGGTCGCGGTCGATGGTGCCAACACGGTGTACGTGTCGGATGAATGGACCAACACCATCTCGGTGTTCCACAGTAATGGCTCGTTCATGCGCGCGTGGGGCAAGACGGGAAGCGGGGACGGCGAGTTGCTGCGTCCGGCCGGCTTGATATGCGATGCGAACGGAAATGTCATCGTCGTCGACAGCGGCAACAATCGTCTGCAGGTCTTCACGCCGGACGGGAAGTTCGTTGCCAAGTATGGCAAGGCCGGCAGCGGAGACGGCGAATTCAACCAGCCCTGGGGAATAACCCTGGACTCGGCTGGCAATATCTATGTGGCGGACTGGAAGAACCATCGTATCCAGAAGCTTTCCCCAAAGGGCGAGTTTCTGATGAAGATCGGAGAATACGGCAAGGTTGCCGCGCCGCCCAACTCGTTTGCGGTAACCTACCTTGGACCCTACGTCTCAAGCACGCTGCCGGGAGAATACCCAAAAGCCGGCCTGCTCAATCATCCCACCGACGTCGCGGTGGACAGCGATGGCGACATCTACATCGCTGATTGGGGCAACCATCGGATCAGCATCTTCGACTCTCAGGGAAGGCCGCTGACCAATCTGATGGGGGACGCGCAGGTTATGTCCAAGTGGGGTCAGCAAAGCATCGACGCGAATCCGGACATGATGAAGGCATTGCGTCGCGTGAGGAACCTGGAACCACAATGGCGTTTCTGCTTTCCAACGGCGGTGGACTTCAATCCGAAGACCGATGAGATCATCGTCGCCGACAGCCAGCGGAATCGGCTGCAGATCTACCGCAAGGTTCGCGACTATGTCGATTTTCAGGCGAATCTTATAGGGTCTTACCGGGGGCCTGAAACCCGCCACGACTGCCGTCCCGCCTCTCTGGTGTTTCTCCACCGGGGAGGCGGTACTGCACCGGGCCGAGGTATCCGGTCGCGGCCGAAGCGCTTCCCTGCGCCGGTCAACTCTCCAGTTCGGCATCCCAATACAGGTAGTCCCGCCAGCTCTCATGCAGATAGTTCGGCGGAAATGCTCGGCCATTGTCCTGCAACTCCCAGGTCGTAGGCTGGCGCGGAGCCATGCGCGGGGACATGTGACACTCCCGCGGCAGTCGTGAGCCCTTGCGCAGGTTGCAGCCACCGCAGGCGGTCACGACATTCTCCCACGTCGTTCGGCCGCCGCGGCTGCGCGGGACCACGTGGTCGAATGTCAGGTCAGGAGTTGGGAATCGGTTGCCGCAATACTGACAGTGGAACGCGTCCCGCAGGAACACGTTGAAGCGAGTGAACGCCGGCCGTCGTGCCGACGGGATATAGTCCTTCAGCGCGATGACGCTGGGCAGGCGCATCGTGATGCTCGGGGAGCGGACGACGGCTTCGTACTCGCTCAGCACCGACACACGGTCCATGAACACGGCCTTCACCGCATCCTGCCAAGACCACAGCGACAACGGGAAATAGGACAGCGGACGAAAGTCCGCATTCAACACCAGTGCGGGGAAATGCAGTCCGCCGTCAGGCAAGCGCTACTCCCTGTGACCGGAGCGCATACCTGGACGTAAACAGGCCCTCCGGCCACCAGATATCGTGCACCGCCGAAAACTCGCCTGGATTTATGACAGAGCGTCCTCCGCGCCGCAACCCAAGTTGCTCCTCGACGGCCCGACTTCATTGTTTCGTCACGCGAATCCGCGCTGCAAGGCCAGTGCGCCGAGTGAAATTCCGGTGTCGTCGATGCCATGGCCGAGGCGCGGGATGTAGTGCGCCTCCACCGGCACGCCGACCGCAAGCAGCGCGGTCTCGGCGTCCCGGGAGCGTTCGACCGGTACGACATCATCGGCCTCGCCGTGCACCAGGAGCACTGGCGGACGACTGGCAAGCTCTGCCGCCAAGCTGTCGGGCGCAACCAGCGCGCCGGAAAATCCCAGGATAGCAGCTGGGCCGATCGGGTGGCGAAGGCCGCTGAACAGCGACATCATGGCGCCTTGGCTGAAGCCCGCCAGGGCATAGGCGTCGGCCGGCAATCCCAACCGGAGCAGTTCCGCATCGATGAAGTCGTGCAGATAGGGTGCGGCGGTCCGAACGCCCGCCTCGACGACCGATGGGGAGCGGTCGTCGACACTCCACCACTGGCGGCCGAGGCCGGAATCGTGTCGAAACGGCGCGTGCACCGAGGCGAACAACGCATCCGGGCAGGCGTGCGACCAAGCCGGCGCCAGGTCGATCAGGTCATAGGCATCGGCCCCAAGGCCGTGGCATAGCACCACGAGTTGCCTGGGAGCGGATTTGGAGGCCGGCCCCCAATGAATTGCCTCAAGGTTGTCCACCACTGTCTCCCATCGCCGGTTGAACCGATTCGCCGCGCCGGACCTCAAGCCCCAGCTATCCGTGTGCCATGAATATAGTGACGCGCTTCGCCCCTAGCCCGACCGGGTATCTGCATTTGGGTCACGCTGCCTCGGCTGTAAATGCCTGGCAGGCTGCCCGACGAGGCGGAGGCCGGTTCCTGCTGCGGCTGGAGGACATCGATCCCGGTCGCTGCCGCCCTGAATACGCCGCGGCGATCCAGCAGGATCTGACTTGGCTTGGCCTGGATTGGGACGGCGCCGTCAGGACGCAGTCGGAGCACCTGGAGGAATACCGGGCCGCGCTGGACGAACTGGCGGAACGGGGTCTGCTCTATCCCTGCTTCTGCACACGCGCGGATATCATCCGGGAGGTAACCGCCTCGACGGCGGCGCCGCATGCGCCAGATGGAGGCTCGATCTATCCCGGAACCTGCCGGACCTTGTCGGCAGCGGAGCGGCGTAGTCGTATCGATGCCGGAACGCGCTTCGCACTGCGTCTCGATATGGCCGAGGCATTGCGGCGCGCCGGGTTCGGCAGCCAGGACGGACCTCACCTGGACTACGAAGAAGCGGGCGAAGGTCGGGTGGCCTGTCGACCCGAACGGTTCGGCGACGTCGTGCTGGCGCGCAAGGATGCGCCGGCGAGTTATCATCTTTGCGTCACTCATGATGACGCGCTGCAGGGTGTCACTCTGGTCACGCGTGGGATCGACCTGAAGCCGGCAACGGATCTGCATCGGCTCATCCAGACGCTGATGGGCTGGCCGGCACCAGCCTATGCGCATCATCCGTTGCTGCTGGATCGTTCCGGCAAGCGACTGGCGAAGCGCGATAAGGCGGCGACACTGCGGGACATGCGGAACGCCGGCATAACGGCGGGCGAGATCCTCGCCCGAATCGGTTATCCCGGCATCCGGTGATGACCATTTCCGACGGCCCGAAATGTTGACCCATTTTGTCAGGCTGTCGAGCCGTCGGTATCTTATTGATTTCGCGTGCGGCCTTTATCGGCCCAGGGACCCATGATGGTCGGCCTCGTCAATCCCAGTAGCGCCAGTGATGGTTCTCCCACCTGCGATGATGATAGTGGTGATGGTCCCAGTAATAATCGACGTTCGTCACCGTCGCGTGAGCGGGCATCGCATCGATGCCGACCAAACGCTCGGACGGAGCAGCCGAGACGTTAAGTGTCGTCAGCACAAACAAGCCCGTCATTGCGACAGTTGCGAGCAGAACTTTCCCCATTGCTAACCTCCTGTTTCAGACCGGACGCAACTTGGGTAGCGACTTTGCCTGAACGGCGCCAACATCGTGGCGTCGTTGGGGCAACCCTGCCGCCAAGCCTTCCGGCCCTGGAGCCGCGCTGGAGGAAGTCCCGGATTATGTCGCGGAAACCGGCATCCCCTGCGGACGTCCCCGGTTCGAGTTGGCGAGGCCGACTGTCAAAACTGTGAACGAGGCCGTCCTCTGATGGACCGTTCGCGAAGCGGTCCCGAACGCCGGCGAGATGCGTCCGCCGGCAGCTGCGCGGGCCGGCTGTGGTCGAACGCGCAATGCTCGGCGGTATGGGATCTATTCCGGAGCAGCGACGCCTCCACGACCGCGCGATTCGGCGAGATCCTTCCCGTCTACAGGCGCGCCAAACACCAACGGCGACGCCGCGTCCCAGCTTGCATTCCCCGGGGGTCAGCGGCTCGCTACCATGCCTCACGCCCCTTCGTCGGGCGTGCAAGGGTGGCCCGCTGCTCCGCCTCATGCTTGTCAAACATCGCGCGTGCCGCGGAAGAGCGCTTTTCCGTGAGCTCCTCGCGATGGGCGGAGCACCAGTCGAATGAGTCGATACGCGGACGATTGTCGCCGGAAAAATGGGGCATCACGTAGCGCTGATAAAGCTCGTACGAGCGTTTGGTCTGTTCGAAGTCGGCCCAGTTGTGTGCCTGCTGCAGGAACACGCCGAAATCGCCCTGCTTACCGTAAAGTCGCTCGATCAGGTCGATCGCATCATCCGGCGTCCCGATGACCCCGAACTTGTTTTCCACGAACCATTCGGCGGGATCTTGTCCGGCGGGCACGATGAAGCGAGGCTGGTTGTTGTTGAAATAGTTCAGGTAGGGTTCAAAGCCGAATTTGACGTTCGCGTATGCCTGCGCACGGGTTTCGGCGATGTGTATCGGTCCGACCAGGCGTAGTCGGGACGGGTCCATTTGCCGGCCATGTTCGGTCGCGATTTCGTTGGCAACCGTCCAATTCGCGGCGAGTGCATCATAGCCGAACGGATTGGTCGCGGCGACGCAGAGCATGCCGAGATCGTATTTGCCGGCCAGACGCCCGCCTGATGGCGTCACGGCGCTGGCAACCGCCACTTCGGGGTAGGGCTTGGTGTACGGCAGAATATGCGCCCGGGCCTCGACCAAGGTGTACCAGTCGGTTTTCTCGGTGACGGTTTCGCCTTTGAACAGGCGCAGGATCACATCCAGCGCCTCCGCCATGCGGTCGCGCTGGGTACTGGGATCGATGCCTAGCATCAGCGCATCGGACGCCAGCAGGCCGGGGCCAGCGCCGAACATGATGCGGCCCCGTGTGTGATGATCTAACTGGATGATGCGGTTCGCTGTCATCAGCGGATTGTGGTACGGCAGCGAAACTACCCCGGTGCCAAAGCGGATCGATTTCGTCCGCTCCGCCGCAACCGCGATGAACAGTTCGGGAGAACTGATCAGTTCCCAACCGGCTGAATGGTGCTCGCCGATCCAGGCTTCGTGGTAGCCGAGGCGATCCAACCATTGCATCAACTCCAGATCCCGTTCGAGACAGGCCGAGGGGTTCTCATTCATCGGATGAAACGGCGGCAGAAACGTGCCATGGCGCAGCGGAATGCGAGACATGCTGGATATCTCCTGTCGTTGATCTGAGGCATGGTAAGTGCGAACCCGCCGTTCGGCCAGCTTTGCCGCCATAAATGCCGGAAGGCGGCGAGTGCGCGGGCGCAACCGCTGGCAGGGCGATCGAGCGCCGGTCCCCGATTTCCGTTAGGCGACTGCGATAGCTGATTGGAGCTAGGCGTGCTCTGACCGCTGCGCCAGCGAACGCACGAATCCGACATTCCAGCGCGTATAGCCGACCTGCACGACCTGAAGTTTCGAACCGATCAGCCGGTGGGCATCCGCTAGCCGATGGAACGGTATGGAGGGGAACAGATGATGCTCCGCGTGGTAGGGCATGTCCCACATCAAAAGGCGCACCGGTCCGCTGGTCAGCGTGGTGCGTGTGTTCGTAAGCCCGTTACGGTCCTCCGTGCAGCCGGTGTGTTCGGCGAGCAGATATGCGCGCAAGGGCGGCTGAGCGATCAGTTGCGGCCCTATCCAGAATAGCAGCGGCGTCGCCCAACCGAACAACCAGGCCGAGGCGATTGAACCGCCAACCATCAGCAGGGTCATCGCCCTCCCACTGCGAATGACGCCGGGCGCAGCGGCATCCGACACATATGGATACGCGCTCAGATCGCCTCGCCAGCAATCCACCACCACGCCAAGCCGGAGCCGCCAGAACTGCACGCCCAGCACACGCAGCACATAGGCGGCCAACGAGGCGGGAGGCGCCGCGAGCAACTCGGGGTCCTGCCCGGGAATCTGGGTGTTACGGTGATGTGCAAGATGGAAGGCGGTATAGAAATGCCAGTTCAACAGCGACGGGCAGGAGGTCAGCCAGCCGACAATCGCATTCGCCCGCCGCGAGGCGAACGCCGTCTGGTGCATCGTCTCATGCGCCGGCGCGAACAGCGCCACCTGAACGAGGCCGAATGCGAACACCGCGGGGAGCAGGGTCCAGCCGGACGCTACGGCGACCAGCCAACCCGCCGCGACCAGCAGACCGGCATGGATCGCGAGCCGCACGCCGCCGCGCAGATTGGAGCGAACCTGGAGCGAACGAAGCTCCTGGATGCTTAGAACGCGGTCGGATAATCCGGACATTCGTCACCTCCCGCCGGTCAATTCGGCATGTAATGTAGCCAGCCGGCACTCTGTCATGATCTCCCCAGCCGCGCGCAAGTTTCGCGCCATCAGGGCTCTGGCCGCAATCCCCCGGACTGCGGCGAACCCGGCCGCAATTCCAGGCCTCGCAGCACCGTCACGGTCTGCAAGACCCGGTCGTGCACTCTGATGGAAGTCCCGGGCAGCACCTCGATCGCGCGAAACCAGCCCTTCGCCTCCTGCACCGCCCGCTCGGCCGGGTCCGGCAACAGCACCAGCACTGTCTGTCCAGCGAAATCGGGCAGCGGATAGGCGAAGCCGAACTGCCGCGAGTCGGCGCACAAACACAGTATCGTCACGTCGGGTCTCAGTGCGTAGCCGATCTTGCCAGCGTTTCGCCAGTTCATCGCGGCCACGACCGCTCCGGCAGGCAATAGCCCGCGGGTTCGCAGGTCGGTGTCCAGCGATGTCCAATCGACTCCCTCCTGCGTCGGATCGCGGTGCATGATCGCGGCCAGGCCGCCGCCCAGCCAATCGAATGTGACCTGGGTCGAGATCACCGTCACGGCTGCCAGCACGAGCACGGCAGAACCGGCAATCGTCCGGCGGACCCAGATGCGGCTTATCCGCGCAGCGATTGCCTCGCCGAGCAGCGGGAAGAGCATCAAATAGCCTGGAGCCGCCCAGTGATACAGCACGCGCTGGCTGGACCAGGTGGAGATAAGTGCAAAGCCCACGATCGGTGGCGCCGCCAGCCAGACCAATAGACGGTGTGTCCAGGGCGTGACCGGCCGGAAACCACGCACAAAGAGCGCCATCATCGGCAGCCATATCCAAGGCAGCACGAACAGCGCCTCTCCCGCCAAGGTCGTCACCGGCCCCAGCGGGTGGAAACGAAGCCCGGCTGCCCGATCGCCCTGGAAGGCGAACGACGCCCAGCCATGCGTGGCGTTCCAGATCAGCACTGGAGAGAACACCGCAACGGCGGCGATTGCCGCGAGATAGGGCTCAGGCCTACCCAGCCAGCGGCGGTGATTCCGGTCGGTCAACAGATACAGAAATACCCCTGCCATCGGCAGCGCTGCGGAATATTTTGAGAGCAGTGCCAGCCCGGCGCACAGCCCGGCCGCGACCCACCATCCAAAGGCGTGTCGGGTGAAAAATGGCCGCATGAGGGACGGTTGATCAGAACCCAGCGCCCGTAACAGGCACAGCACGGCGGCGAGCAGCGCCGCGTCCAGCGGGCCGTCCGGCAGCACCCAGGTCGCCGTCGTTACCCCGAAGACCGGCGACAGGTTCAGTGCGACCACCGCCCAGAATCCCGCTCGGCGTCCTGACGCCAGGCAGCCGATTCGCCACATCAGAAGCTGTGACAGCGCGAACAGCAAAATGAACGGCAGCCGCACCGCAAGCGGCGCCTCGGTCGCGAACAGATGTGCCGCCCCCCACGACAGCCACCATGATGCCGGCGGATGGTCGAAGTAGCCGAGACTGAGAACTCGGCCGGCTGCGACCATATAGCTCTCGTCCACCCCCAACCCGGTGGTCGCAGCGAAGACCAGCCGGATCAGGGTCGACGCGGCAACCAGCACGAAGATTGGAGAGATCCTCATGGAGTGCGGCTGCTTCTGCTGCCTTCAGACTTTCGCCGCAGCGGAGGTGATCGACTGGGTCGACGACGGCGATACGCCGCTGTGCCCCCACTGTGGCATCGCCGCGGTGCTGCCCGGCGTGACCGACCTGGTGGAACTGTTTCGCCTGCGCCAGCGCCGCTTCGGCCCGCACGCAGGCATCCCGTTGCCCGACGAGGAGGTATAGCCCCGCCGAGCACGGGTGGCGACGCCAGCGAAGATCCGGCTAGGCCGGCACGACCCGTTGGGTTTGAATGCCGAGCCCCTCGACCCCAAGCCGCATGACGTCTCCCGCCTTGAGGAATATCGGCTCAGGCTTGACGCCCAGACCAACGCCGGGCGGCGTGCCGGTAGCGATCACATCGCCGGCGTGCAGTGTTATGAAATGGCTGACGTAACTAACGATCTGGCGGACATTAAAGACCATCGTCTGAGTGGAGCCGTCCTGCATCCGTTTGCCGTTCACCTCGGTCCACAGCGGCAGGTCCTGCGGGTCAGACACTTCGTCCTTGGTCACCAGCCACGGACCAGTTGGGCCGAACGTGTCGCAGCCCTTGCCCTTGTCCCAGGTGCCACCCCGCTCGCTCTGAAATTCCCGCTCGCTCACGTCGTTGACGACGCAATAGCCCGCCACGTGGTCCATCGCCTCGTCTTCGGGCACGTAACGTGCGAGCTTGCCGATCACCACGCCCAATTCGACCTCCCAGTCCAATTTGATCGAACCACGTGGCAGTTTCACATCATCGTTCGGGCCGCAGAAGGCGCTGAGCGACTTCAGGAACACGATCGGCTCCTTCGGAATCGGGCTGCCGGTTTCGGCGGCGTGGTCGGCATAGTTCAGCCCGATGCACACAAAGTTCACCGGGCGCGCCACGCAGGGTCCGATGCGAGGATTGCCCTCTACCTTGGGTAGACTGGATGGCTCCACGCTCGCGATCATCCGCAGCGAGGCATCCGACAGGGCGAACCCATCGATGTCGCGCACCAGGCTATCCAGACTGCGGATCGTGCCGTCACTGGCGAACAGGCCGGGTTTCTCCGCTCCGGGCGGACCGTAGCGCAATAGCTTCATGGCGTTTTCTCCGGTTCAAGTCAGAAAGTTCAGGCCTTGTCTGAGGCGGACGATCAGGCCTGGGTTACAGCGTCAGGCCGCCATCTATAACGATTGCCTGGCCGGTGATGAACCGGGCATCGTCACCGGCGAGATAGGTTGCAAGGCCGGCAATCTCCTCCGGCGATCCAAGCCGCCCCATCGGCTGTCGCGCAACGAAGGCGGCCCTCGCCGCTTCCACCGAGCCCGCTGCCCCCGCGTTCGCCTCGATCCGATCCTGCAGGCTCGGCGTCTGCACCGTTCCGGGGCACAGGCAGTTACACCGAATGCCCTGGGTCACGTAGTCGGCAGCGACCGAGCGGGTCATGCCGATGACCGCCGCCTTGGTCGCACTGTAAACGAAGCGGCTCGGCACGCCCTTCAGGCTGGAAGCCACCGAGGCCATGTTCAGGATGACGCCCTGCCGACGCGTCAACATGCCCGGCAGGAACGCCTGCATAGTGTGAAACATCGAGCGGCAGTTCAGCTCGAATCCGAACGACCAGTCGGCGTCGGTCGCGTCCAGGACGGTGCCCTGGTGGACGAAGCCGGCGCAGTTGAACAGGATATCGACCGGCCCGGCGTCCGCGGCAACCCGTGCGATCGCCCCCGGGTCCAGAACGTCCAGCGCGGCGGTCCGGATCATTCCCGAACCCAGGCCAGCGAGCTTCGACGCATCCACATCGGTTGCGGTGACCTGTGCCCCGGCGGCGGCGAATGCGAGGGCCGTCGCCCGGCCGATGCCCTGGCCCGCCGCTGTTACGAAGGCAGTCTTACCAGTCAGGGAAGACATCAAGGAACTCCAACGACAATGCGCCGAATGGTCTCGGTGCGGGTATCGGTTCGTGGTCGCTCAGATCGTGGCGCCACAATCGGGGGTCAAACTAGCACGCCATTGCGCTGTCCGAAATGTGGGAGGGAGTTGCGCAGCGATGTCTGCTCGCAGGCGCAAAACAATTTCTCGTCTGGCTGATCCAATTGAAGCAACCGCACGAATACTGCCGGTGACCATGCAGGTCGCCCTCATTCCGGAGTACTGAACAATGAAGCGCCTGAATCAGACTCTAGCTATTGCCGCAATCGCGGTCGCCACGTCCGTGCCTGCTTTAGCCGAAACGGTTCGCGTCGGCGGAGAGGCGATGTATGCGAACAAGACGATCGTCGGCAATGCGGTCCACTCAAAGGATCACACCACGCTTGTCGCGGCCGTCAAAGCCGCGGGTCTGGTGGACACCTTGAACGGTCCCGGTCCATTCACCGTCTTCGCCCCGGTCAACGCCGCCTTCGCGGAACTCCCGGCGGGTACCGTCGATATGTTGCTGAAGCCCGAGAACAAAGCCGCCCTGGCCAAGGTTCTGACCTATCATGTAGTGCCAGGCGCCTACACCACGACCAAGCTACGCTCGATGATCCTGGCGGGCGACGGCCAGGCGACCCTGAAAACGGTCGAAGGCGAAACCCTGACGCTGATGATGAACGGATCGAGCAATATTCTGGTCAAGGATGCAAAAGGCGATGTCGCGGACATCACCATCAGCGACGTGACCCAGTCCAATGGGGTGATTCAGGTGATCGACAAGGTTCTCCTGCCGGCCGCCTGAAACTCGGTTTCTTGCAACGAAGAACGCGTAGCGAAATTCGTTCTTCGTTGCCTAGACGTGTGCGAAAGACGCGTTCAGTCCTCCAGGGTAAAGCCGACCTTCATCGATACCTGATAGTGACGGACTTCACCCTCCTCGATCTCGCCCCGCATCTGGGTGACTTCGAACCAGCGCAGATGACGGGTCGTCTTCGATGCGCGGGCAATCGCATTCTTGATCGCGTCCGCGTGGCTGATTTCGGATGATCCAGCCAGTTCGATGACCCGGTAAATGTGATTGGGCATGTGCCAAACTTCCCTTCCAACGTTGCGTGCACTGCCATAACCAGCGCCACGGCGGTGGGTGGCATTCGCGCCAGCGATTTTGTTCGGATTTGCCTGACTCGGATTTGCCTAAATCGGATTTGCCTGAATCGGATTTGCCTGAATCGATTGCCTGACTCGGATGGCTATGGCTTGACTGCCGCCTCCTTGTGTCCCGCTACCGGCCAAGCTTCACTACGCTCTGCAACGAGAAATTGAGCGCCGGAGGAGACATGCTGGCCTGGTTCAAGGACCTGAACCCCAGGGAGCGCCGCACCATGGCTGCCTGCTTCGGCGGCTGGTCGCTGGACGCGCTGGATGTTCAGATTTTCAGCTTCGTGATCCCGGCGCTGCTGGTGCAGTGGTCAATCACCACGGCTGGGGCGGGCGTGCTGGCCACCGTCACCCTGGTGGTCTCGGCCTTCGGTGGCTGGATCGCCGGTGCCTTATCGGATCGCTTCGGCCGGGTGAAGATCCTCCAGATCACCATTCTGTGGTATGCCTTTTTCACCTTCCTGTGTGGCTTCGCCCAGGACTTCAACCAGTTGTTCGTGCTCAAGGCTCTGCAGGGCCTTGGCTTCGGTGGCGAGTGGGCGGCCGGCGCAGTGCTGATGGGCGAGGTGATCCGCGACAGGTACCGCGGCCGAGCGGTGGGGTTGGTTCAGACGGGGTGGTCGGTCGGGTGGGGGACGGCGGCACTCCTTTATACCGTGTTGTCCGCGACTCTGCCCGACACGTTGACCTGGAGGGTGCTGTTCTGGATCGGCCTGGCGCCTGCTGGCCTGGTGTTCTGGATTCGCCGCTACGTCGAGGAGCCGCCGATCCATCCCCGCGCCGCCGCGGCAGCCGGCCTCGCTCACCTGTTCTCCGCCCTCAAGCCGCCACACCTGTCGGTGACCTGGCGGGTGGTGATGATGGTTACCGGGGCGCAGGGTTCCAGCTATGCGATCATCACCTTCCTGCCGACCTACCTGAAAACGCAGCGTCACCTGACATCCGTCGGCACCGGCAGCTATCTGATGGTGCTGATTCTGGGCGCCTTCTTCGGCTTCGTGTCGGGCGCATACCTGGCGGATGCGATCGGCCGTAAAGCGACATTCCTACTGTCGGCAATCGGCTCGGTGGTGTTGATGCTGGTCTATCTCCTGGCGCCGCTGAGCAACCAGATGATCCTGCCGGTTGGTTTTTTGCTTGGCTATATCAATCTCATGATGTTCTCCCCGATGGGGCCGTTCATGACGGAGTTGTTCCCAACCGCGGTCCGCGGGGTAGGACAAGGCTTCTGCTACAATGCCGGTCGCGGGATCGGCGCGGTGTTTCCGGCTCTGGTCGGCTTCCTGGCAGAGAGATTCGGGCTCGCGGCGGCCATTGCCACCTTCAGCTTCTGCGGATTGACGCTGATGATCGTCGCCTTGCTCATGTTGCCTGAGACCAAGGGCAGGCCACTCGCCAGCCTGGAGCGGCGGGTCGCTCCGTAGGCCGGCGCTCCAGGCTCGGTGGCCCGCAGGCTCGGCTGCTGCTATGCTCGGCTGTTGCGGTGCCCGGATGTGGTCCACTCGCGCAACCGTGCGGCTGGCGCCGGTTCATTCGGGAACCGGATTGCTTACTTCGCGTTCAACCCGCTATCCCGGAAGGAGCGACTTCGATGACTTTCGCCAACGACGCGCGTGGCAAACTGGATGACGCCCAGACGCAGATCGAACATCTCCGCGAGCAGGTGGAGGCGTTGATGAAGGACCGCGTGACCCCCGCGATCGCCGACTTTGCCGGCCGGGCCGGCACTGCGGTCAACACGGCGAAAGGAGCGGTGCGTCATCAGGCAGACGCGGTTTCCGGCCAGGTGAAGCAGCAGCCGTTGATTGCGCTCCTGGTTGCCGCCACCCTTGGGTGGATCATCGGCCGCACGATGCGCTGACGCATGCGTCCAGTCCGGTTGGCGCGAATCGCAGCGGAGGCCGAGGGCGTCCGCTTGCGAGGCATGGCGTCGCGCCTTGCCGTCCGAGCCGTGTGCCTCGTCATCGCGATGCTTTTCGGCATCGGCACGATCGTGTTTGTTCATGTCGGCGCCTGGGGTTGGATACGTCTCGGCGAAGGAATGTCGTATTATGCAACTGCCGGAATTCTGGGCGGCATCGATCTGCTGATCGCGTTGATCCTGGTTGCCTTGGCCACTCGATCCGGCCCCAGTCGAGTGGAGCGTGAAGCATTGGACGTGAGAAACCGCGCCATCGAAGGCGTCACCAGCGCCTTAACGCTGTCACAACTCGCGCTTCCCGCATTGCGCATCGTCGCCGGAATGCGGCGACGCGGGCGCCGCGCATAAACCGGGCAGATTGACGCGGGAGCCGCGGCACGCACGAGGACCCGCTGTCAACGTCAGGCGGATGAAGCAGGATTATTGGGGGCGGATCGGATTCGCATCCGCCCCGTCACGCCGGATCGGGGCGCGTCCACGCCTGCGTCCTCACGGGCGGCGCGGAATTACAGCGGCTAGGCCGGAAGCTAGAACGGTCGCTTGCGGACCGGCGCGAGTGAATTGGTTCCAAACACACCTCCCGAAGTCGATGGTGGCGCCGGCGAGGCCCGGTCGGCGTCCTCCGTGCGGGTCAGAAGCAGTTTGCGAGGGCCCCGGCGTCGAGGCAGACAAGCCGGTATCGTCCGGCTCCAGCGTGGCGATCACCGCGGGATCCCAGCCGCCGCCCAAAACCGCATCGTTAGCGGACAATTCGTCGGCAAATGTAAGTGGAATGGCGACGGGATCATAAATGCCATTTTCAACCAAGGCCTTGGCTGCACTCCATCCGTGCGGCACGACCACGGCGCGAACCGAGAGGCGGTTGGCCCTGGTCAGTCTGCTCGCCGGGTCATTGCTGCCCATGCAGGATTCTCTTTTTATTCATGTTGTGTTCTTACACCAATCCGCCGTGGTCCGCAAGGTCAAAGCGGCTGGAGCGCAGCTCTCTGGCGGGATTGTGCGAGCGATGCTCGGAAGTGATGGGAGGCGATCTCAGGTTGGCAGCGAGCGGCGTTGTTCAGAATGTCATAGGTTGACGCGGTTGCGAGGGCATAAGAGCGGCCTTTGTTTCATGCCCAGTCAGCAATTCATGGCGATCGGGTCAGGCTTGATCTCACCCCACATGGGCCGCATTCATCTGAGCCGCCAAGAGAAGACGCATGCCGTGCGGCAACGGGTCTGAGAAGTGGCACCCGACCGCGATATCCCGCACGATTGCAAGCGCCGCCTCCAGCGTGTGGAGACTATAAGGTTTTTTCAGGCAGGCGTGGCCAAAGCGGGCCTCGCGATGGGCAAGGTCCGCCTCACCGGTGACGTAGAGAATGCCCATGAGCCCGAGGTCCCCCGAGGCCATGAGTTGATCCACGATATCGCTTCCGCGTTCAGTGCCGGCAAGTTGCATGTCAATGATGGCGACATCCGGGTGATGCGACCGCGTCAACGCGACCGCCTCGCCGACGCTGCCGGCCATGCCGCATACTATGTGCCCAAGTTCCGCCACCGCTTCTTCCAGAAAGTCGGCGAGCATTAAATCGTCTTCTGTTATTAGGATTTTCATAGCCGTCCCCGCAGTCCCGTACAAACATAATCCTAGTTCAGCACCCAAAGGAAGTGATTTTTACGACTCATAAAGGTTTCCTGTAAGAACCGTTGTCAAAAATGTTGACTTAGTCGCAACGAAGTCGTGACTTATATAGATAAATCAGGGACCTTCGTCGACGTCGGGCGCTTCCCGCCGGTCACAAATAATCGCGTCCCGGCTGATGGATCTGCTGGAACTTTTCTCCGCGACAGCGGCAGGCCGCACCAAATCGCTGACCTTGCGCGCCTAAACGTCGCTCTCACCAAAGGTTCGCCTCGGATGCAATGCGACCGCCGGACTACGTCGTCGTCCGGGCCGACCGGTCTTCGCCCTCAAAAATGACGGATCCGCAACTGGAAGTTGGGTGCTGCGCGGCTCGCCGAAGATGGGCGATGGCGCACGACCGACGTTCCAACGAAGACACGGGCTCATTCCGCTAAAGATATCGCTAACCGTGTTTGTTCCGGGCACGTCGCAGCCCCGTGGTCACCCGCAACTGGGGCTGGGAAACCGGAAGGCTTTACTCGTGACCCATCGAAACTCGCCGTGCGGCGCACCAGGTCACCCGATGACGTCCGTATCCGACCACGTCGCATGCCGGTCAATCATCAACGAGCGCGTCGGAGTGGAGCGGTAGAGACCGTTTGCCTCGCGCGCGGCTCGGGGCCCGTTCCCATCGTCCGCCCCGGCCTCGGGCTTATCCCCGCGCTCGCATCAACCGGGCCTTGTCCCGCTGCCAATCCCGATCGGCAATGGCAGCGCGCTTGTCCTGCTTCTTGCGACCCTCTCCAACCCCCAGCAGCACCTTCGCCCTGCCCCTGTCATTGAAGTGGATCTGCAACGGCACCAACGTCGCCCCCTGGCGCGTCACCTGCCCCAGCAACTGATCAATCTGCTTCTTCTTCAGGAGCAGCTTCCGTGGCGCCCGAGGTTCAAATCGCGACAGCACCCCCCCCTGGTATTCCGGGATATAGGCGTTGAACAGCCACATCTCGCCCTCGCGCTCGCCCGCCCAGGCGTCGGTCAAGCTGGCGCGCCCGTTGCGCAGCGATTTTACCTCCGGACCCTTCAGCACCAGCCCGGCTTCAACCGTATCCTTGATTGCATAGTCAAACCGCGCCTTGCGGTTCTGCGCCGCGACGCCGTGAGAGATCAGGCCTTTTTTCCTGGCCTCAGCCATCGACCACTTTCAACCAAGCATCCGTGGCGCCGGCCGCACCGTTAGTTCAGCAGTCCGACCTCGGTCATGGCCGCCTTTACCCGTGCCCGGGTGGCTTCCATTATGGGAGCCAGAGGCAATCGGCAACGTTCCGACGAGATGCCCAGCAGCGAGGCCGCGAACTTCACCGGCGCCGGACTGGTCTCGCTGAATAGCGCATCGTGCAACGGCAGAAGCCGGTTCTGCAGCGCCATTGCCTGGCCCACACGCCCGTCCGCCCACGCCGTCTGCATCTCGCTGCACAACCGAGGCGCCACGTTTGCCGTCACGCTGATGCAACCCACACCACCCACCGCATTGAACGCCAGCGCGGTGTGATCCTCTCCGGACAACTGGCAGAACGAGTCCCCACACGCGCGCCGAGTGTGCAGCGGACGCGTCAGGTTCGCCGTCGCATCCTTTACGCCGATCACATTACGATGCTTCGCGAGCCTGGCCATCGTCTCCACACTCATGTCCACCACGCTGCGCGGCGGAATATTGTAGATGATGATCGGCAGGTCTACCGAGTCGGCAATCGCGGAGAAGTGCAGGAACATCCCCTCCTGCGTCGGCTTATTATAATAAGGCGTAACGACCAACGCCGCGTCGGCGCCGGCTTCCTTGGCATGGCGGGTCAGTTCGATGGCCTCCTCGGTGCTGTTGGACCCGGTCCCGGCGATCACCGGCACACGACCCTTCGCGACCTCGAGGGCGATCTCCACCACCCGACGATGCTCGGCGTGAGACAACGTCGGGCTTTCGCCGGTGGTGCCGACCGGAACCACACCGTTTGTGCCCTCCTTGATCTGCCAGTCCACCAAGGCGGCGTAGGCTTTCTCATCGACTGAACCATCAGCCCGCATGGGCGTGATCAACGCGACGAGCGATCCCTTGAACATATCCCCTCTCCTGACCGGATTTCTCACGAAGGCCGGGAAGCTAGGCGCGTGACGGATGCGCCGCAAGGCTGGACTTGTTAGAAGGAGACATGCGCGCTCCAATTCGCAGTGCTGCTCTCACCGGTCTGGCGTTGTTGTTGGCGGGAAGTGTCAACGCGCAGGACTTGCGCGATCCGGCACAGAATCCGCTCACCGCGATCAGGGCCAGCCGCTGGGCCGATGCCCAGGCCGCCGCCGCTCGTTTTGCCGATCCGGTGGCGGAAAAATTGGTGTTGTATTTCCGCCTCCGTGCTCCCGATGCCGCTACCGCGGCGGAAATTGCCGATTTCATGCAGCGCAACCCTGACTGGCCAGCTCAGGCGATGCTGGAACAACGGCGCCAGGAGGCCATCGCCAAAGATCCGGACGATGCGGATGTCCTGGTGCAATGCGCCGCAAATTCACCGGGAGTCGCCGCGCCGGTCGCCGCATCGCCCCTCTCCCGGCCCTCGACGGCGAGTGCAATGCTGCGCTGTGCGGAGGCTCTCGCCAATGCCGGCCGTGGCGGCGATGCCAATGAGACTGCCAGACAGGCCTGGGTCGCCACGATCGACGACCCCGCGACCGAGACAGCCTTCCTCCATCGTTGGGCCGGCGTCGCCAGCGCCGATGATCAGTGGGCGCGTTTTCAGCGCCTGGCATGGACCGACGCACCGGGCGCCGCTCGCCAGATTACCCGCCTCGACCACGCGCACCACGCCGCGGCCGAGGCTCGCCTGGCCGTTAAGCGCGACGACCCGCAGGCAGAACCGCTGGTGGCAACGCTGCCGTCCACGTTGCGCGACGATCCCGGCCTGATGCTCGATCGGGCCCGGGCGTTCCGCCGCGAGGACCGGCCGACGGACGCTCTCGCCGTCTGGATGAAAGACGGGGCGAACGCCCAAAATACCGCTCCCGACCACGTGGGCGAGTTCTGGGCCGAACGCAATGTGCTGGCCCGAAAGTTGTTGCAGGATGGAGCAAGGACGGGAGGCAGCTACGCACAAGCCTATCAGCTGGTTGCCGATCACGGCCAGATCGCGGGCGAATCACTGCTCGACGCTGAATTCCTTGCCGGCTTCATCGCCCTTCGCCTGCTGCATGATCCGGCTCGGGGGGCACCTCACTTCAAGGCTCTCGCCGCTGCTTCTCCTGCCGCCATCACGCAGGGGCGCGCGCACTACTGGCTCGCCCGCACCGCTGCCGCGGAAGGGGCGGACCCCAAACCGGAATATGCCAGGGCCGCTGCGTGGACTACCACCTTCTACGGCCAGATCGCCGCGCTGGCCCTCGGCGGCAGTGCCAGCGGCACCACCGGAACGGCGGCGGCCCAGGTCGCGTTGCTGGCCCGTATCAGCAGTCTGAAGGACCCGCAATGGACCCAGGCGTCCGCTCTGGCCTTCACCGGACATGAGGTGGTGCGCGCCGCGGCCTGGCTGGTTGCGTGGGGGGACAGCCAACGAGCCCGGGGCTTCCTTCAGCGCATGGACGAACTGGCGCCGGTCCCCGCCGAACGCGCCTTGACCGCCGCGTTTGCGCTCCAGCTCGGAATGCCCGACACCGCGGTCGCCGTGGCCCGCCGGATGGGCCGTGACGGTCTGTTGCTGCCGCGGATGGGATGGCCTGTGCCATTCGACCCCCCTACCCCGCCCGATCTCAGCTTCACTCTTGGCATCATGCGCCAGGAGAGCAGCTTCGACATCGGCGCGATCAGTTCCGCCGGAGCGCGTGGCCTGATGCAACTGATGCCTCCGACGGCAACCGTGGTGGCAAAGCAGCTTGGTGTTCCGATCAGCATTCCAAGTTTGACCTACGACGCCAGTCAGAACATGCGCCTTGGCACCGCCTATTTACGCGAGGTACTCAATCGCTTCGATGGTTGCCTGCCGCTGGCGGCCGCGGCCTACAACGCCGGGCCGCATCGGGTCGCACAATGGCTCGACGAAAATGGCGATCCGCGTGTTGGTCCGGTGGACATGATCGACTGGATCGAGCTCATTCCGTCGCATGAGACCCGCAATTATGTCCAGCGTGTTATCGAGAACGCCGTCATCTATCGCGCTCAGCACGGCAATGCGACCCCGATCCTGAACATCCCCTGGACTCGCTGATCGTGCCTGGTCCGAGTGAAGACGCGTCGGGCGGCGGCCTTCCGGTCAGGCGCGCGTCGATCTACCGCCTGTCGGCCTGGGACGGCCTGCCCCTTTGCGTGCGTGTATGGCCCGGCTGTGACGGGCGTCCGCCGATCCTCGGCTTTCCCGGCCTGGTGCGCACCGGCGCGGATTTCGAGGCGCTGGCCGCGGCGATCGGGGAAGGCCGCCGTTTGGTGGCGGTCGACTATCCGGGCCGGGGCGACTTCAGGCCGATCTCGCGACGTCCGGCGCTACGCACCGGAAGCCTGCGTGCGAGACATTCTGGACATCTGCGCCGCATTGCATCTGCATCGCGTCGTGGCTGTCGGCACCAGTTTCGGAGGCTTGCTCGCGATGGGGCTCGCCACCGCTCGTCCCGGTCTGATCAAGGGCGTGCTATTGAACGATATCGGGCCCGAGTTGGGCACCGAAGGGAGCGAGTTCGTCCGTCGCTTCGTCGCGCTGGATCCTGCGTTCGAGAGCGTAGAGGCCTGTGTTGCCTTCCTGCGGGACAAGCTTCCACCGTTGTCCCTACGGACGTCCGAGGAATGGCGGCGCATGGCCGAACTAACCTATGCGCCAGGGCGGGACCGGCGCTTTCACCCCGTCTGGGACACGCGAATCGCTCGCTTGCTGACTGGCCCGCTGCCGGACCTCTGGCCGCTGTTCGACGCCCTTTCCCATGTGCCGCTGCTCCTGATTCGAGGCGAATTGAGCAACATCCTGCTGCCCGCGACGGTGGCCAGGATGCAGCGCCTTCGGCCGGATATGCCTGTGGTGACTCTGCCCGGCATCGGCCACGCTCCGATCCTGACCGAACCGCCCGCGCTGGCAGCACTTACGGCGTTCCTTGAACAAGATCCTTGATGTGGGCACCGAACGGACATCGGCCAATCGGCGGAGTGGCGGCGGCGATGCCATCGTGCCTGCACGGTGGACCGGAGGTTTGTGTCTTTCGATGAAGATAACGCCGACCTCATGCCCGGCGGACGGCTCGCTGTGACCCCGAGCCGCTTCATCGCCGGCGGGTTCGGCACTGGCTTCGTCCCGGTGGCTGCCGGCACCGTCGCGTCGCTGGTGGCGCTGCTCGCCGGCGCCGCGCTGATGTGGCTATCTCCCTGGGGCGTGCCGCTCGCGGCGCTGCTGGCAAGCGTGGGCGGCTTTCTCGCCATCAGGCGCGCCGGCATCCAGGGCGATCCTGGCTGGGTGGTGATCGATGAGTTCGCCGGTCAGTGGATCACCTTGGTTCCGCTGCACCAGCCCAGCGCCGTCGGGCTAATTCTGGCGTTTATCCTGTTTCGCTTCTTCGACATCACCAAGCTTGGCCCGGTCGGCTGGGCCGACCGGCAGCATGGCGCCTTCGGCGTCATGGCAGACGACGTGATCGCCGGCGCGATCGGGGCACTCCTGCTCGCGTTCGCTGGCATTGCGTGGCCAGCGTCCTGGCTGTTCGGAGCTTGAGGCTGGGCCGCCGGCGCCGATGATCTCATATTGTTGGCTGCGAGCCTGCGCCAGACTGCCCCGACCACCGATAATGGCCGATGGAATCGTGCTGTTCATGTTGTTTAATGCTTGCCGCCGGTAGTGATTACGGTTTGATATGGCAATACCTTTCCGGACGCGTCCTATGCCTCTCGAGCATCAGCGGATCGACATCGTGCGACCTGCGGCGGAACGGCGCTTGGCCGGCCAGGCGCTTCGTAAGGTCATGCCACGCAGCTTGCACGCCAGGTGGGCGCCCCCCACGTCCCGCCGCGATCCCGTCGATATTATCGTTGAAACCGGCAACCATCGCATCGCCAGCCTGCTGCCAATTCGATACGATCGCATGCGGGGTTCACCCTTCGCTTTTTTTCGCGGCGCCGCTGCGATTATGTCAGCCGACTTGGCGGCCGGTCCAAATACAGGCCTCCAGGTCCAGGCGTGCGGCGACTGCCACCTGGCAAACTTCGGCACCTTCGCTTCACCCGAGGGGACGCCAATCTTCGATGTCAACGACTTCGATGAAACCCTGCCCGCGCCGTTCGAGTGGGACGTCAAGCGACTTGCCGCCAGTTTCGCCGTGGACGCGTTCTCCCGCCGCCTCGGCTCCCGAGTGGCTCGGCAGGTGGCGAGCGCAGCCGTGCTCGCTTATCGCACACACATGCAGCATCTTTCGAGACTTGATCCACTGGAATCGTGGCGGTCTCGCATCGATGTCGTCGGTATGCTGGACGGCATCACCGACAGCAGGCTGCGTGAGCGGGAGCTGAAACGACTGCAGACCGCAACCGAGGCCAGCCATAAGGGCTACCCGAAGCTGCTCGAACGCTTGAAGGGGGGCTGGCGGATCAAGGCGAAGCCTCCGCTTCTCATGCCGCTGTCCGGTCAGGCTGACGATACGCATGAGCGCGTGGCCCGGACCGCGTTCGAGTCTTACAAGATGTCGCTGCCGGAAGAGCGGCGAATTCTGCTCGATCGTTACGAATTGGTCGATGTTGCGTTCAAAGTGGTCGGGGTCGGCAGCGTCGGCACTTTTTGTGCGATCGGGTTATTCGCTACCAAGGACAACCAGACCTTGCTGTTGCAATTAAAGGAAGCCCAGACCTCGGTGCTGGCGAGTTTCGCGGGCTCTAGCCAGTATTCCAATCAGGGCAAGCGGGTGGTTGTCGGCCAGCGTATCATGCAGACGCTGCCTGACGTGTTCCTCGGTTGGACCGAGCAACATGGCGACGACCAGCACTGCTACATCAGGCAATTGAAGGACAGCCGCCTCGCGCTGATCGGCGCCGATCTGGCCGAGGGCGCTCTCGTGTATTACGCGGCCTTGTGCGGGACGACCCTCGCTCGGGCGCACGCCCGGTCGGGTGACACGCCGAGCATCGCGGGATACATGGGATCGGGCGGCGCCTTCGACGCGGCCATCGCCTCGTTCGCCGTCGCCTACGCCGCGCAGACCGAAGCCGACTGGCGGCTATTCCTGGACGCGATCAAGTCTGGCCTTATCGCCGCGCACGCAGCGTAGCCGGGTGAGCGCACAAATGATCGGCCAAGGCATGCCGACCCTCTTTTTGCCAGATCCCTCGGTGGCCCGGGACGCAGGGCCGCCCGGGGGTGTCGGTATCCCGTCGGAGTCTTCCGGCGCTTTCCGGTCAGCCCGCAGCATTGTCCCGACGTGACGAGTCGCCGCGCGCTTGCGTCAGATCACCGCCTTTCGTTATGCATTGGCCGAGCTTGATAGGGTTTTCCTCGGTGGCCAGGAGGTACATGTGACGGCGCGGACAAGAACTGCGCCACCCGCAACTTGCAGGCGAGTTGACCGGTGCCCGGTCGCTTTCGAGACGGTGTCGCGGCGGCCTTCTGAAGGGCAGGCCATTGACAGTCTATTGCCAATCCAGTTGAGCCAGTGCTCGATAGCGAATCCGATACTGTGAGGCTGGCCACGCGCCGGGTGAACTGAGAGAGTGAAGGATAGGTCGTGGACACAGCTTCCGTTAAACCGCTGGTACCGGTCCTGATGGGGACGCCGTCTGAGGCGCGTGACTTTCTCCCATTGCTCCGCTGGTTGATCATCATGAGCCTGACGGCCTTCGGCCTGGCGGCGCTTTGGCAACTGAGCGTCATCCAAGCGATGTTCGAAACCGAGCGCACGCACATCTCGTCGCTGATTCTCATCCTGTTTGCGCTGACCAGTCTGCACTGTCTGGCGCAGACCTGGTTCGTATCCAAGGAGCTGGTGGCCACTCGGAGGTTCGGGGAGGCGCTTGGTCGCGACCTAACCGGCTTTGGCTTTGGCCCTGCCGAACTAGACCGGCTTCCGAAAGGCAGTATGATTGCGCAACATGTCGCAAATCTCGTTGCCAAGGCCCGCGCCCAGGGTGGGCGCCGCATCGATCAGACGGTCTTGCTCCGGGTCCTGGCAAATCGCCTGCGTGGCCGCGAAAGGCTCGGCCTATTCGTGTCGGAGGCACTGCTGCGCCTCGCTCTGCTCGGCACCGCCGTCGGCTTTATCCTGATGCTGATCCCGATTGCCGGCCTCACGTCCTTCGACGTTGACACGTTGCGCAAGGCGCTCTCGGGCATGAGCAGCGGGATGGCAGTCGCGCTTGAATATAACGGTCACCGGCATCGGGACAGCGCTGCTGCTCAAGCTTCAGTATTATTTTTTAGCCACCGGGGTCGTGGATCTCTACGACATGATCACCGAAGTGACCGAGGTTCATGTGATATCAGCCCTTGAGCACGATCGCGATGGATGAACATGACCTTATGGCGGCGAGCGACGACGGCACTTTCGTTCCGTTCACGGATATGCTGTTCAACGTCGTCATTGGCTTGGCGTTCATGGTTTTTATTGCCTTCTCGCTGATAAATCCGACGGCCAAGACCGGCGCGGTCGAATTGAAGGCCGAATTGCTGATCACCATGAACTGGCCAGACAACGACACCGACGACATGGATATCTACGTCCGGGATCCCGCCGGCAATATCGTTTGGTATCACTCGAGAGAGGCTGGCTTGATGCATCTGGATCACGATGACCGCGGCAGCACGCGCGAGCGGATATCGGTCAATGGCCAGAACGATTCAGAACCCCCTCAACCAGGAGATCGTCACCATTCGCGGCATCGTGCCCGGCGAGTACGTTGTCAACGCACACCAATTTCTCGCCACCTCGACCAACAAACTGCCGGTTTCGGTCAAAGTTGAGAAGCTCAATCCAACCGCGAGCGTGGTCTTTTACGGCACCCAGGAGTTCGACCATAAGGGCCAGGAGGAGACGTTCGTTCGCTTCACCCTTGATCCGGACGGAAAGGTCAGCGACGTCAACACGGGACCGTCGCTATCCCTTGTCAGGGCGGTGCGGACACCGGCCTCGGGTAACGGGCCGAAATAGGCGACTGAGGGGAGAGCAATTCGGTGAGCCTTTCTCTCGTCGGCCTGCTGGCGGCCTACGTCGTCGTGGCCATGCTGTTGATCAGTCTGAACCTCGCCTCGCTCTGGCGATGGTGGATCAAAGCTGCCGCGATCATCGTCACCACGGTGTTTTTCGGTGTGACCTGGCAGTCGATCAACGGGCTAATGGGATGGCCGACGGCGCAGCACTTGCCACCGCGGTTCAGCCTGGTGTCGAGCCGCATCACCGAGCCGGACAGGAGAACAAACAATCCGGGTCATATCTATATTTGGATTGACCAACTCAATGAATTCAATGTTCCGTCAGGTCTGCCCCGCAGCTACCAGCTAGCCTATTCGAAGGCGTTGGCTCGCAAGGTCAGCAACGCGCAGGAGAAGCATGACCAGGGCACCGAAGTGATGGGTGTCATCTCCGAGCGGGATACCCCGGACAGCAAGGAGCCGCACGGCGATATCAAGCTTGGCAGCATGCAGAGAAGCAACGACCAGCAAAGTCCGGCGACCGATACGGTCCCCTTCCAGGAGGAGGGAAGCGACATCAGCTTCGAGGATCTTCCCCCGGTCCTGCTCCCCGACAAGGGTCCGCCGCAATGACAGTCGTAGGACATTAGGGGCAGAACTGGATCGAAGCTGATCGAACCCGGTAACCCGCGCAAGATCAGGGATATTTTAGGTGGTTTGACCCCATTGGGGTCTTGTTGGACCATTGAACCATACGCTATGATGCGGATGCCGCACTGACTCTGGGTGTGGTCGCGGTGACTGACGTTTTGTATCGTCACGGCGGGTGTGGACTGTTGCGTCGCACAATAGGACCGACTTCTGCGCGTGAGAGAGATTGCTTGTAGTAGAACAAAAAGAACGACGGAGGGAATAATGGGTACCCGCTCGATGCGAAATTCAGTATTGGTGTCGGCGTTGCTTGCGTCGACATCGCTATCGGCATGGGCAGCTGATGTCACGCCGCAACGGCTGTTAAATGCCGACAAAGAGCCGCAGAACTGGTTGATGGTCAACAAGGACTATTCGGCGCATCGCTATTCCACGCTCGACCAAATCAACAAGGATAATGTGAAGAACCTTCACGTCGCGTTCACCGTGGCGCTGGGAGGCGTGAATGGCGTCGGGGCGATGGCCTTGGGCGGCCATCAGAGCACACCTCTCGTCGATGACGGCTTCATGTACGTCGTCGATGGGTTTGGCGCCGTGTATAAGATCGACGTACGCGATCCGGCAGCGTCGAAGATCACCTGGATGATGGATCCCGGAAGCAACAAGGCGGATATGTTCACCGCCGCGAACCGCGGGGTCACGCTTTACAAGAATTTTGTCATCTCGGTGACGAACGACTGCAAAATCAACTGGACCAAGTCCGAGACCGGGGAACTGGTCAAGACGATCCAGTTTGATGACATGAAGGCGAGCCTCTGCTCGTTGACGTCAGCTCCTCTGGTCGTCGATAACACATTGGTTGTCGGCGGAAGCGGTGGTGATCAGGGTGCCCGTGCCCATATCGACGCCTTCAACGCGGACACCGGTGAACGTCTATGGCGGACCTACTCCGTCCCTGCCCCCGGCGAGCCCGGCGGCGATACCTGGAAAGGCAATACCGAAGCGTGGAAGCACGGCGGCGGTTCGTTCTGGCAGACCGGCTCTTATGACCCCGCTACGAAGCTAACCATCTGGGGCACCGGACAGCCGGTTCCGATGTATGATCCGGAATATCGTCCCGGCGACAATCTGTTCACCAACTCCACCGTCGCCTTCGATCTCGCCACCGGCAAAATGAAATGGTACTTCCAGTACACGCCGGGCGACTTCCTCGACTATGATGAGGTCGGTATCAGTCAGCTGATCGACACGAAGGTAAACGGCGAGGATCGGAAGATTGTCGCGCATTTCGGCCGGAACGGCTTCTTCTACACGCTCGATCGCGCCAACGGCCAGTTCATCGCCAGCCAGCAATATGCCGAGAAGGTCAATTGGACGGACGGAATCGACCCGAAAACCGGCAAGCCCGTCGAGTATAATCCAAACAAAGACCTGCAGACCTACAAGATCGGCAAGACGTCCCGGCGGGAGCAGGGCCAGATTGAGGGTTGCCCAAATATCCAGGGGGGCGTGAACTTCTTCCCGACCTCTTATAGTGACTCGCACTCATATGTCGTACGGGGCCGGGCTTGAGGGCTGCTCCAACATTCTGGTCGATGCGAGCGCTGATGCCGGTGACGAAGCCCGCCGGTGCACCTGGCCATGTCTGGTTCGGTGGCGCCTCCTCCAATTCCGAGGAGGTCAAGGGCAGCGTGACCGCAATGGATCCGGCATCAGGCAAGAAGGGCGCTCAGCAGACGTTGCCTCATGCCAGCTATTCTGGCGTGGTCGCGACAGGCGGTGGACTGGTGTTCACGACGACCGCCGAGGGCACCGTTTACGCCCTGGACGATGTGACGCTGAAGCCGCTCTGGACGTTCAGTACCGGCTCGCTCAGTTCCGCACCGCCAATGACCTACTCGGTCAACGGCAAGCAATATGTCGCGGTTCTGATCGGCGGAAGCGTTATCGTGAGGGACATGCTGAACAAGACACCCGGCTATCAGGACCTCCAGAACACATCCATGCTCTATGTGTTCGCCCTCTGATGCAGGTTGCTCTCAACTGTAACTAGCGCTCGGTGCCCAAGGCCATGCTCCGTGAAGCGGAGCATGGCAAATACCAACCGACGATATTCGACAAACCTTCCATGGCCCGCGTCGCATGCGGGCCATTTTTTGTTTACCCTGCCGGAGTCATTTCTCAGGCAAGGCGTCGCAATGAGTTCCAGCATTCGCTCCGAAGAACTCGATGCACTCGCCTTTCGTGATCGGCCCCGCTCCCTTGATCTTGGCGGCAATGTAGTCGGCCAAGGCGTCGATCTCATAAGACTGGAGCGTGACAGCAGCTCGATCGGGTACGCTACTGCCGAGATCCTGGGCGGTCATGTCGTAACAACGCTTGTCCGTGTAAGCAAACCGATCAAAGTGCGGCATCGGCGTTCCCGGCCGCCCACATTGTATCGTCATGCGGATCTGGTCACGGGTGAGTTGCGTTGTGCGCAGCGATGCGGCCAGGCCCGCTGAATGTAAACCGCCGTTGCCATCCGCGGCCCAGCCGTGACACTGCGGGCACTCCGCCTTTCCCGACCAAATCCTCTGTCCTTCGGCTACATCGCTGCCCTGTGCGAACGCCGCCTGGGCGAGGCCAGTGACGGCGGCAAAGGCAATGATCGAGGCGAGACCGGCAATTTTAAACCTGGCGGATAAAGAGAGTTCATCGTGCATGGATTTTTCTTCCTGATGGGTGACACGGCGAAGGCGGTATCTCGTGAATGTTGGCGGGCGGACGGACTGTCGTCAAACTCACGGACGATCGACCCTGACGCCGGATGCTCTGCGGAAGGCACTCGGCTGAGCGAATTGGCCCTGCCACAGGCCAACTTTCTTCTCCTTGGCAGCCGCTTCGGCAGCAACGTAGTCCGTCGTGTCGCTCGGCCGAGCTACCGCAAAGCCGCGCTCAACGAGCTGTTCGTTGACGCTTTGGCCGTTGACGGTGCAGCGCCCAAGTACTCTGCCGTAGACGTCAGGCTCGCCGACGACGTCACAGGTCGATGAGCCTGCGTCGAGCAAACCCTGCAGAGCGTCCACAGCGGCGGTCCAACACTGCCAAGGCTTGCCGTCGAGCGTGCAAACCTGCTTGCGCATCACCGAATCAATGCCAAACAGCATGATTCGTTGAGTGTTGATTTCGATGATGGTGGAATTGATCGCCTTGCCCGGTCCCGAAATCTGGCTGGCTTCTGCTCGAACTGCACAGGTTACCGCCGCCAGCACCAGAAGTGCTCTGACCATATTCCCCTCCCTCGTATGAAACGAACACGATCGTCGGACGAGTCCAACCACCGGGTTGTTGTTTAGCCTTTGGCGTAGCATAAGGGCCGCGACGCCAAAGGCGCAATTCACGTCGGTAAGGTCGGTTATGCAGTTTCGAAGAGCCTCTGTTGATGAGCGCACATCACGCAAGTTGCTGCGATGCTGCATCGCTTTGGCGCTGCTGTGCACAAACGCCGAGGCAATGGCGGATGACGTGCCCTCTGACGTGGTCGATTCGCCAGCGCGACAGGCGTTCCTCGCCGGCACAAGCAAGGACTGTCCCGGTTGCGATCTGCGTGGCGTGAGTTTGAAACGTCGCGATCTGAGTGGCGCCGATCTCACCGGAGCCGATCTCACCGATGCCGTTCTGCATGCGGCGCGCTTGCCGAATGCGAAGCTCGCCCACGCTAAATTGCGAGACGCGAACCTCAACAAAGCCGATATGAAACGCGCCATCCTGACCGACGCTGACCTGTCTGGCGCGCTTGCTTTATGCAACGGACCTCAGCGGCGCTCAACTCGATCGTGCAACGATGGTTCACGCCCACATGGCACACGCCCGGTTGACCCGTGCCGAGCTGCGCGACGCAGACCTATCGCGTTCGCTGATCATGGAGGCTGAACTTGCCGACTGCGATTTGTCCCATGCCAATTTGAAGTGGGCGAATCTGCGCGCTGCGAACCTAAGCCGCTCCGATCTCAGCGGATCGTCGGCCCAGCGGTCGAGCTTTGTCAGTGCGCGTGTGCGTAACGCCAAGCTGATCGGATTTTCGGCTATCGAAGCCGATTTCTACAAAGCCGACCTCAGTGGCTCGAATCTCACCGATGCAGATTTTCGTAGCTCGAGACTACAAGCGGCCGACCTCGACGGGGCCATCACCGTTGGTATGAAAACCCAAGGCGCGCTTCTGGTGGATGGCACGATCGGCCAATAGCGGCACCGCTCATTTGGCGCCGGAATTCCCCGAGGTGTCGTACATCTCGAATCTGGTCGAACTTTCGATGGCCTGCGGTTGAGCCGCGCCGGTATTGGGATCGATGAACTGCATGCCCTTCTTTTGAAACAGGCGCTGCTCAAGAACAAGACGCACACCCGAGGCGGTCTTTTCGCAATGGCTCTTAATAAATCTTGATGCGGTCGGGGTCTCGCCGTCGTCCGCAGGCAGGTCTTTGCAGTCCCAATGCTCCTCGCCAAACCGCTGACGCACGAAATTGGCCAGTTCCCAGAATTCCAGGCGATCGCGTGATACCTGCTGACGTGGGTCGGTCACCATGCGTTCGCCGCGAACCCGGCCGGATCCGTCGAACAGCACCGATGCAACGATCGGGAACTCGAACACGGTCGTGCCGGCATACATTTTGATCTCCGGCTTGATGTCGAGCGCCCGCGCTTGATATTCCAGTTCGTCGTCATACTCGAAGTAGACCTCGTACAGTCCGTCCGCGTCGGGTTTGCACTTCTTGAATGCCGCGAAATTTGGCAGCGGGGTCGAGGGGGGTCCGCCATTGGTGCCACACGCGTAGTTCACATACTCGTCCGGGATGGCTGTCACCGCGTCGCCGAGGTGAATCTCCCAGATGCTGAAGCGCTTGGGGCCGCCCCTCGGCGTGAGCAAAAACCGCCAGCGCCATGCAGGCCAAAAATGCGACCAGATGTCCAGCCGCACGAAGTGTTGTCCTCATTTGCAATTGTCCCAAAAGACCAGCACGTCCCACGCGCCAGGGCGGCGACGCACGGATCGCGAGCCTCGAAGACGTCAGAAGTGGCACGCGGTCTCCGGTGCATCCACGCCAAGTGTATCCAACACGTCCGTCTGGTGCAGGAATTGGGGCAAGGGAGCCCGCGCAATCACCGCATCAGCCGTGCTGAGGAGCACCGGAGCGCGGAGCTGATGATCCCATGCCCGAAAGCTGCCGGGATTGCCCTTGACGGTGTCGAGTGTGAGCTTATTGCTGAGCAAAAACCCCTTCACCGGATCGAAATCGGTCGACTTCGATCGCACGGTCGCCTGGGTGATCGCCTTCACCGCCTCCCACGCCGCCCAATCCGCGCCGTTCATGCTGCGCTGCGGGTCGGACTTTTCGTATCGATGCTGCAATTGCACCGCCGCATCCCGGTCCCAGCTCCAGGACCACGCCGTCGGCACCAAGCCGGCGCTTCCGACCACCGGCCGCGGCAGACTCGTCTGATACGGAACATACCGGCCGAACTCGCCACTGCTGTCCGCGACGTAAACGACGTCGTAGCGCCCTTCCGTCATCAGGACGATATTGCTCTGGGTGCGGTTATGCGGATCGGTGGAGAGCACGAAGGGCTTGGTGTCGACGATTTTCGCACCGAACTTCTTTGCCGAATGCTGCAAGGATGTCACCGCCGCGGCATCCTCGGGCGTAGGTCCCTGCAGCACCAGGATCTGCATCCATCCCTTGGTGTCGAGATACTGCACCAGAGCGTCCGTAAGCATCGCCTCGCTCGGATAGGTGTGAACGACATTGGGCATGCAATCGGCGGCCCGAAGCGAGTCGTCCGGAGCTGAGACATTGAACAGCAGCACCGGCTTGTCCTTCAGCCGGCGTGCCAGGTCCAACAATGCGGGCGCCGGAAGATCGGCAAGGATGAAATGAACGTCCCCGGAGTCGATCCAGGCGCTGGCCTGCTTCGATAGTTCGTCGACCGACTTGGCAGTAGCCTTCTCCATGCTGAAGTCGACCTTGGTGACCCGCCCGATAGCGCGCGCATCTTCCAGCGCGACCTGACTGGCCTGATAAGGCCGCCCGAGATCCCGGAACAGAATGCCATCGATAGCGCCTTTGTTGGCATAGCGCGGATCGTCTTCCAGTTCGACATAGCCGAGCTTCATCGGCTTGGCCGCGGGCGGTTCGGAGTGGGCGGCGATTGGCGACCGGATTGCGCCGATCCCAATTGCCAGTACCGCCGCGATCAGGCGTCCGCGCAAATATCTAGTCATCGACCAGAACCGTATGCGGCACCCGGCCGACCGGCACGGCCCGGATCGCTTTGCAACTCGCCATATCCACGATCGAGAGATCGTCGCTGAGCCCGTTCGCGACATAGAGCGTCTTTTCGTCAGGGCTCAAGGCAACGCCCCACGGACGGTTGCCGACCAGCACATAATCCTTGACCTTCCGCGTCGCAGTATCAACAAATGCAACATAATTTGCTCGGCCTAGTGTAACGATCGCGGTAGTCCCATCCTTTGTCATGGTCATGCCGACGGGCGTGACATCAACCTGCCGAAATCCCGGCGGCAGGAAGTCAAGCGTCGCCGAGACCTGATTTGTCGAGCGATCGATGATCGAGACCTGTCCGGACAATTCGTTTGATACCCACAGTTCTTTTCCGTTGGGCAGCAGCAGGAAGCGTCTGGGTCGCGTGCCAACCACGATGTTGTCGGTTACCACCCCGGCGGTGAGGTCAACAACGTGGACCATGTCACTCACCTCGGAGGTGACATACAGCGTCTTCCCATCACTGGTGACCGCGATGCCTTCGGGTTCAGCTCCGGTCGCGATGTCACGCTCGATGATCTTGTCCTTGATGTTGATCTCCTGAACCGCCGACGCCTCCTCATCCGAAACATACAGCGAATTCTCGTCACGGCTGAGCGCGAACATCTCGGGGCTCGGGCCGGTTGGAATGTGATCGACAACCTTAAGTGTCGCAACGTCGATCACGTCAATCACATCGTCGTCGCCACAAGCCACCAGCAGTTGGCTTCGATCATTGCGAAAGTTCATGTCACGCGGACGGTGCGAGGTGTCGATCCATTTGATGATCCGAAAGCCTTGCTTCGGGTCGATCACAGCGATGTTGTTCGTCTTCTCGTGGCTGACGAAGACGTAACCGGTGCCTTTTGCACTGGCGGTCGTCGAAAGCGCGACCAGGAGCAACAACGCTCCCAGTAATTGCTTACAAGTTGAGGAGCCGCGGGGCCGCTTCATCTCACCAGTTTCGTGGTGACCCGATCGCGCGGAATGGCGATCCTGGCATTGTTGTGTTACGCGAACCAGCCCTGACACGTCGTCCCCCCGAGCGAACAGCTTGATTAGACCTTGAGAGGCCGAAATCACCGCCGCGTTGATATCCATTGTTGGTTCCGCGCGGTATAGCAGAGGAGGCAACCCAATCCAAATGACGCATTGTTCAGGGAACAGGCGCCCGGGTCTCCCAAATCGGCTATTTGGAGCACTCCTTCAGGTCGGATTCGGAAAGGGAAAAGGCGTAGGACTTCCCAGACTGAAGCGTCACGTCCTTCGCAAAGCAGGTGCGTCCGTTGGCATCTGTAAGCTTTACATCGTATTGCCCAGCCGTCAGTCCGGCGAGCTTGAGACGCTCATCCGGGTCCACACTCCCATCCGGATCATTCGCGCACTGGTCAGGACTCCATTTCGTGGTGCCCGTGGGAGCCAGATACAGCTTGGTTATTTTTGTCCCTGTTAAATTCCAAAAGCGCATTTGGTCGGCGGACCGGGCTTCAGTCGATCCAGCAAATGACAAAAGACTGAGGACGATTAAAACGCGCGTATTCATGGACCATTGCTCCGGTCTTGAGGCTCAGCGTTTTGCGGTGCGAGACAGCGCCGGCGAACCCATGCGGTCGGCAACGCAAGCCGCTTGGTTCAGATGTCTCCCTGCTATTGGCCAGCGGCAGTGGCGGAAAAGGCTTGGCGCAGAAACGGTGGTGCTGGCTCGACGGCAGGCTGCTGGATCGCGTCGCCGGCGGCTCGCAGCGCGGCGATGAAAGTGGCCTGTGGCTCCGTGTTGCGATATTGCGAAGGCACCAGGGCGACGACCCGGCGGTCTTCCATACCGATATTGTACAAGGTGACGTCGTAGCCAGTGCCGGCGTTCACCCGGATACTGAGGGCCGGAACGATGGTCACGCCCCGTCGGGCCTGGACCATCGCCAGTGCCAGTTCGTAGGAGCGAACGTGGCTGATCACATGGTGGGCCGGCAGGAAAGTCTGATACCAGCCGGCGATCCGCAGTTGATATGTGCTTCCGAAGGTGAACTGAACGACGCTGTTGAGAAGCCTGCGCTCATCTGGGTCGAGCTGGAACTCGGGATCGGTAACACCCGCGAGATCGAGACCGCGCGGCACCGCCAGCACGTACGGATCGGAAAACACCGGGGTCTGTGTGAATGACAGGCTGCTGCTGGCAATGGACCCGGCGGACACCACGGCAACGGTCAATCGGCGCGTATAGAGCATCTCGAGGGCTTCGGCGGGCGCGACCTCATGCACATCGAGCTCGACGTCCGGAAATGTTTCGCCCATCCGCGCCTGCACATCAGGCAGCAGGTTCCGCGCGATCGAACTGAGCATGCCGACCGACAGGACGCCACGGACCCCTTTGGCATGGTCCGCGAGCCCCCGCACGGCCTCATCGACTTCGGCCATGATGATCTCGGCACGACGCAAAAGGAACGTGCCGGCATCCGTAAGTTCCAACTGGCCGCGGCCGCGCTGGAACAAAAGCTGTCCGATGGCATCCTCCAGCTTGGCAATATGTTGCGACAGGGACGGCTGGGTTTGATCCAGGATCTTGGCCGCTTGGGTAAGCGACCGCGAGTGCGCCACAGCAAGGAAGATGCGAAGCTGGTTCAGCGTGAACACGGGTGGGGGCATCAGGCGGCGCACCGGACTGTCGTGGGGACCCAACACACCAACGAGGCATGGCCATGTCGGTGGCGGCGCTTGGTGGCATTTCGGCCCCGCGGCAGTTGGGTCCACGGTCCGGCGATACTAGCCATGGCCTTGCTAGCCGGCGACGTATCCGTTCGCGCGGAGCCCATCGGCCGACGCACCATGGATAGTCGCTTTGTTCCAGAACATTTCTGCCTCTCCCTCGATCGCCCGCCAGGTTGCCGGCCGGCTCTTGAGTATCGTTCTACCAGTATGTCAGAGCCAAAAGCTAGAGCGGCCGACCCTTCCGGCAGCCGCGAACGAGTGACCCCGCACCGCTCGGAGAGCAGGAACAACCCACGCTTGCCCAATCGACCGCGCCCCGGGACGAACACCCACCGGCACCAGGATAGCGTCACGCACGGTGACTTCCGACACCGGAGACGGTAGATTAGCCGGTCCTGAACTCTTGCCGCGGACTACCGGGGCGATTGCCTGATCGGAGCGCTGGCTTGCCGAAGAGGCACCATACGGATGGTTGATGTCCTGATCGCTGGGGCCGGACTGGGTGGCCTGACGACCGCCCTGGCGCTACTGCAGCGCGGCCATCGCGTGCGCGTGTTTGAGCAGGCCGGCGAACTGCGGGAGGTCGGCGCCGGTGTGCAACTCGGCGCCAACGGCACCCGCCTGCTCATGGCACTTGGCCTGGAAGCGGCCATGCGGCGGGTCGTCTGTTCGGCGACCGGGAAGGAGATCCGGCTGGGGACCACCGGGCAACGCTGGCAAACCTTCGATCTTGGGGATACATCCGTCGAGCGCTTCGGAGCCCCGTATTGGATGGTGCATCGCGGCGACTTTCACCGCGTGCTGTTGGATGCGGTGCGCGAGGCAAGCCCCGGTGTGGTTCACGCCGGCAATGGTTGCGTTGGTTTCGACCAGGCGGACGCTGGCGTTACGTTGTGTCTTGCCAATGGCGATAAAGTGACAGGTGATGTCCTGATTGGCGCTGACGGGGTTCATTCCCGTATCCGCCAGCAGATGTTTGGCCAGGGATCAGCCCACTTCACAGGCATCATGGCCTGGCGCGGCCTGGTGCCGATGCAACGTTTGCCGCCGCATCAACGCCGGCTGGTCGGGGCCAACTGGCTCGGCGTGGGCGGCCATGTCGTTACGTACCCGCTGCGACGTGGCGAGATCCTGAACTTTGTCGGCGTGATCGAGCGCGACGACTGGCGCGTGGAGTCCTGGACCGAGCCGGGCAGCCACGAGGAGTGCCTGAACGACCTCTCCAACTGGCACGAAGACGTCAAGACGATCATCCGCAATATCGATTCGCTGTTCAAGTGGGCGCTGCTGGGGCGAGAGCCGCTGGATCAGTTCGCGCAAGGCCGTGTCTGCGTCATGGGCGACGCGGCGCACCCGACGCTGCCATTTCTGGCACAGGGCGCCAATATGGCGCTGGAAGATGCGGTCGTGATCGCCCGCTGCCTGGACGCATTTGACGTTCCGGTTGCGCTACGGCGTTATGAAGCTGCCCGACTGCAGCGGACCGCCGCGATCGTGCGCGGATCTTCGGATAACACGAAGCGGTTCCACAACGTGGAACTGGGCAGCGCGGCCGGCGCGGCAGCCTACGTAGAGCGGGAGTTCCGGCCCGAGACGGTCAGCAGGCGCTATGACTGGCTGTACGAGTATGATGCCCTGACCGTGGCAATCTAGAACGCTTACCCCGACTGCGCCAGACGCAGACCACCCACCGGTGCCGCGTCACCAATCGTCCCGCGAGGCGGGAGTGGGTGGTTGATCCGGCTCTTGTCGCCGGCCTCAGGCCGCGGCGCGTTGGCGCACCATCTCGGCGATGCGCTCGGCAATCATGATGGTCGGGATATTCGTATTGGTGCGCGAGACCTCGGGCATCACCGACGCATCGGCGATGAACAGGTTGCTCGCGCCGACAACCTTGCCCGCTGGATCCACCACGGTCTGAGCGTCGGCCGGATCCCCCATCCGACAGGTGCAGGACGCATGCCAGGCCGATTGCACGTTGTCGCGCACATGCTGCTCCAGCCTCGCCGGATCGGCGAGCAACTCAGGCAGCGGCAGGCAATCGCTTATTACCTTATCAAACAGGAATGCTCGCAGCTTGGTCGAGTTGTCCATCATCAGTGCCGCCACATTCGTCAGTACCGTGTTCTTGAGATTCTTCCGGCTGACGTTGCGTACCCGCTGGGAGAGCCTTGAGGCAAACAGATTGGACAAGTACCGCGGCACAGGATCGCTGTTGAGGATGCTCGCCATGCGACGGAATGCATCGACCATCCGGTCGAGGTCGCGCTGATCGCTCAGCCAGTTGAAGTCGACGTAAGGTTCGTCGTCCGGATCGGGCGACGACAATCGCACCTCGCCGGTCGAATACGAACGGCCAATATACGAAGACAGCGTGCCAATTCGCACGCCGATCGCATGCCAGGCCGAGCGGCAGACCGCCATCATCACCATGTCCGCCTCTGGCACGCCCGCGAGCCCGGACGACCAGCGAAGGTAGGTATAGTTCCGCCGCAGCACCATCTTGTGCCGAGCAACCGGGGGCAGGTAGCCGGAGATGTGGATCGCAGGATGGTCCATCAGATTGCCACCCACGCCAGGCCGGTCGAGCTGCACCGCGATGCCATACCGGCGAAGATGTTCCGCCGGTCCGACGCCTGACAGCATCAGCAGCCAGGGCGTGTGCAGCGCGCCAGCGCAGACCACAACGTTGTCGGCGGTGATGGTCTCGATCGCGCCGTTGCGCCGCACCTCCGCCCCGCTGGCGCGGCCGTTCGCGAACAGGATCCGCCGCACCTGGGTTTCGCCCAGGATCTGCAAATTGGCCCGTCGCCGGGTTGCCGCGTCCAGATATCCCACGGCCGTGGAACGCCGGGCGGAGCCATCGTTGGACAGCGGCAGCGGCGAGTAGCCCTCTCCGAATTCCCCGTTCATGTCCGGCCGTAGCGAATAGCCAAGCTCGTTCCACACTTTGGTGACGGACAGGGTGAAGTCGTCCCATTGCTCCATCGGCATCCGGCGGACGGTGATGGGGCCTTGTGCCCCATGCAATTGGTCGGTGAAGTCCAGATCCGTTTCCAGCCGGCGGAAATAGGGCAGCACCGATGCCCAGTCCCAGTCCTTCGCGCCGATCGCGTTCCAGTGGTCGTAATCCTCTGGCGCCCCGCGCAGCGCCACCTGCCCGTTGACCGACGATCCGCCGCCCAGAACGCGGCCCTGTTCGTAATACACCGGCGCGGCAGCGGCGTGGCGGCGGACTTTCAGGTTGTTCCAAAAGTAGGCCGGGTTCATCAGCGCGCTGCCCGAGTAGGTGTCGCGGAGATCCTCGGGTGTTTGGTCGGGCGGATAGTCCCGCCCGGCCTCCAGCAGCATCACTCTATTTGCGGGTACCTCTGAGAGGCGTGCTGACATCACGCAGCCGGCCGAACCGCCGCCGATCACCAGATGCGTGGCGTGCATCGCCTTGGTTCCCCCCATTTGCCGCCGCCCGGCTGTGCGGACGCCTCATGACAGAACGCCGGCGCAGCCGCGCCGCCACGTATTCCACCACGTTGCCAACCTGCCGCAAACCCGTCCTGCTACTGCCCCGTCTTGCCGAGGGGGTCGCCATGGCGGAGCACCGAACGTAGACAAGCCGCTGACGGAAGGCTTCACTCCGACCGGGAGGGATGATCGAAGTCGATGACGACACTCGCCGACTACACGACCTATCAGGATGCGCATCGCCACTTCGCGCCGCAACGCCTTTGGGAGTTGTTCGACGGCACCAGGGCGAAGCTCAATATTGCTCACGAGTGCATCGACCGCCATGCGGCCGATCCGTCGCTGGTCGCACTGTGGATCGCGTTTGCCGACGGACACGACGAGTGCGTTACGTTCCAAACAATCTCGGCGCTGTCCTCGCAATTCGCAAATTGGCTGGTGGCGAACGGGATTGGCAAGGGCGACCGTGTCGCGATCATGCTGGAACCGTCACTGGCCTTCTATGCGGCGCTGTTCGGCACCATGAAGTGCGGTGCGATTGCCGTGCCGCTGTTCACCCTGTTCGGGCCTGACGGTGTCCGCTTGCGCATTGCAGAACTCCACGCCGCGCCTGTTGCTGACCAATGCGGAAAAAGCTGCCGAACTAGGCGATGCCGCCGGAGTGCGCGTCGTGGTCGCGGATGTTGGCCTGCTGGAAATTCTCCGCCGGTTGTCCCCGAGCTTCGAGTTCGACCACCAGCGGCGATGACATGGCGATCTATCAGTACACATCAGGAACAACACGCGATCTGCCCGCGGCGGTTCGGCATACCCACCGAGCCGTCGTGGTGGTGATGGTCGCTGCTCTGTACGGCACCGGCATCCGGCCGGGCGACAGATTCTTTTGCCCGTCCTCGCCTGCCTGGGGTCATGGGCTGTGGCACGGAACCCTGGCACCGCTCGCACTCGGTGTGCAAAGCGGTACTTACTCAGGGAAGTTCGACGCCGAGCGTTTGCTGCGCGCATTGCAGGATTCCGGTACGACCAATTTGTCTGCCGCCGCCACGCATTATAGGTTGATGAAGAACAGCGGCGCAGCGGGGCGATACCATGTCGCTTTGGCAAAGATGTCGTTTACCGGCGAGCCGATCGACAGCGACAGCGTCGCCTTTGCCGAGAACAATTTTGGCGCCACACTTTGCGGCATGTATGGCACGACCGAGGTTGGTGTCATCCTGGCCAACTACCCCGGCGCGACGGATTTTACCGTCAAGCCCGGTGCGCTCGGCAAGGCGGTGCCGGGTGTTCGCGTGGAGGTGCAGGCCGCGGAGGGGGCACCGTGCGGTATCGGGCAAACCGGCGAAATCAAAGTCTGGCGCCATGACAAGTGGTTCTCGACCAAGGACCGCGGCCACGTGGACGGAGATGGCTATTTCTATCACGACGGCAGAGCCGACGACGTGATCATTTCCGCCGGGTGGACGATCGGCGCGGTTGAGGTCGAGGACACGCTGCTCAAGCATCCGGCCGTGAAGGAAGCGGCCGTCATTGGAGTTCCCGACGGGACCCGCGGGCAGGTCGTGAAGGCGTTCGTCGTCTCCGATCGCTCGCCGGACGCCGCCTTTGCCACGGAACTGCAGGATCTCGTCCGCACGCGGCTCAGCCGGCATGAATATCCGCGCCTGATCGCCTTCGTCGACGAACTGCCCAAGACACCTGCCGGAAAGGTGAACCGCAAGGTGCTGCGGGAGCGCGAAGCATCCGCCATCGCCTGAACGAACCTGTTGCTTTCACCGGAGCATGCCAGCCAATGACCTCGGACGCGCCGCGCTACTTCCCCAAGATCACCGATGAGGCACTTGCAAGTCTGCGCGGGCGCATCGGCGTTCCGATTGAAAGCACCGCCGAACCGTGGTGTCACGAAGCCACACGCGACAATATCCGCCACTACGCGCACGGGATCGGCGACGACAACCCGCTGTGGTGCGATCCGGACTATGCCGCGACAACGCGCTATGGCGGCATCGTCGCGCTGCCGAGCTTTCTGTTCGCAACCAGCCGGATCGTTTCGGGCTATGTCGGTGGGCTGCCGGGTGTGCACGCGATGTGGGCGGGAGCGGACTGGACCTGGCATAAGCCGGTGCTGCGCAACGACGAGATCCGGACCGAAGCATCCCTCAAGAGCCTGATCGAGCACCAGAACTCGTTTCGCCGGCCGCGCCATCCAGCAGATCTATCATGTCGCGTTCTTCAACCAAGCCGGCGATAGGGTTGCCGAGGCCGACAGTTGGTGCTTCCGCACCGATCGCGACGAGGCGCGCGAGAAGGGCACAAAATATACCGAGGTCCGCGCGCGGCCGCAGGCATCATATAGCGAAGACCAGCTGGCGAAGATCTACAACTACTATCACCACGAGGAAGTGCGAGGCGCGACGCCACGCTACTGGGAGGACGTTGCCGTCGACGACAGGCTGCCCACCATGGTGAAAGGGCCCATGACCGTCACCGGCTTCATCGCTTATGCTCAGGGGTGGGGTGGCCTTTACATTCGCGCCAACAAGCTGGCGTGGCAGCAGGTCCGCGCGCACCCCGGGCTGGGTATCAAGAATCGTTTCGGTGTTCCCGATTGCCCTGAACGCGTGCACTGGGAGGAGGAGTTCGCCTTGATGGTCGGTGCGCCGGGCGCCTATGACTATGGTCCGGAACGATGTTCCTGGCTTACCCACCATCTCACCAACTGGATGGGCGACGACGGCTTCCTGCGTACCGCGAAGTCACAGATTCGGCGTCACAATCCCGTCGGCGACGCCCTGTTCATCAATGGCCACGTGACGCGAAAGTTCGTCGAAGACCGCCGACACCTGGTGGAGATCGCGCAGGAGGCACGTAACCAGGACGATGAATTGTCGGCTTCGGGAACCGGCGTGATCGAGCTGCCCGCGCGCGGCGGCTGAGCACGAAACGGCAATAAGGTAAGTCCTGATGCGAAACGGATCAGCTATGGCCCGATCGTCATACGCGGGGTGGTGTTCGTAGCCCAGGCTGGCGCGTAGACCAGGGTAAGCGACGGGCGTCAGGTCGAAACCTGGAGACGATCCGCCGTGAACGACCCGAACAGGATGCGGGCCGCGATGGAGGAATGAAATGGCAATCAACGAAGGTGGTCAACACCACCGTCCGAGTGGCGGGCCTCAGACCACCGATCCGGAAGCGCTGAAGGCGCAGATCGAGATCTGCATGTTCGACCAGTATGGCACCGTTGTGGACATGCAGGGAGGACTGGTCGAGGTGGCCACGCCGTTTTTGCGGGCGAAAGGTTGGGGCGGCAAGCCGGACAGCTTCGTCACATGGTGGCGTCGGACGCATTTCGAGAACTCGATGATCGACGCGTTGCTGCACCGCGAACACACGTCCTATCGTGCGATCGGGGAACGCGCGGTCTCGCACGTGATGGATCGAGCCGGTATCGCCTATACACCCGAGGAAGCGCGGGCACTGGTCGCGGCGATCGAGCGTCTGCGCCCTTTCCCGGAAGTGCCGGCGGCGCTGGCCAAACTCGGCAGACGCTACCGGCTGGTCGTGCTGTCGAATGGCGATCCGGACATGTTGGAAAGCGCCAAGGCGCATCACGGTGTGCCGTTCGACCGGGTGATCTCAGTGGCTGAGGCGAACAGCTTCAAGCCGCACGTCGCCACCTATACCCGTGCGGCTGAGGTCATGAGCGTGCGGCGGGACCAGGTTCTTTTCGTTGCCAACCATGCGTTCGACTGCATTGGCGCGAAGGCGGCCGGCATGCGAACCGCGTTCATCGACAGGCGTGGCCGCCCATTTGGCATCACGCCGCACCAGCCAGACCTGCTGGTGCCGAGCATGACAGCCCTTGCTGAGCTGCTCGGTTGATCTTTTACCGCCTGACCCCAAGCCCGCGCATGAAATTATCCCGTATGCGAGACGGATCGCGCTCGGTCGTATCCACCGGCTTTTGGTTATCGATCCGGCATCCGATCAACCATGGGCCGTCTTCGCGCAACGCCAGTCCGATGAGCTCGACGAACGCTGCCTCGTCCGCCGCCCAGGCGCTCTGCCGCAGCCCCGACGCGCGGGCGATGCCGACGATGTCCGCACCCTGATCCGTCATGGTTTTCTGGCCGCCGGTGATCTGATACGCGCCGTTGTCCATGATGACGACGCACAGGTTCTTCTGCTGCCGCGCGGCCACGGTGGACAGTGATCCAAGTTGCATCAGAACAGATCCGTCGCCCTCCAGTGCAAAGATTTTCCGCGCCGGCTGCGCAAGCGCCACGCCCAGCGCGATCGGCACTGCCAACCCCATGCTGCCCAACATGTAAAAATTCTGCTGCCGCCGTCCATGCGGCGTTTCGGAGGCCGCCCACAAGTCGAAATTGGTGTAGCCGATACCGCCGATGACCGCCTCGTCCCGGTGCAGCAAATCCACCAGGCGCTTGGTGATGTCATAGCGGTTCATTACTTTGGCCTGCTCGCGGCTGATCGGGTGATTCGTTGCAATTGCCATGATCCGCCCCCTATTTCGCAAAAACCTTGCCGCCGGTCAGCAGCGGCGACAGGATGAAGCAGACCGGTGCAAAGGTCGCCACGGCCTGGGTAATGCTGCGGTCCAGGATGAACTCGGCTTCGTCCAGCCGGGTCATCGTGTGGTGCTCGACGGCAAGGCAGTCCAGCACTGGACGCATGGTCCGCGCCACCAGCGACTGGCCGATATTGAATTCACCGAGAGTGCCGCGCTCGCTCACCATCATCAGGATCGGAATCTGGAACGGCACCGCCAGCGAGGCGATGACGTTCGGCAAGGTCGCGAACCCGCTGGTCTGCATGAGCAGGATGCCGCGCGTGCCACCCATCCAGGCCCCGGCGTTGATGCCCAGCGCCTCCTCCTCCCGCGTGCAGGCGAAGGCGGTAAAGAACGGGTCGGCATGCACGCCCTCGATCAGCGGACGCAGCACATTGTCCGGAACGTAGGTTATGAGGCTGACGTTGTGACGCTTCAGGACGTCCCGCACGATCTCGTGCCAGGGGCGCCTGTCCAATGCTTCGGCCATGATGACCCTCCCAGAACTCGCGGCAATGCGCCATTCGCACGCCTTGCGGGATCGGGCAACCGTTCGTAGGAAGAAGCCAGGGCGGCGGGGGATGCTGATGCCGGATCGGACAAGGACCTACGACGTGCTGGTCGCCGGTGGCGGCAACGCGGCTCTGTGCGCGGCGATCACGGCGCGCCAGCAGGGAGCCAGCGTGTTGCTGCTGGAAAGCGCCCCCAAGGCATTCCGGGGCGGCAACAGCCGGCACACGCGAAACCTGCGCGCGATGCACGAGGCGCCGAATGAGGTGCTGACCGATGCCTACCGGGAGGACGAATACTGGGACGATTTGTTGCGGGTGACCGGCGGCAACACCGATGAGTCGCTCGCCCGGATGACCATACGCGCGTCCGCCGGTGTGTTCGGATGGATGCGGCAGGCCGGCGTGCGATTCCAGCCGTCGCTGACCGGGACACTCAATCTCGGGCGCACCAATGCCTTCTTCCTCGGCGGCGGCAAGGCGCTGGTGAACGCCTACTACCTGACCGCCGAGCGTCTTGGCGTCGACATCTTATACGATACCGAGGTGAGTTCGCTGAATATGAGCGACGGCTCGGTTCGCTCCGCCGATATCACCTATCGCGGCTTCCCGGAGACGGTGCACGCGCAGTGTGTGGTCGCCTCCGCCGGCGGCTTCCAGGCCAACCTGGAGTGGATGCGGCAATACTGGGGCGACGCGGTGGACAATTTCGTCATCCGCGGAACGCCGTACAATCGCGGTCGGGTGTTGAAGAACCTACTCGATCAGGGGGTGGCGCCGATCGGCGATCCGACGCAGTTTCACGCAGTGGCGCTGGACGCCCGGGCGCCGAAGTTCGACGGCGGCATCACCACGCGGTTGGACAGTGTGCCTTACAGTGTAGTGGTCAACCGCAATGGCGACCGATTCTACGACGAGGGCGAGGACGTCTGGCCCAAGCGCTACGCCATCTGGGGCCGGCTGATCGCTCAGCAACCCGGGCAGATTGCTTACTCGATCTGCGACGCCCGCGCATTCCCGCTGTTCATGCCTTCGGTTTATCCGGCGATCAAGGCCGACACGCTGGAGGATCTGGCCGTCAATATGAAGTTGGACCCTGCCCGCGTGAGGCAGACGATCGATGGCTACAACGCGGCGATCAAGCCGGGGCAGGTGTTTGACAACCTCAAGCTGGATGGCAACGCGACCGAAGGCCTGACACCCAACAAGACAAACTGGGCTCGATCGGTGGTGAAGCCGCCGTTCTACGGCTACCCGCTGCGGCCGGGCATCACCTTCACCTATCTCGGAGTAAGGGTGAATGACAAAGCGCAGGTATTGATGGAGAACGGTCAGCCCGCCGGCAACCTGTTCGCGTCAGGAGAAATCATGGCCGGCAATATCCTCGGGCGTGGCTATCTCGCCGGGTTCGGTATGACGATCGGCACCGTGTTTGGCCGCATCGCAGGGCAGGAGGCCGCGCGTCGTGCAAGAAACTGACGCCGTCATCAATGCACGACGGGAGATGGAGATCTGCAACGCCTGCCGCTACTGCGAGGGCTTTTGCGCCGTCTTCCCAGCGGTGGAGCTGCGCCGGGAATTTTCCGCCGGCGACCTGAGCTATCTGGCCAATCTGTGCCACAACTGCCGCGGCTGTTACTACGCCTGTCAATATGCGCCGCCACATGAATGGGGCATCAACGTACCCCGCACATTGGCGGAGGTTCGTGCCGAAAGCTACGCCGAATACGCCTGGCCAAAGCCGCTTGCAGCCGCCTTCAATCGCAACGGCACCCTGGTATCGCTGGTCGCCGCGCTAGCGATCGCCGTGGTGCTGATCCTGGCCATGTTACTGAACACGCCAGAAAATTTCTTTGGCGCCCGCCCGATGATCGCCGGAGCGTTCTACCAGGTCATTCCGCTCTGGGCGATGCAGATCGTCGCCATCGCGACGCTGGGCTTTGCCCTGGTGGCGCTTTGGATGGGAGTGCGGAATTTCTGGCGTGACGCGGGCCCGCGCGAGAAGGTAGGGCCGTCCGCGCTGGCGACGGCGCTTTGGGACGTGCTCACACTGAAGAATCTGGGTGGCGGCGGCAACGGATGCAACGACAATTCCGAGCGTTTTTCGATGCGCCGGCGCTATTTGCACCACGCGATGTTCTACGGCTTCTTCCTGTGCTTCGCAGCAACGACGGTTGGTTTCATTTACCACACATTCCTCGGCTGGCCGGCGCCCTATCCGTTCATCAGTGCCCCGGTGCTGCTGGGCAGCGTCGGTGGCATACTGCTGTTGATCGGCACGGTGGGACTGTTCGCGATGAAGTTCGTCGACGACCCAATGCCGGCGGCGCGCCGCCTGCTGGGTGGCGACGTCGCGCTGCTGGTGCTGCTCGCCATGACCGCGTTGACCGGCCTCGTGTTGCTAGCGGTGCGTGCCACCGGTGCCATGGGGCTGGCGATGGCGGTTCATCTCGGGTTCATTCTCGCGCTGTTCCTGACGCTGCCTTACTCCAAGATGGTGCACGGGGTTTATCGCTCCGCCGCGCTGCTGCGCCGGGCAGCCGAGCGTAATATGAAGCCGCTTGGGGGTGAGTGATCGCCGAGGCGATAGTCACCCGGACCAGGTCGTGACGAAGTCCTTCGCTGCGGGCCGCGGGATCGGGGACGAGCCGCCAGCGCGCGTGCCGAGGTAGAGAAAACCAACGATGTCGTCGTCCTCAGCCAGGCCGAGCGCCGCTTTGACGGTCGGATCATAGGCCGGCCCGCCGGTTTTCCACATCGCCCCGTAGCCCAGTGCCGGAGCAGCCAGCATGATCGTCTGAGCGGCGGCGGCGGCCGAGGCGATCTGCTCGATCTCCGGTATCTTATGTCCTTTCTTTACCTTGGCCGCGACGACGACGATCGTGGGCGCGCGAAAGGCCTTTTCCCCTTCACGCCGCACTTCGACCTCCGAGGCCGCCGGATCACGGCGTCGCAGGGACTCCGCCATCACCTCGCCGAAGCGGCCGCGCTGATCTGGCCCGATGACGACGAAATGCCAGGGTCGCAGCCGTCCGTGGTCCGGCGCCCGCACCGCACTGGCGAATATATGCTCCAGGTCCTCGGCTGATGGGCCTGGCGCTTCCAGTTTCAACGCCGATTTGCGGTCGAGCATTAAGTCTAGCGCGTTCATTGTGGTCCTCCGTGGCGTGCAGGGTAACCGGCCCGTGGGGTTTCGCTGATCGGTGCATAGCTTGCTTCACGATCGACCTGACAGGCAAGGATCGGCCGGTGGATGAGTTGCATTCACGAGCCCATCCACCGCCTACTTCGGCCGGGAATGACCTTGATTTTTTTATTATCAAAGGTCGCCGCAATCCTCTGCAGGTGGCTTCGATGCTGTCTCATCGTGTCCTCCTGTCAGACGCGCCGGCGGGGCCCGTCCTCGACGGCGTTCTGTTTCCGACGGGCGGGCGTGAAGAATTCGTAAGCAGGTCAAGCGCGGGTCAGGCGCAGATAGCCGAGTTCGTCCACCCGAGCGGTCCAGCCAGGCGGTATGACGGTGGTCGAATCGAAGGCCTCGATGATGGCCGGCCCGGTGATCGTTGTCCCGGAAGTCAGGCCGTTTCTCCAATAGACCGATGCCGGAGCGAAGCCAGTCGCGGCGAACCAGACGTCGCGGGTCCGGACCCGCGCAGTGGTCGGGTCGGATGGCTGGGAAAACTTCAGATCCACGAGCTTTCCCAGAGCGGTCAGCCGCAAGGTCACCAGTTGCACCGCCTCGGCTCGGTTGGCGTGGCCATAGGTCTGCTCGTGTTTGTCGTGGAACGCAGCCGCCAGCCGATCCAGGCTTTCCCGCGTCACCGGGCCATCCGCCACGGGCAGGGTCAGTTCATAGGCCTGCCGCTGGTAGCGCACGTCGGCGAAGCGAGGCAGCGACCGGCGCCCTGCCGGCACGACGGCGGCTTCCAGCACGGCGGCCCCGGCCCGCTCCATCGCTGCGAACGTTGCCGCAACCCGTAACGGATCAACGCTTCCCAGGTCGACATAGAGCGTCTGCGCGTAGTCCCGTTTCAAGTCGGTCGCCACCAGCCCCAAAGCCGAAAATGCTCCGGGAGCTGGTGGAATGATCACCTCCGGGATGTGCACCTCTTCTGCCAACGCCACTGCGTGCACCGGTCCGGCGCCACCGAACGCGATCAGGCTGAACTCGCGCGGATCGTGGCCGCGCTCGACCGAGACGATGCGCAGCGCCTGCGCCATGTTGCTGTTCACCACCTCGGTGATGCGGGCGGCGGCGTCGCGGGCGGTCAGGCCGAACGGCTCTGCCACCCCGGTTTCGATCGCCTGCTCCGCCGCCCGCAGATTGATTTTTAGACTGCCACCCAGCAGCGCCTCGCGGTCCAGCCAGCCGAGGACGACGTCGGCATCAGTGACCGTTGGCTTCGCGCCGCCCGCGCCATACGCAGCAGGCCCAGGATCGGCGCCGGCGCTATGCGGACCGACCTTCAGTGATCCGCCGGGATCGACCCAGGCGATGGAGCCGCCGCCGGCGCTGACCTCCGCCAGATCGATCACCGGTATGCGGATGGGATGCCCCGTCCCCTGCATCCAGCGCCGGCTGTTGGCAGCGCCACCGACCTCGTAATCTGCCGTCACCGCGACCTCATGCCCGACGATCACGCTGGCCTTGGCGGTGGTGCCACCCATGTCGAATGAGATCAGATTAGGCCGACCGAGTTGCCGCCCCGCCAGTGCCGCCGCGATCACCCCTGCCGCAGGCCCGGACTCGACCGCCATGGCCGGCATGCGGAGCGCTTCGGCGACGTCGAACACACCCCCTGACGATCCCATCACGTAGAGCGGCGGCAACCCAAGTGCCAACGTCGCTGTGGACAGTCGCTCCAGGTAGCCAGCCAGCAGCGGTCCGACATAGGCACAGACCGCGGTGGTACTGGCGCGCTCGAACTCGCGGATTTCCGGCAGCACCTCACACGACAGGAACACGGCGACATCCGGCAGCGCTTCCCGCAACGCAGCCCCGACCCTGCGCTCGTGCCTGTCATTGAGGAAGGAGAACAAAAACGAGACCGCGACCGTTTGTAGGCCGGCGACACGGATTGCCTCGATCAGCGCGGGGATTTCGTCTTCCGCCAAAGGCGTCACCACGTCGCCTTGTGCGTCGATCCGCTCAGTGATCTCAAACCGGTAGCGGCGCTGGATCAGCACGCTGGGCGCGTCCTGGAACAGATCGTAGAGATCGGCCCGAGAGGATCGGCGTAGCTCCAGCAGGTCGCGAAATCCCCTGGTCGCAACGAAGCCGGCCTTGGCGCCCTTCTTTTCCAGCAGCGCGTTCGTCACCACCGTTGTGGCGTGGGAGAGCAGCGTCACGTCGGCGGGATCGATAGCGTTCTCCGCCAGTCCTCGGCGGATGCCCTCGATCACACCCTGCGCGAAATCGTGCGGGGTCGTCAGTATTTTCGTAATGCCGATGCGACCGGTGACTTCCTCCACCATGGCCACGTCAGTGAACGTGCCGCCAATATCGATGCCAATACGCCAAGCCATGCGCCAGATCCCTCAAACATTAGCACATGGTTGCCCGCGAGCCGGCTTGAGGGCAACCGGCGCAGCCACCACAATGGACCATGCAATCAAACTCCGCGCGATCAAACCCGGGACGAATGACGCCCGACGAGCCGAGCCCGGGCGAGCCGGGTCCCGGCCAAGCGAGCCGGACCGTCAGCCGTATCATGTGGTTCTTCGCCATTGTCTATGTGGTGGAGGGGATCGGTCAGGCGAAATCGGGTGTGATATGGCAGCCGCTGGCCTACTTCCTCAAGCAGACCCAGGGTTGGGACGCTGTCAAGATCAGCGTGTCCCTGGCGGTGCTGGACCTGCCCTGGATCATCAAGCCGCTGTATGGCGCGTTCTCCGACTTTGTCCCGTTGTTCGGCTATCGACGACGATACTACCTGATCCTCGCCAATGCTGTCGCGGTGCTGGCGTTCGGCTGGGTCGCCATGATCAGTTCCCCGGCCGCTTTGGTACCGGCATTGACGGTTACCGCGTTCGCCATGGCGATCTCGAGCACCCTATGCGGCGCACTGCTGGTCGAGGCCGGACAAAAGCACGACGCCAGCGCGAACTTCATCAATCAGCAATGGCTGTGGTACAACATCGCGCAGATGGTCGCAGTGCTGCTGGCGGGCTATTTGATCGAGATCCTGTCGCCGGTCCAGGCGCTGCACACCGCGGCGTGGATCGCGGCGGTCGCACCCATCTCCATCATTGCCAACATCTGGCTGATCGAAGAACCCCGCGCGCGGCTCGATCTTCCGGCGCTGCGCCAACGTCTGGCGGCGCTGGTGTCGGCGTTTCGAACCCGCAACCTTTGGCTCGTCGCCGGTTTCCTGTTTCTGTATTATTTCAGCCCGGGATTCGGCACGCCGCTGTATTTCCAAATGAGTGATCGACTGGGGTTTTCGCAGGGCTTTATAGGGGTGCTGGCCTCGATCAGTGCGTTCGGCTGGATTCTGGGCGGATTGCTGTATCGGTGGAAGCTGCGTGTGGTCGGCAAGCGGACATTGTTGCGGCTGAGCATCCTGTTCGGCGTGGTCACGACCCTGTCCTACCTGGCGTTGGTCGGTCCTGTCACCGCCGTCATGATCTGGCTACTGAGCGGCGTCGCCGGGATGATCGCGACCATCGCCACGCTGTCGCTGGCAGCCGATTCCTGCCCGGAGGGCGCTGAGGGCTTCGCCTTCGCCGGTATGATGTCGATCATCAACCTGACCAATCCGCTATCGGACACGCTCGGGTCGGTGCTTTACCAGCACGTTTTCAACGAGCAACTGGCGCCGTTGATCGTGGTTTCGGCCACCGCGACAGCACTGGTCTTCTTCCTGATACCGCTGATGCTGTTCAGGAAACCGGAGATGCCACGTTGAGCAACTGACGCAGTCGTGCGGCACCGGACGGGCCCTTTACCGCCTCCCGCCAGCTTGCTTCCGCGACACGCTGGTGTGCGGCGATCGCTTCGTCCGCCCCGGTGATCATCGCCACCCCGGTTTGCGCGCTAGGATGGGTGTCGGTGCGAAACGGATTGACCGCCAGACTGACCCGGTCGCGCGCGCGCAGAATTTTAAAGGATGAACTTGGCTGCGCGCCGACAAGCAACCCAAACTGCAAGCCCATCGGCTCGGTTTCCATCAGGCTGGCGATATTCTCCACCTCGGTGATCGCGATGTCGCGGCAGATGCGCCGCACACGTTCGGAAACATGCATTCCGGCGACGATGCCGACTTCGACGACCCGTTGCACGGCCGGCAACGATACCATTGCAATGATCCCCGGCCGGCGCATCGCATACATTCGCTTTCGGGCGGCCAGGATGCCCAGCACCTGCTCCGCCAGACTGCGCATCGACATCCGATCCGGCCCGGCCTGGTCCGCCGCCTCGTCAAATGCCTCCCCCAGCGCCGAGTCGTACGCGTCGGAGGTAGTCAAATAGCAGAGCGGACCGGAAAGTTGCAGCATCTGGTCGGCGGTTTCCTCGATCTGGCGGATACGCTCGAAATAGCCGATCGGTCGGTTATAATACTCGACGCCGATGCCAAGCAGCGACAGCGGTGAAATCTTCAGCAACTCGGCCAGCCGTTTGATCGTGTCGAGTTTGATCACCTCGCCTTTTTCATAGCGATACAGCGCGGCGCGAGACACGCCCAGGCGGGCGGCGATCTCTTCGGCGCGCAGACCGGATTCCAGCCGATACGCTCGAAGCTGTTGGCCGATTTCGGTAAAGCGCATAGACATGAAACTCGACCCTTTGTGCAACTTCCGCTGGGCACGACTTGGGACTTTTCCACCCTGCGGACCCCGAGTCCCGGTCTTTGCTAGCACTATTGGTCGTCCTGGCCGGGGTGCCGTCTCATATCCAGGATGGTTGGCGCAGTTTATGGGCGTTGCACTGCTAAACTCAACCCTTTTTCACGCCATGCAACTCGTTTCATGGCAAGCGCTCAGTCATGACTTGGTCGAACGGCTCAGGATTTGACCGGCCTGATCGAATGGTCGGCCAGCCCTTCGATCACCATAATCAAGCGCCGAATGATCCAGCTCCGCTCCGCCATGCGCGATGCAGGACGCGAACATCTGCTGCGCCACCGCGGTGTTTGGCAGCGACAGATGCAGCGCTTTGGCGGAAGACAACGCGAGATTGAGATCCTTCTCATGCAGCTTGATCTTGAAACCCGGGTTGAACGTCCCCTTCAGCATCCGCTCGGCGTGCAGTTCCAATATACGGGACGACGCGAAGCCGCCCATCAGCGCGGCGCGTACACGGGCTGGGTCGGCGCCTGCCTTGGAGGCGAAGACCAGCGCTTCCGACACCGCCTGGATGTTCAGCGCCACCATGATCTGATTGGCCACTTTGCAGGTCTGTCCGGCACCATTTTCCGACCCGACATGGGTGATGTTCTTGCCCATCAGTTCGAACAGCGGCTTGGCGCGCGCGAAGGCCGCATCCGGGCCGCCGACCATGATTGTAAGAGTAGCCTGCTTGGCGCCGACCTCGCCGCCCGACACCGGAGCATCCAGGTAGTCGCAGCCCTTGTCGTTGATTCGCCGCGCAAAGTCCTTGGTGTCGATGGGGCTGATCGAGGACATGTCGATGACCAGGCTGCCCTTCTTCAGCCCCGCGGCAGCACCGTCGGTACCAAAGAGCACCGTTTCAACGTCCGGGGTGTCAGGCACCATGACGATGAGCACCTCGGACTTCGCCGCGACGGCTTGGGGTGTCGGCACCACCTCGGCCGCGGAGCGGATCTCGCCCGTCAAGCTGGCCCGTTCCGGGACGATCAACTCATGACCGGCGTTCTTCAGGTTCAAAGCCATCGGGCGCCCCATGATGCCCAGACCGATGAAGCCGATTTTCATGTGAGGCTCTCCTATGTGTTTTCTGATTGGCTCGCGGGCTCAGGCGGCGAACCGCTCACGCCAGCCAAGGCCCGCGACGGTCTCACCCGCCGGCCGGTACTCGCAGCCGACCCATCCCTGATAGCCAAGTTCGTCGATGCGACGGAAAACATAGGCCCATCCGATTTCGCCGGTGCCGGGCTCGTGTCGATCGGGAACGTCGGCGATCTGCATGTGGGCTATCACCGGCATGTGCCGCTCCATCCGCTTGGTGATGTCGCCCTCGGTGATCTGCACATGGTAGAGGTCGAACTGCAAGCCGACGCGGTCGCTGCCGATAGCTTCGATGATCGCCGCGCCTTGAGCCTGGGTATTGAGGAAATATCCCGGCATGTCGCGATGATTGATCGGCTCGATCACCAGACGCACCCCGGCGGGCTTGGCCTGTTCGGACGCCCAGGCGAGATTTGCGGCGTAGACCGCGGTTGCGGTGGTCATCGACACGCCGGCCGGCGGGATGCCCGCCATGCAATGCACCTGGCGGCAATCCAATGTGGCGGCGTAATCGAGTGCCTTCTTCACCGACTCGCGGAACTCCACCTGCCGGCCGGGGATGGACGCGAGGCCCCGTTCGCCGTTCGTCCAATCCCCGGGTGGCATGTTGAACAAAACCTGGGTAAGCCCCTCCCCCGACAACCGGCTCCGCAGATCGGCGGCGGGGTAGTCATAGGGAAAAAGGAACTCCACTCCCTCGAACCCGGCGGCACGGGCGGCAGCGAAGCGATCGAGGAAGGCGACCTCATTGAACATCATCGACAGATTGGCGGCGAAACGCGGCACGACTGATCCTCCCTGTGTTGGTGGGGCAGAAACCACACGACCCCGGCCTGTCTGTTTCGCCGGCGAGCAAGCGGCCGACGTGGGCGGAAGCTACAGGCGGGGAAGCGGATTGGCTAGTATCGGCGCGGCCCGGAAGCCGACATACTGTTTGTTGTTAAGTTCATGATTCCCAAAAAAGAATCAAGACGGGCAAGGGGCCCGATTACGCCAGGAGGAAGGGTTGCGCCAGGGCAAACCCCCGGAGACCGCCGCCGCCATTTGCGTGGCCGTCTACCCGGATGTCATGAGGGGCTGATCGGAGAAGCATGATCGCTGAACGGATTCTGATGGGCCTGCTGCTCGGCGGTGTGGCAATCGGCTGCGTGCTGGTGCTGTATCCGTTCTTTTCCGCGCTGTTGTGGGCTGGTATCCTGGTTTACACGACGTGGCCGGTGTTCGACTGGCTTCGGCTGCACCTGCACCTCAGACGAGTCTGGGCGGCCGCCCTGATGGTGACGCTGACCGCCGTCGTCCTGGTGCTGCCAATTGGGGTTGCCGCACCCGGCAGTTCCGACGACGTCACGCATCTTCGACACGTGGTGATGGACTCGCTACGGGCCGGCCTGCCCGATGCCCCGCTCTGGGTATTCGACATTCCCCTGCTTGGTCAGATCGTGGGCGATCTGTGGAACCGCTGGGCCGCTGATATCAGCGTCATGCTGGAGGCGCTGCGACCCTATTTCGGCATTCTCGTCGAAGGCGGGTTGAGTCTGCTGCTCGGCATCGCCAACGGCGTGCTGATGTTCCTGCTGGCGCTATTTGTTGCCTTTTTCTTCTACGTCTACGGCGACCCGATATCCGAAAGACTGCGCTTGATTCTGCATCGGATCGCCGGTGTGCAGGCCGAGCGACTGATCACGGTCACCGGCGCGACTGTCCGCGGCGTGGTGTACGGCATCCTTGGCACCGCGGTGGTGCAGGGGATCCTGACCGCTTTCGGTCTATGGATCGCCGGCGTTCCCCGGCCAGTGCTCCTCGGCGCTGTCGCCGGGCTGCTGTCCGTGCTGCCGATCGGCGCACCGGTCGTCTGGATCCCCGCGGCCATCTGGCTGATGACCAGCGGCCATCTTGGGTGGGGCATTTTTCTGCTGCTGTATGGCGGCGGTGCCATCACCGGAGCCGACAGCCTGATCCGGCCCTGGTTCATTTCGCGCGGGGCTCAGCTTCCCTTCATGCTGACGGTGCTTGGAGTGTTGGGCGGAGCGTTGGCGTTTGGGCTGCTTGGTATCTTCCTCGGGCCCGTACTGTTGGGAATCGGCTTTACGCTTGCCAACGAATGGGCGCGTGGTGCGGACCCGAGGGCCGCACCTACCGATCATTAGGATAGTCGGCGCGCTTCATCTCGGTCGACGTTTGCCGCGCAATCCCGTCATCCGGTTACCTCCAGCACCATCGATGCGGCCCTGCTGCGGCCATATTCGTCGGTCGCACGGACCGCTACATGATGAGTGCCGGGCTGCAAATCCGACGGCAGCGACATCTGCCAGATGTGGCTGGACAGTCCCGCCTCGACCCACGGCTTTTTGCTGTCTCGATTGCGCTCATAGACCTCCACCACGAACGGGTCGAGCCGCTCGATCTTGCCTAGGGCGCGGTAAGGGCTGCCACCGATCGATACGTCCACCCTCGAGCGGGGGCCGCCATCGAACAGGTTGACCACCAGCCGCGTGGAGCCGAGTCGTTCGGCGGCGATCGGCCCGGCCAGCAGTGCTCCGGCAGGGTAATCGCGGATCACCTCCTTGTTCGCCCCGTGCACCTGGCTGTCCAGCAGGATGCGCATCTGGCCGCGGGCGGGATCGTGGGCAGGGACCAAGGTCGTCGTGTAGGTGGCGCCGTCTACCGACAGAATATGAAAGCCGTTCGGTGTGCCGTCCGACTGCAATGCCATCGGGATGCCCCGGGCGTCGAACGGGCCGGACCACCAGCTTCCCGAGACGGCGGCCAGAATGTGGTGGTGATGCGTGCCGCCGGGATTGCCATCGGCCTGATAGCCGTCGTCCGCGGTGAAATACCAGTGCTCATTGGTATGGGTGTGACCGCAGAAGCTGACCGTATTCGTATGCGTGCCGATCGCGGCCAGGAAGTCCCGGGCATCGACGGTGTTGTTGGCGGCGTCGGTGCTGGCATGCGTCCTGAGCGGGATATGAAAACTGACGACCACCAGGCTGTCCCGCGGCACGTTGGCCAGCACGTTGCGGATGAAGCCCAACTGGCGCTCGCCGAAAAAGCCGCGGTATTTGCCAAAGCCGTTCGGTCTGGCTGCGTCGGTGCCCAGGTAGTCCACATTGTCGAGCAGGATGAAGGTGGCATTGCCGTACTGAAAGGCATGCCAGCGGGCGCCGAAGACGCGCTTGAACGTCTCGGCCGAGTGGGTGTTGTCTGGCGCCTCCATGTTCATGTCGTGATTGCCGCGGCAGTTGAACCAGGGCAGCCCGATGGTGCCGACGATGCGGTTGTAGCGCGGGTAATACGACAGGTCGTCGAACATCACGTCGCCGTGGGTAATGCCGAACGCCGCCCGTTGGGCCTCGACGACGGCGACAACGTCGTCGCGGATATAGTCGACCTCGGCCAGGCTCTCAGGCTGCGGATCGGTGAACAGCACGGCGTCGAAGCGGGGCTGCTCTGGTTGCCGCCGCAAACCGAAGTCGATGCTGGCAGGCAGCGCGCCGGTCGGTGCTACGCCGGCAAAGCGAAATCCCAGGTCGGGGGAGCCACTTGGGGCGTGCACGTAAGCGAAGTGCGGCAGGTTGGTGGCGGCGTCGACCGGCAACGCCCAGCCGGCAGGCTTGATGACGAACAGCGAGTTGCCGTCGCGGACCGGCAGCGACCAGCCTCCATCGTCGCCGGTCTTCACCACGTCGAGTCCGTTGGACACCATCACATTGGGCACGCCTGTCCGCGGGCTGCTGTCCATCTCGTAAACGGTGCCCTGGGCGGTTGTCCCGGACGCGCCGAGCGACTGTGACGGATTGGCCGACCGGGCCGGACCTACCGGAGCGGTGGCGAGCGCGATAGCGGCCGTCCCGGCCAGAATATCGCGACGGGTCGGCTTGATTGTGTTCGCGTGCATGACCGGCGCCCCTCGTTTGGATTACCGGATGCGCTTACGTCACGGCGGCGACAGTCGCTTTACGGATTTGTGTCACTTTGGTGACCAGGCAGCCGCACGCGATTGCACCCATTGGTGTAAGCACGGCGTCAAGGCACCGTCCGCGTGGGCTTGATTGACGCGATCCCTCGGATAAGCGCTGGGCGCGGCTCGGGTCAGCCGTGGCCGCACCAAGCGTCTGCCAACCGAACCGCCATCACTCTGGCCTTCGCCATTGCAAGCGTGTTGCGGATGCCTAGCGAAAAGAACGAGGTGGCGAAGATCATGATTTCCATGGTACTTTTCCTTAATCGCCGCCGAACCTGTCTGCGCAGATTTGAAGTTGCGCACCGACCGTCCCGCGTTGTGTGATCTGTTGCCGCCATTAACTGGTATTAACCACCCACCGGGATAATCCAGGACATCGGCAAATAACTTTTTCGAAAATCGGGGAGATCGACGGTCGCTTCGGAAACCGCCGAACCGTTCAGCGCTGCGAAGGAGACCGCACTGACACCATTTGTCAGGAAGCCAACCGAACCAGGAGATTGCTCCATGGCAAAATCCCCAATCCCAAAGCTTGACCCGCGTGAAGCCCATTTTCTCATCCCTGGGCATCGACAGGGCGTGCAGTTGTTCCTTCGGCACCTGACGCCGTTGGAAAACACAAGGCGAAATGGTGTGGTGCTTTATGTGCACGGCGGCACGTTCGCGTCCGCCCTGTCCATCGCACATCGCTTCGATGGCCGCTCCTGGCGCGACGAATTATGCGCTGCCGGCTTCGAAGTCTGGGGCCTTGATTTTCACGGCTTCGGCGACTTCTCCGATCCCTATCCGGAAATGGCCGAACCGGCGGCGGCGCACGAGCCGTTGGGCCGCATCGGCGAAGCCAGCCTCCAGCTCGAACTGGCGGTTCGCTTCATCCTGGACCATCGGGACATTCCTCGGCTGTCGCTGGTCGCGCACTCCTGGGGCTGCATGGTCGCCGGGCACCTCGCCGGGCGCTGCCCCGACCTGATCGACCGCCTCGTCATGTTCGGCCCAATCGCTCGGCGCGATCCGGCAAGCGATGCACCTCGATTGCCCGCCTGGCGGCTGATTTCGCTGCAGGACCAATGGGACCGCTTCACCGCCGATGTCCCGGCTGGCGAACCGCCCGTGCTGTCGCGGCGCCATTTCGCGGCGTGGGGTGAGGCCTACCTGGACTCGGACAGCGAGAGCCGAGGCCGCACTCCGGCTGCGGTCAAGACACCCAGCGGCGCGTTCCAGGATATCTTCGACGCCTGGGCGGGCGAACTCGGCTACGATCCTGGCCTGATCCGTGCGCCGGTCGCGATCATCCGCGGCGCCTGGGATCGAATGTGCACCGATGCCGACGCGGCCTGCCTGTTCGACGCGATGCAAGCCGCCCCGATGCGGCGCGACGTCAAGATCGGCCGAGCGACCCACCTGATGCACCTGGAGGAAAACCGCTACGCTCTGTACCGGGAAACCGAGGCCTTCCTGCGGGCCGGTGATCAGGCGCCGGCGGCAGGGCAGGAGGACTAGCCGATGTTCGCAGTCGTTTTCGAAGTGAACCCTCGCCCGGAGCGCTGGGACGAATATTTGCGCAACGCCGGATTGCTGAGGCCGGAACTGATGGCGATCGACGGCTTCATTACCAACGAGAGGTACTCAAGCATCGGGCGCCCGGGTTGGTTGGTGTCGCTGTCGATCTGGCGCGACGAGAAAGCGCTGATACGTTGGCGCACCCATGCGCTCCATCATGAGATCCAGGGCAAAGGCCGCGATACGATATTCGCCGACTATCATCTGCGGGTGGGCGAAATCGTGGCCGACACCCAGCCGGACCCTGACACTGTGCTGGCACAGCAACGATTCGATTCCACCGAAGCAGGTGCCGCGAAAGCTATCAGCTTGACAGAGCGGCCGATCGAGAGACCCGATGCTGCGTCGAGGACACCGCCAGACGTAGTGGATTGCGATAGTTTCGACAGCATCACCCGCCCTGGTAACGGATTATACGTGAATTCGTGGCGGGATCTGGCGGCGGCCGAGGCAGGTGTCCTGTCCATGCCAGGGCGCCATCGCGTTATGCGGGTGATCCGCGATTATGGCATGTTCGCCCGTGCCGAGGCCCCGCAGTACCTCTCCCCGACCCGGCCCGCGGCAGAGACGGCGGCAAGCAACAGACCGCCGGATCGAAAGGCGAACCAGTGACGGTTCCCGCCGAGCAGCAGGAGGTCGCGGCTTTCTTGAGCGGGCTGTCCTCGGGCCGCTCGAGGGAGACGCACATTTCGGCAGTCTTCATTGGCGAGGATACGGTCTGGAAGTTGAAGAAAGCTGTCTGCCTGCCGTTCCTGGATTTCTCGACGCTGCAGGCGCGCCATCGCTTTCTGCAGCGCGAATTTGCACTCAACAAACCGCCGGCGCCTGGGATCTATCGTGATGTTGTGGCCGTGGTCCGGCAGTCCGACGGCACGTTGGCGCTTTGTTTGGACCCCGGCGAGGCGCCGGTGGTTGACTGGGTGCTGCGCATGGCGCGGGTGCCCGACGAAGACTTCCTTGATGTCATGGCGTCGCGCGGCGCGCTTTCCCCTTCGCTGCTGGATGCGCTGGGCGATTGCGTCGCGGCCTATCACGCACGGCTGCCGCCGGTGACCGGCTGGGACAGCCTCGCGGCAATGCTGCGGCTGACCCAGGGAAATGCACGGTCCGCGATGGCCACAGGGCTGCCTGGCGCCGACGTGCAGGCGTGGCAGGATCGCACCGAGGCCGCCGTGCGGAAACTCGCACCATGGCTTGCCGATCGAGCCGCTGCCGGCTTCGTGCGCCGATGCCATGGCGACCTGCATCTGGGCAACCTCTGCCTTTGGGACGGCGTGCCGGTACCGTTCGATGCACTCGAGTTCGACGAGGCAATGGCAACGATCGATGTCGGCTACGACGTGGCCTTCCTGCTGATGGACCTGGACCACCGCGTCGATCGGGCGGCGGCGAACCGGGTAATGAACCGCGCAATCGCCCGTACCGGCGACGCCGAAGCGGCTCGAGGGTTTCCGCTCTTTCTGTCGCAGCGGGCAATGGTGAGAAGTCATGTCAGCGCTGCCTCAGGTCAGAGGGATAATGCAAAATCGTACCTACGAGCGGCGCTGGACTACCTATCCTCGCCGGCAGCCTTCGTACTGGCGATCGGTGGATTGCCGGGGAGCGGAAAGTCGACGCTGGCCCGTATGCTGGCGCCCGACCTTGGTGCTGCACCGGGCGCCCTGGTGCTACGGAGCGACGAGATCCGCAAGCGCCTGCACTCGGTTGCCCCGGAGGACCGGTTGCCACAAGCGGCTTATGCCGCTGAAGCCAATGCCGCGGTGAATAAGGTGCTCCTCGACCAGGTCCGAGATGTGGCCGACGGGGGCCACGCGGTTATCCTGGACGCGACATTCCTTGACCCCACGATGCGGCTTGCGGTGGCGGCGATAGCTCAGGACATATCGGTGCCTTTCTTAGGCATTTGGCTGTCGGTGCCGTTGGCGGAGTTGGAGCGACGGGTCACCTTCCGGAGCAACGACGTGTCGGACGCGACGGTCGCCGTCCTTCAACGGGCCGCGACTGCTGACATTGGGTCGATGGATTGGCTGGAGGTGGACGCGAGGGACAGCGAACACGCCGCCGCTGCCATACGTCAGGCAGTTGACGCGCGGCTCCTGCGTGCAGAGTGAAATAGGTGGTTGGCCGGCGCGGTGATTGCCCTTCGTTTCATGGTGCCGCGATCGCCGGGACTTGTTATGGATAGCGAACTGGATTGCGCGCGTACGTCGACGGTTTCAAGCCACAGCTAGCAGAAGTCGATTGCACTCAAGGGCTCGCCCAGCCCGAGGTCATGCAGGCGCGACCAGCTTGTCGTGCGATGCACCGCCTCTGGCCAGCGCAGCAGCAAGAGATCACGAAACAACTCAACCCAACGTTGCTTGAACGCCATCTCGCTGGCTCGTAGGTCATTCCTGTGTCGGACCAGAACGTTTTGTTCGCCCGGAATCATACGATACTCCAGCCAACACGCGAACGGGCTGGCTAGACGACCGTAGTCACGCGGCATCGTTGAGACGAGAGCAGGCAGGGCATCGTCGCGCGGGAGACCAAGCCCTTCATCGCGCCAACTGATGTCGAACTCCTCGTTCAGCAGCGCAAGCAACTCTCGTTTATAGTGCAGTAGTTCCGGGACGATGCTATCCTGACGCCAGCGCCAGTCCTGCAGTATAATCCTGCAGCAATCGTCGAAGGTAATCTCGTCGGGCATAGCGCCATTGCTCCGTTACGTGTCACGATCGTGCACCTTCATGCTTCCTGATCGCCGCAATGAATTTTTCAATGACCGGCGCCAAAGCGGCAAGTTGTTCTGGATTATGCTGAATGCGCAGTGGTTTGTTATGCTGGTAGATCGTCCCGTTCTGGGATCCAGGGAACTGGTGAACCTCGGCCCCGAATGCGACCGCAACAGCGAAAGGAAATCCGGGAGACCCGGTTCGATTTCGTCAATTGGCAAACCGGCGGGATCGCTGTCGATGAGGCGTTGCAGCCAGGCCTCACCGTATGTGGACCCGTTCAGATCACATACTGTCACTCGCTCCAGCGGCAGTCCGCCATTGGTACCTACCAGAACAGGCGCGCCGAGGCCTTGTGATGATGAGAGCATAAGGGGCCCGTCTAAAAAGATTGAGACCAACAGCCGAAGTCGCACGCGGCGCTGACTCCCGTCAAAACGATATCGAACCAACTGGCGCGTTCGCGATCGTTCCGGTGAAAGCCTGGGCGAGACCTCAGCCCGCTCGTGGACCACGTACAGCGAAACGGTTAATAATCGCCTAATACCATGTGTGGACGGCCAGTAGGGTTCAAGTGGGTTTGCGAGATAGTGGCTTTGGGTCGAACGCGGTCATGTGTCCGGCCTGTTGATGCAGGCACATGCCTGCTGGCCCAGATGGGATCCGCGAGCGACATCCGAACAACGGCGCGACCCATCGCGCGGGGTTGGCGGGGCGACCGAGCACGCGAGGGAGGGGGCCGCGCGCGAAATCAATAAGATACCGACGGCCTTTAGTGCTGTTTGTCCGTGCGCAAGTTGTCATCCTTGGCGGAGACCGAGCGCAAGGGATCAACGATTTTGACCGCGCAGCGACGCCAGTCGTGGGTCCCCGGCCTGCGCCGGGGATGACACTGGAGACGCGAACGGTGGGTCGACGTCAACCCGCTACGGCCTTCACCTCGTCGGCGCCTTTCTGCGGTCCGGCGGCGCGAGGAGTTCCGTTCCGAAATGACGGTGGGAATGCTGAAATGATGGCGTGCCGAACGCAACGATCCAAACCGAACCGACCTAATGCGCGAGCCAAGCCTGTACTTCCTTCTTGATGAACTCCAGATCAGCGGGATTGACCACGGGGTTGCCGGCGCGGTGCCCCCAGATACTGGGAATCGGCCGCAGCAACGCGTGGCGAAGATAGGGCAGCTCCGCCTCGTTGTCGGCGGTGCGAAAGTATAGGTCCGTGGCACCGGGCAGCAAGAGCACCCGGGCCTGAATGGCGCGGAGAGCGCGCGGGAGGTCACCGTCATAAAGAGCGTTGGCGCTGATGTCGGCGGCGTCCCAGGTGCGAAGCTGCGCGTAGAGATTGGCAGCGGGCCGGATGCCGAAGCGGTCCTCCCAGTCGGTCTTCAGGAAGGTTTCCAGATCAGGGGCGCCGAGGTTCGGCTCCGGTCCGTCGGCCAAGTGCAGCCTGGCTCGGTAGAAATCCTGGCTGAGCGCCCAGGCCGCGTAGATCCGGCCGAAGGCACGCTTGGCGGCTCGCGGTTCGGCGGAGAACCGGCCGTTGCCGACGTGTTGCGGCGACGCCTCCAGTGTCGCCATCAGCGAGCGCAGGAAAACCTGGTTGTGCACCGCGGTTCGCGCGACGCCGCAGTTCACGACGATTCGGTCCACCGAAGCTGGAAACAGGGCCGCCCAGTGGTAGGCTTGTAGCGCGCCCATCGACCAGCCATAGACGCAGGCGACCCGTTCGATCCCGAACAGTGCCCGCAAAGCCTGACGCTGGGTCTGGACGTTGTCGTAAATGGTCACGAGAGTCGGATAATCGCTTGCTCCCGGTTCAGCGGGGGAAGACGACAGGCCGTTGCCGAACATATCCGGAATGACGATGAACCAGCGTGTGGGGTCCAGGATCTTGTCCGGGCCGATCAACCATTCCAGGTCCGGATGTTGCGCGCCGTAGCTGGTCGGATAGACGATGACGTTATCTCGCGCCGCCGACAGCACGCCGTGGGTTTTCCATGACAGCCGGGCGGACGACAAGCGCGTGCCGGATTGCAACGTAATATCGCCGGCGTCGAAAGTGCCTTGTTGGGTGGGCCAGGTCATGGTCCGTCCGGTCTCCTGTGCGTTTCTCGCGAGCTCACACTATACCACGGCTGTTGCAACGCCGATGACGAGATCGGGCTCACGGGTTGGTCAGGGAACCAGTCATACGATCGCACGCGACCATCCGCCTCAGCGCGCAACGCCAGTATCTTCCCTTCGAACCTGCGTCACCCCGCCAGCGGCACGGTCAGATGCACGACGGGCTGCGCCGTCTCCATCTGGATCATCTCGGCCACCAGCCGGCGATGGCAGGTCTGATGGTTGCGCTCGAAGCACAGCAGGCATGCTGTGCGCTGCACTGTGAGACCTTTGGCCTCGGCGAGCTGAACCTGCGCGCGGTCGGAGGTCATGTGTTCGCGGAAGATCACTTCCATCCGTTCAGGGTGGCCGGCCCGGACCGCATCCCGGCCCGGTTTCGGCGTCCCCAGGCCCTGCAGATGGACATAGCCGATCCCGACCTGATCCAGCGCCGCAGCGAGCTGTCGCTTGGAGAAACCTGGCTTGCGTGACTGCGCGACGGCTCGCACGTCAATCAGCAGTTCCACCCGGGCGGACTGCAGCGCGCGCAGCACGCCGTCGACCGTGCAGCCTTCATAGCCGATCGTCGCCAAGTCGGGCACAGCGGGGTCCCGCACCAACGTGTCAGGCATCAGCCGGCGGTCAGCCAGTCCTCGATCAGCCGTCGCGCGATGCTGTCCACCCGCGGCAGGTCGAAGCCGTGCTGCTTGTGGTCCCGCATTTCCTGGCGGCTGAACCAGCGTGCGTCCTTGAGTTCCTCAGGATCGATGGTGATCTCCTCCGACAGCGCTTCGGCATAGAAGCCGAGCATGATGTTGCCGGGGAACGGCCATGGCTGGCTGGAATGATAGTGGACATCGCCGACGACGATACCGGATTCCTCGAGCACCTCGCGCCGCACGGCTTCCTCGAGCGTTTCGCCCGGTTCGACGAAGCCCGCCAGCGTTGAATACATCGTCGCGCGAGGAAACCGGGTGGAATGGCCCAGCAACCCACGGTCGCCTCGGTGTACCAGCATGATCACCGCCGGATCGGTGCGCGGGAAGTGCTGCGAGTTGCAGGCGGTGCACTGCATCACGTGGCCCGAGCTCTTGATTTCGCAGACACCACCGCAGACGCCGCAGAATTTGTGCCGCTGGCGCCAGTGCATCAGCCCACGGGCATGCGCCAGCACGGACGCCTCCGGCCGCGGAACGCCCCAGCCCACCGATCGCAGGTCGACAAACTTTCCGACTGACTCCGGCAGCAGCGGCACCGGATCATCCTCGGCGCTGATGTCGATGGCGAACACCGCCTGGCCGTCGAGCAAGCCGAGGAACGCCCACGGGCCGCCCTGCACCCGCAGTACCGAGGCGGCCTCACCGGAAATATAGACCGCCTCGGGATCGCCGGCATCGGTCCCGCTCACCAGGTTGCGACTGCGCCAAACTGGTACGAACAGGCTGTCGGGATTACCGAGTTGCTGTTCGATCCACGTGTGATCCTCGCGGCGCACGGCGATACGGTCGAGCGGGCTGGAGGAGTAGACATTTGGGCGGCTGGCAAGGATCAGGGTCACGCTGGGGTTCCGCTGGGTTTCATGCGATGCGGGACGGTGCCATGCGGACAGGCCCTAGGCAACGACGGCCGCGTTGCGTTCGGTAATCACGCGGTCTCGATGCTCCGACCGAGACCGCGCAGGTAATCGGCGATAGTCGCGACGTCCCCGTCCTTGGCCGTGCATGCGACGTAGCCGTCCGGCCGCACCAGCCACATGCCGCCGTCGCTGAAGGGCGGCCGCACCGTCAATTCAAGCAGATCTTTGTGCTCTCGCAACAAACCTGCGACCGCCTCGGTTGAGGTTGCGAACAAGGCGAAGCGTGGCACGTTGCCCGCGCCGACTGGAGCCTGCCCTGCGACCGGGGCTGCGCGCTCGCCGGGAGCCGGACCGCCAAGCCCGTGTGCCGATGGGCCATTGAGTTGGCTTTGCTCATAGCCCACGGATACCTCCGACATGGTGTCCGCCATCGCCCGACGCACGCGCGCAAGGCCGAATATGAAGCCAGCCACGAGGTTTCTAACCGCCTGGGCGGTATGGTTCTTCATCACGGCCATCGCGGTAAGCCGACCGGCGGCTTTCAGCACCTGCTCGCCGACGGCGCTGCGCTCGGTGCTGTAGCTGTCGAGCAGTTGCTCCGCCGCACCTGTGCCCCGGCACACCAGCGCCAGCTTCCAGGCAAGGTTGAATGCGTCCTGCATGCCGGTGTTCATGCCTTGGCCGCCAGCCGGGCTGTGCACATGGGCGGCATCGCCGGCCACGAATGCGCGACCGGACCGGTAGTCCGCCACCTTGCGTTCGTTGATGCGGAAACCAGCGAGCCAAATCGGATCGGACACGACTATGCCGCCCGGGCCACGCCGTTCGACGACCTGCTGCACCTGGTCCAGCGTTGGATCGGCCGGATGAGGCCCCTCCGAGCGACCGCTGTCGGCGATGACACGATAGCGCCCCGGGGAAATCGGAAAGACCGCAAGTACCCCGTCCTCGTGCCAATAGGCTGCCACTTCCGATGCAGGCGGTGCATTCTCGCCTGACAAGTGAATATCCGCGAGGATCCAGTCGGTTTGCAGTGTGTCGCCGAGGAACGTCAGGCCGAGCAGGTGGCGGACGACGCTGTGGGCGCCATCACATCCGATCAGCCATTCGGTTGTCAGGGCTTCCGTTCGGCCGTCGGGGTGCCGCAGCGCCGTGGTGACGGCGGTTCCAGTGTCGCTGAAATCGGTGACCTCGACCTGACGCTCCACGCTGACGCCCAGGCTGGCCAGGTGTGCCTCCAGCAGTCGCTCGGTTTCCGACTGCGGCAGCATCAGTCCAAACGGATACGGACTCTTGACCTCGGTCAGGTCGACATGACCGATGATCTTGTCGCCGGCGATAATGTTTGCTCCGACCACGGTGTGCCCGGCCGCAACGAATGTGTTGCCGCAGCCGGCGCGATCGAGCAGCTCCAGGGTGCGGCTCCAGACCACCAGAGCTTTGGACTTGTCGGTTCGCTGCGCCGCCTTGTCGACGATGCGCACGGATACGCCGTAGCGGGCCAACTCTGCCGCCATCGTCAGTCCGACCGGGCCGGCGCCGACAATCAAGACTTGCGGGTTCATGGGCTTTTCCTTCATCGCTCGGGTCGCCGGGTAGCCTGATCGTCGCATGACTGCTTAACTCTTGAGCATGGATGAGAACCTCCCGATCGTCGATGCTCACCACCATTTGTGGGACCTCGAATCGCCGCTCCGCTACCCGTGGTTGGAGTCCGGCGAACACGCCTGGCTCGGTGACTATTCGCGTATCCAGCGCAGCTATCTCCCGCCCGAATATCGTCGCGATACCGCGCTGCACAACGTCATCGCAACCGTACATGTTGAGGCAGAGTGCGACCGCACCCAACAGCTCGCGGAAACCGAGTGGCTGACGCGCATCGCGGCCGAGACCGGCATGCCGAACGCCATCGTCGCACATGCCTGGGTGGACACCCCGGACGCCGAGGACATCATCGCCGCTCAGGCGGCCAACCGGATGGTCCGCGGCATCCGCACGAAGCCGGTAATCGCGTCGGGGCCAAATCATTCCGTTCGCGGCGAGAAACGCAGCCTGCAGGACCCGATCTGGCGCAAGGGTCTCGGATTGCTGAGCAAATATGACCTGTCCTGGGATCTGCGTGTGCCCTGGTATCATCTGGAGGAAGCGGCGGAGGTCTGTCGCGAACACCGCGACCTGCGCATCGTGCTGAACCACACCGGTTACCCGCTGGATCGCTCAAGCGAACAGCTCGCGGTATGGAAGCGGGGTATGGAAGCGCTGGCCTCCTGCCCGCATGTGTGGTGCAAAATCTCTGGCCTGACGGTGAAGGGCAAGCCCTGGACCCTGCAGGTCAACGGCTCCGTCATCCGCGAAACGATCGGCATGTTTGGCGTCGATCGCTGCATGTTCGCGTCGAATTTCCCGGTGGACAGCGTGAAGGCGAGCTGGGACTGGATCTACCGCCAGTTCAAATATGTCACGGCCGGCCTGCCGCACGAGGACCGCCGCAAGCTGTTCGCCGAGAACGCACTTGTGTTTTATCGGATTGCCGCGAAGTAGGTGTTGAGTTCGGTCTTACGTCATCTTACGTCGCCTTCATGGAAACCACGCGGCTATCTTCCAAAGGCCAGATCATCCTTCCCAAGGCAGTGCGGGAGATACATCACTGGGAACCGGGAACGGATTTCTCCGTCGTGGACACCGGCGATGGCGTTCTGCTGCGCCCCCTGAAGACCACGCCGCCTACCCGGCTGGACCAGGTCGTCGGCTGCCTGCACGTCGAGGGACCGGCGCGAACCATCGAGGAGATGGACGCGGCAATCGACCACGAGGTGCGGACACGCCGTGATAGCGGTCGATACTAACGTCATCGTCCGCCTGCTGACCGGCGACGACCCGCAGCAGTCGGAGCAGGCTCGGCTGCTGTTTGACCGCGAGACCGTTTTCTTGCCCAAAACAGTGCTGCTGGAGGCCGAGCGGGTGCTTCGGCGGCTGTACCGGCTGGAACGCGCACGCGTCATCAACGCATTGACCGCCTTGGTGGCGCTGCCGGGCGTTCGATGCGAAGATGAGCCGGCGATCATCCAGGCTCTGGCGTGGAGCCAAGACGGCCTGGATTTTGCTGATGCCGTTCATGTGGCTTCGAGCCGCACAGCCAGCCGTTTCGCCACATTCGACCAGGGGCTGATCAAACAGGCGGCTTCGACCGCGTCCGGTGTTGTCGGTTTCGCAGCCCTGACTGCGTTACCGGCGGATATCGAGGGAGTTTCGAGCATGGATCTCGCAGGCAAAGTCGCCGTCGTTGCCGGCGCCAGCGGTGCGATCGGGTCGGCCACAGCCCGGCGTCTGGCCGAAGCAGGCGCGAAGGTCATCGTCGGCTACAACAGCAAACCCGAGCAGGCCGCTTCGGTGGTGGCAGCCCTGCCCGGCACCGGGCACCGCGCAATGCGCATTCCGATGCTGGAAACCACGGTCATCCGAGAGGTGGCCGCCACCCTAGAGCGAGATTTCGGCCGCTGCGACGTGCTGGTGAACTCAGCCGGAGTCACCCGGATGGTCGCGCACCCCGATCTCGAAGCACTCGATGATGCACTGATCGACGCGATCTTCGCCGCCAACGTGCGTGGACCGTTCGCGACCATCCGGGCCTTTGCGCCGCTGATGAAGCGGTCCGGTGACGCCGTGATCGTCAACATCTCCTCGATTGCGGCGACCAGCGGTACCGGCAGCAACATCGCCTACGGCGGCGCGAAGGCGGCCCTGGACACGATGGCAGTGTCGCTCGCACGGGTGTTAGGGCCGGAGATCCGGGTGCTGACCGTCTCCCCCGCCGCCGTCGACACCGCATTCGTGCCGGGGCGAACCACCGCGATGGTGGAGAAGGTAGCCTCTACAACGCCGCTGAAACGCGTGGTCAAAGCTGACGAGGTGGCCCAGGCAGTGATGGCGGCGGTGACCCACCTGACCTCCAGCACTGGCGTCGTAATCCCCGTCGATGGCGGCAAGCTGCTCGGCTGATGTTGGCCGGCGACGATTCCGCTGGCATGCTGCCGCAACGCCCGTTCGCGGGCACAACCTGATGGAGACGAGCATGGCGGCGGATGGTGCGAAGAGTGACTGGGTGCGGGTGGCGGCGAAGGGCGACGTGGCGGAGGGCCAGTGCCTGGGCGTGCGGGTCGGCGCCACCGAAGTCGCCATATATCATCTTCCCGGTGGCGAATTCCACGCTACCTCAAACGTCTGCACGCACGAGTACGCTTTGCTGTCGGATGGCTGGCTGGAGAATGGCTGCATAGAATGTCCGCTGCACGCCGCGCAGTTCGACATTCGGACCGGCAAGGCAATGTCGGCGCCCGCTGATGAGGATATCGCCGTCTATCCAATCAAGGCCGAGGGCGACGATCTCATGGTGCAAGTGCCGGGATGAGCGGTCGCGGCGACCACCCGGCGCCGATAGACTGCGACGTCCATCCGGTCGTCCCGGGACTGTCGGCGCTGCTGCCTTACCTGGACGATCACTGGCGCGAATCCGTCGTCCGCCGCGGCATCGAAGACCTGACCACGATCAGCTACCCGACGCGCAATCCGCTCAGCTTTCGTGAGGACTGGCGCGATGAAGCGGGGCGCACGGCCGCCGATGCTCATACTCTCGGCCTGCAGGCACTCGACCCACTGGGTACGCGGCTGGCGATCTGCAACTGCCTTTACGGTGTGCAGGCGCAGTTCAGCGAGGACCTGGGGGTCGCCTTCTCCCGCGCGCTAAACCAGTGGATCGCAGGGGAATGGCTCGACCGTGACACGCGGCTGCGCGCCTCCATCGTCGTGCCAATGCAGAACGCCGAAATGGCGGTGGATGAAATCGAGCGCTGTGCCCCCGACCGCCGCTTCGTCCAGGTCTTGCTTCTCGTCGGCAGCGAGTTGACGCTCGGCCGGCGGCAATACTGGCCGATATACGCGGCGGCGGAACGCCATGGATTGCCGATCGGGATTCATGCCGGTTCGATGTACCGCCATCCGATGACCCCGGTCGGCTGGCCGAGCACATTTACCGAAGAGTATGTCAATTACGCGACGGCGTTTCAGTCGCAGCTTACCAGCTTGGTGGCAGAGGGCGTTTTCGCCAAATTCCCCGCGCTGACCGTGGTGCTGCTGGAGTCCGGCGTGACCTGGTTACCCGCGTATCTTTGGCGGCTGACCAAATTTTGGAAAGGGCTGCGCAGCGAGATCCCGTGGGTCTCCGATCCGCCGGTCTCGATCGTCCGCGAACGCGTGCGGCTGACGCTGCAGCCGTTCGATGCACCGCCCGATCCCGCCTCGGTGATGCGGCTGATCGAGCATATCGGCTCGGACGAGATGCTGCTGTTCTCCACCGACTACCCGCACTGGCAGTATGACGGCGGAAATGCCTTGCCCGAGGGGTTGGAAACAGGCCTCGCGCGGAAGATCATGGCGGAGAACCCGCTGCAAACCTATGTTCGATTGGATGAGACGGTGGCCAGGGAGAACGTGCCATGAATGTCGAGGTCCTCAGTCGCTCCGGGATCCAGCCCGCCACTTCCTCCCGGATGGCGATCGCCGACTGCGACATCCATCCTCGGCCGGCCGGCGTCGGGATCGGCGGCGTCAGCAAGTCGCTGTATCCGTATTTGTCGAAGCGCTGGCTGGATCATGTCGAGGAATTCGGCGTCACCTACCGCCAGCCGTGGGAGAAGGGATCGGCCTATCCGAAGGGCCAGCCTCAGGCCTGCCGGCGCGACGCGTTTCTGCCGGATGGCGGGTCGCCGGGCAGCGATCTTTGCTTCATGGCGAAGCAGCATTTGGATCCGAACAACGTTTCACTGGGCATTCTCAACCCGTTGACCAGCGGACAGGGAGCCACCAACCCGGAACTTTCAGCGGCGATCACACACGCCACCAACGAATGGCAGAAGGCCGAGTGGACCTCGCAGGACAAGCGACTGCGCGGTTCTGTCGTGATTCCTTACGAGGACAGCGTCGCGTCAGTGCGGGAAATCGAGTTGCGCGCCGGCGATGCGGACTTTGCCCAGGTGCTGTTGTTGAGCCGCACTGCCGAACCGCTTGGGCAGCGGCGCTACTGGCCGATCTATGAGGCGGCGGCCGCGGCGGGGCTGGCGGTCGGGATTCATGCTTTCGGCAATGGCGGCTGGCCAAACACCGCCGGCGGCTGGGGCAGCTACTACATCGAGGAAATGGTCGGCCATGCCCAGGCGCAGCAGGCGCTGCTGATCAGCATGATCCTGGAGGGCGTGTTCGAGCGAGTGCCCGATCTGCGCGTGGTGCTGGTAGAGGGCGGCTTGGCCTGGGCCGCCGCGTTGGGGTGGCGAATGGACCGGCAGTGGGCGAAGCTGAAGCGCGAGCTGCCGCATTTGAAACGGGCGCCGTCCGAGTATATCCGCACCAATGTCTGGTTCACCACGCAGCCGATCGAAGAGCCGGAGCCACGCAGCCAGTTGGCGGAGACGATCGGGTGGATCGGCTGGGACCGTGTGTTGTTCGCAACGGACTATCCGCACTGGGATTTCGACGATCCGGCGCAGGCGCTGCCCATCAAGCTGACTGACGCGCAGCGGCGGCAGGTCTTTCTGGAGAATGCGAAGGCGGTCTATCGGCAGGTGTGACGCGGGCTGAGCGATGCCTCGGCGGCGTTTGGCGAGGCGGAAAGCGAAAGACGTTAACCGCTGATGCGCGCGCGGCGCAGGACAAAATGCCTCACCCGCGTTGTCGGACTGCGTTTCGTAGGGGTCGTTTTGCGGGAGGGGGCGAAATCCCGCGCTGATCCCTTTGCCGTAGGCGCGAGTAGGCCCTGATCGATTAGTTCTCAACGCATACGTCCGGCGCCAGGCTATCGGTGAAAAGGCAACCTCATGAACCAACCGCCTGGCAACGAAACATCCCGCTCGACCCTGCCGACTGGCCTCGAGGCGGTGATCATCCCGCGCGCCCACGACGTCGGCGGCTTCGAGGTGCGTCGCGCCCTGCCGGCCAAGGAAAAGCAGATGATCGGGCCGTTCATCTTCTTCGACCAGATGGGACCGGGCGAGTTCCTCACGGGTCATGGCCTGGATGTCCGGCCGCATCCCCACATCGGCCTCGCCACCGTCACCTACCTGTTCGACGGTTCGATCATGCATCGAGACAGCCTGGGGTCCCAGCTCTCGATCGTTCCCGGCGACGTCAACTGGATGACTGCAGGCAACGGGATCGCCCACTCGGAGCGTACGGATACCGCGTTGCGAGACCGCGGCAACAAGCTGTTCGGCATCCAATCCTGGGCCGCGTTGCCCAAGACATCGGAGGAGATGCCGGCGGCCTTCGTCCACCACCCGGCTGCCTCCCTGCCGGTCTTGGATGAACCCGGAATTCGGCTTCGCCTGATCGCCGGGGACGGCTGGGGCCTGCATTCACCCGTGGTGACCCAATGGCCGCTGTTTTACGCCGACGTCGCGTTGTCCCCGGGTGCGTCGCTGCCCCTGCCTGACCACCACGAAGAACGCGGCGCCTACGTGGTCGAGGGAACGGTGGAAGTCGCCGGCGTCAGCTTCGAGGCAGGAAGAATGCTGTTGTTCCGCGCCGGTGATCGCCTCGCCCTGGTCGCGGGGCCGCACGGCGCTAGACTGCTGCTGCTCGGGGGCGCGGTGATGGACGGTCCCCGCTTTATCTTCTGGAATTTTGTCTCGTCCTCGCAGGAGCGGATCGAGCAGGCCAAGGCGGACTGGAAGGCCGGGCGTTTCGGCAAGGTTGCCGGCGACGAGCGTGAGTTCATTCCGCTGCCCGAGTTGCGCGGGCCGGTATGATCACGACAAACGACTTGATCTGGGAGCCGCCATCAAATCGGGCACGGGACACCCGCCGTTTGCTGATCATTCCCACCGAACCCTAAAGCGGGATCGCAACCAGCGTGTCGAAGTGCGACGAATCGCAAATCACAACGCGCTCGGCGAACCGCAGCCTGCCCGCGTCGTTGTGTAGCCGATCGCGGTAACGTCCCGCGGCGAACAGATCCATCCGGCCGTCACGCATCGTTCGGACCACCAGGAAGGGGGTCTCGATGATGGCATCCGTAAAGCCGGGAGCGGTAATCAGCGACGTTCCGATGATGTGCCGGTAGGTCTGCCGCTCGTAGATATTCGCCCGCCGCAGCGCCAGCACCCGATCCGCCAGCATGGCTCTGCTATCGGCATAGACAATACCAGCTTCATTGCCATCCCGCAGATTTTCGGCGGAGGTAATCTTGTACAGGCACTGGTCGAGGAAAAAGCCGGGCCAATCCTCCAGCCGGTCGTCGTCAATACACGCGGCGTAGGCGGCATTGAGGGCAGCGAGACGGAACAGCGTTTCGGCCGTGGACATGGCGCTATGCCTCTATCAAGCGACGCCACATCTGCCAGAATCCCCGGATGGCCGTCTCGGTGGCGCGGGTTTCCTGGCTCTCGGTCCCGGCACCGCCCATTTCCAGCAGCGAAACACCATGCGGTGCCGCGGCCGCGCCGCGCTCCACAAAGTTGCCGATGCAGCCATCCTCCATGGAGACGAAGCCCGCCGGCCCCGCGAGGTTGAGCTGCTTGAGCCGGCGCCGCCGCAACTCCGGCGGATCGTCCGCATAGCCGAGGTAAATCCAGTTAAGGTCGGTACGGTCGACGCTGCGCGGAACGAACTGGCGGATCGCCATGACATTATAGGTGCGTTGCATCGCAAAGCTTGGGAACACCGACAGGATCTGCTGCCGTACTTGGTCGCCATGCTCATCCGCGGCGTCGAGCAGGCTTGGGTCGGACAAGAGCAATTCGTTGTCGACCGAGCGCATCCCGTCATAGGCATCATCCGCTTCCTGACTTGGCGCCAGCGTCGTGGAAACATGGCTGCCGCCGTTAGGACTGACGCGGACGCCGCCACCCTGGCTTAATCGATTGATACGGAAGGTCGCAAAGAACACATGCAGCAAGCTGGCGTGGTAAGTGTCGCGGACGTTTTCGGCATAGAGCTTCCAGTTGTTGGGCAAGATCTCGGTAAAGCGGCCGATCACCTGCAGCTTGCGTCCCGCCGTCCGCTTCAACGAGAAGGCAACCTCGGGACCGGTATAGTCCTCGATGGCTGGTGTAAGGTCCGAGAAGGTTCCGAATACGATGCCACCGATCGTGGTGGTGCGCAGCTTTCGGATGGCATGGTCTTCGGGGTGAAAGCTGTCCGGCATCCCGCCGCGGCCGTTGACGCCTTTGCGGAACGCGATGGATTTCAGGTTGCCGCTCAGGTCGTAGCGCCAAGCGTGATAGACACAGGTGAAATCGCGGGCCTTGCCGGCATTGTCGAAGCAGATCAACGCGCCGCGGTGCAGGCAGCGATTCTCAAATGCCGCAATGCCCCCGTCTTCGGTGCGCACCACGACAACCGGCATGCGACCGACGAAAGTGGTGCGCCAGTCGCCAATATTCGCGATGTCGCCGTCGATGCACAGATAGTTCCAGACCGGGCCTTCAAACAGACGCTGTTGCTCGTGCGCAAGCAGCGAGGGGTCCTGATACAGGTGGAAGGGAACTCGCGTAAGTCCTTCCTGACCCTGCGTGTGGTTGGCCAGATGGATGGTTGCCTGATCCATAGCGAACCCTCGATCACCTGCGATGCAGCGTAGCCGATGGGCCAACCACTGACAAATCCGCGCTCCGCTCAACAACAGTCAATCGGCAACAGGCCATCGGTGTCGTCGGCTATGTCCACCACGAGGCTGGACGCGGCTTAACGCCCGGACATCCAGTTGTTTTGATAGAAGTTATGAGCTGGTGTCCGATACTGCGTCTGGGCATTTGCCGCCCCGGCACTCACGGTCACGGCGGCAAGGGCGACCAGGATCATGGCTTTCATCGGAATTCTCCATCTCCAGTCGGGCCGATCGTCTGGCCTGCTGAAGAAGATGGATCCATTCAGGGCAGGCGGCAATTTGGCTCTCTTGCATTTGATTTATGCATTTTTTCGGGAAACGAAGTGGTCCGGACGCGGCCTCGGGCGCGCGACATCAGCCGACCCTCCGCATGACCCCCGATTTGGCGGATAAGCCTCAGTCGTCCAGGAAGCTGCGCAGCTTGCGGCTCCGACTCGGGTGCTTCAACTTCCGCAGTGCCTTCGCCTCGATCTGGCGGATGCGTTCGCGTGTGACGTTGAACTGCTGCCCGACCTCTTCCAGCGTATGGTCGGTGTTCATGCCGATCCCGAACCGCATGCGCAGCACGCGCTCCTCACGCGGCGTGAGCGAGGACAGCACCCGCGTCGTCGCTTCTCGCAGATTCGCCTGGATCGCCGCATCCAGCGGGATCACCGCCGCCTTGTCCTCGATGAAGTCGCCGAGATGAGAATCTTCCTCGTCGCCGATCGGTGTCTCCAGGCTGATCGGCTCCTTGGCGATCTTCAGGACCTTCCGGACCTTCTCCAGCGGCATCCCCAGCTTGTCAGCCAGTTCCTCCGGCGCCGGTTCGCGGCCGATCTCATGCAGCATCTGCCGGCTGGTGCGCACCAGCTTGTTGATCGTCTCGATCATGTGCACCGGGATGCGGATCGTCCGCGCCTGATCGGCGATCGAACGCGTGATCGCCTGGCGGATCCACCAGGTCGCATAGGTCGAGAACTTGTAGCCGCGACGGTACTCGAATTTATCGACCGCCTTCATCAGGCCGATGTTGCCCTCCTGAATCAGGTCCAGGAACTGCAGGCCGCGATTGGTGTACTTTTTCGCGATCGAGATGACCAGACGCAGGTTGGCCTCAATCATCTCCTTCTTTGCCCGCGCGCTGTCACGTTCGCCGCGGGAAACCGTCATGTAGACCCGGCGAAACTCGGCGATAGGCAGGCTGGCATCGGTCGCCACCGAAGAAATCTGTCCGCGGACCTTGCCGATATCGGTCGGATGCTTGGCGACGAACAGCTTCCAGCCCTTGCCGGTCAGCTTGCCAACCCTTTCCAACCAGTTGGGATCGAGTTCCTGGCCGCGGTAGTTCTTCAGGAATTCCTCGCGGTTGACCTTGCACCCTTCGGCCATGCGCATGAGCTGGCCTTCCAGCGTCGTCAGTCGCTGATTCAGCAGCTTGAGCTGGCTCACCAGCTCCTCGATGCGGTTGTTGTGCAGCCGCACCTGACCGACCTTCTCGACCAGCTCCTCTCGGATCTTCTCGTAGCTCTTCTCCGATCGCGAGGTCATTTCTTCGCCGCTGGTGATCGTCTCTAGCCGGCGATGCTGCATCTTGTGCAGCTTCTTGTAGAGATTCTCGATCTCCTCGAAGTTGGCCAGCACCTCGGGTTTCAACTTTTCCTCGAGCGCCGACAGCGACATGCTGGGCCCGCCGTCCTCGTCGTCCGGGTCGAGATCGTCACTGGCGGCGAAACCATTCGCGCCGGCCCCGTCGGCGGCTGAACCGTCAGGAACCTCGACAGCCTCCGCTGTCGGTGCCCCGGCTCCGTCAGTCGCCTCCAGATCGACGATGTCGCGCAGCAGCATGCGCCCGGCCTTGAGCTGTTCATGCCAGGTGATGATCGCCTTGAATGTCAGCGGGCTCTCGCACAACCCATTGATCATCATGTCGCGGCCGGCTTCGATCCGCTTTGCGATGGCGATCTCGCCCTCACGGGACAACAGCTCGACGCTGCCCATTTCCCGCAGATACATCCGCACCGGATCGTCGGTGCGTCCCAGGCTCGCCTCGTCGACGTTGCCCGACTGCTCCTCTTCCTCCGCCTCGTCGGCTTTCTCAGCCTTCGCGACGGGTACCTCGCCTTCCTCGCTTTCCTCGCTCTCGACGACCTGGATCCCCATTTCGGAGAAGTTGGCCATAACGTCTTCGATCTGCTCGGAGCTGTTCTGTTCCGGAGGCAGGATCGCGTTCAGTTCGTCGAAGGTGATGTAGCCACGCTCCTTACCCCTCGCGATCAGCCGCTTGACCGCGACCGTCTGCACGTCCAACAGGGTGGTTTCCACGTCCTGCTCCGCCGTCGCGGTGTCGCCGGCGACCATTGGCTTTGTAGCCATTGCTCAGAGCACTCCTTCGTCCGTCGGGCGCGGCCGGCATCGGCCGACACCCCCTATTACATGGCGCGTCGTATCAGGCGGGCCGGCTTCAGGCATCCAACAATTCGACGCCGTCGGGCTCGCCACTCTCCACCCTGATCAGCGCCTGCCGCAGCGCGCTGAGGCGACGTTGTGTTTCAGCGTTGAAGTTCCGGTCTGCGTCCACCTTGGCTAAAGCGACTTCCTCGCGAAGATGTTCCACATTTAAAAACCCAAAAAAATGCCACCACCCTGCCTCGGCCTCCGCCGGCATGGCAGTGGACGCCGCGCATTCCGGCAAAGGCATCGCCCCAGCCGTTAGAACTTGCTCAATTTCGGAGTTGCATCCGGACTTCGTGAGGTGGTCTGTCAGCCTGGCGAAGTCAAGTGTTTCAGCGGTTTCCGCCCATTGCAGCAGCACATCCCGCAGCCGAGTCAGCGCCCCATCCAGCACCAAGGTGGCATAGGCATTGTGCACGTCATGGAGCAGGAAGGGATGACGCAGCAAGATTGCCGTCAGAATGCGCGACCATTCGAATGCTGTCGTACTCTGGTCGATTTTGAGACGCAGGAAGCGAGCCGGCGCGGGGGCCGCACGCCGAGCAGCACCGTTGGATCTGTTGGGGCCTTTGCTGGCGGGCCGTGCCTGCCGGCTGCCAAAAAACCGGTCCAGCAGCACGCGGCGATACTCACTCGCGAGGGATTTGTCCGCGATCCGGGTCGCCGCCTCGATCAGTTTCGAGCGCAATGCAGCTCGTTGCTCCGGGGTCGCCTCCCCGGCCAACTCGCGCACCATGTCGTAGAGCGCATCGGAGGGTGGACGTGCCGCATCCACGACGCCCTGAAACAGCGCGGATCGCCCCTTCCGCAGTAGGCTGTCCGGGTCTTCTCCGACCGGCAGCGTGGCGAATTTCAATGACCGTTCCGGCGTCAGCATCGGCAACGCCATGTCCATCACCCGTGCCGCTGCCCTGGCCCCCGCTCCGTCGCCGTCGAAGCAGAGCACGGGACAAGGAGAAACCTGCCAGAGCTCCTCCAGCTGCTCGTTGGTCAGGGCGGTTCCCAGCGGCGCGACCGCACCGGCGAACCCTGCCTGGGCGGCGGCGATGACGTCCATATACCCTTCCACCACGAGGAGCACCCCGCCGTTCCGTACCGCGTTCCGCGCCAGATCGAGCCCGTAGAGTGTGCGGCGCTTGGAAAATACCGCCGTCTCGGGCCCGTTGAGGTATTTCGGCTGCGTGGACCCGAGCGTCCGGCCGCCGAAGCTGATGATCCGGCCGCGGCGGTCACTGATCGGAAACATCACCCGGTTGGAGAAGAGCTCGAAACGCCGAGGGGTTTCCTCCTCACGTCGAATTAGGCCCGCCTCCTCCAGTTGTGAGGCTTCGATGCCTTGTCGGAGCATTTCCGCTGTCAATCCGCCACGCTCCCCGGCCCAGCCGAGGCCGAACCGGTCGATCGTTTCCTCCTTCAGTCCGCGGCCGAGCAGATAGTCTCGCGCTGCGCGACCTTCGGGCAGGGCCATACGGCGCTGGTAGTGCAGCTGCGCCGCCTGCAGCACGCCGATAACGTCGAGCCGCCGCCGTTCAGCTTCGGCCGCCTCGGGCGATGGTTTGGGGACCTCCAGCCCGGCCTCGGCGGCGAGTTGGCCGACGGCTTCCATAAACCCGAGAGCCTGGCTCTGCATGATGAAACTGATCGCGTCACCATGCGCGCCGCAGCCGAAACAATGGTAGTGGTCATCATAGACGTAAAAGCTGGGTGATTTTTCGCCGTGGAACGGACAACAACCCTTCCACTGCTTGCCCGAGCGTGCCAGGCGCACCCGGCGCCCGATCACAGCGGAAATCGGCGTGCGGGCGCGCAGTTCATCCGTGAAGCTGCTGGGAAGCGCCATGGCGGCGTTATCGCGCCGGCGCGGTCAAGCCGAAAGCCGAGCTTTGACGATCGGACCGGCCTTGGCCATATCGATTGTGGCGGCATGCCGAGCGCGCAGAGCGGCCATCACGCGGCCCATGTCCTTGATGGTCATGGCGCCGGTCTCTGCGACAGCGTCGGCCACCGCCCGTTCCATCGCCACCGGATCCATCTGGCTGGGCAGAAAGCTTTCGATCACGTCAATCTCGGCGGCCTCTTTGGCGGCGAGTTCCGGGCGGTTGCCCTGCAGGTACAGCTCCACCGACTCGCGGCGGGACTTGACCATGCCGCGCAGCATCGCGACGACGTCTTCATCCGCTACTTTGTCGACTCCCTTGGGCCGTGCGGCTATGTCGATGTCCTTGAGGCGGGCCATGATCATGCGCAGTGTGGAGGTGCGGGCTGTGTCGCCGGCTTTCATCGATAACTTCAAGTGGTCGGTGAATGCGTCTCTCAGGCTCACAATGCCCTCCTGCGCGGAAACATCCTTATAGAGGTCATGCCGCCGGCGCGGGAAGCCTTTGCATGGGTTACTGACGAGCTGAGCCGCCGCTCACCCTCACTTCCAGCGTTTGTGTTCGTGCACCTGACCCGAGCGCCCAGGCTCATTCCGCGTGCGGCGGCGTCCAGCCGTCCGGCGTTGGGTAGTCTGGGTGCTGCCGGCTGATCACGACCCGAGGCGCAGCGCTGCCTTCCGCTGTCGGCACGTCTGGCAGCCGCCCGAGCCGCAGTTCCTCGATCCAGGGCAGGCGGGCTTCAGTGCCGAAATTCGTTGTTGGCGGCACCAGCGCCGGGGCGTCCAAGCTTCCCGTCGTGACCTCGATCGCGTCCCCGCCCAGGCGCTGGAAGGTCAACGGCGTGCCGCACGCGGCGCAGAAATGCCGCTCGGCAGAGGAGGAGCTTCGGAAGCTGGCGGGCAGGCCGCGGGTCCAGGTGAAGTTTTTCAGCGTGACTTTGCTGAGCGCCGCGAACGGGCCACCCACCGCCTTTTGGCACATCCGGCAATGGCAGACCGTCGACTCGGGCTGCTCGGCCAAAGCATAGCGAACCGCCCCGCATTGGCAGCCGCCGGTCAACGGGAGATGCATTCCAGACATTGGGCCTCCTGAGCTCAGGAAATGACTTCCCATTTGGGTGATCGGTGGTTGTGGAGGGAAATTATTTCCCATATACCGTTTGCGATGTCGGTTCCAATCGAACATATCATAGCACGCCTCGGCGGGGCGGAGGCAGCCGCCAGGCTGACCGGCGTGGGGACCGAGGCTGTGCGCAAATGGCGCCAGGCCCGTGCCATCCCGTCGCGCCACTGGCCTGCTGTTATCGCGGCGACCGGCCTGAGCATGGCCGATCTGCTATCCGGTTCCTCCGAACATGTGAGACCCACGATGCCCGACCCGAGCAGCGCTGCCGATGCTCCACCCGCAGGCGCCACCGCGGCGCTTGTGCTGGCGGATGGCACGGTGTTCTGGGGTCGCGGTTTCGGCTCCCACAGTCCGGCGGCCCATGGTCAGGCGGCCGGCGACCCGGCGTTCCCGGTGGGCGAGGTCTGTTTCAACACTGGCCTGACCGGCTATCAGGAAACCCTCACCGATCCGTCCTATGCGGGCCAGATCATAACCTTCACGTTTCCGCATATCGGCAACGTCGGCACCAACGTCGACGACCTTGAAGCGACTACGATCACCGCGCGCGGCCTGATCGTGAAACAGGATATAACCGAGCCGTCCAACTGGCGCTCCACCCAGTCGTTGGATGCCTGGCTGCGATCCAACAGCGTGACCGGGATCGCCGGGCTGGACACCAGGGCGCTGACCATCCGCGTCCGTGACGGCGGCGCGCCAACCGGCGTGTTGGCGTTTCCCGCCGACGGTCGGTTCGATCTGCCGACGCTGCGTGCCCGGGCGAGCCTATGGCCGGGGCTGGAGGGGATGGACCTCGCGAAGGACGTCACCTGTCGGCAGTCCTATTCCTGGGAGGATACAGTTTGGTCCTGGCCCGATGGCGGCGGACGGCTGACACAGCCGAAGCACCACGTCGTGGCGGTGGATTACGGTGCTAAGCGGAACATTCTTCGCAACCTGGCCTCGGCCGGGTGCCGAGTCACAGTGGTGCCCGCCACGGCCACCGCCGAGGACGTCCTGAGGCACCGGCCCGACGGCATATTCCTGTCCAACGGCCCCGGAGACCCGGCGGCGACCGGCGTCTACGCTGTGCCGGTCCTGCGCAAACTGCTGGAGAGCGGAATTCCACTGTTCGGCATCTGCCTCGGCCATCAATTGCTGGCCCTGGCGTTAGGAGCGACGACTTACAAACTTCGCCGCGGGCATCGCGGCGCCAATCAGCCGGTCAAGGATCTGGCCACCGGACGGGTGGAAATCACCAGCCAGAATCACGGTTTCGCGGTCGACGCCGCCTCATTGCCGGCGAATGTGAAGGTGACACATGTGTCTTTGTTCGATGGGTCCAATGAGGGTATAGCCTGCACCGACCGGCCGGTGTTCTCGGTGCAATACCATCCCGAGGCAAGCCCGGGGCCATCCGACAGCCAGCACCTGTTCCGCCGATTCGTTGCAATGATGCAGCAGGGTCGGTGACATGGATGCCATCGCAAGCCTGTTGACCACCGCTCTCAGACAGACGATCAACGAGGCGAATATTGAGGCGGGGTTCGCTCGGTTTGTCACCCTGGCGGATCATTACATCAGCTTCGACGCGTTCTGCGAGGCCGTTGCCAAATGTCAGCGCGATGGTTTGGTCCGCGAACCGATCCGGCTGCCTGCGGGCGCGCTGCAATGTCACTGGCACTTGGAACTGACCCCGGACGGGGTCGCGGCTGCGAGGCAGTTCCATGCTGCCCTGAAATCCAACGGACAGAATTTACCGCATGCCCAAGCGCACTGACATCAAGTCCATTCTGATCATCGGCGCCGGGCCGATCGTCATTGGACAGGCCTGCGAATTCGACTACTCCGGTGCCCAGGCCTGCAAGGCGCTGCGCGCCGAGGGCTACCGCGTCATACTGGTGAACTCGAACCCTGCCACCATCATGACCGATCCGGGTCTGGCGGATGCGACGTACATCGAGCCGATCACCCCGGAGATCGTCGAGAAGATCATCGCCCGCGAGAAACCCGACGCCCTTCTGCCGACGATGGGCGGCCAGACGGCGCTCAACACCGCGATGCGCCTCGCCGCGATCGGCGCGCTGGAGCGCCACGGCGTCGAACTTATCGGGGCCAAGGCCGACGTTATCGACCGCGCCGAGGACCGACTGAAGTTCCGTGACGCCATGGCGGAGATCGGCATCGAGTTCGCCCCGCTCCGCCATTGCGCATTCCATTGAGGAAGCCCGTGCCGCCTTGGCCATGACCGGCCTGCCGACGGTGATCCGTCCCAGCTTCACCCTGGGCGGCACCGGCGGCGGCATTGCCTACAATCGCGAGGAATTTGAGCATATCGTCGCCGGCGGGCTGGAAGCCTCCCCGACCACCGAGGTGCTGATCGAGGAGTCTGTCCTCGGCTGGAAAGAGTACGAGATGGAGGTGGTCCGCGACAGCGCCGACAACTGCATCATCGTTTGCTCGATCGAGAACGTCGATCCCATGGGCATCCACACTGGCGATTCCGTCACGGTCGCGCCCGCACTGACGCTGACCGACAAGGAATTTCAGCGGATGCGCGATGCCTCAATCGCCTGCCTGAGGAAGATCGGCGTCGACACCGGGGGGGCGAATGTGCAGTTCGGGCTTAATCCGGTTGATGGCCGCATGGTCATCATCGAGATGAACCCCCGCGTGTCCCGTTCCTCCGCGCTGGCTTCGAAGGCGACTGGCTTTCCGATCGCCAAGATCGCCGCCAAGCTGGCCGTCGGCTACACGCTGGATGAACTCTCCAACGATATCACCCGGGTGACGCCCGCCAGCTTCGAGCCGACCATCGATTACGTGGTGGTCAAGATCCCGCGTTTCACGTTCGAGAAATTCCCGGGCACACCGGCGCTGCTGACCACGTCGATGAAATCGGTTGGTGAGGCAATGTCGATCGGCCGCAGCTTCGCGGAGGCGCTGCAGAAGGGGTTCCGAAGCACGGAAACCGGCTTGTCCGGCCTCGATCCGATTGAGCCGCCCGGTGATGGCGGTCCCGATGCGTTCCGCGCCGCACTATCGCAGCCGGCTCCTGATCGTCTGCTGATGGCCGCCCAGGCGCTGCGCGCCGGGCTGTCGGTCGAAGACATCCACAACACGACGAAATTCGACCCCTGGTTCCTGCGGGAAATTGCCAGGATCATCGCTGCCGAACGCGAGGCCGCCGCCGCCGGGCTGCCGCGGGAGGCAGGTGCCTTGCGCCGGCTGAAAGCACTGGGCTTCTCCGACCTGCGGCTGGCCGAGCTGACCGGCAGCACAGTGGCGGAGGTCCATCGCATCCGCGCCGAACTTGGTGTGACCCCGGTCTACAAACGCATCGACACCTGCGCCGCTGAGTTCGCCTCAAGCACGCCGTATATGTATTCCACATTCGAAGGCGGCTACGGCGCTCCGACTTGCGAAGCCGATCCAACCGACCGGACTAAAATCATCATCCTCGGCGGCGGGCCAAACCGCATCGGTCAGGGCATCGAGTTCGACTATTGCTGCGTCCACGCCGCCTATGCACTGAAAGAGGCCGGGTTCGAGACCATCATGGTCAATTGCAACCCGGAAACCGTCAGCACCGATTATGACACCTCCGACCGGCTGTATTTCGAGCCGCTGACCGAGGAGGATGTCATCGCCCTGATTCGCCGCGAACAGCAGAACGGCACCTTGTTGGGCTGCATCGTCCAATACGGCGGCCAGACACCACTCAAGCTGTCGCAGGCGTTGTCTCGGGAGGGCATCCCGATCCTTGGCACCTCGGCCGATGCAATCGATCTGGCGGAGGATCGCGAGCGCTTTCAGCAGTTGCTGCACCGCCTGGGTCTGCTGCAGCCGGACAACGGCATCGCCCGGTCGGTTGAGGAAGCCATCGCCATTGCCGAACGCATCGGCTATCCGGTGGTGATTCGCCCGAGCTACGTCCTCGGCGGGCGGGCCATGGAGATCGTCTATGACCGTGCCGGGCTGCACCGCTACATGCGCGAAGCCGTCCGTGCCTCCGGCGAGAGTCCGGTTTTGATCGACCGCTACCTCAATGACGCGATCGAGGTCGACGTGGACTGCATCGCCGACGGCGAAACGGTCTACGTGGCCGGCGTGATGGAACATATCGAGGAAGCCGGCATCCATTCCGGCGACAGCGCCTGCTCACTGCCGCCATATTCATTGTCACCGGCCATGATCACCGAGCTGAAATCGGAAACCGAGGCGATCGCCAAGGCTTTGAACGTGGTCGGCCTGATGAACGTGCAGTACGCTATCAAGGACGACACGATCTATGTGCTGGAGGTCAATCCGCGTGCCTCTCGCACGGTGCCGTTCGTCGCTAAAGCCACCGGGGTGCCGGTTGCCAAGATCGGTGCGCGGGTCATGGCCGGGGCGAGGCTCGCCACCGATTTCGTGCTCGACGACGATGCTGTTGCTCCTCATGTCGCGGTGAAGGAGGCAGTCTTTCCGTTCGCCCGCTTCCCGAACGTAGACACCATTCTGGGGCCGGAGATGAAATCGACGGGCGAGGTCATGGGTCTCGACTCCAGCTTCGAGCGGGCCTTCGCGAAGGCGCAGCTGGGCGCCGGGGTGCTCCTGCCACTGGCCGGGACGGTCTTGCTGTCGATCAAGGACGCCGACAAGAAGGGCCTGCCCGCGCTGGCCCGAAGGCTGGTGGAGATGGGGTTTGCCATCATGGCGACCCGTGGTACCGCTGCGCGCATCCGCGAAACCGGTCTGGCGGTGACGGTCGTGAACAAGGTGCTGGAAGGTCGACCGCATTGCGTTGACGCGATTCTGTCGGATGAGGTGCAACTTGTGATCAACACCGCCTCGACCCCGCAATCGGTCGCCGACAGCTTCGCAATACGCCGCAGCGCCCTGACGCGGGGCGTGCCGCACTACACGACGCTTGCCGGCGCCCGGGCAGCGGTGCACGCGATCGCAGCCCTGAAAGCGGGAACGCTTGAAGTCGCGCCGCTGCAGTCCTACTTTCGCGGTTCGTTTTGAGCAAGGCGCCGCGGTCGGGGTCTACCCGGCCGCGGCGGCGCAGCGTGACGTCCCCCGGTTCACCGAGTCTCGAAGGACGAAGTCGTGCAGAAGTTTCCGATGACCGCCCCTGGTCTACAGCGGTTGGAAGACGAACTCCGGCAGTTGCGGTCGGTGGATCGTCCGTCGATCATCCGTTCCATCGCGGAGGCTCGGGAGCATGGCGACCTGTCGGAAAATGCCGAGTATCACGCGGCGCGCGAACGTCAGTCCTTCATCGAAGGCCGCATCGCGGAGCTGGAGGAGATTACATCGGCAGCCGAGGTGATCGATCCGTCCACCCTGTCCGGCTCGCATGTCAAGTTCGGGGCTCACGTGAAACTGGTCGACGAGGAGACCGAGCGCGAGGCCGTCTATCAGATCGTCGGCGTGCACGAAGCTGACGTCAAGGCGGCCCGTCTGTCGATTTCCTCACCGCTTGCCAAGGCATTGATCGGCAAGAAGGTGGGCGAGACAGTGTCGGTTCCCGCCCCCGGTGGCGACCGCTCCTACGAGATCCTGGATATCCGGTTCGGCTAAGGCACCGGGTGGAGAAAACTGGTCTATCGGACGCAGCATGACGGACAGACGGACCATAGGTGCTGCCCGGCCACTCCGAGCGACCAGGACACCCGCACCTTCCGCCGCGGTCGGAGCCTGCCCCGAGTTGGCTGATGAGTTGCCGCCGACGGTTGTCCTGGCGGACGTCCATGCCGCCGCCGAGCGCATTGCCGGCAAAGTGGTTCGCACGCCGATGCTGGCGAACCAGGCGATTTCCCGCGCGATTGGCGTGGACGTCGTCCTGAAGCTCGAAACCATGCAGGTGACCGGCGCCTTCAAAGAGCGTGGCGCCGCCAACCGGCTGGCGACACTCAGCGGGGCGGAGCGTGCCCGTGGTGTGGTCGCCATGTCGGCCGGCAACCACGCCCAGGCGGTCGCCCGTCACGCCAGCCTGCTCGGCATCGCCGCGACGATCGTAATGCCGAAGTTCACCCCTTCGACGAAGGTGACACGGACCGCCGCCTGGGGCGCCAACGTTATTCTGCTTGGCGAGACCCTGGCCGAGTCGGCCGCCCACGCGCGTGAACTCGCGGCCTCCCGGTCGCTGGTTTTCGTGCATCCCTACGACGACCCGGCCATCATTGCCGGGCAAGGGACCATGGGACTGGAGATGCTTCAGGACGTCCCTGACCTCGACGCTCTGATCATTCCGGTGGGCGGCGGGGGTCTGGTTGCGGGGTGCCTGGTGGCGGCGACCGGGCTCAAACCGGATATCGCCGTGTATGGCGCGGAGGTGGAGAACTACGCAGCCATGGCGCAGCGCCTGGCCGGCCGCCCTGTCTCGGTCGGCGGCGCCACCATCGCCGAGGGCGTCGCGGTACGCGACATCGGCGAGATCCCGTTCGAGCTGGTACGCCGGCGCATCGCGGACGTTCTCGTGACCCCGGAGCGCGCCATCGAGGAAGCCATCAGTCTGCTGATTGAAGCCGCAAAGACGGTGGCCGAGGGCGCCGGGGCCGTCGGTCTGGCGGCGCTGCTGGCCCATCCTGAACGGTTCCGCGGCAAGAAGGTCGGCATCGCCATCACCGGCGGCAACATCGACGCCCGCATCCTGTCCAACGTGCTGCTGCGCGGTCTGCAGCGTGAAGGTCGGCTGTTGCGCCTGCATCTGGAGATTCCCGACCGTCCAGGCGTGCTGGCCGACATCGCCGGCCGGATTGGTGGCAGGGGGGGCAACATCATTGAGGTCTCACACCAGCGCCTGTTCGCCGCCGCTTCGGTGCAGGCCGCTGTTCTCGAGATCATGGTGGAGGCGCGGGACAAAGTGCATGCCGACGCCATCGTGAAGTCGCTCGAGGAAAATTATATCGTGCGGAACGTGTAGCAGGTGGCATACCTTTGTCCTGTAGTTACATATCCGGTGACGATTTGCTACCCGAGGTAGCCCTGACGTCACGGAAGTCTCGAGACAACAACAGCCGGTCATTTCCGATCGGGTGGGGGCAACATCTTGACAAACGTGCGTCCGGCGCATCTGGCGACACTCGAGGCCGAAAGCATCCACATCTTCCGCGAAGTGGCCGGACAGGCGGCCCGTCCGGTGCTGCTTTACTCGATCGGCAAGGACAGCTCGGTGTTGCTGCATCTGGCGCGCAAGGCGTTCTATCCCGCCAAGCCACCGTTCCCGCTGCTGCATATCGATACGACCTGGAAATTTCGCGCGATGATCGCCTTTCGCGACGCGACGGTGCGCCGGTTCGGCCTGGAGCTGCGCTGCCATACTAACCCCGAGGGCATGCGCCAGGGCATCAACCCGTTCGACCATGGCGGCGCTTATACCCAGATCATGAAGACGGACGCGCTGAGACAGGCGCTGACCCAGGGCGGCTACGATCTGGCGATCGGCGGCGCCCGCCGGGACGAGGAGCGGTCGCGGGCGAAAGAGAGGATCTTTTCGGTCCGCGGTCCCGGCCATGCCTGGGACCCCAAACGGCAGCGCCCGGAGCTTTGGCATCTGTACAACAGCAATCTCGCACCGGGTGAGACGCTGCGCGTATTTCCGCTATCCAACTGGACCGAGTTGGATGTGTGGTCCTACATCGCGGCGGAACAGATCGACGTCGTGCCGCTGTATTTCGCAACGATGCGGCCCACCGTGTCGCGCGGCGGCCAGCTTATCGTGGTGGACGACGACAGGATGCGGTTTGAGCCAAAGGAGACGCCCACAGACCGCATGGTGCGTTTCCGCTCGCTCGGCTGCTACCCGCTGTCCGCCGCCGTGGAGTCAGAGGCTACCGATCTGGACGGAGTGCTGGCCGAGATGCGCCTCACCCGAGTCTCGGAACGCGCGGGAAGACTTATCGACCGGGAGCAGGATGCCTCGATGGAGCGCAAGAAGCGGGAAGGGTATTTCTGATGCCCGATTCAGTCCTGCGCGTGCTGACCTGCGGCAGCGTCGACGATGGCAAATCCACCCTGATCGGCCGACTGCTTTTCGAATGCGGCACGATTCCCGACGATGTGCTGGCTGCACTGGAACATGACTCGCGACGGTTCGGCACCGTCGGCGATGCGATCGATTACGCGCTGTTGGTCGATGGCCTGGAGGCCGAGCGGGAGCAGGGTGTCACCATCGACGTTGCATACCGCTTCTTCGAGACTCCGTCCCGCCGCTTCATCCTCGCCGACACGCCAGGACACCAGCAATATACCAGGAACATGGTCACCGGCGCCTCGACCGCTGACCTCGCGATCCTGCTGGTCGACGCGCGCAAGGGCCTGCTGTCACAAACGCGCCGACACGCTGCCATCGCCTCTTTGCTGGGCGTGCGTCAGGTGGTGCTGGCGATCAACAAGATGGACCTGTTGGATTTTCAGCAGTCGGCGTTCGACTCGATCGCGAGCGCCTTTGCCGCAATTCGGGGCAAGTTCGGCTTTCGGTCAGTCACCTCGATTCCGATCTGCGCCCGCGACGGGGACAATGTGACCACGACCAGTCGACGGATGGAGTGGTATGGAGGACCGGCCTTGCTGGAGGTGCTGGAGCGGGCCGATCCCGGCGGTTCCAGCCGGGCGGGCGCATTCCGCATGCCGGTGCAATACGTCAACCGGCCTGATCATGGCTTTCGTGGCTATTGCGGCACCATCGTCGCCGGGCACGTTCGAAAAGGCGGCATCGTGCAGAACGCCGCCGCGCGCACCAAGGCCGCCGTCACCCGCATCGTCACCCTCGACGGCGATCTGGGGGAAGCCCACGCCGGCGATCCAGTGACGCTGGTGCTGGACCGGGAAATCGACATTTCCCGCGGCGACGTCCTGGCCGCGGAACCAGTGCCGGTAGCGGCGGACGGGATCGATAGCTGGGTTGTCTGGATGGACGAGACGCCGCTGTTCCGCGGCAGAGCCTATTTGTTGATGCTCGGCACCAGGACAGTGACCGCAACGGTGACGGATATCACCGTCCGGCTGGATATGGAGACCTTGGACGAAGTTGGCGCGCGGGAACTCGGATTGAACGAGATCGGCCGGGTTTCGATCTCGCTGACCCACCCGGTGGTATGCGAGCCATACGAGACCAGCCGGGAGCTCGGGGGGTTCATCCTGATCGACCGGCTGACCCGCAGCACCGTCGGCGCCGGCATGGTGACGGCGATACGCGTCCGCAGCAGCGACATTCACTGGCACCGGTTGGATGTCGACAAGACGGCGCGGGCGGCGCTGAAGGGCCAGCGGTCGGCGGTACTCTGGTTCACCGGGCTGTCAGGCGCCGGCAAGTCGACCATCGCCAACCAGGTGGAAAAGCGACTGCATGCGCTGGGCCATCACACCATGATCCTGGACGGCGACAACGTCCGCCATGGGTTGAACCGTGACCTGGGCTTTTCCGAAGCCGATCGGGTCGAGAACATCCGCCGCATCGCCGAAGTGTCCCGGCTGTTCGTCGAGGCGGGGCTGATCGTCATCGTCTCGTTCATCTCGCCGTACCGAGCCGAGCGAATGCTGGCGCGAGAGCGGGTGGGGGAGGACGAATTCCTGGAAATCTTCGTCGACACGCCGATCGAGGAGTGCCGGCGGCGCGATCCGAAGGGACTGTATCAGAAGGCGGATAGCGGGCAGATCCGCAATTTCACCGGAGTCGATGCGCCGTACGAGGCGCCGCTGGACCCGGAAATCCGGCTGCGCACACTGGAACTCGGGGCGGTGGAGCTGGCCGACGTCGTGGTGACGGCGTTGCGGGAAAAGCGCATCATCACCTGATTCAGCGAGCGGCGTGAGCCCGAATGCCACCTGCCGCGAATATCGACGCTGTCCGCCCTGACCCAGCGAACCCATCGCACTGACCATATCCGACTAAATGTCCGCCGCATTGGCCTCCGAAGACACGTTGGACATCGCCACGGCCGAGGCCCTTGCCTGCCGTCGCTGTGAAGCTGTCCTGCCGCTCGGCCCGCGCCCCGTGTTCCGGGTGTCCGCCACGTCGCGCATTCTGATCATCGGCCAAGCGCCCGGCACCAAGGTGCATATGACCGGCCTGCCGTGGAATGACCCCTCCGGCGACCGGCTGCGCGGCTGGCTGCGGATGGATCGTGCGTTGTTCTACGACGCGACGCGCATCGCGCTCGTGGGGACTGGACTGTGCTACCCGGGTCGGTTGCCCCGGGGCGGCGACGCGCCTCCTCGCCCGGAATGCGCACCCCTCTGGCTGGACAGATTCACCCGGCTGCTGCCGGAGGTGCGGCTGACGCTGTTGGTTGGCTCATACGCGCAACGTCATCGCCTGGGGAAAGGTGCGATGACCGAGCGGGTGCGGCGTTTTGCCGAGCTTGGGCCGGAGATCGTCCCGCTGCCCCACCCCTCCTGGCGTACGACCGCCTGGGAGCGACGCAATCCGTGGTTCGCGGAGATGCTGCTGCCCGCGTTGCGCCAAGCCGTCGAGACAGCGTTGGCGTAACGCCGCTCACCAATCACTGCTCCAACGTCATCCTCGTGCTCGGCGATGCTCGGCGCGAGGATCGATGACTTCTGCCCACGGCATTGGTACTCGTAGGTTCCCGACCCCACACCGCTCGTATAATGCGCAACAGCCACCGAGTTGTACCGACTTCCTCTTACGTTGCGGGACCGCGCCAGCATGATCGCCCAGCTCACCGGACGAGTGGAGGCACTCTCCGACGGCACCTGCGTCATTGACGTGGGAGGCGTCGGCTATCTGGTGCAGGCGTCTTCGCGCACCTTGTCCGCGCTGCCACCAGCGCCGGCGCAAGCGAAACTGCTGATCGAGACCCACGTGCGGGAGGATGCGATCCTGCTGTATGGTTTCGCCGATGCGGCCGAACGCGATTGGTTCCGCCTGCTCACGACTGTCCAGGGCGTCGGTGGGCGTGTCGCGCTGGCCATCTTGTCAGCGCTCTCGCCGCGCGATCTGGTGGGCGCCATAGCGGGCGGCGACAGGGCCAGCCTGACACGCGCCGCTGGCGTCGGGCCGCGGCTGGCCATCCGCCTGCTGACGGAACTGCGGGACAAGGCTGGAGCGATGCCGGCACCGGCGGGCGTCTCGTATGCGCCGCAGATTGCGCCACAGAGTCAGGCCGGCGATGCGCTGTCTGCCCTGGTCAACCTCGGTTACCGCCGGCCCGAGGCGCAGCAGACGGTCGCCCGGGTGGCCGAACGGCTCGGCGAGAACGCTACGCTCGACGCGTTGATCCGTGACAGCCTGAAGGAACTGGCGCAAAGGGCTCCCGGATGAGCGATAACGACGATGAGGCCGGTCGCACCGTCTCTGCCGCACGCCAGCCGGAAGACGCCGCGGAAGCATCGCTGCGTCCACAGGCCCTGGCCGATTTCACCGGCCAGAAGACATCGCGGGAGAATCTGGCCGTCTTCATCCAGGCGGCGAAATCGCGCGGCGAGTCGCTGGACCACGTCCTGCTGCACGGCCCTCCCGGTCTCGGCAAGACGACGCTGGCGCAGATCGTCGCACGCGAACTTGGCGTGGGCTTTCGCGCCACCTCCGGTCCCGTAATCGACAAGGCCGGCTCGCTTGCCGCCATTCTGACCAATCTGCAGCCAAAAGACGTCCTGTTCATCGACGAGATCCATCGCCTGCAACCGGCGATCGAAGAAATCCTTTACCCGGCGATGGAAGACTTCCAACTCGACCTGATCATCGGTGAAGGCCCCGCGGCGCGCAGTGTGCGTATCGACCTGCCGCCGTTCACCCTGATCGGCGCCACCACGCGAGCGGGCCTGCTGGCCACGCCGCTCCGCGATCGCTTCGGCATCCCGCTACGCCTTGTGTTCTACACGCCCGAGGAACTGCGCCAGATCATCGCCCGCGGCGCCCGCTTGCTGGAGTTCCGCCTGACTGAGGCCGGCGCGGCCGAGATCGCCGGCCGCTCCCGTGGCACGCCGCGTATCGCCGGTCGGCTGTTACGCCGGGTGCGCGACTTTGCCGCCGTGCAGGGCAATACGCCCGTCAATCGGGCTGTTGCGGACGCGGCGCTCACGCGGCTGGAGGTGGACCGGCTCGGGCTGGATCAGATGGATCGCCGCTATCTGCGTCGTATTGCCGAACACCATGCCGGTGGGCCGGTCGGTGTCGAGACGCTGGCGGCCGCGTTGGCGGAGGCTCGCGACACGCTGGAGGACGTCATTGAGCCCTATCTCATCCAGGAAGGACTGATACTGCGCACCAGTCGCGGCCGCATGCTGGGGGAGCCTGGTTGGCGACACCTGGGGCTCAAGCCGCCCCGATCAGCCGCGCCGTTGCTCGATCTGCTCGGGGGTGAGAGCGGACCGCCGGCTTCCGGCGATGAGTTCTCGGCGGCGGAACGGAGTGAATGAATACTCATCCGGGGTCCATCCACCGCTATTCCTTCCGAGTCTATTACGAGGACACGGATGCCGGTGGGGTGGTCTACCACGCCAACTACCTGCGCTACGCCGAGCGCGCCCGGACAGAAGCCCTGCGGCAGGCGGGAATCCCTCATGCGGAGCTGGTGGAACGTTTCAACCTGATGTTCATGGTGCATCGCGCGGAAATAGACTATGTGCGGCCCGGACGACTCGACGACACGCTGGTGGTCGAGACGGAGACCTTGGAGGTGGGCGGCGCCTCGGTGCTGTTGCGCCAGACGGTGTGCGGCCCCGACGGGGTCTGTGCATCGCTGCGCATCAAGCTTGCCTGCGTCCGAATCGGAGGAAACAGACCCGCCCGTATTCCGCCGCGTTGGCGGGAGACAATGGGCGGTTTGCGTCAGGTGACGGTGCCCGGCGTGACCGGAGCCCAGTGAACCGCCCCGAAGCATGCAGTCACGGGCCGACGGGTGATATGGACAAAACAACTCATTGGGGGACTTGGCAGTGGATCGGGCAGTGGATGCGGTAAATCTCGGTGCGACCGGCGGTGATCTGTCGCTCTGGAGCCTGTTCATCGAAGCCGACATCGTCGTCAAACTCGTCATGCTCGGCCTGCTGTGCGCCAGTGTGTGGGTTTGGGCCGTCGTGTTCGAGAAATGGGCCAGTCTGCGAAGGGTCAACAAGGAAGCCGACAGCTTCGAGGACCGATTCTGGTCCGGCGGCAGTCTGGATGAACTGTTTGATCGCGAGGGCACCAATCCAGGCCATCCGATGGCATCCGTCTTCGCCGCCGCGATGGGCGAATGGCGCCGCTCGCTGCGCGCCGCCGGTGCCGATATCTCCCACACCAGTGTGCGCGAGCGGATCGACCGCGCCATCACCGTAACGGTACAGCGGGAGATGGAGCGGATGGAGCGCTGGATGGTGTTTCTGGCAAGTGTCGGAGCCACGGCGCCGTTCATCGGTCTGTTCGGCACGGTGTGGGGCATCATGCATTCGTTCTCCGCCATCGCCGCGATGCACAATACGAACCTGGCGGTGGTCGCCCCCGGCATCGCCGAGGCGCTGTTCGCCACCGCCATTGGTCTGGTCGCCGCCATTCCAGCGGTGCTCGCGTATAATCAGATCAGCACCAACCTTGCCCGATTTGCTGTCCGGATGGAGAACTTCGGCAGCGAATTCAGTGCCATACTGTCCCGCCAGAGCGAGGAGCAGAGCTGAGCCATGGCGTTTTCCACTTACAGCGGTGGCTCGGGCAACGGTCGGCGAGGACGCTACAAGCCATTAGCGGAAATCAACGTCACGCCACTGGTGGACGTGATGCTCGTGCTGCTGATCATCTTCATGGTCACCGCGCCGCTGATGACGTCCGGCGTTTCGGTCGACCTGCCGAAGACCGACGCGCAGCCACTGAACAGCGACAGTGAGCCCCTGACGGTGTCCATCAAGGCGGACGGCACGATCTTCCTGCAGGACCAGCCGGTTGAACTTGCTGACATCGTAGCCAAGCTGCAGGCGATTGCGAAAAACAACCCCGATCGCCGGATCTTTGTCCGGGGCGACAAAGACCTGGCCTATGGCCGGATCATGGAGGCGATGGGCACGATCACTCAGGGCGGCTTCACCAAGGTGGCCCTGCTGGCCGAGCAAATTGCCGCACCTGCCCCCGGCCATGCCGCCGCTGCGCCGCCCACATCTGCGCCGCCTGCATCTGCGCCACCTGCGTCCAGCCGTGCTGCCCCCGCGCCATCGACGCCCGGGGCACCGGCCCCAGCGGAACCGTCTTCCTCCGCCAAGCCCACCTCCGGGCAGCACCAATAGGGATAATCGCCGCGTGCTGCAGCGGGTCTTCCGAAGCGCCAATCGGGCCGGCAGACGGGAGTTGGGCGTGAGGTCTTCTCGTTTGTGGACCGGGTTGATCGCGTCGGCGGCGTTACATTTGGCAGTGGTGTTGGCGCTGGTGCTCGGCCTGCCTTGGTTTACGCCGAAAGACGAAGCCCCACTGGAGACCACGGTGGCGGTGGTGTTTCAGGGTCCAGCCAAGGCCTCGGTGCAGGCGCCGGCTCCGGCGGACGTGCCGGCTCCGGCCAAGGAAGTCGCGCCGCCGGCGCCGCCGGTAACCGAGCCGCCGAAGCCGGAGCCAATCCAGGCGCCACCGCCACCGCCACCGCCGCCGGCACCGCCGCCGAACCCTGAGATCGCGCCGCCGACACCCGCCCCTCCGACCTCTCCGCCACAACCTTCCCCGGCGGTAACGCCGCCACCGCCAACGCCACCGCCCTCTCCGCCGCCGGAGCCGGCCCCCGCGCCGGTGGTAATCCCGCCACCGCCGCCCGCTCCCCCTGCCCCGCCAGCCCAGATGCCCCCGAAGGTCGAGCCACCGCTGCCGCCGCCCCCACCGGCGGCGCCCGCGCCACCGCCACCGCCCAGCGCGACGTCGCAGCCTAATGCGACCAAGAACCCTGCGCCGAACAGCAGTTCGGTTGAGAACACGCTTGAGAAGCTCCGGCAGCAGTTTGCCCAGACGCAGCCGCCAAAAGGGCGCACGAATCCGCAGGCAGGAGGCCAGCCCAACAGCGGCGGCAACCCGCTGGGCAACGACACAGCGGCGTTGAGCGCGGACCAGCGGGGCGCCATCGGCGACCATGTGCGGGAATGCTGGACCAAAGACCCCGAGGCGCTGGACCTCGAAAAGTTGCGGGTGATGCTGACGGTGACGACGGATGCAGGCGGGATTGTTCGCAAGGCCGAAATAGCCGGCAGCGATGTCGGGCGCATGAGCGATCCACGGTTTCGCGTCTTCGCCGAACGAGCGGTCCGCGCCATCCTGGACCCCCGCTGCGCCAATCTGCCGCTGCCGGCCAGTGCGTTGGGGAGAACCAACGTCTTGACGTTTCGGTTCAGTCCGTGAGCCCGGGACCTGTTACGACGCCGATCCGGATCACATTGCGTGGATCGTCCGTGGAAGCGGACGACCCTGGCGGCCCGGAGCGGGAAGAACCAGACGTGGAAGACTTAGACGGGAAGGCAACATCATGATCCACATCCCGAATCGATCCATAGGGCGGCGCGGCGTGATCGCCGGCGCGGCCGGATTGCTCGGAGCCGTACCTGTGCCGGTACTGGCGCAACAGGTTGCTCCACCGGGGAGTCCACCGGGCGGCGGCGGCCAGTCCGCGGTGATCGATGTCAATCGTGCCCGCACCGAGCCGATTCCGATCGCGCTGCCAGACCTTGGCGGCCCCGACGGCGCTTCCGCTCAGCTTGGCAGTGAAATTGCCGGAGTGATAAGCAACGACCTGGGACGCAGCGGGCTGTTTCGGCTGATCGACCGCGCGGCATTTATCCAGGCCAGCGCGGCTCCCGCCGGGCCCCCCAACTTTCAGAACTGGAAGGTGACCGGCGCCCAGGCGCTAGTGACCGGCAACGTGCAGATCCGGGGCGGCGGCGAAATCAGAGTCGAGTTCCGACTGTGGGACATCCTGCCGCAGACCCAGATCCAGGGCACCGCATACACCACCACCCAGGCCAACTGGCGCCGCATCGCACACATCATGGCCGACGTGATCTACGAACGGCTACTGGGCGAAAAGGGCTATTTCGATTCGAGAATCGTCTACATCTCGGCCACCGGACCACGCGACCGGCGCACCAAGCGGCTGGCGATCATGGACCAGGACAGTGAGAACAACCGACTGTTGACCGACGGATCATGGCTGGTGCTCACCCCGCGATTCCATCCGTCGCGCGATGAGATCGCCTTCATGAGCTACGCCAATAACCGACCGCGGGTTTACCTCTTCGACCTGACCACGGGCCGGCAGACCGCGCTCGGCGACTTTACCGGGATGACCTTCGCGCCGCGCTTCGCGCCTGACGGTGGCAGTCTGCTGATGGCGGTGTCGAACGGCGGTGGCTCGGACATCGTCTCGGTCGACCTGGCCAGTCGCGCGACACGGCGGCTGACCGAGTCCGGATCGATCGATGTGAGCCCTTGCTACAGCCCGGACGGGTCACAGATTGCATTCGCGTCCGACCGTGGCGGCGACCAGCAAATCTATGTAATGGCTGCCGGCGGCGGTGGCGCGAGACGTATCAGCTTTGGCGACGGCCACTACGCGACCCCAGTGTGGTCGCCGCGCGGGGATCTGATCGCGTTTACGCGCTACGGTGCCGAGACCGCCAACTTTGCCATTGGCGTGATGCACCCGGACGGCTCGGGCTCGCGTATTCTGTCCGAAGGCTGGCTGGTCGAAGGCCCCACCTTCGCGCCGAACGGACGAGTGCTGATGTTCTATCGGGAGACGCGGTCGCGGGATGCGCGCGGCGGTGGCTTTTCGTCGCGTCTAGCGTCCGTCGACATCACAGGCTTTAACGAGCGGCCAGCCGAAACTCCAACAGATGCCTCCGACCCGGCATGGTCCCCGCTCGGAACATAGTGGATGAGGGAGTCAGACCGACGTCGCCCTCCGTGAAGCTATTGTGCCAATTACGCCATCACTGTGTCGGCACGGCAACATAATCGGCGTCTGGTCCGAAACAAGTCTCAGGAACTTGACCCCACTCCCAGGGAGGGGTTAGTCGCTTCCCCGGGCGGAACGGTTTATCGCTTCGCCCCGCAGCTATTGGTAATTGCTGTGTACCGGCTTGCACCCTATCCAGGGACAAAGACAAAATGAGAACGAGGATCCTCGGCGCCTTCGCGGCAGTCGCCCTGCTGGCGGCGTGCAGTCACCAGACCACCGAAACCACCTCCGGTACGGGAGCTCCACCCGCCGGTGGCATCGTCCCCGGAAGCCAAGAGGATCTCGTCGCCAATGTCGGCGATCGCGTTTTCTTTGACTTCGACCGTTCGGCCCTCCGCGACGACGCCAAGTCGACCTTGGACAAGCAGGGCGCCTGGCTCACCAAATATCCCAGCACGAACGTGCAGATTGCTGGCAATACCGATGAGCGGGGAACCGAAGAATACAATCTCGCGCTCGGTGAGCGGCGGGCAAATGCGGCGGCGTCGTATTTGAAGGCGAAGGGCGTGGCGGCGGCGCGGATGACCACGATCAGCTACGGCAAGAATTGACCGACGGCGCAGGGGTCCGATGAGCAGGCTTGGGCGCAGAATCGCAACGCGATCACATCGGTTCGCTGACCGCGGGCAATGGCAGCGAGTATCCGGAATCGATGAAGCGCTAGGCAACCTTAACGGTCGGCGGTGTAACGCGGAAGGAACCGGATCATGTCCGCCTCGGCCGGCGGGCGTCCGTTCACAGGCGTGTAGGCGTGAATGAGGGCCGGATACTGGCCCTGCTTTGGTGTGAAATCTCGTCGCGAATCAGCGGCTCGATTGATCGTGGTCCTCAACAGCGGGGGATCAGTGACGAACATACGATAACGGGTCGATCTGGCGACACGATAATCGACGCGGTCTGCAGGGCGGTCCGGCTGCCCGGCGGTGCGACCGCCCGGCGAGTTGCCAAGCCAGGTCACTCCAGCTTCCAGGCATGAGAGAAGGTCCGGAAGCAACCATCCGGCGCGCGTTCGCCGACGGCGAAAAGACGGAAACATGCTCTCGCCAATCAGTCCTGATCCCAAGCGATCTGACGCGACAGGATCCGGGATCACGTCCTATGTCGAGGGATGTCCGGCGAGTCGATGAAAGTTCGATGTCGGGGTATCGGACCGCTGCATGCAGCGGCTTCGGTGGTAATGATGGCGGTCGCCGCCGAGCCGGAGTCGCACAGCCATGGAATATTCCCGCCACTTCAAGTTTTTGATTTGCGCCCCAGCGTTTGATCCCGCCGATCTCGAGGGTCAAAGGCTGCAATCGATCGCGGAAGAAATTGAGCGCGATGGCTATGGCGTGATGAAGGCGCACAAGATCGATGACGCTGAACTGGTGATCCAGACTGATGCCGCGGTGGGCTGCGTGCTGCTGGACTGGGGCAAGCGCGGGCCACAGGGTAAGATGGCTGGCTTGGTCGCGCTGATCCGCAAGCGCGGACTGGATATGCCGATCATCATCCTGGTCCGCCGCCACCGGCTGGAGGACATTCCCGTCGATGTGCTGCGCGAGGCCGACGGCTACGTATTCCTGGCCGAGGAGACGCCCGACTTCATCGCCAAAAACCTGATCAGCCGGCTGCGCCAGTACGCCGAGACGCTGAAGACTCCCTTCTTTGGCGCATTGGTGGATTACGCGGAGGAGGGCAATCAGCTCTGGACCTGCCCCGGCCACAACGGTGGCGTGTTCTACGCCCGTAGCGCGATCGGCCGGATTTTCATTCAACATCTGGGCGAGGCGGTGTTCCGCGACGATCTCGATAACTCGGTGCTCGATCTAGGCGACTTGCTGACCCACGAAGGTCCTGCCTTGGCCGCCCAGCAGGAGGCGGCAAAGATCTTCGGCGCCGAACGGACCTATTTCGTCCTCAACGGAACCTCCTCGTCGAACAAAATCGTGCTGCAGGCGCTGGTGGCGGAGGGCGATCTTGTGTTGTTTGACCGCAACAACCATAAGGCCGCGCATCATGGTGCCTTGTACCTGGCCGGAGGCATCCCGGTGTTCCTCGAGACTGATCGAAACGCCCACGGATTGATCGGCCCGATCGATTACGCCGCGCTGGACGAAGAACAGATCCGCGAGAGAATTCGCACTCATCCGCTGGTCACCGATCCGCACGCCTGGCGGCGGGAGCGTCCGTTCCGCGTGGCCGTGATCGAGCAATGCAGCTATGACGGCACAATCTACAGTGCGCAGACCATCATCGAGAAACTCGGCTCGCTGTGCGATTATATCCTGTTTGATGAAGCCTGGGCGGGCTTCATGAAGTTCCATCCCATCTACCGCGGCCGCTTCGCCATGGGGCTGCAGGATCTGACAGCCGAACACGCCGGTATCATCGCGACCCAGTCCACCCACAAGCAATTGGCCAGTTTCAGCCAGGCCAGCCAGATCCACGTCAGAGACAATCATATCAACGGTCAGCGCCGCCGAGTGGAACATCGCCGGTTCAACGAGATGTTTATGATGCACGCATCCACTTCACCGTTCTATCCACTGTTCGCTTCGCTCGACGTCGGCGCGCAGATGATGAAGGGCCGGCAGGGAGAGGTGCTGTGGGACGACACGATCCGGCTTGGAATCGAGCTTCGCAAGAAGCTGCGCGCGATCACGCGGGAGTTTGAGGACACGGAAACCGATCCGGAACGGAAATGGTTCTTTGATCCGTTCGTTCCGGACGTGGTGGATCACCACGGCAGCATGACGAAATGGGAGGACGTACCCACCGATGATCTAGCGTCCGAATCACGTTACTGGCAGCTCGGGCCCGGTGATGCCTGGCACGGTTATCGCCATGTCACGCCTGGTTATGCCATGACAGATCCCAACAAGATGACGCTATTGACACCGGGTTTCGATCGCCAAACCGGCGAGTACAGCGAATATGGCCTTCCTGCGCCAGTACTTGCGCAGTATCTGCGCGAAAACAGAATTGTGGCCGAGAAGAACGACCTCAACAGTATCCTGTTTCTGCTGACACCGGGGGTAGAGTCCAGCAAGGCCGGGACGCTACTCAGCGCACTGGTTTTTTTCAAGCGATTGCACGACGATAATGCGCCGCTGGAGGATGTCATCCCGGAATTCGTCCGCCGGCGGTCGCAACGCTATGGGGGAATGCGGCTGCGCGATCTGTGCCGGCAAATGCATGCCTTCTACCGTGACAACGACACGGCCGGTCTGCAACGCCTGCAGTTTCGCCCACAGCATTTTCCAACGCTGGCGATGCGGCCGCAGGAAGCGGTTCGTCGGCTGGTCCGCAACGAAGTTGATTATTTGCCGATTGATGAACTGTCCGGGCGCATTGCCACAACGTTGTGGGTGGTCTATCCGCCCGGCATCGCCACGATCGTGCCCGGAGAGCGCCTGGATGAGCGGGCGCGGCCAATGGTTGAGTATCTGAAAGTATTCGAACAGGGCGCCAACCTGTTTCCAGGCTTCGAGAATGAGATCCAGGGGGTGTATCGTGAGAAGCAGCCGGACGGATCGACGCGGATGTTTACCTATGTGACCAGCTAGATGTCTCCGCTCACTGCGCCAGCGAAGCCGCGACCTGGCCGCGCAGAGGCCGCAGCCCGGTCGCCACTGCATCGGTGCAACATCGCTGATCCGACAGGCCCCATATTCTTTGCCGCCGCCGGCGCCGCGTTCTACATTCAAAGCCGCGACAGGATCCGGGGCGGAGGGACAAGTGCATGTTATTGCAGCACCAGACATGGCAGGAGGTGGAGCAGTATCTGACCCACTGTTCGGGCATTATACTACCGATCGGATCGACCGAGCAGCATGGGCCGAACGGCCTCATCGGCACTGACGCGATCTGCGCCGAAGTGATCGCGAAGGGTGTCGGCGAATTGGCCAACGCCTTGGTTGGTCCAACGATCGGTGTCGGCATGGCGGTGCATCACATGGGCTTCGCCGGTTCGATGACCCTCAGACCGTCGAGCCTGATCGCGATCATCCATGACTACGTTCTGTCGCTGGCGCGACATGGCTTCCGCCGATTCTTCTTTATCAATGGGCATGGCGGCAACGCCGCCACGGCGCAGGCTGCGTTCTCGGAAATCTATGCCGAATTCGAGGGGGCACTCGGTACGCGACAACCGAACGAGCTCAGATGCAGGCTTGCCAACTGGTGGGACGGGTCCGTGATGCACAACCTTGCCAAAGAGCTCTTTGGCGATGACGAGGGGAGTCACGCCACCGCGAGCGAGGTCGCGTTGACCCAATATGCCCTGCCCGAAACCATCCGTCAGGTGCCGCTCGATCCACCTCGGGCGCCGAGTGGCCGATTCTTCGGACCGGCCGACTATCGCCGGCGTTTCCCTGACGGTCGAATCGGTTCGAACCCGGGGCTTGCCACTCCGGAAAAGGGCAAGCGCCTGTATGAGGCGGCTATTCCCGAACTGATGAAAACCTATACGAGTTTCATCACCGAGAACCAGTAGCAGCTCCTGGCCAAGGCCATCGCGGGCGAGCGACGGCGTGCGCCCGCTTCATTGTTGGGGGCAGGGACTGCGACGTGTGACGCGTGGCCGCGTTGTCAGCCAACCCGGGACCACCCTAGGGCGCTTCAACCTTGAGTGGAAACGCTCCTATCGTTGTTTCACAAGCAATATCATCAGCCTGAGGTCGCTCCGCGACTTCAGTCAGGCTGCTATTGCGCTAGAAGTCGAGGTCCGCATAATGCGCCGGCGCCGCCACGCCCGGCACCCGGTCCGCCAGCACACCCCTGAAGCTCGGCCGCGATTTCATCCGCGCGTACCACTCCTTTGCTGGCGCCGAAACCGTCCAGTCTACTTCCCCCAGAAAATCGAGCGTCGACAAATGCGCCGCGGCTGCGAAATCGGCCAGCGATAGCATGCTGCCGGCGAGCCATTTCCGGTTCTCCGCCAGCCAGCCAATATAATCAAGGTGGTAGCGCACTGCGGCATAACCCATGCGGATCGCTGAGGGATCCGGATTGCCCCGCGCGGTCAAGCGCCGCAGGTGCTTCTCGCCGTACAAGTTGCCGGTGACCTCCGCCGCGAACTTGCCGTCAAACCAGGCAGCCAGCCGACGCACCTCGACTCGCTCCGCCAGTGTGCGCCCGATCAACCCACTGTCGGGGTAAGCCTCGTCGAGGTATTCGCAGATCACAGCCGAATCCGGAATGATCAAGCCGTTGTCCTCGACCAAGGTCGGTACCGTGCCGGCCGCATTCATCTCAAGATAGTCGGGCCGACGCTCCCATACCTTCTCGATCTTCAGCTCGAACGGCAACCGCTTTTCCGATAGCACGAGGCGCACCTTGCGGGCGTACGGTGAAAGCGGCATGTGATAGAGGACGCGCATCGCGGCGAGTTATTGCATCACCGCGCGCGCCGCGCCAAGCGCGAAGTACCCGGAGATTTCAGCTTTGAAAGCTCTCGGTTGTACAGGATCAAATCAACGGCGCCCGGTAATCTGGTGTTTGTCGGCCTGACTGCCTTGCCCGCCAGCCGCCGTGCCCCCCTAGTGTTCTAGCCAGCTATCGAAACGCTGGCGCAGCTTGGGCAGATTGTCGTGCCAGAACCCGACGTCGCTGCGTAGTGCCGCGCCCAGGTTCGCAGGGTTGCTTGCCGACATTGCCAGCACCTCCGGTGGCATCCCGTCGTTCAGTCCCTTGGCGAGGCCCAACTCGCCGCCAACGTGCAGCAGCTTGACCTCGATCGCCGACAATCCCGTGAAGTAAAGGAATTGCTGCGCCGCACGCACTGCCGGGCTGCCCTTGACGACCGCCCAACTCAGCACCTCGAACAGGCTCGAAGCGAACTGCACACCGAAATTACGATGCTCCGCCAGGCCCGTGGTGATGATCTGCCCGCTGGGTGCACTGGTCATCAGCACATCGCCCGAGGACAGGATGTGCGCCGCCTCGGCATCTGTCGCCCACCAGACAATATAGGGCTTGAGTTGATCCAGCTTGCGGAACGCGCGATCCACCCCGTCATTCGTGCCGAGTGTCTTGTAGACATCCCCGGGCGCCACTCCATCAGCCAACAGCGCGATTTCCAGATTACCGCGCACGCCTTTGCGCAAGCCGCGTTTGCCCGGATATTTCGCCACGTCCCAAAAATCGACCCAGGTCGGCGTGACAGGAAATTTGTCGCGATCCCACGCGAGAACGGTGTTTGCGATCACCGCGCCCAATCCACAATCGCTGATCGCCTGCGGCACATAGTGGTCCTTGCCACCGATTGCGGACCAATCCAGCTTCTCGAACAACCCCTCGGAACAGCCGGCAGCGAGTTCATCCGGATCGACCAGCACCAGCGTCCAGGTATTGTCGGGGGCCTTCGCGTGGGCTCGCAGGACATCGATCCCGCCCTCCCACGCCTCCAACTGGATCGGGATTTCGGTCGCCGCGGTGAATGGCTGTACGTAGGCCAACTGGATCGCTCGCTGCAACGACTGGTCGCGCGTGACGATCGTGAGATCGTTCGGGTTGGCAATCGCCAGTGACGCGGCTGCAAGGGGCACGACAAAGAGCGCCACGGCGGCCAGGAACGAGCGGACGAGCATGAGCAGACCGGTTTCCGTCTTTTTTGATTTCGGACGGACGCTACAGGTGGAGGCGGTTCGGGGCAACGACCCGGCGGCAACAACAGTGTCCCAAAATACGTTTCCTTTCCATTTCGGCTATCCCCCGCCCCCGGGTATCCGCAACGCGACACCACACCAATGCAGTCCGCCGCGCCGCGATCGCATTGTCGACCAAGGTCCCCAAGGCTGCGGACGACGACCGCATCTTGATCGCCAGGCCATCGTCGAGGGAAAGCCACCGCTTACGTGAGCCAAAATCAGGCCGGGTACGCCCGGCGTGATCGGCGGCGGCGATTTCGGAGATGATCTTCTCGCGGGACCGCCGCCAGGGCCGGCCTCATGTCCCCAGCAATGTGCCGACTGCCACCCCCGCCTCGGCCGCCGGCAGCTTCTTGCCGCCATCCCAGCGGACCCGATGTACTTCGATGAAGCCACCCTGGCCATGCACGGTCAGACTGCCGCCATTGCCACCGACGACCTGCCCGATCTTCTTGCCCTTCACCTCGCTGAAGGTGCGAGCGATGCGCTTGCCGCATTCGAACAGGAACAACTTTCTTCCTTCGAGCGTCGTCCAGGCTCCGGGCGCAGGATTGCAGCCTCGGATCAGGTTATAAGTGATGTCCACGTGGCTGGCCCAATGTATCTGCGACTCAGCCTCGCGAATGATGCCTTCGTAGCCGGCAGCCGGCTCGTACTGCATCAGCGCAGGCGCGCGCCCGGCCACCACCAGATCGGCCACTTCAACAAGCCCGGCAACGCCCATCGGAAAGACTTTGCCGAAGTAGAGCGAGCCCAGTGTGTCCTCCGGCTCGATCGGCACGGCGCGGGTAAGGATTACCGGGCCCTCGTCCAATCCGTCGGTCGGACGGAAGATACTGAAGCCAGTTTCGCTCCGGCCCAGGATAATTGACCAGCTCATCGACGATGCACCGCGATGCAGCGGCAGCAGGCTCGGGTGAAACTGTATCGTACCGAATTTCGGGATCGCACAAAAGGCCTGCGGCACAAACTGAGTAACATAGGCCATCACGCCGATATCGGCCCGCGCATCACGCAGAGCGCTCTCTGCCCCCGGATCGGTGAGTTTCGCAAATTGGTGTACCGGAATCTCCATGGCCTGCGCGGCCAGGCGCAGCGGGTCCGGCCGTCCCGTCTCCGGCGCGCAGAATACTGCGCCGATTTGGTCGCCACGCGCGGCAAACGCCTCCAGCGTGGCCTTGCCAAAGTCCTGCTGGCCAATGATGGCAACGCGCATTTGTCCCCTCCCTTGGTCTGAGCCACGCAGCATGCGGGGCGGCTTGGCCGATTGTCGAGAGGCGGCGGACAGGTCAGCCCGAGTGGTCCGAGACGCCCAGGAGCGCGGGACCGGGTCGGCGCCGGTCAAGGCCAGTCCAGCGGCCAACAACCGACAGATCCCGCGCGCCGTATTGATTGACAGTGCGGAACGTGAGACCTTTCCGCAACGAACCCATGACGCGCAAGGATCATGGGCGTGACCGGGGAAACCGTCCATGACGTCTCGCGAGTTCGGCCCCGACCGATCTTACGCGCGGTTGCCTGACGCCGGACCCGTCTGTCGGGCTTGCTGCAAATAAAATCCGGGGTAAACAGATGTCGCAACCGCAACCGGCAGCGCCCGATGGCGCGGTACACGAGCCGATTGGTGCCCCGTCCCAGAACCCGTTCGCCGAGGCACTGGATGATGCGGAAGAATTGCTGAAGTACGCGGCCGAGGTCGGCAAACCTGTTCCGCCGGAGGTGGTAAAGAATATCCTGGCTGCACGTGAAGCCGCCGCGGCCAATGGCGACAGTCAGACGATGCGATCGAATTTCTATGCCGCCTTCACGCAGCTTTCATCGATTTGCGGCGACGTTACCGCTCGGACCATCCGAAACTGTTCCGCGCCCGAGACCCTTCGATCGCTGGCCCGCAACCGGAGATGGGCCGTCTTGCTGACCCTGTTCATCGCCGCCGTGTCAGTGGTCACATTCGTAACCGACGATCTGTCAAAGAAAATACTCGCGGACATCGCATCGGCCAACGCGGACGCAGCGAAATTGCGCATCGGGCTTAGCGATGCCGATGGCAACCCGGCCAAGCTCGATCCGCATTTCGCCAAGGATGCCCCCTGCTCGTTGATCCGACACCACCCGATCCTCGCAGGGATCCTGTGATTCGCGGCATCGACGACGTGAATCTGCTGCAACAATTCACCGCGACCAATCGTGAACTGCTGGGCCGGTCGCTCAAGTTGAACTGGGTCATCCTAAACTGGGAGTGCGACCCATTTAATTTGCAGCATTGCCGCGACCGCGCCCATGATGAGCAGAGGCCCCCGGACGACCTCCATCAACGTCTGCAAATCAATCCTTCAATTCTCAACTTTGGCGCGGAAGTCCTGTGCAAAATTCAGACCTATCAGCAGATTCGCACCTTCGCCACGAATGTGCAGGGGGACTACGCTGCCATCATCGGTGCCCTCGGCGCCTTCCTCCTGCCCATCCTCTACGCCTGGCTCGGCTCTTATGCTTACCGCCTGCGCGAGTTTGGTGAAACGATACGGCACAAAACCTATCATCCGTCCTTCGCAGACTCGGCCCGCATGATCACGGCCGTCATCGCCGGCGCGATCGTCGGCTTGTTCAACCCAAGCCAGGGGATTTCGCTTTCGCCGCTGGCCACTGCCTTTCTGGTCGGATACGGGGTGGAACTGTTCTTCCGCTTTCTCGACACATTGATCAACTTCGGCGCCCCTACGCGGCAATCCGGCCCGGCGAGGCCCTGAACTCGTTCGGTTGACCCTAGGCGGCCGGGTGGCCGAGACGACGCGCCGGCGATCGCTATCGCGCGGATCGTCGCGGCTGCCGATGCCCGACTTCCGATCCAAGGTCCCGCCGCTTGGCATCCGTGAGCCCCCTGCGCTACACGACCGCCGGCTCAGGAGAGAATTGAATGACAGCCGACGATACGGTGATCACCCGCCGCGACGGGCGGGTGGGACGCATCCTGCTCAACCGCCCCAAGGCGCTCAATGCGCTCGACATGGGGATGATCCGCGCCTGTGCCGATAACCTGCGGACCTGGCGGGACGACCCGCACGTCCATACCGTGGTGATCGAGGGCGCCGGCGACCGCGCCTTCTGCGCCGGCGGTGACATCCGGGCGCTGCGCGATCAGCAGATCGCCGGCGACCGCGCCGCTGTGGACGTGTTCTTTACCGAGGAATACGCGCTCAACCTGATGATCGCCACCTATCCGAAGCCTTACGTCGCGCTGATCGACGGCATCTGTATGGGCGGTGGTATCGGTGTGTCCGTCCATGCGCCCTATCGCGTCGCGACCGAGCACGCCGCATTCGCCATGCCGGAAACCGCCATCGGCTTCTTCCCGGACATCGGCGCCACCTACTTCCTGCCTCGCCTGCCGGGTCAGCTAGGCCTCTACCTCGGCCTGACCGGGCTTCGCGCGACCGGCGGGGACGCAGTGCACGCCGGTCTGGCGACCCATTTCGTCCCGCGTGCCCGGATCGCTGACCTCTCCGTCGCGCTGGCTCGCGATGGCGTCGCGGCTCTGGCGGCGTTCGCCGAGCCGCCACCCGCCTTTTCCCTGGCCGAACACCTCGAGCAGATCGATCACTGCTTCAACGCCGAAACCGTGGCGGGCATCGTCGCTCGGCTCGAAGCGATCACCGGTGCTGCCGGTGGCCAGTGGGGGGCGCCTGCTTTGAAAGCGCTTCGCACTGTCTCACCGTCGGCACTTCACTGGACGCTGCGGGCGTTGCGCCGAGGCGGCAACCTGACCCTGCCACAGGCACTGGACGCGGAATTCAGGCTTACCCGCACCACCATGGCACACCCCGACTTTGCCGAAGGTGTCCGGGCAATGGTGGTGGACAAGGACCGCAAACCAGCCTGGCAGCCACCCCTGATCGAGGCGGTCGATCCAGCGGTAATCGCGGCGCTATTCGACGACTGATACCGTCGGCGGTACGCTGGCCCGCCGCGGGCAATCGCGGCACGGGCTGGGGCTTGGGCGGTGCCACCCCGTTCCGGGTAGCGCGGGGCCACACCCTCGGTCATTCGCCCCTTCGGAAGCGGCTGGACAGAAGCGAAGGCCGACCCATCGACGATCTGCGTCTACCCGAACGCCCCGACCTCGTGCGTGACCGCCGTCGCGATCTCGCGCACCATGGCGAACAGCCGCCGGATGGGTGCAAAAATCTCCTCGTGCTCGCGCGCGTACGCCGCGGTGCCACGCTTTGGCGCCGGTTCGCCGTAATCGCAATCCGTCGAAGGATCGACTGCTGACGGAAAGATCTCCCCGAGCATCGCGAGCGAGGCATCGATGTCCAGCCGCAGGATCGCCGCCTCCAGTCCCAGGCGGGTCACCGAATGACGCGGTGAGAAATCGGGAATCTCGGTGGCCAACAGCCAGATGCGGTGGATCAGAGCCAGCCGCAGGGCATGCAGCAGGATCTCGCGGCTAGCCATGTGCGGCACATCGGGCCAGGTTACCCGCAACGCGAGATGATCGGCGGTGATGCGGCGAAACATCGACTGAGCATCGGCCCAGATATCCAGCCGCTCCAGTGCGCGGGCCACCGAAACAAGCGCCTCCCGACGACCGGGACGGCGTGTGTGGGCGGCGCGATCCAGCCAGGTGCCGGGATCCAGGGTGGCGATCACCGCTCGCAGCACATCGATATCGGAGTGCGCCAAAGCATGGCTGGCCAGGTCCACCGCGCGTTTGAACCGACGGCTGTTCTGGCGCATTTCGGTGAACGTCTCGGGATGCCGAGCGGCGGCGGCGCCGATGCCCTGCAATGTGTTGGCGCACCAGCCAAGCTGCTGCAGGATCGCATTGTTCGGAATCGCCCGCAGCTCCCTCGGGTGCCGGATCCGAGCCGCCCCAACCACGCCGTCAGACTGCCTCGCCGCCGGGCGCGAGCCGGTGCGGTCCAGCAGCGAAGGACCGAATGCGCCCAGCAACGCGGCATAACCCGCATCCTCGACCAACCCTTCCATGCCGGTGCGAATGGTCGCGAAGAAATCGGCGGCGAAATCAGGGTTGGCATAAACCGGGTCCTCAATCGGACCGGCCGCCGGATGATAGGTCTGTTCGGCGATCCGAGTGATCGTTGCCAGCGCCAGTTCCGGCGTGCCGAATAGCAGATACCCGTCACCCCCTTGGAACGCCGCCTCCTCCCTCACCTGCAATCCCGCCCGGCCGAGTGCCTGGCGGGATGCGGTGGGTGAAAGATATTTGAGGCGATCGGCGAGTGAACCCGGATGCGCACCGCGGCCGATGCTTTCGCCGTGCGTGTCGAACAGGATCACCTCGACGCCGGTGACGCCATGATGCTCGAGCGTCTGGCCGATCTTCAGCCGCAGCCGCTCGATCAGGTAGCTCGCCGCCAACTGCCCGACATACCGTCCGGAATCGGAATAGCCAAACTGCAGCGCGAGCTTGCCGGTGGTCTTCAGGTAGGTCCGGTAGTGTGGGCTGCGCAGCGCCTCCTCCAGCACCGTCGCGCCACGCTCCAACGCCTCCGCGGTCTCGAACAGCGGGGAAATCTCCACGTGCTGCTCGATGCCGAACAGGCGCGCAAGCCAGAGTGCCGCGAGAAGTGTATAGCCGGTTTCTGTTTCCGCGATCAGGAAGCGGATCGGCACCGAACCGTCGATGTGTTTGATGATCTGGGCGACCGTCATCATCAGCTTGGCCGCCGACGCCTGCTCGATGATCAGCGCGCCGAAATCCACCGGTTCCGGCTTCACGGTGTCGAGCGCGGCGTTGATTGCAGCGAACAGGGCGCGGCGGCGCGACGGATCCTCGGGTGCGTCTGCCAGGCCCAGCCGCTGGCGAACGACATTGTGGATCTGCGACGAATTCAGCCGCGTGTGGGTATGGGCCAGGGCCATGCCATGCGAGATCAGGCCGGCGCGGGCCACCGTCAGCGCCAGTTTGCCATGGTCATCCGCGCGGGCGATCGCGGCCTGAAACAACGGCAGCAAGGCAGCGGGGCTGGTCAGGGCAGCGTCTCGATCGCCGATCAGGGCATGCGCGAAGGCGGCAACCTTGGGCGGCTCCGGCTGGTCCGGGCACACCTCGATCTGCCGATCCACCGCTTCGCGCGCCTGCGCGATCCGCTCGCGCAGTGCTTCGCCCGAAGGCACCGCGGAAACCTGAGCGTGCAGCCGAGCAAGCTGCAGGCGTTTCATCTCCAGGCGTAAGCGCAACGTGTCCCACCAGCCGATGTCGGTGCGCCCGTCGGTATCGTAGCCGACCCAGGTAGAGAGGATAACGGGACTGGGCGTCAGTTCGGTCCAGCGATCCGCCCAAGCGCCGCGAGCGACGGAGATCAGGGCGGAATTGAACCGGTCGATCGCGTCTCGTCCGTTGGCAATGGCCGCCGCGGCCTGGTCGAATTCGCTGCGCAGACTGATCCGCGGCGGTCGATGCGATTCGAACGCTGGTGAGGGACGACCGCAGGCAGCCTCCGCCAGGGCCTGGTTGACCGGTTGCGGCAAAGCGAAGGTAGGATGCGCCGTGAACACCGCGGCGAAACGGGTCCTTTCGGTCAACGCGCGGTATTCTGCCCAGCGAACCGGGCTGTCGTTCGGGTCCGGGCGCAACAGGTGGTGGGCGAGCCCGGCGAGGGTCGCGTCGTTGGCATCGCTGTCGATGCCGCCAACATAGTTCGCGATGCGGCTGGCCCGGTCCGCAAACGCCGCGTCGCGCAAATAGCGGATCAGTGCAGCGATATCGTCTTCGGTCAGGCTGCCGGTGTCCATCCGCCGAGTAATGGCAAGCGAGATCAGCAGGACCGGATTGCCAAACGGATCTTCATCCGCGCGGGCGCCGAGGCGCGCTGTCAGATCCAGCAGTTCCTGGGCCAGCGCGGGCGTGAGCGGAGCGACGGGAGCATCCGGCATCCGCCGAGTTTGCAGCGGATGGTGCGCCGCAGCAAGACGAAGAACGCATTTTTTGTTGCGTGCAGGCTTTTTTATTTGCCCGCACGCGACGCTCGGCACGCCATCCCGTCAGTCGCCCCGTCGCGCTACTGCAAGCGGCCGTTCACCTTCGTGTTCGCGGAACTTGGCTGCGTGCTAATCCAGTCCCTGCGGCTTATCGCAAACAACTGTATTCATCTGCGCGGGGACCGAAAGCTCCAGGATCTCGAGCTCGTCCGCGGTCCCGGTCTCGTTGTGACGCATGCCGCCCGGGATCATCATCGAATCGCCCGGCATCAGCCGGACCTTCGTGCCGTCCTCGAATTCGAGATCTACCCAGCCTTTCAGCATATAGACGAACTGTTGGTCGCACACGTGATAGTGCCAACCGGTGGGCTTACCCATGCCTTGTGTGGCGGAGGTCACCTGAGCCCGCATCTGGCCATCTGTCGCGTCGGTGACGCCCAGATCCCGATATTTGAAGAAAGCACGCCTGCCGGCGACGAAGTTGGGGTTATCCGAACGTGCGATCGCCAGCTTACCGCGCGTCGCAGTCGTGGCCACGGAATCATCCATGATCGTTCTCCTCCTTGCGGGCACCGTTCCACATGACTGGTGCCGCCGCGGATCAGACTAGTCTCGCGGCCCCAAGAAGCCAACCGAAGCGACGTCCGGTGGGGCAGGAGCAATTCCGCCGGCCGATGAAGGGGCGTGTCATTGCCACTCATTTGCTATTGGTGCGCTGCCTTGAAGCTTCGGCCCGTCGGATGGCCCCGCCGGCCGCGATGAGGCTTTTCTCTCACCGGACCTTTCCGGAGGCCTTGTCCAAACGCCGGACGGGCGGCATCTACCGAGCCATGAGCGCCGCCATAACCACTGCCATATCAGCAGCCGGGACCGACTTGCCCCGACCGGCCGAAATCCCGAAAATCCGCATACGCGGCCTGCGCAAACGCTTCGGCCCCAAGATTGTGCTGGATGGCGTCGACCTGGACGTGATGCCGAGCACTTCCATGGTGGTGATCGGCGGCTCTGGGTCAGGCAAGTCCGTATTGCTGAAATGCATCCTGGGCCTGATCGATCCCGACGACGGCCGCATCGAGGTGGACGGCCAGGATATCCTCACACAGTCCCGGCGAGAACGAGAGCTGACGCGCGCGCGGATCGGCATGCTGTTTCAGAACGGCGCGCTGTTTGACAGCCTCCCGGTCTGGGAGAACGTCGCCTTCGGCCTGCTAGCACGCCATGCAACCACCCGCGCGGGCGCCCGCGACCGGGCCAACGATATTCTGCAGCAGGTAGGCCTCGCCGCCAGCGTCGGCGATCTGTCGCCGTCCGAGCTGTCCGGTGGCATGCAAAAACGCGTCGCGCTGGCGCGTGCCATCGCCGCCCAGCCAGACATCATGTTCTTCGACGAGCCTACCACCGGCCTGGACCCGATCATGGGAGCGGTGATCGACGGACTGATCGTCGACTGCGTCAAACGTCTTGGAAGCACGGCCATCGCCATCACTCACGATATGGCGAGCGCCCGCCGGATCGGCGACCGGGCGGCGATGCTGTTGAACGGCCGTGTAGTTTGGTGCGGGCCAGCTGAGGCTCTGATGAACAGCGGAAATCCGGCGGTGGATCAGTTCACCCATGGCCGGCGCGAGGGCCCGATCCAGATGGAGCTGCGCCGCTGACCGGCATCAAACGGCACCTGTTGGCATGGCTTTGGGCCGTGGTCGCCCTAGCCCCAGTCGCTGGGCGCACTGCCATGGCGGCCGATGACCCGGCACGCCCGGCTGCCGGACAGGAACTCGCCGGTCTGTTCATGCAGAGTTGCCTATCATACGCCGGGGACCCCGCGGGGCTGCGCGCATGGGCCAATCGTACCGGTCTGCCGACAGTGCCGGAAGCGGCCCGCGCCGCTTTTCTGCACGGCGCCCCCGGACAGGTCTTCGACGGATCGAGCGATGCGGGAAAATTCGTGCTGGTGTCGTCGGACGACGGACTTTGTTCAGTTGCCACCGACCGGACCACCCAGCAACCGGCAATCGATGCGCTCGAGGTGGACCTGCGGCAGACCGGCATCGCCTTCAGACTGGTCATCGAGCGTGACGATCCCGCCATACCGGACATCCACAATCGGGAATATCTCGCGACCAGGGGTGGGCGAAGCTGGAAAATCCTGCTCGCGACGGTGAAAGATGATAAAGGCGGCCACGCGATGCTCACCGCGGCGCCCGAGTGAATACCAGCGGCCCGAAGGGACGACTGGTATGCGCGCGGGGTTGGCGGGGCGGCCGCGCGCGAAATCAATAAGACACCGACAGGCCGACAGCCGGAGAATGGGTCAACATTTCGGGCCGTCGGTGTAAAGCACAACTGCCCAGCCCGACCGCTGCGCCTAATGTTTGGCGAAGCATTCCCTTGGCGAAGGCCGAGGGGCCAGCCAGCCACGCCGCTTTTCCGCAAACCACCCGGAGCCTTCGTTTGGCAAAGCCCGCTTCCCGCTTCGTTTGTCAATCGTGCGGCGCCGTGACGCCGAAATGGGCCGGCCACTGTGAGGCCTGTGGCGAGTGGAACAGCGTCGCGGAAGCCGCCATCGCCCTGCGTCCCGGCGCATTGGGACCCAGCGCCCTGGCAGGCGCCGGGGCCAGAGCACCGTCGGGTCAAGGCGTCACCTTTGTTGGCTTGGCCGGAAGCGCGGAACCGCCGCCACGCGCGGCCATTGGTATCGCCGAACTGGATCGGGTGCTGGGCGGCGGTTTGGTTCCAGCCTCGGTGGTGCTGGTCGGCGGCGATCCCGGCATCGGCAAGTCCACCCTGATGCTGCAGGCGGCTGCGCGCCTCGCCCGCTCCGGCCGCCGCGTGCTGTATGTGTCGGGCGAGGAAGCCATCGATCAGGTCCGCCTGCGCGCGCGCCGCCTTGGCGTGGCCGATAGCCCGATTGAGCTTGCCGCCGCCATCAATGTCCGCGACATCGCTGCCAGCCTGGAGCAGGCGGCCGACACCACACTGGTGGTGATCGAACTCGATCCAGACGATGTGGCTGGACGCGGTCGACAGCGCGCCCGGCAGCGTGGCGCAGGTGCGCGCCTGCAGCTTCGAGCTGATCCGGCTGGCCAAGGCAGGGAACTTTTCACTCGTGCTGGTGGGCCACGTCACCAAGGACGGCGCTCTGGCGGGTCCGCGTGTACTCGAGCACATGGTCGACGCGGTGCTGTATTTCGAAGGCGACCGCGGGCATCAGTTCCGCATTCTGCGCGCGGTGAAAAACCGCTACGGCGCCACCGATGAGATCGGTGTGTTCGAGATGACCGACCTTGGCCTCGCTGAGGTTGCAAATCCCTCGGCTCTGTTCCTGGCCGAACGCCGCGGGAATATTGCCGGCAGCGCGGTCTTCGCCGGACTGGAGGGCACCCGCCCGATGCTGATGGAAGTGCAGGCGCTGCTCGCTCCCAATCCCGCGGGATCGCCCCGCCGATCGGTTATCGGCTGGGACGGCGCGCGGCTATCAATGCTGTTGGCAGGTACTCGAAACCCGTGGCGGCCTGAGGTTGAACCAGACCGACGTTTATCTGAACATTGCCGGCGGACTGCGGGTCAGCGAGCCGGCCGCCGACCTGGCCGTCGCCGCCGCTATCGTCTCCGCCGCGTTCGAGGCGCCGACCAGCCCCGGCATGGTCTATTTCGGTGAGATTGGCCTGTCCGGCGAGGTTCGCCAGGTCCCCCAGGCGGCGGCCAGACTCAAGGAAGCCGCCAAACTTGGCTTCGGGGAGGCCACGCTGCCCCGTCGGCTGGCCCACGGCAACCGCAAACCGGCTGGCTTCGACAGCCTGCGGCTTTTCGAGATCGGCCACATAATGGATCTGATCGCTCGTTTCGCACCCGAATCTGGCGGCAAAACGGCGTGACGACCTAGTGCGACAAGATCAGCTTGGCGGCTGCCGATGCTGCGGCGATAACCCTCGCTTCTCACTGATGGCGGCAGCATGACTTGGGTGGACCTGGCGATGTTCGGCATCATGGCGGTGTCTGGGCTATTGGCGTTCGTGCGAGGTCTGGTGCGGGAGATTCTCGGCATCGGCGCCTGGGTTGGCGCGATCGCCGCCGGCATCGCCGGGCTGCCGCTTGTGCGGGGATACGTGCGCAACTGGATGGACGCCCCGGAATGGGTCGATCCGGTCAGTTTCCTGGTGGTTTTTCTCGTCACCCTGATCGTGCTGATGCTTGCCGCCAGAGCGATCGGCAGCCTCGTGCGCGGCTCGGCTCTCGGTGGGGTTGATCGGACATTGGGGCTGCTATTCGGTCTGGCGCGGGGTGCGGTGGTCATCATGATTGCCTATATTCTGGCTGGCACGGTATTCCCAATCGATCATTGGCCGAAGGTCGGTACTGGATGCGCGTTTGTTGCCAGTGGCTTATGAGGGTGCGCGTTGGGCGCGCGAGCAGCTACCGGAAGGTTATCGCCCACGGATCTACGCGCCGCTGGCCGGGCGACAAGCCACAGCCGACGACCTGTTGCACGCTAATCCATTGGGGCGTGCAACCGGGAGGTAATCAATCAAGGGAGCAGACCACTGCAGTGAGCTATTTCGGCCACCGCCGAAGCGCATCGAATCGCCTAACCCGCCCCTGAACCGAGGCGAAACCGTTTCAGGCTCTACACCCGGCCAGAATCGGTCTAGTACCAAGAGATCCCGAGGCATCGAGGAGTTGTCATAGATGGCGTTCGACGGCCGCTGCACCGAAGATGACTCCCTGCACGAGGAGTGCGGCGTCTTCGGCGTCTGGAACGTCCCCGACGCCTCAGCCGTCACCGCACTGGGCCTGCATGCCTTGCAGCACCGCGGCCAGGAAGCTACCGGCATCGTCAGCTTCGACGGCGCCCGCTTTCACTCGCACCGGGGCATCGGCCTGGTGGGAGACAATTTCGGCGACCGGCGCGTGATCGACAAGCTCCCGGGTCGTATCGCCGTCGGCCACAACCGCTACGCCACCACCGGAGAAACCATCCTTCGCAATGTTCAGCCGCTGTATGCCGATTTCGAGTTTGGCGGCTTCGCGGTCGCGCATAACGGCAACCTTACCAACGCCCATCTGCTGCATCGCGCACTGGTCCGCCGCGGCTGCCTGTTCCAGTCCACCACCGACTCGGAGGTATTCGTTCACCTCATCGCCATCAGCTTGTACTCCACCGTGGTGGACCGACTGATCGATGCCTTGAAGCAGGTTGTCGGCGCCTATTCGCTCGTCGCCCTGTCCAATGAAGCGCTGATGGGTGTGCGAGATCCGCTGGGCGTGCGCCCGCTGATCCTCGGGCGCATCGGTTCCGAGGGCACCGGAGGCTGGGTGCTGGCCAGCGAAAGCTGTGCCCTCGATATCGTCGGCGCCGACTTCATCCGCGACGTCGAACCGGGTGAGATCGTCGTCATCAACGATCAGGGCGTGCACAGCATCAAGCCCTTCGGCCGTTCCCGAGAACGTTTCTGCGTCTTCGAATATATTTACTTCGCCCGCCCTGAACTCGGTGGTCGAAAGCATGCCAGTGTATGACGCGCGCAAGCGCATCGGCGCGCAGCTCGCGCTGGAGGCACCGGTGCCGGCTGATGTGATCGTGCCGGTGCCCGACTCGGGTGTTCCCGCCGCCATGGGCTACTCGAAGCAAAGCGGTATCCCGTTCGAGCTTGGGATCATCCGTAATCACTATGTCGGCCGCACCTTCATCGAGCCGACCGACCATATCCGCCATCTCGGCGTGAAGCTGAAGCACTCGGCCAATCGGCCCGTGCTGGAGGACAAACGGGTCATCTTGGTCGACGACTCGATCGTGCGTGGCACGACCAGCAAGAAGATCGTCGAGATGGTCCGCGCGGCCGGCGCGCGGGAAGTGCACATGCGCGTGTCCTCGCCGCCCACGACCCATTCCTGCTTCTACGGCATTGATACGCCGGAGCGCGGCAAGTTGCTCGCGGCGCGCCACAACGTCGAGGAAATGGCCGGTCTGATCGGCGCCGACAGTTTGGCGTTCATTTCGATCGACGGGCTGTATCGCGCATTGGGTCAGCCGGGCCGCGATCCCTTCATGCCGCATTACTGCGACGCGTGCTTTACCGGCGATTATCCCATTCCCCTGCCCGACCAGCAGGACAACTCGGAGCGGCAGCTCAGTCTGCTCACCGCGAACGACTGAATGGCCGGCGCGCTGGAGGGAGCTGTCGCGCTGGTCACCGGGGCCAGCAGAGGCATCGGCGCCGCCGTCGCGGTGGAACTTGGCCGGCTGGGCGCCCGGGTGGTCATCACCGCACGCACCCAAGGCGGCCTGGAGGAAACCGACGACGCGATCCGCGCCCGTGGCGGCGAGGCGACGCTGCTGCCGCTGGATCTGCTTGAAGGCGAGCAGATCGACGCCATCGGCCCGACGCTGTTCCAGCGCTTCGGCCGGCTGGACGTTCTGGTCCACAACGCCGGCGCGCTCGGCAGATTGACCCCAGTGTCCCATATCCTGCCAGACGACTGGGCCGATGTCGTTGCGGTGAACCTGTCGGCGGCGTGGCGGCTGATCCGCACTTGCGATCCATTGCTGCGTCTGGCACCGGCGGGTCGCGCGGTGTTCGTGACCGAAAGCCGGGCGCGGGAGCCTCGAGCGTATTGGGGGGCGATGGGGGCAACGAAGGCGGGGATGGAACACCTGGTGCTGACCTGGGCGCAGGAGTGTCGCTACCACCCGGCTGTGCGTTAACTTGTTCGACCCGGGACCCGTGGCGACCAGGATGCGATCAAACGCGTTTCCGGGCGAGGTTCGGTCCGTCCTGCCTGAACCTGAAGCCGTAGCGCCGGCATTGACCGCCTTGTGCCTGCCGGCGGAACAGCCGAACGGGACGTTGGTCCGGTTCGGGACCCAAGGGTAGCAGCAACGCCGAGCGGAAAGTTCAAGTGCGGCTCGATATGGGTCGGCAATCGAGCTTCCGTGGCTTCCTCGTGCCTGGCACGGGGAGGTACGGCGACCGGCGCACCCGCATCCGATCAGCCCGAGGTGTGGGGGCTGAGAATGATGGTGGCGTGGTAGTTCAGGATACCGCCGTTGGCACTTACCAGCACAAAATCATTGCGCGGCACCTGACGGGCACCGCCTTGACCACGCGCCTGCACCACCGCCTCCGACAAGGGCGTGAAGCCCCACATGTAATAGCCCGAAAGTTGGCCGCCTCCGGTATTCGTCGGCAGCGAGCCGCCGGGCCCAAGTTTACCATCCGCGACGAACGGTCCGCCCTCGCCCTTGGCGCAGAAGCCATAATCCTCCAGCGTAACGAGCACGGTATAGGTGTAACAGTCATAGAGCTGGCAGGTGCCGATGTCGTCGCGTGTGATACCGGCCATGCGAAACGCGATCTCGCCGGACCGTTTTGCACCCGTCTCGACTCCCGGATGCCGGTCGGTGCGGAGATTGTCGCCCGGCGCGCATTGCGCGTACCCCAATACATTCACCGGAGGCTGTCGCAGATCACGCGCCCGCTCGGCTGACGTAACGATGACCGCGACGGCTCCATTCGAAACGAGGCAACAGTCCAGCAATCGCAATGGTTCGGCGATGAAGCGGGAGTTGCGATGATCCTCCAGCGTCATCGGCTTGCGCATTTGCGCCCACGGGCTCATCTGCGCCCATTGCCGCTGGCCAACCGCGATAGTGCCGAATTGCTCCGCGGTCGTGCCGTACAGATGCATATGCCGTCGCGCAGCCATCGCATATTCCGGATTGGCGCCGAAATTACCGTACGCCGCACGCAGCCCGGTCATACCGCCAAGTGGAAAGCGATGTGGCCCCGCATAGGATTGGCCGGCCCCGCGTGTCGGCGAGAGCGGCGCATCGGCGTAGACCAGGACGACGACATTCGCGAGACCCTCGCGGATCGCCATACAGGCATACTGCATCATGCTGCCTGCGGTCGAGCCATAGGCACTCATCACGTTGACGAGCGTCAAGTTCTCAAACCCGAGCGTCATCTGCGTGCGGACGTCCATATCACCCGGGATGTTCGCATTGATGAGCAGTCCGTCCACGTCACCTTTCGCCAGACCCGCGTCGTCGAGCGCCAGTGCGATCGCCTCGCCAGCGAAATCAACCGCTCGGCGGCCATAGATTTTGCCCATCGGTGTGACGCCGAGGCCGACGATGGCACCCTTTGGCTGATTAGGCATGATCGCTGTCTCCCTGCTCAACCGCGGGCTGGCTGGAATTTCGGGATACGCACATCTCCATCGGCGGCTTCGAACACCACCTCCAGCTTCATGCCTATGCGGAGCGCATCGTTGCCGATGCCGACGATGTTCGATGTCATTCGCACGCCTTCGACCAGGTCGATCTGAGCAACGTTGTAGGGCACAGCGGACGCGAAGGCCGGGTTCATCACTTGGTGCATGATCGTGAACGTGTAGAGACTGCCGCGACCGCTGGCCTGACGCCATTCCAGTTTGGCCGCGAAGCAATGCGGGCAGCGTTCGCGTACCGGGAAACTCCACTGGTTGCAGGCGCTACAACGTTGCAGCATGAGCCTCCCTTCACGCGCGCCGTCGAAGAACGGGGCGCTGATCTCATCTGGAATCGGGGTCGGCTTGCTGACTGCCTGCGACATCGGTGCTCACTCCCTGTGGAATGAGGGTAGCCGGGGGCCAGGGCGGTGACAACGGCACCCAACCCCGCCATAGTCGGGGCGATTGGGAAAACAAGGAAACTCCAATGAGCCTGGCCGCCGGAACACGTGATCTCTCGACCATGCTGCGGCCCCGCTCGATCGCTTTGGTCGGCGCGACCGACAGATCGACCTGGTCCAAGAGCACGTTTGCAAATCTCACCACCCTCAAATACGACGGCGAGGTGCATCTCGTTGCGCGGCGCGGCGGCATCGTGCACGGCCGGCCGGCGGCGACGTCCTGCGCTGGTCTCGGCGTAAAGATCGATCTCGGCTTGCTCATGGTGCCGGCGGCGGCGATCGAGGAGGCGATGGCCGATCTCGGCGCGGCCGGCGCGCGCAACGCCGTGATCCTGACGTCGGGCTTCGCGGAAACCGGTGACGATGGCGCCACGAACCAGCAAAAGCTGGCCGAACTCGCCAGCCGCTTCGGCATCTCGGTGCTCGGTCCGAACTGCCTGGGCTTTGTCAACTTCCTCGATGACGTGCCGCTCTGGACCGGCGCCATCCGTGCGCCCACCTCGCCGGGTCCGATCGCGATGATCTCGCAGAGCGGCGCGACCGCTGGCATCTTCGCAGGCCTCGCGCAGCAGCAGGAAATCGGGCTCAGTCATATCATTTCGACCGGCAACGAGGCCGATCTCGACGGCGCATCCTTCGCGGATCACCTGCTCGACGATGAGCGCGTTCGTGCGATCGCCATGTTCATCGAATCGATCCGCGATCCACATCATTTTGCTGCCGTTGCACAGAAGGCCCGCGCGGCCGGCAAGCCTATCGTTGCGCTCAAGATCGGACTTTCCGACGTCACGGCCCGCTCGGCTCAGGCGCATACCGGATCACTGGTCGGCGATGACCGTGTATTCGAGGGCATTTGCCGACAGTTCGGTGTCGTAAGGGTGAGTTCGATCGAAGACCTGTTGTTCACCGCTGACGTGATCGCGCGCACCGGCGTGATTGGCGAGAAGGGACTCGGACTTGTCTCCGTCTCAGGCGGCGCCTGCGAAATCGCGGCTGATTCTCTTCAGGTTCAAGGTGTCCCGATGCCGCCGCTGCCGGCCTCCACGGCTCAGGCATTGCTCGCTGTACTGCCGAGCTTCGGCACGCCGCACAATCCGCTCGACATCACCGGCGGGGCCGTGCTGGAGCCGGAACTGTTCGAAAAAGCACTGAAGATCATGGGCAACGAGCCAGCCTTCTCGGCGCTGATCTGTCTGTTCGACGTACCGGCGACCGAGGCTCAGGCGACCGAGTTCCAGATCGCCGGGCTGCGCCACATTTCGCTTGGGCTGAAGGACCAGCCTCTGCCCGCGCTGATGATCAGCCATACGATGAAGCCGGTCACTGAGGTAACACGGCGCGTCGTGTCCGACCTGGGCTTGCCCTATACGGCGGCGGGGATGGCCCACGGCCTCTCGGCTTTTGGCCGCGCCCGGTGGTGGTCGGAGCAGCAGCGCCGCGAGGCTTCTGCCTGGGCACCGCCGGCCGACGTGACCGGACCAGCCGAATGGCCGCGGACCGAGCGGGCGGTGCTCGACCATCTGGCGCGCCACAAAGTGCCGATCGTTCCAGCCACGCTCGCTCGGGATGAGGCCGAAGCGGTTGCAGCCTTCCGCGCGATCGGAGGACCCGTGGCGCTGAAAATTGCGTCCGCTGACATTCAACACAAAAGCGATATCGGCGGCGTTGCGCTCAATGTCGAAGGCGACGAGGCGGTCGCCGCCGCGTTCCGTCGCGTTATGGCTGCGGCGCCTTCCGGCGCGCTGGTTGACGGCATCCTGGTGTCACCAATGCGCGAGAGGGGACTCGAACTCTTCGTCGGCTGCACGCGCGATCCGCAATGGGGCCCGGTGCTTGCCGTGGGTCTCGGCGGCGTCTTCGTCGAAGTATTGCAGGACGTCGCGCTGCGCGTACTTCCCGTGTCGGCGACAGAGGTACGACGCATGTTATCTGAGCTGAAGGGCGCCCGGATGTTGGAGGGGCAACGAGGCGTCCCCGCCGCCGATCTCGATGCGGTCGCTCAGGTCATCGCGCGCATCGGCGACGCGGCGGTGGCGCTGGGTACCGCGCTCGAGGCACTGGACGTGAACCCGCTTTGGGTGCGCGGGTCCAAGGTGGAGGCGCTGGACGGGCTGGCCGTGGCGCGCACCACCTGACTGGACTGTGACGATCAGAGTTTGGTCAGCACACCATCGCGAAAGCGGCGCATGTTATCGATTGTTGTGTCCAGACTACTGGTTGTCAGCCGGACATCGACGGCGTCTATGCCAAGATCTCTCAGTGCCTGGATATCTCCGACCCAGTCGGCGTCGCCGCCAGTGAACATCTCCGCCTCGCCGGCGATCGAGCCGCGCGGTTTAACGCCAGGGCCAGACAGCACCCTGAGGGCAATGGCTATCTCCGACGGATCGCGCCCCGCCTTGTCAGCGAATCCGCGGAACCGTTCCAGCCCCGTCTTGAAGCGGCTGAGCGTATTCATCGGAAACTGCGGGTTGGTGCCAACGGGATACCAGCCATGAGCGTATTTTACTGTCCGCCGCAAAGCCGGCGCGCTTTCACCGCCAACCCAAATTGGAATTGGATTCTGCACCGGCTTCGGCGTGAAAACAACATCGTCGAATTTGACATATTTGCCGGAGAACTTCGGAAGCTCGGCAGTCCAGAGTTCCTTGCAGACATCCATCCATTCGTCGGTAACATGCCCACGATCGTTGAACGGCGCTGCTCCGATCGCCTCGAACTCTTCCCGGCACCAACCGACGCCGATGCCCAGTGTAAGCCGACCCTTGGACAGATAATCGATGGTTGACAGGAGCTTGGCTGTCAACACGGCGGGCCTGTGCGGCACGACCATCACTGAAAGCACGAAGCGCAGCTTCTTGGTCAAAGCAGAGATGAAGGCGGTGGTCGCCAGCTGCTCCAGCCACGCGGCCTGCGTTCCGGCAGGAAACTCCCCGGTATCGGTGTAAGGATATTTCGATTTAAGATTTCGCGGCACCATGATGTGGTCGCTTACGGTTGCGTAATCGAAACCAAGAGCCTCGCCTTCGGTAATGATGCGGGTCAGGCTGTCGGGTTCGATCAACGGACCGGATGTCGGGGCATTGAAACCGATCTGCATAAGGAATGTCCTTGCTGTTGAAATTGCGTCTCGACGTCAGATTGTTGCCGTGGCTGAAAGGGGGGCGATCGGCTGACCGCACCCCTTTGGACACGAAGTATCTTTCGTTGCTCTCCCGCACAGGCTGCGGCGCGCCTGGTGATGGGCTAGAAGCCCATGTCTCCCATACCACCCATACCGCCCATTCCACCCATACCGCCGCCTGGCGGCATCGCAGCTTCTCTCTTCTCCGGCCGCTCGGCCACCATCGCTTCGGTGGTCACCAGCAGGCCGGCAACCGAGGCGGCATTCTGCAGAGCCGAGCGCACGACCTTTGTGGGATCGATGATGCCGGCCTTCACCAGGTCCTTGAATTCACCGGTCTGCGCGTCGAATCCCCAGTTGTATTCGTCCTTCTCCAGCGTCTTGCCGGCGATCACCGCACCGTCTTCACCGGCATTCTCGACGATCTGACGCAACGGGCTCTGAAGCGCCTTGCGGACGATCTCGATGCCGAAGCGCTGGTCGTCGTTGTCGGCCTTCAGCTTGGACAATGTCAGCGATGCGCGGGCCAGGGCGACGCCGCCGCCCGGAACGATCCCTTCCTCGACCGCCGCGCGCGTGGCATGCAGACCGTCGTCGACGCGGTCCTTGCGCTCCTTCACCTCAACCTCGGTCGAGCCGCCGACGCGAATGATGGCGACGCCACCGGCGAGCTTGGCCAGACGCTCCTGCAGCTTCTCACGGTCGTAGTCGGAGGTGGTCTCCTCGATCTGCGCGCGGATCTGGCTGCAACGGCCCTGAATATCGGACTTCTTGCCAGCGCCTTCGACGATCGTGGTGTTCTCCTTCTCGATCAGGATCTTCTTGGCCTTGCCGAGATCGTTCAGCTTCACGTTCTCGAGCTTGATGCCAAGGTCTTCGCTGATCACGGTGCCGCCGGTCAGGATTGCGATGTCTTCCAGCATCGCCTTGCGGCGATCACCGAAGCCAGGCGCCTTCACCGCCGCGACCTTCAGGCCGCCGCGCAGCTTGTTCACCACCAGGGTGGCCAGAGCCTCGCCCTCGACATCTTCGGCGATGATCAACAAGGGGCGTGTCGACTGCACGATGCTTTCCAGCAGCGGCAGCATCGGCTGCAGGCCGGACAGCTTCTTCTCGAAGATCAGGATGTAGGGCTGATCCATTTCGGCGGTCATCTTCTCCGCATTCGTGATGAAATACGGGGAGACATAGCCGCGGTCGAACTGCATGCCTTCGACGACGTCGAGTTCGGTCGCGATGCCCTTGGCTTCCTCGACGGTGATGACACCCTCGTTACCGACCTTCTGCATCGCCTCTGAGATCATGCGGCCAATTTCGGTGTCGCCGTTGGCGGAGATCGTCCCGACCTGAGCCGTTTCGGCCGGTGTCGTGATCTTGCGAGTATGCGACTTAAGTTCCTCCACCACCGCGGAAACGGCTTTATCGATGCCGCGCTTCAGGTCCATCGGGTTCATGCCGGCAGCAACGGCTTTGGCCCCTTCGCGGACGATGGCATGGGCCAACACGGTGGCGGTCGTGGTGCCGTCACCGGCGACGTCGCTGCTCTTGCTGGCCACTTCGCGCACCATCTGGGCGCCCATGTTCTCGAATTTGTCGCTCAATTCGATTTCCTTGGCGACAGTCACACCATCCTTGGTGATCCGCGGCGCGCCGAAGCTTTTGTCGAGCACCACATTGCGTCCCTTCGGGCCCAGCGTGACCCGCACCGCGTCCGCCAGAACATCCACGCCGCGCAGCATCCGCTGACGAGCATCACCACCGAATCGAACATCCTTGGCAGCCATAAGACTTACCCTCCCTAGACGTGTTATCGATACTTCAACGAAACATGACCGACCGTTCCTCGCTGGACGAGGGGCCTGACTGGCAACTGATCAGGTCCGCATTACCGCGGTGAAACCTGCCGTTTCCTACAGACGAGCCTGGCCTTTCGTGCCGACGAACGTGAGTGTGCTATAATTCACAATAGGCGACGTCAAGTAGGCGCCCGGACGCAGCCTATTCCGACCAGTCCGGCACCCTTCGCAGCCGCCGCGGAAAGAGCACACGAGGCCTCTCGCCATCGGGGGAACACCGGACATTTCCCCGGTTGTTCAGCTGGCTCGGGCAAATCCACCGCGAGGCCAACGCCGCGCCGCGGCAAGGTGCCTCGCCCGATTCCTGGTCGTCTGCGATGTCCACCAAGCGGGCACGAATTCTGGGCGTTCGCTCGTGAATACGGCATCGGCGCAGCAGGCGCCGACTGTCGCTGCTCCCGACCCGTCCCGTCCACGGACCAAAGTATCGCATCGCTCACTTCCCGCGCCGACTTGGCATCCCGGTTGCGTTCTAACGACGATGGCCTCGCCGGCAGTCTGGTCGGGGGTCGCCAACACGCAACCAGGGGACCGCTCGCATGCGATCGACGAACCGCTCGCTCACACTCTCGGCACTTGCCCTGACGGCACTACTGGCGGGAAGTCCGGTCTCCCGAGCTGAAATCGGTTTTACGGGTCGCGATGACGGCGGGCGACATCCCCGACTGGACGGGCGCACCCGACCAGGGCTACGAGGGTTATCGCTTCGTCGGCTTCTCGCTCTATGATTCGATGGTCGAGTGGGACCTGTCACGTTCGGATGTGGCCGCAGATATCCGGCCCGGCCTTGCTGAAAGTTGGGCGGTCGACGAGAAAGATCCGAAGCGATGGATCTTTCATCTCCGCAAGGGTGTGAAGTTCCACGACGGTTGCGACTGGAATGCCGATTCCGCAGTCTGGAACTACCGACGTGTCAATGACTCGACAGCGCCGCAGTACAACCCCCGGCACCACGCCGGACAGGGCTGGACGCTGCTCAACGTCGCCAAATTTGAAAAGGTCGATGACTACACCGTCGCGCTGACAACGACCATCATCGATTCACTGCTACCGTACGAGATCGCCGTCTATTACCAAATCTCCAACTGCGCGGTGACGAAATTAAACAACGACTACAGCGCCTACGCCAAGGCGCCAGTCGGTACCGGCCCGTACAAGTTCGACAAACTGGTACCGCATGAACGGTTGGAGGTGGTGAAAAATCCTGAGTATTGGGACACCAAGCGGATCCCCAAGCATGACCGCATGGTGCTGCTGCCAATGCCGGAAGCCACCACACGCACCGCCGCGCTGCTATCAGGCCAGGTGGATTTTGTCGAAGCCCCCTCGCCTGACGCCATCCCCAAACTAAAAAGTGCCGGCATGCAGATCATTCTGGTGCCGTATCCGCACAACTGGGACTACCAGCTTCGTGTCGACCGACCGCCGTTCAAGGACGTTCGGGTGCGCCAGGCGGCAAACTACGCCATTAACCGCGACGAGATGGTCGACATGCTGCAGGGGGTGGCGACGCCCGGCTATGGCAAGTTCATCGAGTCTCAGCCGTATTACGGCAATCCGATGAAATACGAGTTCAATCCGGAGAAGGCCAAGGCGCTATTGAAGGAAGCCGGCTGCCTGCCGTGCTCGTTCACCGTCGGGATATCCACGTCGGGGTCCGGTCAAATGCAGCCGCTGCCGATGAACGAACTCGTCAAGGAGCAGCTCGAGGCGGTCGGCTTTAAAGTGAAGCTGGTGCCGATGGACTGGAACTCGCTGATCGACGTCTATTTCTCCGGCGCCAACAAAAATCCCCAGTTGGATGCCATCAACTTCAGTCTTTCGTCGATCGAGCCGGAACAAGGCATCATGAAAAACGGCATGACCCGCTATTGGCCGCCAAATGGGTTGAACTGGGGCTATTTCTCCGACCCTGAGGCGGACAAGTTGGGCGATGAGTCGCTGGCCGAGTTCGATGTGGCCAAGCGTAACGCCCTGATCGGTCAGATGCACGCCAAACTTGTCGCCGACGCCTACGAGGTGTTCATCGTGCATGACCTCAACCCGCGCGCGCTGTCGCCAAAGCTGAAGGGTTTCGTACAGGCGCAAAGCTGGTTCCAGGACATGACCCCGATCGTTGTGCAGCCGTAGGCCCGACGTTCGATGCTGCGGCTTCACGGAGTTGTCGGCTACGCGACTGATCCCGATCTGCACACCCGTCTCCACGCGCTGGAGCACGCCGACGCGGTGGAACTGTTGTTCATGGCGGAAGCGGACGCAGGCCGGCGGCGGATACGTCTGACGACGAACAGGGGCACCGACTGCGCGGTTAGCGTGGATCGTGCCGAAGACCTGTCCGATGGCGCGGTCCTGTTGATCGACACGGCGCGTGCCATCGTGCTTCGCGTCGGCGCGCCAAAGACCTGGCGGCTACGGGCGCGCGACACCGCCGCCGCGATGCAACTCGGCTGGCACGCCGGCAACCTGCACTGGCGCGTTCGCTTCGAGGGCGATGTCCTGCTGGTACTGCTGGATGGACCGCTCGCCGACTATCGGGCGCGGCTGGGTCCGCTGATCGACGCCGGCATGGTGGAGGATGCCGGTGACTGACGCCCCCGCAACACTGCTGCTGATGCTGCAATTCGGCGACAGTGCGTTTCCCGCTGGCGGCTTTGCATTCTCCTGGGGGCTGGAGGGCTTGGCGGCGGACGGGCTGATCGAAGACAGCGACGACGTGGCCGAGATGATCCATCAGCAACTGACGCAGCGGTGGAACACCATGGATCGCGTCCTGCTCGGGCGGGCTCATGCGGCACCAGACGTCGGTGCCGTGATGCGCATCGATCAGTTGGCCGAGGCGGCGACGCCCTCCGCGGCCATGCGCGTCGGTTCGCGACGGGCCGGGCGGGCTCTGCTCGGCGTCTGCGCGCGCCTGCTTCTCCCGGGCGTGCCGGAGTATCGCTCCGTCGTCGCCGGCGATACCTGCCTGGGGCACCTCGCGGTGGTGCAGGGCGTCGTGTTCAGGGCAGCCGGTTTGCCGCTCGCGCTGGCCGAGCTGTTGAGTGGCTGGGCGGTGATCGGCAGCCTGACGAGCGCGGCGGTGCGGCTTGGTCTCATCGGCCACATCGAGGCGCTCGGCATTGCGGCGCAGTCACGCGCAACCCTCGCCGGCTTGCTCGGCACACCGATCGCCGAGGATGCCGAGCTGTCCAGCTTCACGCCGCTCGCGGACATCGCCATGACGCGAAACAGGCTGCGCCACACGCGGATGTTCGCCACGTGACCGATCACGGCGGTCGCCACTCCAACTGAGGTAAGCCATGAACCTGACCCCTACGGAACTGGACCGACTGACGATCTTTTCCGCCGCTGAACTCGCCCGCCGCTACCGCTCGCTCGGCATCAGGCTGAGCCGTCCTGAGGCCGTTGCGCTGATCTGCGATGAGGTGCTGACGGCAGCGCGTCGTGATATGCCTTATGATGAGATCCGCGATCTCGCGGGGCGGTTGCTCAGCACGGACGACGTGATGGCCGGCGTGATGGAGATGATCCCGCTGATCTGCATTGAAGCGGGATTTGCCGAGGGCACCAAGCTGATCGCCATCTTCGACCCGATCAGGCCAGGCGACGACGCCGCGCCGTTGGCCGCGGAGGACGCCATCGTACCGGGTGAAATCATTACGTCTGACGAAGACTTGGAATTGTTCGCTGGCGCGGACGCTGTCAGCCTCGACGTGATCAACACCGGCGACCGCGACATCCAGGTACGCAGCCATGCGCATTTCTTCGAGACCAACCGCGCGCTGAACTTCGATCGCGCCGCATCCTGGGGCCGCAAGCTGGACGTGGCGGCAGGCGCGGGGGTGCGGTTCGAGCCCGGCATCCCCAAGCAGGTGCGCCTGGTTCCGATTCAGGGACTGCGCGTCGTCGTGGGGCAGGCCGGCCTGGTCAATGGCGCCTTGGACGCGCCGGGCGCGCGCGACGTGGCACTCACACGGGCACAGGCGAATGGATATCGAGGAGCATAGCCATGGTAGCCATCAGCCGACGGGCCTACGCGGAACTATACGGTCCGACAAAGGGTGACCTGGTGCGGCTGGGTGATACCAGCCTGCTGGCCGAGATCGAACACGACTATACGGTTCCAGGTCATGAGATCGTTGTTGGCGCCGGCAAGACACTGCGCGACAGCGAAGGCTTCAGCGCCCGCATGCGCTATTCCGACAAGGCGCTCGACATCGTCATCCAGAACGCCACCATCATCGATGCCGAGCTTGGTATCGTTAAGGCAGACATTGGCATCCGCGACGGACGGATCGTCGGCGTCGGCAAAGCCGGCAACCCCGACGTCATGCCGGGCGTACACCCTGATCTGGTGGTCGGCCATACCACCACCGGCATCTCCGGCGCCGCCTTCATCGTTACCGCTGGCGCCATCGAGTGCCACGCGCATATTCAATCACCTGAGCAATCCGAACACGCTCTCGCCGGCGGCACCACCACGCTGATCGGAGGCAGCCCGGGGCCGGTGTTCGAGGTCGGCAGCGGCAGCACCACGACCTTCGCGCGCTTCTTGCAGGGTACTGAACACTCGCCGTTGAACTATGCGCTGTTCGGCAAGGGCGGATCGGATCCCGCAGCGGTCGAGGAATTGGTCGCGGCGGGCGCGATGGCGGTGAAGGTGCATGAGGACTTCGGCGCTTCTCCCGCGGTCATCGACGGCTCATTGATAGCGGCCGATCGGAACGATTTCGCCGTCCACCTGCACACCGATTCGATCAATGAATTCGGCTATTGCGAGGACACACTTGCGGCGATCGGCGATCGCACGATCCACATGTATCACGTGGAAGGCGCCGGTGGCGGCCACGCTCCTGATCTGCTGAAGGTCAATTCGTTCGATAACGTTATTCCGTCCTCAACCAATCCCACCAATCCGTTCACGGCCTACGGGTTGGAGGAAGGCGTGCCGATGACGATGCTCTGCCACCAACTCAACTACAATGCGCCCGAGGACGTGGCGTTCGCCGAGGCGCGGATCCGCGCACAATCGATGGCAGCGGAAGATTTTCTGCACGACATGGGGGCGATCTCGATCTTCGGCACCGACACCCAGGGCATGGGGCGCCTGGCGGAGAACGTTGCAAAATGCTGGCAGCTCGCCAGCGTCATGAAAGACCGCAGCGGTCGCCTGGCCGAGGAGACCACGGGACGGGCGGATAACGAACGGATCAAGCGCTATATTGCGAAGCTCACGATCAATCCGGCGATCGCGGTCGGCATCGATGACCATGTCGGCTCTGTCGCGCCGGGCAAGCTGGCCGATCTGGTGATCTGGCCGCGTGCCTCGTTCGGCATCAAACCATGGATGGTGCTGAAAAGTGGCTTTGTCGTCTGGGCCGCGATGGGTGACGGTAATGGCAGTATGCCGCTGTCGCAGCCCATCGTGCAGCGGAAGATGTGGGGCGCGCTTGGCACCGCGCCGCAGCACCTCGGCGTCGTGTTCGCTTCCCGATTGGCAATAGAGGCCGGCATTCGCGACAAGCTCGGCTTGGGGAAGCCGATGCTGCAGATCAAGAGCGTGCGGGCACTGCGCAAGTCGCACATGATCCGGAACACCGCACGGCCGCACATCGAGGTTGACCCGCAGACATTCGAGGTGCGTGCCGACGGCCGCCTGCTGATGTGCGATCCGCCCGCCCGCGTGCCGCTCTCACGTCGTTTCATGCTGCGATGAGCGGCCTGTCCAGCGGGCCGGGTCGACAGGCGGCGGCGCGGGTCGGTATCGGCGGTCCAGTCGGGTCCGGGAAGACCGCGCTGGTGGAACGGCTGATTCCGGCGCTCATGCAACGTGGTGTCGACCTGGCAGTCATTACCAACGATCTTGTTACTGCAGAGGATGCCGAACGCATCCGTCGCTCGGGATTGATCGACCCGGCCCGCGTGTCGGCGGTGGAGGCGGGGGCCTGCCCGCACACCGTGATCCGCGAGGATCCAACACTCAACATCGAAGCCGCCGACGAACTGGAGCGGCGCTTTCCCGGTGTGGAGCTTATTCTGCTTGAGAGCGGTGGCGACAACCTTGCGTCCACCTTCTCGCGTGACCTGACTGATTTTTGGATGTTCGTCATCGACGTCGCTGGCGGCGATGATATTCCGCGCAAACGTGGTCCGGGGGTGATCCGTTCGGATCTGCTGGTCATCAACAAGGTCGATCTCGCTCCCTTCGTTGGGGTCGACCTCGACCGCATGCTGGCGGACGCGCGCGCCGTCCGCGATGGCCGCCCTGTGCTGACAACGAATTGCCGGACCGGCGAAGGGGTCGACGCCGTCGTACGGCATCTGGAGCGGGAGGTTCTGTTCCGGCAATGAACGATCGCAGCGCGGTGTGGAGCGACACGCCGCAACTCGATCTGTCGTTCCGGCATCACGTCGTGCGCGGAACCTGGCTCGACCGGCGTGTGTTTCGGTGGCCTTACACATTGTCCCGCGGCTTCCGGCTGGATCCGTCATCACCGAACATGTTGACGCTCATCGTGCAGACTGTGAGCGGCGCCATCCAGGCAGACGACCGGCTGGTGCAGCGCATCCATGTCGGGCGACGCGCCGCCGCCCACGTCACCAGCCAGGGCGCCACGCCGATCTATCGCGCGGCCTCAGGGATGTCGGCGGAAGATGATGTTACGCTCGAAGTCGAAGACGGCGGCTGCATCGAATACATGCCGGACTTGCGGATACTGTTTCCGGACGCGAGCCTGACGCAGCGCATCCGAGTGCGACTGCCGCCCAGCGCGACGGCGATCGTCGCTGATGGCTTCGTGACGCATGACCCGCGTGGCGCGGGTCGCCCGTTTCGCCGCTATCACTCGAGCTTTCTGCTGCAACGTCCCGACGGCACCCTGCTCGCCGTGGACCGGCTCGTACTCGATGCGCCGCCCCCGGGCGGGGGCCGACGCGCGCAATACGTGGCGCATGGCACGCTCGTTATCGCGGCCTGCCGCCCAGAGTCCTGCCTTCGGGGTCTTTGCGGGGACGCCGAAGCAAGGATGGCAGCGCTTTCCGGCATCTACGCGGCTGCTTCAACATTGCCGAACGGCGCCGGCGCGATGTGTCGCATTGCGGCGATCGATGGCCGTCACCTCCGGCTAGGCCTTCGGGCGGCCTGGGGCGCCGCGCGCCTGCATCTGTTCGGGCGTGAGCCGGTGCCGCGACCGTGAGCGGTGTCGTGGCACAACAGATCGAGTTGGTGCGCCATCCATCCGCATCTTCGCTGGCCGCTGCGATAGATCCGGGCCATGTCTGCGGTACTGGTGGCCGGGCTGACCTGCACAGAGAAACACGACTGAGCCGCGTGGCCCCACGGCGCACTATCAAGAGGAGACGCGGGGCTGGGATGTGACCTTGGGGAATGGCAGCCGCCAAAGCGCGCGTTTCCTCATCACCGCCTTGGGCTGCTTTCGGCGCTCACGATGCCGCGCCTCGAACTATAGCGCGTGATAATGCGAGTTTGTTTGCCCGGCATAGGAGGTCATCGGTCTGCCAACGAACGGCGCAGGTATGGCCAGATGGATGCGGGCGCCCGGCTAGGGGACACTGCAGGTCCCACTCAGGTCCTTGAGAATTCACTGACAATTCTCTGCAGCGTAGCGATTTGATCGGCCGTGACCGCGGTTCGGCTCGACTTCCGCGGGGCGGCCTTCAGTCCGGAACCGCGAAACGGCGCCCGGTCGCGGTTGTCCGGACCTCGCCTCCGGCTGGATTTGCCTGGCACCGCAACGCGATGATAGGGCCCGGGCGGTTCACGGCGCCCGAACTCGGTCGAACTGGCTATTGTGCAGAGGACCACCCGCCTGTATTGGTCGATTAATTGCAAGCCATTCGCATTCGCATAGCCAGGAGCAGACTGCATGCTGATCAGCATGTTCATCGTTTTCCGTGAGTTGATAGAGGCTGGGCTGATCATCGGCATCGTTTTAGCGGCGACCGAGGGCATTGTTGGACGCGGGCGCTGGATCGCCGACGGGATCGTCGTGGGGCTGCCAACCTGGGGCGAGGAGCTTTGCGATACGACTGCCGTCCGCGCGGATGAACGACTTTTTGGCCAAACCCTGGACGTACTGATCGGCGACTCCTCGCGGCCATCGCTTATGGTTGCCGCCTGGCTCACCCTCCTGCCCGTGATGGCGGCTCTGTCCCCGATAGTCGGCCGGCAACGGGTGGGACCCGCTGCCGCCGTTGCGGCAGTGCTGAGCGCCTTGCTCGTAACGGGGGTGTCGGCCCGTGCCGAGGACGTGCCGACGCTGGAATTCCGCCAACACCGGTTCGAGCCGAACCGCGTCGAAGTGCCGGCTCATGTCAAGTTCCGCCTGACGGTACGAAACACCGACGACACAGCCGACGAGTTCGAGAGTGTCGACCTCAACCGGGAGAAGCTGGTGGCGCCGGGCCAGACCATCACCGTATTCCTCGGTCCGCTAGAACCCGGAGAATACAAATTCTTCGGCGACTTTCATCAGGACACCGCGCAAGGTGTAATAGTAGCGAAATGATCCGCGCCTTGCGTAAACAGGTGACGTTCGCCTGCGTTTGATCTCACCGCGGCCCTGAGGACACATTCGGGCTCGGCCGATTTCACGTTTGCTGGGCGACAACTCGAAATGTTTGCCAGTCCAGCGCGTCGAGTGCATCTGCCGGATCGGATGGAAGTTCGTAGCGCTGGTGTTGACCTTGACGCACTGCTTCAGCGCTGCGACATGCATACGGTCACGGCGTAGCTGAATACCGGCTCCGCATCGGTTAGGTCGGCATCGGGCATGTATTTGGCCATGAACGCGCTCCACTGGCTCATCGCCGGTTCGTCCTTCCAGAGGGGATCGCCTGCGCGGCAGGGGATCGCCTGCGCGGCGAACTACGGCGTCGCAGCGGCAATCAGTACGTTCGCGCCCGAACCTTGCAACGCCACCGCCTTCGAGGCGATCGTTGCATCGCTCGTCTCATAGGATTCGATCTTGATCATCTTGCTGTCGAAATCGCTACCCAGGACATCTCGCACGCCAGCCGGTATTCTTTGTCGGAGTCATCGTTCTGATGGAGGATGCCGATCTTCGCAGCCGGCTACTCCGGCAGTAGATACATGCCGCGGCTGTTGGTGCAGCGGTAGATTGCGCTGTTTGATGGTGTGCCGATGGTGGCGAACATGAAGGCAACCTGACCCTGGTTCCACCGTCTTTGGCGGGCTGTAGACGTCGTCCAACGAGTCCTGCACGATCCTGCGGCCGCCCACTGCACCTCGGTGGTTGGGATCATCCGGACCGGACCTGTGCGAGCACGGCCGGTCTCCGAAAAGAGACATTTCCCCCGGTTTCCCTAAAGGGAGCGGCGAGGGATACCGTCCGTATCGGGTCGTATCAGAAAGAAGGAAGCTCGGTCTACTCTTTCGGATGAATTGCGATTGGTGCTCGCATTCACGATACTCCGGTCAATCGGCTCGATGATGTCTTCGGACAAGGTCCCGGGTCACGGACGCTACGATCACAGACATTGGTGCTCAATCGAAATGCGCAACGAGACCCTCGCACTTCACGCCGGCTTCGATATGGACCCGACGACACGGGCGGTCGCAGTGCCGATCTATCAGACTGTAGCGTACGGGTTTGACAGTGCCGAGCACGCCGCTGCCCTTTTCGACCTGGAGGCTGAGGGCTTTCGCTATAGCCGGATCAGCAATCCGACAAACGCTATTCTGGAACGTCGTGTCGCCGCGCTTGAAGGAGGCATGGAGGCGCTGAGCGTGAGCTCTGGCCAAACCGCGATATACTATTCCGTATCAAACCTTACCGAGCCAGGACAAAATCTGATCTCGGTCCCGCAGCTGTATGGCACTACGCATTCCATGTTCGCGCATTTTTTGCCGAACATCGGGATCGAGGTCCGTTTCGCCGAAAGTGACGATCCTTCCGATTTAGAAAAACTCATCGACGGCAATACGCGAGCGTTATACTGCGAGAGCGTCGGTAACCCTGCCGGAAATATTGCAGATATCAGCGGGCTTGCCGCCGTGGCGCATCGGAATGGCATACCGCTGATCGTCGACAATACGGTCGCCACTCCGATCATGTTGCGTCCAATAGAGCACGGCGCGGACATCGTTATTCATTCGCTCACGAAGTTCATGGGTGGTCACGGGACGACCATCGGTGGCATTATCGTTGATAGCGGCAAATTTCCCTGGGCAGATCACGCCCGACGCTTTCCAATGTTCAGCCGACCTGACCCGTCCTACCACGGGCTTGTGTACACCGAGCGTTTCGGTCCGACCGCCTACGTGGCGCGCTGCCGAAGCGTCTATTTGCGGACAACCGGTGCGGCGCTGTCTCCATTCAATGCCTTCCTATTGCTGCAAGGTATCGAGACGGTCGCGGTCCGGGTCGATCGCCATGTCGAAAACGCAAGGCGCGTCGCTACGTTTCTGCGCGATGACCCACGGGTCGAGTGGATAAATTATGCTGGGTTCGAAGAGAATCCTTACCATCCGCTGGTTCGGAAGTATCTCGGCGGGCGTGCCTGCTCTTTGATGACCTTCGGGGTCAAGGGTGGATTCAAGGGCGGCGCGCGTTTCTACGATGCACTGAAACTGGTCAAGCGCGTCGTAAATTTGGGTGACTCCAAATCGCTCGCATGTCACCCGGCCTCGACAACCCATCGGCAGATGACGACCGAGGAACAACGAAAAGCTGGCGTCACGCCTGCAACGATCAGATTGAGTATAGGGATCGAGCACGTCGACGACATTATCGCCGACCTGGATCGCGCACTTCAGGCAGCAGCAGACGGTCTCGAAGCGTCTCTAATGTTGTCATCTGCCGAGGCCGCGCAATGAACCAGTTCGGTCAGCAACCACTTGCGGCACATGATCTCGAAACCGATCGGACCTTGGTCGTCGGGTTCGTCAACAATGCCTCGGACAGAGCCCTGAAATCCGCGGAAGCCCAATTCATGAGGGTATTGACCGCGGCGTCGGATGGCATCGAACTCGAAGTCAAGTTCTTCACCTGTCCCGAGATACCGCGTGGCGAGCGCCCTGCCGGAGACAGTGACTGTCCCTACGCCGACATCGCGGAACTGTACGACACTCAACTGGACGCGCTTATCGTCACGGGAGCGGAACCGCTGGCGACAGCGCTGCCGGACGAGCCGATCTGGGGAAGCCTGACGAAGTTGGTCGATTGGGCCGGGGATCAGGCAATTCCGACGATCTGGTCTTGCCTCGCGGCCCATGCGGCTGTGCTTCATCTCGACGGACTGGCTCGGTCGCCTCTTCCTGGGAAGCTGTCCGGTCTCTTCGAGTGCAACGTCGTCGCGAAAGACCACAAGCTGATGGCGGGGCTCCCGCCCAGCTGGCTCACCCCGCATTCCCGCTACAATGGCATCAACGCGGATGCACTTGTCGCGAGCGGCTACGAGGTTCTGTCGGCTTCGGCTGAAGCCTCCGTCGACGTGTTTCTGAAAGACGCAGCCGCTCCGTTCGTGTTCTTTCAGGGGCATCCTGAATATGAGGGAGATACGCTCCTACGAGAATACAAGCGGGATGTTCGCCGATATTTCACACATGAGCGGGACGACTATCCGGCTGCACCGAAGAACTATTTTGCGCCCGACACCGAGGCCGCACTCGACGGCCTACGCCGGGCTGCACTGCGGGATCGCCGCGATCCGGGGCTGCTCGACGCAGTCTTCGCGCTGGTAAAGCACAAGGCACATCCGAACGCATGGCATGGTCCGGCAGCGCAGCTTTACACGAACTGGTTGACTCACATCGTGCGAGACGGTCGTCACTCTTGCCGTTCTGCGCAAATGCAGACTGTCCCAGGTGAGCTACATCGCGACGCGCTGGCGATGTCAGCGGTTGAATTGAGCCGATGAACATCGCGGGCACTCAATTCGGAACCGCATCATCGCTGTTCTACGAGTTGGAAGACCGCGAGAAGTGGGATGATTTCCTCACGGTGGCGCTCAGCAAGGCACTGCAGCGAATTCCTGACGGGCACGTGAACCCGACAATGGATATTGGCGTCTTCAAGACAGCGCTGCAGGATTTCGATTTTCAATCGCCCCGCCCGCTCAGTGCACTGCTCCCATGGGTCATCGATACGTTGGAGGGTGGCGTCGTCCACCTGACGCACCCGCGATATTTCGGCCTGTTCAATCCATCTCCCTCATTTCCCGCTGAGTGCGCCGAACGCATCGTATCGGCATTTAATCCGCAGCTTGCCACCTCGACGACTTCACCAGTCGCTGTCGAAATGGAAGCCCATGTCATCCGCGCGATCGCGAAACGGGCGGGGCTTCCAGCCGGTTCCACCGGTCATTTCACTTCGGGCGGAACGGAAGCGAACTTTACCGCTCTGATCTGTGCCTTGACCAAAGCTGATCCGCATTTCGGGACAGAGGGCGTCGCCACCTTCAAGGGGCCGCCTACCATCTATGTCTCACAGGACGCACATCTGGCCTGGCACAAGATCGCCCATCAGTGTGGTATAGGCCGCGCGTCCGTGCGGCTGATCGAGACTGACAGATTCGGGCGGATGGATGCGACCAGTCTGGTAGATACCATTGCCTCGGACAAAGCGATTGGGCGCGTTCCCGTCATGGTCGTTGCGACAGCGGGCACGACCGGGGCAGGAATGGTCGACCCGTTAGCCGATTGCGCCGAAATAGCCCGCGCCTCCCGCGCCTGGTTTCACGTTGACGCGGCATGGGGCGGCGCGCTGATCGCGTCGGAAAGGCTGCGCGGAGCCCTCGCGGGCATCGAAGCCGCGGATTCGATTACGATAGACGCACACAAGTGGTTTGCGACCACCATGGGCTGCGGCATGTTCCTGACGCGGGAAGCCGGGATTCTATCCGACGCGTTCCATGTCTCGACCAACTACATGCCGTCGAACATCCAGCACCTCGATCCTTATGTCACGACAGTGCAATGGTCACGCCGCTTTCTGGGATTGCGGCTGTTTCTGTCGCTCGCTGCCGCGGGATGGAGCGGATACGCCGAGCACGTGGAGCGCTCGATCGCGTTGATAGGCGTGCTGAGGGAAGAGTTGACGGCACTGGGCTGGACGGTGGCAAACGACTCGCCTCTGGCGGTTTTGTGTGCGGAGCCGCCACCCGGTTTCCCGAGTGTCCGTTCGATCGTGCGCGACATCGTTGCCTCCGGGTCGGCCTGGGTGTCGACCACGATCTTCAGAGGCCGCGACGTTGTCCGGATGTGCGTGACCAATGGATGCACAACGCCCGAGGACATCCGGGCGTTGGCACGATCGCTCGACGGCTTCGCAGTCCATCGAGACCAACTGCTGCACGCCGGACAATAGGGGGAGCGGCAATTGGACAAATACTGAGCGACACCCCCCTCACCGCTGCTTCGCCTCACCGATCGCCGGCGGAGCGATAGACACTCTCTTGACTTTTAGGGATACCTTGCCATGGAAGTGACGGAACGACTCCAATACCAAAGAGCCATCGACGAGATCTGCGAGCTAGACTGGCAGGGCCTGACGAGTCAGGACATGATCTCGGTAGCATGGGCGTATTACTACTTTTCTATTCAGTTTCGGGAAAACCTGCAGATCGCCCGGGCGCTCTATCCGGACGACGACAAACTGAAGCATCTCGAGCGCGAGGAATGCGATACTGACAATCTGTCGCCGTGGCCTGGTGTCGCCGAAATTGGCGAGAAAATGAACCACGACGAGTACATGAGGCGGACGCTGGACCTGCTTCCCATTGATGACGCGAGGGCGCAATATCTCGTGTCGATAGGCGAGGCCTATCTTGCAAATATCCGCAGGGTCGACAGGCTGTCTCGCGCTCTGAGCATTACGAGCTACGAAGATGGCGGCCTCGAGCGGGTGTTCGGGGCGATTCTCGAGTTCGATAACTGGAACAACGGCCTTCTCCGCTCTTTTGAGCACTTCTTGGCGGAACACGTGCGTTTCGACAGCGATCCCGATCAAGGCCACGGCGCGCTCAGCAGGCATTTGAAGCCCGATGACCGTGTTCTGCCGCTGTGGGAGGCCTTCAAGGATATCCTCGTCACGTGCGTGCCAAGGCTCGCTGCTTAACAAGTCTCTGCTGCCGAAGCGCCCCGCGATAGGTGTGGGGCGCTTCGGATCGGCTAGGTTATGGCCTGACAGGGGAACTAGATGGCCGCTCGTGACGCGTTAAATTCCTGGGTGCGTGCACTTCAATACAAGAAGGAACTGGATAGCAGCGCGCATCCGACGCTTTTGTCAGTGATTGCTGAGGTTGCGGTAACCCACGGGGCGGCGTCCGCGCTCATCGACGATAACGAGCACTTGACCTATAGTGCGCTTGTTGAGCGCGCCGAACGTTACGCGGGTTGGGCTTTGGCGCAGGGGATCGCAGCGGGCGATATTGTGTGCCTGCTGATGCCGAACTGCGTCGATCTCGTTGCGATGTGGCTGGGGATAACCCATGTCGGCTGTACCGCTGCCCTGATCAACACGAGCCTGGTTGGTGATGCACTCGCGCACAGCATCCGTATTGCGGGAGCCAAGCACCTCATCGTCGCGGGCTCGCTGCTGGGACCCGTGTCCGCGATCCGCGGTCAGTTGCCTGTTGGGAGCGGCCTTTGGGTGCATGGTGACAACGAAGGCGCCGACCTGCCGCGTATTGACCATTATATTGCGCGCCGGGGCGGCCGCCCGAGCATACCTTCTGCACGGCTACCTTCCCGCAAGGACCGCGCTTTGCTGATTTACACCTCGGGGACGACCGGGGCTTCAAAGGCCGCCAACGTCACGCATGACCGGGTGCTCGAGTGGAGCGTCTGGTTCGCAGGCATGATGGGTGCCGAACCCGAAGACCGCCTGTACAACTGCCTTCCCATGTATCACAGGTACCTGGCGGCGTGGTTGCGATTGGCGCGATGCTCACCAGGGGTGGATCGGTGTTGATTCGTCCCCGTTTCTCGGCCAGTCGTTTCTGGGACGATGTTGTTGGCGGCGGCTGCACGATTTTTCAATATATCGGCGAGCTTTGTCGATATCTCACGAGAAGCGCACCGCACCCGTTGGAAAATGCCCATCGGCTCAGGCTGTGCTGCGGGAACGGCCTGAGCGGAGAGGTCTGGGACCAGTTTCAGCGTCGCTTTGATATTCCTAGGATCCTGGAATTCTACGCGGCCACTGAAGGTCAAGTCTCTCTTTACAATGCCGAAGGAAAGCCCGGTGCGATCGGTCGCATTCCGGGCTTTCTGACGCACCGGTTTCCTGTTGAACTTATCCGGTCCGATGTGGATACCGGCGAGCCGCTGCGTGGCGCGGACGGGTTTTGTGTCCGGTGCGCCGCGGATGAGCCTGGCGAGGCGATCGGGCCGATCGTCGCCGAAAGCGCATCGCCGGGTCGCGAGTTTGACGGCTACACCGATCAGGAGGCGTCCGCCCGCAAAGTGCTGCGCGATGTCTTCGTCGCGGGGGATCGTTGGTTCCGGACCGGCGATTTGATGCGCAAGGACAAGGCCGGTTACTATTATTTCGTTGATCGCATCGGCGATACCTTCCGCTGGAAGGGGGAGAATGTCTCGACCGCCGACGTCGTGGCGGTGGTGGCTGCTTGTCGTGGCGTAACGGACGCCGTCGTTTACGGCGCGGCAATCGAGGGCATGGAAGGCCGCGCCGGCATGGCGGCGATCACCACGGACGAGACCTTCAGCTTCACCGTTCTCAAAGAGCACCTGTCCGCGAGGCTGCCGAGCTACGCCCGCCCGCTGTTTGTTCGCCTCTGTCGCGACCTCCCGATGACGGGAACGTTCAAGCTGACCAAGGGTCCGCTGCTTCGTGACGGTCTGTGTCCGTCTGTGGCAAGCGATACAGTTTGGTTCAATGATCCAAGGAGTCAGACGTTCGTCGAATACGACGCTTCGCTCATGCACCAGGTGTGCGGGGGAGCACTGCGGATTTAAGGGACGATGCCAGAAGATTACTGGCCGACGCAATTTGTCTTGGCCGGAAAGACGGGCGCCGCCGCCTGATCGGCGAACATGTCAGGCACGCGGAATCGCAAGTTGTTCGAATTCCCGCCGGTACATCAGGATCCGCCCAAGCTGGCGATAACTGATGCGGCGGTACGATTTCGTGCTTCGTCAGCGACGATTGTTCTGCTACCGATGATCTGCTCTCGCCTGCCCCCTCGGAGGAAAACCCATATGCGCCTGACCCCGTTCGTCTTGTTGCTGCCGCTTGCGCTGAGCGGATGCCTTTCGTTCAGCAGCAGCAGTCCCCGGCCGCCAGCGAACAATACCACAATCACTGTGCCGCCCGGATCGACGATCACGCATTGAACGCCGTCAGCAACGAAGAAACTCGCTATATCGCCAGGTAACGTCGCCGCACATCTTCGTTCCCTTTTAGTTCGGCAATATCTGCCCGGTAAACGATGTGTCCGCGATCAATCACCACCGAGTCGCTCGCGATGCCCAAGCAGAAATGCATGTTCTGCTCGGCCAGAAGGACCGTTGCGCCCTGCGAGCGGAGATCGCGCAGCAGCCCGCCGATCTGAGCCACGATGATCGGAGCGAGGCCCTCGCTCGGCTCGTCGAGCAACAGAACGATCGGATTGCCCATCAACGCCCGCGCGATGGCGAGCAATTGTTGTTCACCGCCCGACAGCCGCCCCGCCGCACGTGCCCGCAGCCGCTCAAGCAGCGGGAACACCTCCCAGATACGTTCGAGAGTCCAGTGGTCCTGACCGTTCGGCCCGCGCTTGGCCGCTATCAGCAGATTGTCCTGCACGCTGTGGTCGGGAAACACTTGTCGATCCTCGGGCACGTAGGCGAGGCCGGCTCGGGCGGCGACATAAGGGCGTCGGCCGGTAACATCCTGGCCACGCACCCGCACCCGCCCGCGTTTCGGCGTCAATATCCCGGCGATCGATTTCATCGTGGTGCTCTTGCCGGCGCCGTTGCGCCCAAGCAATGCCACCGTCTGGCCCTCGTACAGCGTCAGGCCGACGCCAAACAGGATCTGGCTTGCGCCGTAGAAGGTGTCGAGCCCCTCGGCCTCGAGCAGCGGAGTGGCGCTCAAGTCGCGTGCTCCTCAGGTGTGCCGAGGTAAGCTTCGATCACCCGCGGATCGTCGCGGATCTGGTCCGGGGCCCCTTCGGCCAGGACGCGGCCATAGCAGAGCACGCGGATCGAGTCGGCGATGCGGAACACGATGTCCATATCGTGCTCAATGAAAACCAGCGTCAGGCCCTGCCGCTCCCATAGCGCATGCACGCGCTCCATCATGCGGGTGCGCTCCTCCGGCCCCATGCCGGCGGTCGGCTCGTCCAGCAACAGTACGCGCGGCTCCAACGCCAGCGCCAGTGCGATGTCGAGCAGCTTCTGATCGCCATGCGACAGATTGGCCGACAGCACTTCCGCCTGGTCCGCGATGCCGAGCAGATCCGCCACCTCCAGCGCCCGGACGCGTGTGCCTGGCGGTGGGAAGCGGCGCCCGAGCCAGGTCCATTGGTGGCGATGTGCGCAGATCGCAGCCATGAGGTTCTCGGCCACCGTCATGGTCGGGAAGATGCTCGTCACCTGGAAGGCGCGGCCGATCCCGCGCCGAACGATCCGCGCACGGTTTTCGTGGGTGATGTCGACGCCGTCCAGCAGAATGCGTCCGGCATCTGGGGCAAGAGCACCGGAAATGAGATTGAAGAAGGTGCTCTTGCCAGCGCCGTTGGGCCCGATGATCGCGGTCAGCGATCCGGTCTCGAACCGAAGCGTCACGTCGCTGATCGCGGCGACGCCTCCGAAGCGCTTGGTCAGCCCTTCCACGCGCAGCATCACGCGGTCCTTCGTCGGAGCAGCAGGTCGAGCAGACCGCGCCGCAGCCCAAGCGCGAATACCAGGATGATGAGGCCCAGCGCCAAGCCGTAATATTCCGTTTCTCGAGTGACGAAATCATTCAGTGCAAGTAACAGTATGGTGCCGACAGTCGGGCCCAGGAAGCTGCCGATGCCGCCCATCATGATGGCAAAGATCGCCTGGCCCGACAGCGGCCAGTTGATCAGTTCGGGGTATGAGCCCGATACGAACAGGCTCATCACCACGCCACCCGTCGCGGCGAACAGCGCGGCCAGCACAAAAACGGTGAGCTTTACTCGCCAGACGCCGATGCCCAGGAAGCCGGCCCGGGTCTCGTTGTCGCGGATCATGCGCAAGCTGGTGCCGAACGGGGTGGCGGCAATGTGGTGCATCAGCAGCAGCCCGACCACCAGGGCAACGCTGCTGACGACATAGAGCGTCGACTGCTGGCCGAGATCGATGCCCCAGAAGGCGCGGCGCGGAATGCCGCCCTGCAGACCCTGATCGCCACCGGTCAGCGCTACCGCGGAGATGACGATGCTGTGCATGAGCATCTGCATGGCCAACGTCACGAAGGCGAAATAGATCGTCTTGAGGCGAATGCAGATTGACCCTATCGCTGTCGCGACAGCCCCGGTGAGCAGCAGCGTTTCGGCGAAGGCAAGCGGCATCGAAACATTGGTACGCTGCATCAGCAGCGCAAAGGCATAGGCGCCGAGTCCGAAGAACATGCCGTGCCCAAATGACACCAGGCCCGTATAGCCAACCAGCATATTCAGCGATGTCGCGAACAGCGCCATCGAGGAACAGCGAATCACAAAGTCGGCGAAGCCCTTATTCGGAAGCAGGGCGTGGATCAACAGCAGTGCGGCGAGCACTGCCGCTGCGATCGCCAGGTCGCGCGCGAGAGAGGCGCGCATCAGACCACCTCGCGTCCAAAAAGTCCGCTGGGCCGCACCACCAGAATGATGATCATGAACGCGTACATGAGCTCCTCGGTCAGCGTCGGGAAGCCGATGCTGCCGAAGCTGCGGATCAGGCCGAGCGCGATCGCGGCGATCAGGGCACCGGCGATCGAACCCATGCCGCCGATTACCGTTACGATGAAGCTCTCAATCAATATGGAGAAGCCCATGCCGGGTGTCAGCGAGCGCACGGGCGCCGCCAGTCCGCCCGCCAGCCCCGCCAGCCCGCCGCCGACGGCGAACACCAGCGCATAGAGCAGATCGGTGTTGATGCCCAGAGCTGAAACCATATCTGGATTATTCGCCGCCGCCCGGATGGTCTTCCCGAGCCGGGTTCCGGACAACACCAGGCCGAGCGCCGCGGCGATCGCGAAGGCAATGCCGATCAGCACCAGATAGAAGGGCGGCACCACGCCGCCGCCGATGAAAAACGGCGGAATCTGGAAGGCACTGGGCATTCCCATCGCCAGAAAATCCGCACCCCAGACCAGCTTCACCACGTCATCGAAAATCAACACCGTCGCGTAGCAAACCAGGAGCTGCATCAGGACGTCGCTGCCATAAACGCGAGCGATGGCCAAACGCTCGAAGGCGATGCCGAACAGCGCCATGCCCACAGCGCCCGCAATGACCCCAATCGTATAGCTGCCGGTGACCGCTGTGCCGGTCAGCGCCAGATAGGCGCCCAGCATATAGAACGTGCCGTGGGCAAAGTTGACGATCTTCAGCACGCCAAAGATCAGCGTCAGCCCCGCCGCCACCAGGAAAAGCAACATCCCTACGATCAAGCCGCTGGTGGTCTGCGTCACCAGGCAGGACGTGGTCGAGATACAGCCGAGCAGTGCGTCGAGATCCATCCCCGGCGCGTCGTCAGATGTAGTTCTTCGCCTTTTTCCATTCGGTCTCGAGCTCAAAGATCTGCCCCCAGTCGGCAGGCTCGAGATTGATCACGTAGGGCGACTGGGAGATCGTCGTGCCCCAGCCAATCGCGTAGTCGACGATCGTCTGATCCTCGCGCATCGTGATCTTACCTTGAATGCCGAACGGGCTGTCGATGGTCAGGCCACGCAGCGAGTCGGCCATCTTCTTGCTGTCCAGGGAGCCTGCCTGCTTCGCGGCAGCTTCCAGGAATTGCATGGAAGTCGCTGCCTGCCACGACCAGTTGGTCGGATATTCGTGATAGCGCGCGAAATACGCGTCACCCCACGCCTTGTTCTGTGGCGTTGCAGGAAACGTGGTGAGGTAGCGCGCACCGGAAGAGATGCCGGCCGGCAGAGACTTCACCGCCGTCAGCACCGGATAGTCGGCGATGTTGGGCGAGAACACCGAAGTCTGACTGAACAGCGCGTAGATATTGCCCTGGTTGATGAAGGCGGACAGGTCGCCAGCGTACAAGGTGGTGTAGAGTGCCTGAGGCTTGGCCTGGAGGATTTTCGTTATGACCTCGGTGAAGTCAGGCTGACCCAATTTCGGCCACGCGTCGGTAACCACCTCGATATCCGGCTTGAAGCGCTTCAGGTAGGAGAGAAACTGTGCCGTGGTGTCGCGGCCATAGGCGTAGTCGGGCGAGCACGTCGCCCATCGGTTCAGTTTCTTTGCCTCCGCTACCTTGGCCGAATAGCTGCCGGCGGCGATGCTGTCATGCACCCCCTGGCGTGCCCCGCGGAACGCGGTCGGAACGCGCAGTTTCGGGTCGGCTGTCAGCGCTGAGGTTTCGCTCGCGCTATGGATACACAGCACCCCGAGGTCGCGCACCACCTCCTGCACCGCGAACGCGCCGGACGACGCTTCGGAGTCGAACAGGATCTCGCAGCCGTCCGTATTGACCAGTTCACGCGCCACACGGGCGGCTTCCTGCGGCTGGCCCTTCGAATCGCGGATCACCATCTCAATCGGCCGACCTGCAAGTCCACCCGCCGCGTTGATGCGTTCGACCTCCATCGTCACCGCGTTGCGCGACGATGAGCCGAGCAACGCAATAGCGCCGGAAAAGATGCTTTGCATGCCGATCTTGACAGTATTGGCGTCGGCGCGAGCGACCCATGGGCGCGCCAGACCAATGGCCGCGCTTCCCGCGATCAGCCGCCGCCGCTTGATCCCCGAAGACTTGGACATGTCTGATTTCTCCCGACCGGGTCCTGTCGACCCATGTGGCCGGAAACTGTCGGGTAACATAGCGACCCGTCAAGGTCGAATTGGCCAGGAAATCAGTTCGCCGTCAGACCGCCGTCGATGACGAGTTCGGTTCCGGTCACCCAGGCCGCTTCGTCGGACGCCAGATAGAGGCAGCCCATCGCGATATCGATCGGTTTGCCGAACCGGCCGAGCGGCGTGGCCTCCATACGCGCCTTGCCGCTCTCGTTGCCCACCAGACCGGGTCTTGCCATCGGCGTATCGACGAAGCCCGGATGGACCGAATTCACCCGGATCTGGTCCTTCGCGTACTGGATTGCCGCGGATTTGGAGAAGATGCGCACTGCACCCTTCGATGCATGATAGGCGGCGTTGGCGAAAGAACCGACAATGCCGCATATCGAGGAGATGTTGATTACCGAGCCACCGCCCGCACGCTGCATCGGCGGGATCACGCTGCGGGTACCCAGGAACACGCCGGTTGCGTTTACCTCCATGATCCGGTTCCAGCTTTCCAAAGTCTGGTCAGCCAGCGCAGAGCCAGCGATGTTGCCGACCTGAACGGTCATGCCGGCGGGCCGGCCCGAAATGCCGGCGATGTTGCCGAGCACGTCGACCTTGCCGTACTTCTTCTCGGCCGCATCGACCAGCGCGATCCACTCTGCCTCGGAGCAGACGTCGAGCCGGCGGTATTCGGCGACGCCACCGGCATCCGTGATCTCCCGCGCCACCGTCTCGCCGAGCTTGTCCTGCACGTCGCACAGCACTACGGAGGCGCCTTGTTGCGCGAACACGCGTGCTGTCTCCGCGCCGATACCGGAGGCTCCGCCGGTTACGATCGCCACCTTGCCCAGAAGCCTCTCACCACGTTGCATCGCTGCGTCTCCTGCTCTTCGTTGATGGTCACCATGTACTGATCCGTAGCTTGGGTCGAGACGCGAGAGGCCGAGGCGCCAGCAGTCCCAATTTGTCATGGCCGGCGCGGGGCGATCAGCCACGACTTGCGGTCGGAACATCGATCGCATGCCTGCGCATGCCACGGGACGCAATGCTACCGAGGGACAGTCTTGGTGGCTGCCGTCCGGGCTTGGGCCGCGGATAGCACTGAGCGCATGGTTGTAGATGATGTCCCAGGTTCCTGGAGGCTCGTCAGTTGCATCGTCCGAACCCCACGCCCCATCTGTCATTGTTTTAAAGAAATGGGAGTCGCCGCCGTTGCCGCGTGCGTGGACTTGACCACGGAACTGACGTCCTTGCCGAGTGTGGCAAAGACGTGGCTCCTCGGCCTCCGCCGAGGATGACACTTGGGCCGAGACGCCAGTCGCGGCGCGTCTGGTGTCGCGCGGCGCCATTTCATGTTATGCTCGATCCGGAGGCCTATGACCTCTCGGCTGCAGGTTCGGGTCGTACAGGGCGCGAAGCAAGCCGACGCCTTGCCGGCGGTCAACAAGGCTTTGACGATGCGCCTGGCTGAAGCCAGACTCAATGGCAGGATGGGGGGATCACCACATGACACCGGCAACACGGGTAGAATTCGGAGTGTTCGACTGGATCGACCGCGGCACCACACCGCTGCGCCAGCTTTACGAGGACCGGTTGCAGCTTCTTGAGGCGGCGGATGCGGCGGGTTTCTTTTGCTATCATCTCGCCGAGCATCACGCGACCCCGCTCGGTATGGCGCCCTCGCCCGCGCTGTTTCTCGCCGCTGCCGCTCAGCGCACGCGCCGCATCCGGCTTGGACCGCTGGTCTATCTGCTGCCGCTCTACAACCCCCTGAGGCTCATCGAAGAAGTCTGCATGCTGGATCAGCTCTCCGGCGGCCGATTGGAACTAGGCGTCGGCCGCGGCGTCACGCCCTACGAGCTGGTCTATTACGGCGTCGATCCCGCTGGCACGCGCGCAATCTTCAATGAAGCGCTGGCGGTGCTTATCGCCGGATTGACCAAAGCCCGACTAACGTTCGAGGGTGCACATTACCGCTACGACGACGTGCCTATGGAATTGCAGCCCCTTCAGCGGCCCTACCCACCCCTGTGGTACCCAACGAACAACCCCGAGAGCGTCCAATATGCGGCGCGGCACGGTTACAATTTTGTTGGGCTGGGTCCGGCCGTGGCCTTGCGCGAGCAGGTTGACGGGTACTGGCAAACCTGGGCGTCGCACCGGCACGACCCCGCCCGACTCAATGGCCACGTCGCCGCGCCCAAGGTCGGTATCTTGCGCCAAGTGGTCGTGGCCGAAACCGACGACGAAGCAATCGCGGCTGCGCGGTCAGCCCACAGGGACTGGTATCACTCGATAACCAAATTGTGGCATGATCACAACGACCACAGCGTGGATGGACTCTTCGCCTGGGACTCAGCTTCACAATACGAGACCCTGTTGTGTGGCTCACCGGCGCGCATGCGCGAGCAGATGGCCCGGCTGGTGGAGCAGAGTGGCTGCAACTACGTGATCTGTTCGTTCGCATGGGGCACCCTGCCTCACGAGCAGATACTGCGTTCAATGCGGCTGTTCGCCGAGGAGGTTATGCCGGCGTTTTCCGGCAACGCCACGTCGCCAACATAGGCCCGGTGGCATTCTTCTCGGAAGGTGCGGCGGGTCCTGGCTGCGATGTCATTTCGCGTCGGCATCGAGAACGTTGCCGACGCGGGAACAGCAGAACAGGGCAGGCTGCAACCGGGCAGGAAGAGGCAATAGCCTTGGCGCTGATTGAGTGTGGGTGCGTGAACCGGTGATGGCAGCCTTTCATATCCGTGCCCGGAACTCGATGGTTGCTCTATGTATCTATTCGGGGCTGTACCTCGCCCTGGATTGGATCAGCTTTGTCCATGTGCTGCCAGCCGTCGGCTTCACCCTGTGGAACCCACCTCCAGCGTGCAGCCTGGCCCTCCTGTTGACCCGAGGTCTCGCTTTTGCCCCGGCGCTGTTCGTGGTGAGTTTCATCTCGGATGGACTGGTCGCCGGTTATCCTGCTGGTTTGGCGCCGACGCTAGTGGCGGATTTGATCATCGCGATAGGTTACACGGCGGTTGCGATTGCGCTGAAGCGTTTTTCCAATGCTCGCCACGGGTTTCGAGGGGTTGCGGACGTAGCCTGGTTCTTGCTCATCGCCGTCCTCGGCGTGCTGGCAATAGCCTGCTTGACCACTGGAGCGTTTGTGCTGATGCATGTGCTCTCGTCGGCGCAATTTGCTTCTGCCGTGCGGCATTTCTGGATCGGCGACCTTACCGGCATCGTCGGCCTGTTTCCCGCCCTTATCAGCATACCTCTGGTCCGCCACGACTGGAACAAGATGGTGCCGTCGCAGCGGCTTCTTGACGTTGCCACATTCATTGCCGGACTGACGGTGGCGCTATATGTCATCTTCGGCGTCTTCGGCCACCGGGAACTGCATTTCTTTTATCTCCTTCTGCTGCCGGTGATCTGGGTGGCGGTTCGCCACGGCCTGGCCTGGAGCGCGATGGCCGTTCTGGTTGCGCAACTGGGACTGATCTCGACGGTGATCGCACTCGACAGTCCGGCAAGTGAATTTCTTGCGTTCCAGCTTCTGTCGCTGACCATTTCGTCGACCGGCTTGCTCGTCGGCGCGGTTGTCACGGAACGTCAGCGGGCCGAGGCCAGCCTGCGCCGGCAGCAAGCGGAGCTCGATCGCATGGCGAGACTTACCACAGCCGGAGCGCTCGGAATGGCTGTTGTGCATCAGATCAGTCAGCCGCTCGCCACGATCGCGACTTACACCCACGCTTGCCGCCAGCTTTTGCAGACCGGCTCGGTCGACAAACGCGTCCTGGCCGAGACGATGGAGAAGGCGGAGGCAGAGGTGTTGCGCGCGGGGGTGATCGTAGAACGCCTTCGTGACTTTCTCTCTGATGGCAACAAACATTTATCTCCGGTCGATCTCGGTGCGGTCGCCCATGAGATCGTTGCGACGTTGGCTGATAGTGCTCGCCGTCGCGGAGTTGATATCGAGGTTCAGACGCTGTCCATACCGTCGGTGATGCTCGACCGGATCCAGATCGAACAGGTACTGGTTAATCTCATTCGTAACGCAATCGACGCCATGGCCGGGCAGGACCGCGGCGAGAAACACATCCGTATTGGCATACGCGACATCGATGACGAAGTGGAAGTCGTGGTCGAGGACGACGGGCCGGGTATTTCGCCTGAGGTAGCGAAACGTTTGTTTGAGCCCTTCGAGACGAGCAAGCGCAGCGGCATGGGTCTCGGACTCTGGCTCAGTCGAGAACTCGTTCATCGTCATGGCGGTCGCCTTTGGTGGGACCCCGCCACCGCGGCTGGCGCGCGCTTCGTTTTCCGTTTACCTCGGACAGCGGATTGATACCTTTGAGTGATGAGATGGTAATTTGTGTCGTAGAGGATGATCCCGCAATGCGGGACGCGCTGCAGATGCTGCTGCGGGGCGCGGACTTTGAAGTTTTCTCGTTTGCGACCGCTGAAGAGTTCCTGTCGGATATGGATCGCTCATACACCTACTGTTTGCTGACGGACGTTCGGTTGCCCGGCATGGACGGTATCGCGTTGTATCGTCATCTGGTGTCGCTCGGGACTGACCCGACCGTGGTAATGATCACCGGGCATGGAGACATTCCCATGGCCGTTTCCGCGCTCAAGGAAGGGGTTGCGGACTTTGTCGAGAAGCCGTTTGATCCCGCGATACTGCTGGACATTCTCCGCAGCGCCGCGCAGCGCGCAGTCGATTCGCGCCAGCGCAAGGCGGTTGCCGCGGACATCCGGAGCCGCCTGGCAGCTCTGACGGCTCGCGAGACAGAGATTCTGGCCATGTTGGTTGAAGGCCACCCCAACAAGATCATTGCAGCGAGGCTAGGGATCAGCGTGCGGACGACTGAGCATCACCGTGCACGCATCATGGAAAAAGCCCGGGCTAGGTCGCTGTCACATATGATCCGCATGGCGCTTGCAATTGGTGACTGATAAGCGCCGCAAGCGAGTTGTTCAGCGAGGTATCGGTCGGACCACGCCGCGCCGTGGCCGCGTCACGACAGAGGCCAAGGCAGCAACACGATTTTGCCGCCGAGGCCACCGGAATCGATACGCGCATGGACCTCTCGCGCGGCCGCGAGCGGCATGCGGTCGATGACGATGGGGTGGATGGCTCCATCACGCAGCAGCCCGAACAGTGTCGACATGTCGGCCTCGAATTCCTCCGGATGTGTCGGTCGGCGCGAGGTGACGCTGTAGAACAGCGCGCGACGGCCGCCGAATAGGACGTTCAGGGCGCCTCCCCACAGCTTGAGCCGGGCCATGCCAAGTCCGGCGGAAAGCAGGCCTGCGCGTCCGGCCGCCCAGGTTTGTGACCCATAGCCGATGAGAAGCCCGCCAGGCGCGAGGCAGGCGAACGAGCGGCTGAAATGGGCGCCCCCGATCGCATCGAACGCGACATCGACGCCGGCCCCGCCTGGGCGCCCCGCGGTGAGTTGACGCACGGAGGCGACGAAATCGCCGACTTGGTGGTCGATCGCCGTTGCGCCGAAGCCTTCGACCACGGGCAGGTTCTTGGCCGAGCAGGTGCCGATCGTCTTGAGACTTAGGTGGCGGGCCAGATCGAGCAACGCCGTCCCGACCGTGCCCGAAGCGCCTATGACGAGGACGGTTGCCCCAGGAGGCAGGCGGCGGTAGCGGGTGAGCATCTGAAATGCGGTGAGATAGGCGAGTGGGACGCACGCCGCTTCGGCCGGATCGAGCCCATCAGGGACAGGCACGAGGTAACGCGCGGGCCGGACCGCGTACTGAGCATAGCCACCAACAACGCAGAGATCGGCGACCATCTGGCCCTCGCGCGGCGTAGTCACGTCGGGGCCGGTCTTCTCGACGACGCCGACAATCTCATAGCCTGGCGTGAATGGCAGCGGTCCCTTGAAGTCCGGATAGCGCCCGCGCCGGATCATCGTGTCGGTGAAGCCAGTGCCGGCGGCGAGCACCTTAACGCGGACCTCGCCGGAGCCGGGATCGGGAACGTCGGACTGGTCGGCCAGTTCCAGGACCTCGGGGCCACCAAACCGGGCGATACGGATATGCTGCCACGACATGAATTCACCAGGATTGGGGGCCACGCCTGCCAGATCGTTTGGGAACCAGTGAAGTTGCCGGTTGGCTGTGCCCTATTCGTGCGTCTCCGCCGACCAAACGCGATCGAATGGCGCTCCAGCTTCGAGCTGCACCTTTCTCACCGTCTCCGCATCGGGAGCCTCAAACTCGCAGATCATGCGCCGCCGGTCTCTCGACAGCACGCTCCGCTTCCACGTGATGGAACGGATTTCCTTGCATTGCTTCATCCGTTCGGCCACCACATCCAAATCGGCGTCGGTCGGCGGATGCTCAAAGCTACGTTCGACGATGATCAGACCCATTTCGTTCTCCTTCAGGTTAGCAATTTCCATGGACGTGAGTGGCCGATTTGCTGTCGAGCGGATGTTCCAGCGCGAATCCAACGTCGTAGGCGGCACGCTCCAGGTTTTCCCTTGCCCTCGCGCTGAGGATCGCCAGATCGTCACTCCGATCCCAATGTCTGAACGCGGGCAATCGCCGCCGACCGGTCGCCATTCGCGTGTTCCGTGCGGGCCAGAATCGAACTGGCGACGACTATTTCCGTGGTCCTCGACATCGCTTCCGCATTCGTCAGTGCCTCGGTCGCCGTCGAACGGGCACGGGCAAATTGACCACGGGCCAGAGCGTCGGCGGCGGAGAAATTGAGAACGTATGCCAAGTGCGCCTTGTCATCGAAGTCACGTAATGATGTCAGCGCTTGGTCGAGTGCCTGTAACAGATCGGTTCCGTCGGAGTTCAGTCGGGCCAGCACGCGAAAGGCGGCTGAAACCGGAGGTAGGGCATGGTCCAGACGCCCGGCGATATCATCAATCGCGTCGCAATACTGCTCGACCGACGGCAACTTGTTGCGCTCGAGATCAATCATCGCGAGCCAGATCAGGCATTCGACTTCTCTCCAGTGCTCGGCACGCGTCCGGGCCAACTCGACCGCCCGATTCATCCGCCCATGTGCGCGCTCAACATCACCTTTCCAACGAAGCGCGAGCGAGCGGGCCCACTCAAGCTCGACGAAGTCTAGTTCCAATGCCGTCGCCATCGTTTCGGCCTCGTCGATCGTCATGAACGCGCGTGAGATTTGCTGCTCGACCTCCAGCAGACACCGGCCGGTATTCGCCATCTGATAGCATCTGGTCGTGTCATCGGCTTTCCGGCTAGCCTCCGCGGCTCGCAACGCACTGCGGCTTGCACCCGTGGCGTCATTCGACCACTGCAGGAGCCACGATCTCGCGTGCAGCGCGGCAACGGCTTCGTTATGAAATCCGAATGTTATCGCGGCGTCGGCGGCTTCCTGCAGACAAGCGGCCAGTCCGGCGGCCTCCTCGCCGTGCTTATAGGCGGCATGAACCTTGATCTCGAGCAACTTGACGTGGAACAGAACCTTCCGTTCGCCCTCAGGCAGACACTCGAGATGCCTCAGCCCACGTTCGGCCAGCCGATACGCTTCCTGATGCGCGAAAATTTTGAGCGAGCGCTCACCCGCGTCGATACAGGCCCGCGCCGCCAATTCATGGTCACCTGCCAACGTTGCATGATGCAGCAGGAGGTGGGACCGGTGCCCGGCCTCGTCCGGAAGCCGCTCCGCGATCGCCTTCGCTACGCGAGCGTGCAGTTCCTGGCGGCGGCTGCGAAGCAATGTTTCATAGGTCGCCTGTTGCACCAGGACATGCTTGAAAGTGTAACGTGCGTCGGGTGGCATACCGGTGCGAAATATCAGTTCAGAGCGAACGAGCTCCGTCAGTGAAGCCTCCAAGGAAACGGCGGACTGTCCGGCGACGTCGCTCAGCATCTCATGGCTGAACTCGCGACCGATAACGGCGCCGATCTGTGCCACCTCCCGGCCGCGCTGCAGCCGATTTAGACGTGCCAACAGGGAGTCATGGAGGCTCGCGGGGATTTCGACCCCCGCGGAAAGCGTGGAATCAGCCTCCGTCGGCAATTTGGTTTCCACAATCGTCTTAGCCAGTTCCTCGATGAAAAGGGGGACGCCCTCGGCCCGCGTCACAATTTGCTCCTGTAGCTCGGGCGATAGTGCGCGATCCGTGACGATCCGAGTGGCGAGCAGTGCAGCGTCCCGTCGGTCGAGCCGGTTCAAGGCCATAAGACTCACGCGGGGACGGCCAAACCATGTTGCCGCAAATTCCGGGCGAAAAGAGATGATCAGCAGCACCGGCAGCTGCGGTATTTTCTCGATCAGGGCATCAAGTAGTTCGAGAGAGGTCGGGTCGGACCAGTGCGCGTCCTCGAACAGGACCAACGCTGGGGCCTCGCGGGCGAAACTCTGCAAGCGACAAATCAACGCGGCGAATGTCCGCTCCTTCCACTGTTGCGGACTGATCTCCGGGGGTGGATGGCGCTCATCCAACGGTATCGACATCAAACTCGCCAGGAGCGCAACGTCGTGCTCCTGGTCGGATACGGTCGATGCCAGGGCAGCCTCGAGCTTCGCGAGGCGTATCGCGGCGTTATCGCCCCGGGCGAAGCCGGCCTCGTGTTCCATTCTGGCGGCGATCGGATAAAGCGGACTGTCCTCGTGGTGCGGTGAGCAGAAGTAGCGCAGGCTGGTATGCGTCTCAGCCGCCAGCCGCTCCTCGAGCGCCGCAAGCAGACGCGACTTGCCGATCCCAGCCTCACCGGAGAGCAACACGACCCGACCTTCGCCGGCCTTCGCCTCGTGCCACCTCCGCAGCAGCAGATCCAGTTCCTCGTCGCGGCCGATCAGCGGAGTGAGAGCACCGGTGTGAATGTTAACGACCTCGGAGCGGCTCATTGCGCCGGTCTCCCGGTGCGCGCGCCACGCTCTTACCGGCGTGTCGAACCCTTTCAGCGCGACAAGCCCAAGATCCTCCCACTCAAACATTTGGCCGAGCTGCGAGCGGGTTGCGTTACTGACCACGACCGTATCTGGTTCGGCAAGCGATTGCAGCCGCGCGGCGAGATTTGGGGTTTCGCCCACCGCGGTCATCGTCTGGGCCGCGCCAACTCCAACCAGGTCGCCGGTGACGACCAGCCCCGTCGCAATGCCGACACGCACCGAGAGCTTTAGGGGACCGACCGCTTCGAGCACCGCCAAGCCGGCACGCACCGCGCTACCGGCATGCGCCTCATCCGCGTTCGGCCAGCCAAAATAGGCCAGCACGCCATCACCCACGAAGCGGGAAATATAGCCCCGCTTGCCGGCTACCTCGCGCGCTACCGCCACCTGGTATGCGGTCAGCACTTCGCGCAGCTCTTCCGGATCCAGTCGGGCCGAGAGTGGGGTCGAGCCCACGATGTCGCAGAACAGCACCGTGATATGCCGCCGCTCCGCCGCGGACGCCGGCGGATGATCCTGGCCGGCCGACCCGACGGCGGGCGGTTCCACTGCATCGCCCCGGAGCGCAGCGATTGCCGCCAACAGGCGACGCCGGTGGCCCACCGCCGCGACGCCAAGCTCTTTGAGATCGTCCGAGGTTAGTTGGCATAGCAGATCGGCGCTGACGTCATTCTCGCGGAATGCCGCCTCGTAGCGTTCCAGACCCAGGTTTCGCAGCCAGCTTGCGACGTCCATAATCGCTCCTTCTGGCTCGGTGACAGTTTCGGGGGAGTATCGCCTCGACGGAGCGGCTGTGTCCAGGAAATGACAGTCGGTTGCGGCCGATCCTGCGCCGGGCGGATCGTTGGTCAATTGCACCGGCCATCCCCCGTTATCACCGACAACGGGCAGGCGCGGGTCTGCGCCCGGAGCATCGCCAACGGGCCATCGCTGCCCGCCCCCACCCGCCCGTGATGCGGTCGCGTTCCAATGGCGACCAGCCGGCTCTCCGGACTGTCCGACACGATCAGGCCGTCGACCGGCACGGCGGCTTCGATGATCTGAGCTTTCCGGGTGTCGATGCTGCCAACAGCCAGACCGATCCCGGCGCCCGCCAGCAATCCAAGTATGGCTATTCCTGAAACTCCGCATACATTGGCCAGGATACACCTGATGACTGGAGACGCGCGGCGGGACATGGTCTTGCTCTTCGGTTTGGTTCAACGGGTCGAACCCCGCTGACCAGCCTGGAGTTAGGCGCATCTCCGGCCCAGCGATCTGAAGTGCTTCACAGCGTCGGTTCTGAGTTCTCTGGCCGCGACAAGATCGACAAGACTGGCCCGCGGGGGACCTCGAACCACTGAGCCCACCGCACCGGCTGAATGCGGTGGACGACGATCCGAAGCGGGCGCGGCAGCGCGTTTGCGCGAATGGCCGCGGTGCGTCGTTGCGGCGCGGAAAGGGGAACAGTGATGTCGCTAGCTTCGGTCAACGTGTTCAAAGGCATGACCAACGCGGAGCTCAGCCGGCTTGAGCGTGGCAGCCTGATCCTGGAACCGCGTGATGGCGCGGCAATCTGTGACCAGGGTGATCCGTCCGACTCCGTCTACGCCATCAGCGGCGGTGACGGACATATCCGCATCGGAGCCATGGACCGACACAGCAAGGCGCTGATGGTCGAGGTGCTCCGCGCCGGCGAGATATTCGGCGAGATCGGCGTGTTCGATGGCTCCCCGCGGACCGCGACGGCGGTCGCCGAGGGCAGGGTGCGGCTGGTGAAAATCCCAGGGGCGACGTTCCTTGCCGCTCTCGCGAGCTGTCCGACACTGGGCGAAGCGCTTTGCCGCATGTTGGCGCAGCGGCTGCGGCGGACCTACGAACTGTTCCAGGATGCCGCCTTCGAGACACTCGAAGTCCGTCTGGCTCGGCAGGTGCTGTATCTCGCGGCGAGTGAAGGCCGGGCGACTCAGCAGGGCCTACGGCTGACACACCGGCTTCGCCAGGCCGACCTGGCCGATCTCCTCGGCGCCACCACGCGCAGCATCATCACCATCCTGAACGCCTGGCGCACCGCCGGTCTGGTCGTCTACGACACCGACCGGGCGCTGCTGACGGTGAAGGATATCGTGGCAATGCGGGCGATCGTCGAGGCCAACCAGAAGCGATAGCGGCGCTCGCGCCGCCAGGCGCTCGTCCATGGTGTGAAACACTTCAGAGATCTCGCCGGGTGTCCGGGTCATTCTCCGTTTGTCAGCACGGTCGGGTCGAAGTGGTGGCTTGCAAGGTCACCCAACTCTCGCAGCGACGACTGTGCCGCATGTCACAGCGGTGGGACATTGTTCGTCTTAGATTGTGTCCATCGCGTTGCCCGTACTGGAGAAGTCACATGCTTCGTCTCGCCCTGTTCGCAGTTGCTCTGGTTGGAGTTGTTGCCACGGCGCAGCCGAGCTTTGCCGATCCAGTTGCGGTGACGACGTCTGATCAAGCCGAGACTGCCGAGGTCGCCGCCGCGCAGCACGCCGCATCGCCGGCGCCGGTCTGGTCGTCGCCGGACGCGACGGCCCCGGTCGGGTTTGGCTGGGGCTAAGGGTCGATTGTTGAGTGACGAAATGCACTGAAAGAGTGGCCAGTCTCCCGAAAATCCGTCAATCCGCTCGCAACGATGGCCACCTCGCAAGACGCTCGCGCGGCGATCCGTCGTTCAAACTTGCTTGGATCCTGCTCGGAACCGGCCGTTCGATCGTAACGCCGGCGATTCAGAGATACCGCGCGATGGACATCTGCCATTTCTGTGCGTCCCCGGCCGCCGCTGGGCGAGCGGAGCGTGCGGCAGTCAGCGCCTTCCCCGGCGGCTCAAAATAGGGGCGTCCAAGGTCTGGAGACATCGTTACGTCTTCGGTCCGCTTAATATCTGCGCGGGTTGCGGTCAGCATCCCGCCGCTATTTTTGGGCCGCGGCGTTCTTCTGAGCTTGCCCAATCACGTTGTAATCAGCGGGAACCTCGATCACCCCGTTCTTCTCGACGTAGGAACGGAAATCCGCCATCATGCTGCTCATCCGCTCGGGTTCGGCGGCCGACAGATCGCGGGCTTCCGTCGGATCCTGGCGCAGATTGTAGAGCCGCCAACGCCTGTCGCCGTACGGCGGCACGCTGCGAGCCAGCTTGTAGTCGCCGCGATAGACCGCCGACCCGCCCGCGGCCTCGTAGCCGACAGCGGCGTCGGCACCATGGACGCGATCAGTACGACCGCTCAGCAGCGGCACCATGCTTTGTCCGGACAGCGACGCGGTCGAGCCCCCGGCCGGCCGGACCCCAGCGAGATCGAGCAGGGTGGGCACGACGTCGAGCACATAGGCAAACGCATCCGAGCGACTACCCTGCGGAATCGCCGCAGGGTATCGGATGATGAAAGGCGCACGAACGCCGCCCTCCGCGGCCGACCCCTTGAAGTTGCTGAACGGCGTCATCGAGGTGGACGCCCAGCCCGGACCGTACTCGGAATAGGAGCCTTGTTCACCCAGCCGCTCGTAGCTGAGATCGAAATTCTTTGCGTAATACTCCGGGTACATCGATTGCAGTGTTGCCGCCTCGCCGCCGTTGTCGCTGGCGAACACCACAATGGTGTTGTCCAGCATCCCCTTGGTCCTGAGGTGATCGAGCACGCGGCCGATGCTGAGGTCCATGTATTCCAGCATCCCGGCATACACGGCCATGCGCTTGGCGTTCATGCGTCGCTCGTCAGCGGACAGTGTGGTCCAGTCCGGCACGATGGACGGCCGGTTCATGACCAGGCCCGCCGGCATCAGACCGCGATCAACCATCCGTTGGTAGCGGAACAGGGAAATGGCCGACCAGCCCGCATCATAGGTTGAGATGTAGCGCGCGGTAAATTCGGCCGGGGCTTGATGCGGCTGGTGAACCGCCTGGAACGCGAGATAGCCGAAGAAGGGCCGACCATCGCCGGCATGGGAGTCGATGGCGCGCATCATGCGGTCCGCGTAGAAGCTGCTCGAATAGAATCCGACGGGCAGTTCAAGAGGTTGGCGCCCATCGAAGAAGTGGACGGCCTGGTATCCAGGCGAATACGACTTGGCCTCCCAGTTGTCGGCCCCGCCCTCCAGGACGCCGACTGAATCCTCGAAGCCCTGTGCAGCCGGAATCGAGTCCGGCGTCTTCCCGAGGTGCCATTTGCCCGCCAGGTAGGTGTGGTATCCGGAGTCACGCAGCATGGTCGCGAGCGTCGGTGCACGACCGTTCAGATGACCCTCATAGCCGGGTCGGCCGACCTGGTTGTCGGCTGCCAGTTCGATCATGTTCCCCAGCCCGACCACGTGGTTGTCGGCGCCGGTCATCAGCATGCTGCGGGTTGGCGCGCAGTATGCGGCCACGTGGAAGTTGGTGAACATGAGGCCCTGATTGGCGAGTTGGGCGATGCTCGGAGTGTAGATCTCGCTGCCGTAGGGGCTGATGTCCGAATACCCCATGTCGTCCGCCAGGATGACGAGAATGTTGGGACGCTCTGCGGCTGACGCGGCGCCAAACGTGACGCAGACGGACAACATCAGCGCCAGCAGCGTGAGCACCTCACGCGGCCGCAATCGATCCAGCTTCATATATTCACCCCCGAGTGCTGGACGATTTCTTATGAGCAGACGAGCTTGTCAATTGGACCTATTCGGCCGGAAGTTAAGCGTCCGAGGGCGACGGCCCAGCCTGCGTTCGCGGGACGAGTGGGCCGCCCCGGCAGCGGCCCCAAGTGTTTTCCAGTATCGATCAAGCTACGCTCGCCGGGTCTTCATCTGATCTTCTAGTCTTCCAGTTTAAACCCAGCCTTCAAGGTCACCTGATAGCTATTGATCTTGCCATCGTCGATGCGACCTCTGATTTGTGTTACCTCGAACCAGCCCAGGTGACGGACAGTCTCGCCAGCTTTCAAAATGGCGCCGTCGATCGCCTTGCTGATGCTCGCTTCGGATGTCCCAACGAGCTCGATGACTTTGTAGACGCTGTCAGTCATGATTTTACCTCCCTGTGGCTCTCGCTTCAGATGCGAGAAATCCGACCTTAACCTACTTGCGGCTGTTGCGGCAGTACGGGCCGCCGGAAAGACCAAAAGGCTGATCGGCGCTCGATGCGAAGGCTGTGCGCTATCCCAGCCGTCCCGCCCACCGCCCCTCAGGAGAAGTTGGATTCTGCTGTTACGTCAGTACAGCCCGCTTGAACCGTTCCTCACCAAGGGTGAAGCTGCTGCGATGCCGCCCCCGGTGGATGAATTATCGACACCCGTAACGATCCCTCCCCTTTGTCTTACCGTCGTCGGAACGATTCCACGCAATTTCCGTTCGCTTCCGGCGCGCCCGGATCCCCTGCTCAATTGCGGCCAGTTCGATGACAAAGCCCACGTCTGGCTCTCGGCCTTGGTCGGGATTGGTAGGGCGAGGATGCTTCCTCGGCTGTGTGGTTGAACCCCGGACACTCCAATCGCGCGGTCAGCGGAAAGTGCGGCGCCCCCGGTATTGCAGCCAAAGCAAAATGAATCCGAAAAGCGGAATGAAAATATCCGTGTAGAAGATTACCCCGGCATTGCCCGGCGCGAAATTGTGGGCAGTCACCATCTGCTCGATATGGCCAACGGCGGCACCGAGGGTGAAAATGCTGGGGCCGATCACGGCCACGAGACGGCGGTCGAAACTGGCAAAGGCTGCAACAAATCCGGCCAGCGAGAAGCCCAGGCTCGCCGTCCCGACCTCGAACTGGAAGGGACTGTCCGCCCAGCCGATGAATGCCGCCGTCATCGGGCCAAAAAACACGTGGAAGACGAAGTTCACCAGAAACGTGATGCCGACGTTGAAAAGCACGTACCAGGCAAGGAGCTTGTCGATAACGACCGCTCTGCCGATGGGTCGCGGCGCGCGTGCGATCGCGATCCCCGAGACAATCAGGCCGATTACAAGGAAGGTGAAGGTAAAGTTCGATGTAATGAAAGCGATGACTGTTCCGATCATGCCTGCCTGCTCTCCCTGCCGCTGATCCTGGCGCGACCGAAAGCGTGCCAAGACGCGCCGGCTGGCCCGATCGCGATCGAATGTAGCATGACTTCTCTCGAGCGTCGGCTGTTCAGCCAGACGCGCTATCCGAAGGCGCGGCCGAGGGTCTGCCCGCTGAAAATTCGGGCGACCTGGGACGCTGAGCCAGAGATGCCACGGACGGCAGCCTGACCGCCGGTTTAATCAGCGAAGGCTCCGCCCGCCGAAGCGATTTCATCAGCGGGGCAGACAGACGCAGCAGCTGTCACTCGGAAGCGGCGAGAGCCGATTTGTCCCTTCGCAGGTAATTCTTGATCGCGCGCAATGGCGCGGTGATTTGCCAGCTGGTGGACATACGCATCGCGGCAAGTGCGGTTTCGTGCCGCTGCTCGATACTGGTTAGGAAGGGCTCATACATCCGATCCAGGTCCTCCAGGGTTGCTCGGACTGCGTCGAAACCCGCCTGCGCCAGGACCTCGTCTGAGGCCAGTCCATGCTCGACCGCTTCCCACGCCTGTCTTGAGAGTGTCTGATGGCTCGCCATCCAGGGAATTCTAGGTATACCAGCAGCTCCCCGGTTGCCATGGTTCAGGCGCGGTTTGAGCACCGGGCCGATCAGGTGGACCGCATCGTCAAGGTCGATCGGCCAGGTTACACCGAGTGTGGTGCCGATGCGTCGAACAGAAGCGCGCCAATCAGCAATGATCTGCTCGAAGCTGACCCAGACGCGGGTACAGCATCGGCTGTGCCATTCCGCCTCGACCAGGGATCGCAGCCAAAGCAGCTCGGAGTGCCTCGGATCCAGCTCGTCGCGGTCGGCAAGTGATCGAGCGACCGCCGCCATGGGGCGAACCTGCAGAATAACCAGCGGTTCGATGTCCAATATGTCGAACGCCTCAAGGTAGAGTGGCAGCAGGCGGCAGATCCGAGGGTCCTTGACGATCAGAAGAGGCGAATGGCCGAATCCGCTGGTGACTTCAGCCATTATGCGCTGGATAAAGCTGTAAGCCTCGCGGCCCCGGAACCAGGCCTCGGGGATCGGACGCGGATCGTCCCAGCGGCGGTCCAGCTTCGACAGGATGGCCTCGTTGATCGCCACCAGCGCTCGCGGCTCCCAATGGCCGAGCGGGTTGCCGTGGGTGGCGCCGATCAAATCCGTGGGCAAGCCGGCGCCGAGGGTGTGCAGGACACGGGTGACGAGCGACGTGCCGCTGCGGCTCACGCCAAGGACCAAAAGAGCCTGTCGAGCAGGGCGAGGTTCGGCTGGCCTCCGCGCCGCTGATTCGGCACATGATAGCATTTGGAGGTCATCCATCCACTACGACTCCGAGGAGATGACAAGCATATTTGTGGGACGGTGTCGCGGCAACGACTGAGTGTGACGAATGGTTTCGGGTACTAAGCGCTGCCGTGTGATCAAGGGTGATCGTCGCGCGGCGGTGTCCCGCTACCGGGGTGCCCGGGACGGCACTCAACCGCTCCCGATGCATGCCAAGCGTGCGAACCGCGGTTCGGATGACAGGCCTTGCTTCCAGCGGCCCGTGTGCCTGCGGTCGTCCTTGGCATCCAACCGGCATGACATGGATCCAAGATGCGGGGTGTGATGCCGGCCCGGTCGCACCATGTTCCATCGCGTGATGACCAATTCCCATCCGGCCGGTTCGCGGCGTTCCGGGCGGCTGATGGATATTGAACGATGGACCACCCTTTCCTAGAACCCCCTGTGAATAGAAAAGCGACTGATCATGGCGAGCTACCAATACGTCTACGTGATGAAGGATTTGACCAAGGCCTTCCCCGGTGGCCGGGAGGTCTTCAAAGGCATTACCCTGTCGTTTCTGCCCGGCGTGAAGATCGGGGTCCTGGGCGTCAATGGCGCCGGCAAGTCGACGCTGATGAAGATCATGGCCGGTATCGAAACCGAATATGGCGGCGAAGCATGGGCGGCTCCGGGCGCAACGGTGGGTTACCTGGCGCAGGAACCGCCGCTCGACCCAACCAAGACGGTCGGGGAGAATGTCGAGGAAGCCTTCGCCGACCTGAAAGCCGCGCTGAACCGCTTCAATGAAATCTCCATGCAGTTCGCCGAACCCATGAGCGACGAGATGATGAACGCTCTGCTGGCGGAGCAAGGTGACCTGCAGGAAAAGATCGACGCCGCGGATGGCTGGGAACTGGACCGCAAGGTGGACATCGCACTGGACGCGCTGCGCTGCCCGCCGGCGGATGCGTCGGTGACGACGTTGTCAGGCGGGGAGCGGCGACGAGTGGCGCTGTGCAAGCTGCTGCTGGAAAAGCCTGACCTGTTGCTGCTGGACGAACCCACCAACCATCTGGACGCGGAGAGCGTGGCCTGGCTGGAGCATACTCTGCACGATTACGCTGGTACCGTGATGGTGGTGACCCATGACCGCTACTTCCTGGACAACGTGACGGGTTGGATCCTGGAACTGGAGCGCGGCCGGGGCTATCCGTTTGAGGGCAATTATTCCTCGTGGCTGCAACAGAAGCGCAAGCGCCTCCAGCAGGAGGAAAAAGAGGAAAGCGCTCGCCAGCGCGCCCTCGCCGCCGAATCCGAGTGGATCGCCGCTTCCCCCCGCGCCCGGCAAACCAAGAGCCGCGCGCGTATCGCCAAGTATGAGGAGATGCTGCGGAAGTCGCAGGAGCTGGTGGCGGGGGTGGCCGAGATTGCTATCCCGCCGGGTCCGCGCCTCGGCAATATCGTGATCGAGGCCGAGGGTCTGCGCAAAGGTTATGGCAACAACATCCTGATTGACGAAATGAACTTCAAGCTGCCACCCGGCGGCATCGTCGGTGTCATCGGCCCGAACGGCGCCGGCAAAACCACGCTGTTCCGCATGATCACCGACCAGGAGCAGCCGGACGCAGGGACCCTGCGCGTCGGCGACACGGTCAAACTGGGTTACGTCGATCAGTCTCGTGACAGCCTGGATGCCAATAAGACGGTTTGGCAGGAGATCAGTGGCGGCGAGGAAGTCATCTACCTCGGCAAGCGGGCGATGCAGTCACGCGCTTATGTGGCGGCCTTCAATTTCAAGGGATCGGACCAGCAGAAGAAGGTCGGCATTTTATCCGGCGGCGAGCGCAACCGGGTGCATCTGGCGAAGATGCTGAAGGTTGAGCACAACGTGCTGCTGCTGGACGAACCGACCAACGACCTGGACGTGGATACGCTTCGCGCGCTCGAGGAAGCGCTGACCGAATTCGCCGGCTGCGCGGTGATCATCAGCCACGACCGGTGGTTCCTGGACCGGCTGGCGACCCATATCCTGGCGTTCGAGGGCGACAGCCACGTGGAATGGTTCGAGGGCAACTTCCAGGCGTACGAGGAAGACAAGCGGCGGCGGCTGGGGGCGGACGCGACCGAGCCGCACCGGATCAAATACCGCCCGCTGGCGCGGTGATACCGGGCAGCGCAAGCGCTAGCCGGTATGCGCACGGGGTTGACATGGCGGCGGTGCGCGAAAGGCCTCGGCAAGATGCGGTGGTAGCCAGAACCGTGCTGTCCCAGCAGGGAGACATGCCGCTCGAGCTCCAGGTCTTCGCTTCCGCCCGAACTTGGCGCATCATTGATGCCGGGGTGCCCTAACGCCACCCGAATACCAAGGAGCAGAGAGAAATGATCCACGTCGTCGCCATCATCACCGCCAAGCCGGGCCAGCGAAATGCGATCCTCGAAGCTTTCCGCGCCAACGTGCCGGCTGTGCATGCCGAGGCCGGCTGCATCGAATACGGACCGGCGATCGATGCCGAGGGTGCCGGCGGCATTCAGACCAAATTCGGTCCCGACACGTTCCTGGTGATCGAAAAATGGGAGACCATGGACCACCTCAAGGCGCACGGCGCCTCGCCGCACATGGCGGCCTACGCCGCGAAGACCAAAGACATGATCGCCAGCCGCGTCATCCACATTCTCTCCCCCACCTGAACTCCTCCCACCGACAATCCTGCCGCTCGGCGTCAACCGGGCGGCACGCCTGGGGTTTCGCAATGCGCGCCTGACCGCCCGTGCTGGGCATCTGGCGCTCACGCTATTCGGATGACCGATCCGCACCAAGCCGACCCATTCGCATTCTTCGCGGGCAATGGCGCGTCAATCGCGGCGCGGGCCACATCGGGCTGGCAATTTCCGCACTGCCAAGGACGTCATCATGCCGCCGCGGCGGACTCCGCTCGTCGGGCGCGTAGCCGACGAATGCGGCGCGGATCGGAGTCGAGCACACGGAACTCGAGGCCGGAGGGATGGCTGATCACCTCGCCCCGCGTCGGCACACGCCCGGCCAGGGTGAACACCAGGCCGCCGACGGTCTCGATATCGGCGGCCCGTTCATCTTGCGTCAGGATCGGACCGACCTTGTGCTCGAAGTCCTCGATCGAAAGACGGGCGTTCAGGTCCAACGCACCGTCCTGCCGCTCCGTGATCATCGGTGCCTCGACATCGTCGTGTTCATCCGCAATATCGCCTGTGATGGTTTCGACCAGGTCCTCGATCGTCACCAGCCCATCGATGCCGCCGTATTCGTCGACGACCAGCGCCAGATGGATCCGCTGCATCCTCATCTGCAACAGAAGGTCCAGCACCGGTATCTGCGGCGCCACAAGCAGCGGCTTGCGCAGGATCGCCTCCAGCGAGAAGGCCTCGGGGCGGCCCACATAGGCGAACACGTCTTTGATGTGGACCATCCCGATCACGTCGTCGAGTTGCTCCCGGTACACCGGCAGGCGGGAATGGCCGTCGTTTCGGATCAGTTCGATCGTCTGCGCCAGTGTAACGTCGGCCCGGACCGCCACGATGTCCGCCCGCGGCACCATCACATCGTCGGCGGTGGTTTCGCGCAGCCGCAGCACATTCGCAATCAGCAGCCGTTCATGACGGTCAAGTTCTGGTTGCTCGCCCGGGGCCTGCTTCGCATCCGCCGCCTCCTGCACCAGTTCGGCGATCGACTCGCGCAGCGAATGCTCGGTGTGTCTGCGCCCCAGCAGGTGGCCCAGCCGGCCGAGCAGGCTCACACGATGACCGCTCATGACCGCTTCCACGGATTTGGCACGCCGATGCCATGCAGGATGCGTGATTCCGCCATCTCCATACGTCGCGCCTCACCCGGGTGGAGGTGATCCTGTCCCTGCAGATGAAGCGCGGCGTGAACCACCAGATGCGCCAGGTGGTGGGCCGGGCGGCGCCCCTGTGCCGCTGCTTCGGCGCGGATCACGCCCAATGCCAGAATGACTTCCGGCGCCGGACGCTCATAGGTCAGGACATTGGTCGGCTTGTTCAGTCCTCGATGGCGGGAATTCAGCCTGCGAACGACACGGTCGCCGGCGAGGACAACGGTTGCGCGCATACCCGCCGCGCCGGCGGCCCGCCTGACGACCGCTTCGGCCCCCGGAACCAGCCGGTGCCAGGCTGGTTCGGCAACGACAATGTCGATGGCGGTGCCATCAGTGTCGCTTGGCGGGGGCCGCCTACTGGGAGGTTCCATCGCCCTGTTTTCGTTCGTTCGACGGCGGACGCTCCCGCTCCCGCCGCGCCTCTCCCCGGGCCGCTTCGCGCTGGTCGTAAGCGCCGACGATGCGCGCCACCAGTGGATGGCGCACCACGTCGCGCTGGCCGAACCTGACCACACCGATTCCCTGGATGCCCTCCAGCGTGTCCAGCGCATCCCGCAACCCCGAGCGCAACCCGGTCGGCAGGTCGACCTGACTCAGGTCGCCGGTAATCACCATCCGGGTCCCCTCCCCCATCCGCGTTAGAAACATTTTCATCTGCATCGCGGTGGTGTTTTGGGCCTCGTCAAGGATCGCGTAGCAATGCGCCAGGGTACGACCGCGCATGAAGGCCAGGGGTGCGACCTCGATCTCGCCGTTGGTCATCCGGCGAATGACCTGGTCGGCGGGCATCATGTCGTGCAACGCATCATAGAGCGGCCGGAGATAGGGGTCGATTTTTTCTTTCATATCGCCGGGCAGAAACCCCAGCCGTTCACCCGCCTCGACCGCGGGTCGAGACAGCACGATCCGATCCACTTTGCCGGCCTGCAGCATCGCGACCGCCTGGGCGACAGCAAGGTAGGTCTTGCCGGTGCCGGCTGGACCGACCCCGAACACCATCTCGTGACTCGCCAACGCTTCCATGTATGCGGCCTGCCCCGAGCTGCGAGCTGCCACCGCGCCGCGCCGCGTGCGGATCGCCGGCACATCGGAAAGTGGCAACCGCGGGTCGCTCTCGGCATCGGCTAGTCTAATCGCCGCTTCGATCTCCGGGCGCCCAACGCTTTCGCCTCTCTCCAGTCGTCGCCACAAGTCCTGCAACATCCCCTGTGCGATATCGACCCGCAACGCGTCCCCCGCGATAGCAACCCGGTTGCCTCGGCAGGAGAGGCGAACACCCAGAGCTTGCTCTATGCGGACCAGATGTCGGTCATGGTCGCCGAGAAGCAGTGGCAAAAGGGTGTTGTCGTTGAACTGCAGGGTGATGGCCTTTCCGCCCGATGTGGCGGCAGCGGCCGGAGCCGCGGGGACAGCGAGGTGTGTCAAGCGATGCGTCTCTCCTGGACAAGGGTTCCCGCAAGTGAGTTTGGATGGGCGCCGACGATTCGGACCAACGACTGATTGCCAATCAGATCGGCGTGGCCCGAGAGATGGACTGGCTGGAGAAATGGTGAACGTCCGACCACCTGACCAGGGTGCCGACCTGGCCCGGTGAACGGTCCCGGCAGCGTCAGTCCGACACAGTCATTGGCGAAGCGATTTTGCTGTTCGCGCAACAGTGCCTGCAGGGCCTGCAGGCGGCGGTCCTTTTCGTCTTCCGGCACTTGAGCGGGCGCGCCGGCTGCCGGAGTGCCCGGGCGCGGTGAGTATTTAAAGCTGTACGCCTGGGCGAATCCGATATCGCGGACCAGGGTCATTGTTGCCTCGAAATCCGCCTCGGTTTCGCCGGGATGGCCGACGATGAAATCCGACGACAGGGCGAGATCGTGACGAGCGGCGCGCAGACGGTCGATGATGCGCCGATAATCGGCGGCGGTGTGTTTGCGGTTCATCGCCGCCAGGATCCGGTCGGAACCGGACTGGACCGGTAGATGCAGCAACGGCATGAGCGAAGGCAGGTCGCGATGCGCCTCGATCAGGTCGTCGTCCACGTCCCTGGGATGAGACGTCGCGTAGCGGAGCCGCAGCAGGCCAGGGACGTCGGCCATCGCCCGAAGTAATCGGCCAAGGTTCCAAGCCGAGCCGATGCCCGCGCCGTCGGCGCCCTCGCCATGCCAGGCATTCACGTTCTGGCCCAACAGCGTTATTTCCCGCGCGCCCTGACCGACCAGGTGGCGAGCCTCACGGATTATAGCGGTCGCGGAACGGCTTTGTTCGGCCCCGCGGGTGTATGGTACAGACGCAGAAGCTGCAGAATTTGTCGCAACCTTCCTGCACCGTCAGGAACGCCGTAACACCCTGCGGCGTGCTGCTGGCGGGCAAAAGGTCGAACTTGTCCTCGGGCGGAAAATCGGTCTCGATCACTGGCCCTGATCCGGCGGCGCGGGTGGCGCGGGCGACCATCTCCGGCAGGCGATGGTAGGTCTGTGGGCCGAGAACGATATCCACAAAGGGGGCGCGTGCCAGGATCTCCGCACCTTCCGCCTGGGCGACGCAACCGGCAACAGCCAGGATCATGCGCCCGCCGGATGCTTCCTTAATCCGACGGAGTCGGCCCAGTTCGGAAAACACCTTTTCGGCGGCCTTGTCGCGGATGTGGCAGGTGTTCAGGATCACCAGGTCGGCACCATCCGCCACCGTCGAGGAAGCGTAACCAAGCGGCGCGAGCACGTCCGCCATGCGGCCGCTGTCGTACACGTTCATCTGACAGCCCCAGGTGATAACGTGCAAACGCTTAGGTTCGCCGCCGCCAGTCATCGATCACGCTCCGCCCAGCCCGGCCGGACCGTTCCGGTGCGGGGAGCGGGAGAAATGATCAAGCACGACGACAGGGTCAAGCGCGACAGCGCGGTTTCGCCTCCTCCGACGGCAGCAGTGTGGCAGCATCCGGCCCGGTCATGTCAACAACGCCATGACCTGTCATGCGCATTTCATCCATTGATTGTATCGCAGGCCGTGCGTCGCTGCGGAGCGCTTCCACCTTCAGTGGAAACACTCCTGTCGTTGTTTCACGAGCAATTTCATCAGCCTGAGGTCGCTCCGCGACTTGAGTCAGGCTGATTTTGCTTTTGGGAGATCTGCCAATGCCGGCCTGCGTCATGCCGTTCGTGCGGCCTGGCGGCGACTCGGCGACAAGGCGGACGCGAGGCGTGTGCCATCTCTCAATCGGCTGGTATGCAGGCCCCAGCGCTAAACACTAACGGGCGTCAGCTCCGCTACAATCGCTGGAGTCAATGCCCCGCGTGGCTCCCGGAAAAGTCCGGTTCGGCGAGCCCTGAGGCGCTGAGTTGCGTCACCAGCTCAGCCTTCAGACGTTCCAGCCCCGCCTCGGTGGCTGCCTCGGCGCGGGCGACGAGAACCGCCTGAGTGTTCGACGCGCGCAGTAGCCACCACCCGTCTGCCGTGAGCACCCGAACGCCATCAATCCCTGAGACCTTTGCGTTCTCGGCGCGCAACCGGGCGGCGACTTCCTCGATCACCGCAAACTTGCGGGTGTCATCGCAATTGAAGCGGACCTCCGGCGTATTGATCACCTGCGGCAGCGCCTTGCGGACCGCCGACAATTTGCCGTCCATCCGAGCGAGAATTCCAAGGACACGAACCGCCGCATACAACGCGTCGTCAAACCCATACCAACGATCAGCAAAGAAGATGTGGCCCGACATCTCACCCGCCAGCGGGCTGCCGGTTTCCGCCATCTTCGCCTTGATCAGCGAGTGTCCCGTCTTCCACATCAGCGGTTTCCCGCCGGCGCGGGCAACCTCGTCGAACAGCACCTGGCTGGCCTTCACGTCGGCGATGATCGTCGCTCCCTGCCGCTCCTTCAAGACGTCGCGGGCGAGCAGAATCAGGAGCTGGTCACCAAACAGGATCTCCCCGGTGTCGTCGACCAAACCGATACGATCCGCGTCGCCGTCGAAAGCGATACCGACGTCGGCTTTGCGGGCGCGAACTTCGGCGATCAACTGCTGCAGGTTGGCGGGAACCGTCGGGTCCGGGTGGTGGGCCGGAAACCGGCCGTCGATGGCGCCATTCAACACAACATGCTCACCCGGCAACGAGGCGACCAGCTTCTTCAGCACATCGCCGGCCGCTCCGTTGCCGTTATCCCACACGACCTTCAGCATACGGTCGCCACCATCCCAGTCGGCGAGCAGACGGGCGAGGTAGTCGTCGGCGATATCGATCATCTGTTCGCCGCCGGCGGCCTCCGGCACCACGTCGCCGGCCGAGGACAGCTCGCCGATCTGGCGGATCTGCTCGCCGAAAAACGGCTTGCGACCGAGCATCATTTTGAACCCGTTGTAGTCGGGCGGGTTGTGGCTGCCGGTGACCATGACGGCCCCGTCTGTCTCCAACTTGGTGGCGGTATAGTACAGCATCGGCGTCGGGCCGCGGCCGATCCGCAATGCCTCCTGCCCGCTGGCGCGCAGACCGTCGACCAGCGATTGTTCCAGTTCCGGGCTGGTCAGGCGGCCATCATAGCCGACCGCGACCCGCTTGCCCCCAGCGTGCGCCACAATCGACCCGAATACACGACCAATGGCGAATGCGTCGGCAGCGTGCAGGGTGCGTCCAACGATACCGCGGATGTCGTACTCACGCAGGACTGTCGGGTCAAATTGGTGAGAATACGCCATGGGTCAGATCACTCGGCTACAGATAGTTCTTGAGGAAGGCATGCACCGCGTCCGCCAGATCAGGCCGCTTGAGGGCGTATGCAATTTGCGCCTCCAGGAAGCCTATCTTGTCACCGCAGTCAAATCGGCGGCCTTCGTAGCGCAGTCCGTGAAAAGGCTGCTCGCCGATCAACCGAGCCATGCTGTCCGTCAACTGCACTTCATTGCCGGCACCCCGTTCCATGCGGGATAGGTAGCCGATCACCTCCGGCATCAGGATGTAGCGCCCGATGATCGACAGGTTGGAAGGCGCGTCCTTCGACGCGGGCTTTTCCACCAGGCCGGTCACTTCCACCAGCCGGCCGTCATCGCGGCCAATCTTCAGGATGCCGTAGCGGTTGGTGTGTTCTCGCGGGACGTCGGTCACGGCGACCACGTTGCCCCCGGTCTCATAGTAGACGTCGGCGAGCTGTTGCAGGCAGGGCTTGTCGGCCAGCACCAGGTCATCCGGCAACAGGATGGCAAACGGGTCGTTGCTCACGAAGGCCCGCGCGCACCAGATCGCGTGGCCGAGCCCCATGGGTACTTGCTGGCGCACGGTGACCATCGAGCCGGGCTCGCTGTCGGTGCTGCGAAGAAGTTCGATCAACTCCTTTTTATTCCGCTCACGCAGCGTATGTTCGAGTTCGATCGCGATATCGAAATGCTCGACGATCGCGGTCTTGCCGCGTCCCGTGACCATGCAGAACTGCTCGATACCTGCGGCGCGGGCTTCCTCAACCGCATACTAAATCAATGGCTTGTCGACCACCGGCAACATTTCCTTGGCGGTCGCCTTCGTCGCGGGAAGGAAGCGGGTCCCCAGGCCAGCGACGGGAAACACGGCCTTGCGCAGTTTCTTGATCACGCGGCAACTCCGTTTGTTCAAACGAGTTCGGACGAAACCATGGCCGGCAGGCTAAAATACGGCGGCCAGACCGGCGGCACGGTGACGCCCCAACAGTGTGCGGCGAGTATGCATCATCACCGAGCGAGACTGCTATCAGAATGGGGCGGGCGTCGGGTTGGTTGAGCCTTCGACGTTATCCACTGGCAGAAGTGAGATTAATCATAACACGAGTCGGTGACAGCGGCCGTCGTGGACGCCGGACCAACCCGGGCAGCCTTCCGAGTACTACCCCAATAGGACATCCCGCGCCTGATTGACCCTCGCCGCGAGCCAGTCCGAGCCGCCTACGTCGGGATGTGCGCCCCGCATCAGACGCCGATGCGCCTCGCGGATTTCCACGGTTGAGGCTCCCGGTCGAAGCCCCAGGACTTCGTAGGCCTCCTGCCGCGACATCGGCCCCGCGGAGGGTCGCGCGCGAGGCCCACCCCCGCCCCCGCCGACCCGAGGGCCGCGGCTCGCCCGCCATCGTTGCCATAGCAGCGGCCCGAACAGGGTCAAAGCGCCCAGCGCTATCCCACCGCGACCCGTCAGGATCAGCAGCAGCGCCAGGCTGAGGCCGCCGAGCGCGGCAATCCAGGCGAACAGTGCCTTGATCGAAGTGACCGATGCGCGTTCGAATGCTCGCAGCCCGCCGATGAAGACGAACAGCACCAGCGCGCCAAGGAGCAGCCACAACATCGATCAGGCCGGTTCGAGCGAAGCGGCGTCGTGCGGCGGGACGCTCTGTGTCTGCGCTTCGACCACCGCCAGCGCACTGAGGTTGACGATACCACGAGCGGTGACGCTCGGGACAACGACGTGGATCGGTTTGGACATACCCAGCAGAATTGGCCCTATGGGCAATCCGTCGGCGGCCGCTTTCAACACATTGAAGGAGATGTTCGCGGCATCGAGGTTGGGCATGATCAGCAGGTTGGCGCTGCCGCTCAGACGACTGTCGGGCACCGCACGATCGCGAATGGCCTGCACCAGAGCGGCATCGGCGTGCATCTCGCCATCGATCTCCAACCCCGGAGCGCTGGCCCGGATCATCCCGAGCGCTCGACGCATCTTTCTCGCCGACTCGCTTTCGCTGGCGCCGAAGCTGGAATGCGATACCAGCGCGGCCTTGGGAACCACGCCGAAACCACGCACCACATCGGCCGCCAACAGGGTCATTTCGGTGATCTGCTCCGCCGTCGGATCGACGATCACGTGGGTGTCGCACAGGAACAGCACTCCGGTCTGCAGGATCAGACAGGACAGGGCGTAGACCCGGTCGACATTCGGGCGGCGGGGTATGATCGGAAGGATGTACTGGATTTGCCGCCACCACGCGCCGGTGCCGCCACAGATCGCCGCATCTGCCTGACCGTCGTGCAGCAGCATGGCCGCGGCGACCGAAGGTCGGGTCGTCACCCGTCTTGCCGCCGCCTCGGGCGGGGCGCCGCGACGCCCGGCCAGACGCTGGTATTCCGGCACCAGTCTGTCGAATACCTCCCGCTCGATGGCCGGGTCGAGTACGCGAACGGAGGATGTCAGATTCAGCCGCAGCCCCATGTCCTTGACCTTGGCGGCGATGACATCGCGGCGGCCAAGCAGGATCGGGATCGCGATGTCGTCGTCCACCAAAGTCTGAGCCGCGCGCAGGATCCGTTCGTCCTCACCTTCCGCGAACACGATGCGCTTGGGATCGCGTGACGCCGCCTCGAACACCGGGCGCATGAGGTAGCCGGAACGGAACACGAACCGCTCCAGATCGCGCTGATAGGCCTGGAAGTCCTGGATCGGCCGGCGCGCGACACCGCTTTCGGTGGCGGCGCGCGCCACCGCGGGCGCGACCTCGAGAATGAGGCGAGGATCGAACGGCTTTGGGATGATGTAGTCCGGACCAAACACCGGGGCGGCCCCGCCATAGGCAGCGGCGACGACTTCGCTGGCTTCGACCCGTGCCAACCTGGCCACCGCCTCGACCGCGGCGATCTTCATCGCCTCGTTGATCGTGGTGGCGTGCACGTCCAGCGCCCCACGGAAGATGAATGGAAAGCATAGGACGTTGTTGACCTGGTTGGCGTAGTCGCTGCGCCCGGTGGCAACGATCGCGTCCGGCCTGACGGCACTGACAATGTCCGGGTCGATTTCCGGATCCGGGTTGGCCAGCGCCAGGATCAGCGGCTTCTCAGCCAGCAGCGGCAACCACGCCGATTGCAACACCTTCGGCGCCGACAGGCCAAGGAAGATGTCGGCGCCCGGTAGAGCGTCACGCAACGTGGCGGCGTCGGTATCGCGAGCGTATCGGGCCATGTTCGGCAGCATGTCCGGCCGATTGCGGCGCACAACGCCCTTGATGTCAGTGAGCGTGACATTCTCCGGCCGCAGCCCCATCGACACCAGCAGGTCGACACAGGCAAGCGCCGCCGCGCCGGCGCCCGAGGACACCAGTTTGACGTCCCCCAGCGCCTTGCCTTGCAACAAAAGGCCATTGCGCACCGCGGCAGCCACCGTGATGGCCGTGCCGTGCTGGTCGTCGTGGAACACCGGAATGCGCATGCGGGCGCGCAGTTCGGCCTCGATGGCGAAGCATTCTGGCGCCTTGATGTCCTCCAGGTTGATCGCCCCGAAGGTGGGTTCCAGCGCCGCCACCACATCGCAGAACCGGGACGGGTCGGCGGCATCGACCTCGATGTCGAACACGTCGATGCCGGCGAACTTCTTGAACAGGACCGCCTTGCCCTCCATCACCGGCTTGCCGGCCAAGGCGCCGATGTTGCCAAGTCCGAGAACGGCGGTGCCGTTCGAGATCACCGCCACGAGATTGCCCCTTACAGTATACTCGTACGCCGCGTCGGGATCGGCCTTGATCGCCTCGCATGCGGCGGCGACACCCGGCGAGTAGGCGAGCGCCAGGTCGCGCTGGGTTGCCATGCGCTTGGTCGGCTCGATGGCAAGTTTCCCTGGCCGCGGGAGCCGGTGGTAGTCCAGCGCCGCCTTACGGAAATCCTCATCCATTGCTGTCTCGCTACGGTCCGGGTGGAGGAACGCAACATGCGGGGGCCACGTAGCGGTGGCAATGAAGGGTTGGATTTTTCTCGTTCATTCCAACAAGAGAAATACGCTTATGCCTGCTTTATAAAATATAGCAAAATCGTCTAATTGAACCGCTCTCACTTGCGATTCATGGAAAAACATCCTCCTTAAGCAAGCCGCCGATCGGCCGCTTGCTTGAGGCACCCCGTTTCCATGGTTTTCCCCGGTCTGACTGCTGCGCGATTTGACCCAGGCTCGGTCTGGCTGGTCGGCGCGGGGCCGGGTGATCCCGGTCTGCTGACGCTGCATGCGGCCCACGCACTTGCCCAGGCCGACGTCGTCGTGCACGACGCACTGGTGCCAGAGGCCATCCTCTTGCTCGCTCCGCAGGCTCGGCACGAACTGGCCGGCAAGCGCGCCGGTGGCGTTCGTACTCAGCAGCTTCGCATCAACAACCGGCTGATCCAACTCGCCCGTCAGGGGCTTCGTGTCGTGCGGCTCAAGGGCGGCGATCCCCTGGTGTTCGGCCGCGGCGGGGAAGAGGCGGTCGCACTCGCCACCGCCGGCGTTGCGTTTCGCATCGTGCCCGGGGTCAGCGCCGGGATCGGCGGCACCGCGGCGGCCGGCATCCCCCTGACGCACCGGCAACTGGCCCGTAGTGTCGCCTTCGCCACCGGCCATGATTCCAGCGGCGATCTCGCCGATGTCGATTGGCAGGCTCTGTCGCGCGGGTCAGACGTACTGGTTTTCTACATGGCACAGCGCCGGATCGGTCAGATCGCGGCGCGTTTGATCGAGGCCGGCAGGGCCCCTTCCGATCCGGTGGCGCTGATCAGCAACGCTACCCGGCCGGACCAGGATGTGCGGATCGCCACGCTCGATAGCGCTGCCGCCGCGGTGTCCGGTATCCCGGCGGGCGCCGCGACCTTGATCGTCGTCGGGCCCGTCGTCGCGCTGCGCCCGCTACTGGCGGACTGGCAGCAGACCACCCCAATGACCATCGCCGGGGACGAATCGCCCGAGCGGGTCAGGGCGAAAGGCTGAAGGAAACGCTATGCAGACCGCCCCCATGCTGCCCAGCACCGCGCCGTTCGCCGAGGAGCAGATCGCCGCCCTCAATCGAGTGATGTCGGTGACCACGGCGGAGCAGCGCGCCTGGCTGTCTGGTTTTCTCGCGGGCCTGCAAGCCGCCAGTGACCCTCAGGCCGCGGCTCCGGCCGCCCCGCCCGCTAAGCGTGTGCCGCTCACCATTCTGTTCGGCACCGAGTCGGGCAATGCCGAGGCGCTCGCCGCCCAGGCCCGCAAAGTCGCGACCAAGCTGGGCTTCGCACCCAAGGCCGTCGACATGTCCGACCTCACTCTCGCCCAGGCCGCCGCGACGGAAAACTTGCTGATCGTCGCCAGCACGTGGGGCGAGGGCGATCCGCCGCAACGGGCGGTGGATTTCTATGAGGGCCTGATGGCGGACGACGCGCCGCGGTTCGAAAAGACGCGATATGCCGTTCTCGCTCTGGGCGATCGTGCCTATGCGCAGTTTTGCGAGATCGGCAGGCGAATCGACGAGCGACTGGCGGCCCTGGGCGGCGCCCGGATCGCGGACCGGATCGAATGCGATCTGGATTACGAAATCGCCGCTACCGGCTGGATCGACCAAACGCTGGAGCGGCTGAACGCCGAAACCGGCGGCAAGGAAAATGGCGCCTCCGTCATCCATGTCGATTTCGCCCGCCCCGCCACCGACACCGCCACCCGGGCTCGGCCATTCGAGGCTGAAATTACCGAACACATTCGATTGTCCGGCAGCCGATCGACCTCCGACACGCATCATGTCGCGCTGTCGCTGGAAGGCTCCGGAATAGCCTACGAGCCGGGCGATTCGCTGGGCGTGATACCATCGAACGATCCGGTGCTCGCCGAGGCGCTGCTGGCCGCTTCGGGCCTGTCCGGCGACGCTGCCCTGCGCGACACGTTGATCGAACGGCTAGACATCACCACGCTGACCAGCAAACAGGTCGAGGATTTTGTTCGCCTCACCGGTGCCCAGGCACCCCCGGACGACTGGGCCGTGGGTCGGCAGGTGATTGATCTGATCGAGACCGCGCCAGGCAGGCTCTCGGCGGAACAACTGACCACGCTGCTGCGACCGTTGCCGCCGCGCTATTATTCCATTGCCTCCAGCCGGCGCGCCGTTGGCGAGGAAGCGCATCTACTGGTGGCCGGGCTGCGCTATGCGTCGCATGGGCGAGAACGTGCCGGGGTTGCTTCGGTGGACATTACGGCACGCCATCGAGATGGCGATAAACTGCGTGTCTTTCTGCGCCCCAATCCGCATTTCCGGCTGCCCGCCGACGCTGACCGGCCCATCATCATGGTGGGTCCCGGCACCGGCGTTGCCCCGTTCCGCGGATTCCTGCAGGAACGTGAGGCCCTTGGCGCCAGCGGGCGCAACTGGTTGATGTTCGGGCATCGGAACTATCTGCATGACTTCCTGTATCAACTCGAGTGGCAGGATTGGCTCCAGAGCAATCTGCTCACCCGGCTCGACGTCGCATTCTCTCGTGATCAGCCCGAGAAGCACTATGTGCAGAACACGATGTGGAACGCGCGGCGCGATCTGTATGCGTGGCTGAAGGACGGCGCGGCGGTGTACGTCTGTGGTGATGCCAATGCCATGGCGAAGGATGTGCACGCGATGCTGTTGCGGATCCTGGCCGACCAGGGCCACCAGGATGAGGCCGCGGCGAAGGCTGAACTGGATACGATCCGTCGCGACGGCCGTTACCTGCGCGACGTCTATTAGGAACCCGAGTGATGGAACTCGAACGGCCGCTCTCACCCAACGAACGCATCAAGGAACACAGCAATTTATTGCGTGGCACGATTGCCGACGGGCTTGGTCGGGTCGAAACCGGTTCATTGGCGGACGACGACACGCAACTGACCAAATTCCACGGCATCTATCAGCAGGACGATCGAGACCTGCGCGCCGAACGCGGCAAGCAACGAATGGAGAAGGCGTTCAGCTTCATGGCGCGGATGCGGGTGCCGGGCGGCATCCTGACGCCCGCGCAGTGGCTGGCGGCGGAAAAGGTCGCACTGGAGCGAGCCAACGGCACGATCCGCCTGACGACACGTCAGACGATTCAGTTCCACGGCATTCTCAAGGGCAACCTGCGCCCGCTGATGCAGGGTCTGAACGATGCGATGCTGGACACCATCGCGGCATGCGGCGACGTCAACCGCAACGTGATCGCGACGACTGATCCCTGGAGGCGGGCTCTGCTATGCGACGGTCAGCGGGCTGGCCCGCGACATCGCCACGCACCTGCTGCCGCATAGCCGAGCCTGGCATGAGATCTGGCTGGAGGATGAGAAGGTTAGCGGTGGGGTGGTGGAAGACGAGCCGATCTACGGCCGCACCTACATGCCGCGCAAGTTCAAGATCGCGGTGGCGCTGCCGCCACACAACGATGTTGACGTTTTCGCCCACGATCTCGGTTTCATCGCGATCGAGCAACGAGGAAAGATTGTCGGCTATAACGTGGTGGTTGGTGGCGGCATGGGGATGACCCATGGCGAGCCTGATACCTATCCACGCACCGGGCGACATCATCGGCTTCTGCAAGCCACAGGATGCCCTGGATGTGGCAGAAAAAATCGTCACCGTCCAACGCGATCACGGCGACCGAGCCGACCGCAAGCATGCTCGGCTCAAATACACTATCGACAGGATGGGACTGGAGAATTTCGTTGCTATTCTGCATGAACGTCTGATCGTAAAGCTCGCTCCCGCTCGACCTTGTTCGTTCGGTTCTACGGGCGATCGGTTGGGCTGGGCGCATGAGCCGGACGGCACCGCGCACTTCACCGTGTTCGTGGAAAACGGCCGCGTTCGAGACCTGCCGCAACGGCGCTTGCTGGCTGGGCTGCACGCGATCGCGGAACTCGATGTCGGGCGGTTTATCATGACACCGAACCAGAACCTGGTGTTGGCGGACATTCCGGCGGCGCGTCGGCATCAGGTGGAGACCTTGCTTGCCACGCACGGGCTGGACACGCCGGTCGGCGGCCTGCGACGCAGTTCCATGGCCTGCGTCGCACTGCCGACCTGCGGCCTGGCACTGGCCGAGAGCGAACGCTACTTGCCCGACCTGGTAACCCGGCTGGAAGTTGAACTGGAAAGGTTTGGTCTGAGCAACGACGAAATAACCATCCGGATGACCGGCTGCCCAAACGGCTGTGCCCGGCCTTATGTTTCCGAAATCGGACTGGTCGGGCGGACGCCCGGGATCTACAACCTGTATCTCGGCGGCGCCCATGAAGGCACCCGCCTGAGCAAGCTGCATCGTCGCGATGTCGATGGTGACGCGATCGTCGCGGCACTGTCGCCATTGTTTCAATCCTACGCCAAGGAACGGACTCGCGATGAGCGCTTCGGTGACTACGTGATCCGCACTGGCATTGTGCAAAAGACTCAGGCCGGCGTTGATTTCCACGCGAATCTGTCGTCCGAGGCAGGGGATTGATCACGATGCGGCCTGTTCGTGCCCTGGCGGACGCCCCGGCGGATCCGGCCGACCGCCCTTGGTTTCCCGGCCTGCCGCACGCGGTGGCTGGCATCGCAACGTATTTCGTGTTCGGTGCATCGGCCTGCGTGACCGGGCTTTTGCTGGCAACGTTGGCGGGCTTCGTGGTCTACCTTCCGGTGACGGCGCTGGCACTGAATGGAGGCCGGGCCTACGCGACGGGCGAACCAGCGCCGGCACTGTCGATGCGGACGCAACTGTTGCTGCTGGGGCTCTGGACCCTGACCGCCTGGCTGGGGGCTGCCTTGGCGGCCGCCGCGCGCTGAAAACAGATGACCGCGGTACTGGAGTGCCCGCCTGCCTTGGTCAAAGTCCGAGACCTGGCCTAACTATTGACCAGAAGATTCTCTGGCCGAGGCAAGATTTCCCCTCGCTCGACCCGTAACACTTGCCGGGTCAGCATCTCGTGCGTTGGCGCCTGCAGCCCGACCCTGGCACCTTCGCTGGCGATGAAGCCGTTCATGAACTCGATCTCGGTGCGACGCCCCTTCTCCATATCCTGCGCCATCGACGGCCGCTGGTAGTCGCTGCGCTCGGCCTGGCCCGCACCGCCATCGGTCATCAGGCGTTCGATATCGGCATACGACGCTGTGTCGCCTTCCATTGCGCGGGCCAGGATCTCGAACGGTAACGCACCGACTTTGCCAAGCTTATAGCCAAGCTTCTGGCCCACGCGAACAGCTTCGCCACCGAGTTGGATGCAGATGCGACGTATCGCTGCGTGGTTGTCACGCGCATTGCCGCCCATGCCGGTCGCGGCCGAGACGCCGTTGCGCATACCGTTGACGCACAGCTTGGTCCAGCGCTCGCCCCAAAGGTTGTCGGTGGCCTTCGCTGCGTCGACACTCGCCAGAATCTCGGCGATCTCCTCCGACCGCCTGGTGATCCTGCCGTGCGGCTCGCCGACATAAAACGAGGTGATATCGGCCCGTTTCGCATAGCCGCGGCGAATGTGGCCCGGCTGATACAGGTCGACCCCGACGCCACCGGTCACGATGCAACCGAGCGTCCGTCCCCAGCCGACGACACCTGCGACCCGCTCCTCATTGATGCAATTCTGCATCGAAACCACGCACCCCGAGGCCGATAGGTACTGACCGATCAACGTCGTCGCCCAGATCGTGTCGTATGATTTGACAGCGATGAAGGCGATGTCGATCGGCCGCTGCTTCGCCAGATCCTGTACCTCGGTGATATGCATGGCGTTGACCTGGACGGTCATCCGCTCCCGCGGCGTCATGCCGAAGATTTCCATGCCGTGCGATTTCATCTGGTCGACATGTTCCGGCCACGGATCGATCAAGGTGACATCATGGCCCGCCGCCGTCATGTGGGCACCGGCGTAGCCGCCGACCGCGCCGGCGCCGATGATCGCAATACGCTTGGACATCGTTCAGTGTTCCCTCAATCCCTGCATCCGCTTTAGCGCGGAACCGCGAAGATCAAAAGTCAGGCGCGTGAGCGTCCCACGATGTGCCACGCCGGCTCGCCGATCCCGATCATCACCATCTACAGGATGACCCCGCGTCGTGCTTTGCTGCTGATCTGACACAGGCTAGAGAAACCGACTGAATGAACGTCAATACGGCGGCCCCGGACGAGCGGCCATGAGAGCGACGGTCCCTCCCGCTGCCGGAATCGAGGCGGTCATCATCATCTTCGGCGCCGCCGTGCGGCCGGACGGGACACCCAGCCCGACCTTGCGTCACCGGGTCGAGGCAGCCGCGCGGTTCGGCGCGCGGTTTGCCCACCCACTGTTCATTCCGACCGGCGGCAAAGGCCGTCACGGGGCGGCCGAGGCGGTGGTGATGGCCAACCATCTGAACCGGGTCGGGTTTCCTGACACCGCGATCATGACCGAAGCAACCGGCACCGACACGCTGTCATCTGTCCGCGCGGTGCGCCGTCTGGTCGTCGCAATTCGACCTGCCGGCGACATCTATGTGGCGACCAGCAGCTATCACCTGCCGCGCTGCCTGTTGCTGCTGCGCCTGGCGGGTGTCCGGGCACGCGCCTGCCAGCCACCGCCGGTGCCGGCGTCAACCAGCCAGTGGCTGCGCTGGTACTGGAGGCTGCGAGAAACGCCAGCGTTGCCTTATGACGCGCTGTTGATGATATTTCTGCGCGTCACTCGCCGGATCTGATCGAGAACTACCGCTCGTTCTCGTCGGTGTCGGTCTCAACCTCGATATCGCCGCTGATCGCGTCGGCATCGTCCTCCAGGTCGGCGGCATCTTCAAGCACGTCTTCTTCCTCGACGTCCTCGACGCCTTCAACTTCCACGTCCACGTCCTCGGGTGCTGGCACAGGCTTCTTGGGGCGCTTTTCTTCCACCACATTGCCGCCGGTGCGGCGGGGACGCGGCTGCTCGATCGGCTGCTCGGTACCGCATTTCGGACAGACCGCCGGCGATTTCATCAAATCGTAGAACCGCGTGCTGCACGCCACGCAGACGCGCTTGATGCCGAGTTCAATTTTGGCCATGAGGTAAGGCCCTTCGTATCAAAAATGGGCTGACGAGCGGGCGCCCATGCCACCCCGAAGGCGCTGTGTCAAATTGCTTGTTGGCCAGCCTCGCCGGAAACCGTATGCGCTTGCGCCCACGCGATAGCCAGCCTGGTGCCCGCCGGTGTACACCGGCCGCCGATGCCTCACGGATCCGACCGATGGACACACCCGCCAACGCTGCGCCGAAATCCGCCCGACCTCTGACATCGGCTCGCCCGGACGGCCCACTGCAGGGCGTGATTGCCGTCCCGGGGGACAAGTCGATCAGTCACCGCGCACTGATGTTCGGTGCGCTCGCGATCGGCGAGACCCGGATTACTGGCCTGCTCACAGGCGAGGACGTGCTGCGTACCGCGGCCGCCATGCGCGAACTTGGGGCGGAGGTGACGCTTGATCCGGATGGCATCTGGCACGTTGCGGGCCGCGGCATCGGTGGCCTGACCGAACCGTCCGACGTGCTCGACATGGGCAATTCCGGCACCGCGGCAAGGTTGCTGTGCGGCATCCTGGCCAGTCATCCGCTGTTTGCCGTGATGACAGGAGATGCCAGCTTGCGGCGACGGCCGATGCGCCGGGTGATTGACCCGCTCACCGCTGCCGGCGCCCGCTTCACCGCGCGCGAGGGTGGCCGCCTGCCACTGGCTATCGAGGGCGCGCGCAACCCCCTGCCGCTCGACTACCGGGTGCCGGTTCCGTCGGCCCAGGTGAAATCAGCGGTGCTGCTCGCCGGGCTCAACGCCCCGGGGATCACGCGGGTGGAGGAGCCGGAGGCGACGCGCGACCATAGCGAAAATATGCTGCGGCATTTCGGCGCGGTCGTTCGGGTGCAGGCGGCTGGACGCCGGGCGCATCATCGAGCTGCAGGGCCAACCGGAACTGCTCGCCGCGGATGTCGTCGTGCCGGGTGATCCGTCGTCGGCCGCGTTTCCCCTGGTCGCTGCGCTGCTGGTGGCCGGCAGCAAAGTCACCATCCCGGCCATCGGCCTGAACCCGTTGCGCACCGGCCTTTTCTTGACCTTGGCTGAGATGGGCGCGGACGTCGCTGTCGTGAACCAGCGGACCGAGGCCGCCGAACTCGTGGGCGATCTGCATGTGGCATCCGGTCGGTTACGGGCGGTGGACGTGCCGGCCGAACGCGCACCCAGCATGATCGACGAGTATCCGATCCTTGCGGTGGCCGCGGCCTGCGCCAACGGCACGAGCCGGCTGCGGGGACTGAAAGAACTGCGGGTGAAGGAAAGTGACCGCCTGAGTGCCACCGCCGCCATGCTGTCAGCCAACGGCGCCAGAGTTGAAATCGAGGGCGACGATATGGTGATCTACGGCACCGGGGGCGCGCCGGCGGGTGGCGGCACCGTTGCAACTTTCATGGATCACCGTATCGCCATGTCAGCGATGGTTCTCGGTATGATCACCCACCAGCCGGTCACTGTCGACGATGCCGGCTTCGTCGACACCAGTTTTCCCGGCTTCGTTGATCTGATGAATGCCGCCGGTGCGGCCATCCGGAACGCGAGCCAATGACGGGCAAGCCGATTATCGCCATCGACGGCCCGGCGGCGGCCGGCAAAGGCACCCTGGCTCGTCGGCTGGCGATGAAGCTTGGCCTGCCCTATCTCGACACTGGCCTGCTTTATCGCGCTGTCGGCCGGCGGGTTCTGGACCAGGGGGGTGATCCTGCCGATGCCGCCGTGGCCGAGGCTGCTGCGCGCGCCTTGGTGCCGACGGACCTTGAGCGTGGCGATCTGCGCGGGCCCCAGGCCGACGCAGCCGCCGCCTCGGTTGCCTCGATCGCGACGGTGCGGAGCGCTTTACTCAAATTCCAGCATGACTTCGCGTTACGGGATGGCGCTGTGCTCGACGGACGCGACATCGGGACGGTGATCTTCCCGAACGCCTCGGTGAAGCTGTTCGTTACCGCCAGCCCTTCCGAACGGGCGCGTCGGCGATGGCTCGAACTGCGGGCCAAGGGAGTCGCCGTGGAGTTGCAAGCGGTCGAGGGGGAGATGCGTCAACGCGATCAATTGGATGCGGAGCGGATCGCGGCCCCGTTGCGCGTGGCGGATGACGCTTACCGGCTGGATACGACGAACATGAATGCAGACGCCGCGTTCGATGTCGCCCTGGCGGTGGTGAAGACCCGCATCTGAACCCCCGAGGCCACTGTGGCAGCCATCCAGCACCGCCACAGAGAATTGACGAAAGCAAAACGAACGGTTGCAAAGCGCTGGCATGTTCGCCCGCTTGCGCTTAGAACCTTGAGTATGCCCGAGGGGGAGATGATGGTAGAGACGATACCCCGGTTGGCCGGCCTTCCACCTACGGTCACTGCATTGAACCATGTCGTCGTACGGCTGCGCTTGATCGGGCAGATGGAAGCCTGGACTATTCGCAGCGAGAGCGTTCTGCCGACAGGGCGCAAGACCCGGGCGTTGCTCGCGTGCATTGCCATGGCCGCCCCACGAGCAGTGCTGCGCGGACGACTCGCTGAACAACTCTGGAGCCGGAGACCGGAAGAACAGGCCCGCGCCTCCCTGCGGCAGGAGATCCACCGGCTCCTGGAAGCGCTCTCCCCCGCTGAGACCGACGTCCTGGTGATCACCCGCGATCACGTGACCTTGCGCCCCGGGGCAGTGTGGATCGATGTTGAGGAGGTGATGCGGGCAACCGCCAGTCAACCGGCATCGCTGTCGCTGTTGGATGGTGATCTGCTCGAGGATCTCGACGGAATCGATCCGAACTTCGACATGTGGCTCAATACGGAACGAGAACGGCTGCGCGACCGTGCTCGCGGCATTGCCGAGTCACTTCTGAAGGAAAACCTCGAACCTGATGCAGCAATCGCCGCGGCGCAACGCCTGCTGACGATAGACCGATCGCATGAGGGAGGCTGGCGCGCATTGATGCGGGCACACGCCGCGCGGGGCGAGCGCGGTCTTGCGGTCCAAGCCTACGATCGTTGCCGTGCGGTTCTCGCGGATATGTTGGATGCCGGCCCCTCGGCCGAGACACAGAAGCTGCTGAACGACATCCGCGGGCCGTCGGGCAGCCGCCTGCCGCTGCGCCCCCCCGCACCGCTGCCTGAGCCTGGACCGGACGAGATGGTGTCGGCACGCCCCAGGAGGGAACCATCCGTTTCGCGCGGCGGCGCTCATGTCGGTGTACTGCCGTTGCGTCTCGTCGGCATGTCGGAAGAGGATGCTCATCTGGCACCCGGGCTCGCCGACGAGATCACCACTGCACTTTCTCGGTTTCGTTGGATGTTCGTCGTCTCATCCAACTCACTCGGCCGTTTCGCCGCCGAACACCACGATGAGGCAGCGATAAGGCGTGAATTTGGGTTGGATTTTCTCTTGGATGGGTCGTTGCAACGGGCTGGCGACAAGATCCGCATCAACATGCGGCTGTTGGATCTTCGTGCCTCTGATCAGGTTGTCTGGGCCCGCCGGTTTGATCGCCAGGCTAACGACTGGCTCGCGCTCCAGGACGAAATCGCGGCCGAGGTGGTGGCGCAGATAGACCCAGAGATCCTGCTGATCGAGGCGAAGCGAATCACCAACCGGCCGCCGGTGGACGCTACCGCGTATGATATGATGCTGCGTGCCATGCCGTTAATGGGACGGCTGCAGCCTGGCCCCTTCCATCAGGCTGGCAAATACCTGGCAGAGGCGATCGCGCTCGAACCAGACTACGCTGCCGCCCATGCCTGGTATGCTTGGTGGCACGCCTTCCTGGTGGGCCAGGGTTGGGCGGATGAACCCACGGAGATGATGGAACGAGCTGGGGAACTGGCGGAGCGTGCCATTATTCTCGATCCATTTGATGCGCGCGGCCTGACGATCAGCGGACATGTCCGCGCCTTCCTCCACCGCCGGTTGCGCGAAGCCATGTCACTGCACGAGCGGGCCTTGTCCCTGAACCCCAATCTGGCGATGGCATGGGCACTATCCGCCATGACACACGCCTGGGCTGGCGACCCGGACGAGGCGGAGCGGCGGAACAACCGGTATAAGAAGCTGTCGCCGCTTGATCCGCACGCGTTCTTTTTCGACGGCTTTTTCACCGTGATCTATCTCATGAAGCGAGACTATGAGACCGCGGTGGAGGTCGGGCGCACCGTCAGCCAGCTGAATCCAGCCCTTTCCGCGTCCTACAAGCCATACCTGGCCGCGCTCGGGCATCTGCGGCGTGACCAGGAGGCCGCGACGATCCGGCGCCGGTTGCTGGCGATCGAGCCCGACTTCACCGTCGAGCGTTTCCTGAGGAGCAGCCCGTTGGAGCGGGAGAGCGATCGGCTACATTACGCAGAAGGCCTTCGGCTCGCAGGAATTCGCGAGCGTGAGCCTCCGGTAATGAACGCACCCATCATCCTTCGTCCCGGCCTTAGCGTGATTTGAACGCAAGAAATGAGCGGCGTTGCGTGCTGCCATCCGTCCGGCTGGAAGATGATCCAGCACCGAGCCTGACAGAACCCGCCGGAATGCAGCGGGCTTCCGTTAGCGATTGGCAGCCAGGCTTGTGACGGCCAGTGCCGCTACGATCAGTCGCGAAAGCGAGGCGGCGACGCACTCATAGCCGAGATCGTTATGGTGCAGGCCATCAGAGGCGGTAAACAGGCCGGGCTTTGACCCTTCCTCGGACCAGGCATCCATCAGATGGCTGCGTGAAAACAGGTTCGCCCCGGTTTCCTGCGCGACGCGGCGCAGCGAATCCTCCAGCACGATATGCTCGACGGCGGCCAGCACCTTGGGCGACCGTTGATTGTCCATCAGTATAACGTCGATCCCGGCCTTGCGCAGGCGATTGACCCCTTCGACCACCAGGTGGTGAAATTCGAACGGATCGGCATTACGCATGGCTCCGTTGGCACCAACCTGCCAGATGACGAGTTGGGGATGCACCGCAACCGCATCGGTATCGAGGCGGGCAAGCTCCTCAGGCGCGTCCTGACCCCCGATGCCGCGGTTGATCACGGCGAAATGCGCCGCGGGCAGCGCTTTGTTCAGCTCCTCCTGCAGCACGGCCGGATAGGAATGGGCACTGTCCGACGCCATCGCTCCCGCGGTCGAGGAAGAACCCAACGCAACGATCAGGCCCTCGGACCGGGCGGCGATGGCGGCCTGCAGATGCGGCAAATGCAGCGCCTCCATTTGGGGATCCGGCGGGCAAGCTGACATCAACTCAGCCAAACCGACATCCGGCCCAGCCGTCAGCAGCATCATTGCGAGGCTGCCTGTCGCGACACCTAGCCCAATACCCCGAACCCGCCGAGCACGAACGAACCTCATCATCGTGTCGTTGATGCGGCAAACGTCCTGTTGTGTCCAGATGACCGTTAGTCTCCTACCGAATTGTCATCCGTTGCGATTTCGCCGGAGCGACGTTTGCGCGCCGCGGCCGCGTACTGCCCACGTGGCCGAACCACCTGCGTGTTTGGCCGTACAACCGTGTCGTAATAGTCGTCCCAGTCCTCCGGCGTAAGCTGCCGGAGTTCAGGCACGATCTCGTAGTTATTGAGATGCAACTCTTCATAGATGAAGCGTGGAATCGGCTGCACCTGAAGCAACGGATAATCGAGCCGGAAGTCGATCGGTACATTGGTTTTCGTCAGGCGGAGGTTGGTGATCAGCGGGCCAAACCATCGATCGGTTTCGACAATACCTTCGAAGGCCTCATATCCACCACCGCGTGGCAGATTGGCTGGCGCTCGCACCAGCAGGCTCCAGCCCGGAGCGGTGCGAACGACCAGGCCGGTCCACAGCTGGATCATCCCGGGTTCCTGCAAAGCCCCGAGCATGGGTGGTGAGAACTCCTTGATTTCATCAGGAGCGATCGCATCGAAGTGGTCCCGGAACCCGGGGTATTGCGCCGACTTGAGCGGGTACCAGTCGCCGGCTCCCTCAAAGGTCCACATGATGTCGTGCCCGTCCCACTGCACCGAAAAGCCGATAGGCGGGAACACATAATAGCCGAATCCAGAGGCGGCGGTGACGGGCTCGCAGTAGCGGAACGCGCGGGTCGGAAGGGACCCTGCCGCGGAACGATCGGCCCGCTGGGGAAAGCGTGTGTTCGGTGTGAGCCTGTGAAAAGTTATGAGTTTGGGCTTCGGTGTGTCGCTATCGGTGGGATCATCGGGCTGCATCGCGGCATTCACGAACGCAATTTCCTGAAATGCAAAGTGCTGTCAGAGCAAGCCTATGGGAAAGGCAGCCCCAAAGTCCACCGGCGGCTATGACGGTTGGCTTGCAGTGTTTCGATTTTGTTGGGCAGCCAGCGTCGGGGCATAGGCACCCAGCCGCACCTTGCCGGCATCGGCGGTCGCCAGCGTCGGGGCATAGGCACCCAGCCGCACCTTGCCGGCATCGGCGGTCGCCAGCGTCGGGGCATAGGCACCCAGCCGCACCTTGCCGGCATCGGCGGTCGCCAGCGTCGGGGCATAGGCACCCAGCCGCACCTTGCCGGCATCGGCGGTCGCCAGCGTCGGGGCATAGGCACCCAGCCGCACCTTGCCGGCATCGGCGGTCGCCAGCGTCGGGGCATAGGCACCCAGCCGCACCTTGCCGGCATCGGCGGTCGCCAGCGTCGGGGCATAGGCACCCAGCCGCACCTTGCCGGCATCGGCGGTCGCCAGCGTCGGGGCATAGGCACCCAGCCGCACCTTGCCGGCGTCGGCGGTCGCCAGCGTCGGGGCATAGGCACCCAGCCGCACCTTGCCGGCATCGGCGGTCGCCAGCGTCGGGGCATAGGCACCCAGCCGCACCTTGCCGGCATCGGCGGTCGCCAGCGTCGGGGCATAGGCACCCAGCCGCACCTTGCCGGCATCGACGGTCGCCAGCGTCGGGGCATAGGCACCCAGCCGCACCTTGCCGGCATCGGCGACGGCAGCCAGAGCCGCAGTAGCAGTATTTGTACGAATGGACATGGGGAAACCCTTCTGTGAGCTGTGTTTCAAAAAATCGTGAATCGCTTAGAAATCATCTCGCGATCACTTGATGGACACAGCTTCGCAGAATAAGAAATTATTATCGTTTTTTTGACGTGATCCTAACGTTAAATCGACGCGCGCTTGGCAATGAGATCGTCCCGTTTGACTTGGTGGAACCGAATCACCGCGAACTGTGATGAAATGAAACTGTTTCAAATGCAGTCCATTGTATCAATCCCCGAAACCGAAGCTGTGGTCTCGGCAGAATTGTTACAATGAACGCAGTAAATGTTACCGACTGATACACCGGCCTCAGGTGTAGTTCTGTTTCCAATTCGCTACCGTCATTGTCCGAGTATCAAGCGACGGTGCCCCCGACCGTGAGCCCGGCGAGCTTCAAGGTCGGCTGCCCGACCCCTACGGGAACACCCTGCCCACTCTTGCCACAGGTTCCAATTCCCGGATCGAGCGCCAAGTCGTTTCCGATCATCGCGACCTTGGTCAGCGCATCAGGGCCGTTGCCGATCAAAGTGGCGCCCTTCACTGGGGCGGTGACTTTGCCATCCTCGATCAGGTACGCCTCGCTGGCTGAGAAGACGAACTTGCCGGAGGTGATATCCACCTGGCCACCGCCAAAGTTCACCGCATAGAGCCCACGCTTTACCGAACCGATCATTTCTGAAGGCGAACTCGTTCCGCCCAGCATCACCGTATTGGTCATGCGGGGCATCGGCGCATGCGCATAGGATTGCCGCCGGCCGTTGCCGGTGGCTCGCATCCCCATCAATCGCGCATTCAAGCGGTCTTGCAGAAATCCCACCAAGATTCCGTCCTCGATCAATACAGTCCGGCTGCTCGGCGTGCCCTCATCATCCACGGTCAGACTTCCGCGGCGATCAGGCATCGTGCCATCGTCCACCACGGTCACGCCCGGAGAAGCGATCCGCTCGCCCAGAAGGCCGGAAAACGCCGAGGTCCCCTTGCGATTGAAATCGCCCTCCAAGCCGTGCCCGATCGCCTCGTGCAGCAGAATCCCCGGCCATCCGGAGCCCAGCACGACTTCCATTTCCCCAGCCGGCGCGGGCCTGCTTTCGAGGTTGACCAGAGCCTGCCGGAGTGCCTCATCGACCGCCCCACGCCAGGTCGCTTCACTGGTCAGCGCATCATAGGCGAAACGACCGCCCATTCCGTACGAGCCGGTTTCGCGGCGACCGCCCTGGTTGACCACCACCGAGACGTTCAAGCGAACCAACGGACGGAGGTCGGCGACCCGTGTGCCGTCGGCGCGCATGATTTGCACTGCCTGCCACTCGCCCGAGATCGACGCCATGACCTGTACGAACTTGGAAATCCTTCGCCCGCGCATAGGCGTCAATCTCCATCAGCAGCGATGTGCGAGCTGAGAACTCCATCAGGCCGAGCGGATTATCGTCCGAGTAGAGTCGGGAATTTGTCGCGCGAGGCGGCTCGGCGGCCTTACCCGAATGGCCATCCTTGATCGCCGCCACACTTGCCGCAGCGCGTCGCAGCGCCGCCTCGGAAATCTCCCCGGCGTGGGCGAAGCCGGTAGCCTCTCCAGCGACCGCCCTCAGGCCGAAGCCCAGGGAGGTGTCGAAGCCCGCCGCGCGGATCCGGCCGTCATCGAGACTGATCTGTTCACCTTCCCGGTATTCCAGGAACAACTCGCCATCGTCGCTTCCAGCAAGCGCCTGTTCCACGATCCGCGACGCGACCGCCTGGCTCAGTGCGGCGTCTGAACGCTCAAAAAACAGCTTATCGGTGGCTGAGATAGCGGTCATGGAGGATCCTTAATTGCATGCAGTGGCAGCCAAACGGTCGGCCCACGATGATGGGCGTCAAGGGTGGCGGGTTCAAGACATGATCTCTATACGTCACAGCACTCGATATACTCTGCACGTCACGATACTCCACGTCACGGCACTCTCCACGTCACGGCACTTGGTGCGTCAAGGTGATCTGCCACCGCGCTAATGCACCAGGCGACGGCCGGGCATGATGATCTCGGCCGTCGTTCCTGAGCCAGGCCGGCTGATCAGCCTGATGTGGCCACCCTGCGCGTTGACGATCGCGCGGGCTGTGTAGAGGCCGAGCCCGGCACCGCCGTACCGCCGGGCCAGCGAGTCGTCGAGTTGGGTGAATGGCTCGAACACGCGTTCCAGTTCGGATTGCGCTATACCGATGCCGGTATCTGCAACGCGCAGCCAAAGGTCCCCGTTCGCCGCCAACCCGGCCCCTACCGTTACGCATCCGCCGGCTTCGGTGAACTTTATGGCATTCGACAGCAGTTGCGACAGCACGCGCAGCAATCGGCGTTCATCGGCGCGCAGTTGAGGCAGATCGTCCGGAACTTCCAGTGTCAGCAATAGTTCGGCAGCCAGTGCGGCACTCTCCGCCTGTCGCAACGCTCGGCGCAATACCTTAGGTATATCGATGGCTTCCTCACCTGGTTCGAACCGCCCCGTCTCGAGCCGCGCCACGTCGAGGATCGTGTTGATCATCGCCAGAAGCTGCTTTCCCGCAGCATTGATCTGATCGCCATACTCGACGATATCCTCGATGGTGCAGCGCGCGGTATCTCGCGACAGCGCATCCGAGAAGCCGATAATCGCGTTCAGCGGTGTGCGCAGTTCGTGGCTCATCGTTGCCAGAAAGCGTGACTTGGCCTTGTTGGCAGCCTCGGCAACCTGCTTCGCCTGGCGGAGTTCGGCTTCGCTTGATTGCGCCTTGGTGATATCCACCATCGTGCTGACCCAGCCGCCCGCCGGCACCGGATTGGAATGCACTGCCAAGACGCGCCCTGAAGCCGTCCTCATCTCCCGCTCATCCGGGATGGAGCGATCTCGCCCAAGTATCGCCTGAGCCTCCGCCACTGCCCTCTCGCCGATCCCGAGATGGCCCTGACACAGCATCGTATCGACGACTTCAAACTCGGCCCGACCGGCGATCAGCAGATCAGGGGGAAAATCAAACATCTGACCAGCTATCGGGTTGCTGGCGACCAGCCGGTTGTCGGCGCTCCACAACATGATTCCGTGGCGGATACTATTCAGCATCACGCTCATTTCCTCAGCGCGCTGGCCCAACTCGGCCTCGGCGTGAACCAGGGCGGTGACATCCGTCACTACACTGATGTGGCCCCCGTCCGGCAACGGAGTCGTACGAATGTCGATCGCGGTACCGTTTGCACGCGTCCGCCGGCGCATTTGCGGGCGGCCCACCTGCTGCGCGAGGATTTCGTCCGATTCTCTGCCGGAATATTCGCCAGCTTCCGCCCGTCGGCGGACGATATCGGCGAGATTATCGCCGACATCCAGCGGCACCCCCGCCATCACGTCAAGGTAGCTCTGATTGAACATCGTGACACGTCGATCCGGACCATAGACGCAGATGCCATAGGGAACAGCGCGCAACACAGAATCAAGCAGGCGCGCACGACCTTGCGCCTCGTCGTCCGCCTTCGCGAGAGACACTATGTCGCTGACGCTAACCATCCATCCGCCGGCGGGAAGGGGTTCGTATATAACGTCGATCAATTCGCCGGTGCCCCGCTGTCGCAGGAAGGTTTTTTGCGTTCGCCGCCCGACGCCAGACAAGGATGCCGCACGCTGATTGCCGTAGTCCTCCCCGGTGATCAGGCTCAGCATATGGCTAAACGGGAAGCCGGGCGTCAGACGCTCCGCCGGCAAACCCGTCAAATCCGCGAAACGCGGGTTAGAGTGTAGCAAAGCACCCCGCGAATCGAACATTGCAACGCCGATTCGAAGCGTTGCCAGGGAGGTCACGGTTTGCCCCAGGGCGCTTTCCGCGTCCACCCGGCCAGCAAGAGCCTCGGTGATCTCGACGGAGCTGAGGATATAGCTGCCGTCGGGAAGCGGCGCGTTGGAAATGTCGAAGCTGCGCCCACCGAAGATGCGGCGGCGTTGGCGGCCTTGCCTGTCCCGATCGGCCGCAAGCACCGCGCGCACCTGCGCCTCGGGATCGCCCGGGCCGTAGACGCCGCGCAGCGCCACTGCCCGAACCACATCCTCAACCTTCGTGCCGGGCGAAAACCGGTCCGGGTCCAGGCCGAGGGAGGCGTGAAACGCAGCATTCGTGAGGACGATCCGGCGCGCGCCATTGACCACGGCGAGCCCGAACGGGATCGTCGAAATGATCGCCTCCAGCGACACTGTGTCCACGTCCGCCACTATGGTTAGAGGTCCTTCCCGCCGGTCTCCTTCGTCAGGAGAGTATTCGAAGCAGGCCCTGAAGCAACATAGATGGTCGACTTCCGGCGGCCGGTAAGGTGATGGAGAACGATCAGCAACGTCGTGAGTAGCACGATCGCACCGAATTGATGCGCGACCGCCAGCGCCACCGGTACCACCAGCAGTAGCGTGGCGACGCCAAGGCCGTACCTGAGCCAGGACAGCAACCAGGATACAGAGCGCTACGCGTCCCGGCAGGCCGGCAATCGGAGCCACCACCGCCATCGCTGACACACAGCACAGCGTCAAGGTAGCGAGTACCCGGTGGTCGAACTGCACCGCGGCTATGTTTTCCGTCAGGTTGCGCAGGAATGGGTGCAGCGCCGCATAGTCGACGGGAACCACGTGGCCGTCCATGAGGGGAAACGTATTATAGGTGAGACCGGCGTGAAGGCCGGCGACAAATCCGCCGGCCACGATCGTCACGCTCACCAAACTGACGCAGACGACAGCCAGCCCATGAAACGCGGGATGGGCCGCTTGCGCTTGGGCCTGTCGGCCAAGCCGCAGGACCGCCAGCCCGGTCCAGACAACCGCGGCATACAGTAACAATGCCAGAGCCAGGTGGATCACCAGGCGATACGGCGAGACGGCAGTCGAATCGGGCAGGAAACCCGATGCAACCATGAACCAGCCGACCGCACCCTGCAGGCCACCCAAAACGAACAGCAAGGCAAGACGCGGCAGCAGGCGACGCTCGATTCGTGCGGTGCCCCAGAGCCACAGCAACGGCACCAAGAAGACACAGCCGATCAACCTGCCCCACAGACGATGCGCCCATTCCAGCCAGAAGATCTGCTTGAATTCGGTTAGGCCGAAATCCCGATTCACCAGGCTATACTGTGGAATTCGCTGATAGAGGGCGAACAGCCGATGCCACTCGACATCCGTCATCGGCGGGAGAGTGCCCATCAGGGGGGCCCATTCCATGATCGACAAGCCGGAACCCGTCAATCTGGTAGCACCACCCAAGACGATCATAACGGCGATCATCCCGGCGACGACGAACAGCCAAATCGCGACGAGGCGTCGGCTCTGTCTCGTCGCGGCTCGGTCCCGCCGGGTTGCACCTGGGAAATCATGAACGTCAAACGGCATCACGGCACTATAAAGATAACCTGACGCGGACAGAAGCGCCGTGCGATGCCTCTCCCGCACAACCGTGCGATAATACTGCGGCGTGGGGCGGTCAGTGCAGATGCATGAGGGCGCTCGCGTGGCGCATGCGTCCGGGGTTGATCAGCTTACAAGAGGCCACTCTCACTGAATAAAGGCTTCCCTCGATCTCCTTTCGCCAGAATTCGAGAAATTTGTGCAGAACGGGGTATTCTGGAGCGATATCAAGATCTTGCCAGATATAGGATTGAAGCAGAGTTGGGTGGTCCGGCAGGCGATAAAGAATTTCGGCTGTGGTCAGGCGATAGTCTCTCATCTGCCGCACGAGGTTCATGGATCACTGCTTCCTTTCCGAGCACGGTTCCGGCATGACCTTCGCCTGGTGCGGGCGATCGCCACCGGACCACTGGATGATGTCGGACTAACGACGCCACATGCAACAGAAAACACAATTATTTCAGCAACATATCACTCATCGACGGAGACTGCTGCCAGCCCTTGACAGGCGGAAGCCGTGAGGCTACATCGCTGGCACTCCCCAACCGGGAGTGCTAACACGGTGGCCGGGTGCTCAAGCGAGGCCTGGCACTGGCGTTTGCCATTCCGATCAATGACTGACTGAGATTGAACTCAGGAGCGAAGTAATGAATTTCCGTCCCCTGCACGACCGGGTCGTGGTGCGCCGACTGACCGCCGAGGAAAAGACCGCGGGCGGTATCATCATCCCCGACACGGCCAAGGAAAAGCCCATGGAAGGCGAAGTCATCGCCGTGGGTCCCGGCGCGCGCAATGACCAGGGTCATCTCGTGACGCTCGACGTCAAGGCTGGCGATAAGATCCTGTTCGGCAAGTGGTCTGGCACCGAGGTGAAGCTGGATGGTGAGGAGCTCCTGATCATGAAGGAGACCGACATCATGGGCATCATCGAGGGTTCGGCGTCGTCCGGCAAGAAGAAGGCGGCCTGATCAGATTCTGGTCACCGACGGTTAGTAACGGCTCAAGATAGACTGACGAGGAATTTTATTTATGGCAGCAAAAGACGTTCGCTTCGGCGGAGACGCGCGCGCCCGCATGCTGCGCGGCGTGGACATCCTGGCCGACGCGGTGAAGGTCACCCTGGGTCCCAAGGGGCGCAATGTGGTGCTGGACAAAAGCTTCGGCGCGCCGCGGATCACCAAGGATGGTGTAACCGTCGCCAAGGAGATCGAACTGGCCGACAAGTTCGAGAACATGGGCGCCCAGATGGTGCGCGAAGTGGCCTCGAAGACCAACGACATCGCCGGTGACGGAACCACGACCGCGACAGTGCTTGCGCAGTCAATCGTCCGTGAGGGCGCCAAGGCTGTCGCCGCGGGCATGAACCCGATGGACCTGAAGCGCGGCATCGACAAGGCGGTCAACGCCGTCGTCGAGGAGCTGAAGAAGCGGACGAAGAAAATCACGACGCCGGCCGAAACGGCTCAGGTCGGGACGATCTCCGCCAACGGCGAGTTCGAAATCGGCAAGATGATCGCCGAAGCGATGCAGAAGGTTGGTAACGAGGGTGTCATCACCGTCGAGGAAGCCAAGGGCATCGCGACCGAACTCGACGTCGTCGAAGGCATGCAGTTCGACCGCGGCTATGTCTCCCCGTATTTCATCACGAATGCGGAGAAGATGATCGCCGACATGGATCAGCCCTACATCCTGATCCACGAGAAGAAGCTGTCCGGCCTGCAGCCGATGCTGCCGCTGCTGGAAAGCATCGTGCAGTCCGGCCGTCCGCTGGTGATCATCGCCGAAGATGTCGAGGGCGAAGCCCTTGCCACCCTGGTGGTGAACAAGCTGCGCGGCGGCCTGAAGGTCGCGGCGGTGAAGGCGCCTGGCTTCGGTGATCGCCGCAAGGCGATGCTGGAAGACATCGCAATCCTGACCGGCGGCACCGTGATCAGCGAAGACCTTGGCATCAAGCTCGAGAACGTGAAGCTGAACGATCTCGGCAAGGCCAAGAAGATCCTGATCGAGAAGGAGAACACCACGATCGTCGAAGGCGCTGGCAAGAAGTCCGATATTCAGGGTCGTTGCAGCCAGATCCGCGCGCAGATCGAGGAGACCACCTCCGACTACGACCGTGAGAAGCTGCAGGAGCGTCTGGCCAAGCTCGCCGGTGGCGTCGCCGTGATCCGGGTCGGCGGTTCGACCGAGGTCGAGGTGAAGGAGCGCAAGGACCGCGTTGACGACAGTCTGCATGCCACGCGCGCGGCGGTCGAGGAAGGTATCGTTCCGGGCGGCGGCGTCGCCCTGGCCCGCGCCTCCCTGATCCTCAGCAAGATCAAGGCCGACAACGACGACCAGCGCTTCGGCATCGAGATCGTCCGCAAGGCGATCCAGACGCCGCTGCGCCAGATCGCCGAGAATGCCGGTGAAGACGGTGCGGTAATCGCCGGCAAGACGCTGGAGAAGGACGAATACAACTTTGGGTTCGACGCACAGACCGGCGAATTCAAGGACCTGGTGAAGGCGGGAATCATCGACCCGACCAAGGTTGTGCGGACCGCGCTGCAGGATGCCGCATCGGTTGCCGGCCTGCTGGTGACCACCGAAGCGATGGTGGCCGAGAAGCCGGAGAAAAAGGGTCCGCCGATGCCGGGCGGTGGCGGCGGCATGGGCGGCATGGGCGATATGGACTTCTAGTCTATTCTGTCCGCTTGCGACGTGACGAAAAAGGGCGGGCCGCTGGGTCCGCCCTTTGTCGTTGGGAGAGGATGTTCCGGCAATCAAGGACTTTGGCCGCTGCCATCGGGTTAACAGAAGCCCCTACGCGGCGCTTACTTCCGTCACCCTTTCCACAGGCGAAGTTTAAGGACCGGACGACAGCAGAGCAGTCAGCTTGGCCGCGGTTAGACGCGTCGCGATGGCTGCCTGATATTCGGGAGAATAGTACCAGCGACGCGCCTCCTGGGGCTTTCAAATTCGAGGAGGCTTATGCGGCGACGACCTAAATCACCCTCAAGTATTTCGCGACCGCCACGCCCAAAAACGTTGCGTGCGCCAAATCCTGCGAGACTGGCCTGAGACAGCAGAACATATTTCTCCCATGCTCCGGCGTCGGTTACCTCGAACTCCGCATAGATATAGCCCTTCCGCATCAATCCCTCCGTCTGAGTTTTCGTCATGCGCCGTGAACAACGCGTTTGGTCGGCCTTGCGCCATGTCAGCGCATGTTCGCCTGCGGAAACGCGATCGGTTCGACCGCTGATGCCGGCCAACCGGCTGGCTCAAGCCGACAAGCGCAGTCCGCCGTCGCAGATCAGCATGTGACCGGAAATGAAGTCGTCGCCGATCAGGAAGGCGATCGCCTGGGCGACGTCCTGGGGCCGCCCCACGCGGCCGACCGGGGTCCTGGCGGCGAAGTCTTTGAATATCGTCTGTTTCTGTTCCTCAGGCATGGCGTCCCACCAGGGCGTGTCGATCACGCCCGGGGAGACGCCGTTTACGCGCATCGGCTTGAGTTCGACGGCGAGGATCGGGACGAGCGCCGCTACCGCCGCATTGGCGGCCCCAATCCCGGCCGTGCCCGGTACCGCTGCTTGGGCGGAGACGGCCGAGACGAAGGTGAGGCTGCCCGTCGGGTTCAGGAACGGTAGCGCCGCCTGCGCCGTCGCGAAGTGCGCATAGACCTTCTCCTCGAAGCCCTGGTTGACGTCGGCAAGGCTCACGGTGGCGAAAGGGCCGACTCCTTTGCCACTACCCAGCGCCAGCACCAGATGATCGAACCTGCCGATCCGCGCGAACTGGGCGGGAAGCGCGTCTGCTGCAGCGGCGTCCATCGGCATGGCCCGCGCTTCGGGGCCGAGCTGCCGGCTGGCCTCGGCGAGGCGGGTCTCGTCACGCCCGGTGATGGTGACCCGGGCACCGGATGCGAGGAGATGACGGGCGGTTGCAAGACCGATCCCGGACGAGCCGCCGACGATGACGGTGTGTTGAGACGACATGAGTTGCTCCTAAAGAAGGTGTCGAGCGGGCGCCGCGCGAGGCCACTGGTCCCGTTCACGCCGCGCTGCTTGCAACCTGGCCGCGGCGCGAGGGCGCAAACAGTTTTCCCGGGATCCTAGGATTGATCATGCTATGATGGTCTCGTGAGCAACGCTGCGACCGCCAATCCTGATGTCCGCCGACGTGAGGCCGGCGACTTCCTGCGCTCACGCCGGGAGCGCCTGACCCCGTCCGCCGTTGGGCTGCCCGACGGCTTCCGCCGACGAACGCCGGGCCTGCGCCGCGAGGAGGTGGCGATGCTCGCCAGCGTCGGAACCACCTGGTACACGTGGCTGGAACAAGGGCGTGACGTGCGGCCATCCAACGAGGTTCTCTCGGCGCTCGCCGAAGCCTTGAAGCTCGATCCCACGGAACGAGCGCCACTCTCTTTGTGCTGCACGACCGGCCCTCGTCGGAGCCGCCGCTCTCCGGTCCGGAGCGGGTCGATGAGCCGCTCCGCCGCATGCTGCACAGCCTGACCGGGCAGCCCGCCTATGTGCTTGGCCGGCGCTGGGACGTGCTGGCGTGGAATGATGCCGCCGAGGTGGTTTATGGCCCGTACGGGCGGCTCGACGGCGACGAGCGCAATGCGCTGCATCTGGTGTTCGCCGATTCGGACCACCGCCAGTTGCTCGTCGATTGGGAAGCGGTGGCGCGCGCCTCGCTCGCCATGTTTCGGGCCGACTACGCACGTTACGCCGGCCAGCCGGACTTCGAGCGGCTTGTCGGGAGCCTCACGCGCCTGAGTTCAGAGTTTGCGCTGTGGTGGCCGCGGCGTGAGGTGGCGCGGCCGCTGGCGGGTCAAAAGCGCATCGATCACCCGACCGCCGGGCGGATGCTGTTCGAATATTCGAGCTTTGGCGTGGGCGACTCGGCGGACATGAAGCTGATCGTCTTCACGCCCCTTGAAGACGAGGGCACAGCCCGAAAGCTGGACCGGCTTCTGCGCGACCGACCCCTCTGATCACTGGCCAAAGCCGCGTCGTTCCATCTCGGCATCCGCGCAGTCCGCCCGTCGGAGGAGCCGCCAGTTTCGCTCCATGGGGCCTCAAGCGCGGCTCCATGACCAGCGTTCCTGAACAGCGGACGGGCCGCACCGTGCGGGCGCGGCCCGTTTCTTATCACGATCAATCCGTTGACCGTTACCCTGTCACTCACTGTCGGGCTCACCAGGGACCGGTTGGAAATACCTTGGCCCCGTGGCTCACGTAACCTGGTCCCGGCCTTCTGTTCTGACTGTCCAGCGTTCCGTCGCAGCGGACGCAAGTCCTCGCTATTCCGCCGCCAGCGGCATCTTTTCGTCATCGGGGTTGACCGGTGCGGGCGGCAGACCACCTGACGGCTCTGGGTTGTCGACGTAGCGGAAATGCGGCGGCTCATTCCAGGGCCCCCGATAGTCCTCGCCCTTCGACAGATTGAAGACCAGATCAACAGTCTCGTCCGGCTTGACGGTTCCGAAGAACGGGTCATCAAGCTTACCCATCTTCTCCAGCGCTGCCATGAACATCTGGGCGTGGGTGATCTCGCGAGTCAGCAGATGGGTCAGCACCTTGGTGGTGCCATCATCCGTGCTTGCATGGATCAACGTCTCGTAGGTCTGACGAGCACCCGCCTCCGCCGCGATATCGGCACGCAGGTCACGGACGACATTGCCGCCTTCATTGATATACGATGCCGACCAGGCGCTGCCCTGGCTGTCGACGAAGTGCGGCCCCATGCCGCGGACGCGAAACAATGGCGCGGCGTAGACGTCGGCCTGGTCGAGTTTGCTGGTGTGTTGCTCGATCAGCTTTCCAACCACCTCGAGATGGCTGAATTCCTCGATTGCAATATCCTGCAGCATGTCACGGATGGACGCGTCCGTTACGTGGAACGACTGTACCCAATACTGCAGGGCGGCCGTCAATTCACCGGTGGCGCCGCCAAATTGTTCGAGCAGGAATTGCCCAAACCGCGGATCAGGCTTTTTCACGTTGACCGGAATGATGGTTTCTTTGCGATGGTAAAACATAATCGCTCCCGCTGTTGTGTGCGGGGGACAACGCCAGCCATGAGCGCGGGTTCCTTAGCCGCTGTCCACCGCGGCGGGCGGCAATGTGGGCGGCGCGACCTGCCGTGGTTTCGGCGGTGGGGGCACCCATGGCCTGTCACCGCGCTCCGCCCGGTCGGTCAGGATGCGCGCTCTCGCTGGATCTAACCAGATTGCGACGCTGCCGTCTCGCCAAACGGTAAAGCGATCGGCCAGCTTCGGCCACGGCTTTGGGCACAGTCCGCGGGCTGGTTCGGCGGAAACGATGACGGAAACCTGATCGCAGCCAGCCGGATGATCGGCGCCACGCACCAGCAAAGCGCCCAGTCGGTCAGGGAAAGGCCGCAGCAGACAGGCCCGATCGACGCAGTGGATCGCGCCATCGGCGGCATCACCGGAAACCGGTATCGGCGTTACCAGGCCCGCATCCCAATACTGAACCCAGGCATCGCGGGTAAATTTGGCACCACCCTGGCTCTGCTGCAGAAACATTCCGCTTGGCATATGGAGCGCGATCAGACGGGCATCGGCCGAGATCAGCAAATCTGGCGGCCGATCCAGCATCGGCGTGACCAGGCCCGCCAGCATGACCGGGATCGCCGCGAGACGCAGGCGGCCGCGGCAAAGCCCAAGCCACGCCAAGCCGAGGGAAAACAAGCAAAGCCCCCAAAGCGGCATATGAGGCACCTCAAGTGTGGCGACCGGCAGAGCAGCCGTCGTGCGGGCCACCCATACAATCGCCTCGGCTCCCCAACCCATCGGCACCAGGGCAAGCGCCTCCAGATGCAGCGGCATCAGACCCAGCGCGATCAAGCCGGCGGGCATAACCCAAAGGGCGGTCAGCGGAACGGCAATCATGTTCGCCAGGACAAAGTACACCTGCACATGACCGAAATGATAAGCCCCGTAAGGCGCTGAAGCCGAACCGGCCAGAGCACTTGTCAAGGCAAGTGCGACGAGATGCGACAGAAACCTGCGCCATCGACTCTTGCCGTGAAGGCGTCGCAGCCAAGGACGCAACGCCTCGTACCCCGCGATCAGCGCCAGAACCGCCGAAAAGCTCATCTGGAATGACACCCCAGGCACTTCCTGCGGCGCGATCAGCATCAACGCCGTAGCGGCCAGGGCCAGCCCGCGCAATGAAATCGGCTGGCGCCCCGCCAACAGCGCGACGGTCAACAGGCAGGCCATAACGAAACTGCGAATGATCGGGACATGCATGCCGGTCAGCACCATGTAGCCACCGCCGGCCACCAGCGCCACAGCCGCCGCCAGTTTCTTGGTGGGCCAGAACAGGCTGGCATGCTCGCTTACCGCGAATAACCGGCGTGAGAGCACCAGCGTAAAACCCATTACGATGCCGATATGCAGTCCGGCGACAGCCAGAAGATGCGCCAGTCCGGCATCACGGAAGGCGGCGTGATCAGCCGCCGGTATCTGCATCGACCGGCCCGTCAGCAGCGTCGCCGACACGGCACCCGCGGCGCCCGGGATCACCGCGACGACCCGGTCGTCGATGGCCTCTCGCAATCGTTGGACGCGACGCATCGGCGCCGATGGGATCGCCTCGACGGTCCGCTCAGCCGATCCCAGCGCAAAGCCGGACGCTCCGAGGCCGCTGTAGAAGGCATCCCGCTGCAAATCCCAGCCGCCAGGATACGATGGCGGCGCCGGAGCACGGACCAAAGCTCGCACCCGCACCTGGTCACCACTGGCCAGCACCTCGTCGTCGCTGTCACGAAGACGGACCCGCACCGCGCGCACCAACGCTTCGGATGCCTCGTCCAAGTAGGCTGGCTGGATCGTGATGCGTCTGCTGTCCGGCAAAGTCTCGACTGCCAGAATGGTCCCGCTGACAATAGTGGCATGGCTGGGTAGATCGGTTTCGATCGGTGGCGCGCGAGCCGTCGCGATCTGTCCGGACGCGAAACCCAGCGCAGCGGCGGCAATCGGCGCAAGCAACAGACGCGACCGGCGCAGTGCGATGGCGCCAATCAACGCCGGCACTGCGACCACCGGGCCTATCCACGGCGCCGGCTCGGACCGAAGCGCATAGTATGCAGCCACCCCGGCCCCCATGAACACCGGCAACCAGACCGCCAATCCGTTCCGATCGGCGTTCAGCCATGCGTTCCACCAACCACCCAGCCAAACTTTCAGCCAAGCACCAGGAGCGAACCTCAAGGCAGCGACAGGCCTCATGCGGCCCAGCATAGAACGCCAACAGTCTACGAAATATGAACTTCTATGCTACATCCTTCGGTATGACCGTTCGCACTCGCTTCGCCCCAAGTCCAACCGGCCCGCTGCATATCGGCGGCGTCCGCACGGCGCTGTTCAACTATCTCTACAGCCGCCACAACGGCGGCGAGTTTCTGTTGCGGATCGAGGATACCGATCGTCAGCGCAGCACCGAGGAGGCAACCCGCGGCATCCTGGAAAGCCTGGACTGGCTCGGGCTGGAGCGTGACGGTCAGACCGTCTTCCAGTCCACTCGAACAGCACGCCACGTGGCGGTGGCACGGGAGATGCTCGCCGCCGGTAACGCCTATCACTGCTACCTCACCCCGGAGCAGATCGAGCGGGAGCGCGAACAGGCGAACGCCGAAAAGCGCGTCTGGCGCTATGATGGTCGCTGGCGCGACCGTGATCCGTCGGATGCACCAAAGGGCATCGCTCCGGTGGTTCGCGTGAAAAGCCGGCGAGACGGTGAGACCGTGGTGCAGGATCTGGTGCAAGGAACAGTGCGGGTTGCCAACGCGGAACTTGATGACTTCATTATTCTGCGCAGCGACGGCACGCCGACCTACAACCACTCGGTGGTGGTGGACGATCATGACATGGCCATCACCCATGTGATCCGCGGTGACGACCATCTGACCAACACGTTCCGCCAGTCACAGATATACGCCGCGCTGGGATGGGAGCCGCCGCGCTTCGGGCATTTGCCGCTGATCCACGGCCCTGACGGCGGGAAACTGTCGAAGCGACACGGTGCTCAGTTCGCCTTGGAGTTCCGCGAGCAGGGCTTCCTGCCGGAGGCTCTCTGTAACTACGTCCTGCGTCTCGGTTGGTCACACGGTGACTTGGAAGTAGTGAATCTGCAGGAGGCAATCCGGCTGTTCGACATTGTCGATGTCAATCGCGGCGCCTCCCGGATGGACTACGCCAAGCTGACCCATCTGAATGGCATCTATCTTCGGCAGGCCGACGACGAGGAGCTAATTCGAGATGTGCTGCGACGGCTGGCGCATCGCGCCGATGTGTCCCTCGGCAGTCTCGCCCCGGAACGGATTCGCGCGCTGATGCCCGCTTTGAAGGAACGCGCCAAGACCCTGGTCGAACTGGCCAATTCGGCCGCCTTTCTCGCCCGGTCGGTACCGCTGCCGATGGAGCCCAAGGCCGGGGCAGTCTTGACCACGGAAGCGAAGTCAATGCTGCGCGAGGTCGCGATGCTACTGGCCGAAACGGATTTCTCGCTGCCTGCGATCGATGCCGCCCTGAGACAGTTTGCCGAGCGCAGCGGGCGGAAACTAGGGCAGGTGGCGCAACCGCTGCGGGCGGCGCTAACCGGCAGCACCGTCAGCCCGGGCATCGACGCCGTTCTCAACGTGCTGGGGCGGGAGGAGGCGCTGTCACGGATAGGAGCGGCGACGTCCTGAACTGTCAATCCGAATGAACGGAACTGCACCCGTTAACTTTTGCGAAAGGATTTCGTCGGTACGATCGTCGAAGTCCCGCCGCGGAGAGACGGATGAGTATCAGGAACGACAACATCAACCGCTTGCTGCCTGCTGCGATCTTTACCGCCGCGACCCTGCTGGTGGCGGCGGGCGCGACCAACCTGATATTGGCCCTCGCCACCTCCGGACCGCGGGTCGGCGACATCATCACCTTCGACCTATCGCCCGATGCTCCGGCGGCGGTCCCCATGGCGGCGAACGAGGACGTGAGGCTTGTGGTGGACCGCCTGAACAGGCCAGCGTGTGTGCTTGATCTCGACACCATCACCCACCGCGGCGGTAGCATGGTGCTCGAAGCTCGGGTTCCCGGCATAACCCGAGCCTTCTTCCTGCACTGGGCGGGTGAGCGCACCAGTTCCGACACGGATGACTGCGGCAACACGGCTGATCTGATCGTTGACCGCCGTGACATTGACATTCTCGCTCTGACCGCCGGGGGATATGGTGTTGGGGAGAAGATGAGGCCAGATATCGGCAGCGCGGTGCCGTTTTGATCGTCGGAATGAGACCGCCGGGGCATCTGGAGGCGTGACCGGTGTCAGGTGTCTTCGCCCACCGCGTGCCGTTTGAGTTCGCGTAGGCGCGCGTCGCCGCCCGGGGTCTTGGGGTCCAGTTCCATGACTTTCTGCCAGGCCGCGTAGGCACCCTTCCAGTCCTCGCGCGCCGTCGCAATGTCAGCCAAAGTACGCAAGGCGGCAAAATCTCGCGGCTCCAGCCGCACGGTTTCCTCCAGGTCGCGGATCGCACCTGTTACGTCACCAGAATGGTAGCGGGCGATGGCCCGCTGATGCCACGCTTCCGCAACGTCCGGCGCCAGGGTGATCGCATCGGTGAACGACTCAACCGCATCGTCATCCTGACCAGACTGCAGCGCACGGAGCCCGCGGCTCATCAGCAATGTCACGGCCGGTGTGCCGGCATGCAGCCACGTGTATTCTACCTGACCTTCCAACTCGGCGGCCGATCGTTCGTCGGGCGCCCCCTTGAGCGCATCGAGCATCCGGTCGGTGTTGGCGCGTTTGTCGGTAGTGGATGGCGTGCCGGCTTCCTGTGCGTGGGTGCCGATGCCCAGCGCCAGGACGGACAGCGCGAGCAGGGCAAAGCCAAGCACGCAGCTGCGGGTCGGCCGAGGAAAATGGATTCGCGACTGGGTCATTTCAGACCACCACGCCAGGTGGGCTAGGACCGCCGGCCATCCAGTCCAGCAATTCCACAGTGTGGACGACCGGAACGCCGCCGCCTGACAATTGCGTGATGCAGCCGATGTTGCCGGCCGCGATCAGGTCAGGTGCCGTGGCTTTGAGGTTCTCGAGCTTACGTTCCCGCAGACGGCCGGCAATCTCCGGCTGCAGCAGATTATAAGTGCCGGCGGAGCCACAGCAGATGTGCGCCTCCCGCGGCTCGGTCACGCGGAAGCCGGCCCTTGCCAGCAGCATCTTCGGCTGTGTCGTCACTTGCTGGCCGTGCTGCAAACTGCACGCGGAGTGGTAAGCGACGGTCAGGGAGGATGCCTCCCGCGTTGGCGCATAGCCGATGCGCGCAAGGAATTCCGTAACGTCCAAGGTCAGCGCGGAAATTCTCTCCGCGCGGCTGCGCCAGGGATCCGGCTCGGATCGGAACATGAAACCGTAATCCTTGACCGTGGTGCCGCAGCCCGATGCATTGATCACGATTGCGTCCAGCCCCTGTTGCTCGACCTCGCTGCTCCACGCCGCGATATTGGCTCGTGCCAGAGCCATGGCTCGATCGTGCTGGCCGATATGATGATTGAGCGCGCCGCAACATCCGGCCTCCCGCGCTACGACTACTTCGACGCCCAGCCGCGTGAGCAGACGAATCGTCGCTTCATTGATCCGTGGCATCAGTACCTGCTGGGCGCACCCGGTCAACAGAGCGACTCGGGCTATCCGCTCCCGCTGCGCCGGATGGACCTGGGGCGCCTGGACCTGGCCGCGCGCCGGCAGCCGGTCGGGCGTCAGGGCAAGCATCGCACGCAGCCGTTGGGCAAGCATCGAGCGGCCCGGGATCAGCCGGGACATCGGACGAGCCAGCCGAGCGCCGCGCAGGGCAAGGCGGAACAGCTCCGGACGAGGCAGCAGGATACCGAGGATCGAACGCAACCAACGCTCGGTCGGTGGGCGGCGATAGGTCCGCTCGATGTAGGTCCGTGCGTGGTCGACCAGATGCATATAATTCACGCCGGACGGGCATGTCGTCATACAGGACAGACACGACAGACACCGGTCGATGTGCCGAACCACCTCCTCGGTGGCGGGGCGACCCGTCTCCAGCATGTCCTTGATCAGGTAGATGCGCCCGCGTGGGCTATCGAGTTCGTCCCCCAGCAGCAAGAATGTCGGGCAAGTCGCTGTGCAGAAGCCGCAATGCACGCAGGTGCGCAGCACCCCGTTGGATGAAGCCGTGTCCGGATCGCGAAGTTGTTCAGCGGTAAAGTTGGTCTGCATCGTCACGGCGACCGTTCATGAGGGGCAATCAGTCAAAAGATCTCGACGGCGGCAGCATTCGAAGCTGTCGGATCATGAGTGCGAGGCTCGCCACGGAAATCACGAACAACGCCACGGACAACCGGGGGTCCTCTCGATTGTAGAGCGTGTTGATGAGCAACGTTGCCAGGGCGAAGACCACCATGATGAACTGCAGGTTGGCAATCGGATTCTGCCGTCTCAGGCGTAGATGCTGATAGATCGATAGGAAGCATGTGATCAAAAGCAGGATATTGGTGACCCAGGTTGGAATGAAGAACACGACCTATAGTCCCGCATAGAACCGGCCCGGATTGAGAATGCCGGCCGGGTCGAGCGCCGCCTTCACCTCGCGGGTGATCCGGGCCAGCGGCGCCGGCTCGTCCGGCACGACCCTGACAGATCCACGCAAGGTGTCGGGCGCACGCATCAGCGTCCAGGTCCCGCTCCGTGCTTGCGCCGCCAACTCTATTGCTGCATGCGTCTGCGTGTCGGCGGGGCCGGCAAGCCAGACGAGCCCACCGCCCCAGTCAAGGAAGCCTGATACCCCCTTTGGCCGGAGGGCAGCCAGGACCGCAGGCCCCGCTGATGGACGCACCGAGATGCGCCACACCGCATCGGATGTCTGTGGCGCGAGCGGTCGTGCGTCCCTTATGGCCTTCCAAACGGACCGAGAGACCTGGTCATCCAGGATCACCGCACCCGCGACCCCCAACTCGCCCCGCAATCGGTCTAGTCGATATATAACGGATGGGGCGAACTCCTCGATCCGCACCAGCGCCGCGGAGGCATTGAATTGCTCCAGCCCGAGCACCCGTGCCATGCCGTCGTCCGGCAGCCAGGCAGCGGCCGATACGCCGTATGGCGAGCCCAGAGCCGCGGACAGCGCGGCGACGCCGGAAACAGCGTCGAGGCCGGGGAGGACAAGTGTACCTGTCGCTTCCGGCGACGGCAGCACCTTCAGGGTAATCTCGGTGATCACGCCTAGCGTGCCATGGCTACCGGTCAGCAATTTGCAAAGGTCAAGCCCGGTAACGTTCTTCAACACCCGCCCGCCGGAACGGATCACCTCTGCTCGGCCCGTGACCGCTCGCACACCCATGACGTGATCACGCATCGCGCCCCATGCGACCCGACGCGGACCGGATAGGTTGGTGGCGACCACCCCGCCCAAGGTCTGCGGCCGGCCGAGATCACCCAGAAGGCCCGAGAGATCAGGAGGTTCAGCGATGAGATGCTGGCCGCCCGCGGCAAGCGCTGCCTCGATGTCCGGCAATGGCGTTCCGGCCCGGGCGGAGATGATCAATTCCTTTGGTGCGTACAGACTGATGCCGGAGAGACCGGCGGTCGACAGGGTCCGCGCAGCCTGAACCGGCCGCAGCATACCGGCCTTGGTGCCGTGGCCCTCGACGAGCAGTGGCTCACGTGATGCCGCAGCGGCACGGATGACACCGGCAATTGCAGCCTCGGCATCGTCTGATGCCAGACCGACCTCGTGCGCCAGCGACACGCTCAGGCCGCTTGCGGCAGGGCAGCCGGGGATTCTGCACGAAGCGGGAAAACCTTGCTGGGATTCAACAGCCAGTCCGGGTCAAAGGCCGATTTGATACGACGCTGCTGCTCCAGTTCGTGCTCGTGGAACTGAACAGGCATCAGGTCGCGCTTTTCAACGCCGACGCCGTGTTCGCCGGTCAGGCAGCCGCCAACCTCCACGCACAATTTCAGAATATCAGCCCCGAAGGTTTCCGCCGCGTGAAAGCTGGCCGGGTCGTTGGCGTCGAACATGATTAGCGGGTGCAGGTTCCCATCACCGGCGTGGAAGATATTGGCGACCTGCAGACCGAACTTGCCCGACATCTCCTGGATGCGACGCAGCACCTCTGGCAAGCGGCTGGTGGGAATGGTGCCGTCCATGCACAGATAGTCCGGACTGATTCTGCCGATGGCGCCGAACGCGCCCTTGCGTCCCTTCCAGATCGCCAGCGACTCCTCAGGTGACTGCGAGACCCTCAGGCTGATCGGATCATATTGATTGCAGATCTCGGAGAGCTTGCCCAGCAAACGGTCCTGCTCCTCGACGCTGCCCTCGACCTCGATGATCAGCATGGCCTCGGCATCCAGCGGATAACCTGCATGGGCATAGGCCTCGCAGGCGTGGATCGCCGGGCGGTCCATGAACTCGAGCGCGACCGGGATGATGCCAGATCCGATGATCGCGTCGACGCAGGCGCCGGCGACCTCGTTCGAACGGAAGGCGGCCAGCATCGCCCGGGCTCCTTCGGGCGCTCGCAGGATTCGCACGGTAACTTCGGTGATCACCGCCAGCATCCCCTCGCTGCCGGTGAGCAGGCCGAGCCAGTCGTAGCCGGCGGCGTCGAGATGGGCACCGCCGATGGTGATGATTTCACCATTGATGGTGACGACCTTGAGACCCAGCAGGTTGTTCGCTGTCACCCCGTATTTCAGGCAGTGCGCGCCGCCCGAATTCATGTTGACGTTGCCGCCAATCATGCAGGCAAGCTGGCTGGAAGGATCGGGTGCGTAGAAGAAACCATCCGAGGCGACAGCGTTGGTGATGCCGATATTGGTCACGCCCGCCTGGACCGTGGCACAGCGATCGGCATAGTCGATATTCAGGATCTGGTTCATCCGCATCAGACCGACCACCACGGCATCGGCCATCGGCAAGGCGCCGCCGGATAGCGATGTGCCCGCGCCGCGCGGAACCACGCGAACCCCATTTTTGTGGCAGAAGCGCAAGACGTCGGCCACCTGTTCGGTGGTTTCCGGCAGGGCGACGGCCAGCGGCACCTGACGATAGGCCGACAATCCATCGGTCTCATATGGTTTGAGGCGATGCTCCTCAGCGATGAGACCGCTTTCCGGCAACAGCGCCCGCAAGCCGGCCACGATGCTGTCGCGGCGAGCCATGACGTCGGGTTTCGGGTCCGGTAGTCGGATCATGAGGTTCCTCCTCAGCGGCAGGATGCCTCTGAAACATAGTGATTTTCAGATCTGGCGCCAGTGAGCTGAATTGTCTGTGCCATGGCGGCCACGCTTCAACCGGATGCCCGCTTAGTCTAAAGCCACCGCGATGCCTCCTCCGATTCTCGCGCTCCAGGACATAGCCCTCACCTTCGGCACGGCACCGTTGTTGGCCGGCGTCGGCATCTCGGTCGCAAGCGGCGACCGCATCTGCCTGGTCGGACGCAATGGCTCGGGCAAATCCACCCTGCTGCGGATCGCTGCCGGGCTGTTGCCATTCAACTCCGGGCGCCGTTTCGTGCAACCGGGCGCCACCATCCGCTATCTGCCACAAGAGCCTGATTTCGCCGGATTTGCCACCACACTGGCGTATGTGGAGGCCGGATTGGATGACGTCACCGCCGTCGACCACCACCGCGCATCCTACCTGCTCGAACAGCTTGGCCTGACCGGTGCCGAAGACCCGGTCCTGCTGTCCGGTGGCGAAGCCCGGCGCGCCGCACTGGCCCGTGTGCTGGCACCCGAGCCTGACATCCTGTTGCTGGACGAGCCCACCAACCACCTCGACCTGCCCGGCATCGAGTGGTTGGAAGCGGAGCTGGGCCGACTGCGCTCCGGCATCGTGCTGATCAGTCACGACCGGCGGCTTTTGGAGCGAATCTCGCGCACGACCGTCTGGCTGGACCGTGGCATCACCCGGGTCCTGGACCAGGGATTCCTACATTTCGAGGCCTGGCGCGACGAGGTCCTGGAACAGGAGGAAGTCGAGCGTCACAAGCTGGGCCGCAAGATCGTCATGGAGGAAGATTGGCTCCGCTATGGCGTCACAGCGAGACGCAAGCGTAACCAGAAGCGCCTCGGCGACCTGCACGCGCTGCGCAAGCGCCATAAGGAGCAGCGGGCGGCGGTCGGCCGCGTGAAGCTCGATGCCGCGGAGGCCGAACTGTCCGGACGACTGGTGATCGTCGCTGAGGGCGTGTCGAAGTCGTTCGGCGACAAGACGGTGGTGCGCGATTTTTCGACGCGGATCATTCGCGGCGACCGGGTTGGCATCGTCGGCCAGAACGGTGCCGGCAAGACCACCCTGCTGAACCTTCTGACCGGAGTGCTGGAGCCCGATGCCGGGGAGGTGAAGCTGGGCACCAACCTGGCCCAGATCACGCTGGATCAGCGACGAGAGACGCTCGAGGCGACCGAGACACTGGCCGGCGCGTTGACCGGTGGCACTGGCGACACCGTCACGGTCAACGGCCAGTCGCGCCATGTCATCGGCTACATGAAGGACTTTCTGTTTGGTCCGGAGCAGGCCAACACCCCGGTGGGTGTGCTATCGGGCGGCGAACGCGGCCGCCTGATCCTGGCACGCGCGTTTGCCCGGCCCTCCAACCTGCTGATCCTGGACGAGCCGACCAATGATCTGGACCTGGAAACGCTGGAACTGCTGCAGGAGCGGCTGGCTGAGTACGCCGGCACGGTGCTGCTGGTCAGCCATGACCGCGATTTCCTGGACCGGGTCGTCACTTCGGTGATCGCGACCGAGGGCGATGGACGCTGGATCGAATATGCCGGTGGCTATTCCGACATGCTGGCCCAGCGAGGTGCCTCGAAGCCCGCGGCAGCAACGGCAACGCGCGCCCGCGCACCGTCAGGCGGCTCGCCTGCGCCCCGGCCGCAGAGCCGGAAGATGAGCTTCAAGGACAAACACGCATTGGAGACGCTGCCCAGCCGAATCGCCGGGCTTGAATCGGAAATCACCCGGCTTGGTGAGGTGCTGGCCGATGCCGATCTGTATGTCCGTCGACCGGCCGCCTTCACGGAGGCAACCAAAGCACTGGAGGCGGCGCAGGCTTCGCTGGCCGCCGCGGAGGAGCAATGGCTGGCGCTCGAGCTGCTGCGCGAGGAACTGGAGGGCGCCCCCGAAGCCGGCAAGCAACCTATCTTCTGAACCGCAGGTCCAGGCCTTGGGCGATCCACCCGGCCTCGATCGCGTCCAGGTCAATCAGACCCGACGGATTGGCCTTTGACGGCGCGGTCCCAAGGCGCGGAACGCCCTCTTGCTGCCATATCGCCAACAGTCGCCGCATTTCCTGCAACGGTTCGGGGTGGTCGTCGACCCGCAGATTCAGGTCAGGGAAATCCTCGGTGGTGACCATCAACATGGCCGCGGACTGCTTGCCCCGGCGGTCACCACCGGCGGCCTCCCCGGCGAGCATCGCTGCCATCAGCCGATCCGGCATGGCGAGGGACCGGTTGGCCTTCCACGCGTCCAGCGTGGCAGTGATGGTGGCCTGACCGGCCAACATGTTGCCGGCGACACTGACCCCACCGGCAGACACGCTGCCACACCACTCGACGCAATTGTCCCCGGTCCAGGCCGCGACCCGGCCGAGCCGGTCGACTGCGTGGACCTGCCGGATGCCGCGGCCTTGGTCACCTGCCAGCGCGCCTTCGATCGCCGCCTCGGGCGGCAGGCCACGCGCCATGGCATCGAGGATCGTGGGGCCCAGGTAGCGGTTGGTCATCGACTGGGTGGAGACCGCGCCGATACCAGCCCTGACAAACGGGCAAGACGCGCCGACCGCAAAGGCCTTGGTGGCAACGGCAACCGCGAAGGCGTCGCTGTTGGGGTCGTGGGCTACGATTGACCAGGTCATGCGGCGGGTTCCCAGTTGGTGATGCGAGTATCGGCCAGATTGGTAAATCTTGTCATACCGGCCGGCCTGCTAATTCCTGATCGGAAGTGCCTCGTGGCGGTCCTATCCGACCGATCTGCCAATCCTGTATGCAACGGTCGTGACAGTCCGCTTAGGATGGCGGACATGTTACGCGCATCGATCGTCTTATCGAAAGCATAGCTGTCCGTGCCACCGATCTCCTTAAATCACATGCGCCCTTTTCATTGATTCTCGCCGCAGTAATGGGAGCATTGCTTATCGCACCCTCATTCAGTTAATCCGCTTGAAACCACCTCTCAAAAACAACGGATAAATGTCAAAGACCTTACCCCGCCATTTGATAGGATCGTAAGTAATAAAACGTTCATCGGGTGTTACATGCTAGGTCCAGAAAGTATAGATTACGCCGTTACAGGACCATCCAGCGGATCGATTACGCTAATTCCTTCGCTGGGGTCGGACCCGATCGGATGTTGGGCGCGTCAGCCGGTCATTCCACTCGACGCGTCCGCGCCGTAATCTGCCTGGCCGCAACAGAGGGAGAAAGCCGATGATCATCGAGATGCGTAGTTATACCCTGCAGCCCGGTACGCTGGCCGAGGTAGAGAAACGCTTTGGGGAGGCGTTGCCAATCCGCGAGAAGCACTCAAAGCTGGCGGCCTTCTGGCACACGGAAGTAGGACCACTGAACCAGATCATTCATGTCTGGGCATATGACAGCTTCGAGCAACGCGCCGCCGTGCGCGCCACCGCATCCAAGGACGCAGGCTGGCCACCGCCGATCCGGGAATTCGTAACTGCGCAGATCAGCGAGGTGTTCCTGCCGGCGCCATTCTCGCCTCCGCTCGAGCCTCGCCAGGTCGGACCGCTGTTCGAGCTGCGCCAATACACCCTCACCCCCGGATCGATTCCTGGCTTGATCGAGCGCTGGTCTGAGAAGATCGAGGGCCGGACGAAATTCTCACCGCTCATCGGTGGTTGGTATTCGGAGTTCGGCGGCTTGAACAAATGGGTCCATATCTGGGCCTACAAAGATGCAGCCGAGAGGTTCAGCGTGCGGGCGGCAGCTGCGGCGAGCGGCAACTGGCCCGCCCGTAATCCGCCCGGCGTGCTGGTCAGACAGGAAAACGCACTGTTGCTGCCGTCTGCGTTTTCGCCAATCAGATAGCTGCCGCAAATCAAACGGTCGGGGCGGCTGAAACGACCATCCTCGGCCGCCCGGGTGGCAAGACAAAGCCGTGACGGCGCACCCTCTCTGCCGCATTGAGAGAGGGCGTTGAGAGAGGGTGCGACGACATCCGGATGGAAGCGCGGCCTCAGTCGGTCTTGATCCAGACAGACTTTACGTTCAGGTACTCTTCCAAATGCTGCACGCCTGAACTCGCGGCCGTAGCCGCTCATTTTGTAGCCGCCGAACGGCACCGCCGGGTCCATTGCCTGGTAGCAGTTGATCCAGACGGAGCCAGCGCGGATGCTCCTCGCCAAGCGATGCGCCTTGCCGACGTCGCGAGTCCAGACACCGCTTCCCAGGCCGAACTGGGTCTTGTTGCCCCGCTCGATCACCTCGTCGATATCGGTGAACGGGATGGCGGAGATCACCGGACCGAATATTTCCTCCTGTGCGATCCTCATGTCGTCGCGCACATCCGCGAACACCGTGGGTGGAACGAAGTAGCCCCGCCCCAAGGCCCCGTCAGTCAGCCGCTCACCACCGGACAGCGGACGCGCACCCTCCTGCCGGCCCACATCGAGGTAGCCGGTCACGCGCGCCAGTTGCTCTTCCGAAACCAACGGTCCGACCTGAGTATCGGGATCGCGCCCGTCGCCGACCCGCAGCGTCTTGCTGAACGCGGCGACGCGACCGACGAACTCCTCGTAAATCTTGTTCTCGACAAACAACCGTGTGCCGGCGCTGCAGATCTGGCCGGAATTGGCGAACACCGCCATGCCGGAGCCCGGAACCGCCTGGTCCAGGTCGGCGTCGGCGAATACGATATCCGGTGACTTGCCGCCGAGTTCCAAAGACACGCGCTTCAGATTGCCGGCGGAGGCACGGATGATCGACTGGCCGGTCAGATGCGATCCGGTGAATGCCACCTTGTCGACATCGGGATGCGCGGCCAGCGCGGCGCCCGCGGTCTCGCCATAGCCTGTGACAACATTCACGACACCCGGCGGCACCCCGGCCTCCTGGCACAGTTCGGCTAGCCGCAGCGGCGTCAGCGGGGCCTCCTCAGCCGGCTTCAGGACCACTGTGCATCCGGTGGCCAGCGCCGGTCCGATCTTCCAGATCGACGCCGTCAGCGGCCCGTTCCAGGGAATGATGGCACCAACGACGCCGACCGGTTCCTTCAGCGTGAAGGATACGTATTCTCCAGGCAACGAATTGTCGATGGTTTCGCCGTGCAACGCGGTCGCCATGCCGGCATAGAAGCGCAGCATTCCCAGCGCGCGCTGACGATTTGCCCGGGTGCGGGTGATCGGCGCGCCCATGTCGAGCGTGTCGAGCGCCGCGAACTCCTCGATATCGCGCTCCACCAGATCGGCGAGCTTCAGCAGGATGCGTTGCCGTTCCGCCGGCTTGAATTTGCTCCAGGGGCCGTTGAAGGCCTCACGCGCCGCGGCGACGGCACGGTCGATATCCTCGGCGTCACCTTCCGCCACCCGAGCCAGGACCTCGCCGGTGGCCGGGTTGCGGCTTTCGAAGGTCTTGCCGGAAGCGGCTTCAAGCCACTTGCCGCCAATCAGCATGCGCTTTGGCTTGCCGTCGAGAAATGGATGCACTTCGGTCATGACGTTCATCAGTTTGGCCTCCTCGCCAATGATTGGGTAATGTCCTGCTTCGCGTCGAGCAGCGCGGTACCAAGCGAAACGGCGTGCTCGCCGCTGAGTGAAAACGCGACCTCAAAGCCATCTGTTGTGCCCAGCTTCAGGATCAGGCTTTTGTCGGGCTCGTGTAGTTCAATGTGCCAAATGCCGAGCGGTTGCACGACACGCATGGACCGGTCACCAAATCTTTCGTTCAGGGCGGATTGCAACATCCGCGGCAATGTCATCATGAGCCCGGACAATGCATCGAACGGCAGAACGATCCGATGGGCGTTGCCCTCGACCGAGGTGAGTTCGAGGCAAATCTGTGTCCCGCCGGGCAACACATTCCACCCACTCAGATGTCGACCCTGGATCGGCAGGGCGTCGGTCGGCGCGACGTCCATAGGTTCCTCCGCATCGGCGCTATTCCCGTATGGATATAGCGTGGTACATCGCGGGAGTCCATGCAGGCAGCTTCGGCAACCCGCACGGGATCAGTTGTTGTTTATACGGTCCGGTTTCAGATCGATCAGGGGCGTGCCGTCAAGACAGTCCAGCCCGCGCACATGCAGCGTCCCGCCATCGATCGCGACCAGCTCGACGATCGAGGAGGCGATTGGATTCGGCCGCACCGGCGAGCGCAGGGCGAAGCTTCCCGTCGTTTGGCCAGTACTGAGCGGCGTTTGCATCACCAGGTCGCGACGCGCGCGATGCATCCAATAAAGCACCTGGATGCGGCGATGAGCCTCGATGTCCGTAAGCGCGGTGTGCCAGCGCTCGTCAACCACTATCGAACAGATCGGGCCATCCAGGCTGCCGCGTTTGGGACACGCGGCGCGTTCCGGCCACGGCGTACGGATAATGCCAATAAAATAGACACCTGCGTCGGTTCGCGGGGGAAGCTCAACCGCTGCTTCCCCCACGCGCAGGCCCTCATCGGTCGTTGGCGTTTCCTGTGTCATCGCCCGACGATGCGGCCCACGCCATGCAAAGTCCATGGCAACCGGGCGACGACACGCTCAACGCATTCATCACTTGCTTACAATGCGGCCGTGACCGCCTTGACTTCGGTGTAGTTGTGCAACACTTCCGCGCCCATCTCGCGGCCCCATCCGGACTGCTTGTAGCCGCCGAACGGTAGCGACGCGTCGAACACGTTGTGGCAGTTGATCCAAACCGTGCCTGAGCGGATGCGGCTTGCGAGCTTGTGACCGGTGCCGCCGTTGCGTGTCCACACGCTAGCCGCCAGACCATAGATTGTATCGTTGGCGCGCTTGGCGATCTTCTCCAGGTCGTCATCATCGAACGGTTGCGCGCAGACCACCGGCCCGAAGATTTCCTCCGTAATCACCTTCATGTCCGGCCGGGTATTCTCCAATACTGTCGGCGCCACGAAGTAACCCAGGTTGCCGACCCGAGCGCCGCCCACCGCTACCTTTGCGCCGGCGCTCCGTCCGTCCTCGATGTAGCTGGTAACGCGGGCAAACTGCTCGTCCGACACCAGTGGTCCCATCTCGGTTGCCGGGTCGAGACCTGCGCCCACCTTGATCTTACCGGCGATGTCCGCGACGCCGCTCACGACGCGATCATACACGGACTTGTGCGCATAGAGACGCGATCCGGCGCAGCAGCACTGGCCGTGATTGAAGAAAATCGCGTTCGCCGCGCCTGCGATCGCCAGATCGAGATCGGCGTCCGGCAGGATGATCGCGGGGGATTTGCCGCCAAGTTCCAGCGACACCTTCTTCAGGTTGCCGGCGGCCGCATGCACGATCAGCTTGCCGACCTCGGTCGATCCGGTAAACGCAATCTTGTCCACGTCGGGATGCGCGGCAAGCGCAGCCCCAGCGGTCTCACCAAAGCCGCTCAGGATGTTGACCACGCCAGGCGGGAACCCAGCCTCCTGAATCAATTCCGCCAGCCGCAGCGCGCTCAGCGGCGTCTGCTCCGCCGCCTTCAGCACCACGGTGCAACCTGCGGCGAGCGCCGGGGCGAGCTTCCAGGCCGCCATCAGCAGCGGAAAATTCCATGGGATGATCTGCCCGACCACGCCGACCGGCTCGCGCACCGTGTACGACAGATATTCGCCCGGAAGGGACAGCGGCAGCGTCGAGCCGGAGATTTTGGTCGCCCAGCCGGCCATGTAGCGGAACATATCGACCGCCAGCGGCAGGTCGGCGACACGAGCCACGGCATAAGGCTTGCCGTTGTCGATCGAACTCCAGTTCGGCCAGTTCCTCGAGGTCTCGCTCGATCAGGTCGGCCAGCTTCCACAGCATTTTGCCTCGGCCGGAGGGGCCGATCTTGCTCCAGCGTCCCTCGTCGAAGGCGCGCCGAGCGGCGGCGACCGCGCGGTCGACGTCCTCTTTGTCGCCTTCGGGCACATTGGCGATCACGGTTCCGGTGGCGGGGTCATAGACCGCGAAGGTCTTGCCGGATGCCGCCGGGACAAACTTCCCGTCTATCAGCATGCCAGCCGACCGGCCAAGAAATCCGGTCGCGTGCCGCAGCCTCGGGTCGAGCGCGATAGCGTCCATACTCATTCCTCCTGTTTTGTCGTTCGTGATACACGGCGGGCGGCGGCGGCAAACGCCGCTTGGCATTTACCGCTGGCTGCGTCACTATCGCTATATCCAATTACATATTACGACAAGGGCCTTGGTGCCGGTTGGCGGATATCGGGAGACTGGGACGACGATGAAAATGGACACAGGAGGGCCGCCTATCGCGATCAGAAGCGGCGTCGGTTCTCCGGCGCTGTCGAGGATCTTTGACATTTCCTCCATCCCGCCCCGGCTTGTGGCTCGGGATGCGCCCCCTTACCGACGGCTCCGCCACGGCGCACGAAAATATGGGAATTCAACAGCAACCTGCACTGCTCGATCATCGGCACCTGCCTGTCCACCGTGGAATTGCGACAGACCCTGAAGAAGCTAGGCGTCGCTTCTCCGGATTGTTCGGACCATGAACTGCATGGCATCGCAGTATCGCTGGCTGGTCGTCAGGACAATGCGGCGCGGCAGCTGAACAAGGCGCTGGATCATCGACATAAGCTCGCGGTCAGCCAATTTGCCAAGGCAACCAGCGAGGACGAACTTCGTACACTCTGGGTTCAAGCGGTGCGGCGAGGCGAAATACCCGGCGCCTACTGGGCCACATTGACCCATCCAGCCACGAACCAGGCCATTGTCCGCGAGGCGTTCGGCGAGGTTCATATGCTGTCGCACCTCGTCGGTTCGGCGAACCGGGCGGACATCCAGCGGCTCTGCCAAATCGAAAGTGAAAAAGCCGACCTTCAGGCGAAGCTGGAACGCCAGCAATTGGCGCTGCACCATGCGGTGGTCACGCGTGACGTGCAGATCAGCGAATTGCGGCAGGCCCTGATGCAGGGCATCTTATCCCGACCGGCCGACAGCCAGTCCGGCGCGCCCGGGGAAAGCGCGGCACTGCGCGGGCTGATCGCCGACCTCGAATGCCGCCTGGCCGCCGCGGCGCGCCGCCGCACCGCGCTTGATGACAGGCTGGCCGCCGCACAGGCTGAGATCGCGCGCGAACGGTCCGCTCGACTTGCCGCCGAACGGGACTGCGAGGCGCTGCGACGGGAACTCGATGCGGTCGAGACATCACTGTTGCCCGAATGTCCAGCGACAACCTCGGAGGCATTGCCGGCGCCACGCCTGGATGGCATCGCGCTGCTCTATGTCGGAGGGCGTCCGCACCAGATCGCGCACCTTCGCTCTGTCGTCGAGCGGGTCGGTGGAACATTCCTGCATCATGATGGCGGTGTCGAAAGTCACCAGACCCTGCTTCCCGGTCTGACCAGCCGCGCGGACCTGGTGCTGTTCCCGGTCGACTGCATCAGCCACGACGCGGCACAGACGGTGAAGTCGTTGTGCAGGCAAGGCGGCAAGCGCTTCATCCCCCTTCGCTCGGCCAGCGTCGCGTCGCTGTTGACCGCGCTGCAAGGGCCCGAGGTGGCAAACCTTTCCGAAGTCACGGCCTGAGCCGGACGCCGACAGCGTCGCCTGGATTGACCGCAGGGCAGGTGTCGGTCGGGTAACCAGGTTGCGCTGTTGCGCTGTATCCTGTTGGATATGGCGTGACTGACGTCCCTACAATATTCATGAGAGCCCTTCCCTGATGAATGCGCCATTCGACCCGGCATCACTGGCAGGCGAGAAATTTGCCATTGGCCAGCCGGTGTCTCGCAAAGAGGATCCGGTCCTGCTGCGCGGCGAAGGTCGCTATACGGATGACCTCAACCGCCCTGACCAGTTGTTCGCGGTGATGATACGCAGCCGGGTTGCCCATGGCGAGATCCGCGCAATCGAGCTGGAGGCGGCGCTTGAAATGCCTGGCATACGCGCTGTCGTTACGGCTGCCGAGCTTGATCGGGCTGGCATCGGGAACATGCCGGCGGCGGCGGGAAAGCACCGCGATGGCACACCCACCGCACGGCCGCCGCAGCGCCCGCTCGCCACCAATCGTGTGCGTTACGTCGGCGAGCCGATCGCGATGGTGATTGCAGATACCGTGAAGCTAGCGAAGGATGCCGCCGAGACGGTCTACGTCGACATCGATGCGCTGCCCGCCGTCACGACGGCAGGTGCGGCGGCCGCACCTGGAGCGCCGTTGGTCCACGCCGAGGCGCCGGGAAATGTCTGTCTGGATTTCCATTTCGGCGATAGCGAAAAGGTCGCCGCCGCATTTGCCCGAGCCGCCCACGTCACACGACTGCCAATACGCAACAATCGCATCGTCGTCTGTCCGATGGAGCCACGTTCCGCCATCGGCGAATACGACGCGAATAATGACCGTTTGATTCTACGGCTGGGCTGCCAAGGGGTTTTCGGCCAGCGCGCCCTGCTGAGCGGCATTTTTGGGATCCCAGTCGAGAAATTGCAGGTTCTTACCGGAAATGTTGGCGGATCGTTCGGGATGAAGGCTTCCGCCTATCCGGAATACGTGTGTTTGTTGCACGCGGCCCGAACCCTGGGTCAGCCGGTGAAGTGGACCGATGAGCGGTCGGAGAGCTTCATGTCGGACAGCCACGGACGCGACCATGAAATGGTGGCTGAGCTGGCACTCGATGCGATGGGAAAATTCCTCGCGCTTCGGGTAACCGGCTACGGCAATCTTGGCGCATGGTTGAGCAACGCGACCACCATTCCCCCGACCTTGAACACGGTGAAGAACATCATCGGGGTCTACGCGACGCCGCTGATTGAAGTTTCCTCGAAGTGCCTGTTCACCAATACCACGCCCGTGGGGGCCTATCGCGGCGCGGGGCGGCCCGAGGGAAACTACTACATGGAGCGTCTGGTCGAGACCGCCGCGCGCGAGATGGGGATCGATCGGGTAGCGTTACGATATCGCAATCATATCCAGCCGGAGCAGATGCCGTATCGTGCCCCATCCGGAATGGTATATGATTGCGGCGAATTCCCGACCGTCATGGACAAGGCACTCCGGGCGGCGGACTGGGATGGCTATGCCGGACGCCAGGCCGCCAGCCGGGCACACGGCAAGATCCGTGGCCGGGGGATTGGCCATTACCTGGAGGTAACGGCCGACGCCGGCAACGAGATGGGCGGAATTCGATTCGAACCGGACGGTGCCGTTACGATCATCACCGGCACCCTGGACTATGGTCAGGGACACGCCTCCCCGTTCGCCCAGGTCCTATCTGCCAGACTTGGCATCCCTTTCGAGAAGATCAAGCTTCTGCAAGGCGATTCCGACGCCCTGGTGGCAGGCGGCGGAACAGGTGGCTCACGGTCAATGATGCAAAGCGGGGGCGCGATCATCGAGGCGAGCGACATCGTGATCGAGCGCGGGAAGCATGCGGCGGCCCACTTCCTTGAGGCCGCCGCTGTGGATATCGAATTCAGGCGTGGGCGCTTCAGCGTCGCCGGGACCGACCTGAGCATCGGAATTGTCGAGCTGGCCGAGCGGTTGCGATCCGGGGGGCGCCTGCCTGAGGATATGCCGCGGACGCTTGATGTCAGCCATGTCTTCAAGGGCGTGCCATCGGCATTTCCCAACGGCTGCCACATCGCCGAGATCGAACTCGATCCCGACACCGGAACCGTGGAAGTGGTGGCTTACGCGACGGTCAACGATTTCGGGGTGCTGGTGAACCCGATGCTGGTCGAGGGACAGGCGCATGGCGGGATCGCCCAGGGCATCGGACAGGCGCTGACCGAAATGGTTGCGTATGACGATGACGGACAACTTCTGACCGGCTCCTACATGGATTATGCATTGCCGCGGGCAAACGATTTTCCGGAGCTGGGCTTCGAGAGCCATCCAGTCCCGGCGCGAACCAACCCATTGGGTGCCAAGGGTTGCGGCGAGGCAGGATGTGCGGGCTCGCTGCCGGCGGTAATGAACGCAGTGGTTGACGCGTTATCGGAATTTGGCATCACGCATATCGACATGCCGGCGACGCCATACCGGATCTGGCAGGCGATCCAATCCTCCCGAAGCACGACATGATGGCTCGCCCGTCGCTGCTCGGCGAAAGCCGCTGCGCAGCGCTGCCAGGCAATGATGCCAAATCTTCCGACAGCCGGTTGTCTTTAGGCCCGGTTCAGGGGCTGACGTAGCCCATGAATTTCGCGGGCGGCCTTGATCCCCATTGCGAACGGAGCCCTTCTTCGGCCGAAACCAGGTTGCCGCCGTTCTGAACGTTCAACCGGTCCGTGTCAGCCCAGTGCTCATGGACACGCCCCCAGGGATCAGCCCAATAGTCATAGACCTGGCTGCCAAGCAGATGGCGGCCGATGCCCCACATGTGCTCGTATTTGGCAAGACCGTTCAGATACTCATGCCCGATGAAAACATCGTCGATGTCCTGCACTTCGAACGAGAAATGATTGAGGCCCGCGCGTTCGTTCCTCATGCAGAAGAAGGCATGGTGGTCGACGTATTCATCGCCGGCATCGATCCGGCTGAATTGGCCGATAATGTTTTCCCTTTCCCCGGCATAAACATCGTCGGACGAGATCAGACCCAGTGTCTCGCGGAACCAGCGAACCGTCTCTTGATTCTTCGGAGAGCCAAGGACTGCATGACCGATCCGCTTCACGCTGGACGGCCCGGCGGCAAATCGGATGACTTCTCCGGCGCGGTTCAGCGGCTCGACACCGGAGTTGATCGACTGACGCTCGACATGGATCGGCTGCACGGTTTCGATGCCGTGGACGATCTCGATTCTGTAGCCGTTGGGCTCGACGAGCCGGACCCGCTTGCCGCCACCGGGTTCGTCGATGCTCTCGATGCCTGACGCGCCGGGCAACTTCGAAATAGCTTTGAGTTCGTCCTCGTCGCTTACCGCCCACGCAAAGCCAACGAACCCGGGATCGCCCTTTTCCGTGACATGGATGTGGTGCACCGGGTCGGTACCCCGCATATAAAGTGCCGTCGGCGTTCGAGCCGCACGCACCATGCCGAACGCAGTCAGAAATTCCTCCTCCGCGTCCAGGTCTGGGGACCGGAGCCGGCCATACGCGAGGTCGCGCACCTTGATCACTGCCATGAGCCTACTCCCATGTTGAAGCCGACAATTGCCGTCTGGTCGACTTTCGATAACTGAGCGTGGCCAGTTTCGCCGCCTCCCGCAAGGGCTCGGCGTCGGCCGCCGGCGAATTGTCGCGCGGGCGCGGTTCTCTTGGCCTGGCCGGCGATATTGGCGCCCGCCGATGCTGCCCCGTAGGGCGCGAGCCCGGTACGCCGAACCTGCCGGATCGCTGCTAGCTTTATCGCTGCAAAGTCTGGACCGCCCGGCGCTGCATTGCTAGCATCGCCGGCAAAGGCGGAGATATGACATGCCACGTCATGAGGAGCAGGTGACGCTCGCCTATGGTCCCGACGAGCTTTTCGCGGTTGTGGCGGACGTGAAGGATTACCCATTGTTCGTGCCGTGGTGCAGCGGCGCGCATATCCGCCGCGAAGACCCGCAAGAGGTCCTTGCCGACCTCGTCATCGGGTTCGGTCCATTTCAGGAAAGCTTCACGAGCCAGGTGACACTGGACCGACCACGTCAGGTGCTGGTACGCGCGCTGGAAGGGCCGCTGGAGCATTTGACAAACACGTGGACGTTCGTGCCGGTCAAAGATGAGACTCGCGTCGACTTCATAATCGACTTTCAGTTCAAGAGTCATTTGCTTGATCATGTTGCCAATGGGATGTTCCATGAAGCCGTGACCCGCATGGTGAGTGCGTTCGAGTCTCGCGCTCACTTGCTCCATCTGATGCGAAGGCACGCGGCGCAACATTCGTCCTCCTGACGTGACCCGGTATACACGCCCCCTGCCCGACTGACGGTTCTGCGAGGTCTGCGCCGAACGCAAAACAGCCCGGGCCAAGCTACAAAAACTTGCACTGTGGCAATGAGGCGCTTATCAACTGCGCCGCTAAGGGGAAATTCCTGCCATGGTTGCAAATTCAACAGCTGTCGTCGGTGCCGTGCTCGCGCAGGTGGATCAAGACCTTGATCACGCGCGCGAACGGCTTTTCGACCTGCTGCGGATCCCCAGCATCAGCACCCAGCCCTTGCACGAGAAGGACGTCCGGCACGCATCGGAGTGGCTGCGTGACCAGCTCGCGGACCTTGGGTTCGACGTCGCGATCAAGCCGACTGCCGGGCATCCCGTTGTGCTCGGGCACCATCCCGGTCCATCCGGCACGAAAGCGCCGCGCATCCTGTTCTATGGACATTACGACGTGCAGCCGCCGGATCCGCTGGAACTCTGGAACAGCCCACCGTTCGAGCCGCAGCTGGTGGAGGGTCCGCACGGTCCTCGTATCGTTGCGCGCGGTGCCGTCGACGCGAAGGGACAGTCGATGATGTTCATCGAGGCGCTGCGCGCCTGGAAGGCGGTCGGTGGCGGCATTCCCGCGCCGGTGACCGTGCTGATGGAAGGCGAGGAGGAGATCGGCAGCCCCAACCTCGAACCGTTCCTGGTCGCCAACAAGAATGCGCTCGCCGCTGACTTCGCGTTGATCAGCGATACCAACATGTGGGACATCGCCACGCCCGGGATCACCACACGCCTGCGCGGGATGTGCAACTGCGAAATCACCCTGAAGGGTCCGGGTCTCGACCTGCATTCCGGACTGTTCGGCGGTTCGGCGCTCAATCCGATCAACGCACTGGCGCGCATCCTGGGTAATCTGCACGATGACCAGGGCCGGGTACGACTTCCGGGCTTCTATGACGCGGTGAAGGTGATTTCGCCGGAGCAGCAGGCCGAGTGGCAGTCACTCGGCTTCGATGAGGGTGCGTTTTTGCGCGGCATCGGCCTGTCCGCTCCGAGCGGCGAGCGCTCGGTGCCGGGGCTGGAGCGCATTTGGGCGCGGCCTACGGCGGACGTCAACGGGTTCTGGGGCGGATACACCGGAGAGGGCAGCAAGACGATTATCCCGTCGGAAGCTTCGGCCAAGATTTCATTCCGCCTCGTGCCGGACCAGGACCCTCAGGCTGTCTTTGAGGCGTTTCAGCGCTTTGTTGCCGAGCAGCTGCCTCCGGGTGCTCAGGTCTCGTACAAGGCTTTCGGCATGGCACCCGGCATGGAGATCGCGACCGATACGCCGTGGGTGAAGGCGGCGCGCGCCGCCCTTCAGGAGGAATACGGGCGTCCCGCTGTGATGATCGGCAGCGGCGGTTCGATTCCCGTTGTCGAGCAGATCAAACGCACGCTGCACATCGATTCGCTGATGATGGGCTTCGGCCTGGATGATGACCAGATCCATAGCCCCAACGAAAAGTTTGAGATGCTCTGCTTCCACAAGGGGACGCGATCGCACGCGATCCTGCTGGGCAAGCTCGCGATGATTGACTAGTGCGGCTGCCGTCCATCGCCGCCGGTCCGCCACCAACGAGATCCGGCGATGACTGTCGGAGCCGCCGTGTCCCGAAAGTTTAATCTGAACCTATATTGGGTCGTCTGACACAGCCCCGGATGCCACGCCAGCTATTCTGGACACGCGGGCTTCTCGCAACATGGGATGGGCGTCCCAACGATGCGTTCAAGCGTCCAAAATCCAGACCGAGTGGTGCCGCAAGCCAATGACGCGGCGCTCCGACCCCAGCGGCCGACGGCGCATGAAATCGGCGGCGAACTGAACCCCGGTCGGGCCGCCGGGCGGTGCGGCATTCCGCTTCGGGCTGGACGACGCCCGCCTGATGCGCAGCGCGAGAAAGGTTGACAGCAAGCGCAATCTGGTTCGAGATTTGCCAGATCCACGGGCAACAGAACAACCGGCACAGTTACCTGTGTCGCCTTGCCAACAACTACCAGATCAGGATTGGGGAAGATGAAACAGATCAAGAAAGCCGTAGTTGCTGCAGCACTCGTTTCCGCGATGGTGTCGTCCGGAATCGCCATAGCAGCCGCTCCGACGCCAATCGAGCAGGCAGAGATCGCTCAGCTGTCGCCGTCGCTGCAGGCGGAGGTCAAGGCCCGCATGGCGAATAGCGGTCAGACGGTAGGCGAAATACTCGATACGATGCTGCTGAACAGCGTTTCGAAGATCTTTGCAAGTGGGCGCGTTATTGCGACCGACTTCGACAAAGGCATTGTGGTCACTGAGGGCACAAATGGCCAGTTGAGATGGTTTAACTTCGATAAGGCAACTCTGGTGACGAAGCCGTAGCACTGGTCGCTCGATAACGTCGAACCGAGATCAGACTGCCGCATGGCGTTTGCGGCAGCCGCCGGCTAGCGCGATGACGTCCACCCTGGCCGTGCCGCCGATCCAGGGAACTTCGTGCATCAAGGCTGGTGCGCGCGCCTGTTTTTCAATAGTAGGTCGCGGAACGGACATCGCAGCGGGAGGGGACGGAATATGTTGTTCGAAGGGGGTTTCAGCTTCACCAATTTCGTCGCCGACGTGTTCGCGGTGTTCATGTTCGTCGTGTGGTTCTGGTTGCTTGTCACAGTGGCTAGTGACCTGTTCCGGCGTGGCGACGTTTCCGGCCTGGGCAAAGCGGCCTGGGTCATCCTGCTGCTCGTGCTGCCGTACATTGGCGTGTTCGCCTACCTCCTCTCGCAAGGTCGTGGCATGTCGGAGCGGCACGAACAGCAGGTCCAGCGCGCCCGTAATGATCTTCGCCATGTCGTCGGCTTCAGCGCCGCGGATGAGATCGCAAAACTTGAGAGTCTGAAGAGTTCAGGCGCGATCTCGCCCGAGGAATATACGCGCCTTCGCGCAAGGGTGGTTCAGTAGCTGCGTTGCGCTAACCGGTCGACGCAGAACGGGGCAGTGCTTTTCATTGTTGACCACCGGCGCGAGGCACAGTCGGTGAAGTGCGGAACTGGTGTGCGCTCACGCCGCACAGCGAATATGGTCCTACTGGGACGCTGACCAACGTCCGGCGGTGACTCCCTGTTGAAAGGCCGTGTCCTCCGCTCGTCTTTGCTGATCGACCACGAGCCCACCAAGCAACCCGGCACCCGCGCCGACCGCGGCTTCAGGCCCGGCGTTGCCACCGATCGTCTCCCGTTGTACTGGCGGCGAAATTGGCCTCCGGGACCGCATGTCCGACGCCGGGCGCAACCACGAGGAGCAGCGCCACCGCGGCGATCCATCCCTTGAATATCATCATCGCGTGTCTCAGGAGCGCTTTCCGGCGCGCTCGCGCGATGCGCACTGGTCAGCCGCTGGCAGGAGCATGCGAGGCGGCCTGCTGCACACCGGCGAGAGCCGCTTGCAACACATCTTCCTTTGTTTCGTCGAACGAGCTCCGCAGTACCGTGCCTCCGGTTCCCTGCAGCGCGGCTGCCACCTTGTCGGTGGTCATTTTGCGGATCAGGAGAAACAGCGCCGCATTGCCGGATTGCAAGGTCTTGCCGACACCTTTCATGAATTCATCGTCGATCCCGACGTCCGTCAGTTTGCCGCTGATCGCGCCGGATGCGGCGCCGATTGCCGCGCCGGCCAGCGGCATCATAAACAGAAGGCCAACCAGCGTGCCCCAAAACAGGCCCGAGACCGCACCCGTCTTTACCGGCTGAAACAACTGGTTCAGCTTCACATGCCCTTCGGGGCTTTTCGTGACCACCACGGCGTCGCCAAGCTCGATGAGATATTCGCTCTGCATGGACAACAGCTTCTGGCGAACCTCTTCGGCCTTTGCCTCGGTCGGGAATTCAATGACCAGCAGATCGGACATGAGCACGGCTCCTGTTTGGTTGACGCAACCTCGACTATTTGGACTGGATCATCGGAAAATCGACTGGCCACCTCCAACAACCGCATCGATGGCCCGGTCTACTCCCTCGCGGATGCGGTCACCCGCAATGCCAGACGGGTCATATCATTTCTCGTTCCGTCTATCAGCTTAAACAATCCCGAGCAAGCCAACCCATGCAGGCAGCGGTGTGTACGGCGAGAAACGGACGGAAGTTTTCCGATGACACAAACGGAAGCCCGACGCCACGAATTCCGAGAATTCCCCATGCGGTAACGGCGATGGCAATCCCGACCGGGTCCGTCGCGGATTAGGATGCATTCGCAAGCATTTTGAGAGCAAAGAAGACCGGTGCACGAGCGAGTCCAACATCTGGCGGCTCGGCAACGGTGCCAAATGGCGCTTCATCCGGGTGAAGTTCGGGAAGTGGCATCATGTCTACCGCTTCTCAACTTTCCGGTACTTACAACGAACGATTTTGTGCAGAATCATTGGAGTAAATATACGGATTTTCGCGCCAGATACCGGCTTCGATCATGGAAACGCCCTGCAAGCGTTCGTGCCCTCCTTGTGAATAGTGCAGGCGTGTACTGGCATGTTACAGGGGGTCGTCGGGACGGAGACAGTCGAGGCCGAAAACAAAGATTACGCAACTTTTTCCGGTGGGGCGCGCGGTCGACTGGTCAGCGACGACGGCGACACGCAAGCTGTTCGGTCGAACGAGGTCCATCGCATGATGGCCTCCATGGCCATAGAATCCAGGTTGTGGGGCTCCGGTTGCGGCCTCAATGTGTTTACCCAAACCGCTGCTTTGTCCGCGCTTTTGCCTTCGCCGCCTCGACCACACGGTCGCGCGGGCTGCTTGCTGTTTGCATAGAGGCAAGAAGTCGGCGAGCCGCACCAGTGACCTCGTCAACTGCCTGCTGGAACGCCGCGTCATTCATCCTCGAGGGTTCTGTGAACCCGCTCAACTTCCGGACGAACTGCAGAGCCGAGGCGCGGATCTCCTCGTCGGTTGCGGGTGGGGCGAAATTGAACAGCGTTCGGATGTTCCGGCACATTGGACTCTCCTCTTGCTATGCGGGCAACACAGTGTCGATGACATCGTGTGACTTCTACTATAGCTCGTTGATGTGCCCCATCCCTCCTTGGCGGAGCAGCGGATATCGACATCTCGTGGGGATTAATCGACAATCGTAACGAATCCCAAAAGCCGTCAACGTCCTGAGTCGAGCGGCCCGATCGCACCATTTCGCCGATTTTCCGTCAGCGCCCGGTCAGCATCAGTGCCGCCAGAACGACCGCCACCGCTAGTAACGACACGCCGGCGAAAGGCCACTCGCGCAGCACGCCGTCCAGCCGCTCCAGCATCGAGCCCGTGGCACGAGCGAGGCCCTTGGCGTCTTCCGCCACCAGCACCACGACATCCCCCTCCGGAACCTGCGGCAAGCTGCCGCCCCATCGCCAAAGCCCGATCGCCAGTACGCCACCCAGCAGAACCGGCCAGCCCGCCGACCAAAGGGCCGCGGGAGCGAGCGCATCGGAGACTGTGCCGCCCATGACGGTCAGGTAGAGCACCCAGGGAACCGCGACGGAAGCCAACGCCATGGCGATCCATGGCAACGAAAACCGGGCCGGTGCCGGTGTCGCATCGGGAGCCGACGTTGCTGCAAGGCGGTGCAGAAAATGCAGCATCAGAAGCGTGGTCCCGGCCGAAGACAGGGTTGCAAGCAGGCCGACGATGCCATCGCCCAGCGTCGCCTTCACAACCAGCTTCGCGAGTGCGCCGCCGGTCAGCGGCAGCCCGCCGAGGCCGAGCGCGATCACCGCCGCCGGTAGCAGCACCGGCCAGGGCCGGCGCGCGCTGGTCGCCTGAGCGACCCCCACGGCAAGAAACAGCGCCCCTTTCACCAGCGTATGGTGCGCCGCATAGAAGCCTACAGACAGCGCGGCCCCGCCGTCGCCCGCGGCCAGCCCCATGCCAAGCACCGCGGCAATCACGCCCATCTGGCTCACGCTGGAAAACGCCAGCACCGTCTTGGGATTGGACTGCGTGATGCCGATCGCTACGCCGTAGAAGGCTGAGACCAGCCCTGCCGCGGCAAGTGCCTCACCCCATCCCGGCAACGCAGCATCCAGCGGCAGGAAGCGGATCAACCCGATCACACCGGCCTTCACCGCGGCACCGCTGAGCACGGCCGCCGCCGGAATCGGCGCCGCGCGATAGGCAAGCGGCATCCACACATGGAACGGCACGAGGCCGATCTTCACCCCGAAGCCGAGGATCAGCAGAGCCAAGATCGAATCGCGCCAAGGCGATGCCGACAGCGCTCCCACGGCGTCGGCAATCAGCAGGCTGTCGCCCGGCGTGGCCTCAGCCAGCAGTACGAAGGCCATCAGCAGGAAGGCTTCGCCAAGTACAGCAAGCGCCACATAGATCAGGCCATATCGTCGAGCGCGCGGCGTCCCCTCATCGACGATCAGCCCATAGGCGGCGAGGCTGACCATGGAGAACACCAGATAGAAGCTGACCAGGTCGGCGGCCATGAATACGCCGAGACTGCCGGTCAACGTCAGCAGCCACCATACCGCGAAGCGATCGGCGTCAGGCCTGCCGCGCAGCCATGCCGTGGCATAGAAACCGGCCGCGATCCAGAGCATCGCCGCGACCCCGAGCAGGAGCGCGCCAGGCACATCAAGAGCCAGTCTGATGCGCAGCAGCACCGGCGGCAGCGCAAGCGTCCCACCCGACGCGAGCAGTGCGGCCGCCAATGCCGGGACCGGCGCAAGCGCCAGCAGCGCCGGCATCCGCGCCTTTAGCCGAGGCGACAGACAGGCCAGCAACATAACGAGCGGCAGTCCAAGCGCGGCGCCGAGCAATGCTCCCGCACCGGTCAACGGCGGCAATCCCGGGCGAGGACTTGGCAGGCGCTCATCGTGACAGCGCCGCCGGCGCCGCGGGCCGGCCTACCTCCAGCAGTTGGGAGGGCCGCAGCGGTGTGAGGCCCAGCAGCAGTGCGCAGACCGCAAGCGCCAGCACCACGGCCTGCCGGCCCTGCGACACCGTGGCAACCAGGGTCAGGGGACCTTCCGGGGTGGCCAGCGCGGGAGCGAGCACCCGGAATACATAGCCCGCCGCGAGCAACCCGCCGATCAGGACCACCACGGCCCACCACCATTGGCCTTCGCCGACCGCGGCCGTCAGCAGCATCGCCTTTGCAACGAAGCCGCCGCTCGGCGGCAACCCCATCAGCGACATCCCGCCCAGCCCGAACGCGAAGACCGTCATCGGCAGCGCCCGGCCGATGCCGCCAAACCCAGCGATCCGGTCATGACCCAGCGCCTCGCCGATCAATCCGGCTGCCATGAACATTGCGGCCTTGGCAACGGCGTGGGAGACGAGTTGCAACACGCCGCCGGTCCAGGCGACGCCGTTCCAAACCTGGGCAGTCGCCGATGTGATCGCAAAGGATGTCGAGGCAAGCGGAAACAGAAAGAACAGGTAGCCGATCTGCGCGATCGTTGAGTAGGCAATCAACAGCTTCAACCGCGCCTGACGCAGCGCGAGCACGCTGCCGAACACGATCGCCGCCGAACCCAGGCCGGCGAGTGTCTGTGCCGCCGCCTGGCTCAGCAGTCCGGGCATCGCATCGAACCAGAGCCGGACGATCAGAATGAACGACCCCTTGACCACCAGCGCCGACAGGAGAGCGCTGCCCGCCGCCGGCGCACCGGCGTGGGCGGGCGGCAGCCAAAGGTGCAGTGGGAATAGTGCGGTCTTGGCGATGAGCCCGGTCGTCATCAGCGCGGCCGCCACCCAGACGACAGGCTCGCCGCGAACCGCGCGGGACAGCAGCAGGATATCGAGCGTGCCGTAGCCGCCGTACAGCAACGCCGTGCCGAGCAGATACAGCGCTGAACCGAGCAGCGCAAAGAGCAGGTAGCGTAGCGCGGCAGTCAGCGTCTCCGCGCGACCATCGAGACAAACGATCGGTACCGCACCGAAAGTCAGCAGCTCCAGCGCGACATACAGCGTAAACAGGTCGCCGCCGACCCAGACCGCGTTCAGCCCCGCCCATACGCCCATCAGCAACGTCCAGAAGGCCAGTGACGTCCGGGTCTCGGGCGCACCAGCCGGCGTCCGGAAGCCTTCGCGGGCGAACAGCCCAATGGCGCAGATTACCACCGCCGTGGTCAGCAGCATGATCGCGGACAGCCCGTCGGCGCGAAGCGCGATTCCAAGCGGTGGCGCCCAGCCGCCCACCAGGTAGAGCAGGGGCGTCCTCGAGCGCCAGACGCCGGCAACAATCGCGAGGGCAATGGCGAACCCGGTCGCCAGTGCCACCAGGGCAACGCGCTCAGCCTGCCGCCCGCCGAGCGCGAGCGACAGCACCACGCCCACCGCCGGCAGAACGATCGCCAGCACGAGCAGGAAGCCGCCCGGCGCGTTCAGTGTCCAACTCCCGCGTCACTGGGCCGCGCCGGCAAATTGCTGGCCAATGTGGCCCCACCCGTCTCCTCGAACAGCCGCAGCACAAGCGCGACGGCCAGCGCCGTGGCCGAAAAGGCGACGACGATTCCGGTGATGACCATCGCCTGCGGCACCGGATCGCCACCCATGCCGGCCGCCGCGCCCCTGCGGGCGATAACCCCGAACAGCAGGAACACGCCGCCGCCAAGCAGGTTGAAGGACAGGATTTTGCGCAGCGGCTGCGGATGCACGATGGTGCCGAACAGGCCCAGGGCAACCAGAGCCGCGCCGCACAGCCCATACAGGGTCGCGGCGTTCATCGTTGCCGTTCGCGTACGGACGGCCCTGCAACGAGTAGGCCGAGGATCACCGCAATCGACAGCGTCAGCACCGCTTCGATGGCGATAATCAGCGGCTTTGCGTAGTTCTCCGGGTACGACAGGAAGCCGCCCGGCAGGACGAAGCCGGCGAGCCCGACGGCCAGGAAGACCGCCGGTCCGGCGACCAGCAGCAGCCGCACCCTGCGTTGGCCGATCTCGGGCGGATCGCGCAGCCCGGCGATCATGACCAGCAGCCACATCGCGGCGAGGATCGCACCGGCCTGGAATGCTCCGCCCGGAGCGATCGCCCCGACCCAAAGGATGTAGACGCCCACAACGATCCCTATCGGGGGCAGCAACCGTCCCAGCAGGACCAGTGCGCCATCCGGGCGGGCGGGCCGCCGCAATCCCGGAGCGCCGCCCCAGAAGCGATCCGGCGCGAGCGACCACACGCCGACCAGGGCGAGCAGCAGCACGACCTTCTCGAGCAGCGTATCGACCGAGCGGTAGGCAAGAAGGACAGCGGTGACCGCGTTCCCGACCCCGAGCTCCGACAGGTGTGCCGCCGCGGCCGGCGCGAGAGTGGGGGCCGGATCGGCGAGGAACAGCACCAGCCCTGCGAGTGCTGCGAAGACCAGCGCGGACAGCACCGCCGCCACAAGGCGCAGGACCGCACCCGGCCGCTCAGCCAACGATCGTGGCTCGGTAGGACGCAGGCGCGCGGCCGCGGCGATGAGCACGGCCCCGGTCACGCCGCTGCCGATCGCTGCCTCGGTCAACGCAACGTCCACGGCGGCCAGACGCACCCAGGCGAGCGCCAGAAGCAAGCCAAATGCAACAAAACCGACGACCGCGGCGAAGGCCGATCCTGCACCGACGGTCCAGACAGCCACGCCCAGCACCAGAATGACGAGTCCCGCATCGAACGCCAACGCAACAGTCATGTCCGTTGGCCGCCGCGCCGCATAGTGCGAGCGACCATCTGAGTGACCGTCGCGCCGGCCAACTGGGCAAGCAGCCAGACCGAGACGAGCTTCAGTACCGGCGAAGAAACCGTCCGCCTGAGGCAACAGACCCAGTACCACCAGACCCAGGCCCAGGTTGTCGGCCTTGGTCAGCGCGTGCAGCCGTGTCAGCGAGTCCGGAAAGCGCAGTAATCCGACCGTTCCGGCCAGGAAGAAGATCGCTCCGCCGCAGACCGCAAGAACCGTGACGATGTCGAGCGCGAGCCTCATCGGCGTTCCGCCGTGTTCTGCCCGGCCGCATCCGGGGGGCGCGCACTGTTGACGAATGCGACGGCGGCAAATGCGGCTAGCAACGCCAACGTCAAAGCGGCATCCACCGCCGCGGGCACCCCGGTGCCGGCGGCCAGCAGGAGGAGTGCCGCGATGCCACCTGTCCCTAGGAGCTGTGCCGACATCATGCGGTCGGCATCCGCGGGACCGCGCAGGATGCGCACCAGCCCCAATGCCACCATCGCCAGAATGAAGCCGGCAGCGGTGATCAGGAACTCAGCCATGGTCGGGCGATCCGCCCAGTGCCCGCGTGAAGAGTTCCTCGTCCACCGCCATCTGCGCTGCCACCGGCTGGTCCATATCGAGGCAATGCACAAGAAGTGTTCCGTCTTCGTTGGTGTCAGCAGGCAGCGTGCCGGGCATTAGGCTCGCCAGCGCGAGAAACGCGTCGCGAGCCGTGCCAGGCGGCAGTCGAGGCGACACGGTCACGAAGCCAGGGCGCAACGGCAGCCGCGGATCAAGCGCGCGCCGCGCGACATCGATCCCCGCAACCAGCGACTGACGTGGAAAGCGCAGTATGAGCCTGGCAATGCCTGTTGGCGACAGGCGCGATCTGCCGGGGGGCAAGAGGCGCAGACTCGTCCAGGTTGCGCACGCAACCGCAACCGCCGCGGCAGGAAGGTCTCCGGGATCGAAGCCGGCAAGAACCAACCAAAGGATAAAAAATCCTGCGGCGCGAACGAATGCGGCGGTCCGCAGGTCAACGTTGCCGGCAGAACCGCTCACGGGGTGACGCCAACCACGGTCGCTCTCGACTTTCTGCGCTGCACCTTCACCGCCACGACGTAAGACGCGAGCGGCAAGAGAAGGTCAGTTGCCATGCGCCTGCGCCAGGACCTCGTCACGAGCGGGAGACTCCTTGATGCGAAACCATGCCACGTAGAGCGCGGGTAGAAAGATAAGCGTGACGACAGTGCCAACCAGAAAGCCACCCATAATGGCGAACGCCATCGGGCCCCAAAAGATCGTCGCCGCGATCGGGATCAAGCCGAGAACCGTGGAAATTGCGGTCAATATGATGGGACGGAAGCGTGACACGGTCGCCTCGATCACCGCTTCCCAGGCCGGCTTTCCCTCGCTCAGTTCCGCCTCGATCTGCTCGATCAGGATCACGGCGTTTCGGGCGACCATGCCGATCAGCGCGAGGATGCCGAGGATGGCAACGAAGCCTAGCGGACGTTGAAAGATCAAAAGTCCCGCGACGACGCCGGTCATCGCCATCGGGACCACGATGAGCACGAGGAACAAACGACTGAAGCTCTGCAGTTGGATCATCAGGAAGGTGATCATCAGGAACAGCATCAGCGGGACGACGGCGACGACCGAGGCCTGCGACTGCGCACTCTCTTCGACCGTTCCGCCGACGGCGATGTGATAGGATTCAGGCAGCGTGGCACTCAATTCGGCGACCGCCGGAGCGAGCTTGGCAACAACGCTCTCAGGCAGTGCGCCGGGTGCGACGTCCGCCTGCACCGTCAACGTGGGAACCCGGTCGCGGCGCCAGATCAGGGGAAACTCCTGATCAAAGCTGAAGCTGGCCAGCTGGCTGAGCGGAACGGTTCGGCCGTTCGGAAGCGGAACCTGCACATTGCGCAGCGTCGAGAGCGAGACCCGCTGTTCATCCGTTGCCCGGGCCACCACGTCGACGAGATAGATCCCGTCGCGAAGCTGCGTAACGGTCGATCCGGTCACGACAGAGTTCAGCACAGCAGCCAACGCTTGCGAACTGAGGCCCAGTAACCGGGCCTGATCCTGATCGATGTTGATCCGGACCATGCGGGCCGGTTCCATCCAGTCGAAATTGACGTGTCTTGCGTTCGAATCGCTCGATACGATGCCGGCAAGCTGCAATGCAATGTCGCGGGTCTGGCGCGCGTCCGGACCGCTGACGCGATACTGGATCGGCCAGCCGACGGGCGGTCCAAGCCCGAGCGGCGACACGCGCGTCACCGCGCTGGGAAACTGGTCGGCGAGCACCCATTCGAGCCGCGTGTGAAGCCGTTCGCGCGCCGCCACGTCCTTCGCAATCACAACAGCCTGGGCGAAGAAGTCGTTGGGCAGTTCCACCGCAAGCGGCAGATAGAATCGGATCGCACCCCGGCCGACATAGGTGCTCCAGCTTGCGACGTCGGGATCCGCTTTCAGCACTCTGTCCAGTCGAGCGGCAAGGTCGTCGGTCGCAAGGATCGAAGCGTTCTGCGGCAGCCGGAGATCGACAAGTAGCTCCGGACGATCCGATGGCGGGAAGAATTGCCGCGGTATGAGCGGAGACGCCAGGGCGGCCACCACGAAGCAGGCGACCGTGACTCCGATGGTGAGCCACCGAGCCCGCATCGCCCCGACGAGCAGACCCCGGAACACGCCGAGGATCCGGCTCGGCTTTGCCGGCTTCGACATGTCCGGCTTGGTGAGCATGACCACACCGAGCAGGGGCGCGAACAGCACGGCTATGAACCACGACATGATCAGCGCAATGCCGACCACGGCGAAAATCGAGAAGGTGTATTCGCCGGCGGAACTCTTCGCGAAGCCGATCGGTACGAAGCCGGCGGCGGTGACGAATGATCCGGTCAACATCGGCACCGCCAGCGTCTTGTAGGCATACGTCGCGGCCTGCTCCTTGCTGTCGCCGGAGGCAAGTCGCGAGGTCATGACGTCGATCGTTGTCATCGCGTCATCAACCAACAGGCCAAGCGCGATGATGAGCGCACCAAGCGAAATTCGCTGCAGATCGATCGAGAAGAACTGCATGATCGGAAAGACCACGGCGAGCGTCAGCGGGATCGAAAGCGCGACGACCATCCCGGCCCGCATGCCGAGGCTGAGGAAGCTCACGGCCATGATGATGGCGATCGCCTGCCAGAGGGACGTGGTGAAGTCGCTGATCGCGTGGTCGACCACGTGTGGCTGGTCAGCGACCAGGATCGGCGTGATGCCGATCGGCAGATCGTCGCTGACGTGGTGCATCGCCTGCTCGATATTGCGGCCCAGGGTCAGGATATCGCCTCCCTCCCGCATCGCGATGCCGAGACCGATTGCCGGCTGGCCGTTGACGCGGAACATAGGCTGCGGCGGGTCGGCGAAACCGCGACGGATTTCGGCTATGTCGCGCAGGCGGATCATACGCCCATTCGCAACGAAATTGATATTCCGAAGGTCCTGTTCGGATTCGAAGGCGCCGGTGACGCGCAACAGCAGCTTCTCGTCGCCGGTCTGAATGGTGCCGGCCGGGCTGACGACGTTCTGCGCCTGCAGGGCGGCGATCAGGGCGGACCGGTCGATCCCGAGGCCGGCGAGCTGCTGCATCGAGAACTCGACGAAAACTCGCTCGTCCTGAGCGCCCAGCATCTCGATCTTCGACACGTCAGGCACCAGCAGCAGCCGCGAGCAAATCTCGTCGACATGATCACGCAGTTCGCGTTGAGTGAACCCTTCCGCGGTGAAGCCGTAGATGATCCCGTAGGTATCGCCGAACTCGTCATTGAAGCCTGGACCGACGACGCCGGTCGGCAAGGTGTGCCGCATGTCGCCGACACTCTTGCGGACGTGGTACCAGATGTCCGGAACCTCGCTGGCCGGTGTCTTGCCCTTGAGATTGACAAAGATCGTCGTCAGGCCAGGGCTTGTGTAGCTGCGCAGGAAGTCAAGGTTCGGCGTCTCCTGCAGCGTGCGTTCGATGACGCTCGGTGACCTGAAGCAGTGTGTCGTTGATCGTGGCGCCCGGCCAGGCGGCCTGGACGATCATCGTTTTGATGACGAAGGCTGGATCCTCGTTGCGGCCGAGTCTGGTGTAGGAGGCCGTCCCCTGCCAGGATCGACGCGATCATCAGATAGACGATGAACGAGCGGTGACCGAGCGCCCACTCCGATAGATTAAAACCCACTACGCTGCCGGTCCGAGCAGGCGGACCGTCTGGCCTGGGTGAAGGGCCTGGACGCCTGCTGTGACAACGATATCGCCAGTATCCAGACCATGGGCGACGACGACGGTCCCCGGATCGAAGCGCAACAACTCGATGTTGCGCAGGGAGACGGTAAGCTTCGACGGATCGACGATCCACACCGCGGGCTGGCGGTTCAGTTCAGTCAGCGCCGAGGCGGGGATGGCGATCACCGTGTCGGAATCCAGCCGCAGGCTACCGTTCACCGTCGAACCGAGTCGCATGGCCGTCGGCGGATCGGTTAACCCGACCTTGACCTGGAAGGTCCTGGTCACTGGATCGGCCTGCGGAGCGATCTCCCGCACGCGGCCGACGGTCGTCACGGTGGGATCGTCGGTCAGGTGTATCGTGACCTGCGGATCACTTGGTGCCGAGCGCAATACCTGAGCTGGCACATCGAACACGGCGTCCCGGCCGCCCTGTCGAGCGAGTTGAACGATCATCTGGCCCGCCTGCACCACCTCGCCCGGCTCTGCGCCGCGAGCCGTAATCGTTCCGCCGGCGTCGGCCTGAAGTACGGTATAGCTGACGCGGTCGGCGGCGATCCTCACCTGGACCTCGCCGTCATCAACCTGCGCCTGCGCCGTTCGCAAGGCCTTCTCCGCCAGATCGAACTGCGCTCTGGGCGTGTGTCCTTGTGCCAGCAGTGTCCTCTGGCGCTCGAACGCCGCGCGCGCCTGGGTCAGTTGTGCTTGCGCGGCACCCAGGCTTGCCTGCGTCGAGCGAAGGGCATTCACTTCGTTCTGCGGATCGAGCCTCGCCAGTTCCTGCCCAGGCTTGACCTGGTCGCCGACATTGACGAATCGTTCGATCATCCGGCCGCCGATGCGAAACGCCATGGCTGCCTCGTCTTCGGCCTGAATGTGCCCGGTCAGCACAACCGTCTCCCCGGCATCCTGCGGAGCAGCAGTCACCGTCCGAACCGGGCGCGGGACAGGGGCCTCGGCCTTCTTTTCCGGCCCGCACGCCGTCATCCCGACTGCGATAGCCGGCAAAGACAGCATCCAAATTCGACGGCGGTTTATCGTAACAAATCGTTCGAGCCAGCCGCGTCTCATGCCCTGTCCCTGCGTCAATCGGAGGCGTCAGCCCGTGCGGGGGCGGGATACCACCGGGTCTACCGGGTGTAAAGACGATGTTGCCTGGAAACCGCCGTTTTCATTTTGACCAAGCCGGCGGCGACCGTGTCGCACGGTTCGGCGGTTGGGGTCACATCAAAGCCAGCTCCCACCTGAGTGCATTCGATACGAACAGAGATCGTCCTCGCTACGCCATGCGGTTCGAAACGTGGACCGCGACGCCAGTCTCGGTGGTGCGGGTCCGGCCATGGCGAAATGGCTACCTTTGTTCTTCAAGGCGAAGCATGTCGAGGGCAACCGATCCTCAAACCGGCCTCGCGCCGATCTTAAATGCGACGTCGAAGAGCATGATCGAGATCATCAACGGCCGGCAATGATTTCGGCTCCGGCGCTTGGAAGAACTTCGGATCGTGGGAAGACACATGGTGCGGTTTCCACCGTCGGGGTAGCAGCCCGGCACGGTGTCAATCCAAGTCCGCCACGCCTACGGCATGTCAGGTGCGCCGACACCCGTTCCCTCAGCCATACTTGAGCAGGTAATCGAGATCAAAGGATGATTGTTTCCCCAACTTGTCACCGTCCGTGGCCAGGAACGCTTCGGCCGCGTGGCGTCCAGCATCGCGCAGCAACGACAGAAACGCCCATTCCGCATTGACCTTTGACGATGCCCCGAGATCGTCCAAGGTCTTGCTGGCGATGCGGTGAATCCGCATTGTCCCCCACTGCTCTCCTTCCGTATGGCCGGGGTTGGCGATCTGGCGCAGCAGCGCGATCATGCGCAACTCCTTCAACAGCACGCCATTGAACGAAATCTCGTTGAGACGATTGATGATGTCTCGCGCCGAGCGCGGCACTTCCTTCCGTTCCACGGGATTGATCTGAATCAGGATCGTATCCCGCGATTCACACTCCCGCACCAATGGCGTGATTGTTGGATTGCCGGTATATCCTCCGTCCCAATACTCGTCGCCATTGATCTCGATCGCCTGGAACATGGTTGGCAGACAGGCCGAAGCGAGCAGCACGTCCGGGGTGATTTCATTGTTCCGGAACACGCGGCCCTGGCCGGTGCGTACGTTGGTGGCGGTGATAAAGAGCTTGATCGGCGAGCGCGGCAGCCGGTCAAAATCGATGCATTGCACCAGCACGTCACGCAGCGGGTTCGGCCCGCTGGACAGGCTGTACGGCGAGACAAAGCGTGCCAGCAGATCGGCGGCGAGATAGAGCGGAGAATGATCGAGCGTCCACCGACCCAGCAGCACATCCACCGGGCCGCGCTGGAAGGGGCTGAACCGGGCCGCCTCGGCGACCTTGCTCCAAAAGTTTTTCAGTGCGGCACGCGCGCCCTCCGCGCCGCCCTCGGCGTAGCCATCGGCCAGGATGGCGGCGTTCATGGCGCCGGCGGAGGTGCCGGAAATGCCGTCGATCTGGAGCCAAGGTTCTTCGAGCAGCCGGTCCAGTACGCCCCAGGTGAATGCGCCATGTGAGCCTCCCCCCTGCAGAGCGAAGTCGACCAGCAAGGGCGTACGCGCAGCATCAGACATGATACCTCGGGAGCGACGCGGTATTGTCTATGGCGGGAGCAGTGAGCTGATGCCGATCCGCGGCGGGGCCGCGTGCATCGATCCGGGGATTCGGCCGGCGTCGCGAACCGGTTTTCAACTGTGACCAACGCTCGGCAATGGTCATTGGACCCTCCATCCCCAAATTGGAGACTCCGCGGGTCGTCGCTGGTCTGAAATCCACTCCAATTGTCCCTTTGGTCGCATCGTGTCTGCGCCTCCGGCGCGGCGTTCGGCGGCTAGCGGCGTTCGGCGGCTATAGGATCAGCGTTCAAATTCCTGCCGTAGCACCGGCCGGAGCTTATGCGCGGAGACTGGAGGCTAAGGCAAGAGATGGTGAGGTGTCGGCTCAGGGCAATTGGGGTGAAACAGTCGGCTGACAACCGCTTGAGTGCTGACACGACACATTACGTTCGATGCGGTTTGCCGAACCTAGCTAACGATGCCGCGGTGGGATAGCAGGTGCGACCGATCCTCCCCAAGGGAATGGCGATTCGCGTCAGCAAAGAGCTGAAAGGGCCGGTCGCGTCGAAAATCTGCACATCCGGAAAGGCCAGGAACCCGACCCGCCGCGTGCTTGGCGCGATTGGTGGGGTATTTGGCCTTTACGCCGGACGTTGCCATGGCAACCCGTCAGGTGTCCGTAACCAGCGCGATGGCCGCTGCATTCTACGGGGCATCGGGAATACGGCAGCCGGCGGTTGTGCTGTAGGTTCGGCAAATGATCCGAGCCATCAACCGGGCTACAAAGGGTACAAGTTGCGGTCTCCAGTCTCTGCCTTAGCAAGAACTGATGGAGGATCACTCCGTGGACGCAATCAAGCTTCATGAGTTTATTGGCCACGATGCTCAGCGCGCTCATCGTGTCAGTCTCGGCGCCGTCAACCGTCCACAGCGTTCGCGTTCTCGCAATTGAGGACAAAAGCGTCAGTTACCTAACCGCCGGTGGAAGCGAGGATGGCACGTTCCCTCGTCCTAATCTGCGGGAAGTCCGAATTAACGGAATTTCGTTCAAATTTCGCCTAATTTTCGGGACCCTGATCCTGGCCCTTGCTTCACTCGTTCTGTGGCCCCGCAAGACAAGAATGATCGCGCCTCGATAAACGCCGTGGCGCTCGGAAGTGGATCGCTTGAGTCTGAGCCTCGACGATGGTCTGCGTGCCGACATCACTCGATCAAGCCGTAGGAGCGGCGCTGGGCGCACAGGCCGGATTCAAGAAACGTTCTTCGGTCATCAAGGACGGCGGCTTCGCACAGGTGCGGAAGGCTACCGAGACACCGTTCAACATGATCCTCGAGGCGAGACCGTGAGGAAGGACGCGCCACTCGTGACCGTGCGGCAGGGCAAACGATCCACAATCTGAAACGTCAGACAACCAATGGGCAACGCAATGACTAAATTATCCACCATCGCCAGAAGCGGGTCGTGGCAGGCACGCCCGGATCACAACTGTGCGGCAAACAATCCGAAACGTGAGGAAAACAAAATGACCGACGTAGTGGCGTGGACTTGTCAGATGGCATTGGTGATTGCTGTTGCACTGTTTGGTGTAGATCAGGCACGCGCCGCGGATGGCGCGGACATCACCAACGAGATGCAGAAATGGTGCAATCTGTATGACACGACATGGAACACGAAAGGACCAGTGACGGTGGCAAATACTTTGCTCGCCGACGATGTGGTCTTCATTCCTCCCAATGGTGCAGTAATAAAAGGCAATCAGTCGGTTGCGAAGATATGGGGCGATGTCTACAAGGAACCGACCGTTCACAAATGTACAGTCCAGGCGTCACACGCAGAGGGTGACGGCGCGTGGTCTTACGGCGAGACTACAGTCACGGGAAATCCCGCCGGTCATGTCCGCTGGGCTGGCTTTGAAATCAAACAAGATGGCCAGTGGAAAGTTAAAATGCTTAGTGTCAACGTCATTCAGGAGCAGTAGCAGTTTTCGGACGTGGCAAATATATAGCTTCAGTCAGGGCCGCCGTACGGGCATGGGAAGGAGGGGATGACCGTGACCAACGATACGTCCAAACTGAGTGTGGTGTCCATGACTCGCTCGAAGTCGCCGGCAGGGGCAGCGGCGATTCGCCCGGCGCGTTCCGCCTCGCCGACCATTCCGGCATCTGCATCACGCGGTGATCGCGCCGAATCGGCGGCATTTGCTACGGTTTGTTGCTGATCATCGTCCGCCGGGTGGAACCCCAGTCTGCGGCGGCGGCTGATGCAGCGGTGGCGCCGGCCAGTCCCCCGCTGGCTGGGCGCCACCCTCGGAGGAGCGGCGCCCGGAGCGCCAAGCATCAGGTGAACCACCTGAACCACAAGACAGCCACTGCCACCACGAGGCCAACGACAATTCCAGCCACGACTGACACCCCCGTAGCCACACGCAACGTCTTCATGAGGATTTGCAGCGTGATGAAACCGGCCACCAAAGCCAATACAACGGCGACAACAATCATCAAATTCTCCGCGAGAGAGCTGGCAGAAAGATAGCGCTGGGTTGCTTCCGCATAGCACGAAACTGGTCGCACCCGTGAAGATGAAACCGACGAAGCACAGGCGGCTTGCCTGAAGGGCGGCGCTCAGGGCGAAAGCCTTCCAAGGCAGGGGCGCGACGCGCCAGCCTTGAGACACGCCCCTGTCGGTGTCAGACTTTCAAACGGTGAAACGACGCTTGCCGGCCGAGACAGTCGCCTTTCCGCGCCCTTCACGCTCTCGCTGTCGATGATGACGCGGCGGTCCATAGGGGAGGCCTGCGCGAGGCCCCCGCCGGCCGCCCGGTCCCTCGGCTCGACGCTGTCAATGCAGAGGCCGCGGTCACGGCTCGCAGCCAGACGGACGGGTAGCACAAAAAAGCAACGGAATCAGTTCAACCGAACCGGGGAATAAAGCCGGGCACGCCGGTCCCCACCACAGCGTTGAACCGGACGTGCGTCGTTATGCCGTCCCTGAACTCTTGCATCGCGTCTTCAGGCAGGCTCGAAATCTCGAGATTTTCCCGGATATGGCGAGGTGAGGTCGACGTGGTCAGGAAAGCGGTGCCGCGTTGTACGGCCCAGGCCAGCACGACTTGGGCCGGCGTCTTGTGAACGCGCCGCGCGATGGCTGTGATCACAGGCTCCTCCAGCACCTTCGGATCCAAGCCGTGACCCAGTGCCGCAAACGCCAGCAGTACAATCCCCTGCTCCCGACAGAAGTCGAACAGGTCCCATTCAGGCAGATACGGATGGGATTCTACCTGCACCACGGCGGGCTTGATCCGCGCAGCCGCAACGATCTCTCGCAGCTTCTCCAAACTGACATCCGACAGGCCGATCGCCTTGCACTGACCGTCGTCCACGAGACGCTCGAGCGCTCGCCACGTCTCGACCAACGTCACCCCGCGATCATAGATCACCTGACCCTGACCGTCCCTCGGGTCCTGTTCGTCGCCGGGTCGAAAGGCGAAAGGGGTATGAATGAGATAGCAATCGACATAGTCGATCTGCAGCCGCCGACGACTGGCGTCAAAGGCCGGCTTGACCCGCTCGGGGCGATGATTGGTATTCCACAACTTCGTGGTAACGAAAACATCCTCCCGCCGAATCGACCCCGCCTTGAACACTGCCTGCATCGCATCGCCGACCGCTTCCTCATTGCGGTATCGTTCCGCACAATCCAGATGTCGAAATCCTGCCTCCAGCGCGGTCTTTGTAGCCTGCGTGGTGACACGAGGATCGGGAATCAGCGTGCCAAAACCAACGGCGGGGATCGCGCCGGATCCGTTGGCAAGGGGAATTCTCGTGTGGCGAAGCGTATCGGGGGTGGCCATGCTCACACTCCTTGTTGGCTGGCCGGGCGCGGCTTACGGAGAAACAGCACAAGCGGGCTGACGATCAGCATTGCGATCATCATGACCTCGAACTGGTCGATGATCCCGACGAAAGCCGCCTGCCCGGTGATCATGTCGTTGAGCGTGGCCAGCGCCGGCCGAGCCATCGAACCCGTCACGTGAGCGGTGGCGCGGTACGGCGCGAGGTCCTTCGCGAGCGCGAGGTGCATAGCCTGGGTATTGTCGTAGAAGAAGAAGATGACCAGTGCAATGCCGATCGTGCTGCCGTAGAGGCGCGACAGGTTGAAGAGTGCGGTGCCCTCCGGGCGGAATGTCGGATCGAGCGTACTGAACGCCGTTTTGGTGAGCGCGGGCAGCAAAATTCCCAGGCCGGCGCCCTGGACCACGCCCGCCTCGACAACGAATTGCCAGTCCATCAGGGGTGAATAGCCGAGCATTCGCCAGTTGGCGAAGATGACGAGGGCCATTCCACCGGCGATGAGCAGCCGGTTGTCGATCCGCGTCGAAACGCGGCCCGTCAGGATCAACGCCCCCACCAGCGCGATGCTGCGCGGGATCGCCATATAGCCGGTGGTGTCCGCCGGGTAGTTGAGCAGTTCGTCCAGCATCGGCGAAGTCAGGGCGATCGTCGGCAGCAATACGAAGCCGAATGCGAAATACATGACCGCCGAAAGAACGAAGTTGCGATCCCTGAACAACGCCTTATCGAGAAAATGCGCCTTGCTGGTCAGGACGTGCACGAAATAGAGGTAGAAACCCAACACCGAGGCCGCCGCCTCCGCCCAGATCTCGGCCGAGTTGAACCACTCCATGCGCTCGCCGCGGTCGAGCATCATCTGCAACCCGATCATGCCGAACGAGAATGTCGTCAGGCCGAAGAAATCGAACGGCGAACTCTGCTCGGCCCGCTTCTCCGGAAGCGAGAGCGCCACAACGAGAAAGATAAATCCCGTCAATGGCAGGCCGACATAGAACATCGAGCGCCAGTCGTGATATTCACTGAGCCATCCGCCGATGCTGGGACCGCTGAGGAGCCCAACCATCAGGGTCACGGCCGCCACCAGGTTTATGCGGGCGTGCCGCGAAGTCGGCAGTATATCGAGCAGGATCGCCAGCGACAGCGGAGCGAGGGTGCCGCTGGCGGCGCCTTGGACGATGCGGGCGGCGATGAATTGCAGCGGGGTCGTCGCACGCGTCGCGAGCACGAGGCCGAGCGCAAAGATAGCGATCGAAATCTGATAAATGGCCTTTCGGCCGTAGCGACCTGCAAGCCAGCGCGCCATCGTCATGGTGGTGGCGCTCGCCGTTATATACGAAGTAAATATCCATCCAACCTCGTCGTCGGACATCGATAGCGTGCCTTGGATGTAGAGCAAGGCCGCATTGGGCAGCGAGATGCTGACCGCCTGCAGATAGGTCGCCAGCAGCGCCGCAACAACGATTGTGCGATGGCCGTCGGCTGCACGGCCAGATGTGAGTGTGGCGCTCATTTGGGCGGCTCCGCCGCGAGCACCGTCCGGAACGGATGGCGCCACGTGCGGTGATAGCCAGTGTCGACGCGCGCGGTGACACTGATCCCCGAGAACAGCGGCCAATTCGGATCGATCGCGTCAAACTCAAGACGTACCGGCAGACGCTGAACCACCTTAACCCAGTTGCCGGTCGCGTTCTCGGGCGGCAGGACGGCGAAATCCGATCCGGTACCCGGACTCATACTGACGACATGCGCCTTGAAGGTGCGATCCGGATACACGTCGACGTCAATCGATGCCGCTTGACCCGTACGCATGTGGGTCAGGCCGGTTTCGCGAAAATTCGCCTCGATCCAGATGCGACGGCTCGACATCAGCGAGAACACGGCGGCTCCGGGATTGACGAAGTCACCGACCTGCAGGTCGTCGACCCTGGCCACGATGCCGTCGTCGGGCGCCACTACCGTCGCGTAGGAGAGATTGAGCCGGGCCTGGTCGAGTTCGGCCTTGGCTGCGCGAACGGTCGGATGGCGATCGATCTCGATATTCGGATCGCCGTCCAACGCGGCTACGGTGTTGGCGATCTGTTGTGCATCCGACGCGATGTGCTGACGGGCGACCTTGAGATCTTTATCGGCCCGGTCAAAGACCTCGCGCGGCGTCCAACCATCAGTGACGAGGGCTCTGCGTCGGCCATACTCACGCTCGTCGAAGTCCGCGGTCGCATTCGCCGATTGCAGCTCGGCCAATTGCTGCCGATAGGTGGCCTTGAGCGCGTCGATCTGGAGCCGCGCGCCAGCGAGCCGCGCTTCGGCCTGATCGATGGCGATCTGGTACGGCTCCGGATCGATCTGGAACAGCAGCTGGCCCCGCTGGACGTGCTGATTATCAATGACGGCAATTTCGACCACCTGGCCGGCAACCCGGGCGTTGACCAACTCCTTGGCGGCGCGGACAAAGGCGTCATCGGTTGAGACATACGGTTCCTCGGCGAGATAATATCGCCGTAGCAACCGCAACCATTACGACCGGAACGGCGATCAACAGCAGGCGTCGCAGTCGCTGCCTCGATGGCATCTTCGGTACGGTTGCCGGGCGCGCCGGTGCGGGACGGTCGATCGTTCGGCCGAACCTGGCGTCGACCTCGACAAGTTGCTCCGCATTGCCTCCGCGCATCGCGAGTTCGGGAGTCATCAAGGAGCCGGCTGGTGCGAGATAGGGCTGCATGGCGAGCCTCATGTCCGTTGAATTTTGTATCGAACCCCTTTCACCTAACCCCCCGGCCCCGGCGACGATTGTGGAATATCGGCGCTTTTTTCACATATCGAGCGACCAGAACCTGGTGGTGGATGCTTTTGCAGCGGCTCCCGACGCCGGCCTCCAGGCGGAGCGGCTTGGTTCCTTGCGGTGGGTCGGACTGCGCTTGCCTCCGCGTACTGAACGTTGCGCCCACGGCAGCTCCGGGATTGAAACGTAAATCAACAGAGGCCGACGTGACCGCGCCGGCTGCCTCCTTTAGCGCGGCGCAGTCAGAAGTGACGCCGTTCGGTGGTCACTACAGGTAACGATATGTTTTCAATTTCATCGTGCCACATGTGGCGGATCGAGACAGGCGTCAGGTGGTCGCTGCAGTGTCGGTCAACACCAGACCTGGATCAGCTTCAGGGGCATCCTCCTCGCTTGATGACCCACCGACGTCTGCCGATGGGCTCGAGCACCGGTCTCGCCTCCCCGCGGCCGCCACGCTTCAAACCACTGCTATCCGCGCAGGCGCCGGCTACCCTGTGCGGAACCGGTTGAGATCGCGCGCGCAAGGCGGTAACTGCGGACGACACGCGGACACGGAATGACTCGGTCCCTCACCCCGTAAAGTTGTTTCTCTCATCTATTGAGTGCCCGCGGACCGCTGACAAACGCATTGCCCCGAACATAGAAGCGCAATGGACTGTCGGCTGCACGCGTAATACCGATCCGTTTGCTCTGCCCGATTTCGCCTGCCGCCTGACCGTCGGATCCGAGCCACAGCGGGCCGGCCTGGCAAAGGTCGATCCCGTCCAGCCGGCGATCAATCTCCAAGGCTGCGCACAGCCGTCCGGGGCCGCGCGTCAGGTCTCGCACCCGCTCGATGCGGCTGCGATTTCGCTGCATGATTGCGATGCCATCGGTTGGCTCGACTGCCCTGATCAAGACCCCCGCACCCACGCCGAGCGTCTCGCTCGAGACGTTCAGCATGAACGAGGTGCCATAGGCCAGATAGACATATGCGTGCCCGCGTTCGAGGAAAAGCGCCCGATTGCGCGCGGTCAAACCGCGATAGGCGTGACCTGCGAGGTCGCCGATGGAATATGCCTCGGTCTCAACGATGCGGCCGCCCGCCATGCCTTCGGCGAGTATCCGCACAACTATTTTGCCGATGAGAAAACGAGCAAGCTGCGCGGTATCGACGGGCATCTCCGCCCGGGCCAGCACGCATGGCCGCATTACTGGCCGGCCGATTTCATCCCATCCGCTCAACCAGGTGCGCGCGCGAAGGCCCGGGCTCGAACGGGTCGCCGAAGTATTGGGTCTCGCGAGCTATCTTGCCATCCTGGAACTCCATGACGCTCACGGAGTATGATGGCCGGCCGTCATACGTGAGGATGAATTCCGAGACCCACAGATTGCCGGCGCCGACGATGCGGCGCACGGTAAAGCGCTTCGCCTCCGGTTGCGCGGCGCGAGAGGCCTGAATGTTGTGCCGGCCCCTGATGCGCTCGCCTGATTGCGGGTATTCGAGCACTGCGTCCTCTCGGTATATGTCGTGCTCAACCTCGAACTCATTTGCGTCCGAGGCGGCCCAGTGGCGATCGAGTGCCGCTCGAATCTCCTTCTCATCCATCCTGTAGCTCCCATTCCTGCCATCGAAGCCTGGCCTCGGCCGCAGCATGCCTTGGCACGTCGACCGCCCACGCCAACCCGGTCACGAGCATCCTGCCGAAGAGGAACATGGACAAGCCTACACTTCCAGATAGGCGGCCTTTCCGACCTTCGGTGTTCGGCATCGCTCGGCGGTTGGTTCTGAACCGGTCTCGGCTCGGCCAAGCAATGTTCTGCCCAACTGGACCGAGGGTAGCATTGCAACCCAGAGCCGGTGCTGCTGGTCACCGCCGCAGAAAAATGTCTATCTGAAATTCCGTAGACCCGAGGGTCCTACGGCTCGCCGGGCCGCTTTGGATGTGGCTCGGGCGCGGCTCGGGACGGTGCGGGCCGGGGAGCTTCGGCGCGCGGGGGAGCGGGCCTCGGTGCTTCGACATGCGGTGGTGCAGGCCGAGGCACCTGGACATGCGGCGGCGGCGGTGGCGCTTGCACCCGCGGGGCCACTGGCGGCGCGGCGCGGGGAACAGCTGGGGCCGTCACATGCGGCGGAGCGGCGGGACGAATCTCGGGCGCCGCGCCGGCTTGATGGGGAGTAGGAGTGGGCCGCTCAACGCGCGGCAGGGCGGTTGGATGTTCGGTCGTGGTCGGGTGGTTTCCGGGTGCAGAGCCCGGCTGAGTGCCCGCCCCCGCTGTCGCACCCGGATGCGCGACACCTTCGGGGCGAGCGCCGGGAGGTGCGGTTCCGGTTTGCGGCGTCCCGACCTGCGGCGCCACGGCCCGAGATGTTCCGGCCGGCGGGATCGGCACCCCGGCCGGACGCGCGCCAGGAGGAACCAATGCCGGCGGACGGCCTGGCTCACGTGGCCGTGCGGCGGATTCAGTGGAAACCGCCCCGGGCGCGGCCGAGGGCTCAGGACGTGCACCGGCACTCGGCGGAGCGCCCTGCGGACCCGGCAATGGCGGCCGTTCCCGTGCGGCACCGGGCGCGCTTCCGGCTGGGGCCACAGCCTGAGCCCGCACCACCGGACCCGGGGCGGCATGGAACGTTGCCGGGTCGGCCGGCGCCAGGCGCAGCTGACGCGCGACCGCCGGGGTCACGCCAAGGGTCGCGGCAGTGGGACGGATCGGCTGCTGGCCAACCACCGGCCGAGCCGATGCAAGCATCTGGGGCGATACCGACCGCGCCGCCGCCTGTACTGGCTGCGACCCGGTCATAACCGAAGCGGGCACCGACGTCGCTGCCCCGCGATTGATGAAATTGTTCACATTCGTAATGTTGGTGACATTCGTGACGTGGGTGGAATTGATTTGCCGGACATAGGTGTCCGACGCGTGGTACCAGGGATGAAAAGCCTCCCTCGGGCCTAGCGGCACCCAGCCAATCGAGCCGCCGGCGAGCGCGGCACCAAGTCCCACGCCAATGCCGACCGCAGCGCCGATACCCAGGAACGTTACCAGGGCGGGGGCATAGACGGGCGGGCCGGGGTCGACGACCTGGCCCGGGGTCCAGCCCCAGCGATCGCCGATATGCATCCAGCGGCCGTAGTGAAACGGCGCGAAACCCCAAGGCGCGTCATCGACCCACGTCCAGCCCCAAGGGGCGACAAAGGCCCAATGTCCCTGGCGATAAGGCACCCATCCCGCAGAAACCGGCGGATACCAGACCTGGCCATACCCCGGCGCGTCCGACCAGTTTCCGGTGGTGGTCAGGTCCTCGCCGCCTGGCATTGCAGCGACATGTGCCATCACCGGCGCCGGGATTGTCGCCGCCGGGCGTGACGGCGGGCGCTCCGCGGCCAGCCGAGCAGTGAGGAATGCGTCGCGCGTGGCGGGGCCGACGCTGCCTTCGAAGGGATCGCTTCCGGTGATCGTCGCGGTCTCGTTGGCGGCGATCCGCAGGGACACGCCCGGACCATCGATCTCGGCGGAACCTTCCAGGACGGTGACCAGGGTCGGCTGCTCTGTTGTGCCGGCGACGATGTTGTAACGTCCTGCGCTGGTCAGGCGGATCTGGCCACGAGGCGTCTGCAGCGACCACACCTCGTCGGGCTGCAGGTCAGCGAGGTGGAAATAGGTCTCGCCTTGCGCGGTCACCGCTTGCACGCCGCCGGGGTCGAGCGACGTGAGGTCGAATTCGGTCTGGGGTGCCAACGACACGCGGCTGGCGGAAATCTCCAGCGTCACCTCGGCCGACGGTTCGGTCCAGAACGCATTACCGGAGGCGACCGGATAGTTGGTCGCCGCACCGCTCCATTGCGTGTCGGCGCTGGTGCGAAAGGAGACGGTGCCGGTCAAGCCGGCGATACGTCCGACCCTGGCGGGCGGGTCGCCCTGGTTCTGAGGGACGTCCGCCGGAGGCTGCGCGGCCGGCGAGGGCGCTGGTTGCGCCGTCGCGGCGGCCGATTGCAGCGCATTGCCGAACAGCGCGCCCAGCGCGACTGTAGCGGAGAGCCGAAACAAGTGAGAATTTCGCCGCATTATTTCGATCCGATAATTAAAAGCCGGTGCTTCGATGCGATAAAAGGATGGCCAAACAAAGTCGGGTACAGTCCACTTACAGCGCTCCGCGCGGTTCGCCGCGCTGTTACTGGCTGATCAACCGGAATTGAACGCTGGTTCGGGATTTGATCGCTGTCACTGGCTGGACGCGAGGAAAGCCGCCATCATTCGTGGAGACGTTCTTCACGTCGTTTCACGAGCAATTTCATCGACCTGAGGTCGATCCACGAGTTGTGTCAGTCAGCTGTTGCTTCAGTAGACCTCAATTCATCACCATGTGTTGGGGAGACTTCAAGGGAGTTCCCCCGTGGCACGTCCGTTTCGCCTTCGATTGCTGTTGTCGCTGGTGGTTCTTGGGTCTGCCGGCATGCTGGGCGGCTGCGTTGTCTATTCGGCCTATCCGGCTTACCCCCCTTACGGTTACGGCTATGCGCCCTACTACGGTGGTGGCTACGTCGCTTTCGCTGGTGGAGGGGGTTGGCGTGGTGGAGGGGGTTGGCATTACTGATCCGCCATGTGGCCGCGGGGCGCCAAGGCGATGGACGCCGCTAGTTCGTTCGGACTGCGCGCATGGCCGCTGACGGTCCGACCTCCAGGGTATCGAAAGCCCGGTATCATCACCGGACTGGGTGTGACTCGGTCCGGAGACCCGCTATTTGCTGCACTGCACCGCAAATGAGGGTCCCTGACCTTTCCATTGCCCTCGCAAGGGCGGCCCTGGCCTGCGCCGAGATAAAGCCAGCCCAACTTTATATGCATAGCAGGGCCCGCTGGATCGCGCCGATCGGTGATCAACGGCGCGAGCCGGTCGGCGAGGCCATTCGATCTTTCGACCTCGGCGAGCAACATCATACCGCCATCACGGGCCATGCGTCCGCCGTCGACGGCGGCGGTGATGGGCTAGAGAACTGGGGGGCGCCGAGGCGCAATCGGTGTGTCGGCGCCACCGGCCGCCGGTATAAGATTGCCACCGCTCGAGAAACGCCGTGTCCGTTGACGTTAACATCGACGGTGGGACTGGAAACTGTCGAATGGTGCGGTAGAGAATTTAACCTACGATCAGGTCGGCCCAGCACGATTGGCCAGCAACGCTCGCGGTCGATGCGTGCGCTGTATGCTACCTCTTAATAAGCGAGATAGTTTCGGCTGACCAGTGCGCAGAACGATGACCAGGGCACCCTGCTGGACGCGCTCGTGGTCTACCGACAGCACGGCGGGATGGCCTCCCTCGGGCGCAACGCAGGCGGGTTGTGCGCCCAGGGATTCAGCTTGTCACCGTTGCCCGCAACCAACGCGTAACCATCAAACGCTTACGTCAGATCGGCACGCGGGGGTCAGGCCGCAGCGCGCTTCGCCGACTTTTTGCCGCCGCCGGAGGCTTCCGTCATGATAGTGCGGAGATCCCGCAGAAACGCTGAGCCCTTCGGAGTACGTTGCACCAGCACGCTGCGGCGATCCATCGGATCGACTTTGCGGCGGGCGAGATCAAGTTCACCCAGGCGATCCAGCGCCCGCGTGATCGCCGGCTTGGAAACGTTCAGCTCGGCCGCCAGACCGCGCACGGTGTGGCCGCCCTCGTTCAGGTAGCAGGTGAGGAAAACGCCCAACTGACGGGCAGACAGATCGGCACCATCTCGGCGGACCAACGCGATAACCGTATCACGCAGCAAACCGACTTGGGCATCCGATACTGGATTTGGAGGAGATGCCACGACCAATAACCTTTCTTGTGCAAGGGTTACAGAAACTCGAAAGTGAACCCTGCTCCACATATGATTGATTTCCAAATCGAAGTCAACCTTATTACGATTAACGACTCTTCAGATTCGATCACGGGCGCGTGACTCGCTTCACTCCAGCTAGGTGGCGCCGATAATCGTTCCGTCAAGGTGGCGAACATCGCGCGGATGGCCATCGCCTCGCCACCTTCCGGCCTGCCCGGCCTCGTGGCGTCGTTCCATGCGTACAAATCGACATGGACCCATGGTATCCCAGGCGTTACGAACCGTTGCAGGTAAAGCCCGGCAACGATCGAGCCGGCCATTGGTTTCGCCGCAACATTGTTGATGTCGGCGACAGGGCTCTTCAGCCATTCGTCGTAACCGGACCACAGCGGCAACCGCCATAACGGATCATGCACCGCGTGCCCACAGCGCAAGATCAGTTCGGCCCACGCATCGTCGTTACAAAACAATGCCGGCAGATCGGGGCCGAGTGCTACCCGCGCGGCACCGGTCAGCGTGGCGCAGTCAATGATGACCGTGGGGTGTTCCTCGGATGCTTCATCCAACAGGTCGCACAGCACCAGCCGCCCTTCCGCGTCGGTGTTGCCGACCTCCACCGTCATACCTGAGCGTGTATGCAATACGTCGGACGGCCGCATCGCGGTGCCGGAGACCGAATTCTCTACGCAGCCGATGCGTACCACCAGGCGAACCGGAAGGTCCGCCTCCATGATGATACGCGCCAAGCCGAGCACCGTGGCAGCTCCACCCATATCTTTTTTCATCCGCAGCATCCCGGCGGATGGTTTCAGATCATATCCGCCGGTGTCGAAACAGACGCCTTTGCCGCACAGCGATATCAAAGGTGCGTCGTCCGCCGCAGTGCTGCCATTCCAGCGGAGAGTCACCACACGCGCGGGACGCACTGATCCGGCACCAACGGCGGCTATGGTGGGATAGCTCGCTCGCAGTGCGTCGTCGGCGAACGTTTCGGACGACGCGCCATGGCGGTTCCCGAGAGATACGGCGAAGTCGGCCAATTCGACCGGACCCAAAATGTTGGCGGGCGTGTTGATCAGATCGCGAACCATCCAGATCGCGGCCGCCTGGGACTGGCTCGTTTCGTGGCCGGGCGGACAGAACAGCCGGGCGGGTGCGCGTCCGGCCGGACGAAATCGCGTGTAGCGATAAGCTCCGAGGCAGTAACCAAGGGTTGCGGCGAGTGGATCGTAGTCGCCGGGTTCCAGCCGCCACGTTCCCGCTTCAGGCAGTTGCATGGCCAAGCCGCCGAAGACGAAGGGGGAGTGATCCGACCCAAGACCAAGCACAGCGGCCTCGATGCCAACCGGTCCAGGCAAGAAGTGAACCTCTCCGGCTTTGGCGCCGAAGTCGCCGTCTCGCAGGAATGCGGACTGCGCCGGCGGCAACCCGTCGTGAAAGCCAGTTAGCCCCTCCGGTCGAACCGGATAAATCGGCCGGTACCTCATCTGTATATACAATACAGTCCAGCGTCTGATCCAACATGTGTATCGGTCCCTCTCCCCTGGCGATGGCAATTGCCTGCGGAGAGAGCCCGCGGGCGATGTCATCCGACAAAGTTCTGCTCGCGGCACGCAGTCTGCACGAGGGGGGTTATGACGCAAAACAGCCGATCCGGCTCGGACGCTCATCGCCCGGTCCGATCGCACAAGCCAGCCATGGCAGCACCCGTCGACCGGTCAGTCTGCGGCACGGCTGCCCAGCCGGGGAGCCCGCGCAGCGACATCCGGACGGCCGGTCCCGGATAGCTCCTGCCGTGGCTACCCTAGGCTGCCCGCCAGCAGCGACGTCACCCGCTTCGCAAAGCCACTTGCGTCGCCGGGCAGGTCGCCCTCCTGCACCTGAGCCAGATCCATCAGCGTCGCAGCCGCCGTCTCAATCAAGGCTGTGTTGTCCAGCTTGCCGGCCAGCGTCTCGATCAGCTTGTGGCGCGGATTGACCTCCAGCACCGGTTTCGCGGGCATCATCGCGCGCCCCGCCCGCCGCATCATCCGCTGCATCTGCAGGTCGGGACCGCGGCCGTCGGTGGCGAGAACGACGGCGCTGTCGGTGAGCCTCGCTGTTGCCCGCACGTCGGCAACTTGGTCGCCCAGCGCCTGCTTCATCGCCAGAAGCAGGGCGGAGACGTCTGGCTGGTCCTCGTCCTTGCCCAGGTCAGCCGCCGACTGGGTGACGCTGCGCAGTTTCTTGCCCTCGAAGCTGTCTAGCCTTTCCGGCCAAAAAGCATCGATCGAGTCGGCCATCAGCAGCACCTCGATGCCCTTGGCGCGGAACCCCTCGAGCTGTGGCGACGCCTTCAGCGCCTCGGCGCGGTCGCCGGACAGGTAGTAGATCGTGTCCTGGCCCTCCTGCATGCGGGAGACGTAGTCGGGCAGCGAGGTCCAACCATCCTGGGTGGATGACCGGAAGCGGAGCAGAGAGGCGACCTCGGAACGGTGTTCGGCGTCTTCCCAAACCCCCTCTTTCATGACGGCGCCGAAATTCTCCCAGAACTTGTTGTAGTCATCGGCCTCCTTGGCACGCGTTTTCAGTTCGGTCAGGACACGACCAATCAACGCTTTACGGATCCGCGCCAGCACCGGCGTGGTCTGCAGCATCTCGCGCGACACGTTGAGCGGCAGGTCCTCGGTGTCCACCACGCCGCTGACGAAGCGCAGCCATGATGGCAGCAGGTCGGCCTTGTCGGTGATGAACATGCGCCGCACATGCAGCCGCACGTGCGCGTCCCGGTCGTTATCCACCGGATCGAATGGCTTCATGCCAGGGATGAACAGCAGGCAGAAGTATTCCAGCGTGCCCTCGGCGCGCCAGTGCAGCGTAGCCCAAGGATCGTCGAAGAAGTGCCCCAGGTGGCGGTAGAACTCCTTGTAGGACTGCTCCGAAATATCCGACTTTGACTTACGCCAGAGCGCCGTGCCCTCGTTCGCCGGCTCGTCCTTGCCGTCGCGCGTCACCGTGATCGGCAGGGTGATGTGGTCGGCCCATTTGCGGATCACAGTCTCCAGCCGCACCGGCTCCAGATACTCCGACGCATCGGACTTCATGTGCAGTATGATGTCGGTGCCGGGTGCTTCGCGTGTGGCCGGCGCGACGGTGAACTGACCGGCGCCCTCCGACGCCCAGGTGAACGCCTCGTCGGTTCCGGCCTTGCGGGATGTCACCTCGACCCGGTCGGCCACCATGAACGCCGAGTAGAAGCCGACGCCGAACTGACCGATCAGGCTTGGGCGGTCTTCGGGCTTCGTCGTCGCCAGGTTCTGCGCGAATACGCGGGTGCCGGAGCGGGCGATGGTGCCGAGGTTGTCGATCATCTCCTGCCGCGTCATGCCGATGCCGTCGTCCGAGATGTGGAGGGTACTGGCTTCCTTGTCCGGGACGATGCGGATCTTTGCCTCTGGCGGCGGCGCCAGTTTCGGGTCGGTCAATGCCTCGAACCGACGGCGATCCACCGCGTCGGCCGCGTTGGCGACCAACTCACGCAGAAAGATCTCTCGCTCCGAATAGAGTGAATGCACCACCAGGTCGAGCAGTCGGCCGACTTCGGCGCCAAAAGAATGTTGTTCCAAAACAGTGTCGTTCATGCGTCCCTCCGTCCGACGCCCATATGCGCTCGGACCCGGGCGGGTTCAATGCGTCGGCAGATCCGAATCGCCTCGCGCGGCGCCGCGATAGCGCCGACTTCTGGGCCTCCGCTTGCCCGTCAGGGCAGGCTAACAAGTCCGGCATAGTTGGCGGCGGTCTGGCGCCGATGCGTGGCGTGGGTGGTGGCGGGTCCATCGGCAATGTCGCCGCACCTACGCGGATTGCTGCGGCCCAGATCGGCCTTGGCCTGGCTTCGTCGCACCCGCCGCCAAGGTCGCCGCGGTTCCCGAAGATCCGGGTCGCGGACCCGGAAACCTGTGTCTACGCAGACACGAGAGCGATCAGTCGTGCACCGAACTGCCGAGACACAGACGTTGTCCAGCAACAAAGAATACCATCGCTGCGACCGCGCGGAATGTCCGAAAATGCTTTTGTTACGACCGAAGGCGAGCCGCTCCTCGGCCGCGGCGCACGGCGCAAGGCTTGGGCCAGCAGTGAAGCGGCTCGATCACGGCCTTGGCCCGGAGATTGCGGGAGGCGTGGCGAGCCCGTCCCTCGCCTGCCTGAGTTCCGTCGTGCGCGACGGTCCGGTCATCCGCAGCAGCGCCTCGCCGATGGCGACAGAGTGACGAATTTGCGCGGCCTCGTTCAGGTGGTCCGGAGTATCGAAGAAATCGCTGCGTTGGTAGCGGCCGTGGTTGGGCAACTCCAGAAAGTCTGCCGCCCCGTCGCGGTAGATCGCTCGGATCACGGCCAAGCTGGGGTCGCTGATCGGCGAGTCGGCGAAACCGGTTGGCAACCCGCCGATCGCCCGCACACCGTGGCCCGCGGCCCAGTGCAGGAAGTCGCTCACCATGGCGACACCATATCCGGCGGTGATCTGGGCCGCCGTGGGATGGAACGGATCAGCCGCCACCAGCACCGACCGATTGGCTGCCGCGAGCGCGGAGCTGTGTCCGACGTGGTCGCCCCATGCGTTGGTGGACCCGACCGCGGCGGCGCGCGGGTCGCGGAATCCGCCATAGAGCATCGCCGTCTCTATCAGGCTCATGATAGCGGCGCGCAGATCGGAGGAGAACAACGCGGCCACCTGCCGGCGCAGCGGCATGGCCCACAGCGTTCCGCGCTCATGTCGCAACATCATCGCCGCATCCGGCCCCAACTCGGAGGCGGCGTGGGAGCGCGTGTACCTGACTCTCCTCGAGCGGCAGGTAGACCACGTCACCCGGATACAGCAGCTTTTCCCAGCGGGCGAACAGATAGTCCAGGCCGACTCCAACCGCCACACCGGCATTGACACAGGGGCGGCCCATGATCGGCTCGATCGTCTCGCAGCGGTGGGAATACGGCCCGTTCGACCCGGCCAGAATGACGAGTTTGGGGCCGGAGATCGCGGCGCCGCGGGCCAGATTGGCGTCGATCTGCGCGCGCAGCACGCCTAGCGTCAGTGGCCGGTCCAGCAGGAAGCCGAACGCGACAGAATAAATCGCGAAGGATGCAATGCAGGCGAGCACGATCCGGGCCATCAGCACGATCCGATGCCGCGGTGCGGCACGGCAGGATGGCACAGCCAGATCTGATCCCGGGCGGGAGCCATCATCTGGGCCATGCGCCGGTTCCTAGCCACGGGTCAGAACTGGAAATACAGGAATGGCGTGACATGGGGCGCGAAGAAAAGCGCCTGCACGGTCAATGCGAAACTGGCGGTCAGCGTCCAGCCGCGGGCTCGGTCGGTCATCCGATGCACGTTCGGCAGCACCAGCACGATGATCCAGCCAATCAGCAGGCACGCCGACACTTCCGGGAAACTGAGCGTGCGCGCGTCCCCGAGAGCCGGCATCATCTCGACCGGCTCGGCGATCGCCGCCAGCGGAGGGATGGCCGACACGATCATCCGCGGCAGGGTGATGCCGTTCAGGCCACTCATGCCTTTCAGCATTGCCAGCGTGGCAGGCAGCGAAGCGGCGCGGAACGGCACCCAGGCCACGACGACTGCGAGCAGGGTGAGTGCCCGGCCGATCGGTGCGGGCATCGGTGGAAACCAGTGCCGATGCTGCGCATGGATCATCAGGAACAGGCCATGCAGGCCGCCCCAACAGACAAAGTTCCAGGCCGCGCCATGCCACAGGCCGGCCAGCAGCATCGTCACCATCAGGTTGACCATGCCGCGCACCTCGCCCACTCGGTTGCCGCCCAAGGGGATATACAAATAGTCGCGCAGGAAGCCGCTCAATGTCATGTGCCAGCGGCGCCAAAACGCCGCTATATCCGCCGCCTGGTAAGGGCTGTCGAAGTTCAGCGGAAAGCGGACGTTCAGCATCCGCGCCAAGCCGATCGCCATGTCCGAGTAGCCGGAAAAGTCGAAGTAGATCTGTAGCGTGTAGGACAGGGTGGCGTACCACGCCTCGAAAAAGCTCAACGGAACGCCGTGTGAGGCCGCGTTGAAGCCGATGTCGGCGAAACCGCCGAACAGGTCCGCGAGGACGAGTTTCTTGCCCAGGCCGAGCAGGAATATCAGCAATCCGTCGGCCAGGTTGTCGGCTTGCGGTCGCGAGAAGCGGGACGCCATCAGTTGCGGAATGATCTCGGCCGGCCGGACGATCGGGCCCGCGATCAGATGCGGGAAGAAGGCGACGAAGACCGCGTAAGGCAACAGGCGCGGCAACGCCTGCCGCGTGCCGGCCCGTGCCGCGTCGACCTGGAACATGATCTGCTGAAAGGTGAAAAAGCTAATTGCCAGTGGAAGGGTAATGACTAGCTTCGCCGCGTCAGGGGCAACGATGTGCAACAGGAAGTCGGCGTATTTGAACCAGCCGAGCAGCAGCAGGTTCAAGGCAATGCCGGCCGCCAACCAGATTCGAGGTGATCGGCTGCAACGTGACTTTCGGGCGATGGCGTGGTTCGCCAGCACCGAGCCGACCAACAACGGCAAATACGCCGGGCTCCACCAGGCGTAGAAAAACAGACTTGCGGCGACCATCCAACGCAGCGCCCACGGCCCTCCGCCGAAGCCGCCGGCGAGAAAGAAACCCGCCAGGCAGACTGGAAGAAAGCCAAAGATGAATGCAGTCGTGTGGAACAGCATGGCGGATTGCCGCCAATCTAGGTTCGCAGGTATAATGATCGGTTAATCCGGCGCGGCTGTTCCATACGCAGCTGGCGGAAGAATGTTCAGTCGATTGCCGGGACGCCTGCGCGGCAGGACGAGCTGATGCCCCTGAACCCGCCTGGAATGAAGGCGACGGTTTCTCTTCCGGCCGTTTGCTGATAGCTGACAATTGCGATGACCGACGACGACCTTCCCCCCAGCCCGGCGCTGCTGCCCGCAGGCCTGCGCGACCTGCTGCCGCCCGATGCCGAGACGGAAGCCTCGGCCGTTGAGGCGCTCATGAGCGTGTTTGCTGCGCACGGCTATCAGCGCGTCAAGCCGCCGTTGCTGGAATTTGAGGATAGTCTGCTCGCCGGCTCCGGTTCCGCGGTCGCCGACCAGACATTTCGCCTGATGGACCCAGACAGCCAACGCATGATGGGACTGCGGGCCGACACCACGCCGCAGGTCGCCCGCATCGCCACCACGAGGCTGGCCGCCGCGCCGCGCCCGCTGCGGCTATCCTACGCTGGCCAATGTCTCAGGGTCCGCGGCAACCAGCTCGCACCGGACCGCCAGATGGCGCAGGCCGGGATTGAACTGATCGGCCACGACAGCCCGGAAGCGGATGCCGAGACGGTCCTGGTTGCGGCGGAGGCGTTGGCTGCGATCGGCCTGACCCGGATCAGCTTCGATCTGACGTTGCCGATGCTGGTGCCGTCCCTGCTGGATGATGCCGGGTTGACCGGACCTGATCGTGCTCCGTTAGCGCGGGCGCTCGACCGCAAGGACGCCGCCGCCGTCGCGCGACATGGCGGCGCCCTCGCCCCGGTATTGACGGAATTGCTGCTCGCCGCCGGTCCCGCCGACCGCACCCTCACCGCTCTCGCCGCCGCTCGGCTACCGAATACCGCCGGCGCGCTCGCTATTCGCGTGGCGCAAACCGTCGCCGCCATCCGTTGTCGTGCTCCGGATTTGCGACTGACCGTCGATCCAGTCGAATTCCGAGGCTTCCGCTACGAAACCGGCGTCTCGGTCACCGTCTACGCGCCGGGGCGATACGAGGAACTGGGACGCGGGGGGCGCTATGTTTGCGGCGACACTGAGCCCGCCACCGGCCTGACCCTCTACCCGGACGCGATATTGCGAGTGGCGCCCTCGCGGCAGGCTCGCCCGCGAGTGTTCATTCCGTTCGGCGCAGACCCGGTTGTCGCCGCGGCGCTACGGACGGATGGCTACGCCACTGTCGCCGCCCTGGTCGAAGCGGGTCCCGATGCGGCGGACGATGCCGCCGAGGCCGCACGTCTGGGCTGCTCCCACATCCTGCGCGCCGGTCGAGCCGCGCCTTTACCGCCCGAGGGGTAATCAGATGGCCAATGTCGCCGTGATCGGCGCCCAGTGGGGTGACGAGGGCAAGGGGAAAGTCGTCGACTGGCTGGCCAGCCGAGCCGACGTGGTGGTGCGGTTTCAGGGCGGTCATAACGCCGGGCACACGCTGGTCGTCGGCAACCAGACCTATAAGCTGTCTCTGCTGCCCTCGGGCCTGGTGCGTGGCAAGCTTTGTGTGATCGGCAACGGGGTAGTGGTTGATCCGGACGCTCTGCTGGCGGAGATCGCGCGGGTGCGGGCGCAGGGGCTGATGGTAACCCCGGAAACCCTGCGCGTTGCCGAGAATGCCGTGCTGATCCTGCCGTTGCACCCGGCCCTGGACAAGGCCCGGGAGGAAGCGCGCGGCGCGCAGAAGATCGGCACCACCGGGCGCGGCATCGGCCCGGCGTATGAGGACAAGGCGGCTCGGCGCGCGATCCGTGTCGCCGATCTGGCGGAGCCTGACACCCTGTCGGCAAAGCTGGACGAGTTACTGCTGCACTATAACACCCTGCTGAAGGGTCTGGGTGTCGCGCCATTCGACAAGGACATCCTGTTGGCGGGACTGCTGGCGCTGGCGCCACAAATCCTGCCGTACGCCGAACCGGTCTGGGAGCGGCTGGACGAACTGCGGCGCGGCGGCAAGCGTATCCTGTTCGAGGGCGCGCAGGCGGTCATGCTCGACGTCGATCACGGCACCTATCCATTCGTGACTTCCTCCAACACTGTGGCGGCGACGGCGTCGTCCGGCAGCGGCGTCGGACCCGGCGTGGTCGGTTTCGTGCTGGGAATCGCCAAGTCCTATTCGACGCGGGTGGGTTCGGGCCCGTTCCCGACCGAGCTGCACGACGACATTGGTCAGCTTTTGGGCGATCGTGGGCGCGAGTTCGGCACCGTAACCGGGCGGCGCCGGCGTTGCGGCTGGTTCGACGCGGCCCTGGTCCGTCAGGCGGTCAAGGTCGCAGGGATCCAGGGGATTGCGCTGACCAAGCTGGATGTGCTGGACGGGCTGGCCGAACTGAAGATCTGCACCGGCTATCGGATCAACGGCGCGCATTTCCGTCACTTGCCGGCGGCACCGGGCGCCCAGGCCGCTGCGATCCCTGAGTACGAGGTGATGGAAGGGTGGACCGGCTCATCACGCGGCGCTCGGTCCTGGGCCGATCTGCCCGCGCAGGCGGTGAAGTATGTGAGGCGGATCGAGGAACTGGTGGAATCGCCGGTGACCCTATTGTCGACCAGCCCCGAACGGGACGACACGATCCTGGTGAAAGACCCGTTCGAGGGCTGAGGTTAACGTTCGGTCAACCCTTCAACGATAGGCTGCCACGGCCCGACCAAAACGGTTTGCCCGAATGGCTGCTGCTTCCCCCTCGACCGAGACGCTGATCGCCGGCCGCTATGCGGTCGATCCTTCGCGCCCGGCGCAAGGCGCCGGCGGCGGGTTGCCCGCCTACATGGCGACCGATCGGCAAACCGGCGATGCCCGAGTGGTCGCGTTGGCGGCGGGACGATACGCCGGGCCGCGACTGTCTGCCCTGCAAGCACTGGATGGACCGATCGAGAACCTGATGGTGCCGCTCGGTCACGGCGTGGGGCCCCGTCCCGACAAAGGGCAGGGCTTCTACATCATTTGTCCCGCGCCGCCTGGGCCGGCGTTGTCGTCCGGATTAGAGCCGTGGCCGGAAGCTGTGATACTCGAGCAGGTCCTGCGGCCCGCGGCACTGGTGCTGGCCACGCTGCAGGAAGCTGGTGTGACCCATCGGGCAATCCGTCCGGATAACGTCTTCGTAGCCGCGCGGGGCCAGCAGGTTACTTTGGGCGCCGCCTGGGCCGCACCGCCGGCAATGCACCAGCCGACGGTTTTCGAGGCACCCTTCAGTGCGATGTGCCATCCGACCGGTCGCGGCGACGGAACCAGCGCCGATGACGTCTATGCCCTGGGGGTGCTGCTACTCGTGCTGGCCACCGGGCAGATTCCGATGGCCAACCTCAACGATGCGACCATCATCAGCCGAAAACTCGACTTGGGTAGCTTCGCCGCGCTGACCGCGGGCGTTGTCGTCCCGCCCTTTCTCAGCGACCTGCTGCGCGGCATGCTGGCCGAGGAAGCGGACCATCGGACGCAGCCCCGGCTGCTCACAGATCTCGCCCACGCCCGCAGCCGCCGCGTAGCCGCGCGTCCGCCGCGACGGAGCCAGCGCCCGCTGATGCTGAATGACATCGCCGTGTTCGATGCTCGTTCCTTAGCCTACGCACTATCGACCAACGGAAAGGCCGCTACTCACTCGCTGCGCGACGCCGTCGTGACCCAGTGGCTGCGGCGAGGCCTGGGAGATGGTGGGCTGGCGGCAACGATCGAAGAGCTGATCCGCATTCGCCTTGCCAACGGCACGCCGGGCGCCGACGCAGACGCACAGCTGGTAATGCAGACCATCGTCGCCATCGAGCCGCACATGCCGCTGTGCTGGCGGGAACTGGCGCTATGGCCGGATGGGATCGGCTCGCTTCTGGCGGAGGGAATTCGTGGCAACGCCAGTGTCGCCGGGGTGGTGCAGGAGTTGCTCAGGAACGACGTCTTCTCGGTGTGGTCCGAGCCCGGCGGGGCCAGGGAAAATGAAAACGTCCTGATGGCAACCCCGGAAGGGCGGCAGCTTCGGATGTTCCTGCAGCAAGGCGGGGAGGGCAGCCTGCTTCGGGCATTCTATTTCCTGAATCCCCTGCTGCCCTGTGCGGTCGCGACAATGAGCGACGGATGGGTCATCGACCTGCCGGACCTGATGCGGTCGTTGGAAGCGGCTGCTGGTGCCGGCCCGAATGCCAATCTGATTGATCTGCATATCAGAGCGTTCATCGCCGCTCGTGGCGACCGCCAGATCGATTCAGCGGTGAGCCTGGTGATCGGCACCAGGGATCCCAAGACCTTCCGGATGCGGCAGTTGGGGTTACTGCGCGATATACAGCAGCGTCATTACCCGCATCCAATGCCGTCACTCGCGGCCTGGGTTGCGGCACAGCTTCGGCCGGACCTGCAGGAGTGGCATAACCAGCCCACGCGTACCGCAATGATCGAGCGATTGGACGAGCTGGCGAAGGCGGGATTTCTCGCCCGGCTGCTGGCACTGGCCGATGACGAAAAGGGCCGAGCCGACGATATCACTGGCGCACGACGAGCGGCGGTGCAGGTCGCGGCAATCGATGCGGAACTCGCGGCACTCGCACGTTCGGATAACGGTCGCCGAGCGATCAGCGAGAGGTTTGGCCGCGAGATCGCGGCGGCGATCGGGCTGACGGCGCTGATGCTGATGCTGCTCGCGGCTGTGTTCGGGTGATCGGACCGATATGGATCCGATCCGAAAGCATCATGGCGGCGGCGTGTCCGGCCCGCGCATTCATCGAAACCCCGGGGAGAACTGGAACGTGTGTTTCCAGCCGATAGGCTCGACCGGATGACGGGGGGAAAGTCAGGAGAGGGTTCGGCACTGTCCCGCACCGGCGGCGGGATGCTGTTGCTGATCGTTGGGCTGGCGTGCGGCGGCGCGATTGCCATCGCTCCCGACATCGCCGCGGCTGTCATGGTGCTGCAAATTCCTGGTGCATTGGCATTGCTGCTGGACCCGTCGCCGGGAAGGGTAATCGGCAAGACCATGCTGCTCTGCCAGGCTGCCGCGACTGTTCACCCCATCGTCTTGATTTGGTACCAGTGCGACCAGCTCCGTGCCTGCGTCGCATTGGCGACCCAACGAACGACAGTGCTGACCATTTTGTTAGCGGCGGGAGGCGGTTTCGTTCTGGCGCAGGCTTTGCCGCTGGCTCTCAAGGTGCTGGACGATGCACGAATCAAATCAAGGTGCGAACGTCTCGCCGCGGAGCGTCAGAAACTGGTCGCGGAGTGGGGATTGGACAAATAGCGCGCAAGCGCCTCGCGGGCCCCCAGTGGCCGCAAGGCTCATGCACCTTGGTTCCTGCTATGCGGTCAGCGCCGGTTGCCGCGACCCCACATTCATGCGCCGCTCGGCGATCTGCGCCTTCATCGCCTTCTGCAGCTTTTCGAAGGCGCGAACCTCGATCTGACGCACCCGCTCGCGGGAGATGTTGTATTGCTGCGAGAGATCCTCGAGCGTGGTCGGATTGTCTTTCAGGCGACGCTCGATCAGGATGTGGCGCTCCCGCTCGTTAAGCGAGCGCAAGGCGCCTGAGAGCAGGGCTTTGCGACCGGTCAGCTCCTCCCGGTCGGCGATCGAAGCCTCCTGACTTTCCAACTCGTCGACCAGCCAATCCTGCCACTCACCTTCACTGTCCTGACGCACCGGGGCGTTGAGGCTGTGATCCGGCGCGGCGAGGCGGCGGTTCATGCTGACCACGTCCTGCTCCGGTACGTCCAGCACGCGGGCGATTTTGGCGACTTGTTCGGGCTGCAGATCGCCATCGTCGATGGCCTGCATCTGACCCTTCAGCCGGCGCAGATTGAAGAAAAGTTTCTTCTGGGCGGCCGTGGTGCCCATTTTCACCAGCGACCATGAGTGCAGGATGTATTCCTGGATGGCAGCGCGGATCCACCACATAGCGTAAGTGGCGAGACGAAACCCGCGGTCCGGATCGAAGCGCTTGACCGCCTGCATCATCCCGACATTGCCCTCGCTGATCAGTTCGCCGACCGGCAAGCCGTAGCCGCGATAACCCATGGCTATTTTCGCCACGAGGCGAAGATGGGAGGTCACAAGCTTGTGCGCTGCATCCATGTCCTGAGCGTCGCGCCAACGATGAGCCAACGACAGCTCCTCCTCGGGGGTGAGCATCGGGAACTTGCGGATCTCCTGGAGATACCGCGACAGGTTGCCCTCGGGGGCGATATTGAGGACGGCAGAGGCCACTTGGTAGGCTCCTTTCGTCAGCCGCTGTTGCTTGCCCAATGGCGGCGCAAGATTGCGGCGTGATTGTGACTGACATCAGCCCGGATGGAGGAAGGGACTTCACATCCCAGAGACCCACCCCAACTCTGGCGGCGGTGACCGGATGTCCACCGGATACTGTCCATCCATCCGTAACCGGCAGGACGTCGTATACAGGACTGAAATGGTCCTGTCAAGATTAACGATCAGTCATCGTCCTGACATCCCGGCTACAATACGGCCAGTGTCTCGTCGATGACTTGGATCAAACGCGCCATATCTTCCGGCGGAGGAGCCTGAAAGCTCATCGGCTTGCCGGTCCTCGGGTGCGTGAAGCCCAGGCTGGCGGCGTGCAGCGCCTGCCGCGGAAAGTCGAGAAGATGGCCGCGGAGCGGTTGTTCGATGGCGCGCGCAGCGGCCGGGATACGTCGGAGATACAGCGGATCGCCGACCAATGGATGACCCTGAGCCGCCAGATGCACACGGATTTGATGCGTCCGGCCGGTCGCCAGGCGGCATTCCAGCAGCGCCAGGCTGGTTTGCCAGGCGCGCAGGGTGCGATACCGGGTGAGGGCGACCTTGCCGCCATGGGATGCGACCGCCATACGTTTGCGGTCCCGCCGGTCGCGGCCGATCGAGCCCTCGATCGCACCGGCCAGGGGCACCGGCAAGCCCCAGACAAGCGCCAGGTAAGCACGCTCCAGATCACGGGCGGCGAATGCCGCGGTGAGCCTGTCGTTCGCCAACTGGGTCTTGGCGACGACCATGACCCCCGAGGTATCCTTGTCCAGCCGGTGCACGATCCCGGGCCGCCGCTCGGCGCCGATCCCGGTGAAACCGGACCCGGCTGGACCGGCTTCCCCCGAGTCCGCGCAGTGGGCGAGCAGAGCATTCACCAGCGTGCCGTCGAGATTGCCGGGGGCCGGGTGCACCACGAGCCCGGCCGGCTTGTCGAGGACGATCAGATCCGCGTCCTCAAACAATATGGCGAACGGGATGCGCTGCGGTTGCGGCGTGGCGGGCGCTGGGGGCGGGACGTCGAGCGTGTAAACGTAGCCGGCACGCACCGCCTCGGCTGGCTCGGTGATCCGGCGGCCGCCGGTCGTCAGGCGCGCCTGCTCGATCAGTGTCTTGACGCGCGAGCGCGAAATCGTGCCGATCGCATCGGCGACGAAGCGGTCGATGCGCTGGCCGGCTGCCTCGGGGGGGGCGGCGATGTCGATCGGCCCGGACACGGGCACCTGCTGTTTCATCACGGGTGCGAGATAGGCGTATCCACAGTTCGGGGGAAGCATGGGATCAGGGATGCGGGCGTTGAAGATCGCCGTCATCGTCATGGGCGTGCTGATCGTGGTGGGTACGACCGCGCTGATCGTCGGGGTGGCGCGCCGGTCGAGTGGATCGGCGGTGCCGGTCTCGACCGCATTGCCCGCGGTGATCGACGCGACACTGCAGGAGCCACCGGGAACCCGGATCGTCGCGATTGCGGTGGTGCAGGACCGGCTGGCGGTACAGTTGCAGGGCGGCGGGATGGACCGGGTGGTGTTGGTCGACCCGAGGTCCGGCGCAGTGATCGGACGTATTTCGCTGGCGCATTAGACAATTGGCCGCTTGAGATGCTGAGGGTTCCGCGATAGAAGGCGGCCCTTGGCTGTGGTCCCGTTCGTCTAGAGGCCCAGGACAGTGCCCTCTCACGGCACCAACAGGGGTTCGAATCCCCTACGGGACGCCAGGCCAACGCGGCTGCATAATTGTTGGCTTTCTCGCTACTCAGGCCCGTCGCAACCCCGAAGTCAACGTCAGTGGCATGCCCCCAGCACCGCGACCGAACTTTCTGACCGCCGACGCAGGACGTGGGCGGCGCGGGTTCCTATCCCGCGCGATGCCTAGCCGATCTCGGAACGGTTCGGTAGCCTCACGCCCGAGCAACAGCGCCCACGCTCACGAACATGCCCAGACGTCGAAGCGTGGCGACGGGTTGGCTGGGTCATGAAGCATGTGCCCGGCGGTTGAAAGCCATCGAACAACGTGATGGAGCAGGGTTCGCCGGGGAGCTACGCCCGCCGCTCCTATGGTGCAAATTGATGGCAGCTAACCGTCTTGGCTATCCCGACAGTTGAGAAACGAATGTTGGTTTTTTGGAGCTACCGGTCGTGTATCCGAGAAACCAATGCACCCATCACGTTTGAAAAACGCGGGTTAGGACATTTTCTCGAAGCTAAATCGGTAGCCGTATCGATGCAGCTCAAGACATGAGATCATCCGCGCGGCGGCAAGTGCGCGCGGAGAAAACTCGTGCGCGATTAGGATACCGCGAATGCCTCGCGCTTCGTTGGCAACGTCCCCCAGGTAGGACGCAATTTGCCCGATCGCATCTCGATCCGCCACGCCGCTCTTCAACTCGATGACAACTATCTTGTCGTTCCTGTCCTGGGCGGTGATGTCGATCCGTCCAGAAGGAACTATCCTCTCTTTCCCGTCATCGACTATCTTCAAACCGGCTTCTAGCTGCTCGATGTTCGCACGAAGTGCTTTGTGTAGCTTTGATTCTTTTTCGAAGTCATTTCCGAGGTTGCCCACCACGTCAATATCCCCCAGCGAAGCTGGTAAGGGCAGCGTGTGATCGAGTTCCCAGCTTGGCTAGACCCCTCTCCGTGATCTGGTACTGTTTGTTTGCGATTTTGACCAGAAAACCTTGTTGACAGAGCGTTACTTTCACCCAGTCGATCTCATTTCCGAACTTGGTGTGTCCCGCTTTGGGGTAAGTCCAAAATGCCTAATGAGCCCGTCCTCAATCTCACCCGAGCGGTGTACCTGCCCATCTTTAAGACTGTTCAGGAAACCGATTATGATTGTTTGGCGATCAGGCAGCGGCATGTTACACCTTGTAGCAGATGAACGAAAATGTTGGTCCACGCGGCCTTTGACGAAAGCCACAACGCAATGATACGGTAGGGACCGTTTACATACAGTTAAGGACGGATAGAAAACTGGGTCTTGCCGACTCCAGGCCGACGGTCATTTTTCTGGAACGGATTGTTGGCGAGTAGGTCGATGATCTGAACATCGAGCATAGTACGATCCCCGCCATGCACTCGCACAGTGCTGCCGACGCTGCACTCATAGTGCAGAGAAATCAGCCCGCCGAAACGATCAAAGACCGCTATACCCCTGCACAGTGATTTTGACCGGTTGAACGTGCCCCGGCTCCAACTCGGGCAAGTCGGCACGATTAATCAGGACAGCGATACTGCGAGGCACCCCTGGGCGCCTTGAGATCAGCCCCTCGCGTTCGAGGGTCAGCAGCATTTGGTGGACCGATGGCGGCGTCAGCCGAAAGAATCGCTGTATGTCCGCTTGCGCCGGCGGACGCTCGTTCACCAGCGTATAGGCGTGGATGAACGCAAGATATTGTCCCTGCCGGGGCGTGAAATCGGGTGAGAATCACCTGCCGCACGATTTATCGTTGCCCTCGAGAGCGGGGGACCAGCGATGAAAATACGCTACCGGGTAGAACTGAACGAGGGGGAACGCGCGCAACTGACGGCGCTGCTGAGCGGGGGCAAACACGCGGCGCGCAAGCTCAAACGGGCGCAAATTCTGCTGGCCGCTGACGCGGGGATCGGCGACGAGGCGATTGCGGACAGTATCTCGGTTGGCGGGTCCACGGTTTACCGGACCAAACGGCGCTTCGTGGAAGGCAATCTTGACCTCGCGCTGAGCGAAGAAGCGCGTCCTGGAGCCGTCCGCAAGCTATCCGGTAAGGAGACGGCGTTGCTGGTGCGACGGTTTGCTCGAGCCCGCCACAGGGTCGCAAGCGCTGGACGCTCGATCTGCTGGCCGGCCAGATGGTCCAACTGACCGAGCATGAAGGGCTGTCGCGCGAGACGGTCCGCCGGCGTCTGGCCGAGGACGACCTGAAGCCGTGGCTCCGCAAGATGTGGTGCATTCCGGAAGTGAACGGTACTTATGTCGCCCGTATGGAGGATGTGCTCGACCTTTATGCCGAAGAGGCCGATCCCCGACGCCCGGTGGTTTGCTTCGATGAAAGTCCGACACAGTTGATTGGTGAAGTACGCGAGCCGATCCCCACGACGCCTGGTCAGCCTGAGCGTTACGATTGCGAATATAAGCGCCGCGGCACGGTCAATCTGTTCGTGTTTCTCGACGCGCATAAATCCTGGCGGCATGTGAAGGTGACGGACCAGCGGACCGCACGCGACTTCGCCGAATGCATGCGCGATCTGGCCGATATCCATTGCCCGGACGCGGAGCGGATCCGGGTGGTGATGGACAACCTTTCCACTCATACGGCCGGTGCCTTGTATGAAGCTTTCCCGGCTCCCGAGGCGCACCGCGTACTTCAGCGCCTGGAGTTTCACTATACGCCGAAACACGCGAGTTGGCTCAATATGGTGGAAATCGAAATCGGCGTGTTGCGCGGCCAATGTCTGGATCGTCGCATCGGCGAGCGCAGCACCCTCGTCGCCGAGATTGACGCATGGCAGCGGCAACGCAACGAGTTTGACGCGCGGATCAAATGGAAGTTCACAACGCGAAAGGCGCGCGAGAAGCTGGCACGTGCCTATCCGGACACCACCAAAGAGTTGTAATCACTGTGCAGAGGTACTAGTTGCCTAAGCTAAGTGAACCGTCCAGAGGCCGTTTCCAGCACGGAGTGGTCGATTTTCCTCGGAGTTCTCCGCAAAAGCGGCGTGTTCAGCTTGCCCAAAAAAACCGTCAGCGATGGTGAAGCCGTCGTCCGTCAGTAGTGTGGCCCTCGCGCCGGTTGCGATATGGCAGTCTGGTGACGTTGTGCTCCGACGACACGAGCATCGTCGCCTGACAATAATGACGGAAAGCTGGCTGCCAGTATCGATCACGTCATGCCAAGCCCGTCCGCCAAGCCTACCGTAAGTACTCCGCACCCGCTGGCTGAGTAACGGAGCCTATACAGTGGTATGGCTCACCCTCTCCCTCGACCCAATCGACCGCAGACACGGCTCAATATTAGCGTCGCGGTGCCGTGAGAAACGCGGCGAGTCAGCAGGAGATAGACAATGAACCCCGACATCACATCCCCCCCGGTGAACCGAAGCTCGACGAGTTGGTCCCGTCGCGTTACGCGCTGCGGATCGGCGACATCGACGTTCTGGTAATTAGCGACGGCGTGCTGCCGCTCCCAACCGCAATGCTGGGGCACAACGCCGATCCGGCCGTTCGGGCGGCCTGGATGCACGACATGTTTCTGCCGTCGGACGCTTTCGACTGGGCGCTGAATGCGGTCGTCGTCCGCAGCGGCGGCAAGACCATCCTCATCGACGCGGGGCTGGGGGCCGACCCGGATTTGCATTTGCCGCGAGCCGGGCAGTTGATCAAACGCCTGGAAGCCGCAGGCATCGATCCCGCGTCGGTGACCGATGTGGTACTGACCCACATGCACATGGACCACGTTGGCGGGCTGCTTGTCGACCGCGTAAAGGACAGGTTGCGTCCGGACCTGCAGATCCACGTTGCGGCTGCCGAGGTTGAATTCTGGGAGTCGCCCGATTTCTCCACGCACCGCCATGCCAGCGGGGTTCCCGGACGCGCTTCGGTCCGCCGCTAAGCGGTTCATGAGAGATGTACCAGAACCAACTGCGGCTGTTCGATGAGGAGCACGAAGTCGCGCCGGGTGTCGTCGTCCGGCGCACCGGAGGCCACACTCCTGGCCATAGCGTGGTTCGCATTGCGTCCGGCGGCGACGCGCTGACGTTCGCCGGCGACGCCGTGTTCTCGGTCGGGTTTGAACAACCTGGATGGCACAACGGCTTCGAACACGATCCCGAGGAGGCGGCGCGGGTTCGGGTCCGTCTTCTGCGGGAACTAGCCGAGACCGGCGAGATGCTGGTGGCGACCCATCTACCGTTCCCCTCAATCTGCCACGTGGCGGTCGCCGGCGATGTTTTCCGCTGCGTACCCGCCTTCTGGGACTACTGACCGCGTGTCGGACTAGGACGAACCAGGGCGTGCGTGCATCGATCGACGCATGCACGCCCTATAGGTCCGGCAGCACTCCATCAGGGGTCCCCGGACCACCCGTCTGGCAGTTCGCAATCGCCGTGCTCGCCCGGCATAACGCTGCTTACGTTTGTCCGTGTTTTTGATTGCCTGCCACAACGCAGAGTGATATTGTCCGCGTTATGGCACACCTCACGGTCGGCGTCGAATACGGGATTCACAGCCTCCTTTGGCTGGCCTATTCGCACGGCACGCCCCTGAGCAGTCGCGATCTCGCCGATCTACAGGGCATCTCGCACAGCTTTCTCGCCAAGATCTTCCCCAAGTTGGAAAAGGCCGGGATCGTCCGGGCGTCGGAGGGCGTGCGCGGCGGCTATCTCCTCGCCCGGGCGCCGGAGGCCATCAGCTTCGTCGAAATCGTCGATGCGATCGAAGGGCGCAAGCCGCTGTTCGACTGCCAAAACATCCGCGGACGCTGTGCCGTATTCGCCGGCACTCCCCCCGGCTGGGCGACGGCTGGCGTCTGCGCGATCCATGCCGTCATGCTGCGCGCGGAAAAGTCGATGCGCGACACCCTGGCTGGCCAGTCGCTCGCTGACGCCGCAGCAGCCGTCGGCAGCAAGGCGCCGCCGGAATTTCCCTCACGGGTTCAGAACTGGCTCGACGAGCGTGCTCGGAGCCGCATTCAACGATCTTTTCCGCCTGGACCATCGCCATCGAAGCCGGAGGTTCCGTCATGACAATGCCCGCATCCGAGGACGAACGTCCGCTGGTCGTCATTGTGGATGACGATTCAGCGGTCCGGTTGTCGCTCGAAGAACTCTTGCAGTCCGTCGGCATCGATGCGACCGGCTTCGGTTCGACGCGCGAGTTCCTGGACGCAGCACTTCCCGAACGACCGGGATGTCTCGTGCTCGACGTCCGCATGCCCGGATCGAGCGGTCTCGATCTCCAGCAGCATCTCGCGGCGGCAGGCAAGGCCAAGCCCATCATCTTCCTGACCGGACACGGCGATATCCCGATGACCGTCCAGGCGATGAAAGCGGGCGCAGTCGACTTTCTGACTAAGCCGTTCCGGGATCAGGCCCTGCTTGACGCAGTGGCCGCCGGCGTCGAGCAGGACCGTGCCCGGCGCGCCGACGCCCGCGCCGTGAAGCGACAGCTCGATCGCTACGCCACCCTGACCCCGCGCGAGCGCCAGGTCCTGGAGCAGGTGGCGCGCGGGCGCCTCAACAAGCAGATCGCGTTCGGACTCGGCATCAGCGAGGTCACGGTAAAGCTTCACCGCAGCGGCATGATGAAGAAGATGCAGGCGGCGTCGATCTGCGAGCTTCTTCGCGCCTGGGACAGACTCCCCGCCACGCTCCGCGAGCCGACTACCTAGACCTCGGTATGGTTACAATCTGCCGTAAATTGAGCGACATGCGGGGGAAGCCGTTACCGCCACGCTAGTCAAGGACTGCCCCGCGTGTCCCAAACACCCGTAGTCGCAATCTTGGATGATGACGAGGCCGTGCGCGAGGCCCTGTTCGATCTTCTGCAGGTGGAAGGGTTGGCGGCACGCACGTTCGACGGCGCGCCCGCCTTTCTGGCTGACAAATCGGCGGAGGGTTTCGATTGCCTCATCACGGACGTCAGGATGCCGGAGATGGATGGGCTCGAGTTGCAGCGGCAACTGCGCACCGGGGGCTCCCTCGTGCCGGTGATCTTCCTGACGTCGTTACGGGACGAGGCGCTACGCACGCGCGCGATGCTGGAGGGGGCGACCGCATGGCTGACCAAGCCCGTCGGCGACGAGACGCTTCTGCGCGCGGTTCGGAGCGCACTTGCACGGCCCGACGCCGCACAGCGCGCAGGCATCGAACCAGAGCCACCTGGAGGTTGACATGACGGAGACGGTTCCTTCCGTCGTCGGGCATGGACGAAGCGCCGGAATTTCTCCGGCCGCGGCCGTCTCGCCGCAAGTCGGGAAGCCTGTGATCGCGGAAGTGCATCGCCACCCAGCCGCCTGCTGGGCGCTCGACGTTTCGCGCGCGCGCCCCGTGATTGCATCGGTCGCAGGAGGGATGAGCGGGCCCGATTGGGCGGTGTCGCTATTGGCCGAGATAAGGATCGCCGACGTCAATCAGCTCACGGTGCATCTCGTCGGCTCTTACGCCGGTTATGACCGGATGATCGGCCAGCCCGTCACGGCGTTCTGGCCGCCCGAGAGCCGCCCCGTTCTTGCTGAGCTGATCATGGCGGCCGTGGCGGACTATCCTCTTCGTGCCCCGAGAACCCGCAAGGTCACGTCGGTCGCATTTTCCGACCCCGTGCTGACCGTGTGGACCGCAGCGGACGAGGGGAACCCGGACATCCTGCTCCTCTCGATCACCGGCACGGCCGCGGACGACCGCTCGCTGTGGTCCCTGCGAGTCAGCGAGGAGAGATACCGCAACCTCATCCTTCACCTTCCATGTGCGCTGCTCCAGGTGGATTCCCGGCCGATGCTGCCGATCTTCGATCAGCTCCGGCGCGACGGCATCACCGATCTCGGTGCATGTCTCGACGAAAGGCCCGAACTGATCAGCCTTGCCAAGAACCTTGTCCGGGTGACCGAGGTCAACCATAGCGCGGTGAGGCTATTCGGTGTCTCTTCCGCGGATCAACTCATCGGTCCGGTCGAGTATCTGTTCGCCGCCGCTCCCGAATCGGCGAGGCGCGTCATGATTGGCCATTTTGGCGGCTGGCGCAGCCACGTCGAAACCATGAAGCTGCGCACCTTCGACGGCCGGCTGCGCGATGCCGAGCTGTCTGTGACCTATCCGGTGGCACCGGAGCGGCTGGACGTGACGCTCTTCGCCGTCCAGGACATGACCGATCGGCTGCGCACGGAGGCGCAACTGCGTCAGCTCGAGGCCGATTTCTCGCGAGCGGCGCGGATCTCGACCCTCGGCGAGCTTGCCACCTCGATCGCGCACGAGGTCAATCAACCGCTCTCAGCCATCGTCACCAATGCGGAAACCGGCCTTCGCTGGCTGTCTCGCGCGGATCCGAATCCTGCCAAGCTCGGCCAGCTCACCGCGCGGATCGCAGACAGCGCGCGCCACGCGAGCGATATCGTGCAGCGCATCCGCGGAATGGCCGCCCAACGCCCACCGGAACGCGCGTTGCTCGACCTCGACGAAATTGTCGAAGAGGCGCTGCTGTTCGTCCGCCACGACATAGAATCCCGGTCGATCGAGTTGGAGATCGAACTCGGCGCCGATCTTCCTGCAGTGCTGGGCGACCGCGTGCAGCTTCAGCAGGTGATGGTCAATCTGTTCGTAAACAGCGTGCAGGCAATTGCTCAGAGCCCGGAATCAAAAGGGTCGTATCGATCTCCGCACCGCCGCCGACGCAAGCGGCGGGGTCACCTTCGATATCCACGATAACGGGCCTGGCATCGCCCCCGAGCATCTCGACCGCGTCTGTCAGAGCTTCTTCACCACCAAGGACGGCGGCATGGGCATCGGTCTCGCGGTCTGCCAGTCGATCATCACGGCGCATGGCGGCGCGATCAATGCATCGAATCATCCGAATGGCGGAGCGCTCTTCCGGCTCTGGTTCCCTGGTGCTTCTCGCACCGGAACGTGATGCCCGGCGGCCGGGACGCAGCCGGGCAGCGCACGATCGGATCAGCTGCGCAGGAAGGCGAGCAGATCGGCGTTCAGCCGGTCCGCATGCGTAGCCGTCAGGCCATGGGGTGCGCCAGGATAGTAGATCTCCCGCACGCCCTCGATGAGTTGGGCGGATTTATGCGTCGGAATCATGGACCGGAACGATCTGGTCGTCCTCGCCGTGCAGCACGAGGGCCGGCATGTCGAATTTCTTCAGATCGTCGGAGAAGTCCGTCTCCGAGAACGCCGTGATGCTGTCGTAAGCGTTCTTCAAGCCTGCCTGCATGCTCCATAGCCAGAACTGATCGAGCACGCCTTGCGATATTTCGGCGCCGGCCCGGTTCGCGCCATAGAAGAGCGGCGCCAGCTCCTGGTAGAACTGCGAGCGGTCGCGGACGATGCCGCGGCGCATCGCGTCGAAGACCTCGATCGGCAGCCCCTCCGGGTTGGCCTCGGTGCGAAGCATGATGGGCGGCACCGCGGCGATCAGCACCGCCTTGGCGACGCGACCGCTGCCGTGGCGCCCGATATAGCGGGCGACCTCGCCGCCGCCGGTGGAGTGGCCGACCAGCGTAGCTTCTTGCAGGCCGAGATGCTCGATCACCGTCGCGAGATCATCGGCATAGCCGTCCATGTCGTTGCGGGTACCCGTCTGGGCCGATCTCCCATGACCGCGCCGGTCGTGCGCGATAACCCGGAAGCCGTTTTGCGCCAGGAACAGCATCTGGCCGTCCCAGGCGTCGGAACTCAGCGGCCAGCCGTGCGAGAAAGTCACGGCCGGGCCCTTGCCCCAGTCCTTGTAAAAGATTTCGTGTCTGTCCTGCGTGGTGATCGTCGGCACGGAAGTCTCCTCCAATAGACGCTCGGCGGTCCGACACGGCCCGCCTCTGGCGCGGCGACGTCTTATCGGCGCGGCCGCCGGAGATCGATTGAGCGGAGGATGAGCCATCCCCATACCCGGGTAAGGGTGCTCATGCAAAATCGGCGGGCCGCCTGGATTCCCCGCATTCTCCGCACTGCCAAACGGCGCTTGGGTGGGCATTGGAGGCGCCCGGCCTATCCCAACGGCGAGGTCTGCCTGCCGTTCGGCGAGCCTGACATCGTCGTCGGAACAGTGACGCCGAGCCGCCCCGTCGCGCGATCTTCGCGCCGTTCTCAAAACGCCACGAAGGGCAGATGTCATGAAGATCGTCGTCATCGGCGGGACCGGCCTAATCGGGTCCAAGGTCGTCGAGAAGCTGAACCGCAAAGGTCATGAAGTGATTGCGGCGGCGCCGGCTACCGGCGTCGATATCGTCACCGGCGAAGGGCTTGGCGGAAGCCCTAAATGGCGCTGCCGTCGTCGTGGACCTCGCGAACTCGCCGTCGTTCGACGAGCAGGTCGCGCTGAATTTCTTTCGGACTGCCGGGGCGAACCTGATCCCCGCCGAGATCGCCGCCCGCGTCAAGCATCACGTCGCCCTCTCGGTCGTCGGCACCGAACGGCTGCAAGACAGCGGCTATTTCCGCGCCAAGCTTCTCCAGGAGCGGCTGGTCAAGGGCTCGCCCATTCCGCTCACCCTGGTCCGCGCCACCCAGTTCTTCGAGTTCGTCCGTGCCATCGCCCAGACCGCTACCGAAGGCAACACCGTGCGGCTGCCGATGGCGCTGATCCAGCCGATGGCCGCTGAGGACGTGGCGACCGCAATTGCCGAAGCAGCCGTCGCGGCACCAACAAACGAAATGGCGGAGGTGTGCGGTCCCGAGGCGTTACCGATCACTAAGCTGGTCGGCGAGGTGCTCGCATTCGACAAGGATCCGCGCAAGGTCGTGGCCGACCCCGACGCACTTTATTTTGGGTGGGTCAAACTGGGCGACCGCACGCTTCTCCCCGGCCCTGGCGCGCAGTCCGGCGCGACCAAGTTCGATTGGTGGCTCGCCCACGTCCCGCCGCCGCGCAAATAGTCGAAAGCCAACGAGGATCGGCAGGACCGCGATCGACGTCGCGTTCCGTTCGATCGATGGAGACAGTCAAATCATGTCACGGAAACTCTGCCTCGGCGCCGCCGTCGTGCTCGGCACGGCAGCGGAGGCGAATGGCCTCTTCATGCTCGCATCGCTGCTGGGATGGTACCTTGCGGTGCCGGGCGTGACGACGACCGGCCCGTTCAACCAGCACTTCATCCGCGATATCGGCCTGATTTTCCTTTTCCTGGGAACCGCGTTCCTGGTGGGCGCAGTGCAGCCGCGATATCGGCTGGTCCTGTGGGCGGCGGCTTCGCTCTGGCTATGCGGCCACGCGCTGTTCCATGTCTGGGAGGTCGCGGTCGGCATCTGCGGGCCTTCCGCGCTGGTTCGCGATTTCGCCGCGGTATCGCTGCCCGCGCTCATTGGCGTCGCGCTGACGCTCTGGGCGTTCGGTGACGCTGGTCGGACCGCGCGGTAGTGCCATGTCGGAAGACGATATGATCGAGCCAGAGGCGTGGGAATCGGCAGAGAGGGTGAGCAGCTGCCGCGACGACCAGCTTCCCGGAGGGGTTGTGCCACCGGGCGGCGGCCGCGGTAGCGCGCCCGTTCTCCGCCGCGCGAGCGCATTACTGGCGATCCTCTTGCCGCCGGGCCCGTTCAGCGGCGAGACGGGATGCAACGCCCTACGTCCGCTCTGGGCCGAGGAGGCAATGCATCGAAGCTATAATCTGGTACGGCTCGCATTTATGCTGGACGAGCGGGCCCCCTCGGGTGCCGACGACGGGCCGAGGCGCGATGCCGAGCTAGCATTGGCTGCCGAGATCGCGACGATCTATCGGACGATTGCAATCGCCGCCGAACGGCAGATCGCGCCATGCTCCCACCTGCTGCGAGCGCTGGTCGTCGATCTTCTCGCCCTGTTCGGGCCCGTCGTGGGGCAGGTCGAGTTGATCATGGATGTCGCGGATACGGATTTGACCGGGTTTCAGCGCCGCGCCTTGATCAATGCCGCCAGCGAACTGGTCGCGAACGCGCTGCTCCACGCGTTTCCCCGACGCTTGTACGGGCGTCTTGCCGTGACGCTTCGGCATGACGGCTTTCAGCGTGCGTGCCTCACGGTGTACGACGACGGAGTCGGGTACGATGGCGCTCACTTTACGGCGGTGGGCGGGATCGCCAGCGGCCTGGCGAATCTCCTCGCGTCCACCATCGTTTATTGCCGCGATGGTCGCGGCGGGACGCTCGCCAGGATCGACTTTGCTCTCGATGCTCAGGAACGTTGGCGACGAGCCGCCGAGGTGGCGCCAACCGACCAAGCGTCGTCGAACCGGAGCCGGTAACGGTGGACACGGGCTATGTTTCAGCCATTTCAGCGCTCGCCGGCTCGGCCATCGGAGCCTTGGCGTCGCTGGCGACGACTTGGCTGACGCAACACTCGAGTACGCGCGTCGCGCAATGTTTGAAGGATCAGGCACGCCGGGAAGCGCTCTATAGCGACTTTGTCCGGGAAGCCTCGAAACTCTTCGGCGATGCGTTCGAGCATGAACTCGACGATCCGGCCAAGCTCGTTCAGCTTTATTCGATTGTCAGCATGATACGTCTCTTTGGCAAAGAACGGCCGCTGGAAGAGGCCGAAAGGGTAATGAAATCGATCGGCGCGACCTATTTCGCGCCGAACAAGGATTTGCGGCAATTCGCAAATATCGCTCTCAAGGGTGAGTTGGACCCGCTCTACGCCTTCAGCAATGCCTGCCGCGAAGAGTTTCGGCTCGCGCGATCGGCGCATTTCGATACCTAAAGCATGTTCGGCGCTGATACGCGCACCAACCATGCTCTAGCTCCTTTTTTGATCGCGTGATTCACGTTTCCAGTGATTCCACTTGCTACGATCACGCTCAAGCGCTGAGCGGCTAATTTCCGCGACATGGTTCCAAAAGCCGAACGTCAGCATTCTACCCATCATCGCCGATCACCATTGCGCAGAGCCGTGATGGGAACGTCGGGTCGGATGGCGCGACCAGGAAAGCGGCTCAAAAAATACCGTCAGAACCATCAATTCAATCTGCCGGTAGTTCTCTTGGCCGTTGATCTCGCCCCAGAAACTACCGTCAAGAACACCGTCAAAGTATTTCGTTGAAGCGACTGGCCTTTAACATGGTGAAAGGGATCTCGTTTGAACTCAGAGGCTTAAAAAAGAAGCGCTATACGATTGACAATGTGCCGCCGATGATCAATGGACTATGCCATAACCCTCTATTTTTCCCGCGCTATTTTCCTCCAGAGCCC
>CAWEVT010000001.1:0-210869 GCA_963812585.1 uncultured Alphaproteobacteria bacterium | reverse complement strand
TTCACCGGCAGCATGCCGCCTACCTTCGCGGCACGGCCGAGCTGCGGGCCGAACGGCAGCGTCGGGGCCTGGTGAGCTGATACCCCATAACCAGCCATTGATCGGATTGACCGGCCCGAGGAATGCCGAGAACGTTGTTGAGCCGGCGGCGAACGGCACGGTCTGCGCCGGCTGGGACGACGGCTGCCAGATCAGCGGCAGGATCGTTCGGGTGACGACCGTCCACTCTTCACTGACATCGATCGGAATGAGCTGGCGGGCACCCTCAAGTGATGCCCGCGGCACGGCTTTCGGCTACTCCATCTTGTTTTTCATCGCATTCATCCGCGTCTGCAACTCAGCCTTCACTGCTTCGAGGTTGAAGCTCGCCCCCCGTTGCATCGGCGGGAAATCCAGGAATGTCTGGGCGTACTCGCCGACCATTTGCTGCAGGAAGACGAAGCGCCAGAACTCGTGCATGTAGAAATCAGGGACATACATGAAACTTCCCATGTTGCCCTTGGCGAACTGCATCCGCTCGAACGGATCGAGGCGGAGATTGGACAGGATTGGCCAGTCAACGTGGACGGTTCCGCCTGTCCACCCTTCGGGTTGGTCGATCAGCCGGAATTTGAAGTCGTCGATCCGAACCGCGCCGAGGGTATTTTCCGCGAAGTAGAAGACCTCGTGCCGGCTGGACGGCCCTTTGCCAGTCAACAATGGCACCTGATCGTAGCCATCCAGATGCACCTTGTAGGTCGTGCCGTTGAGCTCCTTGCCATGCAGGAGTTCATCCTTGATGTTCGCATCGCCGGCGAGGTCTACCAGCGTGGGAAAGAAATCCAGGCCCGACATGATACCATTCTCGACCTTTCCGGCGGCGATGTGGCCCGGCCAACGGACGATCATCGGCACGCGCATGCCGCCTTCCATGATCGTTCCCTTGCCGGCGGCGAAGGGCGTGTTACCGCCATCGGGCCAGGTGAAATTCTCGGTCCCGTTGTCTGTGGTGAACACGACGATCGTGCTGTCGTCCAGTCCCTCAGCCTTCAGCTTGGCCATCAGGCCGCCGACCACGTCATCCAGTTGCGCCATCACCCCCTCTTCCAGATACCAGCCGCTCTCGGGGGTGAGTTTCGCCTGATATTTCGGCGAGAGGTGCGAGATCACGTGCGCTCTGGTCGGATTGACCCACATGAAGAACGGCTTGCCGTCGTTTTTAGCTTTGTCGATGAACTTGACCGAATAGTCGAGGATGTCCTCGTCAATCGTTTCCATATTGTACTTGATGCCAGGCGTCGGATGTGGCGGCAGCGGCCCCACGTCGTCGATCCGCTGCTTGCCGACCTTGCCCCACCGGGGGTCCACCGTTGGATCGTCGGTCGTGGCGGCGAAGGTGTGCAGCAGGTTCCGCGGCCCGACCTTGTCCTTCAACGATGGCGGATATGAGTGCCAGAACGGATCCTCCATCGCGTCAAGGTGATAGAGGTAGCCGAAGTAACTCATCGAAACCGTGCACGGTCGGCAGATACTCGTTCCTGTCGCCGAGGTGATTTTTGCCGAATTGGCCCGTTTCGTACCCCAGTGCTTTCAGTGCTGTCGCGATTGTCGGCGCCTCGTCGGGCATGCCGACCGAAGCACCCGCCTGGCCCACCGTCGTCAGTCCGGTGCGGATCGGCAGTTCCCCAGTGATAAAGTTTGCGCGTCCTGCGGTGCAGCTTGGTTCGGCATAGTAGTCCGTGAATTGCAGGCCCTCGCTCGCCATTTTGTCAAGATTTGGTGTCGTTGAATACATGAGCCCCTGGTTATAGGCGCCGACGTTGGACCAGCCGATGTCGTCGCCCATGATGACGATGACATTAGGCCTCGGCGCCTGCGCGGTCGCAGCCGTCAAAGGTGAGACAGACAGGGCGGCGGCGATGGCACAGACTACGAACCATGGTTTTTGACAGATGACCTCGATTTGTTTCCAGGCGGAGCGAAATAGTAACATTCCGGCGTTCCTCCATGCGTGGCAGACGATTTAAGTACTCTCTTCGCTTTCGCGCCGGACACAAGCAAAAACCTTCGCAGCGGGCGCGCGACTATCGGACGGTGCGTCCGGATCGGCCGAACTTGAACGTCATGCAGCCAAGAGAATCCGCCTCGCAGGCCGGCGCTGTCGTTCTATCGAGGATATGAGATTTTACCGACGCCGTATTGGGGCAGAAGGCTTGCCGAATTGGCCGCCAATGATCCCGGGGCTATGCTTTCGCGTGATGCCGATTGGAAATCATACGCCCTTCCGCGGCATCCCACATGATGCGAGGGTCAAAGGTTTCGGCGGCAAATATCGTGAGGATGACCACGGCGCAGAACGCCACCGCGCCGGCACCTGGTTCGATGGTGACCACTCCGCCAAATTGGACGAGAGCGCCGAGCAGAGCCTCCATGAAGATGTCGATCATCGACCAGCGGCCTATCCAGCGTATGATGTGATATAGCCGCGTTCGATCTCTTAGCCACCGAGTGTAGCCTGTCTGGACCGATACCAACATTGCGCTGAGGCCCACCAGCTTCAGCATGGGTACGGCGATACTTGCAAAAAACACCAGCGCTGCCAGCGGATACATCCGTGTCTCGATCAACTCGCGGACACCGCCAAGGATTGTGCTGGGCGCTCCGGCGCCGAGTTGCACGACCGTGAGCACCGGGTATACGTTGGCGGGAATGTACAATATTGCGGCTGCAATCACCAGTGCCCAGGTCCACGCGATGCTGTCCGGTTTGCGGAAATGCAGTGCTGAGCCGCAACGAGGGCATGGCGCGCCTTGTTCGGCAGGTACAGCAACCAGCGTGCAAATTTCGCATCCGACGGCCTGGGGCGGCAGCTGCCCGGCACGAAGAACTTCGCGTGACGCGTATCGGGCGCCTTGGCTGTCAAGCGCGTCCCAGACCGCTTCCCGGTCCAGTGCGGCGTCCGCCCAAACAAGTGCGATCGTCAGTGCAAAAAGTGCATACACCCCAGCGTTCAGCTCAATCGTAACGAGATCGCCGAGCTTTACGTACGCGACAAAGACACCGAGTACGAATACTTCGACCATTGACCACGTCGAGAGCCGCTCGACCAGCACGAATACACGACGCAGGTGGGGCAAAGGTCTCGCTTCGCGGATACGTAGCAACACATAGATAGTGCCGATCAATTTACAGAGCGGCGCAACAACGGTTACGAAAACCACCACGATTGCAAGGGCCGACATGCGGCGCTGCACCAGTTCCACCGGGCCGGAGAAGATACCGGCGTGGTGAACGATACCTGATGTGCGCACAGTCATGAGCGTGCTCAGACACATCACAGTCAACAGGATCAGCGACGCGAGCGCCAATGCCAGACTGTGCTCAAGCGGATGCTGTCGGGTTCGGCGGAGTATTGTGCGACAACGCTCGCACTGGGCTGTCGTGCCTGGCAAAAGCGTAGGCTCTATCTGAAACAGACCACAGCCAGGACACTCGCGGAGAACAGCGTCCGCCCGACCTGCGGGACCCTCGCCGGTGTACCGCTGGCTCATCTAGGGTCGAGCTGGGCGGCGCGCATGTCAAATACCTGGGTCCGCAACGGCACCGCTCGCAACCCGCAATCGAGACGACCGCCCGGACTTTCCGATCCGCTAAGCACGAAGCGGCCGACAGCGCTGGGCCGCGAGCAGCGGCGAGCCGCGGCCGGGCCAAATATCGCTTTCATTGCGAGCCGGTGTCCGTTCGGCCGCGCACCAGCGCCTCCGGATGCCGGGTCAGTAAATCGGCGAGGGCACGGAAAGAACGCACTGCGTCGGTCAGTTGCGCCATCATCCGATCCAGATCGCGATGAAACTGCGTATCGTTGCCGTAGCCGGAGTCGAGCGATCGCATCATCTGGTTTGATTGCTTCAGCGTGGCTTGCAGCGAAGTCGCAATCTCCGGCAGTTGCTTCAAGAACGGGCCCATATCCGTGTTCAACTTGGCCAAAACGGACTGAGCCTCGTTCATTGTACCAGCAAGTGCAGCCAGTGACTGCTGCAGCTGCGGACCGTTGGTAAGCTCGCTCATGTTTTTTGTCATGGCGTCCAGGCTGCGACCGATGCTTGCAAACGGAATCGCGTTAACATTGCGCAGCAACTCCCCGGCCGAGGCCTGCAGGCTCGACAAGCCGCCCGAGTCCGAGGTTGGGAAAACAAAAGCACCGTCCTGCATCGTCACGGTGGCCGGGGGCGCGTCGGGCACCACCTCGAGCGAAACCAGCATCTCACCAGTCAGCAGATTCCCGCTTTGCAGCGTCGCTCGCAGACCCTTCGCTACCAGAATGTTGACGATCTCGTTGGTGTCCGTGAAAAGCTGGCGACCGACACCTACGATGCGCTCCGGTTGAATCTCCAAACGTACCGGCGCCAAGACGGCATCCTTCTCGAGATCGAAGGCCAATCGGACGTCCGTGACCTGACCCACCTTGAGCCCGTGCATCACGACGTCCGAGCCGGGGCCGAGGCCGCGCACGGAGGATGAAAAGTAGACAAGTAACGGGATTTTCCGACTGTACGACGCGGCCTTGGCGGCATCCTGGTTCGCGAACAGCGGAAATTCATGATGCTCGGCGCTTATCCCGCTCGATGGTCCGGTCGTGGGCGTTTCGAACGCGACGCCGCCGAGGAGCAGCGCCCGAAGTGATTCCACCTGCATTTCCACACCGGCGCCACCCAATTTCACCGCCAGGCCGGAGGCGTTCCAGAAACGTGTCTGATCATGGACATAGGAGTCGAACGGCGAGCGGACGAACGCATGGATGGTCACGTCCTCTGCCATGTCGCCGATATCCCATCCTAACACCTGCCCAACGGACAGGCCGCGGTAGAACACCGGCGACCCAAGGCTCACTGATCCGAGCTGATTGGTTTTGAGTCGGAACGTACGACCCGGAACGTCGCTATCGAGCAGCGGCGGGTCTTCACGACCGACAAATTTGCGTTCGGCGTGGGCGTCTATCGGTCCGGGCAACAACCCGATGTAAGAGCCAGAGAGCAGCGTGGTGAAGCCGGATATATTACCGGCGAACAAACGGGGCTTTACTACCCAGAATTGCGTTCCGGTTTTCAGAAAGGGCTCCGCTTGCGCCGTCGTTGCGATCGTGACGAGCACTCTGCGGCGGTCCTGGGTAAACTCGAGGCTGTTCACCGTCCCGAGGGCGATATCCTTGTACTTGAGCTGAGATTGCCCGGCCTGAAGGCCCTCCGCGTCTTCAAATGACACGACGATCCGCGGTCCCTCCTTCGAGAGGGTATCCCAGGCCAGCCAGGCACCGATCGCAATGGCTATGATTGGTATCGCCCAGATCACCGGCACTCGCCGAGATCGTCGGACTGCCGCTCGTACCAACTGCCCGGGTTCGGTTGTGCTCATGAGGCTAAGGCGGTCAACATTTGTCGCATATCCGCTTCTGTCCCTTCTCGCTATTTTGCAGCGAGCAACGCCACTGATGCCTCCAATAATTGATATTCACCGTTCCAGCAAAGGGGGGCCACCGTAATTAAGCGCATTGGTATCCCGGTATTGGACTGATCCATTTGGAGAGAGTGAGTGGGGTTTGTCTGAAGACCACCTCCTCCGGTTGCAGGCGGGCTCGGGGCGCGCGGTCAGTAGCGGTTTCACTTCAGTTTTGCCTGAGTCAAAGTAAACATAGGCCGCCCAAGATCGCCCAAGGTCACTGTTATTCGAAAGGCCAGCCACCTGATTTTTTTGACTAAAGCGGTTCCCACCAGGCCCGACACATCCGGCACGATAAACGCCGTTGGCGCAGGTGACGGCACGAGCGTGCTCAGGCGGCGCAAATTCAACGGAGGACAAACCAAGCGCCGCAATAATCAGGGGCAAAATGCTTTTTCATTTCGAATGCGCTCTTACGAGCAGGCCACTCTGCACAAGTGGCTCATATCCGGTTGGGTCGCCGAGCGGATCAACCGGGGGGATCACCGACTGGTTGCCATGGGTCGGCGGGTGACAGCCGCGTCTCGGCCGGGGATCCACAACCCCGGGCGAGCGCCACCAGCAAGCGGCCTGTCGGAACGGCTATTGAGCACCCCGACCTGGCCCATCCGGTGATGGACGGTCGGGGAACAGCCGCAGCAATTTAATTGGCTTCGCTCATTGCATTGAAATGACTACGGCGTCACCACCCAGGCTCAGCATCAGGCCGGTGCGCTTTGCCTTCAAGTGCATGATGACGCCCTTCTCGTTGCGAAGCCAGAGATCGCCAGCGCTTTCGTTACCCACCACGAAGCCGTAACGGCCCTGGGCGTACGCTCCGGGAAAGTCCGAGACCTTGTTCAGACCATAGACTTCGCCCTCGGCGTTGATGGTCGAAGCACCTATTCCGCCGATGCCCAGGCCACCGACCGCGAATGGATATCTCCTGCCGCGGAAGTTCAAGGTTCCGCTGCCGCCACCACCGCTGCCGATGAACGCCGCTTGTACCTGGTTCATCTCCACGGTGCCGTCCGGCTGCTTCCCCGCGACCGATTGCTGGTCCATGTTCTGCGAGGAGGAGCATCCGGCCAGCGGCAACACCGCGGCGAGGGCAAATCCGAATATCGCGCGGCGTATCCGACCAGAAATGGGAATTCGACGACACTGGCGACGGCAAATTGCCCGAGCGGGTTTCGGTTGATCGAGCGTCATGAGGAGGTCCCTCTGGAACGAGACGGTTTAAACAAGGAGCGCTATGCTGCCGGTTCGACGCCGACCAGCACAGCCTCGGTGATGATTGCGGTGATAGTGTCACCAATCGTTGCGAGTTTCATGCTTTGCTGCCCTTCCGGGGTTACCACATCGACGGTTCTAATCGGCCCCCCGGCAGGGTCAACGAGGGATATGGTGTGGGACGTGGGATCAACGCCGACGACCAAACCGGTAACCACCATCTTGCTGCCCAGCGCGTCCGCGGGCTTCTCACCGGGCGTTGCGCGCGCGCCCGCGACAGTCAGCGAGTCGTCCGGAAGCTTGGTCCCCGCCGGCGCAAGCACTCCGGCAACCTCAAGCGTGACTTTACGAGTTGGAAGGTCGATTGACTTGACGAGCGCACGAGCGGATATGCTCTCCCGCACGCCCGATACCAGCCATGTCGGAGGCCTGAGCGAAGGCGCTGGACGCCAACCACGGCTGAAGAAATCCGGGAGATGCAACGAGTATACCCAGCGCGGCCGCTCTAGCGATGCACCCTAACCCGGCAGTCATTGCGTCTTCTCCTATGGAAGGCGGAACGATTTTTCCCGACCCGATGCCGCAGCCAATAGTGCTATTGATTCTGTTGATTCTGTGCTGGATGACGAGGTTCGTGACTATGCGGATTTGGCAGGTCGGGCTTGATGGGCGCCTGATTAACGAGGACCCGACCCGGGTTTGTCCGTGCCGTCAGCCCTGAATAAACACGGGTTCGCTTTTCCGCTTCCTTGCGTCGATGGCCTGATGCTCGCCGCCGGGTTGAATCAACCGACGGCTTGCGCGTGCAGGTTGGTTGCCTAAACTCTGTCATCCGTCAAGGAGGCAATGACTTTCGTTGTTTCCTGACTGGAGGCATCGAGCGCCGGCGATCCGCCGCCTCCGTCTTCCCGCTCCGCCGCGCGCCGCACAACCCTGGGACAGCGCGGCGGAGACGGTGCTGGATTTCTAAGCCTGGCTGCCCTTAGCCTGGGTTGGCAAGCATCAATTCCACCCGTCGATTTTCCGCTCGACCCTTCGCGGTATCGTTCGAGGCGATTGGCTGCTCCTCGCCGTATCCATGCGCCTCGACGAGATCAGGCTTGACGCCCTGCGAAATCAAAAAAGCCATGACGGATTCCGCTCGCTTTTGCGACAGCTCAAGATTTGAGGTAACGCCCTCACGCTGCAGTGCCGGACCGATCGGCTCGTTGTCCGTAAAGCCATTCACAAGGATCTTGTTCTGCTGCGTCGGGGCAAGTTTCGCAGCCATCCTGGCAATGATCTCCTTTCCCTGCGGGCGCATTTCCCAGCTCCCCGATCGGAACAGCAGATCGCTGTTTACGGTATATTTAATCGCACCCTGCAAGCGGCTAATCTGCGCTTTCTGGCCCGCAAGCTGTTGCGACAGCGCTGTATTCTGTTGCTGAAGCTGGTCGTATTGAGCCTGCAGATCGTCGAATTTGCCCTGGGAGACGCATCCGGTCAGGCCCAGGGTCGACAGCAGCGATCCGACGATGAGTTGGCGTATGATTGGGTTTGTCACGAACGCACTCCACAAATGGTAACCGGATTGAACGCAGGAAAAAGCGTATCCAACCACGTGGGCTTGCCGCCGGACAAACTCGGCTAGGCCAATACCCTTACGGTGGACGTCGCCTTATTATTTGCACGCACGCAAGGAGTCTATGCACTTTTGGCCTCGCAGGCTCGATTTGTTGCATGGACCGTTCGTCGCACCTACCTGGATCAGTCTCATTCACCTGGCCGGAACGAATAGCTCGCTTCGTTGCTGGCGAAAATGAACGCAGACGGCGGGGTGGTGGGCCTGCCGCCATGTCTAAATCTGTAAGGTTTTCTAACAATTTGCTCCGCGGCGGCCACAATGAGAAGCGGCTGCGGGATGCTGTCGGTTCGATCCGGCGGGACGCAGCACCTTGTCGTAGGCCGGCCAGCCGAGCTGAGCAGCGTCACTGCTCAGCTTGGCCAACCGAATCAGCTCTCGAAGCTCAGTCGGCTACCTGCGCACCGTGTGGATCCGAATCAGGTTACCGTATGATGATTTCAACTCGGCGGTTCTGCGGCTCACGCACGCCCGGGCCAGTCGGCACCAGCAGATGTGTGTCGCCGAAGCCCTGAATATCGATCGAGCTCTGCGGCACGCCGTTCTTGGTGAGTTCCGCGGCAACCGCTTTGGCTCGACGTATTGACAGCCCCAGGTTGTATTTCGGCGTGCCAGAGGTGTCTGTGTAGCCGTTGACCTCAATCCGGGTGTACTGCACGCGGGTCGAATTGTCGGCGGCATCCTTGATGATCTGGCGGGCACGGTCGGTCAGCGTGGCCTTATCCCAGTCGAAGAAGACCAGGTAAGAACGCGCTGGAGCCGGCGCCGGAGCAGCCATCGGCGCCGGGGCGGGTGGCGGCGGTGGCGTCACCCCGAAGTTGTAGCGGATGCCGAACAGGAACGTATTGTTCAGGTCGTGCCCCAACTGGAATTTGCCAAATCCCGTGGCGGTGCCGCCGCCCGGTGTAGCGGCGGTAAAGGTGGCGTTATAGGTTCGGGTGCCGGTCAGCGCCATGATCCGATATTCGGCCGTGAGTGCCAAGCCGGGCACGGACGGGATGTCGAATGCCGAACCCACGATGCCTTGCGCCGCGAATGCCGCGCGGGTATCGGCGGACGAGATCGTCGGCGCAAAGGCCCCGGAGCCGGTTGTCGAGAAATTCTGCAGATGGGCCCGCTGATACCCAACTCCGAGGCCAATGTAGGGCGTAAACCAGGGGATCAGACCATTGAAGTCATAATCAAGATTGACCATCGGTCCGTAGAGCCGCTCGCTGCCGCTGGCACCTGTCGAAATACCGTTGCCGGCTCTGTTGTTCCCGCTGGTGTTGGAGAACGAGTTTCCGCGGTAGTCGCCCTCGATCTCGACACGCAGACCGTTACCCAGCCCATATCCTATGGTGCCAACGGCTGCTCCTCCAATCCCGGTCGATAAATTCGCATTGGGCGTCGCCCGACCTGCCGCCCCGGGGATATTACTCACGACCCCGTTGATGTTCGGATTGGTCTTGATGTTGAAGCCGCCGGCGGCACCAAGGTAGATGCCCGTGACTGGCTCCGGCGAAGTCTGTGCCTCGACCGCGACAGGAAACACCAGTATCGTGGTGGCCAAGAGTGTATTCCGGAAGCTCATTTCTATCTCCAGTTTCAGGTTGGCTACGTCAACGGCGCGACGATCCAGGCCCACAACGTAACCAGCTAGCGAAGCCCGTCACGTATGTAATCAGAATATTTCTAGTCTCAATCTGCGTGGGTTCCTCGCATTGCGCTGGTGCAGCCGCAGTTCAAGCTTAGCAGCCAGACAGACCTTTGCCAAACAGGTTACATCGGGCGGTTGTGGTTTGCATGGCATTCTAAGTCGGTTCGCAAATGCCTACGATCATTCATCCACTTGGTCTGTTTTGTCTGACGTATCCGTATGTTAGATCGAGAGCCCAGTGGCTCCCGGGTGCGCGGCAACCTAGAGGGTGCATCGTCGCACACTATGCAAATTCGGCACGGTTCGCTCTCCGCAAGCGATATGCAGCACGAAATACTCGGCATAGTGGCATTATTGTATCATGTCGAAGCGGAACGGCCCGCTTGAGGCGGACGGTTCCGTTCTGCTGCGTCTGCCTCTGGGACGGAGGTCACTGGTGACAGTCGGTGCCGTTTTGGACAACCGATGTTTGTCGGCCAAACTGTCAATCGAACGCTTGGGGCTTTCTGGGTCGCGGCGGCCTCGATCAAAATCGCGAGCCCGACCTACCGACCGGAGTTCTAAATTGATTGCCACCGAGCATTTTGGAGACAAGCCGAAGAAGAGATTTTGCGACAGTTCTGATTATCCGGGGCGGAGAGCCGTCCCGCTCAGGTCTGGCGCCACGCAATGGAAGGCTATGCATTCAGTTCAGGCCTCGCGTCGCCACGCCTTCAGATTGCCCCCTGAACCCGCTTGGGCTGTGGATAAACCTGGGGAATACCCTGTAGATCACCGCTATTCGGAACGCCGAATCAGCGACATGCACGAACTGCTCAGGAATAAGGCACCTGCTGGAGACATTGATATTGCGCTATTTTTCCTATTCCAAATATATTACAGCGCCGTTGGCCAAGTGAGGCTTACGCGTTCATAACATCTGTGGACGACGGTCTGTTCACCACCAGCTTGCGCCTTGCGTCTTCTCCATCAGTCGCGACCTGTTGTCTGCCAACGCTGGGCACCTCTGGGGAGCGTCCCACTCATCACCGCGCCCGACGCCGGAGGAGATCGTGTCGACCCGGCCGACCGGATGGTCATTGTAACCCCTTCGGCTTTACCAAATCAGGCGCCACCCTAATTGTCCTGCAGATGAGACCAGATGTACGTCCGCTGAAATGGGATGAGAGACGGGTTATTCGAGAACATCCGCGTTGCCCTGAGACCCTGTTCAAGTGCTTTTGATCCGCCGACGACCCAACTTGTGCACCAATGAGGAGCGACATGCTAACCTTCCGCTATGGAAGCTTCCTTGGAGCGGCGTAAATAACACCACGACTTCCGGGCGCCCTCGGTCAAAGCCCAAATGGACAAACCGTTGTGCCCGTCAACCATAAACGAGATCCACTGTTACGATCACCGCACGAACGTGTGCTGCCCCACCCCGAGCGACAAATCTGATGGCCGCCGGCATCCCCAAATCGGAGTTGTACTCCTATTGTGGAAGTACTTTATCAAGCGCGACCCCTCGGCGGATGTCGTTTCGCGGCAGTGCCGCGTCGCTTCCGCAACCGCTGAAGCGGTTTGCAGATCATCGGCAGCGTGCCGCGCGAGCACGATACGATGTGGTATCGTGATGGCGCCATCGAGATCAGAACGTTCAGCGCGGTATCCGGCGCCGTCGGATCGAGCAACCGTGATAACCGAAAGGCTGAGCACCTCTCTCGGATGCGATCCGGAACGGAATTCCGCTAGGCAAGGTTTCGAAGCGGCTACACCAATATTTATGCGGAACGATGGCTGATTTTCCCGAAGCTCTGGTACGCGAGGTGTTCTCCTCGGCCTTCGTTGACGAGAACCTGTTTATTCAGTGGCTCGGCGGCAGCAAATCCGACCCTGGCGTCATCAAACGCTACTTAAGCCTCCCGCTCGCATTTCGGCCAGAAGTCTCACCTTTCTTTGATCGAGAGTTTTATTGGCAAATCTATCCGGATATCCGGGCGGTTGATATAGATCCGCTGGTACACTTCATGAAGTGGGGAGTCAGCGAAGAGCGCAACCCCCACCCTCTGATCGACGTGAAGTACATCCTTCTGATGAACCCGGGACTGTTAACTGAACCCCCTACCATCGATACGCTTCACCAAGTACTCTGCCAAGATCACACCGATCCCAGCCCGCTCTTTTCACTGGGATTTTATCGACAACAAATAGATAATCATGATGAGGTCGAAGGAGGTCTTCTGCGCCATTTCCTTCAAACTGGATTGTTGCGCGGATTCAGGCCAAATTCCGGATTTGATCCCATACCATATTATCGCGCGATCGAGACGAAGACATTCGACATCCGCTGCTGCCTGCGCCACTTTGCCCTGTCAAAGAACGCTTCCCAGGAATGCGAGCGAACCACCGAAGGCCAGGCGAAAGCGTCATTCCGGGCCAAAAGCGAGGCCATGCAATTGTTCCGCCGGCGGAACCCGTTGCAGTTCGATTTTTCCGGAAGACCTGAACTCAGCGTGATCATGGTCGTGCACAACAACATCGCGTTGACGCTGCAGACCCTCGCATCCTTGCGAAGTAGTCATCCGCGGCCGATCGAGTTGATCCTTGTCGACTCCGGCTCGACCGATGAAACTCGGCACCTTGCGCAATACCTCAGCGGAGCCTGCCTGCTGCAGTTCGATAGCAACATCGGTTTTGTCCGGGGTTGCAATGCTGGCCTGGCAATCGCGAGCGCAGATGCGGTGCTGTATCTCAACAACGATGTGGAACTGGCGGAAGGCGCCATCTCAGCAGCGATGCGCCGGCTTCAGTCCGATGCCTCGATCGGCGCTGTTGGTGCAAAGGTGATACGAACACACGGGCTTTTGCAGGAGGCAGGCGGTATCATCTGGCGCGACGGATGGACGGTCGGCTATCAGCGCGGTCAGTCCCCCCTAAGTCCGGAAGTAAATTTCGTCCGAGATGTGGCCTTCTGCTCGGCAGTTTTTCTGCTCGTGCGCACGTCTGTGCTGAAGGAGCTTGGCGGGTTCGATCACGCCTTTGCGCCGGCTTATTTCGAGGATGCTGATCTTTGCATGCGAATTCAGGAGGCTGGCTACCGCATCGTTTATGATCCGGCTATCACGGTTTATCATCTGGAATACGGCTCCTTACCGGCGGCATCGGAAGCGCATCAGCGCATCCGGGAAGCACATCCCGTGTTTGTCCGGAAACACGCAAAGGCGCTGCAACTTCATTACGAGTCTGGTATCCGGGCTCAGTTGTTTGCGCGCGCCGTAAACCAGCCGCGGGGACGCGTCTTGCTGATCGACGATCAGCTACCGTTACGCAGGCTGGGCTCCGGCTTCGTTCGCTCGAACGACATTGTCGGTATCATTGCAGGGTTGGGCTATCAGGTGACAGTCTATCCGATTTGTCCGAATGATCAGAATCTTGCTTCGGTCTATGCCGATTTTCCTGACACGGTCGAGGTCATGCACGATCGCGGCCAGGAAGACCTGGAAGAATTCCTCATGATCAGGCGGGGCTATTATAGCACGATCTGGATCGCGCGGAGCCACAATCTCGATCTCGTCAAGCCGATCGTCGAGAGATGTGGTACGGATGTTGTCGGCGTCCGCATGGTACTTGATACCGAAGCGATCGGCGCAACTCGTGAAGGCCAACGGCGTGGCTTGTCCTCATCGTCAGCTCCATTCGACGTGCAGCAGGCCATCCGAAAGGAGCTGCGGAACGCCTTCTTTTGCCGCACCGTTCTCGCGGTAAGTGCGCACGAAATGGAGCTGCTCCAGGCGCTGGGCTTGCAAGACGTCAGGGTATTGGGTCATCTACGGCCGATTGCCTTGACACCAAGTGCCTGGGCCCAGCGGGCCGGGATGCTGTTCGTCGGAGCGATGCACGGGACTGGATCGCCCAACTTCAACTCTCTCTGCTGGTTTGTCGATGAGGTGCTGCCGCTGATTGAGCAGCAGCTTGGCTACGAAACCCGGCTGACCATCGCGGGTTTTGCGACGGGCGAAGTCGATCTCGCCCGCTTTCAGGATCATGCGCGGATTACGCTGCGCGGTGCGATCGTGAATACCGCGCCGCTGTATGACGCGCATCGCGTCTTCGTCGCACCCACTCGCTATGCTGCCGGACTCCCATACAAGGTTCATGAAGCAGCATCATATGGAGTGCCGGTGGCGGCGACCGAAGTGCTGCGGCGACAACTTGGATGGGTCAATGGGCGAGATCTGCTATCTGCCGATGCTGCCGATCCGGCGGCATTCGCGGAAAACGTCCTGGCGCTCTACCGGTCGGAGATGCTTTGGAACGACATTCGCGCTGGCGCCGCGGAACGCATCCGCACGGAGTGCGGGCGTGAGGTGTTTGAGCAGACGGTGGCGGAAATCCTTCAATAGCCGCTACAAGTAGCGCAGGACGCATTTGCCAAGATTGTTGAAGCGATCTGAATCATGGATAAAGGTATAAAGATTACCTCCACGTTTTCTATTCCGTTGCAGTAAGAGTATCGATACGATCGAAGACGGTCATCCGGCGACAACCACTGTCCTTGAGCGTCATCAAAAGGCCGTGTCACTTCCGGACGAGGAGGTTGTGCCTTGTGAGGTTCGCCATTTCCAGGATAAAAGAACCTCCCGGGCTAGACGCACACAAACGCGGTGTCTGAATTGGACGATGCAAGTCAAAGACATGTATTGGATTCCGTGTCGATCTCCGTAAGTGAAGAGATCGCTGGCTTTGAATTCGAAGGACACGTTGACTTCTATGGACACAGCATCTTGGCGGGCGGCTGGTTCTTTGGCGGCTGGATCGCTTATCCTTGGCCGCTTGGACATCGACCACAAAATGCAGTCGCGGTGTTTGCGGAGCTTTCGGTCGAAGAGCACACACACTCGACGTTCTATAACCGTGATGACGTCAGCGGGCGTGGCATAGGCTTTGTGTTCTTCCTCCAGTCTAGCCAGGCGCAATCAGGCGTTTTGCTTCACATGCGGATCGAGTGTGCCGGGACTGACCACAGTTTTGACCCGACCCCGGACGTGCTTCGTTTGACGGACACCCAACTCGTTGAACATCTTCGCGATCTGCTCGCCGACGCCGATAATGGATCGCAACGACAGGAAATGCAGAACCTCCTGTTCGGCAAGCAGGAGCCCAAGATCGCCGGTGGCTTCATCGATTTCTATGGCCACCACACCCTGGCCGGCGGCTGGTTCTTCTGTGGCTGGATTACTCTGGGATGGGGCGTGGGGCATCCCCCCGATCGAAGCGTGGTGACCTTCGACGAAGGGGATGTCGATGGCGAGACATTTGCCGTCCTTCACCCGCGCCATAATTTGCACGACGGGGCGGAAGGTATTGTTTTCTTCGTTCGTGGCGCCGCAAAACCACTCGGAAGGCTACGTTCTGTCAGTTTTGAAGCGTTTGATGTTCGCGCCGTATTGAAAACCGCTGATACGGCGCCGCGGCTGCGCGAGCTGGAACTCGGGACGCAACTACGGCCGGTGATCGGGCAGGCTTTGCCGACGCATCATCGCGACATCCTGCTCGGACTACTTGGCCGTGTCCCATACCACGACGAGGACACGCTCGCGGCGCTCGGCTCCGAAATCTTTATAGAAATCGACGAGGCTATCCTGACCGTTTTTGACAGCCTCGTGCTGATGGGGTGGTGCCTCGCACGCCCGACCGAGATCCACGACATCCGGCTGCGGTGTGGTCCTCTCAGCTCCTCGCTTGAGTTGGAGCACTGTCTGCGCGTTGAACGGCCGGACGTGATTGCAAGCTTTATTCAGAACGGCTTCGACGATCCACGCTGTGGGTTCATTGCGTTCCTACCCCACTCGGTTGTCCCGGACAGTCCCATCTACCTGGAGGTTGAGACCGCCAGCCGAGAACTTGGATATCGCAAAGTTCCCAGGCCCAGGCTGGACGGGATTGCGGCGATAAAGCGCGTGCTGTCGGCCGTGGACGTTCGGTTTACGCAGGTACGGAGCGCATTTGATCATGTGCTGGGGCCGGCAATCGAAGGACTGAACCGATCCCGGCTGGCGAAGCGTCCAAAAGCAGATGTGATTGATTATGGGCAGATCCCGGCCTCGCCGCGCTTCTCGGTCATCATTCCACTATACGGCCGACTGGATTTCGTCGAGTATCAACTCGCTCTGTTTTCCGCGAACCGGAATTGCGCTGAGGTCGAATTCATATACGTACTGGATGAACCGCCGAGGCTCAGGGAGGCGCAGCTCCTGTTCGCCTCGGTTTTTGAGCGCTTTCTGGTGCCCTTCAAGGCTGTGTTGCTGGACCGAAACGTCGGTTTCGCGCCGGCGAGCAATATCGGGCTTGCCGAGGCGCGAGGCAGGTTCATCGCCTTCATGAACTCCGACGTTTTTCCGGGCACGCTGGATTGGCTTGAGCGCCTATCCAGCCATCTGGCCGACGACCCGTCGATCGGTGTGATCGGCCCGGTGCTGCTTTTCGAGGATGGTTCGGTTCAACATCGTGGCATGTTCTTCGGTCGGCTGGCCGAGTTCGGCAACTGGTTCTTCCCTGTGCACCACGATAAGGGCCGGCGGCTTGTCAGTGATGGATCGCTGCAGTCGCATCTCAGCATCACCGGCGCTTGCATGCTGATGACGCGTTCGCTGGCGAACGAGCTTGGCGGCTTCGATGAGACCTATGCGGTGGGTGATTTTGAGGATACCGATCTTTGCTTGAAACTTCAGGCGCGCGGCTACCGCTGCGTCGTGGACCCCACGGTCCAGTTGTTCCACCTCGAGCGAAAATCCCAGGCCAGTTCGGCGCTGGGGTGGCGACTGAACCTGACGGTATACAATGCCTGGCAGCACGATCGTCGCTGGGGCGCGACCATCGCGGCTCTTCAGGGGGCGTGATGGCAGATTGGATACCGCGCCAATATGAGGCTGAGGCGTTGCGTGTGCTGATCGCATCGCACGGCCATCCGGAGATCTCCTATGGCGGAGCAGAGATCGCGGCGTTTCAATTGTTCCGCGGCCTACAGGCCCGCGCAGATTGCGAGACCTGGTTCGTGGGCTGCGATCGCTCTTCTACCGCGGAACGATCGGGTGTCGTGCTGAGCCAGCCATATTCGGACCGCGAATATCTGTATTCCGCCGGAGCATTCGACTGGTTCAAGTTCGCCAACCCCGACCCCCGCTTCCGCACCGAGATAGAACGGCTGTTCCGCGAACTCGCGCCCGATGTAGTGCATTTCCACCACTACATAAATTTCGGCGTCGAGGTGTTTCAACACCTGCGCCGCGTTTTACCAAACTGCCGAATCGTTCTGACTTTGCATGAATATCTCGCCATCTGCCACCATTTCGGACAAATGGTCACGCACCAGCACCGCAATCTCTGCTATCAGTCCAGCCCGGCGCGCTGTCAGCAATGCTTTCCGGAGGTTCCGCGATCCGACTTCTTCCTCCGGCGGCGGTACATCGAGCGCTTCTTCGATCTCGTGGACACATTTATCGCGCCGAGCCAGTTTCTGGCAGATCGGTATGTGGCCTGGGGTTTGCCGGCGGCGAAGATGTTGGTTTTGGAAAATCTGATGCGGCCCGCCGAAGCGGTGCCATCGGCACCGATCCCGGCCGGAGGAACGTTGCGCATCGGCTTCTTTGGACAAATCTCGGCACTGAAGGGCATCGACGTTCTCTTCGACTCCGCGGCGGCTCTGGCGGCGGAAGATTTCAACGGCATCAGCTTCGAAATTTTCGGAGATTACCGTGGCCAGCCGACTGAATTTCAGCGGGCATTCCTCGACCGGCTGGCGGGCGCGGGGCGAAACATCCGCTTTAACGGTCCCTACGATCGTGAGCGGGTGAACCGACTGATGCAGTCGATGCATGCGGTGCTGGTACCTTCCGTGTGGTGGGAAAACTCCCCGGTCGTGATTCAGGAGGCGTTGCGCAACCGCCGGCCGGTGATCTGTTCGGACATCGGCGGCATGGCGGAAAAGGTGCGCCACGGCATCGATGGATTTCACTTTCCGGTAGGCAACGCCATGGCGCTGACCAACCTGCTGCGCGATCTGGCCGAACATCGGGACACTTTGATCGATCTGGCTACGAGCATGTCGGGGCGGCCGGCCCTGGAGACGAGTCTCGAAGACTATATCAAGGTTTATCGTCAAACGGCCGTCGCCGAATGCAGCACCTGACCAAGCGCGATGGCCGGACCTGGCGTGCATTCTCGATCGGGACGTCCGGGACGACGAGTGATGTATCGTCATGGTATCGGAACAGACGGTGGTGTCGGCTCACCGAAGCTGGCTTTTGAGAATAACAACGGAACAGGCATGATGGTACGTGGCTCCGTCGATGGGGTGACTGGCACGGAGGTGAGAGGATGGGCGTTCGTAGCCGGCCGACGGGAGCCAGTGCTGGTGCAGGCGATATTGAATCACGAGATCCTTGGGGAGGCGAAGGCGAACATCCACCGCCCCGACCTGGCTGCCGCCGGGCTCGGCGACGGCAAGAGCGGCTATGTGATAAGCCTGTTCCGGCCGATTGACCCGCTTTATCTGCCATTCATCGCGGTCAAGATCGACGGTGGCGATGCAGAGCTGCCGCGAGCGCCGTTGCTGGGGTTTGCCGAGTATTTCTCGTCCCTCTACGCGTCGCATCCAACGGCGGGGCGGTCTCGCAGCGTGTTCGGCGGTTTGTGGACCGATCGCACCGATGCGGCGGCGTTGTTGCGAGGTAAGATCGAGATCGGACAGATCGTGCCGGCGACCGTCGCATCGGTGGCGCAGTTGATCCATGACGGGGTCGCAATATTCGATCTGCGCGAGGTGCCGGAGCAAGCGGCGTGGCTGCACAAGTTGGCCGAGAAGGCCGGCGATCTCGTCGAAGATACTTCGCTGCTGCCGGTGTTGCGAGCGGTACTGGAAGACAACCCGCTGGTCGTGAAGGTTGATTGGGTGGGAGATGGCGATATGGACTTCTCGCAGCCAAGTGCGCGCAATCCTTCGCCGTCGCCTGCCGAGTGTGTTGAGGTGATCGTGCCGTTGGGGGAGCCAGTGGCATTGGACGTCGTGCGCGACAGTCACCGTCTGCCGGAATTCACTCCGCTTGGTGTGTCCCGTTGGGCGAGCCGCGCCGGGAGTGCTGGTGTGAGTTTGGCCGCCGGCCATGGACTGCTGGATTGCAAGTCGTTGCGACCCGGTCAGGCGGCAGTCGTGGGGCCGGGGAGTCTGTTCCGGATCCGGATGGAGGGTGACTCGGCGACGGTTCGGATACTATGTCTGCCTTGCCGGGGGCTGCCGGTTGCGTTGGCTATGAATGGGGCACGCCGTGAAAGCTCACGAGCCAGCGGGATGCGGGTATGGGCGTAGATTTTAAAGCGAACCTCTGTCGTCGGATTACTGCGATTGTCGATCGACTGCCTGTAGTGGCCGGGAGGACGTGTACGAATATGATGCGAACCCAAATCAAATGGGCGATGAGGCGAAGATGTAATCCTCCGCAATCGGATTCAGAGGCGGTGAGGCAGTCCGTTCTTCTCCAGGAAGTCAATCATTCGTTGATAAGCAACCGGATAATGGGCATTGAAGGCGTCAAAACTGCCGATCTCGTTCATCATCTCGAACGAGAAGACGTTTGGCCCGCGCACGTCGAAAAAGGGAATGTGAAATGTCTCGCATAGTTCCAATGTCCTTTCATCGTAGACAAAGTAGAAAGAGGGGACACCATTTGCGAGCGCCATTAAATTTCCATGTAGTCTATATCCCGTGACCAGCGGAAAATTCTTGACAAAGGCGTCGTAGTTTGCAACCGAGTCAGAGTAGAACAGCTTCGATTTATAGATTTCAATAAGAGGATCGGAGCGGTCCCGGAACCAGTTTTGATCCACCAGGCGTTCGGTGACGTACTCGTATATCTCAGTTCTTCCTTGCGCGAAGATCTTTTCCTCGACTTCTCCGTGGGCCATAAGGGTTACATCCTTTGCCGCGACAAATAGGTCCAGTATCTGCCGTTGGAGCCCAATGTAAAGACCGGCGTTGTGAGAGTATGCGTCTGACACTTCACGGCGAATATTGAACGCAAGGCTCTCAATTTCTTGAAAATTTAGGTTAGATATGAAATTATCCCTAATCCTATTCCGGAATAGCGTAGGACATCCGATAATATCGACATTTTTGATGCCAAAACCGTTCAATTCCTCGGCAGTCCGGTAACCACGCACCCCAATCGAATTTGCCTTGTCGCCGAGCATCATAAGAATTCGGAGCTGCTTCGCGGTAAGCGCCAAGGCGGCCCGATCTGGTGCCTGTATTCCGATGCCCAAACATATGATAGGCACTTTGATATTATCGAAGATCTGTTCCGCCTGCCCCCAATCCATACGATGGTGGAAGTAGTTTGAACCGCGCAAGACGACCGCGGAACAGTTTTCATTGACGTTGGCGATTGCACCTTCGTCGTATTTCGAAACATCCATTATGAAGAAACTCAGCGCATCGATAATCTTGAGCGAGGAGTTGTATACGAACGAGTCGCCAATGTTGTGGTAGTGGAAGAGGCTCTTGCCCGGATCTTCCGAACCATACCATCTGACACTGTCGCGCCCGGAAACCTCGCCGGCGGGAAGCACAAACGCCACCGGCTTGGGGGCAGATCCGAGTTTCAGCTCAACCAGCGGGACAGGTGCCCCGGAAACATATATCCCGAGCGGCACGCCACGCCCCAAGGTAGCGATCTGAGCTTGCGAGAATATGTTTATGAAGGCGGTGGGGCAAGGCAGATCCGGCCGATACAGACTTGCAGAAAATGGATAGATATCCGGCCCCAGCCGCATCTCCAGCACGACCTCAGTCGTAAGGCCGCGAACCCATCCACTGATCCGATCGTCGGTGAAGCGGTCGATTACGATGTCCACCTGAAACCTGACCATCCCTGAAGTTTCGCGGACGCGACGCCGCCGACCGGCGGATTCAAACAGCCACGCGAGCACCGATCAGCGTTCGCCCTCGTCATTAGAATCTGGCGCGGCGACAATGCTGGAAAACTTCGACCGCGCCACTTCCCAAGACCGCGAGGTTCCGCGCCAATCATGCCGACTTGCTGCATCTTCCGCTTACGAAATATCACCGTTGACCAGTCCCATTTCAGCTCTATCCAGCTTACACGAAGCCACCGCTCGACCATGATCAGGGAAACCGCTTCGCCAGAGATCGTGCGCAGTCCTCAGAACGCCAAGCCAAGATCGATATTTTATTTCAGGTGCGAAGGACGTTTGAGACAGCGCATCTACATAGGCATACATCAAGCCCTCCGCACGCGCCTCAACTGTTCCGTTGGGAAGTCCGGGGAGCTGTTCCGGGAACACGCACAAGAGTGTATTCCGACCGTACCGACGCAAGGCTTGATATATTGGATTCACTTCGTCATCCGACAAAACACCCACATGACGTTTATAGACAAATATTTTCTCTCCGGCTTCAAGATCTTCAAGCAATTTCCTCTTCAAATATTTCGCTCTCCGGCACTGCTGCGCTAAGACTTGACCATAATTCTCCGATCGCGCCGGAACAAAGGTATGCATCTCCATATTGTATCTGGTATCGCGGAAGAAAAACTCCTTACTGTCGCCAAATTCGTAGAGTTGCACCTTCTCCGGGTCGCCAAGTTCCGCAAATTTTGCGTTCAGTGCGTTTGCTAAACTTAGCGGCGGTATCGCGCCCCATCGCAACAGTCCGAGAGGTTCAGCACCGTAATGTCGTTGCACCAACCCGAACTCGCAGCCAGATCCGAGGCCCTCGAAGCGCATGAGCAACTCCTCGGGGGAGTAGTCCGCCTCAAAGACACTCGGCGCGACTCTCACGTAAGGCTCGGAAGGCTCGCCCTGGTCAAGAATATTGAGGCGAGAGCTAAACGTCGACCTGCCTAGACCGGCAAAAATCGTCGGGTTCTCCGGAAAGTGCGCGCGGGCATATTTCCAACGTCGTATCGCCTCGGGCCAATCCTGGCGAGAGTGCGCAGCCTCGGCAAATTCGACAGCAAGTGCGGCATTATGCGGGAGCCGCTTTACCCCCTCGCTGGCGACTGCATTCCAGTCATCAAGACGATTGAGTGCGCGTAATGCCGTGGTGGCGCCTAAATATCCTTCCGGATGACCTGGAAAGGAGTCACGGACAATCTGCCAGCGGCGCAATGCCTCAGGCCAATCGCACCGAAGGTGGGCGATTCTGCTAAACTCGATGAGAAGATTACTATGCTTTGGGAATCGGCCTGTTGCCGCTTCAAGAACGGCCTCCGCTTCATCGAGTTGGCCGAGTTGCCCCATCGCAGAACCGGCACCAGCGTGACCTTCGGCGTTGTTCGGAAAGCGTTCCTGAACAAGGTTCCAGCGGCGCAGCGCCTCCGGCCAGTGGCTGCGCCGATGCGCAACCCGGGCAAATTCGACTGCAATATTCACGTTGCCCGGAAAGCGGTCCAGTTCACCCAAAAGCAGCGCCTCAGCCTCCTCAAGGCGGCCAAGGTGCGTCAGCGCAGCACCGGCACCACTCACTCCATCGGCATTGGCGGGGTGTTTTCCTCGAACAAGCTCCCATCGACGCAATGCTTCCGGCCAATCGGCGCGCACATGCGCGACCCGAGCGTATTCTACCGTAATGGCGGCGTCCGTCGGAAACTGCTCAAGCGCCGGAGTTAGAATCGCGTCAGCTTCGTCGAACCGGCGCATCTCGCGCAGTGCCACGCCCAGGCGCAGGTGCCCAACGACATCCTCCGAGAACCCTGACCGCACCGCCTCCCAAGATCGCACCGCCCCCGGCCAGTCACGCCGGCGCTCTGTCTCGTGTGCCTCCTCGACAAGCACCGCCATCGAAACGGGTTCCGACATTGTCTTCTACCTCCATGTCGCTGGACGCACCCTACGCATGGCCATGGCCCGGGCTTGGCTTCAAAATCTCGGTATGCGTCAGCCGCAAATCGATGATGGATTGTGCCTTGATCGTGTCACCATCGAAGTGACGATGACTGATAGCCGCTGGTGCCGCATCGTCGAGCCTGATTCGAGGCGACCGGCCATGTCCAGGCTTACCGTCGCGGCAAGCCATGGGTCCCGAACGGATTGCCAAGAGCTCTCTTGTAACGAATAGGCATCGAACATTTGCCCCGGGCGGTGGCTGCCGAAGCCGTCGTTTCCCAGCGTCTCCGCCAGGCCGGCTCTGCCGAAGCAACGTCGAGACGACAAACGAGCGCCTCGCCCTACTCCGGCCTCAGGCACCCGAATCTCCTGCTGCCCGGGCAGCCGGCCATTCGTTTGAGCCCGGAACCATATTATGTCCTGACAGGTTGCCTCCGATTGCAGATCAGGCACAGCCAAGTCACCGGCGATGAACGCTCCGTGCCGACGCTGAAGCATAAGTGCAAATTCGACGGAGACCGCTATCACAAGCTTGGGATTACGAACATTCGCCAACGTCACCGGACGCAGAGAGCTCCGCGCGATGCAATCCCTCGCATCTTACCGTTACTTTCCCAGACGAAGCCGACAGGATGGTCGGTGGACCGGAGCCGCTGTCCTCCGGGCCGTTCGTATTACGGGCGGGCTACCACTCAATCGCCTCTCGTGAGACATCCACCGTCCCGTTCCCCCGCAGACGCACCACATTCACCGTCTTTGCCAGATCCGGCGACCCCGAGTAAAACGCCGGCACGGTCGTTCCGGTGCCGACCCGGGCCGCCCGGTTCCAGTGTCCCAGCGCCATATAATCCGCTCGTGTCGCCTCGATCTCAGCATTGCTGATCAACCACGACGGGCGCAACGGGGGCACCCCATCATCTTCATAATGACCATGCGCCAGCGCCACGTGCCACCGCGCCGTTCGCTCCGGCGGCTCCCGCAGCGGCACCATGTTGCCGTAATCCACGTGCGCGTGTCCCCATACCTCCAGATCATGCGCCGGGAAATGGAGTGTCCGGTCATGTGTCACGCCAATGATATGAACATGCGGCAGCCGATCCAGTCCGCCGCGGCGCCAAACGGAATCCGGTGTCACCGGATCATGGTTTCCCGGCAGCACGATCACCGGCCGCCCGGCGTCGTTCAGCAGCTCCCGGCACTGCCGCAGGATCTCCGGCGGCTGTCGGTTGCTGTCGAAGATGTCCCCCACCAGCAATACGTAATCAGCCTGGTGTGCCCTCGCGGCGTTCAACACGACCCGGAGGCCGGTCGTCCCATCCTCACCATACGGACCCTGATGCGGGTCATCATCGACGTGAAGGTCGGAGCTGTGCACGATCACGATATCTGCAGCCAAGGTCTCAAATCCAGTCGGTCATGGTCCGCCATCAGACCGGCCAGCGGACCGTCCGTCAACCGTCATTGGCCCCCGCCGAGGCTTTGCGCTAGCATCACCGGCAACCCCAACCAGGAGACGAATTGCATGATCGACCTCCACTACTGGCCGACCCCGAACGGCAAGAAGGTCACGATCCTGTTGGAAGAGGCCGCCATTCCCTACAAAATCATCCCCTGCAATATCGGTCGCGGCGACCAGTTTTCCGCCGGGTTCCTAAAGATGAACCCCAACCACCGCATGCCGGTGATGGTCGACGACACGCCGAAAGGCGGCGGCGAACCCATCGCCGTCTTTGAGTCCGGCGCGATCATGCTTTACCTGGCCGAGAAGGTCGGACGCTTCTACCCGCAGGACCTACGGGGCAAATACGCCGTCACCGAATGGCTCATCTGGCAAATGGCGAACCAGGGCCCCAAGCTCGGCGAGTGCGGCCACTTCCGCCGTCTCGGCGACAAGCAGGGCGATCAGTCCTACGCCGTTCGCCGTTTCACCGATGAAGCCAACCGGTTGTACGGCGTGCTGAACAACCGCTTGTACGAAAGCAAGTACCTGGCCGGCGACGAGTATACCATCGCCGACATGATCACCTACCCATGGACGGTGGGCTGGCAAGCGCAGGGCCAGGACATCGAGGAGTTCAAATACTTCAAGCGCTGGGCTGAGGAACTCGCCGCCCGCCCGGCCGTCCAACGAGGCATGGCGGTGGGTGCCGAGCTGTCCGGGGATCCTGCCAAGCTGACGCCCGAGGAACAGGAACGTCGCGCCAAGATGCTCTTCAACCAGCGGGCTCGTCCTGTCCCGGTGGCCTAACCGATGCCGCGTGTTTCAGGGAGGAGGCAATAGATGGCCGAGTTGGAATGTTTCTTCGACTGCTCAAGTCCCTGGACCTACTTCGCCTTCGAGAATCTGTTGCTCATGCAGAAGGAAATCGGCGTCACCATCCAGTGGCGTCCGATCCTGGTCGGTGGCGTGTTCAACGCGGTCAATCCCAGCGTCCACGACGCTCGCGAAAAGCCGGTCCCGGCCAAGGCGGCTTACAACAAGAAGGACCAGCAGGACTGGGCCAGATACCTCGGCCTGCCGATCCACTATCGTCCGTCGGTATTCCCGGTGAACAGCGTCAAGGCGATGCGGGCTTGCTTCGTCCTGGAGCCGGAAGGCAAGCTGGTCCCGTGGGCGCGCGAAACCTTCAAGGCCTACTGGGTCGATAACCAGGACATATCGCAGGTTCCGGTCCTGAGCGAGATCTGCCGCAAAGTCGATGTCGATCCGGGTCGGTTATTCGCGGCCATCGATCAACAGCCCATCAAGGACCTGTTGCGAAGCACGACGCAGGAATTGATGGACCGTGGCGGCTTCGGCTCTCCCACCATATTTGTCGGTGGCGACGACATGTATTTCGGCAATGACCGGATGCCGCTGATCAAGGACGCGGGTACTGCGCCGACGGGGGTAACACCGGCATCGTCGCAACCGCCATCATCCTGGTGCGCAAGGCGCTCCAAGCGGCACCGGCCAGGCGGGGAGAATGGCCCCGCTCCCGATCTTGGACCTCAAAACAACCTCGATCCGATGACCTGCCAGCCGGTCACCAGCCGCTTGTCGGAGGTTTGGGGGCGGCTAGACCGCCTCGGCGGAAAGCCGGCGCGGCGCGGCGCAGCAACCGCATCCACCCGGATGCGCCGCCGCAGGAGCGACACCCGGACGCGGGGCCGACGCCCCGCCGCCAATCGCAGCCACCGTCAGCAACCGGGGCGCCATGGCATCGCAATCCGGACAGGGCTGAGGCTGGTCATACTCCGCCATCGGACGGACATCGTTGAACGGTCCGCAATCCGGGCATTCATACTCATAGGTCGGCATTGCCGGACCTCCTTCTAACTGATCCAGGCATTGTGCCATCTCTTCATCAAACCGGCCAGCCATCCGTGTGCCACCGCGCGCAATGCATAGCACCCAGGCGCGACAACGTCCGGCGACAGATGACTTGCGAAGATCGTCTGTGCGACCGCCCACCAGCAATGTCCGATAGCGGCAGTTATCCCCACCCGGAGCGGATCCGGGGCGCTCCTGGCACGCGACCGCGGTGCGTCCCGATGCCTTCGCCGCTCTCCCGCTTCTCGGTGCGTTACGCCGCGACCGGAACCCCCGCCGCGGTAATCTCGGCACGAGCGATCAGCGATTGCTTGACGCGGTATAAAAGCTCGGAATGGTCCTCTTCCGACACATTGTCACTACGCATCACGAGCCGGATCAGCGGATCCTGAAGCATCGTGGCCAATGTGAGTGTGCTCATTGTCAGCGTGCACATCATAGACACCATTCCCGTTAGCTACGAAACCAGTCTAGCCACTGCCAACCAACACGGTGGTGATGAAGTGTGTCTTAACGTTGCCCTCCGCTGGGCAATTTTCTGCGAGCGACGACAACTTTTCGGCGAAGTATGGCGAATTGGCACCACCCTCGCGGCTCCTGCCCGCGTCGTCGATATGGCAAGGGCGGGTTGACCGAAGCCGCCGCAGCCGCCGCGGAATTGTGTCTCACGCCGGTCAACCGTGCGGCTCGGCACCGCCCCCGGTGACGCGGCTGAGAGCCGGGATGATCGCTGCAATAGACCGCACCTCGACCTTGCGCATACGGGCTATGCCACTTCGTCGCGGCAGACCATTCGTCTGATGCGCTAGTTACGGCGCCCGCGCCGACAGACGCGGTGAAGTCAGGCCCGGAACCCCATGAATGCCACCGCGACTTCGTCGCAACGGGCGATGTTCGTATTCATCTGCTTCGTCTGGGGCACCACGTGGCTGGCGATGAAGATCGGCATCCAGACCGTTTCCCCGGGCGTCTTCGCCGGGCTGCGCTGGAGCCTCGCCGGCCTCGTCATCCTGGCGGTTCGCCGGATCCGAGCGGAAAGGGTGATGCCGCCACCCCGACTTTGGCCGAGACTGCTACTGGTGTCAGTACTTCTGATCACGCTGAACCAGGTCATTCAACTCTATGGCCTGAAACACATAACCGCGGGACTTGGTGCGGTGATCAGTTCCGCGCTGACCCCGATCGCACTGCTGGGCTTCTCGGTCGCGCTGGGGCAGGAGCGTTTCAGCCTCCGTCAGTCCGCCGCCATCCTGCTCGGCGTGGTTGGCGTGCTGACGCTATTTGGTCCCGCCGCAATCGCCGGCACGCTGGATTTTCGCGAACTCGCGGGTGCCGGCGCGGTCACCATCGGCTGCCTTTGCTATACCCTCGGCTCGGTCATGACACGGCCGATCATGCGCACCGTGGAGCCCGTGCAGCTGGCTGGACTGACCGGTTTGACCGGTGGGATAGTACTGCTGTCGGCCTCGCTCGCGGTTGAGCCCGGTGCCTGGCAGTCGATGCGCTTCGCTTGGGGATGGCCGGCGTTCCTGGCCTGGCTGTATCTGTTGATCCCCGGCGCGCTGTTGTCCACCACGATGTACTTCCTGTTGGTCCGTGATTGGGGCGCCAGCCGTCCGGGCACCTATGCGTTCGTCTCGCCGGTGATCGCGGTGGCGATCGGCTGCAGCTTCTTCGGCGAGAGGCTGGATTGGGGCGATGCACTCGGTATGTCCCTGATGCTCGTGGCAGCCGGATTGGCATTGCGGCCCGCGTCAACTCAGGCGCCGGCGGCCACGCAACCCTCGGCGCTGCGATCCGGGGCGGACTGACCCGGCAGAATTCGGAAGGCTGCCAATACGGCATCACAATACGGATGATGACCCCCTCGCTGCCTGACGGCGCAACCCGGCGACGCGGCGGGCGGCATCCGGCGCGGTCTGCCGGCGGTCGGTCAACGTTGTCTCGATGCGTGGTCTGGGGCAGCACCGTCCCCGGCGTCAGCGCGCGTGCCGGAGGTCTGGAAATGGCCGCTTCATTGCACCCTCCCGTTCGGTCGCTTTCGCCCAACCGTGATGCCCAGAAGTTCGAGACGGTCTGGTCAGGTGTCGCCCCGTTGCCCGTGCGAATCATATGGATGCCATGCGGCTTTGGCGCGATACTGCCCGCGCCCTCGTGGCGGCCGTTTTCGGCCAGCCGCGGGAGTAGCCGTCGCAGGCAGTTTCGAAACGGGCGCCGCCTGCTAAGATACCGATCAGGCAATAACGGTCGCGGATCAATCGCGCCCGAAACGGGAGGTCTTGACCATGTCCAAGCCAGGTCATGTGACGCGCCGCCGCGCGTTGCAGGTCGCTGCAGCCACGACGGCGCTGCCGTTGGTGCACATCCGCACCGCCGGCGCCGCCGGCAGACTGAGTATCGGCTTTTGGGATCACTGGGTGCCCGGCGGCACCGATAAGATGCGCGAGCAGGTTCAGGCCTGGGCGGAAAAGAACAAGGTCGACGTCACCGCCGACTTCATCACCTCGCAAGGCAACAAATTGTTGCTGACCGCCGCCGCGGAGGCCCAGGCCAAGGCCGGCCACGATGCCCTGCCATTTTTTCAATGGGACGCTTTCAACTACAGTTCCGAGCTGGAGCCAGTCGATGAGGTGGTTCAAAGCCTCACGACGAAATACGGCAAATACGACCCGGTGGTGGAGTATCTGGCAAAGCCGAAGGACCACTGGCTCGCGATCCCCGGCACCGATCCGACAGCGAATCTGACCTGCTGCGCCCGCATCAGCATGCTGAAGAACTTCGCCGGCATCGACATTCAGGCAATGTATCCGGCGGAACCCGGCGCCACGCCGCAGGCTGCGCAGTGGACCTATGATACCTTCCTGAAAGCTGCCGAGGCCTGCGCCAAGGCCGGCTTTCCTTTCGGCATGGGGGTCGGCGCCACCGGCGATTCGAGCAACACCGTCGGCGCGATCTTTCGTGCGTTCGGCGCCGAACTGGTCAGCGCCGAAGGGCAGATCACGGTTGATTCCGATCACATGAGGAGCGTGCTGGAGTACGGCCAGAAACTTGTCAGGTTCTTTCCGTCCGACACGGTCAGCTACGACGACGCGTCAAACAACCGAGCGCTGATCTCCGGCAAGAGCGCATTGATCTGGAATCCACCCTCCGCCTGGGCGGTGGCGAAACGCGATGCTCCGGACGTCGCCAAGGACTGCTGGACATTCCCCTGCCCGGCCGGGCCGAACGGGCGCTACATTCCTTACGTCTACATGTTCTATGGCATCTGGAAATTCAGCCAGAACAAGACCGCGGCAAAGGAATTGATCGAGCATCTGATGCAACGGCCGCAAATCGAAGAGCGCGACGCGGTGTGCGAGGGCTTCAACCTGCCGCCGCAGACCAGCATGTCGGATTTCAAGATCTGGTCCGAGGTCCAGCCGCCAAAGGGCACGATGTACAACTATCCGATCCGGCCATGGCATAACTCGCTGCCGAGTGTTTCCGCATACCCGTCACCGCCCGAATATGCGATCCCGATCACCACCCGCGCCGTCATCCCCGCCATGTGGGCACGACTGCACAGCGGGCAGTCGATCAACGAGGTTATCGCCTGGTCGAAGGACGAGATTGAGGGTCTTGTTCGCTGACCCCGGCAGGCTTCACCGGTCATGGCCGCCCTTCCGACGGCGAGTAAAGGCGAGGAGATCCACCAATTTTCCTGCACCCCGCCGCAAGTCTTGGGTCACCGTGCCAGGCACGGTGATGCCACGAGGGGCCCGGGGTGACACCTTAGACCCGGACGGTCGTCGCTAAAGCCCATGGGTGTTACACGGGAGTTTCGTAAGCGAACGAGCCGCATCGGCATCAGCTACTTGTTCTTGGTCCGACCCCCGATGCTGTCAGAACAGCCAGCGCAAGGGCTCGAGCCCGAGGATGATGCGGCCGGCCATCTCATAGGTCCGCAGCGTTCCCGCCACATGCTGGTTCATGGTCAGGATGTCGCGCAGACAGCGATCGAACGGTGCCTTTGCGTATGCCGCCGTCCCGCCGGCGGTCTTGTAGGCAAGCTGCACAACATCCACGCAAACACCTATGATGTGGGTATGAGCCGTCGTAAATCGGGCAATTTGTACCCCTGACGGGCGACCGCCTTCGACCAGGGTCGCCCACAAATCTGCCATGGTATCATAGTAATAGCTCCGCGCGCTGGTCAGCAGCGTGTCGGCGCGCCCGACCGCCTCCTGCACGAAGACTTCGTCCCGCAGCAGCTTCGGCGCTTCGAGGCGATCGCCGAGTGTGTAGCGCCGAGCGGGTCTCCTCGTGGCGTCCTCGATCAATGCATCAACGGCATGGCGTGCGATGCCGAGTGCGGCCGCCGGTCCTTTCGCAATAAACAGGTATGGGAACGCATGCAGGGGGCCGGGCCGCTTGACGAGTGTGGGATCCTGGAAGCTGAAGGTGTGCTCCTCCGGGACGAACACCTCTCGCACCAGAACATCGTTGCTTCCCGTGCCGCGTAATCCCGTCGTGTACCAGGTGTCGAGGATTTCGCACTGCGAAAGCTTGACGAAGCACTGGAGGGTCTCCGGCACACCCTCTGAGTTCGCGCGCGGCGCGCCATCGTCGTTGACGACGCAGCCGAGCCATAACCATTCGCAGTGGTGGCAGCCGCTTACGAACGGGAATCGGCCCTCGACGCGGTAGCCGCCTCGAACACGGGTCGCTTTTCCGGTCGGCGTCGCGGCGGCCCCGGTGGCGACACGGATGTCCGGATACATGGCGCGCGCGACGTCCTGTTCGAGGAACGCGCTGACGTAACCGCTGTCGCAACCGATCACGGCACACCAGCCGACCGATCCGTCAGCCATCGCCAATGTCTCGATCACGCGAAACTGCGTCAAAAGATCGAGTTCCGGCCCACCCCAGGCGCGCGGCATCACCATGCCGAATATGCCGGCGTCCTTCATCGCTTGGGAGATTGCCGGCGGGATCCGACGCGCCTGCTCGATTTCGTCGCCTGCCGTAACGACCTGCGCCGCCAGCGCAACGGCCGCATGAAGGATCGGGGAGTTGTCCGCCCCAGCCTTGCCCGCGGTCCATGTCATGAGCGACCCTCCATCTGCATGTACCAAACATTGCATTACGAGCGGCCCGTTACGCTGACACACCGGCGGCAAAGTGTCATCACCGATCTTGCTCCGGGGCCAGCGGTGCTGGTCACAATCCTCCGGAATAGCCACCAGCCTCTACCTGGGCTTGTTGTGCCAGCGCATAGTCGGATACATGCATTCCTGGGCTTACAAAACAATAATAATGGGAGGGTAGTCATGGGTCGTCTCGCCCACAAGTTGCAGCGGCGCACCGTGCTGAAGGGCCTGACAGCCGGCGCGGCGGCGACCATCGCACGTCCCGCCTTCGCCGTACCGGAAGCCGTGAAGATCGGTCTGGTCGGGCCGAAGACCGGCCAGCTTGCGTTGTTCTACGAGGAAATGTTGTACGCGATCGCTTACGCCATGAAGTCGATGAACAACTCGATCAAGATCAACGGCACCGTCCATCCGCTCGAAATCGTCGTCAAGGACAGCCAGTCCAGTCCGAACCGTGCGTCGGAAGTCGCACAGGAGCTCATTCTCAACGACAAGGTCCACATCGTTACGGCCTTTGCGACGCCGGAGACCGTTAACCCCGTGGCCGACCAGTGCGAGCTGAATGGAATGCCGTGCGTCACCAATGACGCCCCGCTCGAGTCCTACTTTTTTGGCCGCAAGGGCGATCCCGCCAAGGGCTTCGAGTGGACCTACAATTTCTTTTTCAGCGGCGCCGGTGTGAACGCGGCCCTTATCGCAGCCTGGCTCCGTGTGCCGACCAACCGGACAATCGGCGTCCTGTGGGCGAATGACGACGACGGCCGCATCTTCGCCAAGGTGATGCCACCCACCTTCGCCAAGGCAGGCCTGAAGCTTGTCGATCCCGGCCGGTTCGAGTTGCCCGCGAGCGACTTCACGCCCGAAATCACCGCGTTCAAGGCAGGCGGTGTCGAACTGGTGGCGGCCGTCATACCCTCGCCGGACTTTACCATCTTCTGGAACCAGGCGGCACAACAGGGTTTTCGGCCCAAGGTGGTGCTCGCCGGAAAGGTCGGCGAGTTTCCGCAGGGCGTCTACCCGTACGGTGATCGAGCGCTCAACTTCATGGCCGAGGTCTGGTGGTCGAAGTTTCACCCGTTCGCCTCCGGGTTGACCGGACAATCCTCGAAGGAGCTTGCTGACAGCTACGAGAAGGTCGCCAACCAGCAGGCCTCGATGGGCCTCGGCTTCCGCCACTCCCTCATCGAGGTCGCCGTTGACGCACTGCAACGGACGCAGAAGCTCGACGATCCCGCCTCTGTCCGGGATGCGCTGCGCGACACCAACTACAAGTCGATCGTTGGTCCAATCAATTTCAAGCAGGGGCCATTTCCTAACGTCTGCGAAACCAAAGTGGTGGTTGGTCAGTGGCGCAAGGGCGTGAAGTGGCCGGTCGAACTTGCGATCGTCGACAATACCTTGTTCCCGGAGGTGCCGGTCGGGGGCGAGCCCGAGCCGATCACCTACGCCAGCTAAGCGACGCAGGAACGTCAGCGGATCGGTTCCGAGGATGCTCGAACTGGCGGGGCTGTCGCGCGCCTTCGGCAGCCTGCGCGTCATCGACCGCCTCGACTTCACTGTCGAAGCGGGTGAGATCCTGGGCATCCTCGGTCCCAATGGCGCCGGGAAATCGACGCTGTTCAATCTCGTTGCCGGCGTGCTGCCGCCAAGCGCCGGGCGCATCCGGTTCGAGGGACGCGATATCACCGGCATGACGCGATGGAGCCGCTGTCGCATCGGCATCGGCCGCACCTATCAGGTGCCAAAGCCTTTCGCCCACATGACGGTGTTCGAGAACGTGCTGGTGGCGGCGGTGCACGGTGCAAGACTGCCGTTGCCACGCGCCAGACAGCAGGCCGCCGCGGTGCTCGGACTGTACCGGTCTCGGACATCGCGCAGATCATCCGGCCGGGCAACTGACCCTGCTCGATCTGAAGCAACTTGAACTGGCCAGGGCGCTGGCCGTGCGGCCTCGGCTGCTGCTGTTGGATGAGATCGCCGGCGGACTGACCGAAGCGGAGACCGAAACGCTGCTGGCGACCATTCGCGCGGTCCACGCCGACGGCATCACGATCGTCTGGATCGAGCACGTCGTGCAGGCGTTGCGCCGGCTGGTGACCCGGCTCGCCGTGCTTTCGGGTGGCGGCTTCGTCGCCGTCGGAGCGCCGGATGATGTGCTGGCCCGCGCGCTGGTGAAGGAAGTCTACCTTGGCACATGATCCGGCGCCGCTGCTCTCGGTCGAGGCGGTGTCGGTCTTCTACAATCAGTTCCGCGCCGTCGATCATGTCGACCTTACCGTCGCCGCCGGCGAGATCGTCGCGATCATCGGTGCCAATGGTGCCGGCAAGTCGACGCTGCTGACGGCGATCGTAGGCCAGGCCGAGCGAGTGGAGGGGAACATTCGGTTTGCGGGCGTCGATCTTGCGGGTCATTCCACCGCCGCGATCGTCGCCTCCGGGATCGCGCTTGTCCCCGAAGGCAGGCGGTTGTTCCCCTCACTCACCGTCGAGGAGAATCTCAATCTCGGGCGGCAGGTCGGGCGCAAGGGCGAGATTGGCTTGTCCGACATCTGGCGGCTGTTTCCGGTGTTGCTGGAGCGCCGCCGCCAGAAGGCCGGCCACCTTTCGGGCGGTCAGCAGCAGATGGTCGCGCTCGGCCGCGGGCTGCTGGCCAACCCGCGGCTGCTGCTCTGCGACGAGATCAGCCTCGGTCTGGCGCCGCTGGTTATCAACGACCTCTATGCGATCATCCCGACGATCAGGGCACGCGGCATCGGCATCGTCCTCGTCGAACAGGACATCTCACGCGCACTCGCGGTCGCCGACCGCTTCTATTGCCTGCTTGAGGGCCGCGTATCACGCGCCGGGCGGCCAGCCGAAACCAGCCGCGAGGACCTGATGCAGCACTATTTCGGCCAGCGAGAATGAGCACCCTGGCCGCCTCCTGGATCAATCAGTTGCTGCAAGGCGTGCTGCTCGGCGGCCTTTACACACTGTTTGCCGCCGGCCTGTCGCTCTCGGCCGGCGTCATGCGCTTTGTCAACGTCGCTCATGGCGACTTCATTGTACTTGCCGGCTTTGCACTGTTGACCCTCACGGTCAGCTTTGGCCTCGATCCGGTGACAGCGACCGTCATCGTGCTCCCGGTCGCCTTTGGCGTCGGTTTCGCACTGCAACGCTTCCTGCTCCAGCGCGTCGTCGGCAAGCATGGCCTGCTCGTCATCCTGGTTACCTTTGGCCTCTCCAACATCATCCAGAATGGATTGCTGGAGGCCTACGGCGCCAATACGCGCAAAGTCTCGGGCGGCTGGATGGAAACCGCGACGATCCGGCTGGGCGCCGGCATCAACATCGGGGTGTTCTCGGTACTGACCTTCGTCGCCGCCGTTCTCATCATCGTCGGCCTCGACCTCGTGCTCTACCGCAGCGGCATCGGCGCCAAGATCCGGGCGGTCTCCGACGATGTGGCCGCGGCCGATCTCATCGGCCTGTCCTCGGCGCGCATCTACGCGGTGGCGATGGGCATCTCGTTCGTGACGATTGCCGTCGCCGCCGGCTTCATGTCGATCTGGAGCAATTTCGCCCCCTCATCGGGTCCCTCGCGCCTTCTGATCGCCTTCGAGGTGATCGTCCTCGGCGGTCTCGGGAGCATGTGGGGCTCACTGGCCGGCGGAATCGTTCTCGGGGTCGCACAGACGATCGGCGCTCAGTTCGACATCGCCTGGCAGACCCTCGCCGGTCATATCGTGTTTCTGCTCGTCCTCCTGGTTCGGCCGCAAGGCCTGTTTCCGAAATACTGAGGCGCAGGGTGAACCGTCCCGCAATGCGCCGATGGCTGCCCGCGGCGATCCGCGTGGCGCTCGCCGCCGCGGTGTTGGTACCTGTCGCCGGTCCCTGGCTGCTTCGCGACGATCAGCTTGGCTTACTCACCGAGTTTTATACCATGCTGGTGCTCGCCATCATGTGGAACCTTCTCGCCGGCTATGCCGACATTCCGACCGTCGGTCAGCACGGTTTCGTCGGAGTGGGTGCCTATGGCTTTGTCGGTTTCGCCGCCCTTGCCGGCCTGAACCCGTTCCTGGCCATCCCGCTCGCGGGTTTCGCCGCCTTCGTCGTCGCCGTTCCGGCCATGCTCATCGTCTTTCGTCTACGCACTGCCTATCTCTCGATCGGTACCTGGGTCGTTGCCGAAGTGCTCATGCTGGCCGCCGGCAAGATCGAGGCGTTCGGCGGCGGCTCCGGCGAAAGCGTCCCGATCGCCATCCTGCGCGCGTTCGGGACGACGCGTTCAGCGCGGCTTTCAACGATCTACTGGCTCGCGTTGGCGCTGGCCCTCGCCAGTTTCGCGGCGACCTATTCCCTGCTGCGCTCCCGGATCGGGCTCGGCCTGACGGCGATGCGCGACAATGAGGAAAGCGCTGGATCGCTCGGGGTCAACATCATCCGCCTGCGTGTCATGTGCTTCCTGGGCACTGCACCATTTTTCGGCGCGGCCGGCGCACTCATCACGTTGCAAAAGCTGCGCATCGCGCCGTCCGCTTCCTTCAGCATCGCCGACTGGACAGTGCTCATCATCTTCAACGTGATCATTGGCGGGATCGGCAGCATCGAGGGGCCAATCATCGGCACCATCGTCTTCTTCGCCTTGCGTGGCTATCTCTCTGCTCTTGGCACCTGGCACCTGATCCTTCTCGGAATGATCTCGATCGCGACCATTCTCGTCGAGCCACGCGGCATTTGGGGGATGGTCCGCGGTTTCCTGCCCGCGGACATCATCCCGACCGGGCACAAGGCCCCCAGGCAGCTGTAGTCTGCAAAGTCCCGGGTCCTTCGCGCCTCGTCCTGCGCCAAGGGCATGCTTCGCGAGGGCGGGCCCCGGACCGGGCCAGTTAACGACACATTCACCCCCGGTAACGATAATTCAAGCACCGTGTCGCAGAGTCGAGCCGTTGTCGAAACACTGAGTCTACGTCACGCGACCCCCTGACCCTGACAGCAACCCCGCTTGTGCCCCTCGCCCAGGTGAGCCATCGTCAGCGAAAGATCCGACGAATATCGACGGGCTCGTCGAGGTGGTGGTAGGAAGGTCGCTCCGCCGGCGAAACCGCGCCGCGAAACGGCAGTCGAGTGCCTGAGGTCAAAGAGGGGACGTCATGAAGATCAGATCCCTGCTCGGGATCAACCGCTGGATCCGGATCAAGCCTGACGGCACGTTTCCGCCCGGCGGACCATCAGGGACTGCGCCGACCGGTGGAATTGCAGTCAAGCTCGCCTCGCCACGCGGCAGTACCTTGTGGCCCGAAGCACGGCCGCCCGAGGCCGACGCGAGGTACTCCGGACACCGCCGTCTCGTCCAGGACCTCCGTTGTCACGGCTCGTGCTTCGTCCAGGCACCTGGAGCGCTTCCACCTCGAGTGGAAACGCTCCAGCCGTTGTTTCGCAAGCAATTTCGTCAGCCTGAGATCGCTCCGCGATTCGAGCCAGGCTGATATTGCTCTGGCCGGCGTCCTCGCCCGAGCGACCTGGACGCAAGCGAACGAGAGGCCGCGCAGTTGAACGTATCCAGCCCGTTTATCAACCGTCCGATCGCGACCTCGCTGCTGATGGCGGCGTTCATCCTGGTCGGGATCGCGGCGTATCCGTTCCTGCCGGTCGCGCCGCTGCCCCGCGTGGACTTCCCCACCATCGTGGTTACCGGCAAGTTCCCCGGAGCCAGCCCGGAGACCATGGCCGCCACTGTCGCGCAGCCACTCGAGTACCAGCTCGCGCAGATTCCCAACATCTCGCAGATGACCTCGATCAGCGCCCAGGGCACTGCGCAGATCACGATCCAGTTCGACCTCGAGCGCAACATCGATGCGGCGGCGTCCGACGTGCAGTCGGCGATCAACGCCGCTGCCGGCCAGTTGCCGAGGGATCTGCCCAGCCCACCCACCTATCGCAAGGTCAATCCGTCCGACAGCCCGATCCTGATCATGGCCGTGACCTCGGACGCGCTGCCGGCGATCAATGTCGATGACTACGCCGACACCATACTCAGTCAGCAGATGTCGCAAATCTCCGGCGTGTCGCAGGTGGTGATCGGTGGCGAGCAGAAGCGAGCGGTGCGCGTGCAGATCGATCCGGCACGCTTGGCCAGCATGGGAATGACACTCGAGGACGTGCGCTACACGTTGGTGAATGCCACCGTTGATACACCGAAAGGCACCCTCGACAGTGCCAAACGGTCTCTCACGATCTACGACAACGACCAGCTCACGCGCGCGTCGGAATACGACAACGTTGTTCTCGCCTATCGAAACGGTGCCGCCGTGCGGGTGCGCGACGTCGGGCGTGCGATCGACGCACCGGAAGACGTCAAGCACCAGGGCTGGCACAACTCCCAGAGCGCCATCCTGCTGCTGGTATTCAAGCAACCGGGCGCCAACGTCATTGACACTGTCGATCGGATAAAGGCCGAGCTGCCCCGGCTGGAGGCGTCGATACCGCCGTCGGTCAAGGTCTCCATGATTGCCGATCGCACGCTGACCATCCGCGAGTCCGTGGCCGACGTGCAGTTCACGCTGATCCTGTCGATCTGCCTCGTGGTGATGGTGATCTTTCTTTTCCTACGGAGTTTCTGGGCCACGATCATCCCGAGCGTCACCGTGCCCGTGGCGCTGATCTGCACCTTCGCGGCGATGTATCTGTTGGGCTACAGCCTCGACAATTTCTCGCTGATGGCGCTGACCATCTCGGTTGGATTCGTTGTCGACGATGCGATCGTGATGCTGGAGAACGTCTACCGCCATCTCGAGGAGGGCATGCGGCCGATGGAGGCCGCGCTGAAGGGCGCCGGCGAGATCGGCTTCACCATCATCTCGATCAGCCTCTCGCTCGTCGCGGTGTTCATTCCGTTGCTGCTGATGGGCGGCATCGTCGGGCGGCTGTTCCGCGAGTTCGCAATGACGGTCAGCATCGCCGGTACTGATCTCGGCGGTGGTGTCGCTCACGCTCACACCGATGATGTGCTCGCGCTTCCTCCGCCACCAGGAGACGCACGGAAAGCTTTACCGGGCAGTCGAGTACGGGTTCGATCTGCTGATCGGCGGCTATCGACGCACCCTGGATGTCGCATTGCGCTTCCGGCAGATCACGCTGCTGGTGTTTTTCGCCACCATGGCGCTGACGGTCTACCTCTATATCCTGATTCCCAAGGGCTTCTTCCCGATCCAGGACACCGGCAGCGTGATCGGCCTCGCGGAAGGCGCCCAGGAGGTCTCCTTTCCGGAAATGGTCCGACTGCAGGAGTCGGTCACAAAAATCGTCGGCGCGGACCCGGACGTGCTGACCTTTGCCTCATTCGTTGGAGCGACGCCCGGGCAGACCACCAACACCGGGCGAATGTACACCACGCTCAAGCCCTGGGCGGAGCGGAGGGGCGGGACAGCCGCCGAGTTCATCAACCGGATCCGCCCAAAGCTGCAGGGTCTGCAAGGGGTCAAGGTCTACTTCCAGGCGGCCCAGGACATCCGCATGGGCGCGCGGCTGTCGCGGACGCAGTTCGAGTATACGCTGCAGGATGCCGACCTGGGCGAGCTCTACCAATGGGCGCCCAAGGTGCTCGCGAAACTGAGCAGCCTGCCGATTCTGCGCGATGTGGCCACCGACCAGCAGATGGCGGGCACGACCGCGACACTGACGATCGATCGCGACGCCGCGGCGCGATTCGGCATACAGCCGCAAGTGATCAACGACACGCTTTATGACGCCTTCGGTCAGCGACAGATCACGCAGTACTTCTCACAGGTGAACTCTTATCACCTGATCCTGGAAGTGCCGGAGGACTTGCAGGGCGAAGTCTCCACCCTGGAGAAGCTCTACGTGAAGTCGGCGGATGGTCAGGCGGTGCCGCTCTCCACTTTCACCAAATGGGACACGACGCCGGTCCAGCCCCTTTCGATCAGCCACCAGAGCCAGTTTCCGGCAGTAACAATCTCATTTAATCTGACCGCCGGCGCCGCGCTCGGCGACGCCGTGCAGGCCATCCAGTCCGCGGTGGCCGAGATCGGCACACCCGCCTCGCTTCACGGCTCATTCCAGGGCACCGCGCAGGCGTTTCGGTCGTCACTGTCGAGCCAACCCTATCTGATCGCCGCGGCGCTGATCACCGTCTACATCATCCTCGGCATCCTGTACGAGAGCTACATCCTGCCGCTGACCATCCTGTCGACCCTCCCATCCGCCGGCGTCGGCGCGCTTCTGATGCTGATGTCCGTGAACTACGACCTGTCGGTGATCGGGCTCATCGGCGTCATCCTTCTGATCGGAATCGTCAAGAAGAACGGCATCATGATGGTGGACTTCGCCATCACCGCCGAGCGCCGCGATGGCGAGACGCCGTTGAACGCAATCCGCCAGGCCTGCCTGCTCCGCTTTCGGCCAATCATGATGACGACGATGGCCGCGCTGCTGTCGGGATTGCCGCTGATGCTGTCGGCGGGCGCGGGCTCGGAATTCCGCAGGCCATTGGGTTTCGCGATGGTTGGGGGACTGCTGTTGAGCCAGGTGCTGACGCTCTATACCACCCCGGTCGTCTACCTCTATCTGGATCGCCTGCAGCGCTGGTTGTCGCCGAAGCGACGCCGGATGCCGGCGCTCGCCTCCAAGATGGGGGCGTCCGGGGAGTGATTCGTGTGGTCGGCTCACCCGGCGACGATGCTGCCGAGCCCAGGCGACCGATCCAAGGTTCCATTTGTACCAGCGGCCCGAAGGGACGACTGGTATGCACGCGGGGTTGGCGGGGCGGTTGCGCGCGAAATCAATAGGATATCGACGGCCCGACAGCCGGAGGATGGGTCAACATTTTCGCGCCGTCGGTATTTGAACCTCTCAATGGAAGAACTGGACCAGACGCCGTCGCGTCGTCTCGTGCGACAAAATTGTTCTGAAATCATCATGTCTGCCAAAGGAGATCGAGATGGCCAAAGCAGCTAAACCCAACATCCTCATACTCTGGGGCGATGATGTCGGCTGGTGGAACATCAGCTACAACAGCCGAGGTCAGATGGGCTATCGCACACCCAACATCGACCGGATCGGCAACGAGGGTCTGGCCTTCACCGACTACTATGGGCAGCAAAGTTGCACCGCCGGACGCGCCGCGTTCATCACCGGGCAAAACCCCATCCGCACCGGCCTGACCAAGGTCGGGATGCCAGGCGCCGATGTCGGCCTCCGGGCGGAAGATCCGACAATTGCGGAATTGCTGAAGCCGCTGGGTTACGCAACCGGCCAGTTCGGCAAGAACCACTTGGGGGACAAGGACGAGTTCCTCCCGACCAAGCACGGCTTCGACGAATTCTTTGGCAACCTGTATCACCTGAACGCCGAGGAGGAGCCCGAGGACCAGGACTATCCCAAAGACCCAGCGTTCAAGCAGCATTTCGGACCCAGAGGCGTGCTGCACTGCTGGGCTGATGGCAACGGCGGACAGAAGATCGAGGACACCGGTCCGCTGACCAAGAAGCGCATGGAAACGATCGATGACGAGACGACCGAGCATGCGCTCGGCTTCATCGACAAGATACCACAAGGAAGGAAAGCCGTTCTTTCTCTGGTACAATACCACCGCCATGCATTTTCGGACCCATTGCGCCGAGAAACACAAGGGCAAAAGCGGCGGTCAGGGGGACTACAACGATGTCATGGTCGCCCACGATGAGAACATCGGGCGAATGCTGGCAAAGCTGGACGAGCTGGGCATCGCGGACGACACCATCGTGATGTACTCGACGGATAATGGCGTCCACTACAACAGTTGGCCGGATGCCGGGATCACCCCGTTCCGCAGCGAGAAGAACACCAACTGGGAGGGTGGTTGGCGCGTGCCAAGCTTCGTACGCTGGCCGGGCAAGATCAAGGCGGGTGCGGTCTTGAATGATATCGTGTCGCACCAGGACTGGTTGCCGACGTTGCTTGCCGCCGCGGGAGAGCCAGACATCAAGGAGAAGCTTCTCAACGGCCACACGATCGGTGACAAGACCTACAAGGTGTACATCGACGGGTACAACGTATTGCCCTATTTAACCGGTGAGGTGAGCGAGAGCCCGAGGAAGTTCTTTTTCTACATCAGCGATGACGGCGACATCCTGGCCGTGCGTATGAACGACTGGAAAATGGTGCTGATGGAGCAGCGGGCGAAGCAGCTGATGTGCTGGTTCGAGCCGTTCGTGAAGCTCCGGGCGCCGAAGATGTTCAACCTGCGCCGTGATCCATTCGAGCGAGCTGATGAGAACTCGAACACCTATTGGGACTGGGTCATCTCTCACGCCTATCTGCTCTATGGGATGCAGGCACTCGTGGGCCAGCAGATCGCGGCATTCATGCAGTTCCCGCCGCGTCAAAAGCCGGCCGCGTTCAATCTGGACGCGGTGCTGCGGCAGATCCAGGACGCGGCTGGCAGCAGCAACCATTAAGCTGCTGCCCCATTGATCGAGACAACGGGTCACACCAGGTGCGACCCGTTGCTTCGAAATCACTCACCGCTGGGCGGCAAGGGCTGGCGTCTGCGATACCGCGATTGGCGACGTTCGTAGCATCGCAATCGACCTGCCATCGATGTCCGTCAGGGTCAACACGACGACACCCGCCTCCATTTCAATGGCCGCATGCATCGGTTCACCCTCCGACGCGATGGTCGCCTCAGTGACGCAGAGTGGCATCTCGCCCACTGCTTCGGATGCATGCAGCAGGCAGGCGGAGAGGCGATCAGGGTGCAGCACGAAACCGGTCTCCGTATCGATCCGCGGCAGCTCGAACCAAGGCCTCGAAGCGGCGCCGGGCACCGCATCGGCCACGGCCAGGGACGCCGTTGCCAGCACCGTCCAACTATCGCCACCGGCGCGCGCACTGACGGTCAACCGATCCTGCCGGTCGACGACACTCTGTAAGACTATGTCTTCGCCGGCCGGGGCAAGGGCCGGCATCGTCAGTGCGGCCAATTGGACCGGTCGCCCCGGCCAACGCCTCCGAGCCGCGGCCAGTGCAAGATCCAGCAGACCGAGAGCCGCTCCGGAACCTCGCAGCCAGCCGATCGACCGACCGGCAAGTCGCGCTTCGTAGACGGTGTCCGCGATGGCGAGGTCCAATCGCCTACCCAGCAACGGATGACCCGTTTCAGCGCGTACCGCGTCCGAGCCAGGCGCCAGCCAATAGCTTTCACGCTGGAACGGATAGGTCGGCAACGCCACCCTCCGGCGGCGATATCCCCGATCAACCGCCGTCCAATCCACCGGCACGCCGGCTACATACATCTGCGCCAAAGCATCCTGCAGACCGCGGCGATCGTCGTGCCCGGGCGCCAGGCTCGCCACCGTTCGGGCCCGGGTTTCGGTTTGCTGGGCGAGGCGCGTCAAGACCCGCGCCGGCCCGATCTCGATCCACACCGTGTTGCCAAGCCGATCGAGAGCCGCCAGCGCATCGGCGAAACGCACTGGCTCCCGCAAATGCCGCACCCACCAATCCGGTTCGACGACCGCGTCACCTGACGACGCCCCGCTGTAGCCCGAAACCAGCGGCAGGACCGGTGGCCGCAACGTCATCGAGGCTGCGCTGCGGCCGAACGGCGCCATCACCGGGTCCATCAGCGGCGAGTGGAACGCGTGGGACACCGGCAGACGCACGGTCCGCGCGTTCGGCAGTCGGACAAGCGCCGCCTCGACCGCCTCCGCGGAGCCTGAAAGTACCGCCTGGTTGGCGCCGTTCCAGGCTGCGATCGCCACCGGACCGGCAACCATCTCCACCGCGGCAGCGATCGTTTCGGCAGGCGCGGTCACTGCGACCATCTCTCCGCCCGCCGGCAGAGCCTGCATCAATGCCCCCCGATCAGCGATCAGGCGCATTCCGTCTTCCAGATCAAAGACACCGGCGACCCAGGCGGCAGCATAGTCGCCAACCGAGTGTCCCGCGACGGCGCTCGGCTCTACGCCCCAGGACCGCCATAGGGCGGCGAGACCGGCCTCGATCGCGTAAAGCGCGGGCTGGGTCCATTCGGTTCGGTCGAGCGAACCGTCATCGGGACCGAACAAGACATCAATCAGCCGCTCCGAACGGCGCCCCGCAAGTGCCGCGTCGCAGCGATCGACGATATCGGCGAAAACCTGCTCGGTCTCATACAGCGTCCGGGTCATACCGGCGTATTGGCAACCCTGGCCCGGGAAGAGGAACGCCACCTTCGGCGGAGCGGCCGGGGCTTCGCCACGCCAGAGCCCATCAGGCGTGTCACCCGTGGCCGCGGCCCGAAGTAAAATTGCGGCCTCGGCCGCATCGGTGGCAACCATCGCCAGCCGATGCCGCAGCGCCGCTCGACCGATGCGTGCCGTGTGCGCGACATCAGGGAAAGCGAAACTCCCCCGCGTCAGCGCGTCGGCGTGAAGCTCGGCGAGGGCCGACAGCGCAGCCGGTGTTGCGGCCGAGAGCGGATAGGCCTCGCATGGCCGCCGGTCAGGCTCGTCTTCCGTGGGTGGTTCAGTCGGAGCGCCGGAGATGATGACATGTGCGTTGGTGCCGCTCAGGCCAAACGAACTGATCCCGGCGACGCGAGCCCCGCCCGGCCAATCGGTGGCGGCCGTGGGGAGGTTCGCGTTCATCGCCTCTAGGTCGATCGCCGGGTTCAATTTGCTGAAATGAAGGTTGGGCGGGATGATCCCGTGTTTGACGCTCAGGATCGTCTTGATCAGGCCGGCGATACCAGCAGCGCCCTCGGTATGGCCGATGTTCGTTTTCACTGCTCCGAGCGATAGCGGCTTCGGCCGTCCGCCGAACACATCCGCGAGCGCCGCGACTTCGACCGGATCGCCAAGCGCGGTCCCGGTGCCGTGGCATTCGATGAAACCGACCTCGTCGGGCGAGGTTGCCGCCGCGTCCAGGGCTCGACGAATGACTGCTACCTGAGCGGCGCCGTTTGGGGCGGTGAGCCCATTGCTGGCACCGTCCTGGTTGACCGCGCTGCCACGGATGACCGCAAGGACCGGATCGCCATCCGCCCGCGCGCGCGCCAGCGGCTTCAGCACGACCATGCCACAGCCTTCGCCACGGCTGTAGCCATCGGCCGCGGCATCAAAGGTCTTACAGCGCCCGTCCGGCGCGAGCATCCGGACCTGACTGTAGGCGACGCTCAATTCCGGCGCCAGAACAAGGTGGACGCCGGCGGCAAGGGCCAGATCGACTTCGCCGGTCCGCAGCGCCTGGCAAGCCAAGTGGACCGATACGAGTGACGACGAACACGCCGTATCGACCACGACCGCCGGCCCCCGGAAGTCATAAAAGTAACTCAACCTGCCGGCGGCCACCGAACCTGCATTTCCGGTACAGAAATAAATTCCGTGCTCTCGCAAGGCGCGGCCGCGGAGTTGCAACATTTCGTAGTCGTGCGAGATGAGCCCGACGTAGACGCCGACATTGCCCCCGGCAAGCCGGCGCGCATCGAGCCCGGCGTGCTCCAATGCTTCCCAGCTCGTCTCCAGCAGCAGACGCTGCTGTGGATCAAGCAGCATGGCCTCGCGACGGCCAATACCGAAAAACGCCCCGTCGAACCGGTCGACGTCGGTCAGGAAGCCACCGTAACGACTGTTGATGCGTCCCGGCGTTGCCGGTGCTGTCGCCGTCAGGGCATCGGCGTCCCACCGCCGCGATGGCACCTGAGTGATACAATCGATCCCGTCGCGAAGCACCCGCCAGAACGTGTCGGTGTCGCTGATCCCACCGGGAAATCTGCAGGCCATGCCGACAACGGCAATCGCTCCGCTATCGGCGGACCGGGCCGCGTCGGCTGTCGTTTCGGCGGCGACGGCACGCGGCGGTCGCGGCATCTCCCTTGGCAGCGCGGGCGCGGCAAGTTGGACGGCGATCGCGGCCGGTGTCGGATGCGTGAAAAAGAACGACGTGCCGATGTCGGTGCCGAAGTGGCGGCCCAGCAGGAGCCGCAATTCCATCAGGTCGAGCGAGTCGAGCCCAATGTCCCGGAGCGATCGGTCGGGCGCATAGGCGTCGGCACCGCGCGACCCGAGCAGTTGGCGGACATAGGATTCAATGATCGCGGCGGGATCGCCGGATGACTTCTCCGGCGGCAGATGGAGCGGAACCCGCTTGACCCTGACTGTGCAGGTCATACGCGATCAGGACGCCGGCGCCGTCATTGTCGCTGTCGTTCGGGCGATAGTTGTCGACGATTCCTAGGATACGAGCACCATGCAGCTGATGGAAGCGTGGTACCGGGTCAGAAACGAGTTCATCGGAGCCGGTGCGTCCGAGATAGTCGGCCAATGGCATCGGTCTGTGCAGATGCCAGTCGCGACAGCGCGTAATGCCGGCGACCGTCTCCACGCCCGGGCACACCGAGCAGGACCCGAAGAACAAAATCCAGCAGCTCGTCCCCCAAGCCGCGGTCCTGAAGTTGCGGCAGGACGTTCATCCCTAGAAGTTGCATGACGGGGCCGTCGGCGACAGCAAGCGAGGTGAGGTCGTCGAAGCGCGCGGCGCGCAGGCTGTCGATGGACGCCATACGCTGCGTATAGACGGCGCCGACGACCTGACCGTCCAGTTCAAGCACGAAATGCTGTGCCGGATGGTCGGCAATACGTGCCTCCAGTGCCGCGGCGGGCGCCCTTAACGGGGCACTCCAGCAGGCCTCCTCCAGCGCGAGCAGATCCGGCAGGTCGGCTCGACAGGGATGGCGCACCCGATAGCGTCGATGTTCGTACCATCCGGCGGTGATGCGCGTGAACGGGAGGCTGCGGGGATAACGCAAGAAATGGCCACGCCGCGGGAACAGGCCCGCCTCGGCCGATGCCAGCAGGAACACGTTGGCGTCGACCAGATATTGCCGAGACAAGGCGTGATAGGCGTCGAAGTGCAGATTCTCCGAAAGATCCCGATAGCGGGCTACGATTTCGGCCGGTAGGCTATGGACCTCCAGCAACAGCAATCCGTGGCCGGCCGCGATCCGACCCCACCGGCGCAGATGCTCGACGAGGCTTTGGACGGCATCTGCGGGTTCGATCAACCCTCCGTTCTGATCGACATAGACGCCACCCAGACAATGATTTCGGCGTTGCGCCGCTTCGGCGGTTTCGATCGGCAGACAGAATGGTCGATCATGATCGAGAAAGGAACGAACATGCAGGACCTTCGCCGGATCGGATACCCCAAGCGTGCCGAGCATCATCAGCGCTGCCGCGGGATCGCCGATGTTTCCCATCGCGACAAGGTGTGGAATGCCGGCGGCGGCAAGTGTGGCGGCGGTCGCCTCCAGCGCCCGGGCATTGGCATCCAGGCCGATCATGGTCAGCGGGCGGCTGTCGAGTAGTTTGCCCCGTCGGGTTCGATCCCTTACCACCTTCCAGATGCGGAGCAGCAACGAACCATCACCGCAGCCCATATCGGCTATCCAGTCCGGCTGCGCACCGAGATCGGCGTCATCAAAGATTCCGACGATTGTGGCATCGAGATCGGAGAAAAAGCGCTCGTGCTGGAAACCGCTGCCGATCACGTTCAGGGAGCGGTCGACATGGCTCTCATGTCCTTCGGCGTCCCGATCGAACACCGGCCGCGGATCGCCGAACAGCAGTTCCGGCATTGCCGCAAGCATCGGACGATACGACGCTGTCGTTGCCATCACCTGCGCGCGTTCGGCAAAGAACTGACCCTGCGGGGTTGGGGTTCCGTCGGCCCGGGTCCAACCCTTGATGTGAACTAACTTTGAGACCGGATCTCGCAAAGGCAGACACAAGCGGTCCGGATGCAACGAGCCGTGTTGGTCGATCACCTGGCGTGCGCGCAGTGCCAGCAGCAGTGGCACGATCACCATGCCGTCGAGCAGTCCCGAGACGTCAGGATCGTCGATGGCCCAACCGTCGGAACATTGCTCAATCCAGCCTGCGATCGCTTGGGTTTCCGGTGAGCCCGCGAGCGTCGCGGCAACGTCTATGCGATAAAGCGACAAAGCATCAACCGGAACGAGGGCCACGGCTGCCGCGCGTGGGGTCAGGACCAACTGCCCGGTCGCGTCATGGGAAAGCCATTGCAGCGATTTGAAAAGACGAATTGCGGCGAAGAGCGGACCAGGATTTGCGCCCAGGCGCTTGCAGAGTTGCTCAGCGGAAAGGGGCCCTTCCGATTGCAATACTGCAAATACTCCCGCCTGCCGGCACGTCGCGATGACTGGAACCGACACGTAGCCATGAAGAAGCTGATTGATGACATCAAGCATCGGCCACTCCGAGCCAGGAACACGCAAAACAGGCCAGCCATACGCCGCACCCCGGACAATGCCAGCTCCGCCGGGTGAGCACCGGTCGGGATGCCAGCGGCAAAGTCAACTTACGCGCAACGACGCGACGATCAGACTCTGCAACGCGTTTGCCGAACCGCCCGGCCCAGCGATCAGCCGGCAATCAAAACGCGGTTGCAACAGCCTGCGCCAGTCCGGGCCGGTCAACAGCGGTCCGGCGGCACTGCGGCGGTCAACGGCCCGCCACCAGCCGGGAAGCATACCGAACGCAAGCGTCAGGTGGTCCTGGGGCGTGGTGATTTCGTTCAGGACGAGAACGCCGCCGGGCGACAGACGCGCCGCAAGGTGATCGAGTGACTCTGTGATGTCGGCGGTCGCATGAACCGCATTCGCCGCGAGCACAATGTCGAACTGCCCAAGCACGGCGGACTGCTCGATTGGTGCCTCGATATCGTATCGTGCGAAGCGCATCATCGGATGAGCTACCCGGAGCGCGCGCTGGGCTCGACCTACGAACACGCCCGAAAGGTCGGTGAACGTGTATTCTGCCGGAAGGCCGATCCGGCCTAGTTCGGTCAGAACCGGCACGGTGGTTGTACCCGTACCCGCGCCGGCCTCGAGCAGTCGGACCGGTCGTTCCGGATCGCGCTCTGCCGCCAGCCACCCGGTGAGACGGCCGATCGTCATCGCGCATTGCCGGTTGACCGCGTCCGCGAGCGGATGGCCGCGGTAATAGCCGAGAACGAGATCCATCGAGCCGTCGGGAAAGATGACCTGATTCGGTTCTACTTCACCAGCAATGACTTCGGGCAGGCGTGGTACGGTCCGGTCGATTACGGAGACGATGCCGGCCTTGTCGGCATGGTCCCGCCCCAGCAACGTGGCCACCCTGGCAAGTTCAGCCTCGGCGGAAACGATATCGCCGGCGGCACGGAAGCCATGCGTTATTGTTTCCACCCAACCCCGTTGTGCCAGCACGTCCAGGGATGCCGATAGCAGTTTAGCCATGGCCGGCACCGGCCGAAGAGCGGTTCGGATTGCCTCCCGCGAAGCCGGGGCGCCACCTTCGACCAACAGTCCACGTGCCCGAAGGGCAATCGCCAGACGAGCCGCGGCGTACTCATCGAGGAGCGGAATGGCGGCAGCGCAATTCGCCGAAAGATCCGGTTCCGCAAAGTTGCGAACCACCTCGGTCTCCAGAGCGCTCCAGCGGTCACCTGCATCAAGCCGCAACACGTCAGTCCTCAACTCGTGATCCCAGCAATCCGACGATGTCGGCCACGGTTTCGCACTGCACCAGGGCGGCGCCCGACAACGGCACCTGCCACCGATCCAGCACTATCAAACGGAACTCCGATCCGGTCAGAGAATCCCAGTTCGAGATAGCCGACAATGCTTCATTCCCGTTCAGCGTGCCGCCGGACAGGAAGGCTGCTTCCTCAATGGCTCCAAGGATTTCGATGCGCTTCATGCAATCTCCTTGACGACAAAGGCGGCCTCGGCAGCAGCCAGATCAGTCGGAATCTCCCGTTGGACGCGCTGCAGCAACATTTGGACACGCTCCCGCGATAGCTCAGCAGGCTGGAAACACGCGGTCAGCGTAACGGCCCCCTCATACTCCATTGCGCCGACCAGGAAGAGCGGCAACGGGCACGGGTACACCACGAACCCGGCATCGGCCGGAGCGATGCCGTCAAATCGCAGCTTCGCCGAATTCAGCCGGCCGCCGTTGGAGAACGTCGGCGGCATCGGACGGCGCATGGTCCGGCGCAGGATCTTCTCCACCATGGCACGCTTCCTGCGGAACGACATGCGTGTCAGGAACCGCACGTACAACGGGTTCGCCGCACCCATCAGAGCCTTTTTCTGGCGCCTGGTGACCGCTGTTACCAGAGCCAGGGTATCGTTGAAGGTCGCACCGAGGTCGGGCCCGACCGAGATATAGGTGATTCCAACCATGCTATAGGTCGCGTGCCGACGGCGCACCGGGGCATAGCTGCGCAGATCGACCGTCAACCCGACTCGCGCCTTCGCCGCGGGCCCCTGCCAGGCAAAATCGGCGAAAGCCCGGATAAAGGCAGCGGACAGTAGGTCGTTGCGTGTGCAACCATGCGTCACGGCGACGCGGTCCATAGCGGTGACGACAGGGGCTGGGATGCGGTGTCTGGCAAAGTCCGCGTCCGCCGGAGGAGTAGCGCGGAACGTTTCGTAGTCACGGTTCAACCCATGCACGGGTCCGCGGGCCTGCAGCGCGTCGACAACGTCCCGCCGAATTATCCGCAACATGTCGCGGAAAGTCAGGTCGGCCATCCATTGTTGACTGTCACGCGGCGCAATATTGCGCTCCGGTTGGTAGTCCGGCTCGGCCGCGAGGCGGCTGTAGATCATCGCCAGGAGACTGGCACACTGACTTGTCGCGAAACCATCGGCGATCAGATGGCTCATCCATATCAGGACTGTGTCCCCGCCCGGGTGGCGGGCCAGATGAACCAGGAAATTCTGCTCCAGATGCTCCGGTCTGGGGGTCAGCAGGCTCCGGACGAGTGCTTCCGGATCCTCAACCTCATGCACGATGCACCAGCCCCTGCTGTCAAGGTCGTCGCGGCGGCGCCATACCGGGCGGATAGGGTGTGACTCGAACCGAAAGCCCAGAATTGGTTCCGCATCAAGCATCAATCGGACGGCGCGAGCGAGCCGTGCCTCGTCGAGGCGTCCGGCGAAAGACATCATCATGATCATCGGCCCGGCGCAGCCGAGTTCAGTACAGATACGAAGAATCTGATCCTGCAGGTCCGCATGAAGAACATCGGGAAGCGCGGGAACGACTGACATCGATCCTAAGGTTCCTTCTCGGTTGCACAGGCGACCGCGGAGACGCCACCTCCGGATGATAGTCGCCTCGGCAACAATAAACCATATTGCCCATCGACTTGCCATCGAGATCGCGCCCGGATCGCCGAAGCGCGCGCGTTTCCGCGCGGCAAAACGCGTAGGCCCGCGGGCAAAATTTCTCGCCGGCAGTATTCCCACAGGAAATTGCCGATGTTAGGTTCAAACAAAGAGTCCGCAGAGTTACCGGCATCGGGGCTCGTGTCGCCGGCTCCGCCACCCGCCGCCATCGAGGAGGGCCGCCATGAAAGTCATCCGCCCATCCGTTCCGCAAGCGACGGCAATTGTGCAGGCGATTCAGGCCGTGCTGACGGCCGAGGGTCGAATTCCGCTGCTCCAGATCGAAATCGAAAGCATTGCGGCGATTTAGCGTCATTTGCTGCATCAGGCCGAACCGATCGAGGTCCGCGGTCAAACCTTGCCCGAGAACCTGGCAACCCTCATCGTCGATCCGGACATGCGGCGGGAAACCGTGCGGATCCTTATTTTGTTACCGATCATTGATCAGCAAGTCCTCGCGGAGAAGGTGGCGGTTGTCAAGGCGGCGGCTCAGCGCCTCGACATCGGGGACCGCGGCCTCGTCATACTCGATGAGGCAGTCAGGCGGCGACATAAGCGTATCGCGCTGAGCATCATGGCGCGAGCCGTCGCCCATTACTGGTCGCCCACCGGCAAGGCGCGGCTGCGTGATTGGCTCGACATGGTGCGGATCATGTTGCCGCCGATTCCGGGCATTTATGCTGTGCTGACCGATAAGAAACTGCTGGCCAAATACGAGGCGATGGCGAGGAAGCCGACCACCAGCCTGGGTCACGCACTCTATAGTTTTTATCGCAAGCGAGGTTTTCCGCTGCCCGGCGAACCCAAAAGCTTCCCGGAAGGGTGGAGCAAGCATGAAGTTTATCATGTACTCAGCGAGTACGACACCACCTTGCAGGGCGAGATGCTGAATGCCGCCTTCAGCGGCGGTAATACCGAAAAGCTTTGCATGGACCTGCTGCTTGCGACTTTGCTGCAGTTCCACGCTGGCCGCCCCGTACTGCCGGGTCCGGTTCCGACCGGGCTGTTGCAGCCGGATCCTTTCTTTCGGGCGGTTGCGCGCGGTGCGGCCATGAACGTCGACCTGCTGAAGGACTGGGATATCTGGAGCGTCGTGGACCGGCCGCTGCCGGAGCTTCGAGCCGCCTTTCAGATACCGTCGCTGACCGCGAGCGAGCGGACCGTCCTCGCCGAAAGCGACGCCCTGCTCGTCTAGATTGGGCGGCGACCCCGTCCAATTTTGGTGAACCGATTAGCGCTGGTGTCATCAATGGCAGCATCCGGACACCGCCGGTAGCTTTCACAGTAACGGTTGGTGGCCGCATGATGTCAGCACATTATTCTTCAACGGCGCCACCCGCGGCGGCGGCCACGCAGAAAAATTCCCCAATCTTGGTAACCGTTATAACGTACCTGTGATATAAGGCATCGCGCGGCAGTTGTCTAAGAAGCGATGCGCAGCGCCGGGCGAGCCTTCCTGGTCGTCGTTGCAACCCTATGGTCTGGGCGAGTTCCATGACTTCGATGCGGCTGGCGTCGTCATTTCGTTCCGAGATCGTGCGCGTGAAATGGGTCGTAGTGGCGATTCTTGTCCTGGTTGTCGCCGGCGGTGCCGCGGCCCTGTACGAACGACACATCGCCGGGCAGCAACACACCGCGGCTGTCCCGGTCGCCGTACAGAGTGTATCGACGGTTCCGGTTCGCGTCACGCCGATGGTCGAAAACATCGCCTCATATGGCAATCTCGTGTCCCAGCGCAGCGTCAATATCGTGCCGCAAACGCCGGGGCAGGTGAAACAGATCCTTTTTTCCGATGGCCAGACGGTGGTCGCGGGCGCGGCGCTGGTGCTGATGGATGCCAGTATTGCCCAGGCGCAGGTCCAGGCATCGCGCGCTCAGTCCGACACCGACACACAGAATCTCCGGCGCACGCAGTCGCTGTCACGTCAGGGGCTCGAATCCACCTATTCGCTGGAGCAGGCACAATCGCGCGCCTCGGCGTCCGCGGCCAACGTCACCATCGACGAGCGCAGGCTGGAGCAGCTTACATTGCGCGCGCCTTTCGCCGGCCGGTTGGGCTCCCGCCAGGTGGACGTCGGGGCCTTCGTGCTGACCGGCGATACGATCGTGCGGCTCGACGACACCGCCGAACTGCAGATCGAGTTCCGCATGCCCAGCACCGTCGCGCTGCGGGTGACCCAGAGCATGCCTGTTCATGTCCAGGTCCCCGGAACAGAAAGCGACCAGACGGTGGATGGATCGCTGTCCTTCATCGATCCCACGATCTCAACCGACACCCGCTCCGTGTTGCTGCGCGCGCTGGTCCCCAACACCGGCCAGCAGTTACGCCCCGGACTCTATGTGCGCGTCAGCCTCGATCTTGACACTCATCCTGACGCCCTGGTGGTGCCGATCGATGCCATCGCCAACGATCTGAACGACTCCTATGTGTTCGTCGTCGACGACAAGAATATCGCCCACCGGCGTCCGGTGACCCGTGGCCTGACGGACGGGCGGCAGGTGGAGCTTCTGACCGGCGTGACGGCGGGCGAGCAGGTGGTCACCGTCGGCCAGTTCCGGCTGCGCGACGGTGATACAGTCAAGGTCGTCGCGCCGCAGGCGGATGCGAAGAGTGCCGCCTGATGTGGCTTTCCAATTTCTGCATCCAGCGGCCGGTCTTCACCATCGTTATCAATCTGATCGTGGCGATCCTCGGCCTGTGGTCCGCTCAGGACCTGCAAATCCGCCAGTTCCCAAGGCTCGTCCTGCCCGCCATCACGGTCGTAACGGCTTTTCCCGGAGCCGATCCCGAACTGGTGGAACGCCAGCTGACCGCCCAACTCGAAGCGGCGATCGGGGCCGCGAACGGCATTCAGACGATGACCTCGAGCAGCCAGGAGGGCCTCAGCACCATCACGGTGAGCTTCGGTGCCGGCGTCGATCCGACGGCGGCGTTGAATGACGTGCGCGCGAAGGTGTCCACCGCGCAGGCCAAGCTGCCGCCCGGCAGTATCCCGCCGGTGATCACGCAAATCAGCACCGACGGCCAACCCGTGCTTTACCTCGCATTCGCCAATCCCAAGCAGAGCGACATGGCGGTGACCGCCTTCGTGCAGCGAGAGATGGTGCCGCGGCTCACTGCAATCCCCGGCGTGGCGCAGGCGCAGCTTATCGGCGATCGCAAATACGCCATCCGCCTGCAGCTCGACCCGGTGCGAATGGCCGCCTTTGGCGTCACCGTGGACGACGTCAAAACGGCGCTGGCGCAGCAGAACATCGAGACGCCCGGTGGCGAGATCCGGCGGAAAGACGATTCGATCTCGGTGCTGGTGGATACCGCGCTCAACAACGAGGCCGAGTTCGATGGCCTGGCGCTGCGTCGCGGCAAGGACGGGTTCATTGTCCGGCTGTCCGCTGTCGGCCGAGCGGTGGTTGGACCGGACGCAACGCTCAGTGGCTTTCGTTACGGCGGCAAGGCCGCGGTCGCCGTCGGCCTGGTGCCTCAATCCACCGCCAATCCGCTCGACATAAGCAAGGCGGCGGCGGCAATGCTGCCGGATCTGCGGGACGTCGCGCCGCCCGGCATGGTGATCGACATGGCGTTCGACACGTCCGGCCCGGTGAAGGACTCGGTCGTGGAAGTCGTTCGCACGGTTTTCATCGCCACCGGTCTCGTGCTTGTGGTGATATTCGCGTTCGTCGGCTCGCTCCGCACCAGCCTGATCCCTTTGGCCACGATCCCGCTGTCCCTGCTGGGCACGCTGATGTTCATCGATCTGCTGGGTTTCTCCATCAACATCTTCTCGCTGCTGGCGCTGGTCCTCGCGGTCGGCCTGGTGGTGGACGATGCCATCGTCGAGGTCGAAAACGTCCAACGCCACGTCGACGCCGGGATGTCGGCGATGGACGCAAGCTTTCTTGGCAGTGATGAGGTCGGCTTCGCGGTGATTGCCACCACCATCACGCTTGCCTCGGTATTCGCTCCGATGGGGCTCGCGGGCGGCACGGTTGGCCAGATCTTCCGGGAGTTCGCCTTCACCTTGGCGATCTGCATTCTGCTGTCGGGCTTCATCGCGCGAACCCTCTCGCCGATGATGTGCGCTCGGCTGATCTATCCGCAGAACAAGCACGGCTACTCCGGATGGATGACGCGCACGACAGACGCGACCACGAGGATCTATCGCCGCGCGATCTACCACATGCTCGACCATCGCTGGCTGGTGGTGCTTGCAACTGTGCTGGCGGTGGCCGCCACGGTGATGATTGCCGGCAAGGTGCCCGCCTCGGTGTCGGCCAACGAGGACGAGGCCTATGTCGTGCTGAAATTCGCCGGTCCGCCCAGCGCCACGCTTGACTATCTCGCCACGTGGACCTCTCGCGCCGAGGCGATCATGGCGCGCCAGCCCGACGTTGACAGCACCCTCGTGATGCTGGGGATGCCGATGCAGAACGAGGCGATGTCGATCCTCTCGTTCAAGCCCTGGGGCCAGCGCAACCGGACGTCGACGCAGATCACCGCGGCGATCATGGAAGACCTGCAGGTTCTGCCCGGACTTGAGTTCGACGGTTTACGCCGCCGATCCGCTGGCAGGCGTCGGCGCGGGACAGCCGGTGCAGTGGATCCTGAAGACCTCCGGCAGCTACAGCGAACTGGCCGCCGCCGCCGATGCGGTCGTGCAGGCGACGCGACATGCGCGATCGCTCATGAACGTCACCGTCGACCTGCACATGAACACGCCCAAAATATTGGTCGCGGTGGATCGCGCGGCGGCCGGCGACGTCGGCGTGCCGGTATCGACCATCGGCGCCACCATCCAATCGCTGTTCGGCGGCCAACGTGCCTCTACGTTTGTGTATCGCGGCGACATTTACAACGTGATCATCGAGCTGCCGGAGTCGCTGGCGGCGAAGGCGGGCACGATCGACGACGTCTATGTGACCGGGCGAACCGGCGACCTCATCCCGCTGCGCTCGCTCATCACCGTTACCGCGACCGCGGGGCCAGCGGTACTCGCTCGTACCGACCAAATGAACTCGGCCAACCTGGGCGCCGATCCGTTGCCCGGACATACCGTGGCCGAGGCATCCAAGGAGCTGAAAGCGATCGCGGAGTCGGTACTGCCCCCCGGCGTGCGGATCGGCGACAGCGCCACCGTGCGTGCCATGGAGCAGTCCGCCATCGGCATGGGGCTGGTGATGCTGCTGGCAATCGTCTTCATCTACCTTGTGCTCAGTGCGCAGTTTGAAAGCTTCAGGGATCCGGCGATCATCCTGACCATCGTGCCGCTGGCCATCTGCGGCGCCATCGTCGGTCTGTTCCTGTTCAAGGGTTCCTACAACCTTTACAGCGTGATCGGCTTTGTCGCCCTGGTCGGGCTGATCGCCAAGCACGGCATCCTGATCGTCGAATTCACCAATCGGCTGCGCGATCAGGGGCGCGATCTGCACGACGCACTGATCGAGGCGTCGGCGCTGCGACTGCGCCCGATCGTCATGACCACCACCGCCACAGTGCTCGGGGCGCTCCCTCTGGTGCTGGCGACCGGCTCCGGGGCCGGGGGGCGTGCACAGATCGGCATCGTCATCGCCGTCGGAATGAGCTTCGGAACGCTGGTGTCGCTGTTCGTTCTGCCAGCGGTCTATTCGCTGGCGGCGTCGCGGACGCGTCGCGCCATCGTGCCGGTGCCTGATCTCGCCCTGTTGGAAGCCACGGTAAACCGCCATGCCGCCGATTAATCGCACGCCATCTGCAATGAGTGGGTTGGCGGCCTCGTTTGGACTGGGATTTGTCGCCGTCATTCTGGCTACGACGGTAACGGCCAGCGCCGACACCTTCGCCGATGCGCTCGCGCACGCCTACGCTTACAACACCGACCTCGCCGCGGCGCGGGCGCATCTGCGTGGAGTGGACGAGCAGGTGCCGCAAGCGCTGGCGGGCTGGCGGCCGACTGTCACGCTCAACACCGGTACCGGCTACACGACCTTCAACACCGGCACCAGCAATCTGCTCCCGACCGAATTCGGCTATGAGCAGTGGGCTTACGGCGGCAATCTCCAACTCAAGCAGCCGATCTATTCCGGCGGTGGGACTGTCGCTGATGTCGCACGGGCCGAAGCAACCGTACGCGCCGCGCGCGCCGATCTGCTCGGCACCGAACAGACCGTGCTGCAGCAGGCCGCGACGGCCTATGATGATGTGTTGCGGAGCCGTGCCCTGCTTGCTCTCGACCGCGAAATCGAGGGGTTGCTCCTCCAGAAGGTGAAAGAAATCACCCTGCGGATGCAGGCGGGGCAACTGACCCAGACCGATGTCGACCAGGCGGCCTCTCGACATGCCGCGGCCAAAGCCACCCGGATCGCCGCTGAGGGCGATCTGCTCGCGGCGAACGCGCGCTTCGTCGCGGCGATTGGTCGGCCGCCGGGTGGTCAAATGAAGACCCACGGGCCACTGCCCGGTATGCCAAAAGACGCCACCGAGGCGATAAAACTGGCCGACCTCAACAGTCCGACGGTGGTTGCCAGTCTTTTCCGCATGAACGCGGCGGAGCAGGCTATCGCGGTGGCGCGCGCTGCCCTGCTGCCGAGCGTCAGCCTGAGTGCCCAGGCCGGGGCGGATCAGGGGCAGACCGTCCCTACCGTGAGCACCAAGCAACTGAGCGTCACGGTCAATGTCAGCGTGCCGGTCTATCAAGGCGGCGCATTGTCATCGCAGGTGCGCCAGGCCGCGGCCAACGCGTCGGAGTCGCAGATGCAAACGCTGAACTCGCGGCGCGATGCGCGGAAGAATGCCGAGGTCGCCTATGCGACCTGGCGGGCCACGGCCGATCAGCTGGAGCAACAGGACAAGGTTCAGTTACCTTTGGCGGAAGCCGCCTATGAAGGCGTCCGGAAAGAAGCCGCGGTCGGCGCCAAATCGACTTTCGAGCTGCTCGGGCAATTGCAGGACCTGTTCAACTCCCGCACCAGTGAAGTGCAGGCACGTTACGACGTAGCGTCCAACTCCTACCAGTTGCTGGTGGCAGTCGGCCGCTTCACCGCCGCGGACCTGAAGCTGCAAGTCCCGCTCTACGATGCGACCGCGAACTACAACAAAGTCCGCAACAAGGGCGCATTGCTGCCCTGACCATTCTGGCCGAGCTTCGGATCGGACGGGTCAATCGCGGTCCACTCGGCCGTGACCGGGGTGTCGGCCGGCCGGTTCACCCCCACCGCGGCAATGAACCGACCGGAGATGACCTGTTGCTCGAACCACCAATCCTCCGGCCGTTCTGTCAGACCCGCCTTGAAGTGGATACGGGGCAGCATCGGCTTGAACCAGAACATGGCAAGATCCTGCCTCAGACCTTGACCTGTCGCCTTGATGAAAGCCTCCTTCAGCGTCCAAAGCCGCAAAAACCCGGCTGGGCGAATCGCTTCCGGTAGGGATTGGAGCCAGTCCACCTCCTCCGGGCAAAAGTAACGATCAGCAATTCCCAGTGTGACCTTGCGATCCAGGGGCTCCACGTCGAAACCCAAGGCATGACCTTCCGCGGCTAAAGCGGCCACCCCGACCATGCCGTCGGTGTGCGAGAGGTTGAAGCTGACCGGCGCCGGCCAATCACCGAGACACGCCACGGGCTTTCCATTCTCGCCCGCAACGAAACGCCACGCGCCGGGGTCGGTGCCCGGCATCAGCGTGCTCAGCAACGTGCGTGTCAGGACGTGGGCGGCGACGAATTCCCCTCGGTTACGGGCGAAAACGAAGCGAGCGGCCCGCGCTTGTTCCGCCGCGTCCAACAGCTCGTGCCAACAAGAAAGTCTTGCTTCAGGCAGGCCACTATCGACACGCATCGTCCAGACAAGCACCCGCGCCCCGGCGGTCATTCAAGTCGGGCGATCGAATGGCGAACGGCACGGAGCACCCGCAGCAGATAAATGGAGAACCAGATCATCAAGATCCAGTAGAACGGGTGCATGGCTGGGAGCGCCCGCGCAACGAAGCTGATGAACGGGTATGGTAGAATACCTCCGTGGCCGGCATCGGGCAGGTATCGAAACCAGGTGTCGAATACGAACGCTTCCGACAACAGCACGATCACCACCAGCAGGCCGTGTTGCAGGAAAATCAGGACGATAACGCGAATATGCGTCAGCTGGTCGAGCATGCCATTCAGCCGCAACGCCTGGTCGCGCATCCCGGCGCCGAGCAGCAACCGCGCGTCGCCGACGAGCGTCGAAACCTGCGTCATCGCGGTATTGAGCGCCTGGCGCCGGCCGGCGAACGTCCGCATGCGGCGCCGTCGGTCGCGGAAGTAGGCGCGGGCGAGCGACATGAAATCGGCGTCGGGAACCAGCGTCTGAAGCGAGGCGTCGAGCGTGCTCAGACTGCGCCCAACACGCATCATCGCCCAGGACAGCGGCACCCTGTGCTGCGCCATGACCTTCGCCACCTTGTCCGACATCGAGGCGATGGATCGGTCGGCGTAGGTGCCCCCCTGGAATTGACTTTCGAGTTCCCAGTTGCGTAACGCATCAGTCATGTCCTGCCGCAACCGTCTGCTGTTCGTCATGGCGATCGATGGTGACATCATCAACATGAGATCGGCGGCCCGGGCGTAGTCACGCGTCGCCAGCGCCGCCAGGCTGTAGCGATACAAAGTCCAGGTGTTCTGACTCAGCCGCCCGACACTGCCAAAGTCGATCAGTGCGATCCGATTGTCGCTCAGAAGCATGATATTGCCGGGATGCAGATCGCCGTGGAACTCGTTGTCCTCCAGGATTTGCCGCAGCACCGTGATGCTGAGCCGGCGTGCGAGCGCCTTGGCATCGATGCCGTTCATCACCGCCCAACGGTGCACGCGATCCGGGTCCTCGCGACGCATCCGGATAAACTGAGACATCAGAACACCAGGCACTTCCTCCATCACCAGGATTCGCCGATGTGAGAGTTCGGATACAACGCGTGGCACGTAAACCCCATGTTTCTTGAGATTCTTGCGCATACGCTTGAGATTTAGCGCTTCGTACTGGTAATCGGTCTCCTCGGTAAGGATCGCCCGCATCTCCTTGATGCCATCCTGAAGCCGGAAGCGCTTCAGCAGGCCGAACCAGGTCACCCATGACACGATGGCTTCAAGTAATCGCAGGTCGCGGGTGAAGGCGCGTTGCACATCCGGGCGCATGATCTTCACCACGACGGCGCGGTTGTTGCGCAGCAGCGTGGCGCGATGCACCTGAGCGATCGAGGCCGCGGCAAACGGTGCCGTCTCAAAATATGAAAAGACGGCGCTGATAGGCCGCTGCAGCTCCTCCTCCACGACCGCGAGCGCCACGTCGCTCGGGAAGCCTCGGGCCTGATACTGCAGCGAACCCAGTTGCTGAACCATCGCCCGGGACATTACGTCGGTGCGCAGCGAGAGCAACTGTCCAACTTTGATCCAGATGCCGCTCATGCGCTCGAACAACTGCCGGGTCTTCGCCGCATGTAGTTGTTCGTCCAACCGGCCCGTTAGTTTCAGTCGCACCCACTCCGTGATGTAACGGAACAGCTGCATGAAGCTCCAGATGACGCGGAGCTGCGACGCCGGAGGCAGCGGATCGATCACGATCGGCTCCCGTCTGGCCTCCCGTTCGAGCGGCGTCGGCAGCGAACCCAGTAGTTCCGGGGGTGGCAGGCGCTCGGGATTGCGGCGGGTCAGCGGTACGAGCGCAGCGTGACGCGCGGCATGGGAAGACAGGACACGCACCGGCAGCCCCGCGGCGATCGTCACAAACGCAATCACACCCTCCCGCCTTATGGCGTCCGATCCATCCGGATCTAATTGTCGCCGCGCTGCTCAGGCCACGGCGCGTCGGAGTTATGCGGGCGTCGGATCAATCGTCGTCGTCATCATCGTCGTCGTCATCGTCGTCATCATCGCCGCCATCGCGGTCGAAGAGGCCGGCCGCCTCCTGGCGTACCACGACGACCACGGTCTGGGCGCCTGCCGCTAGGACACCGCTTTCCTGCAGCGCCTCGACGGCGTCTTCCACCTTCTCCATCAGACGGCCTTCACCACGCCGCAGCCGACGCACGCGCTGGCGCGAATGTCTGCCCAGATCGATAACGCAGGTAATGCCTTTCTCGACCTTCTCCGCCGTTTTCTTGACTTCCGTCTCGGTCGTCGAACTCATCGGCTTTTCCTTTGCTGATTACCAAATATTACAGGCAACGGTGAGAGTCAGCTCCGGTGGCGGATCACTTTCACAAGATTACTGCCAAAGTCCTTTGCCCACCCGTTGCGGCGCTTCCGGCGGGAGCGATCATGCAGTACGAGGTAACGGCCTAGCGCCTTGTATTCCGCGCGAACCAGTTGGCGCATCCGCTTCTCCAGCGGGCGCAGTGGCCGTGAATCGCGCCTGATCGGGCCGAGGTCGAGCAGCAACTCGCCACGCTGCACCTCGCCGGTTGGCTTTATGACGGTGAATTTGAGCTTCTCGGCGGCACCGTAGTCGTGTCGTTCCTGCACCGTCACCCTGTCGGTCCTGGCCGTCCCTGGCTGTTTCGGCCCGATCACGGTTACCCGCTTGGCGCCTGAAATGATTCTGACACGCATAACGAGGTTACCCCCTTCTGGTTCGCTTGCCCATTGTTACGGCGACACACTTTCCCGGCCCGTTCCCGGTGGACACCCAAGACTGGCCGGATCCTTGGGCGCAAGCATACCTGCGGAGCATCCGTTGAGGGAAGTCCTTTACGCTTGCGCCATACTGCACCGAATTGGCCGCTATGGCTAGATCGTTGCCGCCATAGGTAGCGGGACGCCCTGGCACGTGCGCCAAATCGTGGGGCGAGATTATTGCAGAAAATTGGCAAGCCTGTAGACAAATTTTGCATCAGCGGCCGCCGTGCAGTTGGACCAGACCTCACCACCGTGTGCGCCGAACGGCACCGCGACAGAGATAATATCGCTGCCGGGTTGCAATGGACACACAAACTCCGATTGACACATGCACCCGTGTTGACACGAAATGTCGGTAGCTTCGGAGGGGGAGTAAGCAGTGCAGGGACGATGGCTTACCTGTCCACAGCCGAGACCCGCCGCAGGTTTCCGCCTATACTGTTTGCCGCATGCGGGCAGCGGAGCCACGTTTTTTCATTCTTTTGCGCCGTTGCTTCCACAGTCGATCGAGATGATGGCGGTGCAACTGCCCGGCCGCGAAATGCGCCTGGCCGAAGCCCCGCATCGCCGCATGGCACCGTTGGTTGCCGCGCTGCTCGAGGGAATTCGTGAATCCCTCGTGACACCCTATGCATTTTTCGGCCATAGCATGGGAGCGCTGGTAGCCTTCGAGCTAAGTCGAGCGTTGCGTCGGCAGGGATTGCCGCTGCCGCGGACGATCGTTGTGTCGGGGCGTCGTCCTCCCACGGTGCCGAATACCGAACCGCCGCTCCATGTACTGTCCGATGATGCGTTCGTGGATGCGCTGGTGCAGCGCTACGACGCGATCCCGCGGGTCATCCGTGACGAGCCAGAACTGATGGCGCTGTTTGTGCCGGTGCTGAAGGCCGACTTCGCGACCTTCGAAACGCATGTGCATCAGGATGAGCCGCCGCTGCCCTGTGCGGTGTCGATTTATGGCGGGCGGGATGATCCGCAGACGCGACAGATGGACGGCTGGGCCGCCCTGTTCAGTGGTCCTAGTCGATTTCGTCTGTTCGACGGCGGGCATTTTTATCTTGCCGAGCAACGTCACGCCGTCGCGACGGCGCTGGCGGAGGATGCCCTGGCCCCGGTTCTCGTCAACTAGGCAGGACGCATGCCGGATCCTGGTTCCGACCAGAGCGTTACTACGATTTCCTGGCTACGGGATCTGCTGGGGGCTCGTCTGGGCGTCGCACCCGAGGCGATCGATCCGGGCCAACGGCTGCACCGTTATGGCCTGACCTCGTTGACCGGTGCCTCGATCGCGGCGCTGATCGCGGATCGGTCGGGACGCGCGCTGCCCGCGACATTGCTCTGGGACCATCCGACTCTGAAACGGTTGGCGGCCTTCCTGGACCATGAAGACGACCCCGACGCGCACGCCCCCATCGTGCCCATGCCGCCGGATGAGCCGATCGCCCTCGTCGGCATGGCGTGCCGGCTGCCACAGGCGGACTCCCCGGCGGCGTTCTGGCGCATGCTTTGCGATGGGACGGATGCGATCACCACCGTGCCGGCGGATCGCTGGGCGATCGATACCCTGTATGATCCTGATCCTCAGGCACCGGGACGCATGGCGACCCGCTTCGGCGGATTCATCGACAACGTCGACCGCTTCGATGCCGGCTTCTTCGGCATGTCCCCGCGTGAGGCGGCGCAGGCCGATCCGCAGCAACGGCTGGCGCTCGAACTGGCGTGGGAGGCGTTGGAGGACGCTGGTATCCGTGCCGGCACCCTGGGCGGCAGCCGCACCGGCGTATTCATGGGCGCAATGTGGAGCGACTACGCGCGCCTGCTGACCGACCGGGCCGGCATCGTCCAGCACACCGCCACCGGGCAGGATATCAGTATCATCAGTGCACGGATCGCGTACGTGCTTGGCCTCGAGGGACCGGCAATAACGATTGATACCGCCTGTTCTTCTGCCTTGGTCGCGGTTCACCAGGCCTGCCGTAGTTTGCGCGCCGGCGAGTCGACGCTGGCGCTGGCTGGCGGCGTGCACCTGCTGCTGGCGGCCGAGAGCAGCATCGCGATGACCAAGTTCGGTGCGATGGCACCGGACGGTCGGTGCAAGCCGTTCGATGCGCGAGCGGACGGCTATGTGCGGGGTGAGGGCGGCGGGATGGTGGTGCTGAAACCGCTGCGCCGGGCGCAGGCCGATGGCGATCGCATCTACGCCGTGATCCGTGGCAGCGCGATCAACAACGACGGGCCGAGCAACGGTCTGACGGCGCCCAGTCCGTCGGCGCAGCGGAGCATGCTGCGCGATGCGCTCGCCGATGCGCGGCTCGATCCGACCGCAATTGACTACGTCGAGGCCCACGGCACCGGCACCTCGCTCGGCGACCCGATCGAGGCGCAGGCCCTGGCCGCCATATTGTGTCGCGGCCGTCCGCCGGATCGACCGCTGCGCATCGGATCGGTGAAGAGCAATATCGGCCATCTTGAGGCCGCCGCCGGGGCGGCCGGACTGATCAAGCTGGCGCTGGCGCTGCAACATCGGTGGATCCCGGCCAGCCTGCACTACCGGTCACCCAACCCGGAGATCGACTTTGCTTCCGCGGCGTTGAGAGTGGAGGCCACTGGCGGACCCTGGCCCGCGGCGGGTGCCGAGCCACCGGCCGGCGGCGTCAGTTCGTTCGGCTTCGGCGGCACCAACTGCCATGTGATTCTGCAGGCCGCCCCGCTCACCGAAACGATCACCGCACGGCCGGTCTTCGTGTTCGCTGGCAACGGCGGCAACTGGGCGGGGATGGCGCGCGCGCTTCTCGCCGAACCGACGTTCGCCGGCGCGCTTGCCGAATGCGATACGATCCTGGCCTCGCTCGGCTATCCCGCGCCCGTGGCGTCGGTGCTGGACGACGCCCGGGTCACCGGGGTGGCGCTGGGTCAGCCGGCGCTCTGCGCGTTCCAGATCGCGCTGGCGGCGTTGCTGGACAGTATCGGTGTCACCCCGGCGGCGGTGGTTGGCCATTCGGTCGGCGAGGCGGCTGCGGCGTGCATCGCCGGTGCGCTGACGCGGGAGGCGGCGTTGCGGCTCGTGGTCGCACGCAGCCGGTTGCAGCAAAGCGTTGCCGGCCAAGGTGGCATGGCACTGGCCGCAACCTCCGCTGGGGTGCTGCAATCTTTGCTGCCAGCGGACGTCGTGATAGCCGGCGAAAACGGGCCGCGCGCGACGCTTCTCGCCGGCACGCGCGACGCGATTGCGAGGGCCTGCGCGACGCTCGATGCCGCGGGCATCGACAGCCAGCCGATCGACGTCCCGGTGGCGTATCACAGTCCGCAGATGGATCCGCTTCGGCTGCGGCTGGAGCAACTCCTGGCAGGACAGGTGCCGACATCTGCCAGCGTGCCGATCATTTCAACGGTAACCGGCGCGCCGATCGACGGCTCGGCGCTGGACCCGGCCTACTGGGGCCGCAACCTGCGAGAGCCAGTGCGCTTCCGCCAGGCGGTCGAGACCCTGCTCGCCACCGGCCAGCGTGTGTTTCTGGAGCTGGCGCCGCATCCCTTGCTCGCCGCGCAGGTGCGACAGATAGCGCCGGACGCTACAGTGGTGTCGCCGCTGCGCCGCGGCCGGGCCGATGCGACGACGCTGCGCGCGGCGTTGATCCCGCTCGCTGCCGACGGCCGCCGGGAGCGTCATGGTCGCCGACCGCGTCATCTGCTGCTGCTGTCTGCCCGCTCGTCCGCGGCACTGGACGAGATGCGGCTGCACTGGGCGGCGCGACTGCCCCAGGACTGGCCCGATCTGTGTCACACCGCTCTGGTCGGCCGCGAGCGTTTCCCTTGGCGCCTCGCGCTGCATGCGGCCGATGGTGAGGCGGCCCGCCGCCGCCTGCTGGACGGTGCAGTGTTGCGTGGCCACGCACTGCCCGGCGCGCTACCGACATTCGACCAGATCAGGGGCGCGGATGAAGAGTGGAGTGCCTATCTCGACCGCTGCGCCGCCGCCTTCGTCGCTGGCGCCGACATCGACGGGGCGCTGTTCGACGCGGACGAGCCTTGGCGGGTGGTCTCAGCGCCGACTTACCCCTTCGAACGCGAACGCCACTGGCTGCCGGTTATGGATGTGGGGCTGAGCTACGCCGTCAGGTGGGAGCCCTTCGTGCCGGCGGGCCTCGCGTTCACCGAACAGACCGAGGAGGCTCTTGCCGCGTGGCCGGACGTCCCCGTGGTCGGTGATGCGCCCGATCCCGGGCTGGACGCGGAGGCGACCGCTTTCGCGCACGCCGCCCTGGCCTCGGTTTCAGCGATCACGCCACGCTACCAGGCACTGGCCGAGCGTTTCGCCGGCTGGTCGGTGCAACCGCCGGTAACCGCGGCCGACACTCCGGTTGCCGCCCTGCTGCGCCGCGCCGGACAAGCGCTGCCCGCGCTGCTGGCCGGACAAGCCGATCCGCTGGAGGTGCTGTTCCCCGGCGGTGATATCGAAGCCGCGGCTGCGGTCTACCAGTCCCCGCCCTTCGCCGCCGCTCAGCGGGCCCTGGCGCTTACCATCGGTGCGTTGGGCCGACCGCTGCGGGTGCTCGAACTGGGCGCCGGCACCGGCGCGCTGACGGCGCAACTGCTGCCAGCATTGCCGGCCGGCAGCACGTTGCTCTGCAGTGACGTGTCCGAGGCATTCCTGACCGCGCTCCGCCGTCGGTTTGCCGGATTGGCCGACGCTGCGTACTGCGCGCTTCGACCTCGACGACCCGCCGGCGCTGGATCGGCCAGTCGACGTCATTGTAGCGGCAAACGTAATACATGCCGGAGGCTCGCTGGCTGACATCCTGTTACGGTTGCGCGGCCTGCTGGTCCCTGGTGGCACACTGGGTCTGGCCGAGTTGCTGCGGGCACCGCGCTGGATCGACCTGGTGTTCGGCCTGACCGATGGCTGGTGGCGGTTTCGCGGCGACAAGCTGCGTCCAAGCCACGCGCTGCTCGACGCGGCCGGCTGGCGTGGCGCGTTGGCCGCCGCCGGATTTGCCGACATCGAGGTCCGTCCGGACGGCGACGCCCACGCCGTGATCCTGGCTCGCGCGCCGACAGAGGCGCGGTGCTGGCAGGTCACAGGTCAAGGCGCCCTGGCCGGGAAGATACCTGCCCCGACAGCCGGCACGCCGACCGATATTCTGTATTGTCCCGGCGAGGCTTCCGCGGCGACGTTGGTGCGCGAAGTCACCGAGCTGGCCGCGGGCGATCTACCGCTGACGATCATAACTGGCCCTGGCGTCGCGCACGCCGCCGTCACTGGCGCGGCCCGCGCGCTATCGTTGCAGCGCCCGGATGCCATCACCGCCTGCTTCGAGCTGGCCGATGAAAACGTCGCCAGTTTGCGGGCGGTGAAAAGCGCGCTGGGCCGGACCGGCTTCGAGGACCAGTTGCGTGTCACCGATGGAGCAATCAGCGTCGCGCGCCTCGCGAGGGTTACGCCCTCCGCCGAACCTCCGGCGCTGTCGCCCGATCGCCTTTATGTCGTCGCGGGCTTTGGCCGGCTCGGGCGCGCCTGTGCCCGTTTCCTCGTCGACCGCGGCGCGCGGCATTTGCTGCTGGTCAGTCGCAGCGCGGGGCGTTCCGCTGACCCGGACGATGAGTGGGCCAACACAGGCGCGCATAGCCAAAAGCTGGCCCTCGACCTGACCGCGCCCGGCGCTGCCGCCGCCCTCCGAGCGGCCTTTGACCGTCCCCTGGGCGGCATCGTGCATGCCGTGGGCCAGGCGGACGGACCATCGCATATCGTGCTGGCCGCAAAGCTCGCCGTCGCGGCAACGCTGGCGCAGGCCTCCGAGGGCCTGGAACCAGCGTTTCTCTTGCTGTTCTCCTCCGCGGCCGGGGTCTGGGGCACGCACCGGCACGTTACCTATGCCGCGGCCAACCGGGCACTGGACCGATGGGCGGAACAGGCGCGGGCCCGAGGCCTGCCGGCCACCGCCGTCGCATTTGGCCGATTTGAGGAACCCGGGCTTCTGTCCAGCGAGGAAGATGCCGCGCTTGACCGCGCCGGCCTTCGCGCCATGCCGCTCGACGATGCGTTCCGCGCCGCGTTCCAGGCGGTGGCGGAGGGCGTCGCTCATCGCGTCGTCGCCGCGGTCGACTGGCCGCGCTTCCGCGCCACGTTCGAGGCCCGCCGCCGGCGCCCGCTGTTCGACCGTTTCGCAATGCAGGTGCAGCCGCCATCACCGGCTCGGGCCGCCGACGCCGTCGCGCCGCCGACGCGTCTGGACCGAGCCGGAATCGCGGCCTTGGTGGCCGACCTGCTGGGCCATTCCGATGCCACCCGGATTGACCCCGACCAGGGCTTTTTCGAGCAGGGGCTCGATTCGCTGATGGCGGTGACGCTGCGGCGGCGGCTTGAGGAAGCCGCGGGCATCCCCGTTCCCACTTCGGTGCTGTTTGCCCAGCCCACCGTATCACGGCTCGCCGACTGGCTGGTCGGAGCCGCCCGTGCTGTTCCAGCAGCCGCGGCAGCTCGGACGACAGGCGAGCCGGTCGCCATCGTCGGCCTCGGTTGCCGCTTTCCCGGCGGGGCCGACGGTCCGGACGCGTATCTTGGCGCAATTGCTGTCGGGTCGCGACGCGATCGGTCCGGTGCCGCTGTCGCGTCCCAGCGCCGATCTGTGGAGCGCCGCACCCGGATCTGTCCGGCTGGCGGGATTTCTCGACGACGTCGACAAATTTGACGCGGCCTTCTTCGGGATCAGCCCACGTGAGGCGGCACAGCTGGACCCGCAGCAGCGCATCCTGCTGGAGGTCGCCTGGTATGCGCTGGAACATGCCGGCATCGCCCCCGACCGGCTGAGCGGCAGCCGCACCGGCGTGTTCATCGGCGCCACCGGCAGCGACTATGCGGCGCTCGCGCGCGGCGGGCGACTGGATGCCCACAGCCTGATCGGGCAGCCGAGCAATACGTTGGCCGGACGGCTCGCCTATCAGTTCGGATTGCATGGGCCGGCGCTGACCCTGGATACCGCCTGCTCATCGTCGCTGGTGGCGCTGCATCTGGCGGTGCGGGCGTTGCGCGCGGGCGAAGCCGATCTTGCGCTGGCCGGCGGAGTAAATCTGCTGCTGGCGCCCGATACGTCGGTGATGCTGGCGCAGGCCGGGCTGCTGGCGCCGGATGGACGTTGCAAACCGTTCGATCAACGCGCCGACGGCTACGTGCGGGGCGAAGGCTGTGGCGTCGTGGTGCTGAAGACGCTGGCCCGTGCGCAGGCCGATGGCGACCGCGTGCTGGCGGTGATCCTCGGCAGCGCGGTCAACCACGACGGCCGCAGCAGCAGCTTTACCGCGCCCAACGGCTCCGCCCAGGTGGCGGTGATCCGCGATGCGCTGGCGGACTGCCGGCCTGGCGCCCGACGCGATCGACTTCATCGAGGCGCACGGAACCGGCACGGCGCTGGGCGATCCGATCGAACTTGATGCGCTGGCGGATGTGTTCGCCGGCCGGGACCGACCGCTGCTGGTGGGGTCGGTGAAGGCCGCGATTGGCCACGCCGAGGCTGCCGCCGGCATCGCCGGAGTGATCAAGGCGGTGGCTTGCCTGGATGCCGGCGTCCTGCCGCCGCAGGTGCATTTTTCCCAGCGCAACCCGCAGGCGCGTGCCGACACTCCGGTGGCCGTCGCAACCGGTGGGTCGCTTCCGAGCGGCATTCGTCGCGCCGGTGTGAGTGCCTTCGGCGCCAGCGGCACCAATGCCCATCTGGTGCTGGAGAGCGCCGACCGCCACGTCATCGATCCGCGGCGATGGGCCGTCGCGTCTGCTGCTCTCCGCCGCCACGCCAGCCGCGCTGGAGCGCCTCCGGTACGAGGTTGGCGCGGCGCTGCAGGCGGGACTTGGATTTGCCGATGCGTGCCACACCGCCTGGGTCGGCCGCGCGCGTCTGGCGTTCTTGGCTGCTGGCGGACAGCGCCGGCACGCTCGCCTCGGCGGCGGTACAAACCGGCCCGCCGCCGGATCTTCCGACACCGCGTGGTCGGCGCGTCGCATTGCCGCCCACGCCGCTCGATCGGCTGAAATTCTGGCTTGCGGGTGACGCTATCCCCACCGGATGATCGCCGCCCGACGTTAGCGGCGCCGCACCGCTCGGCCCGGTCGGGCGAGACCATCCGAGATGGTCGCCTCGATCCCGCTTCCACCTGGCTTCGGGACCACGTGGTCGACGCCTCCGTGGTGCTGCCGGCCGCCGGCTTTCTCGCCATTGCGCTGTCGGCCGATATATCCGCGCTCGCGGACGTGGAATTCAACCGCCGGCTCGAGGTGCCGCCGGAGGGCGTCGCGGTGCAGCTCGTCCACGACCGCGACGGCGCTCTCTCGCTTTATGCGGAAGACGACACAGGCTGGAATGAGATCGCCACCGCCCGGGGCAATCCGCCGCCCGAGGAGGGTCGCGTTATTGCCGACCCCGCGTCGCCGGACGTCCTTGACGCAGCCGCGATCAATGCGGACCTGGCCGCCCGCGGCTTCCGCTTTGGCGCCGCCTACCGCTTGATCAGCCAGCTGAACCGGGATGCGTCCCACGCCCGCGCGCTCGTCCGCTCGGAGCCGGATCGACTGGACCCGATGCTGATCGATGCGGCGATCCAGACCCTGACGACCTTGTTGCCGTCGAATGGTTTGCCGTTTCTGCCGGCCCGCATGGCACGGGTCGTGTTCGGCGCCGACCCCGACGGAGGTCTGATTGCCCGTGCCCGGTTGCGCCATCAGGACGCAGCCGGCGCGGTGGGCGACGCCAGCCTCGAGCGCCCCGACGGGACCTTGGTGCTGTTGCTTGAGGGCGTCGAGTTGAGGCCGGTGCAAGCCGCGCCGGGGGCCTGGTTCTACGACCTGGTGTGGCGCCCGGTGGGGTGTGCCGGCCACCTGCCGGAAGGGCGTTGGCACGCCGTCGGCCCCGGCGCTGCCCTGGCGGGATGCTGCAGTCACGACGAAACCGGCGAGGCGCCGCTGCCCGCGGTTGACGGCATCCTCGACCTTCGGCCGATGACCGCCGGGACGCCGGCTGACTGCATAACCGCAACGGCCGGGCTCGCCAGTCGCGCCGCCGCGCTCTCGCCTCCGCCGCAATTGCTGCTGGTCAGCCGCGGCGCGAGCGCCGCTCCGCCGGTGCGCCCGGGCGCGGTTCCCGCCGCCTCCGTGCTGATGGGCGTGGTGCCGGTGATCGAGGCTGAGCACCCCGCGCTGCGCCCCCGCTGGGTCGATCTTGACCCGGACGAGCCGATGACTCCGGCCGCGTTGCACGGACCGGCGGGCCGCTACGCCCTGCGCCACGGCCGCCTGTTGACCGCCGAGCTGGTGAAGATCCCGGCATCGCCGGCCGAACCGATACGGCTGGCGCCCGGTCCCGAACGCAGTTTCGCCGACCTGCGGCTACTGCCCGATCCAGGAACCGCGCCGGGCCCTGGCGAGGTGCAACTCGCTGTCACCGCCGCCGGCCTCAACTTCAAGGACGTGCTCGCGGTGCTCGGCCGTGCCTCCAGTGGCGACCCGGTGCTTGGGCCTGGAATGCTCCGGCACCGTCATGGCAGTGGGGGCGGGCGTCAGCCACCTGGTGCCGGGTGATCGCGCGCTGGCTTTTGGGCCCGGGTCGCTTGCCAGCCGGGTGACCCTGCCCGCGCATCGCGTGATCCGCCAGCCCGAGTGGCTGGACCCGGACACCGCCGCGAGCCTGCCGGTCGCTTGCCTGACCGCTTGGCATGGCCTGTACGACCTGGCGGCGATACGGCCGGGCCAGCGCGTACTGGTCCACGCCGGGGCCGGCGGTGTCGGCGGCATGGCGATTCGTTTCGCCCGCCTGGCCGGCGCACGGGTTTTCGCCACCACCAGCGCGGGCAAGGAGGCAGCGGCACGAGAAGCGGGCGCCGAGGCGGTCGGCGACTCGCGTTCCGCCGCGTTTGCCGACGCGGCGCGACGCTGGGCCGGGCCGCATGGCTTCGACGTCGTGCTGAACGCGCTGGGGCCGGAGATCGCCGCGGCTTCGGCCGAGTTGCTCGGACCCGACGGCATCTTTCTGGAAATCGGCAACGCCGACCGGCCGGTCGGCGTGGGCCGACACATCGCGTTCGACCTCGATCAGCCGATGCTCGCCGATCCCGCCTGGTTCGCCGACCGGATGGGCAGGATTCTCGCATTGCTGCGCGACGGACGGATCCCACCGCCGCGGCGCACTGTCACCCCGCTGGCACAGGCGGGCGAGGCGCTCCAGGCACTCGGCCAGGGTCGGACGATCGGCAAGCTGGTGCTGCGCCTGCCACGGCCGGTCCCGGTCGATCCCGCCGGCACCTACCTGATCACCGGGGGCACCGGGGCGGTCGGTCGGACGATGGCGCGCTGGCTTTCGGCAGCCGGCGCCGGACGCGTGGTGCTGGCGGCGCGTCATGTGCAGGACGTCCCGGGGTGTCAGAGCGTCGCTGTCGACGTGACCGATCGCGATGCGCTGGCCGGTCTGTTGCGGACGCTGCCGGCACTGCGCGGCGTGATCCATGCCGCCGGCGAGGTGCGCGACGCCACGCTCGACCGGCTGCACCCGGGTGACGTCGCCACGGTGCTGGCGGCCAAGGTGGGCGGAGCGACGCATCTGGACGCGTTGACCCGCGACAAGACGCTGGATTTCTTTCTGCTGGTGTCGTCCACCGCCGGAAGTCTCGGCGCCGCGGGCCAGGGCGCCTATGCCGGGGCGAATGCCTGGCTCGACCGTTTGGCGGCATCCCGGCGCGCGGCGGGTTTGCCGGCCACCGCGATCGGCTCCGGTCCGTGGGCCGGCACGGCAGACTCGACGGGTATGTTCGCGCGGCTCGATGCGGCATCCCAGGCGCGGCTTGTTCGCCATGGGTTTCGCCCGATGGCGCCGCAAAGGGCAGTCGCCGCATTCGCGCAGGTGCTTGCCGACGGCTCGATCCATCGCGTGGTGATGGATCGCGTGCCGGTGGAAGCCGAGGCCGCCGCGGACGGTGCACTTTCCACCGCATTGCTCGCGGCACCGCCGGCCGAGCGACGGGGCTTGATGCAGACGACACTGGCGCAGCGGCTGGTGGCGCTTCTGGGCTTCCCAGCCGGCACGCGCATCGATCCCAACCAGGCATTGCGCGACCTCGGACTCGAACTCGCTGCTCTCGGTCAGTCTGCGTAACGAACTGGCGGCCGGTTTTGGTCTCGATCTGCCGGCCACGCTGATCTTCGATCATCCGACACTGACGGCGCTGACGGCACACCTGTTGGCGCTGCTCGAGGGCCCGGAGCCGCCGCTTGATGCGCTGGATGCAGCGGCGTTGACCGAACTGCTGGCGGCCGAGCTCGGAGACCCGGAGTGAGCGGCGCGGCGGTTGATCCGCGCGATGTGCTGCGTCGCGCGCTGATCGAAATCCGCGGCCTGAAGGAGCGGCTGGCGGCAGCCGAACAGGCGGTGCCAAAGGCAGAGCCGGTTGCCGTGGTCGGGATCGGATGTCGCTTTCCGGGCGGGGTGGACTCGCCTGCGACGTTCTGGCGCCTGCTGACCGAGGGTCGTGACGCGATCGGCGCGCGGCCGCCCGGCCGCTGGGCCACGACCGACGGAGCCGCCCCCCGCGAAGGCGGGTTCCTCTCGGACGTGGAGGGGTTCGACGCTCGCTTCTTCGCCATAGCGCCGCGTGAAGCGGCCGCAATGGACCCGCAGCACCGTCTGCTGCTGGAAGTCGCGTGGGAGGCGTTGGAGCACGCCGCGATCGACCCGACCCGCCTCGCCGGCACCCACGCCGGGGTGTTCGTCGGCCTGGCGACCAATGATTTCGCCCGCCGTGTTCCGGAAGCGGCGGTGGATCGCTATTTCGGCGTCGGCAGCAGTCCAGCGGTCGCGGCCGGGCGCCTGGCCTATCTGCTGGATCTGCGCGGGCCGTGCGTCACCCTCGACACCGCCTGCTCATCGTCGCTGGTTGCCGTCCACTACGCGATTCGCGCTCTGCGTGACCGTGACTGCGACCTTGCCCTGGCCGGCGGCGTCAGCCTGATGCTTGGCCCCTCGCTCGGCGAGAGTTTTGTCGCGGCAGGCATGCTGGCGCCGGATGGACGCTGCAAGAGCTTCGATGCAGGCGCTGACGGCTACGGGCGCGGCGAGGGGGCCGGCATCGTCGTGCTGCGCCGGCTGTCGGATGCTTTGCGCGATGGCGATCCGGTGCTGGCAGTGCTGCGCGGCAGCGCGATCAACCAGGATGGACGCAGCGCCGGCCTGACCGCACCGAACGGCCCGGCACAAACCGCGCTGATCCGCACCGCGCTCGACGCTGCCGCCGTCGCGCCTGACGACATCGACTATGTCGAGGCGCACGGCACCGGCACGCCGCTTGGCGATCCGATCGAGTGGCACGCGCTGGCAGCCGCCTTCGCCGGTCGTGTCCGTCCGCTGCTGGTTGGCGCGGTGAAAAGCAATATCGGCCATACCGAGGCGGCCGCCGGCATCGCCGGACTGATCAAGACCGTGCTGGCGCTCAGCCACGGCGCGGTGCCGCCGAACCTGCATTTCATCCGTCGGAACCCGGCGATCAGTGCCGGGTACCACGCCGCTGGAGGTTCCGGTTAGCGCCGCGCTCCGGTGTGCGTCTAGCCGGTGTCAGCGCATTCGGCTTCTCCGGCACCAACGCCCACGTCGTGCTGGAGGCGCCGCCGCCCGCGAGACGTGCCGTGCGCGGCCAGCGAGGGTGTTCTGCTGCTCTCGGCACACGACCAACCGGCATTGCACGCCATGGCTCGGCGCTACGCCGAAGCCTTCGCCGCGGGCGTCTCCTTTGCCGACGCCTGCCATACCGCGGCGGTCGGACGCGCGCGGCTGCCCTGGTGGATCGCGGTCCGCTCGCCGGCCGAGCTGGTTTCCGCGGTGCGCATCCGACGCGTCGCCACCTGTGCTGGGTGCCACCTCGGGCCGGCGCGTCGCCATGCCCACATACCCGTTCCAACGCGAACGTTTTCCGCTGCCTGGCAACGACGAGGCGGAGCGGATACTTGCGCCGGACGACGAATTGCTGGCCGGCACGGACGGGTTGGCGCATCTCGGCGTGCTGCTGGCCTTGCTGGACGCGCCGGATGCAGCCCTTGCCGACCTGACATTTCCGGCGCCGCTGCTGGTCGTGACCCCGCGGGTGGTCCGCGTCCATCGTGCGAACGGCCAGCTCGCGTTGCAGAGCCGGTCGATGGCGGGGAACGAGTGGACGACGCATCTCGCGGCGACCCCGGCCGCGGCCGCACCGATTCTGGCCACCCCGGCGGTATCGGCCAAAGCTGAACCGGCCGCGGCTTTGTATACCCGTATCGCCGCGGCGGGCTTTCGCTATGGAGCCGCGGCGCGGCGTCTGCTGCGCGTGGCGGTTGACGGCGACGTTGCACGGGGCACGCTGCTGGACGGCATCGACCTGTCTCCCGGCGCGATCGAGGCTGCCGCTCAACTCGCCTACGCGCTGCTACCGCCGGATGCGCCGCCGGTGATGCTGGCCGGCGCCGCCCAACTGAGGCGTGTGCCCGGGGGCACACCGGCGACAGTCTGGCTGCGCCGCACCGGCATCCTGCCAGATGGCGGTCTGCGGGCAGATTTCGGTCTGTGCGATGCGGCTGGCAGCATGTTGCTGCAAGTCGAAGGTGCCAGCTTCGTGCCGTTGCCCGACCAATCGCATCGCTGGAGCCGCGTGGTCGCCTGGCAGCCCGCGCCGCCGCCGCCGGTTTCCACGGCCTGGACTCCCTTTGTCTGGCGTGCGCCGATGGGCGACGCCGCCGCTGTCTGTGCCGCGCTTCTGGATGTCCTGCCGCGGGTCGGCGATCGCGTTTTGCGCATTGTCACCCAAGGGGCTCAGATGGTGGGCGACGAGGCCACCGCGCCCGATCTGGGGCAGGCCGCTCTCTGGGGCATGGCGCAGGCGGTCATCGCCGAACGCCCGGCCCTGCGCTGCCGGCTGATCGACCTCGACCCCGACCGGTCGTATGACGCTCAACAGGCTGTTCTCGATGCGGAACAGTATGCCGAGGATGAAGCCGCCGTTGCTTGGCGCGGCGGGCGTCGGCTGGCGCGCAGGCTGGAAGCGCCGCCTCGATTACTGCCGGCCGCCGAGGCGGCCACGCTCCCGTATCCGGGCGTACTGCGATGGGAGCCGCGTGCGGCGACCGCACCGGGCCCCGGCATGGTGCGTATCGCGGTGGTCGCCGCCGGTCTCACCTTTCGCGATCGGCTGCTGTTCAACGGCCTCGTCGGTGGCACCACGCCGCTTGGCTCCGACTGCGCGGGAATTGTGGAAGCGGTCGGTGCCGGTGTCATCGACCTCCGCCCGGGGGACCACGTCGTGGCTCTCGCCGATGGTGCGATCGCCGATATCGTGACCGTGCCGGCGATCGCCGTCGCAGCCTCACCCTGCGCTGATTTGGTGGCGGCTGCCACCATGCCTGTCCCGTACCTGACCGCGCTCGCCGCGTTGCCGCCGCTTGGGCCGCACGACTGCATTCTGGTCCATCAGGCCGCCAGCGCAACGGGATTGGCGGCGCTGGCTGTAGCGCAGCGTGCCGGGGCACGGGTGATCGCCACCGCCGGCCGGCACCGCCATGCCTGGTTCGGTCCCGAGCAGATCGTTCTGGACAGCCGAGATCCGGCGCGGTGGGGCGATTCGCTGGCCGGCGTCACCGTCGCCTTTGGCGCATTCGATTCGGCGGCGCTGGATCGGCTCGCGGGCTTGCCGGTGGTCAATCTGGACAAGCGGGCCGCCCGGCATTTCGACCTCGATCGCGTTGATCCCGCTTTGAAGCGAGAACTGCTGGACCGGCTGCGCGAGCTGCCGCCGTTGCCGCGGCGCGTGGTGCCGCGCACCGAGCTGGCGACAGCGCTGTCCGGCGAGGGGCCGCTGGTCGGCCGCACCGTCGTGCTGCTGCGGGAACCGCCGCCAGCGCGCATCGAGGCCGGCGCCACGTATATCGTCACCGGAGCGGCCGGGGCGCTCGGTGGCATGGTTGCCGACTGGCTTGCGGCCGCCGGTGCGGTGCTGTGCCTGGTCGACCGCGTGCCGATTCGGGTCGATCCGCCGCATCTCGCGATCCAGGCAGATTCCGGTGATGTGGCGGCGATGAGCGCGCTGTTCGACCGCCTGGGCGCCCGACCGTCGCCGCTGCGTGGTGTGTTCCATTGTGCCGCGGTCATCGACGATGACCGCCTGGAGAGACAGACGGCCGAGCGTCTGGGGGCGGTGCTGCGGGCAAAGGTGGACGGCGCGCGGGTGCTTGATCGCCTGACGCGTGAGCACGGCGGTGGGACCGGAAGGCTGGATCATTTCGTGCTGTTTTCCTCGGTGGTCGGCGTGCTGCCCTCGGCGCGGCAAGCCGGCTATGCCGCCGCCAACGCGGTCCTGGACCAGATCGCCTGGGGGCGGCAGCAGCGCGGCCTGCCCGGGCTCAGCCTCGATTGGGGGCCGTGGCACGCCGGGATCGGCCGCGCCATGGGCGAGCGGGCGGCGGGGGCCTGGGAGGGTTTCGGCGTTGCTCCGATCATGCCGGCCGCCGGCCTGCGGGCCCTGCCGACCCTGCTGGCGTGTTCGCGAACCGCAACGCGTGGTCGCGAACATGGCGTGGCCGGAGACATCGGTGCCAACTGAACCGTCGCGTCCAGACCCCGGGCCGGTGACCGTATCCCGGTTGCAGGGCCTGCTTGCGCCGCTGCTTGGGGTCCGCGACCCGACCACGCTGGAGTCCGAGACTCCACTGCTGTCGTTTGGCCTGGATTCGCTGACGGCCGTCGAGTTTGCCCGCGCCCTGAGCCGCGATCTGGGCCGGCCGGTGGCGCCCGATTTCATCTACAATCATCCCACTCTGGCGCAGGCGGTACAGGCGCTCACCACCCGGCGTCCCGCCGTTGCGCGGCCCGAGGGCTACCTGCTGCGGGCACCACGCTGGCAGGATGTGGCGCCCGGGCGGACCACGACATCCGGTTGGACGGTGGCGGGCGGGAGTGCCCTGGCCGGCGCGATGCGACAGACACTGACCGCCGACGCGGCGAACCTGCTGGACCTCAGCGCGCTGGAGGTGGCGCCGTCGGCCGGACGCACCGAGCGCGACGCGTTGTTCCCCGGACTGCTGGAGCGGCTGCGAAGGCGCCTCGGCACGGCTGGGCGGATCGCGTTGGTCGTGCCATCTGAGGGCGCCATAACCGGGTTGGTCGAAGGCCTTGCCGTGGCGCTTGCCGCTGAACAGCCGGCGTGGACGGTGCGCACTGTCCGGCTGGACCCCGATCTGGCCGATCCGGTTGTGCGGTTGACACAAGAACTTGGCACGGATGACGACGAAACGCGGGTCCGCCTTGGGCGATCCGGACGTCAGGCGTTGCGTCTTGTGCCGGTTCCAACGCGCGGCGCGTGGCGGGCTTCGCCTGATGCGACCTACCTCGTCACCGGCGGCAGTCGCGGGGTTGGCGCCCTGGTGGCCGCGCATTTGGTGGACCGCGGCGCGCGCCATCTGGTGTTGGCCGCACGCCGCCCGGTCATGCCGTCGGCACTGGCAGGCGGCGTGGCTCGCATCCGGCTGCGTGCCGTCGACCTGGGAGACGCCGCGGGCGTCGCGGCACTCATGACCGAGTTGCGGGCCACGCACCCGCCGCTTCGGGGCATCTTCCACGCCGCCGGGGTCACCGCCGACGGTCTGCTGGCAGCAGGCGAGTGGGACCGGTGGGCTGCCGCCTTCCCAGCGAAAGCGGACGGCGCGCGTCATCTGGACTCGCTTTCTCGCCAGCTCGACCTGGAAAACTTCGTATTATTCTCCTCCAGCACGGCCTGGTTCGGTCTCACCGGCACCTCCGGATACGCGGCTGCGAACGGGTTCCTCGACGGCCTGGCGCACGAGCGGCGAGCGGCCGGCCTGCCGGCAGTGTCGATTGCCTGGGGTGCGTGGCAGGGCGTCGGCATGGCCGCCGATCCAGGTCTTTGGCAGGATGGTCGCGTCCCTTCGCTCCCGCCCGGTGCGGCGCTGACGGCGCTCGACGCAGCGCTTGCCTCGGATGAGGCATCGGGTACTGGCAACCAACCCGGACTGGCATCCGGCCATGGGCCACCGCCGCGTGGAACAACCGAAGCTGGCCGCGGCGGGAGGCGGCGCGTGACGCAACACGAACCAGTGGCGATCATCGGGCTGGGTTGTCGTTTCGCCGGCGCCGCTGACGACGCGGCCGCGTTCTGGGCGTTGCTGTCGGGTGGTGGCAGCGCGATCGCGCCGGTGCCCGCCGCGCGCTGGGATCATACAAAGTGGCACAGCGATGATCCCTCGGCACGCGGCCGCACCACCCAGGCGGCCGGCGGCTTCCTGCCGGACATCGACCAGTTCGACGCTGCGTTTTTCGGCATCGCGCCCCGTGAGGCGGTGCAGATGGACCCGCAGCAGCGCCTGGTTCTGGAGGTCTCCTGGCGCGCGCTCGAGCATGCGGGTATCGCGCCGACCGCTCTGAACGGCCACGCCGCGGGGGTCTATCTCGGGCTGTATAACGACAATTACGGCATGATCGGTCGCGGCGCACCCGATGCGACGCTGATCGATGGCTGGTCCGCCTCCGGCACCCACACCAGCGTCGCCCCCGGCCGCATCGCCTTCCAGCTTGGCCTTACCGGACCGGCGATCGCGGTGGATACCGCGTGTTCGTCGTCGCTGACCGCGGTGCATCTGGCGGTGCAGGCGCTGCGGGCGCGAGACTGCGAGATGGCACTGGCCGGCGGGGTGCATCTGATCCTGTCTCCGGCTCGGACTGGTGGCAAGTTCGCGGCTGGGGGCAGCCTCCAGCACTGGGCATTGCCGCGCGTTCGATGCCGAGGCGGATGGTTTCGTCCACGGCGAAGGCTGCGGCGTGCTGGTGCTGAAGCTGCTGTCGGAGGCTGCGGCGTCGGGTGACCGCGTGCTGGCGGTGATCCGCGGCACGGCGGTGAACCAGGACGGCCGCAGCGCCGGCCTGACGGCACCGAACGGCCCGGCGCAGGAGGCGGTGATCCGCGCCGCCCTGGCCAACGCCGGGATGTCCGCTGACGCGGTGGACTACGTCGAGGCGCACGGCACCGGCACCGCGCTGGGCGATCCGATCGAGATGCATGCGCTGGCCTCGGTGTTCGCCGGCCGCTCGCGGCAGCTGCTGGTCGGTTCGGTGAAGACCAACATTGGCCACGCCGAGGCGGCGGCGGGTATCGCCGGGCTGATCAAGGCGGTGCTGATGCTGCGGCATCAGGCGGTGCCGGCGAGCCTGCACTTCCGCCGGATGAACCCGCACATCGACCTGCGCGGCGTGCCGGTCGCGGTGCCGACGAGCGCTGACGCCGCTTCCGCTCGGCTGTGTCGGGGTGAGCTCGTTCGGCTTTTCCGGCACCAACGCGCACGTCGTGCTGGAGCGGGCCGCGGGCGCGGTGGCCGGGTCATCGCCGGTGGCAGTCATCGATCCCCCGCCCCTCGGTCTTCGCCAAACGCCTGCTGCGCCGGAGATGGCACCAGGTTGGGACCCCCGCCCGGTCCACCTCCTGCCGCTGTCCGCCCGCGACCCGGCGGCACTGGACACGCTGGTCTCCGCCTGGAGCGCCCGCCTGGCGGAGCCGGACGCCGACTACGCCGCGCTGTGCCACACCGCCGGAGCCGGGCGTGCCCGGTTCGCCCACCGTGTCGCCGTGGTCGCGCCGGACGCCGCCTCGGCGCGCGCCGCGCTGGCCAGCGCCACGGCCGCCACCGCCGGCAAACCGCGGGTGGCCTTCCTGTGCACCGGCCAGGGTTCGACCTACGCCGGCATGGCGGCCGGACTGGCCGACACCGCCCCGGTGTTCCGCGCCGTGCTGCAGCGCTGCGATGCCGTCATGGGGCTGGACCGCCCGCTGGCGGCGCTGTTCACCGATGCCGCGGCGCTGGCGCGGACCGATTACGCGCAGCCGGCGCTGTATGCGGTCTCGGCTGGGCTCGGTGCGCTGTGGCGCAGCTGGGGGATCGAGCCGGTGGCGGTGCTGGGGCACAGCGTCGGGGAATACGCGGCGGCGCATCTGGCCGGGGTGCTGACGCTGGAGGATGGGGCGCGGCTGATCGCCACGCGCGGTCGGCTGATGCAGGCGCTGCCGGCCGGCGGCGCGATGGCGGCGCTGCTCGGCCCGGCGGCGGCGGCGCGGGCGTTGCTGGCGCGGCATGCGGCGATCGAGGTGGCGGGGATCAACAGCGCGACGGCGTTGACGGTGGCCGGGGCGGAGGCCGACGATCGACCGCCTGCTGGCCGACCCGGCGCTGCGTGGCGGCGAGTTGCTGGGGCAGAAGCTGGGGCTGCGGCACGCGTTCCACTCGCGGCTGCTGGAGCCGATGCTGGACGAGCTGGCGGCGGTGGCGGCTGCGGTGCCGCATCAGGCGCCGGCGTTGCCGGTGGTGGGGAACCTGGACGGGTCGGTGGTGGCGCGGCACGACGCGGGCGTATTGGCGGGCGCATGCGCGCGCGCCGGTGCGGTTTGCGGCGGGACTGGCGACGCTGGGGTCGCTGGGATGCACGCATCTGCTGGAGCTTGGGGCGCAACCGGTGCTGAGCGGGTTCGCGCGCGGCTCGGGGATGACGGCGCTGCCGAGCCTGACGCGGCCGCGGGGTGGGCAGGCGGATGTCGCGGCGCCGGGATGGACGCCGTTGCTGCAGGCGCTGGCGCGGCTGTGGCAGGACGGGGCGCCAGTCGACTGGGCGGCGCACGACGCTCCCTACCGGCCACAGGTCACCGATGCGCCGGGCTACCCGTTCCAGCGACAACGCTACTGGTTGGCTGACCCTACGCTCGAGCCCGCGGCGGCTGTCGTGCGCCAGGTCCGCTACGCCCGACTCAGCGGGGCGCCGGGCACCAGAGGGGGCACCAGAGGGGGCAGGCGTCGGCGACGCCAGGGTGACTGATTTCTATGATGAACTGGCCAGCGTGGCGGGCCACGGCGACGATGCAGGCGACGGCAGCGAGGGTCACCTGACGTTTGGCCTGATGCCAACGCCGGAGCCCGGGTTCTCCTGGGTCCGTGCGCTGTTCGCGGGGGCCACCGCACCAGCACGAGTACGCCACGCTTCGGCGCGCCCAGATGGCGCTGAAACAGGCGATATTCGATCCGGTCGATTTCTCCCTGGCCGGCCGCGTGCTCGATTTTGGCTGCGGCCACGCAGCCGACCTCTGTGCCCTGGCGCGCCGCCACCCGCACCTGAGCCTCGACGGCTGCACCGTCTCCGCCGGTCAGGTCGAAATCGGCCGCCGCCGCGTGGCTCGGCTGGGACTGGCGGAACGCGTTCGCATTCATCACCGTGACAGCGCGCGCGATCCGTTTCCGGGCCGGTTCGACGTCATCGTCGGTGTCGAGGTCTCCGGCCTGATCGAGGACAAAGCTGCCCTGTTCGACAACATCGCGACCCACCTGGAGCCGGGCGGCGCGCTGGTGATCGCGGACTTCGTCGCCACCGCCGACCGGATCGCCAACCCCGACACCGCCTCGTTCACCAGCACCGAAGAGGAATGGGCATCACTGCTCGCGGACCGGCATCTCCGGCTGACCGATTGCACCGATGTCAGTGCCGAGATTGCCGCGTTCCTCGACGAGCCTGATTTCGCGGTGGAGGTGGAGCGGCTGGTGCAGGCGCACAATCTGTCGCCGCTGACCCGTCGGCATCTGCTGTCGAACGAGAATATCGGCCGCGCGCTGCGGGCCGGGATCATGCGTTATGTCCTGTTGACTGCGCGCCACGACCGCACCAGCGCTTCGCCCCGGCTGTTGGCTTCGAATCGTGCCCGCCTGGCCGCGCCCGAGCGCTGGTCCGCCATGGCCCCATCGCAGGGCTGGTTTTACCGCGTCGTCTGGCACCAGCGCCCGCTCGACGAGGTCACGGCGCGCGGGCGGGCAACGCTTGGGGCTCTTGCCGCCGAGGCCGCGGCGGTCGACCGGCTCGCGCGGGCCTATCTGGGCGCCGCCGACCTGCCATCCGTGGTTCCCGCCGCGGGAAAGACCCGGCTGCACGCGCATCTGATGACGCTCGACGCCTCCGCTGAGGATCCGGACAGCTTGCCGCTGCCCGACCTGCCGGAGGCGCGCCTGCTGCAACGCTGTGGCCCGCATCTGCGCGCGGTGCTGCAGGGGCGGGTCGACCCGCTCGAGGCGTTGTTTGGCGACGGTGGTGCCGCGGCCGAGGCGCTGTACGTCGCGTCGCCGTTTGCGCGCGCGATAAACCAGATCGCCGCGGCGGCACTGGATGAGATTCTGACCGGACGCGGGCCGGTCACGTTGCTGGAGGTCGGCTGCGGCACCGGTGGCACCACAGCCGCGCTCCTGCCCCGATCTAAGGCCCGGCGACCGCTACGTCGCGACCGATGTCTCCGCTGGCTTCGTCGCCGCGATCCGCCGCCGGCTCGGGGTCGAGGGCGGCGTGCTGGACATCGCCCGTTCGCCCGAAGGGCAGGGCTTCGCCAAGGGAAGTGTGGACGTGCTGGTGGCGGCGAACGTGCTGCACGCGACACCGAGCCTGCGCGAGACGCTGGCGCACGCCGCGACGCTGCTGGCACCGGACGGGCAACTGCTGCTGATCGAGAATTCAGGCACTCTCCCGTGGGGCGATCTGACCTTCGGACTGACCGATGGGATGTGGAGCTTCGCCGACACCGATCTGCGACCCCGACATGCGCTGCTGCCACCGGCGACCTGGGCGAGCCTGCTGCAGGAGGCCGGCTTCGCGGTATCGCTGCAGCAACCGGGCGATGCCCGCACCGCGATGCTGTCCGGCCAGTTCGTGCTGCTGGCGCGGCGCCGGTCGGTTGCGGCGGATCGGGTCTGGATCGCTCCGGCCGACGGCGATGCGGTCGCGGTTCTCGACGCTGCGCTGACCGAAGTACGAGCCGCCGTTGCCGAACCAATCCCGCCGCGCCTCTGGCTGGTCACTCGAGGCGGCCGCGCGGCATACCCCGGCGAGTCACCCGATCCTGTCCAGGCGACGCTCTGGGGCATGGCCAACAGTGTTGCCATCGAGCACCCTGAACTGCAGCTGACGATGCTCGATATCGACGATCGGACGGCGGTACCGGCCGTGGTGGCATCGGGTTCGCCGGAAACCCGGCTCGCGGTCCGCAAGGGAGACGTGCTGCGGGCACGGCTGGAGCCGGTCGCGTCACCCTCGGCCTCAGCCGTGATCCGCCCTGACGGCACTTACCTCGTCACCGGCGGCCTCGCCGGCGTCGGCTTGGCGGTCGGACGCTGGCTGGTCGCGTCCGGCGCCCGTTCGGTCGCGCTGGCAGGCCGGACGCTGCACGAGATCGGCGGCTTCCCGCCGGGCATCGTTGTCACGACGCATCGGTGCGATGTGGCCGATGAGTCTGACCTCGGCGCATTGCTGGACACACTGGCGCGGGATCGGCCGCCGTTGAGTGGCGTATTCCACGCCGCCGGCGTGCTCGACGACGCTGTACTGGGCGGGCAGACCCCGGAACGGCTCGACCGTGTGCTCCGCCCGAAGCTGCAGGGCGCGCTGCTGCTGGATCGCCTGACCCGGCTGCTGCCGATCGAACACTTTGTGCTGTTCTCATCCTCCGCCGCTCTCCTTGGATCGGCCTCTCAAGCCAACCACGCCGCGGCCAACGCATCCCTGGACGCGCTGGCCGAGCGTCGGCGTGCGGCGGGGCTGCCGGCGGTGAGCATTGCCTGGGGTGCCTGGGCTGAGATCGGTGCCGCGGCGCGCGCCGGAGAAGGCGTTGCCCGTCGTGGCCTGATGCCGATGGCGCCGTCCGCCGCCCTCGAGGCACTCGGCCTCGCCATGACATCCGCTGACCCGGTGCTTGGCGTGCTGGACGTGGATTGGGGTCGCTTCCTTGACCGCTTTCCAGCGGGCGGCGTGCCGCCGTTGTTCGCCGAGCTGGCGCCGTCACGGTCCAGCGTCCGCGCCGAGGCCGCCGCATCGGTGGTCCCGTCGCAGAGCCTGCGAGGCATCCTGAGCGCCGCCGCGGAAGGCGACCGCGCTACGCTGTTGCTGGATCGAGTGAGGGCGATCGTCGCCCGCATCCTGGGGCTATCGGCGGGAACGCTGCCCGAACCGGTGGCGCCATTGCGGGAACTCGGCCTCGACTCGCTGATGTCGATCGAACTGCGCAATGCCCTGGCCACCGAATGCGAGACGCGGCTGTCAGCAACCCTGGTGTTCGAGCATCCCACCTGCGCCGCACTCGCAGCGCATCTTGCGGGCGGCATTTTCGCCGACCTGCTGTCAGACGAGGGAGCCGGAGATGGCCTCGACGGACTGAACGCCGATGCGCTGGCGCAACTGCTCGAGCAGGAACTGAGTGCCGCCAACGTCCAGTTGGCGGAGACGCTGTGAGCGACGCCCTCACCAGCCAGTTGCGCGACGCGGTTCGCACGATCCAGGCGCTTCGCGGCCGCGTCGCCGCGTTGCAGGCCGAGCGCAACCCGCCGATCGCCGTGATCGGCATGGCCTGTCGCTTTGCCGGCGCGGCGGATCCTGCCGCCCTGTGGCAGGTGATGGCGGGAGGCGTTGACACGGTGCGTCCAACCCCGCCGGACCGCTGGGACAATGCCGCCTGGTTCTCTCCGGATCCTGACGCGATCGGCCGGGTGGCGTTCCGCGAGGCGGCATTCCTCGACGATGTCGACGGCTTCGACAACGAGCTGTTTGGCATCGCTGCGCGAGAGGCGGCAGGCATGGATCCGCAGCACCGCCTGCTGCTGGAGCTCGCCTGGTCAGCCCTGGAGGATGCGGCGCTGCGCCCGGATGGCCTGGCCGGTTCGCCGACCGGGGTTTTCCTCGGCATCAATGGCGGCGACCATTTGCTTGCGACGCTGGCGTCGCCCGAGCGGCTGGGCACCCATGCGCTCGCCGGGGCGGTCGGCAGCGTCGGCGCAGGGCGCATCGCCTATGCGCTGGGGCTCACCGGGCCGGCGATGGTGGTGGATACCGCGTGCTCGTCCTCACTGGTCGCCGTGCATCTGGCGGTGCAGGCACTGCGCCGAGGTGAATGCGGGCAGGCGCTGGCCGGCGGCGTACATCTGATGCTGGCGCCCAACGTGTCGGTGGCACTCAGCCGCGCCCGCATGATGGCGCCGGACGGGCGATGCAAGGCGTTCGATGCAGCCGCGGACGGGTTCGGCCAGGGCGAGGGCGGCGGCATGGTCGTGCTGAAGCGCCTCGCCGATGCGCTTGCCGCGGGGGACCGCGTTCTGGCTGTGATCGCCGGCAGCGCGCTCAATCAGGATGGCCGCAGCGCCGGTATTACGGCGCCCAACCAACGTGCGCAGGAAGCAGTCATCCGGGCGGCGCTGGCTGACGCTGATCTGGCGGCGGAGGCGGTGGATACCATCGAGGCGCACGGCACCGGTACGAGGTTGGGCGATCCGTTGGAACTGCACGCGCTGGCCTCGGTGTTCCGCTCTCGCACGCGCCAGCTGACCGTCGGATCGATCAAGACCAATATCGGCCACACCGCGGCTGCGGCAGGTGTCGCCGGCCTGATCAAGACAGTGCTGATGCTGCGCCACCAGGCGGTGCCGCCGACGGTGCATTTTCGTCGCATCAACCCGCACGTCACGCTGGACGGGACCCCGATTGCGGTGCCCACCGACCTGACGCGGCGTTCCCTGACCTATGCCGGGGTCAGTTCGTTCGGTTTCAGCGGCACCAATGCGCATGTCGTGCTGCGCCGGCCCCCCGCGGCCGCGGATCCAGTCGGCGGTGACACGCCGCCTGGGCTGCTGATCTCGGCACGCACCCCGGAGGCGCTGGGTGCGCTGATCGCGCGCTACCGTGCCGCGCTGTCGCAGGGGCTGGCCTTTGCCGACGCCTGTCACACCGCCTGGCGTGGCCGAGCGCGGCTTGGCTGGTGGGTCTGGGTGACGGACGCGGATCAACTGGACGTCACGGAACCGCGCGAAGGCCCCATCCCCGAACTGCCGGTGCCCCCGGCGGGACGGATCGTCGATCTGCCGCTGTATCCGTTCGAGCACCGCCGGTTTCCCCGCCGTTCGGCGGGTGGAGTAACTGCCGGCGCGCTGTTTCCGGGCCGGCTGCTCGATACGCCCTCGGCCGATCGGCAGCTTGAGTGCGTGCTGGACCTCGCGGCCCAGCCCTGGCTTGGCGACCATCGTGTGCAGGGACGAGTGATCGTGCCGGGTGCGGTGATGATAGCCCTGTTGCTGTCGGTCGCCCCGCCCCCGGCCGATGCGCTGGCGGACGTCCGCTTCGTCGAGCCGGTGGTGATCGAGGACGCACCGGTCAGGCTGCTGGCGATCGGTCGCCCTGACGGCAGCCTGGCCGTCGGCAGTCGCAGCGGTACGGTCTGGACCTGGCATGCAACGGCACGGGTCTGCGCGGCGGGATCGCCGCCGGCGCTGACCGCCCCCGAGACCCCGCCCACGCTGTCCCGCGACGCCTGGATCGCGCATCTCGCCGCGCTCGGCATCGACATCGGACCGACATTTCAGGCAATTTCGGGGATCGCGGCGGGTCCGGTCAGCGTCGCCACCCTGGACGCCGGCGTGCTTGGTCGCCCGGTCGGCGGTCCGTTCCATCCGGCGCTGCTTGACGCCGTGCTGCAAGTTGCCGGGGGCACGCTGCCGGCGGAACCGGTGCTGCCGATCGGCATCGACCGGATTTCGCTGCACGCGCCGCTGAGCGGCGACCTGCGCGTCGTGGCTGTCCGCAACGGCGATGCGGTCGATCTACTGGTGCAGGAGGGGGGTCGAGCTGTCGCCGGCATCAGCCGGATGCGGGTGCGCCGCCTAAGCGACAGTCTGCCACCAACTGTCGCCACTCTCGAGTGGCAGCCCGCCGCTGCGACTTACTGCCTCGGCCAGCGGCCCAGAGTGTTCACGGTAGCGCCCGACGGGGCCAATCTGCCCGAGGCCCTGGCCCTTATTCGTCAGTACCTCATCTCCCCTCAGCCGATTGCCTTCGTCACCAGCGGCGCCACCCCACCGGTCAGCGATCCGGCGGCTGCGATGTTCGCCGGCCTTGCCTCCGCCCTGGCAATGGAGCGGCCGGAGCTGCGCTGCCGCTGCATCGACGTTGCGGCTGGCACCCCTGATGCGATGTTGGACGACGAACTCACCCGCACCGATGCCGAACCGGTTGTCGCCCTGCGTCCGCAGGGTCGCTTCGTGCCTCGCCTCGTTGCGTTGCCTCCGCACCCCGGAACGGCGCGCCTGAGCGGGACGGTGCTGATCACCGGTGGTCTCGGCGGCATTGGACGGCATACCGCCGCCTGGGCACGCGAACGCGGTGCCGATGCCGTCCTGCTGGCGGGGCGAGCCGGTGGGGTGTCGCCCGCCGGGCTCGCCGACCGAGTGCTGGCTGTCGACATCGCGTCGCCGGGGGCAGTGCCGGCGTTGCGGTCGGCGTTGCACGATTTGCCGCCACTGCGAACCGTGGTGCATGCCGCGGGTGTGCTGCGCGACGGCTTGATCGAAGACCTGACCGCCGCCGATTTTGCCATCGTGCTGGCGCCGAAACTGGCCGGTGCGCGAACACTGCACACGCTGACCCGGCAGCTCGACCTCGATCATTTTCTGCTGTTCGGCTCGGTCGCCAGCCTGATCGGCGCCAGCGGTCAGGCGAGCTACGCCGCGGCCAACGCCACACTGGATGCGTTTGCTTCATGGCGGCGCACGCAGGGGCTGCCGGCAACCACGATTGCGTGGGGGCGTTGGGCGGCCACCGGCATGGCCGCGAGCCTCACCGACGCCCAGGCGGCCCGTGTCGCGGCGCGCGGCCTTCTGGGCATGGCGCCGGCCCGCGCACTGGCGGCGCTCGACGCGGCGGTGCTGAGCGCGGCGCCGGTGGTGATGGTGGCGGCACTCGATCCGCCACGCCTCGCGGCCACCGCGCCGCCGGCTTTCGCCGCCCTGCTGCCTGCGCCGGTGCCGGAGAGTGCGCCGCTCTCGGCGCAGGTAGCCGGAATGGTCGGACAGCTTCTCGGCCAGCCGGCGATGCCCGGCCAGCCCCTGGTGGCCTGCGGGCTCGATTCCCTGATGGCGATGGACCTGCGGAACGCGCTGAACCGCCGCTTCAACATCGGCCTGGGTGTCGCGGATCTGATGGGCGGGGCGGACGTCGTCGGATTGGTCGCGGCGGTGGAGACTGCGATGGCCGCCGACGCGGCGTTGGAGGAATTGACGCTTTGACCGTCGCGAGCTTCCTCGACGATCTGCGACAGCGTGGCGTCACCCTGCGGGTGGACGGCGATGCGCTCAGTCTCCGCGCGCCCAAGGGAGCCCTCAGCGAGGCCGACCGCGACAGGCTGCGCACCGACAAGTCAGCGATCCTCGCCTGGCTGCAAACTCCCGCGGACGACAGCGAACCGTTCCCGCTGACCGACATTCAGCAGGCCTATCTGGTCGGTCGCGCCGGTGAACTGGAACTCGGCCGCGTCGGCTGCCATGCCTATCGCGAGTTTGAGCGGAGGGAGGTCGACCTGCCTCGGCTGCAGCAAGCCTGGAACCGCGTCGTCGCCCGACATCCCATGTTGCGCGCGGTGTTCACCGAAGACGGCCGTCAGCGGGTCCTCGCGTCGGTGCCGCCCTACATCATCGGGGTGACCGATCTGCGCGGCGGCGACAACCCCGAGGCGACGCTGACGGCATTGCGCGAGGACCGCTCCCACCGCGTGTTCGACCCGGCGTGCTGGCCGTTGTTCGAAATTCACGCCACGCTGCTGCCGGATCGAGTGCGCGTTTCCGTTGGCATCGATCTGCTGGTGGCCGACGCGGCGGCGCTGATCACGCTGTTCCGCGAATGGGGCAGTCTCTATCACGACCCCGACGACAGGTTGCCGGCGCCCCGCGGCCGGTTCGTCGATCATGTTCGACGCCTGCCGAGGCCAACCGCCGCTGAACGTGCCTATTGGGAGGGGCGGCTCGACACGCTGCCCTCCGGCCCCGAGCTGCCGCGCCTGCAGCTGTCCGGGCCGCCGCGCTTCGTGCGCCGCGGACTTCGGCTGAGTGCGCCGCGGTGGCGGAGCCTGAAACAGGCAGCGGCGGCCCAGGGACTGACCGCCTCGGCCCTGATCGCCGCGGTCTATGCCGAAATCCTGGCGGCATGGAGCCGGCGCGCCCGGTTCAGTCTCACGCTGACGCAGTTCGCGGCGCCCGCTGACATGGCCGGCGTGGTCGGCGACTTCACCTCGACGATTCTGCTCGAAGTCGACAGCACCTCGCCGCATTTCCGCGACCGCGCGCGGATGTTGCAGCGCCGGCTGCTGACCGATCTCGACCATGGCGGTTTCAGCGGCGTGGCAGTCTTGCGCGAGCTGCGACGCCAGCGGCCGGATTTCGCCCCGGTGTCGGTGGTCTTCACCTCGACCCTCGGCCACCCCGGGCTCGATCCCGATGCGCCGTCGCCGCTCGCCTGGCTGGGCACCACGGTGTACGCGATCACGCAGACCCCGCAGGTGGCGATGGACCATCATGTGCTGGAAGAAGACGGCGCATTGGTGGCGAGCTGGGATGTGGTGGAGGCACTGTTCCCCGCCGGCGTGCTTGACGCGATGGTCGCGGCTTACGGCACGTTGCTGAATGACCTCGCCGCCGGCTCCGGCTGGAGCCGATCGGTTGCGGACGCGATGCGGGAAGGTTCCCCGGCGATGGCTCGGGCCTCGCTCGTCTCGGGGCCGGCCCCTGCGCTGCTGCACGCAGCCTTCGAGCGGCAGGCCGCCGCAACCCCCGAGCGACCGGCGATCATCGCCCCCGACCGAACGTTGGACTATGCCACCCTCGATCGCGCCGCCGCACGGCTGGCCGCGCGACTCTCAAGGCATGTCGAACGCGACCGCCTCGTCGCGATCCAACAGCCCAAAGGCTGGCGCCAGATCCTCGCCGTGCTCGGCGTCCTGAAGTCGGGTGCCGCCTACCTGCCGGTCGATCCGGCGCTGCCAGCCGAGCGGCGGCGCTATTTGATCGAGCAAACGGCAGCCCTGGAGCTGGACCCGAACTGGCTGGACGCGGCGCTGGACGGGCCCGTTCCGATCCCGCCGGCAGCCAAGGACGCGGACCGGCTGTGCTACGTCATCTACACTTCGGGCTCCACCGGCCAGCCCAAGGGCGTGATGGTCGAGCATCAGGCGGCGGTCACCACGGTTGCGGAAGTCAACCGCCGCTGGTGCCTGGGCGCCGATGACCGGGTACTTGGCCTGTCCTCGCTGAGCTTCGATCTCTCGGTCTGGGACATTTTCGGTCCCCTGAGCGTCGGCGGCGCACTGGTCCTGCCACCGCCCGACGCGGCGCGGGACCCGGCGGTCTGGAGTTGCCTCCTCAGTGCGCATCGAATCACCGTCTGGAACAGCGTTCCGGCACTGCTGGCCCTGCAGGTTGAACATGGCTTGCCGGCCGACCACGCGCTGCGACTGATGCTGCTGAGCGGCGACTGGATTCCGTTGCCGCTGGTCCGCCGTCTCCGAACTCAGGCTCCCGCCGCGCGACTTGTTGCCCTGGGGGGTGCCACCGAGGCCGCGATCTGGTCCAACGCCCACGAGGTCGGCGAGCTTGATCCTGATTGGGCCAGCATTCCGTATGGGACGCCGCTTTCCGGGCAGATGCTGCACGTCGTCAACGAGCGCGGCCAGGACTGCCCCGACTGGGTCACCGGCGAGATCGAGATCGCCGGAGCAGGTCTCGCCAGCGGCTATTGGGGCGACCCCGCCCGCACCGCCGAACGCTTCGTGCGAAACCCGGTGACTGGCGAGCGACGCTACCGCACCGGCGACCTCGGGCGCTTCCGACCCTACGGCAGTGCCGGCGGGTCAACGCCGATCGAATTCCTCGGCCGCGAGGATTTTCAAGTGAAGGTGCAGGGCCACCGCATCGAACTCGGTGAGATCGAGGCGGCGCTGGCAGCCCATCCCGACGTCGCGCAGGCCGTGGTGGCCGCATTGCCCCAGGCCGAGGACAAGGCTCTGCATGCGTTCGTTGTGCCGCGCAAGGAGGCCTGGGAGCGGGCTCGTTTCTTGCTGGAGCGACATGGGCTGCGCCGTCTGCCGCAGGCGCCCCGTCACGCTCTGGCCGGACGTCCGGACGCCGCCGTTTATGGCCGGCGCCGCACGGTTCGACGGTTTGCCCCGGCGGCGGTTGCGCTTTCAGACCTGGGTATGGTGCTTTCGGCGGTGGGACCGGACCTCGTGGCGCATGTCGTGGCATCGCGGGTGGAGGGGCTGCAGCCCGGTCTCTGGCGGCTGGAGCATCGTTCGCTGCGCCGGATCGGCGATGCACCTGATTGCCGGGTGCCGGATGCCGGCACCGCGCGAGTCGCCCGGGATGCGGCATTCCTGGTGCTGCTTGACGCCAACGGCCAGCCCGAACGCCAGGCGCTGCTGACGGCGGGCGCGGCCGGGCAGCGGATGATGCTGGCGGCGCAGACCACCGGCCTGGGCCTCTGCCCGATCGGTGTGCTGCACTGCAACGGCGCGACCGTGCTGCATAGCCTGGCAGGCGGCTCCCCCGCGGCGGAGGCAGCCGGTTTCGACCTCGCGGGCGCGCTGCGCGAGCATTGCGCCGCTCTGCTGCCCGGCTGGATGGTGCCGCGCCACATCCATTTACGGGACGCCCTGCCGCTTAGCGCGAACGGCAAGCTGGACCGGGCGGCGCTACGCCCGTCCGAGGTGACCGCACACGTCACCGCCGCCGACAGCGAGCTGGCCGCACGGGTCGCCGCGTTGGTCGCCGAGGTGATCGGTCAGCCTGTGCATCCGGCGCAAAATCTGTTCGATTCGGGAGCGACCTCGCTGCACATCGTTCGTTTGCAACGCCGGCTGGCCGAGGAGTTGGACAGCACACTCGCAGTGGTGGACATTTTCCGCCTGCCCAGCGTCACCGCGCTGGCCGGCGCGATTGCCGGAGCGGTGGGTCCGGACGCGGTCGAGGCAGGCCTGGCCCGGGCGGCAAGGCGCCGGCGGATGCGCCAATCCAGCCAGGGCGCCGCATGATCGCGATCATCGGCATGGCCGCGCGGTTTCCCGGCGCGCCCGACCTGGACGCCTACTGGGATTTGCTGGTCAACGGCCGTGAGGGCCTCAGCCGGCTCGATCCGGATGCGCTGCTCGCCGAGGGTGTGCCGCCGGACGTGCTGGCGGACCCGCGATACGTGCCGGCCGCGGCGGTGCTCGACGGCTTCGACCGGTTCGACGCCGGATTTTGGGAGATTGGCGGCCACGAGGCGGCGTTGATGGACCCGCAGCAGCGCATGCTCCTGGAACTGGCCTGGCACGCGCTGGAGGACGCGGGCATCGACCCGCGCCGCGCCGACGCGTCGATTGGTGTCTTCGTTGGCGCCGCGATCAGTACCTACCTGCTGTTTCAGTTGCGCCGGGCGATCTCCGGACCGAGTGCGCCTAGCCAGTTGCTGGCGATGGTGGGGAACGACAAGGATTATATGGCGACGCAGCTCGCCTACCGGCTGGACCTGAAGGGACCGGCGATGTCGGTGCAGACCGCATGCTCATCCTCGCTGGTGGCCGTGCACCTTGCCTGCCAGAGTTTGCTGTCCGGCGAATGCGACATTGCGCTGGCGGGCGGCGTCAGCGTTCGGGTGCCGCACCGTGTCGGCTATCTGTGCGAGGCGGGGGGAATGCTGTCGCCCGACGGGCATTGCCGCAGCTTCGCCGAAGCTGCCGCCGGAACGGTTTTCGGCAGCGGCGCCGGACTGGTCGTGCTGCGCCGGGCGGAAGACGCGAAACGCGATCGTGTGCGGGCGCTCGTGCTGGGTTCCGCGGTCAACAACGACGGCAGCCGTAAGGTCGGCTTCACCGCTCCAAGTCAGGATCGTCAGAGTGCCGTGATCGCCGAGGCGATGGCGGTGGCTGACGTGCGCCCCGCCGATATCGGCTATGTCGAGGGTCACGGCACCGCCACACCGCTGGGTGATCCGGTCGAGGTCGCGGCTCTGGCCGCCGCTTATCGCGGCACCGCGGTCGGTTCCGTTTCGCTCGGCAGCGCCAAGAGCAACATCGGGCACACTGAAACGGCGGCGGGGGTAGCAGGCCTGATCAAGACAGCGCTGATGCTGCAGCACGCCACGATCGTGCCGTCGTTGCACTCGGCCACACCATCATCTCGGATCGCCTGGGCCGAGACGCCGTTCCAACTGGCGCGGGACGTCAAGCCGTGGGCGGAGCGTCCGGTCGGCGGCGTGAGCTCGTTCGGCATCGGCGGCACCAATGCCCACGTCGTGCTCGGGCGCGCGCCCCCGAGCGCCGGCGTCAGGCTGACGGCGCCGCGTCTGCTGGTGTCGGCGCGGGACGATGTGGCGCTGCGGGAGCTGGTCGCCCGCCACTGTGCGGTGTTGGCGGAGCAGCCGGCGGCGTTCGCGGAGATTGCCGGCGCGGCTACAAGGCGGCCGATCCAGCCCTGGTGGGTGGTGGCGGACAGCGTCGAGGCTCTCGCGCAGGCGGTGCCACGTCAGGCAGCGGCGCCCGAGGTGGCGGCGCTGGGTGACGGCCCGCCGGTCGACCTGCCGCTGTATCCATTCCAACGCCAGCGACACTGGATGGCTGCGGAAGCGCCCCTACTGGCGCCGCCCATCGCCACACCGTTCAGCGAGACGTTGCGTCCGGTGCTGCTCGATCCGGCGCGACTCGCCGTATTGCGTCAGCACAAGGTGGATGGTGCGCCGCTGCTTCCCGCCGCCCTGCATCTGGCCTTGTTCGCCGAGATCGGTCCGGTCTCCGCGGTTGCGGTTGAACAGCCCTTGCCGCTGGATACCGAGCCGACCATGCAGCTCTGGCAGGCGGGCGATGGCGGTCTGCGGGTCATGGCGCAGCGCGACGGCGAGTGGCACTGCCTTGCCACGGCCCGATCCGCGTCGCCGTCCGCCGCTCTCGCCACATGGCAGGTAGCGACGGGAACGCTGCAAGACGGCGTTGCCTGGGCGGCAACAATGGCGGCGTCGGGTCTGACCTTCGGTCCGGCGTTTCAACTCATCACCAGCTTGCGGCGGGGTGCGGGCGAGGCGCTGGCCGAGCTCGATGCAGCGGCAGCGGACCCGGTGGCGCTGTTCGATGCGGGCTTGCAGGCCCTCGGGGCCGCGGTGAGTTTGGAGGCAGCAGGTTTCCGCCCCGTCGCGGTTGGATACTTCCGCGTCAGCGGCAATATCGCAGCCACCCGCACACTGCTCGCGCGGCAGATCGAGGACAAAGCGGACAGCAAAACCGGCGAGGTGCTGTGGCTGAACGCGGCCGGTGGAATAGTCGCCGAGGCACGCGACGTGGTGTGCCGCCGAGTGCACGGCCGCGTCGACGACATGCTCTACCATCTGGTCTGGCGCCCGGATGATGATCCGGCCCTGACCGCGCCGCACGCTGCTTTGGAGCAGTTGGCCCGCGCCTTTGCACGCGACGCGCTGGCGTCCGTGGCGCTGCCGGCGCGTCCGGCCCTGGCTGAACTGCTGCGGCCCCACGCTGCCTCGGCCGACCCGTTTCTGCTCGATCCGGACGCCGGCTGCCGCGACCTCGCCCGGCGCTATCCTGACCATGCCGCCGAAATCGCCTTGGTCGAGCGTTGCGGTCTGGCGCTGCCGGCGGTGCTGGGCGGCACGACCGACCCACTGGAGGTGCTTTTCGGCGCGGAAGCAGGTGCCAGCGGCGCCTATCGCGGGTCACCGCTGGCACAGCGGATCAACACCGTCGCTGCCTCGGTCGCAGCCGGAGCCCGGCCGCGACGGGCGATCGAGATTGGTGGCGGCACCGCGGCGACCACCCACGCGCTGCGTGCCGCGCTGCCGGAGCTGGCGGAATACTGTTTCACCGACATCTCATCCAGCTTCCTGGCCGCGGCGACACGCATGTTCGCCGCCTGGAAAGCGCTGCGAACGGCACCGCTCGACATCGCGCGCGATCCGGCATCGCAAGGGATCGAGCTCGGCGCCTATGACCTGGTGATTGCCGCGAATGTGCTGCATGCGGCTCCGGACCTTGCGGTTGCTCTGCACCATGCCTGCCGGCTGCTCGCCCCGGGCGGCAGACTGCTGCTGGTCGAGGGCACCTCGGTGTCGGCCCGCCTGGACATCACCTTCGGCCTCACCGACGGCTGGACGCGCCGGGAGGATCGCGAACTTCGCCCGGCGCATCCGTTGCTGGACACAGCGTCATGGCAGCGTCTGCTGCGGCAGGCGGGGCTGCAGGACGTCGTCGCTGTCGCCGAGCTGGGTGGTCAGGCGGTCCTCACCGGCGTGGCCGGCCCAGCCGCCTGGGTGGCGGTCGGTCGTGACCGCGCGCTCGCCGACGCGCTGGGCCTGCCACTCATAGCGCCGGGCGCAACGCTGCCGCACGGCAGATTGGACGGCGTTGTCGCGCTGTCCGGGTTAGAGGCGGGAGACGGTCTGGCCGACCTCCTGACGCTCAGCCGCGACCTCATCGAACGGCTCGACGCACCGCGCCTGCTGGTCCCGGTTCCAGAGCCCCAATCCCCGCTGCAGGCGGCACTGGGGGGCTTCCTTCGGACCCTGGCGCGCGAGCATCCGGCGCTACGTCCTCGCAGCATCGGACTGGCAGACGACGCGGATGTGGCGCCGTTGTCGGTCGAACGGGCGTTGGACGATGGCGAGGACCGGGTCGCATGGCGGCGAGGCCAACGCTTGCTTGCGCGCCTGGAGCATTTGCCGCGCTCAGCGCCGTCGCCGCCGGATCAGTATCTGGCGGTCGACCTGACACTGACGCCGATGCCTTGTCCGATCCCCCGGGCAGGCGAGGTGCTGATCAAAGTTCATGCCGCCGGGTTGAACTACAAGGACGCGCTCACCGCCGCCGGACAGGTCCCGCCGGTCGGCCCCGGCCTGGGCGGCGAATGCGCCGGCGAGATCGAGGCAGTCGGCCCCGGCGTGACCGGATTGACCGCAGGCGACGCCGTCGTGGCAGTGGCCGCCGGCGCGCTGGCCACTCGCGTCTGTGCCGACGCGAAGCTGGTGCTGCCGAAGCCGCCGTCGCTGGACCATGCCCGCGCCGCTGCCACACCGATCGCCGGTGTGACCGCGTGGCATGCGCTGCACGAACTGGCCGGCATTCAGGCGGGACAAAGAGTGCTGGTGCACGCCGCTACCGGCGGAGTCGGCTGGTTTGCCGTGCGTTTCGCCCAGCAGGTGGGCGCCGAGATCGTCGCCACCGCGGGTTCGGCGGAAAAGCGCGCAAGCTTGACCGCACTGGGTATCCGCGAGGTGTATTCCTCGCGCGACGTCGCGTTCGCCGCCGCACGCCCGGTTGACATCGTCGTCGGTGCGTTACCGGAACCACAGCGCCAGGCTGCGTTGCGGCTGCTGCGTCCGGGCGGATGCTATGTCGAGATCGGACGCGCCGGGCTGCCCTCGGCGGAGGCGGTTGCCGCCCTGAGGCCGGATATAACTTGGCACGTCGTCGCTCTCGATCAGGTCGCGGCGCCGGTCTTTGCCGCGCTGCTCAGGCAGGTGCTGGATAAGGTCGCGGCCGACCCGACGCTTACTGCCGCCGGTTCGCACGCTGCCGCTGGCGGACACGCCGGACGCGTTCGCGCTGATGATGCGCGCCGCCCATGTCGGCAAGTTGGTGGCGCTGCCGGCGCACCCCATCGCGATCCGCCACGACGGCAGCTATCTGGTCACCGGCGGCCTCGGCGGTCTTGGCCCCCAGATTGCCGCCTGGCTGTCGCGGCAGGGCGCGGGAGGCGTCGTCCGGCTGGGCCCCCGAGCGCCGGCGGCGGCGGATGACATCGTGCTCGGCGACGTGACCAACCCGGCGGCCTTGCGTGCGGTGGATGCGCACCTGAAGGCGCGCCGCCTGCCGCGGCTGCGTGGCGTCATCCATGCCGCCGGCGTCCTGGAAGACGGGGTGGTGGCTTCGCTTGACCCCGGTAGCTTCGACCGCGTCGCGGCGCCGAAATTGCTCGGGCTGCGAGCGATCCAGGCACAGTGGCCGGACCTTGAGTTGCTGGTGGGCTTCTCCTCGGCTGGAGCATTGTTTGGCTCCGCCGGACAGGCCGCCCATACCGCGGCGAGCGCGGCGTTCGATGCCGAGCTGGCCGCGATGGCGGCAGCCGGTCGTCCGGCGGTGACGGTCGACTGGGGTGCGTGGCGTGACCACGGCGCCGCCGCGGCGCGCGGTGCCACTGCCTCCCTGGGACCCGGGATGGGGACGATCGCCACCTCGGATGGCTTCGCGGCGCTGGACAAGGTGCTGCAATCCGGCGTGTCGCATGCGACCGTTCTCCCGATCAATCGGATCGCGATGCGGAAAGCGGGCATCGAGCCGCCCCTGCTGCGGGTCGCCGGGGCGACGCCGGAGGTCATAACGCCACCTGCCGCGGAGTACGCTCCTGTCGAGGTTCCGCTGGCCGACCGGCGCGCCTGGCTGCAGGAGCGTGTCGCCGCGGAATGTGCCGCCATGCTGGCGATACGCGGCACGATCGAGCCGCGGCGGCCGCTGAACGAACTGGGCCTCGATTCGCTCGCGGCGCTGGAACTGCGCAACCGCCTGGGGCGCCTCGCCGACACCGTGCTGCCGGCCAGCCTGCTGTTCGACTATCCGACCGTCGCCACCCTGGTCGACTACCTCGCGCGCACGCATTTTGGGTTGTCTGCCGCGGCCGCCGAACAGCAAGCCGAACCAGAAGCGACGCTCATTGCCGAGGATGCGATCGACGCGGCGTCGGACGACGAACTCGACGCAGCGCTGTCCGCTTTCGTCGCGCTGCACGGGGACGGCGTGGCGTGAACAGCCCGGAGCCCGTCGCCGATCGGCGCGTCAAGGAGCAGGCGGTCCGCTTGCTGCAGCGCATGCAGGCAAAGCTCGACGCGGCGGAGGCTCGCTTCACAGCCCCGGTCGCGATCGTCGGCATGGCCTGCCGGCTGCCGCTGGGCGATACGCCGGACGCGGTCTGGACCGCGCTGGCCGAGGGTCGTGACGCCATCGACACGGTGCCGCCGGAGCGCTGGGCCGCCGGCGCGGGCGCGTTGGCGCATGGCGGTTTCCTGGCCGACATCGATCGCTTCGACGCGGCGTTTTTCGGCATCAGTCCGCGTGAGGCCGCGGCGATGGACCCCCAGCAACGCCTGGTTCTGGAGGTGGCGTGGGAGGCGCTGGAGCACGCCGGCATCGCCTGCGATCGGCTGGACGGAACACTTGGCGGTGTCTACCTCGGCTGCTGCACCGCGGATTACGCCCGTCTGAGTGATCCGGACAGCGCCGCCGCGGATGGCTATGCCGCCACCGGCGGCGCGCCTGGCGTCGCGGCGGGTCGTCTGGCTTATACGCTGGGGCTGAACGGGCCGGCACTGGTTGTCGATACCGCGTGCTCGTCCTCGCTGACGGCGGTGCATCTGGCGGTGCAGGCGCTGCGGGCCGGGGAGTGCACGCTCGCGTTGGCCGGTGGCGTGAACCTGACGCTGCTGCCGCAGGGCGCCGCTACCTTGGATCGCCTCCATATGCTGTCGCCAAACGGACGCTGCAGCGCGTTCGACGCCGAGGCGGACGGCTTCGTGCGTGGCGAAGGCTGCGGCGTGCTGGTGCTGAAGCTGCTGTCGGAGGCTGCGGCGTCGGGCGACCGCGTGCTGGCGGTGATCCGCGGCACGGCGGTGAACCAGGACGGCCGCAGCGCCGGCCTGACGGCACCGAACGGCCCGGCGCAGGAGGCGGTGATCCGCGCCGCCCTGGCCAACGCCGGGATGTCCGCCGACGCGGTGGACTACGTCGAGGCGCACGGCACCGGCACCGCGCTGGGCGATCCGATCGAGATGCATGCGCTGGCCTCGGTGTTCGCCGGCCGCTCGCGGCAGCTGCTGGTCGGTTCGGTGAAGACCAACATCGGCCACGCCGAGGCGGCGGCGGGTATCGCCGGGCTGATCAAGGCGGTGCTGATGCTGCGGCATCAGGCGGTGCCGGCGAGCCTGCACTTCCGCCGGATGAACCCGCACATCGACCTGCGCGGCGTGCCGGTCGCGGTGCCGACGAGGCTGACGCCGCTTCCGCTCGGCTGTGTCGGGGTGAGCTCGTTCGGCTTTTCCGGCACCAATGCGCACGTCGTGCTGGAGCGGGCCGCGGGCGCGGTGGCTTGGCCGGACGTCGGGCAGCGGCAATCGGGCGCTGCGGGGGTCGACCGCCTGATCATCTCGGCTCGCTCGCCCGAGGCGCTGAACGAACTGGTTGCCCGCTATCGCTCCCTGCTCGACACCGGCGTCCCGTTTGGTGACCTCTGCCACAGCGCCGCCACGGGCCGAGCGCGGTTGCCCTGGTGGGTCTGTGTCGATAGCCCGGCGGATCTCGCCGATGCCGAGGCCTCGGACGCACCGCCGCCTGATATTTCGGCGCAGTCGGGGCGGCGGATCGAGCTCCCCCTCTACCCATTCGAGCGCCAGCGCCACTGGTTCGACGACGGCGGCCGCCTGCCCGGCCGCCGCGTCGTCCACGCTGGCGAAGCGCCGCTGTTCGAGGCCGAACTGCAGCCGAACGCGCCGCTTCTCGCCGACCATCGGGTGCGGGGCGAACGTTTGTTGCCCGCGGCGGATATGCTGGAACGGCTGCGTTCGGCGGCCGAGGTTACCGGACAAGGCGGTGCGTTGCGTGACGCCACGTTCGACCGCGCGCTGGTCGTTGCCTCGCCCCGCACTATCCAGGTGACGGCGGGGGACCCGCTCGTGCTGTTCGCTCGCGAAGGCGAGGGATGGCAACGTCATGCCGCGGCGTTCAGTGCGGCCGCGGAGCCACTGGACGCGGTCGATCTGGCCGCGTTGCGCGCTGCCTGCCCCGAGCCGATCGCCCCGGATGATTTTGCCGCGTGGCTGCGCGAGACCGGCCTGCGCCACGGCCCGTTCTATGACTGCATCACGGCGCTCGCGCGCGGTTCGGCACAGGCGATCGCGCGGCTGCGGCCGGCGCCCTATGTCGTGTTGCTCGACGCCGCCTTCCGCATCGCCGGTGCCATCGCCTTCGGGTCTGGTGGCGCTGCCCGCTTGCCCGCCGGCATCGCCCGCTACGATCGGACGTCCAGCAACATCGGATCCGACCTGTGGGCACATGTCGCGCTGATCGAGGACAGCCCGGGGGTCAGCGTCGTCGATGTCCGGCTGCTGGACGGCGGCGGCGCGACGCTCGCCCGCGTTGAAGGCCTGCGCCTTGCCGCGGCGGCGACGGCGGAAACCTGGCGGCAATGGTTGCACGTGACCGAGTGGGTTCCGTCACCATCGCTCGCCGCCCTCTGCGCTGATGCCACCACCGCACTCGGCGACACCGTAGCGCTGACACGCGCGCTCGACGCCGCGGCATCCGGCTATGCGTGCCGCGCCCTGGCGACGGTGGCCGAGGCGGAGGTCGCCCCGGGACGGCTCGGACTTTGGCGTCAGCTCCATCGGCTGGCCGCGAAGCCGACGGCGGACAGCGTGCCGGACGGCCCCGAAGGCGCATTGCTCGCCCGCTGCGGCGCGGCGTTGCCCGATGTGCTGCGCGGCGTCGATTGATCCCACGTCCCTGCTGTTGGCCGATGGGGCGGCCGGCAGCACATGGCACGACGCGCCGATCATCCGCGTTGCCGACACCGTCGTCGCGGCATTTGCCGCCGCCTCCCTGCCGCCCACCGGACAGGTGCGTGTCCTGGAGATCGGTGCCGGCGCCGGAGCCACGACACAGCGGGTCCTGGCGAGGCTCGATCCGGGCCGCACCGAGTATTGGTTCACCGATGCGGACTCTCGGAACGTTCAGCAGGCGGAAGGCCGCATTGCCGCCGACCGCTGCATCGCGTTCGATGTGGAACGCGCACCGGCGGAACAGGCAATTCCCGAGCACAGCTTTGATCTCGTGCTCGCGGCCAACGTGCTGCATGCGACGGCCGACATCGGCGCGGCGCTGGATCACACGCTGCAGACGCTGGCCCAGGATGGCCGACTGCTCCTGCTCGAAGTCGCTCCATCGGGGGACCCGCCAGGCGGTTGGATCGACCTGGTACTGGGGCTCACCCGGGGCTGGTGGCGTTTCGCCGATCCTGCCGTGCGGCCGGACTATCCGCTGCTCCCCCGTGCCGGATGGGTCGCGTTGCTGGAGTTGCGCGGCCTGGAGGTCGAAACCTGGTCACTGCCCGGCCATACGATCGCTCTGGCTCGCCGCCGCGTCGTCCGGCGTGTGCATCGCGACACGGGTGGGCCAGCGGCAGAGCGTTGCGCCGCGCTGCTCGCGACGATCCAGGACCTGCGTCCCGAGGAGCGCGGTCTGCTCTTGCTCACCACCGGTGCCGTCGGACCGGCCGTCACTGATCCGGCGGCGGCGGCGCTGTGGGGCATGATGCGCTCGTTGCGCCTGGAACGGCCGGAGCTGGAAGTCCGCTGCATCGACGGCCTTGACGACGAAGCGGCCGAACGACTGAGCGTGGAACCCGAAGTGGTGTTCGTGGCGGGCCAGCGTCTGGTGCCCGTCCTCGGGATTCCGGCAAAAGGCGAGACAGCCGTGCTTGCGCCCGAATCCTGGATTCTGGTCACCGGCGCGTTCGGCGGCCTGGGAAGGTTCACGGCGGAATGGCTGGTTCGGCGAGGCGCGCGGCATCTGCTGCTGACCGGCCGAACCGCCACCGAGACGGACTGGATAGCGGAACTCCGCGCGGCCGGCGCGTCTGTGCGGCTGGAGGCGTGCGATTTGGCCGATCCGGCCTCCCGGGCGGCATGGATCGCTCGGTTGCCGGCCTTGGGCGGCATCATCCATGTGGCGGGCATTCTGGATGATGCGACCTTGGCGCAGGCGCGCGCCGAGCAATTTCGGGCGGTGCTGGCGCCGAAGCTGGATGTGGCACTGGAGCTCGATGCCGCCTTCCCCGATCTCGATTTCTTCCTGCTGTTTTCTTCGGCGGTCGGGCTGTTCGGCCAGGCCGGTCAGGCCAGCCATGTCGCGGCCAGCGTCGGTCTCGATGCCTTGGCGACAGCGCGACGCCGGCGCGGACGGCATGCGGTCAGCCTCGGCTGGGGGTTGTGGCGAGACATTGGTTCCGCGGCGCATCGGACCACATTGATCCGACGCATGGCGGCACAGGGCCTTGGAGTGATCCCGAACGATGCCGCTGCCGCTGTGCTCGACTGGGCGCTCGGCACGCCTGAAGGCGCGGTTGCCGTGCTGCCGGTGGATCGCGCGCGGTTCCTGGCCAGCTTCGCGGACACCAGCCCCCCAGCTTCGACCCGCGCCTGGCGGAGACCGCTTCCCAGGGCCGCGCCCGCCACGACCTCTGCTCCGACGGATCGAGCGGGGCTGGCCGACTTCGTCGCCAACGAGGCCGCCTCGGTCCTCGGCTACCATCCCGGCCAGCCGCTCGATCGCTCGGCCAATCTATTCGACATCGGCCTCGACTCGCTGATGGCGGTGGAATTGCGCAACCGGTTGCAAACCCGCCTGCCGAGCCGAACACTAAGCTCGACGTTACTGTTCGAGCACAGCAGCGTGGTGGCGCTTGCCGCCCATCTGGCGGGTGAAACCGGCGCCGTGCGGGGTGCCCGCGCCGCGGCGGCAGCCGATGCTCCGGTTGCCGTGGTCGGCATCGGCTGCCGCATGCCCGCCGGGGGCGATGACCCGGCTTTGTTCTGGGATGCCCTGGCGGCGGGACGCGACGGCATCGTTCCGCTCCCCAACCGTCCTGGCGCGGCGAAACGCGCGGGCTATCTGGCCGACGTGGCCGGTTTCGACCCGACCTTCTTCGGGATCGCCCCGCGTGAGGCGATCTTCATGGACCCGCAGCACCGGCTGACGCTCGAAGTCACCTGGGAAGCGCTGGAGGACGCGCTGATTCCGCCCGATCAACTCGCCGGTACCGCCACCGGCGTGTTCCTGGGCATGTGCAACTACGATTACTCGCAGTTTGCCGCCGCGGCCGAGGGCGCGGACGGCTACGCTGGCACCGGCGGCGCGCCGAGTATCGCCGCCGGGCGGATCGCCTATCACCTCGGCCTGACCGGGCCGGCGATGGTGCTGGATACGGCGTGCTCATCCGCGCTGGTGGCGGTTCACCTCGCCGTCCAGGCGTTGCGGAGCGGCGAATGCAGCCTGGCGCTGGCCGGCGGCGTCAACCTGGCGCTGGGCGCCGGCACGACGACCGCGCTGGAGCAGTTGCACATGCTGTCCCCTGACGGCGCGCTGCAAGGCGTTCGACGCCGCCGCCAACGGCTTCGTGCGCGGCGAAGGCTGCGGCATGGTGGTGCTGAAATTGTTGTCCGAAGCGGAGGCCGATGGCGATCGCGTCCTGGCGGTGATCCGGGGCACCGCGGTCAACCAGGATGGCCGCAGCGCCGGCCTGACCGCACCGAATGGAGCGGCGCAGCAGGCGGTGATCCGCACCGCCCTGGCGAGCGGCGGGGTGTCGCCGGATCAGGTGGATTACATCGAAGCGCACGGCACCGGCACGGCACTCGGCGATCCGATCGAGATGCACGCACTGGCCGCGGTGTTCGGCGGCCGGACGCGCGAGCTCCTGGTGGGTTCGGTGAAGACCAATATCGGTCATACCGAGGCCACCGCCGGCATCGCCGGCTTTATCAAGGCGGTGATGATGCTGCGCCGGCAGGCGGTGCCCGCCAGCCTGCATTTCCGTGCGTTGAACCCGCATATCGACCTCGGTGGCGTGCCGATTGTTGTCCCGACCGCGCTGACGCCGCGCCCGGTCGAATATGTCGGGATCAGTTCCTTCGGCTTCTCCGGCACCAATACACATGTTGTGCTGTCGCGAGGGCCAGCCCGATCCGACAGCAAACCCCCGGCACGGCACTCGGCGCAGTCCCGGGGCTCGCGGGGGGTCCTGGAGACAGTAGTCCGCCAGGCCGGCAGGAGGCGCCCGGCGCTGATGCCCGTCATCTGTTGATTTCCGCCCGCACGCCCGAGGCCCTGCGGGTCCTGATCGGGCGTTATCGTGTCCTGCTCGACCGCGGCGTGCCGTTCGCTGATCTCTGTCACAGCGCCGCCGTCGGACGCGCCCGGCTGCCGTGGTGGATTTGCGTCGATAACCCCGACGCCCTCGATACTGCCGAGCCGTCCGCCGGCCCGGCCCCCGTGCTGCCGCCGCAGCCGGGACGCCTCGTCGATCTGCCGCTCTATCCGTTCCAGCGCCAGCCGTACTGGGTGCCACCCCCCCGAGCGACCGCGCCGCCCGCCCCGGCCGGCACCCACACGCTGCTCGGCCGCCGCATCCGTTCCGGCCTCGCACACATCCAGCACGAGGTGAGGCTGGCACCCGATCAGCCGGGCTGGCTCGCCGACCACGCGATCGACGGCCGGGTCATTGTGCCTGCTGCCGCGTTGGTGGAGATGCTGCTCGCCGCCGCTCCGCCAAGTAGCCCCGTCGCGCTGACCGGCATCGCGTTTCGTCAGATGCTGGTCCCGTCGGAGCAGCCGTGGGTCCAGACTGTCGCCGACCCGGCCAACCGCACACTGACGATTTTCGCGGCGGCAGACAACGAGAAGGCCGAATTCTCGGAGATCGCCACCGCCACCTGGGCGGCCGCCGAAGCGGCGCCGGAGCAGTCGCTCGAGGCCGCGCGCGTCGCCGCCACCCGGCCCTTCGATCTGCCCACGCTGTATGACCGTTTTGCCACTGCCGGCCTGTCCTACGGTCCGGCGTTCCAGTGCCTGCGGCGACTGAGCGGTGGCGACGGCTTGGCGGTTGCGGACCTGGCGGACAGCGACCCGAGCTTTCGGCTCGATCCTCGCGTGCTCGACGCAGCCTGGCAGAGTCTCGCCGCCGCCTTGCCGCCGGACAGCGCCTCGGCCCTGGCGCCAGTCGGGCTGGATCGTTTGGTTTGGTTCGGCGGCACGCCGCGCGCATCGCTGCTGCGTCTGGTCGCTCCGGACCGCGCCGACGTCACTCTGTTTGATGACGCCGGACGCGTCGTCGCGTGGTGCGAAGGTCTGCGGCTCGCCACCGTTGGCGGCACGCATGCCGTCTTGTCGGAGACTGCGTGGCAGCCGGCGCCGGCGGGCGACGAAATCCCGGTCTGGCTGGATTGCCGCACCGAGACAGACCCCGCCGCGGCCTGCTGGCGAGTGCTGGAGGTATTCCGCGCTGCCGGCGCTGCTCGGCTGGCAATTCTGGTCCGTGGCGCGACGGCGGCTGGCGGTACGGTGCCGCTTGCCGCCGCGGCAGCTCTGGTCGGCTTCGTCGCGACGCTGGCCCGCGAGCGTCCCGAGTTGCGGCCGGTACTGCTCGACCTGGACGACAGCAGCGACCCACCGCCGGTGCCGGCGGACTGCGGCCCGCTGCTGGCCTGGCGCGACGGTGAATTGCTCACCCCGCATCTGGTGCCGCGTCCCACGCCCGCGATCCCCGCTGCTCCGTTCGTCCTGGCGCGAGGCGCCGCGGCAACGCTCGACGGACTGCGCTGGGCGCCTGCGCCACGCCGGTCGCCGGGCCCCAACGAGGTCGAAATCGAGGTCGGTTCCGCTGGTCTCAACTTCCGCGATGTGATGAATTTGCTCGGGGTCTATCCGGGCGATGCCGGCGCACCGGGAGCGGAATGCGCCGGCACTGTCGTCGCCGTGGGCCGGGACGTGACGACGCTCGCGGCAGGCGACACCGTGGTCGCCATCACCTCGGGCTGCTTCGCCAGCCACGTCATCGCCGACGAGCGGCTGGTCTGCCGACTCCCCGCCGCACTCGACGCGCGTGTCGCCGCGGCGCAGCCGGTGGCGATGCTGACCGCGCGCCTGGCTTTGGACGAGGTGGCGAGGCTGCAGCCGGGCCAGCGTGTGCTGATTCACGCCGCGACCGGCGGCGTCGGACTTGCTGCCGTGGCGCTGGCGCGCATGCGGGGCGCCGACATCGTCGCCACCGCCGGCAGCCCCGCCAAGCGGGCCCGATTGGCCGCACTGGGTGTGCGGGAAATCCATGATTCCCGCAGTCTTGAATTTGCCGCCGCCGCACCGGTGGACGTGGTGCTCAACAGCCTCGTCGGCCCGGCCATCCCGGCGGGGCTGCGCCTGTTGCGGCCCGGCGGTTGCTTCCTCGAGCTTGGCAAGGCCGAACTGTGGTCAGAGGCGCAGGTAAGGGCAGTTCGGGCCGACGTACGCTATGTTGCGATCGCACTGGACCAACTGATTGCGGATGATCCCGCCCGGGTCGGCGGCATGCTGCGTGCCGCGATCGACAGCTTGACCGACGGGGCAGAACCGCTGCCGGTGCAGTCCTATCCGTTCGCCGAGGTGACCGATGCGCTGCGCTGCCTGCAGGCTGCGCGTCACGTCGGCAAGCTGGTGCTCTCCCGCACCTTGCTTCGAGGTGATGCCAGCTACGTCATCACCGGCGGTACCGGCGCGCTTGGGCGGCATTTGGCGCACTGGCTGGTTGCCCGAGGCGCGCGGCAACTGATTTTGCTCGCCCGCCGCGCCGCGCCAGTGGACATCCCTGGTGCCAGCGTACGCTGTATCGCGGTCGACGTATCGGACGAGGCGGCCGTGCGGCAGGCCTTGTCGGCCCAGGGTCAGCCGGTGAAGGGCGTGTTCCACCTCGCGGGCGAGCTGCATGATGCGACCGCGGCCACGTTGACCCGTGCGCGGCTGGACGCCGCGCTGGCAGCCAAGCTGCGTGGTGCCGAGGCATTGGACAAAGCGACTGCGTCGATGCCGCTCGACCAGTTCGTGCTGTTCGGATCGCTTGCCGGCGTCGCCGGATCAGCCGGACAGGCGAACTACGCCGCGGCAAACGCCGCCCTGGACGCCGTGGTGCAGGCGCGGCGGCGACGCGGAGCACCGGCGCTGCTGGTGGACTGGGGCGCCTGGCAAGGCGAAGGTATGGCGCACGGCCTCGGCGGGCCGGCGCTCACATCGGAGGCAGCGCTGGCGGCGATGGATGCCGCATTGTCCGCCAGCCTGACCCGTGTGGCGATCAGCGCCGGGTCGGTTCCGGCGGCACCCGGCGTCGCGGCGCTGGCGGAGCAACTGGCCGGCGCCATCGGCAGCGCAAAGCTCGCTGTCCTGTCCGATGCGGTGGATGAAATTGTCAGCCGCATTCTGGGCCTCGGAGATCTGGCGCTGGAGCGTGAGCGGCCGTTGAACGAACTCGGCCTGGATTCCTTGATGGCGGTCGAACTGCGCAATGCGCTGGGTGCGGCGTGTGGCCGCACGCTTCCGACCAGCTTGGTTTTTGACTACCCGACGGCGGAGGCGCTGGGCAGATTTCTCGCCGTCGAAATGGGGCTTATCGCTGCAACCGTCCCGGTTCCTCCGCCCGTCACGCCGGCGCCGCGCGGTGCCGCCTGTCGAGGACTACGATCTGGCAGACGACGCGGCGCTCCTGCTGCTTGAACGGAAGCTGAGCCATGCCGGATTCTGACATGCGCACGCGTGAGACCAGCGCGGTGCGCCGTGCGCTGGCGATGATCCAGGATCTCGAGGCGAGGCTTGTCGCCGCCGAACAGGCCGCGCATGCGCCGGTCGCGGTGATCGGGTTAGGCTGCCGCTTCCCGGGCGGTGTGGCTGACGATGCCGGCTTTTGGCGGTTGCTGCGTGACGGGCAGGATGGCATCGGCGAGGTGCCGCCCGAGCGTTGGGACGTCGCGGCATATTACGATCCCGATCCAGATCGGCCGGGCAAGACCAATGCTCGTTGGGGCGGCTTTCTCGCCGATGTGGACGCCTTCGACGCCAGTCTGTTCGGCATTTCGCGCCGCGAGGCCGAGGCAATGGACCCGCAGCACCGATTGCTGCTGGAGCTGACATGGCAGGCGCTCGAACACGCCGGGCTGGCACCTGACTCGCTGACGGCCAGCCGCACCGGTGTGTATGTCGGGCTGAGCACCGCGGACTACGCGACAGCGATGGGTGCCGGACGCGATGCATCCTGGATCGACGCGTATGCCAGCCTCGGCAATGCCCCCAGTATCGCCGCGGGGCGTTTATCCTATGCGTTCGGACTCCAGGGACCGGCCATGGTGGTCGACACCGCGTGCTCGTCGTCGCTCACCGCGGTGCACCTGGCAGTGCAGGCACTGCGGGCCGGAGAGTGCGGGCTGGCGCTCGCCTCCGGCGTCAATCTGACGCTGACGCCCGAGCTTACGATCAATTTCACCAAGGCTCGGATGCTGGCGGCGGACGGGCGGTGCAAGACGTTCGATGCGTCGGCTGACGGCTATGTGCGTGGCGAAGGCTGCGGCGTGCTGGTGCTGAAGCTGCTGTCGGAGGCTGCGGCGTCGGGTGACCGCGTGCTGGCGGTGATCCGTGGCACGGCGGTGAACCAGGACGGCCGCAGCGCCGGCCTGACGGCACCGAACGGTCCGGCGCAGGAGGCGGTGATCCGCGCCGCCCTGGCCAACGCCGGGATATCGGCTGACGCGGTGGACTACGTTGAGGCGCACGGCACCGGCACCGCGCTGGGCGATCCGATCGAGATGCATGCGCTGGCCTCGGTGTTCGCCGGCCGCTCGCGGCAGCTGCTGGTCGGTTCGGTGAAGACCAACATTGGCCACGCCGAGGCGGCGGCGGGTATCGCCGGGCTGATCAAGGCGGTGCTGATGCTGCGGCATCAGGCGGTGCCGGCGAGCCTGCACTTCCGCCGGATGAACCCGCACATCGACCTGCGCGGCGTGCCGGTCGCGGTGCCGACGAGGCTGACGCCGCTTCCGCTCGGCTGTGTCGGGGTGAGCTCGTTCGGCTTTTCCGGCACCAATGCGCACGTGGTGCTGGAGCGGGCCGCGGGCGCGGTGGCCGGGTCATCGCCAGCGGAAGCCATCGATCCCCGGCCCCTCGGTCTTCGCCAAACGCCTGCGGCGCCGGAGATGGCACCAGGTTGGGACCCCCGCCCGGTCCACCTCCTGCCGCTGTCCGCCCGCGACCCGGCGGCACTGGACACGCTGGTCTCCGCCTGGAGCGCCCGCCTGGCGGAGCCGGACGCCGACTACGCCGCGCTGTGCCACACCGGCGGAGCCGGGCGTGCCCGGTTCAGCCACCGTGTCGCCGTGGTCGCGCCGGACGCCGCCTCGGCGCGCGCCGCGCTGGCCAGCGCTACGGCCGCCACCGCCGGCAAACCGCGGGTGGCCTTCCTGTGCACCGGCCAGGGTTCGAGCTACGCCGGCATGGCGGCCGGACTGGCCGACACCGCCCCGGTGTTTCGCGCCGTGCTGCAGCGCTGCGATGCCGTCATGGGGCTGGACCGCCCGCTGGCGGCACTGTTCAGCGATGCCGCGGCGCTGGCGCGGACCGATTACGCGCAGCCGGCGCTGTATGCGGTCTCGGCTGGGCTCGGTGCGCTGTGGCGCAGCTGGGGGATCGAGCCGGTGGCGGTGCTGGGGCACAGCGTGGGGGAATACGCGGCGGCGCATCTGGCCGGGGTGCTGACGCTGGAGGATGGGGCGCGGCTGATTGCCACGCGCGGTCGGCTGATGCAGGCGCTGCCGGCCGGCGGCGCGATGGCGGCGCTGCTCGGCCCGGCGGCGGCGGCGCGGGCGTTGCTGGCGCGGCATGCGGCGATCGAGGTGGCGGGGATCAACAGCGCGACGGCGTTGACGGTGGCCGGGGCGGAGGCCGATATCGACCGCTTGCTGGCCGACCCGGCGCTGCGTGGCGGCGAGTTGCTGGGGCAGAAGCTTGGGCTGCGGCACGCGTTCCACTCGCGGCTGCTGGAGCCGATGCTGGACGAGTTGGCGGCGGTGGCGGCTGCGGTGGCGCATCAGGCGCCGGGGTTGCCGGTGGTGGGGAACCTGGACGGCTCGGTGGTGGCGCGGCACGACGCGGGGTATTGGCGGGCGCATGCGCGCGCGCCGGTGCGGTTTGCGGCGGGAGTGGCGACGCTGGGGTCGCTGGGATGCACGCATCTGCTGGAGCTTGGGGCGCAACCGGTGCTGAGCGGGTTCGCGCGCGGCTCGGGGATGACGGCGCTGCCGAGCCTGACGCGGCCGCGGGGTGGGGAGGCGGATGTCGCGGCGCCGGGATGGACGCCGTTGCTGCAGGCGCTGGCGCGGCTGTGGCAGGACGGGGCGCCAGTCGACTGGGCGGCGCACGACGCTCCCTACCAGCCACAGGTCACCGATGCGCCGGGCTACCCGTTCCAGCGACAACGCTACTGGTTTCAATCGAGTCCGACCGCGCCGGCGACCGGAGCCACGAGCTTGGCCGGCGAACGCATCGACCTCGCCACCGGCGAGACCCTGTTCCGCGGCCGACTCGACACCAGGCGACTGCCATTCCTCGCCGACCATGTCGTGCTGAATGAGACGATCGTTCCGGGAGCGTCGCATATCGTTACGATGCTCGCGGCTTCCGGTGCCGCGCTGCGCGATATCGTCTTTGCTGCCCCGCTGAAGCTGCCGGAGACCGGCTGCAACACGCAGGTTATGATCCGCGACGCAACGATCGAGCTGAGGGCCGACGCCGCTGAAGCCTGGGTGCTCCACGCCAGCGCAAGCATCGTGCCTCCGCCTGCTTCGCCGCCCGCCGTGCACCGCGCCGAAATTGCCGCCCGCTGCGTCGAGGACCCGCACGGGCCTGCTGCCCTGCACGCCCAGCTCGAGACCCGGGGTATCAAGCTCGGCCCTGCGTTCCTCGGCATCGTCAGGCTGTTCCGGGGCACCAACGAGGCGCTGGTCGAGGTCGCCCTGCCGGACGGCGTCGCTCCGATAGCCCCGCTGCATCCGGCGTCGCTCGATGCCTGTTTCCAAGCGCTGGGTGCAACGTTTCAGGGCGATGGCGAAGGCGGGGCGTTCCTGCCGCTGGCGGTCGACCAGGCGGTGCTGCACCGATCGTTCCCTGGACATCTCGCTGGTTCCTTTTGGGCGCACGTCCAGGCCCGCGATGCGCCCGGCGCCAGTCGCGACATCGCCACCGGTGACCTGACGCTGTTCGACGACCAGGGCACTGTGATCGCGGCGATCTCCGGCCTGACTCTCAAGCGTGTCGGAGCGTCGGCGTCCGATGTGTCGGACCGTTGGACTTACCAGGTCGAATGGACAGTGAGCGACGACGCGTCGGTCTCGCTGCCTGCACCCGACGCTCTGGCCGCCCTGGCAGAGGCCGCACGCGATGCAACCGCACCCCGGGAAGCCCCCGACCTGGCCGGTGGCCTGGAACAGCTTGCCGGCGCATATGCCGCCCAGGCCCTCGCCGCCGTTGAGCCGCATACGGTTGCGCCGGGCCAGCGACGGCTGTTCGCACATCTTCCGACCATGGCGGCGGGGGTGTCTGTTGCCCCGGAACAGCTCGCCACGTCGCTGATCGGGCGTCACGGCGAGCGCATGGAAATCGACCTGGCATGCCGCAGCGGCCGCGCCCTGGAGGACGTCCTGCGTGGCGCGGCTGATCCGCTCGCGGTGCTGTTCGGTGCGGGCGACGGCGCGGCGGTCTACGCCGACCCGCCATTCGCACGCATGCTGAATGCCATGGTCGCGTCGGCGTTGCGCGGTGCGATCGAGGCACTGCCGCCGGGCCGCACGCTGCGGGTCCTCGAGGTCGGCGCCGGTACCGGGGCGGTGTTCGCCGCGTTGCGCGACGTGGTGGCGGCGAACCGGCTTGCCTACACCTTCACCGACATCTCACCAGCCTTTCTGGCCGCTGCGACAGGCCGTTTCGGCTCGACTTTGACGAATTGCGCGCCGCTGGATATCGAACGACCGCCCGAGGGTCAGGGCTTCCCCCCCGCCAGCTTCGACGTCGTGATCGCCGCTAACGTGCTGCACGCAACACGCGATCTGCGCACGAGTCTGCGTCACGCGACCAGGCTGCTTGCGCCACAGGGCATGCTGCTGCTGCTGGAGGCGGTGTGTCGCAGTAACTGGGCTGATCTGGTGTTCGGCCTTACCCCTGGCTGGTGGCGCTTTGCCGATACCGCGCTTCGCTCGGCGCATCCGCTGCTGCCACGCGACCAGTGGCAGGCGCTGCTGGCGGAATACTTCGCTGTCACCGCGACAGTCGCCTCCCCAGGCGCTGGCGAGCAGATGCTGGCGATCGCCAGTGCGCCACGACCGGAACGCGAGACCCTGGTGTGGGAGGCTCCGGCCGGGCGGACGCCGCTCGATCTCGCCGACGCCGCGTTGCATGTGGCGCAGCAGGCGCTTGACCGTCCGTCGCCGCCGGCGCTGCGCCTGGTCACGCGCGGTGCGCAATCGGTCGGCGATGTCACCGCCCCGGAGCAGGCGGTGCTGCTGGGACTGGGTCGGGTGATCGCGATCGAGCATCCGGAACTGGACTGCCGCCTGATCGATTTGCCGGCGGCCGCGCCTCTGACGCTGGTCGATGCTGCGCCGGCCGCGGCTCGGGAGGCGATCTGGCGCGATGGTGTCTGGCACACGCCGCGTCTGACCCGTGTAGCGTTACCCCACGAACCTTCGTTTGCCACCACGGGGACGCATCTGGTGAGCGGCGGGTTGGGCGGTCTGGGACCCTTGCTCGCGACCTGGCTGCTGCAGCATGGCGCCGAGCGTGTCGTCCTGATGGCTCGCACCGCTCGGCACGAGATCACATTGCCGGCGGGCGTTATCATTGCGCTGGGCGACGTCACCAGCGAGAGCGACGTGCGCCGGGTGATTGCGGCGATCGGCACCGAACTTCGCGGTGTGTTCCATCTGGCCGGCACTCTGAGCGACGCTGCCGTGCTCAGCCTCAACCGCAACGGTCTGGAGCAGGTGTTCGCCGCCAAGATTGACGGTGCCCGCAACCTGAACGCGGCGACCGGCGAGCGCCCGCTCGACGCCTTCGTGCTGTTCGGCAGTTCGATCGGACTGATCGGCAATCCGGGCCAGGCTGCGCATGCGGCCGCCAACAACTACCTTGCCGCCCTGGCCCAGTGGCGGCAGCAACGCGGCCTGACCGGCCTCTGCGTCGACTGGGGCGCGTGGGGTGAGGCTGGGACGCTCACCCGCTCTGACGTTGGGAACCGATTGGTGGCCGCCGGCGCGGGTCTCATGCCGCCTACGGATGCGCTGCGGGCCCTGGGCCGCGCGATTGTGTCGGGCCAGTCGCGGCTGCTGGTGGCGGCGATCGAGTGGCCTCGGTTCCTGGCCGGCTACGGCGACGCTGTGCCCGATTTCTTCACCAAGGTCGCGCCCCCTCGTCGCGCCGCCGCCGTGGTCACGCGAGCATCGGGCGCAGATCCGCGCGCCAGCCGTGGCGCGCTGGCTCACTTTATCGCCGAGGCCGCCGCCCGCGTGCTGCGCGCCGCTCCGGATGAGGCGCCGGATCCGGAGGTGCCGCTGAACGAAGCCGGCCTCGACAGCCTGATGGCGCTGGAACTGCGCAAGGAACTTGGCATCGGCCTGCAACTCCAGCTTCCGGCGACGCTCCTGTTCAACTTCCCGACCATTGACGCGCTGACCTCCCATTTGAGTGCGTTGGTCGGTCTTGCGGACACCGAGGCGGAGGGTGCCGAGGCGCCGGAACCGCCGCCGCCGGTGGCGCGGGACAAACTGGTGGAGACTGTGATGCAGATGTCGGAGGCGGAGATGGCCGCGGTCATCGCTCGCGAGTTCGCCATGACGGTGACACGGCATGTCTGATACGCTGGTTCCACTGCCGGGGGCGCTCCCGCCGGACCTCGCGTTGCCGTCGGTGCCGCTCACCGAGGTCACGCTCGGGGCCCTGCTGGGCGCGCTCGCCAGCCGGCCGGGCCCGGTGCCGAAATATCGCTATCCATCCGCCGGTACCTTGTATCCAGTGCAGACCTGCGTGGTGCTCCGGCACAGGTTGGGCGGGCTGGCCGCCGGCAGCTATTATCACGATCCGGAGGCGCACGAACTTGTCGCACTGTCATCGGCGGCGCCGGCGGCACCTGATGGTTCCACACCCGATGCGCTGCTTCTGCTGGTGGCGCGGGACGCGGCGATCGCGCCGATCTACCATGCAGAGGCCAGCAAATTCTGCCTGCTCGAAGCCGGCTACATGAGCGCGGCGCTGAGCGAAGCCGCCGATGGCGTGCGGCTGCGGGACGCCGGCGATCCGGCTTTGTGCGCAGCGCTGGCCGCGGCCTGCGCGCTGGACGCCGATCATGTTCCGCTGGTCTGCTGGGCGGTGGGGGAGAACGGGTGATGCAGGCCGGCGCAACCGGAACCGTCCCGCGCGGCAAGCTGCGTGAGGCGCTGGATTATCTGTTGTGGTTCTACACCCCGTTCAAACCGATGTCGGCCAGCGACATCTATGACCTGGTATCGACAAACGCCTACAGCAGTCAGGGTCTGTACCTCAATCTCGGTTACTGGAAGACCGCACGCACGATCGACGAGGCCTGCGCCGCCATGGCCATGTTGGTCGCCGAGACCGCGGGCGTGGGGCCCGGCAGTGAGGTGGTCGATGTCGGCTTCGGCTTCGCCGAGCAGGACATGATGTGGCTGGAGCGTTTGCAGCCGGCGCGCATCACCGGCCTGAACATCACCGCCTCTCAGGTGCGGCTCGCGCGCGAGCGGGTGGCCGCGCGCGGCATGGCAGACCGGATCGAACTGCTGGAGGCGTCGGCCACCCAGATGCCGCTGCCCGACGCCAGCTGCGATCAGGTGTGCGCCGTCGAATGCGCATTCCATTTCGATACCCGCGAGGATTTCTTTCGCGAGGCGTTCCGCGTGCTGCGCCCCGGCGGCCGACTGGTGTTGGCCGACGTGATCTGCGCGGAGCCGGACGCTCGACCCTTCCGCCGCCGTGTGCAGGCGTTCAACTGGAAGTTCTTCGCACAGAAATACGCTGTGCCGGCGGCGAACTCCGACACCAGCGGCAGCTATACGGCGAAGCTGACCGCCGCCGGTTTCGTTGCGGCGCGCGTCGATTCCATTAGCCGCGACGTCTATCCCGGGCTGCACCACTACATGGCCACCGAGCCCAGCATGCTTCGCCGTTTCCACCCGCTCGCGCGGCTGCCCTACCGGCTGACGCTGAAATTCGATGCGGCATCAGTCTATAGTGCGTACAACTACGTGTTGGCGGTGGCGCAGAAGCCCGCCGCGTGAAACTTTGGGCCATCGCCGACCTGCACCTCGGGGCCGAGCCGAATCGCGCAGGGCTGCTGGCGCTACCGGCGTATCCCGATGACTGGCTGATCGTTGCGGGCGACGTTTGCGAGGGCATTGGACTGTTTGCCGAAGCGCTGGACTGGCTCGCGCACCGATTTGCGCGGGTGATCTGGGTGCCGGGGAACCATGAGCTGTGGTTGACCGAGCGTGGTCGGGAGCCCCGCAGCAGCCTGACGAAATACGCCGCATTCGTCGACGTCGCGCGGCGCTGCGGCGTGCTCACGCCCGAGGATCCGTTCATTGTCTGGCCGCCAACCGGCGACGTGGTCGTGCCGCTGTGCACACTTTATGATTACAGTTTCCGACCGGACGACGTGGCGCTTGATGACGTGGTGGCGTGGGCCGCCGAACTGCGCAATGTCGCCGCGGACGAGCACCTGATCAGTGCCGCGCCACTGTCCGGAATGGTCGAGTGGTGTGCGCGTCGTTGCGCCGAGGCCGAGGCTCGGATGGGTGGCGAACTGCCACCGGATGCACGCACGATCCTGGTCGGACATTATCCCCTGCGCCAGGACCTGGTTCGCATCCCGCGTATTCCGCGTTTCACGCCGTGGTGTGGAACTCTGCGGACGCAGAACTGGCATATTCGCTATCACGCCACCGTTGCGATCAGCGGTCACCTGCATGTGCGCCGTACCGACTGGCGCGACGGCACACGGTTTGAGGAAGTCTCGCTTGGTTACCCGCGGCAATGGAACCAGGCAAGAGGGGTCGCGCGCTATTTGCGCGAGATCATGCCCGAGGGGTGATCGCGGCACACTGTCGGCCCTGGCCCGCGTGGCCTGTGCGCGAGCCAGGGCCGGGCCGCGGACGACACGTGGCTGCTACCCACATGCGAGGACCAAAGCTGTCAGTCCTCGCACCAGGATGCTCTCCTGTTGTTGATAGGAAACGACGCGGAGTTCCGGAAAGCGGCGCGCCAATGCTGTGAACACCAGTTCCGCTTCCAGCAACGCGAGGCTGCTGCCGGCGCAGGTGTGGATGCCGGCGCCGAACGCCAGATGCCGCGTCTCCTCGCGCGTCAGATCCAACGTGTCAGCGTCAGGAAACACGCGCGGATCACGGTTGGCCGATCCGAGTCCAAAGCCCACGGTCTGCCCCTTGCGCATCGCCGCGTCGCCGAATTCAAAGTCCTCGAGCGCATGTCGGAACGCGATCTGCTGCGGGCTGTCGTAGCGCAGCAGTTCGGTGACCGCGGATTTCGCGCTGACCGACCCCTCGCACAGCATGCGCCATTGCTCGGGATGCCGCGCCAGCGCGCGCAGCCCGTTGCCGATCAACAGCGACGAAGCCTCGTGGCCGGCAAACAGAAACAGCACGCACGAAGCCAGCAGCTCATGATTGCTGAGGAAACTACCCTCTTCATGCGCGGCGATCAGCAGGCTCAGCAGGTTGCCTCGCGGCGCGCGCCGGTGGTCTTCCACCAGTTGCCCGAAATACGCCGATCAATTGGCTGGCTCGGCGGCTGCCGGCGACGATCCGCTCGGGCGTGCGCACCAGATCGAGTGACAGTGTGATCTCACGCACCCAGCCGCGCACCAGCGGATGGTCTGCCTCCGGCACGCCCATAAGGTCGGCGACGATGTCGATCGACAACGGTGAAGAAAGATCCGAAACGACATCGAACGGGCCGCGGTCAGGAATGCGGGCCATTGCGGCGGCAATCAGCTCCTCGATGCGCGGGCGCATGCCGATGACGGCGCGCAGACTGAACACCGGGGCGGCAATACGGCGCAGCCGCGCGTGCGTCGGTGGGTCCTTGAACAGCATCCAGTCGCTCAGCATCGCATAGAGCGGCTTGTGTTCCTCGGGAATCGGAGGGAACGCCTCCTTCGGCATCACCCGGGTGACCTCGCGGCCGAAACGGTTATCCTTGAGCCCGGCTGCAACGTCGTCGTAGCGACTGACGAACCAGAAGCCGGCATAGCCGATAGCCTGCGTGGTGGCCCAGCCGACCGGATGCTGGTCGCGCAGCCGCGCGTAGGTCGGGTAAGGATCATCCAAAAAGCTCGGGTCGAGCGGCCGGAAGACGGTTTGCCGCGGCGCCGGCATATGACTCAGCCGCCCGCGGAGCGCGTGGCAGCGACCAGGGTCGCGAGTTCGCCGACATCCTTCGCGGTGTAGGATGCGCGGCGCGGCAGTTTCACGACGAACTGCTTTTCCAGCGCATCCAGGATCATCAGATGCGCGAGCGAATCCCATTCGGGGGTGTTCTTGGCGCAGGTGGCCACATCGATCTCGGCACGGTCCAGGCCGAGACTGGCAGCGACGATGCTGCAGACCGGGTCGAGCAGGTCCTGTTGCGGCGGCATATCGATGGCTCCGGCCTGGGTGCGGATCAATGGCAACAAATTCCAGCCCAAGTTGCCGGCGGCATAGCCGGCCACGGGGATGGCGCGGGCGCCGGGATCGAGCCGCAGGCTGGCGCTCCGAGCCAGCAGCACCTCGAAGGCGATGCGCGCTTCCATGCGGGCCAGTGGTGCGCCGGGGCAGGCATGCACGCCGCCGCCGAAGCCCAGATGCCCGCGTGCATCGCGCTGCAGGTCCAGCGTGTCGGGATCATTCCATCGGGCGCGGTCGCGGTTGGCCGAACCCGGGAACAGCATGAGCAGAGTGTTAGCCGGCAAGGTGATACCGGCCAGCGCCACCGGGCGCGTGGTGCGCCGAGCGATACGTTGCAGCGGCGGACGCATTCGCGCCAGCTCCTCAACGAATTTTCCGATCAGTGCCGGGTCCGCTTTCAACCGCTGCCAGAGCAGCGGGGTCTCAGCCAGGATGCAGGCGCCGCTGGCGATCAGGTTGGCGGTGGTCTCATGCCCGCCGATCAGCAGCAGGGCGCACAGATTTCGCAACTCACCGCGTGTCAGCACGCCTTTCGCCTCCTCGGCCACCAGGCTGCTGATGATATTGTCCCGAGGCTCCGCCAGATGTCGCTCGATGGCGGCGTCCATGATCGCCATCAGTTTCGTCAGCCCGACCTCGGCTTCGGCCAGCAGCTCGGGACTACCCATTCCGGTGGCTGCGAAGCTGGCCAGCAGTGCATCGCGCGCGTAACGGTTCATCCCGTCCCGCTGGTCTAGCGGCACGCCCGAGCATCTCGCAGATCACTGTGACGGACAGCGGGTTGGCGTAGGCCTGGACAAAATCCATCGCGGCCGGGGCGGCGTCCAGCAGAGCCTGCGCGATCTGCGTGATGCGCGGTGCCAGGTGCTGCACGGCGCGAGGCGTGAAAGCGCGATTGACCGTCTGACGCAGCCGCGTGTGGTCGGGCGCGTCCTTCATCACCATCGACATCAGCGGCACGTGCATGCCCAGGTCGGACGCATAGGTGGTTTGGTCGTGCAGGATCGTCTCGATGTCGGAGTGACGTGACACCACCCACATCGGCAAGGCGTCCAGCTGGTACAGCGGCGCGTTGTCGCGCAGCCAGTCATAGGCGGGATACGGATTGGCCTGGATTGCCACGTTGGCGAGGTCGAAGCCCTGCGCCGGATAAATCACCTGGCCGCTCATATGCCCTGCCGCCGCCGGATGGCACGCCACAGCGCGGTTGGAGACGACGTCGGATCGGCCCGCTCGCCATGGACGCGGTGCAGGTGTTCGGCCAGCGCATCGCGTGCCAGCTCGATCAAAATCGAAGCCATGATTGGCAGGTTGGCCGGCGTCGAGCATTGCCAGATGATCGCCCGGCATGCTCCGGGTCAACAAGCGGCCTTGTGCCAGGTCGCGCCAGCCCAGGGCAGGATCGGCCAGGGCGTCGCCGGACTCGAACTGGAGCAACTCCGGCGGGAAGCCGCCTTCGGTGCGGATCACCGCCAGGTTGCCTGCAATCGGACCGTGCCGCGCGCCGCCGATGGCGCGGAAGTTGGCTTTGAACACCGCCGCCATGCGATCGAGCGGCAGATCCACCGCGCCGAACAATCCGGCCTGCTGCATGCGCGAAGCTGTGTTGCGGAACGTTTCTTCCGCGTCGGCCGCATCGCTTGATGGCGTCATCTCGCCGCCGTACAGCGCCGCAAGCCCGCGGGTCATCGCGGTGTAGGCCAGTTCGTCACTTTGCAGGGCGGCAAAATCGCCGAAGGTTCGCACCGTGTCGCCGAGTACCAGCAGCGGCACCGGCTCGCCGGCGTCGCGCAGGCGGCGGGCGACGGCAAGCGCGACATGGCCGCCGAATGAATGGCCGCCGATCAGGTAAGGCGCTTGCAGCCCGGACGCACGCAGGCGGGCGATCACGTAGTCGGCCTGAGCCTCTATCGTATCGATCGGGGCTTCCCCGGCGGCGAGGCCGGGCAACTGCACCGAGACGACATCCAGTTCCTGCGCCACCGCGGCGGCCATTTCGCGCAGATAGAACGGCAACGCGAACATCCCAGGCATCATCAGCAGTTTCGGCCGTTCGTCGCTCTCACGTCTGGTGCCGAAGGAAACCAGAGGGCTGGTCGCTGCCTGGCCGTCGGCGATGGCGGCGGCGAAATCGGCAACCGTCGGACCCTCGAATATACGCTGCAACGGCAGGGTGCGGCCGAGCCGCTCACCGATCAGGCGCTGCAACGACACCAGCGTCAGCGAACTGGCACCCAGCTCGAACAACGAACGATAGGGGTCCACGTGATCTAGCTGCATGACCTCGGCGACCACCGCACCCACCGCCTGCTGCAGCCGGTCGGTGGCGAGCGAGGCGACGGTGCCAGGGCCGGCGCTGACCGGCTGCAGCGCGCGGCGGTCGACCTTGCCGTTGGCCGACAGCGGGATGCGGTCGATGACCGTGATGGCGGCAGGTATCATGTAGGCGGGCAGGCGATCGCGAAGCTGCGCCCGCAGACCTGTTTCCAGCTTCTCGTCGGTCACCGGGGCGGCGCCGGCCCGCGCCAGAATGACATCGAACCCCAGCAGGTCCTCGATCGAGCCCGGAACGATCAGTGGCGTGACGGCAGTGAAGCCGGCCGCCAGCAACAGCTCGGTCCAGCGGGCACGCGACAGCAACGGATGCCTCGGTCGCAGCGCCAGGTCGACGCGGGTGTCGAAGCCTGCCTGCAAACCCATGCTGAGGTCATACCACGGGAAGAACCGTGTCTCCTCCAGCATCACCAGCACGCCGCCGGGCGCGAGACAGGAATACAGATGCGCCAGCGTCGCCGCAACGTCGGCGGCGACATGCAACGCGCTGGAGGCGATGATGACATCATGCCGGCCGCGATGCTGCGCCGCCGGGCGATCCAGATCCAGCGTATCGAAGGACAGCCAGGGACGGTTGCGGAATTTCGCCATCGCCGCGCGCGGAAAGTGCCGGTTCACGTCGGTGAAGTGATAGGCGACGCGGTCGGTCGGCAGCATCGGCTCGATCGCAGTCAAAGTGGTGCCGAGGCCGCCGCCGACTTCCAGGATCGAAAGGGTTCGTTCCGCCGGTATCGCCGCGATCACCGCCGCGATCACCGCATTCGGCGTCGCAAACAGCCTGGCATAGACATCAGGAGTCGCGTCATCGAGGTAGATCGCCGATGAATGCTCGCGCTCGGTCAGAATTGCGGGAAGTTGGGCGATGACCCGGTCCAGGAAGTCGAGCGATGCGGCGCTGAAGCCGAAACGATCGACGCCGCTGATGGTATGGCTCGACACCGGTTCCGCGCCCATGCCGACCCGCGCCACCTCGGGCAGCATGCGTTCCAGCCAGAGGCGGTATCGCGGCGCGACGCCGTGCTCGCGGATCACGCTGTCGGCGTCGGGAAGCTCGTAGCTGCCGGTGAGCCGATGCAGCGCCGAGGCGGCGGCGGCGGCGGCCTGATCATTGAACGTGGCAGCCGTGAGCTCGAATGCCTCACGCGAGATCGGCTGTGCGCGAGCCGCCATCGCCGCCTGGCCGCTGTCGCATAGCTGCTGCCAGGCATCGTCGTGCGGGGTAGCCGGCGCTCGTGGCACGATGAAGCCCTGCAGCGTGCGGTCGCGTCTGCCGGCCGCCACCGGTGCGGTGACGACGGCCTGCGCGACGCCAGGATGCGACAACATTGCCGCCTCGATCTCGCCGAGTTCGATACGGTGGCCCTGCACCTTGACCTGGAAATCCTCGCGGCCGAGGAACTCGATCGGCGGCGCCGCATCGGCCCTCTGCGCTGCGTCCTTCCCATAGGGCCGGAACCGTCCGACGTCGCCGGTGCGGTAGCGTCGTTCGCCGCTATGCGGGTCGACACGGAAGCGCTCCAGAGTCTGCTCCGGATCGCGCCAGTAGCCGCGCGCCAGTCCATGGCCGGAGATTTCGATGTCGCCGATCACCCAGTCGGCGCAGCTCTCGCCGAGTGCGTTCACCACATGCAGCATTTGCCCCGCCAGCGGCATCCCATACGGGATGCTGGACCATTCCGGGTCGAGCACACCGATCTCGTGCGCGTTCGACCAGATCGCCGCCTCGGTGGCGCCGCCGAGTGAGACCAGGGTGGCGGTCGGCGCCTGGGCGCGCAGTTTGGTGACAAGTTCGACGGGCACCCAGTCGCCGCTCAACATAACAAGTCTCAAGGCGTGATCCGGCGGCAGCCCGTACTCGGCCTGCAGCGCCATCAGTGCCGGCACGCTGTTCCAGACCGTCACTCGGTGGCGGATCAGCAGCTCCGCCCAGACCGAGGGATCGCGCGTTGCTTCCGGTGGCGGCAGAACCAATGCCCCGCCGACGCTCAGCGGGCCAAAGATGTCGAACACCGACAGATCGAAGCTCAGCGACGACAGGCCGAGGGTCCGGTCGCCGGGACCCACCGCCCAGCGGCGGTTGATCTCGCGCACCGTGCTCAGTGCGGCGCGGTGCTCGATCATCACCCCTTTCGGCTGGCCGGTTGACCCTGAGGTGTAGATCACATAGGCCAGCCGTTCCGGATCAACAACGGCCGGCAACGCGGGCGGGGGAGTCGTCCCGCTGGCCCGTGCCAGGGCGTTGTCGAGCACGACGGGATCATCGAGCAAATAGGCCTCGCCGCGTTCGATCAGCAGGCGGCGGCGTTCAGCCGGAAGCTCTGGATCGATTGGAAGATAGGCCGCGCCGGCCTTTAGCGCCGCCAGCACCGCGACGATCTGGTGCCATCCCTTGGCGAAACTCACCGCAACGAGCCGGTCGCGCGGGGCGCCGCCTAGTCGTTCCAGCAGGTCGGCGGCAAGCCAGCCCGCCGCCGCGTTCAGCGTGGCATAGTCCAGTTCGATGTCGGAGCAGATCAGCGCCGGGCGCGTCGGCGTGGCATGGGCGCAGCGCTCGAACGCGGCATGCAGCGTTTCGGCCGCCGCTACCGGAACGAACGGCGCGCGCGGCTGGACCGGCAATACGGCGGACAAACGGCGATCCCAGCCGGTGCCGTCGGCCAGCGCATGCAACAACCGGCCATAGGCGCCAACCATGGCGTCGACCACGCCAGCCGGGAACATGTTCTCGGCCACGTCCCAGTTGCAGAACAGCGCGCCGTCTTCCTCGGAGATCTGGTTGTCGATCAGCACCTGTGGGGTCGAGGAGACGTTGTAGACGGTGGTTCCCAACCGGTCCCAGCCGCCGGAGAACGACTCCGCCTGGGCCCTCGAGCGGCGAAAGCCTAGCGCGCTGGTGAACACGACCGGAACCGAGGCCGCCGCATTGGCGGTCTGACGGGCGATCTCGCGGAGCACCTGGATGCCGCCGACCTCGGCGTGTTCCAGGTCCGCCGCCAGCTGGCGCGCGAGCGCCGTGGCGCTGTCCACGAAACTCGGCGTCGTGGCATCGACCTGCAGCAGAATGGTCGAGGTGTAGTCGCCCAGCAGCAGCCGCATGTCGGGATGCAGATCCGGCCGGTTGAACGAGGTGACTGTGATGCAGAAACGCTGCGTCCGGCTCCAGGCGGCCAGGATGTTGGCGTAGGCGGCGGCCAGCAGGACTGGAAGCGTCAGGCCATGCGCTCGGGCCTGACCCCGAAGCGCTTCCGCGATTGGCGCTTCCAGCACCACGCCGCGTCGGCGGAAGTGCCGGTCGGCCACGCCCATCGCATCGCCAACCACCGGCAGGTCCGGCCCGCTCGGCAGGGTCAGGGCGCGGGACTTCCAGTATTGTTCGCTGCGCCGCCAGTTGTCGCTATCGCGCGCGGCGATCTGCGCCAGCACCACGTCCCGGAAGCTGATGGCAATCGGCGGCAAACTGGTCGCCGGATCGTCGTACAGCAGACCCCATTCGTGGCGCAGCGCGTGGATGCTGGCGGCATCGAGGGCGATCAGGTCGAAGCCCATGTGCAGCCTCGCTGTGTCGCCGAAACGGGTGACCCGAATATCGAACAGCGGCCAGGCGTTCGGCTCCGCCACACGTTGCGCCAAAGTCCGTCGCAGCTGCGCCAGTTCGGCGGTCGAGTCCTGGCCGCGCAGGTCGAGTACGTCGAAACGATACTGCGGAACATCGGCCAGGATCTGCTGCGTGCCGTCGGGACGGATGACCACGCGAAGCATGTCGTGGCGCCGCACCAGTTGATTCCACGCTGCTTCAGCGCGGGCCAGATCCACCTGACTGGTGTCGAACTCGGTGTAGAGGTAGCAACTGACGCTGCCCAGTGCGAGATCGTCGCGCCGGCCGAGGAAATACGCCTGCTGCATATCGGTCAACGGGAAGGGCACGTGGCGATTGGCAATGTCCGGCACGATGGCACGGCCGTCGCCCGGTTCGGATGCGGCCGACACGGCGGGCGTCGACGTCGGGGCAAGCAGCGAACGGACGGTGGCGCCCTCGATCAGTTCGCGAACTGACACGATCAGGCCAAGTTCGCGTTCGGCGCGGTTGCGGATTTCCACCGCCACCAGGGAGTCGAGGCCCAGGTCGTGCAGCGGGGTATCGTCATCGACCGGCCCGGTGAGACCCAGGCAGGCGGCAACGATGCCACTCAGGATCGCCATGCGGTCGGGTTCGGCGGGGGCAGGCGCGGTGCTCTCGCGCCCGAGCAAGGAGCGGATGGTGGCGCCCTCGATAAGCTCGCGAACCGAAACAGTCAGCCCGAGGTCGCGTTCGGCGCGGTTGCGGATTTCCACCGCCACCAGGGAGTCGAGGCCCAGGTCGTGCAGCGGGGTGTCAGCATCGACCGGTCCACTAAGCCCGAGGCAGTCGGCGACGATGCGGGTCAGAGCTGTCGACCTGTCCAATGCAGGCGCGGCGGGCGTGCTCGATGGCGGTCAACGGCACGGCGGCGACGTCTCGGAACAGGCCGGGCAGAGCGTCGCCGAAGTGTGCCGTGAAGCGCGGCCAGTCGACCGAGGGCAGAACCACCAACTGGCTCGGCGTCGCGTTGAGCGCCCGCGCGAATAACCCCGTCCCCTGCGCCGGCGTGATGCTTCCCAGGCCCAATTGATTGGCCAGGGCATCAACGCCACGTGCCGCGGCGGACCCGGTGCCGCTCCAGACGCCCCAGTCGAGGCTCAGCGCCGGCAGCCCGTCAGCGCGCCGCCGAGCCGCCAAACCATCGAGAAAGCTGGAACAGAACGCGTGATTGACCTGGCGCGCCGATCCCAGGACGCCGGTGGCGGAGGCGCAGAGAATGAAATGCCGCACCGGATGCGCCCGCGTCGCGACATCCAGTGCGACCGCGCCGCCGATCTTGCCATGCGCCACGGCACGTATCGTCGCCTCATTCTGCTCGGCCAGCGCGGCGTCGGCGAGGATGCCGGCGGCATGGACCACGCCTTGCACGTCGTGCTGACGCAGCAGCCGGGCAATCAGCGGCCCATCGGCGGCGTCACCAGCATACAGGTGAACCGGCACTTCAACGCCCGGAGGCGACTCCGGCATCCGCCGGCTGAGCAGAACGATCGCCGCGGCGCCATGCGTCGCCAGCCACGTCGCGATCGCCTGCGCCACGCCGCCGTTGCCGCCGGTGATGAGCCAGGTGCCCTCGACGGCTGCAATCGACGCCAGCGAGGCGGTTGGCTTTAGTCTCGGCACGAGCCGCTGGCCGCTTGTATCCCAGCGGATTTCGGCCTCCTGCGCGCCGCCTTCCGCCTCGCCGGCCGTTACCTCGTCGCTCAATGCCTCCGGGCTCGGCGGAGCGAGCAGCAGCCGCGGCCGCAGCGACGGGATTTCAAGGGCCAGGGTCCGGATCAAGCCACCGAGGCCGGCGTGGCCAAGGCTGTCGTCGCCGACCAGGACCAGCGGCCGTGGTGGAACTGTGGCGGCGGCCTCGACGGCAAGGCGGGTCAGTTGGGCAAGCAATGCGACCTGGCCGTCCTCGGTGGCGTCGGCCGAGGCGACGACATGCATCGAGGACTCGGGTGGGGTAGTGGCGGCAGCGAGCGGCCTACGGGCGACGATGACCTCGCCATCTCCCTCGGTCTCAAAACCGGCATCCGCCAGCACCTGCCGCCATTTGTCCCGGGCAAGCAGCGGGTGGTCGGGACGCAGCGCGATGTCGGTGAAGCGCCACCAGCCTTCGGTCAGGCCGAATACGATATCGACCCAGCGGCGAGGCTCGGTGCTCTCGACCAGCAACAGCACGCCGCCGGGTGCGAGCAGGGTATGTAGATGCGCCAGGCTGCGGCCGATGTCGGCGGTCGCATGCAGCACATTGGCGGCCAGGATCAGGTCGAAGCTGGCCGGGCTGAACCCCTGCGCCTCCGGCGGACGTTCGATATCCAACACGCGGGTGTCCAGCGCCTCGCCAGGAAATTTCTGCCGCGCTGCACTGAGGAAACCGGTCGAGAGATCGGTGAACACATAATGGCGGCGGCTGCGCGGCAGCACGCCAAGAAGCGCTCCCGTGGCACCGCCGGTGCCGGCGCCGGCTTCCAGGATGCGAAGAACGCGACCCGCCGGCACGCTGGCGACGAGCCGGGTCGCCGCCTCGGCCAGTAGGTCGTTCACGGTGCGGGCGTAAGGCGAGGCTTCGTAGAACACGCCGGCGCCGTCACCCTCGGCCGGGAACAGCAGGGAAAGCGGCTCCCGCTTGCCGGTCAGCACGTCCGCCAGCGCCGCGCCGCAGCGTCGCAGCACGCCGATTTCTCCCGTCATCACCGGGGCGGCGGCCAGCAAGGTGCCGACCATCGCCTCGGGGTCGGGGTCGGCCGGCGAGCCTCAGCACACGCCAGCGCCGGCCGGCGACGGCCAGCACACCATCCGTGGCGAGCATAGTGAACATCCGGCGCAGCAGCCGATGGTGTCGTTCGGTGACGCCGAGGGCCTCGGCGGTCGCACCGAAGGTGAACTCGGTCCCGGCCTCGAAGCGGAATCCGAGGCGGCGGAGCGCGGCCAGCACGTATGCCGTGGCGGCGTCCTCCAGCCCCTGCGCGTTGGCGGCGTAGGCGAGGGTGCCGTGACGGTCGGCCAGTTCGGTGCTGACCGCATCAAGCGCGCCGGCCAGATCAGCCGGGGAGGGCAGGAACCCGGGCGGCGGCAGATTGGCGATCAGCGGCTGGGGCCGCCAGTCGATGCGGTAGAAGCCTGGTGTCGCGCCCTGGCCAGAAGCGGGTCGGAACAGCAGGTCGTTGACCTCGAGCGCCAGGCCGGTGGCATCGCTGACAGAAACGTCGGCGAGGATGCCGTCCGGCCCACGCCGAGCGAAGGCGTGCACCGTGGCATCGGCGGCCGGCGCATGATGCAGCACGAACCGGCCGATGGCGGCGGGGACGAAATGATCGTCGCCGAGGTCAGGCAGCGCAGCCCCGACGAGCTGCAAGGCAGCGTCCAGGCGTGCAGGGTGCACGGCGAAGCGCGCTTCCGCCGGGGCGGCGCGCAGCGTGGCGATGGCATGGCCGTCGTCCCGGCGGATCGCGTCGAGCAACCGGAACGCCGGTCCGTGCACCACACCGCGCTTGGCCATTGCGTCGTAGAGTGCGGCCGTCTCCAGCGCCGTTGCGGGCACGGTCGGCATGGGCAGCGGTCCGGTTGCGGGACGGGGCAAGCTCCGGCCGGCCGCGTGCAACACCGGGTCGCTGCCGTCCCCGGCGCAACTGACGATGCGGAACGCGCCGTCGGCCGCCACGATGGTCTGCACGATGCGTGAGGCATCCTCGGTCAGCGTCAGCGGGGCCGGAATGCGAATGTCGGCCAATGCGGTCCCCGGCTGAGCGGCGAGGGCCATTTCGATGAAGCAGGTGGCGGGCAGCACTGGGATGCCAGCAACAATGTGTTCCGCGAGGAAGCCGAGCGCCGGGTGGTTGGCGCCGATTGATGCCTCCCAACGGGTTTCGCTGGCGAAGGGCAGCGACAGGCGGCGGCCCAGCAACGGCGGGAGTCCGCTGTCGATATCGGGAGGTGGTGGAATCGCGGCGTCCACCGGGGCGTCGATCCAGCAACGCTGGCGCTGGAATACGGCGGTGGGGAGAGCAACCTTGCGGCCGGAGGTCACCGGCAGGCTCGGCGGCGGCGCGTTGGAGGGCGTTGCCCGCGCCAGATCGACCGCGGCATCAACCACCACCCACCAGGGAAACCGTGCTCGGCCGGTCGCGGCGGTGTGGCAGATATCGGCGAAGCTATCGGTTGTGGTGGCCAGGTGCGCCTGATATCGGGCGATCAGATCGCGCAGCGCGGTTTCGCTGCGCGCGGACAGAAACAGACGGCAGCCACCAGCGTCCGAGACGGCCCGGTCCGCGTGCTCCATCCATCGCGATTCATCGCCGTTCCCGGCGGGTTCATCCGCCTCGCCCGGCGCCCGTTGCAGCACGATATGCGCGTTGGTGCCCGAGAAGCCGAACGAACTGACGCCGATGGCATCAATTCGGCGCCGGGCTCAGCGTCGTCGGCACACGGATGTCCACCGATCCGAGGTCGATGTGCGGATTGAGGCGGCGAAAGTGCAGCGTTGGCGGCAGCTCCTGGTGCCGCAGCATCTGCACCGCCTTGATCAGGCCGGCGACGCCGGAGGCAGCCTCGGCGTGGCCGATATTGGTTTTGACCGACCCGACATGCAGCGGGCGCGAGCGTTGCGCGAAAACCGACTTCAGCGCGTGCATTTCGATCGGGTCGCCCAGTGCGGTCCCGGTGCCGTGCGCCTCGATATAATCGATCGCATCCGGCCGCAGCCCGGCGTTGGCCAGCGCCTTTCGGATCACCGCCTCCTGCGCCAGCCCGTTCGGTGCTGTCAGACCCGCGCTGCGGCCGTCCTGATTCAGCGCTGAACCACGCACCACGGCCAGCACGCGGTCGCCATCGTCCATCGCATCGGACAGCCGCTTCAGCACCAGCACGCCGCAGCCCTCGCCGCGCGCATAGCCGTCCGCCGCCTCGTCGAAGGTCTTGCAGTGCCCGTCCGGCGATAGCAGGCGCCCCTGGCAGAAATTCACTGTGACGTCGGGCGTCAGCATCAGGTTGACGCCGGCGACGACGGCGAGGCCACACTCGCGATTGCGCAGCGCCTGCACCGCCAGATGCGTCGCCACCAGCGATGACGAGCACGCGGTATCCACCGCCATGCACGGCCCCTGAAAGCCGAACGTGTAGGAAATCCGGCCTGACGCAACGCTCGCGGCATTGCCCGAGCCGGCGATGGCGTTGCTGCCGGAGCCGTGCGCGGTGCGCGACAGCAGCGCCGAATAGTCATTGGTGCTGATGCCGACGAAAACGCCGGTCTGGCTGCCGACCAGGGAGGGCGGCGGGATCGCCGCGTCCTCCAGCGCCTGCCACGTGGTTTCCAGCAGCAACCGTTGCTGCGGATCGATGCCCACCGCTTCCCGCGGGGAGATGCGAAAGAACAATGGCTCGAACTGGTCCACCCCCTCGATGAAGCAGCCCTGGCGGACATACATCTTGCCGGGACGGCCCGGGGTGGGGTCGTAGAGCGCGTCCACGTCCCACCGGTCCGCGGGGATCTCCCGGCTGCCGTCGCGGCCCTCGCGCACCGCGTCCCACAGTGCGGCGGGGGATGTCGAGTTGGCTGGATAGCGGCAGGCCATGCCGACGACGGCGATCGGCGCGCTTGCCGCCTGCTCGAGTTCAGCGATCCGTGCCCGCTGCGCCTGCAGTGCGATGACCGCCTGCTGCATCGGCGTCATGGCGACATCGTCAGGCATGGTTGTACGTCCTCATGCTGGGCCACCGCCGGCGCCCCGCGAGCGGGCGACGCGGACCCGCTGGCACCCGGACAGCGGTTGCGCGCGCGGGCGACGTCGCGGCGTTTGGTTCAGTCACAGGCTGCGAGCATACGGTTGATCACGGCTTGCAGGTCCACGTCCTGCCGGTCGCCCGGCGAGCCGGCTATCAGCTGCAAACAGTCACGATGATACGACAGGATAATGATGCCGCCACCGCCCCGCGCGGAACTCAGCACCAGCTGCATGTCGGCCGCCGGGTCGGCGGTGCCGCGTGTCCCGACCGTCGGCGCGCCGGTGATCGTCATGGCGGCCGGCTGGTACGACGGCGCACCGCCCAGCAGCGACCTAGGCAGCGTCAGCAGCATGTCACCCGCCGCCCCATCGCGGATCTGCGCAAACAGTTCGGCGCGGTTGTCGCGGGCGGCGTCCCAGAACGGGCCGGGGGCGAGCGGCGTAAAGACGTGCGTCACCGCGAGTCCGGGGCCGGGCGGCAGCGCTGGTCTGATGAAGCGGTCCAGGTCGACGGAGTGTGCCACGACATCGATCCGCATGGTGTCGCGCAGGGCAATCGCGACGACGCTGTTCAGCGATGCCCCCTCGGCCTCGCAGCGCCCTTGCAGCCGAGCGGTGTCGGCCTGCGTCAGGCGCAGCAGGGCAAACCTGGTCGGGACCTGCCGCGGCAGAACCCCGGTCAGTCCGTCACGGCCTAGCGCCTGCCAGCGAGCGCCTGCCCGACCGCTCCACCAGCCATCGATCAGCGCCGCCGCGTCGGCGGCACCAAACAGCGTCGGCGGCAGCATTTCCTCGCAAGGGGGGGCCAGCGGGCCGGGGTGGCGGTCGGCCAGGAAGGCGTGAGCAACCTGCAGGCTGGTGCGCCAGTCGGTCAGCGCGTGGTTGACCGCCAGGACCAGGGTTTCGTCGTCCCGACGGTGTTGCAGCACCGCGTGCCAGGGCGGATGGCCGGCGCTGCCGACGCGCACATCCAGCAAGCGTTGCGCGGTGGCCAGCCAGGCGGTGTCGTCGTCGACGTCCTCATGCAGCAGGACGCCAGGACGGTCGGCCTCACCCCAGCGAGGGCGAAGCTGGGCGTCGGTGTGCACCACCGGCACCGCAAAGTGCCTTGGCAACCCGGATGATCTCGAGGCAGCGGCGGTTTGCACCACGACCACGCTGTTCATCGGCGCGACCCAATCGAGCAGCCAGAACTTCGCCTCGTTGGGGCTGAGCAGCCGATGCATCGCGCCGGATGCCGTCACGCCCGCGCCGCGGCTTTGGCAAGCAGCAGGTCGATCATCCTGCCGACGTTCTCAAGCTTGCCCACCTCGGCAGGATTGAGCTTGACGGCGAAGGCACGCTCGATCGCCAGCACCAGGACGATGTGTTGTAACGAGTCCCAGTCGTCGAGATCGGCGGCGGTCATTGCATCGTGGATTTCGATGCCGGGGTCGTCGAAGGTATCCTGAAATATTGTAGTCAGGCGGCGAACGATGTCGTCGCGATCAGACATGGGACATTCCCTCGGGTATCGGTGCGCGTTTCACCCAGGTTTTCCATCCTGGTGATGCGCCTGGCAGAACGAATATCCAGTTTGTGGTCATCGCTGTTTCTTCCGCGTACTCGAACCCAAGCCGTTGGTAAAGCCCAGAAACGAGCTGGTTCTTCGCCGAACGGACGTAGCGTCCCGCCAAACGATCGCAGCCACTCTCGAGAGCAATATCCTGCAACAGGTTTGCAATAAATGCCTCGACGGTGCGGCCGAGGACCCGACAGCTCATGACCCAGGTGTCGACGTGAAGCGTGCGGTCCTGGCGCAGCAGTACCAGACAGGCGATCAGTCCATTGTCGCCGAACCGGTCTGCCAGCCGAACATGCCGGACGAAGCAATCGGGGCGCGCGTCGAGCGCGGCGAGCTCTGCCTCGGTGTAGCGTGTGCCGGTGAGGTGGAACTGATTGCTCTTGCCGATCAGCTGAGCCATGCGCGGCAGGTGGAAGGCATCGGCGCCACCGACAGCAGCGGTCATCTCGAGGCTGTCGAGATAGGCATCCATGTCAACGAACTCGTCTCGGATTGCCGCTCGCCTGCTGTTCTCGGCGTAATAGCGGCTACGCTCCCGGTCCTCGGGCGAGAAGGCCACGGTCTCGAACCAGCAGCCTTGGGCGAGTGCCGCCACGAAGCCGGCCGGGTCGTCCGGCAGATCGACCACCGCGACTTCCGGCAAATGGCGTCGCACAATGTCACGTTCCAACGGGTTGTCGTCGACAAAGACGACGGCGTCGAGACCGATGTTCAGCCTGGCCGCGATGTCGCGGATGTTGTCGGCCTTGTTGTCCCAGTTGGCGATGAACACAGCGAAATCGTCGAGCCGAAGCACGCTGTCCGGGTGGTCCCGGAACACGCGGGCGGCGGTGTCTGGTTGGTTTTTGCTGCAGGCGGCGAGGATGATTCCGCGCTCCTTGAGCGATCTCACGAATAATTGAAATGCGACAAATGCTTCCCCGTCGGCGCCTGCGCCGAGCCTGATTCCGGTGATGCCGTCATCGCCGATGACGCCGCCCCACAGCGTGTTGTCGAGGTCGAGAACGAGGCATTTCCTGGCCAATCCGCGTGCTCCCGCCAGCAGCCGAGCGGCGGCGTGAGCGACGGTTCCCGAGGCGTCCAGGGCAAATGCATGGCGGGAATGAAACCAGTATCGCGCGTCCTCCCAGCGGCGCCTGCCCCACAGGCTGGCGATATGGTCGAGATCGAACAGCACGACGCCCGACGTCGCGGCCGCAGCGAGTTCGGCGTTGTAACGGCGCAACAGTGCGCGTCGTCCCCAGGGCGTGCCGCCGGCCAGATTGCCGAACGGGTCATCGGCCGGGATATCCGCTGTGTTGTCGACGATCAGACAGCCGATGCGATCCCGCAAAGTGCGCCACAGCGTCTGACGAGCCGCGATTGCCTGCGCAATCATGTCGGCGATCGCGTTTGCGGGCGTTTCTGGGGTAGCATCGAGAATCACATCGCGGTGGGTGGTAAACAGCCAAACGATGTCAGGACTGGACTGATGCAGCATGCTTTCCGGATCGAGAACGGATTGCACTGCCGTATCGAATGGAGTGATGAGGATGTCACCGGCAATGCCGGCGTCGGCGAGCCAGAAGCGGAAAACCGGGGCGAAGTGGTCCATGGTGCTTCCGGCCACCAGCGCTATTCGCAGCGGGCGCAGCCCGAGAGCGTCGATGTTGTTGCCGGCGAGCGCCCTGGCGACGCGGGCCTGGTCCACGAAGTCGCTGGCCGGGACTATGGCGCCACGCAACATGGCGAAGGCGACGCGATGGTTTCCTGCTGCCACCTCTGCCCGGGAGCGGGACAGGATTTTCCCGAGAGAGGGGGTGCTCACTGCATCCATCGACACTGTCTCCCGCTCGGCCGCCGACGCCGTGTTCGGTCGGACGATACGCAGTCGCGCCGCGGTTAGCCAGAGCGAACGATCGCATCGGATACTTGCTCCCTGCGGTGTCGTTATGGCAAGGTTATGTCCGGAACGGACGCAGCCGGTCCCCAGTCATGTGTCATGGCTTGGGACGATGCGAGGGGGATGTTGCATCATGAAACTATCCCCGGCGCAGTTCGTTCTCGGCGATTTGACGGTTGGACAGCGCGCGGCATTCGACACCGTGATCACCGGCGTTGATATCGACGCATTCGCGCAACTGTCCGGCGACCTCAATCCGTTGCATACCGACGCTGCATTCGCGCATGAACGAGGCTTCGGCGACCGGGTGGTGCATGGCGCCCATCTCGTCGCGCTGGCCAGCCGCCTTGCCGGGATGTATCTGCCCGGGCGCAACGCGCTGGTGCTGGCAATCAATGCCTCATTCACGGCCCCGGTGTTGCCGGATACCCGCGTCACCGTCAGTGGCATCGTTGATCAGTTATCCGACAGCGTGCGTTCCGCAGTGCTGAAGCTTCGCGTCATCGACACCGATAGCGGCGCCACTCTGGCGCGCGGGCGACTGACGGTGGGCTTCACCGATGGCGGGCAGGGGGGAAACACCGCCTATGGATGACGTCGATCTGATCCTGGTCACCCAGTCGAATGTCGTCGATTATGACGGCTTCGGGAAACTGCCTTTGGACCGGCTCGATCTTTACAAGTCACTGGTCTATCCGCGCATGGTTCACCACGCTGGAGGATTTCGCTCCCACCTGGATTATCTCAATCATCGCAAATTTGGCAAATTCTTCGACGAAGGCAATTATTCGGAACGCCGCCAGATGTTGAACATCTGGAATTTGCCATCGATGTCCGGGGTCCATCTGGCGAACTACCTGATGCAGTTTGGCCTGCGGGTGCGGCTGATCAACAATCTGGATGCCGAATGGGACTGGTTCGAGACCGCCTATGCCGCCTGCCGTCGACCACCGTTGGTGGGTATATCTTCGACTTTTTACCTGTCGTGGAAGGAGGTTGGGAACGTCGCAAAGCGACTTCGCGCGGTTGACCCGGATATGGACATCGTGCTCGGCGGAGCATTCGCCAACGCCGAAACAATCCATGCCAGCCCGAAGGATTTCGCCGCTCGGATGCGGCGGCTGGGCATTCGCTACGTGCTGCACGCGTTCAATTCCGAACCCGACCTGCGCGATCTCCTGCTCGCGCGTCGGGGCGCAAGCGGAGGTTTCGCCGCGGTTCGCAACCTGGCCTGGATCGAAGGCAACCTGCGCGACGGCAACTTCGATGCGGGCACGCAGCATTGGCACAAGCCGCTGCTGTCGCTGAGCGATTGCCCGCCGACCTGGGACCGTCTTGAGCTGCCATTCCTGAACCGGACAATTCAGATCCGCACCGCCTCGGGCTGTCCATTCTCCTGTGCGTTCTGTTCCTACCCGACAACCGCCGGCCCTTGGACGACAGTCGAGTCGGAGCATGTTCGGGCGCATCTTGATTCGGTGATGCGTATCCCGGGGGTCGACCGGATCATCTTCATCGATGACACGTTCAACGTGCCACCGCATCGGTTCCGTGAGTTGATCCGCATTTTCGCGGAATATCCGTTCGAGTGGTTCTCGTTCTTACGTGTGCAATACGTGAACGAGGCGGATGTCAAAATGATGAAGGACTCCGGTTGCGCGGGGGTCTATCTGGGTATCGAATCCGCCAGCGACGCCGTCCTGAAGAACATGAACAAGCGCGCCACTCGCAGGCAGTTCGCCGAGGGCGTCCGATTGCTGAACAAATACGATATCCCGTACTTGGCCGCCTTCGTCCTGGGCTTCCCCGGCGAGACCGACGCAACGATCCAGGAGAACGTCGATTTCATTCGTGACAACGGCGTGCGCTACTATTCGCTGAAAGAATTCTTTTACATGGCGCACACCCAGGTGCACGAGAAGCGTGAGGAGTACGGCCTCACCGGCATGGGCGCGAAATGGTCACATGCGACCATGACGCATGAAGACGCCGCTCGCATCAAGCTCGATATCTTTCAGGCGGTGAGCGAAAGCACGCATATCGATCCGGACACCAGCCTGTGGTACATGGCCTATCTATACGACCAGGGTTACGACTTCGCCGCGATCGAGCAACTGCAGGCCGGTATCAACGCTCTGATGAAACGCCAGCTCAACACGCTGGACCGCGCCGCGTCGTGGCAGACTGCGCGACCGGATTTGGTGCAGCAGCATGCCGCCGAATAACCCGGCCCGTCGAACTGGATATCCGACGGGGTAACCGTGCTAGACTGGCCTTTCCTCCTCGTCGTTGCCGTGACCGTCCTGTCGTTTCGCATCCCTCGTCTTTGGCGATGGCGCGTTGAGATACTGACGGCGGCCAGCCTGGTCTTCGTCGCCAGCGTCACCGCCTCGATCGGAGATGGCGCCTGCCTGCTGGTGATGGCCGCGACCGGATGGGTCGCGCTGAAAGCACTCGCGCGACACAAGAGCCACGCGTTGCTCGCCACCGGTATCGTCTGCGTGCTGGCGGAATTCGCAGTCTGCCGGCAGGTTCTTCCGCACGCGGCCGGACCTCCGTGGCTTATGGTGGGACGTACGATCGGATTGTCCTATGTCATGTTCCGCGTGATTCACCTGATGGTGGATGCGCATGGCGACGAATTGCCCGATGACCTGAGGTTGCGTGATTACCTCTGCTACCTGTTCAGTTACCTGACATTCCTTGCCGGTCCGATCCAACGCTTCGAGCAGTTCTCTGACGACATTGCGAGTCAGATACGAATAGCTCAAACGCCGGCGATCGCGACCTTCGTTCCGGCGATCATGGCGGGGTACCTGAAATTCACCATCGTCGCCGCCGCATTCTACGCCTGCTTCGCCTGGAGTTTGGGACCGGTCTCCGGGGTCCCGCAAGCGGCGCTGAATGCGTTCGCCTCGCTCTGCTTCGCGGCGTATCTCTATTTCAGCTTTTCAGGCTATACGGACGTCGTCCGGGGCATTGGCGGAATGATCGGCTTCGACCTGCCGGAGAATTTTGATCGGCCCTTTGCCGCGGCGAACTTCCTGGACTTCTGGTCCCGATGGCACATCAGCCTGTCCGACTGGTTCAAGCTCTATGTATTCAATCCGACCGTCAAGGAAATGATATCGCGATGCGGGAAGCCTGCGCTGACGCCGTACTTTGGTGCCGTCGGCTATTTCATCGCGTTTTTCCTGATGGGGCTTTGGCACGGCGCCAACGCACGGTTCGTGCTCTATGGGCTGTGTCTCGGCGCCGGGGTAGCCGCCAACAAATTATACCAGACGGAGATGTTGCGACGACTTGGGCGCCCCCGGTTCAACGCCTTGACGAGGCATCGGGCGTACTCGGTCTGCGCGCAAGGGTTGGCCGTAAGCTATTTCATCCTGATCCTGGGGTTTCTTTGGGTTCCAGCCATCAATGTCGATGCCCTGGGGGCGTGGGTGGAAGCGGCCGGCCTGGTCGTTGCTGGGGTGTTGCTGTTTATCGTTTTGGTCCGCGCGGCGAATCGGCCGGCAACCCGGCTGGCGAGCGTGCTGGCCGACTCAGCCGGGGTCATTTGTTTCGTTGAGGCAGCGGCCGTCCTTGCTTATCTCATTCTTCTGCGCGGCTTCGTGCCACCGCTGCTGTACGAGTATTTCTGATCGCGGATGATTTCATTCCCGTGTCGAACTGTGTTCATGAGACCGTCGCCAGATGTGACACCGATGGTGGTGCGGTCGATACCCGCGAGCGTCGCATAAACGGCGGCGGAGGATCACAATCACCGGCCAGGCCTGCGTCTGGCGGCAACGCCGCTATCATCTGGCGGTCAACGGTGACAGGCGGCTGCCTCCGGGATCGGCCGCCTCGCGGTTCCCCAGATTTCCGCTTGCTCGGCAGCATTTCTTTCGGGAAAAGCGTTCGCGAGGAACCCCGGCGAACGAGCCACTGGCTGGACCCGGCTTGCGGACGGCGCGTGGCATTAAACCAATGGTGGTGGACATCGAATGACTATTGTTGTCGTGATGGGCGTATCGGGCAGCGGAAAGACGACCGTTGCCGCGGGCGTGGCGAAGCGCAAAGGGTGGGCGCTGGTGGAGGGCGATACGTTCCACCCGCCGGCCAACGTCGCCAAGATGAAGGCGGGCACGCCTTTGACCGACGCTGACCGATGGCCGTGGCTGCACGCGATCGCCGCCCGGGAAGACGCATTGCGTGCCGCTGGGACCTCCGCCATGGTGGCGTGCTCGGCGTTGAAAAGAGCTTACCGCGATATCCTCATCGGCCCGCGGCCGGATGTGATCCTGCTCTACCTGCGCGGCTCCAAGGCGCTGATCGGCGAGCGCATGGCCGGACGGAAGGGCCATTTCATGCCGCCGGCGCTGCTGGACAGCCAGTTCGCCACACTCGAGGAGCCGACCCACGACGAGCATCCGGTGATCGTCGAGATCGGCGAGTCGCCGGAGGCGGAGATCGAAGATGCGATACGACAACTTGCGGACCGTCTGCCAACCGCCGGTTCCGCCGAGGAGCGCCCGTGATGACGACAAGCGCTTCATTCCAATGGAGGAGCACCGCTGATGCCCCAGGTATTCGCCATTTATCCCAGCCTGCGCAATCGTGTTGTCCTGGTGACCGGGGGCGCCAGCGGCATCGGCGCGGAGCATGTGACACAATTCTCCCGCCAGGGAGCGAAGGTGGCTTTCCTTGATATCGATGAGGATGCTGCTGGCCTCCTGATTGCCGATTTGCACAAGGAACGGCTGCCGCCGCCACTGTTCCTGCCGTGTAATCTGCGGGACATCACCGCTCTGCGGAACACTATCGCCGAGGTCGGCCGGCGCCTGGGTGCCATTACGGTGCTGGTCAACAACGCGGCAAACGATCAGCGCCACACCTACCAGGAGGTTACGGTCGAATACTGGGATGAGCGCATGTCGACCAACCTGCGCCACCAGTTCTTCGCGATCCAGGCGGTGGCGCCGATGATGCAGGCGTCCGGCGGAGGTTCGATCATCAATTTTGGCTCGATCTCCTGGCATACCAGCCAGGGCGGCATGCCGGCCTACACAAGCGCGAAGGCCGCGGTCGAGGGGCTGACCAAAGGCATGGCCCGGGACCTGGGTGCCGACGGCATCCGGGTCAACACGGTGATCCCGGGGTGGATCATGACCCAGCGGCAACTCGATCTGTGGCTGACGCCCGAGGCCGAGGCGCATCTGCTGCGCGCCCAGTGCCTCAAGACCAAGCTGGTGCCGGCGGATGTATCGCGTCTGGTGCTGTGGCTCGCCTCCGACGATAGCCGCATGTGCACCAGCCAGTCATGGGTGGTGGACGGCGGATGGATGTAGCTGAGGACCGACGCATCGCCGATCTCGAGGCATTGCCGCGGGGGAGCGGCCTCAGCGGCGCCGGGATACCTCGCTATGTCTCCTCATCGTCCAAGGTATTAGGTTCGCCCAAGGCGGTGTCCTCGGTATAGTTGCTGACGATGCTGCCGGAGACCAAGAGCACATCGAGACCTTCCAACCGGAGCAGGTCCCACTGGGTGATCCACCCCTTGATGAATTGTCGCATCGTGCGTGAGCTGGTTCGCTCCGCTGGCGGCAGCGGGGGCGCCGGCCAGTCGTATGCATCGCTGTACAGATGCCGCACCTTGTCATGGCACGCTGCCAGATCGCTCAGCGTGGGCGGCAGCAGCCGGTGCCGCAGCACGGTACGCTCGATATGGTGGATGCCCGCCAGTGCCAGCGCGGCCTCGCCGGTGCGCCCCTTCAGGGTCAGCCGATCCGGCAGCTTCTCGCTGTCGAGCCGAGCGTCGATGACGGCGGTCGCGAAGTCGTCGGTGATGGCGTAGGCAACGACGATACCGCGGAAACGCCTCGCGTCATCAAGGCCGAGCCAGGCGGCGAGCCAGGCGTAGGACAGCCCGCGCTGGAGCGGCGTGTAGCGGCCGATCAACTCGATCTCGTCAAACAAGATGCACCAACCGGCATATCCCGCGGCGCGGAACAGCAGCGGCACGAAGCGGGTGAGCTGTTCGGTTAGCTCGGCCGCCGACAACGGCTTGAGCGAAAATGCCCTGCCAGCCCCGGCGGCGACGAGCGCCTGGCGGATGACCCGAGTATTCACTCTGGCACCGGACCAAAGACGCGCGATGCGGTGCAGGACGTCTTGGGTGGTGGAAGCACGCCGCAGCAGGAACAGGCAGGCAGCAAAGATTGGCGGGAACCCCGTTTCGGACGTGCCGACGGAAAGTTCCAGTGCGTCGAGTGCCTCGGGACGCTCGCGCAGGGCGGCAACACAGGCGGAGGATGGGTCGTCCGGTCGGTCCGGCAAAGCGGCGTCGCGCAGGGCTGCGGCAAGCACGTGGCCGGGATGCGATAATGGAGTTTCCTTGCTGACGACGACCCGGCTGACCACGAAATCCTGCTGGCGCGCCACCTCGGCCAGATAGCCAAGCATATGCGACTTGCCGGCGCCGAAGCCGCCAGCCATCCCGATACCGGTTGGATTGGGACCCGTCGCGGTCCAGGCAACGGTCAGCGCAGCTTCGAAGGCGTTTTCGATGCCTGTTTGCTCGGTGCCCATCTGGCGGATGGCGGCCCTGTTTGGCACACCGGCCCGCAGCGCCTCGATCGCGGTGCGGGCTTCAAGCCTCATGCCGCGATCCAGACCAGCGGCGCCACCGGATTCTGTCGGTCACCGGGCCGCACATCGGGCCAGACGCGCATCTGCAACGCCGCATACTGGCTAAGCGCCCGGCGTGGATCGCCGGTGGCCAGCGCTGAGTCAGCCAGGACCACCGCGAAAAGGCCCGACAGTTGCTCCGCACCGTCGATGATCTCACGCAGCACCTCGTAAGCGTCCATCACCGCGGCGGGTGAGTAACGCACGGCACCTTCGTCGCCCGGAGTCCTGGTCAGTTGACGCACGTCGAGCACCACCAGCAGTCCGGCGGCACCCGCCTTACGAACGAAATGGCACAGCGAAGCCAGCATGGGGCGCGCGTTGATCCGGGAGATGCGGGCGGCGATGTCGGCAGCGTGCAAAAGCCCGGCCGGAACCTTCTCACCATGCAACCATTGCAGCACCGGCTCAGCGTTGCCGGTGTCGTCCGGTTCCAGACGCGACAGACACAGCCGCAGCAACGCGGCGCGGAAATCCTGTGCCAGCAGCCGGTCGGCCCACAGATCGGCAGTCAGCCACTGATCGCGTTGGCGTGCCAACAGACTGGGTGCCACGGCGAAGGCTCCCGCGAGGTCGGTCATCGCCATCGCGGCGCCTGGCTGCGGCCACGCGTAGGCATGCGCCGCGAACAGCTCCTCCAGGTATCGTTGCACCAGGCTGTCCCATGGCAACGCGCGAGCGATGGCAAAGAACAGCTCGTGCATCATATGAATCCGGGTGCGATCGGCATCGACGCGCACCGTCAGCATGGCGCGAGCCTCACCCAGCCCGATCAGTTGGTCCGCCGCCGTGTCGACGGACACATCATCAAGTATGGCGATCTTGACCGACGCGCCGCCCGCCGGCACGAACTCCGACAAGTATTCGCGGTCGAGGACGGACAGCCACTCAGCGAGCGGCAGCGGCTTGGTCGTCAGCACGTCCATCGGACGGCTCCAGGGTAAAGCGGATCGCGTAATAGTCGTGCTGCTCGCCGGTCTCGTCGAACAGGGTCAGCCGCTTGCCGCCCTTGCGCCCGGTAGAACCACCGAGTTCGAAGCGGTGCCCGTGGCTGTCCGCGGCATCAGGTTGCCGATCGAGCCGTAGCAGGTCAGTAACGAATTCCTCCAGCGGGTATTCGGCCGCGGCGGCGGGCAGCACCGTGAGTTGATCGTAGAGCTCCGCCAGCGCCACGAGCGGTCCCTGACCGGGTCGGGTGGGGCGCCACGCCGGATCCGCGGCGCGCGCCTTGCTCTCGTAGAGAAGGAACAGCCAATCGAGAAACTGACGGGCGTTGAACCGCTCCGGCCGTAGCTGCAGCGCCTTCAGACGGGCGGCGAGGAAGCTCGGCCGGATACGCCGCTCAAGCTTGCGCCCGATCCGCACTCCCTGCGCCCGCCCGTCGAGGCGCAATGCCACCGGATAGGCCGTCACGCGTCCATCCCGTCGCACCAGAACCACACCCGCGGCTTTGGCGGCGATGGCCAGTTCGTCGAGCCACGCTCCGTTGGCGAAGGCCTCGGCCACATCGTAGTCGAGCGCCGCGGCGGCTTTTTCAATCGGCACACTGCTTCGCGCGGCCTCTGCCCGCGCGGCGGCAATGGCGGCGGGCAGACTGGCGACCGCTCCTTCCCTCGCAGCGCGGCGGACCCGCCGTACCGCCTTCAGCAGGCTCGCCGCCTGCTTCTCCGCATCGCTCAGGTGCGCATCGAGCGTCGTAAGAGTGTCCTCCAGGCCGCGCGCGAGGCGCTGAGACGAATCGGGGGTTATGGCGTCCATGACCTGCAGTTTATGGAGCCGGGAGCTTAGCGGCAAGCGAACGTGTCGTCGGGCCCCCTGGCTGATCCCTTCAGGCATAACGAGCGGGCCGCAGGGACAACGCTGCATGGCCGGATCAGACATCGGTCGAGGCCGTTCGCCCGACGGAGATTGCACCGCGGGGCGGCCTGGTGACGTATGTGTAGATCGGCAATCAATTTCGCGACCACGCCGGTGGCGGGCCGAGTGAACTGACCGGCGGCCCCCATTGTTTCGGTTGTGTAGCCATCGATTCAAGAGATTCGCCACAAAATCAACGATGGCGGGGGCTTTGCTGCTCGGAAGCCAGCTTAACGGTCGAGGCCGATGACATCCTCATCACAACCCCTGGGTGTGGCCAGACTATGCATTCAACAGTTCGGAAATACGCCTTTTGGATGGCAAAGTATTCCACCCAAAAGTACACATCGGATTCATTGACGAGTCTGTCTCGCGAGCGTAAGTCATTGCTTCAGAAACTCAAATCTGTATTTCCACTTGGTGGGTCTGTTCTGCGCTGTGGTGACCGTATTGGTTTCCGTCGGAGGGAGGCGTTTGCGGATTGAAGGTCGCCGGGTCGTTCTTCTGGCCCCCTCTAAATAGCCGCTTCGGACGCCGTGACCAGCAGACCGAACAATGACAGCGACCTGATCCGGGGCAGATCGCGGACCGACACCGGCGGAAGCACTACTACAAGGCAGACGACATCGCGATAGACCGCGGTTCCCTTGCAAAAGTCGCAACGCGCGGAAGCAAGATCACAGCACACGAATTCAGCAACAGTTCGAACATGAAGAAGATCCTGATCCGCAACCTGATGCAGAACCCGGGCGCAACGTGCCGAACGCGGCCTTCGAAAGCCCCCCGAGCAACCAGGAGTTCACCAAGCAGCCAGGCCCTCGGCACGCGTGATGATGGAGGCAGTGAATGTTTGCCTTGAGTGGTGCCCTCCGGCGTTCCCTGACCGGCACATACCTCACCGGATCCTCAGCCTTCACCCAACACATGCTGCGCGGTCGTTCGGGGAGACGCGATTTCAGTCGTGTGATCATTGTCACCGCGTTGCAGCGCAACAACGGGATTACCAGCGGCGCGCGCCTGCAATATAACGCGTTACGTGGGCTCGGGGTTGAAGCGGATCTGCTCGACGCGACACCGGCGCTGCGCAATCCGCTGTTTCGCATTCCCCACCGCCCCGGTTCGGCTTACGTATTCCACTCCGGCGGCCCGCAGACCGCCAACCTGATCACCAGCGTCCTGCCTCATGCGGCGGACGCATATCGTGTCGCCTACTGGGCATGGGAGTTGCCCAATCCACCGCGGGACTGGTCGGGCTGCGACCGCAACGTCGCTGAAATCTGGACACCAAGCGCTTTCTCCAAAGCCAGTCTCGTCCAATTGGTCAACCGTCCGACCGAAGTCGTGCCGCACCATGTGCCGGTGCACCCAGCGCGACAGCGCAACCAGTCCGTACCGTTCACCGTGCTCGCGATGGCCGACAGCCGGTCGAGTTGGTCGCGCAAGAATCCAGAGGGCGCCTTGCGGGCGTTCCGCACCGCCTTTGGCTCGTCGCCCGCTGCCCGGCTCGTGCTCAAGCTCGGCGGCAGGACGGGGGAACGGGACACGTTGGAAAACTCCCTCGGCCCACTGCTTCGCGGCGGCAATATCGAGATCATCCGTAACTATCTCGACGATGCGGCACTTGCCGCGCTCTACCGTGGCGCCGACGTGTTTCTGTCGCTGCATCGCGCTGAAGGCTTCGGTTTGCCGATGAACGAAGCGATGGCCCACGGCTTACCGGTCGTCGCGACAGGCTGGTCGGGAAATCTCGATTTCATGGGTGCCACGGATAGCTGTCTGGTGCCTTATGACTTGATCCCGGTGAACGACGCCTCGGCGATCTACGCGGGAGGGACTTGGGCCGAGCCGGACCTGGCTGCCGCCGCGGTGACGCTGCGCCGCCTCGCCGATGACCCGGACTATTACGCCGATGTCGCCGCCGCCGCGCATCGGCGCGCCGCGGCCGCCACTCCACGTTTCCCGTTTCCCGTCTGGCGTGACGCCGCCTCCGCAGATGCACTGCCACGCCGATGAACCGCCGACCCGCAATCCACGCTCCGGAAGCGCCGGAACAGGACACGCCTGGCAATGATCATTTTCGATCCGGGATCGTGCGCGTCTCCTCTTATATATTGTATACATGGACGGAGAGCGTCGTTCGCGACGCGGCAGTTGCTCTAGAGCTCGAGGACCCGCTCCGGAACCATGCGACCGGTCGCAAGATCGCGCAACGCGAGCAGGTTGCCGACCAGACGTCCGCGCCGGTCGACGTATGGCTCGGGCCAGAATGCTCGCGCGGCATTCATCGCCATGTTCCGCCCGATATGGGACAGCGCTCGCGGCAACGGATAGCCGGCCCGTTTCGCACAAAGATAGAGTGGATTGGCGACCTGCGAGTAACCCAGCCGCACCCCGGAGCCACGCCCGGATTTGACGCCCAGATGGACGCCTCGCGCGGCCTCGACCAACACGATTGTACCGAACGGGGCCAGCCGGCGCGAGAGATCGACGTCCTCTTGCCAACCGTAGAGCGGCAGGCGCTCGTCGAACCGCACGCCGTTCTCGCGCATCGGTGCCAGCCGGAGCGCCATGTTGCAGCCATAGGCGGCAAACTCAGGCTTGACGCTGGTCGCCTGCGGGACGTGATCCATCAGAATCGCACGGCCGCTTTCAGGCGTAAGGCCCGGACCACCGATGCCGTCGGCGAGCACGAGCCCGGTCGCGACGACGATACCCGGGGTCGTCGCCATCGTCCGTTCAATCGCGGCGAGATAGCCAGGATCGGGCAGAAAATCGTCGTCGAAGAATACCAGGATGTCAGCCTCCACGGCGGCCTCGATCACAGCGTTGCGTTGTCGCGGCAGTCCCGGCTCGGCGATCAGCACCCGCACACCGGGACTTGCGTCCTCGGCACCTTCGACGTCGGCGGACTTGGTGCCGCAGACGATCACGCTGTCGGCGGGTCGTGTCTGCAGCGCAAGTTCACGCAGCGTCTCGCGAAGGATCGGAGCCCGTCCGATGGTTGGGATGCCGATCGCAATTCTGCACCGCATGCCGCCAATTCTCCAAGCCCTGGCCGACCCGCAGGTCGGTCTCAGGTTCATGAATTGATGAGCGGATGACTTACACCACAAACCGAATTCGGCCAGCGGGAATTGAAGACCTGCGCCACCCAGCCACCGCCGCAGAGGGCGGCTTTGAAAGCGAACAGCGCCATGCGAGATGAGTTAATGCAACGAGCCGAGATGGCTGTAGGCCCGGTTTCGTTCGCGACCGCGGATGATGCAGCCGGCCGGCTGGAGCCGCTTGCGGTCCCGCTGGGACGGCTCACATCGACTTTGCGGCGCCATCTCTTGACCATAATAACGGTTTTCGCGTGCGGCATCAGCGGAACCTATGTGGTGGTGAAGCTGATGCCGCGGCAATATACCGCCGACGCCACCATACTGATTCAGCCGCAGCGTACCCAAGTGAGCGACTTGCAAGCGATCACGCCTGATTCCGGTGATGTCAGCAGCCTCGTTCGTACCCAAATCGACATACTCCGCTCGCCGTCAATGGCCACTGGCGTTGTCAAGGCGCTGGACCTTGCGTCGCTCGCGGAATTTTCGCCCCACGAGGGAATGATTACAAAGATCAGGGATTTGGTTCGGAAGATTTTATCGCAGCCAGCCGTCTCAGAGCCTGCGCTGACGCCCGAGGATGCAGACCATATTGCGGCCGACATACTGAGCGGGAAGCTCACTTTTGCCAACGAGGCGCGCTCCAGCGTGCTCAGCGTGGCGGTTACCACACTGGATCCGGTGCTGAGTGCCCGGATCGTCAACGAGGTGGCAAAGGAGTTCCTCGACTTTAAGCGGCAGGAGAAATTTGCCGCGATGCAACGTGCCCATGATTGGTTTCAAGAGCAAATGGGTCACCTCGCGGAGCAGCTAAGCGCGGCCGACCTGGCGGTCGAGCACTACCGCGTGCAGCACAGGCTGGACGAACTGCCGCCGGACGATCCCAACGGTGTGCGGGCTGAGACCATCAACCGTCAGCAACTCAACGCGATAAGCCACGAGTTGTCCGAAGTCGTCCGCGAAAGCGCCCTCAAGCAGGGTCAGCTCGCCCAGGCGCAGGCGGTGATGCGCGGCCAGGCGCGCCCTGATACTCTTCCCGCGGTCCTCGCCTCGCCGACGGCCAACCAAATTCTCTCGCAGATTTCTGCTGTCGCCGGACAGGAGGCGCGGCTTGCCACGTCACAAGGCGTCAGCAATCCTCAGCTCATCGCGGTGCAGGCGCAGCTTGAGAAGCTCCAGGAGCACTTTCAGAAAGAAATCGCCAACGTCGTAAGCAGCCTCAACTCTGAGCTCGCGGCCAGCCGCGATCAGGAGCAGTCTCTCCGGCAGCGTATGGAGCAGCTGCGCGGCGCCGTAAGCAACGAAAACTCGTCGTTGATCGGGCTGCAGGGACCGCTGACCAAGGCGCGTGCCACGCGCAGCATCTATGAGAGCTTCCTCAACCGTGCGACGCAGCTGGCGAATGTCGCGGGCATTCAGGAACAGGACGCATCGCTGGTGTCGGCTGCGCGCGTCCCGCTCGGGCCTTCGGCGCCGCAGGTGGCACGGCTGCTCATCGTTTCGGCGATATTTTCTCTGGTCCTCGGAATCGCGCTCGCGTTCCTAATCGAACGCCTGCGCAACGGGTTCAGCATGCCCGAACAGGTCGAGGCAGCGCTCGGGGTGCCACTGATGGCGGCGGTACCGACGGTGTCCCGCGCGGCGCTCCGCGGCGCACGCACCGGTAAGGCGGCGCTCACTTTCAACGCATCGCTCGACAAGCTCCGCGGCCAGATGCGAGCGCTCGGCGACCGGCGGCCAAAAGTCGTTATGATCACCTCGGCCTTGCCGCAGGAGGGAAAGTCCGTATTCGCGGCAGGTCTCGCGCGCAACGCCGCGGCGGCAGGCTTACGGGTGATATTGATAGAGTGCGATTTCAGCTATCCGTCGCTCGCGGCGCAATTTCGCCTGCAACCCACACCCGGCCTGTGCGAACTCCTCTCTGGAGACTTTATGGGCGGGCGAAGCGACGTGATCCGCGAATTGGAGCCGCGGTTGCATATCATTCTGGCAGGCTCCACGAGGGGCGACCCACAGGAGTTACTCGCATCAGATCGGATGAGGGAGTTACTCGCCGCGGTGCGTGCGCATTACGACCTTGTCGTGCTGGATACACCCCCGGTTCTGCCTGTTGCCGATGCGCTGGTGCTCGCAGGTCAGGCTGACGCCACCTTGATGATTGTGCGTTGGGAAAAGACCGCCCGTACCGCGACGCTGGGTGCGGTCAGGTTGCTGCGCGAAAGCCGCGCCCGCATCATGGGGGTGGTCATGACCCGGGTCGATAGCCGCAAGGCGGCGATGCTGGGAGGGCGCATGGTCCACGCGTTCAGCGAATACAAGGGCTACCACGTTGCCCGTTTCGGTCGGTCCTGAGGCGGAGGTGGGCCAATACTTTCGCGGCAGCGATCGTGCCGATGACACCTGGCATGGTCCGGCGCATCGTGCCCCGCTGGGCGCAGACCGAGGCGCCAAGCGATCGATGGGCGGCGTGACGCCATCAGTCTTTCTGAACGGTCGATTTCTGCGTCAGTCCATGACCGGGGTTCAGCGTTTCTCGTCCGAGATCGCGCTGGCGATTGATCGCCTCGTCGCCGTCGACCACTGGCCGGAAACAGTTGTTCTCGCGCCCCGACTGGCCGAGCCGGACCGTGGCGGACCGGCGACGTCCTATCGGCATCTCAGGGTCAGAGAAGTGGGCAGAATGCGAGGCCATCTCTGGGAGCAGGTCGAGCTTCCCGGTGCCGCCCGCGATGGCATCCTGGTCAATCTGGGCAATACCGGGCCGGTACTCGCCGGTCAGCGTCAGGTCGTGGTTATCCACGATGCCAGCGTATTCGACACACCGGAGTCCTATTCACTGCGCTTCCGCGCCTGGTACAAAGGATTGCAGCGAGGGCTGGTGCGGACAGGAGCGCACATCGTCACGGTTTCGGAATTCTCTCGCCAGCGCATCGCCGCTCGCCTTCGCCTCGATCCCGCACGTATCGCGGTGATCTATGAGGGTGCCGACCACATTCTGCGCGTTGTCCCCGATGCGGGCACGCTTGAACGCCATGGGCTGCGACCGCGGAAATTTGCTCTCGTGGTCGCCAGTCGCGCGGCTCACAAAAATTTCGAGGCGCTCCGGGATGCGGCCGCCGCGCTGGAGCGGCGCGGTATGGTCATCGCCATCGCCGGCGGCTCCAATGCCGACGTGTTTCGTAGCATCCCCGGTTGGGACTTTGCCGCGCGTCGCCTTGGCCGGGTAAGCGATGCGGAGTTGCGTGCGCTCTATGAGAACGCCGCCTGCCTACTGTTTCCGTCGCGTTATGAGGGCTTTGGGCTGCCTCCGGTCGAGGCGATGGCCTGCGGCTGCCCGGTGCTCGCCGCCCGCGGCGGCGCGGTGGAGGAAATCTGCGCTGACGGCGCGCTTTATTTCAGCGATGACGAGCGACGACCGGTCACCGACATGGTCGAACTGCTGTTGGGCGAGGACGGCTTCACAGAGCGATTGTGCGAACGGGGGCGGGCGCGAGCAGCGGCACTGAGCTGGGATGCCTCCGCAAGCGCCCTGGGTAACGTATTGCGACGCATTCAGTATCGCTAGACTCTACCCCCTACGGCGGCTGGTGCAGTCGGCCGGCGTCTTGCAATCGTTGCCAATGTTCTCTGTGCCTGCCCGACCGACCGCGCGGCCTCCGGCAGCCCGTCTGTAACTGGCCGGTCGGTCAGGTGGACGCCCTGATGCCGCAGCATGTCGGCAGAACTGGGGGATACTACCAAACGTCAAGCGCAGGCGTTGCGACGACGAAAGCTCTGACTGCCGCACATGATCCGGGAGCCGCCGCTCCGAACTCCTCCGAGACCCAAGATCGCCAGGTAACAACCTGCCTCCCGGACGCTGCCGGGGACCCGGCGGGCGGCCGATACACTGTGTTGCGGGCAGCACAACGCCGCGATCACCTCAATGTCGCCGCAGTGGCTGTTCCGCAAGACGGACAAGTCCGGTCGCCACCGGATCAAACCGACCAGCCATGGGTTCGAGGCGGCCCCTCGACGACGCGCCCGCCCTCGTCCGTGCTCGTGGGCGGGCAGACTCTTGGCTGAAAGGTCACGGCCATCTATTCGGACGTATGCATGCAGCCCAGAATTCATATATTTTGTGATGAATAGGTTCTTTTTTTGTATACGAAGCCAGCGCCGTAGGGTATATTTAGTCTCGTTAGTAAGGACCTGATGCCTTCGCATACCCCCACAGGACGCGCCGTATCGCAGCAGCACATTCCCAAGCTTGCCGGTATAGTGTGGCGTTCTGGAGCAGATCGAGTACCTGAAAGGAGATGTGATGCGGTTACAACCATATGTTGTGGCGACCTCGGTGACAGTCATGCTGAGATAGGATGTTATCGCAATCCAAGGTTGCATGATTCGCTTAGGAACACACTATCCCGCAATTCTCGATGACGAGACCGATTGGTTTCAGTGAGGAGCATACAGTTGTCTGCCGAACATGATATGGCCGTCCTGACGGCCCCTTTTGATCAGATGCTCAGCCCGCGGGACCACGCGGCTGACGACGCAGCGAGACTGATCGCTCAGCCCGCGAACTTCGGCCTCGAGTTCGGGTCGCAGGCAATGAAACTCGCCGTAGCGGGGACCGATGTCCTCACTGTGGGGTTGATCGACAGCTTCGTGTTCAGCCGGGAATGCCTGATGAAGGCTATCGAGTGCATCAATCCTCGGCTCACGATGTTGCCGTTTGCATCCGTGGAGGACTGCATCGGCAACGACATGAACAGTATAGACCTCATTGTTTACTATCCCCATGCCGACGACGCCTCGGAGTCGGCCGCGGCTCGAAACGTATCGGCGATCCGCCAGGCATTCCCGGAAATCCCGCTGGTTCTGCTTTCCGATGCGGAGGACGCCGAGCAGCCGAGGACACTTCGCAGTGCGCTGAAAAGCGGCGCGCACGGTTTCATCCCGACCCGAACCACCGGCATTGCGGTCACCGTCGCGGCAATTCGCTTCGTCAAGGCGGGTGGCACTTTCGCACCGCTCGATCTGCTGATGACCGCTCGGCAAGATCTCGCACCGGGGATGCCGGATACCAGCCGGCAGAACTCGCTAACGTCCCGGCAGATGGCGGTTCTTGCGCACCTGCAGCAAGGCAAGGCGAACAAGATCATTGCGCACGAGCTAAGCATGAGCGAGAGCACAGTGAAGGTCCATGTCCGCAATATCATGCGCAAGGTGGGTGCCACGAACCGAACCCAGGCCGCCTACAAGGCCCGTCAGCTGCACAGACAACAAAATTAAGCAGTTACGTAAACAACGAAACCAACGTCAAGGGGCGGTCCGTAGCATCGGCCGCCCCGACATTTAAGCCAAAGGCCCGCCCATAGTGATTTAAGTATTCGGGCTTGCAGTCGTCACCGCAGTAGGCGTCAAGTTTCCTCAATCTGACCTTGGCGCGTGGAGGGGATGGCTTGAGGCGCTTTTGATGGACGACGCTTTTGGTCCAGACAAACGAGTGGGCATCTTCATTGTAGCCGTTGATAAAGGCCTCGATGTGAGCCGCGAGTTGGGTGACGCTGCCGAACGAGGCGCCTTGCGCCAGCAATGGCGCCGTCCAATTGGAATAGCCAGCCGGTGGCGGCTGATCCAACAGGACCGCATATGCGCTGCCCGTGTTCAGGGCCATATTTGGGCTCGTTGCCGCGATCACCGGTCTCGCTCAAACCCGCCATCCTTTCTTTGGCATAGCGGACCCGCCACTTCGAGGCCGTGCCCGGCGTGCATCCGATGGCCCGCGCAATCGCGCGAGACGCCAATCCCCCACCCGCCAGCAACACGATCCGCGCACGATCGCGCATCCGCGCCTCGGCTTTATGCGGGAACCGGCCGGCGCCTCCAGAGCCTGACGTTCTTCGGACGTCACCACCACAGCTGTCGCAGCGGGTATGATCTTCATCCCGCCTACGAAACACAACTCGCGCTTCAGCGATAGTGACCGCGGTATACCGTGCGGGCGTCCAGCGAACCGGGCGCCCGCCAGCCGCTTCAGGCCGACGCGCTCCGCAACGCCATCGCGGGTTCATGCAGCGCCGTCGAAAAGCGCTTGGTCTTGCGGTTCGACCAGTCGCTCAAGGAGTCGCTCTTCGGATTGATCGTATTCCGATGACGATTGATATCAGCATCAACCATCATGGCGCACAGTTCTTCCAAGTCGACCTTGGGACGCCAGCCGAGCGTCCGTTCCGCCTTCGAGAAGTCGCCCAGAAGGAATTCGACTTCTGCCGGGCGCCGGAATTCTGCGTCAATGCGGACGACCTCTCGTCCTGCGCCCTCCCAAATCGCGTGTTCGTTGTCGCCCTCTCCGTACCACGCTATTTCCATACCGGCGGCCTTGAACGCCATCGTCGTAAAATCGCGGACGGACGCGGTTCGTCCGGTCGCAAAGACAAAGGTATCCGGTGCGTCCGCCTGAAGCATCCGCCACATTCCCTCGATATATTCGTCAGCGTAACCCCAGTCACGCAACGCATCCAGGTTGCCAAGGTTAAGGACGAGATCTTCCCCGAGTGCGATGCGGGCTACAGCATCGGTGATTTTGCGCGTAACGAATTCCATTCCGCGCAGCGGCAATTCATGATTGAAGAGAATGCCGCAACTTGCGAAAATATCGTAAGACTTCGCGGTAATTGATTGCCGTCCAATGGCCGAACAGTTTGGCGACGGCGTATGGGCTCCGAGGGTAGAACGGAGTGGTTTCGGACTGGGGCACCGTTTGCACCAGGCCAAACATTTCCGCCGACGATGCCTGGTAATATCGAACTGATCTATCGACGGTCCGGATCGCCTCCAGCATATGGAGTGCGCCGACGCCGTCGATCTGAGCCGTACCTACGGGTTGATCGAACGAGGACCCGACGAAGCTCTGCGCGGCAAGATTGTAGACCTCTTGCGGCCGGGCCAACTCCAACAATCGAATGCAAGATCCCGCATCGGTGATGTCGCTCACGGACAGGCGAAGATCCGGGTGATCAAGGATACCCAGTTCTTTGAGACGCCATGGGTTGAAAGAACTCGTTCTCCGATAGGACCCGTGCACTCGATATCCCTTGTTGAGCAGAAGCCGAGCGAGGTAGGCACCGTCCTGACCTAAAACACCTGTTATCAATGCACGATTCATATCATTATACCTTTACATATTCCGGTGGTGCGACCGCCACAAGTTTGTTCAGTTCGTGCACCGCCGGTGGAAGTTGGGCCGAGCGGATCCTCCGCTTATGCTCACTCCACCTTGCGTAGACGTACCGCCTGAATTCTTGCCGAAACCGATCGGTGGAGAACCTCAGGGCGTGCGCGCGTGTTGTTTCTGGATCAAATTGTGTTTCAATCTCTTCAAAATCGTGCACCACCTGTCGAATTGCCTCGGGAGTTTGTTCGTGGAACAGCAGACCGGTCACGCCATCCAGAACGGTCTCCGAAGCTCCTCCTCGCCCGAAGGCAAGTACCGGAGTTCCGCATGCTTGCGCTTCAACTGGCGTGATCCCAAAATCTTCTTCCGCGGCAAATATGAAGGCGCGCGCTTTCTGCATGTACTGGAGCAGAACCGCGTTCGATTGATAGCCGAGCATTTTGACATTTGGTCCGGCGAGTGCCTGGCAGCGCCGAAATTGGGGTCCCGCGCCAATCACAACGAGCGTGCGGTCCGGCATCTTCGAGAAGGCCTCGACGATCAAATGCATCTTTTTATACGGTACCATCCGCGATGACGTGAGATAGAAGTCGCCGCGCGGTTCACCAATCACGAACTGATCCACCGCGACATTGGGGTATATGACCGTTAAATCGCGATTGTAGGCCTTTTTGATCCGCCGCCCGATATACGCGGAGCAGGCGATGAAATGGTCGACGTTTTGGGCTGCGCGAAAGTCCCAGCTCCGGATCCGGTGCAATTGCCACCGCGCGATCAGGCTCCGAAGGCCATGTTGGATCCCCGACTCGAACAGGTATTGTGTCTGCAGATCCCAGGCATACCTCATCGGCGAATAGCAGTAGCAGATATGAAGTTGGTCCGGGCCCGTGATGACTCCCTTGGCGACGGCATGGCAATTGCTGATTACGACATCGTAACCGGATAGATCAAGTTGCTCGATCGCAAAGGGCATCAAAGACAGGGTGTACTTGTATAGCGACGCTATGAACGGGATCCGCTGCATATAGGTCGTTCGCACCGCCTTCCCGAGCAGCCCCGCGCGATGTTCAGCGGGCAGGTAATCTATGAGCGAGTAGACATCGGCATCCGGAAATTCACCCAAGATGGTCTCAAGTACTTTTTCCGATCCCGCGTACGTCGTAAACCATTCATGGACCAATGCGATCTTCACCTTATTGCTCCTACTTGTTGGTATGAGCATAACCGCCTCTGCGCGAAATTTAAGGTCAGCACTTGTATCTTCCCCAAACGGTCAAAGATTTTATCCGATTAACCAAACGGAGTAGACGCGGCTGCATCGCAACGATTGATGACACAACTGCTAAGGGAATTTGAGCCGCGACTACTCCATGCGGCGCCCCGCTTCAGGCCTGGTCATCTGTTGCGTGTGCCAACACTCGGGTCGCTGGACATTCATCCCGCCTGCGTCGAGCTTAGGAGCGATGAGCGTGGCGGTCCCCACGATGCAGCGAGCGGCGGGCGTCGATAGGAATGGCACGCCCACCCGAAGGATGCGCCCGCGCTGCCGCACCTCTGACCAGACGGGGGCGGCCCGGTCCGTACCCGCGGGTCCGGCGGACCAATCCTAGGAACAATCTGTCTGACAGATACTGTTTGGAGCCAACAATTTTGCCAACTTCGACTAAAGTACGTATGCTCTACCTCCGTCCAACGGCAGATGCGATCGGGTCACATTGGCATTGATCGCCCCCTTCGGTTCGAGCCATACGCACAACGGTCAATGCTGGTGAAATGCATCGTTCGAAGAGGCGGCTTACCGCAGCGAGCTCCAGGTCCCATACAACTGCCTTGATAGTCGACCTTCCAAGTATACGAGGTTCGAATGTGGTGGGACGAAAAGCGAGCGTCTGATAGCGCCACAGAGATGTCAGGCGGCAGCAGCATATTGGGATTTCAGCCGACCATTGATCCCAATTCCGCGCTGCGCGTTCAGGTAGGCGACCAGGCCTCGACATGGCGGAGCAGTGCGAGGCACGTGTATCAGTCTCAACGGGGCCTCGGTTTTGATCGAGGCGACGGCATGCGGGTCGCCATCGTCCATGAATGGCTCGATACCTACGCCGGATCGGAGCGTGTGCTGGAGCAACTTCTGCTTTGCTTCCCTGACGCCGACCTTTTCGCCGTCGTCGATTTCATGGATGAGTTCGAGCGCGGTTTCCTGCAAGGGCATCCGGTTCGGACCACTTTCATCCAGCGGCTGCCCTTCGCGCGTCGTCTGTTTCGGAACTATTTGGGGCTGATGCCTATCGCGATTCAACAGCTCGACCTGAGCGGTTATGATCTGGTGATATCCAGCCATCACGCCGTCGCCAAAGGTGTCCTGACCGGTCCTGATCAGATGCACGTCAGCTACGTGCACTCACCGATGCGCTACGCCTGGGACCTGCAGCACCAGTACCTGAGCCAGGCCGGCATGGACCGCGGGCTTCGAGGGCTATACGCACGCTGGCTGTTCGCCCGCCTCCGTCTGTGGGACGTGTCCAGCGCCCATCAGGTTGATCATTTCGTCGCCAATTCAAGCTACGTTGCGCGGCGAATCAAGAAGGCCTATCGGCGCGAGGCCACGGTCATCCATCCACCGGTGGATGTCAGTCGTTTCAAAATGCAGTCTGAGAAAGATGATTTCTATTTGCTTGCGTGCCGCTTTGTGCCGTACAAGCGCGCGGAGATCGTCGTTGAAAGCTTCGCGCGTCAACCTGGACGTCGTCTGACTGTTGTCGGAAGCGGCCCAGAGAGCAAACGCGTGCGCGCCGCGGCGCACGGCGCACCCAATATTAAATTTGTCGGTAGCGTCCCCCAGCACGAACTTATTGACCTGATGCAGCGAGCGCGCGCCTTCGTGTTCGCGGGGGAAGAAGATTTTGGCATCACGCTGGTCGAAGCGCAGGCCTGCGGCACGCCGGTGATTGCGTATGGCCGCGGCGGGGCAGCCGAGATCGTAGTCTCAGAGGCCGCCGGGGAACCGACCGGTGTGCTGTTTGACCGGCAGGAGGTCGACGCTGTCACGGCCGCTGTCGAGCAATTCGAAGGGCTCGGGTCGGAAATTACAAGTCGAGCCTGTCGGGCCAACGCACTCAGATTCTCGCAGGATCGCTTCCGGTCGGAACTCGGCGGCTTCTTCGACCGAGTCTTGACACAGGACTACATGTCCGCCGTACAGCGGAACTGGAGTCGTGCCGCGCATGCGGGGCCGAGTGAAGGTTGTTCCGGGGGCCGCGTCGCGCCTGAACTCATGCGAGACGGAGCGTGAAAAATACCTGGTAGGCGGGCCGTCCAGAATTCCGCGTCATTTAGCCGTATTCCGGCACCCGAAATTGCCGTTCTGTCCGTAGTCTCACCGCGCCCGACAAACCCGACGTAGCCTGGAACTCAATCGAATCAGCGGTAAGTTTCGTCTGATACCTATTATGGCTACCACAGTCCAGCCGTATCGCCCGAAAAGCGCATATCGCAACGCGAGTCCGGGGGACTAGTCTCGGGTATCCGATAGATCGCGATTTCCATCATCAGGAGTTTACCACCGATGTCGCTGGCTTCAAAAAGCGCCACCCCGAATGATTACGATAGCATCCTACACACTCTGACGGAGTTGTTTCGCGAGGTGTTCGCCGATCCGACGATCACTTTGCGGCCCGAGACGACCGCGGATGATATCCCCGCCTGGGATTCAATGGCTCAGGTTACCCTGACCGTCGAGATCGAACATCGCTTCAAGATCAAGATCAAATCGGCCGAGATGGAGAAATTGCGCGTTGTCGGCGAGCTGGTCGAATTGATCGAGTCTCGGGTGGCCCCGGCTGCCGCCTGATACCCCAGCGCATCCCGTCAGCGAGCCGCCATGCTGTTCAATTCCTATGTTTTCATCTTTGCGTTCCTGCCGGCGGCGCTGGCCGGCTTCCATCTGCTTTGCCGGTTTGGCCGGGCTACCGCGGCCGCGTGGCTAATCGTTGTGTCCGTGATCTTTTATGGCTGGTGGAATCCGCAGTTCGTTATCCTGCTGCTGGCTTCCGTCGGTCTGAACTACCTTGCATCCGAGGTGATCGCCGCCCTGGAGCACCGGCCGAAGCTGCAGACCGCCTGCATTACAATTGCGATCGTAATCAACCTGGGGGCGCTGATCTATTACAAATACCTGGCCAGCGTCATTCATGCCGCGACCGGTCTGGGTCTGATTGATAGTGCAGCACCAGACATCGTGCTGCCGCTCGGCATATCGTTCTTTACCTTCACACAGATCGGCTATTTGATCGATACGAAGCAGGGCGTTGCGAAAGACCGAGGACTGCTCAACTACGTGCTGTTCGTAACCTTCTTTCCTCATTTAATCGCCGGCCCGATCCTGCATAACCGCGAAATCATGCCACAGTTCGGTGAAACGGCTACCTATCGATTCTCCAGTGAAAACATGGCGGTCGGCCTGTCAATTTTTGTCATCGGCCTGGCCAAGAAGTGTGTATTCGCGGATCCTATATCGGGGGTGGTCGGGCCAGGCTTCGATGCGGCGTCCCACCTGTCCTTCCTCGCCGCCTGGAACGTCGCACTGTGCTACTCGCTGCAGCTCTATTTCGACTTCTCCGGGTATTCCGACATGGCGATCGGGCTCGCACGCATGTTCAACGTGCGCTTTCCACTCAATTTCAATTCGCCTTACAAGGCGGCGTCGGTGATCGACCACTGGCAGCGTTGGCACATGACGCTGTCGCGCTATCTGGCGCTCTATCTCTACAACCCGATCGCACTTTGGGTCACCCGCTGGCGCGCCGACCGGGGCCTTGGCATCACGCGAAACGCTCAGGCAACGTTCGGTGGCTTTTGCTCCATGTTGATGTTTCCAACGATCGTCACCATGGGGTTGGCAGGCATATGGCATGGCGACGGACTGCATTTCCTCGTGTTCGGTCTGCTGCACGGGACATATCTGACGATCAATCACGCATTTCGCATCTTTCGGCCATTTCCCGCGAAACTGCGGGTGGAGGGACCCATCGGGCATTGCTCGAAAGTCCTGCTTACCTATCTATCAGTGCTGGTCGCTTCGGTGTTTTTCCGTGCACCTTCGGTTCAATCGGCGATGCATCTGCTGCAGGGGATGGTCGGGCTGCATGGCATCGACGGGCTGATGGTACCGGACGTGATGCTTCCTCGGCTCGGTTCGCTGGGCGATGCGCTGACCTCGATTGGACTTATTGCTGGTGTCCCAGCCATGGAATTCGCCGTATCCGCCGGCCATATGATGTGGATAATCCTACTTTATGGCATCATTTGGGGTCTGCCGAACACGCAACAGATCATGCGTCGCTTCGCCCCGGCGCTCGGCAAGATCCAGGCGGGATCGTTCCAGATAGTCGAGTGGCAGTTGAACCGGGCCTGGGCCGTGGCAATCGGCGTCGCCGCCTGTGTTGGAGTACCTGGCAATCGGGGGCACCTCCGAGTTCCTGTATTTTCAGTTTTAGTCAACGATGGCCCGGCGCGATCTGGACAGATCGTGCCGGCGGGCATCGAAGGGGATGCGAATTTCCGTGATGACACAGAGCCACAACGCCGCCTCGGCAACTCTTGGCGCCCGACCGTCTGCCGGGCGGCGCGGCGCAGCGCCAGTCGGCTGATGCTTCGGCCGCGAGGCGCATGAGTGTTGCTCGTCCCGCAGCACCTTCCGTGACACTGACGCGCAAGGTATCCGGATCGGCGTTTCTGGCTTGGTTCGGTATATCGTTCGTGGTCTCGTTCGGGCTTGTCTGGCTCTATGTCGCTACGATGCCGATGGCATTCCTCAGCCGCGACTATCCGTTGTCGATTGCAAAGCGGACCCTGATCGACGAGTGCCGCGCGGGTTCGGTCGCGGTGTTCGGCGACAGTCGGACATTGGCCGGCACAATTCCGAGCGCCATGCCGATTCCGGTAACGAATCTCGCCCAATCCGGCAGCAGTCCGATCGAGACGTATTTCGCAGCGCGGCGAGCGCTGCGCTGTGAAACAGCGCCGAAGCTTGTGGTCATCGCGCACGGTCCGCTGAAGTTCTCATCGGATTCGGACTACTGGGCGTCCTTCGTACGAAACGGTGTCCTGAACTATGCCGACATGCGGGAGGTGGACCATAACGCGGCATTGCTGCACGACACGGGGATTCAGGACCTTATCCCCGGTGATCAGATGCGGCCGTTCCTGCGTGAGCTGCTATACTCGATACGCTTTCCCGCGTTCTATTTCGACAGCCTGGTAAACGGCTTCGTTGCCGCCCGTTGGCAGCACAACCGAAACGCGCTGCGCGAAAATCTTCAGTCGTCCGGCCATGCCCTGTTCGGTACAGCATCTGGATCCAGCGAAGTCGCCGTCGAGGGTTCGGATGTGACCTTCAGGGCCTCGCCGCTGATAGACTGGTATTTCTCTCGCACGCTCGAGATGCTGACCGAGCGGGGCATCCCGGTGATCTTTGTCTCGATGCCGATCAACCATGCGACCTATACGCGGATGCCCGCGGAACTGAGCGATCATTTCGGTAGCTATCTACGTGGCAAGGCCAAACAGTTCCCCGGCCTTCATGTCGTCGGTCCCACGATCCCGTGCTGGCCTGACGAGTTTTTCGGCGACGCGTGGCATTTGAATGCCCGGGGCGCGGAACTCTACAGCCGCACCCTCGGCGCGTGGCTGGCGGAATTTCTTGGCGGCAAAACGCCTAAGGAGCTGCCAAACCTATGCACAAATGCAAACCTGGCCGTTGACGCGTCTCAATCGACTGTGGCCGAGCGGTAACGGGTCGACGTTCAGCTACCTATAATGGTCGAGGTTGCTGCAATGACCTCGGTCGAAAAGTCATCGTTACATATCGGTTGAGGCCACCTAACTTGCTGCTTAGACAACCGCCGGTAGCTATGGCGCGGAAATTAAACTTGGTGTGTTGGCCAAATGGAAATATCTGGCAGCAACGATTTGTGTGAGATCCCCGGTTTAGCCGACGAATCGGCCCTGGCATCAGGGCCTTTGCGGACCGTGCTGCCTGGGCTGTCGAGCCGGATGCAACCGGTTACCTTCAATGGCTGTTTCGGGTGGTTGCACGATGCTCCTCGGTCCATCGGAAGTGATACCGGTATCCTGCTGTGTTCCGGACTGGGTCACGACGCAAGCACGGCGTATCGTCCGTTCCGCCTGCTGGCGGATTTGCTTGCTGCCGCGGGCTATCCCACCCTGCGGTTCGACTATCTGGGCACGGGCGACTCCTGCGATGCCGACGCCGAGGAGTGCCTGGCAGTATGGCAAGGCTGTGTGCACGGAGCCGCGGACTGGCTTCGCGAAACTACCGGCGTAACGCGGATAGCGATTGTCGGCCTCCGGTTCGGAGCGGCAATAGCGATGCTGGCCGCCGCCGCCCGAGAGGACGTGGCGGGCCTGATGCTGCTCGAGCCGGTGTTACGTGGCAAATCCTATGTCGGTCAGCTCGTAATGGAAGCTCGCCTGCGAAGTCACTTCGTTGCGGCACCGGATGGCCGCCTGGAGTTGGATGAATTGCGTCTGACGGGCGAAACCGTCGGGCTCATGCGTCAGCTTGATCTTAGGCAGATCAAACCACCACCTGGGTGTGCGGTGTCGATCTTCACCCAATCACAGTCGCCGGTGTTGTCGGGATGCCTGAATGCCTGGCGCGACGCCGGTGCGAGTGTCGTGGTGGACACTTTTATCGGTCTCGAAGCGCTCCTGCGTCCGACCCATCTGGCAGACGAGCCCTGCGGCGATTTCGCGCCCATCCTGTCATGGTTGCGCGCGGCGGTGCCCCCGCGGCGCGTGCCTCACGAGACCACCCAGCGAGCACCTCAGGCGGTCGTGCTTCGACATACCGGATGTGTGGAGACCCCGGTTCGTTTCGGTGCCGATGACCACTTGTTCGGCATGGTGTGCCAACCGGCCGAGAATGCGTCTTGCGATCTGGCCGTCGTCATCGGCAACACCGGGGGGTATCCCCATCATGGTTTTGCCCGTTTCGGCGTTGAGTTCGCGCGCCGGTTGGCCAGCGACGGCATTGCATCGATCCGGATCGACTTCGCCGGCCTCGGGGACAGCATGAACCTCACCGGCGACGCCGACGACGTCACGCACGCATTCGACATCGACCGGACCCCGGATTTTCGCGCCGCTATCGATTTCCTTGAGCAGATGGGGTATCGACGATTTGCCGTGAACGGTCTGTGCTCCGGCGCCTATCACGCGTTTCACGCAGCGCTCGCGGACCAGCGGATCAGCGCACTGCTGCCGATCAACCTGCCATTGTTCACTTTGCGCTATGAGAAGCCCGGGCCGTCGAGCTTTGCCCGAAGTGCCATGGCGGCGCTGTCGCGTCGCCAGGTTCGCAGCCTGCTGCTGTTCGCCAGCGGAGACACCGGCCTGAATATGCTGGAAAGGCATTTTGGGCCAGAAGGCAGCGAGCTCGGGAAATCGTCGGACACAATCATAGCAATCGTTGCGGCCATCGATCATAATCTTACTGGAAGCGCCATGCGGCAGATCGCGGCGACCAGCATGATCGATTTCCTCCGGCAACGTCCGTTGGTCGGCGAACATTTGGGTGACGCCGACCGACGCGCATCCCACGACCCAAGTTTTCCCCTGGTATCCTAGGAGTTCGAACAATGTCGACGCGGACGATCATCATGGAACGTATAGTCATGGTGGCGGAGCAGCAGGGCAAGCATCTCCCGCCGCTGACCGATGATTTGCGATTGTTGGATTCAGGTCTCGACTCCCTTTGCATTGCCATCATCGTTGCGAACCTGGATGATGAGCTGGGTCTCGACCCGCTGTCATCAGACGAACAAGTCGCGTTTCCGGTGACGCTTGGTGATTTCATTGGCCTCTACGAGAATGCGGCAGCAGCGGTCTAGCCGGCAGTCGCTCCGGGGCCTCATCGCCCCCGAGGACGCGCCACCCGGGCGATTCATTGCCGACGCGCACGGGCGGGTCACCATCCGTGACCTCGCACGCGGCAGCAGCCTCGGAGCGGACCTGGACTCGCTCAGCGGACGTTGCGTGCTGATCTCGACGGCACGGCAACTGCCCACCGCGCTGGCGCTGGCGGAGCTTGATGGGGTCGCCGGGCGCATGATTCTCTGCGCGCCCGACGTGTCTCCATCCGACGTGACGTCTGTCATGGTGGATGCAGAGGTCGACACCGTCGTGACCGACGGCGACGGAGCGGTAAAGCACGTCGCGCACGGGGCACGCGTCGTCGCCTGCCATGATCAAGTCGTTGCGACTGGAGTACCGTGCGACCGAAGCGTCGAGACCGAGTGGGTGTTGCTTACATCCGGAACGACGGGCCGACCAAAGATGGCGGTTCACACCCTTTCAAGTCTAATCGGACCGCTCAATGATGGCGTCGCCGCGGCGAACGCGTCGATCTGGAGCACATTCTACGACATTCGCCGTTACGGTGGCTTGACGATCCTGCTGCGCGCCCTCACCGGCGGCGGCTCCATGGTCTTATCCAGCGCCGGCGAACCGGTCACGGCGTTCCTCGCCCGTGCCGGCGGCGACGCCGTGACGCATATTTCCGGCACACCGTCACATTGGCGACGCGCATTGATGAGCGCCGCGACGGGAAGCATGGCGCCCAGCTACGTGCGCCTGTCGGGAGAAGCGTGCGATCAGGCTATACTGGACAAACTTCGGCAGGCCTATCCCGGTGCCAATGTCGCCCATGCTTTCGCCTCGACCGAGGCCGGGGTCGCCTTCGACGTTCGTGATGGTCAGGCTGGTTTCCCGGCGTCATTGATCGAACGGGATGGCGGGGACGTAACGCTGCGTGTCGAGGACGGCTCGCTTCGCATCCGTTCCTCGCGCGTGGCGATGCGCTATCTCGGTGACCACACACGAGCATTGGCGGACGCCACGGGCTTCGTCGATACCGGCGACATGGTGGAGCTGCGCGGCGGCCGCTACCATTTCGTTGGACGGCGTGAGGGGATCATCAATGTCGGCGGCCGCAAGGTTCACCCCGAGGCCGTCGAGTCGGTGATCAACCAGCATCCGGCCGTTCGCATGTCCCGCGTCTCCGGCCGTTCGAACCCGATCACCGGCGCGATCGTCGTTGCCGAAGTGGTTGTTGCGTCCTCGCATTCGGCGCTCGGGGCTTCTTCCGTCACACTTCGGTCCGAAATCCTTAGCCTGTGCCGGGACAAACTGGCATCGCACGAGGTTCCGGTCACGCTACGGCAAGTGCCGTCGCTCGACATTGCAGCGTCTGGAAAGTTGGTCAGGACCCATGCGTAGTATCATCGTGACTGGCGGAAGCCGAGGCCTTGGCCTTGGGATCGCGCAAAAGCTGGTGTCTTCCGGGTTTCAGGTCGTTGCGATCGCGCGCAGGTCGACCGACCAGCTTGCAACTGCCATGGCTCAGGCCGGTGACGGAGGTCAGGGCGCGCTGCATTTCCGGCCGTTCGATCTGACGGACATCTCCGGCCTGTCGGATCTCGTCAAAACATTGCGGTGTCAATTCGGTTCGATCTATGGCCTCGTCAATAACGCGGCAATCGGTACCCCCGGCGTGCTTGCGAACATGAAGGACTTGCAGATCGAAGAAATCGTGCGGCTGAACGTTCTCATGCCGATCGTGCTGACCAAATACGTTGTCCGGTCGATGATGTCGGGGAACGGCGGCCGTATCGTCAATATCTCTTCGATCGTCAGCAACACGGGGTATTCTGGCCTGTCTGCCTACAGCGCGACGAAGGCGTCCCTCATCGGCTTCACGCGCTCCCTCGCGCGCGAGGTCGGACCGCTCGGGATTACGGTCAACACCGTTGCGCCCGGCTTCATGAGTACCGAAATGACTCATACCCTCAGCCCGGCTGAGCGCGCGAAGATCGAACGACGCAGCGCGCTACACCGCATGCCGGAGGTCGAGGACGTTGCGAATCTGGTGGATTATCTGATCAGCGATAAAGCCAGGAATGTAACGGGGACCACGATGACCGTCGACGCCGGCAACACCGCGTAGTTCGTCGGATGCGGGTGGCTAAGACCATGACGGTGGTGCTGAGGTAGCTTTCACCCCCGGATCGGCCCGTTGGCGGCAGCCGCCCCGGTGACGTCCGGGCGGACCGGTCGCGTCAACCTCCGGCGCAGTCCAACGCTGATTCGCAAAGCGGCGCGGTCGATGGCAACCTGAACGCGGTTAGATTGAAGGTTGCCGCATGACCGAGGTCACCCAGGACAGGTTCAATTTCAGCGACTTCCCGCTGACAAGCGGAGAGGTGCTACCAGACGTCACGTTGGCCTACGTCACACGCGGCAAGCTGGCCCCAGGCGGGCGCAACGCGATCCTCGTCACGCACGGCTATACGAGCGGACCTCGGATGATCGAGCCAGGTGTCGCCTCGTCGGAAGGAGCGTGGAGCACGCTGGTCGGTCGCGGCGCGCCGATTGATACGGACCGTTATCTCGTCATCTGTTCCAACATGCTGGGATCGAGCTACGGTTCCACCAATGCGGCGTCGGTCGATCCGCGGACCGGACGTGCCTATGGATCAAAGTTTCCTCACATCACCGTCGCCGACATCGTCACCGCTCAGAGGCGCTTGCTCGAGCATCTGGGCGTGACGCATCTACGAGCGGTGGTCGGACCATCCTATGGCGGCTTCCAAGCGTTCCAATGGGCGGTGACCTTTCCGGACTTCATGGACGGCGTGGTCCCGGTGGTGACTTCGCCGCTGCCGCCGGCCTCGGATCGCGTGGCGGCGCTGCTGAAATGGTTCGAGCCCGATCCAAACTGGAATGGTGGCGATTATTATGATCGCGGCGGGGTGCACGACACGCTGACCGCGCTGCGGATCGACACGCTGACGCGGTACGGATTGGCCAACAGCCTCGCGGAGCAATTTCCCGACCCGGCGGATCGGGACGCGGAACTGCGGCGGATCGCCTCGGCCTGGGCTGACGTGTTCGACGCCAATTCGCTGTTCATTCTGGGCCGCGCGATGGAGAGATACGACGTCAGCCGGGATTACGCCCGGATCAAGGTGCCGGTGTTGTATGTGTTGTCGCGTACCGACGCGCTGTTTCCGCCCAGCCTGGCGCCCGGCGTGATCGCGGGGTTGCGCGGAGCCGGGGTAGACGCGGCTTACGTGGAAATCGACAGTGAGCATGGCCATCTGGCATCTGGCGCGGACGCAGGGAAATGGGCCCCGGCGCTGCGCGACTTCATCGCCAAACTGGAAGCGAACTGCTGATATGGATATGTCTGTGACCGACGCCGGCGCGGTCGACCACGCCATCACCTCGCGCCGTTCGATCCGGCGTTTCCTGCCAACCGAGGTTCCGGCAGCCACCGTGCAGGCCATCCTCGACGTCGCCGCCCGTGCTCCCAGTGGCACAAATATGCAGCCGTGGCGCGGATACGTGTTGGCAGGCAGCGCGAAACAAGCCCTGTGCGACGCCGTGCAATCGGCGTTCGACCGGCAGGAGCCCGGGCACACCCAGGAAGTGCAGTACTATCCCGACGAATTCTTTGAGCCCTATCTGTCGCGGCGGCGCGCCGTCGGCTGGGAGTTGTATGGACTGCTGGGCATCGCTCGCGGCGAGGCCGCCAAGATGAGGGCCCAGCACCGCCGCAACTTCCAGTTCTTCGACGCCCCGGTCGGCATGATCTTTACCGTCGACCGTCGCCTCGCGACCGGGTCCTGGCTGGATTACGGCATGTACCTGGAGAATGTCATGACCGCGGCGCGCGGCCGAGGCCTCGACACCTGCGCGCAGGCGGCCTGGTCGCATTACCACCTGGCGATCCGACCGGTCCTCGGCCTCAGCCCTGAGGAGACCGTCGTCTGTGGCATGGCGCTGGGCCACGCCGATCCGGACGCGCCGGAGAATACGCTGGTGACCACACGCGCCGCGGCCCGAAGCTTCATGCGGTTCGACGGGTTCGACAGCATCGTCTGACATCGCCTGCCGAGCGGCGGTGCGCGAACCGATGACGCCTGAGGTCACGCCGGTGACAGGCCGGGGGCGGTGGCACCGACTTTGCCTTGCCTCCGATGCGGTTTAGCGCCGCCCTTACCGGAGGGAATTCATGGAAGTCGGCGTCTTCATCCCGATCGGCAACAATGGCTGGCTGGTTTCCGCCACCTCGCCGCAATACATGCCGACCTTCGAACTCAACCGGGCGATCGTTCAGAGGGCCGAGCAGTACGGGCTGGATTTCGCGCTTTCGATGATCAAGCTGCACGGCTTCGGGGGCGCCACCGAGTACCGGGATCACAACCTGGAATTGTTCACGCTGATGGCTGGACTCGCCGCGGTGACCGAACGCATCCGGCTGTACGCCTCGGTCGCCGTGCTCACACTCCCGCCGGCGATCGTCGCGCGCATGGCGGTGACGATCGACTCGATCTCCAACGGGCGCTTCGGCGTGAACCTGGTCACCGGCTGGCAGAAGGCGGAGTACGACCAGATGGGGTTGTGGCCGGGCGAGGCGCATTTCTCCCGGCGCTACGAGTATCTCACCGAATATGTGCAGGTGATGCGTGAGCTGTGGAGCAGCGGACATTCAGACTTCAAGGGCGAATTCTTCACTATGAACGACTGTCGCCTGAGTCCGCTGCCGCAGGTGCCGGTCAAGCTGATCTGCGCCGGTCAGAGCGACAAGGGCATGAAATTCGCCGCCGAATACTGCGACATCAATTTCTGTGTCGCCGAGGGGATGAACACGCCGGCAAGCTGTGCGCCCACGGTCGACCGGCTGCACGCCTCGTCGCAGCGAGCAGGGCGCGGGGTGGCCGCCTATCTGCTGCTGATGATCATTGCCGACGAGACCGATGCCGCGGCAATCGCGAAGTGGGAGCACTACAAGACCGGGGTGGATGTTGAGGCGCTGGCGTGGGCCGCCGACCAGGCCGGCGCCGACAGTCAGGCCACCGCCCATTCAACCGCCGGACTGTTGAAGCGGATGGGGACCGAGGCTGGGCCCGAAGGGCTGTTGCCCACGCGCATGGGACGGCTGATCGGTTCGTACGCGTCGGTCGCCCGAATGCTGGACGAGATCGCCGCTCTTCCCGGCGTCGGCGGCGTGATGCTGACGTTCGATGACTTTCTGATCGGCATCGAGCAGTTCGGCCATCGCATTCAACCACTCATGGCCAGCCGTACCGACGGTCCGCGCTGCTGCCTGAACCGAGGATGAGTACCATCGGCCTGACGCGGTACGGACTGCTGCTTTTTGGCGCATGGCGGGCCGACCTGTCGGGTTCGGACGGCGGGATGGGGCCGAGCGAATGTGGTGACCCAAGGGTCGCTCACCACTGACGCAGGCGGGCGCTTCCGGGGGACGATGTTGGCTCGAAGGGTGAATTTGCATGTTCCCAGTCACCATGAACCGGCTGTAGACTGGAAGCCGGCGCTCCATGCGTACCGGACTATCTATCCCGCTGCATCGGAGCGACCGAGCGCGAATGTCTGGCCGCAGGCGTTAAACCGTTTGCATGACCGCGTGCCGAGACATTGAGACCGCGACGAGGCAAATGCCGCCGCCAGGCGCGGAGTTTTGCTGATGTCGCGGACGCGGTGGCCACGATTTTGACCGTTGGCAACAGGAACGGAAAAGGCAATTGACCAAACTTCGGGCATTTTCCGCCAAATTCGTAGCAGCGTCCCGCGGCGATGCGTCTGACCTCCCGGATTCGCGCCAATCGCGGTGACTGAGGCGCGTCCGGTACGTGACTTGCAGATCGGAGCCTGGTTGCAGGACCGGCGGCTCGGCAGAACTGGATTCTCCAAATGCTGAAGCCGGGGAGTCGCCGAACAGGCTGGTATCACGCTGGTATAAGGAACAAGGGGGTGCTCGCATGACGAACGATAATCTAAAGGCGAACGGACCGGGACTGTCGCGCCGGGGCTTGCTGAAGGGTGTGGCCGTCGGCGCGGGCGCCGCCATCGGCTCCGGGGCGGTAACTGGATTTCCAACGATCTGGGCGCAGGACATCAAGGATGTGACGCTGATTCACATCGGCGGCTCCTATGCGTGCATCAAGGAAATCGCCGAGCAGGCCAGCAAGGATCTCGGCTTCAAGGTCGAGATGCAGGTGGTCGATCCCGCGACCCAGTTGAACCGCGCGCTGACGCAGCCAAAGAGTTTCGATATCAATAATATCGACAATTCCTCGATGGCTTACCTTGTGGGCAAGGGCGTGCTGAAGCCGATCGCGGTCAAGGACTACAAGCTATGGGACCAGACCGCGCCGATCTTCACCACCGGCAAGTTTCCAGACGGCAGGCCGATCTCGGAACAAGGGCTTTCGCCGATCAAGACTGGCTTCTGGACCGGGCCGGATGCCAAAAAGCTCGCCTACAAGCCGACTGACTTCCTGACGATGGTCCCCAGCTTGTTCAATGCCGACACGCTTGGCATGCGCCCCGACCTTGTGGGCGGGCGCGATCAGGTCAAGAGCTGGGGCGATCTGCTGGAACCGAAATATCACGGCAAGACGGCGCTGGTCGATTACGCACCGGTCGGCGTCATCGACGTCGCGATGGCTCTGGAAGCACGCGGCGAGGTCAAATACGCCGACAAAGGCAACATGACGAAGGCCGAGATCGACCAGACCATCAAGATCATGCAGGATCTGAAAAAGTCCGGTCATTTCCGCGCGTTCTGGAGCAATTTCGACCAGTCGGTCAACTTGATGGCCTCCGGCGAGGTGGTGCTGCAGTCAATGTGGTCGCCGGCGGTCACCGCGGTGCGCTCGCGCGGCATCGACTGCTATTATGCGCCGCTCAAGGAAGGCCATCGCGGCTGGACCAACGGTCTCGCGCCGATGGCGCACCTGACCGGACTGAAGTCCGATTGCGCGATGGAATATCTGAACTGGTACAATTCCGGCTGGCAGGGCGGATTTATCGCCAAGCAGGGCTACTACTCGCCGGTTCCCGAGACCGCGAAGAAGTTCATGACGCCAGAAGAGTGGGACTACTGGTACGAGGGCAAGCCGGCCGCCGTCGACATCAAGGACCCGTACGGCAACCTGATGGAGAAAAAGGGCGCGACACGCGATGGCGGGTCATTGTGGCAGCGCGAGGGTAACGTGACGGTCTGGAATACGGTGATGGACGAAGATCGCTACCTGACGAGGCGGTGGAACGACTTCATCTCGGCCTGATCGACCGCGGGCCGGCTGCCGCTGGCTGGCCCGCGACCCTTCCTTCCCCAGCAAAGGAACCGGCATCGGTATGAAGCTACCACCCGCGTTGGCCTCCTGGCTGCAAGTCGGCCCGCTTGCGGTGATTCTGACGCTCTTCTTCGGCATCCCGGTCGTGGTTGTGATCATTGTCAGCTTCTTCGACTTTGATCATTCCGATATCATCCCGACGTTTATTTTTGACAATTACGTCGACGTCTTCACCTCCGACGTGACCCTGCGGCTGTATCTGAGTTCGCTGAAGTTCGCAGTCATCGTGTGGGCGATCACACTGGTGATCGGCTTCACGCTGGCGAATTATCTGGTGTTCCACATCAACAGCCTGCTGATCAAGATCGGCCTGTTCCTGCTCTGCTCGGTACCCTTCTGGACCTCCACGATCATCCGTATGATCTCGTGGATTCCATTCCTAGGACGCAACGGTCTGCTCAATACGCTGCTGATCGACGGGCACATCACGTCGCAACCGCTCGAGTTCCTGCTGTTTTCCGATTTCGCCGTCGTCGTCGCCTATGTTCACCTTTTCACACTGTTCATGATGGTGCCGATCTTCAACTCGATGGCGCGGATCGACCCTCGGATAATCGAGGCGGCCAAGGACGCCGGCGCGTCGCGCTTCGCGATCCTGCGTGAGATCGTTCTCCCCCTGTCCAAAAGCGGCATCGCGCTCGGCTCAATCTTCGTGGTCACGCAGGTGATGGGCGACTTCTCCGTCGTCAAGATCATGAGCGGCGGTCAAAGCGCATCGGTGGTGTCGGCGCTGCAAAATGAGATAGCGGCGCTGCAATACCCGCCGGCCGCGGCGAGTGCCGTTACCTTGGTCATCGTTGTGATGCTCATGGTCGCCGGCATCCTTCGCGTTGTCGACGTGCGCAGAGAACTCGCCACTTGAGGAGATCGCCTGCATGGCACTGACAGCTTCCGGCCGCCGGCCGTGGACGTTCTACGCGCTGACCCTGTTCTTTATACTGTTTCTGACCTTCCTGTACGCGCCGATGCTGGTGATCTATATCTTGTCCTTCCAGGGACCGGGGGAGGCCTGACCTTTCCGATGACGGGCGTCTCGACACGCTGGTTTCACGAGCTGGTGGAGAACGGACGCAGCGGCGACATCGCCGGGACATTTGCCCGCTCGTTGCAACTGGCCGCGGTGGTCGCCGTCATAACAGTCGCGGCTTGCGTCTGCGCCGGCCTCGGTTTCCGCCGCCGCTTCCCGGGTGGCGGGGTGATCTTCTACATGGCGATCGCCAGCCTGGTGATGCCCGGTCTGTTTGTCGGCCTGGGCGTTTCGCTGGTCTTCCAGTTGCTTGGATGGCAGACCGACTGGCGCATCTCCGGCCTTGGCACACAGCTTACCTGGACACTGCCATTCGGCTTGCTGGTCATGTTCGCGGTGATCGGGCGTTTCAACCGCTCTTACGAGGAGGCGGCGCGCGATCTCGGTGCCTCCGCCTGGCAGGGGACCCGTGAGGTGACACTGCCGATCCTGTTGCCGGGCATCATCGGCGTCGCCCTGTTCGGCTTCACCCTCTCCTACGACGAGTTCGCGCGCACGGTACTGACGGCTGGCAGCGAGAACACGCTGCCGCTCGAAATCTGGGCGATGACGACGAATGTCACTTCGCCGGCGCTCTACGCGGTCGGCACTGTCACCACCCTGGTGTCGTTCACCGTGATCGGCGCCGCCCTGGGCTCGATCGCCCTCATCCAGCGGCGTCGTTCGCGCCAGGCCGCTGCATCTCACTGATTACGGACGGAGATACGTTATGGCCGCCCCTTTGAAGAACGGCAAAATCGAACTCGTTTCCGTCACCAAACAGTACACCCCGGGGGCGCCCCCGGCGGTGGCGGATCTCGATCTGACTGTTGAGCACGGCGCGTATTGCTGCCTGTTGGGGCCGAGCGGCTGCGGCAAGACGACGATCCTGCGCATGGTGGCGGGGCATGAGGAACCGACCTCCGGCGACGTGCTGATCGGCGACCGCAATGTCACCGGCCTGCCGCCGGTGGAGCGCGGCACCGCAATGATGTTCCAGAGCTACGCGCTGTTTCCCCACCGCAGCGTGCTCGACAATGTTGCCTTCGCGCTGAAGATGCGTGGCCTCGGCAAAGCTGAGCGTAACGCGACCGCGCGCGAACTGCTGGAAAAGGTCCGGTTGGAGGCATTCGCCAACCGCATGCCCTCTGAGCTTTCGGGCGGCCAGCAGCAGCGTGTCGCGCTGGCGCGGGCGCTGATCACCAACCCTCGGGTGCTGCTGCTGGACGAGCCGCTGTCGGCACTCGACGAGTACCTGCGGCTGCGCATGCGGGGGGAGCTGCGGCGCATCCAGCGCGAACTCGGCATCACGTTTATCCACGTCACCCACACGCAGCTTGAGGCAATTGCCGTTGCCGATGTCGTCGTGGTGATGGAGCAGGGCAGGATCGAGCAGGCGGCTTCGCCGCGGGACATCTTCTTTCACCCGCGCAACGCCTATGTCGCGCGCTTCATCGGCGGCCAGAACGTGCTGTCCGGCACGGTCGAGCGATTGGCTGAGGGGCGCGCGGTGGCTGTTACCAGCGGCGGTGCCCGTATCGAGGTGCCGCTCGGGGGCAATCGGGTGGCACCGGGGGAAACGGTGTTCGCCTCCCTCCGCCGCGACCGCATCGCCGTGCGCCGGCCGCCCAGTGGTGAGTCGCGGCGTGACCTGCTGAACAGCGTGACCGGCGAAATCCACGCCATCGAAAATCAGGGTTCCTACGTCAAGGTCACGATCGACCTGAGCGACGGCGAGGAGTTTGTCGCCAACGTGCTCGACGAGGATTATTTCGTTGACCCGATCGATATCGGTGAGCCGGCGTTGGCGACCTGGTCCGCCGGCGACGTGCGTCTGCTGGAGGATGGCCGTTCGGCTCATAGCACCACGGTCATGGAGCCGAGTGCCGTCGCGGCCTGAAAAAGCAACAACAAGAACGGGAGGAACAGAATGTTTGATCTGGTTGTCAGCGGCGGGACCCACGTGCTGCCGGGCGGCGCGGAGAGCGTGGATCTCGGCGTGAAGGGCGGCAAGATCGTGGCGATCGGCGCACCCGGCAGCCTCGCGGCGATTGGCGCGGGCCGGGTGGTCGACGCAAGCGGTCAGATCGTCATCCCCGGTGGGATCGATCCGCACATTCACTGCAGCATGCCCATGCAGATGCCGAACCAGCCGGAACCGACGGTCACCGGGCCGCCCGAACAGGTCAGCCGGGCGGCGCTGTTCGGCGGCACCACCACGCTGATCGACTTCGTGCCGTGCGGCGAGGATCAGACGTTGCAGGCGGCGATCGAATTGCGCGACAAAGACTGGAAGGACGCCTGCTACTGTGATTACGGGCTGCATCTGATGCTGTTCGACAGCATCAGCCTGAATAAGCTCGGTGAGATACCGGAGGCGATGCAGGCGGGCTACGCGTCCGTCAAGATGTTCACCACCGACATCACACCGCAGCGAATGGCCCACATGGTGCCGTACGGCGATATCTGGGAGGTGATCAAGACGGTCGCGAAAGCCGGCGGCCTGACCTGCATTCATGCCGAGGACAACGATCTCGTCATGCATATGTATGAGAAGCTGCTGCGGGAGGACCGCATGGGCTTCGAGAATCTTGCCGCGGCGCACACCACGCTGTCGGAAGACCTTGCGTTCAACCGGGTGATCCGCCTCGCCGAGAGCGTCGAGGGCGCGGCGATGTATATGGTGCACACCTCCGCCAAGACCGGTGTCAACGCGATGGCCGCCGCGCGGGCTCGTGGCTTCCCCGTGTATGGTGAGACGCTGCATCAGTACCTGCTTTACAACTCCGAGGACTACAAGCGGCCTGGCGGGCAGATCTACCACACCTACCCGTCGCTGAAATTCCCTGAGGACCAGGCGGCGCTGTGGCAGGCGATGCGCCACGGCGCGATCCAGTGCGTTGCCACCGATGAATGCTGCTGCCCGCTGGAAGTGAAACTGAAGGGCCGCCGTATCGACGACACCTTTGGCGGCAATTCCGGCGTCGAGCCGCGGGTGCCACTGATGTATACACAAATGGTGCGCGAACGCGGTTTCAGCCTGGAGGAATTCGTTGCACTCGTATCGAGCAATGCCGCCAAGATCATGGGCCTGTATCCGCGCAAGGGTGCACTTGCGGTTGGCTCGGACGCCGATATCGTGCTGCTTGATCCAAAGGGTGCCGGACCGATCCGCAAGGAGAACCTGCACGAGACCGACTATACGCCGTGGGAAGACTGGGACGCCGCGGTGTGGCCAAGCATCACCATCCAGCGCGGCAAGGTCCTGGTCGAGAACGGCAAGCTGCTCGCCGGTCTCGCTGACGGGAAATTCCTGCCGCGCAAGATCGACGACGCGATCCGCAGCCGCCCGGCGCTGTGACGAACGGGCGTCATGGCGGATTGACCAGCATGGAGTAGAGCCTTGGATATTGGCGTTTTTATCCCCATCGGCAACAATGGCTGGCTGATCTCCACGACGTCGCCGCAATACCTGCCGAGCTTCGCGCTGAACCGGACGGTGGTGCAGAAGGCCGAGCAGTACGGGTTGGACTTCGCGCTGTCGATGATCAAGCTGCGCGGCTTCGGCGGTCAGTCAGGGTTCTGGGACCATAACCTTGAGTTGTTCACGCTGATGGCCGGCCTCGCGGCGGTCACCAGGCGCATCCGGCTCTACGCAACCGTCGCAACGCTGACGATCCCGCCGGCGCTGGTCGCGCGCATGACGAGTACCATCGACAGCATCGCCCCAGGCCGGTTCGGAGTGAACCTGATTACCGGCTGGGCGAAAGCCGAATATGACCAGATGGGTCTGTGGCCGGGCGACGCGCATTTCGAGCGCCGCTACGAGATGCTGACCGAGTATACCACGATCCTGCGGCAGCTTTGGACCGAGGGGCATTCGGACTTTAAGGGCGAATTCTTCACCATGAACGACTGCCGGCTGAGTCCGCGCCCGTCGGGGCCAGTGCCGCTGGTGTGTGCCGGGCAGAGCGCGCCGGGCATGGAGTTCGCCGCCGCCTTCGCAGACTATAATTTCTGTGTCGGCGCCGGGCTCAATACGCCGACCGCGTATGCCGCCACCAACGAGCGGTTGCTGGCGGAGGTGGCCAAGACCGGGCGCGATGTCGGCAGCTACCCGCTGATGATGGTGATCGCCGACGAGACCGATGACGCCGCGTTCGCCAAGTGGCAATGTTATGTGGAAGGCGCGGATACCGAGGCGTTGTCCTATCTCGGCATCCAGGCCAACGCTGACCTCCAGGCCGATTCCGGCTCTTCGGCGCGCTGGATGACGCAGGCGAGCAATCCGGTGAATTTCAACATGGGCACGCTGGTTGGCTCCTACGCCAATGTCGCGCGCATGCTCGACGAGGCGGCTTCGGTGCCGGGCACCAAGGGCATCATGTTGACCTTCGATGATTTTGTCGTGGGCATGGAACAATTCGGCCAGCGAATCCAGCCGCTGATGGCCAGCCGCACCCATCTGCGCGCGGCGGCCTGAATGCGGCAAATCGTTACTGTTGAAGGATGAACACGATCCCGGGATGATGACGGATCGCCGGCCGTCGGTGTGGCGGAAGCCGACCCACAGCGAGGGAGATTTCGCTCGTCCTCAAGCCTCACGCACCTGAATGCGGAAGCGGAACGGTGAGTTCGGCCGGCCGGCCACCACGTCATTGGCGCCGGCGCGCAGCATCGCGAACGGCTTGAATGATGCGCCGGTGATCGTCGTCCCGTTAACGATGGTGCCGAACCTGCTGCCGAGGTCGCGCACGCCGAGCCCCCCATCGCATCGAAAGATTTCGAAATGCGGTGAAGACAGATCGACTTCGTCGCGTGCGGCGATACGGCAACATCGGTCGGACGGAGCAACCATCATCTTGCCCGCGCCGAAGTAATTGCCAACCTGATACGGCAGGACCCGCACGTCGATCGGCGACATATGGTACTGGCTGACGAGCCGCCCGCGATCCGGAAACAGGCGGATGACGGCAGGTCCAGCCGCGGTCAGGCGGGATACCTGTGACTTGTCCGATTTGGCCGCATGCGACTTGTTGGTCTCGAGCGCACGCAACGGGGTGGCGCGGGGCACGCGCGGCGGGTTGGATCGAACGGCGCGCCGGGACGTCTCCCGCAGGCGGCGACAAAGTAGCTTGACCAGAGCGAGTGCTCGCTCATCGGTCATACCGAACGCGTGAAAGAACGCCTCCGCCTCGGTCACCAGAAGAGTTGTCGCGGTGACTGCGGTGGCGGTCGCGGCGCGTCTGCGACCCTCCAACACACCGGATTCACCAAATAGTTCGCCGGCGCCCAGCCGTGCGACACGCTCGCCTCCGGCGGCAGCATCCACCGTGATGGCGACCTCGCCGTCGGCGATGACGTAGACCGCGAGACTGGGATCCCCGGCACTGAAGATCGTCACGCCGGCCTCGACCTGGATCGTCTGCATGGGCGTTGTCCTGTAGCACGATGATACCCTTGAAGGGTTGACAGAACGTTAACGACAATGCGCCCGCCCCTCTCGGGCGGTGCGACCCGTTGCATGGCCGAAGATCGGGCTGGCGTGCGCCGTCAGCCGCCCGGATACGGCGCTGCCCGGGGGGTCTCACCGCCGACCGGTACCGGCGGCCCAACAGGGCTGGCCGGTATGCGCGCGGGGTTGGTGGGGCGAGTGAGAGAGCGAGCGAGGGTAGGGTCGCACGCGAAATCAACAAGATGCCGAACGTCCGGCCGTCGCGGAACGGGTCATTGCGGGCCGTCGGCATGCCACCATGAATGCGATCGGGTGGCGGTGTCCCGGGATGACGTGAGCGACGTTGTTGATCGCGCTTTGTTGCGTTGTGGCCCGGACGACCCTGCCGAGCATGGGGTTGCGAATAGAACTGGTAGGATACGACTTCATGTTGCGATGCACATAGATTGCCGTCTGGACTGCATCTGTATTTGCGCTGGACGGACAACGCCAGTTCGGCGTGCTTTTTTACGCAGCTTGATATTGACAAACATATCACTTTGGCCTTGAACCCGCCCCACGGCGTGACACGCCTCGCCAGATTGCCAACACGGGGCGACATGCTGGATCAGGAGGGAAGACCATGGAGAACGTCTGGGCACCGGTTCCGGGCACGCGGTTCTTTACGCGCAATGGCGACGGTCTTTATGAGCGCCTGACAGAGAAGTTATACCTGCGCGTTGATGAGGTCGATGAAACTGATGCAAGAGAGGTCTGCACTCGCCTCGCCGACGCGTTCGAGGCACGGGCCCCGGTTCGGATGGTCGCCTGAACCGGTGACGACGGCCTGACAGAAAAGTAGTTCGGTCGATCAAATCGGCTGTGAAATAACAGGCTAAATTGGCCAGATCCGGCTTCAGGTCAGGCGTGGTTGCCTGAAGGCACCGGCCGCCCATGGTGTGACCCATCGCCGGCCGGACGCTACGACGCCGGCGCCATGTCGACCTCGAATTCGCCGCCGCCATAATCGGCCTCGACGGGGATCCGCAGCAGCCGCTTGGTGCCCTCCAGTTTCGCGGCTTGCGGCTGTACCGTCACCACTCTGGCGATCATAGCCGCCTCCAGAGCGGCCTTGACCGTCTGCGATCGTCCGAGCTTCTCCAAGTTCTTCGCAGTCGCGAAAACCAGTTTGAACCGGCCGTCGCCGGCGCCCTTCAGCGCCTCCGCCGGGGTGATCCAGATCGATTCAACCGCCTCGTGTCCATCGTGCACCGCAAGATGTTCGGCCGGTGCCTGAGCCAGGAAGAAATGCGTGTCATAGCGTTTCGGCTGGTTGGCGGGCGTGATCCAGTGCGCGAAATGCACCAGCAGGTCGGGTGCGGGCAGCAGCCCCTCGGAGCCGAGCACGGCGTCGAAGCCGATCGAACCCGCGTTGAGCGCGACGCGATACCGATCGTCCAACCGTCTCAGGGTCGTGGCGTCGATCAATCGACGAGACCCGCGCGGACGCGCGAGGAGGACGCCGCATTCTTCAAAGGTCTCGCGGATCGCGGCGACCCGAAAGGCCATCGCGGCAGTGTCCATCCCGGTCGGGTTCGGGCAGGTCTCGGCCAGAAGATGATCAGAGTCCTCCACCCGGCCGCCGGGAAACACCAGAGCACCCGAGGCGAAGTCGATGGCGTGATGCCGCACCACCATGAAGACCTCGACGCCGCTCGGCCCGTCGCGCAGCAACAAAATAGTGGCCGCGGGTCGCGCGGTTGCTTCCAAAGCCATCGGGGTGTCCTGTCGAATGCCGAGTGAGAAGTTAGACCACCCAGGCCGGCGGGTCACGCGCGCAGGCGTCGGATCAGTTCCATTGCGTTCGCCGGTGCGCGCACCTTCAGGTCGTTGTCGAAAAATATAAATACGTCCCGCTTGCGGCGTCGCCCCTGCATACCGACCCTGTCGCCATCCGGGGCCTCCTTGCCGGCTGCCCAGGCCCTGATGCGGTGCGCCCATACTTCAAGCGCCTCGTTGTCGTAGCCGCTGGCGTAGAGTTCTTCCGATCCGTGCAGCCGGCAGTAGACGAAGTCGGAAGTGACATCCATCAGCCTCGGCCAGGCCACCGAATCAGCGCAGACCAAAGCCACGTCATACGCAGTCAGCAGATCGATGAATGGCCTGCAGCAGAAGCTTTCGTGTCGGATCTCGATCGCGTGACGCAGCGGTCGGTCGGTCTCGATTTTCAGCGAGGCCGGCGCGAGCAGCTTGTCGTCATGCTTGCGCCCCAGCGCAGCCGCCGCTTCGGTGTCACGCGGCAGCAGCCGCAGGAACGGTTCGAGCCGGGCCGGGTCGAAGCGAAAATTCGGCGGGAACTGCCACAGGATCGGTCCCAGATGGACACCCAGCCGCAACAGGCCCGACGCCATGAAGTTTGCCAGTGGCACCTCGATGTCCCGCAGCCGGCGGATATGGGTGATGAAGCGGGGTGCCTTGACGGAAAAAACGAAATTCGCCGGCACCTGTTCGGCCCAGTGGGCGAAAGTATCCGGACGCTGCATGCCATAGAAGGTGCCATTGATCTCGATCGCGCGAAAATGGCTGGCGGCATACTCCAACTCGTGTTCGCGCTTCAGGCCCTTGGGGTAAAAGACACCGCGCCATGGAGCATACGTCCAGCCGGAGATGCCGACGCGGACGATCCCTGTGGTCATCGACGCTCGGTTGGCGGCAACTGAACATATGCCACCCGTGCAGACCTCATGATCGACTCCCGCGATTGTGGTTGCCCACCACAGCACGGCGCGTGGCCGCCGGCCAAGTTCGGCCGAATGCATCGCCGCGAGTCCGGGCTGCCGACAATGGGGCCAATCCTCCGCCGGCGCTGCCGTGACGACGGAGACGGCTGCGGCGTCCCGGCTGCTTACGAGCGTTGGCTGGGCGAATTCTGGGCCGGTTGACATGAGTTCGGGCCCCTGCCTGAGGGCGGGGGCCCGGGACGAAGCAAAATGGGGTCGGATTCGGCGGAACGGGCCTAAGCGGAGGCGCCGTGAAGAGACTCATACAATTGCATCAGCTCCGCATATACCTGCGGCGACAACGGCTGGTCCGAAACCGAGTTCAGGCCGGGCGGGGTCTTGGTCGAACTCGACACAGTGGTCTGGCTGCTCGACGCGGGCGTTGCGTCCGCTCCGACAGTGCCGGCGGAGTAAGTTCCGCTCGGTCTTAAGAGAATGTTCGTGGTGGAAAAAATGGTGGGCGACATAGCTGTTCTCTTTGCCGAACCCCGGCTTTTCCGTTCAGTTTAAATGCGATCGCTTCAGTTAGACGCAATCGCTGTGCCAGCGCTCTCGCATGGTGCCAGGTCAGTATTTGTTCTCGAGTCTTCTAACAACACATTGAAACATAAGATATTTTCCAAGCCGGTCGCCAAGGGAGGGTCGGGGCGCTTCCCATCCGGTCGATCCGGCAAATTCTGCCTATCGACACCTCTACCCGGCAATTCCTGCCGGCCTCGCGCCGGTAACAGGCGACACGGCCGGAAGGCGTGAACGAACAGTCCACTCGGTGGCCCGCGAGGGTATCGCCCTCACAAGTCCAGCCTTGGATCGGGGACCCGCGCCGCCACCAGCGCATCCACCGCCCTCGCTCCAGCCGCCAGCAGTACCTCCGCGCAAGCGTTGGCCGTAGCGCCGGAGGTCATCACGTCATCGATCAGCAGCACAGTTCGTCCGGTGATGCACGCCCGCCGGGATCGACGCACGGCGAAAGCGCCTTCGACCTCCACTGCCCGCTCTTCCGCCGTCTTGTGGTCGAGCGATGCCGTCATGCGCGAGCGGACCAGCGCATCCGGCAGCACGACGCGGCTGGCCGCGCGTCCCAACGCCCGTGCCAGAACGGCGGCCTGATTATATTTCCGCTGATACAAGCGCCGCCGGTGCAGCGGTACCGGCACCAGGACCTCCGCCCGGGTCAGCAGCGCGGCCCCGGCGCGGAACATCATGAATGCCAGAACCGGTGCCAGTTCCAGCCGGTCGGCGTGCTTGAACGGCAGTATCAGCCGGCGCGCCTGATCATCATAACGCAGCGCTGCCCGAGCCTGGCGAAACACCGGCGGCCGGTCGCGGCACGCTGGACAGACGCCGTCCGGGTCCGCCTGGCTGGCCGAGGCGAACGGAACCCCGCAGCGCGCGCATGACGGTGCGGTGATGAAGCTGGTCTGAGCGAAACAGGCGCCGCAGAGCTGTCCATGGATCTGGACCGGAAGGTTGCATAGCACGCAGCGGGGCGGCAGCAGCAGATCGAGCACGACCCGTCCGAAGTGGTGAACGCGGTCGGACAGCACGACCCTCAGGCCGCGGCGTGGGTTTCCCCGGGCACGCCGAACGCGATCGTTCCGTCACGCTCGATCTCACGTACCAGGTCGATTTCCCACGACAGATAGGCATTCATGGCTTCTTCGACCCCGGAGTTCCGGTCGTATGGGCGGAGATAGAAGTCGATGCAGGCGTCGTCCGGCGGCGCGGTGCGGTCCTTGATCAGCGGACGGCCGAACGCGTGCCAGGCCTGCGTGCCGCCCTCCAGCACCCGCACATCGGGCCCCTGCCCATTGGCGCCCGATCCGAGGGCCTCAGCGCTGCCGCTCGACGCCCGCAAGGCAGCTTTCACCTCCGGCACCGCCAGTCGCGCCAACATACCGTCGGGCGATGCGATGACGACATGCCGGGCTGCCGCCAACTGTGCAACCAGCGCCGACAGCCGGGTTCGCACCCCCCACAGGGCGCCGGGGATATGGCCGTCGCGGAACTCGACGCTGCGGGCGAGATCCAGCACGATGGTGCCGTCGCCGCTGTCCAGCAGTTGCTGCAGGCCCGAGACGTTGATGAGGTCGACCGGAGCGGCCAGTTCCGGCACCGCGACGGGGGCCGAGCCGGGGGCCTCGAACGCCTCTAATCCGCCCTCCACCACGAAGACATCGCGATGACCCATCTGGCGTAGCCAGGCCGCGGCCATCCGGGCTCGAACGCCGGTATCGTCGATCAACGCGATACGGGCGTTGCGCACTCCGATCCAGCTGTCCGTGGCCTGCACCAATTGCCCCCCGGGGGCATTGCGGCTGCCAGGGCGGTGGCCGGCACGGAACTCGACCGGGTCGCGCACATCCAGCACGTAAAGGGTGCGGTCAGGATCGTCCTCGAACCGGGTCAGGTCGAGCGCGCCGATGACGCCGACACCGCACTGCTCGGCGAAGCTACGGGCACGCTGCAAGGCCAGCGCCGCGGTCGTGGGGTCGCCCGGCTGGTAGCGTTCCGTGCGCCCCCGTTCGCAGCGCAGGCCGGCCAGTTCCCAGCCCATGGTGCCATTGCGCAAGGCCACCACTTTGTTGGGAATACCGGCCCGACGCAGGCTCTCGGCCCCCAGGATGCTGCGGGTGCGGCCAGCGCAGTTGACCACCACCAGCGTCTTCGGATCAGGCGCGATGTCGCCGATGCGATAAGCCAACTCGCCACCCGGCACGCTGATTCCGGTGGGGATGGACATACGGGTGAATTCCTCGATCGTTCGGCTGTCGAGCACCACCATGTCCCGCCCGGAATCGATCCACGCCTTGAGTTCGGCGAGCATCAACGCTCTCGGTGCCGTAGTGGTGTTCCACCCACTCGCCGAACGCCTTGGAGGGCACATTGACGCCGCTGAACAATATATTGCCGGCAGCTTCCCAGGCTGGCGTGCCGCCATCGAGGACCGAGACGTCGCTACAGCCGATCGATTCCAGCCAGCCAGCCAGTTCCTCGGCGATGCCACGGCCGTCATCGACGCAACAGATCCGGACCGTCAGTCGCGTCAACAGCGCACGGGCGCGAATCTCACGGCGAGCCAGGCCGCACGGCACCGCCCAGAACAAATGAGAGGTGCCAAATTCGCCGTCTTCTCGCGCGTCCAGAAGGGCCAGTTCCTGGCCATCGGTGATCCAACTCAATAATCTCTTGGCGTCGATGCGCTTCATGAGCGGGTCCTCTGGTTAGGCAAGACGGTAGGCCCGGGCCGGACGGCTTGGCAACGGTCCCGAGGGGGCGCACATCCGGACCATGGAGTCCATGCTCGTATTTGATCGCGCGGCGGTCCGCCGACACCGTGACCGCGCGGCGCGGACCGTGGGTCAGGTGGCGGACATACTGGGCGATGCCGCGGAGCGTCTGCTGGACCGGCTGGACGACACGACGCGCCGGTTCGATGACGCGTTGGACGTCGGCGGCCGCGGTATCGTCGCTCCTCTGTTGCGGGCACGCGGTATGCGGGTGGTGAGCTGCGATCTGTCCCCCTCCATGGCGGCACTGAACCGGGCGCCGGACAGTTCGACGATCGTCGTGGCGGACGAGGAGTGCCTGCCCTTTGCCCCTGGCAGCTTCGACTTGATCATCGCCAGCCTGTCGCTGCACTGGATAAACGACCTCCCGGGCGCGCTGCTCCAGTTGCGTCACGCGCTGCGCCCCGAGGGGCTGTTCCTCGCCAGCCTGCCCGCATTGGGGACGTTGGGGGAATTACGCACGGCCCTGACCGAGGCGGAGGCCGAGGTCAGCGGCGGTGCATCACCGCGCGTTTCGCCGTTTCCCGAACTGCGCGATTGCGCCCATCTGCTGCAACGCGCGGGATTTGCGTTGCCGGTCGCCGACTTGGACGAAATCCGACTGCTTTATACCGAGCCGTTCGCTCTGCTGGCCGATTTGCGCGCAGCTGGGGAGACGAATGCTGTCCGCCATCGCTCCCAATCCGTGCCGCCCCGGGCTCTGTTCGCGGAAGCGCTGGCGCGGCTTCCGGTCGAGGGTGAAAGAGGTACCTGTCACACTCCGCATGGCGGTGGTGACAGGCTGGGCACCCGGTCGGTAGGCGGCTGTTGCGTGCACGGCATGGCGAACGCCGGTGGCGTCAAAGGCTAACCGCCGGTCACGCTCATATGCCGAGTGACCGCTGGTTTTTCGTGGCGGCGGTCAATGATGAAATCGTGGCCTTTCGGCTTGCGCGAAATCGCTTCCCGGATGGCTTCCTCAAGCTGGTCGTCGGTCGCACCCGCTCGCAGCAGAGGCCGGAAATCCGCCGCATCTTCCTGCCCGAGGCACATATACAGCGTGCCCGTGCAGGTCAGTCGCACGCGATTGCAGCTTTCGCAAAAATTATGCGTCATCGGCGTGATGAAGCCGATCCGCCGCCCGGTTTCCTTCACATTGAAATAACGCGCCGGGCCGCCGGTGCGATAGTCGGTATCCTCCAGCGTCCAGGTCTTGCGCAGCCGCGCCCGAACGACAGACAGCGGCAGATACTGGTCCGTGCGGTCGCCCGTGATGTCACCCATCGGCATGGTCTCGATGAGGCAGAGATCGAAACCGTGCTCACCGCACCAGGCCAGCAGGGCGTCGAATTCTTCCTCGTTCACGCCCTTCATCGCCACGGCGTTGATCTTGACCGCAAGCCCGGCCGCCTTGGCGGCGAATATGCCATCCAGGGTCTGCTCGATCTTGCCCCAACGGGTGATCTTGGTGAACCGCAGCGGATCGAGCGTATCGAGCGAGACGTTGATCCGGCGCACCCCGGAGGTCACCAAGGTTTCCGCGTGCTTAACCAATTGCGAGCCGTTCGAGGTGAGCGTCAGCTCGTCCAAGCCGTCGCCCAGACGCCGACCCAGCGCGCCAAACAGCTGCATCACATCACGGCGCACCAGCGGCTCACCCCCGGTAATGCGGATTTTGGTGGTGCCGAGCCGGATGAAGGCGGCGCAGACGCGATCGAGTTCCTCCAGCGTCAACAGGTCGCGCTTCGGCAGAAAACTCATGTCCTCCGACATGCAATAAACGCAGCGTAAGTCGCAGCGGTCTGTCACAGACACTCGCAGGTAAGTGATCGCTCGGCCGAACGGGTCGATCATAATGGAAGACTGTCTCCTTCCGGATCATTCTGTCCGAACCGGGTTGCCAGGAACCATGGGCTACACGACCACCAGACGCGAACGTGTCGATGATTTGCATACTGACTTGCACCCTTAAGGGCCGGCGTTCAAGTCCACGCACGGCCGATCGCAGCGATGCGCATGACTGAGCTGGCCGCCTCCGAACGCTCGACTCCCCGAGACAGAAAGCCCATCGTGGGTCAAGTTGCCATTCCGCATTCTGGAGAGATTGTTGTCCGGCACCAGCGATGTGTTCCGTGTCATCGAACTGACCTCAGCGCGGCTGCGCAAGGACATCGACGGCCTCACGGAGGTCCCGGGCGACGTGCCGGGCGGACGCGTCGCCGACCGGCCAGTGGCTGCACGGCATAATGGTCCGGCAAGCAAGGCGCCGACGGACCCCGCCTGGCGATTGCGGCTGCTGCGCGCAGCCTGGGGGCCGAATGGCCACCCGCTGTCGTCCGGCACCTTGCGAGCTTTCGCCGCGGGGCTTCCGGCGGATCTAACGGTCGATTTGACCGGCGTTGAGGCGAGGTGCGTATTCCCTGCGCCGATCGGAAGGATTGTGCTGAACCTGTTGCTGGTGGCGGAGGAAAGCCTGCCTATGGGCGGCACGATCACGCTTGCCGGATCGGCGGATGACCTGTTCCTGCGGATTGCCGGCGACGGCGCCGCATGGCCGACCGGGATGGCCGTTTGCGCAGTCAACGAAGCCGCTGCCGTCACCGCGATCACGGATGCGGCGATGACCGGCGCCGGCAGCGTGCAAATGCCTCTGACGACACTGCTCGCGCATACTTCGAGGGTGCGGCTGTCGTTTCTGCTGTCCTCCTCGAGCCGGGCAGAACCACCCATGCTCCGACTTGGCGGTGTCTGAGCACCCTGCCCGTTAAAAACGTCGGCAGCATTTACCTTTTGTTTGCAAAGAGCTGCCATGGATGTGCTCCTGCCCGCCTGACGGGCCTTCCAAGGGGTTTCCATGGACGATCTGCTCGCAGACTTCCTCACCGAAACGAACGAGTGTCTCGCGGATTTGGACTCCGCCCTGGTCAAGCTGGAAAAGACGCCGGACGACGCGGATACCCTGGGCCTTATTTTCAGGATGGTTCATACCATCAAGGGCACGTGTGGCTTTCTGGGCCTGCCGCGGCTGGAGCGCGTCGCGCACGCGGGTGAGAATATCCTGGGCAAGCTGCGCGACAAGACGCTGGAGGTGACCGCGGACATCGTCACGCAGGTGCTCGCCGCGGTCGATCGTATCAAGTTGATCGTGGCTGGTCTGGGCGAGACCGGCATCGAGCCCGCGGGCGACGACACGCCCTTGATTGCCGCACTCAACGCGGTTGCCAACGGCGAGCCGGTCGGCCCCATGATGGCCCCCGCGGACGCCGTCTTGCCCGACCCGTTGGCCGCGCCTGACGCCACGGCCGCCGCCTCGCCCGATGCGGTGGCCACGCCGGGTCCCCTGGCAGGCGCCGTGTCAGTCCCTGAGGCCGCTCCTGTCCCCGCCCAGGCTGCGATGCCAGCTGCCGCCGAAAGCGAAGAACCGGCGGCCCCGCCCGAGCCGCACCTGAAAGCCGCCGTCGAGACGCTGAGGGAGGTGGTCGCCGGGCCCGCGCCATCCCGCGAGACGAATGAGCTGGCCGCCACGGGTCAGCCACAGGCCGCGGCTCAGACGATCCGCGTGACGGTCGACGTGCTCGAAGACCTGATGACCCTGGTCAGCGAGCTGGTCTTAACGCGGAACCAGCTGCTGCAACTGGCGCGCAACCAGGAAAATGGCGCCTTCACAGTCCCGTTGCAGCGGCTGTCCCACATCACCACGGAACTGCAGGAAGGGGTGATGAAGACCCGCATGCAGCCGATCGGCAATGCCTGGAACAAACTGCCGCGCCTCGTGCGTGACCTTTGCCACGACCTGGGCAAGAAGATCACCCTGACCATGCTGGGTGCAGAAACCGAGCTGGACCGTCAGGTGCTGGAGCAGATCAAGGATCCGCTGACGCACATGATCCGCAACAGCGGCGATCACGGGCTGGAAACGCCGGCGGAACGGCGTGCAGCAGGCAAGCCGGAGGCTGGCCGGATTACCCTCAACGCGTTCCATGAGGGCGGCCACATCCTGCTGGAAGTGTCCGACGATGGCCGCGGCCTGCCGGTGGATCGCATTCGCGCCAAGGTGCTGAGCAACGGCCTGGCCACCGAGGCGGAGCTGGCCGTAATGAGCGAGGAACAGATCCTGCGGTTCATCTTCGCAGGATGACCCTCTCGCTTGCCACCTCACTGACCCGTTACCCTCCGCTAAGTATCCGTAATAACTCTATCTCTGCCCGTTCAGACCACGCTGGCTCCCCCAACATTCCGCTTGACTACGCACTGACTGTCCGGGCAAAGTCCTGGCAGAAAAAAGGGGATGATAACGCCATCAACCCGGTGGCTAGTCCGCCGGGACCGCGGAGGCCGATGATTTTGATGCAGGTAATTAGCGATGGTCCGGTCAAGATCACCAAGACGACGATTGACGCCGCTTGGCGGCGCCGCAAGGACGAGCAGCGGCTGATCATCCGCGACAAGGACTGTCGAGGCCTGGCGCTGGTGGTGAATCCCACACGGATGACGTGGACGTACTCCTACCGGCTGCGCGGTGTTAACCCCGCAAGCAGCACACGCTGGCCCAACAGGACCGTCACCCTGGGTAATCCAGCTACGCACTCGCCCGATGATGCCCGCACCGCAGCCAACAAGATTAAAGGACAAGCGGCGTCAGGAGCTGATCCAGCGACGGAGATGAAAGCGCAGGCCGAAGCAGTGCGCCGACGGCGTGGCACGACGCTGGAGCGGCTGGCCGAAGACTATGCCCTGGTTTTGGCACGACGGCCCAAGATGCGTGGCGGTGCCGGGCGGCCAACTGCGGCATACGTTGCGGCGGAGATTGTGCAGGTCAAGATGGCGATTAATGCTATGTCGGCGAGCGACATGCCGGCGGTCGAACTCGATCCGAACGGATATCCGCAAGCTCGTCGATCACGGCCTCGAAGGTGCCAATACGGTACGCCCGTTTCGGCGCCTTTTCCCGCTTCTTGGATTGGTGTCTAGAGGCCGGGCACATCCAGGCCAATCCCTGTCTGTCGATCGCCCGCACGCGACGACCCAAGGCGTCGCGGGCTCGGTCGCACTACCTTTCTCTGGGCGACCTTGCTCGGTTGTGGCACGCCGCAGCGGGGTTGCGGGAGCCAGTCTGGCGGGATCTCGTGCGGTTCATGATCACGATCCCTTGCCGACGTGGTGAGGCGGCGCAGGTCGATTGGTCTCACATTAACCTGACCGAGGCGGCATGGAGCCAGCCTAGCCATTTAACGAAGAACCGAGACCAACACCGTCTGCACTTGCATGCGCTTGCCCTGGAGGTGCTGCGTGAACGACACAAAGAAACTGGCGGTGAGGGGCTGGTGTTCCCTTCGCCCGGCGCCGGTCGGCCTATTGGGGCTTTTAGCCAAGTCAAGACAATGCTGGACGATGCCGCCAAACTCCATGGCTGGGTTTGGCACGACTTCCGCCGGTCCTTTGCCACCGCGCTGGGGGAGGCCGGCATTTCTGAGGCTGTCGCCGATGCGGTCCTGAACCACCGTCAGTCCGCTACCCGCGGCGGCGTGCTGGGTGTCTACCAGCGTGCAACCCGCTGGCCCGAGCAGGTCACGGCGATGCAATCATGGGGGCAGCTCCTGACCACTGCCCTCGAACCAGGTGAAGCCGGCAACAAGGTGGTGCCGATCGCAACACACGCCGGCTGAGCGCCGCGCCCGGCGGTCTCGGGCACAATGTCGGCGGGTCGGGTACGCGGCGCCGGATTAGCTCACGATACTCCGCCCGTGCACGCCAGCCGTCCGGCTGGCAAGCTTTGTGTTGCATGTGAGGCGATGGAGCCGTTGGGTTCCCAGAAATGGACCGCGAGGTGTTCGTGGCCCTGATCGTGCTTGATGAACCGTTGGCGAGCGCTGATTGCACCGGAGGCCTGTCAAGACTGGGCCTACAGCCCTCAGCTTGCCATCGTCCAACTCTCCGGAGCGGGGCTGGGCAGGGGAACGCATAGCCCGACGGGAAGCGGCCTCCTCGTCAGCCTCTAGGTGATCTCTGTTCCACGTAAGTTTGACGAACTCTGAGCCCCGCCTGACTGCGGCCGTTACCTTATAGACGGTTGTCGGGTGTTCGGCTTCAGCGAGATGGCAGCGCAAGTGGCCTTGTCTAGACACTATCACCACGGGGTGAGCGTTCGTTCTTCCTTGTATTTCTGATCAGCTAAGCGCCTCTCTTCGGCCGTGAGTTTGGCTCGCTCTCTGTGGTACCAAACACTAAGCCACACGGCTAAGGCCAGCACCACGATAGCCGCGATGACTGATCCACATATTATTGGGGTATACATAACTTGGCTCACCGAGTGAAACGCTGAGACGTTCGGGCACCGCGCGCGGGTCGGCCCACGCCCGCAGAGTATAGAACCATCACCGCTGCTGAGGCCATTGTCGAGTGCTTGGCTTTGCCGGATCCGATGGTTTCGCGCCGCCCTTTCGCCAGCTCTATGTATACCGGCTGCCGGGGCCGCCCCGAGCAGATCACGACGATGAAGTTAAGGGGCAGCTTCCTGCCGCTGTCCTCAACTCAGGTGAAGCCGACGACAAGGGGATGCCGATGGGCAATATGCGCCGGCTGACATCTTAATTCTAGAACCCTGGCCACTACTGTCCGGTTAAAATCTGAATAAATTCAGTTGCTTCTCATCTTGCAAGTCTTCGGATCTGTCGGTCTCGCGAGAGAAGGCAGTCTGGATCTCTATTTTCTCGAATACCGTCACCGAAAAGACCTGCAGCAATGTGTAGAGCGGCGCCTCCAGTTTGAGCCGTTTGCGGACGATCGCCACCAGCACATAGACCGAAACGGCGATCCAGATTTGCGTCTTCACGGCGTTCTCGGAGGTGCCGTAGAACTGCTTGATCCGCAGATGCTGTTTGATCCACTTGAAAAACAGCTCCACCTGCCAGCGACTTTTGTACAGATCGCAGATGGTCATTGCCGGCAACGCGGTCTGATTGGTTAGGAAGATCAGCGTCTTCGCCGTTTCGGCATCGCGGAAACGGATGCGCCGCAGATGCACCGGATAGTCCTGATGGGTACGAGGGCCGTCCAATACGATGGTTTGATCGGCGATCACGCCGGTCGCTCGGTCGGTAGGCGTGGAATAGATCCGATGCGCATGCAGATTGGACTTGGCGCGCGTCACGAAGAAGGCGCCCGCCTGATGCAGCGTATGCAGGCGTGCGAAGTCGATGTATCCGCGATCCATCACATAGATGGCGCCGGGTTCGGGGATCAGCATATCGAGCGCATGAACATCGTGCAGCTTGCCGTCCGAGATATGGATAAAGCTCGGAATGTTGCCGCGCAGATCGAGCAGCGTATGCATCTTCACCGCGGATTTGGTGGACCGGAAATGGGCCCACGGGAACACCGACAGGCACAAATCGATGGTCGTGGAATCCAGCGCGTAGACGCTGTTGGTCAGCTCCGCTCCCAGGCTTTCGCTGGCGTAGAGACGTCTGGCCTGCGCGATCAGCCGTTGGGCGAACTCGGCATAGATGCGCCAATCGCGCGACTCGTTGGCATCCGCGAGGGTGGAGCGGCGGACCGGTTCGCGAAGGCCCATGTGGTAGAGCTTCGCGGCTTGCGCCGACAGGCAGGCCTCGATGTCGCGCAAACTCTCGCGGTAGGTCAGTTGGGCGAACGCCATGATCTGATATTGCGCGGCGCAGGACAGCTTGCGAACCGCGCGGTTGCCGTCGTAGCGCGCGACAACCCGGTCGAAGCTGCTCCAAGGCAGAAAATCCATGAGCTGCGCGAAAAGCGTCCTGCCGGTGTTCATGCCCAAGCCCTCCCCGCAAGATCGTCGGCGAGAGCCGCCAGCCATTCAAATCCGCCCCAGCAACGAACCGTCGGAAAGCCTTAAGCATCAATGGATTCCATGGAAATCTGGGTCAGCGAACCGGACAGTAGTGAACCCTGGCCGAAACGCCCGGAGCGTCGGCCGTTCGTCGGCGCACTTCGCACAGAACAGCGTCTCTCTGCGATATACAGAGTAATACAGGGTCTTTACTTAGGGCCTCGGTTGCCTGCTGAACCCCGGGCAGATTTCTAAGCCTCAGGGCCTTTCTTAGGCATTCGTCGCAGAATCCCTCCTCAGTCCACTATCGCCGGCTCCCGATGCCCCTCGGACCGACCCCTGGTGAAAACCATGACATTCGGACTGTGGCAGGTCGGGCAAGTCCGTCAAACGGCGGCGTCGAGCCCTGGCGGAGCAACCCCTGTGAAAAATGAGGCAAGATACATCTTGCCCAAAATGTGCTTGGTCTCCGGTGAACCAGGCTTAAATCGCCCGTGGCAGATCCCGTGCTGAAATTCCCGGAGTGTTGGGGCGGAGAGATTACAATCTGCCAGAGCACCTGAGAACGCCATAGAGGCGCTAAGCAAAACTCCCGCGTAGTAGAGGCGGGTGAGCGCCCGGACCAAAGCGAGCCGGGTGTAAAGACCATCAGCCGGCGCGCGGCCAAGCCAGGCCTTCAATAATACGCTCTCCAAGTCGGCAGATGACGTAAAACTGTCCAGCGCGATCGCCACGTCAACAAGAGGATCGTTACGGTAGGCCGACTCCCAATCGATCAGCCACAGACGTTCACCATCGAACAGGACGTTACGGGGAAGGGGTCGTTGTGGCTAGAGACTGAGATTGTAAAGTCCCACAAATACGCCTCACGAATGCGCTCTAGGCGTTCTGTGTACGGGTCGAGCGCACCGGGCGCAAATAAGCCTGTTCTGCACACGTACGCCCACAGGCGACCAACAATATCTGGATATTCAACGAAATGCGGAAATGACGGAGTCGCTTGGACGCGACCCAAAATTTCCCCCATTGCTTGGGCGAGCGCGCGAGGTCCGCCCGGAAAAGTACATCAGCGGCTTCTCCTCAATGTAATCCATCACCGCGACACGGGCGGCCTCGTCGATGTGGTAAATTCTTGGCGCGATCCCCGCATCGGCCGCTATGCGCATCGAGTTATATTGGTGCGGATTCCGCAAAGGACTTGCTAAACCCTCCACCCGGACAAGGTAGCGCCGATCGCCTATCTCGACACGAAACGGGAAAGCACCCGAAGCTCCGCCCGTGACGGGCGTGATCGCGTTGATCTGAGCAAAGTCAAGGCAGCGTTCAGCGCTGAGCGCACCGTTTCATAGTGTGCTGCGGACGACGCGCCGGAAAGTTCTGCGGCCATGATCGTCCTTCACATGCTACAAATCGGAACGCCGATTGTAGACAAGGGCGCCCAGCACGCCAACTAGTCAAAATCACTGTGCAGAGGTACTAGCGCGCTTATCCAACAGCGCGCCTTTCTTCCGCGTCCGGTAGTGAGCATCGTCCATACTGGCGGGGTGCCCACACTGGCGGGTTGACGGGAGCCGATATCCAATACAGCCTTCTGCCGCCGGCTGCGGTTTCGCCCGCGGGCTAGTCATTTCCTTCAGGCAGGCGCTCTTCCGTGTGGGGCGCCTGTTTGGCATTTCGGGGGATGACGATCGCCCAGATGGAGCCGGCCATGGTTGACGATCACGCCAAGTGATTGAGCCAGATGCGCGCTCTGCGAGACGGACGTTTGATGCGGCCGGCCGCGGCGCGCAACTCCATCTGGCCGGCCTAATCTTGGAAGCATGGGGAAGCCAGGTTCCCAGGGGTGTGATATATATCACACACTGACACCATGGCGCTCCTTTTGACGAGCGTGGCGATATTGACCGCCGGGCATACTGTAGATACGACGGCCAGACAGGCAGATATCCTCGAAGAGAGGCGTCGGATGAACAACGGTTTGTCCAGCAATGCGTCGCCCACCCGCCACACGAGACGCCTATCCGATCATGTGCTGATCGCGTTTCACCACGCCTGCGATCAGGGTAATATCGAGGCGGCGCGGCGCCTGCTGGACGTGCTGGAGTTCATGGTGCGGCGCCCACGGCCGTCTCCGGATGGTAGGGAGCGCCGCGCCAAGGAAAGCCTGGTGGCTGCGCATGAGCGGCTATGGCTCATACAACACCAAGAAGCATCCGCTGACAGCGTCAAAGGCACGAACCCGCCTCACGACGTCGGTCACGCGGGCCGGAGTTGATTTTCCAAGACCCGCCGCTGGAGGCCGTCCGCTTCTACCTGGATGTGATACTGGTATTCGGCGTCTTGCATAGGCAGAAGGCGCGTGACTGTTGCCAACGTGGGGAGAGTGCTGATGCCAACTTCACCTGCGCCGGGCGTAAACACCACGGTCTGGCCAACAGTAAATTTGTGGCTCATCGCCGCCGGCCAGAATAGTCAGCCAAGCTTGAGATTGATGGCCGACGTCTTGCCCCGACGGTCCTGCCCGACATCGAAACTAACCTTCTGGCCATCGTTGAGGGTGGTTAGACCAGCCTGCTCCACGGCGGAAATGTGGATGAAGACATCAGCCCCTCCGTCCTCTGGCTGAATGAAGCCGAACCCCTTCTGAAGATTGAACCATTTGACGGTCCCAACGGCCATGATGTGCCTCCCGGCCACAATTCGACGAAAGGCTATAGGAGCCTGGGAGCGGTGTCACCGCTGCCAGCCGAACGCAGGCGTTGGGCAGGACGCGGGTGGCCGTCGGCGCGACCACCCATCCGGCTAACGGCGACCGCTTATTGACGTCGATCATTTCCGGATGCAGGCTGACCCCGGGTTCGCCGCCTTGACTGCGCGACGGCCCTCCACAATGTTTGTGCACCTGCTGGCCAGGTGGGTGTCAGATCTCCGTGACGCCAATCGCGAAGAGAAAAATGATGCAAATTCAAACCAATGGAAGCTGTGCCTAAATCCTAGGCACTGCGTCCAGACGTCTGATCTGGCGTTCGAAACACCATTGGCGCACAGAGTTTTCCACAGGATCGTCCACCGGATCGGTGAATGATCAAGGCCTCGATGGTCCTGCATCTGTGGACAACTTAGGCGTCACCAGTGGCCAGGGTAGGGGCGCCCATCGTTCAGATGGCGGCCGTTCCTCAGGCTTATGTTTTCATTTGTTACAAATCTGTCCTACCCAACACCGCCTTCTCTGCTAGTAGCGAAGGATACGTTGGGAGAAAGAACGTCATGGCTACAGGCCAACCCGTGATTACGGGCGAAAATCCCGGTGGGGATGCCCCTGACGTGACCATGGCCCAAGAAGACCAAGGTGCTTCGGCTTCGCCAACGATAGTGACGCCTTTCAGCGATGTCATTGTCCGTGACGGAACCGATCCTGTGCAAGCGACCGTGGAGTTCTTCGGTAACGGTGGGGCTTCTACTGAGCCAAACGGGCTGGTAGGCATTACGGGAGCGTCGGCCGGCTCAATATGGAGAACAGGCTATGTCTCTTCGGCAGCACTGACAGCCATTCTCCGCGGCGTGACCGCCGAAATGGGGGCCATCGGATCAGGACGTGATCTTGAAGGCTATGGCCCGATGGAGAGAGTAATCCTGACCATAACGGATCAGATTACTGGCGCCACAGCTGCGGACAGTGTTGAGTTTGATCAAGTGCCCATATCCCCTCTTGTCGTATCGGATAGCTCTCCTTCACAATCTGTGAACTACGGCGTCTCTGTTCATCCGTTCATTGGCGTCACAGTTACTGATCCGAATGCGACTGCGGCATACCAACCCAACCTGTCAGCCAGTTTCTCCATATCAGGTGGTGAGGACCAAGGCGGGACACTTAGCGGCACCGGCGTGGTAGCCATCAGTCAGCAGTCAGGCAACTATGTTATCGATGCACCAAACTTAGCCACCTTCTCTAGTGATCTGCGAAGTCTGGTTTTCACTGCGGGAGATCAAGCGACTGCACTTCCCGGTCCCGTGACAATTTCCTGGAGCGTTCAGGACAGTTTGGGACAGTTCTCTGGCCAAGAGACAACCACCATAGCTGAAACCGCCCCGACGCCACCATCACCGCCGGTCCCACCGCCTTCGCCACCCTCTGTCACCGAGGTTACGCAGTTCTACCAGGACATCCTCCAGCGCTCCCCTGACCCCGGCGGCTTGGCTTACTGGACGGGACAAATCAACAGCGGTGCGATGAGCGGCGCCGCCGTAGAACAGAACATTATCAATAGCTCAGAGGCCCAGGATTACGTGGTGCCGATCGTGGAAATGTACGCGATCCTTGGCCGCGCGCCGGACCAGGCGGGCCTGAATGGCTGGGTGCACGCGCTTGAAGGTGGTGCATCACTTCCTGGGATTGCACTGGCCTTCGTCTCTTCGCCCGAAGGCCAAGGGATTTATGGCGCTGTCCCAACGGCCGCCAGTTCGGCAGCAGCGGATACGACGTTTACCACTGATCTTTATAAAGAAATTTTGGGCCGGCCCCCTGACGCCGGTGGCCTGTCATGGTGGGTAACCCAATTACAGGATGGATTGCCGGCGCAGTATGAGACGCTGGGCTTCATGTATTCATCTGAGGCGCAGCATCGCTTCTTTGCCGGCAGCGACCCGATGGATTCGTGGCTACGGGCGGCCGGGAGTGGAACGTTTGGGTCTCATTTCTCATTCGGTAGTAGTTAGCGCCGGGGGCGTGGTCCGCTGGCCTTCGACAATATGGCCACCGTGCCGCCTATAACCCCAGCGTGAGGTCCGTGCGCCCGCTGATTACTCGATACCGCAACCGATACACCTCCTGGATCACCATCCTGAGCATCTCGGCATCCATCCGGCCATCTGCAGCCAGCCGTCCGGCCAGCTCCGCCAGCAGGTCGCTGGTTTGTCTTCCTGGGGCGTATCGGAGCCACCATGCTGCTTGCTGTTGGCGCATAGCGATGGGCAGCAGCTTGGCGACGGCACTGCCAACAGCATCCGTTGCGATGTTGTTGCAGTCCATATCCAGCAACGTCGCGGTGTGGCCAGACCGCAGCCGTTCGGCCTGCCGCACCTGATCATGAGTACCGGTCAACGTCGGAATTGGATCAGTCGTCGGTGCAGACAAGCCGGACCTCTCTCGCCAGTGCGGGAATGCAGGTGCAGCACCGCCAACCGTACGCCGGCGCGCTGGCCTCAGTCCAGAACCATGCTGGCCGGACCGGAACCGGCATAGTCCAGCTGCTTACTGCCAAGCGGTTTCCCGCCGCTGCCTTATCGCCTCCACCAGTATGCCGACGAACGCCAACGCGCTCGGGCCTACTGGACCACTCTCGGCCCGGATGAAACTCAGCACGGCCGCACCCACTGCCGCCCTATCAGTCCGCTGGCCCGCGCTCAGCATCTGTAGGCCAACCAGACGGTCGAGAAGCCCTGCATCAACCTCGATCTCCACCAAGACCGCACCGCGTCGCCGCCGCGCGCGGCTGGCACGCATCCGGTCAGAGGCAGTTGGGTGGGCAGTCACGGGCGCAACCACGGCCTTTACTTCGCGCGTCTACGCTGACGTAGCGCCATCGTCATCTCGCGGTCCTGGCACGCGGCGGACAGCTCCGGCACCGCCCGGACGTCCGGCTCGTGGTGATTTCCATAGACTGTGTATACTGGGAAAGCTGTGTGGTAGACAGGAAAATGTCGTTCGCTGTGGCCGCCAAGATGACGAAGCCGGGGCCGTCTAATGTCGATAGTGCGGGAACAGGATGTCGTGTGCCTCCAAGCCGATCAGGGTGCCGATGATCATTCCTCGACTGCCCAATAGTGCCATGTCCGGACGCGCGTATCGTCTGGCACGAAGCGGCGTTGGAAGGCTTCGCCTGTCTGCCAGCCAAGCCAAAAGCCTCCGAACATTTCAGCAACCGCGAAGATCATTTGAAGCATTGTCTACTGCTCCATCGGTCATGCCCTGGTGGTGTTGTCCGCCAGTGCCCTTCTACGAAAGCAGGATTTTGTAGGGCCCTTGGAGCGGCATCTGCGGCTGTGGGACGGCCTCCAGGGCGCCGACGATGGGAGGCAGTCCATTTCTCGCTGGCGTTAGCCAATGCGGCTCAATGCGTTCTTCACGGCCGTTGCTGTCCACTCGCCGCCGCGCGGGGTGCGTATACCTTTCGACGTCAGTTCAGGCCGCCATCTGACGGAGGCTCCGCTCATCGGCTCGCATTTGGTTTAGCAACGGGGCCAGACGGGACGCAAAGTCGTCAGCGGCGGTCTTACGCGCCTCGGCGCCCAACTTACCATCCACCTTCGGGCCGCCGCGGTAGCCGGGCGCAGCTCTGCGGCGGCGGACAGTTCGCCATCCCGCTGGAGCACCTCGCGGATTGCCGCTGCATCGGCTTCGGTCACAACGTACAGGTAAAGAGGATGGCGACGCGGGCGGTCACTCGGTCACAAGCAAATCCGCAACCAGGCTCCATGTCTCTCCCCGTGAAACCATTAGACTGCCGGCCGGCCTTCACAACACCCTCGTTAACGCCAGGACGACGATCAAAGCCCAGATCGCGGTCAACACCGTCAGCAATTTCCAGAATAGCGAGCTAAAGAGCATGCCGTTATCATGCTCAGGACGCTCGAACGGCGGTGGCCAGGGCGGGATCTTCAGACCATCGTCGTTCGGCTCGATGATCCACCTCCGGTGTTTGGGCTCGCACGCCGAGCTTGGCGCGATCAGCATACAGGCCGCCGCGGTTTTGCCGCTTGACCCTCTAGGCTGCGACCAAACGGTAGCCGCCGCAACGTGGCAACTCGCCTGCCGTCGTGAGAAGCCGCCGCTCAGCGATCGGTCGGGTGGCCGCTGATTTACCACCCTGTCCAGCTCGCCATCCCGCTCATAGTATCCAAGGAAATCGAAGCGGCGGCGTAATCCGAAGTGAATGACAAACTCACTCCCTTCTATGCATGGCTGGACGAGTTAAACGCGGAAGCTGTCCGGCGCGGCTATGATCCCCAATACAGGGCCGCCCTGGACACCACGGCACATCGTGAAAACTCCTCCTGGAACGTCGATTTTTGTGCCGGTCTCACGCCCACCCAGGCTCTCGACGCCATATTGGGATCGGAAAAACGAAGCCCCGAAAGATCAGAGCCGCGCCGCAGGTAATATGATTTTTGCTCCCCCTTTATCCGCGAGCCCCACGGCCCGGCTAGCAGCGTCCCAAGCGTAGGGAATTAATTTGACGATCGACAACCCTGGAGTCAGCATCGGCGGGCTGGCTGCGGTATCGCCCGCGGGCATACTATGAACGGCTAGACAGGCGCTTTAACCCTGATGCGGCGCCTGTTTGGTCGGCTAAGGCAGGCGCCCTTTAACTCGGCACTGGGCGTCTGTTTGCCTGGGACCTACCCAAGAATCCATTGCGCCAAGATTAACCATATAAGTTCTGGCCAGCTTCTCGGAATGTTGGCCGGCGGCGGACTGGCGACCGGCGCAACGGGAGCGCCGGTGTCTTGATTATTCTGGATCAGAAGACAATCCCTTCAGCTCGCTCTGGGTCTGCCGCATGAACAGCGCCGGCAACTCCGGACAATGCACGCCGCACAGATCGTAGGCCGATAACGACTTCCGCTTTGGGCAATCATCCGACAGCGTCCGCAGAAGCGTTGGGATAGTGTACATTTGGCCATGCCGCTCGATCAGGGTTGCCAGCGGATACCGCCCTGCCCTCTCACATTGGCTGCATGCCACAGCCAGAACGTCGGTCCGTTCCGCGACATCGGACAGGGTCAGGCTGCCGGCGTAGGGCATGGCGGCGCGCCAGCAGCGCAGCAACACAGGCTGCTGCCGGGGCTGAATAGACAAGCATGCCGGACGGCATTGTCAGGCCAATACATGGGGCGAGTGACCTCGCGGCTATCCACCAGTGTGGTATATATGGAGGATGAAGTTCCGAAACATCGTTCCGTCGCGCCGGCATCATCTTGTCATCACGTTCGATGACGGGAGAAGAACCAGGCTTGACATTAGTCAATGGCTAGATCGCCAAGACGGCCTTATCTCCACCTTCATGCAGGGGCGGTTCATAGCGTGTGGAGTAGTATGGCCCCTCGGTGAACTGCTGCCTGGTGCCGTGATACGAAAGATGCTCGACGAACAGAAGTCCGTCATATCCTGATCCCTGCTTGCCCGGGCACCAGCACCCCCATAGTCCCAGCCAGACGGGTCAGCGCCCCTTCCAGAGCCGATTTTTGCAGGTCCATGCTCTTGATAGAGGGTAAGAATTTTTCTTCCCTCTATCTGCGGTCTGCCTGGCAAACTCTGGCAACTGAGCCGAGGTCTGGAGAAGGCAGAGCCCAGTCCCCAAGGACGAGCAGCAGACGTCCAATATCTGAATAAGGGACCGCTTCAGCTCAGCTTGGAGCTCGCCTGTCATCATGGCATATTATTGCCAACCTACACCATCATCCCCCGTTCGGGCGGGGATGGCGATGACATTCGAGTAGTAAGTGCTGACGTCGACGACCACCGGACCCGCCACCTCTAGCGCCATGTATGTCGTCACCGAAGCTGGTGTCGCGGCGATCAGGGCGGCCTATGAGACCGGCGGCGAGCTGTTGGCTGCGGTAGCGCTGCGACGACGTTTCCCTGGCATCACGGACAACGCCAAGGCTAAGAAGCAGGCGCGGCGGATCGCCCCCTGGACGCCGTTTCCAGGGCGCCCCAAGCGCGTCGGGAAGGGCAAGGTCGATTGGTAACTTCGCCCTGGCCGAGGTGGCTGCCAGGACAGACGTAAGCGTTGCGCCCAGCCAACAATATCAACGGCGAATTTGTTCATCGTGCTCATGGACAGGTCCTGACGCTGAATGCGCTGCTGGACTCCCAGCAAGAGATACCTGAGCAGGACGGCCTGGCGTGCGCTTCACCTGTATCAACTCCTCGCCACTGCCCTCAAACCAGGTGAAGCCGACGAGGCGGTGGTGCAGCGCCCCGGCTGAGCGCCTGACCGGAAGGGATACCGAAACAATCGAATGGTCGGCCCTGTCTGGCGCTTCTGCGGCTGGGACCAAGCGGACGGTCGCTAGTTCGTTAGGATCCAGCCAATGCATTTCGCTTCAGGCTCTGAGCGCCGCCCGGCGGTCCTGATACAATGGCGGCGCACGCCTCCCCTCTGCACCGGTATAGAGCATCGTCCATACGGGCGGGTTGACGGAAGCCGTTTCCCATACAGCCTCCCAATTGCCGGCTGGGGTCTCGCCCCAATGCCGTTCTCCAGTATGGCTAGCTGTCGGCCATGGCACCGTTGAGTTTCTGCCGCTGCTCCGTGGTCGCAGTGACCGCGAACCTACCGCGCGAGGCTCGCTCGATCGACTGTTTTCATCCTCGCAGGGCCCAAGGTGGGCCGCATCAATCTGTCAGCGGGCTGAATACCTCCAGCCTGTCCCGCCGAGGCAGGTCCGCGGTCGACCAGCCGCCGCCCAGCGCCTCGATCAACGCCACGCTTGCCACCAACCGGCTCTGCTGCACTGCCAGTGCGGTCTGTTCGTTGGACAGCAGCAACGTCTGCTCGGTGACTACGCTGGTATAGGGGACCGTTCCGGCAATGTAGGCATTCAGCGTAGCCCGCACCGCTCGGCTGGTCGAGTCGACCGCGATGGCTTGAGCCTTGGCCTGCAGCGCCAGGATGCGCAGGTTCGACAGCGCGTCCTCCACCTGCTGGAACGCGGTCAGCAAGGTCTGCCGGTAGGTGGCCACGGATAGTCATAAGTCGCACGCGCCGCCGCCACGGATGCGCTTCGCAGGCCGCCCTCGAACAGCGTTTCGCTGCCCGATGCCGCCAGCGACCACAGTTGGTTGCCGCTGTTGAACAATTGCCCCAGCGGACTGCCGGCGAACCCACCCTGCGCCGATAGCGAGATATCCGGGTAGAAGGCGGCAAACTGGACTCCGATCAGGGCATTCTCCTGCTGCATCGTCCGTTCGGCAGCGGCGATGTCGGGGCGGCGCTCCAGCAAAGCCGACGGCAACCCTGCCGGCACTACCGGCACATCAGTGGCGAGTGGGGCGGGCGGAAGCGTCAGGTCGGCCGGTGGATGTCCGGCCAACACGGCAATCGCGTGCTCGAACTGCTGCCGTTGCACGCCGACCGCGATCAACTGGGCTTCGGTCGATTGCAGCAAGGCCAGCGCCGTGACGTAGTCGATGCTTGAGGTGGTGCCAGCATTGTACTGGTTTTGTGTAATCTGCAGCGCGCGGCGGTAGGCGATGACGGTGTCAGACAACAGTTTCGAGAGGCCATCCTCTGCCCGTAGATCGAAATAGTCTGTGGCAAGCGTCGCCTGCGCCGACAATTTGGCATTCGCCAGGTCAGCTGCGCTGACTTGGGCGCCGGCGACGTTGCTCTCCACCTGGCGGCGGATCCGGCCCCAGAGATCCAGATCCCACGTGACGCTGCCGGTGAGGCTGTACTGGGTGCTGGGGCCGCCCGAAGAACTTCCATCACCGCTTCGTGTGACCTTGTCGCCGAGGTCGACAGTGGGAAACAGGCCCGCGCGCGCCTCGGCTACCAGGGCGACGGCGTTGCGATATTGCGCCTCGAAGGATTTCACCGTCTGGTTGGACACCTCGACCATACGCTCCAACCGGTCGAGTTCCGGGTCGTCATAGACCGACCACCAGATACCCTTGTCCATCGCGTCACTGGGCTGACTTGGCTTCCAGCCGTTGAGTTCCTTGAACACCACCGGCACCGGTGCGTCAGGACGTTTGTAGTCCGGTCCGACCAGGCAGCCGTTCAGCACCAGGCAAACGACGCACGCCCTCCAGTAGTGGATCACTCCGCCGCCTCCGGCGTCGCCACACCGGGAAAAGCGCGATTCCATTGTCGTTTCGCCGCAAGTGGGAACCGATTTCAGGTATAGATACATAATCGGCGGGGTGCACAGTGCGAGCAGTTGGCTAACCATCAGCGCGCTGCAATATCCCTGCGCCTTCGTCGAGGTGTGGGACAGGCGATGAGGGGGATTGGGTGTCCATCATTGCTCCTCAATCTGGCACCATCAAGCTACGCCCGTAGAGGTCGCCGCGGAAAAGTGTAGGACACACCGCAAGCCCGGCTTGTTATCCTGTAATTCAAGCGTCGCCTCGTGAAGAGCTACGATCGCGTTCACCAAACTCAATCCCAGTCCACTGCCGGGCGTCGTGCGGCTCGTTTCCAGGCGGTAAAAGCGCTGCAGCACTTTTTGGCGATACGCCGCCGGAATGCCCGGGCCTGTATCGGCAACGATAACCATTACGTCATCCGGCGCTGACGCTGCGTTGATAAACAGACGCGCGGTAGCAGGCGAATGACTAATCGCGTTGTCGATCAGATTGGCAAACATCTGCATCAGCAGTTCCCGATCTCCGACCACCCACAGGTCCGGCGCGATGTGCGCTACCAGATCCTGCGCCCGCTCCTCGGCGACCGGCTGATAAGCCTCGACCAGTCCACTCAACAACGCACTTAGAGCCACGGGCTGGAACCCTGATCGCCGCGTCCCCGCCTCGATCTGGGCGATCCGCAGCAGCGCACCGAACGTTTCCAGTATGGCGTCGACGTTGTCGATCGCTCCGTCCACGGCAACGTGCAGCCCCTCGACCGTGCTCTTCCCGCCTGCGCGCCAGTTCCAGGCGCTGCCGCAGCCGCGTCAGCGGCGTTCGCAGGTCGTGAGCGATGTCGCTCGACACCTGCTGCAGGCCCAGCATCAGATCCTGGATCCGGTCGAGCATCGCGTTCAGGCTGCTACTCAGGTGGTCGAACTCGTCGTCGGTCCCGCGCAGCGTCATCCGTTGGGCCAGGTCGCCCGCCATGATCGCTCGGCTCGCCCGGCTCACCACCTCCACCCGGCGCAGCACGCCGTAGCTCATGGCAAGCCCGCCGGCGACGGCCAACACGACAGTCACGCCCAGCCCGAGCAGAGAGGTGCGCAGGATGACCTCCCGCACCTCACCGAGTTGGTAGTCGCTGATACCAACAAACAAATACGCGCCGTCCGGCAACACAATGCCACGGCCCCGAATGCCGCCGATCGATCGCCGTTCCGGCGCCTGGTGCATCCATTCCAGCGACCGCAGGCCTGGCTTTGGCTCGATCGCCGTCATATTGCCCGCAATCACCTGGCCGTCCGGCGCCTGCAGCAGGTAGTAGATGCCAGGCGAATTCACGGTCAGCCCGGTGATCACCCGCTTCAACACTTGGGTATCCTGGCCTCCCGCATCGGCCTGAACCTCCGCCAGCTCATTTGCCACCGTCGCGTCGAGCTGCTCGGCCATGAAGCTGCCCACCAGCCAAGCAACGATGGCGAACACCACCAACCCGGACACGCTGAACATGGCCGCATACAGCACGGTCAGCCGGAAGCTGGAGGTGCGAAGCGGCCTAGGCAGGCGCACGAAGGCAATACCCGCTGCCGCGCACGGTGCTGATCAGTTCGGGCCGGCCGCGATCGATCTTGCCGCGCAGACGGCTGATATGGCTTTCGACCAAGCTCGTGCGGGGATCGAAGTGAAAGCCCCAGACATTCTCCAGCAGCATGGTCCGGGTCACCACCTGACCGGCGTGCTTCATCAGATACTCCAGCAGCTCGTATTCCCGCGGCTGCAACACCACCTCCTCGCCACCCCGGCGAACGACGCGGGTCAACAGATCGATCTCCAGATCCGCGACCCGCAGCACAGTATCGGGCGCGGTGCGCTGCGGGCGACGACCCAGCGCGGCGACTCTGGCGGCCAGTTCCGCAAAGGCGAACGGTTTAATCAGATAGTCGTCGCCACCGGCATTCAAACCGGTCACGCGGTCGTCGATCCCACCCATCGTGGTCAGGAACAGCACAGGCGTTGCAATGTCGCTGGCACGCAAGGTGCGCACCACGGCCAGTCCATCCAGGCCGGGCAGCATCCGGTCGACGATTAGCAAGTCCCACGTCTCCGAGGCCGCGCGCAGCAGACCAGCCCGGCCGTCACCCGCGACCTCCAGGTCGTGCGCTTCGCTCTGCAGTCCCGCGACGACGTATTCCGCCGTTTCGGGGTCGTCTTCGATCAACAGGATGCGCACCGGGCTGTCCTCATGCCCGTTCATGCCACAGCGGAAGGCGGCTGACCGTCAACTTGTCGATTGCGAAGGTTCTCGCCAGCCTTCGACAAGGTGGCTTCCGCCATGTCTTCGGCATGCACGCTGTCGCCCGTCCATGCTTCTCCGTCTGCTGATCCCGGCCGCTTTCGGTCTTGCGCTGGCAGCATGTGGCGCGCCGGCCGATCTGCCATTGCCGGCGAAGCCGAGCCTTGGCGGACAGCCTTGGCAGCCTGCACCGTGATGGAATCAACAAGGTGGCGCCTCTCACGGTGACGCAGGTGGCGCTGCTTGCCGCGCAGAACAATCCGGACCTGCTTGCCATTCGCGCGCAACATGGTGTGGCCCAGGCGCAGGTGCTGCAGGCCGGGCTGCTGCCAAATCCGCAATTCACCGGCGCCTTCCTGCCGCTGGTCGCGGGCGTCGGCACCACCCCGGCCTACAACGCCGGCCTCAGCGAGGACATCCGAGCGCTGATCACCTTGTCCAGTTCACGTGCCGCTGCACGGGCGAGCGCCGGGCAGGTGGACGCGCAGATCCTTTGGCAGGAATGGCAGGTGATCGGCCAGGCACGGCTGCTGGCCGTCGACATCATCGAGGCCGATCGCTCCCTCGCCCTGTTGGCGCGGAATCGCGATCTGCTGGCCGCGCGCTACCGCAAGTCGCAACGCGCCGTCGCCGCCGGGAACGAGACCTTGACGGTTTCGGCACCCGACCTCGCCGCCTTGCAGACCACCACCGCTCAGATCAATGACCTGCAGCGCCAGCAGCTTTCCCGCCGCCACCAGCTCAATGCGCTGCTCGGTCTGGCGCCCGATGTCGCGGTGCCGCTGGACCCAAAGCCGGACATCCCGCCGTGGAACGTGGATGCGGTGGCGCAGGCGCTGCCAACGCTGGCTCAGCGGCGTCCCGACCTGGTGGCACTTCAGCTTGGTTACCGGGCGCAGAACGCCAAGCTGCGGACGGCGATCCTGTCGCGCTTCCCCAACCTGGTATTCGGCGTGACTGGCGGCAGTGACAACGCCAACGTCCGCAATCTGGGCCCGCAGATCACGCTGGAACTGCCGATCTTCAACCAGAACCAAGGCAACATCGCGATCGAGACGGCGACCCGCCAGCAACTGCACGACGAATACGCCGCCCGCCTGGCCGCTGCGTCCGGACAGGTCCGCGCGATGGTGGCGGAGATCGATCTGCTCTCCCATCAGCTCATCGCCGTCCGCCAGGACCTGGCGGGCACACGACGGGTCGCCGGACAGGCGGAAGCGGCCTTCAACGCCGGCAACCTGGACGAACGCAGCTATGTCGACCTGGTCACGGCCCGCCTGACCAAGGAGCAGGAGGTCGTCACCATCGAGCAATCCCTGCTCGACCAGCAGGTGGCAATCGCCACGCTGATCGGCGACGGCATGCCGGCGATCGCCATTCCATCAGGAGACACCCCAGAATGAACCGCGTGCCAGCGATCGTCGGCCTGATCCTGGCCATGCTGACAGCCTCCGCGCTGCGCCGACGAGGCGGCAAGCGTGGCGGTGGAGACCGTGGCGCCGCGAGCCGGGGTCGCGCCGGATCTGGTGACCGCCTATGGCACCGCCACGCCGGCGCTCGATGGCGGCATGACGCTCAGCCTGCAACAGGATGGGCGCGTGCTGGCCATCGCCGTTACCCCAGGTGAGACGGTCCGCGCCGGAGAACGCCTGCTGGATTTCGGCGCCTCCGCCGCCGCCGTGTCGACATATCAGCAAGCGGTCAGCGCACTGACGGCGGCGCGGCAGCAGCGCGCGCACACGGCGCAACTGCTGGGTCAGCAACTGGCGACGCGCGATCAGCTTGCCCAGGCCGACAAGGCAGTCGCGGATGCCCAGTCGACGCTCGACGCGCTTCACCGAGAGGGCGCCGATCGTCCGTCGCAAACGCTGCAGGCGCCGTTCGACGGAACCATCGCGACAATCCCGGTGGCCCAGGGTGACCGCGTGCAGCCTGGCGCAACCATGATGACGATCACCCGGCTCGACGGATTGGTTGTCACGGTCGGCATCGATCCGGGCGAACGCGTCCGCGTCCATCCGAGGCGAGCCGGTCCATCTGGTGCCATTGGCTGGTGGCCCCGAGCTGGATGGTCAGGTCTTGCGGCTCGACGGCATGCTGAACCCGCGCACCCGTCTGGTCGACGCCGATGTCTCGGTGCCGGCCGGTTCCGTCATCTCCGGGGCCGCGTTTCGCGCCGAGATCAAGGTTGGCGAACTGAACGGCTGGATCGTGCCGCATGACGCGGTGCTGACGGATACCAACGGCAGCTACGTGTTCCAGGTCGCCGGCACGATCGGCAGTGCGGGTCAACGTGACCGTTGCCGGCCCGGCCGGCGGTGACGATGTGGTGCAGGGCTCGCTCGATCCGCAGCGGCCGCTGGTAGTGCAGGGTAATTACCAGCTCGCCGACAAGTCGCCGGTGCGTGTCGAGACCCGGCCCACCAATGCAGCCGCGACCTCGCAGGCGAGCAACGCCCAATGAACTTCGCCGCGTTCATCGAACGGCATGCCCGCTCGATCATCCTGGTGGCGCTCGCTCTCGCAATCGCCGGCGTGGTCTCGGCGATCTCGCTGCCGGTCGGGCTATTCCCGCAGGTGGCATTCCCCCGTGTCGTTGTCGATCTCGACGCCGGCAGCCGCCCTGCCGACCAGACGGCGTTGCTGGTAACCCGTCCCGTCGAAGAGGCCATCCGCACGGTACCAGGCGTGATCGACGTCCGTTCGGCCAGTTCACGCGGCACGGCCCAGATCTCGGTGGATTTCGGCTGGGGCCGCGACATGGTCAGCAGCACGCTGCTGGTCGACGCCGCTGTGTCGCAGATCCTGCCGAACCTGCCGTCCGGGACCGGCTACAACGTGCGGCGGATGGACCCGACGGTCTTCCCCATCATCTCCTATGCGCTGCTGTCGGACAGCACGTCTCCGGTCGACGCTGCACGACCTGGCGCAATATCAGATCGTGCCGCTGCTGTCCTCGATTTCCGGGCTCGCCCGGGTGAGCGTGCAAGGCGGGGAAACCGCCGAGGTTCAAGTGCTGGCCGATCCGCACCTTCTCGCCGGCTACGGCCTGGGCATGACGGATCTGTCCGACGCGCTGACCAAGGCCAATGTGCTGCAGGCGGTCGGGCAATTGCAGGATAACCACAAGCTCTATCTGGTGACCGCCGACCACAGTATCGGCAAGACCGAGGCGGTCGGCGATGTCGTGGTGCGGTCCGACCCGGCCGGTGTCGTCCGGGTGCGCGATGTCGCCACCGTCCAGGATGGGGTCGTGCCGCAATGGGTCCGTGTGGTGGAGGACGGCAAGCCCGCGGTTCTGTTCAACGTTTACGAACAGCCCGACGGCAACGCGGTGCAGATCGCCGGCGCGGTGCAGGCCAAGCTCGGCGCGTTCAAGCTGCCCCCCGGCGTGCGCATGGTGAAATGGTACGACCAGAGCGAGCTGGTCACGCAATCGGCCGGCAGCGTGCGGGATGCGGTGCTGATCGGTCTGGTGCTTGCGGCCATCGTGCTGATCCTGTTTCTGCGCAGTTGGCGTGTGACCCTGATCGCGGTGCTGGTGGTTCCTGCCACCCTCGCCACCGCCATCCTCGTGCTCAGCCTGTTCGGCATGAGCTTCAACATCATGACGCTGGGCGGTATCGCCGCGGCGGTCGGTCTGCTGATCGACGACGTCATCGTCATGGTCGAGCATATCGCCCGACGGGCAGGTGCTTCGGTGGCTGATGGAGGCGCCGCCGGTAGTGCCGCAGTGCTGCCGGCAAGCCGGGAGTTTCTGCGGCCGCTGACCGGTTCCAGCCTGGCGACGCTGATCGTGTTTCTGCCGCTTGGCTTCCTCAGCGGCGTCACCGGCGCGTTCTCCCAGGCGCTGTCGATCACGATGGCCGCCGCGTTGGCGATCTCCTACCTGATGACCGCGTTTGTCGTGCCTGTGCTGGCGCGGCATCTGGTGGATTTCGATCGTTGGCGCGACCCTGGCGCAGCGGGCAACGGCTGGCTGGCGCGGCAGCACGGCACGCTGCTGGACAGCCTGTTCCGCCGGCCATGGTTGTTTGTCTTTGCTCTGGTGCCGCTGCTGGCCGTTGGCTGGTTCGCCTATGGCGCCGTGCCGACGGGCTTCATGCCGGCGGTCGATGAAGGCGGCTTCATCATGGACTACTACACCCCGGCCGGCACCTCGCTGACCGAGACCAGCCGCGAGGTCAGTGAAATCGACGCGATGCTGGCCGCCAACCCGGAAGTCGCCACGTTTTCCCGCCGGCTGGGAACCGGTCTCGGCGGCGATCTGGGAGAAAGTTACCACGGTGACTATTTCGTGCGCCTGAAGCCGAACCACGCCCAGTCGACCCCGGCGGTCATGGCAGCAGTGCTGGCCGAGGTGCAGGCCAAAGTGCCGGGCGTGCAGGTCGAACTCGCACAGCTGATGGAAGATCTGATCGGCGACCTGACCGCTGTGCCGCAGCCGATCGAGATCAAGCTCTACGCCACCGACCCGTCCGCCCTGATCCCGCAGGCCGAGAAAGTCGCCGCTGCGATCAGCAAGATCGAGCGGTGTGGTGGAAGTAAAGAGTGGCGTTAAGCTGGCCGGCGATGCGCTCGATCTGCGCATCGATCCGGTGCGTGCCGGCATCGAGGGCGTGACGCCTGATGATATCTCGCGCGCCGTCGACGCTGCTTTGACCGGCGTGGTCGCGACCCAGCTTCCGCAGGCAACGAAGACCGTTGGTGTGCGGGTCCATCTGCCGGGTGCACTGCAACTGCGACAGACGGCGCTGGCTGATCTGCCTATCCGCGCGTCGGACGGGCACGTCTTTCCGTTGCACCGCGTTGCCAGCCTGGTGCCGGTCACCGGCCAGCCGGAAGTCTCCCGCGACAATCTGCAGCCGATGATCGCGGTCACCGGGCGGATCGAGGGCCGTGGCATCGGCGCGGCTGTCGGCGACGTGCAAAAGGCCCTGGCGCAACCAGGCATGTTGGGCGGCGGGGTGCGCTACGAACTTGGCGGTTTATATCAGCAGCAACAGATCGCCTTTGCCGGTCTGGCGCGGGTCTTCGCGGCGGCACTAGTGGCCGAGTTCATCCTGCTGTTGTTTCTGTATGAGCGGCTGTGGCTGCCGGTCATCATCATCGCCTGTTCACTACTCTCCACCACCGCGGTCTTCACCGCTCTGTGGATCACCGGCGTCGATCTCAACATCACCGCCCTGATGGGCATGACGATGATCATCGGCATCGGCACCGAGATGGCGATCTTCTACGTCTCCGAATACGCCGAGCTGGCGCACGCGATGGAACCGCGCCGCGCGCTGCGCGAGGCGAGCCGCAACCGGCTGCGCCCGATCACCATGACCACACTGGCTGCCATCCTCACGCTGATGCCGCTGGCGCTGGCGATCGGTCAGGGCTCGGCCATTCAGCAGCCGCTCGCGATCTCGATCATCGCCGGATTGCTGCTGCAGTTCCCCCTCGTGCTGCTGGTCATGCCGGTGCTCATCGGGTTCACCATGCCCGCCACCGTCGGAGGCGAAATGAAACTTCCTCAAGGATCCTGTCTATGATCTCGCGGCCATCCGCGCCCTGGCGAACCGTTTCTCTTTCACCCGGCAAGGTCCAAGCGATGAACAAGGTCCGCAGGTGACCGGTATTCTGGACGATCAAGATCTTGTCGACGAAGGTTGGGGAGACCGGCGCCGATTATCTGACCGTGCATGCCGACCTTGGCACAGCGGTTACCGGCGGCAGTATGCCTTCGCTACTCCTGTTCGCCCTGGCTCTGCAACTGCGATGAAGCCCCCTGCTGCCGCTGAGTGGCATACGATCAATAAGACGATCGACCGTGCTCTTGCTGGGCTGCGGGCGAGCAAGCCGGACGTGGCTGACTGCAAGCGGACATTGACCGACCTGCCGGGCGTCATGGACGCGGCGAGCGGGAGGGGTTGAATGTTACTTCGTAAAGGCAGCAAACAGACCGGGCGGGATGTGCCATGATCGCGCTGTGGGAGCACACTGGGCCAACGATCCTGAGTGCCTTCCTGGCCTCGCTCGTCGAATGCGTAGAGGCGCTGACCGTCGTGCTGGCAGTCGGCACCGTGCGTGGCTGGCGGGGCGCGCTCACCGGCACCGGGCTCGCACTTCTGCTGTTGGCGCTGTCTGTGTTGATCCTTGGCCCGGCGGTGACCGCCATCCCGATCGAGTACCTGCAACTTGGCATTGGGGTGCTTCTGTTGCTGTTTGGCATGCGTTGGTTCCGGAAGGCGATCCTGCGCGCCGCTGGCGTTATCTCGCTGCATGACGAGGATGCGATCTACAGCGAGGAGACGCGCGTCCTTCGTGCCCAAGCATCGTATCCCGGCACTTGGGACAAGGTTGCGATAACGACCGCGTTCAAGATCACGATGGTCGAGGGGATCGAGGTGGTCTTCATCGTTCTCGCCGTGGGGGCAGCGAGCCGGACCATGCTGGCAGCAGCCAGTACCCGGCGCCCTTGCCGCCCTTATGGTGGTGATTGTTGTCGGTTTGTTGCTGCGACAGCCGGCCACAATGATCCCGGAGAACACGCTGAAATTCGGGGTTGGCGTGCTGCTATGTGCGTTCGGCACGTTCTGGGTTGGCGAAGGCCTGGCGCTTGACTGGCCCGGCGGCGACCGGTCATTGGCCGGGCTTGGTCTCGGCTATCTGCTTTTGGCGCTGGTCGCCGTGATGAGCTGCCGCTACCTTGCGCAACCGCCAGCGGGACGAAGCTAATGCACTATCTGGTCACGATCGTGCACGAGGTCTGGTATCTCTTCGTCGACGATGCGGCTTTTGCCGCCTCTATCGTCGCCTGGCCGGCCCTGATCTGGCTCGCTGTGCGACTGGGCGCCCCGTTGTTTCTTGCGCCCGAGCTGCTCTCGATCGGCTGTGGTATCATCTTGTATCTGGGGGTGATCGAACGTGCCTATCGCAAAAAGCCCAAGACGCGACCCAGGCCACCATCCTTATGAAGGACGTTATCGCGCTCGTGGTGCTTTGGCGGTTGCGCTACAAACTCAGCCTGCGCGACCTGCCGGAGATGTTCCTGATGCGCGGCATCGTGTTCAGTCACGAGGCGGTCCGCGACTGGGAAGTCAGGCTCACGCCTGCATTGGCTGAAGGTCCGCGCCGTCGCCTGCGCGGCCAGATCGGGGAAAAGCTGGTACGTTGACAAGGCGTACATCAAGGTGCACGGGCAACAACCGCAGGCTCCACTTCCTCCGTCGCACTGCGATCGTCATGAGCCTGCTGCAAACCGCTTGATCGAACGCGGCCGCCCCATCGGCCTCCGGCTACACTTGCTGGCGCGAGCTCTGGCAGAACCATCCTGAGTACCACGTGCGAAAAGTCTTTCAGACCACGTAGAGTTGGGGGGCGAACCACTCGTCGTGCCATAGGGGATCGGCTGCAAGTGCCGCTCGGAATCCGTTTGAGAAAGACGAGATTGTTCGCAGAAGTGCGAGCCGAGCCGCAGTGGACACAGATGCACTCGACCATATCGGAAACCACGCGCCCCAGTGATATGCTGATGCGCTCCCATCGACCAGCCCTGGACGAGTGCGATCTTCTGAATGCAGAATACCTCCGTGACAAGGCGATGTTGCATGCCCACGTTGTCAGTACGCGTAATCTTCGGATAGCGGCTGCCGTCAAATGGCGGGACGGCATTGCTCGGCGAGGAATGCTCCTCTCAGCCGCACAGGCCTCCACAGAGGCGGAGGCGAAGTCGTGGGTGAAGGAATTAAGATGACGCAAATCACGGATGCAGGTTTCGGGCATTCGCGGCGGCCGGCGGCGGTAGTCTTTGAGCGACCGGAGGTGATGCTGGACGGAAGGCCGGTGGTGGCATATGGGTAGCCGCCGGGGGAACATTTACCGCCGCCGCTGGATTGAACCCGCTACGGTGGCCTTCACCTCGCTCGGACCCGCGTGGGCGTTCGCCGCGATCATGGTGCTCGCGCCATTCCTCCTCCCGCTCGTGCTCGCGGTGTCCCCCACTACCGAAAACCCCAAAACCCAGCCCGAGAGAAGGTGCCGGTTGGTAGTATTGGGGTGGAGAACCATAGGGTTCATAAACGTAGGGCGGATAGCTTGGAGCATATGCGCCAGGTTGCATGTACCCAGGGGAATACCCGTAAAGCTGATTCGGTTGGGAATACCCACCGCTGCTATCATAAGCACAGCCTGCACACAGGCCCGCCAAAACCATTACCAGATGTAAATCGCCGCGCATGTCTAGCTCCTTTACTTCGCGACATCACAGCCGCTGCTGTGGAGCAAAAATGCTAATCTGCCTTGATAACGGTGGTTTTGCGGCGGCGTCTCAGGGCTGACGTATTAGTGAGGTATCGCGGTGAAATCTGATGGCTGGAACCCAGCTGACGGCTGTCATTGGTCGTTCCGCGATCAGTATTGCCATCTGTCCTCGATGATACAGGGCCTGCAATCATCGCGCTTATACCAACACATCCGGAAATCGAAAGGGCCCCGGACTGGGTGATGACCGAGTGCCCTTATATCGTCACTGTCCTGGTCGGTATTGGCGCTGATGTTCAGGCACGCTCGGCGCGGTGATGGCCGGAGCCTGATCGGAGCTGCGATTTTGTTTGGACTGGCGGCGATCACCCGCATACCGGCATGCCATTTCTGCTGCTGCCGGTCGCGGCGGCGCTGCTCGATCGCCGGTGGTCTTTGCGGGTCGGTCTACGCCACGCTGCCGTAACCGGCGTTACAGCCGCTCTTGTGCTGCTATCGGTCATGAGGTGGCACGCGGCGCGTGATGGTCATTTCGAGGTCGGCACCTGGGTGGGGATATCACTGCTGACCAAGGCGCCCCCACTGGTCCGGCCGAGTGACGTCGGGGGGTTGCCGCCGCCGATCCAGGCGGTGGTGCCCTATGCGGAGCATGACCGCGAACTGATCGCGGCGCAGCCTGACATAGGGGCGCGTCTGCGTGCCCACGTAGAAGTCGTTTCGGGCGATCTGCGTTGGGCTGTGTTAGCCCCCGATGCCGAGGCTAGCTGGCCAGCCTGGCAGCGGGCCGGCTGGCGGTTTGCGTGGCCAAATGGCGGAGGAGGTGTCGAAGACCTTGATCCGCCGGCATCCGCTCGGGGCGTTGCGGCTGTGGGCCGATGACTGGCTGGCGCTGGTCCTGCAACCCGCCTACTGGCCGCCCGCAATGACGGCCGCCATTGCCAACCAGACCGACTACATCCTGTGCGGCAAATACCAAACTGTTGAGGCTTAAGCACCTACTATAATCCGCCCCCCAGGCTGTTGGTTTTGCTCGGTGTCTCCCTGCTTGGGCCGGTGGTGGCCCTCGCGCTGCTGGTGTTCCGCAGTGCCCAGGTGTTGATGCGACAGCGCAACGGTGGTGGTCCGGTCACCCTCACTGTTGGGGATCACCGGGTCCTGATCCGCCCGCCGAATTCTCAGGCGATCCTGTTCTGGCTCTCTGCCTTGATCATTCACGCCGGCGTGGCTTTGGGGGCCGTAGAAGTCGGTACCCCACGTCAAACGATTGCGATCTACGCCTTAGAGGCGCCGCTTCTGATCTGGGTCGCCATGCGGCTCGGTCATTGGGTGCGGCAGCGATGACCCCGTTGGCACTGGTCAGGCAAGCATTGTACCACGAATTGCCACAGAATCTCCATAATCTAAGACAGCGAGGAAATTCTCTTTTCAGATTCAATGTATCTGCGTCGGCATTTACGGCAATACGCAGTACCGGCGAGAGAACCGCCCTCGCATTCCACCTTGGCTCGGCGGCTCTCCTACGAAAACGAAAGCACTGGCATTTCCCATAACGTTCAGTTATCGTATTTCTTCCGTAGACCGAGATCCAGCACGACACACTTCGTCATTTCATTTCGGGTCCTTAGTATATAAGATGGACGACCAGCACGGCTCTCCTCTCCTATCAGCGGTCTATTAATTTAGGCTACGCCTAGTATCTTTCAATTTCGGAACCAT